>NZ_CP108316.1:0-5513634 GCF_045160215.1 Streptomyces sp. NBC_00005
CGACGCGCCGCCGCTACGCGGCGGATTCCGGCTTCGCCGGAATAACGGCGGAACTCCGTTCCGCCTACCGGACCACTCCGTGATCCGGCGGTCCGGCCTCCGGCCCGGACCTGTCCCGTACCGGCCTGCTCCGCAGTCCGGTACGGGACCTGGCACGCCCTCCGGGCGTGCCAGAAAAGCGGCAACAGCAGAAGGGGCAGCTCGGGTGGGGCGTGACGGAGCGTCATGTCCCCTTCGCCTGCTTCACTTTCGAGTTGGCGCCCTACTGTCTTGAGTGGGTGCGGGGACGCGGTGCTGATTCGATCAGTTCCGGTCACTTGTGACCAGCCTTGGTGCGTCACTTCCATGTCCGGCTTGGTTCTGGGATGATGACAGAATACCTCCCCTTCTCGGTGCGACCAGAATCGAACCACAAATACCCGGTATGGCGACCGCTTCAAATTCGGCATCTGGATCCATTCTGGATTGACTCCGTAGTGCCTCCCCAAATCCGACAAAGCGAGGTCTCGTGACTCACATGGAATTGCGGCCGCATCAGGCTGAGGCAGTCGACAACGTGGTTCGCATTCTTGGGACACCGCCCGGTGGCCGCATGCCGCCGGAAGGATTGAGGACGCAGGTAATCGCCGCTACTGGCTCCGGTAAGTCCCTCATCGGCGCAGAGTCGGCCCAACGTCTTTCTGCCCGTCGTGTGCTTGTTTTGGTGCCGACGTTGGATCTGCTGACGCAGATGGCCGGCGCCTGGCGCAGGGCGGGCCGGGGCGGGGCGATGGTCGGGGTGTGCTCGCTGCGGGCGGAGGAGAGTCAGGGTTTGCCGTGCACGACCGATCCTGACGGGCTCGTGTCGTGGATGGCGGGGCTGGAGACGGTGACCGTCTTCGCTACGTATGCCTCGGTCGGTCTCGGCATCCTGCAGCGTGCGCATGCCGCTGGGCTGGGTGTTTGGAGCCTGATGGTCGTAGATGAAGCCCACCGCACGAGTGGTGACGGCATGAAGCCGTGGGCAGCCGTGCACGACCAGACGAAGATCCCCGCGGAGCGCCGGCTATACATGACGGCCACCGCGCGGGTGTGGGAGGCGGAGGGTGAACGCCCGCGTCTGGTGGCGTCGATGGAAGACGGCAGTCCGGTGTTCGGGCCGGTGGCGTACAAGTTGACGTTGTCGGAGGCGATCGGCCGGGGCATCGTGGCGCCGTATCAGGTGCTGTGTCTCGACATCCGTGACCCTGACCTGTATGCCGCGTTGACCACCGAGGCCACCGGGTCCGATGCCGTGCGTGGTGCGCGGCTGGCGGCGGTGCAGGCGGGGTTGATGCGGGCCGCGGTGTCGGAGCGGTTTCGGCGCGTGCTGTCGTTCCACAGTCGGGTGCAGGAGGCGGAGGCCATGGCGGCCTCGGTGCCCGTGACCGCTGCCCGGTTGGCCGGGAGTGATCCGGACCGGTATCCGCCGGTGGAGCAGGTGTGGGCGGACTGGCTGTATGGCGAGCACGCCCCGGGACACCGCCGGAACGTGCTCGATGAATTCGCCTCGGACTTCCTGGGAGGGCCCGAGTATTCCGGCCGAAATGTGCGCGCAGAACTGCGTGTATTGAGTTCCGTTCGGGTTCTCGGTGAAGGCGTGGATACCGCAGAATGTGACGCAGTGCTTTTCTCGGATGCGCGCGGCAGCATGGTAGATATTGTGCAGATGGTAGGGCGTGCACTTCGGTTGAATCCTTTGCACGGAAAACTCGCCACGCTGATCGTTCCCGTGTTCCTCGGGCCCGACGAAGATCCGAACGAGATGCTCACCTCTGACGCGTACGGCATTCTCAGTAAGATCTTGTCCGCGTTGCGATCTCACGATGCTGACGTCGTGGAAGCCCTCGCGGACCCCCGGCTGCGCAACAGCCGCCCGGCTCCCGACGCGGACGACACGGAGGCCCTGGAGGGCGACGGCGAGGACGGCCAGGACGACGACAGCGAGGGCCAGGTGCCGGTGTCGGAGCAGGCTGCCGGGGTGCTGCGGTTCAGTGGGGAGCGCGACCCGGCGGTGTTGGCGCAGTTCGTGCAGCTGCGCGTCATCGACCCCGAGGGGGCGTACTGGCGGCGCGGCATCGAGGCGGCCACGCGGTGGCTGCGCGAGACCGGTGCGAAGGAGCTGCGGGTGCCGTTCACGTACGTCACGCCGGAGGACTGGTCGGGTGTGGGCGGGCATCCCCTGGGTGTGTGGGTGGCGGATCAGCGCCGCTACTACGCCGCGGGCACGCTGGAGGCCTCGCGCGTGAAGGAGCTGGAGAAGCTGGGCATGGTGTGGTCCGTGCACGCGTCCGCGTGGGAGGCCGGCCTCGACGTCGCCCGCGCCTACGCCGCCGTCCACGGCCACTGCCTGCCGCCGGCCACAGCCGTTGTCGACGGGTTCCCCCTGGGGGTCTTCCTGAAGAACGCTCGTCAGGCAGCCAGGAAGGCCCGTGAGAACGCCGTACGTCGCGCGAACGGGGAAACGGGCGTCTCGTACGCCGGGGAGCTCTCCCCCGAGCGCAGGGAGGCGCTGGAGGAGATCGATCCCGGGTGGGCGCCGGAGTGGGACATCTCCTGGCAGCGCCAATACCGGTTGCTCCTGGCCCACGTGAAGGCCGGCGGCGCCCTCCCGGCCAAGCTGAGCGAGGTGATCGTGCAGGGCGAGGACCTCGGCGCCTGGATCGCAGCACAGCGCACCGCGTGGCCCGGGCTGGTCCCGGCACAGCAGTACCTTCTGGCGACGGTCGGGGCCGACCCGGACGAGGGCGGGCCGGTGCGGCCGGTCGTGCGGTCGCAGGACGACCGGTGGGAGACCAACCTCGCCGCCGCCCGGCAGTTCCACGCCCGCGAAGGCCACTTGCAGGTACCGCGTAAGCATGTCGAGACCGTCAGCGACGGCGACGGTGCGGGCGGGGAGGGCGGCCGGGCGGTCGTGAAGCTGGGGGCGTGGCTCGATAACACGAGGCGCAGGGCCGCCAAGCTGAGCCCGGTACGACGTACTGCTCTGGGTGAGTTGGGCATGCGATGGTAGGTGCGGGTAAGCGTCGTTGAGGCGTGCGTCGGCCGCATGCCCGCACGGCCGACTCGCTGTGTGTGCGCGGCTGTTGGGGTCGTTGCCGTGCGACTAATCGCCAGGGTTCGCCAGGGTGCGCCTGATGGTGTGCCACTGGGTGATGAGGCCACTCTGAGACTGCTCACCTTTGTACCGGACCTGCCTGTCCCAGCAACCGGGCTGGGCACGCCCAGGATCTGGGCTCTTCGGTAAGGAGGTGGGCATGCGAAAGCGGAAGAAGGGTGACCGCCGCATGCAGCGGCGGGACCCGGCCAGCCGGGCGCAGGTGATTGTAGCTGCGCTCACGGCGGTCACCGCGATCGCAGGATGTGCGGCTCAGTTCGCACGCTGAGGCGTTGAGGCGAAGACACAGCCGGACGGCCACGGTGGGGCTCGCGTAGGCGGGCCCGACCGGCAGATGATCGGCCGGACCCGCCTCGACGCTCCGCTCATCCGGCCCGGGCTCTGGAGGCCACCAGAGCCCGGGCACCGCGGACTATGCGGCTCCTGCATCAACAGGAGGTCTACGTGGACACGATCCAGTATTGCCCCCTGATCGGCGATCCCGACACCCTGGCGAGCAGGAGCGAAAACGTGGCGAACAAGGGTGGCGCGCGCACAAGACTTGATCTTGAAACTGGCAGGCGATCCCTCAGCGGTGTCCCGGCAGCAGGTGGGCGTCGAGCGCGCGAGAAGGCCGCATCCGCGCCAGCGGCATCCTGCCCGCCAGGGTGGGTGAACTGATCGTCCAGGGCAAGGATCTCGGAGGCGCCTGGACCGCCGCGCAGCGCGCCGGCTGGGAGAGGCTGGTGCCGGCACAGCAGTGTCTGCTGGAGAGCGTCGGCGTCGACCCGGACGCAGGTGTGCCGGTGCGGCCAGTGGTGCGCTCACAGACCGACCGATGGGAAACCAACCTCGGCGCAGCCCGCCAGTTCCACACCCGCGAAGGCCACCTGCGGCCCGCTCGGAAGCAGGTTGAGACCGTCAGCGACGGTGTGGGCGGGGAGGGCGGCCAGACGGTCGTGAAGCTGGGGGCCGTGGCTCGACAACACCCGGCGCAGGAACGCCAAGCTGAGCGAGGACCGGCGCGAGGTCCTCGATGCCCTCGGCATGCGGTGGTGAGTGTGACCTCGCCGGGGCTATCGGCGTCGGCCGGACTGCTGTCACGGTCGTCCAGGAGCACGACGGTCATGCTGTGCTCGGGTAGTAGCGCACGGACCAGCCCAGGTCGGTGCGCAGAGGGTCGGCTGTGAAGGCCAGCCAGCCGCCGTTGCGGTCGCGATCGCAGCTGCCGTACAAGATAGGTGTCACCTTCCAGCAACCGTCGGCTACCGCAGGACTCGGACGCGACGCGGTCGCTGAACAGCACGACTCAACACCGGGCCCCGTGGTGTGTCCGGCGGCGTCACGGAATGTGAGGGGCTGCGCCGACTGTGGCACAACCTCTTGGTCATGTCCTCCAGGAGCCCTGGGGGTTGCGTTCGGGCATGTGGCTGGGGTGGGCCAGTCGGCCGTTCGCCGCCTGGGCGAGCCAGGCGGCCCACCGTTCGATGAATTCGTCCAGATCGCCGAGAGCGAGGGGGGTGAAGGGCCAGGCCACTTGATGCATACCCATGGTCGGGCTGATGGCGGTTCGTGATTCGTGGTGGGGGTTGAGCGCGTAGGGGTCCGTGGTGCCCGTGACGGGGCGGAATGGGGTGCTCATGAAGGCGGTCTCGAACCACTGGTACTGGCCTTCTGTCTTCGCGTCGGCGTACCAGAGGGAGTGGCTGCGTCCCCCGTACCCGTGGTGGTTGGCGGGGACTTGCAGGGAGAGGGTCGCGGACGCGATGACGTCGAAGGGTGCTGGCGTCGAGGGGGTGCTCCAGACCTCGGTGTTCTCCTTCGGTCCGGACAGCGTCAGTTGGGCGTCGTTGATCCGGACGGTCCAGCCGCCCAGGTTTCCCTTTCGGACCTCCGCGCTGGGGGCGGCATTCGTGAGGGCTGTGAGGAGGGCGTCGGCGATGAAGGAGTGGGAGGTCGTGGCGGCCTCGAGCAGGGCCTTGCGGCGGTCAGCCTCGGTGGCGTGCGCCGAAGCTAGGCGGTCGGCTTCGGCTTGGCGCGCGACCGCGGCCTGGTTGGCCTGTGCGAGCGCGGCCAGCCCACCAGAGAGCGGAACTGCGGGGATCTGCCCCAGCCGGGCGAGCACGTTGCCAGCCGCCGGGCGGCCCTGCGGGGCCCGGAAGAGGCACTCGGTGATCAGCGCCGCCAGGAGAGGTGGAGCGGTGGTGAGGGGCGGTACGGTTCCGTGCAGGTGCTGATCTTGGTAGTCGTGCTCGTACGGTCCCGTGAAGGGCGGGGCGCCCTCCAGGAGTTCGTACGCCAACACGCCCAGCGCGTAGATGTCGCTGGCGCTGGTGGCGCGCTGGTTGTTCCAGCGCTCAGGGGCCATGTACGCGAAGGTGCCCGTGAATTTGAAGGTGTGGTTCGCGGTAGTGGCTTCGGCGTAGCGGGCGATCCCAAAGTCGGCCAGACACCAGCGGCCCCCGAGGAGCAGGATGTTCTCCGGCTTGAGATCCCGGTGGACGATCTCGCGATCCTTGAGGTCAGCGAGAGTTTCCGCGACGTCGATCAGGACGGCGACCGCCTCGTCGAGGGGCAGCCGGCCGTGCTCCTCAAGGTGATCACGGAGGGACTTCTCGGCGCGGGGCATCACCAGCACCCACTGGTCTTCGTGCTCGCCGCTGTCGATGACCGGCACCACATTGCGGACGCCGTCCAGGTCGGTAAACAGCATCTCCCGCTCGGTGCCCGGAGCCTTGGGCACGAGCTTCACCGCCGCCTTCTCACCGGCGGTGTCCTCTGCCTCGAAGACGGCGCCGAAGCCGCCGCCCCCAATGCGGGCGCCGACGGCCCACTCCTTGTTCAGTGCCAGTCTCATGGTGCGCGTTGTCTCCGTCGTCAACTGCTGTCCCGTGGGGGCGATTTCGCCCGTCTTCTATCGTCTCAGGCCCCACTGACATCAGTGGGGCCACAGAAGCACGGGCGAGATGCCACTCGCGCTCACACGCGGGTGGCCTCGGTTCCAGGTGTCGAGCTGGGGCGTCCCCGCAAGGTGAGCCGGACCCGTAGCTAGGTTCGGTGGCCCGGAGGCTGAGGACAGCCCTGCATGTTCTCCTCTGCGGTCCAGCACCGGGCGTGGTGCGCGCCGCTGACGGGCCAGATCGTGGCCGCCGGCTGTTGCCCTCCGCGGGGTGTTCTTAGCGGAGGCGGGGGCTGGGGCGGACGGAGCTTGAGGTGCTCGGCGAAGTCCCTCAAGGAAGGCAGGCCGCGGGCGCCGAGAGGGTCGGCGAACAGGGGGCTGCTGCGCTCCGCGGTGGCGAGGAGATGGGTGAACGCCGCGGCACGCAGGAGGGGTTGAGCCCAGACGGGCACGGGATAGGTGGTGCAGCCTTGGCGCACGTTGTGGCGGTCGTGGAGGGTCAGGGTCGTGCCGTCGAGGGCAAGGTCCAGGACGCGGGCGGTGTCCAGCTGGCTCGTGGAGGCCGCGGTGACGACGGCTGCTGCCAGGTGAGCGGCGAGGTGGGGGTGGGCGGCGCGGCTCAGGCGGTGCGCGACCCGGGTGGCGATACGGATGGGCAGCGCCGGAGGGCGGAAGCCGCGCTCGGCCGCAGTCGGCGCGGTGCACGCGCAGGCGGGGCTGGATTCATACGAGGTCAGCGTGGTCAGGGCCGGCAGGCTGATCCACTCTGCGGTGTCCGCAGCGGCCTGCCGTGACCGCGGCACGTGCGGTGGGTCCTGGTCGTGGTGGCTCAGGACGGCGTCCGCGTCGGCCATGTCGTAGCCGGTGCGTGCCAGGGCCTGTTCAAGGACGGCGGAAAGCTGGGGCTGGTGGCAGACCAGGTAGAGGCGCACGCCGGTACGGACGCGCAGGGCGAGCAGGTCGTTAAGGCCGCGGGCGGGCAGGAGGTGGGCGCGCAGCACGGTCAGGCGGGTGACAGGGAGCGCCAGGAGCCAGGCCGCCGCGAGGGTCCAGACGGGGGCGGGGTCGGTGGCGCGGTAGCCGGTGACGGGTGTGGTCTTGCCGAGGGCGTCGAGGAGGTTGTGGGCGAGAGCGAGCGTGGAATCGGTGCCGGGGGTGGGGTGGATGGTGACGCGGCCGGTTGCCGGATGGTGCATGGCCAGGGCGGCGCGGGTGTGGACGACGTCGTCGCCGGGGTCGAAAACCACCACCGGGGGTGGTGGGTGGGGGCAGGTGAGCACGGTCAGGCGCTCCGGCGGGTGCGGAGTTTGCCGCAGGCCCAGCGCGGCAGGTCCTCGCCGATGCCGGGGCGGCCGCTCTTCGCCCGGGCGCGGAAGTTTCCGTGGGCGGCTTCCTGGCCGCACACGGCGATCAGGTCCGGGGCGATGTCGTTGAACATGGGGTGCAAGGCATCGCCTCCAAGACTCGTCGAGGGCCGCGGGGAGCATCGGGCCGAACTCGAGTGGTGCGCCGGCGGGACGGCCCGGCAGCCCCAGCGTGTGGAACAGCTCATGGCGCAGGTCCCGGGTGGAGGGGCGGGCAGGGAAGAGGGTTGCGTGGCGGTCATGCGAGGCGGCTGAAGGCCCAGCGCAGCAGCTCCCGGTCCGCCCGTGGACGGCCGGTGCGGGCGAGTGCGGTACGGGTGTGGGCGGTCAACTGGGCCCAGGCCCGAAAGTTGCCATGCGCTGCGTGCTGGTCGGCGAAGGTGATGTCGTCGGGGTCGGTGTCGGCCCAGATCGGATGGAACAGGGGAATGGCCTCGAGGACCTCGCCGGGGGCAAGGCGAGTGAAGTGCTGCCAGATGAAGACTCGGGAGGAGAGCATCGGTTCGCGGCGCAGCACGGTGTGGCAGCCCTCCCCGCCGACAAAGATGATCGCGAGCTGGGTTGAGGGTTCGTCCCACAGATAGCGGAAGTATTCGAACGCCTCCCCGTTGAGCCATTGGGCCTCGTCCACGAGGAAGGTGCGGGGGCGTTCGGCCAGGGCAGTTTTCAGCAGGCGGTCGAACTCGCTGGGGTGGCGCGGTGGTTCACCGGCCAGGTCGAGGGCAGTGAACAGCTCGTAGCGCACGGCCCGGGCGGTGGGGCGGGCGCGGAAGGTGACCCGTCGGACGTCCTCGCCCGGTTCGAGTTCGCGCAGGCAGGTGTTGACCGCGAGCGTCTTGCCGTGGCCGGCGCCGCCGTGGATGCACATCATGGCGCGTGCGGCGACGGTGTCGGTGATGTTCTCCCGCGCGGTGAGCAGGGCCCGGGTGGTGACGACGGCTGCGTCGGGCAGGTCGACGTACTGGTAGGTGGCCGCGGTCATCAGGCGTCTCCTGCGGGTCGGGAGTCGGGTTCCGGCACAACGTCCGCCGGCGGGTCGGCTGGAGCGGGGGCGGGCGGGGGCGGCGCTGTGCCGGCCGCGAGGGCGGGCGGGGTGCGCCAGTGCGCCGGAGGCGGGGCGGGCGGGATCAGGTCGGGCAGTGCCAGCCGTGCGACGTCGGTGTAGTCGGCGGCGGCGAGTTCACGCTCGGCCTGGGCGGACGTGACGGCTCCCAGCCGCTGGGCGGGCTCCGCGCTGGTGGTGGGGGCGAATCGCTGGCGGCGCAGGCGTTCGGCGGCCTTCGCGTCGGAGCGCAGGCGCCGGGCGCGCTCCGCGCGTGCCTCGCGTAGCGCCTGCAGCTGCTCGGGGGTGGCCGCGTCCGCGAGGTGCGCCGGGCCGAGGTGGCGGCCCCGGGCGTCGCAGACCTCGATCTCGTGGTCGTGGTGGGGCATGTAGCGCACGCGGACCTGGCGGCCGGCCTGGCCGGTCATCCACGCGGCGGTGTAGGTGCGGCCGCGCCAGCTCACGCCGTGGCTGGTCAGCTTCCTCGGCCGGCCGTCGTCCTCGAGGGTGAAGGCCCACAGGTCGGCGGCGGGGATGTCGGTGACAGGGGTCGGATCGGCCTGCCACGCCTCCAGTGGCGTACGGCCCGACAGAGCTTTCGGGCGGTGCGCGGTGTTCCACCAGTTCGTCCACTCCAGGACCTCCGTAGTGAAGTCCTGGAACGACAGGGCGGACACCGCCCCCGCGGTACGTCCGCGCCGTTCCGAGCGGGGCCCGGTGGGCCCGGCGGTGTAGCCGGGCAGGGCGGCGAACAGCATCCGGTCCGCAGCGCGGTTGAGGCTCTCCACCGTGCCCTTCAGATGCGGGCTGTAGGCGGGCAGGTCCTTGACCGTCACGCCCATCGCGCCGAGCGCGGTGGTGACGGCGGCCGACAGGAAGTCCTTGCCCCGGTCCATCCTCACCAGCTCCGGCACTCCCCCGGCCGGGCCGTAGGGCTCGTCCCGCACCACTGCGGCGCGCAAGGCGGCCAGTACCGACGCGCGGGAGGGATGGCCCGGGGTGACAGCGGTACCGGTGATGACCTTGGTGGCGGTGTCGATGAACCAGGTGATCCACGGGCGCACCAGGTCGCCGTCGGCGTCGACCAGCAGCGGGGCCTGGACGTGGTCGGTCTCCCAGGCGTGGTTGCGCCAAGACGCCGGCCGCTTGCCGAACACGTCATGGGCGCGTGCCGCCTCCGGTCCGATGGCGAGACCGGCACGCTCCCCCGCCGTCAGATCACGGCGCAGCGCGCGCAGGAACGTCGACAGGGACGGGACCGGAACCAGCAGCGGCACCTGCGACAGGGCTGCCCCGCCCGGAACAGCCACCAGGCCGGGCGGGACGGGCCCGGCAGCGCCGGACGTTTGCGCGCGTACGCCCCCGGCCTCGGCCGCGGCGCGCTCCATGAGCTGGCGGTGGACTGCGGAGGCGTTGCCGTGCCAGTACGCCAGCAGCACCCGGATCTCCGCGGTGATCTCGAACCTGCTCGTGTGGCGGGCTCCGGGGTGCGCAGCCGCCACCGGGCTCCGGGGTGCGCAGCCGCCACCGGGCTCCGGGACGCCTCGGCCAGCCACCGCCACACCGTGCGCTCCGATGCCCCCAGGCACTCCCCCGCCAGCCGCACGTGCTGCCGCGAAAGACCACCCCGGGCCCGCAGCGCCAGCAGGCGACGCACCGCAGGCGCCCGCAGCGCAACCAGCGACTGCTTCCCGAGCACATCCGCCGGATCCCCCGGCGGCGGCAGCCGCTGCCCTCCCGCGTCCACACCGTGGCCGCCGCTGGTGCCCTGCGGTCCGCTGTCCGTCATCGCGCTGTCCCTCCTCGCCGAACGGGGTGAGGTTCTCTGCCGTCGGAACCGGTGTGCTCCGGGCACGTGAGAGGGGCCGTCATGGGTACGGGCCGAGCCGGGCGCAGGCCTGGTCGATCGCGTCCCGATCCACACCCGCGCCGGGGTCGCGACCCCGGGCGGCGCAGACATGCGAGGTGATCTTCGCCCAGGTACGGAAGTTGCCGCGGGCGGTCTGCTGATCCGCCCGCACCAGGTCGGCCGGATCAGCGCCCTCCCACACCGGGTGGAACAGACCCAGCGTCCGCGGCACGTCCTCCGTGTCGAGGCGGCTAACCTGGTGCCAGGTCAGGACCCGGGAACGCATCGCCGCGGCCCGGGCCAGCGCCCGCTCGCTGCCCGCCCCGCACAGCACCAGGGCAGCCGCACAGCCCGGCGAGTCCCACAGCTGCCGCAGGTAGTCCAGCACCGGCGGCGACAGACGCTGCGCGTCGTCGAGGAACAGCACACCCGGCTCGGCCAGCGCCTCCGCCAGCGCCTGGTCAACCGGTCCGGCACGGTGGGTCAGCGACCCCGACGGCAGCCCCAGTGCCTCACACAACGCGGCCCGCACCTGCGGCAGCCCGGGCCCGACCCCCACCACCGCCCGCCACACCGGCACCCGGGCAGGCAGCAGGTGCAGAGCCTGCTCGACCGCGACCGTCTTCCCCAGCCCCGTGTCCCCGTACACGCAGCCGATCCCCCGCGCGGCGACCGTATGCCCCACCGCCTCCACCACCCCGGCCACCTGCCGCGTCGACACCAGCCGCGCCCCCGGCGCGTACAGACGCACCCCGCCCGACACCCGGGCCCGCGCAGCAGCCCTCACCGCACCGGACCGTTCCTCACCACCCGTACGGGACGGCTCGGCGTCCGGGCCGTCCACAACCGGCGGACCGTCCGCACCTTCTGCGAAGCCGAGTTCGGCCAGCGCCCGGTCGTACCGGCTCGGCTCCACCCGGCCCGACGCCGCGCGGGCGACCTGAAGCACCCGGCCCCCACGCAACTCGTCCTTGATCGCACGGTGCAGCGTCGCCAACGACGGCACCAGCTCCGCGCCCCACCGCTCCAGCACGCCCTCGTCCTGCGCCCGGAGCATCCTGCGGCGCAGCTCGGCGACGTTCCCGCCAGCCTGCGTGAGCACCTCCCACAACGGGTCGCCCACCGTGAACCCGCCCTGCCGCGGCCGCGCCTCCACCCGCCCCTCGCGCCCCTGCTGCACCCACCGCCACACCGTCCGCTCCGACACCCCCGCCAAACCGGCCGCGATCCGCACATGCAGCGCCGACAGACCGCCCTCACCCCGGTCCACCGCCAAGAGCCGCCGCACCACCACCGCCCGCTCCACCCGCCCGGCCGCCGCCGAAGCGGCCGGAACCCGGCATCGTCTCCCCCGCTGGGGTTCCCGAACCCGTCACACGGCCAACCCCACCGCCCCGGCCGCCCCTCCACACGAAGACCGGCAAACCCAACACACCCGGACAGCGATCTGCTAGCCGCACCATGACAGCCACCTGGTCGCCCCATGACAGCAGCCGGTCTGCACGTCGTTACCGATCCCAGACCGGAGCAGCTGCGCTGTCGGGCAGGATGGGCCGATGCCCGGTGAGCGCTTCTTCAACGATGACCCCGTTGACGGGAGCGCCGACGCTCCTGACCTGCTGGGGCGCCAGCAGTACGCCCGACATGCCGTCGAACTTCTCCACCAGGTGCGCGAGCAGAGCGAGTCCGGGGTCCTCGCGCTCATCGGCCCCTGGGGTTCCGGCAAGTCATCCGTCCTGCAGATGGCCATCCAGCACCTCAAGAACGCGGTCGGCGGCGCCAGCACCCGTGTGTGGTCGGTCGCCGAGCTGAACCCGTGGATGTACTCGGACCTCGAATCACTGACGCTGGCGCTGTTCAGCGAGATCCGCGCCGCTCTCCCCGACGATGGCCAGTGGTCCGAACTACGCAGGAAGGTCGGGGCGTTCGGCCAGGCGGTCAGTCCGCTGGGAAAGCTCACGGGACTGCTTGGCCTGGACTCCTCGGAGCTGATCAAGCTCGTCGCCGAACGCGTGGCCGGGGACACCAGTGCCTCGGCCGCAAAGCGCACCGCCGAGACGGCTCTGCGGCAGGCGGGCCTGCCGGTTCTGGTGGTCATGGACGACCTGGACCGGCTCGCCCCCGAGGAACTGCTGGTCGTCTTCAAGCTCATCCGCCTGGTCGGCCACCTGCCGAACGTGTACTACCTGATCAGCTTCGACGAGCAGACCCTGCTGGACGTCCTGCAACGGACCGACCTGGTCGGCTCGAACGACCAGCGCGCCCAGGAATTCCTGGAGAAGCTCATCCAGGTCCGGCTCGACCTACCGGCCTTCCGTGACCGCGACATCGCGGCCATGACCACGCGTCTCCTCAACGCACTGCTGGACTCCCACGGGGTGTCCATGACTGCGGACCAGGAGCAGCGTTTCTCCGAGGCGTACTTCCGCCACCTCCAGGACCGGTTGAGGACCCCGCGGGCCATCAAGCGCTACTTCGGGCAGGCCGGCGCGACGCTCGGCTCGCTGGCCGGGAGGTCGACATCGTCGACTTCCTGGTCGTCACCTTTCTGCGGACCAGTGAGCCAGGCGTCTACCGGATGCTGGGACGCCACCGCGCCGAACTGACCGGCACCAGCATCGACCCGGCGCTGCACCGCGATTCCAGACCCGGTGAACGCGCCGAGCGATGGAAACAACGCCTGTGCCAGGCCGGTGTCGCCCCGGACAACATCGACGGGATGCTCGGGCTGCTTGGCCTGTTGTTCCCCGCAGTCCAGCAGGCCGTCGGCAACGGCGGCGACCCCCGTGCCGCGGCGCGCCGACGCGGGATCGGCAGCCAGGACTACTTCGACCGGTACATCGTCTTCACCGTCCCCGAAGACGACCTCCCAGAAGCCGTCTTCCAGCAGGCCCTCGCCCAACTGGCATCAGGAGCTGAGGGCGATGAGGCCGCACAGTTGCTGCTCCGGCTCAGAGAAGACACCCACCGCATCGTCCGGCGCATCGACCAACTGCGCGCCGACGGTATCCCGGTACCCGCGGCCGCGCTGCTCCAGACCATGGCCGACAACTACGGCCAACTGACCGCGCAACCCGAAGCGATGGGCCTGCTGGGCGCCGACCGGCGGGTGCGTTCCTTCGCCCCCAGCCTCCTCCTCGACCTGCCTCCTGAAGAGCGCCCCTCCGCCGTGGCCGCCATGGCCACCACCCCTGACGGAGCAGTCCTGGCCACCCGGACCCTCCACAGCGCCACCAACCCCGACGACACCGCCTCCGAACACACGACGACCACCGAACCATGGGCCCTCCAGGCCCGCGACGCCCTCACCGGCCGTCTGGCCGAACACCTCGCACCAGCCGCACAACGATCCGCCCCAGACCTCACCGACCAGGACAGCACCCTGATCTGGATGTGGCGCCACACCAACCCCGCCAGCATCCGCACCTGGCTACACGACCGCCTCGACCACGGATGGGAACTCCTCCCGCTCCTGGCCACACTCATCACGCCCCAGCAGTTCCCCTTCCCCCTCATCGACAACGACACCTGGGCCGGCCTCGACGCCCTGTTCACCCACGACGACCTCTACACCCGCCTCGCACTGCTCCTCGACAACTCTCCCGACACCCCACCCCCCCACCGACCAACACCAGACCAACATCCTTCAAGCACTCCGCGACCGCCGACCCGACCAACCCCAAGCCACCCCCGACACCACCCACACCCCCTCCTGAACCCACCCCCGCACCCCGCGCCCACCCAAAGGAACAGCCACCCCCACAACAGCCGGCCCACCCCACACAAGTCAGAAAACAGCAGCCGCTTGGTCACCCCATGACAGCGAACCCACCCCCACACGAGCCCCCCGGACCAGGCACCCAGCACCCCCGCCCTGCTGACACCCACCCAATGCCACCAACACGCCCACTCACACGTACACGGCAATCCGCAAACTGGCCGGCACCAAGGGCTTCGGAAGCTTCAGTTACCTCTTCCCGATCGGCATCGACGCAGGCATCTGTGTCCTGCTCGCCCTCGACCTCCTGCTCACCTGGATCCGCAGCCCGCTGGCGCTGCTGCGCCCCACGGCCTGGCTGCTCACCAGCGCGACGATCGCGTTCAACGGCGCGGCCGCCTGGCCCGACCCGCTGGGCGTGGGCATGCACGCGGTCATCCCGGTCCTGTTCGTCGTCTGCGTCGAGGCCGCCCGCCACGCGATTGGCCGCATCGCCGACATCACCGCCGACACCCACATGGAGGGCGTCCGCCTCACCCGCTGGCTCCTGGCCCCCCTCCCCACGCTTCTGCTGTGGCGCCGTATGAAACTGTGGGAACTGCGCTCCTACGAACAGGCCATCAAACGGGAGCAGGAACGCCTCGTCTACCAAGCCCGCCTGCGCTCGCGTTTCGGGCGCGCGTGGCGGCGCAAAGCCCCAGTACAGTCCCTCATCCCGCTGCGCCTGGCCCGCTACGGGATCCCCCTGACACAAACGGCCCCGGCAGGCCTGGCCGCAGCAGGCATCGAAGCGACACTCCTGCCTACGGCCGAGCAGTCCTGCGCCCCAGCCCTGCCGGAACACTCCGTCCCGGAGACATCAGTAGCTCACGAGCAGCAGATGTCGAAGCCAAAGACGCCACAGTCGCCGCCACTCCCAACGTCCTTGGCCACACGGTCACCTGGCCCACTGGCAGCGACCGAAGAGGCCCTCGAGCGGTACGCCGAGGCCTATCACACTCTCCTCGCACAACGTGACGCGGAGCCAACCACCACGCAATCGGCCCGCCGACTCCGCGACACCAACGACATCCCCACCGGGGCCGGCGACCCGCTCCCCGAAGAACAGCTACAGCCCCTCCTCCAGGTACCCCCGAGGCGCTCCACCCCTCACACCGATGAAATCGCCGCCTCTGAAGAACCACAGGCAGACTTCGGCACGGGCGTCAAGGAGCGCGAGTTCGCCAGCATCCAATCACCGGCCGATGAGGCTGGGGCCGATCCCAGTGGGCAGGCCGCCGACCAACCCCCGCAGGAGGAGCATCCCGAGGCGACACCCGCCGGCACGGGCGCGCAAGCCGCCACGGAGCGACGCGGCCCACAGGTGCACACCCCTCTCGATGCTCCGCTGCCAGGCCACGACGACGTAGCCACGAAACGAACTGCCCTTACCACCGTCGACCGCTACTACCTCGCGTGGATGGAGTACCAGGCCCGGCAGGGCCACGAGCCCACGGCCGAGCAACTGTCCGCCGCTCTCGCCGCGAAGGGCCTGTACGGCCGCGGCCGGAAGCCGCTCAGCCCCGCTAACCTGCGCCGCTACCTCCTGTCCTACCGCCTCTACACCATCTGGGCCCAGCACCGGGTACACGGCCCCCAGCCCCCGCTCGACACCATCGCCCAGCAATGCGCAGCCCACGGCATCACCGCCCAATACAACAAACCCCTCACCACCCACCACCTCACCCACGAAGCCGATGACTTCGAACGACGCTGGCACACCCTCAACCACCACAGTCCGACGCCCGCCCGTCGTTCCGGGCCGAGGAGGCGTCAGTCGCGGTAGGGGTGTGTCAGGGTCATGGGGGTCTGCGCGATGTCGATGGCGTCCTGGGGAAACTGGCGGCCCGCGGTGTAGTAGCGGGCGCGGGTGCGGCCGACGGGCTGGAGGATGTCGGCGGCCGTGAGGTCGCGGAGATCGCGTTGGGCCTGCTGGAGACTGAGAGCTTCGCCGTGCTGGTAGCGGGAACGGCGCACGCGTCCGGCCACGGCAACGTCATGCAGTGCAGTGACCGTGCGTTCGTCCAAGCCCTGGCCGGCGGAGAAGGCGGCAAGACAGCTCCAGACACGGCCCGAGCGGGCGAGACGGCCCTGGACGGTCTGGGCCTGCTGATGGTAGGCGGTGAGGTTGAATCTGATCCAACCGGAGACGTCCTGATCGGGCTGGTACTGGCTGCCCCGGTCGCCCAGTTCGCGGTAGTACTCCCAGGTATTGCCCGGCCGTCCCAGCCAGCTCTCGATGGAGGAGAACTCGGGCGCGAGGACTGACTCCCTGGCAATCATGAGGGTCTGCAGGGAGCGGGACATACGGCCGTTGCCGTCGGCCCAGGGGTGGATGCAGACCAGGTGCAGATGGGCCATCGCGGCCCGCACCAGGGCGTGAGTGCCATCGCTTTCATTGAGCCAGTCGATGAGTTCCTGCATCAGATGGGCGACGAGCGGGGCATCGGGGGCGGTGTAAGCGGCGATGCTCGGATCACGGGCGTCGGTGACGTAGACCGGGCCCTTGCGCCACTGACCTGCCGGCCGGCGGACGCTGTGCCGGTGCCCCTGCAGCATCCAGTGAAGAGAGTTGAGCAGGCCCTTGCTGTAGGAGAAGTCCTCGACGTCGTGGAGGGTCTGGATATAGGTCACCATCCGCTGGTAGGCGAGAGTCTCCTCCCGGTTCTCCTGCGAGATGTCAACCTCGCTCTCGCCTTCCATGAGGTCCTCGACGTCCACGGTGGCCACCTTGAAGCCCTCGATGGAATTCGACGCCGCCACCGCATCCGCGGTGAGGAACTTACCCAGGCCGGCCATCCACTTCGCGGGACTTCGCACGGCATGCCGCAGGGCCGCACGCATCCGGTCGATCTGGTCGAGGACCTGACGGTCTGCCGCGGTGAGATCCGACGTAGGGAACAGCACCACCCAACGGCCGCCGCCACCGGACGACCTCCAGGCATCACCCAAGGCACGATCTACCTGGCCCGTAGTCCCCGCCACGTGGACGTCGACCGCCTGGGCGAGATGCGGGCGGCAGCCCTTGCAGTAGACCTCGAGGCGTCGACTCAGGCGCCGCGGGCTTAGGCTTGGGTTTGCTCGGCTTGGGTGCCGGCTCGGGCTAGAGCCAGGCAAAGAGGTGCCAGTGGGAGCGGTGGGCCTCGGGAGACAGGGGGCTGTCGCGGTCGTCACCGTTCCTCCGGGTCACTGCGGGGTTGACGTAAAGCGCAACCCCTTTGACTGCCGGAGCGTCAACGGCCATGTTCTGTTACACCCCAACGTCTGTGCCTCCGAGTTGAGGGGTGGCTCGGGGGCACCGTAGAGGCGGGATCGGCCTGTCTCGCTACCTGCGATGCTCCTCCCAGGAGCGTGCCGCCTCCTGCATGGGCGTCGCCCAGTCGTCCGTGCTCTCGGCCGCAATGGAGTCCCAGAGGCGGCGCTGGACACAAGCAAGGGCATGGAGGCCTTCGGCCGGGGCGCGTTCCCATGCCGGGTGGGCGGCGGCCGCACGCTCCGCCTGTTCGCAGGTGTGGCCGTGAGCGATCAGCCAAAGCAGCCAGAGAGCCGGGTCGATCCAGGCGGCGCCGGTGGAGGCCCATCCCCAGTCCACGAACAGGGCTCTGTCGCCCGTCATGAGGATGTTGTGCGGGTTCCACTCCGTGTGGAGGAGGCTGTCACCAGCGAACCAGGACAGGTTCGCGGGGTCGTCCACGTACGTGCGGAGTCGATGCGGCATGGTCTTCAACTCGAGCGCCGGCGCCGGGACATCGGCCAGCCGGATCATGGTGGCCATGACCGCGGGCAGGTCGGGGGACTTGGGCGTGAAGTCGGCGTGGCCGCCGTCGATGTACTCGAAGCCGAGCAGACTCCAGCCGTCCTCTTCGACGTGCCACAGCAACTTTGGTGCGATGCCCCGGACGTGGGGGCTGATCTGTGCCTCACGCTTCTGGGTCCACACGCGCGGGTGATCCATGGGCAGGCCCTTGACGAACAGGGTGCGGTCGGCCGTGCGCACGCGGGCGGCGATGGCGCTGTTCAGGCCTGCGTTGATGTTCCCGACGTCGAGAACGGGGCCGCTGGCTTTCTCGATCAGTCGCCGCACGGTGTCGGGCAGGTCGGTGAGCCGCTGCGTGGGCATGCGGGGAGCCTCCAAGAGGGGATGGTGCCGGGGCCGCACGCCGGCGGCGGCCCCGGCAGGGCCGGTCACTAGTTGTACGGGTTGTCTTCGCCGCAGCCGGGCAGTGCGTCGGCGAGGAGATCCTCCACGTTGTCGACCAGAGTGACCTCCTCGGGGTCCTGGACGGTGGTCTCCGGCCCGCGAGTCATTTCGACCATCACAGCAGTCATGTCGCTACCTCGATCCGTGTTGGCAGTAGTTCTCGAGTGGTGCCTTCGCCTCCTGGAAGACCTTCGCCATCGGCCTGCACACCCGGCACGTGCCGGACAGCTTGCAGCCGCTGCATCCTCCGGTACGAAGCATGAGGGACTCGGCGATCCCGCCGAGCCGGACCAGACCTTCCACGCCTTCGGCGATCAGGTCGATGTTCGGGTCGCGGCCGACCTTGCAGATCGAGGCCCGCCCGAACGGATCGGCGTGGAAGAACGTCACGCCGGCGGGGCAGCCGGTGAACGGCGCCCGGTTGGTGAGGTATTCGGGCGACTGCGAGGGCAGTGTCTCGGCCCCGCCGTGGATGGTGGGCGAGATGTTCGCGTACTCGCGGAACGGCAGGCCGAGGCTACTCGCCCAGGCGCGCATGTCGTCGGCCTCGTGCGCGTTGCCCCGCACGATGATCAGAGACAGGTCCAGGGTCAGCCCGGCGTCGATCGCCATGCGCAGGCCGCGGGAGAACCGGTGGAAGGCGCCGCGGTTGCGGGTCACCGCGTCGTACGTCTCGGCCGTCGCGCCGTACACGCTCAGCGTCAGCTTGGTCGGCGGGTAGGTGCGCAGCAGGTTCAGGATGTGGCTTTTGTGTAAGCGGGAACCGTTGGAAAGGATCTCCAGTTGCATGCCCAGCTCGTACGCGATCCGGTATGCCTTGGGGAAGTCGGGGTCGATCAGCGGTTCCCCGCCGGTCATCTGCAGCCAGATCACGCCCGCGTCGCGCATGACGGCCAGCAGCTTGCGCTTGCCGTCCATGTCCAGGCCCTCGAACCGCTTCTCGCCGAGGTAGCACATGACGCAGTCGTAGTCACAGCCCAGGTTGAGCTCCCAGGTCGCGCGGCTGAACGCGTACGGGCCCGCCTCCCGCAGTAGGAGAACGTCGTCAACGGGTCGGCCCGTCACGTCCATGCCCCATCGCGCCTGGACGGCGTCGGCGAGCCACTGCGGCACGGCAGAGGAACCTGACGTGCGCAGTTCCTCGAACCGGGCCTT
This sequence comes from Streptomyces sp. NBC_00005, assembly GCF_045160215.1. Taxonomy (NCBI): domain Bacteria; kingdom Bacillati; phylum Actinomycetota; class Actinomycetes; order Kitasatosporales; family Streptomycetaceae; genus Streptomyces; species Streptomyces sp. NBC_00005. The sequence continues at coordinate 19,383 of NZ_CP108316.1, forward strand.
GGGAAGTTGCAGGGCCTTGGAACTGCCCTGCCGCAGGACCAGGCGCCGCTCGCCGAGCGGCGTCACTACCAGTTCGTGCACGTCGTCTTCCCTTCTGGAAGGGGCGGGAACCGGTGCCGGGCCACACGGGGAGGGCGGCCCGGCACCGGGGTGAGCCCCGGCACTGGGATTCGCTTGCCGTGTGGGAACACGGGGCAGGCCAGCGCCGGGAGTTGAGCCACCCGATGGCCACGGTCGGTGTCATCCGGGCCACCGGGCGGTAGCTAGGTGGCGGCGGGGAGATACGCCAGGACCACGCCGCGGTGGTGAAGGCGCTCCAGGAGGTGCGCGTAGGACTCGTTATCGGTCGTGAGGGCCGGTCGGGCGATGGCGAGGATGCCGTGCGCGTAGCCCTGCGCGGCGTATCGACAGGCCGCTCCGAACCCGGCGCGCTGGACGAGGGGCGGCGGCTGGCCCACATCGGCGAAGGAGCTCCGCGTGAGCTGCCAGCCCATCTCTGCCGCGTACGTCCTGATCAGCTCGAGGTCCGCCTGCCGCTGGCCACCCGGCTGCGCCACGACGTACGGACTGATGCGAACGGGGCGGCCGCGACGGAGGGCGACGGCGATGATCTGGGCCATGTACTCGCGCCGCAGGACTTCGAGACGAGCGGCACGGGCGCTGGGTCTCAGTGGTGTGGTCACGCGTTGTTCCTTGGTGTGGTGGCCTGTCGCCGAGGCGGAGCCGTCTCGGCGACAGGAACGGGGACCGCGTGCGGCATGAGGCTCGGGGAGTGTGAGCAGGTGCCGCACGCGGAGATCAGGAGATCGTGCTCAGCACTGATCCGAGGAGTGTTTCGTGGGGCACCGGGCCGGGCCGGAACTGGTCGAGCAGCTCACGCAGGGCCGCCGGGGGAACGAGCCGGTCACCTCGGCAGGGGCGCCGCCAGAAGGGGCCGGGCGGCTCTGTCGCGGTCAGGGCCGGGAGCGCGAGGGTGTGGGGCCGGCCGAGGCACATCGCATACCGGTGCGGCATCCACTTCTCACTGGTGCCCGGCGGCACGAGCCAGATGAACCACGACCGTTGGGGGTCCTCGATCACCGGGCCGCAGGCGTCGGCCCGCTCGCTGCCGGTGTGCTGGATGTCGTCCAGGACCGTGACGGCGGCGTACGCCTCACGGCCGTTTGCCGTGACGACGATGTCAAAGAAGTGTCCGCCTAACGGGAGTTGGAGCGCCCGATTTTGCTGTAGGGCCATCAGGCTGCGTACGCGGGCCGCCAGGTCACCCATGTCGGAAGCAACCTGGCTGGGGTCGCCGGTGTCTGAGCTTGTGGTGAAGCGGGCGGGGGCGGCTGTCGGCAGGCCGCGGCCGTCGGCGACGTCCCGGCGGGGCAGCTGTGCGGTGATGGTCACGCCCGCTTCCCTTCGACGGACACGAATGCCTGCACGGTCTTGCCGAGTACGGGACCGCCTTCGTCCTGCTTCAGGTGCCACGACACGCGCCCGCCGTTGCGGTTGATCCACCACAGGCCGGACTCGGTCGACGCGAAGCCATGGCTGACCTCGGCGAAGTTGGGGAAGGAGGGTTCGGCATCGTCGGCAGCGATGACCAGGTCACGCGTCTCCTTCATCACGGTCAGCCGCAGGATGATGCGGTCGTCGGAGAAGGGCTTGCCGTGCCGGGCAGCGTTGTCTGCGAGCCTGGCGGCCATGAAGGCGGCCACTTCGATGTCACCGGGCCAATTGGCCATCGTCAGCCGCGTACGAGCTCGCAGCCGCGCGTTGGGGCCGGCGCCCTGATCCGCCTGCAGTCGCATGAACCAGGCGAACAGGGGCTCCTGCTCAGGTGGGGAGGCTGTCTCGTCCTGCGCCGAGATAGCGGGTGGCTGGGTTGGCGGATTCACGGGGAGACTCCGAAGGTTTCTGTGCTCGGGCGTGCACTCTCAGCGAGGGTGTTGACCAGCGTGGACCCGCACGGGGTGACAGCACCATGTCGGCGGACGTGCCGACTCCGTGGCCCTTTCGGGTGGCACAGGCCATCTGAAGGCCACTCAAGTGCCAGCTCCCATAGACGTGTTGAACTGGTGCCGAACGGCGGTATCCCCTTCGTGCGAAGGGATCGACGCTCAGACGGTCCGCTGGATGACGGCTCAACCATTGGGGGGTCAACGTGGAACTTCCTCCGCAGACGCTGCTGAAGGCGCTGTGCATTGAGCGAGGTCTCGACGTTCCCGACATGGTTGACCTGTTCGAGAGGACAGCCGACGCAGTCATCGGCAAGGGTTCCAACAACCCGACCTGTAGCGAGCGGACGGCCAAGCGCTGGAGAGCCGGGGGCGTTAACCCGTCCTCGCTGTCCCCGGACACCCGTCGTGTCCTGGAGGCCATGTTCGGCCGACGGGTCTCAGACCTGTTTGCGCCGCCACCGCAGCCCGATCCCACTGCACCCGCGTTCGACCTGGAGCACGAAATCGACATGACCGCACGCGACGCTCAGGAAGATGCCAGCGCCACGGCCGCTGCGTCCGTCTCCGACACCACCCTTGACCAACTCACCGACGACGTGATGAAGCTCGCGCGCGAGTACGCATCCATCGCACCCACCCTCGCCTTCCACCGCGGCCGAGCGCTGCAGACGCAGCTTCAAAACCTGCGCGACAGCACCCAGGTGCCGGCCCAGCAGCAGCGGGTGCTCGTACTCCTCGGGCAGACCCTGGCCCTGCTCGCCGCGTCGGCCTTCGACCTCGGCGCCTTCGACAGCGCGCGCCGCCTGGCTCGTTCCGCCGACCTCTACGGAGAGACCTCCCGCTTCGAGCCGCTGCGCGCGTACTGCGACGGCGTCCTGGCCTACATCGCCTACTTCACGGGCATGCCCGCCGACGCGGTGGCCAAGGCCCGCCGCGCCCAGACCTACGGAGGCCTCGGTGACGTGGCCCGTCGGCGTCTGCTCGCCATCGAGGCCCGCGCGCACGGCTACCTCGGGGATGTCGAGGCGGCGCATGAGGTGATCAGGATGTCCGAGGAAGTGGACAGCGGCGCCCGCGACGACCTGCACGACGGTGTCAGTGGCGAGTTCGGGTTCACGGTGGAGCGCCTCGCCATGTCCAGCAGCTCGACCGCGCTGCTGGTCCATGACTCGGCTCAGGCCGAGCGGTCGGCGCGCAGGGCTCTCGAGCTCCTCGAGCGGCAGCCGACGGAGCAGCGATCCGCGCACGTTCTCGGCGGCGCGGCTGCAGATCTGGCCATGGCGCGGCTGTTCGTCAACGACGTGGAGGGCGCGGCGGAAGCGTTGATGCCTCTGTGGAGCATCCCTGCCGACCAGCGCGTGACCGGCGTGCTGGCCCGCACAGGGCAGATTCAGCACTTCCTCACCCAGCCGTCATACCGCGGGGCCGGTCTCCCCAATGAACTGCGTGGCCGGGTGGAGGAGTTCACCCGCACCGCGACCGCGCATCAGCTCACCGGTCCCGCGCTGCTGCAGCTGGAAGCCTGACTCAGGCCAGCGAGGCGAGGATCTTCGCTTCCTTCTCGGGGTCGATCCCGTGTTCCGCCCACCGCGGGTGGTCCACGGGACGCCCATCGGCCGCCCACCACCGCCATGTGTCGCGGACGGTGTCGGCGATCGGCCGGCACTCCAGCCCCGCCGCCACGGCGCGGCTGGAGTCAACGGCCCACACCCCGGCGTGGGTTCGCCACAGTGGCAGCTCCGTCCACTGCTTGACGCCCTGCTCGACCAGCGCGGCGGGATCGATCCAGACCGGGGCGCCGGCGCCGCCCGTCTCGCTCAGGCAGGCCTCCAGGAAGCCGCGGAACGTGGCCCCCTGGGGGTGGGTGACGTTGTAGCCGCCGCTCGCCGAGCTGGCGGCCATCGTCAGGGCGAAGTCGGCGACATCGCGGACGTCGACCGGCTGGATACGCTGCTCCGCCGGGGCCGGGGCCAGGATGCGGCCACCCCGCTTGGCGCGCTCCAGCCACCACGGCAGCCGGCCAACATACTCGCCGGGCCCCAGAATCACGCCCGGGCGCAGGAACACCGCGGCGTCGCCGAACGCTGTGGCCACCGCGCGCTCCCCGCCGGACTTCTGGAATCCGTACTGCGTGGGCGAGCCGTCCGGGCCGGTGTAGCCGTACGACTCATCGGCGTCCGGCGGGCATTCGAGGAGCGGCGAGACGTCGGTAAGCGGCTGGTGCGGCCATCCCTCGTACACGGACACGGTGGAGATGTGCACCCAGCGGCTGGCGGCCGGGCTCAGCGCGGTGGCGGCCGCCAGCACTTCCCGCGGTGGCAGGTCAGAACTCGAGGTGTCGATCACAGCGTCCCAGGGCCCGTGTCCGGCGAGGCGTTCGAGGTCTACGCGGCTCGTACGGTCCCCGTGAACAGGCTCCACACCGTCCACGTCACGGCCGGAGCGCCCTCGGTTGAAGGTGGTGACCTGCCACCCCCTCCCCAGTGCACCCTCCGCGATGTGCTTGCCCAGGAACCACGTCCCGCCCATGACCAGAATCCTCATGCGGAGGATCCTGCCGTGCGGGCCCATACGGACGGAAGTGCCCTCGGGTATTGCTTCAATCCTCCGCCAGAGCCGCGGGGTTGTACACGGGCACCTTGTCGAACGGGTCCTTCTTCCCGGCCTGGGCCGGACGGACAGAGACCATGCGCGGGACGGACGACGGCCTGGAAGCTTCACGCTCGTCTTCTCTCGCGCGCACGAGGACGCCCTCAAGCTGCACTGATCCACTCTGCCACCGAAGCAACCAACTTCACCAAGGAGTACCTGGACGCGGTGCTCCGCCACTCGCTGTTGGAAGGGCACCCCGTCCCGCCGCAACTGAGAACGCAAGCACACCAGTTGATCGGCCGGCTCACACGAAGGAGCGACGTCAGGGAACTGTTCAGAGAGTTCGAGAAACGGCGCAGGCAGTTGAGACTCCCCAAATACTCAGACCCCGGACACATGTGTTCCCTGTCAAGTCTGGCTGTGTTGTAGCGATCTCTCATTTGACTCCGTGTTGGTTGTTGAGGTGACTCTGCGTAATAGTGGAGAGGGTGGCTCTATCTCGTGTTTCGCGGTTCTGGCAGGCTTGCTGCGGTCAAGGCGCGTGGTCGAGTCCAGCGTGAGCCTAGGACTGTTGGACGGCGCGGATTTCGGCGTCGGTGGGCGCAGCGTGGTGCTTCGGTGAAAATCGGGTCGCGATGATCACGCGGCGGAGCTTGGCGGTCATGTCGGAGAACGCGGGCTCGGACTTGGTGACGTACCAGGGCGCTTGCTCGCGGCGGTTTGCGACGTCGGTCGGGTGGTGGCCGTGCAGTGCGTACCAGACGATGGTGATCGAGTAGCAGTACAAGCCGAACGGGACGGTGCGCCGCACCGCGTTCTCCGGGCTCATGGCTATTTGCCATCGGCGCTGCTGCATATATACAATAGTAAAGATGCCTGACTGGTTCAGGTGGTCCGTGATAGGGCGAACGTTACCGGCGGGGCGAGAGGCCGACCGCGGCGTTGCCATAGGGTGTGAGGCTGGTGGGACCAGGCGAGCGACGGAGTCGAGGGCGGCATGGACGATGGGCAACGGGTTGATCTAGGGGTGTCGTTGTTCATCCCGTACCGGTACACCGAGGACCGGCTTTTCCGGGCCCTGCAGGATGCCGGGTTCGACGACTGGACGCTTGCCCAGTGCCGAGTCTTCCAGCGCATCGCCCCGAACGGCTCGCGCCTCAAAGACCTGGCCGACCAGGCGCAGATGACCAAGCAAAGCGCCAGTGTGATGGTCGACCAGCTCGAACACCTGGGCTACGTCCGCCGGCTCCCCGACCCCACGGACGGTCGTGCCCGGCTGATCGTGATTGAGGAACGCGGCCGGCGCGCGGTCGAGGTGGCCATGGCTACGCTTGACGAGATCTACGCGGAGTGGGAGACCTACCTGGGCACCCGCAACTTCACGTTGCTGCACCAGATTCTCGATCAACTCCGCGAGATCACCGACTCCTACGCTTGATAGCCTGCCCCCGCCCCGGGGCTGGCGCGGCCGGCAGGCCCGAACCCGTTTTGTCATAGTCGGATCTGTTGATTCATTTCATCAATGATCCTGACGATGATCCGGCGTGGACAGGTGATTGCCACAATGCACGGCGCCACACCCGCCACCACGCGACAAACGCGGCCACGAGCTGGATCTGACCGACCAGCGCTGCTTCGGGGAGCCAGGCCTGAATCGGGCTGGGGCCTTTGCCGGGTTTGGCTCTTTAGAAGATTTCCGTTCGCGCCTCACGGCTCACACGGACCCGGTACAGGCCCCTGCCCAATATCGTCACCGGCCTCGACCACTTCCGAACTGCTCGACGCGACCGGGTCGGCGGCATGCTTCACGAATACCACCGCGTCGCCTGACCGGCATTGATTGAGTCCTCGGCACCTTTATGCCGAGAGTAGCGCTTCAGCCACCGTGTCCGGTCTGGTCAGCATGGTCATGTGAGTACCTGGTATCACCAGCGGGTCGACGCCGAGCCGCGCCGCGAACTCGGTACCGGGCCGGGCCAGGGCGCTGTCGTCGGCGCATAGCACGTATGCCGCGTCCATTCCGATCTGCGTGACCGGCGGCAGGTCGAGGCTGCCGGTCATATAACCGCCCGGCTGCGGCAGCAGTAGCCGGCTCACGAGTTGCTGGAGCGGCGCGGGGTCTCCTGGCATGAGCACACTTTGAACCGCGTCGAGGCCGAGTGGGACGGTGGCATCGGGGGTGGCCTTGATGGCCTGCCGGATCATCTCGCCGTATTGCTCGTTCTCGTCGAGCATCGACCTGCCGCGCTCGGGAACCACCGCGCTGAAGTAGATCACCTTCGCGACGCGGCCCACTAGCCGGTGGGCGGCCCCGGTGGCCGGGTATCCACCCCAGCTGTGGCAGGCCAGGACCACGTCTGTCAGGTCGCGGCGCTCGACCTCATCCACCACGTAGTCCACAGCGTCGGCCAGTTCGAGCCCTGGGGGCGAACCGTCGTACGACAGCCCGGGCAGACTCAGCGTCAGAGCCCGATGACCGCGCTCGATCAGCGCGCGGGCCACCGGTTGCCAACTCCAGCCTCCCAGCCATGCGCCGGGAATCAGGACGAACGTCTGCACGTGCGTGCTGTCGGTCATGTCGGAATCTCTTCTCTTCTGGTCGAAGGCCCGTGCTAGGCGGTGCGGCAAGCGGTGGGGAATCTGCATCTCGCACCGAATGCCGTGGCACGCAGGTCGTGGTCGCTCCATCGGGTGCGCCCCACTCCGCTCACCGGCACCCGGTGATTCCCGTGGGAGGCCGGGCCCGGCCGATGCGGGGGAAGATCTTCTTTCCGACCAGATCGTCGGTGACGCCGAAGGCCACGATTACATCCGCGCGGCGCTCGACTGCGTCGGCCTGCTCGATCAGGTCCGTCGTTGCCCTTGCTCAAGGGATCGTGCGCGGTCGTTATGCGGTGTGCTGCTTGCGGTCCCCGGACCAGGAGATGTGGAAGGCTCCGGGCCGGTCAATGCGCTGGTAGGTATGCGCACCAAGTGGTCGCGCAGCCCCTGGATGAGCGCGGCCGGCACGAACTCGTCCTCGTGTCCGTGCCGGCGCACCAGGGCAAGGGTGCGCTGCGGGGAGCGGTTGTGCACAGCCACGACGTGACCGTGGCGCGCGAAGTTGTGCCCCATAACGGCAAGCCCTGTCACACCGATGTCCGCGCCCGCCCTGCGCGGAGCAAGCTCGTTGCGATGGAGATTGGAGGAGTCCATGTTTCTGTTTCAGTTCTCGCAGTGCCGCTCGATCAGAGGCGGCAGGATCCGCGAGCAGGTCCCGCGGTGGCCGCGTCACGCCCGGCACGGCGCGACGCGACCTTGACTCCGCCGGGTGTCCATGTAACGGCGGAGTGCGACGGCGGCCCGTCGTCCGTGGGTGTGGTGTGGGGTCGCGGGTCGGTCAGCCGCGGATCGCCGTGGTTTCGCGGGCGAACTGGCGGTGGCCGATCAACTTGTAGGCCAGCCGGGCTGGAGCCGGAATGACCTGCATGAACCTCTGCCGTTCCGCGTCACTGGCCTCCTCGGTGATGTGGCCGAGGATGATCAGCCGTCGCGTGAGCGGAATCGCGCTCATGCCGTGCTTGGCGAGCGCGTCCCATTCGCCTTGCGTCACCGTGACCGAGACGACCGGGAGCAGTTTCTCCTCCTCCTCAGCCAGGTGGGCGATCAGTGTCGGCATCGTGGCTTCGACTCGGGTCGCCATCTGCTCGCCGGCGGCGGCGTCAGCGCTCGCGGTCCACGCCGGCAGTTCCGCCTCGAGAGCCCTGACGGCGTCGTCGACCTGCATGTGCTGCGCGTCCATCCGGTCCATCAGCTCCGGGTCGAGCGTGACTCGCTCACGCAGCAACGGAAAGAGCAGTTCGTCCTCGCCGGTGTGGTGCGTGTGCAGGAAGTCCAACATCTCGCGGGCATGCGCGCCGATGAGCTTGGACCGGGCCCGGTCATCGGCCGCGGAGCGGAACAACCGGGGCAGTAGACCGAACTCTCGCCGGAGGACGCGATGGATCAGAACCATCTCGTGGGTGTCGACGCGGGCCCCGGAGGCGCTCATCGTGACTCCCCGATGGTTGCGGCGTCCTGGACAGCGTCGGGGGTGGGAAACGCGAGGCGGTGGGCCTTGGCCCAGTCGGTGAAGCTGCGTGCCGCGCGGCCGGTGACCGCGGTGATATCGCCGGTCGGCTCGGAGTTGTACGGCTCCAACGTGGAGCGGAACAGCTCAACGACGGCCTGCGCCTGCTCCTCGGGCATGCCGTAGGACACCATCTGCTCGACCATGCCGGCCGGGTCGGCTTCGACGTAGCGCAGGTCGCGTCGCAGCACCTCGCCCAGGAGCGTCACCTGGGCGGCGGGGCTGAGCGGTTCGGGGCCGGTGAGCTCATAGACACGGTGGTTGTGGCCGTCCTGGGTGAGGCAGGCCGCGGCGACCGCTGCGATATCCGCCGGGTCGACGACAGCGGCCCGTCCGGCGGCGAACGGCGCGTACACGACCCGATCGGCCGCGAGCATCCCCGCCCAGTTGAGCGCGTTGGACATGAACGCGGTGGGACGAAGGAACGTCCATGCGATGCCGCTGTCGCGGATCGCTTCCTCGCCGGCCCGGTGCAAGGTGGTGATCGGGTCGGTGCCGCCGTGTCCGACGTTGCGTACGGAAAGCTTGACGATCCGCTCCACACCCGCTCGCTGTGCCGCAGCCACGAGCCGCTGGTCGTGTGCGGCGATGTTGAGCCCGTCGGTTATCGAGAACACCGCGTGCACGCCCTCCAGCACGGGTGCCAGATCGCTGTCGCCGAGATCGGCGACGACCTTCTGGGCGCCGTCGGGGAAGACCGCGCCCGGATTCCGGGTGAGGACCCGCAGGTGACCGGCCTGGGCGGGGAGGAGCGCTTTGATGACTTCCGAACCGATAGTGCCGGTGGCTCCAGTGATCAAAATCATGGGTACTGGTCCTTTTCTCTCAGTCTTCCGGATGTGAGCAGTCCTTGGGTCGCACCGCCCACCCCTGCATCGGAGCCGTCATCCAAATTGGTCAGCTTCCATGACTACTATAGTCACGTATCCGTACCAATGGCAACAGCGGTGGGTGCGAGGTCCCCGAGGGGCAGGTAGTGCGTGCGGAACCCTGGCGAGATCAGGTGGGCTATGTAGCGGTAGCGACGTGGACGACGAACGCCGAGTTCGCCTAGCCATCCAGCCGCCGTCCCGGCACCTTCTGGCTAGCGGTTTGACATAGTCAGGTAAGCTGACTAGATTATAAATGATCCTGACGGTATTCGGGCGATGGACCGGCGGGAATCGAGCCCCCGTCGCTCGGCCGCAACACCGGCACGCCCATTCGTCCCTGATGGGAGAGGGAAGTATCGTGAAGTTTCTTGTCCTTGGAGCAACCGGGCGCACCGGCGTCCTCTTCGTCAAGAAGGCACTCGATGAGGGACACCAGGTCACTGCCCTCGTTCGACGAGCCGGCTCCTCCGTCGACCCGCGCGCTCACATCGTTACCGGTGACGTCACCGACGCCGCTGTGATCGCGAAGGCCGCCCAGGGCCACGACGCGATCATCAGTACGCTCGGGGTGAAGAGCGCCGGCGAGACTCCGACGCTGATCACCGACATGGTCCGCGCGGTCATAGCGTCCGCGAAGATCTCATGCGTCGATCGTTTCGTCCTGCTGTCCGCGTTCGGAGTCGGCGACTCCCTCGCTAAGGCCTCATGGCTCGTAAGCCCTCTTTTCCGAACCATGCTTCGGAAGACCTATGCGGACAAGGCCGCCTCGGAGGTGCTGTTGAAGGCCAGCGATCTGAGGTGGACCCTCGAATATCCCGGAGCGTTGAACAACGGTGACAGCACGCGCTACAGCAACGTCGTGCTCGAGGACGTCAAGAAGACACCGCTCTTCCCCTCGACCTCGCGCACAAACGTCGCCGACTTCCTCCTCCGCTGTGCTGTGGGCGACACCTTCATCCGTCAGATCGCAGTAGTCCTCGATGCCAAGTAGGTCACCGATGCAGGCGCGAGAAATACTGGTCACGAGCGCCATCGCCGCTCCAGCCGATCGCATGGGTGAAATACCTCTCTCGGCACTGGAATTAGCGATGATCCAGGCGGGCGGCCGGCGCGCGGATGCCCTGCGCGACACTGCAGCTTTCGCACAGGAACTGGAGAGGCTGGACTACCGCCGGCTCTGGTATGCCGAGCATCATCACTCGCTTTCCGTCGGCGCGTTCCCTCCCGCCATCCTGACAGCTCACTCCGCGACTTCCACCTCGGCCATCCGTCTCGGTTCCGGTGGGGTGCTGGCTCCGAACCATGCGCCGATCTCGCTGGCCGAGCAGTTCGCGACGCTGGCCGCGCTGCACCCGGGCCGGATTGACCTGGGGATCGGCCGTGGACCCGGCACCTTCGACGAGGCCACCGCAAAGGCCCTGCGTCGCGGAGCCGGCCCGGCGACGAATGCGGAATACCGGCAAAACGTGGCAGGGATCCTGTCTTCGCTGGTCGATGAGGTCGCTCCGGACCCCCTGCCGAAGCCCTGGTTGCTGGCGTCCAGCGACGCAGGCGCCGCTCTCGCTGCGGAGCTCGGCTTGCCGATCGCCTTCGCACACCACATCCAGCCGCAGAACACTGCGGAGGCCCTGAAACGCTACCGGGCGGCGTTCATTCCTTCCCGCTGGTGCGAGCGGCCCCGGATCCTGGTGTCCGTGCTGGCCGTGTGCGCCGAGACGGAAGAAGAAGCCGCGTGGCAAGCCGGCCCGTTCGGGGTGTTCAGGGATGCCGTCTTCAAGGGAACCGCGGACGCTCATCCCTTTTGCACTCCGGCGGACGCGGCCGCCCATCCGTTCACCGAGCAGGAGCGAGACCTCCTGGCCGGTTTCCAGACACGGCAGGCTGTCGGAGCTCCCGAGAACGTCGCGCGGGGCCTTGCGCAGCTGGCCGCCGAGACCGGAGCGGACGAACTGATGCTGTGGACTCCGATCCACGACCTCCGTGCCCGCGTTCGCTCCTATGAACTCATCAAGAAGCACTTCACCGCCACGAGCGCCTGACTCTTCCCCGCTGGATGCCGCAGCGCCAACGTGGCCGAGTTCAGCCTCGGAATCGCCAGATCTCGCGGCGCCGACCATCAACCGCACGACCTGCGGCAGCGCGGGTAGGTCGATCTCGGTGACGCGCTCGGGTGTGTAGTCCAGGGCGCAGGGTGACAAGTGACTGCCCAAGCCACCGGACACTTCCGTCCAACTGGGGCTGTGGGCTGGGACGCGGACTGTTGGCGTTAAGGTCCGGCATCGCGCGGCAGGTCGCTGGTCCGGGACCGGTCCCCAGAGCTCGTAGCTACAATTCCGCGCATGTTGAATGTGTTCCGGCCGGGGAGCCGAACCAGGCGGGCGGAGGTCGCCCGACTTGAGAAGGAGTTGGGTCGGGAGCGCCTCGACGCGGCCGATACTCTTGATGGCCTATTCGGCCAATACGGTCGGAGTGCCGCGGAGCCCCGGAAGATGAGCCCTGCCCTGCAGAGGGCAGTCGAGCTGGCACGAGATGAGGGGCGCTGGGTGGTGGCCGTTCGCGTGTTCCGCAACGAGAGGACGCTGCAGCCCGACTACGACGCTCCGCACATGTGGCTGGCCGATTTCCTGGAGCACGAAGGGCGGACGCAGAGCGCGATCACTTTGGCCAGGACAGCGGCGATGCAGTGCAGGCGGAAGTGCGATCTGCTGGCGCAAGCGGCGGAGTTTGCGCTCTTCTCGGGCCAGGTGAGGGGGTCCATATACCTCTTCGCCCAGTCAATTGCCACGGTGGGTGGGGGCCCTCACCGTGTCGAGTTGTCGCAGCAGCGAGCGTTTCTGTTCATGGCCGAGCTATTCGATGTGTTCGACGACGCCTCGGGAGAGCGCTGGGCCCGGGGGATTCAGGACGTCACCTACTTCGACGAGGACTACGTCCGTACGATTCGGAGCACGGCCGAAAAGACCACAGCGAAGGAGCGGGCCCGCATCCGGCGCGAGCTTCCCGAGATCAGGAAACAGCTCAGAGAACGGGTCAACGGGAAAAGCTAAGAGGTTGTCTCACGTGGCAAGTTCCGCGAGCTTCTTGAGTAGCTCGGGCGGTGGCCATGGCCAGGCTTCGGCTCTGCCGGTCGTTGCGGTCCACGTACGGGATCTTGAGGCCACGAGTAGCCCATGGCAGGCTCATGCCGCATGATCGATGAATTCGCGAAGAACAGCCTGCACGGGAGACTGCGGCGGGACCGCAAGGCGCTGCTCTGGAAACTCGACGGCCTGTCCGAGTACGACGCCCGCCGACCTTTGACAGTGACCGGGACCAACCTCCTCGGCCTGGTCAAGCACGTGGCCAGCGTCGAGGCCAGGTACTTCGGCGAGGTCTTCGACCGGCCGTCCCCGGAACCGCTGCCCCGGTGGCAGGACCACGACGGCAGCGATCTGTGGGCGGCTGAGGACGAGGCGCGCGATCAGATCATCGAGTCCTACCGGCGCACGTGGGAACACTCAGACGCGACGATCGACGAGCTTGCCCTCGATGCCCCCGGCCACGTGCCGTGGTGGTCGGAGCCTTATCCCAACACGAACCTGTTCGCCATCTTGGTCCACGTCCTCGGCGAGACCAACCGGCATGCCGGGCACGCCGACATCCTGCGCGAAGGCGTCGACGGCCGAACCGGGATGCGCCCCGAACACGAGATGCAGATCGATGAGGACACCCGCACCGCCTACTGCGCGAAGATCGAGCAGGCCGCCAGATCGGCCGCATCAGTCAAGGCATAGAAGGCTGTCCCACGTAACTTGATGTTCGAGCGGCATGATGCCGGCCGTGAGTGCTGATCTGTCGAAGCGTCTGGTTCCTGATGAACTCTGGGAGCTGGTCGCCCCGTTACTACCGTCGTTCGCGGTTCGACCGCAAGGTGGCGGGACCGCTCCGCGTGACGAGCGGGCCGTGTTCACCGCAGTGGTGTACGTGCTGACCAGCGGCTGTGCCTGGCGGCATCTGCCGCCGACGTTCGGCACGTCCTCCGCCACCGCGCATCGCCGCTTCACGGTATGGACCGAGGTCGGCCTGTGGCGTCGGCTGCATCGGGCGGCGCTGGACGAACTCGGGGTCCGGGGCGAGGTGGACTGAACCTCGGCGATCGTCGACGCGGCCTCCGTTCGCGCCAAAAGGGGGGATCGCTGACGGGGGCCGAACCCGGTCGATCGCGGCAAGAAGGGCAGCAAGCTGCACGTGCTGTCCGATGCCCAGGGCATCCCCCTCGCCGTCGCCGTGTCAGGTGCGAACATTCACGACAGTCTCGCCCTCAAGCCGCTCATCCTCGGCATCCCCGCCGTCCGGTCCCGCCGGGGACCACGGCGGCGCCGGCCCGTCAAACTCCGTGCGGACAAGGCGTACTTCTCCGCCGAACACCTCAGCTGGCTGCGCGAGCGTGGGCTCGTCGCGCGCATCGCGCGACCAGGCATCGAGTCCGGCGAACGCCTTGGTCGGCACCGCTGGAAGATCGAGCGGTCGACCGCTTGGCTCTTCGGCTACCGCCGCCTGACCATCTGATACGAACGAAAGGGCTCGCACTTCCTCGCCTTCCTCGGCCTGGCCGCTGCCCTGACCTGCTACAAGAAGCTCGCGAAACTTGCCACGTGAGACGCCCTCTAACTGTGCCAAGAACCTGTGCTGTCCGGAGCCGAATTTTGGCAAGGTGGTTGTACCTTCGACTGCGAGCTTCAATGTCTTGAAGAAATTCCTTCTCGTGTGCTCGGAGGCTGCGCGGAGCAGGCTTCACGTCCTCCGCATCGTAGTCTCCCTCCTCTTCTTCCTCCTCGATAAGAAGAGTACGATCCAGTGCCGTGAAAATCCCCAGGAGAATTAGGGGGTGAAATATCGGTGCCAATAACCGATGAATTACCGTCCGCATAGTCCAAGGTTGACACAGCTCTCGATCTGAGCATGAGGTTCGTCAGGATCGCAAGAGCACACTTACAGAAGGGACTACCTGCTGTGTTGCCGTTCAGCGGGCAGACCATTCCACACAAGCGCCTGATCGGTCAGGGCACCAGCCGTCGTGACTGACTGTCGTCGGATGGGGCAAAGGACCCACCCTTCCCCTTGCTCCACTCAGGACGAGGGCGTGAAGCTGGCGGACTGGTCGAGGTGAAACGGAGAGCCAGGAGCTGTTGGGGTCCAACTCTCGCCGAGGGCAGCCTTGATGGCTTGGGCGACGTCGGACGGCAGCACAGGCTTGGCCTCACGTCCGAACCAATTACTCGGATGCGCCTGGTTGGTGGTGACCACGAGTGTTATCCCTGGGGTGTCCGCGTGCTCGACCGCGAACGTGCACGGTGACCAGGCCAGGCTCTGGAAGTAAGTCGGCCTGCGTCGCAGCCGCCAGCGGTAGGCCGTACCGTCGACCACGATGCGCCGTGCGCCCTTGCCACCCAGCGCCATGACTCCCCCTCGTCATTACCCGAATAAGAGACGCAGGCCGCGCGGGCACAGTCACTCAAGCGTGGCATCGAGGCCGTCGCGGAGTTTCTGCTGCACCTCGTGAAACCTGGTAGCGAAGGCTTTGAAACCGTTCCTCTCAAGGAAGTCCGTGAGTTGTTCGAAGGACTACATACTCATAGTTCCCGCCGCAACACACCATCGCAAAACCACAACAACACCGTCCAGCACCCTCCCACATGCGGGTAGACGGCCGGAGAGGCGCGGTGCAGCAGGCTGGAGCGGCGGGACCTGCCCGTCGCCGCGGATCCCTGACGGCCGCAACAGTGGCCGCTCGCCCGGGCGTTATGCCGACGCGCCCGACTATCTCCTGCGGCTGCCGCCCAGACGTCCTTGTTGCTGGGCTTGGTTGCGTACCTCGCGCAGGGACAGCCAGTCGCCGTCGCCGGTGGTGACGTGCCAAGAGGCCATGCCGGTGCAGCGGCGTGTGCCGCACACGGTCTTTCCGGCCTCGTCCGCGCTGGTGAAGCGGTCGCCGCTGGGCAGGGTGATGACTCCGTCGGCATCCACGGTGGCCGTGTGGCGGCGGCCGGCGTGGTCGGCCTCGATCTGGGTGCCGGGGGCCAGGATGCCGTCGCGCAATATGCGTGCCAGATCGGTGCGCAGCGGGCGGCATCGCTGCCTATAACCGGTGGCGCCCCGGGAGGGGAAGAGTGGCCACGGCGGCGCCACCTGACGGACGCCCTAGCCACCTGGGGCGAACAGACCGCCCTCAGCGCGACGAGAGCCACCGAACTTTCGCAGAACACCCGCTCACATCCCCAACAACCCGGCCAATGCACCAGCCGAAGCCAAAAACGTCACCACCGCCTGCGAGTCCGCGAGCAGTTCCCGCAGGTGTTCCCGGCGTGTCGGTCCCGCCTGCCCCGTGGTGGTGATCTCCTCCTCTGTTTCGGCCAGCGCCTCGACCAGGGCGGTCGTCTGGTCGGTGGCGCGTACCCGTTGCAGATCAGCCCGCAGTTCCCGCACTGCGCTCAGCAGTTGCTCGGTGGCCTCATCCACGTCCGCGGCGTGGCCCATGGCGTGTTGCTGGGCCTGAACACTGTGGGTGTTATTGATGGCCCCGATGAGGCCACCGACGACCTTCCGACTGAAGGTCAGATCGTCACCGCTACCCCTGTTCATACGATCCCACCCTCTTCGACGGCCTCCGGGGCCGGCGATTCCATCGTATTGGCCGACGTGTCCGCAAGCGTCTGCTGCACACCTGGCTGCCGAGTCGCAGGCTGAGTTACTGCCTCGCGGATCTGGCGGATCTGACCTAGCTGTTGGAGTAGGGCGGGTGCTGCGGCCCCAACCGTCAAGGCACCTAATGCCCCAGTGGCCTGACCACTGGTACCGTACGCCGTGGCAGCAGCGCCGCCGAGCACCAGTCGCGTAACTGCGATGGCCACCACGGGCGGCAGATCGACGAAGTTGAGAAAGCTCGGAGGGTTCCTGCGCTTGTTGCCCGCTGGCGTCAGCCGAGCAGCGCGCCATTCGCCCAGCCGGTTGAAGAAGGCCACTGCTTCGATCAGCGCCCCGCCCGCCCCTCCGATCAGCATGTACTCGACCACTGTCACCTCGTCGCTCCCCCCGCCGCGCTGATCGACAGCGTCTCCATCTTGCCACTACGGGCGGGGCCGCATGGCAATTTGGGCGCTGCCAAGGGTCTTTCACTGGCCGATTCACGGCCGGCTCAGAGAGCGCCAGCGTCGCTGGAGCAGTACGACCACGAGCCATCTATGGCCGAACCTCGTTCGGACTCCTCCGGACGCGCAGCCTCCCCCAGCTGGCTGGATGCCGCAGTCGGGCTCGTCCGCGACTTCGGCGCCATCATCACCAACCGCCCCGGCGCCACGCTCCCCGCATGGACCGACGCCGTCGACGCCAACCAACTGCCCGGCCTCACAGGCTTCGCCCTCCAAAGGATCCGGGACCTCGACGTGGGGACCGCCAGCCTCGCCCTGCACAGGAGCTCCGTGGCACCGAAAGCGGCGTAAACCATGACTTTTAGGAAGATCAAAAGGCAGCTCTACGGACGCGCCGGATTCGAACAGCTCCCGTAAGGTGACCCTGCTCCCAGTGACGCTCTGCGACCGCTCTCCAAGACCTGTGACAGAGCCCACTGAACGACGCCACAGCCACCCTGGCAGCAACCGAACCGACGGACCTGTAACTCGATCACCACAGGGCATCTGAACCGTTCCGGGTTCGGTAGGGACTCGATCGTTTGAGAGGATCGAGTTATGGCACGTCCTTCCCAGTACCCGCTTGAGCTGCGCCGTCGTGCGGTGCGGATGGTCGCCGAGGTGCGGCCGGAGTACGACACCGAGTGGGCCGCGATGAAAGCGGTCGCCCAGAAGCTGGGCATCGGCACGACCGAGACGCTGCGCAAGTGGGTGCGGCAGGACCAGATCGACGCCGGGACCCGTCCGGGCACGACGAGCGAGGAGTCGGCCGAGCTGAAGCGGCTGAAAAAGGAGAACGCCGAGCTGAAACGGGCCAACGACATCCTCAAAGCCGCGGCGTCTTTCTTCGCGGCCGAGCTCGACCGGCCACACACACGCTCGTAGCGTTCATCGACGAGCACAAGGACCGCTTCGGCGGCGTCGAGCCGATCTGCCGGGTCCTCACCGACCACGACTGCAAGATCGCCCCGTCCACCTACTACGCCCACCACAAACGCCAGGCCGCACCCGCAGCCCGCACCGTCCGCGACGCCGAACTGAAGACTCTGATCACACAGGCGTACGAGGCCAACTACCGTGTCTACGGCGCCCGGAAGATCTGGCGGCACCTGAACCGCCAGGAGGTCGCGGTCGCCCGCTGCACCGTCGAACGCCTCATGCGCGAACTCGGCATCACCGGAGCGGTCCGCGGCAAAAAGGTGATCACCACGATCCCCGACGCGAGCGCGGAACGGGCCCCGGACCTCGTGGACCGCGACTTCGTCGCCCCCGCCCCGAACCGCTGCTGGGTCGCCGACTTCACCCACGTCACCACGTTCGCCGGCGTCGTCTACGTCGCCTTCGTCGTGGACACCTTCTCCCGCCGCATCGTCGGCTGGGCAGCAGCCACATCGAAGGAGACACGGCTCGTCCTGGACGCCCTCGAGATGGCCTTGTGGCAGCGCGACCGAGACCAACGCCCTTACGAGAAAGGCGAGTTGATACATCACTCCGATGCCGGCTCGCAGTACACATCGTTCGCGCTCGCCGAACACCTCGACCGCGCAGGCATCGCCGCGTCGATCGGATCGGTCGGCGACGCCTACGACAATGCCCTCATGGAGTCCATGATCGGCCTGTTCAAGGCCGAGTTGATCAAGCCCCGTCGGCCCTGGAAGACGCTTTCCGAGGTCGAACTCGCCACCGCCGAATGGGTCGACTGGTACTGCCACCGTCGGCTCCACGGTGAAATAGGGCACATCCCGCCCGCCGAATACGAGACCAAGTACTACCGCGAAACCACGAAACCCAAGGTCACAGTCACGACCTAGAGTCTCGATCAAACCCGGAACGGTTCAGAATCGATAGAGACAGTCGTGCATGAAGTAGGTGCGCATGCTGGCGCCCTTGTGGGGTTTCCAGTAACCGCGCGGCTTGCTCACGTCAACGAAGTACTGCACGGCCTCCGCCACAGCCGCCGCAGCCAGGTCCTCGCGCAGATACGAGTTGCGCCGCAGCTCCTGGACCTCGCTGTCGAAGCAGGTCAGCGGCACGTTGTTGGCCTTGCAGCGGGCGGCGATAGTGCCCTCCTTCATCCACTTGCGCAGGCACCGCCAGCCGTACTGCCACAGGTCGTTGGTCAGCCGCTCGCGCTCCGGGTCCTTCCCGTCCGCGGCCTGCCGCCTCCGATCGACGGCCTGACTTTCGGATCGTTCCCCCTTCGTATGAGCTCGGTCACGTCCTGCCGAGGACATTCTGGATTCGGGCATCTCTCCCCCTCGCACCTCAAGTTGTACTCGCCCTCTCTTAAGACAGTCGGCGCACTTTCCCCCACGAACTTTTTCCCGACGATCTGCCTGTGCGAGGAGTGAACGAGACGTTCGGCTCCAGGCACTGAAAGACGCTCACTCTTTCTGGCTCCTGGTAACCGCAGTTATCCGGAGTCCATGGGCACCGTTCAGGGCCGGAGCGGGGGCCATCGCGGTCCGGCGTCTACCGGCGGGCCAGGGCGAGGGCGATGGTCACGACGAAGGTGACTCCTCCGAACGCCACTCCCAGCGGTGTCCCAAGGGACGGGTGACGCCACGTCACGTAGACGAGGCCGGTCCCGATGAGCAGCACCAGGAGCACCAGGACGAGGATCAGCAGCGACCAGATCGCGCGGGTCGGCGCAGGCCCGGGCTCCTGCGGCTGCGGGGCGGCCCTGTGGGGGGTTGTTGCAGACATGACACTTCCTTGGTTTGGGCGTGACGGAGCCACGCGTGGATGGACGGTCGAACCTTGGGCCGCGGAGCTGTTAGCCCCGCAAGTCCCCTGTTCTGCCCGGGGGTGCCTCCCGGACAGGAGGAGGGTGCACCGTTGTTCATGCCGTAATGAACAGCGCTGCCAGGAGCACCACCGTGGTGTGCACCGTAAGGAACGGGGGCAGCGAAGCAGACCCCCGCCTGCTGCCTTCCGAAGATTTCTGGATCTTCGACAGTCGCCTGGTCGCCCGGCTCAACCTCGACGACCACGACGTGTTCCACGACGTCAAGATCATCACGGAGCCCACCGAAGTCCTGCGCTACTGCCGGCCGAGTAGGTGTTTTTGAACCTGGTGCGGCAGGTCAAGCCATGTGACGTGGCACGGGTGCAGCGTTCACGGCGCCGACAGGGCCCGGTCGGCGAACAGCCAGGCGGCCTCGAT
Organism: Streptomyces sp. NBC_00005; assembly: GCF_045160215.1. Taxonomy (NCBI): domain Bacteria; kingdom Bacillati; phylum Actinomycetota; class Actinomycetes; order Kitasatosporales; family Streptomycetaceae; genus Streptomyces; species Streptomyces sp. NBC_00005. The sequence continues at coordinate 39,233 of NZ_CP108316.1, forward strand.
CAGCCCAGCGACGCAGTTGCCGCGCGCAGGTCCTCCAGGGCTGCCAGTGCATGGGGCGCGAGTCCTTCTGTGTCATCGCGATCGCTTTCGGACCACTGGGCGTAGCCCCGCTTGAACGCGAGGACTCCCAGCTCGCCCGCGAGGTGCGCAGTCGGGTCGGGGACACCGCGGGCGATGAGCGCGGCTGTCATGGCGGCTGCGAGACCGACGCTCTTGAGGGCGTCGCGCTCTTGAAGTTCGGTGCTGGCTGCCACGGCTGCTTTGAGGCGGGGGCCGAGTTCGCGGTTCGTCGGCCCCATGGCGCTCGATGCGCGCTCGAGACCGGCCGCCACCGCCTGGAGCGGGCTGGCGCTTGCAGGCGCCTCGGTGATGCCGTCGGCGAGCAGCCTGCTGAGCGTCTCCTGGCCGGCGACCAGCAGCTCTCGCTTGTCGGAGAAGTGCCGGAAGAAGGTGCTCTTGGTGACGCCGGCGCGCTCGGCGATCTGCGTCACCGTGGTGGCGTCGTACCCCTGCTCGGTGAACAGGTCGACGGCCGCAACGACGAGTCGCTGGGTCGCCCCCGGTTGCCATCTAGCCATGAGACCAGGATAGGTGATGGGACACCTGTCCCGTCACCGGTGTATGGTCAGTGATGGGATAATGGTCCCATCACTTTCAGGGAGAGCTCATGCACGTCTTCGTCACCGGCGGTACCGGCACCATCGGCTCCGCCGTCGTCGCCGAACTGCTCGGCAACGGCCACACCGCTCTCGCACTGGCTCGCTCGGACGGCTCCGCGCAGGCCCTTGAGAGCGCTGGTGCCAAGGTGCTGCGAGGAGAACTGGCGGACCTCGACGTCCTGCGGTCCGGCGCTGCACAGTGCGACGGCGTGATCAGCCTGGCCTTCGGACGCGACTACAGCAGTCCGGATACGCTCGCCCAGGCCATAGCCGAGGAGAGCGCCGCTCTCGCCACGCTGGGGCAGGAACTCATCGGCAGCGACCGCCCGATCGTCACAGTCTCGGGTACGCCCTGGGTGCCAGGACGCGCCTCCACCGAGGCCGATCCGCTGCCGACCGACGGACCGGTGGGCGGTCGGGGCCGTTCCATCACAGCGCTGCTGGATCTCGCCTCGCGCGGTCTGCGCAGCACGGCCGTCCGCATGCCGCGCACGGTCCACAACCAGGGCCAGGGCGGATTCGCCGGCCTGTTGACCGATCAAGCGCGCCGTACCCAGGTGGCCGGCTACCCGGGTGACGGCACCCAGCGCTGGCCGGCCGTGCACGCGCTCGACGCAGCCGTCCTGTTCCGTCTGGTCCTTGAGTCGGCACCGGCGGGGACGTCCTGGCACGCTGTCGGCGACGAGGGCGACGCGGTGCGGGACATCGCGACCGTCATCGGCCGGCGACTGGGCCTGCCGGTCGAGAAGGTTCCGCAGGAAAACTTCGGCCCGTTCGGCCCGATCTTCGCCATGGACCAACCGGCGTCCAGCGCCCACACCCGCAATGCCCTCGGGTGGCAGCCGACACACTCCAGCCTCCTCCAGGACCTGGAAAACATTCAGCCCTGACACACCCCCGTCGCCCTCCGCGTCCACCGGCTCGAGCGCGGGTTCCTGCAAGTCAGGCACCGGGTCATCATGATGATGAGTACCCAGTTCAGATGGGCTTCGCAGTGCTGCGGAAGGCGCTCGCAGTCACGTGCGTTACCGCGGGCGCTCATGCACCAGCCGATCGCGCGTTCCACTTTCCAACGGCGGGGCCTGACGACGAAGCCCTCGGCGCCCTTGAGCCGGGAGACGAAGCACACGGTGAACCAGAGACAGTCGCGAACCCAGCCCACGAGGCCGCCGGCACAGCCGCGGCCGGCCCATCTGCGGCTGGGTCAGACGCAGGCGCCAGAACACGTCGCGGGCGGCGTCGCGGTCCTGGATGTCAGCGGGCGCGCAAGCAGGGTGAGCGGATCGGTGGTAGCCGCAGGACGTTCCCACACGATGGCCACGTGATTCCTCCTGGTGTCGACGCAAGCCCTCTGGCGAGAGGCGGTTGAACCCGCTCGACCCAGTGCACGGATGTGGGAGCGGGCGGGGTTCATGCGGCGGCCGCCCCTGCAGGGGCAAGAACAACCGCCCGACCCGAGACCAGCGGGAAACAGTGGCGCCGGCATCGGGGGCCTTGCGGCAGGCGCACGTCCCGCCACGGGTTCGATCAGCGGGGCGATGGCCGTGTACGGCGCCGACGCCCGGGCCCTGATCGTGAAAGCCATCGACGCATTGCGCTGACCGCATAGCCAACAACCGGACACCAACCGTGGCTCGGCGGACAACCGATGACCAACCCAAGGCCCCCCTCCCGCCGCGAGTCCATGACCCCGCTGGTCGCCGCCGTCATCACGATCAGTCCACCCACCGCGTCGTCCTCCCCCAGCACCGCCAGAACGCCAAGATCGCGGGCTGTGCTGCGCGTCGCCGGTGAACGACACCACGCTTCAGCCGGTCAGCGCGCGCCGAGGAGTGTCCACGATGGTGACGGCGGCTTCGAGGACAGAATCGACTTCAATGTCAGGGCGGGCCATCATGCCGTTCCAACTCCGGCCTCTGCGAAGCCAAGCGGTCCGCAGACCGGCCTGTGCTCCCCCGAAGACGTCCTCAACCGGTGCATCACCGATCATCCACCCGGCCAGTTCAGCACCGCAGCGGCGTGCCACCTCATCGAAGATCCTTCGATCCGGCTTGCCTACGCCGACATCCTCCGCAACGCACAGAGCATCGATCAGCGGTGCCAGGCCCGAGCGCGCGAGCTTGTGACGCGTTCTGACCCTGGAGCCATTGGTCACCACCCCGATGGTCCAGCCTGCATCGCGGAGCAGCGTCAGGGCCTGCATCGACTCCTCTTCGGTTCCGTAGCACGAGGGGTAGCTGGCCGCGTACCACTCGCGGATCTCGCCATCCGTCATACGGATGGCGGGCAGAGAGCCCACCGTTGCCAGGAACTCGTCCCGTGGCGTCGCACCGTTTTGGTCGGCGTCGATGATGGCCTCAACGGCACCTTCGGGCATGCCTTCTCGGCGGGCGAGCAAGCGCGCCCAGCGCCGGATGGCGGCAGAACGGCTGACCAGCGTGTCGTCGAAGTCGAAGAGAGCCAGCATCAGTTCAGCTCTGTCCTTGCCGCAGTGATCCGGAGACCGGCAGGACGCGGTTGGCGAGGAAGCGGCGCTTGCCGAACAGGCGGGTCACTCCTGGGTCGTCGACCTGGCTGAGTTCGTCGGAGGCGCGGCACGCGAAGACCAGACTGCGCCGCGATGATGGCGAGGTGTTGCGCCCCACGCTGTGGAAGCACAGGCAGTTGAGGAGCAAGACGCCGCCGGCCGGCATTTCGACGGGCAGTTCCTGGCCGATCAGGTGCCGGTATTCATCATGTTCGTCGGCCCAGTTACCCCCGCCGTCACCGGACTGGGGCCCTGCGTAGGGCAGGCGGTGTGACGCCGGAACCACCGTGGTACAGCCGCCTGCGACGGTGGCAGGCTCGAGGTAGAAGAAGACCGCGACGAGCGGCTGTGACCATTGCTGGATGTCGCGGTGCAGCCGGAACGGTATGTCACCAGGGTTGTTCAGCGTGGCATGGTTGTGCCTGGCGTGCACTACGTCGACGGCCGGCCCGAGGATCTCACGCAGCGCCGCGGCAACCACCTCGTGACGCAGCGCTTCGAGAAAGATCGGGTCGCGTTCCAGCAGATCATCGAGTCGGCAGGGCTTTCCCGTGTCGTTGACACGGTAGGGCGGCAGGCCCCGAGTGAAATGGTCGTCGACCACCATCCGCATCCGGCTCACCACATCAGCGGGCAGCCGGTCGGGCAGTTTCGTGTAGCCGGTCGCGTCGAAGAAGCGGGCCAGGTCTGTCATGGTCCACTCCCGTGTGCGATCTCGCGGGTTTCCTCGTCCGTCCACATGGCTTCGAATTGGCTGCGAAAGCGGGCATACCACAACGCGTCACTCGCCCGTGCAACCACGAATCCCGGACGCCAGGCGGACGGCTGCCGCCACGACCAGAACCAGATGTAGGCATGCGCCCTCTCGTCGTCCGCGTCGAAAAAGTACGCGGTGAAAGGCGGCATGATGTCGTAGGCGCGCAGCTGCAGGTACTCGGCCGGGGCCGCCGCCGCGGCCCTGATCGATGTCAGAGTGGCGATGGCGCTGCGGTGTTGATGACGGACGTCTTCGGCCGAAGCCTTGGGCGTGGAGCTGCGGCGGTTTGCGTCGAGGACCGCTTGGCCTTCCGGATCCTGCATGAGGACACGGACCTGGCCGCCCGACCTGAGGATGCGGCCGATCTCGTTGGAGTAGGTGACGGCCATCCGATTGTGTCCGAAGCCGCACATGTCGACGGTGCGGGCGTCCTCCCAGGAGCGGGTAAACCGAGGGCTGTTGTGCACATAGTCTTCGACGAACACACCGGCCGCGGTCGGTGTACGCCCGTTGAACTGGGCCGGATCGATCATCGTGTCGACATCGGTTGGCGGCACCGGCTCGCTCTCAGCAGCGGGACGGGCCCGCATGAGCAGCTGCAACAGCGCGAGGTCAGCCTGGTGTCGCACATTGCGCGAACTACCGATCCACGCATGCCCGAGCGCGAAGTCCTCAACTCGTTCCAGCCAGTTGAAGTCACCGAACCCGCCGTCGATGTTGAAACTGAGCCTCAACAGCTCCCGCTCACGCGGCGGTGCCCTCTCGATGAGCTTCCTGAGGTTGTCCAGCCCCTGTCTGAGCTGGCCGTCCGTGTCGTCTTCGATGCACAGAACCCGGCGCTTGACGAAGTCGGAGAGGTAGTAAAGATCACCGGGGCTGGTGACGCCCCTGCCGTGGCGCAGCCGCTGCAGGCTGTCGAAGTCATCACGTAGGCCCTGAGCCCTCGCCAGCCCCGCCACGGTGACCCTCATGAGAACACGTTAGCCCCAAGCGGGTGGTGTCCACTGGTGTCCAGCGCGTTCCAATGACCGCCCTGTGACGGGCTGTTGGCCCTGCGGGTGCCAGAGCAGCATCTCCCTGTCAGTGCCGGGCAAGCCGATCCGGAGGTCCCTCCATGCCCCCACCGCCTCGTGGCCAGGTACGAGCCGCGCGCACCACCGACCGGCCACCCTTCACCACCACCGTGTCCTCGACGACTCATCGCCCCCATGGCTCGAGCCGGCGGTGCGGCTGCGACACGCACCGCGCCGCTGAGGACGTCGGCGCCGGCCCAGCGCGACCCCAGCCGCTTAGCGCACGGCGCACCGTCAGCCGCCTGCTGCACGAGACACTCTGGGCGGCCGCAGCCGGCGCGGCGTACACGTGCGGTGCCAGCGGCGCAGGCACGATCCTGTACTGGCTCATCCACCGTTAGTGAAACCCGGCGCCAGTGAGGGCCTCTCGCGGCCGGCGGGCAGGAGATGACTGGTCGCCCCTGCCGGCCTTCCACCACCACGAAGAGGTCCTCCAACACGCGGAGCGGGGCCCGGCCAGGGTTCCAAAGAAGCGCGGCTGCCGGTCGAGGGGTGCCGGCAAAAAAGATCACACTCGGCGCAAGATGGCGGGCTGCGGCCTCTGGGGAGCAGGAGCGCCCAACGGTAGCCACGCCCAGGTGACTGGCCTTTCCTGCTCGCGCTCCTGGACCGGCAGGAGTCGATGGCCAAATGCCCCGGGCCTAGCGCATGTGACGTGCCATCGGCCAGCTGCGCTTCCGCTCTGGAGACGGGGCAATCAGCGCGGCATACTCAAATCCTCATCCCGGGGGGACAGCCATGCAGCGGAGGGGCAGGAGACGCGGACGGCTGGCGCTGGGCTGGCACCTACTGGCGCTTGAACGGGTGCTCGTCACCGACCGTAACGATCACCTGGGTTCCCTGGGAGGCGTGTTGCCCGGGGACGGCCTGCCTGAGCAGTACGTGTACTACTGCCCGGTGCCGGATTGCGCTCTCAACGTGACCCGCACATGGCACATGAACACGCCGGCCCGGGCGGCGCAGGAGTGCGATCATCCGCCTGAGGACCGCGCCGTCATTCACTTCAAGAAGGACGAGGTCACCGTCGATGCCCAGCAGGCCGGCGCCGGGTACTACCTCTACATCTGCCCGGACAGATTCTGCGGGGGACCAGCCGAGCGTCGCGACCAGGCCGTCGCCAATCTGCGGTGCACGAGTGAGGATCACGGCGATGACGCGCACCGGGCCATGGCCCGCGCGGTTTCCGCATAGGAGATGAGCGGGATGCTGGGTGACCTGATCAAGGCGAGTACGAAGAGCTTCGGCAGCAGCTTCAGTCTGCTGAATGTGCTGCCGGGGGTCCTCGTGGTCACAGTGATCGCGGTGATGTCGCGCGCCCACCTGTACGACCTGCATTCACCGCCGGACTTCGGCGCGATCCTTCCCGGGAAGGAAGACGCGGCCGCCGCCATCCTGTTCGCCTTCGGCGCCTGTCTCGGCGGCGTCCTGCTGCGCCCGTTCGAGGTCGGGCTCGTCCAGGTCCTCGAGGGGTACTGGAGCTCTCCGGCCAGCGCGGAGCGTCTTCGGCCAGGCGCCGGGACAGCCTGATCATGGCGGCCCACCACACCATCTGGGCGTGGTGGTCGAGGCGGCTATCGTGGTCGCGGTTGAGGCGGCGTGAGCGGGAGAGCCAGCTCAGCGTGCGCTCCACCACCCACCTGCGGGCCGGTACGACAAATGCGCGTTGCCCGTCGGAGCGGCGCACGACCTCGATCCGGACTCCGTGACGGGCGAACGCCTTCGCCGGCGCCGGACCCTGGTAGGCACTGTCGACCCACACCAGCTTCAACAGCCGGCCCGGCTGGTCCATGAACGTCTCCAGCAGCGCGGGGGCGGCCTTGGAGTCGTGCACATCGGCCGTGGTCACGGTCACCTCCAGGAGCAGTCCCTCGGAATCGGTCAGGATGTGGCGCTTGCGCCCGTCACGTGACTTGCCGCCGTCGCATCCGCGACTGTCCTCGCCGACGCTCTCGGAGGCGTCCACCGACTGACTGTCGATGATTCCCGCGCTGGGCTCGGCATTGCGGCCTGAGCGTTCCCTCGCCGTGCGGCGCAGGCGTTCGTGCAGTTCACGCACGTAGTCGCAGGCCCGCCAGCGGCGGAAGAAGTCGTAGACCGCCCGCCAGTGCGGGAAGTCGACCGGCATAGCCATCCACTTCACGCCGTTGTCGACCAGGTAACGCACAGCGTCGAGCATCTCGCGGTGGCAGTACGCCTCCGGACGCCCGCCCCGCTTGAGGAGCCAGGCCGGCACCGGCATCGCGGAGCGGACCTCGGCCCACTCCGCATCCGTCATGTCACTCGGATAGCAGCCTGCCCGCAGCCCCGGAGCGATCGAACCGAACCGGTGCACGTAGCAGTCACGCCCAGGGGTGAGCGCGGTGGACGCAGGCACAGTGGTACTGCTCAACTGATCAGGCAACGGGCTTCCTTGGTCGTGCTGGGTGTCGCAACCGCGTCACTACCAAGAGGCCCGTTCTTCCATGCCCACCGCCGCGCCCGTACCTCTGTCCAGATGATCACCCGCACCGCACACCTCGAACGAAATCCGGTTTGCCACAACGCACTCAGCCCGGCTGGGCGGACCTCAGCGCCGCAAGCAGCATACGAGCGTCCCGGACCGTGGGATGGCCGTCACCGAGACGTACGGCGACCTCGTCCACGACGCGTTCGGCGTAAGCCGTTCCTCTTGTCCCGTCGTAGCCGAGCATGGCGTGGGAGACCTTGAGGCGCAGGGCCAGGGGGTGGTCCTCGCCGAGCCGGGAGCGCGCCTCCGCGGCGAAGGCGCCGCATTCCCGGCGTACCTGGTCGGTCGACTTCGAGCCGCCTTCGCGTTCCCAGGCGAGGACTTGGGCTTCGAGCTCCCGGGCCGCGGTGTCGGGGGTGCGGGCCTCGGGTGGTGTGTCACTGGTGTCGCCGCCAGTCGCCGGCCGTGCGGCGACCGTGGTGTCGTCCGGCCCCTCGAGCCGAGTGTGGACGAGCGTCTCGAAGCGGCGGGTGCCCGGGAGAGCGGCGTGCTCGCGGATGAGGGTCGTTGCCTCGGCGGGCAGGGGCGGCGGGGCGCAGCGTTCCGCCTCCGGTCCGAGGGGTGCGCCCGCAGGTCCGACCGCGAGGGCCGCGGCGACCTCGGCGGGGGTCGGCCGCCGGGCCGGATCGGCCTGCAGGCACGACCGCACCACCTGCTCCAGTTCGGCGGGCAGACCCCCCAGGTCGGGCGTGCCGTCGCAGATGTTGCTCATCACGGCGAGGACCTTCCTGCCCCAGGGAAGGCGCCCCAGGGCGAGGCGGGCGAGGAGCGTGCCGAGGGAGAACACGTCGCTGGCCGGGGTGAACTGCTGGTGCTCCCGGATCTGTTCCGGCGAGGCGTAGGCGTACGTACCGGCGAACCCGCTCCGGGGCTCGGTCAGCCGCTCGATCTGTGCGATACCGAAGTCGATGACGCGGGGGCCGTCCTCGGTCAGCAGCACGTTCGCGGGTTTGAGGTCGAGATGCACGATGCCCTCGGCGTGAATGGCGCTGAGCGCGGAGGCAATGCCCGCACCGATGCCGCGGACGGTGGCGGTATCCAGGGCGCCGCACCGCTCGGCCACCTCCTGCAGCGAGGGCGCGGCCACGAACGGCACGGCCATCCAGGGGGTCTCGCCGCTGGTGTCGGCGGCGATCACGGGCACGGTGAACCGGCCGCTGACCCGCCGGGCCGCCTGCACCTCGTGCGTGAACCCATCTCGGATCGAGGCGTCGGCCGCGTACTCCGCGTGCAGGGTCTTGACCGCCACCATGACGCCGTCCGGATCCTGGCAGAGGTAGACGCGACCGAACCCGCCCTCCCCGACGCGCTCCAGGACCTCGTAGGGACCGAAGGCCGCCGGATCCTCCATCGTCCGCGCGGACGTGGCCCGCGCCACCTGCCGCCACTCCCCCAGGGCCTCGGCTTCGGCATGGACGTCCGTGGGACCACCCTGGGCACGCGCGGGGGCGGGTTCCGGCTCCGCCGGCTCGTCGTCCACCACGACGAGCGACACCGAATGGGCCGTGCCATCCCGGAAGGAGTATGCCTGCACGTTGACATTGCCGGCGCCCTCACTGGAGACGTAGACGCCGAGCAACCCCAGCCGCTCGCACAGAGCGATCTCCTCGGGTATCGGCCGGCGGTCCGCACGGGCGAAGTAGAAGGCGCGGGCCTCGCACCCCTGGTCGGCCACGTGCTGGATCACGGTGCGCCACTGCGCGACGCTGACCCGGTGCGGTCGCGTGTCATCGGTATCACCGCTGACCGGGAAGACCCGGGCGATATGCCGGGCGCGGGCTTCGCGTGCCAGCAACCCGAAGGCCGTGGCGGGTGCCGCCTCCACCTGCCGGGCGAGCAGGGTTCCCGCCGTGTCGCCGATGTGCAATTCCGTCGTCCCGGCTGCCCGGGCGAGTCCGTCGCGTTGCTGGGACAGCGTGTCGTACTCGGGAGAGCCCGGGCCCTCTCCCCGTAGTTCCATGCACGCGAGCACTTTCCCGAAACAGACAACGGCTTGGGCCAGGCCTTCTGGGTCATCCGTCTGCATGGCCGCCTTCGCCTGCGACACCAGCGCGCCGAGCGTCCGGTCACTGCCCGCGCCGTACAACTCCTCACATTTCTCCGCTATTTGACCGTACATGCGGGCGGCCCTCCGCAGGTCACCGCTCCGCTCGATCTCCGCGGCCGCCGCGACGAGCCCCTCCAGGCTGTCGTGCCCCCGCTCATGACCGAAGGGCAGCCCGCCGGCGAGTTCGGCATAACGCTGTCGGGCGATACCGGTGAGCCGGTGCTGCGAACCGAGCTCGCCCTCGGCGGTCTTCAGCATCCGGGTGAAGGTGCGCAGCGCGGCCGCGTTGTCGCCGGCCTGCTGCTGCCAGTGGCCCATGTCGCAGAGCAGGTTGAGCGCGGCCTCGGTACGGTCCTCCTGCTCGGCCGAGCGGTGCATCTCCTCGTAACGGCGTACGGCTTCCTCGGCCCGCCCTGCCCGGCCGTGCCAGTGGGCGAGCTGGTGGCGGGCCAGGCCGGTGTCCTGATGCCGGGGTCCCTGGAGCCGCTCGCGGTCGGAGAGGAGCTGCGCGAACAGCTGCACCGCGCCCTCTGGGTCGCCCGACTCCCCTGTCCAGTGGGCGAGTTGGTGCCGCAGGGCCAGGGTGTCGGGGTCGTCGGGCCCGGGCGCGGCCGTCGCCCGAACGACCAGTTCGCGGTACCGCTTCACCGCCTTGCCGGGCCTGCCCTGCCGGCCGTCCTGCTCGGCCGACGCACTGCCCTCCCGCAGCCGCGCGAGCACCTCGGCGGCCGGCTCACCGGACTCCGGTGTGCCGTTTCGTCGCTTGCCGATCCAACGCATACAGACCCCCCGGAGCTGTCGATCGGCCGACATCCCGCCCTGCCGGCAGACCGGATGAAGAGCCCGTACACGGCAAAGTACCGTTCCCACATAGTGAGCGGGAGTGGGTCGTAGATCCATTCCTGTTCACTGCGCCTGCCTCGAACGGTGTTGGGCGGGCTGGGTTGCCGCGTTCGCGTCCACGGCGGCGAGGCGGCGACACCACTCCCAGTGGTGGTCCGGTCCGGGGCGGGCGGTTTCCCTTAACGCCCGGGGTCTCGAGGTGCGGTCCGATGCCCCACACGATGACTCCCTTCTTCTACCGCCACCGTGACCTGGTCGAACGCGTTCACGCCACCACCCTCGTGGGGAACGGGGCGGCAGCTTGGGAGAGCCGCGCGCCGCTGTGCGCCGCGGTCGCGTCGCGAAGGGTTCCGGCGCGTTCGCCGACACGGGCACGTAGCAGTCACACCCAGGGGTGAGCGCGGTGGACGCAGGCACAGTGGTACTGCTCAACTGATCAGGCAACGGGCTTCCTTGGTCGTGCTGGATGTCGTAACCGCGTCACTACCAAGAGGCCCGTTCTTCCATGCCCACCGCCGCGCCCGTACCTCTGTCCAGATGATCACCCGCACCGCACAGCTCGAACGAAATCCGGTTTGCCACAACGCACTCAGCTTGTCTTTTAACCTATGGCGGAGCCTCAGTGACACCGGTAGGTTCTCCGCGGTGACCTTGATGGAGGCGCAGCCTCGTGTCGATGACCGACGAGGCGCAGTTGCGTTGGATGGCGCTGGGGGAGACGACTCGGCAGCTGCCCGTGGTCATGCTCCATGGAGGTCCGGGTTTGCCGGATTATCTGGGCGATGTCGCCCTCATGGTCGCGGACCTCGCGCCCGTGTACCGGTACGACCAGCGTGGCACAGGCCAATCCCGGTGGCGGGGCCGCCATTCCTTCGCCCGGCATGTCGATGATCTCGCCGAGTTGCTCGACGTATGGGACGTGCCCAAGGCCGTGCTGATTGGGCATTCCTACGAGCTCGTAACACGATCTTGTCGAGCGTGGCTGCTCGGCCGTGACGTACGCGGTGTTGTGGCCACTGGCGGGCCGTGGGCATCCGGCTGTGATCGTGGACCATGATCTGCGGGCGCTGATCAAGCTGTTGCTGCCGAACTGGCCAGGGGAAGGCTGCCGTCCCGAACCCGGTGTCGACCTGGTAGAAACGCTTCGAACAGGGAGGAACATGGGTGGCTTCAAGTGCGGGTGCGGCAACATCTTCAGCGGTTCCCACAACCCGGGTCAGCAGTTCCGGCTCGTCCCTGACGAGCTCTTCGACCAGATCGCCTGGCCTGCTCCTGCCGATCTCGACACCCAGGAGCGGCAGCGTGCCGTGGAAGCGTCGTTCTCGTCGCTGTACGTCTGCGGCAACTGCGGGCGGCTTCACAGGGATGGCGAGAGCGGATCGATCATCTCGTACGTCGCCGGTGTCTCCCTACCCCGCATCTGGGCCGACTTCGCCCTGCGGGATGGCATCGGTCGAATCCTCCTCTGCCAGGACCGGAGCCATGCCGACATCCGCCGCCAGAAGCTTCTCCTCAACCCGCCTTTGTCCGTAGTCCTCTACGACGAATCGGGTGCTGAGGCGTTGGGGGAGGCGGAGTTCGGCCTGGACGCTTCCGGCGGCTACGACGAAACGTTGTGGGCGGTCAGGCTGGATGATCGCCCCGCATGAGGATTCGATGGCGGGCTCGCGGCTGGGCGTGTAGGCCCGCATCACGTTCGCGGGTGGGTCTTCTTGAGGCGTCTCCAGCAGATGAGGCCGCAGGCAAGGGAGACGAAAGCGTCGTGCAGGTCGAGGCGTCGTTCCCAGCGCACGGCCAGGCGTTTGAAGTGGTGCAGGAGCGAGAAGGTCTGCTCGACGACGTAGCGGAGCTTGCCCAGTCCCTTGATGTTCAGTGCACCCTTGCGGGAGATCACAGGAAGGATCCGGAGCCTGCGCAGCTCACGCCGGTTCGGGTTGCTGTCGTATCCCTTGTCGCCGAGCAAAGCGTCAGGCCGGCGCCGGGGACGACCGGGTTTCCCGGCGACCGGCGGGACGCCGTCGACCAGGGCCAGAGTCTGGGTGACGTCGTTAACGTTGGCCGCGGTGGTGATCACCTTGAACGGGGTGCCATGGCCGTCGCAGATCAAGTGGTGCTTACTACCCGTCTTCCCGCGGTCGACCGGCGACGGGCCGGTGGCCTCGCCCCCTTTTTCGCGCGGATGTGGGAGGCATCCACGCAGGCCCGCGTCCAGTCCAGTGCGTCGGCCGCGTGCAGCTCGGTGAGCAGCAGGCGGTGCAGCTTCTCGAAGACAGCGGCCTCGTGCCACCGACCGAGCCGGCGCCAGCAGGTCTGCCCCGAGCCGAACCCCAGCTCCAGCGGCAGCAGTTGCCAGCTGACATCGTTGTAGAGCACGTACAAGATGCCCTGCAAGCACAGCCGGTCATCCACCGGCTTCGGGCCGGGAGCCTTCTGCGGCCAGGGCGGCAGCAACGGCTCGATCAGCGCCCACAGTTCGTCATCCACGATCCACGGCCGATTCCTCATACCTCACGAACGGCGGAATCGTCGTACTGGTCACGCCCGACCAGGACACCTCAACAAGATCGTGTTACGAGCTCTTAGCGATCGGTAGTCGGCGTGTTAGACGCGGGGCCCCTTTTGAGCCGGGGTGCTGTGAGGAGCGCCCCAGGCTGACTGAGGCTGAGCTGTTGCTGGTATCAACCTGGACAGTGTTGACCTGCTCCCTGCTCAGGGCCGGTTCAGAGATACACCGCGGGTTGTGCCCACAACTCAGCCTCTCGATGCGAACTATGGGCGGGACGGTCGCTGAGGTCTGACCGGCTGATCAGACGATCGCTGGCGGTTGGCGTTGGTCGGCTGCGGTCGCGGCGGTTGCTGTACTTCGCTGCTGTACGGCAACCGGCTCCACATCATCGGTCCTGCCGCCGTCGTCTACGACGCAACCCCCCGAGCCTCTGCTTTTTCAGGCGAGTTAATCGTACGGCCAGGATCATGATCCGGCCAGACGTCGACGCCCGTGACACGTGACATACCGCTGCGTACGCTGATGTCCGTTGCCGTTGCCGTCAGATTGCGGTCAGGGGCGTCGGCCAGGGATGGTGTGGGTCACGGCACCTTCTGATTAATGGGACATACGGTGGCTACGACGGAGTCGCCAGGCGCGGATCTCGCCGTAGAGCACGGATGCCGCAAGTATGAAGAGCACGGTCTCTATGCTCGCTGACCACGGTTCAGGCACCCACCAGTGACCTATGACCGCCCACCCAGCGAGGATTAGCACGGCAAGGATGTAGCCGCGCAGACGCACACGCAGCCGACGCACATCATGCCGTGGTTCAACTGCCATGATGGCCCTGTGTCATTGCGGGATGATGCTTGATCACAAGCGTATGCTGCTCACCTCTGCCCGGTAGGTCAATACTCCAGCAGGGACTCGGTGTTGGATCACGTATCGGCTAGTTCTTCTGGAAGTGATACGCCGAGTCTCCCGCGTGCGCCGCTCCCCTGTCGCCCACCTTCTGACCAGCGCGCTTCTCGGGGCTACCTGTCATCGTCTATCAACGTCTGTTCGCCTCGCACGGCCCATAGACGGCCCGGCTGAGCGGAAGCCCTCGCTGCACCCGCAACACTCAGCCAAACTCTCCGCATGGATGCGGGGCTGGCAGCAGTACTGGGAGCACTGGCAGGAGCGGTTGGCACCACCATGGCCGGTATGGCCACGGGATGGGCCTCACGCGAGCAAGCCAAGATCGCGGCTCGGTCGGAACATCTACGGCAAAGGAGAGAGCCGCGACAGGTCGCATATGGAGACCTCCTGCGTGCCGCCGCTGCTCTGCGTGATCACATGTGGCCGATGTACGGCAACCCCCCGGAGGAGGTTCAGGCCATAAGGCCCGAACTCGATCAAGTGTTCTGCGACCAGGGAAAGACCTTCACGGTTGCGATAAGGGAGTCATGGATGACCATAGCCCTTGCGGGGCCTGGGTCGCTGGCGGAGAGTGCTGAAGCCGTTGAGAGCGCAGCATCGAGGCTCTCCCTGTACTGCCAGGTACACAGGAACCTGGTCATCATCCACACCGCCGCCACCGGGACTGACGCCACCCATGCCAACACTCTGAACGTCTACCGTGAGGCCCGTAGCGTTCTCCTGGACTTGAACAAGCGCCTGTCAGAATTCACGAGGCTGGCCCAAGCAGTGCTTGACGACGATGGAACCGGTTGAACACTTTGCACCGGTCACCAGCGGCCCCTCGGGGCAGGCGGGGCTCTTGCCCACGCGATCAACGGAGCGGCTTTGGACGGGAGCTGCTTTGGAGCGAGTGATCATGGCCCCTTAAGCTTCCGGCGAGTCGGGCAGTCTGTTGACCTGCCGGTTAAAGCACGACATTGGGGCCATGATCTTAGCTTGGTGTTTAACCTCGGCCGTTCACCTGACCCGCTGATCTTGGTTCGTTCCCGGGCCAGCAGGGCGGCCGTTCTTCACGCTTCGAGGTGTCGAGCAACGTCGCGTGAAGATCGGCCGCTGGTGAAGAGTCTCGCCGCTGAACAGTCCGCTGACGCCGCGTTGGGTGTCCTGTCCCACTTTCGTGTCCAGTTCTACGACTGCCTCTACACCCGGGCGGATGCGCTCTTCGAGCTCACCGACGCGGTGCTGTGCTCGGACGGCCCCGTGACGTCACTGGTCGAGTTGACACTCACGGCCGAGCACCTACGTGGACACGGAGCGATGTACGACGCGCTCAACCACGGCTGGCTGGAACCGTGCCGCCTGCGCAGGCTGCTGACCTCCACGCCGCTGCCGCGAGCCGCCGACGGGCGGATCGTACTCGCGGTGGACGTGAGCAACTGGCTGCGACCCGACGCCCCCACCAGCCCGGAGTTGCTGTTCTGCCACGTCTACGGACGGGGCCGCAGCGCGGATCAGTTCATCCCCGGCTGGCCCTACTCCTTCGTCGCCGCGCTGGAGACGGGCCGCACGTCCTGGACGGCCGTGCTGGACGCGATCCGGCTGGGGCCGTCCGACGATGCCACTGCGGTGACCGCCACCCAGCTGCGCGAGGTGGTCACCCGGCTTGTGCACGCCGGGCATTGGCGGCCGGGCGACGCGGACATCCTCGTCGTCATGGACACCGGCTACGACGTCACCCGCCTCGCCTACGTCCTGGCCGACCTGCCCGTCGAGCTGGTCGGCCGGCTCCGCTCGGACCGCGTCATGCTCCGGGACGCCGGCCCACGCCGCTCCACCCCGCGTGGCGGACAGCCCCGCAAGCACGGCGGCGTCCTCACCTTCTCCAAGCCTGAGTCCTGGCACACCCCCGACCAGGCCACGACGTGCGACACCACCCGCTACGGCACGGCCGAAGCCCTCGCCTGGGACCGGATGCCCCCGACTGCAGGCCCGTGGCCCCTGGCTCGACCACTGCGGTGAACTCCCCTTGCTCCACGGCACGTTGATGCGGTGAGCGTGCAACGCCAGCTGCAGGCCTGCCGGTTGACCTGCCCGGCCTGCAGTGCGGCCCTCACGCCCTGGAGGCACGGGCGGCCGCAGGAGCTACGCGGTGATCTCGGGGCCCGTCTGTTCGACCGTCCCCGCCAGTCACGGCCTCCACTCCAGCGGCACTCAACACAGGGGGCTGTCGGCTTTGGTGAGTTGCAGGCTCGCCTGCCACAGACGCAGTCGGGCCGCGCTGTCGTATGCCTGGGAATGAGCGCGTGCGTCGCGGGTGCGGTCGTAGAAGCGTCCGGTGGTACCGGCGAGTGCCGGATCGGTGACGAGCTGGCGGGTGGCGGTCACTCCTTCTTCCAACGTGTCGATGCTGTATCCGATCTCGGCGAGGACGATCTTGGTCGGCATGTAGGTGGCGGGGTGCAGGCTGTTGACCGTGACCTCGTCGGCGGGCAGGCGTGCGGCGAGTTCGAAGCCGGACGTGATCTGGGCGAGCTTGCTCTGGCCGTAGGCCCGGATGCCGTCGTAGTCGCGCTCCAGCATCAGATTCTCGAAGTCGAGCGGGTGCTGGCCGATGGAGGCGACGTTGACGATGCGGGCCGGCGCTGACGCGCGCAGCAGCGGCAGGAGTTCGAGGGTGAGCAGGAAGCCTGCGAGGTAGTTGACGGCGAAGCGCAGCTCGTGGCCGTCTGCGCTGGTGCGGCGGGTGCGGCCGTCCGGTTGCCCGCCGCCGATGCCGGCGTTGTTCACCAGGACGTCGAGTCGGTCCACCGATGCGCGAATCTCAGCGGCCATGCGGCGGACCTGGTCGAGGTCGGCGAGGTCTGCGGTCACGGTCCGGGGCCTGGATTCGCTGCGGGCCGTGAACTGGTCTGCGATGCGGTCGAGTTTGGCCTGGTTGCGGCCGTGCAGGATCAGGTCGGCGCCGTCGGCTGCCAGGCGTTCGGCCAGGGCCAGGCCGAGGCCGTCGGTGGCGCCGGTGATGAGGATGGTGCGGGGAAGAGTCATTGCTGGTCTCCCAGGCCGATCGCTGTGTTGGTCGGGGGTTGTGCGGCCTGCGTGAGGGTGGCCGTGAGGTCCTCGACGAGGTCGTCGCCCATGGGCTGGCGCGTGGTCAGGAGGCGGTACCACAAGGTGCCGAACACGATGTCCAGGACGGTGGACGCAGTAGGACGGGGCGGCAGGTCGCCCCGTGTCCGGGCCCGATCGAGGACGACCTGGAGCGCGTCGCGCCGCCGCTGCAGAAAGGCACTGCGGAAGAGTTCGCCGAACTCCTCGTTGATCTGGGC
Organism: Streptomyces sp. NBC_00005; assembly: GCF_045160215.1. Classification (NCBI taxonomy): domain Bacteria; kingdom Bacillati; phylum Actinomycetota; class Actinomycetes; order Kitasatosporales; family Streptomycetaceae; genus Streptomyces; species Streptomyces sp. NBC_00005. The sequence goes on from NZ_CP108316.1 coordinate 56,362, forward strand.
CTCCGCCATCAGGACGCGCAGGATGTCGACGACGCGCTGCTGGCGGCTGAGCCGGAACGTGTCCTGCAGGAAGGCCCGTACGTCGTCGGTATAGGAGCCGTGGTCGGCGTTCGTGATGTACAGATCGGCTTTCACTGCGAGTGCTTCGAGGAGAACGTGGGCCTTGGAGGGCCACCAGCGGTAGATCGTCTGTTTGCCGCATCCGGCGCGGTTGGCGATTCCTTCGATCGTCAGGCCCGCGTAGCCGACCTCGCCGACCAGTTCGAACGCCGCGACCAGGATCGCCATCCGGCTCTCCTCGCTGCGCTTGCGTCCCGGGCGTGACTCCAAGGGGGGTTGCTTGTCCATGACCATGGAGGCTAGCTTAATTCGAGACGCAGCGGTTCGAAATAAGGAGACGCCATGTCCCAGCGCACTGCCCTCGTGGTCGGGGGAACATCCGGCATCGGGCTCGCAACGGCCCGCCTGCTCCAGGCACGTGGCGCCACAGTGCACATCGCCGGCCGCAACAAGGAGCGCCTTGACGCCCTTGCCGCCACCGACGCCGAACTGCTCGGGCACCGGGCCGACGCCGGAAACCCCGACGAGATGAGCGCACTCGCCGAGGCGACCGGCAGCATCGACTGGCTGGTCCTGGCGGCCAGCGGAAGCGAAGGACCGGGGCCGGTAGCCGATCTCGACCTGACGATGCTGCGACGCGCGTTCGAGGCCAAGTTCTGGCCCCACGTCACCACGATCCAGGCGGTCCTGCCGCACCTCACACCGGACGGATCCATCACCCTGCTCAGCGCCATCACCGCGCGGACCGGCATGCCAGGAACCGCCGGCATCGCCGCCCTCAACGGCGCCGTCGAGGCCCTGGTCAAGCCGCTGGCCGCGGAACTCGCTCCGATACGAGTGAACGCCGTCTCTCCCGGGCTCGTCGACACCCCCTGGTGGAACGGCCTGCCGCAAGACGCCAAGCGCGAGTACTTCGCACAAACGGCCGCCACTCTGCCGGTCCGCCACATCGCCTCGGCACATGAGATCGCCGAGGTGGTAGCCCTGACCGCCACCAATGCCAACCTCACCGGCACCATCATCGAAACCGACGGGGGCGCGCGTCTGGTCTCGCTCGGCTGACCCGCCCACCGCGCCGTGGTGCCCTGCCCCTGCCGCCTCGCCTCGGCAGGACACCGACACTCAAAGCCCAACACCGGGGTGGCCCCGGGAGCAGTTCACCATCGGCGAAGACCTTCTCGGCGACGAGGGGGGCATTGATGGACCGTGGCATCGCGCAGCAGACGGCCGAGCGCAGCAGCACTCCGGCGATCTCGGAGGTGGCAGACCGACGTTGAGCGCGGCGTTGATGCGTACTTCGAGCCCGATCTCACGCCGCCGAGCGCAGCGAGCCGGGATGATCAGCGGCCAGCCGCGCAGCAACCAATACCACCGGCAAGACCGAATCATCAACCCCCGAAAGACTTCCAGGCGAGACCACTTAGCCATCGACGCGTGGGCCGCTGCACCCACGCAGCGCACGACAGTGACCGTGCCCACAGGGACCGGGAGCAACTCGCACCCGCATCCCGCGCTGCCGTATCCGGTCAGGCACCGGCCGCCGGGCAGCCCACCATGACACGCCGGCCCCCCGCCCGGCGCCGCCGACGCAGCCGGCGCCAGCTCTGGTCGTCGTACTGCGCCAGAAGCACGCCGGCATCCCGCTCGAGGGCCTCGGTCATCGCACCGCTCGTCCCACCCGGTCCAACAAGCCGCGACGGGGTCGACACATCGAGCGCAACGCGCCGTCGGCTGAGGCCCATCACTGGTCCCGTGTCGGTAGCAGCACCACGCCCCCGGCACTGGGCAATTCCGAGGCCGGGAGCACGTACCGAGCGCCCCGGGGGGGGTGGCCGGTTGGGGCGCCGGTCAGTACGTTCGGCGCATGGGAGCGCCTGTGTGGGGGACCTTCTCGGTGCGGGATCACTGCCTGCGCGAGGCATATCTTCGCGAAGTCCTACTGTTCGACCGCCTCGCCATTCCGTATCCCGATCCCCTCATCGAGGGTGAGCGGGAGCGGTGGCGGCACCCCAATCCAGCCGACGCCTCGGAGACCTGGGATCCGGAGCGTCTGGACGTCTTGCTGGGCATCCTGGGAACGCAAGAGTCTGCTGGTTACAACGGTGCGCGTCTGGCCAAGCTCGTGCGATGGGGCCCGCAGACGTGGCAGGAGCTGCAGTCGCGGCTGGATACCGCGCACGCGTTGACGGGCAATCACTTCGTGGACACCAGCAAAGGCCTGCATCTCGTGCCCGGAAGCGAGATCCCCGGCATCGTGGAGGCGGTGGCCGCCTATCCGACGCAGGCGCAGTGGCGTCAGGAAGTACGCCCCACGATGGAGGAGCCGCATACCGTGTCGGCCGCCGAGGCACTGGTCGCGGTGCCCCGCCCCCTGTTGCTGCCGGAGCCGGGCGGAGACGAGTTGGATGTGCTGCGCCGCGCGGTCGATCTCGCCATGGATGAGGAGTACGCGGCCATGCGGGCAGCCTACTTCGACTGGTTCCGCGACCGAGTGGCACGGTTGCGGACCGCGGCGCACGAGTCGCTGACAGACCTGCGACTAGACCCCGGTTCGGTCAGGATCGCCGAGGAGGAGCTGCGCACCCTGTGGGCGAGGGAGCAAAAGATCGTGCGCAAGGCGGACAAGACGAGGGTGTGGACACGAGTCGAGATCGGCTGCACCACGCTGGCCGCGGCCGGCACGGCCGGTCTGGCCTGCGCCACGGCGCTGCCGGTCCTCGGCGCAGGGGCCGCATTGCTGTCTTTCGCCGGCTGGGGCGTTGCCCGATGGCAGGCCGCGGGATCGCATCCCCGCAGCCTGGGCGGGGCGTCCATGTTCGTCGAGGCCCACCGGCGCCTGGAATGGATGCAACCAGACATTCCGCAGCGCCCCTAGACATGCGTCAACTCGACGCGGCGAACCACCTCACCCGGACAGGACGCTGCCAAGGACCTGATGCTTTCTCCGTCTGGCCCGGTCGCCTGATGCCGTTCTTCGACGAGACGGGACGGCCCTGCAAGGAGAGTCTCGAAGCCGGATTCGCCGCCATGCCTCTGGTGGCGCTCAGCCCCGCGACGGTCGGCGCCGCCGTTCACCTGGTCACCCACGCAACGCCAGCTTGCCGCCGCGCGCGCCACCTGCAGCCCAGCAGACCTGCCCTCAGACCAGTTGCACCAATGGTGGGGGCCGAAGGGGACTTCCTCACCGCAGTTCGTGGCGAGCTCGGTCTGCAACCGATGCCCCGCGACCCCACCCAGGGCGCGTGACGGTCAGCCGCAGCAGCAACCTCTCTCACGAGGCCGCCTACCACGCTCGTGTCGTGCAGGCGCGGCATCCCCTGGCCATCGCCGGTTTCGCAGGGCCGCGAGCAGGGGGGTCAAAGGATCCTTCTGACACGGCCGCCTGCCTCCCCGTCCGTGCCAAAGGCCCAGAAAACGACCGGTGAGCAGGCGAAGATGAATCACGAGCGGACACAAGACAGTGGCGGGAGAGCAGTCGGGTGCCCAACGAACAGACACCGCGTGCCGCAGCGCGGCGCGACGTGCTGGGCACGGGGCGTATCGGGCAGCCGATCGCACGGTGCAGCCCGCACGATCTGGAGGTGCACCCGGCCGGCTCCTTCTCGCGCCGCGCCCACAGCGGCGGCGTGCGGGAGGCGCTGCTGCCCGGCTACGTGGTGCGTGAGCATGACCGGGTGCTGGCCGAGGTGGTGGGCGAGGCGGCCCAAGGCCGCAGTCACCTGGTGGTGTTGGCCGGTTCGTCTTCGACCGGGAAGACCCGAGCGTGCTGGGAGGCGGTTCAACCGCTGGCAGAGTCGGGGGGCTGTGGCATCCCTTCGATCCCACCCGGGCCGAGGCGGCGCTCGCCGGCCTGCGTGCGGTGGCGCCGTGCACGGTGGTGTGGCTGAACGAAGCCCAGCACTACCTCGAGGGCCACAACGCCGGCGAACGCATCGCTGCCGCCCTGCACAACCTCCTCACCGATCCCGCGCGCGGGCCGGTCCTGGTTCTGGGGAACTTGTGGCCCGAGTACGCCCTGCGGTACACGGCCCCGAGCTTTAGCGGGTCTGACTCCCACAGCCGGGTACGCGATGACCCCGTCGCGCGGCTGCACCTGGGGCCGGCGTGGGGCGCGGCGCCGATCAGCTCGCGTACGGGGTCGAGGACGTCATCCGGGGCTGCGACCTCGGCGTGCACAGCGTGCTCGTGTCCGACATCGGCCAGCTGTGGGTCCTCTGCGCCGACGACTTCGGCGGCGTGGTCCGCTACTACGAGATCCCGGCCCTCGTGCGCGTGGCGGCTCCTGTCCACCTCAAGTTCACGGTACGAATCGCGCCGTCGCTGTATCCCTCCGGAGCGCACCTTGACGACGTGGCCGTGGTGACCGCACGCGAGCGCGTACGGCGGGCGGCGATCGGTCTTTCCGTGCTCCGTCGGCACTATCCGAAGGCCAAGGCCAGCCCCCGACCGATGACGACATAGGCGAGGACGTAGGTGTGGCGGCGCAGACGATCCACGTACGAATGTTGGCGAAACCCTAGCCCGCTGAGGGCCTTGACGACCTATCGGGCCAGTTCTACGTTCACCCCCACCAAACGTGCCGAACGCCGTTCGAAATATCGGGCTGCATGGGCCGAGCGCGCCGGAGTGATCATGAAGAAGATCGATCCGCAGGTGGAAGAGGCCGTCGACACGCTCGGCCTGAACGGGCTGGCCAGGCGGCGGCTGCTGAGCGGGGCCGGCATGGTGAGCGCCTCGGCCGCCGCGGCTGCCTTACTGTCCGCCTGCTCAGCCGACAACAAGAGCAACGACAACAAACCGGGCGACGGTGTCGGCGACTTCCCGCAGACACCGAAGTGGAGGTTCGTGTTCGTCAACCACGTCACGACCAACCCGTTCTTCACTCCGACGCAATACGGCGCGGCGGACGCCTGCGCGCTCCTGGGCGCCTCGTTCCAGTGGACCGGCTCGAAGGACTCGAGCGTCCCGGAAATGGTCAGCGCCATGTCCTCGGCCGTCTCCGCGAAGGCCGACGGCATCGCGGTGGCGGTCGTCGACAAGAACGCCTTCAAGTCGCCCGTCGACAAAGCCCTGGACGCCGGAATCCCGACCGTCTCGTACAACGCGGACGGCGCGAAAGGGGATCCGGGGACGAGCCGACTCTGTTACATCGGCCAGGACCTCTACCAGTCCGGGGTCGAGCTGGGCCGCCGCATCGCCTCGGTGATGCCTTCGGGCGGGGACGCGGTCGGGTTCATCGCCACCCCGGGCGCGCTCAACATCCAGCCGCGCATCGACGGGGCCACCGACGCGATCAAGGCATCCGGCAAGTCGATCGACTTCAAGTCCGTCGCCAGCGGCGCGGAGCTTCCTCAGGAGCTGTCGACCATCGACGCGTATGCCAGCGGACACAAAAGCCTCAAAGGCCTGTTCGCGGTCGACGCGGGCTCGACGGAGAGCGTCGGGAAGGTCGTGAAAAAGTACGGCCTCAAGAAGAAGGGCGTGGTCGCGGGCGGCTTCGACCTGAACCCGAACACCCTCACCGCGATCAAAGCGGGTGACCTCGACTTCACCATCGACCAACAACCCTATCTGCAGGGCTTCTTGAGCGTGCTGTACCTGTGGATGTACAAGCTGTCCGGCGGCCTGGTGATCCCGAGTGTCACCGACACCGGCCTGCTCTTCGTGACCAAGGACAACGTCGACCCGTATCTGCAGACCAGGACCCGGTACGAGGGCTCCAGCACGAAGCAGCAGCTGATCAAGCGCTCCGGCGCCATAGGACACGCATGAGCGAGCGGGCCGTGCAGGACGCGACCGGTGGGAAGACCACCGCCGGCACCCCGCAGGTGAGGCGGCGCGGCCCGCTGCGCCTCGCCTTCGAGGCGTTCGTCATCCGCCGCGAGGCCACCATCTTCATCGTCGCGGTGGCCCTGCTGCTGTACTTCTGGTCCAACAACTCGGACTTCCTGGCCCGCAGCAACCTGGTCAACCTCTCCCAGCAGACGGCGCCGTACGCGATCATCGCGTCGGGCATGGTGCTGCTGCTGGTCAGCGGGGAGATCGATCTGTCGGTGGGCGCCGTCTTCGCGCTGTCGCCGTTCCTGATGCACTACATGATCGACTACTACGGCACGTACCCGATCGTCGCCATCATCGGCTCGATACTGGCCGGCGCCGTCATCGGTCTCGCCAACGGCTTCGTGGTGGTCGTGCTCAAGGTACCCTCGTTCGTCGCCACACTGGGCATGCTCTTCCTCGTCCTGGGCATCATGCTGACCACGTCGCACGCGTACCCGGCACAGATCCCCGAGGCGGCGCACGGGGTGCGCGGCTGGTTCGGGCAGTCGGACTGGTCGGAACTGATCTGGTGCCTGATCATCGTCGCGTTGTTCCATGTGGTACTCACCCGTTCACGCTGGGGCCTGTACACGATCGCCACCGGCGGCAACCCGCTCGGCGCGAGCGAGGCCGGCATCAAGACCGGCCGCATCAAGTTCGGCAACTTCATGGCCACCAGCGCCCTCGGGGCCTTTGCCGGCGTCCTCGAGGCTTTCCGCGTCGACTCGATCGACCCGACCGCTGCGGGTGCGGATGGCGCGTCCCCGATGTTCACCGCCGTCTCCGCCTCGGTCATCGGCGGTACGGCGCTGGCCGGCGGCTCCGGGACGGTCGTCGGAGCGCTCCTCGGTGCGCTCGTCCTCGCGGAGCTGCGCAACGGATTCAACTTCATCGGCATCAACGCTAACCCGTTCAACATCATCCTCGGTGCGGCGATCATCCTCTCCATGGTGCTCAACGTGTACCTGGCCGGACTGCGAAGGGCAGGCCGCCGATGAGCGGGACGACCGGGCCGACACCGACGCCGGCGCCGGCCCTCTCCGTGGAGCACATGGCCAAGGGCTTCGGCGCGGTCACGGCGCTACGGGACGTGAACCTGCGCCTGAACAAGGGTGAGGTACTCGCCCTGGTCGGTGACAACGGCGCTGGAAAGTCAACCCTGTTGAAGATCCTCTGCGGCTTCCACCGGCCCGATGCCGGCCGCATCCTCCTGGACGGCCAGGAGGTGACGCTCAAGTCGGTCGACCATGCCCGCTCGCTCGGCATCGACGCGGTGTACCAGGACCTGGCGCTGGTGAACGAGCTGACGGTCTACCACAACATGTTCCTGAACCGGGAGAAGATCCGCCGTACTCGGCTGCTGGACAACCGCGCTATGCGCAAGATCGCTCAGGAGCACCTGAACGAGATGGGGGTGAACATCCCGTCGGTCGACGTCGAGGTCGCCAAGCTCTCTGGCGGCCAGCGCCAGGCCATCGCCGTGGCCCGCTCGGTCTATTCCGAGGCCAGGGTCCTCCTTCTCGACGAGCCCCTGGCCGCGATGGGCGCCAAGGAGGGCGCACTCATTCTCGACCTGGTCAACGACCTCAAAACCCGCGGCGAGGTCTCCGTCATCATCATCGCCCACAACTACGCCCAGGTCTTCGAGGTCTGCGACCGGGTCAACCTGCTTCAGCACGGCGAGATCACCTTCGACAAGCGCACGTCGGAGACGTCGGTGGCCGAGCTGACCGACCTGGTGGTCGAGGAGTACCGGAAGTCGCGGACCAAATAGGCACCTTCGGGCGGAGCCATGCCGCGGCGAGTGCTCCGGAGGACGGGGAGCCGGCGGCCGCTGAGCCCGAGCTCGGTGGAACACGCCCTGTCGCGGTTGAAGAACTGGAAGCTGTTCGGGCCGCTTTGCGGCGTCCTTGACTGGGGAAAATTCGGCTCTGTCGGGGATCTTGTGACGTCACCTGCCTGACCTGGGCATCTACCGGGTGTGCGGTTCAGGGGGTTTGGGGCGATTGCTGCCGCATTTAGCGGGTGCGGTGGTCAGTCGATCGAGCGTTCGGCCGGAACGGTCACCTTCTGCGCTCACTCCGCAGTGCCGACAGCGAGGTGCCCAAGATGCGGGGTGGTGTCGAGGCGTGTGCACGGCCGGTACGCGCGCCGGCTCACTGACGCACCCGTCGGCGGAGCCCCGGCAGTGGTCGAACTCATGGTGCGCCGGTTCAAGTGCCTCAATCCGCAGTGTCCGGCCGTGACGTTCGCCGAGCAGATCGAAGGGCTGACCAGCCCGCATGCCCGGTACACGCCGCTGTTGCACACGCTGCTCACGTCGATCGCCGATGTTCTGGCGGGTCGGCCGGGTGCGCGGCTCGCGGCCGCGCTGAGCATCCGCGTCGCCAAGGACAAGCTTCTTGAACTCCTTAGCGGGTTACCGGAGTTACCGCAGATCAGCGTGCGGGTCCTCGGGGTCGACGACTTCGCGCTGCGCAAGGGCGACTCGTACGCCACGATCCTGGTGGACCTGGAAGGACGCCGCCCGGTCGATGTGCTGCCGGGCCGGGACGCCGAGCCGCTGGCCGCCTGGCCGCGCGGCCATCCGGAAGTCGAGGTTGTCTGCCGTGACCGGGCCGGTGCCTACGCCGAAGGTGCCCGGAGCAGGGCTCCGCAGGCCCAGCAAGTGGCAGACGCCTGGCACCTGCTGCGCAACCTCGCCGAAGCTGTGGAGAAGACGGTCGGCGCCCATCACCCGTGCATCCGCAAGGCGTTCACGACGGCCCCGGCTGTCACGGAGTCCGCCACGGCACCCAGAGAGACAGCGGAGCCACCCCCGGAAGCGGTGCCGTTCGTCCCGCCGGACGGCACCCGGGATGTCCTCGGATATCCAAGGCGGCTGGTGGCCCGCACCACCGAGCGATACACGGCGGTGCAGCAGCTACTGTCCGAGGGCAAAACCCTGGCCGCGATCGGCCGCCAACTACGGCTGGACCACTCGACCGTACGGCGCTTCGCCCGCGCCCAGAGTCTCGACGAACTGCTGGTCAAGGCCACCAACCGGGCATCGAACCTGGACGAACACAAGCCCTACCTGCACATGCGCTGGTCGGAGGGCTGCCACGACATCCCGCAGCTGCACCACGAGCTGCGCGCACGCGGCTTCGCCGGAGACATCCAGTGCGTCCGCCGCTACTTCCCGCCCTTCAAAAAGCCGCACAGCCCCAAGCCTAAGAACCCGCCCGCGCCTGCTCCCGAGCTGCGGCCCGCCCCGAAACCCCGGCACGTCGTCCGCTGGATCATGACCAACCCCGGACACCCTGCCGAGACCGACGCGGCCAAGCTCAAAGAGATCCGGGCCGCCTGCCCGCACCTCGACGCCACCGCACGCCACGTCCGCGACTTCGCCGACATGATGCACGATCTGCGCGGCGAAGACTTGCCCGCATGGATGGACCGCGTCCGCGCAGACGACCTGCCCGCCCTGTATTCCCTGGTCAACGGCATGAAGAGGGACCTGGACGCGGTCACCGCCGGCCTGTCCACGCACTGGAGCTCTGGCCAGGTCGAAGGCCAGGCGCCGACACGGATCTCGCGGGAACCGTCCCTACCTGCGTAGACGCAAGATCGGGTGCACCATCCCGGAGAAGGCCGACCAGGTTCGCAACCGCAAGAAGCTAGACCGTCGGGGCGGCCGACCGCCAACGTTCGACAAGGCCGACTACAAGGAGCGCCACGCGGTCGAGTGCGGGATCAACCGGCTCAAGCGGCACCGAGCGGTGGCCACGAGATACGACAAGTTGGCCGTGCGTTACGAAGCAACGGTGCTGGTCGCGGCCATCAACGAGTGGCTGTGACTGGCACTTTCGCCCAGCCCTAGCGGGACCACCCAATTGGGGGGCTGGCTATTGGCCGTCGCCGGACCGTTTGGAAGAGAGCAACTCCTGCGGCGAGAAGGAGTAGGCCGCCGAGAAGAAGGAGCCAGGGGTTGAGTAAGCCGTCGGTGCAGTTCTCGCCGCCGGCCGAGTTGTCGCAGTAGGTGCCGGGGCCGTGCCGATTGAGGTAGGTGAGGAGGAAGAGCGGCAGGCTCGCACTGGATACCAGACCAAGCAGGCCCCGCTCAGTTCCCCGACGTGTAGCCAGTACGACGGTGCCGACTATCGGAAGGGGCAGGATGAAAAGCCCGATCGAGAACACCGTGAGCAGGGCGAGCAGGTAGCAAGCCCCGGTCAGGAGCCACCCCGTGAAGAGCAGCCAGTCACCCCTGTTGCTGGTCATGCCTTCTTCTTTCGTTTGAAGATGTCGAGGACGGAGGCGATCTTCCGGGCGCGGTCAAACAGGGCAAGGGCGGCCCCGCGTTCCCCTTCGAGGTTGGCGAGCATCTCCAGGCCCAGGTACAGGGCCACGATCCCGTGAGCGAGTTCTTCGGGAGACAGCAGTCGGGCAGCGGGGGAGCCCGCCAGTTCGTCACGGATGCTGTCGGCGGCGAAGGTGCGCCACGGACGGATCCGGTCGGCAACTTCCGGACGGAGTTCGGGGGTGAACTGGGCAGCGGCGATCATCTCGACGAGCACCTTCACGTGCCCCTGATCCAAGTCCTCATCGAAGACTGCCCTGGCAGTCTGGACCAGATCGCCCAGGCTCTTGGACTCTTCGACCATGCCTCTGTAGCGCTGATGGCGCCCACCACTGACCGCGTCCAAGGCTGCCAAGTGCAGCTTGGCCACGGAACCGAAGTGATAAAAGATCAGCGCATGATTGCTGCCCGTGCGCCGAGCGATCTCCCGCGCGCTGGCCTCTGCGAATCCCTTCTCGCGCAGGGGCCTCGACCGCTCCTTTGGTCAGCGACGCTCGTGTCTCTGCCGAGCTGGAATTCCCGGCCGGGTCGACAGACCGCTTCCCACCGGCTCTGGCCACGAAGTTCCCCTCATTGAACCGAGCAGTTTGAGCAACTGCTCAAATGTTAGACGGCGTCAGGGGCTGCGCCAAGAGCGCGGGCCCAGGGCAACGATCCCGCGTCCGCGCAGGTGGGCGCATCGTCTGGGAGTCGTACGCCTTGTCGGCCTCGCTGCTCGAAGTCACTTTCGCAACAGGCCCAAGAGGAGTTCGCCGTCCGGCACCGTGAGCGCCTGGCGGAGCTGCTGCGCGCGTACGGGCCGGGCAGCAAGCCGGCATCACACGGCCGCTACATGCTGGTCGGTCAGCCCGAACGCCTGATCATCTACGAGCGCATGGAGAGTGCCCCGTTCCTCCTGCGCAGCCGGTGGAATGAAGAGCTGGAGGAAGTCCTGCTGGACGACCTCGAGTTCGCCTGGGGACCGAGTCTCCGTCTCAGCCGCTGAGGCCGATCACATCGGCGGGATGCGCTGGGCGGACCACGCGGTGCGTTCCCTGCACTTGGCCCAGCGCAGCCCCCCGATCCCCACAGGCCTCGTGATGGCGAGGGTGTTCGCCGCCTCCTGGCGGGGCTTGTGGAATTGGGTCACGAACCAAATGCCGCCACTCCTGTTACGGCAGTACTCCCACGGTTTGGCCCGGCACTTCGGGCAGGGCACTGCGGCGCACGCGTTCCATGCCCGGCGAAGGGCGGCTTCTGTGGCCGGGTCGTGCTCGCTCGGCTTCGCGGCGAGGCGGAATAGCTCCATGAGCTGATAGTGGCAGCGCCCCCGTCGCGGCACCTGAAATCCCCGGAGTTGACGCCTCGGACCAGGTGTTGGCCGACCTCGAGTTGGAGTGGGCGGCGGCGTAGCCGCGAGGACAAGGGTCCAGGCCGGACGCTCGGCACGGACCCTCTGCGCACCGGTTCTTCGGGCGAGGGTCGTCAGCGCATTGCCAAAGCCGTTGCGGCAGGTGGTGACCAGGGGATAGGTCTCATGCATGGTGATGAGATCACGGCGCTTGGAAGATCTGTTCGGAGCGCGGCTCGATGACTTGAGCTACCAGGACATACACGGCAGCCGTGACGGAGTGACCATCGTCTTGCTGGAGGACACCGGCGGGGAGCGTGAGCCTCTGCGAACGTGAACGAAGGAGCGGGGCGAGGTCATTCACCGTGCCGCATAACGCATCCGGCCCCCGCGACATGGTGTCAAGGGGGCCGGAGTTGGTAGCGGGGACAGGATTTGAACCTGCGACCTCTGGGTTATGAGCCCAGCGAGCTACCGAGCTGCTCCACCCCGCGTCGATAGACCGCAGCCTACGGCATGCGAGTGATCCAAGCGGACCACTACTCGCTGCCGGAGTTGTACGGGCGCCTCCAGACGTCTCAACATGCCGGCCCGCCGCTGAGGTGACGCGCCAGCCCCAGCTACGCCGCATCCTTCCCTGAGCCTCCGCGCCGCGTGGCGATGACGGCGGCAATGATGCCGCCCGTGGCGGTGATGACGGCAGCAATGATGGCCTCCACGTCTCCCCCTTGTTCGAGGGCGCCGAGTTGCGCCCGGCAAGCATCTTGACACTTCCGAACGGCCCCGTCGACATGCCGTCTTTCCTGGTCAGGAGGGGTGTCCAGAGCTATTTTGTGCGGTGATTCCTCGCAGGATCGGCGGCCGTTTCTGCACAGGAACCTGCAGGGAAACCGCGTTACGCGCCGGTTCGACGCGATGGTTCGGCGGTGGCGGCGAGCAGGGCGGCGTCGTCGTCGACCCGGTCGGGGGTGTTCAGTAGTTCCAGGGCCCGTTCGGTGATCTGCTGGGGGTCGGTGCGGGCGGCGGCGGGCAGCGCGTCGCAGGTCTGGCGCAGTGCCGCCAGGCCGTCGTCCAGGGACAGCGCCCGGTTCTCCACCAGGCCGTCGGTGTATAGCAGCAGGCTAGTGCCGGGTGGGAACGCCACCTCACGGTCGATTGGGGTGCTGCCCAGTCCCAGCGGCAGCGCCGGGGGCAGCTCCAGGTAGGCGGTGCCGGCGGCTACCAGCAGGGGCGGCAGGTGCCCGCTGGCGGCGTAGCCCAGGCGGTGGCGGTGGGGGTCGTAGACCGCGTAGAGGCAGGTGGCGAAGCGTTCGGTGTCGAGCGACTGCAGGTAGGCGTCCAGCCTGGTCAGCACCTGGGCCGGGCCGGCGCCCTCCAGGGCGAGGCTGTGCAGGGCGGAGCGGAGTTGGCCCATCAGAGTGGCGGCTTCCACGTCGTGGCCCATGACGTCGCCGATGGCCAGTCCCACGGAGCCGTCGGGCAGGGCGAGCACGTCGTACCAGTCGCCGCCGACCTCGGCGCCGCGGTTGCTGGCCCGGTAGTGGGTGGCCAGGCGCACGCCGGGCACCTGGGGCAGGCGGTGGGGCAGCAGGGCGCGCTGCAGGGTCAGGGCGAGGCGGCGCTCGTTGTGGTACCGGGTGGCGTTGTCGTAGGCCAGGGCCAGGCGGTGGGCGAGGTTCTCCAGATACTTGTGTTCGACCGCGGAATAGCCGCCGGTGTGCCGGACCAGTACCAGGGCCCCCAGCGTCTGGTCGTGGGCGTGCAGTGGCAGGGCCAGCACGGCGGCGGGCGCCGGGTGTGGGCCGGCTGGGGCCGTGCCGTTGATCGCGTGGGTGGCGGCGGTGGCCAGGGCCTCGTGGGCAAGAAGGGGGGTGCCGGCGATGTATGCCGGGGGCGACTGCGCCGGGGCGGGTGCCGCAGGGGTGAGGTGGATGCTGATCTGGTCGGCGAAGTCGGGCAGCAGGATCTGGCCGGCAGTCTGCAGTATCTGGTCCGGGTCGAGGGTGGCGGACAGCCGTAGGCCCGCGTCGGCCAGGGAGGCCAGCACGGCCAGCTGGTTGCGGGTCTCGGTCAAGACCTGTTCGCGCAGCCGGGACAGTTCCAACCCGGTGCGGACGCGCGCCAGCAGCTGGCGCGCGGAGAAGGGTTTGGTCAGGTAGTCGTCGGCGCCGGCGTGCCGGCCCTGCACGGATTCCTCCTCGCCGGCGCGGGCGGTGAGCAAGACGATGGGCAGGCGGGCGGTGCGCGGGTCGGCGCGCAGCGCCCGGACCAGCTCGAAGCCGTCCATGCGGGGCATCATCACGTCGCTGAGTACCAGCTCCACCGGCTGCGCCAGGGCCATCTCCAGGGCGGCCCGGCCGTCGGCGGCGAGCAGCACGTCGTAGTCGGGCTGCAGGAGCTGGGTGAGGTAGGCGCGCATGTCGGCGTTGTCGTCGACGACCAGCAGGCGGGCCCGGTGGGGGCGGTCAGTTTCGTGCGGGCTGGGGCCGTGGAGGGCATCGTGGGTCGCGGGGGTGTGCGGGGTGCGTGCCGCGGAGGTGGCCGCAGCGGGGACGGGGTCGGCCGCCAGCCAGCCCAGCGCCTCGTCCACATAGGCCGCGGCGCGGCCGGGCCGGCCGCCTCCGCCTTCCCTGGGGATCTCCCCGGGGGATCGGGCCGGGCGGGGCCGCTGGGCGGCGGCGAAGGGGAGATCCACGGTGACGGTGGTGCCCTGGCCGAGGCGGCTGTCCACGCCGACCGTGCCGCCGTGCGCTTCCACCAGGTCCTTAACCAGCACCAGGCCGAGGCCGCTGCCCTCGTGGGAGCGGGAGCGGGCGCCGCGGACCCGGTGGAAGCGCTCGAACAGGCGCGGCAGCTCGTCCGCGGGGATGCCGGTGCCGGTGTCGGTCACGGTCAGCCTGGCCCAGTCGCCGGCCGCGGTCACCCGCACCTGGGCGCCGCCGGTGAAGGTGAACTTCAGGGCGTTGCTGAGCAGGTTGAGGATGATCTTCTCCCACATCTCCCGGTCCAGGGACACCGGCTTGGGCAGCGGCGGGCAGTCCACCTCCAGCGTCAGCCCGGCCGCCTCGAACGCGGACCGGAACACCCCGGCCAGCTCCGCCGTGGCACCGGCGAGGTCGACCGGCTCGAGGGCCGGGCGCATCTGCCCGGCCTCGGCCCGGGCGACGTCCAGGAGGGTGTTGACCTGCTTCAGCAGGCGCAGGGCGCCGCGCTCGGCCAGCTCCAGCTGCTCGCGCCGCTCGGGCCGGTCCTCGTCGGCCAGGGCCTGCTGGAGCGGGCCCAGGAGCAGGGTGAGCGGGGTGCGGAACTCGTGGCTGACGTTGGCGAAGAAGGTGGTCTTGGCCCGGTCGAGCTCGGCCAACGCCTCCGCCCGCCTGCGCTGCTCTTCGTGCGCGAGCGCGGCCGACAGCGCCCCGGCCACAGCCGAGGCGAGCACCTCCAGGAAGTCGTGGTAGGCCCCGGCCGGGGGGAAGCAGGGGTTGACGCCCACCACCAGCACGCCCTCCACCTGGCCCGCGCAGTGCAGCGGAAGGGCCAGCGCCTGCTCGACCGGGAGCCGGGAGGCCGCGGCGTGCTGCCCGGCCATGCTGCCGCCGGTGAACGCGGCGGCCGGCAGCGTGGCCGGGGCACCGTCGGCGACCACCTGCGCCAGCCGGGCCGCCGCCTCCGGCCCGTCGGCCGCACTCAGCGAGACGGTCTCGGGCGCCGACCGGAGCCCGGTGGAGGCCGCCGGCCGCTGCATCCCTGGCTCGGAGGCCAGGTACAGGCCCAGAAACGGGATCTCGTCGGGGTAGGAGCCCGCCACCTCGGCGACCACGCGGGCGACCTCGCCCGGAGTGGGCAGCCCGGCCGTGCGCGTGCCGGTCTCGCTCAGCAGGCGCAGTCGGCGCTCGCCCAGTACCCGGCCGGTGGTCTCGGTGAGGATCTGCAGCACGCCGCCGGCGGTGCCGTCATCCAGCAGCACGGGCTGGAAGGCGGAGTCGAAGTAGCACTGCTCCAAAAAGCCATGGCGCTCCATGATGAGCAGCTCATCCGGGACCAGCAGGGGCCTGCGGGTGTCGGTCACATAGTGGAAGTGGGAGCTCACGGGGTGGGCCCAGACCTCGGGGAACACCTCCTTATAGGGCCTGCCGAGCGCCCAGGGGTGTTTGGCGCCGACAATGGGTGTGGAGCCCAGGTTGTACAGCGTGGTGAATTCAGCCCCCCAGTACAGAGCCATCCCATGCTCAGAGGTGAGCATGAGGCGCAGCGTGTCCACCAGTGGCCCCGGCCAGGAGACGGGGGGCCCGAGCGGCGTCGCCGCCCAGTCGATCCCTGCCAGAAGCTCGCCGAACGCGCCGCCCTCGGCGAACACCCGGGCCGCCGCCGTGCGCGGGTCATCGGGCCGGGTCATCGAGAAGTCTTCCTCCTGGCGCCTGTGTGATCCGCCCGCGCCTCCCAAGGCGGCCGACGGCCACTCGCTGCGGACCTCCCGGGCAGATCGGACGCCGGATCCGACGGTTCTGACGACACTTCAGCCCGAATTGCCCATTTAAAACAATTAAAAGCCTATTTACCCAGCAGTGTACGCCTGCAACCGCACGCCGACGGCGATGATCGTCAACTCGCAGTCCCTGCGGCCCGCCGACACGATCGGCGCCGACGGACAAGGCCGGGACCGCGCGAAGAAGGCGGCGGGCCGCAAAGGGCACGTGGCCGTGGACTGCCTGGGCTTGCTGCTGGTGGTGCTGGCCACCGCCTCGAGCGTGCAGGACCGCGACGCCGGGATACCGCGGCTTACCCGGCTCCGCTCACTGCACCGCAGGATCACCCTGGCGTGGGACGACGGCGGATACGCTGGCCAGCTCGCCGACTGGGCCCGCAAACGCACCGATCACGCCACGCGGTTCGTCGTCCAGCCCAACCGCTCACCGGCGAAGCCACCCCGACCTGGCGTGACCCGACCCCGTGGGACCAAAGACCTCTGACCACGGCGCGGTCTTCAGCCACGCCGACCCAGACGCACTCAACTCGCCGGTGGGCCGGGCCACTGCATCCGCACCACCCTGGCGACAACGCACCGTGACCACAGCACACACCACTCGGAGAAGAATGCGCACGGCCAAGCGGCCCAACCAGTGCGCATGAAGCCCGGATTCCGGCGTTTCCGCAGGAACCAGTGCGTACGAAGTCGCGGATCCTACAGGCACGCAAGGCCCTGTAGACGTTGGTGCGCAGGGCCGCGCAGTGCGCGCTACGGGCTGGGGGCGATGTCCCGGGCCACGTAGGCGACCAGTTCACTCAGGGCCGCCTCGTTGGATGCGGGCGGCCGGGTGCGCCACTCCCCCAGTGTTTCCCGTACGGTCTGCGCAACCGCGTGCGCGTGTTGGGCCAGGCTGTCGTCCAGTCCGGCCACTTCCCTGTCCTGAGCACCCCAGCCTCAGAATGCTCTGCCGGGCACAATTACGTACGGAAGTCGTCGCCCACCGCTTGTTTTCGAGGATTTCATGGCTCCCATGACGCTGCGCCCGCACCAACTCGAGGCAACGGACAGCGTGGTGAGGTATCTCCAAACTCCCCCCGGTGGCCGTATTCCGCCGCATGGCCTGAGGACGCAGGTCGTGGCTGCAACCGGCTCCGGAAAGACTCTGATCGCCGTCGAGTCCGCACACCGGCTGGCCGCGCGGCGCCTGCTCGTCCTGGTACCGACGCTGGATCTGCTGACCCAGACCGCCGCCGCGTGGCGCCAGGGCGGCCGGCACGGTGCGATGGTCGGAGTGTGCTCGCTGCGGGCGCCCGAGAGCGAGGGCATCCCGTGCACGACCGCCGCGGACGAGCTGGTGGCGTGGGTGCGGGATCTGGAGCAGGTGACGGTGTTCGCCACGTATGCCGCGGTGGGCCTGGGGGTCTTGCAGCGAGCCCATGAAGGCGGGCTGGCGGTGTGGGACTTGATGGTGGTGGACGAGGCGCACCGCACGAGCGGGGATGCAGGCAAGCCGTGGGCGGTGGTGCACGATCAGGCGCGGATTCCGGCGGTGCGGCGTTTGTACATGACCGCCACCGCGCGGGTGTGGGAGGCGGACGGGGCCGGGCCGCGGCTGGTGGCCAGCATGGACGAGGACAGCCCCGTCTTCGGGCCGGTCGCCTACAAACTGAAATTGTCGGAGGCCATCCGGCGCCAGATCGTGGCGCCGTATCAGGTGGTGTGCATCGACATCCGCGACCCCGAGCTGTACGCGGCCCTGGCAGCCGGCCTGGCAGGCTCCGACAAGGTGCGCGGGGCGCGCCTGGCCGCTATGCAGACCGGCCTGCTGACCGCGGCCGCCGACGAACGGCTGCGCCGTGTTCTCGCCTTCCACAGCCGGGTCAGCGAGGCCGAGGCGATGGCCGCCGGGATTCCCGGCGTCGCGGCGGAATTGCGGGAGACGGATCCTCAGCGGTTCCCGCCGTCGCAGCGGGTGTGGGCTCAGTGGCTGTACGGGGAGCACTCCCCCGCCCACCGCCGCCAGATGCTGGACACATTCGCCTCCGACTTCATCACCGGCGAGCACCCTGATATCCCGGCCGCGCTACGGGTGTTGAGCTCGGTGAAGGTCCTCGGAGAAGGCGTCGACACCGCACAGTGCGATGCCGTCTTCTTCTGCGATGCCCGCGGCTCCATGGTCGACATCGTGCAGATGGTCGGACGGGCACTGCGCATGCACCCCGGCGAGGGAAAGATCGCCTCCCTGGTCGTGCCCGTCTTCCTCGGCCCGGACGAGAGCCCGGACGAGATGCTGACCTCCAGCGCCTACGAGACCCTCGCGAAAATCTTGACCGCCCTGCGTGCACACGACACGGAAACCATCGAGGCACTCGCCGATCCCCGCATCCGCAACAGCCGCCCCGACCATGCCGAAGACAGTGAACAGGCCAGTGGAGCAGCGAGGTTCGAGGACCAGGACGCTGCCTCGGGCGGCGAGGCGGCCGCGGTCAGTGCGGCGGCCGCGGGACTGCTGCGGTTCAGCGAAGAACGCGACCCCGCAACCCTCGCCCGGTTCGTGCGACTGCGCGTCATCGACCCCGAAAACGCCTACTGGCGACGCGGTATCGAAGCCGCCACCCACTGGCTACGCGAGACCGGCCAGCGAACTGCGCGTGCCCTACACCTACACCGTGCCGGCCGACCGGCCGGGCATCGGCGGATATCCACTCGGAGTATGGCTGGCCGACCAACGCCGCTACTACAACGACGACACCCTCGAGGCTGAATCAGACGGCTCCGGCCGCGGGACGTTCACCGTCGTGGTCACCTGCGAGCAGCCCCAATGCCTCCTCCGGCCTGGTCAAGGTGGCGTCGGACGGTTCCGCACCGTCGTACTGGTGTCCCCACGCGGCAGCGGCACTGACACTTCCCGCGGCGGCGGCAGCACGCAAGTCGAGTGGGGAGTCTCCGATATAGGCCAGATCAGCTGGTGCGACGCCGAGTTGCTCAGCGGCAAGGACCAGGCCGTCGCCGGCCGGCTTGGGCCGCTGCACGTGGTCTCCGCCGATGAGTACGTCGACGTCGAGACCCGCGGCCCTCAGCAGCATCGCTCCAGCACGACTGCTGGCACCAGTGAACACCGCCACAGCACGGCCGCTTTCCCGAAGGGCGCCCAGCACATGGGCCACCCCCGGGTAAGGAGCGACCTCGACGTCCTTCAGCTTGCGGTAGTACACCTCGGTCTCGTCCAGCGCGAGTTCACGTCCGACCAGGTGAGCCAAGATCACCTCGGGCGTTCCGCGGGAGTAGGAGGCGACCACCTCTTCGGGGCCCACACTGGGCCCGCCGAGCTCTCGCACCGCAGCAACGAAGGCCGCCGGCACCACCACAGTGGAATCCAGCAGCGTGCCGTCCATGTCCCACACCAGCTCTAAAGTCGCCATCCGGCAATCCTGCGGCAAGAGCCCACACATGATCAAGACTGGTCATGGCTACGGCGGGGAGGCGACCGACCGGTGCCAGTTCTCATCGACATTTCGAGGCTCTGCGATCAACAAGTGCTGCCCAAACTCGTCGATAAGTGGTGTCCGTTCTCGATTACGAAGCCACCGGGTCTGTGCGAGACGGAAGGAGTCCGTGCCGGGGGCCCGCTGCGAACGCGGCCAACTGGTCGAGCGCCCCGCCTCCGCCGCGGCATAGGGTCTGGTGCACCATGACCGACCACCACGCCTACGGCACCAGCACCCACGCCGCCGGCGACTGGCCCGGCTTGTCAGCGACTGCCTCGGGCTGGTGTTCACTGAGCGCGACAGCGATTACCGGGGCGTCTACCACCTCGCCACCAGCCTCAACGGGCGGATCGAGATCCAGCCCAACGCGATCCCCGGCGACGGCAGCCGCGGTGTGTGTTCGTTCGTCCTCGTCGTCACCGCCCTGGCCGTGACTACAGGCCGGGAGCGGCGAATCCGTTGAGGGCCCACAGCGCGGCCGAGTACCACAGCACCCCGATGGCGCCGAACAGGGCGCTTCCGGCGGCCGGGAGCATCCAGCTGGGCAGGCGACGGCTGCGCACCACCAGTACCTTGGCGACGAACGCTCCATACAGCGCGCAGCCGGCAACCGAGTGCAGGAAGACCCGGGTGCTCGTGGTCTCCACGCCGTAGGTGCGGACGCAGTGGTAGGCGATGGGCGCCGACAGCAGGAAGGCGGCCCATCCCACCACTCGGTGCGAGGTGCGGACCCTGCGGGGCGCGGCTGCGAGGCCGCGGAGTCGCCCGTACATCCACAGGGCCAGCAGAAGCTGGACGAGCGCGAGGCCGAACAGGGCGCTGCCCAGGCGGGCCTTGAGGGTGACCGCCGCGGCGCCGTGGGCGCCGAACAGGCCCGTCGTGTACTGGGGGCTGTGGTGCCGGCCGGTCACCCAGATCGCCACCGCCACGGCCACTGGCAGGACGGCACCCAGCGCGAGGGCGGCGGCCTGCGCGGGAGAGTACCGCCGGGGGGCTCGGTGACCGGTCCTCATCGTCACGTCGGCTGCCTCCTCACGCGGTCGTCGCCGGTCAGCTCAGGTCAACCTTGTTGCCGCCGGCGTCGAGTACGTACCACTCGGCACCGAACTGGTTGAGAGCCTGGCCGTTCGTGTCGCCCGGCGTGGAGTCTCCCGCGTACCCGTAGAGCGGGTGCCCGTGGTAGGTGACCTGCGTCGTGCCGTCGGACCGCTTCGACGTGCCCAGCAGGCTGGACTTCGCCGAGCCGCCGACCGAGGGCGACCCGGAGGTCAGCAGCGGCGGCCAGGCGGTGGCGCACGCCCCGTCGCAGGTCGAGGTCGTCGACTTGTCCGCCTCGAACAGGTAGAGGGTACGGCCCTTCCCGTCGACCAGAATGGTGCCGAGCTTTCCGGCAGAGGCGGTCTTCACCATGGCCTGCGCACCGGCCGACGCGCTGCTCGACGATGGGGGCGGACTGGCGCTCTGGCTCGGCGCGCCGCTCGTGGCCGTGTTCGACGGCGTCGCTGATGACGAGGAACCACCGCCACCGCTGGAACAGCCACTCGCGGCAGCGATCGTCACAAGCGCGGCCGACCACACGACGGCCAGGCGGATACACCTCATTACAGCTCCAAACATGGGTGAGGGCCCGACGTCTGACAGGCTGGTGAACGTATACTCCCCCGGCCTCTGACCCGCGCCGCCCCACAGGGCCAAGGACGCCCTGGGATTCACTGAGATGGGTGGTGAGTGGACGGCGGACCGCACCTCCAGCGTTCGCTGGGCCGGAGACCATCCCCCGGCCGTGTGCACACGGTGCCCTGAATTCGGGTACTCCACTGGGTCCTGTGCACACGTCATGAGATGCGAAAACGCTGCAAACGCGTTTGGGATTCGGGGCTGCCGCGTTTTAGGGCGTCGCACACCATCAGGCCTGACCTGCGGCGACGGAATTTTAGACGTTCGCCCACTCTGCGGCGCGAAGTACCCCAAGGCCGTCAAGAAGATCACCGACGACCAGGCCGAGTTGATGGCGTTCTACGACCTCCCCGCCGAGCACTGGATCCACCTGCGCACCACGAACCCCATCGAGTCCACGTTCGCCACCGTCTGGCTGCGGACCAAGATCACCCGCGGCGCCGGCTCCCGCACCGCCGCCCTCGCCATGGTGTTCAAGCTCATCGAGTCCGTCCAGGCCCGCTGGCGGACCGTGAACGCACCCCACCGTCGCACTCGTCCGGGCCGGGGCCCACTTCGTATGTGGTTACTGATCTCATAGGAGTGTTGTCGGGGGTGACGTGTGCTGATCCCTGCGGTAGGCCGGTGGTATGCGGTACGCGCAGGGCGGCGGGCTGACCGCGGAGCGGCGGCGGTTACGCGAGCGGATCCGGTACGAGGCCGGCGAGCGGTTCATGGGCGGCGAGAGAACCGCGGTGATCGCGAAGGATCTGCGGGTGAGTGAGCGGTCGGTGGAACGCTGGCGTCGTGCCTTTCGGGAGGGCGGGATGGACGCCCTGGCCTCCACGGGGCCGGCGAAACTTCCCAAGCTCTCCGACGGCCAGTTCACCGAGTTGGAGAAAGAGCTGGCCCTCGGCCCCGCCGAGCACGGCTGGGAAGACCAGCGGTGGACCCTGACCCGGATCAGAGCGCTGATCGCCTTCAAGTTCCAGATCGACTGCTCGATGGCGGCGGTGTGGCGGCTGCTGCACCGGCACGGCTGGTCCTGGCAGTCTCCCGCCCGCCGCGCCATGGAACGCGACGAGGGCGCGGTGGGACTGTGGAAGAAGGACGTGTGGCCGCAGGTGGAATGACTGCGGCGGCGCTGGGAGCTTACGTCGTCTTCGAGGACGAGGCCCACGTCGCGGTTCTTGATCTCGGTGAGAATGTGGAGCCAGTGCTTGGCGCCCTCGCCGCCGTCACCGGCCCACAGAACCAGGATCTCCCGGCGGCCCTCCGTGGTGACGGCCAGAGCCACATAGATGGGACGTTTGGCGACCGCACCCTCGCGGATCTTCACGTGGATGGCATCGATGAAGATGACCGGATAGACCGCGGGTCGAGGGGACGGTTTTGCCAGTCGGCCATGCCCTCGAGGACCTTGTCGGTGATGGTCGAGATCGTCTGGCGGGAGACGTCGGTGCCATAGACCTCGGCCAGGTGGGCTTGGACCTCACCGGTCGTCAGTCCCTTCGCGGCGAGTGAGATGACCATCTCGTCGACGCCAGTCAGACGCCGCTGCCTCTTCTTCACGATCTTCGGCTCGAACGATCCGTCCCGGTCGCGGGGCACGGCGATCTCCACCGGTCCGACCTCGGTCAGCACTGTTTTGGAGCGGGTTCCGTTGCGGGAGTTGCCGCCGTTCTTGCCCGCCGGATCACGTCGGTCATAGCCGAGGTGATCGGTGACCTCGCCCTCCAGAGCAGACTCCAGGAGCCGCTTCGTGAGCTGCTGCAGCAGGCCGCCCTCACCGGTCAGCTGCAGTCCTTCGGCCTGAGCACGGCCCACCAACTCCTCGATCAGCTGGTCATCGACCGCTTTCGAAGACTGCGGGGCAGCCACCTTCGAACTCTCGTCCTCAGCCGCGTTGTTACTGGTCATCAGTGCATCCTCCATGATCAGGAGTTACACCGTTCTTTTTACAGTCCCCGCTACGGTCGACCAACCCACCCTCCCCCCAACCGCGTGCCTCAGCCCACACCGTGTCCAGCCTCAACAGCGCAACAACCAAGCACCGTTGGCCGTTCACCCGTACGTGGCTAGCGGAGGGGACAGCGTCCCCGGGCCTCACCTCCAGCCCATGGGGACGATCGTCCGGCTCAAGCCCCATGGAGCCCTTCGCCGAGAGACGACCGCCCTCCGCAGGTCACCACCCACAGTCCCGGCCGGTCTCCCCCGTCCAGCCGGGGCTCTCGTTCGTCAAATGCAGCACCCTGCCGCAGCAGCAAGGCGCCACCTCCTCACGGACCTTGAGGGAGCCGGGGATGATGTCTGTCAGAAGAATCGGCGCGTCTTCGGGTCGACCTTGCCCACGGTGCACAGGGCGAACACGAGGTCGATGCAGGCACACATGGCCCACATCATCATTCTGACGAGGCTGAATGCCAGACCGATCATGGCAACGCCTCCTCTACGAAGGCACGTCGGCAAGCCAGACGGCTACGCCACCGTGATGCGAGCAGGTACCCCGGCGGTGGGCGGAGTAGCTGTAGGTGCCGTCGCTGCACTGGGCGGTGGCCCCGGCAGGCGCCTGCTGTGTGCCGCCCGACGAAGACGAGCCGGAGACGTCGTCCGAGGAATCCAGACCGCCGGTGGACGAGCCGGCACCGCTGCGGGACGCATTGTTGGTGTCGTCGGCCGCCGTTCCGGCGACGGTCGAAGCGCTGTCATCGCCGGCACTGTGCAACCGGGCCGTCGCGGCCGGCCACACCCAGGCCCTGCTCGACCTGGCCGGGCTGCGCCAGCGGGCCGGCGACCTTGACGGCGCCGAAGCGCTGTACCGTCAGGCCGCCGACACCGGCCAGCCAGGCCCCGCTGTCCGCAGCGCTGCAGCGGGAGAAGGCCGGCGACACCCCTACCGCGGAAACGCTCTACCGTGCACGGGTCATGGATCCGGGGGCTCTTTGTTGTCCAGAGCGGTGGCTTCTCGTTGTGGCGCGCGGTTGTCCTGGTAGTGCTTCGAGCACTCGGCGCGAAGCATGTCGTGGGGTGCGGCGGCCACGTCGCGCCGACGTCGGCGTTTCAGCCGATCGCCGCTTCGGCGAACTGGTTGGTGTCGAAGAGTTCGTTGATGTGGCCGCCGAGTTCGGACCAGTGGTGGCCGGATAGTTCGGCGGCGGCGCGGGCGTCGCCGCCGGCGCAGACGGTGATGAGTTCGTCGTGGTGCTCGATGGTGTTGCGGCCGCCGAGCAGGGTGGAGAACTTGCGGTAGAGGATGCGGTGGATCTGCGGGTGGAGTTGCTCGACGATCCGGCTGAGTACGGGGTTGTCGGCGGCCGTGATGGGCACGGCATGGAAGCGGTCGTCGGCGGCGAGCGCGGCGGCTGTGTCGTTGGCGGCGACGGCCTGTTCGAAGTCACGGTTGGCCTCGCGCATGCGGTCCCGGTCCTGCTCGGTCATCACCGGTACTGCTGTCTCGACGGCCAGCTGGTCGAGGGAGCGCAGGACGGCAAGGGTCTTTTCGACGTCGCGCCGGTTGAGCGTGGTGATGCGAGTGTAAACGCCGGGTTTCGCTTCGATCAGGCCGATGTCGGCGAGCCGGGCGAGTGCCTCCCGCACCGGCGTTCGGCTGAGTCCGAGGCGCTCGGCGAGCTCGCCGTCCTTGACCTTCTCGCCGGGGACGAGTTCGCCCCGCACGATGGAGTCGCGCAGCCGCTCGAACACCTCGTCACTGAGGAGACGGCGAGAGACAGGGCGGTCAAGTGACATATTGCGTACAGTACATCGCTCCTCCGTCGTCCTGTTCTGCTGTGCCCGCAGCCCTGGCCCGGCAGACGAGAGCCCGGGCCAGGATGAGCGCCGGGTCGACGAGGGGAACCTCCACGGCGTCGGCGGGCAGGCCGAGGGGGATCTCCGTGCAGCCGGCGATCACCGTCTGCGCGCCTTGTTCCGTCAGGCGTTGTGCGGAGCGGGTCAGGAGCGCGGTCGCCGTGTCGTCGCGGGTGCCCGCCTTCACCGCGTGGATGGCGGCCATGACCTCGGCGTCCTGGGCGGCGGCGTCGGGGAGCGCGAGGCGGATGCCGAAGCTCTCCAGCCGCTCCTGGTAGAGGCCGGCGCGGACGGTGCCCGTGGTGGCCAGCAGTCCAACGGTGTGGATACGTGGGCGCAGGGTGGTGAGATGCCGGGCGGCCTCGCCGATCATGTGGACGATGGGCAGGCCCACATGGTCGGCGATGCGCGGGACGAAAGCGTGTGCGGTGTTGCAGGGGATGGCGATGACGGTGGCACCGGCCTCGCGCAGGACGCGGCCGCCGTGCAGGAGCCAGGGCGTGGGATCGGGGCCGTCGCCCAGTAGGGCCTCGGTGCGGTCGGGGATGGTGGGGTCGGACCAGATGACCGTACGGAGGTGGTCCTGGTCGCTGGTGCCGGGGGTGGTCGCGACGAGCTTGGCGTAGAAGTCGGCGGTCGCGGCCGGGCCCATACCGCCGAGGATGCCGATGATCTCGCCGGTGGCCGTGCGGGGGCCGCTGGTCACTGTGCGGGTTCCTTCTCCAGGGCCGTAGGCTCGGGCTCGGCCGGGGTGGTTGCGCGGCAGCTGCGCTTGGCCTCGCGCCGCTTCTCGGAGCTGTCGACCACGGCTGCCGCCAGCGAGTTGCCGATGACGTTCACGCCGGTGCGGGCCATGTCGACGATGAAGTCCACGCCGAGGAGCAGGGCGATGCCCTCGGCGGGCAGGCCGATGGAGTTGCCCGCGGCGATCAGGACGACGATGGACGCGGAGGCGACGCCGGCCATGCCCTTGGAGAGGATCACCAGGACGCCGACCATCAGGAGCAGGGCGGGCAGGGAGGTGTCGGCGCCGTAGGCGTTGGCGAGGAAGACCAGGGCGGCGGCCTGGTAGAGGACGGAGCCGTCGGTGTTGAAGGAGTAGCCGAGGGGGACGACGAAGGAGGTCGTGGAGCGGCTGAGGCCGAAGGCCTCCAGCTTGCCCATCAGCGGGGCCAGGACCGACTCCGAGCTGCGGGTGATGAAGGCGATGCCGGCCAACCCGCCGACGGACCTGAGCAGTTCGACGTACCGGATGCGGTAGATCGCGGCGATCAGCGGGAAGAGCACGCCCACGACGATGACCAGGCCCGCGTAGACGACCGCGATGAAGCCCAGCAGGCTGCGCAGGTTGCCGAAGCCGTAGTACGCGACATCGTAGGAGATGAAGCCGAGCACACCCAGAGGCGCGACCCTGATGACGTAGCCGACGACCTTGAACATCACCGCGGCGACGGACTCCAGGACGTCGGCGAAGGGCGCGGACTTCTCGCCGATCGCGGCCATGGCGACGCCCACGAGGAGGGCGAAGACGATCGCACCGAGCAGGTTGCCCTCGCCGAACGCGGCGAAGATGTTCTTCGGTACGGCATGCAGGACCAGCTCGTGGAAGTCGATGCCCTGGCTCAGGCCGTCGAGGTCCTTGGCGTCGGCCCCGTGGACGGGGGCACCCTTGCCGATGCCCGTGAGCTTGGCCAGGCCCACCGCGATCAGCAGGATCACGGTGGTGACGAGCTCGAAGTAGAGAATCGCCTTGCCGGCGATCCGCCCGACCTTCTTGACCGACTCCATGCGGGCGATGCCCAGCACGATGAGCGGGAAGACCAGGGGCAGGACGACGACCTGCACCAGGTTCAGGAACACGTCGCCGAGGATCTTCATCTGCTCGCCCGCGGACGGGGCGAAGGATCCGATGAGGGCGCCGAGACCTACGGCGATGATCGACTGGATGCCGATCGGCATCCGCAGACATCGCCGCCAGAAGGTTGGTGGGGCGTCTGTGCTGGTGGGGCGGGGGTGAGCGGTGTCCATGAAACTCCTGCCATATGCAATATATTGCGTTCTGCGTGTTGGCCGGTAACACTGGGGCCGGAGGCGGTGGCCTGTCAAGAGGTGCCGCGAGAACGAGGAGCACCAGATGGCTCAGGCCACACGCACGACATGGTCGGCGACAAGGAGGTCCCGGCCGACGCCTACTACGGCGTGCACACCGTGCGTGCCGTGGAGAACTTCGCGATCACCGGGTCGACCATCGCCCAGTTCCCCGACCTGATCGCGGCACTGGCCGCGGTCAAGCAGGCCGCCTCGCAGGCCAACCGTGAACTCGGCCTGCTGCCCCCGGACATCGCCGGGGCGATCATCCGCGCGTGCGAGGAGATCCGCGAAGGGCAGCTGCACCAGCAGTTCGTCGTCGACCCGTCCAGGGCGGTGCCGGCACCTCGACGAACATGAACGCCAACGAAGTCATCGCCAACCGGGCTCTGGAGATGCTCGGCCACCCCCGCGGCTTCTACGACGTGATCCACCCCCTGGACCACATCAACCTCGGCCAGAGCACCAACGACGTCTACCCCACCGCCGTACGCCTCACCCTGGTCACCTCACTGCGCCGGCTCGGCGACTCGCTGGGGGCACTGGCCACGGCGTTCACCGAGAAGGCGGCCGAGTTCAGCGACGTACTGAAGATGGGCCGCACTCAGCTCCAGGACGCCGTACCCATGACGCTGGGCCAGGAGTTCACGTCGTACGCCGTCATGATCGAGGAAGACCGCCAACGCCTCGTCGAAGCCGCGGCCCTGCTGTTGGAGTCCAATCTCGGCGGCACAGCGATCGGTACGGGCATCAACGGCCACCCCCGCTACGGCGAACTCGCCTGTGCATACCTCGCCGACATCAGCAGTGAAGGCGTCCGCCCCGCGCACGACTTCATCGAGGCCACCCAGGACTGCGGGGCCTTCGTCCAGCTCTCCGGCGTCCTCAAGCGGGTCGCCGTGAAGCTCTCCAAAACCTGCAACGACCTGCGCCTGACCTCCTCCGACCCCACCGCCGGGCTCGGCGAGATCAACCTGCCGCCGGTGCAGGCCGGTTCGAGCATCATGCCCGGCAAGGTCAACCCAGTGATCCCCGAGGTCGTCAACCAGGTCGCCTTCGAGGTCATCGGCAACGACCTGACCGTCACCATGGCCGCCGAAGCCGGACAGCTCCAGCTCAACGCCTTCGAACCCGTCATCGCCTACAGCCTGCTGCGCTCCCTGACCCACCTGCGCGCCGCGTGCGACACCCTCGCAACCCGCTGCGTCCCCGGCATCACCGCCAACCGCGAACACCTGCACGACAGCGTCCACCGCTCCATCGGACTGGTCACCGCACTCGCCCCGCACATCGGCTACGCAGCCTCCACCACCCTCGCCCACCAGGCCCTGGCCACCGGCCGCCCCGTCAAGGACCTCGCCGCCGAGGCCGGCCTCCTCACCGCCGACCAACTGGACACGCTCCTGCGGCCGGAGAACCTCACCGGGCATTCCGCCCGGCCCTCTGCGACGGCCGCTCCGTGACATATGCAGTCACCACAGCCCTCCGACGCGCTGGGACTCCAGGCATTCGGCACGCGGTGGCGACACCGCAGACACGGGCCTCGTCTGCTCCACGGCTCCGTGCCCACAGCATGCCCGCAAGAGCAGACAACCACGCTCAACAGGAGTCCGCTCCGACCGGGACAACCACGCCAGTTCAGATGTCACCCGATCGTGCAGCAGACCCCTTCCCCACGACCGGACCAACGAGCAGGCAAGCCGACAGTCACATGATCAAACGCTTTTGTTAGGGTGCGTTTCAGAAGTGATCTTCTGAGGTCCTAATGAGTGTTGCGTTCGGCGGCGGCATGCCACCAGCCGGGCGGGGATGGGCCGATGACTTTGGCGGTGGGTTGGTCGGGATGCAGTCCGAGCCGCCGTAGTGCGTCGGCCCGAGTGCGGATGTCGAACCAGCCGTGCCAGTGGCCGTCAGGACCGATGCCGCAGGCAAGTCCCCAGCGGATTTCGTCCTGTTCAAAGGGCATCCAGTCGATACCGCGGTCGCGCAGTCAAACGCGCGCGGCCGCCATCGGCCGGAGGCAGCCGGGCAGGTTTTCGTAGGCTGCGATGGTGATCCAGTCTGCGCTCGGCGTGTCCATGGAATCCATGATGCCGGGCGGTCACCTGTGCGTCACAACCATTCGTTGATGGCTGCGACCAGCACGGTGGCTTCGTAGCGGACGGCGAGCTTGTCGTATCTCGTGGCGACTGCGCGGTGGCGCTTCAGGCGATTGATGCCGCACTCCACCGCGTGGCGCTCTTTGTAGTCGGCCGTGTCGAATTTCGGCGGCCGGCCACCGTGGGAACCGCGTTTCTTGCGGTTGGCGATCTGGTCGCGCTTCTCCGGGATCGTGCAGCGGATACCGCGCTTGCGCAGGTAGGCGCGGTTCGCGCGGGAGCCGTACGCCTTGTCGGCGCGAACCTTGGCCGGCCGGGTGCGCGGGCGGCCCGGCCCGAGCCTGGGCACCCGGATCCGCTCCAGGACCACCTGGAACTGCGGGGAGTCGCCGCGCTGCCCGGCCGTGATGACCAGCGACATCGGCTTCTGGGCCTGCTCGACCGCCAGATGGAGCTTGGTCGTCAGCCCGCCCCGGGAGCGTCCGAGGCCGTGGTCGTCGGGCTCGGTGAAGACGCCTCCTGGCGGCTCGACCTGCAGCTCCCCTTTTTGCGGGCACCGGCCGCGTGCTGGTGGGCGCGGGCGATGGTCGAGTCCACCGAGACGTCCCAGGTGATCAGTCCCTCGGCGTCGGCCCGGGCCTGCAGTCGCTCGAAGATGCGGTGCCAGGTGCCGTCGCGCTGCCAACGCCGGAAGAGGCCGTAGACCGTCTCCCACGGGCCGTACCGCTCGGGCACGTCCCGCCAGGGAGCACCAGCGCGAGTGCGCCAGCGTATGCCGTCTATCAACTGCCGCTTGGTGTGCACCGGTAGCCGTCCAGGCTTCTTCCCGAGCGGGAGCAGCGGCTCCAGTTTCGCCCACTGCGCACTCGTCAGGTCATGCCTCGCCATGAAGTGGATCTTGCCACATCAAGATCCACTTCTGAAACACGCCCTAGCAGGCTGGCCTGCGCGCAGGGGCACCGCCGTGGGACCTTTCGTCTCCTTGGCCGACCCACCGCTGTACGAGCAGGTCTGCGCCCCGGACACTAAAGGCGCACACCTATCCGGGGGGGACAGCGTGCAGCCGCAGCAGCCGTTACCGCAGCAGCTCCTCGACGCCTACAGCGACTTCCTCGGATGGCGTGAACGCGTCTTCTCCTGCTTCAGCGGTGGCGACACCATCACGGCCGGGGACTCTCATCTCGCCGCCGCCCAGGGGCTGGTGGCCAGCGCCCACGCCCTGACCACACTCCTGGAGCGGCACGCCGGCGCCGGGGACGAGGACCGGCCACCGTTTTGCCCTTCGCAACAGATCAGCAGCGCCCTGTGGATAGCCGTTCCGGCGCTCCTCGTGCGCACCGGCTACACCACTCCCCCGCCGCCCACCTTCGAAGGACTCCTCAACCAGATCACCCGGGCCACCATGCACCTCCACCGCGCGCGCGAGCATCCCGGCAGTCTGCGCCAGGCCGCGGACGCACTCGCCGTCATCGGCGAACGCGTGCAGGCCGCCGCCCGCTCAGACCCGCCCTCACCGGCCACGGCACACCTGTGGCAGCGCGCCCTTCGCGGCGTCTGGCGCATGTCACGCGCGCTGCTGCCCTTCGTCACCGCCGCAACTGCGGTCGCCTGCGCGCCCCTCCTCGTGCCCACCGCCGCAGCAGGCGTCCTCACGGCCATCGCCTCACCACTGACCGGTGTCCTCCTGCCCACCCCCGAAGCCCTCCTCAACGCCTTCAAGACACCACCCGCACCGGCCACCCCCCACACCCAGCTGCTGACCACGGCCGCCACGACAGCCCTGCAAGAAGCCCGGCAGCTCCTGCGGGACAACCAGCACCAGCAGGCCGACTGGGCCTGCCAGGCAGCCGAACACCACCTCGACGCCCTCCTCCTCGAACCCACCGACACAGACGTCAGCGACCTCGCAGCCGGCGTCATCCAGCTGCGCCAAGCCCTCTGCCCAGATCCACCA
This sequence comes from Streptomyces sp. NBC_00005, assembly GCF_045160215.1. Classification (NCBI taxonomy): domain Bacteria; kingdom Bacillati; phylum Actinomycetota; class Actinomycetes; order Kitasatosporales; family Streptomycetaceae; genus Streptomyces; species Streptomyces sp. NBC_00005. Next base: position 87,468 of record NZ_CP108316.1, read on the forward strand.
CCCCTCGCCAACCCCCCACAACCCACCACCCGTTCACACCAGGCACGCAGACGCCCCCGCCCACCGGCGACCGGCCTGTGACCGAAGGAACCCAGCACGCCACCAACCCGCTCACAGCAAGGCCTCACCACCCCGCCACGCCCTCAAGGCCGCTGGCCCGGTGCCGGCCCCAGCATGCAAAGCCGGCCGCGACTCCTTCATAAGTCCTCGGCCACTGCGATGTGCCGGATCGTCGTTGTCCGCGACATCACGGCACAGGGTGGTCGGGCGCCGCTGACTCCCTTCGTTTGGCGAGTATCCGCGGGAGAAGCTCAGGCTCACCGGTAGTCGGGGTTGGGCGCGTCGAAGCGGCAGCCCGCGTCCCACTCCGAGCGTTGGTTGCCGTGGGCGGGGAAGCCCTTGGCGCGCTTAAGCATGGCCGCCAGGTGCATCAGGTTCCAGGTCATGAAGGTGGTGTTGCGGTTGGTGAAGTCGTTCTCCGGGCCGCCCGAGCCGGGGTCCAGGTAGGAGGGGCCGGGGCCCGCCGGGCCGATCCAGCCGGCGTCTGCCTGCGGCGGGATCGTGTAGCCGAGGTGCTGGAGGCTGTAGAGGATGTTCATCGCGCAGTGCTTCACGCCGTCCTCGTTGCCGGTGATCAGACAGCCGCCGACACGGCCGTAATAAGCGTACTGGCCTTCGGGGTTGAGCCGTCCGGAGCAGCTGTAGAGCCGCTCGATGACGTGCTTGGTGACCGAGCTGTTGTCGCCGAGCCAGATCGGTCCGGCGAGCACCAGGATGTCCGCGGCCATGACGCGTTCGTACAGTGCGGGCCACTCGTCCCTGGCGAAGCCGTGCTCGGTCATGTCCGGAAATACGCCCGGGGCGATGTCGTGGTCGACGGCCCGGATCTCGGACGTGGTGACGCCGCGCGACATCATGGTCTCCGCGCTCTTGTCGATCAGGCCCTGGGTGTGGCTGAGCTGCGGAGAGGGCTTGAGCGTGCAGTTGATGAACACGGCGGTGAGGTCGTCGAAGCGGTACGCGTCGTCGGGGTTCGCAGCGGTCACGGCGGGCTCCTTCACGTCAGACGGCAGGCCGTCCCGGAACGGGGACGGGTCCAGCCGCAGCTTCTCGCGTGGATCTCCGTTTGTCGCGCTTTGTCCCTCATACGTCATCAATTCGACCGATCTCGCATGTTCCCGGATATCAGGAATCCTGGCCCCGCGCCGATCGTCTCGTGGTAGCGGCCCATGGCGCGCTCCCCCACTCGTTCGGGCGCGGCAGAGTCCCCCGCCGCTCCGTCCTGTCGAGCACCGTGGACTCGATGTGACCGCCGCGGGACTCAGCGGTTGTCGCTGACGCCGACGACAGCGTCAAGGGCGTCTCATGTGCGATGCGATGTGGGCGAGCATCGCGTCGAGGGCCACTTCCAACGGCCGGACCTGGCGCTGCAGTTGGGTGAGGAGGAGGCCGCCCTGGAGTGCGGCGAGGGTGGCGAGGGCGAGTTCTTCGGGATCGCCGTCGAGGTCGCCGCGGTCATGCACGGCCTGCAGGCCGGAGCGGATGGCGGCCTCCCAGCGCAGGAAGCCGGTGGCCGCGGCAAGCCGGGCCTCCGGGTTTGTCTGCGCGACCTCGCTGCCGAGGGAGCCGATCGGGCAGCCGCCGCGGCACTGCAGGCGCAGCTGGTATTCGACGAGGGCGTCCCGCCAGCGTCGTAGGCCCTCGAGGGTGTCCAGGTCGGCAAAGAGGGACTGCTGCCGGTCCAGCACGGCCTCGGTCTGGTGCTCGATCACTGCCAGCAGCAGTGCCTGCTTGTCCGCGAAGTAGTGGTAGATCTGCGAGCCGCTGACGCCGGCCGCGGACCGTACGTCTTCGAGGGTCGCCTCGGTCACGCCGCGCTCGTACATGAGCTGCGCGGCCGCCGCGACGATCCGGTGTCGAGTCTCCTGGCCCTTGCGGGTCAGTTTCCGCTCGGGCCGTCCTGTCTCCGCCAGGGTCCCCATGGTCGTACAGGCTCACAGTTTTTGGATTGGACAACCCATTTTTCGTAGCCATTGTGGGTCGCGCATCCCATTCCACGGGCACAACCTCTGGAAAGACCCAGGCATGGAACTCAGCAACAAGTGCGCCCTCGTCACCGGCGCGACTGGTGGCATCGGCAGCGAGACGGCCCGGCTGCTGGCCGCGCAGGGCGCCGAAATCGTCGTCTCCGGCCGCGACGCCGGGCGCGGCGCGGCGACCTGCGGTCGATCACGGACGCCGGGGGGCGGGCCCGATTCGTCGCGGCCGACCTCACGGACCTGGCGTCGCTCCGGCGCCTGGCCGAGGCGGCAGGTGACGTGAACGTCCTGGTCAACAACGCGGCGATCTTCCCCGGCGCGCCGACCGTGGAGCAGGACGTCGACACCTTGGACACCGCTCTCGCGGCCAACATCCGCGCGCCGTACTTCCTCACCGCGGCCCTGGCCCCCGCCATGGTCGCCAAGGGCGCCGGCAGCATCGTCAACGTCAGCACCATGGCCGCCCGGATCGGCATGCCCGGGCTGTCCGTCTACAGCGCGACCAAGGCGGCCCTGGAGTCACTGACCCGCACGTGGGCGGCCGAGTTCAGCCCGGCCGGGGTCCGCGTGAACGCCGTCGCCCCCGGCCCGACCCGTACCGACACGGTGGGCGAGGAGGGCGCCGAACAGTTCGCCAAGACCACCGTCCTGGGCCGGCTCGCCACACCGCGCGAGATCGCCGAAGTGATCCTCTTCCTGGCCATGGACCGGTCCGCCTACCTCACCGGCGCCACCGTCGCCGCCGACGCCGGCCGAACCGCTGTATAGAGCCCATCGCCGTTGCGGGAGCGGTGGGCCGTCCCAACCGCTCCCGCAACGGCTCAGCCCCAGGCCGTGCGGTGCCGGGCGCGCCTCGTAGACAACACCCCCGACTCCGCTCAGCGGTGCCCGGAGTGTGCTGCCGCCGAGTCGGGAGTGGAACTGGCCGCCGGGAAGCTCCGAGACCGGGCCCGGCGTCCTGTCGGCCCGATCCCAAAACCGTAAGAATCTCGGCCGCTGCGGATCGGGGGACAGAGGCTAGCCTCGAACCCTGAGCGTGGAAATGGGGTGCGGGCGGACATGAATCGGTTGCCGCTCTTCTGTGATGTCGCCGTGGCGCAGCGCATCGAACACGTGGAGGCTCAGCTGATGGCCGCGGCGACCGAGGCCGCCTGCCTGCGCCGGGGAGACGATGGCGGTTTCGTGATGCGGGTGGCCGGCGCAGTCGCCACGTTCGCCGAGGACGGCTCACCCTTCAACAAGATCGCCGGCCTCGGATTCGACGGCGTGCCCGACTCTGCTGTGCTCGACGACGTCGAGCGTGCCTTCGCCGACCGCGGTGCTCCCCTACAGGCCGAGGTGTCCACGTTGGCCGACCCGGCGGTCGGCGCCCTGCTCACGGATCGCGGATACCGGCCGACCTCGTTCGAGAACGTGCTCGGGCTTGCCCTCAACGGCGCGCACGAGCGGGTGGCGCCGCCTGGAATCGAGGTCCGGGTGAGCCGCGACGACGAGTTCGATGCGTGGCTTGATGTCGTGGCCGAGGGTTTCTCTCACCCCGACGACCAGGGGATTCCCACGCACGAGGAGTTCCCGCGTCAGGTACTCGCCAACGCCGAGCGGGACTTCGCCACAGCCGGTGTGGTGCACTACATCGCCCTGTGCGACGGCACCGTCGCCGGGGGCGGCAGCCTCCGATTGTCGGACGGCGTCGCACAGCTCACAGGTGCGGCGACCGCCCCCGCGCACCGCCGACGCGGCGTCCAGACGGCCCTGCTCTCGGCGCGGCTCGCCGACGCCGCTGCCGCCGGCTGCGACATCGCCGTCGTGACCACCCAACCGGGCTCCAAGTCCCAGCAGAATGTACAGCGGCGGGGATTCCACCTGCTGTACACCCGTGCCGTTCTGGTGAAGCAAGTTCCACTGAGTGGAGCCGCGGCGCGCCCTGATGCGTCGGTTGCCGACCATGTGGTCCACACGGTGCGAGGGCCATGGGCCGAAACCCCTGACGGTGTGTGCGTGGTGCAGTACGACGGCTCGCGGGAGAAGCTCAGGCCACTGCTCGAACTGGCCGAGGACTCACCCACGCAACTCGACTCCTACATCGAGGACGGGCGCGTGCTCGTCGCATTGCGCGGAACGGATGCGATCGGTCACCTCCAACTGGTGGCATCCGACCGCGCTGGCACCCTCGAAATCAAGAACATGGCCGTGCGGAAAGACCTTCAGCGCACCGGTGTGGGCAGACGTCTGATGCGCTGTGCGATCGATCTGGTCTGCCGCGAGTCGGGCAGATGCCTGCTGGTCGCCACCGCCGCGGCCGACATCGGCAACCTGCGCTTCTACCAGCGACTGGGATTCCGCATGCAAGCGATCGAACGGAACGCCTTCACCCCCCGCACCGGCTACGAGCCCAGCACCCTCATCGACGGCATCGAACTACGCGACCGGGTCTGGCTCGACCTCCCACTCGATCCTTCTGCGCCCAGCTGCCGCACCCGCCAGGCCGGCACCAGTTGAGCAGCGTGGGCCGACGCCACCCCATGGGTCGCTCAACCGCCCCGTCGGCCGAGCTCAGCCTCAGTCAGGTGCTTCCTTCTGAGTGGCCGTCAGTTGGCCCACGGGCCGCGCATCGGGACAGGAAACCGTCGACGGGAAGCGATACCCCAGTACCGCCGTCAGCCGCCACTGCCGCTGACCTTCCTGTTGTAGCCAAGGGCTTCCTCAATCCAGGACTTGAAGGCTTCCTCCGACTCCGTACCGTAGGTGTCGACCACGATCCAGCCCTTGCTCATCCTGCGGCCGCGCATCTCCGGCCAGTCCGCTCCATCACGCCCGAGCAATTCTTCGACACGCTCGGGATCGCAGCGGACCATGAGCTGTCCATGGGTGTTGGCCGTGGCCATCATCCTGTCGTTGACCATGAACGTGAGGCCGCCGAACATCCCCACCTCGCGGACCTGCGTCTCGCCCGACAGCGCCTCGCGGATGCGGTCTGCCAGGTCCTTGTCGTATGCCATCGTTCGACTGCCTCCCAGTCAGTGGCCACCATCGGAAGATCCGGGACTCCAGTGTTGTCACAATCAGCATCGGGGAGACACCATGACCAGCCCAGCACTGCAGATTGCGCTGGCACATCACCGCGCCTGGACCGGCAAGGACGCCGACTGGCGATGCGCTACATCGCCGACGGCGTCGTAAGCGACGCCCCGGCCGGGCGGCTCAACGGCTCTGCCGCGTACCGGGAAATTCCTGAGCCGTTCGCCGGAGGGTTCCTGATCAAGGCGGAGATGATCGCCGCGTTCAGGGACGGCAGAACGGGTCTGCTCATGTACGACACGGAAACGATCCCGGCGATGAGCGCGCCCACTGCTCAGTGCGTCACGGTCCGCGACAGAAACATCGTCCACAGCCGTTTCGTGTTCGACCGTACGCCCTGCGACGAGTTCCGCCGCCGCCAGGCCAGGGCAAATCTCTGACGAGACAGCGCCAAGCGGATCAGAGGTTCATCGCGTTCCGCCATGGCTGGGAGAAGCTGTCGCCGTCCAGACCCTGATGACCAACCACGCTGAGGCCCGGGCGATCACACGTCAGTCGGGGCCGCTCCATTCGAAGGGGAAATACTTGCTGGACTTGCCGCTGCGCCTCCAGCTGAAGCCGAAGGCGTCGGCCTCGTCGGTGGTGGCCCGGCCCCAGGTGGCCACCTGCCCCGGGCCGACCTCGGCACCGGGGGCGTTGTGGAGCTGGACCCGCGCCCCCTCGGGCGTGGTGGGACCGGTGAGGGCTTCGGCACGGGCGGTGACCCGGCCGGGGATCTCGGCGCGCCACGTCCCCAGGTCATCGTCGACCTCGACGGTGATCGGAGCAACGTCCATGCCGCGCATCTCGGGGCCGAAGACCTCGACGAACTGCTGCGGCCAGCCACCGGCCTCGCCGCCGAAGATCGCGCCGAGCGCGGCACGCTGCTGGTCGTCGGCGCGTTCGTCGACGAAGACGGCGGCATACGGGTCCGTGTGTTCGCCGGTCCACACGTTGCCGGTGAAGGACGCGAGCATCAGGACATTCAGATCGTCGAGCCGGACATCCCCGAACCGTCCCTCGCGTATGTGCCAGGCGAGCACGCCCTCGCAATCGCCCTCGGTGGGGGGCTGGGCGAATGTGCACGGGCACGGTATGGCGCACTTGCAGGTGTCGAACCAGTCGCCGACCACGCGCCAGGGCGGGCTGCTGGCGGTCTGCTCAGCCATCTCGCACCTCCTTTCCCAGGACACGGAGTGGCGTCACTTCCAGGGTGCGCCTCACCGACGGGAAAGCGAAGTGCCCTTCGAGGCGGGAGGGGCTGAGCGGCCCCCGGCACCCACACGAACTGCAACCAGGCCGTCGCCCAGAGAACGCGTCGGCCCGTCGCACGCCGGAATGCCGAGAAAGCCTCAACTGGCGGGTCGCCATGGGTCGCCACCCTGCGCGGTCGTCGACGCACCGGGTCGGCCCGCTCGCTGCCATGAGGGCTGCGTCCCGTGTCCCGGCCCTGCGCTTTTGAAGCCTTCGATTCTGTGCTCTGCTGGAGATGTCTTCGGAATGCTCGCCGCGGCCACCGCAGCGGTGGGTGTCCCTGGGAGGCATGGCATGCCGCATCTCCGGCTCGCCCCGCCGGAGCCCACCCGGCCGGGGGTCCTGCTACCGAGGCGTGATCTGGCACTCGGCTGGTGCCTGCTGACCCTGATCGCCGCTCTGGCGTGGGTGCTCACGGCCACGCAGTCCCGCGGCATGGGGATGGAGCCGGGAACCATGGGCCTGGCGCTTCCGCTCTTCCTCCTCCTGTGGGTGGTCATGATGGCGGCAATGATGCTGCCGTCCCTGGCACCCGTGGCTCTGACCTGGGTGCAGGCGATCAACCGCAGCACCGCGGGCCGCGTACGTGCGCTGCGCCTGACGGAGTTCGTCGGCGGCTATCTGCTGGCCTGGGCCGGGTTCGGGCTGCTCGTGTACGGGGCCCTGGCAGCGACCGGTCACCTGGTCGACGATCACCCCGAGGCCGGACGCTGGATCGGTGCGGGCGCCTTTCTGCTCGCGGGAGTTCAGCAGTTCGGACCGCTGAAGCGGGTCTGTCTGCGGCACTGCCGCAGCCCGATGTTCCAGCTGCTGCGCTACGCGCGGTTCCGGCCGTGGGCGAAGGATCTGCGGGTGGGCGCGCACCACGGGCTCTACTGCGTCGGCTGCTGCTGGGGGCTGATGATCGTGCTGATCCCGCTCGGCGTGATGAATGTGGCGGCGATGGCGGGACTGGCGGCGGTGATCTTCCTGGAGAAGCTGTGGCGAGGCGGCCCCTGGCTCAGCTGGGCAGTGGGTGTCGCCTTCCTCGTGCTGGCCGTGATGGCGCCGTTCCAGGACTGGCTGCTGCCGGGCCTGCAGATGTCGGGTCCGTCGATGGACCAGATGCTGGGTGCGGCACCCTGACCGGCTGTCGCTCATCCCGCCAGGCCATGCCGACGTCCCCGGACGCGTTGGGGAACACCGTTCGTTGCCAGGAGTCCCGTCGGTGGCGCGGGAGGAGACGTCCCCCGCCTCCTCCCGCGCCGGCCCGGTGCGACGAGGCGGCGTCCTGTGCCGCTACCCGCGCCCGGCGGGCGCGCCCTCGGCCGCTTCCCTGGAGAACGTGTACTCGGACACTTCGCCGTACGCGGGCTCGAATGTCAACCCGAACGCCTGCGAGCCGCCGGTGGTGGTGCCGATGGTGAACTCGGGCGCGAATCCGAACATCGCGTTCTTCACCTTCGTCGGTCCTCCGTCGGGCCCGCGCAGCGGCTCGAATGCGAGCTGCGTCCTCCCGTCGACGCTCAGCCGGGGCGCCTCCCCGTCCGTGAGGGCGATGCTCGCCCGCTCCACGCCCAGGTTCTCGCCGAAGAACTGCGAGAGCTCGCCGAACGCGCCGCCCTCATTCCCGGACACGATGCGCTCCAGCGCATCGCCGGCCCCGTCCTCGACGACGAAGCCGACCTTCCAGTTGCCCGCGGTCGGATGAGAGGGGAACTGGTTGTACAGGACGAAGTCCACGCCGGACAGATCCACCTCTTCCAGGTGCCCTTCGGCCACATGGAAAGCGGCACACCCGAGGCATTCCTCGCGCCCTTGAGGGTCGTGCGGCATCGCGTCGACGGCGCACCCGCAGACCGCCGCGCACGAGAAACCAGCCAGGTAGTTGCCCGAAATGGCTGGACGATGACCGTCGCCCGGCAGTGCGGACGGCGCCGGCACCGCAAGCGGCAGGCGGGGAGCGAGCAACCGGCGGGGCGCGGACGCACGACAACCCGCCCACGAGCGTGCCCCTCGTGACGACGCCCCTTGCATCACCGGCTCACTCAGCGGACCGACACTTCAATCCCATGAGCCCCTTCTGGCTCAAGCGTAGGCACGCCGAGGGCCCGCAAGGTATACCCCCTGTGGGTAGGGTCTCCGCCGACAGCAGAAACACCTCGGGAAGGGGTGGGTCCATGGCTGCGATCGGACACGCGTTGTCCATTGCCGGGTCAATGACCTGGGAGGTCACTTGGGCGCTGATCCTCGGCTTCGCGCTCTCCGCCGTCGTACAGGCGGTGGTGCGCCGCTCCACGGTCGTACGGCTGCTCGGCGACGACCGCCCGCGCACGCTCGCCCTGTCCGCCGGGCTCGGCGCCGCCTCGTCCTCCTGCTCCTACGCGGCCGTGGCCCTCGCCCGCTCGCTGTTCCGCAAGGGCGCCGACTTCACCGCGGCGATGGCCTTCGAGATCGCCTCCACCAACCTGGTCATCGAACTCGGCATCATCATGGCCCTGTTGATGGGCTGGCAGTTCACCGCCGCGGAGTTCACCGGCGGGCCGATCATGATCGTCGTACTCGCCGTGCTGTTCCGGCTCTTCCTGCGCCAACAACTCCTCCACACGGCCCGCGAACAGGCCGACCACGGCCTGGCCGGCTCCATGGAAGGCCACGCGGCGATGGACATGTCGGTGGGAGGGACGGGCAGCTTCCTGCGCAGGCTGTTCTCACGGGACGGATTCACGTCCGTGGCGCACATTTTCGTCATGGAGTGGGCCGCGATCCTGCGCGACCTGGTCGCCGGGCTGCTGATCGCGGGCGCGATCGCCGCGTGGGTGCCGGACGACTTCTGGCGCGGCTTCTTCCTGGAGGACCATCCGCTCGCCGCCAAGCTGGTCGGCCCCCTCATCGGACCGCTCGTCGCGATCGCCACCTTCGTGTGCTCCATCGGCAACGTGCCACTTGCGGTCGTGCTCTGGAAGAGCGGCATCAGCTTCGGCGGCGTGATCGCCTTCATCTACGCGGACCTGCTGATCCTGCCGATCCTGAACATCTACCGGAAGTACTACGGCGCCCGGATGGCCGCCTTCCTCCTGGTCACCTTCTTCGCCGCGATGGCGGTCGCCGGGTACGTCGTCGAGTTCCTCTTCGGCGGCCTGGGGCTGATCCCCGACCAGGCCGACGCCACGATCCCGGACGAAGGCATCACCTGGAACTACACGACCTGGCTCAACATCGCCTTCCTCCTGCTGGCCGCGGTGCTGCTCGTACGGTTCTGGCGCACCGGCGGCACCGCCATGCTGCGGATGATGGGCGGGGCACCCGACGGCACTGAACACGAGCACGACGACGCCCGCATGCAGAACGGACACCGCCACTGAAACGTCAATCGCGCGCGGCGGAGTATTTCACCGATGAAAGGCCCCCCGCCCTCCTTGCCCGCGAGTGAAGCCGTAACGAAGGACGACAGTGAGCCGTCGACGCCTGGCTGAACGAACCCGGCACCGCCACTTCCTGCACGCAAGCCGCGTAGGAGTGACCAGAGGCTCGTGCGAGGATGCGGCAGTGACTCCTCCACCCCGTAAACGGGGTGGCTTCTCGCTATGCCGGGTTGGCGTCGCGACGGACCAGCCCGGCCCGTAGAACGTTGGTTGCTCCCACGACGTCGGCGTGCGCCCGGTGGTCGCACGAGATGCAGTGGAACTTCTCCTGTGTGGGCCGGTTCTCCTTCGCGGTGTGCCCGCATTCGGGGCACTGGCGGGAGGTGTTGCGGGGGTCCACGGCGATCACGTCTCGTCCGGCGCTTTCAGCCTTGGCGTGCAGGATCGTCAGGAACACCCCCCAACCGGCGTCAGCGATCGAGCGGTTCAGACCTGTCTTGGCGGCGGCCCCGTTGGGCAGGAACGCGCCCGGCTTGTCGGGGTCGGGCTTCGGTGTGACGGTCTTGCTCATGTTGCGGATCTTGAGGTCTTCGTGCGCGATAAAATCGTGCTCGGCGACCAGGGCGTGCGCGGTCTTGTGTGCGTGGTCGAGGCGCTGACGTCGCACCTTGCCGTGCAGGGCCGCGACGCGCTCTACGGCCCGCTGATGGTTGCGGGTGCGGTCCTTGGCCTTCCGCCGGGGGAAGCGCGACAAGGCTTGCTGTGCGGCCTCCAGCTTGGCGGCAGCCTTGCGGGCGTGGCGCGGGTTGGCGACGTGTACGCCGTTGGACGTGGTCAGGAACGAGGCGATGCCGAGGTCGATGCCGACCACGCTGCCGGTCTTGGGCAGCGGCTCGGGCCGGGGCTGCTCGGCGGTGATGACGACGTACCACCTGCGGCCCTCGCGCTTGACGGACACGGTCTTGACCTTGCCGACCACCGGCCGGTGCTGGTTGACCTTGACGTGCCCGACACCCTGGAGCCGGACGCGGGTGACGGGGTCGTGCGGGGTGGCATCCCAGCGGCAGCCGTCCCCGTCCTTGGGGAAGTCCACCGTGTCGAACCAGTTCACACCCCGAAAGCGCGGGTAGCCCGGCGTATCGCCGGACTTGATCCGGCGGAAGAACGCGGCGAACGCCTTGTCCAGACGGCGAAGTGTCGCCTGCTGGCTGGAGAAGGACCAGCGGCCCTGACGCTCCGGGTCGAAAGCCCGGATGTCCTTGAGCTGTGCGGACTGCTGGCCGTATTTGATGCTCGTCTTCGACGTGTGCCGGTAGGCGTCACGGCGTTCCTGCAAGGCTCCGTTGTAGAGGGAGCAGTGATCGGCCAGCATCACGGCGAGCGCAGCGGCCTGGCCCACGGTGGGCCGCATGAGGAACGTGTACGCACGGATCATCCAGCCCACCCCCTTCCGGTCGAGTCCGTCGATCATACTACGCTTGGTTCATGTCACCGCGCTGGGAACCAAATACCGATATCCGCCGGGGCCGTCACGTCGTCTACAACCTTCATGTCCACTTGGTTTTCGTGACCAAGTACCGGCGTGAGGTCTTCAACGACGAGATGCTGACGCGCTGCGAGGAGATCATGCGGAACGTGTGCACCGACTTCGGCGCGGACCTGACCGAGTTCAACGGGGAGGGCGACCATGTGCACCTGCTGGTGCACTACCCGCCCAAGGTCGCCCTCTCGAACCTGGTCAACTCGCTCAAGGGCGTGTCCTCGCGCTACCTGCGCCAGGAGTTCACCGGCCGCGTCAACCGCTTCATCCTGCACGGCCGGTTCTGGTCTGGCTCCTACTTCGCCGGATCATGTGGCGGGGCTCCGCTGTCGATCGTCCGTCAGTACATCGAGCAGCAAAAACGTCCCTCGTAACCTGCGGGCAGAGCAGTCCTGAGATCGGATTCCCTCCCCGCCTAAAGGCGGGGATTCCCTCCGAAGAGAGGGATGGCCACTGTTTCCCGTGCCCACTCCTTCGACAAGGCCGCCGCGCGGTATGCCGAGAATCGACCCTCCTATCCATCCTCCGTGCTGGACACGATCGAGGAGTTCCTCGCGCGCCCCCTGGCGGGCGCCCGGGTGGCAGATGTCGGCGCGGGGACCGGGATCGCCACCGCCTTGTTGCGGGAGCGTGGCGCCGAAGTACTCGGCATCGAACCAGGCGAGGGTATGGCGGCGCAGTTCCGCGTCGACCACCCGGATCTTGCGATGGTGCGGGCCGACGGCAACGCCCTTCCCCTGCACGACGGTTGTCTCGACCTGATCACGTACGCGCAGGCGTGGCAGTGGACCGACACCAACCGCTCCGTGCCCGAAGCGCTGCGGGTACTGCGGCCGGCCGGCGCGCTCGCGGTGTGGTGGAACACCACCGCCCTCGACGTGTCCTGGATCGCCGCACAGCACGAGCGCATCGCGCACTTCAGCGGTGTGGAGGCACATGCTCGAACCCGCCCCGACGACGCGGATGCCATCAGACTGGCCGGCTTCGCCGGACTGCGCGCGGTACGTCGCCAGTTGCCGTGGAGCCGGACCGTGCCCCTGGACACACATCTCGCGAACATCGGCAGTCGATCGGCGCTTCTCGTACTTGGCGAGGACCGCGTTCGTCGCTTCCGCGCCTATCCCCCATACCTGCACGGTTGTCGAGCCCTTTCGCAGCGCGGCGGCAGGGCGCTGAGCGAGCTATGCCGGGCCTGCATCGCGCCCGGCAGTCAGGTCGTCCGAACTTCACTCGAAGCAACCGACCGCCTCGAGCTGGAGCCCAGCACGACTACTGCCCGGAGGTACTCCTCAGCGTTGATATCCAAGACTGTCAGCGCCAGTCTCGCATCACCCGCACCTACTTCCGCCTCCACAACGTCGCACGAGAGAAAGCGGCATCGATCCGCCCCATAGCGTGATCAACCGCCCTTGAAGGTCATTCCAGCGCAAAGGGCGCCTTGTCTGACGTGCGCCGGTAGCGTGAGCCGTGGGATACGGGCGTGAAGGGGACGTGCCATGGATCCGATTGCACTGGCCGCAGGGACCGCTCTGGTCGGGGCCATGGCCCACGATGCCTGGGAGGGGGCCCGGATGGGGATGACGGCGCTGTGGCGTCGGGCACGGCCCGAGCAGGCGGACACCGTTGATGCGGAACTGGCTGAAACTCGTGCGCAGGTGGTGGCCGCTCGAGCGGCTGGAGAGAACCAGACGGAGCAGGCGCTGGCGGCGGACTGGCAGTTACGGCTTCAGACGCTGCTTCGGGCCAATCCGGCGATAGCTGTTGAGCTGCGCCAGTTGCTGGACACCCATCTCACGCCCCTGCTCACGGCCGATGAGCGGTCCACAGTCGGTTCCTTGGTGATGAGGGCGGAGGCCTCTGGTAGCGGGAGGGTGTACCAGGCCGGCCGGGACCAGCACATCACCGAGCGATGAGTGCGCCCGAAGACGTCTCGTCCGACGGTGAACCGGGCGGTCTGGACGCTCGCGCGTCGGACAGCGCACGGATCTACCAGGCTGGCCGGGATCAGTACATCGCCGAGCGCGATCTCCATGTGCACTACGAAACCGGCGTGCGACGGGCACGCCGGGCCACGGCCCCCACCCCCACCGCGGAGTGCCCCTATCCGGGATTGGCGGCCTTCGCCGAGGACCAGTCCTCCTGGTTCTTCGGTCGCGACGCGGTGACGGCGGACCTGCTCGTCCGCCTCGACGAGCGTCTGCGGTACGGCGGGGCCCTCGTCGTCGTTGCCCCCTCCGGGGCGGGCAAGTCCTCCATTCTGCGCGCCGGTCTGCTGCCCGCGCTGGCACGTGGTGCGTTGCCCGCGGCGGAATCGGCCCGCTGGCCCCGGGTCCACCTGACCCCCACCGCCCATCCATCAACAGCATTGTTCGCGCACCTCGCCCAAGCTGTCGGAGTGAACCCGCAGAACGCGTACGCGGCACTCAGCATCGGCTCGCAGAAGTGCGTGGCCGTCCTGCACGCGGCGATCGCAGGCGCCGGCCAGTCAGGCAGACGCCTCGTGCTGGTCGTGGACCAATTGGAGGAGCTGTTCACCCTCTGTGGGAGTGAGCAGGAACGGCGGGATTTCCTCGACGTACTGACTGGCCTCGCCCGCTCCCAGCCAGACGGGGCCGGGCCGATGGCACTGGTTGTGCTGGGCTTGCGGTCGGACTTCTACACCCCGTGCGCCGACTACCCCCAGTTGCGTTCCGCCCTGCAGGAGAGGCAGTTGGTAGTCGGTTCCATGACGCAGTCGGAGTTGCGGGAGGCGATCACGTTCCCGGCCAGAGCCGTCGGCCTGGAGGTGGAACCAGGCCTCGTCGAACTGCTGCTGCGTGATCTGGGCGTGCATGCCAGCGGGACGACGCGCCCCTTGTCTAGAGGCGATCCGGCCCAGGGCTACGAGGCCGGGCGGCTGCCCTTGTTAGCGCATGCGCTGCGTGCCACCTGGCAGCAGCGGCACGGCCACGTACTGACCGTCGAGGGCTACCAGGCGACCGGCGGGATCCGCAGCGCCATCACCACGACCGCCGAAAGGATCTTCCACAGCCTGCAACCGGAAGAGCAGAAGATCGCGCGCCCGATATTCTTGAGGCTCGTGAAGATCGGCGACGGAGTCGAAGACACCCGCCGCCAAGTGCCACGTGCCGACTTGATCGACATGGGCCCGGGTCCGGCCACCGTCGTTGCGGCTTTTACCAACGGGCGTCTGCTGACCCAGCACCAGGACACCATCGAAATCACCCACGAGGCGCTGCTTGGGGCGTGGCCGCGGCTGCGCGACTGGATTGAGGCCGACCGTGCGGGCCATCTCCTCCACCAGGACCTCGAAGAATCCGCCGCTGCGTGGACGCGTTCGCATCACGACTCCGGCATGCTCTATCGCGGCCAGCGCCTGGAGGCAGTTCGCGTTTGGGCGAACCGCTCGCACCACACCCACTTCAGCCCGGTCACCTCGGCGTTCCTCGGCGCCTCGATCCACCATTCCCGGCGCGGAACACGGATTCGCCGCGCCGCGATCGCAGTCCTCACCGCCCTGGCACTCATCGCCTCCACAGCCGCCGTCCTCGCTTTCCAGCAGCGTTCCAGGGCGCAGGCACAGCGCGATGAAGCCGTCTTCAGCCAGGTCAAGGCAGAAGCCGGGGGTATGCGCAGCAGCCAGGCGTCCCTGGCAGCCCAACTCAATCTGACGGCTCACCGGATGAGGCCTGACGATCCCGACCTACGGACACGGCTCATCGAGGACGCCAGCAGACCCTTGTCGCGGCCGCTGGCCGGCGGGAGCGGGCCCTTCCACGACGTGGGGTTCAGCCCGGACGGGGACCTGCTCGCTGCCGGCAGCGACGACGGCTCGGTGCAATTGTGGCGATTCACAGATTCCGACGCAATCGAGCCGATTGGCCGCGCCGCGAGCGACGCGTACGACGGTCCAGTCAACGCAGTCGCCTTCAGCCCGGAGGGAGGACTCCTGGCCACGGCGAACAACGACGGGTCGGTCCGGCTCTTCGACGTCGCCGATCCCGCGCACCCACGTCAGCTCGGCCACACACCCACGACCAGCCGGGCAGTGGGGCCGGCGGCGGTCGGAGTCTCTATCAGCCACGACGGACGAGTCATGGTCAAGGCCACCAATGGCGAACAGGTCCAGTCGTGGGACATCAGCGATCCGCGGCGGCCCCGCCTTCTGAGCCGGACGCCTGCCAGTCCTGACGTCTGGGCCATCAGCTCGGTGGCCTTCAGCCCTACGGGACGCTATCTGGCGGGTGGTAGCAGCGACGGCTCGGCGCAGCTGTGGGACATGCGCGATCCCTCAGCCCCCGTGCCGCTCGGCCACACAACAGATGTTCCCGCATCCGACGTCTACGAAGCGGAGGGTGGCGTCTCCTTCAGCCCGGACGAGAAGACCTTGGCGAGTGCGGGTGGCGACGGGTTCGTTCGGCTGTGGGATGTATCTGACAAGAGTCGCCTGACCTTGCTGGGCAGCCCCCTCCAGCAGCAGTTCTCAGCAGCCACGGATGTCGCCTTCAGCCCGGATGGCCGCACCCTTGCCAGCACAACCGCCGCTCAGTACGTGTGCATCTGGAATCTGGCCGACCTGGAGGACGTACCGCTGATGGAATCCTTGCGCGGGCATCTCATCGGTGCCAATGCCCTGGCATTCCGGCCGAGCGACGGCAGCCTCGTCACGGCCGGCGCGGACCCGGCTCCCCTGCTGTGGCAGCTGCCGAGGACCGTGATGAACCGTGATGCCGGCCTGGTCATGGTGGAATCCTTCGCCCCCGATCGAACCATGGTCACGGTGAGTGGGGACGGCGCGATTCGCCGCTGGAGCATCCGCAATGTGGCGCACCCAGAAATCTTGGAGAGCGGACGGTTCGACCGCCCTTCGCGCGACACTCCAATAGAAGAATGGCCGCAGGTCGTCGCCTTGAACTCAGGCGGAGACGCGATGGCTGTGGCTCGCAAAGCCACCGGCGTAGAGCTCTGGGACATCGCAGATCTCCGCCATCCGGCACTGGTGGGAACCCTGCCGAAGACACGTGATGCCGTCTTCACATCACTCGCCTTCAGCCCGGACGGCCACCTGCTGGCCGGCGGGGACCAACTCAGTCCGTGGATCTGGGATGTGACGGATCCGCCTCATACGAAGTTGGTCAAGCGGCTTCCCCGAAGTGGCGCAGGGCTGATCCACATGGATCAGCTGGCATTCAGCCCGGACGGGCATTTGCTTGCCGCACTGAACGGCCCAGAGAAGCAAGTGAGCCTTTGGGACGTGAGGGATCCCGCGCACCCCGATCTCGTCGGCCGGACGCATCGCATCTCGGCTGATGGCGAGTACGCCGTAGCGATGGCCTTCAGCCCGAAAGGGAACCTCATCGCCACGGGCAGCGACAAGGGGAGGATACGCCTGTGGACCGTTTCCGATGCAGGAGTCCCCTCCTTCGCGGGCGCCACGGATGTACCCACCGGAGATGTGGCGACCGTCGCCTTCAGCCCTGACGAGCGCATCCTTGCTACAGGCGGCGGCGACAGCATGCTCAGGCTGTGGGACGTGTCCAAGCCCTCGAAGCCCGCGGCCTTCGGAGAGCCCCTCACTGGCCACACCCGCACCATCGACACCGTGTCCTTCGCCCCGAACGCACCCGTCCTGGTCAGCGACAGCTACGACGGCACCGTTCGACTTTGGCCCACCGAGACCAGCTTCGACATTGACTTGGTCTGCAAGGCGTGTGCGAGCACCCTCACGCGTAATCAGTGGCGCCTACACATGCACGGACTGCCGTACGATCCCCCCTGCCTGGCGGCTCCACGGACCTGATATTCGCGGTCTACGAGCCGGCCATCAGCCCATCCGTGGGCCAGCGATCTGGGAAGCAAGCTGTTGATGCTTGCTCCGCGCTGGGACGCGGCCTCGTATCTGGCCAACTCCACGAGCGGCGGCAACCCCGACAAGAAGGGTGCAGCCACCTTCAGTTACGTGTCGACGCTGACGTACAGCGCGAAGCCGGGTGCGGAGGAGCGCGCGGTGGCGCAGCACATCAAATCGGCGTTCACCAAGCCGTACATGTCGGCACGCCCTGCACAGACGGAGTGAGCCGGGGCGGCTTCTGACTGCCGGAACGGCCGTCGCCCTTGTGCTGCACCGGCTGGTCGAGGGTGGCTGTGACGTTGTTCATCGGGGTCTGGCATGTTGGCTTGGAGCGGGCCCAGTTGGTGGGTCGCGCGGGCGCATTGAGGGGTGGTGACGGGGCGAAGTGGGATCTGGCGCAAGTTCCGTGCGCTGACTACTGAGCGTTAGGCGCGGAGGACGCATTCCAGGAGGAGCGGGAAGCGGCTCGCAGGTTGTGGCGTTGTCAGAGGGGCGTTGTAGTTAATCACCGCAGGAGATGCCGATGATCGTAGGATCGCCGCATGACTGCGGATACGCGAATCGAGCAGGCTGAACTCCTTTACGAGCGCGCTGTCTTCGGCGGCGACACTGGTGCACTGGCCACCGCCGACCAGGGTCTCGATGCGGTCGAGGCAGACCTTGCCCTGGCCCGTGGCCGTCTTGTCCATGCCCGTTTCCTGGAGGAGCGGGTCGAGGACGCACGGGAGCTGGAGCTGTTCGAGCGCGCAGCAGAGTTGTACAGGCGGCTCGGCGATGCACGGGGGGAGGGGGAGGCACTGTTCTGGGCCGGTACGTTCCATCAGGTGGTCCGCGATGACACGGAGACTGCCCTGCCCTTCTTCACGCACGCTCTTGATCTCGCCACCCAGGCCGACGACCGGCTGACCATGTCCTACGCCCTTCGACACCTTGGTTTCGCGGAGCACATGGCTGGACGGCTGGATGCGGCGCGAGCGCACTTCGAGGAGTCCACCCGTCTACGTCGCGAACACGGATTCCTGCCGGGGGTGGCCGCAAATCTGATCATGCTCGCCGAGTTCGCTGTCGAGCAGAACCGGCGGGACGAGGCTGCGGCACTCCTCAAGGAGGCTGCCGAGCTGGCCGAGAACACCGACTCCAACGGCGTCCTGCGCTGGGTGACGGGAGCCCGCGAGAGGCTCGACCTGGCGTGAGAAGGTGTGGCGCTTCGCTTTTCCCGGCGTCCTTTTGAACAGTGGCCAGGGTGGAATTCTGTGAGCCTGGCGAAGTTCCGTGAGCCGACTACGGAGTGTCAGGTCAATAGGACGCGCTTTCGGAGCAGAGGCAGTCCGGCTCGGCCGGAGGACACGCCTCTGGAACAGGGGAGGCCTGGCTGTACGGACAGGGGCGTCAGGGAGTCGGCTCCCTGACGCCCGTGACGTATGTCAGGCGTCGACCAGGTCTAGGAGACTCTGGAAGCGCCGGGCGACGTACTCATCCGCGCAAGCCCGCTTCACTCCACGGTCCTTCTGAAGGCCGCTGACGTCATCACTGATGATCTCGCGGTCTTCCTTGAACATCTGCTCGATCAGAGGCGCGGCGCTGTTGCTGTAGAAGACCTTGCGACCGCATCGTGCCGTAGCCGCCCGGCTCGCCGATGTAGCACAGGGTCATCCAGCGGACGATCTGCACCCGCACGTCGGCAGGAACCGCCGCGAGCCCGCCGAATTCGGGGAACAGCCGGAGGGCGGGTCCGTGGGAGGCATTGGCCCTCCAGCTGTGGCCGATCTTCTCCAAGGCTTCAAGCTGGCTGCGGAAGAATGCGGCTCGCTGGGCCTTACGGAAGTACGGCAGGATGCCGGCTGCGTGGGCGACGCGGACCTGGAGCTCGGTGAGCGGCGTACGTCCGACCTTGTCCATCTGGTACGTGGCCAGGTCAACGCGTACGGAGTTGCCCGTGTAGGCATCGATTTCCTGGATGAGGACGTAGGAGTTTTCGCGGACCAGGTCGGGTTCCGAGTCGTCCAGAGCCACGCTCAGCAGGAACTTGAGGATCTCCAGCTGCCGGGTCTCGGGGGCGTGCTTGTAGTCGGTCAGGAGATCGGGGTCGGCAGCGACGGGGCCCGACGCCTGGACGATCTGCTTGACCTCCGAGACGTGGATGAGCGTGATGGGGTCGCGCGAGAGGACCGCGTCGATGCAGGTCTTGAAGATGTAGATGCAGTCCTCGATGCCGGCCTCGTACTCCGCGTCCTCGTGCTCCAGGTCGCGGCGGATGTCGTAGGCGCGGGTCATCTTGCGCCACTCGGGCCGGCTCAGCAGCCCCATCCGGTACGACAGGTCGATGAGCTTCGCGGTGGAGTAGTTCTCGATGTCCTCGGCGCCGCGGCTGCCCCTGTTGATCGGCGGCAGCCTGTGGGCTGCGGCGACTTCGGAGGCGATGTCGATACCGGCGATCTGGACCTTCTCGCGAAGGTCCTGGACGGCGGCGTTCAGCAGTCGCTGGCAGGCGCTGCTCGGGTCCACCGGCAGCAGACGCCGGACCCGTTCGATCAACCCCTTGGACTGCCACTGCGGCCGGATCTGCCCCATGAGGGCGGGAACCTCGCTGTTCGAGATCAGATCGCTTGCCGGATGAAGTACGACTTCCCCCACTGATTGCTCCTTGCACAGTTCGCGCGAATCGTCTGACGATCGTAGAGACCCGCTCACCTGACGGACTCGGAATTTCTCCCGGTCGACCCGGTGCATCTGCTCGGCGGTGGCACGCGCGCGACGCCGGGCAGACAAGCTGGTGGCCACCGCTTCGGTATCGGCGGTGCTGGCGGCCGAGGCCACGTACGCCGACGGCATCGCGGAGAACCCTGTTCCGTGAGGGCCGCATTGACCACATCGGGGCTGCTTCTCACCGGTACGCCCTACAGGGTGGACAAGGCGCCGCTGGGTCCCTCTGACTGTTTATCAGGGGTCAGATGTTGCCACCTGATCTCGCACTGCTGCGCCCGTCGGTGCGCATAGAGCAGACAAGGCGCCGGCTAGCCCGACTGCGCGGCGAGGGGCTGGTTGAGCGCATCGCCCTGCCGCATGCCGGACGGCTGCGCGTGCGGTTCCCCACCCCCTACGGCGCGCAACTCGCCTCCGAATGGCCCGAGTTGCGCAGACGCCGGCCACGGGGCACGGTGTCCGATCCGACCGCAGCACGGCTGAAGGTTGGTCACACGCTAGCGGTGACCGAGACCACCCTCCTCTTCCTCGAGGACGCCCGCCGCCACGGCGAACTGTGCCGGCCGCTGGACTGGATCCCCGAGATCCACCACCCCATCGGTGGCAGGGAGGCCGTCATCCCCGACGCCCTGATGTACTACCAACGCGGTCCAGCCGACGGCGAGCGCGGGTCGATGCTGCGGGCCTTCGTGGAGGTCGACCGGGCACCATGGGCCCCGAACGTCTCGCCGCGAAGCTGCCTGCGTACGAGCGCTTCTTCCGCTACGTGCCCACGCTCCCGGGGCGCCGCCTGCCAACCATCCAGGAGTCGGCGCTCGAGCTGGAGGACTGGCGCCGGGCACTACCCGCTCTTCCCCCGCCTCCTGTTCGTCCTGGACGGCACCGGGCCCGCCGGTGTCGAGAACCGGATCGACGCCCTGCGCGCGACCGCCAGGGCGCTGGCGCGGTCCTTCCTGCACGAAATTCCCGTCCTCGCCGCATCCCTGGCCGACCTGCTCCAGCATGGCCCCTCCGCACCCGTATGGCACCCCGTCCACGACCGCGACCAGCGCGTCCACTGGACCCAGTCCCGGCACCCGTAGGGGTGACGAAGGCAGCCCGCTCACCGTGCAGGAGGCCCCCGAGGGGCTTCTCTTTCCCCCGGGGCCGGGTACTACCTGGGACGACTTCGGCAAGCGCGCGTTGAGGGTTGTCCGCCAGCCCGGTCTCAACGGGCCTACGGACAGCCGAGTTCGCGGCTTGTCGTTGGCCTGGGTGGCGAACTGCCGCATCCGGCCTGGCTCGAGGTCAGGCGAGGTCGCTTCGTCGTAGAGCTCCTGGGCGACGTGCTCCAGTTGCACGCGGTCAGGGGGCGGAGGTTCGACGAGGGCGCGCGATCGTGGAAGGACGTGTTGAGAACGACGGCCACGCCGTCAATGGGCCGACTACGTTGCCGCCGACGCCCGGGATGCGGGATGGTGCTGCGCATGGGGGCCGAAGACACACCCGAGGGCGAGCCGCGGGGGCAGAGAGTTGCAGCCCCAAGGCGGGGGTTGAGGCGAAGGGTTGGCCGCCGAACCGTCCTGATCGGGGTGATCGGGACGGGACTTCTTTGGCTGTTGCTCGCGCTTGCCGTGGTTTTGGGCGGTCCGCTGAGCATCGGCGGCGGCATGTCGCCGGTCCCGCAAGAGACTCTCGCCATCGGCCTCGGCGCGCCGTCCGCAGACCAATGGGTGGGGCTCACATGCCTTGAGAGCGCCGAGCCGGACTCCTCTCACCCGTGCCGCCTGCCGGACGGGCCCGTGCCCATGGGCACGGTGCGCTTGCACCTCTCTCTGCGGGCAGCCACCGCCGACGTGCTCGTGACCGACGTGACCATCCGCTACCTGAACGAGCCGCTCAGCAAGGCGCACCGCACCCTCGCACTGCCTGCCGCCACGTCCTCTGCGCAGAGGTCTTCTGTTCCTTCCCCTGTCATCACCACGACGGCTCGGCTTCCTGCGAGGGACGGCGCGGAGCAGGTGACGCTGTCAGACCTCATCCTGATTGAGGAGGGGCATGAGGCGATCGTCGGCATCACGCTTGTGGATGCAGCCAAGGGCGGCACCAAGCCGTGGATCGCCGGGTTCTGCGTCGAAGTCGAGGGGCAGGTGGTATCCATCCATGGCTCAGTGGGGCGCTCGACGGACGCTGTCGGGTGCTGGCGCGGCGTACTGGCGCACACCGGTGATCTCATCACCTCGCGGGCGCCCGGAATTCCATCCGCAACTCCAGGTCTGACGCGTCACTCGGCAGGATGATGACGGACCCTTCCTTGGGACGCCAGTCCTTGGGGATCAGGAAGCATCGGCTGCCGGATCTGATGAGCATTTTGAGGCCGGTGATGCGATAGCGGTATAGGGGCTCTGCGTCGTCGCCCGCTACCTTCTGTCTCGCCAGCTCGACGACTTTGATCCCGGGGGTACGTTCCGGGAAGATGTCCTCCTTGCTGTAGATGACGACGTCAGGCTCGTCATGGAGTTCGCTCAAGGTGATTTCGGCCGTACGGCGGCCCAGTATCTCCGCGTAGCTCGCCGCCGTCGCAAAGAGCGAGAGAAGGGCCAGCACAATGGCCGTGTCCCGCCACAGTTGGCCGTGGACCGGAGACTGCTGAGGTCCAAGTGAGTGGCCGTAGGCTATTGCTGCGAACCCGACGACCATGAGCAACGGGCCCCATGGTGGTTCCGTCTCGCTCCCGCTGTCCAGCGCTGCGACGACGGCGAGACCGAGGCACACGGCCACGATGCCCGTCAGTCCAAGCCCTCGCCCCCATTGCCGTACCAACTCCGGTGCGGTTGCGGCGTGTTGCAGGACGAGATGGTGTGCGTACACACAGAAGAACGTCACCAAGCCGAGGGCCAGAAGGGAGGGATATGCCAGTCGGACCCCGCGCACCATGTAGTCGACCAGAGAGAACTCCAACAGGCTCGTATCGACGTGGAAGTAGCGGAACGACGCGCGGGTGGAGACCCAGCCAAAGTAGAAAACCAATGCCGTCAGGACCGCCGTTTGCGACACCAGCGAGGTGAGCAGCGAGATCGCCCTGCTGCTCCCGTCCTGGCCCCCCGCTGTGCCGGCCTCCGGGTCCGCGAGCGTGTCCGCTTGTGTGTCCGCGCTTGCGTCCCGATCCGTCTGCGGCGTGCTTGTCTGCCGGTGTCCTCCCGGTCGTCCCTCTCCAGGATGCAACCCTGCTGTTACCGGATCCTGTGCACTCGCTTCCGCCACGGGACCATCCTCTGGTCTGCCTGGTGTCCGCAGAGGGTGAACGACCACAATTCCTCTGCCCAAGCTCAGCAAGAGGACCTGCGCCGCACGTTCCCCGTCGCTCGCGGGCCCTACGCAGGGAATCCGGACTGACGGTCTTGGTCGCCCAGGCCAGCCCCAGTACAAACCATCCGGCCGGTGACAGCGGCGAATTGCTTGTCATCTCCTTCCCCCCTCGGCGTCGCCGTCAGCGTCCGGTTGATCTTTCGCTCCGGCCCTGGGGGCAAGCTGGTATCGGGCCGTGAGCGCGTGTCGCCCGGTGAGAGCGGGCGGCTTCAGACGCCGCCCGCGTTGGTCGACGGGGCCGGGGCGCACGGCTCGCTCAGCCTGGCCCGTATGGACAGGCTGAGCGAGTCTGCTTCGTGCGGGGGCTCACCGTTTTGCGGCTTCTCCCCATTGCGGCTGCACCGTCTCGCCGGGCTCTGCAGAGGAAGGCTGGGAGGGGGATAGAGCGGCATCGTGGGGGGTGTGCTCGTGTGAATCGGGGCGTGCGGGGAGGGTGTTGGTGACGTCGGGCCGGTTGGCGGCCGTGGCGAGCAGGGTGCTGATCCGGCGCGCGAAGTCGGCTCCGGGTGTGGGCAGGTCCATCTCGGGCTGGCGGAGGTAGCCGACAGCGACGGCGGTGGGGACGTAGGCCATGAGTTCGGTGATGGCGGCGGAGCGAGGGCGGGCGCTGTTATTCGCCAGGTGGCGCAGGATTCGCAGGGTCGTGGAGGTGGAGGTGCTGGTGATCCGATGCTCTGCCGGGTGCCACGTGTCGGGGGCATCGGTGTCCGGGCTCGGGATGGCCTGAGCGGGCGGCTCGGGCGGGGGTTGGACGTCGTCGGTCTGGCGGTGCCACCAGTCGGCGGTGTCGCTCTCCCCCAGGGCCAGGTGGTGGAGGTAGAGGCAGTACGCGGCGGCGGCCTGCCCGGCGCCGGCTGCGTACTGCCACCAAAAGCGTGCCCCCGCATAAGCCAGCACCTTTAACAGATGCAGAACTGGAATCACTCTTTGACCGCTGTATACCGACCGCGCGCGAACTGGCCGATCTCTATGAAGCGCACGTCAAGACATAACTCCAGGCCAGCCCGTCACCTGATGAAATCGACCAGTAGTGGGCTAGGAATCATTTATGCTGGCCGAGCCAGCTAG
Source organism: Streptomyces sp. NBC_00005 (assembly GCF_045160215.1). Lineage (NCBI taxonomy): Bacteria > Bacillati > Actinomycetota > Actinomycetes > Kitasatosporales > Streptomycetaceae > Streptomyces > Streptomyces sp. NBC_00005. The sequence continues at coordinate 111,672 of NZ_CP108316.1, forward strand.
CCCGGCCCCAGCCTCTCGCGTACGGCTTGGCGCTCCAGCTCAACCCACAAACACCGTCAGAGCCATCCTTGCGAAAACCATTGGTGCCCGGCTTGCTCCGCTGATGGACTGACGTCCTACCGTGAGTCTGCCGCGTGACGGAGGTAGTGGTTGTGACAGGCTATGACGTGCTTGCCGAGGTGTACGAATGGCTCATCTCGGATGCAAAGTTGCCTCCAGCCGAGTTCGCTGCGTCGTTCGACGACGTCCTCAATCTCCTGCCGTCGAACGCTCACGTCCTCGACTGTTCGTGCGGAACCGGACAGTTGGCGGTTGGCCTCGCCGGTCGTGGCATGCAGGTTGTCGCAACTGACGCCAGCGAGGCGATGGTTCGTCGGACTGCAGAATTGTCTGAGGAGTTCGGGGCATCCCTCCGGCCCGTACGCGCGAACTGGGAAGAGTTGCCCGACCATTTCCAGGACAACACGTTCGACATGGTGTTCTGCGTTGGCAACTCGCTTCACCATGCCACGGGCGCGACAGGCAGGGGTGCTGCTCTGGAGTCGATGTCACGGCTTCTGCGCCCCGGCGGGCGCTTGGTACTCACATCCCGCACTTGGGAACTCGTGAGGGCCAGAGGTTCCCGGCTGGAGATCAGTGACCGACTCGTCCGCCGGAACGGTCGCGATGCCGTCGTGGTCTACCGCTGGGAGATTGCGCCGCATTGGGAGGAGGAGCACCACATCGAGATTGCGATCGCGCAAGTTGATGCGACCGGGTTGGTTCTTGTCCGCTCGGAACTGCTGTCCTGCTGGCCCTACCGGTACGAGGAACTCGAAGTCGAGCTGCACCGGGTCGGACTCCAAACGGAACTGAGCACGTTCGATCTTGAGGCCGAGAACTACATGGTGGTCGCGAGCAAGGTATAAACACCGGACTCTCAGTCCCTGGCCGGACCGCGCGGTTGCTCGCAGGACGCTTGCGCCCTCTCATCGGTGCTACCGCGGTCGGAGTGAAATATCGCGCCCGCTCGTCAAGCAGATCGCCGCACAGTTCGCCGAGCGGATCGAGAGGTGTGCCGAGCCGCTGTCCGAAGCCGGCCGGACGCGGCTGTCACGGATGGCGACCCGGATCGTGACCACGGACGCCGAGGTGGGCGGCATCGACCTGCGCAGCACAGCCCGCTGACCGGGCTCCGTCAGAGGGAGCTGCGCGGCACCGTCACCACGTGCTTGCCCACGACGCCGCCGCGCTCGAACGCCTGGTGCGCGGCGGCGATGTCCGCGAGCGGGTACACGCTGTCGACCACCGGCCGCAGCGCACCCGAGTCGACCTGGCCGGCCACATCGCGCAGCACGGGGGTCTCGGGGTTGGCGCTGAAGGTGCGGATGCGGCGGGAACTGTGGACGCTGGAGACGGCGATCGCGGCCAGGGCCGACGGGGACAGTGCGACGGTGACCATCCGGCCGCCCTTGGTCAACCGGCGTCGGTAGCAGTGCAGTTCCGTGCCGACGGTGTCGACGATGACGTCGAACGGCCCGATCCGGTCCGAGGTGGTGGAGCGGTAGTCCAGGACCTCGTCGGCGCCGAGGTCGGTGAGGAGCTCGGCGTGCCGGTCGCGGGCCAGCGCGGTCACATGGCCACCCATCGCGTGCGCCAACTGCACGGCGGCCGTGCCGACTCCACCGGCCGCGCCCCGCACGAGGACCCGTTCCCCGGCCTTGATGCGCACGCTGTCGCGCAGCGCGATCAGCGCCGTAGAACCCGCGACCACCAGGGCTGCCGCCTCGACCGACGAGAGGTCCGCCGGGGCGTGCGCGATACGGTCCGCGGAGACCACGACGTACTCGGCCGCCCCGGCGACGGAGTGCCGCTGCCGCGGATGCACCATGCCCCACACCCGGTCCCCCACCCGGTAGCCCGCAACGTCGGCGCCGGTCGCGGCGACGGTGCCCGCGAAGTCGAGCCCCGTACCGATCGGGAACCGGCGTCCCGACACCATCTTCAACTCCCCCGCCCGGACGATCACATCGTGCCCGTTCACGCTGGACGCCTCGACCGCCACCAGGACCTCACCCGCACGGGGAGCGGGCCGGTCGACGTCATTGACCCGCAGGACGTCCGCCGCGCCGTAACTCATGACCTGAACGGCCTTCATGTCGCTGTTCCTTCCGTGACCGGCTGTGGTTGATCCGATGCTGGACCCCGCGCGCGACATCACGGTCGTTCTCCTTTTCCTCGGTCCGGCAGACCCACCCTCGCGAGCCACGCACGCCGCATACTGGCGCCGTGACCGACTCCACCCACGCCATGAGCGACGATCCCCGCCGCGAACTCGCCGAGTTCCTGCGCACCCGCCGAACCCGGCTGCGGCCACAGGACGTCGGCCTGGAGCCCGGCCCGCGCCGACGCGTAGCCGGACTGCGGCGGGAGGAACTGGCGCTGCTGGCCGGGGTGAGCTCGGACTACTACCAGCGCATGGAACAGGGCCGCGAGGTCCGGCCCTCCGCACAGGTCCTCGACGCCCTCGCCCGCGCCCTCAACTTCTCCCCCGAGGAGACCCGCCACCTGCACAGCCTCGCCGCCGCCGCACGCACCCCGGCCCGCCTGCCACGTTCGTACGCGCCGGAGGAGGTACCGGACACCACGCTGCGGCTGCTGCGCACCATGACCTCGCCCGCTCTGGTCGTCGGCCGGTTCCTGGACGTGCTGGCCTGGAACCCGCTCGGCGGCGCCCTGCTGGGCGAGTTCACCCGGCAGCCCCAGCCTCAGCGGAACCTGCTGGCGCTGTTCCTGCACCCCGAGGCCGACCGGACCTGCCCGAACCGGGCGGCCACCGTCACCGAGCTGATCGGCATGCTGCGCACCCAGGTCGCCGCCGATCCCGGCCACCCGCGCGCGGTCGAGCTGGTGGGTGAACTCGCCGTCCGCAGCGACGAGTTCGCGGCCCTGTGGGCCCTCCACGACGTGGAGGAACCCACCCGCGGCCAAATGCGCCTCAACCACCCCCAAGTCGGCGAACTCAACCTGGACTGGGACGCCTACCCGATACCCGGCAACCCCGGCCCCGCACTCATCGTCTGCACCGCCGCCGAAGGCACTCCCGACGCCGAACGACTCCACCTCCTCGCCAGCCTGCTCAACACGCGCTGACCCACAGCAGACTGACGAGGCAGAACCAGTGCGACACACCCGCCCACAGCCTGGAGACCTTGACCGGCCACGCAACTCGGTGGAGGCGGTCTTCAGCGCCTCGGTAAAGGTCGGCGCGAGGGCAGCGAGGACGTCGATGGCCTCCGCGATGTACCGGTAGGCGGTGGTGGCGCCGATGCCGAAGCCTGCGGCCAGTTGGGCGTAGGTGTGGCCGGAGCGCAGGTGTGCCAGAACGAGGAGGGCCTGGCGGTCCGCGCTCACACGGCACCATCGTGTTCCGCGTTCCTGGCGGCGGGCCCGTAGACGGGCGGAAAGGTAGCGCAGAGTCGAGGCGGACACATCGAGGCCTGACGCGTAGACAAGCACGCGGAAGCTCCTGGTGGGCACGTGATCTTGGTCGTGAACCCGTCTATCAGGGGCTACTTCATGTCCACACACCACCTCACGAGCCCAACTGACGGCCTCTCCGGTGAGGTTGGAGAAGGTTCGCTGTCACCACGCCACCCAATCAGTGAGCTTCTTCGAGCGGGCCACCGATCGGGTGACGGTCCGTGAAGCGCAACGAGCGAGGCCCCCGGGCAGTTGATCGAGATGTCTGACGTCTCAACCACGCTGCTCAGGGGCCTCGTTAGTCATCTATCCTGCCGCACTCGACCTGCCACATGCGCTCGTGGAGTGGGTCACCATGCTCATCGTCACCCGTGAGGGTGACCGCCGCTGCAAGCTCCGTCCGTCTCAGCGCGCGATAGTGGCACTGGTGTACCTGCGCGAGCACACCACCCTGGCGAAGGTCGCTGCCGGGTTCGGGATCAGCGAGTCCACCGCCCACGCCTACACCAGCGCGGTCATCGACCTCCTCGCCGACCGTGCACCGGGCCTGCTGAAGGTCCTACGCGAGCAGGATCCGGACTTCGTCCTCCTGGACGGCACGCTCGCCGAGTGCGACCGGGTCGGCGACGGACGGGCCGACTACTCCCACAAGCACCGCCGGCACGGGGTGAACGTGCAGGTAGTCACCGATCCGGACGGCCGGCTGCTGTGGCTCTCGCCCGCGCTGCCGGGCCGCTCCCACGACCTGACCGCCGCCCGCACCCACCGGATCATCCGCATCTGCAAGCGCCAGAGCGTCCCCATCCTGGCCGATCTCGCCTACCAGGGCGGTGGCCCCTGGCTGACCACGGGCATCAAACGCAGGCCCCTGCGGGAACTCACCCCTACCGAGAAGACCGTCAACCGGGCTCTGGCCGCGGCACGGGCACCGGTTGAGCACGGCGTGGCCTGCCTGAAGTCCTGGCGGATCTTCCGCAGGTCCCGCTGCAGCCCCAACCGCATGACGTCAATCGCCAAAGCCATTCTCACCCTGGAGCGGCAACGCTGAAGAGGCTCAGTGTTTGTGAAGCGTCAGTAGGATCACGTCATGCGTTCCCGACAGCCCGCCGCTACCTGCTGTCTACCCTGCTGGTCGTGGCACTGGTCGCGTTCGGCTACTACGCTCTGCAGCCCGTCCGAGCAGCTTGTGCCCTCAACTCCGGCCCCTATGGCTCCACCTTCACCCCAAACAACGCCCACGCATCCGGCGATGGTCATTGCGGTGAAGAGCGCACGCGGTTCCTGACCTGGCTCGGGCGATGGGCACACCCGACCGGTCGAAGCCGCTGAGCTCAGGGTTTCCGCTGGTCAGGAGCTGCCTGACAGTCGCTGAATTGGCCGGTTGGTGGGCCCCTGATCGGTGGTGCCGTGGCTGTTGACGGTCCCCTTCCACCCGATCCGAGCGGTACGACGCAGGCTCAGAAGCCAGGTTGGAAAGCCTCACTCCCCCTCGTCAAGAGTGCGGTAGCCCGAAATCTCGATTTCCGAGTAGTGGACGAAGACGCCCTGGTTGCCGACCCCGATGTCGTGGTCCGCATAAGCCTCCACCGTGAGGTAACCGTAGCCCTTCTCGCTGTTGAACCACTTGAAAAAGCTCTCAGCCATGCCCTGCCTCCGGTGGCCCGACATGCACAATGGCCGGACATCGCCTTTCATCATGTGATGGTGGACCTTTAGGGTGTCAGTGATCGAAAACGGAGGGATCATGAAAAAGGTTTTGCGATTTAGGGTCGTCGCGCTCCTGCTGACTGTTACGGCCTTCAGTCTGGCGTTTCCTGGCGCCGCAAATTCTGCGCCCGGCAACTCTGGGAATATTTCCTCGTCGTACTCCAACTCCTGCGCAACGGGGTGGGTGGCGCCTGCGTCCGATGAGATGCCCATCCGGTCTCAGGCGCGGAACAATGCCACCGTTCTGGAAAGGGTCAAGCTGGGTTACATCATTCGCTGCTCGAAACACGTAGCGGTTACAGGTGACCACTACAACGGATGCGGCATCTATGACGCCAGCGCGTGGCTCATTGTGCTGACGGATGACGGGGTGCTGGGCTATACCGCGATGACGTGTTGGAGGGATTTCCACTGAGCCCTGAAGCAGCTCGAGTACACCTCTACGATCTACGTGAGGAAATAGCAAGGCTCGGGCTTCTCGTCCCAAAGCTCCCCGCCGGAATGACGCTCAGCAAGCGACCGGATGAGTACCTGGCTCACGACGATGACGGTCAGGTCGTCAGCCGTTGAACTCAACATGATCCTCCGCCATTCTGAGGCTGGAGCTGGTCGCCGGCACCGGTGCCCAGTTCCTGGGACGGCTCCGCGCCAACCGCCGCACCCCGGTTCTGGTCATGCTCGCGGACGGCTCCTACCTGTCCGTCCTCGGCACCCTCCCGGTCCGGGTCGTAGAAGCACAGATCGCTGTGACCTGCGACGACAGCAGCACCTTCACCGGCTCCTACCGCCTGGTGACAACTCCTCACCGGCGCCCGCCGCTACCCGGCCGGCGGTCTCGTCGGCCTCTACCACCAGCGGTGGGAGCACGAATCTGCCTACTTCGCGCTGCGGCACACCGTGATGCGGGGCCGGGTGCTGCGGTCGGGCGACCCGGTCGGTGTCGAGCAGGAAATGTGGGCCCTGCTCAGCCTCTACCAGGCCCTGCGGACCGTGATGGTCGAGGCGGCAGAGTCCCGGCCGGGCACCGACCCGGACCGATGCGGCTTCACCATCGCCCTGCACACAGCCCGTGACCTGGTCGTCCAGGCCGGGAGCATCACCGGAAGTGCAACGATCGGCGTCATCGGCCGAAAACCAGATCCTGCGCCAGCAGCTCGGGCAGCGCGCTGCCATCGTCCACGCGCTGCCCCCGCAGCCTCGGCCGCCGACGGCCCACGCGGAACGCGACCTTCATAGCAGGTGAAGCCGACCTCGACGAACGCCTAAAGGATCATGCAGGTGGTGGCGTGGGCGATCAGTTTGCCTTGGTCGTCGAGCACCTTGCCTTCGGCGGTCGCGGTGCGGCGGCCAGCGTGGATGACGATGCCCTCGGCGGTGAGGGTCTGGCCGTCGGTGCGGGCGGCGCGGATGTAGTTGACCTTGAGTTCGAGGGTGGTGTAGCCGGTTCCGACGGGGAGGGTGGTGTGGACGGCGCAGCCCATGGCGGAGTCGAGGAGGGTGGCGGCGATGCCGCCATGGACGGCGCCGAGGGGGTTGGCGAAGTCGGGGCGGGTGTCGAGGGAGATGACGATGCGGCCGTGGGCGACCTCGTCGAAGCGCATGCCGAGAAGGCGGCCGATGGAGGGGATCTCGGTGGGGCGTTCGGTCTGCACCCAGCGCATCAGTTCCAGGCCGGTCATGGCGCTGAGGTCGGTGGTGGTCACGGGTCGTTCTCCTTGCATGGTGCTGGTGGTGCCGCCGCCCCGAGGGGCGGTGTGTTCATCAGGCGGGGAGGGGCTGGATGCGGGCGGGGACGTGTTTGTGCCAGGGGGTTCCGGCGATGGGGTCGCGCCAGGTGAGGTCGGTGAGGGTGTTCAGGGCGACGCCGGTGCGTTCGGTGCCGCCGTCCTGGGTGGGCAGATCGAGGCCGAAGCCGTTGGGCAGGGCCGCGTGCCCGGGTTGCAGGCGGTCGTCGATCTCGACCACCGCCTCAGCGGTGCCGCGCGACGTGGTGATCTGGGCGAGAGCGCCGTCGGACAGGCCCAACTGTTCGGCGTCGTGCGGGCTGACGCGCAGCGTGCCCTGGGGGTCGCGCTTGCGCCAGGTGTTGTCGCGGAAGATGGTGTTCGCGGTGAACGCCCGGCGCTGGCCGGCGGCCAGGACGATCGGGAAGTCGTCGCTGGTGTGGACGGCGGGGGTGGTGTCCAGGTCTGCGAGGAGGCCGGGGAGTTCGGGGATGGGCAGCGGGATGCGGTGGCCGGGGTGGCGCACGTAGGTCCAGGCGTCGCCGTACTCGTCCTCGGTGAACGTGATGCCGGACCGGCCGCCCAGCATGGCGTCGAACAGGGCGTCGGGGCTTCGGTGTCCGGCCCGGCGCATGGCGGTGGGGTACTCCTTGGCGATGGGCTGGGCAAGCGCCCACAGCACGGCGCCGGAACGGGCGCCTGCGGGAAGGGTGCGGCCGAGGGTCTCGTACAGCAGATACGGGGCCATGGCGAAGGTGCTCTTGTCGAGCGCGGCGAGGGCGGCGAGGGCGGCGAGGGCGGCGAGGGCGAGCTTGTAGGGCGTGCGGCCCAAGCGGGCCGCGGCGCGCAGCAGGGTCAGCCTGCTGCGGGGGACGGCGTTCAGCTCGCGGACGAGGCGGGCGTATATCTCGGGTTCGGGCAAAGTGCCGGGCAGCGGATCGAGGACCGGGGCACGCAGGTGGAAGGTGTTGTGGGGGAACTCGCAGGTGATTCCCCTTGATCGTGGGCACCTGGAGACTGGGATCTCGAGGTTCCAGAGGAAGTAGCACCAGGTGGGAAGCAAGTACACGAAGCGGTACACCGAAGAGTTCAAGCGGGACGCGATCGCGCTCGTCGACTCCTCGGGCAAGACGGTCACGGCGGTCGCCCGGGAACTCGGCATCAGCTCCGAGTCCCTGCGCGGCTGGTACCGCAAGGCGAAGGCGGAGCAGGGCGAGGGCACTCCCGGCGAATTGAGCAGTGCCGAGCGCGAGGAGCTCAAGCGGCTGCGGCGGGAGAACCGCGATCAGCAGCAGACGATCGAGATCCTGAAAAAAGCGACCGCCTTCTTCGTGAAGGACAACGACCGGTGAGCGAGTTGCGCCGGTTCATCCATGCGGAGAAGGCGAACTACCCGATCGTTGTGTTGTGCCGGGTGCGGCACGTCGCCCGCTCCTCCTACTACGCGTGGCGCGAGGGCGAGGCCGCCCGCCATGTCCGGCAGGCCGCCGACGACGCGCTCGCGCACGAGATCACGGTGCTGCACGTCGCCTCCCGCCGCACCTACGGTGTCCCGCGCATCCACGCCGAACTGCGGCGTCCAGGGCGGCGGGTGAACCGCAAGCGCATCGCCCGCGTGATGCGCGAGCGCGACATCCGAGGCGTCACCCGGCGCAAGCGCCGCTCGTTGACCCGGCCCGACAAGAAGGCGAAGCCGGCCCCTGACCTGATCGGCCGCGACTTCCACGCCGAGCGGCCCGGGATCAAGCTGGTCGGCGACATCACCTGCCTGCCCGCTGCCGAGGGCTGGCTCTGCCTCGCCTGCTGGCTGGACCGGGCCACCCGCGAGGTCGTCGGTTATGCCATGGCTGATCACCACCGCGCCGAACTGGTCATGGACGCCCTCGACATGGCCGACGGCCGGGGGAACCTGGAGCCCGGCTGCGTGATCCACAGTGACCGCGGCAGCGAATACACCTCGACCCAATTCCGCGACCGAATAAGGGAGTTGGGACTGCGGAACAGCTGCGGACGCACCGGATCATGCTTCGACAACGCGGCCGCGGAGAGTTTCTGGGCCCTGCTCAAGGAAGAGATCGGCACCCGCATCTGGCCCGACCGGGCCACCGCCCGCGCCGAGGTCTTCACCTTCATCGAGACCTTCTACAACCGCCGCCGCCTCTGCAAGCACAAGACCTTCGGCTACCTCACCCCGGCCGAGACCAGGCAGCGACATCAACACGCCCTCACGGCATATCCGACGAGTGTCCAAGATCACGGGGAAACTTCACCCACCACAGCTTCACCGTCGCCACGGACATCCCGGTCTACTTCTGCGACCCGGCAAGCCCCTGGCAGCGCGGCTCCAACGAAAACACCAACGGCCTGCTGCGGCAGTACTTCCCGAAAGGAACCGACCTGTCCGTCCACAGCCGCGAGCACCTGGACGCCGTCGCCGCCCAGCTCAACGGCCGCCCACGCAAAACGCTCGGCTGGGAAACCCCAGCCGAGCGTCTGCATAAACTGCTCGCCGTCTGACACAACCGATCATGTGTTGCGACGATCCCTAGAAACCAACGACGCCGGCCAGGGGCCCTTGATGCGATGGGGCTGTCTCAGCCGTCGGACTCCGACGACGGGAGGTAGGCGCCCGGTACGTCCTTGGGCGCGTAGATCTTGCTGTCGCCGGGGTACGGCTTGGCCCAGTTGTGGGTCTGGTACCAGGTGTAGCGGTTCATCTGGGTGGGGTTCGCGTAGTCGGGCACGGCGTTCGGGCCCGTCAGCCGCTGGTGCGACGCCCAGGTCTTCCACTGCGCCGCGACCTTCGTCTCGGCCGCCGGCACCGAGACCGTCGTCGGTGCGGCCGCCGCCTTGCTGTCCTGGGGCGCGGGGGTGTCCGAGCCGCAGGAGGGCTGGGGGCTTACGCCGAGGGTCAGCGAGGTCCGGTTGGGCACCGCCGTGAACGGCGTGTCGTCCGCCTTCGACGTGAACGCCCCGTACATCGGGGTAGCCGCGCTGTCGAGCTGGTTCATCGGGTGGACCCCGAGGATCTGCTCGATGGTGCGGACCATGGTGATCTGCGAGTAGTAGTGGTCGTCGACGGTGTCGTGCTTGGCGTACGGGCTGATGACCTGGACCGGGGCGCGGTGGCCGTCGACGTGGTCGAGACCGGCCTGGGAGTCGTCCTCGACGACGAAGATCGCCGAGTCCTTCCAGTCCTTGCTGTGCGTGATCTCGTCGACCATCCTGCCGACCGCGAGGTCGTTGTCGGCGACCTCGGCGGCAGCGTTCGCCGGGCCACCGGTGTGGTCGTTGGAGAACCAGAACATGTTCAGGTTCGCCGGACCGTTCTTCTCGAAGTCCTGCTGCCAGATCTGTTCCTTGTAGACGTCCGGGACGTCGAGGTCGAACAGCGGGAAGCCCTGCACCGACACCTTGTTGAGCGAAGGGATCGCCGAGCCCGTCTTGATGGGGTACGCGGTCTGCGCTCCGGTCGCGGCCATGTTCTTGCTGTCGCAGTACAGGTTCTGCCAGGTCGCGCCGGACGGCTTGGTCTCCAGCGACTGGAACTCGCCGAAGTCCTTGACGGACTTGCCGGCCGCCTGCGCACCGCTCCAGATGAACCCGGACTTCTGGTGGCCGAGGACGTCGTTCTCGGTGTCGTAGCTGCGCGTGTACTCGCCGGCCGAGGACTCGGTGTACTCCGGGTTGTCGGACTGCATCAGCCAGTTGTGGCCCTCGGCGGAGTTCGTGCCGATGTCGTAGAAGTTGTCGTACAGACCGAACTGCTGGGCCAGCGCGTGCTGGTTGGGCGTCACGTTCTCGCCGAACTGCGTGAGCGAGGAGTTGCCGTTGCCCTGCGGGAGGTCGCCGAAGACCTGGTCGTAGGTGCGGTTCTCCTTGACGAGCAGGAAGACGTGCTTGATCGTCGAGGGGTCGCCGAGACGGGCGGGGACCGGGACGGCCTTCGTGCGGCTCTTGCCCGTGGCCGTCTTCACCGACCCGGCCGTCCAGCCGTTCTGCTTGAAGACCTTGGCCGTCTGGGACCTGACGACGAGGTCGCTCGGGAGCGTGAACTGAGTCAGGCTCGACGTCGTGTCATGGGTGTTGTGGCCGGCACCGTCGGGGCGGAGCGCGTCGATGCCACGGGTGTTGGAGACGACCACCTTCTTGCCGACGGTGGTGATTCCCGAGGGGAAGTAGTCCGTCGGGAGCAGGCCGATGTAGCGGGCGGGCTGCTGCGGGGAGGTGTAGCGGTAGACGGCGACCGCGTTGGCGCGGCCGAGCGTGACCAGCAGACGGCCGTCGTCGGTGAGCGTCACCGCGTTGGGCTCGTAGCCGACCGACGCCTCGGGCCACGGCTGGGTGGCGATGGTCTGGACGACCTTGTCCTTGCGGGTGTCGATGACCGACACGCTGTTGTCGGCGGTGTTGGTGACGAACACCGCGCCCTTCTTGGCGTACACCGCGGTCGGGTGCAGACCGACGTCGATGGTGCCGACGGCGGCGGAGGGGTCCGCGGTGTCGATGACGCTGACCGTGCCGGTGGTGGTGGCACCGGTGTCGGGGTTCGCCGGCACATCGGTGCCGTAGGAGTTGATGGTGGTGTCGCCGGCCTTGGCCGGGCGCCCGCCCTCGTTGCTGACGTAGAGCTTGCCGCCGACCAGGGCGAGACCGCGCGGGGCGGTGCCGACGGCCCAGCTCTGCTTGATGGTTCCGGTCGCCTCGTCGATGGCGACCACCTTGTTCTGACCGTTGACCGCGGAGTACACGGTGGAGCCGTCGGCCGAGAACACCGCCGCGCCCACCAGCGCCTGCTTGGAGCCGTCGGCCGCGATCGGTACGGCTGTCGGGTCGGAGAGGGTGCCGTCCGCGTTGACGGTGAACTTGGTGTAGCCGTCGGCCTGGCCCAGCCACAGCTGCTTGCCGTCGGGCGAGTACGTCGGGCCCTCCTGGCCGACGGCGCCGTTCTTGATGCGCAGGTCGTCCGCCGCGTTGGTGCCGACCTTCTGCTTCACCTGCCCGGTAGCCAGGTCCATGACCACCAGGGACGCGTCACCGTCGGCGACCGAGGCCGCGAGGTGGGTGCCGTCCGGGCTGACCGTCGACGACATGATCTTGCCGTCGTTGATGACGGTGCGGCTGCCGTACGGCTTGATGTACTGGTCGCTGGAGATGACCTGGCCGTTGGCGGTGGTCTGGCCGACCTGCTGGGTGCCGAACTGGTACGTCGAGGCGACCGCGGTGCCCGTGACGCCGAGGGCGACGGCGATGCCTGTCGTCACCAGCAGGGCACGGCGGCCGACGTGTCTACCGAAGAGGTTGACTTGCTTCTTCTCGTTGAGCCGACGCTGGCGGGTTACCTGCACGGAACTGTTCCCTTCAGTGGGTTTCGAGCAACTCGACGTTGCCGTCGAACTGCCACAGCGGATTCGGGGCGTCACCGGTCGAAGTCCGCACCAGGAAGTAACCGTTGACTTCCTTGGGACCGTCGCCGTCCGCCACGAACCGCCCGTCCGAGGTGATGTCGAGCTGATAGATGGCCGTCCCAGTGACCGCGACCCCGGGGAGATGCCAGGTCACGACGCAGCGCCAGTCGTTGCCCGCCCCCTCCTGGGCGGCCTGGCCATCGCTCTTGGTGCACGCCGCCGCCGTCCGCAGCTGGGCCTCGGTGACGGCGGGGCGGTGGAGTTGCCGCGTCTGCAGGCGATAGAGGTGGGCGAACACCGTGGCGAGGGACCGCTGCACCTTGGCCTGCTCGATTCCGGAGCCCGTCGACGGCGTCGCCACGGCCACCGCCCCGACGGTGACGGCGGTGAGCACGGCCAGCGGCAGCAGTCCGACGGTGATCGCGCGGCGCCCGGAGCCGTCGTAGGCCTGGTTGGTGAAGTCGCGCCGTACGAACAGCAGATAGGCCAGCGCGGTCGCGAACACGGCCCACACCAGGCTGACCGCGATGCCGATCAGGAGCGGGGCGAGCTGGGCCGGGCTGGTGAACAGACCGTTCCAGGCGATGAAGGCGTAGCCGGGCAGGGCGAGGCGCACGGCGACGGGCAGCGGCAACATCTGGGCGACCTGCATCGCGAGCGCGAACAGCACGGGCAGCAGCAGCCCCATAGAGGACCGCCCCAACGCGACCGACCCGAGGAGTCCGATCGCGGCAAGGGCCAGGGTCGGGGCGAGGGCGCAGACCCAGGCGAGCAGGACCCGGCCCGCGGCGTCACCCGGCGCGAACAGGTGACCGTCGAGGCCGACCAGCGGCTGGTTGCCGACCGACACGAGCCCGCCGGCCGCGCTGGAACAGGCCAGCCCTGCCACGAGCACCAGGATGACGGTGAGGCTGGCCAGAGACTTCGCCACGAAGATCCGCCTGGGCGAGCGGACCGCCACCAGCAGATGGCGCCAGGTGCCTAGCCGGTCCTCGGAGGCGAACACGTCGCCGGCGACCAACGACGTCAGCAGCGGGAGCGCCCAGGTGCCCGCGAAACCGAGCATGACCAGGGGTCCCGCCCACCCCGTGGCGTGCATCCAACGACCGAAGAGAGTGTCGGAGGGGAGCGTGCCCTGCCCGCTCACCCCGGCGACGAAGAGCGCCGGCGCGACCCAACAGGCGAGGACCAGCAGGCGGATCCGCCATTGCGAGACCAGCTTGACCAGCTCGAAGCGATAGCCGCGCGAAACCGAGACGCGGCGGGCTACGACGGCGTGTTCGGCGACGGCGGTCGCGGTCATCGGCCGGCCTCCTGCTGCTCGGTGAGGGCGAGGAATGCGGCCTCAAGCGGCGACACCACGGGGGCGAGCTCGCGCAACGCGATGCCCGACTGCACGAGACCCACCACCAGTTCATCGAGGGCGGGCACCAGCGCGCGCACGACGAGCACCTCGGCGTCATGCCGTGCCCCGGCGTCGTCGACGACCCGGATCCCGGCCGTGTCGGCAGCCAGCAGGCGCGCGGCCTGCGCGTCGGAGGTGCGCAACCGGTAGTCGAGTTCACGGCTTTCGGCAGCCAGCTTGTTCAGCGGGCCGGAGAACACGACCCGTCCGGTGGCCAGGATGGTGACCTCGGAGCACAGTGCCTCGAGGTCGTCCATGTTGTGACTTGAGAGCACGACGCCGGTTCCGTCCGCGGCGAGCCGGGTGAGCACACCGTGTACGTGTCTTTTGCCGGCCGGGTCGAGCCCGTTGGAAGGTTCGTCGAGCACGAGCAGCCGGGGCTTGGTGAGCAGGGCTGCGGCCAGCCCGAGCCGCTGACGCATGCCGAGCGAGAATCCACGGGTCCGGTCATCGGCGACATCGGTGAGCCCGACCTGGTCGAGCACGTCGTCAATTCCCGCTGTCCGCGCGTCGCTGCCGCGAAGGGCGGCCAGCGCAGCGAGGTTCTGCCGGGCGGTGAGCGAGGGATAGAGACCGGGCCCGTCCACGAAACCGGCGACACCGTCGGGAGCGGCGAGCGCCCGCCCGACCGGTGTACCCAGGATCTCGAGGCGGCCGCCGTCGGCGACGGCCAGGCCCAGCAGGAGGCCGAGCAAGGTCGTCTTGCCGGCGCCGTTCGGTCCGACCAGGCCGTGGATCTGCCCCTGCGTCACATCCAGATCGATGCCGTCGAGTGCGACGACGTCGCCGAAACACTTGGTGATCCCGCGAGCCCGGATTGCGAGGAGTGCGTCCATGAGCCCCTTCTTTCGAAACACTCAGGGGACCCTAGGGACGGCACACAACGCAGGCACAGACGGCTGGTTGAACGCTCAGGGAACGGATCGTCAAGGCGTCGGCAAGTCCGTGTGTACAAACTAGCCAGCATCGAGCCAGACTCGGGCAACCTTGAAGACACGGATCCGTACGAAATACTGTGGCCCGCAATTCGTCGCCCTACCCAGCACGAAGCGCGCGCCCGCGGCGCTTCGTGCTGGGTAAGGCGCTGCAACGGCGCCGAAGACGGCCGGCTCGGCAACCCGCTGACCTGCAGCGGCACTTGGATACCTACCCGCCCCGCCGGCGGATACCGAGCGTGGCCCGGATCCCTGAAGGAATTCAGCACCTCACCATGGCTGGCCAGAGTGGCAGTTGACGCGCTCAAGGACGACGGAACTCTCTACTCCCGCAGCCCCCATGGACACTTCGTCCGCCCGGCTGCCGAAGAGCGGCGAGGACCGCAATGAGCCGAGGCGGGAAGCAAGCCCGCCAGGGACCGGCACACCACGCCCGCACTGGAGACCAAACCGGGTACGTCCTGCTCCCCTCGGCCTCCACACGCCGCCCAGCCGATGGCAGGCAAGCAAAGGGCCGCGCACCGAGCCACCGGACGCGGACATGATCTCGCGGCACGCGGCTGTAGCGCCGGTGCAGCGACCGTGGCTATCAGCACGTGGCCGTTCCCCTGCCACCTTCCCCTCGGGATCGCCCTTCGCGATCACCGTCACAGAGCATCAAGTGCCCCACGAGGCACAACAGACGGGCAGAACTCTGCTGTTTACACAAAAGCGCCTGGCCTGCCACGAAGACCGTTTACAACGCGGGTCCCTCTCGGCGGACCCCTCATCGAGGTCTGCCGCACGGGAGAGGCCGCCATAGGTCTCCCGACCATGTCGAGTTCACCTACCCCGTAACGCTGACGACGGCACCCGCCTATCGCACCGCCCGCACTGGGCGGCTGGCCTCGTCGGCGTCACGAGGAGGCGAGTTGGCACATGGCGATGGGGCCCACATCTCCTCACGAAACAGCAGGCGGCCGCGGCCCGTGACGCACGGTCGTCGTGCCGCCACCGCACCGGACGCCTCCTCAACGTCTCTGGGTGGCCAGACAGGGAATCCGATTTACCCTCTACTGCCCTGTGTGCCCTAGAAGCCGTTGTCTTTCCGGATGTGCTTGTTGAGTTTCCGCTGCTCAGGCATGGTTCGGGCGTCGTTGCGGGAGAGTTCGGGCGATCAGATCGTTCTCGCGATGCGGAGATGACCGGTGACATCGGTGATGGGTTTGCTGGAGGAACGTGAGACGGCTGCCCGGGTGCGGGCGGAGGGGCTTCAGGCGGAAGCGGATCGGATTCTTGCGGAACTCGCCGAGGCGGAGGCGGTGTTGGAGCGTCGGGTGATCGCCAGGGTCGAGCTGGCCGAGGCCCTGGCCGCGCCGGGCGCTGCCGCGGAGGCGTCTGCCCAGGAGGTGGCGGCCCCGGTGCCGTCGGCCGGGGCGGCGAGGGTTGCGGTCCCCGGATGCGTCGTGCAGCGGTGGCGGGAGGGGATGACGGCGGTGGCGCTCGCGCCGGACTACCGGCGGATCGTGGAGCTGCTGGAGGCCGAACTCCCGGATGGCGGGGAGGGGTTGATGGCGAAGGAGATGACGGTGCGGCTCGGGCTCGAGTTGGTGCCGGCGAAGATCGAGGGGGTGCGGTCGAAGGCGAAGCGGCTCGTTGAGCGGGGCTGGCTGACCTCCTCGCCGTCGGGCCGGTTCATGCCGCGAGTGTCGTCCGCTGCTGACGCGGCGTCCTGATCGTCTGGCCGTGGGCAGTGGTGCGGGCCAGGCGGCGGGTCATGAGCATGGTGGCCGAGAAGTGGATGAACGCCTCGCTGCTGGCGGGTAGCGTCTCGTAGTCCCGGGCCAGACGCCTCGTGCGCAACAGCCATCCCAGAGTTCGTTCCACCACCCACCGTCTCGGCAGTACCACGAACCCCTTCATGTCGTCGCTGCGCTTGACGATCTGCAGGGTGAGCTGGAGTTTCTCCTTCGCCCAGTCGACCAGGACGCCCGTGTATCCGCCGTCGGCCCATACCAGGCTGATCTTCTTGAACCGCGTCTGCAGCCGGGGCAGCATGATGCGGGCGGCCTGCCGGTCGGTGACGTGTGCGGCGGTCACCGGCACCATGAGCAGCAGGCCGAGGCAGTCCGTGATGACGTGCCGGCGCCTGCCGTTGATCTTCTTCCCGCCGTCGTAGCCGCGTGTGGCGGACGGCACCGAGGCGGCGCCCTTCACCGACTGCGAGTCGATGATCGCCGCACTCGGCTCCGCCTGACGGCCCTCGGCCTCACGGACCTTCCCGCGCAGCCGGTCGTGCAACTCCTTGACCAGGCCGTTCTCCCTCCACCTGCGGAAGAAGGCGTACACACGGTCCCATGCGGGGAAATCGGCAGGAACCGCGCGCCACTTGATCCCGTTGTCGGTGACGTAGAAGACCGCATCCAGCATCTGGCGGTGGCAGTAGCCCTCCGGCTGCCCGCCCCGGCCCTCCAGCCACGCCGGCACTGGCAGCGCCTCACGCACCACCGCCCACTCCGTATCCGTCATGTCCGACGGATACCGCCGTACCCTCTCGGGCCGGTCGGCCGCGTTCCCGAACCGGTGAGCGAGGCAATCGCACACCGACACGCGGGAGTTGGACGGGACGAGGGCCGTCACGCAAGACTGGAACAACAGGGCCTCCTGATACTCGAGTGGCATCGCAACCCCGAGCTACCAAGGGGCCCTGTTCTCATGCATCCACCCGGCCAAGATCACCCGACCAGGCACCCTGTTCGACCAGAACCGTCCTCGTGATCGATAGGAATACGGTTTCTAAACGGACAAACGGTAGACGAGAACGACATACCAACTGGTTCACTCATGAACCGGTCACGCACCCTCGACAGACGCACGTGAGAGGGGAGATCGTGTCATCTGCGTCGCCCTTCGAAGGCCCTCATCTCGCACCTCGCACGTGAAGGTACGAGTTGTACCTTCACGGCGCGGAGGCCGAACTTCCGCACCAGACTGGCTTCCTGACAGGAGGTCAGAAGGGAGACGGGTCTTGAAGCCGATCCGTTGGCTGAAGGACCGGTGGCAGAGCTCCGTACGACCGAACGTCTCTTCGGAGAGGATCTCCGCGGCATGCGAAGTATTCCTTGTGACCGTGTGGATCTGGGAGAACTGGCTCTGAAAGCGGAGAGCCCCGGCTGAGACGTCAGCCAGGGCTCACCACACCGGGCAGCGACCCTGTCCTCGCAGTCCACCGGGTGGAGCCGGTGGGAGGGCGGGGCCTCTGTCGTATCGCGGAGTCGCGTGTTGGCATGCTGACACACTTGTGCCCTTCGGGGCTACTACGCCCCCCTCGGTCACCAGCCGCTTCGCCGCTGTTGCGCGGACCGCCGTGGCTGAGCACCGCAGCAGTCGCGTATCAGCCCGCCGTGACCTTCCGGCACCGAGCCGGAACACCGAGCCAACCCCCGGCCTGCCACAGGCGGGAAGCCCCGGCCAATGCGTCCGCCCCACCAATGCCACCCGTTCGAGGCCCCCTTGGGCGGCGACCGGCCATGCGGTCACAGCGGGGAACCAGCGTGCCCAACACCGTTCGGGACACGCGGCTGAGCATGAGCCCTGGAAACAGGACTCACTCCCGCTCAGTTTCTAGGAACGGTAGAAGAGTCCGTCGGTATTGCGTGCTTCGATGACGCCGTCGGTGTAGAGGAGCAGCAGGTCGCCGACCTCGAAGGGGAACGTCTGGACGTCGTAGGCGGCAATGCCGAAGACCCCTCCGAATCCGATCGGGAGATGCCGGGACTCTACCCGGATGCGCGGCGGGTGCGGCCGACCGCGCGGATGATCTTTTTCCACCTGGGCGAACTGTGGCTGCGGATCGGCAGCGCCACCGACCCGCCCACCATCGTCATCACCCGCGGCGTCCAAGTCTATCTCCTCGACCTCCTGGGGGTCCAAGTAGACCGTCCACGCTGGCCAGAGACCTGAACGAGCTACCCACGAAGTGCCGGCCGAGACGTCAGTCGGACCGGCTGCGCAGGAGATAGGCGATGAGGGCGACGGCCGCGGCGGCGACCGCCACGGACACGCCGATCTGGGCGACGCTGTTGACGCTCATCGCCAGACCGGCGACGCCCAGGAACGCCCCGACGAGACCGAAGAGCGACTCCCTGGTGAGTTCACGCCGCTGCGTCGCGGCGGATGCCGCGGGGGGCGCCGACGGTGCTGACGGTGCCGGGTCGGCCACCGTCGCAGTGGCTGGCCCGGCCGTGGTCTCGGGCGGGGGTGGAGCACCCTGCCCGACGGCACGGAGCCCGACCAGCCCGTGGACCGCTGCCGCCGCCCCGGCACCGGCGACGCCCACGAGGGCGTACCCGAGCGTGCCGCCCATCAGGACGTCCTGCCAGCGTCTGTAGGCTTCTTCGTGCAGCCAACGGCCCATGTAGTAGAAGGCGATCAGTGACGCCAGACGGCTCGCGAGCAGCACATTGCGGGTGAGAGGCACCGCCAGGAGACGCCGTTCCGCCACCCAGACGGCCACGCGCAGCACGAGCACGACGACCGAGGGAATCAGCCCCTGGAAGCTCTGGACATCCACGCCGAACATTCTCAGGACGTGCTCCGGATCGAGGGTGGCGGTCACGGCGAACACGCTGACCAAGCACACGTCCGCGGCGACGAGCAGCCGCCATCCCGTCCGGTGCCACCCGACAAGTTCGCTCGCTGCCATGCCGCCCCCCAACGCGCTGCAGGTGGTACTGCGCCCCGATGGTCCCACGGGGGTGCAGGAAGGACGCCTCTTTTCGCGAGCAATGGCGACGAACCTATGACGGTCACGGACTCCGGCTCACGCTCCACGAGCTCCCGAGGCCGCTCGTGGGCGGTGAGGGTGTGGAGTTCGGCCCGGTCGAGTGGCTGATGCACCTCGACGTACTCGCCGTGCGGCAGTCGCTTGATCAGGCTGGTCGGCCGGCCGTGCGGATGATCTTTTTCCACCTGGGCGAACTGTGGCTGCGGATCGGCAGCGCCACCGACCCGCCCACCATCGTCATCACCCGCGGCGTCCAGGTCCATCTCCTCGACCTCCTGGGGGTCCAAGTAGACCGTCCACGCTGGCCAGAGACCTGAACGAGCTACCCGCGAAGTACGGGCCTAGCTGCACTATTGCTCTCCACCCGCGTCAGCATCGCGGCAATGCCGCTCGCCTTCAAGATCGTTCACGGAACTGCGGCCAGAGCCTTGAAAGTCCCCACCCCTTGCTCGGGGGTGGGACAGACCTGCTCGCTGAGATTCCCCACGTAGCAGAGCGTTGCGTGCGTGGCTGCAGCCTCGCCGACAGGCCGACGGTGTAGAGGGGACTGCGCTCCGAAGAGAAGATCTCGAGGTTCGCGCGATGAGTTCCGAAAGGGACGCCGGTATGTACTCACGGGCCCCTTCGGTCCCGACCAAGTGCAATGACTGGAGAGAACGATGTCCGACAACCGCGCGAACGACACGGCCGCGATCACTGCCGTCCTTGAGAACCTCTACAAGGCATGGGACGCCGGCGACGCCGACGCCTTCGTCGCCGACTACACGCAGGAGGCCACCGCAATCATGCCCGGCTCCTACCGCGCCTCCCGCGAGGAGGTCCGGCAGGGCATGGCGGCGGGGTTCGCCTCCTTCCTGAAGGGCACCACGACGACCAACCGGCAGCTGGGGATCCGGTTCCTGGGTCGCGACGGCGCGATCGTCGTGAGCGAGGCCGGCATCCTCTTCCCCGGCGAGTCCGAGGTTCCCGCCGACCGGATCGTGTACGCGACCTGGGTGTTGGAGAAGCGCGACGGCGCCTGGCTGATCGCCGCCTACCACAACAGCCCGGTCAAGTCCGCCAGCTGATCCAGAGTCAGTCCTGCCCGGGTCCGCCCGCACCTGTCGGGCGGGCCCGCGCCGACAGGTGCGGGCGGATCAGCCGTCGACCTTCTGCGCCAAGCCGAAGGCGGCGAACACCTCGGCGTCCAGGAAGACCGAGACACGGCCGATGCCCCCAGCCGTGACCGTGAACACCTGCAGGGTGTGCAGCTCGAACACGCCGACGTCCCCGCGCCGATAGGCGGCGAAGCCGGCCTGCCCGTTGGCCCGCGCCGGCAGCAACCGCCAGGCCTTGCCGGCCTTGGCGAACACCCAGCCCATGAAGCTCGCGTAGTTCTCCCGGCCGCTGAACCAGTTGACCATGGGCCGCATCTCCATGAGGACGTCCCCGGTCACCACCCACGACCGTTGCTCTGCGTCGGAAGGCTCAGCGACCTGCTCCTGCAGCACTCCCGCGGCCCGGATCCGGGCGCGAGCCCGCTGCAGCGAGCTGTTCACGGCCGCGACCGAGGTCTCCAGGATGTCCGCTGCCTCCGCCACCGGGTAGTCGAGCACGTCGCGCAGGATCAGGACAGCGCACTCTCTCGGTGCCAGCAATTGCAATGCTGCGACGAAGGCCAGCCGCAGGCTGCCCCTGTCGATCGCCGCGGTGGCCGGGGCGCCCAGGCCGAGCAGGCTATCCGGGAGCGGCTGCAACCAGGTTGCCTCCCCGCCGTGGACGAGCGGGCGCAGCAGTTCGCTCTCGGTGACCGGACCCGACGGCATGGGGCGGCGGCCGAGCCCGTCCAGCGCGGAGCAGGCGGGTACGTGAGAGAACCGAGCGCTTCCACGCCGCCCACGAGCACCCGCGCCTCTACCCACCCCGACCAGCCAGCAGGATTACGACCTCACCGCTTGATCGCGAGCTTCACTCGAAACGAACCGCAGCCAACCACTTTCGTGCCCCGTTGGGAGGGCCGATGAAGTATCCGAGTACGTACGAGTTGTTCAAGCGGCTCGCCGGACGTGCTGGGCTCAAGGCACGGCCGCATATGCTCCGCCATTCGGCGCTCACGCGCTGGGTCCGTGCCGATGTGCCCCGCGATGTGATTCAGAACATGGCCCGGCACGCCTCGCCGTCGTCGATGGACCCGTACACCCATGCCACTGATGGGGACAAACGCGCCGCAGTGGAGAGGGTGGCCGCAATGAGGAAGGAGATGCGCTCGTGACGGCTCAGGGGAACGTCGTCCCGCTCCACCGCCCGAGGACGTCCGCCTCAAACAGGTTTGCGAGGATCGGGTTCGCGTCGGACAGGTCCGCGCTGGTCAGGTGCGGTGCGCGGTCGAAGAGCACGAGGGCCAGCCATTGGGGCCTCATCTCTGCATCTCGTAGGTCAGCTTGACGATCTTCGAAAAGGTCTTCACGCCCGCGAGCCTCAGCTTGGCATCCTGCCCCTCCCGAAAAAACTGCTTCCCACTCCCGGCCATGAAGGGGTAAATCGCGAGGTCGATGACATCGATCAGCTGCTCTCGCAGAAGAGTCTCCCCGAACTGGCCGTGGCCGAGAAGCAGCAGGTTCCCCCCGTCTTGCCGTTTGAGGCGGGCCACCTCGGCAACGGCATCGCCCCGAACGATGATCGAGTTGTTCCAGTCGGCCCTCTCAAGCGTCGAGCTGAACACGTACTTCGGGATCGTTGTGAGTCGATCGGCCCACATCGGCTTATGGTCTGTGCGACCGTCATACAGTTCAGCGAACGCTTCGTAGGTGCGGCGCCCAAACAGGATCGCGTCGCAGGCCGTCAGCAGGCCCAGACCGTCCCGCAGATAGGCCTCATCCTGGTACTCAGCCACTCCCCTGCCCACCGGGTCTTCAACGACACCGTCAGCCGAGGCCAGAACGTACTCGATCACTTTCCGCATAGCGCCAACCCTCCTCATTCGGTTACCGCTACCTACGAATGAGAGCCCTCGAACTCATCGCTACTGTTCGAAGAGCGCGAACAGCGTCGGGTCCCGGTAGACGAGCAGATGGGACAGCAGGCCGTCCGCTCCCCCCGTGAGCACATGGAGCGTGTTGGGCTGCACACCGTCGTCGGTGACGTGATAGAGCAGCAACCCTGGTTGATGATTGGCCGAGATGAGACGCGTCTGCCAGCGGGCGCCACGCCGGCGGAAGAAATCTTCCATGAATCCCCGGTACGGAACCCGGCCGCGCAACCACTGTAGAACTGGCGGCATCTCGAAGACGACATCCGCTGTTACCAACTGCTCCAGTGCCTCTGCGTCCCCCGCTTCCAAAGCCCGGGCGTACTGCTCGACCAGTGCGGCTTCGATGCCTCGTTGCTCAGGGCGGCCATCAGTTCGCGTCTGTGAGAGGCGAGCGCGAGCGCGCTGGAGTGCAGAGTTGATCGCAGGTACTGAGGTGCCGAGTGCGGCGGCAGCGTCAGCCGAGGAGTAACCCAGCACCTCACGCAGAATGAAGACCGCGCGCTGTTGCGCTGGCAGCGCTTGCAGGAGAGCCGTCAACGCCAACCGGACTTCGCTGCCCCGCACCACAGCATCGGCGGTGCCATCCCCGCCCAACCAGCTTGACGGGGCCGGCTGCAGCCACGGGGTGTCGAACCGAGGGACCAGAGGGGCGCCCACCTCCAATCCCGGATCGCTGAGATCGCGCGGCAGCGTACGGCGACTCGCGTTCCGAAGCCGATCCACGCAGACATTCCGAGCGATCCGAAACACCCATCCGGTCACGCTCCCTACCTCGGCGTCAAAGTCACCCCGCGCTCGCCATACCCGCTCAAGCACATCTTGGACGGCGTCTTCAGCATCGAACGGAGAACCCAACATCTGATAGCAGAACGCCCACAACTCGCGGCGGTGCTCGCCGAGGAAGCCATCCAGGACCTCCGCCCATCCCCTGTCCACAGGGCTAGTATTCACTCACCGCAACAAGGCCGACGACCACACTCGGACACTCAGGACTCAGCGACTGAGCCACCAACCCCGGCTCCGCAGGCGTCAACAAGATCCTGACCCGCAACAACTAGATGAATGAGTCCAAGGGGTGTCGTTGCGGTCAGTGATCGTAGGCAGTGAGTGATCGCTTGATGGGCTGTCCAGTTTGGTCGTTGTGCCAGATCGCCGCTGTGAGTGCGAGGATCCGGCACAAGACCCGGGCCGACGCCCCTGCAGGGCTCTTGCCGCCGTGTCGTTCCAGGTTGAGCTGCCCCTTGAAGGTCTGATTGATCGACTCGATGACCTGCCGCAGCGGTTTGAACAGGTGTGACCCGGCCGGCTCGGCTTCCCCTTGCGGGCCGGCGCAGCAACTTCAGGTGATGCTCGGCAAGGCCGTGCTCGAACTCGCGGCCGAAGTAGTTCTTGTCCCCGATGATCATCTGCCCGGGGTGAACGGCGAGGACGTCTGGCGCGGTATCGAGCATGTCGCGCAGCGTTTCGCGCTCGTCCGCCTTGGCTCCGGTGAGTGCGAACAGGACCGGCAGTCCGCCGAGCGTGCACACCAGGTGCAGACCCAGCCCCCAGAAGTATCGCGAGTGTGATGCGCAGTAGCCGTACTGGGCCCAGCCTGCCAGGTCCGAGCGTTTGGCCGTCTCGCGGGAGCAACCGCAGCCGACCGGTGTGGAGTCGACCAGCCACACATCGTCGCTCCACAGTGAGGTATCGCGGGCCACGATCCGGATCATGCTGGTGAGCAGTGAGAACCCGGCGCGCAGCCGCTTGTTGTAGCCGGACTGCTGGGGCACGTAGGGAAACAGGTGGCCGAAGTCCCGCCCGACGCGGCGAAGCCAGCGCCGCTCAGAGGTGTATCCGAGCAGCGCCGACATGACCGCGAGCGTGATCAGCTCGGCGTCACTGAGCGTGGGCGTGATTCCGACGGCAGGCCGCCACGGCGCCAGCCACGGTGAAGCCTTCAACTCGTCGTCAATCCGGGCATAGAGTGCCGTTGCGAGGGTGTCCAGGTCGTTAGTCACACATCGACGTTGGACGCCCTCGTCTCCTGTCCGCAGGCGATCCTCTGGACTCATTCAGGGATCCGGGGCGTGCCCACTGCAGTGACTATGCGTCACGGCTATTTCGCAGGGCCTGGATGAGCCACGGGTATACCGGGATCAGGTTCGGTACTACCTGCCAGCCGTTGACGATCCACGCCAGTCGCCAGTATCGGTCTACCCGGGGATCGTGCGCCTCTTCGAACTGCTGGGCCATCCAGTCCCGGAATTCCATGTCAGGGGTGCGCGCGAACACCTCGGCGAAGCGGTGCACCAGGTCGTCGATGATGGGTGCGCCCCTGTCGCCGAGCGGGTCGATGCCCGACTCCATGGCCTCCGCCACCTTCTGACGGGTGAACTCCATCAGTTCCTCGCCGGCATCGCTCTCGATGTCGAGCGGGCGCCCGGCCGCCTGACGTACGGCCGTCCGGCGCATCCGGACACGGAAGTCCTCGTCGCCGACCAGCTCGGCGAGCTCCACCCACGCGGCGACCTGCTCGCCGGTCGGATCATCGGGGAGGTCGGGAGTGGCGGCGCGAACCATGGCCACCGCGGCCGGGTCGGCATCCACTGTGCCGAAGGTGCCATCCATGAAATCGTCGATCAATCGTCTGCGTTCCTCGCCGGACAACTGCGTGAGCCTGTGCATGAGCTTGGTCTCCTCGGGACTGGACCCGCGGCTGGCCACGACTCGCAGAACGCTCCGACGCAGTCGCAGCACCCGGATCTGGACGTCCAAGGCGTCGGCGTGCGCCGCGGCGACTTCCGCCACCGAGAGCTCACGGTCCAGCACCCGTTGAATCGTGGCCAGGTCCATGCCCAACTCGCGCAGTGTGCACAGGAGTTCCAGACGAAGCAGTGCGTCGAGGTCGTAGAGCCGATAACCGGCGGGACTACGGGTGGTCGGCGCTACCACCCCCGAATCGGAGTAGAACCGGATGGTCCTCACAGACAAGCCGGTCCGCCGGGAAAGCTCCCCGATCGAGTAGAGGGTCGTAACGTCCATGTCCCCCACTCTGCTGTCTCCAGTCACTGGAGACTCAAGGCCATTCCCCAGCCGGGCCCCGACCCAGACGTCCAATGAGTTACTGAAGCATGCGTCGCGTGCTCTCCGCTGACCTCCAAAATGAAACGGGCACGCCTTGCACGCGCTGGGCGAGCGATGGCAGCGACATGCAACACCACTCGCTGGCGGCCTACAGCTACGAGCCCTTGGACTCAATCATCTAGGCACCCGCCCCGGGCCCTTGCGGCGGCCAGTCGGGGGCGGGGTCCTCGGCGAGCAGCGGCCGGAGGGCGCCGAGAACCGCGCCGATGCAGACGTCGCGCAGCTGGGTGCGGGTACAGGTCTCATGGGTGAGCCAGTCGACGCAGAGGACCTGGACGAAAACCAGCCAGCTCTTCAGAACGCCGGACACAGCCTCGCGGGCGCTCTCGTCCGCGAGGGGGAATACGGCCAGCAGCCGCGCACGGAGCGCGTCCAGCTCGTTCGTCATGATCGTCTGGATCACCGGGTCGCCCGCGAGGACCCGGTTCGCGGCGAGGACGGCGTTGCGGTTCGCGACGAAGTAGTCGAGATGGACGTCCATACCCTGGATGAGCTGCTCCACCAGGGAATCGGCGGAGTCGAGCCGCGTCTCGGCAAGTAGCTGGTCCGCCGCCTGCTGGTAGACGGCTGCGAAGAGGGCGTGCTTGCTGGGGAAGTGACGGTAGAGCAGCGCCCGGGAGACACCGGCCTCTTCGGCGACCTCCTCCATCAGCACGTCGGCGTACGGGTGTACGGCGAAGAGCCGTGCGCCGACGGCGAGAAGTTGGGCGCGGCGGTCGGCGGGGGTGAGCCGCTGGCGGGGAGGCACGAACGAAGTTTAGTTGACATGGGTCTACTAGCGCGCCACTGTAGTAGACGAATGTCAACTAAGCTCCGCCGAGACGGCTTGGAGGGATTATGGCCAGGGTTCTGCGCATACTCACACAGCTGATGGGCTGGTCCTGCGTGGCGATCGGCCTGCTCCACGTGGCACTCGGCAACGCGGCGATCCCCGGCGCCGGTTCCGCCGGCGCGACGGTCGACAGCTGGGGCCGGTTCATGGGGGCCAGCTTCGTCGGCTACGGGCTGGCCTGGCTCTGGGCCGCACGGCAGCGCCCGATCCCGGCTCGGGCGGTGCGGTGGCTGGCCGGCGTTTTCCTGCTGGGCGGCGTGGGCCGGCTGCTCTCACTCGCCGTGCACGGCTGGCCGCAATGGTTCCAGATCGCGCTGACGGTGATCGAGCTCAGCCTGCCGCCGGTCTTCTTCTGGCTGGCCGACGCGGAGGAGCGGGCCCGGGGCAGCGACGTGGAGGCGGTACCCGCCGGGCGATGAAGGCGCCTGAGCTCTTCCTCGCGGCCCGCTGCGGCTCAACATGCGGTGCGTGGCTCACGCCTGCGGTGCGAGGTCGAGGACACCAACCCCGCCGGCCCAATCTGCCGTGCTGCCGCTCTCGATGCGGAGGGCGGGCGCGGTACCGAACTCCTCGACCTGCTCGCCGAAGCCTGGGGCAGCTCCCGTTCGGGCGCCGGCAAGACCACATGGTTCGAACTGCCCGCTCCCACACCCTCATGCGGCTCGCACGCAACAGCTGAGGCAATCCGGCCGTGACTCTCCTGGATGTTGAGCGACGCACGACGAGCTGGACGAGTTCGAGTTCGTCGATGAGGATGACGAGCGGGTGGCTGGCCGAGGGTGACGCCGTGGCTGCTTTCAGAAGGTCCAGCTGATCCGTGGTCAGTCTTCGGCGCTGCCCTGTGCTTGGGCCGCCCTAGCCTCGATCTTGCGTGACGGACTGTCGACGAAGTCGGCAGGCCGCTTTGCGATGGCCGGTAGGTGAGGGCAGGCCGGTGGCCCGGCTGACGTGTCGGGTGGGCGCCGGGTTCCACTGTTCCGGGTCGTTGGTGCTGCTCGTTGGGACGGGGACTCTGCTGGTCAGCCGGGGTTCGGGAGTGGGGCGAGCCGGTCGAGGGCCGCGGTGATGTGGCTGTTCCAGGGCCAGTGACGGGCGAGGCGGAGAATCCGCCCGCGGCCGGTGATGGCGAGTTGTCCGGCAATCGTGAACAGGCGGAGCCGCAAGCGGCGGGGCTCCCAGCATCTGGCCCTTGCCGGTCAGCGCGAGCACGGTCGCCAAGGCGTACCTCTGCGCCCGCTCCGAGCAGCACTGGCTGCGCTGCGCGAACGAGCCGGGGGCTGGCCCCGCAAACGAATCCCACGTTGAGTGTTTTGCCGCCGCAGGTCACCAGGTGCGAGATCCTTCCGACGGGGCCTTGCAGTTCCGACTGGCCTGCACTCAGCGCATCGTTCATAGTCAAGGACGGCGCGGGAGCCTATTCCTCCTGGTCAGGATGCGATGGGCGAAAAAGCCTTGACTGACGTGAACTTGTTCCCCTTGGCTCACTGGCGTTGCTGCCAAACCGCGGTGAGTGCGGCAACGGGGTCGGGGTCGGCCGGTGCCGCCGGCGACCATTCACCGTCGTTCTCCTGGAGGTAGGGGTACCAGCGGGCGTCGGGGCCCAGGCGGAGCTGGATGCCGTGGTCGGTAAGGGTGAGGCGGTTGCGCCAGGCCATGAGGCGGCCGGGGGCATCGGTCATCTCGGTGAGGGCCGTGGTCAGGGCGGTACGGGCCGCTGTCATCGCCGACGGGCCCGGGCTGTGGGGCTGCTCGGCGACGGTGATGCCGGTGGGGCCGCCATGGCGCCATGCGCGGGTGAGGCGGGCGAAGGCCGTGGGTTTTGCGCCGGTGTTCTGGATCAGGTGGTGGAACCACTCGGGGCCAGGGTTATTCGCTGCGATGCGTAGGGCGTCATGGTGCTGGGGCAGGTGCAGGGTGGTGGTGTCGCCGGATAGCAGCCGTGTTGCCCGCACGGAGGCGTCGGTCATCAGACGCTCCAGGTCCGTGCTGGTGAGACCGCTGTTGGAGGGCGGGGGAACCGGTAGCGCGGCGGCGTGGGCGGATGGTTCAGGCAGGTCGGGCAGGCCGGGCCGCCTCGCATCGTGCTCGGCCAAGGCGGCCCACGCCGCATAGGCGCTGGCCGCGTGGACACCGGCCGGAGCGTGCGGGGTGTCGACGGTCCGGCCTGTTGAGCGGCGTGCGCGCAGCTCCGCGAGGACGTCGTCCCGTCCGCGGCCACGCAGCGCGAAGAGCACGAACGGGTCGGCGTCGATGGTGGCGGCGATGGCGTAGCAGAGCGCGGCGGCGTGCTTGCAGGGGTATCCCCAGTCGGGGCAGGAGCAGTCCGGGTCGAGTTCGGTGGGCTGCGGCAGCAGGGGGACGCCGGCGTGGCGGGCGTCATCGACGAGTTCGGCGGGCATCTCGCCGTCGAGGAGCGCGGCGAGATGCCCGGCTCGGGCCGCGATGGTGTCGAGCAGGGTGTCCCACTGGGCGTCGGTGAGGACGGGCAGGTGGACCGAGGAGCGGTACGGGCGCGGCTGAGTGCCCTGGACGGCAGCCTTCACCTGGCCCGGGGCCACGGCGGCAGTGCCGACCATGCCCTTGCGGGCGTAGGTGCGTCCGCGTGACAGGCGCCCGGCGTCCAGGGTGGAGCCCTCCAGGGCCGTCACCCATGCCTGCCCCCACCATGTCGCGGCGAAGGCACGCCCGCCTCGGGCGGGCGCGCGGCGCGGGCCGGGGAACGAGGGGCTCATGGCTGCCTCCCGAGGGCGACGAGTTCGGCGAGGTCGGCGTCGGACAGTTCGGTCAGGGCGGCCTCGCCGGAGCCGACGACGGCGTCGGCGAGCGCGCGCTTGGATTCCAGGAGCTTCGCCACCTTGTCCTCCACGGTCCCCTCCGCGATGAGTTTGTGGACCTGGACGGGCCTGTCCTGGCCGATGCGGTAGGCGCGGTCGGTGGCCTGGTCCTCGACGGCCGGGTTCCACCAGCGGTCGTAGTGCACGACGTGGGTGGCGCGGGTGAGATTGAGGCCGGTGCCCGCCGCCTTCAACGACAGGAGGAACACCGGCACTTCGCCGCGCTGGAAGCGTTCCACCATCTCCTCGCGCCGCGGGACGGGGGTGCCGCCGTGCACGAAGAGGGTGGGGGTGCCGCGTTCGGCGAGATGTTTCTCCACGAGGGTCGCCATCTGCTTGTACTGGGTGAAGACCAGCACCGACTCGCCCTCGGCGGTGATGGTGTCGATCAGTTCGTCGAGCAGGTCGAGCTTGCCGGACCGCCCACGCAACGGGCTGGGCTGGCGCTGACTGTGCTCTTTCAAATACTGGGCCGGGTGATTGCAGATCTGCTTCAGCGCGGTCAGCAGCTTGAGCACCAGGCCGCGGCGGTGGATGCCCTCGGCTTCCGCGATCTTCGTCATGGTCTCGCGGACCACCGCCTCGTACAGGCTGATCTGTTCGGCGGTCAGTGAGACGACGAGGTCGGTCTCGGTCTTGGCCGGCAGTTCGGGTGCGATGCCCGGGTCGGACTTCCTGCGGCGCAGCAGGAAGGGGCGGACGAGACGGGACAGGCGCTCGGCGGCCTCGGGTTCTTCGCCTGTCTCGATGGCGCGGGCGTGCCGGTCGCGGAAGGCGGTGAGCGGGCCGAGGAGTCCGGGGGTGGTCCAGTCGAGGAGTGCCCACAGTTCGGAGAGGTTGTTCTCCACCGGGGTACCGGTGAGGGCGACGCGGGCGCGGGCGGGCAGGGCGCGCAGCTCGCGGGCGGTGACGGCGTAGGGGTTCTTGACGTGCTGGGCCTCGTCTGCGGCGATCAGCGACCAGGCGGCGTCGGCGAGGACTTCGCGGTCGCGGCGCAGCACTCCGTAGGTGACCAGGACGATCTCGTCGCCGGCCAGATCGTCGAGGTGGCGGTCGCCGCCGTGGTAGCGACGCACGGGGATGGACGGCGCGAACCTGGCCGCCTCGCGCTGCCAGTTGCCGAGCAGGGAGGCGGGGCAGACGACGAGCGTGGGGCCCGCGGTGGCGGGGTCGGTCTGGCGGTGCAGGTGCAGGGCGAGAAGAGTGATGGTCTTACCCAGACCCATGTCGTCGGCGAGACAGCCGCCGAGGCCGAGTTCGCACATCTCAGCCAGCCAGGCGAGGCCCCGCTTCTGGTAGTCGCGCAGCGTGGCCTTGAGCGCGGGGGGCTGCGCGGCGGGGGTGCGGGATGCGGGGTCGCGGATACGGGCGACGAGGTCGCCGAGCGCTCCCACCGCCGCACAGGGGATCGGCTCGCCATCCCTTTCCACCTCTCCGGTCAGCGCGGCGCTCAGCGCCTCCATGGGGGTGAGCGGTTCCATCCGACGGCGCCTGGCGCGGGCCACCAGCTTCGGGTCGGCGACCACCCACTGCTCGCGCAGCCGGACGAGGGGGCGGCGGGCCTCGGCGAGGGTGTCCATCTCGGCCTCGGTGAGCGGCTCGCCGCCGAGCGAGACCTGCCAGCGGAAGTCGAGGAGGGCGTCGGCGTCGAGGAGACCGCCCGCGCTGGAGCCTGGGGCGGTGCGCTGCCCGATCTCCGCGGTCGCGGTGAGAGCCTTGACCAGCTCGCGCGGCCAGTGCACGTCGATACCGGCTGCGCGCAGCACGTCCGTGGCCTCGCCCAGCAGGTGGAAGGCTTCGTCGTCGGTCAGCCGGAGCTGATCGGGAGCGGCATCCTTCAGCAGCCGCTGGAGCGGGGGCCAGACACGGGCGCCGCGGCGCAGCGCGAGCAGTGTCTCGGTCTCGGCGCGCGGTCCGAGCAGCCGCTCCACTTCGGCCGGTTCGCTCCACAGCCGTGCGGCGTCGACGACCAGTGCCGGATCCGCCGCGGTGTGCAGTTGCAGGACCGCTCGGAACTGCCGGCGCCGCCCCTCGGGCAGGTCGACGCGCAGGGAGACGCCGACCTCGGCGGTGAACGCGGCGGCGGTCTCCTCGGCCCACTCGCGCAGGGCGGGCACGGCACGCGCCTCGCGCCAGGCGTACGGCAGCGCTCCCATCGCGAGCGGCGCGGCCGGAGTACGGACCAGGTCGTCCGCGACCGCGTCGCAGAACTGGCGTACCAGCGCTGCCGGTTCCGCGATGCGCAGCGGGGCCGGCCCGGGCTCGGGCAGGCAGTGGGCGTGGGGTGGGAAGGCGGCGGCGAGGGCGTCCAGCGTCTGCCGCTGGGCGGCGGTGAAGGGGCCCGCCTGCCAGGTGTCGTAGCCGGCGGGGGTGAGGGCCGGGTGGAGACGGCCGTCGGCGAGCAGCCGCAGCGCGAAGCGGGCGGCGGCCTGCCAGGCGGCAGCCGAGGGATGCGGTGGCTGTGTTCCGGTCAGGGCGGACACGGTGAGGGCGACGGGCAGGGCATAACCCTCCACCCTGCGCCGTCTGACCGAGCGGCCGTGCGGCAGCACCAGCTCCACCGCCTCGGTATCCACGCCCGGGGGTACCGTGCCCTCGGCGGCGGCTGCCCCGGCGGGCTGCCAAAGGAGCAACCGGCCGAGGCGGGCCGGCTCGCCGGGCAGGAACACCGCCGCCCAGCCGCCGCCGAGCAGGCCCCGCGCCCAGGCGGCCGACTCCGGTGCGGCCAGTGGCGGCCCGCTCCGCGTGCCCGTGCCCGGCTCCCGTACGACGACTCGTGCCACTCTCTTTCGCCCCATCGTTTTGCAAGCGAGTCGCACCGCGCCCCGCTCACCACCACGCGCCGTCACCCACCAGCAGGTTCCGGCCCTGCTGTCACCGGCGGGAGTGCGCCTTGTTCGCCGCGGTACGCATGCGTTTGGCCAGCCGCTTGTCGACGCCGCGCAGGCCCTCACCCAGTTCGGCGAGCACCTGGGCGGTGGCCGGATGCTCCACCCGCCACAGGTCGTCCACCCGCTGTTCGAGCGCCTCCGGCGCCATGTTCCAGTTCTCCAGGAAGCCCCGGACCAGCTCTTCGCTCTCCCCCGCACCGGCGAGGAGCGACAGCCCGTCGATGAGCAGCCACAACCCGGCGGCCTCCGCCCGCGCCGGATCTACCTGCACGTCCGTTCCAGGGCGTGCGCCCAGGGTCGCGGTGGCCACCTGGCGGCACCCGTCGACATCGGAGTCCGCTGCCTTCCGCAGCACCCGTAGTGCCCGGGGGGCGTCGAGGTCGGCCAGCACCAGTTGGGCCACGGCTCGCTTCGCCGCTGCCTCGGGGCCCTCTCCCGCGCAGGCGTCGAGGAGCCCCACCGCGGCATCCGCCGCAGAGCGGTGTCCCAGCCACTCTTCGACCTCCCGGCGCATCTCCTCGGGGGAGTAGCCCAGGAGCCCCCGGAGCAGAGCGCCGGCGTCCGCTTCGGCGTACTCACCGAGCAGCGGCGCAGGCACACCGCACTCCATCAGGTAGGTGCGGAGCCCGTAGCGGCCGAGCGGGGTGAGCCGCATGCGGTCCCTGCGCCTCTCGCCCCGCGACCGGTCCGACGGAGCCGACGAGGTTCTTGGACCGCCCAGCTCCTGTCCGCCCATGGTGTTCAGGAGTGTGCGCAGAGCCGCCTCGGCCGAATCGTCGCCGTCACCGGGCTCGTACTCCACCGCGCCCAACTGAGCGAGCCCGTCCCCCAGTTCTCGGAAGGACGCCGCGAACAGCGCCTGGAAGAGATCGAACTCCGGCCCGTTCTCGCCCGCCTCACGGGCCTTCGCGCCCAGGTCATCGACATCCACCCAGACGTCGTCCGGGGCGTCGTACAGCAGGCCGACCAGTCCGTCGGCGATCTGGGCCGTCAGCTCACCCAGCTCACCGTGCCACCCATCCAGCACCCCCGTCTCACCGATCTCCTCCAGCAGATCGCCCATCGTGGCGGCCCAGAACTGCAGAAGGTCCTCACCGGCGAGGTCGGTCGCCGCACCGCCCCAAGCGCGACCCCCGCTGATCGTGATCACCCCGCCGTCCACGGCGAGCCACCACGGATCCTCGAGAACGGCCACGTCCTTGGCACTGCGCAGCGATTTCAACGCACGAGCCCGCGCGACGGCATCGGCATACGGCGAGTCGTCGCCGGCCAGCTTCCACAGCTGGAGCTCCTCCACGGCCTCACGGGCGAGCGCGGGTCGCAGCACCCGGCCGGCGGTGACCTGCCGTCCCTCGCGGCACCATGCGGCGAGCCGCAGCGCCGCGTCGAAGAGCGGGACACCCCGCACGGCAGGTACAAGGTCCTCCTGCGGAGCCAGGGTCACCGGGCGCAGCACAGGCACATCCTCGGCCGGTCCGTCGACTCCGGCATCGACCGGCTCGCCCACCCGGCACTGCCCGCAGGTACACAACGCCACGTCCTCGGCGGTCAGCCGACGGGCACCGCCGCGTCCGGCCGGACCACCGGCCGACTGCCTCGCCGTGCCGGACGCCATGTCCGGCGTCAGCCGGGTCAGCCGCTCGGTGATCTCGTCCCGGTCGAAGGCCGCCGGGTCGTAACCCGCCGCGCGGAGCCCGGCGACGAGTCCGCCGTGCACGTCGTGCTCGGCCCCGTCCGGGCACTCGATGAGTTCCAGCACGTCGGCCAGCCCCCACACGCCGCCGATGTCCTCGCCGGGCACATCGGCGCGGCGCCCGCCTGCGCAGCGCACCGTGCGCTCCGCGTCCGCCGGGCGTGGCAGAGTCTTCTCCAGCGTGATCCCGTGCTCCCAGTCGTCCCCGAAGTCGTAGGTGTAGCGCAGCCGTGCCCCCTCCTCGGCGAGCACGTCGCCGACCGCGGTGGCGTCCTCGTCGCCAACCTCGCGGCCGAAACCGAGATCGATGAGGTCGGCCGCGACGCCGTACCCCCGACCGAACTCGTCGGTGAACAGGTGCAGATGACCACCGTGCCAGCCGAAGGCGACCTGGATGGCGTCGTGCAGCGTGCCGAGCGAGGTGTCGGACGGCAGCACGAGGCGCCGCCACAGTGGCGGTCTCGTACCGTGCAACACGATCTTCAACTGGACATCGGACGGGGTTGTCTTCCCGCCTTGCCGCATCTGCTGCTCCCACCGCGCCGGGGCTACTCGAACGGCCCCATCATGGCGCCATCGGCGTGCCGTGCCCAAACCCGGCTGGGGCGGCGGCTGTCCTTTCGGGTACACACGGTCTCGGCGCCGCCCGCAGTGGATATCCTGCGTCCCCGCGACCGTTCCTAGAAACTGAGCGGGAGAAGTCCTGTTGCCAGGACTCGTGCTCAGCCGAACGCCCCGAACGGTGTTGGGCGTTCTGGTTGCCCGCGTTCGCTCCGTATCCGGGCCCGACGGATCGTGTCCGTGGTCCGGGCATGCGGGGGCGGGTTCCCTCACGCGCGGGAACACGCCGACCGGCCTGGGCGGTCCAATGCCCCTGCTCATCACTCCGGTGAGCAGGGGGCGGTGCCGTCCGTCGCCGGATCGGGTGTCCCTGGGCGCGTCTTCCGATCGCCACGACAGCCACGTCATGGCGAGTGGTCTTGCGGGTGGTGCTGGCGAGGGGCTTCTGCCAGTGCTGGGCGCCCCACCGGCTGGTATAGGCCGGGTCCACCGCGATGACCGCGACGCCCGTGGCGTCGGCCATCGAAGACAATCGGGCGCGGAACTTCCTGGTGGGCATGCCTGAGATCAGCTGCCGGAACCGCTTTTTGCGACCGTGTTTCTCCCGGGTCGTCTCCGCGCCGAAGTGCCAGGTTCCTCGACCGCGATCGCGTGCACGTCACAGGTGCGGGCCAGTGCAGCAGGCGGGTGAGGGCATGCCGTACTTGGGCGTCACGATGCTGCGCGGTGCCGGACAGGTCGTAGGAGTAGCGGCGCGGGGCACCGGTCAGCCGTGCACGTCCAGACGCCAGGCGGCGAGGTGGTCGGCGTTCGTGTCCACGGCGATCACGCCTTGGGCGAGCGCGGCGTCCAGCGGGATGACCGGGACGGGCGGGATCTGCCAGGGTCGGGTAGCCGGGCCCCGTCGCCGGGTCCCGGCCCCTCAGAACCGTGCGTGCGGCCGATGGCGTCCTGTTGAGCCAGCTCGCCCTGGCGCCGGCCGGGATCAGTCCTGGCGCCAGGAACGCAGCTTCTCGGCGATGCCGTACGAGTCCAGCCGCAGCCCTCGGATGTCGTAGATCAGTTCCCGCCAGAGCTCAAACTTCGTGTCCACGCGTTCCCCGGAGGCCTCCAGGTAGGCGATGGCGACGCCGTATCCGTACACCTCGTTGCGGGCCGGGAGCGGGCGCAGCAGCACGCACTCCTCCAGCATGACCGCAGCCCGCCAGAAGGCGTCGGGGTGGTGCTGGTCATGCCGGGGCGGGTCGACCCGGTGGCGCTGGGCCAGGCCGACGAGCACAGAGAAGTCGTTGACGGTCAGGTCGTCCCGGAGGGTGTCTTCCTGGCGCTCGAGGAACCACCGGTAGTCGACGTATACGACGGGAGGCACAGGTCAGGCCGCCCGCGAGGTGTCGTGCGCGACGGCCGGCAGCCCGCCGAACTCGGCGTCGAAGGCGTCCATGACGCCGGGCTCGCTGATGGTGCGACGGAAGGCGGCGGTCGCCGTCTGCAGGGCCCGCTCCTGTTCCTTCTCCCCCGCCACCTTGGCGATGTAGGCCTTCACGGACAGGCCCTCAGCAGCAGCGAGGCCCTGCAGGGTGTCCCTGGTACTCGTGTCGACCTTGACAGTGGTTTCAGCCATACCCGAAGTATCCCGCAAGGTATACGTGCGGCGCTACCTCCTCCGCTGATCCGCCCCCTCACGGGCGGTACCTACGCATTGCCTCGCGCTGAAAGGCGCAGCTGGGCGCCGCGCGGCCTCCGCCCCGTCTTCTTCGCGGTCGTCTTCTTCTCCGCGGTCTTCTTGGCTGGCTGCTTCCTGGCCGCCTTTTTGGCGGCGGCCTTCTTCTTCGGCAGCTCGTGCACCGCACCGGACCCGGCGTTCTCGCCGCGGGCGGCCTTCGACTTCTCCACTGACTCCTGAAGGGCGGCCATCAGGTCAAGGACCTGGCCCGGTCGCTCCGGCTCCGGAGCCTCGGGGAGCTCCCGGTTTTCCCGCTTCGCCTCGATGATCTTCGCCATGGCGTCGGTGTAAGCGTCCTCGAACTCCGGTCCCTCGTCGGGCGAGTTCATCCGCAGCGCGCTGGGAGAGGTCCTCGCCTTCATCGGCCTCACCGACTCAACCGGCCAGCCTCTATCCTCGCGCCGCACGACTTCCGCCGCCTGTTCATCTACCGATGCCATCCGCTCCGGCCTCCCACCTCACATCGCGCAGGTCATCGCCGGCCACGCCAACATCAACACCACGATGGGCTACAACGCGATCTACCTTTGATCTTGGCCGGTGCTCCGGCGTTGACGCCGGGGGTGAAGGCCATCTCGGAACTGCTGTGACCCGCGCATGGGCATGGGTTCGCAGTATTGAGCTCAGCCCACGGGGCGCTTCTGGTTTTCGATGTACTGCTTGACGACGGTCAGGGGCGCCCCGGCGCAGCTTCCGGCGAAGTAGGAGCCGGACCAGAAGCGTCCGCCCCACAGGTACCTGCGGACGTGCACGTCGTAGTCCTTGCGCAGCAGGCGGGCGGAGACTCCCTTGAGGGAGTTGACCAACTTGGAGAGCTGGACCTTCGGCGGGTAGTGCACGAGCAGGTGTACGTGATCCTCTTCGCCGTTGAACTGCTTCAGGTCGGCTTCGAAGTCCGCGCAGACCTCCCGCATGATCTCTTCGCAGCGTGTCAGCATCTCGTTGGTGAATGCTTTGCGCCGGTACTTGGTGACAAACACCAAGTGGACGTGAAGGTTGCAGACGACGTGGCGGCCGGTTCTGACATCGGGATTCGGATTCCAGCGCGGTGACATGAACCAAGTGTAGTAGAGTGATCGCTATGAGTGAACTCGGCCTGGTGAAGCGGCAGTTCGGGCACCGTGCCCGACTGGCGCTCAGCCCTGCCGAGATCCGGGTCATGGACGACCAGGCGCACGCGGCCCGCACCATGTGGAACTGCCTGCACGCCTGGTGGCAGATGATGCCGAAGGACAAGCGGACCCTCGCCGCCGCTGATGCGGCGATACGACAAGCCCGTAAAGAGCTCGACTTCCTCGCCGAGCTACCCGCGCAGGCATCCCAGGCGGTGCTGAAGACGTACGTCCGCGCCTGGGTGAACTGCTGGGAAGGCCGGGCGGACGAGCCGAACTTCAAGGCCCGGTTCCGGTCGGCGATGTCCGTGGACATCCCGCAGGGCCGTGACCTGAACATCGTCCGCGTCCACCGCCGCTGGGGCATGGTCAACCTGCCGAAGATCGGCCGCGTCCGCTTCCGCTGGACCAAAGACCTTCCCGTGGGCAAGCGGGCAGGCACCGACAACCGGATCACCGGCGCCCGGCTGGTGAAGGATGCGCTCGGCTGGCACATCGCCTTCCGCATCCAGACCCTCGAAGCCCAGCCACCGCCCGGCCAAGGCCCGGAAGTCGGCATCGACGCCGGAGTGAACATCCCCCTCGCCCTGTCCAACAAGGACCACCAGGACCACGGGCGTCCTCCACGCCTGCCGGACGGCACCGCCGACCGGGACAAATGGCTCACCCCGAAGGAGAAGGCCAAACTCCTCAAGCTGGAACGGCAGGCCGCACACCGCAAGAGCCTTCGCAAGCAGGGGGAGAAGACATCCCGCCGCTTGCAGCACACCTACGACCAGATCAAGCAGCTCCGAGCAAAAGCCACACGACGAGCCCTGGACTGGCAGCACAAGACGACCACCTACCTCACCCGTACGTACGGCGTGATCGTGGTCGAACAGCTCAACATCACGAACATGGTCAAGTCCGCCCGGGGCACCATCGAACAGCCGGGCAAGAACGTCAAAACCAAGGCCGGTCTCAACCGCTCCATCGCACAAGAGGCGTGGGGACGCACGGTGACGATACTGACGTACAAGCTCGCCCGCCACGGCGGCCGGCTCGTCAAGGTTCCCGCCCCGAACACCTCCCGACGCTGCTCCGCATGCGGATTCACCGTCCCCGGCAGCAGGGAAGACCAGGCCACGTTCGTATGCAAGAACCCCGACTGCGACTTCCAGTGCAACGCCGACTGGAACGCAGCGAGGAACATCTTGCACCTGTACCGGATCGGCCACGCCATCGTGGAGGTCCCGGCCGCCGGAAGGCGCGGTCGCAGGGCGGCTAAAACCGTCAAGCCCGTCGCCGCAAGGTAGACGGAAATCCCCTTCCTGAGCTTACGAAGGGAGGGGAGAACTTCAACGAGAAGAGTCGACTGAAGTGGGGCAGACCCTTGGTTGGCCGATCAGAAGAAGGTCGGCAGGCGCGGGGTGTAGGGGTCTTCCAGTGCGGCGATCTCGTCGTCGGTGAGCGTGAGGTCGAGCGCGGCGACGGCGTCGGTGAGGTGGTGGGTCTTGGTGGCGCCGACGATGGGCGCGGACACGACAGGGTTGTTCAGTACCCAGGCCAGCGCGACCTGGGCCATCGGGACACCGTGCGCGTCGGCGATCTTCTGGATGG
This sequence comes from Streptomyces sp. NBC_00005, assembly GCF_045160215.1. NCBI lineage: Bacteria > Bacillati > Actinomycetota > Actinomycetes > Kitasatosporales > Streptomycetaceae > Streptomyces > Streptomyces sp. NBC_00005. The sequence goes on from NZ_CP108316.1 coordinate 150,459, forward strand.
CGTCGACGATGGCTTCGTCGGTGTCGACGAACAGGGGGCGGCCGGCGTAGTCGGTGTCGGGGGTGGCCTTGGCCCGTGCGGTGCTGTCCTGGCCCCAGGGGCGGGCGACGCGGCCGCCGGCCAGGGGACTCCAGGGGATGGAGCCGACGCCGGAGTGGGCGAGCAGGCCGAACATCTCCCGCTCCTCCTCCCGTGCCAGCAGGCTGTACTGGTCCTGCATGGACACGAAGGGCGTCCAGCCGTGGCTGTGGGCGGCGTGCTGCATGGTGGCGAACTGCCAGGCCCACATCGAGGAGGCGCCGAGGTAGCGGACCTTGCCGGCCTTGACGAGGTCGTGCAGAGCTTCCATGGTCTCCTCGACCGGGGTCTGCGGGTCGAAGCGGTGGATCTGGTAGAGGTCGACGTAGTCGGTGCCCAGCCGGGTCAGGGAGGCGTCGATCTGCTCCATCACGGCCTTGCGCGACAGGCCGGACCCACCGGGTCCGTCGTGCATGGGGTTGAACAGCTTGGTGGCCAGGACTACGTCGTCGCGCTTCGTGTACTTCTTGATCGCACGGCCCACGATCTCTTCGGAGGTGCCGTAGCCGTAGATGTTGGCGGTGTCCCAGAAGGTGATCCCGGACTCGACGGCCTGGCGGAAGATCGGTTCGGCGCCGTCGTCGTCCAGAGCCCACGGCATCTGCGAGGTGTCGCCGAAGCTCATGCATCCGAGTGCGAGGCGGCTGATCTTCAGTCCGGAGGTGCCCAGACGGGTGTACTGCATGACGCGCTCCTCATCGTCGGCGCAGCCGGCCGACACCGGCTGCCTCGTCATCGACGCTAGGCAGCCGACGGTCGCGGTGGGAGATGCTGCCAGCACCCCCCAACCGGGCAAGCGACACGCCTGCTGCTTGAAGTGAACGAAGCCAGCCGCCTGGGGTGCGGTGCTTCCTGGCCACCCGACGGGCACAGGTCACCCGGACTCGCGGTCAGGTGCGCGCGATGACCCGCAGCCCGGCATGATCGTGCGGTGGCGCAGCGGACGCCGCCGTACGGGATGGTGCTGAGGGGGGTGCTGGCAGCATCTCCCACGTCCGAAGCAGAGCTCGTAGCGTGAAAGACATGAACAACCGCAGCGAGGTACGGGACTTTCTGATCTCACGCCGCGGCAAGGTCACCCCCGAGCAGGTGGGCCTCGTCGACCACGGCGGCACCCGCCGTGTGCCCGGTCTGCGACGCAGCGAGGTGGCCGACCTGGCAGGGGTGTCCGTGGAGTACTACACCCAACTGGAGCGCGGCAACGTGCGCGGTGCCTCCGAGAGCGTCCTGGACGCCGTGGCCCGGGCGCTGCTGCTGGACGAGGCCGAGCGGGCACACCTGTTCGACCTGGCGCGTGCGGCCAACAGCGGCACGGCGGTACGCCGACGCCCGGCGGTGCAGCGGGTACGTCCGGCCATCCAGGCGATCCTGGACAGTCAGCTGTCCCCGGCCTATGTCACCAACGGCCTCGGGGACGTCGTGGCCACCAATACGCTGGGCAGAGCCCTCCTGTCTCCGCTGTACGAGGACCCCGCCCGGCCGGTCAACGCCGCACGGTTCCGCTTCCTGAACCCCCGCGCGGCCGGTTACTACCTCGACTGGGAGGCCACCGGCCGCGACAGCGTCGCCGGGCTGCGGCTCATGGCCGGCAAGAACCCCTACGACAAGGCGCTCACCGATCTGATCGGGGAGCTGTGCACCCGCAGCGAGGAGTTCCGCACCCGGTGGGCCTCACAGGACGTCCGCATGCACCGCACCGGAGTCAAGCGGCTGCACCACCCGGTCGTCGGTGACCTGGACCTCTCCTACGAAGCCCTGGAAATGCCTGCCGACGCCGGTCTCGTGCTGATCGTCTGCACCGCGGAACCCGGCTCACCCAGCCGCCAGGCCCTCGATCTGCTCGCCAGCTGGGCTGCCGCGCCGGACCCCGTCGAGCCCGCTCAGGAAGAGCCGAGCGACCGCGGCCAGTAGCACCTGGCCCACATTCCCCAAAACCATGCAGCCCGCCGCCGGCCACCGGCTGAGCACGGGCGACGAACCGCCGTTCCCCCACGTGCCGGCGCGCACCCTCGCGCCCTTCAGCACCACCCCGAAAGGTTCACCATGTCCAAGATCCCCCATGTCACGCTCAACAACGGTGTCCAGATGCCGATCCTCGGCTTCGGCGTCTTCCAGGTCCCCGCCGAGGAGACCGAGCGGGTCGTCACCGACGCCCTCACCGCCGGCTACCGCCACCTCGACACCGCCGCCGCCTACGGCAACGAGGAGGCCGTCGGCAAGGCGATCAAGGCCAGCGGCATCGCCCGCGACGAGCTGTTCATCACCACCAAGATGTGGGTCAACGAAAAGGGCGAAGAGGGCGCCAGGGCGGCCTTCGACACGTCCCTGCGCCTGCTCGGGCTGGACTACCTGGACCTGTATCTGATCCACCAGCCCTTCGGTGACTACTACAGCTCCTGGCGCGCCATGCAGGACCTGCACCGTCAGGGCCTGGTCAAGGCGATCGGCGTGTCGAACTTCTACGCCGACCGTCTGGTCGACCTGATCGACCACAACGAGATCGTCCCGGCGGTCAACCAGATCGAGACCCACCCGTACTTCCAGCGCGCCGACGACCAGGCCCTCATGGCCGAACGCGGCGTGCAGATCGAGTCGTGGGGCCCGCTGGCCGAGGGCCGCAACAACATCTTCAGCGACCCGACGCTGAGCGCCATCGGCGAAGCGCACGGCAAGTCCGTGGCCCAGGTAGTACTGCGCTGGCTGACCCAGCGCGGTGTCGTGGTGATCCCCAAGTCCTCGCGACCGGAGCGCATGGCCGAGAACATCGCGGTCTTCGACTTCGAGCTGACCGGCGACGAGATGGACCGCATCGCCGCGCTGGACACCGGCGCCAGCATCGTCTTCGACCACCGCGACCCGCAGACGGTCAGCGCCGTCGGCGGGTACCGCCTCGGCTGAGAAACGCCCTTTCCTTCTCGTGGACATCGGCGTGCAAGCGACACAGCCATGCGGGAGAGCCAGCCGGTCAGCTGCTGGCGCGGGGGGTCATTCCACCTGACGGCCCAGAACACAATCCTGCCCACCCCGGCCGGACTCCCTCGTGCTGACGGGTGTTCCGGGCCGGGGTGGCCCATGCCCGGAGCCCAGGAGCCCTGCGGGGCACCGCCTGCTCACCTATGCGTCAACGCGCCTCGGTGTAGTCCGTCCAGCACTGCCCTCCACGCAGCCTTCAAGGACGAGGCGTCGATATCGGACGTCGACGGCCAGATCTAGTTCAGAGAAGTCACGAGGCCGAAGCTGACAGCACCTGACCCCACAGTTCGGGGCGTGGCTGACCTCCACAAGAGCCCCGAGCAGCAGCAGCCTACGAGCACCACCGGCGCCCCGCATGCGGGCTGCCACCCGCACGTGCCAACCGCTGGCTCGCCCGTCGCGCACGGCGGGCCGCGGCGGCCTCGGGATTCATGGCTGTGACGTCCGAGGCCGCCTTCACCGGCTGCCCCACCGGAGGGCGCGACCCGGTCCGCCGCCGGGCAGACAAACGGACTCGGGCCGCCGACACACCTGCACGCGTCGTGTCACGAACAGAACGAACGCGCCCCAATGAGCGACACGGCCACGTCAACCCAGCAGCTCGTGGGGCCAACCGGTCGGCCCCACGCGGCTCAACCTTCTTGGCTCCGGGGGGAGATGGCCGGGCGCTCACGATGGTCGATTACAGCTTCGCCGCCCGCCCGTCGCGCGAGGGACTGCGGCCTGCGCGACCCGGCAACCGTCCACCTCGACGAGGACGACGGCGAATCGGTGTAACAGCGGACCGGGCGGCTCCCTCGCGCTTGCCGTCCGACACCCCTGAGTGTCGGTGGGCGCCGCGGCTCAGGATCGGGAGGAGGCGGCGGTGCCCGTCTGGGCGCGGTTGGCGCGGATCTCGTCGTGGTGGTCGGCGGCCCAGCCGATCAGCTGCATGACGATCTCGTGCAGGCCGCAGCCGAGCGGGGCGAGGGCGTACTCCACACGCGGCGGCACCTCGGCGTAGGCGGTGCGCGTGATCAGGCCGTCCTCCTGGAGCTGGCGCAGTGTGTGGGTGAGCATGCGCTGCGAGATGCCCGGGATCTGGCGCTGCAGGTCGGTGTAGCGCAGTGAGCCGTTCTCCAGGACGGCGATGATCAGCATGCTCCACTTGTCGCCGACCCGGTCCAGTACCTGCCGGATGAAGGCCATGTGGTCGGCGGGGATGCTCGCGCACGGCCCGATCGCAGCCGCCATCTCCTTACCAGTGCTGTCCTGCATGGCGCCCGTTCCTCTCCGTCGCGCACACCCGTGTGCCTTTTGTAACGACTTCCATACTGGCGCATCATGGCGTTACGAACAAATGAGAGGAATTGGAGCTCAGGCCGTGAAAATAGAGATCTGGGCCGAGGTCACCTGCCCCTGGTGCGGGCTCGGCAGCCATCGTGTGGACCGGGCCGTGGAGCGGTTCGAGCACAGCGACCAGGTGGAGGTGGTCCACCACTCGTTCCCGCTGGGCGCCGGCTTCCCCGCCGACCGCACGGTCAGCGTCCGCGAGGCCCTGCTGAGCAAGCACGGCATCAGCGGCGCGCAGGCCAAGGCGGCGACCCGGCAGATCGAGACGCTGGCGGCCTCGGAGGGACTGAGCCCCTACCGAGTGCTGGGCAACGTCGTCGGCGACACCGAACTGGCCCACGAGTTCCTCGCCCACGCTTCCGTGCAGGGTAAGAACCGCGAAGCCTGGGCCATGATCTTCCGTACGTACTTCGGCAAGGCCGAGCCCGTCTTCGCTCTGGACGACCTGCTCCGGCTCTCCGACGAGCTGGGCCTGGACCCTGACCTGACGCGTCAGGTGCTCACCGAGCGCCGCTACCGTGCCCGGGTCCAGGGAGACGCCCGCCGCGCTCAGCGCCTCGGCGCTACCGGCGCCCCGTTCATCGTCGTCGACTGCCGCTACGGCGTCCCCGGTGCGCAGGACAGTGACACCCTGCTCGACCTGCTGCGTACCGCCTGGGACGAAACCCACCCGGTCACCCTCGCCCCCGCAGGCGACGCCCCGGGCTGCGGCCCCGATGTCTGCGCCGTCCCGGCCCGTCCCTGACCCGTCACCCATCCCCACCCCCATCTCTGTGAAAGGCACAACAGCCATGTCGTACCTGCTGCACATCGACTCTTCCTCGCTCGGCGAGGCGTCCGTCTCCCATCAGGTCGCTCAGTCCTTCCGCGACCAGTGGCAGGGCCCGGTCGTCCACCGCGACCTCGCCGCCTCGCCGGTGCCGCACCTGAGCGCCGCGGGCATCACGGCCCGCATCACCGACCCGGCCCAGCACACTCCCGAGCAGGCGAAGGCGGCCACGCTTCAGGACGAGCTGATCGAGGAGTTCCTGGGTGCCGGCGCGTACCTGTTCACGGTGCCGATGTACAACCTCTCGATGCCGTCGGTGTTCAAGGCATGGCTGGACCAGATCATCGTCACGGACCGCACCCTGATCTTCAACGGCACCTCCCCGGTCGCGGGCCGTCCGGCCGTACTGATCTCCGCCCGGGGCGGCGGCTACGGCCCCGGCACCCCCAACGAGGGCCTCGACTACGTGGTGCCCACCCTTGAGGCCGTCCTGGGCCACGACAACCTCCTCGGCCTGGACGTCACCACCGTGATACCCGAGCTGACCATGGCCCCCATGGCTCCGGCCCTCGCCCCGCTCCTTCCTCTGCACGAGGCATCCATGGCCGCCGCCCACGACCAGGCCCGCTACCTCGCCACCGCCATCGGCACACCGCGTGCCGCCTGACGCAAGAGGCCCGGATGCGCAGCCGGCAGGCCGCCCGTCACCGCCCGCCCCGCCAGCGCACCGCCGACACCGCCCGCGTCTGGGCCACATGGACCGCCCCGGAGGACGACCACACCCCGGACGCCGACCACCACCTGGGCGACTTCATCGACAGCCAGTACGCCGACAAGACCGGCGCCCTGGTCTTCGCCTGCCTGCTACACCTGGCCGGCGACAGCAGCGGCGCCCGCTTCTGGTGGCGCTTCGCCGCCGGCGTCGGCCACCTGGCCGCCGAATACTGCCTCTTCCTCGAACACGCCCACAGCGGCGAGTACTACGACGCCGACTACCGGCGCGGCCAGCTGCTGCGCCACCACTTCGAACCCACCTACACGTGCGGCGACCGCGCGGATGCCCCCTGCTCGCTCCGGAACTCATCGGCCAGGTCCACCCGCACATCACCCGCTCCCACCACCCCGAGATCGGCACCCTCCCACTCCCCCGCCCACCCCTCGTCCAGGAACTGCGCCACCCGACCACCCTGCTGTAGGACCACATCGCCCGGCCGGCACCAGCCGGGCGGATGCGGCCGGCACCAGCCGGGCGGATGCGGCCGGCACCAGCCGGGCGCCGGGCGACCGCGAAGGTGTCCTGGTTCAAACGGCGCGCGGCCTCAACAGGGGAACACTCAGGGGTGATTGATGGTTCATCAGTATGTGACCGCGGAGGGACAGTGTCCCCGGGCCTCACCCACAGCCCATGGGGACGATCGTCCGGCTGAAGCCTCATGGAGCCTTCCGCCGGGAGGCGACCGCCCTTCGCACGTCACCTCGATACGGCCCCGGCAGGTCTCCCCCGCCGGCTCCCGGCATCACGGATCTCGGCTTCCCTCTGGTGTCCCGAGCCCGGATGAGTGCGAACGAACGGGATGGGTACGGTCAGGCCAGACTGAACAGGGCGCGCGCGTTGCCATGGGCGATCTTGCGGCGGTCGAGCTCGCTGATCGGTGCCTTCTCGATCCATGCGGCACCCTTGGCATTGTCCGCATAGGGGTAGTCGACGGAGAACAGGATGTGGTCGGCGCCCACGGTGAGGATGGCGTTGGTCAGCGCGTGGTCGGAGAAGTTGCCGCTGGTGGTGATCCAGATGTTGTCGGCAAAGTACTCCGGCAGGCTCTTATTGATCTTCTTGTCGAAGGGGTTCAGGTCGAACATGTTCTGGGTGCGCCACAGCAGCGCCGGCAGGCCCTCACCCAGGTGTCCCAGGATCAGCTTGGCGGTCGGGAACCGGTCGAAGTGACCGTCCAGCAGCAGCCGTACGGTGTGCGCGGCGGTCTCGGCGCCAAAGCCCCAGGTGGCGCCCTTCATCTCCGGATGGCCTTCGTACAGGGTCAGCCCGCCGGTCAGGGCGGGACGCGGGTGCAGGTACAGGGGAACGTCGAGTTCGCACAGCGCCTCCCAGAACGGGTAGTACGCCGGGTCGTCGAGATAGCGGCCGTGCGCGGCATCGGTGGTGTTCGTATAGCCGTTGACCATGACGCCCTTGAAGCCGAGGTCAACGACGGCGCGGCGCAGTTCGTTCACGGCGTTCTCGGGCTCCTGCAGCGCGACCGCGGCGAAGGCGGAGTAGCGGTCGGGGTGCCGGGCGACCTGCTCGGCGAGGAAGTCGTTCTGCTTGCGGGCCTCGGCCGTGGCCGTCACCGGGTCAGTGATGATCTGTATGCCGGGGGCGGTCAGAGACAGGATCTGGTGATCGATGCCGGCCGCGTCCATGCCGGCCAGGCGCACCTCGTCGAACTCGCGCAGCTTCTCGAAGATCGGCCGGTAGTACTCCGGCGTGATCCCGCCCCCGTGGGCCGCCCTCGCAAGCTCCTCGTTGTCGGCCAGGATCCGGGCGACGTCGTCCGGGTGCGCGTACGCCTCTTCCAAAGTGATCTTCGGCAGACGAGTGATGCTCATGCTTTCCTTACTCCATACGGGTGATCCGGTGGCCGCTCCCCGGGAGGGACGACGGCGAGACATCGCGCGGCTCCGGTTCATGTTCCGTCCGGGAGAGCTCGCACCCGGCCACTCCTCGGAGCGGTCTTACCTACCCGAAGGAGCAGGTCATCGAGACAGAGATCTTGGACTCGGTGCTCGCCCTGCTGCGGGCGTCCGACGCCGAAGTGCTGCCGCGGCTGTCCGCCGCACTCGCGGGGCCGGTTCCACACTCATGGGCTGCCGCACTGGTGGCCGGCAGCGTGCGCACCACGGGTGGCGTCGCCGGCGATGCGGACCCGGAGCCGACCAGAGCCGAACTGGCCGATCTCGCCGACCGGATCCCGCCCGGCACCTCCTGGTACGGGCGGGCCGAGCTCGGCGGCACCGCCCGGCAGGTGCTCGCCGTGGTGCCCGAGGAACCGGCCGCCGCCGGCTGCGTCCTGGTCCTGGCCCATGCCCCGGAGACCGCCGCGGCGCACGCGGTGGCGCGGGGTCTGTGGGAGATCGCCGTGGTCCGACTGAAGACGCTCGTCTCCCTCGGGACGGTCGACCCCCTGACGCACCTCGCCGCGAACCGGGTCGCGGCCGGCGAGCACGCCAAGGACCTGGCGGTTTTGAAGGACGCTCACGCGGCTACGCTCACCGCGGTCCTGGGGGCGCTGCGCTCACGGCGTCTTGGCGATGCGGCCGCCCGGGAGGTCGCGGTTTCGGTCGCCTCGTCGGCGCTGACCGCCCTGCACGCCCACCCGATCGCGGGGGAACAGACCGCAGGTGAGGCATTCGACTCCCTGGCCGAGCGGCTGAGGACGCTGGCCCGCCACAGCGGCTTCGAACTGGAGCCGGCACCACCGAAGCACGCCGGCAGGCTGCTCCCGCCCGAGGTGGCCGAGGGCGCCCGGGCGATGGTGCGCGGATGTGTTCTGGCCATGTTGGAACACACGGGGCTGAGCCGGATCAGGGTCGGCTGGGAGGCGGAGGACGGTCACCTGGTGGTGAGCGTGCGCGACGACGGCGACGGGGCCCTGTTCCCTCAGGCGCTGGCGGAGTACCGGCTGCGGGAACGGCTGGCCGCGCTCGGCGGCGACTTCGCCATGGAGGCCGTTCCCGGCTGGGGCACCTCGGTCACCGCGCGCTTTCCGCTGGCCCTGCCCCCGGCACCCCGACCGGGCGTGCTGGAGGGCCTCAGCGGTCGCGAGCTCGACGTACTGACCGAGCTGGCCCGTGGGTGCAGCAACCGTGAGATCGCCGCGCGGCTGAACATCACCGAGCACACGGTGAAGTTCCACGTGGCCAACATCCTGTCCAAGCTCGGCGTACGCTCCCGGGGCCAGGCCGCCGCGGCAGCCCGGGCCGCCCGCCTGTGAAGCCCTGCGCGCAGCTCTGACCATCCGCTGCTCGCGGGTACTTCGCGGTCCGCGTGAGGCGGGGGACGGCACCGTTCGCCCTGTCGACCAGGGCGAAGGCCGCAGGTTTCAGCAGGGTCTTGCCGACCACGGCCGCCCTACCGATCCCGTCGACACGCTCGCGCGCGCCGTGCACCCCGCACCTCGATGTCGTGCCGGTGCCGGCCGTGCTTCTCCAGCGTCTCGCTGAGCACCGGGCCTGCGGCGCGATGGCGTCGGGTGCGGCGTCGGAGAAGACCACACCGAAGCCGACGGTGTCGTCGGGGCGGTTGCGTTCGAAGACCACGACCTCCGTCCCGGGCCGGTTCCGCTTGAGCAGCGTGGCGAGGAACAGGCCGCCCGGCCCGCCGCGATGCAGGCAACTGTCATCGCGTTTCCTTCACGTTCACAGCCACGCGGGCAGCTTCGGTACGGATGCGCCGCCGGCGGGGTGCAGGGGGCCGGGCACGGGGCGTCCGGTCACGTAGGTGGTCAGGCTCGGAGTGTCACCGCTCACCACGACCGGGTCCGCGGTGCCCGGCGTGCCCAGGAGCCAGGTCCGGCCGCCGTCCTCGGCCCGCAGCTCAACGGGCGGGAATTCGGGACGACTCCGGGAGGTGGCGGCCATGTCGTCGACGAGCGCCGCGCACACCTCGCGCGAAACGTCGTCGAAGGTGGTCTCGGTGTTCAGGTCGACGGCGTGCACCCACACCTCCCGCACCCGCATCCAGGCCACCTCGGAAGCGGGCACCTCGCGGCCCCGCACCGTCCGTACGGTCGCGTCCCAGCACTCCTCCGGCAGCGTGGTGAGCTCCTCGGCCAGCCGTCCGTCGGCCGCGAGCAGGGCCGCGCGCAACTCGCCCACCGGGCGGCCGGCGCCTTCCTCGATCTCGCTCGCACGCTGGTCGGTGGTGGCGTACATGGGTGTCTCGACCCCTGTACGGGCCCAGGTCAGCAGGTTGACGAGCGCGTCGGCGTTGCGGGCCACGTGGGCGACGACATGGGCGCGGCTCCAACCCGGCAGGTGTGAGGGCCTGGCGAGGCCTGCGTCGGTCACCCGGTCCACGGCGGCCTCGAAGGCGGCCGTGCCGCCGGCAGCCCACTCCAGCATCGAGTCGGGCCGCGGGCTCACCGAACCTCCCTGCGGCAGACGTTGCGGCACTCGCCGATCCCCTCGATCCGCGTGACGAGGACCGATCCGTCCTCCAGATAGCGGGCGGGCTTACGGGCATGGCCCACCCCGCCCGGGGTCCCGGTGGCGATCACATCACCGGGGGCGAGCGTGACGATCTCGGACACGTAGGCAACGAGCGTGGCCGCGTCGAAGACGAGGTCGGCGGTGTCGGCCTTCTGGACCGTGTCGCCGTCGACCTCGCACATGAGGCTCAGGCCCTCGCCGGCCACCGCGGGGTCGTCGGCGGTCACCAGCCACGGCCCGATGGGCGTCGTGGCCTCGAAGGTCTTGCCCTGGTGCCACTGGGGCGTGCGGAACTGCCAATCGCGGGCGCTGACGTCGTTGACCACCGTGTACCCGGCGATCGCGGCACGCGCCTGCTCCTGGTCCGCGTGCCTGACCTCCGCCCCGATGACGATGGCGAGCTCGGCCTCCCAGTCCACCTGCGTGGACGAGGCGGGCAGGATTACGTCGTCGTACGCGCCGACCAGTGCCCGCGCGTACTTGGAGAACAGCGCCGGGTACTGGGGCAGCTCCCGGCCCATCTCCAGAATGTGGTTGCGGTAGTTCAGGCCCACGCAGACGACCTTCTCCGGGGCGACGACCACCGGTGCGTAGTCCAGGCCGCCGAGCTCGTAGTCCTCGCCGGAGGCGGCCGCGGCACGCGCGGACCAGTCGGTGTGGCGCAGGAAGGCGACCAGGTCGCTCTCCCCCAGGTCCACCGCCTTGTCCTCGTCGACGCGGACGGCTCGGGTGGTGCCGTTGACCCGGATGGTGGCGAGCTTCACTTCTGTTCTCCTCGGAGGGTGGTACGGGCGAGGCCCAGTGCCTCGTAGACGGGTTCATCGCTGAAACGGAAGAGGTCGACCTGAGTGCGTGCGGTGAGCGTGACCTCGCACCAGGACGGGACGACGAACAGGTCGCCCTTGGTGATCTCGAAGACCTTGTCTCCGACTTCGGCGACCGCCTCGCCGTCGAAGACCTGCCAGACCGCCGAGCCGACCGAACGGACCGGCACGCTCCGGGTGCCGGCCCGCAGTCGGCGCATCTCGGTGCGGATGGTGACCAGGGCGTCCTTGCCGGTCGTGGGGTTGGAGAAGCGGACTCCGGCGTACCCCGGCTCGATCACGCCTGGGACTCCTTCGGCCTCCAGCTCCAGCTGAGCGGTGAGCGCGGCGTCCGTGTGCTCCCAGCGGTAGGCGGCCAGCGGGGAGTTGGGCCGGTCGGGGTGGTTGATGGGCCGCAGGCCCGGGTGGCCCCACAGCCGCTCTCCCCGTGAACGCTCGGGCGTGGCACGGGTGGACAGCTCGTCGGGTCCGAACTCGAAGAATCCGGCGTCCAGTTGCGAGACGAGGGGGATGTCGAGGCCGTCGATCCAGGTCATCGGGTGGTCCGTGACGTTCTGGTGCTCGTGGAAGGCCCAGCTCGGCGTCAGCAGCAGATCGCCGCGGCGCATCGCCACCGCGTCCCCGTCGACGTTCGTCCACACGCCCTCGCCGTCGACGACGAACCGGAAGGCGCCCTGGCTGTGCCGGTGGGAGGGGGCGACCTCGCGCGGCCCCAGGTACTGGATCGCCGTCCACAACGTCGGCGTGGCGTACGGCAGCCCCGGCAGCCCCGGGTTCGACAGCGCCATCGCCCGGCGCTCCCCGCCACGCCCCACCGGCACCAGCTGCCCGAACCGCTCGGCGATCGGCAGCAGCTGCGACCAGCGCCACAGGTGCGGGACCGCCGCGGGCCGGGGCGACGTCGGCATGAGGTCGTCAAGCTGGGTCCACAGCGGTATGAGACCCGCATCCTCGAAGTCTGCATACAGCTCGTCGAGGAGCTTCTGCCCGATCCGTTCGCTCGCTGTGTCGGTCACGGCAACCTCCAGATTCTGCACTCCGTGGCTATGCTCCGCAGCTCACTGAAAGTGTGCACAGTTCAGCATCAGAGGTGACGTTACACAGATGTTTCCCCTCACGGGAATCCTCGAGGTCAACATTCCGCCCCCACTGGGGGTGGCGCGCTCGACCGCCCACCGGATCCTGGCGATGCTCGTCTTCCATGGCTTCGCCGAACAAGACCGTCACAAGGTCTACCGGCCCGGGCCCGCCCAGCGAGCGCGGAGTGAGCGCCGTCGGTGCGTTCGTCCGCGACCGGGCGGGCGCCGCCGTCGCCGTGGCGGCCCCGTCCTCCCGCTGCCCCCGAGCCCGGCTGACGTCAGTGGCGCAGCCGCTGCTCGCGGTCGTGCGGGGCATCAGCCGGCGTCTGTGACGACGGGTGACCGGTCCCCGGAGTGCGTACGCCTGGCTCACCTGCCGTCAGGACACTGCACGGGCCGTCGGCAGAGCGTCATGAGGGCCCCGTCGGCAGCGTCCCGGCTCCGTTCGCCGGTGCGAGAGGTACGTCAAGGCGCGTCGCAAGGTCGTCATAGGTGATGCCGAAGGTCTCGAGCACGGTGGCGCCCTCGGGGCCGACGCGGAAGGTCGCGAGGTCGGTGTAGACGCGGTCGACGCATCCCAGCCCGGTGAGCGGGTAACTGCATTCCGGCACCAGTTTGGGCGAGCCGTCCTTCGCGAAGAGCGTCATCATGACGAACACCTTCTTGGCGCCGATCGCAAGGTCCATCGCACCCCCGACGGCTGGGATCGCGTCGGGCGCGCCGGTGTGCCAGTTGGCCAGGTCACCGGCAGCCGAGACCTGGAAGGCGCCGAGCACGCAGATGTCGAGGTGGCCGCCGCGCATCATCGCGAAGGAGTCGGCGTGATGGAAGTAGGACGCTCCTGGTAGCTCGGTGACCGGGATCTTCCCCGCGTTGGTGAGATCCGGGTCCACCTGACCGGGCTTGGCTGCGGGGCCCATGTTGAGCATGCCGTTCTCGGTGTGCAGCACCACCCCCGCTCCCTCGGGGAGGTGGTCGGCGACCAGCGTTGGCTGGCCGATGCCCAGGTTGACGTAGGAGCCGTGCGGGATGTCGCGAGCCACGATGGCGGCCATCTCGTCCTTGCTCAGCGGCCCCCGGTCGAGGTTCATCACGAGTGAGGTGGTCGAGTTCATGCGGCCGGCCCTGCCTTCACGATGCGGTCGACGTAGATGCTCGGCGTCACGACAGCCTCCGGGTCGAGTGCACCGGTCTCGACGATTTCGCGGACCTGTGCCACGACCGTGGTCGCGGCGGTGGCCATGACGGGTCCGAAGTTGCGGGCGGTCCTGCGGTAGACGAGGTTGCCCATCCGGTCGGCCCTGTGGGCGCCGATCAGCGCCACGTCGCCCTTGATGGGGTGCTCCAGGACGTAGGTGCGGCCGCTTATCTCGCGGGTCTCCTTGCCCTCGGCAAGGGGTGTACCGACGCCCGTGGGCGAGAAGAACGCGCCGATCCCGGCACCGGCCGCACGCATCCGTTCGGCGAGGGTGCCCTGTGGCACCACCTCGAGCTCGATCCGTCCCTCGCGGTAGAGCCCGTCGAAGACCCAGGAGTCGGACTGGCGGGGGAAGGAGCACACGATTCTGCGCACCCGCCCCTTGGCCAGCAGCGCGGCCAGCCCCGTGTCGCCGTTGCCGGCGTTGTTCGACACCACGGTCAGATCGCTCGCGCCCTGCCGGATGAGCGCGTCGATCAACTCGACCGGCATGCCGGCCATGCCGAACCCTCCGACCAGCACGGTCGAGCCGTCCCTGACCCCGGCCACGGCCTCATCGGCATCCGCACACATCTGAACAGTCATCGGGCCTGCTCCGAAACGTTCTCCAGGACGACCGCCAGGGCCTGTCCGACACCGATGCAGATCGCGGCGACGCCCCACCGCTCCCCCGACTCGCGCAACCGCGCGGCGAGGGTGCCGAGGATCCGGCCGCCGGAGGCGCCGAGCGGATGGCCGATCGCGATCGCACCACCCTTGGTGTTCACGATGGCCGGATCGATCTTCCAGGCGTCCACGCAGGCCAACGACTGAACGGCGAAGGCCTCGTTGAGTTCGACCGCCGACACGTCCGACCAGGAGATCCCTGCCCGCTTCAGCGCCCGCTCGGCCGCCTCGACCGGCGCGAACCCGAACATCTGCGGCTCCAACGCCGACACCCCGCGGCCGGCGATCCGCGCCAGCGGCGCGAGGCCGATGCGCGACGACGCGTCCTCCGAGCCGATCAGTACGGCGGACGCACCGTCGTTCAGTGGCGAGGCGTTGCCGGCGGTTATGACGCCGTCGGGGCGGAACGCCGGCTTGAGGCCGGCCAGCTTCTGCGACGTGGATCCGGGCCGGATGCCCTCGTCGCGGGAGAGACGGACCTCGCCGTCCAGCACGACGGGAACCACCAGGTCGTCGTAGAAACCCGAGTTCCAGGCATCGTCCGCGAGTTGGTGCGAGCGGGCGGCGAACTCGTCCTGCCGTTCCCGGGTGATGGCGAACCGCTGGGCGAGCTGCTCGTTCGCCTCGCCCAGGGAGACGGTCCACTCCTTCGGCATGCGCTCGTTGACCAGCCGCCACCCCAGGGTGGTCGACACGGCGGTCACGTTGCCGGCGGGGAAGGCACGTGACGGCTTCGGCAGGACCCACGGCGCACGCGTCATCGACTCCACCCCGCCGGTGAGAGCGATGTCGGCGTCACCGCTCTCGACGGCGCGCGAGCCGATGATCGCCGCGTCGAGCGAGGAGCCGCAGAGCCGGTTGACGGTCGTGGCCGGCACCGACGTCGGCAGCCCCGCCAGCAGGACCGCCATCCGGCCGACGTTGCGGTTGTCCTCGCCCGCGCCGTTGGCGTTGCCCCAGACCACGTCGCCGATCAGGGCGGGGTCGAGCGACGGCGCCTTGGCCAGGGCTCCTGAGACGGCGACGGCGGCGAGGTCGTCGGGCCGTGCCTCGGCGAGCGCCCCCCCGAACCGTCCGAAGGGCGTTCTCACTGCTGTGTAAACGAAGCTGGCAACCATGGGACTCAACGTAGGCTCCGGGATTGATCTCGTCCAATATTTAGTTCCGCTCGATTAATCAGCGAGACAGATAAGCTGAGGTCATGGAACTTCGGCATGTCCGTTACTTCCTCGCTCTCGTCGAGGAATGCCACTTCGGCCGCGCCGCCCAGCGCCTGCACGTGGCCCAGTCGGCCCTCTCCCAGCAGCTCAAACAGCTGGAGCGAGAGCTCGGGACGACGCTCTTCGCCCGCTCCACACGGCGCGTGGAGCTCACCGAGGCCGGCCGCCACCTGGTCACCCATGCGCGGTCGATCCTGGCCGAGGTGGAGCGGGCGGAGGAGCAGATGGCGCTGCTCGCCACCGGCCGGGCCGGACGCGTGTCCATCGGGTTCGTCGGAACCGCCACCTACGACGTCCTGCCGCGGATCGCCCGTACCGTACGGGCGCAGCTGCCGGGCGTGTCCCTGGAACTGCGCGGCGAGCTGCTCAATCCCGAACTGGTCGAAGGCCTGCTCTCAGGCACCTACGACCTCGCCCTGTTGCGCACCGACGCTCCGGTGGACGCTGCCGTCGAGGTCACCACCCTCCGGTCCGAACGGCTGGTGGCCGTCCTGCCCACCGGCCATCCGCTGGCGGGCCGCCGCGAGATCCCCCTCGCGGCACTCGCCGACGAGCCGATCGTCGTCCACCCGTCCCGCGACCGTTCCTCCATGCACGGCCGGGTCCTCGCAGCCTGCGCCCGTGCAGGCTTCGAACCCTCCGCCCTGGTCGAGGTCGGTGAGACCGCAACGCTGGTCGTGTTCGTCGCCGCAGGTCACGGCGTCGCCCTGGTCCCGGAGTCGGTACAGAGTCTCCGCGTCGACGGCGTGACCTACCTGCCGCTCACCGAGACTGAAACCGTCGACCTGGGACTGGCACGCCGTGCGGGCCGGAGTTCAGCAGCAACGGAACAAGTCGCAGCCGTCATCGAGACATGCGTAAGGCACTGAGCAGCGCCGCGACTCCGGGCCGCTCGGATTCTCGCTCACACGCGCCGGCCCACCCATCCAGCCGCGGATGGTGGAACACATCGCCGCGGGTGGCCGGCCTTCGGCGACCGGCATGGGCCGGCCGCCGAAGGCCGCGACGGTGGAAGGAACTACAGGCTGCGGCCGAGCGGCGTCGCCTGCCAACGGTTACCGGGCGGCGGGGCTGGTCGCAGTGACGGTCCCGCTGTGCTGAGGGCTCGTCCGGGCAGCGGAGCCGGCCTGGTCCTGCTCGTTCCCGCGCCGCTGGGGACGCATGAGGACAAGGGCCAGCAGACCGGCCACGATCCCGGCAGCACCGGCGACGGCGAAACTGGCCTGCAGGGCATGGGCCGAGGCGCCGTGCAAGGCCGTGACCAGGTCGGCGTGCTGGGCGGCGGGTGTGGTGGCCAGGACCTCTGCTGCCCGCCCACTGGACAGCGCCGAGGCCAGCGAGTGCGCTCCGGACACCGCATGGCTGCTCAGCCAGCCGGACGCCTGAGACGAGAAGACGCTGCCGAGCACGGCGATCCCGACGGCGTAGCCAAGCTGGCGGGCGGTGTTGACCGCGCCCGCGGCCATCCCGGCCCGCTGCCGGCCCACCGCAGCCGTCGCTGAGGAGCCCAGGATCGGCATCATGGCCCCGGCACCGATGCCGATGACCAGGTAGCCGGGTATCAGCGCCGCCCACCCGGAGCCGGCGTGGATCAGGGCGCTCTCGGTCAGCGAGCCCAGCCCGACCAGCAGCATGCCGATGCCGATCAACAACTGCGGACGGACTCCGTGCAGGAGACGGCCCACGAGCAGCGAGCTGGCGAAGACCGCCAGCGACATGGGCAGACCGGTCAGACCCGCCTGGAGCGGGGAGAGGCCGAGCAGGGACTGCAACCAGATGGAGGCGTAGGTCAGCATGGCGAACGCCGCGAAGTTGATGAGCAGCGCCGCGATCATGACGCCGTTGAAGGACCGTTTGCGGAACAGCGACAGGTCCAACATGGCGTGCCGGCTGCGGGCCTGGACTGCCAGGAAGCCGGCGAGCGCGACGGCGGCGACCGCGAACAGGCCCAGGACCGCTCCCGAGGTCCAGCCGAGTTCGTTGGCGCGGATCAGCGCGTACACCAGCGCCGCGGCGGCGAGCGTGAACAGCGCGGTGCCGACGTAGTCGGGACGGCGCTCGTGCTGCGGCCGCTCGCCCGCCAGAACGCGCACGCTCAGGGCGATGGCCACGACACTGACCGGCACGTTCACGTAGAAGATCCACCGCCAGTCGGCCACCTCGGTCAGCAGACCGCCCAGCACCGGCCCCACGGAGGCAGCGGCACCGGAGACGGCCCCCCACACGCCATAGGCGGTCGCGCGGTCACGGCCATGGTAGGAGCTGTTGAGCAGAGGGAAGGCGGTGGCGAACATGGCGGCCGCCCCGAGACCCTGCACGGTACGGACCGTGATCAACCAGCCCGTGTTCTGGGCCGCACCGCACAGCACGGAGGCCAGTGCGAAGGCGGCGAGTCCGGTCAGGTAGGTGCGCCGGTGCCCGGTCAGGTCGGCCAACGCACCGACGCCCAGCAGTACCGCCGCCAGCGCCAGTGCGTAGGCGTCGACGACCCACTGCAGCGACGCGAACGAGGTGTGCAGGTCCAGGGCCATGTCCGGCAGGGCAACGTTCACGATCGTCACGTCGATCAAGAGCATGAATGAGCCCAGACACACCGCGACCAGGGGAAGCCATTTGCGCATGGAGAAACGCATTCCTTTCATCGAAAAGCGTTCACCAGCATGCTCCGCCCTCCCACGCCACCCCAACGCGGCGACCAGGAACGCGCACGAACCTCCATGGATGCCGGTCTGGTGAAACCATGTCTTCATGGTCGACACCCTCGACAGGCAAATCATCCATGCACTGCAGCACTCACCCCGTGCCTCGTTCCGACGTATCGGCGCCGTGGTCGGCGTCTCGGAGCAGACAGTGGCCCGCCGCTACCAGGCACTGCGCAGAGACGGTGTGGTGCGGGTGCTGGGACGCATCGCCCCCGCCGCCCACGGCCATTCCGAATGGGTGGCCCGCATCAGCTGCCGGCCCGACCGGGTCAACACCCTCGCCCATGCCCTCATCGGGCGCCCGGACATCTACTTCGCCCACATCACCTCCGGCGGTGCGGAGATCATCTGCATCGTCCACTCCCCCGCTGACGGCCCCCACGACGACGTGTTGCTGCAACAACTGCCCAAGGCCGTCTCCGTACTGAATGTGCACATCGACCTGCTGCTGCACGGCTTCGGCCCGGGTCGCACCTCGAACTGGGTCGGCTACGACGACCGTCTGACGCCCGAGCAGGAGCAGCAGTTGACCGCGGACCGGATCGAACCCGTCGGTGAGACGGTGGAGTTCACCTCGGAGGACGCTGCGCTGCTCGCGGTCCTCACCGAGGACGGCCGCGCCGGCCACACCCAGCTGGCCGCGGCGACCGGGTGGTCCAAGGGCCGCGTGGCTCGCCGGCTGGAAGCCCTGGAAGCCGCCGGGACGCTGTTCTACGACGTCGACCTGCTGCCCGATCGCCTCGGCTACCACATGCACGCGACCGTGTGGCTGCGCGTGGCTCCGCACCATCTGGAAGGCGTCGGGGAAGAACTGGCTCGGCACGAGGAGACCGCCTTCGTGGGCGCCGTCAGCGGACCGCACAACATCATGGCGGTCGTCATCTGCCGCAACTCCGAAGAGCTTTACGGCTACCTGACCACCCGCGTGGCCACGATCCAGGCCATCGACGGGTACGAGGTGAGCATCCGAGTCCGCCGCCTGAAACAAGCCGGTTCGGTCGTCACACGGGGCCGGCTGGTCCCGCCCTCGGCACACCGATAGATCAACGACGGACGGCACGGCGGACACAGCACGGTCCACCGCGCTGCACGCCGGAGCGTCCACGTGACGGAAGCGGAAACCGCCCCCTTGACTTCGACACGGGCTCCTCGTAATTTCGTCAGCACACCAATCATTGGTGTACCAATTATTTTGGATTGCTGCCTGCCGGCCTGCCCCCGCACGAGGAACCCGCGTATGCGCACACATCAACCAGCGCGTGCACCCGTGGCTGCGCTGGGGGGGGCGCCGGCGGCCCGGCAGCCGCAACCACAGTCCGCGCCTGACGCGGTCTGACACCAATGGAGCCGCATTGACCACCGAGCCTGTCTACGACGAGTTGCCCCGCCATGGCGTGGCACCGTTGTGGCGCTACTACGGCAACCTCTTCCCCGCCCAGCCCCGCAGCCGCGCGGTGCCCTTCGTGTGGGCCTGGCACGACATGCGTCCCCATCTCCTGCACTTCTCCAAAACCCTCTCCCTGGACGAGGCCGAGCGGCGGGTGCTGATGCTGGTCAATCCAGCTCTCACGGAACCGCCTGCCACGGTCAACACCCTGTACGCGGGACTGCAGGTCATCCTCCCGGGAGAAACTGCCCAGGCCCACCGGCACACCTCCAACGCCTTCCGATTCATCATCGAAGGCAGCGGTGCCTGGACCACGGTCGACGGCGAACGCGTGCACATGAGCCCCGGTGATCTCCTGCTCACCCCCGGCTGGGCCTGGCACGACCACACTCATGCCGGGGACGCCCCCATGATCTGGCTGGACGCCCTGGACTATCCGCTGGTCAACGCGCTCGAGGCCGGCTTCTACGAAAAGTACCCCGAGCGCCTTCAGCCGGTCACCCGCCCCGATGACGCCGGAAGCCGGCAGTTCCTGCACGGCCGCCTCAACCCGGCCTGGCAAAGCCCTCAAGGCCCCAATTCGCCGGTCACCCGCTACACCTGGGCGGAGACCGAGCGGGCGTTCGACGCCATCGCCGACAGCGCCGAGGGCAGCGACGTGGACGGCATCGTCCTGGAATACACCAACCCCTGGACCGGCGGCCCCGTGATGCCCACCATCAGCTGCCGCGTCCAGAAGCTTCGCCCGGGCTTCGAAGGAGCCGGCCGTCGCCACACCGCCTCCACCATCTTCCACGTGGTACGAGGAGAGGGGGCCACCATCGTCGACGGAACCCGCCTCGACTGGGCCCAGCACGACACCTTCGCGGTACCCGGCTGGGCCGCATACCGCCACCTGAACACCTCCACATCCGCCGATGCGGTGCTCTTCTCCTACAGCGACCAGCCCGTCATGAACGCCCTGGGCCTGTACCGGTGCGAGCCCGCAGATCCGGCAGCCTGACCCCCATTTCCCCCTTCCTTCTCCGTCCGCTCCGCTCCGCTCCCATAAGGAACCCCATGCGTTTCGCACTCTTCGACGACGGCCGACTCGGCTGCGTAGATGGTGATGACCTCCTCGACGTCACCGACGCTCTCGGTGACGATGCCCGGCACTCCGGCGGCGCACTGCAGGCCTGGATCGAAGCCCACGCCGCCGGGCGAACGCCCAGTCTGTCCCTGGAGACCGCCCCCCGCATCCCCTTGGCGACCGCATGCCTTCAGGCACCCCTGCCTCGCCCCGGGAAGATCATCGGCGCACCCGTCAACTACCGCGACCACCAAGCGGAAATGGAGTACACCACCTCCATCGCCGACCTGGGAGTGTTCCTCAAGGCCAACTCCTCCGTCATCGGCCCCGGCCAGGACATCCGCATCCCCTACAGCGACAAGCGCACCGACCAGGAAGGCGAACTCGGCGTGGTCATCGGCCGCACCGCCTCCCACGTACCAGTCGAACAGGCACTCTCGTACGTGTTCGGCTACACCTGCGTCCTGGACATCACGGTGCGCTCCGGCGAGGACCGCTCCACCCGCAAGTCCTTCGACACCTTCACCCCACTCGGCCCCTGGGTGGTGACCGCGGACGAGGTGCCCGACCCCGACCGCCTCGACCTGCGCTGCGACGTGGGGGGCGTAACCCGCCAGCAGGTCAACACGGCCGACCTCATCTTCAGCATCAGCGAACTGGTCGCCTACACCAGCTCGGTCATGACCTTGCACCCCGGCGACGTCATCGCCACCGGCACCCCAGCCGGCGTCGGGCCGCTCTCCCATGGCGACCGGGTCGTCGTGGAGATCGACCGGATCGGCCGGCTGGAGGTGGGAGTCGACGCCGGTCACGCCACTCCCTACGCCCAGCGGCCCGGCAGCGCGTCCGCACTCGCCCGCTGATCACCACGTGCCGCTCCGGTCACTACACTTCCCACCTGCGCAAGGTGCCTCCACCGGGGAGGCACCGCAGTGGGCGGAAATTGGGCAAACATGGTTCAGGCACTCCAACTAGACGCCTACATCGGGTATTTGATCCGGCGTTGCGAGCAGGTCCACACCGCCTTGTGGTCCGCGCAGGTCTCCCGTGAGATCACCTCCCAACAGTTCGCCGTGCTCAACACCTTGGCCCGCCGGCCCGAAGTGGACCAGCGAACCCTGGCCGAGGAAGCCTCGCTGGACCGGTCCACCATCAACGTCATGGTCCGCCGCCTGGCGGACCAGGGCTACGTACAGCAGGTACGCCACGATCGCGATCGTCGCCGCACCGTCCTGCGCCTCACACCCGACGGCGCACGCTTGCTGGAAGGACTCATCCCGCCCGCCCAGCGCATCAACCAGCAAATGCTCGAGGTCCTGTCCACCGAGGACCGGGCCACGGCATTGCGACTTCTGAAAACACTGGCCGAGTCCGACCTTTCCTGAGGGGTTCCCACTCAGGGCTTCGGCGCAGCCGCCGAGGTCGCAGTCGCGGAAGTCCCGGTTCACGACCTCCCTGCCGACGGTCGGCGAGTGGATCACCGACGCCCCGCCCGCTGTCCTGGAACACCTCGGCGTACGGACCGATCGCTGTTCCCGAAGCGGTGCACATTCCCGCCGCGCCACCACCCCCTCGCCTCCACGCGCGCACGGTCGGCGGACGCCGGATCTCGTTGGGCCGCTGATCCCAGCCGTCGACGCCATGCACCTGAGACAGTCCGTCTCGGCAACCCTCCACTGACCTCCCCTACTAACTGCACACACAAGAACGGGACAAAGGCTTTCCAGCTGGGGGCACTGCACAAGTGAGCTACACCTGCTCCTACTATGGAGGAGTCAATGTGTACACACTTGGCATCGGTCATCTCCTGCCCAGTCAGGCGGACGACCGCGGCGAGATGCCCACCCCACCCGGAAACGGGTTCCTCGAAAGGCAACACTGATGAGTCTTTTGGACTTGTCGCGATGGCAGTTCGCCATCACGGTTGTGTTCCACATGACCTTCCCGGCGATCACCGTCGGACTCTCGATCTTCCTGTCCGTCGTCTACGGCGTGTACTGGCGCACGGGCAAGCCGGTCTACCTGCAGATGTTCCGGTTCTGGCGGCGTATCTTCGCCGTCGGCTTCGCGATCGGTGTGGTCGCCGGAGCCGTCATCACCTTCCAGATGGGTCTCAACTGGGGTGTGTACGGGGCCAAGACGGGCCCGATCATCGGACCGATCATCGGCATGGAGGTGGTGACCGCCTTCTTCGTCGAGGCGGGGTTCATCGGCGTCCTCCTCTACGGGGAGGGGCGGGTCCGCAAGGGCACCATGTTCCTGTCCACCGTCATGGTGTCGCTCGGCACCATCCTGTCCTCCACCTGGATCATCGCGGCGAACTCGTGGATGCAGGCCCCGGCCGGCTTCAAGATCGTCCACGGCCAGTTCGAGCCCACGGACTGGATGCGTGTCATCTTCAACCCGTCGTTCATCTGGCGCTGGCCGCACATGCTGGCCGCCGTGCTCATCTCGGCCGCCTTCTTCATCGCCGGCATCTCGGCCTGGTATCTGAGAAAAGGGCGCGCCAAGGGCTTCGCCCGCCGGTCGATGTCGATCGCTCTCGGCGTCGCCGCCCCGTTGATGCCGGTCGAGGTCTACGTCGGTGACAACGTCGCCGGCCACGAAGTGGCGCACCAGCTTCCCAAGCTGGCGGCGATTCAAGGCAACTGGAACAACGGCAACACCGGTTATGTCCTGTTCGCCATTCCCGATCAGGAGGCCGCACGCAACATCGTCGAGCTGGACATCCCCTGCCTCGGAAGTGCCATTGCCAAGGACCTGACCTGCAAGAAAGCGGCGCCGGGGCTGAAAATCGTCCCGCCTGCCCTCCGGCCCGACATGGCTGCGACCTTCTGGGGTTTCCGCGTCATGTTCCTGGCGGCCCTGCTGATGTTCGGCACGGTGTTCGCCGCAACGGTCCTACGCATACGCAAACGCCTGTGGACGGCATCGCGATTCCACACGTTCGTGCTCTGGAGCACACCGGTGGGCATCCTGGCCACCCTCGGGGGCTGGGTGGCCGCCGAGGCGGGACGGCAGCCGTGGATCGTGTTCGGCCTGCTGCGCACCTCGGACGCGGTGTCCCACCTGGCATCCGGCGAAGTCCTGTTCTCCGTGTTCGGCTTCTCGGCGCTCTATCTGTTCATGCTCGTGGCCTACATCGCGTACATCGTCAAGACCATGCGCACCGGCCCGGAACGCGACGACCCCGAACGTGAATCCTCAGCGGACCTGGGGGGCACGGATCCAACTGGTCTTGCCGAAGAGTCCGGACCGGAGAAGCGTCCCCAGCTGCTCAACTCCCGTGAGGTTACGGCCTGATGATGACCACTCTCTGGTTGGCCACCGTAGTCGTCTGCTTGCTGATGTACATGGTCCTGGACGGCTACGACCTCGGTATCGGCGTGGCCACCCTCTTCGAACGCGATGCCGCGCACCGGCGGCACCTGGTGGAATCGGTCGCGCTCGCCTGGGACGGCAACGAGACCTGGGTCATCCTGCTCGGCGTCGCGCTCTGGGCCGGCTTCCCCCTGGCCTTCGGCACGATCCTGCCGCACGCCTACCTGCCGATGACCGTGGTCCTCTTCTCCCTCATCGTGCGGGGCGTGAGTGTCGAGATGGTGTCGCAGGCGCCACCGGCCCGCCGCTGGACCACGGGCTTCGGTGTGGCCTCCCTGCTGGCCGCCTTCGGGCAGGGCTTCGCACTGGGCACGTTGACCTCGGCCATGCACCTGCGGGGCGGCGCCTTCACCGGGTCGGCGTTCGGGGCCTTCAACTGGTTCTGCGTGCTGACGGCGTGCGCCGTCACGGCCGCGTACACCGCCCTCGGGTACGCCTACACCAAGCTCAAGTCGTCCGGGCACCTGCGTGAGTCGGCCGCGCGGCGAGGTGTGATCGCCACAGCGGTCGCGGGTGTGCTGCTGGTAGCGGTGCTCTTCACCATCGACGACACGGCGGCACCGCTGAACCTCAGCAGCCCGGGGCGCGCCTTCGCGTTCGGTGGCCTGCTGCTGTTCGCGGCGGCCGCAGGTGCGACCTCCCTGGTGACGTTCCGTTGGAAACAGCAATCCCGCGCGGCGGACACCCTGCCCCTGGGCGGACTGGTCGTCGCGACGGTGTCCGCGTTCCTGGCGCTCGTAGTGGCTCGCTACCCGGTGCTCGTGCCACCCGGCATCACCGTCGACAACACGGTCAGCCCCCACGGGGCCATGGTCTTCATCCTCGTCGGCATCGGACTGAACATGCCGCTGGTGCTGGGCTACAACGTGTTCGCCCACCGGGCCTTCGCCGGCAAATTCCCCACTGAACACCACGCTGACGAACCCTCAGCTGAGGGTCCCGCTGTCACAGGAGCACACGCATGACCAACCAGAGCGTCACCCGCGAGGCCAGGCCCGCGACGTCGCTGCCGATGCCGGTCCGCGTCGTGCTGCGTCTGCTGGCGGCGGTCGGCTGGACTGTGCTGAGTCTGTTCACCTTCGCCGTCTGCGAGGGGATCTTCGCCGGCTACCCGCAGTTCCACACGCCACTGCTGACCACTCTCGGCATGATCGCCATCGCCCTGATCGGTGGCATCACCTGGATCGTGGACGAGCGGCGCGCCCATGACGACGAGTGAGCCCGTCCCCGCGGACGCCCCGCGGGCCGAGGCATGGCTGACCGCGATGGCAGTGCCGGGACGGCGCTGGTTCAGCCTCTCGGGCGCCTTCCTGACGCTCGAGACGGTGTTCACGATCGCCCGCTGGGGCGCTCTGGCGTGGCTGGCCCAGGGTCTGCTGGAGCATCGCGGCACGTCGCGGGAGACCGTCGGTCTGGCGGTCTTCGTCATCGCCGGCGTGCTGGCACTGACCGCCGAGTGGTTCGCAGGCAGGCTCAGGGAGCGGGGCGCGCGCGCCGTGGCCGACCGGGCACGGCAGCAGTTGGCCGGTGCGCTGCTCCCGCCCGCCGGACGGACCAGCGACACCGGGCCGGCCGAGGCAGCGTTGGCGATGGTCGATCTGGTCGACGACGTCGCCGACTACCACGCCCAGGTCGCGCCGCTCGGCCGGTCGGCTCCGCTGTCCATGGTCGCCGTCCTGGCGGTCACCGCTGTGCTCCACTGGCCGGCCGCGATCGTGCTCCTCCTGACGACCGCGCTCATGCCCCTCAACCTGCGCCTGGCCGGGCTGTTCGCCCAGCACGGCGCGGACCAGCAGCTGGCCGCGACGCAACAGCTGAACGCCATCGTCCTGGACAGCTTCCGCGGCATGAGGACCCTGCGCGAGCTCGGCGCCGTCGGCCGGCGCGGCCGAACTCTCACGGCGGCCGCCGAGCGGCTGAACAAGGCGACCATGAGCGTGCTGCGCCGCTCTTTCCTGTCCGGGATGATCATGGATGTGGTCATCACGTTCTCCATCGCGGTGAACGCCACCTACATCGGCTTGTCGCTGCTGGGATACGTGCAGGTGCCGCAGGCCCCGAAGCTCACCCTGTTCACCGGTCTGCTGGTGCTGCTGGTGTGTCCGATGTACTTCACCCCGATGCGCACCAGGGCCTCCGCGTTCCACCAGCGTGAACGCGCCGAGACCGCGGCCGGCGCCATCCTTGCCATCGTCGAGGACACACCTGCCGAGGCGGCCCGGCCGGCGCTCACACTACCGACCGAGCCGGTCGGTGTGTCCCTGGACTCGGTCCGGTTCCGCTACAACGGCGCTGACCAGGACACCATCAGCGCCGACGTCGAGTTCGCGCCGGGTACCTGGACCGCGGTCACCGGGGCCTCCGGCGCCGGCAAGAGCACCTTGCTCTCCTTGATCGCCGGTCTGCGCCTGCCGTCGGCAGGGCAGGTCCGGTGGGAGACGTCATCCGGGCGGCAGGCGCCGGCGCTCGGCGCCTGCGCCTGGGTCGGGCAGCAGACGGTGCTGCTCGACGCGACCGTCCGCGACAACATCCGCCTCGGCCGTCCGGACGCCACCGAACAGCAGATCCGGCAGGCGGTCGAGGCCGCCGGACTGCGCGCCGTGATCGAGGGCCTCCCCGAGGGACTGAACACCCGTCTCGGCGAAGGCGGTTGGGGTGTGTCGACCGGCGAAGCCCGTCGGATCGCCATCGCCCGCGCTTTTCTGCGCGGAGCCCGGCTCTGGCTGCTGGACGAGCCGACCGCCCACCTCGACTCCGACAGCGAACGCGAGGTCGTCGAGGCCCTGCGGCGAGCCACCGACGGCTGCACCGTCATCATCGCCACCCACTCCTTCCCGCTGGCCGCCGCAGCCCACGGCGTGCTCGCGCTTGAGGACGGACATCTGCGCGACGCGAGGCCGGTGAACGCACAATGATCAACCGCATTCAGGTCGGTGCCGACCGTGGCCGGCCGGCACGTTCGCTTGCGGCCGCCGGGCTCGTACTCGCCGTCGTCGCCGAGCTCTCCTCCGTCGGCCTGTTCGGGCTGTCGGGATGGTTCATCAGCGCCTGCGCCGTCGCGGGCGCCGCCACCTTCAGCTCCTTCTCGTACATCTCTCCCAGCGGCGGAGTACGTGCCTTCGCCCTGGCGCGCACTGCCGGCAACTACAGCACGCGGCTCACACTGCACGCGGCCGCCTTGAAACAGGTCTCCACCGCTCGGTCCGACATGTTCGACAACGCCGCCACGGCCGACCGGGCGCGGATGGACGGCGTGTGGTCCGGCGAGTTGCTGCACCGCAGTATGGATGATGCCGACAACGTCGGAATGGCGCTGATCCGGTCCACCGCGCCCATCGTCGTCACCGCGGCGATAACCGCGTGCGCCATCGCCGCCGTCGCGCTGGCCACGTCCGTCGCACCGGCGGCTGTGCTCGCCGCCGGTGTCGCGATCGCCACGCTGATCGCCTACCGGACGCCCGGCGCCGCTCGCGCGGCGGAACAGCACACCCGCAAGGCGCTCCGCGCCGAACTGGTCACGGCCGTCGACGCCTGGACGGAGATGGCATCACTCGGCGCCGGCGAGCAGCTCGCGGCACGCACGACGGCGAAGTTCACCCGCCTCGACACCGCACGTGCGACCGTCAGCCGACGCCAACTCGGCACCATGCTGATCACCGCTCTGGTCGGCGTGGCGACTCTTGCCGCCACGATGGCTTGGGGAGCCCGCACCCGCCAGGGCCCGGCCACCTTCGTGTTCGTCGCGTTGATGGCGGTCGGCGTGCTGGCCCAGGCACAGCAACTGCCGGCTGCCGCCGAGGCCCGTGCCACCGCGGCAGCCGCGCACCACAGGCTGACAGCCTGGGAGCCCTCACCCTCCTCGGACGACGGGGCCGTTCCGGCAATGACGTCGTGGACCACCGAGCAGGACGTCGGCTTCGCCGACTACCTGCTTCCGCCGATGGCCCTGCGACCGGGCCGTGTCCTGGACGCACGTGTGGCCCGCGGCGCGATGCTCGTAGTCACAGGCCGTTCCGGCAGCGGCAAGAGCACATTGCTCCGCGCCCTTGCCTCTTCGCTGCACCGATCGCCGGCCAGCGACGACGGTCGGCCCGCCGTCACAGCCGTCGCGGCCGACGACTACCTCTTCGCCGGAACACTCGGATCCAACTGGCGCCTCGCCGACCCCACCCTGACCGACGAAGAAATCGACGCCCGCCTCGCGGAACTACGGCTCAGCGAGAGCGGACTGACCGTCTCCACCCCCGTCGGCCCCGGCGGAAGGCAGCTCTCAGGCGGAGAACTGCGCCGCGTCTACCTGGGCCGGGCACTGGCAACCCGCCCCCACGTGCTGATCGTCGACGAACCGACCACCGGCCCGGACGACCAGACCGCCCGACACATACTCGGCATGCTCGCGGACCTGCCCGACACCACCGTCGTCATCGCCACGCACCACATGCCGACATGCCTCGCAACAGCAGGGCAGGTGTCCACCCTCCCGCTTGCCTGAGCCTCCGGGTGGCTCGGTTCGTTTCGCGACCCGAGCCACCCGGAGGCTCTGCCCTCATGCACCGTCCTTGCGGCTACGCGAGCGTCACCTCGGTATGTGGCTCACGTCTGTTCCGCGAGGGGACGCACGGTCCCACCCGCACCCCCGTGCTCTGCCGGAGCTTCCACTCCCGGTGAGCGGGGAACCAGCCCGATCAGTAGGACGCCGATGACGCCGGGTACGGCCAGTGCGTAAAAGTTCCACTGGTATGCCAGCCCGGCCCCGATGATGAGCCCCAGCAGCGGCGGGGCGAGCATCGAGCCGACGCGGCCGAAGCCCAGCGTCCAGCCCAGTGCCGTGGCGCCCATGCGTACCGGATAGTGCTTGGAGACGTTGGCGAGGATGAACGTCTGCGTGGCATTCACCCCGGCACCGCCCAGCGCGACGGCCGCGTACAGCAGCGCCGTGGGCAGGCGCAGGCTGAGCACTATCACGGCCACGCTGGACACGAGAAATGTCACGGTGATGATCGGCTTGGAGCCGAGTCGGTCGGCTGCCAACGAGAGGACGAGTGTGCCGACGACGGCTCCGATGTTGAACACGAGAAGGAAGCTGAGCGCGGAGCCCGCGGAGAAGCCGGCCCGTGTCATGAGCTCCGGGAGCCAGGTGTTGTATCCGTAGATCATGAACAGACACAGGCAGGTCATCGCCAGGAAGCACAGGGTCGCCACGACGTAGCTGCGGGAGAAGAGAGTCTTCACCGACGACGTGCTGCCTGAGCCGGTTGCGGACTGGTGTGGCTCCGATGCCGGTACGACGTTCTGCGCATCGTCCGTGGTGATGTTCCAGCGGTCGGCAATCTTCTCCGCCTCGGCATGCCGCCCCTTCGCCCGGAGGAACGCGATCGACTCGGGCAGGAACTTGAGGGCCAGCGGCACGACCAGGACGAGCGGGAGGACGGCGCACAGGAACATCGCCTGCCAACCGAACCGTGGAATCACGAAGATTCCGGTGAAAGCGGCGATGATGCCGCCTACGGGAAAGCCGCTGAAGAGGATCGCGAAGACCAGGTTGCGCGTTTTGGGATGCGAGTACTCGCCGACGAGTGCGCTGGCAATCGGCAGCACGCCGCCGAGACCGAGGCCGGCGAGGAACCGGAAGAGGCCGAAGACCTCCGGAGAGGTGGCCGTCGCGCACAGGCCTGTCATCACCGAGAACCAGGTCAGGCAGGCGATCAGCATCCTGCGTCGGCCCAGTGTGTCGGTGAGCGTGCCGAAGGTCGTAGCTCCTACGAGCATCCCGACCAGGCCGATGGAACCGATCAGACCGGCAACAGCGGGAGTGAGGCCCCACCCGGGTTCGTGGAGAAGGGACGGAATCACCGCGCCGTAGATGACCACGTCATACCCATCGGAAATGACTGTGATCCCACAGATCGCAAGTACCAGCAATGTCACCGGAGGCCAGGTGGCGCTGCCACGACTTCCTCTGCGACTTACTTCGTGCATGTGAATTCCTCTCACATAACTTCGTTGTTCGGTGAAAAGTTCTTTGCCTTGTTTGCGGCGTGTGGGAAGTTTTTGTAGCGGTCGCCGACCGGTGCCGTCCCAGGGCGCGCATGGCGGAGGGCAGCCGGTCTGGATCAGCGGGTGTGACTCTTGTCTGCAGGTCGCCTGGGCGGCTGGGTGCCTTGGCTCACGCGAGGACGGCGGCTCTCCTCACGCATGCTGTGTCCCTTTCGGAGGACTCCGGGCCATGACCGCCGGCGATGTTCCTGCCCACATCGTCGGCGACTGACCTCGCACCGCTAAGTGTGCACACTATGACGGGCCTGTAAAGAGTTGCGTACAGAAACCTGGATGCCGGGTTCTGGAAACCTGATGGTCAGGCCCAGTGATCCCAAGGCTGCAGTGGAGACGTTCAGCTCCGCTCAGGTACGACCCCACTTGCGATCAGCGTGGGTGTATGCAATTGCTGTCCGGTCAGGCCGCTCAGAGCGTTGGGCGGGCGCCTCGGACGACCCCTCGGACCTCGCAGCGCCCGGGCACGGCGGCGGTCACGTCACCTCTCGGCACCGGACCTCATGCCGCGGGAGATACCGCGGCCGGCCAGCAGGACCGCGGGCAACAGGAGATGGGTTCGGGCGTCCGCGCCCACCACGGACAAGGCCGCGACAACTCGGCCCTTCGAGTCGGTGACCGGCGCCGCCACCGAGTAGGCGTCAGGGCTCATCTCCTCGCGCACGATGGCGGCGCCGGTCCGCCGGCATTCCGCCAACGCCACACGCAGTGCGGCCGGGTCGGTGATGGTCCTGGGCGTGAAGCCGGCCAGGCCATCCCGTACGACCACGGTGAACAACTCCTCGCCGGCGTGTGCCAGCAGCACCTGGCCGACGGCCGACGCGTGCAGGGGCAGCCGTCCGCCGACTCCGGCAACCAGCGGAACCGCTCTTGTCGCGGAGATACGTTCGACGACGAGGGCGTCGGTGCCGTCGAGGACGGCCAGTTGCACGTGCTGCTGTGTGGCGGAATGCAGATCTTCCATGATGGGCATCGCACGGACGCGCAGCGGCAGCCCCCGGGGGTTGAGCGTGCCCAGCTCCCACAGGCGCAGGCCGATGACGTAGGCGCCGCTCGGGGTGCGCTCCAGTGCTCCCCATGCTGACAGTTCGCCGACCAGCCGGTGGGCGGTGGCGTGGCGGAGGCCGGTGTGCCGGCATATCTGGGCGAGCGTCAGCTCCGGGCGCCCCGGCGTGAACGCCCCCAGGATCGCCAGGGCACGGGAGATGACCGTGCGGCCACGGTCGCTGCTGTTGGCCGTTTCGACTCCTCATTACCGCGCCGACGGAGCTCCCGCCCGCGCCCTTCTCCTGCTCGCGGAAGTACTGAACGCAGGAAGGTGTCCATTCACCGGACATCGTACTGGCCTTCGTGGAGCCGCTCCCCGAATCTCTCTTCCGGGCCCCGAGGCCCTCACGGGACGGCGCGGGCGAAGGCTGCGAGCCAGCTCAGACTCTTGGGACGGAGTCGACTGCTTCCTCATGGGCATCACGCCTGGATCCGGCCGACCGACTGGGCGCGCGGATCCGTAGGAGCAGTCCTGCGCGATGCCGAGCCAAGGACGGGCCCATGGCCGGACAGCGGGAGCCGCCACTGCCGCTCGCCATGGACGTCGCCGCCGATCCCGCCTTATTGATGAAAGGAGTCCGGACATGCACATGACCGGGACGTCGCGAGCCGACGGCGGCCATGACGCCGACTCGGCAGACAGGTC
Source organism: Streptomyces sp. NBC_00005 (assembly GCF_045160215.1). Lineage (NCBI taxonomy): Bacteria > Bacillati > Actinomycetota > Actinomycetes > Kitasatosporales > Streptomycetaceae > Streptomyces > Streptomyces sp. NBC_00005. The sequence goes on from NZ_CP108316.1 coordinate 182,086, forward strand.
GTTGATCCGCTTCGAGCACGAGACCCTGCCGCAGAGGGTGTGTTTCGCCTCGGGTGAGGCTGCGGCGACCGTACGGGCCGAGGTGCAGCGGCTGGGCGCTTCGCGGGTGATGGTGATCGCGGCAGCCGCGGAGGCGGAACTCGCGCAGAAGGTCACCGCCAGCCTGCCGGTCGTGCTGCGGTGGAGTGAGGTGGTGATGCACGTTCCCGTGGAGGTGGCCGAGCGGGCGCGCGCCGCCGCGGCCGGACACCAGGTGGACTGCCTGGTCAGCGTCGGTGGGGGTTCCACCACCGGCCTGGCGAAGGCGATCGCGTTGACCGCTGACGTGCCCATCGTGGCCGTTCCCACCACGTACGCGGGCTCGGAGGCCACGAGTGTGTGGGGTCTGACCGAGCGAGCACGCAAGACCACCGGGGTGGACGCACGGGTCCTGCCACGCTCGGTCGTGTACGACGCGACGCTGACGGTGTCCTTGCCGGTGCCCATGACTGTCGCGTCGGGGCTGAACGCCCTGGCGCACTGCGTCGACGCGATGTGGGGCCCCCGGGTGGACCCGATCGACCGGGCGCTGGCGGGAGAGGGGATCCGCGCGCTGGTCGCAGGGCTGCCCGCGGTGGTGGCCGACCCGGCCGGACTTCCCGGCCGCGAGCAGGCGTTGTACGGGACGTACCTGTCGGGGGTGGCGTTCTCGTCGGCGGGTTCGGGGCTGCATCACAAGATCTGCCATGTGCTGGGCGGCAGGTACGACCTGCCGCACGCCCAGACCCACGCGGTGGTGCTGCCGTACGTACTCGCGTTCAACGCACCCGCCGCCCCGGAAGCCGAGCAGCGGATCGCGGCCGCATTCGGTGCGCGGTCGGCGATCGAAGGCCTGCAGCGGCTCCGACACGACGTGGACGCGCCGAAGGCGCTGCGCGACTACGGGTTGAAAGAGACCGATGTCGACGACGCCGTGCAGGCGGTCCTGGACGTGGTGCCGGACAGCAATCCGCGTCCGGTGACAGCCGGCGATCTGCAGCGTCTGCTGCGTGCGGCCTGGGCGGGGACGGACCCGCGCACGATGAACGACGGCAAGGAGTACTGATGACGATCGAGCGGAGCAGCGAGGCCGGCGCGCAGGTGGATGCTGAGCAGCATGAGCGTGAGGAGGCCCTGGTCGAGAAGGTCGTGGCCTCGTTCGAGACCGCGAAGGACCCGCGACTCAAGCAGCTGACGCAGGCGCTGACCCGGCACCTGCACGCGTTCCTGCGCGAGGTGCGTCTGACCGAGGAGGAGTGGGCGGCGGCGATCGAGTTCCTCACCGCGGCCGGGCACATCACCGACGACAAGCGGCAGGAGTTCATCCTGCTGTCGGACGTGTTCGGGGCGTCCATGCAGACGATCGCGATCAACAACGAGGCGTACGCGAACGCGACCGAGGCGACGGTGCTCGGACCGTTCTACGTCGAGGGCTCAGCCGAGATCCCGCTGGGCGGGGACATCTCCTTCGGTGCCGCCGGGCAGCCGTGCTGGGTCGAGGGCACGGTCACCGGCACGGACGGGAAACCGGTGCCGGGTGCCCGCATCGAGGTGTGGGAAGCCGACGAGGACGGTTTCTACGACGTGCAGTACGACGACGACCGCATGGCGGGGCGCGGTCACCTGTTCGCCGACGAGAACGGCGACTACCGGTTCTGGGCCATCACCCCGACCCCCTACCCGATCCCGCACGACGGTCCCGTCGGCGCCATGCTCGCCGCCGTCGGCCGTTCCCCCATGCGCGCCTCGCACCTGCACTTCGATGTCCGGGCCGACGGCAAGCGAACCCTGATCACCCACATCTTCGTCCGCGGCGACGAGCTCCTCACCAGCGACTCCGTGTTCGGTGTCAAGGACTCGCTCATCTACGACTTCGTGGAGCACACCGCGGGCACCCCCACCCCCGACGGACGCGATCTCGCGGACCGTACCTGGTCCAGCGTCCGCTTCGACATCGTCCTCGCTCCCGCTCACGCCGCAGGGGCAGGCATTCCTTCCACCACAGGAGTCAGTGAATGAGCAGCCAGGACACGAGACACACGCCTGACCTGCGGGTGGCCGTGGTCGGCGGAGGAATCGGCGGTCTGGCCACCGCGGCGTTCCTGCACCGCGCCGGGATCAAGGCGACCGTGTACGAGCAGGCGCCCGCCCTGACCGAGGTCGGTGCCGGCCTCGTCGTCTCCCCCAACGCGGTGCGACTGCTGCGCAGCCTCGGCCGGCTGGACCTCCTCCGCGAGCGCGCGGTGCCGCTGCAGGTCGGGTGGGAGTTCCGGCGTTGGGAGGACGGGAGCGTGCTGTTCTCCGAGGATCTCGGCCAGGAATTCGAACGGCGCTTCGGCGAGCAGAGTTATGTCGCGCACCGCGCTGATCTCCTCGCCGCGGTCAAGGCAGCGGTCCCCGAGTCGTCCCTACGGCTGGGGACTCGTCTCGCCGACCTCCGCCGACTGGACGAGGGTGTGGAGCTGACGTTCACCGATGGATCACGGGAGGTCGCCGACGTGGTCGTCGGCGCCGACGGTGTACACACCACCGTGGGACGGTTCGTGACCGAAACGGGCTCGCCGCGGTTCTCGGGAATGTGCGCCTGGCGATCCCTCGTCCCGGCGGAGCGCGCGCCGGCGTTCGCGCGCCGTCTCGCCCAAACGCTGTGGCTCGGCCCCGACCGTCACCTGGTCCACTATCCGATCTCCGGCGGCGCACAGATCAACATCGTCGCGTTCGGGCCGGCGCACGACTGGACGACGGAATCCTGGTCGGCCGAGGGACGGATCGAGGACCTCCGCGACGAGTTCGCCGGGTGGTCCGACGACCTGGGGGCGCTGCTCTCGGCCGCGGAGCGCACGGGGCGGTGGGCACTGCTCGACCGGGATCCGCTGGCCCGCTGGACGAACGGGCCCGTCGCGTTGCTGGGCGATGCTGCGCACCCGATGTTCCCCTTCTTCGCCCAGGGAGCGGCGCAGGCGATGGAAGACGCCGCCGTCCTGGCAGGCTGCCTCGCCGAGGGACCGGAAGACCCGTCTGCCGCGCTGCGCCGCTACGAGGACATCCGCCGCCCTCGCGCCACCAAGGTGCAGCAGATGAGCCGGGGCAGGGCAGAGAGCAACCATCTGCCCGACGGGCCCGCTCAGCAGGCCAGGGACGCCTCGTTCATGAGCGATGACCCCTTCGCCCAGAGCGGGTGGATCTATGGGCATGACGCCGAGCTGGCCCTGAAGGAAGCGCTGGCGGCACCCTGAGCGTCGTCCCCGGTCGCTGCTGCTGCGGGGCCGCCAGGGGCGCGCATGCCCGTTGGCAGTATGACGGTCCTCCCGTAGGTACTCGACGATCACAGCGGCAGCGGCTTGCTGCGCGAGCGAGTTGGTAGCCTTGCCGTCAATGGGGCGGTATGCGTAATTCATCCAGCGGTGGAGGTCTCGCCGCCCCCACGGTCTGCGGGCGAGCAGGAGGCGTGGTGACGGCTGGGAAGGCTGACCCCGCGAGGGACGCAGAGCAGCCCGAGCCTCTGCGGTCCGGCTTCCTGGCGGCACCGGGCGAAGACGTCTGGGGGACTGGGGAGCGGGGCACGAAGACACTGGACCTCGTCCTCCAACACGCGACGACATGCCTGGGCGGCCTGGGCGCCTTGGTGCACCGGCACGACAGTGCCGCCGGTCGGCTGCGCCTGGTCGCGGCCAGTGGCCTCGCCCGTGAGAGCGCGGAGGCGTGGGCCGATCTGCCCGACCAGCAGGACGCGGCGCCCGCGCACGCCGTGCGGCGTGGTGCATTCGTCGCCATTGCCGGGGACAGCCTGGGCATCGGCGCGGCCGGCACGGCGGCAATACCCCTGCCTGGCGCCGACGGCCCGGCCGGTGTGCTGTCCGTGCTCACGGCAGGACCCGGTGAGCCGGATGAGGCCCAGCGGTCCCTCATGCGCGCGTTGGCGGGTTGGGCCGGTTCGCGCCTGGGCGATGGGCCCGGCACCTCGCTCGGCCCCGGCCCCATGGCAGGGGCCGAGCGATCCGTACGCATGGGTGAGCTGACCGCCGCACTCGCCGAGGCCGTCACCTCCCGTGACGTCGTGCGGGCCGTCGCGGAGTTCGTCCTCGCCCCCTTCGGCGCCGACGGGCTGATATTCCAGTTGTTGGAAGGGGACCGCCTGAGAGTCGCCGGCGCTGCCGGATATCCGCAGCAGTTCCTCAACTTGGTCGACGGGATGCCGCTCAGCGCCCATGCCCAGATTCACGACATGGTGCGAACTCGTACTCCTCTTTTCATCGAATCGAGAGCGGAGATCGCCAGGCGCTATCCGACACTGGGGCATCTGAATGATTCGTCCCCGAAGGAGGCGTGGGCGTTCTTGCCCATGATGGCCTCGGGACGCGTCATCGGCCTGTGCGTGGTGTCCTTCAGCGAACCGCGCTCCTTCAACGACGAGGAGCGCACCTTGCTGACGGCTCTGAGCGGTCTGGTCGGTCAGTCGCTGGAGCGGGCCCGCCTCTACGACGTGGAGCACGCCCGAGCCCAGGAACTGCAGCGCGGCCTGCTGCCCAGGACGCTGCCCCGCCTGCCGGCCGCCTGCGCCGCCGCCCGGTACCTGCCCGCGGGCCGGGGCGAAGAGGTGGGCGGCGACTGGTACGACCTGATCCCGCTGTCCGCCGACCGGGTCGCCATGGTGATCGGCGACGTCATGGGCCACGGCATCACCGAGGCTGCCACGATGGGCCGGCTGCGCACGGCCGTACGCACCCTCGCCGATCTGGAGATGTCCCCCGACGAGCTGTTCAGCCGTCTCAACGACCTTGTCTCCGACCTCGGGGAGGACTTCTACGCCACGTGCCTGTACGCCGTCTTCGACCCTGTCGCGCGCACGTGCTCGTACGCCTTGGCCGGCCACCCCCCGCCGGTCGTCGTCCATCCCGATGGCACCGTCCACAGCCCCGACGTGGCTCCGGACCCGCCGCTGGGCGCCGCCAAGCTGCCCTTCGAAACGCACCGGTTGCACCTGCCCGACGAGAGCCTTCTCGTCCTGTGCACCGACGGGCTGGTCGAATCCGTCACCCGGGACGCCGACGAGGGACTGGCCCAGCTGCGGCAGATGCTCTCCCCGGCTACGTCCGACGCCGCCTGCTTCGAGGCCGCCGACGAGGACGACGACGTCCGACGCCTGGAGGAGTTGTGCGACATGGTCGTGTCGGCTCTGCTGCCCGACCACGAACAGACGAATGACGACGCCGGCCTGCTCATCGTCCACACCCGGTGCGCCGACGCCCGTGACGTCGCCTCCTGCAGCCTCCCGGACGATCCCCGGGCAGCCGGACAGGCCCGCGACTACATCCGCAAACAGCTCGACGCATGGGGACTGGACGAGCTCACGCTGACCACGGAACTACTGGCGAGCGAGCTGATCGGCAACGTCGTCCGCCACGCCAAGGGCCCCATCCACCTCCGCCTGCTGCGCAGTCGCTCCCTGACCTGCGAGGTCTACGACGGCAGCCTCACCACACCCCGCATCCGCCACGCCAGTTACACCGACGAAGGCGGACGCGGCCTGCAACTCGTCGCCGCCCTTTCCCGGCGCTGGGGCGCCCGCTATCTCCACGACGGCAAATGCATCTGGACGGAGCAGGACCTCCCGCTTACGGCTTCGGGGGAAACCTGAGCGCACAGGCGTTCCCGCGCCGCTGCCACCTTTGCCGGGAGCGTGACCGGAGGCAGAGCCGGGGTTCGTCGCGTTCAGCAGTCGATGGTGATGGAGGCTCCCGCGACGCGGGAGACGCAGGCGCACATGGCTCGGCTCTCCGCGCGCTGACGTTCCGAGAGGAACACGTCCCGGTGATCGACCTTGCCGGCCACGTCGAGTATCGAAACCCTGCACAGGCCGCACTCGCCTCGGCGGCAGTCGTACATCATCTCCACCCCAGCGCTCTCGAGGGCGTCCAGGAGGCTCGTGCCGACGGGCACGTCGAAGCTCAGCCCGCGTGCGGGAACCTCCACGCGGAAGGGTGCCGCGGGGAGGGCTCCGCTCGTGCCGAACGTCTCGAAGCGGAGCCCGCCGGGTGGCCTCGCGGCGCGCTCCCAGGCTGCTCGTACGGCCGACAGCAGCCCCATCGGGCCGCAGACGTACAGCACTCCCCCGTCGGGGACGGAGGCGACGACCTCGTCCGGGTCGACCAGGTCACCGTTGCTGTCCTCGAAGACCCGGACCCTGCCGAGGTGTTCGTGCTCGAGGTCCTCGACGAAGGCCATGTGGTCGCGGGACCGGCCGGCGTAGACGAGCTGGTAGTCGGCGCCTCCGATACGGAGGGCACGGGCGAGCCCGACGATGGGTGTGACACCGATGCCGCCGGCGAGGAGCACGCTCGGCAGGCGCCCCGGGCTGAGCGGGAACTCGTCGATCGGGCCGGCGAAGGTGATCTCCGAGCCGGGGAGCAGGTCGTGCATCCACCGCGATCCTCCGCGGCCGTCCTGCTGGAGGCGTACGGCGATGCGGAGCAGGCCGTCGTCGTGGCCGTGGTCGACCAGCGAGTACGAGCGCAGCTCGGGCCCGCCCGGCATGGGGACGGTGATGTCGATATGACTGCCCGGAGGGACCGACTGAACCGGCCTGGACGGGCGCAGCACCAGTTCGACGATGTCCGGCACGATCTCGGTACGTCCCATCACGACCGCGGTGTCGGCCGTGCCGCCATGCGGGCCGGAACCGGGGAGCGGCGTCGAGGTGTCGGCGATGTTCGTCATGCCGTCTCCCTCGTCGTGGCCGCGACGGCGGCCAGGCGGCTCGGGGGTGTGCGGTCCCGGCCCTGCTCCCGTGCGACCTGCGCGTCCAGGATCCGGCGCACCCACATCCCGCCGACGTCGATGTTGAGGTTGTAGAACTCGTGTCCCGGGTTGGCCTCGATCCCCCGCTGCTGCGCATTGAGCATCTCGGTGTCCTGGCCGAAGACCCGTGACACGCTGCTGCGGAGCAGGGTGGTCAGGCTCTGGTCGTGGAGATGGTAGTTGCGGGTGAAAGCCCAGAAGTAGTGGCAGGTGCCGGCCGCAGCGGGTGTCACCGTGTTGAGCACGTAGCCGTTGACGCCGGCGCTCCGGTCGCCTTCCGGCGCACCGGTTCCGGTCGGCGCGACACCGACATCGATGGTGATCGTCGAGGGAGCGGTGTAACGGATGACCTGCCACCGGGCGACGGGCCCGTCGTAGCTGGGGTTCTTGCGGCGCATCTGCATGCCGAGGAAGGGGGGCGCCTCGATTCCATGCATCCACCGGGTGAGCGTGACGGAATGGTCGTCGTGGGCCACGTCGGGTTCGGCTTCGGAGAGCTCGTCGCTGGCGAGGCTGTCCGCGTGGAGGAACTGCTCGTGGGTGAGGTCCATGAGGTTGTCGAGGACCAGCCTGTAGTCGCAGTCGAGGGTGATGCTCTCACCGTCCCCGGCCCACTGCGGATCGTCGTTCCAGTGCAGGTCGGGGACGAGATCGGGGTCGGCCGCCGCGGGGTCGCCCAGCCAGACCCAGACGAACCTGTGCCGCTCCACCACCGGGTGGGAAGCGACCGCGGCGGACGGGTTGAGGGTCTCCTGCGCGGGCATCCGGGTGCAGCGGCCGTTGGGTCCGTAGGCGAGACCGTGATAGCCGCAGACGACGTCGTCACCGTGCAACTCCCCCATCGACAACGGCACGAGACGGTGCCAGCAGGCATCGGCGAGCGCGACCGGCTCCCCCGCGCCGGTTCGATAGAAGACGAGCGGGCGCTCGCAGATGGTACGCGGCAGCAGGCTACGGCCCACTTCGGTGTCCCATGCCGCGGCGTACCAGGCATTCAGCGGGAACATGACGGTCCTTCTCCTTTTTGCTTCGGTCTGGATGCGCTCTCGTCGGAGACCGAGAACAGCGCGGAGCGCGTGCGGGTCAGTGCTCCGGCGGCCGGACGACGCGGTTCTCGGGTGGCTCGACGCCGTCGACGCGCATCCGGGACCGTTCCCGGTGCGTCGACTCCGCATCGACGTCGTACTCGCGAGGACGGGTGCCGGGGCGGACGACGACCCCGTAGTCGTGCTTGGCGCTGTCGATGCCGACGTAGCCTGCGCGCACGTCGGTGAGGACCTCGTCGACGGGGCGGTCGCGCGGGTCGCCGTAGCCGCCGCCACCGCCGGTGCTCACGGTGTAGGCGTCGCCCTCGCCGAGAGCGAAGCCGTCGAGCTTGGCATTGGGGAAGGTCTCGGTCGTCCCGTCGTGGCGCTGGACGGCGATGCCGTTCGGTGCGGCGTCGCGGCCGCCGGCGAGGCCCCAGGGGGCCTGGTGGGACCGCTCGAGGAACGAGTTGAGCCGGCCGGGGGTGAAGGTGCGGAAGACGACCTCGGTGCCCAGGCCGCCGCGCCGTCGGCCCGGGCCGCCGGAGTCGGGGCGCAGACTGTAGCGCTCGATGATCTGGCCCGGGTGCTTCGCCTCGACCGCCTCGACGGGTGTGTTGTGGGTGTCGCCGTCGTTGACGCAGATCGTGGCTGACTCACCGTCCTTGTCGGGGGTCGCGCCCCAGCCGCCGCCCTGCGGCCCGCCGAACAGCATGTAGAACGAACCCGTGCGGTGGTCCACACCGTAGAGGTTGGTGATCGCCAGGTCGGCGTGGTGCCCGGCGATGCCGCCGCCGGGGATCACGTCCGCCAGTGCGCGGAAGACACAGTCGACGACGGTCATCGGGTACGTCATCCACCAGCGCATCGCCGCCGGCTTGCTGGCGCTGATCACGCGGCCGGGAGGGAGGTCGACGATCACCGGCCGGAAGGACCCCGCGTTGATCGGGAACAGCCCGGGTGAGGTGAGGCACTTGAAGGCGACCTGCGCGGCCGAGCGGCCCGCCGTGATCCCGGAGTTGAAGTAGCCCGCCACCTGGGGGCTGACCTCGCCCAGATCGATGGTCATCCGGTCACCGGACACCACGACGGAGACCTTGATCGGTACCGGGCGCCCGATGTCGACACCGTCGTCGTCCATGCACGCCTCGGCCGTGTAGGTGCCGTCCGGGATGGCGGCCACCGCCTGGCGGGCGAGGGTCTCGCTGCGGTCGTACATCTCCCGGATGCTGGCCAGCACGGCCCCGGTCCCGTATCGCCGGCACAGTGCCACCATGCGGCTCTCACCAGTGCGGATGGCGGCCACCTGGGCACGGAAGTCACCCATCGCCAGATCGGAGAAGCGGACGTTGTCCGCGATCAGCCGGGTGAGCTCGTCGTTCTGCTCGCCCCGCTTGAAGATCTTGACGATGGGCACCTGGATGCCCTCGGAGTAGATGTCGGTGGTGGTGGCACCCAGCACCCCGCCCACGTCGATCCAGTGCGCCATCGACGAGGCGAAGGCGACCAGCACACCGTCCACGAAGATCGGCATGGTGAAGATCATGTGGTTGAGGTGGCTGCCCATGATGTCGGGGTCGTTGGTGAGGATGATGTCGCCTGGCTCGATGCCGTCCGGCCCGTAGAACTCGAGCTTCGCCTTGACCGCGTCGGACAGCCCGCCCACGAACATCGGCAGCCCGAGCCCGATGGAGATGGTCTCGCCCGTGGCGTCGAACAGGCCGACCGTGAAGTCCTGGGCCTCGTAGATGATGAGGTTGTAGGCCGTCCGCATGAGATTCGTCTTCATCTCGTCGGTGATGGACACCAGGGCGCCGCGGATGATCTCCGCGGTGATCGGGTCCACCTGCGAGGCCGCGGGGTCGCAGGCCGGGGTTTCGACCGTGCCGATGGTGTCGACGGTGCCGGCGGCGTTCGGGTCGCGGGTCACTGTCCTCCTCCGATCGTGAGCAGCAGGTTGCCGTACCCGTCGACCTCGGCGAGGTCGCCCGGGCGGAGCAGGGTGGTGGCGGTGCCCTCCTCGATGACCGCCGGGCCGGTGAGCTGGTTGTCGGCCAGCAGGCCGGAGCGCTGGAAGACCGGGGTGCGCAGCGCGCCGTGGCCCGGGAAGACGACGTCGCGTTCGCCGGTGCGGGCTGCCCCCTCCGGTTCGGTGAACCCGGTTGCGATCTTCGTGAGCTCGGGGCGAGGGAGCGCGCCGACCGCGGACACGCGCAGGCTGACGATCTCGGCGGGCTCGTCGGGTGCGCTGTGGCCGAACCGCTCGCGGTGCTCGTCGTCGAACCGGGCCTTCAGCGCGGCGATCGCGCTCCCGTCGGTGAGCGGCGGGAGCGTGACCGTCACGGCGTGCTCCTGGCCCACGTAGCGCATGTCGGCGGCGCGTACGAAGGAGACTTCCCGGAATTCGACCCCGCCGTCGAGGAGCTTGGTGTGGCAGGCCTGCTCGAGCTCCCGCAGCTTCGACTCGAGGTGGCCCTCGTCGAGCCCGTCCAACCGGCGGATGTCGGTGAACACGACATCGTGGCGCAGGTCGGCCATGAGCATGCCGAGGGCGGAGAAGACCGCCGGGTAGGGCGGGATCACCACGCGCCTGACGCCGAGCTCGCGGGCGATGAGCGAGATGTGCAGCGGACCGTTGCCTCCATAGGCGAACAGCGCGAAGTCACGCGGATCCAGGCCTCGCTCGGTGGTGACCGCACGGACGGCGTTGGCCATGCTCGCCGCGGCGATCGCGAGGATCCCGGCCGCCGCCTCGATCGTGTCCAGCCCCAGCGTGGCCGCCACCGCTGCGACGGCTTCGTGCGCCGCGGCTCCGTCCAGCTGAAGCCCACCGGAGAGCTGCCCCTGTGCCGGCAGGTAGCCGAGCACGACGGATGCGTCGGTCACTGTCGGCTGGGTCCCGCCCCGGCCGTAGCAGGCGGGGCCGGGTGCGGCACCGGCGCTGCGCGGCCCGACGTGGATGGCGGCCGCCTCGTCGAGCCAGGCGATGCTCCCGCCACCCGTCCCGACCTCCACGATGTCGAGGACGGGAACGCGCATCGGCAGGCCCTCGGCGTAGCCGCCGACGAAGTAGTCGCTGGCCTGGGGAAACGTCAGGTTCCGGATCACCGAGGCCTTCGCCGTGGTGCCGCCCATGTCGAAGGCGATCGCCTGGTCGTAGCCGAGGGTGCGGCACACGTCGATGGTGCCCACCACTCCGCCCGCCGGGCCTGACTCCATCATCTGGATCGGCTGCCGACGGGCGGTGCCGACGTCGCAGAGCCCACCGTTGGACTGCATGATCGTCAGCACCGGCGCGCTCCCGTCCGGGCGCCGCAGGGCGTCGTCGAGGCGGCTGAGGTAACGGCTCACTCGCGGGCCGACGAACGCGTTCGCCGCCACGGTGGAGGTCCGCTCGAACTCGCGGTACTCCCGGGAGATGTCACTGGAGATGCTGACGTAGACGTCCGGGCACTCCTCGCCGAGGATCTCCGCCATGCGCTGCTCGTGAGCCGGCTCGCGATAGGAGTGCAGGAAGGCCACGGCCACCGCCTCCACTCCGGACTCGCGCACCTCCCGGGCCACGGCGCGGGCCGCGGATTCGTCGAGCGGCGAGCGCACCGTGCCCTGTGCGGTGATCCGCTCGGGCGCCTCCCACACGAGCTCGCGGGGCACCAGGGGCCGGTGCTTGCGGAACGACAGGTTGAAGGCGTCCGGCCGGTTGATCCGCCCGATCTCGTAGACATCGCGGAAGCCCTCGGTGGTGACGAGGGCGGTCCGGGCGCCGTGCCGTTCGATGAGCGCGTTGATGACCACGGTGCTGCCGTGGATCAGCATCCCGGTCTGGTCGATCCCGGTGCCGGACAGCGACAAGCCGGAAAGGATCCCCTGGATGAGGTCGTCGGGCGTGCTCAGGGTCTTGCCGAGCGTGATCTCGCGGCTCTCGTGGACGTAGGACACGACGTCGGTGAATGTGCCACCGATGTCGACGGCGACGCGGCGTCCCATGGGCCTTGTCCTTCCGTGGACGTACGCCGGCTTGCGCGGCCGGCTCGGGTGGTGATCAGGTGCAGCGGTGCTGCTGGAGGAACTCCCGGACCCAGCGGTCGAAATGGGCACGGCCGGCCGCGGCCGCCTGCGCACGGCGCTTCCCTGGGCGGACGAGCGAGAGGGACCGCCAGTCACCCTGCAGGTGGGGGTCGGGAGCGTGGTGACGTTCGACCACGATCTGCCCGCATTCGTCGAGTTCGGCGACGGCCGCCTCGAACGTCCGGTCATCGAGGCCGGTGAGAGCGCGGGCCTGCGGCGCGAAGAGCGTGCCTTCGACGGAGTCGGAGAGCGCGGTGAGGACCATGTTCACGGCGCGGCTCGGGCCGGTCATCGGTTGCGTCACCATCGGCCGGTGCACACCTTCCCCCCAGGGGGCAGCGGCGCCTCCCAGGTCACCGACGACGCTAGGCAGCAAGTCGACATGAGTCCAATGAATGATGGCAATACTTGGCAATCACTGCGTTGATGAAACCGCCCTGATCAGCTGTTTTCGCAGCCACGCCCGCCCAGGGTCGCCGGCTGTGCGCGGGTTCCACACCAGATCGATCCCGAGCGTCGGCAGGGGGATGGGCGGCTCCATCACGCGTAGCCCGCTCTGCGCTGCCACTCGCTGAGCCAGCCGGCGCTGCAGCAGCGCGACCATCGGCGTGCCGCTCAGCACTGAGGGGATCATCAGGAACTCGAAGACGACGATCTGCACGTAGAGATCGGGGATCAACTCGGCGAGAGCCTGCTGCGCGCCGACCCGGCCCCCTTCCCACTCGAACACCACGTGAGGCAGCCGGGCGAGGTCGTCGACGGTCAGCGTCGCGCCGATGCGGTCGTTGTCCGCGTCGGCGACCACGACCCAGTCCTCCTGGTAGAGCCGCTCCCTCGGCAGCGTGGTCGCCACGACGTCCGGCAGCAGCACCACGTCCGCGGTCGACTCGCTGAGGGTGAGGACCATCGAGGGGTCAAACGCCTCCACATGCAGGCGAACGCCCGGTGCGGACGCGGCGAGAGTGGCGCTCAAGGCGGGAAGGACGGTCAAGGCCGCGGCGCTGGCCGCCGCGATGCGGAAGGTGCGGTCCGAGGTCGCCGGATCGAACGTCGGAGGAGTGAGTACCTGGTTGGTCGCGGTCTCCAGGATCAGGTTGACCGGCGCGATGAGTGCGTCGGCGCGCGCGGTGAGCACATACTCGCGGCCGACGCGGACGAGGAGCTCGTCGCCGAGCGTGCGTCGCAGCCGCCCCAGGGCGTTGCTCATGGCCGGCTGTGTCAGCCCGACAGCCTGGGCGGCGCGCGTGACACTGCGATGCTCGAGAAGGGCGGCGAGCATCGGGAGCAGGTTGAGGTCGACGCGATGCAGGCCGGTCACGGGACTCGTCGGCCGCGAGAAGCTATTCACTCCATCTATATATCGCATGGACAACAGTCATTCGACTGATTCTCGGAGAGTGATTACCGTCCTGGCTGTCGATATGTCCAGGTCGACACCCTCCCGCCCTGACAGACGATGTCCGGGCGGCGCTCTCAACGAGGAGAGTCCATGGCTGACGCAACGTCCACACGGGATCCAGGCACCGGTGGCGTTCCCACGAGCACCTGCGACGCGAGCCTCATCGCCGCTCGCCTCGATCGCATTCCTCCGAACTCCTTCCATGGACGTCTGGCGGGGCTCCTGGCCGTCGGCGGCTTCTTCGACGCGTTCGACGCCGTATCCATCGCCGTCATGCTCACCGTCCTCACCGACTACTTTCACATCGGCTTCGCCGACGCGGGCCTGATCGTCAGTGCGGGTTACGTGGGTCAGAGCGCCGGCGCGCTCATCGCCGGCGCTCTGGCCGAGAAGCTGGGACGCCGCAAAGCGTTCATCTTCTCGCTTGTCGCCTTCGGCCTGCTGTCGATCGGGGCCGCCTTGGCCTGGAGTTACACCAGCCTGCTGGTGTTCCGTATGGTCCAGGGCCTGGGGCTCGGCGCCGAGGTGCCCCTAGGGGGCACTCTGATGAACGAGTTCCTCAGCCGCCGGCACCGCGGGCGCATCGGCCTGATCTACCAGTCCGCTTTCCCCTGGGGGCTCTTCGCCGCGCCGCTCGTGGGTGTCGTCCTGCTCGGCGAGCTCGGTCCGCGGGACGGGTGGCGCTGGCTGTTCGCCATCGGGGCATTGCCGCTGCTCGCCGCTGCGGCGGCGTGGCGCTGGCTGCCCGAGTCGCCGCGCTGGCTGGCCGAGCACGGCCGAACCGCGGCGGCCGACGTCATCGTGTCCCGGGTCGAGAAGGCCGCCGAGCGGCGCGGCCGCGTTCTGCCCGATCCCGAGCCGATCCCGCCGCAGGTCGCCACCCGGCTGCGTCTGGCCGAGCTCTTTTCGGCCGACTACCGCCCCCGCACCCTGATGCTCTGGGCGACCTGGTTCGCCGCCTTCTTCATCACCTACGGCTTCACCGTCTGGTTGCCGACGCTCTACGTCAAGCTCGGCGGGCTGGCCACGTCCGTGTCGCTGGAGTTGACCCTGGTCACCAGCGCGGTCCAGATCGTCGTTGTCTACGTCGCGGCGTTCCTGATCGACCGCATCGGCCGCAAGCCGCTGCTCGTTGGTGGATTCGCCATCATGGCGGTGGGAACGGCCTTCGGCACGATCGGGGTCTCCGTCCTTCACCTGACAGCGTGGCCGGTGCTTTTCGCCGCGGGTGTCATCACCGCCATGGGCGCGAGCCTGCCCGCGACGATTCTCTACATCTACACCGCCGAGCTCTACCCGACTCGCATGCGGGCTTGGGGTTCGGCCACCGGAAGCTCTCTCGCCCGCTTCGCGAGCATCCTGTCCCCGCTCGTGATCAGCCAGATCCTGGCGGCCGGCGGGGGCGTGAGCTGGGTCTTCGGAAGTCTCCTGCTGGTCGCCGTGCTGGGCTTGGCCGTGCTGATCGGCTTCGGCGTCGAGACCCGCAACCGCACCCTCGAGGAGCTGGCCCGCTGAGCCGGGCACGTCGGCGCCGCCTCGTCCCGCTGTGCCGCACGAGGCGGCGCCACCTCGTCCCTGGGCCTGCCGGCGCCGCCTCGTGTGGCACCGGCACCGCTCCCGCGTCCTGCCGACCGGCAGCCGACGCGGCCATACGCACAGAACGGAAATCTTCGATGCCTGCAATCGAGACGGACAAGCACGAGCTTCGCGAGCTCGTCGAGAACTGGGCACTGTGGCGCGACGCAGGCGATTGGGAACGGTTCGCCACCGTGTGGCATCCCCTCGACGGCTGGATGACGGCCACCTGGTTCCAGGGTCCGGCGACGGACTTCATCGCCATCAGCCGGGAGGGCTTCGACAACGGCGTCAGCATCCTGCACTTCCTCGGAGGACACACCGCCGACGTCGTCGGCGACCGCGCCATCGCCCAGACCAAGATGACCATCAACCAGAGGGCCGCGGTCGACGGGGTCGAGGTCGACGTCGTCTGCACAGGACGCTTCTACGACTTCTGCGCACGCCACCAGGGCGCGTGGAAGATCGTGCGTCGGCAGCCGATCTACGAGAAGGACCGTCTCGACGTTGTCGATCCGTCCGCGACGCTCCATCTGGACCCCCAGCTGCTGAGCCGCTTCCCCGTCGGCTACCGCCATCTCGGCTACATGCAGACCAAGGCCGGCTTCACAGTGAAGACCGGGCTGCCGGGCCTGACGGGTGAGGTCGTGCAGCGCCTGTATGAGGAAGGCGCGAAGTGGCTGGCCGGCTCGAGCGCTCCGGGCGATCCTCACTGACCCGCTTCACCGACGTGCCGGCCGTGAAGACAACCCATTACAGCGAGGCCGCTACCCACGCGCTGCGACAGCGACGGCGGCAGCACGGAGCACCGGTTCCGCTGCCGAAGTGAACGTCGCCCCTCAATCCGGCCTTTCTCTGACCATCCGACCCGAAGGAACGGTCCCCATGCAATATTCAGAAAGTTCTGTCGATCGCCAACGTGTCGACGGCGAGGCGTCCGGTCCAGCCATGTTCTCCGAGCTGAACGCGCTCCGTGTGCCCGGCGAACCCACACGACGACTGACCGTGGGCATCTTCCCCGGCGCCGGCGGCGCCCATCTGTACCACGCCCTCGACTCCGGCTACTTCCAGCAGGCCGGACTGGAGGTGAACCTTGTCCAGGTCGTCTCCTCCGACCAGCAGATGGCCGGCTGGAACGACGGCAGCTACGACATCATGCACACCTCTCCCGACCACCTGCTGCGTGGGATCCTGAAGCGGGATCCGGTGGCCGTCCGGGCCGAGGGCATGGGCGAACTCGCCGTTCACCGGCGTCCCGGCGCACCGTTGCCAACGGACCGGTGGGCCGTCGACAACGCACAGAGCGCCTTCGCGTTCGTGCTTCGCGCCGTACTCGCCGACGTCGCCGACTCGCCGGTCACCGACAGCCAACTCGTCCCGGTCGGCGGAACTCTGCAGAGGTTCCAGGCGCTGCCGACAGGCGCCGTGGACGGGACCACACTCCATCCGCCCTTCGACGTCCTCGCCACTGAGAAGGGATACCCGCGTCTCGGCGGCCACCTTCAGGTCGCCCCCGACCTCATCACCAACGTGGTGGTCACTCCGCGCGGCACCGCCGGCACTTGGCATACCCGCGCCTACCTTGAGGTCTGCCGCATGAGCACTTCGGAACTACTGGCCTCCGGGGCGGACGGCATAGAGGCGGCTCTGGTACGGCACGGTTTGCCGACGGCCGCCGCCCGGGCCGCGGTCCCCGGCCTCCTCGGGCCCGCCGGACTGTCCACCTCACCCGATGTGACCCTGCGCGGCATGGAGGCGGTAGCCGACCTGCGCCGCCGCTTCACTCCTGCATGGCAGCCCTCCGGCCCGCTCGAGTCCCTGATCGCTGCCGACCAGGAGGGCTGACGCAGGCCGGTAGCGACCGCCATGGCCGGCAGCTGATCAGTCCGGGCCGATCCACTTGTACATGGCTCCCCTTCTACTGTGTGCGCGCATGTGTGCCGGTGAGTGGATACAGTGACACGACTGTTGAACCGGGTCGTGACGGGATTTGTGCCAGGGACTGGCCCGTGCTGCCTTCTCGCTCACTGGACCTGCATACACCTGGGTAGACTCCTGGCATGAGCAGGAGAAGCGACATGGCCGAGGGACAACAGTCGGCGGAGAGCGGAAGCGCGGCGCAAGTCCCATCCGAGCCGCCGGGCGGAACACCCGGTCAGGCCGGGGGCGGACGCCGACTGGCCCTTGACGTTCACGGACGGCTGCGGGACATGATCCTCAGCGGTGAGCTGCTTCCGGGGTCGGTGCTGCTCCAGGCCGAGATGGCACGGAACCTCGGCGTCAGCCGCACGCCGATGCGTGAGGCGTTCCGGCTGCTCCAGGAAGAAGGGCTCATCGACGCACAGCCCGATCAGCGAGCGAGGGTACGGGCAGTCGACCCCGAGGACCTGGACGGTGTCTACGGGGCTCGGATCATGCTCGAAACGCTTGCTGTGAGCATGACGGCCAAGTCGCTCGCGGCTGGGGACCTCGAGCGCATGGGCGTAGCACTGAAGCGCATGCAGGAACTGGCGGGCAACGACCAGCTGGACGAGTGGCACGCCGCGCACAAGGAGTTCCACCGCATCGCGACCCAGGCTGTGGGGCCGCATCTGCAGCGCATGCTCGCGTCGCTCGGCGAGCACAGCGAGCGCTACATCCGGCTGGCCCAGCTGGGCGTACCCAGCTCATGGGCCCGGGCGCGCACAGATCACGAAGCGCTGCTGGAGGCGCTGCGTCTGAGTGACCCGGACGAAGCGGCACGCGCGATCGCCCGGCACCTTGCGCGCACCGCTTTGAATGTGCTGGCCGACATCGCCCCGGAGTACGAACCCGTGGCCACGCGGACAGCGCTGGGGATCGCGGGTAACGGTCAGACCTGATACGGCGTCTGTCCGGCTGGTGATGCCTCTCCTGCGGGGGCTTGCCGCACGGCACGGATGACCCAGCACGTCGGTGAACTCACTGGGCGCGGGTGAACAGGCGCCCAGAAGGCGACCGCACCACGGGCATCCGGGAGCGGATGCCGCAGGCATTCCTGGACGCCCTGGAGCAGGAGTTCGGCTTCACAACGCCCACCAAGCGCGGGCTGGACTCGGTGGACGCCGTACGGGGGATGTACGAGAGGGGGCACCACGGGACCTCTCTTGGAGCCCCGTTCATACCGGCCGTGACGCCGAACGCCCCGCTCCGGCCGATTCGACCCGGTGGGGTGGAGGCCGGCGGGTGGATCGGGGCGTTGGTGTGGTTACGTGCGAGGGCGGTCAGGCGGGCTTTTCCTCCTGGTTGGTGACGAAGTCGGCCGGCATCTCGGGGCTCCACACGGCGGCCGGGCAGTCCCAGTCGCTCGGCTTCCAGTCCTCGGTGATGCAGTCCATGTCGCCGGAGTACTCGATCCAGCTGCCCCAGGGGTCCTGGATGTAGTGGAAGAGGTTCGAGCCGAGGGTATGGCGGCCCAGGCCCCAGCCCTTCGCGTAGCCGGCGGCGGCCATGTTCTGCGCGCCCATGGCGATCTGGTCGATGTCGGACACCATCCAGCTCGAGTGGTGCAGGCCGGGGTGGGCCGCCGGGACGAAACCGAAGACGTGGTGATCGCCGGGGCCGGAGTTCATGAACGTGGCGATGCCTCGGATGCGGTCCGACAGGCGGAGGCCGAGGGTGCGGGTGTAGAAGGCCTCGGAGGCGTCCAGATCGGAGCTGAAGATCAGCATGTGCCCCAGACGCTGGGGGCGCGGCTTCTCGGTTGCGGTCAGCCAGCGGGCCTGGTCGATCCGACGGACCCGGTCGCCGACGTTGGCATCCAGCGCATCCGTGGTGCCGAACTCGCGCCAGGAGCGGATCCCCTCGTCACGGAGGTTGACCAGGTTTCCCTCGTGATCGCGGAACCACAGCCCGCCGGGCACCTGGGCCGGCGCGTCGAGCAGCTTCAGGCCCAGGCCTTCCAGGTGCCGCTGCCACTCGGGCAGGGAGTCCGGCTCCACCGCGAAGGCGACGTGGTGCAGCCGCTTGGTCGGCCCGTCGATCAGCACCGTCTGGTCCTGCTCCCGGCCGTCGCAACGGATCACGACCGCGTTGTCGCGCTCCGATGTCTCCAGCCCGAACGCACTGTAGAAGTCCGCACCCTTATCCAGCGAAGGCACCTGGAGTCCGTAGTGCAGAAGACCTTTGACACGCAACATGTGCTCTCCTTATTTCCGAACCCGCGTCCCCACGAGCCCCCCTAAGTGTGTACACCTTCAGCAGTGCAACGTCCAGGCATCCAGGGAACCTTTTCCGAGCCGGAACCGCAGATCATGTCCGTCGCCTCCTGCACGTCACGGGTTCCGCGCCCAGGCGCCAAGTGCTCGATCACGTGGTGTGCTGTACGGGCGAGATGCCCCGCGGTCAGTCGCACGGCCCGCTGCGGCTCCCCTGCCACGACTGCGGCGAAGAGGTCGTAGTGCTCCTGGCGGCGCTGCGCGGACTGGTCCCGGTGCTGGCCCTGTACCACCCGGAGGTAGCGCTCGCTGCGCTCCGCGTACGACGCGATGGTACGTCGGACAGTGGGCGTGCACCGGGCGACCAGGATCTGGTGGAAGGCGCGGTGAGCCTCATACCAGGCCGCGTAGTCCTCGCCCTGTTCCGCACGGTCCATGTCGTGCAGCTGTCCGGACGCCGCCTGCACCTCCAGGCGTGACAGGCGCCCCGCGGTCAGGCGCACGCCCACGCACTCGAGCGAGATCCGCGCCGCATAGAGGCAGTCCAGGTCGGCGGCGTCCAGTGCGGTCACCCGGCCGCGGTGATTGATGTCCGCGTCGATCAGCCCCTCTTCCTGGAGCATCCGGAACGCCTCGCGGAGCGGAGTGCGACTGACGTCGAAAACCCGGGCAAGCTCGGCCTGTTTCAGTTCCGCGCCCGGCGGCAGGGAACCTTCCAGGATGAGCCGCCGCAGATGGTCGTGGACCTCGACACTCGTGCGTCTGGGATGCGAGATGACAGGCCGAGGCAGGCCGTCGAACGAACCGTCCGCAGTCGGCCAGACCACTCCTGCCGCACCCGCCTGATCCATGAACCCCAGCCCCCCGCCACCGCCTACATGTCTTCCGCAGCCTACCCTTCCCATCGCAATGTGTATGCACTATCGTCCTCCTGCCACTTACAGAGCCGCCTGTTGGAGGAATGCATGAAGCCGCCTGAATGGTCCTTGGTGCAGTACCGGGTCGATGACTCGGAAAAAGTCGCTGTCGGAGTGAGCACCAACGGGACCGTGGTCCCGGGGCCACCCGGAACCGAAGGCCTCACGCTGATGGAGGTGCTGGGCCGGTGGGAAGCGCTCGCACCACTGTTCCGTGACTGGTTGCCGACAGCGTCGGACGCCGTTGAGGGCGCCCGACTCGCTCCGCCGCTGACGTACCCTGGCAAGGTGCTCTGCGCGGGCGCCAACTACTGGGACCACATCGCCGAGATGGGCTGCGAACGCCCCGATGAGCTGGGTGACCCGTTCTTCTTCCTCAAGCCGCCGACGACGACCGTGACGGGGCCGGGGGACCCGGTGCCGCTGCCCGCCTACCCGGGCGCCCGCGTCGACTGGGAGGCCGAACTGGCCGTCGTCATCGGACGAGGGGGCCGCAACCTCGCGCCCGAGCAGGCCATGGATCATGTGGCCGGGTACCTGGCGGCGAACGACATCTCCGCCCGGGACCGGATCAAGGCCGCCAAGCCGGTCGCCGAACCGTTCACCTTCGACTGGGTCAGCCACAAGGGACAGGACGGCTTCTGCCCGCTCGGCCCCGGACTGGTGCCCGCCTGGCAGATCACCGACCCCCAGAACCTGCGGATCCAGCTCAGCGTCAACGGCGTGCTCAAGCAGGACTCCTCCACCGCGCAGATGATGGTGAAGATCCCCGAGGTGATCGCGGCTGCCAGCCGCATCACCCGACTGGAACCCGGGGACGTCATCCTCACCGGAACACCTGCCGGCTGCGGAGTACCGCGTGGGGAGTTCCTGGCTGTCGGGGATGAAATAGTGATTGAAATCGAGCGAATCGGTCGCCTGGAGAACAAGGTGGTGGCGTCATGAGCATCACTTCGACCGTTTCTGAGCTCGGCTGGTCGAAAGCGCTGCCGGTTCCCGCAACCATGCAAGCCATGCTGTTCCGCAAGTTCGGACCGCCCGACGTCCTGGAGCAGGCCACGGTGGACACACCGCGCCCCGGCCCGGGAGAGGTCCTCGTCCAGGTCGCCGCGGTCGGCATCGGCCGACTGCTCGACCTCACGGCACGTGCGGGCAACCACCCGTACGCCAAGATCGAGCCGCCCCACATCCTGGGCGCGGACCACGCCGGCA
Source organism: Streptomyces sp. NBC_00005 (assembly GCF_045160215.1). Classification (NCBI taxonomy): domain Bacteria; kingdom Bacillati; phylum Actinomycetota; class Actinomycetes; order Kitasatosporales; family Streptomycetaceae; genus Streptomyces; species Streptomyces sp. NBC_00005. Next base: position 203,273 of record NZ_CP108316.1, read on the forward strand.
CCATCGCCGCACTGGGGGAGGGCGTGGACTCCGTACAGGTCGGCGACCGCGTGGCCGTCCTGCCCGGTGTCGCCTGCGGCACCTGCTCTTACTGCGTCGATGGCCGCGAGGAGGTCTGCGACGCCCTGACCGTGATAGGCACCCACCGCCCCGGCGCGTACGCGCAGTACTGTGTGGTGCCGGCGCGCAACGTCCACAAGGTCCCGGACGGCATTCCGGCCGCGATGGCCGCCTCGCTCGCACTCCTCGGCGCGGTTGCCGCCAACCAGATGGCCCAGGCAGGACTCCGCCCCGGACAGTGGGTACTCGTCCAGGGCGGTTCTTCCGCGCTCGGCTCCACTACGGCCGCCTACGCCCAGCATCTGGGCGCGAAGATCATCTCGACCTCCCGCTCGGCGGAGAAGCGCGCAGCCATGGCCGCGGCGGGAGCCGACCTCGTGCTCGACACCAACGCGCCGGACTTCGTGGCGCGAGTACGCGAGGCGACCGGCGGTCGCGGTGTCGACATCGCCGTCGACAACCTCGGTGACCCTGACATCTGGGACGCGACCATCGACTCCCTGGCCCGCGGCGGCACTGTGGTCACCTCCGGCGCCTTCCTCGGCGGCAAGGTGGGGATCAATCTGCGGCGTGTGTACTCCGACTGTCACCGCATCATCGGCGTACGCACGGGCAACCCGGCTGCGGTGAAGGAACTGTGGACGCAGGTGGAGCACGGATTCCGTGCTGTCGTCGACCGCACGTTCCCCATCGCCCGCGCCGCGGACGCCCACCGCTACATGGAGGACGACAACAGCCTCGGGCGCGTGGCACTCACCCTGCGACCCGAGGACTGGGACGGCTGAGGACACAGCTCCGGCGGATACCGGAGGATCGCAGCTTGGAGGCGACGCAGGACGGTCGCCTCCAAGGGCATCTCTTCGGATGTGGCCCTCGGCCACCGGATCAGCATTCTGTTCCCATACGCCGCGATGGCCCGGAAGAAGGTCATGGGCGAGACAGCCACCACCTGGGCGTGTCCGGCGTCAGGATTGACCGCGGCTGCACAGCTGACGTGTCACGCGGTGGACCGACTCTGCCCGCGGCGCAGTGGGGGTCGGCCGCCGGCGGGTCCGCAGCCAAACAGCGAGCACTTCGTCTGTGTGAAAACACATCGCCGTCCCGCTGATGCCTGGACACAGATCTGGGCCGCTCCACCGGGCAAAACCCTCACTGTCCGATGGCCGGCCATGGTTTACCGGCCGGTCGGGGCAGCGGCTGTGGCACGCGGCCCACAGGGCATCGGCGACCAGAAAACGGGGAAGCTAGGGTGTATACACTTTTCTTGGTGAACTCGGCACTCGCTGTCATGGCGGATAGCACGCGCAAACTCCCGGCAGGACGCGATCTTCGCCTTGGGCGACATCACGGAACTGTCCACCCCAACTGCCGCCGTCGAGTTGGGACCCGTCGCCGTCACGCCCCCTCGACCTCACCATGGAGCGGATCAGTTCCCAGGTCAAGGCATTGCTGCACCGGAGCCACCGCCCAGCGCAGGGGCGCCGACCTGATGAACGGTCGCTGCACCCAGCTCTACGGTCTCAACGCCGGCCGACCCGAGACGGCAGGTCTTACCTCGATTGCGCACGCGTTGACACTGCTCGCAAAGTGCATGCACTATAACCCCTGTCACTGGTGAAACAGGTCAATGTGGACGGAGCCGGATGATGACAGACATGGTTGTCGGCGTGGTGGGGTTGGGGCGTATCGGCCGCGCGCTCGTCAAGGTGTTGGCGAGCCGCGGTACCGAGGTGCATGTGTACAACCGCACCGCGGCCCGAAGCCACGAAATGGCCGAAATGACAGGCGCATCGGTCGCCGCGAGTCCTGCGGAGCTGGCGCGCGTGTGCGACGTGGTGTGCGTCTGCCTGGCGGGGTGGGAAGCCACCCGCACTACCTACCTCGAAGCAGGCGGGTTGCTGGACGACACAGGCTCGGAGCGGTTGTTCATCGATCTGGGAACCCTCGAGCCGGCGCAAGCGCGCGATCTCCGCGATCACGTCGCCGCCGGAGGACACCGTTTCCTCTTCGCGCCCGTGAGCGGCAGGCCGCTCGACGTTGAGGAAGGACGCGGATTCGTCATGGCCGCGGGAGATCCGACAGGGATTCCGTTGGCGAGTGAGATCTTGAGTGCACTGGGCACGTTCCGGCACGTCGGTGACGATCCCGCCCACGCGGCCGTCATGAAGCTCACCGTCAACCTCCTGGCCTTCGCCACCATGTGCGCCACGGCCGAGGCAATCGGGCTGGCGACCGGTGCCGGAATCGATCGGAAGCGCGCCATTGACCTGCTGGTGGAGAGCCCGGCCACGTCCGCACTGCTGAGCCGGCGCCGCGAGGCATTCCTCGATCCCGAGTCGAGCGAAGTCCAGGGACCGATCGAGATGGCGATAAAGGTCTACGACATGATCACCGGGTTCGCGGACGAGGTGGGTTCCCAGGTGCCCCAGGCCAAGGCCACCGTGGCACTGTTCACGCAGGCTGTCGCCGCCGGCTACGGACCGCGGGACATTACAGGCTTCGGCGACTTCCTGCGCGACCCCCGATCGGCCACTGACCGCACTTGAGGACGACAAGCAAGCAGCAGACCAAAGAGTTGAGGACAAACATGGCGAAGGACAAGCGCACCGCCCTGGTGCGCAGCTCGGAACTCCGGTCGACCGCGGTGACCGGAGCGGGGTTCGAGGGAGTACGGCAGACCCGGCTCATCGATGCCACCCACGGGTCGGTGCATCAGGAAGTCGTCATCACGGAACTGGCCCCCGGCGGCGTCATTCCAGGCCATTTCCATCCCTTCGAGGAATCGTTCTTCATGCTCGAAGGCGAGGCGCTGTACGCCGTCGGTGGCGAGAGTTACCGGATCACGAAGGGCGGTTACGGCTTCGCGCCGATCGCGGCTCCCCATGCCTGGCGTAACACCTCGGCCCGAGCCGCGAGGTGGATCGAGGTGCGCGCGCCCCAACCCAAGACTGTCGCGGACGCGCATGGCACATACGCCTCCCCCGAACTCAGCCCTCCGAAGGACGGTCGCGAGGTCGCCCTGGGCGATCCTCGCTGTCGTTACGTCGGATGGTTCGAAGACGACCAGATGCCGCCGTACGGTCCCATCGCCGCGCGCGGCGCCATCAACTACTGCGTCAAGCACATCTCGTCCCGACTGCTCGTCCAGGACACCCTCGGAGCGGTCCAGCACATCACGTTCCTGGCGCAACTTCCGCCGGCGCCGGCCGACAAGCGCAACGTCGTGGACCTGATGCAGGCGGATCCGGTCAGCAAGACGCACTACCACCAGTACGAGGAGGTTTACCACTTCCTTCAGGGGCGCGCTCTGGCCTATCTGGACCAGGAGCGCTTCGAGGTGGGCCCGGGCGACACGATCCTCGCCGGGGTCGGCGGCTCCCACGCGGTGGTCAACATAGGCGACGAGCCGTTGCGCTGGCTCGAGACAATGACGCCACGACCGCCCGAGCAGCACAGCATGTTCTGGGAAAAGGACTGGGCCGCGCTGACGGCGCTGCCTGTCACTGAGGGCGCCTAGCCTCCGCTTTTCTGGTTGGGGCTGGCTGGTCCGGGTTGATGCCGTCGGCGGCGTTTCTGTGCTGTGGGCATGGTTGATGCCGTCGTTCCTGCTGGAGGACGGCGTCGGCGACGTTTCCGAAGACGGCGGTGGCCTCCATGACCGAGGGCGCGTTCGTGTTCGCCATGGCCAACCCGAAACCGGAGGTCCACCCGGACATCGCCCACAGGTACGCCGCCATCGTGGCGCCCGGAATCCGACTACCCCAATCCTGCTGGAGGACGACGACATGATCGCCGCACAGCGGGAACAGGCCCACGCCGACCTCGCCGCCTGCCGCGAGGGGCGCCGCGGCAGCAGCGAACATTGAAGCGGCTGATCGCTTCGGGACAGTGAGCGTCCGTCAGCCAGTACGCAAAGTGATCCAGAACCAACACCAACGCCCCGAGCCCCCGTCGGCCTCGACCCCAACAGGTCGAAGCGGCCGGACCGGGGCGTTCGGCGTCACAGCCGACTCCTCGGCCGCGAAATGGGATCAGCCGGAGGGGCATCGGACCGGCTGGAGATCGGCCGTCACGTCGCATCCGTGGGCGGCGAGGGACTGCGCAGGGCCTGGCCTGTGCCGGATGCCCCCGCTGTGACCACAGCGCAGCGGATACCGCGCTCGTGCAGGGCCCGTGCCGGCCTGAAGCCGGTCGGGCCGCCCTCCTAGGCCACCGCAGCCGGCTGGGGCGGACCACGGGTCCAGGCCACCACGTCGGACGTGTTCACGACGAGGCGTTCGCCGAAGACTTCGCAGGTCACGCTGTCCAGTGCCCAGGCCGCGGTGGAGCGGGAATGGACATCCAGGCCGACCGAAGTACCTCGGAAAACATCCGGTGCCTCCCGGTAGTTGCGGCACTACCCGCCACCGTGCCCACCGGCAGGCAACCCGCGTCAACTTGCGCGAGGGGCATCGGCCTTGAACGTTCTGACGGTCGGAGCCACCGGCGCTTCATACGGTCTACCGGTAGTTCATTAAATCCGGCGGTAGAGGTCAAGTCCGTGTCCGGTGGTGACCGCGTCGATCAGGGCCTGGAGCTCGGAGGGCGGGTCTTTGTCCGTCCAGGCTCGCCACCATTGGTTGAGAGTGACGGCGGGGGCGAGCCAGGAACGGATCGCCCGTAAGGCCCTGGGCCAGCAGGGCTGTTGGTGCTGGTGCGACGGGGCCGGCCCCCCTCTCTGGCCCCTCGCTGGGGCACGGGTCCGGCGCGGTGGCATCCACTGGTCCGGGTGGGGCGAACCATTGGTCCCAGCAGAAGGAGAAGGCGCAGTTGACCAGGTCTGAAGTCGTCGGATGGCACGGTCGGAACGGACTTGGAAGTCGGCCCAGCCGAGTTCGTCCTTGACCTGCTTGTAGCTCTGCTCGACCCACGGCCGCAGGCCGTAAAGGCGGACGATCTCGGCGAGGTCGGCCGGCGTGTGCGGGCTGGTGGCGGCGCAGGCTGCGTTGGGGTGGGGCAGGTTGGTGGCCAGGTGCCAGGTGGCCTTCTCCGGCAGGGTGGCTGGATCGGTGGTGGCCACGACCAGCCGGCAGGGTGAGTCGGGGCCATAACCGCCCAGTCGGGCATCGGCGGCCCACCAGGTCTCGGTGTGCCCGTCGCGGAAGTGACGCTCTACCGGTGTCCAGTCGCCGGGATAGCCTGCGTTCTTCCAGGTCAAGGCGTGTGCGGCGTCGATGGGGGGTATGCGGCTGGCCGGCCGGGGCCCAGGTGCCGCGATGCGGTTTGAGTGCTACCACGTAGGCCAGGCAGGCCGCCCGCAGTGCGAGATACCAGTCGTCGCTGACGGAGTAGGCGCAGTCGGCGACCACCGCCCGGCAGCCGAAGCCCGCCTCCTTCCCGCGCACCGCCAAAGCAGCGGCCAGCTGCGGTTTCGTACGGAAAGCCGGGTCGGACCGGGCGCGGGCGAAGTGGTGCGCAGGGGTGTAAGGGATGGCGTGCAGTGGGTAGTACACACGGCCGTCGGTCCACACCGTGCTCACCGTGACGATGCCGTTGTCCGTCTTGCCCAAGCGGCCCAGCCACTGCCGGCCCACGTTGGCGGTGGCCGTGCCGTCCTTGCGGTCCCCGGAGTCGTCGATCACGATGACTCCGCCGTCGTGGGGAGCCGTCGCCGATTGCTCGCGCAGCAGCTCAAGCCGCCGGTCGTTGACCTGCTCCACCTCCCAGGGAGACTCGGACAGGAAGAACTGCAGCCGCTGCACTCCCGGCATCCCCGCGCCGGCCACCGGCTCAGCTCCTGCCAGGCAGGTGATCGTCTTGTTCCGCTCCCGCGGCGCCAGTAGCCCCGTCAGGTACTCACGAAAACCCCGCCGCTGAGCCAGGCTGAAGAAGAGGTCGTCGAACCGGGCCGCGTACTCCTCCAACGGCCCCGGCGCAGGCGGACACGGACGGCGAGCGGTCATCTCCAGCCCCCAGCAGAGCAGTTGACTCCTACCACCGGCCTACGACCAACCCGCCTCGCCGTCAACCCACACCACCACCGGATTTAACGAACTACCGGTAATCGCCGGAGGCGACGGCGACTCGATCTCGCACAGCCTTGAGGGTCGTACGGACTGCGTCCAAATAGTCCGCCTCCATGCGCTCGGCGAACTCCTTCTCCATCGGGCTGTCCGGCTCCACGCCATCCACCACGATGCTGAAGCTGAAGGTCAGCTCCAGCTCCCCGGCGTCGCCCAGACCGATCTCGTTGTCGATCGTCCCCTTGGCCGTGCCGTGAGTGCGCACGAAATGCACGCGCTGCTTGGGGTAGAAGGTGACGACTTCGCGCACCGGCTGTCCGACGTGCACGATGTCCCGCACCAAGCCACCGTCGAACCGCTCGGCCACTGTGCACTCGCTGATAGCTGCGACGTACGGCAGGGGGTTCTGGGCCTTGTCCACCAAGCCCTCCCACACGTCGTCCACGGTGAGGACCGGTCCACTGCTGTCGTTCACGGGAAGAGTGCGGCTCACTTCGATCACGATGTTCCTCCACAGAACTCGAACTCCGTCGGCCATCCTCGCCCTACCGTGACAGCCTCCCGCAAAGTGTGCACACATCCAGCGACCTCAGTAAAGCGATCGGCGCGACTTTCATCAGTGACAGCCTGAAGGTTGGTAACGTGTATGCAGTTAGCCCGCTGACCGTCGAGTACTGAACGTGCCGAGCTGACGTCTACCACCCGACCGGTAGGTAAGGGACCGGCCGCCACAACGAGCCGCACCCTCATCCCCCGAGGTCGTCACGCCCGTAGGGACGCGGTCGTCCAGACGACAAGCGGGCACCCCCCTGGGCGTTTTGCCCAGCTGTCCCTGAAAACAGCAGAACTTGAGGAGATCCACATGTCACAGTCCGCGACCGTTGTGGTCATCGGTGGAGGCTACGGTGGTGCCTCTGCCGCCAAGGCCTTGGACGAGGTCGCCGACGTCGCGCTGATCGAGCCGCGCGACGCCTTCTTCCACGCGGTTGGCGCGCTGCGCGCCACCGTGGACCCCGAGTTCCTCCCAAGGGTCTTCTTCCCCTACGACCGTCTCCTGTCCAGGGGACGTGTCATTCGCGATCGCGCCGTTGCCGTGGAACCCGGCCGGGTCACCCTCGCCTCTGGAAAAGCCCTCCCCGCCGACTACATCGTGCTGGCAACCGGGTCAAGTTACCCCTTCCCCGCCAAGAACGAGTTCCACGTCGCGTCAGAGGCGATGGAGCAATACGCCTACGCGCAGCGGCAGTTGGCGGAAGCCGAGCAGGTGATGCTCCTGGGTGCAGGCCCGGTGGGACTCGAGTTCGCCGGAGAGATCAAGGCCAAGTGGCCCGGGAAGGGCGTCGTCATCGTCGACCCCGCCTCCGACATCCTCTGCGAGTACGAGCCGGAACTGCGCGAGGAGATTCGTCGGCAGCTCGCCGATCTGGATGTGCGGTTGATCCTGGGCAGCCCGCTTCACGACGAACCCGGCACCCGGTCGGGCGAACTCGGCCGATTCCAGGTGACCACTGGCGCGGGCATCGACGTCACTGGTGACATCTGGTTCCGTTGCTATGGGGGGCGTCCTCACACTGACTACCTTGTCGGCGCGCTCGCGGACGTCCGGCATGGCGGCGGCCGGATAGCGGTGACCGAATCACTCCAAGTCAAAGGCCAGGAAACGGTTTTCGCCCTCGGGGACATCACCGATCTGCCCGAGTCCAAGAGGGCCGGCGCCGCCATGCGCCACGCGGCCGTGGTTGCCCGCAACATCACGTCACTGATCGAAGGCGACGCCCCAACGGCCCCCTATGAGGTGGGACCGGCCGCAATCATGCTCCCCCTCGGCCCCAACGGCGGGGCGACTCAGCGCCCAGGTGAAGGCATCGGCGGGCCAGAGGTCACCGCCCAGTACAAGGGAGCCGACTTGTTGACCGGACGCTTCACTCAGCTCTTCGGTCTCGAAGCCGGCTGACAGACGGCAGGTCCCGCCCGGGCCCGTGCCCTGCACCGGGACGGGACCTACTCCCTTCCTTCCCGCCGTTCGCCGCGCCGGCAAATGACCGCCCTCGTCCGGGCCCGCATCCGTTCCACGGATTTCTGTCAACCGGGCTGTACGTCGACGGGGCGGGACGGACGACCAGTGGGTCCACCGTCGGTCAGTGGCCCCTCGGATCAACTACCAACCAGGAGTGGTCGATCGTCCCTGACGGAAGCTGGATCCGCCTCAAGAACCACGCCACCGGGCTGTACCTAGACGGCCTGGGCGCCAGGGCCAACGGCGCTGCCGCCGGCCAGTCGACCGACAGCAGCGCCGCCTCCCAGAAGTGGATGGAGGTGACGGCGGGCGCCTACATCCGGTTCAAGAACCGTGCGACGAGTCTGTACGTCGACGGCATGGGCCGTACCGCCAACGGATCCGATCTCGGTCAGTGGGCCGGCAGCACCAACACGAACCAGCAGTTCCGCGTCGTCCCGCAGTAGCGGGTCGCCGCAACGGTCACTTGTACTTTGTAGTCGCATTTCCCCAGTTCCCGTCCGACAGCGTCAGTTGATGGCGGAGGGATGCCGTGCCAGCGGCGTCACGCTGATGTGCAGGTAGGGGAAGAGCGGCAGGCCCCAGAGGATCTCGTTGAGCCGGTCGTTGCCGCTGACGTCGAAGATGCTGAGATTCGCGTACAGGCCGGCGCAGCGCCACAGATGCAGCCACTCACCGGACTGCTGGAGCTTTTGCGCGTACTCCTTCTCGGCAGTGAGGGTCGCTTCCTTGAGGGCGCTGTCCAGGTCGGGCGGTAGGTTCACGGTCATCTGGACGGCGAAGAGCACGGTGGCCTCCTGGAGGCGGTCAGGAGACCGGGGCGAGGACGAAGTCGTACGTGACCTCGGCGACGCCCGTGGCGTTGGGCCGCGGATCGAGGACGAGTTCGGGTTTCACGGCGGAGGCCACGTCGTCCTGGATGTGGGCGCCGTCCTTGAAGTAGAGCTGTGTGGTGAGCGGTTGGTGTCCGGGTGCCGAGACCTTCAGGTGGATGTGGGCGGGGCGCCAGGCGTGCCAGCCGGCCGCGGCGATGAGTCGGCCGCAGGAGCCGTCGGTGGGGATCTGGTAGGGGGCGGGCTGGATGGTGGTCACCGCGAACCGGCCCTCGTCGTCGGTGACGACGCCACCGCGCAGGTTCCACTCCGGGATGCCGGGCGCGAACTGTGCGTACAGCCCGTCGTCGTCGGCCTGCCACATCTCCAGTAGGGCACCGGCCAGCGGCTCGCCGTCGACGCCGGTGACTTGCCCCTGGAAGAGGAGCGGGGTGCCGGCCTCGGTGTCCCGCATCGGCAGGACGCTGACGCTGGGCAGGGTGGGAGCGCTGGGCACGTAGTACGGTCCCTCGATGGTGCCCTTGCTGCCCTTTCGGGTCGCGGTGGCGACTTCTTCGAGGACGTGCTCGATCCACACGTCGAGGAAGAGCGGCCACTCGCCGTCCTGCCCGACGGAGATCAGCCACGACTTGAGGGCGTTGTACTCCTCGTAGGTCACCTGGTGGCGGCGGATGACGTCGTGGACGGTGGTGATCACCTCGGTGGCCAGGGTGTTGACGCGGGCGGTGTCGGCACGGGGTCCGGACACGTCGGTCTTGTCGGTGAGGAAGCGTTCCGTCGCCGAGGCTCCGGATCCGGCGGCTGTGGCCTTGAGGGTGGTGTCGGACATGGTGTGCGGCTCCTTCGGAAGCGGGGATTCTTCAGTGGTCCTGGCGGTAGCGGGCGAGCTTGGAGTCGTCGATCACGACGCCCAGCCCAGGCCGATCACGGATGGCGAGCGTCCCGTCGGTGATGGTGAGCGGTTCGGTCAGCAGGTCGTCGCTCATGTCGAGGAAGTTGGAGAGTTCGCCGGCCCTGCGGGAGGAAGAGGCGTGGGCGGCGCCGAAGGCTACGGTGCACACCGTGCCCAACTGGCCGTCGATCTGGTTGCCCATCACGACCTCGGCCCCCATCCCCTCGCACTGGAACAGCACGCGCTGTGAATCGGTGAAGCCGGTGCGGGCCGTCTTGATGCTGATTGCGGTGGCAGCGCCGTCGAGCAGGGCGCGGGTCACTTCGGCCGGTGTGGTGGCGGACTCGTCCGCGACGAACGGAATGCGGCTCTGGCCGACGAGCCACCGCCGGCCGAGGACGTCGTCGGCCGGACACAGCTCCTCGGCCAGCGTCATGCCGAGCTCGTCCAGTTCGCGCAGCGCCAAGGCGGCCTCCGATGCGGTCCACCCGCGGTTGCCGTCGACGTACAACTCGCTCTCGTCACCGAGGGTTTCGCGCAGAGCCCGGCAGACGTCGAGGTCCAGGCGGGCGGGGCGACGGCCGACCTTCACCTTGAAGACCTTGATGCCGTGGGTGTCCCGGTGCCGCAGCGCCTCGTCGGCCACCCGCGCCGGCGTGTCGAAGCCGAGCATGTGGCTGACCCGCATCCGGTCGGTCCAGCCGCCCAGCAGCTGGGTGACGGGTCGGTCCACGGCCTGGCCCGTGATGTCCCACAACGCAATGTCGAGGGCCGACTTGGCGGCCGGATTGCCGACGGTGCGACGCAGCAAGGCGTGGATCCGCTCGCGGGCGAACACGTCAGCACCCACGAGCTGCGGCGCGAAGATCTTCTCGATCACGCCGATCACGGACGCCTGTGTCTCTCCGTACGTGAAAGGGCGGGGCGGGGCGTCGGCCACGCCGGTCAGTCCTTCGTCGGTGTGGATCCGGACCAGGACGTGTTCGGCGCTGTGCACCTCGCCGCTCGCGAACCTCAGCGGCTTGGTGTACGGGATCGCATACGGGACGGTCTCGACCGCGGTGATCTTCATCGGACGGTCTCCTCGACCCGCCGGGCGATGCCGAGCAGTCGGCCCACGCGTGCGGGGTGGCCGATGAGTTGCAGGCCCAGGGGCATGCCGTCCCGATCCCGGTGACCGGGGACGGTCACGACGGGCAGGCCGAGGAGCTGCCAGGGGCGGCTGAGTACCGGGCTGCCGGTGGCGTCCAGTCCGTGCGGGGCGGGGCCGGGGGCCGCCGGGCCGAGGATCACGTCGGCGTGGTCGAGGAGTTCGAGGATCCGGGTGCGGGCCTCGTGTCTGACGGCGAGCGCTGTCCGGTACTCGTCGACCGGAGTGTCGCGACCACGCGTCAAGAGGTCGTTGAGGTGCCGGCTCAGGGATCCGGGACGCTCCGCTTCGGCCGCGAGCGAGCGAGCGGCCTCGTATGCCATGACGGTGGCGTGCGTCTCGGCGAGTTCCGGCGTACGGACCCGTCCCGCGAGGTCGTCGGTCTGCGTGCCGCCGGCGGCCAGGGCCCGGGTGGTGCTGCGCAGGGCGTCGAGCATCGCCGGGTCGATGTCGGCCAGCTCTGTGCCGGTCCACGCCAGCACCCGTAGCGCGCGGTCCGGGACCTCGGACCGGGTGCCGTCGACGGCCGCCACGGCCGCGGCCAGATCGTCCACCCGTGCGGCGATGAGTCCTGGTGCGTCCAGGGACGGGCTCAGGCCGGTGATCCCGGTCGTCGGCCAGGCGCCGACCGGAGCGACATATCCGGCGACGCCGCAGAAGGAGGCGGGCCGGGTCAGTGAGCCCGCCGTCTGTGAGCCCAGGGCGAGGGGCACTACGCCGGCCGCGACGGCGGCGGCCGAGCCGCTGGACGAGCCGCCCGGGGTGTGGGCCACATGGTGCGGGTTGCGGGTGGGGCCGGGCTGGAAGTACGCGAACTCGGTCGTCACCGTCTTGCCGAGAGGGACGGCGCCCGCCCGGCGCAGCCGGTCCACGAGCCAGGCGTCGTGTGCGGCGATCCTTCCGCGTCGCAGTGGGGAGCCACACTCGGTGGGCAGTCCGGCGACGTCGATGATGTCCTTGACCCCGAACGGCAGCCCTCTGAGCGGTCCGTCCGGTGCCTGCAGCGCGGCGGCGCGAGCGCCCTCGGTGTCCACGCGCACCCACGCGCGGATCTCCGGCTCGGTGCGCTCCAGGCGTCGTAGCGCGTCCTCGACGGTGGTCATGAGCGTGTGCCTTCCGGTACGAGGGGGTCGGCGTCGAGCCGGTGGAAGGCGCGGTTGAAGTAGACGAGGCTCTGGCCGCCGGTACGGGTGCGGATCTGCTCGATGTCGACGAAGAGCACGCTGTGGGAGCCCATGGGAACCGTGTGCTTGATCGTGCCGACCGCCGTGACCAGGGCGTCCTTGAGGACGGGTACGTCGTGGGTGCGGTCCCAGACGTCCCAGGTGAAGCGTTCGGCCATGGCCACCTCGGTGGCGCCCGCGAAGTGCAGGGCGAGTTCCTGCTGCTCTCCGGCCAGGACGTTGAGACCCACACGGCCGTTCGCCTTGAAGACGTCGTGCATGGCGCTGGCGCGGTTCACGCACACCAGGACGGTCGGCGGGGCGTCGGTGACCGAGCAGACGGCGCTGAGGGTGATGCCGCAGCGGCCGTTCGGGCCGTCGGTGGTCAGGATGTTGACGGCGGCCGGGAGGTGGGCCATCGCCTCGCGGAAGTCGTTCCGGCTGGGGGGCACGGCTTCACCCCTCCTCTCGTTGTCGTACCTCGGACTGCACGAGGTTTCGGACTGTTCGCAGTGCTCACCACAGCTCGACCACCAGCCGGGCCGACTTCGCGCGTGACACGCAGGCGGCGATCTGGTCTCCGGCCGCCTTCTCCTTCGCGGTCAGGCAGTGGTCCCGGTGGTCGGGTTCGCCCTCGGTCACGCGCAGGACGCAGGTGCCGCAGATGCCCTCGCGGCAGGAGGTCTCCAGCGGGACGCCGTTCTCCTCCAGTACCTCGGCGATGCTCTTGCCGGGCGGCACGAAGTAGACCTCGCCGGTGTCGAGTTCGACCTCGAAGGCCCCGCTCGCGTCCGACGGCTCACCGGCCTGGAACAGCTCCGAGTGGATCCGCTCCTCGGGCAGGCCTCGGGCGGCGAGTTCACGGACGTACGTCATGAAGTCGTACGGTCCGCAGGTGTAGACGTGGGCGTTTGTCGGAAGAGCGGTCAGTTCCGCGGTGAGCGCGGACATGACCGCCTGTCGGCCGAGCCCGAAGTGACGGACCACGCGTGCGGTGAAGGCGGACTCCTCCAGCAGTGCGGCGAAGGCCGCGTCCGCCCGGCTCCTCGCCACGTAGTGCAGGGTGAACTCGGCTGCTCTGCCGTGCAGTTCGTACGCCATCGCCAGGAGCGGTGTGATCCCGATTCCGGCCGCGACGAGGTGGTGTGCGGCCGCGTCGGGAGCGAGGGAGAAGAGTTGCCGGGGCGTGCCGACGGTCAGTTCGCTGCCCGGCTCGGCCTTGTCGTGCAGGGCCTGGGAACCCCCGCGCGAGTCCGCCTCCCGCTTGACGGCGATGGTGTAGGCACCGGTGTCATGCGGCGGGCCGCACAGGGAGTACGGGCGGGTGATGCCGGTGGGTCCGGTGACGTCGATGTGCGCGCCGGCCGGATAGGGGGCCAGGGCGGTGCCGTCGGAACGGACGAGCCGCAGGACCTTGATGCTGTCGGTCTCGTCGTGGGTGTCGGTGACGGTGACTGTGAACATCCGTCTGCCTTCGGGATCAGGTGGGGAGCTGACGGCGCTGTCAGCGCATGTACAGGCCGCCGTTGGCGTCCCAGCAGGCTCCGGTGACCGCGTCCGCGTGGTCGGAGGCGAGCAGTACGGCCATGTCGGCGATGAACCGGGGCCGCCCCAACCGCCGTACGGGAATGGACTGTTCGATCGCGGCGAGGCGGTCGGGCGGGAGCATGTCGCGGACGATCGGGAGGTCCTGCGGGCCCGGTGAGACGGCGTTGACCGTCACTCCGGACGGGGCGAGTTCGCGAGCGAACACCTTGGTGAGGGTGGAGACTCCGCCCTTGGCCGCCGCGTAGTGCGCGCCGGTCGCGGTGCCGCCGTTCTGGCCGGCGAGCGAGGCGATGTTGACGATGCGGCCGTAACCATGCTCGGCGAAGTAGGTACCGAAGACCTGGCAGCCGAAGAAGGTGCCGTTGAGGTTGGTCGACACGACCGCGTCGAAGCTCTCGGGGCTGATCTCCATCAGCGCCTCGACCTTGGAGTGCCCGGCGTTGTTCACCAGGACGTGCACCGCGCCCCAGCGTTCGACGAGTTGGTCGCGGACGCGGGCGAAGGCGTGCTTGTCGCGGACGTCCAGCGCGAGTCCGACGGCGTAGTGGCTCTCCGGGTCGAGTTTTGCCGCCGCCTTCGCCGCGGCCTCCTCGTCCAGGTCGGTCACCGCGACGCGGTAGCCATGGTCGTAGAGGCGTGCGGCGATGCAGGCGCCGAGGCCGCGGGCCGCGCCCGTTACCAGGGCCACGCGCCGGGCACCGTCGTCCTCGTGCGGGCTCACAGCAGGAACCCGGAAGCCGTGACCGCGTCCTCGGAGTTGACGAGCCGCACGATCTTACGGGAGATGCGCGGGCCGTCCGCGGCGAACACGATCCGGTGGGTGACGTCTGCGGCGAGGACGAAGGTCTCCTCGCGTTTGTAGCCGACCAGGACCTGGGCCGAGCACAGCTCGATCGCGTCCTGGTCGCGGCCGGTCACCACGAAGCGGGACACCGTGCGGACCGTACGGGCGGCCGCCGCGGCCGAGATGGAGAACCCGCCCGTGAGGCGTTCGACGCGCATCCGGCGCAGCCGGTCGTCGTCGTAGACGAGGTTGAGGCGGGAGGCGAAGTCGGTCGCGTCGCGGTCGATGGGGACGACGTACTCGCCGCCCTCGGCCCACAGATCGTCCCACGCGTCGTAACGACGGCTGTCGAGGAGGTGGGCCTCGCGCCAGATCAGGGAGACGGCGGCGAGGGCTCGCGGGTCGTCCAGCGGTAGCTCAACTGTCATGCTCGTGGCCTCAGTTGCCATCGGTCATCATCCTGTTCCACATCGCGTACGCCTCGCGCATCCCCGTCTCGTCGGTCGCGTGGGAGGTGGGCTGCCCGAGGTCGTCGGGCTTCTCACGGCCCAGGCCGCGGTTGACCAGGATCGGCATGTCCACCGCGCCGGCCACGCCGCGCTGGACGCGGTTCCACGCCTCAGCGTCGTCGGGGCTGCCGAAGCCGAACGGGCCCTGGAAATGCTCGTGGATGCGCAGCCGTTCACGGTTGACGATCTCCGGGCCGCCATCCAGACCGAGCGCCACGTGCCGGATCTCCGTCTGCGCGACGGAGATCGGGCGCAGGACGCGGAAGAACGACATCGACATCGCCACGTTCGGGAACAGGTTCAGGTTGAACCCGGCACCGTGGAGCGAGCGGACGATGCGCCGCACCTTCTGCGGCGGCATGTCCTTCGACAGCTCCTCGACGATGTGGCTGAAGCGGTCCTGGAGTTTCTCCGTGCCGTCGTCGACGTCAAGGTCGGCGTGTTCGGCCACGGAGACGGAGACGCTGTGGCCGTTGCCGAGAGCGTGGGTGACCGCACTCTCGTCGGTCATGATCGACAGCATGCTCGCGGTCTCCGCGTCGACCGAGGCCATCCAGGAGCGGTGCACGATCGGGAAGTGGTACCAGTCGGTGGTGTTCTCCAGCTGGATCTTCCAGTTGCCGTCGAAGCGGAACCGGTGTTCGCCCTGCACCTTGATGGGGTAGCCCGCACCCTGCTTCATGAAGCGGTCGATCCACAGCCGGGCCCCGCCGAGGAAGTCCTCCAGCGGCTCGATGTCCTCGCTGAAGGTGGCGAAGAGCATGCCCGCGTACGAGCCCACTTTCAGTCGCTGCAAAGGCAGGTCCTTCTTCTCGACGACGTCCTCGTAGCCCTCGGGATACGGGATGCCTCGCAGAGTGCCGTCCAGGCCGTAGGACCAGGCGTGGTAGGGGCAGGTGAACCCGTTGCCGTTGCCCTTGGGGGTCTCGCAGACGCTGGCGCCGCGGTGCCGGCAACGGTTGAGCAGGACGTTGATGGTGCCCCGCCGGTCCCGGGTGACGATGACGGGACGGCGGCCGACCCAGGCCGTCTTGAAGTCGCCGGCCTTGGCGATCTCGCTCTCGTGCGCGACCCACACCCAGGTGCGGTGGAAGATGCGGTCCATCTCCTGTTCGAAGAGGGCCGGGTCGGTGTAGAGCGTGCCGGCCACGCGGTCGGACTCGACCAGCGGCGAGTGCGTCATCGGGCCACCTCCGGCTCGGGCAGCGGACGGCCGACGCGCGCCTCGATCTTCATGTAGCGCCACAGGCCGTGCTCGCCGACCTGGACGGTGCGAAAGAGGTTGCAGGCGGCGGCCACGGCCGGCTGGTCGACGACGTCGGCGAGGACGTAACAGGTCCAGGGCCAGGAGTCGGACGGGCCGACCATGTGCTGGTCGTCGTCGACGGTGCCGAGGACGGTGACGCCGGGCAGCTCGTACAGCTGGGTGAGCATGGTCGTGAAGCCGTCCCAGACCGTCTTGCCCTGGCCGGTGGGCAGGTCGAAGAAGTTCTGGTTGACGCCGATGCAGAAGAGCACCCTGAGCG
Organism: Streptomyces sp. NBC_00005; assembly: GCF_045160215.1. NCBI lineage: Bacteria > Bacillati > Actinomycetota > Actinomycetes > Kitasatosporales > Streptomycetaceae > Streptomyces > Streptomyces sp. NBC_00005. Next base: position 219,757 of record NZ_CP108316.1, read on the forward strand.
GTGCGTCGGACATGGGGATCTCCTGGGGGTTTCAGAGGTAACCGGGGAAGGGCTGGACACCCATGAGGACCGCGCCGGCGCCGTCGTACATGCCCTCCTGGAGGAAGGCGTGCTGCGGCACGACCGACGCGTCGCGCAAGTGGCGCTGGAGGGGGCTGCCGTCGGCGATGGCGCCGATGCCGCCGAGCTGGTAAGCGGCCCGTACGACCTCGAAGGAGGTCTTGGCGAGATGCGCGGAGGCCAGACGCAGCGCGCTCGCCTGCTCCTCGGTCGCCCGATCGCCTGCCTCTACGGTCGCCCACGCCTCCTGGGTGGCCTCATAGAAGAAGGCCCGTGCGGAGCGGAGTTGGGCTTCCGCCTGGCCGACCGCGATGCGGTAGCCGGCGCGTTCGGCCGGCTTGGGGGCACCGGTGTAGCCGGACCGGCCGCCCTGGGCGATGACGTGGTCGAGGGCGGCGCGGGCCACGCCGAGGCCGACGACGGCCAGGACCTGTGCGGCGTAGGGGACGGTCGGGTAGCGGTAGAGCGGTTCGTCGACGGTGGGGGCGCCGCCGCGCAGGAACGTCCACTGCTCCCCCACGACGGCCCCCTCGACCACCAGGTCGTGGCTGCCGGTGCCGCGCAGACCAACCACGTCCCAGTTCTCGGCGATCTCCACCTGGTCCGCCTGCAGTACGGCGGTCAGGGGCCGGCCAGCCTTGTCCTCGCCCGCCTTGATACCGACGCCCAGGACGTCCGCGCCCTTGCAGCCGCTGGCGAACTTCCAGCGGCCCGAGACCCGGTAGCCGCCCTCGACGCGTTCGGCGGGCTGCACGGGGAACAGACCGCCCGCGAAGGCGATATCGGGTCCGTTCGCGTACAGCTCGGCCTGGGTGTCGAGGGGCAGGGCGGCCAGGTAGACGCCCGAGCAGGCGAAGCTCGCGACCCAGCCGGCCGAGGCGTCGACGGCCGATATCCGCTCGACGAGGCCGAGGAATTCCGCGGGCGGGAGGGCATCGCCACCGAATCGCTTCGGCGTGCTCGCCCGGTAAATCCCCGCGTCCTTGAACACGGCGATCACATCCCGCGGAACATGCCGCTTCTCCTCGAATTCGGCCCGCCGTTCGGCTACCAGGGCCAACACCTGATCGACCTTCGTCATGAGGGAATCTCCTCGCATTGCCGGGCGGTTCACCTGCCCGCCTGGTCTTCACGCTAGGCGTGTCAACCGGCCGTCCACCATGGGGACTTGAACCACGTCGCGTAAGGGAATTCCCTAGCTCCCTGAGACTGAACGCCTCACGAAGGCGGTCAACTGCTCGTCGAACCGGTCGGGTTCCTCCAGGAAGGGCGAGTGACCCGTCCCTTCCCACAGCTGCACCTGCGCGGCCGGGCAGACGGCGGCGATGTGGTCCAGCGCGGCCGGCGCGACGATCCGGTCACTGCCGCCCTGGACGGCCAGCCAGTCCACGGTGACCTCGGCCGCCGTCCCACTGCGATCCAGGGGGCGTTGCAGCAGTGCGGCAAGGACGCGGGGCGGGGTGTGCAGGCTCGCGTCGAGCAGGGTCTGTGCCGTGTCGGCGGCGAGGGGGCGTTCGACGGACACGTCGAGCAGCTTGCGGCGGACCGCGGCGACGGTGTCCTCGTCCTCGTCCGTCAGCCCCGGCAACAGGGCCACGAAGTCCGGGCCGAACATCCGCTCCGCGCCCGGTACGCCCGCCAGCAGGGAGGCGTCCACGGTGAGCAGCCCCGACAGCGCCGAGTCGCCGTGCACAGCGATGTAGTCGAGGGCCACCAGGCCGCCGTAGGACCAGCCACCCAATACGGGCCTGTCGAGCCGCAGTTCATCGATCACGGCCGCCACGTCGTCGGCCCACACCCGCTCGTCCAGGTATCCGGTGTCGGGTTTGCCGGAGTGGCCGTGGCCGCGCAGATCGGGTGCGACCACGCGGATCGACCGTGGTGCGGTGAGCTGGTGGAGCCAGCTGCGGGCGGACTGGGCGAAGCCGTGCAGCAGTATCACCGCGGGGGCGTCCTCGGATCCGGCGTCGAGCACGCGCAGCGGTACTCCGTCTGCCCCCGTGACCGTGGTCGATCTGATCCCGTCCCCGGCAATTGCGTCCGTCTCCATGACGACGTCCTCTCTGGTGGTTTCAGCTGACACCGGTCAGCGCCTTGAGCTGCATGGACCGGAAGGTGGAGTGCCCGGTGGCGACGGCCTCGCCGCGGTCGGGAAGAAGAAACACATCATCACGGACAAGCGGAGAGCGATACGGATTCGTTGTTCCGCCATGGTCTCGAGGACTTCCTGAGCCATATCCGACTCCCGTTTCCGATGAGGATTGGCGGGAGCGTACAAGTGCCGGACAACGAGCGGCAATCAGGTGATATGCATCTGGTCCGCAGTGTTTTCCCTACTGGTGTAGGGATTTCTTTACGGGCCTCACGCGGACGGCAGCGTGAGGCCGTGCTGGAGCACGTCGCGGACGAGGGTGGCCATGCTCTCGGCGCCGGCCTTCTCCCGGATACGGGTGCGGTGCACGTCGACGGTCTTGACGCTGATCCCGAGCCGGGTCGCGATGTTCTTGCTGGGCAAGCCGTCGATCACCATGCGCAGGATCTCCAGCTCACGCGGGCTGAGCTGGTCAAGTCGCGCCCGTAGCAGTCGTGTTCGGGACGCCTGCGCGAACCGTTCCTGCGCGGTGCGCAGCGTCTGCTGGACGACGTCCAGCATGTGCTGGGGGTCGTAGGGCTTCTCCAGGAAGTCGACGGCGCCGTTCTGCAGGGCGCGCACCGACATCCGGATGTCGCCGTGCGCGGAGACGAAGATGACCGGGATGGCGGATCCGGCCCGGTTGAGGATCTCCTGGAGCTGGAAGCCGCCGACCTCGGGCATCCGTACGTCCAACACCATGCAGGCGGGGCGGTCCGGGTCGTAGGACTCCAGGAAGGAGGCGACATCGGTGAAGCAGACCGCCTGGATCCGCACCGACTCCAGCAGCCAGGCCAGGGACAGGCACAGCTCGCGGTCGTCGTCGACGATGTAGACGATGCTCTGCGCGGTCATCCCGGTCACCCCCAGGCGGCCTGTGCGGTCCAGTACTCGCCGCCGTCGGCGCTGGTCCCGTGTCGCCACTCCCCGGTCCGGCGCAGTGTCGGCTCGACCCGCGCGGTGGCCCGGTCGGCGCCGGCCGGGCCGTCCTCGTCGACCTGCCAGTGCACCCAGTTGACCTCCCGGCCCGTGTGGTCGTGCGTGAACAGGTCCACGTGGTGCCAGCCATAGCCATGGGTGTCCGCGTAGCAGGTCAGGAGCATGGTCCTGGCGTCGGTGGTCACGCCGCCCCCTTCGTCAGCGGGGTGCTGAAGAGCCGCTCGGTGCGGAACAGCGAGATGCGGGCCGGCCCGTCCGGTGCGAGGCGGAAGGCCACGTCCAGCCGCGCCACCCTCATCTCGGCGGCGCCCGACGGATAGCGGGACAACTGCTGCATCAGCCAGGTTCCCCGGCCGGTGGTCTCCTGCAGGTCGAGGCTTCCGGGAAAGAGCAGATGGACGTTCTCCCGGAAGTGCGGGCTGGGCGGCAGGTACCCGGCGAGCATCTCCAGGATGGCCGCCCTGCCCTCCCGGCGGCCGAATTCACCGGAGTACTCCGGGCCCACGCCCTCCCAGACGGCGTCGTCGGTGAACAACTCGCCGAGCTCGCCCGTCACTTCGTCCCGGACGGGAACGTCGCACAGTCGCAGGTACCGGTCGAGGGTGTCCATCACGTGTTCTCTCTGGTTCCCCATGGGCGATACCTCGAATGCCTCGGGAATCTTTCGCAAAAGGCTAGATGTTCCGCACCGACCGGGACAACCCGGGTTTCAGCGCGGGTCCGCCGGTATTTCCCTTCCCCGGGGTAAGGGAATCCCCTATTGATCCCGGGCCATGGGCAGTGCGAAGGAGAACACGGCTCCGTCGGGTTCTCCTTCGGCGGCGGAGATACGGCCGCCGTGCCGGGTGATGATCCGGTGGCTGAGCGCCAGCCCGATCCCGCTGCCGTTCGCCTTGCCGGTGAACACCCCGTCGAACATCCGGTCGCCGGGGACGCCCGCGAGGCCCCGCCCGTGATCCCGGACCACGAGTTCCGCCCACTCCCCGTCCCGGGACAGCCTGGTGGTCAGCTCCACCCGGCGCCGCTCGGGCGGCCAAGTGGCCATCTCCTCGATGCCGTTGAAGGCGAGGTTCATCACGACCTGGCCGATGAGGACGTTCTCGCAGCGCACCGGCAGGGGCTCGGCGGTCAGGTCGAAGTCGACCTGTACGCAGGCACCCTGAGCGCGCAGCTCGATGAAGTACCGGCAGTCCAGGACGATTTCCCCCAGGTCGGCCGGCTGCTCGGCGTGCTCCAACCGGCCCACGTACTGCCGCAGGCTGTCGAGGATCCTGCTCGCCCGTTCGATCTGCCGCTTGGCGTTGTCCAGTCCCCAGATGACGGAATCGGTGTCGGCCCCGGATGCCTGCGCCTGAAGGCGGCCCCGCGCGCCTTCGACGAAGTTGTAGGCGGCGGCGATCGGCTGGCTGACCTCGTGCGCGATGGCCATCGCCATGTCCCCCATGGCGTTGTACCGGGCGAGGTGGTTGAGGTGCTGGGTGTCGCGGCGGTGCTCCTCCTCCTCCCGCACCCGGTCGGTGATGTCGTAGAAGAGCAGCAGATGGCCGCGGAGGTCGCTCTCGATGTCGATGTACTGGCGGGTGACCGCGTACCAGCGGGGTTCTCCACCCGGCTCGGCGAACCGGTAGCGGCCCGCGTCGGCGGGTACGGCCCCGTCGTGGCAGTAGTCGGCGAAGTCGGCGCCGTGCAGGTGCGGGCCGAGTTGTTTGGTGGCCGACTCGCTGGCGAAGATGACCCGCCCCTCGTCGTCGAGTACGACGATGCCCTCGGCGAGGCTCGCCAGGAAGGCCCGGAGCCTGCCCTCGGTGCGGAAGAGATCGCGCCGGACGGCCTTCTCCTCCTCGATGTCCCGGAACTGGACCATGATGACCGGCCGGGACGGGAGGTCGACCAGGATGGCGATGGCCTCGGTGAGCACCTCCTCGCCGAGCTTGGAGCGGTAGCACCACTCGGTGGCGTTGACCCCGTGCTCGACGGCCCCGCGCAGCCAGCGATGTCCCAGCTCCCGACTGTACTGCTGGGCGTTCTTGCTCATGTCCGGCGCCTTGAGCGGCTTCAGCTCGTCGACGCTCCAGCCGAGCAGCGCGCAGGCCGCGTGGTTGGCCCAGAGGATGTCGTACGTGGCGGCGTCGTGGATCAGCACGCAGTACTTCAGGGACTGTACGAGGTCCCGGTAGTCGGCCAGTTCGAGATCTTGCATCAGGACTCCCGGTTCAGCGGCCACAGCCGGGGGCGGCGGGCGCGCCCCGGCAGCCTCTGCCCGAGGCTCCTTGTCTCTCATGATGCCTCCAGCTTCAGGCGCTCGGGAACGGCGGCAGCGCTACCCGCTCTTCCCCCGCATCCTGCTCGTCCTGGACGGCACCGGACCCGCCGGTGCCGACAACCGGACCAGGGCCCCGCGCGCGAGGGCAGGGCTGCCGGCGCGGTCCCGCTCCCCGTACGACACCCCCGTCCTCGCGGCACCGCTGGCCGACATGCTCCACTACGGCCCCTGCGCACCCGTATGGCGCCCCGTCCACCACCCCGCCCAACGAGTCCCCTGGACAGGGCCCACATCGGCAGACGTCACGCGCTGACCAGTCGCGGTCAGGATGAGCGCGGCGCGACCAGTCCCGCAGTCGGCCTCATGGTCGGGGTCGTGGTCCACCCGAGCGGTGCGCCTCGGCGCACCGCCGGCCGTCCCAGTCAACAAGCGGCCGGGACGACGGCGTTGGATCCGCCAAAGGGCGCCGGTTACATCCTCGGGTCGGCGCTGCGCCGGCAAGTTGTCCCGACCAGGTGCTGTCGGCTCGAGCGCGACGAGCACGCGCGGTTGTACCGCATCGACCCGGTACTTGCCGAAGCCCGGCGGGAATTGCCGCCCGACGGGCGCTTCCCGGCGTGCTGCAGTTCGAGCCCAAGCCGGACGGGTTCAGGGCCATCGTCTTCGCGCGCACCGACCTGATCCGGGCTCAATCCCGCCAGGGCTCGGACCTGACTCCCGCCTTCCCCGACATCGTCCAGGCCGCGGCACAGGTCGGCGAGGACCTCGTCCTGGACGGAGTTATGTGACCTGTGGGGGTGTCTCAGCCTCAAGGTGTCTCAGGCGGCGCAGCTCTCGTAGACCAGACGTGACGGGCGTCCCGGCCACGTGCCGCAGCGGCCACTCAGAGGTGGCCGTCCAGGAACTTCCGTACCTCGGCGGTGGTCATAGGCCCCGTGGCGTGCGCCACCGCCTCTCCCTCCTTCAGCAGGACGTAGGACGGGGCTCCGGTGATCCCGTATCGCTCGGTCGCGGCCGGACAACGCGTGATGTCGGTGCGGACGGCCGTCAGGCGGCCCGTGTAGTCGTCAGCGATGCCACCCACGACGAGGTCCATCACCCGGCAGGGCTCGATTGCCTTGGGCCATGTCCCGGTGAAGTAGGCGAGGACCGGAACTTTGCTCATCCCGAGGATGAAATTGAACTCCGCGTCCTCACGGGGTCGGTGAACCCGCTTCGCCATGCAAGCTCCTGACCTCACGTTCCGTCATTCCATCCCCATCATCCCTCGCGCGGTGTGCCAGGCCGGCCCGGTCGGTCGTCCGGCTGACCTGTCGGAAGGGAGGCACGGGGCCGTCGCAGAACCACGGTGGCCCCCGGCGCGAGCGGCCCGGCCCCCTCTCCTGGTGACCCGGCCTGGCCGCTCCGCCGGTCACCCAGCTGCAGCCCGCCGCGCGCCCGTGGGTCAGCTCGTGCCAGGACAGCGCCCTCCACGACGACATGAAAGCCGTTTCCCAGGGCATAGCTAATACCGCTCTTTCCCAGGCCGCATGAGCCAGCTGATGGCACCGAGAACGAGGCACGATTCCTGGACCGCTCGCGGACGTGGTCGTGGACGGTCGAAGTACGCGTCAGCTGACCCGAAGACCGACCGCCAGCGTCAGTTCAAGGACCCGGTGTGGCGATGCGAGATCCGGAAACAGCTCCCGCAGCTGCGACATCCGGTACCGGACTGTCTGGGGATGGACGAACAACGCCGCCGCCACCTCCTCCCGCCTGCCCTGGTGCAGCAGCCACGCCCGCAACGTCTCCTCCAGCCGCCGTGCGGTCGCGACAGGCAAGGTCCGCAACGGTGCGAGGGCTCGGGCACGCAGGTCTGCGAACGCGTCCACGTCGGCGCTCAGCACCAGCTCGGGCAGGTGGTCCTCGGTGTCGCGAATATCAGAGGAGAGGGAGCGCGCGCGTACGGCTCGTGCGTACGAGGCGGACGCACGAGTCCATGGCCGGGCCGGGCCGACCACGGCGGTGCGGTCGGTCAGCTGCCGCAGGAGATGTGATCGGTCGGCATCGGGGACGAGCAGCACACCGGTGGCGTCCGGCAGGTCGTCGAGGACGAGGGTGCTCGCGTCGAGCGCGCGGTAGGCAGGCCGGGCCTGGGCGGCGGGCAGCAGGACCGCGGTCAGCGAAACCGGAGGCTGCCACCCGGCCCGTTGAACAGAGGCCAGCAGCACGTCCGGGCTCGCGCCGGCGAGGAGGTCGCGGGCCAGGTGTTCCAGGTGGCGCTCGTGGTCCCTGCCCCGGGCGGCCAGTTCGTCGGCGTGGCCCGCGGCGCTCGCGGCGGAGAGCTCGTCGATGTAGGCGAAGGTCAGCTCGGCGAACTTGGCGACCTCGGCTGCGGGCAGACCTGCGGGTACGGCACCCGCTGCCAGGCATCGCCAGGCCACGCGGGCGCCGACGCGGTAGGCGCTGAGCAGGGCGTCCATCGAACGGCCGTCGCGCACCTCGCCGCGGCCCAGCTCGTAGGCGGCGTCACCGGCGTCGCCGCCTGTGGCGTTCTGGCTCGCGAGGTCCAGGTAGTGCCCCAGGGCGGTGCGGACGGCTCGGCGGATGGTGGCGCCCATGTGGCCCGAGAGGGCGTTGGCGTAGGGAGGGACCTCGTCGATGATCGCCTGGACGACCTCGTCGGCGGTGCTCTTCAGCGCGGCCCGAAGTGCCGTGACCGTCGTCTCATCCAGGGCCAGTTCGCTGGCCCTCCGGATTGCATGGCTCATGTTTTTGTTCCCTGCGAACAATTCAGCCGACCAGATTTACGTCCTGCGGTCAGGACTTTACGCCTTGAGGCGCAGCAAGCTGGAGTCATGACGAGTGCAGCCCTCCGCAGCAGGGCGTGGAAAATGCTGGAGATGGTCACGACACCGCTGCTGCCGTCGGACTACCTCGACCTGGTCAGCCCGCTGCGTGCGGGCGCTGACCTGCGTGGGCGCATCGAGGCCGTGCACCCCGAGACGGGTGACGCCGCGACCATCGTGATCAGACCGGGGCGGGGCTGGCGCGGCCACACAGCCGGTCAGTACGTGCGGATCGGGGTCGACGTCGACGGGGTGCGCCTGTGGCGTGCCTACTCCCTCACCTCGCCGACAAACCGCCAGGACGGCCGCGTCACGATCACCGTGAAGGCGATCCCGGACGGCAAGGTCAGCAACCACCTGGTCCGCAGGGCCAAACCGGGCACGCTGATCCAGCTCGACCAGCCGACCGGTGACTTCGTGCTGCCGCAGGCCAAGCCCGCCAAGGTGCTCTACCTGACGGCCGGCAGCGGCATCACGCCCGTGATGGGCATGCTGCGCGACACCGAGTTCGACGACGTCGCCATGGTCCACTGCGCGCCACAGCCGCAAGACGTGATCTTCCGCAACGAACTGCACGACCTGGTCGCCAACAAGAAGCTGCGGCTCACCGAGGTGCACACCGACACGGACGGCATGCTCGACATCGCCCGTCTCGACGCACTCGTGCCCGACTGGACCGAGCGCGAGACCTGGGCCTGCGGGCCCGCGGGCCTGCTCGACGCAGCCGAAAAGCACTGGAGCGAGCACGGCGTCCACGAGCGCCTGCACACCGAACGCTTCCGCCCCAGCATCGTCGTCGCCGGCGACGGCGGCGAGGTCACGTTCAGCACCACCGGCAAGACCGTCGACGCGGACGGCGCCACGCCGTTGCTGGACATCGGCGAGGAGGCCGGCGTGCTCATGCCCTCCGGGTGCCGCATGGGCATCTGCTTCGGCTGCGTCACGCCGCTCAAGGCGGGCGCCGTTCGCGACCTGCGCACCGGCGAGATCACCGAGGCCGAGCCGGGCGTCCTCATCCAGACCTGCGTGTCCGCCGCGGCGGGCCCCTGCGACATCGAACGGTAGGAGCACCTTGACCGCCATCGACCCCACCGCCCACCTGACCGCGGAGCAGATCGAGGAGCTTGGCCGCGAGCTGGACGCGATCCGCGACGAGGTGATCGCCGACCGCGGCGAGAAAGACGCCGCCTACATCCGTAAGGTCATCTCGGCGCAGCGCAAGCTCGAGCTGGTCAGCAGGGGCGTGCTGCTGTTCTCGATCTTCCCGCCCGCGTGGCTGATCGGCACCGCCGGTCTGTCCGTGGCGAAGATCATGGACAACATGGAGATCGGCCACAACATCCTGCACGGCCAGTGGGACTGGATGCGAGACCCGAAGATTCACTCCACCACCTGGGAGTGGGATCACGTCTCGCCGTCCGAGCAGTGGAAGCACTCGCACAACGAGCTGCACCACACGTACACCAACGTGATCGGCAAGGACAACGACCTCGGCTACGGCATCATGCGCGTCGACGAGGACCAGAAGTGGCACCCGTTCCACCTCGGCCAGCCGCTGTGGAACTTCCTCAACGCCTGCTTCTTCGAGTACGGCATCGCAGCGTACGACCTGGAGCTCGGCAAGAACCTGCACAAGCGCCGCCGCAACAACCCGGAGTTCCGCGCGCGGGCCAAGGCCGTGGGCCGCAAGATCCGCAAGCAGGTACTCAAGGACTACGTGATCCACCCGCTGCTGTCGGGCCCGTCGTTCCTCACCACGCTCGCCGCCACGTTCACCGCGAACCTGGTCCGCAACATCTGGACCCACTCGGTGATCATGTGCGGGCACTTCCCCGAGGGCGTGCAGGTCTTCGAGCGCCGGTCGATCAAGGGCGAGACGCGCGGCCAGTGGTACCTGCGCCAGATGATGGGCTCGGCGAACATCAGCGGCAGCAGGGCCATGCACTTCATGACCGGCAACCTGTCGCACCAGATCGAGCACCACCTCTTCCCGGACCTGCCGAGCAACCGGTACGCCGAGGTCGCGGTGAAGGTGCGCGCGCTGTTCGAGAAGTACGAGCTGGAGTACGTCACCGGCCCGCTGCCCAAGCAGGTGTTCTCCGCGTGGCACAAGGTCTTCCGGCTCTCGCTGCCGAACAAGAAGCCCAAGGTCAAGACGCCGGACCGCGAGCAGGAGCTCGTCGCGGCCTGATTCCCGGTACTGGCTCAGATCTTTCGGCCGTACCGGCGCCACCGCCGGGTTCGGTGAGATCCGTTGCGGACGGTGGGCGGCCGCGACATCAGACCGTACGACACGGGATCCGCCACCACTGGGCGATCAGATGAGGTCGGGCGGCACAGAGTGTGTGGTGGCTCCGCTGTAAGACTGTGTCGGCAAGATCCGGACCACGCCAGTGCCGTCGGCCAGTTGGTGCCGCAGCAGATGGTTCTCCGCCTTCCGCTCGTGCACGGGCGCGAGGCCAAGGTCGTCCCGCCAGACGTGTCCTTGGCCATGGCCAACCTGCTTCCCGAGGCCAACCTGTAAGTACTTGCCCTGACTGTCCCCGCCGTTGTCCTCATTCCCGCGTGAGTGTTCCGGGTGCGCCGAGGGCCAACGTCGCTGCACCGCGGGCGTGTTGGCTGTCGCGCCAGGGGCGTACGACCACCTTCACGCGGTGCGCCGCGGTGATGGGACTCGTGCGCATGGCGTCGAGGAAACCGGGTTCCAGGCCGGGCCACAGGGCGTGGTTCTCGCCGATGACGGCGATGGTGGGCGTGCCGAGGAGATTGACGACGCCGGCCAGGGCCCGGCCGAGGATCACTCCGATGTCGGTGAGGAGGGACAGGAGGTCCTGGTCCCCGGCGATCGCCCGGGTGCGGATTTCCTGGATGTCCGTGTCCTCGGTGGCGAGCCCTCGTCGGCGGGCCTCACGCAGGATGCCCTGGTCGTTGGTGAAGGTCTCCAGACATCCGCGGGCGCCGCAACCGCAGAGCACTCCCGTATCGCGGACCGGGCTGTGGCCGAACTCGCTGGACAGTCCGCCGGGGCCCCGGTGTACCCGGCGGTCCAGTACCGCTCCGAGGCCCACTCCGTCGCCGAGTGCGAGGACGAGGAAGTCGTCGTGCTCGCGGCCGGCGCCGTAGAGGAGTTCTGCGGTGGTGCTGGCGATGAGGTCGTTGTCGACGAGGACAGGGACCGGGAGCTGGTCGCGCAGGAGTTGGCCGAGGGGGAAGTCGGTCCAGCCGAAGCGGGGGGCGAAGTGGAGATAGCCGGTGTCCGGGTCGACGGTGTCGGGGGTGGCCACGCCGACGGCTTTGAGGCGCGGGCGCAGCGCGGGGTCGTCGAGGTAGCCGCGGATGACCTGGAGGAGCTGGGCGATCGGGTTCGCGGCGGGGGCGGGATCGAAGGGGTGGACGTCGGATGCCTCCATCCGGCCGTCCAGGCCGACCACCACGGCGACGACATGGTCGGTGGCGATGCGGATGCCAAGGGTGGCGGCGGCTTCGGGCACGATCCGCAGGGGGATGCGGGGGCGGCCGACGGTGCCGGACTGCGGTTCGAGGGCCTGGAGGTAACCGGCTTCCAGGAGTCGTCGGGTGTGCTCGTGCACCGTTCCCACGCCCAGCTGCAGCCACTTGGCGATCTGCTGGCGGTCCAGCGGTCCGGCAGTGGAGAGCAGCGCCAGGATCTCCACGCGGGTGATGTCGCCACGTTCGGCGGATCTGCTGGTGGTGCGGCGGGGTGGGCGGGCAGGGGGTTGCTCGGCGGTCCGGCGCGGATTCATCGGGTGTCTTTCGGTCCAATCCCTTGACAGTGCCACACGGCAAGCCTACGTTTCGCGCTAATTAACTCGGCCCTGAGCTTATTGACTGGAGCAGCGATGGGCAAGACCCCCAGAAGTAGCAGGACAGGCACGAAGCAGACGACAAGAGCCCTGGTCATGGGGCTCGCCACGGTGGTCATCGCGGCGGGCTGCGTCGCATGCGGCGGCAGCGATCAGAGCTCGGGCGGCAGCCAGAAAGCCAATGGCGACGTCACCCTCACCTGGTCGATGTGGGCCTCCGGCACCGCCGACCGCAACGCCTGGCAGAAGGTGGCCGACGAGGTCACCGCGGACAACCCGAAGATCAAGGTCAAGCTCGACACCTCCCCCTTCGCCGACTACTTCACCAAGCTCGGCACCCGGCTCGCCGGGGGCAGCGCACCCTGCATCGTCTCCATGCAGAGCCTGCGGGTCGGCGGCTACACCGACGGGATGCTCCCACTCGGGGATCTCATCACCAAGAACAAGCTAGACATCGGATCTTTCAACAAGTCGATCATCGATGGGCTGGCATCCGGCGGGAAGCAGTACGCACTCCCCTACGACTTCGGCTCACTGGTGGTCACGTACAACAAGGACATGTTCAAGGCCGCCGGTGTGCCCGCGCCGAAGGTCGGGTGGACCATGGCCGAGTTCGAGGCGGCGGCCAAGAAGCTGACCCGTGGCGGCAAGTACGGGTTCGCGGCCTATCCGGTGGATCTGTACATGTTCCCGATGCTGCTCTCCCGGACCGGGGCCGAGCCGGTCAGCGGGGGCGGCAAGCTCGCGCTCACCGGCAAGACCATGGTCAGCGGCTTCGACTGGTACACCGGGCTGTCCGCCAAGGACCACGTGGCGCCGAAGGTACCGGGCGTGGACAACGCCTTCCCCGACACACAGTTCCTCAACGGGAACGTGGCGATGTCGGTCAACGGACCGTGGTCGGTGCTCTCGCTCAAGACGCAGGCCAAGTTCGACGTGGGTCTGGCGACCATTCCTGCGGGGCCGGACGGGACGAAGACGTACTCGGCCGGGTCCGGGTTCGGGATCTCCAAGTCCTGCAAGTACCCGGACCAGGCGTTCCAGGCGATCAAGACCATGACCAGTGCCAAGGTGCTGGGCGAACTGGGTGCGCTGGGGCGGGCCTTCCCGGCGCGGACGGCCGTCCAGGACCAGTGGTACAAGAACGCGTTCCCCGGGGCGCAGGAGGTCATCGACGCGGCCAACAAGTCAGCCACACCGTTCAAGACCACCAAGAACTGGGATCAGGTGACCAAGCTGCTCTCCCAGTACGGGGTTCAGGCATTCAACGGTCAGGAGTCCGGTGCCAGTGTCCTCCAGCAGGTCCAGCAGCAGGCGGGGACGGGCTGACGTGCCGTCCGGCACCCTGCTCCGGCCGCGTCAGCCGCACAGGGCGGTGCGCCCCACCGGGTCCGGGGCTCCCCGCCGGCGGCGGGGTGACGGCCGGGCCGCCGCCTTCTTCGCCTCGCCGAGTCTGATCGGGCTGACGCTGTTCACGTTGTTCCCCATCGCGATGTCGCTGACGATCGCATTCTTCAAGTGGCCCGCGGCCGGAGCCCACGAGTTCACCGGGCTCAGCAACTTCACGACCCTCTTCCACGACCCGGTCTTCCGGCGGGCGCTGTTCAACACCGTGCTGTTCGTCATGCTCTACGTACCGCTGAATCTGGTGGTGTCGGTAGGGCTCGCGGTGTGGCTGACGCCGCGGATCAGGGGGCAGCGGCTGCTGCGGGTGCTGTTCTTCCTGCCGGTGGTGACGCCGATGGTCGCCAACGCCATCGTCTGGCGGCTGATCTACCAGCCGGACGGGCTGATCGACGGCACCATGAAGGCGGTCACCGGCAGCCATGCGCCCAACTTCCTCGGTGAGCACGGCTGGGCGATGGCCGCGGTCGTGGCGATGAGCGTCTGGCAGGGCTTCGGCTACAACATGCTGGTCTTCTCCGCCGCCCTCGACGCGATCCCGCAGCAGATCGTGGACGCGGCGCAGATCGACGGGGCCGGGCCCTGGCGGATGTTCCTGCGGATCAGACTGCCGCTGATCTCGCCGGCGCTGTTCTTCGCCACGACGATGACGCTCATCACCTCGTTCCAGGTCTTCACCCAGCCGTTCCTGCTGACCGGCGGCGGGCCGGGGATCGACACGGAGACGCTGATGATGTTCGTCTACAACGAGGGGTTCTCCGTCTTCCAGTTCGGGCTCGCCTCCGCCGCAGCCTGGATCCTGTTCGTATTGATCCTCGGGGTCACCGCGGTGCAGTTCGCGGGGCAGCGCAGGTGGGTGAGTTATGACCTCTGAACCGATGCGGGCCCCCATGACGCCGACCGCCCAGTCGGCGCGGGCCGCTGCCCGTGGAAGCTCAGGACGCCAACGAGGCGCGCGGACCAGGCTCGTTGTCTCGCACGTGTTCGTCTACCTGGTCGCCGCGGCCTTCGTCTCGCCGCTCGTCTATATGGTCGCGACCTCGCTCAAGCCGGCGGACGAGGTGTTCGGCTCGCCGCCGAAGCTGTGGGGTTCGGTGCTTCGGTGGGCGAACTACAAGGAGGCGTTCACGTTTCTACCGCTGGGACGGTTCGTACTCAACGGCTTCCTTGTCGCGCTCTGCGGCACGCTCGTGGTCCTCGTGGCGTCGAGCATGTCGGCATACGCCTTCGCCAAGCTGCGCTGGCGAGGACGGGACGGAGTGTTCCTCACCTTTCTGGCGACGCTGATGATCCCTCAAGAGGTCCTGGTCGTACCGATGTTCCTGCTGATGCGCTGGTTCGGCTGGGTCGACTCGTACCAGGCGCTGATCTTCCCCTGGGCGTTCACGGCCTTCGGCACGTTCCTACTGCGCCAGTTCTTCCTGACCATACCGACGGAGATCGCGGAGAGCGCACGGATCGACGGCGCGGGTGAGGTGCGGATCTTCGCCCAGATCATGCTTCCGCTGGTGCGCCCGGCGCTCGCGGTGCTGGCGGTGTTCACCTTCATCAACTACTGGAACAGCTTCCTGTGGCCGCTGATCATCACCAACTCGGTCAACCAGAAAGCGACCATCCCGCTCGGGCTCCAGCTGTTCTTCGGGCAGCAGGGCACCCAGTGGAATCTCGTCATGGCCGCCTCTGTGATCTCCATGGCGCCCACGACACTGCTGCTCATCATCCTGCAAAAACACCTCGTCCGAGGGATCGCGACCAGCGGCCTCGGCGGCCGGTAACGAAGTTACGGAAGGGACCACCATGTCCAACCCCTCTCCCACAGGCGAGCACACCTGGTTCGCCGAGTCCCGTTTCGGGATGTTCGTCCACTGGGGGCTGTACTCGCTCGCCGCCCGCCACGAGTGGGTGAAGAACCGCGAGCGCCTCACCGACGAGGCCTACCAGCCCTACTTCGACCACTTCGACCCCGATCTCCACGACCCCGACGAGTGGGCGCGGCTCGCCCAGGCGGCCGGGATGCGCTACCTCGTGATCACGACCAAACACCACGACGGCTTCTGTCTGTGGGACTCCGCGCACACCGACTACAAGGTGACCAACACCCCGTACGGGAGGGACCTGATCGCGCCGCTGGTGAAGGCCGTACGGGACCGGGGCATGCAGATCGGCTTCTACCACTCGCTGCTCGACTGGCACCATCCGCAGTTCCCCCTCGACGGGCACCATCCGCAGCGCGACGACGAGGAGTTCAAGGCTGCCAACGCGGACCGCGACATGACCAAATACACCGACTATCTCCATGCGCAGGTACGGGAGTTGCTCACCGGGTACGGCCGGATCGATTACCTCTTCTTCGACTTCTCCTACGAGGGCAGGCCCGACACCTGGAACGGGAAGGGCCCTGCTGACTGGCGCTCGGAGGAACTGCTCGCCATGGTGCGGCAGTTGCAACCGGGGATCCTCGTCAACGATCGGCTCGACATCCCCGGCGACTTCGTCACCCCCGAGCAGTACCAGCCCGACGCGCCCATGCGCGCCGCCGACGGTTCGCGGGTGGCGTGGGAGGTCTGCCAGACACTCAACGGGAGTTGGGGCTATGACCGCGACAACCTCGACGACAAGTCCCCCGACCTCCTCGTACGTATGCTCGTCGACACCGTCGCCAAGGACGGCAATCTGCTGCTGAACGTCGGACCGACCGGACGGGGGCTGATCGATCCGCGCGCCGAGCGGACCTTCCGGGCCATCGGTGAGTGGATGCGGCTGCACGCGCGGGCGGTGTACGGCTGCGGGCCGAGCGAGTTCGCGGCTCCGCCCGACTGCCGCTACACACAGCGCGGTGACCGGCTCTATGTGCATCTGTTCGCGTGGCCGTTCGGGCATCTGCAGCTGCCGGGGCTGGCCGGGCGGGTGCGGTACGCGCAGTTCCTGCACGATGCCTCGGAGATCGCCGTGCAGAGCATCGCCGAGGGTCAGGCGCCGGACACCACACGGATGTCCGCGCCGCCCGCGGGGACGCTGACACTTCGGCTGCCGGTGCAGCGGCCGGAGGTGGCGGTGCCGGTCATCGAGCTGTTCCTGACCTGATGGACGGCCAGACGTCAACGTGACCTGGCCCTAAAGGACCGGGCTTGGAAGTAGAGCCCAACTGGCTGCTGGGTGGTCTCCTCCGTCCAGACACCCCTATGGGGTGGCAGGGACGCGTGACTCACGCCCCGCATTCCACACGCTCTTGCCACGGGTGGAGATGTTGTGGGAAGCATTCCGGTCGGCGTGGGCAACGACCCCACACCCTCGGCAGATGAAAAGCGCCTGGTCGACACGGTTCCGCTTGTCGACGTGGCCGCACTCGGCGCACGTTTGAGATGTGTACGCGGGATCAACGAAGACCACGGGCACACCGGCCCGCTTGGCCTTGTAGACGATGAAGTCTGCGAGCTGGGCGAAGGCCCAGGAGTGGAATGCGACCCGTTGCGGCTTGCGGAGCCGTACCCTCTGCCGGATTCCCTTGAGTTCTTCCAGGGAGAGTCCGGCCGAGGTGCGTTCAGCCTCGGTCACGATCGTCTTGGCGATGATGTGGTTGGTGTTCTTGACGTGCCGCTGTTCGCGGCGGGAACGCTCCTTGAGCCGGCGCTTGGCGCTCTTGGTGCGTTTCTTCTGGAGCTTGGCCCGCAAGGCAAGCTGCCGCTTGCGGTACCGGTTCAGACCGCGCCCGGCAGCCTGGTAGCCGGTGGACGTGGTGGCGATGTTGACGATCCCGAGGTCCACGCCGACGAACGAGTCCGGCTCGTACTCGGCGCCCTCGGGCACGTCACAGGTGGCCATCAGGTAGAAGCTGCCGTCCCGCTCAATCAGGTCGGACTCACCCTTGCGGTAGTGCTGGAGCGTCTTCAGCCCGTCCTGCGAGCACGCGAAGCGCACGCCCTTGATGCGGCCTGCGGTAGTCCAGATGGAGACCGTTTGCTGGTCGTACTGCCAGCTCAAACAGCGGTCGTCGTACGGCTGGGCGGCATCGGGCCGGAACATGATCGGCTTGGACTCGGACTTCCGGCGGCGCCTGCTGCCGGGCTTGCCGTAGTTCCCGGCCTTGAGGTTGGCGTGCAGCGTGGTGTACGCGTCGCGCACCTTCTTGATCACGTGCTGGGCCGCCTGCGCCCCCAGCCCGGAGGCCTTGAGATGCGCGTACGTGTGCTTACGCAGCTCGTACTCACGCGGCACGTCATTGACAAATGCCACCTCGGACACCCAGCACGCCAGGTCGTTGACCGTTCGCAGGGTCACCGACAACGCGGCGGCCTGGTCGGCCTCCGGTACCAGCTTCACCTGCGTCACGATCTTCACAAGCATGACCATAACAGTGGTCTATGTCACCACGCTGGGAGCCAAACCCCGATATCCGCAGGGGCCGTACGGTCGTCTGCACCCTGCACGCGCACTTGGTCTTCACCCCGAAATACCGGCGCGGACCGTTCACCGACGACATCCTCAAACGCTGCGAAGAGGTCATGCGCAACGTGTGTATCGACTTCGGCGCGGAACTGCGGGAGTTCAACGGCGAACGCGACCACGTACATCTCCTCGTGCACTACCCGCCGAAGATCGCCCTGTCCCGGCTTGTCGGCAGCCTCAAAGGCGTCTCCGCCCGCAGACTCCGCCAGGAGTTTCCCGACCACGTCCGCACGTACCTGTGGGGCGAGCACTTCTGGTCCCCGTCCTACTTCGCCGCATCATGCGCAGGCGCACCGCTCACCGTGGTGAAGGAGTACATCGCAAGCCAGAAGCGCCCCGATTGAGGTCAACAGCGCAGACCCATACGACCGCGCAGGTCACCCCTATCTTGAGAAGCGATTCCTCCCGGACCCGAAGGCCCGGGGTTCCTCGCTAGATCCCGCTGAGGAGCGATCACCGGAACACGGTTCCCGCCGGCGGACGCCAGCAGCATCATCGCCCGCTGGTGGCGCACCGTGCTAGTGCTGCCCCGGCGCACGATCTGCTGCAGCTTCTGCCCCTCCTGGTCGGTCAGTCTGCGCACACGGACAGGCTCAGCCACCGCGCCTCCAGCAGTCGGATCGGGTGCCACCGCACATCCAACCGCCACGACCACCAACCCGGCGAACCTGGAGGTGGCTGGCTGTGCGGTGCCTTGTCGGCGTGAGTGGATAATGCTTGTCGTGACTTCAGGGATAGAGCGGTCCAGGTGGTGGTTCGCGCTCCGAAACGGTGTCTTCTTCCTCGTGGGCGGCGGTCTCGGGGTTTTCACGTACGGGTTGGTCTCACACGGGACGGCTGGGGCGCTGCCATGGGGTGGGCTGCTGTTTGGAGCAGCCGTAGCAGCGACTCTGGGCGCGCTGTTTCCGCGGCGGCGGCAGCGTCGGCGTTAAGCCTGTGCAGTCAAGCGGCGCGACTGAGAGGGCGTCCGCCCCAGCGAATGCCTTTCTCACTGCGGATTCGGGCGCGTTCCTTGCGTTCAGCGGCCAGGACGTCGCGGTGGCGGGTGTTGGCGTTGCGCCACCGGAGGTAGGCGTGCAGGGCCCGGGTCTGCACGGTGTGGTTGGGGTAGTTCGAGTTGGCGATGGTGAACTGCCGCAGCGGCCCGAAGTGGGCCTCGATCGGGTTCGCCCACGAGGCGTACGTCGGGGTGAAACACAACTCGACCTTGTTTCTCTTCGCCCAGCGGCGGATGCCGGCGCCCTTGTTGGCGGACAGGTTGTCCAGAATCACGTAGATCGGGGCGCCGTCGGGCCGGGCGGCGCGGATCGACTTCAGCACGGCCAGGGTGTTCCCAGCGCCCTTCCTGCGGTGGTTTACGCCCCACAGGGTGTCGTCGCCGACCGAGTAGCAGCCGTGGAAGTAGCGCACCCCGTGAGTGCGGTGGTAGGTGGCAGGCAGCCGCTCGGACCTGGTCTGGTCAGCCCAGCAGCTGCCGCCGGTGGGCCGGATCCCGAGCGGGCCAAGGGGACATCGCCTGGCGCGCCCGCAGCACCCTCTGGGGCGCCACCACCTGGACCAGCGATGCCACCACCTACACTCCCATCCGCTTCCCCGGGCAGTACAACGATCCCAAAACCGGCCTCCACTACAACTACTTCCGCCACTACGACCCCGAAACCGCCCGCTACCTCACCCCTGACCCCCTCGGTCTCACACCCGCCCCCAACCCCAACATCTACGTCCACAACCCGTACACCAGGACCGATCCACTCGGTCTCGAAGAGTGCGGCGAGGACCTGATCTCGGTCTACCGCAAACAGACCGACCACCCACTGAGGTTTTCTCAGTGAAGATCACTTCCAGTGGCGGTTGAGGGCAAGGGCGGCGCGGGCCATGTCGCCGATACGGCTGGGACTGAGGGTGACGCGCTTGAGCGTGCGCCAGCGTTCTTTGAGTTCGGCAGCGGTGCGCTCACCGAGGGCGGGGAGGTCTTTGACCAGGCTGTTCGTGGTGCGGGTGTCGGTGTCGAGGGCTTGTTGCGACTTCCCCTTCGGGCGGCGGACCGGGACGCGGATGCCGATGCCGGCGCCGATGTATCCCTTGTCGGCCAGGGTGGGCAGGCCGTCTGCGGCTGCCTTGTACAACGCGGGCAGGACGTGCAGCCGGGCGGCGGTGATGTCCGGGGTGGAGCCCGGCTCGACATCGGAGACCCACAGCGGGGTGCCGTCCGGGGCGGACAGGAACTGGACGTTGGCGCCGAAGCTCTTGTGTTTCTGGCTGAACCACAGGTCGTTGCCGTTGTCCCGAGTGCCGGCCAGGCGGTCGCTCTCGATGAGCATGCCGTCGAGGATCACGTGACTCATCTCCTCCTCGCGGCAGCGGTCCAACACCTCGTGCAGATCGGGTGCTTGGGCGGCGAGGAAGTCGATGCCCTGGTGCAGGTAGCGATAGCTGGTGGCCTGGGAGATGCCGGCGTCCCTGGCCAGGCAGTGCACGCAGCCCCGCTCACGGAACCAGCGCAGCACGAGGACCGCCTGCCGGACCGTGCCCAGTGCGCGCGAGCCCCGCAGGGTGCCCAGACGACGGCGATGCGCGGCAAGCAGCCGGGAGAGGTGCACCACGATGTAGCGCGGGACATCGAGCGTGGCAGCATAGGTGGCCAACCTGAAGCCTCTGGTTCAGCGGACGATCTTGTGGTGAGAACCGTCCTACCAGGGGCTTCACGTCTCTCGACGATCGGGGCCCACCTGCCCCACCCGTCCCGAATCGAGCGGTTCACATAGCTTCGCGAAGATCATTACTCAGTGACGAGGTCTGGGATTTCCCTGACTTCATGCCCGCGCTGGCTCCAAGATGTACGCAACCGTTTCCAGAAGATGCACGCTACTACTCCCAGCATTTGACACCTCCACCGAGGATGGCCGCGGCGCTGGCAACGGTTCCCGGATGGCCGGCCCAATATCCTGCGCGAAGTATCGACTGGAGGTTCCGGTCGGCGGCGGAGACCCAACACTAATGATCACCGGAGTCACCAGGGGGAGCCCGCAGCATGACCGGCACCACGGAGGCCCTTGGCGGGTCGGCTGCAGTCGACGATGCAGCACGAAGTGTCACGCGCCCGTTCTACGTCTACGCCGTGCTCGCCAACACGCTGTTCCAGCGCGGCGTATTCGTCCTCTTCCTTTATCAGCGCGGCTTCTCCGTCGGGCAAGTGGCCCTACTGCAGACACTGCTCTACCTGGTCAGTGGACTTGCGGAGTTGCCGACGGGAGTCATCGCCGACCGAATCGGCAGGCGTGCCAGCATCGTGATCGGCCAGATGCTGATAGCTGGATGTCTGCTCGGTCAGGTGGCGTTCTCCAACTACTGGGTGTTCCTGGCGCTGTTCATCGGGCAGGGCGTGGGCATGGCATGTGTGTCCGGTTCGGACACCGCCCTGCTGTACGACCTGCTCGTGCGTCGTGGTGCAACGGCCAGCTACGTCAAGATCAAGTCCCGGTTCACCATGCTCGGGACGGTCACCTCGGGAGCCGCCATCGTCCTCGGCGGCCAACTGCAGCAGATTTCCTGGGGAGTCGTCTACGTCGGTTCGGCGGCGTGCCTCGTCCTGGCCGTGGTGGTGCTGATGTCAGGGGTGCCCGAGATCCGCGGCGCGGACGCGGTGGACGAGCAGGACGGAGCCGAGGAGCACGGCGACGCCACAGCATGGCGGGCGATGCTTCGGGTCGCCAC
The DNA here is from genome assembly GCF_045160215.1 of Streptomyces sp. NBC_00005. Classification (NCBI taxonomy): domain Bacteria; kingdom Bacillati; phylum Actinomycetota; class Actinomycetes; order Kitasatosporales; family Streptomycetaceae; genus Streptomyces; species Streptomyces sp. NBC_00005. Next base: position 241,366 of record NZ_CP108316.1, read on the forward strand.
GCCCGCGCTCGTGGCGCTTGTCGTGGTGTCCGGATTGATGCATGCGACTTTGACGCCGTACATCATTTTTACGCAGAAGACCCTCTCCGATCAGGGAGCGGGCACCGCATTGGTCAGCGTGGTCATAGCGGCGGGATTCTTCGCCGGCGGGCTCACTCCCTTGCTGTCGGACCACGCGGACCGGCGCATCGGGTATCGGGTCATCGTCCCGGTATCTCTCCTGACGCTCGCCGTGGCGCTCGGCCTGAGCGGCCTCGGCCTTGTCTGGGTCACCATCGCCGCGTTCCTGGTCCTGGCCGGGATTCCCGAGATCACCGCCGTGATCGTGGACAACGTGTTCAACGAGGCAGTGCCGTCGCGCCACCGGGCGAGCCTGCTGTCGATGATCGCATTCGTGGAGTCGGCGCTCATCGGCATCGGCTATCTCGTCCTCGGCGCGCTCATGGACGGGTTGGGCTCCAGTGCGGGCATGGCCACCTACGCCGCGATCCCCCTGCTGGCATGTCTCCTGTGGCTCCCGGTGCTCTTCCGAGGGGCACGGGTGACCACCGAGATCGAGAAACCCGCCAACCAAAAGGCATCCTGAAACAGACCATCTCGCGCAACGTCCTCCCCGATCGCAGGGGCGCTACTCGTTGACATGTCGCTCCCAGTCAGCGACGCAGCTGTCATCGCGACAATCAGCGCCAAACGGGATGGGAAGAATCTCGCCACTGAGAAAACCTCACTGAGTCAGCGGATTCACATCGGTGAGAACGGCGAGGTGACGATCACCGCTAAAGGCAAGCTCTATCTGAACATGAGCGGCAATATCAAGCACACGTTGGAATACCGGGGCGACGGCGGCCAGATCGCCTCCTTCAAGATCTCCGAAGACTACCTGGTCAAGGTCCGTGAATCCGCTCGGCCGCAGAACAAGGATGATCATCCTGACGGTGACGCCTCCACCCGCACGGAATGGAAAGGCCTGCTCCAGGAGTACCCGGAAATTTCCGATCCGACCAAGGGGAAGGACCTCTACGGAATCCCGGCCAAGCTCCTCAACGAACTCCGCGACAACATCATCAAGGGCTCCGGACGTGTCGAACAGGAAGGATAGGATCCCGCGATGATTCACAGCGAGGAGAGTGTCGCTGCCGAACTGGACCGTGTTCGGCAGCGTCCCGCGATCGAGTCGGCTCCGCCGGTTCTGGCCGCTTTCACTGTCGATGTATTCGAGGGGACCCCCGAGGCGTACGCGCTACGCGTACGTCGCGTCCTGTCGGCCGCCCTCCACCTGGCCTGCACGGCGGAGTTCGACGATGCAGATCTGCCGACGGACGAGTTCCCTGACTGGTTCACGACTGCCTCCGTCCGGGACGGCCATGTGCCGCCACAGGAATGCGTCCGACACGGCCGCACCGCGTACGTGGACCGTAGCGGTGGAGGCCCTTGGTCCTTGCAGAACTGGATCTATCGGTTCGACCCGGACGAGGATTCTCGCGGCTGGGAGTTCTGGGACATCGTCCGGGTGGGGCCGTCGCGGCTCCGCGTCTGGGTCGACAGCGGGGGGGGAATCCTTCTACGGCTCCCTTGAGCTGCAGTGGCTGCTGTACGCGGCCGGTGCCGCACATGTCGAAGGACCGGAAGTCCACAAGGCGGGTACGTGGGCGTCCGAGGTGCGCGGCCGGTGACGGAGGCAGAGCAGGGGCGGATCGTGCGGGCGGAATACGCCGACTCCACGATCGCGGTGTATCAGGCATACCCGCAGGAGATCGCGGAACCGGCTTTGCGCGCTCGGACGTTCGTAGCGCCATTCAAGCGCGAACGCATGACGTGGGTCATCAAGCCGCGTTCACAACCTCTTTCCGTGGCTGGAGACGAGGGGAACGGGCAGGTGGCACACAGGTACCGCGAGTTGCTGTGGCGCGATCGGCAAGGCCCAGGCGCCCGGGGAGTTCCTGGACGCCACGGTGCTCGTGCTGCTGGGGGGGCCGGCGGTCGTGCTGCTGTGTCTGCCGGAGGCCAACGAATGGTTCTGGCGGGCGAAGTGAGCAGCCCTGGCGAGCGGTTGGCCCGGTCACGTGAGTGTGACTTCCCTTCGGAAAGTGTCGTCCATGTCTCACCGGCCCTCTCCGGCGTCACACTCCGAGCCGTCTCGGCCCTCTTGTCGGCAGAACCGACTTGAAGAGGGGAAAACCAGTGAACATCGTCATCTTCGGGGCGAACGGAACGACCGGGCGGCTGGCCGCCGAACAGGCGAGTGCCGAGGGGCACACGGTCACCGCCGTCACGCGCCATCCCGAGACCTTTCCGGTAAGTGGTCCGCGGCTGCGGGTGATTGAGGCGGATGTGCTCGATTCCGCCGCGGTCGAACGAGCGGTGGCCGGGCAGGACGCCGTGATCTCGGCACTCGGCGTCCCCTACGGCCGAAGCCCCGTCAGCGTGTATTCCGTCGGCATCCGTCACATCATGCAGGCCATGACCAGGCACGGCGTCCGACGCGTCGTCGGCGTGACCTCGACCGTGCTCTTCGGGACGGCGGCGCCCGGCGAGGGCTTTCTGTTCCGAAAGGTGCTGGAGCCGTCCGTCGTACGTTTCATGGGGCGCACCGTGTACGACGACATGCGGCGCATGGAGGAGATCGTCCGCGAGACCGATCTCGACTGGACGGTCATTCGCCCCGGCGGCCTGTTCGACAGGAACGCGGTCAGCGACTACCAGGTCGGTAGGGAGCGCCTCCCCGGCCGGTACACCGCGCGGGCCGACCTCGCGCACGAGTTGCTGCGGCAGGCCGTCGACGACCGGCATGTGCGCGCCTTCATCGACGTACGCACCACGCAGGACACCCCGAGCTTCCTCGACCTCATCCGCAACGAGGCGTTCAGCGGCAAGGGCGAGAAGAACGGGAGCACGAAGGGGCGCGTTCGTGGCTGACGACCGGTTCATCCTGCTGGCGCCGGGTGCCGCCCGGCCGGGGCGGATCCCGTTGCCGCCCGCGTTCTGCGTGAAGGCGATGACCGGTGACACCGACGGACGGTTCTCGCTGCTGGAGGTGACCCTGGAAAGGGACATCCCGCGCCCACTGCAGGGCGAGGCCATGGCCAAGTACACCCTCACCACAGGAGGCGGTGCCGCTTCGGCAGGAGCGGCGCTGCCAGCCGAGGAACTTCGAGAGCTCCCTCACCGAGGGCGCACCGGTGAAGCGCGAGCCGGCCTCGCCGCGACCGGCGCAGCCGCACCACCCACGCACCGATGACGCCAACGTGTCCCTGACCAGCCCGCGGTAGCTCCTCACCGCATCCGTCACGTATACGTCAGCACCACCGGCGGCGTCGGAACGCCTGCGCACTGGCCCACAAGCAAGTTCTGCCTGCAGGTGTCTCAGCCATGCAGCAGAGAACGGCGCAGGTGACTTCCGTGGTATCACTACGACACAACTGTGCGGCAGTAACTGTTACTGCTCACATGGCACCAGGCGGAAAAGCACACACGTTAGATTTCGCATACGCCGCGGGCTCGCTGGCCGTGGCGCCCAGGAAAGGTGTGAGTACCATGTCCGAAACCACCGAGTTGACCTCGCAGTACAGCGCGCAGGTGGCCGGTGACCTTGAACGTAACCTCAAGGATCAGGAACACCTCAGCGGTGAAATCGAAGGGCTGCAGGCGCAGTTGGCTGCCCTGCGGCACGACCACACCGTCCTGGTGAACATCCAGCAGGCCCTCGGCATTCCCGCGCCTGCAGCGCCGGCAGCCGAACCCGCCGCGACGGTGCCTGCTGCCCGCAAGAAGGCAGCGAAGGCATCAGGCGCGACCAAGCAGACGAAGGACAAGAAGCCCGCCGCAGCGGACCGGAAACAGACCGGTAAGAAGAGCACCGCCAAGGCACCGGCCACGGCGTCACTCTCACCCACGCTCGTCGACCTCGTCCGCGAACACCTTGCAGGCCAAAGCGAACCCCGCTCCGCTGCCGAAATCACCACCGCACTGGGACAGCAGCACCCCGAGCGCACCATCAAAACAACCGTGGTACGCACGACGATCGAAGGGCTCGTGGCCAAGAGTCAGGCCCAGCGCACCAAGCAGGGCGCGTCCGTCTTCTACACCGCCCCCGACGCAGCCAAGACGGCTGCGCCCGACGAGCACCCCCCGCAGCAGCCCGCCTGACAACACCCCCGTTAACTGGCTCTAACAAAAGCCGTTGATCATGTGACTGTTGGCTTGTCCGTTCGTTGGTCCGGTCATGGGGAAGCGCCAGTCGCGGCCGTGGATCGTGTCGGATGAACTGTGGTCGCTCATCGAGCCGTTGCTGCCCGAGCCAGCGCCGAAGCTGGTCGAGGGCAGACCTCGAGTACCAGACCGGCAGGCACTGTGCGGGATCCTGTTCGTGCTGCATACCGGCATCCAGTGGGAGTACCTGCCCCAGGAGCTGGGCTTCGGTTCGGGCGTGACCTGCTGGCGGCGGCTGGCCGCCTGGAACGAAGCCGGCGTCTGGGACCAACTCCATGTGGTGCTGCTGGAGAAGCTGCGATCGAAGAACCAGCTGGACTGGTCGCGGGCGGTGATCGACTCCTCGCACGTGCGGGCGGCCCGTAGGGGCCCAAAAGCGGGCCCAGCCCGGTCGACCGTGGACGGCCGGGCAGCAAGCACCACCTCATCGTCGACGGGCAGGGCATCCCGCTCGCGGTGTCGCTGACCGGCGGAAACCGTAACGACGTCACGCAACTTCTGCCCCTGCTCGACAAGATCCCGGCGGTGGCGGGCCTGGTTGGCAGGCCGCGTCGGCGGCCGGACGCCCTCTTGGCCGACCGCGGTTACGATCACGACAAGTACCGGCGTCTGCTCTGGCAGCGCGGGATCCGCCCTGTGATCGCGCAGCGGGGCCAGCCACACGGCTCCGGCCTGGGCATCTTCCGGTATGTCGTCGAGCGTACGATCTCCTGGCTCCACGGCTTCCGCCGTCTACGCGTCCGCTGGGAACGACGGGACGACATCCACGAAGCCTTCCTCGGCCTCGCCGTCTGCCTGATCACCAACAGGCACGTACAGCGGCTTTGTTAGGGCCTGTAAGCCCCACCCATTGAGATCCTGCAGCATGGCTCTGTCGGCGACTCGCGGCTCTGGTCCACTTCTTGGATGCTGTTGGTGATCTCTATGCCGTCAGCCTTTGGCAGAGCCGTTGGAATTGGCTGGGTGGTCGGGTTCGAGGAGCCGGTGTAGTGCCGGGTGGGAAGCACTCGCTGAGGCGGATGATGTTGGTTCCTGCGGCGGTCGTCACCGGTGGACAGCAGACAGACTGCACACAGTTCCAGATGGTGCTGGAGAAGATCCGCATCCCGCGTCAGGGCCCGGGCCGACCACGCACGAAACCCGACAGCCTCGCCGCTTACAAGGCTTACAGCAACGGACCTTGCCGCCAGTACCTGCGGCGCCGGGGGATCCGGCACGCCATCCCGGAGAAGAGCGACAGCCGGGCCGCCCGCCTGCGCAAAGGCTCACGCGGCGGACGGCCATCCAACTGTGACGAGGAGCGCTACAAGTAACGCAACACCGTCGAGCGGGCGATCAACAAGCTCAAGCAGTCCCGAGCCGTGGCCCCTCGCTACGCCAAACGCGGCTACGTCTTCCTCGGTACTGCCATCGCAGCCACCCTGGTCATCTGGCTGCGCACATGACCGCCCGGACAGGTCCGGACAGTCCTTGGATCGGGCTTGGGAGGGCACGCCGATTCGTTCGAAGCGAGCTTGTGGCAGGACGGTCGCTGAGGTGCCTTTGGTTGGTCAGCCTGCTTTCGGGCTCTGCTGGACATCTGCGCGCACGAATCCGTGGCTTCGTTCCACTTTCGCCACATGCAGCGTATAGGTCTGGTACCACTGGGCTCGCCCGCGCTTTTGCGCCGCGCGGTGCTCGGCGTTGGTCCGCCACTCCGTGAGGGCGTCGGCATCGCGGAAGTAGCTGACGGTGATGCCCAGCCCGCCAGGAGTCTGCGCGTGGTCCATCCCCAGATACCCGGGGACGTCCTTCACCAGGTTTTCCAAGTGTGCGCTGGTCTCGCTGTAGTCGCTCTGGTCGTGCGCTCGTACCGTTGTGAAGACGGCCGCGTAGTAGGGGGGTTCATAGGCCTCGACGGGCACGACAGGCGCTTCCGAGTGATTGCTTATGGTGCCACTGTGAGGCGGGATGCGCCGCCGCGCGTACACCTCTATTTCGATCTTCATCCGCGGGTCGGCGAGACCGCACATGAGCATCGTGGCGGCGGGCTGAACGTCGCCGAAGTAGCGGCGCAGGACCGGCCAGCAGGGTTCGAAGTCTTCGCGGTGGGGCAGTAGGTAGCGCACGCGCACCACGTCGGCGAAGGTGCACTTCGCCTCGGCCAGTGCGGCCTCAATGTTGTGGAGGCACTGCTCGGCCTGCTCCACCACGTCGTCGGAGATCGTCATGGTGGCGTAGTCGAACCCGGTCGTCCCGGACACATGCACCCAGTCGCCGTCGACCACAGCACGGGCGTAGCCGATCTGCTCCTCAAAGGCCGAGCCGCTGAGGATCGCGCGTCGCTCTGTCATGCGCCGAACGCTAAATGACCGGCACTGATACGTCTATTACGGCCACATGCATGGTCTGATATCTCTGGGCGTATGGAGCGCCCCGAACTCCCCCTACCGCAGCTGCGCGCCTTCGTCGTGCTCGCAGAGGAACTCCACTTCGGCCACGCGGCCGCCCGCCTGGGCATCGCCCAGCCGCCGCTGAGCCAGCAGATCCGCCGCCTGGAGGACAAGGTCGGCCACGAGCTGTTCACCCGCGCCCCAGGGCATGTCACCCTGACCCCAGCCGGCAGCGAACTGCTACCCGCCGCCCGGCGGGCACTCACCGACCTCGCGGACGGCCTGGCCGCAGCCCGGGCCGTCGGCAATGGCCAGGCCGGCCGCCTACGGATCGGCTTCGCCGCCTCCCTCGCCCTGACGATCCTGCCCGGCCTGCTGCGCACCTTCCGTGACCAGTTCCCTGGTGTGCACCTGGACATCCACGAGATGACCACCGCTCCACAGATCGCCGCCCTGCACGACAAGACCATCGACATCGGTCTACTGCGTGAGCCCCCCACCGACGAGACAGAGCTCGGCTTCAGTACGGTACTCAGCGAGCCTTTCGTGGCCGTGCTGCCGTCCACCCACCCTCTGGCCACCCAACGGACCGTGCGGCTTGCACAGTTGGCGGACTCGCCCTTCGTGCTGCTGCCCCGTACGGTCGGCCCGACACTGCATGATCAGATCATCGGCCTGTGCACCGCAGCAGGGTTCGAACCGCAGATAGTCCAGCACGCGGTGGAGTGGCAAACCGTGTGCGCCCTCGTGGAAACCGGTCTGGGCGTCTCCTTGGCCCCGGCGAGCATCCGACGCATCCGCCTCAAAGGTGTCGCCTTCCGCAGGATCGAACCAGGCACCGCCCGCACACGAGTGGCCGTCGCCTGGCGCAAAAACGACCATAATCCCCTGGTCACACGCCTACTGGCGATCATGAGCCAAGATCCGCCGGACAGGTCCTAGCCGCGATCATCTCGCCACACGACGCTGTGCGTGTGCGCGTCCTCGCCCGGGTAGAGGCCCAGGACGGCGGTGTTCGGTGGCCGCTGGCCTACGAACTCACGCTCAAAGCAGCAATGCTTGAGACCTGTGGATCGGCCGGTGAAGGGCGTGCCTTCCTGGTGATCGAGTAACTGGTCTCAAGCGAGCCGACGTTGGCGCGTCGGTTGGGCAGACGCGCCCATGCTCACCGTAGTCACTGACCCCGAATCCGGTGACAACGACCAGCCGGCCACCGGCGAGTTGATCGACCAGATCGTGCGCGAAGGCGCCCGCCGGATGCTGGCCGAAGGCCTGCGCGCCGAGGTCGACGCCTACGTCGCCGCGTTCACCGACCAGCGCGACGAGCACGGCCACCGCCTGGTCGTGCGCAACGGCTACCCCCAGCCACGGGAGGTGCTCACCGCGGCGGGGTCGGTGGAAGTCATCGCACCGTGGGTCAACGACAGACGCGTCGACCCCGAAACCGGCGAACGGCAGCGGTTCGCCTCGGCCATCCTGCCCGCCCGGGCCCGCAAGACCCCGAAGATCACCGAGGTGCTGCCCACGCTGTACCTGCATGGCCTGTCCTCCGGGACTTCGTGCCGGCACTTCGCCGTTGCGGAGCCCGCGGGCGGCTAGGCTCGCACGCGGATCGATCCGGCGAGGGGTGAACGCGCGTGTCCAGTGGGAATATGTTCAGCGTCTATGGACGAATGACGGCACTGCCTGGTCGGCGTGACGAGCTGATCACCTTGCTCCTTGATGGATTCCGCGCAGGCGGCGAGGACAGCGGCCTACTTACCTATAGCATCAACACGGCTTTTGACGAGCCGGACACGGTTTGGCTGACGCAGCTGTGGATTGATAAGGAAGCACACGACGCGGTCACCCGTTCCGAGCCGGTCGCGGCGGTGACTCGCCGGGTGTTTCCACTCCTGGCTCAGCAACCCGAGGGCTTCTACGGCCACGCCGTCCATGTGCACGGCCGAATCACCGAGTCTTGATCATTACTCCGCGCTTGTGGCACGACCGGTCGACTCGTCACTGGCGAAAGAAGCCGCTAGAACCAAGCTACCCACAGGTCTTGACAATACCTCCGCTCAAAGCCCGCTGTGGCACTCGGTGGCGCACACCTATAGACATCCGATCTCTGGCCCACAGAGCCGAACCCGCGCACTCGCCCAGTGTCGCCCGTCACCTGCGACGGGGCTGTGACGCGTCTTCCCCACCTGCCACGGCCCAAGAGCGCACGGCAGTCGGCGTTGTGACGGACCGACACACGTGATCGGGCCGGTATCGGAACGGTCGTACGTTTGAGGAGCGCATCGGCGGTGGCGTACGCGCACGACTCGGGCGCGAGGGAAGCCGGCTTGGAAGCAGGACGCCGAGGCGACCGTGAGCTCACCGTCGAGTGAGTATCAGCCGTGGGCGTCCGGTTCGACGTGAACGTGGACATCGATGGCGGCCGGCGTGGGACGTTGGGCGGCCAGGGCGGCGAAGGTGTCCAGTCCTGTCGGGTCGGCCAGGGTGTCCCGGTCCACGACGTCGGCCGGAGCGGCTCCCAACAGGATTCTCTTCGCGGGCAGTTCGAGTTTCTTGCCGGTGCGGTTCCTCGGGACGACCGGCACGGCGGTGATGCTGTCGGGCACATGACGTGGGGAGAGGGCACCTCGCAGCGCGATGGTGATCCGTCGTCGCAGGACGTCGTCGAGTGCGTCGCCGGCGCGCGGTACGACGAACAGCAGCAGTTCACCGGGGCCACCGGCCTGGTCCTCCAAGTGAACGACCAGGCTGTCGTCGACTTCGGGCAGTTCCTCGACGACGCGGTAGAACTCCGCGGTGCCCAGGCGCACTCCACCGCGGTTGAGGGTGGCGTCGGAGCGTCCGGCCACCGTGCAACCGCCGGTCGCCGCGCTGAAGCGCACCCAGTCCCCGTGGCGCCACACACCGGGGTAGGTGTCGAAGTAGGCGGCCCGATAGCGGGAGTTGTCCGTGTCGCCCCAGAAGCCGACGGGCATCGAGGGCATGGGTCGGGTGATCACCAACTCGCCGAGCGCGTCGGTGACTTCGTTGCCCTCATCGTCGTACGCGGTGGCGGCGACGCCCAGACAGGGGCCGGAGATCTCGCCGGCCCAGACCGGCTGGAGCGGGCCGCCCTGCAGGATTCCGGTGCAGACGTCGGTGCCGCCGCTGCCCACGTTGAGCAGCACGTCGGGGCCGAACTGCTCGCGCACCCAGTGGAATCCCTCGGCCGGCAGGGGGCTTCCCGCGGCGCCGATCTGGCGGAGCCGGGCAAGGCCATGGTCCTTGGCCGGGGTCAGGCCCTCCTTGCGGCAGGCCATCAGGAAGCCGGGGCTGGCGCCCATGAGCGTGGCGCCGGTCTCCTCCGCGAGCTGCCACTGCCAGTCCAGGCCGGGGTGCAGGGGGTTGCCGTCGATCAACACGAGGGAGGCGCCCACGAGCAGCCCGGAGACCAGGGAGTTCCACATCATCCACGCGGTGGTGGTGAACCACAGGATGCGGTCGCCGGTGCGCAGGTCCCAGCTCAGGGAGTGGTTCTTGAGGTGCTCCAGCAGGATCCCCCCGTGGCCGTGCACGATCGGCTTGGGCTTGCCCGTCGTACCGGAGGAGAACAGCACGCACAGCGGGTGCGTGAACGGGACGGGGTCGAAGCCGGGGTCGGCGGGTGCGGCGAGGAGGTCCGCCCAGGCGACCGTGTCGTCGGCGAGTTCGCCTGACCCGTACGGGACGTCGACGACCCCCCGCAGGGTGGGCAGGCCGGCGCGGATCGCGGCGACCTCCTCCCGGCGGTCGATGTCCTTCACGCCGTAGCGGTATCCGGCGGTGGCGAACAGGACGGTGGGCTCGATCTGGGCGAACCGGTCGATGACGCCGCGGGCGCCGAACTCCGGTGCGCAGCTTGCCCAGACGGCGCCCAGGCTCGCGGTCGCCAGGAACGCCACGAGGGTTTCGGGGATGTTCGGCAGGTAGGCGACGACCCGGTCGCCGCGGCGGACACCGAGGCGGCGCAGACCGGCCCGGGCGCGGGCGACCTGGTCGGCCAGTTCGCCCCAGGTCAGCTCCATGGGCCCGCGGGTCTGCGAACGTGCCAGCACGGCCACGTCGTCGGACGCGGATTCGGCCCATCGCAGGGCGTGTTCGGCGTAGTTGAGGGTCGCGCCGGTGAACCATTCGGCGCCGGGCATGTCCGGTCGGCCCAGCACCCGGTCGTAGGGGGTGTGCGTTCGGACGTCGAAGTGGTCCCAGATGGAGGACCAGAAGCCTTCGAGGTCGGTGACCGACCAGTGGTGCAGGTCCTGGTAGTCGGCGAAGGTGAGGTCCCGGGTGCGCTCCAGCCAGGTGAGGTAGTCGCCGATCGCGGTGGTGCGGAGCACGTCGGGGGCCGGTTCGCGCAGCAACTCCGGCTCGTTCATGGGGTGACCTCCATCTCCGCCATGCGCTGGAAGGCGTTCGCGTACGCCTGCGCGGCACGGTCCAGGCTGTCCGTGTCGAGGGCGGTCGAGAGGTTGATCATTCCTCGCGGGGTGGTGTAGACGCCGTCGAGAAGCAGTGCCAGGTGCAGGGCACCGAGCAGCGGGGTGCTGGCGGTGGCGCGGGCCTGTTCGGCGTCGACCGGCGCGGTCGGGGTGAAGTGCACGTTGAGGATGGATCCGGCGCGGGTCACCGTGGCGGGGATCCCCACACGGACCGCCGCCGCGGTGATGGCATCGGCCAGGCGATGCGCGGCCCGATCGAGACGGTCGATCGCGGGGGCGTCGAGATGCCGGAGCGTGACGGTGCCGGCCGCTGCTGCGGTGAGGTGACCGTTGAACGTGCCGGAGTGCGCGAGACCGCCGTCGGTGGTCGCCGCGGTCAGCCGCAGCAACTCCTCGCTTCCGCCGATCGCACCGATCGGCATGCCCCCGCCGATGACCTTGCCCATGACGGTCAGGTCGGGGTGCAGACCGAGCCGGGTCTGCTCGCCGCCGACGGAGTTGCGCAGGGACTGCACTTCGTCCAGGACGAACAACGCCCCGCGTTCACGGGCCAGTTCGGCGACGGCCCGCAGGAACTCCGGCCGTCCCGGGATCACACCCCCGGCGCCGAGGAAGGGTTCGGCGAACACGGCGGCGATGTCCTCGGTGAGCGCTTCCCGTACGGCGTCGATGTCGTTGTAGGGGACGGTGACGACCTCGGGGCCGTCGGCCAGCAGCGGAGGTGCGCTGCCGTGGTAGGCGCCGTCGAACAGCAGCAATCGCCCGCGCCCGGTGGCCCGTTGGGCGAGGCGCGCGGCCAGCACCGACGCTTCCGTCCCGGAGTTGGTGAACCGCACCCGCTGCACCGAGGGGATGCGGGCGGCGAGCAACTCCGCCAGTTCCAGCTGGAGTTCGTGCGGGCTGGGGAAGACCGCGCCCGATGTCAGTACGGCTGCGGCGGCCGCCATGGCCGGCGGGTAGGCGTTGCCGTGGACGAGCGAGGTGTAGTTGTTGACCAGGTCGAGGTACTCGGTGCCGTCGACGTCGAGCAGTCGCGAGCCGTGGCCCTCGGCGAGGATGACCGGGTACGGCGGGTAGTAGGTGACGTTCCGGGTCTCGCCTCCGGGCAGCACCGCGGCGGATCGCCGGAAGGCGGTCGCGGATCCGGTGGTGCGGGCGCGGTACTCGGCGAGCAGTGTCTCCAGTACGGCGGGGTGCTGGGGCGGGTGGGCGGCGAGCATCGTCATGCGGCGGACCCCGCGTTCCGGTCCAGCGCGGTCAGCGCGGCGTCGAGGAGTTCGAGCAGCAGGTCGATCTCCTCGGGGGTGGTCGTGAGCGGCGGGGCGATCAGGACGGCGTCGTTGATGCCGCCGGTCGCCGGGTAGACGAGCAGTCCCTGGTCGCGGGCGGCGAGCACGACCGCGCGGGTGAGGGAGCCGACGGGGTCGCCGGGGCTCCTGGTCGCACGGTCGGCGACCAGTTCGAGGCCCTGGAGCAGACCGAGCCCGCGGACCTCGCCGATGACCTCTTGCCGTTCCGCCAACTCCTCCAGTCCTGCGCGCAGTTGCTTGCCGCGTGCCGCCGCGTTCGTCACCAGGTCCCGGGACTCGACGGCCTCCAGGACGGCCAGGGCGACGGCGCTGCCGAGCGGGTTGCCGCCGTAGGTGTGCCCGTTGGTGACGGCCGCGGTCCCGGCGGCGATGGTGTCGACGAAGTGCTCGCCGACCAGCACCGCCGACACGGGCGCGTATCCGGCGCCCATTCCCTTGCCGAGGACCACCATGTCGGGGTGTACGTCCCAGTGCTGCGCGGCCAGCATGGTGCCGGTGCGGCCCATGCCGGTCATGATCTCGTCGGCTATCAGCGGTACCCCGCGCTCACGGCACAGCGCCGCCAAGGCGGGCAGGTAGCCGTCGGGCGGTGTGATGGCGCCGCCGGCCGCGCCGCCGACGGGCTCGACCACCACACCGGCCAGGGTGGGGCCGTGGGCGTCCAGCACCCGGGCCGCCCGCTCGATGAGGAACGCGGTGAACTCGTCGTCGTCGCGGCCCTCGGCGAACCGGTAGGCGTAGGGCGGGGTGAGTTCATTGAAGCCGTGCAGCAGCGCTTCGGCGACCCAGCGGCGCTGCGGATGGCCGGACAACGACAGGCCGCCGAGGGTGGCGCCGTGGTAGCTGACCGCGTGGGAGACGAATCGCGACCGCTCGGGCTCGCCCCGCTCCCGCCAGTACTGCAGGGTCAGCCGCAGCGCGGTCTCAACGGCCTCCGACCCGCTGTTGCACAGGAAGACGTACGGGTAACCCGTCATCCCGCCGAGCCGGTCGGCCAGGCGCTCCGACTGCTCACTGTGGAAGGAGCCGCGGTGCGCGAAGGTGATCCGTTCCGCCTGCTCGCTCATGGTCCGCAGGATCTGCGGGTCGGCATGCCCCAGGTTCGCGGTCACCGCCCCGGAACACCCGTCGAGGTATCTGCGCCCGTCGGTGTCGTAAACGAACACGCCGCGTCCGTGGCTGACGAACGGCAGCTCCTCGCCGAAGTAGAACTTGATCAGTCGGCTGCCGTCGGGCCGCATGGCCGTACGGGGCGGTGAGGTGGCTGGGCGCATTCTGGACTCCTGGATCGGGTGGGGGCGAGGAAAGGAGCGACCTCGATCATGTACATCGGCCAGTATGCATTGTACGTGGGACAAGAGCCAGAGCGCCGAGGCGCCGAGGCGTTGCGCGAGCGTTACGTGGCGTTACGGCGGGCGTCGACCTCTTGACCGTTGTACGTCGGACAAGTAACCCTGTCCAACGTACAGCGCTGCCGCGACGGCTGTGCCCGCTCCTTCGACGTCCCCGGAGTCACGATGACGGCAACCTCCCCCTCCCCGAAAAGAACCTCTCCTGTGTCCCCCGAGAACGAGATCCCGCCCACCGGCTCACGCCGGGTGCTGGTCTCGGCGTACCTCGGCAGCGTCATGGAGTGGTACGACTTCCTGCTGTACGGCACGGCCTCCGCGCTCGTGTTCAACAAGCTCTTCTTCCCCGAACTCAGCCCGGCCGCCGGCACGCTCGCCTCGTTCGGCACACTGGCCGTCGGCTACGGGGCCCGCCCGCTCGGCGGCATCCTCTTCGGACACTTCGGCGACCGTCTGGGCCGCAAGAGCATGCTGGTGACGAGCATCCTGCTGATGGGCGCGGCGAGCACCCTGATCGGCCTGCTGCCCACGCACGCCACCATCGGCATCTGGGCCCCCGCGCTCCTGGTGCTGCTGCGCCTCGTACAGGGAGTCGCCGTCGGCGGCGAGTGGGGCGGCGCGGTCCTGATGACCGTCGAGCACTCCGGCAAGGGACGGCGCGGGCTGTGGAGCAGCGTGGCGCAGATGGGAGCGCCCACCGGCCTGCTGCTGTCGACCTTCGTCTTCTCGCTCGCCAACAGGCTGCCCGAGTCGGACTTCATGGCCTGGGGCTGGCGCGTGCCGTTCCTGATGACCGTCGTCCTGGCCACCGTGGGACTGTGGATCCGCATCGGCGTCTCCGAGACACCGGCCTTCACCGCCGCGCAGGCCGAGCAGGCCAGGAAGCGCGAACAGGGCGAGCGGCAACGCCCGCCCATCGTCGAACTGCTGCGCACCCAGCCCAAGGAACTGCTGCTGGCCGCGCTCATCGGGTTCGGCCCGTTCGCGGCCAACTCGGTGCTGATCACCTTCGTGATCTCGTACGCCACCCAGGTCGGACACAGCCGTGACACCGCCCTGAACGGCCTCATGATCGCCTCGGCCGTCTCACTGGTCTGTCTGCCGCTGGCCGCCGCGCTGTCCGACCGGGTGGGCCGCCGCCCGGTCTACTTCACCGGCGCGGTGCTCCTCGGCCTCAACTCCTTCCTCCTCTTCCCCCTGGTGAACGAGCACTCCACCGGCCTGTTCCTGCTGGGCTACGCGCTGGCGCTGGGCCTGCACTCCCTGATGTACGGGCCGATGGGCGCCTTCCTGGCCGAGCTGTTCGGTACCGGGACGCGCTACACCGGGGCCTCGCTCGGCTACCAGATCGCCTCCGTGGCGGGCGGCGCACTGGCCCCGATCGCCGCGACCAGCCTGCTGGCAGCGGGCGGCGGAGCGCCCAACGCCCTGTACGTGTCCTGGTTCATGGCGGGCACCTGCGCCGTCACCGCGCTGGCCGTCCTGCTGACCCGGGAGACCCACAAGAAGGAACTGGGCGCATGAACGGCATCGTCCACACCGTGCTCGGGCCGGTCGATCCCGACCGGCTCGGCCACGTCCAGCCGCACGAACACCTCCTCGCCGACCTCGGCCGCTACGCACCGCACGACGCCGTCGACGAACCCCTCACCCCCACCAACTACTTCACCTCGCGCGTGGACCGGAACAACCGACGGGACCTGGTGCTGGACGAGGTGGACACCGCCGTCGACGAACTGGCGCTCTACCGCGAGGCCGGCGGCGGCACCGTCGTGGACGCCACTCCGGTGGGCCTGGGCCGCGACCCGGCCGGCCTGCGCGAGATCTCCCGCCGCAGCGGTGTCCACGTGGTGATGGGCAGCGGCTACTACGTCGCCGCGTTCCACCCGCCCGAGGTCACCGCACTCCCCCGCGACGCCATCACCCGGCAGATCACCGGCGACATCGAGCACGGCGCCGACGACACCGGCATCCGCGCCGGCATCATCGGCGAGATCGGCATGTCGTGGCCCCCGCACCCGGACGAAGTGAAGGTCCTCCAGGCCGCCGCCCAGGCACAGGCGGCTACCGGCGCCGCTCTCCTGATCCACCCCGGACGGCACCACAAGGCCCCGCTGCTGCACCTGCGCCAGGCCGTCGAAGCGGGCGCGGACCCCGCGCGGACCGTCCTGTGCCATGTGGACCGCACGCTCTTCGAGTTCGACGAGATGCTCGCGCTCACCGACACCGGCTGCGTCCTCGAATTCGACCTCTTCGGGACCGAGTCCAGCTACTACCCGCCCGATCCCACCGTCGATCTACCGAACGACGGCATGCGGGTCCGCCACATCGCCGCGCTCGTCGCCGCCGGGCACGGAGAACGGATCACCATCGCCGAGGACGTCTGCCGCCGCACCCAGCTCACCCGCTACGGCGGCGAGGGCTACGCCCACATCCTGCGGCGCGTGCTGCCGTTGATGCTGGCGCGTGGCATCAGTCCCGAGGACGTCAACAGGATCACCCGGACCACCCCGGCCCGCCTGCTGACCCTCCCCGCCGTCCCTGATCTCCCCGGAAGGACCGTATGACCAACACGGTGTCCACCGCCCGCGGCCCGGTTGCCCGTCAGGAACTGGGCACGGTGCTGCCCCACGAGCACCTGTTCATCAACCTGATGCGGGAGCGGCGCGGCGACGGGCTCATCGCCGACGAGGCCGCCGTCACCGAGGAGTTGAGCGTCTTCACCGGCCTGGGCGGCACCACTGTCGTCGACCTGACGACCGCCGAGCTGACCCCCGGCGCCGCCCCGGACGCCGGGGCCGCTCCTCCCCCGCCCGGTGCGAGCCGGGACCCGGCGAACGTCCTCGCCGTACAGAGGGTCGCCGAGGCCACCGGACTGCACGTGGTCCTCGGCACCGGGCACTACCGCGACCCGTTCCTGGACCGGGACTGGTTCGACCGGCACGGAGCCGACGCCGTCGCCGAGGAGATCGTCCGCGACCTCACCGAGGGCTTCCCCGGCACCGGCGGGATCCGGGCCGGGATCATCGGCGAGGTGGGCTGCGACAAGTGGTACATCTCCGCGGCCGAGGAACGCTCGCTGCGCGCCGCCGCCCGCGCCCAGCAGGCGACCGGAGCGGCCATCCACACCCACGCGGCCCGCTGGCCGGTCGGCCTGCCGCAGTTGGACCTGCTCACCTCCGAGGGAGCCGACCCGGCACATATCGCCATCGGCCACTGCGACACAGTGACCGCCCCCGGCTACGCCGAACGGATCGCCCGCCGCGGCGCCTACGTCGGCGTCGACACCATCAACACCGACCACCCCCGCGAAGTCGACCACCGGGTACGGATGGTGCTGGATCTGGTGCGAGCCGGGTACATCGACAACATCCTGCTCTCCCACGACGTATGCCTGCTCTCCCAGCTCCGCGCCCACGGAGGGGGCGGGTACGGGTTCGTCCACACCGGATTCCGCGAACGACTGCTGGCGGCCGGACTCGGCGCGGGCGAGTTCGACCACATCACGACGGCCAACCCGGCCCGCCTGCTGTGCTCCTGACCCGAGCCGTCGGGCTAACGTGTGTCCGTTCACACCAACCATGCAGAGAGGGACACCGAATGGGCGAGAGCAGCGGCCGGCGCGGGGGAAGGCAGACGGCCCGCAGTCCGCTGTCGCGCACGGAGGTGATCGACGCGGCTCTGCGCTATGTGGACCTGCACGGCCTGGACGCGCTCACCATGCGGGCGCTCGCCAGGGAGATGGGGGTCTACCCCACCGCGCTGTACTGGCACACCGGCAGCAAGGCCCAGCTCGTGGCGGCCGTCTCGGCACGGGTGCTGGAGGACATCGAACTCCCCGCCGACCACGGCATGGCCTGGGACGAGTGGCTGATCGACGTCGCCCGGCTGTGCCGACGGGCGATGCACCGACACCCCAACCTCGCCCCGATCCTGGGCTCCCAGTTGGTGGTGAGCACCACCGCGGTCCCGTTCACGGAGCGGGTGGTGAGCGTGCTGGAACAAGCCGGCTTCTCGGGGCGGGATCTGGTCGAGGTGTACAACGCGGTGGTCGGATTCGTGCTCGGCTGGGTCACCCTCGAACTCTCCAGCGTGCCGGCGGATGTGGAGGAGGGCTGGCAGAAGGAGTACGCGGCCCAGCTGCGGACGGTGAACCCGAACACCTTCCCTGCCCTGACCCGCAATCTCGGTCTTCTGGAGAACAACGCGTTCCTGGTCCGATGGGACTCCGGCCGGGACCGGCCCATGGACCGCAGCTTCGAGACCACGCTGGAACTGCTGATCCTGGGGTTGCGCGCCAAGCTCACCGCACAGTGACCGAGCGGGTGTCCAGGGCGAGGCAGCACACCCTGACGCCGTACCGGTCGCCACCCGGGCATGAGGGCGCTCCCGCGCTCGCCGTGGACGACCAGCGCGGGACCCTTGACGGTTGCCTCAGCCAGAGGTGAGCTTCCACAGGTGGTCGGCCGTGCCGCTGTCGGACCACTGCAGGACCTGGGCACCGGAGCTTGTGCTCATCTGGTCGACGCCGAGCAGGAGCCCGCTGTTGTAGTTGGCGATCTTGTCGTACCACCAGTTCGGTGGCTGCTTGGTGGTGGATTTTGGTGGTCAGGCCTCCTCGGGATCAGCCGAGGGCGTGATCGTCCGGTTCGTCCTGCCGCCGGCGCCCCCTTTTCGGCCGGTGGCGGCGGCGTGCTGGTGGGCGCGGACGATGGTGGAGTCGATCTGGACGAGCCAGTCGATGTCGCCGGCCGCGTCCGCACCAGCTTGGATCTGCTGCAGGGCCCGGGTGAATACGCCGTCCAGGGCATAAGGGCGGAAGCGGGTGTAGACGGTCTGCCATGGGCCGTAGCGTTCCGGCATGTCGTGGTTGGTGACGCCCGCGCGCCGATGGTCTTGCCGCGCTTGCGACCGGACTCGTGGCCTTCCAGGGTGCGGTCGACAGCATCCGGTCACTCCAGCCCTCCCAGAGGTCCTCGCTGCTCAGGGTTTCCGGGCCCGGCCGGGATTCGAGAGCAGGGACAACCGGCCAACCGCTCGCCACGGCTGCGGGGTTGAGCCCGTACGCGGCTTGCACTGCCGCGATCGCCTGTTCGTACGTGTCGGCCCGGGTATCGATGGTCAGCTGCACGCCCTCCCCCTCCGTGATCTGCGTCCCCATCCTGGACCCGGCCACGCTGTCTTGCAGTCATACGGAGAGGCGGTGGCTCCGACGGCGGTGGTCAACGCTTCTCGCGTCGGCCGCGGATGCTCAGGGCGATGACGGAGACAAGGAACCAGAAGGCACCGAAGGCCGAGTATCCGGCGACGGTGGACAGGCTGCTCGTCGCCGAGGCGGACGTGGCAGCGACAGTGGCACCGGCGAGGACGGACTGTCCGCCGCTGATGACCATGGGCCACTGGGCACCGACGGTGCGGCGGCGCCGGATCGCCACGACGAGCTGGATTGCTCCGGAAAGGAGGGCCCAGATGCCGAACACAAGCAGGGCCGTCCCGATGGTGGAGAGGACGGCGATGATCATCCCGGCGGTGGTGGCGAGGCCGAGAGCCATGTTGGTGCTACCGACGCGGTCCGTGGAGCCGGTGCCGGCCATGCGACGCTCGAGGAGCGTGGCGATGACATCCCACAGGGGGTAGATGACGAGCAGCAGGGCTGCCATCGCTGTGGGCCTGTCCGTCGACACGAGCGAGGCGGAGGTCGTGATGACGAGTGCCACCCAGATCAGGGAGAAGGCGACTCGGATCAGGTAGAGCGATCGGAGCCCGGAGGGCGTCGTCGTGGTCGTGGTCGTGCTCGAAGGCACGGTGGTCTGAGTCATCGGGTGTCCCGTTTTGTGATCGTGATGGTGTGAGACGGTCGCCTCGATGAGGAGTCTCAGCGGCTTCGGGAGGGGCCGTGTACTTCGAACGAAGTAGTTCTGCCATCCACTTCGAATCGAATGGGTTCTGCCGTCCTCATCGCCCGGACCGGGCCCGCCGTCTACATCATTCGAAGTACACGGCCGCAGCAGACGTGGACGAGAATCAGGTCATGGTCAAGGCGCAGAACAATCAGGACGGGCCCGTGGCACCCCTGTGGGTCCGCCGCCCCGAGGCGCTGCACCTCGTCGCCTATTCGGTGGCCGCGCTGGTGTTCACCGGCCAGATCGCGGCTGTGATCCTGCGAGGGTCGGATTGGCCGACGGTCCTCTCCGTGCTCCTCGCCGGTGGCGGTGTCGCCCTCTCATGGTGGAGGCCGTGGGCAGGACTGGTCGTGACGAGCGCGGCGTCCTTCGCCGTCACAGCGGTGGGCCACGACCCCCTGTCGGTGTGGATGATGGCGGTGCTCGTGCTGTTCTCGGTCACCCTCATGGGGAAGCAGCCGCTGGCCGGAACGGGCATCGTGGCGGCGTTCTTCCTGGGGGCGTTCATGACGCTGGGAGGATTCCGTGGTGGCGCGATCGTGGGAGCCGCCGCACTCTTCTCAGCCGTAGCAGGAGGTTCGACAGGGGCCGCGCTGCGCATCCATCGAGAGCATTGGCGCACCCTGGAGGAACGGGCCGAAAGCGCCCTCGCCACCCGCGAGATCGAAGCGACCCGACGGGTGACCGAGGAACGTCTCCGCATCGCCCGGGACCTCCACGACGTCATCGGCCACCAGGTCGCGATGCTGAGCATGCATCTCGGTGCCGCGGAGATCGGGCTGCCCGAAGACGCCGAGTCCTCCCGGCAGTCCCTCGTCTCGGCCAGGTCCAGCGCCCGCACCGTCGTCGTCGAAACGCAACGGATTCTCGCGCTCCTCCGCCTCGGAGACGACATCTCCGACGACGAGGCACTCCGGCCGACCCCGGCGCTCAGCGGCCTGGGAGGCCTTATTGCCTCTTTCGAGAGCATCGGCCTCGATGTCCATCCCTCCCTCGACATCCCCGCCGGTTTCGTGGAGCCCAGCGTCGGCGTGACGGTCTACCGGGTCGTTCAGGAAGCACTCACGAATGCCTACCGGCATGGAGAGGGGGCGGCAACGGTGGATGTGCGCGAGCGCGACGGCAGGATCTCCGTCACCGTGGAGAACCGCGTCGGTCACTCACTGGGCGGCTCCGGCTCGGGCAGCGGACTCGGACTCGTGGGGATGCGCGAACGCGTCGAGTCCTCCAGCGGGCGGCTGACGATCGACAGTGACGACGGGCGATTCCGGGTCCATGCGGAGTTCAGCCCCCTGGGAGCCGTCGTCCGATGACGCGGATTCTGATCGTCGACGACCAGGACGAGATCAGGACCGGCATCAAGGTGATGCTCCGGCTCGACCCAAGTCTCGTTGTTGCGGGTGATCTCTCCGATGGACTCCAGGTCGTCCCCTTCCTCCGGGACCACCCCGTCGACCTGGTCCTGATGGACATCCGGATGCCCGGCATCGACGGTGTCGAAGCCACCCGCCGGATCCGCAAAGAGCACCCACCCGAAAAGACGCGGGTAATCGTGCTGACCACTTTCGACCAGGACGACATCGTTCTCGCCGCCCTGCGCGCGGGCGCCAACGGTTTCCTGAGCAAGACCGTGAGTCCCGCTGAACTCGTCGCCGGAATCACCGAGGTCGTTGGCGGTGGCGGTGCGCTGTCGGCCGCCGCGACGGCCGCGCTCATCGGCCATATGACCGACAGTCCGCCCCCGGTGATCGACCAGGAACTGCTGCGACGCTTCGACGCTCTGACGCCCAGGGAGCGGGACGTGGTCGTTCTCGTCGCGAGCGGTCTCGGCAACGACGAGATCGCGGCCCAGATGTCCGTGTCACCGTTCACCGTGAAGACGCATGCGGTGCGGGCCATGACGAAGGTCGGCGCACGTGATCGAGCGCAACTCGTCTCGTTCGCCTTCCGGGCCGGCCTCTACCGCTGAGCCTGCCGAGCAGAACCCCGAAACAGGTGACCGCCGTGGCGATGCCGAGCAGTTCGGCGGGTGGGACGGCATGGGCACGTACCTGGAAGACCTCGCCGTCGCGCTGCGCGAGCGGCGTGCCTGGACCTGTACCTGCAGAGCAGGGCTTGCGCCACGGCAAGGCAGACGAGCTCGGAGTCGGTCAGCAGCGGCGGCCGTCCCATCCACCGGGTCCCTCCGATCTCGCCGTCGATCTTCACGTACAGCACGGTCAAGAGGGTGTTCAGGTCTTGCGTCACAACATGATCTTGAGCGCCCTCTCTTCAAGCTCGCGCACCGGCCCTGACACCGGACTCATTCGTCTAGCGGTCTGCCACGGAGTGGCCGGCGGATTGCGCGGCCCATGAAGCGAGGATGCGCAGACGATCGTGGCTGGGTGAGCCGGTCTCGGCGGTCAGGGCGATGAGCTGCTGGTCGGGATCGGCGGTGCAGGTGAGGAAGGACCAGTCGAGGGTGAGCTGTCCTGCGATCGGATGCTGCAGGACCTTCGTGCCCGTGCCCTGGACGGCGACGTGATGGGCGCCCCACCACCGTCGGAAGTCGGGGTCCTGAAGTGACAGCTCGCCCACCAGTTCGGCCAGCCGTGGATCTTTCGGGTCCCGGGCGGCCTCCATACGCAGCTGCGCCAGGCTCGTCCGTGCCACCCAGTCCCAGTCCGGGTACAGCGCTCTGATGGCCGGTTCGCAGAAGACCAGCCGTACGAAGTTGCGCTTCTTCTCCGGGATCTGCGCGAAGTCGATGAACAGGGCGGCGGCCATGGGGTTCCAGGCGAGGATGTCCGTGCGCCGGCCCAGGACGACGGCCGGCGTGGTGGCCAGGTCGTCCAGCAGCCGCTGCAGCTGCGGCTGGACCTTCTGCGTGGTGCGCCGACGGGGCCGGGCAGCGTCCTTGCCGGACAGTTCGAACATGTAGGCACGCTCGCCGTCGTCGAGCCGGAGAACACGCGCGAGGGTGTCCAGCACCGGTTCGGAAGCCTGGCGGCGGCCCTGCTCCAGGCGCGTGTAGTAGTCGGGGCTGATCGACGCCAGCAAGGCCACTTCCTCCCGGCGCAGACCCTGGACCCTGCGCCTGCCGCCCGAATCGGACAGCCCGACCTGGGCCGGGCTCAGCTCCATACGCCGCGCCTTGAGGAAGGCACCCAGTTCACTGTGGTGGGCGTTGCTGCTGCTCATGGGGACAAGTCTTGCACCGCGCCATGCCCGTGACAGGGGGCCTGTCGTGTCCCAGGACAGCGTTGTCCGGGGACACAAGACGACCCTTACCCACCCGCGTACCGCGTGCGAGTGTCGGTGACGTGACCGGCCGACGGGGCCGCCCGAAGGTGGAAGGCCTGGCCGGAGGAATCCGTCTTGTCCGCGGTCGCAGCACTTTCTCACTGCACCCAGGAGACACAGAACATGAGGACCAGCGTCACCTGCCCCAGCAACCATCTCGCCCTCGCCGGGATTCTCTTCACCCCCGATGACCACGTTGACGGCCGGTTGCCGGCCGTCGTCATCTCCCATCCGGGAGGCGGTGTGAAGGAGCAGAGCCCGAGCATCTACGCCGAGCGTCTGGCGGGTGCCGGGTTCGCCGCGCTCGTCTTCGACGCCGCCTACCAGGGCAAGAGCGAGGGCGAGCCGCGAGGCCTGGAGAACCCGTTCCAGCGGGCCGAGGACATCAAGTCCGCGGTGAGCTACCTGACCACCCGTGACGACATCGACCCGGAGCGCATCGGGGCGCTGGGTATCTGCGCGTCCGGCGGTTACCTCCCGTACGCCGCGCAGACCGACCACCGCATCAAGAGCGTCGCCACGGTCAGCGCCGTGGACCTCGGGTCGGTGTTCCGTGAGGGACTGGGCCGCACACAGGACCCGGCGATTCTCAACGCCATGCTCGACCAGGCCGGTGCACTGCGCACCGCGGAAGCACGCGGCGCGGCCCCGCAGCCGGCCGCGTGGATTCCCGACAACGCCGAGGAACTGCTGGAGGCCGCCACCATGCAGTTCCGGGAGACGTTCGAGTTCTACTGCACCCCGCGCGGCTACCACCCCCGCGCGAACCAGGGATGGGTGCTGCGCAGTATCGACCTGATCGCCCAGTACGACTCGTACGCGATGATCCGACTCATCTCACCCCGTCCCCTGCTGATGATGGCCGGTTCGGAGGCAGAGACCGCCTACTTCAGCCGGGAAGCGATCGAGAAGGCGGTCGAGCCCAAGGAATTGGTCATCATCGACGGCGCCACCCACATCGACCTGTACGACAAG
This sequence comes from Streptomyces sp. NBC_00005, assembly GCF_045160215.1. Classification (NCBI taxonomy): domain Bacteria; kingdom Bacillati; phylum Actinomycetota; class Actinomycetes; order Kitasatosporales; family Streptomycetaceae; genus Streptomyces; species Streptomyces sp. NBC_00005. The sequence goes on from NZ_CP108316.1 coordinate 265,223, forward strand.
GACGAATACGTCACCCCCGCCGTCGCCAGGCTCACCGAGTTCTTCGGCAAGCACCTGGCTGGCTAACCGCCTAACGTGCCCATTCCTGCCCGTATCGACTCCTTCAGTGACGGCATCAACCGCATCAGGTGCGTCAGGTCACTACGGGCGATGCGGACCTCTTCGCCGCGCCGCATCACCTTGTGTAGACGATGCCCCAGCTGGTGATCTGGGTAGCGCGCAGGGCGGGCAGGGCGGCGCGAGGCCGCGACCGGTCCCCCGTTCCGGTCGCGGCCTCGCTGGTGTGAAGGTCGGTCATCGGCGGATCAGCAGCAGCCCACAGCGACGGGTTCCTTCGCGCCGCCGGTGTCGGCCGCTGTCGGGTCGGCGCAACAGGTGCTGTCCTGCTGCTTGGCCAGGGAGTAGGCGTCGGCCTTGACGTCGTACACCTCCCAGGGCTCCTGGCCGGGCCCGTGGACCCAGACCTTGTCCCGCAGGGCGTAGCAGCAGGTGGTGTCCTCCTCGACGTCGGTGGCCAGGCCGGCCTGGCTGAGGCGGGCGGTGGCTGCGTGGACCGCGTCAGTGCTCTCCACCTCGACGCCGAGGTGGTCCATGCGGGTCGCCTCGTCCTCCGCTCCCTCGATCAGGACGAGCTTGAGCGAGGGCTCGGCGATGGCGAAGTTGGCGTAGCCGTCGCGGAGTTTGGCGGGTTCGGTGCCGAAGAGCTTGCTGTAGAAGGCGACGGACGCGTCGAGATCCGGGACGCGGAGGGCGAGCTGTACGCGGGATGTCATGGCCAACCTCCTTGTGTGGGTGCGGGGTTCAGCAGCCGCCGGACGTGGAGGCCGGGGCGCCGATGCCGATCTGGAGCGTGGTGGGGGCGGCGCAGCATCCGCCGCCGGACTGCTCGGCGTTCTCCGGCTCGTCGAACAGGCCCGCGCCGCCACACACCCCGGACTCCGGGAGGGTGAGCTCGACGCGCTCGGCGGCCTCTTGGTCGCCGGCGATCGCGGCGGTGACGGAGCGGACCTGCTCGTAGCCGGTCATGGCGAGGAAGGTCGGGGCGCGGCCGTAGGACTTCATGCCGACCAGGTAGACGTCCTGCTCGGGGTGGGAGAGCTCGTTCACGCCGTGCGGGTAGACCGTGCCGCAGGAGTGCACGTTCGGGTCGATCAACGGGGCGAGGTCGGTCGGCGCCTGAAGGCGTTCGTCGAGGCCGAGGCGGACCTCGGAGAGGAAGGAGAGGTCCGGGCGGAAGCCGGTCAGGACGATGACCTCGTCGATGAGGTCCGTGCGGTGGCCGTCTTCGGACTCGAGGACCAGTCGGTCACCGTCGTGCGAGACGGCTTGGGTGCGGAAGCCGGTGATCGCGCTGGCGTGGCCGGCCTCTACGGCGGCCTTGGCGCGCAGGCCGAGGGCGCCACGGGCGGGGAGCTGGTCGGCTTCGCCGCCGCCGTAGGTGTCGGCGCCGATGCCGCGGCGCAGGACCCACACCGCGTGGGTTCCCTCTTCCTCCTTCGCCAGGTCGGCGAGAAGCGCGAGAGCGGTGAAGGCGGAGGCTCCGGAGCCGACGACCGCGGTGCGCCTGCCCGCGTAACGGGCCCGCACGGCCGGGTCGTTGAGGTCCGGGACACGGTAGGCGATGCGAGCGACGGCTGCCTTCTCGCCCAGCGCGGGGAGGCCGTCGGCGCCCATCGGAGAAGGAGTGGTCCACGTGCCGGAGGCATCGATGACGGCGCGGGCGGTGATCCGCTCCTCGCGGCCGTCGGCGGTCTGGATGTGCACGGTGAAGGGCTGCTCGTCCCGGCCGGAGTCGACGATGCGGTCGCGCCCCGCGCGGGCCACGCCAGTCACGGTCACGCGGTAGCGGACCTTGTCGCCGAGGACGTCGGCGAGCGGCTGGAGGTACTGCTTCGCCCAGTCGCCGCCGGTCGGATAGACGGAGGTGTCGGGGCGGACCCAGCCGGTCGGGGCGAGGAGCTTCTCGGCGGCCGGGTCGATGACCTCGCCCCAAGGCGAGAACAGCCGGACGTGCGACCAGTCGCGAACGGCGCTGCCAGCAGACGGTCCGGCCTCCAGGACCAAGGGTTCGATGCCGCGCTCGACGAGGTGAGAGGCGGCGGCCAGGCCGATCGGGCCTGCTCCGATGACCACGACGGGCAGCTGGTCGGTGGTGAGCGCGTTCACGAGATTCCCCTTTGTTTCGACATCCGTCGATCTCTTGCGCTGCCAGCATGACACCTGTATCGATAAGCGTCAACATAGACATTCATCTAATCTGGAGGATGGATCATGGAGCGAGTGGACGTAGCGGTGATCGGGGGCGGTCAGTCCGGACTGGCCGCGGCGCATGCCCTGCGCCGACAGCGGCTGGAGCCGGTGGTTCTGGAGGCGTCCGCCCGGCCCGCCGGATCGTGGTCGCGCTACTACGACAGCCTTACGCTCTCTCTCCCGCCGGATACAGCTCGCTGCCGGGGATGTCTTTCGGCGGGGACCCGGATCGCTACCCGCACCGGGACGAGGTGATCGCCTACCTGCTGCGGTACGCCGACCGGCTGGACGCCGAGATCCGCACCCGGACGCGAGTGCTCGAAGTCGGCTACGGCGAGGACGTGTTCAGGCTGAGCCTGGAGGGCGGCAGCCGGTTGGAGGCACGCACCGTGGTCGCGGCCACCGGCGCCTTCGGGCGTCCCCACCTCCCTGACCTTGCGGGCCTGGAGAGCTACGCCGGGACGGTGCTGCACGCCGCCGACTACCGCGTACCCGAGCCGTTCACCGGGCAGCGCGTCGTGGTCGTCGGTGCAGGGAACTCCGCGGTGCAGATCGCCGCCGAGATCGCCGAGCGGGCCCAGGTGACGCTGGCGGCGCGGCATCCCGTCAGGTTCGCCCGCCAGCGCATGCTGGGGCGGGACCTGCACTGGTGGTTGACCCGCACGGGCCTCGACACGCTGCCCATCGGCCGGTTCCTGCGCACCCCGCCGACCCAGCTGTTCATCGACGACGGCCGATACAGCGCCGCTGTCGCCGCCGGACGACCGGACAGGCGCCCGCTGTTCACCGGCATCAGCGACTCCAAGGTCATCTGGTCCGACGGCAGCTCTGAGGAGGTCGACACGATCCTGCTGGCCACCGGCTACCGACCCGACCTGGACTACCTCGCCCCGCTCGGCGCCCTCGACGCATCCGGGCGCCCTCGCCACCGCGAGGGCATGTGGCTCACACGCCCGGGACTGGCCTACGTCGGCCTGGAGTGGCAGCGCAGCCTGTCCTCGAACTCCCTGCGCGGAGTGGGCCGGGACGCCGTCCGGACAGCGCGGTGCGTCGCGGCCCACCTGGCCCGCTTCGGTGAGGAGGGACGAGCCGGCTGAGGTCTGGGCACCTCCAGAAGGCGCCCTCAAGGCAGAAGTGGCGGTGCGGAGCCGGCGGTTCATGACCGGTTGGACCGGGCGAGCGTCGCGGCTGCTCCCATGGCCATCAACGCGACAACGGCGGCGACCGCCCCGTAGCCGAAGGCATCGGCTACGGGGCCGCCGATCAGGGGAGCCGCCAGGTAGCCCAGGATGCCGATCTGGGACCACAGAACCATGGCCGTCAGGATGCGCTGCGGGGGTACGGCGTCGAGGAGCACACCGGTCGCTCCGGTGTTGGCCAGCCCGATGCCGACCCCTGCGACGGCGAGTGCCGCGATCCATACGGGTACGTCCGTACTGGCTCCGGCGAGCGCGAAGCCGCCGACCACCAGCACGGTGGAGACCAGCAGCATCGCCCGAGGCGGCCACCGTCCCGCCACCACTCCCGCGACCGCCACTACGACCGACGTCGCCGCATACAGCACCCCGATCTGGGACTGACCCAACTTCGTGCCGAAGTGGAGCGGCAGCACCCCTTCGAGCGTGCCGAGCGCCAGCACGGCGAAGGCGATGGCTACAGCTGCCGCCCGGAATCCAGGTGAGCGCAGAGCGCGACGGTCAGGGGCGAAGGCGACCGCCGTCGCAGGCAGCCGGAGCGTCAGCACGGGTACGAGCGCGAGGAGGACGAGGGCGAGGTAGGCAAGGAAGGGGCCGCGCATCCCGTGGATCGCCCCGAGCAGCGGGCCCAGCAGGCCGCCGGCGGAGTAGGCGGCGTAGATGCGGCTCATGCACAGGTACTCCTGCCCCGGCCAGGCAGCCAGGGTGGCGAAGGTGATCCCCAGCCACAGACACCCGGAGCCCAGTCCCATCACCAGCCGGGAGACGGCGAAGCCGGCCAGGTCCGCACCGAAGACGAACCCGAGGCCGCCCGCCGCGACCAGCGCCAGCCCCACCGTCAGCAGTCGTGCCGGGCTACTGCGCTGGATGACGATCCCGCCCAGCGCGAAGCCCGCGACCATCCCCAGCGGGAACGCCGCAACCAGCATCCCCAGCACGGTGGCACTGGCCCCGGTCTGCGCGGCCAGGCCAGGGAGCACCGGCGCGATCACGCTGTACCCGGCCGCGTCCAGCGCCCCCAGCCCCAGCAGCAGGACATAGACCTCCCCCGAACGCATCGGCGCCCGCTCCGCCTGCCCGATGCCGGTGGTCATGGCTCGCTACGCCGGCGCCCTCGCGCCCCACTGCTTGCGTTTCGGGCCGGCGCGGGGCGGCCCATGACGACATCGGCCGCCGAGGGGAAAGCGTGGACGCACTCCTCGTTCAGCCGGTACCAACTGGACGCACCCTTCCGCTCGACCAGCACGAAGCCCACTTCCGCCAGCCCCTTGAGGTGATGCGAGACCGTCGACTGCCCCACCTCCACGGCCTCGACGATCTGCCCCACGGCCATGGGCTCACCGCTGCGCGCCAGCAGTGTCACGATCTGAATGCGCGTGGCGTCGGCCAGCGCCTTGAACCAGTGCGCGTACCGCTCGGCCTCGGGACGTTCCACATAATCGCTCATCGATAATCGACGATAATCGATTACCTCGGGATGCGATATCGCCGCGGCCCCTCGCTCACTGGTTCGACATGTGTCAACATAGACGCATGTCGAATACGAAGGTGCTGCCGCTGCTGGAACCCGAGGTCCCTGAGGCCGTGGTGCCGTGCTGCCCTCCGCTCACGGAGCGCCCGCTGACCGCCGACGAGGCCGAGAAGACAGCCCGGATGTTCAAGGCGCTCGGCGACCCGGTGCGGCTGCGGTTGTTCTCGGCCGTGGCCTCACATGACGGCGGCGAGGCGTGCGTGTGCGACATCTCCGACGTCGGCGTCTCCCAGCCGACCGTCTCCCACCACCTGAAGAAGCTCAAGGAAGCCGGCCTGCTCAGCTCCGAGCGGCGAGGCACCTGGGTGTACTACCGGGTGGAACCGTCGGTGGTCGCCGCGATGGGACGAATGCTCAGCGCTCTGGGCTGAGCCCACCGCACGGGAAGCGGGTGAGAGCGATGGATGAACCGTCGCTGGACCGGCAGGCAGTCCACGACGAACTGGAACAGGCCCGTACGGCATTCCACGAACTCCTCGACGAGGCCACCGACGCCGACCTGCGCCGGCCCACCGACGGCACCCGGTGGACCAACGAGCAGCTGCTGTTCCACATGCTCTTCGGCTACATCCTGATACGGCCGCTGCTGGTCCTGATGCGGACCTTCGGACAGCTGCCGCGCGGTGCGAGCCGGGCCTTCGCCCGTGTCCTAGACGCAGGTACTCGGCCCTTCGACGTCGTGAACTACCTCGGCCCGCTCGGTGGCGCGAGGGTGCTCGGACGTCGCGGCATGGGCTCGGCCTTCGACCGCGTGATCGCCGGGCTGCACCGGCGGCTCGACGCCGAGCGGGAAGCCCAACTCTCACTGGGCATGCACTACCCGACGCGCTGGGACCCGTTCTTCCCGGACGTCATGACGATCGCGGACCTGTACCGGTATCCGACCCAGCACTTCGAGTTCCACCGTCGCCAACTCACCCTGCCTGCAGGTCCGCAAGCAGCGTGCTGATCTCACGGGCCGCCTCGCGGGCTGGGCGGCCGACGCCGATGAGCGTGGCCGAGGCAGGTCCGGTCCAGTCGCCGTAGCCGAGCAGGTGGAGGCGCGGCTCGCCGGCCGCTCGGGTGCCCTCGGTGGCGATGCGCCCGCGCCGGCCCCGGAGTTGGAGTGGGGCCAGGTGGGACAGAACCGGTCGGAAGCCCGTGCACCAGATGATCGCGTCGGCCTCGGCACGGGTGCCGTCGGCCCACTCGACGCCGCCGGCGAGGAGCCTGGCGAACATCGCGCTCGCCTTGAGCAGGCCCCGATCCCGAGCCTCGCGCACAGGCGGTACGGCGACGATGTCGCCCAGCGACGCCACGCCGCCAGTGTCCGTACGCTCCTCGTCAAGGGCGCGGCGGCGGGCGGTGGCCGCGTCGAACAGGGCACGGCCGTCGATGTCGTCGGCCAGATAGCGGGGCGAGCGCTGGGTGACCCAGGTCAGCTCGGTGTCGTACGCCAGGTCGGCGGCGATCTGAGCACCGGAATTGCCGCCCCCGACCACCACGACGCGCTCCCCGGCGAAGTCACGCGGGCTGCGGTACTCCACCGTGTGCAGCTGACGCCCCTCGAAGAGACCCCTTCCCGGAACCGCGGGGAGAAAAGGCCGCCACCACGTGCCCGTCGCGCTGATCGCTGCGTGGGCATGCCACATCCCGGAGTCGGTCTCCACGCGCAGGAGTTCACCATCCCGGTGCACGCCGAGCGCCCGCACCGGTCGCTCGATCGGCAGCTCGTAACGCTTCTCGTAGTCCCGCAGATACGCCACCACGTGCTCGGCATCCGGGTACTCCTCTTCCGCCTGGGGCGGCATGAGCCGTCCCGGCAGAGAGGAGAAGGCCGCAGGCGAGAAGAGGTGGAGCGAGTCCCACGTGTGCTGCCAGGCACCGCCCGCCGCCGCCTGGGCGTCGAGGATGACGAAGTCGATGCCGCGGCGGCGCAGGTGGTAACCGGCAGCGAGGCCGGACTGGCCGCCGCCGATCACCACCACCTGCGTACTAGGGGTCATTCAGCGGACCGGCCATGCACGAAGATGAGCGCCACCAGAGCCAGACCGACGACCCCGCCCACGAGTTGGGCGCCGATGAAGCCCAGCAGCGAGCCCGGCGCGATGCCCGCGAACGTGTCGCTGAAGGTACGGCCGATCGTCACCGCCGGGTTGGCGAAGGACGTGGAGGACGTGAACCAGTAGGCGGCGCCGATGTACGAGGCGACGGCCACGGGCGCGAACCGCAGCTGGTCGGTGCGGGCCAGGCCGAAGATGAGCAGGACGAGCCCGGCGGTGGCCACCACCTCGCCCAGCAGCAGGTGGCCGGCCGAGCGGTCGTGCGTGGACCACTCCACCAAGGGCTTGCCGAACATCGCGTCCGCCAGGATCGCGCCCGCGATGGCACCGACGACCTGTGCGGGGACGTACACCGCGACCTCGCGAGCGGTGACGCCGTCGCCGCCGCGTCGGACCGTCCACCACTCGGCCAGCGTGACCACCGGGTTGAAGTGCGCCCCGGACACCGGGCCGAGCAGCAGGATCAGGATGCCGAGCCCGAAGACGGTGGCGATCGAGTTGGCCAGCAACTGCACCCCGACGTCCTGCGTCAGCTCGGTCGCCTGGATGCCGGAGCCGACTACGACGGCGACCAGGAGGGCGGTGCCGAGCAGTTCGGCTACGGCCCGGGAAGTCAGCGGGGTACGGGGCGGGGTGGCACCCGGCGCGGGCTGGGGCTCACGCCCGGGAGCGGCGGAGGCTATGGCGGCCTCCCCGGCTCTGTTGTGCTCGGCGGCCTCGGTGGCGGTCAACAGGACTCCTTCATTGCAGTCGCCGTAGGGCGGTGATCAGGGGCAGGACCGCTTGACATTGTTCTCAGTGGTGGCGCGCGCGGTCTCCGCCAGGTCGGCGAACTGGCCCGCGAGGGAGGCGATGACGTCGGGCTTGAGCCGGAAGTAGGTGAACCGGCCGCAGGGCTCGGTCTCCACGACCCCAGCCTCGCGCAGCACCTTCAGATGGTTGGAGAGGTTGGTCTGCTTGGCCCCCGTCTCCTCGATCAGGTGCGTGCTGCACAGCGTCTCCCTGGCCAGCAAGGTGACGATCTGGAGGCGGAGCGGGTCCGCGAGAACCCGCATCAGATCAGTATCGACTGACGTCATCATGGACTGATACTCTCACATCACTCCGAGCTGATACCAGCCTGAGCTGAACCCTGGGCCCCGCATCCCCACACCCGTGAGGCCCACGCCCCGAAGGGGTTTCCCATGACCGCATCCACGCCCCCCGTCCTGCTCGACGAACGCCTGGCCTCCGGCATCGCGAGCCTCGCCCTGCGCTACCGCGGGCGCGGCGTGGATCTCACGGACGCGTTCCCCAAGCCTCTGACCGACGAGGTCGTGCAAGCCGCCGACATCGTCATCACGATGGGCTGTGGGGACGCCTGCCCGATCGTGCCCGGCCGCGGCTACCTGGACTGGCCGGTCACCGACCCCGAGGGCGCCCCGATCGCCGTCGTCCGGGGCATCCGCGACGAGATCGACGCCCACATCACCGAACTGCTCGACTCGCTGCCGAGCTCCTGAGCCCCGTACACCTCGCACTCCTCGTACTAAGGAAGAACCCGTGTCCTCCAGCCCGCTCGCCTCCGTGCTGTTCGTCTGCGTCCACAACGCCGGGCGCTCCCAGATGGCCGCCGGTTTCCTGACCCACCTCGCGGGCGACCGGATCGAGGTCCGCTCCGCCGGCTCCATCCCCGGGGACCAGGTCAACCCGTCCGCGGTCGAGGCCATGAAGGAGGTCGGCGTCGACATCTCCGCGGCCGAGCCGAAGATCCTCACCACCGAGGCCGTTCAGGCGTCCGACTACGTCATCACCATGGGCTGCGGCGACGCCTGCCCCATCTTCCCGGGCAAGAAGTACCTCGACTGGGCCCTTGAGGACCCGGCCGGCAAGGGCGTCGAGGCCGTCCGCCCCATCCGCGACGAGATCAAGACGCGCATCGAGGCCCTGATCGCCGAGATCGACGCGAAGCAGGAGGCATGACCCCAGTGACCGACAGCACCGGCAGAGACGGCATACGCGAGGTCATCGTCATCGGCTCCGGCCCCGCCGGATACACCGCCGCCCTCAACACCGCCCGCGCCGAACTCAAGCCCCTCGTCTTCGGCGGTTCGCCGGGACACGGCCGTCGGCAAGGGACACCCACACGTACGGCAACACCAATTCCACCAGCTGGTCCGGCTTCGCGTGCTCCAGCATCCTCGCCGTCTGCTCCAGGCTCCCCCGCAGCGGCAACCCGCCGCCCGGCAGCACCGGAGACGCCGCACGCGGTCGCGGTACCGAGGGAAGGCGTGGGGCCCGCTTTTGTGGCGTTCGGTGCTTCCTGCCCCGCTTCTGCTTCGACGTGAGCAGAGCCTAGAGATCTCAACTGGCTCCGCGACAGACCGCGTTCACGACGTCACCGGAAGGTCGGCAACCATGCGGCCGTGCTCGACCGTCCTTCGGACATGCCGTCCCGCCAGGCCAGGGTGCGCCTGAACTGGCTGGTGCCCAGGATCCACTGGCGTCCGCTGACCGGCGGGATGGCGTCGCTGCGGCCGTGGTCGGTGCAGTACGTGTTGATCCACCGGACGAAGTCCCACAGATCGGTGTTGGTACAGGTGGCCGCCTTGGCCCGCCGGGCGGAGCGGCTGAAGTGCCGGGAGGTGCGCGGGATGGCGAACAGACGCTTCTGCCTCGGGCCTTGGAGCTGTTCCAGCACCTCGATGGCCTTGGCGACCGGCGCTCCGACGACCCACGTTGCTTCGACTCCCCACGGCGTGCCTTCGCCCTTGAACGCCTGGCTGGTCACGCGATAGCGGCTGATGCGGCCGCTGGTGTCGGTTTCCTTGAACAGGCAGCCACGGCGCAGGTGCTTGACCTCGCTGTCGCGCATGCCGGACAGGTAGGCGATGACGATGTAGGCGACCGAGTGCAGCAACCGGACCAGGTTCTCCGTGTCCCGCACGTCGACGCGGTCCTGCCAGGAGCGGCCGTCGAGTTGACTGTCGGACGCGGGCCGCGGACTTCGAGATCCCAAACAGCGGGGCCAGCTGGCGCTACTGAGGAGTGCAGCTTTCTTGACGACGACCAGGACCCTCGACATGTCCCATCGTCCCAAGGCAGAGGCCCTCCTCACCTTTTTGATCACGCTGCGGACAGGCTCGTTGGTGAAAATGCGAGGCTAGGACGCTAGGAAACACCCTTCCGCAACGACGCGACGAGGCGGTCAAGGTCCCCGCGTGCCGTGTACGTACGGATCGGGTCAATGTAGTCGCGTGACTCGATGATCTGACCGTCCCGGACACGCATGACGAAGACGCAGGGCACCTTGGCCATGGAGTCGTCCGGCAACGTGAACTCATAGGCGAACTCGGCGACAATCACTTCAGGATCGGCGGTCTCGTGAACGACGACATCGACGACCCGCCTCTTCGGCAAGGACTCCCGAACTTCCGGCGGCACCGTGAAGTGCCCCTGGAGCGCACGCCGACTCGTCAACGGCTCGGACTCCGGCGTCGCCATCGGATGGCGGACATCGGTGACCTCGCCATACAGGTCAGGCAACTCGTCGAAATTCCCACCGGCGACCCCATGAACAAGCCGGAGAAACACCTCACGCGGACTCAGACTCACAAGACCTCCCCAAGTAACACGCACAGGCGACTAGTGATCATTATCGCCTGATCCGGGCCGGTCTCGCGGACTGTCTCGACCAGCAGCACCCCACCCGCCCGACTGACGGCCCCCACGGCCGTCGCCCCCGGACCCGGACATGCGTATACAGGCCAGTACGCTTCACCTGAGAAGTGCTCCTTCGACACCAACGGTCAGGCCCCTCGACAAGTCCGATCGTTGGAGGTCAGGAGCGCTTCTCGCGCTTCTGATCAAGTGGTGGACGGCATTACTCGTGAAAGCCCGAGGCCAACGGGCTTTGCCTGTTGGCGGGGGCCTATGGCTGGTTACATGGGAATCTCAGGCAGTGAAGGGTGAGGGCGCGTGGACCAGAGTGAGGACGAGATCCTGGCTGAAGAGCTCGCTGCTCTGGGTGCCGTTGGCGGGGGCAGCGGTGGCTTGACCCGGCTTGTGGCCAAGCTGATGAGGAAGAACGTCCATGAGATCGACCTTGTCCTCCCCTTGCCGTTTGACGATGCCGTCAAGCGTGTCGTCAAAGTGCTCGGACAAGCCGGGCGAGCAGTGGAGCCCATGCATGTCGAGCCTGGCAGGGACCGGGAGACGATCCGTGTCGTTGCCAGCGGTGGCGCCGGCGGCATGAATCCTGTAGTGGTCACTGCGTTGGTGACAAAGGGCGGGGAGAGCACCTCGAAAGTCACGCTTCGCGCAGCAGCCAAGGAAGGCCTGATAAAGCAGCGAGCGGGCGAGAAGACCGCCGCCCGTCTTGCGGCGTCGCTGAGCAGTACAGCAGATCAGTAACCTTCCGCGACCGCTCCCCAAGATCTGTGCCAGAGCCCTTCAAGGATCTGGCAGCGATCACGGGGAGCCGTCACGGTCGGTGAACGGCGTGTTCGATTCCTTGATGAGCACCGGGATGCACCGTGCGAGCGTGGGCGATGGATGGGCTTTCCGGCCGTGCCGCGTCTATCAGGTGTCGTTGGAACTGCCCGCGAGCGATCCGCCTATCCAGAAGGGCAGCGCCTTTTGATCTTTGCTCAGTGAGTGTCGTATGGCGTTGACCAACTGCACCTGTGCCTGGGCGGGTGCTCTGTTGGCCTGGGCGAACTCCTCCTGGCTCAACGGGTCACGCGACGGGTCGCGTGCCGGGTCGCGCGCCACTTGGTCCAGGAATGCGTTGATGGCCTTGCCGAAGTTGTCGATCTCCGCTGCGACGGCCACAGGGGCAACCAGGCTGGCACGGGTCAGGGTCGCGCTCCACTCGCTCCAGTCGTAGTCCCATCCCTGTTGATCGGCATGGGCGCGGCTGATGATCATCGTGAACTTGGCGTAGTGGCTGATCAGTTCCTCGTAGGCGATCAACTGCTTGTCCCGAAGCCACTGACGGTCCTGGGCCCGGTGCGTGACAATGCCCCCGACCAGGACCCCGATCGTGGCGGACAGCGCCCCGGCTGCCGTTGTCACCAGCGTGTCCAGCAGTGCCACCCCGGGCCCCGTATTCCCCGTCGCTCGAACATCGGCGGCTCGAACCTACTAGTGACCAGCCTCCGGTGACAATGCTCAACTGCCATGGCGCAGGAGCCGGAGCGGGGGGTCACGCGAGCAGGATCATCTTCCGTAACAGGTCGAATTCGGCCCGGCCGTACAGCTGCCTCTTGATCTTCTTGATGCGGTTCACGGCGCCCTCGGTGCCACCGGAGCTCCAGCGGAGCGTCAGCCCGGCGGTGACGGCATCGAGATCATTGGTGAGCCCGCGGGCGAATCCGGTCAGGCCGGGCAGGTCCGCCGTGAGGGCCTCGTCGATCCAGGCGGGCAGGAGGACGCCGGTCTGCTGGGTGAGCATGTCACCGAAGTCACGTACTAGTTGGTGCGCGGTGGCCAGCTCTGGGCAGGCGTCCAGAACCGCTTTGAGCTGCCGGTGTTCGTCCTCGGAGAGCGAGCTCGGCCGGCGGGCGAGCCAGCCGGTGACCTGCCGTGCGGTCGGCGGTGCTGGGGGCGGCTGTGGGGTCCGGCGGGGCTGGTGAAGGCAGTGCCGCGCCCAGTCGCGCAACGTGGAGTAGCTGCCCTGCCAGCCGCGTTCGGCGAGTTCGTGGTGCAGGGCGGTGAGCGAGATGCGGCCACGGGTTTCGGTGATGCGTTGGGAGAGGTAGGTGTGGTGGACGTCGAGGCTGCTGCCGCGCCGGTGGCGTCCCGGGGAGACCTGGTACCAGTGCTCGGCGCGGGCGTACCGCTGCACGGTGTGCCGGCCCCAGCCCAGGTGGCGGGCGATGGCCCGGACCCCCATGCCCTGCTCCAACAGGCCGTGGACCAGGGCGTGATGGGCTTGCAGCCGTGCGGCGAGGCGGCCATTGCCGTGCGCCGTTGCGGGACGGGGCGGTGGCTGCGCGGACGGTGGCGGGGTCGGCGCCGACGGCGGTGCGCTGAGACAGGAGCGGTGCGCGGCGACGCATTTCTCGACGGCCTGGCCCAGATTCATCCACAAATGAACTTCCTTGGCCTCATGCTGAAGACCGTGTCCGGCCCGGAGAGCGATCGCCGTCAGCGTTGCCTGGTGTCGAGGGCAGCGAGGCCGCCACGAACGGCATCAGCCGTCTTGTCGAGCTGGTCTCGCTCCTGCACGCGCCAGTCAGCATCGATGCGAAATGGATCACCTGTGAAGCGAGGGAAGACATGCAGGTGAACGTGGAAAACTTCCTGGAAGGCTGCTTCGCCGTCCGCAAGGAACAAGTTGACGCCCTCACACCGCAAGCCTGATCGGCGCAGTGCGCGTCCGAGCTGATGCGCAACCTTCCAGACCTGGACGCCGACGTCCTCCTGAAGATCCTCCAGCCCCACCGCGTGCACCTTGGGAATGACCAGCAAGTGGCCCGGGGTGACGGGCTGGAGATCCATGAAAGCGATCACCGATTCGTCTTCGTGAACGATGCTGGCGTCCGCCTGACCTCTCGCTATTGCACAAAAGACGCATCCGCCGTCCGTCACAGCCCGTCCCCTCAAGACCCGAGTACCTCGTGCGGCTCACACCATCAGAAGCGGCAGCCAGGCGCGAGCGACTTTCACCCGGCACCGTTCCGTCGGGCCTTGGTCCGAGCCAGGCAGTACGACTCGGTGCCGGTCTCGATGAGGGTCGCGTTGAAAGTGAGCCGATCCACGATCGCCGCGCAAAGCCGCGGGTCCGTGAAGGTCCGGCTCCAGCCGGTGAAAACCTCATTGGAGGCGATCGCGTTACTGCTCTTCTCCTCACGCTCCGTGAGAACTTGCCTTCAGGATCGCTCTGGCATTCCTCGCCATAGGCAACGTCGTCGGCGCGCTCATGCTGCCGGCGCGGCCTGGACGCCGGGCGCGCTGCTGCGCCGGTAGCACCACACAGATGCGGTCGAGAGCCGACACCTCGTGCTCGACATGATCAGGAGTCCCGGGGCTGAGCAGCCCAGGGACTTCCTCTTCGTGTCGGTCAGCCCCAGTTCTTCAGGGCCTCGGCCACCTGGCGCACGTCCCGGCGCCCCGCGACAACGTCGCCGACCAGGCCGATCGCTTCCTGGCTGCCGATCTTGACCTGGATGCCGCTGGCGTTCAGGTAGGCGTAAGCGACCTGGGCAGCGAACAACTCGTTGGAGTGATCGAGTGCCGGGACCCGGGCGAGGGAATGCAGGAGCGAGGCAGCCCGGTGGTGTGCGGCCTCGTACACCAGAGTCCCCATGACCGAGTGCTTGTGGCGGGCAACGGCGGCCGCGAGCGCGCCGTAGTCGGTGACGTCCGGGTCGCCGGGCACCAGCGTCTGTGCGACTTCGAGCAGCCACCGCTCGTCGATGAACAAAACGAGGGGCATGAGGTCAGGCGGCGTGGCTGCTGCTGGGGCCGGTCCCGAAACGCTCGGCGAATGCCTGCCCGTGCTCGTCGGCGAATGCCTTCGCGCCCTCGAGGAACCGGACGCGCGCCAGGTCTGCGGTCAGCCGCTGGCTGGCGTACTGCGCGGGCTCCACATGGCCGTCAGCGGCGAGACGCTGCAGTTCCTCGAACGTCTCGTCATCGACCGTGATACGGATTTCCTTCGCCATGGCACCACGGTAGCCGGATCCGAGGCCTGGTGGGGAGGGAGGGGCTGAACCCACGAAGGTGGGCTGCCGCATGGCCCTCAACCAAGATCGAGAACAAGTTCAAAGAAGCGTGCATCAAACACCCTTCAGAACACGATCAAGTGCCGCCCGACCTGCAGGTCCCCAGTTCGGCTTGCCGCCGGGAAGGCCCCGATCTCCGTTCTGCCCCATGAGCATCAGGAAGAGGCTCTTCATAGCGGCCAGCCCGCGGGCGCGCCGGATCGCCGCCTCGTCTGCACGCGCGTACGTGTCGAAGAACCGTGAGGCCGTGCCCGCGGGTAGCAACACCCATGCGGCGGCGAGGTCCAATGCCGGATCGCCGACGAACATGTCACCGAAGTCGACGATGCCCGAGAGCGTTCCGTCCGAGACCACGACGTTCGCAGGATGGAGGTCGCCATGCACCCAGAGCGGTGGCCCCTCCCACTCGGGCGCTGCGACGGCGTCGTCCCAGACGGCCCGGACGTCGGCAGCGATATCGTCGTCGGGGGCAACGGCGTGGAAGAAGTGGTCGAAGCCGTCCGTGCAGTTCCTGGGATGGGCACCGCGGTCCGTAGCGATCGGCGCCTCGGCGGGCGCCTCCACATGGAGCGCCCGGAGGAAACCCGCCAGCGTGTCGGCCGCGTGGGCGCCGCGGCTGATCGAGCCGTGGTCCAGCGGCTCGCCGGGAACCCACGTCATCACGGTCCAGTGCTTGGGGAAGCGCTCGGACGGTTCGCCGAACCGCACCGGGGTCGGCACCGGGAGCGGCAGGCGCGGGGCCAGCAGGGGTAGCCACCGCCGCTCCTTGAGCTGGAGTTCCGGGGTGGGGTCCATGCGCTGCATGCGCACGGCCAACTCGTCCCCGAGGCGCCACATTTGGTTGCCCCAGCCGCCCGCCACCTCGCGGATGGCCAGCCCTGCAAGGTCTGGATGTTGCTCCTGCAGCAGGTCGCGGACCAGGTCTGCGGTGATCTCGATCTCGGTGTCGGTCATGCGAAGTCACAGTACTGAGGCGGCAGGCGGAGCGGCTCTCGCACTCAGGAACATCCCCTTCAGGTCCTGCTAGCGTCGGCCGGGACAGGTGATCGACTACGGACGGATTTCCGGATGTTCCCGAACCTGGAGCCGATACGCCCCTGGCGACCACCATCGGTGACCGCCGGAGGACGGATGCTCAGGCAACCGACGCCTTGAAAGGATCGGTGGGGATGATCTCTACCTCGTCGAAGAGCTGCTCCGACGCCTCGTGTCCGTGACGCCTGCGGAACTCGATCTCGGCTGTCGTTACGGGCAGGGTCCACAGGATGCGGGCGTGGCCCTCGGGAACGGGACAGTGTTCAAGGTCTGGTCCGTGGAGATAGGGCAGGCTGATCAGCAGGTGATCGCAGGTTGACCCCGGCACCCACGGTTCACCGATCGCCAGGTGCTCCAGGTCGAACTGATGTCCTCCGCAGTGGTAGTAGGCCCGGACATTCGTGGGCTGGCCCGCCGCCACCAGCAAGCGGGCCAAACTCGTCCTCGACGCCCTCGACATGGCGCTCTGGCGCCGAGACCGCGCCGGAACTCCCGCTGGACCGGGGCTGGTTCATCATTCGGACGCGGGCAGTCCATACACGTCATTCGCCTTCACCGCGCACCTCCTCGACGCCGGCATCGACGCCTCGATCGCCACCGTCGGCAACGCCCTGGACAGCGCGCTCATGGAATCCCATACCGGCCTCTACAAAACGGAGTTGATCAAGCTCCGCAAGCCCTGGCACGGCCTCTCTGACGTCGAACTCGCCACTGCGGAATGGGTCGACTGGTTCAACAACCAGCGTCTCCACACAGCGATCGGAGACATCCCGCCTCACGAGCACGAGACCAACTACTACGCTCAACACCAGCCCCAACCGGCGGCTGGAGTCAACACATAGAGCCTCCACCGATCCCGGAGCGCTTCAGTCAGCTTCGGGGCACTGGGACCATCCTTCTAAACGGGCTTGGTCTCACAGAAGCCACTGACGTGCGCGATCTCCTGACAGAGTTGGCCGCCTTCGACGAACCCCCACCCGTGGGACGACGTGGTGGAACTCCTCCAGGAGTCCCATCCCGCGCCGCACGAGGTCCTTGAACGCCTGCGCATGCTCGACGTCCTCGTTCAAGACGACGAGCAGCTCTTTCTACTCGACCCGATCGTCCGGCGGGCCTGGTCACAGCGCAACAATGTGTAGGACCCGTCGTCCAAGGCACGCCGACGCGGCTCAGTCCCTCTTGAATACCCGTCCAAGACCGGCTGCGAACGCGATGCCGAGCACCCAGCCGAGGAGGATGCACAGCCATGTCCAGATCATCAGCGTGCTGCCCAGGGGTGAGTCAGCCCGAGGGAGCCAGTTGCCGACCTGCCTGAAATTGACCACGGGCAGCAGTGTTTCGAATGAGTACGCCGCTGCGCTGAAGCAGGGATAGTTGGCTGGGCACTTGCCGGTCACCTGGCCGCGTCCGACTGCTTCCATGACCCCCTGGCTCTGGGCCCAGTTGTAGAGGAAGGCGTTGACCGTGCCGAGTACGATCATCGCGATGAGCGGCCGGTGCAGGCTGTACCCGTAGCCCACCGAGTGTTCAAGGAACCAGTTCCAGGTGCGGGACCAGCGCGACAGCCGGCCGCGTTTACGTTTCGCGCGCTCCGCGGCGATCGCTACGTTCCGGGCCGCACCCACTTGGCCGCCGGACCGAAAGGCGTCGGCGAGCTGCTGATAGCTCTGCGGCGAGTATTCCTCGGTGTTGGCGAGCCAGTCGAGGCGCTGATCGACGGTCATCGCCGCCTGAATCGTGCGATAGGTGAACCCTGTCAGCCGGACGCCCCTCTCCGGCCAGCTGTCCGGGCGGTCGGTGAGCCGTCCGACACTGGCGTACGAGAGGTCGACGCCTCCTGTCGGGGTGTCGGCGGGCAGCCAGACCATGCGCCCGCCCACGCGCATGCCAGAAGCGTCCAAGGCGCGTGCTGTACCGTGCAGTTCGCCTCCGTCGAAGGTGAGGTTCTTGCCGATCGCCGTGCCGAGCAGCCGCACCTGGCCTACTGACCGGAACCCATTGTCCAGGAGGACGTCACCCCGTACTGTCCCGCCGCTGATGTCCAATGCCCGTCCGCCGGGATGGTCGAACGCGCTGCCGCTGCACATGAGTTGTTCGTCGATGGTGCAGCGCAGCAGCCGGACCTCGCCGCTCGCGCGGAATTCGTTGTCGAGGTACATGGTGCCGTGAACGGTCAGCCCGTCACCTGCGAAGGCCGTGCCGTTCGGGTTCTCGAACGTTCCACGGGTGCAGTTGAGTTCGCGATGGACAGTGGCACCAATCAGCCGTACCTCCCCGAGTGCCTGGAATCCGTCGTTGAGGAAGACGTCACCGCCGCAGATCAGGCCGTCGGCATCCAGCGCGAAGCCGCCGTTGTTCTCGAAGCGGCCCTTCGTACAGCACAGTTGGCGCTCCAGTTTGCCGCCGGCCAGGCGCACCTCTCCGTGGGCCACGAAGCCCCGGTCGAGGTAAGCGTCATCGGCGTGGAAACGCGTCGCGTCAAGGGCTCGGCCCGCGGGGTTGTCGAAGGTGCCCTGGGTGCAACACAGTTCGCCCTTGATGACAGCGCCGACGAGCCTGATCTCGCCTCGGGAGTGGAAACCCCGGTCCAGGTAGAGGCCCGCCCCACAACGCACGGCGTCCGCCCGGATCGCCAGACCCTCGGTATGGGAGAACGATGCGCCGCTGGCACGGAAAGTGCGCATCTGAGCCCACTGGACGCACACCTCGCCCTCGGTCCGGAAGCCCTCTTCACACAGCAGGTCACCACCCAGAACCAGACGGCGGGCCTGCAGGCTGCATCCGGGCGGGTTGTGCAGGGTGGCACCGCGCAGGTCGAGATTCCCATGCACTGCGGCGGAGGCGAAGGTGACCTCACCCTCGGCGCGGAATCCCCCGTCCAGGAAGACCGTTCCCTGGACCAGCATGTTGGAGCCGTTGATGGCCACTCCGGAGGCCGGCCGGATGTCGGTGCCGGTGCACCGCAGGTCCCGTGACAACTCCGCCCCGCACAGCGACAGCATGCCGCGCAGACGCACATTCTTGATAACCACATCGCCCTTGGCGTCCATGCGGTCTCCGACCAACGAGGCCATCTCGCAGTCCACGAACTCGATCGACTGGTCAAGACGTGAGTCCGACAGATCGACGGTGTCCGAGAATGTGCACCGGGAAAAGCGAACCGGCCGCGCAATATGACCGCCCGACAGATTGAAGCTCCCATTGACGTGCGCGCCGCTGATGTGGATGCGCCGGCCAGCCTCCCAATCCGCCCATGTTCCGCCGCAGACCGCCCGCAGAACGTCGGCCCGCACCGCCACAGAATCGGGCACGCCGTCAGGCGATGCAGTGCCCAGATCTACTTCGGCCGCATCCTTGACGAGATCGATCACCCGCTGTTCGACGGCCGTGGGGTCCACGACGGCGTCCCGGTTGAAAGGCATGGCCATGATCCGCTCCGGAGGCTTCTCCGGGGTCGAGCCGTGCCGCCGGGTGTGGATCACAGACAGGCGCCGGCTCGTCCGGCGTTGAGGTGCCCCCTCAGAGTCGGCGCTACCGCCTCATCGCGCCAGGGGCCGAACGTCCGTATATTCAGACCGACTTCGCGAACACACCGGAATGTTGCGTACCGGCGCCCAGCCCAATCAGCAAGCCGGACGGCCTGCGGGCGTCACCCCGAGGACGGGAAAAATGGGGCCGTGGTCGTCCGGCCGACGTCGTGGCCGCTTGGCGCTTTCGAGCCCGTCAATCAACAGGATGCCGGGGACCTGTTCGACAGGCACCCAGAAGTATTGCTTCGAGCACGCGTATCAGACTCTTTCGCCTGCCGGGTCCCCGCCGGACGCCCGCGCCGTTTCGGCCGAGGACGAGCGGAAGGAGCCGGCGGTGGACGTGGTCTACGACCGGTGCGCCGGGAATCGACATCAGCAAGGCGGACGTGAAGGTGTGTATCCGGGTTCCCGGCGGGGGGAAGGGCACCCGGCGTCGCGGCGAGGTCCGTACGTTCTCTGCCTTGACCTCCGGGTTACTGGCGATGCGGGACTGGTTGCTGGCCCAGCGCATCACGGTGGTGGGAATGGAGGCGACCGGGTCGTACTGGAAGCCCGTGTTCTACCTGCTGGAACACGACATGGAGTGCTGGCTGCTCAACGTCCGCCGCATCAAGGCGGTCCCAGGCCGCAAGACGGATGTGAAGGACGCCGAGTGGATCGCCAAGCTGGTCGAACACGGCCTGGTGCGGCCCTCGTTCGTGCCGCCGGAGCCGATCCGGCAGCTGCGGGACCTGACCCGGTATCGCACCGATGTGGTGCGCGAACGCGCCCGAGAGGCCCAGCGGCTGCAGAACCTGCTGGAAGACTGCGGGATCAAGCTGTCGTCCCGCAGGTTCGCGTCCCATGTATGTCGCGAATCGCGAAGACTTCGCTACCCGTTACCACTGCGCGGGATTCTCGGGCTTCCACCGTCCGGCAAGTCCAGCCGGGAGGGCGGGCTGTCTGTAAGCACGTGTAGGCGTATCAGCCTCCATTCCCGCTCGGCTCGTCCGCGACCGGAGCGACGTCCGTATAGAACCGCGGCCTCCAAACGAGGCACACCATCGCCCGGCCAATCGCCGTATGCGGTTTGTACGCCGTCCGGCAGCAGCTCGTAATCACTGTGCTGCTACGAGCAGTTGGCGAGATCGCAATTGGGCTGCCCGACCACACCGCGGACACTTTCGCCGCCTGGCTCTGAGACCACCGGCACGTCCAGATGATCGGCCGGGACCGCAGCGGCGCATTCGCCGACGGCGCCGACCGCGCGCTGAACGGGATCCCGTAAGTGGCGGACCACCGATGTCATCGGGGGCTGGCTGTTCGCCACCGGATGGCTCGGAGTGTGCCTGTATGCGATGGCCCGGTGGCTGCCCGCATCGTTCATCTCGGCCACCACCCCCACGGCCGAAGATCCGACGGAGGACCATGCGCCAGAAAATCCTGGTCGTCGAGGACGATCACGCCCTGCGTGACGTGCTACGCCGCGGCCTGTCGGACGAGAACTTCGAGCCCGTGCCCGCCGCCGACGGCGCCACCGCACTGCGGCTGGCCACCGACGACATCGCGGCGGTCGTCCTGGACGTCGGGCTGCCCGACGCGGACGGACGGGACGTCTGCCAGGCGCTGCGCGCCAACGGCTTCGCCGCCCCGATCATCTTCCTGACAGCCCGCCATCACCTCACCGACCGCCTGTCCGGGTTCTCCGCCGGCGCCGACGACTACCTGCCCAAACCGTTTCATCTCGCCGAGCTCGTCGCCCGGCTGCGGGCCGCACTCAAACGTGCCGCACCACCGGCCGTGGCCACAGCCGGGGATCTCGTCCTGGACGCGACCCGGCACAGTGCGCAAGTCGGCGTGGTCCATGTCGACCTGTCCCCTACGGAGTTCCGCCTGCTGGCCACGCTCGCGGCCGCGGGAGGCACGCTGGTGCCCCGCCGCGAGCTGGTCCGGACCGCCTGGCCGGACGGCGCACAGGTCAGCGACAACACCCTCGACCAGTACCTGAGCCGGCTGCGCCGCAAGCTGCGTGAAGCCGGCAGCGGCCTTGGTCTCACGACGGTGCGCGGGATGGGGCACCGGCTGTCATGAGCCGGCTCCTTCGCCGCCTGGCACCCCGCACCCTGCGCGGTCGGCTCTCGCTCGTGGCGCTGACCACCGCCGCGCTCCTGATGACCGTCCTGACCGTCGTGTTCAACACCGCGATGGACCGACACCTGCAGCACCAGGCGGACGACGAGCTACGCGCCCGTGCGGCCGCCGTCGCCACCACTATTGACACCAGCGGCCCCCGGGTGCGGGTCCTGGAGACCGTCAACGACAGCCTCCTCGACGCGAACGTGTGGATCTACGCAGGACCACGGCTGCTGGAGAAGCCCCCGTCCACCACCACCGACAGCACGCTGACCCGAGCTGCCGACCGGCTCGCCGCGCAGGGAAGAAACGGGTCTGCACCACCGTGCACTCCGACAGTCCCCGCTTCGTCCGCCTGTGCTCCCGGCCCGTAACCGGCCACCGCAGCACCGCCACCGTGGTGACGGCCCTGGACCTCGCCCCGTACCGCAACTCGGCGGACACCCTACTGCTGGGTTCGCTGATCCTGGACGCTGTCATGCTCGCGTGCACCTACGCGCTGACACGTCTGGCCGTCGGACGGGCACTGCGCCCCGTACGCACCATGACCGACCAGGCCACCCAGTGGAGCGCAATCGGCTCCGACCAACGTTTCGGCGCCGCGGAACATCCGGCCGAACTCGCCCGCCTGGGCTCGTTCATTGGACGCGCTGCTGGACCGCATCCGCACCGTGCTGCGCCACGAGCAGCAGCTGACCGGCGAGCTGTCCCACGAACTGCGCACCCCGCTCGCCCGGATCATCATCGAGCTCGACTGGTGGCGGGCCCGCCCACGCTCGGCCGCCGAGACCCACGCCACCCACGAGGTGATAGCGGAGGCCGCCCAGTCCATGCGCACCATCTGCGACACGCTGTTGAACGACGCCCGCGACAGCGCGCAGAACAACACCACGGCCGTCGGCGCCACCGCCGTCGCTCCCGTCCTGCGTCAGCTGGTCGAGCACCTCGACGCACGGGAGCAGGTGAAGACCGTCGTCGACGCACGGGGCTCGCACCTTGAGGCGGGCGTCGCGCCCGCTCTCCTCGAACGCATCGTCAGCCCGCTGCTGGCCAATGCCGTTCGCTGCGCCCGCTCCACGGTGACCGTGTCCGCAAGGCAGCCACCGGGCGGCGTCCGCATCAACGTCATCGACGACGGTCCGGGCGTACCCGAGGAATTCCTCGACGATCTCTTCCAGCCCGGCCGCCGAGCCGACCCGGGCGACGGGCACGATGGCGCGGGCCTGGGGCTGCCGCTCGCGCGGCGCCTGGCCCGCACCGTCGGCGGCGAGGTCTCCCACGACCCCGGGTACAACTGCGGAGCGCGCTTCCTGGTCGACCTGCCGACGGGCTGACCGGACTCAGTCAGCCTGCTGGGCGACTGCCTCCCGCTCCGATGTGACCGGGGTGACGGTCCGGCGCTCCTGGAGCTGCGCGTAGGCCATCAGACCGACCAGAACGGCCAGCAGCACGGCCGAGGAACCCGCGGTGCCGAGGTTCAGACCGCCCTTGGCGACCGGCTTGGTCAGGAAGTCACCCGCCGTGGCACCCAGGGGGCGGGTGAGGACGAAGGCGATCCAGAACAGCAGCACGTTCGGCACCACCGGCACCTTCATCAGGACGACGAGCACAGCGAGCGCGCCCGTGACGAGCAGCGCGCCACCGGCGTAACCGAGGCCGGAGCTGTCGGAGAGGAAGTCACCCATGGAGGTGCCGAGGGTGTTGGAGACGAGGATCGCCGACCAGAACAGGGCCTCGCCGCGGAAGGTGACGATGTCGCGGATCTGGAAGGTCATCCCGGTCGCCTTCCAGACGGCG
The DNA here is from genome assembly GCF_045160215.1 of Streptomyces sp. NBC_00005. Taxonomy (NCBI): domain Bacteria; kingdom Bacillati; phylum Actinomycetota; class Actinomycetes; order Kitasatosporales; family Streptomycetaceae; genus Streptomyces; species Streptomyces sp. NBC_00005. Next base: position 288,425 of record NZ_CP108316.1, read on the forward strand.
AAGATGACCAGCAGGATCGAGATGAGGATCGCGGCGCCGGTCGGATAGCCCACACCAAGGCCCTGCGGGCCCCAGCCCAGCGAAGTGGCGCCGCCCGAGAGGTACTTGGCGCTCGCGTCACGGTTCATGAAGTCGGACATCGTGGTGCCGGCCATGCTGGTCGACAGGATGACGGTCCAGTAGAAGAACGGGTTGTAGTGGCTGGACCTGAGCTGGACGACCAGGGTCACCACGAAGATGAGGAACAGGGCGATGGTGGTGAGGAAGTAGCCGAGCTTGAGGGTCTGCGCGAAGAGGTCGCCGGCTGTCTCGCCGAGGGTGGTGGCGGCGATCTTCATGATCCAGAACGCCAGCGTCACTTCTGGGAGTTTCTTCATCACCGACTTGGTCGTGTTCGCGACGTCCAAGTCGGTGAGGACTTCCGGTTGCTCCAAGGTGGGGGGCTCCTGTTCGGGAGTACTGCAGGGCGCCCGCCCCGCGATGGGGGACGAGCGCCCTGTGAGACGAGACGACCGTGAGGGCAGTCGCCAGAGTCGACCTTGACAGCGTCAGCCTGAACGCATCCTGAACGCCCGCAACTTGCCTGCTCAGGCCGCGTGCCGAGCGGTGTGCTGCGACTGCGCCACGTCCTTGCGGGTCACCGACAGATACACGACGAGGCCAAGGATGACCGTGAGGAACAGGACGCTGGTGACGACGGTGCCCAGGCCCAGGCCGCCGTCTCCGCTGGGCTGAGAGAGGTAGTCGCCGATGGACGCGCCGAGCGGACGGGTGAGGACGTAGGCGATCCAGAAGCTCCACACCGCGTCCAGACCGAGCTTGAAGTGGGCGAGGGCAACCGCGGCGATGGCCAGGCCGAACAGGACCGCGGAGAGCCAGTAACCGAGGGCCATGCGCTCGGAGACCAGGTCACCGGCCGCGGTGCCGAGGGCGAAGGTGAACAGAACGGCGAGCCAGTAGTAGGACTCGCGGCTGGTGGTGTCGATGTGGTGGATGGACAGGGTCCGCTCGCGCCGGTACCAGACCACGAAGACGATCGCGAGGATGACCGCGAAGACGGTGGTGCTGGTCTCCAGCGGTACGCCCATGTTGTCGGTGAGGTTGTCGCTGATCAGCGTGCCCACGACGCTGATCAGGGCGACCGCGAGCCAGTACACACCCGCGCGATAGGCGGTGGTGCGGAACTGCACGACCAGGACGACCGCCAGCAGGGCGCTCATCAGGACCGACACACCGGTCAGGCCGAGACCGGCCTTCTCGTTGAGCAGGTCTGCCGCGGTCTCGCCGACCGTCGTGCACAGCACCTTGATGATCCAGAAGTAGGCGGTGACTTCGGGCACCTTGTTCCAGCCGAGTCGCCGACCGGAGGGTGCCACCTGGGCGTCGCCCGCCGAGGGAGCGGGGCTCTGTGAGGTCTCGTATGTCATGAGGCCCGACCGTGCCACGGGTTACCTGAACGCATCCTGACTGCCGTGCGGCATCGGCTGCCCCATCCGCCTCACCCGAGCACTATGAGTGCCATGACGACTCATGAACACGGCTCCTGCATAGCGGCGTTCCGCCCCGTCCCGTCCGCCGCCATGGAAGAAGGCCGCCTTGAGCCGTCCGACTGTCTCCCCACCGCCCTCTGACCGGGTGACGGCCTGGCTGCGCCGTCGGCTCGGCCGGGCCGTCGTGCTGTCCTACGTCGCCGCTCTCCTCCTGCCCGGCCCCGGTCTGTGGCTGCGCCGCAACCACACCGTGCCGCTGGGCACCGTCACCGGCCTGCCCCTGAGCACCGCCCCGCTGTTGCTGTCCCTGGTGCTCTTCTCCGCCGGACTTCAGGTACCCGTCCGCGAACTGGGCCGCCTGCTCCGCAAGCCGACCGCCCTGCTGGCCGGGCTGGTCCTGCACCTGGTGATCCCGCTCCTGGTCATCCCCGTCGTCGCGTTCGGACTGCACCGCACCCCCGACAGCGACGGTGGCAGCGGGCTGACCACCGCGATGATCCTGATCGTGGCGATGCCCGTCGCCGCCGGAGCCACCGTCTGGACCGGCAAGGGCGACGGCGACCAACCCACCATGGTGGGACTCGTCCTCGCCTCCACACTCCTCAGCCCACTCACCATCCCGCTGGTCATCACCACCTTGGGGCCGCTCCTCGACGGCGGCTACGCGGACACACTGGCAACGACCGGCCATACAGCCCACGGCGCCTTCGCTCTCGTCACCGTGGTCCTCCCCTGTGCAGTCGGCATCCTGTTCCGACTCACGCTGCCGACGGCGTGGCTCAGCCGGGCCCTGCACGTGATCGTGCCCGTCGCACTGCTCGGATCGCTCGTCCTGACCTACGTCAACGCCAGTGGCGCCCTGGGCTCCTTCCTCACGCATCCGCGCCCACTGCTGTTCGGTGCGGCACTGGTCGTGGCGGCGCTCGTCTGCCTGCTGTCCTTCGTGCTGGGCCGGACCGCCGCTCGGCTCCTGCGCCTGGACGCCCCCGCCTCCTCCTCGCTGACGCTCGCCTGCGGGATGAACAACAGCAGCGCGAGCGCGGTCCTGATCACCACCACGCTGCCCGACAACCGCATCTGCTGCTGCCGGTCCTCGCCTATGGGCTGCTGCAGAAGACGGCGGCGAGCCGGGTCGTCGCCGCGGCCTCGCGTGCATGAACGGTCAGACGGTGGCGGCCGCAGGCCGGAACAGGCGGTGCCGAGCGACCAGTTCGAGCGTCACGGCGACGGCAATGGACTGTACGGCCATGAGCGCGATCAGTACGAAGAGTTGAACGGCTCCGGCCATCACTGGACTCGCCCCACTGAGGAGCATGCCCACGAACGCCCCTGGGAGCGTGACCAGTCCGACGGTTCGTGTCTGGTCCAGGCCGGGCAGGAGCGCGTCGGACGCCGCGGGTCGCGCGATCTCCATCCGTGCGTCCCGGTCCAGGAACCCCAGAGCCATCGCAGCCTCGACCTCGCCGCGGCGCTGCTCCAACTCGTCCAGTGCCCGGCGTCCGGCGAGCACCGTCACCGTCAGTGTGCCGCCGATGAGGATCCCGGTGATCGGAACGAGCGCGATGCCCTTCAGCGGCACCAGCCCCGTCAGCAGCAGCGCAGCAACCGTGGGCACGACACCGGCGGCGATCGGTGCCGCCGTCAGCCACCAGGTCCGGTTACTGGTCAACCGCCGCCCCGCCGTGCGCACGGCGACGGCGAACATCACCACCAGGAACGCCAACAGGCCCGCCACCGTGGTGACCGCCCAGGTAATGACCGACGACACCACGGCGAGCTGAACTGCCGCACGCACACCCGCCACGACAATCTCCCGTGGCCGACTGGTCGAGGAGTCCGGCGACAGATGGAACCAGTGGGCGACCCCTGCAGCCACCGCGAGCAGCACCATGAGCAGCACGCCGAGGGTGATGTTGACCGGCAGCAGGGATCTCGCGCTCAGCATCACACCACCCCACCCTAGATCCCCGCCATCGACAGACGACGGCCGCCTCACACCTCCACTGCCTACACAGACGACGATCAGCGGGAGGCCCGCCATGAGTGAGCTGGGCCCACTGGATGCCTTCTGCGCCGCTTCAACCAGGGCGTCAGCGGCCAACGCAGTGTGTCGGTCCCTGCCAAGGCGTGACGTCGAGAACCAACAGCTCACGGGATCTGTCGGAGGGGCGCCCGGCTCAATGAACGATCCGGTAGCGGTGTTCGGGACGGCCGGTGGCTCCGTAGCGAAGTTCGAGCCGGACCATGCCCTCCCGTACGAGGTACGAGAGGTACCGCTGGGCCGTGGCGCGGGAGACGCCGGTGAGTTCGGCGGCCTGGGCCGCGGACAGGGCGTCGTGGGTGGTGCGGAGGACCTGGTGCAGGAGGGCGAGGGTCGGGGCGGAGTGCCCCTTGGCCGGAATCCGGGGGACGGCTGGTGGCCGGGCGGCGCTGAAGAGGGCGTCCACGTCGGCCTGGTCGGTTCGGGGAGCCTGGCCGAGGGCGTCCACGCGGTGCTGGAGTTCGCGGTAGGCGGTGAGCCGCTCGGCCAGGTCGGCGGAGCCGAACGGCTTGACCACGTAGCCCACGGCGCCGAGCTTCATGGCGGTGCGCACCGAGGTGATGTCCCGGTCGGCGGTGATCATGATCGCGTCGGGGCGGGCGCCTCCCTCGTCTCCGCTGAGCTGCCGCAGCACGTCGAGTCCGCTGCCGTCCGGCAGGAAGACATCGAGCAGCAGCAGATCGGGGTGGAGGGTGCGCACCGCGTCCAGCGTCTCGGCCACGGTCGCCACCTGGCCGACGACCTCGAAGCCCTCGACGCGGGACGCGTAGTCGCAGTGGATGTGGCTGACGCGGAAGTCGTCTTCCACCACCAGGGTCCGGATCATCCGCAATCACCTCTTGTCGGCGAGGCCGTCGTGAACTGTGCCTCTCGTGGTTCGGGGGTGGCGTCCGGCAGCGGCAGTACGACGGTGAAGACCGCGCCCGGCCCCTCGCTGACCGTGATCGTCCCGCCGTGCCGCTGGGTCAGCCGGTGGACGAGGGCCAGCCCCAGCCCGCGCCGGGCGGTGCCCCGGTCGGGCCGGGTCGACCAGCCGTCCTCGAAGATCGACTCGGCGGCGTCCGGCGGAATCCCCGGGCCGCTGTCCGCGACCCGCACCATCACCAGGTCGACGGCCTCGACCAGCGAAAGCTCCACCTCGCGGCCACCCGCCGGGGGCGGTCCGCCGGCCGCCGCGTCGATCGCGTTGTCCAGCAGGTTGCCGACGATGGTCAGCAGCCGGCGCAGATGCGGCGGGTCCTCGCCGAGCGCGGAGTCGTCACTGAGCACCATCCGTACCCCGCGTTCCGCGGCCACCGTGGTCTTGGCGACGATCAGCCCCACGAGCAGCGCGTTGCCGATCCGTTCGCGTACGGACTCGGTCAGCGCCTGGTCGGCGCCGGCCGAATCGACGGCGTACTCGTAGGCGGCGTCGTGGTCGCCGATGTCCAGCAGCCCGGCCACGGTGTGCATGCGGTTGGTGAACTCGTGCTGCTGGGCGCGCAGGGCGTTGGTCAGCCCGCGCACCGAGTCCAGTTCGCGCAGCAGCCCGATCAGCTCGGTGCGGTCGCGGACGGTGACCACCGCGCCCAGTTCACGGCCGTGCAGGGTCACCGGCATGCGGTTGACCACCAGGCAGTGGTCGTCGGTCAGCACGTTGAGATCGGTACCGGTCAGAGTGCCGTCCAGGGCGCGGCGCAGCCGCCCGTCGGGCAGCACCTCCTCGAGTCTGCTGCCGAGCGCCGTGCCGAGGCCGAGCAGGTGGCGGGCCTCGTCGTTGACCACGGTGATCCGGCCGTCGGGGTCGAAGGCGATCACGCCCTCCCGGATGCCGTGGAGCATGGCCTCGCGGTCCTGGAGCAGTCCGGCGATCTCCTCCAGCTCCAGCCCGAAGGTCGACCGCTTCAGCCGCCTGGCCAGCAGGAACGCCGCCGCCGAGCCGAGCGCGACGGCGATCGCGGCATACAGGCCGAAGGTGGGCAGCTCCCGCCACAGCTCGCCGAGCACATCGCGTTCCGGTATGCCGGCCGACACCTCGCCGACCAGCTTGCCCGTGGGCCCGTACAGCGGAGCCTTGCCGTTGGCGGACCGCCCGGTCGCGCCCTGGTCGGAGCCCACGTGGGGGCGGCCGTCCAGCACCGGGATCGGATCGCCCACGGGCTCGCCGATCAGCGCCGGGTCGGGATGCGAATGGCGGATGCCATGCAGGTCGATCACGACCACGTACGAGGCTCCCGACGCCTTCCGGATCCGTTCGGCGACGGTCTGCACGACATCGCCGCCACCGCCGTACTCCACGGCCTGCTGGATCTGTGGTTCGGCGGCCGTGGTCTGCGCGATGTCCAGTGCCCGCTGCTCGTAGGCACGGTCGATCTCGCCCCGCTGGGCGAACGCGAACAGTACGAAGCCGATGACTCCGGTGAGGGCCAGGATGGCCAGTTGGTTGGCCAGGATCCGCGCGGAGAGCCTCCCGTTCCCGCCGCGGCCGATCCGGATACGGATGGGCATCACAGGTGCCTTCGCCCTTGTCGTGCTGCCGGGCCCGGCCCCTTCGCCGTACCCGTGGTGGCGTGATTGTGTCCCACCGTGGCCACTCTGCCCACCCCCCGGCCGGCTGAGCAGAACGCGCAGAACCCGTGTTAACACGACTAACGCGGGATACGTCTGAAACAGCGACGTAACTCTCGGCGGCCTTTAGCGTCTGCCTTCCTCGACCTCCGAGGTCAGGAAGGAGACAGCCTCAGATGGCTTCGCGAAACGATGTTGCGACGAGCCCCGCCGCCGAGAAGATCGGCCGGGACAGCGCGCGAGTCGAGATTTCAGGACTCACCAAACGGTTTCTGACTCCCGCGGGTGAGGTGTTCACGGCACTGCAGGACGTTTCGTTCACGGTGGAGCCGGGTCAGTTCTGCGCGGTGGTGGGCCCGACCGGCTGCGGCAAGTCGACGACGCTGAGCATGGTGTCCGGGCTCGACCGGCCCAGCGAGGGCTCGGTCAAGGTCGGCGGCCGTGAGGTGGACGGCGTCACCGACGGCGTCAGCTTCATGTTCCAGACCGACGCGCTGCTGCCGTGGAAGACGGTCCTCGGCAACGTCCTGATGGGCCCGGTCTTCCGCAAGGTGCCCAAGCAGCAGGCCCAGGCATCGGCACGCGACTGGCTGCGCCGGGTGGGCCTGACGGGGTTCGAGGACCGCTACCCGCACCAGCTCTCCGGCGGCATGCGCAAGCGCGTGGCGATGGCCGCGGCGCTGATCAACGAACCCAAGATCCTGATCATGGACGAGCCGTTCGGCGCCCTGGACGTGCAGACCAAGGCGATCATGTCGACCGAACTGCTCGGCCTGTGGGAGCAGATACGTCCGTCGGTCATCTTCATCACCCACGACCTCGACGAGGCGGTGGCGCTCGCCGACCGGGTGGTCGTCATGACGTCCAGCCCCGGCTCGGTCAAGGCGGTCTTCGACATCGACCTGCCACGCCCGCGCGGCTCGGTCCAGGAGATCCGCTTCCAGCCCCGCTTCATCGAACTTCAGCACCAGATCTGGGACTCGCTGCGCGAGGAGGTGGAGCGCGCCTACGCACGCACCGCAGGAGGTACGGCATGAGTACGACGTCCACCGTTTCCACCGCCCCGGTCGAGGACGGCTCACCGATCTCGGCCGCGGCCGCCGCCAAGAGCGCCGTCCGGCGGCGCACCGCGCTGGTGTGGGCGGGTCGCATCGGCCTCGCGGTCTTCGTCCTCGGTGGCTGGCAGGCATTCACCACCTGGGGGATCGTCGACAAGTTCTTCTTCGGGCAGCCGTCCGGCATCGCCCAACGGCTGGTCGACCTCTTCCGGCAGGGCACCGAGTTCGGGTCCTTCTACGCCAACATCTGGACCACTCTCCAGGAGGCGCTGGCCGGCTTCGCGCTCGGGTCCGTCACCGGAGTGATCTTCGGTGTGGCGCTCGGCCAGAGCCGCTATCTGTCCGACGTGCTCGGCCCCTACATCAAGATGGTCAACGCGATCCCGCGCATCGTCCTCGGCTCGATCTTCATCGTCGCGTTCGGCATCGGCGTGCTGCCGAAGATCCTGCTCGCCGCGGTGCTGGTGTTCTTCATCGTCTTCTTCAACGCCTTCCAGGGCGTCCGCGAGGTCGACCCCAACATCCTCGCCAACACCAAGGTGCTGGGCGCCTCGCAGATGCAGATCACCCGGCATGTCATCGTGCCCTCCGCACTCACCTGGATCATCGCCAGCCTGCACAGCGCCTTCGGCTTCGCCATCGTCGGCGCTCTGGTCGGCGAGGTGCTCGGCGCGCAGAGCGGCCTCGGCCTGGTCATCAAGACCGCCCAGAACAACTTCGACCCCAACGGCGTGTTCGCCACGATGCTCGTCATCTCGGTCATCGTGCTCGGCGCCGAGTGGCTGATCGGCAAGCTCGAGCACCGGCTGCTGTCCTGGCGCCCGCCGGCCCCGTCCGAGGCCGCCAACACCATCTGACACCCCCGCACTTCCCCCTTCTTCACTCAACACCCTCAGCAAAGGAATGTGATCAGCCATGTCCAGACGACCCGTCGCCGTCGCCGCGTCCGTCCTCACCGTTCTCGCTCTCGGCGCCACCAGCGCCTGTTCCGGCAACTCCTCGGCCTCGACGGGCGGTTCGGGGTCCACGCCGACCGTGAAGCTCATGGCCGGCGGCCTCGACAAGCAGATCTACCTGCCGTACCAACTCGCCCAGCAGCTCGGCTACTACAAGAAGTACGGCGTCAACGTCCAGCTGAGCACCGAGCAGGACGGCGGCGTCGGCGCCGAGGAAGCCATGGCCTCGGGCCAGGTGGACATGGCGGGCGCCTGGTACAACCACACGATCGAGTTCCAGGCGAAGGGCAAGGCGGTCGAGGACGTCGTCCAGCTCTCCGGCGCGCCGGGCGAGCGCGAGATGTGCACCAAGAAGTCGGGCGTCCACTCGGCCGCCGACTTCAAGGGAAAGACCCTCGGCGTCACCGACCTGGGCTCGGGCACCGACACCCTCACCCAGTTCCTGGCCGCCAAGAAGGGCGTCAAGACCAGCCAGTACCACCGGATCGGGGTCGGCGCGGGCTCCACCGCCATCGCCGCGCTGCAGAACGGCAAGGTCGCCTGCGTCATGACGACGCAGCCGACAGTGGCCGCGATCCAGAAGAAGGGAGTCGGTACCTCCGCGGTCGACCTGGCCACCACGAACGGCGCCACAGCGGCCATGGGCGGCGCCTATCCCGCCGCCAGCGTGCTCGCCCGCACCGACTGGGTGAACTCGCACAAGGACACGGTGCAGAAGGTCGTCGACGCACTCGTCGCCACCATGCACTGGATCAACACCCACAGCGCGGCCGACATCGCGAACAAGCTGCCGGCGTCGTTCGTGTCGAACCAGTTGGTGACCAAGGCCGACTACATCTCGGCCCTCACCGAGGACAAGGGTCAGTTCCTCCCGGACGGCCTCATGCCGTCCGGCGGCCCGAAGACCTCCTTGGCGACGGAGAAGCTGGTCGGCAACGTGAAGTCGTCGGTGAACCTCAGCAAGACGTTCACCAATGACTTCGCCATCCAGGCCAACAAGACCGAGGGCTTCAAGACCACCACGACCCCGGCAGGACCGAACGGCTGAGCCGTCACCACCCACGGGGCCGCCCAAGTGCAGTCGACTGGGCGGCTCCAGGCCGTGAGAACGGCCCCCTTGGGCACGGTCACCCGGACCGGCCGCCTGCCCCGTGTCACCGACGGCGTGCCCCCAGCAGTCCGAAGAGGGCGGCGGCAGACAGGCCGACGAGCCAGTCCTTGCGACGTATGGGCGAGACCGACCGAACCCGGGTTCAAGGGGTGTTGTGCGGGCTCACCGATTGCGCCTGTCATCACCTGGTGTGGCAGCCGGTCGCTGACTGCGGCCCGTGCGCCCCGCCCGCGTCAGGCCGGGGCGCACCGGACTGGTCAGCGGACCGGCAGCACCGTGGTGTGTTCCTCGCGCACGGCCTGCAGGGAGCGGGGGTTGAGACCGAGCAGGCTCAGGATCGTCGGTGCGATCTGCTTGGTCTGCACGCTCGCGGAGTCGCGTACGCCGTCCGCAACCGCGGCGCCGGACACCACCAACGGGACGTCGAGGTCGTCGGAGTGGGCGCCGCCGTGCTCGGCGATCTTCTTTGTGCCGCCGGTGTAGACGACGCCGTACTGTGCGAGGCCGAAGATGTCCGGGACACGGGCGTCGCCGGCTTCGACGTGGAAGTAGCGGGCCGCGGCCTTCCCGGCGTAGACCTTGCTGAGCCCGCTGCGCGTGAAGGTCTTGGGCGCGGCGTTGATGTCGGTGCCGGTGCCGCTCTGCGCGAGCAGGTACGTCTTGGCGAACTCGGTGGCGGCCTGCGAGCGGTCGGTCAGCCACAGCAGCATCGCGTCGTCGTCCACCGAGTGCGCGACCAGGTCGCCGGCGGTGGGATGGAGCTTCTTCCAGGCGGCGTTGAGGCCGTCCAGCAGCGGGCCGTCGTCGATCCGGGTGAGCGCGGTGGGGTCGGTGGGCGACTGGCCGTGCTTGGCGGACAGGATGATCGTGGTGCTGTCGGCCAGGTGCCGCTTGGCGAGCTCAGAAGTCAGGGCACCGATCTGCGCGTTGACGAAGTCCAGGTTCTTCGTCAGCAGCGGTCCGGGCACGTTCTTGGCGGTGTAGCCGCCCTGGAGGCCGTCGGAGGCGGGCAGCTTCTGCGCGGTGGAGACCGACTGGAAGTTGAGACCGAAGACCGCCGGGGTGCCGACCTTGTGGGCGCGGCTGTGGTCGTAGCCGTCGATCTCGTTGAGGACGGCCTTCACCTTGTAGCCGTCGTACTGCTCGGTGGCCTGGTTGTCCTTGGTCCAGTCGTTGCCGGCGGGGTAGCCGAGGGCGTCGCTGTTGATCTCGGGCGTGAACAGGTCCTGGATGCCGGTGCCCGAGGGCCCGTTGAGGATTTCGTACGCCGCGTGCTTGTCCGACCACGCGGTGCGCAGACCCGCGCTGCGGGCCACCTCGAAGACGGTGTTCACCTTGAGGTAGGAGTGCGGGTAGACCGGCTTGCAGGTCTTGGGGTCGACCGGCAGCTTGGAGGCGTTGATCAGGCTCGCCGGGTTGCCGGTCATCGACAGGATGCTGTCCGGCAGGCCGGTGAGTCCCTGACCGGCGTCGATGGAGGCCTGGTTCTTGTCCAGGTCTTCCGTGAGGTCCACCTCGACACCGGGCTTGACGGCCTTGCAGCTGGTGGTCCCGGCGGGCAGGAGCGCCGCGTTGTAGGTGTCGTCGTAGTAGACGCCGGTGGTGCCAGGGCCGCCACCGGTCGCCTGGGCGACCATGCCGGGGAAGGAGTCGGACGGCGTGGTGGTCTTGGCGTGGGTGTACTCCACGCCGCCGCCGACCAGCCGGGCCAGCGCGGAGTTCGGGTGCCGGGAGACGTACCAGGCCAGGTCCGACTGGTGCAGCCCGTCGACCGAGATCAGCAGGACGTGCCTGGCGGGGGCCTGGTGGTGGGAGGCGGCGAACGCTGAGGGTTGGGCGCCGGTCACGCCGGTCAGGACTCCGGTGGCTGCGCTAACGGCTGCGAGTCTGACGTAACGTCTGGACATCTGGGCATCTCCCGGGTGTTTGGGGCGAGTTGCGAGGGCCGGGCCCATCAGAGTCGCGCCTTGCGTACCTGAAACGGCGCATGTGTGAACGCACACGGAAGGAGCGGTCGTGTCTTCATCAAGCAGGTCTGTTTTTGGCCAAGAAGGAGGGAGTCCACACACCCGGCGAGCAGCCCGGTCCGTTCGCCGCCCGTGCGGACGCCGTGAACTGGACAAGGCCGTCGACTGTCGCCGACCATCCCAGCGGCCCGACAAACCGCACCTGCTCCTGCCGGTGCTCGCCTACGGGCTGCTACAGAAGACAGCCGCGAGCCGGGTCGTGCGGACTGCGGATCGTCGGCACCCGCCCTGCCCTGCGTAGCGAACTCCGCGGACTCCCGCCCTGATGTCACGAAAGGGCCCATGACACGGCTGGGCGAATCAGCCGTTGCGGAGTGTCCTGCGGAAGGCCACGCAATCCTCGTATGACGGAAGCAGACCCATCGCCTCCGCCTCGGCCAGGGTCGGCGCCTGCGCGTCCTTGGGGGACAGCAGCGGCTCGATACCGGCCGGCCACTCGATGGCGAGGTCAGGGTCCAGCGGGTGGATGCCGTGCTCGCGCTCGGGGGCATAACCCTCGGAGCAGAGGTACACCACAGTGGCATCGTCGGTCAGCGCGAAGAACGCGTGACCAAGGCCCTCCGACAGGTAGACGGCGTGGTGGGTGTCATCGTCGAGCCGGACGGCCTCCCACTGCTTGTACGTGGGTGAGCCGACTCGGATGTCAACGATGATGTCGATTACCGCACCGCGCACGCACTGGACGTACTTGGCCTGGCTGGGCGGCACATCGGCGAAGTGGATGCCCCGCAGGGTGCCCCATTTCGAGACGGAGCAGTTGGCCTGGGCCAGGTTGAGGTCCTGGCCGGTCGCCGTGCGGAACTCGTTGCCCCGGAACCACTCGTGGAAGCTGCCCCGGTCGTCGGGGAAGACCTTCGGCTCCAGCACCCACGCGCCTTCGATACCCAGGGGTCGCATTCTGTCCGTGTTCCTTTACTTCTTGAGGGCGCGGCGGAGCTTGCCGGCCAGGCGACGCAGCGTCGGCTTGCGCGCAATGACCGGCTTGACGACGAGCGTGCCGCCATCGGCCCGCAGGGCCAGGGCCAGCGCGGCGGACTTCTCCTTGCCGGCGGCGGGCAGGGTCAGCCGGGCACGGTCAAGGTGCGGCTCGCGCCGCGGCCGGTCAGCTTGAGCGTGACGTCGGCCCTGCCCGGGACGTGCAGCGGCAGGGCGGCGGTGAGGCGGGCGGTGTCGCCGGTGACCGTGACCTCGGGCGGGGTCAGGGCGGCGAGGTCGTACGAGAGGCGGTCGGTCTTCTGGCCGATGTCCAGCGAGAGGTTGCCGTGGGGGTCGGTCCAGTACGGGAACACCAGGCGTTCCGCGGAGCCGAGCAGAGCGCCGATGCGCCCCTGACGGGCGTCGTCGCAGCGCACGGAACCCACACTCCACGCCTGGTTCGCTTCAGGCACCATCCACCCGTGAAATACATACCAAGCCAGACCAGTTACGCATCTTGGACTCCGGGACGTGCAGCGCAGACCCGCTGCTGCCAGTGCGCGCATTCGCCCTTGTGTCGCGGGTGAACAGCCGCACGCCAGCTCCGGGTGTGCGCACCGTTGCTGCGCTGGAGAGTAAGTAGACGCTCCATCTACGCTGCGCGAGGAGTTGGAGCCGCTCTCAACTTGGCTCCTGGTCAGCCGTTGCGCGGAGCTGGTCGACCCCCGCGGTGACGATCCGGCCGCTGACAGGGCGGTCTTCACGCTCCGGCTGGCTCGCACAGCCTCTTGCGGCTTCGGCAGGAAGTCACCGAGCTCGGGCGGCGAATGACCACAGCGGTCAAGCCCACCGCGCCCAACCTGCTGGCACGGATTGGGATCGGGCCGGACAGCGCGGCGGCCCTGTTGATCGCAGTCGGCGACAACCCTGAGCGGCTGGGCAGCGAGGCGTCCTTCGCCGCGCTCTGCGGCGTCAGTCCCGTCGAACAGTCCTCGGGCAAGAGCCGGCGTCGCCGGCTCAACCGGGGCGGAGACAGACGGGCCAACGACGCCTTGCACCGCATCGTGGTCACCCGCATACGCCAGGACGAACGCACCCGCGTCTATCTTGGAGCGTCGCACTGCCGAGGAAAAGGGGAAGCGCATGAGCTTGTACGCGGACAGCGCGAGGTAATGCGCTGCCTGAAACGCTACGCAGCCCGCGAGATTTATGCCCTGATACGCGCCGACATGGTGACATGCCACCAGCGGCCTGATGATCCAGCGACCCTCACGACCGCAGCTTGACGAACATAGGGGCATCAAGCACGGCTGCGCTGCCCTCCCGAAGGGCCGCGTAGGTCTTGGCCGCTTGCTCCGGCGCCGGGTCGGTGGCGCCGTCAGGTAAGGCCGGGATCAGGGCGACGGTGTGTTACTCGTCGAGGAACTGAAGGGCGTGCTTCAGGAACCGCTCGGGGTACTGGAACTGCGCTCCGTGCCCAGCGTCGGGGTAGATCAGCAGCTGGGCGTTGGGGATGTTCTGGGCAAGGTGCCATGAGTTGATCGAGGCGATCATCACGTCGTTCTCGCCGTTGAGGACCAGCGTCGGCTGGGTGATCGCGTTCAGGAAGGCATAGGGGTTCTCGCCCGGCAGCGGTTCCGCGTAGGCGATGGCTGCTTCGAACTGCGCCTGTGCGACCGCGGGCGAGCTCGGCGTGTCCTGGTCGGCCCGCTGGTGACGTCGCTCCCAGAACGCCTTGCCCGCTTCCTTCGCGACCTCCGAGCGACCGAAGAACAGGAAGAGGAAATCGTCCAGGGTGGGGACCGGATTCAGCGCGTAGGCAGGCACCTCGGGGTCACTCGTCGGGTCGCCGCCTCGCAGACCGGTACCGAGCAGGAGGAGCTTGCGCACCAGCTGGGGGTGGCGCAGCGTGACCTCCTGCGCCTGGTAACCGCCGATCGAGAAGCCGAGCAGGTCGACCTGCTCCAGCCCCAGCGCCTGGATGACCGCGGCGATGTCGTCGGCCATGTCCTCCATCCGGTTGCGCGGCGTGCCGGATGACGAGGCGATGCCGCGCCCGTTGTACAGAATGACCTCGCGGCCCTCGGCCAGGCCGTCGGTGAGCAGCGGGTCCCAGTTGTCCATTCCGCCGCGGAAGTGCTGGATCAGGAAGATCGGGACACCGGAGGGCTTGCCCCAGCGGCGGTAGGCGAACCGGTCGCCGTCGACCTCGATGAACTGGGTCTGTGCGGTTACGTGCGTGTCAGTCATGGCCTTGAGCCTTTCTGGAGGGCGTGAGCAATACGATGACGGTCATAATCTAAAAAGTCAATCACTTTGATGTCGATCGACATCTATGTACACTCGACAGCGAGCGCAGAGCGTCGGCGGAGGAAGGGACGACTGGACATGCGGGTCACCAAGGCACAGGCCGAGCAGAACCGCGCCCACATAGTCGCGACAGCCTCCAGGCTGTTCCGTGAGCGTGGCTACGACGGCGTCGGCGTGGCAGAACTGATGGCAGCCGCCGGGTTCACCCATGGCGGGTTCTACAAGCACTTCAGCTCCAAGGCCGACCTGATGGCCGAAGCGTCCGCGAGCGGGCTCGCACAGACCGCGGCACGGACAGAGGATCTGGACGCCGCCGAGTTCGTCGAACACTACGTCTCGCGGGAGCACCGCGAGGGGCGCGGTGACGGCTGCACCATCGCGGCCCTCGGCGGTGACGCCGCACGTCAGCCGACGGACATCAAAAAGGAGTTCGCGGCAGGGATCGAGAGCCTGCTGACGGCCCTTCAGGCCCAGGCCCCGACTGATACGCCGGGGGATGCGGATCAGCGCGCGGTCCGTGCCACAGTGATCGACATGCTCGCCCACTCGGTCGGCGCGGTCATGTTGTCGCGGGCGTGCCCGGACGGTTCTCCGCTGGCTGACGAAATCCTCGATGTCTGCCGCGGGGAAATCCTCGCGTCTCTGGCACCCGGCAACAGCGACCAGCCGGCGGCAGGCAGCCCGGAAGTCTGACCACAGCGTTCAGCCGCAGCGGGATGACGCCCGGCAGGTCCACCGTCTCGGGACGGCGGGCCGCCGCGTAGGCCTTCGCGCCGTCAGCTGCCGAGGAAGGCGTTCACCTCGGTGCCGAACTCGACGGGGTACTGAAAGAGGAATCCGTGGCCGGCGTCGGGATAGATGCTCAGCTTCGCGTTGGGCAGGTGCTCGGCCAGTAGATAGGTGTTCTCGGTGGGGACCATCTCGTCGTTGTCACCGTTGGCGACCAGGACGGACTGCTGGATGGACGCCAGACGCTGAAGGCGGGTCTCGTCGCGGACACCCCAGGCGGAGATCGCGATCAACTGGGCGTCGCGGACGGCGAGGGTGGACGAGGTGTCCCGCTCGGCGGTGCGCATGTCCAGGCGCTTGAGGAAGTCGACGCCCTTGGCCTGGCTGGAGGCGCTCTTCTCGAAGAACAGGGTGAGCAGACCCTCAGCCGTGGGGGCGTCACGGAAGGCGGTGTCACGGATGGCGCCCGCGGTGTACAGGGGGGCGGTGCCCGCCAGGACCAGGCGGCGCACCTGCCAGGCGTGGAAGAGTGCCATCTCCTGGGCGATGAAGCCGCCGATGGAGAGGCCGAGCAGGTCGTAGCAGTCCAGCTTGATCGCGTCGAGGAACGCGAAGGCGTTGTAGGCCGTCCCCTCGATGGTGTTGGGGGTGGTGCCGGTGAAGCCGCCGACGCCGGCGAGATCCACCAGGATCACCTCCCATTCGGCGGCGAAGGTGTGGACGAGTTCGGGGTCCCAGTTGTCGAGCGTGGCGCGGAGGTGCACCAGGCACACCAGCGGCAGGTTGTCTCGTTGGGCTTACCGAAGCGGCGGTAGCGGTAGGTGACGCCGTCCGCAGCCTCGACCTGTACCAGGTGGGAGACGAGGCGTACGACATGCTGCCCTTCCCCGTGCCACGGCGCCTTCAGCCAGTACGCCCTCGCGCCGACCCGAACCTTCGCGCACAAGCCGCTGAACCTGGACCACGTGCAGGAAGCGGCCACGCCGCTGGCCAGGCTTGGGCTCCTGGCAGGCCCTCGGTGACTGCCTGTATCGGCGAGGGCAGCGGCGCCCCGGCCGAGGTCACCGCTGAAAGCGTGGCCACGATGATGACGTGGGAGGACCTCGCGGAGATCCCGCTCGGCGAACCCGAGACGGAGGCCCCCGAAGAGCTCCGACACACGACAGCCGGTAGAGCGTTCAGACTTGGCCGTTCAACGTGCGCAGCTCCGGGTACAGCGCCTCGACCGGGCCGCTGAGAGCTGCCTTGACCTGTGTGGTCAACTCGTCGGCCAGGACCTCGTATTCGCCGGCCTCGACGGCGTTGAAGACCGACGCCACGAGCTCTGCCGGCAGCATCTTGGGGCCGTCGGCGTGAGCCGCCATGCGGGTGTCGACGTAGCTCATGTGCACACCCGACACGTGGACACCCCTGGATGCGAGCTCGAGGCGCAGCGAATTGGTGGCCGACCACAGTGCGGCCTTGGACGCGCTGTAGATACCACCGTAGGCGTACCAACTGCCAACGGAGTGCACGTCGACGAGGATCGACTCCGGCTGGGCGGCGAGGATCGGCGCGAAGGCACGGGCGAGGAAAACGGGTCCGAAGAAGTTCGTCTCCATGTTCGCCCGAATGTCCGCCTCGGCCACGTCCAGGAGACTCGCACTCGGCGGGTTCGCGCCCGCGTTGTTGATGAGCGCGGTGACATCCGGTGCAGTGGCAACGGCCGCCTCGATCGACGTGGGGTCGGTGACATCGAGGGTGAGGGGGACGATGCGCTCATCGTCCCAGGTACGGGGGGTGCGGGCGGTGGCGTAGACCTTGGCCGCGCCGCGGGCGAGGGCCTCGTGGACAAAGTGAGTTCCGATACCGCCGTTCGCTCCGGTGACGAGGACGACTGTTCCGTTGAGGGAGGGCATGTTCGCGTTCTTTCTGGTGTGGTGAGGCCGCACCGGTCGGTGCGGCGGATGAGGAGCGGAGGGTGAGCCGCCCGTCCTGGGTGGGGAAGCAACCCGCCGGCACATGATCAAGCGCGTGCCAGGACCGGGTAATCGGTGTGTCCGGCCCCGCCGCCGTACAGGGTGGTCAGGCCCACCTCGTTCAGGGTCCCCGAGCTGCAGGCGTTCCACCGGAGATGAGCAGCCTCAGCGAAGCGCTCTGCCTGTAGTACATCCGCGCGCCAGGGGTTCCCTCGGGATTGGTGCGGTTGCGGCGGACGGTAACGAACTTGAGGACCTCGGGACGGCCGAGCTCGTCCCGGCTGATGGCCTGCATGGTGTCGTTCATACGCTCCACGCTGCGGTTTGCGAACTAAAGGGACAACGGCAGAAATGCCAGTGGTAGCCAGAGCCGTGCCACAGCACACGCCACAAGCGAGCACAGCGAGTGGGTCGCAGTGACACGACGCTGGAGGCGGAGTTGGCGAAGGGGCCGATGGCGCACGGCTGGCCGGACCAGCGCTGGACACTGTCACGGGTGAAGACCGTGATCGGCCGGCGTTTCCATAAGAGCTACATCCTGCAAGGGGTGCGCAGGCTGCTGATCAGGCATGGCTTCTCCTGCCACGTGCCGGCCAGACGGGCCGTCGGACGCGACGAGGAGGCCATATGCGGCTGGGTGAAGGTGACCTGGCCGCACGTGGAAACACCGCGGCGGCGCTCGACGCATAGTTCGTCTTCGCGGAACTGGCGTGGAACCTGACCCGGAACCAAACACCAAGCAACGGACCAAACGCTCGGTTAGGCGGTCGGCCCACCTCGCCGTCCGTCACGGATGGTGGCGATTCCGCAAGGAAGGTTGCGGGCCTCATCACGGAGATGCCGGGCCAACGTCGACAAGGGCCGCATCGATCAACGACTCTGCGATGGATCGCGCGTACGCGAAGGCGTGGCTGCTGTTGAGCGCGGTGCCGCGTGCGGCCGCGCCGTCGAAGAGCAGAGCCAGTTGCTCACCGAGGGTTTCCGGGTCGGCGACCCCAGCCTGCCGCGCGATGTCCGTCAGACGGCGGGCGAACCCCCTCTTGTGCGCCGCGGCCAGTTGATGGGCAGGATGCGCGGGGTCGGGTACCTCGACGCTGACGTTCAGGAACGGGCAGCCCCGGAACGGTGCGGTGGTTTCCGGCGACTTCTGGTCGAAGACGGCCAGGAGCTGCTCACGCGGGCTCAGTGCCGTTTGGGCGGGCACCTCGGTGACTGGTGGGCGAACGTCGACCAGGGACTTCAGGTAGGCCTGGACGAGCTCATCCTTGCTGGGAAAGTGCACGTAGAGAGTGCGTTTCGACACTTCGGCGACGGTCGACAGCTGAGCCATCCCGGTCGCGTTGATCCCCTGCGCCGTGAACAGTTCTCTCGCCGCTTCCAGGATCCGCTCCCGGGCGCCACGTCCCCGACGTCGGCGTACGGGGTGAGATTCGGTCATAGCTCTGAGGATACCGATCGTTTTACAAACGCCGGTGGGCCAGCTACGGTGAAGCCTTAAAGGTAGACCGATCACCTTACTTAGCCGCCCGGCATCGCGTGGTGCGCGGGCAGGTGGTTCGCGGCGCCACATCCATCCATGGCCCGCCCGGTGCCCCTCTGGTCGCCCCGCGGGGCCTTCGTGCTGACCCGCGCGTGACCCGCCACCCCCACCCCACCTATCGATGCCACCACCTAGGAGACCTGATGCGTTACACGACCTTCGGACGACGGACAGGACTGCGCGTTTCCGAGTACGCGCTCGGCACAGGGAACTTCGGCACCGGCTGGGGTGCCGGTGCGGAGCCGGACGAAGCGCGTCGGATGTTCGACAGGTTCGCCGAGGCCGGCGGGACGTTCCTCGACACCGCGGACGGCTACCAGTTCGGCGAGTCGGAAGAGCTGGTGGGCAAGTTCGTCGCCGCCGACCGGGACCACTTCGTCCTGGCGACCAAGTTCACCAACGGGGCGAGCCCGCAGCCCGGCATCTCCAGGACGGGCAACAGCCGCAAGAACATGGTCGCTTCTCTGGAGGCGAGTCTGAAGCGACTCGGTACCGACTACATCGACCTGTACTGGGTCCACTTCCCCGACGACCTCACGCCCATGGAGGAGATCCTGCGCGGACTGGACGACCTGGTCAGCTCCGGCAAGATCCTCCACGCCGCCCTGTCCAACTTCCCGGCATGGCGTGTCTCCCGGGCCGCGACCCTCGCGGACCTCAAGAACTGGGCACCGGTCGCGGGCATCCAGATCGAGTACAGCCTCGTCGAGAGGACCGCCGACCGCGAGCTGCTGCCGATGGCCGAGAGCCTGGGACTGGGCGCCGCGCTGTGGTCCCCGCTCGGCGGCGGACTGCTCACCGGCAAGTACCGCCGCAGCGACGAGGGGCGGCTGACCGATCTCAAGGCGGTCATCCACACCGAGAACACCGAACAGAAGACCGCCGTCATCGACACCGTCCTGGCCATCGCCGAGGAAACGGGCGCGACGCCCGCCCAGGTGGCGGTGGCCTGGGTTCGTGAGCGTGCCGCTCAGGCCTCCACCCCGTTCGTCCCGATCATCGGCCCGCGCAACCTCAGCCAGCTCGACGACTACCTGGGCGCCCTGGACGTCCAACTCAGCCCCAAGCAGTTCGCACGCCTGTCCGACGTCAGCGCCATCCCTCTGGGAGTGCCCCACGAGGCGACCGCCAAGGCCCGAGACGCCGTCCAGGGCGGTGACGCCTCCCGCGTCACCCAACCCGCCGTGCCCGCGGCCTGAGCCGCGGATCCTGCCGCGGCGACTCATCGCCCACCGGTTCGGCGGTCCTCCGCCGAACCGCCCTCGCGTCTTGGGGCCCCGCGCGCCCGCAGACGCCCCATCCGACCCATACAGACGGCGACCGTGGCACCGGCCTGTCGGTTACTCACCAGGCGAAGAAGTGAGGCCACCATGCCGCATTCCCCATCAGTGTCGGGGGCACCCAGGACCGCAGGGCCGGGGCGAGAGAGAAGCCATGAAAGGGCGTGACAGCTCGGGCGAACTGCGCGGAGAAGTCAGGAGCCGCCGTGTGGACGCGGTGACGACACGTGTCTTCGACTTGCTGGGCAAGCGCTGGAGCGGTCCACTCATCGCCGTACTCCTCGGCGGCCCCGCGCACTTCACCGATTTGCGCCGTGCTGTTCCCGGCATCAGCGAGCGAATGCTCTCCGACCGGCTGACCCAACTGGTGACGGCGGGCCTGGTCGTGCGCGACGTGAGCCAAGGGCCACCACTGCGCGTGCGCTACCACTTGACGCAGGCCGGGGTGGCGATCGGCCCGGCCATGGATGAACTCCGAGACTGGGCACGGGCCCACCTCGGCGATCCCGCCGGGGACGATCCTCCGTGACCACTGAGGGTCCGCCCCTCGACTGCTTCCCAAGCTCGAAGAACGAGTGTGCTCGAGGTGGATCGAGGAACACCAGTGGGTCGCCCGGCCAACTGTCCGGCCGACCGGGCGCCGCTCTCAGCCACTTCCGACTCGCCACAAAGTCCAGCCGAACCCGTAGGCCCGTTGTCGCGTTGCGGTCCCGGCCCGCGGCTCAACCGTTCATTCGGTTGAGTTTGCGCACGCTCTTGTCGAACGTCCGGGCAGGGACGATGCGGCGCAGCACACTGACCCGTGCGGCGGTCGCCCCCGCGGGATAACTCAGCTTCGGTTTCGGGTCGGTCGCTGCCGCAACGACCGCCTTGGCGATGACGGCGGGGGCGTCGCCGCTCCTCATCTGCTCCTCGACCACCTCGTCGAAGACGGCTCGTTGCCGCGCGTACAGCGACATAGGGGTGTCGGCCTCCACCATGTTCGCGTCGAACGGGGTGTTGACGGGGCCGGGCTGGACGCGCAGGACCCGAACGCCCTGCTCGCGGACCTCGTGGTCCAGGGACTCGGAGTAGCCCTCGACCGCATGCTTGGTCGCGACATAGACGGCCATGAAGGGGTTGGGGACGAACCCGCCCACGGAGGAAATGTTGATGATGCGTCCGCGTCCCCGGTCGCGCATGTGCGGCAGGACGGCCTTGGTCATGCGCATGAGACCGAAGACGTTCACATCGAAGACGCGCTGCGCCAGCGAGACGGAGACTTCCTCGGCGGCGCCATTGGCGCCGATCCCGGCGTTGTTGACCAGGACGTCGAGGCGCCCGAACCGCTCAATCACCTGCTTTACGACGCTGTTGACCGAGTCGTCGCTGGTCACGTCGAGGGCGAGGAACGTCACCCCACCGCGAGAAGCGCCCCCCGAGGCCTTCCGGCTGGTCCCGACCACGTCGAACCCCGCCTCGGCGAGCGCGTGAGCTGTCGCCTTGCCGATACCCGAGGACGCACCCGTCACCAGCGCCACTGGCCGTTCTGCTGTCATGGCTAACTCCTGAGTCTTTTGAATTACGACCACACTGTCAAAGGTCGGTGTTCCGCCCCCATCCACAGGGAGGCGGGAGAGAGCCGCAGCAGCGGCTGTGACATCACAGAAGCGGCCGGAGCCTTGACCTGGCGCGCGGGCCGCCGGTGCTGCACGACACGGCCTGGGCGCAACGTCCCGACCGACGCGCCACTTGCCGAATGCGGCGGGGCGGACCCGCCGAGCTGGAGTCGCGGCTACACCCGGAACGAATACCGTCCCGCCAAGTGCCCGTACTGCCGCGGCCCGCGCAGTCAGACGGCCTTGAGCTGCCCGCCGTCGATCAGATAGTCCGCGCCCGTGACGCTGGCGGTGGCGTCGGAAAGGAGGAAGGTGATCAGGGCCGCGACTTCCTTCGGCTCGACCAGGCGACCGGTGGTGATGCCGAGAGCTCCGGGTGCCTGCTGGACGAAGGAGGCGATGTCCATACCGAAGGCCGCTGCCACCTGCCCGCCGAACTTCTCCGGGCTGTCGTAGATGGAACTGTGCACCAATCCGGGAGAGACGGTGTTGACGCGCACGCCCTGGGGGCCGAACTCCTCGGCCAGGACCTTGCCGAGGGCGGTGAGCGCCGCCTTGGCGGTGGAGTAGGCGACGGGGCCGAGACCCGGCAGGTGCGCGACGACCGAGGAAACGTTGACGATCACGCCCTTGCGCTCGATGAGGCTGGGCAGGGCGGCCCGGCTGACCCGGACGGTGCTGAGCAGGTTGATGTCGAGAAGGGACGCCCACTGCTCGTCGTCGGTGTCGAGGAAGCCCTTGACGGCGAGGTCGTCGCCGCCGCCGACGTTGTTGACCAGCAGGTCGATTCCGCCCAGTTCCGCGAGGGCCGCGTCGATCAGGGTGCGCGCACCCTCGGCGGTGCTGAGGTCGGCGCTCACGGTGCGGGCACCGGTCTCCTTGAGTTCGCTGGTGATCGTACGGGCGGCGCCGAGGACGCGGACCCCTTCCGCCGTCAGCGCCTGGACGGTGGCCAGTCCGATGCCCCGGCTCGCTCCGGTCACGACAGCGGTCTTGTTGGCGAGGTCGAGATTCATGGTCATCCTTTTCTTGAACTCTAGGTACAAAATTTGGGCACAGCGCGGTCAATACGAATACACGCCCGCGACAGGGGTCAGAGAAGGTCGATGGTTGCGTCGATCACTCTGCGGAGGCGGTCGGGCCCGGAGTCGACACGGGCCGCGAGCCGCATGCCGTTGACGGTGTTCAGCAGCAGGCTGGCCAGGGCCTTCGCGTCACGCCCCGGGTCGATCTCCCCGGCGCGCTGCCCCTCCTCCACCAACGCACGGAAGGCGCCTTCGATTCGATCGAACATGCCCCGCACCTGCGCCGTCACGGATTCATCCCCGCGACCGAACTCGATCGCGGTGTTCAGTGCCAGGCAGCCACGGCGATCAGGGTCGGCGAGGTCCGCCTGAGCGACGAAGAGCAATGCGCTGCGCAGCCGGTCCTTCACTGGCCCGGGACCCTCCAGCAGCTCCGCCACCGCGGAGTTCTGTAGGTCCAGATAGCGGCGCAACGCCAGGTCGAACAACTGACGCTTGCCACCGAAGGCGTTGTAGAGGCTCCCCTTGCCGATACCCAGGGTGTCGACAAGGCATTGAGGTGTGGTGGCGCCGTAACCCTGACGCCAGAACACCTGCATCGCCTGCTCGACCGCCACGTCCGGGTCGAACTGTTTGGGCCTTCCCATGAGCGAGATCCTAACAGTATTCTTGACCTACAGGTAAAATACTCCTCCATGGCTGGCCGTCGGGCCAACACCTCGGGGCGGTACACGGGGGCGGTACTACTGAGCCGAGTTGCCGGACAGCAGGCTCTGGGCTCCGGACAACAGCACGCCCGGGTGGATGCGCTGGAGGTGGAGACTCGTCATTCCCTGGAAGAACTCCATCGGCGTGGTGGAGCTCCTCAAATGCCGGTCCACGTCGTCGAGGTAGCGCCGTGCGCGGCCGATGTTGACCGGGCCGTCCGGGTCGGGTGGTGTCTTCGTGACCGGCCACCACGAACTCCGCTCCGGGTGCCCCCACTTGGCCGAGAGTGGAGCGCCACGCGTCGCCACCTCTCGCTCGCGGATTCCGCGAGCGAGAGGTGCACGCCGTTGTAGACCACGTCACCGGGCCCTGCCGGCTTCGGGCTCGGCACCCGGAGCACGGTCGTGTCGTCGCTGTCGCTGTGAACGACCTCGACGGGGATGAGCGCGTGCCCCCCAGGCCCGGTCCCCCCTCCCCGACGACCCGCGCGTCGACGGAAGCCGTCGGTATCCGGCCGGGAACAGCGCGTGACAGAACTCCGCACAGGACTCCGCGGTGGTCTGGACGGCCATGTGGGCCTTGGTCCCGGCCGCCGCACGGACCACTGCGTCGGGGAACGGTTCGAGCAGGACGTCGATCCTCCCTTCACCACCGACACCGCTCGAAAGGTGCGCGAGCGGCTTGCCCGGTTCGACGCCGACGTCGTCGTGTGGGACCCGTTCGTGGACGACGCCGACGTCGTCGTGTGGGACCCGTTCGTGGACGACGCCGACCTCGCGGCGGCCGGAGTGCGGCGCGCGGCGGACCTGGAAGAGATCTTCACCGAGAGCGCCATCGTGAGTGTCCACACACCGCTCATTGCCGGGGTGACCGATCAGCTGATCACGGCAGACCTGTTGGCTCGATTGCGCCCCGGAGCGGTGTCCTCAACACCTCGCGCGGTGCGGTCGTCGATGAAGCGGCTCTGGTCTCGGTGCCCGGACAGCGTCCCGATGTGCTGGCCGTCCTGGACGTGACCTGGCCCGAACCACCAGAGTCCGAATCTCCGCTGTTCGATCTGGCGAACGTGATGCTCACCGGGCACTCGGCCGGCTCGGTGGGCACGGAGAACCAACGCATGGGCGACCTTGTCCGAGACGAGATCCTCGCGTTCGCCGGCGCACAGCCCCTGGGGCACACCGTCACCCGCGAGCAGGCAAGCCTGCGAGCCTAGGCGCGACTCGGGCTGCTCACGCGGTGCCGCCCCCTCCCTGACGCCCAGACCGCCGACGCGGCCCGCGAGCGGAGGAGCGTACGGCGCTGGAGGCACGACTGCTCCTCTGACTCTCTACGGCGGGTCCCGCTTGCGGCCGAGACCGCTTTATATTACGATCATAAGTTAATGGCTTTGGAGGCCGGATGAGACCCGGACGGCGGCAACTCCGTCGACTCCTTCCATCAATCCAGTAAGGCGGAAGCACCTCCGCTTCTCGCCGCAGAGCAGCCGAAGGTCCCTTCGAATGATGTCGAGCCGTGACACGCCCAAACCTGTCCGTGCGGACGCGGCACGCAACCGCTCCCGTCTGCTCGACGCCGCACGCATCGCGTTCGCATCCGAGGCGCCGGTATCCCTGAAGCAGATCGCGCGGGACACCGGTGTAGGGATCGCCACTCTCTACCGGCACTTCCCCACCCGAGAGGCACTGATAGAAGCGATCTACCAGCAGGAGCTGGCCCAGTTGTGCGCCGACGCCGAGGCCCTCCTCGACGCGAAGGAGCCGGCCCAGGCACTGCGCAGCTGGATGGACCGCTTCGCCGACTATGCGAGTACGAAACGAGAGACGGCGGACGCGCTACGTGCGGTTCTCGCGTCCGACATCGCGACCGCATCGCAGGCACGCGAACAGCTCTGCGCTGCGGTGCAAGGCATCCTCAATGCCGGGACAACCGCCGGGACGCTGCGCGACGATGTCCGCGCCGACGACATAGTCGTCACCCTCGTCGGTATGTTCACCACGACCTCACTGGCAGGCGGACGCGAACAGTTGTGCCGCATGCTCGACCTGCTGATGGACGCCGTCCGGCGCCCGGTCCCATGACGTACGGGGGCAGGACCCCCATAGCAGCTTGAGGTTGCGCAACCGATCCGAGTGCCAGGGGGTCTTCCTGTCGCCTCACTACATGTTGATCATGTGGCCTGCGAGGCCGTGGACGGCTTCCTTGACTGCCTCGCCGAGGGTGGGGTGGGCGTGAACGTTGCGGGCGACTTCATGCACGGTGAGGTCCCACTGCTGCGCCAGGGTCAGCTCCGGGAGCAGCTCCGTGACGTCCGGGCCGATCAGGTGGCCGCCGAGGAGCTCGCCGTACTTGGCGTCGCTGATCAGCTTCACGAAGCCGGTCGCATCACCGAGGCCGTGAGCCTTGGCGTTCGCCGTGAACGGGAACTTGGCGACCTGGACGTCGTAGCCCTTCTCCCTCGCCTGCGCCTCGGTATAGCCGAAGCTGGCGATCTGGGGCTGGCAGTAGGTGGCGCGCGGAATCATCGCGTAGTCCAGCTCCATCGTCTCCGCGTCCGCGAGGGTTTCGGCGGCGATCACGCCCATCGCCTCGGCGGCGTGCGCGAGCATCAGCTTCGCGGTGACGTCACCGATGGCATAGATGTGCGGGACGGAGGTGCGGCAGCGGCCGTCCACGTCGATCGCGCCGCGCTCGGTGAGGGTCACGCCGGTGTTCTCCAGGCCGTAGCCGGTGACGTTCGGTGCGAACCCGATCGCCTGGAGGACCTTGTCGGCCTCCAGGACCTGCTGGGCGCCGTCCTTTCCTGTGACCGTGACCCGTACCTGCGGGCCGGACTCGTCGATCGACTCGACCCGTGTGGAGGTGAGGACGTCGATGCCCAACTTGCGGTACTGCTTGGCAAGTTCGGCGGAGACCTCGGCATCCTCCAGCGGTGCCACGCGGTCCAGGAACTCCACGACGGTGACCTTCACACCGTAGTTGTTCAGGACGTAGGCGAATTCGATGCCGATCGCGCCGGCGCCCGCGATCACGATGGACTGCGGCAGGTCCTCGGCGAGGATCTGCTCCTCGAACGTCACCACCCGCGAGGTACGGCGGGTGCCCGGCAGCAGCTTGGGGGTGGCGCCGGTGGCGATGATGCAGTCGTCGAAGCCGATGGTGCGGATGTTGCCGTCGTAGTCGGCGACCTGGAGCGTGTGCGGGTCCAGGAACGTGCCGCGGCCGCTGATCTCCGTGATCTTGTTCTTCTTCATCAGGTAGTGGACGCCCTTGACCCGGCCGTCCGCGACCTTCCGACTGCGGCGGAAGGCCTCCCCGTAGTCGAAGGAGACCTGCCCGTCGACCTTGATGCCGAAGGTCTTCGCCTCACGCGTGAAGATGTGCGCCAGCTCGGCGTTGCGCAACAGGGCCTTGGTGGGGATACAGCCCACGTTCAGACAGACGCCGCCCCAGTACTTCTCCTCGACGACCGCCACGCGCTTGCCCAGTTGAGCGGCCCGGATGGCGGCGACATAGCCGCCGGGGCCTGCGCCGAGTACGACGACGTCGAAGCGCTCGCCCTGTTCATCCATGGAAGGTTCCTTTCCGCTGGGGCGGCCGGTTCCCCGCGAGGGACCGGCCGGCTCCCGATCGAACAACCTGTTCTTCAACCCGACAGCGGTGGTTTCCGCCACTGCCGGCCTCAGGGAAACCGCAGGCAGTCCGCTGGACGTCTGCTTCAGCGCCCCGATGTCATGATCTATGCCCGCGCGGCAATCAGCGACGGCGCGCCGACACCTCGTCGACTTCCTGCACGCCGGCCTCGGTGACACCGCGCCTGAGGGTGTCGAGCCCGAAGGCCGCGACCGGTCCGTGCACGCCAGGTTGGAGCACGGCATCCGGGGCCGCCGCGTACATGGCGCCCCATGCCAGAAGAGATCCCGTCATCTCGTACGGGTCCGGCCCGGTCAGGGCTGTCGTGGCCAGGAGACGACCGTGCCCGTCACGCGCCACGGCGATCACCAGGGAACGGCCGTCGAGATCCGGTTCGCGGTGGGCTCCCGGGAGCCGCTCGGACCATCGCGCCAGCGCGGCCCGCACCTTCGCCGACCGCAGCAAGGGCGCCTGGAGCGTTGCGGCGATCTGTATCGGACGGGTCCACCGCCCGAGCCAGCCCAGACCCACCTCGACACTCTCCAACCGGGGAAAGACCGCCGGGAGTCCGAGATGCTCGGTGCCCGGGACGGTCATGACCGAACGCTTCACACCGGCGTAGCGACTTGTGCGCACACGCTTGGCAGCACGTTCGCCGATCAGTCGGGAAGGCTGCCCGGGACGTGCGGGACGGTAGGCGAAGCCCTCTTCGGCCGCCGCGGCGACCAGCGTCTGCCGCGTGCCTGCCGTGGTCAGGGTGTAGGAGTCCCGCAGGGTGCTCCGGTAGAGCAGTTCGTCCCCGTGTCCCGAGCGGGTGATGAAGTAGCCGATCTCGACATGGCGTGCGCGCTCGCCCGCCTGGTCCAGAGCCAGCGCGCCGGCGAGATTGCCCGGCACGTAGTCATAGCCGAACGCCGGCACAAGGGTCGCTCCCCGGGCGGCAGCGACGGAGTCCAGCTCATCAAGGACGCGACGGGCGAAGGGCCCCTCTCCCGTGGAGTCGAAGTAGTGGGCTCCTGCCCGCGCGGCAGCCGTGACGGTGGCCATACCGAGCTGCATGAACGGCCCGACGGTGGACAGGACCACGTCGCTGGGCTCCAGGAGGCGCGTGAGGTCGGACGCCGACGTGACGTCCACCTCTGCCACCGGCAGCTCTGCCTCGAACTGGTCGGCCAGAGCCAGCATCCTGGTTCGGCTTCGCCCGACCAAGGTCGGCTTCTCGCCTCGTGCGAGCAGTTCCCGAAGCACTCGCTGTCCGGTGTATCCCGTCGCGCCGAGCAACACGATCCTGCGCTTCTCCACGGCTCCGCCTGCCTTCCCGGAGGGCCTTGTCATGACGACCATCGATTGACCACGAGTCATTCATTGACTTCGGGTCATTGAATATACAATGGCACACATGAGAGGGCCAAACCGACGCCAGATGTACGCGGAGCAGACGCGGACGGACCTGGTGGCGACCGCGCGCAAACTGTTCGTCGACAACGGGTTCGCGGACACGTCGGTCGAGGCCATCACCGGGGCGGCGCTGGTGAGCAAGGGCACCTTCTATCACCACTTCCCGGACAAGAAGGCGATGTTCGCCGAGCTCTACACGGAGCTCATTCAGCAGGTCGGGGTTCTGGGCGACGCGACGTCCGAGGCGATCCGGGCCACGCCGGACGAGCCCGCCATGACCGCGGTGGTCGGCCTCACGCACGCCTTCCTGCGCCGGACCATCGACGACCCACTGCACCGTGAGCTGATGGCCCAGGCACCCTCGGTCCTGGGCGAGCAGTACCGGCACATCAACGAAACCGTCGCCCAACCGCCGATCGAACGGCTCCTGGCCGTTCTGGCCGAACGCGGCGACCTGCAACCGGATGTCCCTGTCGCCACTGTCGCCCGACTGCTCTTGGCAGCCCTGTGCGAGGGCAACCAGATCATCGCCGCCGCGGCGGACCGGGAGGACGCACTGACCAGGACGTTCCGCGCGATCACCCTGCTGATGTCAGGCCTGGCGGCAGAAGGCGTCGGCGCCCACGGTTGACCTGAAATGGGACCGCACGGAGAGCGTCGCCGCGTAGCGCCCCGCCTCCTGTCGGCGAGGCCGCGTCGTTATCGTGCCGCCTCGGCCTCGATACCGCGGACCAGGTCGATGGCCCGGCCCAGGGTGTTGAGTCGATCGTCGAGGGTCTCGCCTGCCGGATAGAAACGAACGGTGTCGACGCCGGCGTCGCGCCACACGCGCAGCCGCTCGCGCACCATGTCCTCGGTTCCGATCAAGGTGGTCGCCAGCACCATCTCGTCGGTGACCAGAGCGGTCGCACCGTCCCGGTCGCCGGCCTGCCAACGCGTGCGGACTTCGGCCGCCACCTTGGCCCAACCCTGGCGGCTGTAGGCGTTGTTGTAGAAGTTCGTGGTCGCGGAGCCCATTCCGCCGAGGCTGAAGGCCAGCTCCTTCTTGCGTCCGGCCACCATCGCGCTCAGTGCGTCCTCGTCGTCGGCGAAGGCGACCTCGGCGCCCTGGCAGATGTCGAGGTCGGCGCGCGTGCGACCGGCGTTGGCCAGGCCCCGGTCGAGGTGGTCGAAGTACGCCTCCTTGGCGCCCTCGGGAACGAAACTGGTGCCCAGCCAGCCGTCGGCGATCTCACCGGTCAGGTGCAGCATCTTCGGCGAGAGAGTGGCCAGGTAGACGGGGATGTCGTACTCGGCGCGCATGGACAGGCGCATGGGCTTGCCGTCCCCGCCCGGCAGCGGGATGTGGAATTCGCGCCCGGAGTGGGAGACCTTCACCCCCGAGGCCGCCTGGCGCACGATCTCGACGGTCTCGCACATCCGTGACAGCGGACGGTCGAACGGCACTCCGTGCAGCCCTTCGATCACCTGCGGCCCGGAGGGACCAAGCCCGAGAAGGAACCGCCCCTGGGAGATCTGAGACAGCGTGATCGCGGCGCGGGCGATGGCCATCGGCGTGCGGGTGCCGAGCTGCATGATTCCGGATCCGAGGAGCATGCGCTCGGTCTTCGCCGCAAGGTAGCCCAACGGCGAGGGCGCCTCCGAGCCCCACGCCTCCGCCACCCAGCAGATGTCCAGACCGAGCTTCTCCGCCTCGGTGACATAGGCGACGATCTCCCGCCAGTCGCCACCGGAGGCTTCGATCGTGGTGGAGGTGCGCATCACAGACTCGCCTCGCCCGCGGTCGAGGCTTCCTCGGCCAGCTTCTTGATCTCTTCGAGGGTGACGGTCATGTTGGCCTCGAACTCCCGCATGCGCACGAAGACGATCTTCTGCTCCTTCTCCGGCATGCTGTCGATGGCGAAGGAGAGGCCCGAGCGGGCCGGCCCCATCTGCATCCACTCCCGCAGCAGCGTGCCGCCGTCCTGCGGCTCCAGGGTGAACCGCCAGACGGCGGTGGGATGTTGCGGGTCCTCGACCGCCCAGGCAAGCACCTTCGACGGCTCGTACTCGACGATGGAAGAGGTGGTGGCCCACTCCCCCAGCGCCTCGTGCCTGCTCCGACCGACGAACCGGGCACCCAGCGCGGGGCAACTCCGGCCGTCCAGCCATGTCACCGACTGCAACTCGGAGCTCATACGCGGCATCAGCTCGATGTCGGACACCAGCGTCCAGACCTCGTCCGGCGGGGCGGCGATCCAGGTGTGGACCTCCACCGTCGGTTTGTCCGCATAGCGCGCGCCCGTCCACTCCATGATCCTGCGGCCTCCCTGCCTCATCCGAGAACTCTCTGGGACGTACTGACCAGTAAAGTTGCGTAGATAGACTCACATGTCAAGGGTGGAAACCATCCACGCGGAGCTACTGGGTCAGTCCGCGAAACGCTCCCGTACATCCGGCCGCTCGGCCAGGTGCGGCGGATAGCCGGGCCCTATCCGGGGGCGGGTGTTCTCCGCGGTCATCGGCTCGCCGCAGGAGGCACACACCACCTCGGCATGGGTCTCCTGCCCGCACACCTCGTGACGCATGGCCACCGGCGGGCCCGCTTCACCGGCCAGCCAGCGGTCCCCCCACCGGTTCATCACCAGCAGGACGCCGTAGAAGTCGCGGCCCTTCTCGGTGAGCACATAGTCGTACCGAACCGGCTCCGTCTGGTACGGCCGCTTCTCCAGCAGCCCCTCCTCAACCAGCCGGCGCAGCCGGTCCGTCAGCGTGTTGCGAGCGACCCCCAGCGATGCCTGGAACGCGTCGAACCGCCGGATCCCGTAGAACGCCTCACGCAGCACCAACGGCGTCCACCAGTCCCCGAGCAGGTCCATGGTCCGGGCGATCGAGCAGGGCCACTGCGCAAAGGATGTCCGCCTCATGGCCGCAAGCATAGGTTCGTCCAGTCATGAGACCCAGCAGGTGGATCGGCGGCAGTTCATGCGTGCGACATCTTGCGCTCCCTAAATAACGAAGTTATGTTGCCGCCATGAAACGTGACTTGCTGGGCAGAAGGCTGGTTGTCACCGGAGCCGCACGCGGCATCGGCGAGAAGGTGGCCCGCCTGGCCGCCGCCCGAGGCGCCGAGGTGACCCTGATCGGACTGGAGCCGGATCGCCTGCGTGACCTCGCCCGCGATCTGGGCCCCACCGCCTTCTGGCGTGAGGCCGATGTACGCGACGGCACCGCGCTCCGGTTGGCCATCGATCAGGCCGCGGAGGTCATGGGCGGCATCGATCTCGTCGTCGCCAACGCCGGTGTCGTGGCGTACGGGACGGTTCGGCAGACCGACGAGGCGTCGTTCGAACGGGTCCTGGACATCAATCTGAACGGCGTCTTCCGCACCCTCAAGTACGCGACACCCCACCTGGAGCGCAGCCGGGGCCATGTGCTGGTCGTGGCGTCCGCACTGTCGTTCATGCCGCTGGCCGCGATGGCCTCGTACGGAGCGAGCAAGGCCGCCGCCGAGCTGCTCGCCCTGACCTACCGCCAGGAGGTGGCACACCTCGGGGTCACGGTCGGCCTGGTGCACCCCTCCTGGATCGACACGGACCTCGTACGTGGCGCCGAGGCGGATCTCCCGTCCTTCCAGGGCCTGCGAAACCGGCTGCCCTATCCGGGCAACGTCACCACGAGCGCCGACCGGGCGGCGGCCGCGATCGTCGACGGGCTCGTGCGGCGACGCAGCCGCGTGTACGTCCCGCGCGCCGTCGTCGTGGCCAACTGGGCGAAGGCCGCGCTGAATTCACCACTGGCCTGGCCCTGGGCGAGGCGCTTCGCGGCCCGTGCGGTTCCGTCCCTCGAACGGGAGGTCGCGGCGCTGGGGAGGCATGACCAACTCACGCCAGGCACCGACGCGCCCGCTGCGGAGACCAAGTCGTCCTAGCCGCGGATGGGGCAGTCTTCCGACCGCCCGGCTTTCACCGGTCGTGAGCGATCGACTCGTAAAGGCGCGCGCCGGCCTCGTGCGAGGCCTCGGCACGTTCCCGCTCGTCCCCCAACCCGACAGAGAAGTTCACGCCCATCGGCAGCATGACCTCGACCACGGCGTCCTCGAACTCGACGAAGTGCTCGGCCAACTCGAGGGTGATGTATCCATGGACCAGACTCCACAACTGAGCGGCGATGACCTCGGGTTCCTGCCGCTCGACCCTGCCGGAGTCCACGAGCCGTTCGCACGCCGCGGTGACGAGGGTGTGGGCTTCTCGGAAGGCCGGGGAATGGCCGCTGAAACGAAGGTCCGCGTCCGACAGCGGCCGGTAGGTCGCACGAGTGGACAGCCCGAACATCAGGTCGTAGAGGTGCGGGTTCTCGCGCGCCACTCGGCGGCAGGTCAAGGCCAGGGCGAAGAGATCCGCAATCGGATCCTCGGTCACCGGCACTCGGGCGAACGCCGCGCTGAGCTCCTTGAACCCATGGTCGGCGACGGCTCGCATCAGTTCGGGGATCCCACCGAAGTGGCTGTACACCACCATCGTCGAGAGTCCGCTCGCGGACGCCACCGTGCGCGCCTTGACGGCCGACGGACCCTGTTCGGCCAGCAGACCGATGGCGGCCTGTACAAGCCGCTCCGGTGCGTCGTCGAGTCTCGCCCGCCCTGCCATGTTTCTCCCGCCTCTACCGTTGACACGCCTGAAATAACTTGGTTATCTAACTCGGCACGGCAATGGTACACATCACGAGTGATGTGCCGTTTCGCACACGGGCGCCCATCCCTGTACGCGCCTTCGCGCACTGTCCCAAATTCCTGGCGCCGGCACCCCCTCCCCCACGCGCTTTCCACTCCCCATGAACTCAGCCCGGGAGCAGAATCCATGCCATACCAAGACAAGGGTCATCTGGAGATCGAGGACCGCGGAGCCGTCCTGATCGTCCGGGTCGACGGCGGCCCGCACCAGCTGTTCGGCCTCGACATCGCCAACAAGCTGCACAAGCTGGTGACCCGGGTCGACCGTGATCCGAACGTCCGCGCGGTCGTGTTCACGGGAGCACATCCCGAGCGGTTCGTCAGCCATGCCGCGGTCCGGTGGCTTCAGGAAGAGGGCGACGCAGGTCCCAGGCTCGGCCGGCGCGGTGCCGCCGCCGCGGTCCGCGTGGCGAAGTACGTGGACCGGTCCCGTGTCCTGAGTGCCCTCATGAGCAGGACCCCCATGCGGGGAGCCCTCCAGCTTGAGCACATCCACAGGGCCTTCCTCCGGATGAACAGCAGCGGTGTCCTCTTCGTCGCAGCCCTCAACGGATCGGCTCTCGGCCTCGGCGCCGAGTTCGCCTGGGCCTGCGATCTGCGGGTCATGGCCGACGGGGACTTCTTCATCGGCCAGCCGGAAATCCTCCTCGGCATCATCCCGGGTGGCGGCGGCACCCAGCGGCTGACCCGCCTGATCGGCACCCACCGGTCCCTGGCCGCGATCCTCGAGGGCAAGCCGTTCACGCCCGAGGAGGCTCTCGCCAACGGGGCGGTCGACAAGATCGTTCCGCAGGACAAGGTCGTCGCGCAGGCGGTCGAACTCGCCGAACACTTCGGGAAGCGGTCGAAGGCGTCGGTCGCGGCCGCCAAGAGGTCGGTGTACTTCGGCGGCTCGATGTCGCTGGAGGAGGGCCTGCACGTCGAACGCGCCGAGTTCTTCGTCCAGGTCAAGACGCCGAACGGCCAGGACGGGATGCTCAGCTACATGAAGACGACGGACGTCAACGGCGAGCTCCCGCTGTACGAACCGGACACCTACGCGCAGGCGCTCGCCTCGGGCAGCGTCCACACACCCCGCTCAACGAAAGGACGGTGAGCCGACGATGAGCACCGCACACTCCTTCACCCGTCACGACATCACGTTCCCCTCCGGCGACAGCTCGTGCGCCGGCTGGCTCTACCTCCCCACGGGCGTCACGTCCCCGCCCGTCGTCGTTCTCGGGCACGGCCTGGGTGCCACCCGTGAGATGCGCCTGGACGCCTTCGCCGAGCGCTTCGCGCAGGCCGGCATCGCCGCCGTGGCCTTCACCTACCGGCACTTCGGCGACAGCGGCGGCCACCCGCGCCAGCTCCTGTCGATCAAGCGTCAACTCGCCGACTGGGACGCTGCCCTCGCCTACGTCAAGGCCCGCCGTGACGTCGACCGCACCCGTATCGCGGTGTGGGGCAGCTCCTTCGGCGGTGGCCACGCCATCACCGTCGCCGCATGCCATCCCGAACTGCGCGCGGCCGTGGCCCAGTGCCCGTTCACCGACGGCCTCGCCTCCGCGCTCGCGCTGGGCCCGGTCGCCTCACTCAGGATCACGCCCGTGCTCGCTCGCGATCTGGCGACCAGGGTGCTCGGCAAGGCCCCCGCGATGGTCCCCATCGCCGCGGCCCCCGGTTCGCCGGCCCTCATGAACGCTGCGGACGCGCTGCCCGGCTACGAGGCGCTGCAGCCGCCGGGGACGAAGTTCCGCAACGAGGTGGCGGCACGGGTCATTCCGACCATCGCCGCCTACCGGCCGGGGCGCGCGGCGAAGAAGGTCACAGTCCCGATCCTCTTCTGCGTCAGCAACACCGACTCCGTCACGCCTCCCGCCGAGACCCTCAAGTACGCGCGCACCGCGCCCAGGGGGGAGATCAAGAGGTACGACGCCGGCCACTTCGACTTCTACACCGGCGAGACCTTCGAGGAACTGGTCCGTGACCAGGTCGAGTTCCTCACCCGCCAGCTGCACCCGGCGCCCGCCGCTTCAACTCCTTGACCGGACCTCATCACACCGAGACAGGTACGCCCGACATGAACTTCGCTTCTCTGCCCGACCGTCGCGCCGCTCTCGACCCCGATGGGCCAGCGGTCTCGGACGGGCGCCAGTCGCTCACCAACACCCAGTTGCTGGATCGCGTCCGTGCGGCAGCGCGTCAGCTCCAGGACCTCGGGATCGGTCCCGGCGACGTCGTGGCACTCAAGCTGACGAACCGCCTCGAGTTCGTCCTGCTGCTGTTCGCCGCCTGGCGGATCGGCGCCACCATCACGCCGGTCAACCCGAGCATGACCGACGTCGAGGTGGACCGGCAGCTGACGGACTCGGGTGCGCGCCTGCTGGTGGTCGAGGACCGCGCGGCGCCCGTCACCGACGGTCCTGCCGTCCTCGCCATCGGCGCGCTGTACGAAGAAGCGGTGGGGGCGGATCACGCGCCGCATGCGGACTCGTCCGCGCTGGCCCTTCTCATCTACACCAGCGGCACCACCGGGGTGCCGAAGGGCGTGATGCTCGACCACGCCAACATCGACGCCATGGTCGAGATGGGGCGCCTGTCGTTGGAGCTCGGACCGGCGGACCGGTGCCTGCTGATCCTGCCGCTCTTCCACGTCAACGGCATCGTGGTCAGCATCCTGACTCCTCTGCTCGTGGGCGCGAGCGTCGTCATCGCGGGCCGCCGGTTCGATCCGCGCGGCTTCTTCGACCTCGTCGAGCAGGAGCGCCCGACCTTCTTCAGCGCGGTGCCGACGATCTACGGCATGCTCGCCGCGCTCCCGGACGACGTTCGGCCCGACACTTCCTCGCTGAGGTTCGGGGTCTGCGGCGCCGCCCCTGCCTCGGCCGAGCTGCTGACCCGTTTCGAGGCCCGGTACCGGTTCCCTCTGGTCGAGGGGTACGGCCTGTCCGAAGCAACCTGCGGCTCCACCATCAACCCCGTGGCCGGGCCGCGACGCGCCGGCACCGTGGGGCTTCCCTTCCCCGGCCAGGAGATCCGGATCGTCGACGCCGACGGTACCGAGGTGGCGCCGGGCGCGGACGGTGAGGTCCTCGTGAAGGGCCCCAACGTCATGCGCGGGTACCTCGGCCGTCCGGACGAAACGGCCAGGGTCATCGTCGACGGCTGGTTGCACACGGGCGATGTGGGTCACCTCGACGCCGAGGGCTATCTGACGCTGGTCGGGCGCTCGAAGGACATGATCATCCGTGGTGGGGAGAACATCTACCCCAAGGAGATCGAGGACGTACTCGTGGGCGACCCGTCGGTGCTGGAAGCCGCCGTGATCGGCGTGCCGGACGAGAAGTGGGGAGAGGTGGTCGTCGCCTACGTCCAGCCGCGCCCCGGGGTCACTGTCGATACGGCGACGCTCAAGGCGCTCTGCGCCCGCAGCCTCACCGGCTACAAGCGTCCGACCGCGTTCTTCGTGGTGGACGCCATCGCGAAGAACGCGGTCGGAAAGATCGACAAGGTCTCGCTGCGGTCTGCCCACGCGGCGGTTTCCTGACCTTCACCGCGTACCCTGCCTGCCGCCGACGTCATGAAGTCAGGCGGCATCGGCGGGCGTAATCAACTGTTCCGCCCAGATGACCTTGCCCTCGCGGTTGTGCCTCGTGCCCCAGTGCTCGCTGAGCTGAGCGACCAGGAACAGTCCACGGCCGCCCTCGTCGAAGGTCCGGGCACGGCGCAGGTGCGGGGCAGTGCCGCTCGCGTCGGACACCTCGCATGTCACGGTGGACTGGAAAATCATCCGCAGTTGGATGGGGCTCCTGCCATAACGGATGGCGTTCGTCACCAGCTCGCTGACCACGAGCTCCGTGGTGAAGGCCATGTCCTCCAGCCCCCAGGCGGCCAGCCGCTCGGATGCGAAGGCACGCGCCTCACACACCACGGCCGGATCGGAGGGAAGATCCAGTGTGGCGACGTGGTCGGCGTCCAGCGCTCGGGTTCGTGCCACGAGAAGAGCGACGTCATCGGCGGGGCGGCTGGGCAGCAGTGCCTCGAGCAGTCCGTCGCAGGTCTCCTCGAGCGAGGCGGGTGCCCGGGCGAGAACGTCGGACAGCACCGCGAGAGAGGCATCCACGTCGCGAGCGCGGCTTTCGATGAGGCCGTCGGTGTAGAGCACCAGAAGACTGCCCTGTGGCAGTTCGACCTGGGCGGTTTCGAAGGGGAGTCCGCCGAGGCCGAGTGGCGGACCGATCGGCAGATCCGGAAAGTCGACCGCTCGGCCGGCTCCCGCCTCGCCGGGAGTCACCATGGCCGGCAGAACGTGTCCGGCGCTGGCCAGGGAACACACCCGGGAGACCGGGTCGTAGACCGCGTACAGACACGTGGCGCTGATCTCGTCCATCTCCCGTTGCTCGGTGCGCTGCATCCGGATGACCACGTCATCGAGGTGTGTCAGCAGCTCGTCGGGGGTCAGGTCGATGTCCGCAAGCGTGCGGACGGCCGTGCGCAGACGGCCCATGGTGGCCGAAGCCTGGAGGCCGCGGCCCACCACATCGCCCACGACCAGCGCGACGCGGGCTCCCGAGAGGGGGATCACGTCGTACCAGTCACCGCCCACGCCCGCTCGGGATCCGCTGGGCAGGTACCGGGAGGCCGTCTCGACGGCGGGCTCCTCCGGCGCGTGCTGCGGCAGCAGGCTGCGCTGGAGAGTGAGCGCGGTGGAACGCTCCTGGGTGTAGCGACGGGCGTTGTCGATGTTTACCGCCGCTCTGGAGGAGATCTCCTGGGCGAGGAGCAGATCGTCGTCGTCGAACGGATCCGTCGTTCGACGGCGGCAGAACTGTGCCAGCCCGAGCGGATTTCCGCGGGCCCACAGCGGGACCAGGAGCACGGAGTGAAAGCCGTCCGCGCCCGAGGTGCCCGCAAGGTCCGCGTCCACCTTCAGCCATGTCGGCGCGTCGGAGGCCTTGATGCCGAGCC
The DNA here is from genome assembly GCF_045160215.1 of Streptomyces sp. NBC_00005. Classification (NCBI taxonomy): domain Bacteria; kingdom Bacillati; phylum Actinomycetota; class Actinomycetes; order Kitasatosporales; family Streptomycetaceae; genus Streptomyces; species Streptomyces sp. NBC_00005. Next base: position 326,407 of record NZ_CP108316.1, read on the forward strand.
GGAGGGGTTGCCCGGTGGCCAGCACGAGCGCTGGCTCCGACCCGTCCTCGTACGCGTGCGTCGGCCCTGGGCCGACTAGGGAGACCGGGCCTCCGTCGGAGACGGATCGTGCGATCCGACGGAGTACCGGCGGATCGTCTGCTGGGTGCGTCTCTTCCCCATGGAGGGCGGCGGCGAGAAGATCGACGGTGACGAGGTCGGCGAAGTGGGTAGTGCCGACATCCGCCAGTTCCTGAGCGGTGCGGGCGGTGTCCAGGGTCGTCCCGATCCGTGTGCCGGCCTCATTGATCAGGGTCAGCCGCCGCTGCAACCATCGGTCGCGCGCCCTCTGGTACGCCGTGACCGCCTGTTGCGAGGTGCGATCGACATACTCGAAACCCATCGCACTGAGTGCGATCGTCACCGCGTTGATCAGCTCAGGGTCCTTGGTGAGACGGCCCGTCTCCTCATAGAGCAGCTGAAGCAGACCCGCGTGCACGAGCCGGTAGACGCGCAGGAGCTCACTGATCTGCACCCCGTGCTCAGCGAGTCGGCAAGCGAAGTCGATGGCCGCGGGCGGCGTCGTGACCTCGGACAGTTCACGGCCGCCCTCAAGAAAGTCCAGAACGGTGTCGACATGCTCGGACAGACCCGCCGGCGCCAGAGCGGCGATGTCCTCGTACTTCCACACCTCGGGAAGCTCGCTGCGCAAGCGCTGTAGCACCACTTGGGTCAGCTGGTCCGATCGGGGCCGGAGCCCTCGGGCGAGCTCTCGAAGGAAGACATGGGCGTCGGTTCCCATAACCCAAAATGTACGGGCAAAGGTGTGTGCGAGCACCTTCCCCGTTTTCCGCCCAGGGCGGTTGCGCGTCCGAGGGGCTGGGCGACGACGACCCTCACCGCCGCCACCCAGCCCGGCCAGGTGCCCCTTCCCGGATCAGAGACTGTCGAGGAAGCCGAGGATCTCCCTGTTGACCGCCTCAGGCTGTTCCTGCTGGATCCAGTGCCCGCAGTCGGCAAGGATCACCGATCCTCGCAGGTCGTGGACCTTCTCCCCGATCCGGGCGATCGCCTCCTGGCTCCAGATCGTCGTCACGTCGCGGTCTCCTCCGATGAAGAGCGCGGGCACGGTCACCGGCCTGTCCTGGTACTCGCCGAGGACCTCCCAGTTCAGATCGACGGTCCGGTAGTAGTTCAACGGGCCGGTGAGTCCGGTGTGCTCCAGCTCGGCCACGAGGAAGTCCACCTCGTCCTGGCCGATCCAGTGGGGCAGCTTCTCCGGCATCTCCAGCATCGCGCCGAACCCCTCCGTCCGCGGCACGCACATGGCCGCCCGCACGAACTCCCGGAGAAAGTCCGGCGGGAGCGACGTGAGGTCGACGCCGACGAGCTCGGGAGGCAGGGGACGGTCCGCAGACAGGCTGTAGAGGCCGCTGACGACCCACGACCGCACATCCGCTTCGATGACCTGCTCCGCAACGCCGCCAGGAAGCGAGAAGTACTCCTGGTAGAACAGCATGTCCGGGCCCGCCAGCTCGCGGGCGACCGCACTCGGGCGCCGCTCACCGAAGGCGTTGCCCGGCAGCGCCGACTGCGCCCGGCCACCGAACGGCACACCCAGCGCCACGACCCCGCGGAAGACGTCGGGCCGCGTCCATGCCGAGGCCCACGCCACCGGAGCCCCGTAGTCGTGGCCGACGATCACCGCGCTGGACTCGCCCAGCGCCTCGACGACACCGACGCAGTCCGCGACCGACTCGGTGATCCGGTACGCCGCTATGTCAGCGGGTTTGGACGACCGGCCGTATCCCCGCATGTCCATGGCCACCGCGCGGTAGCCGGCGCCGGACAGCACGTCCATCTGGTGCCGCCACGAGTGCCAGGACTCGGGGAAACCATGGACCATCAGGACGATCGGGCCGGACGTACCGGCGATCCGCAGGTGGATGCGCTGTCCGTTGACCCGGACGGTGCGTTCTTCCCATTCGGAGAGGGGCATTGGCGGCCTCCATGTCGCTCTTGTGAGCAGAAACGTTTTCTCGGGGTGGCACGGTCCCGTCGTGCCACCCCGAGCGGCAGCGGTGAGGGCATCGGTTCGCCGTCTCGTCCCGATGCCCGCACCGCCGGTCGCGGTTACGCGTCGCTGAACTTCGCCGTGCCACCGGTCAGGTACTTGACGGCACCCAGGCCCTGAGCCTGTGCGCACTGCTCGGTCAGCTTCTGGACGGTGACAGCGTCGAGGACCGAGTGGAACTGGCCCTCCTCGGTGAAGCTGACGTTGGCTCCGTAGATGATGAACAGCACGACCGTGGGCTCGGTGGTCGTCTCGGGCACCTTGAAGGTGTGGACCGAGGAGGCCGGCTCGTACAGGTACGACCCTGCGGTCTGGGGCTGGTCCGGGTACTCCTTGTAGATCCACTCCCCTTTCAGGGTGTAACCGTGCACCGGGCCGGTGTGGAGGTGGATGGGCAGTTCCACACCGGGAGCGAAGGTGCCGATGATCGCCCAGACCCCGATCTCGGGGTCGAGGAAGAGCGGCTGGAAGTCGATCCCGGGGCCCAGGGAGTCCTTCAGGACGGGGATGTCGTTCACGTTGACTGTGAGCAGTTCGGTCTGCGGGAGCGAGTTGACAGGGACCTTGTTGGCGGTCAGTTCGGCGGTGGTGGTCATGGTGGGTGCCTGCTTTCTCATGGTTGCCGCGGTCCACCGACGCGGGTCCCGACGCGGGTCTCTACTGTCCCTACGTGGGTCCTGACGTCGGCGGGCGACGGAAGGGCGGCTCGGATGCGGATCAGCTCACGGAATGACGATGATCTTGGCGTCCTTCTCGGGGTCGGCCAGCCTCGCGAAGGCCTCGGGCACGTCGTCGAGCGTGACGCGACTGGTGATGAACGCCTCGACCTGCAGCTCCCCGGCGGCGATGTGTCCCAGGGCCTGGGCGAACTCCTCGGGGGTGTAGGAGATGCAGAAGGCCAGGTCGATCTCCTTCATGATCGCGAAGCTCGGGTAGAAGGAGTCCTGCACCATGCACAGGCCCGCGACGACGACCTTCGAGCAGGCCGCGGCTCCGGCCAGGATCTGCTGGATGATTCCGGGGACGCCGACGCACTCGAAGATGACGGACGGACGGAACCCCGCCCCGGGGAACATCGGGGTCTGACGGCCCCACTTCGTCGCGTCGGACGAGGCGGCGACCTCCTGCCACGACTCGTAGGGCGACGTCTCACGCGGGTCGACCACGACGTCGGCGCCGAGGGCGGTGGCCATCGCCCTGCGCGACGGAGAGAAGTCCGACGCCACGATCGGACCGATGCCCCGCATCTTCAGGACCGCGATCACCGCGAGCCCGATCGGGCCGCAGCCGATCACGAGTGGCACGTCGTCGGGTCCCAGTCCGCCGCGGTTGACGGCGTGCAGGGCGACCGCGAGCGGTTCGGCCAGGGTGGCGAGGTCGTCGGGCACGTGGTCGGGCACCGGAACGAGAAGGTCCTCGGACAGGAGCATGTACTCGGCGTACGCACCGGGGGTACTGGGCCCCCCGAAGCCGATGGTCACGGGTTCCGGCCGGAGCAGGAAGGGCACCGAGACGACGCGGCTGCCGGGGGCGAGCGTCTCGCGGCAGCCGGGACCGTACTCGACGATCTCGGCGCAGAACTCGTGGCCGAGGACGACCGGCTCGTCCAGCTTGAAGAGCTCGACTCCGGCTGCCTCCTTGGCGCTGTCGAGCAGCTGGGCGCCATGGGTGACACAGTGCAGGTCACTGCCGCAGATTCCCGCCGCGAGAACCTTGACGAGGGCCTCGCCGGGGCCGGGCTGTGGGAGCGGCGCCTCGGCCACCTCAAGACCGCTGTTGATCATGACGACTGCTTTCATCGACATGAGATGCTCCTCGCACCGGTGTCGCAGCGACCGCTGGCGACGAGGGTTTGTGCTGCATGAACGTTGTTTCGCATAACTCTGTCTGCTTCCTCGAAGACGGAGATCGTCACGCTGGCGAGGTGACGCCGATTTGGATGCTGGCACCGACAGAGGCACTGAAACTTGTCCTGACGCGACTATTAGTTGACACTTGACGACTGTGACCAGTCTGATCCGTGGTCTCGCGCTCCTCGACGTCGCCGAGCTGGTGGCCGACCTCGGCGGCGACCCCGACGCGCTCATGCGCTCCCACGGCATCGACCCCGCGGCGGCTGGCGACTACAACACGTTTCTCCCCTACCCGTCCGTGGCCGCTGTGATCGGAGACGCGGCCGAGGAGCTCCACTGCCCCGATTTCGGGATGCGGCTGGCCCGCAGGCAGGGCATCCGGATGCTGGGTCCCGTCGCGGTCATCATCCGCAACGCGGAAACCGTGGAGGCGGCGATCGAGGGAGTCTCGCGGTGCCTGCACCACCTCGCGCCCCCCGACTCCACCGCGCTGATCCGGGAACCGCAGGCGGCGGTTTTCACGTACTCGACCAACCTGCGACGACTCGCTCATCACGACCAGATGATCGAGAAGGGCCTCGGCATCGCGATGGACGCTTTCCAGTTGATGCTCGGGGAGAACTTCGTTCCGCTCCGGGTCACGGTGCAGCACCGCCGCATCGCACCCATGCAGAACTATCGCGAGATGTTCGGGTGTCACGTCGAGTTCGAGCGGGAGGTCAACTCGGTGCACCTGCCCCTTCACTCGTTGAACCAGCCGATCCGCGGCCGGGACGCCGCCGCGCTGGCCCTGGCCGAGAACTACCTCGTCGGCATACGACCCGACCTGGCAGTCGCCGATCACGTACGAGACATGACCCGGCGGCTCCTGGTCGTCAACCACGCCAGCCTTGTCGCGGTCGCAAGGGCGATGTCCCTGCACCCGCGGGTACTTCAGCGCAGGCTCGCCGAGTCGGGCACGTCCTTCGAGGAGATCCTCGACGACGTGCGGCGCGACATGGCGTGGGACCTCTCCGCCACCGGCATGCAGATCTCTCAGATCGCGACCATGCTCGGCTACTCCGAGACCAGCAGCTACACACGAGCCTGCCGAAGGTGGTACGGAGAATCGCCCAGACAGCTGCGCGCGCGACGACGAGGCGCGCCGGAGTCCGCGTCGACCCGGCCGTCTCCAGCACGCGGCGCGGCCTGGCCAACGCCGCCCACAAGTCCATCGCCGCCATCCTGATCATCAACGGCGGCGGCCTGGAAGCCTCCCCGTCACCCAGCTGCCAGGACACAGGCCGACGTACGGACTGACTCACAGCGATGACTCATCCGTAGACTTCCATCATGGAACGGAAGAGCTTTCAGGGCATGGACTGCCCGGTCGCGCTGGCGCTGGAGCAGGTCGGTGAGTGGTGGAGCATCCTCATCCTGCGCGACGCGACACACGGCATCACCCGGTTCGACGGGTTCCAGAAGAGCCTGGGCATCTCGCCGAACTCGCTGACCCGCCGACTCGGCGCACTCGTTGAGGCCGGCCTCCTCGAGCGCCGCCGCTACAGCGAACGCCCTCCGCGCGACGAGTACGTGCTCACCGAGGCCGGACATGCTTTCCAACCGGTACTCATCGCCCTCTACGCCTTCGGCAGCAACCACTTCCCCCCGGCGGCGCCGAACGTCCGCCTGGTGGACAAGGAGTCCGGCACCGACATCGATCCGCTGTTCATCGACCGTGCGACCGGCCGCCCCATCGACGAGGAGCACACCATGTTCCTGCCGGGACCGTCCGCGGACGACCGGCTCCGAGCCGTACTCGAGCGGAGGAACGAGCACGCCTCGTGAACCCGCGGTGATCACCCTCACAACAACCAGTTACTTGCATGATGGTAGTGACTCTCCTAATGTGTGCCCTCAAGCCCGCAAGCGAGGATGAGCACGTGGGCCGTCGGCTCGGGTCAGATGGCCGAGCACCGCTCCACCGGCCACCGCCAAGGCGGGGCCAGTCACACAACGAGGTGTGCCATGAGCGCTTCAGCAAGCGGCCGAGCCGCCGATCAGGACCACGCAACGATCACGTCGAGCCGCCGAAGTGATCCGTTACGGCTCGACCGGGGTGAACAACCCACCATCACGCAGCAGTTCTTTCCGGCAGCCACCGGCAGGGCCGTCACCACGGATGCCGGATTCAGTGCCCCGCAGTGACCCGCACGGTGCCAGCCCTACTACCGGCGCACCGTACCTCTGGGCGATCAACCACTCGACACCGGACGCCCGTTGAGCACCTCCGTCGAGAACAGCGTCTCGCTGTCGCCGTCCCTCACACAGACCTGACGGACGAACACCGCCCGCGTCGGCGCCCACCCGGATCGCCAGTCGCGGAGTTGCCCGCGCTCTCGTGACCTTGCAGGTCGGCCCCGTGAACAGTCCTGCCCTGCAGCGGATCCCGTTGGCCTTGGCTTCCCCGGCGCCAAGTCCGAACCACAGCCCCCCTGGGCATCATCAGTCGACTGGAGAGATCCATTGCCTGCCGTATTCGTTCATGGCGTTCCAGACACCCACCACGTATGGGACGACGTCCTTGACCACCTGACGCGGACCGATGTCATCGCACTCGCCCTGCCCGGCTTCGCAAGCCCCGTGCCGAAAGGCTTCACCGCCACCAAGGACGAGTACGCCGACTGGATCATCGCCCAACTGGAGGAAATCGCCAGCCCGGTCGACCTCGTTGGCCATGACTGGGGCTGCGTCCTCACCTCCCGAGTCGCCTCGCTGCGTCCCGACCTGGTGAGGACCTGGGCCGGCGGCGACGCTTCGATCTCCGGTACGGACGAGTGGCACTCCATCGCGAAGATCTGGCAGACCCCCGAGGTCGGAGAGCAGTGGATGGCCGAGTTCGGCGCCTCGCAGTTGAGCGAGCTGCTGCAGGCCAACGGCGTGCCCGCCCGGCGTGCCGAGGAGAACGCGGGCCGTCTGGACGCCGTGATGAAGGACAGCATCCTTCGCCTCTACCGCTCGGCGGTCGATGTGTGGTCGGAGTGGGAGCCCGCTCTGGCCGACATCACCAGCCCCTCCCTCGTGTTCTGGGGCACCGACGACCAGTTCGAGCCGGTGGAGCGCGCCGACGCCGTCGCGAGGAGCGTCAGGGCGACGAGCCTTCTCAAGCTGGACAGCGGACACTGGACGCCGCTCCAGCAGCCGCGGGAAGTCGCCGCCGCACTGACACGGCACTGGAAAAGCGTCCAGGCCTAGCCATCGCCTACGGAGCGAGTGTGCCGGCGCGGTCGACTCGATCGGCGTGAACCGTGCCGGCTCCCGCCTCTTCCGAACTCCTGCCAGCAGAAGGATGCGAGAGCTATGTCCAGACTCGACCAAGTAACCGTCCTGGGCTCGGGTGTGCTGGGCGGACAGATCGCCTGGCACAGCGCGTTCAAGGGCAAGACCGTCACGGTGTACGACATCGCGCCGGACGCCATCGAGCACTGCCGGGCCGCGCACGACCAGTACGCCGCCATCTATCTGTCGGACGTCGGCGCCGACGCCGCGGACATCGCCGCCACTCAGGAGCGACTGACGTACAGCACCGACCTTGCTGCCGCGGTCGTACAGGCGGACCTGGTGATCGAGGCGGTGCCGGAGATCCCGGAGGTGAAGACGGCCGTGTACACGGAGATGGCCGAACTCCTGCCTGCGGACACCCTCGTCGCGACGAACTCCTCGACACTGCTCCCCAGGGACTTCGCCTCGGCCACCGGCCGTCCGGAGAAGTTCTGCGCCCTCCACTTCTCCAACCTGATCTGGGCGATGAACTTCGCCGAGATCATGGCTCACCCGGGTACGTCGACAGGGACTCTCACCGAGGTGACGGAGTTCGCCGTCGAGATCGGCATGCTGCCGATCCCCGTGCGCAAGGAACAGAACGGGTACGTCGTCAACACGTGGCTGGTTCCCTTCCTCAACGCCGCGCAGACCCTCGTGACCAACGGAGTCGCCACCCCCGAGGACGTGGACCGCACGTTCTTGTACACCGGCGCCAGATTCGGGCCGCTGGGCATGATGGACATGGTCGGCATGAAGACCGTGTACGACGTCCTTTCCCACTGGGGAAGGGAGAGCGGCGATGCGCAGATGAGCGCCAACGCCGACTACGTCAAGAAGAACTTCCTGGACCACGGACTGCTCGGAGTACAGACCGGCAAGGGCTACTACGACTACCCCGACCCCGCTTACCAGCGTCCCGGCTTCCTCGACGTCCCGGACATCTCCGTCGTCCCGGACATCGTGTCCTTGATCTCGTCCCAGTGACCACGCCCCTCTCTCGGCTTGTCACGAACACCCCACCGAACGAAGGAAACCGACATGAGCGCAGCCGCTGAGGTGACGCGGAGACTGGACCACGTCGACGTGCTGATCGTCGGCGCCGGCATCTCCGGCATCGACCTGGGTCACCACCTGAAGACGAAGCAGCCGGGCCGGACGTTCGCCATCGTCGACGGCCGCGACGCGATCGGCGGGACCTGGGACCTGTTCCGCTACCCGGGCATCCGGTCCGACGCCGACATGCAGAGCTTCGGCTTCGAGTTCAAGCCGTGGACCAAGGACAACGCCATCGCCGACGCCCACGAGATCCTCGACTACCTGCACGAGGCAATCACCGACGACGGCCTCGACCGGCACCTGCACCTCGGCCACAAGGTGCTCAGCGCGGACTTCTCGTCCGACGAGGCGCGCTGGACCGTCACACTCGAGCGCACCAGCGACGGCGAGCGGTTCGATGTCACGTGCGGCGTGCTGTTCTCCGCCGCCGGCTACTACGACTACGCCGGCGGATACACCCCGCACTTCGAGGGGCGCGAGGACTTCCGCGGCCCGGTCGTCCACCCGCAGCAGTGGCCGGAGGATCTTGACTACACCGGCAAGGAGGTCGTCGTCATCGGCAGCGGCGCCACCGCAGTGACGCTCCTGCCGTCGATGGCCGAGAAGGCGGGTCACGTCACGATGCTGCAGCGCTCACCGTCGTACGTGCTGCCGGTGCCGCGCCAGGACCCGATCGCCAACACGCTGCGCCGGCTGCTGCCGGAGACGGTCGCGTGGCGGGTCACACGTCGGTTCAACATCAACCGTCAGCGCCTGATCCTGGCCGCCAGCCGACGTTACCCGAAGCAGATGCGCCGTCTGATCCGCAAGTTCAACGCCGGCGCGCTTCCCGAGGGTTACGCGGTCGACACCCACTTCAACCCCCACTACAACCCGTGGGACCAGCGGCTGTGCGTGGTCCCGGACTCCGACCTGTTCAAGGCCATCTCCAGCGGTGCGGCATCCGTGGTCACCGATCGCATCGTGCGGTTCACCGAAGGCGGGATCCTGCTCGAGTCGGGTACCGAACTCGACGCCGACGTCATCGTCACCGCCACCGGGCTGAACATGCTGCCCTTCGGCGGGATCGCTCTGCACGTCGACGGGCAGGCCGTCAATCTCCACGACCACTTCATCTACAAGTCCATGATGGTCAGCGGCGTGCCCAACTTCGCGTTCGCGCTCGGCTACACCACCAACGCGTGGACGCTCAAGGTCGATCTGGTCTCCGATCACCTGTGCCGGCTGCTCGCCCACATGGACCGGCACGGCTACGCCACCGTCACCCCGGTCGCCGACGACTCGACGCTCACCGGAAAGCCGTTCCTCGACATGGACACGGCATACATCAACCGCGCCATGCATCTGTTCCCGCAGCAGGGCTCTTACGGCCCGTGGACGGTGAGCCAGGACTACGCGCTCGACCGAGCCCGGCTGGCCACCGGCCCGGTCGAGGACCCCGCGCTGAAGTTCACCGCCACCGTGGTGGGCTCGAATGCGGCACCCAGGGAAACAGCGGCATGAGCACCCCCGCTTTCCTGTCCGTCAACGGTCGGCGCACCCGCGTCCGTATCGCGGGTGACCCGGCCAACCCGCCCGTGCTGCTGTTGCACGGCATCGGCCGCAGTCTCGAGGACTGGGCTCCGCAGTACCCACGCCTTGTCCGGGGACATCGGTTGATCGCCCTCGACCTTCCGGGCTTCGGGTTCTCCGACCGCTCCCCCGAACCCACCACGCTGAAGGTGCTGGCACGCGGAGTGATCGACACGCTTGACGTCCTCGGTGAGCAGCGACCGCTGCACGTGGTCGGCAACTCTCTCGGCGGCGCGGTCGCACAGCAGTTGCTCGTCCTCGATCCGGCCCGGGTGGCCGCCCTGGTGCTGGTCAACAGCGCCGGCTTCGGGGCCGAGGTCGCGCTCCCGATGCGGCTGCTGGCCGTCCCCGTCCTCGGCCGTCTCGCCACCCGACGCCCCACCCGCGCCGGCACCCGGATGTCCGAACGACTGCCCTTCGCCGACCCGGCACTGGCCACCGGAGCACGCGTCGACCACGCCCTGGCCATCGCCCGACGGCCCGACGCGAACGCCGTGCTGCTGGAGACCGCCCGGGAACTCGCCACCGTGCGCGGTGTCAAGCCCGGCTGGCGGACCGAACTGACCGCCGGCGTCATGCAGCACCCCCGCCCCACACTGATCATCTGGGGCGACCGCGACCGAGTTCTGCCCGCCCGTCATCTCGACTCCGCCCGCAGACTGCTCCCGCATGCCGAATCCCATCTCCTCACCGGGATCGGCCATATGCCGCAGATCGAGTGCCCTGACGAGTTCGCCGCCCGCGTCCTGGCGTTCCTCACCGCTACGGAACGCCTCACACACGCCCTCCCTCGGGACACCGCGACCACCCCCTGATCACCCCGACCACCGACACCTGTTCATGAGCAATGGAGACCAGCCATGGGTTTCGCCAGCCCGTTCCCCGCCGTCCACATCCCCGAAGTAAGCGTGTTCGACCTGCTTTTCACAGACATCGACCAGACGGATCTGGACCGGATCGCGCTCATCGATACGGCCGGTGGCGCCCGGACCACCTACCGTGAGCTGATCGAGCAGGTGAACGCGATGGCGGGCGCGCTGGCCGCTCGCGGGATCGATGTCGGGGACGTGGTGGGCCTCCTGGCCCCCAACTCATCCCTGTTCGCCGTGGCCTTCCACGGCATTCTGCGGGCCGGCGCCACCGCGACCACCATCAACGCGTTGTTCACCGCCCCCGACATCGCCAAACAGCTCACCGACGCGAAAGCGACGACGCTGATCACCGTCAGCGCGTTGCTGCCGCAGGCACAGGAGGCGGCACGGAAGGTCGGGATCGCGCCGGATCGGCTGATCGTCCTGGACGGCGAGGGTGAGGCCGCCACCGGACACCCGAACGCCGACGACCTGCTGGCTTCGGGCGCCCCTGCACCGCAGGTCGACTTCGATCCCGCCACGCACCTGGCCGTCCTGCCCTACAGCTCCGGAACCACCGGCAACCCCAAGGGCGTCATGCTCACGCACCGGAACCTGGTGGCCAACATGGCGCAGATCCGGCAGCTGCTCGCGATGAATTCCGACGACAGGATTCTCGCGGTGCTGCCGTTCTTCCACATCTACGGCATGACGGTGCTGCTCAACGCCGCGTTGCAGGCGCGGGCGGCGCTCGTGGTCATGCCCCGGTTCGATCTGACCGCATTCCTGGACACCATCCAGGAACACCGGATCACCCATGGTTTCATCGCGCCTCCGGTCGCGGTGGCGCTGGCGAAGCATCCTCTGGTCGACCAGTACGACATGTCGGCACTGCGCATCGTCCTGTCCGGCGCCGCGCCGTTGGACGCCGAACTCGGCACCGCCGTGGCCGAGCGGCTGGACGTGCGGGTGCTCCAGGGCTTCGGCATGAGTGAACTGAGCCCGGTCAGCCACATCATGCCCGCGGACGGGGGCCAGGAACGCTTCGGTGAGGTCGCGCCGCTGAACTCCTGCGGATGGGCCGTCCCCAACACGATCAACATGATCGTCGATCCCGCCACGGGTAAGGAGGTCACCTATCCCACGGAGGGGCTGAGCGAGCCGGGCGAGTTGTGGGTCAAGGGACCGAACGTGATGACCGGCTACCTCGGCAACGAGGAGGCGACCGCCTCCACGATCGACTCCGACGGGTTCCTGCACACCGGCGACCTCGCCAGGGTCGACCACGTCGGCCGGGTGTTCATCGTCGACCGACTCAAGGAACTGATCAAGTACAAGGGCTACCAGGTGCCGCCCGCCGAACTGGAGGCCCTGCTGCTGACCCACGCGGCCGTCGCAGACGCCGCGGTCGTCGGCGTCACGGATGACGACGGTGAGGAGATCCCCAAGGCGTTCGTCGTCCGCCGGCCCGGCACCGACCTCACCGCGGACGAGGTCATCGAGTTCGTCGCGGGCCAGGTCGCCCCGTACAAGAAGGTCCGGCGGGTCGAGTTCATCGACGCCATCCCCAAGTCCGCGTCGGGCAAGATCCTTCGCAAGGACCTCCGTTCCCCGACCGGGTGACACACGGTCGGGGACGGGTGCGGGGCTCACTGCGCGGCTGTGCGGTGGGCCGCTCCGAAGCGTCGTCCGCCCGAGCGCGGCGATAGGCCGGGAATGCCTTGCCCGTGCTCGCCCGGTCACCGGCGCCGCGACTTGTCACGGGCCCGGCGCCCTGCTCAAACCGCAGATCAGGCGTTGCCGCGCCGGGGCAGAAGCGCCTCGCCGAGCATGCGCCAGTACGGCATGGCGGATGCGCCCGGCTCGATCCCGATCACTTGCACCGCGACATGATCGGCGCCGGCCGCGACATGGGCCTGGAGCTTCTCGGCGATGGTGTCCAGGTCGCCCCAGAACACGAGATCGTCGACGATGCGGTCGCTGCCACCGGCGATCTCCTCCTTCGAGTAGCCCAGCCGACGGAACTTCGCGATGTTGTAAGGGGAGTTCAGGTAGATGTGCAGGTGTTCGCGCGCGATCGCACGGGCCTTGTCAGGATCGGACTCGAACAGCACCGCGTGCTCGACGCCCAGGAACGCGTCGGGCCCAAGGATCTCGCGCGCCTGCACGGTATGCGCAACATTGACGTGATAGGTCTGCGCGCCAGCCGTGCGCTCGCTGGCCAGCTCAAGCATTTTGGGCCCGTACGCGGCCATGATGCGGCGCATCGGAGCCTTCGGCAGGGGGTTGGGCGACTGGGTCCGCAGCGCGTCCATCTCGTCGAGGTAGGCGGTCATGGCCGCCAGGGGCTTGGTCCCCGGGCCGCCTCCGCCGCCGAAACCCAGACCGAGCACGTGCCGGTCGGGGTAGGCGTCGGCCAGCAGGAGACCGGCGCCGTACGCCCACTGAGCTCCGCGTGACCAGATCTGTGCGATGCCGTTGACGATGCGCAGCCGCTCGGTGGAGGAGAGCAAAAACCCGGCGTGCGTGAACGCGTCGCGCCCGAGGAGCTCGGGAATCCACAACGCCCCCCAGCCCTGCTCCTCGAGTTCCCGGACCGACTCCCGGATCCGCGCTGCCGGCTGGACCTCGAAGTCGAAGGTGTAGATCCCGAACGTCCCGAGATCCAGTCCATCAATGCTGCCCATCGAACATCTCCTCGTGTACGTGGTCGAACACAATGCATAGCGCTGCCGACCGCTTGCCGTAGACAGACCTGTCTGTTAGCTTACTCCTCATGGACACCGCACCCAAGCGGCTCCCGGCCCGGGACCGCATTCTCGACACCGCCAGCACGCTGTTCTACGCCCACGGCATCCAGGCCGTGGGGGTGGACCGGCTGATCGCCGAGTCGGGAGTCGCCAAGGCCACCCTGTACAAGCATTTCCCCAGCAAGGACGACGTGGTCATCGCCTACCTGCGGCGGATGGACGACAACTGGCGGCGCCACCTGCGCTCAGCGGCACTCGCGGGCGGAGAGACCCCGCGCGAACAGCTCTTCGGCGTATTCGTCGCGCTGGAAAAGACTGCGCGAGAGGGCCGCCTGGGCTGTGCGTTCATAAACGCGGTGGCCGAGTACCTGCCCGGCAGCGCCGTACACGCCGTCGCAGCAGAGCACAAACACGCCGTACGAGCCTGGGTACGCGACCTGGCCACCTCGGCCGGGGCCCGGGATCCCGACACGCTCGCCTTCCAGCTGACGCTGCTCATCGACGGCACCCTGGCGGCAACGCGCGTCGAACACGCCGGCGCCGCCGCCGGGGCCGCAAAGCAAGCAGCACGCGAGCTACTGGACGTGGCCTGCCCGGTACCCGGCTGACCCGTCGGGGCCTGGCCGATCAGCGGATGCCTGAATCGCTTTCGCGAGGACAGGCTTTTTCCGTCAACAAGACAGACCTTTCTGTTCATTCATGAAAACACCAACCTCCCACGAAGGGACTTGATCCACATGTCCGAGCACACCCTGCCCACCACCGCACGCGCCTGGCACCTGGACTCCCGCCCGAAGGGCTGGCCGGAGGCGTCGGAGTTCTCGCTGCGCGAGGTGGACATCCCCGCGCTCGGCCCGGGGCAGCTCCTGGTCGCCAACGAGTACCTCTCGGTCGACCCCTACATGCGCGGCCGGATGAGCGACAAGAAGTCGTACATCGAGCCCTACGACGTGGACGCGCCGCTGGACGGTCCTGCGGTCGGCCGCGTCCTGGCCTCCAACGCCGAGGGCTTCGCGCCCGGCGACCACGTGGTGCACTTCCTGGGCTGGCGTGACTACGCGGTCCTCGACGCGGGGACCGCCCAGAAGGTGGACCCGAATCTCGCGCCGCTCAGCGCCTACCTGGGCGTGCTCGGCGTCACCGGCCTCACCGCGTACATCGGCCTTGAACGGTTCGCGAAGATCAAGGAGGGCGACACCGTCTTCCTCTCCGGCGCAGCGGGAGCCGTCGGCAGCATCGCCGGCCAGATCGCCAAGCTGAAGGGCGCCGGACGGGTCATCGGCAGCGCGGGCTCGGACGAGAAGGTCAAACTGCTGGCCGAGGAGTACGGCTACGACGCGGCGTTCAACTACAAGAACGGGCCGGTCGCCGAGCAACTGGCCCAGGCCGCGCCGGACGGCATCGATGTCTTCTTCGACAACGTCGGCGGCGAGCACCTCGAGGCGGCGATCGGCGCCCTCAAGCTGCACGCACGGATCGTGCTGTGCGGGATGGTCTCCCAGTACAACGACGAGAAGGTCGTCGGCCCGCGCAACCTGTGGAACCTGTCCGTGACCCGTTCGGACATCCTGTCCTTCATGGTGAGCGAAGAGCTGGACCTCCAGCCGGACTTCGTCCGCGAGGTCGGCGGCTGGCTCGCCACGGGCAAGCTCCACTACCGCGAAACGGTGCGGGAGGGTCTCGACGACACCCTGGACGCGTTCTTCGCCATGATGCAGGGTGAGAACGTCGGAAAGATGATCGTCAAGCTCTAAACCTGCCGCCCAGGCAAGTGGCCGAGGGGCCCACCGAGCACACGGCGGGCCCCTCCACGGCCACGAACTCCCGCTCGGGTCGGCACATCGTTCCGAAGTCCCGCTCGTCGTCCACCCGCGTCGCTTCCGACCCGACGAGTCCCGTCTGTCCCCCGCCTCGCCGGCCGCGCGTCGCCCTCGGCAGCGCGGATCGCGGCGGGTGTGGATGACGCCTCCAACCGGGCACGGGCCGCGCCGGCCGCGGGCATCGCGTCCGCGAGGTCGGCCGCGCTGTCGGCGTCACGACGCCGGCGGCCGTCTTCTCTCCCCCCCCCAGGGCCGCCACGGGTCCGCCGCTCTGGTCGTGAACGGGCTCATCCCCGCGCTCTGGGCCTGCGCCAGCGCAGCGGCCGCGGCGGCGGGGCCGTCGTTCCTGATGCCCCGCCGGCCCAAGGCCGACAGCCCGGCCAACGGCCCGCCTCGGGTGATGCTCCGACTTCCCGGTCCGCGGTCCCTCCTTTGCTCCCTGAGTGACCTACTAGCGGCCCGGCCCGGTTCTCGTACCGGCGCGACGCCCAGACGCGCGCGAATCACCTCCCACCCGCACTTCCCAGCACAGGAAGCAGTGAGGACATGACAGGCAGAACCGACAGCGACAACGCCATCCGCCCGTTCCGCATCGACGTAGCACAGGCCGACCTGGACGACCTCCGCGAACGTCTCAGCCGCGTCCGGCTGCCCGACGCGATCCCCGGCACGGGATGGGAGATGGGCGTCCCGGTCGAGTATCTGACCGAGCTGGCCGAGTACTGGCGCACCACCTACGACTGGCGCGTCTGGGAGCGGCGGCTGAACGAACTGCCGCAGTTCACCACCACGATCGACGGCCAGAACATCCACTTCCTGCACGTCCGCTCCCCCGAGGCCGACGCGACCCCGTTGGTCCTCACCCACGGCTGGCCCGGCTCGTTCCTCGAGTTCCTGGACGTCCTCGGCCCGCTCTCCGACCCGCGCGCGCACGGTGGCGACCCCGCCGACGCCTTCCACCTGGTCATCCCGTCCATCCCCGGCTTCGGGTTCTCCAACCCGGTCACCGAACGCGGCTGGGACCCCACCCGGGTGGCCGGCGCCTGGGCGCAGCTGATGGCCCGCCTCGGCTACGACCGCTACGGCGCCCAGGGCGGCGACTGGGGCTCGATCGTCTCCAGGGCAGTCGGCCTCGTCGACGCCGACCATGTCATCGGCGTGCACGTCAACTTCATGGAAACCGCGTCCTTCGGCACGCCCGAAGAGGTGGGCGGCCTCGGGCCGGACGACAAGGCCCGAGTCGAGCGCAACATGCAAGCCCAGACCGACGGCGGCGGTTACTTCACCCTTCAGGCGACCCGGCCGCAGACCATCGGGTTCGCGCTGGCCGACTCTCCGGCCGGGCAGCTCGCCTGGATCGCCGAGAAGTTCCATGAATGGACCGACAACCCCAAAGGCCTGCCCGGGGGCGCGGTCGACCGCGACCGGGTGCTCACCGACGTCACGCTGTACTGGCTGACTAACAGCGCCGCCTCATCGGCCCGCTTCTACTACGAGGTCACCCACTCCACGGCCTCCCCGGAGCGGTCACCCACCCCGCTGGGCGTCGCGGTCTTCCCGCACGACGTCGGACCCATCCGCTCCTTCGCGGAACGAGCCGCCCACGTCGTGCACTGGACCGAGTTCGACCGCGGTGGCCACTTCGCCGCGATGGAACAGCCCGAACTCCTCGTCGGCGACATCCGCGCTTTCTTCCGCGAACTGCCCCGCTGACTCGACTCGACGACGCCGCCCGCCCGCAGGCCCGCCGGAGGTCCGGATCGACCACAACGCGTGGGCCCGTGACGCGGGCCCACGCCGGTGCAGGTGGTGCTGGTCCGCTTGCGATCAACTACTCTCGACACTTAATCTTACGATCGTAATTTAAATCGCAGAGTCCTCCCAGACGACTGCTCGGCTCTCCTTTCCAGCCAGACCACCTGTCTTCGGCCGACTGGGAACACCCACTTCACCAGGAACTCTCCATGGATCTCTCCACAAGCACCGCCCTTGTCACCGGAGCCAACCGGGGCTTCGGCCGGGCACTCGCCGCCGAACTGCTCAGCCGCGGGGCCACCGTCTACGCCGGCGCCCGCAACCTCGACCAGGTCGACCTGCCCGGCGCCAAGCCGATCGCGCTGGACATCACCGACCCCGCCTCCGTGGCGGCCGCCGCCGCGGTCACCGGCGACGTGACGGTCCTGGTCAACAACGCGGGGTCGAACACCGGCGCCGACCTGCTCACAGCTGACCTGAACGACATCCGCCTGGAGATGGACACCCACTACTTCGGCACCCTGTCGGTGGCCCGCGCCTTCGCACCCCAGATCGCGGCCAACGGCGGCGGAACGATCCTGAACATCCTGTCCGGCCTGTCCTGGGTCAGCTTCCCGGAATTCGGCGCCTACTGCGCCGCCAAGTCCGCGGAGTGGTCGCTCACCAACGCCCTGCGCCTGCAGCTCGCCGACCAGGGCATCCGAGTGGCTGGCCTGCACGTCGGCTACATGGACACGGACATGGTCCGGGCAGTCGACGCGGCCAAGTCCGACCCGGCCGACATCGCCCGGATCGCCGTCGACGGCATCGCCGCCGGCGCCTACGAGATCCTCGCGGACAACGCCGCCCGCCAGGCGCAGGCCGCGCTGTCCGGGGGCGTGTCGGTGCTCTACCCACAGCTCCCCTGAGGGCCAGCGGCCCAGGAATCCTCCCCGAGCCGGCCGATGCCGGGCCGGTGCTCGGTATCGCACGCCGCGCCGTCGCGCCCCGGCATCCACCCATTGATCACTCGCCACGTACGTCTACCAAGGGAACGTCATGAACGAGCACCGCAAGCAATCGGCTCGGGGCGGCAGCGCCGTCTGGGCCGTGGCCATCACCAGCGTGGCGGGATTCATCACCGCGCTCGACAACCTGATCGTCACCACCGCTCTGCCCTCCATCCGCGAGGACCTCGGCGGCGGACTCGAAGACCTCGAATGGACGGTGAGCGCCTACACCCTCACCTTCGCGGTCCTGCTCATGTTCGGCGCCTCCCTCGGCGACCGCTTCGGCCGCCGAAGACTGTTCGCCGTCGGGCTCGCGATCTTCACGGCCGCCTCGGCCGCGGCCGCACTCGCCCCCGGGATGGGTGAACTCATCGCCGCCCGTGCGGCGCAGGGCGTGGGGGCCGCGATCGTGACGCCGCTAACGCTCACCCTGCTGTCGGCCGCCGTCCCGGCCGAGCGGCGCGGCGCGGCCTTCGGCATCTGGGGCGCGGCCAGCGGCATCGCCGTCGCCACCGGACCCCTCATCGGCGGCACACTCACCGAACACCTCTCCTGGCAGTGGATCTTCTGGGTCAACGTCCCCATCGGCCTGGCGCTGATCCCGCTCGCCCTGCTGCGGCTGGACGAGAGCCGCGGCCCGCACCCGAGCCTCGACCTCGTCGGCACGGTCCTGGCCAGCGGCGGTCTGTTCGGCATCGTCTACGCCCTGGTGCGCGGCAACGCCGACGGCTGGACCAGCACGCCGGTTCTGGGCGGCTTCTTCGCGGGTGCAGTCCTGCTCGTCGGCTTCGTCCTCTACGAACTGCGCGCCGAGCATCCGATGCTGCCGATGCGTCTCTTCCGCCACCGCTCCTTCAGCGCCATCAACGCCGCCAGTCTGCTGATGTTCCTGGGCATGTTCGGGGCGATCTTCCTGCTCAGCCAGTACCTGCAGACCGTCGGCGGCTACTCGCCGATGGAGGCCGGCGTGCGGATGCTGCCCTGGACCGCCATGCCCATGATCGCCGGGCCACTGGCCGGGGCGTTGTCCGACCGCATCGGCGGCGCTCCCGTCGTCACGGTGGGCATGGCCCTGAACGCGGTGGGCCTCGGGCTCTGGGCGCTGGCCGTCGAGCCGCAGGTGTCGTACACCGCTCTGCTGCCGGCGTTGATCGTATGCGGAATCGGCATGGGCATGTTCTTCGCCCCCAGCGCGAACCTCGTCATGAGCACGGTCCGCCCGGAGGAGCAGGGCATAGCCTCCGGCGCCAACAACGCGATACGCGAAGTCGGCGGCGCCATCGGCGTCGCGTCGCTGGCGGCGGTCTTCTCCGCACAGGGCGGCTACGGATCGGCGTCGCTGTTCGTGGACGGGCTGGTCCCGGCGCTCTGGGTCGGAGCCGGGGCGGTCGCCCTGGCGGCGGCCCTGGCGTTGCTCATGCCCCGGCAGCGCAAGGCAGACGGCCCGGATGCCGGCTTCTCCGCGGGGGATGTTCCGGCCCCGGTCGCGATCTGAGGCCCGGTACCGAGGGGGCGGCCCAGCCTGTTGTGGCTGGGCCGCCCCCTCGGGCCGTCCTGACTTCCGGGCCCGTTCGCCGTGCGGGGACATCGCAGCGGGGTCGAGGCCCTTCGGCCGGCTCACTCCGTGCCGGTACTCCCCGGCCGGAGTGGCGCCGCTCTCGTCACTCTGGTTTCGCGCCGTGCGTCAGGAAGGGCCGCAGATGCGCCAGCAGCGCCTCCGGTTGCTCCTCCGGGATGAAGTGGCCGCACTCCGGGATCTCGGCACCGGTCACCTCGTCCGCGTAGTCGCGCCAGATCTCCAGCGTCGGCAGGCGGGAGGGCAGCCCTGCGGAACCCCACAGTGCCAGTACCGGCATGGTGAGGCGGTGTCCTTCGGCGGCGTCGATGTCGTCGAGGGCGATGTCCTGCTCCATGGCGCGGTAGTCGTCGAAACTCGCACGCATCGCACCCGGGCGGGAGAACGCGCGGACGTAGCCATCGACGGCTTCCGGTGTCAGGCCGTGGCGGTTGTAGGTCCACCGTTCGAAGAAGTACTCGAGATACCCGCGGATGTCGGGCCCCACAAGCCGCTCGGGCAGATCGGGCTGCATCTGGAACAGCCAGTGCCAGTACCCGGAGGCGAGCGAGGCATCCAGCCGGCGGAACATCTCGCGGGTCGGCACGATGTCGAGCACGGCCAGCCGCTCCACCTGGTCCGGGCGGTCCAGCGCCCAGCGATGCCCCACACGGGCGCCGCGGTCGTGGCCCACGACCGCGGCCTTGTCGAAGCCGAGCGCTTCGACAAGGCCGGCCATGTCGGCGGCCATCCGCCGCTTGTCGTAACCGGTCGTGGGCTTGTCACTCAGGCCGTAGCCCCGCAGGTCGGGTGCCACGACGGTGTGGTCGGCGGCGAGATCCGCGAGCACCGGCCGCCAGCAGTCGGAGGTCTGCGGCCAGCCGTGGAGCAGGACGAGCAGAGGACCGGATCCCGCTCGGAGGTAGTGCAGGCGGATCCCGTCGACCTGCGTCACACCAGTGGTCACTGTGGGCTGTCCCATGGATGCGCCTCCTCGGCACGAGCTAACCCTCTTAAGGGGTTAAACCTAACGTGCACAATGAAGGCGTGGCAACGGACGACACATGGGTCTGGGACGGCGGGCGGATCTGCCTGGACTTCATCAACACCCGCCGCCACCGGTGGCGGCCCACTCCGACGGAGACGCTCAGGAACTCGGGCGACCTGGCCCTCTGGCTTCAGCAGGCCGGCCTGCTCGCACCGGATGCCCCGGACCTAGTCGATGCCGACGTCCTGGCGTCGGGCCGACGGCTGCGCGAGTCGGCCGACCGGGCCGTACTCGCGGTCTCCGACGGTCGGCTGCCCTCCGCCGGCGACGTCAAGCTGCTCAACGCCTCAGCGGCGGAGGCACCCCGGCCCGCGCGACAGATCACCATCAGGGGCGGCCGCCTGGAGCCCACCGACACCGCTAGCATCGCCATCGATCCCGCAGCCGCGCTGGCGCTGATCGCCCAGGACGCCGTGGATCTGCTCCTGTCCGCGGAGATCCGGCGCGTGCGTGTCTGCGGCGCGGATACCTGCGCCCTGCGTTTCCTGGACCGCTCCCCCGCCCACAACCGCCGCTGGTGCTCGATGACCCGCTGCGGCAACCGCACCAAGGTCCGCCTCCACCAGGCCCGGGCCAGACAGGGTGAGCACACCACGGCAGACTGACCCGCCACGGCCCCCGGCGCGACCGCGCTCAGGTCAGTCGGTGGACTTCATCCGGAACGCCGGGCCGGGGACGCTTTCTATGTCCTGCGCCTCCACGGCATGACCTCGGTCGCAGTAGATCTGGGCGTCGACGTGCGCCCCACAGCCGCGGTGTCGCGTCAGCATGGCCGGGCCCTCGGGGTCGGCGCGGTAGCGGTCACCCCATTGCAGCAGCCCCATCACGGCCGGAACCAGATCCATGCCCTTGGGCGTGATCACGTACTTCGGCCGGCTCCGCGAGCCCGGCACCTTGTAGGTCTCGGTGGCCAGGATCCCTTCCTCCACGAGCATCTTCAGCCGCGCCGCGAGGAGGTTGCGGGGACAGCCCAGGACGCGTTCGAAGTCGCCGAAGCGGGACGAGCCGTACCAGACCTCGCGCAGGATCAGGATCGTCCACTTCTCCCCCACGACCTCAAGGGTCCTTGCGATCGAGCAGTTCGACATGTCCCGGTCGAGACGGGGGTCCATGTCGGCGTCCTGAAGAGCTTCGGTCCTCGCATCCATGGAGTGATACTAACCTCTCCTGAGTTTACTTTCCTATACTCAGGAAGTAACGTCGTGACCGGCACATCAGCCGGGACGCACGCGAGAGACGGGTGCGGAAAGATCACGCAGAAGGTGACTGCCATGAAGGCATTCGTCGTTGAGAAGTACGGCAAGGACGGCGCGCGCGCCGCACAGGTAGCCGAGCCCGCCGTCGGGGACCGCGACGTCCTGATCAGAGTCAGCGCCGCCAGCATCAACCCGCTGGACAAGATGGTCCGCAACGGGGAGTTCAAGCAGCTCCTGAAGTACAAGCTCCCGTTCGTGCTCGGCCATGACCTGGCCGGTGTCGTGACGCGCGTCGGCTCCGCCGTGCGCAGCTTCAAGGTCGGCGACGAGGTCTACGCACGCCCGCGCGACCTGCGCATCGGAGGCTTCGCGGAGTTCATCGCGATCGATGTGGACGACGTCGCGCCCAAGCCGGCCTCGCTCACCCTCGAGGAGGCAGCCGCAGTGCCCCTGGTGGCCTTGGCCGCCTGGCAGATCCTCGTCGACCGTGCACACGTGAAGCCGGGTCAGAAGGTACTCGTCCACGCCGGTGCCGGTGGCCTCGGGTCGACGGTCATCCAGCTCGCCAAGCACCTCGGCGCCACAGTGGCGACGACGACGGACACCGACACCGAGAAGTTGGTCAGGAGCCTCGGCGCCGATGTCGTCGTCGACTACACCAAGGAAGACTTCTCGAAGGTGCTGTCCGACTACGACGTGGTGCTGGACTCCTTGGGTGGGGCAAACCTCGAGAAGTCGTTGACGGTGCTGAAGCCGGGCGGCATCGCCATCGGTGTCGTCGGCCCGCCGGACGCCGGGTTCGCCAAGCAGCTCGGGGCTCCGTCGTTCATGGGCCTGGTGATGAACACGCTCAGCCGCAAGGTGCGCAAGCAGGCCAAGGCGCTGGGTGTGCGCTACCAGTTCTTCTTCATGCAGGCCAACGGCTCCCAGCTGCGCAAGCTCGGCGCCCTCTATGACAGCGGGCAGCTGCGCCCGGTCATCGACAGGACGTTCCCGTTCGACCAGACACTTGAGGCGATGGCATACGTCGAGCAGGGCCGCACCAAGGCCGGCAAGGTCGTGGTCTCCATGGTGTCCAAGAGCGACTGAGATCAGACTGGCCACCTTCGCCCCGGCGAGGCCGCCGGGGACGACGACGCTGTCGGCTCTCCATCGGCGACCACTTCGAGGAGAGCCTCGTCGCTGTCGGCATCTCGGTGCAATTTCACGGCGGCATGCGCTCGCGGCGCAGCGCACCACGCCGCCTTGCCCTGACCCAGGCCGTGGTCAAGGCCTTGGTCGCGGGTCTCGACGCTCGTGACGGACGTGAGCCGACCGACGGCGCCTTCCGCTCCGGCTTCGGGACGACCTCGTCACCACCGCGGTCGCCGTCGGCAGCGACAGAAGGCGACCGTCGTCGCGCAGACGATTCCCGACCGCGCCGGACTCAAGCAGATCGTTCCCTGTCCCAAAGGATCCGCTCGCGGTACCCGCGAGTGCGCTCAGCACCCCTCCCTGCCCCCGTCGAACGTCTGCCGCAGCACGAACGGCCCCTTGTACAAGGCGGTGTCCCGCTCGCCACGGAAATGCTCAGGCCGGCCGCGTCCCTCCACCGCTCGACGCGCGTTGCCAGTTGGGACTGCGGTCCTTGTCGACCAGGGCCGCGCGGACGCCCTCCAGGAAGTCCGGCGTGCGGATGGTCGTGCGGGTGACGGCGAGTTCGATGGCGAGGCACTCGCGCAACGTGTACTGCCTGCCCCGGGCGAGCAAGGCGTGAGTGATCTCCAGGCTCTGCGGCGAGGCCGCCTCCAGGGCGGCCAGCGCGGCTGCGGCCCAGGGCGTGTCGAGGTGGTGCAGGCGTTTCTCGATCTCGCCGAGGGTCGGGGCACCGAACGCCCAGTCCACGTCCCCGCGTACCTCCGCCAGCCTGCTCTCCGCCACCGGGGAACGGCCGGCGAGGCGGTTCAGGACGACGTCCACCGGGTCGCCGGGGCTGTCGGCCACAGCGTCCGCGACCGCGTGGAGCCCGTCCCTGGGGACGAAGTGCGTGGCCAGCCCCGTGTACAGGGCGTCGGCCGCGTCGAGCCGGTGCCCGGTCAGTCCCAGGTACATGCCGATCGCGCCGGGCAGCCTCGGCAGAAAGTAGCTGGCCCCGATGTCCGGGAAGAACCCGATACCGGTCTCGGGCATCGCCAGCACCGCGCTCTCGGTGACGACACGGAAGCCGCCGTGGACGGACAGACCCAGACCACCGCCCATACACAGACCGTCGATGAGCGACACGACCGGGACGGGATACTCGGCGATCCGGGCGTTGAGCCGGTACTCGGAGGCGAAGAACCGTTCACTGGCCGCGACATCCCCGGCGAGGCTGTGATCGCGGATCGTGCGGATGTCTCCGCCGGCGCAGAACGCCTTCGTGCTGGTGCTGGCGAGCACCACAGCGGTCAGGTGGGTGTGCTCCCATGCGGCGAGCGCGCCGTCGATGGCACCGACCATGCTTGTCGTCAGGGCGTTGAGCGCCTTGGGCCGGTTCAGCAGGATCCGGCCGACGCCCCGATGGACGTCGGCGAGAATCTGGACCGCAGCGGTCTCAGTCATAGCTCGTCATCTCGCCATCCGCGTGGACCTGGCTGTCGTGGCCATCACGGTTCCTCACTCGCCAGGTGTCAGGCGTAGATCTGCGCGTAGAGATCCTGGATCTCGTCCGCGGTGGGTACGACGGGGTTGTTGGCCGGGGATCCGGACGCGAGCGCCTGTTCTGCCATGAGGGGCGACAGGCGGAACCACTCGTCCTTGTCGATGCCGTGGGCCCGGGGGGTGGGCACCTCAAGATCCTTGCACAGGTCGCGGAGCGCCTCCACGAACCTCTCGGCGGCCACGGCGTCACTGTCGCCGTCCCTGGCGGCTCCGAGTGCGCGGGCGCAGTCGGCGTACCGGCTCTCGGCGGCGGGTACGGAGAACGCGGTCACCGCGGGGAAGAGCATCGCGTTCGACAGGCCATGAGCGACGTGGAAGTGCGCGCCGATCGGGCGGCTCATGCCGTGCACGAGCGCCACGCTGGAGTTGGAGAAGGCGATGCCGGCCTGGGTCGCGGCGAGCATCATCGCCTCGCGGGCCTCGGCGTCTCCCCCGTCGGCGTAGACGCGGCGGAGGTGGCGGCCGATGGTCCGGATCGCGTTCAACGCGAGGCCGTCGGAGAACGGGTTGGCCTTGCGGCTCACGTACGCCTCGACGACGTGGGTGAGCGCGTCGACGCCGGTGTCGGCGGTCAGCCGGGGCGGCATCGACAGGGTGAGTTCGTAGTCGACGACGGCGGCGATCGGCAGGAACGCCGGCCCCGAACAGAGCATCTTCTCGTCCGTGGCGCTGTCGGTGATGATGGTGAACTGGGTGGCCTCCGAGCCGCTGCCCGCGGTCGTCGGGACCGCGATCACCGGAAGGGCCGGGCCGAGGTTGGTGCGCGGGGCCTTGTAGTCCCGCATCCGGCCGCCCTGGACACCCAGCAGGCCGAGGGCCTTGGCGGTGTCCAACGGGCTGCCGCCGCCGAACCCGATCACCGAGTCCGCCCCGTGTTCCCGCAGCAAGGTCAGGCCCGCGCCGAGCGAGTCGGTCGTCGGATCCGGGACGGTGCCGGCGAACAGGCGCGGCTGGAGTCCGGCATGCTCGAGCGTCGTCATCAGGCGTTCCGCCGCACCGGTCCCGGCGAGGAACGCGTCCGTGACCAGCAGGGGGCGGCTCAGTCCCAGCCCTGCGACGACGTCGCCCAGCTCGCCGACGGCACCGCCGCCGACGCGCAGAATCCGGGGGAGAGCGAGGCTGGCAACCATGGCGGCCCTTTCACAAGAACTGCGGGGCGTGTGCGCCCACTGCCCTGACTGTGTGGCCCCGCAGTGTGTGCGATCAACCGCCAATGGCGCACACCCGCCTGTGCGAAAACGCAGATACGGTCGAAGCGTGCACCCCCGTTCCTCGGACGAGGATCCTGCTCCGCAGCCGGCCGGCTCCCGTCACTCCGTCGATCCGCGCAGACTCCGCGCGGACGATCTGCGCTACCTGCTAGCGCTGTCCCGTACCGGGCGTCTGGTGACAGCCGCCGACGCGCTGGGCGTGGATCACACCACCGTGTCACGCCGTATCGCCGCACTGGAGAAGAGCGTCGGCCTGCGCCTCATCGAGCGCGGCAGAGACGGATGGACACTGACGGACATCGGACGAGCCGTCTCGGAGTATGCGCGCGCGATCGACGAGGCCGTCGACCGCGTCGCCGACACCGTGGCGGGCCAGGACGCGCCATCCCTGCACGGTACGGTGCGTGTCAGCGCGCCCGACGGCTTCGGCACCGCCGTCGCCACACCCGCCCTCGTGCGGGTGCGCCGCCAACACCCTCAGCTCCAGGTCGAACTCATCACCGCGACACGACAGCTCGCCCTGCGCCCGTCGGGCTTCGATCTCGCTCTCGTCATCGGCGTTCCCTCCAGCAGCCACCTGGTGACCGAACACCTCACCGACTACACACTGGGCCTCTACGCCTCCGACGACTACCTCACCCGGTACGGTCGACCGGAGACGGTGACCGAACTGCGCGAGCACGCCCTCATCTTCTACATCGAGTCGATGCTGCAAGTCGGCGACCTCGACATCGAACACCACCTTCCCGGCATGATCCCGGCGTTCTCCTCGACGAACGTCTTCGCCCAGCTCGAAGCCACCCAGCAGGGGGCCGGCATCGGCGTCCTGCCGGCTTTCCTGGCACAGCGGACGCAACTGCGCCGGCTGCTCGCCAACGAGATCGACATCCGGCTCCCCATCACCCTGGCCGTCCGCCGCGAGGCGGTGACACACCCCGCCGTACGCGCCGTATGGGCCGCTCTCCGGCATGAAGTCGCCGAACGGGCCGCCGACTTGCTGCCGGAATGAACGCTGCCCGGGCTCTCGGCGGCGGGAGTGGCGGCCTGGACCTGTGTGCCAGGTGACATGACACACACAGCTGACAGATCGTTGACAGGTCATCACACGATCCGTGATCCTCTGATCGCAATACGGCGCATCACGACAACAACGGCCTGAGCACGCGCACCCTTTCGCGAGGTCCTGCAGAGGCTTCGAGATCTGCGCCCGGCTCTTCGTCCGCGTTCATTCGCCAGGCACCCGACACAGCACCCTGTGCATCGAGTGACGACAGATGCGAGCAGCGCTTCCCATGCTGCATGCCGTACTTCCGCCAAGGCGCCCACACCTGTTGCCCCTTGCTCGTCATCGTCCACTCCGTCGCCGACGGGATCCCGCCCTGGCGCCGGAACGCTGCGCACTGCGCCGCTACCCACCCTCACCGCCTGGAGATTCCGTGCACCCGTACGTCCCCCCGACTCCCCCTGGTCGCCCACCGGCACCTCGCCCCCCGCTCGGTGCCATGCAACGGCAACGCCTGGATACCCTCCGCGAGACCGAACGTCGCACGCAGCGTGCCTTCCTGGTCGTCAACGCGGTTCCCTTCACCGTCGGGAGCGTGCTGTCCTGCTTCACCGACGTCCCCGCGGTGCGGGTGTACGGCGAGCTCACTCTGGGTCTGGTGTGGGGCATCCTGCAATGCGGACTCTTCGTCGCCACCGCCTGGCTGTACGAGAGCCGGAGCACGCGGTCGTCCGACCCCATCGAACAGTCCCTGACGTCCGACGTGCACCACGACGAGACGTCAGGTGTCGCCACCGTCAACGGGTTCTGGCGGTGAAGCGATGAGCATTTACATCCTGAGCTCGGGCGTACTCGACCCCATCGGGTCGGAAGCGAGACGCCCCGTGATCGTCGCCTTCCTGATCTTCATCGGGATCTCTCTGCTGTGGCTCTTCGCACTGGCCACAGCGGAGGAGGACAACCCGGAGAGGCTCTATGTCGCCGACCGGGCCCTCTCCCCCGTCTTCAACGGATTCGCCATGGCCGGCGAGCAGATCTCGATCGTCACCCTGTTGACGGTCTCCGGGGGCGTCGCCCTGTTCGGATACGACGGCTTCACGTACGCCCTCGACGGTCTGATCATGCTCGGTGTGCTGCTGCTCCTCGCGCAGAAGATACGCAACAGCGGCCGTTACACTCTCGGCGACCTTTTCTCGTTGCGGGCGTCAGGTTCGGGGCCCCGAATCGCTGGGACCGCGGTGACGCTGGCCATCACGATTCCCCTCCTCGTGATCCAACTGCGGGTCGCCGGCAGCAGTGCGGCCCTCCTGATCGGCGCATCGAGTGACGGGGCCCGGGCGGTGTGCACGATAGTGATGGGCTGCCTCGTCGCCTGCTTCGCCACGGTGGCGGGTCTGAGGGGCAACAGTTTCATGCACGTCGCCAAGGTACCGATCACCTTTGTCACGCTTGCGGTGATCACACTGCTGGCCCTCAGGAAATTCGACTGGGATCCCGGATCTCTGCTCTCGACCGCGGCGAAGAAGAGCCTCGCACCGGACGAATATCTGAGGCCGGGGTTCTGGCCGTACACGGCGAGCCTCGGGGCGCTCAACACATTCGGCAATCACCTGGTCTTCATCCTCGGTACGGCCGTGAT
The DNA here is from genome assembly GCF_045160215.1 of Streptomyces sp. NBC_00005. Lineage (NCBI taxonomy): Bacteria > Bacillati > Actinomycetota > Actinomycetes > Kitasatosporales > Streptomycetaceae > Streptomyces > Streptomyces sp. NBC_00005. The sequence goes on from NZ_CP108316.1 coordinate 354,740, forward strand.
GCCTCACCAGCTCCTCCGGATCGGCGCGTCCCGGACCGGGCGCGCGGCACGGCGGTCCATGAGTATCGCCACGGCACTGGTCGGCGCCTTCGTCCTTCTCCTGATCACCACAGGCTTCGCGTCAGCGGCCGTGGTGGGCGCGACCGGCATCGGCGCGGTCGATGCCACTGGGCAGTCGTCCCCGATCCAGCTGGCCTCGGACGTACTCCGTGACGGCTCGACAGGACGCGTCGTGCTCATCACGGTCATTGCGTGCGTCGTCTTCCTCACCGTGCTCACGACCGTGACCAGCGTGACTTTCGCTGCCGCCGTCTCCTTCGCCCATGACGTGTTCGCGCGAGGCAAGCGCCGCCGCACCGACACCGGGGAGGTGCGGGCGCTGCGCGTGGCCGCTGTCATCGTGTGCGCGGTGGGCCTTTCACTGGCCGCCGCCATCCACCGGTATCCGACTGATTTTCTGGTGGCTTTCTCCATCAGCGTCGCGGCGTCCTGCGTCTTCCCCGCGTTGATCTATTCGTTCTTCTGGCGCCGGTTCAACCGCCGAGGGTTGCTGTGGTCCGTTTACGGCGGACTCATGCTCTGCATCGTCCTCACGGTCTTCTCGCCCATCGTCTCGGGAACCGAGTTCGCGCTGTGGCCGGAAGCGAGTTTCGACTGGTATCCGTTCCAGACCCCTGGCCTGGTTTCCGTGCCCGCGGCCTTCGTCCTCGGGTGGCTCGGCAGCGTTGGCTCGCCCGAAGACTCCGAACTCGATTTTCGACACATGCAATTCAGGATCTCGACGGGGAAGGCCGTCGGACCTCAGATCACCGATCCGCGGCATTAGGCGGTTCTGCGTCGTCGCTCACAGACGACCCCGTCGACCACGTGGTCGGCGTAACGGCTTCGCCCCAGGTCAGACGCGGCCTCCGCAAGCACCTCCGTGGGACGAGCAGTACCGGACATGGCATCCATCCCTACGATTCCGACGATCTGAGTTTACTTTTCTATACTCAGCAAGTAGCGTCACGACCAGCACATCGACCTGGCTGCACATGCGCGAAGCAGGCGTGGCAGCAACCTCTGAAGGAGCACCACCATGGGCGTAAGTCCGGAGGCACAGCAGTTCGCACAGTTCCTCGAGAGCGTGAGCGCGAAGACCTCGACGCCAGGCCTCGACCTGGCCGTGATCCGCGACATCGTCGACTCCAACCACAAGGCGTCGACCGAACCCGAAGGCGTCACCTACGCCGAGGTCGACGCGGGCGGCGTCCCCGCCCTGTGGGCGATCCCCGAGGGCGCCGACCCCGACAAGGCGCTGCTCCACTTCCACTTCGGCGGATCCGTCACCGCCTCGATGCACTCGGACCGCAAGGCGGCCGGTCACATCGCGAAGGCGGCCGGCGCCCGCTCGCTGGTCGTGGACTTCCGCCTGGCGCCCGAACACCCCTACCCGGCGCAGCTCGACGACGCCGAGACCGCCTACCGCTGGCTGCTCTCGCAGGGCTACGAACCGCGCAATATCGGCAGCACGGGCCACTCGATCGGCGGCACCCTCGCGGTACTGCTGCCGCTGCGTCTGCTCGCGAACGGCGAGCCGACACCGGGCGCGATCGTCAGCGTCTCGCCGTGGACCGACCTCACCATGAAGAACGCGTCGGTCGACGAGAACGAGGACAACGACAAGATGCTCAGCAGGACCACGCTCGAGCTCTTCCGAGGGGCTTGGCTGCAGGAGCCCGGAGTGGACTTCGCCGACCCGAAGATCAGCCTCGTGAACGCCGATCTGACCGGCCTGCCGCCCACGGCTGTCCACTACGGCGAGTACGAGACCCTCGCCGACGACGGCGCCCAGCTCGGCCGCCGGCTCGCGGACTTCAAGGTCACCTCCGAGGTCCACCCGATGCCCGAGGGGCAGCACTCCTTCGTCCTGGGCGCGGGGCGGGTGCCCGAGGTGGACCAGGCGATCCAGCGGATGGGCCAGTGGCTCCGCAAGCACCTCGGCGCCTGAGCAGAACCTGAACCGACGGCGGGTCCGTTGACCGGACCTCACACCACCGCGATGCCGGTGACCGGGTCACCGGTCTCCGGCATCCTCGACAATGTCGGCCGGCATGCGGGACTCGTGTCCGACACCGTTCCGTAAGCCACCACACCCCGGACCCTCGATGCCACAAAGGAGTGCGCGATGGGAATGTACGAGGATGTCTTCCGCTCCAGCACCGAAGACCCGGAGAGCTTCTGGCTGAAGGCGGCAGAGGGCATCGACTGGGATGTCGCTCCGCGACGCGCCCTTGACTCTTCGGGCGCACCGTTCTACCGCTGGTTTCCCGACGGGCGGCTCAACGTCTGTTTCAACGCGCTGGACCGGCACGTAGCGGCAGGACGGGGCGAACAGCCCGCGCTCGTCTACGACTCACCCGTGACCGACACCCGGCGCACCTACACCTACGCACAGCTGCGGGACGAGGTGGCGGCCTTCGCCGGAGCGCTCACGCAGCTCGGGGTAGGAGTCGGCGACCGAGTGGTGATCTACATGCCGATGGTCCCCGAGGCCGCCGTCGCGATGCTGGCGTGCGCACGTATCGGCGCGGTGCACTCGGTCGTCTTCGGCGGGTTCGCGCCGCGCGAACTCGCCCTGCGCATCGACGACGCGGCCCCCAAGGTCGTCGTCTCCGCCTCCTGCGGCATCGAGGGCAAGCGCGTCATCCCGTACAAGCCCCTGCTCGACCGGGCGATCGAACTCGCCACCCACAAGCCGGAGAAGAGCGTGATCCTGCAACGCCCGCAGGAACCGGCCGAGTTGGGACCCGACGATCTCGACTGGAACGAGCTGGTCTCCACCGCGCCACCGGCCAACTGCGTTGCCGTCGCCGCGACCGATCCGCTCTACATCCTCTACACGTCCGGAACGACCGGGAAACCCAAGGGAGTCCTGCGGGACTGCGGCGGCTACGCGGTCGCCCTGCACTGGTCGATGGGTGCCGTCTACGACGTGGGCCCGGGCGAGACGATGTTCACCGGCTCCGACGTCGGCTGGGTCGTCGGGCACTCGTACATCGTCTACGCGCCCCTGCTGGCCGGCGCGACGACGGTCCTGTACGAGGGCAAGCCGGTCGGCACCCCGGACGCGGGCCAGTTCTGGCGGGTCGCCGCCGAGTACGGCGTGAAGACCATGTTCACGGCCCCCACCGCGTTCCGAGCCATCCGCAAGGAGGACCCGAAGGGCGCCCTCACCGCCGACTACGACCTCTCCGGCCTGCGCTACCTCTTCCTCGCCGGCGAGCGCCTCGACCCCGAGACCTACCACTGGGCGAGCGCCCTCCTGGACGTCCCGGTGATCGACCACTGGTGGCAGACCGAAACCGGCTGGCCCATCGTCGCCAACCCGGTCGGCCTCGAAGCCGCCCCCCTCAAGCCCGGCTCCCCCACCCGCCCGCTGCCCGGCTGGGACGTCCGCGTCCTCGACGCCTCGGGCAAGCCGGTGCCCGCGGGCGTCGACGGCGCGATCGTCGTGAAGCTCCCCCTGCCACCCGGCGCGCTCCCCACCCTCTGGAACGACGACGACCGCTACGTCGCCTCCTATCTCTCCGCCTACGACGGCTACTACCTCACCGGCGACAGCGGACACATCGACGACGACGGCTACGTCTTCGTCATGGGCCGCACCGACGACGTCATCAACGTCGCCGGACACCGCCTGTCCACCGGCAGCATGGAAGAGGCCCTGGCCGCCCACCCCGACGTCGCCGAATGCGCCGTCGTCGGCGTCGCCGACACCCTAAAGGGACAAGTGCCCCGCGGTTTCGTCGTCCTGAAGGCCGGGATCAGCCGCGACGCCACCGAGGTCGAGGCCGAACTCGTCCAACTCGTACGCGACCGGATCGGCGCCGTCGCCTCCCTCAGGGACGTCGCGGTCGTGGCCGCCCTGCCCAAGACCCGTTCGGGAAAGATCCTGCGCAAGACGATGCGCGGCATCGCCGACGGCCACGACGAACCCATCCCCTCCACGGTGGACGATCCCAACGTCATCGAGGTCCTGCGCCCGGTACTTCGCCGCGCCGATCACAGCACGTGAAGGTCGGCTGACGGCTTGATCGACGGTGGCGGAGCAACGCGTGCACCGGACTCGCGAGCCGGCCGCTCAGCCCGGGTGGGCAGAGCACGGCAACTCCGGGCACAGGTCGGTCGCCGTCGCTGAGCCACCACGCCGGGAGGGCTGGGTCCTCACCGAGGACACCGCCGACATGCGTTCACGCAGTCCAAGAGGTCCTTCGCCGAAGGCGGTTATACCCGGTGAGGGACCAGGCCGCGCCGCAGCCCATGAACGACACCTCCCGGAGTGCCACACCGTGGCAGGCATCACAGGCGCCGTGACGGCGGTGGTCCGAACCGGTCCCGTCGACGTGCCGTGGGCGCTCACCCGACGTACCGGCTCAACAGGGCAAACAGGAGTGGCTGACAGCGTCGAGCGCCGCGGCCATCGACTGGGCTAGCTGAACAACGGTTGCCTCCGTGATGGCCTCCGGCTCGACTCACCTCATGGGCAAGGACTTGCCGCCATCGACGTCACCGCATACGATTACGATCGTAATTCTATGGATCGCGCCGACGGCACTCGTCCGACGGGGTCATTCCGGGTTCGTCATCAGGCCCGGCAGCAAAAGCGCCCGATGACCTCGCCCACACGACTCCCGCCCCGCCCTTGGCGATCCGTCGCCCATCACCCGAGGAATCACCCATGCTGAACGCCCTGTGGAACCCGACCGTCGTCGGAGAGATCCCCGTGCCCCACCGGTTGGCGATGGCACCCTTGACACGGAGCCGGTCCACCCCGGAAGGGGTGCCGACCGAGCTGAACGCCGAGTACTACGCCCAGCGCGCCTCGCACGCCCTCATCATCACCGAGGGCACCCAGCCCTCCGCTGACGGCCAGGGCTACCCGGTGACCCCGGGCATCTACACCGAGGAACACATCGCCGGCTGGCGCAAGGTCACCGACGCCGTACACAAGGCCGACGGACGCATCGTCATCCAGCTGATGCACGCCGGGCGAATCTCCCACCCCGACAGCACGCCCCACCACCGGCAGCCGGTGGCTCCCTCCGCGATCAAGCCCGCGGGCCAGACGTTCACCCCGTCCGGGCTCCAGGAGATGCCGGAGCCGCGCGAGCTGTCCACCGAGGAGGTCGCCGCGACGGTCGACGACTTCCGGCGCGCCGCCGCGGCCGCCATCGAGGCCGGCGCCGACGGCGTCGAGATCCACGGGGCCAACGGATACCTGGTCAACCAGTTCCTCTTCCCCAGCGCCAACCAGCGCACCGACCAGTACGGCGGCTCCCTCGACAACCGCATCCGTTTCGCGGTGGAGGTCGCCACTGCCGTGGCCGACGAGATCGGCGCCGGCCGCACCGGCATCCGGATCTCCCCCGGCAACCCCTTCCAGCTCAACGACCTCGCGGAGGGCGACCCCCACGAGCTCTACCCGCACCTCCTGCGCGCTCTCGCCCCCCTCAACCTCGCCTACCTGCACATCGGCCACGGCGGCGACGAGGAACTGCTGCACACCCTCCGCAAGCTGTGGCCGACCGCGCTGCTCCTCAACCGGGCCGGCACCGACATAGCCACCCGCGCCAAGGACATCGAGGACGGCCTGGCGGACGTCATCACCGTTGGCTCGATGGCACTCGCCAATCCAGACCTCATCGAGCGTGTGCGCTCCGGCGCACCCCTGAACACCCCCGATCCGGCCACGTTCTACGGCGGTGGTGCGGCCGGCTACACCGACTACCCCACGCTCGCCGCCTGACGACGGCACGGCGCCCGAGGGAATCACCGACCTCGGGCGCCGCGATACAGCTGCGGCGCACAGCGGCCGACGCCCGAGGAGTCAAGGGTCGCCACCGCCATGCGCCGCAGCTGTATCACCTCGCACCCCGGCGTTCCGCGCCGAGGTCAAGGGAGTCCGGATGAGACACCAATGGGTAGGGAGCGGCGTCCGGCTCACCGGCCGCCGTCGAGGGTCACCCTTGCGAAGGGGGCACCGGGAAGAGCATGCAGCTACTGGTGGCGTGGGCGAGCAGACGGTCTTTCGCGTCCACCAACTGCGCTTGGGCGAGGGCGGTTTGACGTCCCTGGCTGACAACTGTGCCGATGGCGCGCACCGTGCCCGTTGCCACGGTGATCCGCCGCAGGAACTTCACCGTCAGGTCGAGCGAGGTGTAGGCCATGCCTTGCGGGAGGGTGGACTGGACGGCGCAGCCCGCCGCCGAGTCGAGCAGGGTGGCGAAGATGCCGCCGTGCACGCTGCCGATCGGGTTGTAGTGCTCCTCGCCCGGCGTCAGAGCGAAGACCGCCCTGCCGGGCTCCACCTCGGCCAGGGCGAAGTCCATGGCGTAGCTGATGGGCGGTCCCGGCAGTCGCCCCGCCTGGAGCTCGCGCAGAAAGTCGATGCCAGCCATGCGCCCGGCGGTTTCCGCCAGGATCGCGGGATCTTCCCATTGATACGTACGTGTTCGCCCCACGGCCGAGCGCCTTTCGATCTAACTTTTACAAGTGAAGCTAGCCTCTCGATTACCTGACTGTCAATGACGAAGCCAGGCCCCTACGATGGCTGCATGGAGTGGCTTGAGGCGAGCACCGAGAACTGCCCCGTCCAGCGCACGCTCGACGTGGTCGGAGAGAAATGGACGTTGCTGATCCTGCGTGACGCCGTCAACGGAGTCCGACGCTTCGACGACTTCCACCGGCACATCGGCCTGTCGGAAGCCGTCCTCAGCGACCGGCTCCGGAAGCTGGCCGCGGCCGGCATCCTGAAGACCGTCCCCTACCAGGAGCCGGGCACCCGTTCCCGCAACGAGTACCACCTGACCCGCAAGGGCTGGGACCTGTGGCCCGTGCTGATGGCTCTGAGTCAATGGGGCGAGACATACGCCCTCGGCCCGGAGGGACCGGTGCTGGACATTCGCCACACCGATTGCGACGCTCCGGTCCGCGTCGTCATCGAGTGCTCCACGGAACACTCCACCCTCACCCCTCGGGACGTCACCGCCCGACTGGGACCCGGCGCTCGCCTCCGCACGTGAGTCATCGGCCCCGGAGTCGCGCCGGACGGCGATGGAACGTCGGCTCCTCGCCACGCCGCACCTGGCGCAGCAACTCACGCGGCCGCTGGGTTCTTGCCTGTGGACGTCATGGGCAGCGGGTCGACGAACCGGAGGATGCGCGGGTATCGCTGCGGAGGCCGCCACGCGTGACGCCGGCGCTGCCGAAGACCGTCCCTGTGCGCCCGGTAGACGGATGCAGAATCCGTCAGCAGTCGTGACACTCGCGGCTCGGATTTTTGCGCATCGTCGCTTTCCTCGGTTCTCAAGGCAGGCGGTCGAGGTCCACGGACGGTCTGGGTCTAGACGAAGGCCGGAGGCGGCACGAAGCCGTCCATTTCCCGGCCCAGCAGCGCGGCGAACTCGACGGTGGTGAGATCGCCCCCGCTCGGCCCCATGGCCTGCAGACCGATGGGCAGTCCGCCCCGGCCCTTGCGCACCGGGATGGTCGTCGACGGCCCCCCGGAGACATTGGCGACGGCGTTCCACTTGACCTGGTCCCAGTAAGGACGCCGCACACCGTCGACTTCGAAGGGCCGCCCGAACGCGTCGATCAGCTTGCCGTGATGGACGGGGGCGGCCGTCGGGGTGACCGGCATGAGCACGATGTCGAAGTCCTGGAAGAACTCGAACCATCGCTGCCGGAGCTCGTTGCGCACCATGTGGGCCTGCAGCCAGCGGAAGTGGGACTGGAAGGTTCCGAGCAGAGCGGGACCGGCGTCGCCCCGCGGGTGCCGGACGAACCGGGCCAGCGCCGCGGCGCGGGAGGCAGGAGTGAGGCCGGTGCGGTCGCCCGCGCCATAGAGGAGGGGCAGGAAGACCTTCCGGTGATTCGTCGCGATGTCGACGGGGAGGCTCGCAGGCTGGACCGTGACTTTCGCGCCGGCCACCCGAAGCACAGTGACCGCGTCGTGCACAGCTGCCGCGACGTCGCTGTCGACCGGGCACGCGGGATCCTCGCCCCAGACGGCGACCCGGAAGTCGGCGAGCCTGGTCGCGCGCGGCGGCGCGAGCGTGTAGCTGAAACCGCCGTCGTAGTCGGCCGGCCCGACCGTTGCGCGCAGGATCGGCACGAGGTCATGGGCGTCGCGGACCTGTGCGCCGCCGCAGCCCATGTCGGCGTCCGCCCATCGGCCCGAGCCCGGGCCGTAGGGCACATGCCCGACGAGGGGTATCGACCGCCAGGTCGACTTGTGCCCGTACAGGCCGTTGAAGTGGGACGGGATCCTGGTCGATCCGCCGATCTCCGAGCCGAAGTCGAAGGCCGTGAGACCCGCGGCGGTGGCGACGGCGCCGCCTCCGGCGGACCCGCCCGAAGTGCGGGTGGTGTCCCACGGGTTGGACGAGGGACCGAACACCGGGTTGTCGGCCTGGACGTCCTGGTTGCCCGGCGGCATGTTGCTCTTCCCCATGATCACGGCACCGGCCGAGCGCAGCCGCTTGACCGCCTCGGCGTCCTGGTCGGGGACGTAGCCCTTGAGGTCCGTGCGCCCGCAGACGGTGCGCATCCCGCCTGTCTCGAAGCTGTCCTTGACCGTGATCGGCACTCCGTGCAGCGGACCGAGGTCCTGCCCCGCCGCCCGCGCGGCGTCCGCTTCCCCGGCCTCGCGACGGGCACGCTCGGGATCGAGGGTCACCACGGCGTTCAGTGCGGGGTTGTGGGTGGCGATCCGCTCGAGATAGAGCTCAACGAGGTCCCCGCTCGAGATCTCACCTGCGGCCAGCGCGCGTGACTGCTCCATGACGGATCGGAAGGGAACGTCACGCACGCATGCCTCATCTCTGACGGTGGCAGACCAGACGCAAAATCACCTGCCAACCATAATATTACGTACGTCAGACCATAGATTAGGATGGGGCTCAGGGGCAATGGCCCCGCGGAGTGAATGGAGGAAGCTCCCGTGGCGCGCTACACCAAGGAGCACAAGACGGTCACGCGGCAGCGGATCATCGCGACGGCCGGTCATCGGTTCAAGCAGGACGGCATCGACGGCTCGGGCATCTCCACGCTGATGTCGGATGCCGGGCTCACCAACGGAGCGTTCTACGCCCACTTCGCCTCCAAGGACGACCTCGTCGGCCATGTCGTGGCCCAAGAACTGCGCACGCAGGTCGAGAGGTACGCCACTCTGCGGCCCGGCCGCCCGGGACTCGAAGACTTCGTTCGCGAATACCTGTCACCCGAGCACCGGGACCACCCCGACCTCGGATGCCCCTCCGCCGCCCTGCTCGACGAGATCGGCCGATGCGGAGACGACACCAAGCAGGCATACACCGACGGCGCTCGGACCATCGTGGAAGAGATCGCCTCCCGCCTGGCGCCGGAGGACCCGGGGTCCGCCCGCGGTACGGCCATCGGGCTCTTCACCATGCTGGTGGGGACGTTGCAGCTGTCCCGCGCCCTCTCCGACGGGAAGTTCGCCGATGAGGTCCTTGAGCAGGGAGTCGAGAACGCCCTCAGGTTCATGCGCTGAGGGGAACGGTCGATCCATGCCGGGTGACCACGCGTTTCCAGCGCACCCTACGTGAGGCCACCGCACCCGAACCGGGACGGCTCGTGGCCGCCTGCGGTGTCACTGGGGACTTCTCCCTCTCGCACCGACCAGCCGGGGGGACGTACAACTGCGGGCAATCGCCGCAGGGCGTGATAGCTGTCCGATACCAAGGACTGCCGTCAGCGGAGGTGCCGTCTTCGCGGACGGCTGCCTCGGCAGGAACACCACCGCCCACACCCAAGGCCCGCTCGTGCGTCGAGGACGTCCTGGCCGGGCCAACGGGCTGGAAGGTCCTTCGAGGCTCCCACCGGCTCAATGACAGGGTGGCTTCACGGACGAGGTCCGGCGCCACTTTCGCGTGGGTTTTGGCCCTCTCGGCGGCCCTGATGGGACCGATCGGGACAGCATCGGCCCCACCCCGGAGGGGACTAGCCCGATCGGCGGGTGGAGCCAGAACGCTGGAACCGCCTCCCGCGAAACGGCGGCGGGGCCGGCGCTCGCCCGCAGGTGGGGCCGAGACTCGCTCCCGAGACCAACAGGGCGTCCACCACGCCAGGTTCAACGCCTTCGTCGTCCGCGACGACCACCTCGGCATCGCCGGGCGTCCCAGAACCACGCCCTTGGCCCACGCGACAACCGCACCTCACGCCTACTGCCGTGCCAAAAATTCGAGAGCCGTCTCCACGAACTGACGATGGAACTGGAAGATGCCGCCATGCCCGGCGTCCGGGTAGATCTCCAACTCGGCGTTCGGCAGCCGCCGGGCCAGGTCGTGCGAGTTCTTCGTCGGCACCATTCTGTCGCTCTCGCCGTTCGCGACGAGTACGGGCTGGTGGATGACGGAGAGATCCTGGGGCGGCTCCAGTCCCCAGCGGTGAATGGCCTTGAGCTGGTTGCTGTACGAGATGGGGGAGATCGCCTTGTCCCGGTCTTGGGTGCGCTCCTTGAGCCGGGCCAGGAACTCCTTCCCGGCCCGGCGCCCGCCCGCGGTGCGGGTGAAGAAGAGGAACTGCTTCGGGTCCTGAAGGGTGGACAGCGCTCGCACGGTGTCGAGATGGGACAACCAGGTCACGTTCTTGATGCCCTCACCTCCCGCGGGCCCGGTACCCGTGAGGATCAGCTTGCGGACGAGGTCCGGATCGGTCTGCGCGATCACCTGGGCGATCATGCCGCCCATCGAGAAGCCGTGGAGATCGACGTATTCGAGCCCGAGCGCCCGGATGAAGGTGACGGCATCGCTAGCCATCTTCTGGATGGTGCGCGGCGTCGAGCCGGTGGAAGCGCCGACACCTCGGTTGTCGAAGGTGATCACCCGATGCTTGGCTGCGATGCCGTCGACGACCCGGGGGTCCCAGTTGTCGAGGACCGCGGCGAGGTGCGTGATGAAGACGACCGGCGTACCGGACTCGGGGCCGAGCTCGCGATAGGCGAAGGTCACTCCTCCGGCGGTGACGGTGCGGGTCGGTGCGTTCTTGTACGACGTCACCACGTCGCCTCGTACTTCTTGTGAGTCATTCACGGTCGTGCCCTTCTCCGTGGGTGTTTCGAGACTGCGGCTGCGGTCTGCGGTGTCAGCGATCGAAGGCCGTGGGAGCGGAAGCGGGAATCCTGTGCGGTCGAGTCCCTCAGCATCACGTCGACCATTGAAGTATGACCGTAATTCTATTTGGGCGCAAGCGGGCGAGCCGAACAGGGTGGTGTCGATGCCGGGATCGCGCATCGGTAACGCCGGAAGCGCGACCGCTCTCCTCATGGAGCAGGGATCGCCGCCCCGGCTACCCTCAGGCCCACACCGCGGAGCCCGTCGTCAGGACCAGAAAGGCCGGCACGTCAGATCTCCATGGGCTCCCATGCCATGACAGACGAGCCAATGCCGCCGCCACCGAGGAACCATCGTCCGGCCGGACCGCGGCAACTCCCCGGGGTGCTCGAACCGCCTGACCGCTACGGCATTGCGCGGCACGGGAGCCGGCGCTGGCGAAGTGTGTGCCGGTGAACCGTCAGGGGTCGTCGCACTCCCGGGGAAGCCTTGCAGCGCGAAACGCAGGGAAGGCGTGACGCCGTACGGGGACAGCACAGCCCGACGACGGCCGCGGCAGATCACCGGCATGGCCAGCACGCGGCTCAGGGAAGGCAGCGTCTGCGGCTCGGCGCCCATGACGGACCCCGGCTGTGCAGAACAGCCGGACTACAGTAAGCATGAAGCCATCTCCGTGAGGGCACATCGTCGCAACGCACCGGCTGCCGGCGGGGCCGCGTGCTGGTGACGTTCGACCATCACGCAGGGGCCGCCTCACAGCTGCGTGAGGCGGCCCCTGCGCGATGGTCCACCGGCCGCCAGGGTTCGGGACAGGCGGCGCTGTCGGCGTTTATCAGGCGGCGAGGAAGTCTGCCACCTGCTTGGTGAAGGCCCTGGCGCACTGGAAGAGGAAGGCGTGGCCGGCACCGGTGTAGAGCACGAGAGTCGCGTCGGCGAGGTGCTGGACCGCGACATAGGAGTTATGGGCGGGGATCATCACATCGTTCAGGCCGTTGGCATAGAGGACCGGATGCTCGATGGCCTCCAGTTCCGCCACCACCTGATCAAAGGGAGCCGCGAGGAGCGCGGCCGCCGCGGTGAGCATGCCCTGCGCCGCCGCCTCGGAGACCGCGGGGCCGCCGGCGGCAAGCCGGGTCGAGACATGGTCGAAGTGCTCGCGCCCGGAGGCGCGGGCAGCTTCCGTCTCGGGGTAGAACAGGTACAGCATGTCCTCCAGGTCGGCATCGGGCTTGGCCATGATGCCGAGAACCTTCTCGCTGAAGTCCGGAGCGCCGGGCACCCAGCCGGCCGGGCCACTGCCCGCCACGACGAGCCTGCGCACCAGTTCTGGCCGACGCACGGCCACACGCTGGGCCACGATGCCACCCAGGGACCAGCCGAGCAGGTCTGCCTGCGCGAGGCCGAGTGCGTCGATGAACTCGACGGCACCCTCGGCGAATCCTTCGAGGGAGTCGCGCGGCTCGCCGTCGGTGTAGCCGACGCCGACATTGTCGAACACGATCACATCATGGTCGACGGCCAGGAGGTCCAGGAACTCCGGGTCCCACCAGTCGATGGTTCCGCGGAAGCGGTTCAACAGAACCAGCGGGACGTCGCTCCGCGGCCCCATCCGCCGGTAGGTGAACCGCGCGGAGGGACCTTCGACGGTGAGGTCCTCGGCCTTGTCTGCCAGATAGGTGCTCATGGGTGCCCTTCTCTCATTGGCGGGTGCACGTGACATCTCGCGGGCCGGCTCGCCCAGCACGCCGAAGACGTGCCGACGTTGCGGTACGGGGTTGCCCCCACCGGCGACCGGTGCGCCGAACCGGCGTTGCCGACCGGGGCATGGAGCCACGCGAATCAGTCGATCGCCCGCTCGACCATGTTGCTGACCTGCGCGACACTTCCGGGATGGCAAATTACATTACATTCATAATATTATACAGAGAAGGTGTGGGTGCGGGCGAGTTCTCGCGGTCGACGACAGCCTGCGCGGCACGACAGGGCAAGTCCGCACCGGGAACGAGACCGTCCGTCGCGAGTGCGAGCCCGCCCGGCATGCGACCCAGCCGTCGCCGCCGGACGGCCGCCGACGCCCTGAAAACTTTGAATTACGTTCGCAATACAATACAGCGAGGGAGCCGGTAGAGGGCAAGCGGCTCCCTCCGGTGAGCGAAGGAGTGGGCGGTGCGGTACGGGAAAGAGCACAAGGAGGCGACCAGGCAGCGGATCATCGAGGCCGCCGGGCGCAGGTTCAAGCGGGACGGCATCGACGGCTCGGGCATCTCAAGCCTCATGAGGGACGCGGGGCTGACCAACGGCGCCTTCTACACCCACTTCGCGTCGAAGGACGACCTCGTGGCGACCGCGGTCGCGGACCAGTTGCAGGCGCAGAACGCGAGCATCGTCGCGCAAGCGGCTCCCGGCCGCGCAGGGCTCGAGCAGATCGTGCGGTGGTACCTGTCCACCTGGCACCGCGACAGCTCCGACGACGGCTGCCCCTCCGCCGCCCTGCTCGACGAGATTCGACGCTGCGCGGACACGACCAAGCAGGCGTACACCGACGGCGTACTGGTAGTCATCGACGGCATCGCCGCCCGCCTGGCACCGGACGATCCGCTCTCGGTGCGCACCGAGGCGCTCGCCGCCTACGCCATGATGGCCGGGACGCTACAACTCTCCCGCGCCCTCTCCGACAGACAACTCGCCGATGAACTCCTCGAGCAGGGCATTCGCAACGCCCTCGCCCTGCTGGGCGTCAGGGATGAGCGCACCGAGACCGTCGGCTGACGCGCCTGTGGCACGCGTCTGCCCGCGCCACAGGCGGCCCGGTCACACCTGAGTACTCACCGCCTGGCCTGCACGGCCACGACGCCGACCGCACTCCCGAGGGCGTTGAACCCACTTGCGAGCTACCGACCCATCGCATAGCATTATGAACATAATTCAAAGGCCTGGCTCTTCATCCGCCACACGGGCCGTCATCAGCAGCCAGGGCCAGGCGCCCCGCCTCTCATGAAAACCCGTCGCACAAAAGACCGCATTCCCGAACGAATCATCCGCCTTCCGGGAAAGCTCGGGATGAACAGCACCCCCGTCCGTCCGCTTTCCGACGAGATATGGAGACGATGATGAGGGCCCTCACAGTGGAGCGCTACGGCGACAAGAACGGCGTGCGCGCCAGCGACGTGCCGGCCCCGGAGGTCGGCGCGAACGACGTGCTGGTCCTGATCCGTGCCGCGAGCGTCAACCCGCTCGACCGGATGATCCGGGACGGGGAGATGAAGACGATCCTGCCGTACCGGGTCCCGTTCGTCCTGGGCAACGACCTGGCCGGAGTGGTGGTCGAAGTGGGTACGGCCGTCACGCGATTCACCGCGGGCGACGAAGTCTTCGCACGACCCGACAAGGACCGGATCGGCACGTTCGCCGAACTCATCGCGGTGCACCAGGACGACGTGGCGATCAAACCGGCCACGCTGACCATGGAGGAGGCCGCGTCCCTTCCCCTGGTCGCCCTGACCTCATGGCAGGCGCTGGTCGAGCGGGCGCACGTTCAACCTGGTCAGAAGGTCCTCATCCACGCGGGTTCCGGCGGCCTGGGCACCATCGCCATCCAACTGGCGAAACAGCTGGGTGCACGCGTGGCGACCACCACGAGCACGGCCAACGTCGACTTGGTGAAGCGTCTGGGCGCGGACGTCGTCGTCGACTACAAGAAGCAGTCGTTCGAAACGGCGCTGCACGACTACGACGTCGTCCTGGACTCGCTCGGCGGCGAGACGCTCGAGAAGTCCCTGGACGTCCTCAAGCCCGGCGGGAAGGTCATCAGTGTCGCGGGCCCTCCCGACGCCGCTTTCGCCAGGGAACTGGGGGCGAATCCGATCATCCGGCTGGTGATGTCCGCGCTGAGCTTCCGGATCCGACGACGCGCCCGTCGCCGCGACGTGACGTACTCGTTCCTCTTCATGAAGGCCAGCGGGGACCAGCTGCGCGAACTCACCCCTCTCATCGAGGCCGGCAAGATCCGCCCCGTCGTCGACACCGTGTTCCCGTTCGAGTCCGCCCGAGAAGCGCTGGAGTACCTCGAAGCAGGGCGGGCCAAGGCCGGCAAGGTCGTCGTCAGGATGACCTGATGGAACTGTCCTGCCGTGCCGTCAGGGTCCTCCACGAGCGCCCGGAACGACACCACCCGCCGCAACGAGAAGTGCCCTGAGACCCTCTACACAAGGACCTGGACATGAACACACCTCCCAGTGACCCGTCCGCCTCGACGTCGTCGTACGAGAACGCACCGACCCGCTCCGTGTCCGTTCGCGGAGAGGACTTCGTCTATCGGGAGCTCGGCCCCGCGGACGGTGTGCCGCTGATCCTCCTCATCCACCTGGCTGGAGTCCTGGACAACTGGGATCCGCGCGTCGTCGACGGACTCGCCGCGAGCCGTCGGGTCATCGCCTTCGACAACCGCGGGGTCGGCGGATCGAGCGGCTCCACTCCGGACACGATCGAGGCGATGGCTCGCGACGCGGCGCTCTTCATCCGAGCCCTCGGGTTCGACCAGGTCGATCTGCTCGGACTGTCGATGGGCGGCTTCATCGCCCAGGTCATAGCGGAAGAAGAACCGCGCCTCGTGCGCAAGGTCATCCTCGCGGGCACGGGCCCCGCCGGGGGCCCCGGTATCGACAAGGTCCCGGCACTCACCATCCAGGCCACGCTCAAGGGCGCCCTGACCCGCCAGGACCCCAAGCTCTCCCTCTTCTTCACCGAAACCGCAGGCGGCAGACGCGCCGGACGTGCCTTCCTGGAACGGCTGAAGGAGCGCACGCACAACCGCGACAAGGACATCTCGCTGCCGTCGTTCCGCGCCCAGCTGAAGGCCATCAAGCAGTGGGGCCGCCAGACGCCGTCGAACCTGAGGGAGATTCGCCAGCCGGTCCTCGTGGCCAACGGTGAGAACGACCGGATGGTGCCCAGCCAGAACACACTCGACCTGGCCTCACGCCTCCCCCGCAGCGAGCTCGTCCCCCTCTACCCGGATGCCGGACACGGGGGAATCTTCCAGTACCACGATGAATTCGTGACCAGGGCGCTTGAATTCCTCGCGTCCTGAACCTGTGGGACTGCCATGGGCCAAGTCCTCACCGAGAGTCGGTCCCGGCGGCAGGAGACAGCTGCGCGTTACATCATCGGTCGTGCCACTCGCGGAACGACATTTCGCCGACCCGCGGATCGCGCATGCCTCCACGGGCAAACCGGGTCTCCATCTCGATGCCCCAGGCGCGTGCCCGGGCCTTGAGGGAAACGACTCGCTGAACCGGTCTCCCGTCCGGTCGCGGTCGGTCGCCTGCCACTTGCCGGACTTCAATGTGCGCAGGTACGCAGTACTACTCCCCTGTTCGGGGACGGAGCCGGACGCGCCGACGGCAAGACATGGTGGCGCCCCACCGAGTGGTGTAAGAGAGCGTGGTGGCGTCGCAGGCTGCGGGCCAAATTCGTCAGCTGCCGACCACACGGAACTGAAGATGCGTCAGTTAGTCACACTGCCGACGTTGCGCGGCCGGTGGTCGCCTAGGCAGGTCCATGAGCCAGCAGGCAATCACCATTCCGAATTGACGACGAGTCAGAGTAATGCTAGCCGCCGGGCGGAAGGGGCCGTGCGCGACCTGCATCTTCGCCGAGATCGCGGCTACACCACTCGCCGGACACCGTTGGCGAATTCGGTCGTGGTCGCTAAATGACCTTGCGGTGGCGGGATGATGGCCGGGAATGGCGTGGGGGCGCGAGCGTGAGGTGATCGAGGTATCGCTGCGTCCACGTCTGCCGGGTGAGGTTCCGGCCCAGACCGCCGAGGTGGCCCGGCTGGCGTTCCCGAAGGGCTGTCTGTGCATGCGGATCCGGGAAGCACTCGGGTCGCTCTTCGCCGACAAGGACTTCGTGGATCTGTTCCCGCAGCGTGGTCAACCCGCATGGCCACCGCATCAGTTGGCGGGCAGATCCGGCTCTGTGCCACGCGGAACTGAATGAACGGGCGGAGCGCGCCATGTGGGACGGCAGGAGCCACCGCCGCCGACCCCAAGGTGGTCATCATCTGAGCCGCATCGCCGCATCCCGCCATGCGATGCTCGAGCGCAGTCAAGGGGGCTGCGAGAACCCCCACTGTCCTGATCCCCGCTACCCGTCGGCACTCAGCCGCAATGGCTTCCTGCATGTTGTAAGTGGATCACATAGACGATCAGGCCAAGGGGGCGCGGACCTTCTCAAGGCCATGATCGCTCTGTGCCCGAACTGCCATGCCCTGAAGACCCGTGGGACGGTAACCGACGAGTTCCGTGCTCTCCTTCGCGCTACGGCCCTCGCCAAGCACCAGGAACTGCTCGCCGCGGCTCGATGAACCTGCCCAACCGCTTTCGAGCAGTGAACAATTACGCTGCCGCTCTCCCGGGTCCCACGGACGTAGACCCGGCTTAGTCATGGCGTGTGGGCGATGCCGGTCGTTCGGTGGGACGCTCCGGTCGCCACGTCGTAGTGGTGCCGGCGGCCAAGGTGGTCACGCCTCCGTCCGGCCATTCGATCCGTGCCGTTGCCCCTGTGGGCACCGTCGTGTGCACCTTGATGCCCGAGGCATGCAGCTCCCAGCGGATGGCCACGCGGCCGTACGGTGACTCGTGGGCGGCGTCGGCCCAGGTGATGCCGCCGCCCGGTCGGGGGCGGAAGGCGATGTCGCGGTAGCCGGGTGCGGCGGCGGTCAGGCCGGCGACCGTGGTGTGCAGCCATTGGGCGACCGCGCCGAGGGCGTAGTGGTTGAAGGAGGTCATCTCGCCCGGGTTGACGGTGCCGTCGGGGAGCATGCTGTCCCAGCGTTCCCAGATGGTGGTGGCGTCGTGCTTCAGGGCGTACAGCCAGGAGGGGCAGTCCTGTTGGAGGAGCAGGGTGTAGGCAGTGTCGACGTGGTGGGTGGTGCTGAGTGCGGGTGTCACGAGCGGTGTGCCGATGAAGCCGGTCTGGATGGTGTGGCCGCCTCCGGCGACCAGTTCGGCAAGGCGGTCTCCTGCCGTGGTGCGAGCTGCCGGGCCGGGAAGCAAGTCGAACTGGAGAGCGACGGCGTAGGCGGTCTGGGTGTCGCTGGTCATGAGCCCGGAAGGCAGCACGTAGGCGTCGATGAAGGCCTGGCGCACCCGGTGGGCGAGCTCCTCGTAGCGTTGACAGTCCTCTTCGAGCCCGAGGACGCCCGCGATCCACGCCGTGTGCCGCGCGGACCAGGCGTAGTAGGCGGTCGCGATGAGGTGGCGGTCGGTGCGGCCGGCGCCCGGGTCCTCCGGCGGCGCTGAGGGGTCGAGCCAGTCGCCGAGCTGGTAGCCGTGGTTCCACAGACCCGACGGGTCCGCGAGTTCGGTGAGGAGGCCGACCCAGCGGCGTGCGCTGTCGTACTGGGCGGCCAGCAGCCCGGTGTCGCCGGAGTCCTGGTACAGCGCCCACGGGGTCAACGCCACGACGTCCCCCCAGCCTGCGCCGGGTCTGGCCGGTGTCCACTGTGGGCCACCGGGGATGGCCGGCACGTACCAGGGCACGGTTCCGTCGTCGTGCTGCTCGACGGCGACGTCGCGCAGCCAGGAAGCGAGCATGCCGTGGCAGTCGTACAGGAAGGCGGCGGTGGGCGCAAAGACCTGGATGTCGCCGGTCCAGCCGAGGCGCTCGTCGCGCTGCGGGCAGTCGGTGGGCAGGTCGACGAAGTTGCCGCGCAGACTCCACACCACGTTCTCGTGGAGCCGGTTCACCTGGTCGTTGGAGCAGGCGAACCAGCCGGTCCTGGCCATGTCGGTGTGGTGGACGCGGGCCACGATGTCACGGCGGGGGTCGCCGCCGCGCCAGCCGGTGATCTCGGCGTAGCGGAACCCGTGGATGGTGAAGCGCGGCTCCCACGTCTCCCGGTCCCCGCCCTGCAGGACGTAGCGGTCGGTGGAGAGGGCGTCGCGCAGGGGGCGGACGCACAGCTCTCCGTCCTGGAGCACCTCGGCGTGACGGATGACGACCGTGTGTCCGGCCGGGCCGGTCACACTGATACGGATCCTGCCGACCAGGTTCTGTCCGAAGTCCACCAGGAGACGGTCGGCGTCGAGGACGGTCACCTGGGCCGGTGCGATCTCCTCCGTGCAGCGCACCGGTGGTCCGGTGGGGGCGACCAGCGTCTGCGGGTCGCGGGGGACGATGTCGACCGATGCCCAGTCGCTGTCGCCGAATCCGGGACTGGACCAGCCGGGCTGCTCGTCCCGGGCGTCGTACGTCTCGCCGTCGAGCAGTCCGGAGGACACGATCGGGCCGTGGGCCGCTCGCCAGGAGGTGTCGGTGTCGATGGTGGTGCGGGTTCCGTCGCGGTGGACGATCTCAAGTTGGGCGATGAGGGCGAGTCGGTCGCCGTAGAGATCGGAATAGCCGCCGCCAAAGCCCAGCCGTCCGCGGTACCAGCCGTCGGCCAGCCAGGCGCCGATGGTGTTGTCGCCGGCGCGCAGGTGTTCGGTGACGTCGTGGGTCTGGTAGCGCAGCCGGTGGTCGTAGCTGGTCCAGCCGGGGGCGAGCGTGTGGTCGCCGACCCGGCGGCCGTTGATCTCGATCTCGTACAGGCCGTGGGCGGTGACGTACAGCCGCGCGCGCTCCACCTCCTTGCCGGTCTGGAAGTCCTTGCGCAGCAGCGGTGGGCGCCGTTCGCCGTCGAGCCGCTCCAGTGGATGGCGTGGCGGGGAGATGGCGTGCGCGCTCCAGTCCGTCGGCTCCAGCAGTCCCGTCTCCAGGCGCAGGGCCGGGCTCCAGTCGCCGACGCCGGCGTCGCTGCCTCGTACCCGGACGCGTATCTCGGCGGGCTCCCGCGACGTCAGTGGCCGGTCCGGCCAGTCGACGAGGACGGAGTCCTCGGAGACGACCCAGTCGGTGAGGTGCGTGCCGTCGGCGCGGGCGATCTCGAGCTGGTAGGCCTGCTGGCTCCAACCGGTCGGCGCGATGGTCTTCCAGGAGATCCGTGGTTGTGACTCACCGATGCCGAACGGCTCCCGGTGATGTTCCGCTGTCGGCGTGGCGACCACTGGGGTCGACTCGTGGTTCATCCCTTCACCGCCCCGGCCGTCAGGCCCTTGATGATGCGCTGGTTGATGAGGAGGTACAGGAACAGGGCGCCGACCACGTTGATGCTGATCGCGGCGAACAGCGGTCCGTAGGCCGTCTCGCCGTACTGCCCGCTGAAGTTGAGCAGGCCCACCTGGATGGTGCGCAGGTCGTCGTCGGTGGTGAAGGTGAGTGAGATGAGCAGGTCGTTCCAGATGAAGAAGAACTGCACGAGTCCCACGGTGAAGACGGCGTTGCGGACCATGGGGAAGGCGATCTTCCAGAAGGCTTTGAGGATGCTCGCTCCGTCGAGGGTGGCGGCTTCGAAGACCTCGCGCGGGATAGAGCGGAAGTAGGTGGCCATCATGAAGACGGTCAGCGGGAGGCCTGCCGCGGTGTAGGTGATGATGAGCGGCCACAGTGTCCCGGACAGTCCGGTCTGGAAGTAGATCCGGAACAGCGGCAGCAGGATCATCTGGCTCGGCACCATGATGCCGAGGAGGAAGGCGAGCAGGACTCTGTGGCGTCCGCGCCAGACCATCACCTCCAGGGCGAAGCCGGCGGCGACGCCGAGCAGGATGATGAGGGCGAGCGAGGGCACGGTGGCCATGAGGCTGTTGCGGATGTAGAGGGCCACATGCCCGGTCGTCCAGGCCTCGGTGTAGTTGTGGAGGCCCCAGCTTTTCGGAAGCGACCAGGCGGGGTCGTTGACGAACTCGGACTGGGTCTTGAAGGAGCTCAGCAGCAGCCACAGCAGCGGTGCCACCTCGATCACCAGCAGCAGGGCCACGAGTGCGTTGCGCACCAGACGCCGGGCGTGCCGGCTCCTGGGCAGGGCGGTCTTCGGCGGGCGGGTGAGGCGTCCCCGCGGCGGCGCTGTCAGGGTGTCGGTCATGGGGGTTCAGCCCTTGGTCAGGTCGCGTCGCGAGAAGCGGAAGATGATGAGGGACACGCCCAGGCAGACGACGGTGAGCAGCGAGGCGATGGTGCTGCCGTAGCCGTAGTCGCCGTAGGAGAACGCGGTACGGAACATGTACAGAGTCAGGGGTGTCGTATCGCTGCCCGGTCCGCCGTTGGTCAGGGCCAGGACCGAGTCGAACACCTTGAGCGTGCCGTTGATGCTGAACACGGCCGACGCCAGCACCACCGGCCAGGACAGCGGCAGGACGATGTGCCGGATCAGCCGCCATCCCGTGGCGCCGTCCATCCGCGCCGACTCGAGGGTCTCCTCGGGGATGTCGAGCAGTCCCGCGTAGATGAGCACGCCGTAGAAGCCCATGGAGCGCCACACGTCCATGACGACCAGGACGAGGAAGGCCCCGCCGCCGGTGGCGAACCAGTCCCCGTGGTGGATGCCCAGCGCTTCGATGGCGGTGTTGGCCAGGCCGTTCTGCGGCGCGACGGCGAAGAGTTTCTGGAACATCAGGGCCACGGCGACCGTGGGAAGGATCACCGGGAAGAACACCAGGGTGCGGATGAGCGCGGACGACTTGCGCAGGACGAACACGTAGAGCAGGGCGAGCAGGTAGCCGCAGAGCACCTGCCCGACGCTGACGACGACCCCGTACTTGAAGGTGAACCACAGCGCCGAGTGCGCCTGCGGGTCGTTCCACAGCTTCTCGAAGTTGCCGAACCCGTCGAAGGTGAACCCCTCGATGACGTTCCCTTTGAAGAAGGTGTATCCCAGGGACCAGCCCATCGGCACCAGCATCACCAGTGTGTAGACGAGCAAGGCCGGTCCCAGCAGGATGGCGAGGGCGCGGCGATCTCCCAGAACTGAACGCATGACGGCTCTTTCGAAGGGGTCGGTACGGCTGAGGGTGGCGGTGGTCGGACGGGTCAGCCGTTGTCGAGGTCCGCCTGGACCTTGTTCATGAAGTCCTTCGCGGAGAGGGACCCGGTGACCAGTGGCGCAGCGTTCGTCTGGCTGGTCGCGGTCGCCTTCGTGTTGAACAGTGCCTCGAACCACAGGGTGCTGGTCGTGGTCTTCGTGATGGTGTCCTGGACCGTCTGCGTGAGCGCCGGCAGTGTGCCGGTGTCGCCGTTGGGCTTGAACCCGGAGACCGTGCCCTGCTCCTTGAGCGAGGCGGCGCCGTAGTTCTTGGCGGTGCAGGCGAGCCAGTCGCCGACCTCGGAGTTGTAGGCCTTGGCGGAGACGGCGACCGGGAGGCCGACGTTGGCCGGGATCTGGTCCGCGGAGCCCTTGCCACCGGACACGGTCGGGAACGGCATGAAGCCGACGTTGGCGGCGCCGACCTTGTTCTTGGTCTTGTCGTTGAGGTCGCCCAGCGCCCAGCTGCCCATGTAGAACATGGCGGCCTTGCCGGTCAGGAACTGCTGCGCCGCGGTGTCGTAGTCGATGGATCCGACGCCCTTGCCGAAGTAGCCCGCCTTACCGAGGTCGGCGATGGCCTGAGCGGCCTTGACGTACGCGGGATCGGTCAGCTTGGCCTTGCCGTCCGCGACCGCCTGCAGGGCGTCGGGGCCCAGTTCACGGTAGAGGTAGCTGCTGACCAGACGGGTCAGGGGCCACCCCTCCTTGCCGGCCGCGGAGAAGGGGATGACTTCTGCCTTCTTCAGCTTCGCCGCCGCCGCGACCAGTTCGTCGTACGTGGTCGGGACGGCGATGTCGTGGGCGGCGAGGAGCTTCTTGTTGTACCAGATGCCCTCGATGTTGAACTGGTACGGCATCACGTTGAACTTGCCGTACAGGTTCTCCACCGTCTTGACGGCGGCCGGCTGGATGTCGTCCCACGCCCCGAGATCCTTGAGCGTCTTCTCCAGGTCGAGGACCTGCCCGGCCTTGTCCAGGGTCTTGGTCAGCGCCGGAGTGCCGCCCGCCGCGAACTGCACCGGCAGCGCGTTCTGCCCGGCGAGAAGCTGCACCTTCTGGTCGACGTTGCTGATCGGCAGCGTCTGGATCTTCAGCGGCAGAGCCGTGTTCTGCGCCTTGCACGCGCCGGTGCTCAGGGACTTGAGCTGCTGCTGCACGATGTGGTTGTCGTCGTTGATGGTGAGCGAGTACTCCGAGGCGCCGCTGCTCGACGAGTTCGTGCCGCCGCAGGCGCTCAGCAGAAGACCGGCGGAGGTGGTGGTTGCCAGGACGGCAAGGGTGCGGGGCTTGAGGGTGTGGTGCACGGTGTTGCTCCTCGCGGTGCACAGCGCATTGAAGCGCTTCAATGTTGCCCCGGAACCTACGGCCCACTACGCGACCATGTCAAGGATGATTCGCCGGTATTTCCGAATCGCAATGTGTGCACAACGCCGGGAATCGGGCACGCCGGAAGGCGAGCCCGTCAGGGGTGGTGACGGCTGCGGACTACGGACTCAGTGCGGCGTGCTGGCGCGGACGACCAGTTCGGGTTCGAGTACGACGGTGGCATGCCGGTGCTGCGCGCCCGAGGCCACCTCGTCCATCAGCAACCGCATCGCTTCCCGCCCCATCGCCCGCCCCGGCAGATCCACCGCGGTCAGGGGCACGGCCGCGGAACCGGCCGTCCTGTTGTTCTCGCACCCGACGACAGCGACCTGGTCGGGTACGCCGATCCCCGCCACCGTGTGCAGTTCGTGGATGATGCCGTTGGCCAGTTCGTCGGCGACGACGACGAGGCCGTCCGGCAGGTCGCCGGGCTCCCGCCCGGCGAGAGCCTTCCCGACCAGGTGCCCGTGCGCCGTGGTCAGGCCGACGCTGTCGATCTCCTCCAGCGTCACGCGGGCACCGGCCTCCTCGACCGCCGCGCGCACCCCTCTGCGCCGGTCACGCACGGGCTGATAGTCGTCGTGCGCGACCACGTACGCCAGCCTGGTGCGTCCGGTGTCGATGAGGTGGCGTGCCGCGAGATATCCCACGTGCTCGTTGTTGACCAGCACCGAGCAGCAGGTGCCCGGTTTCGGCGAGAAGTTGAGGAGCACGATCTGGCGTCCGTGCGAGCGCATCCGGGCGATGCCGTCGGTGGAGTCCTCCATGGGGGCCAGCAGCACGCCGGTCACCCGGGCCTCGTCGAAAACGTCCAGGTACTCGTCCTGGAGCCCCATGTCGCACGTCGTGTTCGCGAGCAGCAGGTTGAGGCCGGCCGTGCGGGCGGCCTCCTGCGCTCCGTGCGCCATGTCGATGAACAGGGAGTTCTCGATGTCCGCGAGCACCATGCCGACACTGTCGTTCGACCCCGAGGCCAGCGACCGGGCCGCGTCGTTGCGCACGAATCCCAGCCGGCTTATGGCTTCGCGCACTCGCTGCGCCGTCACGGGGCTGACCTTGGCCGGATGGTTCAGGACGTTGGAAACCGTGCCTAGCGAGACGCCCGCCGCCTTCGCGACGTCCTGCATGCTCGGACCGGCGTGTCCATTTGCTCGCGGACCTGCGGCTGCCACGACGCTCCTCGGCTTCCGG
Source organism: Streptomyces sp. NBC_00005 (assembly GCF_045160215.1). NCBI lineage: Bacteria > Bacillati > Actinomycetota > Actinomycetes > Kitasatosporales > Streptomycetaceae > Streptomyces > Streptomyces sp. NBC_00005. The sequence continues at coordinate 379,319 of NZ_CP108316.1, forward strand.
TCTTGTTCGGCCCGGACGAGGGCCGGGCCGGTATGAACAGACGCAGGATACACGTTTGCGTTAAAGCGCTCCAACGTCGCTGTCCGGCGTGCCCTGAAACCCGGTGGACACCAGCACGTATATACAGGTCACGACACTTCGCCGCCGCACTCCACGAACCGCCGCACTCCTCACGCATGCCCGCTCGACGAGCTTCGCTCCAGGAGCGACGCCCGGCACAGAACCCGCTGCGGCCTGCGGGATGAGTGCGCGATCCCTTGACGTCCTGCCCGGGGAATGCCAGCCTCTCACCGCTGAAGTGATTGAAGCGTATCAATCCGCCTCTCAGCTCTTGAATGCCGGCCCACGCGGCGACACTCCCCGCAGCCGCACCGGCCATGCAGAGGCCTGACCATGTGCTCCGGTTCCGCGCCGGAGCACATGGTCGGCTCCCGCGCCACAGACCCCACCCGCCGTCCTTCTCTCACCGTCGAGGGAGTCGCGAAGTCATGACAGCCAGCCCCGGCCTCCCAGACCGGGACCGCTCACCGACGCCTCAGCCGCTCCTCTGGACAACCGCCGTCCGGGCGCCCCCAAGCCCGGGCGGCGGTGCAGGGACGGGGACGCACCGGGCCGCACAGGGCTGCGGGCCTGTGCGAGCCGACGGCCGGACACCGGCCGCCCGCTCGCACCCACGCATCAGCGAAACAAAGGAGTCTCGTATGGTCAGCCACCGCATCGGAGGCGCATACCCCGGAATCCGCAGACGGCGTATCTCTCCCACGCTTGCCGCGATCCTGGCCGCCCTCGTGACCGTCATAGCTCTGGTCACCGCCGGCCAGGCGAAGGCACTCAGCGGAGACATCCGTATGCACGACCCGAGCCTCATCAAGGTCGGCAGCTGCTACTACGGCTTCTCCACCGGGTTCGAGAACGACTCGCTCAATCCCAGCGGATCCATCACCATCCGCAAGACGTGCGCCGGCACCGCGGCAACCGGCTGGACGAAGGTGGGCAACGTCTGGGGGACGACCCCGTCGTGGATCACCAGCAAGCTCGGCTCGACCCCGCCGAACATCTGGGCCCCCGACATCAAGTACTTCAACGGCAAGTACCACCTGTACTACGCCGGCTCGCTCTGGGGCACGAACTACGCGGTGATGGGCCTGGCCACGGCCACGAACATCGAGGGCCCGTGGACCGACCAGGGCATGGTCACGGACGTCAACTACCCGATCGACCCCAACGTCGACTGGGGCCCCGACGGCCGGCTGTACATCTCCTGGGGCTCCTGGACCGGCAGCGGCACCTACATGCACGTCCTGGACACCACCACCGGCAAACTGTCCACCACCGACAACAACCTCTGGCACATCGCCATCGACATCGAGAACCCGACGATCATCCTCAACGGTGGCTACTACTACCTCTTCGGTTCCAAGGGACTGTGCTGCAGCGGGACCAACAGCACCTACTACACCGTGGTCGGACGGTCCACCAGCATCACCGGCCCCTACCTCGACCAAGGCGGCACGGACATGGCCTCCGGCGGCGGAACCACCATCCTCACCGGCGCCTACCCCAGGGTCGCCGCGGGCGGCGCCGACGCCTACGACGACGGCACGTCCAAGTTCCTCGCCTACCACTACTACGACGGCGACAACTCCGGACAGGAGACCCTCGACATCCGTCAGGTGACCTTCGCGGGCGGCTGGCCCGTCCTCGCGAGTCCGCTCGGAGCCGCCAACAACCACCTGCTCAACCGCAACAGCGGCAAGTGCGCGGACGTCTGGTCACTGAGCACGGCGGACGGCGCAGCGGTCAACTCCGGCAACTGCAATTCCGGCGCCAACCAGCAGTGGGTGCCCACCGCCGTCGGCTCCAACTACCAGCTGGTCAACGTCAACAGCGGCAAGTGCCTGCAGATCGCCGGCGCCTCCCTTGCCAACGGCGCGGTGGCCGTCCAGTCGACGTGCACCGGCGCCTCGCACCAGCTGTGGACGAAGACCCCGGTGATCGGCGGCTACGTCACCTTCACCAACGTCAACAGCGGCAAGTGCCTGGAGGTCGCCGGGGCGTCCACCGCCAACGGCGCGGCCCTGGACCAGTCGACGTGCGCCACCGGCGCGAACTACCAGTGGATGGTCGTCTGACGGTTCCAGCGGGCAGTGTCCGCATGGCGGAACAGCACCGTTGGAGCACATGCAAACCCGGGCTGCGGGGGCCAATCTCCGCTCGCCCGGGTGCTGCCGCCGCCAACTTGATCAGCGCTGTGGCCAGCCTGACAGGTCGGCGAAGCGGGTCCGATGGGGTCTTCGGCTCACTGAGCGTTTTCAGCTCCGCCACCGATCGGGTGACGTCGGCGGGGTGCGCAACGCACGAGGCTCCCATGCCGTTGGGGGAGGTGTTCGAAGTCTCAACCCACAGGCACAGGAGCCGCGTTGGTTCCGTATTCTGCCGCACTCGACCTGCCTCATGCCCTGGTCGAGTGGGTCACCATGCTCATTGTCACCCGCGAGGGTGACCGACGGTGCAAACTCCCGCCGCACCAGCGTGCGCTGGTCGGCCTGGTGTACCTGCGCAAGCACGACACCCTCACCCAGCTCGCTGCCGGCTTCGGCATCTCCGTCGGCACCGCCCACGCCTACACGGCAGCTGTCATCACCCTGCTCGCCGACCGTGCACCCGGGCTCCTGCGGAGCCTGCGCGAAGCCGACCCCGACTACGTCCTCCTGGACGGCACCCTCGCGGAGTGCGACCGGGTAGGCGACAGCCGGGCCGACTTCTCCCAAAAACACCGACGCCACGGCGTGAACGTGCAGGTGGTGACCGATCCAGCCGGACGACTGCTGTGGATCTCACCCGCACTGCCCGGCCGCGCGCACGACCTCACCGCGGCCCGCACCCACCGGATCATCCGAATCTGCGAACGCCAGGGCATCCCGATCCTCGCCGACCGCGCCTACATCGGAGCCGGCCCATGGGTGACAACACCACGCAGACGCCCACCAGGCCGCGACCTCACACCAACCCAGCAAACCGTCAACCGCGCGCTGTCGGCAGCACGCGCACCGGTCGAGCGCGGCGTCGCACGGCTCAAGTCGTGGCGGATCTTCCGCAAGGCCCGGTGCAGCCCGAACCGAATGTCGTCAATCGCAGCCGCCATCCTCACCCTGGAGCGGCAACGCTGAAAACGCTCACTGACCTGCGGCAAATTCTATGCTTCTGAGGCAGCGATCGAGTGGGAGAGCCTGCTCACCGGGCGGAGCTTCGAGGAGCTCGTCGCATCCGATGAGGCTTATACGGTTACCCACACCGGAGAGGAGGACAGCCCATTGCTGTTCGCCATCTCGGGTGCGCTTCAAGGGACGTTGGCCGGTGCTTCGGCGGCTCGCCTTGCCGAGGTCAGCGAGCTGTGGATCCAGAAGCGGGCCGCCAAGGGTGAAGTGTTCGACCCGGAGGTGATGGCGGAACTCCTGAGCGCTCTGGCGGACCCGGCCTGCTCCCTGGTACCGGCCGACGGCACCACAACGCACTACGCCCGGTTGCGCGAACCCCTCGAACGCGCCACCCAACTGCTGCGGGCACGCCACCCCGACATCCCCGTGACCTACTCTGTGGGTGAGCCCTGGCCCGACGAGCTCGACGACCTGCCCGAGCAGGCGCAGATCGCGCACTTCTACGTCTACGGCGTCCTCGGCGCCCTGTACGAGGCGGTCGGGCTCGGACACGGCACCGAGACGGCCGCCTGGCCCACCTCCGAACTGGCCGCCATGCTGCGCCCCGACGCACTGTGGCTCTACGAGAAGGCGGCCGTTCCTCCGACCGGTACGGGAACGCTCAGCACCGCACCGGACTCCGCGGTCGGGTTCGTCACCCCGTACCGGGCCGTGGTGACGAACAGCCGGTCGTCACCGGGGTGCAGACACACCGATGTGGGGTGAGGGGCGGGCACGGTCAGGGTGTGGAGCAGACGGCCGTCCGGGTGGTACCGGCGGACCGCGCCGGCGCCCCACATCGCCGCCCAGAGACAGCCCTCGTCGTCGACGGTCATTCCGTCGGGGCTGCCTTCGCCGTCCCGCAGTTGGGCGAAGGTCTCCGGGCCGCCGGAGAGGTCGCCCGAGAGCGGATCGATCCGCGGAATCTCTCGCCCCGCAGCAGCTCGCCCAGCCAGTCTGCGGAGATCTCCACCCCGCGCTCGACCCGCAGCCACTCACACAGGGCCGGGACACTCCAGGTGATCCCCTTGGCTGCGGAGTCGTCCAGCAGCTCGGCCAGTGCGGCCCGGTCGTCCGGCCCCAGGAGCCTCGTCGGCCGACCCGGACGTGGGGCATCCGGCAGCACCCCGATCCCACCGTCCGTGAAGCGGTGGACCGCGGCGCGGACCGTGACCGGGTTGCACTCCAGCAGGTCGGCGACCTCGGGCACGGGCTTGCCGCGGTCCAGGAAGCGGATGCACTCGGCACGCTGCCGGGTATAGGCGGTCAAGTCCCTGCGGGCCAACAGCGCGTGCAGGTCACAGCGCTGATCGTCGGTCAACTCGACGCGGAGGCTCTTCGGCATGACGTCTCTCCCCATGGGACACCTACCCAACGCAATCAACTTCACCAGATTCGCTTAGCGTGTCGGAGAGGCGGCCAATGGTCACCGCCGGAGTGAAGAAGGACGTGGACGAAGTACCGGCGCGCCGCTGTCCGCTGAGCGCGGCCGCAGGCAGATCCAAGCATCCAGTCCCCCGCCCGGTGGTGCAGTCGTCTCGATATGCCGCGCGAGCAATGTCATGTATCCCGGCCCCGGGCACGGCTCGCTGGAGGACGCTCCATCGGTGTTCAGGTTCAGGCAGAGAAGGCTGGCAAGGAGACACCTCGTACATGTACTTCCGAGTGCACGAGAATCCGAGATGTCTCCTCCAGAGCGGCACTGGGCCACTTTTGACACCCGAAATGACCGGATATTGCGCATGTGCGGCGGACAGAAACGACGAGACCTACGGCTCAGATTCGCCCCGGATTCGACCCCGAGGTTCATGTAGTCAGTAAACATGGACTCTGACCTGCTGAAATACGGAGCGGCAGACGAGTCGGGCTATACGCCGGGGTCAGTCCGAGACGTAGTCGAACAGGCGCGATGTGCCCGGAACAGGACCACCGGCACGACGAAGTTCGGGGCCAGGTCGGATAGGCCGGCCATGCGCGCCTCGGACGGGCGGAGTGCATCCGTCGGCTCCGGCCCCCGATCAAGATCCGGACCATTCCCGGGCCAGCAAGCCGCTCCCCGCTTCGATTGAGGCTATTTTCGCAGATCAACGGCCTACCAACCGTGTACCACCAGCAGACCAAGAACGTTCTTGTTTCATACAGTCCGAAGAAACTTGGGTTCTTCTAGAGTCTCAAGTCGGTTGCCTGGAGACTCCGTTCCACTCCAGGCAACCTCTGCATCTGCGCCACTCTCCGCGATCGCCTCAGCACCTTGCGCCACGATTGGATTCTCCCGGACCAGTAGCGGACCAAACGGCCCCGTCGACCCTTGCCCGGACGACACACACAAGCTAGACACCTGGCACTTCACCAGGCAGGCGCCTTTGGCCGCGATGGCGGAATCTACGCTCGCGCGACCGGATCCGCACGCATGGCGCCCTGCCAGACTGAACGCTGAATCAGCTCAGCGCACAGGGAGTTGGCCATGGAGCAGACCCATAGCTGTGCGCAGGAGTTCGTCCTCATGAACGACGAGCCGGCGACGTCCTTCGAGGATGATCTGCTCGGCGAAGGCCTTGCCGCGCAGGAACTGGCGGCCCTGTTGCTCGCCTCGCGCGGCTCGACTCCCCTCACCCTTGCCGTGGATGCCCGACGAGGCATGGGCAAGTCCACACTGATGCACCTGGTGGACGCAAAGTTGAAGAAGGCCGGCGTCTGCACCGTTTGGTACGACGCGTGGACCGCCGGGCACGAGGATTACCTCGAAGGGCTGATGAAGACGACGCTGGCCCAGCTGGACTCGAAGGTGTTGCGTCGCACCATGGCACGGCTTGCGGAAAACCGGGCACTTGTCGGCGCCGCACGCACGGGCCTGGTCATGGTGGCCGCGCCGCTCGGCGCCGGCCGGATGGCGGACGAGATCTGGCGGAGCCTGTCCATCGACGCCAGGACCCGCAACAAGATGCGGGACGACATCGAGACGTTGTTCGACCAGTGGATGGCGCAGGCGCCCGGCGCACCGAGCCGGTTCCTCGTTGTCTTCATCGACGATCTGGACCGCTGCTCCGAGGCGGCCGTCCGCGCGGTGTCCGAAGCACTCAAGATCTATCTGGGCATCCCCGGCATCGCCTTCGTCGTCGGCTGTGATCGCTCCGTACACAGCGCCACCCGCTTGCTGCAGAACTACTCTCCGGAAACCGCTGAGTTCATGGAGAAGATCTTCCAGACGTCCTATCGCATTCCGGGGCCCAAGGACGAGGAGATAGCCGCTTACATCCGGGGCTGCGCCGTACGCGCGGGCGTTGACCGGCTCCTGGACAACCGCCTCATAGAACTGCTCGCCGACAGCACCAGGCGCAACCCCCGCAACATCAAGCGACTGCTCAACGGATTCGTGCTGGAGTCCCGGCTCAACCCGATCTGGTCGGACTTCCCACCCGAGGTCGTCTTCCGCATCGTGCTGCTGCAGTATTCGTACGCCGATTTCTACCGCCTCCTGGTCGAAGACGAGGAAGGTGGCGACGACGCGGTGCGCGAGTTCGATGGATACCGCCACGTGCAGCACGTGCTGCGGCGCACGGCGGGGACCGATCCACCCGACGAGTCCTGGGCGCGAGTCACTCGCTTCTTCGCCGAGCACAAGGTGGCGCCGCCACTGCGGCCCGACCCGGACGACTGGGCACACTCCCTTGCGGAACTGGAGCAGCAAGTGCCGCTCAGGTTCGCCGAGTTGGATGAAGACCGGCAGTTCGTCTCGCTGATCTCCGGGCTGATGCAACTGTCCGAGGGAAAGGAACTCCTCGAGCGACTGAGGCGACAACCGCTGGTGATCTCCCCGGTCGCGCTGGACGTCCCCGATCCGCGCGAGGACACGGCCGACTCCCTGACCGGTCAGGGCCAGGCGTATTACCAAGGTCTGCGCGTCATCTGGGTGGATGACCACCCTCGTCACCGGCAGCGGCTCGTGGGCGAGCTGCGCGCGAGGGGCGCAGACGTGACGGAGGAACCTGACACGACGGCCGCCGAGCACCGCATGCGCGATGCCAAGGCCGGAGCAGGTGCCCCTTTCCATCTGCTGATCTCCGACTTCACGCGCGGCGGGGATCCCGAAGCGGGCCTCCTCACCGTGGAGCGCTGGCAGGAGGACGACACCCACACCGGCCGGGTGATCTTCTTCAGCCACCGCGTCACCCCGGCCCGTGAAGTACGTGGATCCAAGCTGGGGGCACTCGTCACCTCGACCGACGACCAATTGCTGCGCTGGGCGTTCAGGATCGCGCGTCAGATCCGCGAGGAAGCTCCCCCCATGGAGCGGTCCGGCTGACCGCGCAGGGCAGCCGCGATACGAAGCTGCTCATCCGGCTCCCTCGGCGGCGGACGCCCCGATGCCCGGATCCCCCTCCCCTGGAGGTTTCCTCTTCTCATTCAGAGTCTTTATGCACGCCTTCGCCTCCCTCGCAGCTTTTCGGTGACGTCTCGTCCGCTTAAGCGCCTCGATGATCGAGCGGGCACGCCGTGTTTCCAGGTCCTCGGTGAGCGTGGTTGCGTAGTGCGCTGGAAACTTCCATAATGCCTTCGTAGACATCGTCCGGAATCGGCTCTGAGGCGTCCGGATCGGCACCTTTGAGCCAAGCCTCGAGCGACTGCTGCAGCTCGCCGTAACGCGCGCGCGCCGTACGGGAGAGGTATAACCCGCCCGTCCCGTAGTACCAGTGCCGCATTTCCTTGTGGAATGCCACGAGTTCACCGGTCGTCAGCTTGTTCCGAGGCCATCGGGAGACAGCGGAGGTCGTCTTCCAGACGGACGGATAGGAACCCAGTCGGAGCTCACGCAAAGACTCGTTCACACTCGCCCGGCTCGCCAGAAATCCTTTGACGGCAGCGAGGGAAGCAGCTATGAGCCCACCCCCGGCCGCACTGATCAGTGCCGCTGTGTTCACGTCGGTCACGAGGCGCTCCCAACAGAGTCAGGGGATGTACTCGGGCACCTTGGAGGGCAGGGTGTGCTTCCGGAAGTAGAGTTCGATGGCGATGGGGTTGAAGATGAACTGTGTGTTCTTCCCCGCGGGAAGGACCTTCACGTAGACGCTCTCCACTTTCCCTTCCTCCTGGAGTCCCCAGTACGCGCGCGCCTTCTTCCAATAGGGATCCTTGTTGCTCCTGTTGTTGAAGTCGGCCAAGTTTCCCTGACCGGTCCAGTTCCCGTACGGGTTCTGTGCCGGGTTGGTGAACATCGCCTCCACCTGTGCGTAGAGGAGCTTGCCACGCGGTCTCGCGACCGTCCTGATCCATCCGTTCTTCTCACAGAAGTCCTTGATGGTCTGACCTTTGAAGTCCGAAAACTCTGCCCTCTTTCCGGGGAGCGGGTCCTTCCCGTAGGTCGCGTCGCCCAGTACATAGAGCCAGATTCGATACCAGATGCTCTCGCCCCTGTACGCGGACGATTTGGCCAGCCCTTTCTCGTCCTTCGCTGCGGTGACCAGATTGAAGTAGATCCACCTGATGTCGTCCTGCTGACTCTCGGCCGACTCCGCGAGCACGGTGGCGGCAAGGCGTCGCTTGAGCTCTGTCGTGGCGTAGGCCGGCGCACCGCTGGTGCTGCCGGCGCCTGTCGGAGGGTTCTGGAGCGTCGCAGCTCCCGCCGTGTTGCCGGCCCCCTCCACCATGCGGAGCAACCGTCGCAGCGGATCGGCGCCCCGTCCCGAGACCTTGGGTGCCGCCGGCTTTCGTTGTTCCTCCGGGGGTCGTACGGGAGCCTTGTCCCGAGGTGTTCGCCGCTTTCCGGGTCGTCCCATGACTGAAGACTCTCTGGGAACATTCCTGAACGGTTCAGATGACAGTCAGCGCCTTGGCGGCGATCGCTTCGGAGCCGTCCGGATTGGTGACCGTGAGAGTGCGGTCGCCCGATGAGGCCGAGGTGTTGACGCGGACCGTCATCGCGAGCGAGTTGCCGTCAGGGGCGGCCTTGAGGGCGCTGATGCGGATTCCTGGTCCGAGGCGCGCTTTGACGCCGGGCTTGAACCCCGAGCCCGCCACGGTGAGTCTGATGGCCGCGGTACCTGCCGCGTGAGGACCTGCCGGTGTGCTGGTGACCGAGGCGACGGTCGGCTTCACCGGAAAGCAGCGCCACCAGTGCGCGGCGAGGGAGGGGGCCATGCGTCGGCAGGTGCAGTTGTCGATGGAGGTGAGCGTGCCGTCCGCCGCGATGTCCAGGACGGCCAGGACGACCCAGGGGCCGGGGTCCTGCGGTGGACAGGAGGGTGCCGGACCCTGGCCCGTGGTGAGTTCGTCCGGCAGCGGCGGGTCCCCGCGGTGGGACGGTGGGCAGTCAGGGAGGAAGCCGACCCGGTAGCCGTCGTGCCAGCGCGAGTATTCGCACGCCGTGCCCGAACAGCCGCATCCCGAAGGCTCGATCCGGACGGGCCGGGTCAGTCCTTCCTCGTAGCGGACCGCCACCCATTGGGTGCCGGTACGGGATGAGGCCGGGGCATCGGCGCACCACGGGTCGTCGATCTCGCCGGCCGGGTCGTCCGGCATCACGGTGACGCCCTCCGTACGTACGTCGAGGACGCGGTGTTCGTCGATGGCGATCTCGTTGCCGAGCGGGTCGAGGACGTGTCCCGGACTGATCGAGATCTTCCACGGGTCGGGACCGCTGCCGTCCGCCGCGGCGGCCCGGCACACCAGGGCGCCGCAGACGACGCCCCAGCCGTGCAGCATGCGGTTGTGCCGCCGCATGCGCTCCATGAAGTACTGGTTGGCGAGGTTGAGTTCGGTCGGCGTGACGACCTGGCGCGGGAAGTAGCGCGGGCGTTGGGAGGCGGGACCGGGCGCAGCGTGCATGGCTGGCTCCTCAGGTGGCGGGCGGCTGGTAGTCGAGGAGCGCCACGACCAGCGCCATCAGGACGGTGTTCGTGGCCATGACGGGCCGTACGGCGATGTCCGCTCCGTCCCGTGGGCAGTGCAGCGAACCGTCCGCGTCGGCCGTCACCTTCAGGTCGGCCAGCGGGATGCACGGATCGGCGGGCGGTTTGCGGCACTCGCGGGAGACCCAGCGGGCCAGCACCTCGTGGTCGATGCGTCCGTCGCGCAGCAGCCCGGAAACGACCGGCCCGGGGGGTGGTTTGCCGGCCGGCTTGGCGCGGAACTCGATGCGGTACCGCTCCCTGATCGTGCTGGGCTCGCAGGACTGCGGATCGCCGCAGTCGTCGGCGTAGGCCGGGACCGGGTCGCTCAGGCATTCGTGGTAGCAGAGCACGACCTGGACTCGCGCGTCCTCCCGGCAGGCGCCCGCGCGTTCCACGGCGGCCTCCATGACCTCGGACGGAATGTCCAGCGGCTCCGTGCGCTCGGGGACGACGATCTGGCGCCCCCAGCGGTCGACGGCGAGGCCGGCCTTGACCCGGATGCTGTCGCCGTCACCGGCCACCGCGATGTCCAGTCCGCACACCACGCCGTATCCCATCGCCAGGCGGGTGAGCAGCCGACTGCGCCGCAGAAAGTACTCCGTCTCCAGTTCAAAGGTCGGCACGTTCATCAGCCGGCCGTGGAAGTAGTGGTTGCGCAGCGGAGCTTCGACGGCGGCGGGGCGGGTGCCTGCTGCGTCGTGTGCGTTCGTGGGTGTCATCGGGTGCCTCCTTCGTGGCCGGGCGGCGGGCCACCGCCCAGATGTGCGGTGCCCACGGCCGCCCCGGTGCCGATCCCGGCAGGCACCGGGCCACCCAGCCGGAGGGCAGAGCTGCCGTGGGAGTCCAGTGGTGTGGCGGGCCGTGGTCCGGCGACGACCGTGTCGATGCCGAGCCGGTCCTGGATGCCCAGGCGCATCCGCGGCTCGATCGTGCACAGGTGGTACGAGGTGTGCGCGGGCTTCTCCTCGTCGATGACGGCCCGCACGGCGTCCACCGTGTGCTCGCCGAAGCCGGGTCCCGGCCGGATCCGTACGGTGAAGCGGTGGGCGACATCGGCGAAGAGATGGGTGGCGTACGCGTCCTGCGGGGCCAGGACCGATCCTTCGAGCACCGCGGTCGATCCGACGACGGCGCCCTGTGCCTCGGCTGCCGCGAGTACGGTTCCTGAACCGAGCCGTGGGATGGGCGGGCCCGCGTCCGTGGGCGAATCACCGGGCAGCACCCACCAGTTGGTCTGCACGACGGGTTCCTCGATGACCGCCTCCACCCCGGCCCGGGCGTGGATCGCGGCCCGCAGCCCCGCCGGGGTGCCGCGCCGTGCGTCGGCGGTGGCCGCGCCGCTCAGGAGGCGGCGCCGCCGTGACTCGTCGGCGCCGGCCGGCAAGGTCACGCCCAGCCAGTCGGCCAGCCGGGCAAGATGCGCTGCCGGTGCCGCCGCCGGATCGAACAGGACCGGCAGCGTCTCGATGCCGCGGTGCGTGTCGTCGAAGGCACTCTGGAAGACAGTGAGCCAGCGTGCGAGGAAGTCGCCTTCCGCGACCGGTCGTTGGTAGAGCGCGGGCAGATGACGCAGATACGAGTCGTGGGCGAAGTCGACACGGATCTGCGAAAGGACCGGGGTGCTCCGGCCGTCGCCGCCGAACGACATCCCGACCCACACGTCGTCCCCCGGACTGCCCGCGAGCAGCGTGTACGGAGCGTCGGGCGCCACCGTCCGCCAGCCCGGATCAGTGAAGGGGCCCTCGGAGTCGTCCGGCTCCTGGCCGTCGGTGCGGGTGCAGACGTGGAGCTGGAAGCGCGCTCCCATACCGGAGTTGGCGATCCGTGCCCGCACGAGGTGGAAGGGGGCGCTGCGGGAGCTCGGATTGCGGTACGGGCCGCCGCGCAGCGCACCGCCGGTGCGGTGTGCGCCGTTTCGGGTGAGGCGGACCGGGGGCACCGGGCCTCCCGTATGAGCGAACAGGCCGCCGTGGTCGTCCGCGGTCATCGCCGCCACCGGACGGGTGTATCCGTACGCGGTTCCGATCCGGTGTCCGTCGGTACCGAAGGCATGCAGCCGCCGCTCGGTGTTGTCGCCCAGGTACACGACGGTGCCCGCGGCGGTCAGGCCCATGGGCTGTTCCAGGTCGGTGGCCCAGTCCCGCAGGGGGCGGCCGTCGGGGGCGAGGACATGGATGCGGCCGCCGACGTCCCGTACGAGGAGCCTGGGCCGGGCTTCCGAGTCCGTCACGGCGACCTCGACGGCCTCGGTGGGGACGGTGTGCCGGAAGCCGGCGAGCGGTCGGCCCCATTGGTCGCGGGCCCGGATGCGGCCGGCGTCGACGACGTACACCTTACCGGCCGGCCCGGCCGCGAGAGCGGTGGGTGAGGTGAACTCGCGCCAGATGTCGAGGAGTTGCAGGGTTCGGAGGTCCACGAGGAGGATCCGGGAGTTGCCGCTGTCGGCGATCAACAGGGCACGGCGGTGTGGATGGTGCAGCACTCCTCGGGGGGTGTGCAGTTGCGCGGGGCCCGAGCCGGGGCCGCCCAGACACACCGCCACTCGCCTGGTGGGGTCGCAGGCGCGGACGAGCAGGAGCCGGTGCGTTTCGGGGTGGGTGAAGAAGACGTCGCCGTCGGGCAGCACGGCGATACCGGCCGGCCCTTCGGGCGTCGCGTCGCCCGCCTCGGGCGGCAGCAGGTCGTCGACGGCGGGCAGCGACTCCAGCCGCAGGTCTCCGTCAGCTCCGATCTCGAGGCCGCTGCGGTCCATGCCGAGCCAGCGGCCCTCACGGTTCAGATAGCGGTATGCGACGGGCTCCGGCATGGCTCACTCCTCGATCGCGTACCAGGTGACTTGCCACTGGCGCCGGGCGTTGGGGATCAGCTCGTCCGGGAGACCGGCGAGAGCACCCGCGTACACAAGGAGCGGCACGTGGCACTGGAACTGTCCGGGGGTCGCGTCCTGCACATAGGCGGGCCCGTCGAGCAGCACAACGTCGGGCTCGTCCTTCTCGCCCGGAAATACCAGCGGGCGGCGCCCGTCGACGCGCGCCGTGTAGCAAGGGGTGGCACGGAATCCCCTGGCCCCCGTGCTGACCTCTGCCCGCAGGCCGAGCAGGGCTGAATCGTCGTCGCCCGCAACCGCGTGCCACTCCTTCCAGTCGACGGGCCCGGTCCCACAGACGATGCGGGGGCGCTCCGTCGGCCGTGCAGTGCGGCGCAGCGTGGCCGAAAGGTCCGCGCTGAGGCGGCAGTCGAGAATTCCGGCCCGGGCCAGCGCGATCACCCGGCCCTCTTCCAGCGCGAGGCGCTGCGCGTCGTCGACCGGGCGCAGGGCGCCGGAGGTGTCCGGCCGCAGCCGGGCCCAGCAGAGCACGGGCCGCTCGCGCAGCCGGACCGCACCGCGTGGCGCGCACACGCCGTCGCGGGTCTCGGTCTCCTCCAGGTCGTCGTCCGAGGGGTAGCAGAGCGTCAGGTCGAAGTAGGCCGGGCTGCCGTCCGGTTCGCCGGCGACCGGTGGTACCGGTTCGGTCAGCGGCTCACCGAGCAGGAGTTCGCGTCCTGCCGCGTCCAGCGCGTAGCCCGGCTGGATCCGTACCTCGCGCTCCCCCCGGCGGCCCGAAACGGCAAGGCCGTTGCCCACACCGGGCTGGTGGAGGCTCCGGTTGTGCAGCCAGCGCAGGGCCCGATGGTGGGCTTCGAGGCCCTGCAGGTCCTCGGCGTACAACTGCTGGCCGTCGAAGAAGAGCGGGCGCTCCAGAGTGCCTGGGTCGGACAGCGGTTGCATGGGTCAGGTCCCTTCTCGGTGGCCGATGCCGAGCCAGGCCACGGACAGGCGCTGCGCGCGGGCGAGGCGGAGCAGTGACGGCACGGTGGGGTCGCGGTCGGACAGCGGCTGACCCGCCGGCGGCCGCAGCCGCGGTGACAGGGCGACGCTGAACAGGAACCCGCCGGGCTTGGGTTCCTCCACATAGCTCTGCGCCGTACGGATCTCCGGCGCGTAGACGGCCGGTGCCTTGGGGTCGGGCCACTGGAGCCAGGCGAAGTAGCAGGGAGTGCGGTCGAACCCGGCCGCCGTGGTGTCGATCGGAACCCGGATTCCCAGCGGACCGGCCCTCAACAGCGACAACTCCGGCACTTCCCAGGGTTCCCACACGGTGCCGTCGACAGGGGTGGTGCCGAAACCCACGTACGGCGGTGCGTGGTCGCGTCCCCTGGGCACGGCAGTCAGCCGGAGCGAGCCCCCGCCGTCGTCGGCCAGTACGGCCAGGACGACCTCCGCACATCGATCGGCTGCTGCCTCGGCGTCGCTCCAGGCCACGGCCACGCGGCCGGATCCTGTCGGGCCGGGTGTCCGCAGGCGGGCGACGAGGGCGGCCGGCCGGCGGGGCAGGGCCAGGGTCACCGGTGCGGCCAGGACGAGTTCCCGGCCGCGGCGGTCGTACGCCGTCCCGGGCTCCACACGCGCCGAGAGCCCGTCGTCGGTGGCCGCGACGGCCATGCCTTCGACGACGCCCAGGCCCGTGTGCACGGCGCGCTGGTGCCACCAGCGCACCTCGGCGTCGTGGGCGAGCTGGTCGTGCAGATCGCGGATGCGCAGGAGTTGGCCGGGCGCGTGCCGTAACCGCTCCAGGTCGAGGGGGTGTTGCCGGTTCGCTGTCATACGGCCTCGATCTCGTGCGGGCCGGACGCCACCAGGCCGTTCGGCGGGATGCAGACATTGGCGCAGTGCGCGCCGTCATCGGTGACCAGCTCCACGGCGGTGGCATGGGCGACGCCGGGTACACCGTCGAGGACCTGGAGGATCTCCGCGCGGTAGACGTCCCGGCCCAGTGGCCAGCCGTCCCCGTCCTGGCCTCCGGTGAGCGGGTCGAAGAACGCGTCGAGGGCGGCCGCGACGCGCTGCCGTACGACAGCGGGGTCGGCCGGCTGCCGGGTGCGGACCCGGGACCGTACCGTGACCCGGTGGTAGGAGGGGCCGGTGACCTCGACGCGGGTGCCGATGACGTGATGGCCGTGCAGATGGGTGCGGACCGCCGCGAGGAGACCTGGTCCCGGCATGGGGCGTCCGACGGGCAAGTACGGCAGGACGGTGACCCACACGACACCGCGTGTCACGGCGCAAGGGAATGCGGGGTGGCTGTTCGCGCGGGCGGCGGCCCTGGCGAGCCGTACCCCGGGAGTGCTCAGCGCGAGGCGTTCGTAGTCGGCGAGGGTGACCGCGCGGGGGGTGAACTCCAAGCACTGCGCGGCGCGCGCCTCCGCCGCCGCGAGCGGCTCCACCGCCGAACCACCCTTCACAGGCTGCGAGTTGGTGACGTGGTGGACGGTATTCGGGTCGATTAGGGCAGCGGCGAGCAGGGCCCGGTTGTGGGACGAGCCGGACAGAGCGGTGACCCGACCGACGGCGAGGTTCCCCTCCTGCGCCTTCGTCGTACGGGCGACGGCGATGATGCGCGCCCCGGCCGGAGGCACCCGGCAGCGCTCGCCGTCGCCGAAGGTGATCCGGCCCGTCGAGGCGTCAAGCAGTGCGTGCGCGTCAGCCGGTCCGGAGGCGTCCAGGGTAGACCGCAACCGCCATTTCCGCCAGACGTGTCGGCTGCCGTCGGCTTCCAGTGTCCACAGCCCGGTGATCTCCACGGGTTCCCGGCCGAGGAGGTACGTCTGTTCGGGCGCGCCGGTTCCCTGCCCCAGGTCCGCGGCTTCGACGGTGACCTGTCGCGGACCCCGGTCGAGTACGAGAACGGCGGGTGCGGAGTCGACCCCGGTGTCCCATGCGATGACATCGCCCTTTGCGTCGAGGCGGATCCCCAACCTCACGGTGCGTCCGCGGGCCACCGATCCGGGGACGGCGGCCCCGGCGGCGATGCTCCACCGCACCTCACCGATGGGCACGGACTGCTCGGCCACGGCCGCGTTCACCGCCACGCCCGACAGCCGCGGCGCCTCGTCGTAACCGGCCCGCACCAGTCGGCAGCGCAGCAGAGAGAAGGCGGTCCGTGCCCTGACCGCGACCGTGCCGGTGCGTGTGAGGCACCTGGTGGTGTCGGTGACTTCGGCCGCCGACAGGGGCCGCCAGCTGCCCGACGCGGCCTTGATCTCCCATTCCGTACGGGCGCCGTGGTGTGTCAATGACCCTTCTGTTTCTGGGAGTTCGGGCGTCGCCACGATGCTGACGGGCGCCTTCGCAGGCACGGCGGCAGTGAACCGCAGCTGCAGGCAGTCCCCCGGGCGCGGATCGTGCCCGAACGGCGCCACGGTCACGCCGCGCCGCAGCTCGTCCGTCAGGTCGACCGTGCCTTCATGGTTCTCGCGGTGCAGCGCGGCCAGTCGGGCGGTCGTGGCATGCAGGCGACTCGACGTCCGCAGCCGCACCAGGCCGTCGGACGGATCCCGGCCGTCGAACTCCACCGAAGCCGGGAGCGTCACCGGGGCCGATCCGGGCCGCAGCGTCACCTCCACCACCGTGCGGGCGGGCCGCGGGCGCCTCTCGGTGATACCGACGAGGGCGAGGAACGCGCGCCGGTGCCGCTCAGGTATCTGATCGAGCTGGAAGATCTCCATCTCGGCGATCCAGGCGAGGAGTTCCAAGAAGGTGATCCCCGGATCCGAGGCGTTGTGGTCGGTCCACTCCGGCGCGTACACGGGAATCAGTGCACGCGCCTCCTCGACGAGGTCCGCCCAGCGCCGGTCGTCGAGCTGGGGCAGCGACAGCACCATGGCTCACTCTCCCGTCAGCCGCAGCCGCAGCGCGCCCGCGGCAGCCAGTCGTCCCGTGGGCATCCGCACCACATCGCCCTGCGGCTTCGCACCGAGCAGCAGCGCCAGTTCCTCGACACGGTCGACGCCCGCCGCTCCCTCCAGGACGGCGGCCAGATCGGAGGCGTACAGCTCGCCGCCCGGCTCGAGCCCGGCACCGTCCGGACCACCGCGTATCGGGTCGAAGAAGGCCAACAGGGCGTGGCGCGCGGCCTGTTCGACCCCGCCCGACCGCGTCGGGTCGCGGGGCACGAGAGTGGCGTCGACGCCCACGTCCAGATAGGCGGGGCCGATCACGGTGACGGCCTCGGCCAGCCCCGCGGGTGCGAGCGCCGCCACGGAGCGCCGCACCGCCTCGCACAGCCCGAACGAGGGGCTCGGCCGCTGCTGCCCGCTGAAGGGCACGACGACCAACGTCACCTGTCCCGGTGTCGGACGGCCGTCGGCGCCACGGCCGGGGAACGCCCGCACCCGGGCCACCGAAGGCGATGCGGCACGCGCCAGTGCCTCGTAGTCCCCGGCCGTGACCGCCCGGCCCCGGGCCCGCAGGGTTGCCGGCGCGCGGCCCAGCAACTGCGCGAACGTCTCGACGTCGGCCCCGCCTTCGGCCGGCACGGGATTGCCGGCCTCTTCGATGCCGGCGGCCGCCCCGAGCACCTGGCTGACGGTGTGCGCCCCGACGTTGCCGGCGCTGCCGCCGCCCGTGCGGCACAGGTCGGCGACGATCGCGGCGCCCACCGGCGGCACCCGGCCATGGGTCCCGTCTCCGAACAGCACCCGGCCGCGCAGTGGATCGACGGCCAGGTGTCGGTCCGTGGGCCCCGATGCGTCGAGGTCCTCGCGCTCCTCCCAGAGCACCCACGCCTCGCTGACCCGCCCGAGCCGGTCACGGCGCAGCCGCAGCGGCCCGAGCCGCACCTCCTCGGGTCCCGCGTCGGCGGCGAGGTCCCGCTCCAGCGCCCGGACGGCCCGCTCGTCCGCGCCGAACAGCTCGGCCGCCACGAGCCGCCACTCCACCGCGGCCCGCGGCCCCGACAGCTCACGCACCTCGATGCGGCGCTCAGGCAGCAGCGGGACCTGGCGGAACGCGTAGACCTGGGAAGGGGTGCCGGTGCTCGTGCCGAGCGGCTCCGCCCGCAGGGTCTGCCGCTGCACCGCCCACACCGCGTTCGGCTGTACGGAGTCGAGCCGAGGCTCTGCGGGCGGGCCGTCCTGCGCCAAGCGGGCCCGCAGCC
The DNA here is from genome assembly GCF_045160215.1 of Streptomyces sp. NBC_00005. Taxonomy (NCBI): domain Bacteria; kingdom Bacillati; phylum Actinomycetota; class Actinomycetes; order Kitasatosporales; family Streptomycetaceae; genus Streptomyces; species Streptomyces sp. NBC_00005. Next base: position 397,379 of record NZ_CP108316.1, read on the forward strand.
AGTGGCGCGGGGTCCCGAACCGGGCCAGCGGCGCGCTGTCCTGGGGGCCGACCAGTGTGAGGACACCGGGTACCCGCAGGTCACGGGTTCCGTCGAGGACGCTCAGCCGGGCCCAGGCCGAACCGTTGAAGTACTCCCAGACCAGCCTGGGCGGCGCCGGCCCACCGGCTTGCGCCACCAGGTCGAAGAAGATCCCGACGCTGTCCACCGGGAGCCCGCCGTCGAAGCCGAGGTACAGCGCGGGCAGGGACTCGGCGGCCGGCTTGTAGGGCTGGAACGTGCCGCCCGGCCAGGCGGCGTCCTGAGTGCGGTCCTCGAAGCGGAAGTCGTTGTACGTCCGCACGTGTTCGGGCGCGAACGGGCCTTGCTGCCAGGTGTAGCCGAGCCGGAAATCGGCCAGCACGGGCGGGCGGCTGTCGAAGAGGGAGAGTTTCGTGGCGGGCGTACCCACCATGACCGTACGCGTGACTCCATAGCCGCCGCCGACAAGGCGGACCCGCATCCAGCGGGCCGTCACGCCCCCCACCTCGACGGCCGCCATGTCGTCGGCCACCGGCGGGAGGTCGACGAAGCCGTGCTTCGTGAAGTCGCCCGCCGACTGTGTGACGTCCGTTCGTACCGAGGTCCACTGCCGTCCGTTGAAGTACTCCCAGCTCACCACGTGCGGCAACGCGGTGCCGCCGCCGGGCTGCAGAGCGGCGGGACGCACATAGACACGCAGCCGGGCCCCGGGTTTGCCCAGCGCTTCCTCGCAGGAGAAATGGAAGACCGCGCCGGGCCCCGGCTGTGCCCCGAAGGGGAGGAAAGGCTTGCTGAGATCCACCTCGGCGTCGGCGGCGAACGCCTGGTCCACGGACGGCATGTCGAGCGTGAAGTCCAGCGACCGCACCCCCTTGGTGATCCGCTCCTCCTGCTCGAACGACCCCAGCGTGACCACGAGCGTGTCCCCCACCGCGGCGTCGATGTCCGCACGGCCACGGCGGTTCGTCCGCTTCGACGCCCCACCCTGCACCCCGACGACCACGTTCTCCAGCGGCACACCGGTCGCGTCCCGCACCAGCACCGCCACGCTGCCCTCCTGCGGCACGGCACTCCCCGCGCTGACCCGCCACACCTGCGCATAGCCGAGCGAGGTGCGGCTGCTCAGCCGGATCCCGTCGACCTCCGGCAGCACCCGGGCCGGATCGGGAGGCAGCGGTTCCATCTCCGCGAGCCGCCCGCGGACCCAGAACGTCTCGACACCGTCGATCGACGTCCTGGCCGTCTCGGCGCAATCCGTCTCCAGCCGACAGGTGCCGCTGCGCCGCATCCCGTCCGTGCCGTCCAGTTGCTCCGCGGCCCCTTCGCCGCAGGACGGCCGCATCCCGGCGAAGCCGCGCCAGCCGGTGCCGTCCCAGTACTCCCAGCGGATGTCCAGATGTTCGCTGCCGGGGGTGGTCAGGTCGAAGGACACGGCGGTACTGCTGCGCCCAGACAGATTGAGCAACAGGTCATGACCCAGGTACAGCTCGTGCGGGACCTTGCGCAGCGCCGGCCGGTCGAACGGCCGCAGCGGCAGCCGCTGTTCATGCTGCGGGCTGTGGTCGAGGTACTGGTCCCGGCCGGGCCACAGGCTCACGATCTCGCGCAGGTCCGCCGCGGCGAGCCCGGCGGACTGCTCCGTCTCGTAGACGAGCTGGGGGGAAGCACCGGGCGGCGGGGGCGCGGCCACCCGCGTCCCCGCCGGGAGCCGTACGTCCGCGGCTCCCTCGGCCACCCGGAACACCACCGGCACCCGGGCGGATTGCGGCGGGGTCTGCCGCAGTCCGAGCATCCCGTAGAACGCCGCCCGGTTCTTGTCCGGTGCCTGGGCCAGTCGCTGCGCGACGGTGTGCAGGAGGCGGGCCGCGATCCGCAGCAGCGCGGCATCGGCACCCCGCTCGCCCGGAGTCCACTCGGGTACGAACCCGGGGATCAGTGCCCGCAGCCGGCGCAGTGGATCCTCGGATTCGGCCCCTGGGTCCGTGCCCGGTGCCGGGCTGTCGGTGTTCATGTGCCGGCCCCCTCGCGCAGGTAGAAGGGGTACACCAGGTTCTGCAGGGTGTTGGTCGCCCGTACCCGGTACGAGATGTCGATCAGCAGGGCGCCCGTTGCCCGCTGCCGTGACGTGACGTCGACGAAGACGACGTCGATACGGGGCTCCCAGTCGGTCAGCGCGTTCCGCACCTGTTCGGCGATGCGGGCTGCCAGGGCGGCCGTCATGGGCTCGAAGACGAAGGTGTTCAGGCCGGCCCCGAAGCGCGGTCGCATCACGCGTTCACCCGGGTCGGTACCCAGAACGATCATGATCGCCTGGCGGACGTCGTCCTCGTACGCCGCCTCGGCGATGCGGCCGTCCGGTTCGAGGCGCGGAGGGAAGGTCAAGCCGGTACCGAGGAAGGCCCGCGCGGGGTCGAGGTAGGGGGTGCCCATGCGGCTCAGCCTCCGATCACTACGGTGGGGCAGCCCGCGGCGATCGCGTTGGGCGGTCCCGTCTCGATGATCTGGTCGCCGCTGCGGGCCGCGGGCAGACCGTTGATGAAGACGGTCTTGCTGCCCAGGGCCACCACACCGCCGGTATGCGGCACTGCGCCCGAGGCGAGCGGGCAGACGTGAGTGTCGCTGCCGGCGCACCAGGCCGGACTGCCTCCGATGAGGACGTCGAGGCTGCCGCCGGGCGGACCCGACGGGGTGAGGGGGGTGCCGTGGCTGGTGGTGTCGCCGACACGGGCCGCCAAGGGCATGCCGTCACCTCCTAGTTGAGCTTGATCGGCCGACCGCTGATGACGGCGGCCCCCTGCGCGTTGATGGTGACGGGCCCGGTGGTCGCGGTGATGTCGACCTTCGGGGCCTTGAGGGTGAGCGACGTCGTGCCCTCGAGCTCGATGTCCGCGCCCTTGACCGTGATGCGCTTGCTCTTGTCGGTGAGCGTGATGCTCACCGTCCCCGCCTCGTTGGACAGGGTGATCTCGTCGGGGGTGAGGACGACCTTCTGCCCGGTCGTACTGGTGATGGAGAGCGACCGGCTGCCGTCGTCGAGTTCGATGCGGTGCCCGACGACCTGCCCCTTGAGGCCGCTGCGGATGACACGTTTGGTCTGCGCGTCCGCGGCGGTGTCCACCGGCGGTCCGGCCCGCGGGCTGAACATCCCGCCCATCACGAACGCGTCGTTGCCGCTCAGTCCGACCAGGACTTCGTCACCGATCCTCGGCTGGAAGTAGATCCCGGCGCCCTCGCCCCCGCCGGCCACCACGAGGCGAGCCCAGAGCTCTTCGCCGAGCGCCGGGACACGGACGAGCACATTGCCCTTGGCCGCGCCCTCGCAGTCGTTGACGACGGTGCCGCTGACCAGGCGGGTGACGGACTCCGGCCCGTCCTTCTCGGGCTGCGGATCGGACTCGTACAACTTGTAGATCATCTCGAACTCCCCTCCTCACAAGACCCGTTGGCCCTGGAGCCGGAGCCCCCGGGGTATGGGCAAGGGCGGGAACCACACTTCGCGGCGCACGTCGAACGCGGTCCGATAACCGCCGCTGTCGATGGTGTGGGTCGCCGAGGTCACCCGGTACAGGCCGCTGAACCGCTCGCCGACGCCCGTCACCGCGATGACCTTTCCAGCCTTGATCCGTGGGTCACCGATCGCCGAACCACTCGCCGTCAGCCTGCTGTTGAGCCGGGGCAGCAGCTCGCCGAGGATGCGCCGGGGCACGGTCGCCGGACCGTCGGCCGTGACCGTGAGAGTGCTGCGGGCCTGCTCGCCGCCGAGCAGCGCGTCCAGATCGCCGAGACCGGGATACACCTGGAGGTCGAAGCCGGACCGGTCGTGGTCCCAACCGAGCACGACGACGAACTCGGCCTTGAGGGCCGACACCCAGACCCTCGCCGACACCGCCGCCACCTGCCCGACCTCGCTGATCCGGGGCGTGAAGTCCAGCAGCGTGCCGCCGCGGGCCAGCACGGCCGCGGGCGGGAACTCCGGCAGGGGGAAGAGGAAGCGCAGCACGTACCCGTGCGGCAGCGCGGTGTGGTCGATGAACATGTCCCAGCCGTTCTGCCGGGCAAGACCGCTCAGGAAGTCGAAGTCGCTCTGACCTTGCTGGATGCGTATCGACCGCTTCGCGTCCGCCGGATCGATCGCGTACGTCGCGAGCAGCGCGAGGAAGGACAGCGCGGCGCCCACCGGATCGATCGCCGGGACAAGAAGGTTGGTCGCCGCGACGGTCGCGGCGACGACCGGGTCGGGCAGCGGGAACTTCCCGAGGCACGGCCGGCTCAGGGCGAAGGCCCGGTCCTTGGCCCCCTTGGTGAGCCGCTGCAGGAAGTCATGGGCGACGACGGTGACCGTCGGCGTACCGGAGGGGGGGAACGCGGCATCGATGCCGGTCACCTCGCCGGTGAAGACCTTCTCCAGGGGCTGGGGGGCATAGCCGATGGACAGTTCGAAGGGTACGTCGAGGGCGAGTTGGGGATGGTCGAGCCACTGCGTCCGGTCGTCCGCGAGGGTCAGCTCGACCCGGTCGGCGCCGTCCAGGCCGTCCTGGTGGCGCAGGCTCGTCACCGAGGCCCGCATCCCGGCCGGCAGCGGAGCGCCACCGACGGTGAGGGTAAACGCGGGCGCGTAGGAGGTGCGCGGCGCAGGCGTCGTCATGCCAGTACCTCCATGGTGCGCGGATCGGTGAAGGGCAGCGCGGGCACGAGGAGCGTCTGGCCCGACTGGAGGGCCCGCGGGTCGGCGATGCCGTTGGCGAGGGCGAGGGGGCGCCACAGGGCGGGGTCGTCGTAGCGGGCGGCGGCGATCGAGCTGAGCGTCTCGCCCGGCAGGACGGAGTGGACCTTGCTGTAGTCGGCGGTCTGCAGGTTGGCTTCGGCGGCGGCGCGCGCCGGCTCCTTGTACTCGATGAAGGTGCAGTTCACCCGGGCCCGTACGGGAGTCCCGTCGGGCATCAGCAGGAGGAACCGCTGCTGGGCGCGGGAGAGCACACCGGTGAACCGGAAGCCGGCCATGGCGACGGCGAGTACGGGCGGGGCGTGCAACTCGGGGTCGAGGTCCATCAGATCGGTGACCTGGCCGGTCAGCTCGCGGACGTCCTGCTTCCCGGGACTGTTGGTGTCGTACGTGTCGAAGAACAGCTCGACGTCCAGGGTGCGCTGGTTGCCGTTGACGAACTGGACGAGCGGCGAGCCGAGACCGGGGATGCCCTGGACGGCGAAGTTGTTGTCCTTGCTGACGCTGAACTCCTCGGGGTTGTAGGCCACGGTGACGGTCCGGCCGGCGCGGGACCGTCCGCTGCCGTCCAGCGGGGTGATCGTCAGCTGCTTCATCGGCATGGTGTCCGGGTCCTCCCCTCGGTGCTGTGCGGGACGTACTCCGTGTCAGATCCGTCCGAGCCGTTCTCGGTGCGCGGTGATGCGGCGGTCGATGCGGCGCACCACGTCGTCCGTCAACTGGTCGAGGTTGATGGATGGTTGACGGGGATTCGGCGCCTGCGGGGCCGGGGGTGAGGACGGCGCTCCGGGTGGGTGCGGATCCTGGGCGGATGCCGTTGCACGCGCTTGCCGCGCCGGTACGAAAACCAGGGGCGGCCGCACGGGGGCGGGCCCCGGACCGCTGTGCTCGGAGCTGGGAAACTGCGCCTGGGCCCAGCGATGTGGCGGCTCTTCGACGCGCAGCCGGGGCGATACCACGGGTGGCCGGGAGGTGCGCAGGGGGGCGGGCGGCGGTGCCGGCGTCGCGCGTACACCAGGTATCAGCATCACGATCGAAGTCGGGGTCGGGGTCGAATCCGGAGTCGAGGTCGAGGTCGGCACGATCGTCGTTCGTGCCCTGCTGACGTGGCTCCTGAGCGGCACCGGCAGCGCGGCCTGAGGCGGGAGACCTGTGGGTCCGCCGGGGAAGCGCGGCGCAGGCTCCCGGTCCGTCCCGTTCATCTGGTTCACCCGGTGGTTCCGGTAGATCTGGTGCGTGCGGTTCAACGGGGCGGCCGGCGCACGGACGTCGACGCTCCCCGCTACTCGCTGAACCGTCGCACCACAGAAGGCCGTTCGGACCGGGCGGATCGGCATGCCGGGCCCCGCGGGCGTATGCACCACCGTGCGCCGCACCGGTCGCAGCACGCGGATGAGCCGCATCCCGCCGCGGCGGACGAAGCTGAACCCCGGATGACGCCCGTACAGGGTGCGTCGCCGGTAGCGACCCGCCAACGACCCGGCCCAGGCACGCCATCGCAGCGCGTTCAGTTCCACTCCCCGTCACCTCCCTTCCGATTCCTCGGAGATCCGCCGGTTGATCGACGAGATCTGCTCGATCCACTGCCGCCGCTCGGCATGCTCCATGGCGAGGATTTCCCCCTGCGGCCAGTGGAAGTGGTAGGCGAGAAAGGCCACCTCCTCGTACAGCGAAACGAGGCGGTAGCCTACGATCCCCCCACCCCGCTCAACTCCATGTCGAATTCGTGCTCGCAGCGCGGGCAAGAGGCATGGAGCCGGGTGTTCCCGGTCCGGTTGACCTGGTTGTAGAAGTCCTGCAGGAACGCCAGGTCTCCGGCATATAGGTTCTCGACCACCTTCGGGTTGATGCTCGAGACCGTCCCCAGATGCGTAATGACGCGGGACAGCAGAATGACGATGAGATAGGCCTCGTTGGCCTGTACGCGATGGTCCTTGAGCGGCAGGATCTCGTCGCCCGCGGTGGCCATGCGCATCACGCCCTCGCGGTGGAGCGTGCCCTCTTCGTCCAAGTAGCCGATGGGCAGTGTGAAGGGGTGCTCGGTGGCGATCATCTCGGATCAGGCCCTCTCCATGCGTTCGACGGCGAGTTCGAGGGTCTCGATGGCGACGGCGTTGGCGGTGGCGTTGAAGTCGGGCCCGTCCCACTTGGTGGCCCAGGCCTCGTAGAAGTTCCACCGGGTCTTCTCCGTGACCCCGTCGATGTCGACCTGCACGATGCTGCCGGACTTGCGGTCGATGACCCCCTTGGTGAATCCGATGAACCAGTCGAAGAGGACGCGGGAATCGGTGAGACCCCATTTGAGCGTGATGTTGGTGTACTTGGTCATCCCGGGGAGCTTTCGCACTGTCGGCGCTTCGGTCCCCTCGCGGTACTCGATGGGGTCGACGCTCGCACCGAACCCGGTGCATTCCGTGAATCCCCCGACGATCAGGGAATCGATCTCGATGAAGAAGTTGTAGTTCCGGTAGGGGTCCACGCGCGGCATGGGATCTCCTCCTTCTGGTCCGCTGGGGGTCAGCCTTCGGTGACTTCTGCTCCGCCGTCCCAGATGCCGATGCGCACGACGATGAACTCGGCGGGGTAGGCGGGCTGCACGCCGATCTCGATGTTCAGTCGGCCGAGCTGCCGCTCACTGAACGGGTTCAGGCCCTCGTCGATGCGTACGTAGAAGGCCTGCTCGGCGGTGTCGCCGAAGAGGGCTCCGTCCCGCCACTGTTGGAACAGGAACGCACTCAGTGAGCGCTTGAGCTTCTGCCACAAGGCCTGGTTGTTCGGCTCGAAGACCGCCCATCGGATGCCCTCCTGGATGGACTCCTCCAGGAAGAGGAAAAGCCGACGTGTGCTGATGTACTGCCAGTTGGTGTCGGTGGCCGTGGTTCGCGCACCCCAGATCCTGGGACGCCCCCCGCGCTGGAACACGCGGATGACGTTGATGCCCCGCAGGTTCAGATCGCCCTGCTCCTCGTTGGTCATAGCCCCGCTGGGCTGGATGTCGCTGCATCCCCTGATGAGGACATTGGCGGGAGACTTGAACACTCCTACAGTGGAGTCGACTTCGGCGATCGCCCCGCAGATGTGCCCGGATGGCGGGACCAGCAGCGAATCTCCGCCCGTGGCATCCGGCACCACGAGCCAGGGATAGTAGAGGGCCGCGTACCCCTTGTCGGAGTCCACGCTGTTGCGCTGGCTCGCGAGCCCGCCGGCGCCCGGAGCCAGGTCCGGTTCGGCGTCCAGGATGCCGAACCGGTCGCGCAGCTTCTCGCACTGTTCTATTACTGCGCCCTGCACGTCTTCGTGAGTACTGTCCGGGACGGCGATGAGGTTGACATCGTCGAAGGTCCGCAGGGACTCAACGGCGGCGATATAGCGGCCCTTGTCGAGCGGCCCCGCCGTCTCGTCAATGCCGCCGGCCAACGGAGTCGGGCCGATCGCCGCGGGCAGGCTGTCCGGGAGAAGGTCCGCCGGCGGCGGGTCTTTGAGTTCGATTCCGGCGGGGAGATCAGCCGCGTTGATGACCCGAACGAAGTACTTGGGATGCGCCGGGTCCGCCGACAGCCCTTCGTACAGGGGACGGTCCGCCGGGCTGATGGTGATGTCGAACTCTTCGGACCGGACTGCGGCAGGGCCGGGCGGATTGCCCGCATCGAGTTGGAACGCGGCGGTGAGGCCCGCACGGAAGGTGATGCGGTACGTGAATGTGTCCACGCCTGCAGCCGTCTCGGCGACACCCTCGGGCTGCATGGACTGGATGATCTGCGTCTCGCGGACCTGCGCCGCGGCCGCGCCCTGCACGATGGTCAGTGCGGTACCGGCGGCCAGATGGCGGAGGTCGATCTTCGCGGTGGAAGCGATCCGTACGGTTCGGGTACCGGCGACGGTGTCCGCCAGACGCATCGTGCCGACGGTGGCGACCTGTGTGGCGAGGTCGGTGGTCGTACGGATGGCTGTGCCGGAGATCGAGGAGATCTGTATCCGTGGATCTGGACCACCGAGGTCTACCCAGTCTCCGGGACGGAAGCGCTGTGCATCGCTTGCCGAGCCCGCGGTGAGCTCGCGCAGCGCGGCCACCGTGAAGGTTCCGGACGGACGGTAGAGCTCCGCGGTGGTCACGAGCGGTTTGGAGACAATCTGTACGGTGACGGCCGGCTGCGGTAGGCCCGGCTTCCGGGCCCTGACGTAGAACATGTCGTTCCCGGCCCTGTTCTTGAAGACCGCCTGTGCGGTTGCGGCGTCGCTGGCCCGGACGATGTAGCAGTTCTGGCCGCCGTTCTGAAAGAAGCCGCGTACGGCGTACCAGAGGTACGTACCAGGCGGGGGCGCCATGCCGTACAGGGCCTGGAACTGCTCCCAACGGGTGACCTTCACCGGCGACGCGACGGGGCCGAGAGTGGCACGGCCGACGAACGCGGCGGTCGAAGTGCCAACCCCCTGGATCGGCGGGGCCGGGGCGAACTCGTCGATGTACACCCCGGGGTAATTCGTCTGTACAGCCATGAGGTTGCTCCTCTTGTGACGGCCGGCTCAGGTGAACTGGAGGTCGTACTCACCGCTCTGCTGCGGGACGTCGACGCCCCGGCTGGTGTCACCGAGCCCCAACGCACGGGCCCGGAGGGTGAAACCGGACGCCTGGACGACCCGGGTGAACGTGAAGCGGCCGTCGGCGTCGCTCGTCGCGGTCCACCCGATCGGGTCCAGCCGCACCCACGCCCCTGCCACCGGATCGCCGACAGCGGTGCGCACCGTGCCGCCGAAGTCGACGAGCGTCTCGCGCGTGCCGGCCTCCGCGTCCTGCTGATAGTTGACGACCGCAGCCGTCACGAGCGGCCCCTCGACGGGGAAGCCCACCGGCAGTTCGGTCGTGACGGTGAGATAGAAGGCGGGCCGTGGCGCGATCCCCATCGCCGCCCAGAAGTCACCGGCGTGCTGGTTCGGATCGAGCTGGGCGATCATCGTGGGCAGCGGGTACACGCGCCGCGCACTCAGGAGCGCCCCCTGCAGATACGTCTCCGGAATCCGCGGAAACCGACTGACCCACCCCAACGCCTGTCCAAGGAGCCGGTGTTCGGCGGCGACCCGGGCGGCGCCGACGCCCCCGGACGCCCAGGTGGTGACGATGTACGAGCAGTCGGCCCGCAGCGGCGGACGACTCCTCACGAAGGTGTTCCCGACCCGCTCGACCACGGGCACGGGATCCCGTATCTCGTGGTTCTCCCGCACCTCGTACAGAAACAGATCCACGGTCGCATTCCCGGGTGCGAAGGCCCGGTCCGGCGTCTCGAAACTCACGTCGGCGGCCTGCAGTTCGGGGAGTTCGGCTACGGGGGCGGCGTGGAGCAGGCGGGTCAGGGTGCCGTCGAGGTCATGAAACATGGAGTTGGCTCATCTCCCTACGCCGATTCCCACACATCAGTCTCGCGAAATGAACGAAAAGAACTGGACAACCTTGCCCTTGTCTATGGTCGCGAGATACTGGACCCCACCAACATTTCCGTATACTCGACCAACGAACCCAGGGGCGCTGAGCCGTTTCGTGTTCTGCCGGAGTACGGATTCCACGGCGTCCTCAATATCTTCCACGGACATTCCCTTGTCGAAGTAGGTCTGCGATCCCTTCACCTTTGTGGCGAAATACCTTGGGTGATGGCGCACAAGGAAATGAAGCATGCGCTCTTTGGTGAGCAGGATCTTGTTCACCCCAAAGGAATAAGTCCTGCTCCGCCACCTCTTGAGCACACCGAGAGCCCGATTCCAGCGCTTCGGGAATTCGCATACCAGCTTGCTCTCGTGACAACTCTTCAGCAGGCGGGCAAACAATGCACGCAGCTCATTCAGCAGACGGGCAAGGTGCTCGCCGACCTTGGCCAACCACCCCTTGGCTGCGCTGAATGCTTGCCGGATCCAAGTGGCAACCGAACCGAGCAGGTTGTGAAGCCTGCCGAATATGGCCATGAATCCGTGGGCGATCACTCCGCCCAGCTTGCCCAGCACACCGATCGCGGCCTTCAGCCCCGCCTTCGCGCCAGTGACCGCCGCGCCGCCCCCCGCTGTCGCGATCGCGAAGACCACTTCCCAGAGAACTTGCCCGACGGCTTTCCCGGCCTCGTCCCCGAGCGCCTCCTCGCTGCCCGGCGCGTTGAACGCTCGAACCAGGGCCTCCGCCAGCTGCCCGCCAAGATCACGTGCAAAGCCCCTACCGACCCCAACCAGTCGGGACAGCACGGCAAGCAAGGCACTGGGATCCCTCGCCAGCGAAGCCACCTGGTCCACCCACGACGCCGGGTTCAAAGCCAGGAAGAACGCCTTGAGGCCCTCCACGACACGCTCGACCTCGGCCGGGAACCCTCCGATCGCGTGAGCAGCCTGCCGCAGAACCTCGAACGCGCGGGGAAGCAACCTCCACAGGTCACGGATCAGGATGAAGATGCCGAGCATTCCGTCGAGGAAGAAGCCCATGGCGAGGCCTTTGAGGAACGCCAGGTTGAAGCTCATGCTGCGGCCGGCGATGATGCCCGCGATCTTGTCCATCGCCCGGATCTTCTCCGCCGTACTGACCTTCGGTGATCGCAGGCGGGCGACGAACCCCTCGAGTCCGGCCTGGAACAGAGACCACAGAACCCCGAAGGCCGGGTCAGCGGGCAGCAAGGCAACTGCGGTGGCCGCACCGTCCAACGCCATGTCGACGAACCACTCTTTGTGCTTCCGGTCCAGATGGAGCCACACCTCGCCGGCCAGCCCCACCACGTTGCCGGTGGCCGCGTACATGACCGCGCGGGCCCCCCACATGCCGTCCGAAGCTGCTTCCGAGCCCCGCTCCGCGCCGTTGTCCGCACCCTTTTCCGGGCTTGTCTCCGGGCCCTCCTCAGCGTCCCGTTGCACACGATGAGTGCCTCCGCCGTCCGCCCCCTGCTGCACGACGTGTGTGAGTTCGTGGGCAAGCAGCCGTCGGCCGGCCGGTGTTCCCGGCGCGTACTCCCCTGAGCGGAAGCTCACGTCGTTGCCCACCGTGAAAGCACGTGCCCGCAGGGCCTGGGCGGTGGCGGAGGACTCCGCTCCCGTGTGGACCCGCACCGTGCTGAGGTCGCGGCCCAGCCGCTTCTCGAAGAACGAGCGGTCATGTGCCGTCAGAGGCGCCCCGTCGGCAGGCGGCGACATGACGCGCCGGTGGAGTTCGTCCCCGCCCGCAGGCGGTCCGGCGGAGTCCGCCTGCCGCTGGACCTGCTCGCCGCAGTCGTGGCAGCCCTGCCCACCCTCGTCGGGCCGCGCCGCACTCCCGCCCGGCGGCGGCATCGTGCCCGCACAGCGCTGGCACATGCCTTGCACGGCACCGGACTGAATGGGCGTGACAGGCAAGGGCTCATCGGCTCCGGCCCCGGACGACCGGTCGTCGGGCATCTGCATGATCGACTCGGCGACGCGCTCGGCCTCCTGCTCTCGCTCGTCACCAGGCCCGCTCACCTTGAGTTTCGCCTGCAGGAGCGTGCCGGCAGCGTTGTTTCCGCCCGCTCGGCAGAGTTGCAGCAGGGCATCCGGTCCGGTCGCTCCCATCGTCTCCCTGGGAACCCGAGCGGCAGCAGGCCGTGCGGCTGACCGCTGGACTGCTGTCCTCACTTCGCTCCCGCCCCCTCGAACACCGCAATGTCCTCCGCCACCAACACCCGCCCCGCCTTCGCATGCTCACGAGCCGTGGCATGCAGCAGATCCCCCATGCCGATGGGGCGATCCTCAGCGGCCGCGAGATACGCCGCCGCCAGCACCGCGTTCTTGATGGAGCCGCCCGTCATGCGGAACTGCCGGGCCAGCAGCGGGAAGTCGAGAGCGTCGTCGCGCGGGGCTTCGCGCGGGAAGTGGAGGCGCCAGATGTCGGCGCGCTGCTGTTCATCCGGGAAGGGGAAGTCGACGACGAACTGCAGGCGGCGTACGAACGCGTCGTCCATGTTCTGGCGGAGGTTGGTGGCGAGGATGGCCACGCCCTCGTAACTCTCCATCCGCTGCAGGAGATAGGCGATCTCGATGTTGGCGTAACGGTCGTGGGAGTCGCGGACCTCGGAGCGCCTGCCGAACAAGGCGTCCGCCTCGTCGAAGAAGAGGACGGCGTTGGCGTTCTCCGCTGCGGCGAAGATCCGCTGCAGGTTCTTCTCGGTCTCGCCGATGTACTTGCTGACCACACCGGCCAGGTCGATCTTGTACAGGCCGAGCCCCAGCTCGGCCGCGATGATTTCGGCCGCGGTCGTCTTGCCCGTCCCCGAGGGCCCGGCGAACAGCGCCGCCGTACCGCGCCCGAGCGAGAGCCGACGGCCGAATCCCCAGTCGTGGAGGACTCGTTGGCGGCAGTCCACCTGTCGGCACAGCTCGCCGAGCAGGCGGATCGTGTCCTCTGGCAGGACCAGGTCCGCCCAGCCGTGCACGGGCTCGATCGCGTGGGCGAGCTCCCCCAGCGCCGGGTCGGACTGTGCGCGGGCGGCGCTCGACAGGTCGGTGAGCGAGGGCGACGCGTCGGGGGCGTCCAGCCAGTGGGCCCGAGTGGTGGCCAGCGAGACCGCGGATTCGATCTGGTCGAAGGTGAGGCGGTAGCGGCCCGAGAGGACGTCCAGTCCAGGTGCGGGCAGGCACACGCCGGCCCGTTCCAGGCAACGCTGCCAGTACGCACGCCGGTCGGGCGCCGCGGGGAGAGGGAAGTCCACGGAGACGGTCCGCATGGCATCGAGGCCCGGCGGCAGCGACCTGGAGGTGCCTGAGGTGATCGAAGCCCCCACATGCGCCGCCAACGCCCTGTTCCACCGCAGCCGTTGCGCCGTACGTTCCTCGCCGAGCAGGGCGTCGTACGGCTCCGCGTACAGGACCGCCTCCCTGAGCGACGCCTCCTGCAGTACGGCCCGGGGCCAGTCCGCGTCGCCGCGCGTCGCCGCCTCCAGATCCACGGCTACGAGGGACCGGCCGGCGTCCTCGGCCAACGCCAGCGCCGTCCGCCTCTTGACCGCGCCGGGCGGACCGGAGAAGTACAGACGCAGTGGCTCGGTCCCGCCCTCGTCGGCCTCCGGGACGAGCCGGGGCAGCAGCCGGATCGCGTGCGGTATCACCTCGGCGGGCAGGGCCTCGGCCTCTTCGCCCCGCAGCAGCTCGGTGAAGTCCCTTGTCTCCGCGATGAGTTCGTCCCGTCCGAGCAGATGGTGCACCACGGCACGGTCGAGGACCAGCGAGCAGGCGGGCAGCGGGCACCTGATGCTCTGCGCCTCGGCGGGCAGTCCGATCAGGCCGTGCCGTACGAGCGGAGCGTCGCCGGTGAGGCGCGCCTGGCGGGCGAGCTTCTCGGCCGGATCGGCGGACAGCAGGGTGAGCGCCAGGTCGACGCTGGGGCGCCGCCGGGAGACATCGTCCTGGAGGAAGGCGTACAGACGCTCGTAGCGCAGATCGACTTCGGGCGCGAGCGCGATGACGACCAGCCACAGGTCCGCCTCGCACAGGCCGTAGGCGCGGGCGAGGCGGCGCAGCCGCGAGTCCTGGCCGAGTCCGTCGAGCAGGGCGGGTACCCCGGAGCCCTCCGCGGCGGCGAAGACCGGGTGCGCGTCCCAGTCGTCGAGCAGCCTGCTGATGTCGCCCCGGCTGATGTACAGGCCGCGGAAGGGGTCGTCGGCCGTCGCGGAGCCATAGGCGGCGAGCACCCGCGCCACCGTCTCGCGCAGCAGACCGTCGAGCCGCCCCAAGGCGTGGCCCAGGCCGTCCGGATACGCAGTCTCCATCGCTCCCCCTAGTGCGGAACGGGCTACCGCGGACGCTAGGGCGAACGCCGTCACCGGCCCATCACGCCACCGTCAACGGTGCGACTGCTCCCAGGAGTTCAGCCACTCCTCGACCACGGCCATGACCTCCTGCCGGCCGGCCAGGAGCAGGATCTCGCCGCCCGGCTCACGCGCGTCCAGGGTCCGCACGACGCGGGCCCGCAGCCCGGACGGAGCGGGTTCCCACCACACGGAGATCAGGAGGATCGCGCCGGGCGGTGCCTGGATCTCGTCCATGGCGGTCCGTTCATCGGGGCCCGGTGGGCTCTCAGTACGGCCAGGTGATTGCGCCTTGGGGATGGTTCACTCTCCCGCGGCCGCATCACCGCAGCGTCAGCGACCGGTCAAGGGGAAAGCCCTGGAATGCGGGGGAAACCCGACACCATCGCGGCGAATCGGGCGGACGGCCGGACGCCCAGCTCCTTGTGGACCAGTCGCCGGAACTCCTCGAAATGCCGGACCGCCTCCGCCGCGTTCCGCTCCGCGAGGTGGACGGAGACGACCGCCCGGTGTGCGCTCTCGCGCAGCGGCTCGATCCGTATGCTCTCCAGCGCCGCCTCCAGGGCGAGCGCGTGCCGGCCCTGCGCGACCAGGCGTGCGGCCAACGTGTCCAGCGCGTGCAGCCGCAGCTGGCGCAGCCGTTCACGTTCGAACATCACCCAGTCCTCGTCCCAGCCCGGCAGTAGTTCGCCGCCGCGCAGCCGGCCGAGGGCCAGGTCCTCGCCGCCCGCCGCGGGTGAGGACACCAACGCCAATGCGATCGTGGTCAGACGGTCCACGTCGATGCTGACGCGGTCCGTGATCGTGAGGGTGTCGTGACTGCATTCGACAAGCTGTCGGGGCCCGCGGCGCAACCGCCACAAGGCCGTACGGAGACTCCCTTGAGCGTGCTCCTCGGTGACGTCCGGCCACAGGGTCCCGGCGAGGACGGTGCGGGTGGCATGGTTCCGCAGTCCGAGGAAGGCCAGCACCCGCTGCCCGCCCACCGCGACATCGGCCGCTTCGGCCCCGTACAGGAGCTGGAACCGGCCGAGGAGATTCAGCCGAGTGGATCCAAGGGCGGCGGCTGCCGGCCCACCGGCGCGGGAGGCGCTCATCGATGCTCCCCCTCCCCCGCGATGTCGCTGGCCGCTCCCAGGGCAGCACGCCATCGCGGGGGCCACATCGGGGAACGCCCTACGGTGCGGGGCTCGGGCGGTTCAAGTGCGTGGCAGACACAGGGAGTTGACTCCGGTTCCGGAAGGTGTGCAGCCAGACGGTGCGGCGGGCCGCCACAGGAGGAGCACTCGACCCGCATCTGTTTCCGGCGGGCGGCGATCATGCCGGCGGTGAACACCCGCCGCTCCCCCACCCTTTCCACACACCGGCGTCGAACCGGGAACGGCCCCGGCACAGTGTGCCGACCGCGGGCCGCACTCCTCCCGGGAGTTCAGCGCATGGCGGTCCGTGACGCAACAGGGAACTCCCTATACACCTACAGAATCTGACAGACCGTCCGAAAAGTGCGATGACGGGGGCGGGGCCCTCGGGGATCATTGGCGGAAAGCACCCTGGTGCAGCGGGGTACCGCTGCACTGGTCGGGGGCTCGGGGGGCATCATGGACGAGCCGCTGTTACCGGACCGGGTGGCGCCGATCGGCCGCAGCCATGAATGCGAGCTGCTGGACGGGGTGTTGGACGCGTTGTCCGGACGGGGAGCGGCGCTGCTGCTGCGCGGCGATCCGGGGATCGGCAAGAGCATGCTGCTCGACTATGTTGCCGGGCGCGCCAGTGCCCGCGTGCTGCGAGCCCGCGGGATCGAGTCGGAAGCGGACCTTCCGTACGCGGTCCTGGCCGAACTGCTGCTCCCCCTGCGCGAGTACCTCTCCGCGATACCGGCGGCGCAGTGCGGCGCGCTGGAGGGATGCCTCGCCCTGACGGACGTCGGCGACCAGAATCCGTACGCTGTCTGCGCCGGCGCGCTGGGCGTGCTCGCAGCAGCAGCGGCGGCCGGCCCCCTGGTGGTACTCGTCGACGATCTGCACTGGGCGGATTCCCCGTCCCGGCGTGTCCTGCAGTTCGTCGCGCGGCGGTTGAAGACCGAGCCGGTCGCTCTGGTGATGGCCGAACGCACGGAGTCCGGCGAGGACAACACCTGGGAAGGCATACCTCAGTGGGTACTTGCCCCGCTGGACGGCAACGGATGCCGTCAGTTGCTGGGCCGACGCGGCCTGGACCCGGCGGAAGCCGCGGCCGCCCGGCTGGTGCCACTGAGCCAGGGGAACCCGCTGGTCCTGGTGGAGTACGCGGACGCGCTGGCGCAGGCCCGGGCGCGGGGCGACCGTCCTGCGGAGCAGGGGTGGGAGAGCCCCGGGCTGCTGGTGGAGCGGGCCTGGTGGGGCCGGCTGCGGCTGCTGGCCCAGGCCACCCGGGACGCGCTGGTGTACGTCGCGCTGTGCCGCTCCCCCGAGTTCGCCGTGCTGGAACGGGCGCTGGATGCCGTGGGCCTGTCACTGAGCTCGCTGACGGCCGCCGAGGAGGCGGGCCTGGTCCGCGCCGGGCGAGAGGGCTACGAACTGCGGCATCCCGTCCTTCGGCCGCTGGTGCTGGCGCACTGCCCCGTCGCGCAACGGCTTCGCGCGTACCGGGTGCTGGCCGATCTGTCGTCCGGAGCGTCGCGTACCTGGTATCTCGCCGGTGCGGCGCCTGGACCGGACGAGACGGTGGCCGCAGCACTCGCAGAGGAGGCCGGGCAGGCGCGGCGGCGTGGGGCACTCGATGTCTCGGCCCGGGCCTGGCTTCGGGCGGCGGAACTGTCCCCGGCACCGTCGGACCAGGCCGTGCGCCTGCTGGGAGCCGCCCAGGACGCCTTCCACGGAGGCGCCACGGCCGATGCTGTCGTGTGGTGTGAACAAGCACTGCGGCACAGTTCCGAGCACGGGCTGACCGCCCGAATCGAACTGCTCCTGGGGCAGGCACGCAGCTGGGCCGGCGACCCGGCGGGGGCACACAGACAGCTGGTCGCTGCGGCCTCCGCAATCGAACCGGCGGACCCGGCGTGGGCCTGCACACTGTATGGCGCGGCCGTCCTGCCTGCGGTGATGGGCGGTCGCATCGACTCGGCGGCCGACAGTGCGGCCCGCTGCGAGGACCTGGCCGACGCGCTGGGCACCGGGCCGGAGCTGCGACTGGCCGGGGTGGTTCGAGCCAACGCGCTGGCGCTGACCGGGCGGGTGCACGAGAGTCGTCGGCCGTTGCTCGACAGCCGGGCGAGCCTATGTGCTGACCGAGCGCTGGATGAACCGCAGTTGGCGGTGCTGGTCGGCCAGGCGCTCTCATGGGTGGACGAGGAGGACGCGGCGCGCGAGGTGCTCGGCACGGTGATCGACCGGGCCCGGCATCAAGGCATCCCCGCGCTGCTGCCGTTCGCCCTGGCGGGGCGCTGCGAGGTGGAGTCGTGGGCCCGGTGGGCGGCGGCACGAGCGGATGCGGCCGAGGCCCTGTGCCGGGGGCAGGAGTTCGGTCACCGGGCGACGGCCGGGTACGCGCTCACGGCGCTGGCACGGCTGGAGGGACTGCGCGGTGAACGGTCCGTCTGCGAGGAGCGCATCGCGCAATACGAGGAACTGTGCGGTGAAAGCATCCCCGGCCTGGAGATCTTCGCCCAGTCCGCGCTGGGATCGGCCGCCCTGGCCGCCAGCGACCCCTGGCGCTGCCGGTCGCATCTGGAGCGGGCGTTCACGGTGGCGGCGGAGATGGGTCTTGGCAACCCCAACTTGATGCCGTTCATCGCGGATCTGGCGGAGGCGCACAGCCGCACCGGGAACCGGGACCGGGCCATGGAGATCACCCTCTGGCTGAGTGAACGCGCACGATCCACTCGGCTGGCCTGGCCCACCGCCGCGTACGCCCGGTGCCGGGCCATGCTCGCCGAGTCCCCCGACGCGGCGCAGCAGTGGCTGGCCGAGGCCGAACGGGCGCACACCAGGCGCGCGATGCCCTATGAACTGGCCCGCACCCGGCTGGTGTGCGGAGAGAGCCTGCGCCGCTTGCGCCGTCCCGCGGCGGCCCGCGTACCCCTTCAGGCTGCTCAGCGAGCCTTCACGGCACTGGGCGCCGTCACCTTCGCAGCCAGGGCCGCAGGGGAACTCGCCGCGGCTGGCTGGCGCTCCGCACCCGACCGGACCCGACCCCCGCACGTGGACCGCCTGACAGCACAAGAACTCCAAGTGGCCCGCGCCATAGGGGAAGGCCTCACCAATATCGAGGCGGCGACGACCCTGTTCGTGTCCCGCAAAACGGTGGAGGCGCATCTCACCCGGGTCTACCGGAAGCTCGGCATCCGATCACGCTCCGAACTCGCCCGCTATCTGGCGCGGGCCGACCTCGTCGGACAACGCGATACGCGCAGTGCTCGGACCTGACGGTCGGGGTCACTCCCGCCGCCCCAGGGCGCCGGTCGTGCAGACTCCGGACCGGGGACGGACCAAGTCAGCTTCGCGTCAGGCGATTCCACCCGTTGACGCAGGTCAGGCAAGCTGAGGAGCTGTACGGCCAGCAGGGGAGTGGGCTACAGCTTGGAAGTTCCGGCATGAAAACCCTGAAGGTCGTCGGCTTGGGCGGCGGCATCGGCGCGTCCAGACTCTGGAAGGCGCTTCTCGCCCGGGGCGGCGAAATCGACCTGACCCTCGCCGTCAACACCGGCGAGGACCTCTGGATCCATGGCCTGAGAGTCTGCCCCGACCTCGACACGGTGCTGTACGCGCTCTCCGGACGCCAGGACTCCGAGCGCGGATGGGGCGTCAGGAACGAGACCTGGCACTGCATGGAGACGCTCAACGGTATCGAGGGCCCCCAGTGGTTCAACCTCGGCGACCGTGATCTGGCAGTACACCTCCACCGAACCGGGCGGCTCCGGGCCGGCCACCTCCTCAGCGAGATCACCTCGGACCTGGCCCGCGGCCTCGGTATCGGCTGCCGGATACTTCCCGCGACCGACGCCGAGATCACAACCCGCGTGATGACGGCCGACGGGAGAGACCTGCATTACCAGGAATTTCTCGTACGTGAGCAGGCGACCGCCGACGTCAAAGGAACGTACATCCGAGGACCCGCCCTCGCCGCGCCAACGGCCGGACTCCTCGCGCACGTTGCCTCGGCCGATCTCGTCATCATCGGTCCGAGCAACCCGGTCGCCAGCCTGGGGCCGATCCTCCACCTCACCGGAATGCGTGAGACGCTCAAGGCCAGCCGCGACAGAACGGTGGCCGTCACCCCTATCGTCGAGTCGGTGCCGATCACAGACACCGGCGAGAACACCAGGGCGCGCAGCCGCGCCCGTCTGCTGTCCGCGGCCGGCTTCGCCTCGAACCCCGTCGGCGTCGCGGCCTACTACGCGGACGTGGCCGCTACTTTCATCCTGGACCGGGCAGATCTGTCGCAGCTGCCCGCCGTGGAGAAGCAGGGCTTGCGGGTCATCGCCGCTGACACACTCCTCCAACAGGGCCCGGACGCCACGCCCTTGATCACAGCGTTCCTCTCGTCTGCGGGCGTAGGAGGCTCGCCCACGCCCTGACCACCAACCAGAGATCCGGGTGGTCCTTGTTGTAGGCGTCGACGGACTCCTTGAGGATCGACTGGTCGTTGAGCGCCCACATCGTCAGGCCCTTCGACGACGAGGCCGTGGACGGACCCGAAGTCCCGCACGCGGCAAGGCTCATGGCCACCGCAAGGGTGACCGCGGACGCGACGACACGTCGAATTCTCGGGCTTCCGGAATTTCCGGACACCAGCGAACCAGCCCGTCGGCTGAATCGCCGGCGCCGGCGGGCCTCGCCCCTGGCATCAGGTCACCGGGGCGCCGGGGACCTTGGCCGAAGCCACGCTGCCGAGTTTCGGCGGCGGGGACGTCAGGCACCCCGCCGGCAGGCAGTCAGCTACCAGTGGGTCCGGCCGCCTCGCGGGCTGCGCGGCGGGCGGCCTGAGCGGCCGGGTCGGGCAGGGGGCGGCGTCGACCAGGGCGCGGGTGTACGGGTGTTGGGGAGCCGTGGCGATCTGCTCCGCGATGCCGTGCTCGACGATCCTGCTGCGGTGCATGACCGCGGTGCGGTCCGCCATGTAGCGGACCACGTCCAGGTTGTGGGCGATGAAGAGGTAGCTGATGTGGAAGCGAGCCTGAAGGTCTCTCAGCAGCGTCAGGATCGTGGCCTGGATGGAGACGTCCAGTGCGCTGGTGGGCTCGTCGCAGATGATCAGGTCGGGTGAGACCACCAGCGCGCGGGCGATCGCGATGCGCTGACGCTGGCCGCCGGAGAACGCGCCCGGGTAGCGTTCGGCGGCGTCACCGGTCAGCTGCACTCGTGCGGAACGCACACCTCGTTATCGAGAACTGCGCCAATGTGGGAGTGGATGCTCTTCCGCGGTCAGGAAGCCTCCAGCAAAGTGATCAGGTCGCCCACTCGAACGGTCCCTGCTTCAAGAACGTCCAGGTACACGCCGAGGCATGACAACCTGCCCAGGTCGAACACCGGCATGCGGTGGTCGCGGGCGACCGCGCGCATGATGCCGGGGTCCGGCGGCAGTTCGCCATGGCCGAGGGTGGGTATCACGCAGCGAGGCGTGGGCACCACGACGCGGAACAGGGCCTCCCCCACGCGCAGTCGTGAGCCCAGCCAGGCGTCCTCCGGGAACCCTGGCCCTCCCGGGATGTCCACGACCAGGTTCGGGCGGAAGCGGCGTGCGTCGAAGTCCCCGGTGGGATATACGGTGCGCATCCGGTCCAGGGACGCCGTGGTGACGAGATGGACCTGGCCGAAGTCGAAGAACGTCCCCGGGGCGACGCTGCCCGTCGTGATGCTCTCGCCGGTGGCGTCGACGGACGCTGTCTCCCGCACAGCGTCCGGGACGCCGCCTTCGTACTCGGGTACGGCGCGTTCCAGTCTGTTGTGCTCCGGTACGGCGGCCGAGACGAACACCTGGCGGCCCAGCAGCGTGGACAGATGCACGTCCAGTTCGGGGTCTTCGACCGCCAGAGCGGTCCCGTCCGGCAGTACGACCTGCACCACGCCGGAGTCGTCCAGCCGGCTCCGGCAGCGCAGCAACGCGCCCCACTTCCGGGGGTGTTGGCGCTGCCTACCGCGCCCGTCTCATCGAGCACGGCGTACGCCCGGTCTCCGGAAAGACCCCTTTCCGTGACCCCCACGGCGATCACGGCCTCGCCCAGCATCGACTTGACCGGGTACCGGTACAACGCTGTCACTGTCCCCATAGATCGATTATGGCGCTCGACTTCCCCGCGCTTCCCTGGATTTCAGGGTGTGGTGACGGCGCCATCGCCGTCTGTGCTGCGGGCTCCGGCGCGGTCCCTGGGATCGGCTCCCAGGGACCGCGCGTCACGTGGCGTGAGACCGTCGTCTCACGGACGGCGGCCTCCCAGGATCACTTGTTGACGGAGTACGAGTGGGCGCCGGTTCCGGCCAGGCCGCCGCCGTCGGCGATCAGGTACTCGTCGCGGATCGGACGGCCCGCGAACCAGCACTCCATGATCTCCCGGGTGCCTGCCGCGTAACGGGCCTGCGCTGACAGACAGGAGCCTGAGATGTGCGGGGTGATGCCGTGGTGCGGCATGGTCCGCCAGGGGTGGTCGGCGGGGGTCGGCTGCGGGTACATGAGCAGGGCCAAGGTGGCCTCTCCATGCCAGGCGCGGATCATCTTCTCCTGAACGGCTGGACCGAAGCCGTCCTCCACCTGCCGGTCGGTGCTGACGCGAATATACGCGACGAGGTTTATGAGCGCATGATGCCGCGTGGGACTGACAGGCCGAGCGGCATGACTGTGACACCGGAGAGTACATCCGCAGCTCTGGACGCCACCTCTGAGGACCCGTCACGTCGGCTCTGGACTCCGGGGACGGGGAGCTTATTCGGAGTCCATAGCCGAAGGCTGCCAACAGACTGCGGACCCGGTGAGGATGTCGGCGCTGCGCCCCGAGGCGTGGTCGGCAACTGCGGGCCGCACGAGGTCGTTTTTCGGGTGGGGTCCATCCGAACCCTGCACCGTCCCCGAATACGCCCAGCTGGCCGCACTGCGGCCGCGGCCGCACCCCGGTGGACCCGGTCGGCTGCCGCGGCATCCCCGCAACCGCAAGAACCTCGGCTCCCACGGCGGCCGTCCGCCACAGTTCGACAAGACCGACTACATGGAGCGCCACGCGGTTGAGTGCGGGATCAACCGCCTCAAGCGCCACCGTGCGGTCGCCACCCGATACGAGAAACTCGCCGTCCGCTACGAGGCGACCGTCCTCTTCGCAGCCATCAACGAGTGGTTGTGACTTCTTCATCCCGCCTGCGCGGGGTGTTGGTGGCGAGCAGTTCCTGCAGGAGTTCAACGATGAGATCGGGCTGTCCTATGAACGGGGAGTGGCCCGTCTGCCACTCGCGCACGTCGGTGCAGCGCGAGGCCATCTTCCGCTGCAGGCCCGGGTCGATGGCCCGGTCCTGTCCACAGACGACGTAGGTGGAGGGAGTGTGCTTCCAGCTGTGGTGCTCTGGGACTCCTCGCCCGCAGCCGGGTGCTTGGGCACGCAGGAGGCCAACCGCCCAGGCGGCGAGAGGTTCGGGACAGTCGCCGTAGAGGACGTCGACAGCCCGGTCGGGGTGCAGGCTGGTCGAGCCGTCGGGCTTAGGGCTGATCGCATCCAGGAGCTGCGGGGACGCCCCACCCAGACTGGCCGCGCTCTCGCCGGCGTCCAGCACGAAAGCCGCCAGATAGACCAAGTGTCCCGCTCCGCGCAGCCCGGTGATCACTGACCCTCCGTAGGAGTGACCAAGCACAATCGGAGGCTCGTGCAGCGAGTCGATGGCTGCCTGAACCGCTGCTGTGTCGTTGGGCAATGAGCCCCGGTGGAGCTCGGGAACGACAACGTGGGTTCCCGCAGTCCGCAAGCGTTCTGCCACCACGGCGAAGTGCTCGGGACAGTGATACAGGCCGTGAACGAGCACCACGGCGGCCAATTCGCCCGCCTCCTCATGTCGGCGTGGGCAGAGCGGGCCGAGTAGGCCGTAGCAAGGTATCCCCGTTTCTTGAGCGGTTTCGGCGACCGCTCTGCGCAGCGCGCACGAGACGATCACCGTGCCACGCTATCGACACGCACCGAGGCGGCAACTCCCGCCCCATCCGGAACCAGACCGCAGCGTTCCGAACGGGGGTGGCAACAGGCCCTTGGCGTCCACCGGCCCTGAGCGTTGGACGTACACCTCGCCTGACGATGCATCGATTCCGGAGGCGGTCCGTGAACAGTCGCAGTGACAGTTCCGCGAACGCCTTCGCAAAGCACACTTTGCGGCAACCGTGGCGCCAGCCCCGCTCATTCGGGGTTCAGGAAAAGGGTCAGCGCGCGAGGGTGACCTCGACGGGGCTGTCCGGGCACGCGCCGGGGATCTTGGTGAGCTCGGCAGGCCAGAGTCTGCCGATCGCACTCCGGGGTCGTGCTGGTCGAACAGGCAGTGCATGGGGCAACGACCACTCTTGGTACCAGCTGGTACCATCCGGGCATGGCAAAGACACAGAGGGGCTGGCGGGTCGACGACGAGATCGCCGACCTGGCAGCGGCCCGGGCCAAGGACCGCGGTATGAGCGTCAGCGACTACATCGCTGCCCTCGTGCGCGAGGACGTGAATGGGCTGCGGCAGCGAGGCCTTGACGCTGCGAGGCGCTTCCTCGACGAGCACCAGGCGGTCTTCGACGAGGTTGAAGACGCCGATCGCCGCTCGTCGGGAGCGCACGCGGCGTAATGGACCTGTACATCGACGTTCCCTGGATCCTGCAGGTCGCGGAGGTCGCGGGTGCGGCTGATCCTGCCCCCAACGACTACGGTGTGCCCGTGGCCGCGGTCGCCTGCCACCGCGCCGAACTTCTGGAGACCCCTGTCTACGACGGTCCGTACGCCCGCGCCGCGGCGCTGGTGCACATCCTCGGGCGCTGCCGCTGGCTGGAGCGCTCCAACATGGCCGTGGCCGCCGCGACAGGCGTGATGTACCTGGAGGCCTCTGGGATCCCGGTCAAGCCCACGCGCGAGGATGCTGTCGCCCTCCGAGATCTGCTGCGCGATCCCGCCTGCACTGCTGTCAAGATCGCCGCCTTGCTGCGGACCTGGCCTCAGCCCACCTGATCCGCGTCGCACGGCTCGGTTGCTTCGGGGGTGGCTCCGGGTGGCCTGCCGCAGAGCGGGTCTCCTCTGCCAGCCGGGCTGAGCTTGCACCTGCTCACCTACGGCACCAGGCCGCTCGGCTCCCGCTACGAAAAAAATCTCCGAGATCGCCCGCTGCCTGAAACTCCTCGCCAAGGAACTCGGGCTGCCCATCGTCGCCATCTCCACCCTCAACCGCGGCCCGGAACAGCGCACCGACAAGAAGCCGATGCTCAACGACCTGCGCGACTCCGGGGCCCTCGAGGACAAGGCCGACGTCGTCATCCTCATCCACCGCGAGGACTCCTACGAGAAGGACTCCCCGCGCGCCGGCGAGGCCGACTTCATCGTCGCCGAGCACCGTCATGGGCCCACCGCGACCATCACGGTGGCCTTCCAGGGCCACTACTCCCGCTTCGTCGACATGGGGCAGACCTGACGCATCGTTGTTGTAGGGTCTCAAAAGCCTTCGCAGAATTTCACGGCAGTTGGCAGATGGATGGCAGAAATGCCACTGCCATGAGACTTGCAGTTCAGGGGCTTCACTCGTTTGGGTGGCTCGGGCGGTAGTCCGGGTCACCCAGGGCGGGAAGCCAGCTCCTCCGGTGTCACCCGCGGAGCATGTGGCCCGTGACTCCCGGACGGGCGCTCAGCGCCTCGTCTCGTACCTGGTCAGGATCACGCCGCAGGGAAGCGTCCGCGTCTCCACCAGGTTCAGGTTCACCCAGTTGTCCAGCGCGGTGAAGAACGGCGTGCCGCCGCCCACCAGGACCGGCGCGGTGGCCAGCACGTACTCGTCAATCAGCCCGGCCCGCATGGCCGCCCCGGCGAGCGTCGCGCCGCCGATGTCCATCGGGCCGCCGTCCTCGGCCTTGAGCCGGGTGATCTCGGCGACCGCGTCGCCGGTGACCAGGCGGGTGTTCCAGTCGACCTTGTCGATCGTCGAGGAGAACACCATCTTCGACATGTCCCGCCAGCGGCGCGCGAACTCGATCTCCGCCGGGGTGGCGCCCGGCTGCTGGTCGCCGGTCGGCCAGTGGGAGCTCATCGTCTGCCACAGCTTGCGCCCGTACAGCGACAGGTCGGTCGCCTGCAACTGGTCGGACCAAAACTGGAACAGCTCGTCGCTCGGCACGCCCCAGCCGATGTCGTCGCCGGGCGCGGCGATGTAGCCGTCCAGGGTCAGGTTCATGCCGTAGATCAGTTTCCGCATGGCGCCAGCCTTCCGTGAGTCGGTCTCACGCGTACAGACCGGCGCGGCGCGGGAAACTCATCGGTGCGCGATCTGAGCTCACATGTAGTCCTCGTGCTCGGTGGCTCAGCCGCAGACTCATCGTTCCGCCGAGGAAATGGCATCGCTCTGAGACTGATCTTGGGTGACATCGCGATGAGACAACAGAGAACCAGCAGGTCACAGAAGATCGACATGACATCGGCGGCGAGACCCTACAGTTGTGGGCTCGCTTTTCGCGTGTCCTTTTCTGATTACCGATGGCCTTTGTCCGACCCAAGGGACAGCGGGGTGAGACGCACTCCTGTCTGATCGTTCAGTTGTCGTAATGCTGATCCCGGTCTTGTTCTGTCCGGTGGTCCTCTCCAGCCCGATTGTGGAGACATCGCAGCTGGTCGAGACCGGGAGCTCTGCCGCCTGTCTTTGCTGCTCGGGCGTGGGGTATGCCGCGTGTGGTTGGCGGAGTCTCGATGAGTCTGTGTCATGCGGACGAGGAGAGGCGGTGGTCTCGTGGCCGTAGCTCTTCCTGCCGAGCAGGTATACCTCGGACTTCTCGGCGACGCCTGAACCGTGCCCCTCTGATGTTGGGCCGATGAGTAAAGCGATCGCGACGGGAGCCCCATACCCGCTCGTCCAGGTGAGGCGTAGTTCGATTGGGTGGGGGCGGTCGTACGGCAGCCGGTGAGAACGATGACTCATCGACGGAGTCCCACGAGCAGGGCTTCTTCTCTCCGGCGGGATGAAACGTCGCACTCCACGGATTCGTCAGATGGTGTAGATCATCCGCCGTTCGGCCGTCTCACCGCTCTTGCCCGCTGATGCTCGGAGAGCGTCCGTGTCGTCCAGGGACCGTTGTCCGTGACCTTGGTATGCCCGGCCGCACGCACCATCCGACCAACAGAATTGGCTCATCGTGCATTTGACTCCGCATGAGCAGGAGCGCTTGCTGATCCACGTCGCGGCCGACGTAGCGGGGAAGCGCCGCGACCGGGGGCTGCTTCTCAACTACCCCGAGACCATGGCCCTGCTGACCGTTCACGTCTTCGAGGCAGCGCGCGATGGCAAGACGGTCAGCGACGTGATGGACTCGGGGCGACGGGTGCTCACCCGTGACGACGTGATGGACGGCGTCCCGGAGATGATTAAGAACGTCCAGGTGGAGGCCACCTTCCCGGACGGCACCAAGCTGGTCACGATCCACGACCCCATCCCGGAGGCCGCGGAGGAGCCCGAGGTCTACCCGGGCAAGGTCGAGCACCCCCAGCCGGCGCGCAGGCCGCAGTGCCCGGTCGACTGCGACGACACCGACTCCTCTGCCTGTTGCGATGAGTGCCAGGACGCCGCGTCCTGGCACGAGGCGATCGCGTTCAACGAGCACCTGCAGGGCGACAAGAAGACGCTCAAAGTGAGGAACACGTCCGACCGTCCCGTCCAGGTCGGCTCCCACTACCACTTTGCCGAGGTCAACCCCGGCCTCGAGGTGGTCGAGAACCCTGTCGGCACGTCCGTGAACAACGAACCGCTCAAGGACTGCGCTGAGGCGAAGGGGCGACGGCTCAACATCGCCGCGGGCACGTCCGTGAGGTTCGAACCAGGAGATGTGTGCTGCGTTGAGCTGGTGAAGATCGAGGGCGATGCCAAGAACGACACCCGCAAGATTCAGGGACTGCGCAAGGGGATCGTCCGATGAGTAGCCAGCCGGGGCAGACGGGCCAGCAGAGGCAGAGCAACTTGCTGAAGCGGGCGGACTACGCCGCTCTGTACGGGCCCACCACCAAAGACCGGGTCCGTCTTGCCGACACCGATCTCACCATCGAGATCGAAGCCGACTGGAGCGGCGGACCGAAATACAGCGGCAACGAGATGATCTTCGGTGGCGGGAAGGTGATCCGGGAGTCGATGGGCATGTCCCATATCCCCAGGGACGGGGGCGGCAAAAAGGATCGACTTCCGATGGACACGGTCATCACGGGGGCGCTGATCCTCGACTGGTGGGGTGTGGTCAAGGCCGACGTCGGCATCCGAGACGGCAAGGTTCATGCCATCGGCAAGGCGTACAACCCCGAGACGATGGACCCGATTTCGGCGTTCGAGAAGTCCGCTCGTGAACAGGCGGGCGAGCGGCTACCGGTGACGGCGACGAACTTTGTGGTCGGGCCGAGCACCGAGGTCATTTCCGGCAACGGCCGGATCCTCACCGCGGGAGGTGTGGACACCCACGTCCACTTCATCTGCCCCGAGGAGATCCACGAGGCCCTGGCCTCGGGCGTCACCACTCTCATCGGCGGCGGCACCGGCCCCGCTGAGGGCAGCACGGCCACTACCGTGACCCCGGGCGAGTGGCATGTCACCCGAGTCTTCGAGGCCCTGGACGAGTACCCGGTCAACATCGGTCTGCTCGGCAAGGGCAGCACGATGAACGCCCAGGCTCTGAACGAGCAGGTGGACGCCGGCGTCATCGGCTTCAAGGTTCACGAGGACTGGGGTGCCACGCCCGCGGTGATCGACAAGGCGCTGGCAGTCTGCGAGGACCGCAAGGTCCAGCTCGCCCTGCACGCCGACTCGCTCAACGAGTCCGGTTTCCTGGAGAGCACCAAGGCTGCTTTCAAGAAGCGTTCGATCCATATCTTCCATGTCGAGGGCGCCGGAGGGGGCCACGCCCCGGACATGATCGAGCTGGTCAAGGAGGGGAACGTCCTGCCCGCCTCGACCAACCCCACCCGGCCCTTGACGGTGAACACCGTCAAGGAGCACGTCGACATGATGGTCGTGTGCCACCACCTCAACCCGGATATTCCGGCGGACATGGCCTTCGCGGATTCCCGCATCCGACCGTCCACCATGGCGGCAGAGGACCTCCTTCACGACATGGGCGCCATCTCGATGATGTCCTCGGATGCCCAGGCGATGGGGCGCATCGGCGAGATGATCATGCGCACCTGGCAGACCGCGCACGTCATGAAGTCCCGCTACGGCGCGCTGCCCGAAGACCTGCAGAGCGCGAAAGTCCGAACGATCCGCGAGGACAACAAGGACAAGAAGCACTCCTTCAATGAGGACAGGCTGACCCCGAACGACAACTACCGAGCGCGCCGGTACGTCGCCAAGTACACGGTCAACCCGTCGATCACGCACGGCATCGCTGGTTACGTCGGTTCGGTGGAGCCGGGGAGGCTGGCAGACCTGGTGCTGTGGGAGCCGAAGTTCTTCGGCGTCAAGACGCACATGGTCCTCAAGGGCGGCCAGCTCGCCTACGCACAGGTCGGCGACGCCAATGCTTCGATCACGACGCCGCAGCCCTACCTGCCGCGGGCGGTCTGGGGGTCCACCGGCCGTGCCCCGGGGAGCAACTCGGTGAACTTCGCTGCCCCGGGCGTGGCTGACAGGTTGAACACCCGACTCGTCATCACCCAGGCCAGCAGCAACAAGGTCACGGAGGCGAAGACGGAGGGGCTGGGACTCAGCAAGAGGTTCGTCGAGATCTCGGACACTCGGGGAGTCAAGAAGGCCGACATGAAGCTGAACGACACGGTGCCGGACAGCCTGGAAGTCGACCACAACAGCTTCGAGGTCACCATCGGCGGTGCGACGACGAGCGACGCCCGCACCGAACTCAATGGTGCGACCGTACCGCGCTCCTACGTCACCGAAGTCCCCCTGGCCCAGCGGTACTTCCTCTTCTGATCCGACACCGGGCCCGGCCGTGGCGCCGCCGCAACGGCCGGACCCGGTGTGTCCGTCCGGGCCATCGCATCACTGTCTACCCTGTGAAAGGCAGCTGCTCCCCCATGAGCCGCGCAGCCCTGCTCCTCCTGGCCGACGGCCGCTTCCCCGCCGGCGGGCACGCCCACTCCGGCGGCGTCGAGGCCGCGGTCGCCCACAAAGCCGTACACGACACCGACAGCCTGGAGGCGTTCTGCCGCGGGCGTCTGCACACCACCGGGCTGACGATGGCAGGGCTGGCCGCGGCAGCCGCCGGCGGACATGACCCTCTGCTGCTCGACGAGGCCGCCGACGCGCGCACCCCCGCCCCCGCACTCCGTGTCGCCGCCCGCAGGCTCGGCCGGCAGATGATGCGCGCGGCTCGTGCCACCTTTCCCTCGGCCGAACTCGAGCACCTGGCCGCCGCGCGTCCCCAGGGCGCCCACCAGCCCATCGTCCTGGGACTGGCCGCCCGCGCCGCCGGGCTCGCCCCGCTGGACGCCGCCTATGCCGCCGCGTACGAAAACATCGGTGGGCCGGCCACCGCAGCGGTGCGCCTGCTGAGCCTCGACCCGCTCGATGCGTCGGGGCTGCTGGCCCGCCTCGGCCCCGAAGCGGACGAGGTCGCAGCAGCCGCGGCCGACGCCGCGATCCGTGCCATGACCGAGGGCATCGACGCCCTGCCGTCGGCCTCCTCACCCCTGCTGGACATCACCGCGGAGCAGCACGCCTCCTGGACCGTCCGGCTCTTCGCCTCCTGACCACCAGCTGAACGCTCGGATTTCCCAACGGAGTTGCCATGCACCTCGACCACTCGCTGCCTCACCAGCACATCCCCAGCGCTTCCGTGACCCGGCCCGACGGCAGCCGCCGTGCCCTGCGCGTCGGCCTGGGCGGCCCCGTCGGCTCCGGCAAGACCGCGACCGTCGCCGCGCTCTGCCGCACCCTGCGCGACCGCTGGTGCATCGCCGCTGTCACCAACGACATCTACACCCGCGAGGACGCCGAGTACCTGCTGCGCGAAGCCGTCCTGCCGCCCGAGCGGATCACGGCCGTCGAGACCGGCGCCTGCCCGCACACCGCGATCCGCGACGACATCTCCGCCAACCTGGAAGCCGTCGAGCACCTGGAAGAGACCCTCCACCCCCTGGACCTGGTGCTCGTCGAGTCCGGTGGTGACAACCTGACCGCCACCTTCTCCAAGGGCCTCGTCGATGTGCAGATCTTCGTCATCGACGTGGCCAGCGGCGACGACATCCCCCGCAAGGGCGGCCCCGGCATCACCACCGCCGACCTCCTCATCGTCAACAAGACCGACCTCGCCCCGCACGTCGGCGCCGACCTGGACACCATGGCCGTCGACGCGAAACGACAGCGCGGCGACCTTCCCGTCATCTTCACCAGCCTCACCTCCGACGACGGCGTCCGCGAAGTCGCCGACTGGGTAAGCGGCCACCTCGCCCAGTGGCGCGCCGGGGCAGCCGTATGAGCCCCTCCTCCCCGCTCGCCTCCACCCGGGCCACGTCCGACCTCAACAGCCCCCCACCCGGCGCGCAGGAGCCGGCCGGGCACCCCGACGGCGTACGTGCCACGGCCCGCATCCGCGCCGCGCACAACGGACGCGTCACCACTCTCCCGCAGTTGCGCAGCGACGGCCCCTTCCACCTGCGGCGCATGCGCACCGACGGCAACGCCGCCACGGTGGGAATCATCGGCGCGATGAGCGCCCCGCTCGGTGGCGACCGGCTCACCCTCGACATCACCGCCGAGGACCGGGCCGAGCTGGAAGTCACCACGGCTGCCGCCACGCTCGCCCTGCGCGGCCCCACCACCCAAGCGGCCACCTACGACGTGCGGCTCACCGCCGGAGAACACGCCCATCTGCGCTGGCTACCACAGCCACTGATCAGCGCCGCCGGCAGCAACCTGCGGCAGACATACACCGTCGAACTCGCCGCCACCGCACGGCTGGCACTGCGGGAGGAGCAGCTCCTGGGCCGGGCCGACGAGGAACCAGGCCACCTCGTCAGCCGCATCCTGGTCCACCGCGCCGGACGCCCGCTACTCGACCAGCACACGGCATACGGGGCACCAGAACGCGGTTGGGACGGCCCGGCCGTCCTGAACAGGCACCGCGCCGTCGGCCAGCTCCTGATCGTGGACCCGCGCCTCAACGTCCGACGAGACCCCCTACTCCTCGGCGAAGGCAGCAAGGACGGGTGTGCCCTCCTCGCACCGCTGGCAGGCGGCCCGGCACTGCTCGCCACCGCCATCGCACCAAACACTTCGACGCTGCGGGAACTGCTCGACGAGGCACGCGCACACGCCCTCACCCGCTAGCGCCGACGGGTCGGCGCCCCGGCGGGCGACGGCCCACAGCATCGGACCAGTCCCCACTGAGGTTTGTTCATCCGCGCCACCGCTACCTCCTCCGACGCCGCACGGTGGCAGCACGTTGCCCCACACGGCCACCACCATCCGCCCCATCCCGGAACCTGTTCAGCACACTGCACCTCGATGCCGAATGCCTCACGGCCCAGGGATTGGCGCCAGCATCCCTTTTCCGCAACGGGCGTCAAGGTCGAGTATGGACCGGGCCCGAAGGGCCAAGATCGTGAGAGGGAATACCGTGGCTCACGAATGAGACCAGGCGAAAACACGCAGGTCGCCTCAGTGGAACGGGACATTCCAATTGCGGGCCTACAGTCGTCCGGGGAAACCGCATCATGAGAGATCCGGTCAGGACGGAGCGGAGCCAGGTATGCGGCGCCGGTAACCCCACAGCGCGACGGAGCCCCAGATCCCGCAGAGACCTGTGAGGCCAGGCGTGATGCGTGCTCATCCGGTGAGACTGAGTTCGCGTAGGGCGTCGGCGGGATGGTTGCGGTAGTGGTCGTGGGCGGCGGCGTTGTTCCTCCACCCGGCGAGGTGAGCGAGGCTGATCGCCAGGCTGCGGAAGGTTGCCAGAGCCCAGGGCAGGCTGCCGGTGCGGGCGCGGCAGGCGTCCTCGCCGAAGGTCACGTCGCGGACGAAGCGCTGTGCCTCGATGGCCCACTGGCCGCGGACGCAGCGGGCGAAGGCGGCGGTGTCGGCAACGTCGAGTGGGGCAGTGGTGATGCCGAGTTCGGCATCCGTGTGGATCTTTCCGTCACCGCGTCCGGTGGTGTATCGCTCGACGAGCAGGGCTTGGATGGCGTGCGGGAAGTTCACCTGCCCCAGGGTGAGGGGCTGCACTCGTACGATGCGGATCTCGTGGCGGCCTGAGTTGGTCTCCTGTGTGCGGTGCACGGCGATGTGCGAGTTGGTGGTCTCGTCCCAGTCGAGGGTGCCCACCTGAGCGAACAGGGTGGAGCGGTTCTCCTTGACGGGGAAGAGGCCGAAGGCGCCGCGGCGGTGAAGGTAGTGGGCGTGGCCGGCGACGGTGTGCAAGGCATCGGCGATGACGATCGCGCCGGTGATGTCGGCGATCAGGTCGAGAGCGGCGGTGAAGTGCACCGTCTCGTGCGGTTTGTGGCGCATCTCCCGCTGGGCGAGCATCACACCCGGGTCGACCTGGTAGACGCCGAGCAGGTGCAGCTGCAGGCCCTCGCAATCGCGGGCGCCGCGCACGGTCTTGCCGTCCGCTGCCAGCTGCAGCACGGGGGGATCTCCGGCGATGCCGGCCAGCGGGGTCGGCGGTGTGGGCCTGCACGAACGCACCGACGGCGGCGTCCAACGCGTCGGCGTCCACCCGGGCCAGCGCGCGGGTGAGGGTGGTGGCCACCGGCAGTGTGTCCGGGGCATGTTGGGGACTTCGAGGGCAGCGAGGGTGCCCGCGCCCTGGCCGCTCGCCCAGCGGACCACGCCGCGGACCGAGCGCACCCCGCACAACAGGGCGCAGGCGACCAGGCCGAGCAGCATCGGCAAGGGGTGGGCGACCAGGTGCGCCGTGCGCGGATCGGGGAGGTACGGACCGCGTCCAGCAGCGAGGGAAGCGTCTCGGGCGTGCACAACTCCTCGGCAGCGAGGCCGTGTTGCTCGGCGAGTTGGCGGGACGTGGGCAGGGCCGGGCAGGATGGCATGCGGGCACGGCCTTCACGATCATGCTGAGTGGAATCAACGTGATCATGGACGGTCGCGCCTTTCGACGTTCACCCGGCTCCCTGTCCAAGATCCGACACCTGGGCGACGACCTCGGCGCCTATCGTGTTGAGGGTGAGCGACGCCAGCGGAATCGAGATAGCCACCGATGTGCCACGACAGGTTCCGCTCCGGCGCAACACGGGCTTCCGGATGCTGTGGATCGGCCAACTGCTGTCCGATACCGGCACGCAGATCAGCGGGATCGCCTACCCGCTGCTCATCTTGGCCCTGACCCACTCGGTGGTGCTCGCCGGGGTGGTGGGCACGGTGCGGGCCATTACCCTGCTATGCCTGCAGCTGCCCGCCGGGGCGCTGTCGGACCGGTTCGACCGGCGGCTGACGATGATCATCTGTGACGTCGTGCGCGCCGTCCTGCTGGCTCTGCTCGGCATCCTGATCGTGCTGGATCTCGCATCCTGGCCGGTGGTCCTGGCCGTGAGCCTGATCGAGGGGGCTGCTGGTGCCATCTTCGACCCGTCCGCCGCTGCCGCGCTGCCGGGAATCGTGCCGGACGCCCAGCTCGAGCAGGCGTGGGCGGCCACCGAAGCCCGGACGTACGGTGCCAGCCTGGCCGGCCCGGCGCTCGGCGGGGTGCTGTTCGGGGTGGGCCGGGCCGTCCCGTTCCTGGCCGACGCCGTCTCCTACGCGGTCTCGTTCGGCACGGTGAGCCGGATCCGCGGGCGGTTCCGCCCGGAGAGCGCGGCCGGGCGCAAGGCGTTGTGGCGCGAGGTGACCGATGGCCTGCAGGTCGTCTGGCAGGTGCCAATTCTGCGAGCGGCGGTGATCCAGACGCCCCTGCTGAACTTCGCCTTCAGCGGCGTGATCTTCAGCATCACCCTCGCGATGCGACAGGGCGGTACCTCCACCGCGGTGATCGGCCTGGTGCAAGCAGCCATCGCAGCCGGCGGGCTTCTCGGCGCGGTGGTCGCACCCCGGCTGCAACGGCGCATGCGCCTGGCAACCCTGGCCACCACGATCACCATGGCAGGGGCCCTGCTGTTCGGCGCTGCGGCCTTGCTCATCCCGTCACCACTGTTGGCGGCGCCGGTCGCCCTGGCGCTGCTGCTCGCGCCGGCCGCGAACGCCGCGCTGGTTGCCGTGGTGCTTCGCAGAGCGCCGGAGGAAATGCGCGGCCGAGTCATCAGCACCGTGATGATGGCGGCCACCGCGCTGGCAGCGCTGGCGCCGCTGATCGCCGGCCTGATTATCCAGCACGCGTCCGGCGCCTGGGCGGTCGGCGTCTTCGCCGCCACGACTGCCGTCGCGGCCGTGCTGAGCTTGATCCTGCCGGGTTTTCGGCAGGCGGAGTCCCCGGCGACCGCACCGGGCTGAGTGGCTAAACGAACAGACCGCCTGGGGCGGCGCCCAGCTTTCGGCAAGGACTGAACCCGCGTCCTCGCATTCGCACCGAGCACGCATCACACCTGCCTGTGAGGCCGAGGATCACGGAGCCCACCCAGATTGTCTAGATGATCTAGTCCAAGGGATCAGTGATCGTAGGCGATCAGTGAGCGTAGGACGGTTTGTCCGGTGGCGTCGTTGTGCCAGATCGCGGCGGTCAGCGCGCGGATGCGTTGCATGACGCGGGCTATGACACCTCCGGGGGTGTGCCCTCGGTGCCGTTCGAGGTCAAGCTGTCCCTTGAAGGTCTCGTTGATCGATTCGATGACCTGTCGCAGCGGCTTGAACAGGGCTGCGCCAGGCCGTTCCCGTTCACCTTTACGGGCAGGCCGCAGCAACTGGACTCCATGCTCTGACAGTTCGCGTTCGAAACCACGGCCGAAGTAGTTCTTGTCGCCGATGAGAGTCTGTCGGGGGCGCTCTCGCAGAAGCTCGCATTCGGCTGCCAGGAGGTCAAGGAGGGTCTCGCGTTCGTCGGCCTTGGCCCCGGTCAGGGCGAAGGCGATGGGCAGGCCCTGAAGGGTGCAGACCAGGTGCAGGCGCAGGCGCAGGCCCCAGAACAAGCGGCTGTGGCTGGCGCAGTAGCCGTATTCGGCCCAACCTGCCAGGTCGGAGGGTTTGACGGTCTCGCGGGAGCGGCCGCATTCCACCGGGGTGGAGTCCACGACCCATACGTCGTCGCTCCACACCGAGGTGGTGGCCAGGATCCGGTTGATGCTTCGCATCAGACCGGCGGCCTTGCCCAGCCGCTGGTTGTAGCCGGGCTGCTGGGGCAGGTAGGGGAAGAGGTGGCGCAGGTGGGCACGGGCATGGCGGAGCCATTTGGCCTCGGAGGTGTGGCCGAGTATGGCCTGCATCGTGGCGAGGGTGACCAGTTCGGCATCGCTCAGGCGGGGCGTAATGCCGACCGGCGGGCGCCACGGCGCCAGGTCGGGATGCTCCTTCAGCATGTCGTCGCTCGTCGCATAGCGTGCTGTCGCGAGGGTGTCCACGTCGTTCGTCACAAAACGATCTTGGACACCCTCGTTCTCGTCTCCGCAGGCACCCCTTGGACCACACCACCAGGAGGAACCAGTGTCATACCCGCAACTGCTCACCCCCGAGGAGAAGCTCGCCGACGCGAAGAAGCTGTTGAGCCTCCCGCGTATCGTCGTGATCTGCGGCTCCACCCGCTTCATGACCGAGATGAACGAGGTCGATCTGCGGGAGACCAAAGCCGGAAAGATTGTCGTCAAACCGGGCTGTGACATGAAGTCGCCGCACGAACTTTGGTCCGATCCTGTCGAGGCCGAGGCGCTGAAGGTTCGACTCGACGATCTGCACCGGGCGAAGATCCGGCTCGCTGATGAGGTGCTCGTAGTCGGCGACTACATCGGAGACAGCACCCGAGCCGAAATCGCCTACGCCCGGTCGCTGGGCAAGCCCGTGCGGTTCACGCACCCCGAAGTCGACCCTGACGCCTGACCGCCCGCTGCCACCTCGACAACCAGGGCCGGCAGCCCGCCGCCTGACCGTCTCGCCCTGGCTTCGGCCGCCGCCCACCCCACACCCTCCGCAGGCATCCCTTGGAATTGATCATCTAGGGGCTGTCCTGGCGATCATGAGTGGAGCCAGATGACGAGTGCTGCGGCGGTGACGGTGCCGAGGTAGACGTAGGCGCGTTTGTCGTATCTGGTCGCGACCGCGCGGAACTGCTTCAGCTTGTTGATCGCCCGCTCGACAGTGTTGCGCTTGGCGTACCGCTCCTTGTCGAAGCCGGGTGGCCGGCCACCGGTGCTCCCGCGCCGCAGACGGCCGGCCGCTTGGTCGGCTTTCTCCGGGATGACGTACCGGATCCCGCGTCCACGCAGGTAGGCGCGGGTGCGACGGTTGCTGTAGCCCTTGTCGGCGCTGACGCTGCCGGGTGTCGCGCGAGGCCGGCCGGTGGCCAGGCGGGGCACCCGGATCTGTTCACTGACAGCCTCGAACTGGGTGCAGTCGGCCCGCTGACCGGGCGTCAGGACGAGCGAGAGCCCTTCGCCCTTGAACAGCAGCACCGGCGCCGCGCAGTGTCCCCCAGTGCAGCGGCAGCCGCCCACAGGTGCGCCTTTCGCCCTTGAACAGCAGGCCCGCAGCCTGCCCGCAGCCGCGCGATGTCCGCAACCCCGGGCCCAGTGGCGCCCGCACCACCGACAGATGCGTCACAAGTGCGCGTTTTACGCGTTCGGGTCCCAGTCTGCGAGCTGCTCCATCGGCTCGGTGTCGCCGGTGGTCTCCAGGCCGTCGAGCGGGACGCGCTCGTAGAAGTAGAGGACCAGTTCGCTCGCCGCGCCTCGCATCGCCATGTCGCCCGGCTCCGCGTCGGCGGCGAGGTCGTCGCAGCGGACGCCGTCGGCGTTGAGGGTCAGGCGCCAGGAGCGGCCCTCGGTCGTGTGCAGGTCGATGGTTGCCGGCTTGAACGGCCAGGGGACGGTCGTCGCCGAGACGGTCGTCAGGAACTCGTCGACGCCCTCGACCGCGACGTCCGTCGGCAGCGGCTGTGCGGCGCCCTGGGTGAGCTGGGCGTCGTAGGTGTGGACGGCGATCTCCTGGATCTGGTGCCGGGCCACGGCTCCGCTGGTCTCCGGGGCCTGCGAGCGGCCCCACCAGGTCCAGCAGCCGCGGTCCGGGCCGGCCTCGCGCATCGCGTCGAGCATGAGCTCGGTCGACTCGGCGAGCCAGGCGTCCAGGGCTTCGTGGTCGCGGGGCGCGGTCGGGGCGCCCTTCGGATCCGTCCTCGCCGGGGGCTCAGCGCCCGGGCCCGCCGCGACGATGGCGGCCTGGCGGCGGCGGCCGTCACCGAGGTGCTGCGCCAGTTCGCGCAGCGTCCAGTCCGGGCAGGTCGAGACCTGGACGTCAAGGTCGGGGGCGGACGCGATCGCAGCGCGGAACGCGGCCGAGCGGTCTTCGATCAGCCGCAGGACCTCGGGGAACTCCAAGATGTTATGCACGGCGGTTGTGTATCACGGCGCTCCGGCCGCCGGGTAGCGAATTTGTCGGACGAACGCGTCGACGGCCGGGCGGAGCGCCGGCGCCGAAGCCGCCCTGAAAATCCGCGCACTGCTCGCCAACGGCGACTTCGACCGCTACTGGACCTACCATCTGGGCCAAGAGCACCAGCGCAACCACCAGGCCCGCTACCAACTCGCTGCTTGACCTACGAAGTCACTCCCAGCAATCCGCACCCCTGGCCGATGTCAGCGGCCTGAGTAGTGTGTGCGGCCCGGCGGCGCCAGCGCCAGCGGAATGGCGCCGGGATGCAGAAGCGTCAACGTGGTCATGGAGCTGACGTTACGAGGGGGCCGTCACCGGGCCCGGCGCGCGATGCCGACAACCAAGCGCGGGCCATGACTTGCCCTCCGTCAGTCCCGTCGTATTCAAACATTCAACAAAGGGATCTTCGCGACCGGCAAAGGGCTCTACCCGCATAGATGATCCCGATGCTGTCATGCTCACGACCGCCCGGAATTCCTGCCGGGCACCGCTCCGGGAGATCCCCCCATGCCCCAAATATCCCGCTCACTGGTCACCGCCCTCTCCTCCCTCGCGCTCGCTGCCGCCGGCCTCACGGTCGCAGCCGGCACCGCGCACGCGCAGAGCTGCAGCCAGGACTACCTCCCCCTCCCCGACTCCAGCTGCCAGCCCGGGGACTTCAACCCGGACGTCACTCAGTCCACCATCGACTCCACCATCTGCGTCTCCGGGTGGACC
The DNA here is from genome assembly GCF_045160215.1 of Streptomyces sp. NBC_00005. Classification (NCBI taxonomy): domain Bacteria; kingdom Bacillati; phylum Actinomycetota; class Actinomycetes; order Kitasatosporales; family Streptomycetaceae; genus Streptomyces; species Streptomyces sp. NBC_00005. Next base: position 436,252 of record NZ_CP108316.1, read on the forward strand.
GCGACCGTCCGGCCATCCAGCTCCTACACCACCGCGCTGAAGAAGAAGCAGATCGTCGAGTACGGCTACACGGACACCAGCACCTCGGACTACGAGGAGGACCACTTCGTCCCCCTCGAACTCGGCGGTGCCCCCAAGAGTGAGCTCAACCTCTGGCCTGAGCCGGAGTACGGCACCAAGACCGCCGCCAACAAGGACACCGTCGAGAACAAGCTCAAGAAGGCCGTCTGTGCCGGCACCGTCACCCTCGCCGACGCCCAGGACGCGATCGTCACGGACTGGACGACCGCGCTGTCGAACCTCGGCCTGAGCTGATCCCGTCCGCTCGCCGTAGGGGTCGGTGTCTCCTCCTCCGGGAGTAGCCGACCCCTCTCGGCTCCCTCTCGGCTCCCTCTCGGGAGGCAGACCAAGTGCCTCCGCAGCAGATCGGGACTCGCCGCGGCGAGGTTGTCTTCCGCGAGGGCGTGCAGGGGCAGACTGTCGGGTGCGGTCATCGTGCTGATCTCCTTCGAGGCTTCGACACTTCGAAGATCAGCCGGTGGCCGTTCATCTATGCGGGCACCATCCCGATGCCGGAGCAAACCCCCGGATCAGGTCGAACCCGTACACCATCTCCATGGACGCAACCGCACTTCTGGGCGGCCGTCTCTGCCTGCTTGGCCTTGGGACCATCCCCGCGGGTGCGGGGAGCACCAGCTGACGTCCCACGCCCAGCAGTTGGGGCTGGGGCCATCCCCGCGCCCGCGGGGATGGCCCCCTGTTGCGTGACGGTGTCGGAGCCGAGCCCGGTGCTCCCCGCACCCTCGAGAATGGTCCCGGACAGCAGGCGTGTCACCAACCTCCCGGCCGAGTACACCTAGGACCGCGTTGCTCTCCCGCACTCGTCCCCAGAGAACTCGCCCCGCCCGACCGGCGCGCTGCGGTCGTACGGGTCGAGCTCCGGGCTGGTCTCGTCCGCTTGGTGGTCCGTGCCGAAGGGCGGGGTGAAGTAGCCCGTGGGGGCGCCGCAGCCGCCGTTGGTCATGTCGTATTTGTACGAGACGAGCGAGAACGTGCCCGGCTCGGTGATCACCTTGTCAGGGTCGTCCCAGCTCAGGACCAGCTCGCGCCGGACGATCGTGCGCACGATCTCGTCGTCGCCGCCCGCTTCCGCGCGGGTGACCGGGTAGACGAAGGTGACGTCGGCGGTCACCTGGAGCGCGCCGCGCTCGCCCTCCCGGTAGGTGAGCCGCCCCCGGGTCTTCACGACGTCGCCGACCAGGTGGGTTCGGGAGGGCTGGAAGCGGCTGAAGAGGAGGAGGGGGTCGTTCTTCTCGCTCGGGGTTCGGAAAGCGGTCTTCAGGAAGTCTTGGACATCCTTCTGGTGCGGGTTGATCAGTGCAATCGCCTTCTCGGGGCGCTCGCCCCGCAGCGCTCCGCGATCCAGGCCGGACGCGACGAGGAAGTCCCGACTGCGGGCGAGGGCCCGCTCGACCTCGGCCGCGCTCATCCAGCCGACCTCCCCGGCCTTCGGCACGGTGATCCCCGCCGCCCCGCTCGTCCAGCGCGCCGCCGGCGAACCGCGGAACGGCTCGTCCATGGTGGGGCGTTGGGCCGCCTCCGCCGAGGGTGCCTGGGTCGGGCTGGCGGTCTCGGCCGCCAGCGGCGGGGAGTCAGGGTCGTCGCCGGCGAACAGGTCCGCTATCCGCCCCGGCGCGAGCGCCACCACGAGCAGCACCAGCGAGGCCAGCAGTCCGACCACGTGCCAGCCCGTGCGCCGCTGGGGCCGCGCGGGCGTGTAGCTGCGCCAACCCTCCAGGCCGGGGCCGGGCTCCGCGCCCAGCCGCTTCCCCACGTCGCGGGCCCGCGCCGACGGCTCCTTGGGCGCGTCGGCGGCACCCGCCACCGACTCGCGAAGAAACCGCTCCCACTCCTCGTCGGACCTGGACGAGCCGTCCGGCTCCTTACCCGCACCCATCCCCACCCCCCTGGCAATCAGTAGACCGCGGCCCACTCCCCTGGGACGCGTCCGCATGATGACACAGAGCGCTGACAGCAAGGCCGGCTGAGCGGACGGTGTGGGCGCGCCACCCTTTCTCAAGTCGCCACATCGCAGCTGCATCAGAGATACGAAGCACACGCTGAGTGACTGAAAGGCCTCATCCTCATGGGACAGAAAGGGAAACAGGCCCTTCCCGGCGGCAAGCCGACATGGGGAAGCGGAAGACGGAGAAGGAACGGATGTCCACGCTGCCGCAGCTGGAGAAGGCGTCACGCATCCTCTCGCGGGCGGCGAAGGAAGCCTCGGTCCGCATGCGTTCGGGGTTGCCTCCTGCCGTGATCAGTGGTTGAGCCACGACCGCCGGAAGCCGCCACGAGTATCAATGTCAGTGGTGGCAGGCAGGATGACGGGCATGACCACACCAGCTGCAGTGATCGAGGATGCCGCCGCGTACGCGCAGGCGGTCGAGGACGCGGTGAAGGCGTCGGCCGCCTACTACGCGAGCGGGACTTCGGTGCTGGACGACGACGCCTACGACCGGCTGGTGCGCGGCATCGCCGCGTGGGAGACAGAGCATCCCGATCAGGTGCTGCCCGACTCGCCGACGGGGAAGGTCGCCGGCGGCGCTGTTCAGGGCGATGTCCCGCACACGGTGGCGATGCTGAGCCTGGACAACGTGTTCTCGCCGGAGGAGTTCAGCGCCTGGACCGCCTCGCTGGCCCGGAGGGTCGGCCACGAGGTGGAGCGGTTCAGTGTCGAGCCGAAGCTGGACGGGCTGGCGATCGCGGCCCGCTACACGGACGGCCGCCTGAGACAGCTGGTCACCCGCGGGGACGGGACGGCCGGCGAGGATGTCTCGCACGCGATCGGCACCATCGAGGGCCTGCCCACCGAGCTCGCCGAGCCGGTCACCGTCGAGGTGCGCGGCGAAGTCCTGATGACCACGGCCCAGTTCGAGCACGGCAACGAGGTGCGCACTGCGCACGGCGGTCAGCCGTTCGCCAACCCGCGCGGCGCCGCCGCGGGCACCCTGCGCGCCAAGGAGCGCGCCTACACCGTGCCGATGACGTTCTTCGGCTACGGCCTGCTGCCCCTGGCCGACACCGAGACGGAGCTTGCCGTCCGGCTGTCCGGGCTCGCGCACAGCGACTTGATGGTGCAGGCCGCCGCGTACGGGGTGAACACCACCGCCACCACCCTCGTACCCGGTACCACCGCCGACAGCGTCGAGCAGGTGCTGGCCCGGGTGCAGGAGATCGCCGCGCTGCGGGCGGAGTTGCCGTTCGGGATCGACGGGATCGTCATCAAGGCCGACCTGGCTGCCGACCAGCAGGCGGCAGGATCCGGGACGCGTGCTCCGCGCTGGGCGATCGCCTACAAGCTGCCCGCAGTCGAGAAGATCACCCGGCTGCTCGAGGTGGAGTGGAACGTGGGCCGTACCGGCATCATCGCCCCGCGCGCCGTCCTGGAGCCGGTCGAGATCGACGGCGCCACCATTACCTATGCCACGCTCCACAACCCGGCCGACATCACCCGCCGCGACCTGCGGCTGGGCGACCAGGTCATGGTGCACCGGGCCGGTGACGTCATCCCCCGCATCGAAGCCCCGGTCGCCCACCTGCGCACCGGGGACGAACAGCCCATCGTCTTCCCCGAGGTGTGCCCGCGCTGTGGGGCCGGCATCGACACCAGCGAGCAGCGGTGGCGCTGTACCAACGGCCGCAACTGCCACCTGGTGGCCGCCCTGTCCTACGCGGCCGGCCGCGACCAGCTCGACATCGAAGGCCTCGGTGCCACCCGTGTCGTCCAGCTCGTCGACGCCGGCCTCGTCGCCGATCTCGCCGACCTGTTCGTCCTCACCCGCGAGCAGCTTCTGGGGCTGGAGCGGATGGGTGAGACGAGCACCGACAACCTCCTCGCCGCCATCGCCGCGGCCAAGGAGCAGCCGCTGTCGCGGGTGCTGTGCGCGCTCGGGGTGCGTGGCACCGGCCGCTCCATGTCCCGCCGTATCGCCCGGCACTTCGCCACCATGGACCACATCCGCGCCGCGGACGCCGATGCGATGCAGCAGGTCGAGGGCATCGGCACCGAGAAGGCACCCTCGATCGTCGCCGAGCTCGCCGACCTCGCCCCGCTGATCGACAAACTCGCCGCCGCCGGGGTGAACATGACCGAGCCCGGCGCCACGCCACCCGCCCTCTCCGCCGGCGACACCGACAACAGCGCGGGGGGTGCGGAGGCGGCGGGCGGGCCGCTGGCTGGGATGACGGTGGTCGTGACCGGTGCGATGACCGGCGTGCTGGAGAAGCTCAGCCGCAACCAGATGAACGAGCTCATCGAGCGGGCCGGCGGCCGCTCCTCCTCCAGCGTCTCCAAGAAGACCACCCTGGTCGTCGCCGGAGAGGGCGCCGGATCCAAGCGGGCCAAGGCCGAAGACCTCGGTATCCGGCTGGCCACCCCGGACGAATTCGCCATCCTTATCGCAGACTTCCTCGAGTGACCCCACCCGTTGAGGCGGGTGCCCCACCTCACAGCGGCACCCGGACGGAGCGAGGAACAACCCGAGGCGGTTGACCGTTCATCAATATGTGGCTGCGGAGGGGATGGTGTCCCCGGGCCTCACCTATAGCCCATGGGGACGATCGTCCGGCTGAAGCCCCATGGAGCCTTCCGCCGAGAGGCGACCGCCCTCCGCACGTCACCGCGTTACGGCCCCGGCTGGTCTCCCCCCGTCCAGCCGGGGCTTCAGCGGTTCCCTGCCCAGGTCGCCGCGCTGCCGTTGGTGTTCAATCCTCTTGTGATGCCGCGCTCCGGACCATGCCAGGAGCAGCAAGGCAGGCGGAGGAATTCGATGCTTGAGACGGTGCTCCGGACCGAGGATCTGCCCGTGGCGGACCGGTTCGAGGCCTGGCGTGAATATCTCCTCAAGACCCATGTGCCCGTGGAGGTCTCGAGCGAGCATGCGTCCGACTTCCGCGTGACCGATCGCGTCCTGAGCCTCGGAAGCGTGGCAGTCAGGTCAATGCATGCCCCATCGGTGACCGTCCGGCGGACACCGAAGCTCATCCGGCAGTCCGATCCCGAGGCGTACCAGGTGTCGCTCCTTGGCCAGGGCAGCATTGACGTCGTGCAGCAACTGGGCCGCACCGATCGCCGCGATACGCACCACCCGTACGATCTCGTGCTCCTGGACACCTCGCGGCCCAACGAGTCGTGGGTCAAGACCGACGAGGGCAAGGGGAGCCTGACCGGGTTCTCGGTCCTCGTTCCCAAGGCCCTGCTGTCGGTGCCTGCAGACAGCGTCGACAGGCTCTTCGCACGACGTATGCCCGGCGGCGAGGGAATCATCGCCCTGCTCTTCGGGTTCATCGCCCAGCTGACCACGGACACCTCCTCATACGGACCCGCCGACGGCCCCAGGCTGGGGACCGTCGTGGTGGATCTGCTGTCGGCGGTCCTTGCCCAGGCGCTGGAGATGGAGGACAACCTCACTCCGGAGTCCCACCGGCGGACGCTGACACTGCGCATCGACGCCTTCATCCAGCAGAACCTGCGCGACCCCCGGCTCGCGCCGGAAGTGGTGGCGGCCGCCCACCACATATCCGTCAGCTATCTGCACCGGCTCTTCCAGGAGCGGGGCATCTCGGTGGCCGCATCGATCCGCCGCCGACGCCTTCAGCACGCCTGCGCCGACCTGGCCGACCCCAGGATGGCTACCGCGCCCATTCACACCATCGCCTCCCGGTGGGGTTTCACGGACGCCGCCCACTTCAGCCGGATATTCCGCACTGAATACGACATGTCGCCGCGGGAGTACCGCACCAAGGAATGCCCGGACATCGCGTAGACGCAAGGGCAAGACATGTATGCACGTGCTGGCGATGACTCGTCCCCAGGCAGTCCCGCATCCTGGCGAAGTCATACGTCCGCGAAGGAGCGAGACGACCAGGTCGCCTCGGTATCCCTGTCCCACTGACTCCGAGCTGTTGCTCCGGAGTGCCGGATGCCGGTGGCGGTGAACCGTGTCTCCGCTCCTTACGTCGATGAATTCACCGAATTCACCTTTGTCTTTCTGCAAGGAGAACGTGTTGCGTAACCGTCTGAGGATGATCGGGGTTGGCCTGGCGGCCGCCACCACGATGGTCCTGGTGCAGGCCCCCACCGCGTCAGCGGCGACCTGGACGACCTTCTACGCGCAGGAGTCCGTCAAGATACGCCAGAAGCCCACCAAGAGCAGTACGGCGCTGGGGTTGGTCCCGAAGAGTGCAGCCGCGAAGGCCCTCATGAGCGGCGGGAGCGTCAAGGTCTACCAGGGCGGCATGCACAACGCCTGCGGCAGCAAGGGCAACATCAAGTACAACCAGTGGGACAAGGTCCGGTACAAGGGCATCACCGGGTACGTCCCGCACCCCTGCATGCTCCCCTTCAAGCCCTGATCAAGGGCCAGGCAACACAACGGCCAGCAGAGAGAACGAGGGTCGTGCGCGCGGTCGAGAACTGAACCCTCGTCGGCCGTGCAGCCAGGTACAGCAGACCCCGACGTCGGGGTCTGCTTGCTGTTCGGGGCTCCGCTCCGCTGTGCAGGCGACGGACCTCACTGTCCGCCCCGGACCGCATCGGCGCCGGGAACGCCCCGATCGCGCGTCAGATGCTGTTCCATGCCTCCGCCGTTCGACGAGACGGGCGTTCTGTGCCTCCAGGTCGGCGTTACGCAAGGTCAGGACCTGGATCTGGTGGGCGTAGGCGGCCAAGGCATCCTCAGCTCGCGGACCTCGGACGCGTGTTCTCGACGAAGTTCGTGCTCCGCCTTCTTCAGCCGGGATACCTCCGCCGGCAGTTCCTCCGGTTCTGGTCGGCGGGTCTGCGGCGCCTCCAGAATCCGCAGCCGGACTGGCTCGGCCCGTGCGCACGGTGCTGTTCCCGCTGTATGCGCTCGGGCCGTACCTGCCCGACTTCCTGACGCCGCCGGAGTCCGAGGGCGGGATCACGGCGGCCCTCGGCGGCATCCTACGTATGCCTCGACGGGACGTCCGCGCCGAGTTACGGCTCCTCAACCGCGTCTCCCCGCTGCCTTCCTGGGCGCTGCGGCTGGAACAGGGGGCCGAACGGCGGGAGTTCACCGAGCTGATCCGCCGGTACCACGAGGTGGCCGTCGCTCCTTACACGGAGCGCGTGGCCAGCGGGATCGTCGGGCACCGCGCCCCCCTCGCCCGCGCGCTGTTGACCAGGGGCGTCGAGGGGCTCCTGTCGAGCCTGGGGCCTCGATTGCGCTGGCACCCGCCGGTCCTCGAAGTGGACTACCGGACGGACCGCGATCTTCATCTGCCCGGACGCGGGATGAGGATCGTGCCGACGTACTTCTCGTGGGGAACGCCTGTTGCCCTGGCCAACGCCGACCTGCCGCCCGTGCTCTCGTGCCCACTCAACCATCCGACGGTGCTCGAGGAAACGCTCCCCGCGGAACTGGTGCCGCTGGGCGCGCGGGTCCTGCGGTGCGTCGCGGACGGGCTGACCACGGGAGAGCTCACCCAGGTCGTGGGGGTCTCGCTGTCCGCCGCCAGTCGGCACGCCTCGGTGCTCCGCGACGCCGGGCTGACGACCAGCCGGCAGACCGGCCCGACGGTCCTGCACACGCTGAACCCGCTCGGGGCTGCGCTGCTTCGGCAGGCGCGTGGCGTGGGGCGCGAGAACGGTGATGCCCCTCCGGCCCTGCCTGTGCGTGAGGGGCATCGAACAGTACGACCGTGACTGCCGCCGCTACTGCACCGGCTCCGGCGTAGGAACCCCTCCGGGCGACCGACTGCCGTCGGGGCGTACGGCACCGCGCGCCCGAGGATTCCGCCCGCACACCCTCGCGGTGGCGCTCACCCTCACCGCCGCCACGGCCCTCGGGCTGCTCCTCGGGTTCGCGCCCCAGCTCATCCTGTCCATCGCCGGCGGTCAGCCGCGTCAGTCGCGCACGTGCAGCCCGAAACCCGTGCGGCCCACGGGCTCCAGTCCCTCCGTCAGGTGCAGCGAGGGGATCTCGTAGTCGCCGAAGTTCTGCCGCCGGAACGCGATCGGCTCGGTCGACTCCAGGGTGAGCAGGCGCTGCTCCCAGGCCTTGGCGACGTCCGGGTAGTCCTCGTCGGTCATCCGGTCGGTGCCGTACAGCACGAACGGGGGCAGCACCTCGAGGCCCGGGTAGTAGAGGATGCCGTGGTGGATCGGGAACAGCAGATCGTCGATGGGGCCGTTGATCCCGCGTGCGGCGTAGTGCGATTCCGGGCCGCCGGCGGTCACCGACAGCAGGGCCTTCCTGCCCGCGAGGGTGCCTTCGCCGAAGCGCTCGCCATATTTGGTGTCGCTGTGCTCGCCGACGCCGTACGCGAAGTGGAAGGTGAACACCCGGTCCACCCAGCCTTTGAGGATCGCGGGCATCGTGTACCACCACAGCGGGAACTGGAAGATGATCATGTCGGCCCACAGCAGCTTCTCCTGCTCGGCGAGGACGTCCGGGGTGAGCGTCCCGGCGTCGAAGGCCCGGCCCGAATCCAGTGCGACCTTCAGCGGACTTGAGGCGGTGGGGCCGTAGTCCGCGGCGTCCACGACCGCCTTCCAGTTCATCGCGTACAGATCGCTCACCCGTACCTCGTGCCCGGCGCTCTCCAATGTGGACACCGTGAGGTCCTTCAGCGAGCTGTTGAGCGACTTCGGCTCCGGGTGGGCGTAGACGATCAGCGTCTTCATGGGAACTCCTTGGGATCGGATGCCTTCGATCCTGGGCGTCGCGGCGCCCGGCGTTCAGGGGCTCCTCTTCCGTCGGACGGGACTTCCTGGTATTGGCAGGACCACCTTCACGGGCACCACCGAGGCGATACTGGGGGCATGGACGATCTTGCGGGCTTCCTGCGGACCCGGCGTTCCCGGGTCGACCCGGCGGCCGTCGGTATCCCCACCGACAGCCGCCGCCGGGTTGAAGGGCTACGCCGCGAAGAGGTCGCGCACCTGTCCGGAGTGAGCGTCGACTACTACGTGCGCCTGGAGCAGGGCCGCGCGACCCAGCCCTCCGAGCAGGTCCTCGACGCGCTCGCCCGCGTGCTCGGCCTCGACGAGACCGAACGCGGGCACCTCTACCGGCTCGCCCGGCAGCGCCGCCGCCGTGCGAAGGCGCCGGGCGGGCGGGTCCGGCCGGAGCTGCTGCGCGTCCTCGATCTGGTCGCCGACGCGCCCGCGCTGATCATGGACCACCGCCTGGACGTGCTCGCCGGGAACCGCCTCGCCGGGCTCCTCTTCGGCCGGCCGATGCCGGGCCTGAACACCGCCCGGCACATCTTCCTCGAGGAGGCCGAGCGCGGCCTTTACGCGGACTGGGAGAAATGCACCCTCGACGTGGTCGGGCACCTGCGCCTGGCCGCCGGCCAATACCCCGAGGACCCCCGTCTGGCCTCGCTCATCGGCGAGTTGGCGATGGGCAGTGAGCGCTTCCGCCGCCTCTGGGCCCGCGCGGACGTGCGCGCCCGCGCACATGGACGAAAGGCGTACCGGCATCCGCTGGTCGGACCGCTGGAACTGCACCAGGAGAACTTCGCACTACCGGATGAATCGGGCATGGAGCTGGTGGTGCTGTCCGCGGCCCCCGGCAGCCCTGCCGAGGACGGGCTTCGCCTGCTCGCGGGCCTGGGCGCGTACAGCAGTGACGCGCATCCCACAGTGAACGCTCAGGTCCGCGAGTAACTCAACGACGCCCACCCACCGCCGGGAACGCCTCAACACTGACGGCTTTCCGGCCCCCGGCCTACTTTGCGGCTGGTGACACGTTTCTTATCGACACCCCAACTCCGATCCCTCGCCAGCGAGTTCAGAGAGGGTTCGTGCACAGCTTCGTCGTCAGCTGCCCGCCGCAGCGCCCGAGTAACAGCCCGCACCGGTTGTCAACGGACACGCCCAAATCCCTGTGGGTGGACATTTCGGCTCCCTGTCGGCGGACAAGTGATCTCCCTGTCCGGTGTGACTTTTCATCCCTCGGGTGGCCGGGTAGGCCACTCGCACAGAGGTGGGTGACGGCCCCCGGGCGGGGTCTTCTACCGTTGACGGTATGAAGATCCTCAAGACCAGCGCCCGGTTGTATGTGGACGACCTTGACCGGGCACTGCCGCTCCTGACCGAGCTCACCGGGTGTGACCCGCGTCAGCGTTTTTCGTATGGCGAGTTGGAACTGGCGGCCATCGGTGACTTCCTCGTCGTTGCCGGGTCCCCGGAGGCGCTTGCCCCGTTCAGGAGCGTCCAGGCGACTGTTGTGGTCGACGACCTTGTGGAAGCCGAGCGGGTACTGAGTACACACGGTGCCGAGATCCTTTCCGGGCCGAAGGACGTGCCCACCGGCCGGAACCTGACCGCGCGACATGCGGACGGTGCGGTGATCGAGTACGTCGAGCTGCGGGAAGCGTCCGGTCTAGCTGTATGAGGGCTCGACGTTGGTGACGCTCTCGCGGAGGCGTGCTGCTGGCGGCTTTCCGGCGGCAGCACTATGCGGCCGGTGGTAGTTGTAGTGGATGTTCCACACTGTGATCGCGGCTGACCGGGCGTCCTCGCTGGTGAACTCGCGGGCGTAGAGGACTTCCTCGGCCATGATGCGCTGGTAGCGCTCCACCTTCCCGTTGTGCCGAGGTGTGTATGGCTCGGTTCTCTGATGCCGGGTGCCTTGCCCGACGATGCGGGCGAAGTCGCCGGAGCGGTAACAAGCGCCATTGTCGGTGACGACCCGGTGGATGTGGTTGATGCCGTGGGCGGCGAACCAGACCCTCGCCCGGGCGAGGAAAGCAGCAGCCGTCGCGCCCTTCTCATCGCCCAGCGGTTCTGTGTAGGCGAGCCGTGAGAAACCATCGACGACGGGGTGCAGGTAGACGTAGCCACGCTTCGCCCCGGCCGACTTCGCCCGACTGGCGACCTTGGCCTGATCGCTGTCCCGGCCGTGGATCCGCCACCCGCCGCCATCAGGGATCCGGCCGACCTTCTTCACATCCAGGTGCACCATGTGTCCGGGCCAGCGGGCGATGATCTTCCCCGGCTTCCGGTTGTTCTCACCGCCTGGGTCGATGAAGCGGCGTTCGCCGAGGCCGAGCCGGGTCAGGTGTCGGCTGACAGTTCGCCGGTTGATCACAAAACCGATACTCACAAGTGCGTCGGTGACCCGTTGCGCGGACCACTTGTGCTCGCGGCGCCAGGACTCGATCTACTCGATGACCCATGCTGGAGTCGCGTTCGGACTCCGGTGCGGACTCGACAGCCGGTCTTGCAATCCCCCATCACCGTGTAGCCGCCGGCGATTTACCCACTTGCCGGCGCATGCGCGAGAGATGCCCATCTCAGCGGCGACGTGGGCGATGGGACGTGTCCGGCACCGCTTCACTAGCCGCCCACGGCCCTCGACGCTCAGGGGCGCATTCGCGTGGGGCACTCGTCGTCCTCTCGAAGTCAGACGACGGCAGGCGCGACACCTATCGTGCGCGCCTGCCGCATTGCGGCCTTTCAGCCCCGCGGTGCGACGCGGATACGGTTCCCGTCAGGATCGGCTGCGAGGAAGGTCAGCCCGAACCCCGCATCATGAGGCTCGCGCAGGATCGTGACCCCCTTGGAATTCCACTGCTCAAAGGTCGCGTTGAGCTCGTCGGGTCCACCGTCGATGGCCAGGCACACCTCACTGGTGCGCGGGACGTCCGGTGACAGATCCTCGAACTGGCCAGACCACAGACCGAGGTCAGCGCCTGGCCCGAGGTCGAAGGTGATGTATCCCGAAGTCTCGAACGAGGGGCTCATGCCGAGGAGGTCGCCGTAGAAACGAGCTGCGGCGGGAGCGTCGTTCACGTAGACGATGGACACGACGGATGTGGTCATGGTTGTTCCTTCTCACAGGCTCGCAGGTGGTAGGTACGCATCCACCAGCCTGACCGGGATATGCGCCGCATCATGTCGCAATTCCTGAAAAAATTGCTGTGTGACCCCAGATCGCTTCTTCACCCTGATGCTGCTCCTCACATCGAGGGATGCCATGACCACACAGGAACTCGCCTCAGCGCTCGGAGTGTCCCTTCGAACCATCACCCGAGACCTGAACTGGCTCCGCGACGCCGGTCTGCCGGTGACCGCACACCGGGGCCGCCTCGGAGGCGTGACCATGCTGCCCGGATCCGGGCTCGACCTCACGCGACTCACACCGGACGAGCGTGATCATCTGTCGCTCACCGGGCTGGATGAGAAGCAACGTGCGGAGCTCAACGCATCGGCCGAAAGCCGGCGCGCGCTCTCCAAGATCGTCGCTACACAGCCACGTCGAGTTCATGAGCTCCTGCCACTCACCGACGTAGTGCACGTGGACAGCCGTCCCTGGCGTCAGGCACGAGCTTCCGGCACGACTCCGGCTTCGCTGATCGGCGCAGTGCGGCGAGGTCGCCGGCTACGGATCGAGTACGACAGCCCACGCGAGTCATGCCCACGCGACCTGGTCGTGGATCCCTACGGGCTGTTCGCCAAGGCCGGCATCTGGTACCTCGTCGCCGACTGTGCCCGAGTGCCACGGATGTACCGACTCGAACGGATCACGACGTGGAAAGAAGCCGACCAGCCACGACGGATCCGCGAGAGCCAGACCCTGGCCACCGTCGCTGCAGCGCTCATTGATCAGTGGGAGCACAACCACGCGATAGAGGTCAGCGCCACCATCGACCAGACCCAGATCGAGCGAGCGCAACGGATCTTTGGCCTACGACTCGTCCCGGACGACCATGAAGAATCCGCCACTGGCCGCAAGGTAACGATCCGCTTCCTGCATCTGGAGGACGTGCGAGCACTACTGCCGTTCGGGAGCGCCGTCACTGTGCACGGCCCCACCGAAGCCAAAGCTCACCTCCGCGACCTCGCCACCAATCTTGCCCACCACTATGCGCCGTCACCAACGTCCTGACCCGCAACAACTAGCTGAGGGGGACGACGCCCTGGCCGCTGGTGGCCTGGGTCAGCCTCGGGTAGGAGCCCTCGGTCAGCACGATGTGCGCGTGGTGCAGGAGCCGGTCGACGGCGGCAGTGGCGAGCATTTTTGGCATGATCGAATCAAATCCCGAGGGGTGAAGGTTCGAGGTCACGATCACCGAGCGGCGTTCGTAGGCGGCGTCGATCAGGCGGTAGACGCTTCGGCGGCGGCCTGTCCGCAGGGCAGCATGCCGATGTCGTCGACCACGATGAGATCGCATCGGGTGATCTTCGAGACCGCCTTGGCGACGGAGTTGTACGGTGGCCCGGCGGCGGTCAGCGATTCGAGGGTGAACCAGGCGAGTTGCATACCGGCATCGAGCGTTCCTTGGCCACCGCCACAGCCCGCCGTGTCGTGCGCTCGTCGCCGGTGAACCCCAACAAGACCAGGCGCTCGCGGAGCTTGTCGGCCCGCACCTTCCCCTGCGAGCGTTCCACCCACTCCTCGATCTTCGGCATGAACGGGTCGATCAGTGTCGGACGCCGCACTCGTTCGTCGACCGGACGACCCGCGTCCCTCATCCGTGCGTACCGGCGGGCGGTCTTCGGATCGACACCCGTCGGCACAGCCGCCGAATGCGGACACCCGGTGGCGTCCAGAGCCTCGAAGATTTCCATGATCTCCCTGTCAGACTTCTTCACGATCCCTCCGGACCGGTTGATTCGATGCCAGGCAGCACCGAGCCAACCGCCGGGGGGATCACCCGTTCGGAACCGACACGAATGGAGTCGCGGATAGGGAGATCAGCTGTCCGTGGACAGGGAGGTCTCGTGTCCGCCTACAAGGATCTTGAACTGTCCGCTGTCACCAGTACGTATCCCCGGCGTGCTGCTGCCGGAAGGCATCCGACTCCACCGGCGTCAGCAGCAGCATCAACGGCACATCGGCATTCGCGCTGCCCAGTCATCGCGGCGCGGATCAGCTTCATGACGGGCGCGTGCCGCGTCGGCGTCGGGGCACAGCCCGTACGCGTGCTGTGCCGGTCCAGGAACTGCCCGAAGGCCTCTTCGAAGTCGGGCGGTGACGACAGAGCGTCGACGATGGCCTGCCACCGGGCAGGGTCGTTCCCGCACAGCTCAAGCAGGGCGTCTGCAGCCGCGGACTGGTCCTTGGTGCCAAGCACGACATGGGCGGACAGCCGGCATAGCAGGGCATCGGTGCAGTGACGGGACTCGAGGATCGCGTACTGAACCTGGTTCAGAAGGCGCCCCGGTGGTCCTTGATGGTGTCCAGCCAGCCCTGCATGACTGATTGCGGGTCGTCGATGTCGTCGAGTTCCTCGTCCGTCAGCACACGCAGCGGCCCCTCATACGGGTGCGCCGCGGCATGGTCGGTTGCGGCCTGTCGCAGCCACGCCGGGACGTGCTGCCAGTTCCTACGCCGTCTGATCCACTGGAGAGAAATTGGGAGGCGTGCGCCACCGCCACTGGACGTCATCGCGCTGCCGGGCCGCGTCACGGCCCGGCAGCTCAGCAGAAAAAGCAGTCGTCCTCCACTTGGTCTTCCTGACACGATCTGGGTGTGACGACGTTGTTTCTGACGGTCGGCCTGCCGGGGGCCGGGAAGACCACGAGGGCTCGGCAGCTGGCCAAGGAGCACAGCGCGCTGCGGCTGACTCCGGATGAGTGGATGATTCCGCTGTTCGGCGACCCACAGCCGGATGGGAAGCGCGATGTCCTGGAAGGACGGCTGCTTTCGCTTGCTCTGGAGGCACTGAGGCTCGGAACCAACGTGGTCCTGGATTTCGGATGCTGGTCTCGTGATGAGAGGTCCGCGATCCGCTGGTTGGTCAAGTCTGTGGGCGCGTCCTGTCAACTTGTCTACGCGCCGGTGGACCATGAGACCCAACGTGCTCGGATCGCCTATCGCCAGTCGACCACCCCGGATCAGACCTTCGCGATGAGCCAGGCGGACCTCTTGCGCTGGAGGACTCTGTTCGAGGAGCCCGACGCCGCGGAACTCGGTGGTCATGAGATGGGCGGTCCGCCTCCTGGATCGTCGGGTTGGCTGGAGTGGGCCGCCGATCGGTGGCCGTCGCTCGCGTGACTGTCCGCCCCAACCAGCTGGCCAGCGGCAGGTTCGTCAACGAGCTGTTTTCCTTGACACACTGCCGCGACACTCCGCTGCCTGGCTGTTCACGGCAAGCCCCGCTCGCCTCTTCAACGATGCGGCGAATGCCGGCCTGGCCGCCGGCCTCGTGTTCGGACTCGTCAGCGGTCTCGCAGCCGGGGTTCACCACTGGTTGGTCCGACCGGTCGACACCGCACATGCCTCAAGCCCCTTGGCCACCCTCCCACCGACGGGTCATCCACCATCACCCGAGGCATCATCGTGACCGCCTTCGGACTCGTGGTCTTCGCCCCGCTGAACTACGCGTCCGCCTCACAGACCAGCAACTGGGAAAGCGTCTACGACCTGACCCTCCTGTGGATTCTCGTCGGGCCCCTCTCGATCTGCCTCAGCGCCTGGGGCTGGCTCAGAACGCCCCTGCGGTGAACCGTTCCGGGTTCGATAGGGACTCGATCATTTGAGAGGATCGAGTCATGGCACGCCCTTCCCCTTACCCCCTTGAGCTGCGCAAACGTGCGGTCCGCATGGTCGCCGAGGTGCGGCCCGAGTACGACACCGAGTGGTCCGCGATGAAGGCGGTCGCCGCCAAGCTGGGGATCGGGACGACCGAGACGCTGCGCAAGTGGGTCCGCCAGGACCAGATCGACAACGGAGCCCGGCCGGGGACGACGACAGAGGAGTCCGCGCAGGTCAAGGCGATGAAGAAGGAAATCGCCGAACTCAGGCGGGCGAACGAGATCTTGAAGGCGGCGGCGAGTTTCTTCGCGGCCGAGCTCGACCGGCCACACACGCGCTCGTAGCGTTCATCGACGAGCACCGGGACCGCTTCGGCGGTGTCGAGCCGATCTGCCGCGTGCTCACCCAGCACGGCTGCAAGATCGCCCCTTCCACCTACTACGCCTGCAAGAAACGCCAGTTGGCGCCCTCGCCGCGGTCCGTGCGGGACGAGGGGCTCAAGGAACAGATCAAGGAGTGGGCTGCCCCGGGTTCTCAGAAGTGGCCCGCGTTGAGCGCCTTCTGTAGCCCTTCCGTGGTCTGCTTCCCCCACTGCCCGTCCTGGGTGACTCCGACGTGTGCCTGGAGGGCCTTGATCGTCTGTGGACCGATCTGGCCGTCGACGGGCACATGGAGGTGGCTCTGGAGAGCCTTCCTGCTGTTCGGTCCGAACTGACCGTCGGGGGTCACGCCCAGCACCCACTGGAGCGCCTTGGTCGTCAGCGGCCCGAAGTCGCCGTCCACGGTGAGCGGGCAGTACGGGTTGTGGTTCGAGGGCGGCGGAGTCGGCGAGCCAGTGCCGCCGCCGGGCAGCCGGAGATAGGTGAGGGGCTCGCCCCGGTGCGAGTTCGCCTCGTCCGCCAGGGTGGTGCGGATCGGGTCGGCCTCCTGGCCGTGGGACACGCACAGTGCCCCGAGGCCCTTGGCCGCACTCTCGACGAGGATAACGACGTGCGTACCGGTGCCCGCGCCGAAGACCACGAAGTCGCCGGGCTGGGTCTCGGCAGCGGTGATGTGCTCGCAGTGGTCGAGCATCGTGCCGGTGTAGCCCTGCCCGTTGAACCCGGAGCCGTTCGGGTCCCCGGCCCCGCTCCACTTCGCCATGATCGTGGCGAAGCCCGAGCAGTCGGTCGAGAAGGGAAGCGCGTGCACGGCTATTCCGATGGGCATCGGCCGGGCCTGGGAGTAGTGGATGTCCGCGTTGTGCTGGACCCCCCAGAGACAGTTGCTCACCATCGCCTGCCGGACCTGTGCCGTGGTTGCCTGAGCGGTAGTACTCATCCTGCACTCCTGTTCGTGAACCTGTTGGACACGGTGTCAGTGCGCAGGGGGTGACGTCGTTGGCCCAGCGTCACCCGTTCATTGACGCTGTGTCCACTGCCGTACCGCCCGCCTTCAGGGCCTGGCGGCGGTAGTCGCCCGGGGGCACGCCGTGCACGGTACGGAAGGCGCGGCTGAAGTCGGCGGCGTGGTGGAAGCCCCAGCGTGCGCCGAGGGCGTGGACCGGGTGGTGACGCAGCCGCGGGTCGGCGAGGTCGGCCCGGGCACGCTCCAGGCGCAGGTGGCGTATCCAGGCCGCGACGGTATGTTCGCGGTGCTGGAAAAGCCGGTGCAGATAGCTGAGGGATATGTGGTGGTGGGCGGCGACCGCGGCGGGCGTCAACTCCGGGTCCGCGAGGTTGTGCTCGACGAACGCCTCGATCCGGGCGAGTAGCGCCTGGCGTCGGGTCTCCAGGGGCAGTCGGTCCTCGGCGTCGATGTACGAGGCCAGGGTCGCGGCGGCCAGGTCGAGGGCCACCTCGCCCAGCCGTCGGACCTCGCGCTCGCCGACCTCTCGCCGCCCGACGGCCCCGGCGACGCCGACGAGGTAGTGGGCGAAGACGGCGCTTATCCCGGTGGCGCTGGACATGCCTCGCGCGAGCAGTGGGTTCAGCCGCTCCGGGCGTAACGGCAGCGCGTTCCTGGGCAGTTGCAGCATCACCATCTCCCCCTGGCCGGCCCCGGGCAGGGCGCGGGTCTCGAAAGGCTGGGAGGTGTCGTGGAGCAGCAACTGGCCTGGGGTCAGCCGGGCCTCGTTGTCCCCCTGGGCGAAGCACAGCTCGTTCGCCATGACGACGCTGAGCCCGTACCGCTCGGGGTCCGAGCGGCGCACCAGCGCCGACGAGCGCACGGACCGCATCTCGGGGTAGTCCAGCGCCGTCAGCAGGACCGGGCCCAGCTCTGCCACTGTCACCACGGACCGGAAGTCGTCGGCGTGCGGGCTGCTGACCATCGACGGCACGATGTCCTGGGCCATCTGCTCGCACCACCACGGAAACCGGTCGGCGGCCGGCAGATCCTCACTGCGCATGGTCACGATCACGTGCTGTCCTCCCCCGGAAAGTTGCCGAAAACAGGACAGCACAGCAGATTCAACGCACCGTCATGGAAGCCCCAAACGGGTCCTTCACTCTCGCAACCACTGGGTCAACTTGCCAGCGTCTTACGTCCCGAGGGTGACCAGGATCGCTGTCTGAACTTGATCGGGTGATGTAGGTCCTGTTTGCCTGACGGTGGTCGGTTGGCAGCCGAAAGCGGCGACCCGCTCAGGCTGATACTCCTGTTAGACAAGTCCCGGATGGCGCGGCCCTGGGTCAGACCGTGCACTGCGAGGCCGATCTCGTCCTTGGGGGCGGGGCGTTCGGGGCGGGTCGACACCACGTCCCGGCCGACCATGGCGCGGACGAGCGAGGCGTCGTCCATCTCCGAGGCGGGCGCCGTCCGTACCACTTCTCCGTCCCGCAGGACGGTGAGGCGGTCGGCGACGGCCATGACCTCGTCGATGTAGTGCGAGATGTAGACGCCGGCGACGCCCTCGTCCCGCAGGGTGCGCACCAGGGCCCGTATCTGGTTCGCGGCCTCGGCGCTGAGACAGGCGGTCGGCTCGTCGAGGATGAGGATCCGTCCGCCGCGGCGGACCTCGCGGGCCACCTCCACCATGGTCTGCTCGGCGACACTGAGCGAACCCGCGGTCCGCTCCACGTCGATGTCGATGCCGAGCCCGTGCAGTGCCTCGCGCGCTTCGTCCCGGACCGCCTTCCAGCGCACGGTACGGCCCCGGGTGGGCAGGTCGCCGAGCATTACGTTCTCGGCCACCGTCAGCCCCATCGCCAGTTCGCGGCGCTGCGGGACCGTGGCGATGCCGAGGCGGCGGGCCTTGCGCACGGTCAGCCCGTGCTGGGTGTGCCCACCGATTTCGACGGTGCCGCCGTCGGGCTGGTGGACCCCGGAGAGGATCTGCACCAGAGTCGACTTGCCGGCGCCGTTCATGCCCATCAGGGCGTGGATCTCGCCGGGGTACAGGTCCAGGTCGACGCCTTTGAGGGCTGCCGCCCCGCCGAAGGTCTTGGTGACGCCCCGGACGCGGAGCACGGCGGCGGACTTCCCTTCGGTGGCCGGTGTCCCGGGGGTCACGGCTGCACCTCCCTTCGTGCCCGAGTCGGTGAGGGGAGTCACGGCTGCGGCCGGTCGTCGCCGTCCGCGGTCACGCGCGCGTAGCCGCGAACGTCCGGGAACGGCGGCTCCTTGTCGGCCTGCAGGTCCACCTGGAAGGTGTTCAGGCACATGCCGAGCATGGTGAAGTTGCCGAGCGCGCCGATGGTGTCGACCAGCCCCTTGGGGCCGAAGTGCGCCAGCGCACGGGCGAAGGTCTCGTCGGTGACGAAGTGCTCCTCCAGGACCTCGCGGCAGAATTGGTAGAAGGCCTGGTCGACTTGGTTGTCGAAGACCGCCTCGCGCTTCTCCGCGATTGCCTTGACCGCGGCCTCGGGGATGCCGGCCTCGATGGCCTGGTGCACATGCGCGTTCCACGAGTACTGCGTGTCCCAGTTCCGGGCGGCCATCAGCAGCGTCAGCTCACGCAGATGCTTCGGCAGGCTGCAGTCGAAGCGGGCGAACGCACCGAGGGATTCGGCGCGTTCACACATCTCGGGGCTGTGCAGCCAGACGCGGAACGGACCGCGGACGGCGCCGCGCCGGCCTGCGATGCGGGCGGCCAACTCCTGCTGCCGCGGGTCCATTTCCTCTTCGTCGAGAACGGGGAGCCTCATCTGGCCGATACCTGCCTTTTCTTTCCGGCGCGATTCGGGCACGGACGGGAAGCCGTGCGACGCCAGGTGACGGTACAGCCGGGTTCGAGCAGCTCAGCCCCTCTCGGATTGCAAGGTAAAGCTGCACGCTGGAGGGCACCCATTTGGGGAGACGCGACCTAACGTCGACCGACGCATCGCCTGTGAATTCCGAAAGATCGAAGAAGGATCGAAAGAGGGCTCCGGATGACCACGATCATCAAGGTCGCGTCGGTATCGCTGCTGGACCGAGGGGGTGCCGTCGTCACGACGCCGCTCATCACCACGCCGTCGGCCGGCGGGGAGAACAGGATCACCAGCGGGATGAGCGTCTATCCGGTCGGCTCCGGCGCACCACTGCACTCGCACAACTGCGACGAGCACGTGACGGTCCTCGAGGGCGAGGCGGAGGTGTGGGTCGACGGCGAGGTGACGAAGCTGGAGCAGTTCGACACCACCTATATCCCGTCACCGGTCCCCCACCTGTTCCGCAACATCGGCGACCGCCCGCTGCGCATCCTGTGGGTGTACTCCTCGGGCCATGTGACACGGACCTTCACCGAGACCGGCAGGACGGTGGAACATCTGTCGGCCGAGGACCAGATGGGTTCGGACGACTAGAAGATGTATGACCCGACCTCCCCCGGTCGAAGGTCGGCAAGGTCCTCAAGACAGAGGTGAGATCGCGTCTGCTGCCCGAACCTTCCCCCCGGCCACCCGCAGGAGATCTCATGACGGCGAAGGTGCGTGTCGCCGGAGTCGGCATGATCCCCTTCACCAAGCCGGGCAGCAGCGACAGCTATCCCGTGATGGCCGAACGCGCCGCGAGAGCCGCTCTCGACGATGCCGGGGCTTCCCTACGAAGTCCGTCCAGCAGGCCTGCGCGGGATACGTCTACGGAGACTCGACGGCAGGTCAGTCGGGCCTGTACTCCCTCGGTCTGTCCGGAATATGGGGTCTCGGTCAGATGCGGGTCGCGGGCTGGACTGCCGCTACCTGTGCCGTCCGGGCGGCGCGTCCTGCTCCTTCCGCGGGCGTACGAGGAAGACGAGGCAGACAGCGGAAGACAGAAGAGCACCCAGCATGGTGGCCGCCATCGGCAGGGCTCTGCTGGTGCCGAACGCGCCGACGAGCGGTGAGGCGAGGGCACCGAACAGGAACTGGGTCCCGCCGAGCAGCGCGGACGCGGCTCCAGACGCCTCCCGCCCGAGGGACTGTCCGAGGCTCATGCTGGCCGGGAAGATGCCGCCGATGCCGAAGGCGGCGAAGAACAGGCAGACCCACGTGCCGGTCAGACTGCCGCCGACCGTGAGTAGAAGTACCACCTGGAGCAGTGCGGCGACCAACGCGACCGCGACCGATGCGCTCAGCAGCGTTCCCAGCGTCAGGCGGCTTGAGAGTGTGCCGAACACCGCGCCGGCGAGCAGCATGCCGCCCGCGTTCGTCGCGAAGATCAGGCTGTACTGCGTTGCGGACGCCCCGTACACGTCCTGGAAGACGAAGCTGGACCCGGCGATGTAGGCGAAGAGCGCGGCGGCGGCGAACGCCAGGGTGAGCGTGCAGCCGAGGAAGGCTCGACGGCCGAGCAGTCCGCCCATGGCCCGGAATGCGCCCGCCATGCCTGCCTGGTGGCGGCGCTCCGCGGGGAGTGACTCGGGGACGCCCGGCAGGACCGCCAGGAAGAGCAGCACCCCGAAGAGAGCGAGCGCCACGAAGACGCCCCGCCAGTTTCCGGCAGACAGGATCGCGCCGCCGACCACCGGGGCCACGACCGGCGCGACACCCAGCACCATGGACAGCAGTGAGAAGTAGCGCGGTAGCTCGGGACCGTGGAACCGGTCGGTGAGAACCGCCCGCGCCAGCACCATCCCGGCAGCTCCCGCGACGCCCTGCAGGAACCGGGCGGCGGTCAGTATCTGGATGGTGGGAGCGGCGGCGCAGGCCAGCGACAGCACGGCGAACAGCGCGGTGCCGGGGATGAGAAGACGGCGGCGCCCGAGGCGGTCGCTGAGCGGCCCGATGAGCAACTGGCCCATGACGAGCCCGGCCAGGAACGCGGTCATGGACAGTTGCACGGCCGAGCCGCTCACGTGCAGCGCGCGGGCCATCTCCGGGAAGCCGGGCACGTACATGTCCGTGGCGAGCGGCGCCACGGCGGTCAGCGCCCCGAGGAGGGCAATGAGGCCGGCGGCCCGCCGCGGCGGATCCGTCGACGGGATGGAGACGGCCGCCGGCAAAGAGCCGGGGTGAGAAGTCCGGGGCGTGGATACCATGAACAAGAACGGTAACAATTAGTCTACTGGTTAACAATAGGCGGCGGCAATGACTTATTCCTCGACCTCCGTTGACTCCCGTACGGCGTGGGCAGCCGCACGCCCGGACATTGACACTTCCGCGATGGAAGTCGTGGGCCCCATCAAACGCATCGAGCGGCTGCTCGCCACTTCCGTTGAGGCGCTGTACGAGGGTGCCCCGCTGACCGCGCCCGAGCTCGACGTGCTGGTGCAGCTCCGGCACGCCGAGGGCCCGGTGATCGCGCGGCGGCTCGCCGAGAACATGCGCTGCTCCCGAGCAGCCGTCAGCAAGACGCTGGCCAAGCTGGAGAAGCACGGATTCATCGAACGCCGCCCAAGTCCTGCGGACCGCCGCGCCGCACTCGTCACCGTCACGACAGCAGGGCGCGATGCGGTCGATGCCATGTTCCCTCGCCAGCTCGCGGTCGAGGCAGCGTTGCTCAAGGGTCTCGGTGCCGACCGCGACCGGGTGGTGAAGGCGCTGAACCTGCTCGAACAAGTCCTGGAACAGCGCGCAGGAGGCCAGCACGCATGAAGGTCACTCGCACGCCCCTGACCCTTCCCACGCGCAGGCCACACGGGCGGCCTGGACTCTGCACGAGCAGCCGCCGCACTGTGCAGCGTGGCGTCCGCCCGCCGCAATCGTCAGGTGACTCGGGCAACCACCGTTGGCCCTGTTGGGCCGGTCGTGCAGAGCAACGACGCAGGGGTCACTCCTCCCGAAATGCCGGATCTCCTTCGCCGTCCGCCCTGCGTCAGGAGCGGTCGGCCTGCGTGGCCGGACCCTGTTGGGTGAGGTCGGGCCGGCCGCCTCGCAGTGCCTGATCACGCTCGTACGGCGTCTGGCCGGCACGCCGCTCTTCGAACGTCTGACCGCCCTTCATCTTGTGGCTCCACTTCGCCTCAATGATTTGCACCGTGACGGACTCCGCCGTGCAGTCAAGGTTCTCCGTCAGGGCATTGGTGATGTCGCACATCATGTTCTTCTTCTGCTCGTCGGTCTTGCCCGCGGCCATGAAAACCTGGACTTCCGGCATCTTGGTTTCTCCTCAGTGGGTCATTGCTGTAGGGGTCGTGCACCTGCTCACTCCATGTGCGAGCTGTCCCGCAAGTGCGTGAGAACTTCAGCGAGTGGCAGGTCGTACTGGTCCTTGTCCTGCTCCCACCGACGCATCACCGCCGCCGCGGCTTCGGCCATCTGGGGCGGCAGCCCGGAGGCGCACAGAGTCTCGGCGACCTCGTGCATTTCGGGGGCCCAGCGCCAGGCTCGGGCGGCGACGCCGGCGAGAGCATCGGGGTCGGACAGGAAGTCCGACGGCATGCGCCGAGCCTCGGCGGTGAGGAGATCGGCGACGCCGTGGCTGTCCGCCAGGGCGTGTGACACGGCGGCGAGCGTGCGGGCGGCCTTCTGAAAGGCCGCGAAGGACATCTTCAGAGCCGATGCGGCACCCGCCTGGTCCCCTGCCGTTTCCACCTCGACGGAGGAACTTTGGAAGACGGAGCGGAGAAGATCCACCGATTGCCCGTCCCCCGCCAGGTAGAGACGGCACGTGCGCCGGTCGCCGGGCGGCGGGCCGATGACTGCACCGTCGAGTATCGAGGAAGCGGGCCGGACCTCGCTCGCGATGCGTTCCATGCGCTCGGGGCTGATGGCGTTGGCCTCGACGTACAGACCCGTGAACCCTTGCCCGGCGACGGATACGGCGACGTCCTCAGCCGCGTGCGGAGGACAGAGGGACAGCACGACCTCGCTGGCGTCAAGGGCTTCTTTCAGGGACGGGCAGGCTGTCAGTCCGGCCTTTCGCGCCCGTTCCCGCGTCGCGGCGCTTCGGTCAACCGGCACCCAGAGGACGTCATGACCCGACCGGGACGCCTCGGCGGCTACGGCCGCTCCCATCGCGCCGGGGTGCAGAACGGTCAGTGTGGTCACTGTGTACCTCCTGGTGGAATGGTGACAGCCGGGCGTCGCCGCGTTCCCGGAGTTTGTCAGCGGTTCGCCCCGGCCATGGCGGGAGCCGCCGCGTCGGTTGCGTCGAGGCTGCGCAGGATGTCCTCGACCCGTTGCTTGGCGTCGCCGAACAGCATCTGGCTGTTGTCCCGGAAGAACAGCGGATTCTGCACGCCCGCGTATCCGGTAGCCATGGAGCGCTTGAAGACGACGACGTGGGCCGCCTCCCAGACGTGCAGCACCGGCATTCCTGCGATGGGACTGGTCGGGTTCTCGGCGGCGGCGGGGTTGACGGTGTCGTTGGCTCCGATGACCAGGACGACCGACGTCGCGGCGAAGTCGTCGTTGATCTCGTCCATTTCCAGGACGATGTCGTAGGGCACGTTGGCCTCAGCGAGCAGCACGTTCATGTGACCGGGCAGCCGGCCGGCGACCGGGTGGATGCCGAAGCGCACCTCGACGCCGCGCTCGCGCAGCTTGCGCGCCAACTCCGCGACCGGGTACTGGGCTTGGGCGACCGCCATACCGTAGCCCGGGGTGATGACCACCGAAGAGGCGTCGCGCAGGAGTTCCGCGGTGTCCTCCGCACTGATCTCCCGGTGCTCGCCGTGGTCGGTGTCGTCGCTCGTCACTGCCGGGGCCCCGAATCCGCCCGCGATCACCGAGATGAAGGAGCGGTTCATCGCCTTGCACATGATGTACGAGAGGTAGGCGCCGGAGGAGCCGACAAGCGCGCCGGTGACGATCAGCAGGTTGTTGTCGAGGAGGAAGCCGGAAGCGGCCGCGGCCCAGCCGGAGTAGCTGTTGAGCATCGAGACGACCACCGGCATGTCGCCACCGCCGATGGAGGCGACCAGATGCGCGCCGAGGGCCAGCGCCACCACGGTGACCGCGATGAGCAGTCCCATGTGGGGCCGCGCCACGAACGCCACGGTGAGCACGACGAACGCGGCGAGCGCGCCGAGGTTGAGGGCGTTCTTGCCGGGGAGCATGAGCGGGCCGGACTTCACGCGCGCCGACAGCTTCAAGTAGGCGACGACCGAACCGGTGAAGGTGACGGCGCCGATGAACACGCCGATGAAGACCTCGGCGTGATGGATGCCGAGCAGCGAACCGGTGATCTCGTGCTGAGCGCCGCCTCGGGCTTCGACATCGAGGTAGCCGTTCCAGCCGACGAGCGCGGCGGCGAGGCCGACGAAGCTGTGCATGACGGCGATCAGCTCCGGCATGCCGGTCATCTCGACCACTCGGGCGCGCCACAGTCCGATGCCCGCGCCGAGAGCCGTGGCGACGGCGATCAGCACGAGGCCGGTGCCGGTGATGCTCTGCGAGGCGAGAGCAATGGTGGCGGCCAGCGCGATGACCATGCCCGCGATGCCCCAGACGATGCCCGAGCGGGAGGTCCGGTGTTGCGAGAGTCCGGCGAGGCTGAGGATGAACAGCAGCGCGGCGACGACGTAGGCGGCCTGTGCGGCCGTGGTGGTGGTCATCCGTGGTCAGCCTTTCGAGAACATGCCGAGCATGCGGCGGGTGACGGCGAATCCGCCGAAGATGTTGATGCTCGCCAGCAGGATCGCGGCGAACGACAGCACGGTGACGACGGTGTTCGCCTGCCCGATCTGCAGCAGCGCGCCGACCACGACGATCCCGGAGATCGCGTTGGTGACCGACATCAGCGGGGTGTGCAGCGCGTGGTGCACATGGCCGATGACGTAGAAGCCGATCACGATCGCCAGGACGAAGACCGTGAAATGGGCGATGAGTTGGGGCGGCGAGAAGGCGGTCACCAGGAAGAGCGCGAGTGCTCCGGCGCCGACGAGCGTGTACCCGGACGGTGCGGAGCGTGTGGGCTTCACCGGTACGTCGGGGGGCGTGGCGGGCTCCGGGGCCGCGGCGGGGGTGGGCGCGGCGGACACCTGAACCGGTGGCGGCGGCCAGGTCTTCTCGCCGTCACGGACCACGGTGATCGACCGCTGCACCACGTCGTCGAAGTCCAGGACGAGCCGGCCGTCCTTGCCGGGGGTGAGCAGTTTCATCAGGTTGACGAGGTTGGTGCCGTACAGCTGGGACGCCTGGGCGGGGAGTCTGCCGGGCAGGTCGGTGTAGCCGATGATCGTCACGTCGTTGTCGGTGACGATCGCCTTCCCGGCGACCGTTCCGTCGACGTTGCCGCCCTGTGCCGCGGCCATGTCGACGATCACGCTGCCGGGCTTCATGCGCGCGACGTCCTCGGCGGTGACCAGCTTCGGCGCCGGCCTGCCCGGGATGAGCGCGGTGGTGATGATGATGTCGACGTCGGCGGACTGCTCGGCGTACAGCTGCGCGGCGAGCCGGTTGTAGTCGTCCGACGTGGCCTTGGCGTAACCGTCGGTACCGGCCTCCTGTTCGGACTGCACGGCCAGGAACTCCCCGCCCAGCGAGCGCACTTGCTCGGCGACCTCGGGCCGGGGGTCGGTGGCGCGGACGACGGCGCCGAGGCTGCGCGCCGCGCCGACCGCAGCGAGTCCGGCAACACCGGCGCCGGCGACCAGCACCTTGGCCGGGGGCACCTTGCCGGCGGCGGTCACCTGGCCGGTGAAGAAGCGGCCGAAAGCGTGCGCGGCCTCGACCACGGCCCGGTATCCGGCGATGTTCGCCATGGAGCTGAGGACGTCCAGGGACTGGGCGCGCGAGATGCGCGGGACGGCGTCCATGGCGAGGACGGTGACCGGCCGCCGCGCCAGCTCCTCGACCAGTTCCGGGTGGAAAGCGGGGCCGATCAGCGCGATCAGCGTCGCTCCGTCACGCAGCCGGTCGATCTCCTCGCTCGAGGGGGCGTTGACCTTCAGTACGATCTCGGCCGGCCAGGGGTCGCCGAGGCGGGCTCCCGCCTCCTCGTAGGCCGCGTCGGAGAAGCGGGACGACTCTCCCGCTCCCGGTTCGACGACCACGTGGTACCCGAGCGCGACAAGTCTGGCCACGGTGGCGGGTGTCGCCGCCACCCTCGTCTCGCCCGCAGTGGACTCGGCGGGTATGCCTATCCGCTGGGATTCCGGTTCCGATGCGGCCATCGTCTTCCTCTCTCGTCGTGAATGTGTTGGTGCCGGGCCTGTGCGCCCGGCACGACATGTGTTTGTCCATCCATCGGTGCCCACACCCTTCGCGTTCGACCCTGCCGTTCCTGTCCGACTTGCTGAGCCATGCCTGTGGATACGAGCGGATACGTGGTGGTGAGTGCTCAATCGCTCGTCGGGAAGCCGAGGTTGATCCCCCCGTGCGACGGGTCGAGCCAGCGCTGGGTGACGGCCTTGGAACGGGTGAAGAACTTCACGCCGTCCTCGCCGTAGGCGTGGGTGTCGCCGAACAGCGACGCCTTCCAGCCGCCGAACGAGTGGTAGGCGACCGGCACCGGGATGGGCACGTTGATGCCGACCATGCCGACCTCGATCTCGTGCTGGAAGCGGCGGGCGGCGCCGCCGTCGTTGGTGAACAGCGCCGTGCCGTTGCCGTACGGATTGGCGTTGATCAGCTCCAGGCCCTCGTCGTACGAGCCCACCCGGACCACGGACAGCACCGGGCCGAAGATCTCGTCGTCGTAGACGGACATGCCGGGCTTGACGTGGTCGAAGAGCGTGGGGCCGAGCCAGAAGCCGCCGGCGGTGCTGCGGCCATCGGGGGCCTCGGCCGCGATGGTGTGCTCACGGCCGTCGACCGCCAGCTCGGCGCCGTCGGCCACTCCCGCTTCCAGGTACGACGTCACCCGGTCCCGGTGCACGCCGGTGACCAGCGGGCCCATCTCTGAAGCGGGTGCGCAGCCGGGGCCGACCTTCAGCCCGGCCATACGGTCCTTGATCTTCGCGACCAGTTCGTCGCCGACCGGGTCGACAGCCACCAGGACGGACACGGCCATGCAGCGCTCGCCGGCCGCGCCGAAGCCGGCGTTGACTGCGGCGTCGGCGGCCAGGTCGAGGTCCGCGTCGGGGAGGACCAGCATGTGGTTCTTGGCGCCGCCGAGGGCCTGCACCCGCTTGCCGTGCCGGGCCCCGGTCTCGTAGACGTACTGGGCGATGGGGGTGGAGCCGACGAAGGACACGGACTTGATGCCGGGGTGTTCCAGCAGCCGGTCGACGGCCGGCTTGTCGCCGTGCACGACGTTGAACACACCGTCCGGCAGCCCAGCCTCCTTCCACAGCGCGGCCAGCCAGTTCGCGGCCGACGGGTCCTTCTCCGACGGCTTGAGGACGACGGTGTTGCCGACGGCGATCGCGAGGGGGAAGAACCACATCGGCACCATGACGGGGAAGTTGAACGGCGAGATGACCGCGACCGGGCCGAGGGGCTGGCGGACCGAGTGGACGTCGACGCCGGTGGACGCCTGCTCGGTGAAGCCGCCCTTGAGCAACTGCGGGATGCCGCAGGCGAATTCGACGACCTCGATGCCGCGGGCCACCTCGGCGAGTGCGTCGGAGTGCACCTTGCCGTGCTCGGCGACGATGATCGCGGCCAGCTCCTCGCGGCGCGCGTTGAGCAGCTCGCGGAACGCGAACAGCACCTGCACGCGCTTGGCCACCGATGTCCTGCTCCAGTGCTTGAACGCGCCGGCAGCGGCGGCCACGGCCTGATCGACCTCGTCGGTGGACGCGAAGACCACGCGGCCGGTGATCCGGCCGGTCGCCGGGTCGTGGATGTCCCCGCCGCGCTCGGCGGCACCGCTCCACGGCTGTCCGCCGATCCAGTGCGTGATGTGGGCGACCATGATGTGTTCCTTGTCAGTCGAGTGGGGGGACGCCGGGCCCGCCCGGTGGGGCGGGCACTCGGCGTCGGTGAGGGTGGGCGTGCGTTCCGCGACCTGCGCGGGCGACAGCGACGGGGACTGCCGTAGGGGATTTGGGCAGGCGTCATCGACCGCGCATGCCTGGTCGGGGAGGGGGCGAGGCCTCGGGTGCGTTCGCCTCGCTGAACGGTGGTGCGGGGACGAGCGGTTGACGGTCGTACGATCCCTAGGGGGTCGCTGCCTGGTGAACCGTTCGGTGAAGGCCTTGTGGCCTGATCGACCGCGGTGCTGGATTACGGCCTCGGAAGGGCCTGGTCCCATGGGCGACGAGCCGGGACGCGAGCATCAAGAGCGCGGTCTGCGGTGGGAGTTGGGAGGGGGAAGGGGTGACTCGGCCGTCTTCACACGGTTGAGGAGTTGCCGGCCGGGGACTTGCTGGGTGTTGCGCTTGCGGGCGCCGCGTCGACACCCGGTGTGAGGTCCATGCCTTTCGTCTCGGGAAGCACCAGGGTGATCACGATCGCGACGCTGTAACCGAGCAGCGCGACCAGTCCGATGGCCTCGGCCAAGGAGATCGACTGGGCGAGGATGCCGATGCAGGAGACCGCGAGGGCGCCGGCCGCCTTGCCGAAGTTGTAGGCGAAGCTCTGCCCGCTGCCGCGGACCGCGGTGGGGAACAG
Source organism: Streptomyces sp. NBC_00005 (assembly GCF_045160215.1). NCBI lineage: Bacteria > Bacillati > Actinomycetota > Actinomycetes > Kitasatosporales > Streptomycetaceae > Streptomyces > Streptomyces sp. NBC_00005. The sequence goes on from NZ_CP108316.1 coordinate 465,587, forward strand.
TTCCGTGAAGAACGGGCCCAGCGTCGCGTAGTTGCCGATCGTGAAGAAGCCGAACGGCACACCCATGAGGATCAACGGCCAGCCCGACAGCGGCAGGAACATGTACGCGATGGTCACCAGCCAGGAGCAGGCCAGGAACAGCTGGAACGTCCGCCGTCGGCCGATTTTGTCGGCCAGATAGGCGCTCGCGAGGAAGCCGAAGAACGAACCGCCGGTCACCAGGAACAGGTAGTACCCCGAGGCGCTGGGCGACAGTTCCCGGACCGTCTTCATGAACGTCGGCAGCCAGTTGACGATCGCCCCACCGACACCGACGACGCCGAACGCCAGCAGCGACGCCTTGATGGTGACGCCCCGCACTCCCGGCTTGAAGATCGCCCCGAGACCGGGGCCGCGGCCTTCGGCCGCTATGGCGGCGCGCGTCTGCTTGTACAGCTCCGGCTCCTCGATGGTGCGTCTCAAGTACAGCACCAGCAGACCGGGCAGCACCCCGATCATCAGCAGCACACGCCAGCCGTACTCCGCCGGTACGTGGGCGAGGACCACACCGGCCAGCAGCGACGCCGCGCTCCATCCGATGCCGAAGCCGCTCTGGACGGAGCCCACCGCCTTGCCGCGATGGGCGGGCCGGATGATCTCACCCATCAGCACCGCGCCGGCGGCCCACTCGCCGCCGAAGCCCAGCCCTTGCAGCACACGCACAATGATGAGCTGGTCGAAGTTCTGCACGAAGCCCGCGATGAGAGTGAACACCGAGAACCAGAGAATGGTGAACTGCATGACGCGGGCACGGCCGAAGCGGTCCGCCAGAAAGCCACACGCCCAACCGCCGATGGCCGCCGAAAGGAGCGTCGCCGTGGCCAGATAACCTGCCTGCGCCGTCGTCAGGCCCCAGGTCGTGATGAGCACGGGGAGCACGAAGCTGAAGAGCTGCGCGTCCATCGCGTCAACAGCCCATCCGGCGAAGCATCCCCAGAATGTGTTGCGCTCACGCGTGGTGAGCTCGCCATACCAGGAGAACATCGTTGTTCCTCCTAATTGCTGGATTTTTTTTCGGCTCGCCGCTTACACGACGAGTGGGGTCAGCGCGCCGTCCATGGTCAGCGACGCGCCGGTCACGTAGGACGCCCGGGCGCTGGAGAGATACAGCGCCGCATCGGCGACCTCCTCCGGGGTGGCGTACCGGCCGAGCGGGATGCGCTGCTGGTTCAGACGCAGCAGCTCCTCCGGCGGCTTTCCGGTCATGCGCGACTCCGCGTCCAGGGACATCTGCACCCGGTCGGTCATGGTCGCGCCGGGGTTGATGACGTTGACGCGGACCCCGGCGGGGCCCCAGGCCGCCGCCAGGCCGGCGGAAGCCAGCATCAGTGCCGCGTTCGCCGCACCGCCGGGCAGATGGATCGGAGAGGCGATCTTGCCGCCGGTACCGATGATGTTGACGACCGAGCCGGCCTGCCGCTCCACCATCCGCGGCAGCACGTAGTCCATGACGTTCATGTAGGTGAAGAACTTCGCGTCCATCGCCACACGCCACTTCACCGACGACAGCTCGGCCGGGGGCACGCGCTTGGCGCCGCCGGCCGAGTTGACCAGCACGCCGATCGGTCCGACCTGCTCCTCGGTCGCGATGACCGCCCGTTCCGCCGCCGCCACATCGGACAAGTCGGCCGAGAACGTCGTGACCTCGATGCCGTCCTCCGCGAGGAATTCCTGGGCGGCGGACAGGTTGTCCTTGCTGCGCGACACGATGACCACGCGGGCGCCCTCCTGGCCGAAGGCGCGTGCACAGGCCAGGCCGATGCCCTTGCTGCCGCCGGTGATCAGTACGACTTCGCCGTCAAGTTCAAGGTTCATTACACGTGGTCCTTTTTCAGCACATCGGGGTTGTGGACGTTGATCGGGGAGCCCTCGGCGAAGGCCACGATCTGGTCGAAGGCGTTGCCGTACGCGAATTCGTAGTTGTCGCGCTCGACGAAGCCGAGGTGCGGCGTGCACAGGGCGTTCGGCAGCCGCAGCAGGGGATCGTTCGGGTCGGTCAGCGGCTCGTGCTCGAACACGTCGATCGCCGCCTTGCCCGGCCGGCCGGCCTCCAGCGCCTTGGCGAGCGCTCCGGGCTGGATCAGCTCCGCCCGGCTGGTGTTCACCAGCAGCGCGGTCGGCTTCATCAACGCCAGGTCCTCCGCACCGATCAACCCGGTGGTCCCCTGGTTCAGGCGCAGGTGCAGGCTGAGCACATCCGACTGCTCGAACAGGGCCTGCCTGCTCTCCGCGACCGCGAAGCCCTCGGCCTTCGCCCGGTCCAGGGAGCCCTCCCGGCCCCAGACCAGCAGCTCCATCCCGAACGCCACACCGATCCGCGCCACCATCGAGCCGAGCCGGCCGAAGCCGTAGATGCCCAGCGTCCGGCCGCGCAGCCCCAGGCCGACGGTGCTCTGCCAGCGGCCCTCGCGCAGTGCGGCGCTCTCCAGCGGGATGTTGCGCATCCCGGCCAGGATCAGCCCCCAGGTGAACTCCACCGTGGGGTACGACGGACGTGAGGTCAGGGCCGAGGCCGCGACCACCCCGTGCCGCGTGCAGGCGTCGAGGTCGATATGCGGGATGTGGCCGTTCTGGCTGATCAGCTTGAGGTTCGGCAGGCGGCTGAGCAGTGATTCGTCGATCTTGGTGCGCTCGCGCAGCAGGACCAGTACGTCGGCGTCGGCCAGGCGCTCGGCCAGCTCGTCCACGTCGGCCACGGAGTCGTTCCAGATCGTGACGTCATGGCCCTGCAGCTTGCTGAAACAGTCGAGGGTACGGACGACGTCCTGATAGTCGTCGAGGACGGAAACACGCAGTCTCCGCGAGGAATAGGTCATGGCCTCACGCATTCGTCGGGAGATCGGCTACGGCGGTGCCGGCGTCGATCGCGGCACACTTCAGTTCCTCGAAGTCGGCCTTCGCCACTGCCCGTTCCAACACCTCGGCCGCCCTGGCGAGCGGGATGAAGCACACCCCGGTCTCGTCCGCCACGACGATGTCGCCGGGCGAGACGCGGACGCCGAACATCTGGATGTCGCCGTTGATCTCCACCGTCTCGATGCGCCACTTTCCTGTCACCGGGGTGAATTCGGTGGCCCAGATCGGATAGCCGACCCGCCGAGAATGGCCGACATCGCGGATGCCGCCGGAAATGACGGCACCGGCCTCGCCCTGCCGCTTGCCCGTCTGCGCCGAAATCCCGCCCATATTCGAGATGCCTGCGACTCCGTCGATCACGATGACGTCGCCGGGCAGGGCCAGATTGTGCGCCTCGAACTCCGCCATGCGATTCACATGGTCGCGCGCCGTTTCGTAAGCCGGCTCGCGCTGCACGATGTTACGCACGGTGAGCGCCGAACCGACGATGCTCGCGGACGGCAGGGTCGGCTTGAGGACCGAGGCACCGATCACTCCCGTTATGCCCAGCTCGTCCATGATGTCGGAGACGACGCTGGTCGCGTCGGCGATGCGTTTGAAGCCCTCGATCAGTTCCTGCGGCGGCCGCGGGGTGCGCATGAGACGAATCCGTTCCGGGCTGATCTTTCCGGTCAGCTTCGGTAGCACGTCTCCGGCAGGGACGTCTATCATCGTGGCGAATATCCTTTCAACGTCTTACATCTCGGACGTCGGCCATCAACTGCGACCCGGTCAGCCACAGCCCTGCACGCCCGGCGCGTTCGTGCTGCTAGCGTTGCCCAGAGTTCCGAATGGGTCCAATTCACAGTCTGGGGGGATCGCCATAACCCAGGTGAATAACGCGCGGCTTGATCTCAACCTGCTCCTGGTCATCGAAGCCGTCATGCTGGAACGGAACGTGACGCGCGCCGCGACCAGCCTGTCCATGAGCCAGCCGGCCGTCAGCAATGCTCTTCGGCGTGCTCGCAAGCTGATGCAGGACCAGTTGTTCCTCAGAGTCTCCGACGGTGTTCAGCCGACGTCGCGGATGCTGGCCATCTGGCCCGAGCTCCATCGTTCACTGGCGACGATCCGCTCCTCGATCGCACCCCAGCACTTCGATCCCCGTACGGATCCGACTGGATTCCGTCTCTCGGTCACGGACAGCCTCGCGGCCGAAGCGGTCTGTGGCATCACGCTGAAGCTGAGGGACACGTCGCCCTATGCCCGCATCGCTTTCTCGTTCCACACCAATGCCACCTCTCTGGACGGAATCGAGCGCGGCACATTGGACTGCGCGGTCGGCATGTTTCCCGCCCTTCCTCGTGACATCCACGTGCGCGTCCTTCGCGCAGAGCACTACGTGTGCGTAATGCGCCACGGACATCCGTTGATGCGAGAAATGAGTCTGGATCAGTTCGCGACGGCTGACCACATCTTGGTGACGCCATCAGGTATGGATCTGGGTGTGATTGACGGCTGGCTCGGCCTGCAGGGTCACACTCGGACGATCGTGGCCGTCGTCAATCACTTCGCTGACGCTTTGCGGATCGTTGCTGAAAGCGACCTGCTGACGTGTGTGCCGAGCGGTTTCATCGACGGGCACGGCCGAGCACTCATCGCGCAGCACGAGTTGGCGACCTGCCCGTTGCCCTTCGAAACCGAGAAGCTGAGCTACAAACTCATTTGGCACGAACGGCTCCACAACCACCCCGCACACCAATGGTTCCGCTCACTCGTCGGTGATGTGTGTGGACCGCCGACCGACAAAGCGGAGCAACCGTAAATTCCACCTTTGAAGCTCGATCCTGCATGACGGCTTGTCAGGTCAACTCGCGGGCCCTATCCGCTTGTTGGGCCGGCGGTGGTCAGCGGGAGGGCCCGGCTGTCGCGCCGAGTGGGCGCCGGGCTCCACGGCCCCGGCCGGGTGGCGCGGGTTCGCAGGGGCGGGCAAGCCTGCTGATCAGCCTGGGGTCGGCAGGTTGGTGAGCCGGGCCGGGGGCTTCGGTGACCACAACTGCTCCAGAGCCAGTGCCGGGCGAGGTGGCGACCGAAAAGCTCAGCGCGGACGGCATCGACTTCGGCGCGGAGCCAGCTTTCCGGGCCCAGTACTCCAGTACGGTTTCGTGATCCATGGCTGGAGGGTGCGGCAAGTCGTTACGGCGACGTGTCCCTGGAGCGGCAGATGTTGTCGGATGCTGCTCGCGTCCACGCTTCCGCTGGCCTGCCGTTGATTGTGTGTCCCGGATATCGGAGAACTCCCTGCATGACCGCAGGAGTTGGGGAATCCTGGGTGCCCGTGACCGAAAATACGAGCGAAACGGCTCCGGATAATGAGGTCAGGGCGCTTCTTCGGGTCCTGGCCGGGCAGCGCCGCCACGTTCTCGGCATCCTTGACGGGCTCGACACGGAGGCTCTGCGACGGCCGGTGCTGCCATCCGGATGGCACTGCCTGGGGCTGGTCCAGCACCTTGCGCTGGACGTTGAACGTTTCTGGTTCCGTGCGGTTGTCGCCGGGGACGAGGAGATCATCCGCGGCCTGACGAGCGGCGACGAAGCTTGGAACGTGGCTCCGGAAGCGCGGGCCGACGACGTGCTCGACGGATACCGGCAGGAGGCAGAACTCTCCGACACCGTCATCACCACCACTCCTGCTGACGGCGTCCTGGCGTGGTGGCCTCACGACCTGTTCGGCGAACCGCATCTGCACACCCTGCGCGACGTCCTGTTGCACGTCATCACCGAGACTGCATGCCACGCCGGCCACCTCGATGCGGCACGAGAGCTCATCGACGGCCGACGCTGGTTGGTCCTGACCTAGCACTGCGGTCCAGCTTCATGATCTCGTGTCAAGGTCGGCCGGGAACGGGTACAACCACCGCGTGATCATCGGGGGTTGTGTGGACTCCTGAAGATCGTGCGGTGGCCGCGGGCCCGGTTCCTGCAGCAGATCCAAGCTGGTGCGGACGCGGCCGGCGACATCGACTCCCTTGCCTTCCTGACCGCCATCGCCGCCGACGCGGCACCACGGCGGCCTGCCGGGCCACTGCTGAGGCCCTCGCGAAGCTGCTGGCCGGTTCGGGCGCTACTCCGGGATCTCGCCGGAGCGGCCCTGCGTCAGGTGGTTGATGAGGTCACCGGGTGCCACGGCGAGCGCAGCGGCGATGTCGACGAGAGTCAAGGCACTGCACCCGCGCGTTCACGAACCTCGACCGGCTGCACCACTCGGCGGGGACACCATCGCAGCGACGACTGTCGGGCCCCGCAAGGAGCGCAACGCACGTGCCCCGCACCCGGCGGGAGTTGGCTTACTGCCGGACCCCTGTTGAGAACAGGCACCGCACTGTACGTTTCGGTCTGACCTTTGGCATGTTTCGGGTTCGTCGAGGACGCTCAGGCGTCTCGGAGGTGTACCGCACGTGGACTTCCAGCTGACCGAGGACCAGGAGACGATCCGCAAGGCCGTCGCGGGGCTGCTCCGCGACTTCGATGACGACTACTGGATGCGCAAGGACCAACAGCACGAGTTCCCGGCCGAGTTCTACGCCGCCGTCGCCGACGGCGGCTGGCTGGGTCTGACGATTCCGGAGGAGTACGGCGGCCACGGGCTCGGGATCACCGAGGCCACGCTCCTGCTGGAGGAGGTCGCCCGGTCGGGCGGCGGCATGAACGCGGCGAGCGCGATCCATCTGAGCATCTTCGGCATGCACCCCGTGGTCGTGCACGGCTCGCAGGAACTCAAGCAGCGCACGCTGCCGCGCATCGCCACCGGCGATCTGCACGTGTGCTTCGGCGTCACCGAGCCGGGAGCCGGTCTGGACACCACGCGGATCACCACCTTCGCGCGCCGCGACGGCGACCACTACGTCGTCGACGGGCGCAAGGTGTGGATCTCCAAGGCCATGGAGTCGGAGAAGATCCTGCTCCTCACCCGCACCACACGCGCCGACGACGTGAAGAAGAAGACCGACGGCATGACGCTGTTCCTCACCGACCTGGACCGCGCGCACATCGACGTCCGGCCCATAGCGAAGATGGGGCGCAACGCCGTGACCTCCAACGAACTGTTCATCGACGGGCTGCGCGTGCCCGTCGCCGACCGGGTCGGCGAGGAGGGTCAGGGCTTCAGGTACATCCTGGACGGGCTCAATCCGGAGCGGATGCTGATCGCCGCCGAGGCGCTGGGGATCGGGCGGGTCGCGCTGGAGCGAGCGGTGCGGTACGGCAACGAGCGGGAGGTCTTCGGCCGGCCGATCGGCATGAACCAGGGGCTGCAGTTCCCGCTCGCGGACTCCCTCGCCCGGCTCGACGCCGCCGAGTTGGTACTGCGCAAGGCGACCTGGCTGTACGACAACGGCCGCGCGTGCGGGCGCGAGGCGAACACCGCCAAGTACCTGTGCGCGGACGCCGGGTTCGACGCCACCGACCGGGCGCTGCAGACCCACGGCGGCATGGGGTACGCGGAGGAGTACGCCGTCGCCCGGTTCTTCCGGGAGGCCCGCCTGCTGAAGATCGCCCCGGTCAGCCAGGAGATGATCCTCAACTACCTCGGCTCGCACACCCTCGGCCTGCCGAGGAGTTACTGAGCCCCGCCCCGCATGCGACGCCTGGATGAACTGGATGGACTGGATGCCCGTGGCCCCCGAGAACAGCGCAACTCCCGTCGCCGGGCCGCGTTTCACCGCGCTCAGCGTCCCGAAGGCGGCCGACGTACTGGCGGCCGACATACGGGAACGCATCCTCGCCGGAGAGCTCGCCGAGGGCTCGGCGCTGCCTCCGGAGCGGGAGTTGGTGGAGCGGACGGGGCTGAGCCGCGCCACGGTTCGCGAGGCACTGCGCATCCTGCAGGTGGAGAAGCTGCTGCGGATCAGACCGGGCCGGGGCGGCGGCGCGTTCGTACACCGCCCGAACCACGAATCCCTCGCCGGTGCCGTCGAGTTGGTAATCCGGGGCCAACGCATCCGGCTCGACGCACTGCACGAGACACGCGAGGCCGTCGAACCCGCCTGCGCCGCACTCGCCGCCGCCCGCCGTACCGAGGACGACCTGTCCCAACTCGACTCGGCACACCAGGAGTTGGTGGGCGCCGGAGACGCCGGAGACGTCCCGAGGTTCCTGCGCGGCAACGTCCGGTGGCACACGGTCGTGGCCCGCGCGTCGGGCAACGAGCTGCTGATCGGCTTCATGAGCGCCCTGGCCAGTTCGATCTACTCGGCCACGGACATCGAGCACTTCCTGGACGACGACATCCGCCAGGTCACCGTCCGGGCCCACGCGCGGGTCACCAAGGCGATCCGGGAGCGGGACGAGGCGGGGGCGAAGCGCCGCATGGAGCGCCACGTGTGCGCTTTCGCACGCGCGGCGGCGCGGGTGGACCGGCGGGAACGGCTGGACCTCGACGGCCTCGACAGCTGACGCGTCAGACGGCCCGGCCGCCCACGAACGCCGCCCGTACGCAATCCGCGGACAACTCCTTGATCGCCTCTCGCAGGGGTACGTGGAGCAGGCACAGATCTGCTGCGGCGCCCGGCGCCACCGTGCGCGGCGGGCCGCCCGGAGCGAGCGCATCGCCCAGGAAGAGACCGAGCGCGGCACGCGGGGTCAGGCCTTCGGGCCCCTGCCGCCCGGCGGCCGCGTGCATCACCTCCCAGGGGTCCGCCGTCCCGTACGGGGCGTCCGTGCCGGCGGCGACGGGGATCCCGGCCGCGGCGAGCGTGCCGCAGCGATACAGGTGAGGCCTGTCGTCGGGGGCCACGTCCGTCTCGTACGCGGCCGCCCGCTCCACCGGAAAGTGCGGCTGGGTGACCACGGTGACGCCGAGCCGCCGCAGCCAGTCCAGGGCTTCGGCGGGGATCACGGCGCCGTGCTCGACGCGGTCGCCGGGCACGCTGCCCACCTCGTCGAGGGCGAGCAGGGTCACGAAGAGCTGGACGCGGGTGACGCAGTGGACGGCGACGGGGCGGGGCCGGGCCCGCATGACGCTCCCCGCCAGGTCGTCGGGGGTGGGCAGCGTGAGGTCGTCCAGGCGGATCTTCACGGGGGCGGCACGGTCCAGGCCCAGGACGGTGAGGCGTTGCGGCAGGGACCGCAGGAGTGCGCGCAGGCCGGCGGCGGGGTGGGGGTCGGCGTTGGTGAACCCGGTGACGCCGCGGGCGGCGGCCCGACGCCCGACTCCTTTCAGATCCAGGGGAGTTGGCGGGAGCCCGGCGCGCAGGCGCTCGTCCGACCGCCAGAACCTGCCGTCCCCTGTGTCGTCAAGGCCCGCGGCGCGCAGCGCGGCCCCGTTCCACACCCACAGCTCGCCGCTGCGGTGCTGCACCCGCACCGGCCGGTCGGCGACGAGAGCGTCGAGTGCCGCACGGTCCAGGGCGCCCGCGACGCTCTCGTGATAGCCGACGGCCCGCACCCACTCCCCCGGTGCCCCGGCCCCAAGCGCCTTCGCCAGTCCCTCGGATCCCGGCACGTCCGTCGGCCCGACCCGCACCGAAGCCGACTCGGCGGCCAGTGCGGCGAGGTGCACGTGGTGATCGTGCAGACCCGGCAGCAGCGCACCGCCCCGCCCGTCGATCCCCGTACGCCCGCCGAGGCGCGCGCCGACCTCCACCACGCGCCCGGCCGCCACCCGTACGTCGACCCGGCCCTGCGCCTCGACCTCCACATCCCTGATCAGCACGGGCACTTGCCACCCCGGCCCGTCGAGCCGCCCGGCACCGGAGAGTTCAGGCACCGCCCGGCCCCGGCGAGTTCCGCCGCGCACGCCGCCATGGCGACGTCCACGAGGTGCCCGCCCCCGTCCCGCAGCGACCGGACGGCGGCGCGGGCCGCGTAGAGCCCGGTGACAGGGTCGGCGAGAGCGTCGCCGAGGAACGCGGGGTCCCTGCCGCCGGACGGCCGCGCCACGAGCCCGCCCGCCACCGCCGCGTCGTCGCCGAAGGCGATCCGGTCGTCGTCGCGCCCGTATCCGGTGATGCTCACCCACACCCGGCCGGGCCGCGCGGCGAGGAACCGTTGCGCATCGAGTCCGGCGCGGCGCAGGGCGCGCGGCCGGGATGCCTCGATCACGACGTCGGCTTCGGCCACCGCGGCACGCATGGCGTCCGGGTCGGCGAAGTCGAGGACGACAGCGCGGTGGCCGTGATGCAGGTGCTGGTAGAAGGCGGGGTTGCCGCGACGCGCGCCGTCGGGCCGTGTCGCGCTCTCCGCCTTCAACACCTCGGCGCCCGCGAGGCCGAGCAGGCGCGCGCACAGCGGGCCTGCCCACAGCGCCGAGAAGTCCACGACGCGCACTCCGTCGGGCGTCCGCGCCTCGCCTGCGGGCCCGACCAGTGCGCGGTGGACGGGCGCACGGCGGTGCCGCTCGGATGCGAGGACGGCGGCGGCCACGCCCAGGAGTTGGGCATGCCGGACGGTCTCCGCCGCTGGGCGCGCGGCGACCGCGTCCGTCAACTCCCGCGCACCGCCCAGCAGGTTGAGGAGTGCGGGCAGGCACGCGTGGTCGTCGGGTCGTGCCAGGTTGACGGCCACCCAGCCGTCGGCGGCCCGCAGCAGACGGCAGGAACCACCGGCCGACGTGCGCCCCGGCGGCGCGAAACCCGCGAGCCGGGCCCGCAGGAACAGCTCGGTATCGAGGTCGACCGGAACGCCGGTGAGCGCGGCGAGTTCACTGGCGACGCCGACAAGGGGCCGCAGCGGACCGTCCAGGAGCCGCGCCCCTGTGCCGGCCCATCCGAGGCGATCGCTTCCTCCCCCGGGTACGTCGGCCCCGGGCGCGTCGGCCCCGGCAACGTCAGTCCCGGCAACGTCGGCCCCAGGTACATAAAGAGCAGCGTTCTCCAATCCGGCAACCGCCCTTCTGCGAAGTCGCTCGACAAATTACACTCGCGCCGACGCGAACGGGAGACCCTGACGGGAGGACCGCTCGGTGGATCTGAACGGCGAACGGAGCACCGGCCCGCATGGGGACTCCCTGTGAACTCGTCGACCTCGACCACACCCACGCCCACGACCGCGCCCTCAACCGCGCGGCGAGGGACACCCCCTTCGAGGCGCGGCCTTCCGTCGTCATCGGCTGCGCCGCACGGCCCGTCGACGTCGCGGCAAAGGCGTACGACGTGCTCCTGACCGGCGCACCGGACGCGCCGCGCCCCTGGGTGTCCTGCGCCGACCCCCGTAGGACCGCATCCCGCCTGTGTGAGCTGGTGGAGGAGCGCGCCGACGCGGCGCTCGCGCTGGTCCAAGTCCTGCGCCTGGGGCGGAACCTGAGCGTGCCGGAGCGCCTCGTCGCCGAGTCGCTCGCCTACTCCGTGCTGCAGGCCGGCGCGGTGTTCCGGCACTGGCTCGCGACGGCACCACGCGGCACCGCCCGACCCGCCGCGCGGCCGGTGCGCCTGGACCGCGACGGCGACCGGCTGACCGTCACCCTCGACCGCCCCTGGGTGCGCAACGCGGTCGACGCGGCGACCAGGGACGCCTTGTGCGAGGCCCTGACGGTCGCCGACGCCGACCCCTCGGTGGCCCGGGTCGACCTGCGGGGCAACGGTCCCGCCTTCTGCAGTGGCGGAGACCTCACCGAGTTCGGCACCTCGCGCGACCCCGCCCGCGCCCACCGGATCCGCGTCGAGCGCAGCCCGGCCGCCCTGGTGGCGCGCTGCGCGGACCGGGTCACCGCCCATCTGCACGGCGCGTGCGTGGGCGCGGGCATCGAACTCGCGTCGTTCGCCGGCCGGGTCGTGGCCGCCTCGGACACCCGCATCCAGCTGCCCGAGGTCGCCATGGGGCTGATCCCGGGCGCCGGCGGCACGGCCGGTCTCCCCCGCCGGATCGGCCGCCACAGGACCGCCTATCTCGCCCTGTCGGGCACGGTGTTGACGGCGCGTGAGGCCCGGGCGTGGGGGTTGGTGGACGAGGTCACCGCGCGCGTTTAAGGCAGTTGACTTCCCCTCGTGTCCATGCTTCGATTCCCGCTGAACGGAAATGCGATTCTCTTTCATGCGCAACTAACCTCTGCGCAACCTACCTCTGCGAGGGGGTGGTATGTCGTGACGTCCTCGACCGTCAAGGAACAGATCGCCCTGGCCGCGGAGCGGCTGTTCGCCGAGCGCGGGCTCGACGGGGCGTCCCTGCGACAGATCAGCGCGGCCGCCGGGAACGGCAACAACACTGCGGTGCAATATCACTTCGGCTCGAAGGAGCGTCTGGTCCAGGCGATCTTCGAGTACCGGCTTCGGGATCTCAACGCACGGCGTGACGCACTGGTCGCCGAGCGGTGCCCGAACGACCTCAGGTCCTGGGTGGAGTGTCATCTCGTGCCGGCGCTCGAACAGAGCGAGCGGGAGGGCAGCCGCTACCTGAGTTTCGTGGCGAAGCTGCAGCAGCACGGCCGCCGGGACGTTCTCGCTCACCTCTCCCCCGAGCTGCTTGCGCCCACCCACCGCTTCCGTGCCCGGGTGGGCGCGCTGCTCCCTGGTGTTCCCGAGCCACTGCGGGCGCACCGCATCGCCCAGGCAACGGCCTTCAGCGTGCACGTGGGGGCGGAGCGGGAGCAGAGCCGCGCCCGCGACGAGCGGGTGCTGCCGTACGCCGTCCATGTGGGCGATCTCCTCGACGGTGTCGTCGGGTTCCTCGCGGCCCCGGTGTCCGCGGCGACGCTGGGCGCACTCGACACGCCGATGCCGTACGAAGCTGCCCTGCCACTCCATCCGTAGTCACGAGGTTCGCCGGTTCCGGCGAGTCCCGCCAAGGTCACCTACCTCCCAAGTCCCGGCAAGGACACGTCCCTTCCAAGGATTGGTCGTTCGATGAGCGTGGATCTGCACGATGCCGTCGCCGTGGTCACCGGCGCGGGCAGCGGGATCGGGCGGGCCGCCGCGCACGCCTTCGCGCGACGCGGCACGCGGGTGGTGGTCACCGATCTCGACGCCGAGCGTGCGCGCGCCGTGGCCGGCGAACTCGGCGGCCCGGCTGTCGCGGCCCCTTGCGACGTCACCCGCGTCGAGGATCTCGTGGCTGTCCGGGATCTGGCCCTTGGCCGGTTCGGACGCGTCGACCTGGTGATGAACAACGTAGGGATCCTGGCCGTCGGTCCCGTCGAGGACATCCCGCTCGACGCGTGGCAGCGCGTGATCGACGTGAATCTGCTGGGCGTGGTGCGCAGCAACCTGGTGTTCCTGCCGCTGCTCCTGGAACAGGGCTCGGGGCACGTGGTCAACACCGCCTCCACGGCGGGCCTGTTGCCCTACGGCTTCGACCGGCTGCCGTACACGGCGACGAAGCACGCGCTCGTCGGCCTGTCCGAGGCGCTCGCCCTCTATCTGCGACCGCGCGGTGTCGGGGTCACGTGTCTGTGCCCGGCCGGGGTCGCCACGAACATCGTCGAGCAGATCGCCTTCTACGGAGAACCGGCGCCGCCGCAAGGGCCGGCGTTCCCCGTCGTGGACGCCGAGTCGGTGGGCGAGCTGCTCGCCGACGGCGTCAGCGAGGACCGGTTCCTGCTGCTCACCGCGCCCGAAGCCGCCGACGAACTGCGCGCCCTGGGCGCGGACGTCGACCTGTATCTGTCCCAGTTTCCGTCCAGGCATCCGTCCCGACCGACGTAGGACCCGCACTGAAGAAGGTAGGTCGCCATGAGCAACCCCCTCGACCGTATGCGTCTCGACGGCAAGGTGGCCGTCGTCACCGGTGGCGCCGGAGCCATCGGCCAGGTCTACGCCCGGGCTCTCGCCGAGGCCGGGGCGCAGGTCGTGATCGGCGACCTCGACGCCGAGGGCGCAGACCGGGCCGCCAAGTCCCTCGTCTCCGACGGGCTGCACGCACTGGGTGTGCCTGTCGACATCACGGATCGCGCCTCGGCCGCCGCCATGTCCGCGCGGGCCTGCGAGGCGTTCGGCGGGATCGACATCCTGGTCAACAACGCGGCGCTGATGGCGGACATCCCACAGGTGGATCTCCTCGAACTGCCGGGTGAGTGGTTCGATCGGGTCATGCGGGTCAATGTGTTCGGCGCGATCGTCTGCGCGAGCGCGGTGAAGGCGTCGATGGTGGAGCGCGGCGGCGGGCGGATCATCAACCAGGTGTCGGCCGGGGCGTTCATGGGCGGCGGCGTCTACGGGGCGAGCAAGCTGGCACTGGTCAACGTGACGGTGGGGCTTGCCCGTTCGCTGGGCCCGCTGGGCATCAACGTCAACGCGATCGCGCCGGGCCTCGTCGAGAACGAACCCGGGTTCAAGAGCCTGCCCGCCGACCATCCCGCACGCGCCGCGCTCGGCTCCGCCATCCCTGGCAAGAAGCAGGCACCCGCCGAGGACCTGCTCGGCACGCTGCTCCTGCTGGCCTCGCCCGCCGGTGAATGGATCAACGGCCAGACGATCAGCGTCGACGGCGGCTGGGTCACCCGGCTCTGAGAGCACTGCGGCGCCGTGCCCGAACCATTGCGGCGCCACGTCCGAACCGGCCCGGCACAGCGAGCGACCCCCCGGCCCGAGCACGCAAGGTGTTCGTCGTCCCGAGGCACGCCCCCGCCGAGTGCCCGACGCCCCCGCGCACCCGCCCCCAGAACCCGTACCAGACGAAGGCGGCTCCGACATGACCACGACCTCGACTCCCTCGCCCACGACCGCCGAACTCGGCCTCACCGGCCCCCTCATCGACGGCACCTGGCGCAACAAGACCTCCGTCGGCGCGGTGGACCACATCAACCCCGCGACAGGCCACGTCAACGGCTCCGTTCTGCTGAGCGGCCCGCAGGAGGTCGACGATGCCGTGGCCGCCGCACGGGCCGCCCACCCCGAGTGGCGGGCGATGTCCCCGGCGCTGCGCCGCCGCATCCTCCAGCGGATCGAGGAGCTGATGCTCGAGCACGTCCCGGACCTCGGCCGGCTCACCACCCTGGAGATCGGCGCGCCGCTGACGCTGTCGTCGGCGCTCGCCCATCTGTGCGCCGGCTGGTTCGGCTACTACGCGGGCTGGGCCGACAAGATCGAGGGCCTGACGAGCCCGTCGAACCCGGTCATGGTGCCGGGCCTCGGCTACACCGTCCCCGAGCCGTACGGCGTGGTCGGCATCATCCTCACCTGGAACGGCCCCGTCATGTCGACCGGCATGAAGATCGCCCCGGCGCTCGCGGCGGGCAACTGTGTCGTGGTCAAGTCGCCCGACCTGGCACCGTTCGCCGTGGCGCGGTTCGGCGAGATCGCCCTGGAGGCAGGGCTGCCGCCCGGCGTCATGCACATCCTGCCGGGTGGTCCGGAAGCCGGTGATCACCTGGTGCGACACCCGGACGTCGACATGATCTCGTTCACCGGCGGCATTCCGACCGCGCAGAAGATCCTCGACGCGGCACGCCACACCCTCAAGCCGGTCCTGTTGGAACTCGGTGGCAAGACCGCGAGCGTGGTGTTCCCCGACGCCGACCTCGACGCGGCCGTCGCCGAGACGGTCCGCTCGTGCATGACCCTCGCCGGACAGGGCTGCAACCTCAGTACGCGCCTGTTGGTCCACCGCGACGTCTACGACGAGGTCGTGCGGGCCGCCGCGGCCGCCGCCGCCGCTGTGACCGTCGGCGACCCCTTCGCACAGACGACGACGCTCGGCCCTGTGATCGGCCCGGCGGCCAGGGACCGGATCCTCGGGGTGATCGACCAGGCAGCGGACAGCGGCAGGGTCGTCGCCGGCGGCCACGCCGTCATCCCGAGCAGCCTTCCGGCTCAGGTCCAGGGCGGCTACTTCGTCGAACCGACCGTCCTGGCCGACGTGGATCCCGGCAGCGAGGTGGCCCGGCACGAGGTGTTCGGACCAGTGCTCTGCGTCATCCCCTTCGACTCCGAGGACGAGGCGGTGGAGCTCGCGAACTCCACCCCGTACGGACTCGGAGCGGTGCTCTACACACGGGACGTGACTCGGGTGCAGCGCCTGGTTCCCCGGTTCCAGGCGGGCACGGTGCACGTCAACGGGGCGTCCGGGCAGCCGGCGAGCGCGCCGTTCGGCGGCTACAAGCACAGCGGGCACGGCCGCGAGGGCGGCAAGGAGGGCCTGTACGAGTTCCTGCAGACCAAGAACGTCTTCATCCGCGCGTGACCGTCAGGAGCCGACGATGAGCAGTTTCCCCGAAGTCATGGCCACCACCCAGCGCGAACTCCCGTCACCGGACACACCGTTCGGCCGCGCCGCACGCGACTTCCTCTACGGCGACGTGTGGGCGCGCCCGGGACTGAGCCGGCGCGACCGCCGCTGGGTCACCCTGACCTGTGTGGCCGCCGCCGACTCCCCCGAGCCGATCGAGCAGCACGTGTACGCGGCTCTCGCGAGCGGCGACATCGGGCTGGAGGAGATGCTGGAGTTCGTGCTGCACTTCGCGGTCTACTGCGGCTGGCCCAAGGCGTCGCACGTCGAAGGCGCCATCGCCCGCCAGTGGGACCGCATACACCGGGAGCGCGGCGAAGAGGCCCCTCCCTGGCCGGAGTTGACGAACAACTCGCTCGGCCCGCAGGACCACGAGAAGCGCCTGGAGCTCGGCGCGCGCGAGTTCATCGACGTCAATCTCACCCCGGCCCCGCCGCCGAACTCGCCGTACCGGCAGGCGGGCATCCTGGGCTTTGTCTTCGGCCACGTCTGGCAGCGCCCCGGCCTCGGCCGCCGCGAACGCCGGATCATCACGGTGGCGAGCGTCGCCCTCGACGACTCCCCCGTCCCGCTGCGTACGCACGTCGCGTCGGCGCTGCACTCCGGCGACCTCACCAAGGACGAGATGGACGAGATCGTGCTCCAGTTCGCGGTCTACTACGGCTTCGCGAAGGGCGACGCGCTCGCGGGCGCGGTGGAAGCGGCCTGGGCTGCCAAGCCTCAATGACCGTACGCCGTCCGGATGTTGCGGCGGCCCGACCGATGCGAGTGCGGGGCCGACAGTCATGTCGGCCCCGCATCCGTGCCGGTGGTTACTTGAGCATGGCCCCCGCGTCGATGGTCTGTGTGCTGCCCGTGACGTAGCGGCCTTCGTCCGAGGCGAGATAGAGGATGGCGTTGCTGATGTCGCGCGGCTCGACCCAGGGCGTGGGCAGGAGGTGCATTCCCTGCGACACGGCGGCGAAGTCGTCGATGGTGGGGTGCTCCAGGTCCGGGCGGAACATCCTGTACGTCCTGTCGTGCATGACCATGGGAGTGTTGACCTGGGTCGGGTGGACCGAGTTGACGCGGATGTTGTGCTCGCCGAGCTCCCAGGCAAGCGTGCGCATGAGGCCCACGACGCCGTGCTTGGCGGCGATGTAGTGCCCGATGTTGGCGTGACCCCGCAGGCCGCCGACGGAGCTGGTCAGGACGATCGAGCCGCCCCTGCCACCCGCGATGATGTGCGGGATGGAGACCTTGGCGGTCAACCACACGCCGGTGAGGTTGACGTCGATCATGTCGCGCCAGGTCTTCTCGTCCATCTCGTGCATCCGCGAGCCGTCGCTGCCGAGCCCCGCGTTGGCGCAGACGATGTCCAGGCGTCCGAACCGTTCCACGCCGTCGGCCACGGCGGTACTGAGCGCCTGGAGGTCACGTACGTCGGCCTGCACGGCGTGGATGCGCCGGCCCAGCTTCTGCACCTGCTCGACCGTCTCGTCCAGGTCTTCCGGTGTCGACATCGCGAACGTGACGCCGTCGAGCTGCTTGCACACGTCGACGGCGATGATGTCGGCGCCCTCTTCGGCGAGCCGCACGGCGTGGCTGCGCCCCTGGCCACGCGCCGCTCCCGTGATGAACGCCACTTTGCCTTCTACTCGTCCGGGCATGGAGTACCTCGTTCCTGGTGAAGGTGGTGCACGGTGTTGAGTACGCGGAATCAAGTACGGGGACGGGGATGAGGAAGGCGCGTCGAGCGCGCCACGCGCTGAACGAGTGTTCAACCAAGGTGCTGAACGACTGTTTAACACCCGCGCTTCGTGACCGTCAAGCACAATGACCGCATGACTGCCGCACCTCGCCGAATGGGCACCGAGAACTCCAAGACGCGCCTGCTGCTGCTCGACATCACGGAGCGGCTGATGCTGGAGGAGGGGTACGCGGCCGTCGGCGTACGGCGGGTGGCGCGTGAGGCCGAGGTGGCCCCGGCGCTGGTCCTGTACTACTTCCGTGCGCTCGACGACCTGTTTCTCGCCGTACTGCGGCGGCGCGCGGACCGGGAGTTGGAGCGCGTGGTCCGCGCCCTCGACGGCCCCCAGCCACTGCGCACGCTGTGGAAGCTCAACAGCCATCCCGGCAACGCGCTCACCACGGAGTTCACCGCGCTGGCCAATCACCGCAAGTCGATCCGCGCCGAACTCGCCGCCCACGCGGAGCGCTACCGGGAGGCCCAGGTCGAGGCCCTCACCCGCAGGCTCGCGGAGACCGGCGTGGAACTGCCACCCGGGATGTCCCCGGCGGTGCTCCAGATGCTCACCAACGCGCTCGGCAGGACCCTCACGATGGAGACGACCATGGGCATGTCGACCCGGCACGCGGAGACCCACGCCTTTGTGGAGAACCTTCTCAGCCGGTACGAGAACGAGAGTGCGCCCACGGAATCCGGCGAGTAGCGGGGGTTGGGACGACGCGAAGGCGGGCTCGTCGATACCGGCCTTCGCTGCGAAGGTCCGCCAGAAGCCGTCGTGCGTGACGAACGGCGCCAAGTGCCCTTCGGCGGGCGGGCGCTCACCGCAGGTCCGCGGCGATGGCAGCCACCGTTTCACGGGTCCTGCGCTTCGACGCGACCAGTTCGTCGCGCCCCTCTCCGATGGGCAGCAGCCGTACGGACAGGTCGGTCACGCCCGCGTCGGCGAACCGCTGGAAGCGGGCCCTGATCGCCACCTCATCGCCTGCCGCGCACAGATCGCCGACGTCGCGCGCGTCGCCGTACTCCAGCAGGCGCTGGTAGTTGGGCGAGATCTCTGCCTCGCCGAGGATGCGGTTGGCGCGCTCGCGCGCGGCGTCGACCTCGGAGGGGCGGCACAGGCAGACGGGGATACCGGCGACGATCCGCGGCGCCGGGCGCCCGGCGTCCTGTGCGGCCTTGGTGATGCGCGGCACCACGTGGTCGGCGACGGAGCGTTCGTCGGCCATCCACAGCACGGTCCCGTCGGCCCGCTCCCCCGCGATGCGCAGCATGACGGGGCCGAGCGCGGCGACCAGGACGGGCAGTGGCGCGACCGGTGCGAGGCCGAGCGGATTGTGGACCGTGAAGGTGGCGTTCTCGACGTCCACCGAACTCGTCCCGCCGACGGCCGGGTTGAGCACGTCGAGATAGTCACGGGTGTACGCGGCCGGCTTCTCGTAGGGCAGGCCGAGCATGTCCTTCACGATCCAGTGGTGCGAGGCGCCGACGCCGAGTGCGAGGCGCCCCTGGGCGGCGGCGTGCACGGACAGGGCCTGGCGGGCCAGGGCGACGGGGTGCTGGGCGTGGACCGGCACGACGGCCGTGCCCAGCTCGATGCGCGAGGTCACCGATCCCATGAGAGCGATGGCGGTCAGCGCGTCGAAGTCGGTGGGCACCTGTGGCACCCACACCGTGTCGAAGCCGGCCTCCTCCGCCCACCGCACGTCGTCGAGCATGCGGGCGGCCTTGCGCGCGGTGTCGCCCCGCTCGGGGCCGGACATCACTCCGATACGCATGATTGGTTTCAGTCCTCACGGTCGGCGGTCACGGTGTGCGGGGCAGGCCGGACCGGGTGCGAACGGCGGCTTTCGTCATGGGAGTCGAGGCTCCTGCTCGTGCGTCGGCGTGCCCTGGACCAGCTGGTCCTTGAGGACCTTGCCGGTGGCTCCCAGGGGAAGCGCGTCGCGGAACTCGATGTGGCGGGGCACCTTGAACCCGGCCATCCGCTCCCGGCTCCAGTCGATGAGTTCGTCGGCGGTCACCGGTTCGCGTGTCACCACGAAGGCCTTGCCGACCTGGCCCATCCGGTCGTCGGGCACGCCGATGACCGCGGCCTGGGCCACCGCGGGATGTTCGAGCAGGAAACCCTCGACCTCGGCGGGGTAGGCGTTGAAGCCTCCGACGATGAACATGTCCTTCTTGCGTCCGACGATCCGCAGCCGTCCCTCCTCGTCGAGCTCGCCCAGATCGCCGGTGTGCAGCCAGCCGTCGGGGTCGATGGCCTCGGCGGTGGCGGCGGGGTCGTCGAGGTAGCCGCGCATCACCGCGTAGCCGCGCACCAGTACCTCGCCGTCGTCGGCGATGCGCACCTCGAAGCCTTCGCACGGTCGGCCCACCGTCGTGGCGACGGCCTCGTACGGGTCGCCCGGCCGGGACGCGGACACCGTGCCCGCTTCGGTGAGGCCGTAGCCCGTCATCAGGTGGCGGAACGGGAGTTCGGTGGTGACACGGTGCACGAGCTCGACGGGGATGTCGGCCGAGCCGGTGACCGCGACGCGCAGGGAGGACAGGTCGCGCCCCGGCGGGGCCTGAAGCAGCGAGTGGTAGAGGGTGGGCGGCCCGGGCAGGACCGTCACGCGCTCGCGCTCGACCAGGTCGAGCACCACGTCGGTGTCGAACACGGGGACCGGCAGCATCGTGGCGCCGCGCAGGAACGAGGCCACGAGGCCCGCCTTGTAGCCGAAGATGTGGAAGTACGGGTTGACCATGAGATAGCGGTCGCCCTGCCGCAGACCGGCCAGTTCGCACCACTCGTCGTACAGGCGCAGTGTCTGCCCGTGGGTGGTCATGACGCCCTTGGGGCGGCCCGTGGTGCCCGAGGTGAAGACGATGTCGGCGATGTCGTCCTCGTCCACCTCTCGTTCGAACGCGCTGCCCGAGGCGAGGAATCCGGACGTCACGTCGATCACCGGGATGCCCTCGGGTCCGGTGAACTCCCGGTCCAGGAAGCCGTTCTGAACCAGTACCGCCTTGGCTCCGCTGCGGCGCACGATGTCGTGCGCCTCGGCGTCCTTGAACCGGGTGTTCACCGGTACGAGGACGCCCCCGGCGGCCGTGAGACCGAAGGCCGCGACGATCCAGGCGGCCGAGTTGGGGGCCCACAGCGCCACCCGGTCGCCCTTGCGGATGCCGAGCCCGCCTGCGTAGGCGCCCGCGGCGACCCGGATCCGCTCGGCGAGTTCGCGGAACGTGAGGCGCAGCTCACCGTCGACGACGGCCTCCGCGTCGCCGAACCGGTCGGCGGCGCTGAGTGCCATCTCGGGGATGCTGCGCCACTTCAGGGGGCCGGCGGCACTCATGGGGCCATCAGGCGGGCCAGGTTGCCACCCATCACCTTCGCCTTGTCGGTGTCATCGAGCTTGCCGAGGAAGTCCACGTACGTGACGGGGTCCGCGAGACCCTCCGGGTGCGGGTAGTCGGAGCCGAACAGGACGCGTTCGATGCCGATGAGGTCGCCGAGGGCGGCCATGTCCTCCTCCCAGAACGGGCTGATGTGGATGTGCCGCTTGAAGACCTCGACCGGATTCTCCTGGAACTCGTGCGGCATCTTCTTGTACACATCGCGAAGGCGGCCCAGCACCGGCTCCACCCAGGAGGCACCCTGCTCGATCACCGCGACCTTCAGCTCGGGGAAGCGGGAGAGCATGCCGTGGCAGATCATCGAGGCCACGGCGTCCTCGATGGGGCGCCATTCGGCGATCTGCCGGAACGCGTTGGGCTTGAAGGGCAGGAACTCGCGGGTGCCGCCCTCCCAGTCGTTGGCGTAGTTGGAGTAGCCGCTGTCGGAGGAGTGGAAGGTGACGAGCACCCCGAGCTCCTGCACGCGCTTCCAGAACGGGTCGAACTCGGGCAGCGCGAAGGAGCGGGTGACACCGCCCGGGCCCGGCACGGGCGCGGGGCGGACGAGGATCGCGCGGGCGCCGCGCTCCACCACCCAGTTCAGCTCCTCGATGGCCTTGCCCACGTACGGCAGGGTGATCACGGGCACCGTGAAGATGCGGTCCTTGTAGACGAAGCCCCAGGTTTCGTGAAGCCACTCGTTGAGTGCGTGGATGACCGCGTGGATCAGCTCCGGGTCGTCCTTCATCCGCTCCTCGATGAGGCTCGCGAGCGTGGGGAACATCAGGGAGCGCTGGATGCCGAGGTCGTCGAGGAGCTGCAGCCGCGGCCCCGGTTCACGGAAGGCCGGGATGGAACGCATCGGTTCACCGAAGATCTCCCGGCGGGTCCTGCCGTCGGGGTTGCCGAGCTTGAAGTACTCCTCCATCGCTCCCGGCCGGGCGACGACGTCGAAGGTCGGGTTCGGGATGTACTCGCTGATCTGGCCGCGGATCGCGATTTTCGTACGGCCGCGGACGTCGACGTACTCGATCGCCCCGTCGTACTGCTTGGGGAGGTACCTGGTCAGCGCCTCCCGAGTCTCGTAGAGGTGGTTGTCCGCGTCGAAGAGCGGATAGGGCAGAGTGCGGGAAGACATGGAATCCTCCTTGGCTGATTTGGAGAATCATATTCTCACCGCAAGTTCGAGGCAATGTCCCTACGGAGCACGAACTTCTTGACCTTGCCGCTGGCGGTGCGCGGGAAATCGTCGACGGCGTGCACCTCCTCGGGCCACTTCTGGCGGGCCATCCCGGCGCTCTCGAAGTGCGCGCGCAACTCCGCCAGATCCGGGACCTGTCGGCCGGGCAGCATGCGCAGCACCGCCGCCGCGTGCTCGCCCAGCCGGGCGTCGGGGGCGGCGACCACGGCGGCCTCGGCGACTCCAGGCATGCCGAGCAGCACCTCCTCGACCTCCAGGGCGCCGATGTTCTCGCCGCCGCGGATGATGACGTCGGACTTCCGGTCGGTGATCGAGAGAATGCCGTCCGCGTCGAGGACGCCGATGTCACCGGTCCGGTACCAACCCTCGGCGTCGAAACACGACTTGGTCAGTTCGGGATCGGTGTAGCCGAGGCACAGGTCGGGTCCGCGGGTGAGGATCTCGCCGTCCTCGTCGAGCCGCAGCTCCACCCCGTCGAGCGGTGCGCCGTCCGTGTGCAGCCGAAGGCGGGCAGGGCCGTCGTGCGGGGCCCAGGTGACGGAGGGATGCTCGGTCGAGCCGTAGGAGCGGAACGCCGTGATCCCAAGCCCCTCCAGACGAGTCGTCACGGCGGACGGGACGGTGGAGCCGCCGAGCCCCGCGTACTTGAGTCTGGCCACATGCTCCGGGGAGCAGTCCGGATGGTCGAGCAGGCTCGTCATGTAGTAGGTCGCTCCCCCACCCACGACCAGGTTCTCGCGCGCGATGAGGTCGAGCGCCTGCGCCGGGTCCCAAACGTCGCCGAGGTTGACGGGCGAGCCGTCGAGCACCGGGATCAGGAACGCGTTGATCATCCCGATGAAGTGGCCGACCGGGGCCACGGTGAACTGCTTCCCCCGGTCCGGCGGGTAGGCCGCCGACAGCTGGCGCGTCTCGCACAACAGCGTCTGGTGGCTGTGCACCACGCCCTTCGGGTCGCGGGTGGTCCCGGAGGTGAAGGCGATCAGGGCGGGAGCCGCCGGGTCGACGGGCAGGGTGCCGGCCATCGGTTCGTCGGCGAGCAGGTCGTCGAAGTCGCGCCCCACGACCCCCACGGTCGGTACGGCGGCGCTGAGTTCGGGACGGAACTCCTGGTGGCCGAAGCGTTCGGCGGCGAAGAAGGCGCTCGGCCGGGTCGAGCGCAGTATGTAGCCGACCTCCTTCGGCCCGTAGAAGTGCACGATGGGCACGACGACCGCGCCGAGGAGCGCCGAGGCCCAGAACACGGCCGCCGCCTCCATCCAGTTGGGCAGCTGGAACGCGATGGTGTCGCCGGGCCCGACGCCACGCTCACGCAGCCCGGCCGCGAGTCGGCGCGCCGTCCGCTCCACGTCGCCGAAGGTGCCGGACCAGGGGCGTACCCGCGAGTGCACGCGGAACTCGGTGTCGGGGCACGTCCGCAGACGCTCCGTCAGGAGGTCTCCGAGGGTCTCGCGGGTCCACAGCCCCGTCGCCTCATAGCGCTGGGCCAGCTCCCGCGGGATCGTCCTGAGTGCGGTGACCGGGATCGTCGGCATAGGAAGAACCAACCTCCTCGTGAGATGCTCACCAATGCATGAGAATTGAACTCTCTCAGACAGAGAAGGCGAGATCCATACATCGCACACGACCACGGTTCCCACCGGCCGGGACGGTGGTCCTGATCCACTCGGCACGACAGGGCCTGCGATATTAACATTCTCCTTCTGCGAGAGTAATGTTTCCGGCATGACGGAGCCGATCCGCACGTATCGCGTCGTCCAGTGGGCGACCGGCAACATCGGGAGTCGCACGCTGCGCGGGGCCGCCGAGCATCCCCGGCTCGATCTGGTCGGCGTCCTCGTGCACAGCGCGGCGAAGGCGGGCCTGGACGCGGGTGAGTTGGGCGGCTGTGCGCCGCTCGGCGTCCGTGCCACGACCGAACTCGACGACGTCCTCGCCCTGAAGCCGGACTGCGTGCTGTACGCGCCGCTCGAACTCGACGCGGACGCCGTGTGCGCGCTCCTGGCCTCCGGGATCAACATCGTCTCCACGCGCACCGACTTCCACCACCCGGCCGCCATGGACCAGGCTCTGCGCGGCCGTGTCGAGGCGGCCTGCGACGAGGGCGGCAGCAGCATTCACAGCACCGGCAGCAGCCCCGGGTTCGTGACGGAGGCCCTGCCACTCGTGCTCGCGTCCCTGCAGCGGCGCCTCGAAGGGATGGTGGTCGAGGAGTTCGCCGATCTGTCGCGGCGTCCGTCGCCGGAGCTTCTCTTCGAGGTGATGGGATTCGGCAGCCGGCAGGAGGAGTTCGACCAGTCGCGGCTGGCCTCTTTGCGGGCGAGCTTCGCGCCGTCGCTGCGCGTGGTCGCCGACGCGCTGGGGCTGCCCGTCGAACATTCCGAGGCGCACGGCGAGTTCGCGTACGCGCGCTCTCGGACCACGATCGCCGCCGGGGTGCTCGACGCGGGGACGGTCGCCGCTCAACGCGTCACGGTCGCCTGGACCCGCGCGGGGCGGCCGGTCCTGCGGTTCCGGGCGACCTGGTACTGCACCGAGGACCTGGACCGCGACTGGGAACTGCGCGACAACGGATGGCGGTTGACCGTCGACGGCGACGCCCCGCTCGACGTGTCCATCCGCTTCCCGGTGGCTCCCGAGAACGCTGCCGCCACCTACCCCGCGTACACCGCCAACCGCGCGGTCAACGCGGTGCCTTGGGTCTGCGCGGCTCCGGCCGGGATCCTGACGACGGCGGACCTGCCGCACCTGGTGTCGCCCTTCGCCTGAGAGCGCGGGCCGCGGGCCGCTCGTACGGGGCGAGGAGACCCCACCCGTGCGTCAAGCCGCTCGCGTGGGTACGCCCTCGGCGGACCCGCCATCGGGCCGGTACAGCCGGCAGATCCGCACAGAACCGGAGGATGTGTGACGATGCGATTCCTGTTTCACTACCCGGAGGCGCACGGGCCGGACGCCGACCTGCTGGACGCCGGCCGACTCACCGACGTCGCCCGCGCCGCCGAGGAGTTCGGCTTCTCCGGCCTCTCCTTCAGTGAGCATCCGGCGCCCGGGGCTCGCTGGCTGACGCACGGCGGCCACCAGACCCTGGACCCGTTCGTCGCGCTCGGCCACGCCGCCGCCGTGACCACCCGACTGCGGCTTCTCACGTATCTGGCCGTTGCCCCGTACCGCAACCCGCTGCTGCTCGCCAAGCAGGCGGCCACACTCGACCGCCTCTCCGGCGGGCGGCTGATCCTGGGGCTCGGGGCCGGGTACCTCAAGGGCGAATACCATGCTCTGGGCGTCGACTTCGAGGAGCGCAACGCCCTGTTCGACGAGGTCCTGGACGTGCTGCCGCTGCACTGGAGCGGTGAGCCGTTCAGTTACGAGGGCCGGCACTTCAGCGCCCGTGACGTGGTCGCTCTGCCGCGCCCCGCACAGCGGCCGATCCCGATCTGGATCGGCGGCAACTCCCGCCTGAGCCGACGCCGGGCCGCGCAGCGGGCGCAGGGGTGGATGCCGATGTCGGGCGGCGCGGAACTCAGCGCGACCGCACGGACCCCCACGCTCGGCCCGCTGCCCGAACTCTCCCGGTCCATCGGCGAGGTGAGGGAGGCGGCGGCGACGGCGGGACGCGATGACGCCGTCGTCGACGTGCTGTACTCGTACCACGACGACGGCCTGACGGATCCGGCTGTCGACGCGGACCGCCACCGGGAGGCGTTCGCCGCACTGGAGAAGGCCGGGGTGACGTGGACGGTCGTGTCGTGTCCGCACCGGTCGGCGACCGCGACCCTGGAATTCCTCGAGTCGTTCGGCACGACGTACGCACGCTGAGCAGAGTTCAGGCGCCCGCTGAGACCCCACGCACGAAGAGCGTCACCGCGTGGGGCGGACGGCCTCACGGTGGAGGTGGCGGACCGGGCGGATCCAGGGGGAGTTGGCGCAGGTCTGGGAGCGGTTCGTTCCGGCCGGGCGTCGACCACCTCACCAGGTGGTCCCCGGTGCGCGGGCCGAGGCAGCCGGAGGGGTCGCCGCGCCCTGCGTCTTCCCGGTGCGCGAGGACGCCGGCCACATCACGGGCCGGGCCATAGGCGTCAACCGGACCCCGCGACGCCTGACCAGCCGACCGAGCAAGTCGCGAGGGCGCGCGGATCATGCCTGTTTGATGTGCTCCTTCATCTCGTCGAGCCGGGTCAGGACCGGATAGCCGTCCACGCTCAACGCGTTGCCGTGCCCGGTCTGATGGATGTCGAACGCCGACTGCAACGCCGAGTAGAAGCCCTGCACATCGAGCGTCTGGTTCACCGCCCGCTTGGCCTGCCGCAACCCGAACGCCGGCATCCGCGCGATCCGCTCCGCCAACTCCCGCGCCGCCACATCCAACTCCCCCAGCGGCACCACCCTGTTCACCATCCCGACCCGCTCCGCCTCCCCCGCCGTCAACGCCCGCCCCGTGAACAGGATCTCCTTCGCCTTACGCGCACCCAACTCCCACGTATGACCGTGGTACTCCACCCCACCGATCCCCATCCGCACCACCGGATCCGAGAACTCCGCGTTCTCCGCCGCCACGATCAGATCGCACGGCCAGCACAGCATCAGCCCCGCCGCGATGCACTTTCCCTGCACCGCCGCGATCGACGGCTTGGGCACATTCCGCCACCTCAACGAATAGCCCAAGTAGCGCCGCGCCTCAGTGTTGTTGATCCATTCCAGGGTCAGGTCCTTCGGTTCCGGCCAGCGGTCCTTGAGGTCGTGGCCAGCCGAGAAGTGCTTTCCATTGGCGCGCAGCACGATCACCCGCACCTCGTCGTCCTCGGCCGCACGCGTCCAGGCGGCGTCGAGTTCGTCGAGCAGCGCCATCGTCTGGGCGTTGGCCGCCTCGGGGCGGTTGAGCGTGATGGCAGCGATGCCGTCGGTCACCTCGTACAGGATCTGATCCATGGGCGTCCTCACTTCGATATGGGCGATCTCGTGGCACATGGGATTCCCCGACATGGGGAGTGTGATCCTGGCCGTCCGGCCGCAGCAGGTGCTCGCTCAGCCGCGCGGCAGGCCGAGCACGCGCTGGGCGATGATGCCGCGCTGGATCTCGGACGTGCCGCCCGCGATGGTGCCGCTGAAGCTGCGCGCATAGCGGTGGAACCAGCCGGCGGAGGCGTCGTCGTAGCCCATGTGGTAGTACGGCGCGGTACGCGTGGGGTGGATGAGTCCCTCGGGCCCGGCTGCCTCCAGGGCCCGATCCAGCGCCTCCTGCAAGGCCTCCGAGCCGAGCACCTTCAGCACGGACAGCGAGGGTACGTCCGTCTCACCGCGGGCGGCGCGCGCCAGGGCGGCCACACCGAGCAGGGTCAGTGCCTGCCGGTCCATGACCAAGGTGGCGTACCAGTCCTTCTCCAGGGGCGTGGAGGGGCGGAAGTCCCGCAGCAGATCGCTCATCCGCTCGGCGTCGCCCAGCCACATCAGGGTGCGCTCGTGGCCGAGCGAGCCGTTGGCCACGCGCCAGCCCTCGTTGAGCGGGCCGACGAGGTTCTCGGCGGGAACCCTCACGTCCTCGAAGAAGACCTCGTTGAAGTCCTTGTCCTCCGGGCCGGTGAAGGAGGCGAAGGGGCGACGGGTCACACCTGGGGTGTCGGTGGGGATCAGCAGCACGCTGATCCCCTTGTGCTTGGGGGCGTCGGGGTCGGTGCGTACGAAGGTGAGCAGGACGTCGGCGTCGTGGGCGCCGGAGGTCCACACCTTCTGACCGTTGACCGTGAAGTGGGTTCCGTCGTTCGAGAGTTGAGCGCGGGTACGCAGGGAAGCGAGGTCGCTTCCCGCGCCGGGCTCGCTCATGCCGAGGGCCGCGGTGATCTCCGCGCGCAGGATCGGCACGGCCCAGCGGTGCTGCTGCTCGCTGGTGCCGAAGGAGAGCAGGGAGGCAGCGATGATGCCGACGCCCTGCGGGTTGAAGCTGTGGAAGATGCGACGCCGGGCGAGCTCCTCCAGGTGCACGTACTGCTGCACCACGGTGGCATTGCGCCCGCCGAACTCGGGCGCGTTGCCGGGCAGCAGCCAGCCCGCCTCGAACTGGGTACGCTGCCAGCGGCGGGCCCACTCGGGCAGGTGGCTTGAGGAGCGGGAGCGTTCGACAGCCTCGGCCTCGGTCGGCAGATGCGCATCCAGGAACGCCGCGAACTCGGCCCGGAAGGAATCGACTTCGCCGTCAAAGGTCAGTCGCATGGCCATCCCCCACGATGTCGGCGATGCGAGCCCGGTGCTCGGCCGCTCCGCCGAGCAGCAGTTCGCCGGCCTTGGCCCGCTTGAGCGCGAACTGCAGATCGTTCTCCCAGGTGCTCCCCATCGCCCCGAACAGCTGGACGCCGTGCCGGAACACCAGGGCCTGGCACTCCCCCGCCGACGCCTTGGCCATGGCGGCGGCCAGGCGGCGGCGCGGGTCGTCGGCCGCGATCGCCATCATCGCGAAGTAGGCCAGCGCACGGGCCCGTTCGATCGCCACGTGCATGTCGGCCGCTTTGTGCTGGACCGCCTGGAAGGATCCGATCGGAGCGTCGAACTGGCGGCGGCCGCGGACGTGTTCAAGGGTCAGGTCGAGGATCCGGCGGCACGCGCCGACCATCGTCATCGCCAGTCCGGCGAGCGCGAGGTGGTGGGCGCGCTCCGGGTCGGCCGTGCTGCGCGCGTCCTCACCGACCCGCACTCCCTCGAACGTCACGTCGGCGACGTGCAGAAGTGGATCGAACACCGGCAAGGGGGTGACGGTGACCCGATCTGCGGGTACCACGAAGACGCCCTCGCCGGTGACGACTGCGAACCGCTCCGCCCGGTCTCCGTCGAGCACATACCTGCCGGTGCCGGTGAGGGTCAGTGCGCCTGCGGTCCGGCGGGCGTCCACCCCGGTGAAGACGGCGGTGCCGCACTGCCCGTCTCCCGTCGCCGCCGGGGCGAGCGGGGCGAACTGGGTCATGGTCGCCAGGTACGGCGTCGGATCGACCGCATGCCCCAACTCCTCAAGGACGATGCCGAGTTCGACGGCGTCCGATGGGTCGGTGAACTCGGTCCAGCCCAGCTTCCGGTAGGTGCGCCACAGCGGCGCGGGGTCGACCCCGTCGTCCGAGACCGACCGGACGAGGGCGGGCGTGCACTCCTTGGACACGGCCTCCCGGACGGTCCGTTGCCACAGTCGCTGATCCGGGTCGAACTCGAAGAGCATCTCGGCCTCCCTGCCTGCGCTCCCTCACACACCCAGGGAGAATATCATTCTCACTGAACGGAAGTAATGGTCTCGCACGACCGAACGCCCGGCCGCCCCTCGCGTGCGGGTGGAAGCGGTCGTCGGCCTTCATGCCCGCTTCTCGTTGCGCCTGGTGCGGGCGATACGGGGACGCAGAGCGGCCGTCGAGCGGCCCTTGAGTGCGGAGAGCCAGACGCCGCTGCCGTAGGCGAGGTCGTCGAGACGGCGGGCGGCGGCGTAGCGGACGGGATCGAGCCGTGTGGGGGCAGAGCGCCGTTCGAGCGATTCCAGGGCGATGTCGGTGACCGCCGCGACGGCCGTGGCCCGGCGCAACCGTCGCGATGCCACACAGCCCACGACCGTCAGCGGCCACCAGTGGCGGGTCAGCAGGGCCGCGCCCTGGGTGACGGCCGAAACGGTGCCCAGGCCGGTGAGGCGGGCGGCGTGCCACAGCGGGCGCTCGATGCCCTTCAGCCTGACGGCGTTGCGGGCGGTGGCGACGGCTGCGACGCCCCCGGCGACCGGCAGGGACCAGCGGCGCTGCGCGAGCAGGGCGACGAGGAGCGCCGCGCCCCACGGCGCGAGCACGGCGGGGGCGATGTTGCCCGGGTGTCGACGGGCGAGGGGGTGGGCGCCGGTGCCGTAGACGGCCTTGCGCCGGAACCAGTCGGCGAGATCGACCCGATGTTCGTGGGCGGCCTGCACGGAGGGTTCGTAGCGGATGCGTCCTCCGGCCGCGGTCAGCCGCCAGCACAGGTCGACGTCCTCCCCCACGCGCATCGTGGCGTCGAATCCGCCCGCGCCGGCGAGCGCTTCGGTACGCAGCACCATGCAGGCACTGGGTACCCAGGAGACGGGGGTGCCGGGGCGGACGGCGGCCGGGTGACTGCCCAGGTCGAGCGACGAGCGGGCGCTCTCGTAGCGCCCGAGCCAGCGGTCGGAGCCGACGCCGGGCAGGCCGGTGATCCGGGGCACGGACATGACGACGCCGGGGTCGGCGAAGTGCCGCAGCAGCGTGGGCACCGTGTCGGGCGCGAGCACGACGTCGGAGTCGACACATGCCACGTACGGCGTGGTGACCTCGCGCAACCCGGCGTTGCGGGCGCCCGCCGGGCCGAGGTTGTCGGCGAGTGGGATCACGCGGGCGCCGTGGCGCGCGGCGACGGCGAGGACGCGGTCGGGGTGATGCGAGGCGTCGTCGACGACGATCACCGGGTCGTCCGTCGAGGCCCGGATACTCACCAGGAGCCGGTCGAGCTGCTCGGGACGGTCGCGGACCGGGATGACGTAACTGCACACCGGGGCGCCGCCGTTGGCCGTGTCGGGCACGGGTGGCAGGGCGGTGACGACGGGGTGGGCGATGCCGGTGTCGAGCAGCCGGTCGGCGAGGACGGCGCCCGCCCGGTCGCGCACACGCAGTGTGCGCGCGGACGGCAGCCGGCGGGCCCGTGGTGTCAGCCGCATCAGGCGGGTCGGATACCCGCCGAGGAGCGCGCGCCCGCCGTCGAGGACGCGGGTGTGCCGGTCAAGGGCCACGACATAGCCGTACGGGAGTGTCACGCCTCCCCCGCTCCCTGCCGAGCGGCCGTACGGAACGGGTCGACGAGGCGGCCTCGGAAGTCCGCGAGGTCCGCGGTGACGAGGCGTACGGCCCTCGACACCATCACCTCGACCAGGGCCCGGCCCTCCTCTGCGGTGGCGCCGGTCGGGTCGCCGAGCACGCCGTTCGGGGAGACGGCTCGCACGCCGTGGGCCATGAGGAGGGGCAGCAGTTCGGGCAGGGGGCGCGTGTCGCCGGGGGCCGCCTCGGACATCCGGACGTCGTCCGGGGCGAGGTGCAGCATGACGGAGGTCTCGGTGCGGCCTGCGTGGGCGTCGCCGCCGGGTGGGTCGCAGCCGAGCCAGGACACGTCGTGCCCCTCGTCGCGGAGTTGGGCGCAGGCCGCGTCGAGGGAGGTGACGTTGCCGCCGTGACCGTTGACGAACACGACGCGGCCCGCCCACAGGGACAGTGACCGTACCGTCTCCACCAGGACGGCGCGCAGTGCCTCGTGGCCGACGGAGAGGGTGCCGGGGAAGCCGGCGTGCTCGCCGCTGGCGCCATAGGCGATGGTGGGCGCCAACACACCGTCGTACGTGGGGAGTTGCCGCAGCGTCGCGCGGGCCACGGATTCGGCGACAGTGCTGTCCGTGTGGAGGGGCAGATGCGGCCCGTGCTGTTCGGTGGAGCCGACGGGTACGAGGACCAGGGCCCTCTCGGGCACCGTCGGCCATGCCATGCACGCCAGCTCCACCGGTTCACCGCGGGGCACGCGGCACACCGAGGGTGCGGGTGAAGCCGTCCGGGATCACCAGGTCGTCCGGGCCGAGGTCGTCGACGGACGCGTGCCCCAGACCGAGCACGGCGGAGTCGAGGCCGCCGCGCAGGATGTCCAGGACGTTCTCCACTCCTGCCTGCCCGTTCGCGGCCAGACCCCACAGGTAGGCGCGGCCGATGAGGACGGCGCGGGCGCCGAGGGCGAGGGCCTTGGCGACGTCGCCGCCGCGCCGGACGCCGCCGTCCAGAAGCACCTCGATCTCGTCACCGACCGCCTCGGCGATGGACGGCAGCAGCCGGATCGTCGCGGGGGTCGTGTCCAGGTTGTTGCCGCCGTGGTTGGAGACCGAGATGCCGGCGACTCCCGCGTCGACGGCCCGCTTGGCGTCGTCGACCCGTGACACTCCCTTGAGCAGGAGCGGGCCGCCCCACTCCGTGCGCAGCCACTTCACATCGTCCCAGGTGGGCGGCGGCGTCTGCATCCACTCGCCGTAGGCGCCGAAGAAGGTGGGCGCGACGCCGCCCGGCTCCTGGAGGTTGGGGGCGGTCAGGTCGGGGATGCGCCGCGCCCGGGCGAACGCCAGGAGCCAGCGCGGGTGCGGCAGCACGTCCGGCGCGAACCGCAGCGCCGTCCTGACGTCGACGCGCTCCGGGACGGGCGGGCTGCCCCAGTCACGGCCGTTGGAGAACGACCAGTCCAGGGTGACGATGAGCGCCTTGGCTCCGGCGGCCCTGGCCCGCTCCATGCGCTGCGTCATGAGGTCGCGGGTGCCCATCCAGTACATCTGGTAGAAGGTGTTCGCGCCGGTCCCGACGACCTCCTCGACGGGCTTGCTCGCGAACGAGCTGAGGCCCATGACCACACCCCGGTTCGCGGCGGCGCGGGCGACGGCCACCTCGCCGTCGGGGTGGACCGCCTGCACGCCGGTGGGCGAGATGAGGACCGGCATCGAGGACTCCACGCCGAGCACGGTCGTGGACAGGTTCCGTTCGGCCTGGTGGCCCACCACCCGTGGGGCGAAGCCGAGTTCGGCGAACGCGCCGATGTTGTCGGCGATGGTGCGGCCACGCTCGGAGCCGGCCACGAGGGAGCCGTAGACCGTGCTCGGCAGATACTTCTTCGCGCGGCGCTGCGCCTCCGCGACGGTTTCGAACCAGGGGTTTCTTCCCATGAGGCGGCTCTCTCTCGATCAGGGGCGGCCGAGACCTACGTCCGGCCAGGGCCAAACGTCGAGCCAGGGCCCCGCGTCGGGTCCAGGCCTGCCAGGGGGTCCTCGTCGCAGTCGGCGACCGGCGGCCGGCCGAGGTCGGGGCGCCGGGTGAGGACGAGGTCGACGGGACCGGTGCCGTTGTGGGCGGCGCGGGGCGATGTGTGGTGGGAGTGATCGCCGGACGGTTTGGGCACGGTGGCGCCGCGCTCGGCGAGCAGCCGCTCGCCGTGGCCTTGCACACACTCCGGGTCGGGGCCGTCCAGCGGCAGGCCGGTGAAGAACTTGGCGGCCATGCAGCCGCCCTTGCAGGTGTCGTAGAACGCGCAGGAGGTGCAGGCCCCGCCCTGCTGCGGCTCGCGCAGCCGCCGGAACAGCGGTGCCCCGCGCCACACGCCCTTGAAGCCGCCAAAGTCGCGGACGCTGCCCGCGAGGAACTCGTCGTGGATGGCGAACGGGCAGGCGTACACGTCACCCACCGGGTCGATCAGGCACACCACGCGACCCGCCCCGCACAGGTTGAGCCCGGGCAGGGCCTGCCCGTAGGCGGACAGGTGGAAGAAGGAGTCGCCGGTGAGGACCTGCTCCCCGTGCGCCAACAGCCAGTCGTAGAGCTGTCGTTGCTGCTCGGGCCGCGGGTGCAGGTCGTCCCACACATCGGCGCCCCGGCCGGAGGGACGAAGACGGGTCAGCCGCAGCTGGGCGCCGTACCGGTCGGCGAGGACCTTGAAGTCGTCCAGCTGCGGGATGTTGTGCCGGGTGCAGACGACGGAGAGCTTGAAGTTCTTAAGCCCCGCGTCGGCGAGGTGTCCCATGGCGCGCAGTGCGGTGTCGTACGAACCGTCCCCGCGCACCGCGTCGTTGACCTCGGCGGTCGCGCCGTCGAGGGAGATCTGTACGTCGACGTAGTCGTTCGCGGCGAGCCGCCGGGCCACGTCCGGGGTGATGCGCACGCCGTTGGTGGAGAACTTGACGCCGACGCGGTGGACGGTGGCGTAGTCGAGCAGCTCGAAGAAGTCGGGGCGGACGGTCGGTTCACCGCCGCCGATGTTGACGTAGAAGACCTGCATGGCCTCCAGTTCGTCGATGACGGCCTTGGCCTCGGCGGTGGTCAGCTCGCGCGGGTCGCGCCGCCCAGAACTGGACAGACAGTGGGTGCAGGACAGGTTGCAGGCGTAGGTGAGTTCCCAGGTGAGGCAGATCGGGGCGTCCAGGCCGTGCTCGAAGAGGTCCACGAGACGCTCACCGGGCTTGGTCCGCACGGGAGTTGAGGTCATGGGGTCGGGGTCCTTTCGACCAACATCGACGACCGGGCCAGGGTCGCCAGGGACCGCGCGTACCGCGCCGCGTCCTCGTCGTCGGCTCCGGCGGCCGTGCAGGCGGCACGCGCGGTGGGCGCCGTCGCGAGTGCCTGGACAACCGCGAGCAGACCGCGGTCCTTGAGGAAGGACAGCTTGCGGGTGCCGAAGTGATAGAGCAGAGCGCCGAAGGGTTCCGGGCGGACCGATACCTGCGGGTGCAGGTCCCAGGCGCGGTCCAGGTCGAGGGGCGCCATCGGGGCGGTCAGTAGACGCCGCACATGCCGTCGATCGAGACCTCCTCGACCAGTTCGTCGGCCTCGATGACGGGTTCGTCGGCCGGCGCCGCCTCGACGGCGGGACGCGCTTCGGTGGTGGTGGGGTCGAATTCGTTCATGGCGGATCTCCCTTGTGGATGCGGGCAGTTGGGGCCCACGGACGGAGACGCGGTCGCGAACGATGGTATTGGCATGGGATGCCAATAGGAAGATATTGGAAACGAGATTCTCAATATGGGAGACGAGGGCTTGCGCCCAGGCCGCGGAGCGGGCTTGGATCGCGGCCCATGAAGCGTCTCCAGCGCCCCGATGTCGTCGTGGTCGGCGGAGGTGGCTCCGGTGCCGTGCTCGCGGCGCGGCTGAGCGAGGACGCGGACCGCACCGTGCTGCTCCTCGAGGCGGGCGCGGTGCCCCGCGGAGCCGCCGAGTTCGGTCCGGCGCTGCTCGACGCATGCCGCATACCGGGCGCCCAGCCGGATCACCCCGCGACCCGCACCCACACCGTCCGGCTCACCCCACGGCGTCCGTGGCAGGTCCCGCGCGGAGCCGTCCTCGGCGGCTCCACAACGGTCAACGGCGGCTACTTCGTCCGCGCCCGCCGGGCGGACTTCGACCGGTGGGCCGCCGCGGGCAACCCCGCCTGGTCCTACGACCGCGTACTGCCGCTGCTGCGCACCCTGGAGACCGACCTGGACCTCGGTCCGAGCGCCGCGCACGGAGACCGCGGCCCGATGTGGGTCACGCGCGGGCGCCTCGACCATCCGGCCGCCGCGGCCTTCCGCGACGCCGCCCGCACCCTCGGCTTTCCCGCGGAGCCCGACAAGAACGGTGACGCGGCGCCCGGTTTCGGCCCCGTCCCCGGCAACTCCGTCGACGGCATCCGCCGCAACACCGGGCTCGGCTATCTGCCGCCCGAGGTGCGGGAGCGCCCCAACCTGACGGTTCTGGGCGGCTGTTCGGCCCGCCGGGTGGTCGTCGAGCGCGGGCGTGCCACGGGAGTCGAGGTCGAGCATGACGGCACGCGGGCCACCATCGAGGCGGGCTCCGTGGTGCTCAGCGCGGGGGCGCTCACCACGCCCCATCTGCTGCTGCTCTCCGGCATCGGGCCCCGCGCGGACCTCGAACGCTGCGGCATCCCGGTCGTCCGGGACGCCCCGGCCGTCGGCGCCCGCCTCGGCGACCATCCCCAACTCGCCCTGGACTGGCCACTTCACGAGGACCTCGCCGCTCCCGCCGACAACTGGCTCGGCGGCTGTCTGCATCTGTCGTCCGATGCCGCGGGCGGGCCCGGCGACGTGGAGATCCTCCAGACGCTGATCCCCATGGCCGGGCTTGTCGTCGGCGCCGTGAGCGCCCCCGGCGCTCCGCTGTCCTTCCTCGCTTCGGTGCAGACGCCCCGGCCCACCGGCCGACTGCGTCTGCGGTCGTGCGACCCGGCCGTGCCTTTGACCATCGACTACGACTACCTGAGCGACCCCGAGGTCCTTCGCCGGCTGCGCACGGCCGTCCGCGTCACCGGCGACCTCCTCGGCACCCCGCCCTTCACCGACCTCTCCCCCGGCCTGGCGGCCCCGCTCCGTGCCGTCCTCGACGACGACCGCGCGCTCGACGACTGGATCGGCGATCATCTCGGTACGGCCCAGCACACCTGCGGCACTGTCCCGATGGGGCCCGCCGACGCCCCGGGGACTGCGGCGGTCGACCAGTTCGGGCGGGTGCACGGGGTCCACGGACTGCGTGTCGCGGACACGTCCATGCTCCCGCACACACCGCACCGCGGTCCCGCGGCGACCGCCGTCCTCATCGGGGAACTCGTCGCCGACGCCATCCGGCACGAGCGGGCCTGATCCGGCCGGACGCTACCCGGCCGGGGGTGGGGCGACCGCTCCGAGCCCGTCGTCGAGTCGCCGGATCGCCCGGTCGAGGAGGGCGCTCAACTCAGCGTCCTCGCACGCCAGCCAGTGCTCATACGCGGTGACGGCCGCGGCGAGGAGCGCGTGCCCGAAGAGCCGGGGCAGCACGTCGGACACTGGCAGGCCGAGGCGCCGCGCCACGAACTCGGTGACGATCGCACGCCAGGAGGCGTAGCGCAGGGTGGCGTCGGCCTGGAGGGTGGGCACGGTCAGGATGAGGTCCATGCGCTGGCGATGCCAGGGCACCACGGTGGCGTCGAACCGGTTGAACTCCACGACCGCCGAACGCAGGGCCGCCATGACCGGGACGGCCGGGTCCGCGCCGTCCAACAACTCCCGGAATCCGGCCAGTTGCTGCTCGAAGTCGCCCCACACCAGATCGGCCTTGGAGGCGAAGTAGCGGAAGAAGGTGCGCCGGCCGATGCCGGCCGCCGCGGCGATGTCGTCGACCGTGGTGGCGTCGAAGCCCTGCCGCGCGAACAGTTCGAAGCCGAACCGCTCCAGGTCGGCCCGCGACGTGGCGCGCGGGCGACCGCCCCTGGCCGGCCGGGTGGCGACGCCGCTGGGCGGTGACTCCACATCCGCTCCTTCCCCCGGCGCTCCAACATACCGCCGCCCGGCGCCGACGACACCCAGGACAGGATCTCGCGAGAACAGGGTTCTCCTCATAGAGAAATGCGGATACCATCCAGACGTTCGTGCGCCCTCCCGTCCATCGAAGGAGAGGCCCCAGGCCATGACCGGATACATCCTCCACGTCGAGTCCCGGCCCGTCGGCGACGAGGTCCTGGACGAGTTCAACCGCTGGTACGAGGAGGTCCACCTGCCCGAGGTGGTGGCGCTCGACGGCTTCGTGTCGGCCGTCCGCTACTCCCCGGTGAAGAGGGGCGGGCCCTACATCACCCACTACGCCATCGAGGGCGACCCCGAGCTGGCGGTCAAGAACGTCACCGCTGCCGCGGCCGACGGCAGGCTGCGGATGTCCGACACCGTGAGCATGGATCCGGTGCCGCGCGTGCAGATCATGAAAGTCGCCGTGGAGTACCGCCCCTGACGCGGACTCGACTCGCCAGAAACCGACTTCGCCGCAGGCAAGGGGGCAGGATGCCACGCCAACTCATCGACGGACGGCTCGTGGAGGCCGACGCGAGGTACGCCTCGCTCAACCCGGCCACCGGGGAGGTGCTCGGGCACGCGCCCGACGCCACCGACGAGCAGGCACGGGCGGCGGTCGCCGCCGCCCGCAAGGCCTTCGACACCACCGCATGGGCCACCGACACGGACCTGCGCCGCCGGTGCCTGGACCAGCTGCACAACGCCCTGGTCGAACATCGCGAGGAATTCCGCGAGTTGACGATCGCGGACGCCGGATCACCGCGCATGCTGACCCACGCCGCGCAGCTGGACGAACCGATCGAGCTGGTGCGGTACTACGCAGACCTGCTCAAGAACCACTCCTTCGTCGATGACATGGGTGTGGTCGAGTACCAGGGGCAGCGGCACCACCGCTGGGTGGAGTGGGAGGCCGGCGGGGTCGCCGCGGCGATCATCCCGTACAACTACCCCAACCAGCTGGCGTTCGCGAAGCTCGCGCCCGCACTCGCCGCAGGGTGCACGCTGGTGCTCAAGGCCGCGCCGGACACCCCGCTGGTGACCTTGGCGCTCGGCGAACTCATCGCGGAGCACACCGAGATCCCGGCTGGTGTGGTGAACGTGCTCTCGTCGTCTCGGGCCTCGGTCGGCGAGATCCTCACCACCCACCCCGACGTCGACCTGGTGAGCTTCACCGGGGCCAGCCCGACCGGGCGGCGCGTCATGGCGGCGGCGAGCGACACGGTCAAGCGGGTCTTCCTCGAACTCGGCGGCAAGTCCGCCCTCGTGGTGCTCGACGACGCCGACGTCAAGGGCACGGCGACCTACGCGGCGTACATGATCTGCCTGCACTCCGGACAGGCCTGCGCGATCACCTCGCGGATGCTGGTGCCGCGCCGCCACCACGACGCCATCGTGGAGCAGGTCGCCAAGCGGATGGAGCGTGTACGCGTCGGCGACCCGAACGACCCCAAGACGTACATGGGCCCGCTCATCAGCGAGCGGCAGCGCGACAAGGTCGACGGCATGGTGCAACGGGCCGTGGCGGCCGGTGCCACGCTCGTCACCGGCGGCCGGAAGATCGACCCCGGCTTCTTCTACGCGCCGACGCTGCTCACGGGTGTCGACCCGGACAGCGAGATCGCCCAGGAGGAGGTGTTCGGCCCGGTCCTCGCGGTGATCCCGTACGACGACGATGACGACGCGGTGCGCATCGCGAACAACTCCGTCTACGGGCTTTCCGGGGCGGTGCAGAGCGCCGACCGGGAGCGGGCCCTCGCGGTGGCGCGGCGGATCCGCACCGGCACCTTCAGCATCAACGGCGGCAACTACTTCTTCTCCGACACCCCGTTCGGCGGCTACAAGCAGTCCGGCATCGGCCGGGAGAAGGGCGTCGCCGGGCTCGAGGAGTTCCTCGAGCGCAAGACCTTCGGCGAAGTCGTGGGCTGAGAAGGCGAGTTGACGAGGCCGTCGGCGCCGGGGCGGCCTGGTGATCCGGGACGGCACCGGGGTGCCGAACCGGGCGCCGCGCTACGAGCAGCCGTTGTCGCGGCTGATGCACTGCATATCCCTCGCGGGCGAGGAGGCCATCGCGTGAGCGGGACCGCACGACGTACAGCACTGGTCACCGGCGCAGGTTCGGGCATAGGGCGGGCCATCGCGCTGCGGCTCGCCTCGGACGGGTTCGCCACCGCCGTCCTCGACCTGAACAAGGAGAGCGCCGCGGCGGTGGCCGAGGAGGCCCGTGCGAGCGGGCACGAGGCGATCGCCGTCGGCGGGGTCGACGTCTGCGACCGGGCGCAGGTCAATGCCGCGGTCGAGGAGGTCCGGGGCGCGCTCGGGCCCGTCCTGGTGCTGGTCAACAACGCCGGGAAGACGGGCTTCAAGGATTTCCTGAACATCACCGACGACTCGTGGGACCACATGATGGCGGTGAACCTGAGAGGCCCGTTCTACTGCTGCCAGGCCGTCATCCCCGGCATGGTCGACGCCGGCTGGGGCCGCATCGTCAACATCTCGTCGTCCAGCGCGCAATCGGGCCAGCAGTACATGACGCACTACGTCGCGTCGAAGTCGGGCCTGGTCGGTCTCACCAAGTCCCTGGCCCTGGAGTTCGGCCCGGCGGGCATCACGGTCAACACCGTCCCGCCCGGATTCGTGGACACCCCGATGCTGCGCGGCTCGGAGAAGCGGGGGCTGCTCGGCAGCAAGGTCGAGGACATCGCGGCGGTCACTCCGGTACGGCGGGCCGGACGCCCGGAGGACATCGCGGCGGCCTGCGCGTTCCTGGTGTCCGACGAGGCCGGGTACGTCACGGGGCAGAGCATCGGGGTCAACGGGGGCCGCAACACCTGATGGGCCTCCCGCGAAGGGGCGCCGGTCTCAGGGCCGGTGCCCCTTCAGCACGTCCGACGGCACGTGGTTGGCCCAGCCGGTGCCGGGCCAGTTGAACCAGCCCGCGGAGGCGTGCGTGCCGCCGTCCGGGTGGAGGGTGGTGCCGGTGACGTACGAGGAGAGCGCCGAGGCGAGGAAGACGACGCAGCCGGACACGTCCTGCGGGCGGCCCACGCGCCCCATGGGGATGGCGGCGGCGAGTGCTTCGGGGGTGGCGAGCGGTGCGTCGTCGTGGCTCGCGAGCTGTCGCAGGCTCGGGGTGGGCACGTAGTCGGGGGCGACGTTGTTGACGCGGATGCCGTCGGGGGCGAGTTCGACGGCGAGGGTGCGGGCGAACTGTTCGACGGCGGCCTTCGCGGCGGCGTACACGGCGAACCCGGGGGCGGCGCGGTGGGCCTCGATGGTGGTGAGGTTGACGATGCTGCCGCCTCTGCCGCCGGCCTGGATGCGCGGCACGGCGAGGGAGCAGGCGTGCAGGACGTGGCTGAGGTTGGCGCGGATCAGCGCGTCCCACCCCTTGGGACGGGTGGCGGTGAAGGGAGCGCGGAAGGTGCCGCCGACGACGTTGACGAGGGTGTCGAGGCGGCCCCACCGCTCCTCGGCGGCCATGAACAGGCGTTCCAGGTCGGCCGGTTCACGGGCGTCGCCGGTGTGCACAAGGGTGTCGTGACCCGTGTCCTCCAGGGCGCCTCGCAGGGCGTGCGCGGCATCCGTGTCGCAGTCCAGGACGGCGGTGCGCACGCCCACGGCGGCCAGGTCGCGGACGATCGCCCCGCCGAGCGCGCCCGCGCCGCCGGTGATCACGGCGACGGTGTCGGCGAGGCCCGCCCGCCCGGTGAACCAGTCGTCCGTCATCAGACCTCCCTTGTATGTGGCGGGGGCGCGCCGGGTGAGCGGCTCCATGGCCCTCCCCCTCAGCTCGGCCGAATGTGGCCCGGATGTCAGATGACCAGGCCGCCGTCGACCGGCAGGATCTGCCCGGTGACGAAGGACGCGGCGTCGGAGGCGAGGAACACGAAGGCCGGTGCCACCTCGTCCGGTTCGGCCCAACGGCCCAGCGGGATGCGGGCGAGCATGCCGGGGGCGAACTTCTCGTTCGTGCGGATGGTGCTGGTCATGGGCGTCGCCGCGAGTGGGGCGAGCGCGTTGACGAGGATGTTCCTGCGGGCCAGTTCGCGGGCGAGAGACTTGGTCAGGCCGATGATGCCGGCTTTGGCGGCGGAGTAGTTGACCTGACCAAGGGTGCCGGTGAGGCCCGCCGACGAGGTGACGTTGATGATGCGTCCGGTGCCGTCGTCGGGGAGGCGGGCGAGTGCGGCCTGGGAGCATCGGAAGGCGCCCAGGACATGGATGTCGATCAGCTTGCGGACACTGTCCTCGGTGAGCTTGGGGAACATGGCGGGCTCGGTGATCCCGGCGTTGTTCACCAGGATGTGCAGGGTGCCGTCCGCGAGTGCGGCGGCCCGGGCCACGGCCTCGTCCGCCGCCGCACGGTCCCGTACGTCGAGCGCCGCGCTGTCGGCCTTGCCACCGTCCGTGCGGATCGCGGCCGCGGTGTCCGCCGCGGCGTCGCCGTCGACGTCGGTGACGAGGACGGCGGCACCGGCCGCGGCCAGCGCCCTGGCCACGGCGGCACCGATGCCTCCGGTGGCGCCGGCGCCCGTGATCAGGGCCGAGCGGCCGGTCAGGTCGAACGGGCCTTTGGATGTGGGCATGCGTGGTCCTTGGGGTTGGCTTCGGCTGGGGTGCTCCACCGGGCTTCCACGGGTTACCGCGCCATGTGCCGGGAAGTCCGCGGGTGATCCGTGGCTGGGCGCGCCCCGCGGCGGAGCCGCTGATCGATACGGCCCCGCGCCCCTTCGGGCGCGGGGCATGACGCGGTCACTTGGAGGCCGCGGTCGCCGCCCTTGCCCGCTGCCGGAACGACTCCAGCTTCGCCGCCGGGGCGACGACCTGCCTGCTGCGCGGC
The DNA here is from genome assembly GCF_045160215.1 of Streptomyces sp. NBC_00005. Classification (NCBI taxonomy): domain Bacteria; kingdom Bacillati; phylum Actinomycetota; class Actinomycetes; order Kitasatosporales; family Streptomycetaceae; genus Streptomyces; species Streptomyces sp. NBC_00005. The sequence continues at coordinate 507,609 of NZ_CP108316.1, forward strand.
TGGACTGAGACGTCGTGGCCCGCCGCACGCCGGCGCAGCGCACCGACCGTGGCGTCCTCCTTCTTGATGTGCTCGAAGGGGTCGAAGGAGTACCAGCGCATGGCGTTCTGGTACGTCATCTTGTTCGTGTCCTCGTCGGGCACGCCGTGGGCGGTGAGGACGCCGTGCAGTTCCTCGGGGGCGTGGGGCCACATCGAGTCGCTGTGCGGGTAGTCCGCCTCCCAGCAGATGTTGTCGATGCCGATCTCGTGGCGCAGCTTCACGCCGATGGGGTCGCTGATAAAGCACGTGAGGAAGTGCTCACGGAACACCTCGCTGGGCAGCTTGCCGCCGAAGTCCTGCAGGGTCCAGGTGGCGTGCATCTCGAAGGTGCGGTCGATGCGTTCCAGGAAGTACGGGATCCAGCCGGTGCCGCCCTCGGACAGCGCGATCTTCAGCGGGTACTCCTTGACCGGACGCGACCAGATCAGGTCGGCGGCGGCCTGCACCAGGTTGAGCGGCTGCAGCGTGATCATCGTGTCCGGCGGGGAGTCCGCGGACGGGATCGCGAGCCTCCCGGACGAACCGATGTGCAGGTTCATCACCATGTCGGTGTCGCACAGGGCGGCCCACAGCGGGTTCCAGTACTCGTCGTGGAAGCTGGGGAAGCCCATGGCGGCCGGGTTCTCGGTGAAGGTCAGCGAGTGGCAGCCCTTCTCGGCGACCCGGCGGACCTCCTTGACGCAGGCGTCGACGTCCCAGATGGCGGGCAGTGCCATGGGGATGAACCGGCCGGGATAGGCGGCACACCACTCGTCGATGTGCCAGTCGTTGTAGGCGCGCACCAGCGCGTACGAGAGGTCGCTGTTCTCGGTCTCGAAGAGGCGGGCGGCGAAGCCGGGGAACGAGGGGAAGTTCATCTGGGCGAGGACTCCGCCGGCGTCCATGTCCTTGACGCGTTCGTGGACGTCGTAGCAGCCGGGCCGGATCTCGTCGAGACCCTGGGGCTCCAGGCCGTACTCCTCCTTGGGCCGCCCCGCCACGGCGTTGAGGGCGACGTTGGGCAGGACGGAGTCACGGAACCGCCACACGTCGGTGCCGTCCTCGCGGTGCTCGATCCGGGGAGCGTCGTCCCGGTACCTGGCCGGGAGGTGGTTCACGAACATGTCGGGCGGCTCGATGATGTGGTCGTCGACGCTGATGAGTATGAGGTCGTCCTGGTGCATGGCCCGGTGCCTTCCGTCCGAGAGGTCAGTGCGTCGGTCTCAGTCCGACGCGGGCAGTGCCTTGGCCGCCTTGCGGGTCATCGGGGTGCCGTCGCAGCCGAGTTCGCCGACTCCGGAGGCGGTGCAGAGCAGCTCGACCGTGCCGTCCGCGTCCGTGTACCGCTTGCCGATGAGGGTGACGGGCTTGGCGGCCGGGCCGCCGGACGCCGGTGCCGCGGAGTCGGCCACGACCATGGGTTCGCCCCCGCAGGTGACCTGGGGGATGCGGTCGGCCGGTGCTCGGATCACGATCACTCGAACTCCGCAGACGGTACTGGCCAGTTGAAGGCCGGGGCGCAGTTCCCGGACAGCTGACGTCATCGACGGCTCCTCACGGCTGGCTCCTGATGCTCCCCATCGGGATGGAAACTATCTTCTCCTATATCGGTAATCAAGATTTCATACGGAAGTGGGACCCCGGGGCCCCTACGGCGCCTGTACCTCGATCACCACGGCCGAGCCCATGCCCCCGCCCGCGCACATGGCGGCCACACCGATCCCGCCGCCCCTGCGGCGCAGTTCGTGGACGAGGGTGACGAGCATGCGGCCGCCGGTGGCGGCCACGGGGTGGCCCAGGGAGCAGCCGCTGCCGTTGACGTTGACCTTGTCGGGGTCGAGGCCGAGGCGGCGGACGACGGCGACGCACATCGACGCGAACGCCTCGTTGATCTCGTACACGTCGACGTCGTCGACGCCGAGGCCGGCGCGCCCGAGGGCCTTGGGGATGGCCTGCACCGGGGCCAGTCCGGTGTCGGCGGGGTCGACACCGACCGAGGCCCAGGCCTTCACCGTCGCCAGGGCGGGCAGGCCGAGCCGGTCGCTGACGACGGCGAGGGCCGCCGCGGCGTCGTTGCCTCCGGCCGCGTTGCCCGCGGTGATGCTGAAGCCCTCGATCTCCGGGTGCAGCGGCTTGAGCCCGGCGAGCTTCTCCAACGACGTGTCGCGGCGCGGGTGTTCATCGACGGCGAAGAGGCCGTACGGGGTCTCGACGGGCACGATCTCGTCCTTGAAGCGACCTTCGTCGATGGCGCGGATCGCGTTGCGGTGCGAGCGCAGCGCCCAGGCGTCCATCTCCTCGCGGCCGACCCCGCCGGCCACGGCGGCGTTCCACCCGACCGTGATCGACATGTCGGTGTTGGGGGCGTCAGGGCGGTCGGGGTGGGTGGGCGGCATCCAGGCGTCGTCCCACTCCTCGCCCTGCCGGAAGCGGAAACGGGGCGATGTGGACGCGGAGTTGACGCCGCCCGCGATGACCACCTCGTCCATGCCGGAGCGGATGGTGGCGGCGGCGGACTGCACGGCGGCCAGCGAGGCGGCGCAGTGCCGGTTGTGGGCGAGGCCCGGCACGGTGGTCAGGCCCGCGGTGAGTGCGGCGTACCGGGCGATGACCCCGCCGCCGTACAGGCCCTCGGCGAGCATGACGTCGTCCACACGGTCGGCCCCGACGCCGAGTTCGGCCAGCCGGTCCGCGGTGGCGCGGACGATGCGGTCGGCGAGCGCGTAGGCATCGGTGTCGCGCAGGGTGCCCATGCGGGCGGTGCCCACGGGGGTGCGCAGGGCGGAGACGATCACGGCTTCAGGCATGGGAATTCTCCACGTTCTCCGGGATCTCCGGGTTCTCCAGGTCCTCCGGGCTCTCCAACTCGGCGACGAGGGTCCGGCGCAGCGGCTTTCCGGTACTCGTGCGGGGCAGGTCTGCGCGGAAGACGATGGTGTCGGGGGTCTTGGAGGTACGGAGGCGGCTCTTCGCCCAGAGCCGGATCTCCTCCGGCTCGCCGGTCCCCACGAGCACGGCGACGATCCGCTGCCCCCACTCCTCGTCCGGGACGCCGACGACGACTGCCTCGCGTACGCCCGGGTGGGCGAGGAGGACGTCCTCGATCTCGGCGGGGGCGATGTTCTCGCCGCCGCGGATGATGGTGTCGTCGGCCCGGCCCTCGACGAACAGGTAGCCGTCGGCGTCGAGCCGGCCGAGGTCCCCGGTCGGGAACCAGCCGTCCGCGTCCAGGGCGCTGCGTCCCTTGTACTCACCGGAGATCTGTTCGCCCCTGACGTGCACCAGGCCGGTGCCGCCCGGCGGGCACGGCTCGCCCGAAGCGGTGCGCAGCCGGATCTCGATGCCGGGCAGCGGCCGCCCGACGGAGGTGAGCCGGTCGCGGACGGCCGGGTCGGTGGAGGCGAGTGCGGCGCGGTGGTCGTCGGGTCCGAGCAGCGCGATCGACGAGGCGGTCTCGGTGAGGCCGTAGGCGTTGACGAAGTCGGTCCCGGGGAAGGCCCGCAGCGCCCTCTCGACGACGGTGCGCGGGGCACGGGCGCCGCCGTAGGCGAGGCTGCGCAGGGTGGGCGTCTGCGCCCCAAATCCGTCGGCGACGTGGTCGACGACACGGGCGAGCATCGTCGGCACCAGCATCGCGTGGGTGACCTGCTCCCGGCGCACCGTGGCGAGCCACTGCGCGGCGTCGAACGCCGGGAGGTACACCACACGGCGCCCGGTGTAGAGGTTGGACATCAGATTGGTGAGACCCGCGATGTGGTAGGGCGGGACGGCGACGAGCGCGGCGTCGTCCTCGTCCGCCGAGCCGAACTCCAGGGTGTTCAACACGTAGGCGAGCAGGTGCCGGTGACGTAGCAGGGCCGCCTTCGGGGCGGCGGCGGTGCCGCTGGTGTAGAGGATGACGGCCACCGCGTCCTCGTCCCACGGCGGCTGCGCGTCCTCGCCCGCAGCCGGTCCCGTCTCGTCGAGGAGACCGGCCAGGTCCTCGGGGCCGAGCCGCACGGCACCGGTGTGCCGCTCCTCGATCTGCGCCAACTGTTCTGCGCCGAGGCGGTAGTTGAGGGGTACGAAGGGCACGCCCGCGAGGGCGCAGCCGAAGAGCGCCACCGGGTAGGCGAGGTGGTTGGGCGCACGGTAGAGCACCGCCGGCGCCCCGCGGAAGCGCTCGGCGGCGCGGCGCGCGAGGCCGAGGATCCGGGCGGCGGACAGGGAGCGGCCGTCGAGGGTGACCGAGGGCCGCTCCCCGGCCGATGCGGCCATTTCGAGAGTCATCACAATATTCATGAGAGTGTTATTCTCGCCTCAGTAGAGTGGTACTTTCAAGAGTGGCGCCCCCTCAAGACCCCTTGGAGCACGAGCCGTTCAAGAGCGGGGAGTACAGATGCAGATCACCGGGAGTTCAGCGATCGTGGTGGGCGGCACCGGCGGCCTCGGTGAGGCCACGGTGCGCCGACTGCACGCCGCGGGCGCCAAGGTCGTGGCCGCCGATGTCAATGACGAGAAGGGCAAGGCGCTGGAGGCCGAGCTCGGGGTGCGTTACGTGCGCACCGACGCGACCGACGAGGACAGCGTCAACGCGGCGATCGCCGAGGCCGAGCGCGCGGGCCCGCTGCGCATCGTGGTCGACGTGCACGGCGGCCCCGCGGGCGGCGGCCGCCTGGTCGCCAAGGACGGCAGCCCGCTGCCTCTGGAAGCGTTCCGCACCACGATCGACTACTACCTGACCTCTGTCTTCAACGTGCTGCGCCTCGGCGCCGCCGCCCTGGCCCGGCAGGAGCCGCTGGAGGATGGTGGCCGGGGCGTCATCGTCACGACCGCGTCCATCGCCGCGTTCGAGGGACAGATCGGCCAGCTCCCGTACGCCGCCGCGAAGGGCGGCGTCGCGAGCATGACGCTGGTCGCCGCGCGCGACCTGTCCCCGCTGGGCATCCGGGTCACCACCATCGCCCCCGGCACCATCAACACCCCCGCGTACGGAGAGGCCGGCGACCAGCTGGAGGCGTACTGGGGGCCGCAGGTCCCGTTCCCCAAGCGCATGGGGCGCAGCGAGGAGTACGCGGCGCTGGTCCAGGCCCTGTGCGAGAACGACTACTTGAACGGCGAGGTCGTGCGCCTGGACGGCGCGCTGCGCTTCCCGCCCAAGTAACGGCGCCGTACCGACACCCTCGTCGACACGACCCCAGGGACACCGCACCAGGAGGATGCCCCATGCCGAGCTCCCCGCTGTTCCGGCGCGCGAGCGTGACTCGGATCGTTCAGGAGACCGCCGACGCCCGCACGTTCACGCTTGCCCCGCTGGAGGGACCGCTCACGTACGAGGCCGGGCAGTACTGCATCTTCAGGATTGCGGTCGACGGGCGGCCGGCGCCGCGCGCGTACTCGTTCTCCAGCGCCCCCGGCTTCGACGACGAGATCACCACGACCGTCAAGCGTGTCCCGGGCGGCGCCGCGTCCAACTGGCTGCACGATCACGTCCGCGAGGGCGACGAGCTCGAACTCACCGCACCGCGCGGCAAGTTCACCCTGCGCCCCGCCGACACACCGCTCCTGGGGTTCTGCGGCGGCAGCGGCATCACGCCGGTGCTGTCGCTGGCCAAGAGCGCGCTCGCGGGAAGCGAGCGCCGTGTCCGGCTGCTGTGCGCCGACCGGAACCGCGGCCAGGCAATCTTCCACGACACGCTCGACGAACTGGCGGCGCGCTTCCCCGGCCGCCTTGAGGTGGTGCGTCACCTCGACGACGTACGCGGCTATCTCACCGCGGCGGACGTCAAGGAGTTCGCCGGGGCCGACGCGGGCGCCGACGCGTATGTGTGCGGGCCCGAACCCTTCATGGAACTGGTCGGGTCGGCCCTGGTCGGCACGGGGCGGGTGTTCAGCGAGCGGTTCTCGGGCGGCGAGGTTCCCGCGCCCCGGGCCGAGCCCGACCCGGTTCCTTCGCCGGCCCGGGAGCCGGGCACCGTCACGATTGTCATGAACCACCGACGTGAGACGATCAGCCGCCGCCCCGGGGAGACTCTGCTGCAGAGCGCGCGCCGGGCCGGGTTCGCCCCGCCCTTCTCCTGCGAGGCGGGCAACTGCGCGACCTGTATGGCGATCGTGCGCGAGGGCAGGGCGACCATGCGGGCCAATGACGCGCTCATGGACGACGAGGTCGCCGAGGGGTACGTCCTGACCTGCCAGGCGGTGCCGGACGAGGATCCGCCGTCCCTGGTGGTGGAGTACGAGTGAGCCGCGCGTGACACACGGCTGAGGCGCCGCCCTCCAGAGGGGCGGCGCCTCAGCCGTGTTCCGGTCGTCAGGACTGTTCGGGGCCGGGGTCGCACAGCACGAGGATCGCGCGGGCGACGAGTTCGCTGCCGCCGCCGAGCTGCTCGCTGTACCGGGTGATGGTGTCCCGGACCGCTCCGGTGAACGAGGGGTCGACGCCGCGGGGGCCGGTCGGCGCCGGGAGTTCGCGCACCATGGCGCGACGACGGCGCAGCAGCTCGATGATCTCGTCGTCCAGCTGCCGCAGATCGCTGCAGGACGGCGCCTCGGCGGGGTCCGCGAGCGGGGAGGCGAAGTTGATGTCCACGGCGGATCTCCGTTCGTCGCTGTATCGCTGACCGTGCAAAGCCTCCAAGCCCTTCACGTGGTGCCCCTCTCGTACTCGAAGCGCCGGACCACAACACGATATCAATAATCTCTGATTACGAGAATGGCGTTTCCGTACGTGACGTCTCCGGCCTGTCCGCCGCCGACGTCCGACGTACGTCCATCACCCCATGGGCGAGCAGATCCCACAACGCCTCGGCCTGCTCGCTGCCTTCAGCGCCGGGTCGCACGAAGGCACCGCTGATGCTGAGGGCGAACGAGTTGAACATGATGGCCTGCAGCATCGCCCCGGCCGCCGCGCGCCGGTCGAGTCCGGCACGCACCGACCCCTCGGCGGCCGCCTCGTCGAGGATCTCCTCAAGAAGCGCGAACATCGGGGCGAAGGCCCCGGACGCCTCCTGGGGATCGTCGGTCAGCAGCTGCTGCGCGAAGTCGGCCATGCCGAGGATCTCGACGGACCTCGGGGAACGCGCCTCGGTCGGCGGCCGGCACAGCCGGTGGTACTCGACGGTGAAGCGCCGCAGCCGACTCAGCGCGTCCGGCTCCTGCGCGACGGTCTCCCGCAACCGGCGCGCGGTGCTGTGGACCGACTCCTCAAGGAGCGCGAGCAGCAGCTCGTGCTTGCCGCCGAAGTTCTGGTAGAAGCTGCGCAGCGACTGCCCCGACTTCTTGACGACCTCCTGGACCGTGAAGTCCTTGCCCGATTCGCCGACGATCAGTTCGAGCGCGGCATCGAGAAACCTCTGCACCCGCTTCTCGGCGCGCGCCCGCACCGGGTCGACCGAGCGGGCGACGGCCTGTTCCCGCCAACTCGCCATGCGCGAGTCCCCCTGTCAGCCGACCCCGCCGAGGTCGTCGTCGAGTACCACCCCGAAGGTCCTGAAGGCCATGGCGATCGTGTCGTACGCCCCGACGCTGAACACCACGTCCATCAACTGCCGCTCGTCCAGCACCTTGGTCAGCTCCCGCCAGGTGCTGTCCGCGATCCGCGCGTCCGCGATCAGCTCGTCCACGGCCCGCAGCAGCGCACGCTCCTCGTCGTTCCAGCCGGGGGCGCCGGGCCCCTCGGCGACCCGCGCGATCTCCTCGTCCGTCATGCCGGCCTCGTGCCGTGCGATCCACTCGTGCTGCTTCCACTGGTACGTGGCCTCGCGCAGCGCGCCGATCCGCAGGACGAGGAGCTCGCGCTGGCGGATCATCAGGCTGGTGGCGAAGAGCAGATGGCCGTTGAAGACGTTGAAGGCGCGGGTCAGTTCCGGGTAGCGGGCCAGGACGCCGAGCGCGTTGAGGCCCTTGGGGCGGTCGGCTCCCTTGTCGGGCACCGGATGCCGGGGCGCCGGAGGAACGAGGGCGGCCAGGGCCTCGCGCATCTGCGGCGGCCACTGCCGGACCGGCAGGGGCGCGATGCGGGGCTCGGTCGGCCCGGCCTCGGGCGTGGTGGTCATGACCGTGCATCTCCTGTTTTCATGACTGGAGAATACGATTCTCCCAACTTCCGGGCAACAGGCCCAGCGGAGCGCACGGGACGACGGACACCCCGGAGAAAGTCGCGGCCGACACCTTCCGTGAGCCCATGGGCGAGATTACAGTTCTCGCGAAATGAAAGGGGAATTCTTGTGGCGCGCGGATCACCCGTGAAGCGGCTGGGGTTCATCGGTGCGGGACGCATGGGGCTGCCCATGGTGCGCCGCCTGGTGGCGGCCGGCCACGAGGTGTGTGCCGTGGGCCGCACGCCGGAGCGGCGCACCGCGCTGGCCGGTGAGGGCGTCCGCACCGCCGACCATGCCGAGGACGCGGTGCGCGAGGCCGACGCGGCCCTGGTGTGCGTGTTCAACGACCGGCAGGTGCGCACGGTCTGCCTCGACGGCGGGCTGCTCGACGCGCTACCGGAGGGCACCGCGCTGATCGTCCACACCACCGTCGGCCCACGCACCGTCCAGGAGATCGCCGAGCGGGCCGAGGCGCGCGGCATCGCGGTGCTCGACGCGCCGGTGAGCGGCGGGCCGCGCGACATCGTGGCGGGCCGGCTGACCGTCTTCGCAGGCGGCGACGAGGCCACCGTCGACCGGCTGCGGCCGGTGCTCGCGGCCTACGCGGACCCGGTGCTCGCGGTGGGTCCGGTGGGCGCGGGGCAGAGCGTGAAGCTCGTGAACAACGCGCTGTTCGCAGCCCAGTTGGGGCTGGTCTCGGAGGCAACGCGGCTGGGCCGCGACCTCGGCGTCGAGGAGAGCGCCCTCCTGTCGGCGCTCGGTCACGGCAGCGCGGCGAGCCGGGCCCTGGCGGGGGCGTCGTCGCGCGGTTCGGCGGGGCGATTCATCACCGACGTACGGGAGTTCCTGGACAAGGACGTGGCGGTCGTCCGGCAGGTCGCGGACCGGCTCGGCGTACGGCTCGGCGCTCTTGAGCCGGCGCTCGCCGCGCTGGATCGTGCCGCGCCGGATCGCGCCGGGTCCTCCACCAGCAGATGACCGGGTCACGCCCGGTTCCGCGGCGGTACGCAGCAACAAGATCCGCATTCGGCACACCGCCGACGGCGCGGGAAGACGAACAAGGGGAAGCGGCATGGGGCGAGTCGAAGGAAAGGTCGCGTTCATCACCGGCGCGGCACGCGGCCAGGGGCGCAGTCACGCGGTGCGGCTCGCGGAGGAGGGTGCCGACATCGTCGCGATCGACCTGTGCCGCGACTACGAGACGGTCGACTATCCGATGGCGACGCCGGAGGACCTGAAGGAGACGGCGCGGCTCGTGGAGAAGCTGGGCCGCAGGGTCCTTCCGATCCAGGCCGATGTGCGCAGCATCGATGCGATGCGGGACGCCGTGGACAGCACGGTGGCCGAGTTCGGCGGGATCGACATCGTCGTCGCGCAGGCCGGTATCGCGCCCCTGCACGGCTCTCCGCCGCTGCAGGCGTGGGCCGACGCCGTCGACGTCGACCTGATCGGCAGCATCAACGCCATCCAGGCCGCCCTGCCGCATCTGCGCGAGGGCGCATCCGTGATCGCCACCGCCTCGACGGCCGCCCTCATGGAGCACGGCATCGTGGACAACCCCGGCTCCAACCCGGGCGGCGCCGGCTACGCGTACGCCAAGCGGGCCCTCGCGGAGTACGTGCACGAACTGGCCCGCAACCTGGCTCCGTTGAGGCAGCGCGCCAATGTCGTGCACCCCACGAACTGCAACACCCCGATGCTCCAGAGCGAGCCGATGTACAAGTCGTTCCGCCCCGACCTGGAGCACCCGACCCGGCAGGACGCCGAGCCCGCGTTCGCCTCGCAGCAGGCGATGCCCATCCCGTTCGTGGAGCCGATCGACATCAGCAACGCGGTGCTGTTCCTCGCCTCCGACGAGGCCCGGTACATCACCGGCGTGCAGCTGCGCGTGGACGCGGGCGGCTATCTGAAGTGGTACGACTGGCGCCGCTGACGGGACGTCAGAAGAACGGAACGAAAGGGCTGTTCATGAAGGTCAGCGTCGACGAGGACCGCTGTCAGGGGCACACCCTCTGCGCCATGATCGCGCCGAAGGTGTTCCGGCTCAGCGAGATCGACGGGCATTCGTCGCCGGTCGGCGAGGACGTCCCGGCGGGCGAGGAGGCGGCCGCCGCCGAGGCGGTGCGCTCCTGCCCGGAGCGGGCCATATCCCTCACCGACACCAACACCGCCGACGGGCCCACCCGCACAGGGAGCAACGGAGCAACATCGTGAACGCACACGACGCGCCCGACGCCGCCGAACAGGCACGCAAGAACCGTCGGTACGAGTTCGACCGGCACGCCCCCGACTACCGCGAGCGGTTCGTCGAGATCACCGAGGAGATGCAGGGCCGCTGCCCCCTGGCCTGGTCCGACACACACGGCGGGCACTTCGTGGCCGCCGGACACCAGACCGTCTTCGACCTCGCGCGGTCCGCCGACAAGCTCTCCAACGACCACGACGTGACCGGCGAGCGCAACGGCTACGTCGGCATAAGCATCCCCGCTCCGAACCGCAACCGGGGCTTTCGCGGCGGGTTCCTGGAGATGGACCCGCCGGAGCAGCGCTACTACCGCCAGGCCCTCAACCCGTATCTCTCACCGGCTGCGGTGCAGCGCTGGATCCCGTTCCTGGACGACCTGATCCGCGCCTGTGTCGACGAGCGGATCGAGTCGGGCCGCATCGACTTCGTGGAGGATCTCGCCAACCCGGTGCCCGCGGTGTTCACCCTGGCCATGATGGGGATCCCGCTGAGGAACTGGCAGATCTACAACGAGCCCTCGCACGCCGGGGTCTACACGCCGCCCGACTCCCCCGACATGGCGCGGGTGCGTGACCTGCACCTCGCGATGATGCAGGACCTCGGGCGGCAGATGCAGGCGATCCGCACCGAGCCCCGGGCAGGGCTCGTGGACGCCGTGGTCAACGCGAAGATCGGCGACACCGAGCCGTCCGACATGGACCTCATCGGGGTCCTCGCCCTGCTGATCGGGGGCGGCTTCGACACGACCACCGCACTGACCGGCCGTTCGATCGAGTGGCTGTCGCAGCACCCCGAGGAGCGCGAGCGGCTCAGCCGGGAGCGCGGAACACTCCTCGACCCCGCCACGGAGGAGTTCCTGCGCTACTTCACCCCCGCCGTGGGCAACGGCCGTACCGTCTCCGTGGACTGCGAGATGGCCGGACAGGAGTTCAGGGAGGGCGACCGGCTCTGGCTGTCGTGGGCCATGGCCAACCGCGACCCGGCCGTCTTCCTCGACCCGAACACCGTCGACCTGGAACGCAAGGGCAACCGCCACCAGGCGTTCGGCCTCGGCATCCACCGCTGCATCGGCTCCAACGTGGCGCGGGTGGTGTTCAAGCGCATGATCGCCCACGTCATGGACCGGATGCCGGACTACGCGTGCGACGCGGAGGGGACCGTGTACTACGACTCCGTCGGCGTCATCAACGGCATGCGCCATCTGCCCGCCGACTTCACGCCGGGCCCGCGGCTCGGCCCGGGACTCGACGAGACCCTGGACAAGCTGCAGAAAGCCTGCGACGAGCAGGGCCTCGCGGCCCCGGTGACCACGCGCGGCGAGCGGGCCGACATCCGCTGACCCTCGCGCCCTCCCCCGCCCGCACCGGACGGGGGAGGTGCCCGTAGCGCTTCCCAAGGAGATCCTGTGGCCCGGCGCCCCCTGCCCCTGCTGACGGACGAGACCGAGTTCTTCTGGACGTCCGGCGCGGACGGCCGCCTCCGCTTCCAGCGGTGCGAGGGCTGCTCGGCGCTGATCCATCCACCCCAGCCGGTGTGCCGGTACTGCCGAGGCCACGCCCTGACCGTCACCGAGGTCGCGGGCACGGCCACCCTGGTCTCCTTCACCGTCAACGAACGCTTCTCCTCGCCCGGCCTCGAACCGCCGTACGTGGTGGCCCGGGTGACGATCGACGAGGACCCGCGGGTGCGGCTCACCACCGGCATCATCGGCTGCGAACCGTCCGAACTGCGGCTCGGCATGCGCCTGGAGGTCGTCTTCGAGCAGGTCGAGGACGTCTGGCTGCCGCTGTTCCGGCCCGGCGCCGAGCAGCCGGACGAGCCCGTCGCGCTGCCGCCGGACCACCCGGGCCCCGAGCGGATCCGAGCTCTCGTACGTCCCCCGCTCGGCGCCGAACGCTTCGAGCACAAGGCCGCGCTCACCGGCACCGGAGCCTCCCGCATCGGCCGCCGCCTCGGCGTGCCGCCGCTCACGCTCACCGTCGAGGCGTGCGAGAAGGCCGTCGCGGACGCCGGGCTGACCCTCGACGGCATCGACGGCCTGGCCACCTACCCGGGCGCCGGCGTCACCGCCGGGTTCGGCGAGGGCGGGGTCAACGCCCTGGAGAACGCCCTCGGGATCCGCCCGACCTGGCACAACGGCGGGATGGAGACCTTCGGCCCCACCGGCTCGGTGATCGCCGCGATGCTCGCCGTCGCGGGCGGTCTGGCCCGGCACGTGCTGTGTTTCCGCACCGTGTGGGAGACCACCCACACCCAGCAGCTGCGCGAGGGCAGGCGGCCCGCCACCCAGCCCGACCGGGTGACGGACGGTGCCCAGTGGACCGCACCGTTCGGCGCGGTCTCCGCCGCCCACGCCCTCGCGCAGAACGCACAGCGCCACTTCCACGCGTACGGCACCACCCGCGAGACGCTGGGCTGGATAGCCCTCAACCAGCGCGCGGGCGCCGCCCTCAACCCCGAGGCGATCTACCGCGAGCCGCTCACCATGGACGACTATCTGTCGGCCCGCCCCATCACCAGCCCCTTCGGCCTCTACGACTGCGACGTGCCCTGCGACGCGTCGATCGCGGTGGTGGTCTCGGCCGTGGACGCCGCGCGCGAGCTGCCGAAGCCGCCCGTGCTCGTGGAGGCGGTGGGCACCCAGCTGGTCGAGCGCCTCGAATGGGACCAGTCGACCTCCACGCACGAGCCACAGGTGCTCGGGCAGGCCGCCCACCTGTGGACCCGCACCGAGCTGCGCCCCGCGGATGTCGACGTGGCGCTGCTGTACGACGGCTTCACCATGAACTGCCTTTCCTGGATAGAGGCGTTGGGCTTCTGCGGCATCGGCGAGGCCAAGGACTTCCTGGACGGCGGCAAGAACATCGCCCGCGACGGGTTGCTGCCCGTCAATCCGCACGGCGGGCAGCTCTCGCACGGCCGCACCCACGGCATGGGCCTGGTCCGTGAGGCGATCACCCAGTTGCGCGGCGAGGGCGGCGCCCGGCAGATCGGCGGCGCGCGAACCGCGGTGGTCGCCACGGGGGGCCTCACACCGAGCGGTGTCATGCTGCTGCGAGCGGACGTATGACGGTGCCCGGCCGCCTGGAGGCGGCCCTCGACGGCGGTGCCGCGCCGAGCGTGCGCACCGCGACCGTCCGGGTGGACGGACTCCCGCTGTCCGCCCGTGTCTGCTCGCCGCCGTCGCCCCGCGCGGTGATCCTCGCGCTGCACGGCGGCGGCACCACCTCGCTGTACTTCGACTGCCCCGGCCGGCCCGAACTGTCCCTGCTGCGCGCCGGAGCCGCACTCGGCTACGCGGTCGTCGCCATGGACCGGCCCGGCTACGGGATCTCCGCGCCCCATGCCGAGCACTACCGCGATCCGCAGCGGCGCGTCGACACCGCGTACGCGGCGCTCGATCGATTCCTGGACCAACTTCCGGGCCGCCCCGCCGTGTTCCTGGCCGCGCACTCGGCGGGCTGCGAGCTCGCGACGCGCATGGCGGCCGACCCCCGAGGGCGCCGGCTGCTCGGCCTGGAGATCGCGGGCACCGGCCTGCGGCACCAGCCCGACACAATGCGCGCTTTGGACGAGGGGGGTGCGGCCCATCGGCGCAGCGGCCGACGTCCCGCCGGCATCCGAGCGGCGCTGTGGGGGCCGGCCGAACTGTACGCGCGCGACGTGTGGAACACCCCGTACATCGCCTCGGGCACCCCCGCCTACGAGGGAACCGCGCGCAAGTGGGTGGAGCGCGACTTCGCCCCGCTCGCCGCCGAGGTACGGATTCCGGTGCAGTTCAGCCTCGGCGACCACGAGGGGGTCTGGGAGTCGGGGCCCGCCGCGCTGGCCGAGATCACCGGGCTCTTCACCGCGTCGCCCCTCGTCCGGCCCAACGAACAGGCGGGCTGCGGCCACAACTTGAGCCTGGGGTTCGCCGCCCGCAGCTATCACCTGCGAGTCCTCGCGTTCGCCGAAGAGTGCGCTGTCCGGCGCGAACGCGACGGGGCGGACGACGCCAGCAGGGCTGGCAGGGCTGACACAACGGAAGGAGAGGTCGCATGAGTGACGCCGAGGCGTTCGCCGTGCTCCTGCTGCGCCTGGTGATCGGCGCGACGATGGCCGTGCACGGCCTGAACCACTGGCGCGGTGGTGGGCGCATCGCGGGCACCGCGGGCTGGTTCGAGAGCCTGGGGCTGCGCAACGGGCGGCTGCAGGCTTGGATGAGCGTGATCACGGAGATCGGCGCCGGGGTGCTGCTCGCCGCCGGCTTCCTGACGCCGATGGCCTGCGCGGCGGTGATCTCCGTAATGCTCGTGGCGGGCCTGCTCGCGCATCGCTCCAACGGTTTCTTCGTCTTCAAGGACGGCTACGAGTACGTCCTCGTCCTGGGCGTGAGCTGTCTGGCCCTCGCCGTAACCGGGCCCGGCCCCTGGTCCCTCGACGCGGCGTTCGACATCGAGGTGACCGGCTGGGCCGGCGGCGCCGTCGCGCTCGGGATCGGCGTCGCGGCGACGGGCGGCCTGCTCGCCACCTTCTGGCGGCCCGAGAAGCCCAAGCCGCCCGAGACACCCGAGATGTCCGGGAAACCTGAGCCTCAGACCTCCGAACAGGCCTGAGAAAACCCTTCCGTTGGAGGTCTTGTGACACACGCCGGATTCATCGGCCTGGGCAGTCAGGGTGCCCCCATGGCCCAGCGCGTCCTGGACGCCGGGCTCCCCCTGACACTGTGGGCGCGCAGCCCCGCGTCCTTGGAGGCGTTCGCGGGCACGAAGGCCGAACTCGCCGCCACACCGGCCGAGTTGGCTTCCGTCTGCGACGTGGTGGGCGTGTGCGTGGTGGCGGACGCCGATGTGGAGGAGGTGGTCCTCGGTCCGTCCGGCGTCATGGCGGGTCTGCGCCCCGGCGCCGTTCTCGCCGTGCACAGCACCGTCCACCCCGACACCTGCCGACGCCTGGGCGCGCTCGCCGCCGAGCGGGGCGCGCACGTCGTGGACGCCCCGGTCAGCGGCGGCGGTCCGGCGGCGGCCTCGGGAAAGCTGCTCGTCATGGTGGGCGGCGAGAGCGAGGCGGTGGAGCGCTGCCGCCCGGTCTTCGAGACGTACGGCGACCCGGTCGTGCACCTGGGGCCGCTCGGCGCGGGACAGGTCACCAAGCTCCTCAACAACACCCTGTTCACCGCCAACTTCGGGATCGCCGCCAGCGCCCTGGCACTGGGGCAGCAGCTGGGTGTCGAGCCGGAGCGCTTCGCCGAGGTCGCGGGCCACGGCAGCGCCGCCAGCTTCGCGCTCGGCCGGCTCGCCGCGTCGGGCTGTGATCCGGCACGCCTGGGCTCCATGGCGGGCGGGCTGCTCGGCAAGGACGTCCGGCTGATGGGGGCCCTCGTCGACGGCACCCCCGCCGAGGCGGTGCTCGCACAGGCCCGTGTCGCCCTGGAGCGGATGGGCGCCCCGCTCGACGCACTCGACGCACCCGACGCCGCAAAGGAGTGACCGTACCCACGGGGGCACTGCCCGCAGGGCCTGAACTCCCCTTCGCTTCATGACCGTTCACTTTCGCGGCAGCTCAGTTTCGCAGGAGGCGCACAGCAGATGACCGACACAGCCCCCGACCGGCGGCTTCTGATAGACGGCCGGCTCACCACCGCCACGACCACGTTCGCCTCCCTCAACCCGGCCACGGGTGCCGTCATCGGCCATGCCCCCGACGCGGGCCCCGCCGAGGCCGAGGCCGCCGTCGCCGCCGCCCGCCGGGCCTTCGACACCACCACCTGGGCCACCGACCGGGACTTCCGCGCGCACTGCCTCGACCAGCTGCACCGCACACTAGTCGCGCACAAGGAAGAACTGCGGGCCCTGACCATCGCGGAGGTCGGCGCCCCGCACCAACTCACCGCGGGCGCCCAGCTGGAGGAGCCGATCGGCGTCGTCCGCTGGTACGCCGACCTGCTGCCGGCCTACGAGTTCAGCCGCGACCTCGGGGTCGTCGAGGCCCGTGGCGCACGGCACCGCCGCTGGGTCGAGAAGGAGGCGGCCGGGGTGGTCGCGGCGATCATCCCGTACAACTACCCGAACCAGATCGCCCTGGGGAAGATCACCCCCGCCCTCGCCGCGGGCTGCACCGTCGTCCTCAAGGGCTCGCCGGACACCCCGCTGATCACCCTGGCGCTCGGTGAACTGATCGCGGAGCACACCGACATCCCGGCCGGCGTCGTCAACATCCTGTCCTCCTCGGGCGCGGCGGCCGGCGAGGTGCTGACCACCCACCCGAACGTCGACGTGGTCACGTTCACCGGCTCGACCGCCACAGGACGCCGCATCATGGCCGCCGCGTCCGGCACGGTCAAACGCGTCTTCCTCGAACTCGGCGGCAAGTCCGCCATGGTGCTGCTCGACGACGCCGACTTCCAGGCCGCTTCGATGATGGCGGCGTACATGTCCTGCAGCCACGCCGGGCAGGGCTGCGCGATCTGCACCCGCCTCCTGGTGCCACGTGAGCGGCACGACGAGGTCGTCGAGATGGTCGCCCAGGCCATGTCCCACATCCCGGTCGGTGACCCCGCCGACCCGGCCACGTACATGGGGCCGCTCATCAGCGAGCGCCAGCGCGACAAGGTGGACGCCATGGTGCGGCGCGCCGTGGCCGACGGGGCGAAGCTGGTGTGCGGCGGCGAGCGGACGAACCCCGGCTTCTTCTACCGGCCCACGCTCCTGGCCGGGGTTGACCCGGACAGCGAGATCGCGCAGGAGGAGGTCTTCGGCCCGGTCCTGTCCGTCATCGCGTACGACGCCGAAGACAACAACAACGACGACGCCGCCGACGCCGTACGCATCGCCAACAACTCCGTCTACGGCCTGTCCGGTGCCGTGTTCTCCGCGTCCGAGGAGCGCGCGGTGAACGTGGCGCGGCGCATCCGCAGCGGCACGTTCAGCATCAACGGCGGCAACTACTTCGCGCCGGACAGCCCCTTCGGCGGCTACAAGCAGTCGGGGGTCGGCCGCGAGTACGGGCTCGAAGGGCTCGCGGAATTCCTGGAGACCAAGACGTTCGGGGCGGTGGCGAAGTGAAGCCTCTTGAGGGAATCAGGGTCATCGAGGTCGCGATGTACGGTTTCGTGCCCTCGGCCGGTGCCGTGCTCGCCGACTGGGGCGCGGACGTCGTCAAGATCGAGCACGCCGTGCACGGGGACCCACAGCGCGGCCTGCGGCGCACGGGCGCCTTCGTCGTCGAGGAAGGCGACCCGAACCCCAACATCGAGCACGCCAACCGCGGAAAGCGCAGCCTGGGCCTGGACATCTCCAAACCGGAGGGGATGGCGGTGCTGCGCGAACTGGTCGCGGGCGCCGATGTGTTCCTGACCAGTTTTCTGCCCGCGGCGCGCCGCCGCTTCGGCATCGAGCCCGAGGACATCCGCACGATCAGGGCGGACATCGTGTACGCCCGCGGCAGCGCGTTCGGCCCCAGCGGTCCGGAGTCCGGCAAGGGCGGCTACGACATGACCGCCTTCTGGGCGCGTTCGTCGACGGCGGCCAGCATCACCCCGGAAGGCATGGAGGGCATACTCTCGCCGCCGGTGCCCGCGTACGGGGACACCATCTCCGGGACGAACCTCGCGGGCGGCGTCGCGGCGGCGCTGCTGCACCGGGAGCGCACGGGCCAGGGCTCCGTCGTGGATGTGTCCCTGCTCGGCAGCGGCGTGTGGGCCATGGGGCACGGCATCGCCCTTGCCCGCGCGCAGAAGAAGCCGTGGTTGATGGCACGGCCGGGCGGCCCCAATGCGATGGCGAACCCGCTCAGCGGCATCTACCGCACGGCCGACGACCGGCATGTGTCCCTGGTGATGCTGCAGCCGCAGAAGTACTGGGCGGACGTGTGCCGGCACGTCGGCCGGCCGGACCTCGCCGACGACGCGCGCTTCGCGACCGCCGAACTCATCGCCGAGCACGTGGAGGAGGGGGTGGAACTGCTGCGCGAGGCCTTCGCCGCCCGGCCGCTCGCGGAGTGGGCCGAACGCTTCGTCACCCTGGCCGGGCCCTGGGCTCCCGTGCAGGACTCCGTCCAGGTCGGCGACGACGTACAGGTCCGCGCCAACAAGTACGTCACCCAGGCCGGGGAGCTCGAACTGGCCGCGAGTCCCGTGCAGTTCGACACCGAGCCGGTCGATCTGGAACCCGCGCCGGAGTTCGCCGCCCACACCGAACAGATCCTGCTCGAACTGGGCATGGACTGGGAGCGCATCCTCGCCCTGAAGGAGGCGGGCGCGGTCACCTGAACAATCACGCGAGAGCGGAGGAGCGGGCGTGGGGGACGAGTTGGGCACGGCCGGACTGCGCTTCGAACGGGACGGCGTCATCGCCTGGTGCCGCATCGACCGGCCGGAGGCGCGCAACGCGCTGACCCCGGCGATGTACTTCGGCATCAAGCGGGCGGTGCGCCTCGTAAACGCCGATCCGGAGCTGGCCGCGCTGGTCGTCACGGGCACGGGGGACGTGTTCGCTCCGGGCGGGGACCTGGGCGGACGCAACCGGGAGGGCGACGGCGTGCCCCCGGGCATCGGTCACGAGTTCCTGCCGTTCACCGCCATCCGGGAGAGCCGGGCCCCGGTGATCGCCGCCGTGAACGGCATCTGCCAGGCCGGCGGGCTGCTGATCGCGATGATGGCCGACATCGCGGTCGCCAGTGACCGGGCGACGTTCCGGGTGCCGGAGCTGCTGCGGGGCATCCCGGACGCCACGTTCGCGGCCACCCTGCCCGCCCATGTGGGTGTGGCGGTCGCCCGTGACCTGCTCCTGTCGGCGCGCCGCTTCGACGCTGCCGAGGCTCTGCGCCTCGGCCTGATCGCCCGCGTGGTGCCGCACGACACGCTGCGCGCGGCGGCCCTTCAGGCGGCGCGCGAGGTACTGCGGACCGCGCCGACAGCCAGGATGCATGTCAAGCGCATGCTGAACGAGCGGTACGGGGTCGTCGACCACCAGACGATGTTCTGGGCGCTGGAGGAGTCGCCCGAACCGCGCGAGGGCATGCGGGCGTTCATGGAGAAGCGGGAGCCGAACTAGGTGCCACGGGAGGGCCCGGGTCAGATGACGTAGCCGCCGTCGACCGGCAGCGCCACCCCCGTCACGAACGACGAGGCGTCGCCGGCGAGGAAGAGCACGGCGGCGGCCAGTTCGGTCGGCAGGCCCCAGCGGTGCATGGGCTGGACCTTGAGCACCGCGTCGGGCGGTGGGAGGGGGTTGTCCGCGTCGGCCCCGGCGAGCCCGGTCCATGTCATGCCGGGGCAGACGGCGTTGACCCGGATGCCCTGGGTCGCGTAGTCGAGCGCGGCGCACTTGGTCAGCTGGACGACGCCGCCCTTGGCCGCCGCGTAGACGGAGTGCTTCTTCCAGCCGGTGAGCGCCGCGGACGAGGCGGTGTTCACGATCGACCCGCCTCCGGTGCGCAGCATGGCGGTGATTCCGTACTTCATGCCCAGGAAGACGCCTTTGAGGTTGACCGCGATCACGTCGTCGAAGGTGGCCTCGTCCTGTTCCGCGAGGGGTTTGCGGGGGCCGCCGAATCCGGCGTTGTTGAACAGCACGTCCAGACGGCCGAAGCGTTCCTCGGCCGCGCCGATCATGCGCCGGACGTCTGCGGCGACCGCCACGTCGACATCCACGGCCACGGCGGCGCCGTCTCCGATCTCCTTGGCGACGGCGTGCTGTTCGCCGCTGCGGTCGGCGCAGACGACCTTGGCGCCCTCCTCGGCGAACAGCAGGGCGGTGGCCCTGCCGATGCCCGATCCGGCACCGGTGACGACGGCGACCTTCCCGGCGAGACTGCCCGCTGCACTGGTCATGGGACTCCTTGAGGTCAGTCGGTGGTACCCGCTCCCCGCGGAGACGTGGCGTGGGCCGTGGTGCGGTGGTTGGCCTGGCCGGCGAGGTCCGGGTCCTGCTCGGCGATGATCTGGCGGACGCGGACCTCGGCGAGCGGCCCCAACGTGTCGTAGATCTGGACGAACACGGCGCGCGCCCGATGGCCCGGCCAGTCGCCGGGCAGCAGGTTGGCGGGCAGTTCCGGGTCGGTGCTGACCATCCGCAGCCACTCCTCCTTGACCTCGATCCGCGCGGTCAGGGCTTCGGCGGAACCCACCTGCCCGGCGGCCGTCCGGCTCGCGAGGTCGCCGTACCGCGAGATGAATCCGGTGTACGCGGCGCCGATGGCGTCCAGGTCCCAGGAGGTCAGCGGGTCGCCGTCACCCTGGGCGTGGGTGAGGGTGGAGCGCAGCACGGTGGCGTTGCGCACACCGACGCTTTCCAGGAGTTCGGCGGTCTGTTCGTGGTCGGCGCGCGGCGACATCCATACGCCGTCGAACACGGCGGCGTAGCCGAGGAATCGCAGCCGCTGGCGGATGACGTGGCGCAGGTCGCGCTGTTCGTCGGGGACGGAGAAGACCACAGTGGTCCACAGGCCGTCCCAGGGCCGGTCCGGAGCACCGAACTCCATCATGCGCCGCTGGGTCTGTTCCAGGACGCGGGCGGTGCCCGGGGTCATCCGGTAGTACGTGCGTCGTCCGCGCTTGTCCGCCTCCAGAACCCCCCGGCGCGCAAGCCGGCCGATGGCCGCCCGTGCGCTCACCGGGGTGATGCCGAAGTCGCTCAGGAGCGCCACCAGGGCGGCGGACGGCAGGGGTTCGCCGGTCGCGGACCAGTGGTCGGTGAACAGGCCGAGAACCAGATGCTGAGGGTTGGAGCCGACCTGGGCCCGCGGCAGGTCGACGTCGGCCAGTGTCTGCACGTTCATCCGCGTGAGCGTAGCCGCGCCGCTGCGGGCCCTGCTCACACGGCCGGTTCGACGAGGGTGTCGAAGAACGCCGCGCCCGCGTCGGGGATGCTCGGCTGCTCGAACACGTTGACCGCGTACGAGACGAGGATCAACGAGAACAACAGGCGCAGCAGCCGCAGTTCGGGCTCGGGCAGGGCGTCCAGGTCCAGGGTGTCGAGGTGTGCGATGGCCTCCTCGGCACGCGGCGCGATCGCGTCGTAGAACGCGCCGAGTTCCGTCATGTTCTTCGCCAGGCGCATGTCGTAGCGCTCCTGGCGGGTGGGCTTCGCCCAGTCCTCGACGTACGGTTCGAGCTCGGTGAATCCCGCGGGCAGGAGCCGTTCGGTGGTGGTCATCACGCCTCCTGGTGAGCGGCGACGGTGTCGCGAACGGTCTTGTGGAAGTGCCGGATGAGAAGCTCCTGGTCGCTGAGGTGGAACTCCCGGTTGGCGCGGCTCTTGAGGCCGGAGTGGGTGGCCTCGATGGTGTTCACGTCCTGCATGGCGAACTCGATGGTGCTGTCGACGACGAGTTCCTGCGCCAGGCGGTCCTGGGCGTTCCGGGGCGGCACGAAGTACAGGTCGATGTCGTAGATGTGCGAGTCGACGCTCTCGGGCCAGTACGTGTACGTGATGTAGAAGCCGCGGGCCCAGATCTGCACGGAGAGGTTGGGGAAGAGCCAGAACTGGTCGTTGCCCCAGGACTTGATCCGCCCCTTGTTCAGGAACTCGGGCAGCGGGCCGAGGTCGGGCACGTCGTCCGGGCCGAACAGGCCGGCGCGGAAGAGGCGATAGACCCACTTCTGGTCGTTGGACGCGGGGCCGAGCGCGCCGGGCTCGCGGGTCGGCAGCGGCGGCGGTCCCGGCACGGAGGTGAGCATGTGCGGGGTGAACAGGTCGTAGTGGTAGGAGTCGACGGGCGGCACCATCTTCTCGGCCTTGGCGACGTCCTTGTCGATGAACCGGGCGTGCACGTACGGCGGGTGGTACCACTCGCACACCGAGTCCACGGCGAGCTTCCAGTTCCCCTTGATGTGGGCGCGGAAGCCGTAGCGCTGCGTCATCTTCTCGAACGGGTACTGCTCCAGTTCGAGGAGGCGCTCGCCGAGGTAGCTGCGCAGCGGCACCGGGTCTTCGGCGAGGTTCACGAACACGAACCCGGCGAACTCCTCGCAGTGCACCGACGGCATCCGCAGCCGCTTCTTGTCGAGGTCGAAGAACTCCTGCTCGTTCGTGACGTGCGTGACCTGCCCGTCGAGTCCGTAGCGCCAGCCGTGGTACTTGCAGTGGAACTGCCGGCACAGGCCCGCGCTCTCCTCCTGCGGATGCTCCTGCCAGACGACCTTGTTGCCGCGGTGCGCGCAGACATTGTGGAACGCGTGCACCTGGCCGTCGGTGCCGCGGGTGACCACGATCGAGGCGAGGCCGCCGGGAAGTTCCCGGGTGAAGTACGCGCCGCGCCGCTCCACCTGCTCGGAGCGGCCGACGTAGAGCCAGGACCGCTCGAAGACCGCCGCGCGCTCCGCCTCGAAGAACTCGGGCGATATGCAGTCCTCGTACGAGACGGGCCCGGTGCCGAGCTCCGGGTAGTCCGGCGTGAACTTGCCTTTGCCGGTGGCCAGTCGTTCCTGAAGTTCCGTCATGGAGCATGTCCTCTCGGTTCGATCGTCACCGTGGACCAACAGTATTCAGTTTCACACTGATGCGCCAGAAAACTGTCATCTATTTCTGAACCGCTCAGGTCCACGGGTCGTCGTCGTAGGCCCGGTCGAGGGGGGCCATGCCGCCACCGAACGGGAAGAACTCCTGCTGGGCGTACGTCTCACGGCCGAGTCCGTGGCCGAGTTCGTCGAGGAAGGCACGCTTGAGGTTCTGCGTGAAGAGCTGCCGGGTGTAGCGCAGAACCAGGTACGGGCGCTTGGCGAGCTCGCGTGCCAGCTCCCAGGCGCGGTCCAGGACCGCGTCCTTGGCGTGCACCTCGGAGACGGCGCCCCACTCCTTGGCCTCCTGCGCGCCGAGTTGCTTGCCGGTCAGCAGCAGATAGCTGGCTCGTTGACGACCGACCAGGAAGGGCCAGATGACGTGCTGGCCGTCGCCCGGGACCTGACCGCGCGGAAAGTGCGACACGTCCTGGAAGTACGCGTCCTCGGAGGCCAGCACGATGTCGCCCATCAGCGGGACCTCGGAGTGGATGTTGCACGGGCCGTTGACCACGCTGATCATCGGGACGTCGACGTCGAGGACGTTCCACATCAGGTTGCGGTTGTACCAGGCCTTCTCGTCGAGTTTGCGCAGTCCGCGGACGCCCGGCATGGCGTCGTACATCGGCGTCTCGGGCAGTTCGCCGTTCGGCAGCCGGCCCCAGTCCGCGTTGTAGTTGGCTCCCGTGCCGGTGTGGATGAGCACCTTGATCTCGCGGTCTCCCGCCACGTCGGCGAAGGCGTCGGCCATGTCGTCGTGCGCCTTCCAGTCCCACACCAGGCTCTCTCCCTCGGTGTGGCACTGCATGAACAGAATCCCCTCCTCGCTCAGTTCGAAGCGGTAGTTGCGGTACCGGTCCTGGTACTCGGCGAAGCGTGCGCGCTTGACCACGGCGTCCTCCCGTTCGTCGCCGCCAGGGCATGGCGCCCCAACTGCAGGACAGTTATCTTGAGTTCCGTGACAAGTCTGCAGCCATTTAGGTTCGCCGTCCAGGCGACGAAGGCAACATCCGCGAAGGAATGGCGTGACACCGCGCGCTCCGTGCAGGATCTCGGCTACAGCACGCTCTTTCTGGCCGACCACTATCTGGGCCCGGGTCCGGCACAGCGCGAGGCCCGTTGGCCGGCGCAGCATCTGGCGCCCGTGGCGGCACTGGCCACGGCCGCGGCGGTGACGGACACGCTCCGGGTCGGCTGCCGGGTGTTCTGCGTCGACTACCACGTCCCGGGCGTCCTCGCGAAGGAGGCCGCGACGATCGACCTGCTCTCCGACGGCCGTCTCGAATTCGGCATCGGCGCGGGCTGGAGCGAGCCCGAATACCGCGCCATGGGCCTGGAGTTCGCGCCCGCGGGGCGGCGCGTGGACAAGCTGAGCGAGGTCGTCGCGCTGGTCAAGGCCCAGTGGGGCGGTGAGCCGCTGGAGCTGCGGGGCGAGCATGTGACCGCGGTCGGCCACTCGGGGCTGCCGCTGCCGGTGCAGCGCCCGCGTCCGCCGATCATGATCGGCGGCTCCCAGCGCCGCGTCCTGTCCTTGGCGGCGCGGGAGGCCGACATCGTCAGCCTCGCGAACGTACCGTTCGACGCCCGCAACGCCGCGGGTCGCACGCCCACCGAGGAGGCCGAGCACCGTTACGGCCTGGTGCGGGACGCGGCGGGGAGCCGCATCTCGGTCCTGGAGGTGGAGAGTTCGCCGTTCTTCGCCAGGATCACCGACGACGCCACGTCCACCGCCGGACGCGTCGCGCGCACCCTGGACGTTCCGCCCGACGGCCTGCTCGACCACCCGAACGTGCTGATCGGCACGGAGGACGAGGTGGTCGACCGCCTCCGGGAACGGCGCGAGCGGTTCGGGGCCAACTACATCACCGTGCAGCAGAACGAGGCGGAGCGCTTCGCGCCCGTCGTCGCGCGGCTCACCGGGAACTGAGGAGGCAACCATGACCCACGGCCCTCTGCACGGTCTGCGCGTGGTGGAGATCGCCACCCTCGCCGCGGGCCCCACCCTGGCGACGACGCTCGGCGAGTTCGGCGCCGAGGTCGTCAAGGTGGAACAGCCGGGTTCCGGCGACCCGATGCGCACCTGGGGCGACCGCCGGGACGGCATCGGCCTGCTGTGGAAGAGCATCGGCCGCAACAAACGGTGCACGACGCTCGACCTGCGCACCCCCGCGGGCCAGGACCTCCTGCACCGGCTCCTGGAGGTGAGCGACGTCCTGGTGGCGGGCAACAGGCCCAGCGCGCTGGCCCGTTGGGGCCTGGACTACGAGTCCGTCCACGCTGCGCACCCGCACATCGTGATGGCCCACATCACCGGTTACGGAGCCGGCGGCCCGAAGAGCGACCGCCCCGGCTACGGCACGCTCGCCGAGGCGATGAGCGGCTTCGCGCACCAGACGGGCCAGGAGGACGGGCCGCCCACGCTGCCGCCGTTCATGCTCGCCGACGGGGTGGCCGGCATCGCGGCGACGTACGCCGTGATGATGGCGCTCTACCACCGTGACGTGCACGGGGCGCAAGGGCAGCTGGTCGACGTCAGCCTCGTCGAACCGCTCACCCGGCTCCTGGAGTCGGGAACGCTGGCGTACGACCAGCTCGGCGTGGTCAAGGGCAGGTCGGGCAACATGCTGCCGGCCAGCGCCCCGCGCAACACCTACCGCACCGCCGACGGCCGGTGGCTGGCCGTCTCCAGCGCCTCACCCAGCATCGCCGCGCGCGTCTTCCGTGCCGTCGGCCGCGCGGACATGGCGGAGAACCCCGCATACATGGACCCCGTACGGCGTCAGGAGCGGGCGGCCGAGGTCGACGAGGCAGTGGCGGAGTGGGTCGGCCGCCACACGCTGGACGAGGCGCTGACCGCGTTCGAGGCGGCCGAGGCGACTGCGGCCGCGGTGTACGACGCCCCGGCGCTGCTCGCGGACGAACACCTGCGGGCCCGCGGGACGTTTCTCCAGGTCCCGGACCCCGACTTCGAGCAGGTCACCGTCCAGGCACCGGTGGCGCGCCTGAGCGAGACCCCGGGCCACGTCGGCCACCTCGGAAGAGGGCTGGGCGCCGACAACGACGCCGTCTACGGAGGACTGCTCGGCCTCTCCCCCGACAAGCTCGACGAACTGCGCGCCGAAGGGACGATCTGATGGGTACGCACGCACACCGGCCCCGCCGCTCCGAACTGGCCACGCCCGCGAGCAGCGAGCGCATGTGCGCCAGGGCCCCGTCCTCCGGCGCCGATCTGGTCTTCCTCGACCTGGAGGACGCGTGTGCGCCCGCGGTCAAGGAATCCGCCCGGACTATCGCCGTCTCGGCTCTCACCGAACAGGACTGGGGCACCACGCTGCGCGCGGTCCGCGTGAACGGCCTGGACACCCCCTGGTGCCACGACGACCTCATCGAGGTCGTCACGGGGGCGCGGGACGCGCTGGACGTGGTGATCGTGCCGAAGGTGCGGACCGCGCGTGACGTCTGGTGGGTCGATGTCCTGCTCTCCCAGCTGGAGCAGAAGCTGCGCCTGCGGCGGCGGATCGCCCTGGAGGTGCTCATCGAGGAGGCGGAAGGGCTCGCGAACGCCCTGGAGATCGCCCGCGCCAGCCCCCGCGTGGAGGCGCTGATTTTCGGTGCGGGTGACCTCTCGGTCTCCCTCCGGGCCCGCGTCGACGGCAACTTCGACCCGCTCGGCCCCTATCCCGGCGACTTCTGGCACTTCGCCCGCACCCAGGTGCTCACCGCGGCCCGGGCCGCCGGTATCGCCGCCGTCGACGCGCCGTTCCCGGCGTACGGCGAACCGGACGCCTACCGCGTGTCCGCCGAACAGGCCGCCCTGCTCGGCTTCGACGGCAAGTGGGCCATCCATCCCAGTCAAGTCCCCTTGGCCAACAAGGTGTTCACGCCGACCAAGGAGGAGGTCGCCGCCGCCAAGGACATCATCGCGCGCTACCGCAGCGCCGAGGCCGAGGGCACAGGCGCGATCGGACACGACGGCCGCCTCGTGGACGCGGCACACATCAAGCTGGCGACGAATGTGCTCGACCGGGCGAGGTAGCACCGACCGGCCGGGTGTGACCGGCCACGGCGCTGGTTCAAGAACAACGCATCCGGACTCAGAGAACAATGTTTTGGGCAGCGCGCACAGCAAACGAGAACCACGTTTACGGAAAACGGTAAGGCCATTGACACCTGTTCAGGGTGCCCATAGCGTGAGCGGCGCGCGGGTCGCAGCCGCTCTGCGGTCGTCTGTGCGCCTTCTGATCAGGATTCCTGCCGAGGAGGTTTCATGGGCGGCGAGGAAAGCCCCGTCCTGACCGTGACAGCCGAGAAGGATGTCCGTGTCGTCACACTCAACCGGCCTGATCAACTCAACGGCGTGTCCGCCGAGTTGCACCGCCGGCTCGCCGAGGTCTGGGACGAGCTCGCGGCCGACGAGGACGCCCGGGCCGTGGTCCTCACCGGCGCCGGCCGGGCGTTCAGCGCGGGCGGGGACTTCCAGCACCTGCTGCGCCACCACAGCGACGCCGCGTTGCGCGAGCGTTCCATCCGGCTCGACCGTGCGATCCAGACGGCGATGATCCGGTTCCCGCTGCCGGTGGTCGCCGCGGTCAACGGGCCCGCCGTGGGCCTCGGCTGTTCGCTCGCGCTCGGCTGCGATCTCGTCCTGATGGCCGACGACGCGTATCTGGCCGACCCGCATGTGTCGGTCGGTCTCGTCGCCGGGGACGGCGGGGTCACGCTGTGGCCGCTGCTGACGAGTCTGCTGCGTGCCAAGGAGTATCTGTTCACCGGGGACCGCATCCCGGCCGCGAAGGCGGTGGAGTTCGGGCTCGCCAACCGGGTCGTACCGGCCGCCGAACTCACCGAGCAGGCCATGGCGTTGGCGCACCGGCTCACGGCCCAGCCGCCGCAGGCGCTGCGTGCGACGAAGGCGGCCCTTGCCGTGGTGGTCGAGCAGATGTCGCGCGGCGGCATGGAGGCGGCCCTCATGGCCGAGCAGTCCACCATGACCAGCCCGGACTATCTGCGGATCGTCACAGCTCTCGCCGAAAGAGGCACCGGGAACGACAGGCGCTCGCGCGGCGACCGGAAGGAGTGAGCGTGGAGGCGGAGGAGTTCCGGATGGTCCGCGAGGCACTGGAGGCCTTCACCGCCGACCACCGGTGCACGTCGGCCGAGCCCGCGGCGGCGCAACGGGCCGCGGCACAGAAGGCACTCGACGGTCTCGGACTCGCCGAACTGCGGCGCGGGGCAAGGCCGTTGACGTCGGCACAGGAGTGCGCTCTGCTCGCCGAGGACTACGGTCGGCAGCCGATGGCGGCCTCGTTCCTCGGCCCCGCGCTGCTCGCCCCGGAAGCGCTGCGCCTGATCGAGGCGGCCGGCGCGGCCGTGTCGTACGAGGGCACGCCCACCATCGCGCTCGGCCGCGATCTGCGGTTCGCCGACGGCGGTGACGGCGACGACGACGCGCTTGTGGCCTGGGACGCCGAGGGTGCCGACAGGGCCCTGTGCGTCCGTGCCGACGGGACCGTGCGCTCTCTCGGGCTCGGTGCTCCGGCACCCACCACGGACCTGCTGCGTACCGTCCGCACGGCCGGTACGAACGGCACGGACGGCGCGCAGACCGTCGGCCGGCTCGGCCCTCATGCCCTGCGCGCCTGGCAGGCCTGGGCGTTGGTCATGGTGAGCAGCGAACTCGTGGGCGCCGCCCGGTCGTTCGTCGAGCAGAGTGCCGCCTACGCGCGCGACCGCGTCCAGTACGGGCAGCCCATCGGCTCCTATCAGTCGGTGCAGCATCTGCTGGCCGACGCGACCGTGGCCGTCGAGGCGTGCACCAGCGCCACCCGCTACGCCGCCTGGTGTCTCGACCACGCCGGTCCCGACGCCGCGCTGACCGCCGCCCGCGTCGCCAAGGCCGAGGTGGACGTGTCCGCCCTGGACGCGGTGTACGCGGGGATGCAGGTGTTCGGCGGGATCGCGCAGACCTGGGAGCACGTCGCGCATCTGTATCTGCGCCGGGTCCGCGTCGGCGCCACGGTCCTCACCGGCACGGCGCAGCTGCTGACCGCGCTCGCGCTGCCGGATTCCGACTCGAAGGACCGGGCGGACCGACTGGACCGGACGGAGGCAGCGTGAGCGAGTTCGACATACCGTTGGACTTCGGTGATCCGGCCGGCCTCGAAACGCTCCGTGAGGAGCTGCGTGCCTGGCTCGCCGAGCATCCACTGCCCGAGCGCCGCCCGGCCGAGGAGCCGGCCGAGTTTCTGCACCGCTGGCACCGCAGGCTGCACTCCGGCGGCTGGGTGGGGCTCGATGTGCCCGAGGAGTACGGCGGCCGGGGTCTCACCGCGCTCCATCAGGTGGCGGTCAGCGACGAGCTCGGTGCCTGCCGGGCCCCCGGGGTACCCCGGATCGGCTATCTCGCCCACGCCCTCCTTGAGTTCGCGTCCGAGGAGCAGCGGGCCCGGCTGCTGCCCCGGATGCTCGCCGGTGACGACGTGTGGTGCCAGGGCTTCAGCGAGCCCGGCGCGGGCTCGGACCTGGCGAGCATGACGACGTACGCACGACGCGCCGACGACGGGCGGGGCTACACCGTCAACGGGCAGAAGCTGTGGACCAGTTACGCCCAGTACTCCGACTACTGCCTATTGCTCGCCCGCACCGACCGCGACTCCCCCGCCCACGCGTCGATCACCGCGTTCGCGCTGCCGCTCGACCGGGCCGGGGTGACCGTGCGTCCGCTGAGGGCCGCCAACGGGGACGACGAGTTCTGCGAGCTGTTCCTCGACGACGTGACGGTTGCGGCACACGAGCGGATCGGCGCCGAGGGCGACGGCTGGCGGCTCGCCATGACCACCGTCAACTACGAGCGCAACGCCCTCGACACCGGCCATCTCTCCAAGTACGGACTGCTGTTGGAACGGCTGAAGCACGAACTACGCGCCCGACAGGGGGAGTTCGACGGCGGACTCGTCTCCGCCGTGGGGCGGTGCGTCGTCGACTACCAGGTCCTCGTCGCACATTCCCGCCGCCGCACCGCCGAGCGCCTCGCCGGACGCGCGGCGGGCCCCGAGTCCTCCGTCGACAAGCTGCTGATGACGCGTGCCGAGCAACGGCTCTACGAGACGGCCCTGCGAGTGCTGCCGGATGAGCTCGCACAGGACGGCGGGGCGGTGTACGGCGAGTACCTCTACTCCCGTGCCGCGTCCGTCTACGGCGGCACCTCCCAGATCCAGCGGAACATCATCGCCAAGCGGCTGCTGCGGCTGCCGTCGGCGTCACGAACGTCGTGAAAGGAGCCCGTGATGCGATACGACCAGGACTTTCGCAGCATTCCCCACGTCGTGCGCCGGGCCGCCGCGACGTACGGTGACCGGCCCGCGCTCGTCGACGG
Source organism: Streptomyces sp. NBC_00005 (assembly GCF_045160215.1). NCBI lineage: Bacteria > Bacillati > Actinomycetota > Actinomycetes > Kitasatosporales > Streptomycetaceae > Streptomyces > Streptomyces sp. NBC_00005. The sequence continues at coordinate 537,812 of NZ_CP108316.1, forward strand.
CGACCTGCGCTGGAGCTTCCGCGACCTTGAGCGGCACATGACGCGGGCCGTGCGTGCCGCGCTCGCGCTCGGCATCGCACCCGGCGACCGCGTCGGCATCTGCGCGCCCAACTGTGCCGCGTGGATCTGCGCGGCTCTCGCGGTGCAGGGCGCGGGCGGCGTCGTCGTCCCCCTCAACACCCGCTTCAAGGCCGCCGAACTCGCGTACATCCTGCGCAGGTCCGGGGCGAAGGCGCTGTTCGCGGCCCCGTTCCTCGGCACCGACTACACCGCCGAACTGCGCAAGTACGAACCGGAGTTGGCCGCCCTGCAGACCACCGTGTCCCTGCGCGGCGAGCGCGGCGACGCGGACCTCGACTGGGAGGACTTCCTGGCGAAGGGCGCAGCCGTCGACGAAAGCACCGCGCACGCGGCCATCGACCGGATCACGCCCGACAGCGTCTCCGACATCATGTTCACCTCCGGGACCACCGGACACCCCAAGGGCGTGGTCCTCACCCACGGACAGTCGCTGCGCGCGTATGGCTGGATGGCCGAGGAGTACACGTTCCGCGCCGGGGACGTCTTCCTCGTCGTGCCGCCGTTCTTCCACTGCTTCGGCTACAAGGCGGGCTGGCTCGCATCGTTCCTGCACGGTGTGACGGTGGTCCCGATGGCGGTGTTCGACGCGGCCCGCGCCCTGGAACTCATCGAACGGGAGCGGGTGTCCATCATCCTGGGGCCGCCGACCATCTTCTCGGATCTGATCGCCGCCCCGGCCCTGGCCCGCCACGACACGTCGTCGCTGCGGATCTCCATGACAGGCGGCACCACGATCCCGGAACCGCTGATCCACGCGATGAAGGACGAGCTGTCGTTCGACATCGTGATGAGCGCGTACGGACTCACCGAGGCCTCCGCGCTCGCCACCACCACCCGCCTCGGTGACACCCCGGCGACCGTGGCCCGCACCAACGGGCGGCAGATCCCCGACGTGGAGGTCCGCATCGCCGACGAGGCGGGGCGTGCCCTGCCGGCAGGCGAGGCGGGCGAGATCCAGGTGCGCGGCTACACCGTCACCAGCGGCTACTGGGACGACCCCGAGGCCACCACCGCCGCGATCGGCGACGACGGCTGGCTGCGCACCGGCGACATCGGGCACCTGGACGCCGACGGCAATCTGGCGGTCGTCGACCGCAAGAAGGACATGTTCATCGTCGGCGGGTTCAACGCGTATCCGGCCGAGATCGAGCGTCTCCTTCTCGGCTACGCACCGGTCGCGGAGGCCGCCGTCATCGGTGTGCCCGACGACCGGCTCGGCGAGGTCGGCTGCGCCTACCTGGTGCTGAAGCCGGGCGCGCGGTCGACGGCACCGGACGTGATCGCCTGGTCGCGTGCCAACATGGCGAACTTCAAAGTGCCCCGGCACGTCCGCTTCGTCGACCACCTGCCGCGCAACGCCAGTCGCAAGATACTCAAGCACGAACTGCGCGCCGCGTACGAGGAGCAGGCGTACGAGGAGAACGCGTGAGCGGCGAAGGCGTGAGCGGCGAAGGTCCGCTGGCGGGGGTCACCGTGGTCTCGGTCGAGCAGGCGGTGTCGGCGCCGCTGTGCACCCGGGCGCTCGGCGATCTCGGTGCCCGGGTCATCAAGGTGGAGGCCCCCGGCGGCGACTTCACGCGTTACTACGACGACGTGGTGCACGGCCTCTCCGCCCACTTCGTGTGGGTCAACCGCGGCAAGGAGTCCCTGGTCCTCGACCTGAAGACGGCGCACGGCTCGCACGTGCTGCACCGGCTCCTGGACCGGGCCGACGTCTTCGTGTCGAACCTGGCGCCGGGCGCGGCCGCCAAACTCGGCATCGCCGCGGGCCAGTTGGCGGCCCGGCACCCCGAGCTGATCACCATGGAGATCGACGGCTACGGTCCCGGCGGCCCGCTCTCCCACAAGCGCGCCTACGACCTGCTCGTACAGGCGGAGGCGGGCGCGTGCGCGATCACCGGTCTGCCCGGTGAACCGGCGAAGCCCGGGCCGCCGATGGCCGATGTCTGCACAGGCCTGTACGCGGCCCTTTCGATCACGGCGCTGCTGGCCGAGCGCGGGAGGAGCGGCGGGACAAAAGGTCCTGCCGCCGTCTCGGTGAGCATGTTCGACACCATGACGGAGCTGATGGGGTACGCGCTGACGTACACCCGGCACACCGGTGTCGACCAGCAGCCCGCGGGCATGGGCTCGCCCGCGGTGGCGCCCTACGGCGCGTACGCCACAGCCGACGGCCACACGGTGGTGCTCGGCACCACCAACGACCGCGAGTGGCAGCGCTATGCTCGCGACCTCCTCGGCCGCCCGGACCTGGCCGACGACCCGGACCTCGCCACCACGGCCGACCGGGTCACCGCACGCGAGCGCCTGGACGCCGAGATCGCCCACTGGTGCGCGGCACGCACCCTTCACGACATCCAGTCGGCGGCCGACACGGCAGGCATCGGCAACGCCAGGCTCAACACCCCCAGCGAGGTACTCACCCACCCGCAGCACACCGCCCGCGACCGCTGGCGTGCGATCGACACCCCGGGCGGCCCGACCCTGGCGCCGCTGCCACCGCCGGTCTTCGAGGGCCGCACGGCCCCCATGGGCGACGTGCCCGCCCTCGGTCGGCACACCGAGGCCATTCTGCGTGAACTGGGGCTCGCCGAAGCGGACTTGACCGAGAACCTGATCAAGGAGAGGGCAGACAGTGACACGTGAGGCCGTGATCATGGAGGCCGTCCGCACCCCCGTCGGCAAGCGCGGCGGCTCGCTCGCCGACGTCCACCCCGGCGACCTGTCCGCGCACATCCTGGGCCAACTCGTCGCCCGTACCGGTATCGATCCTGCCGATGTCGACGACGTGATCTGGGGCTGCGTCTCGCAGATCGGCGACCAGTCCGGAAACATCGGAAGGTACGCGGTGCTGGCGGCCGGCTGGCCGGACACGGTTCCGGCGACGACGGTGAACCGGGCCTGCGGCTCCAGCCAGCAGGCCCTCGACTTCGCCGCGCAGGCCGTGCTGTCCGGCCAGTACGACATGGTGGTCGCGGGCGGCGTCGAGGCGATGAGCCGGGTGCCGCTGGGCGCGGCCCGCACCGGCGGCACGCCGTGGTCCCCCTCCGTCCTGGAGCGCTACGACCACTTCACCTTCAACCAGGGCGAGTCGGCGGAGAAGATCGCCCACAAATGGGGCTTCTCCCGGCTTCAGCTCGACGAATTCGCCTCGCGCTCCCACGAGTTGGCTGCCGCCGCGCAGGACTCCGGCGCCTTCGACGCCCAGCTCGCCCCGCTGCCCGGTAACCCGCTGAAGGCGGACGAGGGGGTGCGCCGCGGCACGACACCCGAGACGCTCGCCCGTCTGAAGCCGTCCTTCCAGGAGGACGGCGTGATCCACGCGGGCAACGCCTCGCAGATCTCCGACGGCGCCGCCGCGCTGCTCGTCACCACGCCGGAGCGGGCCGCCGCGCTCGGCCTGATGCCGCTGGTGCGCTACCGGGCGGGCGCGGTCACCGGCTCCGATCCGGTCCTGATGCTGACAGGCCCGATCCCCGCGACCGTACAGGTGCTGAAGCGGGCCGGGCTCGCACTCTCCGACATCGGCGCCTACGAGGTCAACGAGGCCTTCGCGCCCGTGCCGCTGGCCTGGCTCGCCGAGACAGGCGCCGACCCGGCACGCCTCAACCCGCTCGGCGGCGCGATCGCGCTCGGCCACCCGCTGGGCGCGTCCGGCGCCGTCCTGATGACACGCCTGATCCATCACATGCGCGACCAGGGTGTCCGCTATGGCATGCAGACCATGTGCGAGGGCGGCGGCACGGCCAACGCCACCATCGTGGAACTCATCGACTGATCAGTGGAGTTGAGAGTGCGCCGAGACATCTACACCGCCGACCACGAGGCTTTCAGGGAGCTGGTGCGGGACTTCGTCCGGCGCGAGGTCGTACCCGCCTACGAGGAGTGGGAGCGGGCGGGCCGGATGCCCCGCCGTATCTTCGAACAGCTCGGTGACATCGGCGTGATGGGCCTGGCGATCCCCGAGACGTACGGCGGCGCGGGCACCGACGACTACCGCTACCAGGTGATCCTCCAGGAGGAGGCGTCCCGCGCCCTGGTCACCCTGGGCACCGTCCGCACCCAACTCGACGTGATCCTCCCGTACTTCCTCGGCTACGCGAACAAGGAGCAGCGCGAGCGCTGGTTCCCGTCGCTCGCCGCGGGCCGACTGCTCACCGCGATCGCCATGACGGAGCCCGGCACCGGTTCCGACCTCGCGGGGATCCGCACCACGGCGGTGCGCGACGGCGACGACTACGTCCTGAACGGCGCCAAGACGTTCATCACCGGCGGACTCCTGGCCGACCTGGTGATCGTGGTGGCACGCACCTCCTCGACCCCGGACGACCGGCGGGCCGGCCTGACCCTGCTGGTTGTCGAGGACGGCATGCCCGGCTTCACCAAGGGCCGGGAGCTCGACAAGATCGGCATCCGCGTGCAGGACACGGTGGAACTGGCCTTCGACGACGTGCGGGTGCCGGTGGCCAACCGGCTCGGCGAGGAGGGCGAGGCGTTCTCCTACCTGGGCCGGAACCTGCCGCAGGAGCGGATGACGGTCGCGGTCGGCTCGGTGGCACAGTCCCGGGCGGCGCTCGACACCACGCTCGCGTACGCCAAGGACCGTAGGGTCTTCGGGAACACGCTCGCCTCCTTCCAGAACACCAAGTTCGAACTCGCCTCGGTGGCCACGGAGGTGGAGGCCGCGCAGGCCATGTTGGACCGGGCGATCCTGGACCTGGTGGAGGGACGTCTGTCCGGGGCGGACGCGGCCAAGGTCAAGCTGTTCTGCACGGAGGTTCAGGCCCGCTGCGTGGACCGTTGTCTCCAACTCTTCGGCGGATACGGCTATATACGCGAGTACCCGATAGCCCGCCTGTACGCGGACGCCCGGATCACCCGGATCTACGCGGGAACGAGCGAGGTCATGAAGGTGATCATCGCGAAGTCACTCGGCTTGTAAGGGAGTTGCAGCGTTGACGACGGATCGGAAACCGGATCAGGACTTCTCCGGCAGCAAGGGTGCCGCCCTCGTCGCGGGCGGCACCGGCGGCATCGGCGCGGCGATCGTCCGCACCCTGGCGCGGCGGGGCAGCACGGTGCTGTTCACCTATCGCTCGAACGAGACGGCGGCCGACGCGCTCACCGCCCAACTGGGCGCCGAGGGTGCCCAGGTGCACAGCGTGCGGGCCGACCTCACGGACGAGGGAGAGGCCGCGGGCGCGATCCGGGCGGCGGTCGACCGGTTCGGCGCACTGCACACACTTGTCTACGCGGCCGGTCCGCACGTGCCGATGGTGCACCTGAGCCAGGTCCCACCGACGCGGTACCGCGAGCAGCTGCACACCGACACGCTCGCCTTCTACCACCTGGTGCATCCGGCGCTCGCCCCGCTGCGGGAGAGCGCCGGAAGCGTCGTCGCGGTCACCACCGCGGCCACCCGCCGCTACCCCGTACGGGACGGTCTGTCCTCGGGAACCAAGGGCGCGGTGGAGGCGGTGGTCCGCGCCCTCGCGGCCGAGGAGGGCCGCTACGGGGTGCGGTTCAACTGCGTCGGCCCCGGCATGCTCACCGACGGGATCGCCGCCCGTCTGATCGAGGACGGGGAGCTCGACGAGGCCGCCCTGCGGGTGACCCGCCGCAACATCCCTCTGCGCCGCTTCGGGAACGCACAGGACATCGCGGAGGCGGTCGCGTTCCTCGCGTCGGACCGGGCCGGGTTCATCACCGGACAGCATCTGGCGGTCGACGGCGGGTACACGGTCTGAGCGTACGTACCGGGGGCGCTGACGCGCCGCGCCCCCGTTCAGCGCCCCGGGACTGCTGCCGTGGAGGTCCTCAGGGACGCGGAGCCACCTTGACCCCGTCCACCTTCGTGCCGTCCACCTTGACCCCGTCCACGTTCGTGCCGTCCGCGAGCCGGTCCCCCAGTGCCGACAGGTCGTAGGACTGGCGGGCCAGCCAGAACCGCAGGAACCCGGTGAGCGAGTAGCGCAGGTACACGACGCCGCCCACGACCGCGCACACCACTCCCGTCAGGCCGATGGCGAGGGCGTCGCGCTGGGCGAGGGGATCGTCGGTGGCGTGCGCGAGGGGGTAGGCGAGCACGCCCAGGACAAGGCCCGCGAGGAGCAGGCCGCCGCCCGCCCGCAGCCACAGGCCGTGGCGGGCGGCGGCCGGGTCGGGAATCTTCAGCGCGGCCAGGTCCCGGACGAACCGGTCGGCGCGCTGAGGTGTCTCGTCGGTGGAGGTGGAGGTGGAGGTGGCGGTGGCGGATTGCGTTGTCATGCGGCACTCCCCAGGTAGTAGGAGGACAGTTCGGCGTGCAGGGAGCTGTCGGGGTGGCCCTGCCACTGGATGCTGCCGCGCACCAGCACGGCCGCATGGTCGGCGATCTTGAGGACAGCGGTGGCGAACTGCTCGACGACCAGGATCGCGACGCCCTGCCGGGCCAGTTCGGCGACGTGTTCGTACAGCTGCCCGACGACCAGTGGGGCGAGCCCCATGGACAGTTCGTCCAGGAGCAGCACGGCGGGGTCGGTGGCCAGACCGCGGGCGAGTGCGAGCATCTGTTGCTCTCCGCCGGAGAGGGTGCCGGCCGCCTGGCGCGTGCGCTCACCCAGGACCGGGAAACGCGCGTAGGCAATCTCCTCGATCTCCGCCCGGTCTCGGCCGGTGAAGGTCATCATCCGGAGGTTGTCGCGCACGGAGAGGTTGGGGAAGATGCCCCGCCCCTCCGGGATCAGGCAGACCCCGCTCCGGGCGAGATCCCGCGGGTGGGCACCGGTGACGTCGCGGCCGCCGAGCAGCAGGCTCCCGGCGCTGGGCAGGTGGGCTCCGGCGGCGACGTTCAGGGCTGTCGTCTTGCCGGCACCGTTGGGTCCGAGCAACGCGACGACCTGGCCCGCGGCGACGCTCAGGTCGACGCCGTGCAGCACGGTGATGCGGTCGTAGGCGGCTTGAACCCCGCGTAGTTCGAGCAAGGGCATGCTGCTCAGGCCTCCCCCAGATAGGCGGCCAGGACCGTCTGGTCCTGCTGGATGTCCGCGGGCGGCCCGCAGGCCACGATCTTGCCGAGGTCGAGGACGTACACCTGGTCGCAGACGCTCATCACCAGGCCCATATCGTGTTCGACGAGGACGACCGCGCAGCCGTCGGCGGCGACGTCGCGCAGCAGGGCGGCGAAAGCGCGGGTCTCGTCGGCGTCCTGTCCCGCGGCGGGTTCGTCGAGGAGGAGGACGCGGGGCCGCCCGGCGAGGGCCCGGCCGACTTCCAGGAGGCGGGCGGCGCCGGTGGGCAGCGCGTCGGCGGCGGTGTCGGCAACGGCGGCCAGGCCGATGGATTCCAGGACACGGTCGGCGGTACGGGCCGACTCGCGTCCGTGGGAGCTGAGTTCGGCGGCGACAAGGAGGTTGTCGCGGACGGTGAGCCGCCCGAACAGTTCCAGGCGCTGGAAGGTACGGGCCATGCCGCGCCGGGCGCGCTGGGCGGGGGTGGCGCGGGTGATGTCCTCGCCGTCGAGGGTGACGACGCCGGACTGGGGCCTGCGCAGCCCGGAGACGACGTCGAACAGGGTGGATTTTCCTGCCCCGTTGGGGCCGATGAGGCCGGTGATGCGGCCTGCCTCGGCTTCGAATCCGGCGTCGTCCAGGGCCCGGTTCCCGCCGAACACGACGGTCACGCCGTCAGCTCGCAGCGATACCACGGGCGATCACCTCCCGGTCCTCGGTCCGCCATGGCCGGCGGATGCCCCACCATTCGACGGGGTCGGGTTCGAGGCGCGGTCCGGCCTGCCGTGCGGCGGCCCGGACGCGCAGTGCGGTCGCGGCGACGATCGTGGTGACGAGGAACAGCGCGCCGCCGATCATGTGGGCCGCGTACAGGGCCCACAGCAGGGCGAGCACCGCTCCGGTGACGGGGAACAGCAGCCGGTCGCGCACCAGCACGGCCCATTCGCCGCGCATGCGCGGCACGATGCCGCCGGGACTTTGCGCCAGGCCCATTCCGGCGAGTGCGATCAGCAGGGTCGACGCGTCGTTGGCCCAGTCGCCGAAGTGGCCGAGCAGTTGGGGCGGCGCCACGTAGGACACGCCGGTGAACAGGCCGGTGCCGACCGCGCCGAGGCCCCCGATGACGGCGATCAGGAACACCGGCAGGTTCGCGACCAGGTTGAACTGCTCTGCGGTGATCGTGCGTTGGACCATGCCGTACAGAGCCCCGCCGAGTCCGGCGATCGCGGCGGACAGCGCGAACACGGCGACCTTCGCACCCAGCGGCCTGCCTCCGAGCGTGGCGAAGGCGGCCTCGCTGTCTCGCAGTGCGATCAGCGCGCGGCCGAATCTGCCGCGCCGCAGCCAGGCCACGGCGAGCGACACCAGGGCAAGCACGACGGCGGAGAACAGCAGGAGTTCGCGATCCGATGCGAGCTGCCAGCCGAAGAGATCGGGCCCGTGCACGTCGACGGAGCCCTGGTCGAACAGGGCGACGCGGACACCGAGGATCTCGAAGGACGGCAGGGTGAACACCCATCGGTCGAGGACGACGGCGAACGCGGCGGTGCCCAGAGCGAGATAAATGCCGGACAGCCGCAGCGCGGGCACCGCGATGAGAGCACCGACCGCGGCGGCGACCAGCACCGCGACCGGCAGCGCCCACAACTGCCCCTGCCCGCCAAGGTGCCCCCACACGATCGCGCCGATGCCGGCGATGCTCAGCTGGCACAGCGAGATCTGCCCCGCGTATCCGGCCAGCGGCACGTAGGAGAGGGCGACGATACCGAGCGCGAACAGCGGCCCGTACGAGATGAGTCCCTCGCTGTCCAGGACGGTCACCAGGAACACGGCGAACAGCAGCATGCTTGCGGCGAACACGAGCATGCCGCGCACGGTGGGCAGCGGCACCTGCACGAGGCGCCGCTCACGGCCCCGGAGCCGCCGGTGCGGGAAGACGAGCAGCGCGAGGAAGAGCAGCAGGGCGGGGGCGGCCAGGCGCAGCCCCGGCAGATAGTCGTTCTGCGGAAGATAGCCGGTGAGGTAGCTCTCCAGGCAGCCGACCACGAGCGCGCCGAGGAAGGTGAGCGGCAGGCTGCGCAGGCGGCCGAAGACGGCGGCGGTGTACGCGGAGACGATGAGGAGGGAGAGCTGCTGGGCGTCGAGGGCGACGGTCGGCGCGATCAGAATGCCGCCGATTGCGGCGAGTTGGGTACCGAGCACCCAGGCGAGCCGGGCGGCACGCTGCGGCGACGCCCCGGTGAGCCCGGCGAGCGCACGGTCGTCGACACAGGCCCGCATCTCGGTGCCGGCGCGGGTGCGGGCAAGAAGGAACCAGAGCCCCGCCGCGACGAGCACGGCGACGACCAGAGTGATGATCTGGTGCCAGGTGACCGCGGCCGGGCCGAGGTGGATGGCCGGCTCGTCGACGAAGAAGGGGCGCAGTGGCCGGGCGACGCTGGGGTTCCAGATCCAGCGGGCCAGGGAGATGCAGCCGGTGAGCAGGGCCACGGCCATCACGAGCCGCTCCGCCTCCCCGAGCGACTGCACGGGACGCATCAGGACCCGCTCGACGAGCAGCCCGAAGCCGGGCGCGAGCACGAGGAGCACGAAGGCGAGGGCGAGCGGCACCGGCCACCCCCAGCCGAACGCCAACTGCCAGTAGGCGAAGGCGGAGAGCATGCCGGCCGCGCCGTGCGCGAAGTTGAACACGCCGGCGGTCGTGTAGGTCAGGACGAGGCCGCTGCCGACGATCGCGTAGATCGCGGCGCTGGTCAGGCCGACCACGCCGAAGGTGAGGAACTGTTCCATCAGGCGACCGTCCCTGCTCGGACGGGCCACGCGGCGAGCCCGGCTGCGGATGACACCTGTTTCGCGGGATTCACGGGATTCACGGGATTTCCTCCTCGGTGCTCTCCCCCGTCCCCGCGTGAGCGGGGCACGGTGGGCGCCTCCCAGGGGTGGAAACTAACTTCTCATTGAAGGAGAATCAACCATCCGGACACGGGATGTCACATATCCGTTCCGAACCCGGGGCACCCCGTGACACCTCGCGACACCCGAATCAGGAAGGGCGGCACCACCGTTGACCCCACAGCACTCGGAGCCGGGCAGCAGCACGTACGACGACCTGGCCGACATCCAGCAGCTGCTCGCCCGCTACGCCGTCGCCATGACACAGGGCGACACGCACCGCGTCCTCGCCGTCTTCACCCCGGACGGCAGCTACAGCGCGTTCGGTGACACCTATCGGCTCGACGACTTCCCTGCCCTGATCGCCGCCGCGCCCAAGGGCCTGTTCATGACGGGGACGCCGGTCGTCGAGTTCGCCGAGGACGGCGGGACGGCCACCGGCACCCAGCCCCTGTGCTTCGTGGAACACGCGGCCCACGCCATGCGCATCGGCTACTACAACGACACCTACCGGCGCACCGCCGACGGCTGGCGACTGCACACCCGCGCCATGACGTTCATCCGCCGCAACGGCGCCCACGACTCGGGCCGCCCGCACGCCTTCGAGCGGACCCGCACGTGACCCCCATGGACACCGCCACCTTCCGTACGCGCCTGTCCGCATGGCTCGACACACATGACCTCACCCCCGACCCGGCGGACGACTCGCTGGACGCTCACGTCGCCCAACTCGACCGGGTCCGCCGGGAGTTGTGGGAGGCCGGGTGGATGCGGCACGGCTGGCCCGAGGCGGTCGGCGGGGTCGGAGGGCCGAGCGTGCTGCGGGCCGTGCTCGGCGAGGAGGTCGCCACGCGCCAGCTCGCCGAGCCCGGCCTGTACTCGATGGTCGAGGTCCTCGTCCCCACCCTGATCTCGTACGCGTCCCCGACGCTGGCCGCCGAGGTGGTACCGCGGCTGCTCGGCGGCCGCGAGCAGTGGTGCCAGGGCTTCTCCGAACCGGGCTCCGGCAGCGACCTGGCCTCCCTGTCCACACGGGCCGTCCGGGACGCCGACGGCCACGGATGGGTGATCACCGGCCAGAAGGTGTGGACGAGCCTGGCCCAGTACGCGACCCGTTGCGTCCTGCTCGCCCGCACCGGACCCGATCCCGGGCACGCCGGCATCAGCGCGTTCTTCCTCGACATGGACTCCCCCGGCGTCACGGTCCGGCCGCTGCGCACCATGCACGGCGTCGACGAGTTCGCCGAGGTGTTCCTCGACGAGGTGCACGTGCCCGGCGACCGGCTCCTCGGCTCGGTGGGCGACGGCTGGAGACTGGCCATGGACCTGCTGCCGCACGAGCGCTCCACCTGCTTCTGGCACCGGGTCGCCCACCTCTACACCCGCCTCGACCGCCTGATCGACCAGCGGGAGAAGCCCGAGGACGAGGCGGCGGCGCTCGGCGAGGCGTACCTGGCGCTGCACATGGTGCGCTGCCGCTCGCACGCGACCCAGCGCAGGCTCGCGGCCTCGGGCCGGCTCGGCCCGGAGACCTCGGTGGACAAGATCCTGCTGGCCACCGCCGAGCAGCAACTCTTCGACACGGCACGGGACGTGCTGCCGGGATCGGTCGAGCTGACGGATCCGGCCTGGCGCACCGAGTACCTGTACTCGCGGGCCGCCACCATCTACGGCGGCACCGCCGAGGTCCAGCGCAACATCGTGGCCCGGCACCTGCTCGGCCTGGGCAAGGAGTGAGGAGCCGCCTGCATGAACGCCATGAACACCATGGACGATCGCGAACGGGAACTGCTCGAAGTGACGCTGCGCAAGGCGATGGCGGCACCGCCCCCCGAGCGGGGTCCCCTCGACGGCGCGCTCACCGACCTGGGCTGGCCCGAGATGCTCGCCGAGGACCCGGCCACCGCGGTCCGGTCCGTCTTCCGCCTCCTCGGCGAGACCGGCGCCCACGCCCCGGTCCTCAACGACGTCCTGCTGCACGAGACGGGCCGCCCCATCGGCGGCACCGTGCCCATGCCGTACGCGGGCGGGCCGTGGGTGTGCTGGGAACGCGGGGCCGGGGCGAAGTCCGGCGCCGTCGACCCCGACCTGCCGCTGCGTACGCTGCCCACGCCGGGCGCCCCCGTGCCGCTCGCCCTGGGCAGGCAGGCGCTCGGCTGGTGGCTCGTGGGCACCGGGCACGCGATGCTGGCCCTTGCCCGCCAACACGTCCTCGACCGGCACCAGTTCGGGCGCCCGTTGGCGTCCTTCCAGGCGCTGCGTCACAAGCTCGCCGAGACCCTGGTGGCCCTGGAGGGTGCCGAGGCGACCCTGATCGCCGCCGACGGCGACCTCAGCTCCCTGCTCGCCAAGGCAGCGGCGGGCCGGGCCGCGCTGACCGCCGCCCGCCACTGCCAGCAGACCCTGGGCGGCATCGGGTTCACCGCCGAACACGAACTCCACCGGCACGTAAAACGCGCACTCGTCCTCGACGGCCTGCTCGGCAGTGCCCGCGAACTCACCCGGGAAGCCGGGATGTTGATCGCGTCGCGTGGCAGCGCACCCCGTCTCGTACAGCTGTGATCTCCGCCGGGAGACGACCGTAGGAGTGGCCATGACCGACCAGTGGAACGACCTGCTCGACTGCCTCGTCCCCAAGCCCCTCGGCGAGGGTGTGTACGAAGCACGTTCCCAACAGCTCGCGTATCACCGCCTGTTCGGCGGACAGCTCTTGGCCCAGAGCGCCCGGGTCGCCGAACTCGCCTGCCCCGACAAGTCCGTGAAGTCACTGCACATGTTGTTTCCGCGCGAGGGCAGGGGCGGCGAGCCCGTGCGCTACGAGACGGACTGTGTGCAGCGCGGGCGGACCTACGCCGCCGTGCAGATCCAGGCACGGCAGGAGCACGGGATCGTCGCCGTGGCGACGGTGAGCCTGCACACCTGGGAGGGCGGACCGCAGCGACAGACCGTCGAGGCGGTGGGCGCGCCACCCGGCGAGCAGGGGCGGATCGAGCTTGAGCTGCTGCCGTGGGAGACCCGCACCGCGATCGACCTGGACTCCCCCGACAGCGAGCCGCCCGTCTATGAACTGTGGACGCGCACCCCGCCGGTCGCCGCGGAGCTGGGCGCCGCGCTGCTCGCCTACACCACCGACCTGACACTCATCGGCACCGCGCTGCGCCCGGTGGCGGGGGTGACCCAGCACGACGCGGGATCGGCCTTCGTCTCCGCCGTGACCTCGCACACCGTCTGGTTCCACCAGCCGGTGCGCAGCGACACCTGGCTGGTGCTGCGCCAGCACAGCCCGGTCTCGGCGCACGGACGGTGCCACGGGCGCGGCGACATCCTCACGGAGCGGGGCGAGCTGGTCGCCTCGTACGCGCAGGACGCGCTGTTGCGGTTCGGGCGGCCGTGACACCTACCGGCCGGCGCTACCCCTTCGCCGCGGGCATCGGCGAGGGGGGCGCCGGCTGGGTGCCGAGCAGCAGCACCGCCAGCGCGTCGCGCACGGTGTCCTGGTAGCGCTCGTCGTCGCAATCGACCACCCACTGCTGCTGTATGCCTTCGAAGAGAGCCATCAGGGCGGTGGCCGCGGTGCTGGGTGTCAGACCGCTCGGCAGCCGCTCGCCGAAGCGTCCCGCAAGGTCCTCGGTGATCGTCTCGATCAGCTCGCGGTGCCGTTCGCGCGCGAACCCACGGGCCGGCTCCTGCCCGGTGGCGGCCTCCGCCATCACCACGCTGTGCACCTGGGCGAGCGAGGGCATGCCCTGGTCGAAGGCGAGCGCCTCCGCGAGCCTGGCCGGCATGTCGGGGTCGTTCCAGTCGGAGTGCATGTGCTGTCGGCTGAGGTCGTCGCGCAGGTGCAGCAGGGCGAACAGCAGACGCTTCCTGCTCGGGTAGTAGTGCAGCACACCCTGCCGGGTCAGCCCCGCGCGCTCCGCCACCGCGTCGATCGACGCGCCGCGGTAGCCTCGCTCGGCGAACACCTCCAACGCCGCCCGGAGTATCTCCTCACGCCGCGCCGAGACCATCGCCCCACCCACCTTCTGCCGTAAGGAACGTTCCCGCGCTGTCACCCTACGTACGTGCCGTGCGGTGCGGGAGGGGTGCGGCCCGGCGCGGAGGGGTTCGCCTCCGTGCCGGGCCGCCGGTGAGGGCGTCTCACTTGAGATTCGACATCGACTTCCCGACATCGGCGAGCGTGACGGGCTTGGTGTACTTGCCCTTGTACTTCAGCGTCGGCGCGTCACAGCGGTAGGCACCGTCGTCCGGCTCGAAGTCGGCCGGCTTCCAGCCCTTGGGGGTCGCCTCGACGATGGAGTAGCACTTGCCCGGCTGGTGCGAATGGGACAGGTCGAAGGGCGCCTGGATCCCGCCGGCCGTCCAGTCGGTGATTTTGGTGGCGTTGTCGTAGACGCACTTGCGGGTCAGTTCGGCGCAGTCGCGGGCCGAGGTGGCGAACAGCAGCCAGGCGGAGAAGGCGCGCAGCGACAGGTAGCTGACCGATGCGTCCGGCGCGTACTTGGCGTACAGCTGCTTGATCCTGTCCACGGCGGGCGACGACGTCTCCAGGGGGTGCGTGCCGAAGAGTTCGGCGTAGTTGTGCTGAGTGCCCAGGGCCGCTCCGGCGAGCTTCAGGAAGGGGGCGCCGTAGGAGTTGCTGTTGGAGTCGACCCAGTCGAGGGTGTAGTCGAGGCTGCTGAGTGACTGCTCCAGCTTGGCCAGGGAGCCGAAGTCGCCGAGGAAGACGAGGCCCTTGACCTTCTTGTTCTTGATGGACTGTGCGTACGCCGTCCAGTCCGAGACTCCGGTGGCGGGGTAGAGCTCGGTGTAGGAGACCTTGCCGCCGAGTTGGGCGATGGACTCCTTGAACTGCTCGGACATCGTCTTGGTGACCGGGCTGTCACCGGAGATGATGCCGACGTCCTTGGCCGACGCCGGGTACTTCTCGGTCAGCAGCCACTTGTAGAGACCGGCGTACGAGAAGTAGTCCGCGTACGGTCCCGAGGCGATCACCTGTAGGTCGGAGCCGACGGCGGGCGCCATGCTCGACTGGGCGGCGAAGGCGGGGAGCAGGCAGTTCACCCGGTCTTTGGCACCGAGACCGTCGAGCCCGGCCGCCCCGCCGACCAGCGCGAAGTCCTCCTTGCAGGCCTGCTGCATCCGCTGGCGCACCTCCATGCCCGCGTCATGGATGACGGGGGTGAGCTTGCGCCCGTTGATGCCGCCGTTGTCGTTGCACCAGGAGGTGAACACCTTGGCGGCGTCCACGAAGTCGGGGATCTTGTTCCAGCCGACGTCGGTGAAGACGCCGGTCTTGATGTCGTTGGCAGTGACGCCTTGTGCGCCCCCGGCCCCGGCCTCGCCCCTGCCGCACACATCCTTCAGCGTCCCGAAGTCCCTGCCACCGGCCATCGGCGACGCGCCCGCCGTGGCGGGCGCCGTCTCCTCGGCGCCGGCGTTCTTCGAGTCCGAGCGGGTGGAACATCCTGCGAGCAGCACCGCGAGCACGGTGACCACGCCGATGAGTAGCCTTCGCAACGGTCCTCCTCAGGGGTGTACCTCGACTCCCGGCGGAAACTACATTCTCCGTCACAGCGAAGCAACTATTCAGACACGAGAATCTAGATGGATCCATTCGCATGGAATATTCACCAAACAGGGAGAACCATCCATTCCAACAGGAGCGATCATGACTCTCTCGTCCTGCGGTGGCTTATTCGGTAGGGGGATGACCCGCGCTTTTCACATGCGTGGAGTATCGTTCTACAGATGAACGCAGTCCCCGCCGAACCCGCCCCGCCCGCCTGGCGTCAACGCGCCGTCGAGCGGTCCACCCGTGCCGCCAAGCTCCGCGCCGAGCAGCGGATCCAGCGCTTCTTGGACGGGGCCCAAGAGCTGATCACCGAGAAGGGCACCACCGACTTCACCGTGCAGGAGGTGGTCGAGCGCTCGAAGCAGTCGTTGCGCAGCTTCTACCAGCACTTCGACGGCAAGCACGAGCTCCTGCTCGCCCTGTTCGAAGACTCGCTGTCGCGATGCGCCGAGGAGATCCGCGAGGCCACCGCCGCCAAGAAGAAGCCGCTGGAGCGGCTCCGGGTCGCGGTGGAGCTGCTCTACAAGGAGTCGCAGCCGCGCCCGAACAAGCAGAGCGCGCTGTTCACCGACTTCGCCATGCAGTTGCTCGCGTCCCACCCCGCCCAAGTGACCGCGGCCCACGTCCCGTTGCTCGACGTGTTCACCGAACTGGTCGAGCAGGCAGTCGAGTCGGGGGACGCGCACGCGGCCAAGCCGCGCCGGCTCGCCGCCCTCCTGATGCAGACCGCGATGTTCACCGCCCAGACTCCGGGCGTCCCGGCCGACAGCAACTCCACCCCCGTCACCGCCAAGGAGGTCTGGGAGTTCTGCCTGGGCGGACTGGTCGGCGCCGGCGTCAAGTAGTCCCGAAAGTCGGAACGGAACGGTGTGGGCCGGGCGATGCCCGGCCCACACTGCTGTGCGGCCGACCCTCCGACTGCGACGACACACAGCCGGCGCCGCCCCGCCGACACTCACCCACCCCACGCACCGGCCCCCCACTCACCTGGTCGCAGTCCGGCGCGCGCTCCAGCCACGGCTCTACCTCCCCAGGGCCGCCCACGCCATGAACACGAGGCCCGGGGTCCGAGCAAGAGCGCGACTCTATATTTACGAGAATGACACTTCCCAAAATAAATATTGTGCCTCTACTGTGGCTACGCCGGGCCGTCTCGGGCCGCGGCGGACGGGAGACGCTCGATGGGGAGCGAAGCGTTCGACGGAATACGCGTGATCGAACTGGCCCAGTGGGTGTTCGTGCCGGTCGCGGGTGCCCTGCTGGCCGACTGGGGCGCGGACGTCATCCGGGTCGAGCGGCCCGAGGGCGACCCCTACCGGGCACTCGCGACGCAGCGGATCGGAACCGACGGCGGCGGCGTGAACCTGTCGGTGGCGCTCGCCAACCGCGGCAAGCGCTCCGTCGCGCTCGACCTGCGCCACGAGGAGGGACGCCGGCTGCTCGACCAACTCCTGGAGACGGCGGACGTGTTCCTCACCAACCTGCGGCCCGGCGCCCTGGACCGCCTCGGGCTCGGCGCCGAAGAACTCGGCCGGCGTTTCCCCCGGCTCGTCTACGCACGGGGCCACGGCTACGGCGTCCGCGGCCCCGACGCCGACCGGGCCGGGTACGACTCGTCCGCGTTCTGGGCACAGGGCGGGATGGCCCACGTACTGACGCCGCCGGAACGCGAGTACCCGATCAGTCAGCGCGGCGCGATGGGCGACCGCAACGGCGCCATGGCGCTCGCGTTCGGGGTGGCCGGGGCCCTGCTGCGGCGCGAGCGCACCGGTGAGGGGTCGGTGGTGGATGTGTCCCTGCTCGCCACCGCGATGTGGACGCTGTCGTCCGACGTGCTCTCGGCGCTCGCCGGCGGACAGCCGCGCGGCGTCTCCGGGCGCGGCGGTTCGGTCAACCCGCTCGTGGGCGCGTACCGGACCAAGGACGGGCGCCACATCCAGCTGGTCTTCCTCCAAGGGGACCGCTACTGGCGGGAGTTCTGCGAACTCATCGGCCGCGGTGGCCTCGCCACGGATCCGCGCTTCGTCGATCTGCGGGCCCGCGGTGAGAACCGGGAGGCGTGCGTCGCCGAGCTGGAGGCGGAGTTCGCCCGCCGCACCTTCGAGGAGTGGAAGGACCTCCTGGCCCGGATCGACGCGCCCTGGGCGCCCGTCCAGGCCGTGGAGGAACTGCTGACGGACCCTCAAGTACTGGCCAACGACTACCTCGGCGAGGTGGAGCTGGAGGACGGCGAATCGTATGCGATGCCCACCGTCCCCGTGCAGTTCGACGAACGCCCGCCGACCCTGCGGCGGGCGCCCGAACACGGTGAGCACACCGAATCCGTGCTGCTCGAACTCGGCTACGGATGGGCGGACATCGTCGGCCTCAAGGACGCGGGGGTGATCACATGAGCGCGCGTCCCGTACCCGTGCCCGACGCAACTTCGGCACCCTACTGGGAGGCGGCCGCCCGGCATGTGCTGGCCCTGGCGCGCTGCTGTCGCTGCGGGGCCTTCGCCGTGCCGCCCGACCAGACCTGCCCGCACTGCCACACCACAGACCCGGACTTCACGTACCAGCCGGTGAGCGGCCGGGGCACGGTGCGGTCCTGGACCGTGGTCCGGCAGTCGCCACTGCCCGGCCTGTCGCAGGCGGTCCCCTTCGTCCTCGTCGACGTCGAACTCGACGAGCAGGCCGGGCTGCGGATGATCGGACGGCTGCTCGACGGCCCCGACGCCGCGTGGCGCGCCGGCGATCGCGTGCGGGTGGCCTTCGAGGACGTCGGCGCGGGTGTTTGTGTGCCCGCGTTCGTGCTGGGTGACGTGTCATGAGCGGGCGGTTCGCGAGCGGTGGCCAAGTGGCGATCGCCGGGTACGCGCACAGCGCCGTCCGCCGACATGCCGACCGGCCCTTGGGCGCGCTCGCCGTGGCCGTCGCCCGCGAGGCGATCGCCGACGCGGGTCTGACATCGCAGGACGTGGACGGCTTCGTCGGCTCGGCGCTGTTCCCCACCTCCGGAGACCACGCCGCCGAGGACGGTGTCAGCACGGTGACGCCCTCATGGCTGGCCGAGCATCTGGGCGCCCGGCCCGGCTACGTCGCCGGGTTCCAGGGCATCGGACAGATCCCCGGCTCGGTGGCGATGGCGGTCAACGCGATCGCGAGCGGCGCCGCCGACCACGTCCTCGTCCACCGCGCCCTGCACAATCCGCGTGCCCGCTATCACGGCACCTCGGTGCGGGAGTTCGGCGGAACGCAGCAGTGGACGGCGCCGCAGGGCTTCTTCGGGCCGCTGCCGATGATCGGGCTCGCGTACAACGAATACCTGCAGCGTTACGGGGCGGGCCGGGAAGCGATGGCGGCGGTCCTGGTCGAGGCGCGCAAGAACGGTGCGCGGATCCCGTGGTCGTACTGGCACGAACGGCCGCTGACCGCCGAGGAGTACCTCGCGGCGCCCATGGTCAACGATCCGATCTGCCGCTACGACTGCGACATCCCGGTCGACGGCGTCGCGGCCTTCGTGCTCACGTCGGCCGCGCGGGCGCGCGACCTGCCGCACCGGCCGGTGTACGTCGCCGGGTATGCCGGCAGCGCGCCGGGCCCGCGCCGCCTTCCGCTGCACTGGCCGCTCGACGACATCATGGCCGGCGGTGCCGGGACCGCCCGGCGGCTGTGGGAGCACGCGGGCGTCAAGCCCGCCGACATCGACGTACCGCAGCTGTACGACGGGTTCTCGCCGTTCGTGTACTTCTGGCTGGAGGCCCTGGGCTACTGCCCCGCCGGTGAGGCGCACCGCTTCGTCCTGGACGGGGGCATCGACAGCGACGTCCCCGGGGCCCTGCCCGTGCTCAGCGGCGGGGGCTCCCTCGGCAACGGGCGCATGCACGGGATTCCCCAGATGGTCGAGTGCTACCTCCAGTTGTCGGGCCGGGCCGGTGAACGGCAGCGCGCGCAGGCGGCGTTCGGCCTCGCATGCCACTCCTCGCCCCACTACGGGGGCGCCGTCGTGTACAGCGCACTGCCCTGGTGATGCAGGGCCCGCACACCCGAACGGCACGGAAAACAGCGCTGTTTCGAAGCGCGAAAGGGGCTGGAGCGTGAGTGACATCATCCCGGAGCGGCGCTCGTACGTGGCCGGAGAGTGGGTCGAGGGCGAGCAGTGGCTCGCAGTCGAGAACCCCGCCGACGAGTCGCACGTGGCCGACGTGTCGGTGACACCGCTTCCCGAGATCGAACGCGCCGTCGTCGAGGCGCGCGACAGCTTCGAACGTGGCGTGTGGTCGGACGTCCCGGCCGCCGAGCGTGCCCGGATCCTGTACACCTTCCTCGACCACGTCGAAGCCTGCCGGGACGCCCTGGTCGCCACGATGGTCGCCGAGGCGGGGCAGCCGATCGCGTTCGCCGAACGCGCCCAGCTGCAGGGCGGGTTGGCGGTGGCACGCGGGGCGATCGACCTGTATCTGTCGATGCCGCACGAGGCGGCGACCCCGGTGCCCGTCGACGAGCTGGTGCGCGGCCGGGTCGCGCTCAGCGTCCGGCGGCACGAGCCGGTCGGCGTGGTCACGGCCATCACGCCGTACAACGCGGCGATCGTGATGGCTCTCCAGAAGATCGTCCCGGCACTGATCGCGGGCAACTCCGTGATCCTGCGGCCCAGCCCGCTGACGCCGCTCTCGTCCCTTGTGTTCGGCGCCGCGGCGGACACGGCAGGACTGCCGCCCGGCGTCCTGAGCGTCGTGGTGGAGGGCGGCGCGGCCGGCGCCGAACTCCTGACCAGCCACCCGGCCGTCGACATGGTCTCGTTCACCGGGTCCACCGCGGTCGGCCGCCGCATCCTCGCGCAGGCCGCCCCGACGGTGAAGCGGGTGGCCCTCGAACTCGGTGGCAAGTCGGCGCAGATCTACCTCGACGACGCCGTGGACAGGGCCGCCGCCGGCGCGGTCGCCGTGGTGGCGGCCACCGCGGGCCAGGCCTGCGTCGCAGCCACCCGCATGCTCGTACCCGAGCACCGCAAGGCCGAAGTCCTCGACGCCGTCGGCGTTGCGTACGCCGGCCTCGTCGTCGGCGACCCGACCGATCCGCGCACCACGCTGGGGCCGGTGATCAGCGCGGCCCAGCTGGAGCGCTGCGAACGGTTCGTCGCGCTCGCCACCGAGTCCGGCGGCAGGGTGGTCCGCGGCGGCGTCCGCCCTGATGGGCTCAAGGCCGGCCACTACTTCGAGCCGACCGTCCTCGACCTGCCCGGCAACGACAACCCCGCCGCCCAGGAAGAGATCTTCGGCCCCGTCATCGCAGTGCTCGGCTACCGGGACCTCGACGACGCCGTACGCATGGCCAACGACACCCCCTACGGCCTCTCCGGCCAGGTGTACGGGGCCGACACCGCGGCAGCGACCGCGGTGGCCCGACGCCTGCGCACCGGTGCGGTCAACGTCAACACCGCGGTGTTCAGCGCCTACGCCCCTGGCGGCGGCTACAAGCAGAGCGGCCTCGGCCGCGAGCGCGGGCCCGACGGCATCCGCGCGTTCCAGGAGGTCAAGCACCTGGTGATCGGCGAACTCCGTTGACCACCGCCCGACGTTGACCACTGCCCGACTTGGACGAGTACCACCCGACGTGAAGGAGCACTCGTGTCCACAGACATCCCACCCGTCGTCGCACCCGACCGCGCGCTCGACTGGCTGATCTCCGTCGACGACCACATCCTCGAACCGCCCCATCTGTGGGTGGACCGCGTCCCGAAGGCCGACCGCGACCGGGCTCCGCACATGGTGACGGACGACACGGGCATGGACTGCTGGGTCTACGACGGCAAGCGGTTCCCCAGCTCCGGTCTGAGCGCCGTGGTCGGCAAGTCGAAGGAGGAGTTCAGCCCCGAGCCGCTGCCCTACAGCGAGATGCGGCCCGGGTGCTACGACCCGAAGGCCCGCATCGAGGACATGAACCGGGCCGGGATCCTCGCGTCGCTGTGCTTCCCCACGGTCACCCGTTTCTGCGGGCAGCTGTTCATGGAGGCGAGCGACCGCGAGTTCGGCCTCACCTGCCTCAAGGCCTACAACGACTGGATCATCGAGGAGTGGTGCGCGGCCGCTCCCGGCCGCTACATCCCCCTGGTGCTCATCCCCCTGTGGGACCCGGCCCTCGCGGCGAAGGAGCTGGAGCGCTGCGCCGCCAAGGGCGCGACCACGTTCGCGTTCTCGGAGAACCCGGCCCCGCTGGGCCTGCCCACCATCCACGACAAGAACCGCTACTGGGACCCCGTGATGGCCGCGGCGAACGACCTCGGGATGGTCGTGTCGATGCACGTCGGCTCGTCCTCGACGGTGCCGCAGATCGCACCCGACGCGCCGTTCCTCGCCAACCTCGCCTGGGGTGCGACCCGTACCTCGGGGGCCATGCTGTCCTGGCTGTTCAGCGGCATGTTCCAGCGCTACCCCAACCTCAAGATCGCGCTGTCGGAGGGCGAGATCGGCTGGATGCCGTACTTCCTGGAGCGCGCCGAGCAGGTCCTCGACACGCAGCGCCACTGGGTCAAGCGGGGCGTCCGGTTCAACGACCACGCGGGCAGCGACGTCGTCGACCTCGACACCCTCGACATCCGCGCCACCTTCCGCGACCACATCCACGGCTGCTTCATCGACGACGTGCACGGCCTCGCCAGCATCGACGAGATCGGCGAGGACAACATCATGTGCGAGACCGACTATCCGCACTCCGACTCGACCTGGCCGGACTGCATCGGCCTCGTCAAGAGCCGTATCGCCCACCTGTCGTCCGAGCGGCAGTACAAGATCCTGCGCGGCAACGCCGAGCGCCTCTACCGGTTCACCCCGGCTCAGCCACCCGCCTTGGCGAAGGCCTGAGATGGCCGCCTGGAAGGTCGCCGTCGACCGGGACAGCTGCCTCGGTACCGGCATCTGCGTCGTGTACGCGCCGGACACCTTCGCCCACGACGAGGAAGCGAAGGCCGTGGTCGTCGGCCCGCCCGAACCGCTCGACACGGTACGGACGGCGGTCGAGGGGTGTCCGACGCGGGCCCTGCGCTGGACGGACGACGCAACCGAACCACCCGTAGCCGACCACGAAAGGCGGTGACCCCCATGCTGCTCGCCGAGAAGACCGCGATCGTCACGGGCGCGGGATCCGGAGTGGGCGCCGCGTCCGCGCTGCGCTTCGCGGAGGAAGGCGCCCACGTCCTCTGCGCCGACATCCGCGCCGACACCGCCGAGGAGACGGCGCGCCGGATACAGAAGGCCGGCGGGTCCGCCACACCCTTCGTCTGCGACGTCTCCCGCGAGGAGGAGGTCGTGGCAGCCGTCGCGGCGGCCGTCGACATCTTCGGCCGGCTCGACATCGTCTTCAACAACGCGGGCATCCCGACCCCCCGGCTCGGCGCGCGACTTGAGGACCACACCGCCGAGGACTTCCGGCGCCTCGTCGGCGTCAACCTCGCCGGCGTGTTCCACGGCTGCAAGCACGCCGTCCTCCAGTTCAAACGGCAGGGGCACGGCGGAGTCGTCCTCAACACCGGGTCCGTCGCGGGCCTCGTCGCCTGGGGCGGCTCCGTGTACGGCGCCACCAAGGGCGCCGTGCACCAACTCACGCGGGCCGTCGCGATCGAGGGCGCCCCCTTCGGCATCCGCGCCAACGCCATCGGTCCCGCGGGCATGCCGCTCACCAACTTCATGGCGGCGGGCGGCCTGGACGGCGACGCCGAGGCCATGGAGAAGACGGTCCGGCAGGTCGCCTCCAGCCACCCGCTGGGCCGGGCCATCACCGCCGAGGACTGCGCGGAGGCCGCCGTGTTCCTGGTCTCCGACCGGGCCGCCAACCTCACCGGCGTCGTCCTGCCCGTCGACGGCGGATACGTGGCGAGGTGACCCCATGACGACACCCACGTCCCTCGACCGCGACCGCGTCCGCGAGCTGTTCGACCTGCGCGGCGCCTATCTGGCCCACGTCGGCGGCGGTTACCGCGGCGACCCCTACCCCGCCTGGCACCGCCTGCGCGCCGAGGCCCCCGTCCACCCGGGAACGGTGCACGAACTGACCGGCTACGACGGGCCCGCGCACTTCCAGGGGCTGCCGTATCCGGACCGCCCGCACTTCTCCGCGTTCAGCCACGCCGCGTGCGACGAGGCGTACCGCGATCCCGAGGTGTTCGCCGCCTCGCCCACCCCCATCGACCCGCGCACCGGTCAACTCGCCGTGCAGAACAGCATGTTGTCCATGGGTGGCACCCAGCACCGCCGCTACCGCGCGCTCGTCCAACCGTCGTTCGTACCCGGCAAGGCCCAGTGGTGGATCCGCAACTGGATCGAGCAGACCGTCGACCTGCTCATCGACGGCTTCGCCGGGGACGGCCGCGCCGAACTCAACGTGGACTTCTGCGCCGCCATCCCGGTGCTCACCATCACCGGCAGCTTCGGCGTCCCGGTGGAGCGGGCTCTCGACATCCGCGCCGCGCTGCGCGATCCGCAGGCCGTCGCCGAGATCCTCGCGCCGATCGTGGCGGCCCGCCGCGAGACTCCCCGCGACGATCTCATCAGCGTTCTCGTGGCGGCCGAGACGACCGACGAGGACGGCGTCGCGCACCGGCTCTCCGACGCCGAGATCTACTCCTTCGCGGTGCTGCTGCTCACCGCGGGATCCGGCACGACCTGGAAACAGATGGGCATCACGCTCACCGCGCTCCTGCAGCGGCCCCACGTACTCCAGGCCGTGCGCGAGGACCGCGCGCTGCTGCGCCCGGCGATCGAGGAGGCGCTGCGCTGGACGCCGACCGACCCGATGTTCTCCCGCTATGTGACCCGGGACATCGACTTCCACGGCGTCCGCCTGCCGGAAGGCTCCGTGCTGCACCTGTGCGTCGGCGCCGCCAACCGGGACCCGGCCCGCTGGGACCGCCCGGACGAGTTCGACATCACCCGCAAGCTGCGCCCGTCGTTCGCGTTCGGCGGCGGCGCGCACGTCTGCCTCGGCATGCATGTCGCCCGCGCCGAGATGCAGGTCGGCATCGGGGCGCTCCTGGACCGACTGCCGGGCCTGCGGCTCGATCCGGACGCCGCACCGCCACGCTTCATCGGCCTGTACGAGCGGGGCCCGACGGAGATCCCGGTGGCCTTCGGATGACGCGCCCCACCCCGGACGAAAGGCTCGGACATGAGTGAACCCGGCTACCAGAAGCCCGACTTGGCGCTGGTCGGCGCCGAGCACGTGGCCCGCTACCGGGAGAGCGACGGCGAGATCGGCTACGAGTGGAACGGCGTACCCGTTCTGCTGCTGACCACCAAGGGGCGCAGGACGGGCGAGTCCCGCACCAAGGCCCTGATCTTCGGGCGGGACGGCGACGACTATCTGGTCGTCGCCTCGGCCGGCGGGGCGTCGAAGCATCCCTCGTGGTACCTGAACCTGCTGGCGCACCCCGAGGCGGAGATCCAGGTCAAGGGCGCGCACATCCCGGTCGTCGCGCACACCGCGGGCACCGCCGAACGGCCGCTCCTGTGGCAGATCGTTGTCGGCTACTGGCCCAACTACGACGCCTACCAGACGCGTACGGAACGCCTCATCCCCGTCGTGGTGCTGACCCCCACCACGGAAACGTAGGAACATCCACATGTCGAATCCGAACACGACCTGGGCGGACCACGCGGCCGACCGCTCCCCCTCGGTGCGACGGTCGCGGGCGCGCAGCGTCCAGCAGGCGCAGGTGATCATGCGAGCCGCGCACCGGCTCGTCCGGGAGAAGGGAAGCGCCTTCACGACCCAGGAGTTGGCCAGGGAGTCCGGCGTCGCGCTGCAGACCATCTACCGGCACTTCCCCAGCAAGGACCACATTCTGCTGGCGCTCGTCGAGGAGATCATCGCCGAGCAGGCCACTCGCATGCGGACCGCGGCGCAGGAGCTCCCGGACCCGGTGACCCGCCTGCGCCACTACATCGCCAGGACCCTCGACGCGCTCCGCGACGGCGGCGACCGCACCGGGCCCCGGTTCATCACCGCCGAGCACTGGCGGCTGCACCAGCTCTTCCCCGACGAGATGGCGCGGATCGCCAAGCCGTACGACGACCTCGTCGCACAAGAGCTCGCGGAGGCCGTCGCCCAGGGGCTGCTGCGGCCCAGGGACCCGGCCCACGACGCGTGGTTCGCCATGAAGCTGGTCACGTCCGTGTACCACCACTACGCATTCGCGACCGCGCACGAGCCGGTCGAGGAGGTGGCCCAGCGCCTGTGGGCGTTCTGTCTGGCCGCGTTCGGCGGCCCCTCCGAGTCCGAGGAGGTGGAACAAGGATGAGCGAAGCCCCTGTCTTCGCCAAAGGCCGCGACCTCGACGCCGCGGCGCGAGCGCTCGGTCCGTGGCTGGCGGCCCGGCTCGGCGTCGACGACATACGGATCGTGAACCTGGCGTACCCGCTGGGCGCCGGCGTCTCGAACGAGACGATTCTCTTCGACGCCCGGTCCGCGGGCCGCGACGACGAACTCGTCCTGCGGGTGGCGCCCGCGCCCGAGCACCAGATGTTCTTCGAACCGCAGTTCTGGCGCCAGTACGAGATGCTGGTCGCGCTCCGCCGCCTCGGCACGGTGCGGGTCCCCGAGGCACTGTGGTTCGAGGACGATCCCGCCCTGCTGGGCCGGCCGTTCTACATCATGCGCCGGATGCGCGGCCGGGTGCCGGTGAGCATGCCCGTGTACAACGCGACGGGGTGGCTGACCGAGGCGACGCCCGGTCAGCGTCGGATCCTGTGGGAGGACGCCGTACGCCAGCTCGCGGCCGTCCACGGCGCACCCATGGAGGAGTTCTCCTTCCTCCACGACCCCGGCCAGGGCGCACCCGGTGACGAGCAACAGCTCACGTACTGGCGACAGTTCGCGTCCTGGGCCCTGAAGGACGAGATCCCGGACACGGTGCACGAACTCTTCGACTGGGTGAGCGAGAACCGGCCGCCCCTCTCGACACCCGGCCTGTCGTGGGGCGACGCCCGGATCGGGAACATGATGTTCGGCGGCGACTACCGGATCGTCGGGGTCATGGACTGGGAGCAGGCCTCGCTCGCCGGGCCGATGGCCGATCTCGGGTGGTGGCTGCTCTTCGACGACATCCACAGCGTCGAGCACGGCGTCCCGCGGCTCGACGGGCTCGGCACCCGGCAGGAAACCCTGGCTCTCTGGCGGGAGTTGACTGGCCGTCCGGTGGAACACCTGCACTGGCAGGAGGTGTTCGCCGGCCTGAAGGCAGGCCTCCTGGCGCTGCACGCCCGCCGCTCGATGCGGCTGCCCGCCGCCGGACGCCCGAACCCGTTCATCGAGCGCTCGTGCCGGCTGCTCGGCCGGACCGGATCCGTGGGGTCGTCATGAACCTTCCCGGCGGCCCCGCGCCGCACGACGAAGCGGTGGCCCTCTCGCCCACCTGGCTCACCGCCGTACTGCGGCGGCGGCACCCCGGCGCCGTCGTCACCGCCACCGACGTGACCGAGCGGATCGAGACGGTGGCCACCAAGGTGCGCTTCGACGTCTCCTACGCGCCCGGGGCGGCCTCGGACGCGCCGCCCGCCCTGTGCGCCAAGGCGTACTTCAACCCGGCGGCGCGCCGACGCGGCTCATCGCGCGCCGAGGTCGACTTCTACCGGCTGCTCGCCGCGGCGCTTCCGGTGCGCACGCCGCCGTACGTACACGCCGAGGTGGACGAGGAGACCGGGCATCCGCTGCTCCTGATGCACGACCTGGTGGTGGCCGGCGCCCGGTTCGGCGACCCCCTGATGGGCTTCGGCCGTGACCAGGCGGCGGGCACGCTCGACCAGTTGGCCGCCCTGCACGCCGCGACCTGGGACGGCACAAGGGGGCGCGAGACCCCGGGCGCCGACCTGGCGACCACCTTCGCGCCCCGACTCGCCTCGCTCGCCCGCCACATGGGCCCCGAGCAGCTGCAGACCCAGCTCGACGACGGCCGGGTACCGGACATCCCGACGAAGGTGCGCCGCGCCGACCGGCTGCTCGCCGCGATGGGCGCGCTCGCGGACCTCTCCCCCCGGCATCCGCGCTGTCTCGTGCACGGCGACGTGCATACCGGCAACGTCTATGCCACGGCCGACGGGGCCCCCGGCCTGATCGACTGGCAGGTGGTCCAGTACGGCGTGTGGGCACTCGACGTCGGCTACCACCTGGCGGCGGTCCTCCATCCGGACGAACTCGCCCGCAGCGAGCGGGAGTTGCTCGACCACTACCTCGACCGCCTGGCCGCGCACGGCGGCGCTCCACCCGGCCGGGACGAGGCGTGGTGGGCCTATCGGGCGCATCTGCCCTACGGCTTCTTCCTGTGGAGCATCACCCGGAACGTCGACCGGCCGATCACCGAGCGCCATACGGGGCGGCTCGCCCTCGCCGTGGCCCGGCACGACAGCCTCAGCCTGCTCGGCGTCTGACGCCGCGCCCGCCACGAGAGCCCCTCGAAGCCCACTGGGCGACACCGCGGAGGAGAACGGCAATGGAGAGCGGAACGGGCATCGCCCAACTGATCAGGAAGCTCGCGGCGTCGTGTTCGGGCGCCGAGGTACTGCGCCACATCGACCCGGACGGCACCGAATCCGCCTTCAGCTGGCGGGAGTTGGACCGCCGCTCGGACCAGTTGGCCGGGGCGCTCGCGGCGCGGGGGCTCGGCGTGGGCGACCGCCTTTCCCTGGCGTTGCGGAACTCGCCGCAGCTGGTCCTCGGGGTGTTCGCCGCGTGGAAGCTCGGGGCGGCGCCGGTGCCGGTGCGCTGGGATCTGCCCGAGTGGGAGCTGGCCCGGCTGCGCGAGGTGGTACGGGCGCCCGTGCATCTGGGCGCCGACGATCTGACGTGGATCGACGCGACGGCGGACGCGCCGGTCCCCGAACTGCCGGACGTCATCTCCCCGCACGCGCACGGCATTTGCAGCAGCGGCTCCACCGGCACGCCGAAGGTCATCCTCACGAGTCGGCCGGCCGTGCACGCCCCGGCGTTCAGCACACCTCTGATGCAGGCCTGGACGCCGGTCCCCCGGCCGCAGACGATCCTCGTGCTCGCGCCGATGTACCACGCCAACGGATTCACCACGCTCTTCGGCCTGTTCGAGGGCGACCGGCTGGTGGTCATGGAGAAGTTCGACGCCGCCCGCGTCGTGGACACCGTCGAACGCCACCGGGTCACCACGTTCACTGCCACACCCACGATGCTGCAGCGCATCGCGGACCTGCCCGGCATCGACGACCGCGACCTGTCCGGCCTGGAGTGGATCCTGCAGGGCGCCGCGCCCATGCCGCCGACGCTCGTGCACCGGTGGGCGGGCCTGATCGGGGCCGAGCGCATCGTCATGGCGTACGGCATGACCGAGGGGCTCGGCATCACCGCCCTGCGCGCCGACGAGTGGATGACCCACCAGGGCAGTGTCGGACGGCCGCTGCGCTCCACCGAGTTGCGCATCCTGGATGCCGACGGCAAGGACCTGCCCGTCGGCGAGGCCGGCGACATCTATCTGCGCTCCCCCAGCTACCACGGCTACGAGTACCTGGGCGGCGCCCCGAGCCTGAGGGCGACGCCCGACGGATTCCAGACCGCCGGGGACGTGGGACACCTCGACGAGGACGGCTATCTCCACCTCCTCGACCGCCGCGTCGACATGATCATCAGTGGCGGCGCGAACATCTTCCCGGCCGAGGTCGAGGCCGCCCTCATCGACCACCCCGGCATCGCCGACGTCGTCGTCATCGGACTGCGCGACCCCGAGTGGGGGCGCCGGGTGCACGCGCTGATCGAGCCCGCCGACCCCGCCGCGCCGCCCTCCCACGACGAGGTCGTCGCGTACGCGCGGGGCCGTCTCGCCGCGTACAAGCTGCCCAAGACGACCGAGTTCGTCGACGTCATCCCGCGCAGCGCGGCGACCAAGGTGAATCGCGGCGCGCTGGTGGCAGCACGCGGCGGCTGACCTCCACCCGGCTCCGCACTCACGCGCATGCCCAAGGACGCATGCCCGGTCAGCCCCCGATCCGAAAGGCAGGACAGTCCATGAGGCCTCAGAAGACCATCACCGCCCTGACAGTGGTAGCCGCGCTGTGCGCGGCCGGATGCTCCACCCGCGGCGACACCCCCGGCCGCGGCGACTCCGAGCCCGGTGAGAAAGCCGCAGCCACCGCGGGCGCGGTCGCCACGTCGGGTGACTTCGCCGATCTCAAGAACGTGTGCGGCCCCGGTGACCCGAGCGGCTCGCCGGCCCAGGGGGTCACCGGGAAGGAGATCCACGTCGGTGTCATGTCGGACGTCGGCTTCAGCAAGAACACCGAATTCGGCGACGCGGCCAAGGCGTTCACGTCCTGGTGCAACGAGGCCGGTGGCATCAACGGGCGCAAGATCGTGCCGACCGTCCGCGACACCAAGATGGTTGAGGTCCGCCAGCGGGTCGACGAGGCCTGTCGCGCCGACTTCGCGCTGGTCGGCGGAGGCGCCGGCCTCGACGGCCTGGGAGTGAAGGACCGCCTCTCCTGCCTGCTGCCGGACTTCCCCGCGCAAACCGTCCAGCACCAGAACGAGGGGTCGGAGCTTCAGTTGTCGGTGCAGGCCGGCGGCCCCTCGTACTTCCGATACGCGGGCTTCTACGATTGGCTGATCAAGGAGGCCTATCCGGACTCGGCGGACGCCGTGGGCATCATCTCCGGCGACTCCCCCGTCACCCGGACCTCCCTCGACCAGCGCATGGAGTACTTCAAGGCGCGGCATGCGAAGCCCACCTACACCGACCTGTATCCGACCTCCGGTGTCACCAACTGGACGCCCTACGCCCAGGCGATCAAGGACAAGAAGGTCAAGGGCCTGGTGTTCATGGGCGACTTCACCTCGCTGGCGAAGCTGGAGCAGGAGCTCACCGCCATGAACTACAAGCTCGACTGGATCGACGCGAACAGCAACGCCTACGGCCCGTCGTTCCTCGAACTCGCCGGCCCACAAGTACTGGCCGCCCAGAACAACCTCGCCGACGTCAGCGGGATCTACCCGATGGAGAAGGCATCGTCGAACCCCGCGACGCAACAGGTGCTCGACGTGTTCGACAGGTACGCGCACGGGGCACAGGTGACGCTGCCGGCGGTGAAGGCGTTCTCCGCGTGGCTGTTGTTCGCCAAGTCGGCCACAGCCTGCGGCGACAAGCTCACCCGCCGGTGCGTCCACGACGCGGCCCGCAAGGAGACCGCATGGACCGGCGGCGGCATCCAGGCACCGGTGAACGTGTCCGTCCAGGACTCCCCCGTGAAGTGCATGAACATCGAGAAGGCAACCCCCGACGGCTGGCAGCCCGCCGACTTCGCCCCCAACCGCGGCGCCTACCGCTGCGGCATCGCCTCGTACAAGTTCACGGGCGACTACGGCGAGCCGGGGACTCTGGCGAGCGTCGGGAAGAGCCTGGCGGATCTCAAGTAGGCGGCCTCGGATGTCCCGGGCCGCGGGGCGCATAGAAACCGGCAAGGAAGGCGACCCAAGAGGTCTTACAGGATCTCCAACGGATGACGTACTCCCCGCCTACGGCGCGGGTCCGGCAACCTGACCCAGCCGCTGCGTCAGCGACATGCCCACCACCCGGTGCGGCGGCAGGTTCGTGACGAGACACGGCATGGCAGACGGACAGCACATCGAAGCCCCGTTGCAGGCAGACGACTTGGGAAGGTCATCTGCATCAACGGGGTTTCGTTGCGTCAGGCACGGCCGCCCCGTACCGCCCCGCGACGCCACAAGATCACGCGACTGCGCAACGGCCCTGCGCCGGGACCTGCCATGCTGAGCAGGTTCGATCCGATCCTCACACCTTGGAGGTTTGATGCGTGCAGGCGTCGTTGTCGCCGCGCAGCCCGGTGTGGAGGAACTCGCCGTGCGGGCCGAGGAGTTGGGCTTGCACAGCTTCTGGGTCAACGACACCCCGATGGTCCACGGCGACCCTTTCGTCGCCTTGAGCCTGTGTGCGAAGGCCACCAGCCGCATCAGGCTCGGCATCGGCGTGACCTCACCGGCGCTGCGCTCGGCCCCGGCCGCCGCGAGCGGGCTCGCCAGCCTCAACGCCCTGGCACCGGGCCGGATCATCTGCGGAGTCGGCACCGGAAACACCGCCCGGCGCACCCTGGGCATGCGGCCGACCACGGCGGCCGGGCTGGAGAACTTCACCGTCGCGCTGCAGGACCTGTGCGCCGGACGTTCGACCGAGTACCGCGAAGGTGACCGGGTCCGCGACATCCGGTTCCTGCACGCCGGGGCGCACGTGAACACCGCCGACCCGATCGAGTTCGTCGTGGCCGCGCTGCTCGGACCGAAGGCCGCCGCCGTCGCCGGCCGCCGCGGCACCGGCCTCATCTCCTTCGGCCTGCTGGACCCCACCGCCTGGCACGCGCTGCACGACACCCGCCGCCACGCCGCCCAGGGCACACCCCGCGCCCCCGAATCCCACACGGACTCCCGGGCGGACTCCTACGTGGTCACCTCGCTCCACATCCTCGACGAGGACGAGGACCCCCACGGCGACGCGGCCCGGGACGCGACGGGCCACCTCGTCCTGTCGCTGCTGGCCTTCGCCGCCGACACAGCCGCCGACACACCCGCCTTCGCCGAGCAACTCGGCCCCGAGGAACGTGAGGCGGTGCGGCGGCTCCTCGACCGGCGCGGCACTACCGCCACCGCGCCGGACCGGCACACCAACCTCTACCCCAACTACCTCGGACGCATCGCACCGCAGGACCGCGACCTGGTGCTGCCCTCGCTGATGAACACCCTGGCCCTGGTCGGCACCCGCGACGACCTCCTCGCCCGCATCACCACCCTGGAACAGGCCGGCGTCGACGAACTCCTCATCCAGCCGGTGGTCGACCCGCCCACCGAGATGGCCCTGCTCGCCAAACTCCTCACCTGAGCCGACCCGCCTGCATCATTTCGGGCGGGACAGCACATAGCTGATCGAGCTTTTTTGAGCAGATCGAGGGGTGGCTTGCTGGCTGAGATTCGGCGCCTGCGGCAGCGTCCGAACACCACTCAAACGCCACCGCTACCGGCCCAAGTCTCTCCCCGGGCAGAAGAAGGTCAACCGAGCGCCCGCTCGGATCCGCGCCATCGGCGAACGCGCGCCGATACCGATAAACAGCCGCGACAACCGCTTATCCGCTACAGCATTGTGTAGACAGATTTCGTCTTCATATAGGCCTCGATGCCGTCGATCCCGTATTCAGCTCCCCAGCCGGACTGCTTGTGGCCGCCGATAGGCAGGGCAGGGTCCCAGACCATCTGACAGTTCAGTGTGACCATCCCCGCGTCCAGGCGTTTCGCCAGACGGTGGGCGCGGCCGACGTCGCGTGTCCAGGCAGTCGCCGCGAGGCCGTAGACCGAGTCATTCGCCAGAGCGAGCACTTCGTCATCGTCGTCGAACGGCGTGACCGCGACCACGGGTCCGAAGATTTCCTCTTGGACCAGCCGCATGTCGGGCCGCACCTGTGTGAGGACGGTTGGCTCGACGAAGTATCCGGGCCGGTCGCGGCGGTTTCCGCCGGCGACCACTTCGGCGCCGTCCCTCTTGCCTTCTTCGATGTATCCCGTAACACGGTCGAGCTGCTTCTGGCTGACGACGGGGCCGATATCGATGTTGTCGTCGTGGCTGCCGCCCTGACGCAATGCCCGAGCGATCTGAGCGATGCCGTCGACTACCCGGTCGTAGATTCCGCGCTGCACGTAAACCCGCGATCCGCAGATGCAGCCTTGTCCCGAGTGAACGAAGATCCCCATGGCGGCTGCCGGAATGGCCTGCGCCAGGTCGGCGTCATCGTAGATGAGCACCGGTGATTTTCCGCCGAGCTCAAGCATGACCTTCTTCAGGTTGCCGGCCGCTGCATGAACAATCTTCTTGCCCACCTCGGTCGATCCCGTGAAGGAGATTTTGTCGACGTCGGGGTGCTCTGCCAGAGCGGCACCGGCAGTGTGGCCGTGACCGACAACGATATTGACCACACCATCGGGCACTCCGGCCTGGGCCAGGACCTTCTCCATCACCAGCGCGGAGAGCGGCGTCTGCTCCGCGGGCTTCAACACACAGCTGCAGCCCGCGGCGAGCGCCGGCGCCAGCTTGATTGCCGCAACGTGGAAAGGCCCGTTCCACGGTGTGATGAGCCCGACCACGCCGACAGGCTCCTTGAGCGTGTAGCCATGGATCTCCGCGGATTTCCCGGAAAGCCCCCCGGCCATGTTCACGTCATGCGCAATGCCGTTGATCTTCGTGCACCAGCCGGCGCAGTAACGGAAGAATTCCGCGGAAGCGAACATGATGCTGCGGGCCTGCGACACGGGCATGCCGCCGTTGCGCGCGTCGAGCTCCGCGAGTTCATCGGCGCGCTCCTCGATCAGATCGGCGACGCGCCACAGGATCCGCGAGCGTTCACTCCCGGTCTTGCCGCGCCAAACCCCGGACTCGAACGTCGCACGGGCCCGCGCAACCGCTTCATCGATTGCGGCCGCACCACCATCGGCGAATTCGCCGATCTGTTCCCCGACCGATGGATTGAAGATGGGGACCATCTCGGAAGTCCCCGGCCGTTTTCCGATTTCTTCCAACACTGCCGAAAGCGTCATTTCAGAGCCCCTTCAATCTGAACGGACATAGCTGCGGACGCGCCGAACACCCTCGGGTCGAAGTAGCCGTCGTCGGGGTGATCGGGCGGCCTGCCGGCACGATCCCCGACCTGTAGACCCACGCGGAGTCGATCGCCTCTGTCGGGACGTCGAGGAGGCAGGCGCACACCTTCACGAACAGACCGACGTTGCGCCGCCGCGCCGATCACAGCCGGCCGATCTCACTGCGGACGGACCGGGTTTGTGTCATCGGCCTGGACTTTGTTCCCCTCGGATCCGACGGTTATGGAAGAAGCACCAGCCGACAGGGGCGCATCTCGTCCACTCGACCGACGCGGGCTTTGGTCGTGACTGGTACGTACTGTCTGCGGAACGAAGAGCCGAGACCGTACTCGATGCGAGATTCACGTTCACCCACACCGCCCGCTGAACATGTGTTCAGCAACCGCGCTGTACACTGTTTAGCATGGGCTCTCAAACACCGTCAAGCACAATGCCGGCGTGACCGAACCCGCCGCATGGGCCCCGAGAATTCCGAGACGCGCCGACGCCTACTCGACATCGCGCAACGGCTGTTGCTTGAGGAGGGGGCCGACGCTGTCGGGATCCGTCGCACCGCGCCCGAAGCCGATGTCGCCCCGGCGCCGTGATCGGGGAGTTCATGGCCCTGGCCAACCACGTCCGGCCATCCGCGCGTCGCCATCCTCATGGGGGACGCTCTACCACCGCTGTACCGGTGTCTCCGCCAGGCTCAGCGGCCGGGCGTAAGAAGGGTCTTCCCGGTCCCAACTGCCCTGGATGAATCCGGTGAAGGCACCAGAGGTGAGGAGTGCGGTGTCGCCGCGGGACGTCCACTCGACGGTGCAGCGTCGCAGAGCGATCCGCCACTGTCCGTTCCGCCGCTCCAGGCGGTCGAGATAGCGGCCGCCGATGAGGTGCACGTCCTTGCCGTCGCGGGCGCGCATCGCGCCGATCACGTAGCTCTCGCAGTGCGCCACGTCGCCGTTGATCTCGCAGGTGTGCGTGGTGATGTTGTGCAGGTGGTCGGCGAAGACGGAAGCGTGTGCCTCGTTGGCGTACGCCCCGTACACGGGGCCGGGCTTCACGACGGGACCGTGCTCGTCCGTACCGTCCTGGTGGTACGCGCTCGCCATCAGTTCCTCGTCGTGCCGGTCGTGGCCGCGTGCGTGGTTCATGACGCAGTCGAGTACCGCGAGACGGTCCCTGACGTACCTGAGCTCGCTGCGGAGCTCGGTGAGTTCGTCCTCGACGGACATTTCGTTCCTCCATGCCTTGTCGGGCGGCCGTCCTTCGGCGGCGTGAGGGGCTACGCCAACCGGAGTTCACTCCTTGTCGGGTTGAAGCCGTGGCAGCCGCCGGGCCAGACGTGCAGATCGGCCACGCCTCGGCCTGCCCGATCCGGGCGGCGTGGGTGACGGCCTCGTCGCGGAACGTCTCCGCGCCGCCCATGTCGATGAAGGCCGGCGGAAGATTCCCCAGGTCGGTGGCACGGGCGCGGGCCGCGTAGGGGGAGACGTCCGAGCCGCCCCGGGCCTCGCCCAGCAGGGCTGT
The DNA here is from genome assembly GCF_045160215.1 of Streptomyces sp. NBC_00005. Taxonomy (NCBI): domain Bacteria; kingdom Bacillati; phylum Actinomycetota; class Actinomycetes; order Kitasatosporales; family Streptomycetaceae; genus Streptomyces; species Streptomyces sp. NBC_00005. The sequence goes on from NZ_CP108316.1 coordinate 573,502, forward strand.
CCAGCCGACTAATGTCAGGTCGCTCGCCAGGTTCGGTGGGTGAGAGGTGCACGGCTGATGCCTCCAAGCCGGTCTGTCAGGCGGTGAGTTGCCGCAGGACGCCGCGGGTGCGCTTCAGTGACCCACGTTTGTCCTCGCCGACTGGGACGATGCTCGCGTGGATGTCGGTGGCCCCCGCGTCGAGCAGCCCCCTCAGTTGGGTCTCGACGGATTTCTCGTCACCGATGACGGCGGCATCGGCCGGGCTGTCGGCGCCACCGATCGCCATGATCCGGCGGTAGGCAGGGGAGTTCGCGTACATGACCGAACTCGCCGCCACTGCTTCCCGGGCTTCCTGCTCGTCATCGTGCACGGCCACCGGCAGCCCGGCCACGATGCGCGGTGCCGGCCTGCCTGCCGCCTCGGCCGCAGCCGTCAGATGGGGGACGACATGTCGCTCGATCGCCGCCGCCGGGGCCATCCACAGCACCACACCGTCCGCGTACTCGCCCGCCACGCGCAGCAGTCGCGGGGAGAGCGCGGCCAGTAGTACGGGGACGTTCTCGGCACCGCGGACGGTGCCCGCGGGGGCGTGGGCGGTCCATTCCTCGCCCGCGAAGTCGACCGCCTCGCCGCGCCGTACGGCTGTGAGAATACGGAGGTACTCCTCGGTGTTGCGACCGGGCCGGGCGTAGGACATGCCGTACATGCCCTCGACGACGGCCGCATGCGAAGGGCCGAGCCCAAGGGTGAAACCGGGGCGGCCCATGGCGGTCGCGACCGAGGCCGCTCGCTGGGCCTGGAGCAGCGGGTGGCACGGGTAGGTCTGCAACACCGCCGTGCCCAGCTCGATGGTCGAGGTCTCCCGTCCCGCCAGCGCCAGCGCGGCGAGCGGATCACCCTGGACGATGCTGGCGTACCAGAGGGAGTGGAAGCCGTCGGCCTCCGCCTGCCGCGCTTGCGCGATGAGTTTCTCCGGCGTCGAGGCGCCGCCGGTCAGTCCGATACGCATGAGGGGTTCACGCTCCTGGCTCTCGGGTCGGGACAGGGACGTGGCCCGCCAGTAGCTGCTCGGGGATCACTGTCCTGAGTTCGTCCAGCGTCCAGGGAGCGCCTTCCTTGGTGACCTCGGCGACCGTGCTGATCTCGGAGTAGAGGGCGATGCGTCCTCCGGCGGTCACGGTGAACACGGCGCCGTTGATGTATGCGGCTTCGTCGGTGGCGAGATAGGCGAGGAACGGGCCCAGCTTCTCCGGGGCCTGGTGGTCCTTCTCTTCCTCGTCGAGCCGCTTCTTCAAGGCGTCGATCTCGGGGCCGCCGCCGGCCAGCCGTTTACGCATCGAGGCACGCCAGTTGATGTGGTTCCGGGACAGGGAGCGTGGGCAGAAGGCGTTGCAGGTGATACCGCTTCCGTCGAGCTCTCCGGCCACCGCCCTGGTCAACGCGGCGATGCCCGCGCAGGCAGCGCTGTAGGGCGCGAGCATCGGCTTGCCGGGCAGCGCGTCCGACGACGCATTGAGAATCCGGCCGAACCCCTGCCGTCGCATGATCGGAAGCACGTGGTGCATGACGTTGTACGTGCCGGTGAGCTTGGTGTGGGTCTGCAGCAGCCAGTCGTCCGGCGTCACCTTGTGGAAGGGGCCGAAGCCCGATCCTGCGGCGCCGTTGACGACGATGTCGACCCTGCCCCACTCGTCCATGGCCGCCTGGACGAGTTCCCCGGCCACCTCGAAATCGCCGGGGTCACCGAAGAACGGGATGGCCTCGCCGCCCTCCGCGATGATGGCATCCGCGGTCGTACGGGCGTCACCGCTGATCGACGCGATCAGCCGTCGGTCCTCGTCCGTCAGCAGTCTCTCTGTGGCGTCGGCATCGGACCAGGCCGTCAGGCCGACCGACCCGGGCTTGCGGTTGTTCGTGACGACCTTCGCGCCCTCGCGGGCCAGGCCGATCGCGATGCCCTTGATCGCACCCATTCCGGAGCCCGTGACCACGGCCACCTTGCCGTCCAGCCGCGTACTCATCCGCTCGCCTCCTCTGACGGGGCCTGGGTGTCCAGGCCGAGCGAGCGGGCGAACCAGCTCACCGTTTCGTAGCAGCCGGCCGTGAAGAGCACGTCCAGGAGCTGGCGCCGGTCGAGTGCGACCGACAGGGAGTCCCAGGTCGATTGCGCGACGACGCCGTCCTCGACCAGTTCGTCGACGGCCCGGACGAGCGCGCCTTCCAGCGGGTCGGGGAACGTCGCTTCGGGCCCGAACGCGATTCGGGCGATGTCGGCGTCGGTCAGGCCGGCGGCACGGGCGCCGAAGAGATGGTGGTCCCGGAGGTACGCGCAGGCGCGGCGGGCCGCGATCCGTAGGACGATGATCTCGACCTGCCGGGGTGTCAAGGTGGTGTCGAAGAGGACGTGCCCATTGAACTCGAAGAAGGCACGGGCGAGTTGGGGGTGGTGGGCGAAGGAGCCCAGGATGCCGTCGGTCGGCGGGCGGTCTTCTGCCGGGCGCAGTGGCAGGCCGCGTTTCCTCGGGTCCAGCGCGTGCAGGGCCTGGTACATGTCGCCCGGCCAGGAGGCCGGTGGAAGCGGTGCTATCCGGGCGTTCAAGCCGTCTCCTCGCAGATGCTCCGATGGGATGTTCCGGGGCGGGGGTCGTTCCAGGACTGGGGTCGTTGCAGGACCGGGACGCCGGACGACGGTGATGACGACGGAGCGGTCAGACGATGACCCGGCCGCCGTTCACGCCGACGACCTGGCCGGTGATGAAGCCTGCTTCGTCACGTGCCAGGTAGACGCAGGCCGAGGCGATGTCCTCCGGGCGTCCCACCCGGCGTACGGGGGTGCTCTGTACGTGCGACTCCACGCCCGACCCGAGGAATCCGGCTTCCGCGCTGCCACGCAAGGCGGGTGTGTCAATGAAGCTGGGCGGGACGATGTTGACCGTGATGCCCTTGGGGCCCAGTTCCTGGGCCAGCGACCGGCTGAGCCCGATGACACCGGCCTTGGAGGCGGCGTAGTGCGCCTGCCGGGTATTTCCGGTCTGTGCGCTGGAGGAGGAGATGTTCACGATCCGCCCCCAGCCGGCCGCGATCATGTCCGGTGCGACCGCCTGGCAGCAGTGGAAGGTGCCGGCCAGGTTGACGGCCATGACGCGTGCGAAGTCCTCGGCGGAGATGTCGAGGAAGCGCTTGAACGGGGAGATGCCGGCATTGTTCACCAGGATCGTCGCGGGCCCGAGGAGCGAGCGGACTTCGGCGAGGGCCTCGTCGATGCGGCTCCGGTCGGCGACGTCGACTGCCAGACCGACCGCCGTGCCGCCGGCCTCGGTGATCTGTGCCGCGGCTGCCTTGGCGGAATCACCGTCGATGTCCCATACGGCGACTGCGGCCCCTTCGGCTGCAAGCCGCATCCCCGTCGCCAGGCCGATGCCGGAGCCGGAGCCTGTGACGATCGCTGTGCGTGGTTCTGACCATGCTGGAAGACCACTCATGCTGAACGACCGTATAAGGCCGCAGTGATCCTGACAAGAGTCGTGCGTACGAAGAGTTACGCCTGAGGGGCGCGGTCACCCATGGTGTCGTCGAACCGCGACAGCAGTTGTTCCACGAGGGCCCGGGTCTCGGTGTGGCCTTCTGTGATGCCGAGTTCGTCCTCCATCACCAGGCCCCGTGACAGGCAGCCGAGGACGACCAGCAGGGCGGGCAGCGGCACCTCCTGCCCGGTTCCCTCCGGCTGCCCCCAGCGTCGGCTCTCCAGGAGTGCCAGTTGCAGCCGGCGGAACCGCATCGCGTACTCGGCGATCTCGCTCCGGATGCTCTTACGGTGGTTGGCCAGCGCCATGAACTCTGTGAGCAGCGCTGTTCCCGAAGGTTCGATACTGAACTCCCACAGTGCGTGCAGTGGTTGCGGAGATTCCAGCACCCGGGCGTGCCTGCTCAGGTTCTTCTCCGCGCCCTGACGGAAGACGGCGAGGAACAGATCGTCGAGGGTGGCGAAGTAGTAGTGGACCAACGCGGCTGTCACCCCGGCCTCGCGGCCCACCCGGCGCGAGCTCACTGCCGCGTAGCCCTCTTCCCGCATCAGGCGCTCGGTCACGTCGAGCAGTGCCTTGCGCGTCTCGGAGTTGTCGGTCGCACTGCGGCGCGTGCCACTCACCGTCATCATCTCCTTGACGCTCTTGGGGCATTGTGTTGAACTCCTGTTCAGTGCTGAGCCTAGCGGACCGATGGCGGGCCATGCCAACCGGTCGACGACAGCAAGGAGCCCGCGATGGACGTCAAGGCAGAGACCGGCATCGGAGCACTGACGGGCCGCCTGGGCGCGAGCCTGTTCCAGCAGGCGTGGGTGGTGTCCGACCTGAAGGTCGGTGAAGAGGCCATGCGCACGGCGCTCGGCTGCGGCGAGTTCACCGAGTTCCGGATGGAACAGAAGTGGACCCTGCGCGGCGAGACCGTCCCGGGCGGGCTCGCGCTTGGTTACGCCCGCAGCGGCAACATGCAGATCGAGCTGATGCAGCCGTTGGCGGGTACCAGCATCCAGCACGAGTTCTTCGCAGAACACGGTGCCGGACCACACCACTTCGGGTATCTCGTCGCCGACCTCCACGCTTCTGTGGCCGCGGCCCGGCGCGACGGCTTCGACGTGGCGATGTCCGGCCAGTTCGGCAGTGTCCGAGTCGCCTTCCTCGACACCTACGCCGAACTCGGCCTCTATCTGGAACTCATCGAGGACCCCGACAATCTGTACTGGGCCACCCGGGCGTGGCGGGATGCCCGCGATCAGGTCCACGTCGCCTGAAGCCGGCTACGCGGGTCCTGGACATTCCGCGGCTCCTCGGAGTGTGGTGACAACCCCCGTGCGGTGCACGGGGGTTGTCACCACGAGTTAACCTGCCGCCCTGCGTCCCCACGCGGTTCCCACCAGCACCAGCGCACCGCCCGCCAGCCCGAGCGCCCCGAACCGTTCACCGCCGAGCGCGATGCCGGCCGCGGCGGCCCACAGGGGCTCGGTGCCGAGCAGCAGGCTGACGCGTGAGGGGGAGGTGCGGCGCACGGCCCACATCTGCACGAAGAACGCGAACAGCGTGCACAACACGGACAGGAAGATCAGCCCCGCCCACTCACGCACCCCGAAACCGGCCGCCGTGCCCCACGGGGTGGTGTCGGCGCCGGCCGACAGGACCGCGAACACCACGACGGCGGCGCCGAGTTCCGAGTGCGTACGAACCCCTCGGACTGCCAGGAGACGATCCACACCAGTTCGTGCTCCTCGACGTCGACCACAGCCATCCGCATCGCGTCCACACTCACAGCCCGCCACTGCTGATAGTCGCGCTCCAGCTGTTCTTCGACAGCCCGAACGGCGGCTTCTCCCCCGATCACGCGTGCAGCATCCCGTACCGGCCTCTCTGTCGACCAGCGAATTCGCATGGCCCTGCGCCACGTACGAGGGGGCTGACGGATCTTCTTGCTCAGGAATACGACAGCTGCGGAACAAGTGCTCTGCGCCAGTACCGCTGCGCACCTAGAGGTGCCTGGGGCGGCCACGCCGTCGCATTGCGGCAGGGCCGATTCTGCAGTGCGCGGGCCTGCGGCCGCGGTCGACCAAGTGCTCGCCACTCGGCACTTCAAGTACGACGTCCTCGCCGCGGTTCGATGGCGTGGTGACGGGTGGGTGAGCCGGGTCAGGCTGGGCACGCAGGGCAGTCGCGTCGGGCAAGCCTTCCTGAACTATGGTGGGCAGAGCCTTCGACCAGCCGTGTCTTGCCGGCTCTGCGGCTCTCTCCTCTTGTTTGGTCACCCCTCGGACGCCGAGTCCGGTCGACGCGTGAGGCTAGTGACCGGCGTCCTTGCCCGCGATGATCTCCGCCGCCGCGCGCCCGCACACCCGGGCGGCGCCATGGGTGGCGATGTACAACGCGCCGGCCGGCGGAGCCTGCGGTACACCCATCTCCACCACGGTCGTGTCGGGCCGGGTGGCGAGCAGCTCGCCGAGGGCGGTAGCCATCCACGGATGGCGGTGCACATCACGGACCACTGCGACGATCCTGCGGCCGGCCGCCGATCGGATCAGCTCTGCGGTCGAGGCGTCGCCGTCCCGGAAGCTACCGGTGGGCGTGCCAGGGAAGAAGCGGTCCAGCTCGGCCGCGACCCCCCACGGCGTCGCGTCACCGGCCGCCATGTTCGCGACCGGAGTGAAGGTGGCGACATACGGGGCCTCGGAGATCGGGACGTACTCCTCGGCGCGTGACACCCGCAGCGCGCGCCGTGCCGCGGTGAGACCGACGTCGAGGTCGGGCATCGCCTCCCGGGCCGCGCCGGTGCGGTCGGTGGTCCAGGTGGCCAGCGACCGGACGCGGGCCGCGGCGTCGGCGAGGCGCTCGGCGGGCAGATCGCCGTCGTGGACCGCGCGCACGATGGCGTCGCGCAGCGCGACCACGGTCTCGTCGTCGGCCGGCCCTCCGCCGACACAGATCGCGTCGGCGCCGGCGGCCAGGGCGAGTACCGTGCCGCGTTCCATGCCATATGTACCGGCGATGGCCTGCATGTCGATGCCGTCGGTGACGATCAGGCCCTGGTAGCCCAGCTCCCCGCGCAGCAGGCCGGTCAGTGTGGCCGGGCTGAGGGTGGCCGGGCGGCCGGGGTCCAGGGCCGGCACCAGGATGTGCGCGCTCATCACGGCTTTGGTCCCCGCGGCGAGCGCTGCACGGAAAGGTGCCAGCTCGCGGGCGTGCAGGGTGTCCAGGCCGACACCAATTCTCGGCAGCGCGTGGTGGGAGTCGACCGCGGTGTCGCCATGGCCGGGGAAGTGCTTGACGCAGGCGGCAACCCCGGCGCCCTGCAGCCCCTGGACGTACGCGGCGGTGTGCCGGGCGACGAGCTGCGGGTCGGCGCCGAAGGACCGCACGCCGACAACCGGGTTGGCCGGGTCGGAGTTGACGTCGGCGGACGGCGCCCAGTTGAGGTTGACGCCGCAGACGGCGAGGCGGCGGCCGAGTTCGGCGGCGACCTCGCTGGTGAGGGCCGGGTCGTCGACCGCGCCGAGGGCGAGGTTGCCGGGGAAGGAGGAGCCTCGGCGGGCTTCGAGCCGGGTGACGTCGCCGCCCTCCTCGTCGGCGACGACCAGCACCTCGGGGCGCTCCGCGCGGAACTCGGCCGTGAGCGCCGCCAGTTGCTCGGGCGATTCGATGTTGCGGGCGAACAGCGCCACCGAGCCGAGGCCTTCGGCGAGTCGGCGCAGCAGCCAGTCGGGGGCGGTGGTGCCGTGGAAGCCTGGCTGCAGGACGGCCAACGCGTTACGGGTGAGAGTGTCGGTCACGGTCGTCACTTGGCAGTCGGCCCTTTACCCGTCGTCGTAACTGTTGTCGCGCCGGTCCCTGGAACCGTCATCCCTTCACCGCCCCGGCGGTGAGGCCGGCGGCAACCTTGCGCTGCACGATCAGGAAGAAGATCACCACGGGGAGCGCGGTGAGGATGGAACCTGCCATCAGAGCGCCGTAGTCGGTGCCGCGCGAGGTGGTGAAGTTCAGCAGCCACACACCGAGCGGGTATTTGTCGTTGTCCTGCAGCAGGACGTACGCGAAGAGGTACTCGTTCCACGCGGTGATGAGGGCGTAGATGGAGGTGGCGACGAGGCCCGGCGCGAGCAGCGGGAAGATGACGCGCCAGAAGGCGCCCATCCGGCTGTTGCCGTCGACCATGGCGGCCTCCTCCAGCTCCGTGGGGATGTTGATGATGAACCCGCGCAGCATCCAGATGGTGAAGGGCAGCGTGGAGGCGGCGTAGACGAGGATGACGCCCCAGTACTGGTTGAGCGCGCCCATGTCGTTGAGCTGTATGTAGATGGGGATCAGCATCGAGGTCGCCGGGATCATCTGGACCAGCAGCAGCACCACCATCAGCGGTTTGCGGCCCCAGAAACGGAACCGTCCGACGGCGAAGGCGGCGATCAGGCCGACGGCGATGGAGAGCACGACGGTACCGGCCGAGATGATGATGCTGGCCTTCGCGTTGTCCCAGAAGTTGGGGCTGTCCATCGCCCGTCGGAACTGGCCGAGGGTGACGGAGGTCGGCCAGACCTTCTGGTCGTAGCTGAGGATCTCGCTGCTCGGGCGGAGCGCGGTGATCACCATCCAGTAGACCGGGAAACCCATGATTACGAAGGTGATCAGCCCGAGGATGTTGTAGCCGAGGCGGCTCTTCTTCCGGGTCCTGCCGGTCCTGCCGACGGAGACGCTCACTCGACCTCTCCGATCTTCATCAGCTGGCGGAGGTAGTAGACGGACACACCGGCCAGCATCAGCACGGTGATGACCGAGATGGCGGCGCCCTGGCTGAAGGAGTTGCTCTCGAACGCCTTGGAGTACGAGTAGATGCCGAGCAGTTGGTACTCGGGCTCGGGGTGTGCGTTGCGCATCAGGAAGACCTGGCCGAAGACGCCGAAGTCCCAGATCACATTGAGCGTGGTGGTCATCACGAAGACCGGTTTGATGACAGGGAAGATGACGTACCGGAAGATCCCGAAGCCCTGGGCTCCGTCGATCCTGGCGGCCTCCTCCAGCTCCTGTGGGACCTGGGTGAGCGCCGAGTGGAGGCTGATGGCGATGAAGGGGATGGCGCCCCAGACGACCACCCCGACGATGATCGCCAGGCCCTGCACCGGATCGAGGAACCAGTTGTGGCCCCGGAGGTCGACGCCGGGGAGCTTGCTGAGCAGGCTGTTGGCCAGGCCGTAGTCGGAGTCGAAGAGCCAGCGGAAAATCGAGGTGGCCACCAGCAGCGGCATGGACCAGACCGCGACCAGTGCGGCCGTCATCAGCAGCCGTATCCAGGTGGAGACCCGCTGGAGCAGCATCGCCATGAGGAGCCCGAGCAGCATCGTGATGACCACGCACACCACGACGAAGACCAGGGTCCGCAGGGTGACCTGCCAGAACTCGCTGTCCCCGAGGATCGCGGTGTACTGGTCGAGGCCGACCCAGGGCGGCGCTGTGCCCGCCCAGAGGTTGTTGCGCCGCTCGTCCTGGAAGGACAGCAGCACGGTGTCGATCAGCGGCCAGCCCAGTACGCCGGCGAGCACGATGATCGCCGGGGCGATCAGCAGATAGGGCAGCAGTGCACCCTTGCGGCGGCGCGGTGGGCGGGCCGGCGCTTCCGTACGGTCCGGTGGTGCACCCTTGGTGACGCTCTGCAGCGTGTCGGCGGCGCTCATCTGGGCCGGCCCTTCCTCTCGTTCGTCCGATCCCTCCGGTTCCGGGTCAGGAGGCGCTGTTGATCAGCGAGTCGATCTTCTGGTCGGCGGCCTTGGTGGCGTCCGCCACCGAGGTGCCCTTGAGGATGGAGACCAGCATGTTCGGCAGGATGTTCTGCTTCTCGACGGCGCCCCAGCCCGGTGCGATCGGGGTGAACCAGGCGTCCGGCACGGCGTTGGCGATCGGCGCGGTGGTGGGGTTGGTCTTGAGCGGTGCGAGCTGCTTCTCGTTGTTGGGCAGGATGTTCTTCGAGGCGAGGACCGCTTCGGACTTCTCGTCGGTGAAGAGCTGGATCCAGTACTTGGCGAGGTCCTGGTTCTTGGACTTGCCGACCACCGCGAGGTCGGAGCCGCCGATGAAGGAGGGCAGCGTCTTGCCGTTCGGACCGGGCATCGCGGCGGTCTTGATGGCCTTGGTGAGCTTCTTGTTGCCGTTCGGCGGGGTGACGACGACGCTGGACTCCCAGCCGTTGCCGTAGATCAGCGCCGTCTTCTCCTTGGCCTCGACGTTGGCGTGGTCCGTCTCGTCCTTGGTCTGGTCACCGTGGTTGTACTTCTTGACCAGGTCGATGTAGTGCTGGATGCCCTGCTGCGCCTGGCTCGATTCGAGGGTGGCGGTCCACTTGTCCGACCCCTTGTCGTAGGTGGCGATCTTGCCCCCGTAGGCGGCGACGTACGACATGGCGGCGTACCAGTAGCGGCCCGGCAGGTAGAGCGGCGAGTACGCGTCGTCCTTGCTGCCGTAGGTCGTCTCCAGCTTGTCCAGGGCGGCCGTCAGAGCGGTCTCGGTCGTCGGCAGGGCGTCCGAGCCGGTGGCCTTCTTGAACATGTCGGCGTTGTAGATCGCGACCCGGGCACCCGCGTAGTAAGGGACGCAGTAGAGCTTGCCCTGGTAGCTACAGGTGTCCGTGAGGCCCTTGATCCAGGTGTCGGAGTTGTCGAACTGCTTGGCGTCGACCTCGGCGAGCGCGCCGTTGAGGATGTACGTCATGGTCTCGGTGTTGCCGAGTTCGACGACATCGGGGGCGCTGGAGCCGGAGAGCGCGGCGTCCAGTTTCTGTACCTTGTCGCTCCACTGCTGGAACTGCACCTTGAGGATGACCTTCGGGTACTTCTTCTTGAACTGCGCGGTGACGTCCTTGACCAGTTCGGGCCAACTCGTCTGGGCGTCGTTCATGAGCCAGACCGTCACCGTACCGGTGCGGTCCTCGGGGGCCGCTGACTTGTCGGAACTCTTGTCCGAACCGCAGGCCGCAACGCCCGCGATCATTGCAGCGACGCCTATGGCCGCGTTCAGTTTGCGCTTCACAACACCCTCCCCAGGGCAGTGGCACAACATTGGTGTAGACCAGAGCCCGCAGCCTGACCTAGGCGTTTCGGGGACGTCAAGGGTGCGCAAGAGCCGTTAAACAGTCGTTTACATGGCTGAAATTCGATCCCGCGCGGACCGGTCGGCCCCTGGCGTGCCACGACCCAAAGCCCCCGGAGGCCGAGCGCGGGGCCGCGCGCACCGGCCGCGTCCTCGTACGTCGACCGCGCCCGCCAACACACCGGGATGTACCCTCAGCGCGGCCTCAACCTCGCCCGGTTCGACGCGGTGGCCAGGAACCATGACCTGGTCTGCCACCCTGCCCAGGAACTCCGACTGGCTGCCTCCCCGCCGGCGGACGAGGTCCCCGGTGGTAGATGGCCGCCACCCGGCTCGGCCGACTGTGCGGACATGGGTCTCGACGACGGGTCACACCGTGTCCCCGTCGGCCGTCTGTTCCAGGAGCCAGGCGCAGACGCTCAGCGCCTTCGCGACCTCCGGGTCCTGCGTGGCATGGTCGTCCTCCGCCTCGGCGTTCTGGCGACGGAGGTCGACGAGCTGGTCGATCGCCGACACGGCCATTTCGTACTGGCGGGTGACGCGACAGTGCACGACGCACCTACAAGCCAGAGAGAACTGCCTCACCTGCACGGCCACCCAGGCGATCGTCGCCGGACTCGGGGCCCGAGCCCTGGGCATCCGGGTACACCCCGGCGCGGCCACGGCACTCGCTCTGTCCCTCGGCACGCACTACATCGCCGACCGCAGGGTGCCGGGCAAGGACGTCCTGGAGAAGCTCGCCAACAAGACCGGAAAGGCCAACTTCTACAAGCTGGCCGACTTCGGCATGAACGGCCTTTTTATGGTGATGCGCTACCTGAAGGGCGACCCGGAAGCGCCGCCCAGCCGCATCGCCGCCGCAACCGGGCTCCAGCGCACCAACCTCTCCACCATCCTGCGGAGTTGAACAGAAGGGCTTCATCGAGCGGCGCGCCCACTCGGGCAACGGCCGCGGGGTGACGGTCCACTCCACCGAGCGCGGACGCAGCAACACGACCCTCGTCCGGCAGGAATGGGCCGCGACCGTCTCCGAAACCGCGGGCCACGACACCGAACACCTCGACGCCGCCCTCACCCTGCTCCGGGCGGTGGAGCACGGACTGACCAAGACGCGACCGCAGAACCGTGCCACGCGTCCGGCGGCACAACAGTGACCACCAAAACGCAGTTGCCCCGGTAGGCCTTGCGGCGCCCGGAACTCCCCTCACGCGTGCAAGTCGTTGCTCCCCAGCGCTGTCGGCTCCGGGCGCCCGGTGCAGGCAGTGCTCCGGTGCTCTCGGAGAGCTTGCGGGGGCCGCGGGGGCTGACCCACCGGCTCATGTCCCCGAGGGTCAGCCCTGATCCGGGGCTGGGTTCTCGCCGTTCCAGGAGTAGAGGTGCTCGGGCCGGCCGGCGGCACCGTAGCGCAGCTCGACGCGGACCGTGCCGTCGGCGGTGAGATCGGCGAGGTAGCGCTGGGCGGTCGGCCGGGAGACACCCAGACGCTCGGCAAGCGCGCTGGCGGTGACCGACCCGTCGGCGGAGCGGACGGCGTCCGAGACGAGCTTCCCGGTGGGCGTGGTGCGCGGCTGGCGCGCTCGGCTCGAGCGGTCCACGCCGTGCAGGGTGCGCAGCGCGCGGTCCACCTGGTCCTGGGCCAGGGGGCGGTCGGTGGCGAGCTGGGCCCGGTAACGGGCGTACGCGGCCAGACGCTTGCGCAAGTCGCCGTCGTCGAACGGCTTGATCAGGTAACCGACGGCACCGTGCCCCAGGGCCGCCCGCACCTGCGCGGCATCGGCGGCAGCCGTCACCATCAGCACGTCGCCGGTCAGCGCCGGCAGTACCTCGGTCCCCAGCCGGTCGGGCAGATACAGGTCGAGCAGGATCAGATCGGGCTGCAGCGCGCGGCTCAGCTCCACGGCCTGGGCCGCCGACCGGGCGATGCCCGCCACGGTGAAGCCGGCGGTCGCCCGCACGTAGCGGGCGTGGAGTTCGGCGACACGGTAGTCGTCGTCCACGACCAGAACCCGGATCACTGCACACCTCCGTGATTCGTCTGGCGTTCCGTCTTCGTGCGGGACCGCCGCTCCAGCGCGCCGGGCATGCTGACCAGGAAGACGGCTCCGTGCTCCGCCCCGCCCGCCTGCCCCAGGCGCAGTTCACCACCGTGCTTGACCACGAGCTGGCGGGCGAGGAAGAGACCGATGCCGTGACTGGGCCGTTTCTCCGCGCTTCGAGTGGTGAATCCCCGCTGGAACAGCCGCTCGACGTCCTCGTCCCGCACCCCGTCACCGCTGTCGGCCACGGCCACGTGGAGCGTATCCCCCTCGGCCAGCACACCGAGCTCCGCCCAAGCGGGCCTGCGGCGCCCGCTCGCGGCGGCGCGCACGGCGTTGTCCAGCAGGTTGCCCACCACGCTCACCACATCCAGTGGTTCGGTCAGCCGACCCGGCAGGTTGGAGTCGGCGTCCAGGCGCAGTTCCACGCCGCGTTCGGAGGCGGTCGCGGTCTTGGCGGCGAGCAGGCCGCGCAGATAGGGGTCGGCGAGCCGGGCACCGTCACGGCCCTCGGTGGCCAGCGGGGCCGCAGCCAGTTCCCGCAGGTACGCCTGCGCGTCCGGCACATGCCCGACAGCGAGCATGCCGGACAGCGTGTGCAGCCGGTTGGTGTACTCGTGCGCCTGGGCACGCAGTGCGTCCGAGAGCGCCCGCAACGCGGACCGCTCGCGCTCCAGTTCGTCCAGTTCGGTACGGTCGCGCAGGGTCAGCACATGGCCGAGGTCCTGTTCGCCGCGGCGCACCGACTGCGAGGTCATCACGAGCATCCGTGAGCCGACGACCGCCACGCTCTGGCGCAGTTCCTGACGTTCCGCCAACACACGCTGCACCGGGGGCGGCAGGTCCGCATCGGGCAGCGAGCTACCAGGCGGCACCGGGCCGCCGAGCAGCCTCGCCGCCTCCTCGTTGCACACCGTGATCCGGCTCAACGGGTCCACGGCGATCACACCGTCGCCGACACCGTGCAGCACGGCCTGCTGCTCACGCAGCAGTTCGGTGAGCTCGGCCGGTTCCAGGCCGTGGGTCTGCCTCTTGAGACGTCGGGTCAGCAGCGCTGTGACCCCCACGCCGAGCAACAGCGCCCCGGTCGAGAGCACGGCCTGGTCACGGATCAGCGGAGCGGCGGCCTCCAGCGCCGTCCCGACCCGTACGCCGGTACTGACCTCGCCGACGACCGCGCCGTCCGCCGAGCGGAGCGGAACCTTGGCACGCGCGGAGACGCCGAGCGTCCCGCGCTGGACCGACACCGAATCGCGGCCGTCCAGCGCGGTCGGCGAGGTACTGACCTCCTTGCCCACCTCGGCCGGGTCCGGGTGCGCGTAACGGATGCCGTGCCGGTCGGTCACCACCACGAAGAGCATCCCGGTGCGGCGGCGCACCGCTTGGGCGATGCGCTCCACCTCTCCGCCGGGGTCCGATCCGGCGCCGACGCGCCGTGCCACGACGGGATCCTCGGCCACGGTCCGTGCCACCGCCAACGCGCGCTGCTCGTACTGGCTCTCGGACGAGTGCCGAAGGAGACCCACCGTAATCGCGAGCCCGGCACCCAACACGACGATAAGTACCGCCACTTGGGCAAGCAGCGCCTGAGTGGCCATACGGGGTGCGCGGAGCATGACATCAGTGTATCCGGATAACAGCGAGCGCCTCCCTGTGCACAAAACGAGCAGAACGCACTGAAAAATTCAGGCCGTTCTTAATTAACGCATCCGTTACACCCCTGGTGATGCGCCGAGAACTGCACATACGGTGCCCCGCAAGCCCGAGCCGAAGAACTGGGCGAATGTGGGGACTTCAGGGAACGGAAAGCACTCCGGCGCCGACGGAAATCCCGGAAGTCCGTAAACGGGACAACCGCACCCCATAGGGAAAGCTGAATTCACATGATGGCAGCGTTGGCATCAACGTCCGCGAAATCGGCCACCGTGGCCGGGGCCTGGTCCGGTCACGACACTTGGCTGCTGGTCCTGGTGGGCCTGTCCATCGCCACGGTCGTCGTCCTCATCGCCTGGGCCAGGCTGCATGCATTCCTCGCACTCATGCTGGGTGCCTTCACCATCTCCATGCTGTCCGGGGAGGATGTCGAAAAGGCGGCGGACTCGTTCACAACCGGTGTCGGCGCCACCATCGGAAAGGTCGGCGTCCTGATCGTCCTGGGCGCAGTACTCGGCCGCCTCATGGCGGATTCGGGCGCCATCGACCAGATAGTGGCGACCATCACCCGCGTCGCCGGGCCCCGACGGCTACCGTGGGCCGTCACCCTGATCGCCTGCATCGTGGGCCTGCCGATGTTCTTCGAAGTCGGCTTCGTCATGCTGGTTCCGCTGGTGCTCCAGATCGCCCGACGCTCCGGCCAGCCAGTCCTGCGGGCCGGCATCCCCGCCATGGCGGGCCTGGCCACTGTGCACGCCCTGGTCCCCCCGCACCCCGGGGTGCTGGTGGCCATCAGCGCGGTGCACGCCGACATGGGTCTCACCCTGGTCTACGGTCTGATCGTCGCGGTGCCCTGCGCCGTCGTGGTCGGCCCGCTGTTCACCGCGTACATCTGGCCGCGGGTCACCGCCCGCATACCGGAGTCGGCGCTGGCGGCGTTCACCACAGCGGGCACCACCACCGCCGACGCCATGTCCGGCCCCGCCGTATCCGCCGAACAGATCGCGGACAGGGGCGTGGTGACCGCGAACGCGGCGGCGCACATGACGACCACGACCGCAGCGACCACGAGCGTGTCCGACCGTCGCACGCCGATCTCCCGCGGCCACGAGGAGGTCCTTGACCAGCTTCAGGACAAGCGACGCATGCCACGCTTCTCGGTCACCATCGGCACCGTCCTGCTGCCGGTCGCGCTCATGATGCTCAAGGCGGCCTGCGACACCTTCGGTTGGGCCCACGGCGCCGTGCTCACCAGTGTCGACTTCCTCGGCACCCCGGTCGTCGCCCTGCTCGTCGCGGTCGTCATCGCGCTGTTCACCTTCGGCTGGACCGTTGGCGCCTCACGGCGTCAGGTGCACGAGACGCTGTCCAGGTCCTTCCCGCCGATCGCCGGCGTTCTGGTGATCGTCGGGGCCGGCGGCGGATACTCGCAGGCCCTGCACGACTCCGGGGTCAACTCCGCGATCGGGCAGGCCGCCCAGCACCTGCACGTCCCGCTGATCCTGCTGGCCTGGCTGACGGCCGCGCTCATGCGGACGGCGACGGGCTCCGGCACCGTGGCCACCGTGGCGGCAGCGGGCATCGTGGGCCCGATGGCACACGGCCTGGACACCACCCACGCAGCCCTGCTGGCCCTCGCGCTCGGCTCCGGCGCCGCGTTCCTCGGGCACGTCAACGACGCCTCGTTCTGGATGTTCAAGGAGTACTTCGGCCTCACCGTCGGTGGAACACTCCGCACCTGGACGGTCGCCCACACACTGCTGTCCCTGACCTCCCTCGGCGCCATACTCGCGCTCAGCGCCTTGGCCGGCTGACGCGCGACACGCCTGCGGACGCCCGCGCGCGTGCGGGCGTCCGAATCACCCCCGGGGCGTGCCCCGGGCGACAGCCGCGCGGCGCGCGGCCGGACAGGCCGCGGCCGGCGTGCCGACGGCCCCGCGGTCTCCGCGCGTGGGACGCCTCCCGTGCCCCAGCGCCGGCGCGGGATCCCGCAGAGCTCGAGACAGAGTCCGCTCTTGATCACACCGGGAGACGGGACCTTGCGGGTGATTCCCGGAAGCCGAGGCTGAACATCTGGCGACCTGTGTGATCACTGGGGCATAGCAGGAACGTCTGGCCGAAAGGCCCACCCAGCATGAGCGAGCACATTTCCGGACCACTGATCGTTTGGAAGGCCCTGCGTGTCAGATCCGCAGCCTGTGCGGTCCACCCCCGTGAGCCCTCGGGGCCCGGCCGTCGGCCGCCTTTCGCCGACATGGTGGTGCCGTGCTGGTCACCGCGGTGGTGGTCGCCGTGACGTGCGCGGGTTGCGGTAGCCGCTCCCAGGGCGGCCGGTCCGGCATCCTCCGATCCGTACGGTCTGCCACCCAAGAGCCGGAACGCAGGTAATCCAACTGCACAACGGCGGCAGCGTCGCCACCGACGCCTACCTCGTCAACGCCCGAACCGGAGCCGTCTACGAGGAGGCAGAGGGCATCGGGGTGGGCGGAACCCAGCCGATGCAGGTCACTCTGGGCGGCGGCTCGTACGCCGTCGACTGCCTGCCCGAGGATCTCGATGTCGCCAAGGGACCGACACTCCCGGTGCCAGGCGGCGCCGTCAAGGGCAGCACCCCGGCGATCATGCCGGCCGACGTGCACCAGCTGATTCCCCCGACGCTCGCCTACCAGAAGTGGGTCCAGGTCCGGCTGGACGATCTGGTGGTCACGACGGATACGCTGCGTGCCCCGATCGAACGAGGCGACGTGGACAGGGCCCGCGCTGCTTGACTGCCCGCGCACATGGAGTATGAGGAGCTGAGCGGCGCCAAGTTGACCTTCGGCGACGCCGACGCCGCCATCAACGGGACGACCGCCGGTCTGCCCGGCGGTCTGCACGACCCCCACTTCACCGGCTTCCACCGGATCGAGTACGGGCTGTGGCACGGCGAGTCCCCGACCGGTCTGCACTCCGTGGCGGACCGTCTCGCCGCCGACGTGAACACACTGCGGAAGAACTGGCCGCGGCAGGAAATGGACCCGCTGTACCTGAGCCAGCGAGGCCACGAAATCATGGAGAACGCCCTGCCGTTCGAGCTGACCGGGCGCACCGACTACAGCAGCGGCACCAATCTGGCGACCGTCCGGGCGAACC
Source organism: Streptomyces sp. NBC_00005 (assembly GCF_045160215.1). Classification (NCBI taxonomy): domain Bacteria; kingdom Bacillati; phylum Actinomycetota; class Actinomycetes; order Kitasatosporales; family Streptomycetaceae; genus Streptomyces; species Streptomyces sp. NBC_00005. Next base: position 590,915 of record NZ_CP108316.1, read on the forward strand.
TCACCGGCACGAAGGAAATGCTGGACCGCATGCGCCCCTTACTGAACAGCCGGGCACCGGGGCTGATGACGAAGATCGGCACGTGGATGCAGCGAACCGAGCGGGACGTCGACGGCTTTGAGCACGACGGCCACTGGACACCTGTTGGACGGCTCGGACAAGGGCAGCACGAGACCCTCGACGCGGACGTCGGCAATCTGACGGAGGAGCTCGCGCCCATCGCTGCCATCCTGGACGTACGGAGGACACAGTGAGCGACAGGAACGACAGCGGGCCCCGCCCTCCGGGGCGTCCGTGGGGCGCCGCCGCTTCCTGCGGGGCACGACGGTGGACCTGGGCGGCGCCGTGGCAGGTGCCGGGTTGGCCAAGGGGGCGGACACGGCTGTGGCCGCCACGCCGGCCGTCGCGCCGGACGCGAGCGCGGACGGACAGGCGATCCCGTACCACGGCCCCCGACAAACGGGGATTCTGCCGGCCAAGCAGCAGTCGGCGTGCTTCCTGTCCTTCGACGTCGTTGCCGACACCCGCCAGGAACTGGCCGACCTGATGCGTACGTTGACCGACCGCGCGCGGTTCCTGACCACAGGGGGGCTTGCGTCCACCGAGGGAATCACCGCGCCCCCCGCTGACTCCGGCATCCTGGGGCCCGCGTGTCCCGGCCGACGGGCTGACCATCACCGTCGGCGTGGGCGCCTCGCCGTTCGACGAACCGCTTCGGGCTGGCCGCGCGCCGTCCGCGACGGCTGAAGAGTTCGACGACGGGCAGCCCCTGATCGACGGAGTCGACGGCCCGTACGACACTCACCCGTGCCCCCACCGCAACCACGACCGACGCCGTCCCGGTGACCTGGCACAGCAGGTTGAAGCCCTCGTCCATCGCCACGAACCACGTGTTGTGCAGGGCGGGCCGTTCCGGCGCACGACGACACCGGTACCCGCGCTGCGCTCAGCCCTGAAGGCCCTGGACCCGCAGGCGCGGCAGCACGAACGCCGGTAGGCCGGAGTGCCGCACGTACAGACAGCCCTGGAAGGTCGAGACACCGCGACGCGGGCTACCGGCCAGCCCTCGTCCGCCGGAAATGGGCCACGGCCGGCGACTCAACACTGCCCCCGTACACCGACGAAATGGCCCGCCTCGGCGACCGCCTCTACACCTCCAGCCACGGTTAAAGCCGCCTTGCTACGCGGCACCGCCAAGATGAGCGACGCGATGACATAGGGGCGGAATGCGGCACGAATAGACAGTGGAGGACTAGTGTAGAAAGATGCTTTTGCCCTAGTCATACAGAACATGGGCAGAGCTTGACCTGTGGGTGAGCAGGAGGTGGCGTGGCTGCGGAGGATGCCCAGCCGAGGAGTCACACCGAGCGGCCGAAGCCCGCAGAGCTCAGCTTCATGGGGGCTTCGGAGGACGTGTTCTGGGACGCACAGACGCTCACTCTGGCTCTTCAGCAGGCGACGTCGTGCCTGGATGGCCTGGGTGCCATGGTGCACCGGGGCGGTGCCGTCGCCGGTCGGCTGCACCTGGCGGCGGCCAGCGGCCTCGCCTCCGCGAGCATTGAGGCGTGGGCAACGCTGAGCAGCGAGCAGGATGTGGCGCCCGCATGTGCCGTGCGGCGTGGCGCCTTCGTCTGGATGGCCGGTGACGGCCTAGGGGTGGGGGCGGCCGGCACGGCGGCGGTGCCCCTGCAGGGTGCCGATGGCCCCGTAGGTGCATTGTCGGTGCTCATGCCAGGCGCCGCTGAGCCGCAGGACGTGCAGCAGTCCTTTCTGCATTCGGTGGCCGCATGGACCGCTGCGCGCCTGAAGAGCTCGTCGGGTGCCCCACCGGGCCATGGTCGGGCGACCGGGGCCGAGCAGACTTTCCGCATGGGCGAACTGACCGCGGCGCTCGCAGAGGCCCTCACGTCCGGGGACGTCGTGGAAGCCGTCGCGAGGCACATCCTTCCTCCCCTCCACGCCGACGGGCTGGGGATCGATGTCGTCGAAGGCAACCGCCTGCGCCTCGTTGGCATGGTCGGAGTTCCACCGGACTTCGCACGCCGCCTCGACGGGCGCCCGCTGTCGTCCCATTCCGTGGATGCCGACGTGCTTCGCACGCGTACCCCCGCCTTCATCGGATCGATCGACGAGTTCCGGCGGCGCTATCCGTATATGGCGGACGTGGCAGTCTCGTCCTCGAAGAACGCCTGGGCGTTCCTGCCTCTGATCGCCTCCGGGCGCGCCATGGGCTGCTGTGTCGTCTCCTTCGACCGGCCGCGCTCCTTCAGCGGCGAGGAGCGCACCTTGCTGATGGCGCTCAGCGGTCTGGTCGGCCAGGCGCTGGAGCGGGCCCGCTTGTACGACATGGAACACTCCCGCGCGCAGGGTCTGCAACGTGATCTGCTGCCCCGGGAGCTGCCGTGCCTGCACGCTGTACGGGCGGCAGCGCGCTACCTGCCCGCAGGACGTGGCGAGCAGGTGGGTGGTGACTGGTACGACGTGATCCAGCTGTCCGCCGATCGGGTCGCCCTGGTGGTGGGCGACGTGATGGGGCACGGAATCGCCGAAGCAGCCACCATGGGCCGGCTGCGCACGGCGGTGCGCACCCTCACCGAGCTCGAATTGTCCCCCGACGAGTTGCTCAGCCGCCTCAACGACATCGTTCACGACCTCGGTGACGACTCCTACGCCACCTGTCTGTACTCCGTTTTCGACCCCGTCAGCCGGATCTTCTCTGTGTCCCTTGCCGGTCATCCCCCGCCGCTGATCGTGCATCGCGATGGCACGGTCCACCGCCCGGACCTGGCCCCCGATCCGCCGCTGGGCGCGGCCGACCCGCCGTTCGCCCTCCACGAGTTGCAACTGCCACAAGAAAGTCTCGTGGTGTTCTGCACCGATGGCCTGCTCGAAGCCACCACAAGGGACATCGACCAGGGACTGGACCAACTCCAGCAGACTCTGGCTCGCACCGTGGCCCGGACGTCCTGCTTCCCCATCGGAGACCAGGACACTGCCACCGGACAACTTGACGACCTGTGCGACCTGGTCCTCTCGGCACTGCTGCCCGACCGTGAACAAACGGACGACGACGCGGTCCTCCTCATCGCCCGCACCATCCCCACCGCCGCCGGTGACGTCGCCACGTATGACCTGCCGCACGATCCCCGCGCAGCCGCACAGGCCCGCGAACACGTCCGCAGCCAACTGGCCGCCTGGGGACTGGACGACCTCGTCATGACCACCGAGCTCCTGGTCAGCGAGCTCGTCGGCAACGTCGTCCGGCACGCCAGGGGCCCGCTACGCCTGCGCCTGCTGCGCAGCCGGTCGCTGATCTGCGAGGTCTACGACGGCAGCCTCGCCACTCCCCGCATCCGGCGCGCCGCATACACCGACGAGGGCGGCCGGGGGCTGCAGTTGGTGGCCGCCCTGTCCCATCGCTGGGGCGCTCGCTACCTCAGTGACGGCAAATGCATCTGGACCGAGCAACACCTCCCGGACCAGGCCGGGACAGTGTCACCCAGCCCTGCACCTGGCGCTGCGCAGACAGTGCACGCCACCGAGGCTCCGGTACAGACGACGACCTGAGCGCCAGGAGCAGCAGGTGACAGGAACCGCTGCCCGGTCCGCGTTCGGCGGTGCTGTTTCTGCTCGGCCTGCGGATCGCCGCCGTAGCAACGCGGTTCCTCACGTCGCAGCGGTGGCCCGAGGACTCTGTGGTCAGCTCCGGCGAGCCGTCTCGACGCCGTCGGGCTGGTGGTGCTCGGGCAACTGGGCGCCGGGCAGCGGGGTTCCGACATCGGAGTGAACACCGCGCCGAACCCACGTCGTCGTTCGCCTGCGCCCGCTGCAAGGCATTCACACAGAGCCCTCTGCATCCGAAATATGCTGATATACGCACCAAAGGTCGCGCTCACACTCAACTCTTAACCAGGCCCCAACTCCCGTCCCGAGCAGCAAATTTGAGCGCGTCGAGCCCCGAGCGCCGCGAGATCCGACGGCAGCACCTCCATGACCGGCGGTTAGGTTTGCCTTCACTAAGCAGGCCCTGGCCGGAGTTCAACCGGGCCGTGGTGTGCCCGAGAGGAGTTTCCTGGTGTGGGACAACGCGCTCCCGAGCTTCCTGATCGGCCTGCGGGAGGGGCTGGAAGCCGGGCTAATCGTGTCGGTTCTGGTGGCCACCCTGGTCCGGTCCGGCCACCGCTCCAGGCTGCCGCACGTATGGACCGGGGTGCTCGCCGCGGTGGGCGTGTCGATGGGATTCGGGGCGGTACTGACGTTCACCTCGGCCGGCCTGTCCGGGCCGGCGCAGGAGACCTTCGGCGGAGTGCTCAGCGTGATCGCCGTCGCGTTCGTCACCGCGATGGTGTTCTGGATGCGCCGGTCGGCGCGGAGTTTCTCCGGTGAGCTCAAGGAGAAGGTGACTGCCGCTCTGGGCACGGGCGCGGGCGTGCTGATCGTCACCTCGTTCCTTGCCGTCGGGCGTGAGGGGCTGGAGACCGCCCTGTTCCTGTGGACCACGGGGCAGGCGGCCGGGGAGTCCGCCGGTCCCCTGATCGGCGCGGGGGCGGGTCTGCTGCTCGCCGCGGCCTCATGCTGGGGCCTGTACCGGCGGGTGCTGCATCTCAACCTGACCCGGTTCTTCACCGCCACCGGCGCCGCACTCATCGTCATCGCGGCCGGGGTCCTCGGCTACGGGGTGCGCGACCTGCAGGAGGGCGGCGTCCTGCCGGGTTCGGCCGCGTACGCCTTCGACCTGTCGGCGCGTGTCGACCCCGGTTCCTGGTACGCCACCCTGGTCAGCGGCACGCTCAATCTGACGCCGCAGATGACGTGGCTTCAGATCATGGCCTACGGCGTGTATCTCGCCGTGGTGATGACGCTGTTCGTACGTGGTGTGCGCGGTGTGCGCCGTGTGGTCACCTCCGCCGCGACGCCACCCGCGGCGACAACAGCCCCTTCCCCAGCGGCCCCTGGACCGGCCTCCGGGCGACGGCGGCCCCGATGGGTGGTCCCCGTGGCCGCGCTTGCCGCTCCCGCCGTACTCGCGGGCGTGCTGGTGGCGGTCGGTGGCGACAAGCCCGCCTCCGCCGCCACCGTCACCGTCTCTCCCGCGGACTGCGGCAAGGGGTTCAGCGCCCCCAAGCCCGGCCGCCAGTCCTTCCAGGTGCGCAACACCGGCCGCAGCGCCGTCGAGGCGTACTTGATCAACCCGGCCACCGCGGCTGTCTACGGCGAGGTCGAGGGCATCGCGCCCGGCACCACCCGCGCCCTGATCGCCACGATCGGCAGCGGAAGTTACGCCTGGCGCTGCGTGCCCACCAGCGGCAAGGCCGTCACCTCCGCCGCGGTCCAGGTCACGGGCGGCACCACGCAGAGGGCCGTGCTGCCGGTCGCGGAGAAGGACCTCGCCGCTCCACTGGCGTCCTACCGCGCCTACGTACAAAAGGGTCTGGCCGGGCTACTGGACAGGACCCGGACCCTGCAGCGCGACATCGAGGCCAAGAAGCTCGACAGGGCCCGAAAGGACTGGCTGCCCGCGCACGAGGCGTACTCCGCGCTCGGCGCCGCCTACGGCACGTTCGAAGACTTCGACGCGAAGATCAACGGGACGACGGCCGGCCTGCCCCACGGAATCAAGGACGCCGGCTTCACCGGATTCCACCGGATCGAGTACGGGCTGTGGCACGGCGAGTCGGCCGCCTCCCTCGCCAAGGCCGCGCGGCAACTCACCGCCGATGTCGCGGACTTGCAGAAGGCCTTCCCCCACCAGCACTTCGATCCGGCCGACCTGCCGCTGCGCACCCACGAGATCCTGGAGGCCACCCTCCAGCAGGAGCTGACCGGCGCCACCGACTACGGCAGCGGCACCTCCCTGGCGACGGCCGAGGCCAACATCAAGGGCACCCGGGTCCTGCTCGGCCTGCTCCGCCCGCTGATCGAGCAGCGCAACCCCAAGGTCCTGACTGGCGTGGACAGTTGGCTGCGGCGCACCGAGGACCTCGTTCTCTCCGCCCGTCACACGGACGGCAGTTGGACACCCGTCGAGGACCTCTCCGCCGCCACGCACCAACAGCTCGACGGCGCCATGAGCCAGCTCCTGGAGCAACTCGCCCCCATCCCGGACCTGTTGGAGATCCGCCGGGCGGCCTGAACGTCACCGCTCCGCCACCACCGCGCGCACCAACCGCAACACCAGGAGAGGACCACCCCGATGCCGACCCAGCAGCCGGGCCCCGCAGCGGGTCACGAGGGAGACCGCCCCGCCGGCCGCCGTACGTTCGTCAAGACCGCCCTGGGTGTCGGCGCGGCGGGTGCCGCGCTGGCGGGAGCCGGGTTCGCCGGCGGGCGCGCCACCGCCGCAGAAGGCACCACCACGGCCGCTCGTGCGGTGCCCTTCCATGGCACCCACCAGGCCGGCATCGTCACCCCGCAGCCGCCGGCCGCCGCCTTCGTCTCCTTCGACGTCATCGCCGACAACCGCACCGAACTCGCCGACCTGCTGCGCACCCTGACCGCGCGGGCGCGATTCCTGACCGCCGGCGGCACCCCCGAGGACCAGGGCGTGGGCGCCCCGCCGTCCGACAGCGGCATCCTCGGCCCCGACATCCCCGCCGACGGCCTGACCGTCACCGTAGGACTGGGCGCCTCCCTCTTCGACGACCGTTACGGTCTCGCCGCCGCCAAGCCACGGCACCTCAAGGCGATGCGCACCTTTCCCAACGACAACCTCGACGCGGCCGAGTGCCACGGCGACCTGTCCCTGCAGATCTGTGCGGACCACTCCGACACCGTGCTCCACGCGCTGCGCGACATCGCCCGCCACACCCGCGGCGCCATGCAGGTCAAGTGGCGCATCGACGGCTCCCAGAACCCCTCCCGACCGTCGGGCACCCAGCGCAACTTCCTCGGTTTCAAGGACGGCATCGCCAACCCCGACACCTCCTCCGCCCGGGAGATGGACAAGCTGGTGTGGGTCACGGGAGCCGACGCAGAGCCCTCCTGGGCGGTCGGCGGCAGCTACCAGGTGATCCGCATCATCCGCATGCGGGTGGAGTTCTGGGACCGGGTCTCGCTCACCGAACAGGAGACGATGATCGGCCGCCGCCGCGATACCGGCGCCCCCCTCGACGGCACCCGCGAGACCGACACACCCCACTACGCCAAGGACCCCCACGGCGAGGCGATCCCGCTCGACGCCCACATCCGCCTCGCCAACCCGCGCACCGACAGGACGGACACCTCGCGCATCCTGCGCCGCGGCTACAACTACGACCGCGGCATCGACAAGGTCGGCGACCTGGACATGGGGCTGGCGTTCTGCTGCTACCAGCAGGACGTGGTCCGCCAGTTCGAGGCCACCCAGAAACGACTGATCGACGAGCCCCTGGTGGACTACATCACCCCTACCGGCGGCGGCTACTTCTTCGCTCTGCCCGGCGTACGCGACCACTCAGACTGGCTCGGCCGTTCCCTGCTGCACGGCTGACCCCTCCCCTGCCCTGCCGCAGCCGTTCGCCCAGGACCAAGATCCCGTCCACCCGCGGGCCGACGCTCCGTCGACCAGCGGTCCGGCTTCCATTTGCGCGCTGTGGCCGTGCGGTGCGCCGTCAGCGGCCGATGGTGGCGAGGGCGGCGGTGTACGGCTCGTCGGTGACCGGCTCCAGCCAGGTGGTTCCGTCGCCGGTGCCGTCACCGACGACCATGGCGATGTGAGCCATGAGATGGGTGTCGGTGGCGCCGTGCCAGTGCTCCTCGCCCGCCGGGCACCATAAGCGGGGACAGCACTTCGACAGTGGTCCGGGAGGTGTCTGGCCGTCGGCGCCAACGCGGAATGTTCACGGGTTCGGGCAGCACCAGGCCTTCCTCGCGGCCGAGTGTGGCAGGGTCTCAGCGCCAGTCGTCGATCACGTAGGCGTCGGGATGGCTGTAGCCGGGTTCGTTGGGCCTGTGCATGGTCACGCCCTGCAACCAGGTGCGGAAACCGCGGTCGACCATTCGACGGTAGGCATCCGGGCGGCCCAGGTTCATCCCGGCGTCCAGTTGACCCAGTCCGCGCTCGGCGGCCAGCTGCTCGCACGCGCCAAGCAGTCGTTCGAACCGGTTGGCGGCCTCCGGGCCAGGGCGTACGGCTCCGAACTTGACGAAGCACACGTCCTCGCCGGCCTCCGACCCGGCTCCGCAATGGCAGACGGCCAAGCCATCGAGCTCGGATCCGGCACCCTGGAGCAGAATGGTGTCACCGAGCCCCTGCGCGTGCGTGGCCACGATCTCGCGTTCCAGGCTCAGGCCCTCGTACACGGCCCCGGTCAGTGCGCGACAAAGGCTCAGGGCGTGGGGCTGCTCGGCGGCGGGCAGCTGGCCGTACAGCACTCGGCCGGGGACCGCGGCACTGCCTGCCACCTGCTTCTTCATGATGGCTGTGAGGAATCGGGGCCAGAAACCGTAACGGCGGTAGAGCTCAAGGTGCTTGGGACTGTGCGAGAAGGTGAACAGGCCCAGGTGGCGGTTCTCCCAGGTGTCGAAGCAGTCCATGACCGGCTCCATGAGGCGCCTGCCGACGCCCTGGTCCCACAGGTCTGGACGCACGGTCAGCGGACCGAAGTACCCGACGCTGCCCCAGTTGACGGCGAAGTTCGATGCAACGACCTCGCCCTCGACCGTCGCCGCGAAGGCCGCCTGTGGATCGGCCGCCCAGCGAGTGCGGACGTAGTCGGCGGTCCCAAAGAACGTCTTCGGCTCGGGAGCCCCGAGGAACGTCCCGAAGGCGACCCTGAAGATCTCGTCGGCCCGATCCAGGTCCGCCTCACCCAGCGGGCGGACCGACACAGGGCCCGTGCCACTCTTGCGCTCCCCTGCCGGTGGGATCATCGTCCTCTCCTTCCCGACCGTTGCGCCTCCTTCGCCCGGTTTTTCGCAGAACGCCGACCGTACAGGCGGGCGCACCACGACGTCAGCACGTCCACCATGTCCTGCACCAGGTCGTCATCGGCCTCGCCCTCATCCAGCACCACCAGGCGGCGGCCGGTCGCGGACAGTGCGGCTTCGATGTCTCGTCGGGATGTCGTCCGCCCGCTCGCCCTCCGCTTGAGATGGTTCGGTCCTGGGCACGTCCGGGTGCTGTTCCATGGCGCTGCGCTCGCCCGGCTCGTCGCGCTCCCCCTCGGCCTGCGACGGGGTACGCGCATACAGCCAGCGGTCATAGTCCGAGGCTCCGGATTGCATGACGGGCCTCCTTCGCTCGTTCACCCCATGGTCCACCCTCGGCCGTGACGCGGCGAGAGAAGCGTGAATGCGGGCGTGGACGTAGTTCCTGGTCACGTCGTTGGACCGGGACCGTCAGCGCGGTCTCTGCCGCGGGTGCGGTGAGCCCCTTGACCAGCGCTTGGGCGCACAGCTTCAGTGTGCCCCCGGAGACTGCCGGTGCAGGCATGCGGCGCAGGCCGAACGGCCTGCTCGCCGGATGATCCGACCCGGCCGCGTCCGGCCCGCGACCCCTGCGGGGGCCAAGAAAGACAACGCCCGCGCGCCATACAGCAGCCTCACGGACGAGGATGGGAAGGAGGAGTGGAGCGATGGCACGGATGTTCGCTGACGGTGATGACCTGGTCGTGCACTTGGCGTGGCGGGAAAAGGCAGCTGCGCGCCGCGGCGACGTGCGCGTGCCGCTGACGGCGGTGTGCCGGGTGACGGTCGAACCCGATTGGTGGCGCGCCCTGCGCGGAGTCCCGCAGCGCGGCATCTGGATTCCAGGGGTCCGGTGCATCGGCACGCGCAGCCATCACGCCGGGATGGACTTCGTGGCCATCCGGTCCGGCAGACCCGTGGTGTGCGTCGAGCTCCGGCTCTCCGCTCCTTTCCGGCTCCTTGCTGTGTCGTTTCCAACCCGTGCGGCGGCGAAGACCGCGGCTCAATGGCTCGGCCGAACCGCACCGAAGATCGACACGTCTACGCCTTGGCGGCAGCCGCTTCCGGTACCCGAGGAGAACTCCGCCCCGGCGACGTCTGCCAGGGCGGTGATCAGGTCGGCCCAGGACCAGCCGAACAGCAGGTTGGCCAGCGGGTCGGCCAGGAGTACGGCCGAGAGGTAGGCGCAGAGCAGGGTCGCTCAGTCAGTCGGGGCCACTCCAGTCGAACGGGAAATGCTTGCTGGACTTGCCGCTGCGGTCCCAGCTGAAGCCGAATGCGTCGGCCTGGTCGGTGGTGGCGCGGCCCATGTGGCGATCTGGCCCGGGCCGACCTCGGCACCGCCTGCGTTGTGGATCTGCACCCGCGCGCCGGCGGGCGTGGTGGGACCGGCCAGGGCCTCGGCGCGGGCGGTGACTCGGCCGGGGATCTCGACGCTCCACGATCCCAGGTCCTCGTCGATCTCCACGATGACGGGGGCGACTTCCATGCCGCGCACCTCGAAGGGGCGAGTTCGCCGAACTCCTTCGGCCAGCCCCCCACCTCACCGCTGAAGGGCGCCGACCTGATCCATCGCCGGATGCACCGCAAAGCCGCGGCCCCGTCCGGTGGCGGCGGTGGCGTGCGAGAGCAACGTGTCCTTGGCCGGGGAGCGCACCGCCTTGCCGACACGTTCCGCGATCACCAGGCCGCAGGCCACCCACAGCACACCGGTCAGACCGAGCACCGGAACGGTGGCCGCGGTCAGGACATATCCGGCGATGGTCCAGGCCCAGAAACGGCGGCTGCGGTCGGCCAGCGGGCCCGAAGCCAGCCGCAGTCCGAGCGCGGCGGCCTCACCCGCCCCTGTGACCACGCCGACCACGACCGCGGAGGCGCCCAGGTGAGCGAGCAGCGGGCCGGTGACGGAACGTGCGCCCTCGTAGACGAAGTCCATCAGCAGGCTGACGCCGCCGAACACCATCACGAACCGCCACGGCGAGAGACCCCGGGCAGGTTCGTCCGACGGTGCAGGCGTCGTGGACTTGATGCGGACGGGCGTCACAATGCCCTCCCGGAGGTGTCCCGTGCCGGTAGGGCCGCTCCCGGGCACGCTGTCGCTCGGCCGCCGGCGACCCCTCGCCCGGGCGGCAGCGGGGGTGCGCTACTGAACACCGGACCATTTTCTTGTGACGCTCTCACCTCTCCTGGATGAACTGGGCGCACGCATCCTCTCTCTACATGATGTAGTAGCCAAGTGTGGAGAGGCTGGACATGAGCGCCCATACCGTCGACACGGGAGTGCAGCACCGCATCGCGCCCCCGTCCGCCGCCGCCCGTCCCCGGGCTTCCGCCGACGTCGGCGCCCCTCAGCAGTGGCACCGGGGTATGACGCTGATCGCCACGATCAGTCTGTTCATCGGTACCCGCTCGGCCTGGACCCAGGCAATGCTCACCCATCCGCCCGTCGCCGGGGTGATCTCCGTCTGCTACGCCGGGATCCTGCTGTGCGGGGTGCTCGCACTGGCCGTGCGGAGCCGACGGACCCTGGTCAGGGTGGACGCCGCCGTCCTCGTCCTCGCGGTGGCCCTGGTGGCGTGCGGTTACTTGCTGGACCACGCCGGCACCGACGAGGGCGCGCTGACCGCGCAGGCCGCGAGCGAGATCGCGCACGGCCGTCCCATCTACGGACAGCCCTGGCCCTGGCTGTTCGGCACGTCGAAGTCCGCCCTGACCAAGACGATGTCCGGCGGAGCGGACTACACCTACGGCTATCCGCCGCTGACAGCCCTGCTCGCCGCACCGCTCCACGCCGTCCTGCACTCGGCGGAGGCCGCCAACCTCGTCACCACCGCTGCCCTGATCGCCGGCTCGGTCACGCTGTGGCTGCTCCTCCCGGCCCCCTGGCGGTCGGCGGCCACCGCCGTCTGCCTCGGCTTCGGCATCCTGCCCGGCTACGCCCGCTCCGGCTACCCGGCCATCGTCGCCCTCGCTCTCCTCGTCCCGGTGACGGTCCGCTGGCCGGCCAGCGGCGCGGGCGGGCGCCTGGGACGGAGCGGGGTGCTGCGGGCGGTGTGCCTGGGCGCGGCCTGCGCCGCTCAGCAACTCGCCTGGTTCTTCGCCCCGTTCCTGCTGATCGGCCTGTACGCGGTCCGTCGCTCCGAACTCGGGGCCCGGCCCGCGACGGCTGTGGTGGGCCGTTTCGCCGGCGTCGCCGCCCTGACGTGGGCCGGCATCAACGCCTACTTCGCCGCCCAGGGCTTCTCCGCCTGGCTGCGGGGACTGCTGCTGCCGATCACCCAGAAGGCGATCCTGCACGGCCAGGGACTCATGGGCATCTCCTACTACTTCACCGACGGCAGCAGCCGCCTGGACTACTACTCCTACGCCAGCATGCTGCTCCTCGCCGGGCTGCTCACCGCGACCGTGCTGTTCGCCCGGCGTGTGGGAACGGCCATCACCGTCCTGCCGTGGCTGTCCTTCTATCTCGCCACCCGTTCGCAGGACGGCTACTTCCTGATGATGACCCCGCTGTGGCTGGCGGCCGCAGCGACCGTTCCCGCCTCCTCGCTGGCCTCCGCCTGGCAGCCCCGTGTGTCCCGCGCCATCGGCCGCCGCGCCAAGGCGACCGTCGCCACGGCTCTCGTCGCTCCTGCCGTGCTGTGCACCTCAATCGCCGCCGCCAGCCCGCCGCCGCTGCGCATGACGCTCACCACCCGCGTCAGCGACCGGTCTCACCCGGCCCTCTCGTCCGTGACGGTGCGGGCGGTCAACACCACGGGCACCGCCCTCACCCCGCACTTCGCCAGCCGCATCGGCCAGGGCGCCTCCAATTGGTGGACCATCGCCTCCGGGCCCACCGCTCTCGCCCCGCACACCACGGCCGTATACGTCGTGCGACCGGCCGGTGGTCACCGCGCACTGCCGGGCGCGCATGAGCGGATGTATCTGATCGCCGTCACCGGAACCCCCATGACGATCAGCACGGCCCGCATCGAAGCCACCGCTCACCCGGGCGATGGCGCCCTCCGCTCCGGGTAAGGGTGATTCGACCGGCTTCGCCAGGTAGGCAGCCGACCGTCCGCCCAGTGCGGGCGCCGTCGCCGATCGACAGCCGGTGCAGCCGGCTGCCGATCAGGGCCGGTCGGCCGTTGCGGCAACAGCGGCCACGGCCACGCGGTACGGGCGATCCCGACCATCCAGCTCCCTCGACCCCTCGTCGCCGTCCCCACCACCGCGGTCCTCCTGCTGCGCCGCTTCAGCCGGGGTGTCGGGCTCCTGCGCGGGTTCGCTTGGGCCTGGCGCCGTCATCTCAAGGCACCGCCTGCAACTCCCACACACCACCTGCAGAACGTGCACGGCACGGTTCGCCGTCAGCCTGCCCGCTGGGTGACCCGGTCGCGCTCGCCGGTCTCCGGAGGCAGGGACGGGACGGGGCCCGGGCTGCGGCGCTCCTGGACGTGGGCGTACCCCATCAGGCCGATGAGGACCGCCAGCAGCACGGCCGAGGAGCCCGCCGTACCGAGGTCGAGGCCGCCCTTGGCGACCGGCTTGGTGAGGAAGTCACCGGCGGTGGCGCCGAGCGGACGGGTCAGCACGAACGCGAACCAGAACAGCAGCACATTCGGCACCGCGGGCAGCTTCATCAGGGCCACCAGCACCAGCAGGACGCCGGTCACGAGCGCCGCCCCTCCGGCGTAGCCGAGGCCCGAACTGTCGGACAGGAAGTCGCCCATCGACGTGCCGAGCGTGTTGGAGACTAGGATCGCCGACCAGAACAGTGTCTCCCCTCGGAAACTGACGATGTCACGAATGACGAACGTCATTCCGGACAGCTTCCACACGGCGAAGATGACGACCAGGATCGAAATCAGGATCGCCGCGCCCGTCGGGTAGCCGAAGCCCAGGCCCTGCGGCCCCCAGCCCAGTGAAGTGGCGTCATTCGCAAGGTACTTGGCGCTGGCGTCACGGTTCATGAAGTCGGACATCGTGGTGCCGGCCATGCTGGTCGACAGGATGACCGTCCAGTAGAAGAACGGGTTGTAGCGCCGGGAGCGCAGCTGCACCACGAGGGTCACCACGAAGATCAGGAACAGTGCGATCGTGGTGAGGAAGTAACCCAACTTCAGGGTCTGGGCGAAAAGGTCACCCCCTGTCTCGCCCAGGGTGGTCGCCGCGATCTTCATGATCCAGAAGGCGAGGGTGGCCTCGGGCAGCTTCTTCATCGCCGACTTGGCCGTGGTCACGGTCCCCTGCTGCGTACTGGCGACGTGGAGTTCGGTGGGGGCTTCCGGAATCTCCAAGGTCGGACACTCCTGTTCGGTGGGGGGTGTGGCAGGGCGCCCGTCCCCGTGAAGGAGACCGGCGCCCTGTGACATACGAGCCGACCGCGGAAGACGGCCGTGGTGTACGACCCTTTCGGTAAATTCCTGAACGCTTCCTGAACGCCTCCCGAGCCGTTCAGGCCGCCTGCCGCGCCGCGCGCGCAGGGTCAGCGACGTCCTTGCGGGTCACCATCAGATACACCACCAGGCCGAGGATGACCGCCAGAAAGAGTCCGCTCGTGACGACGGTGCCGAAGCCGAGGCCGCCGTCGCCGGTGGGCTGGGAGAGGTAGTCGCCGATCGAGGCGCCAAGAGGGCGGGTGAGGATGTAGGCGACCCAGAAGCTCCACACCGCGTCCAGGCCGAGGGTGAAGTGGGCGACCGCCACGGCCGCGATGGCCAGGGCGAAGAGGACCGCGGACAGCCAGTAGCCGAGATCCATGCGCTCGGAGAACAGGTCTCCGGCGGCTGTACCGAGCGCGAAGGTGAACAACACGGCCAGCCAGTAGAAGGACTCCCGGCCGGTGGTGTCGATGCTGTGGATGGACAGGGTCCGCTCCCGCCGGTACCAGACGACGAACACGACCGCGAGGACGATCGCGAACACGGTGGTGCTGGTCTCCAGCGGCACGCCCATGTTGTCGGTCAGGTTGTCGCTGATCAGGGTGCCGACGACGCTGATCAGGGCGACGGCGAGCCAGTACACGCCCGCGCGGTAGGCAGTCGTACGGAACTGGCCGACCAGCACGACCGCGAGCAGGGCGCTCATCAGCACCGACACGCCGGTCAGGCCCAGGCCCGCCTTCTCGTTGAGCAGGTCGGCCGCCGTCTCACCGACCGTCGTGCACAGGACCTTGATGATCCAGAAGTAGACAGTGAGGGAAGAAAGCCCCCGTGAATCCGAACGGCTGAGCCTTCACCACTCACGGCCTCCCCGGCACCGCGCATCGGCTCAGTCCGCGTTGGGCCGGGCGAGGCCGTGGTCGTAGGCGAAGATCACCGCCTGGATGCGGTCGCGGGCTCCGATCTTGGCGAGGACGCGGCCCACGTGGGTCTTGACGGTGGACTCGGACAGGACGAAGCGGGTGGCGATCTCGCCGTTGGTCCAGCCCTTGCCGATGGCGACGAGGATCTCGCGCTCGCGGTCGGTGAGGGAGCCGATTCTCGCGTCCTCGGCGGAGTCTCCGCGGTGGGCGGGGACGTACTGGGCGAACTCGGCCAGGAGGCGGCGGGTGAGGGCGGGCGCGATGACGGCGTCGCCCACGGCAACCGCGCGGATGCCGGCCAGGAGTTCGTCGGGGCGCGCGTCCTTGAGGAGGAAGCCGCTGGCGCCTGCGCGGATGGCGGCGTGGACGTATTCGTCGAGGTCGAAGGTGGTGAGCACGAGGATGCGCGAGCGGTCGCCGGCGGCGACGATGCGGCGGGTGGCCTCGATGCCGTCCATGCCGGGCATGCGCACGTCCATCAGGACGACGTCGGGGCGCAGTTCGGCGGCCTTGCGGACGGCCTCGGCCCCGTGCGCGGCCTCCCCCACGACCTCTGTCTCCGGGACGGATTCCAGCAGCATGCGGAAGCCGAAGCGCTGCAGCGGCTGGTCGTCCACGATGAGCACGGTGGTCACCGGGCACCGCCCTGGGGTGCGAGGTCTGTCAGGTCGAGTACGGCCTCGACGCTCCATCCGCCGCCTGCCGCCGGTCCCGCGCTGACGGTGCCCCCGTACAAAGCCGCTCGTTCCCGCATGCCCACCAGGCCGTGTCCTTCCTCGTTCGGCGGTCCGGGCGGTGCGGCCGGACCGGTGTCCTGGACCCGGATGGTCAGTCGGCTGTCCTCAACGAGGATCGCCAGGTGCACCCGGGTGTCGGTGTCGGCGTGCTTCAGGGTGTTGGTGAGGGCTTCCTGGACGATGCGGTACACCGTCAGCTGAACGCCGCCGTCCAGGGCGTCGGCGTCGCCGGAGGTCCGGTAGACGACCTCCAGTCCGGCAGCACGCACCGTGGCGCACAGGGCGTCGATGTCGGCAAGGCCGGGCTGCGGGCTGAGCTCTGGCCCGCCCGGGGGCGCGCCCGCCGCCTCGCGCAGCACGCCGAGCACGCGCCGCAGCTCGCCGAGGGCCTGGCGGCCGGTGTCGCCGATGAGCTGCAGGGCCTCCTTGCCGCGTTCGGGTGCGATGTCGGTGGCGTAGGCGCCGGCATCGGCGAGGGTGATGATGACGGACAGGTTGTGGCCGACGATGTCGTGCATCTCGCGGGCGACACGGGTGCGTTCGGTGGCCGTGGCCAGCCTGCTGCGCTGGTCGCGCTCGATCTCCAGGCGGGCGGCCCGGTCGCGCAGTCCGGCGAGCTGGGCCCGGCGGATGCGGATCATCAGGCCGAGCGCGAGGGCCGCGGTCGCGGTGCTCAGCAGGAAGAACAGCGCGTCCCAGACGGACACGGCCGAGGACGCGCGTACAGCGACCAGCACCATGGCGCCCGCCATGACGGCGCAGGCCCACGCCAGCTGTCGCAGCTTTCCGTGCAGGGCCAGGCTGTAGAGGGCGACGAAGAGAGCGATGTCCGCGCGCAGTGCGGCGCCGATGGACCACTGGAGGACGAAGACCGCCGCGATGGCGGCGAATGCTGCCAGGGGTCTGCGCCGCCGCCACAGCAAGGGGAGAACGAGTCCGGCCTGCAGCGCCAGCATGCCCGCGACGGGCAGTTGGGTGAAGGCGAGCCGGAACCGGCGCGGACCGTCGCCGTCGCCGGCACCGTGATGGAGCAGGTCGGGCAGGCAGAACATCAGGAAGACCACGACCACGACTGCGGTGTCCAGGACCCACGGGTGGGTCCGGTCTGCATGCCGCAGCCGCTGGCCGCCCCGGGACAGTCGGGCGACCAGCGGTCCCATTCCGCTGAGGTCATCGGTGGTCACGGATGTCACGCTGCCATGGTGCAGGTGTCAGACGTCGCTGCGCGCGAGCCGGTACGCCGCGCCCGCCAGCGCCAGCGCCGTCCAGCACAGGAAGACCAGCAGCCCGGCGCCCGGCGACAAGGTCGTGGAGTCGTGCGTGAGGGCGAACATCGACTCCCCCGCGTTGGACGGCAGGTAGGGGCTGATGTCGTCCTGCCAGGAGCTCGGCAGCAGGGAGATCAGGCCCGGGACCAGCATCAAGGTGGCGACCAGTACCGAGATTCCGCCAGCCACCGATCGCAGCAGGGCCCCGAGGGCCGTGCCGATCACGCCGACCAGGCCGAGGTAGAGCCCGGCGCCGAGCAGACTGCGTACGACACCGGCGTGCGAGAGGCCCATGGCAGCAGGCGTACCCGAGACGATGCCGCTGCCGATCAGGAAGGCGACGAAGGCACCCAGCGTCCCCACCACCAGCGCGACCAGCCCGAACACGGCCGCCTTGGACCACAGCACGGGCAGCCGGCGGGGCACCGCAGCGAGGGTCGAGCGGATCATGCCGGTCGAGTACTCCCCCGCCGTGACCAGCACGCCGAGCACGCCCAGGGCCAGTTGAGCGAAGTTCGTGCCGAAGAGGGACAGGCTGACGGCCGTGGACGTGGCGAAGTCCCGGTCCGTGTGGCCGGAGTTGATCCCCGACTTGTAATGGCTTGCGGCGATCAGGCCGAAGGCGACGAGGAAGAGCAGGCCGAGCCCCAGAGTGATCCAGGTCGAGCGCAGGGACCACAGCTTGGCCCATTCCGAGGAGAGCACGCGCCGTCCGGTCACCCGGTAGGCGGGGCGGGCGGGGGCCGTGCGGGGTTCCTCGGCGGTGGCGGTGAGGGTGGTCATGCGGGCCTCCCGAGGGTCTCGATCCCGGTGGTGGAGCCGTGGTACTCCACGGCATCCCTGGTCAGCTCCATGAACGCCTCCTCCAGCGACACGGTCCGCGTGCTCAGTTCGAACAGCGCGATCCCGTGCTCGGCCGCCTTCAGCCCGATCTCCCGTGCGGTCAGTCCGGTCACCTGCAGTTCCTCGGAGCCGATCCGGCCGGTGACGTCGACGCCCGGTCCGGCCAGTACGTCCCGCAGCCGCGCCGGGTCCTGGGTCGCCACGTTCACCGTGTCGCCGCCCGCCTCGCGGATCAGGTCTCCCACGGTCGTGTCGGCGAGCAGTCGCCCGCGACCGACGATGATCAGGTGGTCGGCCACCAGGGCCATCTCACTCATCAGGTGCGAGGACACGAACACGGTCCGGCCCTCGTCGGCGAGCCTCTTGAGCAGGTTGCGGATCCAGAGCACGCCCTCCGGGTCCAGCCCGTTGACCGGCTCGTCCAGCATCACCGTCTGCGGATCGCCCAGCAGCGCCGCCGCGATGCCCAGCCGCTGGCCCATCCCGAGGGAGAAGGCGCCGGCCCGCTTGGTCGCCACGCTGCCCAGCCCGGCGAGGTCGATGACCTCCTCGACCCGGCGGCGCGGGATGCCGTGGGTCAGCGCGAGGGCCCGGAGGTGGTTGTAGGCCGAGCGGCCCGGGTGGATCGACTTCGCTTCCAGGAGGGCGCCGACTTCCTGGAGGGGTGCCTGGTGACGGGCGTAGTGGTGGCCGTTCACGGTGACGGAGCCGCTCGTCGGGGCGTCGAGGCCGACGATCATGCGCATGGTCGTGGACTTTCCCGCGCCGTTGGGTCCCAGAAAGCCGGTCACCGTGCCCGGCTTCACCACGAAGTCCAGCCCGTCGACGGCCGTCTTCTCGCCGTACCTCTTGGTCAGCTGCCGTGCGTCGATCATGCGCGTTCTTTCTGTCGGCCTCCGGCGTCCCACGTTTCCGACGCCGTACGGCAACGCTAGGAGCCGAGTCGCCCGATCCGGTGGTACCGGGAGGCTGAACCGCGCCGAGCGCGTAGTACCGGGGTACTACGCGGCTACCAGTGGTGCCTTCCGGGTCCGTCGGCTCCGTGGTGGTCGCAGCAGCCGTCCGGCCGTGGCGAAGGGTGCCCTGCCCACGCCGCTCCCGGCGCCCCCGCGTCCGCGGCACACTGGGCACGTTGTGCGCTGTCGACCAGGCTCTCGCTCTCCGAGGCGGCGTTGGCCAGGCTGGCGCAGCACAGGGTGAGCAGGAGGGCGCCCGCCACGAAGGGCAGGGTGCGGCGCGGTGGCGGCGGGGCGAGCAGGGCCTGCACCCGCTGGGGAACCGCGCCGCCGGTCGCGGCCAGGGTGGCGGGGCGGGAGGCTCCGGCTGAGGCGAGAGCCGCCCGCCCGACGGCGCGGGCGACGACCGTACGGCTGCCGATGCGGGCCGCGGCCTCCTCGTCGGCCCATCGCTCCAGTACGAACCCGCCGGCCTCGGCCAGCGGTCGCAGCAGCGGGTTGACGGCCGCGGCCAGCCGCCAGACGGTCTGGAAGAGGTGGTGGCGGCCGCGGAGGTGGGCCCGTTCGTGCGCCAGGAGGGCCTCGCGCTCCGCGTCTCCGAGGCAGCGCAGCATCCCTCGGGAGACCACGATCCGTCCGGGTGCACCGGGCAGCGCGAACGCCTGCGGGGCCTCGTCGTCGAGTACGGCCAGTTCCATGTCTCCGGGCACCCGGCCGCATTCCCGCCGGGCCCACAGGACATGGCGGACCTGCCGCACGGCTGCCACGCTCAGCGCGACGAGTCCCGCCGCCAGGGTCAGGGCGCTCATGGCCGCGACGGCCAGGGAGACCGGGTCCTGGCTACGCAGCGTGGTCACCGACCAGTGGCCCTCCTCCGCGATCTCGGGGATCTGCGCGAACCCGGTGAACGCCAGCAGGGCCAGTGAGCCGAGCCAGCCGGTCGCCGTCACGAGTGCCGCACACGCCAGGAACCAGGCCGCGGGCCGCGGTGCCGGTCGCCGGGCCGCCCGGGGGGCGATCACGGCGAGGACCACGGTGACCAGGAGGGGAATGTAGACGCTGATCCTCACCGGCTCACGGCCCGTCGTCGCCGCGCCCGGCGTCCTGCTCGCCCAGCAGACGCTGCAACAACTGCTCGTCCTGCTGCGAGAGTTCGGACACGAAGCGGGTGAGCACCGCCTCCCGGTCCGAGCCGCGCTCCAGCAGGGAGTGCATCCGTACTGCGGTCTCGGACGCCTCGTCCCGGACGGGCGCGAACGCGTATCCGCGGCCCGCGGGGTGACGTACGAGCATGCCCTTGTCGTGCAGGCGCGACAGGATCGTCAGCACCGTCGTGTAGGCGAGGTCTGCGGGCAGCCGTTCCTGGACCTGCCGTGCGGTCAGCGGCTCGTCCGCGGCCCACAGGGCGGCGAGGACGCCGCTCTCCAGCTCCCCGCGAGCCCTTCTGCCGCTCGCCCTGCCGCCTTCGTCGTTCTTCCGGTCGCGCACCGTTCGCCCACCTTCCCGCTCGGCGGCCCAGCCTACCGGCGGAGCTACTACGGCTTGTAGAAAGCCGACGGGTTCTCCACCACGAGATCTACTACATCTTGTACGAGTCCACCTACTACATGTTGTAGAGTTCGGCCGCCCACTCCACCCGCGGAGGAACGAGCCCCCATGCCCTACCTTGGAAGTTCGGTGCATCTGCGCGCCCTGGCGGCCGCCACCCTGCACCCCGAGCCACTGCTGCCGCCCACGGCAGGGGCCGAGCGCGTCGCGATCGTCTCGGCGAGCATCGGCGCCGGCCACGACGGCGCCGCCGCCGAACTGGACCGCCGGCTCACCGCTCGTGGCCTCACCGTCGACCGGTTCGACCTGCTGGATCTGCTGCCCGCCCGGATCGGACCGCTCGTCCGGGACGGCTACCACCGGATGCTGGTCCGAGCCCCCTGGGCCTACGAGCGGGTCTACCGGAGCACCGAACGCGCCGGTGGCGGCGGGCCGTTGGCGAGGGCGCTGCTGCGCACCGCCGAGCAGCGCATGCTCAACGCGCTGCACCCCGACACCGGCGCGGTCGTGTCCACCTATCCGGGAGCCAGCCGGGTCCTGGGTGGCCTGCGACTCCGCGAGCGATTGGCCGTGCCCGTCCTCACCTACCTCACCGACTTCTCCGTGCACCCACTGTGGGTCGCGGACGGCGTCGACGTGCATCTCTCCGCACACGCCGTGCCCGCCGCCCAGGCGCGAGCCGCCGGGGCGCGGGACGTTCGCATGTGCGGTCCGGTGGTGGATCCGCGGTTCCGTCCCGGCGGCGTGCGGGAGCGCGACGCGGCCCGGGCCCGCTTCGGGCTGCCGGAGAACGCTCCACTGGTGCTGCTGGTCGCCGGCTCCTGGGGCGTGGGACCGGTTCGGCAGGTCGCCCTGGAGTTGCGCGACTGCGGTGCCGCCGTCCCCGTGGTCGTGTGTGGCCGTAACGAGGCACTGGCCGAGCAGCTGCGCGCGGACGGCATCGAGCACGCGTACGGCTGGGTCGACGACATGCCCGCCCTGATGCGCGCCGCGGACGTCCTGGTCCAGAACGCCGGCGGGCTCAGTTCCCTGGAGGCGTTCGCCACCGGCCTGCCCGTCGCCAGCTACCGGTGCATACCGGGCCACGGGCCGGCCAACGCCGCCGCGCTGGAGGAGGCCGGCGTGGCGGCCTGGATCCGCGATCCGGCCCGCCTCAAGCCCGTGCTCCGCGACCTGATCGACGGCCCGCTCGGACTGCGCCAACGCACGGCAGGGCTCGCCCTCTTCGCCGCCGAGCCCGACGGCGGACCCGCCGCGGAGACAGCGCGCGTCCACCGCTCGGGACTGCCGCCGCTGCCTCGCCGACCAGCCGCACGACGCCGTCGGCCCACGGCGCGTCGGCTCGTCGCCACCACCGCCGTGGCGTGCGCAGTGTGGACGTGCGCGGTCGGCACAGGGATCGCGACGGCGTACGACGGCCCGGGCGTGCTGCACGCCATCGGACACGGCCTCGACCTGGACGACCCGCACCCGGGCCACACGCCCCGCCCGGAAGGCCACCACGCGTGACCGCCGCCCGCCTGATGCGCACCGCGGCGCTCGCAGCCCTGCCCGCCCTCATAGCGGCCCATGCGGCACCCGTCGTCTCCACCTTCGGACCGCTGCGCAACCGCTCCATGCCCCGGCTCTCGGGCCGGGGCCGCCCGGATCACATCGCCCTCACCTTCGACGACGGACCCGATCCACGCTCCACCCCGCTCTTCCTGCGGGTCCTTGCCGAGCGTCAAGTCCGGGCGACATTCTTCCTGTTGGGTCGCGAGGCGCACCGCTCGCCCGGCCTGGTCCGCGAGATCGCCGCGGCGGGACACGAGATCGGCATCCACGGCTGGCTGCACCGCCCGCTGCTGCTGCGAGGCCCGCGGGCCACGTACGACGACTTCGCCCGCGCCCGCGACACCGTCGCCGACATCACGGCGCAGCGGCCCACGCTCTTTCGGCCCCCGTACGGCGTCATGTCGACCGCCGCCCATCTGGCGGCCCGGCGCCTCGGGCTCACCCCCGTGCTGTGGACCTGCTGGGGCGAGGACTGGACCGCCCGCGCCACACCGGACTCCGTCCAGCGCACCGTCACGTCCGGCCTGGACGGCGGCGGCACCATCCTGCTCCACGACTCCGACTGCACCTCCGCCCCGGGCGCCTGGCGCTCGGCCCTGGGAGCCCTCCCCCGCATCCTCGACACCTGCGAGCAACGGGGCTACGACGTCGGCCGGTTGCGCGACCACGGCCGACCCCAACGGTCCTGATCGACGTGCGCTTCAGGGGCGGTGGCGTTCGCGTTCCAGGGCAGTTCGTTGTTGTTCGTAGGTCATCGGGTTCGCCGCGTCCACCCTGCTGCTCGTGCTGGCCCACCGGTTCTTCACGACCGCGCGCACCGAGTACGTCACGCGACGGGCCCCGCGGGTGCTGTGCGAGGGACAGCCGCCGGACACCGAACTGATCGTGGCCGACTCCCCGCCCCCGAGGCGTTCGCCATCCCGGCAGGCGCGGGATCACCGGGCGGGATCCTGGTCACTCCTCGCGTCGGTCATGGGAACGTTTCCCACTCCGCCATCGTCTACAGTTGAGTAGACCGTCTACAGAATTGTGGTCGCTTGTCGGGTGGCTCCCCTGCGGTGCATCCGGCGGTCCGGACGAAAGACGAAGAGGCTCTCGACGATGACCACAGCCATACACCTATCGTCGCATCTCGCTGTCAATGTGCTGGATGCGCGCTCCCTGCTGTCCGCCTTCGGCGTGCTGGGCGTGGGTGTGGTGCTGTTCGCCGAGACCGGGATGCTGATCGGTTTCTTCCTGCCGGGCGACTCGCTGCTGTTCACGGCCGGTCTGCTGTGCACCGGGAGCGCCGACCGGGGCCTGAAGATGTCGCTCGCCCCGCTCCTGGTCGCCGCGGCGGTAGGCGCACTGGCGGGCTCGCAGTGCGGCTATCTCCTGGGCCGGAGAATCGGCGGCGCCCTGCTCACCCGCAGCCGCTCGGCCCGCCTGCATGAGGGCGCGCAACGCGCGGAGCAGCTGCTGGAACGCTACGGGCATGCGAAGGCGATCGTGCTGGCCCGCTTCGTGCCCGTGGTGCGCACGGTCCTGAACCCGATGGCGGGCGCCCTAGGGGTGCCGGTGCGGACGTTCACCGTCTGGCAGGTGACCGGCGGGCTGGTGTGGAGCCTGGGTCTGACCGTGGCGGGCTACGCGCTGGGCTCCTCCGTACCGAATGTGGACCGGTATCTGCTGCCGATGGTCGCGGGAATCGTGGCCCTGTCGTTGATCCCGCTCGCCTCCGAGGTGCGCCGCTCGCGCCGGGCCGCGAAGGCGAAGGAGGCCCGCGGATGATCCTCGCCTTCGACGGCTCGTCCATCGACGGCTCCGCCTACACGGACGTGGTGGGGCTCGCTCGCCGCTCTCCAGCATGGCTGGATGACGTGGTGTCAGCCTGGTCGACGTACGCACTCGCCCTGTTCGCCGTGCTCATGGTCTTCGGCTGGTGGCGCGCTCGGCGGGCGACCGCCACCGCGTCGGTTACGGCGCTCGCCGTACCGTTCGTGGTGCTGGTGGCCTACGGAGCGGACGTGGTGCTGAAACCACTGGTGCGGGAGAACCGCCCCTGTCAGAGTCTGCGGGTGGCCACGCTGGAGGCATGTCCGGCGCCCGGCGACTGGTCCTTTCCCAGCAACCACGCGGCCATCGCCGCCGCGGCGGCCATAGCCCTGCTGTTCGTCTCGCGTCGGCTCGGTGCGGTGGCCGCGGTGGCGGCCGGCGTGATGGCGGCCGCGCGGGTCTGGGTCGGCGCGCACTACCCGCACGACGTGCTGGCCGGAGTTGTGGTGGGCGCCCTCACCGTGCTGCTCGTCATGCCGACGCTGCGCAGGCATGCACAGACCCTGGCGCTGCGGCTCACGGCCACCCGGCTGCGTCCGCTGCTGGCAGCATCATGAAGCGCAGCGACGTCGCCGAACTGGCCGGGAGTTGCAGTCTCGGCGCGTGGACGGCGTTCGGCGTGCTGACCATGGTCGTGGTGGGCCACGACGGCAAACCATTGTTCGCGGACAGCGACCTTCTCACCTGGTCCGTCAGCCACCGCCCGGACGTGGCGGTGGCCTTCGCCCGCGGGCTGACCGCCACCGGGACGGGGATCATCCCGTTCGCGCTGGCCGCGCTGGCCGGAATCGTCGCGGGCCGCAGCCTCCGGCAGCGGGCGCTTGCCGTCGCGCTCAGTCTGGCCGTGCTCGGGACCGGCCAGGCGCTGCGGTACGGGGTGATGATGCTCGTCGGCCGGCCGCGGCCGCCCCAGGCCGACTGGGGCACGCACGGCTCGGGATGGGCGTTCCCGTCCGGTCACACGACCACGGCGGCCCTCACCGCGGGACTGCTGATCATCGCCGTTCTCGTGCGCGGCCCGAGAGGCAGGACTGCGCTCACCGTGGTCATCGGCGGCTGGGGCGTACTGGTCGGGCTGACCCGGATCTATCTCGGGGTGCACTGGTTCACCGACGTCGTCGGCGGCTGGCTGTTCGCCCTCGGCTGGCTGGGGGTGTGCCTGTGCGCCGTGACCTGGTGGCTTTCCGGGCGATGGACCTCCGACACGACTGACACGGGCATAGCGCACGGGACGAAGGGGCCGTTGGGCACAGCGGCAGACCGAACGGCCCTGGCACGACATCAGAGGGAGGACCATGCGCCGGACGATCCTGATCGTCGAGGACGATCACGCCCTGCGTGACGTGCTGATGCGCGGGCTGCGCGACGAGGACTTCGACACCGTTCCGGCGCCGGACGGCGCCAGCGCCCTGCGGCTGGCCACCCCCGAGATCTCCGCCTGCGTGCTCGACATCGGGCTGCCCGACGCCGACGGCCGGGACGTGTGCCAGGCGATGCGCGCGAACGGGTTCCTCTCCCCCGTCATCTTCCTGACCGCCCATCACCGGCTCACCGACCGGTTGTCCGGGTTCTCGGCCGGAGGCGACGACTACCTGCCCAAGCCGTTCCACCTCACCGAACTCGCCGCCCGCCTGCGGGCAGCCCTCAAACGGGCGGCGCCCCCGCCCGCCGCCACGACGGGAGACCTGACGTTGGACGCCGTGCGGCACGTGGTCGACGTCCGAGGCACCCGAGTCGATCTGACGCCGACCGAGTTCCGTCTCCTGGCCGCGCTCATGGCCGCTTCCGGCGGCATCGTCCGCCGCCGCGAGCTGGTCCGGGCGGGCTGGCCCGAAGGAGCCCAGGTCCACGAAAACACCCTCGACCAATACCTGACCCGACTGCGCCGCAAGCTGCGCGAGGCGGGCAGCGACCGGACGATCGGCACGGCCCGCGGGATCGGCCACCGCCTCTCATGAGCGACAGCGGCCACAGGACGCGGCCTGACGCGGCTGCTCTCCTCCACCGCCTGGCACCCCGCACGCTGCGCGGCCATCTCAGCCTCGTGGCCCTCATCACGGCCGCGCTGCTGATGCTGGTCCTCACCGTCGCCTTCAACGCCGTGGCCCAGCACCGCCTCCAGCACCAGGCGGACGACGAGCTGCACACCCGCGCCGCAGCCGTGGCGGCGACCATCGACAACAACAGCCCGACGGTACGCATCCTGGAGACCTCCCACGACGAACTCCTCGACACCAACGTGTGGATCTACGCCGGCCGGCACCTGCTGGAACAGCCGCCGGCCGCCGGCCCCCTGACCCGCGTCGCCGACGCACTTGCCAGACCAGGCGGGCGGCGCTGCGTCACCACCGACGTCCATGGCCACCTCCGGCTGTGCTCGCACCCGGTCCCGGGAGGAAAGAGCGCGGCCACAGTGGTCACCGCGCTGGACCTCTCTCCCTACCGGAGTTCGGCCGACACCCTGCTGTTGGGATCACTCGCCCTGGACGCCGTCATGCTCGCCTGCACCTACGCCCTGACGCGGCTGGCGGTCGGCCGCGCGCTGCGCCCTGTCCGTACGATGACCGACCAGGCCACCCAGTGGAGCGCCGTCGCCTCCGAAGAACGCTTCGGCGGCGTGCGGCACCCGGCCGAACTCGCCCGCCTCGGTACGTCGTTGGACGCCATACTGGACCGCATCCGCACACTTCTGCGCCACGAGCGGCAGCTCACCGGGGAACTCTCGCACGAGCTGCGTACGCCCCTGAGCCGGATCATCGCCGAACTCGACTGGTGGCAGACCCGGCCCCGCACGACCGACCAAACCCAAGCCACCCACAAGGTCATCGCCGATGCCGCCGAGTCCATGCGCATCATCTGCGACACCCTCCTGGACGACGCCCGGGGCGGCGCACTCACCGCTCCAGGCACCACCGAGGTCCTTCCCACACTGTTGCGTGTCGCCGAAGTCCTGGACGTGCCGAGCCATTTGACGCTCACCACCGATGGCCCGCCTCTGGTGGCCGGAGTCCCATCCGCCCTCCTCGAACGCATCGTCAGCCCGCTCCTCCTCAACGCCTGCCGGTACGCCCGCTCCGGCGTCACCGTCCGCGCGTACCGCGCACCCGACGGCGTACGCATCGACGTCGTCGACGACGGTCCCGGCGTCCCGCCCTCGTTCGCCGGGCAGCTCTTCGAGCCGGGTCAACGCGCGGATCCCGGTGACGGCCACGGCGGAGCGGGCCTCGGGCTGCCGCTGGCGCGACGCCTCGCCCGCGCGGCAGCAGGCGAGGTGGAGTACGACCCCGGGCACAAGCCCGGGGCCCAGTTCGTGGTCAGCCTGCCTGCGGGGTGAGGCGGCCCAGGCAGTATCGGGCTATCCCGGCATGACGTCGTGCTGGATGTCCTTGCTAGACGCGGCCAGATAGCCGACGAACCCGAGGATGGCCACCGTCCAGGACAGCGTGACCGGCCCCAGGCCCAGGCCGAGCCCGCCCCGGCCGTGGCCGACGGCCATCCAGTCGGCGACGGAGGCACCGAGCGGGCGGGTCATGACGTATGCCGCCCAGAAGGCGACGACCGCGTTCAGGCTGCCCCAGCGGTGAGCGACGGCGGGAACGGCGATCGCGGCGGCGTACAGGACGGCTGATCCCAGGTAGCCGAGTCCGATCGTGGCGGTGAGGTCGCCCGCGGCGGTACCCAACGCGAACGTGGCCAAAACAGCCGCCCAGTAGAAGGTCTCGCGCCGCCGGGTGTGGATGCTGTGGATGGACAGGGTGCCTTCGCTGCGATACCAGAGGACGAACACCGCGGCCAGCGCGGCCATGAAGAACGGGGTCGAGAGCGTATAGGGCACACCGAGGCCGACGTGCAGGACGTCGGCGGCCATCGTGCCGAACACGCTGACGATGACGATCGCCGTCCAGTAGATCCAGGCCACGTATCTCCGGACGGCGAACTGCACCGCCAGGGCGACCACCAAGGCGATGCCGCCGAGGCCGACAGCAGGAATCGGGCCGAGCAGATGGGCCAGAAAGTCGGAGGCCGTCTCCCCCATGCCGGTCGTCAGCACCTTGATGATCCAGAAGTAGACAGTCACCTCCGACACCTTGCTCGCCGCGTGACGGACGTGGCCCGCGGGCCGGTTGTGAGTGAGGTGATCAGTCGACATGACAGGCACGATGACACGGTGCCCGGCCGCCGCCCCAGAGCCCTTTGCCAGAGTTTTGGCGCTTCTGGAACCTGAGTTGCCCAAGGCTCCGCCGAACCTGAACACAACCTGAATGCGGTGGCCGATGGGCTGGTCAACAGCGTGCGGGCGGTGTTATTGGCGGTCCTCCGCACCCAGACGGCAGAGGAACAGGAACGCAGCAACTGGGCCGGAGCCCGACAGCGCTGGACGGGAACCTGTCCCCCCGGCCGCCTCTGCAACGTGTGCCGGCCTGGCCATCGGAGAAGACTGGTACGTACGACTGGATGGTGAGACGCGATGCGCGGTCGCGTCTCGCGTCGTGGTGCAGGGGATCAAGCGTTGGGCGTTCCGGTACGAGGCTCCAGCTGATCTTCGCCGACCCGGCGGTCCACGAGGCGTTCTGCTGAGACGAGTTGAGCGACCGGTCGTGCGGAGCCACCGCAACCGCCTGCGGATTCGGGCGACTTGATCGGTTACACCACCCGGCGGAACGCCATCCGATGCACGCGGCGTATCACGAGGAACTGGACTCACTCACCGGCGGAGCGCCTGACGCATCAGTCGCCCGGTGATCCGCCGGGCTGCGAACTCGGTGCCGGCGACGAAGCGCAGCATCGGCCCGAACGTGGGTGCCGCGAGATCACCGCCGAACTGCGGGAGACGGGCGAGTTGGTCAACCACAAGAGGGTTGCCCGCATCATGGGCCAGGCCGGCCTGGCAGGGCTGCGGCTGCGGCTGCGGCTGCGGCTGCGGCTGCGCAGGAAGCACCGCACCACCATTGCGGACCCGGCCGCCGCGAAGGCAGCCGACCTCATCTGCCGCGACTTCACCGCCGCCGCTGTGAACACGAAGTACGTCGGCGACATCACCTATCTCCCGCTGACCGGCGGGAAGTTCCTGTATCTGGCCACGGTCATCGACCTCGCCTCCCGGCGTCTGGCCGGCTGGGCGATCGCCTGCCACATGCGCGCCGAACTGGTCACCGACGCCCTGGCCGCTGCCGAGCGGTGCCGCGGCAGCCTCGCCGGCGCCGTGATGCAGACCGACCACGGCTCTCAGTACACGAGCCGGGTGTTCGCCGACGCCTGCCGCCGGGCGGGCATGATCCAGAGCATGAGCGCCGTGGGCAGTTCGGCGGACAACGCACTCGCCGAGTCCTTCACCGCCACCTGCAAACGGGAGACGCTCCAGGGCCGCAGCGCCTGGGCCGACGAGCGCGAAGCCCGCCTCGACCTGCTCCGCTGGCTGCACCGCTACAACACCGTCCGCCGCCGCTCCAGCCTCAGCGCAGTCCCATCACCTGTGAGACATTTGCCGCGAGGGGTGGTCTGCCCGCCTGCCGCAAGGCCAGAAAGCGGCTCATCGCAGTAGAGGGTGTAGTCGGGGTCTGAAGCCGCCGGTGTCAAGCAGGCTGCGCGTGATGTAGTTGGTCAGGCTGCGGAAGCCGAGGGCGGTGCCGCGCAGGTGTTCGAGTCGGCCGTTGATGGCCTCGGTCGGGCCGTTGGACATGCCGGGTCGGTCGAAGTAGGCCAGCGGCGCGCTGTTTCGGTGTTCTGCCGAGTCGACTCAGTTCGGGCAGTCCGGCCTGGACGCCGTGGCTGATCGTCTTGATGACGGCGGTGAGTTCGGCCTTGCCGGCGCGGCGGTCGGGTTGCCGGTAGGCGGACACGGTGGCGTTTGGTCGATCAGGCGCGGTCGTGGAGCGTGACCTGGTAGCCGTCGGGGTCGGCGAAGGTGAAGGTCCGGCCGAAGGGGCCGTCGATGGGTGCGGAGACGATGGTGTGGCCGTCGGCGACGAGCGCGTCGTGGATGGCCTGGACGTCGGTGGCGTGGAGCCAGATCGCGGCACCGATGCCGGGCTGGGCGACGGATGCGAGGTCGGTGCCGGGAATGACGTCGCGGAGTGCGAACGCGATCGGTTTCGTCTCGAAGACGACGGCGTGCGGAGGTCCGGCCGGCGAGCGGACGAGGCCCAGGTACTGCTCGTAGAACGCCTGCGAAGCGTCGAGGTCGCGCACTTGGAGCGAGATGAAGTCGGGGCCGGTGGCGGGCATGATGACGCTCCTTCTTTTCGTGTCAGTTTTCTGACACGCATCAACTTATGTCAGAATGCTGACATGAGTCAAGAAGGTGTCGGCGTCGACCTGGAGACGTCACTGGGCTACCTGCTCAAAGAAGCGTCGAGCGCCCTGCGCGCGGCCATGGAGGAAGTGCTGCGGCCGCTCGGGATGAGCGTGACGCACTACTCCTGCCTCGAGCTGCTGGCGCAACGACCGGGCTTGTCGAACTCCGAGCTCGCGCGGGGCGCGTTCGTGACACGGCAGACGATGAACGTGCTACTCCAGGCCCTGGAACGAGACGGCTACGTGACCAGGCCTGCGGAGGCACCCGTCGGGAAGGTGCTTCCCACGCGGCTCACGCCTCGCGGCCGAGGAAGCCTCGAGAAGGCGAGCGCAGCCGTCCGTTCCGTCGAGGCCAGAATGCTGACCGGCCTGACCGAGACCGAGCAGTCAGACGCGTTCCGGATCCTGCAGAGCATGATCCATTCCCTGCGCGGTGACAACGAGGGTGCATAGCTCGTTCCGCGGCGCACGTCTTGTCGCGCTCGGACAGGAGTGCAGCCGAGCCTGAAATCCGTGTCGGCGACCTCGAAAACCGACAGACCCCGACTGCACCCTCTACTGCGAAGAGCCGATTCGGCTCTTCGCAGTAGAGGGTGCAGTCGGAGGTGTTGGCGGGTAGGCGTCGAGGTCTTCCAGGATGGAAGTTCCTACACTGCCCATCCGAAAGACCTCGACATGCTCCACGCCATCTTCGCTGCGCCCGGTCTGACCACGTTCGGCCGTCTCGATGAACTCGGTCTGGAAGCCGTCGGGCAACGCCTTCAGCCAAATCAGGCGGTGATCGAGTGCGGGCACCCAGCCGCGTTCACCGATTGGCGGCCAGCACTGCCGCGAGGCCCTCTTGCAGGTCTTTGACGAAATACTGGGGAACCTCCAGCGATGGGAAATGTCCACCGTTTTCGGGCGACCTCCATCGGACGATCTGTCGGTACCGCTCCTGCGCCCAGGGGCGCGGACACTTCTCGATGTCGCGGGGATACATAGTGATTGCTGACGGGACGTCGACCCGAAGTTCGGGATCGAGCGAGTTGTGGCTTTCGTAGTAAATGCGGGCCGCCGATGCGCCGGTCCGCGTCAGCCAATACAAGGTGACGTCGTCAAGAACGCGGTCTATAGAAATCGTTTCGAACGGGCTGTCTTCGGTGTCTGACCACTCGGCGAACTTGTCAAGGATCCAGGCAAGAAGCCCGACCGGTGAGTCGACGAGCGAGTAGCCGATGGTCTGCGGTCGGGTCGCCTGCTGCTTCGCGTACGCCGCGCGGTGGCGCCAGAAATCGCGGGTTTCCTCGGTCCACTTGCGCTCGGCCGCCATCAGCCCGTCCGTTGTCAACCCGGGCGGCGCCTCCGCGAACAATGTGTGGATACCGAGAACGTGCGCCGGGAACCTGCCGCCGAGAACCGTGGTGATATTGCCTCCCCAGTCGCCGCCGTGGGCCAGGAAGTTGCCGTAGCCGAGCCTTCCCATCAGTTCCACCCATGCGGCCGCGATCCTTTCGGTTCCCCACCCGGTGGTGGCCGGCTTGTCGCTGTACCCAAAGCCTGGTAGCGACGGGACCACGACGTGGAACGCCGGCGCGTCTGCATCTTTCGGATCTGCCAGCTCGTCTACTACATCGATGAACTCAGCAATGCTGCCTGGCCAGCCGTGCGTCAAGATCAGAGGAGTGGCATCTGCGCGCGCGGATCGGCGGTGCAGGAAGTGGATTCCCAGATCATCAATGGTCGTGCGGAACTGGCCGATCCGGTTGAGGCGCGCTTCGAACGACCGCCAGTTGTACCCGGTGCGCCAGTAGTTCACGACACCGACGAGATCGGCGAGAGGAACGCCCTGTTCCCATCGGCGAGGGTCGGGCTCGGCGCGATAGACCGTCTCAGCCTCCGGTAGTCGCGCCGCGGCCAGTCGCGCGCGCAGATCGTCGAGGTCAGCGTCAGTTGCGTGGGCTTCAAAGGCTTGCACGTCGCTGGTTAGAGGGGGCATGAGACCTCCTGGCCATCGTGGAACCGGCTACGAACTGTTGCGAACCGTCTAAGGCGGTTCTAGCAGTTCTCCGAGCCACCCTGCAACCGGCTAAGGTGGTTCCATGCGTGCTGGGTTCCCTGACTTCCGCCTCGGTAATGTGCTGGCGACCAGCTTCACGGGGACTCTGTCGGAGCGTCATGGCGACGCTGTGGAGCGCATTCCCACGCCGCACCGGCTCGCCGACTGGCTGGCGGTGAACGGCCTCGCCGTGGACTCCTGCACCACTGCCCAGCTCGACCTCGCTCGGGAGCTGAGGGAGTCGATTCACGCCGCCGCGACAGCGGCCGCGATCCAGGACGCTCTGCCTGCGTCTGCTGTCCAAGTCATCAATGACTGCAGCGCTCAGGGTCGGGCCCCGGCGATCCTGACGCCCGAGGGTAAGCGGCGATGGCGGCTCAGCTCGGCTTCCTGCGTGGAAGATGCCCTCAGCGTGATCGCCGCCGACGCGATCAGCATCATCGCGGGCGAACGAGACGGGAAATTGGCCTTGTGTGCCTCACCAACCTGCCAAGCCGCATTCTTCGACACCAGCCAAAGCCGCACCCGCAAATGGTGTGACATGAACACGTGCGGGAATCGTCAGAAGAAAGCGCGCTTCAATGCCAACCAGCGCAAAAACCCCAGATCAGCGGAGTGATCGTTACCCTCGGTACATCCAAGTAGGCCCTACGCCTGCGACACATCTGTCGCGTTGGGTGCACCCCAACGGCACCACCAAGAGCCATCCGTCGCCTTCGATCAACGTCCTCAATCAGTACGTCTACGTTTACTGATCGGCGACGTTCATCGGCTCTTCGCAGTCGGGGTGTTGGCGGGTAGGTGTGAGATCAGTCGGTCACTCGGCCGAGACGACCTTCGTCCACGGATACATGAAGAGCATCTCCATGTCGAAGGCGAGAAAGATCATCGTGACCGGGTACCAGCGGACGTGGAACCGGGACAGAGCGTGCTCCTGCGGTGCGAGGCCTCCGCTGAACGGGCCTGTCTGCAGAGGTTCGCGGACCGCCCGCAGTGCAATCGAGGCGGCGTGCAACAGGACGATCGCCGCGACGACGAGCACCAGGAGCACCAGTACCGATTGCCAGTCGGAACTCTCCACTCGGCCCCTTCCCGTGACGGGCTCCGCACCCGGTCACCGCCGTGACGCATCATGCCAATCACGCGCTGTCGGCGGAACGTGCGACACCGCGATCAACGCCGTGTCTCCCGGAGCGCCCATGAGGCGGCGGCCGAGGCGTGTCAGCCGACTTCGATCCGCTGCTCCATGCCGAGCCCCTTGTGGTTGCTCACGGGGCAGTACAGCTCGTAGCTGCCCTTCTTGAGGGTCACCGTCACCTCTGCCTTTTCACCGCCCTGGATGGTCTTGGTCTTGGCTTCCGGGATACCGGGCCCCTCGATTTCCAGGGCGTGCGCGACCTTTCCGGTGTTGTCGGCGGTGAAGGTGTAGGTGCCCGGGGCAAAGGAGTTCCGGGACAGTTTCAGCCCGTACTCGGTCTCGGTGACTGTCACCTGTGTACCGGAGCCGGCCTTGCTCGTGGCGGCGCTTCCTGATTCGTTCGCCTGACCGCCGCCGCCTCCGTTCGAGCAGGCTGCCAGGACGAGAGCGGCGGAGAACGCCAGCGCAGTCGTACGGAGTGCAACTCGTGTCGAGATCGCCATGTGGCTCATCCCCTTCGGGGTCCACTCGCGAGCCGCCGGGCTTGTCTCCGTCTGCCACGAGAGGCCCTCTATGGGAGATACGGACATGAGGAGCACCCCGTTCAGGACGCTGACCGCGCATGAGGACTACTCCTTGAGGTCGAGCCCACTGGCCGACGGACCTGGCGACGGAGAGCGCCCGACCTTGACCTCCGGTCGGCGGCCGACACCACCCTGAGTCCTAATTAACTTAGTAGCAACGGTCCTCGGATCGTCGACGGCAGCACCGTCCGCGGAGTCGGGTGTGCGAAGGTCCGCGCTGTGGTGCCGTGGCCGAGACGGATCCTGTTCCGGCGTATGGAGCAGCTGGAGCCCAGCGCGGCGGAACAGGCGCCGCCGGGATATCACGATGACAAGGACGCGAGCCTCAAACGGCTCCGCCGCGTCGAGGGCCAGGTCCAGGGTCTGCAGCGCCTGGTGCAGCAAGACCAGTACTGCATCGATGTGCTCACCCAGGTCGCGGCCACCACCAAAGCCCTCCAGGCGGTGGCTGTGCACCTGCTGGAAGACCACCTCGAGCACTGCGTCCAGAAGGCTGTCACAGCGGGAGGGGACGAGGCGCGGGACAAGGTGGCCGAGGCTTCACAAGCCGTCGCCCGCTTCTTGCGCACCTGACCTTCAACTGAGTTGCCAGGCCGAGGCCGGAACGTCTGGACACCTCTCATGCCGAGGCGCCCGGGCGGAAGGCCCGGGCGCCTCCTTCAACGGTGTTACTCACGGGCTTACTTGAAGGACCGCAACCGCAGGCTGTTGGTCACCACGAAGACCGACGAGAAGGCCATCGCGGCGCCCGCGATCATCGGGTTCAGCATGCCGAAGGCGGCCAGCGGCAGGGCCGCGACGTTGTAGCCGAAGGCCCAGGAGAGGTTGCCCTTGATGGTGGCGAGGGTCCGACGCGAGAGGCGGATCGCATCCGCGGCTACGCGCAGGTCGCCGCGCACGAGGGTCAGGTCGCCCGCCTCGATGGCCGCGTCCGTGCCGGTGCCCATCGCCAGGCCCAGGTCGGCGGTGGCGAGCGCGGCCGCGTCATTGACGCCGTCGCCGACCATGGCGACCGTACGGCCCTCGCCCTGCAGTCGCTTGACCACGTCGACCTTGTCCTGCGGCAGGACCTCCGCGATCACCTCGTCGATGCCGACAGTCCTGGCCACGGACTCGGCGACGAGTTGGTTGTCGCCGGTCAGCAGGACGGGCTTCAGGCCCAGCCTGCGGAGCTCGGCCACCGCTTCGGCGCTGGTCTCCTTGACCGCGTCGGCGACGGTGAGGACGCCGCGCGCCTCGCCGTCCCAGGCCACGGCGACCGCCGTACGTCCCTCGGCCTCCGCCGCGGCCTTGGCCTCGGCCAGCTCGTGGGGCAATTCGAT
Organism: Streptomyces sp. NBC_00005; assembly: GCF_045160215.1. NCBI lineage: Bacteria > Bacillati > Actinomycetota > Actinomycetes > Kitasatosporales > Streptomycetaceae > Streptomyces > Streptomyces sp. NBC_00005. The sequence goes on from NZ_CP108316.1 coordinate 626,187, forward strand.
GACCCACTCCCGCAGGAGCTTCTCGCGCCCGACGAGCACTGCGTGACCGTCGACGACACCCTGGACGCCGAGGCCGGCGACGTTCTCGAAGTTCTCCGGCACCGGCAGGCTTCCCACCCGCTCGACCGCACCGGCCGCGATGGCCTGCGCTATCGGGTGCTCCGAGGCGTACTCCAACGCGCCCGCCAACCGCAGCAGTTCGTTCTCATCCACACCGGGTGCGCTGAACACGTCCTGGAGTTGCATCCGGCCTGTGGTGACCGTGCCGGTCTTGTCGAGGACCACGGTGTCGACGCGGCGCGTGGACTCCAGGACCTCGGGGCCCTTGATGAGGATGCCCAGCTGGGCGCCCCGCCCCGTGCCGACCATCAGCGCGGTCGGGGTGGCGAGCCCCAGCGCGCATGGGCAGGCGATGATCAGGACTGCGACGGCTGCGGTGAACGCGGCGACGGTGTCGCCGGTGATTCCGAGCCACGCTCCGAACGTACCGGCAGCGATCAGCAGCACCATCGGCACGAAGATCCCGGAGATCCGGTCGGCAAGCCGCTGCACCTCCGCCTTGCCGTTCTGCGCGTCCTCCACAAGCCGGGCCATCCGCGCCAGCTGGGTGTCCGCGCCGACCCGGGTGACCTCGACGACGAGCCGACCGCCCGCGTTGACCGTGGCCCCGGTGACCGTGTCCCCCACCGTCACGTCCACCGGCACCGACTCGCCGGTCAGCATGGACGCGTCCACCGCGGAGGCGCCCTCGACGACGGCGCCATCGGTCGCGATCTTCTCCCCGGGCCGTACGACGAAACGGTCACCGACGGCCAACTGCGCGACCGGGATGCGTACTTCCTTGGCGCCCCGCAGCACGGAGACGTCCTTTGCGCCCAGCTCCAGCAGTGCCCGCAGCGCCGCACCCGCTTTGCGCTTGGACTTCGCCTCCAGGTAGCGCCCGGCGAGGATGAACGTTGTCACGCCGGCCGCGGCCTCCAGATATATGGAGGATGAGCCGCCGCCGCGGGAGATGGTGAACTCGAAGCCGTGCCGCATGCCGGGCATCCCGGCGTCGCCCCAGAACAGCGCCCACACCGACCAGCCGAGCGCGGCGAGCGTGCCGATGGACACCAGGGTGTCCATGGTCGCTGCACCGTGCCGGGCGTTCGTCCAGGCGGCCTTGTGGAAGGGGAAGGCGCCCCAGACCACGACAGGTGCGGCCAGCGTCAGCGACAGCCACTGCCAGTTGTCGAACTGCAGGGACGGCACCATCGCCATCAGGACGACGGGCACCGTGAGCACGAGCGACACATACAGACGCTGTCGCAACGACAGCAGCTCGCCGTCCGCCGCCGGGGCGGTCTGCGTCTCTCCCTCGGTCGCGGTGGCGGGTGGGGGCGGCTCTTCGGCGGTGTAGCCCGTCTTCTCGACAGTGGCGATGAGGTCGGCCACCTCGACGCCTCCCGCGTACGCGACCTTCGCCTTCTCGGTGGCGAAGTTGACGGTCGCGGTGACGCCGTCCAGGCGGTTGAGCTTCTTCTCGATGCGGGCGGCGCAGGAGGCGCAGGTCATCCCGCCGATGGAGAGCTCGACCTCATGGGCGGGCGCGGGTGGTGCCTCCGGGACTGCTTTCTCGGGAGCCGTGCTGGTCATGGGCGTATCTCCTGGGTAGGCCGGGGCGTACGGCGTCCGTATGAGCGGAGCGGCACGCCTCGGCGCGGGGAGGGTTTGCGCGTTGCCGGGGCCTGCCCCCGGCGGAGCCGTCAGGCCTGGCCGACGAGCTCGTAGCCGGCGTCGTCGACGGCGGCGCGGACAGCCTCTTCGTCGAGCGGGGCGGCGGATATGACAGTCACCTCGCCGGTCTTGGCGACGGCCGTGACCGCGGTGACGCCGTCGAGCGCGGAGATCTCCTGGGAGACCGCGCCCTCGCAGTGGCCACAGGTCATCCCAGACACCTTGTAGACCGTGGTGACACCGACGCCCTGGACGTCGACCGTGGCGCCGGAGCCGCAGGAACCGGTGCCGCAGCAGGAGCCGGAGTTCGTCTCAGTAGTCATGGCTTTTCCCTCGGGGTGTAGACGCGTAGGTCGCTCTCCGGGAAGGGCGTCGTTCCCCGGCCCCTCCCGGCAACGAGAACACTATACCCCCTGGGGGTATTCCATCCAGCTGTGGCGCCCTTCACACGAACCTCTCCGCAAAGGGCAGCACGCGCGCTGGTGTGAAGGCGATACAGGATCGAGCCCCCGTCGCCGATCCGGTCAACGACTCCCGGCGATCACGCGGCCATCATCAACAGCATCGCGGACATGGTCCCGCCCATGCCGATGTGCGCCGCCAGCGCCGCGTCCGGCGCGGCTCCGAGTTTGCGGCGCCGACCGCGCTCGGACCGCTCCGCCGACCTTGCCCTGCCCCACACCGCGAGCGTCAATGACGCCAGGAAGACGAGCACCGTGTCCGGCATGGCCAGCAGCCACCGAACCCAGCCGAACCGCGAGTCGGCACCCCGCCGGCTCCGACTGGCGCCCCTGGCCCTCGCCCACACCGACGCGCCGATCGACAGCAGGAAGTACACGGCGAGCCCCGCGATCACGAATCGCCACACGGAACCGGACCCCGCGGAGGAACCAGAGTCGGCAACGGTATGCGCCATCCCCGGCATGTCCATCCCCTGCATCGAGCCCATCCCTTCCATGGACTCCACGCCGGCCATCCCGTGCGCGCTGGTCGCGCCCGCCATGTTCTCCATGCCCGGCATGTGCGTCATGGAGGAGCTGCCCAGGGCCAGCACCGGCCCCGACGACGTACTCGTCATGGCGAGCGTCATGATCACCATCCCGACGCTGCCCACGACGAGATGCACCCAGTGACGACCCTCTCTCCACCCGCACGCGCGCGCGTGCTTGACCGCCATCGCCACGCCCCCGAGTCCGAGGATGCCGAACACCCCCGCCCACCACATGCCGTAACCCGCATACCAGCCCACTGTCGCCGGCAGCGCCATGGCAGCCATGCACAGCCCCATCAGCAGGTCGCCGCCCGCCGCGAACCGGATCTCGCCACTGGTGGTCATCACCCGCACCGCACTGACGGCGGCCACCAGAACGGCGACCACCGCCACGGTCCAACTGAGCGCCAGAGTTGCCATGTTCACCATCCCGATGGACCATCACTGCTAACGCCCTTAGTACGTCGCAGGGTCGGAGGGCGTTCAGGAGGCCAGTGGTGAACCGGCGCGGCCGACGGGAGGACCAGTGCCGAGCACCAGGTACCCCCTGGGGGTAAGATGCTGTCCGGCAATCACGGCAGACAGGCGGAGCGCATGACGATTCGGTCAGCTCGCGGCGGCATAGCCGTCCGCTGGGCGTACGGGGTGTTCCTCACCCTGTGCGTCGCGCTGGCTGTACTCGTCCACCACGAGACGCCCGCGATGGATACCTCCTCCATGCCGGACATGGCTCACGCCGTTCACGCCATGCCGGCCGGGACGCCACCGTCCGTCTCGGGCGCATCCGCGCACAGCGCCGACGACGGCACGTGCGCCATGCCGACCATGCAGCACTGCACCGCGGCGAGTGTCGCCTCCGTGCAGCTCGCCGCACCCGCCCAGGCCGCGTTCGATCCGCTGATGAACCTGCGGCAGGCCGCAGCCGGGCGCACTCCCGGCGCCGCTGCGGTCGACCGCGCCCCACCCGATCTCCTGGTCCTCTCTCAACTGCGCATATAGGCCGCGCCGGACGGCGCGCGATGTGCCGTCTCTCCGCGACCACATCGGCAGTTTCGAGTCAGAGGACACAACCCCATGAACAGCATCAACCGTCGCTCCGTCCTGCTCGCCGGGCTGGGAGTTGCGGGCGCCGGCGCGCTCGCCGCCTGCAGCAATGGCTCCGGTTCCGGCAGCGGCAATGCCCTGGTCAACCCGTCCGGCTCGGCGGTCGCGGCCGCCGACAAGAAGCGGACCAGCACCGGGCGGCAGCAGAAGCTCACCCTGACCGCGGCCCCCGCCATGATCGACCTGGGCGGCGGTGTAATGCCCAAGACCTGGGCCTTCGACGGGCGCACCCCGGGCAAGGAGGTCCGGCTGTCCGTCGGCGACGCCCTGGTCGCCGAGCTGTCCAACCAGCTCCCGAACAAGACGACCACGTCGATCCACTGGCACGGCATCGCGCTGCGCAACGACATGGACGGCGTGCCGCCCGCCACCCAGACAGCCGTCCGGGCCGGCTCCACGTTCACGTACCGCTTCATCGCCGACGCCCCGGGCACGTACTTCTTCCACCCGCACATCGGTGTCCAGCTCGACCGCGGCCTCTACGCCCCGCTGATCGTCGAGGACCCCAAGGAGACCTTGGACTACGACGACGAATGGGTCGTCCTCCTCGACGACTGGGTCGACGGCGTCACCGGCACGCCCGACGAAGTCTTCGCCGAACTCAAGCACGGCATGGGCGGCATGGACATGGGAGCGAGCAGCAGCCCCAGCTCCGGCGGCATGGACGGCCACGACATGGGAGACATGGGCGGGATGGACATGAGCGGCGACTCCGCGTCCCCCTCCCCCACCGCATCCCCCTCCTCCGGCGGCATGTCGATGAAGTTCATGCTCATGGGCGCTCAGAGCGACCTGCTAGGCGGCGACGCCGGTGATGTGAAGTACCCGCACCACCTGATCAACGGCCGGGTGGCGACCGACCCGGACATCTACACCGGCAAGCCCGGCAAGAAGGTGCGGCTGCGGATCATCAACGCGGGCTCGGACACCGCCTACCGGGTCGCCCTCGGCGACCACAAGCTGACCATCACCCACACCGACGGCTTCCCGGTCCAGCACCAGGAGGTGGACGCCCTGCTGGTCGGAATGGGCGAGCGGTACGACATTCTCGTGACCCTCGGCGACGGGGTCTTCCCACTCGTCGCGCTGGCCGAGGGCAAGAACGCGAACGGACTGGCCCTGGTGCGTACGGGCTCGGGGAGCAAGCCGTCCGTGACCGTCCGCCCCAAGGAACTCGACGGCATGATCATGACGGCGTCTCAGCTGCAAGCCGCTGACGACGTACGCCTGAAGTCCGCCAAGACCGACGTCACGCACCAGATCAAGCTGACCGGGAGCATGACGAAGTACAACTGGGCCATCAACGGCAGGCCGTTCGACATGAACGACCCGGAGGCGAACCCGATCCTCATCGAGGAGGGCCAGCGCGTCCGGCTCGACTTCGTCAACGGCACCGACATGTGGCACCCGATGCACCTGCACGGCCACACGTACCAGCTCGGTGGTTCCGGGCCGCGCAAGGACACCGCCATCGTGCTGCCCAAGAAGGAGCTGTCCGTCTTCTTCGACGCGGACAACCCGGGCCAATGGATGCTGCACTGCCACAACGCGTACCACGGCGAGGCCGGGATGATGGCAAGCGTGGCCTACCAGGCCTGACCTTCACTCTCGCCGTCCGGGCGGGTTCGTCGGCTGCCGACGAACCCGCCCGGATGCCGTATGGACAGCTCCTCAGTCCTCCACCCCGCGCGACCCCGTACGCGTAGCCGCCTGACAGCCCGGAGCGACACCGCAGCCCCATACGCGACGTCATGATCAAAACAACATGGATTGACAGAGACACTCTGTCTCGATAAAGCTTGTGGTCGTCACGAGCAGCCGGACAAGAACCCGGGATGCCAGACGCAACGGGAAGGACACCGGCATGGCCGGCTCACTCCGTCACCCTCACCCGCACCACCACCCCGATTCCGCGGAACCGTCCGGGCCCGACGACCTGTACGCCAGCCCGCCGCCCTGGGATATCGGCCGGCCGCAACCGGCGTTCCTCGCGCTCGCCGAGGCGGGCGTCATCCATGGCCGGGTACTGGACGTCGGTTGCGGAACCGGCGAGCACGTCCTCATGTGCGCAGGCCTCGGCCTGGACGCCACGGGTGTCGACCTCGCCTCCCGGGCCCTACGCACCGCTGAGGAGAAGGCGCGCGAGCGGCGCCGCACGGCGAGGTTCCTCCACTGGGACGCCCTGAAGCTGGCCGATCTCCGGGAAACCTTCGACACCGTGCTCGACTGCGGGCTTTCCCACATCTTCGGCGGCGCCGACCGCGCCGCCTACGTCGACAGCCTGCGCGCGGTGATCCGGCCGGGCGGCCGCTACTTCATGCTGTGCTTCAGCGACCGGCAGCCCGGCGAGTGGGGACGGGTGCACAAGCTCGCACGGGACGACATCGAGGCCTCATTCGCCGACGGATGGCGTATCGACTCCATCGAACCCAGCACGATCGACATCACCACCGACCCGGACGGCATCCGGGCCTGGCTCGTCGCCCTCACCAGGACCTGACCCAGTGAGAGGCCCGGAGAGGAACACCATGCTGACCGCGGAAGCCCGAGTCGAAACCGAGCGCGCGAGCCGCTACCTCGTCCAACTCTGCCGCCACGCCCAACAGATGGGCCGGCACTCCCATTACAAGGCACGCCCCCACAGCGGCGGTGACGCGCACCGGCCACCGAAGGTGCATCACGTCGAGTGGTCGGACACCCACGGGACCGTGCGTGTGAGCCTGGGCCAGTGGACCATGCAGGCCACCGCAGACGCGCTGACGCTGCGAGCCGAGGCCGACGCAGAGGAAGACCTGGAGCGGATCCAGGAGCTCGTCGCCGCACGCCTCGAAAAGATCGGCAGGCGCGATCGCCTCACCGTCACCTGGCAACGGCTTGAGACGACCGCCTTGCAGACGGACGAACCCGACCCAGCAGAAGGGTCTCAGCCGCGGGAGGAGACACAGCACCCAACGGGCGCACAACGGCGCTGGCCCTTCGGAGTGGTCGGCGGAATCGTGGGGCTGATCATCGTCGCGCACCTGGTACTCGGCGGTTCCGTGCTGGCGGCTTCGCGGTGGCTGGGCTGGGGCGCCGGTGCCGTTGTTCTAGTGGTCGTCCTCGCGAAGGTCATCGGCATCGGGACTCTGGCCGCCCGCCACGGTCACCTGCACACCCGGAAGCGCAAGTCGGGTCACGACTCACCCCGGACAGGAAGTTCCAGGCGGAGTTCGTAGCCGCCGTCGGCCGTGGGGCCGAACGAGGCCGCGACGAGCACGGCATCGAGCACCGGAGCAGGCATGCGACGGGGCTTCATCCGCCCTCCTGGTCCCGTGACGGCCTGAGCAGGCCCGCACGTTCGGCAACCAGGGCCGCCTGAACCCGGCTGCCCACCGGTGACCGCCGCCACGACCTCGATGTCGTCCGCGCAGTCAAGGATGTGCTGGAAGCCCATTCTCCGGCCAGTCGGCGGGGGCACCTTCAGCCGCCCGCCGGATGGGCTGCCGCCTGGGACCCCGCAACCCTGAAGCTCATGCACAGAACACCTCATCGGCCGTGGCCGCGGCACCTGCCCTGCAGAAGGGCGTGCCTTCCACCGCCTCCTCCGCACCGTCGACAGGACGGGTGATCGGCATCGACCTGGCCCGCGGTCTCACGGTCTTCGGCATGTACGCCGCCCACGTCGGCCCGGAACCAACCGTGGGCGGCCCGCTGGGCTTCCTGTCGGAGTTGGCACGCGGCCGCCCCTCCGCACTCTTCGCTCTGATCGCCGGCTTCTCGCTCGTGCTCATCACCGGTCGCCCGCACCCGCGGACCGGGCGTGCGGGCCGGCAGGCGGTGGGCAGGATCCTGATCCGCTCGCTCGTTCTGATCGCGCTGGGCTTCGCCCTGACCGCCCTGGACACCGACGTCGATGTGATCCTCGCCTATTACGGGCTGATCTTCATCGTCGTCCTGCCTCTGTACCGGCTGCATGCCCGGACACTCGCGGTCATCGCGGCCGCGGTCGCGGTCGCGCTGATCCTCCCCAAGTGCTGTACGTGATCCACCAGTTGATCGACAGCGGAAGCTGGGCGGACACAGTCATCGCGTGGGACCCGCTGGCCCGGATCAGCGACACGGACGGCCTGCTCGAGCTGCTGTTCACCGGCGAGTACCCGGTACCCATATGGATGCCGTTCATGATCGCAGGCATGGCGGTCGCCAAGCTCGACCTCGCCCAAAGCACGATCCGTTCCCGACTGGCCCTGACCGGAGGCGCGCTGGCCGTGCTCGGATACGGCGGCTCATGGCTGGCCCTGCACCTCGTACCGCACCCCCTCACCTCCGTCGCCGCAGCCACGGACGGAGGTTCGGCATCGTCGGCCTGGTGGTCCGACACCGTCGGCTACCTCGAAGGCGACACCCCGGCCTGGCTGCTGGTGGCCACGCCGCACAGCCAGACGACCTTCTCCATCCTCGGCAACACGCGCGTCGCGCTCGTCGTCGTGGCCGCGTGCGTCGCCGCTACCGACCGCTTGCCGCGCTTCACGCGTCTGGCCGTCCCCGTCGCAGCGGTCGGCATGGTTTCGCTGACCGCCTACGTCCTGCACGTCCTCGCCATCTGGATCGTCGGCATGCAGGAGGAGACTCTCCCGGCTCTGATCGCGCTGCTCGCGTTCATCGCGACCGCCATGCTGCTGGCGACCGTCTGGACGCGATGGTTCCGGCGTGGCCCGCTGGAGTACCTGCTCTACGCCACGACCCGCCTCAGCCGCCACATCAAGTGACCACCTGGCATGCGCTGCTCAGTCCTCAGCCGGCGCAAGCGTCCACTTCAGGAGTCCGCTGCCAGAGCAATGCGGAGCTGCGCAAACAGCCGGGGAAGCTCAGTGGCCGGAGTGCTGTGGGCCGGGGCCGTGATGGCGGGGGCGTGCGCGTCGACTCGTGGGCTTCGGATCGTCCGCTACGAGGTTCCCGGCGCGGAGCCCGGACAGAGTGACCGCGACGAGGCGGTCGGCGGCCGCATCGGAAGGCAGGGTGGCAGCTGCCGAAAGGGCGTGGAGGCAGTACGTCGCGAGCTCGTCCGGTGCGACATCGTCCCGGAAGTCGCCGGCGTGCACGCCTGCGGCCAGAAGGTCCCGGATCATGCCGTGGAGCTGCTGCTCGGCGTGTGCGACCTGCTCGTCCCGGTGCAGGAAGGCCGCGAATGCGGTGCCGTGGTGCCCGCGGGACTGGCGTGAGATGTGAGCGAACGCCCTGAGAACCGCTTCGAGTTGTTCGCCGGCTCCGTCGACCTGGTCGCGGACCTCCGCGAGCTGGCCCAGGTGCTCAGCGATCTGGCGGTCGTGCCAGGCGAGCAGGATCGTCTCGACGTCCGGGAAGTACTTGTACAGCGTGGCCCGGCCGATGCCGACCTGCTCGGCGATCTGCGACATGGTCACCGACCGTACGCCGCGCTCGGCGGCCAGTTCCGCCGTGGTGTTCAGGATCGCGTCGCGCACCGTACGCCGGTGCTCTTCGATCGTCTCGGTCCACAGCTTCGGCACCCCGTCAGTATACGCGGCGGCGCTGTCGGTACACCCCGTTCAGCTCCGTAACGCTATGTCTTGGAAACTGTGCGCCCTTGCTGCCAATCGAGGAAACCCGCAGGTCAGCTCGCCATGGTGGATTTCTTGCCGGACGGGGTGACGGCATACCACACCTCGCCCTTGCCCTGGCCGTTCATCTGTCCGGCCTTCGTGTCGCCCATGTACCGGTACAGCGGCCAGCCGCCGAGAGTGAGCTGCTTCATGCCGTCCCGATGGACCGTGCCCAGAAGGCTCTTCTCGACCCCCATGGTCTGTACGGAGTCCTGGACCACGACGGGCATCCACGTCTTCGTGCACTCACCCGCGCATGTCCATTTGGACGGAGTCGGCTGGTCCTTGTCGTAGCGGTAGAGGGTCATCCCCTTGTCATCGGTCACCATGTTGCCCATGCCCTTGGCCGCCTTGGCCATCAGCATGGTGGTCGTGGCCATGTGCCCGCTGCCGGAGTCACCGCTGCCGGCCGGTGCGGAGGTCCCTGATTCCGAGGCGGCCGTAGCGACCGGAGTGGTGCTGCCGGGGCTCGCTGGTCCTTCGAACTGCCGCATGCCCCCAGGAAGAGCGCCGAGGCGAGCCCTGCGGCCGAGAGGAGGACGATGCGTTGCTGGATCACGAAGTTTTCCTTCGCCGGGGCGTTCTCCTTACTTCCTTAGTACGTCGGGTAACTCCCGCCCGCTCAGGCACCGGTGTCACATGGCGAAGCCTTGACCGACGGCGGCGGAGAACTCAGGAAGCGAGCGGCGCCAGTTCGGTGAAGGTCTTGCCGCCGTCGCGCGACTCGTACACGGCTGCCATCGTCGGGGTGAGGATGTGGTCGGCGTCCATGGCAGTCAGCGCCTGAGGCTGTCCGCCGGGCACGGTCGTGAGTTGTTTCCACGTAGCGCCGCCGTCCGGGCTCGTTTTCAGCTTTCCGGACGCGTCGATGCCGAACAGGGACTTCCGCGCGGGCCACGAGACGAACGCCTGGACCGGACCGGCGCTCTTACGGAAAGTTCGGCCGCCGTCGGTGCTCGTGGCCGCGCCATCGGCCGTCGTCGCCAGCAGCTTGTCGCCCGAGGGGCTGACCGCGAGGTCCAGGGCCTCCAGCGTCGCCCCGGTCGTCCCATTCCTTGAGGTCCGTGCCGACCCGGAACCGGCCGCCCTGGTACCCGTAGAGCGTGCCCTTCGCGAAGTCCAGGGAGTGGAAGTCGGCCTCCCCCGACAGCGATTGGGACGTCCAGGCGCGGCCAGCGTTCCTGCTCTGGATGAGGCCGAGATTTCCGGGGCGGTCGCTGCCTTCGGCGCCGTGTCCGCTGGTGATGAAGGTGTTCTTGCCGGTCACCATGAAGCCCATGAAGTCGTCCCGGCGGTCGCCGACGAGCTTCGGCTTCTGCCCCTTGGCGACCGTGTACAGGCCGTCGTGGGTGGCGACGTACACGCGCCCGTCCGCCGGGTCGACGCCCAGGCCGTGTACGTGCGAGAGAGCAGGTGCCGAGGTTGACGCCGCCGAGTCCCTGGGTGCCTGGATGTCCTCAGCCCCGGGCACGCCGCTTGTGTGGGGCCCGGGGGCGGGGGTCAGCGTTCGAATATGCCGGTCAGTCGGCCACGTGCGAGGACGGGTGCGGTGATGGCAGGTAGGAGGGCGCGGGGCCGTGCCCGGTTCGGTGGCGCTGTGCCAGGGGTGCTGTCCACGGGGGTCGCGAGGGCGAACAACTGGAAGGTGTAGCGGTGTGGCCCGTGGCCTTTGATGGGCCCTGGACCGTGGTATCCGCGCCCGATGGTGGACCGCAGCAGCTGCACTCCGGTGGCCGGCTGCCGTGCGTCGAGGGCACCGGGCTGCAGGTGTCCGGCTGTCGGGTCGATCAGGGCGGCGCAGTGCACGGCGGGCTTGGCCAGGGGGACGTCGATATCCTCGATGACCAGGAGGATTTGGGCGGTGCCAGTCGGCGGCGGGTTCCAGGCCAGGTGGGGGGACAGGTTGTCGCCGCCGATGTTCTTCAGGCAGTGCTCCAGCGGAATGGAGCCTCCGTCGCCGAAGTGCCGACTGGTGAGGGTCAGCAGCTCGGGACCTTGCAAATTGGGCAGATTCCATGCCGCGTGGGTCTCGCCTGCTCTGCGGTTGTTCAGGATGCGGCCCAGCAGGGTCATCGCGTTGCCTCGATCATGTCGATGATTTCGGTGGCGGTGGCGGTCTCGCCGAGTTTCGGGAAGACGCGTTCGACGCTGTGGCGGTGGGCATCGGCATCAGGGTCGCTCATGGCGTCGGTGGCCAGGACGACGTGGTAGCCGTAGTCGGAGGCCGAGCGTGCGGTCGACTCGACGCCTGAGCTGGTCGCGATTCCGGCGAGCACGGTCTGGGTGACGCCCAGGTCCCGCAGGAGGGTGTCGAGGCCGGTGTCGTGGAATGCGCTGCGCCGCCGCTTGGTGATCAGGTGGTCGGCCCGTTGGACGTTGAGTTCGTCGATGAGGTCGGCCCAGCCGGACGGCAGTGCGGTGCTGCTTCCCGACCGCTGGGCCTCGGTGCGTCCCGGCGCGCGTCCGATGACGTTGACCAGGACCACGGGCAGACCGTGCCGCCGGAACTCGGTGCTCAGGTGGGTCGCCTGCTTGACGGCGGCAGTCGCCTGGCTGTCGGTGTGGGCCGCCACGATGCTCTTTTGCAGGTCGATCACGACGAGCGCGGGCGTGGGGTCGATCACTGTCAGTGCCATGAGTGTTTCTCCTGCGGATATCGGCTAGTTTCCGGGGTCAGGGCGCATGGTGGCCTCCGCCCGCGTCGTTTCCGTCCCGTCGTCGGTCGCAGCGCCAAGGGTGTCGCCGGCAGCCGTTCGTGGTCCGGGGGTCTTGGCGGTGGGGCTGGTGCCGCGCAACAGGGAGGCGAGCGCGGCGAGGAAGGCGAGGGTGGCGCCGAAGGCGAACACGATGACCAGGCCGGAGTGGAAAGGCCCGGAGATCAGGGTCGGGAAGAATTCGCGTCCGGTCAGGGTCTGTTGCTGCACCATCGTCAGGTGGGTCAGGGTGCCGCTGGGCTGGAGCAGGTGCTGGATCGGGTTGACGCCCAGTTGGGCGGCGAACAGGGACGAGACCGGGGGCAGGCTGCCGACCTGAGTGGCGACGTGGGCCGGTACGCCCTGCTCCTGCAGGCCGGTGGTGAGGGAGTGCGGGAGGCTTTTGGCCAGCCCGGCGATCATGAGGGAGAAGAACACGCCGATGGAGACGGCGGTGCCGGAGTTCTGGAAGGTGGAGCGCATGCCGGAGGCGACACCGCGCAGTTGTGCGGGCACGCTGCCCATGATCGAGGAGGAGTTGGGGGAGGCGAACATGCCGCTGGCTATGCCGTTGAGCGCGATCAGCACGGCGAAGATCCAGTAACTGAAGTTGATCGGCAGCAGCATCAGGCCCAGGAAGCTGGCGCCGAACAGCAGCGCGCCGCCGGTGGCCAGGCCCCGGGAGCCGAGCCGGTCGGACAGGTAGCCGGACACCGGGCCGGCGGCGAGGAACCCGGCGGTCAGCGGCAGTAGGAAAATGCCGGCCCACAGGGGCGTGTCGCCGTAGTCGTAGCCGTGGAGCGGAAGCCATATGCCCTGCAACCAGATGACCAGCACGAACTGCATCCCGCCCCGGCCGATCGAGATGCCCAGGCCCGCCAGATTGCCGAAAGTGAAGGCCCGCAGACGAAAGAGACTCAATTGGATCATCGGTGCGGAGACGCGGTTCTCGATGGCGACGAATGCCGCCAGCAGGACCAGTCCGCCGGCGATCAGCGTGTCGACCAGCGGGTTGGTCCAGCCCATGGTGTGCTCGCCGTAGGGCTGCAGGCCGAAGGTGACCGCGATGAGAACCGCACTGAGGCCCACCGCGAAGGTGATGTTGCCCCACCAGTCGATCCGGCCGCCACCGCTCTTGCCGGTCTCCCGCAGGGTGCGGTAGGCCCACAGCGTGAAGAACACGCCGACAGGCACGTTCACCCAGAACACCGCCCGCCAGTCCCAGGCCGACAGCAGCCCTCCGGCGACCAGACCGAGAAACATCCCAGCCAGCCCGGCGACCTGGTTGATTCCCAGGGCGAAGCCGCGCTGCTCCTTGGGAAAGGCGTCCGTCAGGATCGCGGCCGAGTTCGCAGCCAGCATCGACCCGCCCACGGCCTGCACCACCCGCCAGGCGATCAGCCACATCGCCCCGTGCCCGCCGTCGAAGGGGTCGAAGGACAGCAGGATCGACGCGACAGTGAAGACCGCGAACCCGGAGTTGTAGATCCGGACTCGGCCGTACATGTCTCCCAGGCGGCCCACCGTGACCACCAGGACAGCCTGGACCAGCCGGTAGCCCATGATCATCCACAGCAGATAGGCGATGTTGCCCGGAGCCAGCGGGTCCAGGTGCACGCCGCGGAATATCGCCGGCAGGGCGATCAGCACGATGGAGCCGTCCAGCGCGGACATGAAGACCGCGGCGGTCGTGTTCGTTAGCGCCATCCACTTGTACCGGTCACCGGCCGGGCGGCGCGGGGCGCGCGTCTTGGGAGGATCCGTCATCAGCGTGCTTCCCTCGGTTCCGTCGGCGTCAGATGTTCTGGGCCAGCCGCTCCAGCAGCGGCGCGGTCGCTGCGATGTGTCCCAGCTCCGCCGGGGTGAACGCGCCGCTGGTCAGGGCCCGGGCGATGAGTTCGGCCCGCGCGTTGCGCTTGTCCTTCAGCGCCTGCAGACCGGCCTCGGTCACCGACAGCACCATGCGCCTGCCGTCGTTCGGATCCGGGCGGCGCTCGACCAGACCACGGGCCCGCAGCGCACTGAGCGTCGCCCCCATGGCCTGCGCGGTGATCTGCGCCTGGCGGGCCAGTGCCGAGGAGGTGGTGGGGCCCGAGCGGTCCAGGTGCGACAGTGCGGTCCGCTCGGGCATCGTGAGTCCGCCGTCGATGGGCACTTGACGCACCCGTCGCACCAGCACGCTGAGACTGGCCAGCAGGACCGAGGCGACTTCGTCAGGGGCCAGATCATCATTCATATGCTAAGGCTAGCTTATAAATCAACCTTAGTAAATTCGCCTCGCTGCGCCACCACGGGTGAAGCGGGGCGGCCAGTGCAGGCTTGCGCGCCGCCAGAACGGACATCGCCGCGGCGGCGACCGGGGGTCCGCCCGAGGCACCTCCGACGTCGAGGGGTTCGCATAAACGGGGGGCCCTTTGCCCGAGCAAGATCAAATAGAGTTGCACGGAGATCGCAAAGTGCCGGTCCGGATCGCAAAACCCGTTCTCACTCAAAGGTGGGTTCGAGGTACTTCTGAGAATCGTTTGTGACAGCATCCACGGGCATGACAGTCCCTCGAGAGGCTTCCCCGAGCGACGCTGACGAGGTCGAGCGCCACCCCTGCCCCCGCTGCAAGGCCGACCCCGGCTCTCCGTGCCGCTCGCGCTCCGGCGCGGTCGCCGGTACCTACCACACCGGCCGCTTCACCAAGGTGCCCCGACTCGCCAAGCTCCTGCGCGTGCCCACCCCCGCCGACCGCGGCCCCGGCCAGCCCTGGCGCCCCGGCACCCCCGTCCCGCTCGCCCTCGCGCCGGACGCCCCGAGCGCCGACATCCGCATCGGGTACGCGAGGTGTTCGACTCTCACCCAGGAACTCCAGTCGCAGCTGGACGCCCTCGCCAAGCACGGCATCCCGCGCGACAAGGTGTTCTCCGAGAAGATCAGCACCCGGGTACGGGTGCGGCCCCAGTTCGAGGCCGCGCTCGCGCTGGCCCGCCAGATCAAGGCCCACGCCCCGCACCAGCGGTGACACCAACGGTCGGGTTCGACGACCCGGCACGCGAGGACTGCGCGCTCGGGCTCGGGGCGCTGGCCGGTGACGACGGGCCCAAGCTCGTCGAGGCGGCAAAAGGCTGTCGGATCGGGGTGGGCGAACGCGTCTATGCGCTCACCGACGGTGGCGTCGGGCACGTGGCGGTTCTTTCAGGATGAGCGTGTAGGAGCCTTTCCCTCTGGAAGCCTCGACATCCATATGGGATCGCCGCGCCGGCTACACCCTCATCTGGCGAAGAGCCGCTCTGGCCGCGACTACACCCCAGCCCCTGGGAGTAGGTCATCTGTCGAGGGATCCGCGATCACGGCCGATGGCGGAAGCTGATGCGCATCAGCCGACTGTCAGCCCAGTCTTCGAGCCGAGTCGGCCGGATGGTGCCGGGGTCGTGGGGCTGATTGAGATCCGCCACGATCTCCGCCAGCACGGCCTGACGTTCAGCTGGGTCGGTGACAGGCGTGGCCCGTGCAGGCAGATCCGCACGGATCCCGTTCTTGAGGTGGAAGGTGAAGTTGGGATTGGCGAGAAGGTTCGCATGCCAGTCGGTCGCGGCACCGCCGGCGCCGCTACACAGGTAAGTGGTGCCCGCAGCTCGGTAGAAGAAGATCTCGATGCGGCGTGCTCGGCCGGTGCGGCGCCCCAGCGTCGTGATGTCGATGATCCGTTCTCGGGTGCCCGCGGCGGGGGTGATCTCGATGGCTCGTCGGATGTGGTGGGGCAGGTGGGACAAAGACGCGTCCCGTGCGGAGTCGTTCGACCCGGTCGTGTCTGGAGTGCTCATGCGGTCTCGGCCTGAAGGGCGGGGCCGAGGAGGAGTCCACCGTCGATGACGTACTCCGACCCTGTGATGAACGACGCGTCCGAAGACGTGAGGAACAGGAGAAGACGGCTGACGTCGGTCGGCTCCCCGAGCCGGGGGATGGCGAACGGCTCGGGTGAGTAGAAGTCGACGATTGCCGCGACTGCGCCGGCTGCTGGTTCGAGGATGAAGGAGGTCGCGATCACGCCGGGGTGGATGGTGTTCACCCGGATGTGGTCGCGGCCGAGCTCGAGTGCTGCCGTCTGGGTGAGGCCTCGCACGGCCCACTTGCTGGCGACGTACGGCGCGTAGTGGGCCGTGCCGCCCAGGCCCATGGTCGAGGCGATGTTGACGATGGCTCCCCCTGCTGCGCGGCGCAGAGCGGGGGCTGCGACCTTGATGCCGAGGAAGGTCCCTGTGAGGTTGACGTCGAGGATGCGCGACCACGTGGCCTGCTCCGTGTTCTCGATTGTTGCAGGCGGATTCTGCACGCCCGCGTTGTTGACGAGCACGTTCAGGGCGCCGAAGGCGCTCTCGGCGGCCAGCACAGCGGCGGACCACGAGCTCTCGTCGGTCACGTCAAGGCGGGCGAAGCGAGCGCGGGTCCCGAGCTCGTCGGCGAGAGCGGCGCCGCGTTCCGCGTCGATGCCGCCGATCACCACGTTCGCTCCCTCCGCGTGAAAGGCGCGCACGTGGCTCGAGCCCTGGCCGCCGGTCCCACCGGTCACGAGCACGGTCTGGTTGTCGAAGCGGGGCATCAGATGTTCCTTCGGTACGGGGGTGAATGACCGGGATCACCAGTAATGAACGGCGGCCAGTGGTGAGCCGGGCGACTCACCATCCCCTTGACGTTAGGTCGGCGGCAGTGGCGAGTCAAGCCACTCACCTCGTATGCTCGGCCCATGAGCAGAGTCGTGACGACGTATCACCAGCGCGTCGCCCAGGAGAAGCGCGCGCTGATCGTGACGGCCGCGACCGCACTGTTTCTCGAGTTGGGCTACGACCGGACGTCGCTGGCGCGGATCGCAGAGTGCTCGGGCGTTTCGCGGGCCACCTTGTTCAAGCAGTTTCCGAGCAAAGCTGCCCTGTTCGACGCCATCGTGACCGAGTCCTGGTCGACCGCTGACGAGGAGGATCCTCCGCCGGCAGGCAACGTCGTTGACGGGCTCAGCGTCATCGGTCGCCGTTACGCCGCGCTGCTGGGCCGTGCCCAGATGACCGACCTGTTCAGGATCGTCATCGCCGAGCTGCCGCGGTTCCCTGAGCTGGCCCATGCGCAGTTCTCGCACGGGAAGATGCCCTACTTCGAGTCCGTACGCAGCTACCTCCTGGCTGAGCACGAGGCGGGAACGGTGCGGGTCGAGGACGTGGACCTCGCAGCCACCCAGTTCCTGGGCATGATCTCCAACTACGTCTTCTGGCCGACACTCCTAGTGCCGGGCTGGGAGGTGAGCGCCGAACGCGTCGCTCAGGTAGTCGACGAGGCCGTCCGCACCATCGCCGCCCGGTACGCCGCGACTGGACCAGGGGCGTCCACCAACGACTGAGTCCCGCCGACCTCGACAGAGTCCCGCCGCGACCAAAGGAGCTGATGCCTACGCAATCGAGGCCGTCGGCACCAAGGGCGTTCGCGGGGCATCCCGGGGCATCCCGGGGCGGACACCGAAGGAGGGAGTCTCGATGTGTTGACCCACCTCGATCAGCCTGGCATCAGCACGGCCCGACAAGAGGTCTCAGCAGCGGGCCCAAACGTGCAAGGCTGCGCTCTCGGGGTGGAAACTCCCAACGACAGCAAGAGGGGTGGCCCAAGACCCGCAAGCCAGGCCCGCAGCTACACCCTCATCTGTGAAGAGCCATCAATCCCTTAGCGCCAACGGCTGTTCCATTGTTCCCCGGGGCCGGACTGGGCGGCTTCGGCCGACGGTGCGTTCCCATCGTGAGGTGTCTCCTCTGCGCGTCTGTGTACCGAGGGACGGGATGCGGCCGTCGGGGCGGTGCCGCAGCGTGGCGGCAAGCGCGTTAGAACTTAGTAGCTTAGTAGTTTGAGTCACAACCGGGTGCGGAGTGACAGCGGCCTCACCCGCTGTCGGTCAACCGAGTGGACAGGCGACCAGCAGCGGCAGCAGAGGGACCGCTACGGTCGCCGCGGCCACGCACCCCCAGAGGGCGGGGTGAGTGGCCTGGCGCGGGCCGAGGATCCGCTTCATGCGGATCAGGACGGTGTGCCCACCCGCCGCGAAGGCACCCGCTGGCGTGCGGGCGACGGCCATCTCGTACATCGCCGTGGCCAGCGCCTCGCTGGAGTGACGGCGCAGCGCACGGTCGTCGGCGACCATCTCCAGCAGAAGCGCCGTCTGTTCCCGGGCATGGCGGGCAAGGGGCAGCCGGCGGAACACCGAGTGGAATGCCTCCGCGGCGGCCAGGGCCAGGTGGTGGCGCCCTGCAATGTGGCCCTGCTCGTGCTCCAGTACGGCGCCGATCTGCTCTGGCGTGAGTTCCCGTACGGCCGCGTCGCTGATCACGATGCGGGCGTGGCGGCCGGGCAGGCAGTAGGCGGCGGGGATGCCGTACGGCAGGACGGTGGCGGACAGGCCGGCGGAGTGGCGGCCCACCAGGTCCACGGCTTCCCGGTGCCGTGTCCGCGCCCTGCGGGCTCGTACGACGTGGAGGGCGAAGCTCGAGACCAGGGCGATGCCGATGGCGGCGGGCAGGGCGACGGCGAGCGGATGTGCTGTGCCGAGGTCGGGCTCGCCCGCGCTGACGTGCATTCCGCAGGTGTGCAGCAGGCCCGTGAGTCCCGCGTGCAGGTGCTCGGTGGGCATGGCCAGGTTGTACGCGGCGAGCGCGGCACCGATCGCGAACGAGGCCATCAGGGTGTGCCACACGGCCGCCGCGAGCGCGGGGGCCCGATACGGCCAGCTTGCGCGAAGGAGCAGGCGCGGCGCGACGAAGCCCACGATCGTCGTGTAGCCGAGCAGCACGGGGGCCGCGTTCACGGCTTCGCCTGTCGTCCCACGGTTCGCAGGGCCTTGCGCAGGGCGGCCACCTCTTCCTCGGACATTCTCTCGACGAAGTGCACCAGCGCGGCGGGGCGGTCCTTGCTCTCCCCCAGGCCGTCCTCCATCAGTGCGGCCGCGTATGCCTCGCGGCTGCGGACCGGGGAGTACAGCCAGGCGCGGCCGTGCTTGCCTCGCAGCAGCCAGCCCTTGTTGTAGAGGATGTTGGTCACGGTCATCACCGTGGTGTAGGCGATGGGACGGGTCTTGTTGATGTCGTCGACGACCTCGCGCACCGTCGCCGGACGGTTCCACGTCCAGAAGCGGTCCATGATCTCCGCCTCGAGGTCCCCCAGCCGCCGCATGGCCCCGACTTCCTTTCGCCACCGAATGCGCAAGCGAGTACGCAGGGCCATAGTAGACGGCTGATCTGCGAGGCTTCGGGGGCGTAAGGGCGGGGTCACAGCCGCCCGGTGAGTTCGTAACCCGCTTCGTCGATCGCCTCGCGCACCTGGGTGTCGTCGAGTGGGGTGGCGGATGTCACGGTGAGGCGGCCGGTTGGGATGTCGACCTGCACGTCGACGACGGATTCGAGTGCGGAGACCTCCTGCTTCACGGCGTTTTCGCAGTGACTGCACGTCATGCCGGACACGCTGTATTCGGTCGTCAGTACGCCGGACACGGTTCCTCCCATCCGAGCCTGCTATACCCTGGGTGGGTATCACCATCCGTGTCTACTCCGGTGACGTCCGGGATGCAAGGGGCAGATGATCCGTGCCTACGATGGGGCCGTGACAGGCCCCGGACAGCTCGCCCGACCGCAGTTGGCGCTGCGGTCCTGCGTGCTGCTCGTGTGCGCTCTTCTGCTGGGCCTGCTCGGCATGCACGGCCTCGGGCCGGTCCCCGGTGGCGCGGCCGACTCCGGGCACCACCGGATGGCAGCGGCTGCGCACACGGATGTCAGGGCCTCGTTGCCGGGCGAATGCGATCACGATGACGGCGGCTGCAGCGGCCACGTCGACCATGCGGACGCGACCTGCGCCTCCGCGTCCGTCGCCGGGACTCCCTTGGTGGTCCCGGTGCTGCTGCCCGACGTGGCGTCGTGCGCCGAGCAGCCGTCTGCGGGCGCCTCTCCTTTCGGCAGCGGCCCTGACGGCGGTCGCGCCCCGCCCTCACTCTCAAAACTCCAACTCCTGCGGATCTAGAACGGCCCGCACACCGCCGCACGCCCTTGCGGACGCGGCGCCGTGCACCGGCATGCCCTTCACCAGATCCGAACGCAGGAGCTCAACCATGACTGCACACCGCAGCCTTGTCCGTCGTACCGCCCTCACTGTCACCGCCGGTGTGGCCGCCCTCGTGCTCGCCGCCTGCGGCAGCGACAACGACAGCGGCGGTCACGACATGGGGTCGATGAACTCCGACTCCAGCCCGTCCGCGACCGCCTCGGCCAAGGCCGGCGCCCACAACGCCGCGGACGTCTCCTTCGCCAAGGAGATGATCCAGCACCACCGTCAGGCCATCGCCATGGCCGATCTGGCCGCCGACCGAGCCTCCTCGCAGGAGGTCAAGGACCTCGCCACGAAGATCAAGGGAGCGCAGGACCCGGAGATCAAGACGATGTCCGGCTGGCTCACTTCGTGGGGCGAGGAAGTCCCCGAGGACATGTCGTCCTCCATGCCCGGGATGGACCACGACACGTCGTCCTCCATGCCCGGCATGATGAGCAGCGACGACATGGACAAGCTGGACAAGGCCTCCGGCACGGAGTTCGACAAGATGTTCCTCGAGATGATGGTCAAGCACCACGAGGGCGCCGTCACGATGGCCAAGACCGAGAAGTCCGACGGCAAGTACGGTCCCGCCACCAAGCTCGCGGACGACGTGATCACGGCCCAGACCGCTGAGATCAAGCAGATGAACAAGATGCTCGGCAAGAGCTGACCCATCGCCAAAGGAGGTGTGGCCGTCCGCGTACGGCGTCGGCCACACCTCCATCCTGCGGCGTCAGACGGGAACGAGCCGCTCTTCCTCTCGCGCTGCCAGCCGTCCGCTGCGTGCGAGCTCAGCGACGGAGGCCGCGCAGGCGAACCCTGTGGCGGCCAGGGCCCACCAGCTCAGCCAGAGGGCGTCGTGTCGTTCGGCGAAGTCCCACAGGGCGCCGATGGCGAGATTGCCGAAGGTGATGCCGAGGCCGGAGACGGTGTTGTAAAGGCCGTAATGGGTGGCGACGAGGCGGTTGCCGGAGAGCGTGACGACCGTGTCCATCTCGAAGGGATAGACGATCGCGCTGCCGGCCGCGAGCAGGGTCACTGCCACGACCAGGGCGGTGACTACGGCGACGGGGATGTCCGGCGGGGTGAGAGCAAGGGGCAGGAAGGCCAGGCCCATCGCGGCCAGTCCGCGCACCAGGGCCTGGGCCGGGCTCCAGCGTTGCCTCGCCCAGCCGGTGAGCCGGAGTTGTCCGACGACGGCAACCGCGGCCGAGACGACGAAGAGTCCGCTCGTCGCCCAAGTCCCCTTCGAACCCAGGGCCTTGGTGGCAGCCAGTGGCAGGGCCAGGTAGACCTGGAAGGTGAGGACGTACGAGCCGATCATCGCGGTGGCGAAGAGCAGGAAGGGCCGGTTTGCCGCGACCGTGCGCCACTGGGCCAGCACTTTGTCGGACGCGGAGTCGCTCGTCTCACCCCGCCGGGCGGGCAGCACGCGCCCTTGCAGCACGGTCAGAATCGCGAAGATGGCGGCGGCGACGGTGCACACGAGGCGGAAGTCGGCGGCCAGCAGGGCGAGTCCGACGAGCGGGCCAAGCAGCATGCCGGCCTGGTAGTAGACGTTGAAGGTGGCGAAAGCGTCCACGCGTCGCTCTCCCGCTTCAGCGGCGAGGTAGGCGCGCACGGCCGGGTTGAACAGGGCGCCCGCGAATCCGGTGGCCGCCGAGGCAACGATCAGGGCGGGCAGGTTGTCGACCCAGCCCAGCAGGCCGAAGCCGACGGTGCGCAGCAGGCAGCCGGCCATGATCGGGGCCTTGTAGCCGAAGCGGTCGGCGACGGTGCCGCCGATGAGGAACATGCCCTGCTGGGAGAAGTTGCGTACGCCCAGGACGAGTCCGACCGCCCAGGCCGCAAGACCGAGCCCTCCGGCCAGGTGGGCGGCGAGGTAGGGCATGAGCATGTAGAAGGCGAGGTTGATGGCGAACTGGTTGGCCATCAACAGCCGTGCGGCGGGCGGGAAGGAGCGGGTCTGCCGCCACAGGGTCTTCATCGGGCGGTTCCTGCAAGGACGTGTGTATCGGTGTCGGGTCGGCAAGCCGTGGCGAGGGGATCGCTGATGTGGGTGCTCCGCGTCCAGCAGGTCACGACCCGGTCGCCGGGGTGGGCGATCTCGTCCGGGTCGTCGGCGGGCTGGTGGCCCAGGAGGTCGTGTTCGCGGCAGTAGGTGTCGTCGAAGACGGTGCCGACGTAACGCTGTGGGCCGTCGGGGAAGATGGTGACGATCCGGCTCTCCGCGGGCAGGGTGCGAGCGAGCCAGCGGGCGACGAGCGCGACGGCGCCGACGCTCCAGCCGCCGGTGGCGTAGTGGTCACGGGCCAGGCGGCGGGCGGCCCAGACCGCTTCGGGGGCGGCGACCCAGTGGACCTCGTCGAACAGGTCGTAGGCGACATTGCGGGGGTAGATGCTGCTGCCCAGTCCGCGCATCAGACGTGCGGTGGCGGGCTGGCCGAAGATGGTCGATCCGGTGGTGTCCACACCGACCAGGCGCAGGTGGGGGAAGTAGCCGCGCAGGACGGAGCCGATGCCGGCGGAGTGGCCGCCGGTGCCGACCGAGACGACCAGGGTGTCGATGCGGCCGAGCTGGGCGATGAGTTCGTGGGCGAGCGGGGCGTAGGCGGCCACGTTGTCGGGGTTCTTGTACTGATCCGGGCACCAGGTGTCGGGGCGGACTGCGAGGAGTTCCTCGACCCGGTGGCTGCGGGCCTCCTGCCAGCCCCCGGTGGGATGCGGAGCGTCGACTACGTCGACCTCGGCGCCGTACGCGGTGAGCAGACCGGTCATCAGGGGTTCCATGCCGGGGTCGGAGACGACAGTGACCGGGTGGCCGTACGCGGCCCCGGCGAGGGCCAGGCCGAGGCCAAGAGTGCCGGAGGTGGACTCGACAATGCGGGCGCCGGGCAGAAGCTGCCCGCGCTCACGGGCGGCGCGCACCATGTGCAGGGCGGCGCGATCCTTGATGCCGCCGGGGTTGAGGCCTTCGAGCTTGGCCCAGAAGCCGCACCCCGCAGGGGTGAAGGGGGCGCCGATCCACAGGACGGGGGTGTCGCCGACGAGACCGGCCGGGGTGTGCGTCGGGCGTTTGGCGTCGGTGAGGAGCTGAGCCGGGGACGTGGGCATGCTGGGGTGGTTCATGGCGTGCTTCTCCTGCGGCCGGTGCCGTGAACAGCGACCGGCCTTGCGTAGGGGGAAGATGCGGAGGTGATCGGCTGCCGCGCCGTGGCCATGGGCGTGAGCGCAGCATGGGGCCGATCAGGTCCGCCACACGCCGAGACGGGCACGCACGTGCCCGGCAGAGGCCGAGTCGGGTCCATGGGGCGATGTCTGAAGTGGCGACAGGGCGGTCCCCGACTCGGTGCCGAGGTGTTCGGCGGTCAGGGCGTCGTGGACTGCGGGCACAGCCAGAACCGCGTCACGCGGGCGCTGAACCGTCGGCTCGTCCCTGCCACAGCAGTGCACTTCGTCGTCTTCTGCCGCCCCGCTCTGCTCCAAGGACGGCTCGCGGTCGATGGGTCCGGAGGCCTGCCCGGTGGCCGCGGGGACGATACGGATGGCGTCCGGGTGGCCCATTCCCGTCGTGGCCGGCCCGTGGGCGCATGCCAGCAGGTGCATCAGCGCGGCGAGCAGCACCATGAGCGCCGCCCCGGTCGGTGACACGGAGCGGCTGCTGCCGGGAACCACCGACCGAGCCGCCATAAGCGCACAATGTAATCAGTCATGAGCAAAACGCCCGGCAAGGGACTGCCGCTCGGCCCGCTCGTCGAACGTCTCCTTGCAAACCTGGAGGGCTGGGAAGCCGCAGCCTGCAGAGGTTCCGGACCAGACCGCAGGCGCCGGACACCTCGATTCGAGCGATCACCGGGTCGGGTGAATCCCGCGCCCAAATGCCGCTTCGCGGTGCCGCACGGTGGTGCCATCCTGTTGGCGGCGGATGCGTTGGGACATGAGCAGGTTTCTTGCCCCATGACGAGCGGGTCACAGGGGATTCGGCGCGTGTGTCCTGTGTACGCCACCGCGGCTGGGTGCCGCGTGTGGTGCCGGTGACGACTGTCCCGGCCGGGCTGTTCTCCGTGCTGGGTAGGCGGTGGCCGTCACCGTCCACCACCTGGCGTTCGACTCCGGCCCCTCATGGGGCGTGCGCGCGCTCGCGGCATGCCTCCTCTTCGGTGTCGCGTTGCCGGACGCGGGCCATGACAAGCCGCTGTTGCGGCAGTTGATGCTCGCGGCCGGGACTCAAGCAGTCGTGGGCTACTGGTTCGTAAGGGCCGATGACACGGTCACTGTTCCGGCGCACGCCGTGTGGCCGACCGCCGTCCATGCCGGCTGGCCCGTGGTGGTCGCCCATGTCGCGCTGACCGCACTGTGCGCGGTGCTGCTGCACGGCGTCGACACCTGCCGACGGCGTGTGCTGCACGCGGCTGGGCGCGAGTGGGAGAACCTGCGCGAGTTGATGCGAAAGCTGTTCGCGCCGGTCACCGCTCCCCTCGGCCTCAGCGGAGCCGGTACCGGGCAGCGCCCATGGCCCAGGACGGCTCCCGACTGTCCGATTCAGGTACTCTCG
Source organism: Streptomyces sp. NBC_00005 (assembly GCF_045160215.1). Taxonomy (NCBI): domain Bacteria; kingdom Bacillati; phylum Actinomycetota; class Actinomycetes; order Kitasatosporales; family Streptomycetaceae; genus Streptomyces; species Streptomyces sp. NBC_00005. The sequence goes on from NZ_CP108316.1 coordinate 650,943, forward strand.
CGGACGCCGTGGTCCGGCGCGGTCCGCCCTGCCCCTCCCTGCTGCTCTCAGTCTGATCGACGGTACGGCGCACGGCGCTGCGTCACGTCCGGGACTCGCGGCGGCATTTCGGCGTGCATTGAAGATCGGACCTGCCATACCGGAGCGCGGCTGCTCAAGGGCACCGCGCCAGGGGGAATTCCATTCATGTCCAGGACCATGTCCAAGACTGTGGTTGTCATTGGGGCGGGCCCGTACGGCCTGTCCACCGCCGCGCATCTGAAGGCGCGCGGCCTGAGCGTCAGGGTGTTCGGCTCGCCGATGGCGAGCTGGGCCGAGAACATGCCGGCCGGCATGCTGTTGAAGTCGCCGCCGAGCGCATCCGTGCTGTCCGCTCCGGGGCCGGGGTTCACACTGGACGACTATGCCCGGCAGACAGGGGAAGCCCGGCTGACGGGCCATGCTGCGGGAGCTATTCCGGTCTGCGTGATCAACGAATCCGCAGTTCCGGCACGCGAACCAGGCCTGCGAGACCCGGTTCGCTCTGTCCATGTGCCCGCACTCGGTGCAGGTGCGGGAGGTGTAGGCCGGATGGGAGCAGGCCTTCGCCCTACTCCACCACTTCAAGCGCCTCGCCGTGCGCTGGGAACGGCGCCTTGAACTCCACGGCGTCTTCCACTCGTTGGCTTGCAGCCTCATCTGCTGAAGTCGCCTCAAGAAGGCCGGATCGTGGTCGTGTCACGAGTTCTACAGAGCCCCGTGCGACGAACTCTTGGTGGAACTGGCGTGATCAGGCTTGGCGCCAGCTGCTTTGGCAGCTCGCTCAATCTTCGCTCGGTGGGCATCCCAGAAGGCCGCGTCGTGCTGCTGAGTCGCGTATTCGGCTGTTGTCCCTGTCGAGTTGTCGAGCTGTTCGCGCAGGATGTCGGCGTGCCCGGCGTGCCGGCTGGTCTCGGTAAGCATGTGGACCAGGATGTTGAACAGCTTCACGTTGGGTCGTGGCCACCAGGGCACGTAGCCGAGGGAGTCGATGGCGAGGGCGGTGATCGTCGCGTCTGAGTGCTCCCACACCCGACGGTAGCGGTCGATGATCTCATTCCTCGTCTCCTGTTCGGTCGCCCACATGTCGGCGCCACGTTCCCCGGTGTTGTCCCACCGGGGCAGAGGCTCGGGGAACGGTCGGTCGAAAACCTCGCCGAAGTACCTGGACTCCCAGATCGACAAGTGCTTGACCAGGCCGAGAAGGTTGGTTCCAGTCGCGGTCAGGGGGCGTCGGATGTCGTACTCAACGAGCCCATCGAGCTTCCAGAGGACCGCCTCGCGCATCTCTCGCAGATCGCTGTGCAGGTACTCTTTCGCGAAATTATCGATCATGCGAGACGACTCTGCCATGACGGGCAAGGGACCGGTGCCGGAACCCCTCACACGCCCAACCAGGCCATCCCTCCAAGATCTTGTGACGACCTCTGTCGCTGCGGTCTGTCGGGCCGTCAGGCAGCGGAAGCGGTCCGCTGCCGCATCGATTTCAAGTACGCCCTGACCCTGGACCTGGACGATCCCGGCTTCCATCACAGCGTGCCGGCCGACTTCCGCGAGCGCCTCGCCCAAGACGACCGCGCGGACGTCTTCTCGATCTGGCGCGCGCGCCTGAAGGCGGCCGAACCCGTGCGCGAGCGCACCACGCAGCGCACCGACTCCACCCACGTCCCGGCCGCAGTCCGCGACCTGACATGGCTGGAACTGGTCAAATCTCGTCACCGGCCCGGCGAAGGCCGTCAGGCTTGGTGCGGGAGCTTCTCGATCGTCGCGCTCCTCCAGGAGCTGCAACGGTTTGAAGCTCTTCTGCTCGAAGTCATCGGCCCTGCCGCGTTCCTGGGTGAGTGCGCCTTCCAGGCCGAGGACTTGTGCCGGTTGGCCTTTCACCAGGTGGGCGGTCTGCGACGATGGCTTCATGGACGAGGAAGTCATTCCCATTCTCCGCGTCGAGGACGCTGCGGCGGCGGTCGCCTGATACGAGCGACTTGGTTCGCCAAGCAGTGGGAACACTGCTTCGAATCGGGACTTCCCGCGTTCGTCGAGGTCGCCCGCGGCGGGATGCGGTTGTTCTTGTCGGAGCACAGGGGCGACGCCCGCCCCGACGCGTTGGTCTACCTCCGCATTCGTGATGTCGAGGCCATTGCCTCCGAGTTCGGTGTGCAGGCGAAGGACGCTCCGTGGGCGCGTGAGATCGAGCTGCGCGACCCTGATGGCAACCGGCTGCGGATCGGCACGCCGACGGAATGAACACGTGCCGGCAGCGCGCGGCAGGGAAGCTGTGCGGTGGCTGAGCGAGTACGCGTCCGCGAGATCGATGACGACGAGGGCCGGCGTTTGCTGCGGATCATCCCTACAGGCACGGGTTCGGTGGTGACGTGGCGGCGGGCCCAGATGGTGCTGCTGTCGGCGTGCAGGGCATGGCCGTGGCGAAGATTGCCGAGGTGACGTTCACCAGCGCGGACCGGGTCCGGGACGTGATCCACAACTTCAACGCCGACGGCTTTGAGGCGCTCTACCCGAAGTACAAAGGCGGCCGGCCGAGAACGTGCACCCCTGCCCGAGCGGTGGGTGGAACGTCGCGTAATTTCCCAGCCGGAACTTCACTGAATGGGCCAGGGACATCGCGGCACCAAGGCCTTCGTCCCCATGCGGACGCCGGAGTCGGTCCTTGTTCCCCAGTTCCCCACGCTCGCCAGGGTTTCCGGGCAGCCTGATAGCCGCCGGCTTGTGGCCCTTCCACGCCCCGAACCAAGAAGCGGACGCTCCCGGCGCCCCGGTGGCAGCTCCAACGTCATGAAGTGGTGGCGGCGCAAGCCCGCACGGCCCGTGGGCACCGACCCCGTCCTCGCTCACATTCGGCAAGAGCTGAGCGTCACGCCGGCGGCCGGGTGAGTTTGGCGGCCACGGCGTCGAGGACCCAGTCCAGGCCGGTTGCGAAGGATGCCTCGGCGTCCACGTCCGTGCCGTCGTACACGGCCTTGGCCAGCGCCGGGAAGCGGCCCGTGGCCAACATTTTCGTCACATGCGGGCCGGAGGCGCGCTGCCAGTCGCGCTTGGACAGGCCCGTGGTGCGCTCGGCCCGCAGGTTCGCGATCTCGCGCCTGATCGCGCCGGTGAAGTAGGCGCTGACAGTCTCCACGGCGCGCATGACGGTGTCGATGTCGGCGAGGCCGTCGAGGGCGGCCAGCGTGGCCTCGGTCACGGCGAGGCCGTTCGGGCCCAGGGTCGGGCGGCCGCCGAGCAGGTCGGCCAGCCATTCGTGACGGAGAGCTGCCTGCCTGGTGCGGTGGGCGAGGATGCGCAGCGCCTCCCGCCAGTCACCGGGCTGCTCCTCGGGGAGAATCTCGGCCTGGACCTCGTCCATCATGAGGTCGAACAGCTCCTGCTTGGTGGAGATGTATCCGTACAGCCGCATCGGGCCGGCGTTCAGCCGGGCGGCGACCTTGCGCAACGACACCGCCTCCAGCCCGCCCTCGTCGGCCAGCGCGATGGCGGCGGCGACGATCCGCTCCCGGTCGAGGGGCACGGGTTGAGTCGGCGGCTCCGGCCGGTCCCACACAGTCATGGCCCCATCGTACTGTTGCGATGCATCGTATTGAGGAAATACAGTGTATCGACATGAGACACCGCATCGCTGTGGTCGGGAGCGGTCCTGCCGGCCTTACCTTCGCCCGCGTCCTGCACCGCCATGGCTACCCCGTCGCCGTCCTCGAACGCGATCCCGCCCCCGACGCCCGCCCCCCGGGCGGCACGCTGGACCTGCACGAAGGGCTGGGCCAGCTCGCGCTGGACAAGGCGGGGCTGCTGGCGGAGTTCCAGGCGCTGTCTCGTCCCGAGGGGCAGGCCATGCGCATCCTGGACGCGGACGGGACCGTCTTGCGCGACTGGCGACCGGGTCCAGATGACCGAGCCAATCCCGAAATCGACCGCGGGCAACTGCGTGACCTGCTGCTCGGCCCTCTCGACGTCCAGTGGGGCCGGGGCGTGACGCAGGTGGTGCCGGGGACCCGGGATGGCGTACTGGTCCATTTCGCGGACGGGCGACAGGAGACGTTCGACCTCGTGGTCGGCGCGGACGGCGCCTGGTCCCGGGTCCGCCCGGCAGTCTCGTCGGTGACGCCGCACTACACCGGCGTCACCTCGATCGAGACCTCCCTCGACGACGTCGACACCCGCCACCCTGACCTCGCCCGGCTGATCGGCGACGGTTCCGTGGCTGTGTATGGCGTGAACCGAAGCCTCGTCGCCCAGCGCAACAGCGGCGGCCACGTGAAGGTGTACACCAAATTCCGCGCGCCGCTGGACTGGCACACGAACCTGGACCTGGCCGACGTCGAGGCCTTGCGATCGAGCCTGCTGGCTCTGTTCGACGGCTGGGCCGCTCCCGTCCTCGACCTCCTCCGCCACGGCACCGCTTTCGTCCACCGCCCCTTCTACGTCCTGCCCGTGTCCCACACCTGGACCCACGTCGCCGGGGTGACGCTACTGGGCGACGCCGCCCATCTGATGCCCCCATTGGGGGTGGGCGCGAACCTCGCAATGCTGGAAGGCGCCGAACTCGCCCAGTCCATCGCCACCGGCGCTGGAGATCTGGACGAGGCCGTCCGCGCCTTCGAGGAACAGATGTGGGCACGGGCCGGCAGGTGGGCGAAGATCACGACGGCTGGTCTGGAACGCCTCGTGAGCCCGGACCCCGCCGAAGCCCTCGCCCTCTTCGACCAAGTCCAGCCATCCTGACTGCCGAGCGCGAGACCTCCAGCACCAACAGCTCACCACGGCTTCACGGGACAGTACGGCACCGCCGCAGTCCCTTCCGGCGAAGCAACCGTTAGACGAACACACGGACGCCTGCCTGGCGGACGGCCAGATCTCGTTGCCAGGCATGGACGGCGTCGGATGCCACGGAACCTGGGCGACCTTGGCATCGGTGAGGGACCGTGCGAACCGGTAGCCCTTCGAGCCCAGGCTCTGCGGTCCGTACTCGCTCCACGCCTTCCGCCAACGCTGCGTCGCGCGGACGGTGAGGCGTAGGTCGCGGGTGACAACAGCCGCGTCATCATCTGGCGATCGGCGCTACCCCAGAACGAGGTCCTGCCCGAAGTGACGACCAGAGCGGCGATGTTGGGGGTGCCCGGCTGGTATGTGACGACGGACTGCCCGTTCCAGGCGGTAGGGAAGGCGGCCCTCGGCAGGTCCACGAACAGCGGCGTCAAGGAGGACTACAGACAGGGGCGGAGGCCCTCCGACATGGATGGCCTCCGACCCCGTGCTGTCGTCAGTTCTGGTGGCAGGCCGCGCTCGGCAGGGGCAAGTTTTCACCGAGGTGTCGGAGCGATCCCGCCCAGGCGGTCGGTGAGGGTTTGGGCTGTCTCGATGACTTGCCTTCCGAACTCTGCGAGGCGGTCGTGTGTCACGCGGGAGGCCGGGCCGGAGATGCTGACCGCGGTGACGACGGTCCCGCTGTGGTTGAAGGCCGGTGCGGCCACGCAGCGGATGTCGAGTTCGTTCTCCACGTCGTCGACGGCGTAGCCGCACTCGCGGATGCGGGCGAGTTCGGCGTGCAGTTGCTCGGGCGAGGTGATGGTGGCCGGTGTGCGGGCGGGCATGCCGGCCGCTATCACCTTGGCGAGGACGTCGTCCGTGGCGTGCGCGAGGAAGGCTTTGCCGGTGGCCGTGCAGTAGGCGGGCTGGCGCCCGCCTACTCGGGAGTGCATGCGTACGGCCTGGGGGCTCTCGACCTTGTCGATGTAGACGATCTCGGGGGGATCGAAGCTGACCAGGTGCACCGCTTCGCGCGCGTCCTGGGCGAGTTGGTGCAGCAGCGGCGACGCCGTGCGCCGGATGTCGAGGCGTTCCAGGTAGAGCTGCCCGAGCAGGGCGTTCTGTGGCCCGAGCCGGTAGTGGCCGCTTTCCGGATCCTGGTCCACCAGCCGGGTCTCCCGGAGCGGGCCGACGAGCCGCAGCACGGTGGATTTGCTCATCTGGAGCCCGGTGGCGAGGTCGGTGAGCGAGGTCCCCTGCGGATGGCCGTCATCTTCGGCCAGGTACATCAGGATGCTCAGCGCACGTCGCAGGGACGACGAGGCATTACGACGGGCCCCGGGCACGTCAGGGGCCTGATTCGCACTGTCGAGCGAAGCCACGCCGGTTCCTCCTGCGGGATGCGAGGCGAGGGTGTTCAGCCCCTGCCGGTCCCGTGTGGGGACCCAACGGCACCCTATCGAACTGCATAGCAAAACGGAATGTCACATATTGAAATCGGCCGTTGACGACCACGGGGCGCCGGGCTAACTTCTCCCCAACGTTCTGCGAAATGCAATTTTGCATCGCAAAACACAGCTGGCGATCGATGGCGATCACCCCTTCTCCGGCCGCTCAGGCTCACCCTCAAAACCTCCCGGAAGGGAATACATGTGATGAGATTTCGTCACGGTACCCGCAGTCTGATGACGATTTGTATCGGTGTGACGGCTGTCGCATCGCTCGCCGCCTGCAGCTCCACCAGCGGCACCTCGGCTGCGAACCAGCAGGCCTCGACGCTCCAGGACGTCATCAAGCGCGGCACCCTCAACGTCGCCAGCTGTCTGACGTTCCCGCCGTTCGGCTCGATGGACAAGAACAACAAGCCGCAGGGCTTCGACGTCGACGTCGCCACCGCCATGGCCACCGCCCTCGGCGTCAAGGTGAAGATCGTCGACACGACGTCCGCCAACCGCATCCCCAACCTGCAGACCAAGAAGGTCGACGCGGTGGTCTGCAACTTCACCACCACCGCCGAGCGGGCGAAGCAGGTCGCCTTCAGCGACCCTTACATCGTCGCGGGCGAGGTGATGCTGGTGAAGAAGTCCAGCGGCATCTCCACGCTGAAGGACCTCTCGGGCAAGACGGTCGCCGTGACCAAGGGATCCACCAACGGCGACGCGGTCAAGGCCGGCAACCCCAAGGCGAAGATCCAGGAGTACGACACCTCCTCCGCCGCCGTGCTCGCCGTCAAGCAGGGCCAGGCCGACGCCATGGTCGAGGACTCCAACTTCCTCAACTTCCAGGCCAAGCAGGACCCTTCGCTCAAGGTCACCAAAGACTCCGTCGTGCCACTGGAGTACAACGGCATCGGCGTTCCGCTGGGCGACGCCACCTGGCTGCAGTGGGTCAACACGTGGCTGCGGGAGTTCAACACCTCCGGACAGGCCAACGCCCTCTACAAGAAGTGGTTCGGCGTCGACCGAGTCTTCCCGCTCAACCCGTCCTACTGAGTCCCGGTTGGGCGGCGGCCCCCTGCCGCCGCCCCGTGGAGGAGTCCCATGTTCGTTGACTGGACCTACGCCCTCCGGGACTGGGCCACTTATCTGGACGCGGCCTGGCTGTCCCTGAAACTCTCGCTCGAGGCCTTCGCGCTCGCCTTCGTCCTCGGCCTGCTCGGCGCGTTGGCCCGCAGATCCCGCTACAGGGTGCTGCGCGCGCCCGCCGCCGTCTACGTCGAGGTCATCCGCAACACGCCCGTGCTGCTGCAGATGTTCGTCGCCTACTTCGCGCTTCCGTCGGCCGGTCTGCGGCTGAGCCCGGTGCAGGCGGGCGTGCTCGCGCTCGGCGTGAACGTCGGCGCGTACCTCACCGAGATCTTCCGCGCCGGCATCCAGGCCGTCCCGCGCGGCCAGAGCGAAGCCGCCCGGGTGCTGGCCCTGAGCCCGCTGCGCACCTTCGCGCACGTGGTGCTGCCGCAGGCCCTGCGCAACGTCTACCCCGCAGTGGTGAACCAGCTCGTGCAGATCATCCTGGGCTCGTCACTGCTGTCCGCCATCTCCGTCCCCGAGCTGACGGGCACGGCGATGGTCATCAACTCCCGCACGCTGCTGACCGTGCAGGTCTTCGGTATCGCCGCGGTGCTCTACCTCGTCCTCACCAACGCGGTCGTCCTCGTGGCGGGACTCATCGGGCGGGTCGCGTTCAAGCCTCCCCTGCGTCCCTCCGAGCGACCCCGCCCCCTCAGTGCTGTACGCCGTCTGCTGCCGGCGCGTTCCGCGCGTCCCGTCCAGAAGGAGGCCTGATGGACTGGTCGGTCATCTGGTCGAACCGCGAACTGTACGTCTCCGGCCTGCGGGCCACCGTACTTCTGTCGCTCGCGGCGATCGCCACCGGAACCCTGCTCGGACTGGTCGTCGCGGCCGTGCGCACGAGCCGCATCCCGGTCCTGGCCCAGCTTGCCCGGGGCTATCTGGAGGTCTTCCGCGGCACACCGCTGCTGATCCAGATGCTCTTCCTCTACTTCGGCGCGTCCTACCTGGGCCTCGTGGGCATCACCGTCTTCGGTGCAGCCCTGATCGCCCTGACCCTCTATCAGGGCGCCTACATCGCGGAGATCTTCCGGGCCGGCATCGAGGCGGTGCCCCGCGGCCAGTGGGAGGCGGCGCGTGTGCTGGGCCTGCCGCGCATCCAGACGTTCCTGAGCGTCATCCTTCCCCAGACCCGGGCGATCGTCCTTCCCCCGCTGGTCGGCCAGTACCTCTCCCTGATCAAGGACACCTCGATCGCCGTGGTGATCGGCTATGTCGAACTGGTCCGCCAGGGCCAGGCCGTCATCGACCGCGTGGGCGACCCTACGACTTCCTACGTTGCTGTCGCCGTCCTGTACTTCGTCATCTGCTATCCGCTGTCGCTGCTCGTGCGGCGCATGGAGCGAAAGGCTGTCACCGCATGATGATCACCGACCCCGCCGCCCAGCAGAAGGCGGTGACCACCTCGCGGATCTCGCTGTCCGGTGTACACAAGCGCTTCGGTGAACTGGAGGTCCTCAAGGGCGTCGACATCGACGTGGAGCCGGGCGAGGTCGTCGTCCTGATCGGCGCCAGCGGCTCCGGCAAGAGCACCCTGCTGCGCATCATGTGCGACCTGGAGCGCGCGGACAGCGGCGAGGTGTGGGTGGGCGGTGTCCCACTGCACGACCGCAAGCGCGCGCCTGAGATCTTCGGGCACGTCGGGATGGTCTTCCAGCAGTTCAACCTCTTCCCGCACAAGAGCGCGCTGGGCAACGTCACGCTCGCCCTGCTGAAGGTCCGCAAGCTCTCCCGCGTGGAGGCCGAAGAGCGCGGCCGCGCCGCTTTGAAGCGGGTCGGGCTCGCCGACAAGGCCGACTCCTACCCCGCACAGCTCTCCGGTGGTCAGCAGCAGCGCGTCGCCATCGCCCGGGCGCTCGCCATGGACCCCGCGATCATGTTCTTCGACGAACCGACCTCCGCTCTCGACCCCGAACTCGTCGGCGAGGTCACCGGCGTCATGCGTTCCCTCGCCGAAGACGGCATGACCATGGTCGTCGTCACCCACGAGATGCGCTTCGCCAAGGACACCGCCGACCGCGTCGTCTTCATGGACGGCGGCGTCGTCCTCGAACAGGGCCCGCCCGAGCAGGTCTTCGGCAACCCGGCCGAACAGCGCACCCAGCAGTTCCTGCACCGTGTCCTGGACACATGAGGGCACTCCTTCCGTCCTGACACCACTGCCTGAAAACCCGCAGAAGGAACCCCGTGCTCATCCCGCCCCCTTCTCCCCGCGCGCCCTCCGGCTCGCAGACCCATGCCGAGGTGGTGTGCATCGGAGAAACCATGGCCGTACTCAGCCCCTGGGACACCCGGCCTCTCGCGCACCAGAGAGCACTGGCGCTCGCCGTGGGTGGAGCGGAGTCCAACGTGGCCTGTGCCCTGGTCGCCCTGGGGCACAGCGCCGCCTGGCTGGGCCGGGTGGGCGACGATCCGTTCGGACGGCGCGTCCTGGACGATCTCACCGCCCGCGGCGTCGACGTCTCCGCCGTAGAAACGGACCCGGGACGGCCGACCGGCGTCTATTTCAAGGACCCCGGCCCCGACGGCACGGGCACGTACTACTACCGCCGGGACTCCGCGGCCGCCGCCATGGATCCCAGCCTGGCCAACCTTGCGCTGCTCCACCGGGCCCGCGTGCTGCACCTCTCCGGCATCACCGCAGCACTCTCGGACAGCTGCGCCGAACTGGTCACCCACCTCGTCGCCCGCCGTGCAGTCCCCGGGCCGGTCATCTCCTTCGACGTCAACTACCGCCCGGCTCTGTGGCGGCACCGCCCGGCCGACGCTGCCCCCGTGCTGCTGGAGCTGGCCCGCGGCGCCGACCTCGTGTTCGTCGGACGCGACGAAGCCGAGAGACTGTGGGGCACCCACACGGCACAAGACGTCCGCGACCTGCTCGGCCCCCGCCCGGTACTGGTCGTCAAGGACGCCGGGCACGGAGCAACGGCGTATGGCGCCGACGGCGAGGAAACCTTCGTCGCCACCCCTGCCGCCCGGGTCGTCGAACCCGTCGGAGCCGGTGACGCCTTCGCCGCCGGCTACCTCGCGGCGCTCCTGGAAGGCCGCACCCCCGCAAACGGGCTGCGCCTGGGCCACCTCGTGGCCGCCGCGACGCTCAGTACCCGGGAGGACGTCCCCACTGACCTGACCCGCGAGACCCTCGACCGCCACCTCGCGCTCGACAACACAGCCTGGTCCGCCCTGCGCCTGACCTGACACCCGCTCCCCCACAAGGAGCACCACGATGAGTCAGACGGCGATACCGACGACCGAGATCCGCACCGGCCTGGGCCTTCTCCCAGGGCGTGCGGAAGGGACCGATTCTGCAGGTCGCCGGTCAGGGGCCACAGGACCCGGCGACCGGCGTCTACCTCCGCGAAGGCGACGTCAGAGCCCTCGCCCGCCCCCGGAGAACGTCCGCGCCATTACGGATCACTGCCTGGCCGGCGAGGTCCTGAACTGGCGGTTCAAGGCCGTACCCTCCCTCCCGCCGCAACGCAGCCAACTGCGCTCGTCGGCGTTCCCGACTGGGGCCCAACTCAACCCGCTTCGGTGGGTACCGCCTTGCTCATCCGCTGGAGCCGACGGGGCCAAGGCCTGCACCGCCGTGCCCGAGGGCGCCGTTCCGGCTGGTGCAGGTGCGGCTTCCTTGCTGACATGGCCAGTGTGTAGCTCTTGGGTGCCGGCGCCGCTCTCCAGCGCCGGTGCAGGGTGGGAGCGGAAGGCCGAGCGGCTGCCGCACCCGTCGCAGCGCCCTCTCCATTTCAACTAAATCGAGTTCGAATCGTAGGCCAAATCGTGGCCTGTCAGCCGCCTTCCCACTACATGATCATGGCCTTGTACTGCGCGTTTTCGAAATGCTGTACGCGAGGCTAGCTGTATTGAGTTCAGTTCTGTAGCCTCCGAGGCGTCGGCAGAGAACGGCCTGTGCCGCAGGAGGGAGTCGGTCATGAGCGTCACCCAACGGTCCGCCGAATCAGGGTCAGGGGCGGATCCGGCGCCGCCCAGTCCGCGTTCCGTGCGCCGCGCGATACTCGCGGGATGCCTCGGCACGGTGATTGAGTACTACGATTTCAGCATTTACGGCTACCTGGCCGTGGTTATGGCTCCGCAGTTCTTTCCGAGCAGTGACCCGACGGCTTCGGTGATGGCTGCCCTCGCGGTGTTCGGCACCGGACTTGTCGTGCGACCGCTCGGGGGTATCTTCTTCGGGCGGCTCGGCGACCGGTTCGGCCGCCGTAGGGCGCTGGTCTCCTCGGTGCTATGCATGGGGGTCGCCAGCAGTATCACCGGGCTACTGCCGACGTATCACCAGATCGGTGTGACGGCCGCAGTGCTGCTGTTGCTCGCCAGGATGGCGCAGGGGGTTTCCTCCGGCGGCGAGTCGGTCGGCGCGTACGCCTACGTCTATGAATCGGCGCCGCCTCGTAGTCGGGCCTTCCTCGGTGGATTTACGCCCATGGGGTCCAACCTCGGGTTCGCGCTCGCAGCCGCAGCAGCAGGCGCGGTCTCTGGACTCACCACGCAGGATCAGATGGCGGCATGGGGCTGGCGCCTGCCCTTCCTGATGGCCGTGCCCCTCACCCTGTTCTGCCTCTGGGCCCGACTGCGGATCGAGGACACTCCTGAATTTGCCGCGGCCGCCCAGCGTCGCGACATTCCTACTGCCCCGGTCCGCGAGGTCCTCTCGACCCACCGCAGGGCGCTTCTGCAGGCCGTGGGGTTGTCGGTGGCCCAGAGCGGTGCCCTTTTCCTCGGCCTGACGTACATCGGTGTCTATCTGACCACCGACCTGGGGTATGACCCGACCCACGTGTTCTGGATGACCTCGGGCGTTGTGTTCGTCTCCGTGCTGGTCATGCTGCCGGCGGGTTGGCTTGCCTCCCGGTTCGGCTGCCGTCGCATCGTGATGGTCGGCTTTCTGGGGTTCCTGGTGACCGCTTATCCCGCGATGTCGCTGATGGGCCGGCATAGTCTGGCCCTTACTGCTGCGGCATACCTCCTGTTCCTCTCGTGCGGCTCGCTGGTGCTGGCTCCTGCGGCCAGCCTGTGGCCGCGTCTGTTCGAGCGCCGGGTCCGTTACACCGGCATGGCCATCGGCTACAACGTCGGCGTCGTCCTCGCCGGCGGTACGGCTCCCTACATCGCGGCCTACCTGGTCCACCAGACAGGCAACCTGCTCGCCCCGGCGTTCTTCGTCATGGCGGTGTGCGTGATCGGAATCGGTGTACTTCTCACCATCCGCAAGGACGTATAGCGGCACCGACCGTCCAAATGGCCGCCGGGCATGGCACCGGCGGCCATTTGCGCCACTCCCCCTCAGCTGCCGGCCCCGGCATCGGAAGCACGGGCATGACCGGTCCGGCCTATGGTCTGCCCGCCGTCGACGAGGAACTCGCCCCCGGTGGTGTAGGAGGCGTCATCGCTGGCGAGGAAGAGCACCATGCGGGTGACCTCCTCAGGCTCCCCGATACGCGGCAGTGGCTGCTGCGCGAACAACTCGGGGGTGGCGCCCTCTCCCATGGGCGTCCTGATGACACCTGGGTGTACGGAGTTGATGCGTACCCCGGTGCCTGCCAGGTCCAGCGCCGCTGCCTTGGTCATGCCGCGCACGCCCCACTTGCTCGCGACGTAGCCGATGCCGTCGGCGAAGCCCATGAGGCCGGCCGCCGAGGAGATGTTGACGATGGCTCCGCGGCCGCGGTGGCGCATGGCGGGCAGGACGGTGTGCATGCCGAGGAAGGCACCCACCAGATTGACGTCGAGGATGCGGCGGAACTGATCAGGGGACTGCTCCTCGACCCCGCCGTGGTAGATGATCCCCGCATTGTTGATCAAAATGTCCACAGGGCCGAAGGCGTCCTCCACCGCGCCGACAACGGACTGCCACGACTCTTCGCTGGTGACATCGAGGTGCCAATACTGTGCGTGGGCGAGTTCCTTGGACAGGGCCTCTCCCTCCCCGTCCAGCACATCGCAGAGGGCGACCCGGGCACCTTCCGCGACCAAACCGCGGACATGTGAGGCGCCCATGCCCCGAGCACCGCCTGTGACGATCACGACTTTTTCGGCAAAGCGCATTCCAAACTCTCCTTCTGTAGACGCTAGTGGGCGAACCGGAGGAAGTTGGGCCTCAGTCGGGCACCAGGACGGCCCTCCCCTGCACTCGGCCGCGCCGGAGCCGCTCGAAGGCCTCCGTCGCGGCGGACAGCGGGAACTGCTCCGTCTCGACGTGGATCGCCCCTGAGCGGGCCAGCGCGATGACCTCGGCGAGCTCGGTGCGGCTTCCCCAGAAGGGCAGCGAGAGGCTGAAGCCCTTTGGCAGCGCACCTGGCTTGCGTACCGTCAGGTGGCCGCCGCCACTGCCGACCAGTGCGAGTGCACCGCCCGGGCGCAGCACGCTCGTCGCGAGTTCCAACGACTCGGTGGTGCCGGCGAAGTCGAGCACGGCGTCCGCTCCGACGCCTCCGCTCTCCGCCCTGAGCACACGGCCGGTGTCCGCGTGCAGCAAAGTGCCGAAGTGCGCTCCGCAGCGGTGTGCGAGAGCCACCGCTTCCTCTCGGATGTCGACCGCGAGAATGCGGCAATGCGTGGTCGCACGGAGAATCTGGACGGCCAGATGCCCGAGTCCGCCGACGCCGATGACGACGGCGGTGGAGCCTGCTTCGAGCGTATGCCGCAGGCCGGCGACGGCATGGTAGGACGTCAGGCCCGCGTCGGACAGCGGCGCCGCTTGGTGAGCCGCGAGGTCGTCGATCGGCACCAGATGTCGGGCGGACGGGACGAGGACGTATTCGGCCATTCCTCCGTCTCGTCCCAGTCCGGCCCCGTTCCAGGTGAGGGCGTCGCGCCGGTCGCAGTAGTTGTCCATACCAGCGGTGCAACGGTCGCAGGCGCCGCAGCCCCACGGTCCGTGAAGCACTACGCGTTCGCCTACCGCTACTCCCTCGGTGCCCGCTCCGAGCGCTGCGACGCGCCCGGCGACCTCGTGGCCGAGGGTGAACGGAAGTTGGTAGGGGAAAGCCCCTTCAGGCGCCTCGGCAAGGTGGAGGTCGGAGTGACAGAGCCCGGCGGCCTCCACCCGCAGCAACACCTCGCTGCCGTGCGGGACCGGACGCTCGACCTGGACCGGAGCCGGAGGCTCTCCCCACTTGATCAGCCGCAGTGCCTGCATCTTCACCGTCTCCGATCTCATAAGACCCACGGTCGCCACGGTAACAGAAATGAAGTCAATTCAATAAGTGAGGCAGCCGGCTCCGGCAAGGGTGGTAGCCGTGGCCCGGCGACAATGCTGTTGCAGCCGTTGTCAAGGAACTGAACTGCCCGCTGCCAAGACGGTCGAACTCGACATGTCAGACGCGGTCGGTGTGGACGACCCGGAGCTCAGGCAGCGGATCGCGCAGGCGCTGGTCGAGGCGCGGCCAGTCGCAGTGACCGATTCACTCGAAGACGCTTCCTGGCGGCGCGTTGTCGGCTTTCGACGCCCCTGCCCACTTTCCCGGCCAGGCCGCCTTCAAGGCGGGTTCACGCGCTCAGCCAGGCCGTGGCCAAGGAGGCGATCCGCTTCGGGATCTGCCGGAACGTGGTGGCTCCGGTCCCCACGGAGGCGGGCGTGGCGACCCGAAGCCCCAAAATGTTGCGCGCTGGATTCGTCGCCCCGCGGGGGCCCGGGTGCGGAACAGCAGAGGAGGTCGCCGACACTGATCTGTTGGGAAGCGTCTGGCGGACCTGGGCCGTGCTGCTTGACGGTTCGGCGAACCGTCCGAGCGATCACCGAGCCGTCTTGCGGTGCCCCGCGCCCACCTTCATCGGGTCACCGAACGGCCGATGACCTCACGCATGATCTCGTTGGTGCCGGCCCAGATGCGCGTGACACGGGCATCCATCCAGTCCTGGGCGACGGCGCTCTCGCGCATGTAACCCAGCCCGCCGTGCATCTGGACGGCAGCATCAACGATCGTGCCCTGCACTTCGGATGACTTGAGCTTGGCCATCGCCGCCTGCTCCGGGGTGAGCTCGTGAGCGACGTGCGCCGCGATGCACGCATCGACGAACGCTTGCGTCACCTCGGCCTCGGTCACCAGGTCGGCGAGCAGGAAGCGCGTGTGCTGGAAAGCAGCAATGGTCTTACCGAACGCCTCGCGCCGTTTGACGTGGGCGATCGCCTCGTCGAGCACCTTCCTCGCGTGCGCGATGTTGCACACCGCCGAGGCGAGGCGTTCCTGGGCGAGATGCTTCATCATCGCCGGGAAGCCTCCGCCGACTTCACCGATCACCGCATCGTCGGATATCCGGACCTCGTCGAAGTAGAGCTCCGCGGTGTCACCCTGCGGCTGGCCGACCTTGGACAGTCGCCTGCCGTGGTCGAAGCCCGGTGTGCCGGCCTCCACTGCGAAGAGTGTGATCCCCTTCGAACGGCTGCCTGGTTCGGTCTGCGCTGCGACGATGGTGAGCGCCGCGGACGCGCCGTTAGTGATGAAAGTCTTGGCACCGTTGATCACCCACTCCTGCCCGTGGCGCACCGCGCGGGTCCGCAGGGCTGCCAGGTCGGACCCGCCCGACGGCTCAGTCATCGCGATGGCGGTGATCAACTCGCCTCGGCAGAACGACGGCAGCCAGCGCTTGCGCTGGTCGGGCGTCGTGAGGTTCACAAGATAGGGAGCGATGACGTGCGTGTGCACCCCCAACGCGCACGCGTACGCGAGTCCGGCCTGGACGAGTTCCTCGTCAAGGACGGCATTGAACCGGTAGTCGTCAATCCCCGCCCCGCCGAGGTCCTCGGGCACGCATAGGCCGAGGAAACCGTGGCCGCCCGCTGTGCGCCAGACCTCTTGGGGTATCTCGCCCTGTGCCCCGTGTTCCTCGACGTGGGGCTTGATCTCGCGCTCCACGAACTCGCGAACCGCGGCCCGGAAGTCCTCATGCTCGGTCTCGAAGATGGTTCGGCGCATCTCTCTCCTCGATATGGACGCTAGCCTGATACTAAACTGATTTGAATTCAGTTACGACTCTGGAGGACGGCCAGTCATGGATCTCACCGCACCACAGCCCCCGGCCGAGCTCTTCTCCCTGAAGGGCCGCACCGCGTTGGTGACCGGTGCGTCGTCGGGGCTCGGCGCCCGCTTCGCCCTGCTGCTCGCCGAGGCGGGCGCGGATGTAGTGGCCACGGCTCGCCGGGCCGACCGGCTGGCCGAGTTGGGGCGACTGCATCCCGCGATCACGCCGCTGCCGGGCGACATCGACTCGCCCGACGACCGTCGCCGGATCGTCACGGAGGCGACGGGCGAGGCCACGGGATGGGACCGCGTCGACATCGTCGTGAACAACGCGGGCATGAGCGGGCCCCTCCGTGCCGAGGAGGAGGAGCCCGACGACGTGCTGCGGCTGCTCTCGGTCAATCTGGTCGCCGCCTACGCGTTGACGCGCGACCTGGTCATGGCCGCCGATTCGCCGTCGGGGATGAGCGTCGTCAACGTCGCTTCGATCCTCGGGCTGGTGTCCGGCGCGCCGGTCGGTGGTGCGGGATACGCCTCCTCCAAGGCAGGACTCATCGGGCTGACTCGCGAGCTGGCCGGTCAATGGGGCCGGCGAGGAGTCCGGGTCAACGCCCTCGCGCCTGGCTGGTTCCCGTCCGAGATGACCGCGGGCCTGTTCGCCGATGAGCGCTCGGCCGGCTGGGTCGATCGCAACACCATGGTCGGCCGCCCGGGTGCGGACCACGAACTGGACACCGCGCTGCTCTTCCTCGTCTCCCCGGCCTCCTCCTACTGCACCGGGCAAGTGCTCGCCGTCGACGGCGGGTGGACGGCACGTTAGGCACCCGCCAAGCGGCGGATCTCCGCGCGTGCCAGTGAGTTCTTGTGGACCTCGTCGGGGCCGTCCGCGAAACGCAGCGTTCGTATCCCGGCGAAGGCCTGAGCCAGGAAGTAGTCCTGACTCAGGCCACCCGCGCCATGTACCTGGATCGCCTTGTCGAGGATCCATTCGATCGTCTTCGGTGTCGCGATCTTGATCGCTTGGATCTCCGAGTGCGCGCCCTTGTTCCCGACCGTGTCCATCAACCAGGCCGTCTTCAACACCAGCAGCCGAAGTTGCTCGATCCGGACCCGGGACTCGGCGATCCAGTCACGCACCACCCCCTGATCGGCGATCCGCTTACCGAACGCGACTCGCTCCGAGGCGCGGCGCACCATGAGCTCCACGGCACGCTCGGCGACACCGATCGAGCGCATGCAGTGGTGGATGCGACCGGGACCCAGCCGTGCCTGCGCGATGGCGAAGCCATCGCCTGCGCGGCCGATCACATTGGACACCGGCACCCGGACGTTCTCCAGCACGAGTTCGGCATGCCCGCCGTGGCTGTGGTCATCGTAGCCGAAGACGTGCATCCCGCGCAGGATGGTCAGCCCCTTGGTGTCCCTCGGGACGAGAACCTGGCTCTGCTGCTGGTGCCGAGGGGCGTCCGGATCGGTCTTGCCCATGACGATGAAGATCGCCGCGTCGGGGTTCAGCGCCCCGGTGATCCACCACTTGCGGCCGTTCAGTACGTACTCGTCGCCGTCCCGGACGATCGACGTCTCGATGTTGGTCGCGTCGGACGACGCCACACGCGGCTCCGTCATGGCGAACGACGAGCGGATCTCGCCCTTCAGCAGCGGTTCGAGCCACCGCTTCCGCTGCTCGTCGGTGCCGAACAGGTGCAGCACCTCCATGTTGCCGGTGTCGGGCGCAGAACAGTTCAGCGCGGGCGGGGCGAGGTGAAGGCTGCGCCCGGTGAGCTCGGCCAGTGGCGCGTACTGCAGGTTCGTCAGACCGCCGCCGTCCTTGCCGGGCAGGAAAAGGTTCCACAGGCCGCGTCGCCTGGCCTCGGCCCTGAGCTCCTGCAGCACGGGGACACGCGACCATGCCCACCGGTCGTCGAGTGCGGCGAGTTGTTCGGCGAATGTCTGCTCAGCTGGGTAGACGTAGTCGTCCATGAAGGAGGTCAGCTCCTCGAGCTTCACCTTCGTGACATCGTCGTGCGCGAAATCCACCTGTCCTACTCCTTCAGTGATTCGAGGCCGGCGGCGAGTGCGGGCTCGACCAGTGCCCCGGCGCGGTTGAATCCGTCACCCACGGTCCGCCCGCTGATGAAGCGGAAATGGATGCCCTCGAGGATGACGGCGAGTTTGAAGAACGCGAGGCCGAGGTGGAACCCGATCCGTGACACGTCACGTCCGCTCAGCCCGGCATAGAGATCGACCACCTCGGAGGCGCCGAGGTATCCGGCGGCCGTGGAGGCATCGGCGATGCCGTCACCCTCGGGGTGCCTGGCGAGCCGGTCGTAGGCGAGCATCAGCGCCAGATCGGCCAGCGGGTCCCCGAGAGTCGCCATCTCCCAGTCCAGCAGCGCGACGATGTTGTCCTGGTCGTTGACGAGCGTGTTGTCCAACCGGAAGTCGCCGTGCACAAGGGCCGCCTCACCCGAGGGTGGCACGGTCGACTCCAGCAGGCGCCGGAGTTCGTCGACGCCTGCGAGGTCGCGGCTGCGGGACGCGTCGAGCTGGCGGCCCCACCGTCGCACCTGGCGCTCGAGGTAGCCGTCGGGGCGGCCGAAGTCGCCCAGACCGACCCCCGTGGGGTCGACCGTGTGCAGGGACGCCAGTGTGGAGACCAGACGGCGTGATATTGCTTCGATCCGCCCGGCTCCGAGCGGCTCGAGTTGCGAGCGCCAGCGGAAGGTCGTTCCCTCGACGCGCTCCATCACGTAGAACGGGGCACCGATGACGTCGGGCGACTCGCACAGCAGATACGTGCGCGGGACGGGGACCTGACTGCCGTGCAGGGCCGTCATTACGCGATGCTCGCGGCTCATGTCGTGGGCGGTCGCCAGCACATGGCCAAGAGGCGGGCGCCGCACGACCCAGTGCCGTGATCCGTCACTTACGTCGTAGGTGAGGTTGGACTTCCCGCCCGCGATCACGGAGCCGGTCAACTCACCGCAGGTGGTGCCGGGCAGCGCCGATTCGAGGTGGGCTCGGAGGGCGGCAAGGTCCAAACCGGGCGGTTCGGCCGTGCGCGTCCCGGTCGCATCGGTCATCGGCCCTGGAACTCCGGCTTGCGCTTCTGCTCCATCGCGTCGAGCGCCTCCTTGTGATCGGCGCTGACGAAGGTCAGGACCTCGAGCGCGGTTGAGTAGTCGAATGCGGTGGTCATCGCTTGCTTGATCATCTGGTTGACCGCAACCTTCGTGTAGGAGATCGCCACCGATGCACCGGAGGCCAGGCGGTGTGCCCAGGCGTGGGCCCGCTCGGCCAGTTCGCTGTCCGGCACGCACTCCGTGACGAGCCCGAGCCGCTCGGCGTCGGGGCCCGTCAGCGCCGAGCCGGTGAGCAGGTAACGCTTGGCCTGGATGGGGCCGATGAGCATGGGCCACAGCACCGCGCCGCCGTCTCCCGCCACGAGGCCCACCTTCACGTGCGGGTCGGCGATCGTGGCCGACTCCCCCATGACGACGACGTCGCACAGCAAGGCGAGTGTCGCGCCCAGCCCGACCGCCGGGCCGTTGACTGCGGCCACGATCGGAACCTCGACGTCGAGCGCGTTCCAGACGAGCTGTTTGCCCTCGTTGCGAAGGTTGCGGAGCGTGTCAGGCCCTTGCTCCCGCATCCAGGCGAAGTCGCCACCCGCACTGAAAGCCGTGCCTGAGCCGGTCAGGACCACGGCTCGCGCCGCCCGCTCGTTCTTCAGCTGCTCGAAGAGCCTGCCGAGCTCACGATGCATGGGCCCGTCCACGGCGTTGACGGCATTGTGCGGGTTCGCCAGCGTCACGTGGAGGATGTCGTTCTTGCGCACGACTTCGATCGTGTTGAAGTCGTATCGAGTGTCCGGATCGCTACCCATCACAGCAAGGGCCCCTTCCCTCTCTAGCTTTACTGAATTCAATTCAGATAGTATGGGGCGACGTCGGACGAGACAAGACCAGGAGGGCATCGATGCCACGCGCCGCTTCCCAGACCGCCCTCGACTCCTGGCGCTCGCGCGTCCGCGCGGCTCCCGGCTCCACGGCCCTCGTCTACTTCGACCGCACGCTGTCGGTGGGCGAGACCGACGACCTGTCTGACGCCGTGGCCGTAGTACTGAAGGAACGCGGCGTGGGCTGCGGGGATGTCGTCGGCATCGCCCTGCAGAACTGTCCGCAGTTCGTGCTGACCGTGTTCGCGCTCTGGAAGATCGGGGCGGCCCCACTGCTGATCAACCCCATGTACCACGGCGAGGAACTGGAGTACCTGCTGTCCGACTCCGGCGCCGTGGGAGTCGTCTGCGACACCCGCGAGGCGGAGCACGTCAGCGCGACGGGCGAGCAGGTCGATGCGTGGTCGCTGGCCACCTCCTCACGGCACTTCCAGACGCGAGACGATGACCGCGTTCTGGGGCCCGAGCCGGCCGCTGCGCACCAGGCAGACCTCGTCGAGCTGGCGGTGCGACGCCTGGGAGAACGGCCAGGGGTGATAATCCCCGACCCGGCATCATGTGCCTTCCTGACCTACACATCAGGGACCACAGGACCACCGAAGGGCGCCGTGAACACTCACGCGGCCGTGCTGGCGTCGGCATCGGGGTTCGCGTCCGTGGCCGGGCTCGACGAGCGGGACACTGTGCTGGCGATGGCGCCGTTGTTCCACATCACGGGTGCGGTGATCAACGCGGTGGTGGGGCTTGTCAGTGGCAGTCCGCTGGTACTGACCGAACGTTTTCATCCCGAAGTGGTGCTCGATGCCTTCGTCGAGCACCACGTGACCTTCACCGTCGCCGCGATCACGGCGTACCTCTCGCTCGCAGGCAGCACCAGGGCCACACCGGAGGTGTTCGCCGGCGTCCGAGCCCTCTACTCGGGAGGCGCACCGGTGTCCCCGGCTACGGTCGAGTCGCTGGAGCGCAGACTCGGCCATTACGTGCACAACGTCTACGGCATGACCGAGACGACGTCGGCGGTTGTCGCGGTGCCCCTCGGCACCCGCGCTCCGGTCGATTCAGCTTCCGGGGTTCTGTCCGTGGGCAAAGCCATGCCGGGGGTGACCCTTCGAGTGATCGACCCGGACGGTTCCCCGCTCGGCCCGGGAGGGCAGGGCGAACTCGAGGTGTCCGGGCCATCGGTGGTCCCCGGGTACTGGCGCAACCCTGATGCGACGGCCGACGCGATGCCCAACGGTGCCTTGAGGACCGGGGACGGCGCCGTCGTGGACGCCGACGGCTGGGTGTACATCGTTGATCGTCTGAAGGACCAGATCAACACCTCCGGCTACAAGGTCTGGCCGCGCGAGGTGGAGGAGGTCCTGCTTCGCCACGACGACGTGCAGCAGGTGGCTGTCGTCGGCCTGCCGGACGCCTATCGCGGCGAGCGCGTGAGCGCCTTCGTGGTCACGAAGCCGGGCTCGGCCGTGACGGACATGGACCTCATCGCCTTGGCGCGCAAGTACCTGGCGGCCTACAAGGCGCCACGGGAGGTCCGCCTGGTCGCGCACCTCCCTACGACGACATCGGGGAAGATCCAGCGCCGCCACCTGCGCTCACAAAACCTCAACCAGCAAGGCAACAACATGATCTGAATTCGACTGAATCACGAGCATCCGTCACAGCAGCCCGTCCGTCCCGGCAGACAGGAAGCCCAACACGCCATGACGATCAAGTCAGTAGCACCCCCCACGGATCACGACACCGCTCTGGTCGTCGTCGACCACGAACCCCTGGACTCGGCAGGCCAGGTGGCCGCCGTCCTTCGTTTCAATCGCCCGGACCAGCTCAACGCGATCAACTGGGACACCCAGCGAGAACTCGCGAAGGCACTGGCCTCCGCCGAAGCAGACCCTGACGTCCGTGCCGTGTTGATCACCGGAACAGGCCGTGGGTTCAGCGCGGGAGGCGACATCACTGCGTACCGGAAGCTGCAGGCCGACCCTGTGGCGTTCACCAAGTTCGTTGACGAGTACTGCCGGCTGGTCGAGGGTGTCGCGTCGATGACCAAACCCGTTGTCGCGCTCGTCAACGGCATCTGCGCCGCAGGGGGCACCGAGTTGCTGCTCGCCTGCGACTTCGCCTGGGCCGCGGAATCGGCGCGCATCGGTGACATGCACATCAATTTCGCGCAGATCGGCGGAGCCGGAGCACTCGCGAGGCTCCCCCGGCTCGTCGGCTCGTCCCGCGCATTGGAACTGGCATTCTCCGGGCGCATGCTCGACGCCCGCGAGGCGCTCGACTGGAGGCTGGTCAACCGGATCGTGCCGGATGACCAGTTGATCGACGAGGGCATCGAGTTCGCCCGCGGATTGGCGCTCAAGAGCCCCACGGCGCTGCACTACATGAAGAAGACCATCTGGGCGGGCCTGGGAACCGACTTCGCGCACGCGCTGAGGATCGAGCGCGACAACGCACTTGAGTACTGCCTTACAAAACCGGACTCGATGGAAGGCATCAACGCCTTCATCGAGAAGCGCCAGCCGTCCTTCCGGAGCCTGTGATGACCACCGTCCGCAGGCCCACCTTCGCCGGGAGGACAGCCATCGCCGGGGTCGGCTACACCGCACTGAGCCGCGACTCCGGCGCCAGCGTCCTCGACCTTGCGACGACGGCCTGCCGCGCCGCCGCTGACAACGCCGGTCTCGACACAGCAGAGATCGACGGAATCGTCACCTACAGCCTGCTCAACGACTCTGTCTACGGCCAGGCGGTCGCCGCCGGCCTCGGCGGGCGCCCGCTCGACTTCGCGATCGACCTGAGCCTCGGCGGGCAAGCGCCGTGCTTTGCGGTCACCCTCGCGGCCATGGCGGTGGAGTCCGGAATGGCACGCAACGTTCTCGTCTTCCGCGCACTCAATGGCCGCAGCGGCCTGCGGATAGGCTCGACGAGCTACGAGTCGCTGACCAGCGACTTTCGTTATCCGATCGGATTCGGCGCCTACCCGCAGTACATCGCCATGTGGGCGCGGCGCTACATGGTGGAGACCGGCACCACCTCCCGTGACCTCGGCGAGATTGTCGTCGCCCAACGTGAGTACGCCGCACGCAACGAGCGGGCCATCCTGCGCAATCCGCTGACGATCGACGAGTATCTCGCCAAGCCGTGGGTCGTCGACCCGTTCCGCACTGCGGACTGCACCCCCGAGGTCGACGGAGCCTGCGCCGTGCTCGTCACGTCCCTCGATCATGCGCGCGACCTTCGCCAGCGTCCCGCCGTCATCGACAGCGCCGCATGGACGACGCCACGCGGATCGGGCATCGACATGTCCGATCTCTTCAGCTGGGAGGACTGGTCCGTGAACTGCCATACATACCTCGCCGACCGGCTCTGGGGCGCGGCGAGCGTCACGAAGGACGAAGTCCAGTTCGCCGAGATCTACGACTGTTTCAGCGCGGTCGTCCCCATGACACTGGAAGGGCTCGGGATCTGCGCCCGCGCTGAGGCTCCGGCGTTCGTCGCGAGCGGCGCCACGCGGGCGAACGGCTCGCTCCCGATCAACACCCATGGGGGCCTGCTCAGTGAGGGGTATCTCCACGGGATGAACACCTTGGCGGAAGCCGTCCTGCAGATCCAGGGCAACGAGGGTGACCGGCAACTCGACCGCAATGACGTCGCGGTCGTCACGTCCGGCGCGATGATGGACGGCTCGTCCCTCATCCTGACCGGGGACAGGGCATGAACGGGCCGGGCGCTGCGGGGTATGTCGTCCCCACACCGAACCGCGACACGGCAGCGTGGTGGGAAGCGATGGCGCAGGGACGCCTCACCATTCCGGAGTGCACGAACTGTCGCCGGCGGTTCTTCCCGCCGCAGCCCTTCTGCCCGCACTGCGGCTCCCAGGGGTGGAACCTCGCGCCGGTGCGGGGCGATGGCCGCGTCTACTCCTGGGTGGTCGCCAACAGGTCGTTCGCCCCTGAGTTCGACAAGGATGTGCCTTACGGGATCGTGGCGGTGGATCTCAGCGACGGTGGCCGTCTGATCGGGCGCTACCTCGGTGACCCCTCAGACCTCCTGGCGGGCCTTGCGGTGGTCGCCGAAGTGGAGCGCAAGGACGGTTTCGGACTCCTGTGGTTCGCACCCGCAGAAGCTCAGGACAGGAGGAGGCGAAGCTGATGCGGATGCAGGACAGGGTTGCGATCGTGACGGGCGCGGGCGGCGGGCTGGGAAAGGCGCAGGTACGCCTGCTTGCCTCCGAGGGGGCGCACGTCATCGCGACGGACATCGATGTCCACTGCGGCGACGAGTTGACCGACTCGAACGCAGCCGCCGGTGGGGAGGTGGTCTTCCATCAGGCCGACGTCACCGTGCCGGGCGACTGGGACCGGCTGATCGACACAGCGATGGAGCGCCACGGCCGGATTGACGCACTGGTCAACAATGCCGGGCTGAGCGGGCTGACCTTTCCCGATCATGAAGACCTGGACGGTTGGAACACGCTCATGTCCGTGAACGCGACGAGCGTGTATCTGGGGACGACCAAAGTCGGGAAGCGCATGGCGGCCGCGAAGCGCGGCTCGATCGTCAACATCTCGTCCATCGTGGGCATCGTGGGAGGCACCGGGGGCCACCCGGGGTACTACGCGTCCAAGGGTGCCGTGCGCTCGTTCACCAAGATGGCCGCCCTGCGCCTCGGGCGCGACAACGTCCGGGTGAACTCGGTGCATCCCGGCTACATGCCCGCGATGCGGGGCGGCTCGACCTCGGCCTCGGAACGCGGCACCGACACGGAGAGCATCCCGCTCGGTCGGCTAGGAGAGCCGCGGGAGATCGCGTACGGGGTCTTGTTCCTCGCTTGCAATGAATCGTCCTACATGACCGGGAGTGAGCTGGTCATCGACGGGGGCTTTCTCGCCCGGTGAGCCTGCCTGGCGGCCGCGCGCTCACACGATCGCGCGGCCGCCGTCGGCGCTGAGCACGGCGCCGGTGACGTAACTGGAGGCTCTGGAAGCAAGGAAGACGACCGCGCCGGCGAGTTCCTCAGGGCGCCCGAACCGGCCCATAGGAATATCGGCGGTCAAGTGCTCGAGCCGCTCCTTTTCGATGGTGTCGGCCATGCCGGTGGCGATGAACCCCGGAGCCAGGGCGTTGACCCGTACACCCTTGTGCGCCCATTGCGCCGCGAGATCGCGGGTCAGGCTGATGATGGCCCCTTTTGACGTGGTGTAGCTGATCGTTGACCCGTCCCTGGGCAGCAACGTGGTCAGGCCGCCGAAGGACGACACGTTGATGATCGAGCCAGAGCCCTGGGTGAGCATGACCCGGCCGGCTGCTTGGGCGAGCAGGAAGGTGCCGGTCAGGTTGACGTCGATGACCCGGCGCCAGCCACGCTCGATCGGCACCTCCTCGGGGGGCGCCGCCCAGAAGATGGCGGCGCTGTTGACGGCTACGTCGATGCGTCCCGTCACCCCGAGCGCAGCGGTCACGAACGACTGCACGCTTTCCTCGTCGCTCACATCCAGGCTGTGGGCGAGCGCCGTCACGCCGTGCTCGCGCGTGAGCCGCCGGGCAAGCTCCTCGCAGCGGTCGACGCGGCGGGCACCGAGCACGAGGTGGCAACCGCGGGCCGCGAGCGCGTCCGCCATCGCCTCGGCGATGGCGCCGTGCCCGCCGGACAGGACCGCGACGTGGTCATGGAGATCGAACAGGTCGCGCATACGGCTCCTTTTTTGAAGTGACTTCAATGATGCGCACAGAGGGGTTCCGCTGCGGGCGTCCGCAAGTACTATAACCCTGGGCTACTAATATGAACTCAACTCAGTTAGGTTCAGAGGTGTCACCCCGGCGAAGACATGGCGGGTGCACGAGAACCGAGGCGATGCACGGCGAGCAGGCGTGCGCACAAGGAGGTGCCAAATGAGACTTCAGGATCGCGTGGCGGTCGTGACGGCCGGCGGGTCCGGCATGGGCCAGGCCAGCGCTCGACGACTTGCGGCGGACGGTGCCACCGTCGTGGTGGCCGACATCAACAAGGAGTCGGCGCGCGAAACGGTCGAGCTGATCGAGGCCGACGGCGGCAGCGCTGAGGCGGCGGAGGTCGACGTGGCCGACGTCGATGACCTGAAAGGTCTCTTCGCGGACATCGACCAGCGTCACCGGCGCCTCGACATCCTTTTCAACAACGCCGGCATACCAGGCGCGGCGGGCATCGACATCACGCTGGAGGAGTGGGATCGCGCCGTCAACATCAACATGCGCGGTGCGTACTTCGCGACCATGTACGCACTGCCGGCGCTCCGGCGTGCCGAGGGCCGCGGCGCCGTCATCTTCAACGCCTCCACCGGCGGTCTCGTCGGTTCACCAGGTGCGCCGCTGTACGGAATGACCAAGGGGGGCGTCGTATTGCTCATGCAGTCGCTCGCGCTGACCCTCGCCTCCGAGGGCGTCCGGGTCAACGCCGTCTGCCCGGGAATGATGGATACGCCGATGCTGCCGCGCTTCTTTTCCCGTGAGGAGAACCCTGCCGTCGAGGAGAAGATCCCCGGCTACGTCAAGCGCCAGGTGCCCATGGGCAGGCTCGGGCAGCCGGACGAGGTCGCCGACGTCGTGGCGTTCCTGGCCAGTGACGATGCCCGCTTCGTGACCGGCGTGGCCATGCCGGTCGACGGCGGCTACGTCGCGAAGTGACATCCCCGCATCGGAAGGCAAGGCCATGACCAGTACGACCACCGGCCACGCGGCCGCACCCATTCCTACCTGGGCCCTTGACCTCTTCATCGACGGTAAGCCCGAGCCGGGACGCGACGCCCCGGTCACGGTGTTCGACCCGGCAACGGAGCTTGAACTCGCGGCGGTACCGCAGGCCGACGTGGAGCAGGTCGACCGTGCTGTCCTGGCGGCTCGCCGGGCGTTCGACAGCGGTGCCTGGACGGCGCTCGGCGCCCGAGGCCGTGCCCGGCTGATGCACCGGCTCGCCGACGAGCTCGAG
This sequence comes from Streptomyces sp. NBC_00005, assembly GCF_045160215.1. Classification (NCBI taxonomy): domain Bacteria; kingdom Bacillati; phylum Actinomycetota; class Actinomycetes; order Kitasatosporales; family Streptomycetaceae; genus Streptomyces; species Streptomyces sp. NBC_00005. The sequence continues at coordinate 678,192 of NZ_CP108316.1, forward strand.
CGTCGGTCCGAGGAACTGGCGGCAGCCATCACCTATGAGTGCGGCACGCCGATCGCCCAGTCACGGGTCGGCCAGGTCAAGATGCCGCTCGACATCCTGCGCTCCTATGCCGATCTCGCCGCGGTGGACCGCACCGAGCCGCTCGGAGTCGACCTCGGGCCGATGCCCAGTGACAGCCTGGTCAACCATCAGCCGGTCGGCGTGGTCGCAGTCATCCCCGCCTACAACTACCCGCTCGTTCTCGCCCTGCGGACGATGGGTGGTGCCCTGGCCGCCGGTTGCACCGTGGTGATCGCCCCCAGCCCCAGGGCTCCGCTGGCGACGCTCATGCTCGCCGAGTCGATCGCCGCCGCGGACTTCCCACCCGGCGTGGTCAACATCGTGCTCGGCGGTCCGTCGGTCGGGCGCAGGCTGACCAGCCATCCCGAGATCGACAAGATCGGCTTCACCGGCTCGCGCCAGGTCGGCGAGCAGATCATGCAGCAGGCCGCGCCCAGCCTGAAGGGCGTGACCCTCGAGCTGGGAGGCAAGACGCCGACCGTCGTGCTGCCCGGCGTGGAACTGGCGCCGCTCGTGCGTCGCATGCACCTCAAGTACCTGATGAACGCAGGCCAGGCATGCGCGGCACCTTCGCGTCTGCTCGTCCACCGTGACCAGCACGACGAGTTCGTCGAACTGAGCGCGGCTGCCTATACGAAGATCCGGACCGGGGACCCGTGGCACCCGAAGACGATCGTCGGTCCGCTCATAGGGCCGGAACATCGGCGACGGGTCGAGGAATTGGTCGATGCGGCCGTCCGAGACGGCGCTGTCGTCGCCGCCGGCGGCGGCCGTCCGGAGATCGAGAAGGGCTGGTTCATGAACCCCGTCCTGCTGGACCACGTCGCCCCGAAGGCACCGATCGCGCAGGAGGAGATCTTCGGCCCGGTCGGTGTGCTCCTGACCTACGAGGATGTCGACGACGCCGTGGCACTGGCGAACGACGTGCCCTACGGCCTCGCTGCCGATGTCTTCTCGGCCACGACCGCCGAGGGTATCGGCATCGCGAAACGCCTGCGCGCCGGCACCGTCTATGTCAATGGCGGCGGAGCGTTCCGGCTGGACGCACCCTTCGGCGGTTTCAAGGCCAGCGGGATCGGCCGGGAGTACGGGGAGTGGGGCGTGCGGGAGTTCCTCGAGCCGCAGCACATCCAGTGGTCACTGTGTTGACTTCCTCCCCGCCTAAAGGCGGGGGATTCCAGCGGTCACCCGCTGGGGTTCCTGCTTCACCGACGACCGCCCCGTCCGGGAGGACTCCCGTTGAGGTCTTACACCGTCTCCACAGGCAGACGCGGCCAGCCCGGCCGCCAGGATGTTGCGTGCCGCGTTCACGTCGCGGTCGTGCACGGCGCCGCAGTCACATGTCCACTCGCGGACGTTCAGCGGCATCCTCGCCGCGACCGTGCCGCAGGTTCCGCACAGCTTCGAGCTGGGGAACCAGCGGTCGATCACGACGAGTTCGCACCCGTACCAGGCGCACTTGTACTCCAGCATCATGCGGAGATCCGTCCAGGCCGCGTCACTGATTGCGCGGGCGAGCGTGCCGTTCTTCAGCAGGTTGCGGACGGTGAGGTCCTCGATCACGACCGTTTGGTTCTCACGGACGAGACGAGTCGACAGCTTGTGGAGGAAGTCGCGGCGCCGGTCGGCGATCCGCGCGTGGACCTCGGCGACACGGCGTCGGGCCTTCTCCCGGTTCGCCGAGCCCTTCGCCTTGCGGGACAACTCCCGCTGTGCCTTGGCCAGGCGAGCCCGGTCCTTGCGCTCATGGCGCGGGTTGGCGACCTTCTCGCCGGTGGACAGCGTCACAAGGGACGTGATGCCCGCGTCGATACCGACCGCCGCATCCGTGGCCGGGGCCGGGGCGATGGTGTCCTCGCACAGCAGGGACACGAACCAGCGTCCCGCCGCGTCGCGGGACACGGTCGCCGTGGTCGGCTCCGTGCCCTCGGGCAGCGGACGCGACCAGCGGATGTCCAGGGGGCCGGCCATCTTGGCCAGAGTCAGTTGCCCGTCGCGCCACGTGAAGGCGCTGCGGGTGTACTCGGCCGACGCGCGGGACTTCTTCCGGCTCTTGTAGCGCGGATACTTCGCGCGCTTGGCGAAGAAGTTCCCGAACGCCGTCTGGAGGTGGCGCAGCGCCTGCTGGAGCGGGACGGAGGACACCTCCGTCAGGAAGGCCAGTTCCCCGGTCTTCTTCCACTCCGTGAGCGCGGCGGAGGACTGCACGTAGGAGATGCGCCGCTGCTCGCCGTACCAGGCCCGTGTGCGCTCTTCCAGCGCCTTGTTGTAGACGAGGCGGACGCAGCCGAACGTGCGGGACAGCTCGGCTGCCTGCTCGTCCGTGGGGTAAAAGCGGTACTTGAACGCCCGCTTGACCTGCTGCGTCATGCCTCACACTCTACCAAGTTCCGTGTGAGTGGCAGGTGTCGGCCGGTGGACGGCGGACACCGGTCCGCCCTGGCGGCGAACCGGCTTTTCCTGCCCCGCTCCGCAGGAGCTTCGTTCCCTCCCCGGCCTGAAGGCCGGGGTATCCACGAAGGAAGGCCCCGATGAACGACCGCTTCCACGGCCAGGTCGCGGTCGTCACTGGGTCCGCCTCCGGCATCGGCCGGTCCAGCGTCGAGCGGTTCGCAGCGGAGGGCGCGCACGTCGTGGCTGTCGATGTCACCGCGGACGCCAACAGCGCCCTGGCCGACGAGCTCGTCGGCCAGGGGCTCAGCGTCGAGGCCGTCGTGGCTGACCTCGCACAGCCCGGCGAAGTGGTGCGCGTCGCCCGACGGATCATCGACCGCTGTCCGCGGATAGATGTCCTGTTCAACAATGCGGGGCTCTTCGAGGCCGTGTCCGTGGAGGCCGTGGGTATGGAGCACTGGCGACGCGTGCTGGCGGTGAATCTGGAATGTGCTTTCCTGCTGATCCGTGAGCTGCTCCCGAGCCTGCGGGCTGCGCCGAGCGCCTCGGTGGTCAACAACGCGTCGGTGGACGGGCTCTTCGGCCACCCCGCGGCACCCGTGTACAGCCTTGCCAAGGGGGCTCTGTTGACGATGACCCGGGCGATGGCACATGAGCTGGGTACCCAGCGCATCCGGATCAACAGCGTTGTTCCCGGCGGGATCGCCACGCCGATGGCGACGCAGGTTCCCCGGCACGTCAGCGATGAAGTCGCCCGGCTGACCCCGTTGGGTCGGCTGGGGGCGCCGGCCGAGGTCGCCGAGGTTGTCCTGTTCCTCGCCTCCTCGGCCGCGTCGTTCGTCACCGGGGAGGCGATCGTGGTCGACGGCGGCCGCAACAGCCTCACTGCCGGCTCGTTGGGCCCGCCGGACCCCTGACTGTTCCGCACAACGCGTCCTGGTCAGGTCGGCCATTCCCGGGTGTTGCAGGCACAGAGGTTGCACGTGTTCGCAACCCAAATTACTGAACTGACCTCAGCACAAGTGAGTGAAGGACTGCCCGAATTTGCAGTCCTATTCATATCCAACCCGAGTTCACAAAACTCTACCTCGCAATGTTCCACGTCGACGCTCGTAAGGTGGTCGACGACCACGTCATGGGAACGCTCTTGTTCGACCGCTGGCCCAATAGTGCCCAGGCGAACGTGGCAACGATCGCGCTGGGCACCACGGTCGTTCGCTCGGCGGGTGCGACGTCTTGGAAAATGGTGAGGCGAGGAGGATGCACGTGACGCTTGTAAACAACAAACGTTCGGCCGGTGCGGCACATCCGCTTCTTCCGGCGGAGCTCCAGCAGCACTACAGGGAGCAGGGCTACTGGGAGGACCTGAACCTCGCCCATTTCGTGGAGCACTGGGCCTCGACACACCCAGAGCGCGCGGCCGTCGTCGGCGCGCTCGAGCTCACCTATGGGCAACTCTGGGACCGCGCCCGCAGGATCGCGGGGCGCCTCCTTGCCGACGGTGTCGAGCCGGGGAAGGCCGTGCTGGCCGTGCTGCCCAACTCATGGCAGGGCGTGGTGATGGAGTTGGCGGCGTCCATCGGCGGTTGGGTGTTCGTGCCGAGGGCACCGACGGTCGTGCCTGCGTTGGTCGAGCGCCTGCTCGAACAATTCGATGTCCGCGGTGTCGTACTCATGGGCGACAAGCTGGAGCACGAAGAGTGGCGGACCCTGTGGAGGAAACATCTGCGTGTGCCCGGGCGCATCGCGATGCTGCAGGGCGAGTTCGAGCACGCTGAATCCCCGGACATCCCTGTCCTCGAGGCGGTCTCGGTGAACGGGCCGATCGCGTCGCCCGTTGCGGTCGGCGGCGGCGATCCCTGTCTCGTGCTGTCGACTGGAGGCACCACGGGTTCGCCGAAGAGTATTGTCCACTGCTCCAACGCGCTCGTGTACGCCACGCGGAAGATGGCCGAGGCGCTCGACTTCACCGAACGGGACGTTTTCGTCTCGATCGCTCCCTACGGTCACGCCGGCGGCTCACTGTTCGACATCTACCTTCCTTTGATGCACGGGGCGTCTGTGCTGCCGGTGGGCCGCTGGCGTGCCCCCGACGCGGCCGAGCAGATCGCCCGCTGGCAGGGAACGGTACTCAAGACCATGGGAACGCACGTCTACGACCTGCTCGGTGTCGAGGGTGCGGTCGACCGGCTCGCCTCGCTCCGCATCGTCACCTCGGGTGCCGCCGGTGCGGAGCTCTTCCTGCGCGCGGAACGCTCGCTGAAGCTGCCGATCATTCGGAACTACGGATGTGGCGAGGTGCCAGGGCACGCCCTCGGCAGACTCACCGAGCCGTCTGAATACCGGCTGTCGCACGACGGTATCCCCTTCGCGGGCATGGAAGGAAAGCTACTTGATCCTCAGACTGCGCAGGAGGTTCCGCAAGGAACCCCGGGTAGCTACCGGTGCCGGGGGCCGAACCTGTTCCTCGGGTATGCAGGCCAGCCAGAGGTGACCGCTGCCGTCGTCGACGCCGAAGGGTTCTACGACACCGGCGACACAATGGTCCTCGACAGCACCGGCTACCTCACCTGGAGCGGCCGCACGAAGGACATCATCCGGCGAGGAGGGCTGCAGATCGACCCGCTCGAGCTGGAACGCCTTCTGTCTCGGCATCCGTCCGTGGACAGCGTCGTGGTGGTGGCGGAGCCACACCCCCGTCTGGGAGAGACGGCAACTGCAGTCGCCGTTCCGCGGGCCGGAAGCGCCGCCCCTTCCCTCGACGAACTGTGCCGGTTCCTGATCGAGCAGGGGCTACCCAAACAGGAACTGCCGGAACGACTGGTACTCCTCGACGAGTTGCCCCGAACCGATGTCGGCAAGTACCACCGGGCCGAGATCCGCCGCCGGATCGCGGACAGCGCGAAACACGCGGATCAGACGGCCCCGCCGGCCAGCCGATGAGTCGACTCGAATCGTCGGCTGATGTGCAGTGGGCCCGGATCGAGCAAGTGCGTCCGCAGTTCCCCACCGGACAGTAATGGGTTCGCTTGCCCGAGAACTACGGCAGCCGGCAGGGCGTATTCAACCGACTGCGATGGCCGTCAGGGTGTGCTCGCCCCGGGCCGTCCGTAACGGCGGGCCTGCCACCCGCTGAGCGGCGCCGCCATGTTCGGCTGTCGCTCAGCGGGTGGTCACGGCTTCGAGGCGACGTGCCCAGGCCACCACCGCGTCGGGCCGGTCGACGTGCACGAGATGGCCGCAGTTCTCGAGCGGCACGAGCGCGCCGCCACATTCCATCGCGAGCACGCGGTGCGCCTCGAACGGGATGGACCTGTCGTGGTCGCCCCAGAGGACGAAGGAGAACGGACGTAGCACGTCGCTGTCGGGACGGTAGCGGGCGATTGCCGAGAGCTGGCTGACATGGAGTTCGGCGCCGCAGGCGTCATAGTCGGCGACGACCGCGTCGAGTTTGTCCCTGTTGGCTCCGTCGTCGGCGAGGCCGATCTTCGCGATCTTGGTATGGATACCGGGTGGATCGTCCGCCAGCCAGCGCAGCAGCCGGTCGCTGACCTCGATGCCGAAGCCGCTCGCGGTGAACAGGCATCCATCGACGCGGACGAACCGGGCAAGTTCCAGCGCGACCATCGCTCCCGAGCTCGCGCCGATGATGTAGTGCGGGCCGTCGTGCTCGGACAGTTTTGCGGCGATGCCTTCGGCGATCTCGGTGACCGAGTCCGCGAACGGGATCGGGGTGATCGTCGCGTCGAGCTCCTCGGCGATCGCTGTCCAGGTCAGGCCGACGCCGCCGGCGCCGGGGATGATGATCCAGTGCGGCCGGGTGGTCGTCATGCGCACTTCTCCGTTCCGCGGGCCGCGATAAGCCGGGTGCTGGAGTAGCTCAGGACCACTTCATTGTCCTGATTGAGCAGCTGGTGGGCGATGGTGACCACGCCGCGGTCGGGTTTCGACGAGCTACGGCGCGCTTCGGTGACCTTGCTGCGCCCGTGCACGGTGTCGCCGACGCAGACCGGGTGGCTCCAGCGCAGGTTGTCGATGCCGAGCATGCCCACGGCGTTGCCCATCGACCCGGTGAGCACCAACAGTCCCTCGGAGATGGCGAAGGTGAGCCCGCCCGGCACCGCACGGCCTCCGAGTCCGATCCGCGCCGACTTGCCCGCATCGAGCCAGATCTCTTCGAAAAGCCCAGCGATCTGCACGAAGCCGACGAGATCGGGCTCTGTGATGGTCCGACGGAGTGTTTCGATCACGAGTCCTTCGGCGAAGTCCTCGAAGAAGGCGTCACGTGTTCCGGTCAACCTCATGCTCCTCGTTCGATGTAGTGATCCATCATAAACAGAAGTCACTTCAGTTGGCTTCAATGTTGGCATGGCAATATTTGGCAAGGAGGGATGAGGATCAAGCTCAACTGACGTCAAGTTGGTATTGTGGTGACAGCCGAGTTGCCGGGAGCATCATGTCGAAGGCGGGAACATCCTCAGCCAGGGCGGGCGAGCGTCCGGGCGAACACGTGTCGTCCGGGGGCAGACGAGAGGTCATCATCGCGAAAGCGATCGAGATCTTCGCCCGGGACGGCTACGAGGACAGCAAGTGGGCCGACGTCGCCCGAGCGGTGGGCATCGGGCCGACCGCGTTGTACTACTACTTCGAGTCGAAGGTGCACTGCCTCTTTGTGATCTTGGCCGAGGCTCTCCAGGGCCACCGCGAAGACTTCGAGCGCGTCACGAAGAACGCGCAGGACTTCGACGCGGGGTTGAGCGAGGCCCTGCGTGCTGGGTTCCGGCTCAGCAACCATGAGGTGGCGCGTATGCGGATCCTCGTCGCGGAGCAAGGGCGTGCGGCCATCCGGCGCAAGTCCGAGTCGGAGGAGTCGGCGCGGATGCTGGCCCGCGAACGCCTGCGCGAGCTCGAATTCGCTTGGGCGACCTATCTCGTGCGCGGGATGGACCAGGGTGCAATCCCGGAGGCCGACCCCGCGATGCTTGCGCGAGCGCTGCTGGGAATGAACACCAGCGTCTGGCACTGGTACCGGCCGGGAGGCACCGTGTCGCTGCGACAGGTCGAGGACTTCTTCGTCGAACGTCAGCTGGCTGTCGCGAAGATCGGCGTCTGACGCTCAATTGCCAAGGCCGGGCTGTCGATCGACGAGATCGACCTGGTCGAGATCAACGAGGCCCTCACCCCCGTCGTCCTCGCCTGGCAGACGGGGCCGGCGCCACCCAGGAGCAGGTCAGCGCCTTCGGAGGCGCCATCGCGCCCGGGCCCGCTCGACGCCACGGGCGCCCGGCTCATGACACGCTCGACCACCAGCTGCGAAAGACCGGAGGACGCTGTGGTCTCCAGACGATGCGCGAGGGCGACGGTATGGCGAAGGCGACCGTGCTCGAATCCCATTGACCTCAGCCGATTGGAAACCGAGTTCAACTTGGGTTTACCCTCGGGTACCGACAAGCGAGTGACGGCAGGAGAGAGGGTGCATGACAAGGATCGTTGAACCGGAAGCGGGCCCGAGGTCCAAGCGTGCGGCGATCCTCACGGCTGCCGTCGACGGGTTCGGCGAGACCGGTTTCGAGGCCACCAAGTGGTCCACCGTGGCGGAGCGGGTCGGCATCGGCCAGACCGCGCTCTACCACTACTTCGAGTCCAAGACCCACTGCCTGCTCACCATCATGCGGCTGGAGCTCCAGCGCTCCCACGACAAGTTCACCGAGGCCACTGCGGGCATCGCGGACCCGGTTGAGGCGCTGCGGGCCGCGGTCCGTGCGGCGTACGACGTATCCAATTTCGAGGTCCTGCAGATGCGCATCCTGCAGAACCACATCGACCTCCTCTCCGGTGCACGCAAGTCCAAGCGCGAGGAGACGGAGCGCGTGGCGGCCCGCCAGCTGGTCCAGGTCGTCGAGCGGGACTGGATGAACCTGCTGGTGAAGGGCATGGCCCAGGGCGCTTTCCCGCTGCGGGACGTGCAACTGCTCGGCGCGAGCATGCTCGGCCTCATCGTCGGTGTGTGGCGCTGGTACCGGCCGTCGGGGACGACACCTCTGTCGGAGGTCAGCGAACTGATCGAGGAGGCCTGCGTGCGCATGGTCGCCACCTGACGGCCCGGTCTCTCCCGTAGGCCTCCTGGCCCCGTGGCGGACGTATGAGACGTCTGCCACGGGGCTTTGTTCTGCCCCGGCCGCTCCGAGTTGGCGATCCAGCATCCGGTCGGCGGCCGGCTCTTGGCATAAGCGTTTGACCGGGGTACAGTGTTGAACTGAACTCAAATCAGGTGCTCGTTTCACCGGCCGGTACGGCCGCTGACAAGCCACCGGACCACAACGCATTGCCCCCGGAAAAGCGCTCTGCCAAGGCGTCTGTACGCATCCCTCGCCAGCATGGACCGTCCGCATCCGGAGCAGGCGCAGAACCTGGTCGAACCGGGCGTCCGCTTCCTCGTCGCTCTGCCGGACAAGGGGACCAACGGGAAGTCCAGAGAAGACTTCGACACCTATGTCGCCGATGGGTAGGGGACGCGGTAGCCCCAGAAGCTGTTTGCTGCAGCTCCAGACACCCCCCGCTCCACCATGCGGGGTGAATCCGGGCTCAGCAGGCTCAGCCCGGCACCGGCGGCACCGCTGCTGGAAGGCTCGATCATGTACTCCACCACCGCCACTGCTGCACCCCCCAGACTGTCTGAAGAATCCGGTTCCGTGAGCGCACCAACGTGGCCACCGCCTCCGCGGCCACCGGACCACAGCGCAGTCATCGCCCTGCCGGCAGACGCAAGCCGGGTGCGAACAGCGCGTCGATTCGTCACCGCTCATCTGATTCACTGGCAAGTCGCACAGGCAGAACAGGACCGCGCCGAGCTCATCGTCAGCGAGCTGGCAGGCAATGCCGCCCGCCATGGCCGAACCGACATGACCATTCGCATTTCGCTGGTCGACCGCGACCTGCGCATCGACGTCACCGACAGTGGTTCACCCGCCAGTTCTCGGTCCCTTCTCCCGGCACCTTCGGATGAAGCCGGCCGCGGGTTGCGCCTCGTGGGCCTCCTGGCCGACTGGACCGCCATCCGGCCTCATATGCAGGGCTGGCGAGCCTGCGCGGGCCTCCACTGTTCAGCGTGAATACATCGGTACATCAGCGAGGGAGAGTCATGACGACGCGGTTCGACCAGGGCCCGTGGGACGCAGCCGGAGTCCAGACCATCCAGCCCGGGGTGCACCGCGTTCCCCTGCCACTACCCAACGACCATCTGCATGCCGTCAACGTCTATCTACTGGAGGACCTGACCGGCGACGGGGGCCTCGTCATGATCGACGGCGGCTGGGCGATACCCGAGGCGCGCAAGACGCTGGAGGAGGCCACGACCGCCATCGGCCGCGACCTCGGCGACATCACCCACATCCTGGTGACCCACATCCACCGCGACCACTACACGCAGGCGGTGGAACTGCGCCGACTGCTCGGCTCGCGCGTCTACCTGGGCGCGGGGGAACGCCCCGGGCTGGAGATGCTGGACCGGCTGCGCAGCGGCGAACCGACATCCTCGCTGGAGATATTGCGGCGGGCGGGAGCCGGTGAACTGGCCGACCACATCCAGGCGATGGACCACAGCGGGTACGACCCGAGTGTGTGGGAGGCCCCCGACCGCTGGCTCGGCGCAGAGACCCTCCGCTTCGGCGACAGCGAGCTGCAAGTCCTCCCGACTCCCGGACACACCAAGGGACACGTGGTCTACCTGGACGAGCAGCGCGGGCTGCTGTTCTCCGGTGACCACGTCCTTCCCCACATCACCCCGTCCATCGGCTTCGAACTGACCGAACCCGGCGGCCTGCCGCTCGCCGACTACCTGGATTCGCTGCGACTCATGACCCGTTACGCCGACGCGCGACTGCTCCCCGCGCACGGACCGGTCACCCCCAGTGCGCACGACCGGGTCGCCGAGCTTCTCGCACACCACGACGACCGGCTGGGCAAGAGCCTGTCGGCCCTGGGAGACAGCACGCTGGACGCCCACGCCGTCGCACGCAGGCTGAGCTGGACGCGCCGGGCAGTGCCGTTGGGCGAGTTGAGCGCGTTCAACCGGATGCTGGCGGTCAATGAGACGGCTGCGCACCTGGACGTCCTCGTACTGCACGACCGGGCCACGGTGGCGTTCGTGAACGGCGTGAACATGTACACGCGCGTGCGGTGAGCCCTTGAGTGACCTTCGTACGGGGGTGTACGGGGGTGCCCGGGGGTGTACGGGGGTGCCCGGGACGATCGGGCGAGGGCCGCGGCTGCCGTGTCCGTGGTGCTGCTGGGGCTTGGCGTGCAAGCGGTGCCGCATCTGCACGGTCACCGCGCCGTATCGCTCGTCCCCGCATGTGTGGACGGCGTCCGCGACCGGCCGGCTGATGGGGTCGGAGCAGGTGAACTCCGCGTCGTGGCGGCGCGGCCGCCCCGAGCCTGTCGCCCCTACAGGTGGCGGGCCGGCATAAAACAACCGGTCGGAACGAACCTGGACGAGGATCTGGGCCGCAGTTCCAGCAAGTGCGAAAGCCAGGCGGACGGAATCGTGGCCGCCGTCGAACACGAACAGCGCCCTCTTGAGGCCAACTCCGGGACACCGTTGCGGCAGACCGTCGCCTGGAGGGCGGCGACCGTGCCGGGACTCCCCCGGGACCAGCCGCTGCACATCCAACGAGTTCTTATGGGTCCTGCCAGCGTTCAGTGGCAACCACGGAGGGCGGGCTCCCCGCCTGGCGGCAGTTTCAGGTAATCGCCAGGCGCCAGCCGCGAACACATCGGGCACAACCGGCAATTGAGCGCCGCACCCCGGGCTGAGGTGCGGCCCTCGGCGCAGGTGCCTACGAGGTCCAGCCGCCGTACGGCACGGTGATCAGCTCCATGGCATGGCCCGCCGGGTCCATGAAGTACACCCCGCGGCCGCCGTCGTTGTGGTTGATCGCGCCGGGCTGTCGCCGGTGTGGGTCGGCGTAGTGCTCGATGCCGCGCTCGCTGATCCGCGCGTACGCCGCGTCGAACTCCTCCTCGGAGACCAGGAAGGCGTAGTGCTGCATGGCGATGTGGTCCGCGGGGATCGTGGCGAAGTCCAGCGTGACGCCGTTGCTCAGGCCGACCGCGATGAACGGGCCCCACTCCGCGGTGATCTCAAGGCCCAGCAGGTCCGCGAAGAACTCGGCGGACTCCCGGTTGTCCCGGGCGTGGACGATCGCATGGTTCAACTCAACTGACAAGGAATGCCTCCGAAGGCACCTCCCGACACCTCCATGCCTCACCCAGCCGGTGATCGACACGCGATGTCCTGGTAGATCCTAGTCGCTGTTGTCTACGAAGTGAGGCGGCGGTAGTTGATGAGAGCTGCGGCCATACCGACGAAGGCGAGGAAGTGCTGGGCCGTGCGTTCGTAGCGGCGGTGCAGGCGCCGACATCCAGCCGGCCAGGAGGATGGGTGGGCCGCGCGGCGAGGTGCCTGGGGCAGGCGTGCTGCTGGCCCGTCAGCGCGAGCCGGTGAGAACCCGGCCGGACCAGATGTCGATCACCACCTGGTGGTGATCCGAGCGCACCGCCGGTGTGCCGTCGGCGTAGTTCTTGTCGACCTGCGCCGCCTCGGCCGCGTCCGGCTTGGCGTTCGTGCAGGACGTGCCGGGACCATGGCCGGACATGACCTCCGAGCACGGGCCGCTGTAGTCGTCGGGCAGTCCCAGGATGTGCCCGGTTTCGTGCACCGCGATCCGGATCGCGTCGTAGCCCTCGTCAACCGCTTGCCGGCCCAGCTGCACGTCACCGTAGCCGTCGGGGAAGATCGGCCCCAACGTGGTCTGCGGCCAGCCGCTGGTCGCCTCGTAGATGTAGTCGGCCGAACTGGGCGTGCTCGCCGGCTCCAGGCGCACGTTGTGCACCGCGTCGTTCCAGTTTTGTACGGCCTGCTTGATCGGGCCCTCCCACTGACCGGCATCGCTGGCGTCGTAGGTCAGGGTGACCACAGCCGGGGGCGCGTGCGGCGCGGAGCGCGCCGAAGCGACGCCGACCGGAGTACTCAGCATGGCGGGGACAAGTGCCGCCAGTGCGGCGATTCGCTTGATCATGAGACGGGTGTACCTCCTTGAGTCTCACCTGCTGCCCACAGTGAACGAGTCCGTCGCGAACACGACAACATCTCTGTCGGTGATCGAGTCTCAGTCTCTGTCGAGTTGGCCCAAAGTGCACAGGAGGTGACCGTCGATCGGACGAGAGGAGGGCGGAACGCACCCTTCTTCGGTCGTGAGTTCGAGCGGACGGCTGAGCAGCCGGTCAAGGATCTCGTCTGCCCCCGCCCTGCCCGACGCTGACTGCGTGTCGGATGCCAGGTCGTCGTGGTGTCGGCTGGTCCGAGCCTGGGCCTGCAAGGGGTTGCGGCTGAAGGAGAACGTATCTGTCCAGCGATCTGCCTGCCTATCTGTCGGCGACCTCCTTGGACGGGCAGCGAACCAAGCGCGTACTTTCGACGGATGGTCGATATCGCCACCGGCGAAGGTGCCCTGGCCTCGACAGTCACCCGCGCCGAGCGCGGGATACCCGCCTGACACGGTTCCCTTGAGCAGTCGTGCCGGCAGGTGACGCAGACCACAGGAACTCCACCCGCTTCGTGGAGAGAAGAGGGTGTGAAGGACTCAGAGAACGAGGTGCGCCGCCGGGTGCGCGAGGGGGACCGCGCGGCGTTCGCCCAGCTGTACGAGGAGTTCGCCCGCGCCGTGTACAACCACGGGTTGCGCCTGACCGGCGACTGGTCGACAGCCGAAGAGATCATGTCCGAGACGTTCCTGACCGCGTGGCACACGCGCACGCGGGTACAGGAGGACGGCGGTTCCCTGCTGCCCTGGCTGCTGGGCATCGCCACCCACAAGGCGGACAACGCCCGGCGGAGCCTGCGCCGACGCCAGCTGTTCCTGGCGCGTCAGCCCCGGCCGCCGAGTGTGGAGGATTTCGCGCCCCAGCTGGCCGGACGCATCGATGACGCGCGCCGCCTGCGTGCCGTTCAGGTCGCCCTGGACCGGCTGAGACGCCAGGAGCGGGAGGTGCTGGCCCTGTGCGTGTGGTCCGGCCTGGACTACCAGCAGACGGCCGAGGCTCTGGGCATCGCGGTCGGGACCGTACGTTCCCGGCTCTCGCGTGCCCGCAAGAAGCTCGCCCGTCTCGCGGAAGAAAACCTGGAACCGGGCTCTGCCCGCGGAGAGATGACAAGTGCGGCCGCAATCGCGGCCCTGCCCGTGCGGGAGGAGCTCACATGAAGGACAGGACCACCTCCACTTCCCGGGAGTGGCGCGGCGACCGCGAAGAGATCGCCCGCCTGCTACCGCCCCCGGCCGACTGGGACGTTCCGCGCGAGCAGCACCTTCGTCACAAGGATCTACTGATGCAGACCATCGACCGCGACCAGGCCGTACATACCCGGCCGGCCCGTCGGCTGCTACGGCCCGCGCTCCTGGCGCCGGCGACCGCGCTGGCCCTGGCCTGCGCACTGACCGCGGGAATCGCACTGACCGGCAGCGACAAGGGGTCCTCCGGCACCGCGTCGCACGGCGCGGCCACGGACATGCAGCCTGCCGCGGCCCTCCTCAACCGGATCTCCGCCGCCGCCGGGAAACACACTGCCCCCACCATCCGGGACGACCAGTTCGTCTACACCAAGGAGAAGACCCGCGGCGCCGACCTGACCACCGGGAAGGCCGTACTAGGCCCCCTGGTGGACCGTGAGGTGTGGTACGCCCAGGAGCCGGCGCGTCTGCTCAAGCTCGGGCTGATCCGGGAAGACGGTGAGACCTCCCCCATCAACGCCGAACTCGGCGACACCCACGGCACGGCGGCCGGCATCAACCGGCCCACCTACCACTGGCTCAGCTCCCTGCCCACCAACCCTGACAAGCTACTGACCTACCTGTACACGAAGACCCCGCACGCCCAGGGCCGCGAGCGCGACCAGGCGGTGTTCGAGCAGATCGGCTCGCTGCTCGGCGGGCTGATGCCGCCCCGCACCGCTGCCGCCCTCTACCGGGCCGCGGCGAAGATCCCCGGTGTCACCCCGGCCCCGAAGGCGCGCGACGCCATCGGCCGCCAGGGCCTCGGCATCGCCCGTAACGACACCCGTTACGGCATCAGGACCGAGTGGGTCTTCGACAAGAAGGACTACGCCTTCCTCGGCTCCCGCAGCTACCTGACCAAGGACGAGTCCTACGGAGAGTCCGGCACACTGCTGTCCAGCAGCGCCGTATTGGAGCATGCCGTGGTCGACAAGGCCGGCGAGTCTCCTGCCGCTGGGTAACGGACGTGAAATGGGCGGGCCCGGCACTTTCGTCGGGCCCGCCCATCACGTGCGCGTGCGCGTGCATGTGATTACTGACCTTGAATGCGTGCCGTCGTCATGGTGGTGCGGGCGCCAGTCCGGTTCCTGCGAGGCAGCCGTCGAAAACGTCGTGGCGGTACTGGAGTTGGCGTAGGCCTCGCCGGACGACAGGTGATCAGGTCTTGCGGATCGGCGAAAGCACGGTTGGCCGTGGCGGTGCGCGGCAGTACCGACCAGATGCCCTCAACCGGGTTGAGGTCCGGTGCGTAGGGCGGGAGTTGGTAGACGGTGAGCCAGCCCCATTCGGCGATGTAGCGGCGCATCCCGGCCGTCAGATGGGTGTTCAAGTTGTCCCAGACCAGCACGATCGGGTCGCCGAGCTGCTGGTGGGCGGTCTGGATCAGGTCGCGGTAGTCCTTCCAGGAGAAGCTTTTGCGTCCATCGGGTCGGGCGCCCGGGCACGGCCGGTAGATCAGCCGGGAGCGTTCGCCGGGCTTGTAGCAGACCGGGGCGGCGACGGACAACCGGCGGCGAGAGCGGCTCCGCACGCGCCCAACGGGAGTCTGGCCGCGCCGGGCCCCAGTACGAGCGGTCAGCGACGTCATCGAGAAGCCGGCCTCGTCCTCGAAGACGAGCCAGGTATCGAGCGGCGCCACGGTCCTTCCACGCTCGGCCAGGTCTCCTACGGTGAGCCCTTGTGGAACCGACGCCCGATGAGCGTTCTGATCCGTGCCAGGGTCCAGATCTGGTCCGGCCAGCCGTGCGCCCTCGGCCCCTTGGCCAGCTCCTGCTCCTGCTCCTGCTCCTGCTCCTGCTCCTGCTCCTGCACAGCGAACAACTTGTCACTGAGCAGCGGCAATGACGCCGGCCCTTTGGGGGCCAAGGCTCTCGGCCCGCCCTGCGACCATGCCTTGCGCCAGCGCTGCACCGACCGGACGCTGACCCGCAGGTCGTGCGCGATGATCGCGTTCTCGTCACCCTGGACGAACCGCTCGGCCGCCTGCACCCGCAGTTTCTCGCGGAAGACCCGCCGCTCGTCGGTCAGTACGCCCCCTTGCGCATACCGCATGGAGTCGACCTATCGCAGGGATCATGAGCCGTCAGCCCCTGCCGACACCACGCTTTGCAGGTCAGTAGCTGCACCCCCAAGGGAACTCGCCTTTGCCACAACTTCAGTACGCGGCGCCAGATTCGGCCAAACAAGCCTGAACGCAGCCGCTTCTGACCCGCACGTGGAAGCCCGTGAGTGTAAATGGGACTGGACCGGTCCTCAGCGGCACATCCCGTCACAGTCCCAGATCCAGAACTCGCCACACCCGCCGTCGGAGATCGTGCATCCGCCTCCGATGCAGTCGCTGAAGAGGCACGCGTCCGAGAACGAGCTGCACGCGCAGTCCTGTGCCAGAGCCTCCGCCGGTCCGAGCGTGGCCAGCAGTTGTACGGCCTCCTCCTTGCCGAATGCGGCGATCGCGGACTCGGTCAGGTCGCTGTGCTGGGGGCGTGCGAGCGGGCGACGCTGGAAGGTTGCAGGGTCCGAGGCGGCGCTGCGGGCCCGATCGATAACCCTGCCCTGCCGAGGGGTGAGATCGGTATGCGCGGCGCGGAAGCGGTCTATGTGCTCCACCCAGAGGCGGCTGCGGGCAGCCGGCGGCAATGCGGCGTGCACGGCACGGCGGTGGGCCAGTGGCAGGGCGGTTACATCGGAGTAAGTGGTCGGAAGGCGCTCTGCGTTGGCCTCCACCCATTCGTTTGCGGCCGCAGTGTCCTGGCCCGCGGCGAAGGCCGGCGTACCGCCCTTGAACAAGATGGTCGAGGCCACCGCGAGCCCTCCGGCGACCCGCAGGAACTGCGCGCGGCTGGACCCCTTGCTGACTTGGGAGCGGTTCTTCTCGCGCGCCTCGCCCAGCGCCCGCAGGACGCGAACCGTGGCCCGCGGGCCCAGTCGTCGCATCAGCTGGAGCGTCATCGACGGGCCCGTCCATGCCCGGATGGACTCGCCGTCGGTCCCGGGTCGGCCCGGCGCGGCAGCGGCGTCGCCCCCGCCGGCGGTGACCTTCAGCAGAGTCGGTTCCCAGGGGGCGTCGGGCCCCAGTGCGCTCAACCGCCAGGCGCGGGCATCGGCACGGCCGAGCGCGACCACCTCCAGCCGTTTGTCACAGGCGTTGAACACGATCGAGGACATGGCGCGGCAGGTCGAGCACGACGCGTCGAAAGCCAGCATCCAGCGAACATCCGACTCGGCATAGCTGTGTCCATCGGTGGCGCGCATGTATGGGATCTCCGTCCTCGCGACAAGTTACGGCGGCTGATTGATGTGATGACGGGTCTTTGGGTGGGACATCAGGTGGTGTGCCTTGAACCGCACGCCGTGCCGTTTCCCGCACCATCGTGCTGGCGTGCCAGGCGGGCGAACCGCTCACGAGCCGTTCACGTGTGACCGGTGCGGCTGGTCGTCACATGCCCTGCGTGAGACCAACTGGTCGTGCTCGTGCGGCGATTCCGGTTGGGGCAGGACTCGCCCAGGAGGCGCTTGCCGTCGAGTCCGGGCGTGGCGGCCGGCACGCTCCGCCCGGAATTCACCGCAGTAACGCGCGCGGAGTGGCCTCCCCCATCAGCTGTCCGCCCCGGACAGGCGCCCGCCCACTGGCACACCTTGATCGGCTACACCTTCATGGGGGACACCATCATCGACGTCCCGATGGGGTTTCGCCAGGCCTCCGGGCACTGGCCTTGCGCAGCAGCATGATGAGCGCGACAGCGACGGCAAGGCTCGCGGTGAAACCACCGAACAGCCGCAGCCGCTCGGCGGGAGCCACGATGTCCATGTCGTAGACGTGGTAGATCAGATGGACGGCCTGCGCACAGGTCCAGGCCGTCAGGGCGTAGGTGAGGTGTCTTGTCGGCAGAATCAACGCACCCAACAAAAGGACCGCGGCCAGGACCATGTACGTCGTCGATACCAAGTGGCCGTTCTGGAAGAAGGGCACGTGCGAGCGGGCCATGCCCGTCCCCATCGTGCTGCCGGCGTGGAGCCACCCGCGCGCCCCCTCGATCCACAGCACCCCGAGCGTGGCGGCGCCGATCCGTCCGACCCACGCCTCCATGCGGCGCACATCGGACGGCCGCGCGTCGCGCGGGCGCACATCGGACGGCCGCGCGTCGCGCGCCACTCCCCTGTCACGACCAGGCCGCACCTCGCTCCCGGCGAGCGCTGCCTCGTCGGTACGCGGCACCGTGTCCTGCGTCATCAGTCGGCGAAGCAGCACATCGACGCCCCGACGCCCGTGATCACGAGAGCGACCAGGGCAAGCAGCACAAACAGCGGGAAGCGGTGTGCCGACAACCATGCGGCGGCCCGGTGAGCCTGCGATTCGGCGATCTCCATACGGCATGCCGTCCTCTCGAATCGATGGCGAGCACTTCGGCGAAACCGTAGGCGTTCCGCCCACAACGAGCCATCTATTCGATGTGGTTCGAATTGTGTGGCCCCGCAGACATGACATCGGGCGGGTCAGGTTCCCGAAAGAGCGATGTCGCGCGGTCGGGCGTCCCACGTCTCGTCGGCCTGAGAGGGCATCTGATCACCCTTCAGGATGTCGTGAGTGCCCTGTCCGCCCGCGGCTCTGCCGCTGGTGGACTGTGGGAAGCGCTGCTGCCGCCATGCCGCTCGGCTCTACGACGTCACGGGACGGCGTGCAGGCGCCGACGCTTTCTCCCTGGCCTTCGCACTGGCACGGAGGGGCCCGCGGGTTCGGAGCTGAGTTCACCTGGGACGGCTGGCCCGGACGCGGCCGGGACCACCGTGGCAGCCAGGCCACTTCGCGAGCGCCCCCTACCTCCTTGGTCGCCTCATGAGAGCCGAGGTCTCGCGCCACCGCGTCAGCCGGCGACGGGACCCTGGCCAAGTCACGCGCGGAACGCACGCCCAACAGGCTCGCGAACAGGGCCGACAGTGAGACCTGACGGAGTCCTACTGGGCCGAGTCCGCCTTCGCCCACGGTTTGACGCCGAGCTTTCCAGTGGTCCCGAGGTCGAGGTGTGGAGCTACCATGACCGAGTCGGCGCCGGCCTTTGCTCGCACGCGCACATAGGGAACGTTCACGGGCGTGCCGGACTCGGTGGTGTTGCGCCACACCAGGCCGGCGGTCGCCGACTCGCCTGGCTTCAGCGTGACGGGACGGGGCTGCTCGTCGGGCCCGGCAGCGGTGGTGATCTCGCTGCTGCCGTGCAGGATCTTGACGCCGCGGACGGTTTTGAAGTCGTCGTCCAGGAGTTCAAGCAGCGGGTAACCCTCGAGGGTGAAGTTGCGCGTGCCGCAGTTGTCGAGATGCAGACCCACGATGCGCAGTCCCATGGCCGCGTCGCCCTTGTCGACGCTGACGCGGATCCCGGAAGCGGGGCACGTGCCGGGGTCGGCCGGCGCCTCGTCTGCCGGGACCTTGGCCACGCCAAGGACCTTTGCCTGAGTCACCCGCGGGGCGGAGAGTGGCAGTTGCCCGGCCCGGACCGTGCCCCTCACCGTCTTCCCCGGGCCAACGTCGCGCACGGTCGCGGTGGAGTTGGCAATCGCCCCGCCATCACTGCTCATGAAGGTGACGATGACCGAGTAGGTCAGCGGCTCGGTGCTCGCGTTGGTGACCTCGAAGGAGGCGACGATCCCTGAGTCTGTGGCGAGGCTGCCGGCAGAGACGGAATAGCTGTGGGTGGGCGAGGGGGAGGTGGACGGGAGGGTCAGTGATGTGATCCGTACGCCGTCCTTGCCCGGATCGTCGACCTGCGTGCGGGACGGTGGCGCGGCCGCGCGAGCTTCGGAGTTCCCGGCACCCGAGTGCTCCGTCCCGCAGGCCGTGAGCAACAGGGCGGTCGTGGCGAGCGCCGACAAGGGGAAAGCAGGTCTTCGCATTCGATCACCTCACCAGGGCATGAACCTCACGCATGTGGTGGAGGCCATAATTCCGGTCACAGGAGTGTCACAAGCGCGGCGGTGCCTCCGGGGTGAGTAGCCGGCTGTCCCGTCTCAAGTGATTCGGTCCGAAGCCGCGGCTGTGACCTGGGGCGACCAGAACGGTTGAGACACCTGGGTGGCCGAAAATCTCAGTTGATCTGGACCCTGGCGTATAAATACTGGCTGTCGTCTCAGTTGATCTGGTCTGCTTCCGGCGTTTCGCATTGGACTAGTGGAAGAGCCTGCGAGAGATGACCATGCACGATGACCAAGTGGACGTGACCACCGAAATCGTTGCGACCTTGATCCAAGAACAGTTCCCCCAGTGGAGCGGCAAGGCGATCCAACTCCTGTCGTCGACCGGGACGGTCAACGCCATCTTCCGCATCGGGAACGACCTCTCAGCGCGTTTCCCACTGCGTCTGGCCGATGCTGCCGAGGCGCTGGCGGTTCTGGAACAGGAAGCCCAGGCAAGCGCGGAGCTGGCACAGGTGTCTCGGTTCCCCACCCCGGAACCCGTCGCCTTGGGAAAGCCTGGAGCGGATTACCCCATGCCGTGGTCGGTCCAGACATGGCTGCCGGGAACGGTCGCCTCTGATGCCGATCCGAGTGGGTCGGACGCTTTTGCCGAGGACCTTGCGGCCTTCATCGCAGCCCTCCGGGACGCCGAGACGCGGGGGCGGCTTTTCAGCGGCGGAAGTCGTGGCGGCGTCCTCGCTCACCACGACGATTGGATGGCGAAGTGCTTCGAGGAGAGTAAGGGGCTGCTCGACGTGCCCCGGCTGCGCCAGGTGTGGAGCCACCTTCGGGAGTTGCCACGCACGGGTGCCGACGTGATGAGCCATGGTGACTTGATTCCCGGCAATGTACTGGTCGCAGGAGACCGGCTCAGCGGCGTACTCGACACCGGCGGCTTCGGCCCGGCCGACCCCGCGCTGGATCTGGTCAGTGCCTGGCACCTGTTGCAGCCAGGCCCGCGGGAAGTGCTCCGGCGGACACTGCTCTGTGACGATCTGGAGTGGGAGCGCGGCAAGGCATGGGCGTTCGAACAGGCGATGGGTGTTGTCTGGTACTACGTCGAGAGCAATCCGACGATGAGCAGAATGGGGCGCCGGACACTCGACCGCATTCTGGAGTCGATGGAGTGATGTCGCCCCGATCGCAGGCCGTGATAGAGACGATCGCTTGCCGCCCCCACCGACGACAGCACCAACGGGAACGCATCGGCTGAGACGGGACAGGATCTGTCCCGTCTCAGATGATCTGGTCCACGGTGATGCCTGTGACCTGCAGCGACCAGAAGAACGGAGACGCTGTGACGCTGGAAATCTCAGTGGACCTGACCCCGGTCGCACGGTTGCCCGGTGCCGCCTCGGTTGATCTGGTCCGTCGCTGCTGTTCGGTTGGGACCGGAGCTTCCCTGCCTGCGGGTCGAAGCAGTTGAGGCCCATCGACGCAGCAACCCCCGCCGCAGAGGCAGACGCTTCCTCGGCCATGCTCCAGCGCATCGTGGCCCCTCAGTCGATACAGAACTCGTTGCCCTCGATGTCCTGCATCGGGATGCACGACTCGTTGACGCCATCGGCATACAGCGTTCGCACGTGTACCGCGCCGAGCGGGACCAGTCGTGCGCATTCGGCCTCAAGTGCGGCCAGGCGCTCTTTACCCACGAGCCCGGTGCCGACCCGCACATCAAGATGCACCCGATTCTTGACGACCTTGCCTTCGGGGACGCGCTGGAAGAACAGTCGCGGGCCCACACCTGCTGGATCACTGCAGGCGAACCATGAATCCCGCTGCTCAGGTGACTGCGAGCGATTGAAATCGTCCCAAGTGGCAAACCCCTCCGGTGGCGGCGGTACGACGTACCCCAACACCTCGCACCAGAAACGGGCGAGGCGCTCAGGTTCTGCGCAGTCGAAGGTGACTTGGAACTGCTTGATCGACGTCATCGGTCCACCATATTGGCGCGTGCTGCTAATCGAGATCCCGGGGTTTCATCGACGTGCGGGTCGAGGTCCCGCGTGACATGAGTAGCGCCAACGGACCAGATCGCCTGAGACGACGCATGAATCGGCCCAGATCACCTGCGACAGGGGCCAATACTCGCATGAGACGGGACACCGGCCGGAGACGCTGCGGAGCGACCCGGCGCGAGGACGGGGCAGGTCCGTGCACGCTCAGCGAGTCGTTGCCGCAGACCGGCGCCTGACCAACAGGACTGCCGATCCTCCCGCGACGAGTACGACTGCTCCGGCAGCTGCCACAAGCACGGATTCGTCGGCGCCCGTGCCGGCCAGGCTCCCGTGCGACGCCTCGGTGACGACGTCGCCTGCGCTGCCGCCGGCGCCGGAGATCGACGACTGGGCCCCGCTGCTGCTCGAACCACCCACCGACTGGGCCTGCGGGTCGTTGCCCTGGCCGCCCGAACCGGAGTGGCCGCCGCTGGAGCCGCCGGAAGAACCACCCGGACCCTGTCCGTTCCCGTCCGGAACGTTGATGGTCAGATACGCCGTGTCATTGGCGGGGTTCTTGTCGAACGCGGGGTGGATGTCGTAGACGGAGGTGGCCTTCACCTCACCTCGCGTCTGCCCGGACGCGGATTCCACCTTCAGCACGAAGAGATAGCTGAGCGACTGGCCGACCTCCAGCAGGTTGTCGTTGTGCCAGCACACGTACACCGGATGTCCGGGTTCCGACGGACCGCTCGGTCCGTCGATCCCGAACGGCGCGCACTCCTGGGGTACTTGGACCGCCTTCGTGCCTTGCGGGATCCGGACCAGCAGGCCCGGCTGATCGTCGCTCTCCTGGTTGTGGATCCATCCCGGGCCGTCATTGCGCAGCGTGGCCGTGACCTTGACCAGATCGCCCCGCTCGGCAGTGGCCTCGCTACCAGCAGCAGCCAGGTCGGCGGTGCTGTCCACGCTCAGCGCCAGGCGTCGGTAGCTGTCGTCGAACCCTTCCGAACTGGGAGGCTGTCCGGTGCGACCCGTTCCGTACTCGACGACCTCCAACAACCCTTTGGACAGCACGGTGAAGCGTACGTGGGTGGTGACGGAGGCACCCGGCTCGATGTCCTGATCCACCTTGCACAGCGCCTGCCTCACCTGGTCGGCCAGGACTGTGTAGGTGCAGCCCTCCTCGGGGGCCGTGAAGTCGAGCCCGCGGGTGAGACGGATGCGGAAGGTTACGTCGGTCGCGGCGGCGCTTCCGTTGTTGGTGATCGTGACGGGTTGGCCGTAGGTCTCCCCCGGCTTCGGCACGGCGGTGGGCAACGACGAGACCACGAGGTCTGGTTCGGCCTCGTCGGCGTGTGCCGCAGGTGCTGTCATGGCGGGCACACCCACCCCGATCACCCCCGCGGCCACGAACCTCGCCAAGCCACGCAGCACTGAACGCACGACCATCTCCTCAGCAACGGAAACACAACGGCGCACGGGCCGACCCCGGAGTTCATCTACCGGACCACCCGATCACGACATGTACTGGACACCCGGCGGCCACCATTGGTTGTAGCGGCGCTTACCGGGAATCAACTCCACTGCCTCACTTGCCAGTTCCACACCGCGCACCGGAAGCCGTAGAAGGTGGTGCGCTCGCGCTCCAGTTTGCCGTAGTCGCCCTCCAGCACCGATTCATGCAGGGGGCTGCGCCACCCGCCATCCTCGGCGGCGAGGTGGAAGCCCTCGCCGTTCGGAGTCGTGATCACGTGGCTGGGAAAGGGTTGGACGGGGAGATGCTCGGGCTTGTAGCTTGCAGGGGACCGCGGCACCGCCCGAGGAGGTGAGACCCATGAACGCTGTATCCATGTGGGTGCTCCCCCTTCCCGTCACGGCCGGCGATTGACATAGGTGTCGCCGGGAGCGCCTCGACAACAAGGCACTCCCGAAAGGCAACACCTATGGACTCTCCCCAGTTCACCGCCGAGCCGTCTTCGAACGATACGGCCGAGCGCGACGTCACCGTGGGCGACGCCCCCCGACTCCGGTCGCCGGCCTCCGGCGCCGATCGCGCCCCCCTCATGTTCGACGTGATCATTGCCGGGTGCGGGCCGACTGGCGCGATGCTGGCCGCCGAACTGCGGCTGCACGATGTGCGGGTACTCGTTGTGGAGAAGGAAACCGAGCCCGTGTCGTTCGTCCGCATCGTCGGTCTGCACATTCGCAGTATCGAGCTGATGGCCATGCGCGGACTGCTGGATCGCCTTCTCGAACACGGACGACAGCGTCCGGCCGGCGGATTCTTCGCCGCCATCAACAAACCCGCGCCCCAGGGTCTGGATTCCGCGCACGCCTATCTGCTGGGCATCCCGCAGCCGGTCATCGTCCGCCTGCTCGAAGAACACGCGGCCCAACTGGGTGCCCAGGTCCGGCGTGGTTGTGCGGTGGCCGATTTCGAGCAGGACGACGAGGGTGTGACCATCCAGCTGGCCGACGGCGAACAGCTGCGTTCGCGCTATCTCGTCGGCTGTGACGGCGGGCGCAGTCAGGTGCGCAAACTGCTCGGCGTCGGCTTCCCCGGCGAGCCCTCGCGGACCGAGACGCTGATGGGCGAGATGGAAGTGGGTGTGCCGCAGGCGGAGATCGCCGCCAAGGTGAGGGAAATCGGCGAGACCAATAAGCGATTCTGGCTCAGGCCCTTCGGAGAAGGGGCATATAGCGTCGTAGTCCCCGCCGCGGGAGTCGGCGATCGCGCGGAACCACCCACCCTCGAGGATTTCAAACAACAGCTGCGCACCATCGCCGGAACCGATTTCGGCGTGCACTCCCCGCGCTGGTTGTCCCGCTTCGGGGATGCCACCCGGCTGGCCGAACGCTATCGGGTCGGGCGAGTGCTGCTGGCCGGCGATGCGGCACACATCCATCCACCCACCGGCGGACAGGGCCTCAACCTGGGCGTTCAGGACGCATTCAACCTCGGCTGGAAACTGGCCGCACAAATCCGCGGCTGGGCGCCAAAAACACTGCTGGACACCTACCAGGCCGAACGCCATCCAGTCGCCGAGGACGTGCTCGACAACACCCGCGCCCAGATGGAACTGCACTCCACCGAACCGGGCCCGCAGGCCGTGCGCAGGCTGCTCACCGAACTCATGGACTTCGACGAGGTGAACCGCTATCTCATCGAGAAGATCACCGCGATCGGCATCCGCTACGACTTCGGCGAAGGCCCCGACCTGCTCGGCCGCCGCCTGCCCGACATCGACGTGAAACAAGGCCACCTCTACGGTCTGCTGCATCGCGGCCGCGGCCTGCTGCTGGACCGCACCGAACGCCTGGCCGCCGGCGGCTGGTCAGACCGGGTCGACTACCTCGCGGACCCCACTGCCGTACTGGATGTTCCCGGCGTCCTGCTACGCCCCGACGGCCACGTCGCCTGGATCGGCGACGATCAGCAGGCACTGGACGACCACCTCTCCCGCTGGTTCGGCAAGCCCGCCAACTGATTTCGCACGAGCAACCGAGAAGGGCCCGTGAGGAGGACCGGCCCGGCCAGTAGCGACTGACCATCGGAAGGCCGGAGGCAGCATCAGCCGCGGTGCTCTTCCGCCAGGGTCGGCATGCGAGGAGGGTCATAGCCTCCGAGTGACGACCGGAAGACGGCGGAAGAGCACCGCGCAGTGGATCGGCGCAGGCAGCCGTGCGTTCGTCTCACGGCCGCCTGTCGAACATGAACGACGGGGCCAGGCCGCGCCGGTCCTCAGCGGATCGGCCTCGTCAGGGAGGCGCCGCGCGCGGGCCGGCCGGGCGGGGTTGCATCTCCCCATCGATGGCCGCCTGCACGGCCCGCTCACTCGCATCCGCCATGCAGGAACCCTATGGACACTGCCGGCCAGGGCACGGCGAATTGATCACCCGACGGGGGGGACGGCACGCCGGTGCCGCCAACACGTGTCGGCATCTCCCAACGAGTGATCAACAATTGCCTCCACGACCCATGCACACGTGCCGCCGCCACACGTGAACGACACCGGTCCGCGAATCATCAGCCGCCTGGAGGGCCATCGTCCTGCGCCGCTGCGGACGGCCCGGGTGTCGTTGTCAGTGCCGGATGACACCATCCGTCCATGAGTGGAGAGGCTTTCAACTGGCATGAGTTCCTGGCGCGTTGGCAGCAGGAGTGGGTTCCGCGCGCCGGCGAGGACGGCGGGCAGATCGTCGTCCCCCCGAGCAGGCCGGGGGCGGACGAGGCGGCGATCGCCGCGGCCGAGGAACGGCTGGGACGGCGCTTGCCGCCCTCGTACCGGGAGTTCCTGGCTGTGAGCGACGGGTGGCATGTGGATGAGACGGCCGGGGTCTATCAGCTCGGTGGCGCCGCGGACATCGGCTGGTTCCAGGACCCGCACGACATGTCCTCGCTGTATGAGGAGAATCTGGGCGACGACCCACGCGAGGCGGACATCCTGCTGGCGGGGATGTGGCGACGGGCGCTACGGCTGGAGACGGACTCGGACATGTCGCACGCCCTGCTCGACCCGGGCGACAGCGACCAGGACGGCGAGTGGGCGCTCTACGTCTACAAGGGCTGGAGTGGTGAACTGCCGGACCGTTACCCGTCGTTCCGCGCCTACATGGAGGCCATGTACCGCCGCTTCCACTCCGACAGGGCGGAACGAGACGACTTCGTGAACGCAACCACGCGCGTCCTGGACGCTCATGTGGAGGAGGCCCGCCTGCTCGCCCTGCGCGGACGCTGGGAGCAGGCCCTGCCCCTGCTCGAGGAGGCACTGTCCTTCGGACGGCCCCGCAGCGCCGTCCTGCTGAACCAGCTCCGGCATCTGCTGGATCCGCGCAGCTCCCGAAGCTACGGCAACTTGGTCGCCGACCCGCGCTACCTGCCCGAGATCCTGCCCTTGGAGGCCATGACGCCGGCATCCGGTGAATGGCGGCTGGGCGGCGACGATCACTGGGTGGGCATGATGACCGCCCGCGGGGCCGCCCGCGAGAGTGTCGAGGCCATACTGAGCACGATGCGGGACGGCACTTATTGCTACGCGCCCGCCAGTCCATGGGGCTTGGCCGTTGCCGAGGCCCGTGAGTCGGCCCGCTGGGGGGCGACCGATGCCGCATGGCAGCTGCTGCGCCACGCGCTCCCGCTGTGGGAGGCTCCCGGGCCCTCGCTGATCGCCCCGATCGGCCTGCTCGCCGATCCGGTCCTGGGGCCGCTGATCACCCCGGAGCGCGGCCGGGAAATCCTCGCGACACCACGGTCCGGGCAGACAGGTCCCGTCCCCGAGCCGGTGCCCGATCTCGACCCGCCGGGCCTGACCTGGCTGGCTGAGCCTGTGGCAACCCGGCAGGCGTTCGACGGATACCGCTGTGTCTGGGTCGAGGGCATCGCCCCGGACCGCCTGCCCGCTCTGATCGGCGAGGAGGACGCCCAACTGAGCCCGCCCACGGACCCGCGCAAGGCGTCCTGGCGGGCACCCCAGGCCCACGAGCGGGAGGGCGTGGAACTCTGGGAGGACCGGGCCGTGGTCGCCGTCGGCCGCACCGCCGAAACATGGGCCTTCGCCTTCGACGGCCACTCCCATCACCACCTGAGCAACCTGTTCCTCTCCCCCGCTGCGGCCGCCTCCTCCTCCGGCCACGCGGTAGTGGTGTGGTGCGACCCTCGGCTTTCGTCGCCGGGTGGCCGACCGGCCGCGTTCCACCTGTCGGTGGCCGAACAGGGCGTAGAGATCTACGCGTTCACCGTGCGGGGAACGGAGATCGACCGTTCCGGCGCGATACCCCAAGCCCTGGACCCTGCACGGCTGTTCCGCCCAGAGGACACCGAACTGGACTGCGAGCTACGCGTGTTGCAGGCCCTGCACACCGAACTCGGGCTCTCACTCCCCCGCTTCGCACTCACTCAAGGCAGGCTCCCCACCTTCACCACCCGGTCCTGGACCCGAGCACCCCGCTCGGGCGAAGGCTTCGCCTACCTCAGCTTCGTGAGGCACAGGCCCTGAACCGACCGTGGCCCTGATGAGGTTCAGCGGCCCAGCATGTTGGTCTGCGATGGCACCCCACCCATCGACGGCTGTGCTTTCCGGGCGCGCTCAAGCAGCCCCCTCGCGGGCAGGGTGAACCAGCCATGAGGATGCACTTGTTGTTGCTATTGGGCCTCGGCATGCTGGATGCCGTACGACGTGAATCGACGCTGCCCATCACATCGTCGTGACGGAGCCCAGCCGGGATCCATGTCGCGATATGGCTAGTCTTCTGCTCGCGCCGCGGCCAGTGTCGCGGAGACGTTCGACAGGACCAGGACGGAAGCATGTCGGGAGAGATGTCGCCCAACGGGAAGCACTCCGACTCCGGCTCGTCGCCCGAGTTGCGGGCCTCGCATGCGGACCGGGACCGCGTGGTGGATGTGCTGCGCGTCGCGGCGGGCGACGGCCTGCTGACCGCAGACGAGTTGGACGAGCGCCTGGAGGCTGCCCTGTCTGCGCGGACCGTGAGCGAACTGGCCGCGCTCACCGCCGACTTGCCGCCCGTATCGGTCACGGTCGGCACGACTGTGGTGGAGGTCAAGGACGTAGTTCGGATCGAAGGGGTCCACAGCGGCGCGGTCGAGCGGATGGGGCGCTGGGTGGTGCCGCGGAGGCTGGAACTCGCGGTGACGTACTGCGAAGTGATGCTTGACTTCACCGAGGCAGTGATCACCCAGGACACCTTGCGTGTCGACGTGAACATGACGGGCAAGACCCTGACGTTGGTCACCGGGCCGGGCATCGTGGTCGACGCTGATGGTCTGCAGCTGGTGCACAGCAGGGTCAAGTACCGTCGTACTCCGACGGGCCCTGATACGCCGGTCACTCTGCGAGTGGAGTTGGTCGGTCAGAAGGTCCTCGGCCCCGTGGTGGTGCGGCCCGCTCGGCGGACGTTCGGGCAGTGGCTGCTGCGCAGGCCCGCGTCTGTGTCTGCAGACGCTTGACGACCATCCAGCAGGACTACATGAGGAACAGCGACCACCAGCGGCCCGCCACTCCTGCCTGGGTCTACGGCCGCCGCCGCGGGCCGCAATCAAGACGCCGGCCTCGTCGTGTACACGGCGCGAAAACCTGCCCTCATCGAGGGCAGGCTCGTACCTGTCCTCTTGCTGGGCGCCTCGGCCATTGCCCCCGCGCTCGTCCACAGCCTCTTCTGGCGGCGCTACACGCACGCCGGCCTGCTGTGCACGCTCATCGGGGACACCAGGAGGCCTGGCAGCGACCCTGAAGATCACCCCGGCTGCGGCACGTCCCGTTGCAGACCGCAACTGCCGCCCCCTGAGCCGCTATACCCGGGAGGGCAGGAAGGCAGCAGCACGGGCCGATGGGCTCAAAGGCCCGCCGCCCATGCCTGCACTGCGGTCGTCACCGACGCCCCGGTACGCGCTGACTCCTCGCCGGCCAGCGCCAGCAGATGGTCCTGGCAGCCCTCAGCCAGCGGGTACGGTTCCGGGCCGGCATCCCGTACCCAAGCGCCCGTGCGGCACAGCAGATCCACGACAGCGAGGTCGTCCTCGGACAGGCTCGCGCCCAGATAGGCGTTGCGCCACACCACTCGTCCGTCGAAGGAGATGTGGTGCACCTCAGCCCCTTCGAGGTTGAGATCCATGCCGGTGCGGCGCCGCATCAGTGTGGACTCCACGGGTGTGCGCGGATCGGCCATCCGCACCACCGTGTCATCCACGATCTCACCGAGCGACCCGCGCACCACGATCCGGCGGGCGCGCAGCGGGTTCCACCACTGGTTGTCCGTGAAGTCGTACAGGGCCGTGCGGGCCCCACCGAAGTCCAGGAGGGCGAAGGTGGTGACGGCGTCCTTGGGCGTCAGGTCGTCCGACCAGCCGTCGGGGGTCAGCGGATCGGCGAGCGGGGCGGTGAAGGCCCGGGCAGTCACCGTCACGGGCCCGAAACCGGCACCCAGTGTGTGCCGGATCAGCGACATCGCGTGGTACATGTGAGTCGAGGACACCTGTACGGAGGTGACCTCACCGATCACCCCTTCTCTCACGAGAGCAAGGCGAGCGGCGTGGCCCGGCATCAGGGTGTACTGCTCCGCGACCTGGACGAGTGCGCCGCCCCCGGCGCGTCTCGCGGCTCCCACGGCATCCCACAACCCCTGAAGTCCTCGTACGTCGGGCGCAGGCGGCGTCTCGGCAAGGACCGGCATCTCGCGCTCGACGAGTTCCCGTACGACCAGCGGCGTGACATCCCACGGCACGGACGGAATCACGAACTCCGGCCTGTGGTCACACAGTTCGCCGACGGTCTGGAAGGCAGGCACACCCCACTGCGCCTCCAGTTGGGCAGCGCGTTCGGCGGAGCGAGTCACCACACCGGCCACCGCCAGCCGTTCGGGTAGTGCCCTCGCCAGCCGAACGAAGAACTCGGCCCGCCAGCCGCTGCCGACGATGCCGAATCGTATGGGTGTTGCGCTCACTGCCCGCTCCTCCCGCATCCGCGCCGCGAGTGTAGCTTCCGACGCTTGCCACACGCCGCCGCGGCGTCGCGTCCGTATGGGCCGACGGGGAATCGTGCGGGCAGCAGCCCGGCAGCCTGGGCCAGCCGCTCAAGGACACGACAAGCAAGAGCTGATGCCGTGTACCCAAGACGGCGTGCCGCGCCTCCTCCCCCAGCAGCATGTTCATGGTGATGCGGCCCCCACCACCTCACGCGGCGAAGCCAACGTTGGTGACGTATTCGTACTGGCCCCACTGCGAGCCCAGGTCGACGACCTGGTCAACCCACGCGTCGTCCAGCTCCTGGCTGTCGGCCGCCGCCCATGCGGCAACGATCCGGTCCCAGCGGCGTACGTTGAGGGTGCGGAATTCGACGACGCGTTGGCGCGGCCGGTCGACCTGTGACTGGTTGAGCGGGTGGATCTCTACGCGGGTGCCGCGGCCGTCGCGGTTGAGGCGGGCGGTCAGGTAGCGGGCGACGTTCTCTCTTCGCACGGTGCGGTAGGCCCGCTCGATGCGCTCCAGGTTCTTCCTTGATGGCGTGCGGCGGCCGTCCAGCCAGGCGCGCAGGGTGCGGTCGGTGACGGTCAGGCCGGCCGCGCGGGCGGCGGCTCGGGCGTGGTCGGTGCGGGTGAGGTAGTGCACCCGGGCGAGCATGCCTCGCCGGGCAGTGATGGGTGAGGCGATGTAGCCGGCGAGCGCGTCCAGCTGCCGGGCGACGGCCTCGTGGCCCTTGATACCGCGGGCGCCGTACTTGCCGAACTCGATGTTCCGCTCAGGCATCGTCTCTTCCGGTCCTCGGGTTGTGGATCACTGTAAGGCCCTGCGAGGGCCGATCACTTGCCCTGGTGGAATCCGCGCCGGGGCGAGTATCAGCCGCCAGGCGGGTTACTCAGGCGGCTGCGTGGCCTCGTTGTGGGCGGCGCCGACGCTGTACGTGTCCTTGATCTTCACTTCGGTGACGCCGCGGCCCTCGGCGAACACCGCGTGCCAGTCACCGATGACGTGCAGCTCGTCGGTGCCCATCGCACGGACGACCAACAAGCCCTCGTCGTACGCCCGGTGGGCCTTCCACCACAGGTTGGCGAAGGCCTGCGAGCGGATCAGGTGCATCCAGTCGGTGCGGTACAGCTCACGGTTGTAGTTCGACTCCCCCAACGTGGAGACGAACTTCGAGTACATCGCTTTGACGTACTCCAGCGTCACCTCGTCGTCGGCGGCGATCGCCCGGTCCCGGGCGTCCTTGAGAGCAACGCGGAACTTCTCCAGCAGACCCTC
Source organism: Streptomyces sp. NBC_00005 (assembly GCF_045160215.1). Classification (NCBI taxonomy): domain Bacteria; kingdom Bacillati; phylum Actinomycetota; class Actinomycetes; order Kitasatosporales; family Streptomycetaceae; genus Streptomyces; species Streptomyces sp. NBC_00005. Next base: position 709,616 of record NZ_CP108316.1, read on the forward strand.
CGTCGCCCCGGAGGTCCACGACTCGTGGATCTCCGGCGGCTCGCACAGCCCGTACGTCGGACCCGACACGCGCAGCAGCAGGCGCAGGGTCGGTTCGGTCACCCACAGCGGGCCCGGCTCGTCCCGGTTCCCGATCGGGTTGGGCAGGTAGGCGTCGTGGTCCCAGGCAGGCGGGGTGATCAGATGGATGCCGGCCCTGCGGCGGTCGTGGTGGTTGCCGGTGGAGTGCTCCAACTGGCCGAGCGGCAGATGGGTCTTGAGCGCGGACAGGTAGGCGCCGTTGACGTCGAGAGCGGTCACCTCGTGCTCACCCACGGGCAGTTCGGGCCGCGCCCACTTGGGGCGGGCCTCCCAGACCTGGTCGGCCCCACGGGCGGTCTGCTTGCGCAGGATGTCGGGCAGCCAGGGGTGCGCGATCACGTCGTAGCGACCGCCCTTGCGGCTGTGGTCCAGCAGCGCCATCGCGTCCGGGATCGCCCGCTTCACCAACGCCTGGGTCGCCGCCTCGACATCGCCGGAGTGGTCGGCGAGGGCGGCCGAGACGGCGGAGCTGATCAGGTCCGGGGAGTCGGTCGTCTGCATGCGGCGGCCGACGGGTACCACCTTGACGCCCCGTTTTCCATGCGCCGGCTGGCGCTGCCCCACGGCAAGTGCCGTCTGCACGGTCTCCGTGTCCGGTGCGGGTCGCTGCGGCTGCGGGAGCTCGGCCGTGACTACGGGCTCTGCCGTGCCGCACTCGGCGGGGTCCAGGTGTTGGGGGAAACCCGCGACCTGGTGGCGGGCGGGCTGCCCGCACAGCACGCAGGGCCGGGCCGTGATGAGTACGTCGACGTCGTCATCCGACTCGATGTTCTGCTCTGCGCCCTCGGGAACCTCGGTATCCGCGAGGGCTACCTCCTCGGGCTCGTCGGCCGGCGCGTCCTCGGCCGCCTCGGCGGCCAGCTTGGTCCGTGCTCCCTCGAGGAAGTACGCGTACTTCTCCCGCACTTCGCCACTCGGGTCCCGTCCCGACTCCCAGCCCCCGACCGTGGACGGGCTGACACCCAGGGCTTGCGCGAGCTGGGCGCGCGAGAGGTTCAATTCCTCGCGCAGGGCGCGCCGTTCCTCGGCGGGCGGCAGCGGGGCCTCCTTCTTGACACCGGCGAGCAGCGCGTCGATCGCGCCGAAGTCCGTCATCGCACTCCCCCGTCCTGAACGACCGCAGTCGATGCGGCGGTGGTCTGGCGGCCGGGAACGCGGCGTCGCTCGAATGGCAGTGCCTCGGTGGCCCGAGTGGGTCCCGCCAGAAGCTCGAGGACGTCGATGCCGTAATGCGCGGCGACCGCCTCACAGTCCGTCAGACTCCAGGCCGCACTGCCGGACTGACGGCGGCTGACCTGGGCCTGACTCACCCCCAGAGCGGCGGCGAGCTCTGTCTGCGACTCACCGGCCGCGTGCAGGAGTGCGGCCACCGCGGACCGTACCCGCTCTTCGAGGCTCATACCCATGACGCCGAAGTTATCACGCAAACCTCACCCACCATGCGTATTATGCATCACCATCATGGCCGGGCAGTGTCGATGACATCCGCACGGAGACAAACGGATGTACGGCGATGAGCGGCCGCCGACGGATACGGGTAACGCGCATACCTGACGCCAAAATCGGCTGTGAACCCGCGTAGCGGGACGCACACACCGCGGACCCCTGCCCGGAGAGCCGCACGCCGCCGCGTCGACCATCGAGTTGCCATCGACGGTCATGACCTGCCGCACCATGAGGTTCAGCTCCGGCAAGAGGATGTCCTTGAGCGTCTCCAGTCCCATGGTGGAGGGATTCCCCGGTGGAACAGTCCTGCAGTCCGGGCGCGGAAGACCGTCTCCTGGCCACCGTCGGTGGGCGGGTCCGCGATCCACGGCAGCCGTAGGGTCTCCAACTGTTGAGGGTTTCGCTTAGGGATCCTTATGGATGCTGCCTAGCAGAGCGTGGGTGGATCTGTGCGTGATTCGGCCTGGCTTCCAGCGATGGTGGGATGTTCATGCTGGTTTGGGGTGGTGGGTGCGCGTGTGGTCGTAGGTTTCTCGGCATGGAACTTCTTCGGCTGGCGGTGGCTGCGCGGCGGGTGGGTGTGCACCCTGGCACGCTGCGGTTGTGGGCGAACGAGGGCAGGGTTCCGGTGGTGTGGGTGGGGCGTGAACGGCGCTTTTCCAGCGAGGCGTTGGACGCTTTGACCGGCTGCCCGGATGCGGCCGGACGGCGTGAGGCGCTGTATGTACGGGTCTCGGGCACCAGTGGGCAGGAGTCGTCGCTGGCCGCGCAGGAAGCCGAACTGCGGGCATCCGCTTCGGGGGTGGTGGTCGCGGTCTTCAAGGACCGTGCCTCGGGGCTGCGGGAGTCACGGCCGGGGCTTGACCGGCTGATGAAGCGGGCCGGGAAGGGGGAGTTCAGTCATGTGCGGGTCACTCACGCTGACCGGCTGGCCCGCTTCGGTGCGGGCTGGTTGATCCAGGTTCTGGCCCATCACCGCGTCACGGTCGAGGTGTTGCATGCCAAGGGAGCGGCCGGGGGGATGGAGGAGCTGCTCGATGATTTCATGTCGCTGGTGGCTACATTCTCCGGTCGCATGTACGGGATGCGCTCACGTGAGGCGCGTCGGCGGCTTCTGGCCGAAGCCGGGGACCGCATGGAGCATCCTCTCCTCGGAGCCGGAGCCGGAGCCGGAGCCGGAGCCGGGGTTGCGGGTGAAGACCGTGGCTAGGTTGATGGCGACGGCGACGTGTAGCGCCTTCCGTGGTGTGCTCGAGAGCACTGGTGAGCGGGTCGGGCAGCGGGTCTTGCTGGAACGAGTGGGTTTTCTGGCCCGGTTGAGCCAGACCCTGAGCGGTGCTCTGGTGGCCGCCCGGTGGGACGAGGACTGTCTGGACGTGCTGGCCGCCGGGGTGGACGAGCGGGGCGAGGCGCTGCCGTCCAAGGGGTGGATGGCGCTGCGCCGCCTGAACTGGCCGCAGACCGCCACGCCCCCGGCGGGCATGTATGTCCCGGACCGGGTGCGGCGAGGCGTGGAGGAGTACGCCGCGCGCACCCTGCGACTGGCCCTGCACCGGCGCAGCATCGTGGCCGCGGTCCTGGCCACCTGGCCGGATGATCCCCGACGCCGCACCGAGGCTGAGTGGACAGCACTGCGGGCCGTGCTGCCCGCCGGGGTGAGCGGTGCGGAGATCCGCAACCGCACCCGGCAGATCTGCGGATTCGTGGCCGAGCACGGGCAGTTGCCCGCCGGGCTGTGTGCCCTGGAAGGCCCGCCGCAGGTGGCCCCACAGGTGCTCCTGGCCGCGATGGACCGCCAGCAGGTCACCCTGGCCCGGGTGGATGAGACCACCGCCCGACTGCGGGTCAAACTCCCCCTGCGGGCGGCCCCCGCCACAGGGCGTGACTGGGCCTGGCACATGATCGACATCCGGCTGCCCGGCACCATCGCGCCGGACGCGGTGCTGCACACCCCGACCCTGCGCCCCACCCCGGCCGGGAGAATCGCCGTCGACCTGCCGCATTCCCGGCCCGTGCCCGCCGTCAAGGCCAGCGGGCACACGGTCGGACTCGGCCTCGACTGGGGCGTCAACACCCTGCTCACCGGCACGCTCGGCCGCCTGACCGGGAAAGGGCAGACCCGCCGGGTCCTCACCGACGGCCGCCCCCTGGTCTTTGACGCCACCACCGTCAGTGCCGCCCTGCACCGGCTGCGCGGCGCGCGCGAGCACCTCGCCGCCAAACGCGCTCACTACCAGGCCCTTGCGAACGGGCTCGGCGCCCCGCACCGGGCCTGGGGCGAACACCTCGACCGGGCCCGGGTACTGGAGGCCGAGCACGCACGGGTGTGTGCCCGCATCCGGCACCTGAATACTGCACTGGCCCGGGCGGCCGCCCGCTGGGCCGTCGACCAGGCGGCAGTACTCGGCGCGAGCGTCATCTACCTCGAAGACCTCACCACCCTGGAAGCCCGCGGCCATCGCAGGGGCAACGCCCGACTGTCCGGACAGGTCCGCGGCAGCGTCGCCGAGGCGATCCGCCACCTGGCAGCGAAGACGGGGGTCGCGGTCGTCACCGTCCCGGCCCGGGGCACCTCCAAACTCTGCCCCGGCTGCCTGAGCGCACTCACCCACCACCCGGCCCCCGACCGACTCGGTGAGCGGGGGTGGAAGTGGGCGCACTGCACGGGCTGCGGGCTGTCCATGGACCGCGATCACGCCGCCGCCCGCCGGATCGTCTCCCGCGGACTGCTCGCTCAGACCCACACCATCACCGAACGCGCCACCGGCACCCGGACCATCCGCACCACCGTGGAAGGTACTGTGACCCTGGTCCGGCGCCCGAAGAAGACCACCCGCCGTCTGCGCCGCCAGCGACGCACCGAGCAGGCCCCGCCCCGGCCGCGCGGACCGCAGGCCACCACAGGCAAGGGCCACCCCACCCCCACCAGGCCCACTGGCCCCCAAAACCAAGGTACTCGGCGCACCACCGAACAGACCCCGGGCCACAAGACCTCCCGCCGTGCGCCCGATGTGCGTACGGTCCCCGCCACCACCCCCGCCCCGGGGGCAGTCCAGCGTCCGGCGGGGCATGACACCACGACACCAGCCGCATCCAGGCCGGTGCCAGGTCATGGAGTACCTGCACCCCACCGGAGCGGAGAAGACCTTCCCCGATCCGGCCCGGTGCAGCTCTCACACAGGACCTGTCGCCGGCGCACCCGCGCCGCCGAGCGGACCGGCTTCCACCACCTGCACGCCACCGAAGTCCACCCCCTCACCCCGAGGTTCGGACCACCCGATGGCAACGGCAGACGGCCACGCCGCGCCCGAAAAGCCTCGAAACCACAGGCACACACAGAGTTCTAGAGACGCTTGCTTGGAAGCTCAGTGCGACTGCCCCGGCAGGAGTAGACGATCTCCACTGAACCACCGGGGAGGGCACGCTCGCGTTGGAAGGTCAGCCCGGTGTCGGGACTGAGCATGGGTGTCAGTTGCATCCCACCGCCGAACAGCATCGGCAGTACGACCAGTTCGAGGGTGTCCAGTGCGCCGATGGCGTGGAACGCCCCGATCGTCTGCGGGCCCCCGATGAGGTGGACGTCGCCACCCCGGTTGGCCGAGCGGAGCTTCTCCAGCAGCCGCACCGGGTCGCTGTCGGTGGTGACGTGGTCAGGGGTGCCGTCCGGACGGTGTGAGCCGAGTACGAACACGTTGAGATCCGGCCACGGCCAGCGATTGTTGGTCAGCGCGGGCTCGAAGGTGGTGCGGCCCATCAGCGCCGCCTCGCAGCCTTCGAGGAACTCCCGGATACCGTGGCTTTCGCCGGAGACGAACGCGGGGTCGGCAGTCAGGGCGGGCCACCCCTTCGGTGTGGTCACGTAGCCATCGGCACTCATGCTCATACGGGCACGGATCTGCATGATTTCTCCTCGGGGCGTCCGGCGGCCGGCTTTGTAGTCGGCAACCCGAACCACTGGTCGACGAATGACAGCACTTGTTGATCACAGAGCCGCGGCCCGTCCGGATTCTGCGTCGCGGGTCGCGCCTGTACTCAAGCGTCGAACGGGAGACTCACCGATCGACATGCTGCTGAGAAATCCTTTCCCGTGACGAGATCATGGACCCACAGCCTCGGCACCCGGCCGCATCTCCCGCTCGCGGATCGCGACCCCGCCTGGCCAGGACCCGGAATTGCCGTTCCTTCCTCTTTTCGCGTTGTCGGTGTTGTCGACGCCGGCCGTGGTGAAGCGCCACCGGGGGCGGAAGGGGTGCGCGACTCCTCCGTGCCCGGGAGGGTGTGACGGCGACGACTGTCTGGTGAGTGGACTCGCCGTGATTTCAGGCGAGAAGGCTCGCGGTGCGCGTGATGAACGCGTCGAAGGCCCGGTCCGGCAGCATCCTGCGCACCAGGAGGAGCGGCCGGGCGCCGAAGCCGGCGGTGTACCGGGTGCGGGGGCGGCGTGCCGTGGCGGCTCGGGCCACGGCACGGGCCACGACGTCGGGGGGCGAGGTCCTGGGCGCGTCCGGCCGGGAGGCGTTGTCCAGCGACACGGCCATGGCCTCGGCCTGGTCGCGGTAAGGCCCCTCACCCGAAGTGGCACGAACCTTGCGGGCCGCAATGCCGCCCCACTCGGTGCGGATCACGCCGGGCTCGATGACGACGACGTCGATCCCGAAGCGTCGCAGTTCCAGGCGCAGGGCGTCGCTGAGTCCTTCGACGGCGAACTTGCTGGCGTGGTACCAGGCGCCCAACGGCGTGGCGAGCCGACCGCCCATGGAACTGATGTTGACGATGGTGCCGCTGCGCTGGGCCCGCATGGCCGGCAGCACGGCCCGGGTGAGGTGTGCGAGGCCGAAGAGGTTGACCTCGATCTGGGAGCGGGCCTCGGACATCGGGACGTCTTCGAGCGCGCCGTACGAGCCGTATCCGGCGTTGTTCACCAGGACGTCGATCCGGCCGTGCGCCGCGAGGATGTCCGTGACGGCCTTCTCGGCCGAGGATTCGTCGGTGACGTCGAGGGCGACGGTATGCATGCCCGTGGCGGACAGCGCGGCCATCCGGTCGAGGCGGCGGGCGGCGCCGTAGACGACGAAGCCGGCGTCGTGGAGGCGGCGGGCGGTGCTCTCGCCGATGCCCGAGGAGGCCCCGGTGACCAGGGCAATCCTGTTGCTCATGGGAAGTCCTTTTCCTGGCGGACGGCGGGGAGGTCAGGAACCGGCGCGACGGAAACCCGCGCGCGTCGCGGCGAAGGCGAGGGCGAACAGCCGCGGCCACGTGGGGCGGATGGCGTACCGGGCGAAGCGCGCCGACAGGTCGAGCCAGCCCCGCTTGCTCGTCATGATCAAGTGGCCCGGCGAGGTGAAGCCGCTGACCACGATCGACTTCTCGGCGTTCTCGTACCCCAGGAGGTTGCCGAAGTTGCCGCGACCGGAGACGAAGTCCCGGCCCTCCTCGTTCCCGCCCCAGATGAGGTAGGGGTTCGTCCACACCACCGGCGGCATCGTGTTGACGCCGATGGCGCCGTAGCGGAGTTCTGAGACCGCGCGATCCATGGTGGCCGCGTGGGCTTTCCTGGTGTCCTCGTCGATGAGGATCGTCGCGGCCAGGGTGCCGAGGAGCTTGTCGTTGGCGAACTCCGTCGCGGCGGGAAGGAACGTCCCGGCGTCGGGCGCGACGTCGAGCGCGACCTCGCTCATGACCTGACAGAACGCCTCGTTCTCAAGGGCGAAGCCCTCGGTGCCGACGTCCTCGATCACCATGACCTGCGAAGCGGGGCGGCCGTCCACGGGCTGCACGATCCGCCCGCCCGGATAGGCGTCGCGGAAGGCCGTGAAGGTCTTGTCGACCCCGGGATAGCTGGTGCTGGAGCCGGGCGTGAGGTCCCGCAGGGCGACGGTGATCGCGTCCAGGAGCTGCCGCCGCTGCGGCCAGTGCCGGCTCGTCACCAGGGTCTGCGTCCGGCCGCAGATCGAGCCGCCGCTGATCGTGACGATGGTGGCGATCTGGAGCGCCTGATGGCGGATCTCCCGCTCGGTCCACAGGCGGTCGCCCGGAACGACGATGCACGGGTTGTTGCCGCCGCACTCGGAGACCAGCTCAGTGTCGGTGGCTTCCATGATCGCCTTCGCGGAGCCTGTCCCGCCGGTGAAGTAGATCTTGGAGAGGCGAGGGTCGCGGGTTAAGTCGCGACCCTCGTCGGCAGGGCAGAAGGCGGCGGCGTGGACGTCGACGAGCGGTTGCAGGACCTTCTCCCACACCCGATCGGCGTCCTCGCTGAGGGGGTGGGGCTTGTGGACGACCACGTAGCCGTCGACGAAGAGGGCCCGGATCATCTCGAACGACGACGCGACGTTCCCCGCCCCGAGCACGGCCACGATGCCGCCGGGTTTCGCGTAGGGGTCGACCCTGCGGGGCTCGCCGACGACGCGCAGCACGTCGGTCCGGTCGCCGTTGAGCAGGCGGTCCTTCCCCCGCGGGGAGAGCCGGACGTCGAAGCGTCCGTCCCCGGCAGGGGTGACCGCGAGCGGCTGGAGCGGGCGGCCGCGGACCAGGCCCTCGTACAGGTCGATGGCCGCCGCGACGTTGGAGGGCAGCGGCACCAGGACGCGCTGCACGCTCGTGCCGACCTGGTGAGCGTCGGCCCGGTTCGCGGGGTCGATGCCCTTCGCGTGGCAGTCCGCCGCCACCAGCTCGTCGAAGTGCCGGTCGATATTTGCCTGGACCAGGCGAAGCAGCCTCAGCCGCTCTGCCGCAGGCGTGGCCCGCCATCGGGCGGGGTCGACCCAGTCGACAGCCTCCGTGGCCTTCATGGCGTGTCCCTTCCCTCGGTCGGCGATGGCATGACCCGCTCGATCGCCAATAGTGGACCGGCGGTACATTGAACTTAATGTACCGCCGGTCCATAGTCAATGGACCGGCGGTCGACTATCCTCGCGGGGTGACAACTTTCCATCGCGCACGCAGCGAGGAGCAGCGCGCGGTACGGCGGCAGAGCATCCTGCACACCGCGGCCGGCATGCTGGACGAGATGCCGGTCGCAGCGGTGAGCCTCAACGAGCTCAGCCGCCGGGTCGGGCTGTCGAAGTCCGCCATGTCGCTCTACTTCGAGTCACGTGAGGCGGTGCTGCTCGACCTGCTCTCCGAGGCGGCTGCCCGCTACCGGACCGAGACCGCCGAGACGATCCCCGAGTGGGCCGACCCGTCCGCACCGGCTCCGGCGAGAGCGCGCCAGGTCGCGGCAGGGCTGGCCGCTACGTTCGCCGCGCACCCGATGCTGTGCGAACTGCTGAGCGTGCAACACGCGATCCTGGAGCACAACATCTCCGTCGATGTCGCGACCAGGTACAAGAGGTCCTCACGTGACGCCATCCGCTGGCTCGCCGCACGGCTCCGCGACCTGCTCCCCGAGCTCGACGACGAGCGGGCGCTCCGCGCCGCGCACATGGTGATCATCCTCGTCGGCGCCCTGTGGACCCGCAGCCGTCCCGCCCCCTCACTGCTGGCCGCCTTCCAGGCCGACTCGAGCCTGGCGTTCATGCACCCGGCCTTCACCGAGGCTTTCGAGGCGGCGATCGCCACTTTCCTCCGGGGGCTCATCATGGAGACCGCCGACGCGCCCGATCGTCGGACGGAGCCGGGAACATGACTTCGGCATCCCGCGCGCGCCTGATCAACAAGTGATGCGTCGAGCACCATCAAGCGCCGAACTGACCCGCCGTGCCCAGGAGACCGGCCGACTGCGCCTCGGCTTCGTCGTCGACGACCTGATCCTCATGCTCATGGCCCACCGGGGCGTCCAGGACCTGCCGCGTGCCGCCCGGCTCACGGCTTCCCGCCGCTTCGCTACCTGATCCCCGTGGGCGCAAGGTACGCCAGTTCGACCGCCGGGGACGTCGACGCCGCAGCGACGCGCTCGCGCCCTCATCCTGTACAGCTCCTCGAGACGTGCCGGAAGGCCCGCCCCGAGGCGTCGTTCGGCGAACTGCGGTCCGCGATCATGCCCTTGACACTCGCAGGGGCGGACGACGTACTTTGAGCTCGCGGTTTTTTGACGGGTGGAGGCCTTCATGCGCGTAACTGGCGTGGTACCGCCGGGTGCGTGCACCGGTGCGCGGCTGATCACCCGGCGGCATGTCGACTACTGCCGTACCTCCTCCGCCGTCTGTCCTTCCGTACACGCCTGATCCCTGCCGGCCCGTCCCGTCGGCCGTCTCGTCGTGGCCCTGCGGCCCCCGAGCTCTCGTGTTTCCCGGAAGGAACGCCATGTCCGGCCCCGCCCTGCACCTCGCCGTGGAGATCGACGGCGACGGTGCCCACTCCGCGGCCTGGCGCCGCGCCGCCCACTCGCCCGACCAGTTGCTCACCCCGCGCCGCGTGGCCCGGGTCGCCGCCATCGCCGAGAACGCCGGCTTCACCCTGATCACCCTGGACGACGGCGTTCTGCCGCCCGGAGCCGCACCGAATCCCGTGGGCCGTATCGGCGCGGTGGAGCGTGCAGCCTTCGTCGCGGCGTCCACGAGCACCGTCGGGATCGCGCCTGTCGTCCCGGTCACGTATGCCGAACCCTTCCATGTCGCCGGCCAGTTGGCGTCCCTGGACCACATCTCCGGCGGCCGCGCCGGGTGGGTGGTGACGGAGGAGACACATCCGGAGGCCAGCCGAGCCTGGGGGCGCCCCTTGATCGCCGACGCCGCCGCGCGGGCCAGGGAGTCCCGGGACGGTGTGGAGGTGGCCCGGGCCCTGTGGGACTCGTGGGAGGACGACGCGGTGATCCGGTCCGTGGCCACGAGCCGTTACCTCGACCGCGAACGGCTCCACTACATCGACTTCACCTCACAGACGTATGCCGTCAAGGGCCCGGCGATCGTGCCGCGCCCGCCCCAGGGACAGATCGTCGTCCTGGGCGGGCCGGACCGGGTTCCCGCCGCGCAGCTCGACGTCGCTCTCGTCGCGGGCCGTGACCTCACCGCGGTCACCACGGCCGCCGCTGCCGCAGGCACACCCCGCGTCTTCGCCGAGGTCGAGGTGGCGCTGGACACGCCGGAAGCCACCGCCGCCGAGCGCGTCGCCGACCTGGAACGGCACGCGTCGTGGACCGACCGGGGCAGACTGCGCCACCTCGGCTCCGCGGATCGACTGATCGCGCTTCTGGGCGAGTTGAGCCGTCATGTCGACGGCGTACGGCTGCATCCGCTGGTGCTGGACGAGGACCTGCCCGTCCTCTCCCGCCTCGTCCTGCCGGCACTGTCCGAGCGGCGCCTTGTTGCCCGCCCCCTGCCCGGCACGTCCCTGCGCTCGGCCCTGGGCCTGCAGCGCCCCGCCAACCGCTTCGCACCAGCGGCCGTTCAGGAGGACGCCCGATGACCCGTACCGATCCCCTCGACGTCCCCCGGCCGCACGCCCAGCTCCACTTCGGGGTGTTCTTCCAGGGCGTCAACCACTGGACCATCTGGTCCGCCCCCGACAGCGGCTCCCAGATCGACCCCGCTTCCTTCCGCCGGGTCGCCCAGACCGCCGAACGGGGCCTGTTCGACGCGTTCTTCCTCGGCGAGGGGCTGCGACTGCGCGAGGTCGACGGCAAGATCCACGATCTCGACGTGGCCGGACGGCCGGACGCCATCACCCAGCTCGCGGCGCTGGCCGCGGTCACCCGTCGGATCGGCCTGGTCAGCACCTCCAACTCCACGTTCAACGAGCCCGCCGATCTCGCCCGCCGGCTGTCCGGCCTCGACCTGCTCTCCGAAGGCCGCGCCGGCTGGAACGTGGTGACCACGGACAACGCCTGGACCGGCGCCAACTTCCGCCGCGGCGGCTATCTCGACCACGCCGACCGTTACCGGCGCGCCGAGGAGTTCCTCACCGTGGCCCGCGCGCTCTGGGACGGCTGGGAGGTCGGAGCCGTCGCCGACTCCGCCCACGCACCCGCCTGGTCGACGCCCGGTGCCGTACACCAAGTACGCCACCGTGGGCCGCAGTTCGACGTCACCCTCGCGCCGACCCTGCCGCGCAGCGCCCAGGGGCACCCGGTCATCTTCCAGGCCGGCGACTCCGGCGAGGGACGCGACTTCGCCGCCCGCAACGCCGACGTCATCTTCTCCGCACACGGCAACGACTTCGACGACGCCCTGGCCTTCGCCGAGGACATCCGCAACCGCCTGCGTGCCGTCGGCCGGCCCGACGACGACCTGCGGATCCTGCCCGGCACCGAGATCATCCTCGGCGCCACCGAGGAGGAGGCCCAGGAGAAGAAGCGCTGGATCCGGTTCCAACAGGTCACCCCTGCCACGGCTTTGGGGATCGCCGGGCTCCTGTGGGGCATCGACCTGTCCGACCGTGACGCCGACGGGCCGTTGCCCAAGGAGGATCCGGTCGTCACCGAGAACGACGGCTCCTTCGGCGCACGGCGCATCGCCGACCCGCGCGAGGTCGTGACCGAATGGCGGGCGAAGGCGGAGGCGCATGACTGGTCGCTGCGCGAGACCGTCATCGCGCTCGGCCCGCAGCGCGGCCACGTCGGTACTCCGTCCGCCCTGGCGGACAAGTTCGCCCACTTCGTGCGGCACGGCGCGATCGACGGCTTCAACGTCACGCCCTACCTCATCCCCGACGGCCTCGACGACATCGTCGACCTGCTCGTCCCGGAACTCCAGGAACGCGGGGTCTACCGCACCGAGTACACCGGCACCACCCTCCGCGAACACCTCGGTCTGCGCGCACCTCTCACCCTCCGGTCCGCGCCAGCCCGACAACAGGCGGGCTGACGGCCTCACCGACGACGAGAACCCCCTGGCCGCGACGGTCGGGTCGGATGTTCCAAGGCTCCCGCCGGTCTCCGGGCCGTCGGCATCCCGCACGGCTCCGGTACACATGACTGACAAGAAGCTGTGACACACGGACCGGAATGCGGGTCGGCCGGCGCCCGTTCTGACTGGCATGACCGTTGGAGTGGCGCTCGACGCGTCCGACGCGCGGAACCAGGTCGACGCGACCGTGCGGCCGGCCCAGGAGGCCGCGGCCGCCGGTCTGCGGTCGGCCCGGTGCGGCCAGACCTTCGGCACGCACTCACCACAGCCCGTGGCCATCGTCGGGCACGCGGTCCCCGGGCTGGATGCGGGCACCTCCGCGATCCCGGCGTTGCCGCGACGCCGACCCCACCGAGGTCGTGTTCTCGGGCACCGGGATCGCCGGAGCAGCGGACCGCCGACGCACCTGGGCATCCCTCGGCGAACCTACCGGCTGCGTACGCCCGTCGGGCCGACCGCCCGACACCTGCCCGCCCCCCTGTGCGGGGTCGGACCTCGCGTAACGAAGGAGCACTCATGACCACCGAGGCGACCACAAAGGACCTCCAAACCTTCACCGAGAACTGGCTGGAGTGGTACCGCGCCCAAGAGACCCGGCTCGCCGACCCGCACGGGTTCCTGGCAATCACCGGCCTGCACTGGCTCGACGACCGGCCACAGCGCTTCCCCGACGCACCCGGCGCGTGGCACACCGGTCCCGACGGGGTCGTCGTGAACCTCGACGACGGCGAGGAACTGGTCGTCGACGCAACACCGGTGCGGGGTGAACACCGCTTCGGTGTCCTTCCCGAGCGCGGCGGCGTCGACGCGGTCTGGGGAGACGCCGTCATCGAGGTCGCCAAACGCGGCGGCAACGACATCGTGCGCCCCCGGCACCCGGACGCGCCGCTGCGTACCGCCTTCACCGGCACACCCGCCTACGCCCCCGACCCGCGCTGGGCCGTTACCGGCCGGTACGTTCCCTTCGACGAGCCGCGCCCGACCACCGTGGGCGCCGCGGTCGAGGGCCTTGAGCACGTGTACGACGCTCCGGGCAGGATCGAGTTCGAGCTGGACGGACACCAGCTGTCCCTGACCGCGTTCCCCGGACGTGGTGCGGGCCGGCTGATGGTGCTGTTCACCGACGCGACCTCCGGGGTCACCACCTACGCCGCCAACCGGGCCCTGGACATCGAGCCGCCCGCCGTCGACGGCATGGTCGTCCTGGACTTCAACCGCGCCGCGAACCTGCCGTGCGCCTACACGGACCTGGCCACCTGCCCGCTGCCACCGACCGAGAACCGGCTGCCGACGGCGATCGAGGCCGGTCAGAAGATTCCCCGCGAGCGCGGCGGATCCTGAGCCGGGCGGTCTGCCGACCGGCCGCGGCACTGGGTGCGGTCACGGTCTGGTCGGCCGGTCCACGCTGGACCCTGACCGTGGTCGCGGCCCTTGCCTCCGCCGTCGCCGTCGTGGTGCTGTTGCACGTCCTGCGCCGCACTCAGTTCCCGGTCCGGTGACCCGTCCTGCGACCGGGTCGTGAGGACGGACCCCGATCACCCGCCACCTGCCCCGTGCGGTTGGCCCTCAGGAGGCTGAGGCCCAGTGGAGTGAGAACATGCAGCACGGTATTCCGGTCCCGGACCGATGCGGCCAGCTCCGCCTCCCGCAGGATCCTGACGTGTTCGCTGGCCGTCGCCGCGGTCACACCGGCCCGCCGGGCCGCCTCGCCGGTCGTGCACCCGTCCTCCAGGACGCGGAGCACGGCCGCCCGCCCGTGGCCGAGAAGCCGTTCGAGCGTCATACGGGTCTCGCCGCCCGCCCGCTGAGGCGACCACCAGTGCTGTGTCCGGGCGACGGGGTAGACCAGCACGGGCGGCAGCGTCGGGTCGGTCAGCGTGATGGGTGTCTGCCAGCAGAAGACGGAGGGCACCAGGAGCAGCCCTCTGCCGTCCAGACGCAGGTCACGATCAAAGGGGTACGCCGTTTCCAGCACGGGCGGCCGCCAGCGCAGCGACGGGCCGAGACTCGACAACAGCGCGTCGACACCGCCGCGCAGCATGTCCCGGGCACGTACGGCACGGTCCGCCTCGATCTGCGCACGCACCGCAGACCAGCACGGAGTCAGGGCCGCGTCGAAGTAGCGGTGCAATGCCTGCCCGAGGCTCTCCAGCGCGGAGGGCTCGCCGTCGGCAAGAGGACGCAGCCAAGCAGGCGTTGCGGAGAGCACGTTCATCTCCTCCCGCAGCCGCCTGCGAGACGTGGACCGAATCGCCTGGACACCCTCCGCCAACCCTTGCGAGCCCTCGGCCGGATTGAGGAAGTCGGGGAAGTTCCCGCGCGGCGGGGCCAGTTCCCGGACCAGATACAGCTGCCGCCGGGGCAGCAGTCGCAGCCGGGTGCGTGCCTGGGCGCGCCAGGTGTCGAATACGGCCCGTCCCTGACGCGTCGCCAGAAGATTCAGACTGAGCACGATCTCCCACAAAGGATCGGGAGCGGCGGCGACGCGAGTCCTGAGTAAGTCATCGCGCGTGAAATGCACTCGGAGCACGGAACTCTCACAGTCGGTCGCGTGATCAACTGAGGTGTGAAACAAGGGTATGCGAGGGACCTGACGGACCTGATGGTCCCGTGGAATCGATTGCCTCGACATCTCCTTTCACGCCAACTACTCCCCCACCGAATCCAGCCCATGCGCATGGCCGGACGACCGCATCAACAGCTGATTTCGACGAGGAACGAATCACCTGGCACCAGGCGCCGGTGAGGGGCAGTCTGAAGACGCACACGACCAAGATCTACGCAGTGCCGACCAAGGGGGAACAACGACATGCGCAAACGTGCTGCTCTCGGCGCGGTGGCGGCCGCCGCCTTCGCCACCGTGCTGGTGACCGCGCCGGGTGCATCGGCAGAAGCCAATCCGCCCGGCTGCCCGAAGGAATACTTCTGCGCCTACAGCGGAGAGAACCAGACCGGTCAACTCGTCGTGAAATCCGCGGGAAACTGGACCGGGAATGTAGCCTTCCGTTCCGCGTTCAACAACGGGGTCCGTTTCCCGGGCGCCGACCACGTCGACGTGACGTACACCGTGGACGGCGGAACGGAAACTGCCTGCCTTCACTACAACCCGGGTCCCGGCGCATACAAGGCGAACGCCGTCGCCGGCACCCACATCGTCAAGGTCGTATGGCGGGGCGAGTGCTGACTACAAAGGGGGGCGCACCATGCTGACCGGAAAGCGACTCGGTGCACTGGGCGCCGGGGCCGTCGCGGTGGCCTTCACCGGCGTTCTCGCCACCGCCCCGACGGCCTCCGCGGAGCCCGACCCGGCCGACTGCGGCATGGGTTGCTTCTGCGCCTACAGCAGCGCCCATCAGACCGGGCGGCTCGTCCGGCACTGACACGGCAGGCATGCGGGCCGGCTCGGGCTACCGGGCCGGCCCGAACCGGCCGCGTCCGGGCGGTCGATCTGCTCGTCGAACCCTCAAAGGGCTTGCCGGCGTGGTGTTTTCGGAGCGGACTCCGTTGTTGACGGGGCATGTGATCGACCGGGGAATCGGATTCCGATGCGGGTCCGGACGCTCGCGGGGAGGGACGGCCGGCGGGCGGTGGTCTGTAGGCGGGTGGGTCATCTGCTCTGTCCCGCTCGGCCCCGCGAACAGGGGGTTGGAGTCCTGGAGCGATGCGCCAGGACTCCGGCCCGGCCGACGACGCCGTCCGCTCCGTAGCGCGCCCAACTGGTCGCCCCCTGACGTGATCGCCTACGCGAGCGTCGGCGCGAGACCCGGTGCGCGCCTGTCGAGCATCCCCATGCCCGGATCGCCGACGTGTGAGCGGCCACCGAGCCGGTGGCGCACGGCCGTCGGCGTCAACGCCGCACCCAACCATCGGCGTTCGTCAGTCGTCACCCATGACGAGCCCGTACTGAAGGCTGCCCTCGGCCTGAAGGCTGCCCTCGGCCAACCCCCCACCGTTCGAGAAGGAGGCCGGATGCTCCGTATCCACTTCACTGCCCACGACTTACAGAACATTCGGCTGGCGCGTCGGCCAGATCCCCTGTGGGAACTCGTCTGCGCCGCCTGCCGACTGGTCACACGACAGGGACCGCTCGAGTTCGGGGCATGGCGCCGCTCCGTGCGCGAGCAGGTGATTACCGACCCTCATGCAGGCCACGCCCTCCTCAAGCTCCAGACGCTCGTCCCGCCCGTCGGATACATCCCCGACTTTCTCACCCCCTCCGTCCGGGAAGGGGGCCTGCCCGCAGCCCTCGAAGAGATGGAGGCCACTCCCCCGACCCGTCTCAAGCGCGAGTTGGGCAGACTGGCCGGTGCCCGTCCGCTCCCGGCGTGGACCACCGGGCTCGGTGGACCAGGTGGCGGCCGGAGCATGCGATCTCTGGTGAAGGCCCTGGACGTCTCCGCCAGGACGTTGCTGGCACCGCGCTGGACCCACATCCGTAAAGCCATCGACGACGAGGTCGGCCTGCGTTCCCGGGCGCTCCTCGACGGTGGCGTCCTCGCCCTGCTCAACAGCCTTCGTCCGCTTGCCCGGTGGCGCGCACCCGTGCTGGAAGTGGACTATCCCACCGACCGCGACCTCCGTCTGGAGGGCCGCGGGCTGCTGCTGATCCCGTCCTACTTCTGCTGGCGCAGACCCACCGCCCTTGCCGATCCCGCCCTCGGCCCGGTCCTCGTCTATCCCGTCACCACACGGCCGCTCGACGTAATCCCCGTCAACGACAACGGACTTGACCGTCTCCTGGGCCGTACCAGGGCCTCGGTACTCACCGAGCTGGCCCGTGGCCACGCCCGCACCACCTCCGAAGTGGCGACGGCCGTCGGTATCGCCCTGCCCAGCGCCAGCTACCAGCTGGGCGTCCTACGGGACGGCGGGCTGGTGGCGAGCCGCCGCGAGGGGCAGTACGTGCGGCACTCGGTGACGCCCGTAGGCCACATACTCCTGGACGGAGACGAAGGCATGCGGGGAGGGACGGCCGCAGCTTCGGGGCCCTGGCGCGAGTTGAGGTGCGAGTGAGTCGACGGCGGCGCTTCCGGGATGTTCATGTCGAGCAGGGGTGGCATTTCGAGGAGATTCGAAAGGCTTCTCCCTGACGGGCCGCATCGGCAATCATCCCCCGGCGGGGCGTGACACGGCCCGACCGGTGCCGCTGTCCGACGTCCCGGTGTCTTCCTGACGGAGGTCTCGTCCATGCGCGCGAAGCGCTCCTTGCTCGGCATCATCGGTGTTGTGGCCTGGGTGCTGCTGGCCACCTTCTGCACCGGATCGGCCCAGGCAGCCGGCGTCCCCGATGTCCACACCGGCGACCGTGTCCAGGTCGCGCCGCCTGCACCACACGGCGCGGGGGCCCAGTCGCCTTTGGCCGCCGTCTCTCCCACGATCTCTCCCGCCGCCAACTGGATTCACCGGGCGCAGGACGAGCTGTTCGACTGCAAGGAGGGAAACCTCTGCGTCGAGGTGTGGGATCCGACGGTCTCGAAATGGAAGATTTTCTTCCTCTACACCTGCAACCGCTACTACCTGTCCAACTGGTTCAACACCGGCTACTACCTCAACAAGCAGACCGGCTCGGTCACTTCGTACTTCTACGGCGCCCAGGGGCAGGTTCTGAGGGCCTTCTCCCCGCCGCAGGTGGGGACTCAGGACTGGAATTCCGTGTGGTCCATCCGTAACTGCTGAGCTCCGGCACACGACAGACCTGCACCGTCTCGCGACGGCAGACCGACCTTCCGACGCACATCGACCAACGGGGGAAACATGACACTGGTCCACAACCACCAGCACAACCACCACCGCAGCCGTACCCGTCGCGCCGCAACGGCAGCTGTCACGCTCCTGATGGCGGCCGTCCTCGGAACCGCCTCAGCCGCAGCCTCCAACGCCGCCGATACCGCGGCACCGCAGACACACGAGATCGCCTCGTCCGTTCTCGGCAGCGACTACAAGATCACGCTCACCGCGCTGCGGTCGACGCAGGACGAGACCGCCGCCTCGGTGGAGCTGGAGGTCTCCACTCAGACCGACGGCACCTGGAAGGAGTCCGACCGGGTCACCGTGGGCGAGGTCGACGGATGGTTCTGGTACCCCCTCACAGGCAGCGGTGCCGTCTGCGAGTTCTCCACCGCGAGTACCGAGCCCGCGCCTCTGACGGTGAGCCTGCAGATCACACCGTCCCTCGGCTGTTCCGAACCGGTCCACTACGTCGTCAAGCAGGGCAAGGTATTCGCCGACTGAAGCGCGTACCGCTCATCCCCGACCAGCGACACACCACATGACCGATACCGGCCCGGGCAGGTCGTGGCGACCGCCACCATGGCGGCCCACGCCTCCCGGTTCCGTGCTCGCCGGGAGCCTGCTGTCGTCGCCACCACCGTCGAGGCCGACGAAGCCGAGGTCGGCGATCGCGGCGAGGCCGGCCGAGCGGAGTCGGCCGACCAGATCGTCGTGGCGGCGGGCGGTGATATGCGAGCCGCGCGCCGGTCGGGCGATGGAGGTCCACAGCAGCCGGGCTCAGCCAGGTGGCGGCTGAAGTGGATGAACGCTTCTGCGGCAGCGGCGGTGGGCGTGGTCATTTGGTGGTCTTCCGGTTCCGAAGGGCTGCCGCGGTGAAGTGCGTCATTTCTCGGCCGGGGTGGGGGCTCGGGGAAGGCGTAGCTGGAAGCATGCTCCGAGGGGCCGGGGGGTGAGGGTGAGGGTGCCTCGGTGGCGGTGGGCCAGGTCGCGGGCGATGGCGAGGCCCAGGCCGGTGCCGCCGTGGTCGCGGGAGCGGGCGTCGTCGAGCCGGACGAAGCGTTCGAAGATGCGCTCGGCGTCCTCGGTGGGCACACCCGGTCCGTCGTCGTGCACCGTGAGGACGATCCAGTCGTCCTGGTTTCGGATGGTGATCTGGATGCGGTGTGCGGCGTGGCGGGCGGCGTTGTCGATGAGGTTGCGCAGCAGCCGTTCGTATTCGTCTGGGTTTCCGCGTGCGTATGCGGGGGCGGTGCTGTCGCAGGTGAGGGTCAACGGCCTTTCGGTGAGGGGGTATTGCTCGGTCAGTCGGGAGGCGAGGGCTGTCAGGTCGACGGTTTCGGGGCCTGTTATGGGGGTGCGGGTGTCGAGGCGGGCGAGGAGCAGCAGGTCTTCGGCGAGGGCCTGGAGCCGGCGCGTCTGTCGGGCGGCGGTGGTGGCCGCGGCGGGCCAGTCGGTGCGTTCCGGGTAGGCGAGCGCGACTTCCAGGCTGGCCAGCAGTGTGGTGAGGGGGCTGCGCAGTTCGTGGGCGGCGTCCGCGACGAAGCGGCGTTGCTGGGCGGCGGCGTCGTCGAGGCGTTGGAGGGTGCTGTTGATGGTGGTGGCCAGAGCCGTGATCTCGTGTCCCGTGGCGGGGACGATGACGCGTTCGCGGGGGTCGCTCGCGGTGACCGAGGCGGTGAGGACGCGGATGGCTTCGACCGGCCGCAGCGCGATACGGACGGCGAAGTAGACGGCGGTGGCGATCAGTACGAGGCCGACGAGCCCGGCCCGCAGCAGCAGGCGGTCGGTGGTCCCGGTGATTGCCTCGGCTGTGTGCGGGAGCACCACCACATAGACCCGCAGGTTGGCGTCGTCGGCGACGCCCAGAGCGGCGGCTTTGTCATTGCCCAGAGCACCGGCCTGGATATCGGACGTGATGACCTGATTGGTCCCGCCGGCTACAGAGAATTTGTCATGGGGGTCGTAGTCGGGGTTCGCAGGTAGGCGAACGGTGGTAATGAGCTCGGCCCTCAAGGCTTTCGGCGGGGCGGGCATCACGTGGTGGGTGCCGGGAGCGAAGTCGTCCATGCCTCCGCCGTAGGCGACAGCGGCGCGTCGGCCGGTCGCGACGACCTCGTACGGCACAGTGCTTATGGAGTCGGGAATGACACCCTGTTCCAACTTGTCGCAGAGAGACCAGAGTTGTTCTTTGGCTTGGTCTTCGGCGATCTGCGTGCTCTGGTGGTAGACGTCGTGGTGGACCCACCAGCCGATGCCGGCCAGGATGACGGCGGTGGTCGAGGCGGCGGCCAGGGCCGCGACGGCCCGTACCGAACGCGGCCACCAGCGGCGGCGCGACTCAGTCGCGTTCACGGTCGTCCACCAGTCGGTAGCCGGTACCCCGTACGGTCTGCAGGGACCGTCGGTCGAAGGCGGAGTCCACCTTCTTGCGCAGTGCGCTGACGCGTGCCTCCACCAGGTTGGGATCCAGGGCCTCGTCGGGCCACGCGTGATAGAGCAGATCCGCTTTGGAGACCGCCTGGCCCGCCCGGCGGGCCAGCAGCTCCAGCACGGCGAACTCCCTGGGCGTGAGTTCCACCCGGGCCCCGGCCCGGCGGCAGACCCGGGCGGCGACATCCAACGAGAGGTCGCCCACGGCGAGGACGGGTGGGGCGACCGTGGCCGCTCGTCTGACCAGCGCCCGCAGCCGTGCGACGAGCACCACGTAGGAGAAGGGTTTGGCCAGGTAGTCGTCGGCCCCCGTGTCCAGGGCCTCTGCCTGATCCCACTCCCCGTCCTTGGCGGTGAGTACCAGGATGGGGGTCGCGTTGCCCTCCCGACGCAACTGGGCGCAGACCTTGTAGCCGTTGAGCCCGGGCAACATCAAGTCCAGTACGACAAGGGCGTATTCGCCGGTCCGGGCCATCCACAGTCCCTGCCGGCCGTCATGGGCGAGGTCGACGCTGTAGCCCTCGGCGGTCAGACCGGTGTGCAGGGTGTGGGCAAGGTCCACCTCGTCTTCGACCACCAGGATGCGCATGCGGTGCAGCCTTGCACAGCGCCGGCCCGCCTTCCTGATCGGCCGGTCAGGTTGGGTCAGCCTCCGGTCAACGAGGTCCGAGCACGCTGGCGGAGTTTCTTCGCCACTGCTGAAAGGCCCTGCCACCGATGTCCGTTGATGAACGTATGCCCGTCGCGGCCCGGACGGTTTCCCCTCCCGTATCCGCCCGCCAACCATCACCGGGCCCGGCCAAGGCCGTTGTCGTCATCGCGCCCTTGGCGCTGACCATCGCTCTGGGGCTCTGGGGTATCCGCAGGCAGAACACCATGTGGGGGGACGAGTCCGTCACCTATCAGCTCGCGCACCGCGATCTATCGCAGATATGGCGCACCGCCCAGCACATTGATCTGGTCCATGCCCTCTACTACGCCGTGATGCACGAGCTCTTCGGTCTCCTCGGCGGAGGGCTGCTGACGTTGCGGCTGCCGTCCGTGCTGGCCATGTCCGCGGCGGCGAGCGGAGTCGGGCTGCTGGCGCTACGCCTGGCGGGACCCCGTGCCGGGCTGCTGGCCGGGCTGGTGTTTCCGCTCCTTCCCCAGGTGCAGAAGTTCGCGCAGGAAGGCCGGTCGTACGCCATGGTCTGTGCCCTGGTCACCTGGGCCACCTATGCGCTCGTGGCCGGCGTCCCGCATCGCGCCAGGTGGCGGTGGGCGGTCTATGGCTCCACCATGCTGCTGGCCTGTCTGCTCCATGAGTTCGCGGTCCTCGCCCTGGTTGCACACGGCGTCACACTGATCGTCTCCCGTGCTCCACGACCGGCGCTGAGGGCGTGGAGTGTGGCTGCCGCGGGCGTTGTGGCAGGGCTGTTGCCGCTGGCGATCTTCAGTGCGGGGCAATCAGCGCAGGTGTCCTGGATCGGCGGACCGGTGCGGCCTGGTTATTTCCTGGTGGTGGCGGGAGTGGGCGTGGTGTGTGCCCTCGCGCCCCTGGGGGTGAGGGGGCCCGTGCGGCTTTCCGCGCTGGCGGTGCCGATTCTTGTGCTTCCCGGTCTTCTGCTACTGATCGCCTCACCGGTCAAGCCCCTTTTCGTCGACCGGTATGTTCTCTACAGCAATATCGGAATCGCCTTGCTGCTGGGCGCCTTGATGGATTACTTCCTCCGGCGGCAGCGGTTTTCCCGCTACGTGTGGATCGCGGCGGTTGCCGCACTGGCCACGCTCGTCCAGCCGAGCCTTTCGCTGAGGACGCCCCAGAGCCGGAGCAATGACGTCACCGCCATCGGCGCCGCCGTACGCGAGGAAGGCCGTCCCGGCGACGGGCTGCTCTATCTCGCCGGCCAGCACCGGATCCTGACTGCGGCCAACCCCGAGGACACCCGTTTCCTGACAGATCTCGCCCTGGCACAGGACCCCGTTTCGTCGAACACACTTGCAGGTGTCGAGCTTCCCGCCCAGGAGATTGCGGCACGCATGCTGGCATTCGACCGGATCGTCGTGGTCCGCGCGGTGGGTGTGCACTCGCCGACCAACCCGCAGGAGGAAGCGAAGACAAGCACCCTGCGGCGCCACTTCCGCGAGTACGGAACAACCCACGTCAACGGGGCGCGAGTCACCGTCTATGTCCGAGACCACGACCCATCTCCGAAGGCCGGTCCTGCCCGCAGACAACCGCCGCCGACCAGCACGAGCGGGCTGCGCCGGCCCTTCAGCCACGCCCTCAGAGCGCGGTCGGTGACCGTGAGGCCGGCGTCGCGGGCGTGCTCGGTCCGCGTGAGGTAGTGCAGCCGGGCTGGCCGAGGCGGCGCACGATCCTGCTGGATGTGGCCCTCGATCGGCGGGTGCGCTCTGGCCGCGATCCGCACAGTCCGAGCGCCGCGGGGCGGGCGAATCCGGCAGGAACGGTTCATCGGCGGCTTGGCCACGCTCGACATCGGGCACTTAATAGACTTAAACGCCTATTGTTGGGCAATATCCGACAGATTCGTAAGGAATGGACGATGGCTCTCGGTGCCGGCCT
Source organism: Streptomyces sp. NBC_00005 (assembly GCF_045160215.1). NCBI lineage: Bacteria > Bacillati > Actinomycetota > Actinomycetes > Kitasatosporales > Streptomycetaceae > Streptomyces > Streptomyces sp. NBC_00005. Next base: position 732,653 of record NZ_CP108316.1, read on the forward strand.
TCCGGCCGTGAAGCGTAGGTCCCTCCCCCGTGCGTCTGTGGTGATCATGGTCGCCGCCGGTCTGGTCCTGGCCGGTGCCTGCGGCGAGGGCGGTGCGGGTAGCGACGACAGTCCCAGCATCGGGGTGCTGCTCCCCGGTGGCGGGGCCTCTCGATTCGGGCAGTTCGACCGACCCCTGATCGAGAAGAAGCTGAAGCAGCTGTGCCCGGACTGCCCGACGACCGTCGCTGCCACGCCTGACCCGGCCGTCCAGCGGCAGCAGCTCGACGCCATGATCACCAGAGGTGTGGATGTCCTGATCATCGCTGCCGTCGCCCCCCAGTTGCTGCGCCCGTCGGTCGAGGCCGCGCACCGGGCCGGTATCCCGGTCGTCGCCTATGACCGGCTCGCGGAAGGCCCGATCTCCGGTTACGTGACCTTCGACGGCGACACGGTCGGCAAGCTTCAGGGCGAGGCGCTCCTGAAGGCCATGGGCGCGAAGGCGCGCGGCGGCCAGATCGTCATGATGAACGGCGCCACGATCGACCCCAATGCCGGCTGGTTCAAGCGGGGAGCACTTTCCGTCCTCAAGGGCAAGGTGAAGATCGGCAAGTCGTACGACACCGTCGGATGGCGGCCGGAGAACGCCTTCGTCAACATGACCGGCGCCATCTCCGCCCTGGGCGCGGGCAACATCGACGGCGTCCTGGCTGCCAATGACAGCCTCGCCGGCGCCGTGATCTCCGCCCTCAGAGCCACCGAGGTCAGGCCGTTGCCCCCGGTCACCGGCCAGGACGCCGACCTCGCGGCCGTGCGACGCATCGTCAGGGGCGACCAGTACATGACCGTCTACAAGCCCTTCAAGCCCGCAGCCGACGCCGCCGCCGAGATGGCCATCGCCCTGGGACGCGGCAAGACGGTCGAGTCCATCGCCACCGGCACCGTCGACAGCGCCACCACCAAAGACATCCCGGCGGTACTGCTCCCGGCGATCTCGGTGACTGTCAGCAACATCAAAGACACTGTGGTAAAGGATGGTATGTACACCATCGACCAGATCTGCACCCCTAAGCTGCGGTCAGCCTGCGACAAGGCCGGCCTCACCCGGTGAACTCTCCTCGAAGGCGCAAGGAGGTGGTCCCGTGCCGGTTCAGCCCCTGCTGGCGCTGCGCGGCGTTTCCAAGCGCTTCGCTGCCGTCCAGGCGCTGGTCGACGTCGAGCTGGAGATCAGGGCCGGGGAGGTGGTCGCCCTGGTGGGTGACAACGCCGCCGGCAAGTCCACCCTGGTCAAGGTGATCTCGGGGGTCGGCCCCGCCGACAAGGGCGTCATCCAGTGGCAGGGCAGTGCCGTCCAGATCAAGCGTCCTCAGGACGCCCAGGTCCTGGGGATCGCGACCGTTTACCAGGACCTGGCGATGTGCGGCAACCTCGATGTCGTAGGCAATCTCTTCCTCGGCCGGGAAATCCACCGGCTCGGCATCCTCGACGAGGTGGAGATGGAGCGCCACACCCGCGAGCTGCTGCACACGCTGCCCATCCGCATCCCGGACGTGCGTGTGCCGCTCGCCTCGCTGTCCGGCGGCCAGCGGCAGGTCGTCGCGATCACCCGCTCGCTCCTCGGCGCGCCCAGACTGCTCCTGCTCGACGAGCCCACCGCCTCCTTGGGCATCGAGCAGACCCGTCAGCTCCTCGACCTCATCGAGGAGCTGCGCGACCGAGGCGTCGGAATCCTCCTCATCAGCCACAGCATGGGCGACATCAAGGCCGTCGCCGACCGGGTCGCCGTCCTGCGCCTCGGCCGCAACAACGGCTTCTTCGACGTGAGCACCACGTCCCAGGAACGGATCATCTCCTCCATCACTGGCGCGGCGGACAATGCCGCCGCCCACCGCCCGACCGACCCGGAGGAGGCCTGGCCGTGACGGGGAGGGAGAGGAGGACGGGGGCGAGCTCCGACGATGCCGCGCCCCCCGCCGGACGTCTCGGGGTGTACGCCGGCGCCGTACGCCGCAGACTGCACGAGCGTGACCTCGGCGCGGCCCCGGTCCTCCTTGTTCTCGCCCTGACCTGGGTGATCTTCCAGGGCCTCAACGACAACTTCCTCTCACCGCGCAACCTGTCCGTCCTCAGCGTGGACATCGTCGGGACCGGCATGGTCGCCGTCGGTATCGTCTTCGTGCTGCTGATCGGCGAGATCGACCTGGCGGTGGGCTCGCTCGCCGGACTGGCGGGCGCCCTGTTCGCGTCGCTGAACGTGAACCTCGGAATGGCGGAATGGCTCGCCGTGATCATCGCAGTGATCTCCGGTACGGCCGCCGGGGCCACCCACGGGTTCTTCTTCGCCAAGATCGGTGTACCCGCGTTCGTCGTCACCCTCGCGGGACTGCTGGGCTGGAACGGCCTGATGCTCTACCTGCTGGGAACGGAGAGCACCATCAACTTCAGCGAGGACGGGTTGGTCGCCATGCTGACCAGCCGCTACTTCAGCGCCGTCGTCGTCACCTACGGCCTGGCGGCGCTGGGCACGGCCGCATACCTCCTCGTCTCCTACCATGACCGCAAACGCCGCAGCGCCGCCGGGATGCCATACCGGCCGGTGGGCGAGATCTGGGCGCGTACAGCCCTTCTGGCAGTGGTCGCGTTCGCCGCCGTCTACGTGCTGGGGCTGTTCGAGGGGCTGCCGCTGGCTCTCGTGCTCTTCCTCGCGGTCATCATCGCCTCGGACCTCGTCCTGCGCCGCACAACCTACGGCCGGCAGGTCCTCGCACTGGGCGGCGGTGTGGAGGCGGCCCGGCGGGCCGGCGTCCATGTGGCGCGCGTGCGGATCTCGGTGTTCATGGTGTCGGGGACCCTGGCCGCGGTCGGTGGCCTGTTCGTCGCGTCGCGACTTACCTCGGCGAGCCAGGTCCCGGGCTCCGGCATGCTCCTGATCAACGCCATCGCCGCCGCCATCATCGGCGGCACCAGCCTGTTCGGCGGACGCGGTTCGGCCTGGTCCGCGCTGCTGGGGGTGCTCATCATCCAGTCGATCGCCTCGGGCATGGCCCTGCTGGGAGTCGAACCCTCAGTCCAGTTCATGATCACCGGTGGCGTGCTGCTCATCGCGGTGGTTTTCGACGCACTGGCACGGAGCGCAGCTCAGTCGCGCGGGCGGGCATGAGGGATGTGCCGGGTCACATCGAATCGGCCAGGCGCGGGACGCAGCCCTGGTCCACGAGGGAGCTGCTCTTCACGTCGAGCATGCCGGGCTCCCGACGCCGCAGGCATCGGGAACCCGGTGTGCGCCGGACCAGGGATCAACGCAGGCAGGACTCCGCCGCGCCGGTTTCGCCCGCGGTGGTCCGGACGAGGTAAATGACCTTGTCAGCGCCACCGCGCACATGGGCCGGCACGTCGAACGAGACGCTCTTGCTGCCCTGGTCGACATCTTCATCAACCGGGAAGTCGACGCGAGTCAGCCACGGGATCATTCGAGCTCTCGCGGCTCATCCAAAACGGCCGCCTGATGCTCCTGCCCGGATGCGTGCGGCTTCGCCGGTCGAGCCTCAAGTTCCCGCTGCCTGGCGGCCAGTGCCCTCGCCAGCATCTTCGCCCGGTACGGATTCACCGTGCTGAGGGCCTTCGCCGCTTCCACGGCCTCGTCCAACAGGGCCAGCCGTCGCTCCGGCAACTCCCGCACCAGGGGCGAGCCACTCTCCTCCACCAGGACGTACGCCAGCTTCGACCCGTACACCTCCGGCTCGACCTGCGTCAAAAGACGGTAGATCCACAGCCCCTCGACACCCCGCACCACCCGCCGGTTGGCACTGATCAGCCTGACCCTCGCCAGCACAACCATGTCCTGATCCATCGATCCCCTTCGTCCCACCACCCCCGGCCCACGCATGTCACACGGCGAGACAGCACGGCGAACGCACCGGCAGCCGATGACGGATGCCGACACGTTGGCCGGAGAGTGGATGACGACGATTCTGCGGGCACCGCACTACCCTCAACAAGACCGAACGGGCGTGCGCTACGTCCTACCGAAAGCGTCTCCGAACAGGCATGATTGACCTGACACTCACTCAAGCCTCGTCCGTACCCACTCGCCAGGACGCGACGACAACATCCCGAGCATCGATCGGGCGCCCTCGGAGACAGACTGAGATCTGGAGGGGCAGCCGCCACGGGTACTCAAGGCAGGCGATGCCCCGTTCGAGCCCCGCGGCGACGTGATCCACTACCAGGGCGGCACCAACCTTCCGGACACACAGTCGCAGCCGGTGGTCACCATTTTCGCGCAGCGAAGGACCCCGGTTCTGACCGTGGTCGGCGCCGAGGACCTGGCCGAACGACGGCACCTATGGGTTACCCGGCCATGACGGCCACGAGCATTCCGGCCTCCGGCCCCTTCTGCGAGCTTCGATGCGTCCGCCGACCACCTCGCGTCACTTCAGCCCCGTATGCGCGAGCCCCTCCACGAACTGGCGCTGGGCGAAGACGAACACCGCGACCACCGGCAGCGCGGTGAGGGAGGCGGCCGCCAGTTGGACGTTCCACATGGGTCCTCCGTAGGCGTCGACGTACTGGGTGAGGGCCTGCGGCAGGGTGAACATCTCCGGCGTGGAGAGGTAGACGATCGGCTCCAGGTAGAGATTCCAACTGTGCAGGAAGGTGAAGATGGCGACGGCGGACAGTGCGGGGCGGGCCAGCGGCAGGGCGATGCGCCAGTAGATGGCGAAGCGACCCAGGCCGTCCATCCGCGCGGCCTCCTCCAGCTCGTGGGGCAGTGCGATGAAGAACTGCCGCATGATGAACGTCGCCAGCACGCTCGGCGCGCCGAGGACCGGCACCAGGATCAGCGGCCAGTGGGTGTCGATCATTCCCCAGTCGTGGAACATCTGGAACAGCGGGACGATGGTGACCTCGCTGGGGATCAGCAGTCCGGTGAGGACCACGAGGAACAGGACGTTCTGCCCGGGAAAGCGGATGCGGGCGAAGGCGTATCCGGCCAGCGACGAGACCGCGAGCGTTCCCAGGGTCACCACGATCGCGATGTACATGCTGTTGAAGTACTGCTGGCCGAACGGCTGCAGTTCGAAGACCTTGCGGTAGGCGTCAAGTTGCGGGTTGTCGGGGACCAGCTTCGGGGGGAAGGCGAAGATGTCACCGGCCGGCTTCAGCGAGGACGTCGCCATCCACCAGGTGGGGAAGACGAACGGCACGCACAGCACGATCAGGAGGCCGTAGAGCAGCAGCTTGGCGCGGGTGGACAGGTTACGACTCATGGAACACCCACTTCTTGCGCATCTGCCACTGGATGACGGTCAGCACCAGCACGATCACGAACAGCAGGACCGAGAGTGTCGCCCCGTAGCCGAAGTGGTGGAAATTGAAAGCCTGTTGATAGAGGTAGTAGACGAGCACGGTGGTGGAGCCGGACGGGCCGCCCTGGGTGAGCACAGCGATCTGCGCGAAGACCTGAAGCGAGCCGACGACCGTGATGATCGAGGTGAGCAGAATGGTGGGGCTGATCAGCGGCACCGTGATGCGCCAGAACTGCCGCCATCGCCCGGCACCGTCCACGGTCGCCGCCTCGTACAGCTCGCGCGGCACTCCCTGCAGAGCGGCCAGGAAGAGCACCATGTTCAGGCCGACGTTCTTGAAGCACTGCACGACGACGGCCGACAGCATCGAAGTGCCCTCGCTGCGCAGCCAGTTGGGCCCATTGACGCCGATCAGGTCAAGGCCGGCGTTGATGCCGCCGTTCTTCTGCAGCAGGAAGCCCCACACGATGGTCCAGGCGACGAGCGAGACGACGACCGGTGAGAAGAACACAGTGCGGAAGACGACGCTGCCGCGCAGCTTCTGGTTGAGCAGCACGGCCAGCGCCAGTGCGAGGGAGAGGTTGAGGACCACCAGGCCGGCGGAGAAGTAGGCCGTGGCCCGCAGCACACCCGGCAACTGCGGGTCGTCGAGCAGCTTCTGGTAGTTGTCCGTGCCCACCGAGTGGAAGGTGCCGGCCAGCACGTTCCACTCGTGGAAGCTGTACCAGACGACCAGGACCAGCGGGATCAGCACGAAGACGACGATGCCGACCAGTTGCGGGGCAATGAACAAGTAGCCGGCAAGGTGGTCCCGGCGCCGGGACGTCCAGAAGGGCTTCCCGCCGCGAGGGGCATCGCCCGGTGGGCCGGCGGCCGTGGTGCGGGGTCGTTCGAGGGTCTTCATGGCGCGGTCACTGCTCCAGCTGCGGCTTGATGGAGTTGCAGACCCCCGTCAGGATCTTCTGTACGTCGGCGTTCGGCTTCCACAGCGCGTCCAGGCCAGAGCGTACGGCCGCGTAGATCTCTGCCTGGCCGATGTGGACAGGCTTGACCTTGCCGCGCTTGATGCCGTCGATGACGACGTCGGCCAGCTGCTTCTCGCTGAGCTTGGCGTTGCTCTTGGCGAGCGTGGCGGCGTTCAACTGAGAGGTGCGGGCCTGTGGGAAGTAGGCGCCGAGTTTGGCGGAGTTCTCCTTGTTGGTCATGAAGGCCTGGAAGTCGGCGGCGGCGTCGGCGTGCTTGCTCTTGGCGAGCACGGCGATTCCGGCCTGGCCGATCACGGCGTACTTGCCTTTGGGCCCTTCGGGCAGCGGGACGAAGTCCCATGAGAACTTGTCCGTGAGGAGGGAGGCGCGGCTCATCTGGGTGACGGTCATGGCGGATTCGCCGGCGAAGAAGTCGGCGGTGGTGCCGGGGGCGAGCATCGCCTCGTCGTCGAAGATCGCCTTGTGCAGGCTGGTCATCGCCTCGACCATCTCCGGCTTGTCGAAGCCGCAGGTCTTGCCGTCGGCCGACCAGGCTTCGGCGCCCCAACCGTCCCAGTAGGTGGCGAGGTTGTCCCAGGCCTTGTAGTCGAAGTCGCGGATGACCATGCCGGTCTTGCCGGTCTTGGTGTGGACGGCGGCGCCCATCTTGTTGACCTCGTCCCAGTTCCACTTGCCCTGCTTGATCAGCACGGCGGGGCTTGGCTGGCCGGCCTTCTTCAGCATGTCGAGGTTGACGAAGACGCCGAAGGGCGAGGTGGAGAAGGGGTAGGCGTAGAGCTTGCCGTCCTGCTGCCAGATCTTCTTGGCGGCGGGCAGTACGTCGGGGTCGTCCTTGACCTCCTTGAGGGCGCCCGAGGAGACGAAGTCGAGGGCGGAGTTCTCGAATATCCACGCCAGGTCGGGGGCCTTGCCGCCGGCCATCTGGGTGGTGAGGGTTTCGGTGTAGTTCTCGACCGGGAGGACGTCGAACTTGATCGACTTCACTTCGGGGTGGGACTTGCGGTACGCGTCGGCGATTCCGTTGAGGAGCTTCAGATGCTCCGGGGCGCCGGACCAGACCGTCATACGCAGGCTCACGGGCCCGTTGTCGGAGCTACTGCTGTCGCCGCCGCTGCCGCAGGCGGTCAGGCCCAGGAGTCCGGTGGCGGCCAGGGCGGCGAACTTCTTTGTGCGCTGCTGTCGTTGGGAGTTCATGCGGGTGTCTCTCCTGGTCAGTAGCCACTGATGTCGGGCCAGCGCAGTTCGACGCCGTGGGCGCGGAGCAGGTGCTGGAAGGTCTCGAGCCGGTCGGGGGTGTTGCGTACGGCGCGGGGGGTGATCTTGTGTTCGACGCAGTGGGCCGCAAGGAGTCCGGCGACCTCGCCGATGTTCCACTCGACGGGGTGCAGGCGGTAGCAGCCGTTGGTGAGGTGGGTGGTGCCGAGGTTCTTGCCGGCGGGCAGCAGGTTCTCCATCCGGGTCGGTATCAGCGCGCCGAGCGGTATCTCGAACGGACTTGAGGGGACGTCGATGTAGGTGTCGCCGCCGGTGGAGGGGTGCAGGTCGAGGCGGTACATGCCGATGCCGACCGAGTCGGGGTAGTTCATGGCCCCCTTGCCGCCGCGCACATCCAAGGACAGATCCTGTTCGACGACGGTGTACTCGGCGCGGATACGGCGGGATTCACGGATATAGGGCGCCTGGGCGAGGCCGTCCGCTGCGCCGGTGATGTCGCCGCGCAGCCGCAGCCCGGGGAAGCCGGTGCCGCCGTCGGCTCGGGGGGCCTCGGTCTGCATCCAGAACAGCAGGGAGTACGACAGCTCCTTCGCCGCGGCCAGATGCGCCTCGGCGTCGGGGACGTCGATGACCGGGCCCTCCCAGTAGTCGATCATCGGCCAGTTGACCAGGGTGATGTCGCTGACGTACGCGCCGGGGACGAAATTGTCGCGGGCGGCGATGCGGCGGAAGGTCCACAGGTTCATGTCGCCCCCGCCGACCCGCTGATCGGCGACGACCTCGGCGGGGTCGTCGCCGGGGTTGGGAGTGAAGCCGCGTTCGACGACTTCCAGGGTGCGCGGGTGCGGGGCGGACCAGGACAGCAGCGGGGCGCCCCAGAAGGAGGGCTGGTAGGAGCGCCAGAAGTCGTAGGAGGCGGGGCGGTCGATGGTGTGGTTGCCGTCTACGTGGTCGAGGGCGAAACAGTAGGAGACGGCCTGCATGTTCAGCGGCTGGGCGGCCTCCGGGGCGGAGGGTTCGCCGGTGTCGCTCTGGGCCTCGAAGCCGGTGACGTACTCGGTACCGGTCAGCGGCAGCAGCTCGCCGGTCTCGGTGGCGTCGAGCACGTAGGCGGCGGTGACGGTGATCTGCTCGCCGCTGACGCGGTGAGCGAGGGTCACGCCAGTCACCCGGTCACCGTCGGTGGCCGCGGTCACGGGGCGGTAGGGCTGCAGGACACTGAGCCGTCCGCTGCCGCGGTACGGGGCGAGCAGCGCGTCGATCACGGCGACGCCCACGCGCGGTTCGTGGCACAGGCGGCTCACCCAGCCCGCGCCGGGGTTGAGGTCACGGCGGGCGCGGGCCCGGGCGGTCAGGGGGTAGTGGCGCCGGTAGTAGTCGCGGATCCCGTCGCGCAACGCCCGGTAGGAGGCGGTGGCGCCGAACTGCTCGATCCATGTGTGCTCGTCCGGCGGCACGGCCTGGCTGGTGAGCTGACCGCCCAGCCAGTCGTACTCCTCCGTGAGGATCACACTCCGGCCGGCGCGCAGCGCACCGAGCGCTGCCGCGACACCGCCGGTGCCGCCACCGACCACGAGGACGTCCGCGTGCATGGGTCTCCTCACTCAAAGGGGCGTTGCTCAATGGGGCGTTGCTCAGAAGCGCGTTACTCAGAGGGGCGTTCGGTTGTTGCGGATGTTTCGGACCGGAGCGGCTCTCCGCCCGTGTTCTCACGCCTGCCGGGGCGTCAGGACGCGGGCGGGCCGAGGGTCTCCCCGTACGTCAGCTCGCAGCCGAGCAGTAGCTGAGTGGCGGACGTCTGCCCGTGCAGCACGTCGAGCAGCAGTTCCACCGCCTGCTGCCCCATCTGCTGCCGGGGGATGTGGAACCCGGTGAAGTCCAGGGACGAGTCGACCGGGATGGTCGGGTCGCCCAGGGTGACCATCGACAGATCGCGCGGCACCGACAGGCCCTGTCCCGACGCGGCCGCCGCCAGGGCCACCGCTTCGGCCTCCACCTCCACGAACACCGCGGTGACACCCGCCTCCAACAGCCGGGCCAGCCGCTCTGCCGGATCCGGCGTCCGGGCCGAGAGGAACAGCGCCTCTGCCCCGGCCGCCCGGCGAAAGCCCGTGAGCCGGTCCGCGGAGGACTCCGCCCCCGTACCGGGGCCCACGAAGGCGAAGCGCCGATGTCCGAGGGCGCGGGCCCGCTCGACGAGTTGAGCGGTCACGTTCACGTAGTCGGCGCCCACGTACGGCACCGGCCGGCCGTCGGCGTCGTCGCGGCGGCCCACGCAGACGAACGGATAGCCTTCCGCCACCAGCCTGCTGAGCTCATCCGACGGAATTTCACGTCCCAGCAGGACACAGCCGTCCGCGACCCGCAGCCGGTTGTTCTCGTGGAAGATCCGCCGCTGCCCGTCGCGCACCGGTGCCGAGGTGAACAGCAGCAGATCGCATCCGCTGCGCTCCGCGCTCTCCTCGATGCCCCGCAGGAACGGGTGGTAGAAGTCGGCGCTGGTGCTGGGGAAGACCGGCTCGTAGGTGAACACGCCCAGGATCTGGTTGAGCTGCTTGAGCATCCGGCGGGCCAGCGGATCCGCCGCGTACCCGGTCTCCCGGATCACCTGCAGCACCCGGTCCCGGGTCTCGGGGGCGATCCGGGCACCGGCGTCCCCGCGGTTGTTGAGCACCAGCGAGACCGTGGTCTGGCTGACGCCCGCGAGCCGGGCGATGTCACGCTGGGTGAGCCTTCCGGGAGCCTGGCCCATAAGTGATCGCCCCCTCATTGATGATGCTAATACGCATTGCTAGTCAGGTGAACGGACCGTAGAGCGCGTGACGCAGGCCCGTCAAGAGGTCCGACCGCGACAGCAAATACCTGAAGTAATTCGCATTAGCACCTTGACGGCTGCTCCGGACAAGGCGACTGTGTCCGATCAGTCGAACGGTCACGCACCGCCGGCGACCATCGCCGCCCTCGCTCACCGCTCGTGCACGCACCGCTCATGCACGCACCGCTTCACTCACCGCCCAGGAGCCGCCTTGTGAAGTACGGAACCTCCGTGTCGCGCCGCGCACTGCTGACAGCCGCCGGGGCCGCGGGGCTCGCGGCCGCCCTGCCCGCGCCCCGTGCCCTGGCCACGGGAAGCCTCCCCAACCTCGCGCCCCTGCCCGTCGGCACACCCCACCGGGGCGCCTTCGCCGCCGAGGAACAACGCTTCGCCCCCTACCTCGTGAGCCTCGCCCAGATGGTCAACGACATCGAGGGAAGCAACCCTTCGACCTTCGGTTTCATGGGCGGCGGATGGTGGCGTACGCCGTCGGCGCCGTACAACGCCCGAGTGCAGGAACACGTCTACACGCTGGCCTGGTTCCTCACCAACGCCCGCTCCTGGAATCCGTATGCGGGCGATGCGGCGCTGCTGGCGGGCCTGGACGCGGCACTCGGCCACTACCTGAGCCTCCAGCACCCCGACGGCTCATGGTCGGAGTACAGCGCCGCCGAGCACTCCCTGCCCGCCACCGGCTTCGCACTCGGCTACCTCAGCAAGACCCACGTCCTGCTCAAGGAAGCGAACCTGCTGCCGGCCCGGCGCACCCAGATCGCCCAGGCGCTGCACTCCGCGATGACCTGGCTTCTCAACCCGTCAAACGACGGCGTGTGGCAGACCCCGATCCACTACGCGAACCAGGTCACCGCGGGCCTCGCGGGCTCGGCCCTGGCGCTCAGAACCAACCCCGACGCGGACCTGAGCACACAGCTGAACAACGCCTTCGCCCGCTTGGCGGACAACGGGCAGAGCACGGCCGGCTTCTTCCACGAGAAGGGCGGCATGGACATGAACTACAACTTCGAGGTGATGCTGCCGGAATTGGCGGACGCGTGGCGCCAGTCGAACAACAGCCACCTGGTGACGATGGCCGCGAAGTACACGGACTGGCTCGGTTACAACCTGCTGCGCGAACCCGACGGCTCCGGCTGGTTCACCAACATCGCACCGTCCACCCGGACCAGCACACTCGCCTACGCCGACACCCGCCCCGACCCCGAACGCACCGCTCTCAACGCCCAGTTCGTCCCCGCCGTGCCGGCACTGGGAGCATTCCTGTCCGCACGCGAGGACCTCGCCGCCGCCCGCGCCGCCTGGGCCGCGGACACCTCGCCGGTGCCGGGCCTGGTCAAGCAGGACACCTCCCCACGGATCCTCAGTCACTCGATCTACGGCGAGCGCTACCCGACCAGGCAGGCAAAGAGCGCGGCCATCGCGGCCGTGCCCTACATAGCCTCGAAGAACTTCACCGAGCACCGCACCGACCACGGCCAGGACTTCCTCTACATCCGCCGCCCCAACGTCTACCTCGGCGCCTACCTCGGCACCAGACCGACCACCCTCGCACGCACCGGCCTGGCGTTCCTCTGGCACCCAGTAGCCGGCACGATCATCCAATCCCTGAACAACAACAACTACGGCGTGTGGTCCACCGTGCTGCCCGGCCAGATCCCTGACTCCGACGGCCCGCAGACCGGCCAGTTCTTCGGCGGCAAGCCCTACGCGTTCCGCTTCTCCACCCCAAGCGGATCGGTGGTCACCGGCGTAAAGGTCGGCAACGGCCTGGTGCAGCGCTCGGTACGGGCCACCTCATCCGCGACGGAAACCATGCCGCTGATCCTCAAGGAGTCCGACCGGGTGGTCTTCTCCAACGGCACCACCGTGCCGTGGGGCGGCTCGGCCTCGGCCACCGCAACGGGCATCGACCTGCACCGCGGCCCCGGCGTCGTACACATCAGCTGGGGCACGCCCCACCCGGCCACCATCGCGGCGGCCTCGATCACATACCTGGGCGGCACCCGAAGGATGCACATCCTGAAGGTCCCCCACGCCGGCACGATCGACGTGAGCATCAGACTCGCCTACTGACGCCGGGCCGCTCGCCAACACCCCCTGGGGCATGCCTGCATTCGGCAGGTTGGGGCGAGGGGCAGCAGCCTCGGCCGACTGCCCGTCGCCCCAACCTCCCTCTCGGGTCGACACGACGTTCCTCCATGGTGTCCAGCCGTAGCCGGGTGTGGCCAAGCTTGTGGGCCTCGGTTTCGACGGCAGCCAGCAGACTCCGGCCGATCCCTTGGCCGCGGAACGCAGGGCGCACGAACACGCGCTTGATCTCGCCGACGTCTGGGGACAGCGCCCGGATGCCAATGCAGCCCGCCGGGCTACTGTTGACCCTCGCCAGAAGAAACAGCCCACCGGGTGGGACCAGTCCCGTATTGCCCGCCGGCGCCTCGGTTTGACCGTGCAGCAGCGGACCTCTCCAGCGTTGGAAGAGCTCCTGCTGATACTCCTCCAGCAGTTCCCGGCCGTCAGCAGCGTCGACCGGCTCGGCGTTGATAACGGTGTTGCTCACCGGTTCCTCTTTCGCATGAGTCGCACTTCGTACTGTGGGCCCGCGTTCCGCACTGCCTCCAGGAGTCTCCAGTCCTTGTGCCTGGCGTGGTCGGTGCCGTCCGGATGCTCAGTTGTGAAGGCAGTGAGAGCTGGTCAAGTGTTCGTGGGTGATAGGTGGTTGGGGAGGTCGGTGAGCTGCTCGATGCGGGGGACCGTCTCGTCTGCTGTCGGCGATGGTCCACCGGTGACGAAGTCGATGCCGCGGTCCAGCCAGATGCCGGTGATTCCGGCGAGGGCGCCCTGGGCGAGTCGGTCAAGGCTCTGCGGCTGTCCGGGATGCTGGAGACCCTGGACGTCCGCCTCGCCCAAGTCCACGGTGGCGAGCTGGGACACCTCGACTTCCCGCAGGTCCTCTGCCAGGACGAGACCACCCGCCGGACACCGTCGCCTTCCAACGCCGCTTGCACCGCCCGAAGGTGGCCCGGTCTTCGCAGCCCAGGAGGAATTTGGCGGACTTCACGCCGGAACACAGTGGGTCCACCTCCCCGGCCAGACGTAAGCCTCCGCCCTGACCGTCCAGTCCGAATGCTCCAGGCGGGGCTTCGTCCATACCCGACCCCTTTTGGAACTCATGAACGACCCTTGGAATGTCATGACTCGATCATGGCCTTCCAAAGATCGTTCCAGCTTCGGTCGTTCGCCGGTGACCCTTGGCAAGATGCGCGATGGAGATGCGCATCCCCGCAGGTCAGACCAGCCTGCGGTACATCTCATCGAGATCAACGGGGAGGACCAATGAAACTCAAGAAGCTTGCCGCCGCCTCAGTGGGGGCCGGCATCGTCCTGGCCGGCACTGTCGTCGGTGTGGCGACGCCCGCCATGGCCGCAACGAACTGCAGCACCTGGATATCCAGCAACCAGGGGACCGGTTACGCGAAGTGCACCGGGGGCGTCACCCGCTTCGACACCCACCGGGTGAAGGTGGTGTGCATCGACTCTCGCGGCACGAAGGCCACCAGGTACGGCGCCTGGGTCGACACCCGCAAGGGCGAGACCTCGAAGGCCGTCTGCAGCACCGACCCGGGGAACACCGGTGTCGCGGTGTACAGGGTCAGCGTCGAAACGGACACGCCCTGATACGACGAGGAAGCCCGGTAACCCGTCGGGATGCTGCCGGGTGATTCAGGGCCTCGCGTGACGTCGGCCTTCACGTCCCGATTGTGGACTTGGAGGCCGACGTTGTCCCTTCTACGGATGCAACAGCACCCGCGGGCACTCAGAGGGCGGTATGTAACCATTTGTCCGGTTCGCCGTTGTGTGTGGATGGGGCGCAGTGATCAGTTGCTTGGGGTTGGCCGATACCGGGTGCCGGGCGAGGGAACTCAGTGGGCGGGAACCGGCTCGGACGACGGCTGCCACTCCCGCCTGATCAGCCCGTAGACCCACGAGTCGGAGACCTCGCCGTTGACGACGCAGTCTTCCCGCAACGTCCCTTCACGCACGAAGCCGAGCTTCTCCAGCACGCGGGCAGAAGCCACGTTGCGCGTATCGGTCTCAGCTTGGACGCGATTGAGGTCCAGCGTGTCGAAGGCCCACCGCAGCACAGCGCGCGCGGCCTCGGTCGCGTAGCCGTGGCCCCACGCCGCATCGGCGAAGCAGTAGCCAAGCGATGCGCTGCGGTAGTCCGGATTCCACCCGTTCAGGCTGCACCAGCCGATGAACGCCCCGTCAAAGACACGATCTACGGCCAGCCGCGCCCCGGTGCCCTCCTGTGCCATCTGCCCGCAGGCCGTGATGAACTTCTCGGCGCGCACGCGTTCGCTCCACGGTGGCGCGTCCCAGTAGCGCAGCACGTAGGCGCTGCTGTGCAGTGCGAAGAGGTCGTTGGCATCCGCGTCTTCGAAGGCGCGCAGTCGAAGGCGAGCCGTGTGCAACGAGGGGGTGGGCAGCGACGTCCTCACGTTCCCTCCCTTGATCGGTGGGCGATCATTCAGACATCCGATGCGGGTCACTCGCAACGGGTTTTCTCGGCGGGCCGGCAGAACGACGAGTCCGCTCATCGGCGCGGCCGAGCGCCCCCAGAGGGCGGCATCTGAGGTGATGCCCGGTCTGGCCTTTCGGTTGGGCTGAGCAGGCTGGTTGCGGCCCGCCGTAGAGGCTACGGCCTTGGCAGGGTGAACAGGCCCTGCTCGGTCTCGGCCAGGATCCCCCGCTCGGCGAGCCGCTTGAGCATCAGACGGACGTTGTTGATGTTGCTGGGAGCGATCTCCACGTCCATCGCCTCACACACCGCCCGCGCCCGCAGCGGGGCATCGGCCGCGGCGAACACCTCCGTGATCTGCTGGTAGGCCGGATGGTTCGGCAGCTTCGCGGCCAGCGGTACGGGCAGTGGCAGATCGGGCAGCTCCAGCAGCGTCTTGCGAGTGACCCGGACCTCCTCGGCGGCGGTGTCGAAGGCGTTGTCGTGGGCGGAGGCGGCGAGCACCACCACGGCGATCACCAGGCGCAGGACGTCAACGGCCAGCTGCCCGGCCGTGAAGGGTGGACGATGACCTGCGGGTGCTGATCGCGCCGCTGCTGCCGCCCTGGCCCGAGAAGGCTCCTGGCCCGCGGCCGGTGCCGGACAGTCTGTGCCTGCAGGGCATCCTCTACGTGCTGCACAACGACATCGCCTGGCAACTGCTGCCCCTGGAGCCGGAGTTCGGCTCGGGCCACACCTGCTGGCGGCGGCTGGAGCGCCGGCCGCCGCGGCCATGTGGCCATCATCGGGGTCCCGGTCACGCAAGCGCCGTGACCGGGGCCCCAGGATCAGCTACCGCGGAAGGTGCCGACCGCCGCTAGTTCCGGTACCGGAACACGATCCGGCCGCGCGTCAGGTCGTACGGCGGGAGCTCCACCAGCACCCGGTCTTCCAGCATGATCTTGATGTAGTTCTTGCGGATCTTCCCGCTGATGTGCGCGAGCACCTGGTGGCCGTTCTCGAGCTCCACGGTGAACATGGCGCTGCGCAGACACTCGACGACCTTGCCCTCGACTTCGATGACGTTCTTGTTCTTCGTCATCGCACCAGCTCCAGGTTGCTGCTCAGCGGCCGGGCGCCGATGCCCTCGAACAGTGCCGAGGCTGCTTGGTTGGACTCGTGGACTTCGGTCCAGGCCGCGGCGAACCCGGAGCGGTGCAGCGTCCCCAGCGCGTGGGCCAGCAGCGCCCGCGCGATGCCGCGGCGCTGCTCGCCGGCCCGGACCGCGACCAGCCCGATGCGCGGCCGCTTCACCGTCACCACCCGGATCAGACCCAGGTAGCGGTCCGGCGCCGCGGCCACCGCGTACTTCGACGGGTCGACGATGGTGTCGCCTTCGGGGCGGGAAATCACCTCCGCGGGCATCGACTGCCACCCGACGGTCGCCTCGACTTCGTCGCGGATCGCGCGGTCCACCGCCCGCAGCAGACTCTCGTCCGCCTGGCCGGCGGCCACGATCGTCACGCCCGAAGGCGGCAGGACTGCTTCGAGCCCTGTGACCCGCGGGTCGGTCGGCACGACGTACTCCCACTCGCGGCGCCGGATCGTGAACCCGGCCCGCCGCCAGCCGGCCGTCAGCTCGGCGTCGGCTTCGTCGACCACCGTGTACAGCGGCGCCGGCAGTTGTGCCAGCATCGCCTCGGCGAGCCGGTCGAAGGCGGCGTCGTGCCAGGCGTCGATGCTGACGAACAGGCGTCCGTCGGGCCGGTGCTGCGCATGCCCGCGGCCGACCACCAGGTCGTCATCCAGTGCATGCCATTGCCTGTCCGCGACACGTGTGATCATCACCGCGTTCTCGCTCAGGCCAGATGTGAAAGGCTTCGTGTTCATCGGAGTCTCCCTCCAGGAGTGCCTCGATCTCAGGCGCTCCTGGCGACACCGAACGTCAGCCGCCGGACCGTGACGGGTTGAGGGAGCACCCATGGGTAACTGTGTTCACGGGGCTCACCTCCATACGACGATTTGACGGTCCACCGCGAAAGTAGCAGCGGGGTGGCGCCTCGCTCAAATCATTTCCTATGAGCTCGTAACGAGATCATGATCCGGTCTTCTTGAGGCGTCTCCAGCAGATGAGGCTGCAAGCCAGCCTTCTTCCACCCTGTTGAAGAAGCCTGAGACAACCATCCGAGCTCTGCCTTCATGCGCGGGACAACAGGGTGGCGCCAGAAGTCTGTCAATCTGTTTAGGGGAGGGTTCGGGGTAGTCCGAAGCGCGTCATGGCGTTGGTGTTGAAGCCGGTGATGGCGGTGATCTGGTCGCCGGCGGTGGTGATGACCAGGAGGGCGTAGGCGCGGTAGACACTGGCGTGGGGGTCTGCCAGGTACAAGCCGAGGGCGGGCTGGCCGTTGGCGCGGGTGGGTACCACGCGGTAGGTGCGGCCGGGGCGGAAGGTGGCGGCGGCGAAGAAGCGCTGGGCTGATTCGATGCCGCGGTATTCCAGCATGGCCGGGGGCATGGAGAGTCTCACGTCGCTGACGAGCAGTTCGATCAGGGCGTCCAGGTCGGCGTGTTCCAGGGCGTCGGTGAGCCGGGCGACGAGCCGGTGTTCGGCGGCGGTGTCGGGTTGGCGTGCAGGCCTGCGGTTGCCGGTGCCGCTGCTGCCCGTGCTGCTGCCGGTGCTGCTGGAGTCGGCGAGGTGGTTGTCGACGGTGGCCCGCGCTCGTTTGAGGGCGCTTTGAACCGATTCCTGGGTGGCATCGAGCATTTGGGCGACTTCGGCGGCGTGGTAGCCCAGGACATCGCGGAGGACGAGCGCGGCGCGTTGGCGTGGGGGCAGCAGTTGCAGGGCGGTGATGAAGGCCAGGGAGATGGCCTCGGTGGTCTCGTAGCGGGCCTCCGGTCCGGGGCGCTGGTCGACGAGGTGGTCGAGAAGGACGTCGGGGTAGGGCTCCAGCCAGGGCGGGGCATCGCCGGCGCCGGAGGGCTCGGGCAGGGTGGCCTGGGGCAGCGGCGGGGCGATGCGGGGGCGTCGGCTGTCGGCGCGCAACATGCTCAGGCACCGATTGGTCGCGATCTTGTAGAGCCAGGTCCGGAGCGAGGACTGCTGGCCGAAGCCGCCGAGGTTACGCCAGGCGGACACGAGGGTCTCCTGGAGTGCGTCCTCGGCGTCCTGCAGGGATCCCAGGATGCGGTAGCAGTGCACCTGCAACTCGTGCGAGTGGCCCTGGACCAGGTCGCGGAACGCGTTGTGGTCGCCGGCCCGAGCCTGAGCGATCAGGTCCGTCGTGTCCATCTCCATCGGCAGGCATCCTCGCTTCTCTTCTTTCCGCAGGGCGCGTTCGGCTTGTCTATCGATACCGACGCCGCCGGGCCCGCGAATTGGGCGGTGTCCGCGCGCCCAATTCATGGCCGTGCCGCCGTCTACCCGATTGGAGGCGGTCCCGGTCCGGGGCGCGCCCCGGACACAGAACAGGACCACAGATCATGGCCAGGTACGTTTTCTCCTTCCGTGTGCCCTCCGACTACACGCCCCACGCCGGGACGCCGACCGAGTGGCAGGCCTGGTTCGGCGCGTTGGGCTCGGCCCTGGTGGACGTCGGCAATGCGGTGACCGATTACGCCTCGCTCGGCGAGGTCGGCGGCAGCGGCTCCCGGATGGTCGCCTACTCGGTGGTGTCCGCCGAGGACATGGACTCCGCGCTGGCGCTGGCCAAGGACTGCCCGGTGCTGCGGGTCGGCGGCGGGGTCGAGGTCGGCCCCGTGATGGAAGCCGCCGGGTCGTGAGCGACGCCATGACCGGGTCGACGGCGCCGCCGGTAGGGTCGTTCCTGGCGACCGGGCGTGGCAGGGTCACGCTGGCGCTGCTGTGCGCGGTGACCTTCCTGGACGTCGTGGACGGCTCGATCGTGAACGTCGCGCTGCCGACCATCCGTACGCATCTGGGGTTCTCGGTGCAGAACCTGCAGTGGGTGGTCAGCGGCTATCTGATCACCTATGGCGGGTTCCTGCTGCTGGGCGGTCGGGCCGGGGACCTGCTGGGGCGGCGGCGGCTGCTGATCGCCGGGACAGCGCTGTTCGCGGCGTCCTCGCTGGCCTGCGGGTTGGCCGACAGCCAGGGGCTGCTGGTCGGCGCCCGGCTCGCCCAGGGTTTCGGGGCGGCGATGATGTCCCCGGCCGCGCTGTCCATCCTGACCACCACCTTCCAGGACTCCGACCGGCACAAGGCGCTGGGCGTGTGGGCCGGGATCAGCGGGCTGGCTGCCGCAGTCGGAGTGTTCTTCGGCGGGCTGCTCACCCAGGACTTCGGCTGGCGGTGGGTGTTCTTCGTGAACCTCCCGCTGTGCGCGCTGGTGCTGATCGGGGCGTTCCGGATCCTGAAGGCCGACCACGGCCGGTCCGTGCCGGGCGGTTTCGACGCGGTCGGCGCGGTGCTGGTCACCGCGAGCATGCTGCTGCTGATCTTCACTTTGGTGAAGGCTCCGGACGAGGGCTGGGGTGCGGGACGCACCATCGGCGGGCTGGCCGCCTCGGCGGTGCTGACGGCCGCGTTCGGGGTCAACGAGCAGCGGCGCACCCATCCACTGGT
The DNA here is from genome assembly GCF_045160215.1 of Streptomyces sp. NBC_00005. Classification (NCBI taxonomy): domain Bacteria; kingdom Bacillati; phylum Actinomycetota; class Actinomycetes; order Kitasatosporales; family Streptomycetaceae; genus Streptomyces; species Streptomyces sp. NBC_00005. The sequence continues at coordinate 752,055 of NZ_CP108316.1, forward strand.
CCCGATGTCGATCTTCCGGATCAAGGGCCTGGCCGCGGCCGACGCCACCCAGGTGATCGCCTGGGCCGGGTTCTACTCGATGTTCTTCTTCGTCACTCTGTACATGCAGAACGTCCTGGGCTATTCCCAACTGCGGACCGGGCTCTCGTATCTGCCGGTGACCGTCGGCATCGGGTTCGGCTCCACCGTGGCGACGAAGATGTTCATCCGGACCGGTACCCGTCCGATCATCGTCTCCGGTGCGGTGCTCGCTGCCGGTGGCATCTTCTGGCTCTCCCGCATCCCAGTGGATGGAACCTATCTCGGCGACCTGCTCGCCCCGCTGGTGGTCATGGCGACCGGATTGGGGCTGCTGTATGCCGGTGTGCAAACGGCCGCGAACGCGGGCGTGCCGGAGGATCAGTCCGGATTGGCCGCGGCCCTGATCACCACCTCTTTCCAGCTCGGGTCAGCGCTCGGCCTGGCGGTGTTCAGCGGGATCGCGACCAGTCGCACCAGCCACCTGCTGGCCGCCCACACCCCGCCCCCGGAGGCACTCACCGCCGGATTCCAGCGGGCCCTGCTCGTCAGCGCCCTCTGCTTCGTGGCAGCCGGAGCCATCGCGCTGCGAGCCTCCAACACCCGCGGCGAACCCGCCGCCACACCAGAAACCCAACAAAACCTGGAACCCTCCTACGACCCCGCATAACACAAGACAACGAAATCCCGGGATGGCGTTCAATGCCATCCCGGGATTCTCCGACCCCCCGAGGAACCACCAAGGCGGCCAGTTCCCGCTCGGACGCATCGTTCGTCACGACCGGTGACCGTGGCGACCGTGGACACCACTTTCCCTCTGAACTGCAGAACCTCCAGGGTTCGTTCAGTCAACGGGGCGTCCGCTGCTCCGTCCTCCAGGTGGACTCCCGCCAGCGACCCCGCGCCTCATCGAGATCATCCAGAACCTCCGAGTACGCATCCGCGAGGCCCGAGCCAACGGCTGGCTCGGCGAGGTCCAGGGACTCCAGGTCAGCTTCGACGCTGCGATGGCCAAGCTCCACAGCCTCAAGCGGGCTCCGACCGATGGTGAGCCGCAGTTGGTCGACCTTGGTATGCCGGTCTTCACCGACCACGCACCCCTGCCCCAGCAGAGACCGGGAAGGTGGGTTCGGATGCCGGCCCTGATCCTGTCAGGGAGCGAGTTCGACTTGGCGAAGACTGTGGAACACCGCCGGGGTCGTCCATCCGCGCAATGTGGCGTGAATCGCCGATCGGAATGCGGCCTCGGCCGTGGCGGCGTCGAGGGCCCCGGCCAATTCGAGAGTCACTAGCCCGTGCAGGGTGGCCCAGATCGACAGGGCGATCGACGTTGCTTCGCCGACGAGGACGGACGCCGCCAACGCGCGATCGATCGCCGCGAGGAGCGGACGGATCGGGTCGCCGACACCGACCTCCCCCGACGGGTCGAAGGACTGCACACCACCGAACAGCACCGTGTACAGGTGGCTGTGTCCGCGCCCCCAACGACGGTAGGCGACGGCCAGCGCGTAGAGGTCGGCGAGAGGGTCCGCGGAGGTCTGCACCGCCGACACGTCCTGGAACAGGCCGGCGACGGCTCTGTCGCGCACCACACCGATCAGCCCGTCCTTGCCACCGAACAAGGAATACACCGCCGTCGTCGATGCCTCCGCAGCAGCGGCCACGGCGCGGACCGTGACCAACTCCCGCGGACGAGTGGCGAGCATCTCGGTCGCGCACACCACAAGCCGCTCTTTGACGGCCTCGTCGTTTGTTCTCGGCCTACCCACGGACCGCAGCCTACCCTCTCTGATAACGTCGTTTTGAAACAGCGTTCTGAAACTGTCGGAGGTCCGCCGTGCCCACGTCCGCCATACGTCTCGTCCGATTCACCGGACGCTTACTGCTGGCCCTGGCCGCCGTCGCGATGCTGCTCGTCGTCTTTCTCGCACTGATCGCCCTCACAGACGGGGCAGGCTCGGGGCTCGCCGCATGGTTGACGACCCTTGGAGTCGGGGCTGTCCTCGCCATGTGGCGGGGTCGGCGCCGCACTTGGCCGGCGCGGCTCGTGCCGTTCCTGCCCGTGGTTGTCGCGGCCGCACTAACGGTGTCGGTCTGCATCCCGACCGTGCCGACGGCCCGGCGGTACCCGCCCGCCCTGCCGTTCGTGACCACGCAGCACTGGAGCCTGACCACAGGCAGCCGGGTCGCGGTGTACCACTACCCGCCCGCGAACCCCCGCACCCGGCATCCCATCCCGTTCGTGTACCTCAACGGCGGACCGGTCCGTGGCATCTCGGTGCTCGACCACCGGTTCCTGCAACTCCTGGCACGCCAGGGCTACGACGTCTACGCCTACGAACAGGCCGGTGGCGGACGAAGCGACCTCCTCCCCATGGGCCAGTACACGATCTCCAGATCGGTCCGCGACCTCGCCGCCTTCGTCGACCGCCTGAACAAGGGCAAGGTCGACATCCTCGGATTCTCATCAGGCGGGGTCGTGCTCACCCGAGCCCTGGCCGACCCGAGCGTCGCCGCACGCTTGCACCGGGCGATCATCGCCGAGCCCGGCCCGATGGACGGCCCCACCGCACACATCACCGGGCACAAGGGCCGAAAAACCGCACGGGGCCTCGCGCCGGCCGTGACCGGACCTCGATCGACGCACGTCCCCCGGTACGCCGTGGCATTCGGCCTGATGCGACTCGGACTCCTCACCCCCGACACCGGACTGATCGGACAGGCCGAAGGCGACAACGCCTTCACCGCCGCAGACCTCGGCAGCGACACCTCATCCGCCTACTGCGCGCGCGACGCGCACCGCATCCCCGCCGAGGAGACCGCACAGAACTTCTCCTTCAGCCCCGCCGCAAGTCTCCGCGTCCAGCAGACGGTCAAGGACTCGCCCTCCATCACACCGCAACTGAGGCAGTCCCGGACTCCCGCGATGCTGATGATCGCCGAGTGCTCCTCCCAGGTCCGTCAATGGGCAACCGCCATCCTTGCCAATGACCCCGCAATCCAGCGCACGCAGTACATGCCCGGAGTCGGACACCACATGTGGAACGGCCTGGACGACAACAACGACCGAGCCGCGGCCGTCATCACTGCGTTCCTTCAGGCCGAGCCGGCCCCCCTGCCGAACTACCCGACCCGCGACGAGATCCCTACCTTCCTGCACGATCACAAATGACGACGTTGCAGCCCGTCACCGGCAACGGCGGGCGAACCCTCGAAGCGGTCCAGGCCCTGCGCCAGGTACAGCCAAGAACGACCTCATAAGGACCGGTCGTTGCCGCGCAGCTCAGTCGTCGTACTGATGGCCTCGAACTCGCCATCAGGGTCTTCTTCGGTGCCCAACAGGTGTCGGTGACCGCCTTCGTGGTGGAGCACGGTGCGCCGGGCGGCGCGGTCCCGATCTTCGCCGTGTCCCAGTTGCAGCGGTCTGCTGGTCGGCTGGCTGTACGGACTGTGCGGGTGGCGCGGGTGGCGTGCCACTCCCCGGTACAACTATTGGCGGCGACCAGTGCGTTGATGCCCGGCACTTTGCTGTTGGCTCACGGTCGGCTCACCGTTCGGGCTCGGATTGGTCGTGGTCCTCACCGGTGCCACGCTCCAGCCTCTTCTGGTGCTCTTCTCCGGGCTCACCGAGTCGACCGTCCACTCGGCCGTCCTGACCCAGACGTTCGCCTGGCTCGGCTCCGCCGGCGCGGCGGGCTCGGCTGCCGCGGCGGCAGTCTCCGGCATTCCGGCCGGATGAAGCCGTCCAGTCCCCCACCCGGCCAGAGTCCCAACACCGGTCGCCTCGCCGCACCACGCTCCTGCGGAAGCGAAAGACCAGGACCTGCAGACCTGCGGGCCGAAGAAGACATCATCGGCCCGCACCACGCCACCCGAGGACGGCCGACGATCCGATCCTTCAGGCATGAGCCGGTACTGGGCCTCTGCGCTTCCTGCGGCTGCCGCACCACGCCCCGACCCGGTGCACGTACCCCACCGGCAGGCGCAGATCCACAGCCCTTGTAGGGCCATGCCCGAGTTGTTGCGCCCATCAGGAGCGCAGGGGGAGCCGCGCCGATAGGCTGATGGGGCTCGGCACATCAGCTTGCGCTCAGCCGAAATTCCAGCGACCGCAGCACAGGAGGAATCGTGGCCGGTCAGTTTGAGGCAACAGCCGAGATCAATCGCCCTGTCGAAGAAGTCTTCGCCTTCCTCTCCGCCGGTACGAACGACCCCAAGTTCAGCCCGAGGGTCCAGGCGATCACGAAGACTCCGGAAGGACCGACGGCAGTGGGCACGGTCTTTACGAGCACGGTCAAGGACGCAGGCATGAAGACCGGCCGGGAGTTCCGGATCACCGAATTCGAGGCTCCCCACCGAATCCGCTGGGCAGAGGCCTCGAAGAACATCGTGACGGCGGACGAAGGTGGTTACGACCTGGAGTCCACCGGTCCGGGCACGACCAAGCTGAGGATCTTCAATGTCCTCGAGGGGCATGGCATCGGAAAACTGCTCGTGGGCTTCGCGCTGAGTGCGGCACGCAAGGACGCGCCCGCGTTCGGGCAGCGGATCAAGACGGCGGTGGAGGCGTCCTGAGAGGCCGAGCCCGAGGTACAAAGCGACGGTCAGGGCCGGCGCTTCGACGTCTGCTCGAAGCATGTGACGCCGCTACTCAACCGTGTGCGAAGCCGGTCGCAGACGATCGGTCTCCCCGACGATCACAGTGATGCGTGCCGCGCTCCCCACGTAGAACGTCGTACAGCGCGTCCGTCCGGCGGGTGGACCGAATCCGCAGACAGGCATACGTGGGCAACCGTGTCCGTAGGTGCTCACGTTCTCGCCGGTACCGGCCGCCGCAGCAGGTAGACGGCCGCGGTCGAGACCAGGACGGCCATGCACGCGATGAACACCAGCCCTGCGCCCTCCAGGCCGATGGGACCAGTCAGCACACCCACCGCGATCACCGGCACGGAGATGCCCGTGTAGGCCACCACGAACAGCGTCGAGATCACCGCCGCGCGGCTGCCCGCCGGAGACGCCTCGGCAACCGCGGACAGCGCCCCGCGAAACGCCAGGCCCTGCCCGCCCCCGCCCATGAGCGCACTCAGCACCAGCAGCGACATCAGGTCCCACCGCAGCGCGCCCGCAAGCAGCGCCAGTCCGGCCAGGAGCGCGGCGCAGCCCACCGGGAGCGATCGCCCCACACCGACCGGGCCCACCGCCAGTTGTCCGCCGGTCGAGGCGAAGAAGGCCAGCGCGACGACCAGCCCGCTCACGGCATGGTTGTCCACATCCAGGGACTTCGCGAGGAACGCCGGACTGACCGACGTGAACACCCCGAACAACGCGAACCCCGCGAACGCTGCGATCGCCGCGGGCGCGAACACCGACCGTACCTGCGCGGGCAGACTGGGGCGTTGCGGCCGTACGGTGCTCAGCGGACGCAGGTCCCGTACGGTCTCCGCGAGCCGCACCAGGACGGCGGCCGAGCCGGCCACCAGCGCGAGATGCACGACGAACGGCAGGTAGAGCGGCCAGGCAGCGTACTGCGCGAGCACTCCGGCGAGCAGCGGGCCGCAGCCCAGCCCGCCCATGTTGGCTGCCGTCGCCACGAACGTGGCCCGCGAGGCGCCGCCGGACGGTGCCAGCTCCATCACGTACGCCGTGGCCGCCCCGGTGAACAGACCGGCGGACAGCCCCGACAGCAGACGTCCCGCATACAGCCAGCCCAGCCCTGTGGCACACAGGAAGCAGACAGCGCTCGCCGCCGCAAAGCCCAGGCCCCACAGCAGCACCGGACGCCGGCCCACCGCGTCCGAGGCATTGCCCATCAGCAGCAGTACGCCGATGACCCCGAAGGCGTACACGGCGTACACGATGGTCACCGTCAACTCGGAGAAGGCGAACTTCTCCTGGTAGAGGGGGTAGAGAGGGGTCGGCAGCGTGGTGCCTGCCATACACACGGCGAACACCGCCCCGCCGAGCAGACACGCTCGCCACCCCCGCCGATCACCATCCATGCCGCCGACCGTAAACCCGCACGCCACCCCGCACCCACCCGCCACACCACCGGCACGGGTGAGTGTCGGCAGGAGACCCACACCTGATCCATGACACTCCCCATCCATGACACTCCCTGCGGTGAGTACGGCTATGGCAGGTTGATCGGGTCGCCGGCGTTGGCGTCACCGAGCCAGATCTTCCGTGCCGGCTCGTCGTAGTAGACGATCTCGGCACAGGCACCTTCCGGTTCCTTGTCTGCCGTCTGGAAATGGCCTGTCGACCACTTGGTGAGGTCGTACTCGGCGAGGAGTTTGTTGGTCACCTTCCGGAACTCGGTGTAGCTGACGCAGGTGCGCTTGGCGAACTTCGTCCTGAGTTCGGTGCGGAAGTGGGCAAGGTTGAGTTGCTCACGGGTCGGTCCGCGATAGGGATCCGCGTGGTGGCGTGCGCACTGCTCGCGGCCGCCGGGATAGACCTGGATGGAGCCTTGCCGTGAGCTGTCCACGCAGGCGGTGAGTGTGTCGGGCGCGGGCGTACCGAAGGCGTCCTTCCACATCCCCCGGCACGCTTTCACAGGATCGTCGCTGACGGGATCGAAGTCGATGACGGCATCGGCGTTCTTCGAGCCGACGCAGGTCAGTCCCGTCGAGTCGAGCGTATGTCCCTTGCCGTCCCCGGCCACCCAGGCATACGTACCGGCGGTGGCGCCGGCCACCACCAGGGCGACTGCCGGCGCCAGGACCATTGCGCGCCTGCGCCGCCGCCGGGTGCGCTGCCGCACTGTCGCCAGGATGCGATCGGCGATCGGCGATTGCGGGTCGGTCGTCGTCGGTGCGGGATTCGGATCGTTGTCCCGGAGCTTCCGGGTGAGTTCGTCATCGCTCAACATGATCCTTCTCCTCGGTCGCAGTGGGGTGGGAGCTCGACGCGGCCAGCCGTTCGCGTAACCGCTGCCGGGCTCGGTGCAGACGTGTGTCGACCGCGCCGACGGAGATGCCGAGCACCGTGGCGATCTCATGGCGGGACAGGTCGTCCCAGTAGGCCAGGCGCAGCAGTTCCCGGTCGGGGGCCGACATCTTGTCCAGCGCCGCCGCCAGCTCATCGCCGTCGTCATCCGGAGGGCTGGTGCAGGGTGGATCGCGCTGTTCTGCCACCCTCCGCAGCAGCCGGGTCCAACGGCGCTGACTGCGGGCCTGGTTGGCGAGTACACGGCGCGCGATGCCCAGCAGCCACAGCATCGCCGCGTCATTGTCCGCGGGCAGATGCCGCCGTCTGCGCCAGGCCACCACATACACCTCGGCGACCGCGTCATGCGCAGCCGCCTCGCCGGTCCGGCGCAAGCAGTAGGCCATCACTCGACGGAACGTCTGCCGGAACAGCTGCTCCAACTGCTCACTGCGTTCATCCGCATTCATAACCCAGCAATGTCCACCACACCGCGATCGCTTACCACCGGCGACGGGTTTCCCGGGACGGGTGCTTGGGCTGGCGTGCGCGTTGCCCTCCTCCTTGCCCCTTTCTCCCGTTCAGGATGTGTGGGTCCGCCGGCAGGGCGCCGACCGGGCGCAGGTGCGGGACCGGGGCGCATTGCTCCTGATGGAACGCCTGTCCCCCGTCGAACGCGCCGTAGTCGAACGCGCCGTACGCGTACTGCGCGAGGCGTTCGGCTAGCCGTTCCGAGCAATCGCCGAAACGCTCGAGTTCAGCGACGTCAACGCGCGGCACCGGGCGCGCAGGCACCTCGCCGAACAACGGCACCACCCGGTCGATGCAGTAGAGCGAGATGGGCTGCTCAAAGCCTTCCTCGCCGCGGCGCGAGCCGGCGACAAGGCGCGCCTCATCGGCCTGCTCCAGGGACTTCTTCCCTGCCTCACCCCTGATGGTCCCCCTGGCAATCATGCCGATACCAGCAGTTCATGAGGCCTCAGCCGAGGCAAGGCGGTGGTTGTCCGGGCCGCGCGCACGGGTGCATGATGGGGACGGTCCGAGTTGATCAGGGTCTGGTTCTGCCCCTTGACCTGCGCGGTGGTGGTGGATGGCTGGCAGCGCTCCTCGACGCGAGCTGCGTGGCCGACGTGGCGAGTGCGGGGCGTTGGATCAGGTCGTGGCCGGCGCCAGGGCGGGTCAGAGCCAGGTGCTGGTGCTGCGCGGCGAGCCGGGGGTCGGCAAGTCCGCGCTGGTGGAGTACCTGGTGGGGACCGCGTCAGGATGTCAGATCCTGCGGGCTGCCGGCGTCGAGTCCGAGATGGAGCTGGCGTTCGCCGGGTTGCACCAGCTGTGCATGCCGATGATGGGGCACCTCGATCGCCTTCCCGGCCCACAACGGGATGCCTTGGCCATCGCGTTCGGTCTGAGCGCGGGGAGCGCGCCGGACCGTTTCATGGTCGGGCTTGCGGTGCTCAGCCTGCTGGCCGATGGGGCGGAGGAGCAGCCGCTCGTCTGCGTGGTGGACGACGCGCAGTGGCTCGACCGGGTCTCCGCGCAGACACTGGCCTTCGTCGCGCGCCGGCTGCTCGCGGAGCGGGTGGCGTTGGTGTTCGCGGTGCGTACCTCGGCGCCCACTCCGGGTGATGACCCGTTGGTGGCGCTGCCGGAGCTCGTGGTCAGGGGTCTGCGCGACGACGACGCGCGTGCGCTGCTGGACTCGGTGGTCCACGGACGGCTGGACGAGCGCGTCCGGGACCGGATCGTCGCCGAGACCCGCGGCAACCCGCTGGCCCTGCTGGAACTGACGCGGGGGTCGACCGCGGCAGAGCTGGCCGGCGGGTTCGGGCGTCCGGACGCCCGGCCGCTGGCGAGTCAGATCGAGCAGAGTTTCCTGCGGCGCATCGGTTCGCTGCCGGACGCGGCGCAACGGCTGCTGCTGGTGGCGGCCGCCGAGCCGGTGGGGGACGTGCCGTTGCTGCGGCGGGTGGCCGAGCAACTCGACATCGCGCCGGACGCCGTGGGGGCGGCCGAGGCGGCGGGGCTGATCGAGTTCGGCGCCCAGGTGCGGTTCCGTCATCCGCTGGTGCGCTCGGCGGCCTACCGCGCGGCCGACCCCGGAGACCGCCGGGACGTCCATCGTGCGCTGGCCGAGGCCACCGATCCCGACTCCGACTCGGACCGTCGGGCCTGGCATCACGCCCACGCGGCGGTCGAGCCCGACGAGGCCGTGGCGGGCGAGCTGGAGCGATCGGCCGACCGGGCCCAGGCGCGCGGCGGTCTCGCGGCGGCAGCCGCGTTCCTGAGACGGGCGACCGAGCTGACGCCCGATCCGGCCAGACGCGGAACGCGGGCGGCGGCCGCGGCGCAGGCCACCTTCGAGGCAGGGGCCCCCGACACGGCGCTCGAACTCCTCGCCGCCGCGGAGCTGGGCCCGCTGGACGAGGTCCAGCAGGCCCAGCTGGCCCGGCTCCGCGGCCAGATCGTCTTCGCGCGCAGACGCGGCGGTCAGGCCCTGCCGCTGCTGCTCGACGCGGCAGGGCGACTGGAACGCGTCGACGACGGGCAGGCGCGCGAGGTGTATCTCGAAGCGATCGGAGCAGCGGTCGTCGCCGGTCGTCTCAGTGGCCGTGCCAGACTGCGGGAGGTGGCCGAGGCCGCACGCGCCGCACCGCGCGCACCGCAGCCTCCGCGGCTGACGGACCTCCTTCTCGACGGTCTGGCGACGCGGTTCACCGAGGGCTACGTCCAGGGTGCGCCGCTGTTGAAGCTCGCGCTGCGGGCGTTTCGGCGAGCCGCCGAACAGGGCGAGGAGGACGTCATGCGCTGGCTCTGGCTGACGTGGCTGGTCGCAGGCGACATGTGGGACGACGAGACATGGCAGGCAGTGACCACGCACGCGGTCCGGGCGGCTCGCGAGACCGGCGCGCTCAATTTCCTTCCCCTGGCCCTCTCCTACCGCGCCGTCCTGCATGTGCATGCCGGGGAGTTCGACCTCGCCTCGGCGTTGATCGACGAGTCCGACACCCTCACGGAGGTGACCGGCAACTCGCCCCTCGGGTACCCCACAGCGTTTCTCATGGTCTGGCGTGGCGACGATGTCCGGGTGGCGGAGTGGATCGAGGGCCGCGCCCAGGACGCGATGGCCTGGGGCGAAGGGCGAGCGATCGGGCTGGCCAACTACCTGCTGGCGGTGCTGTACAACGGCCTCGGCCGCTACCAGGACGCCCTGGCCAGGGCCGAACGGGCATGGGAGCACGAGGAACTGGCGGGTTTCGGGTTCGCCCTCTTCGAGCTGGTCGAGGCGGGTGCTCGCAGTGATGCCCCCGAGGCGGCCGCGGCGGCCCTGCACCGACTCGAGGAACAGGCCGGCGCCAGCGGCACCGACTGGGGCCTTGGCGTCGTGGCCCGGTCCAGAGCGCTGCTCAGCGACGGTCCGGCCGCCGACCTGCTGTACCGCGAGGCCATCGAGCACCTCGAGCGCAGCCGGATCGCGGTCCACCTCGCTCGCACCCACCTGGTGTACGGCGAGTGGCTCCGCCGCGAGAACCGGCGCGTCGACGCGCGCGAACACCTGCGCACCGCCTACGACATGCTGCACGGTTTCGGAGCAAGTGCCTTCGCCGAGCGCGCCCGTCGCGAACTCCTGGCCACCGGCGAGACGGTACGGCAGCGCACGGTCGACGTGCGTGAGGCCCTCACCGCGCAGGAGGCGCAGATCGCCCGGCTGGCCGCCGAGGGAAGGACGAATTCCGAGATCGGCGCGGAGCTGTTCATCAGCCCTCGCACGGTCGAATGGCACCTGCACAAGGTGTTCACCAAGCTCGACGTCACCTCGCGGAACAAGCTCCGCGGAGCGCTGGCCCGCCCCTGACGGCCAAGTCGGTGGCACTCACCTTGTCTTCTGTGGGGCCCCGTCCCGTTGGCCGTAGCGGAGGTATTGGCGGCGGATCGGCGCTCCGGCTGGCAGCAGCACCGGTGAGGCGATGAGGATGGCCACCGGGACCAGGGCACTCACGACGGTGAGCTGTCAATTGTCAGCCAGCCCTGCGGAGTTGGGTGCCCGACCACATGGTGGGTGAGGTGGTTACTGACTGCCAGGTGGCGGTGGTCCAGATCATGGCTTCGTGGGCGCCGTCGCCGAGAGCACGTCAGTGGTGGTTGCCGTGCCGGCCGAGGGTCTCCTCGGGGGTCGCGCCGGGGCGGGTCCACTGAGGCACGGGCCGGCCGGTCGGTCCCCAGGTGGCGACGCCGTCGGCGTCCGTGCGCCAGTACCAGCAAATCGGCGCGCCATGCCCGCCGACCGGCGAGCCGGCATCAGGGGCCTCGGGCCAGCCGTCGGGGTTGTCCTCCCATGCCTCGCGGCGGCCGTACGGTGTCATGTCGAGCAGGCTGAGGGACCCGTTGACCGGCTCGTTGCCACGGCCCGTCGTGGAGTAGGTGAGGAACACGCGGTCGCCGGCGCGCAGGAAGCAGGTGATGTATCCCATTTCTCCGCCGACGGGCGCATCCACGTCGCGCACCGAGTACCAGGGTTGGGTGTAGCCCATGAACTCGACGTAGGAGGCCACCTCGTCCCACCGGCCCGTGGTCAACACGGCGAACGAGACGCCGCGGGCGTTGAGGTAGACGGCGTCCTTCACGTGCCAGGCCGTAGTGGTGCAGCCCTCGCACTGCCCCTGGTGCGGCGCGCCGTCGTACCACATGTGCTGGTAGACAACGAGCTCGTCGCGGCCCTGGAACAGGTCCAGGAACGGGACCGGTCCGTCGGGTCCGACGACCTCGATCGACCCGTCGAGCTCCACCATCGGCAGCCGACGGCGGGCTGCGGCGATGGCGTCGCCCTCGCGGGTGTGCGCCTTCTCGCGGACCACCAGTTCGTCACGGGCGGCCTGCCATGTGGCCAGGTCGACGACGGGTGGGCGGCCGGGCAGTGCGGTGGTCGGATCACTCGGCGTGGTCGGCATGGTGTCCTCCGTGGTGTCTCGCGCCGGGCAGCGTCGTACGACGTTCCACTGCGGTCACCAGAACAGACTCGTGACCCGGTCGGAACTCATCGCGGCATGGGTCTCCCCCGGCCGAGCCTGCACGGACCACGTCGGGCTGACAAGTTCGCAGACGCGCTCTGGGAGCGCGCGCAGATCGGTGGGCGCGGCAGGGTCCAGAACCAACCGAGGCACCGAGCCTCAAGATCCCTCGGGCGCATACTCCTGTGATCGAAAACGAGGATGTCCGTGCCTGCGCTGCCATTTCGGTCTGCCGAACCGCTGTGGGCTCAGTTCGAGGCTCTGCCTGATCCGTAGTGCCTGGACCACCACCGCTGGGACACTCCCCCACAACGCCGCCGCTCATGGCCAGTGATCTGCGCGGGCTCCGAGCGTCCTGCCCAGAAGTGGTGGCCATGGCGGCTCACCCTGCTGCCGCTCTGGATCAGCCTTGGCCGGGAGACTTCTGGTCGTTCAGAATCCGATGGCTTGGCGGAGCAGGAGGACGGTGCCGCGTCCAGGCTGGTGTTCTGCGTTGAGGATGAGAAGGCGGTTGATGGCGCTGGGCCACCCGTAGGCCTCCTGGGTGCGGGCACTTTCCAGCGGGAGGCAATGGTCTTCTATGCGCCGCAGTGCGGTGTCCAGGTCGGGTACCACCTTCTGTGCCCCGACGATCCAGATCGCGCGGGCGGCGCCGCCGGCGTAGCCGGGCAACTGGCTTCCGCTGCCCGAGGCGACCACGAGGGAGCCGGTTTCGGTGACCGCGGCGACGCTGCCCACGGACACGTCGGGGCTGGCGAGAAGCCGCCGGATGTCGTCGGCGCCGGTGACGCGGTCCATGGCCAGGACGCGTGGCTTGATGGCTTGGTACCGTCCGCCGGCGTTGATGTCCTCATCGATGCCGGACAGGCGGAGGGTCTCGCTGGCCCCGGTGAACACGCTGGCGCCCTCCGGTATCAGATCTTTGATGCGGGTACGCGCGGCGGCGACGTCATCGAGGATTTCCACGGTGAAACCGTGTGCGGTCAGAGCGGTGGCCGCCCGCTCCAGGCGCTGCGCTGGCGCCGGGTCGGCGAACGGTGTTGCCGGCATGTGGGTAGTCATGATGTCTCTGATCTTCCTGTTCGCTGGATGCTGTGTGTGTCTCACCGGTTCGACAACACAGCCCCCTGGAATGTGAGGCGCCGCGCCGGCCTCACATTCCGGTGCGCTGTCTTGTCGAGGTGGTGAGAGCAGATGCGACCGAGGGAGCCGTCGGCACCATGACCACGCGATCCGGAGCAGGACACGGCCGGCCCGATCCGGGCCTGGACGCGATCATGAGTGAGCGGCGTCAACTGATCAATGTCGCCTACCGCCTCCTGGGCTCCCTGGCCGAGGCCGAGGATGCTGTCCAGGAGACCTACGCCCGCTGGTACGCCATGTCTCCGCAGCAGCAGGACGCCATCGAATCCCCCGGCGCCTGGCTGACGACGGTCGTCAGCCGTATCTGCCTCAACCTGCTCGGCTCCGCCCGGGCCCGGCGAGAGACCTACGTGGGCGAATGGATCCCCGAGCCACTACCCGAACGTACGGAATGGAGCCCCACGCAGCAGGGCGGCACCGCCGCCGACCCGGCCGACCGGGTCACCCTGGACGAGTCGGTCAACCTGGCCTTCCTGGTCGTGCTCGAATCGATGACCCCGGCCGAACGCGTCGCGTTCATCCTCCACGACGTCTTCTGCCACTCCTTCGCCGAAGTGGCCGAGATCGTCGGCCGTACCCCGGCGGCATGCCGCCAGCTGGCCTCCTCCGCCCGCCGCCGCATCCGGGCCTCCCAGCATCCCGCGACTCCGGCAGCCCAACACGCCGGCATCGTCAGGGACTTCAAACGCGCATGGGAAGCCAAGGACATCGAGGCCCTCATCGGCCTGCTCGACCCCGACGCCACGGCGATCGCCGACGGCGGCGGCCTCGCCACGACCTTCCTGCACCCCATCGAAGGCGGCGAACAGGTCGCGCACGCCTGGGTCGAAATCGCCCGCCGGAGGCCCGGCAACATGACGTTCCTGGAGCGTACGGTCAACGGTCAGCCCGGTCTGGTGGCTGAGCAGGACGGCGTCACCGTGACGGTGTTCGCCTTCGACGTCTCGGGCGACCGGATCAAGCACATCTGGGTGGTTCGCAACCCCGAGAAACTCCGTCGCTGGACGACGGGCTGACGCACAACTCCCTCCCACCACCGGTCCGCTCACAGCCGCCACCCCAGCAGCGGGACACCCTCAAGCAGTGGGCTCGGGTGAGGCCGACAGTGCGCCGGTCCACCCGTGCAGGGCGGCTTCGAGGCCGGTGACGGCGGCGATGTCAGTGGTGTCGGAGGCCCAGGCGACCACCCCGTCAGGGCGTACCAACACCCCGGTCGGTGTCGCGTGGTCGTCGGTCACACTGCTCACTCGCCCGGACCGCGCCGCTGCGAAGCGGGCGAACGCGCCATCCGCAGTGCGGTCGAGCAGCAGGAATCCGCCGCCGTGACCGTGGTCGACCAGACGGGAGCCGTCGCTGAGCCACAGGTCGGGGGCGTACCGGCCGACCAGCGGATGGTCGCCGGGCAGGTCGATGCGCTGCGTGACGCCGGAGATCTTCTTGACCGCGTAGGTCGTGCCGTCGCGGGTGCCCAGCAGATCGGCGACGACCTCCCGCAGCGCCGCTGACTTGGCGTCCCCGCGCAGCACCCCGATCTGGGCCCGCGTCCAGTCCAGCACCCAGGCGCCAAGGGGGCGACGCTCGGCGTCGTAGGTGTCGAGCAGTCCTTCGGGTGCCCACCCGGCGATCACGGCACCGAGCTTCCAACCGAGGTTCATCGCGTCGCCGACCCCGAGATTGAGCCCCTGACCGCCGAACGGCGGGTGCACATGCGCGGCGTCGCCGGCCAGAAGCACCCGCCCCGACCGGTAGGTCGCGGCCTGGCGGGCGTTGTCGCTCCAGCGGGTCGCGGCGCCGCGCAGCGCGGTCAGCGTGACATCGGTGCCCGAGACCCGGCGCAGACTGGTCTGCAACTCCTTGAGGGTGACCGGCGCCCTGGAGGTCCTCCCGCGCGAGCCAACCCGAGCGTCGGGCAGGTCGGCGTGAGGGCCGTGGAACTCCACGGTGACCACCCGCCCGGGCTGCGGCCCGTAGCGGTACGCCCCCCGGGTCGACCACGCCCAGCCGTCTCCGAGCTTCTCCGGGTCGGCGATGTCGACGAGCGCCAGGTGCCCGGTGAGTTCGGGGTCAGTGCCGGGGAAGTCGATGCCCGTGAGGCGGCGTACGGTGCTGCGCCCGCCGTCGCACCCGACCAGCCACCCGGTGCGCACCGTGCCGGCTGTGGTGCCGACGAGCACGCCGTCGCCGGCGTCTTCGAGCGCGGTGACCTCAACCCCCCGACGCACCGGTACGCCGAGTCGCGCGACATGGTCGGCCAGCAACTCCTCCAGCTCACGTTGCGGCACCATCCTCGCCCCGTCGACCGCGGCGTGCGCGGCCAGGTCGGGATCGAACCAGTCCACGAGGTCGGCGTCGAGGACCATCCCCGCGAAGTGCCCGGTGAACCGCGACTCACGCGCTCGCCGACCGCCACCGGGCGGCTGGTCGTTGGCCATGCGAGCGAACGACCCGATCCGCTCGAACATTTCTCGCTGCACCTTTTCGGCGGCAGGCAGCAGGCCGCGGCGGTCGAGTGCCTCGGCCGTCGGCACGTTGATCGACCCCGCCTTCATCGACTCGTCCGGCTCGGCCCGTCGCTCGAGTACCTGCACGGTCGCCCCGGAGAGCGCCAGCTCCGCGGCGAGCACGAGGCCCACCGGCCCGGCGCCGACCACGGTCACGTCCACGTCCTGGTTCACATTCATCGTCACGAACGCTGTTCTATGCGTGAACGCTGTTCGTGTCAAGCGAACGACGTTCGCCGCAAGCTACGATGGCCCGGTGAACCCGAGAGAGCGACGCGCGGCACGCCACCAGCCACCGAACCCCGAAGTCGAAGCCGACCCCAGGCCACGGCGCCGCAAGGCCCCGATCACCGTGGAACAGGTCGTCGACACCGCGCTGGACGTCATCGCCACAGAGGGCTACGAGGCACTGACCATGCGGCGGCTGGCCGGCGCGCTCGAAACCGGACCCGCCTCGCTCTACGCACACGTGGTCAACAAGGCCGACCTCGACGAGCTGCTCATCGGGCGGCTGTGCGCCGAGTTGGTGCTGCCCGAGCCCGACCCCGCCGCCTGGCGCGAGCAGATCCGCGGCGTGTGCACCCAGATCCGCGACCAGTACCTGAAATACCCCGGAATCTCCCGCGCCGCGCTCGCCATGGCCCCCACCGACCTCGAGACCCTGCGCGTGAGCGAAGCAATGCTGGCGATCCTGCTCACCGGCGGCGTCGACCCGCAGGCCGCCGCCTGGGCCATCGACGCCCTCTTGCTGTACGTGGCCGCCTACTGCCTGGAGGCATCGATCGCACGCCGGCGATCAGCACATGATGACGCCGCCTGGGTCCTCGACCGCGACGAACTGCTACGCCGGTTGACCGCGCTGCCTGCCCAGACCTTCCCCCACACCACCCGCTACGCGGCCGAACTCACCGCCGGCGAGGGCCACGACCGGTTCGACTTCACCCTGGCCCTGATGATCGACGGCCTCGCCCATCGCTAGTGCTGCTTCACGGAAGTTCATGGAGGGGTGTTGATCCCATGGCCTTGAGCGGGGTGCCTTCGCAGGTCCATCGGTAGGGCCTGGCGGTCTTGTTGCATCCGATGACGTGCACCTCCAGCTTCTCGATCGGGTCGTCGCGGCCGGCGAAGTCGCCGTGCCGTACGACCCGGCAGGTCAGGTCACCTGCGCGAAGTACGGTGCCTCGAGCAGCGTGGCGATGTCCGGCTAGCTCGGTCAAGGGGGCGCGGGGTGCCGAAGCCGCAGGGTGTCTTCAGAAGCTGAGGAGGACCTTGCCCGAGACCGACGCGTCCGCGGCGACGGCCAAGGCCTCCAGGGCGTCATCGACGGAGAAGGCGTGTGGATGTATCCGGATGCGATTCCGTTGATCTGCAGTCCTGCGCCGGCCCATTCCCACGTCATGGCCCGGGTGAGGTTGCGCAGGGCGCCCTTGGCTGCCGTGTAGGGGCCGATGGCCGGGCGGGCCAGGTCGGTCTGGACCGAGCAGATGTTGATGATCTTGCCGCTACGGCGTGGCAGCATCCGGCGGGCGACATGGCGGCTCACGACGAAGGCGCCGGTGAGGTTGGCCTCGAGCACCCGCAGCCAGTTGTCGAGGCTCACCTCGACGAGGGGTTCACGGTGCTGGACGCCCGCGTTGTTCACCAGGACGTCGATGGCGCCGACTTCGGACTCGATCGACGCGAGGGCCTGGGCCACGGCGTCCTCGTCGACGATGTCGAACGCCCGGGCGCCGCGACACGGCCGGCGCCGAAGCGGTCGGCGAGCGTGGCGCGCGTCGCTTCGAGGCGGGCGGGGTCGAGGCCGTTGAGGACGATGGTGGCTCCGGCGTCGGCGAGGCCGGTGGCGATGCGAGTCCGATGCCGCGGCTCGATCCGGTGACCAGGACGACTTTGCCGGTGAGGTCGAAGGGGGAGGTCATCTCCGTACTGGTTTTCCTGGTGACGGGAACGCGACGGTCCGGTCAGTAGAACTCGACGGTGTTCACGCGGTTGAGGAGGCTGTCTCCGTCGAGGAGCCGCGTGGCGTTGGCGGCGAACAGTTCGGCGATGAGGCGGTCCTCGGCCGCGTTGAGCGCGGCGGTATGGGGGCTCACCAGGACGTGGTCGTGATCCCAGAGGGGGCTGTGGGCCGGCAGGGGTTCGGTCTCGAAGACATCCAGGGCGGCGAAGCCGACACGGCCGGAGTCGAGGGCGTCGAGCAGAGCGGACTCGTCGACGACGGTTCCGCGGCCGACGTTGACGAGGGTGGCGCCGGGCCGCAGGGCGTCGAAGAACCGCTTGCCGAGCAGATGCTCGGTCGCCTCGGTGCCAGGGAGCGTGTTCACGACGGCATCCACGGAAGGGGCCACCTCGGCGATACGGTCCGGAGGCAGCACGGTGGAGACACCGGGGACGGTGACGTCTCTTCTGCTCGTACCGATGACCGTCGCGCCCAGCGCGTGGAGTTTCGCGGCGACGGCGCGACCGATGCCGCCAAGACCGAGCACGAGCACGGTCTGCTCGCTCACCTGCCCCATCGTCCAGCGGCCGCTCCACTCGCGGTGGCGCTGCTGGCTGTTCAGCCGAGGCAGACCCTTGGCGCCGGCCAGGACTCCGAACACGGCGAACTCCGCGAGCGGCTGTCCGTGCACTCCCGCCGAGGTGGTGAACAGCACCCGGTCGAGTTCGTCCGCGCGGAGCCCGGCGGCCCTGACCTGGCTGCCGCCGCCCGCGGCCATCGTGTGCACCCAGCGCAGGCGCGGGTTGGCCCGAATCGTGCGCGCCAGGGCCGCCGGGTCCACATCGGGGATGCCGTACAGGGCGTCGGCGGAGTCGACGGCTGCCTCGTAGGCGCGCTGCTGCTCAGGGGTCCGCCGCCAGGACGGGTCACCGGCGAAGTCGGCGGGCCAGCGCATCGGAGGAAGCAGGGACTGGTCTATGACGAGGTCGATCCGCGGCTCCAGTTCCTGGATGCGCGCGCAGTTGCCCTCGGACAGCGGCGCGGCGACCGCCACCCGGAGCCGCGCGGGCACCTGCTGCTGTGCCACCTGTCGCGGCGTGGTCATCGGGCGAGCCTGTCCCGGATCGCTTCGACCTCGGCGTCCAGGTCGGCCTCGCGGGCGACGATCTCCTCGACCGTCTTGAGCGCCTCGTCGGCGCGGTGCGGCGGGATGACGATGACGCCGTCCCCGTCGGCGGCGACGATGTCGCCGGGGTTCACCACCACGCCACCGATGGCGACCGGTTCACCGATCGTGCCCGGCCCGTTCTTGAACGGTCCTGCGGGGGTGAGCCCGCGGGCGAAGACCGGGACACCGAGCTCTTCGATGATGGCGGCGTCACGGACGT
The DNA here is from genome assembly GCF_045160215.1 of Streptomyces sp. NBC_00005. Classification (NCBI taxonomy): domain Bacteria; kingdom Bacillati; phylum Actinomycetota; class Actinomycetes; order Kitasatosporales; family Streptomycetaceae; genus Streptomyces; species Streptomyces sp. NBC_00005. Next base: position 770,977 of record NZ_CP108316.1, read on the forward strand.
ATCCGTCGACGAGCGCGCCGGCGGCACCATACACGGCGAACCGCTGGGCGAGGTTGTCGCCGATGATGGCGCGGCCCTCGTAGCCGAAGGCGTTGATGACGAGGATGTCGCCGGGGCGGATGTGCTCCAGCGCCGCGATCACGGCCTTGTTGTCGCCCGCGACGGTGAGGACCGGGAGGGCGGTGCCGACGGCCTTGGCACCGTTCCAGATGGGCGCGATCCCGCCGTCGACGATGTTCAGCCGGTCGAGGGCGTCGCCGAGGTTGGCCACGGAGTGTGTGCGGAATCGGTCCAGCACATGCCCGTCGACGCGTTCCCATGAGCTGGTCACGCGCACGTTGTCCTGAGTCATCGCAGGCTCCTTCGGGTGGTGTCGGTACGGGGACTGGAAAGACAGAGAGGGGAACGGGCCGACGTCGAGCAGTCGGGCCCCGGCACGGGCGCCCGTCCGCCGGGCCCGCTCGGCGGGTGCGGCACGACAGCGCCGGTCTCTCCCCGCGGCTGCTCCGGCGGATGTGGCACCTGCCCCGCCGGGACGGCTCCCGCCGCTTGTGGCGCTGGGGCCATGAACTGTTCCCGTCCCGTCCCGTCCATAAAATGCGAAAGCTTTCGCTTTTTATGAGAGTCAGTGTGCATCGATCCACGCCACAAGACAAGGGCGGCATCCCAGGTGATGGCGTCGCCGGCGCACCACGGCGAGCGCTCCGTCCGATCAAGGAAAGGCGCCAGACAGACAGGCCCGAGCTCGACTTCCGCAACGAACGTAAGTCCGTCAAGCGTGTCGAGATCGCCGAAACCGGCGCCGAGCAGCCATGGAGATGCTGACGATCCAGTACGGAAGCGCGATGGAATCGCAGGGTTAACTTCAGGGCAACGCAGACTCTTGACCGCCCCCAGAATGCGAACCTATTCTCATTCGCGATCGAAGTCGCAACTTGACTCCGGAGCTGTTCCAGCCCCCTGCCGACACGACGGCGACTCCGACACCGGGCCACAGCAAGTCCCGATGGACGGTTCCTGAACAGCACCGCACAACCACGCGATCATCCCGAGGCGCCATCACCGCCTGCCCCGCAGAGCCAACAGCGTATGGGTCCACCTCGGCACCGGAGCGACTGCCGGCCGCTAGCACGTTCAGCGCATGATTCTCAGGACACCGTCCCGGAGTCCGCGACACCGAAAGTGAACGCGTATGACAACGTCAGATCGGCTCGACACCACATCGGACCGTCATGAGGCCTCGTCGGAAAGGCCCGCCGTGGCAGCGGTCGACATAGTCACCGCCGACGGCAAGGTCGTCCGCAAGGCCACCGTCGCGGGCGCCATCGGGTCCTTCGTCGAGTGGTACGACTACGGCATCTACGGCCTGCTCGTCACCTATCTCGCGATCAACATCATGGGCGGGGCGGAGGCCGGGGGGCTCTTCCTCACCAACGTCGGCTTCCTGATCAGCTTCATCGCCCGCCCGTTCGGCAGCGTCATCTGCGGATACCTCGGGGACAAGCTCGGTCGCAAGTCCCTGCTGGCCACGCTTCTGGTCCTCATCTCCGCGGCGACCGCGGCCATCGGCCTCATCCCCTCGCACGCCGCGATCGGGGTCGGCGCGCCCGTGCTGCTGGTCCTGCTCCGTGTGCTGCAGGGCTTCTCGGCGGGCGGTGAGGTGGCCGGCGCCATGTCCTTCGTCGGCGAGTACGCCCCGGACGCGCGCCGCAACTACATGATGAGCTTCATCGCCGTCGGCTCGTTCATAGCCCTGATGTTCGGCAGCGCCTTCTCCGCCGTCCTCATCACCACGCTCGGCGACGCCGCGATGACCTCCTGGGCCTGGCGGGTGCCGTTCCTGCTGGCCGTCCCGCTCGGCTACGTCGGCTTCTACATCCGGCGCCGGCTGGAGGAGACCCCGCACTTCGCGGTGCTGCGTGCGCAGAAGACCGTCGCCCGCAACCCGCTGCGGGACGCCCTGACCTCCCCGCGCCACCTGAAGGCGATCGCGCTCACGATCTTCCTCCCCGCGCTGAACGGCCCCGGCTACTACCTGCTCTTCGTCTATATGCCGACCTACTTGAAGACCTCGCTCGGCGAGCACAACTTCTCGATGCTGCGGGCGCTCACGGTCACCGCGTTCAGCCTGATCGCCATCGCTGTCGCCATCCCGCTCATGGCCCGCCTGTCGGACCGGATCGGCCGCAGGCCCGTCCTCGCCGGATCCGCCATCGCGATGGCCGTCGTCTCGTACCCGATGTTCCGGCTCATCGTCACGGGCGAGTTCGGGCTGGCCTGTGTCGGCACCATCGTGCTGGCGATCGCCTTCTCCGGCCACGCCGCCGTCGTCCACACCGTGCTCGCCGAGATGTTCCCGACGACCGTGCGCTACTCCGCGTACAGCATCGGCTTCAGCATCTCGACGATCATCTTCGGTGGCAGCGCCCCGCTGCTGATGACCGAGCTGATCGAGTCGACCGGCTCCAACCTGATCCCGGCCTTCGCCTCGATCATCACCGCCCTGATCACTCTGGTCGCCCTCGCGTTCGTGCGCGAGACCAAGGGCCAGCCGCTCGCCACCACCTGATACACCCGCTACATCCCGGGAGACACCATGGGAATCAACTCCGCAGCCGTCGTCGCCGATCTCGGTGAGAGCTTCGGCAACTACACGATCGGCGACGACGCCGCCCTGCTCGGCCTGGTCACCTCGTCGAACATCGCCTGCGGCTTCCACGCCGGTGACCCGCGCATCATGGACCGGACCGTCGCCGACTGCGTGGAGCGCGGGATCGAACTCGGGGCCCACCCCGGCTACCCCGACCTCGTCGGCTTCGGCCGCCGGCTCATCGAGGCGACCGAGGAGGAGATCCGCACCGACGTCCTCTACCAGCTCGGCGCGCTCGACGCCTTCGCGCGGGTGCACGGCGGCACCATCAGCCATGTCGCGCCGCACGGCCGTATGGGATCGATCGCGCAGACCGACGCCAAGCACGCCCGTGCCATCACCGACGCGGTAGCCGCGTACAACACCGACTACATCGTCATCTGCCAGCGCGGGCTGCTCGCCGAGGAGTCGCGCAAGCGCGGCCTCGAGGTCGGTTACGTCTTCCTGGCCGACCGTGGATACGGCGACGACGGCATGCCGGTTCCCCGCTCGCACGAAGGCGGTCTGATCCACGACCCCGAGCTGATCGGCCGCCGCTGCGCCCAGGTCGTACGGGAGGGGACCGTGCTCTCGGTCGAGGGCAACGTGGTGCCGCTGGGCCACGACGCCGACGTACTGCTGCTGCACGGCGACCACCCGTCCGTCCTCGCGAACGGAACCGCCCTGCGTGCCGCGCTCGCGGCCGAGGGCATCCGCGTCGCCGGTCTGCGGGACGTGCTGGCGGAGAAGGCCGAGAAGGCAGAGGCGGCCCTCGCCCACTGAGGGACGGACACAGGATCAGGCGATGACCACAGCCCAGTACGGCGCCATCACCGCCGAGCCCTTCGGGGACTCGGCGGTGATGGTGACCATCCCCCACACCGACCAGGCGATCCGCCGGGCCGGGATCGTCGCCTTCCGTGACCGGTTCCTGGCCCACCGCCCCCACGGCGTGCTCGACGTCGTCTCCGGTCTCGAGTCCCTGCTCATCGAGTTCGACCCGCTGCAGACGGCGCTCGAGCACGTCGAGTACGCGGCCCGCCTGGTGGCGCAGTGGGCGCCGTCGCCGTCGGACGGGGCGGCCCGTGTGCGGGCGGTGCGGGAGTTCGCCGTCCCGGTCGTCTTCGACGACGAGACCGGCCCCGATCTGGCGTCCGTGGCCGAAGAGCTGGGCCTGGCCCCCGCCGAGGTCGTCGAGGCGATCGCGGAGTCCACTTTCACGATCGCCCTCCTGGGCGCGGCGATGGCGCCGATGATGGACGGGCTCAAGGTGCCCCGGCCGGTGCGCCGGCGGGCCGAACCGCGCACGGACGTCGCCCCGGGCGCCCTCATGATCGCCGGGACCAACGCGATCATCCAGCCGTTCCCCGGTCCGACCGGATGGCGGGTCGTCGGGCGCACCCCGCACACCATCGTCGACATCTCCCGCCCGGACCCCGTCTCGTTCGGCACCGGCGACATCGTGCGCTTCGTCCCCGTCACCCGGAACGAGGCCTCGGCGCTGGACGCCGGCTTCCTGCTGCCGGTGGAGGAACCCGTATGACGACCGTGGCACTCGACATCACGAGCGGCGGATGGGTCACGACGTTCCAGGACCTCGGCCGCAGCGGCACGGAGCAGCGCGGTGTGCCCACCGGCGGCGCGGCCGATCAGCACTCGGCAGCCGTCGCGAACCTCCTCGTGGGCAACGCCCGGGGCGCGACACTCCTCGAGAGCCTCGGCGGCGAGCTGGCCCTGGTGCCGGACGCCGACGTCCTGCTGGCGGTGACCGGCGCCCCCGCGCAGGTCACCGTGGGCTGCGCGCCCGTCGACAGTTGGTCGCCGCTGGTGGTGCCGGCGGGCCAGGAAGTACGGGTCCGCGGCGACGTGAGCAAAGGGACCCGGGCCTATCTGGCCGTGAACGGCACGCTCAGCGCGGGCACCCTGCTGGGAAGCACGGCGCCGGACGCCAGGATGGGATTCGGGCAGGTCATCGCCCGGGGCGACCGGGTGGTGCTGGAGACGGAGTTCCGTGGGTTCGGGCGCCGGCTGTTCGAACCGCCGTTGTTCCGGCTGCCCGTTCCCGTTCCGCGCTTCGACGACGGGCCCTGGGTCGTCGACGTCGTCGCGAGCCACGGCATCCACACGATCACCGGCATCCGCGAGCTCATCGAGGACTCGACGTACGTCGTCACGCCCCGCTCCAACCACGTGGGGCTCCGGCTCGACGGGCCGGTGCTCCACCCGGAGGGCGACACCGAGATCGTGTCGCACGGTGTGCCCATCGGCGCGCTGCAGATCCCGCATGCGGACGAGCTGATCGTGCTCGGCCGCTACCGGAGCCTGACGGCGGGCTATCCGATCGTCGGCGTCGCCTCGCGGGCCTGTCTGCCCCTGCTCGGACAGGCCGGTCCGGGACGGGAACTGCGCTTCCGCTGGACCGACCGCGAGACCTCGCTGCGCCGGTTCGCCACGCGCGAGGCCGAAGTGCGCGCGCTGGGACACGCGGCGGCAGAGGCCTTCGGCGCGCTCGGGTTCTCGGCACCCTTGTCCCGCATCAACTGAGAAGGTATTCTCATTTGAAACTGAGATATCATATCTCTCGGATCCCATATCAGACATACCTCGCATATGTCATGAAGGAGGAACGGTGACGACGTCGGCCGACAGGACCGCGCTCATCACAGGAGCGGGCAGCGGGATGGGGCTCGAGACCGCGCGGCTGCTCGCGCGGGACGGCGCCACCGTCGTGCTGGTCGGCCGCCGGCAGGAGGCCCTCGACGCCGTCGCGGCCACGATCCGCGCCGAGGGCGGAACCGCCCTCGCCCTCGCGGCCGACATCACCCGCTCCGACGACGTGACACGGGTCCTCGACCGGGTGCACGCCGAACTCGGCCCCGTCGACGTCCTGGTGAACAACGCGGGCAGCGCCTCGTCGGTGCTCAACCCGCAATGGCTGCCGCACGACGAGTGGCGTGAGGTGCTCGACGTGAACCTCACGGCGGTCTTCCAACTCACCCAGGCGGTACTGCCCGACATGCTCGGCCGCGGCACGGGGACGATCGTCACCGTCTCCTCGCTCGCCGCCGTCAACCCCAACCTGCTCGGCGGAGCCGCCTACGGCGCGGCCAAGGCCGGGGTCCGCAACTTCATGACCTTCCTGCACAACACCTTCCGCAACCAGGGGCTGCGCGCGATCACCGTGCTGCCCGGGGAGGCGGACACCCCCATCCTCGACAACCGTGCCCGGCCGCCGGCCCCGGAGGAGCGTGCGCACATGGTGCAGCCCGAGGACGTGGCCGCGGCCATCCGCCTCGCCGTCACACTCCCCCAGCGCGTCGTCCTCCAGGAGATCGTCGTCGCCCCCACCCGGCAGCGCGACACCTCGGGCGACCTCGAGATCAGCCGCTGGGCGGGCGCACCCGCCGACGCCGCACCGCAGGCCTGAACACCCCGTTACCAGGAGGAGCGCATGCCGCCCACCATCACCACGCAGCCGCCCCGGTTCGCCACCGCCGACGCCGCCGCCCGGATCGCGGCCGCCTCGCGCCGGACGCAGCAGCCGCAGTCCCGGGGCGACCTCGTCTCACTCGCCATGGGCGAACCCGACTTCGACACCCCCGCCCTGGTGACCGAGGCGGCCCACGCCTCACTGAGCGCCGGACGCACCCACTACTCCCCCCTGCTCGGTGAACCGGCACTGCGCGAGGCGCTCGCCGAGAAGCTCGCGGGCATCGCCGGAGTGCCGGTCGGCGCCGGGGACATCCTGATCACCCAGGGCGGGACGGCGGGCCTCGCCGCCTCGATCCTCGGCATAGTCAACCCCGGCGACAAGGTGGTCGTCCCCGACCCCACCTACTCCCTCTACGCCGACCTGGTCAGCATGGCCGGCGGAATCGTCGTGCCCGTCCCGCTCGCGCCGGACCTGCACTGGGACCTCGACCTGCTCGCCGACGCACTCAAGGACGCCAGGCTCTTCGTCTGCTGCAACCCGGTGAACCCGACCGGCATCGTGCACAGCCGCGAGGAACTCGACGCGCTCGCCGACCTGTTGGAGGGCACCGACACGATCGTCATCTCCGACGAGGCGTACTCCGACCTCGACTACACCGGCCGCCCGTTCACCTCGGCGATCTCCATCGACGGCCTGCGCGAGCGTACGGTCTACTGCCAGACCTTCTCCAAGAGTTACGCGATGACCGGCTGGCGCGTCGGCTACCTCTGGGGTCCTGCGGCACTCATCCGGGCCTCGGCGCGCATCCACAACACGTTCAACGGCTCCGTGAACACCTTCATCCAGGACGCCGCCCTCGTCGCCGTGCAGAGCTGCGCCGACGACGTCGCCCGGATGCGTGCCGCCTACCAGGAGCGCGGCGAGATCATGCGGAAGGAGCTGTCCGCGATCCCCGGCCTCACGCTCAGCGCGCCGGAGGGAGCCTTCTACCAATTCCCCCGCTACGACATCGACTTGCCCTCCGTGGAGGTCGTCGCGGCACTGCGCACCCACGGTGTCGCCGTCCGCCCCGGAAGCGAGTTCGGGGCCCAGGGCGAGGGTCACCTGCGACTGTCGTACGCTGCCAGCGCGGAATCCATCACCGAGGGCGTGCGTCGGCTGGCCCACGGCCTCTCGGTACTGCAGTGAAAGCCGTCTCGCATGCACCCGGGGGTCGACCCATGCGCAGTGACACCGAGCGCAACCGCAGGCACCTCATCAAGGCTGCCGCGTTGCTGTTCGAGAACTCGCCCACACCGGTGAGCCTGGCGGAGATCGCCAAGCATGCCGAGGTGTCGACCGCCACGGCCTACCGGCACTTCTCCTCCGTCGAGGAGATCCTGCACGCCTTCCGGGCCCAAGTCGGTTCCGAGCTACGGGACTTCAGCGCGCGCCAGAGCACACGGGGCATGGCGCGACTCGAGGCGGTCTCGCGGTACTGGGTGTCGCTGGTGCTCGAACACGGCGGTGCGATGGCGCAGATGCGTTCGCACCGCGGCTACCTCGAACGGCTTCGAGAGGGGACCGGTTACCTCGCACCGCAGGCCGAGGCACTCGCCGAACCGCTCCGGCAGAGCACCGAGGACCTCGGCCTCGGAGATCTCGGCGACGAAGCCCTGTACCTGTGGAACGTGCTGTTCGACCCACGCGACATCCTCGACCTCATCAAGAGCGGACGCACCGAGGACGAAGCCGCCGCCGGCCTGGTCGCCGCACTGCGCGGCGCCCTGATCGGCTGGTCGACGGCGCAGCGGCAACGGCCGGAGTGAGCGGGCGCCGCGACCGCGGGCGCGCCGAAGGCTCCCGAGGGATGCCGGGCCTCTCGTACACGCCGTGCGGCCGAGCACGAGTCCACCTTGCCCCAACCGGGTAGCGGTGCTCATGGCCCGGCCGCTGCGTGTGCCGATGGTTCGGGTACCAGGTCGTTGGCGGACGAGTGCGGGGCGGGCGAGTGCAGGGCGGGCGAGTGCAGGGCAGGCGAGGACTTCCCCTCTCCGCGGCCCGCGCCGCAGCCGCTATCACCGAGGCAGCAGCCATGTGCGTGAGTCAGGGCTGCAGGATCGTCAACGAGCCGACAGCCCGGAGGGGCGAAATGCTGTGTCCCTCAAGCCGTCCCAGCCGGCTGCCGCGAGAACCGCGGCTGCGGCACCGGTTCCGAGTACGGCGCCGGCGATGACGTCGCCCGGGTAGTGCACCCCGGTGTGGATCCGTGAGTAGCCCACGGCACAGGCCAGCAGGCCCAGCGGCACCGTGGCGGCCGGGAACGCAGGGCCCACGGCCGCGGCGAAGGCGACCGCCGAGGCCGTGTGACCCGAGGGGAACGAGGCCGATTCGGGCATGGGGACGTGCCGGCCCGGGAAAGGCGAGTCCTCGGCGCGGCGAGGGCGTGGCCGTCGGACGAGCCGCTTGCCGAGCAGATTGGCCGTCGCCGAGGCGACGCCGATCGCCGCGACGCCGAGAGCGGCGGCGCGCCGCGAACGGCCGGGGCACACTGCCAGGGCTCCGGCGACCGCGAACGAGATCTTCGAGTGGTCCGCCGCCGCCGAAAGCCGCCGCAGTGCGGAATCCAGCGTGGGTGTGCTGGTGACCGTCACGGCCTCGTAGAGCGCCTGGTCGAGGGTGGCGAGATCGCGCAACAGTCCTCGCGGTACCCGCTGGTCCCGCGGCGGGCGGTCAGTCATCGCTCTGCTCCTGGTTCTTCTCGCGTGGGAGGGGGGTTCGGGCGAACGCGAGCCGGACGACGCGCCGCCAGTCGACGGACGGTGCCACGTACGGGGCGCCGGGACGATGTCTGGGTACCCGCACCCGCAGTGCGCCCGGCCGCACAGTGCAGACCACGGGTGCGGGCAGGGTGAGCGCCTCACCGTCCACGGCCACCGGGATGAGCTCTTCGTCGGACTCGACCACTACACGGCGGCACGTCAGGGAGGTGATGCCGCCGGCCCGTTCCCCACGCAGCGCCAGTTCGGCAGCCTGGGCCGCGCTGTCGACCCGGATCGCGATCACGCCGAGCGTGCCCGTGTCGACCCGCGGTCTGCGCCCGCCGCCCAGCGGGTCGGCCCGTGCGTAGGGGTTGTTGCTCACCAGCAGTGCCTGCGGAGCCGCCAGACGTTCCTCGTCGGCCCGGGCGTTCAGGGTGGCGCCCGCGGCGCCCGCCAGCAGGTCCGGCAGATGATCAAGTGCCGTGGCCGCCTTGGCGTCCCGGTAGTCGGGGTTCTGCACGATCTCCGCGTACGCCCCGAACGAAGCCGTGTTGACGAACGGCCGGCCGCCCATGTCCCCCAGGTCGACGCGGAGTTCCACTCCGTCCGAGAGGGCGTCCAGACTGCTCGCCGGATCGTCACGGTCCAGGCCGAGGTCCATGGCGAAGTGGTTGCGGGTTCCGGCGGTGACGACGATGAAGGGCAGTCCGTGCTCAGCGGCCACTCCCGCCACCAGGGCCTGCGTGCCGTCGCCACCGGCCACGCCGAGCAGGTCAGCGCCCTCGGCCACGGCCTGACGGGCCAGCGCAACCGGGTCGGGATCGGTGTCCAGATCGAGCAGGATCACCCGAGCGCCCAACTCCTCGGCCCGCTCCACCAGCCCGAACTGTCCGACCTTCCCGCCCCCTGATCGCGGATTCATGATCAGCACGGCGCGTCGGGGCCGCCGGGCCGAGTGCGAGTGCATGCCGTGCGGCCTGCGCAGTCCGCGCAGCGCGCTCCTGGCGCAGGCCAGTGCCACCGTCCACGACGCAAGGGCCGCCACCGCCACCACCCACAGGCCCGAAGCCGCGTACAGCACCAGGACACCGATGGGCGCGGCAATCGCCAGCAGGGCGCCGAGGAGACGGGCCACCCCACGGTGCGCCAGCGCCCACCAGATGCCCGCACCGGCCAGGGCCAGTCCGGCCAGGCCCAACAAGAGAATCAACCACTGGCCGGCTCCCGCCACCACGGCCGCGACGGCTCCGGCAACGCACAGCAGGGCGAGCCGGGCCAGCGCTCGCGGCGACCTCACGCCTCGGCCGGAGCCGTCCGGCTCCGCCGCACTCGTCGTTCCCGTCGCGTTCATGGTCGCTTCCCGGTCACAGCTTGATCGGACAGTCATCTTCGCATTGCATGATCCGCATTGCTGGAGCACTTGAAGTGCTTTTCGGCGCTCTTGGGAGCGAGGTCGAGTGTGTGACCTCGCCCCTCCGACCGACCGAGGCCGTCGGCCCGGCCCCACGTGGGTCGAGCGGCGAACCCGATGAGGGACACGTATGCGGTACTCGCCCCACCTGCCGCCCAGGTCCACGACAGCATCGTCGACCCACGCCTCGTCGAGTGCTGCCTTGTCGCCCTCTCCCCAGGCTCCCACGATGCGGTTGCCCCAGCCCTCCCGTCGAGCGTGCGCTACTCGGTCTTTGGCCGACGGAGCCTTGGGACCTGGGTCTGGTTGAGCGGGGGAACTCGACGCCCCGAGCGCCGCTCCTTCCTGGCTCACCGTGCCCCGCAGTCGGCCGGAGGACGTCTACGGCCCCGTCCTCGACGCCCCGCGGCGCAATCCCGCGTCGGAGGTTCTCCCGATGGCGACGCAGCAGCAGGCTGCGGTGCCGGTCCGCCACCCCAGCCGGACGACGTCCACACCGGTCGCCGAGCCGGGCACCGACGAGGTGCGCTTGCGGACTGTCGGAGCGTTGCCTCCTCGCCTGCGAGGGTGGTCCGGGCTACCGCGGGCCCGGCCGGTCGCTGTCGACGCCACGGGGTCAGCCGAATGAGGCTTCGTGCGGGACGTGACGTGCCGATCAGGTGTACTGCGAGGACACATCACGTCAACAGACGTTGGCGGTGACGCAGACCATAAGCGATCGACAGACCAGATGTGTTGGTAGCGACCCGTCCAAGAAGTAGGTCCCCGTGGGATTCCGATGTTCCGGCGGGGATAGGTCCGCTCATGGCCCGGGTCGAGAAACGTATGTGGATCACCTGCACGGTGATCGGGGTGCTGTGCTTCGTCATCGCCACGATTACAGGCGTCAGCGCGGGCCGGCAATGGCGGGACGGGGAACGGATCGACGCCGCGCCCCAGCGCGTTGCCGGTGTCATCGAGCGAAGGGTGCCGGAGCCCAGAGGGAACATACGGCTGGACATCACCTACTCGGTGGGCTCCCGTCATTACTCGACGAGCCGAGAAGCATATGAACTGCCGCCCAAAGCAGTGCCCAAGCCAGGTGTCTCACTCTGCCTCGAGGTGGCTGCCTCGGTTCCGTCCGTCAACCGGCTCTGCGGCCAGCACTATCCGGCAGGCGACGACATGATGCCGACGTACGTTCTCGTCACCGTGGCAGGGACCATCGGAGTGCTCATCTGCATCGGTACCGTCGTCGCCACCCGACGTTCACGCACCCCTGCGAGACAAGGCGACCAGGTTCCTGCTCCGTGACCCGCCCGAAGTCCTGCGGCTTCCTACCAACCACCGCTGGACGGTGTCGAGTTGCTCGCCTGGCCACGTGCCCGAAACGTTGCCGGGATCGAGAAGGCGAGCCCGACAGCTACGTCGTCGAGGGCTTCGGGCCTGGCGCGAAGGAGCCCGGGTCTGTCAGTCGAGCGCTCAGGCGTGCCTTTGCCGCGGACCACTCCTCGGCGAGCAGCGAGAAGTACACGGTGTCCCGCCAAGTGCCGTCGTGACGGCGCCGGTGACGGCGCAGCACCCCTTCGCGTTGCGCCCCGAGGCGCGCGATGGCGTCCTGTGAACGATGGTTGAGGTGGTCGGTCTTCAACTGGACGCGTCCCATGCCCAGATCTTCGAAGGCGTGCGTGAGCAGGAGAAGCTCCGACTCGGTGTTGACCGCCGTAGGCCAGTACATGCGTCCGTACCAGGTCCAGCCGATCTCCAGCCGCTCGTTGGCCACGTCGATGTCCATGTACGTCGTCCAGCCGATGGCCCGCCCGTCGGCACGGTGGATGACCGCGAACGAAACGTACTCATAGTCAGGCATTGGGCTAGGAGCAACTTCGGTCCGCACTAGTGCAAATACGGCTCTATCGGCGGGAGTGACGCGAGCGGCTCGGTACCGCACCCAGGCGACCGGACACAGGCGCGACGCCGAGGTCACCGTCTCCGCCCCCGCCCTCGTGGCGCAGAACCCAGTCGTCGAGGTCGAGGGCTGCTTCCAGTGGTTCCCTGATCATGTGGGACCGCCACCAGGTCGGATCGCCCAGGATGCCGGTGCTGTCGATGACTTCAGGGGAGCGCAATTCCCTCCGGAACCGTGTCTCGGCCATCGCGAAGCGTTTTCGAGCAGAGTGCGCCGACGTCCCGAGCACATCGCCGACGAGGTCCCAGTCTGCGCCGCCCATGCGCTCGAATACGACAGCTGCTTCGAGGAAGTGGTGAGCAGCCATGAGTACTTGGACGGCGTCGGCGAGCACGCCGCCGGGAGAGCGGGTGGTGCCATCGGTGCTCAGTTCGTGCTCACCGATCGGGACGGCGGCTCGCGCCAGATCGGACAGTTCGCATGCCTCGTAGGCCATCACCAGCCGGGCCCGCAATGTGTCGGCGTAGGACGTGGTGGCTTCGATGTCACCTTCGCTCATGTCAGTCAGCCTCGGTTCCGGCGATGGGTGGGGTGATCAGCGCGGCTCGCCACGGCTTTCCAGGTGGTCAACTGCCTAGGAAATACAGGACAGTCATGGATACGGCGGTGGTCAGGATGATGCTCCGTAGCAGCCACGCAGGCAGGCGGCGGGCGACGTGCGCGCCGGTGAATCCGCCGGCCACCGCACCGGTCAGCATGGCGGCGAGGAAGTGCGCGGCGCTCAGTGCGTCGGAGGCGACGAGGAACAGCGCGGTTGCACTGAGATAGATGGCCGCGAGCTGGGTGACCCGCATCGGGTTGCTGGCGGCGGTGTCGAGACCGAGGCCGATGTTCCACAAAGCAAGCATCATGATGCCTACGGCTCCGCCGAAGTATCCGCCGTACGCGGCCAGTACGAACTGACCGAGCAGGACGGCCGTCGAGCTCATGCCGAGCGGGCGGCCCAGCGCGGTGCTCACTGCGCGGGAGACGTGACGCCCCAGAGCGAGGATCACGGTCGCGAAGGCGAGCAGCCACGGCACGGCCACGTCGAACGACGACGCGGGCAGCGTCAGCAGAGCTGCGGCGCCGATACCGCCCCCGACGACACTGATCGCCGTCAACGCCCAAGTGGGCGTTGTTCCCACGGGGGTCAGGTCGCGCCGGTAGACCCATGCGCTGGCCACGGCCCCGGGTACGAGCGCGATGGTCGACGACACGTTCGCCGTCACCGGGGACAGGCCGACCGCGACGAGAGCGGGGAGAGCCACGAACGTGCCACCCCCGCCGACGGCATTCAGCGCTCCGGCGGCAACACCGGCCACAAGGACGAGCAACAACGAGGACACCGGGCGAGCATCCCCCGTGGCGGACGGGCTCACAATGCGCAATCCGTGTACTCAGCCTAAGTCTGTTCCTTACCCTCGGGAGAGTGCGGTACGACTTGGACGACCTGCGGCTCTTCCTCGGCATCGTGGCTGAGGGGTCGATCACCGGTGGCGCGCGCCGGATGCACCTGAGCCTGCCTTCGGCCAGTGCCAGGGTGCGCGCCCTGGAACACCACGCGGGCGTGGCTCTGCTGGTCCGCGGCCGACGCGGGGTACGGCCCACTCCGGCGGGGACGACACTGGCCCGGCATGCACGCGAGGTGCTTGTCCAGACGGCCCGGCTCGAGAGCGCCGTCGCGAGCTACTCCCCGTCCCCCACCGCTCCGCTGGTGCTGCTCGGCGGTAGCTCCGCGATGCACCGGCTCGTGCCGCAAGCGCTGGTCTCGTTCCTGCGCGAGAACCCGGAGGTGGACGTCACGGTCTCCGAGAGCCGCACCCTGGACACCGTGCGACTGCTCGCCTCCGGCAAGGCGGACCTGGGCGTTGTCGTCGATGACGACGCCCGTGACTGTGACCTGGAGTTGGAACCCCTGGGCGACGACTCCCTCGTCGTGATCGGCCAGGCCGGCGGGATTCTCAACGGCCGCACCGCGCTTCCCTACAGCGAAGCCGCCGAGCACCCGATGGTCGGGCTCGACGCAGACTCCGCACTGCGCCGCTGGATCGAGAAGCACCTCGGGCCCCATGCTCCGGCGGTCCGTTACCGCACCACCGTCGCCGGCCTCAACCTCGTCGTCGCTCTCGCTGCCGCCGGAGTCGGCCTCGCCGTCGTCCCACGTCGCGCCGTCGACGGCCACCATCAGCTCGACGTCTGCGAACTGCAGGACTCCTGGGCCCGCCGCCGTCATCTGCTGGCCTGGGGCGTAAAGGATCACGTCTCCTCACCGGCCACCGAGGCCCTCGCCGAACACCTGCGCCGCGCGGCACAGTCCGACCTGTCCTCCCCCGCCGTACATGAGCAGCCTCCCGGCCAAGGGTTTGTCGTCGGCGACGCGTGAACGAGTGGTGGCGACGCCGGACATCCGGGCCTGCGGCGGATCCGCGCTTCAATGAAGGACGTCGGTGGCCGCGGGCTCAGGCATCCTCTGACGTCGCTTCGCGCGTCGTGCGCTCAGCACGCGGTCGGTTCCGGCAGCCAGTACCGCGGTGAAGGTGGTCGATGCCGCAAGAGCGAGGAGGGTTCGTCCTCCGAGACCCGCGGCTGTCCCCGCAACGGCGGCTCCCACGGAGGACAGGGCGATCTTCAACCCCGCGCTCGTCACGAAGATCTGTGCGCGGGCACCGGGCGGTGCGTAGGCGGACCGAGCGGCCAAGGTGGCCGTGAAGGAGGCCGAGTTGGCGACGCCGACGACGGCGAAGGCCACCAGTGCGAAGACGTAGCCGGGTGACAGCGCCGCCGTGAAGGTCACGACGGCCAACGCCGTGAACAGCCGTATCGCCAGGGTCTCGGGCTCTCCACGCAAGGGGAACGCCGTGACGAGCAGCGACCCGGCCAGGTTGCCCACGCCGTACGTCGCGATCAACGTGGCTCCTGCGGCGGCCTGGTGCGTCAGCCGCGGGCCGAACGCGGCTGCCACGACGGGAAGCGCACCGAGTTCCAGTGCACTGAGCATCGTCAGTACGGTGACTCTGCGCAGCGGCGCCCGTGACACGAGGAGGGCGATACCGGCCCGCATGCTGGGCGTACGATCCGCGCCGTGCGCCTGGGACTGGTCCGCCGGCAGCGCCCGGGTCAGCCCCGCGCCGCACACAGCCGCCGCGCACAGTACGAGCAGTGCGGTCAACGGGGCGTACGCCGCGGACAGGCCTGCGACAGCCGCGGGCCCGACGGTGCCGCCGATTCCGTACGTCATGGCGTCCCAGCCCTGGGCTCGCCGCTGGGCAGGCTCGTCGCGGCCGGCGATCCCGCCGAGGCGACTGCTCAGGCCACCGGTCAGGAGCGGGCCGCAGCATCCTGCCAGCGCGGCGCCCGCGATCGCGACGGCGATCGAAAGGTTGTTGAACGTGCTGGGTTGAACCCACTGGGTTGAGCGCGCTGGGTGAAGTTACGCTCTCTGTCTGCCTGATCATCGGACGGGCGACGGAGCAAGGAGTCATGTGAGCAGGTGGTCGGTCGCCCTGGATCAGTGCGGCATCAGTGATCCCGGTCTTCGCAGGGACTACGGCATGCAACGCACGATCGCTCGGCGGTTCGCCCCGGCGGAGTATCTGGCGGTCTGGCTGCTGCTCCCCGTGGAGCTGCATCCGTCTATCGTCGTTGCCGTTGCCTTCATGCACGAGACGGACAACCGCATCGACACCGGGGAGATGAGCGCTCGGCAGGAGGCTCTCCGTTCCTGGGACCAGCAGGTCACCGCCGCGCTGGAGAGTCTTGGCAACGCTGAACTACCCATGCTGAGGGCCCTTGCGGACACCACCCGGCGGCATCCGCACATGGCCGCACGTGTGCGCGCCTTCCTCGATGGAGCGTCGACGGAGGTCGCCTGGACGGGCTTCGACACCGAGAGTGACTTCCAGGCGTACGTGGACAGTTACTCGTTGCCCGCTCTCATGCTCACGGCCTCACTGCTCCAACCGCCGTCAGAGGCGGGCGCGTTGACGTTCCTCGCTGGTTGCCGGACGTTGATCGAGTCCATGCAGCGCATCGACTTCCTTGCGGATCTTGCCGAGGACACCGCTCACGGACGTATCGGCATCCCGCGTGACGACCTGGCCCGATTCGACCTCAAGACCGAGGACCTGGAGCGCAGTTCGGGTGAGCACCTGCCCGCCGTCGAGCGCCTGGTCGCAGCTCAAGCGCGCCTGGCCGGTACCGCACTCGATTCCTGCCGGGCCCTGCCGAATCTCGTCGAACCTGGATATCGGCCGTTCCTCGACACCCTGATCGCCGTCCAGCTCCTCCGTCTGCAGGATGTGGAGCGCAAGGGCGGCTCGCTCTTGGAACGCGGCGCAAGGCCCGAAGTATCGGCGACCCTGCGGCTTCTGCTGCGCCAGTATCGCAACGCCCGCAGACAGCGGCGCCGTTCCGGGTGAGCCCGACGACTCGGCGCGGCACGGGTCCGGTTGCTTGTAGCTGTGCGACAGCCGGCCACCTCACCGGGCACTCCGGGTGGCTCCGCACGGTGACAGGTAGGGCATTGCGCTTTGTGGCGCGGGCACGATGTCTTCGCCTTGGCCGTGGCGACAGGCCGCGGGAGCCCACTCACGTGGCCTGTGCACAAGAGCCCCTGACGGGGGGATTCGATCAAGGCAATTGCGGAACCTTTCCCCATTTTGGACGCCCGTTCTGGCACGACGTCCACACCCTTGCTTCGACTACGGCACCTGCTGCTCGGCCGGGGACGTATTGCCGCGGTGGACGACGACGACCGCTCCGAAGGTGACGGCCAGGCCGAGAAGGGCCTGAAGACCAAGCGGTTCGCCGAACATGAGGGCGCCCCAGGCTGCCGTGACGGGAGCCATCAGGAACATGAGCGTATTGACCTTGGTGACCCCCGAGCGCTTCAGGATGAGCCAGTACAGCCCGTACCCACCGAAGGTCGACAGGGCTATGAGCCAAGTGATGGCGGCCCAGAAGGTCATGTCAGGAGGGGGCGTCACGGTTCCGGTGCCTGCGGCGAGGGCCGTGAAGAGTACGGCGCTGGTGATGCAGTGGACGGTCATCGACGCCGATGCCGCGACCCGGGTACGAGACCTGTCCTCGAGGAACGTGGCCGCCACCAGCGACAGCATGCCGAGAAACGGTATGAGGTAGGCCCACCATGCGTCGGCGGTGTTCGCCGCTGCATCGGCGGTGGTGACCACGGTGACGCCAGTGGCGCCCAGGCACAGGCCGAGCCACTGCCTGGGCGCGACGTACTGACGCAACAGGGGTCCGGCGAGGGCTCCGGCGACCAGGGGCTGGACGCCGTCGATCAGGGCTGTGGTGCCGCTGGAGACACCGAGTTGGATCGCGTAGTAGACGGTGAGCAGATAGCCGCTCTGCGAGAGCAGGCCGATCAGCCCCTGCCGGGCCATGTCCCGCAAGGTGAGGACGCGCCAGAACGCGGCGCCTCCCGCTGCGGAGACAGCGAGCAGGATGACGGCCAGTGGCAGGAACCGCCACATCAGGATCGTGCTCGCGGGTGCACTGCCGGCGCCGAGCTTGGCCCCGATGAATCCGGAGCTCCAGCAGAGCACGAAGGCGACCGAGAGAAGGAAATTCACGCCAACGCCAACCTTCACCGAGTAGACAGATCTGTTTACTCAGCTCCCCACTATACCGATCTGTATACTCGTGCGGTATGGGTACTTCGGAGAAGCCGCGACGGATCACGATGACGCCCGCCGCACGTCGTGTTCTGGACACCGCCGCGCGGCTGTTCTATGACCGCGGCATCCACGCCGTCGGGGTGGACCTGATCGCGGCCGAGGCCGGGGTGACGAAGAAGACCCTCTATGACCGGTTCGGATCCAAGGCGCAGATCGTCGTGGAGTACCTCGCCGACCGCGATGAGCGCTGGAGAGACTTCCTGACCCGGCGGCTCGACGCCGCGGGACCCGCACCGCAGGCGCGCATCCTGTGCGTTTTCGACGCTTCCCGTTCTTGGGCGCAGGAGCACAGCTCAAGAGGGTGCAGCATGGTCAACGCGCACGCCGAGATCAGCGATCCGTCCCACCCCGCGTATCCGATCATCGCCGGACAGAAGGAGTGGATGCTCGGTCTGTTCACGGACCTCGTCACGGACCTCGGCTCGGACGCCGTACCGGCGGGATCGGCCGGATCCGCCCAACTGGCCCGGACGCTCATGCTGCTCCATGAAGGGGCCCTGGTCGCGCATGGCCTGAACATCTTCCCGGACTCCATCGGCCATGCCCGCGACCAGGCGCAGGCGCTTCTTGTCGCGGTCATGAGTGGCGAGGCCCGGAGCTGAGCGGCGCGACCGTCGCGTGGCTGCCGCACCGGGGTCACGCGCCGGACGATCGGCCCCTCGGCGAGCGGCCCATGCGGTTCAACAGCCGGTCCTGGACTGATACTTCGGCGGTGGGGGCGTCGGGCGGCGGTGCGAAGAAGCGATGGGTCGTGTCGGCCGCGGTGAGTGTCTCCGCGAGGCCGGCGTAGATGTCTTCCAGATGGGCGTCGGCCCAGGCAACCAACGATGTGTCGAGTTGCTCATCGGCACCGATCGCACGGGCGAGATCCCATGTGTGTATGAGGGTGTCCGTCGTCCGCACGGCCAGGGACTGCTCTCCGGGGACCTTGCCCAGGGGGTAGTCCAGAACACACGCCAGGGCAAGGGGCTCGGCGAAGGCCTCGGCGCACTTCTGCACCGAGCGTACGTAGGATCCGACCGGATCCACCCCGAGCGCATCCGCATCCCGTTGCTCCAGGAACTCCGCGCCTGTACCGCCCCGCACCAGGCCCACGTAGTTCAGGTTCCCCCGAGCCATGTGGTTCACCAACTGCCGAACGTTCCACTCGGGACAGGGAGTCGGCGCTTCCCACTGCTCGGGGAGAACCAGTCGCAGTCTGTGTTCGAAGCCGGTGCTGGCCAGTAGGAACCGGCTGACGATCTCATGCAGGTATTCCGTCATGTGCCGCATGATGTTCCGCCGGCGGTGCGGGTGCTGGCGGAGATCGGACATCGCGGTTCGGCGGCTGTCCCGGCAGAAGCGCCGGCAGGAAGCGGATGGCTGCAGCGCGACCAAGCGGTCTTGGCGATGTGTCGTGTGGCTTGGGTAGAGGCCATGGCAGGTGGGGCTGTCATGGTGATGAGGCCGTTGCGTGTCGAGCTGTCGCTGACGCAAGTCGCCTAACTGCGGCGTCGGTTGAGAGCGTGGGATCTCGTACCCGACGAGCGCATGCGGCTGGAATGTGTGCGCCTGTCGGGGCAGGGCCGGATCGCTCCCGAGATCGCGTCGCTGGTCGAGAAGCACGTGACCATCGTGCGCAAGGCACTGCACCGGTTCATCGACGGCGGGTTCGATCCGAGACCGGCCTGTCGGATCAGCCCGACAGGCCGGTGCCACGCCACCGAGGTGACGCGAACGGTGCGTCAGGCCGCATTTTTCTTCCCACGTCCCTCTTGACGGTACGCACGGCAAGGTTGTGCAATCGATTCCGTCATCGATTCCACAAGGAGTGTGTGTCATGGATCCCATGGACCTGCGCGGCCTCGTCCCGGCCCCCGTCACCGCGTTCACCGCGGACGGCGAGGTGGACCTTGCCGCCAACGCCGATCTGGCGCGGTGGCTGGTTTCCGTCAAGGGGGTCAAGGGGCTGGTCTGTCTCGGCCATGCCGGCGAGGGAACGTACCTGACCGCCGAGGAGCAGGTGGCGCTCATTCGCACGCTCGTCGAGGCGGTCGGCGGCCGGGTGCCGATCATCGCGGGCATCACCGGTGAGGGCACCAGGGTCGCGGCCCTGGAGGCCCGCCGGGCGGCGGACGCCGGTGCCGTCGGAGCGCTGGTCTACCCCTCGCACGGCTGGCTGCGTTTCGGGTTCCAGAAGGGCGCCCCGCAGGAGCGCTACCGGGCCATCCACGAGGAGTCCGGCCTGCAGAACATCCTGTTCCAGTACCCGGACGTCACCAAGGCGACGTACGACCTGGAGACCCAGCTGGAGATCGCCGCCCAGCCCGGCACCGTCGCGACCAAGAACGGTGTGCGCAACATGCGCCGCTGGGACACCGAGATCCCGGTGCTGCGAGAGAACTTCCCCGATCTGCAGATCCTCACCTGCCACGACGAGTACCTCCTGCACACCATGTTCGACGTCGACGGCGCCCTGGTCGGCTACGGCGGCCTCGCCCCGGAACCGCTGGTCGAGTTCATCGCGGCCGGCAAGGCGAAGGACTACGCGAAGGCGCGCGAGATCCACGACCGCCTGCTGCCCGTGACCAAGGCGGTCTATCACCGCGGCTCGCACATGGAGGGCACTGTCGCGCTCAAGATCGGCCTGGTGGCCCGCGGCATCCTCAAGGATGCAACCGTCCGTCCGCCGCTGCAGCCGCTGGCCGACGGCGCGGCCGCCGAGATCGAGCTCGCGCTCAAGCACGCCAAGCTCATCTGACCGACACCCGCCGCACCCCACCCCATCGGCCCGGAACTCCCCCTTGCCGGGCCCTGGCAGGATCGGCGGCACGAGCTGCCGATCCTGCGCCCCGTCCGCCGGCCCGCACCGCTCACCGCCGGCCGGCACCCCACCTCAACGGCGAGGAACCACATGACAACCTTTGTCGCCGACGGAGGAGCAGCAAGGGCCACGAACGCCGCACTCGTCGCCCGTCTCGAACGCCTTCCCGTCACGCGCCGCCTGATGCTCATCCGCGTCATCGTCGGCAGCGCCACCTTCTTCGACGCCTACACGGTCCTGGCGATCGCCTTCGCGATGCCGAAACTGGTCGACGAATGGCACCTGAGCGCATCCCAGGTCGGTCTGATCCTCTCGGCCGGCTACCTCGGGCAAATGGTCGGAGCGCTCGTCTTCGGATGGCTGGCGGAGAGGATCGGTCGCCTCCACACGCTGCTCATCACCATCGTGCTCTTCGTCTCGATGGACATCGCGTGCCTGTTCGCCTGGAGCGCCGCGTCCATGATCGTGTTCCGCTTCGTCCAGGGAGTCGGAACCGGCGGTGAGGTGCCGGTGGCCAGCGCCTATATCAACGAGTTCATCGGCGCCCGCAAACGAGGCCGCTTCTTCCTCCTGTACGAGGTCATCTTCCCGGTCGGTCTGATGTTCGCCGGCATCGCCGGATACTTCCTGGTGCCGACGTACGGCTGGAAGGCCATGTTCATCGTCGGCGTGATCCCGTCGGTGCTCGCCATCCCCCTGCGCTGGCTGATGCCGGAGTCACCGCGCTGGCTCGCCTCCAAGGGGCGCGTCGAGGAGGCCGACGCCGTGGTCAGGAAGCTGGAGGACGACGCCGTCAGGCAGGGCCTCGCTCTGCCCGAGCCCGTCGTCCGTCCCCTTGACCCCAAGGCCACCGCCCGGTCCGACTGGCGGGAACTGTTCAGGGGCATCTACCGGAAACGGACCCTCATGATCTGGGTCCTGTGGGCCTGCGTCTACATGATCAACAACGGTCTGGTCACCTGGCTGCCCACCCTCTACAAGCAGGTCTTCAAGCTCCCGCTGGAGACCAGCCTCGCCTACGGATGGATCACCTCGGGCGTCGGCGTCATCGCCTCCGTCGTCTGCGCCCTGCTGATCGACAAGGTCGGCCGCAAACGCTGGTACACCGCCGCCTTCCTGGCGGCGACCGTGCCACTGCTCGTCCTCACCGCACTGGGCGCCACCACGGCCACCCAGGTCGTCGTCCTCGCCCCCATCGCCTACGCGATCCTGCAGACCATCTCCTTCTCGCTCTACCTCTACTCCGCCGAGCTCTACCCGACCCGGCTGCGTGCGATCGGCACCGGCTTCGGCAGCGCCTGGCTCAGGGCAGGCTCGTCGATCGGCCCCCTCATGGTCGGCTGGATCGTCGCCGACCTCGGCACCCGCTACGTCTTCACGGCCTTCGCCGCCGTGGCGCTCGTCGGTGGCCTGGTCACGATGGTCTTCGCGATCGAGACCAAGGGCAGAGTCCTGGAGGAACTCTCGCCCTGAGCGTCCGGCGCCGCGGGTCCCGTCCGCGCAGGCGACGGCTTGTGCGGACGGGACAGCCGTGTGCAATCGATTCCTCATCGTGTTGCACAAAGGGTAGGCTGCTCGCGTCGAAGGGGTCCAGGAGAGGGGACGCGGAGAGCATGAGCGGTTCGGAACTCGAGGGCTCACACCAGGATTCCCCGGCTCCGACGGCCGGGAGCAAGCCGCCCACCATCGCCGACGTGGCCCGCGCCGCCGAGGTCAGCCCGTCCACCGTCTCACGCGCCCTCAACCGCGAGCACCGCTTCTACCGCAGCCCCTCTGCCGCACGGATCCGCGACATCGCCACCGAGATCGGCTACGCGCCCAACCCTGTCGCCGCCAACCTCCGCCGCAGGCAGACCAACACCCTCGGCGTGCTGGTGCCCCGCCTCACCGACACCGTGATGGCCATGCTCTACGAAGAGATCGCCTCCGCCAGCCTCAAGCGCGGCTACCACACACTCGTCGCCACCACCCACGACGACCCCGACCGCGAACGCGAGAACGGCGACGTCCTGCTCCAACGCCGTGTCGACGGCCTCGTACTCACCACCGCCCGCACCGACGGCGGCTTCTCCCAGGACCTCGTGGACAAGGGCATCCCGCACGTCCTGGCCCTGCGGACGTACGGGGACAGCTCCGCCGCAGTGGGTGACGACCGCCTCGGGGGCTACCTCGCCACCCGGCACCTCATCGACCTCGGCCACCGGCGCATCGCCCTGATCGCCGGCCCCTCCTACGCCTCCAGCGCCCTCGGCCGACGCGCCGGATACGAGGAGGCGCTACGAGAGGCCGGCCTTCCCGTCGACGAGACACTCATCATCCCCTCCAGCTTCAGCATGGAAAGCGGCGAAGACGCCGGCCAGCACCTACTGGGCCTCGCCTCGCGCCCCACGGCCGTCTTCGCCGTCAACGACAACACCGCCATCGGTTTCCTCGCCGCCGTCCAGCGCGCCGGCCTGCGCGTACCCGAGGACCTCTCCATCGTCGGCTACAACGACATCCCTCTCGCCAGCCGGCTGGCCGTGCCCCTGACCACCGTCCGCGTCCCCTTCGACGCCATCGCCGCAACAGCCGTCGACCAACTCATCGACCTCATCGCCGGCGTCCCCGCGAGCACCCGGACCTTCGCCCCCACACTCATTCCCCGGCGCACCACGGTTCGTGCGACCTGACCTCACGCGGTCACCAGGCGGGCTCGGATGAAGCAGAGGGTCCGGGCGGCACAGGCGGCGTGCGCACGAGCACGAGCGACTGGTTGCCAGACTGTCCGTTGGCCTGGGCACGGCTGGGGACCTTGGTGATGTCAGGGCGCAACGGGGAGGCTAGCGAGGTGCCGCCAGGACGTCCCGGAGTACGTCCTCGAGCGTGACGCGGGCCAGCTCCTGTCTCAGGGTCTCCTCAATGCCCCCGTAGATGCCCTGCATCGCCGGCTGGATGCCGTAACCCACCACGCATCCCTGGTCCGGGGTGGTGCGGTGCATCGCGAACAGAGGGCCGGGTTCCACTGCCTCGTACACGTCGAGCAGGGTCATCGACTTCAGCTCACGCGCCAGCGACCAGCCCGCGCCCACGCCCCGCCGGGACTCCACGAGCCCCGCCCTGCGCAGCTCGCCGAGCAGCCGCCTGATCACCACGGGATTGGTGTTCGCGCTGGTCGCGATCTGCTCGGAGGTGGCGACCTCGTGGCCCTGGCGCTGGTAGAGACCGATCCAGGCCAGCGCGTGGGCGGCGATGGTCAATCTGCTGTTGGCGCTCATGAACCCCTCATCTCGGCCGCAACGCTTCATGTTACGACCGCGCAGTCGTAACAGCAAAGGTTGCAATGGAGCAGTCGTAACAACTACTGTTTCGACTATCGGGAAGGGCCAATCAACGAGGTGAGAAGAATGAGCAAGCCGCTGACGGGCAAGGTCGCCCTGGTCACCGGAGGGTCGCGCGGACTGGGAGCCGCGACCGTACGACTGCTGGCCGAGCAGGGCGCCGACGTCGCGTTCACCTACGTCAGCTCCGAGAAGCAGGCGCAGGCCGTCGTCGACGAGGTGCACGGCAAGGGAGCCAAGGCCGTCGCCTTCCAGTCCGACCAGGCAGACACGAGCCGGGCGCCGGCGCTGATCGACGACGTGGTCGCGCACTTCGGCGGCCTGGACATCCTCGTCAACAACGCGGCGATCTCGGTGGAGCAGGGCCGCACGGTGGACGACCCGGACGCCGACACCGCCGCACTGGACCGGATGCACGCCACCAACTACCTCGGCGTGATCGCGGTCATCCGGGCCGCCTCCCGAGTGCTGCGCGCGGGCGGCCGCATCATCACGGTGAGTTCCGGACTGGGCTCCCGGGTCGGTGTCCCGGGCCTTGCCGACTACTCGGCGACCAAGTCAGGGATCGAGAGGTACACCATGGGCGTCGCACGCGACCTCGGGCCCCGGGACATCACGGCCAACGTCGTGGAGGCCGGACTGATGGAGGGCGGCATGGAAGGGCCGGACCCCGAGACCCTCAAGGCCCTGGTCAGCTCGCTGTCCCTGCAGCGCGTGGGGCACCCCGACGAAGTCGCCGCGGCGATCGCCTTCCTGGCGAGCCCCGCCGCGTCGTACGTCACGGGCGCGGTCCTGGACGCCCACGGCGGCTACAACGCCTGAACCGGAACCCTGCCGCGCGCCCCGAAGGACATCGCGCCTTCGGGTGCGCGCACCGCTGACGAGCACCACCAACACCATGGCGCACACCCGGCGTGCGGTGAGCCGCTCGCGCGGCACGACGAAGCCGACCGCCCCCACGGCAGGGCTCAGCGCGAGCATTGGCGGCCGCCGCGCGCCCGAACCCCGGTCGACCGCACGCCCTTCTTCAGGAAGCCAGTGTCGTCAACGATCCGGACCGCCTCCGGGGCGCCCAGGTGCTCCCAGGCATCCGCCCGCACCGTCTCCCACCCCATAACCAGCACAAGGCCCCAGCTACCCCACCGTCACGCAAAAGACCGTTGCAGTATCAGGTCGTGCGGCGCAGTGCCAGCACGGCGTTGTGACCGCCGAAGCCGAACGAATTGCTGAGCGCGAGATCTCCCGTCGTCGGCAGTGGGCGTGGCTGTCCGGTGACCAGGTCCACGTCGATGGCCTCGTCCTGCGTCTCGCACCCGAGGGTGGGAGGAATCAGCGCGTGGTGCAGGGTCAGGACGGTGACGACGGCCTCCACTCCGCCCGCGGCGCCCTGCAGATGCCCGAGGCTGCCCTTGAGCGCGGTGACCGGCACGGACCGGAGTCCGTCAGGGCCGCCGAGAACTGCCCCCAGGGCGCCGGCCTCGGCGAGGTCGCCGTCGACGGTAGCGGTGGCATGCGCGTTGACGTGCACGACGTCCGCGGCGTGACCGCCCGCGTCCGCCAGTGCGCGCCGCATCGCGAGCGCGACCCCGCTGCCCGACGGGTCGGGCGCGGCCATGTGGTGGGCGTCGGCGGAGAGCCCCCAGCCGGCGGCCTCGCAGTAGATCCGGGCCCCTCGGGCCCGTGCGTGCTCCTCGGCCTCGAGCACCAGCAGCCCGGCCCCCTCGCCGTTGACAAACCCGTTCCGGTCCTTGGCGAACGGCCGCGACGGTGAGCCCGTGTCCAGTCCGTGGGTGGACAGCGCACGCATGGCCGCGAAGGACGCCATGATCGCCGGCGTGACGACGGCCTCGGCGCCACCGGCCAGGGCGACGTCTATCCGGCCGTACCGTATGCGGTCGATCGCCTGGCCGATCGCCTCCGTTCCCGAGGCGCAGGCACTGGTCACGGTGCGCGCCTCCCCGGTCAGGTGCAGCGCGAGGGAGATCTGGGACGCGG
This sequence comes from Streptomyces sp. NBC_00005, assembly GCF_045160215.1. Classification (NCBI taxonomy): domain Bacteria; kingdom Bacillati; phylum Actinomycetota; class Actinomycetes; order Kitasatosporales; family Streptomycetaceae; genus Streptomyces; species Streptomyces sp. NBC_00005. The sequence goes on from NZ_CP108316.1 coordinate 796,932, forward strand.
CCTGCGAAGGCACGGTCATGGGTGTGGTGAGCGGCGAGACAGCTCGTGGCCCCTTGTCCCGCAGGTTCCGGTCTCCGCCGACGAGGACGGAGGCGTCACCGAGGATGGCGCCGATGCTCACCCCGGCCCGCTCCGGGTCGAGCCCGCTCTCCCGGGTGCCGCCCTCGGCGAAGCCGGCGTCGGCCCATGCCTCCCGCGCCGCCAGCACGGCGAACTGGGCAGCCCGGTTCATCCGTCGGGCGGCCGGCCTCGGCAGGAAGTCCACCGGATCCACGGGAACGGTTCCGGCGATCCGTATGGGCAGGCCGGCGAACTCCTCGCCCTGCAACTCCCTGATTCCGCACCGTCCGTCGAGGAGTCCCTCCCACAGCGTGCTCGTTCCGACTCCCAGCGGGGTGATCGCTCCCAGTCCGGTCACCACGACCCGTCGCGGTCCGATGCCGTCGGCCGGGCGGACCGGTCGTGGCAGGAGCCGTACGACGTGGTCGCGCGGATCGCGCGCCGCCCGCTCGCGCAACTCATCGTCGGCGAGCGGCTTGACGGCGGAGCGGTCCGCGTCCCGGTGCCAGAAGCCCCACCGACGTGTGTACGACTCCTCGACGGCCCGCGGATCCACGGTCCGCAGAATGCTGACGCGATCGCCGTCGCGGAAGCGCGCGGCGCCGAGATCGGCGGAGTCGACGCGGGCGGCCTTGTCGATGTCCGTCCGCCGAGCGGAGACGGTGACACGGCGCGTCGGTTCGAGCAGTTCCTCGTGATCCCTTCCGCCGAGCGGCGGCCGCAGGGCGACGCGGATCGTGTCCGGTGACTCCGGCAGCACGTGGGTGACCACGTACCACCTGTCTTCGCCGACATCGCTGTCCGACAGGGCGAGGAGGTCACCGGGGAGGAGTTCGGCGGCGGTGACCACGTCGCGGGGCGCGGGAAGGTCCGAGGAATGGCGCATGAAGGCAACTGGCTTTCTGGGCTCGGGCTGAGGTGCCGAATGGGTCGTCCGGCGAGGTGGCGCGTTCCGGGCCGGTGTCGGACTGTCCGGCACACCGGCTCATAATTAACCATCAACTGTTGGCCAACATACGTTGACGACTATGCACAGTCTGACACAGCTCGCCGGCGCAGCCGGGCCCGGACCCTGCCGGTGCTCCATGCCCGACCCTCCCCCGGTACGGCGTGGCGTCGCAAGGAACCTTACGACAGCGGCCGAAACACCAGATGCAGTCGGTGAGTTGAGGGCGCTGTTGCTCGGAGCCGTCTCACTGAGCACCGCCGCGCTGGCGATCATGCCGAATCCCCTTGCGCTCGGCGTCGCGCTGGCCATCGGCGGCACCACCATCGCACCGGCGTTGACCGTCTACACCGCCATGGCCGGCCGTATCGTGCCCGCAGGTATGCGGAACGAGGCCGGCACATGGCTGGTGACCGTTCCTGTCGCGACCAACTCTGCGGGCGGCGCCGTCACAGGTGTCATCGTCGACCACGACGGCACAACCTGGTCGTTCCTCTTCGCAGCATTGGTCATCAGCGCAGCGACGGTCGTGGCCGCCCGTCCGGCCGGCTCTGTGGCGCGGGCAGATTTCGTTACGGCAGACGATCAGGACGTACAGATTCGGCATACCTGTGGCAGTGAATGCACGAGTGAGTGAGATGTTGGCTGGCTCGCGGGGTCAAAAACGTTGCATCACACCCGGTATATGTTCCGTGAGGCGGGCCGGTCAGGTCGGTCGGGATGCCAGAATCCCGGCGCCCATCTCACCCTGCTCGGCCGTGTCGGCGGGGAACGCGCCGTCTACGCGATGGTGCTCTTCCCGATCGTGGTGCTCCTGCTCTCGGCAGACTGATTCGTCACCGACCGCGGCTGTCAAACGGCAGCCGCGGTCCTGCCGGACCGTGCCGCCTGCCCCTTGGCGGCGGCGGAGTCGAGCATGGTGTAGAAGACGGATCGCTGCTGCTTGATCCGCTGAACCTCACCACGAGCGACCAGGTTCTCAAGGGTGTTGCGTACGACCTGGTCAATGAACCTCCGCTCCGGGTATGCCTGTGCGAGAGCGCTGGTGACTTCGGCGGCCGAGCGCGGCTGACTGTGCTTGGCCAACTCCTCGACTGCGAGCACACGCAGCACGGGCGACGTGTTCTTGTCCCGCTCGGAGGAGGCCGCAGGCTTCGCGTCGTTGCCCTTGCGAGCAGCCTTGGCCGTGTCTCGACGTGGCGAACCCGCCCCGGCTCTGGAGCCCCCCTTCCTCTTTGCCTTGTCACCCTCATTGCCACGCCGCCGGTCGGCGGGGCGGCCATCGCTGATCGCCTGACGCATGCTCAGGAGCAACGCGCGATCACCCTCGAGCACGCTCAACCGCTCCTGCAGTGTCGCGATCTCCGAACTGATCCGGTCCTGTTCCTTCGCGTTCCCCTCCAAGTCGGCGTCGAGCCGCTCGGCATACTGGGACTTGAGGTCGGCGTGGTTCGGGCCGGCGTCGCCTGACATGTGAGACCTGCTCTCTGAACGATGTCCTTGTGGCGGATGCTACCCATGTCGGCTGTATCCCGGAGACCCCTGTGGACAAGCCTGCCAGGTGGTGAGATGACCGCCGCCGCCAGACATTACAAGTGTATGACCGTCGAGTCACTCCCCGCCCTTCGTCGGCAGCTACCTCATCGTTCACCTGTCAGACCGGCGAATGTGAGCCCGATTCGTGTGCGGTCCGCACCGTCGGCGAGCAGGGCGTGAAGGAGCAACCTTGCCTTCGGTGCGTCGAGGGGACCGGCGGGGATCAGGCCGCGGCCAAGGAGGTCGAACTCGGATCCGGGGCCTTGGTACGTACTGCTGAGGATCGGTCCCGCACCGGTGCGTGAGGCGAGGACCACCGGCATACGGGTGGTGAGGCGCTCCAGTGGCTGGACCAGCCAGGCCGGGGCATGCCCGGCGCCGAAGGCCGCCACGACGAGACCGTCGAAGCGGTCGTCCACCGCGTCCAGGAGCTCCCCCTGATCCCCCAGCGACAGCGTGACCAGGGCGATGCGAACCGGGCGGCGCAGGCTCAGCGGACGCTCGACGGTGGGTGTCGGGGGCCGGAGCAGGATCCGGGGTCGGCCCTCGACCACCGATCCGAGTGGACCCGCACCGGGCGAGGCGAAGGTCGCGATCGACGTCGTATGTGCCTTGCGGACGTGCCGCGCGGCGTGGATCTCGTCCGCCATCACAACGACGGCGCCGAGGCCACGGCACCGCGGATCGCCGGCCACGGCGATGGCCGCCGTCAGGTTCGCGGCACCGTCCGCCCCCGGTGAGTCGGGGCGTCGCATGGCTCCGGTGACCACAACGGGCTCTTGGTGCGCACACAACAGGTCGAGGAGGAAGGCGGATTCCTCGATGGTGTCAGTGCCCTGTACGACGATGGCACCCGAGCCCGCGGCCCCCGCCTCATCGATCAGACCGGCGAGCTCTGCCAGGTCGTCGACGGTCAGCGCCGAGCTGGGCAGCCGCCGGAAGTCCTGCAGGCGTACCGCGATGTCGTCGGTGGGTGCCAGGCCGGCCAGGACCTGGGCACCGGACAGACGGCCTGGGCCTCCCTGTGCGGCCGAGATCGTTCCGCCGAGTGTGAACACGGTGACGGTGCTCGCCATTCGCACTCCATGTGTCTCATACGTTCCGCTCAACCTTTGCCTGCCACCAGGTCCTGCAGGAGTGAGGTCAGAACCGAGTTGGTCGTCATAGCCATGTCGTCATAGCCATGGGGTCAGGCCAGGAGTCCGGGTGTCCAGGTGTTTGGTCCATCGGGGCACCGAATCACTGTGCCAAAAGCCGCCGAATCACGGTGCCGAAAGCCCTGGCGGCATCGACCGGTTCAGGCAGGCCGTCGCGCTGTTTCACATGTTGCTACCGCTCAGGACGCTGCCTGTTCACTGTGCTTCTTGATGCCGTTGCCCTCGAGCGAGAGATAGCGTCGGGTGGTCGAACCGGCAAGGACGCCGACGATCCCCGCCAGCACTCCACTCTGGTGGACGGACAACGTGAGCTTCACGCCGCCGTTCTCCTCGGTCAACGCGTGGACACCGCGGGTGGTGATGCCGCCGCTCTTCGATTCCCAGGTGAAGGAGTGCCCCTCGCGGATCTCGGTCACCGTCCACACCGCTTGGCGAAGCTTCGGCTGCTTGATGGAGAACCGGTTTCCCACCAGTACCGAATCGGTGTCCAACGACTCGACGGAGTCGATGGACGGCGTCAACTCCGGCCAGCCGCCGATGTCGGAGACAACGCTCCACGCGCGTTCGATCGGAGCGTCAATGTGGGTGGAGAACTCGAAGTCCGGCACGACTGCCTCTCAGAGTGATGTGGGTCCTTGCTCGATACACCCCCGCGATCGCATCCATCCAACCTGTGGCGCACGTGTATGACAAGGGGCCGTCCTTCGCGGGATGGCCCGCCCTGGACTCCACTCGCTACCTCTCCAGTACCGCCAGGATCGCGGGGGCGTAGCGGTCGACCAACGTGTCTACCGGCTGCGACGTCACTGCGGGGATCGCCAGCAGATAGCGGCCCAGGGCAAGCCCCAGGAGTTGACAGGACACGAGTGCCGCGCGCTCTGCCGCCTCGCGGTCGTCGAGCGCTGCTCCGAAGGCGGGACTGACCTGCTTCATGAAGATGCTGCGCATGTGCTCGGCGGCCTTCTGGTTGGTGACGGCCGAGCGCAGCAGGAGCAGGAGCGCGTCGTCGGCGGCATCCCCCTCCCAGCGCTGCAGGAAGTGCCGCACCACGACTTGGGGGAGTTCGTCGGCCGGTACCGCTGCCAGGTCGGGCAGCTCCAGATCGATGTCGACGGCGGCTGCGAAGAGCTGCTCCTTGTTGCCGTAGTAGCGCATGACCATGGAGGGGTCGATGTGGGCGTCCGCGGCGATCGCCCGGATGGTGGCCTTCTCGTAACCGTCGGCGGCGAACCGTGCCCGCGCTGCCGCGAGGATTGCCGCGCGCGTTTGGGAGCCTCTGGACCGTTGTGCCTTTTCTGTCATGCCAACGAATGTAGGCCAACAAAGTTGACTCTCCAAGTCGGCGCTCAGGGTTTGCCGGCCGCTGCAAGCCAACACTCGTTGACCGTTCTGGCGCCAAGGCCGGCCGTGTTCACTCCACGTCGGCGACGACCGAACCGACGCGTTCGGCCAGGCCCGGGTCGCGTCGCACCAGGAGGGTCGCGTAGCCGACGGCTGCGAGAAGGGCGGCCAGGGCCGCGTACGGGAACCAGTTGTACGGCGCGGGCTGGCCGGGCTTGGCGAGGTAGTAGAGCGGGACCAGGATCGAGAGGGCACCGATCGCTGGCAGGACCAGGTGCCGTACCGTCCGGAACTCCTGCGGCCGGTACCTGCGGTAGTACAGCGGCAGGGCGATGTTGGAGGCCAGGTAGACCAGCAGGATCAGGATGGCGCCCAGGCTCGAGGACTCGGTGAAGAAGACCACGGGGTTCATCGGGCCGCCGTCGGAGCCGAGCAGATGCCCCAGTGCCCAGCCGCCGATGATCAGCAGAGAGGTGACGGTGAAGGTGACGATCGCGTTGTTCGGCGTACGGCGGGTGGGGTGGACGTAGCCGAAGAACGACGGGAGGAGTCCTTCCCGTCCGGCGTTGAAGATCAGCCGGGCCTGGGAGTTGATGCCCGCGATCAGGACGCCGAGGGTGGAGGTCAGGCCGCCGATATAGGCGACGACCGCCAGCGCGCCGAGCGTGTGGTGGGCGACGTCGATGAAGGGGATGGCGGAGTCGCCGAGCCGCTGGACGTCGTAGCCGAAGCCGGTCACGGTGGCGTAGGCGAACAGGATGTAGCTCACCGTCATGATCGCGACGGAGGAGAACACGGCGCGGCCGACGTTGCGCCGTGGGTTCTCCGTCTCCTCGGCCAGTGCCGCGGAGTTCTCCCAGCCGACGAAGAGGTACACGGCGAGCGGGAAGCCCGCGGCCAACCCCCTGAAGCCATGGGTGATGTGGTCGGGCAGGAACGGGTCGGCAGAGAGGTTGCCGCGGTGTTCGACGACGGCCGCAACCGAGACCACGACCAGGACCAGCATCTCCACGCCGAAGAAATAGCCGGCCCACTTCGTGGAGACCACGATCCCACGCAGCATCAGGACGACCGCCAGCCCGGTCAGCAGCAGCGTCCAGATGATCCACGGCAGGTCGACGCCGGTGTAGTGGTGCAGCGTGATCTGCACGAACCCGCCCGAGATCGCGATGACGGAGGCCATCGCGATGATGTAGCCGAGGCCGGCCAGCAACGCGGTGGTCACGGCACTGACCGGCCCGAAGGTCTTGCCGACGAAGGTGATGAAGCTGCCCGCCGACGGGTGCGCCCGGGAGAACTCGGCGAGCGTGTTGCCCAGCAGGGCGACGGCGACGCCCGCGGCGGCGATGGTCAGAGGGGACGCGATGCCCGCCGTGGTGGCCAGGAAGGCGAAGCCGAAGAAGAAGCTCATGGCCGGGCCGACGTTGGCCATCGTGGCGGCGGCGATGTCCGCCATACCGAGCACGCCGCCGCGCAGACGCTGGGGCGCGCCGCCGACGGGGCCCGATGTCGGCGGCAACGGGCCGACGGCTCCGGGGTCAGGCATGGCGACAGCTCCTTTGCGGAGTAGCGGTGCGAAAGTGCGCGAGTGCGGCGGCTCGGGGCGGCCGGCGTCGGCGGCGGGCGTCAGTCCGGCCCCGCGTGCTGGTGTGCCTTCACCGCGTCCACGGCCGGCGCCATCGCGCCACGGATGAGCTCGTCGAGCAGGTCGGCGTGGTGGCGATTGCGCGCCCGTACGACTTCGGGTGCCGGGGCGAGCTGCAGCAGGCACTGGCGCCCGAGCAGATCGGCGGCGAACTCGCGGATCCCGGGGCCGCCGAGCGCTTGAGCGAGGTCGAGGTGGAAGCGGGCCTCCAGTTCCAGGAGTCGTCCGGGATCGTCGGCCCGGTCCATGTCGTCGACCAGCGCCCGCAACCCGTCGAGCCGGCCGTCCGGGACATCGCCGGCGGCGTGCGCCACGAGGCCGCACTCCAGCAGCAGGTGGAAGGCGTCCAGCGACGCCGCCTCGTCGGGGTCGTGCAGCAGGGCGACGACCGTGTCCCAGTCCTGCGCCACGAAGGTGCCTCCCGACCGGCCCCGACGGCGGTCGAGCAGCCCGTCCTGGCACATGCCCTCCAACGCGCGGCGCACGGTGATCTCACTGATCCCGAGCTCCTCGGCGAGGACTCCGGCGTCCGGCAACCGGTCCCCCGGCGCCTCCGACTTCAGCCGTACCCGCAGGGCGATCCGCGAACGGACGAGTTCCGATCCCGTGGGGCCCCGGCCAGGCAGGACATGGGTGTCCAGCACCCCACCGACCGGCGCGGGCCGCGCGGGACCTGGCTGGCTGTAGGGACCGAACTTGCCCGCTGCGTTCACCACGACGCCACCCTAACGGCGACCACTCTGCTGGTACGTGCACGAAGGCTCCCCTGGGGGCCGGAACACGGGGGACGAGGCGCAGGCGGCACGGAAATCGCAGCTCAGCGCTGAAGCGAAAAATAGAGCAAGGTGAACATTTAAACAAGACTGTTTTTTTAGATCGTACTGAACTAATTTCGTGCCGCCCTGGTCCGTACTCCCTCATGGATGTCGAGATGACCACACGTCCCCCTGTCCCCGCCCCTCCCGCCGCAGACCCGCCGGCCACCGCAGACGGCACCGACGCCCCGTCCGGCTCAGGTCTGCAGGCCGGGCTGAAGAACCGTCACCTGTCGATGATCGCGATCGGCGGCGTCATCGGCGCCGGCCTGTTCGTCGGCTCCGGCTCCGGCATCGCCGCCGCGGGCCCCGGGATCCTCGTCTCCTACGCGCTCGTCGGACTCCTCGTCGTCCTCGTGATGCGCATGCTGGGCGAGATGGCCGCCGCCAACCCCACGTCCGGCTCCTTCTCCGCGTACGCCGACCGCGCGCTGGGCCGCTGGGCCGGGTTCACGATCGGCTGGCTGTACTGGTTCTTCTGGGTCGTGGTGCTCGCCGTCGAGGCGACCGCCGGAGCCAAGATCCTCGCCGGCTGGATACCCGCCGTACCGCAATGGGGCTGGGCCCTGATCGTCATGATCGTGCTCACCGCCACCAACCTGGTCTCGGTCGGTTCCTACGGCGAGTTCGAGTTCTGGTTCGCGGGCATCAAGGTCGTCGCCATCGCCGCGTTCATCGTGATCGGCGGCCTCGCGTTGTTCGGTCTCCTGCCCGGCTCCGACCACCCGGCCAGCGGCTTCACCAACCTCACCGCACACGGCGGCTTCCTCCCCAACGGCCCCGGAGCAATCCTCACCGGCGTCCTCATGGTGGTCTTCTCGTTCATGGGCAGCGAGATCGTGACGCTGGCGGCAGGCGAGACGGCCGACCCGCGGGCCGCGGTCACCAAGGCGACCAACAGCGTGATCTGGCGCATCGCGGTGTTCTACCTGGGCTCGATCCTGGTCGTCGTCTCGTTGCTGCGCTGGGACGACCCGGCGATCCTCAAGGACGGCTCGTACGTCGCCGCACTGAGCTCCATCGGCATCCCGCACGCCGGGCAGATCATGAACGCCATCGTGCTGACCTCCGTGCTGTCCTGCCTCAACTCCGGCCTGTACACGGCCTCGCGCATGGCCTTCTCCCTGGGCCGGCGCAGTGACGCCCCCGCCGCCTTCGGGCGGACCGCGCGGGGCGGAGTGCCGCAGTCGGCCATCCTCGCCTCCGTGGTGTTCGGCTTCGTCGCGGTCGGCTTCAACTACCTGTGGCCCGACACGGTCTTCCAGTTCCTGCTCAACTCCTCCGGCGCCATCGCCCTGTTCGTCTGGCTGGTGATCTGCTTCTCCCAGCTGCGGATGCGCAGGATCATCCAGCGGGAGACGCCCGAGAAGCTGGTCGTCAAGATGTGGCTCTACCCGTACCTGACCTGGGCCACCATCGCCCTGATCACCTTCGTCCTGGGCTACATGCTCACCGACACCGCTGAGGGCGGCGGCCGCGACCAGGTGGTTCTGTCCACCCTGGTGGCCGTGGGCGTCGTGGTCTTCGCACTGCTCCGCCAACGACTGTCCAGCAGGAAGAAGACGTACGACAACGTCCCCCAGTCCTGACGAGCCCATGCATGGAGGCGGGACAGGCCAGGCCGGCGACGGTTCGGACTGTCCCGCCCACGCGCATGCGGGACTTCACCCGATCGCCGACCAAAACCCGTGCTCTGAAGGCCGGTTACTGAGTCTCGAACCCGTCGGCCCGGCTCCAGTGGAGAGTGTCGCCACGCCCGAAGGTGGCCTGACTCCCGTCAGCGGAGACGGAGACCCGCTCCCAACCGTCGAAGTCCTTCTTGACGTTGACGTTCCACTCGGTCAGGGTGCCGGTGCCGACGGCCGCGATGGACTCGGTCGGGGGCTCGCCGTCGTAGCAGTAGGTGCCGAAGTCCGCGATCGCCGCGACCGTTCCGCCGTTGGTCCGCAGTTCGATGCCCTGGCAGGCGTCGGTCTTGGTGCCGTGGACGACGACCGGCTTCGTCCAGGCCTTCGCCCGGGGACTGTAGTGCTGCTCGACGAGCCCCTTGCCCCGGCGGTAGTACATGGCCACCCGGCGACCGTCGTCGAGTTTCACCTGGGCGTTGAACGGGCTCGGACTGCCGCTCCAAGGCCAGTCGCTCTTCCCCAACTCGGAGGCGTACCCCGAGGAATCCGCGGAAGAATCCGCGGAGACACTCGGGGAAGTGTCTTTCGCCGCCGACTCCTGGTGACCGCACGCCACCGCGGCCACCATCACCGACACCGCCACCGAACCCCAGGTCAGAACCCGGCTGCCAGCCTTGCGCATGCATGTCTCCCGTCGCCTCGCCGAAGCATAGGCGGACTGATCCGTCCGCGGCGTCCCGGCCCGCGCCGCCCACGCCGCAAGCCAACGCCCCTTCGACACGCCAAAAACCACTGCGCCCACCACCGCCCTCCGGCATACGCTGACGCCCGCTGTCTGCCGAGGGAGGACACATGGGGATCCGAAGCCTGACCCGTACCGAAGCCGAGCGCCGGGCCGCGCTGTTGACCGTCGAGCGGTACGACGTGGACGTCGACCTCACGGCGCTGACCGACGGACCCGAGGTCCGCTGCGTGTCCACCGTGACGTTCACCTGCCGCGAACCGGGCGCAGAGACGTTCGTCGACTGCGCGGCACAGGTACGAAACGCCACTCTGAACGGCACCGCACTCACTCCCACCGGTGACGGCCGTATCCCCCTGCCCGCGCTGGCCGAGCACAACGTGCTGCGCGTGGAAAGCGTCCAGGCCGACACGGCCACGGGCGAGGGCGTACACAAGGCGGTCGACCATGCGGACGGCGAGGTGTACGTGTGGATGAGTTTCGAACCGGACGAGGCCCGGTTCGTCTGGGCGTGCTTCGACCAACCCGATCTCAGGGCCCCGCACGCCTTCACCGTCACGGCCCCGCCCACCTGGACCGTCACCAGCAACTCGGGCGACCCTCGCATCGAGAACCTGGACTCGGCCCGCCGCTGGTCCTTCCCGGGCACCCCGTCCCTGGCCGTGTACAACACCGTCATCAACGCGGGTCCCTTCCACGAGATCCGCCGCGAGGCCGACGGCCACGACCTCGGCCTCTTCGCCCGACGCTCCCTCGCCGACGTCCTCGACCGCGACGCCGACGAGATCTTCACGCTCACCCGCCAGGGCCTCGCCTTCTTCGGCGAGGCCTTCGCCATGCCGTTCCCGCAGCGCAAGTACGACCAGGTGTTCATGCCCGAGTTCGGCGGGGCGATGGAGAACTACGGCTGTGTGACGTGGTCGGACGGGTTCCTGCGGCGGGCCACGCCCACGCCCGCCGAGCGGGAGCTTTTCGCCAAGATTCTGCTGCACGAGATGGCGCACATGTGGTTCGGCAACATCGTCACCATGCGTTGGTGGGACGACCTCTGGCTGAACGAGGCGTTCGCGGAGTTCGCCTGCCACTGGGCCGCCGAGCGCGCCACCCGGTACACCGACGCGTGGGCGGGCCACCTGGTGGGCGACAAGCTCAAGGCGTACCTGGCCGACCAGGGCCCGGTCTCCCACCCGATCCACCAGCCCATCCACGACGTGGCCCAGGCCGCGTCGATCTTCGACAACATCACGTATCCCAAGGGCGCTTCCGTCCTCCAGCAGCTCATGACGTATGTCGGAGAAGAGCAGTTCAGGGCCGGCATGACCGCCTACTTCGCCCGCCACGCGTGGGGCAACACCACGCTCCAGGACCTGATCGACGCACTTTCCGAGGCCAGTGGACGCGACCTGGCCACCTGGCGCACGGCCTGGCTCGCGACGGCGGGCACTGACCGCTTCTCACTGGAGCGCGACGGCGAGACGGTCACACTGGTGGCCGCCGACACCCCACGCCCACAGGTGCTTGCGGTGGGCGCGTACGACCGGCACGGCGAAGCACTGGAACGCAGCGCGCTGGTACGCGTCGAGGTGACGCAGACCCGTACCGCGGTCACGGGCCTCCCACCCGCGGCCGACGTCCTGCTGATCAACGACGACGACCTGACCTTCGCCACGACCCGCCCGGACGCCACGGCCAGGAACGCCCTCTTCCGTGCCGCGGCGCAACTGCCCACGGCGATCTCCCGGGGCGTGGCCGCGGCCACCGTGTGGGACATGCTGACGACGGGTGAGGCCTCGGCGGCCGAAGCCGGACAGTGCATCACCGCGGTTCTGACGGCCGAGTCGTCCGACGCCGTGATCGAGCCCTATCTGACGCTCGCCGCCAACATCGCCGAACTGTGGGCTCCGCCCGGCGAACGCGCCGCGCTGACGGCGGCGGTGGCCAGGGTATGTCGGGACCTCGCCGCGGACCCCGGGCGCCGCCAGGTCGCCCTGCGCGGTCTGGCCCGTACCGCGACGACCGCGGACGACCGGGCCTGGCTGCGCGAACAGGCGGGCGACGACGTGGACTTGCTCTGGCGCGGGCTGGTCCGCGAGGCGGAACTGGGCCAGGACGTCGCCCGCGAAGCCACCCTCCTGCTGGAACGCGACCCGGACCCCGACGCCTGGATCCGCGCCCTCACCGTACGAGCCGCCCTGCCCGACCCCGCCACGAAGGCGGAGGTGTGGCAGCAGCTCGCCGTCGACCGCGCCGTCCCCGTCCACGCGGTCGGCCAGGTGGCGGCAGCCTTCTGGCGCCCCGGCCAGGACGCCCTCCTGACCCCCTACGCCCAGCACTACCTGAAGGCGATCCCCCACCTGCACCAGGGGGGAATGATCCCGGCGATGGTCTTCACCAGCCACCTCTTCCCACCCCACGCCATCGACCCGGCCTACATCGAAACCGCCCAGCACACGTCCGACAAGGCAGCCCCCGTCGTCCGCACCACGCTTCTCGAACGATCGGACACGGTCCGGCGCATGCTCCGCTCCCGAACGCACGGGGCCTGACCGGCCCAGGTCCCAGCCGCCGGTCGCACGGGCGGTGCGTCCCTCGCCGGGCCCCGCCCTGGCATCGCACAGGGTGTGCCATTTCCTGCGAACTGCCAGAGGTGGGGCGGGAACCGACCCGACGCTCACCGCCCCGGCGACGCTGCGTCCTTCAACCGGCCCACCCCGCGCAGCTGAGCGGCTCCCGCCGTTCGGATCTACTCCGGTGCGCCTGCGGCGTGTGTCCCTCCCCGCGGCTGCGCTCCCACGATGCGCAGGGCGATGTCGCCGTACTGGTAGGCGAGTTGGTCGACGGAGAACTCGCCGCCCTCGTGGAACCAGCTGGACACGCCGATACCCATGTCGAGGATCGAGTACGAGGCGATTCTGGCCGACTGCACGCGGAAGGCACCCTCGGTGATGCCTCGCTCGATGAGTTCGCGGAAGCGCCGCTCGTAGTCGCTGCGGCCACTCAACACCCGTTGCTGGTCGGGCAGTTCCAGGCTGCCGATCTCACGATTGCCGACGAAGGCCTCCAGGCGGTGCCGGGCGTGGTAGCGGATGTGTGCTTCCACGGAGCGGCGCAACTGTTCCCGCACCTGGTCGGTGCCCGCGACGGCCGCGATGTTGTCGGCGATGAGCTGCTCCATCGTGCCGATCATGATCTCGGCCAGCAACTCGTGCTTGGACGCGACGTGTTTGTAGAGGCTCGGACCACGGATGCCGACGGCCGCTCCGATATCGGTCATGGTGGTGGACCGGTAGCCCTGTTCGGCGAACAGGCGCAGCGCGGCCTGCCGAATCGCCGAGCGGCGGTCGGCCATGGGCACGCCCTCCAGACGTGCGGGCCGGTGCGGCCGCTCGTACGGCCCCCCTGGTGCTGAGCTCACCCGAACTCCCGAAGCTATTACTGGTTACCCGATGACTTGATCACTTGAGCTGCCACTATAGCTCGCTCTCTTGACACACGAGGAGCCTTTCCCTTCTGATGGCTAATGGTCAGTAGCCAAGCTCGGGAGTGGACGTGTCCATCGGGTTCGAGATCGACAAGACGGTCGCCGACATCGCGCGGCGCACTACCGAGTTCGTACGGGATGTGGTGATACCCGAGGAGCAGGCGTGCGACGGAGACGTGCACGCCGGACCGGAGCCGCTGCGTCGCCGACTGCAGGACGCGGCCCGAGGGGCGGGCCTGTTCGCTCCGCATGTCGGCACCGAGTGGGGTGGCCTCGGGCTGGACATGTGCGGGCAGGCAGTGGTGTTCGAAGCGGCCGGCTACTCGCTGCTGGGACCGCTCGCGCTCAACTGCGCTGCACCCGACGAGGGCAACATGCACCTCCTCGAAGTGGTGGCCACCGAGTTGCAGAAGGAGCGCTGTCTGCGCCCGCTGGCCGCCGGCGAGGTGCGCTCCTGCTTCGCGATGACCGAGCCGGCCCCGGGCGCCGGATCCGACCCCCGGGCACTCGCCACGACCGCGACGAGGACCGACGGCGGCTGGCGGATCGACGGCCGCAAGTGGTTCATCAGCGGCGCGGACGGGGCCGCCTTCGCCATCTGCATGGCCCGTACCGGCGGCAGCCCCGGAGACCCGGGCGGCGCGACCATGTTCCTCGTCGACGCGGACAACCCGGGCATGAAGATCGTCCGGAACATCGACACGCTGGATCACGGTCTGTTCGGCGGGCACAGCGAGGTTGTCTTCGAGGGCTGCGAGGTCGGCGACGAAGCCGTGCTGGGCCGGGTGGACGAGGGTTTCGCCTACGCGCAGGTGCGTCTGGGGCCCGCGCGGATGACTCACTGCATGCGCTGGCTCGGCGTGGCGCGGCGGGCTCAGGACATCGCCCTCGAGCGTGCGGCGGGGCGTTCGGCCTTCGGTAGGCCGCTGGCCGAACTCGGCATGGTGCAACAGCTGTTGGCCGACTCGGAGATCGACATCGAGACCAGCCGGGCAGTGCTGTGGCGCGCCTGCTGGGAGCTGGACCAGGGCCGCTCGGCCGCGCAGCACACCTCGATCGCCAAGACGTACGTCTCCGAGGCGGTCAACCGCGTGGTCGACCGGGCCGTGCAGGTGTGCGGCGCGCTCGGCATCTCGGGCGACGCCCCGCTGTCGCGGCTGTACCGGGAGGTGCGTCCCTTCCGCATCTACGACGGGCCCTCCGAGACCCACCGCTGGGCCATCGCCAAGCGCGCGGTACGGGCGGCACGGGAGCGGGTGGCCGCACAGTGACCGCATCCGAAGCGGCCTTCGACGCGACGTTGCTCGGCGTCGACGTGCCCGCACTCCAGCGCTACTTCGAACGCCATGTCCCGGACGTCGCGGGGCCGTTGAGGATCGGGCTGTTGCAGGGCGGGCGCTCCAATCTCACGTACGAGGTGACCGACGGGACACACCGGTGGGTGCTGCGCAGGCCGCCGCTGGGGGTGCTGACACCCACCGCGCACGACATGGACCGCGAGTTCCGCGTCGTCGCCGCGCTCGGCGGCACCGGTGTGCCGGTCGCCCGGGCGGTGCTGTCCTGTACGGACGCGGAGGTCATCGGGGCGCCGTTCAGCGTCGTCGACTTCGTGGACGGTGTGGTGCTGCGTGACGGCGACGACGCCGCCGGGCTGCCACGCCTCGAAGCGCGTCGCGCCGCCGAGGCACTCGTGGACGCCCTGGTGGCGCTGCACTCGGTCGACGCCGATGACGTCGGGCTCGGCGACTTCGGCCGGCCGCACGGCTATCTGGAACGTCAGGTCCGACGCTGGCGCGGGCAGTGGGACAAGGTCGCCACCCGTACGCTGCCCGACCTCGACGAGTTGTACGGCCGACTGGCCCGCTCCCTTCCGACGAGCGGCGCCCCTGCCCTCGTGCACGGCGACTACCGCCTCGACAACACCATCCTGCGAACCGGTGACTTCGGGCGCATCGCGGCGATCGTCGACTGGGAGATGGCCACACTCGGTGATCCGCTGGCCGACCTCGGAATGCTCCTCATGTACTGGGATCCGACCTGCGAACCGGTCCTCGGAGCGCGCCACGTCCCGACGGCCAACCCGGGCTTTCCCACAGGCCGCGAACTGGCCGAGCGATACGCCGACGAGTCCGGCCGCGACATCAACGCCCTGCCGTACTACCAGGCGTTGGCCTGCTTCAAGCTCGCCGTCATCGCGGAGGGCATCCATGCCCGCTTTCTCGCAGGCCAGACCGTGGGTACCGGCTTCGAGCGGGTGGGCTCCGCGGTTCCCGCACTGCTGCGCTCGGGACTGGAGCTACTGCCGTGACCACTGACGCGCACACCGCAGGAAACGAAGCAGACGAAGGAGAAGCCGTGCGCCAACCACTGTCCGGACAGATCGCCTTGATCACCGGTGCGACCGGCGGCATCGGCGATGCCGTCTCGCGGCGGCTGGCCGCCGAGGGGGCCACCGTGGTGGTCACCGACGTGGACGCCGGCCGCTGCGAGGAACTGGCGAAACAACTGACGGCCGACGGAGCCCGAGCGCTCGGCCTCGCGCTGGACGTCAGCGATGAGGACGCGTGGCGCGCCGTCGTCGAGCAGGTGGTCGCCGAGCTCGGCGGCCTGACCGTGGTCGTCAACAACGCCGGGATCGCCGAGATGCGCACGGTGGAGACGGAGACGCAGGAGTCCTGGGACAAGGTCATCGCCGTCACCCAGGGCGGGGTCTGGCTCGGTATGAAACACGGCGGACCCGCGATCGAGCGGTCCGGGGGCGGTTCGATCGTCAACATCGCGTCGATCTTCGGCACCGTCGGCGGCTTCGGCAGCCAGTTCTCCTACCACGCCGCCAAGGGCGCGGTGCGGCTGATGACGAAGAACGCGGCCCTGCACTGGGCCACACGCGGCGTGCGCGTCAACTCGATCCACCCCGGCTTCATCGAGACACCCCTCTCCCGCGAACTGTGGCGGGGCACGCCCCGGCACACCGCGATGGTCGAGGGCACCCCCATGGGACGGCTCGGCAGGCCCGAAGAGGTCGCGGGGGCGGTGGCGTTCCTCGCTTCCCAGGACGCGAGCTTCGTCACCGGATCCGAGCTGTACGTCGACGGCGGTTGGACGGCGCGGTGACAGGAGGAGGGGGCGCGGCAACGGCCGTGCCCCCTCCTCCTGTTGTGCCTGAGACCTGTGACCGCACCCGCGTGTTGTGACGTGTCACCGCACCCGCGTGTACTGGTTCACCCCGTCCACGAACCTCACCGTCGCCCGCTCGCGCAGCACCAGGACGTCCAGGTGCGCCGCCGTCTCATTGACCGCCAACATCTGGTTGAACTCGCTGAGTTCGCCGAACGGCACCTCCCTGCGCGTCCAGCCCAGTTTGCGCGCGACCGCATGGGCGTCGAGGGTGGCCTCGCCCAGCGCCGTCAGGCTCTTGGCCAGCCGGTTGTCGTGGTGGGTGAGCAGCTCGGCGACGCGGGTGTGGGCACTGTCCGCGACCGGCCCGTGCGCGGGCAGCAGCCGGGTGTCGGCGTAACGGGTCATCATCCGCAGCGAGTCCAGGTAGTCGGCGAGCGGCCGGCTGTCCTCTTCGGCCAGTTCGAAGCCGATGGACGGCGTGATGTGCGGCAGGACGTGGTCCCCGGAGATCAGCAGGCCGCGCTGTTCGTCCAGATAGACCACATGTCCCTTGGTGTGCCCGGGAGTTGGTACGACGTGCAGCTCACGGTCGCCGAAGCTCAGGGTTTCCGCGCCGAGCCAGCGGTCGGGAGCCTCCCACACGCTCGGGTCGTAGCCGCCGTGGTCCATGGCCTGGATGCGGTCGGCCAGTTCGACCGCGCCCGCGCGCCGCAGCGTCTCCAGCGAGCCGGCGGGTTCGTCGCTGCGCAGCCGGTTGAGCATCTCCAGGCCGGGCCGCTCCCCCGCCCCCAGGTAGACACGGGAGCCCAACAGCCGACGCAGCTCCACCGCGTTGGTGTAGTGGTCGCGGTGGATGTGCGTGACCAGGATGTGGCTGATGTCGCCGAGGTCGCGGCCGATGGCGGCCATCGCTTCCTCAAGTGCCTTGCGGGCCTCGGGGATTGCCCAGCCGCCGTCGATCATGACGATGCCGTCGTCGTCCGCGAGGTTCTCCAACAGATACACATTGACGGCGTGCAACCCGTCGTTGGGCAGGGGCAGGGGGACGCGGTGCACTCCGGGCTGAACCGTCTGGACTCCGGCTGCGGCCCACGGGCCCTGGTCGAACCGCGCTGTCATGACTCTCCCTTGCTGGCTTACTGGTCTGCTTGTGTCGGTCGGGCCAGGGCGGGGCGGGCACACGTGCGGGTGCCCGCCCCGGCTGTGCCCTGGAGTCAGGTCGAGTCGGGTGTTCGCCCGCGCAGCCGGTGGACCAGTGCGCGAGCTCCCGACCGGTCGAGCTTGCCGACCTTCGTCTGGGGCAACTCCTCGACGGCGTACACGAATTCGGGCCATTTGCTCTTCGACAGCCCGACGCTCTCCAGGTGCCCGGTCACCTCGGTCAGGTCGATGCCGCCGCCGTCCTCGGTGACGACGAGCAACGCCACCCGCTCGCCCAGCACCTCGTCCGGAGCGGCCGCGACGCATGCCCTGGCCACGCGCGGGTAGCTGGCGACGGCCCGTTCGATCTCGGTGATGTCGATGTTGCGGCCGCCGCGGATGATGATGTCCTTCTCGCGGCCCATGATGCTGACGGTGCCGTCCTGGTGGGTCATCAGCAGGTCACCGGTGGCGAAGTAGCCGTCCGCGGTCAGCTGCGGCGGTTCGACTGCGCCGGCGCGGGCGTAGCCCACGAAGAGTGAGGGACCGCGTACCTGCGCCGGTCCGGTGACGCCCGGTCCCGCTTCGCTGCCGTCGGGGGTGAGGGCGCGCAACTCCGTTCCGGGGAAGGGTCGTCCGTCCCTGCCGAGCCGGATCTCCTCGGGCTCGTCGGGCCTCGGCGAGGTGTGTCCGAGGCACTCGGACATGCCGAACACACGGAGGATCCTTGTGCCCAGGGACTGTTCGGCGCGGGCGAGAGCGCCACGGTCCATCGGGCCGCCGCCGACGGTGATCGCGCGGACTCCGGCGAGGATGCCGGATCCGGCTGCCTCGGCGCCCATCTGCAGTGCCATCGTCGGTACGCACATGGTCCAGCGGGCCTCGGTCTCGGCCATGCGCCGCAGCGCGACGGCGCGGTCCCACTTGGCCGTCAGGACGAGCGGGCCGCCCAGGAGAAGGGAAAGGTAGACGCCGAAGCAGTATGCGGCCGTCGAGGAGAGCGGCACGATGGCCGCCACCGCGTCGCCGCGGTCCAGGCCGTTGATGTCGATGGTGCTCTGGCCGGCGTAACGCAGGGCTTCCTCGGACTGCACCACTCCCTTGGGCCGCCCGGTCGAACCGGAGGTCAGTCCGATGAGGACACCGCCCGACCAACGCTGCACGTCACGCCGTTCGGGTGCGGCTCGGCAGATCCAGCCGTCGAGCACGGTGTCCGTACGGCCGGGCAGCAGCTCGGGCACCGCCCATTCGTCCCTCGCCGACGGCTCGGCGACGACGACGTCCGGCCGGATGTCCTCGAAGGCCGCGGCGAACTCGGCCCGTGTGGTGTGCCGGTTGACCACCGCGAGGACACCGCCGCGCAGGCCTACGGCGAGGCTGCCGGCGACGGTGCGCCATGAGTTGTCGGCCTGGAGCATGACGGTGCCGCCGCCCCCGTCGGGGAACATCGCCTCGGCGAGCCGGTCCGCCTCGGCCAGCAGGTCACGCGCCGTATGGCTGCCGGCGTCGTCCACGACGGCGACGAAGTCCGCCTGCCCGGCCCTTCGTTGGAACTCCCGCACTACCTCTCGCATGCCTCTTCCTCGCTACGCCTGTGCCGTGCCGAATTCCGCGACGGACCCTTCGATTTCGATGTGCCGAACCTGCGCTCTCGCTGCCACTCAGGCGATGAACATCTCCGCCTCATACCCCATCACCGCGATGCGGCGGCCCTTCATGTCCCCGACCTGTGCCACCGCCTCCGCCCACTCCTGGCTCGCGAGAGCCGCCTTGACGGCCTCGGGAGAGTCGAAGCTGAGCACGGAGAGCCCGTCCCAGCCCTCGGACCGGGGCTCCAGGGCCTGGTCGATCTCGGTGTGCCGCCAGGCGCGGAGGCCGGGGAGCCGGTAGGTCAGTTCGGCGTGGTCGCCGCGCCACCAGGCGATGAACCGCTCGTGCGTCCACTCCGGGGGCCGTGCGGCCAGCAGGACCAGGTTGTACATGGCTGTTCTCCATGGGTGTCCGGTGGGTGTTCAGTTGAAGCGGATCTCCGACGACCGTCCGATGAGCAGACGCTGCAGTCGGCCGTGCGCGTCCACTCGCCCGGCGGCCACGAAGCTCGCCTCGGGCACGCCCGAGCGCCGCACCTCACCGAGGAAGAGTTCGTCCTGGCCGAGGGTGGTCGCGGACAGCATGTGGTGGGTGCGCGTGCCCTTCTCGCGCTGTTCGAGGTAGCCGACCAGCGCGGCCCGGTCCCCGGAGAAGTCGGTGGCGTTGCCGTCGCCGGTGGAGAAAAGGATGGAGAGCGAGAAGTCGTCGCTGATCAGGTCGAGGATTCTGGACGGTTCGTCGCCGTCGAGGATCTCGAACCAGGCGATGAGGAACGGGGCGGGTGCGGTGGATGTGTCGGTCATGTCGGCTCCCTTACACGCTGAGTGTGGTGGTCGCGGCGAGTCGCCCGGCCCGGCGGCCCGAGACGACGGCCAGGCAGAGGCCGCCGCCGTATCCCTCGTGGTAGGCGTCGCCCATGTCGGCACCCGCGGCATACAGTCCCGCGATCGGCTCCCCGGAGGCGTCTACGACACTGCCCCGGTCGTCTACCTGGATGCCGCCGAAGGTGAAGGTGACGGCGGGGACGACGTCCGCGGCGAAGACGCGGCCGTGGCCGAGGCGGGAACGTGTCGCGTCGTCCAGGTCGGGGGCCTCGTATCCCCATTCCCGCACTGCGGGCAGCAGCGAGTCGAGGTCGTGGGCGACGGTGGCCCGGCCGCCGCGGTCCCGGCTGAACGCCCAGCGGTCCAGGCGCGGGGTGCCGGGCACGAACGGCGCCTGCGCGGCGTCCTGTTGGACGAGTTCCGACCAGAGCAGCAGGGCTCGTCCGCCGTGGGCGGCCAAGGCCATCGCGTTGTTGTGGTCGCCGCGGCGCTCGTCGGTGAACCGGCGTCCCGAGCGGTCGAGCAGTACGCCGAGGCCGCTGTGGTAGAGCGCGAAGGTGATGAAGTCCACGTGGGAGAGGGACTGGACGCCGGATGCGAAGAGGTGGCCGTAGAAGCCGGTGTTCGCGGTGTTGGCGGACCCTCCCAGACTCTCGGCGAGTGCCACGCCCGTGCCGCGGGAGTGCGGGTTTCCGCGCAGTGGTGGCACGAAGCCCCCGCCGACGAGCGAGGCGCGCACCTGTGGGTCGGCCTGCCGGCCGCCGGTGGCCAGTACGACGGAGGTGCTGGTGATCCGTAGAGCGCCGTCCGGTGTCGTCGCGCTCGTCACGTAGCCGGTGCCGGTCCGTGTGATGTCGTCCGTGTGCGCTTCGGCGACGACCCGGCCGCCGGTGGCCGTCACTTCTCGTACGAGATGGGCGATGATCACGGGCATGTCGAACTTGTGGCCGCGTCCGGCGAGTGCCCGCTCCTCGTCGGTGAGCGGTGGCACGAAGCCGGTGAGCCAGTCGATGGCGTCGCGATAGCCGTCGACGACGAGCTGCCCGTGGCGCTGGAAGCGGCCCGGGTCCTCCTCGCGCAGTCGTTCGGAGTTCTCGATGGCCCAGACGTATCCGCCGGAGATCGCGGCCGATCCGCCGACCGTCGGGGCGGGCTCCAGGACGATCACCGAGGCGCCTTTCGCCGCTGCCGTGGCGGCCGCGCTCAGCCCCGCGAGCCCGGCGCCCAGCACGACGATGTCCGCCTGCGTCTCTACCGTCATGGCATCAGTCCTGCCGGTCGATGAGGTCGTACGTCGTGGAGAAGTACGACTGGTAGCGGGCCATCCGGCCGTCGGGGGTGACGACGGCGGCGGACAGGAAAGACCCGACGGTCTTCCCCGACTCGGTCACCACCCCGTACACGGTCTCCAGATCACGGTCGGAGCTGGAGCGGAGGATTTCGTGCGCCCTGTCGACCGCGTTGCGGCCCGCGATGTACGCGGCGAAGTCGTCCTTGGAGCGCCCCGTCGCCTCGCCACCCGGCAGGGCGATGAGGTAGCGGAAGTCCGGTTCGAGCAGTTCGAGAGCCTGCTCGGGGTGATCGCTGTCCATGCGTGCCATGTAGGCGCGCAACACGCCGGCCATAAGTGATCCTCTCGCTGTTCGGTGGGGGATGTCAGTCGCGGACGGGCGGGGTGAAGAAGTCGCCCTGCGACTCCCAGCGGCCGTCCCTGACGACGACCTTCTGTACGTCGCGGGTGCCGAGGTGGTTGTCCTTGGAGTAGTTCAGGACCGGCCCGACGCCGGTGTCGACCGCCTTGGCCCTCTCGTACGCGGCTGTCAGTGCCTGGGAGGTGACCGGTCCGTCGATGGTCCTGGCGATCTCCACGAAGGCCTTCGCCGCGGCCCAGCCCCACAGGGTGATGAAGTCGGCCGGTTGTCCGCGCTCGTACTTCGCCATCGCCGTGCGGAACTCCTTGATCGCCGGGTCGTCGTCGTTCGGCGACTTGACCAGCTGTACGGCCTTGACGCCTTCGGCCGCCTTGCCGGCGAGCGTGAGTGTGGACTGTGCCGCCACCGGTGCGTAGCCGTACACGGGGGTCGACAGGCCCTGCAGTTTGGCTTCCTTGAGGTAGGACGCGGCCTCGGCGGAGGCGAGGATCAGGACGACGGCGTCGGGCTTCGCCGCCTTCACCTTGCTGATGACCGGGCTGTAGTCGGTGGTCTGGAACTTGACCGAGAGTCGCTTCACCCGGACCGACGGATCGGTCTTGTGGGCCGCGGGGGCGATGTCCTTGGCGACGTTCACGAACGCCGCCGGGTCGCTGTGCACGACGAGTACCTTCTTCGCTCCGTCGCGCACCACCCATTGGCCGAGCGCGGCCGCCTGGTCCTCGTAGAGGGTCTGCAGCCCGAACAGTCCGTCGCGGGGCGGCTGGTACCAGGTCGCGTCCCCGCCGAGCGGGTTGAGAACCGGGACCTTCCGCTGCTCCAGGACGAAGGGGAAGGTGGCCTGGGACTGGGCGGTGCCGTTCGCCCCGACGATCGCCACGACCCCGTCCTGGTCCACGAGGCGGCGGGCCACCTGGACGGTCTGCTGCGGATCGAAGGCGTTGTCCTTGACGATCCAGTCGATCTTGCGGCCGTTGATCCCGCCGCTTGCGTTGACCGACTTGAAGTACGCGTCGGCGCCGGCCCTCTCGGGGATGCCGAAGGAAGCCACGGCGCCCGTGAGCGGGAACCAGGCACCGATCCTGATGACCTTGTCGTTCCCTGCCGCCGAAGGGCCTCCGGTGCCGCAGGCGCTCACGACGAGGGCGAGCAGGGCGGCGGCTGCGGCGATGAGCGAGCGTGTCGTGCGTCGTCGCAAGACCCCTCCTCAGATCAACCTGAGTTCAGTTCAGTTCAGTTCCGATGGTAATCCGCGGGAAACACGCCTGGCAATGGCCGGTCATGAAACCGATCACCGCGACACCGGCACGGGGACACAGCGCGGCCCCTGACGGGTCCTCCGTCAGGGGCCGCGAAGAGCGGGAGCCGGCCGCGCGTCAGGTAGCCACCATCCGCACGCAGGCACCCTCGATCAGCTCGCTGATCTCCGACAGCGGCGTCGGCCCCGACGGCCGGTACCACCGCCACACGCTGACAATCAGACCGAGCACGCTCGCCCCTAGCAACTGCGCGTCCCGCAGCGGGAAGGCGCCCTGCGCCATGCCCTTGACCAGCAGGTTCATCCAGTCCCGCTCGACGACCTGGACCAACTGGCGCGCCGCGACGCGCTCCGCCTCCTCGCGCTTGGACCCGCGCGAGCCGGACAGCAGGTCCATGTGGTTCTGCAGGATGCGCATCTGCAGGACCTCCTGCGGGGAGACCTCGTACGCCGCGCGGACCGCGGCCCGCAGCGCCTCGACCGGGTCGGCCGCGTCCTTGGTCGCCTCGACGAACCGGTCGTGGGAACGCTCCAGTTCGAGCCGCATGATGGTGAGCAGGCAGTGCGTCTTGGACTCGAAGTAGTGGTAGAGGGCGGTCTGTCCGATGCCGACCCGTTCGGCGACGGTGGACCACTTGGTGGCCTCGAACCCCGTCTCGCCGAAACAGTCCACCGCGGCCGTGAGAATGGCTGCGCGCTTGGACCGCGGTCCCGCCTCCGGTTCAACGATCCTCGTCATACTCCCTCTCCATGGCCGTCACCCACCGTGTCCGTACCCGAGAGTAAACCCAAGTTGAACTCAGCTACCAGCCGGGGCCGGTCACAGGCGCTCGATCACGGTCGCGTTGGCCATGCCGCCGCCTTCGCACATCGTCTGCAGACCGTAACGTCCGCCGGTCCTGCGCAGCTGGTGGACGAGGGTGGTCATCAGTCGCGCTCCGGTGGCACCGAGCGGATGTCCCAGCGCGATCGCGCCGCCGAAGGCGTTGATCCGCTCCGGAACGGCGCCGATCTCCTTCTGCCAGGCGAGGACGACGGACGCGAAGGCCTCGTTGATCTCGACCAGATCGACCTCGTCGATGGACAGGCCTGCCCGGTCGAGGACCTTCTCGGTGGCGGGGATCGGGCCGGTCAGCATGTGGATGGGGTCGGAGCCGACCACGGCCATGGTGTGTACGCGCGCCAGCGGGGTCAGGCCGTGACGGCGTACGGCCTCCTCGGAGGCGATCAGCAGGGCGGCGGCGCCGTCGGAGATCTGGCTGGAAACTGCGGCCGTCAGCCGGCCGCCCTCGGTGAGCGTCTTCAGGCCCGCCATCCTTTCGAGCGTGGTGTCGGCGCGCGGGCCCTCGTCGGCGGTGAGCCCGAAGGACGGCACGATCTCCTCGGCGAAGACGCCGTCGGCCTGCGCGGCAAGGGCCCGCTGGTGGCTGGTGAGGGCGAACCGCTCCATGTCCTCGCGGGAGACGCCCCACTTCTCCGCGATCAGTTCGGCTCCCCGGAACTGCGAGACCTCCTGGTCCCCGAAGTGCTCCTGCCAGCCGGCCCCCCCGAAGGGACTGCCCATGCCGGCCTGTTCACCGACGAACATCGGGCTGGCGATGGGCACCAGGCTCATCACCTCGACACCGCCCGCGACCACCAGGTCGGCGGCGCCGGACCCCACCGCCTGGGCGGCGAAGTGCACGGCCTGCTGGGAGGAACCGCACTGGCGGTCGATGGTGGTGCCGGGCACGTGCTGGGGCAGCCCGGCGGACAGCCACGCGGTGCGGGCGATGTTTCCGGTCTGGGCGCCCATCTGGCTGACGCACCCGAAGTACACGTCGTCCACGGCCCCGGGGTCGGCCCCGGTGCGCTCCAGCAGGGCGCGCAGCACATGGGCGCCGAGATCGGCGGGGTGCACGCCGCTGAGCGTGCCCTTGCGGCGGCCGACGGGGGTTCGGACGGCGCCGACGACGAATGCTTGCGACACGGGGGCTCCCTTGGTTCGAGTGACGGGTTCAAGTCCTGGGCGCGATACGCGAGTAGGCGGGCGCGCGCTTGGCGAGGAACGCGGCGACGCCTTCGCGGCCCGCCTCGGAGGCGGCTGCGGCGGCGAGTGCTCGGGCCTCGCGGTCCAGATGCGCGGAGAGTTCGGAGGTGAGGCCGGCGGCGACGAGCCGGCGGGTGGCGCCGAAGGCGGAGGTGGGGCCCTGACACAGGGTCTCGGCCGTGCGCTCGGCCTCGGCCGCGAGTCGGTCGGGGGCGACGACCCGGCTCACCAGTCCCAGTACGGCGGCCTCCGTCGCCGGGACCCTGCGGTTCGTCAACAGCAGATCCAGCGCCCGCTTGGGGCCGATGAGGCGCGGCAGCGACCAGCTCACTCCGGCGTCCGGCGAGTAGCCGATGCCGGTGTAGGCGGCGGTGAACACGGCGTTGTCGGCAGCAAGGGTCACATCGGCGGCCGCGGCCAGGCCGATGCCCGCGCCCGCTACCGCTCCCTGGACGGCGGCGACCATGGGCGCGTCGGTCGCGGCGAATGTGCGCAGCGCGTCGTGCAGGGCGTCGGTGACGGCGATGAGGTGCTTTTCCAGGGCTTCGCCGGAGAGCCGGGAGAACTCCCTGAGATCGCCGCCGACGCAGAAGGACTTCCCCTCGCCGGTGAGCAGCACGGCCCGTACGGGCTCCCGCTCGCAGGTCCGCGCCGCCTCGAGGAGCCCGCGTGCCGTCTCCAGGTCGATGGCGTTGCCCGCCTCGGCGCGGCGCAGGGTGACGCGGGCGAGGCCGTCGGGCCGGATGTCGGTGTCCACGCTCATCGGGCGGTCCATCCGCCGTCGACGGTCAGGACATGCCCGGTGCAGTACGACGACGCGTCCGAGGCCAGGAACAGCAGGGCGCCGTCGAGTTCGTGGCCGTCGCCGCCGCGGCGCAGCAGGGTGTTGCGTTCGACCCAGTTGCTGGAGCGTTCGTCGGCGAAGAGGTCGGCGGTCATCTCGGTCCGGAACCAGCCCGGGGCGAGTGCGTTGACGCGGGTGCCCTCGCGGCCCCACTGTCCGGCCAACTCGCGGGTCAGGCCGATGAGTCCGGCCTTGGACGCCGAGTAGCTCGCGCCGCCGAGGGGCGCGGCGGAGACCAGGCCGAGGATGGAGGAGACGTTGATGATGCTCCTGCCGCCGGCGGGAGCTCCGGCAGGGACCGGTGCCTCGGCGGTCAGCCGCGCCAGGTGGAACGGAGCGGTGAGATTCAGGCCCAGCACGTCGCCGAAGGCCTCCGGGGACTCGTCCGCCGCACGTGTCTCGCCCGAAGTGGCCGCGTTGTTGACCAGTACGTCGATCCGGCCGGTGCCGCTCAGCGCCGTCTCGGCCAGCCTCGTACGGTCGGCCTCGACCGAGACGTCGCAGGCGACCGGGTGGATACGGGCGTCGGTGCCGGCGAGTTCCTTGAGCCGGTCGATACGGCGTGCGGCGGCGAACACGGTGGCGCCGGCCTGTGCGAGGACGACGGCGAACCGCGCGCCAAGTCCGGCGGAGGCGCCGGTCACGATGGCCGTTCTGCCCTCCAGCGAGAACAGTTCGGCGGCGGAGCGGGGCGTGGTCACTCGTCCACCCCGATCGGCAGGGCGGTCGCGCCGCCGTCGAGGACCAGGGTCTGGCCCGTCATCCAGGAGGAGGCGTCCGAGGCCAGGAAGACGGCCGCATTTGCCACGTCCTCCACCGTGCCCAGGCGCCGCATCGGCAGCTTGGCGGTGAGGATGGGTTCGCGAACCTCCCATACGGCACGGGCCAGTTCGGTCTTGATCAGCCCGGGCGCGATGGCGTTCACCCGCGCGTGCGGCCCGAGTTCGTAGGCGAGCTGCCGGGTCATGTGGAGCATGGCGGCCTTGGTGGCGTTGTAGTAGCCGATGTGCGGATCGACGATCAGGCCGCCCACGGAGGCGATGTTGACGACCGCTCCCCCGTGCTCGGCCATCCAGGCCCGCCAGGCACAGCGGGTCCAGGCGATCATCCCGTACTGGTTGACCCGTACGGTCTTCTCCGCACGCGGCAGGTCCAGATCGAGCAGGTCGCCGTGGTAGGGGTTGGTCGCCGCGTTGTTGACGAGGATGTCGAGGCGCCCGAAGCGGGACATGGTCTCGGCGACGCAGGCCTCGGCCTGGTCGGGTTCGCCGGCGTTGGCCACGACCGTGTGCAGGTCGCCGTCGCCCTTGACGCGCAGCAACTCCTCGCGGGCCTCGGCGAGTCCGGCCGCCTTGCGGGCCGCGATCACCACGTGTGCGCCCGCCGCACGGTAGGCGGTGGCGATACCCAGGCCGATGCCTCGGGATCCGCCGGTGATGACAGCCACCTTGCCATCGAGGGTGTTGGCACTGCTCACGCTGCCCCTGCCTTCGTGTCGGACTTCTTCTCAGACGTCTTCGCGGACTTCTTCTTCTCGGACTTCGTCTTGTACGGGGCGAGTTCCTGGCGGGCCAGGGTGCGCAGATGCACCTCGTCGGGACCGTCGGCGATCTTCAGCGCCCGAGTGATGGAGTAGAGCCGGGCCAGTACGGTGTCGTCGCTGACCCCGGCCGCGCCGTGCGTCTGGACCGCGCGGTCGACGACCTTGTGGGCGACCTCCAGGGCCGCGACCTTGATGGCGGCGACCTCCATGCGGGCGGCGGCGTTGCCGACGGTGTCCATCAGCCAGGCCGACTTGAGGACCAGCAGCCGCAGTTGCTCGATCTCGATACGGCTGCGGGCGATCCACTCCCGCACCACGCCCCGGTCGGCGAGGGGCCCGCCGAAGGCCACGCGCTCGGTGGCGCGCTCGCACATCAACTGCAGGGCGCGCTCGGCGAATCCGACGGCGCGCATCGCGTAGTGCATACGGCCCGGACCAAGCCGCCCCTGGGCGATCGCGAAGCCCTCCCCCTCACCGCCGAGGATGTTCTCCACCGGTACGCGGACGTCCTCGAAGAGCACGTCACCGTGGCCGAGCCGGTCGGTGTAGCCGAACATCGGCAGGTCGCGCAGGATCGTGATGCCCGGGGTGTCCCGGGGGATGAGCAGCATGCTCTGCTGACGGTAGGTGGGCGCGTCCGGGTCGGTCTTGCCCATCAGGATGATCAGCTTGCAGTCGGGGTCGAGGATCCCGGAGGTGTACCACTTGCGGCCGTTGACGACGTAGTGGTCGCCGTCCCGGGTGATGCGGGTACGGATGTTGCGGGCGTCGGAACTCGCGACCTCGGGTTCGGTCATCGCGAAACAGGAGCGGATCTCGGCTTCCAACAGGGGCCGCAGCCAACGCTGTTGCTGTGCGGGTGTGCCGTAGAGGGCGAGCAGTTCCATGTTGCCGGTGTCGGGCGCCGAGCAGTTGAAGACCTCGGGGCCGATGATGGAGCGGCCCGCGAGCTCCATGAGCGGCGCGTATTCGAGGTTGGTGAGTCCCGCACCCCAGTCGCCGTGTGCCATGAAGAGGTTCCACAGGCCCTCGGCGCGGGCCTTCTCCTTCAGCTCCGTCATCACCGGCGGCAGCGCGTGCGGGTCGTCCGCCTCGGCCAGTTGCCGGTCGTAGACGGCTTCCGCGGGGAAGACGTGTTCCTCCATGAACGACCGCATACGGCCTTGGAGTTCACTCGCCCGGGGCGAGAATCCGAAATCCACGATTGCTCCTAAGCAGGGGTGGGACGGCCGCGGTCGGCCTGGATCAGGCGAGGATGTCGCGCGCCGTGCGGATCATCGCGGCGATGGTGGGCGGCAGTCGTTCCTGGTCCGGGTCGTGGTGCTTGCCCTCGCGGTGCCGGCGCAGGTTGTGGCCCATGATCGCGGCCATCTTCATGCGGCCCAGCGCCCGGAACCAGTCCATCGCGGGCAGCGGGGGCCCGCCGTCGCCGTACGCGTCGAGGAGTTCGGCCTCGGTGGGCAGTCCGGGGACCGGGCGCCCCACCTGGGGGAAGTTGTGATGGTCGGCGAAGAGCAGGAACCAGCCGAGGTCGATGCGTGGGTCTGAGACGCTCCAGATCTCCCAGTCGACGACCGCCACCGCGCGCTCACCGACGCACAGCACGTTCCCGAGCCGGAAGTCGCCGTGCAGCAGCACCGGCGGAAGGTCCCCGGGCACGTCGTCGGCAAGGCGCTCGATCAACTCCTCGCCGCCTGGACGCAGTTCCGCCGGGACGGCATGCATGGTGCGGCTCCACCGCTCCAACTCACCGGCCGCGTCGAGCGGTTCCGGGGCGTCGAGACCCGGTGTCCGGACGTCGGTGGCATGCAGACGTCGTAGGACTGCCGCGATCTCCAGCATCCGTGCGCGCGCCGTCGCTGCGGGCAGCTCGGGTTCGTCGAGGACGGGCTCGACGGCCTCCCCGGAGGCGAAGTCCATGGCGAACCAGGCCGGTTGGGTCTCGTCGACGGCGGCGACATCCGGCACCGGCACCGCTGAACCGGCCAGCGCGCCCAGCACACGCGCCTGGCGCAACACGTCGTTGCGTCCGACGGGCCGCTGGCCCGGGGGCACGGCCTTGATGACGTACGTGGCCTCCCCCACCGCGACCGAGTAGGTCAGCCCGGAGTGGCCCCCCGGCAGGATCTTCAACTCCCCGACGGATACGCCCGGATGGAGGCCCGCGAGGCGATCGCGGACCCGCGCCGTCAGCTCCCACACGTCGGTGGCCGTGCTCATCGGACGGGCTCCTTGGGCAGGCCGAGCACGCGCTCGGCGAGGATGTTGTGCTGGATCTCGTCGGTGCCGCCGGCGATGCTGTAGCCGGGCGCGCCGAGCAGGTGCTCGGTCCAGGCGTACGTTCCCCACTCCCCCGTGTCGGCGACCAAGCGCGGGCCGAGCAGTTCCGTCACCAGGTCGCTGGTGCGCCGCATGGTCTCGGTGGCGTACAGCTTGCCGACCGAGGCTTCCGCGCCGGGCTCGCGTCCGGCGACGAGTGCGCCGGTCACCCGTAGTCCGATGAGCCGCTGCACGAGGGCCCGGAGGTAAAGGTCGGCGGCGCGCTGCTGTTCGCCGCCGGTGAGCGGGCGGGGCAGGTTCCTGGCCAGGTCAAGTGCCTTGTCGGCGTTGTCGAGTCCCAGGTTGCCGGAGTCGAGTCGTTCGGCGGCCAGCACGCTGAGCGTGACCCGCCAGCCCTCGCCGACCGGTCCCAGCCGGTCGGTGTCGGGCACCACCACGCCGTCGAGGTAGACCTCGTTGAAGCTGGCGCCGCCGGTCATCTGCTGGATGGGCCGGACGGTCACGCCCGGGGCGTCCATCCGCACCAGGAAGACGGTGATGCCGGCGTGCTTGCGTACGTCGGGATCGGTGCGGCACACCGCGACGCCCCAGGTGGCGACCCCGGCCCCCGAGGTCCACACCTTGTGGCCGTTCAACACCCAGTTGTCGCCGTCCCGTTCCGCCTTGGTGCGTACCGCGGCGAGGTCGGATCCGGCCTCCGTCTCCGAGAACAGCTGGCAGGCCAGTTCGTCGGTGCGCAGCATGGGCCGCAGCCAGCGCAGCTTCTGCTCCTCGGTGCCCCAGATGCGGATCGCGGGCGCGACGAGCTGCTGGGTCACCGGGAAGATCTCGGTGCGGTGCGGTACGTCGAAGGCGGCTTCCTCGGCGCGGTAGAGCTGCTCGTAGTACGCGGGCAGGTCTCGTCCGCCGTACGTGGCCTGCCAGTTGAGGGCGCCCCACCCTGCGTCGTGGCGGGTGCGTTCCCATGCCTGGGTGCGGGCGGTGTGCTCGCGCTCCTGCTGCTCGGTCCAGTTCTCGAACACGGCGACGGAGTCGGAGCCGCTGCCCCACTCCCCGTCGGCGGCGCGCGGCCGGGCGACGGTGGTGAGCCACTGCCGGGCCTGTGCTCGGAACTCCTCGGGTTCCGGGATACCGCTCATTTCTCTTCCTCCACCTCCGTTCAACGGGGCATTCAGCGGGGTCTTCAGCGGGAGAGCACCGTGCAGGCGCTCACGCCCGGGGCGCCGTAGACATGGGTGAAGCCGACCCTGGGTTCGCCGGGGACCTGGCGTTCGCCGGCCCGGCCGCGCAGTTGCTGGACGACCTCGTAGACCTGGCGCAGTCCCGATGCGCCGATGGGTTCGCCGTTGGCGATGCAGCCGCCGTCGGTGTTGACCGGCAGCGCGCCGCCGATCTCGGTGGCTCCCGTGGCGATCAGCCGCTCCTGTTCGCCGTGTTCGCAGAATCCGCACTCGGCCATGTGCATGACCTCGGCGCCGCTCTCGGTGTCCTGCAGCTGGCAGACGTCGATGTCGTCGGGGCCGACGCCGGCCTCCTCGAAGGCGGCGGCCGAGGCGTCGCTGCTGACGCTGGTCAGTTCGCCGCCGGGGATCCAGGGGCTGAACACCTCGAACGAGCCGAAGCGTCGGGTGCGTACGGCCGCCGAGCGCAGGGTGACCGCGGGGCCGTCCAGGGTGCGGGCGGCCTCGGGCGAGCAGAGCACCAGTGCGGCCGCGCCCGCGCCCGGGGAGCAGAACATGAAGCGGGTCAGCGGGTCGCTGACCATGCCGGAGTCGAGGATCTCCGCGGCGGACACCGGTTTGCGACGCCACGCCTCGGGGGTCGACCCACCGTTGCGGTAGGCCTTTTCGGCGACCTGGGCGAGGGTGTTCGGCGTGATCCCGTGGTCGTGCATGTAGCGCTGGATCTTCATCCCGAAGAACTGCGTGGTCACCATCAGCCCGTCGCTGCCGTACTCCTCGCTCAGCCCCCAGTCCTCGGGCCGCGGATCGAAGGCTCCGCGCGGGTGTTTGTCGAAGCCGACGGCGAGGACGACGTCCGCCATGCCGGAGCGGATCGCGTTCACGGCGGAGATCAGTGCGCTGCCGCCGGTCGCGCAGCCGTTCTTGACGTTGACGAACGGCAGCCCGGTCAGGCCGAGTTGGGCCACCAGCGTGTCGGCGAGTCCGGCGCTGTCGCTGCCGCCGAACGCGGCCCGCACCCGCGGCCACTCGATGCCGGCGTCGGCCAGCGCGGCGGTCACCGCGCTCACCGCCAGTTGGCGACCGCTGGCCTCGCTGCGGCCGAACGGGGTCCGTCCGGCGCCGCAGATCAGGACGTCGCCGCTCATGAGCCCTCCTCGTGGTGGGTCGTGGGGCGGGCCCTCGGCACCCCGTCACCGGCGGTCACCGTGAGGGGCATGCCGATGCGGATCCCGGCGAAGTCGTCGGTGTCGTCGACGTCGAGCACCGCCGCCACCCTTACGCCTTCCGGCAGTTCGACGTAGCCGAGCGCGAAGGGCACGAAGCCGTCCGACGGGGCCCGGTACGGCGGCGACTTGGGTGCGTACCGCTGTACCGTCCACGTCCACAGCGTGCCCGCGGCGGACAGGCTCGCCGGGGCGGCCGGCCCCCCGCAGCGCGGGCACGCTTCGTCCGCGGGGTAGACCGTCACCGAGCAGCCGGAGCAGCGTGAACCCTGGAGTCGGGCGGCGGCCGGACTCCGCGGATCGCCGGTCATCCGGATCAGCGCCCCTGCCACTTCGGTTCGCGCTTCTCCAGGAACGCCGAGACACCTTCGTTGGCGTCCTCGGAGTTGAGCGCCACGCCCACCGCCAGGTGTTCCATCACCATCAGCGACTGGGTGTCCGCGTCGAGGCTCCGGTCGATCGTCATCTTGGTGAGCCACATCGTGAACGGGCTCTTGTCGGTGAGGTCGCCGATGAAGTCCTCGACCGTCGCGTCCAGCTTGTCGGCCGGCGCGGACTTGTTGATGAGGCCGAACTCGGCGGCCTCGACGCCGGACAGCAGCTTGCCGGTGAGCATCAGCTCCTTGGTCTTGCGGATACCGATCATGCGCGGCACCCGGTAGATCGGACCTGCCCCGCCGAACAGCGCGCGACGGATGTGGAAGTCACCGATCTTGGCGTCGTCCACGGCGATCGCGAAGTCGCAGGAGATCATGATCTCGAAGCCGCCGGCGGTGACATAGCCCTCCAGGACCGCGACCGAGGGCGTCTTCATCGAGTAGAGGCGGTCGCACACCTTCGCGGACTTCACCGCGACGTCGATGGCGTTCGACTTGCCGACGTACTCCGCCTTCAGGCTGTCCAGGTCGAAGCCCGAGCAGAACGTGCCGCCGCGCCCGCGGACCACCAGGACCCGGAGCTCCGGGTCCTCGTCGACCTCGGTGATGATCTCGTCGAGCCGGTCCAGGATCGGCACCGTGACGCAGTTCTTCTTCCAGGGCCGGTTCAGCCAGACACGGGCGACATGGCCGTCACGCTCGAACTGGATTTCGTCTTCCACTGCCATCTTCCATTCCTCCAAACTGAACTGAATTCATTACGAGTCTGCGGAGCGGATGATCGACTGTCAACCCCCGGACCCGGATCCGGCCGAGATTGGTTCAGTCCGTCGTTCAGCCCGTCGGGTTGCCGGGGATGTCGACGAGGACCTTGAGACGTCGCGCGTCGCGGACGTCGTGCCGCTCGAAGACGCCGTCGGGGTACGCCTCGGCGCCAAGAAGCGCCATCTCGGCCAGACGCACCGCGGACGCGCCGATGGCGACCGGGCCGGAGTACAGGGCCACCATCACGACCGGCGCCTGGGCTGCCATGGAGCAGATCGCGGCGTCCAGCGCCTCCGGCCGGCCCGCGCACTCGACGGCGGCGTCGACGCCGCGCCCGCGGGTGTGGGCCATGACTTCGTCGACCACGTCGACAGCGCGCGGATCGAGTACGCGGGCACCGTGCCGTTCGGCCGCCGCGCGACGGGACGGCGAGGGCTCGACCACGAGTACGTCGTGGACACCCTGCGCCTTGAGCGCGAAGAGCGCGCCTATACGACCGCACCCGCCCCCGTCACCAGCGCACTGCCGCCCGCCGGCACACGGGCCCGCTCGACCGCGTTCAGGGCGGTGGCCATGGGCTCCACCAGCGCGCCCGTCTCCAACGCGAGGCCGTCGGGCAGCTGGAACGCGGACTCGGCGGGCACCACCACGTACTGGGCGAGGCCACCTCCAGGGGAGGTCACCCCGATCGCCGCCAGGGCCGTGCAGAGATGCGCGAGCCCTGACGTGCAGCGGGGGAAACCCCGCAGGTGCGGATCGGCCGCACGCAGACCTTCCGCTGCGACACCCCGAGACTGCCACCGTACTGAACTGACTTCAATATAATGGTTGAGACCTGCACCTACTTCGGTTCACTATGGACAGGGGTCGGCCCGACCCCAACGGCGCATGATTTTCGTGTCTGTACGAGGAGTGCAGAAGCCCCTGCGCTCCTCTCCCCCGCGGCTCCGGTGGGCGGTGGCTTCGGGTAGATGGTGGCCGCGGGGCACCTGGGGCGGAAGAGCGTTCAGGGGGCTTCGGCCGTGACCGCCTCCGCGGCCGCGCGTCCCTCGGCGACGGCGTGGGCGATGCGACGCGGGACCACACAGTCGCCGACCGCTCGGACGGTCTGACCGGGAGCGGGAGTGAAGTCCGGGCGGTGGGGCCGGCGTTCGCCGACGGTCACCAGGACATCGGCGGCGAGGCCGGTCTCGTAGCCGTCCATGATGTTGCGCAGTCGCAGTTCGCCGGCTGTCGTGGCGGCCACAGTGCTCATCGGGACGATGCGTACCGGTGCGCCGGTGAGCCGTTGCAGCAGTTGGGTGCGGTTCTCCGGCGACAGGCCCGTGGCGAAGCCCGTGCCTGGGGTGATCACGGTGACCTCGCGGGCGCCTGCCGTCAGCGCGCTCTCGACGGCGCTGATGCCCTGCCACCAGCCGAAGCCGTCGTCCAGGACGGCCACTCCGGGCGCATACGGTACGACGTCGGCGTACTGGTTGAGGAAGTCCGTGGTGGTGAGGATCGGGAGCTCGCCCGGCACGGGGACGGCGGTCTCCTGGGCGCCGGTGGCGAGCACGATCTGGGAGTACCGCGCCAGTTCGGCGGGGGTGGGAGCCATGCGCAGCATCACGCGTACGCCCAAACCGACCAGCTGTTCGCGCTGGTGGTCGACGAGCTTCTGCCAGCCGGAGCGGTGCGCGGCGCGGGCGGCGAGGCGTGCCTGACCGCCGACTTCGGCGGCGCTGTCGTAGACGACCACGTCGCTCCCGGCACGGGCGAGCGCCATCGCGCACTCCATGCCCGCGGGGCCCGCGCCGAGGACGGCTACGGGACCGGTACCGGAGCCGGGCCGGGTGAGCAGCAGCGGTACGGCCGGGCGGATCGCTGAACCGGGCGGGGCGAGTTCGGGGTTGACCGAGCACGATCCGGTGGGCTCGAAGGTCCGGCAGCCCTCGTTGCAGCCGGTGCAGGGGCGTATGGCGTGCTCGTCGCCGGCGACGGCCTTGCGGGCGAAGTCCGGGTCGGCCATGAACGGCCTTGCCATGCCCACCAGATCGGCTCCCGAGTCCAGGGCCCGTTCGATGTCCGCCACCGACCGGAATCCCTGGCTGACGAGCAACGGCACCGCGACCGCCGCGCGCAGTCGGGCCACGTCCTCCAGCAGCGGCGGGCGGGTGACGGCCATGCCGGGGACGTAGGTGTTGCGGACGCCGGTGGTGACGTTGACGTACGCGAAGGGTGCCGCTCGGCACAGACGTGGGAGCAGCTCGGTAAGGTCGTCGAGATCCAGTCCCGAATTCTCGCCGGGCTCCACCGACACCCGTACGCCGATGGGGAGTTCGCCGATCTCGGTGCGGATCGCCTCGATGACCTGGGTGAGCAGGGCGATGCGGTCGGCGTACTCGTCAACGCGGCTGTTCGTGATGCGGGAAAGGAACTGGGCGAGCAAGTAGCCGTGGCCGGCGTGCAGTTCGACGCCGTGGAAGCCGGCCTGCACGCTGTTGGCCGCCGAGATGCGGAAGGCGTCCACGACCCGGCGTACTTCCTCGGTGCTCAGTGGGTGGGGTGCGGTCGCCTCGCGGGGCGAGCGGACGGCGGACGCGGAGACCGGGGCGTAGTAGGTGCCTGCGCCCAGGGTCTCCCGGCCCAGGTGGACGAGTTGTGCCACGGCCACGGCGCCGCCGTCCGTGATGGCCTCGGCCCGACGGCGTACGGCGTCCTTGATCTCGGGTCGCCATGCCTCGGTGAGGTAGCGCTGCGGCAGGGTCGACTCGGGGGCCACGGCGGTGCCGCCGGTGATCACCATGCCGGCGCCGCCCTGCGCCAGGCGTCGCCAGTAGGACGCGTCGGCCTCGGTGGGGGCACCGTCCGCGACCGCGGCGGTGGCATGGGCGGTGGCGACGAGGCGGTTGCGCAGTGTCAGCCCGCCGAGCGTGAACGGTGTGGCGAGCGTGCGGCCGGTGTGGAGTGTCATGCGGCGCTCCGTGCCCGCTCAGGCCGCGGACCGGGGGGCGAGGCCGATGAGTTCGGCCAGGCGGGTGCGGTTCTGGTCCGCCGTGCCGAACAGCACCTCACTGCTGCGGGCCCGGCGTACGTACAGATGGGCCGGGTGCTCCCAGGTGAAGCCGATGCCGCCGTGCAGCTGGACGTACTCGGCCGTGGCCAGGCGGAAGGTCTCGGAGCAGACCGCGGCGGCGGCGCTCGCGGCCACCGGCAGCTGCGGTGAGGCGAGGGCCGCACAGGCGGTCGCGTACGCGGATGCCGAGCGCGCGGCCTCCAGCGCGACCAGCACGTCCGCGAGGCGGTGCTTGACCGCCTGGAAGGAGCCGATCGGGCGCCCGAACTGCCGTCGCTGCCCGACGAATTCGACCGTGGCGTCCAGCGCGTGGCCACTGCCGCCGACCTGCTCCGCGGCCAGAGCGGCCCGTCCGGCGTCGAGTGCCGCCGTCACCTCGCCCGAGCCGCCCACGAGTGCGGCCGGTGCGCCGCGGAACTCGACGAGGGCCTGACGGCGCGTCTCGTCGAGGACGCGGCGGGGTGTACGTACGCACGTGACCGTGGTCGGCTCACACGCGAACAGCCGTGTGCCGTCGGGGGTTTCGGCCCGCACCAGGATCACGTCCGCACCGGCGCCGTCGAGTACGAAGTCCGCCGCGCCACGCAGCACCCAGCCGGTGGCGCCGTGCTCGGCCTGGACGCCAGCCTCGGGGCCGGCGGCCGGTGCGTCCTCGTGGAAACCGGCCACCGTCGCGGTGAGCGTGCCGTCAGCGATCCGCGGCAGGTAGCGCTCGCATGCCTGGCGGTCCCCGCTGTACAGCAGGGCGTGCGCGGCGAGGACCACCGTGGGCAGCAGCGGCGCGCAGTACAGCGTCCGCCCGGATTCCTCCAGCGCCACGGCGAGTTCGGCGAAGGTGTAGCCGGATCCTCCGAACTCCTCGGGGATCGCCAGGCCGTGCACGCCGATCTCGCCCGCCAGCCGCGCCCACACCGTCCCGTCGTAACCGCGCGGGGTGGCTTGATGTTTGCGTGCGTCCTCGGGCCCGCTCACTTCGGTGAAGAAGTCCCGCAGGACGGTGCGGAGTTCTCGTTGCTCCTCGGTCTCGGACAGCAGGTGGGGGTCGATCTCCGGGTGACGGGGGTGCATGGGGTTCTCCATCGTGCTCGTGTCGTACGGGTGGTGGCGGGGACGGTCGTCGACCACGTGCCTCATTCACGTGTCTCAACCACATGTCTGAGCTACGTGTCTCAGCTAGGTGTCTCAGCCGCGTGCGGTGGCCACGGGAGCGTCGTCCTGCCCGTCGAAGTAGGCCCGTTCGGCGTCGGCGAGGAACGTCGGGTCGGCCGGCTCGCCGCGGACGGCGATGCCGCCCTCGTGCAGGACGACCACTTC
Source organism: Streptomyces sp. NBC_00005 (assembly GCF_045160215.1). NCBI lineage: Bacteria > Bacillati > Actinomycetota > Actinomycetes > Kitasatosporales > Streptomycetaceae > Streptomyces > Streptomyces sp. NBC_00005. The sequence goes on from NZ_CP108316.1 coordinate 834,481, forward strand.
GTGGCAGGCGGACGCGGCGCGGCCGAGCGACTGTTCCAGCAGGACGACCGTCATGCCGTCGTGGGCGAGGCGGCCGATACGGGCGTACACCTCGTCGACCATGGCGGGCGACAGGCCGAGTGCCGGTTCGTCGACGATCAGGAGGTCCGGTCGTGCCATCAGGGCCCGGGCGACGGCCAGGATCTGCTGTTCGCCTCCGGAGAGCCCGGCGGCGGGTACGCCCATCCGCTCGCGCAGCCGTGGTGGCAGCCATTCGGCGGTCTCCGTGAGCCGGGCCCGCAGGGCCGCTCCCTTGATGCCCGCCGCGTAGGCGGCGACCTCCAGGTTCTCCCGCACGGAGAGGGTCTTGAACAGGGCCCGGCCCTCCGGCACCAGCGCGCTGCGCAGGTCGCCCGCTGCCGAGCGTCGGCCGCGGGTGGGCGGGAGTGTGCCGTGCAGGATACGGCCCAGCGTGGACTTGCCCGCGCCGTTGGCACCGACGATGCCGATCACGCTGCCGCGGGGCACGGTGAGGTCGACTCCGCGCAGGGCGGTGACCCCGCCGTAGGCGTGATCCACCCCGTCGAGGTGCACGGCGGTCTGCAAGCTGCGGTCCCGGCTGGGGAGTTCGCCTCGTGCACCGCCTTCGCCGAGGTAGGAGGAGCGCACTCGAGGGTCGTCCAGGATCGTGCCGGGCTCGCCCTCACCGATCGGCCGGCCGAAGTCGAAGGCGACGACGCGGTGGGCGACGGCGAACAGGTCGTCCAGGACGTGGTCGATGATGACGACGGCCGTTCCGCGCTGTTGCTGCGCCACGATCTGCCGCGTGAGGAGGGTGCGTTCGGTGGCGTCGAGGCCGCCGAACGGCTCGTCCAGTACGAGCAGTTCGGGCTCCTCGGCGAGGGCCCGGGCGAGGTCTAGGCGCTTGTGCAGGCCGAACGGCAGCTCGGCCGGGTAGCGGTCGGCGACATGCGCGAGGCCGACGCGTTCGAGGAGCTCGGCGGCTCGGGTCCGGTTGTCGGCGGAGGCTCGGCGGCGGGTGCAGAGCACGTTCTCCAGGACGGTCAGCTCGGGGAAGGTTTCGGCGTGCTGGAAGGTCCGCCCGATGCCGAGCCGTCGGCGGGCGGTGGCGCGGGTCTTGAGCAGGGCCCTGCCGCCGTACTGGGCGGTGCCGGCCACTCGCCCGCCTCCCACGAGCCCGGACAGGACGTTCAGCAGCGTGGTCTTGCCGGCGCCGTTGGGGCCGATGACGGCCAGGGTCTCGCCGGTCCGTACGGACAGCGAGGCTCCTTCGAGTGCCGCGAGGCCGCCGAAGGTGACGGCCACCTGGTCAAGTCGTAGCAGTTCAGGGGCGGTTGGTCCGGGGGCGGGAACGTTCGGCGCGGGTTCTTCGGACGGTTCCACGGGGGCTGGGGCGGGCGACTCGGGCCGCGGCAGCAGGCGGCGGGCCGTCCGTCCGAGGAAGGGCACCACCCCGCCGGGAAGGAACAGCAACGCGACGATGAGCACGGCCCCTTGGAGGATGGGCTGTGCCACCCCCGCGCTCTCGGCGACCGTGGGCGCCCAGGTCAGATAGGCGCCGCCGACGACCGCTCCCAGCAGTGTTCCGGCGCCGCCGAGGACGCATGCGGAGATGAGCGCGATCGCCAGTGCCAGCGAGAACGGGTCGGGGCTGACGAATCCGACGACCAGAGCCAGCAGGACGCCCGCCAGCGCGGCGAACACCGCGCTCACCGCGAAGGCCAGTGCGGACTGGGCCTCGGGCGCGATGCCGATGGAACGGGCGGCCATCGGGTGGGACTTGGCGGCGACCAGCCGCATCCGCAGGGCACTGGGCCGGGCCAGTGCGGCCACGGCGAGCGCGATCCCGGCCGTGCCCACCGCGATGTACTGCGCCTGTGTGCCGGCACTGGCCATCGTGCCGAGGCCGAGGGCACTGTGCAGCTTCTCCATGGGGATGCCCTGGTCGCCGCCGGTCACGCTGGTCCACTGGCCCATCACCTCCAGGGACACCATCGTGAAGGCGAGCGTGAGCAGGGCGACGTACAGCATCGAGAACCGCGCGCCCGCACACCCGAGAAACGCCCCGAGCGCCGCGGCGCACACCGTCGCACCGAGCACCACGAGCTCCAGCGACCAGCCGTGAGTGCTGCCGTACGCGGCGAAGTAGGCGCCCAGGGCGAAGAAGGCGGGATGGGCGATCGACCAGATGCCGGCCCATCCGGCGAGCAGATTCACCGAGAGGACCAGGACGGTGTACACGGCTGCGAGCCCTACCGAGTACGCCTGGTAGGGCGGGATGGCCCCGCTGTTGAGTATGAGAATGAGAGCGGCCGCGGCGAGCGGCCCGAGCGCCGCCCGGGTGAGGTTGGATCGACTGACGACAGGCATGGACCGCTCCCTCAGACCCGCTGGAACGTGCGGACGCCGAACAGCCCCTGCGGGCGGATCAGCAGCACGAGGATGGTGAACGAGAACACGAAGGTGTCCCGATAGCCGGCCGAGACGTAGCTCGCGGCCAGGTTGTCCAGGACGCCGACCGTCAGTCCGCCGATCACGGCCCCGTACATGCTGGTCAGACCGCCGAGGAAGATCCCGGCGAAGGCCCGGAACAGCGGTGCGCTGAGCACCGTCGGCACCAGTCCGGCCCGGGGCGCGTACAGGAAGGCGGCGAGGGCGGCGAGGCCGAGTCCGAGCGCCCAGGCGATCCGGGCGATGCGCTGCGAGCCGAGCCCGAGGACCTGCGCGGTGTCGGCGGACTCGGCGACGGCGCGCATGGCGGTGCCGATGGATGTACGTCCGAACAGATAGGCCACCGAAGCCATCGCCGTGGCCGCCACGCCGATGGTCAGCAGGCTCTGCGTCGGTATCGCCGAGCCGCCCAGCGAGACCGACCCCTCCACCAGGCTCGGGAAGAGCCGTGGCTGATCGTCCCAGATCGTGCTGATGACGCTCTCCGCGATGAGCGAGACGCCCATCGTCATGACCAGCGCCGAGAGCAGCTCCCCCTGGGCGAGGGGTCTGATCACCGTCTCGCGGGCGATCAGGCCGACCGCCGCGGTCGTGACGATCGCCGCCACGGCGGACACGACCAGCGGCAGGCCCCGGTCGTACAGCGTCAAGGCCGCGTAGAGCCCTACGGTCGCCAGGCTGGCGAGCGCGAAGTTCACCACGTCGGTGGCCCTGTAGATGATCACCAGCCCGAGTCCCATCAGGCCGTACACCGCACCACTGGCGAGACCGCTCACCAGGACGAGCAGGAACTGATCCACGTCGACCGTCTCCTTGCCGCAAACTGAACTCAATTCATGAACGGTAGACAGGAGAGTCCGGGTGAGCAAGACCTCTGCACGGGTTCGTTGACTCAGGCGGTGAATCGGCCGCCGTTGGCCAGCAGCACCGCGCCGATCAGGTTGGCCGCGGCATCACTGGCCAGGAACAGGGCGATGTCGGCGATCTCCTCGGGTGTGGCGTACGGGCGCACCCGCGGGTCCGCGAAACCGGTGCGCAGCGCCGCGGGGGTGCGTGCCGCCATCCCGGTCTCCGTAGGACCGGGCGCGACCACGTTCACCCTGATCCCGGACGCGACGACCTCCTTGGCGACGGCCTGGCTCAGTGCGTGCACGCCCGCCTTGGACGCGGCGTAGTGGGGATAACCGACGGGGGTGTCGAAGGCGGACGAGGATCCGATGACGACGATCGCGCCCGCGCCGGCAGGCCGCATGGCCCGCACCGCGGCGCGCAGCACATGGAAGGTTCCGTCCAGGTTGATCGTCATGACGCGACGCCATGCCGGGTCGGCGAGGCGGTCGGTCACCTCGGGCGGACGCCCCGCGGCGAGCGCGTCCGCTATCCACTGCTTGGCCTCCGGGTCGTCCACGCCCGCGGCGTGCACCAGGACGTCGAGTCGCCCGAACTCCTGCAGGACGTCCTCGACGGCCGCGTCGACCGCCGCCGCGTGCGCCACGTCGAGCGACACCGCCCGGCCGACCGCCACGTCCTTGGCGACGGCCGCAGCGCTCTCGCCGTTCACGTCTGCGAGTACGACGACCTTCGCCCCCTCGGCGGCAAGCTGCCGCGCCACGGCCGCCCCCATGCCCGAGCCGGCGCCCGTGACCATCGCGACCTTGCCCTCGAACCGGGCCGACTGCCCATTCCTGCTCATCAGCACACAACCTCTCGACGCATCCATACTGAACCGACTTCACCTCTGTTATCGTCTCCGCCGTCTGCCTGACAAGACCCGGGACGGTGAACATGCGGGCGATGCGACTGACGGATTGGGGCCGGGAACCGGCACTCGGCGAGGTCGAGCGGCCCGTACCCCGCGAGGCCGAGGTTCTGGTCCGAGTGGAGGCCGTGGGGCTCTGCCACTCGGACCTGCATGTGATCGACACGGCGGCGGGGGTGCTCCCCTACCGGCCGCCGTTCACCCTCGGCCACGAGGTCGCCGGGCACATCGCCGGCCTCGGTGCTGACGCCGAAGGGTCCCGGCTCGGTGAGCGCGTGGCGGTGTACGGCCCGTGGGGCTGCGGAGATTGCCCCCGCTGCGTCGCCGGCCGGGACAACTACTGCGACCGACGCGGTGATCTCGCCTGGCACGGGGTCGGACTCGGCCGGGACGGCGGGATGGCCGAGTACGTGCTCGTCCCGTCCGCCCGCCATCTGGTGCCGATCGGCGACCTTCCGGCCGACCAGGCGGCGCCGCTCACCGACGCGGGTCTGACCTCGTATCACGCCCTCGCCGGAGTGCGCCACGCGCTCGGCGAGGACTCCACCGCCGTGGTCATCGGCGTCGGTGGACTCGGGCACCTGGCGGTCCAGATTCTGCGTGCGACCACCGTGAGCCGCGTACTCGCCGTCGACATCCGCGAGGAGGCCCTGGCCCTCGCGCACCGTTCCGGGGCGCACGACGCCACCCTGCTACGGGCCGACACCGCTCGGGTGTTGAGGGATGGCACCGGAGGCGTGGGGGCGGACGCCGTGCTCGACTTCGTGGGCAACGAGGCCACGCTCGGACTCGCCGTCGACGTTCTGCGCCCGGGCGGGGAACTCGCGCTGATCGGCAGCGGCGGCGGTCAAGTGACCGTACGCAAACCGGGGTTGCTGCCTCCGGGCTTCCGGCTCTCACTGCCCTTCTGGGGCACCCGCCCCGAGCTCACCGAGGTCATCGCCCTGGCACGCTCGGGGGCACTCCACGTCGAGACGGAACGGTTTCCGCTGTCGGCGGCACCCAAGGCGTTCGACTTGCTGCGACGGGGACAGATCCGGGGGCGGGCAGTGCTGATGCCCGACCGAGGGACACCCCTGCCGACCTGCCGATAACCGGCACCCGGCCAGGGCAACGGTCGCGGTCGGGCCGAGCGGCTCCGCCCGAAGGTGACCGCATCGCGCGGCGTACATGTCAAGAGGCGCGTACGGACGCGCCGAAGTGATCCACGACCAAAGGCGTGCACGACTGTTGCCTGCCGGACCCGGCGCCCTTACATTCACCTGAACTGAACTCAGGTTGCACGGCATGAAGGCACGGCAGAAGCCGCTGCCCGGTCGACAGGAGAAGTGCCATGAGTCGCAGAACCAGCCCCATGAACCGCACCACCCGCACCCGCACCGCAACGGCCGTGCTCACCGCCGCCGCGCTGCTCACCCTGGCCGCCTGCGGGGGCAGCGCCGGCGCGGACAGTTCCCCGAAGGCGGCGGCCGGCGGGTCCGCCGGCATCAAGGCGGCCCAGGAGGTCCTCGCCCAGTTCGAGAAGCGGCCGACGTCGGTCGGCATCACCCAGCCCGTGGGCAAGCCGATCCCGACCGGCAAGAAGATCGACTTCATCCTGTGCGGGGTGCAGTCCTGCCAGGACCTGGCCAACTACTTCAGCCAGGCCGCCAAGGTGCTCGGCTGGAAGGTCAACAAGATCCCCACCCAGGGCACCCCGCAGTCGGTGCAGGCCGCGTGGACCCAGGCGGTGCGGGACAAGCCGGACGCGGTGATCGCCTCCGGGTTCCCCCGCAGCGTCTTCGCCAAGCAGCTCAAGCAGCTCAAGGACATGGACATCCCCGTCGTCGAGTCCTCCACGGACGACAAGGCCGGCGACGGGATCAGCATGCTCATCGACGGGCCCGACGTCGTCGACATCGAGGGCAGGATCATGGCCTCCTGGGTGACGTCCGACAGCAAGGGCCGGGCCGACACGGTCTACTTCGACCTGCCGACCTACGGGATCCTCAAGCCGGTGGCCGACACCTTCCGCAGCGACTACCAGAAGTGGTGCTCCGGCTGCGGGTACGACAAGGTCGACGTGCCGATCAGCGCCATCGGCAAGGACATGCCGGACCGCGTGGTCTCCTACCTGCGCTCGCATCCCAAGGTCACGCATGTCGCCTTCTCGCTCGCCCTGATGAACGTGGGCGTGCCGGCCGCACTGCGGGCCGCCGGGCTGCAGAACAAGGTGCACACGATCGTCAACGTCGGCGAGGCCACCAACTACCAGTACATCGACTCCGGTCAGACGCAGGCAGCCGTCGCGTTCAACAACATCGAGAACGCGTGGGCGCAGGCCGACGGGCTGGCACGGCACTTCACCGGTCAGTCGATGAAGGTCACGCAGGACGCTCAGCTGCCGTTCATGCTCATCACCAAGGACAACCTGATCTCGACGAAGACCGAGTTCCCGCTCGTCGAGGACTACCAGGCCCAGTTCAAGAAGCTGTGGGGCAAGAACTGACGGCGCTGCCGGACGGCCACGCCACCATCCTCCCGTAGCACGACTGAATTTACTTCAGCTCGACTCACGACCCGATCGCGCGACGACGCGCAGATGGGAGTCATCACATGACCGTCCAGTCGGCCGATCCGGCTCTTTACCCCCACGCCCTTTCCGAATCCACCGTGAAGACCCTGCGACGGCCGCTCTTCGGCCACGTCATCGAGGGCGAGACGGTCCCGGCCCTCGACGGAGCGACGATGCCGGTGATCGACCCGGCCACCGGCATCCGGACGGCCACGGCCGCCGCCGGCACGTCGGACGACGTGACCGCGGCCGTGCGCTCCGCGCGCACCGCCTTCGACGACGGCCGCTGGCGGCTGCTGGCACCGCTGGAGAAGGAGCGCCGGCTGCGCCGGCTGGCGGCGCTGCTCGCCGAACGGGCCGACCTGTTCGGCGAGATCGACGTCATCGACGCCGGGCTGCTGCGCGGGTACACGACCTTCGTCGTCGACGGCGCGGTCGCCGGCGTCGAGTACTACGCGGGCTGGCCGACCAAACTGCACGGGACGATCCCCGCGGTCCCCTCCGAGTTCGCGGTGTACGAGATGCGCGAGCCGATCGGCGTCATCGGCATGATCATGCCGTGGAACGGGCCGACGTTCGTCCTCGGTTTCGTCGCCGCCGCGCTGGCGGCGGGCAATGCGGTGGTACTCAAACCCGCCGAACAGACCCCGCTGAGCGCGGTGTTGATGGCGGAGCTGGCACTGGAGGCGGGCATACCGCCGGGCGTCTTCAACGTGGTCCAGGGCCTCGGCGAGACCGTGGGCGCGGCCCTCGTCACCGCTCCGGAGGTCGACGCCGTCTCCTTCACCGGATCCGTCGCGACAGGCAGCGCGATCCAGGCGGCCGCGGCCGCGCGCGTCAAGCGGGTCAGCCTCGAACTGGGCGGGAAGAGCGCCTTCATCGTCTTCCCCGACGCCGATCTGGAGGCCGCCGCCACCTCCGCGGCCATGGGCGTGTGGGGCGCCTCGGGCCAGGTGTGCACCGCGGCCACCCGCGTCCTCGCGCACCGGGACATCCGCGACGAGTTCGTCTCCCTGGTCCTCGACCGCTCGCGCGACCTGCGCCTCGGCTCCGGATTCGACCCCGCCACGCAGATGGGGCCGGTCGTCTCGGCCGACCAACTCGCGCGCGTCCAGAGCTATGTGGACATCGGCCGCGCGGAGGGCGCCGAGCTCGTCCTCGGCGGCGAACGGCACGGAGACGTCGGCTTCTTCCACCAGCCGACGGTGTTCACCGGGGTGCGCAACGACATGCGCATCGCCCGGGAGGAGATCTTCGGCCCGGTGATGTCGGTGCTCGACTTCGGCTCCGAGGACGAGGCGTACGCGATCGCCAACGACAGCGACTACGGACTCGCCGCCGGGGTGTGGACCGAGAACCTCTCGCTCGCCCACCGCGCGAGCCGCGCGCTGCGCACCGGAACCGTGTGGGTCAACACGTACCAGATGGTCTACCCGACGGTGCCCTACGGCGGGGTGAAGCTGTCCGGTCACGGGCGCGCGCTCGGCGCCGCCGCCCTGGACGACCTGACGGTGCCCAAGAGCGTCTGGATGAAGGTGGGTTCCTGATGGGAGCGGTGATCGAGGCCGACTGGGTGGTGGTCGGCGGCGGCAGTGCGGGATGTGTGCTGGCCGCCCGGCTGAGCGAGGATCCCGCCGCCGAGGTGGTCCTGCTGGAGGCCGGAGTGGACTGGCGTTCCGCCGAGGCGCCGCCGCAGCTGCGCAGCATGAACGGCTGGCGGGCCCTGGACGACTCGGCGTGCGGGCAGTTCCAGTGGCCCGCCCTGGAGTCGCGGCGCAGCACCGCGCAGGAACGCCGCCCGCACCTACGCGGCCGGGGCCTCGGCGGCTCGTCGTCGGTGAACGGCATGATCGCCATCCGCGCGTTGCCCGACGACTACGACCGCTGGGCGTCGTACGGCTGCCCCGGCTGGTCGTACGACGAGATGCTGCCGTACCTGCGGCGCCTGGAGAGCGACGCCGACTTCGGCGACCGGCCCTGGCACGGCGCGGACGGGCCGATCCCGGTCCAGCGGCTGGGACGCGAGGCGTGGGGCCCCGCGGACGACGCGCTGGCAGAGGCCGCACTGGGGCTCGGCCACCCGTGGTGCGAAGACCACAACGGGCCTACGGGCACCGGTGTTTCGCCGTACGGCGTCAACTCCCGCGACGGCTCCCGGGTCACCACCAACGATGCCTACCTGGAGCCGGCCCGGCAGCGTTCCAACCTGCGGATCATGGGCGACACGACGGTCGACCAGGTGCTGGTCGAAAACGGCCGTGCGGTCGGTGTACGGGTGCGTATGGGCGGCGCGTGGACGGAGGTGCGCGCAGGGCGGGTCGTGCTGTGCGCCGGGGCCGTGCACTCCCCCGCGATCCTGCTGCGCTCGGGCATCGGACCGGGCGGGCGGGTGGCGGCGCTGCCGGTCGGCGAGGGCATGCAGGAACATCCACTGGCGCTGTTCTGGCTCCATCCGCGCCCCGAGGTGCGGCCGGACATCGACGCGCGGCAGACCAACTGCTGTGTGCGCTACTCGTCCGGTCTCGCGGGCGCGGGCGAGAACGACATGATGGTCGTGTCGATCAACCAGACGCTCGCGCTGCCCGACATGAACGACTCGCACCTGGTCGCCGACGGCGCTCGCGGCACCTGGGGCGGTGCGGGCGGCGGCAGCACCTCCGGCGGTCCCGGGCTGCTCTGTCTGTGGGCCAACCAGGAGTTCTCCCGCGGCACCCTGCGTCTGGCCTCGCCCGACCCGGATGTGCACCCGGTGATCGAGCAGAACCTGCTCAGCGACCCCGGGGACCTGACCCGCATGCGCGACGGCGTCAAACACTGCCTGGAGCTGGTGCGTTCGGGATCGTTCGACGCCGCCTTCGAGCACATCGCCGTCGACCTCACCGGCAGCGGGGTCGACACCCTCTCGGACGACACCACCATCGGCCGCTGGCTGCTGGAGACCATCGGCGACACCGGCCACATCTGCGGCACCTGCCGCATGGGCGACCCCGCCGATCCACGGACGGTGGTCGACCCGGCCGGCCGTGTGCTCGGCGTAGACGGGCTGTGGGTCGCCGACGCCTCCGTCTTCCCCGAGGTGCCGCGGGCCAACACCAACCTGCCCACCATCGCCGCCGCGGAACGGATCGCGGATCTCGTCCGGGGTCGCGCGATCCCGGCGAACGCCGCCGACGGCCTGACCGTACGGAGCGGATCGTGAACGCCCCCGGGAACGGCGCCGCACCGACGGCCGCGGTGACTGCCCGGCCGGTGCTGAGCATCACCGGCCTGTCCAAGCGGTTCGGCGGTACCCAGGCACTCCAGGACGTCGATCTGGAGATCGCGCCGGGCGAGATCCACGCCCTGGTCGGGCCCAACGGATCCGGAAAGTCGACCCTCATCAAGATTCTCGCCGGCTACCACCAGGCCGACGCGGGAGCCGATGCCCGGCTGGACGGCGAACCCTTCGACCTGGGCACGGACCACGACCGGCTCCGCTTCGTCCATCAAGAGCTGGGCCTGGTCGGCGAGTTGAGCGCGATGGACAATCTGGCGCTCAGTCGCGGCTTCGCCCGCAGCCGGTTCGGCAACATCCGCTGGGGCGAGCAGGAGCGCCGCACAGGGGAACTCGTGCACCGCTTCGGCCTGGACATCGACGTACGCCGCCCGCTCGTCGACGCCACACCCGTACAACGCACGGTGGTGGCGATCGCCGCGGCGCTGCAGGGCTGGGACGGCGACCAGGGCCTGCTGGTGCTCGACGAGCCGACAGCGGTACTGCCCCCGAGCGAGGTGGCCAAGCTGCTGGACATCGTGCGCGAACTGCGCCGTGGCGGGGCGAGCGTGCTGTACGTGTCGCACCGCCTTGACGAGATCTTCCAGATCGCGGACCGGGTGACCGTCATCCGGGGCGGCCGCCGGATCGCCACCCGCCCGGTGCACGGACTCACACCCCAGTCGCTCGCCTCGCTGATGGCCGGTGAGGACACGGGCCCCTGCGGGCGCCCACAGGTCTCGGCTGGGACGTCCTCCTCCGCCGAACCGGCCCTGGAGGCACGGCAGTTGACGGCCGGACCCCTGCGTGACCTCGACTTCACTCTCGCCCGGGGAGAGTTGCTCGGCGTCACCGGGCTCGCCGGATCCGGGCACGACGTGCTGCCGTATGTGGTCACCGGCGCCTGGACCGGTGAGGCGCACGGACGCTTGCGCTGCCCCGCCCGCTCGCAGGAATGGTCCGACGCCTCCCGGGCGGCCCGGCTCGGCATCCCGCTCGTGCCCGCCGACCGGCCCGCCCAAGGGGTCATCGGCGAGTTCAGCGTCGCCGAGAACCTCACACTGCCGCTGCTGTCCCGGCTCCGCACGCGGCGTGTCCTGCGGGGCCGACATGAGGCGGCGCTCGTCGACAACTGGGTGGAGCGGGTCGGGATCCGTACGGCCGGCCGGGACGCCCCGATCACCACGCTCAGCGGAGGCAACCAGCAGAAGGTCGTCATGGCCCGCTGCCTGGCCCTCGAACCCGACGTGCTGGTGCTGTGCGAACCGACGGCCGGCGTCGACATCGCCACCCGGCTCCAGCTCTACGACCTGATCAGGGCACAGGCCGACCAGGGGCTCGGCGTCATCGTCTCCTCCTCGGACGTGGGCGACCTGCTCGCCCTGTGCACCCGCGTCCTCGTCCTGCGCGAGGGCCGGGTCGTGCGGGAGATCGACGGGGCCGCCATCACCGAGCCGTCGCTGGTCCATGCCATGGAAGGAACAGAACAATGAGCACCACCGCCGCCGAACCCGCCGACACGGGTCCGACCCTCGACGAACCGGCAAAGGAGCCACCGGCCCCGCCGACCCGCACCTCACCGGCCCGCCGTGCGCTCACGTCCCTCTCGTTCACCAACATCGGGGCGGTCTACGTATGGATCGCGATCATCGTGGTGTTCTCCTTCTGGGCGCCGGACACCTTTCCCACCTGGTCGACCTTCCAACAGGTGCTCAACAGCAACGCGGTCGCCGGTCTGGTCGCGCTGAGCGTGGTGCCCCCGCTGGCGGCGCGTGTCTTCGACCTGTCGCTCGCCTACACGATGTCGCTGACCGGAGTCATCACCGCCAAGGTGATCGTGTCGACGGACATCGGGGCCGGCGGGGCCATCGCCCTCGCCATGGGCACCGCGTTGGCGATCGGCGTGATCAACGGGATCGTCGTGGTGACGCTGCGCGTGGACTCGTTCATCGCGACTCTGGCGACCGGGTCTCTCATTCAGGCGTTCATCACGATGTTCACCGACGGCACGACGATCACGAGCGTGAAACTCCTGCGCGAACCCTTCTCCGGCATCGCGCAGAAGAGCGCGGGCGGATTCACCATCCCCGTGCTCTATCTCCTGGCGGTGGCGGTCCTGCTGTGGTTCGTGCTGGAGCACACCGCGACCGGGCGCCGGCTGTACGCGACGGGCTTCAACTCGGAGGCGGCACGGCTGCAAGGGGTGCCCACCGACCGCCTCCGTTTCCTCACGCTCGTCACGTCCTCGGCGATCGCCGGTTTCGCGGGCGTCGTCTTCGCCTCGCAGATCGGCTCGGGCTCCCCCGAGGCCGGCACGCCGTATCTGCTCTCGTCGTACGCCGCTGCCTTCGTCGGCGCCACCCAGCTGCGCGCGGGCCGCTTCAACGCATGGGGCACGGTCATCGCGATCCTGCTGCTGGGCACCGGGACGGTGGGCCTGGGTCTCGCGACCTCCGCGCAGTGGGCCCCCAGCCTGTTCACCGGGCTCGTCCTGATCGTCGCCCTGGTCGTGACCGGCGGCAGGCTGGGCCTGCGCACCCGTCTGACCCGGCGCCGCGCCTCCCGTACCACCGGTGCTTCCCACACACCGACAACCGCCGTATGACGGTCACGGCCGGGGTACGACGGCGTGTTCGTCACACCGCCTTTGCCGTGCGGCCCGGCGAAGGACAAGGCCGGCTCCACGTCACCCTGAATGCAGCCAAGATCCCTCAGAGCCGACAACAAAGGGGTTGCCCATGTCGTACGTCCTGATCCACGGCGCCGGCTTCGGCGCGAACTGCTGGGACGAACTGCTCCCCCACCTGAACGCGGAAGCCGTGGCCGTCGACCTTCCGGGCCGCGGGAGGAGAAGTGACGTCGAGCTGGGCACGGTCACACTCTCCGACTGCGCCGACGCAGTCCGCGAAGACGTCGAGGCGAAGGATCTGCAGGACGTGGTGCTGGTCGGCCACTCCTTCGCGGGAGTCACAGTGCCGCGCGTCCTGGACCTCATACCCCAGCGGATCCGTCAGGTCGTCCTCGTGTCGGCCGTCGTACCTCCCCACGGAACCAGGGTGCTCGACCAGATCGATCCCGGCGTACGGGAACTGGTCGAACAGTCCATCGCCGGCGGGGTCTACCACCAGACCCGCGAAGGCGCCGCCGCGCTGCTGTGCAACGACATGGACGGCACGACCGCCACGTCCACTCTGGACCGGCTGACCGACGACGCGGCCGCCCTGCTGAGCGAGACCGTGAACCTCGACGGCTACCGGCGGGACATCCCCCGGACGTACGTGCACCTCACCCAGGACCAGTGCTACGTCGAGGAACTCCAGCAGCGATCCATCGCACAGCTGCGGCCGGACGTCGTCGATCTCGACACCGGCCACATGGCAATGATCAGCGCACCCGGAAGGCTCGCCGCCATCCTCAACGCCGTGCATGGCTGATCACCGGGCGGTGCGGCCCCCACCGGTAGGCGTGACCCGCACCGCCCTTGTGCCCCAAGGGCCACAACTCCCTTGGGGCACCGGCCCGTCGGCCCAGGTCGGTCACCCTTACCCCGGGTCACTCACCCTTACCCCGGGTCACTCACCCTTACCCCGGGTCGGTCACGCTCGCCCCGGAAGGCGGAGCGCTCAGCGGTAGCAGGTGGTGACGCCCGGGTGCCAGGGGCAGGCGATCCCGGCGAAGCCGCCGTTGGCTACGACGTCGACGTCGAACTTGTCGCCGCCGCGCAGCACTTGGTGGTCCTGGACGAGCCCGTCGGCGCCGTCCCGGATCGTCTCCACGAGCCATCGTCCCGAGCCGATGGACAGCGGCACGGTGGCCGTGTGGGCGGCGCCGGCGTACACACCGCCCAGGAACCAGCGGTCTCCGCTGCGGCGGGCGAGCACGGCGTCCTGGCCGGGTCGTCCGGCGAGCAGCCGGGTGTCGTCCCACGCGGCGGGGACCTGGTCGAAGTAGGCCCGGGCGAGCGGTCGGGCGTCGTACGACTCGGGGGTGCCCGCGAACATCTGCAGGCCCGACTCGTAGGCGACGGTGAGACCGACCTCGGCTGCGTCGGAGTTGGGGCGCAGGCCGACGCGTTGGAAGGCACCCGGGGTGAAGTCCATGGAGCCGATGACGTTGCGGGTGAAGGGCAGGGTGGTGAGGTGGGCGGCGGTGTTGGTCCGCTTCTCCTCGCCGCCGACGCCCTCCAGGCTCATGACCTGCGGCCAGGTTCGCTGGATGCCCTTGGGGATCGTGGAGCCGTGGAAGTCGACCATGAGGTGGTGGGCGGCCGTCTCCGGGAGGATGGCGTCGTACCACTGGAGCATGGACTGCGCCTCGGAGTTCATGAAGTCGATCTTGACACCCTTGACCCCCCAGCGCTCCAGAGTGGGCAGCCACTGGGCGCGCTCCTCGGGTGTGTCGAGGTCGCGCTGGTGGATCCAGACGATGATCCCGACGCCCTTGGCCCGTGCGTAGTCGACCAGTTGGGGCATCCAGCTGTCGGTCTGCCAGTTGGGGTCGGTGGTGTCCCACGCGTCGCTCTTGAAGTACCAGCCCGCGTCAACGGCCTCGTAGGGCCAGCCGCGCTCGGCGGCGTAGTCGACGTAGGCCTTCTGCGCCGCGAGGCTCTGGCCGGCCTCCTTGCCGCCCGCGAGCCAAGTCCACAGCACGGTGCCGGGCCGGATCCAGGAGGAGTTGGCGACCTTGGAGCCGGGCGCGAGGTCGTCGGTGAAGGTGGACCGGGTGACCGTGGCGAGGTCGCCGGTGACCATCGCCCGCCAGGGGGTGGCGAGTTGGCCGTCGGTGTGGACCCGGTCGTCGGCGAGCTTGATGCGATAGCTGCCGGTGCCCTGGTCGTGGGCGAGGCGGGCGCCGGAGTACGCGCCGGTGAGGTCGGATTCCGCGAGCAGGGTGTAGCCGCCGTCGGTCGCGAAGAGCGCCTGGTCCGAGTACTCGCCGGTGGGCGCGGTCGCCGCGGTGTACTGGGCGAACGGGCCCTCGTTGTCGACCCGGTAGGTGCTCAGCCACGCGCTCGCGTCCGGTGGCAGATTGAAGGCGGAGGTCTCGCCGAGCACGTCGCCGTAGCCGGCGGGCAGGACGTACCGGTAGGCGACGCCGTCCGCGGAGGCACGGACCACGAGGTCGAGCCGAGCGCCCGCGGGGGTGGCGAACGACATGCGGGATTCGTTCATGTGGACCCGGCGGTCCAGGCGTTTGCCGGACTTGGTCCGGTAACGCTCGTCGACCACCCGGTCCTTGCGGTGCAGGAAGCGCAAGTGCTGAGAGAAGTCGGCCTGTTCGGTGACGATGCCTACGGGCGACGGCTCGATGACCGTACGGCCGCCTCGCGTCACCGACAGGCTCAGCGTGCCGGTGGTGTCGTCCAGGGACACCCGCGCTCGCGGTTCGGGTGCCGCCGCGGCGCGCTCGGGGCCGGACACCGCCCAGATGTGCGGGCGAGAGCCGACGTTCTGGTCGGCCCGCGCGGGCCCGGTCAAGCAGAGTGTGGCCGCCAGCCCGGCGCAGAGCGCGGCGACCGCGGTCCTGATCGGAACCGCCATGAGATCCCTCCGTTGTGCTCCAGGTCTGAAAGATCCTCGATACATCGGGTGTATCGGCGAACCTAGGCACGCCTCGTGTACCTGTCAATGGACCTGACCGGACCCAGACGGAACTCAAGCCTGACCGAAGTCCTTGACTCCTCCGATGTATTGAGGTTCCCTCCGTGCTGCCGGGACTGTCAGTGCAACCGGCTCCACACCAGGAAAGGACACGCCATGAACAGGAGATCCCTCTTACGGGCGGGGGTCGGGATGCTGGCCGGCGGCGCCGCGCTCGCCCTGCCGCCGACTCCCCTCGCCGGCGCGGCTCCGACCGCCGACCCGACCGACGGCTGGACGAAGACCTCGTTCGGCTACAGCTGGCAGAAGCCCTGGAACCTCGACCTCAGTGACCGGCACAGCGACAGCGGCGGCGTCCACCGCATGTGGGTGTACGCCACCGACGAGCCGTTCGAGGAAGGGAGTTCGACCGATCCGCGCACCGAGATGCGCTGGAAGGTCGACTACAAGACCGGCGACCACATGTGGGACGCCGACGTCTACCTCCCGTCCGGCACCGACGGCGCGTCCTTCGTCCAGATCCTGCGCAGCGTCCACCCTTCGGGCACCCCGGCCACCGACATCATGCTCAACGTCTACGACACGGGCGGCGGCACCGTGCGGCGCTACGACGGCACGGTGCTCAGGACGAACGCGTACGACACCTGGTTCAACGTCAAGATCGCCCACGAGGCGAGCAGCGGGACCGGCACCATCAAGGTCTACTTCGACGACTCCCTGGTCCTGACGGTCGCCGACCGGGGCCCCGCCACCCGCTACTTCAAGAACGGCGTGTACAACCACGGTTCGGGCCGCGCCGAGGCCCGCTTCCGCAACATCCTCTACTGGACGCGGTGACCGGACGCGCCCACGCCGCTGTTCGGCCGCGGATCCTCAACCAGTCGCGAACTTCCGCAACTTGTCGAGGTTGTCGTAGAACCTGTCGTGGTCACCCACCATCGGTCCGGACGAGGTGTACTGCCACATCGTGTACGACTTCCAGCCCGCCGGAAGCGGTCCCACGGAGGAGGCGTATCGGGCGACCCACAGGGGGTTGGTGGCGCCGAAGCCGCTGTAGCCGCCCGTGCAAGTGGTCCACCAGGCCGTGGCCGTGTAGATGACGGCGTCGCGGTGGGTGCGGGCCTTGTAGCGGATCAGGAAGTCGCGGATCCAGGTGACCATGGCGCTTGGGGACTTGCCGTAGCAGGCGTCGCCGTAGGGGTTCCATTCGATGTCGAGGACGCCGGGGAGGGTCTTGCCGTCCTTGGACCAGCCGCCGCCGTGGTCGACGAAGTAGTTGGCCTGTGTCGTGCCGCTGGTGGTGTCGGGGGTGGCGAAGTGGTAGGCGCCGCGGATCATGCCGATGTTGTACGAGCCGTTGTACTGCTGGGCGAAGTAGGGGTTCGTGTAGTACGTCCCCTCGGTGGCCTTCGTGTAGGCCCATTTGACGCCGCTGCTCCACAGGGCGGGCCAGGCGACATCGCCCTGGTAGCTGGCGACGTCGACGCCCTCGGCCTGGCTGACCCGCGCGGTCGGGGCCACGGTCTCGGGCGGACCGGCGATTCCGTCGTGGGCCTTGACGCCGATGCCCATGTAGGCGCTGCCGCGCACAGGGACGGGGACTGGCTCGGCCGCCGCGGGCGCGGCCGACAGTCCGGACAGGGTGAGGAGGAGGCCGGCCAGGGCGGCGAGGAGACGCAGGCGCGGGCGGCCATGCTGGGGGGATATGGATCTTCGCACGGAATCCATCTGACCCTCAGAAGTGCCGCACCGCACGTCAGGTACCGCCCAACGTGAAGACACTCCCGCTCAAACTCCAGCCTGTCCGGCGGTCGTCCGGCTGTGCCGGACCCCTGCCCGAGCGGCGCCCGGCTCGTCTCGTTGGCGCCCCCGTCGGTTCGTACACTGGCCGCGTTCCCGGGCAGGAGGAGGTGCTGGTGGGTGGAGCCGGCGACGAAGCGACGTCCTGAAGGGCTGTTCGTCGGCCTGTGCACGCTGGACGTCATCCAGCTCGTGGACCATGCGCCCGCTTCCAACGAGAAACTGACGGCTCATGAACAGGTCGTCGCGGCGGGCGGTCCGGCGGCGAACGCGGCCGCTGCCTTCAGCCACTTGGGCGGTACGGCCAGGCTGCTCACCGCGATCGGCTCCCATCCGCTGGGACTCGGGGTCGCGGCGGACCTCCACCGGCTGGGCGTGGCCGTGTCGGACCTGGCAGCCGACTCGGTGGAGCCGCCCGCCGTGTCGTCCATCGTGGTCACGGCGTCCAGCGGGGAACGTGCCGTCGCCTCGACCAATGCGACGGGCCATCGGCTCGCCCCGCCCGACGATCTTGACGCGTTGGTGGCGGCCTGCGACATCGTCGAGCTCGACGGCCACCACAGGGAACTGGCGCTGGCCACGGCCCGCTCCGCGCGTGCCGCAGGCCGGCCGACGGTCTTCGACGGGGGCAGTTGGAAGGACGGCACGCGGAACCTGCTGCCGTTCGTCGACGTGGCCGTCTGCTCGGCCGACTTCCACCCGCCCGGCGCGAGCACGCCATCGGACACCCTGCGGTTCCTGCGGGAGCACGGGGTCGTCTGGGCGGCGGTCAGCCGGGGAGGGCAGCCCATCGTGTGGGCGGGCCCCGACGGCGGTGGCACGGTGGAGGTGCCGACGACCCGTGTGGCGGACACGCTGGGGGCCGGTGACGTCCTGCACGGAGCCCTCGCTCATCACCTCGCCGTTCAGGGGCATTTGACGTCGGAGGGCTTCGTCGCGGCCCTGCGTGGTGCGGCCGCGGTGGCCTCGCAGGCGTGTGCCTCGTTCGGCACGCGGGCCTGGATGCACGGGGGTGGCGCGGCACCGGGTGCGCCGTGATCTCCACAATCTCCGTGATCTCCGACGGGGGCGGATACGTACTGCATCGGTGAGGTCCTGCCGCGGCCGCGCTGCTCGACGAGGGCGCGCGCGGCTGGGGCACAGGCCCAACCGCGCCCGGGCTCACCTGCCCGGAACAGACCTGGCCGCACCTGGACCCGCCTGCCTGGAGCAGACCTGGCCCGCCCACCTGGCCGTCGTGGAGCCACCGGCGGCCACTGGCCTCGCCTCCGCTCCACGGTCCGGATCCGGGGTCCGGGGTCCGGGCGTACGTTGTCGGGTGTATGCGTGTGGGGTGGCTCTCCCGCCGCCGTAGTCCTGTGGAAAGGAAGCCACCGGTCTCCACCGGCGCCGGCCGTTCGTCTCCGTGAACTGGGCGCCGCGAGGCCCGATCCGGTCCGCCGCCGTCACCCCGCTTGTGCACTGTGATGATCACAACCGCCATGGAGAGAACACTCGTTGGGGCGCATCAGTGCCCGGCGGAACCAGACCGCGAGGACCAGCGGGTAGACGAGGTAGCCGAAGCGCGTCGCCGGGATCAGGCACATGGCCAGCCCAAGTCCGAGGGCCAGCCGGTCCGCTGCGGCAAGCACCGTCCGAGGCGGCCGGACGACGAGCGACACCCCGATCGCCAGGGCGGCGACGGCGAGCGCGGCGATGGCGATGGCGTGCCCACCGGGGACGTAGGTGGCCAGCAGATGGCCGGGCAGGGGACTGCTCGCGGGCGAGCGGACGGCGCCCTGGCCGAGCGGGAAGAGCACCACGTGCTGGATGAAGGCCGCCGGGTTCGCGAAGGCGGCGGGCACCACGGCCAGGACAGCGATCAGCGCCGACACCAGGGCTGCTCGTATCGCGGGCTTACGGCCGGCCGTGACGGCGAGCAGCACCAGGCCGGCCGGCAGCAGCGGCCAGGCCGTCCACTTCAGCGCAGCCGCCGCACCCATGGCGAGGCCGGCCGCCGTACCGGATCCGCCTCGGCCCGCCGTCGCCAGGCCCAGGCACATCAGCCCGATCACCGGCAGGTCGACCCCGCCGACGGCCAGCGGCAGGGCGACCGCAGGAAAGGCGGCGAGCAGCAGCGCGGCGTCCGCCGAGCGCGCGGGGCGCTCCCCCGCCGACGCGGTGCTGCGGGCGGCGGTGACCATGCTCACGAGGAACACGGCGGCGAACCAGAGACGGGCGTCGGCGAGCGGAGTGGCGCCGAGGAGCGCGTGCGGCAGACCGAACAGGGCCATCCCTGGCAGGTACGGGTTGTAGTCGCCGACCTCCGTGGGGTGCGGTGGATACGGGCTGCCGGAGTGCAGCAGCAGGCTGCCGGAGTGTTCGACGACGTGGACCTCCGACTGGGCGGCGCCCACCGCGATCAGCACCAGCAGGGGCAGTACGACCGCTCCGGCGAGGGCTGCGAACGTGGCCGGCCGTTCCCCGGTGCGCGGCGCCCGGCGGGCCAGCCCGGCTGCGGCGCCGTAGCCGAGTGCCGCGCACAGGCCCCAGATCCGGTGCGTGGCGAGCGTCGTGGTCAGGGCCAGCAGCAGGGCGAACACCGCGCAGCCCAGCCAGTAGAGCCAGGTCAGGCCGTGCAGCCGGTCCAGTACGGCCCGGTGTTCCGGCTCGGCCCGGCGCGGCACAGGGGTGGTGCGCGGCGGGGCCGACGCCTGTGGGGCCGTGGTGGCGAGAAGGAACTGGGGTGGCATCAGCGCGCTCCTGGGACGGAAGACCGGATCCCAATCTCGTGCCGGAGCAGGGGCGCCCACCTCGGCCGAACGGCCACCGTTCAAGGGCCCGTAAACGGGTCCGGTCGACCGGAAGGCCGATGTCCGGAACCTTGTTGGAACGTCAGGACAAAGTCATTGACATCGCTTGGGGCCGGTCCCATAGTTACGAGCTACTAGAGCGCGCTAATGACGCGCTCTAGTAGTGCACCAAAAGCCCGAGCAGGGCACCCCGAGCAGTCACACCCAAGCCGTCGCACCCCTGACAGCTTCCATGGAATTCCGCCCCACCCGGGCAAGGCACCCGGTCGCCCGGCCGGCCACCGGCCCGCTTCGCCGGAACGAGCAAGCCTTTACCACCGACGTCATGAGGGACCTCCCCGCCACGGCGCCGCAGCCGGGCCGCCCCGGCCCACCGCAGACATCACGGCATCGGCGACCGCGGCCCCGTCGCCGCACGGCGTCCGACCGCCGTCGCGCCCCTGAAATGACCCCAACGAGCACAGCGAGGTGCAAGGGACATGCACAGAAACCATCGAGCCGTCGCACTGGCCGCCACCGTCCTGGCCGGCGCCCTGTTCGCCGCCGGCTGCTCGAGCAGTTCCGGCGGCAAGAAGTCCGAGGAGGGCGGTGCGGACGCCTCGGCGGGCAAGGCCACCACGCCCCGTATGACGGTGGCCATGGTCACCCACGCCTCCCCCGGCGACACCTTCTGGGATCTCATCCGCAAGGGCGCCCAGGCCGCCGCCGCCAAGGACAACATCAAGCTCGTCTACTCGTCCGACCCCAACGCCGGCAACCAGGCCAACCTGGTCCAGAACGCCATCGACCAGAAGGTCGACGGCATCGCGCTGACCGCCGCCAAACCCGACGCCATGAAGAGCATCGTCGGCAAGGCCAAGGCGGCCGGCATCCCGGTCGTCGGCTTCAACTCCGGTGTCGACGACTGGAAGAAGCTCGGCATGCTCGAGTACTTCGGCCAGGACGAGAACATCGCCGGCCAGGCCTTCGGCCAACGCCTCAACCAACTCGGCGCCAAGCACGCCCTCTGCGTCATCCAGGAGCAGGGTCAGGTCGCCCTCGAAGCCCGCTGCGCCGGCCTGAAGAAGGGCTTCACCGGCAAGACCGACATCCTGTACGTCAACGGCACCGACATGCCCTCGGTGAAGTCGACGATCACCGCCAAGCTCAAGCAGGACACGTCCATCGACCAGGTCGTCACCCTCGGCGCCCCGATCGCCCTGACCGCCGTGCAGTCGCTGTCCGACTCGGGCTCCAAGGCCAAGATCGCCACCTTCGACCTCAACAAAGAACTCGTCTCCGCCGTCCAGAAGGGCACCATCGAGTTCGCCGTCGACCAACAGCCCTACCTGCAGGGCTACTTGGCGGTCGACGCCCTGTGGCTCTACAAGACCAACGGCAACTTCAGCGGCGGCGGCACCGCACCCGTCCTCACCGGCCCCGCCTTCATCACCAAGGACAACGCCGACACCGTCGCCGAGTTCGCCGCCAAGGGAACGCGATAACCGGTCCGCCTCCACCCAAGCGCCCCGGAACCGTACGTCACGTCCACCGCTCTCAGGCGGACGGTTCCGGGGCCGGTCCGCTGGTCCCGCGGACCACCAGCTTCGGGTCCAGCACCGCCTCCCGCGGTTCCAACTCCGGCTTCTCCAGCCGTTCCACGGCGAAGCGCACCGCATGCTCCGCCATGAGCCACGCGTCCTGACGCACGGTGGTCAGCCCCATCGGCATCAGGTGGGAGAGATGACTGTCGTCGTATCCGACGACGGACAGATCGCGCGGCACCTCGAGGCCCGCCCGCGTCAGGACCATCAACAGACCCCACGCACAACGGTCGTTGCCCGCGAGAACCGCGGTCGGCAGGGGCAGGCCCCGGTCGCGCTCCGCCAGGAGCAGATGTCCGGTCTCGATACCGGACTGCTCGGTGTGCTCACCGGGGATCACCCGCACCTCGGCCTCCAGACCGTGGCGGCGCATCGCCGCCCGGTAGGCACGCCGACGGTCCGCCGATCCGGGGCCACGACCACCGTCGATGTGCACGATCCGGCGGTGCCCCAGTTCGACGAGGTGATCCATCGCCTGTCGCACTCCCTTGCCCTCGGCGCTGTGCACGAAGTCCACGCGGGCGCGCGGGACCCTGCGGCTCACCGAGACAGTGACCGCGCGCTGCCCGAGCTCGTCGAGGTAGGCGGCCTCCGCGTCGGAGCCGAGCAGGATCAGCGCCTCGCAGCGGTGGCCGAGCAGCGCCTCGACGGCCTTGGCCTCGCTGCGCCCCTGAGCGGACGCGGAGAGCAGCACGTCGTAGCCGAGACGTTCCGCCTCGGGGTAGATCCCCTCGATGAGGTCCGTGTGGAAGGTCTGGTGCACGGTGAACATCACACCGATCGTGCGGCTGCGGCCGCGGGCCAGCAGCCGGGCCGCGCTGTCGGGGCGGTAGCCGATCTCGTCCGCGACCCGCAGGACCCGCTCCCGGGTCTCCTCGCTCGCCCCCGGCTGGTTGCGGAACACGATCGAGACGAGCGCCCGGGAGACGCCCGCCTTCTCGGCGACGTCCGCCATCGTGGGCCGCTGCTTGCCCGATGCATCCACCTGTGAACCCGCCCTCCGACGTCGCCCCACTTTAACGGGCAGTCGAGAAATCCCCCGGCAACAAGCTATTGACATGACATTTGGACAGGGGTCATCGTACTCGGACTAGAGCGCGCTAGTAGAGCGCACCAGAACATTCTTCCCAACCTCCCTCCTCCTCTCCAAGGAGACGCCATGGCAACGGCGCCATCCCCGCTCCGCACCACCGTGGGCAATCTCTGCCTGGGCTCCGCCCCCGACTCCTGGGGCATCTGGTTCCCCGAGGACGAGCACCAGGTGTCGTACACCCGATTCCTCGACGAACTCGCCCAGGCCGGCTACCAGTGGCTGGAGCTCGGCCCGTACGGCTACCTCCCCACCGACCCGCAGCGCCTCAAGGCGGAGCTCGACGCCCGTGGGCTCCAGGTTTCCGGCGGCACCGCGTTCGGCGCGCTGCACCGTCCGGAGGCCTGGGACGACATGCTCGCCCATGTGCGCCAGGTCGCCACGCTGACGGCCGCCGCGGGCGCCCACCACCTCGTTCTCATCCCGCCCATGTACCGGGACGAGAAGACGGGCGATTTCACCGAGTCACCGGAACTGACCGCCGAGCAGTGGGCAGGGTTCGGACAGGCCGCCGACCGGCTGGGCAGGTTGCTGCTCGACGAGTACGACGTACGGCTCGTCGTCCACCCGCACGCCGACAGCCACATCCAGACGCAGCCCGAGATCGAGCGCCTGCTCAACGAGTCCGACGGCCGGTACACGAACCTCTGCCTGGACACCGGGCACGTGGCGTACGGCGGCGGTGACAGCCTCGGCCTGATCCGCCGCTTCGGCGAGCGCGTCGGCTACGTGCACATCAAGCAGATGGACCCGGAGATCCTCGCCCAAGTGACCGCCGAGGACCTGTCGTTCGGCGAGGCCGTCAAGCGTGGGGTGTGCGTCTCCCCGCCCGCGGGGGTGCCCGACCCGTCCGCGGTGGTGGCCGAACTGGCCGAGCTCGACGCCGAGTTGTTCGTGATCGTCGAGCAGGACCTGTACCCGTGCGCGCCCGAGGTGCCGCTGCCCATCGCGGTCGGCACGCGCGAGCACCTGGCCGGCTGCGGTCTGTCCGGTACCCGACGCCCCAACGACAACCGATAGGAGGCGGCACATGGACGTCAGGAACGACGCGACTCAGGCTTCCGGCCGGCCGACGACGCTCACGAACACCCCGTCCGCGGCGGTGTCGCAACGACTGCGGCTCATCACCGTCATCGCCACCTTCGGCGGACTGCTCTTCGGGTACGACACCGGCGTCATCAACGGTGCCCTGCCCTACATGAGCGACGACCTCGGCCTGACCCCTTTCACCGAGGGCATGGTCACCAGCTCGCTCCTGCTGGGTGCGGCGCTCGGCGCGGTCGCCGGCGGCCGGCTCTCCGACGCGCGCGGCAGGCGCCGTACGATTCTCGTCCTCGCCGTGCTGTTCTTCGTGGGCGCGCTCGGCGCCACGCTGGCCCCCACCACCGCGATCATGATCGTGGCCCGCTTCGTGCTCGGTCTCGCGGTCGGCGGGGCATCGGTGACCGTGCCGGTCTACCTGGCGGAGATCTCGCCCGCCGAACGGCGGGGCGCACTCGTCACCCGTAACGAACTGATGATCGTCAGCGGGCAGTTGCTCGCCTTCACCTCCAACGCGATCATCGCCAACGTGGGGGGCGAGTCCGGCGGTGTCTGGCGCTGGATGCTGGTGATCGCCACACTCCCGGCCGTGGTGCTGTGGTTCGGCATGCTGGTCATGCCGGAGAGCCCGCGCTGGCTGGCCTCGAAGACCCGCTTCGGCGAGGCCCTCGAAGTGCTGAAGCAGGTGCGGTCCCGGGCTCGGGCGGAGGCCGAGCTCGCCGAGGTCACCGCGCTCGCCGTGAAGGAGGAGCGGGAGAGCCTGGGCGGCTGGCAGGACCTGCGGTCGACACCGTGGGTGCGCAAGTTGATGTTCGTGGGCTTCGGCATCGCGATCGTGCAGCAGATCACCGGCGTCAACACGATCATGTACTACGGCACCCAGATCCTCACCGACGCCGGTTTCACCGCCGACAGCGCCCTGACGGCGAACATCGCCAACGGCGTGATCTCGGTTCTCGCCACCTTCGTCGGCATCTGGCTGCTGAGCCGCGTCAACCGCCGCCCGATGCTGATGACCGGTCAGATCGGCACCACGGCCGCCTTGTTGCTGATCGGCGTGTTCTCGCTGGTGCTGCCGTCCGGCGACGGCCGGGCGTTCGCGGTGCTCGCCATGACCGTCACCTTCCTCGCCTTCCAGCAGGGCGCGATCTCGCCGGTGACCTGGCTGATGCTGTCGGAGATCTTCCCGATGCGGATGCGCGGCTTCGGGATGGGCGTCGCGGCCGTGGTGCTGTGGCTGACCAACTTCGTGATCGGTCTCGTCTTCCCGTCCCTCGTGTCCGGGATCGGGGTCTCCAACACGTTCTTCCTGTTCGTGGTGGCCGGCGTCTTCTCGTTCACCTTCGTCAAGCGCTACGTCCCCGAGACCAAGGGCCGCACCCTCGAAACCCTCGAAGCCGAACTCCGGGCGCGCTTCTCCTGACGCCCTCGACGCCCCCTCATCTGCCCCCTGGAACGACCCCCTCGAAGGAAAGACCATGACTGTACGCGTAGGAGTCATCGGCGCCGGCTGGATCGGCCAGGAGCACATCCGACGCCTCACCGACACCATCACCGGCGCCCGCGTCACCGCTGTCACCGACATCGACGCGGCCCGCGCCGAGGAGGCGGCGGCGCCGGTCGGCGCCCGAGTGCTGCCCGACGGCGCGGCCGTGGTCGCGGCGGACGACGTCGACGCGGTGCTCGTGACGTCCTGGGGCCCGACCCATGCCGAGCATGTGCTGAACGCGATCGCCGCCGGGAAACCGGTGTTCTGCGAGAAGCCGCTCGCCACCACCGCCGAGGACTGTCTGAAGATCGTCGAGGCCGAGGTCGCGCACGGCCGCCGCCTGGTCCAGGTCGGTTTCATGCGCCGCTACGACGCCGGTTACCGGCAGATGAAGCAGGTCATCGGCTCCGGCCGCATCGGCGAGCCGCTGATCGTGCACTGCGCCCACCGCAACCCGACGGTCCCCAAGGCGTACACCTCGGCGATGGCCGCCCTGGACACTGCGGTGCACGAGGTGGACGTGCTGCGCTGGCTGCTCGACGATGAGATTGTCTCCACCCAGGTGGTCACCCCGCGCGCCACGGGCAAGCGGTTCGCGCACCTCAAGGACCCGCAGATCATGCTCTTCGAGACCGCGAAGGGCGTCCGTATCGACCTCGAGGTCTTCGTCAACTGCCAGTACGGCTACGACATTCAGTGCGAGGCGGTCGGCGAGGAAGGTCTCGTACGGCTGCCCGACCCCGCCTCGGTCGGTGTGCGCACCGCCGGACGGCACAGCACGGAGGTGCTGACGGACTGGGTGGGCCGCTTCGCGGACGCCTTCGACACCGAGTTCCGTGAGTGGATCGCGGGTCTCGCCGCCGGCGACGAGCCCAACGGCCCTTCGGCGTGGGACGGTTACGCCGCGACCGTCATCACCAGCGCGACCGTCGAGGCCCTGGAGTCGGGCCGGGTCGTCGCCACGGATCTCAAACCCCGCCCCGCTTTCTACGGAGGTGCCGCGTGAAGATCGCCCTCGACCCGTACATGTTCCGTGCCCTGCCGATCGACGACATGGTGCGCACGGTCGCCGAACTCGGCTACGAGTACATCGAGTTGTCGCCGCGTGACGACTTCATGCCGTTCTTCCTGCACCCGCGGGCGGACGACGAACGGGTCGCCGAGCTGAAGAACTCCCTGCGCACGCACGGCGTCCAGCTCTCCTCCGTGCTGCCGCTGTACAAGTGGTCCTCACCCGACGAGTCCGAGCGGCAGGCCGCCGTCCGCTACTGGAAGCGGATGATCGAGATCACTGCCGACCTCGAATGCCCGCTGATGAACTCGGAGTTCAACGGTCGCCCCGAGCGCGCCGCCGAGAGCGAGGCCGCCTTCTGGCGCTCGTTGGAGGAGCTGCTGCCGCTGTTCGAGCGCGAAGGCATCGCCCTCAACCTGGAGGCGCACCCGGACGACTTCTGCGAGGAGAACACCCCGGCGGTCGATCTCGTCCGCGCCATCAACAAGCCGTGGGTCAACTACCTGTACTGCGCACCCCACTCCTTCCACCTCTCCGGCGCAGACCCGACGGCAGACATCGCGGCGATGATGCGCCACGCCGGTGACAAGCTCCAGCACGTGCACATCGCGGACTCCTTCAACCACAAGGGATCCAGCGGCCTGCGCTACATCCTCAACCCTCCCGGCACCGCCGCCCGTATCCACCAGCACCTCGACATCGGCCAGGGCGAGGTCGACTGGGACGCGTTCTTCGGCACGCTGCGCGAACTGAACTTCGACGGCGTCGCCACAGCCTGCGTCTTCGCCTGGGAGGAACGCGCCAAGGATTCCTCGGCCTTCATGCTCGACCGCATCACCAAGGAGCTCACCGCCTGAACGGCCGGCACACCAAGGGGAGATGACACGCGCCACGGCGCCCGGAGGCTGGGCATCCGACTACACCGGCCACATACCGGCCGGAGGACGCCCAGCCTCCCCTCACAGCGTCCACCCCACGAAAAGGGTCGGTCACCGGGGTCTGAGCACCTCCCCCTCCGGCTACCGCTCCGGTTCCGGCCTCACCGTCGTACGCCACAACTCCCGCGCCTCGTCCGCGACCCCGGGGACGGCCAGCAGCAACGGCTCGTCGTACGCCGGGAGTTGCGGCGTCGCCACCGCGCCCGCCTCCGTCGCGATGAGCAGGGCGGGCAGGCCGTCCACCGGGTGGAACTCGCCGATCGCCGCCGCCGAGGCCCGGCCCGCGGCGACCTGGACCAGGGACAGGGCCGTCGAGCCCATGACCCGTACCGTGCAGTGGCGGTCCGCCAGTTCGGCCAACAGGGCGTCCATGCCCGGCCAGTGGGCGTGCGCCGCCCACTCCGTCATGAACACGTGGCCTGTGAGCGTCTCGTGCGCCGCCGCCCGGATGGGGACCCCGTTCAGGTACGCTCCCCCGCCCCGGGCCGCCGTGAACACCTCGCCGCGCCACGGGTCGGCCACCACACCCAGCAACGGACTCCCGTCCGGCTCCGCCAGCCCCAGCGAGAAGGAACACCAGCCAAGGCCGTGCGCGTAGTTGGTGGTTCCGTCCACCGGGTCGATCACCCAGTGCGGCGCACCCGATGTCCCCTCCTGGACGCCGTACTCCTCACCGTCGATCCCCCAGTCCGGGAACTCCCGCCGCAACACGGCCCGTACATGGGTTTCGACCTCCTCGTCCTTGTCCGTGACGATGTCCGCGGGGCTCGCCTTCTCCCGGACCGGACCGGTCGGGCCCACGCCCGTGCCGCTTCCGCCGCGGATCGTCTCGCACGCCCACTCGGCCAGTTCCAGGGCCACCCGCAGAGCACGGTCCAGCTCGTAGTCGCTCACGGCTCAGGCTTCCTCGACCGTGGCGGTGACGGGCGTGCCGATCTCGACCGTGCGGCTGACCGTGCAGAGGCGGTCGTGGGAGGTCTTGACGGCCCGGGGCAGGATCGCCCGGGCCCGATCCGCGCCCTCGCCGCTCGGGAAGGCGACGGAGAAGGTGACCTCGAGATCGGTCATCCGGTTGCCCAGCTCGTCATTGATCTTGTCGCCGGTCACCGCGACGGAGAACCTGGTGGGCTCCGCGTGGCGACTGACGGCGACGTCCACGTCCACGGCCGTGCAGCCTCCGATCGCGGCGAGCAACAACTCGACCGGGGTGAACTCGGCCTCCCTGTCCGGATCGGAACCGGTTCCGAAGCTGATCGTGCCGCCGCGGGCGTTCGTCGCGACGAAGTGTCCGGTGCTGGTGCGCTCGACGGTGACGGAGCGCAGGGAGTCTTCGGTCATGCGGACGACATTAGTGCCGCACAACGAGGGGACCGTGACTGACCCTCTGGCTCCATCACCCTTCGCATCGCGGACCCGAACTGCACCTCACACGGCGTCGACGGATTCCCCCGGCGCATGACGGTGATAGCGCAGCAGGAGCATCGCCGCGTCGTCGTGGGGCGGTCCGGCGGCGTGCCGGACAAGGTCCTCGCGCAGTGTGTCCAGCGCGCCCTGGGCGTCGGCGTCCTTGAGGAGGTACGCCCGCTCGCCGAGTGGATAGAAGTCACCGTGATCGTCGCGTGCCTCGGTCACGCCGTCGGTGTACAGCAGCAGTTGCTCGCCCGGCGCGAAGCCGACGGAGAACGGTTTGGGGCTGCCGCTTCCCTGCACCCCGAGGCCCAGGGGCAGCGCGTATTCCGACGGCTGCGGGAAGTCGGCGGTGCCGTCCTCGTGCACGACCATCGGCGGCGGGTGACCGTAGTTCAGGAAGACCACCTCGTGGTGCTCGCCGACCTCGGCGAGGACCGCGGTGACGAACTTCTCCCCCTCCAGCACCCGGGCCACGCTGCGCTCCAGGCGCTCGCCCAGACCGACCAGGTCGGGTTCGTCGTGCGCCGCCTCCCGGAACGCGCCGAGCACCACGGCGGCCGTCTCGACCGCGGCCAGCCCCTTGCCCTGCACATCGCCGACGATCATCCGCACGCCGTGCGGGGAGGCGACCACCTCGTACAGATCGCCGCCGATACGGGCTTCCGCCACGGCCGAGGTGTACGACACCGCCGCCTGCAAGGGCCCGGCCGTCAGGGGCACCGGCCGCAGCAGCACGCGCTGGGCCACCTCCGCGATCGACCGCACATTGGCAAGCTCGGCCTCACGGCGACCGCGCATCACAGCGGCCGCGAGACCCGCGCCGGTCACCCCGACCACCGACACCATCGCCATGAAGCCCCGGCGTTCCTGGAACAACCCGTCGTACAGGCCGAGTGCCACGCACAGCAGCAGGGCGGCCGCGCCGAACCATGCCGTACGGCGCCATCCTCCGACGAGTCCGGCGAAGGCCGGCCCGAGTGACGCCAGTGGCAGGAAGCCCACTCCGGGCCCGGTGACGATGTCCCCGACCGCGACCACGGCCATCGCCAGGACAGGCAGCCAGGACAGCACCGTGTGACTGTGCTGCGGCCTTTTTGCAGCCATGGCGTGCTCCATCGGCGTCGCGGCATCCGGGAGCCGCCTTCCGCAGGGGCCCCTTCCCCACCTTGGACTCTCCACAGGCTGCCAGGCAATCCGCGCCGCCCGCCCGACCCTTTACCCAATTGAGGCCGAGGGATGATATTTCCCAACCCGTGGACACGCCCAGAGGCAGGCAGGGTTGCCGATCTCGGGCACAGGGCATCACGAGTGGGCAGGACCGGCCGCGCAAGAGATGCAGCGGCCCCGGTGGGCGGAAAGACCGCGGGGATACCGGGTGTCCTAGGAGGGGATGTGATCCGCCATGCGTACGCACAGGCGTACCCATGGGCGTTCCGTGCGAGTGGAGTATCTGCTGCTCGACGAGGCCGCGTCCGCAGGCCGGGCACGAGGGCTCACCTCGAAGTTCCTCGCCCGCTCCCGCCCTCGGACGGCTCGGGTGGAGGCCGAGCAGATCGACGACGTGAAGCTCGTCGTGTCCGAACTGGTCGCCAACGCCACCCAGCACGGCCGCAGCGCGTGCCGCCTGCGGCTGCAGGTGTCGGAGGAGCGGGTGACCGTCGAGGTGTACGACGACAGCCCGATTCCGCCTCGCGTGCGGCCGTTCACCGCCGACGGTGAGAGCGGACGTGGTCTGGCCATGGTGCGCTGCCTGGCCCAGCACTTGGACGTCACCGCGGTCACCGGGGGTGGCAAGCGAGTGCGGGCGGTCATGGCTCTGTCGAGCTAGTGCCGCAACAGGCAACGTTCGCCGCGGCACTGGCCGCGCGGGCGGCAGGGACCTCCGCCCGCCTTCGAACTTCTGCGCCTGCCCCCGCTGTCAGGCGGCCGGGGCGTCCAGCGGCCGCAGTTCGTCCGCGTACGAAACGGAGATCCGGCGCATCAGGCCGTCCGCGGCGATGTCGTACTGGCCCAGACGCCACAGCGGCGGCGAATAGGCGTGGATCGAGACGGCGTCGTCGGTCGCGCCGGTGAGCCGGTGGATGTGTTCCGGGCCGAAGCAGAACGACTCGCCGGCCTCGAAGGTGACGGAGCAGTGGATGCCGCCGATGCGGGGCGTGGACTCGTTGAGTTCGCCCTGGACGACGGTGACGGCGCCCCCGGATGTGTCGTGGTCGTGCCAGCCCGTGTCGTTCTGCCGGGTCCAGCACAGCAGCCAGACGTCGACGTATTCGTCGCGGTACAGGGATGCGTAGTGCCGCTCGTGGTCGGAGAAGGCCACGTGTGCGTGCCAGAGGTCCGGGCGGTCGGCCAGGTCCGTGACAAGTGCCTGGAGTTCGCGCTTGTCGAGGGTCCGCTCCGGCAGGGACTCGTACGTCATATGTGGCTCCTTTCAGGGCTGTGTCCGGCCGGGGCACGGTTCAGGCGCGGCCGTGCAGCAGGCGGGCGGGGTTGGCGGTGCGCAGGGCGTGGACGGCTGCGTCCGCGCCTAGGTCGGGGATGACGGGCGGTGCGTACGGGCGGTCGCTGCCACTGACGACCACGTCGATGCCGACGGCCCGGACGAGTACGTCGACGGTCCGGGTGCCGTAGGAGGAGGTCTCGTAGAACACGTCGAAGTCGATCTCGCCGCGCCCGCCGCCGCGGGCTGCGAGGCGCTCTCCGTGCAGGGGGGCGAGGCCCGCGAGGGCGGCGAAGCAGACGCGCAGGCGCGGGTGGCGGGCGCGGCCGAAGGCGCGGAAGGCGTACCAGGACGCGTGCATCTGCTGCAGATACGGGACCAGGGCCGGCCACCACGGCGGGGCGCCGTCGGCGGGCGGAGCCGGGCCAGGATGGATGAAGAGGGGCTTGTCGTGGCGGGTGAGGACGTCGAGGAGGGGTGCGCAGTGGGCCCAGCCCGCCGCGTCGAGGACGGCGGTGGCGGGGAGTTGGAGACCCACGCAGCCGCGGCCGAGCTCGCGTTCCACGGCCTCGGGATCGCCTGCCGACAGGCAGGCCGAGGCCCAGACCCCGAAGGGAGCCGGGAGCGCAAGGGCGCCGTCATGGAACGCGGCCAGCAGTGGATCGGCCTGGGCGGGCGGCAGGTACTCGATGCCGAGAGGGCTGGAGAGGGACACCAGAGCCAGGTCGAGGCCGTCGTCGGCGGCGAGGCGGGTGCGGGCCGCGATGTCGTGGTCGGCCGGGTCGACGCCGTAGGGCGGCTCGCCGGACAGGTGCAGGGTCCAGCCGTCGAGGTACGGGGGTGTCGTGCGGGAGCGCAGCAGCTCGACGAGGGCGGGCGGCCAGATGTGCTGGTGAACGTCGGTGAGCACGCGGGACGGTCCTCTGGACGGGCAAGGAACTGATCGGTCGGCCGGGGGTGGCCAGACGGTTGTTCAGGCGGTGTTCAAGCGGTTGGTTAAGCGCTTCACTTATGCGGTTAACTTAACCGCTTAACAAGACGATCTGTCAAGCGTGCGGCGGCGACCGCGACTGCGGCCGGGCCCGCCCACGGACAGGCTTTCAGTCACTCCGGCGGCGGGCCACGTGCTCCCGATGCGTATACATCCCGGTAGGCTTCCCGGCATGGCCAGGCCCAACAAGCGCACCACCCTCCGGGAGGTGGCCGAGGCCACGGGCCTCTCCACCGCAGCCGTCTCCTACGCCCTGCGCGGCAAACACGTCTCCAAGGAGACCGAGGAGCGGGTACGCAGGGCCGCAGCCGAACTCGGCTACGAGGCCGATCCCATCGCCCGCGCCCTGGCCAGCGGCCGCACCAGCATGGTCGGCGTCCTCGCGGGCGACCTCCAGGACCTGTGGCAGCAGCAGTTGATGGCGGCCATCGGCCGGGAACTGCTGGCCGGCGACCGCTACGCGCTGATCCTGGACGCGGGCGGCGACCCCGACCGCGAGCTGGTCCTCGCCAAGCAGCTGCGCGACCAGCGGGTCGACGCGCTGCTGGTGTCTCCCGTGAACCCCTCCGCGGAGGGCTGGGCCGCGATCGCGGACGCACTGCCGGTGGTGGCCGTCGGCGACTCGCTGAGCCGGGCCCGCACGGCCGGTTCGGTCATCTTCGACAACCGGGCCGGCATCGACGCCGTACTGGAGTATCTGCACGGACTCGGCCACCGCCGGGTGACCGTGCTGACCCCGACCCGTCCGAGCACACCGGACCGGCCGGCCGACGTCTACGTGGGCGAGGCGGCCGGCCGGCTCGGGTTGAAGGCCGAACTGGTGCCCTGCCCGCAGGAGTTGGGCGAGGCGACGGCGGTGGCGCGCCGCGTTCTGCAGAGCGCGCACTCGCCGACCGCCGTGTTCTGCTTCTCGGACTCGCTGGCGTACGGGGTGTACGCGGCGGCCGCGGAGGACTCCGTGGAGGTGGGCCGGGACGTCTCCGTGGTCGGCTTCGACGACCATCCGGTGTCGCGGGTGCTCACGCCGCCGCTGACCACGGTGGACTGGGGGCTGAGCGAGATCGCGGCGGAGGCCGCACGGCTGACCGTCGCGGCGATCGAGGGGAAGCGGGTACGCAAGAAGCGGGTGTTGTGCGCACCGCGGATGCGTGAACGCGGGTCGACCGTGCGGGCCTGAACTCAGACCGTGCGGGCCTGAACTCAGAATGAACCGAAGATAGACTCACGCGGCATGACCGTCTCGCACCTGTTCCTGCGCTACGTCGCGATCGGTGACAGTCTCACGGAGGGCATCGGCGATCCCGGCCCGACGGGCGGACACCGCGGCTGGGCCGACCGGTTCGCCGAGACCCTCGCGGTAGCCCAACCCGGCCTGACCTACGGCAATCTCGCCGTGCGCGGCAAGACCAGCGGTCAGATCAAGGCGGATCAGCTGGGCCCCGCTCTCGCGTTGCGCCCGGACCTGGTGACGGTGACGGCGGGCATGAACGATGTCGTACGGCCGCGCTTCGACCCCGAGTCGGTCGCCGCGAACATCGAGGAGATGTTCGCCCGCCTGACCGCCTCGGGCGCTCGCGTCGCCACCATGACCTTCCCCGACCTGGGCAAGGTCTCGCCGGTCGCGCGCCGGGTACGGCCGCGGATCCTCGACCTCAACTCCCGTGTGCGCGTCATCGCGGCGCGACACGGCGTCGCCGTCCTGGACGTCTTCCCGCACGCGTTCACGGCCGACCCTCGGCTGTGGAGCAACGACCGGCTGCACGCGAGCCCGATCGGGCACGAGCGGATCGCCGCCGGCATGGCCCACACGCTCGGCCTGCCGGGCTACGAGGATTGGCCCGATCCCCTGCCCGCACAGTCCCCCGTCCCCGCCCTGCGCGCCCGGGCGGCCGATGTGCGCTGGGCCGTGGACCATGTCGGCCCGTGGCTGTGGCGACGGCTGCGTGGTCATGTGCCGGGCGACGGGTTCTCGGCGAAGCGGCCCGTGCCGGGACCCGTGAGGCCACAGCATGCGGCCGGCTGACGGACCGCATCGGGATCTTGGATTTTACGGCCCCTCACCGCACTCGAAGAGCACGGTGAGGGGCCGTGGACAGTCGTCGTCGGCGCCCTGACGAAGCTGTCTAGTAGCCGTAGCGGTTCTTCACATGCCGCCAGAAGTCCCGCAGCATCCACTGGTCGAACGTCGTGATCTCGGTGGCGCTGCCGGCGTTCATGATGAAGCTGGAGACACCGGTCGGCGTCCAGTCGTAGAAGTCGTCCAGGCCGAAGGTGTGGCCCACCTCGTGCAGGTAGACGTGCATGTTCTCCTGGCCGAGGGCTCCCACGAAGTACTCCTCGCCGACACGCTGACCCCAGTCACCGCCGGCTCCGCCCTCGAAACCCTTGGTGAGCCACAGCGACTCGTCGTAGTGCTCAGCCTCCTTGCCGGGGCACTGGGAGTAGTCGCCGTCCTGGTGGAAGAAGCGTCCGCAGTCGGGCGAGCACTGCGGGGCCCCCGAGTCGTCGAGCACACCCGCGTAGACCTTCACGGAGTCGTCGGACCACTGGAGGGTGGAACGGTCCTTGACCGCCCAGCCGACGACGTTGACCTTGACGTCGGTGTACGGCCAGGCCTCGAAGCCCTTGCCGTCGTCCACCATGGCGTGGATCCACTTGTTGAACTGCGTCTGGAGCGCATCCTGGATCTTGTCACGGGTGGTGGAGGTCACCGGGGTGTCGGAGTCCCAGCGCACGCAGTAGTTCAACGTGCCCTTGGTGGCGATGAGTTGGTCCCAGCCGTAGTTCTTGAAGCCGTACAGGTCGGAGTACGTCGTCTCGACGTGGTTCCAGACCTCGTCGAGCGGCTTCGCCAGGTTGGACGGCGGGTTCCACTCGTCGGCGGCCGCCTCGGGTGTTGCGGTGGCGGACGCGGAGGGGCTGGGGGTGGCGCTCGCCGATGCCTTCGCGGTGGCCGTGGGGGTGGCGGTCGGCGTGGGGCTGCGGGACTCGCTGAACGTCGGCGTCACACTGGCGGAGGCGCTGGGGGTCGCCGTGCCGGCGGTTTGGCACTGCTTCCCGTTCAGCTTGAACGACTTGGGTGCCGGGTTGGTTCCCGACCAGGACGCCAGGAAGCCGGTGCTCGCCGAACGGCCCGCAGCCAGCGTGCCGTTCGAGGCAGTGTTGGTGACGGTCACCTTCTTCCCGGACTGCTTCCACTCTCCGTTCCAGCCCCGCGAGACCTTCTGGCCCCCGCCGAAGGTGAAGGCGAGCTTCCAACTGCTCAGCGACGTGCTCCTGTTGTTGGTGACGGTGACCGTGCCCTGGAAGCCGTCTCCCCATTGAGAGGTGACCTTGTAGGACACGCTGCACGCGGAGGACGCGCCGTTCGCCAGCAACGGCACCGCCGCGACACCCCCTGCCACCAGGACGCCCGCGACGGCGACGGGAACAGGCCTGAGAAAGCGTCTGCGCAGGCGGTGGTTGGCGGGAGATCTCGAACTCATGGGTGACTCCTGAGCGATGCAGTGCTGTGAAGGTGCTTCGGGTGTGAATCCGGTGTGGAATCCCCGAAGTTCCCCCTAGTCGCCACCCATCGCGATCAGGTTGCCGCCGGATTCCAACCCTGCCGGTGGGTTCGGATCGGTGAGCCGGGAGCGAAAGCGGCCCTCGGTTCGCGAAGGCGGCCTTCGACTCGGCGAGCCGGCGCCCAGACAGGTGTTGAACAGGCCTGACCGAACGAGGAGATCACCTCAGTCGCGTACCTCTTCGGGAGGGGTCCCAGGAACGGCGGGTTAGAAATGCCGACCGGGAATCCCCCCGTGGAAACAGGAGGTCCAACTGATGAGTTCGGGCATGCGCCGACGAGCCGCGACGGCTGCCGTGACACTGACCATGGCGGGCGCACTGGGCTTCGGCATGATGACGCCGACTGCGTTCGCCGCCGGCAACGGGCCCTGCTACGACGGGCGGTGCAAGATCACCGTGTCAGCGCCCAAGACCATCAAGGTCAGCAGCCGCAAGTTCGGGTTCGGGAAGTTGAAGATCACGCACATCAGCTCCGGGTCCGTGCGGATGTCGACCACCACCACGGGCGGTGGGTACCTGGGCGGCAGCACCAGCCCGGGCGGCACCGTCAAGTTCAACAACCTGAAGATCTGGGTGAAGTCGGTTTCCGGCTCCAAGGCCAAGCTCCAACTGTTCCCGACGTCCCACTGAGCATGTCGCGGACCCCGGCGCGTTCGTCTCGCGCCGGGGTCTGCCGCTTTCCGGACAGGGTCATGGGCCGTGGCCATGGGTCACGAGATCCTGGCGGGCCGGCGAGCTGACGGGCCGGCGAGCTGACGGGCTGATGGGCTCATCGGCGTTCGACGTGGCTGGGGCGTGCGGCCAGGACCGCCACGTCGTCCTCGGCGTGCCTCGCGACCAGGCGGGCGAGGACGGTGTCCAGGACGCTTTCGACCCTGGCCGCGGGCGCGAAGCGGATCCGGGCGAGCCGGTCCAGGGACACATCGATGTCCTCGCCGCGGCGCTCGACGAGGCCGTCGGTGAACATCAGGAGGGTCTGGGCCTCGTCCAGGCGGTAGGTGGTGGCCTCGTAGCCGCCGAACCCGGTGCCCAGGGGCGGCCCGACCGGCACCGGCAGCGATGAGGTCTCGCCCTGTCCGCTGATCACGACGGGCGGCAGATGACCGGCACCGGCCAGCGTCATCTGACCGCGCACGGGATCGACCCGGGCGATCAGGCAGGTGGCCGGTCTTCGGCCCGGTTCGCGCGCGGCCATGTCGTCCAACCGACGCAGGATGCGATGGGGCGGCAGGTCGGCGGCGGCGAGGGAACGCAGGTCGGAGCGGTAGGCGGTCATGTCGACGGCGGCTTCGACACCGTGTCCCATGACGTCACCGACGACCAGCAGGGTGCGTCCGAAGTGCAGCCGAACGGTCTCGCACCAGTCGCCGCCGACCAGGGCGCGCTTGCCGGCCGGCAGGTAGCGGGTGGCCACGTCGAGGTTGGGGTGCGGCCGTCCGGGCTCGGCGCGAAGGGCGCGCTGGAGGTCTCCGGCGGTCCGGCTCACCTCGGCGTGCTCCCGGGCGTGGCGGATGTGCGAGGCGGCCCGTTCCGCCAGGAGAGCGAACAGGTCCGCCTCGGTGTGCGTGAAGTGGCCGCCGTCCCGCGCGCACACCAGGATGCCGTAGCGGTGTTCGCCGGTGGCCAGCGGTACGCAGAGGGCGGGTCGGGCCCGGCCGACCCCGGATTGGGCGACGTGCTGTTCCCCCCTTCCGTCGACCGCCGGGGACGTCATGTCGCGCGCGACGCCCGCGGCCCAGCGGGCGTCCGGCAGGACATCCGGGTCTCCGGCGATGGACTCGTAGCCCGAGACGGTCACTCCGTGGACCCGCATGACCGCTGCCGAGCAGCCGAATCGCCCGGCGACGATGCGAGTGAGCTCCGCGCAGGTCGTGCCCTCGTCGAGCGTCGTGCCGATCCCGGCCATCACCGTCCGCAGCGCCCCCGGCGCCACCCAGGTGCCGCCCGGCAGGCCGTACGAGTCCGCGCGCCGGGCCACGTCCTGCGCTGCGGGACCACGGAGCGACCGGATCAGTCGCGCGACTCCGAACACCTGCAAATCGTGACAAACCTAGGTGCGGCCTGCACCACGCACCGAGCGGCCGTCGAGACCGCCCGGGTCTCTCCGGAAGGCCGCTCTACACGGCGCAGGCCCGGACGAACGCGTCGGCCAGTTCGGCGGGGCGGGTGAAGAGGGCCTCGTGACTGCCGGGTGTCTCGATGAGCAGCGGGTTCTTCAGGCGCTGGGGGAAGCGCTCGGCCCAATGCCACTCGCCGGGGAGGGAAAGGTCGTCGGTCGACAGAACGTACGCGGTGGGGATGTCGAGAGCATAGAAGGCGCTCGTGTCCGGCTTCTCGGTGAAGGTGCCCAGCGGCTGCGGGACGAGCAGGGAGTGAACAATTCGCTGCGTCTCCTCGTCCGCGTCCTGCATGAAAGCCTGCCGGAACACCTCCAGCGGGAACGTCACCGAGTTGTTGCCGGAGGCGGCTGCCACGGCGCGGAACATCTCGCCGTAGTGCGGCGGGCACGCGTCGATCAGCGACTCGCCGTCGTTCGGCACGAACGCGCTCCAGAAGACAAGGCGCTTGAGACGGGACGCGAGGCGGGGCGCGGCGCCCGTCAGGACGTAGCCGCCCCAGCTGTGGCCGACCAGCGTGATGCCGTCCAGGCCGGCGCTTTCGACGTAGTCCACGAGGCTGTTCACGCAGTCGGTGAGGGTTACGTCGCGCGGGTCGTCCTCGGCACCCAGTCCGGCCAGAGTAGGCGTGTACACCTGGTGGCCGGCGGCTCTCAGCTCGCGGGCGACGGGGCGCCAGGACCAGCCGCCGTGGCAGGCGCCGGTGACCAGGACGAAGGTTTCACTCATGTCGATCTCCTTTGATCGCGTGGGAAGAAGTGGCTCACAACCAGCGGGGAAGGCTGGGGAGTTCGCCCGTGACGTGCGGTTCTTCGGTGCCGCTCCGGCCTGTGAGCCAGGCGGCAAGGGCGGCCGGCGGTCCCATGACGGTGCCTCCGGCGGACGGCGTTCCCAGCGCGACAGTGCCGTGGCCCTCCGCCCTCAACTCGGCGCCGATACCCGGGTCGAGGCGGGCCGACATCCATCCGGCCACATCGCGTACGAGGGCCCAGGCGAGGTCGGTTGGCAGTGTGTCCATTCCGACGCCCACCCGCAGGTCGACCAGGTGGATCCAGACCTCGCGGGCGCGCAGCCACGGCACTTCGGACGCCGGGATCTCGCGGCCCTGCCCGCTGACGACGGTGGCTGACCAGGCGTCGTCCGACAGGGCCTCGGCGGCTTTCCAGAAGCGGGCGGCGGACTCCCGTACGTCCGCCTGCTGTTCGGCCATAGGCCGTCCGGCACCCGCCTCGATGTCCGTGACGCGCTGGTCCGGTGAGGTGTACATGGGTGTCGGGATGCCCGTCCGGGCCCAGGTCAGCAGGTTGACGAGGGCGTCGGCGTTGCGGGCGAGGTGGGTGAGCAGATGGCCGCGGGTCCAGCCGGGCAGCGCCGACGGTGCGGTGACCTCGTCCGCCGACAGCGCGTCGACCGCCTGTTGGAGTCGGCACTGTCCGTCCTCGACCCACCCGAGGACCCGTTTCGGGTCTCTCACGCCTTGTCCTCGACGACCGTGTTCACGCACTCCCCGACACCCTCGACCACGGTGCGTACCACCTGCCCGGGCTTCAGGAAGACCTTCGGGTCGCGGGCCGCGCCCACCCCGCCCGGGGTACCGGTGAGGACGAGATCGCCCGGCTCCAGGGTCGTGAACGTGCTCAGGTACGCGGCGATGTCCGCCGGGCTGAACAGCAGATCGGACGTGCGTGAGCGCTGCATGACCTCGCCGTCGACCTCGAGACGGATCTCCAGGTCGGCCGCGTCGTCGATCTCGTCGCCGGTCACCAGCCAGGGTCCGGCCGGCGTGCTGGCCTCCCACGCCTTGCCCTGCAGCCACTGCGGGGTGCGCCACTGCCAGTCCCGCATGGAGATGTCGTTGACGACGGTGTAGCCGGCGATCGCGGCCGCCGCCTCCTCCTTGGTGGCCCGGCGGCGCAGCTGCGAGCCGATGACGAAGCCGAGTTCGGCCTCCCAGTCCAGTTCCTCGGTCTCCCCCGGGTGGACGATGTCGTCGCGGGCGCCGAGCAGAACGTTGGCGAACTTGCCGAAGAGGGCGGGGTAGGAGGGCATCTCGCGGCCCATCTCCGCTATGTGGGTGCGGTAGTTGTGGCCCACGCAGAAGATCTTGGCGGGGGTCGTGACGACCGGGGCGAGGTCGAGGGCCGCCACGTCGTGCGCCGGACCGTCGGCGGCTGCCGCGTACGCGCGCCAGTCGGGGCGGCGCAGCAGGGCGGCGACGTCGCCGACTCCGGTCTCCACGGCACGGTCGCCGTCGAGGCGGACGGCCGCCGTGCCGTCGGCGGTGCGGATGGTGGCGAGCTTCATGAGGGCGTGCTCCCGGTCGTTTCGGTGCGGGCGAGTGTTTCGGTGCGGGCGAGGTTGAGCGCCTCGTAGAGGGGCGCGTCGTTGAAGGTGAACAGGTCGAGCCGGGTGTCGGCGGCGATGGTCAGGGCGCACCAGGAGGGGACGGCGATGAGGTCGCCGTCGGACACCTCGATCTCGCGGTCGTCGAGAGTGACGGTGCCGCTGCCGCGGAAGACCTGCCAGACGGACGAGCCGACCGTGCGGCGGGTCGCGGTGGTGGTGCCCGGGCGCAGGCGATGCATTTCGGTGCGCAGGCTGGCGAGGGCGTCGCGGCCGGTGGCGGGGTTGGTGAAGCGGATCCCGGCGTGGCCGGGCTCCAGGACGCCGGGGTGCCCCTCGTCCTCCAGCTCCAGCTGGGCGGTGAGTGCGTCGTCGGTGTCGGCCCAACGGTAGGCCATGAGTGGGGAGTTGGGGCTGTCGTCGGCCGAGATCGGGCGCAGGCCGGGGTGGCCCCACAGGCGTTCGTTGCGCGCCCGTGAGGGGGTCGAGCGGTCCGAGACCCCGTCCTCGCCGAACTCGAAGAACCCGGCGTCCAGGCGGTGCACGAGCGGGATGTCGAGGCCGTCGAGCCAGACCATCGGCGCGTCGCCGACGTGGTGGTGGCCATGCCAGTGCATCGACGGGGTGAGCAGCAGGTCGCCGGGGCGCATCTCGACCGCGTCGCCGTTGACGACCGTCCACACGCCCTCGCCCTCCAGGATGAACCGGAAGGCGCCCTGGGAGTGGCGGTGCGCGGGGGCGACCTCGCGCGGGCCGAGGTACTGAACTGCCGCCCACAGGTTGGGAGTTGCGTACGGCCGGCCGGGCAGGCCGGGGTTGGCGAGCGCGATCGCGCGGCGCTCGCCACCGCGTCCGACCGGCACGAGGTCGCCGGCCCGGCGGGCGAGCGGGAGGAGGGTGTCCCAGGGCCAGACGTGCGGGACGGCCTCGGGCTGCGGGGTGAGCGGCATGAGGTTGCCGATCTCGGTCCACAGGGGGATGAGGCCGGCCGCCGCGAATCCGTCGTACAGCTTGCGGAGTTCGGGGTCCGTCTCCTCGGGGGCTATGACGGAGTCACTGGTCATCGGGGGTTCCTTCGGCGTCGATGCGGCGCACGATGTCGGCGCGCAGGGCCTTCTTGTCGATCTTTCCGACCTTGGTGGCGGCGAGTTCGGGGACGGTCACCAGCCGGTCCGGGAACTTGAAGCGGGCGATGCCCGCGGCCTCCATGACGTGGTGGATGTCGTCGAGAGCCACGGTGCGGCCCGGTTCCGGCACCACGTAGAGGCAGACGCGCTCGCCGAGTCGGTCGTCGGGCATCGCCACGGCGGCGGCGCGGGCGATACCGGGGGTCTGGTAGGCGAAGTTCTCGATCTCCTCGGCTGAGATGTTCTCCCCGCCCCGGATGATCATGTCCTTGTCGCGGCCCTCGACGACGAGGTTGCCGTCGGGCAGCAGCCGCACGATGTCGCCGGTGCGGTACCAGCCGTCCTCGGTGAACGCTCGGGCGTTCTGCTCCTGGGCGCGGTAGTAGCCGCGCGGGGTGTAGGGGCCGCGGGTGAGCAGTACGCCCGGGATCCCGTCGGGGACCGGGTTGCCCAGTTCGTCGACCACGAGGAGCTCGTCGTCCTCGCACATGGGGCGCCCCTGCGTCGTACAGATGACGTCCTCGGTGTCGTCCAGCCGTGTGTAGTTGAGCAGGCCCTCCGCCATGCCGAACACCTGCTGGAGGGTGCAGCCCAGTTCGGGGCGGACGCGGCGGGCGACGTGGTCGGCGAGGCGGGAGCCGCCGACCTGGAGGACGCGCAGGGAGCTGAGGTCGACGCCTGGGTGTTCCCGGTGGTGGTCCAGCCAGCGCTGGGCGATGGCCGGGACCAGGGCGGTCGCGGTGACGCCCTCGCGCTCGATCAGCGGGAACGCCTTCTCCGGGTTGGGCGAGCCCAGGACCACCCGGCCGCCATTCAGCAGGGCGCCGAGCAGGCCCGGGCAGGCGAGCGGGAAGTTGTGGCCGAGCGGGAGGGCCGCGAAGTAGACCGTGTCGGGGCCGAATTCACAGACCTCGGCGCTGCGGCGGGCGTTGTAGACGTAGTCGTCGTGTGTGCGGGCGATGAGCTTGGGCAGCCCGGTGGTGCCGCCGGAGAGCAGGAAGACGGCGATCGAGCGGCTGTCGGGCCGGTAGGCGTCCACGGCGGCCCGGTCCGCGGCCGTGCCGGGTGCGGCGCACAACTCCCGCAGGTCCACGGCGTCGTCGCCGACCTTGTCGCCAAGGACGAGAACATGTCGGAGAGTTGGCGAGTCCGCGGCGATCTCGAACGCCATCGCCTGGTGGTCATGGCCCTTGAGGTGGTCGGGTACGGCGACGGCGACCGCCTCGCTGTGCTCGACCAGGTAGCCGACCTCGTGTCTGCGGTGTCCGGGCAGCGCCATCACCGGGATGACGCCGAGGCGCAGACAGGCGTGGACCAGGATCACGAACTCGGCGGTGTTGGGCAGCTGCACGACGAGCCGGTCGTCCGGGCGGAGCCCGAGCGCGGCCAGGCGCAGCGCCACGGCGTCCGCCCGCTGGGCGAGTTGACGGTATGTCAGCCGCCGGTCGCCGTCGACGAGCGCGACCGCGTCGGGAGTCGTGTCGCCGACGGAGTGGAGGCGGTCGCCGATGGCCTGGCCTTCCCAGTAACCCTTCGCGGTGTAGCGCTCGGCGTACTCCACGGGCCAGGGGACAGCGCCGTTGCTGCTCGTCCTTGGCATGGTCGTTCTCCTCAGGTGCGGTCGGCCGTGTGCACGATCACGGCGTCCAGGGCGATGAGCCCGTCGGCGGTGAGTCGCAGGGGGTTGATCTCGATCTCGGCGGTGTCCGGACTCGCGGCCAGAGCGACGGCGAGTGCCGAAACGACCCGCCCGAACTCCGCCCGGTCGAGCACCGGCCCGCCGCGCCAGCCGTCGAGCAGAGCCCGGGCGGCCAGGTCGTCGGGCATCGAGGCGGCTTCGGCGGCGGAGAGCGGGGCGAGCCGGATCGCCACGTCGGCGAGAGCCTCGGCGGCCGTGCCCCCCAGCCCGGCGAGGACGACCGGCCCGAACACGGGATCCCGTCGCACACCGAGCACGAGGTCGACACCGGCCGGGGCCATCGCCTCGACCAGGTAGCGGCGTCCGGGGCCGATGGCGTCCAGCGCCGCGTCGAGTTCGTCGGGGGTGCGCACGCCCAGGTGGACTCCGCCGATCTCCGTCTTGTGGAGGATCGCGGCATCGAGCACCTTGACCGCGACGGGCCCGCCCAGCAGGCGCAGGGCGTAGTGGGCGTGGGCGCGGGAGTCGCAGGCGACGCGATCCGGGGTGCGGATACCCAGTGCCGCGAGGTACGTCTTGGCGGCGTCCTCGTCCAGCGGGCCGGACGGCACGGAGGCGGTCGTCGCCCGCAAGGGCGCATCGGTCCGCACCGCCCGCTGCCGCGCATGGGTCACCAGCGCCCGTACGGCGTTGGCGGCCGAAGCCGGTCCGGTCAGCGCCGGAATCCCCGCCTTGTGCAGCCGCGCCCGCTGTTCGGCCACGTCCTCGGGCAGGCCTCCGACGACCACCACGGCCGGGGAGTCCGCGCCGAGGCCGGCGTCCTGCGCGGCCGAGGCGAGGTCGACGCTGTCGGGCTCGGTGAGGGCGTAGACAGCGAGCAGGTCCACGTCCGCGTCCGTGGCCGTGGCGGCGAGGACGCGGGCGAAGGTCTCGGCGGGACGGCCGGTGTCGACCGGGTTGCGCTGGTAGGTCAGCGGGGGCAGCAGTCCGCTCAGGGTGTCCTGTGTCGTCTCGGCCAGTTCCGGCATCCGGATGCCGTCGGTGCCCGCACGGTCCGCGAGCAGCAGCCCCGGACCGGCCTGGGCGGTCACGATGCCGAGTCCCGGGTCCGGATGGGCGCGCAACTGGATACGGGAGAGGGCCGTGAGCGCGTCCACCATCTCCCGTTCGTCGTCGACGACCACCGCACCGGCCTGCCGGAGCGCGGCGCGCGTCGTACGCCAGGAAGTGGCGAGCGCTCCGGTGTGCGACCGGGCGAAGTCGCCGACGTCGCTGCGGCCGACGACCAGGGCCACGACCGGCTTGACTGCGGCCACCAG
Organism: Streptomyces sp. NBC_00005; assembly: GCF_045160215.1. NCBI lineage: Bacteria > Bacillati > Actinomycetota > Actinomycetes > Kitasatosporales > Streptomycetaceae > Streptomyces > Streptomyces sp. NBC_00005. The sequence continues at coordinate 878,796 of NZ_CP108316.1, forward strand.
GCGTACGGCCTCGACCAGCCGTGGCCCGTCCGGCACCGTCTCCACATGCACGGCGACGGCTGTCGTACGGCCGTCCCCCGCGAGGTGTGCCAGGACGTCCGCGGCGGTGACGTCGAGGCCGGCCCCGATGCCGACGCCGAGGCTGATCCCGTTTCCGGCGGCGACCAGGTCGAAGGAGAGCGCGTGGTTGACGCCGCCGCTGGCCGCGACCACCGCGATGTCCCCGGCGGGAAGCTGCCCCGCGGCGGGCACGAAGCTGGCCGTCAGTCCGAGGTGGGGGGCGAAGAAGCCGGAGGTGTTGGGGCCGAGCAGCCTAATCCCCGTCTCCTGGGCCACGCGGAGCAGTGCCTTCGCGTACTCCTCGCCCTCCGGGCCCGCCTCGCCGAAACCGCCGGCGCAGACCAGCGCGGCACGGCAGCCGGCGGCGGCCGCCTCGGCCAGCGCGTCGGCGCAGCCTGCCGCGGGCACGCACAGAACGGCCAGGTCGAGGCGTCCGTCGGTGTGCGCGGCGGCTTCGGCGACCGAGGCGTACACGCCCTCGTCGGGTTCCGGGCGCCGCGAGTTGACGAGGGCACGGGCGCCGGAGAAGGGGGCCAGTGAGCGGGCCATGGCGGCGCCCAGCTTGCCGCTCTGCCGTGAGGCGCCGATCACGACCACGCCCTCGGGCGCGAACATCGGCGTCAGGTCGGTGCTCATGCCTGCTCCTCCGCCACCAGGTCGGCACGCCCGGACAGCAGCAGCGTCTCGGCCCGGTCGTCGTCCATTCCGTCCTCCACGATCAGCGCGGGCACGCCGTGCACCAGCCGGGCCTGCTCGGCGAGCAGCGACCGGGTGAGCGAGGTTCCGCCCCGTACGGCGACCAGGTCCGGGGGCGTGTCGCCGCTCAGAACGTCGGCCAACTCGTCGTAGACATCGGGCAGTTGAGCCTCGCCGTCCGGCGCGGTGAGCCACAGGCACCCTTCGGTGCGCAACGCCGCGAGCTCCTCGGAGGTCAGCCGCCGTCCGCCGAACTCCCGGAAGGGAGTGGCCAGGGGATCGAGCCCCTCGTGCGCCGCCCGCCAGTCCCGTACGACCTGCTCGACGAAGTCCGGGTCGCGGCGCGCGATCCGTTCCTTGCCGATGCTGCGCGAGATGAAGTGGAAGGCGAACTGCGTCGGTTCGAAGGCGTCGTGGTAGCGCCCGAAGTGCTCCCACCAGGACAGGCTCGGCCGGGCGGAGCGCTGGATCTTCGCCACCGAGGGCTGCCGCACGGCCTCGTACGCCCCCAGGGCGCTCGGCAGGTCGTCGCGGTGGGCGAGGAGGCTGTCGGCGAGGGCGACGGCGTCCTCCATGGCCATCTTGGTGCCGGAGCCGACGGAGAAGTGCGCGGTGTGCGCGGAGTCGCCGAGCAGAACGACGTTGCCGCTGTGCCAGCGCTGGGTGCGGCGGGTGCGGAAGTTGCCCCAGCGGGAGTTGTTGACCAGCAGTTCGTGTCCGTCGATCTGCTCGGCGAAGAGCTTCTCCAGATACGCCTTGGTCTTCTCGTCGCTCGGGCCCGGCGGCTGTGCGGTGTCGAACTCGTCGAGCCCGGCCCGTCGCCAGGACTCCTCGTCGGTCTCGACGATGAAGGTGCTGACGCTGTCGCTGATCGGGTAGCCGTGCACGGCGAAGGTCCCGTGCGGGCCGTGCTCGTGCACGAAGGTCAGGCCGTCGAAGAGGTAGTCCGTGCCGAACCAGATGAACTTGGCGGTCGCGACCTCGACCTCCGGCACCAGCACGTCGGCGAGCCGGTCACGGAACCGGGAGTTCGCGCCGTCGGCGGCCACGATCAGGTCGTAGTCGGCCAACTCGGCGGGATCCGCCGGGATTTCGTGGTTGAACCGGAGCTCGACCCCGACCTCCTCGGCCCGCTCGTGCAGCAGCTGGAGCAGGGTCTTGCGGGTGATGGCGGCCATGCCGTTGCCGCCGCAGCGGATCCGCTGCGCCTTCAGCCGCACCTCGATGTCGTCCCAGTGCCGGCCGTGGTCCGCGAGCGCGGTGCGCAGGACGGGATCCGCCTCGTGGATGGCGGCCAGCGTCGCGTCCGAGAACACCACGCCGAAGCCGAAGGTGTCCTCCGCGCGGTTCCGCTCGAAGACCGTCACCTCGACCGACGGATCGGCCTGCTTGATGAGCGCCGCGAAGAACAGCCCACCGGGGCCGCCTCCCACAACAGCGATCCGAGAAACCATGGCTTCCGCCTCCACGTCGAGTACAGGCCCAGACTCAGGCCCGGACGCATCCTGTGTCAATAGATGCACGGGCGTCAATAATTTGTTGCGCTTCATTGAGGCCGCTCACACGGCAGGAACATGAGTTATCTCGGTCGAACAGCTCATCCTCACGACGACCGTCCGTGTGACATAGTCGATTCCGTGAAGCCTCGATCGATCGTCTTCGACCTGTTCGGCGACTACGTCCGCTACCGCGGGGGCGCCGCCCGGCTGCGCACCCTCAGCACACTGATGGGCTGCTTCGGTGTCGGCGAGAGCACGGTGCGGGTGGTCCTCGCGCGGCTGCGCAAGGAGGGCTGGTTCGACGTTCGACGTGAGGGCAGGGAGACGCTCTACGCGCTCAACAAGCGCAGCCTCCAGCTCCTGGACGAGGGCCGCTCACGCATCTTCGACCGTGCCCCGTCCGACTGGGACCGGCACTGGTACATGGTCATCTACTCGGTCCCCGAGTCCGAGCGCGGCACCCGCGACCGCATCCGCAAGGAGCTGGCCTGGCTGGGCTTCGGCCCCCTGGCCCCGTCCACGTACGTCTCCCCGCACGACCGGCTCCAGCAGGTGCGGGAGAAGTTCGCGGACGAGCCGGCCATTCGCCTGGACACCCTGCGCTGCCAGTCCGGAGGGCTGCCCGTCGACCGCGAGATGGCGGCACGCAGCTGGGACCTGGCTGTTCTCAACGAGGACTACCGGGAGCTGCTGCGCACCTATCGAGGCCGGATGCCGTCGTACCGGGCCGGGCACCTCAGCCCCGAGGAGGCGCTGGTCGAGCGCATGCGGCTGACGTACGACTACCGCAAGTTCCCCTTCCGCGACCCGGCCCTGCCGACCGAGCTCCTCCCGGCGGGCTGGGTGGGCCACGAGGCGCACGAGATGTTCCTGGAGGCCCACGAGATCCTCGGCCCGTCGGCCGAGACCCACTTCGACGAGGTGGCCGGCCCGCGCCCCGTCGCATAGGGCACTACGACAGATACCCGAGCTCGTGCGACGCCGCGGCCACGGCGTCGTGCAGTTCGCGGGTGACCTCGGCGAGGTGCTCCGGTGTGCCCAGGCTCTCGGGCAGCACTACGGAGACGGCGAGCGGCAGCGGATCGTTGGCCGCGAAGACGGGCGCGGCGACCGAGATGATGCCCGGGATGACCCCGCTGTGCGTCACGATGTGCCCGTCCTCGCGGACCTTGGCCCGGGTGGCCGCGAGGCGCTCGCTCGTCCACTCCGCCTCCTTGCCGCGGAGCTCTCCGCCCAGTACCTCGTCGGTGAGGCTTTCGGGCAGATGGGCCAGGAACACCTGGCCGACCGACGACGTGAGCAGGGGAAGCGTGGCGCCGACGCGCACCGTCAGGGGCAGCGGGCGGGTGCCGTACGCCCAGCTCACCACGATCGGGCCGCGGTCCCCCCAGACCGCGAGGTTCACGGAGTGGCCGGTGCGGTCGCGCAGCTGCATCGCGTGGCCGCCCGCCACCGCCACCTCGTTGGTGCGGCGCAGCGACTCGGCGCCCAGGCGGCGCATCGCGGCCCCGAAGTCGTAGAGGCCCGAGGCGGGATCCTGCGAGGTCAGGCCGATGCGGCCGAGGCTGACGAGATAGCGGTGCACCTTGCTGGGCTGCATGCCGCTCGCCTGCGCGATCGCCGACAGGCTCAGCGCACCACCGCCGCTCTCCAGCGCCAGCAGGACCCGCATCGCCATCTCGACGGACTGGATGCCCTGACGCTCCCCGTTCTCCTTGGGGTCGGTCGTGGTCACAGCGCAGCACTCCCTTGCAGGTGGACGAAGGTATGCAGCCTATCGGCGCGACGAGCGCCGACCTCTGATCGCAAACATATCTGACATTCACTATTGCAGAACGCGTTACGTTCTGGTGAACTGCGAGAGCGGTGGCAGTCACCTCCCCCGGCTGCCCCGCCCCACCGGCGGTCCGTTTCGCAGCCGCCCGGAGCCGCTCGTTCTTCAGCGCACACACCCGCGCATCTCATCCGCCCCGGCCCATCACACCGAGCCGGGCGCCGCCACACCCCCGCACATGCGACCTCGACCGCAGACGCGTACGAGATCACCCGAGGAGAACTCCGCAATGAAGCTGATCGGCCTCGAAGAGCACTTCGTGACCCCCGACCTGGTGGGCCATGGCGCGTCGACCGCGTCCATCGCCCAGCCCGGCGCCTGGGCCGAAGCCTCCCGCCGCCTCCTCGACCTCACCGAGGAACGCCTCGACGACATGGACGCCGCAGGCCTGGACATGCAGGTGCTGTCGCTCAACTCCCCCGGCCTGCAGGCGGAGAAGGACCCGGCCGCCGCCGTACGCCAGGCGATCACGGTCAACGACTTCCTCACCGGCGTCATCGCCGAGCACCCCGACCGCTTCTCCGGCTTCGCCGCCCTGCCCCTCCAGGATCCCAAGGCCGCGGCCGACGAGCTGGAACGCGCGGTGACCCAACTCGGCCTGCGCGGGGCCCTCGTCAACGCGCACACGCACGGCAGGTACCTCGACGACCCCGCCCTGCGCGTCGTCTGGGAGCGCGCCGAGCACCTCGATGTGCCGCTCTACCTGCACCCGGCCAACGGCGTCGACACCGCACACGTGCTCTCCGGGCACCCCGAACTCGTCGGGCCGATGTGGAGCTGGGGCGTCGACACCGCCACCCACGTCCTGCGTCTGATCTTCGGCGGCGTCTTCGACGACTTCCCGAACGCCAAGCTGCTGCTCGGACACATGGGAGAGGGCCTGCCGTACGTGATGTGGCGCATGGACTCCCGCTGGGACTTCCACGCCCACCACGGCATCGAGCTGAGGCGCGGCCGGCCCTCGGAGTACATCCGGCACAACCTCTACATCACGACCAGCGGCGTCTGCTCCCCCGCCCCGCTGCTCACCGCCCTGCTCTCGATGGGCGCCGACCACATCCTCTTCGGCACGGACTACCCCTTCGAGGACATCGCGACGGCCACGAAGTTCCTGCGGGGCGCCCCGATCAGCGACGCCGACCGGCTCAAGATCGGCCACCAGAACGCCGAGAAGCTGCTCGGTCTCACCTCCGCACCCGCGTTCGCGGGTGTCTGAGCGGGAGGAGACACACGTGTACGACGTAGCCGTCATCGGGTACGGGCCCGTGGGCATGGTCACCGCGGCGCTGCTCGGGCAGGCGGGCCACGACGTGGTCGTCCTGGAGCGCTACCCGACCCTCTACAACCTTCCGCGCGCCGCCATCTTCGACGACGAGACGATGCGGACCTTCGACGGCCTCGGCATCTCCCGCGCTCTGCTGCCCACCCTGCACGTCCAGCGGAACTACGAGTGGCGCAACCGTGCGGGCGAGCTCCTCATCGAGCACGACTTCGCGGCCGTCGGCGGCCAGGGCTGGGCGGAGTGGTACATGATGTACCAGCCCTACCTGGAGGACGCCCTCGACGGCCTGGTCCGCGGTCTCGGGAACGTCGAGATCCGCATGGACGCGCGGGTCACCGACCTGCACAGCACGCACCACGGCGTGGACATCCAGGTCGAGGGCAGCGACACCGCCGTATCCGCCCGGTACGTCGTCGCCTGCGACGGCGGCAACAGCTTCACCCGCGGCCGGCTCGGCATCGGGCAGGAGGACTACGGGTTCTCCGAGCCGTGGATGGTCTGCGACTTCCGTCTGACCGGCCCCTCGGACGTCCCGAAGGCCCGCCAGGTCTGCGACCCCGAGCAGCCGATCTCGATCATCTCGCTGGGCCCCGAACACCACCGGTTCAGCTTCATGCTCGACTCCGAGGAGGACTTCCCCGTCGAGCGGGACCCGGAGCGGGTGTGGGCGCGGGTCGCCGGCTACCTCGACCGCGGCCAGGCCGAGCTGGTCCGCGTCGCCACGTACACCTTCCGCTCGCTCGTCGCGGAACGCTGGCGCACCGGCCGGATCCTGCTCGCCGGGGACGCGGCCCACCAGATGCCGCCCTTCCTCGGGCAGGGCATGTGCTCGGGCATCCGGGACGCCCAGAACTTCGCGTTCAAGCTGGACGCCGTGCTGCGGGGTGCCGACGACGCGCTCCTCGACACCTACCAGAGCGAACGCGAGCCGCATGTGCGGGCCATCATCGCCAAGGGCATCGAGCTCGGCCGCGTCCAGACGATGCGCGACCCGGTGGCCGCCGCCGAGCGCGACGCGCGGTTGATCGCCCAGCGCGAGGCGGACGGGCGGCCCGACAAGATGCGCTTCCCCGGCCTCGGACCGGGCCTGCACGACGGGTCCCCGCAGGCAGGCCATCTGATGCCGCACGGCCGGGTGGAGTCGCAGGGCACCGAGGGACTCTTCGACGAGGTCCTGGGCCACGGATTCGTCCTCCTCGTGGACGGCCGCGAGGGCGCCTCTCTCGACCCCACGACCACCGAGCTCGCCGCCGGACTCGGCGTGGCCGTCCACCACCTCACCGACCGCCGCCTCACCACGGAGGGGCTCACCGATGTCGGCGGCGTCTACGGGCGCTGGTTCGACGAGACCGGCCGCGCAGCCGTTTTGTGGCGGCCCGACTTCTACATCCTCGGCACCGCGGGAGTCCTCTCGGACATCCCGGCACTTCTCACCACACTTGCCACAGCAGTCGAGCCGGTGCAGGCTCCTGCCACAGTCGGAGAAGGGATCCGGCCATGACCACTGAGTCCACGCAGTCCACGCAGTCCGCTCGGACCGCGATACGTCCGCAGGTCAGCAGAATCTCCCCGAGCACGTTCATGCTGCTCGCCGCCTGGGTCGTCGCGTCCCTCGAGGGCTACGACCTCGCCGTGTACGGCGTCACCGTGCCCGCGATCCTCGGCGATCCCTCGCTCGGCATCGACAAGGCGGAGGCCGGCACCATCGGCTCGCTCGTCGGCATCGGGATGCTGATCGGCGCGGCCCTCGCGGGGGCGCTCGTCCACCGCACCGGCCCGCGCAAGCTTCTGCTCGTCGGCACCACCGTGTTCTCGCTCGGGATGGTGGCCTGTACGTTCGCCGGTGGCGTCCCGTCCTTCGGAGCCGGACGCCTCGTGGTCGGCCTCGGCCTCGGCGTCGTACTGCCGACGATCAACGCGTACGTCGCCGACCTCAGCGAGCCCGGCCGCCGCAGCCGCAACGTCGCGCTGATCATGAGCGGTTACGCGGCCGGCGCCCTGCTCTCCCCGCTGCTCGGCACCGCCCTGCTGCCGGACGTCTCGTACCGCTGGCTGTACGTGATCGGCGTGCTCCCCGTGTTCCTGGCCGTACCGCTCGTGCTGCGGCTCCCGGAGAGCCCCTTCCACCTCAGCCGTACGGGCCGGACCGCCGAAGCGCGCGTGGTCGAGGAGCGGCTGGGCCTCGGCGCGTCGGACGCGTCGCCGACATCGGACCCGGGCCGCATGCTCGGCATCGGCTCGCTGCTGACGGGCGGGTTCGCGGTCTCGACGGTGCTCTTCTGGGCCATGTCCTTCTGCGGACTGCTCCTCGTCTTCGGCATCAGCACCTGGCTGCCCAGCATCATGCAGGCCGCGGGCTTCTCCCTCGGCTCGGCGCTGCTGCAGACGGCGGCCATGTGGCTGGGCGTCGGGGTCGGTGCCATCGTCGGCGGCCGGGTCGCGGACGCGCTGGGCGCCAAGCGCGTGGTGGTCGTCGCGTTCCTGGTCGGCACCCTGAGCCTGCTCGCGATGAGCACCCGCCCGCCGACGCCCGTCATGTTCGTGCTCATGTTCATCAGCGGATTCGGGTTCATCGGCTCGCAGATCCTCGGCAACGCGTTCATCGTGACGCGCTACCCGGACGCATTGCGCGGCAACGGCCTCGCGTGGGCCCTGTCGATCGGCCGCTTCGGTGCGATCGTCGGACCGTCCCTGGGCGCGTTCGTCCTCAGCTCGGGTGCCGACATCGAGTGGGCCTTCTACGCCTTCGCCGTACCGGCCCTCGTCGGGGCGATCGCGGCGGGCTCCGTACCTCGCCTGCGAGCGGTGACCGCATGACGCAGGTCGTCTACGAGTCCTGGGGGCAGCGGGTCGTCTTCGGCTCGGGTACCGCCCGCCAGGACGTGGCGGCCGAGGTCACCGGGCTCGGCGCGAGCCGGGTCCTGGTGATCGCGGCCGACGGGGAGCGGGCCCTGGCCGAGGACCTCTGCAAGGACGTCCCCGTCGTGGCGGTCTTCGGTAGCGTCCGTCCGCATGTGCCGGCCGAAATGGCCGAGGCCGTGCGGGCGGCCGCCCGCGAGCACGACGCCGACCTGCTGCTGAGCGTCGGCGGCGGATCGACGACGGGCACCGCCAAAGCGGCGGCGCTCACCACCGGGCTGCCGATCCTCGCCGTCCCCACGACCTACGCCGGCTCCGAGGCGACCCCCGTCTGGGGCCTGACCGAGGACGGCCACAAGCGCACCGGCGTCGACCCGAAGGTGCTCCCCCGGGTCGTCGTGTACGACGCCACGCTGATGCTGTCGCTGCCGACGCGCCTGTCGGTGACATCGGGGCTCAACGCGCTCGCCCACTGCGTCGACGCGTGGTGGGCGCCACGGCGCAATCCGATCAGCTCCGCGCTGGCCGTCGAGGGCGTCCGGTCGCTGGCCTCGGCGCTGCCGCGCATCGTCGCCGACGGCCAGGACGTCGCGGCCCGCCGCGAGATCCTCTTCGGCACCTACCTCGGGGCGGTCGCCTTCGCCGGGGCCGGCTCCGGGCTGCACCACAAGGTGTGCCACGTCCTCGGCGGTGCGTACGACCTCGAACACGCCGCCCTGCACTCGGTGGTCCTGCCCCACGTGGTCGGCCTCAACCTGCCCGCGGCGCCCGGGGCGGCACGCCACCTCGGTGCGGCGCTCGACTCACCGACGGATCCCTTCGGCGCACTGCTCGACCTCTACGCGAGCCTCGAACCCCCGTGTTCACTGCGGGAGTTGGGGCTCGCCGAGGAGGAACTCGACCGAGCCGCCGACCTGGTCGTGGCACAGGTGCCGGACACCAACCCGCGCCGGGTGACCCGCGACGAGATGCGCGAGCTGCTGGGGCGCGCATGGCGCGGTGACACGCCGGTACCAGTCCCCCTTCCCACTGGAGGGCCCACCGATGACTGAACAGGAACTGACCGACAAGGTCGTCGCGAGCTTCGACTCCGCGAAGGACGACCGCTTCCGCGAGGTCATGCAGGCGCTCGTCCGGCACGCCCACGCGTTCGTACGCGAGACGAGGCTCACCGACGACGAATGGGGCGCGGCGATCGGGTTCCTCACCGCGGCCGGTCACATCACCACCGACACCCGCCAGGAGTTCGTCCTCCTCTCGGACGTCCTCGGCATCTCCATGCTCACCGTCGCGGTGAACGAACCGGGCCTCGAAGAGTCGACGGAGTCCACGGTCCTCGGCCCCTTCTTCGTCCAGGACTCACCCGAGATCGAACCCGGCGGCGACATCGCGGGCGGCGCGACCGGCGAACCGTCATGGGTCGCCGGCCGGGTCACGGACACCGAGGGGAAGCCGGTCGCTGGGGCACGTGTCGAGGTGTGGGAGGCCGACGACGACGGGATGTACGACGTCCAGTACGACGACGGTGCCCTGGCCGGCCGCGCGCACCTGTTCACCGATGCCGAGGGCGGCTACCGGTTCTGGGGGCTCACCCCGACGCCGTATCCGATCCCCGACGACGGCCCCGTCGGGCGGCTCCTGCACCACGCCGGCCGCTCCCCGATGCGGGCACCGCACCTCCACTTCAAGGTGACGGCGCCCGGTTTCCACCCGCTGATCACGCACATCTTCGTCGCGGGCGACCCCTTGCTGGCCGGCGACTCGGTGTTCGGCGTGAAGGAGTCGCTCATCCGCCCCTTCGAACGTCACCTGGCAGGCACACCGGCACCGGACGGCCGTCGCCCGAAAGGCAGTTGGACCTCGACGACCTTCGACATCGTCCTGATGAAGGAGAAGGAATAGGACCTGCCGGACGACCAGAGGGGCTCGCCTCCCGCCCCGATCAGCGCCAGGTGCGTGAACGCCTGTGGGAAGTTGCCGAGTTGGGGGGATTACGTCGTCCGAGTGGCACGCGAAGGAGAGCGCTCCACGCCGCTCAGTCCTCCCCCGCACAGCAATCGTCCCGGGTCGCGGAACCCGAAACGGTCTCCAGCCGGCAGTAGCAGGACGCCTCGATCGGTACGTCCGCCGTCGCCGTGGCGATCTTCAGCTGCTGGGCGACGATCCGTGCCTCGCCCTCCTTGCCGAGCCGGACGAGGCACTCGTGGAAGCCGTGCAGGGCCCAGACGTTGGCCGGGTGCTGCTGGGCGCGCGGCAGGGTGTCGTCGAGGCCGAGGTCGGCCCGGTAGACGGCCTCGGCCTCCGCGACCAGGCCCTGTTCGAGGAGCAGTGCGCCGTACGCGTGCCGGGTGGGCTGCATCCACCCCCACGGCTCGTCGTACGGAAGTGAGTCGTCCAGTTCGATCGACCGGCGCAGTGCCGCGAACGCCGCTTCGTGCCGGCCCCTGCGGTAGTCCAGCTCCCCGTCCAGCATGGCCGCGGCGATCGCGAGGATGTCCGCGCAGGTGTTGTTGAACAGCATCCGGGTCTCCGGGACTTGGGCGACCGCGGCGCGGAAGAGTGCGCGCTCGGCGTCGGCCTCGTCCGTGCGGCCCGTGGCGGAGAACGCGACTGAGCGCGCGTAGTGCAGCATCGCCGTGCTCACGCAGTACAGCCGCGGGTCGGCGGGCATCGGAAGGCCGAGGATGTCGCCCCAGCGGCCGAATCGGATGAGCACGTGCACCCGCATGGCGAGGAAACCCTCCAGCCAGTCCGCCATGGGCGGGCTCTGCACACGCAACAGCTCCTCGGGCACGGCCACTTCGAGCCGGTGGACCGTGTCCATCGCGTCCTGGAAGCGACCGAGGAACATCGCGCCGTAGATCTTGAAGTGGAGGTTGTGACAGCGGTACAGGGTGTAGAAGTTCATCGCCCCGGCCCTGGCGTGGAACTTCTCGTCGGCTTCGATCGCCACGGTGTTGTCGGAGACGACACGGCGGTAGTCGCCGCAGAGCACTTCCAGATGGGACGGCATGTGCTGCAGATGTCCCGCGTCCGGCATCAGACCGCGCAGCCGGTCACCGGCCGGCAGGGCGACCTCGGGGGTCGGGGACATCTCCATCAGGTGGATGTACATGTGGAGCAGGCCCGGGTGCCGTGCGCCCGCCTCCGTGGCGATCACCCGCTCGAGCACTGCCCTGGCCTCGGTGGTGCGTGATCCTGCGGCCGGCTCGCCGGTGCGGATGTCCCACAGCTGCCAGGGGGTGAGGTTCATCAGGGCGTCGGCGTACAGGGTGGCCACGTCGAGGTCGTCGGAGGCCAGTCGATGGACGGCTCGCATGCTGTCGGCATACGCGGTGTTCCACACGGAACAGTCCTCGACGGCCGGGGCCCGGTCCTGCGGATAACGGGCGCGCAGTGCGCCGATGAGGGCCTGCTCGACCGCGGTGGCGCCGGCCGCCTTCGCGTGGGCGCGCTCGACGGCCGCGTGCGTGCGCTCCACCGTGCGCGCCAGCTCATGCTCGTCGAAGAACTCCCAGGGCTTGTTGTAGTTGGGGCCCAGTGCGTAGGCCACGCCCCAGTCGGCCATCGCGCAGCCGGGGTCCGCCGCGGCTGCGGACTCGAAACAGCGCACGGCCTCCTCGTGGTTGAAGGCGTAGGTCCAGTTCAGTCCACGGTCGAACCACAGCTGGGCGTCGGAGGACGACGTCGTCACGCGTCGGCCGTGGCTGCCGAGGTCGTAGTAGTTCACACGGGCTCCTCAACGCTGCTGGACCTACTGCCCTGATCATGAAATACCGTACATCCGCCATAACGCACGGCAAAGGAATTGCATGGTCTAGACCAAGAAGCTGTTTGGTCTAGTCCAGACCGTGGACGCGGTCACCGGTACGGCAGGACGCTGGGGCACTCCCCCACCCCCACCGGAGGCACACCGTGAGACGTCTTCGTGCATGTCTGGGCGCAGCCGCCGCCGTCGGACTCGCCGCCGCGGGCACCACAGCCCTCATAGCAGGCAACGCCTCGGGCGCGACCGCCGCGCTCAGCAACCGCTGGTATGCGGCAGCCCCCTATCTGATGCCGCTGGACAACGACCCGCCGGACCCGGGCGCCATCATGGACGCCACGGGCCTCAAGGCCTTCCAGCTCGCCTTCGTCCTCGCCCCCAACGGCGGCGGCTGCTCGCCCACTTGGGGCGGCACCGCCCCCGTCTCCTCGGACACCGCCGTCCAGTCCGTCATCGACACCATCCGCGGCAAGGGCGGCGATGTGTCGGTCTCCATCGGCGGGTACGGGGGCACGAAGCTCGGCCAGGCATGCTCGGACGCGGCGGCCACGGCGGCCGCGTACCAGCAGGTCATCACCAAGTACGGCCTCCACGCGATCGATTTCGACCTCGAGGAGCCGGAGTACGAGAACACCGCGGCGATCAAGAACGAGATCGGCGCCGCGAAGATACTCCAGCAGAACAACCCGGGCCTGTACGTGTCCGTCACGACGGCCGGTACGGCCGACGGCACCGGTTGGTTCGGCAAGCAGATGCTGCTGGAGGCGAAGTCGCAGGGTTTCACCCCGAACAACTTCTCCATCATGCCGTTCGACGGCGGTTTCAACGGCGCGGCCTCGCAGACGAGTGCGCTCACCAACTTCAACGCCATCCTCCAGTCGACGTTCGGTTGGGACCAGGCGACTGCCTACGCCCATGAGGGCTTCTCCGGGATGAACGGGCGCAGCGACACCGGCGAGATGTTCACGCAGGCCGACTTCCAGACCGTGCTGGACTACGCCACCAGCCACAACATGGACCGCTTCACCTTCTGGTCCCTCAACCGGGACCGTCAGTGCAGCCCGGTCGACAACGGCGGGCGCACCTCCGGCACTTGCTCCAGCGTGGCGCAGAACTCCTGGGACTTCGCGAAGTACTCGGTGAAGTTCGCGGGTGCCACACCTCCCTCCTCGACTCCCACGCCGACACCGACGCCCACACCCACGCCGACACCCAACGGGTGCAAGACCGCCTGGAGTTCGAGCGCGGTCTACACCGCCGGTGACGAGGCCTCGTACAACAACCACAACTGGAAGGCCAAGTGGTGGACCCAGAACGAGGCGCCGGCCGCCTCCGACTGGGGTCCCTGGCAGGACGAGGGGGCGTGCTGACCGTTCCTGCCGAGAGCGTGAGTGGCCGGATCCCTTCCCCGCGGTCAGCCTCTCCCGCGCGCACTGGGTATCCCTGCGCGTAGGTCGAGGCTGACTGCGTTGGGGGGGCCGGCACTGTGGCGCGACGATGGTGGACCTCCAGCCCCTTACCGTCACGCCGAACACTGCGCAGGCGCACTGTGGCATCCCTGCGAGCACAGGGGCGCTGCGGTCCCGGTTTTCGCGACGTCCTACCGGCGCTCACCGGAGTGGTTGCAGCGGCGTGCTCCCTGGTCGCCCTGCTCGCCGCGGGATATCGCGCACTCGGGATCGGCGTTCCTCTCGGGGGAGTTGCGCTCCTGGTCTGCCTCGTCGCGATCGGAGTTCGGCGCCGACGCCCGGCGGCCCGCCGCCGTCTTGGGTACTACAGTCCCGGCGAACTGCTCGAACTCGACACGCAGGGACTCGCGTTGGCGGTGGCCCGGATGCTGCGCCGGGACGGCTGGCGGGTACGGCTGCTGCCCGCACCGGACCGGCCGCGTCTGTGCGCCCGGGACCGCAGCGGCCGCCGGCTCGACGTGGCCTTCCGGCCGGTCGCCGAGCCTCTCCCCGACGAGGACCTTCCGCACCCTCACCTGCACGGCAGGAGCAGTGCGCAGCATCTTCAACTGGTCGTGCACCGCGGTACTTTCAGAGACCGTGACATCCGTTGGGCACGTCGTCAGGGCAAGACCTGGCTGCTCGACGGCTCCTCGCTCAGGCGTTGGGGGCAGGGCACTCGCCTGAGCGACCTGCTCACCCACGGCTGGTGACCGCGCCGGAGTCCGACGCCCCCCTTGACGCGAATGGTTCAGACCTTTAGGTTCACGCGACACAAGGGTTCACAAGGACGCCCATCGTTCAACCACATGAACTCTGGAACCCCTCCTGAGCGAAGGACCCCCCACATGACTCGCCCCCACGCCCTCCCCTCCGCCGTCGTCGCGGGCCTCGTCGGCGCGCTGACCGTCCTCAGCGGCGGGAACGCCACCGCCGCCGACCCGCAGGTGGCACCCGGCGGCAACTTCGACCTGTCCGTATGGCAGTTGCAGGAGCCGGTCGGCTCCCCCGGCTCACCGACCACCATCCCCTCCTCCCGGCTCCAGGGAGCGAACGGCTACCAGGACTCGTACTTCTACACGGACACCCGCGACGGTGCGATGACCTTCTGGGCACCCGAGAAGGGCGTCACCACCCCCAACTCCAAGTACGCCCGCTCCGAACTGCGGGAGATGAACCGCAACGGCAGCGCCGCCGACTGGTCCCTGAGCGGCAGTCACCGGCTCGACGCCACCTTGCGCGTGGTGTCCGTGACCTCGAACGTGTGCGTGGGCCAGATCCACCTCGGATCCGGCGGCTCGTCCACCAAGCCCCTGGTGGAGCTGTACTACCGGGCCGGCGGCGACATCGTGCTCGGCACGGAGGACTCACCCGCGGGCGGTCAGACCCTGCACCCCGTGGGGCACGTCTCCGTCGGCAAGACCTGGAGTTACACGATCGCGGTGTCCGGCGGCCGCACCATCGACCTGACCGTCAACGGCAGCACCACGCACTACGCGATACCGTCCTCGTTCTTTCCGTACAAGCAGTACTTCAAGGCCGGTTCCTACAACCAGTCGTCCTCGGACAGCACCACGAAGGGTGCACGCGTCGCGTTCTACGGGCTGACCGTCTCGCACGGATGACCCACGGCGACATGAGCGAAACCCGCCCGGCGCCCGGCACGGCACTCCCGAACTACCGATCGGAACCGCCCGTCGGAGTCATTGCCGGCGGGGAGTCCTGCCCGCCCAGGTCGAGGCGGAACGGCGGGTACTCATCGGTCATCAGCGCCGCATAAGCAGCCACCCTTGCGACCCAGCGGGCCAGGCCCAGCAGGAGGTCGAAGAGGTGCACCGGGTAACGGGCGGTGAACGCCAGGATGACCACAGCGACCAGGGAGAGGAAGGGAACCAGACCGACGCCGCGCCAGCTGTCCCCGTCTCCCCAGCCACCGACGAAGATCCCGACGACGATGTACTGCGGGATCACCAACAGCCACCACTTCACCAGGACAAGGCCGCGGGAGAGTCGCTCGGGGTAGGCGACGTCGAAATGCGCCGGGTAGTCGGGCACTTCGGCGAGAGTGAACGGCGGGTACCGGTCGGTGCCGAGCGCGGTGTGGGCGTAGTAGCTGACACGCCAGTTCCAGCGGATCACGCCGACACTGAAGTCGAAGAGGGATCGGGGATAGCGGCCGGTGAACAGGATGGCGAAGAACGCGACGACGGTCACGAAGACGAACGCAATCCACAAGAAGAACAGCACGATGTAGTGCGGGACGGCGAGGAGCCACTTCACCAGCCACAGCCATCTGGACAGCCGAGGATCGAGAAACGCTTCGATACGCACAGGCGACGCGGTGACAGGAATCATGGGGCCAGCCCCTTTCGAGCGTCCCCGCCCGGCGGCCACCCGTCCGTGCCCCCTGAACAGGCAGGCGCAAGGCGGTCACCTGATCATCACTTCAGGCTCGCACGAGACGGGCAGGGCCGCGACTCGGGTGCGTCCGCCCGCACGGCGCTCTTCCGGCCCGGCTAGAGGCGGATCGCGTCCTTTGCCGCGCAGGCCTCGGCGGCCAGCCCCTCCGTACCCGGATCCGGTTGCAGTATGTGAGCGACGATCTCGGCCGTGGCGCGATGCCACTCGCCTCTGCGGCGGAGCATCGCATGGTCTCCGCCCCTGACCAGGACCATGCCTGCCCGGGCCCCGGCCTCCCGGGCCCTGTGCACGTAGTCCGCCGATTCGGCGGGCGGTGTCACGCGGTCGCGGTCACCGTGCAGGACCACCAGCCTCACACCACCGAGGTGGCCGGCCGAATCCTCCGGCGGACACCACGGCGCGAGCGCCAGCACGCCGCTCACCAGCGGGTGCGAAGCGGCCCGCAAGGCCGCCCTGGCTCCCATCGAGTGCCCTACGAGGACAGTGGGCACTGCTCCCGCCAGCCGCTGAAGTTCGTCGAGCGCCCGCAGGGCGTCATGTGCGGGATCAGCGCTGTTCCAGCCCCGGTGCCGGTAGCGGACCTGCCCGAGCAGGGTGTCCGGAGGTGAGGCAGACGCGGCGGCCCGCAGAACCGGGTGCATACGGAGCGCGGCCAGTTGCCAGGGACGCGCCGTCCGACGGCTGAGCTCGCGGCCGCCGTGCAGAGTCATGATCGCCGCACCCACGCCGTCGGGCGGCGCGTGCCGCACGATCAGCGCGGACTCGTTCCGCTGCACGTCCCCACCGTTCCTCACGAGTGTGGCACCTCTCCAATCCGGAACCCCCATCCTCCCCCGAAGGTCCGAGGCGACGGCAGCGGAGGGGGCGCACGTAGTAGATCAGTGAGCCCTGTACGCGCCTCCACGCGCGTGGGGAAAATGCGCCATGTCGGCTGTCCCTCGACCGGGACACCGTGCACTTCAGCTCCAACTCGTCGAGAAAGCAGGTCGGCTCCTGTGCTGCTACGTCTGCCCGAGTCCGTGTCCGAAGCGCAGGAATGCATCGCCGAGGGAGCGGTGCCCGTCGGCGGGGCGACGCTGGTCTGGGCCGGCTGGCAGAACGACGGATTCCCCGAGCGGGCCATGTCGTTGCGCAACCTGCCGGAGGCCAATGTGATCGCGCCCGGGGCGCTGGGCTCCGCCGTGGTGCTGAACCGGATCGACGAACGCGTGCCCGAGGTCCTCCACCGGGCGGCCGCCACGGTGGGTACCGGAGCCGTACGCCGCACGGCCACCGTGGGCGGCAACCTGGTCGGCAGCACGCTGCGCTGCCTGCTGCCGGCCGCGCTTGTGCTGGACGCTCGGGCGACGGTTCTCGACCGGGAACGGGTCTACGAGACCGATCTCGCCGAAGTCCTGGCCAAACACCACCTCCTGCTCAGCCTCCACTGGCGTGAACCGGTCACCAGCAGCTACCGCAAGCTGCCCGCCGAGGCGGGCGGACCGCCGCCGTTCGTCGTCGCCGCCGCGGTGCACACCGACGACGACGGCCTCAGCCGCCTGTATGTCGCCGTGCGCGACGGCTACGACGTACTCGCCGGCAGCGCTCCCTGTGGCACCGGGACCGAAGAGGCGATCGACGGCCTTCGTGATACGGCCATCGGCACGCTGTACTCCGCGGGTTGGGACGTGGTGCGCCAACACGTCACGGATCTCTTGGCCCGCCCGGACGGGGGCGTTCGTTGAGGCTGTGACCGCGGCGGCTCACTTCGCGGGCGTGCGGCGCGTGCTTACGGTGACCGCGTCAGGAACGCCATCAAGGCGGTCAGCATCTCGTCGGGGGTCTCCTCGGCCGGGTAGTGTCCGCAGCCGGGAATGACCAGGCTCTGCACGTCGTCGGCGGCGAGCCGCATCGTCGCACCGACCCGCTCGCCCAGGTTCTCTCCTCCCCCGATCGCCAGGACGGGCAGATCCAGCCGCCGCGTCCGGCGCCGCTCGTTCTGCGGGATGGTCACGTCGAGCGCACGGTAGAACGCGAAGCTCGACCGCAGGGCGGCCGGGTCCTCGGCGAGGGTGTCGACGTAGTGCCGGACCGCGTGGTCGGGCAGCGGTTTCGCGGCCTTGCTGGCGAACTGCCCGCCGAAGTAGAGGTGTTCACGGCCCCTGACCAGCTGTTCATTGAGCTCGGGGAGCCGATTGAAGGCGAAGTGCCAGAGTTTCTCGTTCGCCTCGGCGGTACCGAGCAGCGGGGTCGACGGGGACAGTCCCGGGATGGCGGCCTCGGCGACCGCGAGACGGTCGACGCGGTCCGGGTGGTCGACCGCCAGGGCGTAGCCGACCCACATGCCCACGTCGTGCCCGGCCACCGAGAACCGCTCGTGCCCGAGTTCGGCCATCAACGCCACCGCGTCGCCGGCGAGCGTGCCGGTGTCGTAACCCTCGAGGGGCTTGTCGGACAGCCCCATGCCCCGTGAATCCATGGCGACGACCCGGAAGTGCCGGGCCAGCCCCGGCATTACGAGGCGCCAGGCGTACCAGGTCTGGGGCCAGCCTGCGAGGAGCAGCAGCGCCGGTCCTTCCCCGCCGGTGACGGCGTGCAGGCGGACATCTCCTGTGTCGACGTAGCGACTTGTGAAAGTGCGGGTGAAGCCGTCCGGGAGGTGCGGCGCACGGGAGACGGAACCCCGGCCTTCGGGGACGGACGGACCGGCTGGAGACGGACTCACCATCATCCTCTTTCCGTGGGAGCGACGGATCACCACGCTAACCATCTTGGATCGATCGGTCAAAAATACTTGGACCGATCGATCCAACAAGCGGGTAGACTCTCGACGGCACCGCGGAACGAGAGGTCAGCGAAATGTCCGGCCGAAAGCAGTTCGATGTCACGACAGCCCTGGACCGGTCCATGCACGTGTTCTGGCAGCACGGATACGCAGGGGCCTCGCTCGACGCCCTCGGCTCTGCCACCGGCCTCGGCCGCGGGTCGCTGTACGGCGCCTTCGGCAACAAGGACGCACTCTTCCGCCAGTGCCTCGACCGCTACGCCTCGATCTACGGCGCGCGGCACGAGGAGGCGCTCGCGGCACACCCCGACGACCCGGTGCGCGCCGTAGGGGCCTTCTTCGACGCCACCTTGGCCCGCATCGCCGATCCCACGGTTCCGGACGGCTGCCTCATCGCCCAGTCCGCCGCCCAGTCACCGACGCTGAAGGAGGCGAACGGCGCACACGTGCGCGCCCTGGTCGACGCCCAGCGCGGACGGGTGCGCGGGGCTCTGGACGGCGCCCCGGCCGACCCTCGCGTGCTCGACGAGCTCGCCCTGTACGTCGTCGCCGTCAACCAGTCGCTCGCCGTACTGAGCCGGGCCGGCACGCCGGAGGAGGAGCTTCGCATCGTGATCCGGCTGGCGTGCAGCACATTGGCGACCAGCCTCGCCCACCCGGCCTCAAAGGCCCCCGCCCACAGCTGACGGCCCAAGACCGAGGGCAAACGGGCGGGGATGGCCTTGCCGGGCTTGCCAGGCGTGCGCAGGTATCGCCGACGGCCTGTCCGAGACCGGCGATCAGGCGGTGTGCGCGGCGGTCAACCTTTCGGCGGCGTCCCAGAGTTCGCGTTCGCGTCGGGGGTCGTAGGACTCCGCGGAGGAGCGGGCCACGTGTGCGCGGTCGACGTAGGAGCCGGTCGGTGCGGTGGTCGTGCCGACGACGAGGTCGGCGAGGTGGCCACCCGCCGCCGTACGGCTGGTGGCGAAGGGAGTGAGGGTCAGCGCCGGCAGGATGCGGCGCATGGCGAACCGGGAGACGGGGTCCGCGTTGCGGGCGAGGTCGGTGCCGGGGACGAAGCCGGGGTTGTAGGCGATGACGTCGATGCCGGTCGGCAGGCGGCGGGCGTACTCGTGGACGAGGTGGATGGCGGCCAGTTTGCTTGTCGAGTAGGCGGTGCGGCCGGCGGTCGTGGTGTGCGGGTCGGGGAAGGCGGCCGGGCGGGCGAGGGTGTCAGGGGTGTTCCAGGCGGGGCCCGGGACCATGCCCAGGTTGTGCCTGAAGTCGCCGAAGTGGGTGTCGCTGACGGTGATCACGATGCGGGCGGGGTGGATGAAGTGGGCCTCCAGGCGGCGGATGAACAGGTGGTTGGCGAGTACGTTGACGGCGAAGGTGGACTCGAAGCCTTCGGGGCTCTCAGTGAGCGCGTTCGTGTACTGGATGCCGGCGTTGCCCACGAAGCCGCGCAGCGGCGGGAGTTGGTCGTTTTCGAGGCGTTCGCGGATCTCGTCGGCCGCCGACCGGACGCTCTGGAGTGAGCAGAGGTCTGCCGTGACGTACGAGACCGTGTGTCCGCCTGTACCGAGTTCGGTGGCGAGCCGGGCGCCGGAGGAGCCGCGGGCCACGACGAGGAGGTGGATGTCCGCTGACTCGCGCAGGATGCGCTCCGCTGCGACACGGCCGATTCCCCGGCCGGCGCCCGTCATCACGATCGTGGACGGCATGAATGGCTCCTTCGCTGGTCGTTCGGTGAGCGCCTCGGGCGGGGCATCACCCACGCTCACCGCTGCTGCGTCCGCCAACCAGTGCCGTCCGTATCGGTAGGACCGGCAGTACCCAGGCTGCTGCCGCCGCGGGCGGCGACAATGGCCGTATGGCTGCCTCCCGATCGGATTTCGGCTCGCTCCTGCATGCCTGGCGCGACCGCCTCTCCCCCGCTGACGCCGGTTACCCCGTGGGGGTCGGCCGGCGGGCGCCGGGGCTGCGTCGTGAGGAGCTTGCTCAGCTCGCCGGTCTCTCCGTCGACTACGTCCTGCGTCTGGAGCAAGGGCGGGCCCGCCATCCCTCGGCCCAGGTCGTCGGTGCCCTCGCACGGGCCCTGCAGCTGTCCCGGGCCGAGCGCGACGAGCTGTACCGGAGCGCCGGGCTGCTGCCGCCGCAGGACCGGACGATCAGCGCACATGTGCCGCCGGGCATCCAACGACTCACCGCACGCCTGGGAGATGTCCCGATCGGGGTGTTCGCCGCCGACTGGAGTCTGGTGTGGTGGAACGCCATGTGGAGCGCCCTGCAAGGCGATCCCACCACCTTGCCCGTCTCCGAACGCAACCTCGCCCGCGCCGTCTTCGGCGACGGGCCCGCGCACGCCGCGGTGCGTCCCTTCCACTCCGAGCGCGGCGGCGAAACCTTCGCCGCATCGATCGTCGCCGACCTCCGGCACGCCGCGTCCCGCTACCCCGCCGACGCCCAACTCGCGCACCTCGTACAGGACTTGCGGGCAGCCTCCCCGGCCTTCGCCCACCTCTGGGCCACCGCGACAGCCGCCCAGCACACCACCGACCGCAAGACCGTCGTGCATCCGGAGGTCGGCGACATCCTCCTCGACTGTGATGTCCTGATCGTCCCGGGCGCGGATCTGCGCGTGGTCACCTACACGGCGGCAGCGGGCACCGGCGACGCGGGCAAGCTGGACCTCCTGCGCGTCACCGGCAGCGAACCCTCCCCCACGCTGTCCTGATGCCTCATTCCGCCGTCTTGCGGGCCAGCGCGTTGTTGTCGATCGAGTTGTGCACGCTGAAGCTCACCGCGTCCGAGCGGTAGCGGTCGTCCGACCACTCCACCGGGCGTCCTTCACGGGTGGTGGTGACGCGGCGGACTCGCAGCAGGGGGCTGGTGCGGCGGATGCCGAGGAGGTCGGCGTCCTGGGCGCCGGCCGCGACCGCGTCGATGATGTGCTCGCCGTAGGCGAAGACCAGGCCTGTGCTGTCGAACAGCAGCTGGGTGACGGACGGGGCGTCCGGGGCGATCGCCTCTACGGCGGGTGAGATCCAGTCGGCGTAGACGGTGCGCTCCAGCAGGACCGGTTCGCCGTCCAGGCCGCGGACCCGCAGGACGTGCAACACCGGTGTTCCTTCGCGGAGTTGGAGGCGGACCGCGTCCTGTGCGGTGGCCGGGTGGTACTCCTGCGCCATGACCTGCCCGCTGGCCTGACGGCCCATGGCGTGGGCCCACTGGGCGAAGCTGCGCAGTTCCGCGAAGCTCTGGCTGCGGCGGCTGGCCAGGACGACGCGGCGGGCGCCCTGGCGGGAGCCGATGAGACCTTCGGCCGTCAGGGCCGCGACGGCCTGGCGGACGGTGCCGCGCGAGACGCCGTAGTGGGCGGCGAGTTCGGTCTCGGAGGGCAGTCTGCCGCCGACCGCGTACTCCTCGCGGTCGATCGCCCGCCGCAGTGCGTCGGCGATCTCCTCGTGTCGCGTCGGCAATGTTTCCCTCCGAGTCGGCAGCTGTGCACAGCGTGACCACCCTAATCGAGACCGGCGGATGACTGCGCTTTCCCCGAACTGTGCAGGGATTGGGAGGTCACAATTTCGCCACTGTTTACGAACGCGTCACCGCAGACAGCATTACTGAGGCCAACTTGTTCAGACAAGTTCTCAGTCTTGTGCGTCCCTGCGCCCCCTTCTGGAGTCACCGTGTCCCTGCCGAGAACAGCCGCCCTGACCGGCTCCCTCGCCGTCGTCGCCGCACTCGCCCTGAGTGCCTGCGGCGCCGCTCCCGACAACGCGTCGACGACCGCCGACGGCAAGAACGCCGCCACCGCCACCTCCGCAGCCGACTTCGGCGGGCTCGACGCCCTGGTGAAGGCCGCCAAGAAGGAAGGCACGCTGCACGCCATCGCGCTGCCCCGCGACTGGGCCAACTACGGCGCCCTGATCGACGGTTTCACCAAGAAGTACGGCATCAAGATCACGGTGGAGAACCCGGACGGCTCCAGCCAGGACGAGATCAACGCGGTGACGTCCCGCAAGGGCCAGAGCCGCACCCCGGACGTCCTCGACCTCGGCAGCTCCTTCGCGCTCAGCGCCGCCCAGCAGGGACTGCTCGCGCCGTACAAGGTGGCCTCGTACAACGACATTCCCAGCGGGCAGAAGGACCCGCAGGCCCGCTGGTACAACGACTACGGCGGCTACATCTCCATCGGCTGCGACGCCAAGCGCGTGAAGACCTGCCCGACGACGTTCGCGGATCTGCTCAAGCCGCAGTACAAGGGCCAGGTCGCGCTCAACGGCAACCCCACCAAGTCGGGTTCGGCCTTCGGCGGTGTGTACGCGGCCGCGCTCGCGAGCGGCGGTTCCTTCGACGACATCCAGCCCGGCCTGGACTTCTTCGCGAAGCTGAAGAAGAACGGCAACTACACGCCCGTCGAGTCGACTCCGGCGACCGTCGAGAAGGGCGAGACGCCGATCAGCATCGACTGGGACTACCTGAACGCCGGTTACGCCGACGAGTTCAAGTCCAAGGGCGTGGACTGGAAGGTGTCGGTGCCGTCGGACGGCAAGTTCTCCCAGTACTACTCCCAGGCCATCAACAAGGACGCCCCGCACCCGGCGGCCGCCCGGCTGTGGCAGGAGTACCTGTACAGCACGGAGGGCCAGAACATCTGGCTCAAGGGATACGCCCGTCCGGCCCTGATGACCGCGATGGAGAAGGCCGGCACGCTCGACAAGACCGCGGCCGCCAAGCTTCCGAAGGTCTCCGGTACGCCGTCCTTCCCGACCGAGGCCCAGCAGAGCAAGGCCAAGACGGTC
Source organism: Streptomyces sp. NBC_00005 (assembly GCF_045160215.1). NCBI lineage: Bacteria > Bacillati > Actinomycetota > Actinomycetes > Kitasatosporales > Streptomycetaceae > Streptomyces > Streptomyces sp. NBC_00005. Next base: position 902,212 of record NZ_CP108316.1, read on the forward strand.
ATCGCGCAGGGCTGGGCGAAGGCCGTCTCCGGATGACGGCCACCCTCACGGGCGTGGACATGGCGCCGCCGGTCACTTCGGTGAAGCGGCGGCGCCGTGCCCCCGGCTGGCTCGCCGTCGTCCCGCTGCTGGTCTTCACCGCGATCGCCTTCGGAGTCCCGGCGATCGCCATGCTGAACGGCGCCTTCACGGTCAAGAACCAGGCCACGGGCGCCACTTCGTACAGCACGGAGAATCTGACCACCTCACTGCACGGCGCGTATCTGACCGCCCTGCTCGGCAGCGTCAAGCTGTCCGCGGTCTCCGCCGGCCTCGGCACCGTCCTCGGGCTGCCGCTCGCGCAGGTCGTCGTGACCTCCCGGTTCCGGGTGCTGCGCGAGGCCGCGCTCACCGCGTCCGGTGTGCTCGCCAACTTCGGCGGCATCCCGCTGGCCTTCGCCTTCGTCGCCACGCTCGGCAACGCCGGTGTACTGACAAGGCACTTGGGCCTCGCGGACAAGGGCTGGGATCTCTACAGCTTCTGGGGCCTGGTCATCGTCTACCTGTACTTCCTGATCCCGCTGATGGTCCTCACCATCACCCCGGCCCTGGAAGGCCTGCGCTCGCAGTGGCACGAGGCCGCGCAGAACAACGGGGCCACCGCCGTGCAGTACTGGCGGCACGTCGCCCTGCCCGTGCTGCTGCCCTCGCTGCTCGGCGGGTTCGTCCTGCTCTTCGGCAGCGCCTTCGCCGCGTACGCCACCGCCGCGGCCATGGTGGGCAGTTCGGTCCCGCTGGTCACCCTGCAGATCGCCGACGCCATCTCCGGCAACGTGCTGGTCGGCCAGGAGAACGTGGCGCTCGCCCTCAGCCTCGACATGGTCCTGGTCGCGGGCCTGGTCATGGCCGTGTACCTGCCCCTGCAACGACGGAGCGCGCGATGGCTCGACGCCTGAACCCGTGGCGGTGGGTCGTCCTCGGCCTCGCCGCCCTGTACTTCCTGGTCCCGCTCGCCGCGTCCGTGGTCTTCACCGTCGACGTGCCGGGCCAGGGCGTCACCTTCGACGCCTACAGCCAGATCGTCTCCACCGACGGCTTCAGCTCCAGCCTGCTCCTCTCGCTGGAACTGGCGGTCGCCACCATCGCCGTGGTCCTCCTGCTGATGGTGCCGGCCATGGTGGCGCTCAGGCTCGGCGCCCCCCGGCTGCGGCCGGTGGTGGAGGTGGTGTGCTCGCTGCCGCTGGTCGTGCCGCCGATCGCGTTCGTCGCCGGGATCGCCACGGTGCTGAAGTGGGGTCCCGACTATCTGTCGCGCACCCCGCTGTTCGAGACGTTCGTGGCCGTCCAGAACCCGAGCTTCCCGGTCGTGCTCGTCCTCGCCTACGTCGTGATGGCGTTGCCGTTCGTGTACCGGGCGCTGGACTCCGGGCTGCGCGCCATGGACGTACGCACCCTCGTCGAGGCCGCCCGCAGCTGCGGGGCCGCCTGGCCGCAGGCGCTGGTGCGGGCCGTGCTGCCCAATCTGCGCGGGGCGCTGCTGAACGCCTCGTTCCTCACGCTCGCGCTGGTGCTCGGCGAGTTCACCGTGGCCCAGTTGCTCGGCTTCCAGCCGTTCGCCGTGTGGATCTACAGCGTCGGCGGCTCCCAGGCCCAGCTGTCCGTCGCCGTGTCCGTGCTCAGCCTGCTCGTCACATGGGCCCTGCTTCTTGTGCTCGCCGGTCTCGGCGGGCGGACCCGTACCTCTTCCTCCCGAGGGTGAACCATGACCGCCACCACGCTTGAGAAGGCCACCGAGGCCAAGGCCGCCACCGTCGAATTCCGTGGCCTGCGCCGGGAGTTCGGGGCAACCGTCGCCCTCGACGGGCTCGACCTGACCGTGCAGCCGGGTGAGTTCCTGGCACTGCTCGGCCCGTCCGGCTGCGGCAAGACCACCGCGCTGCGCATGCTCGCCGGGTTCGAACACCCCGATTCCGGCGAGGTGTTGGTGGACGGCGAGGACGTCACCCAGGTGCCGGCCCACCGCCGTGACGCCGGGATGGTGTTCCAGTCGTACAGTCTCTTCCCGCACCTGAACGCCCTCGACAACGTCGCCTTCGGGCTGCGGATGCGGAAGGTGCGTACGGCCGAACGCCGTTCCCGCGCGGCCGAGTTGCTGGAACTGGTCGGTCTCGCCGACAAGGGCGACCGTTTTCCGCACCAGCTCTCCGGCGGCCAGCAGCAGCGCATCGCGCTCGCCCGCGCCCTCGCCCTGCGTCCACGCGTCCTGCTGCTGGACGAGCCACTGTCCGCCCTCGACGCCAAGGTACGGCTCACGCTGCGCGAGGAGATCCGCCGGCTGCAGCAGGAACTCGGCATCACCACCCTGTTCGTGACGCACGATCAGGAAGAGGCCCTGTCCGTCGCCGACCGGGTCGCCGTGATGCGCGCCGGCCGGCTCGAACAGTGCGCCGAACCGGCCGAGTTGTACGGGCGTCCGGCAACCGCCTTCGTCGCCGAGTTCGTCGGCACGATGAGCCGGATTCCCGGGCGGCTGTCCGGAGAGACGGTCGAGGTCCTCGGGCTCCGGCTGCCCACCGACGGCACCCTCCCCTCGACGGCGGAGGTCGACGTGCTCGTACGACCGGAGGCCGTGCATGTCACCGCCGACGACACCGGCGACGCCCGTGTGATCGCCACCGCGTTCCTCGGCGCGGCCACCCGTATCACCGTGCGGCTCGCCGACGGCACCGAGGTGAAGGCCGACCTGCCCACGCACGAGGCGGCCGCGCTGGGCGCCGGTGCCGCCGTACGGGTGTCGCTGCCCGAGCGGCCGGTGCTGGTCGCCGAACGAGCGGCGTGAGACCCGGACACTCGCTCAGAACAAATCCCCCCACAGAAGAGAAGAGACCGTGACCCAACCCCCGCTCCAGGCCGTCCTGTTCGACATGGACGGCACGCTCGTCGACACCGAGCGCCTGTGGTGGGAGGCGGTGCAGCACGTCGCCACGGGCCTCGGCAGGCCACTGACCGAAGCAGACCAGCCGGAGGTGCTCGGCAGGGCGGTCGAGCACACCGCCGCCTGGCTCGCCCGGATCACCGCGCAGCCGGTCCCGCGGCTGACCGACCGCCTGCACCACGAGTTCACCGACCGCGTCCGCACCGGCATCGTGCCGCGTCCCGGCGCGCTCGACCTCCTCGACGCCCTCGCCCGCGAAGGGGTCCCGACCGCCCTGGTCACCGCCTCCTCCCGCACGGTCACCGACAACGTCCTCACCGTGCTCGGCGCCGACCGCTTCCGGATCTCCGTCACCGCGGACGACACACCGCACACCAAACCCGCCCCCGACCCCTACCTCGCCGCCTGCCACGCCCTCGACGTCGACCCCGCCCGCTGCGTGGCCGTCGAGGACACCCCTACGGGTGTCAGCTCCGCCGAGGCCGCCGGGTGCGCGGTGCTGGCAGTGCCGTCGCTGGCCCCGATCGACGCGGCACCCGGACGGACGGTCGTGGCCAGCCTGGAAGAGGTGACCCCGAACCGGCTGCGGGCCCTGGTCGGCCCCCGGCTGCGCGTCATGAGCTGGAACCTCTGGCTCGGCGGCGCAAAGGTCGACGACCACCGCGCCAAACAGCTCAAGGTCATCCTGGACACCGAGGCCGACGTCGTGGGCCTCCAGGAGACGGCCGGCACGGCGGCGCAGGAACTCGCCGACGCGCTGGGCTGGTACCACCACCAGGCCGGCGAGAACCTGGGCATCATCAGCCGCCACCCCATCACGGCCCGCCTCGGCGACCCCGACGTCGGCTTCTACGGAGCTGCGGGCGCCCGCATCCGCATCGGCCGCGCACAGGAGGTGGACGTGTGGACGGCACACCTCCACTACACGCCGTACGGACCCTACGAAGCGGCCTTCGACGGGCTCGGACCGGCCGAGCTGATCGCCCACGAGGACGTACGGCTGGCCCAGATGCGGGAGACGCTGCGCCGCATCGCCGAGTCGAGCGACAGCGAGGGGCCGGCGATCCTCACCGGGGACTTCAACTCCCCCTCCCATCTGGACCGGCCCGACGTGGCGTGGCCGGTGACCAGGGCGGCCGAGGACGCCGGGCTGCGCGACTCCTACCGCGAGGCCCACCCCGACCCGGTCCGCCAGCCGGGCCACACATGGTCCCCGATCCACACCCGGAACGAGGACGACCCCACACGCCCGGAACCGCAGGACCGCATCGACTACGTCCTCCACAACGGCCACGGCCTCGCAGTCGTCGACTCCCGCACCGTCGTCACCGGCGTCCCGCGCGCCTGGCCCGACGTCGCCGACAACGACTGGCCGTCGGACCACGCGGCGGTCCTCACCACCTTCACCCTCAACCAGCCGAACTGACGCGCGGGCCCGCCCCTCGGTCGCGGGGGCCTCGCCCGCTGTGGCATGGCTCTCCACCCTCTGCTGCGGGCTCTGGCACCTTGACCCCGAGCAGGCGGATCAGGTTGACGCAACCCGAGGAAGCCGCTGTTACCGTCGGCCGAGTTCCGGGGGCACTCCGATCTGCGAGAGGCACGCTGCGATGAGCGAGCAGGACAACCAGGCCATGCACCATCCGGCAGTGGTGGCGCACCATCGGAGCCGTGCCGGGGACGTCCAACTGCGTATCGCCGATGCCATCACCAAGTTCGCCGGGTCGATGCCGTTCGTCTATATCCACGCGGTCGCCTTCGCGTTGTGGATGCTGTTCTTCGAGGCCGGCCCCTGGCCCACACTGACGCTGGTGGTGTCACTGGAGGCGATCTTCCTGTCGGCGTTCGTCATGATCGGCCAGAATCGTCAGGCTGCCTTCCAGCAGATCAAGGCCGATCACGATTTCGTCGAGCAGGAGTTGGAGCTCAAGACCAACACCGAGCTGACCCGTGCGATCCATGCCATGACCACGGAACTCCACAGCCGACTGCTCGAGGACGGCCCGGAACAGCCGCGGCCGTAGATCACGGCTGAGCTCCAGCAGCCGTACCTGTTCGTCGGAGGCGAACGTCTGGCCCGGGAGCGGTCAGTCCCCCGGCGGGAAGCGGAAGGGAGGCTAGGTCCGGTTGACCCGGCCGGCCACCGCGTGACCGATCAGCAGGTAGACGACAGCCGGCAGACCGTAGTTGACCACGGTGCGCCAGTTGTCCGAGTGAATGGTGAACAGGTTGTGCGACCAGCCCGAGAGCCAGTTGGCCGCGTCGTGAACCCAGTCGACCGTACTGTTGGCGGTGTTGGCGTCGAACAGGTAGAGGGCGATCCAAAGGATCAGGATCAGTGCCGCGATGTCCGCGATGATGGAGATGACCGTCCCCGCGGGGCTTCCGCCGTAGCGTCTGGACATGTCCGACGACTAGCCCTGCCGGCAGCGTTGAAACCTCGCCGACCCGGCTGGGTCACCGTTTCACACCGTCGGCCATGACCTCGTCGTGCAGGCGGGCACAGATACGGGTGATCAGGCGCGAGACGTGCATCTGCGAGAGACCGAGCTGCAGGGCGATGCGGCTCTGCGTCATCTCGCAGAAGAACCGCATGTAGAGGATCTGCCGTTCGCGTTCGGGCAGCTCCCGCAGCAGCGGGCGGAGCGCCTCACGGTTGACGACCCGGTCGAAGCCGGGCTCCGTGCCACCGAGCGTGTCGGCTACGGGGTGGCTGTGCTCGGAGCGGCTGGGAACGGTGTCCAGGGGCAGCGCGGTGAAGCTCTCCAACGCCGCCTGTCCGAGCCGTACTTCCGCCTCGGTGAGGCCGGTGTGCGCGGCGATCTCGTGGACGGAGGGTTCGTGGCCGTAGAGCGAAGTGCACTCCTGGCCGGCGAAGCGGACCCGGCCGCGCAACTCCTGTACGCGTCGCGGCACGTGCACGCCCCAGAGGTGGTCCCGGAATTGCCGTTTCACCTCGCCGAGGATCGTCGGGATGGCAAAGCTCGGGAAGGCGGTGCCGAGACTGGGGTCGAAGCGGAACACCGCCTTGACCAGGCCGAGTTGGGCGACCTGTTTGAGGTCTTCGAAGGACTCACCGCGGTGCCGGAAGCGCCGCGCGAGCCGTACGGCCATCGGCATCCAGGCGCACACCACCTCCTGCCGCAGCACGGTCCTCTCCGGGCCGTCCGGCAGGGCGGCGATACGGCGGAACACGGCGTCGGTGTCCGGGGTGTCGTCGTGGGGACGTGCGCTTCGTGGCCTCTGCGTGCGTGCGTACGGCATGGGCGCGTGTCTCCCTCATCGGTGGCGTCGCTCACCGTGGGAGCCGGCAGACCGCAGCGCACTGGGGAGCAGCGACAGCTGCTCCCACGGGCGTGCCTCCGGTCCGAAGCACCTCGGACGGGTTCCCGGGCAGACCGCCTTCAAACAGGCTCTGCGCCACGCAACTGCGGCTGCCCACAGGACACATGGGTAGCGAACGTGGCGCGCCGGAGGCCTGGCACACTCTCCAGCGGTTGACCCCACACCGCGGGCCCGGGATGGCCAACGGGCAGCGCAGCAGGCGCCCTTGACCGATTCGTGTGGGCAGGCGGCCGCGTGGTCGCTATCGCTACGGGTACGCAGTCGGCATGAGACACCTCCGCGCACCCGATGCACGGCTCTTCTCGCGCGTCGCCTCTGCCCACCCCATGCTGCCGTGGCTGGCCGGCGCGGCCGCGATGGGTCTGTCCGGCAACCGTGGCGCACGCCGAGCCGCCCTGCGCGCCACCGGCTCACTGGCCCTGGCCTCCGCCGTCGTCGGCATAGCCGCCAAGTCGGCCTCCCGCCATCGATTTCCGCCTCGGCCCGCCACTCGGGCGTTGCCGTCCGGGCATGCGGCCGCCGTCGCGGCTTTCGCATCGGCCGTCGCGTTGGAGTCGCCGCTGCTGGGCGCCGCGCTCGTCCCGCTTGCCGCCGCAGCCGCCGTCTTTCGCGCCCGCGCCGGCAGGCATTCACCCGGTGATGTCCTCGCCGGCGCCGTCCTCGGGGTCGGTGTCGCGGCGGCGACGTGCCGTTGGTGGCCGCTGCACGTGGACGAGCCCGCGGATGCCGCCCGGCCGAACGTCCCTGTTCCGGCGCTTCCCGCCGGGCAGGGGCTGATCGCGGTCGTCAACAGCGACGCGGGTGGCGACACCCCGGCCGAGGCCGAACTGCGGATTCTCCTGCCGATGGCGGACATACGGCTCTGTGGAAGTAGCGTCGACCTGCACCTGGTGCTCGAGCGAGCCGTCAAGGACGTGCTCGCCCTGGGTGGCGCACTCGGCGTCGTCGGCGGCGACGGGACGGTCAACGCGGCAGCGGTCCGGGCCATCGAGAGCGGACTACCACTGGCCGTGTTCCCCGCCGGCACTCTCAACCACTTCGCCGCCGACCTCGGCTTTGCCACCCTGCAGTCCACCGCCGACGCCGTGGAGGCGGGTTGCGGCGGAGCCGTCGACCTCGGCCGGGTCACTTCCGCGGGCGGTGTCAGCACGTACTTCCTCAACACCTTCAGTATCGGCGTCTACCCCGAACTCTTCCGGGCCCGGGAAGCCCGCGAGGGGCGCCTGGGCAAGTGGCCCGCCCTGTGCATCGGCCTGCTCCGCGTCCTCGCCGACGGCACCCCCAGCCAGATCACCGTCGACGGGCGGCACCGACGGCTGTGGCTGCTCTTCGCCGGCAACAGCCGCTACGACCCGCCCGGCTTCGCGCCCTCCTACCGCCGCAGCCTCAACGACGGACTCCTCGACATCCGCACCGTCGACGGCAGCCACCCCTTCGCCCGCACCCGGCTCGTCTCCGCCTTCCTCACCGGAACCCTCGCCCGCTCCCGCGTCTACCACGCCACCACAGTCACCCGGCTGCGGATCGACGGGATGGGCGAGGACGAGGACTACACCCGCGACGGCGAAGTAGGCCCCGCCACCGACACGCTCCACCTCGACAAAGCGACACGCACGCTCACCGTCTACCTGCCGCCACCGCAGTGACGCCGCCGACGCGGTGGCGCGGTGGCGCACTTCGGGCGTCCTGCCTGCTCAACGGTTTTGGTGCCAGGGAAGGGGCAGGCCGGTGTTTGAGGTCCACCAGGCGGGCTACACAACGGAGGCGTCCGACGGCCGTCCTGGACGAAGGCACCGGAGGGTTGAGCTCACAGCTCCCGGTGCCGCCCGACGCAGGCGCACCGCGTCACCCCCGGTCCGCCGCATGAAGGAGGCGCAGAGCCCGGCGCAGTTCGTGCTGTATCGGTTCCGGGAGCGGCTCGTCCTCCGTGGTGGCGACCAGGGCCGCGGCCACGTCCCGGAGCTTGATGTTGCAGTGCTGCGACACGTCCACCAGCAGGTCCCAGGCCCGATCGCCGGGACACGGCGCCAGGGCCATCACCATGCCGCGCGCCTGGTCGATCACCGCGCGGCTGGTCAGCGCGCGGCCCAACTGCTCGTTCGTCGCGCGTAGTTCGACGACCTCGGCCAGTAGAGCCGTTTCTTCCGCCGAAGCCACGGCCGTCAACAGCCGCTGTTCTTCTCGGGGCAGGGTCACCTGGTGCATGGTGGGTACCTCACAGGGCGGTCATCCTGTCCATAGGTGGTCAGCGGCGCGCCAGTTGCCGTTCGCCGGCCGCACCGGGCTTGTAGGCGAGTCCGTAGTGCTTGAAGATCGCCTCTTCCTGTTCGGCGGGCAGGACGTCGTCGGTGCCGATCGAAGGGGCCTGCTTCACCAGCGTTTTGCCATAGCTGATCTTGAGATAGTCCGGCCCGGCGATCGCGTCCTCGAGGGGGACGAAGACCAGTCGGTGCCGGGTGGGCAGTCCGATCCGTACCGTGGCCATGGCCGGCTCGTCGGTGGTGGTGTCCACATAAACCGCCTCCAGGACACCGATCTTGTGCGACTCGGTGTCGACGACATCGCGGTCGCGCCATTCCCTGACGTCGGCTGCGTGAATCATGGCCTTCCCTTTCCGGACTGCTCACCCGCCGGTGCTGAGTCGCACCCTCGGTCTTCCGCGTAGAGCCGCCGCAGCGCATGCCGCAGCGCGCGCTGCATCAGCCGCGAGAGCGGCTCACCCTCCCAGGCGGCGACCACGGCCACGGCCACGTCCGGAAGCTTGGTGTTGCACTGCCGCGTGATGTCCACCAGCAGGTTCCTGGCCGCCCCACGGCCGCAGGGGGCCAGGACCATCACCATGCCGCAGGCCTGGTCGATCACCGCACGGCCGGCCAGCGCCCGCCGCAGCTGATCGTTCTCGGCGCGCAGCGCCACTACATCCTGACCGGCCGCATTCCCTGCCGAGACCTCAGCCGCCGGATCCCACCCATTCTCCTGGAGCATGGTCGTGCGATGCATGGCAGCTGCCTTTCCACGATGTCCGCGCGTCCGGTGTGGCTGAAGCCGCCCCGGAATCTCTGGACGTCGGGCAACTTCACAGGTCACCCGCGGCGTTCATGGTCCCGGCGGTCCTCGCGCCGCCAGCGCGCCCGGTGCTGACGGCTGTAGCGGCGGTCCCAGCGGTCCTGACGGTCCCGGTGCTCCTGGTGGTCGCGGTAGTTCCCGAGATCCGAACCGTCGCCATGGATCCAGCCTCCCCCGCGGTCGCGGCCGTGCCGGGTGGCGCCGAAGACCAACACGGCCGCGGCCACCCACCAGATGGGGTGAAGGAAACCGAGGCCGAACAAGACCACGATGAGGATGAGAAGCAGAACGAACACGGCGGGCCTCCCCGGAGCGGAGCAAGGCATCACTGCCGGGGGCCGGGGCCTGTTCGAACAGCCTAGCCCGCCCCAGAGGTTGCGGACAGCGACCCACGTCAGCGACTTCCGCCGCAACCGGATGGCCAACCGAGCCGGTCGAAGCACCTCCCGAGGCTCCGCTGACCCCAGCGTCCCCTGCCCCGCTCCAGAACTCCTCAGTGTCGACACTGCGTTGACAGGGGAGGTCGCCGGGCGTTGACTGACAGCACGGCGTAGGGCCATGCCACTCCGGATCACTCGGGCGACGCATTCCACCTTCCCGCTTCGCCCGGACCCCGCGGAACCAGGAAACTCCCGCGATCCGGAGGCCCGGCAATGATCCGATGGATTCTTCTCCTTCTGCTGATCCTGGTGGTGTTCGGGTTCGGCTTCACCATGCAGGCCCTTTGGTGGGTCGCCCTCGTCCTGCTGGTCGTCTGGATCGCGGGCTTCGCCATGCGCGGGCGCGGCCGTGGCAGGAGCCGGTACAGCCGCAGGTAGTCCGAGGCTCGATCCCGCCCGCGGGAACAGCGGCCTGCACGGCGATCACACGCGGGAACCCACTTCAGCAGACAACCAGGAGGCCGACCATGAGCGTCGGACGGACCATCAGGCACAAGACACAGGCATTCAAGGGCCTGGTCACCGAACGCATCGGCCGTACCACCCGCAACAGGCGACTGCAGCGGCACGGCAGGACCGACCAGGTCTCCGGAGACCTGAAGCAGTCCGGAGACAAGGCCAAGGACGCCTTCAGGCCCTGACCACAAACGCCCCGGGCGGTGCCCACTTCGCGTGGACACCGTCCGGCAGGCCCCAACTCTCCATCAGCCGACAGGAAATGACGGCAATGAAGCAGACCAACCTGCGCACCGAGAGCCAAAGAAGGCGGCCATGTTCACCGTCGTGATCATCGCTGTGATCGTCATCGGTCTGGCCACCCTCCTCTACCTCGGACGTGGACAGGTGCGCGGCGGTGGCGGGCGTGGGCTGAAGCGGCGCTTCGGCCCCGAGTACGCCTGCGCCGTCGCCCGCCACAACGGCGACACCAAGGCCGCCGAACAGGAACTCGGCAAGCGCGTGGAACGGCACGGCTCCCTCACGGAGCAGCCGCTGTCACCCGAGGCCCGCGAGCACTACGTGACGCAATGGGCCACTGTCCAGGAGCAGTTCGTCGAATCACCTCAGCAGGCCGTCATCGAGGCGGACGCGCTGCTGGCGCGCCTGGCAGGGGATCGCGGCTTCCCCGACGGCGAGCAGTTCGAGGAGCAGATCGCCGCTCTCTCCGTCCACTACGCCCCCTACGTCCAGGGCTACCGCAGCATGCATAGAGCTGCCCGCGACCAGAGCGGCACCGAAGAGATGCGGGAGGCGATGGTCGAAGCCCGGGGCCTCTTCGAGGCACTGGTCAGCGAACAGCCGGCCGACTCGGACCGGCCCCACCCGTCGTCCACCGATGATCGCGGCCACGCACCGCGGGCACTGCCCCGACGCCACGCGAAGGGAAGTAGCAGGTGATGTCGCTCAACGCCGAACCCACTCACGCACCGCGTGAGCCCGGCACCGGCGCCGACAGCCCTGATCGCAAGCTGGGCCAGGACCTGGTCCCGCAGGTCGAACGGGACAAGTTCACCCTGCGCCTCCGACAGGCCCTGACCGCCTTCGTCGACAGCCCGCGCCAGGCGGTGGAGGAGGCCGACGCGGTCTTCGACGAGGTCGCCACCCAGTTCACCAACACCCTCGCAGAACGGCGCCGTGCCCTGCGCGCACGCTGGCAGGACCAGGACACCGACGCGTAGACCGAGGAACTACGGCTCGCGCTGAGGCAGTACCGGGAGATCACCGAACGGCTGCTGCAGATGTCGGCGCCTGCCAGTCGGTGACACTGTCCTCCCCGCAGAAAGCACAGCCGCCGCAGGAAACCGGTGCGTACCTCAAACCGGTCGGACTGTGGCGGCTGTGCGCTGGGATCAGGCGCGTTAGTCCGTCCGAGTGGTGCATTCCGTCACCCGGTCGTAGCGTCGTTGCAGAGACAGCACCGGGGAGCGGACATGCGCAGACCTGCACTGAGTACGGCGATCACGCTCTGTTTGGCCGCATCGCTCGCAGCGGCCGCCGGAGCGCCCTCCGCCGCGCGGCCGGCCGCGCACGCTGCGCGGCAGCAGGCCCGTGTCCCAGTGATCGTGGACTGCTTCTGGCACCCCAAGGTACGCCCCACCGCCTTCATGCTCGCCTGCGGCGACGGCAACAGCCGCCTGTCCTCGCTTCGGTGGTCCCAGTGGGGCACGAACTCGGCGCGGGCCGAGGGCATCAACGTGGTCAACGACTGCAAGCCCTACTGCGCGGCGGGCAGGTTCCACTCGTATCGAGTCGTCGTTCGCCTCGACCACGCCAAGCCCTGGAAGAAGCGGCCGCAGCTGCAGCACTACAGCCGGATGACCCTTACCTACCCTGACGGCCGGCCGGACAAGTTCCCGCGGACGGTGGCCTATCCCCTGTGGGACTGAACGCGTCTTTCGGCGGCGTGCGGGAGGGAGTTGCCGCGCCGAGGTCAGGACTCGGAGTCGATGCCGGTGATCACGGCGGGCCCCAGTGGCGCCATGGCAGCGCCCAGGCCCGCGTCTCGCAGAGCGGATTCCGCGAGCCGCCGGGCCTCCTGTTCGGCCCCCGAGCCGCTGTCCGCCTCGATGGTGAGGCGGATGGTGAAGGTGTTGTCCTCGTTCACGGTGAGGACGTCGAGGTCCTCCGCGCTGCCCATCTGGGTGCGGTGCGGGTCGGCCGGGCGCAGGGCGCGGGTCAGCTCGGCTCGCGTATCGGCCCCGGTCCCGGAGATGAAGGTGCCGGGCACGGTGATCAGGTAGGTCGTCATGGTGATCCTTCCGTCGGTACGAACGTCGTGTACCCCGCTTCCTGATGTCATCGCCGGTCGTCCGCATCCACGGGCGGCCGGCCCTGTGGGGATTCCCCCGCGGTGAGGTGTTCCAGGACCTCGACCAGTTCCTGGCAGGCCTGTTCCACCGAGCGCCTGGTGTTGAGCTGCTCGGTGATCACCGCGGACAGGAGCAGGGCGGTGAGAGCCGTCGCACCGTTGAAGGCCTGCAGCTTGATCATCACTTCGATCCGGGTCAGTCCTGCGAACGGTCCGGTCTGGTCCGTCGCCGCGATGGTGGCCATGACCGAGGCGAAGAGCGCGCACAGCACGCTGCCCGCGAGCTGAAAGCGCAGGGCGGCCCAGATCAGCAGCGGGTAGATGAGGAACAGCACGCTGACGTCGCTGTGGGTGACGATGGGGACGAGGACGCAGGAGGCGACGGTCAGCCCGACGGCCTCCTTCCATCGGAGCGCGTACGGAATCCGGCGCGCCCCGTACAGCACCAGCAGGACCGGGGTGACGATCAGGACGCCCATCGCGTCGCCGGCCCACCAGGCCGACCACACGAGCCAGAAGCTCTCACCGGCGAGCTTGCCGGTGAGGACGAGGACGCCGGCGCCGACGGTCGCACTGACCAGCGTGGCGGTCAGGGCTCCCAGGAACACCAGGGCGACGCCGTCGCGCAGCCTGGCGAGGTCGGTGCGGAAACCCACCTTGCGCAGCATGTAGTAGGCGCAGACGGGGGCGGCGGTGTTACCCACGAGTGTGCCGATCACGGCGGGCTGGAGCGAGCTGATGGACATGACGACGAGGAGTGCGCCGAGTGCGATGCCGGGCCAGGTGCGCAGGCCGAACAGCACCAGGCAGGCGACGGCGACGCCCGTGGGCGGCCAGATGGGGGTGACCACGGCGTCCTCGACGACGAGCTGCCGCAGCAGCCCCAGCTTCCCGGCGGCGTAGTAGCAGGCGGCGACGGCCAGCGTCTGGAGGGCGAAGACGGCCGGTCGCCGCAGATCCTGGATACCCACCACAGCTGCCATGAGACACCGAGGCCGTCCGGTCGGCGAGGCGAAGGGCGTGGGGCGGGGCCCTACGGCTGAATGTCGGGCCGGTCGTGGCCGACGACCAGGACGGCCGCGTCGTCCTCGTGGCCGACGCGCTCGGCCACCTTCATCACGGCGGCGGCGAGCGCGTCGGACTCCATGCCGGCGACCGCGGCGATGCCCGCGAGCCGTACCACCTGTTCGAGGCCCTCGTCGACGCTCAGCGACGGCCCTTCCACCACACCGTCCGTGAGGAGCACGAACACGCCGCCCGTGGTGAGCCGGTACCGGGTCACCGGGTACTGCATGCCCTCCTCGATGCCGAGGGGCGGTCCGCCCTCGTCCTCGGCGATTCCGGACTTTCCGTCCGCCGTGGCCCAGATGTGCGGGATGTGTCCGGCCCGTGCGCTCTCCAGGACCCCGGTGGCCGGGTCGAGGCGCATGAAGGTGCAGGTGGCGAAGAGGTCGGTGCCGAGGGACAGGAGCAGGTCGTTGGTCCGGGTGAGGAGCTCGCCGGGATCGCTCGTGACGGAGGCGAGTGCGCGCAGGCCGACCCGGACCTGGCCCATGAAGGCGGCCGCCTCGATGTTGTGGCCCTGGACGTCGCCGATGGACAGGCCGATGCGGCCGTCGGGCATCGTGAACGCGTCGTACCAGTCGCCGCCCACGTTCAGCCCGTGGCAGGCCGGTGCGTAGCGGACGGCGAGGTGGAAGCGGCGCGCGGTGGGCAGGTCCCGGGGCAGCATGCCGCGCTGCAGCGCGAGGGCCAGCTCGACGCGGGAGCGCTGCAGCTCCGCGAGTTCGCGGGCCTGGGCGGTCAGCGACCCGAGTCTGGCGAGCAGTTCGTCGCCGTACTCTGTCGGACGCTCGAGGGACATTGATCACTCCGGCGGGGCCGTGGGCCATGGCCCCTTCGGGGCAAAATCCCAGATTATGTGTTTAAGGGGATGATAGCGACATGCGGCCGGCGCGGGCCGTTCCGAGGCTCCGCCGGTTCGCCTCGTCACGGCCCGTCGCCATCGTGCCGGCACCCGTCGTGTCAGCCGCCGAGGGCCGCCATCACCACGTCCTTGGCCTCCTCCTGCACCTGGCGCAGGTGGTCGGGACCGCGGAAGGACTCGGCGTAGATCTTGTACACGTCCTCGGTGCCCGAGGGGCGGGCCGCGAACCAGGCGTTCTCGGTGCTCACCTTGATGCCGCCGATGGCCGCGCCGTTGCCCGGGGCCTCGGTGAGCACCCCGGTGACGGCCTCGCCGGCCAGGGTGTCCGCGGTGACCTGTGCGGGTGAGAGCTTGGCGAGCAGCGCCTTCTCCTCGCGGGTCGCCGGGGCGTCGATGCGGGCGTAGGCGGGCTCGCCGAAGCGGGCGGTGAGGGCGGCGTAGTGCTCCGACGGCGTCTTCCCGGTGACCGCGATGATCTCGGAGGCCAGCAGCGCCAGGATGATGCCGTCCTTGTCCGTGGTCCACACCGAGCCGTCCCGGCGCAGGAAGGACGCCCCGGCCGACTCCTCCCCGCCGAAGCCGATCGAGCCGCCGACCAGCCCGTCCACGAACCACTTGAACCCCACGGGCACCTCGACCAGCCGGCGACCGAGGTCGGCGGCGACCCGGTCGATCATCCCGGACGAGACCAGGGTCTTGCCGATTCCCGCGTCGGCGGGCCATTCCTTGCGGTGGGCGTACAGGTAGGCGATGGCCGCGGCCAGGTAGTGGTTGGGGTTCATGAGGCCCGCGTCCGGCGTGACGATGCCGTGCCGGTCGGCGTCGGCGTCGTTGCCCGTGGCGACCTGGAAGCGGTCGCGCTGTCCGATGAGCGAGGCCATCGCGTAGGGCGACGAGCAGTCCATACGGATCTTGCCGTCCCAGTCGAGCGTCATGAAGCGCCAGGTGGGGTCGGCGAGGGGGTTGACCACGGTCAGGTCGAGCCGGTGCTGTTCGGCGATACGGCCCCAGTAGGCGACCGAGGCCCCGCCCAGCGGGTCGGCGCCGATACGGACGCCGGCGGCGCGGATCGCGTCCAGGTCCAGCACGTTCGGCAGGTCGGCGACGTAGGCCCCGAGGAAGTCGTGGCGTCCGGTGGTGGGTGCGGCGAGCGCGCGGGCGTAGGGAATGCGCCGTACGTCCTTGAGGCCGGCCGCGATGATGTCGTTGGCCCGGTCCTGGATCCAGGAGGTCGCCTCGGAACCCGCGGGCCCGCCGCTGGGCGGGTTGTACTTGAAGCCTCCGTCGGCGGGCGGGTTGTGCGAGGGGGTGACCACCACGCCGTCGGCGAGGCCGGAGGTGCGGCCCCGGTTGTGGGTGAGGATGGCGTGCGAGACCGCGGGCGTGGGCGTGTAGCCATCCGCGCTGTCGATGAGGACGGTCACCTCGTTGGCCGCGAACACCTCGAGGGCGGTGACCCGCGCCGGCTCGGACAGGGCGTGGGTGTCGGCACCGAGGAAGAGCGGGCCGTCGGTGCCCTGGTCGGCGCGGTACTCGCAGATCGCCTGGCTGGTCGCGGCGATGTGGTCCTCATTGAACGCGGTCGCCAGGGACGACCCCCGGTGTCCCGACGTACCGAACGCCACCCGCTGCCCGACGTCGGCCGGGTCCGGGTGCAGCGCATAGTACGCGGTGACCAACCGGGCGACGTCGACGAGATCCTCGGGACCGGCCGGCTGACCCGCTCGCTCGTGCTGCATGTGCCCGCTCCTCCACATCGGTTGACCAAAACGCTTGCCGCCCCATCTTCCCTCGGCATGGCGCCGGCTAGTGCCGTGGGAGGCAATGTTTGCCCGAGAAGGAGCGGCGTCTGGTGCGTGCTGTCGGCGTGCCGGGCGGAAGCCCTCGTACTGGATGTACTTGGGCTTTTGCCCGGTGCGGCGAGTGGGGGCACCTCCCACGCCCTTAAGGCAGTGGGGGAGCGTGCCAGGCGTCGCGACGGGGCGAACATTGCCTGCCACGGCACTAGCGAAAGCGGGTCAGCGTCCGGGGCGTGAAAGCAGCGCGCACACGAAGTTCTCCTGAACGGCGCGCAGCCGGCCCAACAGGTCCGGGTCGATGGGCTCGTTGATCTGGGTGGTGACGGAGAAGGTCAGGGACCGGCGGCCGTCGGGGGTGGCGGCGATCAGCTGGGTGTAGCCGGGGAAGTTGCCGGTGTGCCCCAGCACGACGCCGCACCGGGTCGCGTAACGGAAGAGGGCGAGGCCTACCGAGTTGTGTCCGGGGCCCGCGGGTTCGGAGGCACCGGCGATCCAGCGCCGTTGCTCGCGCACGACGTTCTTGCCGTAGAGCGCGCCGCCCGCGTAGCCGCGGATGAAGCGGGTCATGTCGGTGGGCGTGGAGATGATCCCTCCCGACGCCCAGGAGCCGGAGACGCCGAGGAGCTCGCTGACGTCCTCCGGTGGCGGCGGAGTCACGTCGTAGCCGTGCAGGTAGGGCTCGGGGATCCGGTAACCCTGGGGAAGGCTGGTGTTGCGCAGGTCCAACGGCCGGTAGACGAGGCTGCGCAGCAGTTGCTCGTACGGGGTGCCGGTCGCCGCCTCCGCCATCAGGGCGATGGCGATGTTGTCGGAGTTGGAGTAGCGGTATTCGCTCCCCGGGCGGAAGTTGAGGGGCTGATCGGCGACGAAGTCGAGCAGGCGGCGGGAGTCGAAGTGGTGGTGCGGGTCGGCCGCGACAATGCTCTGGAACTCGGCGTCGTCGGTGAAGTCGGGCAGACCGCTGGTGTGGTTGAGCAGTTGGCGGAGCGTGACCTGGTGCCAGGCGCGGGGCATGCGTGGCAGCCGTTGGCCCAACGTCTCGTTCAGGCGCAGGGCGTGCCGGTCGACGAGGGTCAGTGCCACCGCTCCGCTGAAGGCCTTCGCCGTGCTGGCGATGCGCATGTGGTCGTCGGGGCTCGGGCGACGGCCCGTGGCGAGGTCCGCGACGCCCGCCTTGACGACGCGGGTGTTCCCGTCCCGCCGCAGCACGGCGATGACTCCGGGCGGTCCGCCCGGGGCGTGCACGAGCTGCTCGATCTGCGCCTGCAGGTCGGTGTCGCGCGGGGCGGGCGTGGCGGCGGCACTCATGGGGGCCTGGCTGAGCGCCGTCACGCAGACGGCGACGGCGCAGCTCGCGCGCAGGCGGGAACGGAGCGGCAAGGAGCGGGCCGGGGCGGAGCGAAGGGGCATCAGGTCTCCCGTGCAGGGCCGATGGGGCAGCCAAGCCTTTCCCTGTGCCCGGGGGCGAGCCTCCTGCGGCTGCTGCATCCGGCCCAACGGCTCAGCCTTCGGCCGGCATCACCTTCGTCACCCTGCCCTGGGGGTCGGCCACCAGGTAGCCCGTCGTGTAGTCGTCGCCGAGGTAGATCGCGATGCCGGCCGGGGTGTTGCTGAGCTTGCTCGGTGCCTGCAGGAGCAGATAGCGGCTTGTCGGCTTGGCGACGTTCAGTTTCTTCTCGGCGTAGGCGAGCAACGAGGGCAGCTTGTCCCACCGGTAGTCCTTCAGGCTCACCGGTTCCCTGCCGATCAGGGTGCCCTTGATGATGCCCTTCTCCACTCCGCTGCCGGGGCGGTACGTGTAGTTGTCGTAGCGGGTGCTGCTTCCCGGGACCATCGCCCACACCGACACGTACTCGGGGTAGACCTTGAGGTCGCCGAAGGTGTCCCTTCCCGTCTTGTCCTCGATGGCCTTGAGCGCGGTCCGGATGCCGTTGGGGGTGAGCATGCCGCCGGCCAGTGTTGTCGTCGCGCTGGGCACCGAGGAGGCTGTCGGGTCGGCGGAGGCGGCGCCGCCCTGCTGCGTCTGCCGGGCGGCTCCCGAGTTCTGCGTCTGCCCGCCTGCCCCCTGGGACGCGGACGAGTTGTCGCCGTCGCCGCCGGACAGGGCCAGCCACACGCCTCCGCCCACCAGCACGGCACCGACCGCGACGGAGGCGAGTACCGCCCTCAGCGGACGCCCTTGTCGCCGGGCGTCGGTACGGGGCACGACGGTGTCGGCGGGCTGCGGTGGCTGGCCCTGTCCGGCGGCGTCGGCGCTGTGCGGAGGTGCCAGGGGGTAGGAGGTGGCCGTGGGTTCGTCGCCGGCTTCCGCCGCGGCGGCCAGCATCCGGTCGACGGTCTCCGCGTCCGGACGCGCCTCGGGGTCACGTACCAGCACACGGGCCAGTACGGAGGTCAGCGACCCGGCCCGCACGGGTGGCGGTACGTCCTCGTGGAGTACGGCGGCCAGCGTCGCGAGGGTCGTGCCGCGCCGCAAGGGGTGGCGGCCCTCGACGGCCACGTACAGCATCATCGCCAGCGACCACAGGTCCGCCGAGGGGCCGCCGTCGCCGCCCGTTACGCGTTCCGGGGCCATGAAGTCGGCGGTGCCGATGATCGATCCGGTGGCGGTCAGCGCGGTGGAATCGCGGATCGCGGCGATTCCGAAGTCCGTGAGCACGGGCCGGCCGTCCGTGTGCAGCAGGACGTTGGCGGGTTTCACGTCGCGGTGCTGCACTCCCACGGCGTGTGCCGCGCGCAGGGCGTCGAGTACTCCGCGGCCGGTGCGGGCGGCTTCGGCGGGCTTCATCGGACCGCGGGCCAGCCGGTCGGCGAGCGAGCCGCCCTCGACCAGTTCCATGACGATCCACGGGTAGGTGCCGTCACCGCCGTCGACGATGTGATGGATCGTCACGACGTTCGGGTGCTGGACCCGGGCCAGGGCGCGGGCCTCGCGCAGTACCCGCGCCCGCAGCATCCGTGCCGAGTCCGGGTCGTACTCGGCGAGGTCCGGGTCGGCGGGCCGGACCTCCTTGACGGCCACACTGCGGTGGAGCAGCAGGTCGCGGGCGCGCCACACCGTGCCCATGCCGCCGCCACCGAGCCGGGACTCCAGCTCGAAGCGGCCGTCGACGACCCGTCTGTCGGTGTCCCCCTCGTTCATGGCGAGGAGCTTAAGGGACGCCGGGTGCTCCACCGCACCCCGGTGGCCTGCCCTCAGTCGGCTCCGACCAGCGCGCGGACCTCGAACTCGTCGTAGGTGTCGGGGACTTCGGGCCGGCTCAGGACCGTGCCGAGCCAGCCGAGGAGGAAGCCGGCCGGGATCGAGATGATGCCGGGATTCTGGAGCGGGAACCAGGCGAAGTCGGCATGCGGGTAAAGCGAGTCCGGGGTGGAGGAGACGACGGGTGAGAACACGACGAGGAGTACGGAGCACAGCAGGCCGCCGCAGAGGCTGAGGAGGGCCCCGGTCGCGGTGAAGCGCCGCCAGAACAGGGTGTAGACGAGGGTGGGCAGGAGGGCGGAGGCGGCGATGGCGAAGGCGAGGAAGGCCAGGGTGGCGGTGTTGGCGCCCCAGGACACGAGGGCGAGGAGCATGCCGAGGACGCCGATGACGGCCGCGGCGAGCCGGGCGACGAGGAGTTCCTCGGTCTGCTTGGCCTTGCCCTTGCGGATGACCTCGCCGTAGAGGTCGTGGGCGAGGGAGGAGGCTGCGGCGAGCGTGACGCCGGCGGCCACGGCGAGGAGGGTGACGAAGGCCAGACAGGACAGGAGGGCCGTGAGGAGGCCGCCGCCGAGCGCGTGCGCGAGCAGCAGTACGGCCGCGTCTCCCTTGTGGTCCGTGCGGGCGATCGTCTCCCGGCCGACGACGGCGGTGGCGCCCAGGCCGAGGATGCCCGCCGCCAGGCAGACCAGGCCGACCAGGCCCATCGCCCAGACGACCGAGGTGCGCAGGACGCTGCTGGAGCGCGGGGCGAGCAGCCGCATCATGATGTGCGGCAGTGCGGCCAGGCCGAGCACGATCGCCAGTTGCAGGCTGAAGAAGTCCAGTTTGCTGGTGGTGCTGCCTCCGTAGCGAAGGCCGGGCTCCAAAAAGCGCGTTCCCATACCGCTGTTGTCGGCGGCCGCGGTGAGCAGGGCTTCGATGTTCCAGTGGAAGTGGTGGAGCACCATCACGGCGGTCACGGTGACGCCCGAGATGAGCATCACGGCCTTGACGATCTGGATGAACGTGGCTCCGGGCATGCCGCCGAGTGCGGCGTACACGATGACGATGGTGCCGATGACGACCACGCACAAGGTGCGGGTGGCCGCGCTGGGTTCGCCGGTGAACTGGGTCAACAGGGCGACGCTGCCGACCAGTTGGGCCACCAGGTAGAGGGTGGTGACGGCCAGGGTGCACAGGGACAGGGCGAGTCGTACGGGCCGCTGCCGGGTCGGCATGCGCAGCGCGATGGTGTCGCCGAGGGTGAACTTGCCCGCGTTGCGCAGGGGTTCGGCGATCAGCAGCAGGACCATCATCCAGGCGACCGCGGTGCCGCCGAGGTAGAGGAGTCCGTCGTACCCGGTGAGGGCGACCAGGCCGGTGCTGCCCAGGAGGGTGGCGGCGGAGAGGTAGTCGCCGCACATCGCCAGCCCGTTGCGCAGGGGCGTCATGGTGCGGTTGCCGAGGTAGAACTCGCTGATCTCGTCGCGGTGCGGTGCGGTCAGCAGCACGCTGAACAGGGTGACGACGACCACGGCGAGGAAGAGCAGGAACGTCAGCTGGAGGCTGGACGCGTTCACGACGGCGGCGGTCGTCACCATCGGCGGTACCCCTCGGCGTGACGGGAGGGGGTCCGCCGGGCGGGGCGTCCTGGCCGGTCGGGCTGCTGTCGGTGGGACTGGGTGCGAAATCCGCGGGAGACCGGGTCGGCGTACGTGCGCATGTGCAGGAGATGGCGTCGCGCGATCAGGGCCATCACCACGAATTGTCCCAGTCCGAGGGCCAGGCCGAGCGTGAAGTGACCGCTCAGTGAAGTGTTCATGAGACCGGGGGTGAAACTCGACAGCAGCACGTACAGCAGGAAGCCACCGACGGCGATCGCCGTCATCCGCACTCCGGATCGCCGGTGCGCATGACGCAGCACCTGAAATTCAGAGCTGTCGGATATCTCCTCTTGTCTTGCCTGCTCGACATCCATGCCGGCACACCTTCTCACTTCTTGGTGCCGCACACATGAACCGTCCGGGCAGCCTTCCATGCAGCACAGATACCGAGAAGGAATGCGGGATTCGATCACCGTGCGGACTTTGTGGGGGGTTCGTGAATCCGGAGTGATCGTTTTCCGGATTCCTTCGGACCCGCCATGGGGTGGGGCGGGATCGGAAGCCGGAGTATTGCAGCGCGGCCATTGAACTATCAACCGCACGAATGGGTGATTTTTCGGCGTTGACTCGTTCCCGCACCCACCCCTGCGCACTTGGATGCCGCACAGCACGTGAAAAGCGTGGTGCGCGAGAATAGTCCATACCTTTTTCGCGGAAAGGCTGTCTCAAAAGCAGCGCACGGGGCGGGAGTCGGCTCGAAGCCGCCCTGCATCCGCGGCGGCGACCTAAGTGAACGGTTAACCAACCGTTGACACCCCTGGGTGCCGAGGGCCCAATGGGCCGGACACGGCGCCCGAGGCGCCCGGCGACGCACCGGGCGGGACAGGGGGAAGACGGCATGCAGGTTCCCGCTCCGTTCGAGTACCAGCGGGTGCACAGCGTCGACGAGGCGATCGCGCTCCTGGACCGGCTGGGCGACACGGCGCGGCTGGTGGCCGGCGGTCACAGCCTGATCCCGATGATGAAGCTCAGGCTGGCCAACTTCGAGTACCTCATCGACATCAACGAGCTGCACGACGAGCTGGGTTACATCCGCGTGGAACCCGGCCTGATCCGTATCGGGGCCATGACCCGGCACCGGGAGCTGCTGGAGTCCGACGAACTCGCCGCCGCCTTCCCCGTCTTCCGCGACGCGGAGCGCGTCATCGCCGACCCCGTGGTGCGCAACCGGGGCACCCTCGGGGGCTCGCTGTGCCAGGCCGACCCGTCCGAGGACCTGTCCGCCGTCTGTACGACGCTGAACGCCTCCTGCGTCATCCAGGGACCGGGCGGCCAACGGGTCGTGCCGATGGAGGACTTCCACCAGGGCCCGTACGAAACCGCGGTGGGCGACGCGGAGATGCTGACCGAGGTCCGCTTCCCCGTCCGCCCCGGCGGGTCGAGCGCCTACGAGAAGGTCGAGCGGCGGGCCGGTGACTGGGCCGTCGTCTCGGCAGGTGCCGCTGTCTGGCTCGACGGCGGCCTGGTGTCCGACGCCCGGGTCGGGCTCGCCGCTGTCGGCCCCAACACCGCTGGCATCCCGGGCATCGCCGACGTGATGCGCGGACAACCGCCCGGCGAGGAACTCTACGCACGCGCCGGGGAGATCGCGGCCGGGTCCTGCTCGCCGGTGACCGACCGACGCGGCAGCGCCGAGTACAAGCGCCATCTGGCGCGCGAGTTGACCGTACGGGTGCTGCGCCGGGCGGTCGCCCGGGCCGGCGGACAGGAGGCGTGAGCGTGCAGGTCACCATGACCGTCAACGGCGAAGAGGTCAGCCAGGAGATCGAGGGGAGGCTGCTCCTCGTCCACTTCCTGCGCGACCACCTGCGACTGACCGGAACGCACTGGGGCTGCGACACCAGCAACTGCGGTACGTGCGTGGTGTGGCTGGACGGTGAGCCGGTCAAGTCCTGCACGGTGCTGGCCGCCATGGCCGGCGGGCACGAGGTGCGCACCGTCGAGGGACTGGAGCAGGACGGCGAACTCGACGCCGTGCAGCGGGGGTTCGTCGAGTGCCACGGGCTGCAGTGCGGCTTCTGCACGCCGGGCATGATGATGACCGCGCGGGCCCTGCTGGACCGTAATCCCGACCCGTCCGAGCAGGAGATCCGGGAGGCGATCTCCGGGCAGATCTGCCGCTGCACCGGTTACGCCACCATCGTCCGCTCCGTCCGGTGGGCGGCGGCCGAGGAGGCCGGGACCAGGACCACGTCGTCCGCGGAGATCGCTTCGGGGAGCCCGTCATGACCGCCGTCTCCGAGAACGGCCATCGCACCGCCTTCGTCGACAACGACCAAAAGCCCTGCGGGCACGGGCGGATGCTCCGCAAGGAGGACCCGCGATTCGTGCGCGGCAAGGGCCGCTACGTCGACGACCTGCAACTGCCCGGCATGCTGCACCTGGCGATCCTGCGCTCGCCGCTCGCCCACGCGCGCGTGCTGTCCGTCGACACCACTCTGGCCGAGGCGCACCCGAAGGTCCGCCTGGTGGTGACCGGCGCGATGCTCGCCGAGAAGGGCCTGGCCTGGATGCCGACCCTCTCCAATGACGTACAGGCCGTGCTCGCCACCGACAAGGTCCGCTTCCAGGGCCAGGAGGTCGCCTTCGTCGTCGCCGAGGACCGCTATGCGGCGCGCGACGCACTGGAGTTGATCGACGTCGAGTACGAGCCGCTCGACCCGGTGATCGACGTGCGCACCGCGCTCGCCCCGGACGCGCCCGTCATCCGCGACGACCTCGAGGACAAGCGGGACAACCACTGCTTCGACTGGGAGACCGGCGACGCCGCCGAGACCGACGCCGTCTTCGCCCGCGCCGACGTCGTGGTCAGCGAGGACATCGTCTACCCGCGCGTGCATCCGGCACCCATGGAGACGTGCGGCGCGGTCGCCGACTACGACGCCGTCGACGGCAAGCTCACCCTGTGGTCCACCACCCAGGCCCCGCACGCCCACCGCACCCTGTACGCGATCGTCGCCGGCCTCCCCGAGCACAAGATCCGCGTCGTCTCCCCCGACCTCGGCGGCGGCTTCGGCAACAAGGTCCCGATCTACCCCGGTTACGTGTGCGCGATCGTCGGCTCCCTGCTCACCGGCAAGCCCGTGAAGTGGATGGAGGACCGCTCGGAGAACCTGATCAGCACCGGCTTCGCCCGCGACTACATCATGCGCGGCGAGATCGCGGCCACCCGCGAGGGGAAGATCCTCGCCCTGCGCACCCAAGTCCTCGCCGACCACGGCGCGTTCAACGGAACGGCCGCGCCCGTGAAGTACCCGGCCGGCTTCTTCGGCGTCTTCACCGGCAGCTACGACCTTCAGGCCGCGCACTGCAGCATGACGGCCGTCTACACCAACAAGGCTCCCGGCGGGGTGGCGTACGCCTGCTCGTTCCGCATCACCGAGGCCGTGTACCTGGTGGAGCGGATCGTGGACTGTCTCGCGTTCGAGCTGGGGATGGACCCGGTCGAGCTGCGCAGCAGGAACTTCATCCGGCCCGAGCAGTTCCCGTACCGGACGAAGACCGGCTGGGTGTACGACTCCGGGAACTACGCGCCGACGATGGAGCTGGCCAAGGAACTCGCCGGATACGACGAACTCCGCGCCGAACAGGCCGAGAAGCGGGCCCGCGGCGAACTCATGGGCATCGGGGTGTCGTTCTTCACCGAGGCGGTCGGCGCCGGGCCCCGCAAGGACATGGACATCCTCGGGCTCGGCATGGCCGACGGCTGCGAACTGCGCGTGCATCCCACCGGCAAGGCCGTCGTACGGCTGTCGGTGCAGACGCAGGGACAGGGGCACGAGACGACGTTCGCGCAGATCGTCGCCGAGGAACTCGGCATCCCGCCCCAGGACATCGAGGTGGTGCACGGCGACACCGACCAGACGCCCTTCGGGCTCGGCACCTACGGCAGCCGCTCCACTCCCGTCTCGGGCGCGGCCGCGGCACTGGTCGCCCGCAAGGTACGCGACAAGGCCCGGCTGATCGCCTCCTCGATGCTGGAGGTGTCCGTCGCCGACCTGGAGTGGGAGAAGGGCTCCTTCCGCGTGGCCGGCGACCCCAAGGCCTCGGTCACCATCCAGGACATCGCGATGCGCGCCCACGGCGCCGGCGACCTGCCCGACGGAGTGGAGGGCGGGTTGGAGGCGCAGATCTGCTACAACCCGGAGAACCTCACCTACCCGCACGGCGCCTACATCTGCGTCGTCGACATCGACCCCGGCACCGCGAAGGTCACCGTCCGCCGCTTCGTCGCGGTCGACGACTGCGGCACCCGTATCAACCCGATGATCATCGAGGGTCAGGTGCACGGCGGGCTCACCGACGGCGTCGGCATGGCGCTGATGGAGATGATCGCCTTCGACGAGGACGGCAACTGCCTCAGCGGCTCCCTGATGGACTACCTCATCCCGACCGCCCTCGAAGTCCCCGACTGGGA
Source organism: Streptomyces sp. NBC_00005 (assembly GCF_045160215.1). Classification (NCBI taxonomy): domain Bacteria; kingdom Bacillati; phylum Actinomycetota; class Actinomycetes; order Kitasatosporales; family Streptomycetaceae; genus Streptomyces; species Streptomyces sp. NBC_00005. The sequence goes on from NZ_CP108316.1 coordinate 927,771, forward strand.
AACGGGGTTCACGGTCACCCCCTCTCCGCACCATCCCATCGGCGCGAAGGGCGTCGGCGAGTCCGCGACGGTCGGCTCACCGCCCGCGATCGTCAATGCCGTCGTGGACGCGCTCAAGCCCTTCGGTGTCCGGCACGCCGACATGCCGCTCACTCCGTCGCGGGTGTGGGAGGCCATGCAGGGCCGCCCGACACCGCCGATCTGAAGGTGGTCGCCATGACCGGCACGGTGAGCGCGCGGGCGCTCGAACTCGCCGAGCGGCGTGTGCCGTTCGTGCACGCGCGCGTGGTGCGCGCTCAGGCGCCGGCCTCCGCGCATCCCGGGGACGAGGCGATCGTCCACGGCGACGGCACGATCGACGGCTTCGTCGGCGGCCACTGCGCGGAGGGGTCGGTGCGTACGGCCGCGCTCGGCGCCCTGCACGGCGGTACGCCGCTGCTGCTGCGGGTGCTGCCGGCGGGCGAGGACGTGTTCCCGGAGTCACCCGGCGCGCAGGTCGTGGTCAACCCCTGTCTGTCGGGCGGCGCTCTGGAGATCTTCCTGGAACCCGTACTGCCGCCACCGCTCATCGAGGTCGCCGGGAACACACCGATCGCCGAGGCCTTCCTCGCCCTGGCCGAGGTGCTCGGTTACGCCACCGCCCGCTCCCTGCCGGACCGTCCGCCCGCCGAGCACACGGCGGCGGTCATCGTGGCGGGGCAGGGCCACGGCGACGCCGAGGCCGTCCGCGCCGCCCTCGACGCGGGGGTCCCCCACATCGCCCTGGTCGCCAGCCGTCGCCGCGGCGCCGCCCTCCTCGACGAACTCGGCCTGGACGATGCGGAAAGGGCCCGTGTCCACTCCCCCGCCGGCCTGGACATCCGCGCCCGCACCGCGCCCGAGATCGCGCTGTCGATCCTGGCCGAGATCGTGGAAGCCGTACGGTCCGAGGCCGTGCGGCCCGAGCCCGTGACGGCGGCGCGGCCGGCCGAGGCCGTGGACCCGGTGTGCGGGATGACGGTGACCGTCCGGGCCGACACCCCTCATCTGCCCACGGACGACGGCGAGTTGTGGTTCTGCGGCACCGGATGCCGGGACCGCCATGCAGCAGGGCCGGTGGGCTAACGGGTGAGCGAGCTCTTCACGGACGCCGACGACCTGCGCCAACGCCTCGATTCCGTCGGCCACTTGGTCGACGAGGGCACCGCCACCGCCCTCTACCTGGCCACCGTCCTGGACCGGCCGCTCCTGGTGGAGGGCGAACCCGGCGTCGGCAAGACCAGTCTGGCCAAGTCACTCGCCCAGGTGCTGGACACCCCGCTGATCCGGCTGCAGTGCTACGAGGGACTCACACCGGGCGAGGCCTTGTACGAGTGGAACTACCAGCGCCAACTCCTCGCGATCCGGCTCACCGAGGCGCGCGGCGGGCAGCTCGCCGACGCCGACGTGTTCACCGAGGAGTTCCTGCACGACCGGCCCCTGCTGCGGGCGGTACGCCACACCGGGCCGGTGCCGCCCGTTCTGCTGATCGACGAGATCGACCGGGCCGACGACGAGTTCGAGGCGCTGCTCTTCGAGTTCCTCGGCGAACGGTCCATCACCGTACCCGAGTTGGGCACGTTCGCCGCCGTACGGCCACCCGTCGTCCTGCTGACCTCCAACCGCAGTCGCGAACTCCACGACGCGCTGCGTCGTCGCTGCCTCTACCACTGGATCGACTTCCCCTCCCCCGAGCGCGCCGCCCGGATCCTGCGCCGCTCGGTCCCGGCCGCGAACGAGCCGTTGATCGCGTCGGCGACCGAGTTCATCGGCCGGGTGCGCCGGCTGGACCTGGACAAGGCGCCCGGCATGGCGGAGGCGATCGACTGGGTCTCGGCGCTGGCCGCGCTGCGGGTCGCCCGCCTGGCTCGCACCGACGTCGTCAGCACGCTCAGCGCGATCGCCAAGAGCCCGGACGACCGCATCGCCATCACCGAGGCGCTCGAAGAGCTCGGCCATCCCGAACAGACGAGGTAGCCATGAAGATCGACCAGGAGTTCGGTGTCGACGTGCCCGTCGAGCGCGCCTGGCAGGCGCTCACGGATCTGGAGGGGCTCGCCCCGTGCATGCCCGGCGCCGAGCTCACCGGCGTGGACGGGGACACCTATCGGGGGCGGGTGAAGGTGAAAGTCGGGCCTGTCATCAGTCAGTTCACGGGAACGGCGCGCTTCGTGAAGTTGGACGACGCCACCCACATCGCCGTCATCAGTGCGGCCGGGAAGGACACGCGGGGTGCTGGGAACGCCTCCGCGACGATCCACGCCCGGCTGCGCGCCGATGGCGTGGGCACGCTCGTGACGGTCAGCACGGATCTCAACATCAGTGGGAAGCTGGCCCAGTTCGGCAGCGGCATGATCAAGGAGATCTCGGAGAAACTGTTCGCGCAGTTCGTCGAGAACGTGGAGACACAGCTGCTGGCTCCGGAGAAGACACCCGTCCCCGAACCGGACGAGGCGCCGCAGGCTGTCGCCGAGCCTCTTGTCGCCGTACAGCTTCCGCAGGGGGAGGCGACGGCGGCCAAGCCGCTGGACCTGATGCGGTTGGCCGGCAAGTCCGTGTACCGGCGGCTGATCCCGGCCCTTGTCGTGGTCGTGGTGGTCGTCGTCGCCGTGGTTCTCCTGCTGGCCCTGTGACCCGGGCCGGGCAGTTGCTCCCGGCCGTCGACCGGGCCGCCTTCGCCGTCGCGTTCGCCGCCCGGCTCAGGGAGCGGGGCGTGGCGGTGGGGCTCACCGCCACGCAGGACTTCGTACGTGCGCTGGTCGCCGTTCCGCCCGTGTCCCGGACGGCGCTGTACTGGTCGGCCCGTGTCACGCTGGTCCGGCGTCGGCCGGATCTGCCGCGGTTCGACGAGGAGTTCGACGCGGTGTTCGGTGACGCACTGCTCTCCGTCGATCCGCACGCCCGCCGCACCAGCGACCGGCCCGCTCCGCCCGGGGGCAGTGCCCGTGCGGCGGCGGTCGAGCCGTACGACGTGTCCCATGGGGCCGGCGACCGGCGCGGTCTGCCCTGGACGACCCTGGCGCCCGTCGTAGCGCAGGCCGACCACCGTGACGACGTCGCCCTGTCCATGCCGGAACGTCTGCCCAGCGATCTCGCCGGGACTCTGGACACGCCGTTCGAGCAACTCGGCGTCAGGGAGGCGCAGTTGCTGGGCCGGTGGCTGGAGCGGGCGCTGCGGGAGTGGCCCGTGCGCCGCTCACGCCGGTACGCGGTGCGGCCGGGCGGTCCCCGGATCGCGATCCGGGAGACCGCGGCCCGGGCGCGGCGCACCGGTTGGGATCCGGTCCACCTGGTGCGTACGGGGCCGGTGGACCGGCCGCGCCGGGTGGTGGTGCTGTGCGACGTGAGCCGGTCGATGCAGGCGCAGGCGATGGCCTACCTGCATCTGATGCGAGCACTCGCGCTGACCACCCACGCCGAGGTCTTCGCCTTCGCGACCTCGCTGACCCGGCTCACCACGGTCCTCGCCCACCGTTCGCCGCAGGCGGCGCTGGACGAGGCCACGGAGCGGGTCGTCGACCGGTTCGGCGGAACGCGGATCGCGCACAGCCTGTCGACGCTGCTCCGCTCGCACCACGGCGGCACGCTGCGAGGCGCGGTCGTCCTGATCGGTTCGGACGGCTGGGACGGTGATCCGCCGGAGCGGCTGGCCGCCGCCATGGCCCGGCTGCGGCGCCGTGCGCACACGGTGATCTGGCTGAACCCGCGGGCCGGGGCTCCGGGATTCGCCCCCAGTACGTCGACGATGGCCGCGGCGCTTCCGTACGTCGACCTGCTGCTGCCGGCGGACACTTTCGCGGCTCTGCTGCGGGTGCCGGGCGAGGTGGCGCGTCATGCGCGTCGCAGCTGAACGGCCCGGGCGAGGGTGCCCGGGCCATATGTCGTCGCCGGTGGTCAGAGCAGTCCTCGTCAGCCGAACATGCCGGGCTGGTAGTCGCCGGCGGGCTGCTGGACGAGGACGTTGAAGCGGTTGTACATGTTGATGAGGGCGATGACGGACACGAGGGCGGCGAGCTGGTCCTCGTCGTAGTACTTGGCGGCGTTCGCCCAAGCCTCGTCCGTGACACCACCGGCCGCGTCGGCGATGCGGGTGCCCTGCTCCGCCAGCTCCAGGGCGGCGCGCTCGGCGTCGGTGAACACCTTGGCCTCCCGCCAGGCCGCGACCAGGAACAGACGCTGCGGGTCCTCACCCGCGGCCAGGGCGTCCTTGGTGTGCATGTCGGTGCACATGCCGCAGCCGTTGATCTGGCTGGCGCGGAGCTTCACCAGCTCCTGGGTCGCCATCGGAAGCGTCGAGTCCGAGAGTGCCTTGCCTGCCGAGTTGATGTGCCTGAAGATCTTGGCCGCGACCTGGTTGTCGAAGAGGTTCAAGCGAGCATCCATGATGCGCTCCTGTGCCGTTGTCGTTGCTTACACCTCTCTGACGGAGCGGCTCGGCGGGACGTGACATACCCGAATGTGACCTGGGTCTCCCCGGCTCACAGGTGACGGGCTAGCTCCACAAGGTGACGTGGATGGCGGGACGGAAGCGGCCCGCGGTCACGCCCGCGCCCCGCAGCATGGCCTGGGTGGCCCGGGGTGTGGTGACGAAGCGGCGCAGTTCAGCGGCGGCCGACGGCGCCTCGCGGTCGGGGAGGGCGAGCAGGTTCCAGGAGCCGCGGGCCGGCATGTGCGGGCCGTCGAGCCGCCGCAGCTGTCCGTCGGCCAGGTCCTTGACGACGGCGAAGGCCACCGCGAGGGCGATCCCCTTGCCGCGTTTGGCCTCGTCCACGGCGGCGGCGTGGCTCTGGAAGATGCGCTGGTTGTGCTCGGGGACGCTCAGGCGGCGCAACACCGAGGGCACCATGCCGGTGCGGCCGACAGCCGAGGGTCCGAGCAGCCAGGTCTGCTCGCGCAGTTCCGTGGTGCCGGCGCCGCCCGCGGCGAGCGGGTGGTCGGGGCCCACGACCGCGATCACCTGGTAGTTGAGGAAGTGGGTGCAGGTCGTGGCGTCCTCGATGGTGGCGGGCCTAGGTCCGATGGCCACGTCGACCGTGCGGTTGACGAGCAGGGTGCCGAAGCTCTGCGTGTCGTGCACGCTCAGCTCGACGTCCAGGTCGGCGGCGCGCTGCGCGAACAGTTCGATGAGGCCGGGCGCCGCGTGCTCGGCGAACAGGCTCGACGCGGCCACGCGCAGCAGCCGCCGTCCGGATCCGGCCCCCCGTACCTCCAGGATGGTGCGGTCCTGCAGGCCCAGCATCTCCGTCGCGCGGCTGGCGAGCCGGAGCCCGCCCGGGGTGAAGGCGAGCCCGTGGGCGGTCCGGGTGAACAGCTTGTCGCCGAGTTCCTTGCGCAGGTGGGCGATGTGGATCGAGACGGCGGACTCGGTCACGGCGAGATCGGCCGCGGCGGCCTTCACCGAGCCCAGGCGCACGGTCGCTGAGTAGGCCCGCAACTGTGCCGGGGTCAACGAGAACCTCCCCGCTCTCCACGGGTGCCCATCACCTGTGACCTGCACCTCAAATTAGCGCACCAGTTCGTGACGAGCCACCTGTTGCATGGAGTCGGTCGATCTCAACTGACCGCTGGGGCAAGGCAGTCAGGGATCACTCCAGCAGTCCGGCGGCGAGGGTCGCGCCCAGTTCCCAGCAGGCCTCGACGTCGGACTTGGCCGGCTCCCCGGTCACAGTGACGGGCTTGACCGTTCGCCGCCAGCCGAGACCGGTCGTGATCGCCTCGATGCCCCGCACCGCGCCCGTGACGTCGCTCCCGCCGTGCACGTAGTAGCCGAAGGGCCTGCCCTGCGTCGCGTCCAGGCAGGGGTAGTAGATCTGGTCGAAGAAGTGCTTGAGGGCCCCGGACATGTAGCCGATGTTGGCCGGAGTGCCGAGCAGGTACGCGTCGGCGGCCAGCACGTCGGACGCCGTGGCCGCCAGTGCCGCCCGCCGTACGACCTCGACGCCCTCGATCTCGGGCGCGGTCGCACCGGAGACGACGGCCTCCAGCATGGCCTGGCAGTTGGGCGAGGGCGTGTGATGCACGATCAGCAAGGTGGGCACCCCCGCACCCTATTTCAGACCGGATTCGGACCTCATTCAGAAAGGAATCCGCTGAATCCGATGAAAGGGAGTTGTTGGACTTCGCAATCGTGCGCGAGCACAGTGAACCCCATGACCCACCTTGCACATCCCGAGCGCTACGACGGCACCATGCGCTACCGGCGCACCGGACGTTCGGGCCTCGACCTCCCCCTTCTGTCCCTTGGCTACTGGCACAACTTCGGGGACGAGCGGCCGTTCGAGACGCAGCGCGAGATCGCCCTGCGCGCGTTCGACCTCGGGATCACCCATCACGACCTCGCGAACAACTACGGCCCGCCGTACGGCTCCGCGGAGATCAACTTCGGCCGTCTGATGAAGCAGGACCTCGCGCCGCACCGCGACGAACTGGTGATCTCCACGAAGGCCGGCTGGGACATGTGGCCCGGCCCGTACGGCCAGGGCGGCGGATCCCGCAAGTACGTGCTCGCCTCGCTCGACCAGTCGCTCGCGCGCATGGGCCTGGACTACGTCGACATCTTCTACTCCCACCGCCTCGACGCGAGCACTCCGCTCGAGGAGACGATGGGCGCCCTCGACACGGCGGTCCGCCAGGGCAAGGCCCTCTACGTCGGGATCTCCTCGTACGACGCGGAGCGCACCCGCGAGGCCGCCGCGATCCTGCGGGACCTGGGCACCCCGCTCCTCATCCACCAGCCGTCGTACAGCATGCTCAACCGCTGGATCGAGACCGAAGGACTGCTGGACGCCGCCCAGGAGGAGGGCTTCGGGGTCATCGGCTTCACGGCGCTCGCCCAGGGGCTGCTGACCGGCCGCTATCTGGACGGCGTACCCGAGGGCTCGCGGGCCGCGGCGGGCACCTCTTTCGACACGTCGTGGCTGTCGGAGGACATGCTGGTCAGGCTGCGTGCGCTGGGTGACATCGCCGCCCGGCGCGGGCAGACCCTGGCGCAGATGGCGCTCGCCTGGGCGCTGCGGGACGAGCGGGTCACCTCGCTGGTCATCGGCGCCTCGCGCACGGAGCAGCTGGAGCAGAACGTCGCCGCGCTGGAGAACCTCGACTTCAGCGCCGAGGAGCTGGCCGAGATCGACAAGTACGCCACCGACGGCGGCGTCGACCTGTGGCGGGACGCCCGGACCGGGAACCTCGGCTGAACCGGGCGCTCAGCACAGCACGTTCAGCGCTCCGGGCAGGACTCTGACCGTGACGGGCAGGACGGCGTCGACCTCTCCGTCGGCGCCGTAGGGCACGTCGCGGTCGGCGGAGATGCTGATCTCCCGGCCGCGCAGGATGCGCACCTGCGGCCGGTCGACGTGGGCGCCCGTCTTGAGTTCGTTCATCAGGGCGAAGAAGAGCCGCCGGGGCGCCTCGCTGATCATCACCACGTCGAGCAGGCCGTCGTCCACGCGGGCGCCGGGGGCGATGTGGCGCCCGGAGCCGTAGTAGCCGGAGTTGGCGACCACCACCGTGTAGCCGGTGTGGCGGTGTTCCTCGCCGTCGATGGTGACCCGGTAGCGGGCCGGCCGCCAGGTGGTGACGGCCCGCAGACCGCCCGCGTAGTAGGAGGCGGCGCCGCGGAGCAGTTTCGCGCGGTTGGCATGGCGGTTGGCCAGGGCGTCGACGCCTGCGTACACGCTGCCGAGGACGACGGTGCGGTCGTGGACGGCCGACTCGACCTCGATGGTGTCGACCGGGCGCGGTTCGTGATGGAGCAGCACCTCGGCCAACTCCGAGGGTTTGGTGGGGAGTTCGAGGGCTCGGGCGAAGTCGTTGCCGCGACCGGCGGGGACGAGGCCGAGTACGGTGCCGGTGCCGCTGAGGGCGCCGCCGATGCCGCCCGCGATGCCGTCGCCGCCGACGGCGAGCACCACCCGGCCCTGCTGTCCGGCGTTCCGGGCGAGTTCCTGGGCGTGCGCCAGGCTGCGGCTGTACTCGGTCTGCAGCTCGGCGCCCGCCTCCCGCAGCAGCCGGGCCACGGCGAGCAGCGCGGCGGCCGAACCGGCTCCGCCCGCGGTGGGGTTGACGACGGCGGTGAACTGTCGCATCGGTGTGCCTCCGGGGCGGGCGGGTCGGTACTGCCGGGCAGGGGTGTCGGAATCAGTCGTCCAGGGGCCTTCTGATGGATCTCCGTGGAAGAAGGAGCGGCGTTCGGTGCGTGGGCTCGGCGTGCGGCGTGGAGGGTCATGTGGCGGAGCTACCTGGCCCTTCGCGCCGTGCGGTTGGGGGTCCTCCCACGCCCTTGAGGCAGTGGGGGAGTGCGTGCCGGGCGTCGCGACGCCGCGGAGATCCATCAGACGGGCCCTAGGGGCAGGAGGACGCCGGGGTTGAGCAGTCCGGCCGGGTCCAGTCGCCGCTTCACCGCGCGCAGGGCGTCGACGGCCAGGGGGCCGGCCTCGCGGACGTACCAGTCCCGGTGGTCGGTGCCCACGCCGTGGTGGTGGGTGATGGTGCCGCCCGCGGCGAGGATCGCCTCGTTGGCGGCGTGCTTGGCCCGCGTCCAGTGCGCGACCGGGTCGTCGCCCTGTGCCGAGACCACGGTGAAGTACAGCGAGGCGCCGTTCTCGTAGACGTGGGAGATGTGGCACATGACCAGGGGCGGGGTGCCGGCCGCGGTGAGTGTGGTGGTGAGCGCGTCGCGTACGGCCGCGTAGAGCTCGGGGACGCGGGACCAGAAGGTCGCCGTCTCCAGCGTCTCGGCGAAGGCGCCCGCGTCGAGCAGGGCGTCGCGCAGGTAGGGGGCCGAGTAGCGGCCGTGGGCCCAGCGTTCGCCCGGCTCCTCGCCCAAGGGGATTCCGCCGCACTCGCGCAGGACTGCCGCCGCGTGCTCCTGGCGGTACGAGGTGTCCTGCTCCGTGCCTTCGTATCCGGCAATGGCCGTGCATCCGGCGGTAGTTGGGGCGCCGGAGGATCCGATCGCGTCGGGCTGGGCGAGGCCGATCAGGGTCTCGGTCTCGTCGGACAGCCGCAGTACGGTCGGGCGCGGCCCGTCCTGGGCGAGCCGGCGCAGGGCGGCGGCCCCTTCTTCGAAGGAGGGGAAGCGCCAGCCTTCGTAGACACGGGTCTGCGGGACCGGGCGGATGCGGACCGTCACCGACGTGATGACGCCGAACGCCCCTTCCGAGCCGAGGAGGAGTTGGCGCAGGTCGGGTCCGGCCGCCGAGCGTGGGGCTCGGCCCGTGTCGATGGTGCCCTCGGGGGTGGCGAGGGTGAGGCCGAGGACCATCTCGTCGAAGCGGCCGTAGCCGGCGGAGGCCTGGCCGCTGGAGCGGGTGGCGGCGAACCCGCCGATGGTGGCCCACTCGTAGGACTGGGGGAAGTGGCCGAGGGTGAAGCCGTGTTCGGCGAGCAGCGCCTCGGCCTGCGGTGCGCGCAGGCCCGCTTGCAGGGTGGCGGTGCGGGAGACCGGGTCGAGGGCGATCAGGCCGTCCATGCGCCGCAGGTCCAGGGCGACGAAGGCGCCCCGCTGCCCGGGGGCGAGGCCGCCGACCACGGAGGTGCCGCCGCCGAACGGCACGAGGGCCAGGCCGAGTTCGGCGCAGGCGCGCAGCACGGCGAGGACCTCGTCGTGGTCGGCCGGGAGCAGCACGGCCGCCGGGGTGTCGGCGACGTCGCCCTCCCGAATCCGCAGCAGGTCGGGGGTGGACTTGCCGCGTGTGTGCCGGATCCGGGTCTCCGCGTCGGTGCGCACGAACTCCTCGCCGCCCACGGCCGCCACGAGGGCCTGGTGTGCGGCGGGCTCCAACTGCCCTTCCGGAACGGCGATGTCCGCCAGGCCGACCGGCTCGGCGCTGCGCGGCTTCACGCCGAGCAGATCGCGCAACAGCCCGATCACCGTGTCGGGCAGCGGCGTCGCCCTGGCCGGGTCGCCCCAGCCGCTCCACAGCATGTCCATGACTGTCGTCCTCACCGGTCGATTCGAGCGATTCCGTCTCCCGACGACACCCGCGGGGCGCCGAGGCGTTACACTGTGACACATGACGCCTATTCGTCACAACAGCTCGGACAATGACGCGGTGCTCGACGCAGTGCGGGACTGCGTCCTGGCCGTCGGTGTCCGCCGTACGACCCTCACCGACGTGGCCCGCCGCGCGGGCGTCTCCCGGATGACGCTGTACCGGCGCTGGCCCGATGTGCGCACCCTGGTCGGCGACTTGATGACCCGCGAGTGGATCGACGTGGCCACCGGGGCGATGCCCGAGCGCAGACCGGGGACGAACGCGCTGAGCCTGCTCGTGGACGGGCTGGTGGCGGGAGTGGAGTCCTTCCGCGCCCATCCCCTCTTCCGCAAGATCGTCGACGTCGACCCCGAACTGCTGCTCCCGTACGTGCTGGACCGCCGCGGCGCGAGCCAGAACGCCCTCCTGGAGCTGCTGACCGACGGCCTGAAGGAGGGGCACGCGGACGGATCGGTCCGCGTCGGCCACCCCGAACGTCAAGCCCGCTCCGTGCTGCTGATCGTCCAGTCCTTCACCCTGTCCCTGCGGACCATGACCGACGAGGACGACGCCGACCTGTCCTCCCCGGCCTTCCTCACGGAGCTGCGCTCCATCCTGGAGAGGACCCTCACGCCATGAGTCACAGCCCCGCTTCCGGATCGTCCCTGTCCGCCGCCCGGCGCTCGCGCGAACTGGCCGAGACCGTCGGCGGCCCCACGGTGGACGTCCTCGTCGTCGGGCTCGGCGCCACGGGTGCCGGGGCCGCTCTGGACGCGGCGGCGCGCGGTCTGAGCGTCGTCGCCGTCGACGCCCACGACCTGGCCTTCGGCACCTCCCGCTGGAGCAGCAAGCTGATCCACGGCGGGTTGCGCTATCTCGCCTCCGCCCAGTTCGACGTCGCCCACGAGAGTGCGGTCGAGCGAGGTGTGCTGATGGAGCGCACGGCACCCCACCTGGTCCGCGCGCAGCCGTTCGTCCTGCCCCTGACGCCGTTGGTGTCCCGGGGCCAGGCGGCGCTGGCCTGGGCCGGCTTCCGGGCCGGCGACACCCTGCGCCTGACGGCCCGCACGGCCCGGGCCACGCTGCCCGCGCCGCGCCGGCTCTCCGCGATGGAGGCCCGCCATCTGGCCCCCGCCCTGCGCACCGACGGCCTCCGTGGCGGCCTGCTGTCCTGGGACGGGCGGCTCGTCGACGACGCCCGCCTGGTGACCGCCGTCGCCCGCACCGCGGCCGCCCGCGGCGCCCGGATCCTGACCCGGGTCAGGGCGTTGGAGCTCACCGGCTCCGGCGCCCGCGTCCGTGACGAACTCACCGGCGAGGAGGGCGAGATCAGGGCCCGCGCGGTGATCAACGCCTCCGGCGTGTGGGCGGGCGGCCTGGTGGACGGCATCCGTATCCGCCCCTCCCGCGGCACCCATCTGATCCTGCGCTCGGACCGGCTCGGCCCGCTTCCGGCCGGTCTGCACATCCCGATCCCCGGGGAGACCAACCGCTTCGTCCTGGTCCTGCCCCAGGGCGACGGCCGCGTCTACGTCGGCCTCACCGACGAACCCGTGGAGGGCGACATCCCCGATGTGCCCGAGGTACCGGAGACGGACATCGGCTTCCTGCTCGACGTCCTCGGATCCGTCCTGGACGTCCCGGTCAGGCGCGAGGACGTCGTCGGGGCATTCGCGGGACTGCGCCCCCTGCTGGACACCACGTCGGAGGCCCACTCCGGCGCCGCGGCCAGGACCTCCGACATCTCCCGGCGGCACGCGGTGCTCACCTCGTCCGAGGGTGTGATCACCGTGGTCGGCGGCAAGCTCACCACGTACCGGCGCATGGCCGAGGACGCCGTGGACGCCGCCGTCGCCGCCCGCCGTCTCACCGCGGGGCCCTCCCCCACCGCGTCCCTGCCGCTCGTCGGCGCCGCCTCACCGCAGGTGCTCGACACGCTGCCGGCACCCCGCCACCTCGTACGGCGCTACGGCACCGAGGCACCGGCCGTCCTCGCACTCGGCGCACAGGACCCCGGGCTCAACGAGCGGGTGCTGCCGGGACATCCCGTCACCGCCGCCGAACTGCTGTGGGCGGTACGCCACGAGGGCGCCCTCGACGAGGCCGACGTCCTCGACCGCCGTACCCGCATCGGTGTGGTGCCGGCGGACCGCGCCGCGGCACTGGACGCCGTACGGGAACGGCTCGGCGAGGCCTTGGCCCGACAGGGTTGAGGCCCGGCCGGTCCGGCGGCATCGGCTCGGCGCGCGAAATCGGAAATGCCCTAATATGCTCCGTTTGCGTGACACATACCTTCGACGAGCTGGTGGAGAAGCAGCGCGCGGCCGACCAGGCGCACAGCCAGGTCGAGGAGCTGCGGCACTCGTACGGCCCACCGACCCGGCAGGGCGGCTGGACCGGACAGCAGACCGACACGTACGAGACCGCCCTGCGCGCCTGGCGCGACCTGGCCCGTGAGGCCCGGACCTCGGTCTCCGAGTACGCGAGGGAGTCGGGGAAGCCTCGCACCGAGGTCGAGGCCGACGTCGGCCGGACGGTCAGGCAGTCCGAGCCGTAGCGCTCGTCCCGGGCGAGTCCGACGCCGGGGCGAGTTCGATGCTGAGCTGGCAGCCCAGCTCGGCGAAACCCAGTGCGGCCGCCACACGCCGGGAGGCCTGCGGCCGCGCGCGCCATTGCGGCAGCAACCCGGCGGCGAGGGCGTGTGCGACCGTCGCCGAGCCCGTCACCCGGGCCAGCCCTCGCCCTCGTGCTTCCGGTGCGGTCAGTACGCAGACGTGGGCGGTCCGGCCCGGCCAGACCCGGTATCCGGCCGCGGCGACGACCTGCCCACGCTCGCGCACCACCCAGGCGGGGGACGTGATCTCGCTCAGAGCGGCCTCGGCGGCGTCCTCGTGACCGGCCGCCTCTTCGAGACTGCGCAGCTCGGGGTGCGAGGCGGGCAGCCGCTCGACCGTCCAGGCACCGGCTTCCACCGGGCGGAAAACCTCCGGAGACACGTATGACAGCGCCGCCGGGCCGAGGATCCCAGTCACGGGCAGCACCTCCCGGACCAGAGCGTCGTCCACGACGGCCTCCGCCGGCAGCCTCGCCAGTGCGTCGCGCACGGTCACGGCGACGCTCTCACTCGGCACGGTCACGAGCGCCGATCCGCCCAGCGCCACCACGCCGACCCAGCCGACCGGACACAGTCCGGATTCCGGCGAGACCACCACGGTCACACCGCCCGCCGCCGCGAACGACACCGGCACCCGGGCCAGGCCCTGCCACAACTCACGGGCTCCGACCAGCAACGGATCCATCGGCACAGCACCCTCCCTTCGCGCGCGTTCCCGAGAGTAGGCGGGGCCCGCCTCGATCACCGAACGTGGGCGGGCGCCCGGACCGGGAGGTGGGTCCGAGCGCCCTGGGGTTTCAGCGCACGTAACGGCGCCGCGTGCGGGTGAGCAGGAACAGGCCCGCGATCAGCAGGACGGTGCCGGCCGCGGCCGGCCACAAGGTCGTGCCGGTCTCCGCGAGGCCGCCCTGGACCGCCTGCGGCTCCGTCTGGCTCGCGGCGGAGTCGTTCCCGCCCGTGCCCTGGGACTGGGCGGAGTCGTCGCCCGCGTTGGTGTCGTCCTTCCCGGAGCCACCCTGTTCCGCGGCCGCCGCTGCGCTCTTGGAGGCCTTGGACGTGGCGTAGACCCTGGGTTCCGTCGTGCTGGACATCGTGGGCGCGTCGTCCGCCGGCCGGCTGGTCTCCGGCGCGGCGGTCGTGGGCTGCGCCGTCTGGTCGTCGGATCCGCCGCCGGAGTTCCCCTTGCCCGATCCGTCGCCCGAGTTGCCGTTGTCGTCACCGGCCGGCGGCGTCGTGGGGTCCTCGGTCGGCTGCGTGGTCGGCTCCTGGGTGGGCTGGTCGGTCGGGTTGTCGGTCGGCTTCTCGGTCGGCTGCTGGGTCGCTCCACCGTCCGAGCCCGGGTCCTCGTCGGTGCCCGCGCCGCACTCACGGCCGCCGTTGATGCAGGACACGACCTCCTTCATGAGGCCCTCGTCGAAGACGTTGATGAAGTCGCCGTGGTCGGTGACCGGCTTGTGCAGCTGCTCGGGGAAGGAGTCCACCGCGAACAACGGGGTCGTACGGCCGCCGTCCTGAAGACTCGGCGCGTCGACGTCGTAGACGATGCGCTGCACCAGCTGCGGAATGGCCTCGAAACCGTTCGGGCAGGCGCCGGAGGCGTCGGCGAACGCCACATGGGTGCGGTGGTTGGCGCTGTCGATGTTGCGGCCGTCCCAGCAGCTCTGGAACTTGAACGTGCGGACCACGTCACTGCCCTGCGGGCACAGCGGGTACTTGTCCTTCAGCTGCCGGTCCTCGAACCCGGTGCAGCTCCAGGAGGCGTTGGCGTTGGCCGGGCCGTTGACGAAGGCCTTCGCGTCGCCGGTGATGATGCGCAGCAGGCGGGGCATCTCCGTGACCTTGCTCTGCTGGTTGCCGATGAACGTCAGCGTGACCTGCTTGGCCTGGACGATCTCACCGGCGTTGCCCTCGATGCCGCCGCCGGGCTTGTTGGCGTCCTGCTCCTGGGAGCCGTTCTGCAGGCGCAGCACCGGCCAGTAGTACGTGGACTTGTCGCCCTTGTTCTCACAGCTCGTGTCGGCCTTGGCCAGGTCGTCGTCGCTGGCGAAGGCGTTGTTGGACTGGTTGCCGATGTAGTCGTGGAAGTGGTGGGCGCCGTTGGTGACACCCGGAGCCACGATCACGTTGTCGGAGTTGAACAGGCCGTTGGCGTTCACTCCGCAGCTGGTGGTGAAAGTGCCGCTCGAGTCGAAGGACTTGAGGTTCGGGGCCGCGGTGTTGGGCTGGACCGTCTTGATGTCCTGGTAGTCCCCGGCGACGGGGCCGTTGCCTGCCTGACCTCCGTTGCCGGCCTGCTGACCGCCACCGTTCTGCTGGTCGTCGCCGTTCTGTTGGTCGTCGCCGTTCTGTTGGTCGTCTCCCTGCCCCTGCTGGCCGTTCTGGGAGTCGTCGCCCGCGCCCTGCCCGCCGTTCTGGTCGTTCCAGGTGCGCAGCGAGCAGTCCGCCATGGAGTCGAGTCCCTCGGGACGCTCGCCGGCCTGCTCGATGGAGTCGCCGATGCGGCCGAGCGACTCGGACCGCTTCTCCTTCAACGGCTTCATGACCGCGTCGTCGGTGTAGCCGCTGTCCTGGCGTTGCTCGGGCGTCGCCGCCTGCAGCCGCTGGTAGGCCTCCGCTATCTGCTGGTCCAGTGAGGCGAGTTCCTTGTCGACGTCCCCGCGCGCCTGGTCCGGCACCTCGGTCAACTTGCTGCCGACGTCAGGGCAGTCGATCGTGCCGGCCATGGCACTGCGCGTCTGCGCCCCGTCCGTGCCCGAATCGCCTTCCGTCGCAGAGGCGTAGACGTTGGCCGCCACCAGCCCGCCTCCACCCAGCATCAGCGCGATGGCCGCAAAGGTTGCGCGGCGTGGGCCTGTTGGGCGTCTGCGCGTGTTGCGTCCCACGAGAATTCTCCTACGGATCACGGCGGTCGGCGGTCGGGCATACAAATCCCTCGCCACATACGGACGGTGGCTCTGGTGTGTTCAACCGCCCCACAGATTCATACGAACCTCTCAGTAAGCGCATGTCTCCAGGTGCCCAGACGTGGCACAAACTCGGGCAACACGGCACAGTGGGAACGTGGCCGAGCAGGACTTCGACGTGTGGACCGCCGGGAACGCCTACGAGCGGTACATGGGGCGGTGGAGCCGACTGGTCGCCGACGAGTTCCTGACCTGGCTGGCATGCGGGCCGGGCGCTCGCTGGCTGGACATCGGCTGCGGTTCGGGCGCGTTGACCGCGAGCGTGGCCGCCCGCTGCCGGCCCCGGACGCTGCTCGGCGTGGAGCGATCCACCGGGTTCATGGCCGTGGCGCAGGCAGGCGCGTCCGCTCCGGCCCGCTTCGCGAGGGCCGACGCACAGGCCCTGCCGGTGCGCGACGACATGGTGGACGCGGCCGTCAGCGCGCTGGTTCTGAACTTCCTCCCCGAGCCCGGTGCCGCGGTCGCCGAAGCCGCGCGCGTGGTGCCGCCCGGCGGGCTGGTCGCCGCATATGTGTGGGATTACGCCGAAGGCATGGGATTTCTACGGCACTTCTGGGGCGCCGTGGCGACCGTTGACCCGACCTCGGCGGCGGCGCTGGACGAGGGCCGCCGGTTCCTGCTGTGTCGGCCCCCCTCGCTACGGCGACTGTGGGGCGAGGCCGGGCTGACCGAGGTGGAGGTCGCCCCCATCGAGGTCCCGACGCTCTTCGCCGACTTCGCCGACCTGTGGGACCCATTCCTGGCGGGGCAGGGCCCCGCGCCCGGTTACGTGGCCTCGCTCACCCCGGCCGCCCGGGAACGGTTGCGGGAAGCACTGCGCGAGCGGGTACCGGCTCGCCCGGACGGCTCGATCGCGCTGCGGGCGCGCGCCTGGGCGGTGCGCGGCCGCAAGGCCGGAGTCGTCGGCCACTGAGCACGAGCAGCGGTGCCCGTGAAGTCAACGCCACTTCCCGGGGCGGCAGTTGACTGGCGCCGGGAGCGCTCCCCTGGCGCCTGGCGCGGCTCCGTCAGGGATACGGAGTCGATTCCTTCGTCGAACGGAGGCCCCACATGAGCATCGCCGCAGGCTCACTTCTGGCATGTGCACGTCGTACTTGTGTCGTGCTGGCGGTCTGGGCGCCGGCAGCGGCCTCGGCGCTGGGCACCCGACGTTCGTGCACCTCACCCTGTGGGCATCCCATGATCGTCCGTCAACGGGTGCCGTTCGGGGCTACGCCTCCAACCAGAATCCGGTGCGGGTCAACCAGAGGTCGAGAAGTGTCGCGTCGCCGTCGGTCTCGACGGCGGGAGCCGGTCGCCGGTAGAGGAACAGGAGCAGGTCCGTCACCGGTCCCCGCACGGTCGTGGCGGCCTCGGCAGTGCCCGGACTCCAGGTCGGCCGGGCGCCGGTGAGGTCGACGAACCATGCGCCGCTGCCCGGCGCTTGGAAGAGCAGCGTACGACCGGGGCCGAGCAGGCCCGGTGCTCCGGGCCCGGACTCGTACGCCTCGGGGACCGTCGAGAACTCCAGCCATTCCTCCACCGCGTCGACCGCGAGAGCGTCGTCGAGCGAGAACTCCGTGCCGGTCGCCAGCGCCGCGTCGGCCCGGTGGACGACGGTCTCGTGGGTCATCCTCCGGGCCCAGAACAGCGCCGTGGACCGCTCGTGGGCCGGTGTCCACACTCGCACGTCGGGCCCGGCCTCGCGCAGGGCGGCGCCGAGTTCCGCGGCACCTTCGCCGAGCCAGTCGGCCAGTGCGCCGCCGTCCACGTGGGCGTACACGGCCGGGTCGTCGACGGGATCGGCGGGCACCGGTTCGACGGCCCTCGTCCGTACGACCTCCTCCGCCCATCGGTGGTCTCCGCCTACATGCCGCAGCAGCCGGCCGAGGTCCCAGCCCGGGCAGGTGGACACCGGGACGCCTGTGTCCGCCCCTCTGGTCCCGCCTCTGAGGAGGTCGGTCTGGGAGACGATCTCGCGACAGAAGTCGTCGAAGGTCAGCGAAGGCACCCGCTCATCCTGCCACTCGGCCCTCTCCCGGCCCTCGGATAATGTGTCCCGCCTGATCGAGAGGAGACAGCGCACATGCTGGTCGGGGCGGGGAACGCAAGGCTGAGGCTGGCCCAAGTGGCTTTGCTGGCCGGGGTGTTGACGGGCTGCACGCAGGCGTCGGACGAGGGGGCCGGGTCGAGCGCGTCGGCGACGGCGGACTCGTCCGGCAAGGGCACGGAGGTCGCCGAGCGGGGCGGGACGATCGGGGCGTCGGGTTCCGCGTGCGAGCTTCCCGTCACCTTCGACATCGCGAAGGACTGGACGGCGGAGGCCGTCGACGCCGGGGCGGCCAAGGACAAGGCCTCGGGCAGCGGAACCGCCGACCCCGAGGACGAGCTTGGCGAAGAGGTCGCCGACGCCCTCCTGCACCAGGGCCCGGTCACCGCCGCGTGCGAGGTCGACGCCAAGCCCGCGGGCAACATCGGCTTCCTCCGCGTCTGGACCGGCGAACCGGGCGACGACGACGCGCGCACCGTACTGGAGGCCTTCGTGGCGGCCGAGGACGGTACGAGCAAAGCGCAGTACCGCAACGTCAAGGCGGGCGACCTCGACGGCGCCGAGGTGGCGTACCAGTACACGAGCAAGATCCTGGACGAGACCAAGCAGGAGCACGCCCTCGCCGTAACCACCGCGAGCGGACCGGTCGTTCTGCACCTCGAAGGGCTGGACACCGAAGAGCACCGAGCGATGCTGCCCGCCTTCGAGCTGGCGAAGCGGACCCTTCACACCGCATAGCGGCTCAGGGGCGGACGGACTCGCTGTCCGCACCAACAGCAAGACGAACGACGCCCTGTTCAGCTACCAGACGAGCGAGAGCACGAACACGAGCGCAGGTCCGGTGTACACGTCCGAGACCCGGGTGGCGTGCGCCTGACCGACACACAGTGACGGGGCACAGTGACGCGCCACGGCGATGGCGGGACTTCGACGGCGGAGTCCCGCCGTCGCCATTTCTTGAACGGGCGATGCCGACACGTGTCACACCAGAACCTGTCCGGATTCAAGTCGTGCACGCCCCAACTCGCAGCGACTGATACCTGCTTCATCTCTTGACGTGTCTGGTTCAGACCTTTAGGTTCCCGGTCACACAGCTTCACAGGTACGCCCAAGGTTCACCCATCTGAACACCCTTGTGCCGTGCACCCCCCACCGTCCACTGCCGCCGAAAGGCTGTGACCACCCCCCATGAACACACAACCCCCCACCCGTGCCGCCGTGTTGCGCGGCAGCCTCGCCATAGCCCTGCTCGGTCTCTCGGCCGGAGCCCTCACCGCCGCTCCCGCCGGCGCCGCCCCCGCCGCCGCGCCGATGACGGTCGCGCCGTACCTCTACAACGGCTGGGGCAGCCCGCCCAGCCCCACCACGATCAGCAACGCCACCGGCGTCAAATGGTTCACCCTCGCCTTCGTCCTCAGCAACGGGCACTGCAATCCGCAGTGGGACGGCAGCCGGCCGCTCACCGGCGGTGTCGACCAGCGGACCGTCACCACCGTGCGCGGCAACGGCGGTGACGTCATCCCCTCCTTCGGCGGGTACAGCGGCAACAAGCTGGAGAGTTCCTGCTCCAACGCCGGTGAACTGGCGGGCGCGTACCAGAAGGTCATCAACGCCTACGGGCTCAAGGCGATCGACATCGACCTCGAGGCCGACGCCTACAGCAACCCGACCGTGCAGCAGCGCACGGTGGACGCCCTGAAGACCGTGAAGGCCAAGAACCCCGGCCTGAAGCTGTACATCACCATCGGCACGGATCAGAGCGGCCCCGACACCAGCCTGATCAAGCGCGCGGCCTCGTCCGGGCTGTCCGTGGACGCCTGGGCCATCATGCCGTTCGACTTCGGCGGGGCCGGAAAGAACATGGGGACGCTCACCCTGAAGGCCGCCGAGGGCCTGAAGTCCGCGCTCAAGAGCGCCTACGGCTACGGCGACGACCAGGCCTACCGGACCATGGGCATCTCCTCCATGAACGGGATCACGGACCAGAACGAGAAGGTCACCGTCGCCGACTTCCGCACCATCCTCGGCTACGCCCAGCAGCACCACCTGGCCCGGCTCACCTTCTGGTCCGCCAACCGCGACCGGCCCTGCACCAGCGGGGTCGCCGACAGCTGCTCCGGTGTCGGCCAGCAGGCCTGGGACTACACACGCGTCTTCGCCCAGTACACCGGCTGAACTCCCCCGCAGCCGTAGGCACTTCCCACCCCCCACCCGCATGCCCCACCAGCATGGGAGACAGCCGTGCCCGGATCGAAGACAAGACCCGGCAGCCGTATACGGGTGCTGTTGACCGCGTTCGCGCTCGCCGCGACCGGTTCCGGCCTCGCCGTCGTACTGCCGCACACCGCGCAGGGTGCCCAGGCCGCGGCCCTGCCCACCAGTTGGGCCACCGTCGTCAACAAAGGCAGCGGCAAATGCGTCGACGCCCGCGGTGCCGGCGCCGCCGACGGGACCGTCGTGCAGCAGTACGCGTGCAACTCCAGCCAGGCCCAGCAGTGGCGTTTCCAGGACACCTCCGACGGCCGCGTCCAGGTCGGCAACCGCAACGACACGACCAAGGCCTGGGACGTCACCGGCATCTCCACCGCGGACAGCGCACCAGTGCAGCTGTGGACGTACAGCGGCGGCCTCAACCAGCAGTGGCAGGCCGTCGCCGAGGCGGACGGCGCCTACCACTTCGTCAACCGCAACAGCGGCAAGTGCCTCGACGTGCCGTCCGCCTCCACCGCGGACAGCGTCCAGCTCCAGCAGTACGCCTGCAACGGCAGCGCCGCGCAGTCCTTCTACATCAACCCCGTCGAGGCCCAACAACCGCCCGGCACCCCGGACTTGGGCCCGAACGTCACCGTCTTCGACCCCTCGACCCCGGCCGCCACCGTCCAGAGCAGCCTGAACGCCGCCTTCGCACAGCAGGAGACCAACCAGTTCGGCACCGCGCGCAAGGCGTTCCTCTTCAAGCCGGGCACCTACGACGCCGACGCCAACGTCGGCTTCTACACGCAGGTCGCCGGGCTCGGCCTCTCCCCCGACGACGTGAACATCCGGGGCGCGGTGCATGCGGAGGCGGACTGGTTCCAGGGCAACGCCACCCAGAACTTCTGGCGTTCGGCGGAGAACCTCTCGGTCACCCCGACGTCCGGCACGGACCGCTGGGCGGTGTCGCAGGCGGCGCCGTACCGGCGTATCCATCTGCGCGGCAACCTCCAGCTGGACGACGGCGGTTGGTCCAGCGGCGGCTACATGGCCGACACGTTGGTCGACGGGCAGGTCCGCTCGGGCTCGCAGCAACAGTGGCTCACCCGCAACTCCCAGCTCGGCAGCTGGACGGGCTCCAACTGGAACATGGTCTTCGTCGGCAGCCAGGGCGTGCCCGCCACCAGCTTCCCCAACCCGCCGTACACGACGGTGGCGCAGAGTCCGGTCACCCGGGAGAAGCCGTTCCTGTACGTCGACTCCGCCGGTGCCTGGAAGGTGTTCGTGCCCTCCGCACGCACCAACTCCACGGGCACCAGCTGGAGTTCGGGCACGCCCGCGGGCACTTCGCTGCCGCTGTCCGACTTCTTCATCGTCAAGCCGGGCGCGACGGCCGCCCAGATGAACGACGCACTGGCGGCGGGCAAGCACCTGCTGGTCACGCCGGGCGTCTACCACCTCGACCAGACCCTGAAGGTCACCAAGCCCGACACTGTGGTGCTGGGTCTGGGGCTGGCCACCCTCATACCGGACAACGGCGTCACCGCCATGACGGTCGCCGACGTGAACGGCGTCCAGCTCGCCGGGCTGCTCATCGACGCGGGCACCACCAACTCCGCGCAGCTGCTGGAGATGGGCCCGAGCGGATCGTCCGCCGACCACAGCGCCGACCCCAGCTCCCTGCACGACGTGTTCTTCCGGGTCGGCGGCGCGGGCGTCGGCAAGGCCACCACCAGCCTGACCGCGAACAGCGACGACGTCATCGGCGACCACCTGTGGATCTGGCGCGCCGACCACGGCAACGGCGTCGGCTGGACCAGCAACACCGCGGACACCGGGCTCGTGGTCAACGGTGACGACGTCACCATGTACGGCCTGTTCGTCGAGCACTACCAGAAGCACCAGACGATCTGGAACGGCAACGGCGGCCGCACGTACTTCTACCAGAACGAGATGCCCTACGACCCGCCCAACCAGGCGGCCTGGATGAACGGCTCCACCCAGGGCTACGCGGCCTACAAGGTGGCGAACTCCGTCACCAGTCACCAGGTCTACGGCTTCGGCAGCTACTGCTACTTCAACGCCAACCCGAGCGTGACGGCCGAGCACGCCATCGAGGCCCCGAACAATCCGAACGTCCGCTTCACCGACATGGTGACCGTCTCCCTCGGCGGCACGGGCACCATCCGCCACGTCGTCAACGACCGCGGCGGACCGTCCAACTCGTCCACCAACGTGGCCAACCTCGTCAACTACCCCTGATCCAGAGAGGAGTTCATACGATGCATGCCATCAGAGCCGGCGCCGTACGCATCCTCGTGCTGCTGGCGATCCTGCTGACGGGGCTGTCCGTTCCAAGGGCCGAGGCGGCCGCCCAGCCGTTCAAGGTGCTCGCCCTCTACAACGGCACCTGGGACGCCGCGCACATCAGCTTCGTCCACGAGGCCAACGACTGGTTCCCGAAGCAGGCCGCCCAGAACGGCTTCACCTACACGGCGAGCAACAACTGGGACCTGCTCGCGAACGGCGGGGTGAAGGGCTACCAAGTCGTCCTGTTCCTCGACGACTTGCCGCAGACCGCAGCCCAACGCACCGGATTCGAGAGCTATATGCGGGGTGGCGGGGCCTGGATGGGCTTCCATGTCTCCGCCTTCACCACCGACGCCAACAGCTGGTCCTGGTACCACAACCAGTTCCTCGGCAGCGGCAACTTCAAGTCCAACACCTGGGGGCCGACGACCGCGGTCCTGCGGGTCGAGGACCGCACCCACGCGTCGACGAAGAACCTGCCGGCGACCTTCACCTCGTCCGTCAGCGAGTGGTACAGCTGGTCGAACGATCTGCGGAAAAACCCCGACATCAAGATCCTCGCCTCGGTCGACCCGAGCAGCTTCCCGCTCGGCACCGACCCCGACCAGACCTGGTACAGCGGCTATTACCCGATCCTTTGACATCCTCCCCCTCTTAAAACAGGGGGATTCCAACCCAGTTGGGTTGAGGTTCACGGGCGCTCGAACGGCCGGTGGCCGTTGTCACCCCTCCGGCACCGGCGGTACACCGGGGGCGGGGAATCCCGCCCTGTCCTGCCGCGACGTTGATGCTTGCGTTGGTGTCCGCGTTGCAGGTGAAGCCGCAGGATACGCACTCGAACTCAGCTTGGCTCTTGCGTGAGTTCTTCTCGATCCATCCGCAGGCACTGCACCGCAGGGAGGTGTAGGGGGCGGGAACGTCTTCGACCCGGCCAGGGGCCTTGTGCTCGGTGCGCCGGCGCAGCAGGCCCCAGCCTTGGGCGAGGATGGCCCGGTTCAGCCCCGCCTTCTGGGCCACGTTCTTGCCGGGCTGCTCGACAGTTCCCCTCGCCGAGCGGGTCATGTTCTTGATGTTCAGCTTCTCGAACCGGATCATGCCGTAACTGCGGGCGAGTGTGGTGCTGGTCTTCTCGCACCAGTCCTTGCGCCGGTTCGCCTCCCTGGCCTTGAGTCTCGCGGCCTTCGCGTACTCGGCTGCCTTGTGCGGGCTGTTCTTCTTCGCCCGTGCTGCGCGCCGCTCGTGCTTGCGGATCTGCGCCCGCTCCTTGACGGTGAGCTGCGGGCAGTTCAGCGTGCGGCCGTCCGACAGGGCCGCGGTGATCGTCACGCCCCGGTCGATGCCGATGACCTCGCCCGTGGGGGGCGCGGCTATCGGCCCCGGGATGACGGCGAAGGCAATGTGCCACTGGCCGCCTCGGAAGGCGACCCGGAACGTCTTGGCGTCGGGCAGCTTGGCGCCCCTGCCCCTGATGCTGAGGCGGAACCGCACCCAGCCGCAGCCGGGCACCTTGACCTGCGCCCACCGCCGGTTGAGCTTCTGCACAGCCACAGACCGGCCCATGACCTGCTTGCCCTTGGCATTCAGCTTCGGCGAACCGTCCTCGTTGTCCTCGGGTACACGGCCGGTGCCGATGACGCGGAAGCCCTCGTGCCGGAACTTCTTGCGCCAGGTCGGCTCGCCGAACCCGGAGGTGAAGCGGGCGTTCTTGGCCTTGGCGAAGTCCTTGAGCGCCTGCTGCTGCACGTCCGCGTTCCCGGCGCCCAGCCACTCATTCGCGCGCCGGGCCTCGGTGAGGTGGCGGCACTGCTCCGCGAACCCCGGCGCGGAGTTGCGCCACCTGCGCCAGTGTGAGTGCTGCTCGACGGCGAGGTTCCAGATGTACCGGGCGTGCGCGCAGTGCGTGAGCATCTGCTCTGCCTGCGCGGGCGTCGGGTACATCCGGAAACGTGCCATGCCGCGAACCTAGCCCACGCGTTCCCCGCCCGCGCACATCATCGATCAACATCACCCGTCCGAGTGATCGCTCTCGGCCGCTCCCCTCGCCCGGCCACCGGCCACCGGTCCCTCAACTCCGAGTAGCCACACCTGTTTGAGGCCAGTCTCAGCGCCGTCCCCTCCCGAGACGCCGAATCGCCCTGACGGCGATTCGACTTCCCCTGCCCCGCTATGCGGGATCGGGCATTCACCCCGGCCCTGAAGGACCAGGCACCCTGCCCGTAAAGAAGGGTGGACGAACACCAAGTACAGGATGCTGTACGCGAACTTCGGCCACAACGCGATGGACTACGCCACCAACACCACCCTGTCGTCGACGTTCGCGAGCCAGACGCAGAACCGCTTCCTGCTCGACGGACTGAAGTGGCTGGGAGGCGCGGCGAGCGTCCAACGGACCGTGCACCGCAGTGCCCACCTGACCGCGCACTCCTGAGCCGGTGCGCGAAGGGCCCCGACCGCCGCGCGGGTGCGGTCGGGGCCCTGCACCGCGCCACACCGTCAACCCCGCCTTCACCACAACGACCCGACCGACTCTCCCCTTTCACCTGACGGTCTCCTAGCCTTACGCGCGGCCCGGAAGCCTTCCGTGCCCTCGTCCCGTCATCGAAAGGCGACCTCACGCATGCGCCTCCAACGGCTGCGCGCAGCAAGACGTTTCGGTGCACGATCCGCGGCTGTCCTCCTCACCACGGCCGTGGCCCTGAGCGTTCCCTTCCCGTCCGCGGGGGCCGATGCCTCCGGCGAGCGCCTGTCCTCGCTCGTCGACCCCCTGATCGGCTCCTCGAACGGCGGCAACACCTATCCGGGCGCCACTCTCCCGTACGGGATGATCGCCTGGTCGCCCACCAGCACGACCGGCGACCAGACGAGCACGGGAGCGGCCAACGGCTACGAGTACGGTGCCACCCGCATCCGCGGCCTGAGTCTGACCCATGTCAACGGCGCCGGCTGCAACCCCGGCGCGGCAGGTGACGTACCGATCATGCCGTTCGTCGGCGACGTGACGTCGTCGCCGTCCGCGGACACCAAGGACGCGGCCTACGCGGCGAACTTCTCGCACGCCGACGAGAAGGCGACGCCGGGCCGCTACACCCTCGGACTCGCCTCCGGCGCCAAGGCCGACCTCGCCGTCAGCAAGCGGGCGGGCGTCGGCGACTTCACGTTCCCGAGCGACCGCCCGGCCAACCTGCTCTTCCGCGTCTCCAACTCCCTCAACGGCAGCGAGGACGCACACGTCGACATCGACGCCGCGCACCGCAAGGTGACCGGCTGGGTGCTCACCGGCGCCTTCTGCGGCCGCCGCGCCAACGGCGGTGTCAACAACCGCAAGAGCTACTACAAGCTGTACTTCAGCGCGTCCTTCGACCGCGCCTTCTCCTCGGCCGGCACCTGGAAGGACGGCACCGTCTCCCCCGGTTCGACGTCCGCCTCCGGCGGCGAGGGCTACGCGACGGGCGCGGACCGGGCCGGGCGCGGCTCCGGCGGCTGGGTCGGCTTCGACACCAGCTCTGACAACGATGTCCACATGCGGATCGGCATCTCCTACGTCAGCCAGAAGGGCGCCGAGACAAATCTTCGCGAGGAGATCCCTGCGCACGCGAGCGTCGGGCAGGTCGCCGAGGCGGGAGCACGGGCCTGGGACCGTGAGTTGGACGTCGTACGCGTGCGGGGCGGCAGCACCGCACGCCGCCAGACCTTCTACACGGCGCTGTACCACGCCCTCATGCAGCCCAACCTGATCAGCGACACCGACGGCCGCTACTGGGGCATGGACCAGGCCGTCCACCGCCTGGCCCGCGGACAGCGCGCGCAGTACAGCAACTTCTCCGGCTGGGACCAGTACCGGGCCCAGATCCAACTGCTCGCGCTCCTCAAGCCCACCGTCGCGGGCGACTTCGCCCAGTCCCTGTACAACTTCGCGCGGGAGAACGGCGGAGTGTGGGACCGCTGGGTGCACATCAGCGGAGCCACCCACGTCATGACCGGCGACCCGTCGGCGGCGACGCTGGCCACCTTCTACGCCATGGGCGTCCGCAACTTCGACTACAAGGACGCCTTCGACTCCCTGGTCCACCAGGCCACCGTCCCGGACCCCGCCGGCCTGTCCGACGCCGGCTGCCCCGGCCAGTGCGTCGGCCAACGGCCCAACCTGGCCGAGTACTTGAGCTCCCACTACGCCGCCCAGGACGTGTGCCACTGCTGGGGCGGGGCCGCCGAGACCCTGGAGGACGCCGTCGCCGACTCCGCCCTGGCCCAGTGGGCGAAACTGCTGGGCCGGGACACGGAGGCCACGACGTTCGCCGAGCGGGGCGCCTACTGGCGCAACGTCTTCAACCCCGGCACCGGATACATCCAGGCCCGCAAGCTCGACGGGTCGTGGGTGACCCCGTTCAGCCCGGGCAGCGACCTCGGCTTCGCCCAGGGCACCAGCGCGACGTACACCTGGATGATCCCGCAGGACGTCCAGGGCCTCGCCGACGCGATGGGCGGCCGTGAGGCGGCGGCCACCCGCCTCGACGGCTTCTTCCACAAGGCGGACGGCTCCTGGTCGGTGCGGGGCGGCGACCCGCTGCGCTACGACCCGACCAACGAGCCCGGCATCCACGCCCCTTGGCTCTACAACGCGCTGGGACAGCCCTGGAAGACCCAGGCGACCGTGCGGCAGATCGTCGACACCGTGTACGGCACCGGCCCCTCGGGCCTGCCCGGCAACGACGACCTGGGCACCATGTCCGCCTGGTACGTCTTCTCCGCGCTCGGCCTCTACCCGCAGACACCGGGCACCGCCAAGCTGCTGCTCGGGGCCCCGGTCTTCCCGACCGCGGTGATCGACCGACCCGGCCGCGGGGACATCGTGATCACCGCGCCGGACGCGGACGACACGCACATGTACGTCGACGCCGTACGCCTCGACGGGCGGGCCCTGCGACAGTCGTGGACCGGGCCGGGTCTGACGCTCTCCGGCGGCAGGCTCGACTTCCGGCTCGCGCAGCAGCCGAACACCCAGTGGGCCACGGACGCCGACACTCTGCCCGAATAGTCCGCCTGCTGCGGCGCGACCCCTGTGATCGGGGTCGCGCCGCACACTCCGGGCGCCGCACACGAGCCGTACGTGCGTTCCCTACGATGAACCGGTGACGAGTGACACCCCCACATGGGCCGACGTCGACGAGGACGTCCGAACGACCGCGAAGCCCCAGCCCGCGCCCTGGGCACAACGGCTGCGCCGGTTCGGGTACACGGCCGGCCCCCTGACCGACACCCGAGCCCGCCTCGTACCGCCCTTCCCCGCACCGGGTACGCGGATCTGGGAGCTGATGGGCCTCGGTCCTCGACTCGCCCAGCGCCTGGCCAGATCCATGGGCTGGCTGGGACCGGTTCTCGTCGCCGCGCTCGCGGGCGCGATCCGGTTCTGGCGGCTCGACCGGCCGCGGGACCTCGTCTTCGACGAGACGTACTACGCCAAGGACGCCTGGTCGATGCTCAAGTTCGGCTACGAGGGCACCTGGCCGGACCGCAAGATCGCCGACCCGCAGATCCTGGCGCATCCCCAGGTGATCCCGCTCTCCGACACCGGCAGCTTCGTCGCGCATCCGCCGATGGGCAAGTGGGTGATCGCCCTCGGGGAGCAGATGTTCGGCCTGGACCCGTTCGGCTGGCGGTTCATGACGGCGGCGCTCGGCACCCTGTCGGTGCTCATGCTGTGCCGAATAGGGCGCCGTCTGTTCCGTTCGACGCTGCTCGGCTGCCTCGCCGGCGCGCTGCTGGCGGTGGACGGCCTCCACTTCGTGATGAGCCGTAACGCCCTGCTCGACCTCGTGGTCATGTTCTTCGCGCTGGCGGCGTTCGGCTGCCTGCTCATCGACCGGGACAGGGCGCGGGCCCGGCTGGCAGCCGCCCTGCCCGTCGACGAAAGCGGCTTCGCACGACCCGACGAGCACACCGGCGAACACGTCGGCACGGGCCTGCGTCCGTGGCGGCTCGCGGCCGGCGTCCTGCTGGGGCTGGCCGCCGCGAGCAAGTGGAACGGCCTCTATTTCCTCGTCTTCTTCACGGCCCTGACCCTCCTGTGGGACGTCGGCGCCCGCCGCGTGGCCGGGGCATACCGCCCGTACCAGGCCGTGCTGCGCAAGGACCTCGGCTGGTCGGTACTCTCCCTGGTCCCCGTCGCAGTGCTCACGTACCTGGCGACCTGGACCGGATGGTTCGCGTCCGACAAGGGCTACGACCGGCACTGGGCGGACGGCCGCGGCGGCACCTGGTCGTGGATTCCCGCTCCCCTGCGCAGCCTGTGGCACTACGAACACGCCGTCTACCAGTTCAACATCGACCTCCACTCGCCGCATCGCTACATGTCCAACCCGTGGAGCTGGCTGGTCCAGGGGCGCCCCGTGGCGTTCTACTACCAGTCGCCGAAGTCCGGGCAGCAGGGCTGTCACACCTCCGCCAACTGCTCGCAGGAGATCCTGGGACTGGGCACGCCCCTGCTGTGGTGGGCGGCCTGCTTCGCGCTCGGCTACCTCCTGTTCCGGTGGGCGCTGCGCCGCGACTGGCGCGCGGGCGCCGTCCTGTGCGCGGTGGCCGCCGGATACCTCCCCTGGTTCAACTACCAGGACCGCACGATCTTCTCCTTCTACGCCGTCGCGTTCGTGCCGTACCTGTGCCTGGCCGTGGCCATGATGGTGGGCGCCCTGCTGGGGCCGTCCGGGGCGAGCGAGCGGCGGCGGCTGATCGGCACGGTGAGCGCGGGTGTGCTGGTGCTGCTCATCGCGTGGAACTTCATCTACTTCTTCCCGCTGTACACGGGCCAGACCATCCCGTACGCCGACTGGCACGCGCGGATGTGGCTGGACACCTGGATATGAGGCCGGGGTGGCCGGAGTTCACGCGCCCGGCCGTCACAGGGTCTCCAACTCCCCTGTCGTGCGCCCGAGATAGGTGACGGGACCGGGGTCCGGCGCCTCGATCCCGTGGAAGCCCAGGCGGTCGTAGAAGGCTCTGGCCGGGGTGTTGGCCGTGACCATCGAGAGGTGTACGGCGGCGACGCCCTGGTCGTGCAGGGCCCGCAGGAAGGTCCGCATCAGCGCACGGCCATGGCCGCGGCCCTGCCATGCGGGGAGCAGGTCGATGTGCAGGTGGGCCGGGTACGCGGCGACCTCGGGGACGATCATCCGCTCGGGGTGGTGCAGCAACGGGATCATCTCCTCGTCCGGGGTGCCCGGCGGCCCGGCGGGCTCCGGGTAGCGGTCCGCGACGAGGGGCAGCCACTTCGTACGGAAGGCCTCGACGAAGCGGGGGGTGTCCGCGGCGCCGAGGATGTAGCCGACCGCCCTGCCCTGGCCGTCGTCCAGGACGAAGGCCAGCTCCGGTTCGAGGTGGACGTAGGGAGCCGCGAAGATCGCCGGGAAGATTCCGGGATCCGCGTAGACGGGCCGGCTGTCCTGGCCGTTGTGCGCGGTGCGGATGCAGATGTCGTCGAGCGCTTCGCTGTCGTCCAAGCGGTAGGGGCGGATGGCGGGGATCGAGGTCATCGCAGCATCCTGACCGTTTGGGAGCGCTCCCTCAAGGCCGTGCGGGAGCCCGGGAGGATCCGGCCGGGCTCTCGCAGCGTGTGTCACACGTGCGGGCGGCGGCCCCTCTCCTGGTGCGGGAAGGACTGGTCGGCCCCGGGAAGCGTCGGCTTCGGCAGGGTCGCCACCTCCTCCTTCGCCTTCTCCAGCTGCTCCGCCGTGTCGTCGGGCAGCCGGGGCGAGCGCGGGCGGGCGTCACGGAAGCGGAAGGCCGTCGTGAAGTCGCCGAAGGTCTCGCGTCGCCAGTCGCTGACGTTCGGCTCCTCGACCCCGGTGAACCGCTCCAGGAACTGCAGCGCGGAAGTGTGGTCGAAGGCCTCCGAAGCCACCCAACCGCCCACGGTCCAGGGCGAGATGATGATGGCGGGCACGCGGAAGCCACCGCCGATCGGCAGACCCTGGATGTACTCGTCCTTCGTGCCCGCGGGCGCGGTCGGCGGCGCCACGTGGTCGAACAGGCCGTCGTTCTCGTCGTAGTTGAGGATGAAGGCGGTCTTGCGCCACACCTTCGGGTTCGAGGCGATCGCCTCGATCTTCGACGCCACGTAGTCGGCACCCGCGGCCGGGAGGTAGTCCGGGTGCTCCGACTGGTAGCTCGTGGGGCAGATCCACGACACCGTCGGGAGACGGTCGTTGCGGGCGTCGTCCTCGAAGGTGCCGTGGGGCTGCGGGCGTACGCCGCGCTCGTACAGGTCGGAACCGGGCTGGGCGTTCTTGAAGGACGCGAACTGCTCCAGCATGTTGGTGCCGTAGTCGTCCTCCTCCTGGTACACCTTCCAGCTGATACCGGCCGCCTGGAGGCGTTCTGCGTACGTCGTCCAGCGGTACGGCGTCGGCGCCACGTTGCTGATGATCGGGCCGCCCTGCGTGCCGCCCGGATCGATCGAACCGGTCATCCACATCAGGCGGTTGGGCCAGGTGGGGCCGAACACCGAGCAGAAGTAGTTGTCGCAGATGGTGAAGGTCTCGGCGAGCGCGAACTGGAACGGTATGTCCTCGCGCGTGTAGTAGCCCATGACGTACGGCCCGTTGGCGCCGTCAGCCGCACGGTGGGCCGGCAGCCACTGGTCCATCTTTCCGCCGTTCCAGGCCTGGTGCTGCACGGACCAGGCGTGGCTGGTGGAGGGGATCGCCTGGGCGCTCGACTTGTGGGTGTCGAGGTGGAAGGGCAGCAGATAGCCCTTCGGGTTCACGGCGTCCGGCTGGTAGAAGACCGATCGCCCGTTGTCGAGCCTGAGCGCGTGCTGGTCACCGAAGCCGCGGACACCCGAGAGGGTGCCGAAGTAGTGGTCGAACGACCGGTTCTCCTGCATCAGCATGACGACGTGCTCGATGTCGCGCAGCGAGCCGTTCTTCGGCGGCTCGGCCGCGACGGCCTTCTGGACGCTCGGCGGGAGGAGGGAGAGGGCCGCGGCGCCGCCCAGCGCACCCGCGGCCGAACCCAGGAGTCTACGGCGTGTCAACTCGGCCATGATTGCCCCTTCTTGAGAGCAGAAAGCTCTCTGGAGTGACGGCCGGCCCGCGAGGAAACACGGACCGCCGATCACTCTCCGCCCGGCGCTACAGGGCTTTCAGGGGGTGGGTGGTGAACATGTGGCCAACGTGCGGGAAGGGGTTGGCCAAGCCATGACCGAGGAGGGTGGGGCGTTGCGCGGGCGTTGCCCCGCGTTGGGAAACGGATGGCCGTTACATGAATGAGGGCCTCAACCCGCCCATGCGCGGACGGTGTTGCAGGCGAGGCGCCTCTCGCTCTGCTCGGGCCCGGCAGCTGGGTGCCGCCTGGCCGGTGCGGCTCAGCCGGCGGTGGTCCGGTGGAACTCCATGGCCAGCTTGTCCGGTTTGACGGTGACGACGGCCTGGGCGCGCGGCGGCCGGGAGGTCATCTCGAACCGGGGCCAGGTCTGCAGGACGGTCGCGAGGATGATTTCGAGCTCGACCCACGCGAAGTTCTCGCCGATGCACTTGCGGCGGCCGTCGCCGAAGGCGAGGAACGAACCGCGGGTCGCCGCCACACGGTCCTCTTCCCAGCGGTCGGGGTCGAAGGTGTCCGGGTCGGGGAAATAGGAGGAGTCGTGCTGGTGCAGATAGGGACTCCACACGACGTCGGCGCCCTCGGGTATGAGGTGTCCGCCGAGGACGATGTCGCGGGCGGCGGTCCGCGTCACCATCCAGGACACCCCGTATTTCCTGATGGCCTCCTGCAGAACCCGTCGGGTGTACGGGAGTTGGTCGAGGTCGTCGTAGCGCAGCGGCCGGTCCTCGCACACCGAGGCCAGTTCCTCGCGAAGACGTCGTTCGACGGCGGGATTGCCGGCGATCTCGTACAGCGTCCAGGCGAGTGTGGTGCCGGTGGTCTCGATCGCGCCGGCCAGGAGGGTGATCGCCTCGTCCTGGAGTTGCCGGCGGCCGAGTTGGTCTTCCACACCGAGCAGGGTCTCGAACAGGCCCTTCTGCTGCCGGCGCGCCTCGGACGCATGCGGGCACGCCTCGGCGCCGGACGCACTGCCCGCCGAAGCGGATCCGCTTGCGGTGACGTCGATGTGATGGTCGATGGCCTGGTCGATGAGGGCGCGCAGGCGGGCGACACGGTCGGCGTGGGCGCGGTTGGCGGGCAGCGGCAGCCGCGTGATCCAGGGCGGAAGAATGACCTGCCGAATCGTTCCTTTCATGATTTCTGGCATGAGGGCGGTGAACTCGCCCTCCAGGTGTGCGGGCAGGTCCGCGCCGAACACGGCGACGAGGAACGTAGCGAGGGTGATCTCGTTCATGTCGGCAAACACGTCGCGCGACTCGGCCTCGGGCCAGGCTCCGACCATCGTCCGCACCTGATCGATCATGGCATTGCCGCGCTCGGCGATATGCGCCTTGCCGAACATGGGCTGCATCAGACGGCGGTTGCGCAGATGAGTGTCCTCGTCGGCGACGGTCGCGACTCCGTCACCGAGGAAGACCCGCAGCGCGTCGTAGTACCTGCCGCCCTTGGTGAAGTGGGCGGCGTCGGTCACCAGGACACGTCGGGTCAGTGCGGGGTCCGTGACCACGTAGGCGGGCGTGGGACCGATGCGGATGCGCACCACACTGCCGTAGTCGCGCAGCGAGGTGAAGAACGGCAGCGGGTCGCGGGCGAGGCGGAGACCGTGCCCGATCAGTGGCAGTCCGCCGGGGGCTGTGGGGGTGGGGATGGGTGCCGTGGTGGGGGCGCTCATCGCGCGATCACTCCTCGTGGGGGCGGGGGCAAACGCCCGAATGCATGCCCATGACAGCTACACCCGATGCACCGGAACGGTGATCTTTACGTCACATTCCCGGTCTGTCCGATGTCTCCATCCACCCAGGTGCGCCGCGGGCCCGCAGTGGCGCATTCTTGTCTGTGTCGCCCGCTGGACGGCGCACGGACGAGGTAGGCCGATGACTCGGAGCGCTCAGGACGCACACCGGACGCCCGGACAGCTGGCTGCGCTGCTGATCGACGCCTCGACGGAGGCGATCCGCGCGGCCGGCGGTCACTCGGGTGGCATCTACCTGCGCTCCGGCACGCCCGGGCTGCTGCGGCTGGCGGTCCTCTCGGGGCTGCCGGGCCCACTGTTCAGACCCTGGTGGCGCATGCATGTGGACCGCCCGTTCCCGGTGGCCGACGCCTATCGGCTCGGCGTCCAGGTGGTCCTGCCGAACGCCACGGAGACGATGCGCCGCTATCCGCAGTTCGCGGCCGGGCTGCCGTTCCCGTTCGGGTCGCTGTACGTGCCGGTCGTGAGCGGGGCGACGACCTTCGGTGTGCTGACCGTGCTGCGTCCGTCCGCGGCGGACGCGACCGAACTGCTCCACCACCGCGACCGCATGGTGCGGCTGGCGGAGGACCTGGGCACGGCCCTGCGGCGCCTGGAGGACGGCGGCAGGTCGTCGGTCGCCTGGGACGCCGAACCCATGTGTGTACGGCCGCCGGGCGCTCACCCGCCCGCGGGGCGCGCCGGGGGCTTCGCCTGGGATCCGGTGACGGACGTCGTGACGGCGGACGAGCGGCTGCCCGCTCTGCTGGGGGTGCCGGCCGACGAGTTCGCCACGTCGGTGGACGCGCTCGCGGACGCCGTGGCTCCGGCCGAGACGCAGCGGGTCCTGGCCGCGCTGCGCGAGACGGCCGCGGGCAGACCGCCGCCCCTGCCGCTGTACGTGCGCTCCGAGGACGGCGCGCTGCGGCTGGTGGAGCTGTGGAGCCCGTATGCCGCCCCCGCTCCTCCGGGCACACCGTCCGGCGCGCATCCCGTCCGGGGTTTCGTCGTCGATCCCGGTCCCGGCGCGGCGGCCGACGCCGCGGCCGACCTGCTGCCCGAGGGCGTGCTCTGTCTGGACCGGCTGGGGCTGATCCTCTACGCCAACCCGCGCGCCGGACAGCTGCTGCGCCGCACGCGGGCGCAGCTGCTCAGCCGTCCGTTGTGGGAGGGCGTGCCCTGGCTGAGCCAGCCCGCCTTCGAGGACCATCTGCGCAGCGCCCTGCTGTCCCCGGACCCGGTGCGCTTCCACGTGGGGCGGCCCGGCACGGACAGCGGGGAGGGCGACGAGAAATCGTACGAGAGCGCCTGGCTGGATGTGTGCGTCTATCCGGGCCCGGACGTGCTGACGTGCACGTTCCGCCCGGCGAACCGTGTGGCGGAAGGCACCGTGGACCTCGCACCGGAACCGGAGCCCGCGACGCCCTCCTCGCCCGGTGGCCCGTCGATGGCTCCGCTGTACCGCCCCATCGTCCTCGCCATCGCGCTGACGGAGGCGGTCACCGCACGCCAGGTGGCGGCCGTGGTCATGAAGGAACTGCTGCCCGCGTTCGGCGGCCGCCGCCTCGCCATCTACCTGCTGCAGGACCGCCACCTGTATCTGGCCTGGGAGAGCGGCTTCCCCAAGGGGTTCCTCGCGCCCTTCGAGGGCGTGGGCCTGGACGCGCGGCTGCCCGGCGTGGAGACGCTGACCAGTGGCCGGCCGCTGTTCTTCGACTCGATGGAGCAGATGGCGGCGGCCTACCCCGGTATCGCGCTGGACGCGGACGAGGGAGCCCGTGCCTTCCTGCCGCTCATCGCCTCCGGGCGTCCGGTCGGCTCCTGCATCCTGGGCTTCGACCGTTCCCGCAGCTTCAGCACCGAGGAACGCACGGTGCTCACCGCGCTCGCCGGGCTGATCGCCCACGCCATGGAGAAGGCACAGCGCTACGAGAGCGAGGCGGCGCTCGCGCGGGGGCTGCAGCAGGCCCTGCTCCCCCGCCGGCTGTCGGCCCACCCGCAGGTGGAGACCACCGGTCGCTACCTGCCCGGCACCCAGGGCATGGAGGTGGGCGGCGACTGGTACGACGTCGTCGAGGCGGGGGACGGTCTGGCCCTGGTCATCGGCGACGTACAGGGGCACGGCGTGCAGGCGGCGGCCACCATGGGCCAACTGCGCAGCGCCGTGCGGGCGTTCGCGCTCGGCGACCATCCGCCCGACGAGGTGATGAGCGGTACGAACCATCTGCTGATCGACCTCGATCCCGGCCAGTTCGCGAGCTGCTGCTACGTCCGGCTGGATCCGGCCTCGGGCCTGGCCCGGGCGGCCCGTGCCGGGCACCCGCCGCCACTGCTGCGCCACCCGGACGGCCACACCGAGGTGCTGGACCTGCCCGGCGGCGTGGTGCTCGGGGTGGATCCGCACGCCCACTACCCGGTCTCGGAGCTACGGATCGAGCCGGGCGCCGTCCTCGCGCTGTACACGGACGGCCTCGTCGAACGGCCCGGCGTCGACATCGACGAGGGCATCACGGCCCTGCGGGTGGCCCTGGCGAGGGTCGGCGCGCCTGCCGCCCGGCCGGGCAGCCGCCCGCTGTCCGGGGTCGCCGACCGCCTCACCGCGGCGGCCCGGCACTTGGCAGACCGCCCCGACGACATCGCCCTGCTCCTCGCCACCCGCCGTGCGGCGCCCGGGAACCAGCACTGAAGTCCCGCTGCCTGTGCCGCCGGCACACGGACAAGGGTCCTATCTGTCACCCTCTGTGACGCCTCTCGCCTCATGCGGCCCGGCAGTGTAGACATGGGCACATGGTCCGACTTCCGGACCGCTCCGGGACCCGGTCGCACCGCCGTCCCGGCGGTCCCCGTGCCCGGCGCGCGCCCGATCGCGCCCACGGAGCGCACGGGCGGCGGACGACACGGACGCCGGGCAGCGCGCCCACCCACCGGGACGGGCACCCAGGCGATACGGAACCGGGGCGCATCGCGGCCTTGCGGTCGGCGCTGACCGGGCGCATCGCCGGGCAGGTGTTCGTCCTTCAGGTCGTGATCGTGCT
The DNA here is from genome assembly GCF_045160215.1 of Streptomyces sp. NBC_00005. NCBI lineage: Bacteria > Bacillati > Actinomycetota > Actinomycetes > Kitasatosporales > Streptomycetaceae > Streptomyces > Streptomyces sp. NBC_00005. The sequence continues at coordinate 963,738 of NZ_CP108316.1, forward strand.
GCTGCTGGTGGTCGCCGCGGTGGTCGCGCTGTATCTGCAGGTCCGGCACGACAGCACGCACGAGGCACGCAACCGGTCGGTCGCCGTCGCCCAGGCGTTCGCCAACGCGCCGGGCACCCGCGAGGCCCTCAGCAGTCCCGACCCCACGGCCGTCCTGCAGCCGCGGGCGGAGGCCGCCCGCAAGGCGACCGGCGTCGACTTCATCGTCGTCATGAACACCGACGGCATCCGCTACACCCACCCCAAGCCGGACCGCATCGGCAAGAAGTTCGTGGGGACGATCGCGCCCGCGCTGGCCGGGCAGACGGTCGTCGAGGAGGTCAACGGCACGATCGGGCGGCTGGTGCAGGCGGTCGTGCCGGTCAAGGCGCCGGACGGCAAGGTCGTGGGCCTGGTGTCGGCGGGCATCACGACGAAGAACGTGGGCGGCGCCGCCAACCGGCAGCTGCCGCTCGTCCTGCTCGCCGCGGCCGTCGGACTCGCCCTGGCCACGGCGGGCACCGCACTGGTGAGCAGACGGCTGCTGCGCCAGACGCACGGCCTGGGTCCGGACGAGATGACCCGGATGTACGAGCACCACGACGCGGTGTTGCACGCCGTCCGCGAGGGCGTGCTCATCGTCAGCGGTGAGGGCCGGCTGCTGCTCGCCAACGACGAGGCGCACCGGCTGCTCAACCTGCCCGAGGACGCCGAAGGCCGGCACGTCCTCGACCTCGGTCTCGCTCCCGACACCGCCGACCTGCTGGCCTCCGGACGCGTCGCCACGGACGAGGTGCACCTCGTCAAGGACCGTCTCCTCGCGGTGAACCAGCGGCCCACGGACGTCCAGGGCGGCCCCCCGGGCAGTGTCGCCACGCTCCGCGACTCCACCGAGCTGCGCGCCCTGTCCGGCCGGGCCGAGACGGCACGGGAGCGCCTCAACATGCTGTACGACGCCGGGGTGGGCATCGGCACCAGCCTGGACGTCACCCGCACCGCGGAGGAGCTGGCCGAGCTCGCCGTGCCCAGGTTCGCCGACTTCGCGACGGTCGACCTGTTCGACGCGGTGCTCGACGGGGGTCAGCCCGAGGCGGCGACGTCCTTGCGCCGTACCGCGTCGAGCGGGATCCGCGAGGACGCCCCGCTCTACAAGGTGGGCCGGCAGATCAGGTTCGTCGACTCCTCGCCGCAGGCCCGCAGCCTGCGCTCCGGGCAGGCCGTGGTGGAGCCGGACCTCGGCACGGCCCCCGGCTGGCACGCGCAGGACCTGGAGCGCACCGCGCAGGTCGTGGAGTACGGCATCCACTCGTTGATCACCGCGCCGCTGCGCACCGGATCCCTGGTCCTGGGCGTGGTCAGCTTCTGGCGCTCCCAGAAGCCCGAGCCCTTCGACACGGAGGAGCTCGCCCTCGCCGAGGAACTGGTGGCCCGCGCCGCGGTCTCCATCGACAACGCCCGCCGCTACACGCGCGAGCACAGCATGGCCGTGACCCTGCAGCGCAGCCTCCTGCCCCGCAACCTGCCGGAGCAGTCCGCCCTGGACATCGCCTACCGCTATCTGCCCGCGCAGGCCGGGGTCGGCGGCGACTGGTTCGACGTACTGCCGCTGTCGGGTGCCCGGGTCGCCCTCGTCGTCGGCGACGTCGTGGGGCACGGGCTGCACGCCGCGGCCACCATGGGACGGCTGCGTACGGCAGTGCACAACTTCTCCGCCCTCGACCTGCCGCCCGACGAACTGATCGCCCTGCTGGACGAGTTGGTCGGCCGTATCGACCAGGACGAGGCGGCGGAGGGCGGCAACGCCCCGGTCACCGGCGCCACTTGTCTGTACGCGATCTACGACCCCGTGTCCCGGAAGTGCACCATCGCCCGGGCCGGCCACCCGCCCCCGGCCCTCATCCGCCCCGACGGCTCCGTCGAGTTCCCCGAGGTGCCGGCCGGTCCCCCGCTCGGCCTCGGCGGTCTGCCGTTCGAGACGGCCGACCTCCCGCTGGAGGAGGGCAGCCGTCTCGTCCTCTACACGGACGGGCTCGTGGAGGACCGGGAGCGGGACATCGACGAGGGGCTCGAACTCCTGCGGGGCGCGCTGGAACGCGCCGGTGAGTCGCCGGAGGACACCTGCCGGGTCGTGCTCGAATCGCAGCTGGCGGCCAAGCCGAGCGACGACGTCGCCCTGATCGTCGCCCGCACCCGGGCGCTCGCCGCCGACCGGATCGCCGACTGGCAGGTGCCGAACGACCCGGCGGCGGTCGCGGAGGTACGTGCCGCCGTCACCCGTCGGCTCGCCGAATGGGGGCTGGACGAGCTGACGTTCGCCACGGAGCTCATCCTGAGCGAGCTGGTCACCAACGCGATCCGCTACGGCGCCGACCCCATCCACGTCCGCGTGCTGTTCGACCGCACGCTGATCTGCGAGGTCTTCGACAGCAGCAGCACGTCGCCGCACCTGCGCTACGCCGCGATGACGGACGAGGGTGGCCGCGGCCTGTTCCTGGTGGCCCAGCTCGCCGACCGCTGGGGTACCCGCTACACACCGGAGGGCAAGGTCATCTGGGCGGAACAGCCGCTGCCCTGACCTGACTCACCCCCTTTTGGTCCATACCTTCTTCGTACGTCCCTACGAACTTCTTCCGCGCCCGGTGTGCTCCGTCGGCGTCCTCTGATAGGAAACCTTCCTATCAGTGTCACGCACGGCCAACTCCCCACCCCCCACCACGACTTGGAGCCCCCGTGAGGCACCCCTCCAGCGATTCCGCACGCCCCGCCCACACCTCGCGCCGCACGGTCCTGACCCTGCTCGGCGCATCCCTGGTCGCAGCACCCCTGCTGCGGCCCTCGCACGCGTCGGCCTCCCCCGCCTCCGCGAGCTGCGTGGGCCTCGACGACCCGGCGAAGAAGGAGATCGCCATGAAGCTGGTGTCGAGCGCGGAGAACTCCTCGCTCGACTGGAAGGCGCAGTACAAGTACATCGAGGACATCGGCGACGGCCGCGGCTACACCGCCGGAATCATCGGCTTCTGCTCCGGCACCGGCGACATGCTCGACCTCGTCCAGCTCTACGCCGACCGCAAGCCCGGCAACGTACTCGCCAAGTACCTCCCGGCGCTGCGCGCGGTGAACGGCACCGACTCACACGACGGGCTGGACCCGAACTTCCCCAAGGACTGGCGCAAGGCGGCCCAGGACTCCGCGTTCCAGCAGGCGCAGAACGACGAGCGCGACCGCGTGTACTTCAACCCGGCCGTGACACAGGGCAAGACCGACGGGCTGGGCACACTGGGCCAGTTCACCTACTACGACGCCATCGTCATGCACGGCGACGGCGACGACCCGACCAGCTTCCGCAACATACGCAAGCGCGCCCTGAACAAGGCGAAGCCGCCGGCGCAGGGCGGCGACGAGGTGACGTATCTCAACGCCTTCCTCGACGCCCGGGTGTGGGCGATGAAGCAGGAGGAGGCCCACAGCGACACCACCCGGGTCGACACGGAACAGCGGGTGTTCCTGCACAACGGCAACCTGTGCCTGAACACGCCGCTCAACTGGAAGGTGTACGGGGACAGTTACCACATCGGCTGACCGGATCCCCGGGCTGCCGTACCGCCCCGCGCGGCACGGCAGCCCAGGGGCGGCCCGACGGCCCGGAGCCCTAGGGGAGTTGGCCGATGCGGTCCACGACGCCCTTCTCTTCCAGGCTTCGCGTCTCGTGATACCAGCCGACCTGCTGCCACTCACCGTCGATCTTCTTCGCACTGCTCCCCTTCAGCCGCAGGCCCAAGTAGGCATACGTCTTGGGATCGAAGACGAAGGTGAAGGTGCTCTTCGGGTACGAGACGGCGATACCGCGACGGCCGAGACCGTCCACCTCGTGATAGTCGAGCCTGATGTCCGGAATCTTCGCGACGGCCTCGAAGGTGGCGGCCTCCAGTCCCGGCGGCATGACCCTGGGCCCCATCATCAGCATGCAGGCGTTCATGAACGCCATGTCGTCGGCATCCGGGGTGCTCTTCTGTTCCATCCTCAACCACTTGAGAAGCTTGTCCGGGTCCGTCGGCCACTTCGCGAGCTTGGCGTACTCGGTCGGTGGCCACATCACCTCGTGCTTGCCGAGCGGGGGATCGTTGTGGATCTTGCCGTACTCCTCACGCCTGGAGCGTTTGGAGCCGTCCACGGACAGCCAGCTCTCGTCCGTCCAGGTCTTGACCTTCCCACCCTTCACATACGTCCGGACGATGTAGATCTTGCTGTACAGGTACTGGTCGTTGCGCGGAATCGGCATCCCGGCACCGTCGGCCCGGGACCTGTCCGCGGCCTTGTGCAGCAGCTGCGCCGCGCTCAGGGCGGTCATCCGCGGGGTGCTCGCGCCCCCGTCGCGCCGTGCGGCGACGACGATGCCTCCCGCGACCGCCGCCGTGGCCGTCCCGGCGACCGCGACCCTGAGCATCAACCGCCGGGACAGCGCGCCGGGTTGGCGTTCCCGGACGATGGCGCGCTGCAGGCGGACGCGGGCGGCGGAGCGGGCGTCGTCGGTGAGCGGGGGCACGTCGGCCTCCAGCTCTCGTACCGCGGTGAGGTCATCCACGATCGGTCTCCTCGGTCTCCTCGTGAAGGGCTGTGGGATCCGAACCACCCAGTGCTCCGCGCAACTTGGTCCGCGCCCGGTGCAGCCGTGAGCGCACGGTTCCCACCGGCACGCCCAGGGCCTCGGCGGCCTCCGCGTAGTCGAGATCGCCCCAGGCGATCAGCAGCAGCACGTCCCGATGGCGGGCGGGCAACCCCGCGAGGGCGCCCGCCAGTTGGGCACGGGAGTTCTCGGCGCTCACCCTGGCGGCCACCCGGTCCGCGAGGGGCTCGCCCTCGGCCGGGGAGGCGCCGGCGACTCGCGCGAGGGCCTTGAGCCGGCGGGCCTCCGCGCGCCGGTGCTGGCCGACGAGGTTGGTGACGATCCCGTACAGCCACGGGCGCGCCTGCGGCCGGGTCAGGTCGTAGCGGCGTCGCTGCTGGAAGGCGACCACGAAGGTCTCGGCCATCAGGTCGTCGGCGACCTCGGCACCCAGCCGCCTGGCCGCGTACCGGTGGATGTCGTCGGCATAGCGGTCGAAGAGGACCGCGAAGGCGTCGGGGTCGTCCCAGGACCGCTCGATGACCGACGCGTCGGAGTCGGCCTCGTCACACGGACCGGGGGCCGGGTGGGCTCCGACGCTCGGCAGGGCGGTCACCGGTCGCCTTTCAGGTTCATGGGTTTCCTTCGAGGTCGCGGGCATGGTCGACTGCTGTTGGCCGATGCCCGCGTTCGAGTTCCCGTTCCCAGCTCATAAATTTGACTTATGAGTCCATAGATCGGACCCGCGTACCGACTTAGGCTTGCCTTAGTTTAGGCTTCCCGTTCGAGTCGCCTGTCCTCGCTCGAAGGGAACCTGATCATGCCGCGCCCCCTGCGGGTAGCCATCGTCGGAGCCGGCCCCGCCGGGATCTACGCCGCCGACGCCCTGCTCAAGTCCGGGGTGGCCGCCGAGCCCGGCGTGTCCATCGACCTCTTCGAGCGGATGCCCGCGCCGTTCGGCCTGATCCGTTACGGCGTCGCCCCCGACCACCCGCGCATCAAGGGCATCATCACGGCCCTGCACCAGGTGCTCGACAAGCCGCAGATCCGTCTCTTCGGCAACGTCGACTACCCGACCGACATCAGCCTGGACGACCTGCGCGCGTTCTACGACGCCGTGGTCTTCTCCACGGGTGCGACCGCCGACCGGGCGCTGTCCATACCGGGCATCGAGCTCGACGGCTCCTACGGCGCGGCCGACTTCGTGTCCTGGTACGACGGCCACCCGGACGTGCCGCGCACCTGGCCGCTGGAAGCGGAGAAGGTCGCCGTGCTCGGCGTCGGCAACGTCGCCCTGGACGTGGCCCGCATCCTCGCCAAGACGGGAGACGAGCTGCTGCCGACGGAGATCCCGCCGAACGTCCACGAGGGTCTGAAGGCGAACAAGGCGCTGGAGGTCCACGTGTTCGGCCGCCGTGGCCCGGCGCAGGCGAAGTTCTCCCCGATGGAACTGCGGGAGCTGGACCACTCCCCCAACATCGAGGTCATCGTCGACCCCGAGGACATCGACTACGACGAGGGCTCGATCGAGACCCGGCGCGGCAACAAGCAGGCCGACATGGTCGCCAAGACCCTGGAGAACTGGGCGATCCGCGACGTCGGCAACCGGCCGCACAAGCTGTTCCTGCACTTCTTCGAGTCGCCGTCCGAGATCCTCGGCGAGGACGGCAAGGTCGTCGGTCTGCGCACCGAGCGCACCGCTCTGGACGGCACCGGCAACGTCAAGGGCACCGGCGAGTTCAAGGACTGGGACGTCACCGCGATCTACCGCGCGGTCGGCTACCTGTCCGACAAACTCCCCAAGCTGCCCTGGGACCTCGACTCGGGCACGGTCCCGGACGAGGGCGGCCGGGTCATCCAGGAGTCCGGCGAGCACCTGCAGTCGACGTACGTCACCGGCTGGATCCGGCGCGGTCCGGTGGGCCTCATCGGCCACACCAAGGGCGATGCCAACGAGACGGTGTCCAACCTGCTGGACGACCACGCGAACGGCCGTCTGTCCACTCCCGCCTCGCCGGAGCCGGAGGCCGTGGACGCGTTCCTCGCCGAGCGGAACGTCCGCTTCACCACCTGGGAGGGCTGGTACAGGCTGGACGCGGCGGAGAAGGCGCTGGGCGAGCCGCAGGGCCGCGCGCGCGTGAAGATCGTCGAGCGTGAGGACATGCTCGGGGCGAGCGGCGCCTGACGTGGATCGATGCCGGTCGTGCCACGCAGCCTCAGCCGCGTGGCACGACCGGCATGGTCATGCGGGCTTGTAGGACGGCAACGCGCTGACGGAGCGGCGCACCGTCTCGGCATGGCCGAACAGTCCCGGAAGGCCGCCGGTGTGCAGAAACACCGTGCGTCGGCCGGGGCGGATGTCGCCCTCGCGGACGGCGGCGACGAGCCCGGCCATGGCACGCCCGGTGTAGACGGGGTCCAGGACGATCCCTTCGGTCGTCGCAGCCGTCCTCATCGCTTCCAGGACGGGTTCGTACAGGAGGCCGTATCCCGCTCCGACCTGGTCGGTACGCACCCGCAGGGAGCCCGGGTCGATCGTGCGGTGGGTGAGCGCGCCCGCGAGACCGGCCACGGTGGCGGCCGGTTCCGGCACCGCGCCGACATGGATGCCCAGCACCCGCTGCTCGCCGAGGGCGCCAACCAGGCCGGCCATGGTGCCGCCGGAGCCGAGAGCGACCACCACGTGTTCCACGTCCGGCAGTTGGGTCCGCAGCTCGTCACCGCATTCGGCGTACCCGCGCGCTCCGAGCGGGCTCGATCCTCCGAAGGGGATCAGGAAGGGGCGTGCTCCGTCGCGACGCAACTGCACGCAGACGTCTTCTGCGACGACGCCCAGGGTGCTCGGATCGCCGTCTCCCGCCCAGTGGACCCGAGCCGCGAAGAGGCTGTCCAGAACGAGGTTGCCGGAGCCGTTCGCCGCGCTGTCGGGTGTGCCGGGGAAGACGAGCACCACGTCCAGGCCGAGGCGTGCACCGGCGGCCGCGGTGAGCCGTGCGTGGTTGCTCTGCGCGGCGCCGGTGGTGACCAGTGTGTCCGCGCCGGCCGCGAGGGCGGCGCCGACGGTCCACTCCAGCTTGCGGACCTTGTTGCCACCGCCCCCGAGGCCGATGAGGTCGTCCCGCTTGATCCACAGGTCGCCTTCGTGCAGGCCCAGTGCCGCGGCGAGGCGGGGCACGGGCTCCAGCGGTGTGGGCCAGGTCGACAGGGGGATCTTGTCCGTCATGACACCTCAAGACCGGTCGGAGTTACCGTTTCGACTGGTGACCGTAGTCAGTGGGAGGCGGACCCCTCCGCCTGCTTCCTGCGCGCACGGTAGGCGGCCGCCTTGAGCCGGTTGCCGCAGGACTCCATGCCGCACCACTGCCGGCGCATGCCGCGCGAGCGGTCGATGTAGAGGCGGGTGCACTCGGGGTTGCCGCACTCCTTCATCAGCGGCACGTCGGGCCCGCTCAGCAGCTCGACGGCGTGCCGCGCCACCGTGGACAGCGCCTGCTGCGGTGTCGCGTCGGACCATCGCCCCGTCGGGGTGAGCTGGGGGGTCACGGGAGGCTTGCGGGCCGCGTTGTTCATCACCGCGAGCGCGGTCTTGTCGTAGGCGTCCCCGGCCACGCGCGCGGTGACCAGCTCGTAGACCGCCTCCCGGACGGCGATGGCCTCCTCGACCTCCGATTCCCCGCTGGGCGTGACCGCGTCGACGATGCCGGACTCCAGGTACCAGGCGTCCAGCCGGTCCGGCGCGGCGAACATCTCGAACCGCACCGACCGGCGTGCGCGAAGCGTCGCGGCGAAGTCGAGGGCGGGATTTCCACACACGAAGACATGATCCAGGTTCACATCACCATTTTGACAGGTGACGTGCAGGTCCGGCAAGAATCGTCACCCGCCACGGAACCCGTGCCGCCGCTCAGGCGTTTCCTCCTGTGTACGGACATCGTGGGGGCCGTACCGATCCGAGCGGGGTGGGGCGTGGCACGAGTACTTGTCATCGGTGGCGGAATCGCCGGCACGGCGACGGCTCTGGCCCTGCGCAAAGCGGGTTTCGACGTCAGCGTGTACGAGGCGCATCCCGACTCGGCCGAGGACCTCGGCGCGTTCCTCACCCTCGCGAGCAACGGCATGCGGGCGCTCGCCCAGATCGACGCCTCCCCCGCGGTCACGGCGCTCGGCTTTCCGCTGACCTCGATGCGCGTCCTGGACGACACGGGCGCAGAGCTGGCACAGGTACCCCTCGGCGAGGCCGCCGACCCGCTCCTCCAGTACCGCTGCCTGCGCCGCGGCGACCTCAACGCCGCCCTGCAGGCGGAGGCCGCACACCGGGGCATCGTCATCCGCCACGGCGCCCGACTCGCCTCCGTCCAGGAGGGCACCGACAGCGTCACCGCACACTTCACCGACGGCAGCACCGCCACCGGCGACCTGCTGCTGGGCGCCGACGGCCTGAGTTCCACGGTCCGGCAACTGACCGCCCCCGACACCCAGCCGCTCTACGCCGGCCAGCGCGTCTTCTACGGCTACACGGACGCCGCACCCCGGCCGGAACCCCACACGGGCATCACCATGGTGCGCGGCAGCACGGCCGCCTTCGGCTATGCCGTATCGCCCGACGGGGAGACGTACTGGTTCGCGCGCGTGGCCGGCGATCCCCTGCCGGCCGACGAGATCGAGCACGGCTCACCCGCCGGGTGGCGCGAACTGCTGGTGCCGTTGCTGCGCAAGGACGCCACGCCCGCCGCGGACATCGTCGCGGCCACCGGCGACGACGTCATGGTCACCAACTCCACCGAGATTCCCACCGGGACACCCTGGCGCTCCGGACGGACCCTGCTCATCGGCGATGCGGCCCACGCCGCCTCCCCCGCGACCGGGCAGGGCGCGTCGATGGCGCTGGAGGACGCCGTCGTGCTCGCGAAGTGCCTGCGCGACGCGCCGGACACCGAGGCCGCGCTCTCCCTCTACGAGGAGCTGCGCCGCCCACGCGTGGAGCACAACATCACCGTCAGCGGCAACATCTCCCGCGGCACCCCCTCGCCGCCCGCCAACAGGGGCACGGCCGCGCCCCGGCCCGGGGACGACGAGCTCGCCCGGCTTCTCGAGTGGGACGGCGACGTCTGGACCGAACGGACGGATCAGCAGGGGTAGTCGGCCGCCGGCGAGCTCTCAGCGGTCAACCGGGAAGCCGGCCCCGCGCGAGGCCGGCCCGCGGGGCCCTCACACGCCCTGGACCAGCGGCGACGCCACCCATGGCGGCAACTGCGGGCACGGCGCGGCCATTTCGGCGAATTCGCCCCCCAAATCGCCCTGGTTGTATACGCTCCAGATCCTTCACGGAAAATCCACACAGGGGGGATTTACATGCGTATACGCGTCATCGCCGCCACCGCCACCGCCGCGGGCACACTCGCCGTGCTGGCCGCCGTCCCGGCCCATGCCACCGAGTACTCGTCGGCGCTGAAGATCAAGGGCGTCCAGTACGACGCGCCCGGCAGAGACTCCAACAGCTGCACCACCGGGAACACGAAGAACGAGTACCTGACGATCAAGAACTACTCGTCCGGCACGACCGTGAACCTCAAGGGTTACGTGGTCAAGGACAAGACCGGCAACAAGTTCACCTTCACCAAGAACCACTACCTCCAGCCCGGCGACTACGTGAAGCTCCGTGGCGGCCGCGGCACGGACTCCGACGCCAACAACGTCGTCTACCGCAACAACTGCAACTTCATCTGGAACAACGACAAGGACACGATCTACCTGTACAAGCCGTCCGGCGCCCACGCGGACACACACGCATACACCAAGAGCGCCAACGACAAGGACGGCAACGGGTACATCACGTACCACGGGTGACGGCAGCGGCGCGGGGGAGCAGGACGCGCCCGATGCCGCGCTCGCGCGCCTCGACCGGCACGAACTCCGGGTCGTCGAGCCGCCCTTGGAGGGCGGAAGGGCCCTCGTCGGTCAGGGTCAGCACCCGGCGGTTGCGCCCGCTCTCCTGCCGCACCTGGGACAGCAGGCCGACTTGGAGGAGGCGGTCGCACCGCGCGTACACCTGCGCGTGCGGCACCGACCAGAACGGGGCCACCGTGCGGGCCGCCTCCACCTTCACGTCGTACGGACTCGCCTCGCCCAGTTGTCGATGATGCCGAGCACGAGGTACGAGGACGTGGTCAGCCGGGCGTCAGACATGGGGCGGCCGTATCGCCCGGGGGTGTCAGCGCGCGGCGAGGTCGCGCCTGGCCACGACGGCCAGCACCACGGTCAGCAGCGTGAGCGCGGCCGCCTGTCCGAGAGCGCCGCCGATGAACGAGGCGGGGACGGGAACGCCGAGCCACGGATACAGCGCGGCGACCCGCACCGCCAGGAGCAACAGGCCGAGCGCGGCCAGGGCGACGGCGCCGCAGGCCGCGCTCTGGTCCGTACGGCGATCTCGCATCAGTAGCCAGCCGAGCGCTCCGACGACGAAGCAGGTGGCCGGCGCCCAGACCGCGTCGGGCATGGCGGGCAGCACGACGACAGACGCACCCATGACCACGCTGCAGGCGGCGAAGACGAGGCCGGGTGAGCCGACCGGCAGCGTCGCCTCGGGGGCGTCACGGTGGTAGGCGGCGCACAGGGCGAGCGCCGGCAACCACGCGAAGAGCGCGGTGGCGGTCGCGAACCACGGTTCCGGCGGGACCAGTTCACTCACGAGCGGACCGACGAACGGCCACAGCGTGGGCAGCGCGGCGAGCAGCACGGACGCCCGGGCGAGGCGCCGGCGGTCGCGCAGGAGGGCGAAGAAACCGACCGTCCACAGCAGCGGAAGCGTCCACTCGGCGATCTCGACGCCGCCGATCAGCGGCCCGTGGCCGGTGAATCCCGACAGGAACATGTCCCAGTCGCTCGCTCCGTGGGTCGACGCCCAGGTCAGGCCCAGGACCCGGTCGACGACCGCGGCGGCCGCCTGCAGGAGCACCGCGAACAGGGCGAAGTGGCGGACGGCCGACCCGAGCAGGGCGTACGGCCGTGGCGCGCCCGTGGCGGCCAACCTGCTGCGCAGGGCGAGGGCGGCGACGCTCGCCACCTCGCCCAGCCTGGGCCTGCTCTGGTCCTGGGTGTCCCGGTCGACGTCCCACAGGTACACCTCGACCATCTCCTCCTCCCGGGCCCGCCGGTAGTAGGCGGGGAGCAGGCGCAGCACGGTGCGGTAGCGCGTCTCGAGCAACGTCGTCATGCCATGCCTCCTGCGAGTCCGGGACCTGCGGACGGGTTGGTGACCGGGTTCGCGGCCGCTCCGGGAGCCTTGCGTCCCTCGGCGATCCGCTCCTTGGCGGCGCTGGCGCCTGCCGCCATGCGCTCCGCCTCCGCGTCGAGGGCCTGCATTCCGTCGTCGGTGAGGCGGTAGTAGCGCCGCAGCCGGCCCTCGTGCACCTCCTCGCGGTCCAGGACGATCAGCTCGTCCGTGGTGAGCCTGTCCAGCACGCCGTACAAGGTGCCGACGCGCAACTGCACGGCGCCGTCGGACAGTTCCTCGACCTCCCGCAGAATCCCGTAGCCGTGCCGGGGTTGGTCGGCCAGGGCGGTGAGGACGAAGAACGCCGCCTGAGTCATGTTCTTCGATGCCATGCGCCCATGATATCTCGTCTGCCGATATATAGCGCGTTGCCGAGTCACGTGGCGTGGCGTGATGTGCCCGGAATCCCGCTCGCAGCGGTCCGGGGCGGAAGACGACCGGCCGACGAAGCGGGGCACGAACAGGACCCGCCCCAAAGCGGATGGTGGGCGGGCCCTGTTCGCGGGCGCCATTGTGGCGGGCCCGGCGTGCGGGCGGACACGCGTGAACTGCCTGTCCTCGGGTGGATTGCGCGCACCCCGAGTGCGCCGGGCACTTCCCGTGTGACCCCCGGGTGATCCGGGCCGACCCGCGGCGACGATACTGGTGTACGCACGTGCCCCCGCCTTCAGATGGACTCATGCGCACTTCCCCCGCCGTCCACCCGACCCCTACTCCCACGCTGTGGCTGGCCCGCGGCCGCCACACCGGGCCCGATGCCGAAGACGTCGTACGCCGCACCCTGCGACGACTCAAGGCGGACGGGACCATCGACGACCATCTCGAGGTGACTGACGCCGAGGCCGCATCGAGCGCCACGGAGTTCGCCTTCGAGGCGCGCTGGACGGTCGCCACGTCGGTGACCGTACGGGCCCGGCTGACGCTCGCACGCAACGCGGAGCACGGCCGAGAGTGGGTGCTGGCGGCGGAGGCGGAACGCCCGTGGGACCGGCAGTGGCCGTCTCCCGCCACCATGTTCTGGCCCGACGAGCCGGCCGCCGGCTGGGACCACGAGCCCGTCACGGGGCTGCGTTTCCTGGAGGTCAACCACCTCCCGACGGACGACAAGGACATCCGGCGCCTGCTCAGGAACTCCGTGCGCGGCGGCTGGAACCTCAACCTCGTGGTGCACGAGGCGATGACGCCCGACGAGCACGGCCGTCTGCCGCTCGGCCCGCTGCTGCCGCCGAGCCTGCGCCATCGCGTGGTGGAGCACCGCGCCGCGCCGGACCAGCTGCGCATCGTGAACCGGGCTCTGCGTGAGTTCGGTGTGCAGGTCCCGCGCGGCGGTGCCGTCCTGCTTCCCACGACGCCGGCGCCGGACGGCTTCGACGCGGACGACTTCTCCGTACGCACCGTCTTCCTCGACGGCTCACGGCCGGCGGAACTCGTCGACGCCCTGGCCCGCTTCGCCGCGCTGCCGCATCCGCTGCCGGACGGCGCCGAGGAGGTCGTCACCGCGCTGCGGGACGACTGGCAGCTGATGACCCTCGAAGAGGAACTCGCCCGCGAACGCGGGCTCGTGGCCATGTACGCCGAGGCGCTCGAGGCCATGACGAAGTCCCGGGACCTGTACCGCGAGGCCGCCGAGCGCGCCCACGAGGCGCTCGCCGTCTTCCGCGAGAACGGCACCGAGGCCCCTGCCCGGCCGCACCTGCCCGCCGCGCCCGAGCGCGCCCCGCTCCACTCGCAACAGAGCTCCCCGTTCCAGCAGCTGACACGAAGGCTGGAGCGGCTCAAGGACAGCGCCAAGGCGCTACGGCCCACGTCCGCTCCGGACAACGGCCGGGAGGCGGACGGCACAGGCGACCGATCGGACTCGTCCGGCGGCTAGTGCCGCGACAGGCAATGTTCGCCCCGTCGCGACGCCTGGCACGCTCCCCCTCTGCCTTAAGGGCGTGGGAGGTGCCCCCACTCGCCGCACCGGGCGAAAGCCCAAGTACGTCCGGTCCATCGACGGGGTCTTCCGCCCGGCACGCCGATAGCACGCACCAGACGCCGCTCCTTCTCGGGCAAACACTGCCTGCCACGGCACTGGTGACCCGCGGTCAGAAGGTGGGGGACGCCACGCCCGACGACCTCACCGGGTCCGGTCCGGCGTCGCACGCCGGCCTGGCGGAACGGTGGCAGCAATCAGCAAGGCCGGCCACGACGCCACCGGCGGCCGCTTCCGCGAGCCGCCGCTGACGCCGGGCCGGCTGCCTGCTGCCCGGACTGGAGTCCGGCAACCGCCTTACGACGGTGCGGTCCGCCAAGTCACTCCGAGCGGCTCGCCGTGGCGAGGGGGCGTGGCGCCGCACTCACGGTCGGCGGATGCGAGGCGACGCTCAGAACCAGGGCCGTCAGAGCCGCCAGGGCCGCACCTACGGCTGTCAGGCCCGCGACCCAGCTCGGCGCGAGCGTGAGGTCGAGTGCCCGGGACAGCCACTCCGAGTGGAACCTGCCCTGGTACAGCTGGGCTGCGGCAAGGACCGCCGGCACCACGACCGCGACCGCGAGGGTGGGTGGGGTCGGCCGCAGCGTCACCAGTACCGCCAGCATCGCGCACAGGGCCGACACCGAGACGCCGGTGACGTAGAGGGCGAGGGGCTCGCCGTCCTCGTACAACGGGAACCACAGCATCGCGCACAGGAAGAGTGCTCCTGCCACGAGCAGACCCGGCCACGACAGGCGCTCGGCGGGGCGGTCCGGCGTGTGGACGAGCCGGTGCGGCATGGCGCCGAAATCGTGCGAGGGCGGAGCCAGGGGAACGGGCGGCGGGAAGGCACCCGGGCCCCACTCCGTCTCGCCGTGCGGCTGCCCCGAGGAATCCACTTCCGGCAGGGCGGCGAGGGCGTCACGTTCCTCGCTCAGCCGCCCGATGAGTTCCACGAGGTCCTCGACGGGCCGCGCCAGGGCGGCCGCTCGTGCCGCCTCCTCGCCGAAGTGGCTCTCCATCGACGTCCGGTGCAGGAGCGCCATCAGCCGCGTCACTTCCTCCACCGGGCGGTTCTCGGCGGCCGCGCGGATTGCTTCGTCCGCGCTGGCGGCGTCGCGCGGTGGGCGGGTCAGCAGAGTGACCAGACGGGTGACGTCCTCCACGGAGCGGTCGGTGCCGACCGCGCGCAGTGCGTCGACGGTGGCCTGGGCGTACTGCGGGGACTCCTCAAGCATGGTGATCAGGCTGGCGACTTCCTCCAGGGGCCGGTCGGCGACCGCGGCATGCACCAGGGCGCTGACCGGGTCGTCGTGCGCGGCGGTTATGGAGGGCTCGTTGGATTGGGGTGATGAAGAGCGGATGCTCATGCTCTCCTCCATGGCAGAGATGAAACGGTTCGCCAGCTTTCGCGTCCTTCGACACGATGTCCGGCGCGGTATGACGCGGTTCACGACGTTACGGTGCAGTGCCATTACTAGGTGCTGCTGCCACCCGGTGCCACTCGGGTGAGCCACGGGGATGAGCCCGCGCCCTGCCGCACTCCTCACGGGCGACCCGGGTACGTACGAACGCCGGATGAGGGAATCCGAAGAGAAGGGCGCGCCGTTCGGCACGCCGGACGGAGGAGAACGCGTGAAACCGACCACAACGGTGATCGTCGTCGTCGTTGCCCTCGCGGCACTCGCCCTCGCTGTGGCCATCACCCTGTTCGTGCGCCTGGTGCGGGCGCGGCGCGATCTCAGGCGCGCCGGGCTGCCGACCGGCCCACGCTGGGTCTTCTGGGGCGCCGTCCTGTACTTCCTGCTGCCGGCCGACCTGCTGCCCGACCCCGTCTATCTGGACGACATCGGCGTCCTTCTCCTCGCTCTGCGCACGATGCGCGGCCCTCTTAACGGGCCGAACCATCATGAATCTTCTCTTTGATTACGCAGAGTAAGGAAACCAATCACCCGTTCGAATCGTATAAGTGACTGGAAGGGCAAGGCAGTCGGCCCACCAGGCGGCGCCCCAGGGCGAGGAGCGCTTGGTCGGCGCAGCACTGACGAGGGAGACACGATGCAACCGTTCGCGCTCAACTACGCACGTCCGGCGGTGGAGTTGGAGTCCACGACTCCGTACGTCTACGACTCCGGGCTGCAGTTGAACGTGCTCGTGGACGGCCGGGTCGCCGCCGGTGACCTCGCCCTGCTCAGAGAGTTGGGGACCACGACGTCCACCGCGGGCTCCAAGACACACTTCGACGACTGAACGCGGAAGCGTCGACTATGACCGTGCTGATCCTGACCTCTGAAGAGGACGTGACGGCCGACATGGTGGTCGTACACCTGAACGCGTCCGGGGTCCCGGTGGTCCGGCTCGACCCCGCCGACCTCCCCGGCGGTGTCGCGCTGTCCGGCGAGTTCGTGCACGGCGCCTTCCGCGGCCACCTCCAGTCGGCGGGCCGTCTGGTGAGCATCGCCGGGCTGCGGTCGGTCTGGGTGCGCAGGCCGGGAGACGCGGGGACGCGGGCGGCCGAACCGTCCGCGTGGCTGACCGAGGAGTCCTCCCAGGCGCTCTACGGGCTGCTCCGCGGCTCGGACGCCCGCTGGATGAACCACCCCGACTCCGCCCGCCGTGCCCGGCACAAGCCCTGGCAGCTCCGGCTCGCCCAGCGCTGTGGACTGCCCGTCCCGGCCACGCTGATCACGACGTTCCCGCAGGCGGCCCGCGAGTTCGCCGACCGCTATCCGGATCTGGTGGTCAAGCCGGTGTCCGGGGCGCACCCGCAGGATCCTCCCCGGGCGGTGCCGACCAGCCGGGTCGCGCCGGACACGGACTTCTCCGCCGTCGCGTTCGGGCCCACGCTGCTGCAGCGGCGCGTCGGGAAGCGGGCCGACATCCGCCTGACCGCGGTGGGCGAACGGCTGCTGGCGGCCCGCAAGGCGACCCCCGACGACGCGGATCCCGAGGACCCCGGCTCGGTGGACGTACGCTTCGCCTCGCCGGACATACCGTGGCGCGCGACCGACGTTCCGCCGCGCATCGCCGAGGCCGTCCGCTCGTATCTTCGCGATGCCGAACTGGCTTACGGCGCCTTCGACTTCGCCGAGGACGCCGATGGGATGTGGTGGTTCCTGGAGTGCAACCAGTCCGGGCAGTTCGGCTTCGTCGAGGTGGAGACGGGTCTGCCGATCGCCCGGAGCGTCGCGAAGTGGCTCGCCGATCCCGGCCCGGAGCCACATACACGCGTCAACGGATCAAACACCACGGTGTGTTGAAGGCGGAGGTCAGTGGGGCAGCGTGCCGGGCAGGAGCGCGGTGCGCTGCCACCCCGCGCCCGCGGAGGCCGGGCGCTCGGGGGACGGTACGGAGCCGAAGGACTGCAGCGGTCGCATGACGTACTCCAGTTCCCGGATCACGCGCTCCGCCTCCCGGCGAGCCTGAGTGGGGACGTCGCCGCGCTCGGCGACGAGTCGGTCGTAGATCGGGGAATCCTGGAACACCAACGCGCCTTTCGTGTGGTGGCCCATGCGCATGGGCACAGCTGTCGAGTGTATGCGCCCCGACAGACCGGAGGGTGAATTCCCCAGGAGCGCTTGACGTCGGCACAGCGGTGTGAATGGCCTGAACGCGCGGGCATTCCCTGCGGTCAGGCCCCTGTGGTCGAGCCCGGCCGCACGATCATCAGGACCGTGACGGTGGCCCACAACAGGTTGAAAATGCCCGTGAACATGGCGAGTTGGACGGTACTCGCCCGTTCGACGGGCTGCTGCGCCTCAAGTCGGCCGAGCAGTTCCTCCTGGCGGGGCAGGACGAAGGCGATCAGGAGGCCGGCGGCCACGGCGGTCAGGGTGATGGACGCGATCAGCCATCCGCTGCCCAGGACGCCCATGGCGGCCGCGGTGGCGAACCCGAAGGCGGGGACCGCGAGGCCGATGCCCGAGTAGACCCGGCAGATGCGGTGCAGCAGCCGGATCGTGCCCACCGCCGCCGCGTCGGAGTCGGCACGTCGCAGCGTCGGCGGCACCATGCTCGCGGCGACCGTGACGGGGCCGACGGCCACGATGGCGGCCAGGACGTGGAGGATGAGCAGGACCTTCGTCATCGGGAGCCTTTCCGGGGTGCGATCAGCCGTGCGCGGCTCAGGCTAGGGATCTTCGAGGTGATCGCACAGAGGCGGAAATGACAGATGGCAACGGATTCTCGCCAGCCGGTCCGTCAGTCACTTCCGGCTCTGCTCCAGGTCATCGGCATGGCGGGAATCCGCCTATCGTGGGGTTCATGCACTCGGTGGCGATCCTGGTTCTCGATCATGTGGTGCCGTTCGACATGGCGGCCCCGATGGAGGTGTTCGGCCGCACACGGCTGCCCGACGGGCGCCGCCCGTACCGGGTGCGGCTGTGTGCCGAATCGCCGGCCGTTCGCGCAGACGGTTTCGAGCTGCGGGTCACCCATGGACTCGAGGCGCTGGCGGACGCCGACACCATCGTCGTGCCGGGCTGCTCGGAGCACACCGAAGGGCCCTCCCCTCGCGCCTTGTCGGCTCTGCGGGAGGCGGCCGGGGCCGGCACCCGGATCGCCTCGGTGTGCGCGGGCGCCTTCGTACTGGCCGAGGCCGGACTGCTGGACGGCCTGCGCGCCACGACGCACTGGGTGGTCGCCGACGAACTGGCGCGCCGCTATCCGGCCGTCAAGGTGGAGCCCGACGTGCTGTACGTCGACAACGGACAGATCCTCACCTCGGCCGGCGCCGCCGCCGCGCTGGACATGTGCCTGCACATGATCCGCGGCGACCTGGGGTCGGCCGTCGCGGCGGATGCGGCCCGGCTCTCGGTGATGCCTCTCGAACGGGAGGGCGGGCAGGCCCAGTTCATCGTGCACGAGCAGCCGCCGGTGCCGCGCGGCTCGACCCTCGAACCGGTCCTGGAGTGGATCGAGGACAACCTGGCCGGCGAGATCACCCTGGGCACGCTGGCGGGACGCTCGGGGATGAGCGAGCGCACCTTCAGCCGCCGGTTCCGCGAACAGACGGGGACGACGCCGCTGCAGTGGCTGCTGCGGGCACGTGTCCGGCGGGCCCAGTACCTGCTGGAGAACAGCGACCGTCCGATCGAACGGATCGCGCAGCAGGCGGGGTTCGGGTCACCGACGGCGTTCCGTGAGCGGTTCCGCCGGGTGGTCGGCACCACTCCGCAGGCGTACCGCGCCGCGTTCCACGGAAAGACACACGTCCCGGCGGCACACCCCTGAGTGCCTCCTGGGCCTGTGCCTGCGCCAGTGCCTGAATCCGTCGCCGTGTCAGACGGCCAGCGACAGACCGCCGTCCTCGCTCGCCGTCCTTCGTGAGGCGATCAGCAGGGCATCGGCCTTCGCGATTGCGTCCTCGACGCTCGTGGCTCCCATCGTGGCGCACAGCATGCGGCTGACATCCACCAACTCCCGTGCCGCCTGTGGCTTCTCACGCTCGGCCTGCGCGATGCGCAGCGACGCGTATCTGGTGAGCAACGTTCTGACGACCTTCGGGTCCGGAACGAGCACGAAGCGCCCCTCTCTTTTGTTTCGCCTCGTATTCCCGGGCAGGGCCGGACCATTCGCATCTTCCGCGCCCCGGGCCTCAATTGACGCAAAACCGCCGCTCGACCCGATTCCCTGCGCGCCGCGAGGCGTTGAACAGAGGGTAACCCTCCCAGCACGAACGGTGAAGCCCATGAACCGCTCCGGCCGCCTTCTCTGCGCCCTCTACATCACCACCAGCGGCGGACTCGCCTGGACCACGGTCCTCGAATTCCACTACGGCCCCCGGTGGGCCGCCTTCCTGTTCGCCGCGGCCAGTCTGGTCCCGGTCATCGCCGTCGTCCGCGAGACCCTGATCGGCGAACTGCGCAGCCCCGCGGCCGGACCGCGCCGTCCCGCGCGGCCGGCCGCCGACGAGATCGTCCACGGCGAGCTGTACGCCGCGTGCTGCGAACGCTGGTGGACGAGCCTCGGCAGCGACCACGACGCGACCTGCCCGCACCGGATGCGACGCAGCAGCGCCGCCTGATGAGCGGGCGGCCGCGGACGGGACCCGTCAGGCGACCTGTCCGCCGTGCAGTTCCGTGTACGCACCGCCGCCGCGCAGGAGTTCCTCGTGCGTCCCGGTCTCCAGGATGCCGCCGTCGCCCATCACCACGATCCGGTCGGCGCCCCGCACGGTGGACAGCCGGTGCGCCACGACGAACGTGGTCCGCCCGCGCAGCAGCCGCGTCAGCGCCTGCTGGACCAGGGCCTCCGAGCGGGTGTCCAGGGCCGAGGTCGCCTCGTCCAGGATGAGGACCTTGGGGTCCCGGATCAGGGCCCGGGCGATGGCGAGGCGTTGGCGCTGTCCGCCGGACAGCCGGGCTCCGCGGTCGCCGACCACGGTGTCGACGCCCTGCGGCAGCCGATCCACGAACTCCAGCGCGTTGGCGTCGCGCAGCGCCGCGCGCACCGTCTCCTCGTCGGCCTCGTCCATGCCGTAGGCGACGTTCTCGCGGATCGTGCCGTCGAAGAGAATCGACTCCTGCGGCACCACCGAGACGAAGCGCCGGTACGTGCGCAGGTCGAGGGTGTTCATGTCGGTGCCGTCGAGCAGCAGTCGGCCCGAGGTCGGGCGGATGAAGCCGATGACGAGGTTGAGGACCGTGGACTTGCCCGCGCCGGACGCGCCGACCAGGGCGACGGTCTCGCCCGGGGTGACGGAGAGCGTGAAGTCGCCTACGGCGGGCCGACCGCCGTCCTCGTACGCGTGGCCGACGTTCTGGAAGGTGACGGCGCCGCGCAGCGAGGTGAGCTCGGACTTGCCCTCGTTGTCCTCGAGTTCGGGCGCCTGCAGCACCTCGCCGACCGAACGGACCGACTCCAGGCCCTTGGTGATGACCGGGGCCAGACCGGCCAGCGTGGTCGTCGAGTTGGTGAGGGTGCTCAGGAACGCGCTGAGCATGACGACGTCGCCGGCGGTGACGCCCCAGACGCCGTAGTACGAGACCAGCGCGGCGCCGGCGAGGACGAGCACGCCGACCACGTTGAGGACGACCCAGGCCAGTGATCCGAACCGGCCGTTGACGAGGTCGAGGCGCATGCCGGAGGTCAGCAGCCGGCTCAGGGTGCCGTCCATGCGGCGCAGTGCCTTGCCCTCCAGGCCGTGGGCGCGGGTGACCGGGATGAGGCGGGTCATCTCCGTCACGCGGGACGACAGGGTCTCGACCTCGTGGCGGAAGTGCTCGTTGTGGGTGCGCAGCCGGGCCCGCAGGCGGGCGACGACGAGTGCGGCGGCGGGCACGACGACCAGGAAGACGGGCACGAACTCCGGTGTGCGTACGGCGATGATGACCAGTCCGCCGAGGAGCACGGTGATCGCGCCGAGCCCGGTCTCGGCGGTCTGCTGCACCATCTGCTCGACCGTCTCCACGTCGCGGACCACCTTGGCCTGCAGGACGCCGGCGCTGACGCGCGAGTGGTAGCCGATGGACAGCTGCTGCATGCGGGTGCACAGCGAGGAGCGCAGGGTGGTGCCCATGCGGCGCACGCTGCCGTACAGGAGGCGCACGTAGAGCAGGTGCAGGGGGTAGTTGACCAGCAGGATGAGCAGGATGATCCCGGTGCTCAGCCAGAGCCTGGCGATCGGCTGGTGCTGGACGACGGTGTCGATGATGGTCGCGGTGATCAGTGGCAGCAGCCAGACCGGGCTGTGCTTGACGGTGAACACGCCGACCGCCGCGATCAGGTGGCGGCGGTCGGCGCGGAACAGGTAGCCGAGGGTGCGGATCGGGTGTTCGTCGCGGTAGCGGTGGTCGAGGGGTCTTTCCGACGATGACGCCATCGGCGGGGGTCCTCCGTAGTGACCGTAGGTGACCGTGTGCCGTGTCAGACAGCGTCGAGCTGCGCGAGTTCCTCGGAGGTGAGGTCGAGGTCGACCGCGGCGAGGGAGTCGAGAATCGTCTCCGGGCGGCTGGCGCCCGGGATGGGCACCACGACCGGCGACTTGGCGAGCATCCACGCCAGGCACACGCGCTGCGGGCTCACCCCGTGGGCCTCGGCGATCCGCGCGAACGGCGCGTAGGCGGAGCCCAGTTCACGGGCCCGGGAGATGCCGCCGAGCGGGCTCCAGGGCAGGAAGGCGATGCCGAGTTCGTCGCACAGCACGAGCTCCGCCTCGCTGGAGCGGAACGCCGGGGAGAACTGGTTCTGCACGGAGACCAGCCGGCCGCCGAGGATCTCGTTGGCCTGCCTGATCCGGTCGGGGTTCGCGTTGGAGATGCCCGCCATACGGATCTTGCCCTCGTCCAGGAGGTCCCGGATCGCGCCGACGGACTCGGCGTACGGCACCTTCGGGTCGGGGCGGTGGAACTGGTAGAGCCCGATGGCCTCCACGCCGAGCCGGCGCAGGGACGCCTCGCAGGCCTCCTTGAGGTAGCGGGGGCTGCCGTCGAGGGTCCAGCTGCCGTCCCCGGGGCGCAGATGACCGCCCTTGGTGGCGACCAGGACGTCCCCGCCGCGGTCGTGGGAGGCGAGGGCCTTGGCGATCAGGGTCTCGTTGTGGCCGACCTCGTGGGCGTCCCGGTGGTAGGCGTCCGCGGTGTCGATCAGCGTCACACCGGCGTCGAGGGCGGCGTGGATCGTGGCGAGGGAGCGCGCCTCGTCCGGTCGTCCCTCGATCGACATGGGCATACCGCCCAGCCCGATCGCGCTGACTTCGACGTCCCCGATGCGGCGGATCTGCATGTGGTCGTGACCTCTTTCGGCTGTCGCGCGGGACCGAATGCCGTTCGGCCCGCCGGACATGGAGAGCGGCGAAGCCGAAACGCCTTCCAGCCTGACCCGCGCTCGGGCCGCAGGTCCAATAGAGGAAAGAGAACGCATTCAGCAGCCGGGCCACTGAATCGGGGAGCGCGGTGCGCTGCCGCCGACCGGGTTGCGCGGTCGGCAGGTGGGTGTGCGACGCTCACTGGCGATCAGCCGCCACGACGGGCGGCGCAGTGGAGAGGCGGCGGCAATGCGCATTGGACTGCTGGGAACCGGCCCCTGGGCGGGAATGGCCCACGCCCCCGCCCTGAGCGAGCACGCCGGACTGGACTTCGTCGGGGTGTGGGGCCGCCGTTCGGAGGCCGCCAAGGAACTCGCCGACAAGCACGGCACGCGTGCCTACGACGACGTCGACGCGCTGCTCGCCGATGTGGACGCGGTCGCGGTGGCCCTGCCGCCGGCCGTCCAGGCGGACCTCGCCATACGCGCGGCGAGGGCGGGGTGTCATCTGCTGCTGGACAAGCCGCTGGCGACGACGGTCGAGCAGGGGCGGGCCGTGGTCGATGCGGTGCGGGAGGCCGGTGTCGCCTCGGTCGTCTTCTTCACCAGCCGCTTCGTCACCGAGACGGAGGCGTGGATCACCGAACAGGCAAGCGCCGGGGGCTGGTTCACGGGGCGGGCGGAGTGGCTCGGAGCGCTGTTCGGCAGTGACAGCGACAGCCCGTTCGCCGACTCGCCGTGGCGGCAGGAGAAGGGCGCGCTGTGGGACGTGGGGCCGCATGCGCTGTCGGTGCTGCTGCCGGTCCTCGGGGACGCCCGGCGGGTGGCGGCCGCGGCGTCCGGCCCCGGCGACACCGTCCATCTGATCCTCGACCATGTCAGTGGCGCGTCGAGCACGCTAACCCTCACCCTGTCGGCGCCGTCCGCGGCGGCGGGGGCCACCGCCGAGCTGCGGGGCGAGTCGGGAGTGGCGCTGCTTCCGGCGAGCTCCGAGGGAGCGGTCACCGCCCTGGGGCACGCCGCCGACGCGCTGCTCGCGGCCGCCCGCACCGGGGAGCCGCACCCCTGCGACGCTGCCTTCGGACTGCGGGTCACGGAGATACTCGTCGAGGCCGAGACGCTGTTGGACGCGGCCGGCTGACGCGGCGTCACGGTCCGGCCGCCCCGCTCTGTCTCACCACGGCGGCGAGCACCGCGTCCACCAGCACGCCGACGCTCCGGTCGGCACCCGCATCGATGCGGTCCAGACCCAGCTCGTCGAGGGCCTCGACCATGAGGCCCTGAAAGCGCTCCGAACGGGCGAGGAACCGGTCCATCAGGGCCTGTTCCTCGCCCGTCGCCTGCTCGTAGTGGCCGGCGGCATGCACTCGGGCGCGCAGTACAGCCGCGTCGGCCGTCAACCACACGGCGGCCGTGCGGGCGACGTCCAGCCCGGCAAGGCGGACCGGCCAGAGCGCCGAGCCTTCGAGGACGAGACCGGTGTCGGCACCGCCTTCGGCTGCGTGGGTCGCGATCAGGTCGTGGATGCGGGGCCACAACCGCTCGTAGTGGCCGAGAACGGACGTGATCAGTTCGTCCACGGTGAGCGTCGCGTAGTGCTCGGCGACATGGGCGGGCACCTCCCGCTCCGGTGTCCTCCAGGGCCGCCCGGGGTGGCGGGCCAGCCCGTCGGTCGACAGGCAGGCGAACCCGAGCTTCTCCGCCACCAGTTGGGCGACCGTCGACTTTCCCACGTTCGACGTCCCGCCGATCAGCACCACCCGCACATCGCGCACGCCGACGACCCTACTGTTCCTCGAACGGCTCGTCGCTCCAGCGGAACCAGGCCCGGTCGCCCTGAATGTGCAGCAGGAACTCGGGGACCGGGCCCTGTGGCGAGGAGAGGGACACACGCCGTCTGATCTCGTCGTACGCCTCTTCCCACATCGCCCAGTCGTCGTCCCGCTCGGACAGGGCGAGTTCGCGGTCGAACAGTGCCTGCACGGCGGCGTACGCCTCGCCGGGGGTGAAGCGGCCCGACAGCCACGGAAAGTCGGCGTCGTCGATCAGGATCTCCCCGACCGGCTCGACGCCACTGCACACCCGCCAGACCTCGCCCTCGAACCCCACCCGCGCCTCCCCCGCCATGCGTTGATCAGGACGCTGACCAGCATGCCGGCCGGCACTGACAACGGGTCTATTCGCGCCGTACGGGAGTGAAGTTGATGCGTTCCCTTACGACGGGATACCCGGCCTTCGTGAAGTTCGCGGCCATCGGGAAGTTGCCCTGGTCCGTCCCCGCGGAGACGAACTCGGCGCCCCGCTCGACCAGGAAGTGCGTGCACTCCGCCAACAGGTCGTAGGCGTAGCCGTGTCCGCGGTGTTCGGGCAGGACGCCGATGAAACCGACGCACGGGCCCGAGGGGTTGTGCACCGGGATGTGCATGCCCACCGGTTCGCCCTGTGGTGTGTACGCGATCTGCCACCACTCCCGCGGTGACGGGCACCAGCGGAAGAAGTCCAGCTCCTCCTGGGCGGCCCGGTCGAGGCCGCCGTCCTCGACGGCCCTGAGCGAATGCGCGTCGAGCGTGACGGAGTGGATGCGGCGCAGCGCGTCGAAGAACACCGCGTCGTCCGGCTCGGCGCGGAAGACGAGCCGCCCAGGCCGTTCGGGCAGGCCGCACGCCGGTGTCCAGCGGTACAGGAAACGCTCGACGAGGAGTTCGTAGCCGGCCGCTCGCGCGGCGGTGAAGCGGGCCTCGGCGGCGGCGTGCAGGCGCGGGTCCTCGCGCCGGCCGGGGGGCAGGTTCAGTTCGAGTTCGACCTGCCAGGGGGCGGTGCGCAGGAGTTCGGCCCCCGCCTCCTCCTCTCCTTCGGCCACGTCGAACCAGTTGACGTTGAGGGGTTCGGTGTCGTCGGGGCCGCCCCACCAGGCGGCGCGCGCGACGACCTCGCCGTCGCGCAGGGCGACCCGCTTCCAGTCGGGACGGTGGTGGGTCAGCCGGTGCGCCGCGCGGGCGTCCAGCGGGTCCGGCAGGGTGTCGAAGAGATGGGCGTCGCTCTCGTCGAGCGCGCGGATGACCGGATCGGTCATGGATTCCTCCGGGAGACGTCTGGTGAGGAGCGCTCCCGGATCAGGTCGGATCAGACACGCCGGGACAGGCAAGAGGGAGCGCTGGAATGTGTGGACTGCATGGCACTCGCCTCCTTCCGTCGGTCTCGGGGCGTGACGTCACACCCTAGGCGGCCTGTCATGAGCGCGTCCACCGGTTTCCCGGGTCGGACGGCTTCGGTCCGGCGTGCGGGAGGCCCCCCGTCGTAGGAGCGTGGTGGTGTGGGAAAGGTGCCTGATCTGCCACCGCGCCGGGACCACGACCGGCGGGGCTGGCTGCGGGGCGCGCCGCCGCCGCGCTGGGTGCGACTGCTCCCCCTCGGCCTGATCGTGGGCGTGGGTGTGGCCACCCTGACCAGCGACGAACCCCTCGACATCGGTTTCCTGCTGGGCGCCATCCCACCGCTGGCCGTCCTGTCCTACGGGCCCCTGGCCACCGCGGTCCTCGGCGCTCTCGTGATCGCCGTGCTCAACATCCCGGCCTTCCAGCTCGACCGCCCCGGCAACACCGACCTGCTGACCATGTGCTTCGTCTCCGTGCTGAGCGTGTTCGTCTCCTACGTGCGCAGCCACCGCGACGCCCAGCTCGACCTGGAGCGCACGGTCGCCGAGGCCGCGCAGCGCGCCGTCGTCCCGCCGCTGCCCGAACGGGTCGGCCCGGTCCGCTGCGTCGGCCTGTACCGGGCCGCGCAGCGCGGAACGCTGGTGGGCGGCGACTTCTTCGACGTGCGCGAGGGACCGCACGGGGTGCGGGCGGTGATGGGCGACGTCCAGGGGCACGGCCTGGCGGCGGTCGCCACGGTCGCGTCCCTGCTGGGGGCCTTCCGCGAAGCGGCACTGGACCAGCCGGACCTGGAGTCGATCGCCGCCCGGCTCGACCGCAGACTGGTGGTGGACTCGGCATCGTCCCGGTACGCCGAGCTGTTCGCGACCGCCGTACTGCTGGAGTTCTCCCGTGACGCCCGTTCGGTGCGGATGGTGTCCTGCGGGCATCCGGCACCTTTGCTGCTGCGCGACGGGCGGGCCGCCGAGATCGAGCTCGTCGCGTGGACGCCGCTCGGTCTCGGTCTGTCCGACGGCGGCTCGCCCACCGGACTGACGCTGCCGCTGGAGCCCGGCCACAGCCTGTTCCTGGCGTCGGACGGAGTGAGCGAGGCGCGGGACGTCTCCGGCACCTTCTATCCGCTGACCGACCGCCTGGCCACGCTGGCCGACGACGACCCGGCCGTCCTCGCCGACCGGGTCTGGGCGGATCTCGTACGGTACTGCCCCGCCGTCGACGACGACGTCACGATGCTCGTCCTCACGCCCGCGTCACCGGACGCCCGCTGACGTCCTGCTGGGCGCTCTCCTCCTGGTCGCCCTCGGCGTCGATGTGCGGCATGATCCGGTCGAGCCAGTGGGGCGTCCACCAGGCGTGCGACCCCAGGAGCGTCATCACGGCCGGAACCATGAGCAGCCGTACGACGCTCGCATCGATCAGCACGCTCACGGCGAGGCCCAGTCCGAGCATCTTGACCACGATGTTGTCGCTGACGATGAAGGCCGCGAAGACGCTCATCATGATCAGTGCCGCGCAGGTGATGACCCGCGCGGTGATCTCCAGGGCATGGGCGACCGAGGCCTTGGCGTCCCCGGTGCGCAGCCACGCCTCATGGACGCGGGAGAGCAGGAAGATCTCGTAGTCCATGCTCAGGCCGAAGATGATCGCGAACATCATCATCGGCACATAGCTCTCGATGGGCACCTTGCCGGAGACGCCCAGCGCAGGGCCGCCCCAGCCCCATTGGAAAACGGCCACCACGACGCCGTACGAGGCCGCGATCGACAGGACGTTGAGGACGGCCGCCTTGACCGCGACCAGCAGGCCGCGGAAGACCGCGAGGATGATCAGGAAGGCCAGGGCGACCACTACGGCGATGATCAGCGGCAGCCGGCTCGCCACGATGTCACGGAAGTCGACCTGGGCCGCGGTCGTTCCGGTGACGTATCCCTTGGCGGACGTTCCGGAGACCGCGTCGGGGAGGGTGGTGTCGATCAGTCGGTTCGTCAGGTCCGTGGTGACGGCGTCCTGCGGGGCCTGCTGCGAGTAGACCGTGCTGATCAGCACGTCCCCGTCCTGGGTGGGCGTCAGCTGGGTGACCGTGGCGGCGCCGGCCACGGCGTTCAGGGTCTTCTGCGCCTGGTCGGAGAGGGAGGAGCGCTGCGACGAGGACACCGAGGTCTGGTCGATGACGACGGTGAGCGGGCCGTTGGAACCCGGGCCGAACGCGTCGGTCATGCGGTCGTACGCCCGCCGGTCGGTGAAGGAGGTGGGGTCGGCGCCGTCGCCGATGTGGCCCAGCTGGATGGAGAACACCGGGATGGCGAGGACGACGACGGTCGCGACACCGGCGGCCAGGAACTGCCAGGGCCGCCGCTCGACGCGCTGTGCGTAGCGGTGCCAGGTGCCCGTGGGTTCGGTGCCGGGGGCGGCGTTGGTCTCGGCGACCGGACGGCGTACGTGGTAGCGGTCGATGCGTTTGCCGATGAGTCCGAGCAGGGCCGGGACCAGGGTCAGCGCGCCGATGACCGCCGAGACGACCGTCGTGGCGGCGGCCAGCCCGAGTTTGCCGATGAAACTCACTCCGGACGCGTACAGCCCGGCGAGGGCGATGATCACGGTGCAGCCGGAGACCAGCACGGCCCGTCCGCTGGTGGCGGTGGCGTGGCCGGCCGAGTGCACCGGGTCGGCACCGTCCATGAGGTTCTGCCGGTGACGGGTCATCAGGAACAGGGCGTAGTCGATGCCCACGCCGAGGCCGATCATCGTGGCCAGGGTCGGCGAGACGGTGGCGAAGGTGAACGCCGCGGCGAGCAGCCCGAGGCAGGCGAGTCCGCCGATCGCGCTGATCAGCGCGGTGAGCAGGGGGATGCCGGCGGCGATCACGCTGCCGAAGCCGACCAGCAGGACGACGATCGCGACGCCGAAGCCGATCAGCTCGCTCACCCGGTCGTCGGGGGCGGGCCGGGCCAGCTCACCGAGCGGGCCGCCGTACTCGACCTCCGCGCCCGCCGAGCGCAGCGGCTGTACGGCCGTGTCCACGCCGTTGAGGTAGTTGTCGCCCAGGGTCGAGGGCTGGACGTCGAAGCGGACGGTGATGTAGGCCGTCTTCCCGTCGGACGAGATCGGCCCGACCTTGGAGGCGGAGGAGGAGAGCGGGTTCTGGGCCGCCAGAACGTGCGGCAGTTTCTGCAGGTCGCCGATCGTGGTGGACATCTGCGAGCTCAGTCCGGTCAGGGACTTCTGGTCGTCGTGCAGGACGATCTGGCTGCTGTAGCCGCCCGCCGCCGGATCGTGCTTCTTCAGTACGTCCAGGCCCTCCTGGGACTGCACGCCGGGCAGCGAGAAGTTGTCGGAGTATTCCCCGCCGAAGGAACGGTTCAGGGTCTGCAGCGCCACCAGGGCCACCAGCCAGGCCACGATGACGATCACGAAGTGCCGGGCGCACCATGCGCCCAGTCGCCGCAGTACCCCTCCGGTGGCGGCCCCCGTTCCCCCTGCGTTGGTACGGGTCGGTGACATGGCCCTGGCCTTTCCTGCCGGCCCGAGACGCTCGTTCGCCTTTCATTAGACGCCCGCGCGATCACTCCGGCATCTCGGGCCTGTTGCCCTCTTCCGTTCTCTTCCGGATGCAGGCCGCGCTCGGGCGTTGAATGGTGATAGCAGAAGCGTTTCGGACCCGAGGAGCAGAGATGATCGCGACATCACAGCCCGACGCGTCCGGGTCGTCCGAGGACCGCGTCACCCCGGACGACCTGCTCCACACCAGTACCGGCACCGAAGTGTCGCCGGAGGACATCGTCCTCGTGACCGGCAGGGACATCACCCCGCGCAACCTCGAATGGGCAAAGCGCAAGCTGGAGGCGGAGGGCCCCGCCGCCCTCGAGAAGCTGCTGCCGTAACCGTCGCCGTACACCCGCCTGGAGACCCGGCGCCGGATCAGTCCGCCTCGCCGGGCTCCAGGCACAGCACCGGCACCCGCTGGACCAGGTTGTTGACGAAGCCACCGCGGTTCCAGTGCTGTTGAAGCGGCTGGGTGTGTCCTTCGGCGTCGGTGGCCCGCGCGCTCAGCACGTGCTCGCCGGGGGTCGCCGTCCAGCCGAACTCCCAGCGGCGCCACGCCCACCGCCGCCCGCCCTCGGGCTCCAACTCGGCCTCGTGCCAGGTGAGACCCGCGTCCGTGCTCACCTCGGCCCGGGTGAGGGGCGCCCGCCCGGACCAGGCGCGCCCCTCCAATGTCACCGGGCCCGGTCGCACCACGCGGGAGCGCGACATGAAGTCCGGGAATCCGGGCGGGAGCAGCAGGGCGCGTGGCTCGATCCGGGTGACCGGCTCGCCCTCGTCGGCGGAGTCCTGCCGCAGCCGATAGGCCACGGTCTGCTGGAATCCCGTGAACGGTACGTCGGTGACGGAGACCTCGCGCAGCCACTTCACGTGCGCCATCCCGTACCAGCCGGGCACGACCAGGCGCAACGGACGGCCGTGCTGCGGCGGCAGCTGAGCGCCGTTCATCGCGTACGCCACCAGCACTTCGGGCTCGGTGCCCGTGGCCACGTCCACCGGCAGGGACCGCTGGTAGTCCTGTTCGACGCCGCGTTCCACGCCGTGGTCGGCGCCGGTGAAGACCACGTCGACGGCGTCGGACTCCACTCCGGCCTCGGCGAGCAGCAGCCGCAGCGGCACGCCCGTCCACTCGGCGGTGCCGACCGCCTCGACGAGCCAGGGCTGGCTGACCGGGCGGGGCGTCAGAAAGGCCCGGCCGTTGCCCGCGCACTCCAGGGTCACGCGGGTGGTGACCTGGGGGTATGCCCGCAGATCGGCCAGGTCCAGCTGCAGCGGACGGCGGACCCGGCCCCCGATCGTCAGCACCCAGGGCGTCTCGTCGGGGACGTAGGGGATGTCGTAGTGCGTCAGTACGTAGTGCAGGCCCGGCGGGGTGACGTCGTAGTGCAGCGCCTCCAGCGGCAGACCGTGGTTGCGGGTGGCCAGCGCCAGTTCGTCCCGGCCGATGCCCTCGTCGGGGGCGGCCAGCCGGGCGGGTGCGCTCGCGTCACCGAGTCGATGGCCCATAGGCGCATTATCGCCCCGGAAGTCCGGAACGAGCAGCCGGAAGGAGAACATGTTCGGCCGCGGGACTCAACTGCCCGTTGATCAACGGGCGTTCCGATCGATCAGGGGGCGGCCGTTGCCCGTTCACCCTTTCGAAGAGGGCCTTCGGGCTGACAGACTCCGGAGGTGCCCGACTTCGACATGCTTGTCATTGGATCCGGCCCGGGTGGCCAGAAGGCCGCCATCGCCGCGGCCAAGCTCGGCCGCCGGGTCGCCGTCGTCGACCGCCCCGACATGGTCGGCGGGGTCTCCATCCACACCGGCACCATCCCCTCCAAGACCCTGCGCGAGGCGGTGCTGTACCTGACCGGTCTCACCCAGCGCGATCTGTACGGGCAGAGCTACCGGCTGAAGGAGGACATCACCGTCACCGACCTGACCTCGCGCACCGAGCACGTGGTCAGCCGCGAGGTCGACGTCATCCGCAGCCAGCTCTCCCGCAACCACGTCTCCCTGTTCGCCGGCACCGGCAGTTTCGTCGACCCGCACACCATCGCGCTGCGCGAGGTCACCGGTCACGAACGGCTGCTCAGCGCGGAGAACATCGTCATCGCCACCGGCACCCGCCCGGCACGGCCCGACACCGTCGAGTTCGACGGGCGCACGATCATGGACTCCGACAACGTCCTCAACGTCGAACGCGTCCCGCGCTCCATGGTCATCGTCGGCGCCGGTGTGATCGGCATGGAGTACGCCTCCATGTTCGCCGCGCTCGGCAGCAAGGTGACGGTCGTCGAGAAGCGCGCCGGGATGCTCGACATGTGCGACGTGGAGGTCATCGAGTCGCTCAAGTACCACCTGCGGGATCTCGCGGTCACGTTCCGGTTCGGCGAGACCGTCGCCGCGGTGGAGCGCCATCCGCGCGGCACGCTCACCCTCCTGGAGAGCGGCAAGAAGATACCGGCCGACGCCGTCATGTACTCGGCGGGCCGACAGGGCCTGACCGACGAACTCGACCTCGGGAAAGCCGGGTTGTCCGCGGACAAGCGGGGCCGGATCACGGTCGACGAGCACTACCGCACGACGGTGCCGCACATCTACGCCGTCGGCGACGTGATCGGCTTCCCCGCGCTGGCCGCGACGTCGATGGAACAGGGGCGGGCCGCCGCCTACCACGCCTGCGGTGAGCCGGTCGGCCAGATGCACAACCTGCAGCCCATCGGCATCTACACCATCCCCGAGATCAGCTTCGTGGGGCGGACCGAGGACCAACTCACCGAGGAATGCGTGCCGTTCGAGGTCGGCATCTCCCGCTACCGGGAACTGGCCCGCGGCCAGATCATCGGTGACTCGCACGGCATGCTGAAGCTGCTGGTCTCCCCCGAGGACCGCACGCTGCTCGGCGTGCACTGCTTCGGCACCGGCGCCACCGAACTCATCCACATCGGCCAGTCGGTGATGGGCTGCGGCGGAACCGTCGACTACCTCGTCGACGCGGTGTTCAACTACCCGACGCTGGCGGAGTCCTACAAGGTCGCCGCTCTGGACGCGACCAACAAGCTCCGGCAGATCGACCGGATCGGGGACTGAATCGGGGCCGAGAAGCGGGTCGTGCCTCACGGCAACTCGCTCTCGTTCTCGACCACATGGACGGCGGCGTCCTCGGCGGCCGTCGTACGTGCCCGGTGACTCCGAGCGGCGCGGCGGCCGCCCGCTCCTTGTTGGTTCCGGTGGGCCCGTGGACGTCGTCGGCCATGGGTTCGGGGCGCATCCGTTCGGCGCCCATGGCTGCTTCCTGCGCGCGCTGCGGCAGACCGTTTCCGTACCGCGTCCCGATCCGCGTTTCCCGTTGCGCGCCGCGCAACCACAGAGGTCCCGGGCGGCCCAGGAGGTTGCGCCCTGCGCCACCTTGAAAGGTCAAGGAGTGGGGCTATCATCACTCGCACACACGCTGTGACTGCCCGGCAACGCATCGGCCGTGCGGGTTCCACCACGCCTTTCGCCACCCCTGATCCGAGGCCAACCCTCTCCGGTCCGGGGTGGGTTCGTCACCCCCCACCTCCCCTACGTCGTCG
This sequence comes from Streptomyces sp. NBC_00005, assembly GCF_045160215.1. Classification (NCBI taxonomy): domain Bacteria; kingdom Bacillati; phylum Actinomycetota; class Actinomycetes; order Kitasatosporales; family Streptomycetaceae; genus Streptomyces; species Streptomyces sp. NBC_00005. The sequence continues at coordinate 996,550 of NZ_CP108316.1, forward strand.
GGGCCAGGTCGCCCTCATGTCGTGCAAGACGGAAAGCAGCGCAACCTATGAGCAACATCAGGGGCAGAGGGCTCCAGGCCAATGCCCTCGGCACGTTCGACACCGTGGTGATGGCCGTGGCGGGCAGTGCCCCGGCGTACTCGATCGCCGCCACCACGGCCGTACTCGTCGGCGCGGTGGGGCTGGCCAGTCCGGCCGCACTGCTGTACTGCGCGATACCCATGCTGGGCATCGCGCTGGCGTTCAGCTACCTCAGCCGCATCGACGTGAACGCGGGCGCCAGTTACTCCTGGGTGGGACGCACGCTCCATCCGTTCCTCGGCTTCATCAGCGGCTGGGCGCTGGTGATCTCGGCGACCATCTTCATGGTGGCCGGTTCGCTGCCGGCCGGCTCGATGACCCTCGCCCTGTTCGACGAGGGACTTGCCGACAACACCGCGCTGTCCACGGTGGTCGGCGCGGCCTGGTTCATCACCATGCTGCTCGTCGTGCTGGGCGGCGCCCGTCTCACCGTCCGCGCGCAGCTCATCATGTCCGGCATCGAACTCACGATCCTCGCGCTGTTCGCCGTACTCGCCCTGTTCCACACGGGCAACGCCCGAGCCTTCGACTGGTCCTGGCTCGGCTTCAGCCACTTCCACGGGATGGCCGGCTTCGCCTCGGGCGCACTCGTAGCCGCCTTCTACTACTGGGGCTGGGACGTCACCAGCAACCTGAGCGAGGAGACCCGCAACAGCCGTCGTACGACGGGACTCGCGGGCCTGATCGGGGTGGGCATCGTCTTCCTGACGTTCGAGGCGTTCACCATCGCGGTGAACGTCATCCTGTCCTCGAAGCAGATCGCGGAGAACGACGCGAACGTGCTGGGCGTGCTCGGTGAGGAGATCCTGCCGGGCTGGGGCGGCAAGCTGCTGATCGTGGCGGTGATGCTGTCGACCATCGCCACCCTGGAGACCACACTCATCCAGGTCACCCGCTCCCTGTTCGCGATGGGCCGCGACCGCACGATGCCCACCGCCCTCGGCCGGGTGCACCGCACCTGGAACACCCCGTGGGTCGCGATCACCGTGGTCGGCGGGGTGTCGCTCGCGATGTTCATCGCCTCCAACGCCCTCGGTACGGTGGGGGAGATCGTCTCCGACGCCATCTCGGCGATCGGCCTGCAGATCGCCGTGTACTACGGCCTTGCGGGCCTCGCGGTGGTCGTGGCGTACCGCAAGATGCTGCTGAAGTCGCCGGCCAACTTCCTGCTCGGCGGGCTGTGGCCGCTGTTCGGCGCCCTGTTCATGTTCTGGATCTTCTTCGAGTCGCTGGGCGAGCTCGACACCGCGGCGATCGCGATCGGCATCGGCGGGCTCGCCGTCGGCCTGATCCCGATGTTCTGGTACTGGAGGCAGGGCAGCGACTACTACCGGCCCGCCCGGCTGGACGCGTCCCACACCGTGGAGGCGGACTACGTCCCCGACGGCCATACGCCCGAGGACTCCCGTGCCTACGAAGGTCTCTCCACCGACTTCTGAGGGAGACCCCGATGGCGCGCGACCGTTTCGCTCCCGACTTCGACCCCGACTGCGGGGACAGAGCCCTCACCGACACCTGCCACGACATCGTCATCGGCCGCTGGCAGGGCCCGAGGGACCTGCTGCGCACCACCGGCCCCAATTGGCTCGCCCGCGGTCACCGGGTCCGGCTGCTCGCGCAGGCCTGCGTGGGCAGTTCGACTTCGGAATCGTGGCTGGCCGCCGAGCCCCGCAGCGCCGACGCACTGGTGCTGCGGGCGGCCACGGAGACGGCCCGGGCGTTCAACCTGGCCATCGCCGCGGGCCGGGGCGTGCCGATCGACCAGCACCGCATCGACACCGCGGTGACGGCGTGCCTCCAGGCGGCGGAGGCCTACCTGGACGACCCGACGCCGTGGATCTCCCTGATCTCCGTGGCGCGGCTGTATCCCGCAGGGGTGCGGCGGCAGGAACTGGCGCGCTGGTGGGACGAGTTGCACCAGCGCGACCCGTACAGCGTGGAGGGCCACCTGCAGGTCCTGCACTACTACTCCGCGCGCTGGCACGGCACCCACGGCCTGATGTACGACTTCGCCCGCGACGCGGCCGGCGTGGCACCCCCGGGCTGTGCACTGCCGGTACTGGTGCAGTACGCGCGTGTGGAGGAGTACCGCTTCGCCCTCGACGCGGGCCACAGCGGGCAGTCCGCGGTGGGTCTCGGGCAGCACTGGAATCACGACGGGGCCGTCAGCGACGTGCGCCGCACCTGGCAGCGCTGGATCATGGGCCGCACGGAGGGCGCCCTCGTCCCCGGTGAGCTGCGCGACCTCAACTACCTGGCGCACGCCGCCTGCAACTCGGGCGACAAGGACATCGCCGGCGCCCTGCTGCGGATGCTGGGCCCACGGGCCACGCGAACTCCCTGGTCGTACACGGGAGATCCCGAGCAGCAGTTCGCCAAGTGGCGCAAGGAGCTGAAGCTGCGCGGCTGACGGACGGCGGGCCTAGGGCCCTTCCGCCGGCCGGGGCAGGCCCGCCGTCCACTTTTCCTCGATCCGGCCGAGCTTCCACACCAGCAGGGCGACTGCCCAGGTGGCGAAGAACAGGCCGACGATGAGGTAGCCGATGACGTTGAGGTCGAGGCCGGAGACCCAGTCCCAGAACGGGCCGTGCAGGCCGGCCTTGTCGGCGATCAGGCCCAGCAGTTCGACGGTGCCGATGATGAGCGCGACGGCGACCGACAGGCCGGTGATGGTGAGGTTGTAGTAGACCTTGCGGACCGGCTTGGAGAACGCCCAGCCGTAGGCGAAGTTCATGAACGAGCCGTCGATGGTGTCCAGGAGCGACATCCCGGCGGCGAACAGGACCGGCAGGCACAGGATCGCGTACCAGGGCAGGCCGGAGGCGGCGCCCGAGCCGGCCAGGACGAGGAGCGCGATCTCGGTGGCGGTGTCGAAGCCGAGGCCGAAGAGCAGGCCCAGCGGGTACATCTGCCAGGACTTGGTGATCGACTTCATCAGGCGGCCGAGCAGGCGGTTCATGAAGCCGCGGTGGTTGAGGTGTTCCTCGAGCGCGGCCTCGTCGAAGTGGCCGGAGCGCATCTGCCGGAAGACCTTCCAGATCCCCGCCATGATCACCAGGTTGATGATCGCGATGAGGTAGAGGAAGGTCCCGGAGACGGTCGTGCCGATCCAGCCGGTGATGTCGTGCAGCGACGAGTCGTCGTTCGAGACCGGTCCGGCCAGGGCCTTGACGCCCAGGGAGAGCAGGAGGGTGAGCGCGAAGACGATCGAGGAGTGGCCCAGGGAGAACCAGAAGCCCACCGACAGCGGCCGCTGCCCCTCGCCCATCAGCTTCCGGGTGGTGTTGTCGATGGCCGCGATGTGGTCGGCGTCGAAGGCGTGCCGCATGCCCAGCGTGTAGGCGGTCACGCCGATGCCGATGCCGAAGGACTTGGTGCCCAGGCTGTAGTGCTCGGGGGCGACGATCACCACCAGCGTGAACCAGCCGATGACGTGCAGGGCCAGGATGAACGCGGCCATCCCGCCGAGGCTCGCCCACTCCTTGCGGGTCATCGACGTACGGATCCGGTGCCAGGCGGGACGCTTCGCGGCAGCCGCGGCGGGCAGGGTCGGAGCGGATTCGGGGGCGGCCGTCATCGAGGAGGAACTTTCTTTCGGGTGAGCGGCGGCTGCGATCGACAGCCTGGTGCCATCCTCCCGTACTTGCACATCATGTGCAGTAAAGGCCGCGACAGCTCTTCACCATGGAAGCGGAAAGCCCGGCGAGGAGAGAGACGCCGTCACGGGGCGGCGTTCGGCCCGTCCGGGCGGCTGCGGCGCTGCTCGACCATCTCGCGGCTCAGCTCCTCCGTGTCCGGCTCGGACAGCCGCTCGAAGCCCTCCTCGGTGATGACCGACACGATGGGGAAGATGCGGCGGTTGATGTCCGGGCCGCCGGTCGCGGAGTCGTCGTCGGCCGCGTCGTACAGCGCCTGGAGCGCGGCCAGGGCCGCCTCTCGCCGGTCCATGCCCTTGCGGAACAGCTTCTTCAACGCGCCCCGGGCATACGGCGATCCGGAGCCCTCGGCGTGGAAGTCCGTCTTCTCGTACAGACCGCCGGCGACGTCGAAGCTGAAGATGCGGCCCTTCTCGCCGTCCGGGGCCGAGTCGTCGTAGCCGGTGAGGAGCGGTACGACGGCGAGGCCCTGCATGGCCTGGCCGAGGTTCTGGCGGATCATGCCGGCCAGGCGCCGCGCCTTTGCGTTGAGGGTCATGGGGATGCCCTCGATCTTCTCGAAGTGGGTCAGCTCGACCTGGTACAGCTTCACCATGTCCAGGGCGAGTCCGACGGTGCCGGCGAAGGCCACGGCGGTGTAGTCGTCCGCCGGGTGCACCTTCTCCAGGTCGCGCTGCGCGATGAGGTTGCCCATCGTGGCGCGGCGGTCGCCGGCGATCATCACGCCGTCCCGGTAGGCGAGGGCCAGCACGGTGGTGCCGTGCGGGAACCGGCCCGGTTCGGCCCGGACGCCGGCCGGGAAGGGCGGGCGCGTGGGCAGCAGTTCGGGGCGGTGCGCCGTCAGGAACTCGGTGAAGGAAGCGGTTCCCGGAGTGAAGAACTCCTCCCCCAGTCGGCCACCCGTGTCACTCGCTGCCATGCCACTCCCCTCTTCGTCGGCCCGACATCCGACTCCTACCTGAAGCGGGCCGCCGGGAAACGCACCCGCCCGGTCAGGATGTCGCGGGAGGCCAGGAAGGTGCGGACGCCGTCCGCACGCGGTCGTCCGTCGACGTACTCGTCGTAGTCGGCGACGGCGTTGAACGGCCGGAAGCGCTCTCCTTCGCGTTCGCGCAGGAACGCGTCGAACGTCTCCTTCCAGGCGGCCGCGTGCACCACCGCGGTCTTGGTCACGACCCCGTCGAGGTCGAAGAGACAGGCAGAGATCGAATCGGGAAGACCGAGCTGCGTCATACAGGACACGGTTCCCCCTGCAGCCGCTTCCAGCCGGTGGCGCGGGCCACACTGCGAGCAACACGGTACGGAGTCGGGTCGGTGGGGTGGTCAGTCGTGCGGGAACGAGTGGTGTTCGTGCGCGACCAGCCAGCGGTCCCGTTCCTTGCGCAGGCCGAGCGTCAACCGCAGGCGGAGAGTGGGGCGTTCGGCGAGCTCCTCCGGTGTTCCGCAGCGCAGCAGCGCGTGCGCGTAGGCGACGTCGGTGCCGGCGGTGACGTGGAGGGACTCGATGTCGAAGCAGGCGCCCTGTCCCTGCCACTCGAAGAACGGCGGCCAGGTCGCGCGGTAGGCGGCGAGGCCGTGGATGCCCTCGTGCGGGGGCGGGACGTCGTACATCACGATGTCCTCGGTGTGGCCGGCGAGGACGCCGTCGAGGTCGCCGCGGTGGACGGCTTCGGCCCACTTCTCGATCAGTGTGCGGATCTGCGCTGCGTCGTCGGGCACGGCACCGCTCCCTTCCTCACCAGGGACGTGTCCCCTGTACTGAGACGACTCCCCGCGCTCCCACGATTCATCGCGCCGCCGCCCGGGTGACAGACTCTGCTCCGTGCCGCTGACTTTCGACGATCTCCTCACCCGTGCCCGCGCCCTCACCCACCACGGGGGGCGCGCGATCCTCGGTGTCACGGGCAGCCCCGGCGCGGGCAAGACGACACTCGCCGAGCTTCTGGTGCGCGAGCTGAACGGCACCGGGGACCCCTGGGTCGCGCACGTCCCCATGGACGGCTTCCACCTCGCCGACATCGAGCTCGAACGGCTCGGCCGCCGGGACCGCAAGGGGTCACCGGACACGTTCGACGCGGCCGGGTACGCGGCGCTGCTCCGGCGCCTGCGCGAGGACGACGACGGCGATGTGGTGTACGCGCCGGGGTTCGAGCGGGTGCTGGAGCAGCCGATCGCGGGGGCCGTGCCGGTGCCGCCGACGGCCCGTCTGGTCGTCACGGAGGGCAACTACCTGCTGCTCGACACGGGCTCGTGGACCCGCGTCCGCGCCCAGCTGGACGAGGTGTGGTTCTGCGAACTCGACGAGCAGGAACGGATCCGCCGACTGGTCGCGCGCCACGAGGAGTTCGGCAAGGACCACGACACCGCCGTGGCCTGGGTGCTGGGCTCGGACCAGCACAACGCCGAGCTGGTGGACTCCACCCGGGACCGGGCGGACCTGGTGGTCCCGATGACCGAACTGTCTCTCCGGTCGATGATCGACGACTGACCGCGCTCACCGCGCGTGCAGCGTCAGCTCCGGTTCTCCGTGGGCGTCGCCCGCCGCGTCACCGATCACGGCGGTGAACGCCTCGGTGCGGACCGTCAGGCGCGTTCCGTCCCGCTCGACCGTGGGCTTGAACGGGCCGTCCGAGCCGTAGCGTACGGCGAAGAGGTGCAGGTCCTCCGGGGCGTCCGGGGCCGGCTCGGCCTCCAGTGCGGTGGAGGAGACCAGGTGGCGCCAGCCCTCGTCGGGGTTGCCGTAGCCGCGGGGGTCGGCGGCCAGCGCGAAGGCCGCCTGCTGCTGGGTGGCCTCGGAGCGGGCGTCGAAGTGGTCGGGGCCCTCCGACTGCGGGTGCGTCAGCCGCAGTTCACCGGCCGAGACCATCTGGGCTTCCGCGGTCCTGCGCACCCGGTCGCCGTCGTCGCCGGCGTACGGCAGACCCGCCAGCAGGTACGGCGTTCCGGGGAGGCGCTCCACGGCGACCGTCGTCCACAAGCCGGTGCCGTCGGTGACGTAGAGGGACTGCACGTGGCGCAGGACGTGGTCGCGGCCGACCACCGGTTTGGTGACCAGCTTGGCCGCCAGGCCGTCGGTGCGGATGTCGCGCACGCGGACCTGGCCCATGGGGCGGCAGAACAGGAAGCCGTCGGTCACCGGGCCGAAGCCGTGCTGCCGGTTCACGGCCGCCGGCAGGTAGTACGTACCCGAGGCCTCGACGACTGAGGGAGTCATACGGTCGTCGAAGGCCACCGAGACGGTTCCCGCCCGGAGTTGGTGCCGCACGGGCGCGGTCGACGGTGTGCGGTGCCAGCGGGTGGGGTCCTGGATCTGCCAGACCAGCATCCAGGCGAAGTGGCCGTCGACCCCGCCGTCGGGCTTGACCGCGTGCCGCCCCCAGCGGCTGTCGCTCCGGTAGCGGCCCAGGTCGGAGCTGATGCGGCGGCTGAAGTAGCGCAGGCCGAGGACCGATTCGAAGCCGGAGTGCTGCTCGCTGTAGCGGGGACCGCCGTTGTCGAAGCCGCCGCCGGTGAGGCGGGCGTCGAGGTAGCGGGCGAGCGCGTCGCCGTCCTCGGCGAAGATCTCCTCGCCGCTGACGCGGTGGGCCTGGGCGAGGAAGGACAGGGAGATCGGGCCGTAGTTGTTGTCGTAGGCGCCGCCGTGTTCGGGAGGCAGCAGGGCGCCCCGGTCGCGTACCCGGTGGGCGCGGATCTCGTCGGCGTACAGGCCGATCGCCCGGGAGCGGACCGACTCGCCCTCCTGCGGCGGGAGATGACGCGCGAGCATCAGGCCGCAGACCACACCGCCGATGGCCTGGTTGCCGGCCTCCTGCGGATTGAAGAAGGTCGCCTCGGTGAGCCAGCGCCAGTAGCCCCGCGCCACTTCGAGCAGCTGCGCGCGCTGTTCGGCGTCGACCAGGCCGTCCGGCGCGTCGAGGATGTTGACCGCCTGGAGCAGCGCCCACACCGTGCTCGGCCAGTCGCCGATGGGGTGGGCGCCCGCCTCCAGGACGTAACGGGCGTATGGGAAGCCCGAGTTGGGGATCTTCAGGTTCGGGTAGCCGGGGTTGTCCTCGACATAGACCCGCTCGCGCAGGTGGAAGCCGAGGCTTCGGTGCACCGCTTCCGGCAACCGCGGATCCTTGGTGCGCTGCAGCGCGAGCACCAGCAGGGACGTGATCCCGAGCGAGGTGTCGCCGATGTCGTCGACGCAGTCGGGGTGTTCGAGGTTGCCCTCCGGCGTCATCCGCCGCAGGGCCTGCTCGACGACATCGGCGAGGACGGCGTCGTACGCCTCGGGGCTGTCGGGCAGGTCGTGCAGGGGGCCGCGCTGGTGCGTGAGGTGCACGGGCGGGGGCGGGAGGTGCACGGGGATCAGCCCTTCATGACTGAGATGGTCATGGTGCGTGGGTCGTCGGGGTCACACGGCAGGTGCGGGCCGGCGGGCACGCAGTGCGACGGTCAGTGTGTGCGGGCCGCTTCCACCGATGTAGACGCGGTTCCCGGTCGTCGCATCGGTGCCGCCCACCACGGTGTAGTCCTGCCCCGGGTCGTACCGCAGTACGTCGCTCCGGTCCGGCCCGGCAAGCGGTTCGCCTGCCTCGACGTCGGCCTCGACCCGGATCTCGTCGTCACCGACCCGGTAGGTCATCGGCCCGGCCGTCAGGCTCCAGCGTCCGTCGCCGATCGGTACGGCGCCCTCTGGCACGCCACCCGGCCGGAAGGTCAGTTCGAGGGCCCAGGGCACCCGTGGTCCGCTGATGTCGATCCGCAGGTCGGCACCGTCCTCCCTCAGATCCACCTCGACGCGGGTCGTGTGGGAGACCTCGTCCCGAGGCCGGTCCGGGAAGGCCATCGAGGCCGAGAAGCGTCCGTCGTCCACCAGCCGGTAGACGCCGTCGTCCCGCCTTTCGTCCTTCGGGAGCGGCTGGTAGTAGGCGGCCGTGAGGGTTTCGGTCAGCCGGTACCGGTTGTCGGCGAGCTGTTCCATGTCGGCGGCACGGAACGGGCCCAGGTCGAAGAACCCCCGCGAGAGACGGCCCGCGTCGAGGACCGCGTCACCGGCGAACAGGCGCAGGAAGGTGGGGTTGCAGGCGAGGCCCGAGCGGATGCGCCGGTGCTCGGGCACGTCGGAGCCGCCGTACACCACCGTGTGCGCGGTGGTCGAGGCGCGTGCAGCGAGGCGTGCGGTGGTGATGTACCGGTCGCGCGGAAGTGTCTCCGCGGCCGGGGCCGGCAGGGCGCGGCACAGGTCCGGGGTGAGGAGGGTCTCGGCGAGCAGGTCGGGGTCGTCGATGCCGTCGGCGGCCGCCAGCCCTGCCACCCGGGCGAAGTCGCTCCGGCCGGTGCGGATCGCGAGCAGCCGGTAGTGCGGCAGGTAGGGCGTCAGCGGGAACGGGCCGTTCTGGTCCTGCCGTCGCGAGTGGACGGTCTCCACCGTGCCGTCCGGCCTGATGAGGTCCAGGGTCGTGGCGAGATTGCGTTCGACGGCGTACAGCAGGTCGGCGCGGCCGAGGACCTCGGCCAGCAGGAGCAGCGACGGGTTGGACACATGGGCCGCGTAGTTGGCGCTCCGTTCCGAGTACAGGCCCTCCGCGTCGATGTCGACGCCCTCGGAGAGCCACTCCTCGATGCGGTCGAGCAGCCGGTCGTCGGGAAACGACCGGTGCAGCCGGGCCAGCGCCGCGCACAGCTCCCAGCGGTGGTTCGGGGTGTGCACCCCACCGGTCAGGAGACTGCCGGTGGCGGCGCCGGCGATCTCGGCGAGCGCGGCCGTGACGTCACTCAGTTCCGGCCCCGCGCCGGCGGCGAGGACGTGCGCGTCGCACACGTCGTTGACGGTGAACGCGGAGTCCGGGGGTGACTGCACGTTGTCGCCGCCGGCGAAGAGGCCGGTGGTGGTCTGCGCGGCCCGCAGGGCGCGGAGGTGGGTCATCGTGGCGGCGACGGCCTGCCTGCTGCCGTGCAGTGCCGAGTCCGTGGAACGGTACGCCGCGACCAGGGTCTTCACCCGGCGTGCCAGAGCGCGGTGGGTCACACCGGCGGGTTCCTCGTCGGGGCCGGCCGCCAGCGGGGCGGCCAGCCGGTCGGCGGCGCCGGCCACCGCGCGGACGAACTCGTGGTCGAGCGGGGTGGGCAAGGTCAGTCCTTCAGTCCGGCATTGATGTCGGCGCTCATGACGTAACGCTGGAACACCAGGAAGACGAGAATCAGCGGGATCATGGAGATGACCGATCCCCCGAGCAGCACCGACCAGTTGATGTTCTGCGCCCCGACGAGGCTCTGGATGCCGATCTGCACGGTGAACTTGTCGGGGTCGTTGAGCATCAGCAGCGGCCAGATGTAGTCGTTCCACCGCCACTGGAACGACAGGATGGCGAGCGTCAGCATGATGGGCCGGGAGATCGGCACCATGATCCGCAGGAAGATCGACAGTTCGCGGGCGCCGTCGATGCGGGCGGCCTCGATGAGCTCGTCGGGGACCGTCAGGAAGAACTGGCGGAACATGAAGCATCCGGTCGCGGTGAGCACGGCCGGGAGGATGATGCCGCCGAACGAGTTGTAGAGGCCGAGGTCGCGGACCACCAGGAACTCCGGGGCGAGCATGACCTCGGACGGCAGCATCGTGGTGGCCAGGATGCAGAGGAAGAAGACCTTGAGCCACTTGTTGTCGTACTTGGCCAGCGCGTACCCGGTGCAGCAGCTGGCTCCCACCGTGAGGATCGTAGTGATCACGCACACGATGGTCGTGTTGATGAAGTACTGGGAGAAATTGGCGCTGTCCCAAGCTGCCTCATAGCCCGACAGGGTGGGGTTGTGCGGAAGCACCGTCAGCGGAAGGGAGAACAGGTCTCCCGCCGGCTTGAAGGAGCTGAGGACGAACCACAGCACCGGCAGCCCGTAGAGGGCCGCCAGGATCCACAGCAGTGTCGTCGCGGGTACCGCGCTCCGGAGCCCACCGCTGCCCCCGCTGCGGGGCCGCCTCTTGGAACGGGCCCGTACGGAATCGGCTTTGATCGGACGCGGCGTGTCTGTGGTTGTCATCGGTTCTCCACCCGCCGGTTGACGATCAGCTGGATGATCGCGACGGCCATCAGGATGAGCATGAGCACGAACGACGCGGCGCTCGCGTAGCCGATCTGGCCCGTTTTGAAGCCGGTCTGGTAGATGTACTGGACAAGCAGGTTGTTCGACGTTCCCGGTCCGCCGTTGTTGAGGGCGAGGAAGAGCGGGTATTCCTTCATCGCGTTGATCGTGTTGAGCAGGATGACGATGAAGGAGGTGGGCGCGATGCTCGGCAGTGTGATGCTGATGAACTGGCGCCAGGGGCCCGCGCCGTCGAGCGAGGCCGCCTCGTAGTAGGAGGTGGGCACGTTCTTGATCGCCGCGATGAACAACAGCATCGAGAAGGCCGTTCCCCACCAGGCGCCCGCCATCACCACCACGCCCAGCGACAGGTCCGCGTTCGACTGCCACGGGATCGCGTTCCCGCCGAGCTTCTCGATGACGTAGTTGATCAGTCCGAAGTTCTCACCGAACAGCCACCGCCACAGGACACCCACGACGATGGGCGAGATGAGCCACGGGATGAAGAAGATGACACGGGCGACCGATGCGCCCTTGGCCTGCTTGCTCACCACCAGGTTGGCGACGAGCAGCGAGAGCACGAAGTTCAGCGGAACGACGAGCACGGCGTACAGCAGCGTCCGGCCCAGCGCGTCGTAGAAGATCGAGTCGCCGAACAGGTTCTGGTAGTTGTCCAGTCCGACGAACTGGAACGCCCCCACACCCGTGTAGTTCGTGAAGGAGTAGACGAGCCCGATCACCGCCGGCCAGACGAAGAACAGCGAGAAGAGCACGACATTGGCCGCGATGAGGACGAGCGGCGCAACGGTGTACTTACTGCGTCTCCTGGGCGGGCTCGCGGTCACGTCCGAGGCGCGTTTTGTCATCTTCCTGACTCCGTGCTGGTGGATTGGATTGCTGTGGGCTCACGCCATGAGCCCGGCATCACGTGGGCGCCCGAGGCCGGGCGGCGGTGTCTTGATCCCGCCGCCCGGGCCTGCCGGCCTACGCTCAGCCGCCGACCTGCTGGTTGTAGCCGTCCACGATGTTCTGCAGGGCCTTGTCGGCCGACTGCTGGCCGTTGATCGCCTTGCCGAGCTCCGTCTTGGTCGGGTCCTCGGTGAGGCTCTTGCCCTTCAGCACCCAGTTCGTCTGCGCGCCGTTGAAGTAACCGGAGATCGGGGCGTAGAGCGGGATCTCCTCGTTGTACAGCTTGAACGCCGCCTGGGCCGCCTCGGACTTGAAGGGGTACGTCGGGTTCAGACCGCTCTCGACGGGCAGGAACCCGGACGCCTCACAGAGCGTCTTGTAGTGGGCCGGCTCGTACAGCCAGGACAGGAACTTCTTCGCGGCGGCGGATCCGGCGGAGTTGTTGTTGAAGCCCACCGTCATGCCGCCGCTGTTGACGTCACTGGCCTGGACCGGCTCGGCGGGAGTCGGGACGCTCGCCCAGTCGAACTTCTTGATGCTGTCCGCGAAGGCGGGAACCTGCCACACGCCGGACCAGTAGGCGACCACGTCGCCGCTCTGGAACATGGCGGACGGGTCGGCGCCGCTGGTCCACACCGACTTCGGCATGGTCTTGTCGTCGTTCAGTCCGACGAAGTACTTCACGGCCTTCTTGGTCGCCGCGTCCACCGAGAACTTGCCGGAGGAGTCCGCGTGGACGTACTTCCCGCCGAGCTCGTAGACCATGGCGCGCAGCCGCGACGGCGACTGGTCGAAGGTCAGGGAGTACTTGGCGCCGGTCTTCTCCCGGACCTTGTTGGCCGCCTTGATGAACTCGGTCCAGGTCCAGGTCTTCTGGGGCGAGGTCGGGACGGAGACGCCGGCCTTCTTGAACAGCGTCTTGTTGATGAACAGGCCGGACGCGGTGACGTCCGAAGGGATGGACAGCACCTTCCCGGACGAGTCCTTGGCCAGGAAGTTGGCGTTGATCTTGTTGCTCTTGTTGTTGGCGATGGAGCTGAGGTCGATCAGCTTGTTCGACCAGATCGGGTCCAGCGCCGGCACGGCCGCCACGTCGGGCAGAGAGTTCGCCTGCGCGGCGTTGTGCAGCTTCGTCGTGTAGCCGTCGTAGGGGATGTTGACGAGCTTGACCTTGACGCCGGCTTCCTTCTTGTACTGGGCCACCAGCTTCTTCCAGCCCGCGTCCTGCCCCGGAACCGTGGAAATCCAGAACGTCAGCGACTTGGAGGTTCCGCCCGAGCCGGACCCCGACCCGCAGGCGGAGAGCAGAAGGGCACCTGCCGTGGCAACGGCAGCGAGGGGAACCACCCGGCGTATACCGCCGCGGCCGATTCGGCGCGAGCGCCGCACACCCACACTGGTCATCTTCGATCCCTTTTCGTCGTAGCGGAAGAAGCACGGCGCCAGCCGAGGGCGGCACGGGTGCATTTTGCAGGAAATTTCGCTTTCCGGGGGCACGGCCTCGCCCGGCCGTATCGCCTTGACGGGTGGTATCCCCGGCCATGAGGGCCGTCGTCGCACAAGCACGCCCTCGTGCGGCTGCCGTACTTCGCGTACGGGCGGGAGGCTCACTCCGAGTCGGCGTCCCGGCCGACTTAGAAAGCGCTTGTCCGGACATTGGCAGATCGAGTCGGAAGCCGTCAATCCTTCACCCCCGCGGCCTCGGTCACGGTTTGGACTCCTCGGGAGACCGCGAGCCGGGATGCGCCCACGACCGTGCCGAGATCGCCGACGGTGCTGCTGACGACTTCGGTGGGCCAGCTCAGCCGGGCGAGCTCGGCCCGCACACCGGGCAGTACCTGCGGGTCAGCGCCGGTGCTGCCGCCCAGGACGATCAGTCCCGGGTCCAGTACGGCGGTCACGGCGGCGGCGAGGCGGCCGACGTCCGTGGCGTGCCGGTCCGTGACGGCGCGGGCCGTCGCCCGGCCCTGTCCGGCGAGAGCGAAGAGCTGGTCGGCGGTGCGGGGGCACGGCCCGTCATCGTCCCGCCAGGCCTCGGCGGCCCGCCGCAGGAGCGAGCGTGCGCCGATGTACTCCTCCAGTGCCTCCTGGCGCGGCTCGCGGCCGTCGTCCCAGGGGTAGGGCAGCCGGGCCAGCTCACCGGCGGCGCCGTTGGCTCCGCGCAGCACCTGCCCGCCGACCACGATGCCGAGGCCGATGCCCACGCCGATCCGCAGATAGCCGAAGGTGCGCCGGCCGCGTGCGGCGCCCTCGTGCAGCTCGGCGAGCGCGGCGCAGTTGACGTTGTTCTCGAGATGGACCGGCACACCGGGCGGCAGCGCGACGGCCATGGCGTCGAAGACGGGCCCCGCCTTGGCCGTCGCGGGGCGCATGCCGGCGCCCTCCTTCTCCCGGGCGGTGACATCACCGACGGCGACGACGACGGTACGCAGCGGGGCGCCGGCCGGCAGCGCCACGAGCGCCTCGCGCACCACGTCGGCGGCCTGCTCCCGGGTCCCGGTGGCCTGGGCGAGCAGCGTGCCGTCCAGGGCGCAGCCGCGCACCCTGGTGAACGCGGGGCCGAGGTCGACGGCGAGCACGGCCCCGGCGGCCGGTCCGAGACCGTATACGGCGGCGGAACGGCCCGTGCCGCCGGAGGCGGTGCCGGAGTGGGCAGCGAGGCGGGCGCTCTCCAGCTCCGCGACGGCGGAGGACACGGTCGGCTTGGACAGGCCCGCCAGGCTTGCGAGCTGTGGGCGGGTCGCGCTGCCCGCCTCGGCGAGCACGGCGAAGACCGCGCTTGCGCTCTCGGTCAGGCGGGGGGCTTCCGCCACGTCGTGTATCACAGTTCTCCCACGGGTCACGGGCCGCTCAGTGGTCGAGTGCGCGATGCCTCTTGACGCACTGTACTTCGTTAGTTAACTTCCTAACGAACTTCACGGTACTCGCCTGCCGTGTCCGTCAGAAGCCCGTCCCGGGGCTTCCCTAGTTCCCCAACTCCCCTTCTCCCAGACACGGTTCGCCCGCCGTCGCAGCCCAGCGCAACGACGAAAGAGGTTCCGTGCAGGACTTCACGCCTCTCGTGGCCGGCATCGACGTGGGTGGCACCAAGACGCATCTGCGTGCCTACATCGGCACGGAGTCCGTCGCCGACCACGTACGGACGAGCAGTGGCTGGCGGCCGCACGACCCCGTGGCCGCCGCCGGCTGGCTGGCCGCGCTGGTCGCCGACGCACTGCCGGCGGGCGCACGCCCGTCAGCCGTCGCCGTGGGCGGTCACGCCTGCGAGACTCCGCGCCAGTGCGCCCAGATCCGTACCGCTCTCCAACTGCACTTCGACGCGCCCGCGCTGGTCGTGGGCGACGCCGAACTGCTTGTGCCCGCAGCGGGCCTGGACAAGGGGGTCGGCCTGGTCGCCGGCACCGGATCCGTCGCGGTGGGCCGACGCGCCGACGGCAGCCCGGTCCAGGTCGGCGGCTGGGGCGCGGTACTCGGCGACGAGGGCGGCGCGGCAGGCCTCGTCCGCGAGGCGGCCCGGGCCGCATGGGCGGCACACGACCGCGGGGAAGAGCCCGACGCACTGGCCCGGGGTCTCCTCGCGTCCTTCGACGTCTCCGAAGTACCTGCGCTCGGCGCCGCGTTGGAGAGCGCCAAGGACATCTCCGCGGACTGGGGCCGGCACGCGCCGGTCGTGTTCGCGGCCGCCGAGGCGGGCTCGCCGCTCGCGCGTGCCGTGATCACCGACGCCGGCCGTTCGCTGGCCACGCTCGTGGAGCGGCTAGCCGCGCGCGGCGTCGCCGTGGACGACGTGGTGATCGCGGGCAGCACCGTCCTCGCCCAGCCCTCCCTGTACGACGCGTTCGCGTCCTCACTCGCCGCCTCCGTGCCCGGAGCACGTCCGCAGCCGCTGCGCGCGGCGCCGGTGGAGGGTGCGGTGGCACTGGCCCGTTCGATCCTGTGAACCGGTCGGCCCGCGTTCACGCACACGACACGCCACGGTCGCCGGTCCCTCCCCGACGGGACAGGACCTGGCCGTAGATCTTCGCTCAAAGCTTCACGGGACGCACCGGAATCGCACACCTCATGCGCCCCACGGAACACCGCTGATCGCACGATCTCCTTCCCGGCCGCACGGCCGAACAACTCGAGAGAGGCACTCGCATGCCGTCACCAGCCGGGCACCGCTCCCCCTCGTCGAACGGTCGGCTCGCCGTCGGCAGACGGGGATTCCTCAAGACCTCCCTGGGCGCGTCGGCCGGTGTGCTGGCCGCGCCCACTTTCGTCTCGTGGCTGGGGGCCGCCGACGCGAAGGCCGCCACGGGCGCCGCCGCGTTCGTCGACGACTACAAGACCAACACCACGGCCAACCTCACGCCCGAGACCAACGCGGTCGTCCGGGTCCTGGGCGGCTTCGCCCAGGTGTGGAAGACGGGCGGCGCCTGGAACACCGGCACGCCGCTGCAGCCCGAGCTGCTGCGCGCCAACATGCAGTACTGCATAAAGATCACCGGCGCGCGCACGGAGGCGCAGGCGAAGGAGGCGTTCCTCTACGACCGCCAGCACCAGAGCTACGCGATGATCGCGGGCCTGGGTCCGCTGGCCGACCTGTACAAGTCGGGTGCCAAGGCGGTCACGTCGATCACCGGCGCGCCGGACGGCACGCCCGCCACCACCATCAACGACGCGGTGCCCGCCGACGCTCCCGCCGGCTCGGCGCTCGGCGCCGGCTCGCACGACTCCGCGCTCGGCAAGGTGGCCGAACTGGTCGACACGGTGCGCGGCCCCTACGCCTCGGGCAACCCGTCCAAGTACGCCTTCCAGTACCCGCGTCCGTGGCGCATGAACGAGGACAGCGAGGTCGTCGACACAGGAAAGACGGACGCGCTCGGCTACCCGGTGTACGACTCGAAGGTCGTCGTCGCGCCCCAGCTGCTGCGGCAGCGCGGCACGGCCGCCACGGACGACGGCGGCTTTCCCAGCGGTCACACCAACGCCTTCCACCTGGCTGGCCTGGCGTTCGCGTACGCCGTGCCCGAGCGGTTCCAGGAGCTGGTGACGCGCGCCTTCGAGCTCAGCCACACCCGGATCATGGCGGGCATGCACTCCACGGTCGACGTACTCGGCGGCCGCATCATGGCCACGGCCCTCACGGCCGCCACCCTGGCCGACCCGGCGAACGCCGCCCTCAAGGCCGCGGCCCGTGCCCAGGCACTCGCCTACTTCGAGGCGCAGACCGGCACCACGGCCGACACCCTCTACACCTACGCCCACTCGGCCGGCGCCGGCACCGACCCGTACGCGAACCGGGACGCCAACGCGCGCGCGGTCGAGCCCCGCCTGACCTATGTGCTGACCCGCCACGGCCGCAGCGAGCCGCTGACCGTGCCGAAGGGCGCCGAGGTGCTGCTGGAGACGCGGCTGCCGTACCTGGACGCGGCCCAGCGGCGCGAGGTCCTGCGCACGACCGCGCTGCCCTCCGGCTATGTGCTCCTCGACGGCTTCGAGCAGTGGGGCCGGCTCAACCTGTTCGCCGCGGCGGACGGTTACGGCGCCTTCGACTCCGACGTGACCGTCACGCTCGACGCGACCGCCGGCGGCTTCGGCGCGGCCGACAGCTGGCGCAACGACATCGACGGCGACGGCGGCCTGACCAAGAAGGGCACCGGCACGCTCACTCTGGCCGGCCACAACAAGTACACCGGCTCCACCGTGGTGAAGGACGGCACGCTGGTCGCCGCCTCCTCGCACGCGCTGGGCCACGGCGACGTGCGGGTCTCGGGCGGAACGCTGCGAGTGCAGCAGCCCGTGCAGGTGCACGGCGTGTACGCGCAGGAGTCCTCCGCGCTGGAGCTGACCCTCCGCTCGGGCAAGGAGCCCGTCCTGGAAGTGACGCGACGGGTGCTGCTGGGCATGGGCAGCGTGCTGTCGCTGCAGCTCGACGCGGACAGGCCGCCGGCCGCGGGCAGCACGGTGCGTGTCCTGTCGGCTCCGCAACTGCGCGGCCGGTTCGACCGCGTCGAGGTGAACTCCGAACGGCTGCGGGCCGTACCCGTCTATACGACGGAAGGTCTGTCGGTACGACTCCTGAAGCGGTGACGCCCGGGGGCGGGAGCTGATGCGAAAGTAGGGCCCATGAGACGGGTCCGGATCGCTCCCGCCCCTGCGCGGTCGGTGTCACCGCGGGGCGGATGATGACGCACGAACAGCCCTCGGTCTTCGACCCCGGGACCCGCGGCGGCGAGGAGCACCCCCCGCCGCTGGTGACGGCCGCCCCGCCGTCCCGCCGTCCCGGCCGGCGATGGCTGCTGCCGCTCCTCGTGGTCGTGCTGCTCGCGCAGATGGCCGCCGCGATGGTCACCACCGCCGTGCAGCAGACGCCCACCATCGACGAGCCCGTGTACGTCGGCACGGCCGCCGACTATCTGCATGAGCACCGCGTGCGTCTCAACCCCGAGCACCCACCGCTCGGCAAGCTGGTCATCGAGGCCGGGGTGGCCATCGCCGATCCGCACATCGACACGTCGTTCCAGGGCGACCAGGGCCGGTTCGGTCGTCATCTGCTGTACGAGTCCGGCAACGACCCGTGGCAGCTGATGTTCTGGGCCCGCCTCCCGATGATCGTGCTGACACTGCTCTTCGGCCTGGTCGTCTTCTCCTTCGCCCGTGAACTCGCGGGCCGCGCGGCCGGGTTGGCGGCCCTCGCGCTGTACGCCTTCTCCCCCGACGTCATCGCCCAGGGCTCGCTGGCCACGCTCGACGTGCCCGCGGCCGGTTTCGTGCTGACGTCGGCGTGGCTGCTGTGGCGGGCCCGCCGACGGCCCCGGCTCTACGTCCCCCTGGCCGGGGCGGCGCTGGGGGCCGGGCTGGCGACGAAGATGAGCGTCCTGCCGGTGGTTCCGGTGCTGCTGGGCCTCGCCGCGTGGTCGGTGTGGCACGCGGGTTCCGGGGACCGTCGCAGGGCTCTGGCGCGAGCGGCCGTCGGGGCGGCGGTCGTGGCGGTGGCCGCCGTCGCCGTCGTATGGGCCTCGTATCTGGTGGTCGATCCGCGGCTGCGCTGGTCGCCCGAGCAGCATGTGCCCGCGGTGCACGGGCTGAAGGGTCTGCTCGTCCGGCTGATGCCGTTCCCGGAGGCCTACCGGGACGGCATGCGCGTCCAGTTCGGCTTCGAGAACTACCCGTGGCAGGGCTTCCTGTTCGGCCACCTCTACACCGGATCCCGCTGGTACTACCTGCCGGCCGCCCTGCTGGTGAAGACACCGCTCGGCATGCTCGCCCTGTGGGCCGCCGGTGCCGTGGTGCTCGTGGCTGTGCGGCGGCTGCGGCCCGCGGCGCCCTACGTGCTCGTGCCCGCCGCCGTGCTGCTGGCCGCCGCCATGACCGGGTCACGGGACTTCGGGACGCGGTACGCGATCTTCATGCCGATGTTCCTGGCGGTGGCCGCGGGCTGCGTCCTCGCGACCCGACGGCGGTGGGCGCCCCTCGTGACGGGAGCCCTGGTGCTGTTCATCGCGGTCAGCTCGCTGCTGACGTACCCCTACTATCTGCCGTACTCCAACGAGGCCTTCGGCGGTCCGGCCAAGACCCATCTGCGGTTGCACGACTCGAACGTGGACTGGGGCCAGGACCTGGGCCGGCTCGCCGACCGGCTGCGCGAGCGGTATCGGGGCGAGCGGATCTGGCTGGTGTACAAGGGCAGCGGCGTGCCCTCGTACTACGGCATCGACGCCCCCGATCCGCGCAAGGTGCCCGCGCGTGACGTGCACGGACTGCTGGTCGTGTCGGACTCGTCCGTGGCCAAGGCGCAGGGACGGCTGGCCCAGCTGATCGACAGCAGTCGTCCGGTCGACGAAGTCGGTCATTCGATCACCATCTACCGCCGGTGACGCGAGCCCGGGACGGACTGTCCGGGCATTCGTCCGCCGGGCTCCCGAAGCCCTAGTACAAGCCCTGGTCACGACGGTGTGTGGGCTATGTTGAAGCACTGTGGGAGACAAAGGAGGCGCACCGGTGCCATCGCCGCAGCAGGCACGCGCACAGGCATCCGCGATCACCTCGGGCAAGACCGCTCCGGAAGTCGAGGCCGCCCCGGCATCCCAGCTCAGGACGCTCTTCGACCGGCCCCGGCTCTCCCCCGGCCAGCGGCGCATCGCCCAGTACCTGATCGAGCACATCACCGAGGCGGCGTTCCTCTCGATCACCGACCTCGCCGAGCGCGTCGGCGTGAGCCAGCCCTCGGTGACGCGTTTCGCCGCGGCGGTCGGCTTCAGCGGCTACCCCGCGCTGCGCGAGAAGCTCCAGTCGATCGCCCTCGGCACCCTGGCCGGCGGACCGGCAGCGACCGAGGAGAACGGAAGCAACGAACTGCAGGCGGCGGTCGACGCGGAGATCGAGAACCTGGAGAACCTGCGCCGCGACTTCGCCGACCCCGACGGGCTGATCGACATCGGCCGCAAGCTGTCGACGTCAACTCCCCTGACCATCCTCGGGCTGCGCATCTCGGGCTCGCTCGCCGAGTACTTCGCGTACGCCGCGCGCCGTATCCATCCCGACGTGCGGCTGGTGACGCGGGGCGGCAGCGTCGCCTACGACGCGCTGTTGCAGTCGCGCGAGGCGGGCGGCACCTGGGTGCTGGCGTTCTCGATGCCCCGGCACGCCCAGGAGACCCTCACGGCCCTGCGGGTCGCGCGCAGCGCCGGGCTGCGGATCGCCCTGGTCACCGACCTGGCGCTCGGTGCGGTCGCCGCCGAGGCGGACGCCGTCTTCGCCACCGGCACCGGCTCGCGCCTGGTCTTCGACTCCTACGCGGCGCCCGGCGTGATCGCCTCCGCGCTGCTGCAGGCCATGACCGATGCGGACCCCGAGCGCACGCAGGCCCGGCTGGAGGAGTACGAGCAGATCTCCGACCAGCACCAGTTCTTCCTGCGCGACTGACCTCTCCGCGCCCTCGAAACACACCTCCCCGTCCGGCCGTTCGGCATTACAGCGGCATTACAAAGGGACCTTTCGTAACATACTTCGCATGAATGTTTTCATGCTTCTTGCAAACCGGACGGCATATATAAATACTTCTCACGGATCGCGCACCGGCTCACTCCGGGACACGTTCCGTACCCCCGTCCCCACCCCGCACACGCCCGGAGAAAGCCGACGGTCCGCCCATGCGCCTACACCTTCCGCCGCGCCGGCACCGTCTGTACTCCCGGGCCCCTGCACGGACACCCAGAGCCGCCGTCTCCTACCCGCGTCGGCGCCCAGGGTGTTCGGTCGGGCCTCGCCTCTGCGAGTGCCCTTGGCGGCCCCGGTCATCCCCTAGACCGGGGCCGCTCGCCCTCGTCGGACCACCCCACACGACGCCGCACACCCGGAAGCGATGATCATGCAACTGACGACCACGCGCATCAGCCCGGACTGGCCGTGCCAGGTCAAGACTCCCGGCTCCTACGACTGGGAGCGCTCGGCCGCCAAGTGGCTGCGCGAGCTGGTCCCGGCGCGCTACGCCAGCTACCCGGCCCTGATCCGCCACCCCGTGCTGCTGGCCCGCCACGCGCAGATCCAGGTCCAGCACGAGATCCGGGTCGCGCGCACGGCGCTGCAAACGGCGCGCGCCGACCTGCCCGCGCTGGGCCTGCCCGAGTCGGTCATCGAGCACACGATCAAGCTGTACGCGGCGGAGGTGCTGCAGCTCCAGCACATCGCCCGCAGCGTCCGGGCGGTCACCCAGGCCCTGATCGACGGCGGGCGCTGACGGCAACCCCGGCGCCCGAGAAATGACCCGTGCCTCGAGTTGACGGACGACCGCGCACGCGCGCCCCCGGGCTGTCCAGCACAGCGGCCCCGATCTTCCCTTTTCGAGTGAAGCCGGGGCAGGCAAGCGGACGATCGAAAAGCTCCCTGTGTGCCATGCTCGACCCGTGACGAGCGAGCCCGCAGTGCCGGCGGAGTCCCGCGCCGCGCCGGACACCGTTGCGCTGGCCAAGGTGGTCGCCAGGCAGCGTGCCGAAATGGACGGGCTGCGCGACCTGGCCGCGAAGTCGGCCGTCCTGGAGCAGGCGAAGGGCGTCGTGATGGCCCTGACCAGCTGCTCTCCGGACGCCGCGGACGAGGAGCTGCAACGGCGCGCCGAGGCCGGGAACCGCTCGCTGCTGGAGGAGTGCTGGATCACCCTCGGCAGCCTGGTACCGCCACCAGCGCGTACCGCTCCCGAACCGGAGCCCGCCCTCTCCCCCGAGTCCGCCGCCGCGCCTTCACACACCTCGGACGCCACCGACGACGGCACCGCGACTCTCGGCCCTCTCGGCAGGCAAATCGTCCGCGTCGCCACACCACAGGATCTCGCCCGGTGTCTGCTGGAACATCTCGCGCACGAGGTGGACGCCGACGCGGTCATGATCTACGCCCGGCTGCCCGCCGGAGGACTCGAACTGGTCGGGCACGCCGGCATCGACGACACCCTGGCCGCGCAGTGGCACAAGGTTCCGCCGCTGAACGGGGTCGCCCCGCACGACGCGCTGCGGGCCGGGGAACCACGCTGGCTGGAGGACGTCGAGGCGTACCGGACGCAGTATCTGGTGATCGGGGAGCCGCCCGACCGCTGGTCGTCCCGCGCCTGGCTGCCGGTGCCCTCCGGCGACTCCCCCGACGTGTGCATCGGGGTCCTGCGCTCCCGCGTCGGGCCGTTCAGCGCGAGCACCCGGCAGCACCTGCAGACGGTGGCCCGGCTCTGCGCCGGGCGGCTGCGCGCGTTCGACACCCGCTCGCAGGACGCAGCCGACGCCTCCGCGGCCGCCGTACAGGCCGTGTTCGACGCACTGCCGGGCGCGGCGATGCTGCTCGCGCCGTTGCCCGCCGTCCCGGGAGGGATCGAGGACTACCGCATCGACGCCGCGACCACGCAGACCGTCGACGTCGTCGGCCGCGCCGGGCGCGAACTGGTCGGCCGACGGTTCCAGGAGTGCTGTCCGACCCTGGCCGGCGAGCCCCTGCGGGAGGGCCTGCGGCGCACGCTCACCACCGGGAAGCCGTACGAGAGCGAGCCGTTCGCGCACCAGGAGGCCGTGGCCGGAGTCGCCGAGCTGTCCACGTACTCGGTGCGGGCGGCGCCGCTGGGCGAGGGGCTGATCGTCACCTGGACGCGGCACGACTCCTCGGACCGGCAGGAGCAGCGCCTCGCGGACGTGCAGCGGCTGGGCAGCCTCGGCTGGGCGAGCTGGAACCTAGTCACCCACGAGGTCACCTGGTCGTCCCAGGTGTTCGCCCTCTTCGACCGGGACCCCGCGCGCGGGCCGGTCGGCCTCACCGAACTCCCCGATCTCGCGCTGCCGGAGGACGCGCCCGCGCTGGCCCGCGCCATCGGGCAACTCCTGGGTGAGGGGCGGACGTTCGACGTCCCGTTCCGCATCAGGGCGGCGAGCGGGCTACGGCATCTGCGGGCCGTCGCCGAGGCGGTGCCGGACGCCGACGGAACGCCCGTCGAGGTGCACGGCGTCGTGCAGGACCTCACCGCGCAGCGCAGCGCGGAGCTCGCTCTGGTGGAGAGCGAGCGGGCCATCCTCACCCAGCACGACGTGCTGCGCGCCGAGCGGACTCTGGCCGGCCGATTGCAGCACGCCCTGCTCCCGCTGCCGACCCGACCCGTGCGGCTGGCCGGGCTGCGCGTCGAAGTCGCCTATCTGCCCGCCCAGTCGGGCATCCACGTCGGCGGCGACTGGTTCAGCGCCATCGAACTGCCCGACGGGGACGCCCTGTTCGTGGTCGGCGACGTGGCCGGACACGGCATCGACGCGGTCGCCACGATGGCCCAGCTCCGCTTCACCGCCAAGGGCATGGTCATCACGGGGTCTTCGCTGACCGGTGCGCTCGCCCGGCTCAACACGCTGCTGCTGCACTCCCGCGACTCGCACGGCACCGCGACCCTGGTCCTCGCCCGCTACAGCCCCGCCGAGCGCCGCCTGGTGTGGGCTCAGGCCGGTCACCCGCCGCCCCTGCTGCTGCGGGGCGGCCAGGTGCGCTTTCTCGACCGGCCCCGCGGAATGCTGCTCGGGGCGAGTGCGGCGCCGGCCTTCGCGGAGACGGAGTGCCGTCTCGCGCCGGGCGACCGCGTCATCCTCTACACGGACGGCCTGGTCGAGCGGCCCGCCGAGGGCCTCGACCGGGGCCTGAAGCGGCTCTCGGAGGCCGTCATGAACCACCACACCGACGAGCCCGGCTCCCTGGGGCCGCTGCTCACCTCGATGCTGGAGCGCGAGCGGCGGGACGACGTCTGCGTGCTCGACATCAGGGTTCCGATGGAAGCGGAGTAGAGGGAGCGGAGAGCGGGCGGCGTGGGCCGGTGGCGTGGGCCGGTGGCCGTGACCGTCCGCCGTTCACTCGTCGTCGCGATGCCGCCAGTACCAGACCGTGCCCACGACCAGGGCCAGCAGGCAGAGGACGGGCAGGACCAGGCCCGGGATGCGGGAGCCGTTCATGGGCATGGCTTTCGGGTCGGCCGGGCGGGACGCCACGTTCGGCGGCCCCGGGCCCATGGTGACGCGTGGCAGTCCGCCGTACAACGGGACTTTTCCCATCCGGTGCCCGGTGTTCGAGCGCCGGCGCCCCCGCCGTCTCAGCCGGTACCGGACGCCGTCCGGGACTCCAGCGCGGTCCGGGTGTCGTTGCCGTAGACGCCGGTCTCGTCGCCCCTGATGCCGTACCAGAGCTGGAAGCGGGCCACCGCCTCCTTCAGGGTGGCGTCGTAGGTACCGCCGGTGGAGCCGTCCTTGTAGACGTCGGGGATACGGAGCAGGCGCTGCTGCAGGTCGGTCACGGCGGGGCCGCTGTCGCCCTCGCGGAGGGTGCCGGCGCCGTCGGGGTCCGAGGCCGCGGAGGCGGTCGCGGCCGGCTGCTCGGCGGTCGCCGTGGGGCGGGGCGCCTGTGCGGCGGCGTCGTTGCTCTTGCCGGGCAGCAGGAGGGCGCAGCCAAAGCCGACGAGGGCGGCCGCGCTGACGCCGATCATGACGGCGACCCGGCGCTGTCCGGGCCCGAACCCGAACCGGCCGCCTCCGCGCCGCGAGTTGGCGTCGTCGGTCCGCACAGGCGGGAGTTCCTGCGTCTCGCCCTCGTCCCAGGACCGCGGGTCCGGCACGGCCACGGTCTCGAGATCGTCGCGGCCCTGCTCCATTTCCCTGAACAGCTCCGCCAGGGCGTCGGTGCGGCGCGGACGCAGGACGCGGATGGGCTCCAGAGGCGGTCCGTCGTGCGATGACCCGGATGCGGGCGGTGTGGGCACAGTGCTCTCCTTCCGTCCCCTGGCAGGGGCCTCCGCCATCCCCGAGGAGAGATACGCGGCCGCGGCCCCGGCGGTTCAGCGCGCGGCGCATGAGCCTCCTCGGGCGTAGGGGCGAGTGCACTGAGTTCCCTGTTCCCGCTGCACCGAGTGCCATCGATGCCGTCCCGATGCTACGTTCCCCTCCATGAAGACGGACGCTGCGGCCGTGAAGCCACCGATGCGGGACGCCCTGGTGGCGGCGGCGTTCCAGCTGTTCCTGGAGCGCGGTTACGAGCAGACGACGGTCGACGACATCGTGGCGCTCGCCGGCGTCGGACGGCGGTCGTTCTTCCGCTACTTCCCCTCCAAGGAGGACGTGGTCTTCCCCGACCACGAGCGCTGCCTGGCCGACATGACGGCCTTCCTCGGCGACAGCGGCGACGAGGACGAGCCCGTGCGCCGGGTCTGTGACGCGGCCCGGCTCGTCCTGCGGATGTACGCCGAGAACCCGACCTTCTCCGTGCAGCGCTACCGCCTCACCAAGAAGGTGCCGGGGCTGCGGGCGTACGAGCTGTCCGTGGTGTGGCGCTACGAGCGCGCCCTCGCGGAGTACCTGCGCGCGCGTTTCGCCGGCCTGCGCGACGGGACCCTGCGGGCCGACGTGATCGCGGCCGCCGTGGTGGCGGCGCACAACAACGCGCTGCGGTCCTGGCTGCGTTCGGACGGACAGGGCGACTCCGAGGCCGCGGTGGACCACGCGCTGGGGTACGTCCAGGCCGCCTTCGGTACACCTCCCGCGCACCGCGGCGGCGAGGAGCCCGAGGACGTGGTGGTCGTCGTCTCCCGGCGTGACGCGCCCCTGTGGCGGGTCGTCCAGGAGATCGAGTCCACCTTCGGGCGGAGCTGACCCGCACGCCGGGGCTCCGGCCGCCCGTCTCGGCCCCCGGGAACATGATCCCAAATTGAGGGTACGCAGTGCCTTTACGCTTGGCACTGAGTGCCATACATTGGGGGCGTGCACGGTGGCACGGCGAGCCGCGCACGTGCGTGCACGGTCGACCCGCGCACGTGGGATTCCGGCCCGAGCGCAGGGAGTTGACCAGCGTGTACCACCTCTCAGGAAACGTTGCCCGTCAGGCAGTCGGCTCCGCCGCAGGCTTGCTCGAACCCACGACGCTCGCTTCGGACACCATCCTGTTCCAGCGCTGCACGTGGTGCGCCACCGCCATGTACCAGCGGCTGCTGTGTCCGGTCTGCCAGGGCGGCGACCTGCGGACGGAGCGCAGCGAGGGCACGGGCACGGTCCGCCACGCGACGATCGTCCACCGCAACACCCCCGCCGCGCGCAACGTGTCGCTCGTCGAGATGGCCGAGGGGTTCGTCGTGCGCGGCCGGGTCATGGGCCCGCTGATCGGCATCCACAGCGGTGACCGCGTCCGGCTGTCGACGGCCAAGGACCCGGTCCGTGGCGAGCCGGTCTTCCAGATGGTCGACGAGCCCTACCGCGCCTGGTCCTGACGCTCCTCAGCGCTCCCACACCCCGGGGACCAGGTCCCGCACGGTCACGGGCCGTCCCGTCTCGAAGCACCGGTTGGCGGCCAGGCCCACGGCGAGGGCGAGGGCGCCGTCGCGTTGGGTGGCCGTGGGACGGGCCGCCGCGCCCGGATCCGACGCACCGGAGTCCGTGGGTCCGAACAGCGCGTCGAGCATGCGGGGGTCTCCCCCGCCGTGGGCCTCGTGAGCGGCGTCGAGCGGGATGTCGACCGGGGGCCGCCACAGCGGGCGCAGGGTGAGCCGTGCGCCGCCCGCGTGCTCGGCGGCCGTGTCTCCGTGCAGGGCGCCGCTGTCCGAGGCGGCCTGGGGCCGGGACCGCGCCCAGCGGCTCTCCTCGACCTCCAGCTCCAGACGGCCGGCGCTGCCGTTGAACATGACCCGGTAGCCCTCCCACGGGGAGTAGGCGGTGAGGTGGTAGGTCATCGTCGCCCCGCGCGCGTAGCGCACGAGGACCGCCATGTCGTCCTCGATGGTGACCGGGCAGCCGAAGACGTTGCGGTCGCGGAGGTATCCGTCGTCCGGCTCGGCGTCCAGATACAGGGCGCGCAGGGTGTCGTTGTCGGCCAGGTGCAGCGCGAAGGGGTCGTCGGCGGCCGGGGCGGCTCCGTGGGCGCGGTCGTAGTCCCGGCGCAGTCCGTGGCGCTCGCCCGCCTCGGGGCCGTAGAAACCGAGCCGTCCGTAGCCGAAGACCTCCTGCGGCTCGTCGGCGAGCCACCAGTTGACCAGGTCGAAGTGGTGGCTCGACTTGTGCACCATCAGGCCGCCGCTGTTGCGTTTCTCGCGGTGCCAGCGGCGGAAGTAGTCGGCGCCGTGCCGCACGTCGAGGACCCACTCGAAGTGGACGGACAGGATCTCGCCGATCACACCGTCGGCGAGCAGGGCGCGCACCTTCTCGTGCACCGGGTTGAAGCGGTAGTTGAAGGCCACGGTGAGGGAGTTGCCGGTCGCCTTCACCGTGTCGAGGATGCGCGCACACCGGTCCGCGTCGACGGTCATCGGCTTCTCGGTGACGACGCGGCAGCCCGCCTGCAGCGCGGGGACGATGTAGCGGTCGTGTGCGGCGTCGACGGTGGTGACGACGACCTCGTCGATGCCCTCCTTGGCGAGCATGTCGGTGAAGCGGTCCGGTTCCCACTCGGTGGCGGCGGGTTCGCCGGCGGCGGCCAGCGCCCGGTTGTGGAAGGCCATCCGTGTCGGGCTCGGGTCGCACAGGGCGGCCACGCGGTGGGCGGGGCGTGCGGCCAGGCCCCGGGTGAAGGTCTGGGCACGATGGCCGGTGCCGACGATGGCTGCGCGCAACGGAGTTCGGCTCATTGAGGGGTCCTGTCCCCCGGGCCCGGCACCCATGCCTCGACGCCCCCGTTGGCCTGATCGCATGGCCGGGCACCGGCCGAATCTCCGGACACAGGCAACCCACAGACTCCCCTGGCCGTCCTCCGAGACGCGAGAGGCCCCCGCTGACCAACGGGGCGCCTGTGCTCGGGACTTGAGGAGGGGAACCTTGATCCGTGCCCGGCGAATATGGGTGACCGCTGCGGCGGTGCTCGCGGTGGCGGGGGGATCGCCAGGGCTGGCACAGGCGGCACCGCCGTCGGAGACCAGACCGTCAACCACCGTTACCGACAAGGACGGTGGCCTGCCACCCGGCTGGAGAATCGCCGGTCAGGGTGCCGATCGGCAGCTGGTATGGCGTTCGACCGCTCCGCTGCCGATGGGAGACGCGCGTGTCGAGTTCTACTCCGCGGGCCGAATGCTGGGCGTCTCCCAACCGGACAGGGACGGCCGTACGTTCCGCCTGGACCTCCGGCGAGTCGGGGCGAGTACCGGACTGACGAACCTTCACGTACGGGCCGGAGGACGGGAGTTGGATGCCGCCGGCCGTACCGAGACCCCGGGCGGGCGGCGCTCCGCGGCGGTTGCGCCGCCCGCCCGGCTCCCGGCGAACTCCGTCGACCCCGGCAAGCCGGGCCAGTACCGCACGACCACCGGCGAGTACGACCTCGACCCGGTGAAGCTGCCCGACTTCCCCCAGCCGGTCGAGATGCGCGCCGTGGTGGTCGCGCCGAAGGGCGCCACCGGCCACCGGCCGCTCGCCCTGTTCCTGCACGGCCGCCACTCCACCTGCTACGCCGGTGAGGAGGTGACCGGCGACTGGCCCTGCCCGCAGGGTACGAAGCCGATCCCGAGCTACCGGGGCTACCTGCGCGACCAGCAACTCCTGGCGTCGCAGGGCTATATGACGGTGTCGATCTCGGCCAACGGCATCAACGGCCAGGACGGCGACGTCGAGGACGGCGGCGCGCAGGCCCGCTCCTCGCTGGTGCGGCAGCACCTGGCCCGCTGGGCCGACTGGGCCGCCCACCCGGACTCGGCGCCCGCAGTCGTACGCGA
Organism: Streptomyces sp. NBC_00005; assembly: GCF_045160215.1. Classification (NCBI taxonomy): domain Bacteria; kingdom Bacillati; phylum Actinomycetota; class Actinomycetes; order Kitasatosporales; family Streptomycetaceae; genus Streptomyces; species Streptomyces sp. NBC_00005. The sequence goes on from NZ_CP108316.1 coordinate 1,025,428, forward strand.
CGCCCCGAAGGCCGACCTCTCCCGCGTCCTGCTCGTCGGCCACTCTCGCGGCGGCGAGGGCGTGAACCGCGCGGCCATGGACAGCCTCTATCCGCCGCCCGCCGCGCAGGACGGCTATCACGGCCCGGTGCGCTGGCACATCCGCGGCACCGTCCTGATCGGACCGACGATCTTCGGCCAGAACCCGGTCGCGGACGTGCCGTCGACGACGATCCTGCCGGGCTGCGACGGCGACGTCTCCGACCTCCAGGGCGAGGTGTACGTCGACGGCACCCGCTCGGTCAGCAACGGCAAGGCGCTGCACAGTGCCGTGTACGTGGTCGGCGCCGACCACAACTTCTTCAACTCGGAGTGGACGCCCGGGCAGTCCGAGGCTCCCTCGGACGACGACTTCTACGACGACCCCGACCACCCGGACGCGGTGTGCTCGCCGGGCACCGCGACCCGGCTGACCGCGGACCAGCAGCACCGGGCGGGCAGCACGTACATCGCCGCCGCGGCCCGGCTGTTCGTCGCCGGGGACGACCGGGTGCGGCCGCTGCTCGACGGTTCGGGCCGGCGGGCGCCCTCGGCCGATCCCGCGCGCGTGCTCACCCACGCCGTCGGCGCGAACCGCACCGGCGGCTTCCTGCCGGACACCGAGGTCACGGTGACCGGCGGACGGCTCTGCTCCGCCGTGGACCCGGACGACCACGTGGCATGCCTCGCACGCGAAGTGCGCGGAGCCTCCCCGCACTTCGCGTCGTGGCAGACGGATCGCGAGGCCGGCCGGCGCGCCGTCGCCCTCAACTGGTCGGCGGCCGGATCGCCGACGCGGCTGCGTCCCGCGACGCCGGTCGGGCTCGCCGGTGCCAAGGACCTGGCCCTCCGGGTGATCGTGCCGCCGAACTCCACCGGCACCCGCCTCGACGTGTCCCTCACCGACACCCACGGCAAGCGCGCCACCCTCGGCCGCGTCCGCGTCGACGGACTGCCCGGCACGGAACAGACCGCCTCCTACTGGGCGCGCGAGGTCCGTGTCCCCCTGACCGCGGCCACTCGGGCGGGACTCGACCTCAAGCACGTCAAGTCCCTTGAGATGACGCCGCGTTCGGCCAGGGGGAAGGCATGGCTGATGGACGCCTGGGGCTGGCGCCCCGGCACCCCGGCGGTGCGGGAGGCCACGCTGCCGCGCGTCGACATGGGGCGCACGACCGTCAAGGAGGGCGACTCGGGCGTCCGTACGTACCAGGTTCCGGTGCGGGTGTCCGGACAGGGCAGCGGCCAGGTGCGGGTGTACGTCGTCGATCCGTTCACCGGCACACCGAAGGAGCGCCTGGTGACGGTGCGTCCCGGCGGCCATGACATCGACGTGGCGATCCAGGTGAAGGGCAACACACGCTTCTCCTACGACATCGAGAACAGTGTGCTGGTCAAGGCCGTGCACGGGGCAGTCATCGGCTCGTACCGGGGCGGCGTCACCGTGCAGAACGACGACCCGATGCCCACGGTCTCCGTGACGCCGGTCGCGGACCGGGTGACCGAGGGGCAGCCGCTGAAGTGGAAGGTGTCGCTGTCGCAGGCCGCCGACGCGGACCTCGGGCCGACGTTCGTCGTCATGCCGGTCACCGGCGGTCCGGAGCTGTCCACCAAGGACGTGGACCCGGAGTGGCTCGACTCCACCGCGGGCGAGAGCCCGGATCCGGAGCGCCCTCTCTCCCGGATCACGTACCTGTCCCTGTATGCGGACGTGCCCGCCGGTGAGCTGAGCGCGGAGGTGACGCTGCCCACGATCAAGGACCAGGTGGCCGAGCCCGCCGAGTCGGTGCGGTTCCAGCTGATCGACGACAACGGGGACCCGCAGCCCGGCGGGCCGGTGCTGAGCGGCACGGTGCTGGACGCCTCGTAGGCCAGGCGCCGTCTGTACGGCCGTGCGGCTCCCCTCCGGGAGGGCCGCGCGGCCGTACGCGCTTCAGGGCTCGAGCGTCACGCGGATGCCGACGGTCCCCTTCAGGCCCCGGCGCAGTCGGCTGCCGAGCAGGGTGAGGCGGCCGGTGATCCCGTACTTGCGGACGATCAGTTCGCGATAGCGGGCGACGGTGGCCTCGTCGACGATCTCGGCGGTGGCCGGGATCTGGGCTCCGGTCGGGTTGCCGCGCAGGTCGCAGGGGCCGGCGAGGATGTCGCCGCGGGCCCGGATCCGCTTGACCTTCCAGGAGTCGGCGACCGTCCACACACCGAGCGTGTCGCCGTCACGCACCACCCACACCGGGGTGGCGACCGGGGTGCCGTTCTTGCGGTAGCTGGTGATCAGCAGGTAGTTGCCCGTGCCCAGCCGCTCCAGCGACGTGTCGTCCATACAGGGAAGTCTAGGCTCGGGCCGACGCACCGAGGAGTTCGACGTAGCGGCGGGCGAAGAGGTAGGCGTCCCCCGGCCAGCGTGCCGAGAGATAGGTGCCGTCCTGGACGACGAAGGCGTGCGTGTCGTCGCTCGCCGTGCCGCGCTGTGTGAGCACCCGGGGGCCGCGCTCGAACTGGGCGGCCGGATCGGCGAGGGCGGAGCGGACCTCGTCCTCCACATAGGCCGGGTAGGTGCGGTAGTAGCGGCCGAGGCGCCAGGCGGTGCTCAGGTAGGCGGTGCGTTCCATGTACTTGGGCAGGCAGGTCGTCCGGCGGTCCGCCAGGATGCCGCGCCCCGTGTCGGGGTCCTGGGTCCGGGCCAGGACCAGCACTCCGTGGCAGATCGCGCCGACCGGCCGGCCCAGCGCCCAGAACCAGGCGACCTGCTGTTGCAGCTGCTGGGAGCCGAGGTACTGCCGCATGCCGGGCGCGTGTCCGCCCGGCAGCAGCAGTCCGTCGTACGCCGTCACGTCCACGTCGGCCCAGGCGGCGGTGGCGGTGAACTCCGGGGCAGCGGTGAGCTGTTCGTAGAACCGTCTGGGCTCGTCCTCGGCGCCGAGCTGCCCGAAGAGCACGCCGGTCAGCAGGCGCGGGTCCGCCGCGGGCCGGGTGCCGGCGCTCTCGGTGGCGAAGACGACCTCGTGCCCGGCGTCGGTGAGCACCCGCCAGGGCACGGCGACCTCGGTGACGTCGAAGTCGTGGTCGGGGAGCGGCATCAGCACACGCATGGGGTCATCATGCAGTGCTGAAACGTGTCCATGACACCCGACCCGCGACGCGGCTCAGCCGACCGCCGCCGCCATCCGCCGCACGCCCTCCGTGATGACCTCGGGTGAGGTCGCCAGGTTCAGGCGTACGTGGCCCGTCCCGCCGGTCCCGAAGGGGATCCCGGAGTTCAGGGCCACCCTCCCCCGCTCGAGGAAGACGTCCGCCGGATCGTCACCGAGTCCCAGCGCACGGCAGTCGAGCCAGGCCAGAAAGGTGGCCTCGCCCGGGCGGTGGGCGAGGGCCGGGAGGTGCGCGGCGAGCAGGTCGGCGAGCAGACGCCGGTTGTCGTCGAGGCCGGCGAGCAGGGCGTCCAGCCAGGCGGTGCCCTCGCTCAGGGCGGCCGTGTGGGCGATGACACCGAGGTGGCTCGGGCCGTGGCTGACTTCCTCGGGCAGCCGGGCGAGGTCGGCGGCGGCCGCGGGGCCCGCGACGGCGAGCGCGGCCTTGATGCCCGCCAGGTTCCACGCCTTCGACGCGGACATGAGCGACAGTCCGTTCTCCGCGCCGGGGACGCTCAGGTACGGCACGAAGTCCACGCCCGCGGCGGTCAGCGGGGCGTGGATCTCGTCGGCGACCACGCGCACGCCGTACCGGTCGGCGAGGGCGGCGACGGCGGTCAGTTCGCCGGTGGTGTGCACGGTGCCGGTGGGGTTGTGCGGGCTGCACAGCAGGTAGGCGGCCCGGCGTCCACCCGCCACCGCCTCCTGGAAGGCCTCCTCCAGCGCGCCGAGGTCGATGCGCCGGTCCGCGCCGAGCGGGGCCTCGACGACCTGCCGGTCCATGTGCCCGATGAACTGGAAGAACGGCGGGTACACGGGCGGGTTCACGACCACCGGGTCTCCGTGTCCGGTGACGAGTCTGAGCATCTCGACGACGCCGAGCATGACGTCCGGCACGATCGCCGTGCGCTCCACGGCGAGCCCGTCCCACCCCCACCGCTTGTCGGCGAACGCGGCGAGCGCCTCCGCGTAGGCGGTGCCGGCCGGATAGCCGGTGTCGCCGAGGGCGAGCGCGTCGGTGAGCGCGCGGACGACGGGTTCGGCGAGGGGTACGTCCATCTCGGCCACCCACAGGGGCAGCACGTCGGCCGGGTAGGTGCGCCATTTCATGCTCGTACGACATCGGAGTCGGTCGAGGGAGAGTGCGCGCAGCGGATTCGGTTCACCGGACGTGCCGTGCGGGATCCTGGTCATGGGGCACAAGATAGGGGGCTCCGGTGTGACCTGGAACGAGCTGGAAGTCGGCTGCGACGAGTCGGGATCGGACGGCGAGAATCTCGTCGCCGGGAACACCGCCGTGTTCGCGCACGCGAGTGTGGGGCTGCCCGTCGATACCGCGGGCGCGTACGTGAAGGAGATCCGTGACCGGATTCGCTCGCCCGCTCAGGAGTACAAGGCGTTCCAGCTGCTGCGGGAGAAACACCGGCCGGTTCTGGAATGGCTGCTCTCGCCCGAGGGACCGGTGTACGGAGCCGCTCATATGCATCTGACGGAGGGCGACGAGGCCGGCTGGGCGCTCCTCGTGGGAGAAAACACCCTTCCCGCACCCTCGGCAAACATCAACTCCTCCGTCTAGATTGCCGGTTGACGCCCCCCACGTCTCACTACCAGGCACTCCAGGAGCAGAGCCCGTGACGGAGAACCCGGCAGCCACCGAAGACCTGGCCGCGTCACTGCGCAGACGCATCGACACACTGCGCCCGCACTCGGCCCGGGTCTGGAACTACTGGCTCGGCGGCGGCGACTACTACGAGGTCGACCGCGTGGCCGGCGACCGGATCCGCGAACTCCATCCGGCGATCAGCGAGTACGCCCGCGCCGACCGCCTCTTCCTGGGACGGGCCGTGCGTCACCTCGTGGCCGAGGCGGGCATCCGGCAGTTCCTCGACATAGGCACCGGCCTGCCCACCGCCGACAACACGCACGAGGTCGCCCAGCGGCTGGCCCCGGACGCGCGGATCGTCTACGTCGACAACGACCCGCTCGTGCTGGCGCACGCCCGCGCCCTGCTCATCAGTTCGCCCGAGGGCCGCACGGACCATCTGGACGACGACCTGCGCAACGTCGAGTCGATCCTGGAACGGGCCGCCGACACGCTCGACCTCACGCAGCCCGTGGCCCTGATGCTGCTCGGGGTGGTGATCTTCCTCGGCGAGGACGAGGACCCGTACGGCATCGTGCGGCGGCTGATGGACGCGCTGCCGTCCGGCAGCCATCTCGTCCTGTCCCACACGATCACGAGCCCGGCGTCGCACGAGGTGGACGGGGCGGTCCGGTTCTGGAACGAGCACGGCACACCGGCGCTGACTCAGCGCACCCCCGAGGCCGTGGCCCGGTTCTTCGACGGCCTGGAGCTCCTGGAACCGGGCGTGGTCTCGTGCTCGCACTGGCGGCCCGAGCAGGCGAACGCGGGCCGGCCGCAGGAAGTGGCCCTGTACGGCGGGGTGGGTCGCAAGCGGTGAGAAGATCGCCCGCTCGGTGAACGCGATCGGCCTCTGACACGTATGGAGTGAGGGTGCTCAACGACCGGAGGGCCCCGCGGCGTTGACGCCGCGCGTTCGGGTTCGGGAGCCATGCATGAGGCACGCACGACGACGGATCGTCCGGCGAGTGACGCGGCTGGCGGCCGTCGGCGGACTCCTCCTGGGAGGAGCGATGGTGACGCAGGCCGCCATGGCGAGCGAGACTCCCGGTACCTCCGCCCTCCCCCTCAGCGCTTCGGACACCTCGGACAACCCCGGTGCCGCGCTCGTGTCCGAGCTCGGCACCGCCCGTACGGCGGGCACCTGGATCGGCGCGGACGGGCGTCCGGTCGTCGCGGTGACCGACGACGAGGCGGCGGCCGCGGTCAAGCGCGCGGGTGTCCAGGCGAAGATGGTCGGCCACAGCATGAACGAGCTCAAGGCGGCGACGTCGACGCTGCGTTCGGCACCCCGGGTGGCGGGCACGGCGTGGGTCATGGACTACCAGACCAATCAGGTGGTGGTGCAGGCCGACAGCACCGTCTCGGCCACCGACTGGTCGAGCATGACCAAGGTCGCCGGCGGCATCGGCAGTTACGTCCGTATGGAGCGCACCCAGGGCACCTTCACGACCCGGCTCAACGGGGCGTCGCCGATCCTGTCGACCGGCGGGCGCTGCTCGGCCGGTTTCAACGTGACCGACGGGAAGAGCGACTTCATCCTCACCGCCGGGCACTGCGGGCCGACCGGATCCATCTGGTTCGCGGACGACCGGGGCAACCAGCAGCTGGGCAGGACGGTTCAGCAGAACTTCCCCGGCAGCGACTTCTCCCTGGTCCAGTACGCGAACGGCACAGCGGGCGCCGGTGCCGACATCGTGGCCATCGGCAAGGGCAACGGCGTGCGCATCACCGGTGTCGGCGATCCGGCCGTCGGGGAGCGGGTGTTCCGCAGCGGCAGCACCAGCGGACTGCACGACGGCGAGGTCAAGGGGCTCGACGCCACGGTCAACTACCCGGAGGGCACGGTCACCGGCCTCATCGAGACGAACGTGTGCGCCGAACCCGGGGACAGCGGTGGCCCGTTGTTCTCCGAGGGCATCGCGCTGGGCGTGACCTCGGGCGGCAGCGGCGACTGCACCTCGGGCGGTACGACGTTCTTCCAGCCGGTGACGAAGGCGATGCAGGCGCTCGGCGTCCAGATGATCGTGTCGAAGCAGGCGGCCGCGGGGCAGAGCGCCTCGCCGACGCCCGCCCCGTCCGCCTCGGCCACGCACAGCGCGATCGCACCCGGCGCGGCCTCGCCCGGCTCCTCGGCTCCCGTGTCGGGCATCGTGGACGGCTCGACGCTGCTGGCCAAGCTCGCGAATCCCAAGAACATCGGCCCCGGGATGCTGGTCATCGGGGGCAGCCTGCTGGCGCTGGTCGCCACCCGCTACATCCGCGCCGAGAAGGACCGCAAGGAGTACCGGCGCTACTACTCGGCAACCTGGAACTGACGGACCGGGCCGACCGCCGGCCGCCCGCGCCGATACGTCAGCGGAGCGTGGAGGTCGGCCTCGGCCGGATCGAAGAAGGCGGCGGCACCGCGGCGAGGAGCGGCCCGCCGGCGAGGTCGACGATGCCGTAGCAGACTGCCGAGGCCAATACGAGGAGGGGGCCCATCCGGTCCGGGCCCCGGTTCGGGACTCCGATGCGGGGCGGGCTCAGGTGTTGCTCAGGCCGCCCGCGCCGGCTGGGTGCCCGCGGCGGCCCACTCCAGGACGAGGCGCTGGTACTCCTCGCGCTGCTCGACGCTCAGTGTCCCGCCCGACCGGCGCCACAGGGCCCGGATCTCCTCGTTGACCTCGGCAGCCGATCGCTCGGAGGAGGTTTCAACAGTGGTGGACATGATGTGAAGCATAAGGCTCCGCAGGTGAAGGCGATGTGAGTAACCTGGAATCAATCGGACATAACGGACCGTGTTACTGATCACGTCCATCTGTCAAGGCCCACCCACGAGTTCACACTTCCGCGGCCCCCAGCACGAGGACCTGGATCGCCAGGACGGCGGCGCCACGGGCCCAGTCGTGAAAGTCGGACACCTTGGTCTCCAGGGGGACCGGGGCCGCCATCGGATGCCGTTGGGCGGTGATCGTCTCCCGTACCGTGTCGCCCGCCACATCCATCAGCCCGACGCCCTCGCCGGCGAGCAGGATCTTCTGCGGTATCGCGAAGTTGGCGATCTGGGCGACGAGGGTGCCCAGAGCGCGCGCCGCCTCGTCGACGATGCGGGCGGGCATGGGTTCACCGGCGGCGGCGAGGGCGAGGATCTCCTCGTACGTCCGGTCGCGGCCGGTGGCGGCGCGGACCTGGTAACGGATGCTGGAGATGGTCAGCAGCGAGACGGCGCTGCCGCGTTCACCGTCGGGGGTGAGCGGCCCGTTGGGGTTGATGATCCAGTGACGGCCGAATCCGCGGTCCTCCTCGGCACAGGGCACCCGCTTGCCGCCCAGGACCAGCCCGTAGCCGATACCGGCGCCGATGGTGAGGACGATGAAGCGGTCCAGGCCGCGGCCCGCCCCGAACCAGGTCTCGGCCTCGACGAGGGCGGCGACGTCGTTCTCGACGACGACGGGCAGCCCGGTGCGCTCCTCGACGAGCCCGGCCAGCGGGACGTCCCGCCATTGCAGGAAGGGTGACTCCCCCACCACGGCACGGTCCTCGACGAGACCGCCCACACCGATGCCGATGCCGGCGAGGCGCGGGTGGGCGCGGGCCAGCTCGGCCGCCATCTCCGCGAGCAGGTCGGCGACTTCGGCCGGTTCGTGGGTGGTGAGCGGGCGGTCGTGGCGGGCGACGATGTCGCTCCTGAGCGTGGTGACGACGCCGTAGACCATGTCCTCGGTGATCTTGAAGCCGATGAAGAAGCGGGACTCGGCGACGACGGCCAGCGGCTGCGAGGGGCGGCCCTGGCGCACCTCCGCCGGGGTTCCGGACTCGGCCGCCTCGATCAGCAGGCCCGACTCGATCAGCGGCTTGGTCAGCCGGGTGAGGCTGCCCGCGGAGAGGTCGAGCCGCCGGGCGAGCTCGGTGCGCGACAGCGGGCCGTGGACGAGCACCTCGATCGCCACCGAGCGCTCACCGGGGCTCAGCGGAAGCCAGCTGGCGGCAACTGTGGTCATGAAGGTCAGACTCCCACATGATTTCTTTCGCCATAAAAGCAACCAGGTCAGGTTGGCACACACAAGCCTCCCACAAAGAGATGTCGACCGGCCCCTTGACGGCAGGATTCTTTCGCGCCAAAAGTAAGTGAACCCGAGGACGAAACGGCGCAGACAAGGGAGTCTCCCGATGACCATCGCCTCCAGCAGTCCCCCGTCGCGTCTGCCGCTGAGCGGCGCGGAGGGGGCCAGGAGCAGGCAGCGGACGAGGCAGGCCAAGGCCCGTGAGAACGGGGGCGACGGGCGGCTGGCCGCGGTGTTCATCGCGCCGGCGCTGATCGGCTTCACGGTCTTCCTGCTCTGGCCGACGCTGCGCGGCATCTACCTGAGCTTCACCCGCTTCAACCTGCTCACTCCGGCCGAGTGGGTGGGCCTGGACAACTACGTGCGGATGGTCCACGACCCCATCTTCTGGGACTCGTTGAAGGTCACCGTCGAGTACGTGATGATCAACATCGGGGTCCAGACGGTGGCGGCGCTCGCGATCGCCGTCCTGCTGCAGCGGCTGACGCAGTCGGCGGTGCTGCGCGGGATCGTCCTGACGCCGTACCTGATGTCGAACGTCGTCGCGGGCCTCGTCTGGCTCTGGATCCTGGACAACCAGCTGGGGATCGGCAACCAGATCATCAGCGGCCTGGGCTTCGACCGCATCCCGTTCCTGGCCGACGAGACCTGGGCGATCCCGACGATCGCGCTGATCAACGTGTGGCGGCACGTCGGCTACACCGCGCTGCTGCTGTTCGCCGGTCTGCAGGCCATCCCGAACGACATGTACGAGGCGGCGCGGGTCGACGGGGCGAGCGAGTGGCGGATGTTCTGGCGCATCACGATGCCGCTGCTGCGGCCGGTCCTCGCGGTCGTGCTGATCATGACGGTGATCGGTTCGTTCCAGGTGTTCGACACGGTCGCCGTGACGACCGCGGGCGGACCGGCGAACGCCACCAACGTGCTCCAGTACTACATCTACGGCTCGGCGTTCGCCCGCTTCCAGTTCGGCTACGCGTCCGCGATGTCCGTGGCCCTGCTGGTGGTCCTGAGCGCGATCACCATCCTCCAGTACCGGCTCACCCGGGCCGGCCAGACCGACCTCGGCTGACCGGAAGGAGTCGACATGGCTGCTGTGACCGCTCCAACGACACAGACGGGCGTACGGCCCGTCGGGCGACGCCTGACCCCCGGCCGGATCGTGGCCTGGGCCGTGATGGCCGCGATCATGCTCATCACCCTGCTGCCGTTCTACTGGATCCTGCGCACCGCGCTGTCCTCGAACGCCGGCCTGAACGCCCACCCGACCGATCCGCTGCCGGTCGACCTGACCGGCACCGGCTTCGCCCGGGCGCTGGGCCTGGAGTCCACCAAGGAGGCGATCGCGCAGGGAGGCGCGGGCGGCGGGCTGAAGTTCTGGCGCTATCTGCTCAACTCGGTGGTCGTCTCGACGCTGATCACCGTCTGCCAGATCTTCTTCTCCGCCATGGCCGCCTACGCCTTCGCGCGGCTGCGCTGGCGCGGCCGGGACAAGGTGTTCGGCCTCTTCCTCGCCGGGCTGATGGTGCCGACCATCTTCACCCTGCTGCCGAACTTCGTCCTCATCAAGCAACTCGGCCTGGTGGACACGCTGTTGGGCATCGCCCTGCCAACGATGTTCATGACGCCGTTCGCGATCTTCTTCCTGCGGCAGTTCTTCATGAACGTGCCGCGGGAGGTGGAGGAGGCGGCCCTCCTCGACGGTGCGGGAAAGGTGCGGATCTTCTTCCGGGTGCTGCTGCCGATGGCGTCCACGCCGATCCTGACGCTGGCCGTGCTGACGTACATCACGTCCTGGAACGACTACTTCTGGCCGCTGATGGTGTCGTACAGCGACAGCTCCCGGGTGCTGACGGTCGCTCTCGCCATCTTCCGGGCGCAGACCCCGTCGTCCGGCGTCGACTGGTCGGGCCTGATGGCGGCGACCCTCATCGCGGCTCTGCCGATGCTGCTGCTCTTCGGGTTCTTCGCGCGCCGCATCGTCAGCTCCATCAGCTTCACCGGGATCAAGTGAGGGAGCGGACATGCGGATTCGTATGCGTACGGTCGTGGCGGTGACCGGGGCTCTCGCGCTGTCCCTGGTGAGCGGCTGCGCGAAGGGCGGCGGCACCGGCTCTTCGGCGAACACGGTGTCGTACTGGCTGTGGGACGCCAACCAGCAACCGGCCTACCAGGCCTGTGCGAAGGACTTCGAGAAAGAGAACCCGGGGCTCAAGGTCAAGATCACCCAACTGGGCTGGGACGACTACTGGACCAAGCTCACCGCGAGCTTCATCGCCGGTACCCAGCCGGACGTGTTCACCGACCACATCCAGAAGTTCGGCCAGTTCGCCGACCTGAAGGTGCTCGAGCCGCTCGACGACCTCGGTATTGACGCGTCGGACTACCAACCCGGCCTGGCCGCCAACTGGATGGGCCAGGACGGCCATCGCTACGGCGCTCCGAAGGACTGGGACACGGTCGCCCTCTTCTACAACACCAAGCTGGCAACGGCCGCCGGACTCACGGCAGATCAGCTCGACGACCTGTCGTGGAACCCGAAGGACGGCGGCACCTTCGAGAAGGCCGTCGCACACCTCACCGTCGACCGGAACGGCAAGCGGGGTGACGAGCCCGGCTTCGACAAGAAGCACGTCAAGGTCTACGGCCTCGCCACCAACGGTGGCGGTGACGGCGACGGCCAGACGCAGTGGAGCAACTTCGCCGCCTCCGCGGGCTGGACCTACACCGACAAGAAGCGGTGGGGCACGAAGTACCAGTACGACAGCGAGAAGTTCCAGTCGGTGATCAAGTGGTACTTCGGGCTGTCGAAGAAGGGGTTCATGGCCCCCTTCACCGACTACAACTCCCAGTCCAACCAGGCCAACACGCAGGTCGCCGCGGGCAAGGCGGCGTCCGCCCTCGACGGGGCGTGGATGATCTCGACGTACGCCGGATTCAAGGGCATGAAGATCGCCACCGCTCTCACCCCCGAGGGCCCCACCGGCAGGCGCGCCACCATGATGAACGGTCTCGCCGACTCCATCACCAAGAACGCCCACAACATGGCCGGGGCGAAGAAGTGGGTGAAGTACCTGTCGTCGGACGAGTGCCAGAAGACGGTGGGGAGTTACGGCATCGTCTTCCCCGCCACGCCCGACGGCACTGAGGCCGCGGTGGCGGCGTACAAGAAGAAGGGCATCGACGTCACGGCCTTCACCGAGCCGGTCGCCGACAAGAAGGACTTCACGACCTTCTCCTATCCGATCACCAACTACGCGGCCGATGTGTACGCACTCATGCACCCGCAGATGCAGGACATCTACGGCAACGGCAAGTCCGTGCGCAGCCTCGACCAGACCAACAGCCAGATCAACCTGATTCTCGACCAGTGAAGGACACGCCTTACATGTCGTTCTCGATCGGCATCGTCGGTGCCGGCCAGTTCTCCGGCCAGTTCGCCACTCTTTTCCAGGCCCACCCCGGGGTCAGCGACGTCTACGTCACCGATCTCCTGCCCGAACGGGCGGAACAACTCGCCGCCGCCCAGGGGTTGGCGGGCACCTTCCCCTCGTACGAGGCCATGCTGGAGTCCCCGGCCGTGGACGCCGTCGCGATCTTCACCCAGCGCTGGACGCACGGCCCGCTGGTGCTGCAGGGCCTGGGCGCCGGCAAGCACGTGTACTCCGCGGTTCCCATGGCGATCGCCACGGAGGAGATCGCGGCGATCATCGACGCGGTCAAGGCGACCGGGCTGACGTACATGATGGGTGAGACCAGCCAGTACAACCCGGCGACCGTGCACGCCCGCAACCAGATCGCCGAGGGCGCGTTCGGGCGGATCTTCTACGCGGAGGGCGACTACGTCCACGACATGGACCTGGGGTTCTACGAGGCGTACCAGTACAGCGGCGGCGAGAACTGGAAGCAGACCGCCAGCTATCCCCCGCTGCTCTACCCCACGCACTCGGTGGGTGGCGTCCTCGGCGCCTGGCAGACGCACGCGGTGAGCGTGTCGGCGATCGGTGTGGTCGACGACCGGGGCGACGGCGTCTTCGACAAGGACGTCAGCCAGTTCGGCAACGACCTCTCGAACGCGACCGCGCTGTTCGAGGTGGCGGGCGGCGGTTCGTTCCGCACGAACGAGTTCCGGCGGGTCGGCTATCCCTCGCACATCCGGGAGTCGCGTTTCCGCTTCTTCGGCACCGACGCGAGCATGGAGCAGCTCGCGACGGTGGCGTTGTGGCAGGACAAGAAGGGGGTGAAGGACATCAGCGAACTACTGGAACCCAAGCCCACCATGTCTCCTGACGATCCGTCACTCCAGCACATCGCGCCGGACCTGCGGGCCGCGTTCACCTCGGGTTCGGCGCCGGTGCACGACCGGGCGCGGCTGCCGCGGGCGTTCGACAACCTGCACAACGGGCATGAGGGCAGCCACCACTTCCTGGTCGACGACTTCGTGACCGCCGTGAACACACGGTCGCTGCCGTCGGTGAACGCGTGGGTGGCCGCCCGCTACACCCTGCCGGGCATCGTCGCGCACGATTCGGCACGGCAGGGCGGGGTCAGGCTGGAGATCCCGGACTTCGGGGACGCGCCCGCGTTGTGACGCCCGGCGAGCCGGGTGCCCGCGCTGTGCGTCAGGTGCCCGGCTTGCGGCCGTAGACGAAGACGTCGTCGCCCGTCTTCAGCAGCGACCAGTACTTCTTGGCCGTGGTGGGGGTCATGTTGACGCAGCCGTGCGAGCCCGGCGGGTTCCACATGCTGAGGCCCACCGAATGGAAGGCCTGGCCGCCGTCGAAGAACTGGCTGTAGGGCATCGACACGTGGTAGATGCTCGAGACGTGGTCGATGTCCCGCCAGTAGATCTTCTTCAGGCCGGTGCGGGTCTCATAGCCGTCACGGCCGGTACGGACCGGGACGGGGCCGTAGACGAGCTTGTTGCCGTCCTGGATCCAGCTGAGCTGGAGGGTGAGGTTCACGCAGGCGATGCGGCCCTTGTTGACCGGGCACTTGCCGTCCTTGTTGGGGTTTGTCCCGACGGCCTTCTGCTTGTTCATGAGATCCATCACGCCCCAGGTGACGGAACCCGCGTAGCCGATGTTCGGGGTGATGCCGTGCTTGGTCTGGAAGGCCTTGATGGCCTTGCAGTCGATGGTGGACTGCCTGCCGTCGACGGTCAGGCCGAGGAACTTCTCCACCTGCTTCTGGTAGGGCCCGGTACTCGTGGTGCAGCTCGTGGCCGCCTGTGCGGGCGCGGTGCCCAGTGCGAGTGCGAGCGGTGCCACCAGTCCGGTGATCCCGAGTACGACGGCTCCCCGTCTGCGTATGTCCCCCATGGCCGGCCTTGCCTTTCTTGCGGTCGGGTCGTCCGATCTGCGATCTCTTGCCAGCTAGACCGGCGTCCGGCGCGATCGGTTGCAAGGCTTTCTCACGATGCGACGAAACGGTGACATTCGCAGTGCCGCAGGTCACAGCGTGATGATTGCCCCAGGGACCACCGCCGCCCCCTGGGGTCTCTCAGGCATCCCTGTTCTGCCGCGTCGCGGTGAGGAACCCCGTGTTGACCGCGGTGACGCCGCCGTCGACCGTGAGCGAGGTGCCGGTGACCCAGGCCGCGTCACGGGAGGCGAGGAAGGCGACGGCGGCGGCGATGTCGGCCGGCTCGCCGACCCGGCCGAGAGGGTAGAGCGCGCGCATGGCCTCGAGCTCGTCGTCACGGCCCTCCCACGCCGAGGTGCGCACCGTGCCCGGCACCACGAGGTTCACGCGGACGCCTCGTGCGGCGACGTGCGCGGCCATGGTGCGGGTGAGGGAGACCAGGCCGGCCTTGGCGGCGCTGTAGGCGTGGTTGCCGAAGTCCTGCAGGGCGTTGACGGAGCCGATGTTGACGACGGCGCCGCGGCCGGAGGCGGCCAGGTGCGGGAGGGCGGCGCGGCAGCAGCGGTACGTTCCAGTCAGGGTGATGTCGAGGTCGCGGGCCCACGCGTCGTCCGGACCGTCCTCGAAGAGCGGGGTGTCGGGGGTGCAGTTGGCCGCGCAGTTGACGAGGACGTCCAGCGAGCCGAAGGCGTGGACGGCGTGCGCGACGGCCGCCTCCACGGATGCCAGGTCACCCACGTCGCACGCCAACGCCTCGGCGGCGAGGCCCTGTTCGCGCAGCGCGGTCGCGGTCTTCTCCGCCTCGGGCGGATCGACGTCGGTCACCAGCACCCGCGCCCCCTCCTCGGCCAGCCGCCGGGCGACAGCGGCGCCGATGCCGCGGGCGGCGCCGGTGACCACAACCCCGTACCCCTCGAAGCGCTTCGTGTCAGCCATGGGCCGAACCTACTCCCCGGACGATCTTCGCGGCAGATAGCGTGCGCCCATGTCGGCGTTCATACAGCAACTCCCCGCGCTCATCGGTGTCGTGATCGGCGCGCTCGGTTCCTATCTGGCGGTCGTACGGGGGGACCGGGTGCGGTTCAGGCGGGAGCGGGCGGCGCGGTGGGAGGAGCGGCGGCTGGCCGTGTACACCGACTACGCGCGGGTCCTGAAGAAGACGGTCACGCTCTCCTACCGGGTGGCGTCCCACCTCGGCAACGACCCGCATCCGCACCCCCTTTCGCCCGAGGAGGCGACCCCGCTGCTCGCCGAGGCCGCTTCCGCACGGGATCCGGCCGGCGAGACGCTGCTCCTGCTGGGCAGCGCGGAGGTGGTGGAGAAGGCGCGGATCTGGGTCACCACGGTGTTGGGGATGGAGCAGTTCCTGCGCGAGGGCACGCACGATCCGGAGGCGTGGCAGGACCTGCTGGAGCGGCAGAGGGCCGGGCGCCAGGGCTACTACGCGGCCGTACGCGACGATCTGGCGCTGCCGCCCGGCCACTCGGCCCACTGGGTGCTGCCGCCGGTGAACTCCGCCTGATCTCAGCGGTATCCGTCCGTGTCGGCCGGCTTCCCCGCGTCCTGCACCTCGACGAGATAGCGCCAGGCGTCCGGGCGGCTGCCGTCGAGGTCCGTGAAGCCGTACTCCTGGGCGAGTGAGCCGCTGGAGAGGGAGTCCCCGTTCCATCGGGCCACGTCGGGATCGGCCGCGAGGGCGGCGACGGCGCGGCCCACGTAGCGCGGGGTCTCGGAGATGGCGAAGTGGGGGACGCGTTCGAGGGCGTCGCGCCAGTTGTCCTCCCGTACGCCGAAATGGCCGAGCATGATCTCCGAGCGCAGCCAGCCCGGGGTGAGCGCCACGGCGGTCGCGCCGCGCGGTCCGAGTTCGTGGCCCAGGGCGAAGGCCATGCGCAGCACGGACGCCTTGGCGAGGTCGTAGAAGAAGGAGACGCGGTAGTTGTCGCGGTTGTACTCGGCGGTTCCGTCGGTGACCTCGACGACCAGGCCTCCGGGGTGGCGCAGGAGCAGGGGCAGGGCGTGGTGGCTGGTGATCGCGTGGGTCTCGACGGCGAGCCTCAGCAGCCTGAGTCCCTTGTCGAGGTCGTGCTCCCAGACGGGGCTCTCCCATTCGAAGAGGTTCTCGCCGCCCCAGATGTCGTTGACGAGGACGTCGAGGCGGCCCTGTTCGTCCGCGATGCGGTCCACGAGAGTGCGGACCTGTGCGGGGTCGAGGTGGTCGGTGGGTACGGCGATGCCCTGGCCGCCCGCCCCGGTGACGAGGTCGGCGGTGTCCTCGATGGTCTCGGGGCGGTCGTACTCGGAGCGCTGCGTGCGGGTGGTGCGTCCGGTGACGTAGACCGTGGCGCCGGCCGCGCCGAGTTCCACCGCGATCCCGCGGCCCGCGCCACGCGTCGCCCCAGCGACGAGCGCCACCTTGCCCTTCAGCGGTGCGGACATGTCCGGCCTCCCGTTTCCCTACGACTGTGGTCACTGCCGAGTGCTGTCGCTGTCGAGGGTGCCGGGGAAGCCGGACATCTTCTGTCGCCTTTTACGGTGAGCCTTGGGCGGTCACCCGGCCGGCCGCAGCTTCGCGTCGAGGGCGTCGTCGTCCGCCAGGAACCAGATGTGGCCGCCCTGATTCGTCTCGTGGACGAAGTCGCGCAGGGCCGAGCTGTCGGCGAGGTGCCGTGAGAGGTCGCCCACGACGACGAGGCGCACCCGGTAGTTCACGAACTTCTGCATGACCGCACCCGCGACTCCCGACCGCAGCCGGAAGAACTCGTCCGCCACCCGGTCGACGGGCACCGCGACCAGCTCCGCCTCCCGTCCCATCGCGTCGCCGATGAGATCGAGCGCGGCTCGTTCACCGTCGAGGGGCGGGCCGTCGGGGGCGCAGCGCAGGACACGTACGCCATGGAGGTCTTCGAGGGTTCCGGAGGTCATGGAACGTGATCCTAGGAGCGCTCAATGGCCACGAGCGATCCATTTCTCCAAGTGCGGGGCCTCGGCGCCGATGGTGGTCGAATCGCCGTGGCCCGTAAGGACTTTGGTGTCGGGCGGGAGGGTGAGCAGGCGCTCGCGGATCGAGTCGATGATCGTCGGGAAGTGGGAGTAGGAGCGGCCGGTCGCGCCGGGGCCGCCCTGGAAGAGGGTGTCGCCGGTGAAGACCGTGGCCAGTGCGGGGTCGTAGAGGCAGACGGCGCCCGGCGCGTGCCCGGGAGTGTGCAGCACGGTGAGGTCGGCGCCCGCGGCCTCGATGACCTGGCCGTCGACCAGGTGGGCGTCGGGGTCCCGGTCGGGGTGGGTCTGCTTCCACAGCGGCAGGTCGTCGGGGTGCAGCCAGATGGTGGCGCCGGTGCGGTCGGCGAGGGCGGGTGCGGCGTCGATGTGGTCGTTGTGGGCGTGGGTGCACACGATGGCCGTCAGGCGGCGGTCGCCGACGGCTTCGGCGATGGCGTCGGCGTCGTGGGCCGCGTCGATGACGATGACCTCGTGGTCGTCGCCGACGATCCACACGTTGTTGTCCACCTCCCAGGTGCCGCCGTCCAGGCTGAAGGTGCCGGAGGTGACGAGGTGTTCGATGCGTGCGGCCATCACAGCATCACCACCGAGCGCAGTACGTCGCCGTGGTGCATCCGCTCGAACGCCTTCTCCACGTCGGTGAGTTGGATGGTCTCGGTGACGAACGCCCCGAGGTCCAGGCGGCCTTGGAGGTGCAGGTCGATGAGCATGGGGAAGTCGCGGGAGGGCAGGCAGTCGCCGTACCAGGAGGACTTCAGCGCGCCGCCGCGTCCGAAGACGTCCAGCAGCGGCAGTTCCAGCTTCATCTCCGGGGTCGGCACGCCGACCAGGACGACGGTGCCGGCCAGGTCGCGGGCGTAGAAGGCCTGCTTGTAGGTTTCCGGGCGGCCGACCGCCTCGATGACCACGTCGGCGCCGAAGCCGCCGGTCAGTTCGCGGATCGCCTCCACCGGGTCGTTCTCGCGCGAGTTGACGGTGTGGGTGGCGCCCATCGAGCGGGCGGTCTCCAGCTTGCGGTCGTCGATGTCCACGGCGATGATCTTCGCCGCGCCGGCCAGGTTCGCCCCGGCGACGGCCGCATCGCCGACGCCACCGCAGCCGATGACCGCGACCGTGTCGCCCCGGCCGACGTTGCCGGTGTTGATGGCCGCGCCGATGCCGGCCATCACCCCGCAGCCCAGCAGCCCGGCGACCTGCGGGGCCACGCTCGGGTCGACCTTCGTGCACTGCCCCGCGGCGACCAGCGTCTTGTCCGCGAACGCCCCGATGCCCAGCGCCGGGGAGAGTTCCTGCCCGGTCGAGGCGAGGGTCATCTTCTGCCCGGCGTTGTGGGTGTTGAAGCAGTACCAGGGGCGTCCACGCAGACAGGCCCGGCAGTTCCCGCACACCGCACGCCAGTTGAGGATCACGAAGTCACCGGGCGCGACGTCGGTGACGCCCTCGCCCACCGCCTCCACCACGCCCGCGGCCTCATGACCGAGCAGGAAGGGGAAGTCGTCGCTGATGCCGCCTTGCTTGTAGTGCAGGTCGGTGTGACAGACCCCGCAGGCCTGGATCTTCACCACGGCCTCGCCTGGCCCGGGATCGGGCACGACGATCGTCTCCACCCGCACCGGCTCGCCCTTGCCCGGTGCGATCACGCCGCGTACTTCCTGCGCCATGGTGTTGAACCCTTTCGTCGGCAGATGTCCCTCCCTCCGACCCTACGGGTAACTGATCAGTAACGGTGACGGCGGTCCGGCGCCGCCGCTCACCGCAAGAACTCCCGCACGACCCGGGCGACGACCTGCTCGTCGAGCCCGTCCGCCCCGCCGAGGGTGAGCAGCCGATGCGGCACGTGCACCAGGGTCTCGGCGACCTGCCGGGCCGAGGTGCCGGGCAGGCCGGGCTCGATCAGCACCACGTCCGCGTGGTCCGCCGCGAGGACGGCCGTGCGCAGGCCGATCTCGTCGAAGGGCGCGATCGTGACGCCGTACAGGACGGTCAGGTCCAGGTCCGCCACGTCCCGCGGATCCCGCTCGGGTCCGCCGTGACCGCCGCGCCCGTCGCGCCCGTCGCGCCCGTCGGCGCCGAGGCGACCGAAGCGGAGTTCTGGGTGTGGGAGGTAGGTGACCCGGTGCGCTGCGCGGACGCGGTCGACCGGCTGCACCGCGACGGAACCACGACCTGGCTCGAACTGGGGCCGTCGGACGTACTGGTGCGGATGGTCCGGGAGTGCCTGCCCGGGGCGTTCACGCTGTCGACCGCCCTCGACCGGCCACTCCTCGGGGCGGCGGCCGACGTAGCCTGAATGCTCCGCACGACTGCCGAGGAGCGCCGTGAGCATCGCAGACACCGAGACCCACCCGCCTGCCTGGCGGCTGCTCCTCGCCTACGTACGACCGCATCGGTGGGCCCTGCTGACCGGCGCGCTGCTGTCGCTGGTCACCGGGGCCACCGGGCTGCTGCTGCCGCTGGTGGCCAAGGGGTTGATCGACGACCTCTCGCACGACCGGACCATCACCGGCGCGTTGCTGGCCATGTCGGGACTGGTGGTCACCAACGCCGCGGTGGGCGCGCTCGGTTCGTACGTGCTGCGGCGCACCGCGGAGTCCGTGGTGCTCGGCGCGCGGCGCGCCCTGTCGTCGTATCTGCTCAGGCTGCGGATCCCGGCGGTGGACCGCAGCGAACCCGGCGACCTGATGGCCCGCATCACCTCGGACACCACCCTGCTGCGCGAGGTGACCACCGACTCGCTGGTCGGCCTGGGCACGGGCGGGCTCACGCTCGTCGCGACGGTGGTGATGATGGGTCTGGTGGATCCGGTGCTGCTCGGGGTCACCCTCGTCGTGATCCTGTGCGCGGGCACGGTCCTCGGGGTGATCGTGCCGCGCATCAACCGGGCCAGCCGGCAGGCGCAGGACGCGGTCGGCGTGATGGGCGCCTCGCTGGAGCGGATCCTCGGCGCGCTGCGCACGGTGAAGGCGTCCGGCGCCGAGCACCGGGAGGAGCAGACGCTGCACGAGGCCGCGGAGGAGTCGTGGCGGCAGAGCGTACGGGCCGCCAAGTGGTCGGCCGCGGCGGGCAATACGGCCGGTCTCGCGATGCAGATCGCGTTCATCACGGTGCTCGCGGTGGGCGGGGCGCGGGTGGCGACCGGCGCCATCCAGGTCGGCACACTGGTCGCGTTCCTGCTGTACGTCTTCTATCTCATGTCCCCGATCCAGCAGGTGGTCGGCGCGATCACCCAGTACCAGACGGGTGCAGCCGCCCTCGCCCGCATCCAGGAGGCGCTGAGTCTGCCGTCCGAGCCGGCGGACCTGCCCGCCCCGTTGCCGTCCGCCGGCGCTGAACCGGCCCAACTCACCTTCGACGACGTCCGCTTCCGGTACGCCGACGACCTGCCGTACGTCCACCACGGGGTGACGTTCGCCGTGCCGGCCCGCGGGATGACGGCGTTCGTCGGCCCGTCCGGCGCGGGCAAGACCACGGTCTTCTCCCTCATCGAGCGGTTCTACGACCCCGAGTCCGGCACCATCACCCTCGACGGACGCGGCCTGCACGACTGGGAGTTGTCCCAACTCCGGTCGGCGATCGGGTACGTGGAGCAGGACGCCCCGGTGCTGTCGGGGTCGCTGCGGGACAATCTGCTGCTGGGCAACCCGGACGCGGACGACGACGCCCTCACGCGCGTGCTCAAGACGACCCGCCTGGACGGCCTCGTCGCTCGGCTGCCGAAGGCTCTCGACACGCTGGTGGGACACCGCGGCACCAAACTGTCCGGCGGCGAGCGGCAGCGGGTCGCGATCGCCCGCGCACTGCTGCGCCGGCCACGGCTGCTGCTGCTCGACGAGGCCACCTCGCAGCTCGACGCGGTCAACGAGGCGGCGCTGCGGGACACCGTCGCCGATGTCGCCCGTACGACGACGGTCCTCGTGGTCGCCCACCGGCTGTCCACGGTGACGATGGCCGACCGGATCGTGGTCATGGACGCGGGCCGGGTCCGTGCGGTGGGGACCCATCGCGAACTGGTCGCCGGCGACCCGCTGTACGCCGAGCTGGCCGCCACGCAGTTCCTGGCGACGGCCGGCTGACCCCGGCCCTCAGCCCTCCAGTCGGCGCAGTCGCTCCGCGTCGCCGGTGCGGGGGCAGGTCCCGCAGGCCTCGGCGGGCCGGATCGCATAGAACATGCAGCATCCGGCACGCGTGCGCGTGGCGTGCCGTCGGCCGTCGTCGCCCACCAGGTACCGGAAGTCGGCGCCGGCCGGGTACGGGGGCACGCCGATCGGCAGCACTTCGGTGGCGGCACTCACGGCGTCTGCCTCCTGACCCAGCATCCGCCCGAGATACCAGATGCCGGACACTAGATCGTCGGCGACCATCCCCCACAGGGAGCGCGCCCCGCGGCGTGCGGTGGGGCCGATCGCGGCCAGCAGCGGGCGCATGTGATCGGCCACCGCCATGCGCAACGCGGCCCGCAGCTGCTCCTCATGAGGGAGCGTCAGCACCCCCGGAAGCGCAGCGACCCGGTCGCCGGACAGGCAGGCGAGCTCGGTGCCGGGTGAGAGCGCGTACGTACCGGTGTCGAGATCCAGCCGCAGGTCCTCGGGGCGGATCCGGGGCACGCGCCGTTCGAGGTACCAGGTGCCGCCCATCAGCACACCGAGGGTCCAGGCGTAGTCGTGCAGGGCGCGCGAGGCGGCGACGTCACGGCGCACGGCGATCTCGTAGCGGGCCTGGATGCGGGCCGCCTCGGCGTCGACGAAGGCGTCGAGCGCGGCCGGATCCGACCCCAACTCGGCCGCGGTGACACCGGTTTGAGCCGTCTCGTCACCCGGCTCCACGACCCGCACGGTCAGCGCTTCGCACACGTCGGCCAGTCTCTGGTAGACACCGCCGAGGGCATGCGTGACGGCACCGGCGGACGGGGTCTTCAGAGCCACGGACATGGGCGCTCCAGCACAGGAAGTTCAAAGACAGCCAGACAGGCAAGGCTTACCTTACTTCACGCCTGGTGAGATTGATCTGCAGGCCCTCCGCGGTCCGCGATCACGAAACCCCCTGTCAAAGTCGTTCCACAGCCATTTGAAAACTAAAGGAAGGCTAGCCTAAGCTCACGGCTTGTGACCGCGACCGAACGGGCCGCACCCACCGGTGTGCCCTTCCCTGCCCTCAGACAGCTCCCCCTGTTCCTCGCCGGACTGGGCGCCCTCGCGCTCTGCACCGCCCTGAGCCTCGCCCTCGGCGCCCGGTCGGTGCCCCTGTCCACGGTGTCCGACGCGCTGTTCGGCCACAGCCATGGCCGGGACGCGCTGGTGGTGACCGGACTGCGGCTGCCGCGTACCGTCATCGGCCTCGCGGTCGGGGCCGCGCTCGGGGTCGCCGGGGCCGTGGCCCAGGGCATCACCCGCAACCCGCTCGCCTCGCCGACCACCCTCGGCATCAACGCGGGCGCCGGTTTCGCGGTGGTCGTCGCGATCTTCGCGCTGAAGCTCAACGACCCTGCGCAGTATGTGTGGTTCGCGCTCGCCGGTGCGGCGTCCGCCGCCGTGTTCGCGCAGGCGCTGGCCCGCCGCGCCGGGGACATCGATCCCCTGCGGCTCGCGCTCGGCGGCACCGTGCTCCAACTCGTGCTGCTGTCCTGGACGTCGGCGGTGATGCTGATGAACCAGCGCACCCTCGACGAGGCCCGCTTCTGGCTGGCCGGATCCCTCTCCGGCCGCCCGCTCGACGTGCTGTGGCCGGTGCTGCCGACCCTGCTGCTCGGGCTGGTGGTCGCCCTGGCCGTCTCCCCCGCGCTCAACGCCCTTGCCCTGGGCGACGATTCGGCCCAGGCCCTCGGAGTGCCGGTGGCCCGGATCCGGCTGGCCGGCGGCATCGCGGTGGTCCTGCTCGCCGGTTCGGCGGTCGCCGTGGCCGGACCGATCGCCTTCATCGGCCTCGCCGCGCCCCATCTCGTACGTCCCCTGCTCGGCGCGGACCACCGGCTGCTGGTGCCCGGCTGCCTGATCGCCGGACCGCTGCTGCTGCTCACGGCCGACATCCTCGGCCGGATGGTGATCCGCCCCTCGGAACTGGAGGTCGGCATCGTGACGGCGTTCCTGGGCGCGCCCCTGCTGGCGCTGCTGGCCCGGAAGGTGGCCCGATGACCGGCACGGTCGTGTCCGTCCGTACGACGTCCTCGTCCCGTGTCCGGGTGCGGCGCCGTGTCCTGGTGTTCGCCGCGTCCGGTCTCCTCGCACTGTTCGTGCTGCTCACCGTGTCCCTGACGACGGGTGAGATGCGGATGCCCGCGGCCACGGCGCTACGTGCGCTGATCGGGCTCGGGGATCCGGGGGACGTGCTGGTGGTGCAGCAGTTCCGGGCGCCCAGGTCCGTGGCGGCGATCGTCGCCGGTGCCGGCCTCGGCGCGGCGGGCTGTGTGCTGCAACGGCTGTTCCGCAATCCCCTGGCATCTCCGGATGTCATGGGCGTGACAGGCGGGGCCTCGCTGGGCGCGGTCGCGCTGATCGCCGCCGGGGCCTCGCAGACGCTGATCCCGGTCGGGGCGCTGGGCGGCGGTCTGCTCGCGGCGCTGCTCCTTGGCGTGTTCGCCTGGCGGTCGGGGCTCGCCGTCACCCGGCTCGTGCTCACCGGGCTCGCCGTGCAGGCAGGACTGGCCGCCGCCGTGAACCTGATGATCGTGCGTTTCCCGGCCGAACTCGCCGGGTCGGCGCTGCAGTGGACCACGGGGTCGGTGTACGGGCGGACGTGGCCGGAGGTGTGGGGGGCCGCCGGAGCCATGGCCCTGATGCTCGCCGTCGCCCTCGTCCTGCACCGCCGGCTGGCCGTGCTGGACCTCGGGGACGACTCGGCGGGCGCCCTCGGCCTCAACTCGTCCACGGCGCGTCTCCAACTCCTGTTCGTCGCGGTCGCATTGGCGTCGCTCGCCGCCGCGGTCGCCGGTCCGGTGACCTTCGTGGCGCTCGCCGTGCCGCACATCGTGCGCTTCGTCACCGGCCCGCCGACGGCCGCGTCCCTCGGGCTCGCCGGACTCACGGGAGCGGTGCTGCTGCTCGCCTCCGACCTCGTCGTGCAGCACCTGCTGCCGATCGAGGGGCTGCCGGTGGGTGCGGTCACCGCCACGCTGGGCGCGCCCTGGCTGCTGGTGCTGATGTTCCGGCAGAGCTCGCCCGTCCGCAGGAGCCACGCATGACCGGAGTCCGCAGTACCGAAGAAGCGCGTCAGGAGCCGCACATGACCACCGGCAACCAGCTCTCCACGCGGGGCCTCGACCTGCGCTACGGCGAACGGCTCGTCGTCGGCGGACTCGACCTGACGCTGCCGGGAGGCGCCGTCACCGCGATCGTCGGGCCCAACGCCTGTGGAAAGTCGACCCTGTTGCGTGGACTGAGCCGGCTGCTCGCCCCGTCGGCCGGCAGCGTCACGTTGGACGGCGCGGACATCCACCGCATGTCCGCGCGGACGCTCGCCCGCCGGATGGGACTGCTGCCCCAGCAGCCCGTCACGCCCGAGGCGATCACCGTCGAGGCTCTCGTACGCCTGGGCCGGTATCCGCACCAGCGGCTGCTGAGCCCCTGGTCGGCCGCCGACCAGCAGGCGGTGGACGAGGCCCTGGAGCGCACCGGTACGGCGGTCCTGCGTGACCAGCCCGTCGACCAGTTGTCCGGCGGTCAGCGCCAACGCGCCTGGATCGCCCTGGCGTTGGCCCAGGACACCGAGCTGCTGCTGCTGGACGAACCGACCACCTTCCTCGACCTGCGGCACCAGCTCGACGTCCTCGACCTGGTCGCCGCCCTGCACGCCGAGGCGGGCCGCACCGTGGTGATGGTGCTGCACGACCTCGGACAGGCCGCCCGTTACGCGGACCACATGGTGGTCCTCAAGGACGGCCGCCTCGCCGCCGCCGGCGCCCCGGCCGACGTCCTCGACGCGGACCTGGTCAGGTCCGTGTTCGACGTGGACTGCCGGGTGATCCCCGACCCGGAGACCGGCACCCCGCTGGTCGTCCCGAAGAGCAGCGGCGCACGACAACCGGCCGCGTCCGCCTGACCCGTCACACCACCACCAGTCACAACTCCCCTACCAGAAAGACCAACCCCCCATGTTCAAGCGCTCTCCCCTGCGCGGAATCGGCCGGCTCCTCGCCGTGCTGCTCTCCGTCGTGCTCGGTACGGCCGTGCTGGCCGCCTGCGGCAGTGAGAAGTCCGACGCCGACACCACGAAGGCCTCGGGCTCGACGTCGGCCGGCTTCCCGCGCACCCTCAAGACCGTGATGGGCAACGTCAAGATCCCCTCGAAGCCGAAGCGCGTCGTCGTGCTCGACACCGGTGAACTGGACGACGTCACCCTGCTCGGCATCGACCCGGTCGGCGCGGTCGCCCCGCACTTCAAGACCGAGGGCGGCTTCCCGACGTATCTGAAGGGCGAGTTGAACGGCACGGCCGACGTCGGCCCGCTCCTGGAGCCCAACCTGGAGAAGATCGCCTCACTCAAGCCCGATCTGATCCTGTCGTCGAAGGTCCGGCACGAGAAGGTCTACGACAAGCTCAGCGCCATCGCCCCGACCGTGTTCACGGAGACCACCGGCGGTGTCTGGAAGGAGAACCTGAAGGTCCACGCCGAGGCGCTGGGTCTGGAGAAGGAGGCCGCGGCGAAGCTCAAGGTTTACGAGACGCAGGCCAAGGCGCTGGGTGAGGCCATCAAGAAGAAGGACGGCGGCACCATGCCGACGGCGTCCGTGGTCCGCTTCATCGCCGGTCCGACCCGCCTCTACCAGTCCAACTCCTACAGCGGTGTCGTCCTCAACGACATCGGCTTCAAGCGGCCCAAGTCCCAGGTGTCGAACGACCCCGACGTCACCATGAAGGACGTCAGCCCGGAGGAGATCGACCAGGCCGACGCCGACCTGATCTTCGTCACCTCCGCCGACGTCGACGACAAGACCCAGAAGAAGCAGGTCACGTCCAACCCGGTGTGGAAGTCCCTCGCGGCCGTCAAGGACGGCAAGGTCCACGAGGTCCCGGACGAGACGTGGATGTCCGGCATCGGTGTCCAGGCCGCGGAGCAGATGCTCAAGGACGTGGCGAAGGCCACCGGCGTGGAGCTCCCGAAGAAGTAACTCCCGCTCTTTCGGGGTGGGCCGCACCACGAGCGCGGCCCGCCCCCAACCCCCCACCGATCAGCGGAAGTTGTTCCAAAGCCATGCGCCTGTACCTGCTTGCCCTCAATCCGACCGACTCCGTCAGTGAGGGCTTCCTGCCCGCCGCCGCCCGGCTGGGCCTGGACGTCACCGTCCTCACCGACCGGCCCGAGGCCCACCGTCGCACCCACCCGGACATCGAGGTCCTGGAGTGCGACGTCCGCGACCACCGGGCGGTGATCACCCGGATCTCGACGCACCACCGCCCCGACGCCGTCTTCACCAACAGCGACCACCTCCAGGCCCAGGCCGCCCTGGCCGCCGCCTACTTCGACCTCCCCGCCAAGGACTGGCGGGCCGCGCTGCGCACCAAGGACAAGGCGGAGATGCGGCGCCGGCTCGCCACCGCCGGCGTGGACACCGTGTGGTCCGCCGAGCTCACGGAGCCGGTCGCGCCAAAGGACGCGCCGTACCCATGCGTCCTCAAGCCGCGCGAGGGCGTGGCCAGCGAGGACGTCGTCCTCGTCGACGGCCCCGACGAACTCGTGACCCACGCGAAGGAGATCCTCGATCGGCGTCCGGGTGCCGTCCTGGTCGTCGAGGAGTACCTCCCGGGCGAGCTGTACACCCTGGAGACCCTCGGCGACGGGCATGTCCGCCACGTGCTGGGCGGCTTCCACACCGAGCTGTCGCCCCCGCCGTACTTCATCGAGGAAAGCCTCACCTTCGTCCCGGCCCACCCCGAGCCGGTCGTCGCCCAGGTCCTCGCCCAACTGGACGCGCTGGGCGTCGGGTTCGGCGCCTGTCACACCGAGTTCGTGGTGCACGCGGGACGGGCCAGGATCATCGAGGTCAACTACCGTGCCATCGGCGACCAGTGCGACCTGCTGCTGGCCCGGCTGCTGGAGATACCGCTCTTCGAGCTCGTGCTCCGCGCCCACCTGGGCCAGCGTCTCCGCGACGACCTGGGAGCCCGTCGCGACGGCGCCGCGCGCCTGGAGTACCCGTGCGCCGACCGGGCCGGAACCCTGACCGAGGCTCCCTCCGCCGCGGAACCGACCGTCGACGGCGTGCATCTGACGTACCGTCCCCTGCGATCCGTGGGCGAACGGCACGAGTTGTACCGCACTAACCGCGACTACCTCGGCGTCCTGCGGGCCGTCGGCACCGACCAGCGGACGGTGGACCGGGTGTCGGCCGACTTCCTGACCGCCCAGCGCTGGGAGATCCAGTCGTGATCGCGCCGACCGTGCCGGACACCTGCGAGGCGGAGCTGCTCACCCGCGTGCTCAGCGCCCTCCTGCGCGAGAACGTGGTCGGCCTGCGCACCCGCAGCACGCTCGCGCACCGGCCGGACGGCGACTGGCTGCGGCTGCCGACCACCGTTGAGGACGCCCTGCTGCTGCCCGTCACCGAGGACGGCTACCAGTGCGAGTACCGGGCCCGACTGCCCCAACTGGTGCGCGAGTCGGACGGCTTGGAGCTGACCTCGTACGCCGCCGTGCTCGGCGCGCTGCGCGAGCTCGCCGAGCCCGTGGACCGCGACGGCTTCGACGCGTTCGCGGAGGAGTGCCGGCAGACGCTGGCCACGATGCGGCTGCACGCCCGCACGCGGGAGGACGTCGGCAGGCGGCTCACCGACCTCTACGGCGACGATCCGGCCCGGTGGACGGGTCTGGCGTACGACACGCTCGCCGCCCGCTTCGACCATCCCGTCTACCCGACCGCACGCGGCCGCTCGGGCCTCACCGAGCAGCAACTGCGGGCCTACGCACCGGAGTTCCATCCCAGTTTCGCCCTGCGCTGGCTCGCCGTGCCGCGCGACGCGCTGACCGTGACCGGCCCGCTCCCCGAGGTGTGGCCCACGCCCGGGCGGCTCGGTCTGCCCGAGGTGGAGCACACCCATGTGGCGTTGCCCGTCCACCCGTTGACCGTGGGTGCGCCGCTCGACGAGGCCCTGCGGAGCACGGGCCTCGCGGGCCAGGCGTTGCTCGCCGAGCAAGCTCACCTCGACGTCGTGCCGACGCTCTCGATGCGCACGGTGGCGGTGGCCGCGGACCCGTCCCTGCACCTCAAACTCCCCCTGGCCACCGCCACGTTGGGCCTGCGCAACAAGCGCTCCATCAAGTCCGGCACCCTCGTCGACGGCGCGGCGGGACAGCGGCTGCTGGAGGCGGTGATCGCGCGCGAGCCGCGTTTCCGGGACACGATCCTGCACGCCGACGAGACCACGTACGCGCACGCCGGGCACGAGCTGCTGGCCGTCCTGTGCCGCCGCTTCCCGGCCGGTCTCGAGGACTCCGTCGTCGTACCGCTGGCCGCGCTCCTCGCCGAGGCGCCCGACGACCGGCCGGTCCTCGACCACCTGGCCGACCGCTTCTACGGCGGCGACCCGCTCGCCCTGCTGGATGCCTGCCTGACGCTGCTGTTCGACTGGCAGACCACGCTGTTCGGCTACGGCATCGCCCTGGAGTCGCACCAGCAGAACGTCTCGCTCGTGCTGGGGCCAGGCGGCGTGCGGCTGCTGTTCAAGGACAACGACGGGCCCCGCATCAACGCCTCACGGCTGTCGGCCGTACTGCCCGGGCCGTGGGGGTTCGACGACCCACGGACGTTCACCGACGGGGACGGGCCGGTCGCCGACGTGTTCGCCACCATCACGGTCCATCTGTGCGCGGGGGCCTACGCGTTCGGGCTCTCCCGGCAGCGGGACGCGGTGTTGGGTCTCGTACGCGAGAGGCTCGCACAGGCCTTTGACCGGCTCGGCGGTGACGCGGGAGCGGTCCTGCGGTCACGTGTCCTCGACGCGCCGCGGTTGCCGGTCAAGGCCATGGTGACGGCCGGCACGCTGCTGTCCAAGGAGCGTTCGGGCGCCGCGGACATCAACAAGCACTACACCACCGGCCCCAACTACCTGCTGGCCGCCGGGGGCACGGCATGAGCGCGGAGACCTTGCGGCTGCCGGGGTCCGCGTTCAGCCGCGGGCATGTGCAGGCGGTGGCGGGCTGCTACTTCGTGGCGTCGTTCGCGGCGCTCGGTCTGCCGCCGTATCTCACCGAGATCCTGCCGGAGTTGGGTGACCGCGGGGCCCGCTGGGCGGGGGTGCTGTACGTCGTCCCGACCGTGTTCGGCGCGCTGGGCGCCCCACTGTGGGGGCGGCTCGCCGACCGCTACGGCCGTAAACGGCTGCTGCTGCGCGCGCAGTTGGGGCTGGCCGTGGCATTCCTGCTCGCGGGCTGGGCGGACTCCCTGGCCACCTTCACGGTCGCGCTCGTCCTGCAGGGCATCCTGGGCGGCACCTTCGCCGCGTCCAACGGGTACCTGGGCGCCGCCCTGGAGGGTCCCGCTCTGTCCAAGGCGCTCACCCTGATGCAGGGCAGCGCGCGTGCCGCCCTGGTCGTGGCACCGATCGTGGTCGGCTCACTGTCCGGCTGGCTGTCACCGCACCGCCAGTACGCCCTGCTCGCCGTACTGCCGCTCACAGCCGCTCTATTGCTGGCAGCGCTGCCCGAACCGGAGTCTGTCGCACAGGAGTTGGAGACCGTCCCCGCGACGAACGCCGTGGACGAGACGCCGGTGATCTCTCTCAAGGCCCTGTACGCCTTGGAGTTCGCCTTCGTCTTCTCCACCGTCATCTCCTTCCCCTATCTGATCGCCCTCGTCGACGACCGTCTCCCGGGCACGTCGCCGACCCTCTCCGGCGTGCTGTTCGCCCTCCCCCACCTGTGCTACCTGGTGTCGGCGCTGGCCGTGCACTCCGCCTTCCGGGGCCGCCCCCGGACCGGGATCGCGCTCGGCTTCACCTGCATCGCGCTCGGTCTCGCCGGGCACGGGGTCGCCGGTTCGCTGGCTGAACTGATCGCCGTACGGCTGCTGCTGGGCGTGGGCCTCACCCTCGGCCTGGTCTGCCTGTCGGTGCTGGCCGCCGACTGCGCCAAGGGCCGCTCGCCGGGCGGGATGTTCGGCTCGCTGGAGTTCTTCTCCAAGGCCGGCGCGGTCGCCGCCGGCGTGGCCGCTGCGGTGGGCAGCGCCCGCTTCGGCCCGGCCGCGCCCGTGCTGACCGGCAGCGCGGCCGCCGCCGTCACCGTCGCCGCCACCCTCCTGACCTCGAAGGTCCCCCCAATGAACCACCGCACCCGCAGGAGCCGCTGATGCCCTCGCTGACCCGCCCCCAGACGTCGTCCGGGGGGACCCCCATCTCGCTTCGCTCGCCCGGGAGCACCGCCTCACCCGCCGAACTCCCCTCCGCCGACGACGCGGTGGCCCACACGCTGCTCAACTGCCTGCTGCGCGAGGTGTCGGGACCCGAGCGCCAGTCGGTCGTCGCTGACGGCCACCTCCTCCTGCGGCTGCCCCGCCGTGGGGTGCTGCTGCGCGTCGCGCTGCGCCGTACGTCGCTGCTCGGCGCCCACCGGTTCACCGGTCCCGTGAGCGAACAGAGCGACGGGGGCTGGTCGGAGGTGAGCTGGCGGCGCCTGGCCGAGTACACGCACGACGAACTGTCGCTGCGCACCGGCGTGCTCAACGAGGAGTTCCTGGAGCAGATCGCCTCCAGCCACGGCGCCATCTCCACCGCCCTGGGCGCTCCACGCCCCGTCCGCCTCCCGGACGACCGGCTCTCCGCCTACCTGGCCTCCGAGCAGTCGCTGCTGTTCGGGCACCGTTTCCACCCCACGCCCAAGGCCCGCACCGGCGACCCGCGCGCCTGGTCCGCGTACGCGCCGGAGGTCGGTGCCGCCTTCCGGCTGCGGCACCTCGCCGTCCGCTCCCACCTGATCGCCGAGGAGTCCGCGGACCCCTCGGCGAGCATCCTGCTGGACGGGCTGCGCACGGACGTACCGCAGGGCTACCGGCTGCTGCCCGCCCACCCCTGGCAGTACGAGACGCTCCACGCGCACCCGGTACTACGGGCCGCCCTCGACCGCGGCGACATCCTCGACCTCGGCCCGGGCGGACGCTCCTTCGCCGCCACCGCGTCGGTGCGGACCCTGTACGACGGGGAGACCTTCCTCAAGTTCAGCCTGAACGTCCGGATCACCAACTGCCTGCGCAAGAACAGCAGTTACGAGCTGTCCGGCGCCGTCGCGCTGACCCGCGCCCTGGCCCCGGCACTCGCGGACCTGGCCGAGCGCTTCCCCGGCAGCGCCGTGCTCCGCGAGCCGGCGTACCGCACGCTCGCCCTGCCCGGCCCGGACGGCACTCCCGACCGCGAGCTGTTCGAGGGCTTCGGCGTCATCGTCCGCGAGGGCCTGCCGCGCCGCCTCGCGCCGGGCACGGTTCCGCTGCTCGCGGCGGCCGTCGCCGACGAGTACCCGACCGGTGCCGCCCACATCTCCCGCCTCCTCGGCGGAGCGGACGTGCGGACGACCCTCGCCTGGTGGTCGGCCTATCTCGACCTGCTGCTCCCTCCCGTCCTGGCCGCCTACTTCGACCACGGCCTGGTCCTGGAACCCCACCTCCAGAACGTCCTGGTCTGCGTCGGCGCCGACGGGATGCCCGCCCAGGTCCTCTTCCGCGATCTGGAGGGCACCAAGCTGGTCCCCGAGCACCACGCCGACACGCTGGCCGCGCTCCCGCCCGAGGTCGCGGGCCCGATGACGTACGACGCGCAGCGCGGCTGGGACCGGGTCGTGTACTGCCTGCTCGTCAACCACGTCGCCGAGCTGCTCGCCGCCCTCGCCGACCTGCACCCGCAGACGGAGGCCGCCCTGTGGGCCCGGGTGCGCGCCACGCTCCAGGCGTACTCCGACCGCGACGGCTGCCCGCCCCGCCTCGCCGCCCTGCTCGCCGGGGTGCCCCTGCCCGCCAAGGCCAACCTGCTGACCCGCTGGGAACGTAAGGCCGACCGGGAGGCCGGCTACGTCCGGCTGCCGTCCCCGCTCGCCGAGGACATCCTGCGCGACACCACGGGGAGCACCCGATGACCGACCCGACCCCGGCGGTCCGCGACCGCGTCCTGTCCCTGTCGTCGGCCGAACTCCCCGCATACGTCTACGACTTGGCGGCCCTGCGCACGCATGCCGCCGCCGTCCGGGCGGCCCTTCCCGAGCGGGTCGAGGTGTACTACGCCGCCAAGGCCAACCCTGAGCCGGAGATCCTCGGCGCGCTCGGACCGTACGTGGACGGCTACGAGGTGTCCTCGGGCGGTGAACTCGCCCATGTGGCCAAGGCGGTGCCGGGACGGGCCCTCGCGTTCAGCGGGCCCGGCAAGACTCCGGACGAGGTGCGGGCCGCGCTGGAGCTGGGAGTCGACCGCTTCCACGTGGAGAGCGAGTACGAGCTGCGCATGCTGGCCGAGTTGGCGCGGGCCTTCGCGTCGCCGCAGCGGCGGGTCGCGGTGCTGCCCCGGGTCAACCTGCCGGTGGCGGACGGGTCGTTGGCGGGGAGTTCCCTGGCGATGGGAGGTCGTCCGACACCGTTCGGCCTGGATCCGGAGCAGGCGGTGCGGGTTGTCCGGGCCCTCTCCGACGGCACGTATCCGCATCTCGAACTGCGGGGCATCCACGCGCACTTGGCCAGTGGACTGGAGGCGGCGGAGCAGCTGGCGGTGGCCGAGTCCGTCGTGGCGTGGGCCATGGGCCTCGGTGTTCCGCTCGCCGAGGTGAACGTCGGCGGCGGCATGACCGTCGACTACACCGAACCGGACAACCGCTTCGACTGGACCGCGTACGGCCACGGGCTCACCCGCCTGACCGAGGCACACCCCGGACTCACCCTGCGCATCGAGCCGGGGCGGGCGTTGACGGCGTACTGCGGGTGGTACGCCACCGAGGTGCTGGACGTGAAGCGCAGCCACGGCGAGGAGTTCGCCGTCGTCCGGGGCGGGACCCATCATCTGCGGACCCCGGCCACGAAGGGGCACGACCAGCCCTGCACCGTATGGAAAACGGAGGACTGGCCGCACCCATGGCCGCGCTCGGCCGCCGAGGGCGAGCGAAGCGAGATGGGGGTCCCCCTGGACGAAGTCCGGGGGAGGGTCACCCTGGCCGGGCAGCTGTGCACCCCGAAGGACGTCCTGGCCCGCCGGGTGCCCGTGCCCGGGCTCAGGGCCGGCGACCGAGTGGTGTTCTCGCTGGCGGGTGCCTACGCGTGGAACATCTCCCACCACGACTTCCTGATGCACCCCGGCCCCGGCTTCCACTTCCTCGACGCCGAGTCCGGGACCTCGGCGTTCGCCATGTGAAAGCCGGTCCACCACAGGCGGAGACTCTCTGAGCAGGGCCTCTGTGAGCAGAGGCTCTGTGAGCAGCTTGTGGCAAAGTCGAAGGCCGCCCGGTGTTCCGGGCGGCCTTCGACGGGATGTGCGATGCGGCGTCGGCCTGCTACAGGGCCCCTCGCAGGCCGGACGCGGGGCCGGCCATGTCGGCGACCTTGTCCAGCTGGGGGAGGTTGTTGAGGCGGTTCAGCTGCTCGGAGGGCCGCGGAACCTCGGCCCTGCGCTCCGCCGGGATGCCGGTCGCGGCCAGCGAGTCGAGCGTGCTGATCGGGTTGAGCTGAGATCCGTCCTGGTTCTGGATGGACGAGTCGGACGCGCTCGCCATCGGGGCGGCGAGGGCGGTGATACCCGCGGCGAGACCAACGGCGGCAACGATACGTCGTGTTGAGATCATGCTTCCCACAACGTCACCGGCCCTCCGGCGGACACGGGCACCCGGCGCCACTCACCCATCAGGGGCAGCGCTCCGGCTGCGCTTGCCGAGCCTGCCGCGGCGGAGGAGTCTCGGATGAGAGGCCCTTCGCGGCCCGCTCCTCATCGGGTCGCTGCCCTCGAGGAGGTCATCATGGGCACCGCGGCAACCCCTGCCTTCAGCGCCGACACACTGCGCCGGAGCGTCGAAGGACACACGGCGGCAGATCTTCTGTCGCTCTACGCGGACGACGCGCAAGTGCGCATCGTCGACCGCAACACACAACCCAGCGAGCCGAGGATCCTGCGCGGTCGCGACGAGATCGGCGCGCTGTTCACCGACATCTACAGCCGCGACATGACGCACAAGGTCGACCAGTGCATCATCCAGGGCGATCATGCCGCCTACAGCCAGTCCTGCCAGTACTCGGACGGGACGCGCGTCGTGACCGAGTCGATGATCACGCTGCGCGACGGCAAGATCACCGAAGAGCTCCTGATCCAGGCATGGGACGAGTAGGAGGAGCAGGAGGCAGAGTCGCGAGGGTCCAGGTCAGTTCCCGGTTGACCTGGACCTTCTCGGCCCGTGCCACGCTGGGTCGGGTACGGCAGGCCCGGCCCCGGCGGCCACGGCCGGCTTCCGCGGCAGGTCGGCTGGCGTCCGTCGCCCTGCTGCGGTCAGTACTGAGAGCGGCGCGGTCCCACCGGCTTCCTCCGTCACTGCGTGCTGCTCGAAGGCGGCACACACCGCATCGGTGAGCCGCACCGGCACTCGCCGCGGCCCGTCGGAGTCCGAGCGCTTCCTGACCGTCGTAGCGCATCGGTTAATCTGACGGCGGGCCGTGACTGGCGCTGAGGTGGAGTACCACCGGGGAGCGGCCACGCAGAGTCGATGCCGTGCGCCTGGGCGATCCGGTCACACCAGCCCAGGAGTGGATCATGTCTCAGGCCCGGCTCATGGACGGCACCTCGCTCGCCCGGCGCATCGTCGAGGACACCGCCAAGCGGGCGGCCGACGTCACCGACCGCACCGGAAAGGCGCCCTGTCTGGCGACGGTGCTGGTCGGCGAGGACCCCGCCTCCGTCACCTACGTCCGTATGAAGCAGAACCGCTGCCGCAAGGCCGGCATCGAGTCGCGCCACGTGGCGCTGCCCGCCACCACGACCACAGAGGAACTCGTCGGCACACTCCGCGACCTGTCCGAGGACCCCGGTGTGCACGGCATCCTGCTGCAGCACCCGATGGGTGAACACATCGACGAGCGGGCCGCGTTCGAGGCGATCGCGCCCGAGAAGGACGTCGACGGCGTCACCTTCGCGTCCTTCGCGACGATGAGCTTCGGCCTGCCGGGCTTCGTGTCGTGCACGCCCGGCGGGATCATGCGGCTGCTCGACGCGTACGACGTCGACCCGTCCGGCAAGCGGGCCGTCGTCGTGGGCCGCAGCGCCATCCTCGGCAAGCCCGTCGGCATGCTGCTGCTCGCCCGCGACGCGACGGTGACGTACTGCCACTCCCGTACCCGGGACCTGTCCTCGGTGGTCCGGGAGGCGGACATCGTGGTCGCCGCCGTGGGGCGGCCGCGGCTGATCCGGGGCGAGGACATCAAGCCCGGCGCCGTCGTGATCGACGCCGGCTACAACCTCGGCAACGTCGGTGACGTCGACTTCGACTCCGCCGTGGAGCGGGCCGGTCTCATCACCCCGGTGCCGGGCGGTGTCGGTCCGATGACGATCGCCACGCTGCTGGAGCAGACCGTTGAAGCCGCGGACGCCGCCGCCCGGCAGCTCGGGGTGTGATCAGCGCATCCAGGCGCTGTACGACTCGACGTCGCCGGCCTTGACGCCGTACTCGGGCTCGGCCTTGGTGAGGACGGTCTCCAGGCCGAGGACGGCACCGGTGGTGGGGGCCATGTTCAGCATCCGCCGGTAGCCGGACCCCTCGTACACTTACGCCTGGCCGCGCCGCCCGAGCCGGTCGGTCACCTGTCCGACCGGCCGCAGCCCCTCGGCGTCCGCCAGGAGCCGGGCGAGCGTCGCGGACTCGCGGGCGCCGAAGGTCCAGTGGTCGAGCAACACCTCGACGGCGTAGAGGAGTTCGCGGGTGGTCAGCTTGGTGTGGGTGTACGTGGCCTCCTGCAGGTACGCCTGCAGTCGCGCCGCCTGGTGCGGTGGCGCAGACTCCGGCGGCGCGTCGCTCCAACTCGGCGGACAGGTCTGCCTGCTGACGACATGGCCGTCCTCGACCAGGTGCGGATCGCCGCCCTCGTCGCAAAGGACCGGCCTGGACGCTGTTCATCGGCTTCCACGGCACCTTACTGGTCCAGCACTGGCTGGGCGTGAACGGAATGCAGCGCCGGATTCAGGACTATCTGGCGGTGGAAGGGCTGACGACCCTCAACACGGTGTCGACGATCTTCTCGTTCCTCCTCGGAATGTCGTTCCTGCCCTTCTTCTGCAACGTCTGGAAGACCGCGAAATACGGCGAGAAGGTCGAGGTCGACGACCCGTGGGGCTACGGACGCTCCCTGGAGTGGGCGACCTCCTGTCCGCCCCCGCGACACAATTTCGTCGCGCTCCCCCGCATCCGCAGCGAGTCACCGGCGTTCGACCTACCGCAACGCGTCTGCCGGCCCGCCCTGATGCTCCCGGACGGGCCGAACAGGCACCGCTGATTCAGCTAGTTCAGCGTCCACTTCTGGTTGTCGCCCGATCCGCAGGACCACAGCACCATGGAAGTGCCGTTGGCGGTTCCGTTGTTGTAGGCGTCCAGGCAGAGGCCCGCGTTGACATTGGTGATGGTGCCGTCGCTGTTGACGTTCCACTTCTGGTTGTTCTGGCCGTTGCAGTCCCAGATGACGACCTGGGTGCCGTTGGTCGTGCCGAGGTTGTAGGCGTCCAGGCACTTGTTGCCGTACAGCACGAGTTCCTTGCGGGAGGTGTACGTCCAGGCCTGGTTCTGGCCGCCGTTGCAGTCCCACAGCTCGGCCTGGGTGCCGTTGGTGATGGTGTTGTTGTAGATGTCGAGGCAGCGGCCGGACTGCTTGCCGACGACCTGGGAGCCGTTGGTCCCGGGCTGGGGTCTGACCGTGATCGAGTCGAGGGTCGGGGCGCCCGAGAAGGTCAGCGAGTTGGTGGAACCCTTGGACAGGCCTACCTGGACGGAGATCGTGCCCGGGCTGGAGCCGGTCGGCGGGAAGGAAACCGCCGTGGTGCCCTGGCCGTTGACCTTGAGGGTGCCGGTGCGGGCAGCGGACGTGTTGTTCGTGTACGACACGTCGACGACCTTGACGCCGGTGCTGCCGGCGACCACACCGCTGAAGCTGGACGTGCCGGTGTACGTGCTGCTCGACGCCTCCGTCCCCCCGGTGACCGTCAGCATGACCGAGCCGCCCGCCGGAACACTGGTGGTGTAACTCGTGCCGTAGCTACCGACGTTGGCACGCGCCCACAGGTCACGCACGGTCGCGGACGCGTTGGTCAGGCCGAGGTCGGACCAGCGGACGGTGATGTTCTGGGCGGAGGAGGTGCGGTTGAGGAGGGCGACGGCACGGTTTCCGGTGCCGGCGAGCACCTTGCCGTACACCTGCAGTCCGGTGGTGTCCTCGGCGACCTTGACGCCCTGGAGGCCGCGTGGGTCCTGGTCAACGGCGACGACCTCGGGGTTCTTGAGGATGTTCGCGGTCTCGGAGGTCATGGTGCTCAGGTCGTTGCCCGCGAGGAGCGGTGCGCCGGAGATGGCCCACAGGTTCATGTGGGTGCGGTTCTGGGCGGCGGTGAAGCCGTCCATGCCGACCATCAGCATGTCCGGGTCGTTGTAGTAGCCGGTGTGCTGGGCCGTGGGATGCAGGGTCTGGTCGAAGTTGGACAGCAGGTTCGTCATCGACGGCGAGTTGCCGTAGTAGATGATGTCCGTGCTGGTGCGCCACATCGGGGCCTGGCCCGGTGCCCAGTTCCAGGGGTTCTGCTTGCCCCAGTTGCAGATCGACAGGGTGAGCGGGCGGCCGGTGGCGGCCGTCGCCTTGGTGACCGCGTCGCTGATCGACTGGTACGTCGACGCCGCGTCGAGTCCTTCGGCGTCGCCGCCGCACCAGTCGACCTTGACGAAGTCGAAGCCCCACTTGGAGAACTGCAGCATGTCCTGGTCGTAGTGACCCTCGCTGCCGCTGCCCGGCGCGGCGGGTCGGCCGGTCGGGTAGTAGTAGCCGCAGCCGTCCTTGCCGGCGTCGGTGTAGATGCCGGCCTTGAGGCCCTTGCTGTGGATGTAGTCGGCGATGGCGCTCATGCCGCCGGGCCACTCACTGGTGTCGACAGTGATGTTGCCGCCACTGTCACGGGTGCCCTGCCACCAGCCCTCGTCGATGTTGATGTACTTGTATCCGGCCGCCGGCAGCCCCGCCGCGACGAACGCGTCGACCTGCTTCTTGATGACGTTGTAGTCGATCTTGGCGGCGAAGCTGTTCCAGGAGGCCCAGCCCATCGGGGCGGTGGGCACGGCTATCTGACGGGTCGTCGCCGCCTGCGCCGGTCCGGGCGTCGCGAAGAGCAGTGCGGCGGCCGCGGTCAGGGAGAGGGCGAGGAGGCGTACGGCGGCGGCTCTGCAGCGGCGTACGAGACCTCTGCGGGTCGAGCGCGGAGGGGGGTACATGCGGCTCCTTCGGCGGGGGGAACCCCAAAGGGGGGCAAGGTGTTCGGCGACGCGTTCAGTCAGCGCATTCGACCCACATTTTTTCGATATATCGAACGAGGATCGACAAACCGAACGTGCCGCGCGCTGAAAGTAGAGCCACCAGGAGAGGGAAGTCAACGGATGTGACAGGCGTGAAGTGGCCGTTGTCGGCGGGTAGTTCTCGCTGAGCGGCATGCCGCGGCGCCATACTGGCCGTCGTGCGCGTAGCGATCATGACGGCGGGATCCCGGGGCGACGTCGCCCCGTACACCGGACTCGGACACGGGCTCTCCCGTGCCGGACACGAGGTCACCCTGGTCACCCACGCCCGCTTCGAGCCGCTCGTGACGGGGTACGGGGTCCGCTTCCATCCGCTGCCGGTGGATCCGCTGGCCGAGTTGGAGTCCTCGCGCGGGCGCGGGCTGCACCGCAGTACGACCGGCGTGGGGAAGCTGGTGCGGGTGGTCGCGCTGGCGCGGGCGCTGGCGGGGCAGATGACCGACGACCTCGTGGCGGCCGCCCGGTCGAGCGACCTGCTGCTGCTGTCCGGCTCGGTGGGCCCCCTCGGGCACACCATCGCGGAGGGGCTGTCGCTGCCGTACCTGGACGTTCCGCTCCAACCGCTTGCCCCCACAAGGGAGTTCGGGCCGCCGATGCTGGGAGTTCGCTCTCTGGGCACCGTGGGCAACAGGATCGCCGGGCACGGGGTGAGCGTGGCCGTGGAGCAGGTCTTCGCGGGGGCGCTGCCCGCGGTGCGGGAGCGGCTGGGGCTGCCCCGCACAAGTGCCGTCGCGGCATGGCGGGCCCGGGAGCGGCAGGGGCGGCCCGTGCTCCACGGATTCAGCCCCCTGGTCGTGCCGCGACCGGACGACTGGCGACCGGGCCTCTCCGTGACCGGATACTGGTGGCCGTACGACGCGGACACTCAACTCCCGCCACCCCTGCGGGACTTCCTCGACGCGGGACCACCGCCTGTGTACGTCGGCCTGGGCAGCGCGACCGTGCCCGACCCCGACCGCCTCAGCATCGTCATCGTGCGCGCCCTGCGCCGGGCCGGGCTGCGCGGTGTGATCCAGCGCGGCTGGGCCGGCCTCGACGCCTCCGGCGACGACATGCTGACCATCGACGACGTGCCGCACTCCGTGCTCTTCCCCCGCACGGCCGCCGTGGTCCACCACGCGGGCGCGGGCACGACAGCGGCCGGTCTGCGCGCCGGAGTACCGGCCGTACCAGTGCCGATCCAGTTCGACGAGGGCTTCTGGTCCGCCCGCCTGGTCGCCCTGGGCGTCGCCCCACGCGCCCTGCCCCTGCGCCGCCTGTCCACCGACACGCTGGCCACGGCACTGATGCGGGCCACCCGTGATCCCGCGTTCGGGCGGCGCGCGGCGACACTCGGGGCACGGATCCGGGGCGAGGACGGGGTGGCTCCGGTGCTGGCAGCGGTGAACGGGCTGGGCGTCTAGGAGACGGAAGGCCCGCTCGGCGGGACAGCCGACGAACGACACGTCGGCCTGGCGGGTTCTCGACGCCGAGCGCACAGCCGGATTCGGGGGCGCACGCCTACCGGGGCACGCCCCCTACGGCATGACACCCTGTAAACGGCCCGCAGCTACTGGCTG
This sequence comes from Streptomyces sp. NBC_00005, assembly GCF_045160215.1. NCBI lineage: Bacteria > Bacillati > Actinomycetota > Actinomycetes > Kitasatosporales > Streptomycetaceae > Streptomyces > Streptomyces sp. NBC_00005. The sequence continues at coordinate 1,065,662 of NZ_CP108316.1, forward strand.
CCGGCCGTGGGCATCTCCACCTACCACGGCCCACTCCCCCGATGCGGCGCGCCCATCAGCCGGTCGGCGCGGCCCACCCCAGTGGTCGCAGAATCGCCAGCAGTTGCTGGACCAGTTCGTCCACCACCTCGTCGAGTGTCGCGTTCACCCAGCCGGCGCTCCAGTCGTGGAGCAGTCCGTTGACGCTGCCGATGAAGGCCGTCGCGGCGATGCGGTAGTCGCGGGAGGCCGCCTCTCCGCGGGCGGCGGCCGCATCCGCCTCGGCGCAGATGAGGTCCAGCCAGCGGGAGCGGCGGGCGAGGCGCTGTTCCTCCAGGCGCGGGCTGACGCCGATGATCTCGACGAAGGTGATCCTGATCCGGCGTGGATCGCTGGTGACGTTCGCGGCGTAGGCCCGGAAGATCGCGGTCACCCGCTCGGCGAGCGGACTGCCCTCCGCCTCGGCGAACGCGGCCAGGACGGCCTCCTCGGCCCAGTCGTTGACCTGGAGGTGCAGGGCGGCCAGCACGTCCTCGAGGGTGCGGAACTCCTCGTAGAACTGCCGCGTGGACAGGCCCGCGGCCTCGCTCAGCGCCGCGACCGTGGTGGCCCGGTAGCCCGGGTCGGCGCCGAACAACTCGAGCGCGGCGTCCAGGAATCTCCTGTGCCGCTCGGCCTGCCGCTGAGCGGCGGTCTTGCCGCCATACCTCCCGGTCGGCGCCCTGAGCCTGCCCGCCACTGAGCCTCCCTGGTCCACTGATCCGCCAATTTTGTCGTGCACGCAGCCTTGTGGAGAAGGGCGCCCCCTCCTTACTTTCCAGTAAGTAAGACTCTGAACGCACCCGTTTTCAGATTCGGCCGAGTCGATTCCGTTTGGCATGCCCGCGCCATATTCCAGCCAACAGAGGAGAGAGCACTCATGCCTGCCTTCAGATCCAGGCACCTTTGCTCCGTAGCCGCCGCCCTGATCCTGACCGTCTCCGCCCCCGCGACCTCCGCCCTCGCCGCCACGGACTCCTCCTCCGCCACCGCCCTGCGCGAGGTGATGTTCGTCGGCAACAACTGGGACGGCACCGCGGACGTCATCAGGTCCAGCGGCGACTTCGCGAAGATCGGCCGGATCAACGTCATCCCCGACAAGGACGCGCGGATCGCGGAGATCAACGCGGACCCGATCAAGTGGATCTACTTCATGGCGATCCGCAACGGTGTCGGTGAGGGACACGACCAGTTCGTCGACGACATGTACTCCACACCCGACGGCAAGTCGGTCGTCGTCTCCCGGCCGAGCTTCGCCGACGTCGTGTCCATCGACCTGACCACCGGAGCCATCAACTGGCGCTTCCCCGTGTCAGGTTACCGCTCCGACCACATGGCGGTCTCCCCCGACGGCACCCGGGTGGCCGTCTCGGCCTCCACCGCGAACACCGTGCACGTGCTGGACATCAACACCGGCAAGCAACTCGGCTCGTTCGCGACGGGCGACAAGCCGCACGAGAACATCTTCACCAAGGACGGCAAGTACATCTGGAACATGGCCATCGGGGACGTCAACACCTCCCTCGACGACCCGTCCTGGGACTGGACGAAGGGCGACCGGCACATCACCGTCGTGGACGCGACGACGTACAAGCAGGTCAAGATCATCGACATGCGGGACCGGCTCGACGCGATCGGCCTGACGGACTTCTCGGACGCGGTCCGCCCGGCCGTCTTCTCTCCGGACGAGTCCAGGCTCTACTTCCAGGTCTCCTTCTTCAACGGCTTCCTGGAGTACGACGTCGCCGCCGACAAGATCACCCGGGTGAAGACGCTGCCGAAGAATCCGGCCACCAGCGAGGACCGCACCACCTGGGTCAACGACTCGCGCCACCACGGCATTTCGATGAACCCGGACGGCACCAAGCTCTGCGTCGCCGGGACGATGGACGACTATGCGACGGTCGTCGACCGCGCCACCCTCCAGGAGGGCTCGCTGATCTCCGCCTCCAAGCCCTACTGGGCCACGGTCAGCGGCGACGGCAAGGACTGCATAGTCTCCGAGAGCGGCGCCGACCAGGTCACGGCCATCGACTTCGCGACCGGGCAGAAGGTCGCGTCCGTCGCCGTCGGTGACCATCCACAGCGGGTGCGGCTCGGCCATGTGGCGGCCGACTGGTCCGGTCCGTCCACGAACTGATCACCCCGTGAACGGCGCCGGACTACGAGGTCCGGCGCCGTCACCTTCGCACCCGGCATCGGGCGTTGCGGGCAGGGCGTCCTACGTGGCGTGCTCCGAGATGCGGACGGCCGGGCGGCGGCCGATCACGAGAGGCGTTGTCAGGAGGTTGGACGCGTCCGAGTCACCGCAGGCCCCCACTGTCCGCACGTCGAAGACGATGCCGGTCGCGCTGCCGACCCGGGGCTACGGCGTGGCCCGGGCGACCAGCGCGAACACCTTGCTCCTGTCCGACCTCGCACTCACCGGCTGTGTCTACGCCTACGGCCGTATGCGGGATGCCGGTCACACGGCCGTCGCCGAGCCTCGGACGGACGGCACCGAGAAGATCCCCGGTCGGGGCCTGTCCGGCGGACGGGCCCCAGGTCCGCCCGAGTCACCTCGTCAGACCTTCGTCAGAAGTGTGCGGCCGCCCAGGTCGCCAGCTCGGACCTCGCGGCGCTCAGCAGGCTCGCCGCGGGCGAGGTCGCCCCGTTGGTGATCATGGCGTAGTGCAGGACGCCCGAGTCCGAGTCGGTCAGCAGCAGCCGGCGGCTGCCCGTTCCGCCCGGCTCCGCGGCCACGGCGACCGGTGTCGACATGGTGTAGGACGGCGGGGCGTAGGCCGTGCCCAGGTCGGAGACCACTGTGGTCGTCGCGGTCGGGAAGGATGCGGGCAGGTGCAGTTCGGTGGGTGCCGAGCCGGACCCCGACTTCCACACCAGCAGCCCGTACTGGCCGGAGCCGACCAGTTGGGACACGTTCGGCAGGGAGCTCGGAACCGGGTTCCAGGTGAGGGTCGTCGAGCCGTCGCGCGAGCGGTCCTCGTAGGTGAAGGCGACCGCCTGGCCGGCGGTGGCACTCGGGTAGACGCGGTCGAGGAGCCGGGCGTCCTGCCGGAGCGTCACCGCTCCTGAGTCGCTGAGGCTGACGGCCGAGAGGTCCTCGTCGTTCCAGGCGTCGCCGGAGGTGAGGACCTTGTCCGGGTTGTCGTTCATCAGCTCGTGGTGGCGTCCGTTGTAGATGTCCCACTGCCACTGGTTGCCGGAGAGCACCGGACCGGACGAGGCCGGATTCGACCACCAACTGCTGCCCGGCAGACGGGAGTCGAGCGCCTGGTACATCGCCTTGAGGACCGTCGGCGCCTTGCCCGACACCGATCCGGACAGCGGATGACCGAACTCGCTGACCACCGCGGTCGTCCCCGCGGACGACGCACGGTCGCGGATCGTCCCGAAGTCCGTCGAGTACTGCCCGTCGGACGCGTTGCCCCACATCAGGATCCCGGAGATGGCCTTCTGGTCGTAGAAGTGGGTGTTGAAGACGTAGCGGGAGCCGAGCGTGCCCGCGTCCAGCAGGCCGCCCTCCTGCTTCTGGGAGTCGATGTTCGCGTTCCAGAACAGGTTCGGCTCGACGAAGGCGGGCTTGCTCTGCCATCCCGCCGCGTCCATCCGCGCGCGGAACTTCACATAGAACGGCCACAGCAGGTCCCGCTCCCAGGTACGGGAAGTCTGCCCGGAGTCGTAGGTGCCGGCGTACGGCTCGTTGTACGGGTCGAAGCCGACGACGCCCGCGAACTCCTCGGTGGTCAGGTGCTGTTGGATGTACGTCATCGTCTGCTGAGCGGTGGCCAGGAAGGCGTCCTGCACGCCGTAGCTGTTGTGCCAGAAGTCGTGCTGGGCGGCCGTCACCGCACCGTTCTGGGTGATGTTCTGCCCCCAGAACAAGCAGATCCCGCACGACTCCTGCGGGTAACTCCCCAGCTCCACGGCCCACTTGGGGGCACCGTCGCCCGTGTACCAGCTGCCTGAGTTGAAGAGGTAGCGGGAGTAGAGGTCCTGGTGGAAGTCGGGGTAGACGCGGATGCCGGCGTCGAGGAAGGCGCGCATCTGGTCGGTGGCGGCGGCCAGGTAGGCGGTGTCGACCTGACCCTGCGCGGGTTCGGCATGGGCCCAGGAAAGTAGGAAGCGGACCGAGTTGCCGCCGCCCAGGGCGCGCAGCGCGGTCGCGGACTTCTTCGCGTCGGCGACCGAGGCGAAGGGCAGGCCGCCGTTCTCCTCCAGCTTGGTCTCGCCGGAGACGTTGTAGCCGCGCAGTACGACCTCGCGGCCGTTGCCGTCGACGAAGTGGCCGTTTTGCACCGTGAGCGCCGTGCCGTCGAAGGGGAGCGAGTCGAGGACGGTGGCAGCGGTGGCGGGTGAGGAACCCGCCACCGTCAGGAATCCACAGAGGACAACCAGAACAACGAGCAGACGTGCCCGGATATTCGGCATGTCCACTACAGTCGGGTGATTTCCGGACACCGTCAATACTTCTGACTCTTGAGTAAGTTTCAGGATTTCCGGGTCCGTTCTCTCTCGGGCGCCTCAACTCCCCACTCGGCGCGTCGCGTTCAACAGGTACTCCTTCCGGTTGAGGGGGTTGTGGTCGGTGCGCGGACGTTCGGGAACCGTTCCGTAAGTGATCGGTGCGTAGTGGTCGAAGGCGCTCTCCAACTCGCCTTCACCGCGCGTGAGTCCGGGCAGCCGCTGCTCCAGTCCGTGCACGCGGCCGGCCGGCACCGCGCCCTCGAGGACGCATGCGGTGCCCCGCGTCTCGGTCGTCCGGGGTACGGCCCGCAGCGCGGCCAGCACCGGCAGCAGGGCGCCCAGGGTGTCTGCCGGAGCCTCGATCCGGAAGCGGTGCATCGGCTCGTACACCTGGGTGCGCGCCCGGCGCAGCGCCTCGATCAGGACCAGCGGGGTCACACCGCGGAAGTCGGCGCCCGTGCTCGACATGCTCTTGTCGAAGCCCTGGTGGGCGTGGCTCTGGCGGGGCGAGTAGCCGGAGTGGGTCATGGTGACCGTGCAGTCGGTGACCTGCCACCCGTGCAGACCCTGACCGAGGGTCTCGCGCACAGAGTCCTCGACGGCCTTGAAGAAGGCGTACGGCATGGCGCCGAGCTCCACCTCCAGGCGGAAGTCCACACCGGAACCGGTCGGCGCGGGATCGACGCGCAGGCCGACAGTGGCGAGGAAGGGGTTCGCGTCCTTCTTGTTGAACTCGACCGCCGCACCGGACCCGGCGGGCCGCTCGATGCAGATCGTCGTGGTCTCCCGGAAGTCGACGTCGAGCCCGAACTCGTCGGCGAGCGTGGCCTGGACGACCTCCTTCTGCACCTCGCCGTAGAGCGACACGGCGGTCTCCTGGCGCACCTCGTCGTACCGCAGGTCGATCAGCGGGTCCTGCTCCGCGAGTTGGGTGAGGGCGAGGTGCAGCTTTCGCCTGTCCGCACCCGGGCCGGGCACGACGACGGTCTCCAGGGTCGGCGGGGCGAAGACGTGCTCGTACGCCTTGCGGGGTTCGCCGATCGCGTCCCCGATCCTGATGTCGGTCAGGCCCCACAGCCGGGCGATCCGACCGGCGGGGACCGCGTCACCCTGCACGTCGGTGCCGTGGTCGAAGACCCTGATCGCGGTGACCCTGCCCTCCCGGCGGGCCTCACCGAAGGGGATGCGGTCACGGGTGCGCAGGGTGCCGGAGAACACCCGCGCGTACGCCACCTTCTCCCCCGCCGGGCCCCGCTCGACCTTGAAGACGGTGCCCGAGAGCGGGCCGGCGGGGTCACCGGCGGCGGGCGGCAGGAAGTCCTTGATGCCGGAGATCAGGGCGTCCACGCCTGCGCCGGTGATGGCTGAGCCGAAGTAGACGGGGTGGGTGTGGGAGTGGCGGGTTTGGGCGGTGAGGGCGGTGTGGAGGGTGGCATGTGAAACACCACTGGACTCGGTGGCATGTGACATACCACTGGAGCCGGTGCCATGTGACATACCACTGAGCCCGGTGCCGTCCGACATGCCGCTGAGCCCACTGAGCCCGGTGCCATGTGACATAGCACCGCCACCCTCACCAGTGTCATGTGACATACCACCCTCAGTGCTATGTGACATAGCACTGCCCTCCACATAAGCCGCCAGCAGCTCGTCATCAAACTCCGCCAGCACATCAACAGCCGACGCGCCCACCCCCGGCACAAACCGCGCCCCAGCCGTCCCCAGCCCGCCCACCGTCCCCATCGGCACGATCGCCGGCGTGAGCCGCTCTGCGATCGCGCGCAGTACACCGTCGTAGCGGGCGCCGCGGCGGTCGATCTTGTTGACGAACAGGAGGGTCGGGATGCGCAGCCGTTGCAGGGTCCGCATCAGGACCCGCGTCTGCGCCTGGACGCCCTCGACGGCCGAGACGACCAGGACGGCGCCGTCGAGCACTCCGAGCACCCGCTCCACCTCGGCGATGAAGTCCGGGTGGCCGGGGGTGTCGATGAGGTTGACCGTCACGTCGTCGATCGCGAACGAGACGACTGCGGACTTGATGGTGATGCCGCGCCGGCGCTCCAGCGCGAGGGTGTCGGTGCGGGTGTTCCCGTCGTCGACACGGCCGATCTCGTCGATCACACCGACCGAGTGCAGCAGCCGCTCGGTCAGGCTGGTCTTACCTGCGTCGACGTGGGCGAGGATGCCAAGGTTGAGCAAGTGCACGAAGCGTCATGTCCTTAGAAGAGTGGGTCGTTCCTTCCCGGGTGGACATGAGCGGTGTGCGCATTGCTGCTCCTTCATTCCTCGACGACTGCATCCCCTGCAGTGCAGCAGAGCCGACCCCACGGCAGCAATGGATTAACGCTCAACAGACTCCGCCGCAGCACTCGCCGCCTCCGGCGCACGGTCATAGAGTGACGTACATCACCCCGGACGTTGTTTCCCCTTGTTCCCCCGGCTTCCGCTTTGTTCCCCCGGCTCCCGCTCTCTTCCGTTTCCTTCGTTTCCTTCCGCTCCCTTCCACACGTTCGGTCTCTGGAGGGCACATGACCCACATCTCGGTGAAGGTGGACGGCACGACGTACGAGGACGACGTGGAACCCCGTCTCCTCCTGGTCCACTACCTGCGCGACCGCCTCGGCCTGACCGGCACCCCGATCGGCTGTGACACCTCGAACTGCGGGGCCTGCACGATCGAGCTGGACGGCGCGAGCGTCAAGAGCTGCTCCGTGCTCGCCGTCCAGGCGGACGGGAGTGAGGTGACGACGGTCCAGGGTCTGGCCCACGACGGTGAGCTGAGCGCTCTGCAGCGCGCCTTCCACGAGAAGCACGCCCTGCAGTGCGGCTACTGCACCCCGGGGATGCTGATGGCCGCGCGCGATCTGCTGCGCGAGCACCCGCACCCCACCTCGGAGGAGATCCGCAACGCGCTGGAGGGCAACCTCTGTCGGTGCACCGGCTACCAGAACATCGTGCGGGCCGTACAGGCCGCCTCCGAACAGGAGGTCCCGGCATGACCGACCAGGCCGTGGAACCCGAGGTCGGCCGCGCCCGGCCCCGCAAGGAGGACGCCCGTCTGCTCACCGGGCAGACCAACTGGACCGACAACATCAGCGTCAACGGACTGCTCCACCTGGCGATCCTGCGCAGCCCGATGGCCCACGCCCGCATCGGCCGTGTCGACGTCGCGCCGGCCCTGGAGCGCCCCGGGGTCATCGCCGCGTTCAGCGGCGCGGACCTCGCGGAGGGACTCGGTTCCCTCCCCTGCGCCTGGCCGGTGACCGAGGACATCGTGCTGCCCGACCACCCGCCGATCGCCGTCGACGAGGTGCGCTACGCCGGTGACCCGGTGGCCGTCGTGGTGGCCCGCGACCGGTACACGGCCGCCGACGCCCTGGAAGCGATCGAGGTCGACTACGAGCCGCTGTCCCCGGTCCTGGACCTGGAGGCCGCACTCACGGACGACTCCCCGCTGGTCCACTCCGACAAGGGCACCAACCGCTGCTACGTCTGGCCGCTGAAGACGGGCGAGGACTTCGACTCCGTACGGCAGCGCGCCGAGGTCACACTGAAGCGCCGCTACCACCAGCAACGGCTCATCCCCAACGCGATGGAGCCGCGCGCGGTCGTGGTCACCCCGCTCCCCGCGTCCGGCGAGTACACGCTGTACTCCGCGACCCAGATCCCGCACGTCCTGCGGATCATGCTGTCCGTCGTCACCGGCATCCCCGAGCACAAGCTGCGGGTCATCGCCCCGGACGTGGGCGGCGGCTTCGGCTCCAAGCTCCAGGTGTACGGCGAGGAGGCCCTCGCGCTCGCGGTCGCCCGCCGGATCGGCCGACCGGTGAAGTGGACCGAGTCCCGCTCCGAGGGCTATCTGGCCGCCCACCACGGCCGCGGCATGATCCAGGACATCGAGATCGCCGCGAACCGCGACGGGAAGCTGCTCGGACTCAAGGTCGACCTGCTGAGCGACATGGGCGCGTACCTGATGCTCGTCACCCCGGGCATCCCCATCCTGGGCGCCTTCATGTATCCGGCGATCTACAAGATGGACTCCTACGACTTCACGTGCACCGGCGTCTTCACGACCAGGACGCCCACCGACGCCTACCGCGGCGCCGGGCGCCCGGAGGCGACGTACGCCATCGAACGGATCATGGACGAGCTGGCCGTCGAACTCGGCCTGGATCCGGTGGAGTTGCGGCGCCGGAACTGGATCGGGCACGAGGAGTTCCCGTACACGTCGATCGCAGGTCTGACGTACGACAGCGGCAACTACGAGGCCGCGACCGAGAAGGCGCTCGCGCTGTTCGACTACGACAAGCTGCGCGCCGAGCAGGCGGACCGCAATCACCGGGGAGACACCGTCCGGCTCGGCATCGGGGTGTCGACGTTCACCGAGATGTGCGGGCTCGCGCCGAGCCGGGTGTTGCGCGACCTGCGCTACACGGCCGGCGGCTGGGAGGCAGCGAGCATCCGGATGCTGCCCACCGGCAAGGTCGAGGTGGTCACCGGGACCAGTCCGCACGGGCAGGGGCATGCGACCTGCTGGAGCCAGATCGCCGCCGATGTGCTGGGCGTGCCGTTCGAGGACGTCGAAGTGGTGCACGGCGACACCAAGGCGGCCCCGCAGGGCATGGACACCTACGGATCGCGCTCCCTCGTCGTGGGCGGGACGGCCGTCCACCTCGCCGCGCAGAAGGTGGTCGACAAGGCGCGGAAGGTGGCCGCGCATCTGCTCGAAGCGAGCGAGAACGACCTGGAGTTCACCAACGGCGTGTTCTCCGTGAAGGGTTCCCCGGACGCCCGCAAGACCATCCAGGAAGTCGCCTTCGAGACGTTCACCTCGCACGACCTGCCCGACGGCATGGAGCCCAGCATCAACGCCGAGCACCTGATCGAGCCGGACAACTTCTCCTATCCGCACGGCACTCACCTGTGCGCGATCGAGGTCGACACCGAGACGGGTCGGACGCACATCCGCTCCTACGTCTGCGTCGACGACGTCGGCAAGGTCGTCAACCCGACGATCGTGGAGGGGCAGGTGCACGGCGGCATCGCGCAGGGCATCGCGCAGGCGCTGTACGAGGAGGCCGTGTACGACGACGAGGGCAACCTTGTCTCCGGCACGATGGCCGACTACCTCGTACCGTCGGCGGCCGATCTGCCCGACTTCGTGACGGACCGCACGGAGACGGCGGCCACCTCGAATCCCTTGGGCGTCAAGGGAGTTGGGGAGGCGGGGACGATCGCCTCGACGCCGGCCGTCGTCAACGCCGTCATGGACGCGCTGCGGCCGATGGGGGTCGCGGACATCCGGATGCCCTGTACACCCGAGCGGATCTGGCGAGCGGTGAGGGAGACACAGCGATGATTCCTCCGGCATTCGACTACACCCGGCCGGCCACCGTCGACGAGGCGGTGCGCGCTCTCGCCGACGCCGGCGAGGACGCGAAGGTGCTGGCCGGCGGGCAGAGCCTGCTGCCCCTGCTGAGGCTGCGGCTGGCCTTTCCCGAGCTGGTCGTGGACGTCGGCCGCATCCCCGAGCTGCGCGGGGTGCGCGAGGACGGCGACACGCTCGTCATCGGCGCGATGACCACGCACCACGACGTCATCCACGACCCGCTGGTCCGCCGGCACGCGGGCCTGCTGGCGTCCGCCACGGCTACGGTCGCGGATCCCGCCGTACGGCACCGGGGCACCCTGGGCGGCTCCCTGGCGCACTCCGATCCGGCCGCGGACCTGCCCGCGGTGGTCCTGGCGCTGGACGGCGAACTGGTGGCCCAGGGCCCGCGTGGCCGGCGCGCGATCCCCGCACGCGACTTCTTCGTCGACTACCTGCAGTCCGCGCTCGAACCCGACGAACTCCTGGTGGAGGTCCGGGTGCCGAAGGTGGACGGCTGGGGCTTCCACTACGAGAAGTTCCACCAGGTCGCGCAGGCCTACCCGATCGTCGGCGTGGCCGCGCTGGTGCGGCGCGACGACGGGCACATCGCCGAGGCGCGGGTCGGTCTGGCCAACATGGGCTCGACCCCGCTGCGCGCCTCGGCGGCCGAGGAGGCCCTGTCCGGTGCCGGCGACGCGGAGGCCGTGGCGCGGGCCGCCGGGTCGGCGGCGGAGGGGACGCGTCCGTCGCAGGACACCTCGGGCTCGCCCGAGTACCGCGAGCACCTGGCGCGGGTGCTCACCAGGCGGGCGGTCCTGGTCGCGGCCGGAATGGGGTGAGGACCGATCACGCTCAAGCGGGACCCGATCGGGGGCATCGACGGCCCGGAGCAGGTACGGGACCGCCTGGAGAAGACGGGATATCTCGTCGACGACGGGCTGGCGACCGCCTGCTTCCTGGCCCTGCGGCTGCACCGGCCGATCTTCTGCGAGGGCGACGCGGGCGTCGGCAAGACCGCGCTGGCGTCCGCCCTCGCCGAGGCGCTCGACGCGCCGCTGATCCGGCTGCAGTGCCACGAGGGCATCGACGCCTCGCAGGCGCTGTACGACTGGGACTTCCCCCGTCAGCTGCTGCACCTGCGGGCCGCGGAGGCGGCCGGCATCAGGGACGCCGACCGGCTCGAGGGCGAGCTGTACGACCGGCGCTTCCTGGTGGCCCGTCCGCTGCTCAAGGCCCTGGAGACACAGCCGTCGGTGCTGCTGGTGGACGAGATCGACCGGGCCGACGACGAGTTCGAGGCGTTCCTGCTGGAGCTGCTGTCGGAGTTCTCGGTCACGATCCCGGAGCTGGGCACCCTGCGCGCCGAGGTGCCGCCCGTGGTGGTCCTGACCTCCAACCGCACCCGCGAGGTGCACGACGCGCTGAAGCGGCGCTGCCTGTACCACTGGTTCGACCACCCCGGCTTCGCCCGCGAACTCGCCATCGTGCGGCGGAGGTTGCCCGGTGTGTCGGCACGGCTGGCCGAGCAGGTGACCGCACTGGTGCAGGCTCTGCGCTCGCAGGACCTGCTCAAACCGCCGGGGGTCGCCGAGACGATCGACTGGGCCGAGGCCCTGGACGCACTCGGCGCGACCGAGGTGGACGCCGAACTGGCGGTGACGACACTGGGCTCGGTACTGAAGTACCGCGAGGACGCGGAACGGGCACGGGGGCTCGACCTGTCGGCGGTACTCGCGGCTCGGGGGGCGTGAGCGGCGTGGGCGGGCGGACCGACGCGGGCGACCCGGACGGCGGGCACTCCACGGGCGTCCGTGCCGACGCCGCCCTGCTGGGTTTCGCCCGGGCGCTGCGAGCCGCCGGGGTCGATGCGAGTGCCGAGCGGGTGCATGCCTATGTGCGGGCGGTGGGTGAGTTGGGGCCCGGGATGCGGGCAGACGTGTACTGGGCGGGGCGGTTGACGCTGTGCGGCGGGCGGGACGATCTGGAGCGGTACGAGCGGGTGTTCGCCGCCTACTTCGGGGGTGACCCGACGGGTGGGGGGACGGTGGCCGCCGCTCCTCGGTCACGGCTGCGGCTGATCGCACGGGACGGTCCTGTGCCTCGTTCGAGTGCTCGGGACGAGAACCAACAGGCACCGCCCGCGGCCTCACTCGCGAGTTCCTCCGAGGTCCTGCGCCATCGCGACGTCGCCGAGCTGGACTCCGCCGAGCGCGATCAACTGCGCCGTCTGCTGGCCGCGTTCGCGCTGCGCGGCGAGGTGCGGCGCACCGCGCGGCGGCGGCCGTCCCGGCGCGGGGAGGTCGATCCGCACCGCACGGTGCGGGAGTTGCTGCGGCGCGGCGGGGAGCCGGCGCGGCTGCGGCGGCACGCCCGGGCCGACCGGCCGCGGCGGTTGGTCCTGCTCGTGGACGTCAGCGGTTCGATGGCGCCGTACGCGGACGCGCTGCTGCGGTTCGCGCACGCGGCCGCCCATGGAGGCCGTACGGAGGTGTTCACCATCGGCACCCGGCTGACCCGGGTGACGCGCGAACTGTCGCACCGTGACCCGGACTTGGCGATGACGGCGCTCGCGGCGGCCGTGCCCGACTGGCGTGGCGGCACCCGGCTCGGGGAGCTGCTGCGCGAGTTCCTGAACCGCTGGGGGCAGCGGGGCATGGCGCGCGGGGCGGTCGTGGTGGTGCTGTCCGACGGGTGGGAGCGTGGCGATCCGGAGCTGCTCGGGGCCCAGATGCGACGTCTGCACCGGCTGGCGCACCGGGTGATCTGGGCCAACCCCCGCAAGGCACGGCCCGGTTACGCTCCCCTGGCCGCCGGGATGGCGGCGGCGCTGCCGAGCGTGGACGCGTTCGTGGAGGGGCACAGCCTGGCCGCGCTGGAGCGTCTGGCAGCGGTGGTGCGCGGGGCCGGGCCGGCCCCCGTGGAAGGAGCGGATCGTGCGTGAGATTCTCCCGACGCTGAGCGAGTGGTACGCGGCGCGGGTCCCGTTCGGCCTCGCGACCGTCGTCGCCGTGAGCCGCAGCGCACCGCGTGATCCCGGTGCGGCGATGGCGGTGGGCCCCGCCGACGAGGTGGTGGGGAGTGTGTCCGGCGGCTGTGTCGAGGGCGCCGTCTTCGAACTCGCCCAGGAGGTCGTGGAGAGCGGCGAGGCACGCCTCGAGACCTTCGGATACAGCGACGAGGACGCGTTCGCGGTCGGGCTGACCTGCGGCGGCGAGATCACCCTGCTGGTCCGGCCCGTCACGGCCGAGACCGATCCGGCCTTCGTGGCGGTCGCGGAGTCCGTCGCCGCGGGCCGTCCGGTGACCTTGGCGACGGTGACGGACGGCCCGGCGCCGATCGGGGCCACCCTCGCGGTCTGGCCGGACGAGGTGTCCGGCACGCTGGGCTCGACCGGCCTGGACGTGGCCGTCACCGCGGACGCGCGCGGGGAACTCGCCCTGGGCGCCACGGGGTTGCGCCACTACGGCCCCCGGGGCGAGCGCCGCGAGGACACGGTCACCGTCTTCCTGCACTCCTTCGCCCCACCGCCGCGAATGCTGGTCTTCGGCGCGATCGACTACGCGGCCGCCGTCGCCCGCATCGGCAGCTTCCTCGGCTACCGGGTCACCGTGTGCGACGCCCGCCCGGTGTTCGCCACACCGAAACGCTTCCCCGAGGGCGTCGAGGTGGTCGTCGACTGGCCGCACCGCTATCTCCGGGGCACCGACACCGACGAGCACACGGTGATCTGCGTCCTCACTCACGACCCCAAGTTCGATGTGCCGCTGCTGGAGGAGGCGCTGCGCCGGCCGGCGGCCTACATCGGGGCGATGGGCAGTCGCCGTACGCACGACGACCGGATGAAGCGCCTGCTCGAGGCCGGACTCACGGAACCCGAACTGTCCCGGCTGCGCTCACCGGTGGGACTCGACCTCGGCGCCCGTACGCCCGAGGAGGTCGCCGTGTCCGTGGCCGCCGAGATCGTCGCACTGCGCTGGGGCGGCAGCGGCACCCCGCTGACCGCGACCGGCGGAGCGATCCACCCGCCGCCCAACTCCCCTTGAATCCCTGTGAATCGCACGCATCCCAGGAGGATGTCATGGAGCTGAACCACGAGTTCACCGTGCCCGTCCCGGTCGACGACGCCTGGCAGACGCTCCTCGACATCGAGCGGATCGCACCGTGCATGCCCGGGGCGACCGTCGAGGAGTACGACGGGAAGACCGTCACCGGCTCGGTGAAGGTCAAGGTGGGTCCGATCACTGTGACGTACAAGGGCACCGCCGTCTTCGAGGAGCAGGACGAGACGGCGCACCGCATGGTGCTGATCGCCAGCGGCCGGGAGACCCGCGGTCAGGGCACCGCACGCGCCACGGTGACCGGCACGTTGACCGAGGGCGAGGGCGGTACGGCCGTGTCGGTGCGGACCGATCTGACGGTGACCGGGCGTCCGGCGCAGTTCGGGCGCGGCGTGATGGCGGAGGTGGGCGACCGGCTCGTCGGCCAGTTCGCCACGTGTCTGTCGGAGCGGCTCGTCGAGCCTGCCGCAACGGTGCAGGAGCCGCCGGAGGAGGCCGAGCCCCTCGACCTGTTCCGCACGGCGGGGGTGCCGGTGGCCAAGCGGGCGGCGGTCGGGGTAGCGGCCGTTGTCGCGTTGGCTCTGGTGATAGTGCGCGTACGGCGGTGGCGGCGGGGTTGATCCCCCTTCAGATTCCGTTGCGCCGGTAGTCCGCGAGGATCGCCTCCAAGTGCTTGAGCGCTGCCGTGACCCGGGCCGGGTGGTCCCGGAAGAAGGGGTCGTCGGGTACCGGCAGCGACCCCGCGAGGGCCCAGCCGCGGCCCCGTGCCCAGGTCGCGTCGTCGGTGCCGACCGCCTCGCGGAAGACGTCCCGTGCCTGCGGGGGCAGGAACTTCCAGGCGGGCACCAGGTCCACGGCGGGATCGGCCACCGCCAGCGTGCCGAAATCGATGACGGCGCTCAGCCGACCGTCCCTGGCGAGGAGGTTGCCGGCGTCGAGGTCGCCGTGGATCCACACCGGCGGCTTCTGCCAGGCGGGCGCCGCGAGGGCCGCCTCCCACACCTCCGTCACCGCGTCGGTGTCGACGAGGCCCGTGTTCTTCAGGGCGTCGAGCTTGGGACGGACGCGTGCCTCGGCGGCCAGGGAGTCGCGCGCGTCGCCGAGCGGGACGCCGCGGAAGGCGTTGCTCTGCTCGGGTCCGGGTCCGCCGGTGGAATCGGCGGCCTGCAGGGCGGTGATGAACTCGGCGAGGTCGAGGGCGGCTGCGACCGGGTCGGCCAGGCTCTCGGTGGTCGCCGTCTCTCCGTCCAGCCATCGGTACACGGACCACGGGTAGGGGTAGCCCTCGCCGGGCTCGCCCATCAGGAGGGGCTCGGAAACTTCCAGCGGAAGGTACGGGGCGAGGCGGGGCAGCCAGCGGTGCTCGCGCTCCACCTGGCCGACCCAGTGCGCATAGCGCGGCAGGCGCACGGACAGCTCGTCGCCGAGGCGGAACGTGGCGTTGTCCATACCGGACTGCAGCACCGGGCGGACGGGAAGGTGGGCCCATTGCGGGAACTGAGCGGCGAGCAGACGGCGTACGAGAGTGGCGTCTATCAGCACACCGTCCATCTCAGCGGGGAGACGGCCGGAGGTCCATCGAATATCGGGGGTGTGAGACGGGCCGTGCGGGGTAGCCACCGCCCAACGGGGCATGCACGCCCCCGCGACACAGCACCTCTGCGGGAAGGAGGTCCGTGACAGCGCACACTCGCAGCGCCCGGGCCGCTCGCAGCCGCTTGGAGCGGCCCGGATCCTGTGAAGTCACGCCGGTCCCGGATCTCGTCCAGGTATGCATCTCACGCTGATTCACGATGAGGTCCGCTGGTCACCTTCGGAATCGAGCGACGTGGCCGCAGCCGGCCGCTCGACGAACGCCTGGAAGTCTGCGGCCAGCGGGAGTTCTGTGCCGTCGTCCACGTCGAACCACGTCACGGACGGCTCCCCGCGCTTCCCGCACACCCGGTAGTCGAGAGCGATCCAGCAGTGACCGTCACCGGACAGCAGAACCAGAGGAGACGGAAGACCCCACTCCTCGACCAGGTAAGCCGTGTCCAGCAAGGACAATTGGCCGCCGTGACGGCCGATGCCCATCATGTCGTCGAGCGGAACGTGGTTCTCGCTCCACGACGTCGGCGCATCGGTCGGGAACGCGTTCCACAGCTCCGCCACCGCACCGCCGTTCTGGGCTCGCAGGATCTCCAGCAACGAAGCCGGCAGACCGACACCGAGCCGACGCTCGGCGTCCTGAACGACCGCGTCGGTCAACGGCGGCTGAACGAGTGCCCCACCTCGCTGCCCCCGAAACCGGTGGCTACCTGGGCGGCAGCCGGTGCAGCTGTACGTCCGTGAGCAGGCCGTCGGCCGCGGTGGCGGTCATGTACGTGCAGTGGGGCTGACGGCGGCGGTCGGTCGGGGAACCGGGATTGAGTAGGCGCAGACCGCAGGGGGCGGTGGTGTCCCACGGGATGTGGCTGTGCCCGAAGACGAGCACGTCGAGGTCCGGGAAGCGGGCCGCACAGCGCGCCTCCCGGCCCTGCGCCGCGCCCGTCTCGTGCACGACCCCGAAGCACAGCCCTCCGATCTCGGCATACGCGACCTCGGGCAGCCGGGCACGCAGCGCCGGCCCGTCGTTGTTGCCGTACACCCCGACGAGTCTGCGGCTGCGGGTCTCCAGCAGGTCGAGAGTGTCCGTGTCGACCCAGTCCCCGGCGTGGAACACGACGTCGGCGCGCGGGAGTTCGGCGAGGAGCCGGGCGGGCAGCTCCTTGGCGCGCTTGGGGAGGTGGGTGTCGGTCGTGAGGAGAAGGCGCACGGGGGCAGCCTAGAGAGGGCATCAGCGCCGCGGGCGGAGTGGGCCGCCCGGTGCGTCGCTCAGGGCTTGCGGCCGACCCCGCACCACATCGGCAGGCCGGGTGCCGGTCCGTCTTCGGGGCCGGGGTGCCAGTCGGGGAGTTCGACCACACCGGGGGCGAGGAGCTCCGTACCGGCGAAGAAGCGGGTGACCTCGGCGTGGGTGCGAGGTGTCGCGCCGGCGTGGTCGGCGGCCCGTTCGTTGTACACGCGCATGGATGCGGCGACCGCCTCGGCGCCGATGTCCGCGGCGGGGTGGGAGAGGACGAGGTGGCTGCCGGGGGCGAGGGCGTCGAGGAGGCGCCGGGTGAGGGCGTAGGGGTCGTCGGCGTCGGGGACGTACTGCAGGATCGCGACCAGCATGAGGCCCACCGGCTGTGACAGGTCCAGCGTCTCCTGTGCGGCGGTGAGGATGCGGTCCACGTCGCGCAGGTCGGCCTCCAGGTAGTCCGTGACGCCTTCCGGGGTGCTGAAGAGAAGGGCCCGGGCGTGGGCGAGGACGATCGGGTCGTTGTCGACGTAGACCACCTTGGCGCCCGGATCGTGCCGCTGGGCCACCTCGTGGGTGTTGTCCGCCGTGGGGATTCCGGTGCCGATGTCGAGGAACTGGCGGATTCCGGCCTTGGCGGTCAGCTCGCCGACGGCGCGTCCGAGGAAGGCCCGGTTGGCCCGGACGGCGGGGACAATCTGCGGGTTGGCCGCGGCGGCCAGCTCGGCCGCCTCCTGGTCGGCGAGGTAGTTGTCCCGTCCGCCCAGCCAGGCGTTGTAGACGCGGGCGGGATGCGCCACCGAGGAGTTCACCGGCGCCATCCCGCCGGCCGAGTGCTCGCTCATCCGGATCCACTCCCGTCGTCGGTGTCGGCCGCCGACGCACACGGTAGTCCAACAACCTTGCGGGCGAGCCGAGTTGCCGATTGCCGGAGGTGATCTACAGCTGAAACTGTTCAGTCTGGACTGGACAGTTTTGACTGACGGTCTTACGGTGAGGGCATGGATGCACAGCGCACCGACCCTCCCGAGGGCATCACCGACTCCGCCGCCCGCGCGGCGCGAGACCTGCGGGTCGTGGTGATCCGGCTGCGGCGCCGTCTGAGGGAGGTCGCAGAGGACGACGAGCTCACGCCGCCCCAGGTCTCCGCGCTCACCCTGGTCGCCAAGCACGGGGCCGCCACGGCCAGTGCGCTGGCCACGGCAGAGGGCGTGCGCCCGCAGTCGATGGCCACCACGCTCGCCGCTCTGGACCGGAACGGCCTGATCCGGCGCAGTCCCGACCCGGACGACGGCCGCCGCCAGCTCGTCACCCTGACCGACGCGGGCCGCCTGCGGGTCGAGGGCAACCGGCAGGCGCGTGAGGAGTGGCTGGCCCGCGCCCTGCAGGACCGGTACACCGAGGACGAACGGCGGAAGGTGCTCGAGGGTCTCGCCCTGCTGGAACGGCTCACGCAGCAGTGATACCGAAGCTCTCCGGCATCGGGCGCGGGATGCGGACCGCCGCCCCCTCCCCCACCGAGTTCGACCGGCGGCTGATCGCGCCGATGCTGTTCGGTTCCGTACTCAACCCGATCAACTCCTCGATGATCGCGGTGGCGTTGGTGCCGATCGGCGTCGCGTTCGGTGCGCCTCCGGCCGAGACGGTGTGGCTGGTCTCGGCTCTGTATCTGGCCACCGCGGTGGGGCAGCCCGTCGTCGGGCGACTCGTCGACATGTACGGGCCGCGTCGCCTGTATCTGATCGGTACGGGCCTGGTGGGGATCGCCGGGCTGCTCGGGGCCCTCGCACCCTCGCTCGGCGCACTGATCGGTGCGCGCGTGCTGCTCGGTTTCGGGACGTCGGCGGCGTATCCGGCCGCCATGCAGCTGACGCGGAGCGAGGCCGAGCGCACGGGCCGTCGAGAGCCGTGAGCGCGGTGTCGACCTGCCCGGCATGGGCCTGTTCGCGGTCATGCTGGTCACGCTGATGCTGTTCCTGATGGGCCCCCGGCTCGACCACTGGTACCTGCCGGTGCTCGCCGCCGCGGCCGCGCTGCTCCTGGTCGGCTCCCGGAACCCCTTCTGGGCGCTGCCGGCCGTGGCAGCGGTGATGGGTGTGCCGCAGGGGCTCAACGGGCTCGCCACCCAGAACGCGCTGTACCGGCAGGCCGACCCCGCGCGCAACGCTTCGGCCGCCGGGCTGCTGCGCACCTTCGGATACCTCGGCGCGCTGGCCGCCTCGGCCGCCACCGCGGCCTTCTTCACCCACCGCGCTGACACGCCGGGTCTGCACAGCCTGGCCCTGTTCATGCTCGCCGGGTCCGCACTGCTCCTGGCGACCACTCTGCCCGACCGCTCACTGAGCACTCTTGCACCCACCGGAAAGGCCTGACCCATGACCGTCACCACCTTCGACCCGCGTACCGCCCTCGTCGTGATCGATCTCCAGGCCGGCATCATCGGCATGCCCGCGCAGCCGTACACCGGCGCCGAGGTCGTCACTCGTACGGCCGAACTCGCCGACGCCTTCCGGGCCCGTGACCTGCCCGTGGTCCTGGTCAGGGTCTCGTTCACCGCCGACGGGGCGGACGCCGTCCCGGGCCGCACCGAGGCCTCCCGCCCGGGCGGCACCCGGCCGGAGGGCTGGGACCTCGTCGTCGACGAACTGGCCGGTCACCCCGGCGACATCACCGTCACCAAGCGCAACTGGGGTGCCTTCCACGGCACCGACCTCGACGTCCAGCTGCGCCGTCGCGGTGTCACGCAGATCGTGCTGACGGGCATCGCCACCAGCATCGGCGTGGAGTCCACCGCCCGCGCGGCCTACGAGCACGGGTACAACGTCACGCTCGCCACCGACGCCATGAGCGACATGAGCCATGAGGCCCACCGCAACAGCATCGAGCGGATCTTCCCCCGTCTGGGCGAGACGGGCACCACGGCCGAGCTGCTGGAGCTGCTGGCCAAGTCGCACGACTGAGCACGGCCAAGTACCACCGAGTACGCCTCCGCCGGCCGACGGAGGCGCTCTCACATGCAGTTGAGAGTGGGGCGAATGCCCTGGCCGGGTTAGCATCGGGCCACCGAACCACACACACGGCGAGCGACCCGAGGGGGCTCGGAGCCCGATGCCGGTCAAGGTCAGTGTCATCGTCCCCGTCTACAACCCGGGGCCCTACATCGAGGACTGCATCACCTCGTTGCTCAAGCAGTCCCTTCCGCCCGACGAGTACGAAGTGGTCTTCGTCGACGACGGCTCCACCGACCAAACCCCGGCCCGGCTCGACGCGCTCGCCGCCGAGGAGCCCCGGTTCCGGGTGTTCCACCAGGAGAACTCCGGCTGGTCGGGCAAGCCCCGCAACGTCGGCATCGCCGCCTCGCGGGGCGAGTACGTCATGTTCGTCGACAACGACGACTACCTCGGGGACGAGGCACTGCAGCGGATGTACGACTACGGCGTGGCCAACGGCGCCGACGTCGTCGTCGGCAAGATGGCCGGCCGGGGCCGTTCGGTGCCGGTGGAGCTGTTCCGCCGCAACCGGCCGCGCGCGAGCGTGGCGGACGCCCCGCTCATCGACAGTCTCACCCCGCACAAGATGTTCCGCCGGGCCTTCCTCGACGAGATCGGCCTCCGTTTCCCCGAGGGCAGGCGGCGCCTTGAGGACCACGTCTTCGTGACGGAGGCGTATCTGCGGGCGGCCAACGTCTCCGTGATCGGCGACTACGTCTGCTACTACCACGTCCGGCGGGACGACTCCTCCAACGCGGGCTTCCAACGCTTCGACCCGGTCGGGTACTTCAAGAACCTGCGCGAGGCGCTGGACGTCGTCGAGCAGTACACCGAGCCGGGCAAGGTGCGTGACAGCCTCTACCGGCGCTGGCTGCGCGTGGAGATGGTGGAGCGGCTGCGCGGCCGGCGCCTGCTCTCCAAGCCCGACGACTACCGGCGCAAGCAGTTCGAGGAGATCCACGCCGTCGTCGCCGAGCGCTTCGGCCCCGATGTCGCCACCGGACTGCTGCCGACGCAGCAGGTCGTGGCCGCGCTGATCTCCGCCGACCGGTACGACGACGTCGTGGCCTTCGCCGAGTGGGAGATCGGGCTCGCCCTGTCGGCCGGGCCGAAGACCGTCGAGTGGCGGGACGGCACGCTGCGGATCGACTTCGCCGCCGAGTTCACCACGGGCGGTACGCCCATGACGTTCCCCGGCGGCGGGGTCCCCACCCCGTTGGACGGCCCGCCCGCGGACATCGCCGAGGCGATCGCCTGGGTCGGCGCCCACACCGTCGACCGGTTCGGCCAGGCCACCCTGGACCTGCTGGTGCGCGAACGCTCCAGCGGCGCCCAGTACTTCCAGCCGATCGAGCTCACCCGGGAGCTCGTGCCCGTCGAGGACAGCGGGCAGGTCCGGCTGGTGCTCCGTGGGACGGCCACCGTCGACCCCGCCACGGCAGTGGACGGAGCACCGCTGGGCGGCGGGCTGTGGGACACGTACGCCCGCGTCAGGCTGGGCGGTTGGAGCAAGGAGGCCCGCATCGGTCCCGGCTCGCGCAAGGCCCATTCCGCCGCGTCCGCCGGTGTCGTCGGCGGGCTGGTGATCCTGCCGTACTGGACCGACCAGCACGGCCATCTCTCCCTGGACGTCGACCACGCGAGCAAGCGCCTGGGCCTCAGTCGCCTCGACCCCGCTGCAGTCGGCCTCTCCGGGGGCCGGTTGCGCGCGCCCCTGCCGCTGCACGTCCCGGCCGACACCGCCGTGCTGCTGCGGCTCACCTCACCGGACAGGTCGGTCGAGACGCCCGGCACACTCTCCCCCACCGGAGAAGGGGCCCTGCTGGAGGCCACGCTGCCCGTCGCCGATCTCGGCAGCGTGACCTGGCGGACCGCCCTGTGCCCGGCCCCCGACGCCGACGAGCGGCGCTTCCTCCCGCTGCCGCTCGCACTGCGCGCGGACACGAGCTCGGTCAAGGTGGTACGGACTCCCAGGCCCTCGGCGGTACGACGACTGGCCCGCAGGGCGCGGCGTGCGCTCGCCGCGGTCCTCGGACGGCGTACGGCATCCCGGGCGGCCAAGGCGCGAAAGGCGTGACAGCGTGCGATCACTGGGCATGACGGGCGCGTGGGCGCTGGAACCGAAGGTCTTCCCCGACGAGCGGGGCAGCTTCCACGAGTGGTACCGCGGCGAGGAGTTCCGCGAGGCCACGGGCTACGACCTGTCCCTCGCGCAGGCCAACTGCTCGGTCTCCCGGTGGGGCGTCCTGCGCGGGGTCCACTTCGCCGACGTGCCGCCCGGGCAGGCCAAGTACGTCACCTGCGTGCGCGGCGCGATCCTCGACGTGGTGGTCGACCTGCGCGTGGGCTCGCCCACCTTCGCGCAGTGGGAGGCGGTGCGCCTCGACGACGACAGCCGGCACGCCCTGTTCATCGCGGAGGGGCTCGGGCACGCCTTCATGGCGCTCACCGACGACGCCACCGTGGTGTACCTCGCGTCGGAGGGCTACGCGCCGGAGCGAGAGCACTGCGTGCACGCCCTCGACCCCGACCTGGGGATCACCTGGCCCGAGGGCATCCGCCCGCTGCTGTCGCCGAAGGACGCGCAGGCCCCGTCGCTGGCCGAGGCACAGCGGACGGGGCTGCTGCCGTCGTACGAGGCCTGCACCGCGTACTACGAGAAGCTGCGCGCCGTCAGCGACTGACGGCCATCGGCTCCAGGGCCGAACGCAGCGCCTCCAAGCCGCGGGTGCGCTTGTTGCCGCGGTTGCGGGCGCGGACCAGCGGGCGCCAGAAGTCGGCTTCCAGCAGGGTCTCCGGCTTGACCGCCTTCACCCGCTCCAGGACCGCCTCGGGCACCTTCTGCGGGTCGGGCACCTCGAACTCAGCGATGATCTCGTCGTACTTGTCCTTGAGCACCGTGTTGGTGTGGTCGGCGCCGAAGACGACCAGCTGCCCGGTGGGCTGGGTGTCGACGAGGACCGTCACGAGGTCCGGGCGGTAGCGGTTGAGGATCTCGATGACCTTGTAGACGTCACCGGTCCAGGCGGTGGTGTGCCGGTCGCGGGCCGCCTCGTCGATGCTGCGCGGCAGCATGTCGTCGAAGACGATCACGCTGGCCCAGTCGGAGTGCTTCTCGATGTTGATGAAGTCCCGCAGCGCGTACTCGAAGAGGTGCATGCCATCGATGAACGCCAGGTCGAGGGTGGTGCGCCGCCAGTAGCCGAACGGCTTGCGGCCCCGGCGCAGGTTGCGCACGGGGTGGCGGCCGCCCTTGAGGTGGGCGAGGGGGTTGTCGCGGGCGAAGAAGTCGTCGCTGGTGGCCTTCACCAGGTGGACGTCGCACCGGATCTCCGTGACCACCTTGAACGCGGGGTCGACCGCGATGCTGGGGACGCGCGACAGCTTGAGGCTGCGGCCGTCGTTGACCCCGATCTCCAGGTAGTTGCGGTTGGCGGTGGCCTGGTGCAGGCCCCGCAGGAACTCATGGCGTTTCACGAAGGGACTCCTTGCGGATCAGGGGAAGTGCTTCGTGCAGGACGGCGCGCCAGTCGCGCGGCGGCGACAGGCCGACCTCCTGCCAGCGGCCGTGGGCGAGAGCGCTGTACGCAGGGCGGGGCGCGGGCCGGGGAAAGGCCTCGCTGCCTACGGGGCGCACCCGGTCCGGATCGGCGCCGAGGTCGTGGAAGACCGCGCGGGCCAGCTCGTACCAGGTGGCCTCGCCCGAGCTGGTGGCGTGGAAGACGCCGTGCGCACCGCGGCCGAGGTGCGGGCCGAGGTCGGCGACGCGCGCGGCCACGTCGGCGCTCCAGGTCGGCTGTCCGCGCTGGTCGTCGACCACGTCGAGGGTGTCTCGGCGGGACTCCAGGTCGATCATCGTGCGGACGAAACTACGCCCGTGGACGCCGTAGAGCCAAGCGGTTCGCACGATCGCGCTCGCCGCGGGGAGTTCTTCGAGCACGGCGCGTTCGCCCGCGAGTTTGGTGCGGCCGTAGGCGGTGCGCGGGGCGGGAGGATGGTCTTCCGGGTACGGGGTGCGGGCGTCGCCGGGGAAGACGTAGTCGGTGGAGACGTGGACCAGGCGTGCGCCGCTCTTCGCGCAGGCGCGGGCGAGGAGCCGGGGCCCGTCGCCGTTGATCCGCAGGGCCCGCTCCTCGTCGGTCTCGGCGTCGTCGACGGCCGTGTACGCGGCGCAGTTGACGACCAGGTCGGGGCGGTGCTCGGCGAGCACCGCCCCGATCGCCTCGGGTTGGGTGATGTCCAGGGCCCGGTGATCCAGGCCCAGCACGTCCTCGCCTCGCCTGGCGAGTTCGTCGACGGTGTCGCGGCCGAGCATTCCGCCGGAGCCGGTGACCAGCCACCTCATGGCGTCCGCCGCTTCAGGGGTTCCCACCAGGCCCGGTTGTCCCGGTACCAGGCGACGGTGTCGGCGAGGCCGGCGGTGAAGTCGTGGCGCGGGCGGTAGCCGAGCTCGTCGCGGACCTTGCTCCAGTCGACGGAGTAGCGCAGGTCGTGGCCCTTGCGGTCCTCGACGTACTCGACGCGGTCCCAGCCCGCGCCGCAGGCGTCCAGCAGCAGGCCGGTGAGCTCCTTGTTGCTCAACTCCGTTCCGCCGCCGATGTTGTAGACCTCCCCCGGCCGCCCCTGGGCACGCACGAGTTCGATGCCCTGGCAGTGGTCCTCGACGTGCAGCCAGTCGCGGACGTTGAGGCCCTCGCCGTAGAGCGGGACCTTCTTGCCGTCGAGGAGGTTGGTGACGAAGAACGGGACGACCTTCTCGGGGTACTGGTGCGGGCCGTAGTTGTTGGAGCAGCGGGTGACGCGGACGTCCAGGCCGTGGGTGCGGTGGTAGGCGAGAGCGAGGAGGTCGGAGGAGGCCTTGGAGGCGGAGTAGGGGGAGTTGGGCCGCAGCGGGTGGTCCTCGGGCCACGAGCCGGACTCGATGGAGCCGTAGACCTCGTCGGTGGAGACGTGTACGAAGGGTCCGACGCCGTAGCGCAGGGCCGCGTCCAGCAGGGTCTGGGTGCCCACGACGTTGGTCAGGACGAAGTCGGTCGCGCCGGCGATCGAGCGGTCCACGTGGGACTCGGCGGCGAAGTGCACCACCTGGTCCGCCTCCGCCATCAGCTTGTCCACCAGCTCGGCGTCACGGATGTCGCCCTGGACGAACTCCAGCCGGGGATGGTCGAGATCGAGGTTGTCCAGATTGCCGGCGTAGGTGAGCTTGTCCAGCACGGTGACCCGGAGCGCGCCGGACGCCTCGGAGGCCAGCAGGGTGCGGACGTGACAGGAGCCGATGAATCCGGCGGCGCCGGTGACGAGAAGGTTCATGTATGGATCTGCACCTTGCTGTGGTCTCCGAGGACTAGGCGGTGGGCGCTGGGGACACTCGGGGCCGGCGTCACCTCGACGTGCCGGCCGATCAGGGAGTTCTCGATCCGGCCGACCCCGAGGATCGAGGAGTCGCGCAGCACGATGGAGAACTCCACCTCGCTGTCGGTGATCCGGCAGTTCTCCGCGACGGAGGTGAAGGGGCCGACGTAGGAGTCCTCGACGACGGTGCCGGCGCCGATCACGACGGGGCCGACGATGCGCGAGTTCACGATCCGCGCGCCCTCCTCCACGACCACCCGCCCGATCGTCTCGGAGCCCTCGTCCACCTCGCCGTCGATGCGGCGGTCGAGGATTTCCAGGACCGTCCGGTTGACCTCCAGCATGTCGACGACGTTCCCGGTGTCCTTCCAGTAGCCCTTGATGACGGTGCAGCGCACGTCGGCGCGGCTGTCGATCAGGTGCTGGATGGCGTGGGTGATCTCCAACTCGCCACGCCAGGAAGGCCGGATGGCACGCACCGCCTCGTGGATGACGGGCGTGAACAGATAGACGCCCACCAGGGCGAAGTCGCTCTTGGGGTGTTCCGGTTTCTCCTCCAGGCCGATGACCTGGCCGGAGGCGTCGAGTTCTGCGACGCCGAAGGAGCGGGGGTCCGCCACTTCGGTGAGCAGGATCTGGGCGTCGGGGCGGTTCCTGCGGAATTCCTCGACGAGGGGGCTTATGCCGCCGACGATGAAGTTGTCGCCCAGGTACATCACGAAGTCGTCGTCGCCGAGCCAGTCCCGCGCGATCAGTACTGCGTGGGCCAGCCCGAGGGGCTTCTCCTGGGGAATGTAGGTGATCTCCAGACCGAACTTGGATCCGTCGCCGACCGCTTCCTGGATCTCTTCCGCGGTGTCTCCGACAATGACACCGACCTCGGTGATGCCGGCTTCGGCGATGGATTCCAGCCCGTAGAAGAGCACGGCCTTGTTGGCTACTGGCACGAGCTGCTTGGCCGATGTGTGCGTGATCGGCCTCAGTCGTGTACCGGCGCCACCGGACAGCACGAGAGCCTTCATCTGCTTCACCTTAGTCGCGAACCCTGACAGCGGGTCGCGGCTCATGTGGCTTGTTCGTTACGACGAGGCTGCGCCACCGGTCCGGCGGCGCAGCACATGCCTGTCGTCACGGGGCTGGTCAGTCGTCGCCCCGCACGATGTTTCCCTCCGGGGCGGGTTGGTCCGTCCGGGTGGCGCCCTGGTCGAGAACGGCTGGAACGCAGGTGCGCACGACGCCTTTGCCGCGCCGGCGCCGAGCCTTCGACCAGCCGGTCTCCGGTCTACGGATCACGAGCTTCTCACTGGTGTGCGACGTCACGGCGACTCATCTTCCTTCCGCCTCGATGCCCGCCTTCTGCAATGCCCGCGGGTCGAGTCCCCGGCGGCAGTACGGCCAAACGCCGCGTCCCCGGCAGCGGTGGTCAGGCGGTGCCCAGCGCTGCGCGCAGGGTGGCGATCGCCTGGCTGATGGCGGCCTCGGCGGCGTGGGTCCCGCGCAGGGCGTCGAGCATCACGAAGTCGTGGATGATGCCCTGGTAGCGGACCGCGGTGACCGGGACGCCGGCCTCGCGCAGCTTGTTGGCGTACGCCTCGCCCTCGTCGCGCAGCACGTCGGCCTCGCCGGTGACGACGAGCGCCGGCGGCAGGCCGGTGAGCTGCTCGGTGGTGGCGCGCAGCGGGGAGGCCGTGATCTGGGCGCGCTCCGCCTCGTCGGTCGTGTACTGGTCCCAGAACCACTGCATGGCGTCCCGGCGCAGGAAGTAGCCCTCGGCGAACTGGTGGTACGAGCCGGTATCGAAGGCGGCGTCGGTGACCGGATAGAAGAGCACCTGCGCCACGAGCGGGACGTCGCCGCGCTGCTTGGCCATCAGGGTCAGGGCGGCCGTCATGTTGCCCCCGACGGAGTCGCCGGCCGCGGCGATGCGGGAGCCATCCAGGTCCTTGGAGGCGCCGTGTTCGACGACCCACTTCGCGACGGCGTAGTTCTGCTCGATGGCGACCGGGTAGCGGGCCTCGGGCGAGAGGTCGTACTCGGGGAAGACGACCGCGGCGCCGGTGCCGACAGCGAGTTCGCGCACCAGGCGGTCGTGGGTGTGGGCGTTGCCGAAGACCCAGCCGGCGCCGTGGATGTAGACGATCACCGGGAGGGTGCCGCTGGCGCCGGCCGGCCTGACGACGCGCGCCCGGACACTGCCCGTCGGGCCGCCGGGGACGGTGATCCACTCCTCGTCGACGGCGGGCTTGGCGATGTCGCCGGACTGCACCTCGTCGACGGTCTTACGGCCTTCGGCCGGGCCGAGGTCGAAGAGGTACGGCGGGTTGGCGGTGGCCTCGGCGAAGGCCTGGGCGGCGGGTTCGAGGACGGGGCGGGGTGCGGTGGTGCCGGTCATGGCGGCCTCCTCGGATCGGGGGTGCCGCAGCTGCGGCACACAACAAACAGTAGTACACGATTAAGTCGTGCGCTACTTATTAGGGCTGTATTAATTTGGGCTCGATAGAATCGAACGGACCCGAACGATAGAGTGGTGATCGTCGTGAACAGGACAGGAACCGGGAGCCATGCCGTGAGCCCAGCCGCAGCGGAGCCGAGCGAGGGATCGCTGCTCCTCGACGACCAGCTCTGCTTCGCCCTGTACGCCGCCTCCCGCGCCGTCACCGCGCGCTACCGCCCGCTGCTGGACGCCCTCGGCCTGACCTATCCGCAGTACCTGGTCATGCTCGTGCTCTGGGAGCAGGACTCGATCTCCGTACGCGACCTGGGGACCTCGCTCCAGCTGGAGTCCAGCACGCTGTCTCCGCTGCTGAAGCGGCTGGAGGCGAACGGGCTGCTGCGCCGGGAACGCCGTGCGGAGGACGAGCGGTCCGTCGCCCTCCGCCTCACCGAGGCCGGGGCCCGGCTCCGTGAGCGGGCGGGCGAGGTCCCCGTGGCCATCGGCGACGCGATGGGCCTGACTCCCGAACAGGACGCTGTGGCCAAACAGCTCCTCCGTCTGATCACGGCCAACGTCACGGACTGAGCGCGAGCTCGGCCCACACCTGTTTGCCGCCGCTGACCGGCACGGTCCCCCACGTCTCCGACATGGCCTCGACGAGGAGGATGCCGCGGCCGCCGGTGGCCTCCCAGCCGATGCTGGTCGGTTTGACGGGGGTGCGGGCCGAGGAGTCGGCGACCGAGACGCGCAGCCGGTTGTCGAGCAACGTGAGGTCGAGCCGGACCTGACCGTCGGTGTGCACGAGGGCGTTGGTGACGAGCTCGGAGACGATGAGGAGTACGGCGTCCATGTCGTCCCGGGGCACACCCCAGGCGCGCAGGGTGCGCCGGGTGAAGCGGCGGGTGTGTCCCACGGCCTCGGGGACGCGCCACACCGTCCAGCTCTCGCGCAGCGGGCGCAGCGTCATGCCGTCGTAGCGCAGCAGGAGCAGGGCGACGTCGTCGCTGCGCTGGGCGTTGCCGAGCAGGGCGTCGGCAACCAGGCCGAGGTGCGCGGGGTCGGAGGCGGCCAGTTCGCGCGCGAGGCGGTCGAGGCCCACGTCGATGTCGGCCTCGTGGGACTCGACGAGGCCGTCCGTGGTCAGCGCGACCACCGTGCCTGGCTGCAGCCTCAGCACGCTCATCGGGAAGTCGGCCTGCGCGACCACGCCGAGCGGCGGTCCCCCCTCCGTGTCCGGCACCTCCGTACTGCCGTCCGGGTGGCGCAGCACCGGCGGCAGATGTCCGGCACGGACGTACCAGGCGGAGCCCTCCTCCATGTCGACGTCGACGTAGCAGCAGGTGGCGAAGAGATCGGTCTCCAGGTCCATGAGGAGCCGGTTGGCGTGGGAGACGACCACGTCCGGCGGGTGTCCCTCCACGGCGTAGGCGCGCAGGGCGGTGCGCATCTGCCCCATGAGGGTGGCGGCGCTCGCGTTGTGGCCCTGGACGTCGCCGATGACGAGGGCGACGTGGTTGTCGGGCAGCGGGATCACGTCGTACCAGTCGCCGCCGACCTCCAGGCCTGCCGTGGTGGGCAGATAGCGGGCGACGGCGACCGCGCCGGGCAGCTTGGGCAGGCGGCGCGGCAGCAGCTGGCGCTGGAGCATGCCGACGAGTTCGTGTTCGGCGTCGAAGGCGTGGGCCCGCATCAGGGCCTGGCCCGCGAGGCCGGCGGAGGCGGTGAGCAGGGCGCGTTCATCGGGGCCGAAGTCGTGAGGGGTGTCCCAGCCGATCAGGCAGGCGCCCGCCATGCGGTTGCCGGCGGGCAGCGGCAGGACGGCGAGTCCGCCGGGGCCGACCTCGGCGAGGGCCGGTTCCAGAGGGGTGCCGGCGGGCCAGATGTGGGTGCGGCCCTCGCGCAGGGCGGCGGCGAGGGTGGGCATGGCGCGCACAGGTGCGTCGGGCCACTCGCTGCGCCACTCCAGGCGCCACAGCTCGGGCCAGGACTCCGGTTCGGGCGGGTCGAGGACCGTGACCACGAGCCGGTCGCCCTCCAGCTCGGCGAGCGCGATCCGGTCGGCCTGCAGCGGCTTGCGCAGAGCGGAGACCACGGCCTGGCTGACGTCGCGGACGGTGCCGGCGGTGGCGAGCGTGGCCGCGAGGCGCTGGACGCGGGCCACGTCGGTGACGTCGGAGCGCAGTTTGGAGGCGTCGGCGACCGTGCCCTCGAGCCTGGCGGGCCGGCCCTCGCCGCCGGGCAGAAGGCGCCCGCGCAGCCTGAGCCACTTCGGCGGGCCGGAGGGCTGCAGGACCCGGAACTCCAACTCCCGGTCGCCGATGGACATGTGGTCGGCCTCGACCACGGACATCAGCGAGGGCAGGTCCTCCGGCACGGTCAGGCCCAGCAGGGTCTCGACCTTGCCGTCGAACTCCTCACGGGTGAGCGAGAACAGTTCCAGGATGTCGTCGCCGATCTCGACGCGGCCCGTGTCCATGGCGAGGCCGAACGCGTTCGCCGGCAGTTCGCCGCCCTCCGCGGCCCGGGCGGGGGCGGGGCAGCCGACGGCGTCGGCGATCAGCTCCAGGCACTTGCGGTCCTCGGTGTCGAAGCCGTCGGGCCGCTCGCTGACGGCCAGCAGACAACCGCCGCCGTCGTCGTCCCCGCGCGTGGGCAGCACCGCCAGGGAGAAGTCCCCCGCCGGCGTCCGCCGCGACTGGGCTCCCTCGGCCAGTTCCTTGGGCCCGAGCCACACCGGGCTCCCGGAGCGGTGGCCGTCGGCGACCGGGGAGCCGCCGGAGCGCGGATAGGTGTCGCGCACGCCGAACAGCGTCCTCGGCACGCCCGCCGACTCGACCAGGCACAGCAGCTCGCCGTCCTCCCCCGGCGTGTACACGGCGACGAACGCCGCTCCGGCGAAGACGAGCGCCTGTTCCAGGACGCGACGCACCCGGTCGGGCGAGGCCGGACCGGACATGAGCGCTTTCAGGGCACCTTCGGCGCGCAGAGTTCTCGTTCTGCGTCCCTCCGCACCCTGACTGACCACGTCCGCAATTACAGCGCGTATGAGACGCCTGCGCAGCCCCTGTGAGCATTCCGTGGACGCCGTCTGCGGCGCGCACTCGAAACGCGCCGAACATGTCTTTACGCGTGCGTATCGCACGGTGATCTCGTGACAGGCGTGACTGTCGGGGGCCGCCGACCGGCTGGAAGTGTCGGTGCCGGGCCACGGAGGGGGCGCATGGACAAGCGGTACGAGGCGTACGCGCCGGTGTTCAAGACCGCTCGCCGCGAGGTGCCCGAGGGCTGGGCGACGGCGCGGATCGGGGACTGGCTGACTCTGACGCCGCTCGGCGCGGACGGGGGCCCGCTGCCGGGCCCGGCGAAGCGGTGGAAGATCCACGCCTCGGCGACCCGGGCGAACGCGGAACGGATCGCGGCGATCGTGTGGGACTACCGCGTGCCGCCCCGGATCCCGTTCAGGTTCGTGCCGGGCCCGCACCTGCTGCACCTGCGCAACGGGCGCCGGGTCGTCCTGAAGGAGGGGCGGCCGCGCGCGGGCCGGGCGGCGGCGTCCTGGCATCGCTCGCCGTGCGCGACCGGCCGTCAAGGGGCAGATTTGATGACTGGGACCCGTCGCCCGGCCGTGCGAGGAGGTGGTCGGCGTGTCCGACGGGCAGACGTCCGCTCAGGCGCCGGCGGCCGCGAGGACGCGGGTGGGCCGACCGCTGCTGTCTTTGGCGCTGGCGTCGATGATGGACGACGTCCACGCGCACTCCGGCGCGGTGTATCTCGTGGCGCCCGGCGAACCCGTACTGGAGATGGCCGTGATGGCGGGGCTGCCGCGGGCCTTCGCCGCGCCCTGGGAGCGGGTGGGGCTGAGCGCGCCGGTCCCGGTCGCCGAGGCGGTGCGTGAGCGGCGGTTGGTGTGGGTGGGCGGCGAGGAGGAGATGGCGCGCCGCTATCCGCGTATCGCCGTCGTGCTGCCGTATCCCTTCGCGCTGGCCGCGCTGCCGGTGGCCACGGCGTCGACGGCGTTCGGCGCGGTGTTCGTGACCTGGCCGGGCTCCCATCCGCCCGAGCTGTCCGACCGGGAGCGGGAGAATCTGACCGCGGCCTGCGACCGGCTCGCCATGCGGCTGGAGCGTGCCCTCGAGGAGAGCCGCCCGCTGCTGCCCGAGCCCGATCTGCTCGGTGTGCCGCCGGTGGGCGGGGCGGCCGGCACGCTCGGCAGCGTGGAGGCGGCGCGGATGGTGGCGCGGCTGCCGTACGGGCTGTGCTCGCTCGATCTGCACGGCCGGATCAGCTTCGCCAACGCGGCGGCGGCCGAGCTGATCGGGGTCCCGGTCAGCAGACTGCTGGGCACCCAGCTGTGGGCGTCGGTGCCCTGGCTCAACGACCCCGTGTACGAGGACCGCTACCGGGCGGCGCTGATGAGCCAGCACACCACCTCGTTCGTGGCGCTGCGCCCGCCCGGCGACTGGCTGTCGTTCCGGATGTATCCCAGTACGACCGGGCTGAGCGTCCGGGTCACCCGGGCGCGGGCAGTGGCGGAGATGAACCGGGCCGGACCGCAGCCCGGTGACACCCCCTCCCGCCTGGTCACCATCTCGCAGGTACTGACGCTTGCCGGCGCGCTCACCGAGGCGGTGGGGGTGCAGGACGTGGTGCAGCTGGTCGCGGACGAGATCGCCCCGGCCGTGGGCAGCCAGGCGCTGGTCGTCCTCGGTACGCGGGCGGGGCGGCTGCATGTGCTGGGGCACCGCGGGTATCCGGACGCGCACATCGTGGAGCGGTTCGACGGGCTGCCGCTGGCGGAGCCGACGCCGGGCACGCACGCCCTGAACACCGGGCAACCGGCGTTCTTCGACTCCCAGGAGCAGTTGGAGTGGCTGTATCCGTCGCGGCACGCCACCCCCGACGGCTTCGCCGCCTGGGCCTATCTGCCGTTGATCGCCTCGGGACGCCCGGTCGGCACGTGTGTCCTCGCCTACGCCGAACCGCACCAGTTCCCGGCGGACGAGCGGGCGGTGCTGATGAGCCTGGGCGGCCTGATCGCACAGGCCCTGGAGCGGGCCCTGCTCTACGACGCCAAGCACCGGCTGGCGCACGGCCTGCAGGCGGCCCTGCTGCCGCACTCGCTGCCGACGCTGCCCGGCATCGACGCGGCCGCCCGCTATCTGCCCGCCACCCAGGGCATGGACATCGGCGGCGACTTCTACGACCTGGTGCCGACGCAGGGCGTGGCCGCGGCGGTGATCGGGGACGTGCAGGGCCACAACGTGACGGCGGCCGGGCTGATGGGACAGATCCGCACCGCCGTCCGCGCCTACACGACGGTCGGTCAGACCCCCGCGGAGGTCATGGGCAGCACCAACCGGCTGCTGATCGACCTTGGCGCCGACCTGTTCGCCAGCTGCCTGTACCTACGGCTCGATCCGGCGCGTGGGCGGGCCGTGATGGCCCGGGCGGGGCATCCGCCGCCGCTGCTGCGACGCCCCGACGGGCGGGTACGGGTGCTCGACCTGGCCGGTGGCCCGCTGCTCGGCATCGACGGCTCGGCGGTCTATCCGACGACCGAGGTCGACCTCGCGCCCGGCTCCGTCCTCGCCCTCTACACCGACGGGTTGATCGAGTCCCCGGGCGTCGACATCGAGGACGCGCTGGCGAGCCTCGGCAAGCGGCTCGCCGAAGCCGGGGAGCTGCCCCTGGACGAACTCGCCGACCACCTCGTAGAACACGGCACCGCCGGGCGGGAACGGCTCGACGACGTGGCGTTGTTGCTGCTCAGGGCCCGAGAAGCCGGCTGAGCGGCGGGTACGGACTCCCTGTGGGAACGACGCGGTCCGGCCCCCCCGCCGGAGGGCCGGACCGTCCACCGTCGACCTGAACCGCTGGTCGGGTCGATCAGTGGGTCTGGGACGAACCGTCGTCCGCACCGGCCCCGCTCTGGTCGGCCGCGCCGGCGCCGGACTGGTCGTCCGCACCGGTCCCGGACTGGTCGCCGACGGCACCGGACTGGTCACCGGCAGCGTCGCTCGCCGTCGCGGACGGGTCCGCGGTGCCGGCCTGGTCGTCGCCGCCGACCGCGTCGCCGCCGGCCGCCGGGTCGCTCGCCGTCGCGGACGGGTCGGCTGTGCCGGCCTGGTCACCCGCGCCCGCGCCGCCGTCACCGAGGGTCGCGCCCGTGGCCTGGAGAGCAGCGGTGACCGGCTGGAAGAAGGTCTCGCCGCCGCTGGTGCAGTCGCCGCTGCCGCCGGAGGTCAGGCCGACCGCGCCGCCGTCCTGCGTGAACAGGGAGCCACCGCTGTCGCCGGCCTCGGCGCAGACGTCGGTCTGGATGAGACCGGTGACCGTGTCGACGCCGTTGGGGTCGGTCTCGCTCTGGAAGTTGACCGTGGCGTCGAGACCGGTGACCGTGCCGTCGTGCAGGCCGGTGGTGCTGCCCATCCGGAACACCTGCTCGCCGACGGTGGCGTCCGCGGCCTGGGTGATCTGGACGGCCTGTCCCTCGCCGGTGTTGACCTCGCTCGCCGCCTGGGTGGCCGGGTCGTCGTACTTCACCAGCGAGAAGTCGCCGTCGCCGGGGAAGGTCGCCTGGTCGACGGTGGCGATGGGCTGCCCGGTCTCGGAGTCGGACCACTGCTTGGCGGCGACACCGCAGTGACCGGCGGTCAGGAAGGCCGGACTGCCGTCGCTGGCCGTGACGTTGAAGCCGAGGGAACAGCGGACGGTGCCGCCCTCCGCCTGGGCGAAGATGGCGTCGCCGCCCGACACGAGCGTCTTGAAGGTGCCGGAGGACTTCTTCACCGTGGCCATGTTCGTGCCGAGGCTCTTGACCGTCGACGTCAGTCTGTCCCAGTTGGCGCCGGTGACCGTGCTGTCGGCGGTGACGGCGAGCTTGTTGGTCTTCGGGTCGACCGCCCACGCGGTGCCCGGGATGGTCGCCTTGGCCTTCAGGGTCTGCGCCCCGGCCGTCAGCGCGGCGAGGCTGTTGTCGACCTC
Organism: Streptomyces sp. NBC_00005; assembly: GCF_045160215.1. Lineage (NCBI taxonomy): Bacteria > Bacillati > Actinomycetota > Actinomycetes > Kitasatosporales > Streptomycetaceae > Streptomyces > Streptomyces sp. NBC_00005. The sequence continues at coordinate 1,100,157 of NZ_CP108316.1, forward strand.
GCGGACCTTCGCACCCGCCTTCTTCGCCTCGACGATCACCTTGTTGTTGTCGCCGGATATGACGTTGACGACCAACTGCTGGCTGCCGGAGTCGTAGTACGAACCGGCGAAGGCCTGACCGAGCAGATCCTGGAGCTGCGAGGCGAGATCCGAGGCGTCGGACGCCTTCAGGGTCTTGGGGGCGGCGTCGGTCGACGATCCGTCCTGCGACGCGTTGGCGTTCGGCAGCAGGATTGCAGCTGCGCCGAGCGCCGCGACGCTGCCTGCCGCGATCGCGGCCTTGCGCTTCGGAATTCGCTTGTGACTCAAACTTCTCGACCTCCTGGGGGACCGGAGTCTGTGCCGCCGTTCGGCAGCGGTTCTGTTCGGGGCGCCTGGATGGCTGTTGGTACGCACGGGCCGCACGGGGCGTTCAAACCCGTTTGCCAACTCCCTTTGCTGAATGCCGAATCGGCCATGACCCGCGTCTGACGCGCCGGCCCGGGGAACAATCGCCCATATGACGATGACCACCGCCGAAGCCGACAAGATCCTCTCCGCCAACTTCGCCCCTTGGGTCCTCGAGCTGGGCCTGACGGTCGAGGAGTTGGGCGACGACCGGGCGACGCTGCGTCTGCCCTGGTCGGACCGGCTGTCGCGGGAGGGCGGCGGGCTGTCGGGGCAGGCCCTGATGGCCGCCGCCGACACGGCCACCGTGATCGCGGTGTCGAGTGCGCGCGGGGCATACGGACCCATGACGACGGTCCAGCAGTCCACGTCGTTCCAGCGCGCAGTGACCGGTTCTGATGTCCTGATCGAAGCGGTGCTCACCAAGCTGGGCCGCCGCATGGCGTTCGCGGACGTCACGATGACCGACGCGATGTCGGGTTCACTCGCGGCGCGTGCGAGCACGGTCTACGCGCTTCTGGGCTGACACCGTCCGCAGTCGATCGGCAACGGTCCGTTCAGAACACGGATCCGAATCACGGCTTCAGCGAATCTGCACATCCAATACCCAACCAAGTCACCGTCGGCGGGGGATCTGCACACGCCGACGGCCTCCGCCACGCCATTGGGACGGGAGTGTCGGATTCGTCGCCGTGGCGGCAAGGCCTCGGACGAACCGATGTGGAGCCGCATGTGAAGAACTCGCCATCGAGCCGTGCGCACTCCTGCACGGATCGGTACCGCAGGGGCTCAAGTTGCCTGGTGAGGCGGTTGGTTGATTGGAGCCGCGCACCCGCAGCGTGCTTTGATCCATCGCACCGCAGGGCCGGCACGGTTCCTGGCAACGGGTGCCGGGCGCCTGCGGTCGCGGCCGTCATCTGTCCCCAGAGGGGGCCGCTCCCCCTTATGAGTTACCCATTAGGAAGGGAAGTTCCATCATGAACTCCACCCCCCAGGTTCAGACCGTCGAGATCTCCGACGCCGAGCTCGACAACGTCTCCGGCGGCCTTTCCCTGAACGCCGTCAGCACCCTGACCGGCACGCTGGACAGCGTCGCCCCGGTTTCCTCCACCGTCGACACGGTTGTCGGCACCGTCGAGGGTGTCTCGGGCCTGAACACCGCCCCGGTCACGGGCCTGGTTGCCGGTCTCTGATCGCACCTTTTGTGATCGTCGAGTCCCGGAGCCGTATCGCGGCTCCGGGGCCTTCGGTTGTCGTAAACCAGCCGGCTCGTGCGAGCCGGTCATCTCTCGTTTTCAGGTGAGGGAAGTTCCGTGCAGTTCCGCCAACAGGCCCTCGCCAAGCTCCAGTCGCCGGAGGAGCTCGACCTTCCGGTGCGGTTCGCCCGTCCGCAGGGCTGGCTCGTCCTGTCCGTGACGGTGGTCGCGATGGCGGCCGCCTCGGTGTGGGCGGTGACCGGTTCGGTGACCTCCACGGTCTCCGCGCCCGCCATCCTCACGCACGGCGAGGGCAGTTACATCCTGCAGAGCCCGGTCGCGGGCCAGGTCACCGCCGTCGTGGCGAAGCAGGGCGAGCGGCTGCCGGCCAACTCCCCCGTTCTCAAGGTCCGTACGGCCCAGGGCGACTCCGTCGTCCGCACGGTCGCCGCGGGCCGGATCACCGGGCTCGCCGCCACGATCGGCCAGATCATCCAGACCGGCGCGAACGTCGCCGCCGTGGAGAAGGTCGCCAAGGCCGACGATCCGCTGTACGCCACGGTGTACGTCCCCGCCGAGAACGCGGCCGCCATCCCCGAGAACGCCGCCGTGGACCTGACCGTCTCCTCGGTGCCCACCCAGACGTACGGCGTCCTGCGCGGACATGTGAAGTCGGTGGACCGCTCCGCGCAGTCGGCCCAGCAGATCTCCGCGTTCCTCGGGGACAGCCAGCTGGGCGAGCAGTTCACCAAGAAGGGCCGCCCCGTGGCCGTACTGGTCAAGCTTGACAAGTCGTCCGCCACGAAGAGCGGTTACAAGTGGTCGTCCAAGGACGGTCCGCCCTTCGGCCTCACCTCCATGACGATCGCCTCGGGCTCGATCCGGCTGGCCGACCAGCGTCCCGTCGATTGGCTGCTGCCGTGAGCACCGCACAGGACACCCGCGGCAGACGCCGCGCCGCGCCGCCCAAGCGCCCCGTCCCCAAGGGCAGGGCGAAGACGGTCCGCACACCGACCGTCCTCCAGATGGAGGCCGTGGAGTGCGGCGCCGCCTCCCTGGCGATGGTGCTCGGCCACTACGGCAAGCACGTCCCGCTCGAGGAGCTGCGCATCGCCTGCGGCGTCTCCCGCGACGGCTCGCGCGCGAGCAACCTGCTGAAGGCGGCGCGCAGTTACGGCCTCACGGCCAAGGGCATGCAGATGGACACGGCCGCCCTCGCCGAGGTGAAGACGCCGGCCGTGCTGTTCTGGGAGTTCAACCACTACGTCGTCTACGACGGCATGGGGCGCCGCTTCGGCCGCCGCGGGGTGTACATCAACGACCCCGGCAAGGGCCGCCGTTTCGTGCCGATGGAGGACTTCGACGGCAGCTTCACCGGTGTCGTCCTGGTCATGGAGCCCGGTGAGGACTTCACCAAGGGCGGCCGCAGGCCCGGTGTGCTCGGCGCGATGCCGGCCAGGCTGCGCGGCACCGCGGGCACGATGCCCGCCGCGATGCTGGCGAGCCTGCTGCTGGTGCTGGTCGGTGCGGCGGTGCCCGCGCTCAGCCGCACCTACATCGACGAGTTCCTGATCGGCGGGCAGACCTCACTGCTCGGCGTGCTGTTCGCGTCGATGGGCGCGTCCGTGCTGCTCACGATCGTGCTGACCTGGCTCCAGCAGACGAACCTGCTGCGCGGCCGCATCATCTCCTCCACCCTCTCCAGCGCCCGTTTCCTGCGGCATCTGCTGCGGCTGCCGGTCACCTTCTTCTCCCAGCGCAGCCCGGCGGACCTCGTACAACGGCTGCAGTCCAACGACGCCGTGGCCGAGACCCTGGCCCGCGACCTCGCAGCGGCGGGCGTGGACGCGGTGGTGGTCGTGCTCTACGCGATCCTGCTGTACACCTACGACCCGCAGCTCACGTTCCTCGGTATCGGCGTCGCGCTGCTGAACATCGTCGCCATGCGCGTCGTCATCCGCCTGCGCGCCACCCGGACGGCGAAGCTGCGCGCCGACAGCGCCCGGCTCACCAACACCGCCTACACCGGCCTGCAGTTGATCGAGACGATGAAGGCGACCGGCGGCGAGGACGGCTACTTCCGCAAGTGGGCCGGACAGCACGCCACCACGCTGGAGGAGCAGCAGCGGCTCGGCGTGCCGAGCGCCTGGCTGGGCGTGGTCGCGCCGACGCTGGCCGCCCTGAACAGCGCGCTGATCCTGTGGATCGGTGGCATGCGCGCGGTCGAGGGCGGCATCTCGGTCGGTCTGCTGGTCGCCTTCCAGGCCCTGGTCACCCGCTTCACCGCGCCGATCACCCGCCTCAACGGCGTCGCGGGCCGCATCCAGGACTTCGCCGCCGACGTGGCCCGCCTCAAGGACGTCGAGAACTTCCAGGCCGACCCGCTCTACGGCCGCCCCGGCGCAGGCGACTCGACGCGCCGCCTGCAGGGTCACGTCGAGCTGCAGAACATCACCTTCGGCTACAACCCGCTCGACAAGCCGCTGCTCACCGGTTTCGACCTGACCGTGGGCCCCGGCCAGCAGGTCGCCCTCGTCGGCGGCTCCGGCAGCGGCAAGTCCACCGTCTCCCGCCTGATCTCGGGCCTGTACACGCCGTGGGAGGGCGTGATCCGCATCGACGACCAGCGCCTGGACGACATCCCGCGCGGCGCCCTCGCCGCCTCAGTGTCCTTCGTGGACCAGGAGGTCTTCCTCTTCGAGGGTTCGGTCCGCGACAACGTCGCGCTGTGGGATCCGTCGATCCCGGACGATGCAGTGGTGGACGCGCTGCGGGACGCGGCGCTCTACGACGTCGTGATGCGCCGTCCCGGCGGCATCCACAGCAAGGTCGAGCAGGACGGCCGCAACTTCTCCGGCGGGCAGCGCCAACGGCTCGAGATCGCACGGGCGTTGGTGCGCAGGCCCAGCATCCTGGTCCTTGACGAGGTGACGAGCGCGCTGGACGCGGAGACCGAGCAGGTCGTGATGGACAACCTGCGCAGGCGTGGCTGCGCCTGTGTGGTGATCGCGCACCGGCTGAGCACCGTGCGCGACAGCGACGAGATCGTCGTGCTCCAGCACGGCACGATCGTGGAACGCGGGCGGCACGAGGACCTGCTGACGCACGGCGGCGCGTACGCGGCGCTGGTCAGGGAGCGATGAGATGACGACCCATCAGGAAGGTGACCTGGTTCTCGGCGCGCTCGGGTCCATGGGCGCGCGGATCGACTGCTCGGGCCTGAACCGGCTCGACCTGGAAGGCCCGCAGGCACTGTGGCTGGTCGCGGCCGGCACCCTGGACCTGTTCGCGGTGGACGCCGTGGGGCAGGGCCACTGGCACCACCTCGGCCGTCTGGAGGCGGGCTCGCTGCTGCTCGGCCCGGTCGCGGGCCCCCAACACACCCTGGTCGCCCGCCCGTTGCGCGACTGCGTCGTCCACCGCATCGGCCTGCGCGAGCTGTACCAGACGGCCGACACGCAGACCTGGTCCTACGACGAGTACGGCAACCCCCAGTACGTCCCGCCGACGACGAGCCCGCTGGAGTACGCCCTCGCCCTCGGCGTCGGCCGCAGCCTGTCCATCCTCTTCCAGGCACCGATGGCCACCGATCGGGCCGCCGAGATCACCGACGACGACGTCTTCTGGATGCAGGTGCCGCCGGGCAGCGTGCAGTACGGCTCGCTCTACGGCGCCGAGGCGGCCGCCGACCTGCTGATGGACCCCGCGGTCTGGCAGAGCATGGTCGACCAGCAGTACCGGCTGCTGACCACGCTGGACCGCTGGATCGAGCAGCTGGAGCGCACGCACGAGACCCGGACGGCGGCCGGCATCAAGGCAGGTGAGGCGGTCCGCGCCCAGGCCGACCGCACGCTGCTGGCCTCCATCGGCAAGTCGTCCGCCCAGCGCTCCACGGCCGCCGACGCGGACGCCTCGTACGCGGCGTGCAAGCTGGTCGCCGAGGCCGCCGGGATCACGCTGGCCGAGCCCGCGCAGAGCGGGACGGAGAGCGACCGCCTGGACCCGGTGGAGCTCGTGGCCATCGCCTCGCGCGTCCGCACCCGGGCGGTACGCCTGGACGGCCGCTGGTGGCGGGACAACATCGGCCCGCTGGTGGGCCACCGGGCCCTGTCGGGTGCGCCGGTGGCCCTGCTGTGGCGGCGCGGCGGCTATGTCGCCGTACATCCGGCGACGGGTCGTGAGACACCGATCGAGAAGGCCAACGCGGAGGAGTTCGAGGCGCGGGCGGTGATGTTCTACCGACCGCTGCCCGATCGCGGCCTGAGTCCGCTGCGGCTGTTGCGGTTCAGCATGCGGGGAACCGGCAGCGACCTGACGAACCTGCTGATCAGCGGTCTGGTGACGGTGGCGATCGGCGCGCTGGTGCCCATCGCGACCGGCAAGGTGCTGGGCGAGTTCGTCCCGAAGGCCCAGACGGGCCTGATCGTGCAGGTCTGTCTTGCCGTGATGCTCACCAGCGTCGTGGCGGCGGCCTTCATGCTGCTGGAGAACCTCACCATTCTGCGGCTGGAGGGCCGTATCGAGGCCACGCTCCAACCGGCCGTCTGGGACCGCCTGTTGAGGCTCCCGACCAAGTTCTTCACCGAGCGCTCGACCGGCGAGCTGGCCAGCGCGGCCATGGGCATCAGCGCGATCCGCCGTCTGATGGCGGGAGTCGGGCCCGTGGTCGCCCAGTCGGTGACCGTCGGAGCGATGAACCTCGGGCTGCTGTTCTGGTACAGCCCCTCGATGGCACTGGCGGCGATCGGCATGCTCGTCGTCATCGCCGCCGCGTTCCTGGGGCTCGGCCTGTGGCAGGTGCGCTGGCAGCGCAAGCTGGTCGTGCTCAGCAACAAGCTCAACAACCAGGCGTTCCAGACGCTGCGCGGTCTGCCGAAGCTCAGGGTCGCGGCGGCCGAGAACTACGCGTACGCGGCCTGGGCCTCCGAGTTCGCGCACAGCCGTGAACTGCAGCAGAAGGTGGGGCGCATCAAGAACCTCACCACGGTGATGGGAGCGGTGTACCTGCCGCTGTGCACCCTGCTGATGTTCATGCTGCTGGCGGGCCCGGCGCGCGGGGCGATGTCGGCGGCCGCGTTCCTCACCTTCAACACCGCGGTGACGATGCTGCTGACCTCGGTCACCCAGCTGACCGGCGCGTTCGTCTCGGCGGTGGCCGCGCTGCCGCTCTTCGAGGAGATCAAGCCGGTGCTGGACGCCGCGCCGGAGGTGCGCACGGCGAGCACCCGGCCGGGACCGCTGTCCGGTGCGATGGAGGCACGGCGCCTGTCCTTCCGGTACGCGGACGACGGCCCGCTGGTCCTGGACGACGTGTCGTTCGAGATCCGCCCGGGCGAGTTCGTGGCGATCGTCGGCCCCAGCGGCTGCGGCAAGTCGACGCTGCTCAGGCTGCTGATCGGCTTCGACAAGCCGGTCTCGGGCAGCGTGCTGTACGACGGCCAGGACCTGGGCGCGCTCGACCAGTCGGCCGTGCGCCGGCAGTGCGGTGTCGTGCTCCAGCACGCGCAGCCGTTCACCGGCTCCATCCTGGACGTCATCTGCGGCACCGAGCCGTACACGCCGGAGGAGGCGATGGCCGCGGCCGAGATGGCGGGACTCGCCGAGGACATCAAGCGGATGCCGATGGGCCTGCACACGATCGTCTCGGGCAGTGGTGCCGTCTCCGGCGGCCAGCGCCAACGCCTCATGATCGCGCAGGCGTTGATCCGCCGGCCGCGCATCCTCTTCTTCGACGAGGCGACCAGCGCCCTCGACAACGAGACGCAGCGCACGGTGATCGAGTCGACGAAGGCCCTCAACGCCACCCGCATCGTCATCGCGCACCGCCTGTCCACGGTCCTGGACGCGGACCGCGTGATCGTGATGGAGGACGGCAAGGTCGCCCAGCAGGGCCCGCCCGCGCAGCTGCTCGCGGACACGGGCGGGCGGCTGCACGAGCTGGTGCGGCGGCAGATGGCGTGAGCGGTCAGTCCAGGCCGGGAACGGGTGCGCCGGAGGGCACACCGGCCTCGACGTACCCCTCGTAGAACTCCTTCCAGGGAGCGCTCGTCCCGGCATGCGGCCCCTCGGGCCGCTCCCCCTGCGCCTTCGCGTCGAGGGCGGACAGGCACACCTCCCAGCCGGCGCCGTTGCGGGCGGCGGTGTCGGCGGCCTGGAGCACGTTGGTGAGGGTGAAACGGGTGCGCTTGTCGTCCAACTCCTCCAGGTCGAAGTGCAGTTCGTCGCCGCCCCACGCGAAGGACAGGTGCCGGGGCTCGTCGACGGCGAGCACCCGGCCGGTGGACTCCGGCATGTTCGGATCGCCGCTGAAGGCGATCGTGCCACCGGGGCGCAGGTCGATCTCGGCGCGGGACGGGAACCACTGGGCGAGCTCGTCGGCGTCGGTCACGAACTGCCAGACGCGCGCGACGGGATGGTCGTAGGTACGGCTGAAGCGGACGGCCGGGCGGCCGTCGTCCAGGGTCAGATAGGTGCCGGTGAGATCAGCGGCCATGGTGGATCAGTCCTTCGGGGCGGGTTGCTCGGGATCGTCCGGCGCCGTCTCGTCGAGGCGGCGGCCCAGCACGTCCAGGCTGCGGTTCCACAGCCTGCGGTAGGGGGCGAGCCACGCGTCGAGCTCGGCGATCGGGGCCGGGTCGAGGGCGTAGACGCGGCGCTGCGCGTCCTGCCGGACCCGGACGAGACCGGCCTCCCGCAGCACCTTCAGGTGCTTGGAGGTGCTCGGCTGACTCAGACCGGATGCCTCCACGATCTCGCCCACGGGCCGCGGCCGCTCCAGGAGCAGCGCGACGATGGCCCGCCGGTGGGGATCGGCGAGGGCGGTCCAGAGCGCGGCATCGGACATGGCTCCAATATGCCTCGCCAGTTATATGCCTGTCAAGGAATACGCCCCTTCACCAACCACCTCCAACCACCCCCCTCAGCGAAACGTTGCCGTTTCGCTCGGAGTCCTCTAATGTCGACGTGTACGAAACAGTTTCGTTTACACTCCCTTTGCCCCGGGTCGCCCGACCCGGCTCGAACGACTTCCCTGGAGTGGTTCTCCCATGCCCCAGAAGACCTTGACCGACAGCGCCCACCAGGGCGTCGTCGAGGCGCCGCCGGCGGCCTCGTCGAAGCGGTGGTGGATCCTCGCGGTCGTCGCCGTCGCCCAGCTGATGGTGGTGCTCGACGCCACCATCGTGAACATCGCCCTGCCCTCGGCCCAGGCCGACCTCGGGTTCTCGGACGGCAACCGGCAGTGGATCGTCACGGCCTACGCGCTGGCCTTCGCCTCCCTGCTCCTGCTCGGCGGCCGCATCGCCGACCTGTTCGGCCGCAAGACCGCCTTCCTCATAGGCGTCGTCGGCTTCGCCGCCGTGTCCGCGCTCGGCGGTGCCGCGAACGGCTTCGGCATGCTGGTCACCGCGCGCGCCCTGCAGGGAGCCTTCGGCGCACTGCTCGCGCCGGCCGCGCTCTCCCTCCTCAACACCACGTTCACCGACGCCCGGGAGCGCGCAAGGGCGTTCAGCGTCTACGGCGCCATCGCCGGTGCCGGTGGTGCGGTGGGCCTGCTGCTCGGCGGTGTACTGACCGACGCGTTCGACTGGCGCTGGACGCTGTACGTGAACGTGCTGATCGCCGTCGTCGCCTTCGTCGGCGGCTGGATGCTGCTGACAAACCACCGCGACGCCGGCAACTCCAAGCTGGACGTGCCGGGCACGGTGCTGGTCGCCGCCGGTCTGTTCGCCCTCGTCTACGGCTTCTCCAACGCCGAGACGCACGACTGGGGTTCACCCCTGACCTGGGGCTTCCTGATCGCGGGCGGTTTGCTCCTTGCGGCCTTCGCCTGGTGGCAGACCCGGGCCGCGCACCCCCTGCTGCCGCTGCGCATCCTGCTGGACCGCAACCGGGCGGCCTCGTTCCTGGCCGTGCTGATCTCCGGCGGCGGCATGTTCGGCGTGTTCCTCTTCCTCACCTACTACCTGCAGTTGAACCTCGGCTTCAGCCCGACGAAGACCGGTGCGGCCTTCCTGCCGATGGTCGGGGCACTGATGGTGGCCGCGCAGCTCGGCACCACGGTCCTGGTACCGCGGATCGGGCCGAAGGCGGTCGTCCCGCTGGGCTTCGCGATCGCGGCGGTCGGCATGGCCTGGCTGACCGGGATTGGCGTCGGCTCCAGCTACGTCAGCGCGGTACTGCCGCAGCTGATCGTGACCGGTGTCGGCCTCGGCCTGGTGATGCCGGCGGCCATGCAGCTGGCCACCGGCGGAGTCGCGGCCGAGGACGCGGGCGTCGCCTCCGCGACGGTCAACGCCATGCAGCAGGTGGGCGGTTCGATCGGCACGGCACTGCTGAACACGCTTGCCGCGAGCGCCGCGACCGACTACCTGGTGGGCAAGAACGCGACCAACAAGCTGGTGCAGGCCCAGGCGACGATCGAGAGCTACACCACCGCGTTCTGGTGGTCGGCGGGCCTGTTCGCCGTCGGCGCGGTGATCGCCTTCCTGCTCTTCCGCCGCGGGGTGCCGGAGCAGGACGCGGACGCCGCACCGGTCGTCCACATGTGATCGTTCCGACCCGAGAAGACAGGCCCTGGGTCCGAGGGGCCGCCGTCCACAGGGAGACGGCGGCCCCTCCTCGCTGCCATGGTGGCCGTATGCGCAAAGAGGCGGCGGCACTCGGCAGCACGCTCTTCCTGCTCGTCGCGCCCGGCACCGTGGTCGTCCTGCTGCCGTGGTGGCTGACCGGATGGCGGTCCGGCGACTGGTGGCCACTACTGCGCGCGCTCGGCCTGATCCCGCTGACCGTGGGGGCGGTCGTCCTGCTGTCGGCCTACGTGCGCTTCGTGGTCGAGGGCCTCGGCACCCCGGCACCGGTCGCACCGCCCGAACACCTCGTGGTGGGCGGGCTGTACCGGTACGTACGCAATCCGATGTACGTCGCCGTGGTCGCGGCGATCGGCGGCCAGGGCCTGCTGCTCGCCCGGCCGGTCGTGTTCGGGTACGCCGCCTGCGCCGGAGTTGCGATGGGGGCGTTCGCGACGTGGTACGAAGTGCCCGCACTGACCCGGCGGTTCGGTGCCGAGTACACCCGTTACCGGCGGGCAGTGCGGGGTTGGTGGCCGCGGCTGACGCCCTGGGATGGCGACTGAGGGCGTCGATCTGCCCGGAAGTGGGTACCCACGGGCCCATGCGAATCAGTGTGGTGGATGTGGGATCGAACGCGGTCCGGCTGGTTGTGGCGGACGCGGAGGGTGGGGTGCCGTTGCCGGTGCACACTGCCAAGTGGCGCCTGAGGCTGTCCGAACACGTGAAGCCGGGATGCAGCATTCCCGAGGAGGACATCGACCGGCTCGCCCTGGCGGTCGCGGAGGCGAGCCGGACCGCGACCCGGTGGGGTGCGGCCGGTCCGCTGGCCTTCGCGACCGCCGTGGTGCGCGCCGCCCCGAACCGCCGGGAGGTGCTGCGCGCCGTCCGGACCCGGACCGGGGTCGGTCTGTGCACGCTGCCCGGCGAGGTCGAGGCCGAACTCACGTTCCTCGGGGCCCGGCGCTGGATGGGCTGGCGGTCGGGGCCCCTCGCGCTGCTGGACATCGGCGGCGGTTCCCTCGAAGTGGCCTTCGGGCGGGGCCGGTTGCCGGACTTCGTGGCCTCGCTCCCGCTGGGCGCGGGACGGCTGACCCATGAGTTCCTCCAGGGCCAGGACCCGCCCCTGCCGGAGCAGATGCGGGCGCTGCGCCGCAAGGTCCGGCATCAACTGCGGGACGCGGCGGCGCGGATCCGCTGGGAGGGCCCGCGCACCGCGGTGGTCACCTCCCGCACCTTCCAGCAACTGGGACGGCTGTGCGGAGCGTCGCCCGGGCGCCACGGCCCGTTCATGGAACGGCAGTTGTACCGCCAGGACCTGCGGACGGCAATCGACCGCCTGGCCGCCCTGCCCGCCGCCGAACGCGCCCGGCTCCCCGGCATCTCCGCGCCGCGCGCCGAGCAGAGCCTGGCCGGCGCGGTGGTCGCGCACACCGCGATGAAACTGACCGGCCTCAAGGCGGTCACGATCTGCCCCTGGGCGATCCGCGAAGGCATCCTGCTGCGCCACATCGAGGACGGGGCGTCCTGGTGGGCGGAGATCAACCGCCTCAACGAGGCACCCCCTCTCCCGGATCCGGTCCCCCTGCTCATCGCGACCGCGACCAGGTGAACGCCGGCGACGGGGCCCGGCACGTCCGGTGCGACCGCTCGCGATCCAGGCGCCATGACGGGTGAACTTGAAGAATAGTCAAGCACTTTCGCCGTAATTCACCAGGTCGGGTGAACCAGATCTTGCGCACGGCGTGTCAGGGATGTTCCCCCGCGCGCCGGGGTAGCTACCGAGATCGAATGCGCCCCTTGCCGAGGTGGAGCGGACATGACGCCGGATGCGGACCACCGCGCTTCCGAACCGCCCGCGGCGAACCCTTACGCCCGGTCCCGGGCCGGCAGTCGGTTCACCGTGGTCGAGGTCTCGGGTGAGATCGACCTGGCGACCTCGGTGTTCCTCTCGGAACACCTGGATGCGGCGACAGCGTGGCCGCGGCCGGACATACTGGTCGACCTGCGGCAGGTGGAGTTCTTCGACTGCTCGGGACTGCGCGCGCTGTGCCGGGCCGAGACACGCGCCAGGGAGCGCGGCGGCCGGCTGCGCATCGTCTCCGACGCACCCCGCATCCACCGACTGCTCGCCGGTGCGGGACTGCTGGGACGCTTTCCGCCCCTCCCCACGGTTCCCGGGGAGGGGCGGAATTGATCCCAGGAGTCGGCGGGCGGCCCCACTCCGCCCTGCCGACCCCTGGTGCGAGATCGCCGGGTACCCCGCGACAAGGGACTCGCACTCCCCAACTGCGGGCCACTTCAGGTGTGCACGGGGGACTCCGCGATCCCGGTCCCTCAGAACGTGAAGACGCTGGTCCCGTAGGAGTTCTTCACGCACTCGTTGGCGAAGGTCCGCTCGTAGGAGACGCGCTTGCCCTGCCAGACGCCGTCGACCGTGACGACGACCGGGTCGTACTGCTTGGTGCACTGCACGTCGTCTCTCGCCCCCAGGGCGTCGAAGTCGCCGGCGGCGCCGCGTAGTTCGGCGCAGGCGAGGGCGGCTGCCGGGTGGGTGCCGGAAGCCGTCGGGGCGCAGGTCAAGGTGACGGCGCGCAGCGGCGTCGCGGCGGCCGCGCTCTCACCGTGGCCGGTGGTGAGCACCAGGGCCGAGGGGGCGTAGAGCGAGGCGGGGGCGGTGGCCGGGGTGGCGAGGGCGGCTCCGGTGAGGGGTCCGCAGACGGCGGTGGCGGTGAGGGCGAGGGTTGCTGCCCAGCGCGCGGTGTTCCGCATTGTGTGCATCCTTCCGCTGGATTCGAGGGTGTGCCGGACCGTTCAGGGTTGGTGCCGGACCGGCGAGCGCGAGTCTGCCGAGTCCGCCGCGGAAACACACCTCGACCCCACGTGTTTCAGTAACCTTGTGTGTTGAATCAGTGGCGTGAAGTCACGGAATTCGAACGTTCCAACCCCGGAACTGAGCGCTTCTTGATCGCTCGAAGCAGCCAAGTGGCTGGTTTCCCGCGCTTCGTTAATAGGCCTGAAACATTCCGATTGAGCTGTCGGCTGACTCCGCCGCACCCCCTTGTGTTCATGGTCGACGCGAGTAATCGTCATTACATGATTACGACAGAGCAGCAGGAGAAGCTGCGCGGCTGGTTCGCCGGCCGTGTTCCCGAGGATCTCTTCGAGGAGTTGGCCGAGCTGACGGTCGACCGCGAGGAGATCACCGTGATCGGCCGCATCCCCGAGCCCCGGCTCACCGAGGGCGCTTCGGACGCCGAGCGGGAGGCCGCCGTACAGGGCCGGATCCAGGAGTTCCGGGAGCGCACCCGGGATGCGCGGATCGAGGTGGCCCGCGAGGCCGAGCACCAATTCCGCCGGAAGGTCTCCTGGGGTGTGGAGTGCGGCGGCGAGCGCGCCCTGTTCACCCACGTCGCCGCGCCCGTGATGACCCGGCTGCGCCAGCCCGAGCGCCAGGTCCTGGACACCTTGATCGCCGGTGGCGTGGCCCGCAGTCGCAGCGACGCCCTCGCCTGGTGCGTGCGCCTGGTCCAGCGCCACACCGACGACTGGCTCACCGAACTGCGGGACTCCCTCGAACACGTCCAGCGGGTACGGGCACAGGGCCCGGACACCGAACCGGAGGACGCCCCGACGGACATCCCGACCGACGCCTCGGCGGACGAGGAGTGATGGAGGTTTCGTACATTCTCGACGCGGAAGGTGGATGAACCGTCCTCTGGTGCGCGTCCTGCCACCGCCGTACGGTCGGCAGACCCCCAAGAGGACGGCCGCCGCGCCCGCCGCACACCCCCGCGCCGGCGACCGGCCGTCCACCCCACCGCGCCACGACGCGCTCCACCGCCCCGCCCCCGCTGGAGCCCCCTTGCCCTCCCAGTCGTCCGACTCCCCCGCCACGCCGCCCCCGTCCCTGATCGAGGTCGAGGCACATGGCGTCGAGCGCATTCCAGACGCGGACCGCACCGCGAGCCCGCTCGACCTGTTCCGGCTCGCCTTCGGCGGCGCCAACACCTTCTCCACCTGTGTCCTCGGCGCCTTCCCGATCCTGTTCGGACTCTCCTTCTGGCAGGGCCTCGCGGCCACACTCCTCGGCGTCCTCGCGGGCGCGCTGATCCTGTGCCCGATGGCGGTGTTCGGCCCGGTCAACGGCACCAACAACGCCGTCTCCTCATCCGCGCACCTGGGCGTGCACGGCCGGGTGGTGGGCTCGTTCCTGTCACTGCTGACCGCGGTCGCGTTCTTCTCCATCTCGGTGTGGAGCTCCGGCGACGCCCTGGTCGGCGGCGCGCACCGGCTCTTCGGCCTGGAGCGCGGCAACCTGTCGTACGTCGTCGCGTACGCGCTGTTCGCCGGCCTGGTCCTCGCGGTGTGCGTGTACGGGTTCCGATTCATGCTGTTCGTCAACAAGGTCGCGGTGACCTCGGCGACCGTGCTGTTCCTGCTCGGCGCGATCGCCTTCGCCGGTGACTTCGACCCGTCGTACGCCGGTGTCTTCACGGACTCCGCGGACGCGGCGACGCAGTCACTGTTCTGGCCGTCGTTCATCGGCGCCGCGCTCATCGTGCTGTCCAACCCCGTGTCGTTCGGGGCGTTCCTCGGCGACTGGTCGCGCTACATCCCGGCAAGCACCCCGCGCCGCCGTGTCATCGGCGCGGCGTTCCTGTCGCAGATCGCGACACTGCTGCCGTTCGTCTTCGGTCTGGCGACCGCGAGCATCATCGCCGCGAAGGCCCCGAAGTACGTCGACCCGGCGGCACCCGACTTCGTGGGCGGACTGCTCGCCATCTCGCCGACCTGGTACTTCCTGCCGGTGTGCCTGCTCGCGCTGATCGGCGGCATGTCCACGGGGACGACCTCGCTGTACGGCACCGGGCTCGACTTCTCCTCCGTGTTCCCCCGGCTGTCGCGGGTGCAGGCGACGGTGCTGGTCGGCCTCGTCTCGATCGCGTTCATCTTCATCGGCCGGTTCGGCCTCGACCTGGTGCAGTCCATCTCGACCTTCGCCACCATGATCATCACGTGCACCACACCGTGGATGGTCGTGATGATGCTGGGCTTCTTCACCCGGCGCGGCTGGTACGACCCCGACGCCCTCCAGGTCTTCAACCGCCGTCAGCGCGGCGGCCGTTACTGGTTCGCGCACGGCTGGAACTGGCGGGGCATGACCGCGTGGTGGGTGTCCGCGCTCGTCAGTGTGCTCTTCACCAACATCCCCGGTCAGTTCGTCGGCCCGCTGGGCGATCTGGCGAACGGCATCGACATCAGCCTGCCGCTGTCGCTGGTCGTGGCCGCGGTGCTGTACCTGGCGCTGTTGCGGCTGTTCCCCGAACCCCGGGCGGCGTACGGACCCGAGGGCGCCCGGCTGGCCCGGACGGTCGAGGTGCCGGTGCCGCCGATCACGGGGGCCGACGGCGCGGTGCAGGTGCGGGCGGGTGCGCACGTGAACTGACCGGGTCCCGGGGGCCGTTGTCAGTGCGTCCGGTCCCGTACGAGTTCGCCCGCGAGCAGTGATCCACAGGGGCACCCCGGTGGACGGACCTGCACTTACTCGCAAGTATCGTCTGGGTGCAACGCGGTCTCAGCGACGAGAGGCGGGACGTTCCCATGGCCAAGCACTGGGCGGACTTCCAGTACGAGATCTATCTCAACGGGATGTCGGGCGCCGTACCGCGGCTGCCCACCGATCTGACCCGGCTGGAGGAGCTGACCGAGCAGCGACTCGGACCGGGGCCCGTCGGCTATGTCGCGGGGAGTGCGGGCGACGGCAGCACGGCGCGCGCGAACCGGGCCGCGCTCGAGCGGCGCCGGATCGTGCCGCGGATGCTGCGGGACGTGCACGAGCGGGACCTCTCGGTCGAGGTGTTGGGCCGCGCCCTGCCGGCCCCGCTGGCCCTGGCCCCGGTCGGCGTGCTGTCGATCATGCACCCCGACGCCGAGACCGCCGCCGCCCGGGCAGCCGCAGCCCAGGGTGTGCCCTTCACCCTGTCCTCGGCGTCCAGCACGCCGATGGAGCAGGTCGCGGAGGCGATGGGCGACGCGGAGCGCTGGTTCCAGCTGTACTGGGCCAAGGACCGTGAGGTGACGCGGAGTTTCCTGAACCGGGCCAAGGCGGCCGGGTTCACCGCGCTGATCGTCACCCTCGACACACCGCTGCTGGCCTGGCGTCCCCGCGACCTCGACCAGGCCTATCTCCCCTTCCTGCACGGCGTCGGCACCGCCAACTACTTCTCCGACCCGGCCTTCCTGGCGGGCCTCGCCAAGCCGGTGCACGAGGACCCGAACGCGGCCGTGCTGCACTTCGTCGGCATGTTCGCCGATCCGGGCAAGACCTGGCCGGACCTGGCGTTCCTGCGGGAGAACTGGGACGGCCCGATCGTCCTCAAGGGCATCCTGCACCCGGACGACGCCCGGTTCGCCGCCGACGCCGGGATGGACGGCGTGGTCGTCTCCAACCACGGCGGCCGTCAGGTGGCCGGTTCCGTGGCGGCCGCCGACGCGCTGCCCCGGGTGGCCGAGGCGGTCGGCGACCGGCTGACCGTCCTGTTCGACAGCGGCGTGCGCACCGGCGACGACGTCTTCAAGGCCCTCGCGCTCGGCGCGCAGGCAGTGCTCCTGGGACGGCCGTACGTGTACGGGCTCGGACTCGACGGACAGGCCGGCGTCGAGCACGTGATCCGCTGTCTGCTCGCCGAGTTCGACCTCACGCTCGCCCTGTCCGGGCACGCCACGCCCGCCACGATCGGCTCCACCGACCTCATCGAGGGATCCGCATGACCACTGCCCCGAAGAACGTTCTCGCCGTCGTCTCCCCGCACGTCGGCGGCCGCACCGCCGGCGCCGGCCTCGCCACCCTCTTTCCCGGCGAGGCGAACGTCACCGTCGTCGAGGCGGCCGCCGAGGACCCGGCCGCCCTGCGCGCGGCGCACGTGATCATCACCGCGCTCTCCCCCGTGACCGCCGAACACCTCGCCGCCGCACCGGACTTGGAGCTCGTGCAGTGCGCGAGCCATGGCTTCGACTACGTCGACGTGGACGCCGCCCGCGCCCGGGACGTGCGCGTGTGCAACATCGGCTCCAGCGGCGCCGAGTCCCAGAACGTGGCCGAGCAGACCTTCGCCCTCATGCTCGCGCTCGCCAAGCAGCTGATCCCGGCGCACACCGCGCTCGTCGAGGCCGACTGGGCGCTGCCCCGGCTGCAGCGCTCCCTCACCGAACTGTCCGGCAAGACGCTCGGCATCGTCGGGCTCGGCCAGATCGGGCAGGAAGTCGCCCGCCGCGCCGTCGCGTTCGACATGAGCATCGTGTACGCCGGTCGCCGCCGCCTGCCGGAGGAGACGGAGGCCCGGCTCGGCGGGGCCCGCCACGTCCCGCTCGACGAACTCCTGCGCACAGCCGACTACGTCTCCCTGCACGCGCCGCTCACCGACGAGACCCGGCACCTTCTCGACGCCGGGCGGCTCGCGCTCCTCAAGCCGACGGCCTTCGTGATCAACACGGCGCGGGGCGCCCTCATCGATCAGGACGCCCTCGCGGACGCGCTGGAGAAGGGCGCCCTGGCCGGGGCGGGCATCGACGTCTTCGACCCCGAACCGCCCACCCCGGCCCTGCGGTTGCTCAAGTCCCCGGGCGTGGTGCTCTCGCCGCACGTCGGCGGGGTGACCCGGGAAACGGTGATCCGCATCGCACTGGCCGCCGTGCAGAACGTGACGGACTTCCTGACGGGCGGGCAGCCGCGCGACGTCGTGATCTGAACCCGGTCACGTATTCCGTTCCTACAGCTGCGCCGGCGGCGCCACCGGAGAGCCGGTCCCAGTGATCGACAGCGAGCCCGGGCTGGCCGACGTCGTCGGATCGGCCAGCCAGCGCTGCTCCGAGGAGTCGTCGCGGACCTTGACGACGACGTCCGCGCCCGGGTCCTCGCCGGCGGAGGCGAGGGCGAGCTGCTCGTCCCAGCGGGGCAGCAACTCCCCCTGCACGGTGAGGTCGTAGCGCACGTCGTCACCGCGCTTGGCCTTCTCTGCGGCGCACTTGCCGAGCACGACCACGCCGGCGTCCACGTGCGAGTCCAGGCACAGGTCGGCGTCCGCCACGCTGCGCAGCAGCCCGTCGCTGTCGTACGCCCACTGCTGGGTGCGGGCGTCCGAGCAAGCCGCCAGGTCGGTCCCGGCCCCGGACTTCACCTTGCCCTTGATGTCGAGGCACAGGTCGGCGCCGACGTTGCGCAGCCTGGACTGCCCCGGCAGCGTGGGGAGTTGGGCGGTTCCGGGCGTCGACTGGGAACCGACGCCCGGTGCCGTGCCGCCGCTCGCGCTGTTGGAGGCGGCCGGGTCGACACCGTCGTCGTTCGACCACAGACCGGCCGCGAACAGCGTCGCGATCAGCCCGGCGGAGGCGACGCCCACTCCGGTCAGCAGCGCTCGCGAGTTCCGGGGCGCCCCAGGAGGCCGGCGGCCGGGCAGGGGGATGCGGGGCAGGATGCGCGAGCGTCCGCCGCCGTGTCGCGCGGCGCTGCGGGCGCCCGTCCCCTGCTGCGCCCGGCCCGGGCGGGAGTCGAGGTAGCGCCGGGCGCCCCAGCCGAGTACCGCTTCGGCCAGGAGTACCCCCAACCCGCCCTCGAAATGACTCAGTTGCTCGGCGGCGAAACGGCAGTAGCGGCACTGCGACAGATGCTGCTGGACATCGGGCAGCAGGGCCCCGCCCCGGCGAATCGGAACGTCGAGGAGACGGTTGTAGAACCGGCAATCCTTGCTCGGCGCGAGTTCCCGATGGGCATGTACACAACCTTCACGGAATTTTTCACGCGCCTGTTCGAGTGCGGCCGACGCGGTGTCGGTATCCATCCCGAGCAGTGCGGCGGGAACGCCAATGGACTCCGCTTCGACCTCGGTGTGCCAGAGCAAACACCGGGAGAGTCCGGGAAGAGCCTGGAATGAACGCTCGGCCAAGTTGCGATTTTCGGGGGTCATGGACTTCGTCGTACGCATACCGCGGCCGCCCGCGGGTTTCAGCAGCTCCGGCAGAACACCGGATATTCGGTCCTCGGCGGACCACACACGGACCGTCTCCCGCACGGCCACCAGAAGCCGGGGGCGCACCGCGATCGCGGGCTCGCCGAGCGCCAGCCGGTCGAGTACCTGGTGGAAGGCGGCCGAGGTCACCATGGAGGCGAGCTCGTCCGAGGAGGCGAGGCAGATGCCCGCGTAGTCGCGGGCGGGCTGCCAGTGCCGCGCCATGAGCAGCGCGACGGATTGGGCGACCTCGCCGTCGGGACGGCCCCTGAGCCGGGTGGCGAGGTTCTCGTCGGATTCTCCGGGAACCCCGCCGGGCGGCGGGTAAGGGGGGCGAGGTGGGTGGGGGGTGGGCACTGAGCGGATTCCTTCCCACGCGCATGAGACATACAGGAGGGCGTGAATTCAGGTATGTCCATCCAGCCCGGTTTCCGATAGGGCGAACGACACCCGGCCATTACACCCCCCGCACGGGTAGTTCACCCTTGCACAACACACTCATGACCAACAAGGCACTTGAACAACATCAGCCTCTTTGAAAGATAGTCAGAAACGGCGACAACTCGCCTCACCCACATGAGCTTTCGTCATTCCATGCGCCCCGTGTGAAAGAGGCGCACGCGCCGGAGCACCGCGCACGCTCCCGGCGTGCACCACCCCGTAGTGCACTGGGTACCGGCCCTTCTCGGGGGCTCCGCGCAGGAAGGCGGCTCTCCTGCGCCGCACGGGCCGCCGACCTTGTTCCTCCCGCCCTCGGTCGGCGGCCCCGGGGGCGGGTCGTACCGGCTCGGTCGGCGGCCCTCAGATCTGCCAGGAGCGCAGCCGGTCGGCAGCGCCGTAGACGTCGACCTTGCCGGAGATCAGATCGCGGGCGAGGTCCACCAGGGCCCCGTAGGGCGGGTCGATTCCGACGTCGCTGACGAACATGTACGCCACGGCGGTCGCGCACGCGAAGCGGGCGTTGGCCGAGGGCAGGGGCTTGAGCAGGGCGAGGGTGTGCAGCAGGGCGGCGGCGCGCCAGGCCGGATCGGAGTCCACGCCGAGGCGGGGCGGGTCGACGCGGTGGCGGGCGACGGCGGCGACCAGGGCGGAGAAGTCGTTGACGGTGGGCTGGTCCGGTAGGACCTCTTCGTGGCGCTGGAGCAGCCACGGCACGTCGATATGGATGACGGGTGCCATCGGTCAGGCGACCCGCCCCTCGCCGGTGTGGGCCGGTTCGTCTTCGGGGAAGGCGGCCGCGAACTCGTCGGCGTGGGACGCGAAGAAGCGGCGGAACGCCTCCGCGCCCTCCTGCAGCGCACGGTGCCGGGCTATGTCCGCCGCGGCGGCCTCGCGCACGAGCGCTTTCATCGACGTACCGCGCTCCTTGGCGATCTGCCGCAGGTCCTCAAGTTCGCGATCGCTGAACTCGACATTCAGGGCTGGCATGCCTTCACGGTACCGCCGAGGTACTTACTCGTAAATACTCCCTGCTCACAGCACCTTTATGACGGTACCTTCCGGTGCCCGCGGCGGCTGAGGACCATGTCCGATTCCCGCCGGTTCCGACCGCCGCGGCGCAGCAGACTGAAGCCATGAAGACGTACACGACGATCGACAGCCCGGTAGGTGAACTGCTTCTGGTGGGCGAGGGGACGGCCCTCAACTCGCTGTCCCTGCCCGGGCAACGCAACGCGCCCGTGGTCCGCGCCGACTGGCGGCGCGACGACGGGACGTTCGCGGAGGCCGCCCGGCAGCTCGCCGCCTACTTCGAGGGCAGGCTCACCCGCTTCGACCTGAGCCTCGCACCCGAGGGGACGCAGTTCCAGCAGCGGGTATGGCAGGCGCTCGACGAGATCCCGTACGGCACCACGACGACGTACGGCGAGCTCGCCGCGCGGCTGGACGTGCCGCGCGACGAGATCCGGGCGGTGGGTGCCGCGATCGGGGCGAACCCGCTGCTGATCGTCCGCCCCTGCCACCGCGTGATCGGCGCCGACGGCTCGATGCGCGGCTACGCGGGCGGCGTCGAGCAAAAGGTGCGGCTGCTCACGCACGAGGGCGCGCTGCAGCAGATGCTCGCGTGACGGAAGGAACCGCGATGACCCTCACCACCGCGCAGGCCCGCAAGCGCGTCGCCGAGACCGAATGGGCCGCGCTCGCCGCCGAGCTGGACGTGCACGGCAGCGCGCCGACGGGGCCGCTGCTGACGCCCGCCGAGTGCCGCGACCTGACCGCGCTGTACGAGAAGCCGGAGCTGTTCCGGACCACGGTCGACATGGCGCGGCATCGTTTCGGATCCGGCGAGTACCGGTACTTCACCCACGACCTGCCCGCTCCCGTGGCCGCCCTCCGCGCCGCCCTGTACCCGCGTCTGCTGCCGATCGCGCGGGACTGGGCGGCCCGGCTGGGCCGTCCGGCGCCCTGGCCGGACTCCCTCCAGGAGTGGCTGGAGACATGTCATGCGGCCGGGCAGGACCGCTCGGCACAGATCCTGCTGCGCTACGGGGAGGGCGACTGGAACGCCCTGCACCGTGACGTGTTCGGCGACCTGCTCTTCCCGCTCCAGGTGGTCGTCGGCCTCGACGAGTACGGCAGCGAGTACACCGGCGGCGAGTTCCTGATGGTCGAGCAGCGGCCCCGCGCCCAGTCCCGGGGCACCGCGAACGCACTCCGCCAGGGCCACGGCCTGGTCTTCACCACCCGGGACCGCCCGGTGCGGACGAAGCGCGGCTGGTCGGCCGGAGCGATGCGGCACGGCGTGAGCACCGTCCGCTCCGGCCGCCGACACGCACTGGGCATCGTCTTCCACGACGCCTCCTAGCCAGTACCTCAGACGCCGGCCCACAGCCCCTTGCGGCGGTAACTCCCCTCCCAGAACAAGCGGTTGAGGACGCGTACCGGCGGCGGCATGGAGCCGAAGAACGTGGCGCGGTCGGCCGGCGGCGCACCGTCCACGATCCACGGCACGAAGACCGCGGCACCGCGCAGGCCCTGCACCTCGCGCATGCGCCCGGTGAAGGCGGCCCAGTCGGCGGCCGTCAGGACCTCCTGCATCAGCGGCAGGGCGCTGTCCTCCTCGTGCTTGAGGTGGTCGTCGAGGGTGGCCCTCAACGCCCGTACGAGATCCGGCAGTTCGGGGGCCCGGTCGGCCAGTGCCGTGTCGACCGCGGCGAGCAGCGGGTCGATGCGGGAGTGTTCCGCCTCCATGTCGTCCAGCACGGCGAGTTCGCGGGAACGTCCCGCGACGCGGTCCCGCACCTGCGGCCACAGGTTGCTGTCCTCGGCGGTGTGGTGGATGTGCAGCTGATGCTTGAAGTTCTCCCAGCCGGAGCGGACGCCGGGTGTGTGCGCCCGGTTCTCGGCGACGGCCTGCGCGAGGCGCTCCAGATCGCGCCGGAAGGCGTCGTGGGAGGCGTACATGGCGGTGAAGTCGATGCTCATCGAATGGCTTCCTTCCGTCCGGGTTCCCCTGTTCGGGACTCCCGTTCAAGAGGCCGGGGCTGCCGGCAGGTGTGACGCGCTCGGGATTCACTGAGACCTACGTCACATATCGCCCCTCCGATGTCACATTCGGACCCCCTCCAGGCCTCGAAGGAGTGAGCGCCACTGGGGAGGCACACGTATGTCCGACAGCCATGTCACCGATGAGGCGACCGATGTCTTCATGGACCATCGCGAGCTGCTCTTCGGCCTCGTCTACAACATGCTGGGCAGCGTCGCGGACACCGAGGACGTGCTGCAGGAGACCTGGCTGTCGTGGTCGGGCCGGGGCACCGAGGGGATCGACAATCCGCGCGCCTACCTGGTCCGTATCGCCGTCAACCAGGCCTTGCAGCGGCGGTCCGTGATCACCCGCCGTCGCGAGACCTACGTAGGACCGTGGCTGCCCGAGCCGCTGGTCGCCGACGACGACGGAGCCGAGGACCCGGTCCTGCGCCACGAGTCCGTGTCACTCGCGATGCTGGTGGTCCTGGAGTCGCTGACCCCACTGGAACGCGCCGTGTTCGTCCTCAACGAGGTGTTCAGGTACCCCCACACCGAGATCGCGGACATCCTCGACCGCACCCCGGCGGCCGTACGGCAGCTCGCGCACCGCGCGCGGGCCCATGTGCACGCCCGGCGGCCGCTGTACCAAGCGCACCCGCGGGTACGGCGGGAGGCGACCGAGCGGTTCGTGCGGGCCGCGCTCGGCGGTGACATCGCGGCGTTGATGGAGATCCTGGCGCCGGACGTGACGGTGTGGGCGGACGGCGGCGGCAAGCGCAAGCCGGCCGGCCTGCGCCCCGTGCACGGCCGGGACAACGCGGCGCGCCTCATCACCTCGTACGCGGCTCGGCGCGGCGCGCAGGACATGGACCTGCACTACCGCCGCGTGAACGGCGACGACGCCGCCGTGCTGTTCCAGGGCGACTCCCCGTACGCCGTGATGGTCATGGACCTCACGCCCGAGGGCGACCAGGTGTCCGGGGTCTACATCGTGACCAACCCCGACAAGCTCACGCACGTGTACAAGGACGACGACAAGGCCGAGGAGGAGGCATGAGCACCACCCAGGAGCCTGCGAAGGGTGAGCGCGTCGCGGACTGGCTCGACGGCCGCCTCGGCATCCACTCCCTCGGCAGGAAGTACCTGCGCAAGGTGTTCCCCGACCACTGGTCGTTCCTGCTCGGCGAGATCTGCCTGTACAGCTTCGTGGTGCTGATCCTCACCGGCGTGTACCTCACGCTGTTCTTCCATCCGTCGATGAAAGAGGTGACGTACCACGGCAGTTACGTCCCGCTCAACGGCGTCCGGATGTCCGAGGCATACGCCTCCACGCTCGACATCAGCTTCGACGTGCGCGGCGGGCTGCTGGTCCGGCAGCTGCACCACTGGGCGGCACTGGTCTTCGTCGCCGCCATGTTCACGCACATGATGCGGCACTTCTTCACGGGCTCGTTCCGCAAGCCCCGTGAGATCAACTGGCTGTTCGGCTGGACGCTGCTGTTCCTCGGCCTGTTCGAGGGCCTGTTCGGCTACTCGCTGCCGGACGACCTGCTGTCGGGAACGGGCCTGCGCTTCGTCAACGGCGCCCTGCTGTCGGTCCCGATCGTCGGAACGTACCTCTCGATGTTCCTGTTCGGCGGTGAGTTCCCCGGCCACGACATCGTGGCTCGCTTCTACTCGCTGCACATCCTGCTGATCCCCGGCGTCATGGCGGCGCTCGTCGTGGTGCACATCCTGCTGGTCGTCTACCACAAGCACACCCAGTTCGCGGGCCCGGGACGGACCGAACGCAACGTCGTGGGTGCCCCGTTCATGCCGGTGTACCTGGCGAAGGCGGGCGGTTTCTTCTTCCTGGTCTTCGGCGCCCTGACCCTGATCGCGGCGGTCGCGGCGATCAACCCGGTGTGGGTCTACGGCCCCTTCCGGCCCGACCAGGTCTCCACGGGCGCGCAGCCCGACTGGTATCTGGGCTTCGCGGAAGGCCTGGTCCGGGTGATGCCGGGCTGGGAGATCACCCTGTGGGGCCACACGCTGATCCTCGGCGTGCTGATCCCGGTCGTGGTCTTCCCCCTGCTTCTCGTGTTCATCGGGGTCTACCCGTTCCTGGAGTCCCGGGTGACCGGCGACAAAAGGGAACACCACCTGCTGGACCGCCCGCGCAACCGCCCGAACCGCACGGCGATCGGCACGGCCTGGATCAGCCTCTACCTGATCCTGCTGGCGGGCGGCGGCAACGACATCGTGGCGACCCGCCTCCATCTGTCGATCAACATGGTCACCTGGACGGTCCGCGTGGCGGTGTTCGTCCTCCCGGCGGCCGTCTTCTTCGTCACCCGCCGCATCTGCCTTGGCCTCCAACTGCGCGACCGTGAGCTGGTGTTGCACGGCCGGGAGACCGGCCTGATCAAGCGGCTGCCGCACGGCGAGTACGTCGAGGTGCACCAGCCGCTCGATCAGGCCGAGCTGCACACCCTGACCGCCCACAGGGGTCAGGGCGAACTCGTGGAGCGCGAACCTCAGCCCTGAAGAGCTTCGTCCTTGAAGAGCCTCAGCCCTGATCCGCCACGAAGGACGCCATCCGGGCCAGGGCCGCGTTCCAGTTGATCGCGGTTTCGTTCGTCGACCAGGACTGGATGTCGTCGATGTAGCAGAACTGGCCGACGCATCCCTGGAGTTTGCTCTGTGCGTAGGGATCCTGGATGGAGGAGTTCGGACCGCCGGCCAGCGTTCCGCTCGGCGGGTTCGGCAGGTTCGGATCGAGCTCGTGGGCGTACCAACGGCTGTGCTGGTTGTGGGAGTTGGCCTCGCCGTAGCCGGTGACGTACGACATGTTCAGGGCGTTGCGGCCGAGGATGTAGTCCATGCTCTGGACCGCGCCGTCACGGTACTTGGAGCCGCCCGTGATGTCGTACGCCGTCGCCAGGACGACCGCGTTGTTGAGGATCTGGTGGCTGGAGCCCCAGTCGTAAATGTTGCCGTCGGGTGCGTACGGCATGCCGTACGGCTGTGACTTCAGCGTGGCCAGGTAGCCGTCGGCGCCCTTGACGACGGACTGGCGCACCTTGTCCCTGCCCGGCAGCCTGCTCGGCACCGTGGCGAGGTCGAGCCGGCCCGCTGCGGCCGTCCTGCCCCAGTCGAAGCCGAGCGCCCCGTAGATGTCGGCCGTGTGCACCGGGGAGTTGAGAACATAGTCCGCGAACTGCTTCTCCCCCGTGGTGAGATACAGCTCCGCGGCCGCCCAGTAGAACTCGTCCGTCGCGTTGGTGTCGGAGTAGGCGCCGCCTCCGGTGCCGTCGCTGTCGGAGGCGTACAGGGCGGGGTGGGCGAGTGCCGCCGACCAGGCCTTGCGGGCGGCCGTCAGCGCCTTCGCCGCGAAGGCGCGGTCGTAGGGACGGTACAGACGGGCCGCCTGGGCAGCCGTGGCCGCCAGGTTGAGGGTCGCCTGCGTGGACGGCGGGTGCAGTTCGCGCTTCTGCGGGTCGTCACTGGGCAGCAGCGGCAGACCGGTCCACTGCTCGTCGTGGATCTTGTGATGCGCCATGCCGGCCAGCGGCTGCCCGTCGGGCACCTGCATCTTCAGCAGGAACTCCAGCTCCCAGCGGGCCTCATCGAGGATGTCGGGCACCTTGTTCCCGCTCTCCGGGATGGCGAGGGTGCCGTCCCGCAGCTTCTCCGACTCCCCTGTGCGGGCGAGCAGTTCGCGTTCGTACGTGCTCAGCACCTCCCAGGTGGCGATGCCGCCGTTGACGACGTACTTGCCGTGGTCACCGGCGTCGTACCAGCCACCGGTGACGTCGAGGGTGTAGTCGCACACGCCGGGCTGGCAGGGCACGTTCGCATCGCCCTGGTTGGGCGCGACATTCACATGCCCGGCGGCCCTCCCGTACCCGGGCCGCAGATCGTCCCGGATCGCGATGCTGCTGCGCTGCGTGTAGTAGTACTTCACCGAGTCGAGCCGCAGCTGCTCGTACGCACTCGTGCCGATGTCGAACGGCCGGCTCGTCTCCCCGTCGGCGACCAGCGTGAGCCCCTTGGCCTGCTTGCGGTAGGCGCCGAAGTCGATCGAGTGGACGTTCTGCCCGGAGGAGACGTCGACCCCGCGCGGCACGGTCCAGCCGTGCGCGACCGTCGACCCGTCCGCGCTCTTGAGCTGCCAGGGCAGCTTCGAGGTGGCGTCGGTGACGAGCGTGGCGTTCTTCGGGCCGGAGGGCAGATAGGCGACCTGGTTGACGCGCACGCGCGGTCCGGTGTCCGGCTCGTACACCTCGGGCGGGACACCGCCGAGCAGCGACGCGTCGTCCATGCAGAACCGCCAGGCGTCGGCACTGCCGCCGGCCTGGAAGGCGACCTGGCCCTGGCTGGTGTCGACGGGCGAGGTGAAGGTGTACGAGTAGGTGTTGCCGGAGACGCTCAGCTGCGGGCTGACCTCGAAATAGGTGTCGTACGGCGCCACTTGGAGCCCCACGACGGCCCGCACCACGTGCCCTTCGGGCGAACCGGACACCTTGAAGCTGAACTTGTAGGACTCCCCCTTCACCAGGCTGACGTCGTTCTGGCCGACTGCGGCGTCCCAGCGGTTGGTGGTGCCGCCCGGCACGTCCGCGCAGAGCTGTCCGTCGGACAGGCCCGCGGTGACGTTACTGGTCGTCCACCAGGGCTCGGTGGTGGTGTCGAAGGTGCCGTTCTTCAGCTGCTCGACCTCGTCTGCGGCGGCAGGTCCGGCCGGCAGTGCGGTGAGCGCCGCTCCCAGCAGGGCGGTGATGGTCAGCAGGACGGTTCTGCGTCGTTTCACGTCTGGGCTCCTCGGGCGGAGGGACGGGTGACGCTCGCCGATCACAGTGGGAGCGCTCCCAGATGCGGATGCAGCTCATGCTTGTTCGCGCCATGACACCCGTCAACGGTCCGGACGGGACTGGTTTTCCCGCCCGGACCGCCACGCCCGCTCAGCCGCCCGGCGCCTCCAGCTTGCTGATCCGCGCCGCCCCGACGGCTTCGCCGGGGTGAGCGCTGGTCAGCGTGAGGTGCAGCCGGGAGCCGCGTGCCGCGTCGAAGGTGAGGACGGTCGGCGTGTCCGAGGCGGTGGCCCAGTCGACCGCCGCTCCGGAGACGGGCACGTACCGGTGGCCGTCCCATACGGCCGCCTCGACCGACGCGGGCAGGCTGTGCGTCGCGTCCACCGTGAAGGAGACCTCCACCCGGTCGAAACTGCGGGCCCGCCCGTAGTCGACGGACACCCAGTCCTCGGACCGGGCTCCGCTGAAGGCGGGCAGCAGGGCCGTGGCCGACTTGGAGAAGGCGTTGGACCAGCCGGTGGCCGCATTGCCGTCGAGCATCGCGGCGGGGAGCGTGTCCGAACGACCGGAGTAACTGGCGTCCGCATACGGGTAGTTCGGGGCTGCCGGATAATCCGGTGCGAAGGCGGCCACCGGGGTGGTCGCGGCCGACCGGGCGTGCGTGGTGCGCACGCTCGCCGTGCCCGCCCGCAGGCCCTCCGCGCGTGCGGTCACCTTCAGGGTGCCTGCCTTGGTGCCGGAGCGCACGATCGCGAGCGCCTTGCCGTGGAAGGCGGTGCGGGTGCTCGCCTGGTAGCGCTCGGCGCTCTCCTCACGGCCGTTGTCGAGCCCTGCGAGGGATCCGCCCTTCACGTCGAACGTGATCAGGTGCTCGGCGTCGGGCACCACCACTCCGCGGGCGTCGACGACGTCCGCGGTCACGAAGACCAGCGAACGCCCGTCTGCGGCAAGGGACTTGCGGTCGGCCGTGATTCGTACGGCATGCGGTTCGCCCGCCGTGCGCAGCACGTCGGTGGCGACCGCCTTGCCGCCCTTCCTGGCCACGGCCTTCAACTCGCCCGGCTTGAACGGCACTTTCCAGATGACGTGGAGCTTGCCCGCCCTGCCGTTCGGGCTGGTGTAACTGCCGGGATAGGGGCCCGTGGTGAAGGTCTTGTCGTCGCCGGTCGCCTCCGTGGTCTCCAGATAGGTACGTCCGTCCGTGGTCTTCTTGGTGTCGAAGGTGCGCGTGCCGAGGGACTTTCCGTTGAGGAACAGTTCAACGGTGTCGACGTTGGAGTACGCCCACACCTCGACCGTGTCGCCCTCCTCGTGGTTCCAGCTCATGGGCAGCAGATGGACCATGGGCTCACCGACCCACTGGCTGCGGAACAGGTGGTACATGTCCTTGGGGAAGCCGGCCGTGTCGACCGCGCCGAAGAAGGACGCCTTCACGGGGAAGACGTTGTACGGGGTCGGCTCCCCGATGTAGTCGATGCCCGACCAGAGGAACTGGCCCGCGAACCACTTCCGGTCCCGGTCCTTCTTGTGCCCGTACTCCCCGCTCATGGTCCAGGAGGACAGGTTGTTGTCGTACGAGGAGGTGGCCCGGCCGCCCGGCGTGTAGTTCTCACCGGTGTTGAGGTGCTCGGGCTCCTGGTACGTCGACCGGGTCGAGGTCTCCGACGAGGACTCCGACTCGAAGAGGAACAGGTGCGGATAGGCCGCGTGCAGGGCGTCCACCGACTTGGCGGTGTTGTAGTTGAGGCCGAGCCCGTCGAGCTTGGCGAGCATCAAGTCGGCCGCGGAGCCCTTGGCGGGCGGGTTGCGGTACTTGTCCGAGCCGATCACGAGCGGCCTCGTGTCGTCGGCGGCCTTGATCGCGCCGATGATGCGGTCGGCCATCGCGAGGCCCGCGGTGGAGGTGGAGTCGGGGATCTCGTTGCCGATGGACCACAGCACCACGGCGGGCGAGTTGCGCGCGGCGAGCACCATCTCGGTGGCGTCCTTCTCGCACCACTCGTCGAAGAAGCGGCCGTAGTCGTACTTCGTCTTGCCGGTCTTCCAGCAGTCGAAGGCCTCCACCATCATCACGATGCCCAGTTCCTCGCAGACCTCGATCATCTGCGGCGAGGGCGGGTTGTGGGAGGTGCGGAAGGCGTTCACACCCATCGACTTCATGATGGTCATCTGTCGGCGCACGGCGTCGATGCTGATCGCCGCACCGAGGGCACCCTGGTCGTGGTGGAGGTCCACGCCCTTGATCTTGGCGTGGGTGCCGTTGAGCTCGAAGCCCTCGTCCGGGTCGAAGCGGTAGGTGCGGATGCCGAACGTGGTGCTGTAGGTGTCGACGGTCTTGCCGCCGACGCGCAGTTCGGTCTCCAGGGTGTAGCGGTGGGGCGACGCGAAGTCCCACAACTTGGGCTTGGGGACGGTGAGTTCATGGGTCTCGTCCGTCTTGTCCGTGACGTCGACCGTGGTGGCCTTGCGGGTTACCGTCCGGCCGTCGGGGTCCTTGACCGTCGAGCGGATCTCTACCTGGCTCGCGGCGCCGGACTCGTTCACCACCGAGGTGCGCACCCGTACGACGGCCCGCTCCCCGGTGATGTCCGGCGTGGTGACGTAGGTGCCCCAGCGCTCCACGTGCACCGGCTCGGTGACGACGAGGCGGGCCTCGCGGTAGATGCCGCTGCCCGAGTACCAGCGGCTGCTGGGCAGTTGGTTCTGCACCTTGACGGCGATCACGTTCTCGGTGGCGCCGTCGGTGTGCAGCAGGTCGGTGAGGTCGAGGGCGAAGCCGGTGTAGCCGTAGGGGTGCCGGCCGGCCTGCGTTCCGTTGCAGTAGACGTACGAGTCCATGTAGACGCCGTCGAACTCCACCGCGATCCGCCGGCCGGCGAAGCCGGGCGGCAGGGTGAAGG
Source organism: Streptomyces sp. NBC_00005 (assembly GCF_045160215.1). Classification (NCBI taxonomy): domain Bacteria; kingdom Bacillati; phylum Actinomycetota; class Actinomycetes; order Kitasatosporales; family Streptomycetaceae; genus Streptomyces; species Streptomyces sp. NBC_00005. Next base: position 1,130,476 of record NZ_CP108316.1, read on the forward strand.
CCAGGCGGTACCAGCCGAGGCCGCCGGGGAAGAAGCCGGTGCCGCTGGTCGTGCCGTGTTCGGTGGTGGGGGTCTGCTCGATGCTCCAGTCGTGCGGAACGGCGACCTCCCGCCAGGCCGAGTCGTCGTAGCCGGGGTCGGCGGCCTGTGCGTACGCGCCGGTCGGATCGGTGATCCCACCCGGATTGACCAGCGCGAAGCGCCAGCCGTCGCGCAGGGCGACCGTGCGGCGGCCGGATCCGGCCGCGGCCGCCTCGGCGGCCCGTGCCACCGGGGTGCCGAGAAGCGCTCCTGCCGCCGGGGCGGCTGCGGAAGCGATCAGGACCGATCTTCGAGTCACTGTCATGGCGGCTCCCCCTCATCAGGGCCCAGAAGTACTCACAATTGATCGTGAACAAACAGATTCTGACGAGGTGCCACTCAGGTCCGTCAAGAGTGCGGAGGTCCGCTTCTGGCTCGGGCGTCACATCGGCCGGATCTGGACCTTGACCGCCCGGGACCCGGGCAACCGGACCAGCCGTCCGCCGACGGGCGCGACGCACTAGGCTGGAACACAAGTGACGCGCCTGCTCACTGAGAGTGTGCACAAGGAAGTGGCGACGATGAACCCGGAGTATCCGCTCGACGAGGCCGCCACGGCGCGGGCCGTCGTCGCCGAGGACGGGACTCTGGTCGAGTGGAACGAGGGCGCCCGCCGGCTGCTGGGCTATGCGCCGCACGAGATCGTCGGCCGCCCGGCCGCGGATTTCCTGGTCGATGGCGGTGAGGTCGTCTCGGTCCCGCCGGAGGGACTCCGTCGCAGCGGCACTCTCGCGCTGCGCCACCGCGACGGCCACGCCGTGTCCGTCTGGCTGCTCGCCCACTACCATCCGTCGCTGGACTCCCGGCCCGCGCACTGGCTCCTGGTCACCCCGCTGGAGGACCGGGAACCACCCGGGCCGGACGATCCGCTGGCGCAGGTGGGTCTGATGCAGTCCCCGTGCGCGATCGCCGTCTACGACACCCGGCTGCGGCTGCGCAGGACGAATCAAGCCATGGCCGAGGTGCTCGGCCTGCCCGAGGAGCGGGTTCGCGGCCTGAGACACTCCGAGATCGGCGGCAGACCGCAGAGCGAGGACGTCGAGCGGCACATGCACGAGGTTCTCACCAGCGGTCACGGACAGGACGTGCGGGCGTATGTGCCGGTCGGCAGCGAGGGCCGGATGAACGCCTGGCTGGCGCGAGTGGCACCGATCACCGATGACAAGGATCAGGTGCACGGCGTCTGCGTGGCCGTCCACGACTTCACCGAGCAGTACCTGGCGCGGGAGCGGCTGCAGATCGTCAACGAGGCGAGCGTCCGCATCGGCACCACCCTCGACGTGACCCGTACGGCACAGGAGCTGGCGGACGTCTGCGTCCCGGCGCTCGCCGACCTGGTCAGTATCGACCTGCTGGATCCGCCGGCCCACGGGGCCGAGCCCGTTCCCGGCAGGCTGACCGCACCGGTGAGCCTGCGCCGCTTCGCCCACCGCTCGGTGCACACGGGCACCCCCGAGGCCGTCCTGAAGCCGGGGCAGGTGGACGTGTATCCCGACACGTCGCCCCAGGGCGCCTGCCTGGTCGCGGGCCGGACGGTCGTCGCCTCACGCTCGTCCGGCGACCTCGAGCAGTGGCTCACCTGGGACGAGAAGCGCGCCGAACGGGTCAGGCAGTACGGCATCCACTCGACGATGTCGGTACCGATCCAGGCCCGCGGCGCGACCCTCGGTGTGGCGGTCCTCACCCGCTTCAAGCACCCCCAGCCGTTCACGTCCGACGATGTGCTGCTGGCCGAGGAGATCACCGCCCGGGCCGGCATCTGCATCGACAACGCCCGCCGCTTCTCCCGCGAGCGGGAGACCGCCCTCGCCCTGCAGCGCAGCCTGCTGCCCCGCTCGCTGCCGCGCACGGCCGCCGTGGACGCGGCCTCCCGCTATCTTCCGGCGGCGCGGGCCGGGGTGGGCGGCGACTGGTTCGACGTGATCCCGCTGTCCGGGATGCGGGTCGCCATGGTCGTCGGGGACGTCGTCGGCCACGGCATCCAGGCCTCGGCCACCATGGGCCGGCTGCGCACCGCGGTGCGCACCCTCGCCGACATCGACCTGGCCCCCGACGAGCTCCTCACCCACCTCGACGACCTGGTCGTACGGCTGTCCGCCGAGGCCGGCAACGACGGCAGCCCCGGCGAGGTCGGCGCCACCTGCCTCTACGCGGTGTACGACCCGGTGTCGCGGAGCTGCACGATGGCCCGGGCCGGGCATCCGCCGCCGGTCGTGGTCCCGCCGGGCGGTGCGCCCGAGCCGGTCGAGCTGCCGGCCGGGCCGCCGCTGGGCCTGGGCGGGCTGCCGTTCGAGTCCGCCGAGCTCGAACTGCGCGAAGGCAGTGTGCTGTCGTTCTTCACGGACGGGCTGATCGAGTCCCGGGAGCGGGACGTGGACGCCAGTCACCAGCTGCTGTGCGAGGCCCTGGCGACGTACTCGGACTCGCTGGACGAGGCCTGCGACCGGGTCCTGCACACCCTGCTGCCGCCCGGCGGCGCCTCCGACGACGTGGCCCTGCTGCTGGCCCGCACCCGGGGGCTGCCCGCCTCCCAGGTCTCCACCTGGCACATTCCCGCGGACCCGGCGCTCGTCGCCCCGATCCGCAAGCAGGTCGTGGAGCAGCTGGACACGTGGGGTCTGCAGGACGCCGCGTTCACGGCCGAGCTGGTGGTGAGCGAGCTCGTCACCAACGCGATCCGGTACGGCGCGCACCCCATCCGGCTGCGTCTGATCCACGACGAGGCCACGCTGATCTGCGAGGTGTCCGACACCAACCACACGGCTCCGCACCTGCGCCGCGCGAAGACGTGGGACGAGGGCGGCCGCGGTCTGCTCCTGGTCGCGCAGCTCACCGAGCGCTGGGGCACCCGGCACACGCCGGAGGGCAAGACGATCTGGTCGGAGATCGGGCTGCTCGACGAGGTGTAGGAGCCCGGGTTCTCAGGGCCCTTCGGCCAGCCAGGGCCTGACCTGTCTGCGTGCCTCGTGCAGCCGTGACTTGAACGTGCCGAGCGGGATGCCGGCGCGCTCGGCCGCCTCGGCGTACTCGAGCTGGCAGATGTCGCGGTACACCAGCGGCTCGACCAACCGGGGATGCTCGCGCTCCAGCCGGTCCAGTGCCTCCAGCAGGTCGAGGCGGGATCCGGCGATGACGCTCGTCGTGCGCGGGTCGGCGTGCCGGTCCGCGTCGATCGGGGCCGGCTGTTCGGCCGAGCGCCGCTTGAGCTCGCGGTACTTCTGGCGGCAGCAGTTGGCGACGACCGTGTAGAGCCAGGTGCTGAAGCGGCTGCGGCCCTCGAAGGTGCCGATCTTGCGGGCGACCTGGAGCAGGACGTCCTGCGCGGCCTCCTCCGCGTCCTCGCGGCAGGGCAGGAACCGGCCGCAGCGCCGGACGACTTCGGGCCTGATCACCTGGAGCAACTCCTCCAGTGCCGCCGGGTCGCCCGCCGCGGCGCCGCGGGCCAGCTCCTCGGTCGGCGCGACCAGGGGTTCTCCTCGGGATCGATCCACGGCCAGGCATGATAGTCGTATGCACTCCGTCGAGCGGATCGGGCGCTACCGCCTCGAACGGCGCCTGGGCACGGGCGCGTTCGGCACGGTGTGGCTCGCGCACGACGACGAGCTGGAAGCGCCGGTGGCGGTCAAGGTCCTCGCCGACAACTGGTCCCACCGGCTCGATGTCCGCGAGCGGTTCCTGGCCGAGGCGCGGATGCTGCGCCGGGCGGGTTCGGACCGGGTGGTGCAGGTCTACGACATCGGTGAACTTCCGGACGGCAGGCCGTACTTCGTGATGGAGTACGCCGACGGCGGCACCCTCGACGACCTGCTGACCGCGGGTCCGCTGCCCGTGTCCGAGGCGCTGCGCCTGACGGCGCTGGCCGCCCGCGGAGCGGCCGCACTGCACGCGGCGGGGATCGTGCACCGGGACATCAAGCCGACCAATGTGCTGCTGTGCTCCTCCCCCGACGGCGTGTCGCGGGTACTGCTCGCCGACCTGGGGCTGGCCAAGAGCCTGGCGCAGGCGTCCGGTCTCACGCAGGCCGCCGGTTCGGCGGGATACCGGCCGCCCGAGCAGGCCGTGCCCGGCGCGGGCATCGACGCCCGGGCCGACGTCTACAGCCTGGGCGCGGTGGGCTACCACCTGGTCACCGGCACGGTTCCGGGCGAGCCCGGCAGGGTCGTACGGCCCGACCGGCTGCGTCCGGATCTGGCCCCCGCGGTCCGGCGGGCCCTGATGCGGGCGCTGGCACCGGACCGCAGGCGCCGCTGGCCCGACGCCCAGGCCTTCGCGGACGAACTGGAGCGGCTCGCCTCGTCCGGCCACCGGCCCCGAAGGCCCCGCACGGCCCTCGCCCTGACCGGCGCCGTGGCCGTGGTCGCGGCCCTCGGCGTGACCGCGGCGCTGGTGAACCGGGAGTCCCCGGCCGCGGAGGTGCGGGTCACGGACACGACCGGCCGGGTCGTCGCCGAGGTCCCCGCCGACTGGGGCCGCCAGCTGCGCGACTCCGGCTGGGACCCGCAGGCTCTGGGCCTGCCGTCCGGTCACGAACCGGGGTTCGCCGTCGCGGACCGCCTGACCACGTGGCAGGACCTGAAGGCCGACGTCAACGGGGTGCTCGTGGGCCTGAGCGCGCACGGCGATCTCACTGCCGCGGTGAACGCCCTCACTCACCCCGGCTGCCACGACGACGGCAGTCGCGCCTACTCCGGCACCGCCATGCACGGCAGGGTCCGCACCTGGAGCGACTGTCCGGGCGGCGGGTCGGTCACGGAGGCCGCGCTCGCACCGGTGGGCGGCAGCGCGCAGACTCGGATCTATGTGCAGATCCGGCAGAGTGGCCGAGCCTCGGCGACCGACCGCATCCTCGGCTCCGTACGCCTCGCGAGCTGACGCGGAACACTCGGGCCGCGCGCGAACTTTTCCGTCCCGGCGGGCATCGGACATGTATGACGGGGCACAGAGCGCCGTACGCACACGCCAGGACGGGTGCGTGGAATCTCCGGGAGTGTTGAGGAACATGGCGAAGAAGTCCCCCTCCGTTCACCGGGCGGCCCTGCTCACGAGCGCGGTCGCGGTGCTGGGTCTGCTGACGGCCTGCGGCGGCAGCGGCGACGGTGCAGCGGCCGGCTCTCCGAAGACGCTGCCCGGTACGGCCGCGCCCGCCACCGGCGGCCGCAGCACCGACGCGGCGAGTGCGTCCGCCTCCGCGTCGGACGGCGCTCCCGGCAAGGCCACCGCCACCGCGTCCCAGGCGGAGTCCACGACCGCCGCGGACACCACCGGTGGCCGTTGTCACACCTCCGAGCTGCGGGCGAGCGTCGGGCGGAACGACCCCGGTGCCGGGCAGGAGAACTTCCCGGTCGTCCTGACCAACAAGTCCTCCCGCACCTGCACGGTGCGCGGCTACCCGGGCGCCGCGTTCGTCGACGCGTCGGGCAGGCAGCTGGGCCCGGACCCGAAGCGCTCCTCGGGCTCGCCCACGACGGTGACGCTGGCGCCGGGCAAGAGCGCCTGGGCGGGGATGACCTTCTCCAACCCCGAGGTCAGCGGTGCCCACCCGGCCACCCCGGCCTCACTGCTCGTGACTCCGCCGGACGAGCGTGACCACCTCACGGTGACGTGGAAGGGCGGTCCGGTGCCCGTGTCCGGCAACGCCTCCTCGGTGTTTCTGACCGTGTTCAGCCCCGGCACCGGCCCCTGAGCGACAGGGCCCCGGCGGACCTCTTACTTCGACCTGTTTTCATGGAGGGTCCCGCCCTGAACCGCTCTGCTCCGCCCTGAAGGACCCCGCTCTGAACACCCCGCTCGCCGAAACACTGTCCGTCGCCCTGCTCGTCGCCGTCCTCGCATCGGCCGTACTGCGCCCGAAAGGCCTGCCGGAGGCCGTGCTCGCCGTCCCGGCCGCGGGGATCGTGATCGCCACCGGCGCGATCTCCCTGGACCACACCAGGGAGGAGGTCGCCAGCCTCGGACCGGTCGTCGGCTTCCTCGCCGCGGTGCTGGTGCTGGCCCACTTCTGTGACGTCGAGGGGCTCTTCCATGCGTGCGGGGCGTGGATGGCCCGGCGGGCGGCGGGCTCTCCCGGGCGGCTGCTGGCGGCGGTCTTCGTGCTGGCCTCGGCGATCACGGCCGTGCTCAGCCTGGATGCCACCGTGGTGCTGCTGACGCCGGTGGTGCTCGCCACCGCCACCCGGGCGGGCGTTCGGGCCAGGCCGCACCTTTATGCGTGCGCGCACCTGTCCAACACCGCCTCGCTGCTCCTGCCCGTCTCCAACCTGACCAACCTGCTGGCGTTCGAGGCGAGCGGGCTGAGCTTCACCCGGTTCGCGGCACTGATGACGCTGCCGTGGCTGGTCGCGATCGGCGCCGAGTACCTGGTCTTCCGGCGCTTCTTCGCCGACGACCTGACCGTGTCCGACCACTCCCCCGAACCCGGCAAGGCGCCCGAGCTGCCCGTGTTCGCCCTGGTCACCGTGGGGTGCACGCTGGCCGGATTCGTCGTGGCCTCGGCGGTCGGCATCGATCCGGCCTGGGTGGCCGCGGCAGGTGCGCTGGTGCTGGCCGGCCGTGCACTCGTACGGCGGCAGGCGACGCCCCTGTCCGTGGTGCGGGCCTCGTCACCGGCGTTCCTGGCGTTCGTCCTCGCGCTCGGCATCGTGGTGCGGGCGGTGGTCGACAACGGGCTCGCCGACGCCCTCGACCACGTGCTGCCCGGCGGCTCCGGGCTGCTCGCACTGCTGGGCATCGCCGCGCTGGCCGCCGTACTGGCGAACCTGATCAACAACCTGCCCGCGGTGCTGGTCCTGCTGCCGCTGACCGCGGCGGCCGGGCCCGGTGCGGTGCTGGCGGTGCTGCTCGGAGTGAACATCGGACCGAACCTGACGTACGCGGGATCGCTGGCGACGCTGCTGTGGCGGCGCATTCTGCACCGGCACGGCCAGGAGGTGGAGCTCGGGGAGTTCACCCGGCTCGGGCTGCTCGCCACCCCGGCCGCGCTCGTCCCGGCCGTGGTGGCGCTGTGGCTGTCGCTGCAGGTCGTCGGCTGAGAGCCTGCGTTCGGACACGGGCTCCGATCCGGTCGGTCAGTGGTGGCCGCCGCCGTATCCGGAGCCGTTGCCATAACCGGAACCCGAGCCGTATCCGCCCCAGCCGCAGTAGTACGGGTTGTAGTAGCAGTAGGAGCTCGTGGGGTACGAACTCGTCGGAGTCGGCTTCGCGGTCGTCGGAGTCGCGGACGGCTTCGGGGTGGGGCTCGGTGTCTTCGAGGCCTTGGGGGTGGCCGAGGGCGTCGGGACGGGGCTGCTGTCGGCGTCCCAGTTGACCACCTCCATCTGGAGGTCGGCCTTCGACGTGTCGAACACCCAGCGCTGGGCGGCGCTGTCGTCACGCGTCTTGACGACCAGCGCGCCCGACCCGTCGGTGGCGGCGGGCGTCAGCGCCAGGTCCTGGTCCCAGCGCGGCACCAGAGTGCCCTGCAGGGTGAAGTCGTAACGGATCTTCTTGGCACCCGACTCGGAGGTGCCGGTGCACGGGGTGAGTTGTACCGAGAAGCCGAGGTGGGAGTCGAGGCACAGGTCGGGGTCGGCGACGCTGCGCAGGCGGCCGTCGGTCTCGTACGACCACTGCTGGACCGTTGTCGTGGAGCAGTCGGCGAGTTCGGTCTCGGCTCCCTTGACCGCCTTCTTGCCGACGATGGCGACGCACAGCCCGGAGCCGACGTTGTGCAGCCTGCCGCGCAGGGTGCCCTGGGCGCCCGTGCTGGTACCGACCCAGGACGGATCGGCGGCCGGCGAGCCCTTGCCGCTGCCGGGTGTCTCGGACGGGTGGCCGCCGTCGGCCGTGGTGGATCCGTCGCCGGAGCCGATGACGGACCAAAGGACCAGCGGGAGGACGATCAGGCCGCTCACCGTCAGCACGGCCGCCGCGAGATTGCGGCGACGGGCGGCGGCGCGCCGGGCCGCCTTGTGGGCCGAGCGGCGGGAGGCGGCGCGGCCACCGGGGCGGGGGCCCGGGCCGGCAGCGGCGTGCGCGGGGGCGAAGGGCTCGCCCGCCATCAACGGGGTCGGGACCTCCTCGGGAAGGGCGCCTGGGTCGTCGGCCCGGGCCGCCCGGGCTTCCACGTAGGCCCGCGCACCCCAGCCGAGCACCGCCTCGGCCAGAGCGAGCCCGATCCCCTGGTTGAACTGCGCCAGTTGGTCGGCGGTGTGGCGGCAGTGCCGGCAGCGGGCCAGGTGGGCGTTCAGGTCGGGGTCGATGTCGACCGCGCCGCGCCGGTAGGTCACGTCGAGCATGCGCAGATAGCGCCGGCACTCCTGCTCGGGGGCGAGTTCGCGGTGGACCTGGAGGCACTCCTCGCGCAGTCGTTCGCGGGCCCGCTCCAGTTCGACGCGCGCGTCCTCCGCCTCCAGGCCCAGCAGGCCGCCGGGTATGTCCAGCGGTTCGGCCTCGACCTCCACGTGCCACAGCAGGCAGCGGGCCGACTGGGGCAGCCGCTGGAAGGCTCCGGACAGCAGGCGCCGGTCGGGCGGCGGGAGCAGACGGGCCGCGATGCGGTCCCCGCCCTCGGAGCACAGTTCGGGGTGGAGGTGTTCCCGTCGGTGGTCGTTGTCCCACTCGGCCGCGATGCGCCGTACGGTGACGAGGAGTTGGGGCCGCCAGGCGGAGGTCGGCCCGGTCTGCCGCAGGGTTTCGCCGAAGAGCCGCGTGAATGCGGCGGTGGTGAGCATTCCCGCGGAGGGAGTGCCGTCGGTGCACAGTCGGGCATAGGCGAACGCCGCTTCCCAGTGCCGGTCGAGGAGTTCACCTACGGGCTGCAGCGCGGGCGTCGTCCCCGTCCACTTCTTCAGTTCGGCGCTCAGTTGCTCGTCCGTCACGTCGAACCGGTGGTCGGACATGGGGGAATTCGACAGGCCGGCGTCATTCACGGCTGCATTCCTCTCGGCGGCATGCGCATAAAGTCCATACCAAGGGGTATGGGGACCCGCCGACGACGCGGCAGGGTCCGCCCGTACAGGATTCGGCTGCTCTGACGTCCGCCTGGGGAAGCTCTTTTGAAGCGTAGGACGAACGGGAGCGGCCTCGCGCACACAGCGGAAATATGGATTGTCTGTGCGCCGACAGGGCACACCTTTACACAGGTCAGCGAGACGTAACAAGGGATCTCGCGGTTTTGTGCATTGCGCACCCACCGACGGGAATTGACGAATCGTCAATCCTGTCCGGGCGTAATCGGGAACGGTATTCAGTAGGATCGCCGCGGCCTGGCTTCCCAACCATTGAACGGCCGTCCCTCCGCACATCCGAGGGGTCGGACGGCGCACTTCGGGTTACGTTTCAACCATTGGGCCGCCCGCCCGATAGGCGCCGGGCGGCACCCCGTAACGCTCGCGGAAGACCCGGTTGAAGTGGAACGGGCTGACGAACCCCGAGGCCGCGGCCACCCGGTCCACGGACAGATCGGTGCTCTCCAGGAGCCGGGCGGCATGCCGCAGCCGTGCCTCGCGCAGAGCCCGCATCGGGGACTGGCCGTATTGCCCGGTGAACAGGTGGGCGAACCGTGACGGCGACAGGGAGACGCTTTCGGCGAGCGAGCGCACGCTGTGCGGGGCGCCCGGATCGGCGGTGATCAGTGCCTCGGCGCGGCGCATCCGGGCGTCGACGCCGGGCGGGGGCGACGGGGCTCGCGCGGTGGCGGCCGTCAGCAGGACGATCTCCTCCAGCGAGGACAGGGCGAGTTCGCGCGCCGCGGTGCCGTGCGCCACGGCCACGCGGTCGTCCGGTGCGGTGGCGGGCGGTGACTCGGTGCCCGTCCAGCGGGCGTCGGCGAGCATCCGGCGGAAGGCCGCCCCGATCCGGTCGTGCAGGGCGGCCGGGGTGGGTGCGACGACGAACAGTCCGTCGCCGGTGTCGTACGGGCGCAGCCACGGCGACCAGGACGGGCGTGCCTGGCAGTGCACCCACCAGAACTGCCAGCCGCGGGCGCCCGGTTCGACCGCGTACTCGTGCCGGACGCCCGGGGCGAGCACCACCAGGTCCCCCGCGCCGGCCCGCGCCTCGGCCGTTCCCTGGCGCAGTCGGCCGTGCCCGCCCGTCGTCCAGGTGAAGAGCCAACTGCCCGCGCCGCGCGGCCGGTTGACGCCGTACCCCTGAAGCTGGTCGTAGCGGCCGACCACGACCAGGCCGGGCGGCGGCGCAGCAGCCTCGGGCAATCCGTCAGCGTTCACGGGCATCCTCCTGAAGTGCACGGTGACCTAGCGTGATGAGCCGAGGACACCTGACCGAGGAGTGGAAGCATGACAGGCACGGACATGGGCGCCACCGGCGCTCCCATCCTGACCCAGGACGGGCTGAGGGGGTTCCGGGACGACGGCTTCACCGTCGTACGCGGGCTGTTCGGCCACGACGAGATCGACCGGCTCTGCGCGGAGTTCGCGACGCTGCACGCGGCCGGGCCGGTGCCGGGGCACTTCGAGCCGCGCGCGTCCGAGGATCCGCTGGCGGCATACCCGAGGGTGATGCACCCGCACGAGATCAGCGAGCGAGCGCTGCACGTCCTGCTCGACGCCCGGCTGCGCACGGCGCTGGAGGCGCTGCTCGGTGAGCAAGTCCTCGCCGCCCAGAGCATGTTCTACTTCAAGCCGCCGGGTGCCCGGGGGCAGGCGTTGCACCAGGACAACTTCTATCTGCGGGTGGAGCCGGGCACGTGTGTGGCCGCGTGGGTGGCCTGCGATGTGATCGACCGGGACAACGGCGGTCTCGAGGTCGTCCCCGGTACACACCGGATGGATCTGTTCTGTCCCGAGGAGGCGGACGCGGAGGTGTCGTTCGCGCGGGAGTACGTCGCCCCGCCGCCGGGCCTTGCGGCTGTGCCGGTCGACATGGCGCCGGGGGACGTCCTGTTCTTCAATGGCAGCCTGGTGCACGGCTCGCAGCCCAACACCACGGCGGATCGTTTTCGCCGGTCCTTCATCGGTCACTACGTGGGGCGCTCCGCCGAACGCATCGGCGCCCACTACCCCACGCTGACGATGGACGGCGACCGCGTCCCGCTGCCGGTGAGCGAGGGCGCGGGCCCGTGCGGCACGGAGTTCGCACCGCGCGGGCCGCACTAGGCGCTCCGCCGAGAGGGCCGTATGGCGACTGGGGGTGGTTTTGCGGCTGGTGGCGCATTCCCCGCGCCGGTTCGGGGCGCTTCAGTGGCCGACGATGGGATGCGGCGCGTACGGCTGCTCCAGCTCCTCGATCTCCTTGTCGCTGAGCTCGAGTTCGACGGCGGCCACGGCGTCCTCGATGTGGTGCGGCTTGGCGGCGCCGACGATCGGTGCGGCCACCGTGTCCTGGTGCAGCAGCCAGGCCAGGGCGACCTGGGCGCGCGGGATGCCGCGGTCGCCGGCGATGCGGGTGACGGCCTCGACGATGGTGCGGTCGCTGTCCGGGTAGAGGCGGCTGCCGAAGTTGTCGTTCGAGCTGCGCTCCGTCACGGTGCCCCAGTCCCGGGTGAGCCGGCCGCGGGCGAGCGGGCTCCAGGGCAGGGCGCCGACGCCCTGGTCGGCGCAGAGGGGCAGCATCTCGCGCTCCTCCTCGCGGTAGAGGAGGTTGTAGTGGTTCTGCATGGAGATGAACTTCGTCCAGCCGTTTTGCTCGGCGGTGTACTGCATCTTGGAGAACTGCCAGGCGTACATCGAACTGGCCCCGATGTAGCGCACCTTGCCCGCCTTCACCAGGTCGTGCAGGGCCTCCATCGTCTCCTCGACGGGGGTGTGCGGGTCGAAGCGGTGGATCTGGTAGAGGTCGACGTAGTCGGTGCCGAGACGGCTCAGGCTGTGGTCGATCTCGGACAGGATCACCTTGCGGGACAGACCGCCGCCGTTGGGCCCGGGCCGCATCCGGCCGTGCACCTTCGTCGCGAGGACGACCTCGTCACGGTTCGCGAAGTCGCGCAGCGCCTTGCCGACGATCTCCTCGCTGGTGCCGTCGGAGTAGACGTTCGCCGTGTCGAAGAAGTTGATGCCGGCCTCCAGCGCCTGCCGGATCAGCGGACGCGAGGCCTCCTCGTCGAGGGTCCACTCGTGCACGCCGCGGTCGGGCAGGCCGTAGGTCATACAGCCGAGACAGACCCGCGACACGTCCAGGCCCGTCGAACCGAGCTTCACGTACTGCATCGTTGCTGCTCCTGCCTTCGGGTTGGGTACGAAGTGGAGCGTACGACTTCGACCGCACTTCACGTACCACGCCCTCTTGACGGCGGGCCCCGCCTCGGCGCTTTCATCCTCCGCGTGCCGCACGATCTACGGCAACGCCCCCGACCACGGCCTGATCGACAACCTGCCGCCCGACTCGGTCGTGGAAGTCCCTTGCCTCACCGACGCGTTGGGCGTCCAGCCGCCCCGCGTCGGCGCCCTGCCCCGCAGTGCGCGGTCCTCGACCGCGCCCACGACCCCGAAGCCGTCCGCGCGACGGTACGACGCGCGGGCCACGACCTCCTCGGCCTGCCGCACTGACCTCGCCAACCCGCTTGGGTGCGGCGGCTGTTGAGGCGCGGAGGCGAAAGCGCCTGACGCTTACCCTCGTCGGCCCTGCTCCGCGAGAGTGTCCGGCGCACCGTCGCCAACGAGTGGGGAGACCCCGCCCGTCAGCGTCGCTCGACCAGGTCCAATGCCCGCTCCCAGCCGAACTCCGGTCGCGAGCCGTCCTCTTGAGGCTCACCGGAGTACGGCTCACCGAACCTGACGCCCATCCCGCGCAGCCGTATGAGGCTGTCCTGGTAGGCGGGGTGGATGGCCAACGCGTCGGCCACACAAGGGAGTACGGCGACCGGGACGCCCAGACCGGACGCCTCGCACAGGGTGGCCACGGCCAGGGTGTCGGCCAGACCCGCCGCCCACTTGTTGATCGTGTTGAAGGTGGCGGGCGCGACCACGACCGCGTCCGGCGGCGGGAAGGGGCGCGGATCGCCGGGCGTGCGCCAGGCCGAGCGGATCGCGCGGCCGGTCTGGGCCTCCACCGCCGCGGTGTCGAAGAAGCCGTTCATGGCGACCGGCGTCGCGATGACACCGACCTCCCAGTCCCGCTCCTGCGCGGCGGTGATCAGCTTGCTCACGTCCGCCGCGATCCCGGCGGCGCACACGACGACGTAGAGGAAGGACTTCTCGGCCTGTTCGGTCACCCGGGAACACTACTGAAGGGGGAAAGAGCGCCCCCGCTCGGCTTCAGGTCGCGGTCCGTGGATGCGGCGCTCCTTCTCCTCGATCGGTACGTCGTTGATGCTTGCCTCTCGCCGGGTCATCAGGCCGTGCTCGTCGAACTCCCACAGTTCGTTGCCGTAGGAGCGCCACCACTGGCCGTCGGCGTCCCGGGACTCGTACTGGAAGCGGACGGCGATGCGGTTGCCGTCGTATGCCCACAGGTCCTTGCGCAGGACGTACTCCTGCTCGCGCTCCCACTTGCGGGTCAGCAGTTCGACGATCTCGGCGCGGCCGGTGACGAAGGTGTCGCGGTTGCGCCACACCGAGTCCTCCGAGTAGGCGAGCGACACCTTGTGCGGGTCGCGGGTGTTCCAGGCGTCCTCGGCGGCCTGGACCTTCTGCGCGGCGGTCTCGCGGGTGAAGGGCGGCAGGGGCGGGCGGGCGGCCATGGGTTCCTCCTCGGCAGCGGCGGACGGACAGACGGGGAGAACGTACGTTCTCCGCATGGCTGCTACCGTAGGAGAACGCTCGTTCTCACGTCAAGGAGAGGCAGTTCGTCGCATGGCCGTCATGGACAGCGCAGTCGCCCGGGAACAGGCGCTGGACGCCGCGGAGGAGCTGTTCTACGGGCGGGGCATACAGTCCGTCGGCATGGACGACATCCGCGGCGCCTCGGGGGTCTCGCTCAAGCGGCTCTACCGACTGTTCCCGGCGAAGGAGCAGTTGGTGGAGGCGTATCTGGAGCGGCGCGACGTGCGCTGGCGCGGACGGCTCGCCGACTTCGTGGAGCGGCGGGAGGACCCCGAGGAGCGGATCCTGGCGGTCTTCGACTGGCTGGAGCAGTGGTTCGGCGAGGACGGCTTCCGCGGGTGCGCGTGGATCAATTCCTACGGCGAGCTGGGGGCCACCTCGTCCCGTGTGGTGGCCCAAGTGCGGGCGCACAAGCGGGCGTTCCGCGCGTATCTGGCCGGGCTCGTGGCGGAGGCGGGGCTGCCCGGCTCCCTGGCCGGGCAGCTGTTCCTGCTGGCCGAGGGTGCCATGGTCACCGCCGGGATCACGCAGAGCGCGGAGCCCGCCCGGGAGGCGCGCGACGCGGCGCGGCTCCTGGTGCGGGCCCGCTGAATACTGGAACCGGCCGCTCAGCCCTCGGACACGGTGATGGCAGTGACAGGGCAGGCTCGGGCCGCCTCTCGCACCATCGCGTCCCCGCCGCCGTCCTCGCGGCCCGGCAGCAGCGTGCTGAATCCGTCGTCGTCCTGGGTGAAGACGGCCGGGGCGGCCAGGGCGCACTGGCCCGCCCCGATACAGACGTCCTTGTCGATGTCGATGTGCATGACCCTCAGCCTCTTACCAGGTCACGGGGAGTTCCAGCATCCCCTGGATCGTGTCGCCGGGTTTGAAGGGGATCTCGTCCGCCGGGACCGCCAGGCGCAAAGTCGGCAGCCTGTGGAAGAGGGTGTGCAGGGCGATCTCCAGCTCGGCGCGGGCCAGGTTCTGGCCGAGGCACTGGTGGATGCCGAAGCCGAACGCGACGTGGTGGCGGGCAGAGCGGTGCCAGTCGAGGGTGTCGGGCGCGGGGTAGACGTCCTCGTCTCGGTTGATGACCGAGGTCGCGAAGACCACGCCGTCGCCCGCCCGGATCGTCGTCCCGCCCGCCTCGATGTCCTGGGTGGCCCGGCGCAGCAGCCCGTCCGCGATCGACAGCATGCGCATCAGCTCCTCCACCGCGTCGGGCAGCAGCTTCGGATCGCCACGCAACTCGGCCAGCCGCTCGGGGTGTTGGAGGAGGGTGAAGGTGCCCAGCGAGATCATGTTGGCGGTCGTCTCGTGACCGGCGACCAGCAGGATGGTCGCGAACGCGATGACCTCCTGGCGGTCCAACTCCCCCTCGCGCAGCTGCCGGTGGACGAGTTCGTCCAGCACGCCGTCGCCCGGCTCCGCCTGCTTCTGCTTGTGGTCGATCAACTTCTCGAAGTACGCGTCGAGTTGATTGCGGGCGTCCTCCACGTCGGCGACCGCGGGGCCGCGCAGCAGCCGGCGGGACTGGCCCTCGAAGAATTCGTGGTCGGTGTAGGGGACGCCGAGCAGCGCGCAGATCACCATGGATGGCACGGGCAGCGCGAAGGCGCTCACCAGCTCGGCGGGCGGCCCCTGCGCGACCATCGCGTCGAGCCGCTCATCCACGATCCGCTGGATCTGCGGGCGCAGTTCGACGGCACGCCTGAGCGTGAAACTGGGGACCATCATCCGCCGCTGCGTGCGGTGTTTCGGGTCGTCCACGCCAAGCAGCGCAACCCTCCGGTTCTTCACCGCGCTGAACCGCTCGGTGGGCGCCGGGAAGTCGGGGTGGGTGCGGTCGGTCGACAGGCGCTGGTCGGCGAGCAGGTCGCGGGCGAGGGCGTGACCGGTGACCAGCCAGGCCGGACGGCCGTCGTAGAGCGTGATCCGGCTCAGCGGGCGGGCGGCGCGCAGGGGCTCGTAGCCGGTGGGCGGGTGGTAGGGACAGGTCCGGTCCTGGGGGAACGCGACGGGTTCCGTTTCCGTCATGGAAGACCTCGCAGACGAAGAGTGCGTCGTGCAGATCTTCATTAGATGCCCGGGGCATCTATGGGACGACATGAAGTTCGGCCAGATCGGTGGTCGGGGCAATCTGGCCGGGGATGCTCGCTCGTGCATCGCAATGCGGTGGCGGGCGGGGGAGCGGCCGTCTCCGGAATCCGGTCATGCCTCTCCCCCAGTGCCGTGCGGGCGTCTCTCGGCCTGTCCGGGATCACCCTCTTGGCGGCGCCCTCGCCGAGTTCGCGAGCCGGCAGTGGCTGCTCGCCGGGGGCGGGGCGGCGATGGGCTGAGGTCCGGCCGGTCGGCGGGGGTCGGCCGGTGACGGCGCTGCCGTCGAGTGGCTCGATCATGGCGCCGGAGGTGCGGACGGTGGTCCGGTAGGAGCCACCGGCCACCGGGTCGGCCGCCGGATCTCGCCGCGCCTGCGGCTGGATCACGTACGGGGCCGGAGCGCGGTGCGGTATGGATGAATCCTGCGCGCACCGGTGTTGTACAACGGTGCCAGTCAGCCGTAGGACTCGACGATGGGACGGATGTCATGCCTCTTGAGGGCGAGTACGAACCCAGCCCGACACAATGGGTGCGCGAGCAGGTGGAGCTGTACGAGAGCTCCGGCGGCACGAAGGGCACGACCCTGATGGACACCGGGATGCCCGTCATCGTGCTCACGACCGTGGGTGCCAAGAGCGGCAAGATCCGCAAGACGCCGCTCATGCGCGTCGAGCACGAGGGACGGTACGCCCTGGTCGCCTCGCTGGGCGGCGCGCCCAAGCACCCGGTCTGGTACCACAACGTCAAGGGAGATCCCCGCGTGGAGCTCCAGGACGGGCCGGTGAAGCAGGACATGACGGCCCGTGAGGTCACCGGCGCGGAGAAGGACGAGTGGTGGGAGCGTGCCGTGGCGGCGTATCCGCCGTATACCGACTACCAGAAGAAGACGGACCGGCAGATCCCCGTCTTCGTGCTCGAAGCGGCCACCGGAGAGAAGTGATCCGGGCCCGGGTCGGCGGCCGTCGGATCAGGCTCCCAAGCGGGCCTCAACGCGCCTTCGAACCGGTCCGAACAAAATCTTCGGCCGAGGACGCATGAACCGGATGCCCCCGGGCACCCGTGCGTCAGGCCCCGCCGCGTTCCCCCGTCGCGGCGGGGCTCTCCCGTGCCTCCTGCGCGGGCCGGTCGGTGATGTCGAGGAAGATCTGGTCGGCCTCGGACACGACGTTCGCGAGGGACCGCTTGATCCGCACGGCGACCTCCTCGACCCGCTCGCCGTCCAGGCCGGGCACCAGGTCGACACGGGCGGCCACCAGGGCCATGTCGAGGCCGGTCTTCATCGTGAACAGCGCCTCCACGCTGTCGATCTCCGGTTGCGCCTGGAGCAGCGCGCGAATCCGGGCCGCCGTCTCCGGATCGGCGGACTCCCCGATCAGCTGGTCGCGGGCCTCGCGGCCCAGGCGGTAGGCGACGAAGACGAGCAGGGCGCCGATCGCGAGCGAGGCCGACGCCTCCCACACCACCTGGCCGGTGACCATGTGCAGAGCCATGCCGGCGGCGGCCGGCGTCACGCCGAGCACCGCCGTGCCGTCCTCGGCGACGACCGTGCGCAGCGCGGCGTCGCGCATGCCTTCCCTGCCGCCCTGGCGGCGCACCTGGTGCAGGCCCCGCAGCAGTGACGCGCCTTCGGCGACTGCCCCTGTCCTGCCGGCTCACACCGTGCGGCGGGCGCGATTCGGGGAACGCGTTCATCAGGGAACACGCATCTCAGGGAGGAATCATGGGTGGCGGGGGCAACAGCACGTACGGGCTGAAGTCGTTCAAGCGGTCCAAGAGCCACTTCGCGGAGCGGATCACGGCGGACGGCCGGGACGGGTGGCCGGTGGAGGCAGGGCGTTACCGGCTGGTGGTCAGCCGTGCCTGTCCGTGGGCGAGCCGGGCGCTGGTCTCCCGCCGCCTGCTCGGTCTCGAGCATGTCCTGTCCCTTGCCGTCGCCGACCCGATCCAGGACGACCGCAGCTGGCGCTTCAGCCTGGACCCGGACGGCCGCGACCCCGTCCTCGGCATCCGCTTCCTCAGCGAGGCCTACGACAGGCGGGAGACCGGCTACCCGGGCGGCGTGAGTGTGCCCGCGATCGTCGACGTACCCAGCGGGAAGCTGGTCACCAACGACTATCAGCAGCTCACCCTCGACCTCGCCACCGAGTGGACCGCCCTGCACCGCGACGGGGCGCCGGACCTGTACCCGCACGCCCTGCGCGACGAGATCGACTCGGTGATGGCGGACGTCTACCAGGACGTCAACAACGGGGTGTACCGGGCGGGTTTCGCCACCGACCAGGAGGAGTACGAGGCCGCGTGTGCCGGTGTCTTCCGGCGGCTGGAGTTGCTGACGCCGCGTCTCGCGCGGCAGCGGTATCTCGTCGGCGGGACGATCACCGAGGCGGACATCCGGCTGTTCACCACCCTGGTCCGTTTCGACGCCGTCTACCACGGCCACTTCAAGTGCAACCGCTGGAAGCTCACGGAGAACCCGGTCCTGTGGGCGTATGTCCGCGACCTCTACCAGACGCCCGGCTTCGGTGACACCGTCGACTTCGACCACATCAAACGGCACTACTACCAGGTCCACACCGGCATCAACCCGACCCGGATCGTGCCCCTCGGGCCGGACCTGTCCGGCTGGCTGACGCCCCATCACCGGGAGGAACTGGGCGGCCGGCCGTTCGGCGACGGGACACCGCCGGGGCCCGTGCCCGCGGGCGAGGAAGTCGCGGCACAGGGGCGACCCTGACCGACCAAGGAGACAGACGTGGCCAAGGCCAAGAAGAAGAAGCTGAAACTGCCCCTCGCCTACAAGCCCCTCGGGTTCGCCATGGCCTGGGCCAGCGGAGCCCTCGCCGGGCTCGCCTTCCGCAAGACCTGGATGGCGCTGCGGCACGAGGAGGACGCGCCCGATGCCCTGGACCGGGATCGCGGCTGGGGAGAGATCCTGCTCGCCGCCGCGGTCCAGGGCGCCCTCTTCGCCGTGGTGCGCAGCGCGGTGGACCGCACCGGCGCGAAGGCCATCGAACGCTCGACCGGCGTCTGGCCGGCCGCCGACAAGGGCGGCCGGGACTGACGGCGGCCAGGACCTCTCCGGCGGATCAGGTAGTCAGCCGGAGGAACTGCGCTTGGACGCCGAGCTGATCCGCCGGACGGGCCCCAGGGGGACTCAGCCCTGCTCGGATTCCGTCGGTGTGGCGCGGCGCAGGGTGAAGGAGTGGCCGGCCGGGTCGGCGTACCCGCGTTCCTCGAAGGGGCCGGACACGTCCTTCGTCTCCAGCGGGCGTCCACCGAGCTCCACCACCTTGCGCTCCGCCGCGTCCAGGTCCGCCACCGCGAAGTCCAGATGGACCTGGAGGGAGTTCTCGGCGCGCGGCCAGCTCGGCGGTGTCGCGTTCACGTCGAGGCGGAGGGCCAGCCGGGTGCCCTCGGCGCCCCTGATCTCCACGCGGTTGAGGGTCACGCCCGTCTCCTCGGCGTCCAGCAGTTCCTTGTAGAACACGGCGAGTTTCTCGGGCTCGGCGCAGTCGAGGACCACGTAACCCGCTTCCACCAGTGGCATGTCTCCTCCGAACGGTCAGGGGCGCGGGGCTTCGTGCCTGGCCGCCCTGTACCCCACGGATATCCCGGTCCGGCCGATTCAGTCGGCGAGCAGCCACTCCCCGTCCCGCATCAGCTCGCGCCCGTCCAGCTCGTCGGCCTCGCGCCAGGCCTGAATCCGGCGCGGACGGAGGCGGAAGTACCGGTAGGGCGTGGTGAGTTGGCGCGGGTCGAAGCCCGTCTTCGCAGCGAAGAGGTCGCCCTCCTCCGTGGGCAGCTCGGCGGGGGTCAGCGAGGCGACGGTCCCCTCGACGATCACGACGTCACGGGTGAGGCCTATACCGAGGCGCGCCCTGCCGGTCGTTCTCAGGTTCCGGCCCGTGGGGCTCGAGGCCGGGGTGGCCAGCAGCAGGGTCTCGCCGTCCCAGCGGAAGGACAGCGGCACGAGATACGGCGGTCCCCCGGCACCGTCGGCGGTGGCGACCCAGGCGTCGACGTCCTGCTCGAGACGGTGCAGGGTGTCCTGCTTGCGCTGCTTCGGGGTGCGTGCGGCGGGTTCGGTCATCGTCGGTCGGGCCTCCTGGCGGACATGGTCAACTGACATGTCCAGTGTGGTCGTCAGGCCTCTTTCCGCGCCCGGATTTCCGTCAGCCGGGCCGCGGCCGCGCTCAGCAGCAGGTCCAGGGCGGCCGGGTAGGAGCTGCGGGGCATGTCGGCCACGAGGTGGCGGGCCGTCGCGGCGATGTGCGGGTGCGTGTCGGCGGGCAGCCGGGCGTAGGTCGCCCGCCACACCCCCGTCTCCGCCTCCCGGGCGGCCTTCGGCAGCGCCACGCTCGCCGAGTCGAGGGCGCCGAAGGCGAGGGCCTGGTCGACGTAGGCGTGGTAGATCCGCACCGCCTCGGCGTCGGGGAAGCCGGCATCGCGCAGCACACCGAGGATGCTCTCGACCGCCTGGATCTCGTGGGCGCGTCCGGTCACTCGGGAGGAGCTGAGGGCGGCCGCCCGGGGATGGGCGAGGGCGCCCGCGTGCATGCGCAGACCGAGGTCGCGCAGGTCGGCACGCCAGTCGCCGGTGGGGCGCCAGGTGCGCAGGGTACGGCCGATGAGCTCGTCGGCGATGGCAAGCAGCAGGTCGTCGGTGTGCCGGAAGTAGCGGTACAGCGAGCTGGGGTCGGCGCCCAGCGCGCGGCCGAGGCGGCGTACGGAGAGCGCGTCGGCGCCGTGTTCCTCGATCAGCCGGAGGGCGGTCTCGACGATGAGGGCCTCGGACAGGACGACGCCGTGTTTGGTGGGGCGTCTGCGCTGCCGGGCGGCGGGCGGGACGACGCGCTCACTCATGGACTGCCTCCTCGGGCCGGTGCCCGCACCTTATGACAACACCGTTGACCTGTTAAGCCCCCAGGCAGTTTCATGTGCGGTCACCGGGGCCTGCCAGGCCCCCAGGTGCGAGCGGAGACCCGGCCATGTCCGACCAGCCCTTCGGTGCAGATCCACCAGCGCGGCCCGCGCTGCGCAAGTCCCTCGGCGTCCTGGACGGCATCGCCATCGCGGCGTCCAGCACGGCCGCGACCACCAGCATCGGCATCGGTCTGGGTGTCACGGCCGGCGTGGTGGGCCTCCATCTCCCGGCGATCATGCTGCTCGCGTTCCTGCCGGTCCTCGGCATCGCGGGCGCCTTCTCCCGGCTGAACAAGGTGGAGCCCAACGCGGGCAACGGCTATGTCTGGGTGGGCCGTTCGCTCAGTCCGTGGCTCGGTTTCATGGTCGGCTGGGTGAACATCGTGGCGACGCTGGCGTTCCTCGCGTACACGACCGCGGTCACCGGGTCGGCGCTGATCCAGCTCGCCGG
Source organism: Streptomyces sp. NBC_00005 (assembly GCF_045160215.1). Taxonomy (NCBI): domain Bacteria; kingdom Bacillati; phylum Actinomycetota; class Actinomycetes; order Kitasatosporales; family Streptomycetaceae; genus Streptomyces; species Streptomyces sp. NBC_00005. The sequence goes on from NZ_CP108316.1 coordinate 1,151,707, forward strand.
GGACGCCGGGCTGCACCGGGTGGCCGGGCTCACCCTGGACCCGGGCTCGACGGCGCAGACGACCGCGATCGGCATCGTCGTCCTCATCGCGGTCACGCTCACCGCCGTGACGGGCATCCGGACCGCGGCGCGGCTGCAGACCGGGCTGCTGGTCTTCGAGTACGTCGTCCTGATCGGGTTCTGCGGATACGGCATCGTGCACGGCCCGCACGCCTTCAGCCTGAGCTGGTTCGACCCGTTCGCCATCCCGTCGGCGTCGGCGCTCGCTCAGGGGCTGCTGCTGTCGGTGTTCTGCTTCTGGGGCTTCGAGGCCGCGTTCAGTGTCAACGAGGAGGTACGCGACCCGCGGGACGCCTCCCGTGCCGGGCTCACCACCCTCGTCACGATGCTCGCGCTGTTCCTGCTCGGCTCGGTCGCCTTCCAACGGGTCCTGTCCGAGCCGGAGTTGGCCGGGCACGGCGCTCAGGGGCTGGCGTACTTCGGGGACCGGCTGGCCTCCCAGCCGCTGGCGGCGCTCCCTCTCGTGGCGCTGATGTTCTCGGCGGTCGCCTCGCTGCAGGCCGGCGTGATTCCCACGGCCCGCGCGATGTTCGCGATGAGCCGGGACCGTACGCTCGGGCCGGTGTGGTCCAAGGTCAGCCCCCGCTACGGGACTCCCGCCGCCGGGACGCTGCTGATCGGCGCGCTGGCGACGGCGGTCGCGGCACTCGCCCTGGTCATTCCGCGGCTTGCGGACATGATCATGGCGACGGTGAGCGCCGTGGGCATCGTGGTCGCCCTGTCGTACGCACTCACGGCGCTCGCGGCGGCCGTGCGGTTCCGCTCCCTGCTGCGCGAGAACTGGCGGGAGGGTGTGCGTGCGGTGGTGCTGCCCGCTCTGAGTGCCGTGGCACTGCTCGGCCTCGGCGGGTATCTCGGCTGGTCCTTCTACACCTCGGCCGACCATCTCGAACTCCGCGCGGACAACGGCTGGTTCCTGCTGCTCACTCCCCTGGTGATGATCGTGTCGGGCTTCGTGGCCGCCGCGTGGGCCAAGTGGGTGCGCAGGTCGCCGTACTTCCGCACGGGCGAGGCCACGGACGCCGACGCCCCCCAACTGCTCCCGACCCCCCACTAGGAAAAGGACCATGCACGCAGATCTCCTCTTCACCGGCGGCCCCGTCCTCACCCCCGAGGGCCGCACCGCGACCGCCGTGGCCGTCACCGGCGACCGCATCACCGCCGTCGGGCACGACGAGGTGCGCGACCTCGCCGGGCCGCGGACCCAAGTGGTCGACCTGGCCGGGCGGTTGCTGCTGCCGGGCTTCCAGGACGCGCATGTCCATCCGGTGCCGGCGGGCCTGGAACTCACCCAGTGCGACCTGACCGGGATCAGGACGGCCCAGGAGACGGTCGCCGCCGTCCGCGCGTACGCCGCCGCGCACCCGGAGCGGGAGTGGATCACCGGCGGCGGCTGGTCCATGGAGGCCTTCGAGGGCGGCACGCCGACGAAGGAGCTGCTGGACGCGGTCGTCCCCGACCGGCCGGTCTATCTGCCCAACCGCGACCACCACGGCGCCTGGGTCAACAGCCGTGCCCTGGAGCTGGCGGGCATCGACCGGGACACGCCGGATCCGGCCGACGGGCGGATCGAGCGCGACGCGGCGGGTGAGCCGAGCGGCACGCTGCAGGAGGGGGCCATGCAACTCGTCGGGCGCCTGACGCCCCCGGCCACCGCGGCCGACCGGCTGGCGGCGCTGCTGCACGCGCAGCGCCATCTGCACGCGCTCGGCATCACGGCCTGGCAGGACGCGCTCGTCGGGGACTTCCTCGGAATGGAGGACCCTGCGCAGGCCTATCTGGCGGCCGCCCGCGACGGTTCGCTGACCGCGCGGGTCCGCGGCGCGCTGTGGTGGGACCGCGAGCGCGGGGCCGAGCAGATTCCCGAACTCGTCGAGAAGCGGGCCGCGTTGAGCCACGGCCGATTCCGGGCGGGCACCGTCAAGCTGATGCTGGACGGGGTCGCCGAGAACGGCACCGCCGCACTGCTCGACCCGTATCTGGACCGGTGCGGCTGTGCCACCGCCAACCGCGGCAAGAGCTTCATCGACTCGGACCAACTCCCCAAGTACGTCACCGAGTTGGACGCGCTCGGCTTCCAGTGCCACTTCCATGCGCTGGGCGACCGGGCCGTACGCGACGCCCTGGACGCAATCGAGGCCGCACGGGCGGCGAACGGGCCGAGCGACACCCGGCCGCATCTGGCGCACCTTCAGGTCGTGCACCCCGAGGACGTGCCGCGCTTCGCCCGGCTCGGCGCCACGGCGAACATCCAGCCGTTGTGGGCCGCGCACGAACCGCAGATGGACGAGCTGACGATTCCCTTCCTGGGATCCCAACGGGCCTCGTGGCAGTACCCGTTCGGGGGCCTGCTGCGCTCCGGCGCCATGCTGGCGGCCGGCAGCGACTGGCCGGTCAGCAGCCCGGACCCGCTCCAGGGCATCCATGTCGCGGTCAACCGCGTCGAGCCCGGCGCCGACGGCGCCCCGGTCTTCCTGCCCGCCGAACGCATCGGTCTCACCGAGGCGTTGACCGCCTACACGGCCGGATCGGCGTACGTGAACCACCTCGACGACACCGGACGGATCCAGGTGGGTGCGCTGGCGGATCTCGTGATGCTGGACCGCGATCCGTTCGACGGGCCGACCGAGGCGATCGCGGAGACGGGTGTGGCCCTGACGTACGTGGGAGGGGAGGCAGTGTACGCAGCTCAAGAGGCGTAGGCAGTAACGGACATCACGGTGAGGTCACGCGTAGATCATTTACGCTCTGGGCAGTCTCCTACCGCTTCTCGGTTCAACTTTCGGCCACAGAAGCTGAGTTCGAGTGCTCGGGTGGTCATTTCGGCCACCCGTTCGCAGGGCCGGGGGGGGCTCTGTCTGGCCGTCTCCCGGAAGGAAGCGCATGCCTCACGACGTCACGTTCGACCTCCCCATCGACATCCCCGTCAGCAGACATCACCTACCCACCGGCCTCGGCCGACGACATGGTCGTCCTGATGAGCCGGTTCTCCCACCCATGCAGCAGATGGTCCGGACGTCCCCGGGCAGGCTCCCGCTGATCGGGCATACGGGGCGGCCGGCGGTGGATCCTCCGGCCTTGCCGGAGCAGCAGCGCACCTCGGATCAGGTCGTCGCGCGACGCCTGACGGGCCGCGAGTGCCTCCTGATCAACACGGCTGAGGCGGCGACGCAGGTACTCGTCTTGTAGCAGGAGTGCTTCGACAAGGGCGGGCCGTTCATGGAAGGCCGGCGGTGTCGAGGATGAACCTGCCGTGGCCGAGCGGCTCTCCGCGTTCGAGAACCGAGCGGGCACGGGGCAGTTCGACCTCTCCAGGGCAGGTGGGCGATCCGCTCCACTTCGTCGGCCGTCAACGCAGCAGTCGTGACCCTCGCGGTCGTTCGCGGCAGGAGCCCGAGCCGGTCGCGTGCGTCCGGCTGTTCGGCGAGGCCGTCGCCCAAGGTGCAGAAGTTTCTCGGACACGACCGGCCCACCACCGCGGTCGATCGATTCCGTTGCCAGAACCACAGCTTGATGGGAGACCCGTGTGAAATCTCGAATCGTAGGTGCTGTTCCGAAGGCGTCCGCCGACAGCCTGCTCCCGGCGCAGCCTGGCGCCCAGCTCCAGCCCACGGAGGCGGGGAACGCCCTGGCCCGCCTCTTGTTGGAACGCATCAACGGGAGCACGGAGCAGTACCGAAAAAGCCAGAACGCCGCTCGGCAGCGGCTGGACGCACTCGGATCCCCCCACTCCGGCACCACGGTGCCTGTCGAGGGAGCCCTCCATCTGGCGCGGCCCGCATTCCTCCCGCCCGACGAGGATGGCTACGCCAGGTTGAGGCACCTCGACACCAGCCTGCGCATGATCGAAGCGGCCTTCCCCCAAGTCAGCACCGACATCGAGGTCTGCCGGCTGACCTGCATGATGCTGGAAGGGGCCTGGAGGAGCCGGGCACATACCCCGCCGCGCGAGGAGGCGCAGACAACCGTCTGCGCCTGCCCTCTGTGCCGTCGGCTGCCCACACCCCCCGCACGCACGCTGGGTGACTACCGTTGGCGGCAGAGCGCCGGTCGTCCCCTCACCGTCAAGACCTGGCCGGGCCGCCGGGAACTCGACAGCGTCCTGACCGGTGGATGGTCCTGGACCCGGCAGATGAACGACCTCGAACGAGATCTTGGCCACCGTCACCGCTTCGAGGACGACATCCTCGTCTTCCACGAATACAAACGCGTGGTCGACACCATCGATACAACGCGCCTCACCCAACACGTCGAAAGCCGCTTGGCCGAGAATTTCAGTACCAACAGCGCACGGGCCCTGGTCAGCGGACTCTTCGCAGCCCACAAGCGATCCGTCGACGAGTACTGGCTCCAACAGCACGACGCGGGCAACGTCGTGCTCCCCCAGACCAACCCACTCGACCAGAGCACCTACTCAATCCTGCAGATGCTGGACTGCCTGTTCTGGCACGTCTCACCCGACACCGAACTCTGGCAGGAGGAACACCTCGCCTCCCTGCTGCTGTGCCGCGTCATCGACGACATGGCAGACGTACGAGCCGACGCCCTCACCGGCGAGATCAGCAACTTCTGGCTCGCCGAAATGCCCACCCACACCAAGGCCCTCTACTCCGCCTGCGCCATAGCCCTCGTCAAGTGGGGCTGTATGCCCGAGGCGCACACGGCGATGTGGAACACCTGGCTGATGACCACCACCATCGTCTGGATGGGGCTCACGGGCCGCCACGCCCTGTGGTTCGACGGCATCACCCAAGGCCTCCCCCCGGCCGAAGGGTGCCCGCTCTGCGACCTGCAGCCCAACGCGTGCGCCGGCATCCTCACCCACGGCACCACCCTCACCATCGCCCCGCGGCCCACCACACCGGCACTGAGCCCCCGGAGCGCCGAGCTGTCCGCACGCTGCCGAGCCCAATACCCCCGCACATGGCCCCTCTTCGACGCCGAGCTCCATGCCTTCGAAGCACTGCACGGCCCCTGGTACGGCAACATCGACAGCGCATGGGAGATCTTGCGCCGCACCTACATCGCCGGCGTGGAGGCATCCAGCGCCGCACCGTCTGCGGACCGCGCTCGTCAGGTCCAACAGGACGCCGGCGTAGTCGGATCCGAAAGGTTCTACGCCCTGCACGACCCTCAAACCGGGAGGGAGGACACCGCACTGCTCGCCTACATGTTCGCCTGCGCCCACCCGCATTTCCTCTGGAACGCGACGGGATACCGTCCCACGAGCGTCGCAGGCGACTGGCTCGACGGCTGACGCCTCAATCCTGTTCCCGGTCTCGCCTCGGCCGCGCTGACCGGGCGGGGCTCGGTGGACGACCTGCCGGCCGGGTGAGGAGACGGCGCTGCCCGGCCGGGTGTCCGGCCGGGCAGCGGTGGTGTCAGACGGAGAACTCGACCGGCAGGCTGTCGAGCCGGGACTCCCAGGTGGAGGCGGTCGAGGAGAGCTCCTCCGACGGCACGGCCAGGCGCAGGCCCGGCAGCCGGTGCAGCAGGACGTCCACGCCGATCTCGATGATGGACTGGCCGATGTTCTGCCCCGGGCACTCGTGCGGTCCTGCGCTGAACGCCAGGTGCGACTGGTTGCCCTGCACGGCGACGGCCGAGTCGGGCCGTACCTCCGGGTCGAGATTGCCGGCGGCCAGGCCCAGGACGAGCAGTTCTCCCTCCTGGATGTGATGGCCTCCGAGCTCCAGGTCGGCGGCCGCGAACCGGCCCGGCAGCACGGCCAGCGGCGGGGTGTCCCACATGATCTCCTCCACCACCGAGGAGATGTTCAGCTGCCCGCTGACCAGACCGGACAGCCGGGCAGGGTCGGTGAGTACCAGTTGCAGGACCCGGGCCAGCAGGTTGCTGGTGGTGGTGTGCGCGGCGATCAGCACCAGGCGCAGATGGCTGACGACCTCGTCGTGGTCGAGGCCGGCCGGGTGCTCCAGCAGGGCCGTGGCGAAGTCGGAGCCCGGCTCGGCCCGCTTGCGCTCGGCGAGTTCCGCGAGGATCTGGATGATCCGGTCGTTGTGCTCGAGGGCGTCCTCGCCGCCCTTGAAGACCTGGGCGCACGACTCGGCCAGCCGTCGCCCGTCCGCCGCGGGAAGGCCCAGGATCCGGGTGAGCACGAGCATCGGCAGGTGCTCGGCGTAGTCGGCCACCAGGTCGGCACGCCCGGCGTCGGCGAACACGTCGATCTGCTTGTTCGCGAAGTACGTGGCGTGTCGCCGCACGCCACGGCTGGACGCCGCGAGCAGACCGTCGGTGACCGCGCCGCGCAGCCGGCGGTGCGGTTCGCCGTCCTGGGAGACGCAGTCGGGCCGCCAGCCGACCATCGGGATCAACGGGTGCGTCTCGGAAACACGCCCCTCCCGCCAGTCCCGCCAGATCCGCGCGTCCCGGCTGAACTGGCGCGGGTTGTCCAGCACCCGCCGGTTGTCGCGGTAGCCGAGGACCAGCCAGGCGGGGACGTCGCCCTCGAGCAGCACCGGCGCCACGGACCCGTGCTCCTTGCGCAGCCGTTCGTAGATGCCGAGCGGGTCGGTCGACGCCTCCGGCCCGAACAGCCGGGTGAGGTCGGCCCCGTGGGCGACCGGGCAGCCGCTCGGGACGTCGGGACCGTTTAAGGGCTGGTCGTTCATCGAGACTCCAGAGCGACGGCGGAGCGGTCCTTCAGGTGGTGGATCAGCGCGACGAGCACGTCACGGCTGGCGGCCCGGTCGCGGGCGTCGCAGGCCACGACCGGGATGTGTTCGGGGATGTCGAGGGCGTCGCGGATCTCCTCGACCGGATAGTCCTTGGAGTCGGGGAAGACGTTCAGCGCGACGACGAACGGGACGTTCTGCCGCTCCATCTCCTCGATCGCCCGGAAGCTGGAGGCCAGTCGCCGGGTGTCGACGAGGACCACCGCGCCGAGCGCTCCCTTGAACAGGCCGTTCCACAGGAACCAGAAGCGCTCCTGTCCGGGTGTGCCGAACAGGTACAGCATGAGGCTGTCGTTGAGGCTGATCTTGCCGAAGTCCAGGCTGACGGTGGTCTCCGTCTTGTCGGCGACGCCGATGAGGTGGTCGACGTCCGCACTTGCCTGGGTGAGCGTCTCCTCGGTGGTGAGCGGCTTGATGTCGCTGACCGAGCGGACCATGGTGGTCTTCCCGGTGCCGAAACCGCCCGCGATCATCACCTTCACCGAGCGGGTGCCGCCGGCCGCCGGGCGGCCGGGATGGTCAAAGCCGTTCAAGTCCACTGAGTACCTCCTCAAGGAGCGCGAGGTCGGGCCCGCGGCCGGCGCCGTGCGCCGGGATGGGGTCACGGGCTTCGACGCGGCCTGCCTCGAGCAGATCCGCCAGCAGCACCGCGAGAATGTTGAAGGGCAGTCCGAGGTGGGCGCCGAGTTCGGCCACCGACAGCGGATCGCGGCAGCGCCGGACGATGTCCTCGTGCTCGTGCTGCATGCCCGGAACGGGGGCGGTCACGGAGACGATGAGGGTCGCCACGTCGAGACTCGACGCCGAACCGCCCGGTCCGCTGCGTCCCCCCGTGAGGACGTAGTAGCGCTCGAGACCGGACGGGTCCGTGGGCGGGCGGGGAGCACTCATCCAGAGTGCTCCTCCAGGCGAGGAGTGGTGCCGAGGAGCTCACCCATCCTGCGGGCCAGATCCCTCATCTGGTGTCCGAGCAGCCCCTGGTCGAGGCCTTCGCGGGCAAGGACGCCGAGATACGTCTCCACACCGGCGCGTACGACGAAGAGATGGCCGCCGTCGACCTCGATCATCGCCAGCCGCAGCTGCCCCGCGTACTTGGGGAACTGCTCGGCGACCGGCTGGGCCAGGGCCTGCAGACCCGCGACGACGGCGGCGAACCGGTCCACGTCGTCGGGGTCTTCGGCGCCAAAGGAGGTGATGGCCTTGCCGTCGCTTGAGGCCACGAGGGCGAAGCGGATCTCCGGGATGGACTCCACCAGATCACGGAGCGCCCAGCTCACGTCGGTTCCCTGTTGCGTCATGTGGACTAGTCGCTCTCTTCAGTGCGGTGCTCGGTGGACTCGTGCCCGGCAGGGGCCGTGTCCTCCGTGGTGGACTCCTCGCCGAACGCGCGGCCTGCGGTGGCGAAGGCTGCCAGGCCGGTGAACGAGGCGTCCGGCGGGACGGCGGAGACCACGGTCTCCTCGCTCCGCTCGGCGCGCTCGACCGGCTGGTGGCGCACCGCGCCCTCGCCCTCGCTCCGTTTGCTGCGGCGCCGGGGCAGTCCGCCGGGCGTCGTGTCCACCGTCTCGTCGGGCACGTCCACCGGCTCGGCCGAGACCTGCGTACGCGCCGGGGCGGGCGCGGCCGGCTGCGTCACCGGAGTCGCCGCGGTGGCCGAGGCGGCCGCGGGCAACGGGCTGAAGTACTTGTGCGGGACAACGATCACCACCGAGGTACCGAGCCAGGGCGAGTCCGCGAAGGTGACGCGGATGCCGTAGCGGCGGGCGAGGGCGCCGACGACGCGCAGACCGATGTTGGCGTCCTCCGAGATGCCGCCGATGCCCGGTCCGGCCACGGTGCCGGTGAGGGCCTCCTCGGCCTCGCGCTTCTTCTCCTCGCTCAGGCCCTTGCCGGAGTCCTGGATCTCGATGCCGACGCCGTTGGGCACCTCCTTGCCGGAGACGAGCACGGGCTCGCTGGGCGGCGAGTAGCGGGCCGCGTTGTCCAGCAGCTGCGAGAAGATCAGCGTGAGGTGGTCCACCAGACCGCCGTCGACGCCGAGTTCGGGCAACTGACGGACCTCGATGCGAGGGAAGTCCTTGATCCGGCCGATACCGCCACGCACCACGCTGAGCAGCCGCTGCGGCTCCTGCCACTGCCGGCCGGGCCGGTCCGAGCCGCCGAGCACACCGATGCTCGCGGCGAGCGAGTCGGCGGGGCCGAGCTCCTGGTCCAGCTCCATCAGACCGCGGGCGACGGCCGGCAGCCGGCCGTGCTCGCCCTGCATCTCGTGCAGCCGGCCACGGAGCTTGCTGGTCAGCACGTGAATACGGTTGCCGATGCTGATGACGGCCTGTTCGGCGGAGGTCGAGCGGTTGAACTCCTCCTCGACACCGATCAGGGCGGTGCGCAGCACCTTGCGCAGTTCGGCCTGCAGGTCGGCGCTGACCTTGGCGCACTGGTTCGCCTCGGGCAGCAGGTCGTCGATGGCGTCACCGGCGCGCAACTGCTTGAGCGCGTCGGGCAGCTGCTCGTTCGCGAGCCGGGCCACCGCGGCGTGCTGGTGGGTGAGCTGCTCCTGCCAGACCTCGGCCCGGTCGGTCAGCTGAGCCTCGTACGACGTGGCCTGGTCGGAGAGCCGAGCCTCGAAGGCACGCGCCTGTTCCGTGATCTGGGCCTCGAACGTCGAGGTCTGCTCCGCCAGTTGGGCCTCGTACGCACCGGACTGCTCGGTGAGCTGTGCCTCGAGGGAGCCGCGCTCGGCGGTGAACTTCCGCTCCAGGCCCGCGACATGCTGCTGCCACTGCTGCGAGTGCTCGGCCTGCGTGGTGCGGAAGGAGCCCTCGGAGCGGCTCAACTGCGAGCGGGTGCGGATCAGCAGCCGTACGCAGACGGCGCTTGCGGCCGTGGCCGCGACGCCCGCGACACCGGCGGCTATTCGCTCGGAGCTCATGAACGTGGCGGCAACCGTCCCGCCTCCTAAAGCCAGTGGCATCAACCACCAGCTGTACCAGGCGACAGGGGCCCGCGCCGCCGGCGGCGGAGTGGCGAGTTCCATCTGCATCCTTAACAAGCAACACGTTCGAACAGGGGAGTGTGCAAGGGGGGAGCACATCGATGCATGACGCACCACGAGACGACCGATCGCGATCGAGTCAACTCGCAGCGCCGAACGGGAGCTTATCGGGTTTGAACCCCAAAGGATCAACCGTGACCACGGTCGGAAGTGAGGATTCCGTCACGCTCAGCCAACAGCCCACACATCGACAAATACCTTTGCGGACCTGCGAACTTGTCATGTGGTGACAATTGGTACGCCCATGGCTGTCCGCCGTTGATAAGCCCCGGCGGATTACCCACGGGTATCGTCGCGGCCGTGCCGAAGAGAGCCGCTGTTCCGGTCGACGAGCCGCGCGGTCCGTTCAACGCGTTGCCGACTGGCCTGCACTGCGCTACCGCATGCGCCGGCTGGACGACCTGTTCGGCGGCCAACTGCACGATCCGGCAGTGCAGTTCGAGATGCAGCTCGCCCTGCGCGCACAGGAGCTGCGCCGGGACGCCACGGATGCTGCTGCGGGGTGAGCAGCATCGGCGCCCGGCACCGATGGTATTTCCTGGACACCTGTCCAGCTATAGTGGACACCTGTCCAGGAAATTGTCCTCAACGAATTCGGAGCTCGACATGGAGACGGTCGCGAATGTGCTGGTCGGTCTGGTGGCCGCCCTGCACGCCTACATCCTGGTGATGGAGATGTTCCTGTGGCAGAAGAAGCCCGGGCGGGCGCTGCACGGGTTCGACCGGGAGATGGCGCGGGCGACCGCCCCGATGGCCGCCAACCAGGGGCTCTACAACGGCTTTCTCGCGGCCGGTCTGATCTGGGGTCTGATCGCGGCGGACCCGACCGGGTTCCGCGCCCAGGTGTTCTTCCTGTGCTGCGTCGTGATCGCGGGTGTCTACGGCGCCGTGACGGCCAACCGCCGCATTCTGTTCGCGCAGGCACTGCCCGGCGCGCTCGCCCTGGCCGCGGTCCTGATCGCGCAGTGACCCGCCCCGCGCCGGAGGACCCGCGGGCCGCACGCACCCGGGCGCGACTGCGGGAGGCCCTGCTCGCCGAGTGTGCGGAGCGGCCGCTCGCGGAGGTGGGCGTGGCCGCGCTGGTGCGCCGCGCCCGGGTCGGGCGGGCCACTTTCTACGTCCACTACGCCGATCTGGAGGCGGTGGCGGTCGACGCCTGCGCGGACGTCGTACGGGAGGCCGTGGAGGCGCTGCACTCCTGGACCGGCCGGCCCGACCCGGTGCACGCGCCGCCCGCGCTCGCCGCGTTCTTCGCCTCGCTCGCCCCACACGCAGGCCTGTACCGCGAACTGCTGACCCCGGGCGGCGGCGGCCCGCTCGGCCGGGTGCTGCACCGGGATCTGCGGGCCTACAGCCTCCGCGAGCGCGAACGTGCGGGCGCGGCGGACGCACCACTGGTCGCGTCGGCCGTGGCCGCGACCTTCGCCGGTGTGCTGGCCGACTGGCTGCACGGGCTCCTCGATGGCGATGCCGCTCAAATCGCCGACGAGGTATGGCAGTTGCTGGTCGCCCTGCACGCGAGCCGGTGACGGTTCACGCGCAGCCCATGCCCTCGCTCACCAGCGGCCAGGCCTCGACGCCGTGGGATGTGCGGACGTAGGCCTTGCCCGGATCGTCCGTCAGCCACAACCGCCGGTCCTGGTAGCGATATCCGGTGTCGTGGGCGCTCGCCGGCATCCGGACGTCGCCGTCGTACGGGGAGGTGAGCATGCCCTCCGGGAGCACTCCGTCCGGATCGCGGGCGTACAGCTTGCCCTTCTTGCCCTCCCCCAGCGACAGGAAGTGCGCCTTCTGCCAGTCGCAGTGTTCCGGGCCGACGCTGCTGTTCACCTTGGTGATCGGCACCCGCTCGCCGTGCCGGTCGGTCCAGATCTCGTACCACTGCTTGTCGGTGAAGCTCGCCGGCAGTTCGGACGGGTCGCAGGACGCGCTGGACTCCGGGCCCCAACCGGGCCTGTTCTTCCGGTCCTTGGCGACGATGACGGCGACCTTGGTCCTGCCGCCCACGTCGAAGGAGTACAGGACGCGATCGGCCTCCTCGCGCTCCACGCGGTAGCCGTAACGGGGGACGTCGGGCTGCTCGATGTCGAAGTACGCCTTGAGCCCCTCCTTCGGCGTCGCGCCTCCGTCGCCCTGGCTCCACGGGTCGCTCCCACCGCCCGAGTAGATCTCCCCGTCGCACTCCAGCGCCCGGCCGGCGGCGCCCGACTCGATGCGTGTGGCCCGCGCGCTGTCCTCGTCGAGGTTCTTCGCGGGCACGTGCAGCGGTCCGCTGTACGGCGCGGCCGGAGCCGTTCCCGCGACGACGAGGTCCTGGCCCTTCTCCGTGCCGCACGCCACCGCCGCCGCCGCGACCAGCACTGTCGTCCCCACGAGTCTCCCGCGCATGCCCCCACCCCTGTTCCGCTCGCTGCCTTCCGGTCCTTCGACGCGGCGGCGGCACGGAACGTTCGCGCCTAGTCGGCGGCCGTCTGGAACGTACGGCGGTAGGCCTGCGGCGAGACCCCGATCGCGGCGTGCAGATGCTGTCGGAGCGAGGCTCCGGTGGCGAAGCCGACATGGCCGGCGATCCGGTCGACGGACAGGTCGCTGGACTCCAGCAGGTGCCGGGCACGGGCCACGCGCTGCTGGATCAGCCAGCGGCCGGGACTGAGACCGACCTCCTCGTTGAAGCGGCGGGCGAAGGTGCGCAGGCTCATCCGGGCATGGCCGGCGAGGTCGGCCAGTGTGAGCGGCTCGTCGAGGTGTTCCAGGGCCCACGCGCGCGTGGCGGCCGTGCCCGCGGCGCCGCTCTCGGGGACGGGCTGCTCGATGTACTGCGCCTGGCCGCCGTCCCGGAACGGGGGTACGACGCAGCGGCGGGCCACCGTGTTGGCCAGTTCGCTGCCGTGGTCGGTGCGGACGATGTGCAGGCAGACGTCGACACCGGAGGCGGCGCCGGCCGAGGTGAGGATCCGGCCGTCGTGGACGAAGAGCACGTCGGGATCGAGGTCGACCTGCGGGTACACGCGCCGGAACGCGTTGGCCACCTGCCAGTGCGTGGTGGCCTTCCGGCCGTCGAGGAGGCCCGCCGCGGCGAGGACGAAGGCGGCGGTGCAGATGGAGACGATCCGGGCGTCCGGGCGGATCTGGGCAAGCGCGGCGACGACCTCCGCGGACAGTTCGGTGGGGATGTGCGAGGGCGTCATGGACGCGACCACCACGGTGTCGGCCGTCGTCAGGATCTCGGGACCGTGCTCGACGCCGACCGTGAAGTCGGTGCTGGTGCGCACCGGTTGGCCGTCGACGGTGCAGGTCAGCACCTCGTACCGGCCGTCGGCCGCGCCGAAGATTCGGCTGGGGATGCCCAGCTCGAAGGGGTACACGCCGTCCAGGGCCAGCACCACGACCCGTTCCACATGCCGTTCCTCGCTCATGGCACGATCCTATCGAAGGTTGACCATCGTGCCATTTTCTTGCGCGGCGACCCCCGGCAGGCTGGTTCACCATGAGCACTGTGAACACGATGCGAGCCATCAGCCAGGACGTCCTCGGCGGTCCCGAGGTCCTGCAGGAAGTGGAACTGGCGCGCCCCGAGCCGCGCACCAACGAGGTACTGGTCAGGGTCCGCGCCGCCGGCGTCAACCCGACCGACTGGAAGCACCGTGCGACCGGCGGTTTCCTGGGCAGGCCGCCCTTCGTCCTGGGCTGGGACGTCTCCGGCGTGGTCGAGGCGGTCGGGATCGGCGTGGCCCGCTTCCGGCCCGGCGACGAGGTCTTCGGCATGCTGGCCTACCCGTTCGGTCACGGCTCGCACGCCGAGTACGTCACGGCCCCGGCGCGCTGGTTCGCCCACAAGCCGGCCTCGATCGACCACACGCAGGCGGGCGCGCTGCCGCTGGTGTCGCTGACCGCCTGGCAGGCCCTGGTCGAGTACGCCGACCTGCAGCCGGGGCAGCGGGTGCTGATCCACGCGGCGGCCGGCGGGGTCGGGCACGTGGCGGTGCAGATCGCCAAGGCGCGGGGCGCGTACGTGATCGGCACGGCGAGCGCGGGCAAGCACGAGTTCCTGCGCGGGATCGGCGTGGACGAGGCGATCGACTACCAGGAGACGGACTTCGCGGAGGCCGTGAAGGACGTGGACGTCGTCCTGGACACGATCGGTGGCGACACCTCGACGCGTTCGCTGCGCGTGCTGCGCCCGGGCGGGATCGCCGTCTCGATCCTGCCGGTGGGTTCGGACGAGTTCCAGGAGGAGGCCGAGCGGCTCGGTGTCCGGGCGCTGCGGATGCTCGTCGACGCCTCGCACAGCGGCATGAAGGCGATCGCGGAGCTGGTGGAGGCGGGGAAGCTGCGCCCCGCGATCGCCGGCACCTTCCCGCTGGCCGATGCCGCCGAGGCACATGCGCTCGGCGACACCGGCCGCACCGTGGGGAAGCTGGTCCTGACGGTCGACTGACGGACCGTCAGAAGGTGAGCACGGGCTTGATCGCCTTGCCCGCGCCCATGTCCCGCACCGCCTGGTCGATCTCCGCGAACGGATAGGTGCTGATCAGGCGGTGCAGCGGGAGTCGTCCTTCCTTGACCAGTTGGACCAGCGCCGGGATGAAGGTCTGCGTCTCGGCGTCACCGAGGGTGAGGCCGACGACCTGCTTGCCGCCCAGCAACCCGTTGACGTCCAGGGCGACTTCGGAGCCGAACGGCGGGGCGCCGACGACGACCAGGGTGCCGCGCGCGGCGAGCGAGTCGACGCCCTGGCGCAGCACGGCGACGCTGCCGGTCGTCTCCACGACGCCGTCCGCGCCCTGGCCACCGGTGATCTCCGCGAGCGCCTCGGCGAGGTCGGCCTCGCCCACGTTGACGGTGTGGGTGGCGCCCAACTCCTTGGCCAGGGAAAGGCGTTCGCCGACCTTGTCGACGGCCACGATCCGGGTGGCGGGGGTGAGGGCGGCGGCCATCACGGCGGACAGGCCGACGGCACCGGCGCCCAGGACGACGATCGTGCTGCCCGTCACCGGCTTCAGCACGTTCCAGACCGCACCCACTCCGGTCTGGACACCGCAGCCCAGCGGTGCGATCGACTCCAGCGGTACGTCCGCGTCGACCTTGACGAGGCTGCGCTCGTCCACCAACGCCCGCTCGGCGAAGGAGGACTGACCGAAGAAGTGCCCGCCGAGCGGGGTGCCGTCGCGGCTGATGGTGCTGGTGCCGTCGGCACGGACACCGCCGATGAGGTTCAGCGGCAGCCAGGTCGCGCAGTACGCGGGGTGGCCGCCGTGGCAGTTGCGGCACTCGCCGCAGGAGCTGAAGGACAGCACGACGTGGTCGCCGGGCACGATGCCGGTGACGGCCGACCCGACGGCCTCGACGACGCCCGCTCCCTCATGACCCAGAACTCCGGGCAGAGGAAAGGGCAGTCCGCCGCTCGCGACGCCGAGGTCGGTGTGGCACAGGCCGGTGGCCACCATGCGGACCAGTGCCTCGTGCGGTCCCGGCTCGTCGAGCTCGACATCGCTCAGGGTGAAGGGTGCTCCGCCGGACTCGACCACAGCGGCGCGGGTGGTGATGGACATCGTACGAACTCCCATTGTCTTCGGGCGTGTTCAGCGTTTTCGGGTGTGTTCGGCGTCTGCGGGTGTGTTCGGCCGAGCTCAGTCGAGCGAGACGACGACGGACTTGACCTTGGTGTAGGCGGCAAGGGCCTCGGGCCCGTACTCGCGGCCGTAGCCGGAGTCCTTGACGCCGCCGAAGGGCACCGCCGGGTCGAGCATGGCCCAGTCGTTGATCCAGACGATGCCCGCCTGGAGTCGGTCGGCGACGCGGTGGGCGCGGGCGAGGTTCTGGGTCTGGACGCCCGAAGCCAGGCCGTACGGCGTGGAGTTGGCGAGCTCGACGGCCTCCTCCTCGGTGTCGAAGGGCTGAACCGTGAGGACCGGTCCGAAGATCTCCTCCTGGACGACACGGGAGTCGTTCGACAGGTCGGCGATCACCGTGGGCTTGTAGTAGTAGCCGCCGTCGAGGTCGAGCCGCTCGCCGCCGCAGACGATGCGGCCACCCTCCTTGCGGGCCAGGTCGACGTACTCCTCGACCTTCTTCAGGTGCTTCTCCCCCGCCATCGGTCCGACGACGGTCTCGGGGTTGCGCGGGTCGCCGAGCGGTACGCCGGGGACCGCCTCGGAGAGGATGCCGAGCAGGGTGCTGTAGACCGGGCGCGCCACCAGCAGGCGCGGGCCGCCCATGCAGAACTGGCCGGTGTTGAAGACGAAGCCCTTGATGATCGCGCCGACGGCCTTCTCCAGGTCGGCGTCCTCGAAGACGATGTGGGCGGCGTTGCCGCCGAGCTCCATGGTGACGGGCTTGAGGGCCTCGCCGGCGGTGCTCGCCACGTGGCGGCCGATCGCGGTGGAGCCGGTGAAGGCGACCTTGTCGATCCCGCGATGGCGCAGCAGCGCCTCACCGGCCACCGGGCCGGTGCCGGTGACCACGTTGACGACGCCGTCCGGGACGCCCGCCTCCTTGAGCAGCCGGGCCATGTATAGGGCGCTCAGCGGTGTCTCGTCGGCCGGCTTGTGCACCACGGTGTTGCCGGCGGCGAGCGCGGGACCGATCTTCGAGCCGGCCAGGATCAGCGGGAAGTTGAAGGGTGTGATCGCGGCGACCACACCGAGCGGCTCGCGCTTGGTGTACGCGAGCGCGTTCATGGGGGTGTCGCGGATCGAGCCGTCCAGGGAGTGGGCGAGGGCGGCGAAGTGCTCGTAGTCGTTGGCCGCGTTCGTCACGTCGACGGCGTGGCACAGCGAGATGGGCTTGCCGACGTCCAGGCTCTCGAGGCGGGCGAGTTCGTCCGCGTTCTGCCGGATCAGCTCGGCGACCCGGTGCAGCACCCGGCCGCGCTCGCGGCCGGACAGCCCGGACCAGGCGCCGCCGTCGAAGGCCTCCCGTGCGGCACGCACGGCCGCGTCCACGTCGGCGGCGCCCGCCTCCGCGACGGTGGTGACGACCGTGCCCCGGGACGGGTCGACCACCTCGGTGCGCGCTCCGTCCGCGGCCTCGCGCCACTGGCCCCCGACAAACAGCTGTCCGGGTTCGATCTCGAAGGTGGTCATCACCACTCCTCAGCCTCATCGCCAAGATTTCAACCAACAGGATTCCTGTTGGTCCGCAGTTTCATTACAGACAGGTTTCCTGTCAATGGTCTACGCTGAACTCATGCTCGACACCCAGGCGACCAAGACCTCTCCGTCCCTGCTCTACATGGTGAAGCAGGTGGAGCTCGTTGTCCGCTCACACCTCGACGAGCTGGTCAAGCCGTCCGGGATCACCGCGCTGCAGTACACCGCGCTCACCGTCCTGGAGCGGCACGACGGACTGTCGGCGGCGCAGCTGGCCCGCGACTCGTTCGTCACCGCGCAGTCCATCGCGGATCTCGTGCGATCCCTGGAGAACCGCGGCCTGGTGCGGCGGGAGCGCAATCCGCAGAGCCGCCGGGAGCTGCTGATCCTGCTGACCGACGCCGGGCGCGAGCTCCTCGCGCAGCACGGGGGTCCCGTCCGGGAGCTGGAGGAGCGGATGGTCCGCGATCTCACGGCGCACCAGACCGAGCAGTTCCGCCAGGCGCTCTCCAAGGCCTGGCACGCGCTGTCGTAGCCGCGTCACGCCCCTCACGGGACGATTTGACGCAAGCGCTCTGACGCAATTCAAAGACATATGTCAATCGAACATGCTCAAATTCACTCCATCGAGGGTAACTTGCAGGGCGGAGAACAGATTTGCGCTCACTCGGGACCCGGGGGCTCGGCTTCGCTCGTACGCTCGCTGCACGCTGTCACCCCGGCCCCCGGTGACCTGCAACCCCGCAGCGGACGGAGCAGGTTGGAGGCGTTGTCGTCGTGGACCGGGAACCTGCGCCGCTCACCCGGCATCTGCGTGTCCACCAGGACCGGGGGCACACGGTGCTGGAGTTCCGCGGCGAGATCGACATCGCCGCGGCCCTGGAGATCGCGCCCTACCTGGACCGGGTGACGGCGCACCCCGATGTCCGCCTGGTGATCGACCTGCGGCACGTCGACTTCTTCGACTGCTCCGGGCTGCGACTGCTCTACCGGGCCCGTGGCCGGGTGCTCGACCAGGACGGGGAGCTGCGGCTCGTCTGCACCCACCCGCTCACGCTGCGCATCCTTCGGGTCACCGGGCTGGCCCGGATGCTGCCCGCGCATGCGACCCTGGACGCGGCCCTGGGCCAGCCGGAGGCCACGTCCGAGTCGTTATGACGGCCGCTGTGACAACGGCTGCCGAGACGACGGTCTCTCCTTGAGGAACGTCACTTGAGGATCTTCGTCACCTGTCCGGCGCCCACCGTCCGGCCGCCCTCGCGGATGGCGAACTTCAGGCCCTCCTCCATGGCGATGGGCTGGATCAGCACGACGTGCATGCCGGTGTTGTCTCCCGGCATGACCATCTCGGTGCCCTTGGGCAGGGTCACCACACCGGTCACGTCCGTCGTGCGGAAGTAGAACTGCGGGCGGTAGTTCTCGAAGAACGGCGTGTGCCGGCCGCCCTCGTCCTTCGACAGGATGTACGCCTGCCCCTCGAACTCCGTGTGCGGGGTGACCGTCCCGGGCTTGATGACGACCTGCCCGCGCTCCACGTCCTCCCGCTTCACGCCGCGCAGCAGGAGCCCGACGTTCTCGCCGGCCCGGCCCTCGTCGAGCAGCTTGCGGAACATCTCGATGCCGGTGACGGTCGTCTTTGTCTTCTGCTCGTGGATGCCGATGATCTCGACCTCGTGGTTCACGTGCAGCACACCGCGCTCGATCCGGCCGGTGACGACGGTGCCGCGGCCGGTGATGGTGAAGACGTCCTCGATCGGCATGAGGAAGGGCCGGTCCACGTCCCGCACCGGCTCGGGCACGAACTCGTCGACGGCGGCGAGGAGTTCGAGCACCGACTGCGTCCACTGCGCGTCGCCTTCGAGGGCCTTGAGCGCGGAGACCTTGACGACCGGGACGTCGTCGCCGGGGAACTCGTACTCGGTCAGCAGCTCACGCACTTCCAGCTCGACGAGTTCCAGGATCTCCTCGTCGTCCACCATGTCGGTCTTGTTGAGTGCTACGACGATGTACGGCACGCCCACCTGCCGGGCCAGCAGCACATGTTCCTTGGTCTGCGGCATGGGCCCGTCCGTGGCCGCGACGACCAGGATCGCGCCGTCCATCTGGGCGGCGCCCGTGATCATGTTCTTGATGTAGTCCGCGTGCCCGGGGCAGTCGACGTGCGCGTAGTGCCGGCGCTCGGTCTGGTACTCGACGTGGGCGATCGAGATCGTGATGCCGCGCTGCCGCTCCTCGGGCGCCTTGTCGATCTGGTCGAACGGCGTGAACGGGTTCAGGTCGGGAAACCTGTCGTGCAACACCTTCGTGATGGCCGCCGTGAGCGTCGTCTTGCCGTGGTCGATGTGACCGATCGTGCCGATGTTCACGTGCGGCTTGGTCCGCTCGAACTTCGCCTTCGCCACTGCAAGCCCTCCTGGTCACCTGAGTGATGCGTCACCTGGGACGCCGAGCCTTGCTCCACTCCCTCATGTCTATTCGCTTCGCGGCGCGTCGAACAGGGCGCTGACGGACTCGCCGTTGTGAATGCGGCGCACGGCCTCGGCGAGGGCGGGGGCGATCGACAGGATCCGCAGCTTCTCGGTGCGCTCCTCCTCCGGGACCGGCACCGTGTTGGTGCACACGATCTCCTGCACGTCCGGCTGCTCGCCGATCCGCTTGAGCGCCCCGGCCGCGAACAGGCCGTGCGTGCAGGCGACCCGGATCGAACGGGGCCCCAACTCCCGCAGCCGTTCGAGGAGTTCGAGCACCGTGCTGCCCTTGGCGATCTCGTCGTCCAGCACGATGACATCGCGTCCCGTGACCTCGCCGATGACCGAGCTGATGGCGACCTGGTCGTCCGCGAACCGCTGCTTGGCACCGGCGGCCACCTGGGCGCCGATCATCCGCGCGAACGCGGCCGCCTCCTTGGCGTTGCCGAGGTCCGGCGAGACCACGGTGGTGCGGGACAGGTCGTACTGCCGGAAGTGCGCGGCCAGTTCCCGCAGGGCGTGCAGGTGGTCGACCGGTACCGAGAAGAAGCCGTGCACCTGCGGCGAGTGCAGCGTCATGGCCAGGACCCGGCTCGCCCCCGCCGCCACCAGCAGGTCCGCGACCAGCCGACCGCCGAGGGAGATCCGGGGCGCGTCCTTCTTGTCGGAGCGGGCGTAGGAGTAGTGCGGCATGACGACGGCGATCCGCGCCGCCGACGCCCCGCGGGCCGCGTCGCACATCAGCAGCAGCTCGACGAGGTTCTCCTGGACCGGCTTGACCAGCGGCTGGATCAGGAAGACGTCCCGCTCGCGACAGTTGGCCTGGAGCTGCACCTCCAGACAGTCGTTGGCGAAACGGCTGACCCGGGTGGGGCTGAGCGGCACACCGAGATGCGCACAGACCTCCGCCGCCAGGTCGGGGTGGGCACTGCCGCTGAACACGGAGATGTCTCGCACGATCCGCTCCTAGCATGATCATTCCGGGTGACGGGCTCATGCTACTGACCTCGGAAATTCGGTTGCGATGCGCCACCTGCCGCGCGCCATCATGGCGGCGTACGAATTCCCTCACTTTCAGGAGATCCCATGCGCCGACTCCTCGGAATCAACCAGCGCCCCCATCGGCCCACGGTTCCCGAGGACTCGACCCCGCATGCACACCCTGAACATCGGAATTCTCGCCCACGTCGACGCCGGTAAGACCAGCCTCACCGAGCGGCTGCTGTTCGACCACGGAGCGATCGACCGGCTCGGCAGCGTCGACGGCGGTGACACCCGTACGGACGACGGTGCGATCGAGCGGCAGCGCGGCATCACGATCCGCTCTGCCGTCGCCGCGTTCACCGTCGGCGGCACCCAGATCAACCTGATCGACACCCCCGGCCACTCCGACTTCATCGCCGAGGTCGAACGCGCCCTGGAGGTCCTGGACGGCGCGGTGCTGCTGCTGTCCGCCGTGGAAGGCGTACAGGCGCAGACGAGGGTGCTGATGAGGACGCTGCGGCGGTTGCGGCTGCCCACGCTCGTCTTCGTCAACAAGATCGACCGGGCGGGCGCCCGGTCCGAGGGCCTGCTCGCCGACATCCGGCGCAGGCTGACGCCGTACGTCGCACCGCTTACGGACGTGACGGGCATCGGGACCGCCGACGCCCGCGTGACGGCCCGCCCGCCCGGGGATCCACAGCTGGCCGAAGCCCTGGCGGAGGTCGACCCGGTCGTCCTCACGGCGGTCGTGGACGGCCCCGAGCCCACGCCGGACGACCTGCGCAAGGCGCTTGCCGCGCGCACCGCCGACGGCTCGTTCCACCCTGTCTTCTTCGGCTCGGCCCTCGGTGGACAGGGTGTCTCGGAGCTGGTCGAGGGTGTGATCGGGCTGATCCCGCCCGCACAGGCAACGGAAGGTGCGGGTCCGCGCGGCACGGTGTTCGCCGTACGGCCCGGACCGGGCGGCGAGCGGACGGCGTATCTGCGGCTGTACGACGGTGAGGTGACACCACGTCAGCGCCTCGCCCTCCTACGACGGGAGGCCGACGGCCGGACGACGGAAGTCGCCGGACAGGTGAACCGCCTCGACGTGATCGGACGGGCCGGGCCGTCACTCACCGCCGGGAACATCGCGGCACTCACCGGTCTGGGCGGCGTCCGTGTGGGCGACCGGCTGGGCCAACTGGCCGACCGTGCGGCGCAGTTCGCGCCGCCCACGCTGGAGACCCTGGTCCGGGCCCGGCACCCCGAACAGGCCGCCCCGCTCCGCTCGGCCCTGCTTGCCCTCGCCGACCAGGACCCGCTGATGCACGCCCGGCCCGCGGCCGCCGGCACCACCGCGTTGCTCCTGTACGGCGAGGTGCAGATGGAGGTGCTCGCGGCCACGCTCGCCCAGGACTTCGGCATCGAGGCCGACTTCGAACCGGGCCGCGTACGGTTCCTGGAGCGCCCGCGGGGCGTCGGTGAGGCCTCGGAGGAGATGCCGTGGCACCTCGGCACGCGCTACTGGGCGACGGTCGGAGTGCGGGTCGAGCCGGGGCCCCGCGGCTCGGGCGGAGTGTTCACGTACACGACGGAACTCGGCGCACTCCCCCGCGCCTTCCACCAGGCCATCGAGGACACGGTGCACGCGACCATGGCGACCGGGCTCAACGGAGCGCCCGTGACCGACTACCGGGTCACGCTGATCCGCTCCGGCTACTGCTCGCCGATCAGCACGGCCGCCGACTTCCGGGGGCTCACCCCGATCGTGCTGCACAGCGCGCTGCAGCGGGCGCGAACCCGGCTGTACGAGCCCTACCACGCCTTCGAAGCGGAGGTCCCCCTCGACGCACTGTCCCCGGTGACGGCCCAACTAGCCTCGTACGGAGCGGAGTTCACGGGCACCACGGGCGGTACGACGGCCTGGCTGATCACCGGCGAACTACCGGCCCGGCGGGTACGCGACATCGAACTGCGCCTGCCCGGGCTGACGCATGGCGAGGGGGTGTGGTGGTCGCGGGTGTCGGGTGACCGGGAACTGCGGTCGCACTAAGCGCTCCGCTGGAAGTGCGGTGGTCATCCTGCGGGCCGTTGGGGGCTGGTCGCGCCCACGCGGCGGAGCCGCATATGGATACAGGCCCGCGCCCCATACGGGGCGTGGTGCCGCACCGAACTTCGCCAAGGCCGCTTAGACCGTTGCCGGTGGCCAAGGACCGCGGCGGCGAGGCAGGCGCGCGCGAGCAGCGGTGCGGGCGCCCCGCGGAGCGACACCGCGCTCACGTCAGCACGCGCGCGAACCGCCGCCCCACCAGGGCATGTTCACCACGACACCGGCAACCGCTTCGGGCTTCGTGTCAGTTGGCCCTCGCGCCACTCGATCGTCTCGGGTGCGAACTCGGCGCGCAGGGTGGGGAAGTGGGCCGCGAGGCGGTGCAGGGCCAGGCCCAGTTCCAGGCGGGCGAGCCAGGCGCCGAGGCAGTGGTGGGGGCCGGCGCCGAAGATCACGCTGGGTGAGGTCAGCGGTGTGAAGAGGTCGGGCGGGCCGGGCGGGAAGACGTCGGGGTCGCGGCTCGCGGAGTTGGTCTGGACGGCGACCACGCTGCCCGCCGGGATGGTCACTCCGCCGACCTCGGTGTCCTCGACAGCGCGGCGGAGCAGGCCGGGCAGTACCCGTCCCTCGCTGAGCGGGACGGCGCGCAGCAGTTGCTCGGCCGCGACCGATGCCGCCTCCTCGTCCTCGGCGAGGCCGGGCCAGGCCTCCTGCCGGTCGGTGAGGAGGTAGACGACGATGTTGCCGAGCGCCGTCATGGTGGTCTCGTGACCGGCGACGACCAGCCCGCACACCAGGGTCACCAGCTGCCGTTCCTCGATCCCCAGGCTGTCGCCCGCCGTCACCAGCCCGCTCACCAGGTCGTCACCGGGAGCCTTGCGCCGCTGGGCAACGAGATCGGCGGCGAAGGACCCGAACTCGAGCATGGCGGCCACGACTTGTTCCCGCGTGTGCGCGCCGCCCGAGAGCGCGTGGTCGGCCCAGTGGCGGATGCGTTCGCGGTCCACGTGGTCGAGTCCCATGAGCCGGGAGATGACGGAGACGGGCAGGGGGCGCGTGAAGCCCTCGACGATGTCCGCGGGGCGGTCCTGCCGTGCGAAGTCGTCGAGGAGCGACTCGACCACCGAGGCCACCCAGGGCCGCCAGAGGGCGATAGCCCGCGGCGTGAACGCCCGCTGCACGGTGCCGCGCAGCCGCTGGTGCGCTTCGCCGTCCTGGTTGACGAGCCCGTTCGGGTTGTCCAGCAGGTTCGGTACGACGAGCAGCGGCGGGGCGTCCTCGGCGTGCAGGGAACTCCTGTTGAAGCGGGGGTCCATGAGCACCTGACGCACCTCGGCGTACCGGGTCACGAGCCACACCGGGGTGCCCGTGGCGAGCATCCCCGGCCGGGGTGGCCCGGGCTCGGGGAGGTCGATGCGGTGCATGGGGCACAGGGGCCGGGACGTGCTGTCTGTACTCATCCGGGACTCCAGACGCGCTGGTACGGAGAGTTCTCCACGCTAGTGCGCCCTCCGTGCCCCCGTCAGGGGGGCCATTCGGCCAACCGCGCGGTCTGACAAGGGTTTTGAGGGGCATTCGGTCAGTAGGAAGGAGGGCCGTCGCCATGACGACTCCCATCAGGCGCATGTCCAGGCGCATGCCCGGCTGGGCGAAGGCGGTGAGCGCCGTCGTGCTGGTGCTCGTGGTGTTCTTCGCCGGGATCAGGCTGAGTGTGCTCCCGGGCCTCAAGGACCTGTTCGGCACGGAAACGCACGACCGCTCCGGACCCGCACTGCTCCAGTCCATCCAGGACATGAGCCGTTACGACGCCGCCTCCGGCAACTTCCAGGTCGTCGTCGACCTGGAAAAGGACACCAAGTACCTGCCCGACGCCGTCCGCGGCTCCCGCACCCTGTACATCGGTGCGGGCACCGTCGACGCCTATGTCGACCTCGGCAAGGTCGGCAAGGACGACGTGACGGTCAACGACGACCGCACGTCCGCCACACTCCGGCTGCCGCACGCGGCGCTCGGCAAGCCGGCCCTGAACCCCGACCGCTCCTACGCCGTGTCCAAGCAGCGCGGTCTCCTCGACCGCCTCGGCGACCTCTTCTCGGACAACCCCAACAGCGAACAGGCCGTACAGAAGCTCGCCGTCAGGCACATCGGTGACGCGGCGAAGGACAGCGGGCTGACCAAGCGGGCCGAGACCAACACCACCGACATGCTCGACGGCCTGCTGCGTTCCCTCGGGTTCAAGGAGGTGCAAGTCAGCTACGGCAGCTGATCCGCGTGGTCCCCGACGTGCCCGGACCGGGCGCCGCAGCGGCAGCGCCCGGTCCGGGGCGGCGGGCTCCGCTCGCACGACGGCGCGGCATTCTCAACCGTCGAGCGGGTAACCGCCCTGGAACGCAGGGAAGTTGAAGACTGGAGGACCGGATGGCCCGTGCAGCCCTAGGACCACGTTCAGCGTTGCGCCTGCGTACCACCAAGTCCGACAAGAACGCCAAGAACGCCAAGCCAGGCGCGCCCGCCAAGCCCGAAAGCAAGGCGCGCAAGCCCGAGAGCAAGCCGCGCAAGCCTGAGAGCAAACCGCGGCCGGCCCGTCGCGAGCGGCATGTGATGCCCTTTCCGATCCGGCTGCTGGCGATGCTGTGCGCCTTCGGGTTCATGGTGGCGTTCGCCGTGGTGCTGGCCCGGCTGACGCTGGAGCCCTCCCCCGCATCGGTGTCGCTGGCCCACACCAATCTGCATCCGGGCCGCTCGCTGAAGGCCTATCTGGACCAGCCGGCACTGCGGGACGCCGTGAAGCAGATCGGCGGAAACCTGCTGCTGGGCGTCCCGTTCGGCATCCTCGTCCCGGTCGTCGCCCCACGGGCCCGCGGACTGCTGCGGGTGCTGCTGCTGACCGCCGTGGTCATGCTGCTGGTGGAGTTCGCCCAGGGTGCGCTGATCACCGGGCGGGCCTTCGACATCGACGACGTCATCCTCAACACCAGCGGCGCACTGATCGGTTACGTACTGCTCGGCCGGCGACTGGGCCGGGCGGTGCACGCGCGGGAACGGCTGCCCCGCCGGTCTGCGAAGAAGAAGGCAGGAGACGCCTAGCCGAACTTCTTCAACTCCTGGTCCGTACCAACCTATTGACGGCACCCTTATCTCACTTCTTAAATCAAGAGGCGACGCCTTCACCCCCCACCTCGGCCGGCCCACCCGTGTGTCCGGCCGCCGTACGGAAGGAAGTGCCGTGGCCTCCCCACGCCTGCTGCGCAGATGTCTGTTCGCCGCCCTGTCCGCCGTACTGGTCGCGTCCGTCGCGACCGGTGCGGCGCAGGCCGATCCGCCGGAGGCGAGTGCCGCCGCGGCGACGTTCTCCGACACCTTCGACGGGCCCGCCGGTGCCGCGGTCGACTCCTCGAAGTGGCAGGTCGAGACCGGCGACAACGTCAACAACCACGAGCGGCAGTACTACACCTCGGGCAACAAGAACGCGGCCCTGGACGGCCAGGGGCACCTGGTGATCACGGCCCGGCGCGAGAACCCGGCCAACTACCAGTGCTGGTACGGCACCTGCCAGTACACCTCGGCCCGGCTGAACACCTCCGGGAAGTTCAACGCGCAGTACGGGCACGTCGAGGCCCGGATGAAGATCCCGCGCGGGCAGGGCATGTGGCCCGCGTTCTGGATGCTCGGCACACCGGTCAACTGGCCGGACTCGGGCGAGATCGACGTCATGGAGAACGTGGGCTTCGAGCCCTCGACCGTCCACGGCACCATCCACGGCCCCGGCTACTCGGGCTCGGGCGGCATAGGCGCGGCCTACTCACTGCCGAACGGCCAGGCCTTCGCCGACGCCTTCCACACCTTCGCCGTCGACTGGGCGCCCGACTCGATCACCTGGTCGGTGGACGGCACCGTCTACCAGCGGCGTACGCCCGCCGACCTGGGCGGCAGGACCTGGGTGTTCAACAAGCCGTTCTTCCTCATCCTGAACCTGGCGGTGGGCGGCTACTGGCCCGGCGACCCGGACGGCTCCACCGCCTTCCCACAGCAGCTGGTGGTGGACTCGGTGTCGGTGACGACCGGCGACACCGCCACGGGCGCGGCGATCAGGGGCCTCGCCGGCAAGTGCGTGGACGTCGCCGGGGCGAACCCCGCCAACGGCACACCGGTGCAGCTCTACGACTGCAACGGCAGCGCCGCGCAGCAGTGGACCGTCGGCTCCGACGGCACGCTGCGGGCGCTCGGCAAGTGCCTGGACGTCACGGGCAACGGCACCGCGGACGGGTCGACCGTCCAGCTGTGGGACTGCACCGGCGGCCCCAACCAGAAGTGGACGGTCACCGGGGCGCAGGACATCGTCAACCCGCAGGCCGACAAGTGCCTGGACGTCACCGGCAACGTCCCGGACAACGGAACCCGGCTGCAACTGTGGACCTGCTCGGGCGGAGCCAACCAGAAGTGGACGGTCGGCTGAGCCGCACTGCTCTCAGCGCAAGCGCGGCCGCCAGGTGAACTTGTCGCCGCCCACCCAGCGCACCACGTCGGGATCGTCCAGGTCGTGGATCGTGATGCCGAACGCGGCGGCGGCCTCGAGGACGTCGGTGATGGACTTCGCCTCGCCGACCACTTCTCCGTCGATCTCCACGATCCGGAACGGCGGCGTGGTCGGATGCACACCGAGCACAATGATCCGCGGACGGGAGACACGCGGGCTGTCGATTTCCGTCATGCAATAGAGCGTAGGACGCATTCCGGGCGGAAGGCTCGTCACGGACTCCATGGATCGAGCACGCGGTGCGGCCCGGGCGCGGCTGGGCAACCCTGGAGGTGGAGGTCACCATGGATCCCCTCGATGCACTGGACCGGATCGCCTTCCTGCTGGAGCGCTCCCTCGCGCCGGCCTACCGCGTCCGCGCCTTCCGCACGGCGTCCCGCGTCCTGGCTTCGCTGCCCGGGGAAGAAATGCGCGAGCGGGCGGCCGACGGGTCTCTGGAGTCGCTCAAGGGCATCGGCCCGAAGACGGCGCAGGTGGTGCGGGAGGCGCTGGCCGGGCAGGTGCCGGACTATCTGCGGAAGCTGGAGGGCGAGGCCGCGGCGCCGCTCCCCCAGGGCGGCCAGGAGCTGCGAGCGCGACTGCGCGGGGACTGCCACCTGCACTCCGACTGGTCGGACGGGGGCAGCCCGATCGAGGAGATGGGCAGGGCCGCGGCGGCGCTCGGGCATGACTGGGCGGTGCTGACCGACCACTCGCCGCGGCTGACCGTCGCGCGCGGTCTGTCGCCCGAGCGGCTGCGGGAGCAGCTGGAGGTGGTGGCGGAGCTGAATGCGACCTGGGCGCCGTTCCGGCTGCTCACCGGCATCGAGTGCGACATCCTCGACGACGGTTCGCTGGACCAGGAGCCGGAGCTGCTGGAGCATCTCGACCTCGTGGTGGTGTCCGTCCATTCCAAGCTGCGTATGGACGCCCGCTCGATGACCCGTCGGATGGTGGCCGCCGTACGCGATCCGCACTCGGACGTGCTCGGGCACTGCACCGGGCGCCTGCTGACCGGGCGGGGGCGGCCCGAGTCGGAGTTCGACGCGGACGAGGTGTTCGCCGCGTGCGCCGAGAACGGCACGGCCCTGGAGATCAACAGCCGGCCGGAGCGGCTCGACCCGCCACGGCGGCTGCTGCGCCGGGCGGTGGACGCGGGCGTCCTCTTCTCGATCGACACGGACGCCCACGCGCCCGGCCAGCTGGACTGGCAGATCCATGGCTGCGCCCGGGCGGAGGAGTGCGGGGTGCCCGCCGAGCGGGTGGTGACCACCTGGCCCCTGGACAACCTGCTCGCCTGGACCCGGGAGCGGCGCACGCCCGCGGGAGTCGCGAGCCCCTGACTCGACCCGGCGCCGCCCGCACGCCGTTGTGCGTCACCGCCGCTTCGACCGGTTGCCCGCACTGCCGGACGCCCCCTGAAGCGGCGGTGACGCACATCACCCCGAAACACGGCGGGGAGAGGAACACCAACGAGAGGTTGCCCGTTGAACAACGCGTGGGTGCGGATGGGACAGTGTCCCCGGGCCTCACCTTTTGCCCACAGGGACGATCGTTCGGCTGAAGCCCTGTGGAGCCTTTCGCCGAGAGGCGACCGCCATTCGTGCCCACCACTTGGCGAGCCCCGACCGTGATCCCCCGTCCGGTCGGGGCTCTTTCATGCCACGGCGCAGACGACCGGCCTCGCCCGGCCGCCGGGTCGCGCTTGACTTCGAGAGCACTCCAATTCGTAGCGTTCCGGCATGAGCACTGCACAGCACAAGATCGGATCCGGTTTCGGCGCCACCAGCACCGCCGACGACGTCCTCCAGGGCATCGACCTGACCGGCAAGCTCGCGATCGTCACCGGCGGCTACTCGGGTATCGGCCTGGAGGCCACCCGGGCCCTCACCGAGGCGGGCGCCCATGTCGTCGTCCCGGCCCGCCGCCGGGCGACCGCCGAGGAGGCGCTGACCGGCCTCGGCGGCGTCGAGGTGGACGAGCTGGACCTCGGCGACCTGGAGAGTGTGCGCGGCTTCGCCGAGCGGTTCCTCGCCTCCGGGCGGAACATCGACATCGTGATCGACAGCGCCGGGATCATGGCGTGCCCGGAGACCCGGGTGGGGCCCGGCTGGGAGGCCCAGTTCGCGACGAACCACCTCGGCCACTTCGCCCTGGTCAACCGTCTGTGGCCGGCGATCGCACCGGGCGGCGCCCGGGTCGTCTCCGTCTCCTCGCGCGCCCACCACTTCTCGGGCATGCGCTGGGACGACGTCCACTGGAGTCAGGGCTACGACAAGTGGGAGGCCTACGGGCAGGCCAAGACCGCCAACGTCCTGTTCGCCGTCCACCTCGACAAGCTCGGCCGCGACGCCGGTGTGCGCGCCTTCTCGCTCCACCCCGGCGGCATCATCACGCCGCTCCAACGGCACATCCCCAAGGAGGAGATGGTCGAGCGCGGCTGGATCGACGAGGCCGGCAACGTGCTCAACCCCGCGGGCTTCAAGACCCCGCCGCAGGGCGCGGCCACCCAGGTGTGGGCGGCGACCTCCCCGCAGCTGGACGGCCTCGGCGGCGTCTACCTGGAGGACTGCGACATCGCCGAACCCGCCCCGGAGGACGCGGTCAACGGCGTCAAGGACTGGGCGATCGACCCCGAGCAGGCCGCCCGCCTGTGGGACCTGTCGGCGGAACTGACGGGCGTGAACGCGTTCGCCCGATAGCAGCCTCCGAGTTGGGCGGGGACCGTCAGCGGCCTTCGAGTTCCCTCGGGCCGTAAAGGGCCGCAGGCGCCCCCGTCATCAGTGCCCAGTACCGGTCTCCGTACGACCAATGAGCTCCCCAGCGGAGCGCCTAGTGCGGAGTGCGCTCCTCCAGCGCCGTACGCCACGCCGGTGCCGGCCCCTCGGGAGCCGGTTCGACGCGGCGACCGCCACGGGCGAAGAAGTCGGACAGAGGCAGGATCGCGGCGCCGACGGTGACCGCGTCCGGCCCCAGCCTGCCGAGCTCGACGGTGACCTTCTCCGCCGGATGCCGCAAGGCGTACGACGTCGCGTGGCGCCGTACGGCGGGCAGGAAGCGGGCACCGAGCTGAAGCCCTGCCCAACCCCCGATCAGGATGCGCTCGGGCTGGAAGAGATTGATCAGGTCGGACAGGCCGGCACCCAGATACTCGGCGGTCTCCTCCAGCACGGCGAGCGCCACCGGGTCGGCCTCGGTGCCCTCGGGCGGATACGCGGCGGACAGCATGGCGGTCAGCGCCGTCTCCTCGTCGACACCCTCGGGCGGGCGCCCGCCCTCCTCGCGCCACCGGTCGAGCAGGGACTCGGCGCCCGCGTACGCCTCGAGGCAGCCGAGGGCACCGCACCGGCAGCGGCGCCCCCTGACCCGGACGGTCAGATGCCCCCACTCGACCGCGCGGCCGTACTCCACCTCGGGGGTGACGAGGCAGGCGCCGACGCCGGAGCCGAACAGGACGACGACCGCGTTGCGCGCGCCGCGTCCGCCGCCGAACCACATCTCCGCCTGGCCGAGGGTCTTGGCGCCGTTGTCGATGAAGTACGGGACGGTGTCGGGGAGTTGGGAGGTGGAGCGGAGCAGGTTCTCCAGCGGGACCGCGTCCCAGCCGATGGTCTGCCCGTGGACGACGGCGCCGCGGTCCGGGGTGCGTTCCACGATGCCCGGGACGCCGATGCCGACGCCGAGGAGCTGGTCAGGGGCGATGCCTGCGCCCGCGAGGACCTCGGCGATGCCGTCGCGGATGTGGCCGACGATGACCTCCACCTCGTAGCGCTGCTGCTCCAAGGGGCGTTCGGCGCGGGCGAGTTCGGTGAGGGTCAGGTCGAACAGCTCGATCCGCACCCGGGTTTCGCCGACGTCGACGCCGATCATGTGGCCGCTGGCGGGTGCCACGCGCAGCAGGGTGCGGGGGCGGCCGCCGTCGGAGTCGACGCTGCCGGCCTCCTCTACCAGGCCGTCCGCGACCAGGTCCGCGACGACGTTGCTGACCGAGCCGGAGCTGAGCCCGGTCGCCGGGCCGAGTTCGAAGCGGCTGAGGGGTCCGTCGAAGTAGAGCCGCTGCAGCACGGCCGTGCGGTTGGCCCGCCTGAGATCGCGTACCGTGCGACCGTTCCGCCCCGCAGCCATATGGCCCCCTTCGCACCCTGTTCGACCTGCAACATACCTCCGAGTGCGGGCCCGGCGCGACATTCCTCCAACCCTTAGTTCACGATGTGAGCTAAGAGGTGGCCAGCTCCTCGATCTCGTCGAGGGCCGCGACGAGTTCCGGGGCGACGACGTCCTGGACCCAGCGGTTCTGGTCCTCACCGACCTCCCGCGGGATCGTCTCGGTGAGCATGATCAGGTAGAGGTAGGCGCGGTAGAGGGCCAGGCGGAGGGAGGCCGGGGTGTCGAACTCGGCCCGCCCGCCAGCCTCCCGGTAGCCCCCGAGGAAGGCCTCTTCCTTCCTGATGTCCCCCAGCAGCGCCAGGGAGACGAAGTCGGCCAGCGGGTCGCCCCAGAACATGCGCTCCCCGTCGATGAGCCCGCCGATGCGGGGCTCCCCCGTCGAGCGGTCGACCAGGATGTTGCCCCGCCACAGGTCGAAGTGGACCAGGCTCGGGACGGTGACCTCGTCGAGCGCGGGGTACGCGGTGCGGACGGTGCGGGCCACCTCGTCGGCCGAGCGGGGCAGCCGGGCACCGTACCGGCGGGCGTCGTCGAGGACCGCGTCGAGCATCGTGGTGAAGGCGGTCCGCCAGTCGGGGGCCAGCGGGCCGAGCGCACCCGACGGGTAGCCGAAGGCTGATCCGGTCACCCGGTGCAGACGGGCCACCTGGCGGCCCAACTCCGTACGCAGGGAGGCCTGTTCGCTCTCGGTGAGCGAGCCGTCCCATGCCTCGCCGGGACATGCCGTCATCAGCAGATGGCGTACGGCGGTGTCGTCGTCGACGGTCACGAGGCGGGGTGCCGGGACGTCGACCTCGGCGGCGCCCCGGTAGAACTCGGCTTCGGAGACGAGGAGTCGTCTCTCGTGGCTCAATCCCGGAACGTCCGGTGCGACCTTCAGCACGTAGCGGCTGCCGTCGGTGAGCCGGAGCTCCTCGACGGTGTTGTAGGTGCCGCCGGTCAGGGGGCGCAGGTGGGCGAGACGGTCCGGAGGGATCTGCGCGTCCGCCAGGATGCGTCGGGCCCGTTCCCAGGAGTCAACCACCGTGCGCCCACCTCTCCCCTACGGTCACCCGGCCGCGTACACGTCCTCGACGTAACGCCCGTCGGTGACCAGTCCGTCGAGCCACTGCTCCGCGGCCGTCGCGTCCGCGCCGGGCGTGCGGTCCCGGTACAGGGTACGGAACGCGTCCCGCACACCGGGCGCCATCCGCGAACCGTCGCCGCAGACGTACACCCGGGCCCCGCCGCCGAGCAGCTTCCACACCTCGTCGGCCTCGGCGGCGATGCGGTGCTGCACGAAGACCACGTCGCCCTCCGGTGCCGCGCTGAAGGCGGGGCGCAGTGAGACGGCTCCGGCGGCTTCGGCGGTGCGCAGCTCCTCGGCGTGCAGGAAGTCGGCGTCGGGTGCGTCGCAGCCGAAGTAGCAGAGGGCGGGGGCGAGTTCGGCGCCCGCGGCGAGGGCGGCCGTACGGTCGGCGACGGCTCCGCGGAAGGGGGCGAGGCCGGTGCCCGCCGCGATCATGATCACCGGGGTCGAGGCGTCGCGCGTGTCGATGCGGAAGGCCTCGCGGCACGGCTGGACGCGGGCGTGGACCGTGTCACCGGGTTCGACGGTGGTCAGGTAGCCGGATCCGGTGCCGCGGTAGAGCCCCTTGCCCGAACGTGCGGGGGCTTCCAGCAGGGAGACCATCAGGTCCGCGTGACCGGTGTCGACGGCGGGCGAGGAGGAGACGGAGTAGTGGCGGGGGCGCAGCGGGGTCAGGATGTCGAGGAGCTGCGGCCAGTCCAGGGCGCCGCGCAGGGCGGGGTGGTCCTCGATCACCTCGACGAGGGTGCGCGGGTCGTCGCCGGGGAGGGCCGCCAGGGCCATGCGCTCGGGCGGGCAGGGGTTGGCGGCGGCGAGGGCGGCCAGCTGGGCGAGGGTCGGGCGCTCCTGCAACTCGACGTGGTGCGCCAGGAGTTGACGCACCGTCAACGGGCGGTCCAGCGCGAGCCCGTCGCGGCGGGGGCGGGTGGCCCGGATGTCGAGGACGCTGTCGGGGTCGACGCCGAGTGCGGCGGCGGCACGGTCGACCAGGGCCGCCGCGTTGGTGGGCAGCACGGTCAGGTGGTCGGCCGTGCGGTAGGTCGTGCCGTCGGGGAGGGCGACGCGGACGAGGCGCTTGCGGCGCGGGTGTCCGGGGGCGGTGAGGTCGCGGGCCTCGGTGACCGTCATGGGGACGAGCCCGTGCCGCTCGGCGAGCGCGTCCAGGGGGCCGCCGGTCAGGATGCGGACCTCGTACGCCGTGGTGGGCTCGTCGTTGGTGGGGACGGTTGCGTCCGGGTCGCCGTACTGGTCGAGGAGGGCCGTACGCAGGCGGGCCGTGAAGTCCCTTACCGCGCCGGTGAGATCGCCCGAGGCGTCGGCGGCGGCGCGGTCGACGAGGCGGGTGGCGCCGAGTGCGGCGAGGCGGTCGTCGATGCGGGTCGGGAAGTGCTGGTAGGTGGCGGCCCAGTTGCGGTCGCCGACACCCAGGACGGCGAAGGTGACGTCCTTCAGGTCGTGGGTGTCCTCCAGCCAGGCGGCGAAGGCGGTGGCGTCGTCGGTGGGGCGGCCGTTGTAGGAGGCGGCGGTGATCACGACGGGACGGTCGGTGGGCAGGCCGTTCGCGTAGGCGTCGAGGGATGCGACCTGCGTCGCGCAGCCGATCGCGGCGGCCTCGTCGGCGAGCCCGGCGGCGAACTCGCGGCACGTGCCGTAGTTGCTGCCGTGCAGGAAGAGGACGCCGGTGCCGGGGCGGACCCGGGCGGGCAGGGCGTGCGTGTCGAGGTTCTGCGCGGTCTCGGCCGGCAGCGCGCCAGGCAGGACACCGTGTGCGCGGTCGGCAGTGGTGCGCGGGGTGAGGGTCAGGGTGAAGCCCTCGGGCTTGAGGGTGAGGGTCTCCTTCACGTGGAGCGCGTAGTCGGCGTGGTCCCGCAGCCGGTAGCGGTGGACGAGCATCGCCAGCAGCATGGTCGCCTCGTGCAGCGCGAACTGCCGCCCGATACAGGCGCGTTCACCGGTGCCGAACGGCTTGAAGGCGTGCACGGGCCGCTCCGCCTCCGCCTCGGCGGTGAACCGGGAAGGGTCGAACAGCTCGGGGTTGTCGCCCCAGACGGACTGGCGGTGCAGCATCGGGGCGAGCACGGTGACGGCCTGTCCGGCGCGCAGCGGGACGCGTCCGCCGAGCAGCGTGTCCTTCAGGGCGTGACGGCTGAAGGCGGCGGCCGTCGGCCACAGCCGCAGCGCCTCGTTGAGGACCTGGCGGGTGTACGTCAGCCTGCCGACCTCGTCGTAGGTCGGCTCGGGGTCGGCCTGGTCGCCCCACAGGGCGTCGGCCTCGCGCTGGACCATCTGGAGCGCGGTCGGGTGCTTGGCGAGGTAGTACAGGGCGAAGGACATCGCGCCGGAGGTCGTCTCATGACCGGCGATCAGGAAGGTGATGACCTGGTTGCGGATGTTGGCGGTGTCCAGGGTGGTGCCGTCGACGGGGTGCTGGGCGGTGAGCATCAGGCCCAGCAGGTCCTCCGCCTCGGCCTGGTCGGTGCCGGTGCCGGCGCGGGAGGCGATGACGTCGTCGACGACCTGCGCGAGGTAGGCGGCGTCGTCCCGGAAGGCGTCGTCGGCGGCCGAGTGGTCCTGGCCCGGGGTGCGGGCGAGCTGGGTCATGCTCCACTCCAGGCAGCGGACCATGGACTCGACGAAGGGGTGGGCCTCGTCCCGTCCGAAGGACCCGAAGTCGTAGCCGAATCCGGCGAGTCCGATCGTGTCGAGGGTCATCCGGGTCATGTCGTCGGGCACGTCGACCGGCTGTCCGGCGCGGGCGGCCCGGTCCCAGGACGCGATGAGCCGGCGTGCCACCTTCAGCATCACGGGGTGGTAGGTGCGCATCGAGCCGAGCGCGAAGGCGGGCATCAGGATGTCGTGCGCCCTGGCCCAGTTGGGCTCGTCGTTGTACGCGGTGAACAGCCCGTCGGCCGCGAACGCACGGACGTTCTCCAGCGCGGGCCCGACATGCTTGGCGAACCGCTGCTCGTCGGCGAGGTCGGTCACCAGGTCCAGGTCACTGACGAAGAGCGTGTCGCGCCCGTGCAGCCGCCGCACGAGCACCGGCCCGTGCTTGCGCATCAGGTTCATGACCTGCTGGATGGGCGTACGGCCCGGTCCGGTGGCGGTGATGTCGACTACGGGGACGCCGAGGAGGGTGTCTGCGGTGTGGGGGTGCAGAGCGGTGGGGGGCATGGCGCGACAACTGCCTTTCGCGGTACGGGAGTACTGCGATCAAGGTTGGTCGAGCGAGCCGGGCCGCCCGCGCCACGGGACTACACGATCGTGTAGTCGACACAGCTCGCGGGGACTTGCGAAAGTCCCCGGTCTACGCCTCACACCGGGTTCGTG
The DNA here is from genome assembly GCF_045160215.1 of Streptomyces sp. NBC_00005. Taxonomy (NCBI): domain Bacteria; kingdom Bacillati; phylum Actinomycetota; class Actinomycetes; order Kitasatosporales; family Streptomycetaceae; genus Streptomyces; species Streptomyces sp. NBC_00005. The sequence continues at coordinate 1,187,171 of NZ_CP108316.1, forward strand.
AAGTCCGTGAGGGGTCCTGGGGCGGGAGCGGTGGAGGCCCTCGGGATCAGATGTGTCGGCAGAACGACGTGCCGCCCGAGGTCGGCGTCGGGGTCGTTGATCAGCTCCAGGACCAGTTCGCCGACCACATGGCCCATCTCGGAGGGCGACTGGGCCACCGTGGACAGGTCGATCCACTCGGCCACCGGCTGGTCGTCGAAGCCGAGGACGGACATCCGCTCGGGTACGTCGATCCTGGACTGCCGCAGCGTCCGGATGAGGGAGGCGGCGAGGTCGTCCTGCTCGGCGAAGACCGCGGTGGGCGGCTCGCGCAGGCTCAGCAGCTCGCCGAGCGCCTCGGTGACGGCGCGCCTGTCCTCGGCCGGAGCGGCCACCACGAGGGAGTCGTCCAGCGGAACGCCGGCCTCGGTGAGTGCCTGCTGGTAGCCGAGCAGCCTCGCGTGCGAGCTGAAGGAGAAGCCGGTGGCGCCCGGGCTCTGCATGAAGGCGATCCGGCGGTGCCCGAGGTTGAGCAGGTGCCGGGTGCCGTGCCGGGCCCCGGCCGCGTCGTCGACGTACACGCTCGGCCGCCCGTCGGCATGCTGGCTGACATAGACGACGGGCATCCCGAGGTCGTCGAGCCGTGCGCTCTCCTCGGCGGTGAGGTCGAAGGAGAAGACCAGCAGGGCGTCGGCGTTGCGCCGGGCCGGCAGCTGCTCGAAGAACGAGGCGCGCTCGGCCAGGTCGGGTATCACGTAGACCGCCAGCTCCATGTCCGCGGCGCGCAGCAGCGGGCCCAGGCTGGAGAGGGCCGAGCCCATGAACCACGAGTTGAGCGTGGGGACGAGCACCGCCACCACGCCGGTCCTGCCGGTCACCAGGCTCGAGGCGTGCCGGGAGATCGCGAAGTTCAGCTCGCGCGCGGCCTGTTCGACGCGGGCGCGGACGTCCGGTGACACGTTCGACAGTCCCCGCAGGGTGCGCGAGACGGTGGATGCGGAGACCCCGGCCCGCTCGGCGACATCGGCCATCGTGGGGTGCCGTTGAGCTGCTGGCATGGGCGGACGCTAGCAGAAGCGTGCACCGGCCCACAGACCCCTCCTGACAGCGCTGTCACGGAATTGCAGGAACGTCATGCATCGACGGGGCGCCCGCGGGTATCCCTAGTGTGCAATCGCTGTCTCGTATGCATCGAAGATGAGGCAAGGAAGCAGCCGTCAGAGGCAATGGCCTGCAGAATTGTGCTTCGATCCGCTGTGACAGCGTAACCATGGCCTCGGTTCCACACGACCCAGGAGCGGCAGTGAAGATCAGTACGACCGGAGCGCCGGGACGCACCGCTCCCTGGTGGCGCGACGCCGTCATCTACCAGGTCTACATCCGCAGTTTCGCCGACGGGAACGGCGACGGGGTGGGCGACATCGCCGGCATCCGCTCCCGGCTGCCGTATCTCCAGTGGCTCGGCGTCGACGCCATCTGGATCAACCCCTGGTACAAGTCGCCGATGGCCGACCACGGTTACGACGTCGCCGACTTCCGGGAGATCGATCCGCTGTTCGGCACGGTTGCCGAGGCGGAGCAGCTTATCGAGGAGGCGCACCGACGCGGGATCCGTGTCATCCCCGACATCGTGCCCAATCACACCTCCGACCAACACGCCTGGTTCCGGGCGGCGTTGGCGGCCGGTCCGGGCAGCCCTGAGCGGCAGCGTTACGTCTTCCGGGCCGGCCGCGGGCCCGAAGGCGCCGAGCCGCCCAACGACTGGGTGTCCTGCTTCGGCGGCCCGGCCTGGACACGGCTGCCCGACGGCGAGTGGTACCTGCATCTGTTCGCCCCCGAACAACCGGACCTCAACTGGGAACACCCGGAAGTGCGGGCGGAGTTCGAGTCGATCCTGCGTTTCTGGTTCAGCCGGGGCGTCGACGGATTCCGTATCGACGTGGCGCACGGTCTGGTCAAGCACCCCGAACTGCCCGACCTGCCGCCCCGCCCGGAGGTGGCGGCCGAGGGGCCGCGGCAGCACCTCGACCATCCGCACTGGGACCGGGACGAGGTGCACGACATCTACCGCGCGTGGCGGCGGGTGGCCGACGAGTTCCCCGGTGACCGCTCGTTCGTCGCCGAGGCATGGGCCGACACCCCGGAGCGGCTCGCCGCGTACGTCCGCCGGGACGGCCTGCACACGGCGTTCAACTTCGACTTCCTGATGTCCAGTTGGGACGCGAAGGACCTGCGTGCCGTCATCGACGACTCGCTCGCGATGCTGGGCGCGGTCGGTGCGCCGGCCACGTGGGTGCTCTCCAACCACGACGTCGTACGCCACCCCAGCCGGTACGGCCGCAAGGTGGTCAAGCGGTGGACGGCCAACGAGACCTACCGGCCAGAGGGCCCCCTGGACCGGGAACTGGGCACCCGGCGGGCCCGTGCGGCCGCCCTGCTGATGCTCGCCCTGCCCGGCGGCGCGTACGTCTACCAGGGCGAGGAGCTGGGGCTGCCGGAGGTCGAGGACCTCCCGGAGGCGGTGCTGCAGGACCCGGTCTGGGAACGCTCCGGGCACACCGACCGAGGGCGCGACGGCTGCCGGGTGCCGATCCCGTGGTCGGGGCGGAGTGCCCCGTACGGCTTCAGTCCGGAGGGCACGCGGGCCGAGCCCTGGCTGCCGCAGCCGGCGCTCTGGGCGGACCTCGGCGTGGCCGTGCAGACCGGTGACGAGAGCTCGACGCTGGAGCTGTACCGCGCTGCCCTGCGCCTGCGCCGCGAGCATCCCGCCCTCGGCGACGGCGTCCTGACCTGGCTCGACACCCCCGCCGGGGTCCTCGCCTTCGGCCGCGACCCTGGTTTCGTGTGCGTGGTGAACCTCTCGGCCGAGGCGTACCGGCTGCCCGACGACGCCTCGGTCCTGCTGGCCGACGGGCCCGTGGAGAACGGTCTGCTGGCGCCGGACCACACGGCCTGGCTCGCCGTGTAACTGCTCCCCGCGGGGAGGCCCGAACGGTCCGCCTCCAGGCCTCCCCCCGTCACCGCCGGCCGGCAATTCACCTGCGACCGCCCTGCATGATTGTGTAGTGCACGTAATGCGCGTCTCCGTGTCGCGCGACGGGTGGCGGAGGTGTGGGTGGAAGAGGGCAGCGCGGAGGGCGTGATGTGGCGCAATCGCGCCCTGACGCTCTTCGACCGGGTCGCCGTCCCCGTCGCCGTGTGCGATGTGTACGGCAACGTCCTGCTGGCCAACCCCGCGATGGCGGCCGAGTGCGGTACGACCCCGGGGCGGCTTCGTGGCCATGCCGTGCTGGAGCTGTTCCGGCCGCAGGAGGCGACGCAGGTGGAGCGGATCGCGCAGGCGCTGCGGCTCAGGCACCGGTCGCGGTATCAAGTGTCGGTGCGGTGGGAGGCGCCGGGCGGGGCCGAGCGGTTCGGGGAGCTCACGGCCGATCCGGTCAGCGACACCGTGCAGGACACACCCGCTCTGCTCGTGATGCTGCGTGTGCAGGGCGAACGCGAGCCGCTCGCGGACGCGCCCGCCCTGGTCGCACCGGTGGAGGCGCGCATCCTTTCACTGCTGGCCGGGGGCGCGACCACGACCAGGGCCGCCAAGGAGACCGGCCTCAGCACGGACGGCGTCACGTATCACCTACGGCGGCTGTCGGCACGCTGGGGCGCGTCGAACCGTACCGAGTTGGTCGCCCGGGCCTACGCGCTCGGCGTTCTCACGCCCGGAGTGTGGCCGCCCGGCGCGTAGGCGGTGCCGGCTCCCTCGGGTGCGCCGAAGCGGGCGAGGGTGTGCCACACCATCTTCAGGTCCTGCAGCTCATGGCGGCCGGTGCGGGCGGCGTCGCCGATGATCCGCGGGTCGAGGTGGCCGTCCTCGGCGATCCGGGCGCCCAACTCCGCGTATTCCGGGCCTCGGTAGTCGGCGTGGCGCCGCAGCTCGGTCACGGTGAGCCGGTAGCCGGGGTGCCACTCGACGGGGCAGGGCAGCAGGCGGGCCGCGGCCTCGACGGGCGTGCCGCGGTAGCTCGCGTCCAGGACCAGCGCCTCCACGTGCGCGGCGAGGAGGACGCCGCCGTGGACCTGGGCCTCGATGTAGTCGTTGAGGGCGTCCTGCTCGTCGGCCTCGGCGAGAGCGATGAGCGACATGCCGGCGGCGACCCCGAACTCGGTCGGCTCGGCCGCGCTGTCGGGATAGCAGAGGGTGGTCCGGGTGAGCGCCTCGGCGCCGAGCCGGAAGTGCGAGGAGCCGAACCGCGGTGCCGCGCCCACCACTTGGCGCCGGAAGTTCAGCGCGCCGTACACGGGCCGGTCGTGCGGGGCCGCGTCGTCGTAGGCACCCCCGAAGATCCGGCTCTCCCAGCGCCAGCGGTCGCCGCCGGGGTGTGCGGTGAGGCCGCCGTTGCTCGTGCCGGTGACGAACTGCGAGTGGTAGGCGCCGTCCTGGGCCAGCGCCCGGAGGATGGGCAGCCCGCCGGTGAGCCGGTCGGGGTGGAAGTTCAGCGTGATCCGCAGGTCGGGGCCGACGGCCGGGCCCGTGGAGCGGGCGGCGACATGGCCCAGCGCGTCGCGTGCCCGCGCCGAGCCGACGTTCCCGATGTCCACTGACTGCCCTTCCCGGAAGAACCCCGATGAGCCCTCTTCAAAAGATCACTCACCGGTCGGAACATCCGCAACTCCTTTGTCAACCGCCCGAAGTGAGGTCGGACACCGCGAGGACGATCTTGCCGCGGTTGTCCCGTCGCTCCAGCAATTCGTGGGCGGCGCGTGCCTCCTCCAGAGGGACGACTGTCTCGACCGGCACGCGGTACGCGCCGGCGGCGACCCGCTCGGCCAGCTCACGGAGGTCCGCACGGGGGTCGTAGCCGTGGATCTGGAGGTTGGTGAGCTGGAAGCCGAAGACGGACGCGTTCTTGGGGTAGAAGTCGCGGGTGTCCACGGTGCTGGGCTCCAGGGCGACATTGGCGAGTGCGACGACCCGTCCGCCGTGCCCCACCTCGCGCAGACTGCGCCCGAACGCCCGGCCGCCGACGGTGTCGAGGACCACGTCGGCACCCCGCCCGTCGGTCAGCCGCAGTATCTCCTCGACTTCCGCTTCGTCGGGGTGGGCGGAGGTGTCGACGGTGTCCTGGGCTCCGAACTCCCCTGCCCACGCCGCCTTTTGCGCCGATCCGGCGAGGGCGATGATCCGGGCGCCGGTCTCGGCGGCGATCTGCACAGCCGCGCTGCCCACCCCGCTGGCGGCCGCCTTGACCACGACGGTGTCCTCCTTGGTGACCTTGGCGAGGTGCCGCAGGCAGTACCAGGCGGAGAGCCAGGCGACCGGCAGGGTGGCCCCTTCGACCAGACCCACACCGTGCGGCAGGACCGTGACCTGCGTCGCCGGGACGATCGCCAACTCGGCATAGAACCCAGGGGCGTTCACGCCGTCCAGGGCCATGACCCGCTGCCCGACCTCGAGACCGGTCACTCCCTCCCCCAGCGCAGCGACGACGCCCGCCGCCTCCACGCCCGGGATCAACGGCGGGCGCCCGGCCCGGTGATACACGCCCGCCCTGACCAGCGCGTCAACACGGTTCACGCCCGCCGCAGCGATCCGCACCAGCACCTCACCGGGCCCTGCCACGGGATCGGGCACCTCCACCGGCACCAGCACTTCGGGCCCACCGAACTCGTCGATCCGTACCGCACGCATGACGCACCCGCTTCCTGCCACAGCCACCCACGTGACTGACACTGGTTGAAGTGGTGTCACTCTCCGACACCACTTCAACCGGTGTCAAGAGGGAGCGCGCCCGCAATCGACACCGCATGAACCGGTGTACGCTCTCCCGTATGACCGGCACCTCCGTCCCCTCCGACCCGGCCCTCGCCTTCCCGTTCATCGGCGGGCGCCCCTGCCTGGACTTCGTGGCGACGCTCGGCCGGCGGCACAGCACCGCTCCCCTGGAGCGGCTGCCCGACCCCGCCGCCCTGGCCCGGTGGTTCACGGAGGCGGAACTCACCGCGGACGGCGAACCGGTACGGGTCACCGCCCGGGACCTGGCTGCCGCCCGCGTCCTGCGCGAGGCCCTCTACGGCGTCGTACGCGCGACGATGGCCGGGCAGGAACCGGAGGCGGCCGACGTGGAGCAGATCAACGGCGCCGCGGCCCGCCCGGACCTGGCCCCCCAGCTGGGCCCCGTGCACTGGACGGCACGGCAGGCAGCCCGGGCGGCGTTGGCGACGGTGGCCCGGGATGCCGTCCTCCTCGTGCGCAGCCCTCTGCTGGGCCGGGTCAAGGAGTGCGAGAACCCGGACTGTTCGCTGCTGTTCCTGGACGACTCCCAGGCCCGGCGCCGACGTTGGTGCTCCATGGAGCGCTGCGGCAACCTCGCGAAGGTCGCCGGCTACCGGTCCCGAAGCCGGGCCGCCACCACCCGGTGAAGGTGGATCAGGACGTCGCGGGTGGGGGCGAGGGCGACGTCGTTCGGGCCGTCCGGGTAGTCGGTGCCGATGCCGCGGGTGCCGACCGGCGTCCTACACGCCGGCCCTCGCAGCGTCAGGACACCGCAGGCGTCCAATGCGGGTCGCGCCCCAGGAAGGCGAGCAGCGCCTCGGCCCTGTCGTAGCCATGCGCGTTCTCGCGTGCGGGCGCGAACACCTGGTACGCGTCCCGGAGATGATCGACGAGCTGCTCCGCCACCGGCCAGATTCCCTCGGCCAGTTCGCCGGTCAGCGGACGGTCCTGGCCGGTCGCGACCGCGATGTCCCAGGCGTGCACGGCCGCGTCCATGGCGGCCGCCGCCGCGGCGAGCGGCAGGGGCAGCGGGCCCAGCGGTGTCGGCACCTGCTCGGCGTCGGCGGGCAGGTTTGCGTAGGCGTCCGCCACCGCGTGCAGCACCTTGCCGAGTTCCGCCGCCGGATCCCCGTCGAGGGCGTCCGCCGGGTGGAACGGGTCGCTGTCCGGGCGGCCGCCGGTGATCGCCAGGCCGTAGCCCTGCTGGTCGGTCCGTGCATGGTTGAGGACCTGCCGTACCGTCCACTCGGCGCACGGCGTCGACGCTCCCCACGCCGTTTCCGGAACTCCGGCGACCACCTCGGCGAGATAGCCGTGCGCCCGCGTGAGAACCTCGATGCGCTGGGTGTGCTCCATGGTTGTTCCCCCTCGTGTCACGCTTCGACCGACACGAACAATCTAGGCTTCGTTGCGGACAGTTACGGTCCTCAAGGACAGTCTCGACGACTACACCCGATGCGCCTGCGGAGGGAGAACGGCACGAGGATGCGAGTTGTACGTGAGTGGGCGGCGTCCCTCGTGCGCTTCGTGAAGCTGCGCCGGGACCCCGTGGTCGTGCAGACGCTGCGGTCGGCGGTCGCGGCGACGATCGCGTATGTCGTCGCCCTGCGCCTCAGCCCCGAGTCCGCCCCGCTGACGGCACCGCTCACCGCGCTGCTGGTCGTCCAGGTCACCCTGTACGCCACGCTCACCAACGGCGTCCGCCGGGTCAACGCGGTGGTGGCCGGCGTGCTGGTCGCCATCGCCTTCAGTCTGCTGGTGGGTCTGACCTGGTGGAGTCTGGCGCTGCTGATCGTGGCGTCGCTGGCCGTCGGGCGTCTGGTGCGGGTCGAGGAGTACGTGCCCGAGGTGGCGATCAGCGCCATGCTGGTGCTCGGGGTCACGGCCGTCGGGGACACCGCCTGGGCACGAGTGGTGGAGACGCTGATCGGCGCGGCCGTCGGGCTCGGCTGCAATCTGCTGCTCGCGCCGCCCGTGTGGGTGGACGAGGCGGGCGAGTCGATCGAGGGGCTGGCCCGCCGGGTGCGGCGGCTGATGCTGCGCATGGGCGAGGAGGCCGCGGGCCGCACGCACGTCGAGCGGGCGACGGAGCGGCTGCACGAGGCGCGCCGGCTCGACCACGACATCGTCGAGGTGGACGCGGCCCTGCGGCAGGCCGAGGACAGTCTGCGGCTCAATCCACGCGTGCGTGAGGGCCTGCTGCACCGGGTGGTGCTGCGCACGGGGCTGGACACGCTGGAGATCTGCACGGTCGTCATGCGGGTACTCGCGCGCACCTTCACCGACCTCGCGAAGGAACGCGATCCCGAGCCGCTGTTCGCGCCCGAGACGGGTGCGGCGGTGGAGCGGCTGCTGTCGGAGATCGCCGACGCGGTGGTCAGTTTCGCCGTGCTGGTCACCACCAGCGTCAGCGTGAGCGCGGAGTCGGCCGAGGCCCGGCTCGCCGCCGAACTGCGCCAGGCCGCGGCCACCCGCGACAAGCTCGCCCAGCTGCTCCTGGAGGAGGTCCAGCGCGACGCCCGCTCCTGGCAGCTGTACGGCGCCGTGCTGACCGAGGTCAACCGCATCCTCGACGAGATGGACACCGAGCACCGCTCGCGCCGGCTCCTGGAGGAGCTGGACCGCACGTCCAGTGAGCAGCGCGAGCGCATGCCGCGGCTGACCAGGCTGCGGGAGAGCCTGCGCGATTCCGAGCGGCTGCGGGTTCCGGACGTGCTGCGCCGGAACCAGGGCGACACCGCGCGTCGTTCCAAGTGACGTAGTCACCGGGGCGGCGTACGTTTCCGGCATCGGAAGCAAGGGGGCGGGCGGATGACCGACACGACCGTGCGGATCGACGGGAACACACTGCGGCTGCCGGGTGGTGCGGCGGTGCGGTTCGTCCGCACCCTGCGGCTGCCCGAGACGGGCACCCATCCGTTGCCGCCGGGGCTGGGCGAGTTCCCGATCCGCCGGATCGCGGACCATCCGGACACGGTGCCCCGGGAGTGGCTCGCGCGCGGCGGCGTGATGCTGCCGGTGTATCTGCGCGAGGCGATGTGGCTGAGCTTCGCGGGCACCGTCGAGCCGGCCGCCCTGCAGGTCGGGGTGGGCAAGGTCTGCGCGGTCTCGGGCAAGCCGTGGAGCGACCGGCTGTCCCGGAATCCCCAGAACTACGTCGTGCTGCCCCGCCAGCCCTGGCTGGACGGCATCAACTCCGGGAAGGGCACGGTCCGCCAGTTCGTGGCGGTCCCGCTGGGCCTCGGGGCAACGGTCGAGGGCCAGGTCACGGGCGAGGAGACCTGGGGCGGCGTACAGCTGCAGTCCTTCCCGCTCAGCGAGCCGAGGCTGGCCGAGTGGCGCGAGGAGGAGCGGCGCCGCTCGGAACGGCAGCGGATGACGCTGTCGGCCGGGGGCTACGGAGCGGCGATGCCCATGGCGGCGCCCGCGCCGGGCGGGGGCCCGGTGCCGGTGGCCGCTCCGGCGGGCCGGCCGCGGGCCGCGGCGGCCATGGGTCTCGGCGTCGGCGGTTCGATGCGGCAGGAGGTCTACGAGGACGACCGGCCGATCGGGGACTGGGCCGAGGAGCCCGCCGGGCGCGTGTTCGTGCACCTGGTCACGCCTCCGGAGTGGCGCCGCATCACCGGCGAGGCTCCCCCGCCCTCGCCCGTGGACCGCGCGGCGTACACGCAGGCGGGGCTGCCTTGGTACGACTACTACGACCAGGACGCGCAGGACCTCGCGCCCACGGACGCGCTGGAGGGCGTGCAGCCGGTCGGCGACTGGCTCGGCGACGACCACGAACCCTGGCAGGATCCCGCGCCGCACCAGGTGAAGCCGCTGAAGGACGCACCGGGCAAGCCGGTCGAGGACGGCGACTGGTAGCGCGGCCGGCCCATTGCGCCTCGCGCAACGCCCGGTGCCGTTGTTGCACGGACCGGGTGGCACGGGTGATGGTGGTTTGTCACGAGCGGGGCGAGCGACCATCCGAGGTGCGGACATGGGCAGTGGGGCAGGAGCGGCGGGCGGCGGCTGGAGCAGGCGCCGCTTCGTCGGCGCGCTCGGGGGCGCCGCGGCGGTGACCGCGCTGCCGGCACCCGCGCCGCCCAGGTCCGGGTCCGGCCCCACGGCCACGGCTCCCGACCGGGCGACGGCCGTCACCGAGCAGCCGTCCGCCGAGCCGTCCGCAGCGCAGCCGTCGAAGAAGGCCTCCGGCCCTCGCCCGCTCTACGTCGGCACCTACACCTCGGTCGAGGGCGGCGGCAAGGGCATCGGTCTGGCCACGTACGACTCGGAGACCGGCCGTATCACCGGCACCGGGACCCTCACCGGCATCGTCAATCCGTCGTACCTCGCGCTCCACCCGGACCGCCGCACGCTGTACGCGGTGAACGAGCACGACGACGGCGCCGTGACCGCCGTGCGCCTCGCCGACCGCAAGATCCTGGGTGCGCGCAGCACGGGTGGGGCGGGACCCTGTCACCTCTCCGTGCATCCGGGCGGCCGCTGGCTGCTGAGCGCCAACTACGCGTCGGGCAGTGTGGCCGTGCATCCGCTCGGCGACTCGGGCGCACTGGGCGAGCGCACCGACGTGGTGAAGCACTCGACTCCGTCGCCCGGACCCGGCCAACAGGGCCCGCACGCCCACCAGTTCATCACCAGTCCGGACGGCGGCCACGTGCTCGCGGTCGACCTGGGCACGGACACCGTCTACACCTACCGCCTCGACACACGCCGTGGCACCCTCACCGAGGTCGCACAGGCGCACACCAGGGCGGGCGCCGGTCCGCGCCACCTCACCTTCCACCCCGGCGGACGGCACGCCTATCTGGCCAACGAGGTCGACAACACGGTCGCGGTCTGCACGTACGAGGCCTCCACCGGCCGCCTGACGATCGGGGAACCGCAGTCCACGGGCTCCGGCTCGGGCACCAACTACCCGGCGCAGATCCTGGTGACCGCGACCGGCTCGTACGCCTTTCTCGCCAACCGCGGCGACAACAGCCTCGCGCGGTACGCGGTCGAGGCGGACGGCGCGCGGCTCCGGCTGCTCGACACGGTGCCGGTGTCCGGTGACTTCCCGCGCCAGATCGCCTTCTCGCCGGACGGGACGCTGCTGTTCGCGGCGAACCAGAAGTCCGGCACCGTCAGCGTCTTCCGGGTGGACGCAAAGAACGGTGAACTACGGCTCGCGGGCGAGCCGTTCGCTTCACCCGTCGCCGTCTGTGCGCTGCCGCTGTAGGGCGCGCGGGCACGATGCGGCGCTGGCCTGTGTGAGCAGGACGTGCATGCGTTCGGTGAGCTGCCCGACGTCGTCGGCGGGCGCGTGGAACGGCAGTCGTACGTCGCCGTGGGCACGGTTGCGCTCGATACGCAGCGTCAGCCCGTGCCGGTCGACGGCGAGGGGCTGGACGCGGACCGCGCCGTGCAGGCCGGCATGGTCGACGAGCCGGGTGAGCCGCTCGACGGCGTCGGGATGGCAGTCGGCAAGATGGGTCAGCAGATGGGCCTCGGCGAGGACCAGCGGGTCGGGCGCCGCCGCGGCGAAGTCGTCGAGGTCGACGACCACCGCACCGGAGGACTCCCGCAGCACGATCCTGGTGGCGCGGAACGCCAGGTGCCCGTCCTCGGGGATGAAGTACCCCGCGAGCCAGAGCCGGGCCCTGACCCGGCCCCGGACCGGGACGGGCGCGACGTCGGCGAACTCCAGCACGGCGTGCGGCTCTCCGCGGGGCGCGCAGATCGCGGCCGCGAGCAGGGCGCTGTCCTCGGGCACCTGCAGCAGCACCCGACCGTCCTCGTCCACGCTGTGCGCACCGACGAAGTCCTCGCGACCACCGTCCCCGGTCACCGCGCAGGACCAGGCGGCGGCCAGCACCGACCGGGCCCGCTCGGCCGCGGCAGGCGCCGCCGTCCAGCTGGGGCTGTCACCCATCCCAACCTCCTCCATTAGGTAAGCCTTGCCTAACCTATCGAAGATCGGGGTGTACGCCAACCACCGGGTCCGTCCCGTCCCGGTCGGACGTGAAGCTTTCAGTCGGCGAGGACGCCCAGCAGTGCCCGGGCACACAGATCCCGCACCTGCTCCCGCGACAGGTCGGCGCCCCGCAGCCACTCCAGGCAGACCGCCGTCGTGAAGGCCAGCCAGCCGCGCACGGCGAGCTTGAGGTCCGGGCGCTGCTGTGCGACCGGGCCGAGTTCGGGGTCGGCGGCGAGTGTCGCCAAGATCTGCCGTTCCTGCACAGCCAGCGCCCGCCGATAAACCTTGCGGATGGCCTGATCCCCCGCCGCGTCCGCGCGGTGGAAGGCACGGAAGCCGTGGGCGTGGGCGTGCACGTACTCCAGAAACGTGTCGAGACCGTCGGCGAGCTGCTCGCGCGCCGGAACCCCGGGCACGGCCGCCGTCATCTGCAGCATCCGCTCACTCTCCCGCTCGACGACGGCCAGGCAGAAGTCCCGCTTGGTCGGGAAGTAGTGATACAGCAACCCGCGCGAGACCCCGGCGATCTCGGCGACCTGCTCGATCCACACCTCGTCGTACGGACTCTCCGAGAACAGGCGTGATCCCACCGACAGCAGCTGCTCCCGGCGCTCCTCGGTGCTGAGTCGGCGACGTGTGCGCTCGCCCGGGTTCGCAGCCATGCCCACACTTTACTTGACGCCGGTTCAACAACGGGATCAGACTGAGCACGTTATTGAACTCACGTACAACACGCTCAAGCTGCCGCTGCAGCAAGGGAGATCGTCATGACGGAGACGACGACAGGGACCGCACCGGCAACGGAGACCGGGCTGCCGAAGGGGTTCCGCGGAGCCGAACTGGGCTGGCCCGAGCTGCACCGCATCCCGCATCCCCCGCATCGGCTCCCCCTGCTCGGCGACGTGCTCGGCGCCGACCGGCGCGCGCCCGTCCAGGACTCCATGCGCTATGCGCGCCGGCTCGGGCCGATCTTCCGTCGCAAGGCGTTCGGCAAGGAGTTCGTGTTCGTGTGGGGCGGCGAGCCGGCGGCCGACATGGCGGACGAGTCGCGCTTTGCCAAGCACGTCGGTCTCGGGGTCGCCAATCTGCGGCCGGTCGTCGGGGACGCGCTGTTCACGGCGTACAACCACGAGCCGAACTGGCAGTTGGCGCATGACGTCCTCGCCCCGGGTTTCAGCCGGGAGGCCATGGAGGGCTATCACCCGATGATGCTGGCGGTGGCCGAGCGGCTCACCGGCCACTGGGACCGGGAACTGGCCGCGGGCCGGGCGGTGGACGTGCCCGGCGACATGACCAAGCTGACGCTGGAGACGATCGCGCGCACCGGGTTCGGGCACGACTTCGGTTCCTTCGAGCGCTCCCGGCCGCACCCCTTCGTGTCCGCGATGGTGGGCACGCTGTCGTACGCCCAGCGGCTCAACACGGTGCCGTCGCCGCTGGCCCCGTACCTGCTGCGCGGTGCCTCGCGCCGCAACGAGGCAGACATGGCGTATCTCAACCGCACGGTCGACGACCTGGTCCAGGCTCGTCGGGCCGCAGGCACGAGCGGCGACGGGGACCTGCTGGACCGGATGCTGGAGACGGCCCACCCGGAGACCGGGGAGCGGCTGTCCGCCCAGAACGTGCGCCGCCAGGTCATCACCTTCCTGGTGGCCGGCCACGAGACGACGTCGGGCGCCCTCTCGTTCGCCCTGCACTACCTCTCCCGGCACCCCGAGATCGCCGCCCGCGCCAGGGCCGAGGTGGACGCCGTCTGGGGCGACGCGGCGGTGCCCGGCTACGACCAGGTGGCCAAGCTGCGCTATGTGCGCCGGGTGCTGGACGAGGCGCTGCGACTGTGGCCGACGGCGCCGGCCTTCGCCCGGGAGGCCCGCGAGGACACGGTGCTGGCCGATACCCATCCGATGAAGCGGGGCGCGTGGGCGCTGGTCCTCACCCCGATGCTGCACCGCGACCCGGAGGTGTGGGGCCGCGAAGCGGAGCGGTTCGACCCGGACCGATTCGATCCGAAGGCCGTACGGTCCCGGGCTCCGCACACCTTCAAGCCGTTCGGGACGGGGGCGCGGGCGTGCATCGGGCGGCAGTTCGCGCTGCACGAGGCCACGCTGGTGCTCGGCCTGCTGCTGCGCCGCTACGACCTGCGGCCCGATCCGGACTACCGACTGCGGGTGACCGAGCGGCTGACGCTGATGCCGGAGGGACTGCGACTGCACCTGGAGCGGCGCGCGGTCACCGCCGGGGCCACCTCGGCGGCGGCCTTCGACGAGGTGGCGTCAGAGCTGCGCTGCCCAGTGCACGGGGTGGGCGACTGACTCCGGAAGCCGGGTGCCCGCGCTGCCGCGGGCGGCGTTGAGCTGGGGCTGGGTGAGAAAGAACGCGCCGGTCAGGTCCGCGTCGGTGAGATCCGCGTCGCGCAGGTCGGCGCCGATCATGTCCGCGCCGCGCAGGTCGGCGCCGGTCAGGTCGGCGGCTATGAGGTAGGCGCCGCGGAGGTTCGCACCGCGCAGGTCGGCGCCCTTGAGACGGGCGCCCATCAGGTCGGCGCCGCGGCGGTCCTTCTTCCGGCCGCGGGTGCCCGCCCGCACCAGCTCGCTGGTCTTCAGCAGCAGCACGTTGACCTCCTGCCGGTGCGCGCCCACGTCCAACTCGCCCAATTGCTCGGGCGTTTGACGGGTGAGTTCCTCGGTCCTGGCCAGGGCGCGGCGCAGATCGGCGTGGACCGGACGGGCCGGGGCCAGGGCGAGCGCCTCGGTGAGGTACCAGAGCAGTTCGTGCAGCTGCCGCACGACCGGGAACACGTCGGACATGCGCCGGGCGTCCTCCCGCGAGCCCGTACGCCAGTCCCGTCCGCCGAAGGTGATCTGCGAGACCTTCTGTCCCGCTCCGAAGCAGTCGTAGACCGTGCAGCCGGCGAAGCCCTTCTCTCGCAGCCGCGTGTGGATGCCGCACCGGTGGTCGCTCCGCAGGTTCGGGCAGGCCTGGCCGGCCTGCTTGTCGATCGCGAAGTCGGCGGACGCGGTGAAGGGCAGGGCGACACAGCACAGCCCGAAGCAACGTTCGCAGTCGCCGCGCAGGTCGGCACGGTCGGCTATCTGATCTGGCATGACGCCAAGAGTATCGACGTACGGCCGAGGACCGTCCCGCTCGGGCGCCACGACCTGCGGTGCCCCGGCGAGTACGCCGGCTTCTCATGCGCGCCCGATTGCCCGTGGGACTCTCACCGACGCGCGGCGGTCAGCCGGAGAGCAGGGCCCGCCGCCACTGGTCTTCCCGCCGCTCGATGTACTCGGCGTCCCCCCGCCAGGCCTCGCCGTGCCCCTGCTCCCAAAGGGTCGTCCAGGGCTGGTTCCCCCGCGCGGACTGGTCGCGCAGGAAGTCGTGCATGGCGCGGGTGCGGCGGCCCAGCAGCGGCACGAGGGCACGGCGCTCGGCCTCGTCGAGCCCGTAGGCGTCGGCGAAGACGCGCAGCCGGTCGGCGGCGTCGGAGCGCTGCCAGTCGGGGTGGGCGGACAGCGGGACGAATCCTCGCATGGCGTAGGCGACGTCCCACAGGCGGGACCCCGGGGCCGCCGTGTCCCAGTCGATGAAGGCCCACTCGTCCTCCCCGGCGACGACGAGGTTCCACGGCGCCAGGTCCTGATGGGCGATGATGTCGGCCCCCTCCGCGGGAATGAGCACCTGCCAGCGGGCGTCTGCCGGCGGTGTGAAGTCCTCTACGGCGTCGTGGAAGTCCCGGACGAGACGGGCCACACGGACCAGCTGCTGTCGGGGTTCCACCAGGGCGAACCGGTCAGGCCAGATCACCTCGCCGGGCACGAAGGTCAGCACCTCACGCCCTTGTTCGTCGATCCCGAGGGGGCGAGGCGCGGCACGGAAGCCGGCCTCGTGCAGGTGCGTGAGCAGCGCATGCACCGCCGGGGTCCAGGGCCCCGCGGGCCTGCGAACCGTGTCGCCGACGCGGACGACACCCGCGCTGACGTTGCCGCCCGACAGCGGCTGCTCTTCCTGGTGCACCGGTCGCTCCTCCACTCCCATGAGGCACTGATCTCGCCCCAACTCCCATGAGGCAAGTGCGCCTTGACAAAACCAATTTGTCAAGGCGCACTTGCCTCATGGCTCTTCCCGATCTGGACGACCTCATCGCCGAAGTGGACCGTACCTGCGCCACCGCCCACCGCCCGGGCGACCAGGAACAGCCCGACTGGCTGGCCCTGCTGACCGCCGCCGCCCGAATATCGGGTCAACTCCAGGCCCTGGCCGACGACTTGGTCGAAGATTACGTCGAGCACTGCCGGATGCACGGCTCCTCGTGGACGGACATCGGCGCCGCCCTGGGGGTGACCCGGCAGGCGGTGCAGCAGCGTTTCCAGGCACCCCACAAGCGCTACGCCCCCGAGACGATGACCGAGGACCTCCGGCGGGCGATGGCCCACGTCAAGGAGGCGGCCGTACGCCATCGCAACAACTACATCGGCACGGAGCACCTGTTGTGGGGGCTGACCGCCGAGGACAACGGCGCCACCCGGCTGCTGCGGGGATCGGGTGTCTCGCCCGAGACCGTGCACCGCGCCGTCGGCGACCGGTTGAGCATGGGTGCCTCCCAGGCGGCCGAGCGGATCGCCTGGACTCCCTACTCCCGCAAGGCGATCGCCCTCGCCGAGGCACGCGCCCGGCACTCCGGCTCCGAACTCATCGACTGCGCCGACCTGCTCGCCGGCCTCGCCCAGGTCGGTCGCGGAGTCGCGGCAGCCGTACTCACGGAGAACGGCATGGAGTTGGGCACGGAATGGGCCACGAAGTCGGACAGGGAACTGGACAACGAACGGGACGAGGAACCGGACACGGGGATCGACAGGGAGACGTGGTCACCGAACTGACGCGGCTTCGGCGTTCCCGATCCCCTCGACCAGCTTCGCGATCTTCGCCCTCTTCGCCTTGATCCCGCGGGCGAGAAGCCGTAGGTGAGTCGGGGACTCGGGTACGGCCGCCTCGAACTCCGCCAACCGCCGCTGCTCGACGGCGAGTTCGGTCCTGAGCCGCGACGCACGGTCCGGAGGCGCAGGCGGATGCCGACCGTTGAAGATCACGTTGTACCTGGGGCGCTCGGTCCAGACGACTTCGCGCTCGGCCGCCTCCGCGTCATCCGGATAGTCGATCTGTATCCCGATCACCTGGGGTCCCCATGTCTGCTCCCGCAGGTGCGTACGCACGCGGGTGAGTGGGCAGATCGAGATGCCGACGTACAGCAGACCCTCGAGGCCGTACAGCCGATACAGCGCCGTCCGGCCACCGGTGTGGAGGCTGCCTTCTTGGTCGAACAGGCCGCGCAGGAACTGCGAATCGACGTCGCTCATGACGCCGCCCCCTTCGGCTCGACGTTCCTCCCAACGCTCCCACGCGGGTGTGACATCGGCCCGGCCGGAACCAAACCTCACCGATGAGTTTCCGGCGGTGTGGGGGTCTCCTCATCCAACGGAAAACAAGCTCGGCTACCACAGAACAAGAGCCCCACTTCAGGCGGGAGCCAGACGGACAGAGGAGAGAGATCATGTGCAGTCACCGGCCACCGTGCCCCACCGCAGACAGCCCGGACCACCACACCGCCGTGATCGTGTCGGCCCACCCCGAACAGGGCTGGAGCCTGCTGTGCAACGGGACGATCGTGTTCGACGACACCGGTGAACTGCTCCCGGACGGGCGGGTCGTGGACCCGTACCGCACCCTCGGCCCGCTGACCGTGGCCGCCTGACCCAGCGTCACGGACAAACTCAACGCCGGCCGCCGACCTGCCCGAAGAGGTGTCAGGTCAATACCGTTGCGCCTTGGCCAGTTTCGGGGTCAGCACCGGCTCGGAGGGCTTGCGGCTGATGGCGAGCGGCTGGACCTTCTCGCCGGGGGCGAGGTTCTCTTCGCCGACGTAGCGGCTCTCCACCACCTTGCCGGAAGAGTCGAGGAAGTCGACCTGGACGGCGTAGGACGCCTTCTTGTCGGTCTTGTTGGTGATGGAGACCACGACGGCGAGCAGTCCGCCGGTCTGGGAGCGCGGTTTGCCGGTCATGGAGACGTCGGACGTCGCGTTGCCCTGTCCCTCGACGTTCTTGAGCTCGCTCTCGGCGGCCTTGTTCGACCGCACTGCCTCGGCCGACACGGAGGCTTCGAAAGAGGACGCGGCGGCGGAGGCGGACGCCGCTGCCGCCGAGACCGAGGCGCGTGCCGATGCGACGGCGGAGGCGGCCGCCGACGACAGGGCGGAGGGCGCCGTGCCCGAGAAGGACGCCGTGTCCGGAGCAGTGGGCCGTTCGGTGGACGGCGTGCTGGAGCTGCCGCTGTCACTGTCCGAGCTGCACGACACCAGGGTGACCGTGCTCGCCGCGACCACGGCCAGCGCGAGGGCGACCGGCCGGGACCGGCCCGCTCGTCGCGCCTGGTGGGATGCCCCTGCCCTCATGGTCGATGTCCTCTCGCGTGGCCTCGGATACGCAGCGAGATGCACCATATGTCGGAATATTCGGCCTGGCATGTCGTCACGCGGTACGCGCTCGGGCTGCCGTGCCAGGGGCCGGGCTCCGCACTACCTGCTGAACACCTCGAACGCCACGGCCGGCCTGCCGCCGAACCGCTCGGCCATCCTCTCGGCGTTGGCGGTCAGGAATCCGCGGACGTGCGTCTCCGGGTCCTCGTCGGTCAGCGCCTCGATGTAGGTGCGGTGTTCGAGCAGCGAGCGCACCGCGCGCTCCAGTCCGGCCGAGGCGTCTGCCGCGTGCGTGGGCGAGGCCGAGCCGGCGACGGCGACCCAACGGACACCGTTCCAGGGCTCCAGGCCCTGTTCGACGAGCTCGGGGAAGATCCACCGGTTGCCGGCGTCGCCCGCCGCGTCGAGGGTGGCGCGGCCGACGGCGACGTGGTCCGGGGTGTTCCAGGCGACACCGCCCCAGGTGTCCCGGTGGTTGAGGGTGATCACCAGCTCGGGCCGGTGCCGGCGGATCGCGGCGGCGATGTCCCGGCGCAGGGCGGTGCCGTACTCGATCACTCCGTCCTTGTGGTCGAGGAACTCCACCTCCGACACCCCCACCACGGCCGCGCTCGCCCGCTGCTCCCGCTCGCGCAGCGGACCGCACTTGGCCGGCTCCAGGGTGTCGATGCCTGCCTCGCCCCGGCTGGCTAGCACATAGGCGACCTCGCGGCCCTCGTCGGTCCAGGCGGCCACGGCCGCCGAGCAGCCGTACTCGAGGTCGTCCGGGTGCGCGACGACGGCGAGGGCGCGCTGCCAGTCGGCGGGCATGGGCTGGAGCTGGGCGGTCTGCGGCTCGGTCATGGCCGCAGACTAGCCCGAGCCCTGCGCCCCGGTGACGGTGATGTCACGCCTCGTCACGCGTGAGGGCGAGCAGCCGGTCCAGGACCCGGGGTCCGCCGGCCCGCACCCCGTCGTGCTCGAACTCGTCGGTCACCCATGTGCGCAGGCCGCGGATCGCGCGGGCCGTCTCGAGGGCGTGGGCCGTCTCGACGTACATGTCGTCGTGGTAGACGGCCGCCGCGACGGGGACCTCGTTGGCGGCGAGCCGGGCAGGGTCGTAGAGGGGCTGCCAGTCGGTGCGGGCGGCGAGGAGTTCGGCGGTCTCGCGCAGGGGGCGCAGCGCCGGGTCGCAGTCGAACATCCAGGGGTGGATCGACTCACCGGTGAACAGCAGCGGGCTGTCGCCCGCGAGGGCCTTGGCGGCGTCGAACTGCGGGAACTCGGCGCGGACGCGTTCGGCCGACCAGGCGGTGGGGCGCTCGTCCTGGCCGTAGGCCGCCTCGTGGACGAGGGCGTACAGGGGGTGGCTCGCGTACGAGAGCAGTCCCTGTACGTCCTCCTGGAACGCGTCGGAGAGTTCCGTGCCCCGCGGGGTGCGGACGAAGGCGTGTTCCAGGAGGTAGTGCAGGCGGTGGCTGCCCTCGCTGCCGCCGAGGAGGATGCCGAGGGACTGGAAGGCCTCGACGGTGAGGCGGTAGCCGTTCGGCAGGAGCACGTCGTGGGAGAGGAGATGGTCGGCGATCCGGCGGGCGCGTTCGGCGTCCTGCGGGTAGCGCGCGTAGTGGGCGGTGACCTTGCGCTCGATGCGGGGGTACGCGGCGCGGTAGACGTCGTCGGCGTGCGCGTCGAGGGAGGGCAGGCCGCCGGTGATCACGGCCGCCGCCAGCCCTTCGGGGGCGCTGGACAGGTAGTTCACGGTGCAGAAGCCGCCGAAGCTCTGGCCGAGGACGGTCCAGGGGGCGCCGCCGGTGACCTGGCCGCGGATCGCCTCGCAGTCGCGGACGATCGCGTCGGCCCGGAAGTGCGTGAGGTGGTCGGCCTGTTCGGCGGGGCCGCCGCGCAGCGGGAGGGTCTGGCGGTTGGCGGGCGTGGAGTGGCCGGTGCCACGCTGGTCGAGGAGCAGGACGCGGTAGTCCTTGAGGGCCCGGCCCAGCCAGGACTGCCTGCCGACGAAACGGTTCGCCCCGAAGCCGGGGCCGCCCTGGAGGTAGACCAGCCACGGCAGGTTCTGCTGCACCTTGTCGCTAGCGACGACCTCGCGGGCGTAGAGCTCGATGGTCTCCCCCGCCGGGTCGTCGTGGTCGAGGGGCACCGTGAAGTGGCGGTCGGTGAGGACGACGCCGGGCTGGCGGTACGTGGCGGTCAACAGGTCTCCAGGGACGAACGGGTTTCGGACCGCGTCCCACTTCATCACAAGTTCGTCCGGCGGCCGACCCCCTGGATCATGAAAACCTACTGACCGGACGATCAGCGGGCCGAGAGGCTCGAACGCCGTACGACGAGCTCCGGCTGGAGGACCACGCGTCGGTGCTCGTGGCGCTTCGTCCCGGTCTCCGCCTCCGTCTCCTCCAGGAGGAGCTCGGCGGCCAGGGCGCCCATGGTGACCGCGGGCTGGCGGACGGAGGTGAGCGGGACGGCCGCGGCGGCGGCGAACTCGATGTCGTCGTAGCCGACGATGGCCAGGTCGTCGGGGACTCCGATGCCGGCCGCGTACATGGCCTGCAGGACACCGAGGGCGAGGAGGTCGTTGGCGCAGAAGACCGCGGTGGGGCGGTCGGCGAGACCGAGGAGACGGGCTCCGGCGTCCCGGCCGGCGGCCACGTCGAGCCGCTCGGTGGGCAGTTCGCGCAGCGCGTCGGGGCCGAGACCCGCCTCGGCGAGGGCGTTCAGGGCTCCCGTGCGGCGGTCGCGCACCTGGTTGAGGCCGGGCGGACCGCTGACGTAGGCGATGGTCCGGTGCCCGGCGTCGACGAGGTGGCGCACGGCCAGGGCGCCGCCCGCCACGTCGTCGACGGAGACGGAGCACTCGGTGGTGCCCTCGGAGACCCGGTCGACGAGGACGAAGGGGATGTTGTGCCGCCGGAACGTCTCGATGTTCCGGCCGGTCGCGTCGGCGGGGGTGAGCAGCACGCCCCGCACCCGCTGCTCGGCGAAGAGCGACAGGTAATCGGCCTCCTCGCCGGCGCTCTGGGCGCTGTTGCAGACCATGACACCGAGGCCGGCGTCGCGCGCGGCGCGCTCGGCGCCGCGCGCCACGTCCACGAAGAACGGGTTGCCCATGTCCAGGACGAGCAGCCCCATGATCCGGCTGCGGCCCGCGCGCAGCTGGCGCGCGGACTCGCTGCGGACGTAGCCGAGCCGGTCGATCGCGGACTGCACCCGCGCCCGGGTCTCCGTGGCGACCGTGTCCGGACGGTTGATGACGTTCGACACCGTGCCGACGGAGACTCCGGCGGCGCGGGCGACGTCCTTGATACCCACCGACTGGGACATCAGGCAGGGACCTCCAAGGGAACACGGAACCGCGGGAAGGCCTTCACATTACCGTCATCATCCGGCGCATCATGCCCGGTCACGCGGGCAGTGCGAAGTCGACGACGTGGAGCGCCGAGGGTGTCGTACCGCTCGACTTCTCCTGGTACATGACCGACAGGACGTTGTCCGCCTTCACGCGCAGCTCGTCGATCACGACCTCGCCGAAGGCGTTCAGATCGCTGCCGTCGTACAGCAGTGTCCAGTCGGTGTACCCGGAGGACTTCGAGGCGCCTGCGATCCGGCCGTAGGGGAAGATCGCGTAGGCGTTGTCGTACTTGTCCAGGACCAGCTTGGTGCGCTGGCTGGAGTTGAGCGCGACGGGGATCTCCGTCTTGGTCCAGGTGCCCGAGGAGTTCTTCCGGAGGTGGAAGGCGCGGCCGTTCGCGGTGCGGTCGCTGACGTAGTTGGTGGTGCACTGGCCGAAGCGGCCGGGGACGTAGCTGATGATCGCGTGCGGGAGGCCGGTGGAGTCGGTGGACTGGCTCTCCTGGTTCATCAGGGAGTGGTCGGGGTTGAGCGAGTCGACGACCAGGCCGCTGTCGGCGACGGCCACCGTGTCGGAGCCGCCCGTCGTGCCTACGACGGTGCCCGCGTCGTTGCGCCAGGTGCGGCCGCGGTCGGTGGAGTAGACGTAGCCCGTGTCGTGGTTGGTAATGCCGCCGCTGTTGCACATCACGGCGGCGCTCTGCTCGCGCCAGGTGAAGAAGGAGTGCAGTCGGCCGTTGACGTCGTAGTCGATGCCGTGCAGGTACATGTTGCGGGCGGTCGAGGAACCGTGCGTGCTGGCGTACGTCCCCGTGGAGCTGGACCACTCCCCCAGTGCCGTCCACGTCGAACCGTCGTACTCCGCAAGGGCGTTGCGGCCGTTGCCGGAGATCCCGACCCGGTAGCTGAGTTGCAGCTTGCCGTCGGGGGTCGAGACGAACTGGGGGTAGGTGAACTGCGACGTCAGCGCGAGCCCGTCGAGCGAGGTCTGGACGGAGCCGAACACGGACGAACTCCAGGACGTGGACGCCGGGTTGTCGAGCAGTCCGGCGATCGACTTCACGTAGAAGTAGCCGTCGCTGTGGGAGTCCATGTTGATGTGCAGACGGCCGTCGACCTTGGAGACGCCCATGGAGATGACGTTGTGGGAGTCGCTGGACTTGAGCTTGTGGGACAGGGTGACCGTCGACCAGGTGGAGCCGCCGAGGACGCGGCGGGCGATGACGGCGCTGCCGGTCGAGGTGTACCAGGCGGCGTACTGGTAGCCCTTGTACGTCAACAGGCCGTTCTTCTGGAACGAGTTGTTGTTGACCAGGCCGTCGTAGGAGACGAAGAAGACGGCCTGGGAGTCGAGTTGGGTGGTGCTCTTCTTGCTGACGGAGGGGCCGGGGTCGGCGGCCCGCGCGATGCCGGGTGTTGCCACGGCCGCAAGTATGGCGGTCGCGAGCACGGCACGTCTTTTCATGAGCGGCTCCGGGGACGGGGACGGGGATCCGGCCGGTGGGAGATCCGGCCGGTGGGGGATCAAGCGGCGAGAACAGGCGGGGAGATCGAGGGAGTCAGGCGAGGTGGAACACTTCGGTGAGCGGTTTCATGGCCTCGTCGGGCCTGGCGCCGTCCAGCGACTCGAAGAACGGCGCCATCTCGGCCTGCCAGCGGGCGTTGACCCCGGTGGCCTCCATGCCGGCCTGGGCGGCGGCGAAGTCCTCGGTCTCCAGGTAGCCGACGAGCAGGCCGTCGTCGCGCAGGAAGAGCGAGTAGTTGTGCCAGCCGGTGGCGGAGAGCGCCTCGAGCATCTCCGGCCACACGGCGGCATGACGTTCGCGGTACTCGGCGAGCCGGTCCTCGCGGACCTTGAGGAGGAAACAGACGCGCTGCATGAAGTACCGCTCCTGGACTGGACGTTGACTAGAAGTTGAACTGGTCGATGTTCTTCGCGTCGAACACGGTCGGCTTGCCGAGGGTGATCACGCCGTCCTTGCCGATGGTGTACTCGGTGGAGCCGGCCTTGAAGGTCTCGCCCTCCTTGCCGGTGATCTGTCCGGAGGCCAGCGCGACGGCCGTGCGGGCGGCGAGGTCGCCGAGCTTCGCCGGGTCCCACAGCTCGAAAGCGTCGACGGTGCCGTTCTTGACGTACTTGCGCATGTCGTTGGGGGTGCCGAGGCCGGTCAGCTTGACCTTGCCCTTGTACTTGGAGCCGGACAGGTACTGGGCGGCCGCCTTGATGCCGACGGTGGTCGGGGAGATGATCCCCTTCAGGTTCGGGTACTGCTGGAGCAGGCCCTGGGTCTGCTGGAAGGACTGCTGGGCGTCGTCATTGCCGTAAGCGGTCTTCACCAGCTTGATGTTCTTGTACTTGGGGTCCTTCAGCTCGTCCTTCATGAACCCGATCCAGGTGTTCTGGTTCGTGGCCGTCTGGGCGGCGGACAGGATCGCGATCTCGCCCTTGTAGTTGATCTGCTTGGCGAGCAGCTGGACTTCGGTGCGTCCGAGGTCCTCGGCGCTGGCCTGCGAGACGAAGGCGTTGCGGCAGTCGGCCTTGGTGTCGGAGTCGTAGGTGACGACCTTGATGTTGTTCTTCATGGCCTGCTTGAGGGCGGTGCACAGTGCGCCGGGGTCCTGCGCGGAGACGGCCATCGCGTTGACCTGCTGCTGGGTGAGCGTGTTGACGTAACTCACCTGGCCGGCGGTGTCGGTGGCGCTGGAGGGACCGACCTCCTTGTATTTGTTGCCCAGTTCGGCGAGTGCCTTCTCGCCGCCCTTGTCGGCGGAGGTGAAGTAGGGGTTGTTGACCTGCTTGGGCAGGAACCCGACCGTCAGCCCCTTCTTGAGGGCGGCGTTCGGGTCGGCCTTGCCTGCGGAGGCGGCCGACCCACTGTCGTCCTTGACGTCCTTCTTGGTGGTACCGCCACAGGCGGAAAGCGCGAGGGCAAGGGAGGTGCCGACGGCGAGCGCCGCACACGTACGGCGGATGGATGAATTGCGCATGGCATGGGGTCCTTTGGTACGAGGGTGAGCAACGGGTGCCCCGTCAGGGGCGCGGGGCTGTCTTGAATGTGCGGTTCCACCGCGGGGGCGCGACCAGCCACAACCGGCCCGCAGCCGACGAACGACCTATCCAGCTCCAGCGGAGCGTGCCGCCGCCCTGGCGACACCGATCTGCCGCGCAACCCGAGGGCCGAGCACGGAGATCACCAACAGCACACCGGTAACGACAATCTGCGACTGCGCCGAAACATTGAGCAGACTCATCACGTTCTGCAGCGCCCCGAGCAGGAAGACACCCGCAATCGCACCGCCCAACGTGCCCTTGCCGCCGTCGAAGTCGATGCCGCCGAGCAACACCGCGGCGACGACGGAGAGTTCGAGACCAGTGGCGTTGTCGTAGCGCGCACTGGCGTAGTGCAGGGCCCAGAACACACCGGTGAGGGACGCCATCAGCCCGGTCACCGTGAACAGGATCAGCTTGTGCCGCTTGACGCGGATCCCGGAGAATCGCGCGGCCTCCTCACTCGCACCGATCGCGAAGAGTGAGCGTCCGAACGGGGTGGAGTGCAGGACCACGACGGCGATGGCGAGCAGTACGAGGAAGGGCAGGAAGGCCTGCGGAAGGAAGGTGTTCCCGATGCGTCCGGCCGCGAAGTCCAGGTACTGGGTGGGGAAGTCGGTGACCGCGTCCGATCCGAGCACGATCTGTGCGATGCCCCGGTAGGCGGCGAGGGTGCCGATGGTGACGGCGAGGGAGGGCAGTCCCAGCCGGGTGACGAGCAGCCCGTTGATCAGCCCGCACGCCACGCCGAGGAGCAGGCAGATCGGGATGATCGTCTCGATCGCCATGCCGTCGTTCCACAGCTTGCCCATCACGGCACCCGACAGGCCGGCCGTCGAGGCGACGGACAGGTCGATCTCACCGGCCACGACGAGAAGCGTCATCGGGAGGGCGATCAGGGCGATCGGCAGGGTGTTGCCGATCAGGAAGGACAGGTTGAGGGCGTTGCCGAAGCCGTCGACCGTGCCGAACGACAGCAGCAACAGGACGACCAGGAGGGCGCCGACGACCGTGTCCCAACGGACCGCGCGCGTCAGGGAGTCAGGCATGGCGGGCGTTCCTCTTCTTCGCAGCCGATTTCTTCAGGGCGGAGGCCACCCGCAGCGCGACGACCCGGTCGACCGCGATGGCGAGGATGAGCAGGATGCCGTTGATGGCGAGCACCCAGACGGAGCTGACGCCGAGGGCGGGCAGCACGCTGTTGATGGAGGTCAGCAGCAGGGCGCCGAGGGCGGCTCCGTAGACGCTGCCGGAGCCGCCGGTGAAGACGACGCCGCCGACCACGACCGCGCTGACGACGGTGAGTTCGTAGCCGGTGCCGGTCCCTGAGTCGACGTTGCCGAAGCGGGCCAGGTACATCGCGCCCGCGAGCCCGGCGAGGCCGCCGCAGAAGGTGTACGCGGCCAGGATCCGCTTGCGGACGGGGATGCCGGCGAGGCGCGCGGCCTCCGGGTTGGAGCCGAGAGCGTACAACTCCCGCCCGCTGCCGAAGTGTTTGAGGTAGTACGCCGTCGCCACCAGCACGGCGAGCGCGATCAGCGCCAGCCACGGCACCGCGGAGACACCGCCGGAGCCGAAGTCCACGAAACCGCCCGGGAGGTCGGCCGCGGTGATCTGGCGCGAGCCGACCCAGATCGAGTCGACGCCGCGGATGATGTAGAGCGTGCCGAGCGTGACGACGAGGGCGGGCACCTGGCCGAGGCTGACCAGCAGGCCGTTGAGCAGGCCGAAGCCGATGCCGAGCAGGACGGCGAGGACGACGGCCACGACCGCGTTCCCACCGCCGTGCAGATAGTCGCCCGCGGCGAAGGCGGTGATGCCGAGGGTCGAGCCGACCGACAGGTCGACGTTCCTCGTGATCACCACCAGGGCCTGGCCGGTGGCGACCAGGACCAGGATGGTCGCGTTGAGGAGCAGGTCCTTGATGCCCTGCTCGGAGAGGAAGTCGCTGTTGCCGGCCTGTGTGATGGCGATCATCGCCAGGAAGACGACCAGGATGGCGAGTTCGCGCATCTTGAAGACGCGGTCGGCGAGCCGGGTGCCGCTGGACTTGGGCACCTCGGCGACGGGGGTTTCGTCGGGGGCGGTCACCGTCATGCGGCGGCCCTCCCGGTGGCTGCGGCCATCACGGTTTCCTCGGTGGCTTCGGCGCGTGGGATCTCTGCGGTGAGGCGGCCCTCGTGCATGACCAGCACGCGGTCGGCCATGCCGAGGATCTCGGGCAGGTCGGAGGAGATCATCAGGACGGCCACTCCGTCGGCGGCCAACTCGCTGAGCAGGCGGTGCACTTCGGCCTTGGTGCCGACGTCGATGCCGCGGGTCGGCTCGTCGACGATCAGCACCTTGGGGCCGGTGGCGAGCCACTTGGCCAGGACGACCTTCTGCTGGTTGCCGCCGGAGAGGGTGTTGACGGTGTCGGCGATCCGGGCGTACTTGACCTGGAGCTTGACGGCCCAGTCGAGGGAGCGGCTGCGCTCGGCGCCGCGGTCGACGAGGCCGGCCCTCACCGTCGTACGAAGTCCGGTGAGGCCGATGTTGCGCTCGATGGACATGCCCATCACCAGGCCCTGGGCGCGCCGGTCCTCGGGGACGAGGGCCAGTCCGGCGGCCATGGCGGTGGAGGGGGCGCCGTTAGTGAGCCTGCGCCCCTGGACCTCGACCTCGCCGCCGTCCCAGCGGTCGATGCCGAAGACGGCCCGCGCGACCTCGGTACGGCCCGCGCCGACGAGCCCGGCGAGACCGACGATCTCCCCGTGCCGCACGTCGAAGGAGACGTCGGTGAACACGCCCTCGCGGGTCAACCGCCGTACGCTAAGGGCGACTTGACCAGGCTTGACGTCCTGCTTGGGATACAACTCGTCGAGGTCGCGGCCGACCATGCGCCGTACGAGATCGTCCTCGGTCATGCCCTCGATCGGCTCACTCGATATCCAGGCGCCGTCGCGCAGGGTCGTCACCCGCTGGCAGATCTCGAAGATCTCCTCCAGCCGGTGCGAGATGAACAGCACCGCGGCGCCCTGTTCGCGCAGGGCACGTACGACGCCGAAGAGCCGGGCGACCTCGCTGCCGGTGAGCGCGGCCGTCGGCTCGTCCATGATCAGGACGCGGGCCTCGAAGGAGAGGGCCTTGGCGATCTCGACGATCTGCTGGTCCGCGATCGACAGGCCGCGGGCCGGGCGGTCGGGGTCGAGTTCGACGCCGAGGCGCTGCATCAGGGCCAGCGTCGCGGTGTGCGTGGCCTTGTGGTCGATACGGCCGAGAGCGCGCCGCGGTTGGCGGCCCATGAAGATGTTCTCGGCGATCGAAAGGTCGGGGAAGAGCGTGGGTTCCTGGTAGATGACGGCGATGCCCGCGTCGCGGGCGTCGCCGGGCCCATGGAAGACGACGGGTTCACCGTCGAGCAGCACCCGGCCGGTGTCGGGCCGGTGCACACCCGCAAGGGCCTTGATCAGGGTCGACTTGCCCGCGCCGTTCTCACCGGCGAGCGCGTGCACCTCGCCGGGGAACAGCTCCAGGGAAACGTCCCGCAGGGCGCGCACCGCGCCGAAGGACTTCGAGATGTCCTCGAGCGCCAGCACCGGGGCCGGACCCGTGTCGGACGGGTGGGTCATGAGGGGCTCCTCGACGTCGCCGACAAGGGGCTCTCGGCGTCGTGAAAGGTTTCAACTTGGTTGCCGGGACGTTAGGCGCGAGGGCCATGTCACGTCAATGGGTCCGCCTCGAAAAAATTTCGAGAGTCCTTCGAGAGCCAAAGGTCACGGTCAGGCCACAGGCAACAGCCTTTGCCGGAACGCTTGACACCCCTACCGGGGGCTCTAAGCTTCCCGTCCTGAATCGATTCATCCGAATGCCGTTCCGGCCCGACGTCACAGGAGCCCTGAAGTGACCGAGCTCGCCGCGGTGAAAGCCGCGCTGAAGACCCAGGCAGTCGAGACGCCGTCGTGGGCGTACGGGAACTCGGGGACCCGTTTCAAGGTGTTCGCGCAGCGGGGCGTTCCCCGCACACCGCAGGAGAAACTGGCCGATGCAGCGCAGGTGCATGCCGTCACCGGTGTCGCGCCGACTGTTGCCCTGCACATTCCCTGGGACAAGGTGGACGACTACGGAGCCTTGGCGAAATTCGCCGAGGACCATGGTCTGAAGCTGGGGGCGATCAACTCCAACACCTTCCAGGACGACGACTACAAGCTGGGCAGCATCTGCCATCCGGATCCGGCGGTGCGGCGGAAGGCTGTCGATCATCTGCTGGAGTGCGTCGACATCATGGACGCCACCGGGTCGACGGATCTGAAGCTGTGGTTCGCCGACGGCACGAACTATCCCGGGCAGGACGACATCCGCCAGCGGCAGGACCGACTCGCGGAAGGGCTCGCCGAGGTCTACGAACGACTCGGAGACGGGCAGCGGATGCTGCTGGAGTACAAGTTCTTCGAGCCCGCCTTCTACGCCACCGACGTCCCCGACTGGGGAACCGCATACGCCCACTGCCTGAAACTGGGTGAGAAGGCCCAGGTCGTGGTGGACACCGGACATCATGCGCCCGGCACCAACATCGAATTCATCGTCGCCACGCTGCTGCGGGAGCAGAAGCTCGGGGGCTTCGACTTCAACTCCCGCTTCTACGCCGACGACGACCTCATGGTCGGCGCCGCCGACCCCTTCCAGCTCTTCCGCATCATGTACGAGGTGATCCGGGGCGGAGGATTCACCTCCGACGTCGCGTTCATGCTCGACCAGTGCCACAACATCGAGGCCAAGATCCCCGCGATCATCCGGTCCGTCATGAACGTCCAGGAGGCCACCGCGAAGGCACTCCTCGTCGACCGGGAGGCGCTGGCAGTTGCCCAGCGAGAGGGTGACGTGCTCGGGGCGAACGCCGTGATCATGGACGCATACAACACGGACGTACGACCGCTGCTCGCCGAAGTCCGCGAGGAGATGGGCCTCGACCCCGACCCGATCGCCGCCTACCGCCGCTCCGGATGGGCCGAGAAGATCGTTGCCGAGCGGGTCGGTGGACAGCAGGCCGGATGGGGAGCGTGACCGCTCCTTCTCGTCTGCCGGGTTCTGTTGGTTGCAGGCCGCCGGCCGTTCTTGTGGCTGGTCGCGCCCACGCGGCGGAGCCGCACATTCACGCAGGCCCGCGTCCCTAGCGGGGCGCGGGCCTGCGGAACACGTCCGCGCGTTCGGCGGCCGACATTGCGTCGGGGATCACCGACGTCGCCGCGCGGACCAGTGCGGCGGTGGCCGTCGAGCGGGACTGCTGGGGCCAGGCGATCGACAACGTCGCCGGTGGGGTGTCCGGGAGCGCACGGTAGACGACGCCTGGGCGGGGGTACCGGGCAGTGACGGATTCGGGGAGGAGCGTCACGATCTCGCCCAGTTCGACGAGCGCGAGCACTTGCGACAGGTCGGCGATGCCGTGGCGCTCGACCATCGTTTCGAGGTAGCGGGTCAGGCCGTCGAGGCGGCCGGGCTCAACTCCGGGGATGGCCAGGTCGGTGAGGGTGAGGTGGTCGCGGGCGGCCAGGGGGTGGGTGGCCGGGAGGGCGGCCAGGCGGGGTTCGACGGTGACCGTTTCGGCGTCCAGGCCCGTGTGGTCGAACGGTTCGTAGATCAGGGCTGCGTCCGCCTCGCCCTGGCGCAGCAGGCGTGCCTGGTCGCCCCAGCCGGCGAGGCGGATCGTGACAGGGAGGCCTGCGGGCTCGGTCGCGTAGCGAGCCAGGATGGGTTCCAGCAGGCCCCCGTCGCCGTCGGCCTTGATGGCCAGGACGAGCTTCGCTTCGGGGGCGGCCGCGCGCTGTGCCCGGCGTCCGGCCGCCTGCAGGGCGTCGAGCGCGATCCTGGCCTCCCCGAGCAGGACTGCACCGGCGGCGGTCAGTTCGACGCTGTGGGTGGTGCGCTCGAAGAGGGTGAGGCCCAGGTCGGCTTCGAGTTTGCGGATGGCGCGGGAGAGGGGCGGGGCGGAGATGCCCAGCCGTTCGGCGGCGCGGGCGAAGTTGAGTTCTTCGGCGACGGCGACGAAGTAGCGCAGTGATCGGGATTCCACGACCCGCACCTCCGTTTTCGGTATTACCCAGAGGGTAACAAGCGGGATCTTGTCGATCCTTCCGTCCGGCAGGGGCGCACCGCAGGATCGAAGCACGCGGTGCCACGGTCCGTCCAACTGGTTCAACTGGCGGCCGAAGGGTGTCAACCGCCTTGCCAGCCAGCCCTCTTGGAGCTTCTTCATGCTTGTCATCACCACACCCACCGGTCAGATCGGCCGACAGGTCGTCGACGGTCTCCTCGACGGCGACGAGCCGATCCGTGTGATCGTTCGCGACCCCTCCCGGCTGTCCCCGCGTGTGCGGGAGCGCGTCGAGGTCGTCCAGGGGTCGCACCGTGACCTCGATGTCGTCATGGAGGCGTTCGCGGGTGCGGATGCCGTGTTCTGGCTGGTGCCGCCGGACCAGCGCGCGGAGAGCGTCGAGGGCCACTACGTGGACTACACCCGGGCGGCGTGCCACGCGATCGGCAGCCACGGCGTCAAGCGCGTGGTCGCGATCTCGACCATGGGCAGTGGGATCGAGAGGAACGCGGGGCACCTGTCGGCGTCGGTGGCCAAGGACAGGATGATCGAGGACACGGGGGTGAGCTACCGGGCGCTGCAGCCTCCCGCCTTCATGGAGAACCTGCTCTGGCAGGTCGAGGCGATCAGGAACCAGGGCGCGTTCCACTGGCCGCAGCTCGGGGATCGCGTGCTCCCGTGCGTCGCCACGCGCGACATCGCGGCGAAAGCCGCCGAGCTGCTGCTCGACGACTCGTGGGGCGGGCAGAACGGTGTCCCGGTCGTCAGCCCGGACGCCTTGACTCCCGAGGGGATGGCGCAGGTCGTCTCCGAGGTGCTGGAGCGGCCGGTCGGCTACCGGCAGGCCGGTATCGAGGCATACCGGGAGAGGGCGCTGCAGCACGGGGCGAGCGAGGCGTGGGCACAGGGCCTGATCGACATGGCCGTCGCCCAGAACGCCGGCGCCTACGACGAGCAGCACCGCACGGCGCAGCCCGCGCCGACCGGCTTCCGCCAGTGGTGCGAGGTGGTGCTCAGGCCGGCCTTCCTGGCCTGAGCACCACCCCATGGCTACTCCTCCGGCCCGGCGAAGGGATGCCGGATCGCGGCCGGCGGCCAGGCGGGTGCGGTGTACGGCCTGCGGAACGTACGCCGGCCCGCGCCGACCTCGAACGGCTCGGTGTCGCCCGGGAGTTGGACCTCGGCCCGGGTGTTCGGCGGCACGAGGACCTCGACGACCAGCGTGCCGTCCACGATCCGCCAGCCCGCCTCGGCACGGCCGTACGGCGTGTCATGGGCGGCCTTCGCGAAGGTGAGGCCGCCACCGGGAACCGGTGCGATGCGCAGCCGGCGCCAACCCGGCTCGGCGGCTTCGAGACCGGCGACCGTGCGGTGCAGCCAGTCGGCGACGGCGCCGAGGGCGTAGTGGTTGAAGGAGGTCATCTCACCCGGGTTGATGCTCCCGTCGGGCAGCATCGAGTCCCAGCGCTCCCACACCGTGGTGGCGCCCATGGTCACCGGGTACAGCCAGGACGGGCAGCCCTGTTCGAGGAGCATGCGGTACGCGAGCTGCGGCGCGCCGCCCGCGCACAGGGCCTCGCAGATCAGCGGCGTACCGGCGAATCCGGTGGCGATCCGGAAGCCCGTCTTGCGCACGATGTGGGCCAACCGCTCGGCGGCACCCTGCCGTTGGCGTTCCGTCGGAAGCAGCGCGAAGCACAGGGCCAGCGCGTACGCGGTCTGCGCGTCGCTCGACATCCGCCCGCCCGGGGTGACGAACTCGTCGGCGAACGCCGCCCGTACGGCCTGTGCGAGCTCCTCGTACCGTAGGACGTCCTCCTTCTCCCCCAGCAGCCGTGCCGTCTCGGCGAGTACGTCGGCCGAGCGGGCGACGTAGGCGTTGGCGACGAGGTCGCCGTCGGTGCGGGCGTCTCCCGGGGCGTCCGGCGGGGCGGCCGGGTCGAGCCAGTCGCCGAGCTGGAAGTCCTGCCGCCACAATCCGCCGCCCTCCTGGGCGAGTCGGGCGGCGGTCTCCACCCATGCGCGCATGCTCGGGTACTGGGTGCGCAGGACCTCCAGGTCGCCGAAGCGCCGGTACAGCGTCCAGGGAAGCAGCACGGCGACGTCGGCCCACACCGCGTGCGGGGTGTCGCCGAAGCCGCCGGGCAGGACGTCGGGCACCACCAACGGCGGTACTCCATCGGGCCGTTGGAGCTGCTCGGCGGCGAGGTCGCGCAGCCAGCCGCCGAGCATGCCCGAGCAGTCGTAGAGGAAGGAGGCGGTGGGGGCGAAGACCTGGATGTCGCCGGTCCAGCCGAGGCGTTCGTCGCGCTGGGGGCAGTCGGTGGGGATGTCGAGGAAGTTGCCGCGCATGCCCCAGACGACGTTCTCGTGCAGGCGGTTCACGAGCTCGTGCGAGGACTCGAACCATCCCGTGCGGGTCATGTCGGTGTGCAGGACGACGGCTTCGACCGCGGCGGGGTCCAACTGTCCGGGCCAGTCCTCGACTTCGGCGTAGCGGAAGCCGTGGAAGGTGAAGCGGGGTTCGTACGTCTCCACGCCGCGACCGGCGAGCGTGTACGTGTCGGTGGCGCGGGCGACCCGCAGGGGCCGGATGCCGAGTTCGCCGTGCTCCAGCACTTCCGCGTGGCGCAGGGTGACGGTGTGGCCGGCCGGGCCCGAGACGCGGATGCGCAGGCGTCCGACCAGGTTCTGGCCGAAGTCGAGAACGGTCTTCCCGGACGGTGTGGTGATGACGTCGACCGGGGTCAGGGTCTGGGTGCGGCGCACGGGCGGGCCGGTCGGCGCCACCAACTCGGCTTCGGTCGGCGGGAGTTCGGTGACGGCCGACCAGTCGGAGGTGTCGTGACCCGGTTCGGACCAGCCGTGGCGGGCCAGCCGGGCGTCGTACGCCTCACCGTCGTAGAGCTCGGAGCGCAGGACGGGGCCGGTCGTGGCGCGCCACGTCTCGTCGGTGCCGAGGGTGGTGACGGTGCCGTCGGGGTGGGTGACCTCCAACTGGGCGAGCAGGGCGCGGCGGTCGCCGTAGAGGTTGCGCCGGCCGCCGTGGAAGCCGAGCCGGCCCGTGTACCAGCCCTCGCCCAGGAACGCGCCGATCGCGTTGTCGCCCTCGTGCAGCAGCTCCGTTACGTCGAAGGTCTGGTACCGCAGTCGGTGGTGGTACGAGGTCCAGCCGGGGGCGAGGACGTGGTCACCCACGCGGGTTCCGTTGATCTCGGCCTCGTACACGCCGTACGCGGTGATGTGCAGACGGGCCGAGGCCACCGCCTTGTCGAGGGTGAAGGTGCGGTGCAGCAGCGCCACCGGGAGCGGGGCGTCGGCGGGTTCGCGGTCGGGGGTGACGGGCCGGGCGGTCCAGTCGGTACGGGCGAGCAGTCCCGTCTCCGCCCAGGTGAGCGGCGACCAGGCGGACGCCTCGGCGCCCTCGCCCCAGACCCGCACGCGTACTCCGACCCGGCTGCGGGAGCCGAGCGCCTCGCCCGGCCACTCCACCAGCACCGAGTCGGCGCTCTCCACGCGCCCCGTGTCGATGAGGACGGAGCCGTCGGTGCCGGTGATCTCGAGCCGGTACGCCTCCTGCGTCCAGCCCGGTGTGTCCGTCTCGGTGCGCCAGCTCAGGCGCGGGCGGGGCTCGCCGATACCGAGCGGCTCGCGGTGGTGTTCCAGAACGGGAGCGGTGACTTTCACGACTTCACTTTCTGCGGGAGGGCCGAGGACGGGTGGGGCGGGGGAGGTCAGACCTCCCCCGCCGCAGTCAGATGGATTCCTTCTCCAGGGCGGCAGTCGCGGTCCGCGCCGTCGTACCGCGCCCCTGCGGAGCGATGCTGCGGACGATCCACACACCGATCGCACCGGAGACCGCCACGCACGCCGTGGTGATCCACAGCACGGCCGACCCACTGGCCGCCATCAGGGCGGGGGTGGCCAGACCGGCGAGACCGCAAAGGGCCCGGCTGAGGCCGTAGGTCAACCCCTGGGTGGTGGCGCGGAGTTCCTCGGGGAAGGCCTCCTGGGACCAGATCTTGTAGTTCGCCTCGCCGGCGAACTGGTTGACGACGTTGTAGAGAATCATGAAGAAGACCATGGCCGCGATCACTGCGCCGCCGGTCGCGGCGGCCACGGCGAAGGCCAGGACCTGGAGCGCCGCGCAGATGTAGAAGAGGCGGTCGCGCCAAGGAGTGTCGGCCAGCCGTACGAAGGCCAGCGAGCAGACCAGACCGAGCGGGAGGGTCGCCAGGCCGAGGCCCGTGGCGAGGGTCTGGGAGGCGCCGCTGACGGTGGTCAGGAAGTACGTGCCGTACTGGCCCATGGTGTTGGCGGCGAGGTTCCAGGCGAGGTAGAAGCCGCCGGTCGCCAGGAGCGGGACGAGGATCGGCCTGGCGCCCAGGCGGCGCAGTGCCCCTGCGGCGATGCCCTCGCCACCGCCGCCGCGCTCGGCCTCCTCCAGGACGGGCGAAAGACTCATCCGGTTGCGCAGCACCCAGCTGACCAGGGCTACGACGGCGAGGTGGGCGAACAGGAGCTGAGCGGAGAGGTAGCCGAGCGTCGAGGTGCCGAAGCCGATCACGATCGTGGCCGTGATGCCGACGACCCACATGGTCTGCGTCGCGCCGATCAGACGTCCGCGGACCGAGCGCGGGGAGTGCTCGGAAACCATGGCGAGCGAGGTCGGCAGGTCGGCGCCGGCCGCGAGACCGCCGATGATCATGCCGGCGTAGAGGAAGGCGCTGTTGGGGGCGAAGACCAGCAGAGCGGCGCCGACGGCGTAGACGAGGATGTCGATGCCGTACACGCGCTTGCGGCCGAACCGGTCGGCGAGGCGGCCGCCGACCAGCGAGCCGATGGCGATGGAGAAGGTCAGGGCGGCGCTCAGCGCGCCGAGGCCCCACGAGGACAGGTGGAAGCGGCTCTGCCACAGGCCCAGTGACAGGCCGGACGACACGATGATGCCGGAGTCCAGGTAGGAGGCCATGCCGGACAAGGCGGCCAGGCGCCACTGGGCGCGGGTCACTCGGGGCTTGCCGGGCCCGCTGGAGATGGCGTCGTTGCTCATCAGGGCGGCCTTTCGGGGAGGTGGGGACGGGAGACGAGGGAGGGGGATCAGGGAGGGGAGATTCGGGGAGGGAGATCGGGGACGGAGAGGGCTGAGAGAACTGCTGAGAGAACGGTGCCATGCCGGGGATGACACGTGTAACCCGCTCTTGTAGCCAGCCCTACAGCGGCGATGAAACGTTTCACGGCATCGTGAGGCCGGTTCGCCGCCCCGTCAAGAGTTCCGGCACGGAACGTTCGCCTCTCACGCAAGATCCCCGGAGGCGGGTGCGCCGACATCTTGACGCCGTCCCAGCGGTGCGGCTAGGTTCCCTGAAACGATTCAAACAGTGTTTCAGCACAGTGTTCAGAGGTGGTCATGCCAGACCTGTCCGCCGTAAAGGCAGCCCTCGCGACCCAGAGGATCGAGACCCCGTCGTGGGCCTACGGCAACTCCGGTACGCGCTTCAAGGTGTTCGCCCAGCCCGGAGTCCCCCGCGATCCCTGGGAGAAGCTGGCGGACGCCGCCAAGGTGCACGAGTTCACCGGTGTGGCGCCCAAGGTCGCCCTGCACATTCCGTGGGACAAGGTCGACGACTACGGCAAGCTCGCGGCGTTCGCCCGGGAGCACGGGGTCGCACTGGGTGCCATCAACGCCAACGTCTTCCAGGACGACGCGTACATGCTCGGCAGCGTCACGAACACCGATCCGGCGGTGCGGCGGAAGGCCGTCGACCATCTGCTGGAGTGCGTCGACATCATGGACGCCACCGGCTCCAGGGACCTGAAGCTGTGGTTCGCCGACGGGACCAACTACCCCGGGCAGGACGACCTCCGCGAACGGCAGGACCGACTCGCGGAGGCCCTCCGCACCGTCTATGAACGACTCGGAGACGGGCAGCGGATGCTGCTGGAGTACAAGTTCTTCGAGCCCGCCTTCTACGCCACCGACGTCCCCGACTGGGGAACCGCATACGCCCACTGCCTGAAACTGGGCGAGAAGGCCCAGGTCGTGGTGGACACCGGACATCATGCGCCCGGCACCAACATCGAATTCATCGTCGCCACGCTGCTGCGAGAGCAGAAGCTCGGAGGCTTCGACTTCAACTCCCGCTTCTACGCCGACGACGACCTCATGGTCGGCGCCGCCGACCCCTTCCAACTCTTCCGCATCATGTACGAGGTGATCCGGGGCGGAGGATTCACATCCGACATCGCGTTCATGCTCGACCAGTGCCACAACATCGAAGCCAAGATTCCCGCCATCATCCGCTCCGTCATGAACGTCCAGGAAGCGACTGCCAAGGCACTCCTCGTCGACCGGGAGGCTTTGGCGGCGGCTCAGCGCGGCGGTGACGTGCTGGAAGCGAACGCCGTGTTGATGGACGCGTACAACACCGACGTACGACCGCTGCTCGCCGAAGTGCGGGACGAGATGGGCCTCGACCCCGACCCGATCGCCGCCTACCGCCGCTCCGGATGGGCCGAGAAGATCGTTGCCGAGCGGGTCGGTGGACAGCAGGCCGGATGGGGAGCGTGACTTCTGGCTCGCGTCCGCCGGTTCTCTCGACTGCCGACTGCGGGCCATGTGTGGCCGGCCGCGCCCAGACGGCGGAGCCACACATCTGCACAGCCCCGCGCCCCTGACGGGGCGCCGTACATCCGAATCTTCTTTAAGGACTGAATGGACATGGCACCCCACCCCGAAGCCGCTGCCCTCCTGGCTCGGTCCCGTCGGCTCGGTTCCGATCCCCGGAACACCAACTACGCCGGTGGCAACGCCTCGGCGAAGGGCACCGATACCGACCCGGTCACCGGTGGTGACGTCGAGTTGATGTGGGTCAAGGGGTCCGGCGGTGACCTCGGGACGCTCACTGAGGCGGGACTGGCGGTGCTGCGGCTGGACCGTATGCGGGCGCTCGTCGATGTCTACCCTGGCGTCGAGCGCGAGGACGAGATGGTCGCCGCGTTCGACTACTGCCTGCATGGCAAGGGTGGGGCCGCTCCTTCGATCGACACCGCCATGCACGGGCTGGTCGAGGCCGCGCATGTCGACCACCTCCACCCCGACTCCGGGATCGCGCTCGCCTGTGCCGCCGACGGGGAGAAGCTGACCGCCGAGTGTTTCGGCGACACGGTGGTGTGGGTGCCGTGGCGGCGGCCCGGATTCCAGTTGGGGCTGGACATCGCGGCGGTCAAGGAGGCCAATCCGCAGGCGATCGGGTGTGTTCTGGGCGGGCACGGGATCACGGCGTGGGGTGACACGTCGGAGGAGTGCGAGCGGAATTCGCTGCACATCATCCGTACCGCCGAGGCGTTCCTCGCCGAGCGCGGGAAGCCGGAGCCCTTCGGGCCCGTGATCGAGGGGTACGAGGGGCCGGCCGAGGCCGAACGGCGGGAGCGGGCGGCGGCGTTGGCGCCGTATGTGCGGGCCATCGCCTCTCAGGACAGGCCGCAGGTCGGGCACTTCGACGACTCCGATGTCGTGCTCGAGTTCCTGGCCCGTGCCGAGCACCCGCGGCTCGCCGCGCTCGGTACCTCCTGCCCCGACCACTTTCTCCGGACGAAGGTCCGGCCGCTCGTGCTCGACCTCCCGCCGACCGCTCCCCTCGACGAGGCGATCGCGCGGCTGAAGGAACTGCACGCCGAGTACCGCGAGGAGTACGCCGCCTACTACCGGCGGCACGCCCTGCCCGACTCCCCCGCCATGCGCGGCGCCGACCCGGCGATCGTGCTGGTGCCGGGTGTGGGCATGTTCAGCTTCGGCAAGGACAAGCAGACCGCCCGTGTGGCCGGCGAGTTCTACGTCAACGCCATCAACGTGATGCGCGGGGCGGAGGCCGTGTCGACATACGCGCCGATCGAGGAGTCGGAGAAGTTCCGGATCGAGTACTGGGCGCTGGAGGAGGCCAAGCTTCAGCGGATGCCGAAGCCCAAGCCGCTGGCGACGCGCATCGCCCTCGTCACCGGCGCGGGCAGCGGGATCGGCAAGGCGATCGCGCAGCGGCTGGTCGGTGAGGGGGCGTGTGTCGTCGTCGCCGATCTCAACGCGGAGAACGCGGCAGCCGTCGCCGAGGAGTTGGGCGGCCCCGACAAGGCCGTCGCCGTGGCCGTGGACGTCACGTCCGAGGAGCAGATCGCCGCGGCCTTCAAGGCCGCCGTGCTCGCCTTCGGCGGGGTCGACCTCGTGGTCAACAACGCCGGGATCTCCATCTCCAAGCCGCTGTTGGAGACTTCGGCGCGCGACTGGGACCTGCAGCACGACATCATGGCCCGCGGGTCCTTCCTCGTCTCGCGTGAGGCGGCACGGGTGATGACCGCGCAGGAGCTGGGTGGCGACATCGTCTACATCGCGTCCAAGAACGCCGTGTTCGCCGGGCCCAACAACATCGCCTACTCGGCCACCAAGGCCGACCAGGCCCATCAAGTACGTCTGCTGGCGGCCGAGTTGGGTGAGCACGGCATCCGCGTCAACGGGGTCAACCCGGACGGTGTGGTGCGTGGTTCCGGGATCTTCGCGGGCGGTTGGGGTGCGCAGCGGGCAGCCGTGTACGGGGTGCCGGAGGAGAAGCTGGGCGAGTTCTACGCCCAGCGGACCATCCTCAAGCGGGAGGTGCTGCCGGAGCACGTCGCGAACGCCGTCTTCGCGCTGACGGGCGGGGAGTTGACGCACACCACCGGGCTGCACGTCCCGGTCGACGCCGGCGTCGCGGCCGCCTTCCTGCGATGAGCGCGTCCGTGAAGTCGTACGCCGCGGTCGACCTCGGCGCGTCCAGTGGGCGTGTCATGGTCGGCCGCGTCGGCCCCGACAGCCTGGAGCTGACGGAGGCGCACCGCTTCCCCAACCGGCCCGTTCGGGTGCCCGAGGGACTGCGGTGGGACATCCTCGCTCTGTACGGGGGTGTCCTGGACGGACTGCGGGCCGGGGGGCAGGTCGATTCCGTCGGCATCGACAGCTGGGCCGTGGACTACGGTCTGCTCGATGCCGACGGGGCGCTGCTCGGCAGTCCCGTGCACTACCGGGACTCCCGTACCGAGGGCGTGGCGGAGAAGGTGTGGTCGACCGTGCCGGCCGAGCAGCTGTATGCGGCGACCGGGCTGCAGTACGCCCCCTTCAACACGCTGTACCAATTGACGGCGGCCCGGGAGTCGGCCCAACTCGCCCATGCCGAGCGGTTGTTGCTCATCCCCGACCTGCTGTCCTACTGGCTCACGGGCGAGCAGGGCACCGAGCTCACCAACGCCTCGACCACCCAGCTGATCGATCCCCTCACGCGCGACTGGTCCTACGACGTCGCCTCGCGGCTGGGCATCGACCTCGGCCTGTTCGCGCCGCTGCGGCAGCCGGGCGATCCGGGGGGCGTGCTGCGGCCGGAGGTGCTGGAGGAGACCGGGCTGACGGGTCCGGTGCCGGTGACGGCGGTCGGGTCGCACGACACCGCGTCCGCGGTGGCCGCCGTTCCCGCCGGCGGCGAGCGGTTCGCGTACATCTGCACCGGGACCTGGTCGCTGGCCGGCCTTGAACTGGGCGCGCCCGTGCTGACCGAGGAGAGCCGGGCCGCGAACTTCACCAATGAGCTGGGGCTGGACGGCACGGTCCGCTATCTGCGGAACATCATGGGGTTGTGGCTGCTCCAGGAGTGCGTACGGGCCTGGGGCGAACCGGAGTTGGCAGCGCTGCTGCTGGAGGCGGCCAAGGTGCCCGCGCTGCGGTCGGTGGTGGACGCGGGGGACGCGGTGTTCCTGGCGCCGGGGCGGATGCCGGAGCGGATCGCCGAGGCCTGCCGCGCCTCGGGGCAGCCGGTGCCCGAGTCGCCCGCCGAGATCACGCGCTGCATCCTCGACTCGCTCGCCCTGGCCCACCGCCGTGCCGTCGAGGACGCGCAGCGGCTGGCCGACCACCCGGTGGACGTCGTGCACGTCGTCGGCGGCGGTACCCGCAACGCGCTGCTGTGCCAGCTGACCGCCGACGCGTGCGGGCTGCCGGTGGTGGCCGGTCCGACGGAGGCGGCGGCGCTGGGGAACGTCCTCGTCCAGGCCCGCGCCCACGGGCTCGTCGGCGACCTCGCGGGCATGCGGCGCCTGCTCACCCGTACGCAGCCACTCACCCGGTACGAGCCGCGCGGCGACACCGCACGGTGGCGCGAGGCGCAGGCCCGGCTCGCCGGAAGCTGACGGGGTCTCCCTCGCGGCCGACGCCCGGACTAGGCTGCACTCATCCGATGATCGATCACAAGGAGCCGCGATGCGTGTCGCCCTGTTCCTGACCTGTGTCAACGACACGCTCTATCCGGACACCGGGCGCGCCGTGGTGAAACTGCTGACCAGGCTGGGCGTCGAGGTCGACTTCCCGATGGCCCAGACGTGCTGCGGGCAGGCGCACTACAACACCGGGTACCGGCACGAGGCAGAGCCGCTGGCCCGGCATTTCTCCGATGTCTTCGGGGAGTACGAAGCGATCGTGACGCCCTCCGGGTCGTGCGGGGCGATGGTGCGGGAGCTGTATCCGCGGATGGGTGAGCGGGCGCGGGCCGAGGGGCGCGGGGACACCCTCGCGGCGACGCTGGCGCCGGTCGTCCCGAAGACGTACGAGCTCACGGAGTTCCTGGTGGACGTGCTCGGAGTGACGGACGTCGGCGCGTACTACCCGCACCATGTGACATACCACCCGACCTGCCACGGCCTGCGCAGCCTGGGACTGGGCGACCGGCCGCGCCGGCTGCTCCAGGCCGTGAAAGGGCTGGAGCTGGTCGAGCTGCCGGGCGCCGACGAGTGCTGCGGCTTCGGCGGCACCTTCGCCGTGAAGAACCCCGACGTCTCGGCGGCGATGGGCGCGGACAAGGTGCGCAACGCCGAATCGACCGGCGCCGAGGTGCTGTGCGCGGCCGACAACTCCTGTCTGATGCACATCGGCGGCACGATGGCGCGGCTGAGCACCGGCATGCGGCCGGTGCACATCGCGGAGATCCTGGCGAGCACGGAGGAGGAACCGGCGGCATGAGCGGGACGTTCGTAGGGATGCCGGCCTTTCCGAAGGCCGCGCACGAGGCCGTCAACAACCAGACGCTGCGCGGCAATCTCCGGCATGCGACGCACACCATCCGCGCCAAGCGGGCGAAGGCCGTGGCGGAGGTGTCCGACTGGGCGGAACTGCGGGAGGCGGGCAAGCGGATCAAGGACCACACGCTCCGTCATCTCGACCGGTATCTGGAGCAGTTGGAGGAGTCGGTCACGGCCGCGGGCGGCATCGTGCACTGGGCCGCCGACGCCGACGAGGCCAACCGGATCGTGACCCGACTGGTCAAGGAGACGGGCGAGTCGGAGGTCGTCAAGGTCAAGTCGATGGCCACGCAGGAGATCGGGCTCAACGAGGCGCTGGAGGCCGAGGGCATCCGCGCCTACGAGACCGATCTCGCCGAGCTGATCGTGCAGTTGGGCAAGGACCGGCCCTCGCACATCCTGGTCCCCGCCATCCATCGCAACCGCGGCGAGATCCGCGACATCTTCCGCAAGGAGATGGGTGAGTGGGGCCGCCCGGCCCCCGAGGGCCTGACCGACACGCCCGCCGAACTCGCCGAGGCGGCCCGTCTGCACCTGCGCGAGAAGTTCCTGCGGGCCAAGGTCGGCATCTCCGGCGCCAACTTCATGGTCGCCGAGACCGGCACCCTGATGGTCGTCGAGTCCGAGGGCAACGGGCGGATGTGTCTGACCCTGCCCGAGACGCTGATCTCGGTCGTCGGCATCGAGAAGATCCTGCCGACCTGGCGGGACCTGGAGGTGTTCCTGCAGACCCTCCCCCGCTCGTCCACGGCAGAGCGCATGAACCCGTACACCTCCATGTGGACGGGCACCACGGACGAGGACGGTCCGCAGAACTTCCACCTGGTCCTGCTCGACAACGGCCGCACCGACACCCTCGCAGACGAGGTCGGCCGCCAGGCGCTGCGCTGCATCCGCTGCTCGGCCTGCCTCAACGTCTGCCCCGTGTACGAGCGAGCGGGCGGCCACGCCTACGGCTCTGTCTACCCGGGCCCGATCGGCGCCATCCTCAGCCCCCAACTCCGGGGCACCGCAAGCGAGATCGACGCCTCACTGCCGTACGCCTCGACGTTGTGCGGTGCCTGCTACGAGGTGTGCCCGGTCGCCATCGACATCCCCGAGGTCCTGGTCCATCTGCGGGAGCGGGTCGTGGAGGGCGGGCAGGTGATCCGCGAGGGCAACAAGGTGGTGTTGCAGCCCGCGAAGGGGCATGCCGCCGAGCGGGCTGCCATGCGCGCGGCGCGCTGGGCGTTCACGCACCCGGGCGCCCTGCGCACCGGCCAGCGGCTGGCCTCCGGCACCCGCCGTCTGCATCCGCGGACGCT
The DNA here is from genome assembly GCF_045160215.1 of Streptomyces sp. NBC_00005. Lineage (NCBI taxonomy): Bacteria > Bacillati > Actinomycetota > Actinomycetes > Kitasatosporales > Streptomycetaceae > Streptomyces > Streptomyces sp. NBC_00005. The sequence goes on from NZ_CP108316.1 coordinate 1,230,204, forward strand.
CCCCGGACCGGGCAAGGCCTGGAGCGACAGCCGCGACCTGCCCAAGGTCCCGGCGGAACCGTTCCGCGACTGGTGGCAGCGCACGCAAGGCGGAAAGGGTGGCGCGAAGTGAGCAGCAGGGAACGGGTGCTGGGCCGCGTGCGGCGCGCGCTCGCGGACGTACGACAGGACGACACGCCGTACGAGCAGGCGGTTCGGCGCGACTATCTGCGCGAGCACGGCGACCGGAGTGTCGAGCAGACGGTGGATCTGCTGGCCGAGAACCTGGCGGACTACCGGGCGATCGTGCACCGCACCGACCCGGAGGAACTGCCTTACCTCATCATGCGGTTGCTCGCCGAGCGGGGACCGCAGTATGTGCTTGTACCGCCCGGGCTGCCGCCCGAGTGGATGTCGGCCGCCGATCCCACCCGCGTCCACGACCGCGCTGTCAGCACACCCCATGACCTGGACACGGTCGAGAGCGTGGTCACCGGCTGCGCGGTCGCCATCGCCGAGACCGGCACCATCGTGCTGGACGGCGGCCCGGACCAGGGCCGCCGCCGGATCACCCTCGTCCCCGACCACCACATCTGTGTCGTACGGGTCCCGGACCAGGTCGTCTCCTCTGTCTCCCAGGCCCTCGAACGCCTCGACCCGGCCCGCCCGTTGACCTGGATCTCCGGTCCTTCGGCGACCAGCGACATCGAGCTGGACCGGGTCGAGGGGGTGCACGGTCCGCGCACCCTGGAGGTGGTGCTGGTGAGCGGTCAGCCGGTGGGACGTCGCTGAAGGGCAGGCTGGAACCGGCCCGGTTGGCGTGAGGGCATGATCCGGTTCGAGCAGGTCACCAAGCGGTATCCGGACGGTACGACGGCGGTGGACGACCTGAGCTTCGAGGTGTCCGAGGTGGCCAGGGACGGGATGGTGTAGAGGATCGTCGTGACACCGAGGACGGGTCCCGCCGACCAGCGCCAGCGGCGCGCCAGCACGGCCAGCGGGATGGCCAGGGCGAGGCCGACGAGCACCGAGATCACGGTGAGCTGCAGGTGCTGGAGGACCGCGTCGAGGAGGATCTGGCGGCGGGTGGTCAGGTACTCACCGCAGATCCACTCGTTGCGCGCGAGGCAGTCGTCCGGGGGCGCGGTCACGGGTCCATTGCACCGGGCGGGGCGCGGGGTCGGCTCGTTGTGGTGACCCGTACGGGGGTGCTGCCCTACCAGGACATCGGCATCCGTCTGGCGGGCGTCGCGGTCCCTGCCTCGTGGCTGGCGCGCTCCCCCCGACCGTCGCGATCCCCTCCGGCTACTGCACGCCCGCCGCGTCCAGCAGTGTCGTCACGGTCGCGAGGGTCAGCCCGTCCAGCGTCTCGATGCGGGCGCCGGCGCGGGCGCTCGCGCCGTCGAAGACGAGCATCAGCTGACGGGCGAGGAGCTCGGGATCCCGCGCGCCACCGAGCTCCGCCTGCACCTGGAACGCGTCCTTCAGACGCTCCTTGGCGCTGCGGGCCACGACGCTCGCCGGGTGGTCGGGGTTCTTCAGCTCGACCAGCGCGGCCAGAAAGGGGCAGCCCTGATACTCGGGCGCGGTCGAGAGCGCCTCCGCACGCTCGAAGACGTACAGGATGCGTTCGCGTGGCGTGCCGGCGTCGTCCGGGCCGGGCGCGAGCTGCGCCGCGTAACCCGGAGCACGGCGCTCCAGGCTCGCCGCGAGGACCTCGTCCTTGCTGGCGAAGAGCTGGTACATCGACCGCTTGGAGACACCGGCCGTCCGGCACAGCGCCTCGACGCCGATGGAGACGCCGTCTCGGTAGAAGAGCTCGGCCGCCGCGTCGAGCAGCCGGTCCTTCGTGGACGCGTTGTCTGTCGTGGCCATACGGCGAGGTTACCTCCGTGGGCGCGAGCATGGAAACCGATCGGTCTACCGAGGTCGCCGAGACGGGAGTCACGTGACAGAGAGGGTGAACAAGCGCTTAGATAGTAGATCCGACCCTCATTGGATCCGATCCGCAGTGGATCCCGTCCGCGCCGAGCTGGAGGCCCCGTTGCTGTTCACATCCGTCGACGACGTCTCCGCGCGTCTCGCCGCCACCGGATATCTCGCCTCGCCCGCGGTGGCCACGACCGTCTTCCTCGCCGACCGTCTGGGCAAGCCGCTGCTGGTGGAGGGCCCCGCCGGAGTAGGCAAGACGGAGCTCGCCAAGGCCGTGGCCGAGGTGGCTCAGGCGCGGCTGGTCCGGCTGCAGTGCTACGAGGGCGTCGACGAGTCCCGGGCGCTGTACGAGTGGAACCACGCCAAGCAGCTCCTGCGCATCAGTGCGGGCCGCGACGAGACGTGGGACGAGGCGCGCACGGACATCTTCAGCGAGGAGTTCCTGCTGACGCGTCCGCTGCTCACCGCCATCCGCGGCGACGACCCCAAGGTGCTGTTGATCGACGAGACCGACAAGGCGGACGTCGAGGTGGAGGGCCTACTCCTGGAGGTGCTGAGCGACTTCCAGGTCACCGTCCCCGAGCTGGGCACGATCAGCGCGACCCGCCGCCCCTTCGTCGTCCTCACCTCGAACGCGAGCCGCGAACTGTCCGAGGCGCTGCGCCGCCGCTGCCTGTTCCTCCACATCGGCTTCCCCGACGAGGAGTTGGAGCGTCGCATCGTACGGCTGAAGGTGCCCGATCTGGACGAGGCACTGGCCACCTCGGTGGTCCGGGTGGTCGGTGCACTGCGCGCCATGGATCTGCGCAAGGTCCCGTCGGTCTCCGAGACGATCGACTGGGCGCGCACGCTCCTCGCGCTCGGCGCCGACACCCTCGACGAGACCGTCGTACGCGACAGCCTGGGCGTCCTCCTCAAGCACCAGGACGACGTCCTCAAGGCGGCGGCCAAGCTCGACCTGGACGCCGTGTGACCGCGCCCGGCGTGGCGGAGCGTCTGACCTCTCTGGTCGGGGCGTTGCGCGCGCACGGCATGCGGATCGGCACCGGCGAGACCGTGGACGCGGCGCAGGCGGTGGCGGCGCTGGGCCTCGCGGACCGTGAGCTGCTGCGCGAGGGGCTGGCCGCGACGCTGCTGCACGGCACGACCCAGCGGCAGGTGTTCGACCCGGTCTTCGACCTGTACTTCCCGCGCGGCGTCGGCGGGCCCGAGGGCGGGCCGGCGGACAGGGAGGACCTGCGGGACCGTCTCGCGGCTGCGCTCGCCGCGGGCGACCTCGTCCTGACGGGGCAGTTGGCGGCGGAGGCGGTCGACGGTTTCGGCGGCTACGGTTCCACACCGGGCTCGGACGGCTGGTCGTCGTACCAGACCCTCGACCGGCTCCGCCCGAACACGCTGTTCGCCCGGGTCCGCGACATCGTCCGCGCGCAGAACGCCGCTTCCGGGTTCACCGACCGGCTGCTGGCGGACGAGATCCGGCGGCGTATCGAGACGTTCCGCAGGCAGGTGGCCGCGGAGGCGCGGCGCCGGGTCGCCGAGCAGCGCGACCGGGACGAACTCGCCCGGCGCGCGGTGGCCACGACCCCCGACCGGGTCGACTTCCTGTACGCCGGCAAACTCCAACTCGCCGAGCTGCGCAGGACGGTTCAGCCCCTCGCCCGCAAGCTCGCCACCCGCCTCGCGGCCCGCCGGCGGCGTGCCTCCCGCGGCAGCATCGACCTGCGCCGCACCCTGCGCGGGTCGCTGTCGACGGGCGGGGTGCCGATGAAGCCGATGCTGCGCAGGCGCCGTCCCGTGCGGCCCGAACTCGTGCTGCTGTGCGACGTGTCGGGGTCGGTGTCCGGGTTCTCGGACTTCACGATGCTGCTGGTGCAGGCCCTGCACGACCAGTTCAGCAAGGTGCGGGTGTTCGCCTTCGTCAACCGGCTCGACGAGGTGACCCCTCTCCTCGCGCACGGCGCGGCCGACCCGGGTGGGCTGGGTGCCCGCATCCGGGCGGAGGCGACGCTCACGGGCTGGCACGGCAGCAGCGACTACGGCGTCGCGCTGGGCGAGTTCGCCGAGCGGTACGGCGACGCGGTCGGCCCGCGCACGACGGTGTTCGTGCTCGGCGACGCCCGTACGAACATGAGCGACCCGAACCTGGCGGCGGTCCGGCACGTCGCCGAACGGGCCCGCCGCTTCTACTGGTTGAACCCCGAGCCGCACGCCCAGTGGGGAACGGGCGACTCCGCCGCACCCGAGTACGCCGAGCTGGTCGAGATGTACGAGTGCCGCAACGCCCGCCAGCTCAGCGCCTTGGTCGCACGCCTGCTGCCGGTCTGACCGGACCGGCAGCCGTTGACGTCGTCCTAGTCCTTCGCCTTCGCGTAGTCCGTTGCCATGCCGCCCGCGAAGTCGTACACCATGCACGGTTCGTCGCCGACGACCCAGGCATCATGACCGGGCGAGACGACGAAGACGTCGCCCTCTCCGATTTCCTGCTCGGCGCCGTCGTCCATCCGTATGCGCATGCGCCCCTGGAGGCAGTACCCGTTGTGATGGACCTGGCAGGTGTCCGTGCCGGCGAGGGGCGCCACGGACTCGGTCCAGCGCCAGCCCGGTTCGAAGGTGGCCACGGCGAAGTCGAGCCCGGTCATATGGACCGCTTCGAGGTGTCCGCGCGGGAAGTCGCGCCGCTCGTCCGGCTTGTCGACGGCCTTGATCTCAATCATGTCGGCTCCCTCCATTACGAGCCCCCTCCACCACACCATCGTCGGCCCGTCCACCCGGCACCGCCATCCGGGGACCACAACAAACGCCGAACGAGCGGACAATCCGGCCGAACGAGGAGACAATGGTGCACAGAGGCCGCAATCGCCGAACCATCAGAAAGGTGGCGATCACCGTGGCTGAACACGCCCACGCACTACTCGTACGCAAGGGCTACGACGCCTTTTCGCGCGGGGACATGGACACCCTGCGCTCACTGACGGCGAGCGATGCCACGCATCACGTACCCGGAACCCACCCACTGTCCGGAGACTTCAAGGGAATCGACGCCATCCTCGACTACTACCGCCGGCTGGGCGAGGAGACGAACGGGACCATGCAGGTCGAGCTGCGCAACGTCCTCGTCGATGGCCGCGGCCATGCCGTCTCCCTGCACCACTTCACCGCCCAGCGGGGCGGAAAGCGGCTCGACGAGACGGGAGGCATCGTCTTCCGGATCGTCGGGGACAAGATCACCGATCTCGACGAGTGCGTCGAGAACATCGAAGCGGGAAACGAGTTCTGGGCCTGACGGCCGTCCGGCCCGACGCCCGCTAGCCCGGCTGTCCGGTCTCCCTGCCGCACAGCTGGGCGAAGCGGTCCGCGTCGACATTGCCGCCGGAGACGATGACCCCGATCCGGCGTGGGAGAGGACCCGCACGCCCGGCGCGCAGGGCGGCCAGCGGGGTGGCTCCGCTCGGCTCGACGACGATCTTCAGGCGCTCGAAGGCGAACCGCATGGCGTCGCGGATCTCGTCGTCGGACACCAGGGCGATGCCGTCGACGAGCCGCCGGTTCACCGAGAACGTCAGCTCGCCGGGCGTGTGCAGGGCCTGCCCGTCGGCGATGGTGCGCGGCACGGGGATGCTGACGCGCCGCCCCGCTTCCAGGGACCGCTTGGTGTCGTCCCCGGCCTCCGGCTCGACGCCGATCACGCGGATCCCGGCGTACAGGCCCTTGGCCGCCGTGGCGGACCCGGCGATCAGACCGCCGCCGCCGACGGGCACGACGAGTGCGTCCAACTCCCCTGTTTCTTCGAGGAGTTCGAGTGCCGCTGTGCCCTGTCCTGCCATGACGTGCGGGTGCTCGTAGGGCGGGATGAGCGCGAGACCACGTTCGGCGGCCAGGGCTTCGGCCACGGCGACGCGGTCCTCGGTGTAGCGGTCGTACGTCACGATCTCGGCGCCGTAGCCTTCGGTGGCCTCCCGCTTCGAGCGCGGGGCGTCCTCGGGCATGACGATGACGGCGGTGGTGCCCAGTTCGCGGGCGGCGAGGGCGACGGCCTGGGCGTGGTTGCCGGACGAGTAGGCGGCGATGCCCCGGGCCAGCTGCTCCGGGGTGAGCCGGGAGGCCGCGTTGTAGGCGCCGCGGAACTTGAAGGCGCCTACGCGTTGGAAGTTCTCGCACTTGAGGTGGACCTCGGCGCCGACGAGCGCGTCGAGGGTCCGTGAGCGGAGCACCGGGGTGCGGTGCGCGACGCCCTTGAGCTGCGCGGCGGCGGCACGGACGGCGTCGAGGGTGACCGGCGGGGTGGTGGTCGTCACGCGTGTCCTCCAGCGGGGGTCGGGTCGGCGGCGGCTCGGGACTGGGAGAGGTAGCTGTAGGCGGAGGCGCGGGAGATGCCGAGCCGGGTGGCGACCTGCTCGACCGCGCGGCGCACGGCGAACACGCCGTGTTCGTCGAGGCTGCGGAACAGGTCGAGGCGCTCAGCGCGGTCCAGTCCGGCCCAGCTCTGGTGCCGCCCGATCCGGTGGGCGTCGAGGATGGCGTCGACGACGGAGTCGATGTCGTTGCCGAAAGCGGTGACGGGCGCCTGCTCGGCGGCTCCGGGGGCGGGGCCGACCAGGGCGCCGAGCAGGGCATGGGCCTCGTTCACCGCGGTGATGTCCACGTTGACGCACAGGGCGCCGAACACCGCTCCCGTGGAGTCGCGCAGCACCATCGTGGACGACTTGACCAGCTTTCCGGCCCCGGTACGGGTGACGTAGTTCAGGTCGTCGGCCGCCTCGTCGCCGCGGGCGAGGACCCTCATGCCGATCTCGCTCATCGCCCCGCCCACTGCCCGCCCGGTCACCGAGCCGGCGACGGCGACGACCGACTTCTCCGGTTGCCGGTAGTCGTGCAGGACCACCTCGCACACCGGGCCGAACGTCGCCACGATGCCGTCGACGACGGGTCCGAGAGCCGCGATGATCGCATCCCGCTCGGCATCGAGCAGGTCTTCAGTGGCCATGCCGTGCTCCCCGTCCTCCGGCGATCCACACGTCCTCACCCTCACGAGACTAGACCATCAGTCCAGTGCCTGGACAGACAGTCCAGGTCGCGGAGTCGTGATTCGCCCTAACCCGGAGTCGTGAGTCGACCTAGACCACGGTGTCGTGAGTCGCCGCGTGGGTCAGCGCCTCCCGGGCCGCGTGCCGGTCGCCGACCGTCTCCCACCAGGGATGGGTGTGCATCTCCTCGGCGAGACGCCTGCACCGCTCCCGCGCGTCCGCGAGGCGCTCCCGCTGTGCGCCGGAGATCTCCGCGCGCCCCGCCGCGACGTCCGCGCCGCTCGGCAGGTGCGAGGCGACGTCCGCACAGTGCTCGAGCGCCCGCGTGAACGTCCGCCGGGCGGCGACCAGATCACCGGGAATGACGAATTCGCCCACCGTGAAGGGACGGGAGAATGCGGACGGCCCCGGTTCCGTGTGCCACCCGGACGCGTCGATGGGCTGCCCGTCGTCGCGCGCTCGGGTGAGTTCGGGCCGGACTCCCGTCTCCATGCCGTCACCGATCGGCCAATCGGCCGGACGAGGAACGGAATTGGGTGCCGGATCGCCGGCCCGGCGCGCGGTCGGCAGACCCGGCAAAGGCTCGGGCCTGCCTTCGAGAAACTCCTCCTTGTCCGTCGGCGTGACCCACATGTGCCATCCGCGGCGGCCGGCCGGATGCGGCATGTAGAGCGAGACGAGTTCACCTGTGCCCGTGCGCCTGATGACGTCGTCGTAATAGAGCCCGCGCACCGGTTCCCAGAGTCCGTGCCGTCCGCCGCATCGGCCGGTGCCCTGCTGCGGGCAGGGCACCGGATTGCTCCAGTCGCAGCGGGACATGTGCAGTTGCTTGATGCCGCCGCGCACCGGCAGGGCCGCGCGGTCGGTGACGTCCCGCCAGCTCTGTACGTTCAGACGGGCCCAGGGGGCGCGGTCGATGGGGATCGCGTTCTCGTTGTTGACGAGCCACAGCGGGGTGAGCCCGTCCTGGAGCGCGCCGCGGGTGCGCTCGTCCACGGAACCGCCGGCTATGGCCGCGAGTTGTATTTCGTACGCGAGCCGGTGCCTGTCGGCGCCCTCCACGGTCACGTCCGTGCGGTGCTTTCCGCGCTCGGCCCCCTCCGCTCGCGTCACTTGGAAACCCTCTCCCGAGGCGACCTTGGCGGTGTATTCCCCGAGCGCCTTGTGGAGATCGCTTTCGGCTCTTGTCTCCGGGCGTTCCCCTTTTGCCACGTGCATGGCGTGCGGCCGGCCGTTGACCTTGCGGATCGCCATGAAGCCGGGGCAGATGAACCCCTCGGCCTCATGGGCTTCCAGGCAGTACAGAAGATCCGGCTCGTAATTGCCGTAGATCTCGTCGAGCAGCCGCGGGTATTCGGGGTGCCCGAGATCCGCCTCGGTCAGGTCGAGCGTGACGCCGAGGCCCCTGTGCCAGACGCTGTAGGTCATATGGCGAGAGTAGGACGCAGCACTGACATTCGTCGTTCAGGTCGTGCTGGGCAGGGGCCGTCGGTCTCGTGGGCAAGAGCCACCAAAGGGGCCTTCAAGATCTTGTTGACCCCAGCTTTAACTCCGCTCTTTCCTTGCGGAGTTGTTTTGGCACTGCTCGTACGTCTCCGTACGCCAAGATGATGAATATGGCTTCAGAGACGCTACGAAACAGGGCGCGGCTCACACTCCGTGACCGTCCGACGGCGGTTTGCCGCGAGTCGTACAGGCCAGGAACGGGTGTCCGCGGGTCGGTTGTGGTCGCTGGAGGGTGGGTCGGACACGACGGAGGGGCTCGCGTTGGATCGCCGTTGGGACGCGGTCGCCGGCTCCCCCAACGAGGTCAGCGCCTTGTTGCGGTCCTGCGGCGCCGGCAGGGCGGCGACATGATCCCGCAACGTCCGACGCTGCGTACGGCGGACAAGAAGGCCATTTCCGCAGGTCGACCGGACGCGGTGGGCGGGTGACCGGCCGGTCGGCGCCCGCGGTGCTGCCCCCGTCGCTGCGCGCGTGGCTCGGGCTGATCGCGGCCCTCGCCACGCTGGTCGTCGTCGCGCTCGGGGTTCTGTACGCCGGCCAGAGCGAGCCCAGCGGGGTGGACAGGTGGATCGTCAAGCCGACGGCGGACAGTGTGCGGCCGCCGTGGCGGCGCGTCGCTCTGTTCATGGACTTCTGGGGGAACCCCGCCGGAGCGGCGATACTGATCGTCGCCGCTGTGACGGGCTGCCTGCTGCTTCGGCGTCCTCGCGCGGTGGTGCTCGTCGTTGCCGGTGCGGGCATCACCGTGGGGACGGCGACGCTGCTCAAGCACCTGGTAGGGCGCACCATCCACGGCGCCGGCAACCTGTCCTACCCGAGCGGGCACACCGCCTTCCTCACCGCGCTCGCCCTCGTGGTGGCGCTGCTCGCGACCGGCCGGCTCGGCCTCGGCAGGACGGCCGGCACCTCACTCGTGCTCGCCGCGGCGCTGGTCGCCGGCGCCGCAATGGGCTGGGCGCAGGTCGCCCTGGGCGCGCACTACCCGACCGACGTCCTCGGCGGCTGGTGCACCGCGCTGGTGGTGATACCGGCGACCGCGTGGCTGGTCGACCGGACGGCCGACCGGCTGGGCGATCGGACGGCCGACCGGCTGGGCTATCGGACGGCCGGCGCCGGTCGGCGGGAGCGTCGCTGACGCCACGCCACGCCACGTCACCTCTCGTCTCGTCTCGTCTCGTCTCGTCTCGTCTCGTCACACCAAGCGGCGGAATACGGGCTTCACCGGCCGCCCGGCCAGCCAGGGAGTGGGGTCGGCGGCGTCAAGTGCCTTGCGGTACACCGCACATGCCTGGGCCACCACGTCGACGGTGCGGTCGATGTCGGCGTCGTCGAGCGCACTGCTCACCACGAACGACGGGGCCAGCACTCCGCCCGCGAGGAGCAGGCGCAGGAACAGGGTGCGGTACTGCTGCGACGGCTGCCCGTTCTCGTCGAGGGTGGCGAAGACCAGGTTGCTGGCCCGGCCCCGGACGACGATGTGGTCGCTGACGCCCATGCTCACCGCGACGTCGCGAACACCGGCGGCCAGCCTCTCGCCGAGGGCGTGCAGCCGCGCCGTGATGCCCTCCTCGACGTAGGTGGTCTGTACGGCCATCGCGGCTGCCAGGGAGTGCGTTTCCGCACCGTGGGTGGTGGACAGCAGGAACACCCGATCGCCGGAGTGACGCAGCCCGCCCCACTCCATCAGCTCGCGGCGCCCGGCCAGCGCGGAGACGGCAAAGCCGTTGCCCAGCGCCTTGCCGAACGTGGAGAGGTCGGGGACGACGCCGTACAGGCCTTGGGCGCCCGCTTCGGACCAGCGCAAGCCGGTGATCATCTCGTCGAAGATCAGTACGCAGCCGTGCCGGTCGGCCAGTTCGCGGAGGCCCTCGAGGTACCCGGGCGGCGGCTCGGTGTGGCCGGCAGGTTCGAGGATCAGGCAGGCGACCTCGCCCTCGTACCGGGTGAGCAACTCCTCCGTGGCGGCCAAGTCCCCGTAGGGGAACGCCACCGTGAGCTCGGTGGTCGCCGCCGGGATACCGGCGGACATCGGCGTCGTACCGATGAACCAGTCGTCGACGGAGAAGAACGGGTGGTCGCCGCAGATGGCCACCCGCGGGCGCCCGGTGACGGCGCGGGCGAGGCGCACCGCGGCGGTGGTGACGTCGGAGCCGTTCTTCGCGAACTTGACCATCTCGGCGGTCGGCACCGTGGCCAGGAAGCGTTCCGCGGCCTCGAGCTCCACGATGGACGGCCGGACGAAGTTGCTGCCACGGTCGAGTTCCCGCCGCACCGCTTCGAGAACGCGTGGGTGGGCGTGGCCGAGGCTGACCGACCGCAGGCCGGAGCCGTACTCGATGTAGCGGTTGTCGTCGATGTCCCACACGTGGGCGCCGCGGCCGTGGCTGATGACGGGGGCCAGGTTCTCGGGGTACTGGTCGTCACCCTTGGCGTAGGTGTGCGCGCCCCCGGGGATCATGGCGTGCAGCCGCTCGTTCGCCGTCCGCGACCGGGGCAGGCGGAACTCTTCGGTGTCCACGGTGACTTCAGCTCTCTTTCTGCTTCAGGACCTCGGCGAGGCTCGGCGCCTCCCGGTCCCGCTGGGACATCGATGTGGCCGGCAGCGGCCAGGGAATGGCGAGCTCCGGGTCGTCGAAGGCGATCGTGACGTCCTCGGCCGGATCGTGCGGGCGGTCGATCCGGTACGAGGTGTCGGCGGTCTCGGTCAGCGCCTGGAAGCCGTGCGCGCAGCCCGCCGGGATGTACAGGGTCGTCTGTGTCTCGCCGGACAGCTCGAAGAAGGCCCGGTTGCGGTAGGTCGGCGAGTCCGTCCGCAGGTCCACGACGACGTCGAAGATCCTCCCGTACGAGCACCGCACCAGCTTGGCCTCGCCGGCGCCGGAGCGCAGGTGCAGGCCGCGCAGCACACCCCGGACCGAGCGGGACACGCTGTCCTGAATGAAGGCGTTCGGGTCGAGGCCCACCGAGCGGACCACGTCGGCGTCGAAGGTGCGGCAGAAGAAGCCGCGTTCGTCGGCGTACGGCGTCGGCTCGAACAGGTACGCGCCGGCGATCTCCGGGACTGCGGTCGCTTTCATGGAGCCTCCTGCCGAGCGTGGGCGTGGGGGTGGTCGGTCGCCGGGAACAGGGCCGCGGTCAAGGCGGTGAACTGGTGCTCGAGTTGCCGGGCGACGGCCTGGTTCCGCTCGATGAGTGTCTGCCGCAGCTCGGCCGATCGCTTCTCCAGCGCCCGGAACTGCTCGAGCAGCCGGTCGGCGTCGACCTCGCCCGCCGGGTGGCAGTACGCGCCGAGCCCCATCTGTGCCATGAGCGCGTCGCTCTTCGCCGCATAGCTGAGGGCGAGCACAGGCGTACCGGTCTTCAGCGCGCAGATCAGGTTGTGGTACCGGACTGCCACCACGGTGTCGGCGGCCGCCATCTCCTTCATCAGGTCGGCCAGTGAGGCCGGTTCGGCGGCAGTGACCAGCGGTGAGTCAACCGCGTCGAGGATCGCGGCGACCACCGAGGCATCGCACTCGTCGCCGGTGAGCAGCCGGACCGGCCTGCCCTCCTCGACCAGCGTGCGGACGAACCGGATCGTCCCGCCGAGGTAACGCCGGTAGATCTCATCGGCCCGGGCGCGGTCGTCGTTGCCGCCATGGAAGTCCATGACGCCGACGCAGACCGGGCCCGGCGGGCCCGAGGGCGCGCTCGCCGGCGGTATCGGCAGGGAGAACGCGAGGTCCGGGTAGACCTCGTCGCGCGCTGTGTCCACGCCCATCGCCCGCATCGCGTCGCGGGATTGCGCGTCCCGGTAGGACCGGTAGGTGGCCAGCCGCGCCGACCAGCGCACCAGGGCCCGGGTCGGCCGGTTGCCGATCGTCGCGGCGCCGACGCTGACCAGCGCCACCCGGGTACGCAGCAGCCGGCCACTCGCGCAGAGCAGGAACAGCGAGTACGGGAAGCCCCACGGCCGCAGCGGCAGCGTGGCCTCCAGGACGCCCATGCCCGGGACGATCACCACGTCGTGCCGGCGCACCCAGGCGGCGGTGCGGACAACGTCGACGAGTTTGCCCAGACCCTTCCCGGCGATCGCGCCCGCACGCGACGCGGTCCGGTATTCCCCGCGGTACCAGTGCAGCCGCGTCGCGGGGATCCCGTACCGGGTCGTCACGGCCTCGGGCCCGCCGCACAGCGCGTCCACGACCGCCCCCGGGTGTTCGGCGCGGAGGTACCCGAGGACGGCCTCGAGCGACCCGTCGTTGCCGAGGTTGCCGGAGCCGAGCAGGCCGAACACCCCGACTCGCACCGGAGTTTCGTCCGCGGACGTCATGCCTGCCTCCCCTCACGGCCGGCGACAAGGGCGTCCACGGAGACCGTGAGCCGGGCCGGGTCGACCGGGGCGCGGTCCTCGACCCGCTCGCCGGCGCCCGGCCGGACCCGGCTGGTCATCCACGCTGCCAGGTGGCGGTAGCACGCGCGCCGGTCGGCCGGGGACAGCGGCGCCCGCCGGATCGCCGAGGCGAAGCCCCAGACGTACTCGGCGAGCAGCCGGGGCGTCGGGTGCAGCGGGCCGGCCCGGCGCGGGTCCAGGTTGACGCACCGGGAGCGCTTGGACGGGTTCGCCCGCTCGGCGCGGGTGGGGTGGTCGCGGCGGAAGTACAGCAGCTCCGGCACCTGGTGGAAGGGCCCGTGCAGGGTGATCTCGGCGACGTACGTGCGGTCCGCGTGGTGGTAGCTGTCCATCGGTTTCACCCGGCGCAGCATGTCGGTCCGCATCACGCCGTAGAAGTCGTCGCCGCCCGGCTCGAACAGCAGACTGCGGAAGCGGTCCGGCGCGTGCGGGGAGTCGGTGGCGAGCGTGTACTCGTAGGGGACCTTCACCTGGCCGTCGCCGTCGATGACCGCCTGGCCGGTGTGCGCGAGGATCATGTCCGGCCGCTCGTCCAGCGCCTCGACGCAGCGCCGCAGCAGGTCCCGGCCGTAAAGGTCGTCGTGCGAGGCCCACTTGAACAGCTCGCCGCGGGACTCGGCCAGCACATGGTTGTGGTTCGGCGTGGCGCCGATGTTCCGGGGCAGCCGGAGGTACCGGATGCGCGAGTCCTTCGCGGCGTACTGGCGGCAGATCTCCTGGGTCCCGTCGGTCGAGGCGTTGTCGGAGATGAGCAGCTCGAAGTCCTCGTAGGTCTGTCCGAGCAGGGCGTCGAGCGACTCGGCCAGGTACTCCTCGCCGTTGTACACGGGCAGGCCGATGCTCAGCCTGGGTCGGTCGGTCATGAGGTCCTCGCTTCGGGGATGGGATTGCGGTGGCGCTCGCGCAGGGCGGACCGCAGTTGCAGCCACCACACGGCCGAGCCGCTGACGGTCGCGGCGGCGACGCCCCAGGCCGAGCCGACCGTGCCGCCGACGGCCGCACCGCCGAGCCCGCCGCCGACATAGCAGGCGGAGGCGAACAGCTGGCAGCGCAGGCTGCGCCGGGCCGCGCCGAGCGCGCGCAGCCCGGCCGCCGCGCCGGTGCCGAGGCCCGCGCCCGCGACGCTGAAGGTGATCGGCACGATGAGCTGCGAAGCGGAGTGCCAGACGCCGCCGAGCACGAGCTCGCCGAACCGGCCGGGCGTCAACAGCAGTGCCGCGCCCCAGAGGAGCGCGCCGGCGGCCTGCCCGCCGCCAAGGAGGAGGCAGAACTTCCCGAGCTGCTGCGGGGCCTGCCGCAGCACCCGTGCCGCCTCCGGGACGGTGACCAGGGAAAGGCCCATGAGCACCGCCAGGAACGGGCCCATCAGGAGCTCGGCGCCCCGCACCGCACCCACCGCGCCGATCCCGACGATCGCGCCGAGCCCGTACGCCCGCAGCTGGCTCGCGCCACTGAGGCTGACGTTCTCGACCAGGTACCGGTAGCCGAGATCGCGCTGCTCGCGAAGCCACCCGCGTGCCTCGGTCATCCGGGGCCGGATGCCGGACTGGACGCAGCCGTACCCCGCCGCCACCGTGGCGGACGCGCCCCAGGCGAGCACGAAGGCGGCCACGGTGCCCACATGGGCCGCCACCACCATGGCCGGAACGAGTGCGATGCCCCACACGACGTCGTTGACGAACGCCTTCCGCCCGTTGCCGGCGGCGAAGAACGAGAACCGCCAGGCGTCCTGGAGCAGCAGCCCCGGCAGCATGACACCGAGGGCGGCGAAGGCGGGCCCGACCCGGCCGCCGAGGCCGAGTCCGGCCGCCAGACACACCACTCCGAGGGCCGTACCGACGCCGAGCGCGGTACCCGTCGAACGGGCCACCGCCCCGCGCCAAGACGACTCCGGCACGCCGCTGAAGCGCACGACGAGCGGGTCGGTGGCAAGGCCTCGGGAGACGTTGAGCACCACGCCGTAGGTCACCCAGGCGAGGCTGAACACGCCGAACGCGGTGACCCCCAGCGAGCGGGCCACATAGATGCCCACCGCGAAGTTGCTGATGCTGGAGGCCGCCTGGTCTGCCAGTCCCCAGGACAGCCGGCCGACGAGGGCCCGCCGGGCGGATCCGGCCGGTGACGCCGTTGTCTGCGGTTTCTCCCCCTCGATGGTCATCGGCGTCATGCCTTGATCAGATCGGCGCCGCACAGGGCGTCGGCCGCGACGTCGACGGTGTCGAACGGCAGTCCGGACCGCTCGGCGACGTCCAGCAGACTGTGCTCGCCGTCGGAGAGGCTGAGCACCCAGAGCATGGCCATCTGGGCCTGCTTGGTGTCGCTGCGGCCGCCGAGCGCGTCGTACAACCCACGTCGGCCCAGCTGTGGTTCGCCGTAGGGGCTGAGGTTGACGTACCGCCGGTTGCGGTCGAGCAGGGCGAATGCCTCGCGGCAGACCGCAAGGGTGTCAGCCATCGCCTCTGGGGAGACGAAGTCCGGGTTGTCGGCCGAGGTGTGGTACTCGGGGTACCCGGCGTAGGGGGTCCGGCTGAGCGAGCCCACGCCGAGATCGAACCCGGGCGAGCAGTACTGCCGCTCGTCGTAGCCGTACGGAGTGAACTCGGTGACGTGGTGCGGGCGTTCGGAGGCGGCCAGCACGTGCCGCAGCACCCGGTCGATCTCCGCGTCGCCGCGTCTGCTCTGCTTGTACGTCAGTTGGCCCGCGTCGCCGGCGCAGGCCAGCACGAGCCCGTGCTTGACCCGCTCGATCCGCTCCGCGTTGCGGGCCAGCCAGGTGATCGCCCCGATGGTGCCGGGCGCGTAGATGAACCGGTAGGTGTAGTACGGCGTTTCCTGCGCGAGCGCGCGGGCCAGGAACGTCGCCACCGCGATGCCGGCCAGGTTGTCGTTGGCCAGCGACGGGTGGCAGGTGTGGCAGGAGACGATCACCTCGTCGGCGACCTGCCCGGGGACCACGTGCTCGGCGTAGGTGAGGTGGCCGTCGGCGAGTGTGGAGTCGATGCGCACCTCGTACTCGCCGTCCGGCAGCGCGTCCAGGGTCTCCTGTGCCAGGCAGAACCCCCATTCCGGCTGGTAGTAACTGGTGCGGTACGGCACCCAGTTCGGGTGGTCCGGCAGGGTGTGCAGGTGGTCGCGCAGCTCGGCCAGCGGCATGGTCTTCGACACCGGCACGCTGTAGCCGAGCACGTGCAGGCTGGACGCGGCGAAGTCGACGACCCGGTTGCCGGCCGAGTCGGCGACGTACGCGTCCCGGATGTTCCACTCCTGCGGCACCGTCCAGTCGAGGACCTGAGTCCCCGTCGGTACCTCGTGCACCTGCAGCGGGACGTACTCGTTGACGATGTCCAGGGTGGCGCGCACACCGTCGCCGGTGATGCTCCGGCAGAGCGGATACAACCGCTCCACCAGCTCGTGCATCTGCGCGCCGGCCGAGGTCATCGGCTCCACCGAAGGGTGTCGTCGACGGCGCCGGCCTCGGACGCCGCGCGCAGCACGGCGAGGCGGGTGAAGCGTCGCTCGAAGTCCTCCCTGGTCAGATCGAACTTCCGGTAGGCGTCGGCGAGTTCGAGCGCGCCCTGCTTCACCGTCCACTCGCAGTCGAAGCCGGGGATCGCGGCGCGGAAGCGGGAGAAGTCCACCCGGTACGAGCGCGGATCGGCACCGGTCTCCCCGGTGATCACCACCTTCGAGCCGGTCACCGCCTCGGCGACCTGCTCGGCGATCTCGGCGACCGTGACGTTGTTGATCTCGCTGCCGATGTTGAACGCCCGGTCGTGCACCGCCTCGCGCGGCGCGGTCAGCGCGGCCGTGAAGGCCCGTGCGATGTCGCCGGCGTGCACCAGCGGGCGCCACGGGGTGCCGTCGGACATCACCAGGACTTCGCCGGACAGCAGCGCGTGACCCACCAGGTTGTTCAGCACGATGTCGGCGCGCAGCCGGGGCGAGAAGCCGAAGGCGGTGGCGTTGCGCATGAACACCGGGGTGAAGTCGTCGTCGGCCAGCGCGTGCAGGTCGTCCTCCACCCGCACCTTGGACTCCGCGTACGGCGTCACCGGGCGCAGGGGGGCGTCCTCGGCCACCAAGTTCGACAAGTCGGGGTCGCCTGCGGCGCCGTAGACCGAGCAGGTGGACGCGTACAGGAAGCGCCGCACTCCGGCGTCACGGGCGAGCCGGGCCAGCCGTACGGAGGCGTGGTGGTTGATGTCGTAGGTGAGGTCCGGCGCCAGCGATCCCAGCGGGTCGTTGGAGAGCGCGGCCAGGTGGATCACGGCGTCCGCCCCGGCCACGTGTTCGGCCGTGACGTCGCGCAGGTCCACCCGGTGCCCGGACGGGTCCGCGGGCGTCGGGCCGAGGACGCAGTCCGCGAACAGGCCGGCGTCGAGACCGACGACCTCGTGCCCGGCGGCCGCGAGGACCGGGGCCATTACCGTGCCCAGGTAGCCCTGGTGTCCGGTCAGTAGTACGCGCAAAGTTCAGTCCCCCAGGTCGAGCGTGAGTTTGGTGACGGCGAACGCCTCGGCGTAGCGGGCGTGGCATTCGATGCCGCGGATCCGGGCGAGACCGAGGAAGGCCTCGCGGTCGTACCAGGGCCGGTGCCGCTGCGAGGGGTAGTGCTCCTGCAGCAGCCGCACCTTCTGTTCGGCGATCTCCGGCGACAGCGGCTGGTACGCCGACGGACGGCCGAGATCGCCGTCCCACTTGACGATCTCGTAGCCGAGCACGAGGTGGTCGCGGAACGCGGTGGGCAGCAGCCGCGCCAGGCCGCGGTGATCCTGGTGCGCGTCATCGGTACGCGGGGCGAGAACCAGGTCCGGCTCGGTCTGCTCGCGCAGCTCCTCGACCGCGGCCTTGGCCTCCTCCCAGTGCGCGGGCATCCGCCCGTCCGGCAGCTTGAGTACGGTCAGCCGCAGGTCGGCGCCCGGGCAGAAGGCGGCGAGCGCGGCCCGCTCCTCCTGCTCCCGGTCGGTGCCGCCGCCGGAGAGCACCAGCGCGTCGATGCGGATACCGGGCTGCGCGCTGCACAGCGTCAGCAGTGTGCCGCCGGCGCCGATGGCGATGTCGTCGCAGTGCGCGCCCACCGCGACGATCCGGTCCAGGCGGCGCCCGGCCCCGAGCCGGATCACGCCCTCACCCCCGCGCCGTCGTGTTCCCACACGGCCCACGGGCGGTCACCGCGGGCGTACGCCTCGTCGAGCGCGGCCCGCTCCTTCACCGTGTCGGTCGGTTTCCAGAAGCCGCGGTGCTGGTGCGCCACCAGCCGTCCCTGCTTGGCCAGTTGGGCACATCCGTCGGCGACCAGGTCGCCGTTCTCCGGTATGTGGTCGAAGACCTCCTGGCGGAGCACGAAGTAGCCGCCGTTCTCCCACAGCGGCAGTTCGCTCACCGCGGTGATGCCCCCCACCAGGCCGTCCTCGCCCAGGTCCACACAGTGGAACGACGACTGCGGCGGCACCACCATCATCGACGCACCGGCGTCGCGCTGAGCGAACTTCTCGATCATCTCCGGCAGCGGGGCGTCGGTGAGCACGTCGGCGTAGTTGGCGAGGAACATCTCGTCGCCGTCGAGGTGGTGGCGCACCCGGCGCAACCGCTCCCCGATCGGTGACTCGATGCCGGTCTGCGCGAAGGTGATCGTCCAGTCGGCTATGTCGGTGGACAGCAGCTCGGTCCGCCCGCCCCGCAGCACGAAGTCGTTGGACGTCGTCTCCTCGTAGTTGAGGAAGAAGTTCTTGATGTGGTGCGCCCCGTACCCGAGGCACAGGATGAACTCCGTGTGCCCGTAGTACGCGTAGTAGCGCATGACGTGCCAGATCAGCGGCCGCGGGCCGACCATCGCCATCGGCTTGGGCATGTCGTCGGAGGTTCCGCTGCGCATCCGCAGTCCGTAACCGCCGCAGAACAGAACGACCTTCATGACTTGACCTCGACAATGCTCAGTTCCGGAATGGGGAAGACCAGTCGGCCGCCCCAGTCGTTGATGAAGGACAGTTGCTCGACCAGCTCGTCCCGCAGGTTCCACGGGAGGACGAGCACGTAGTCCGGTCTGTCGGTGCTGATCTGCTCGGGCGGCAGGATCGGGATGCGGGTGCCCGGGGTGAACCTGCCGTGCTTGTACGGGTTGCGGTCGACCGTGTACGGGAGCAGGTCGGGTCGGATGCCGCAGTGGTTGAGCAGGGTGTTTCCCTTGCCCGGGGCGCCGTAGCCGACGACCGTCTCGCCGCGCTCGGCCGCCTCGATGAGGAACTTCAGGAGGTCCCGGCGGACCTTGGCCACGCGGGCGGAGAACTCGGTGTACCCGGACAGCTCCTGCAGCCCGGCGGCCTTCTCCCGGTCCAGTACGTCGGCCACCCGCCCGCTCGGCTCGCCGGCGACCTCGGCGGGCCGGGCCCACAGCCGGATGGAGCCGCCGTGCGTGGGCAGCAACTCGACGTCCACGAGCGTGAGTCCACCGCTCGCAAGGGCTCGGATCGCCGACGCGACCGTGTAGTACTGGAAGTGCTCGTGGTAGATCGTGTCGTACTGGTTCTCCTCGATCAGGGTCAGCAGGTGCTGCACCTCGATGGAGACCCAGCCGTCGTCGGCGACCAGGGCGCGCAGCCCCTGGGTGAACCCGACGACGTCGGGGATGTGCGCGTACACGTTGTTCGCCACGACCAGGTCCGCCGGGCCGTGTTCGGCGCGGACGGCGGAGCCGGTGTCCGGGGACAGGAACTCCGTGAGCGTGGGAACGCCGGCGTCGCGCGCCGCGGCGCCGACGTTCACCGACGGCTCGATGCCGAGGCAGCGGATCCCCCGGTCCACCACGTGCCTCAGCAGGTACCCGTCGTTGCTCGCGACCTCCACCACGAAGGCGTCGGGGCCGAGACCCACCCGCTGTACGGCGTCGGCGACGAACGTGCGCGCGTGCTCCACCCAGGAGGTCGAGAAGGAGGAGAAGTACGCGTACTCGCTGAACGTCTCCTCCGGCGTGATCAGCGGAGGGATCTGCGCGAGCCAGCAGTCGGTGCAGACCCGCAGGTGCAGCGGGTACGCCGGCTCCGGCTTGTCCAGTTGGTCCGCGGCGAGAAAGCTCTCGCACGGCGGGGTCGCCCCCAGGTCGACGACGCTCGCCAGCGTCGCCGAGCCGCAGAGTCGGCATCGTGTCATCTTCTGTCCCCATCCCCCCTGCTCGCGCGGATGTCCCCGCCGCGAGTCTGTGCTGACCGCCCCGCGATCGCGGTGCGGTACTCCTCCACCAGGCGCTCCAGGCCGACGGCCGGGCTGAACCCCTGCTCGTAACGGCGCCGGGCCGCCTGGCCCATCTCCCGGTTGCGGTCCGCCTCGACCGTGATCCGGCGTATGCATGACGCGAGCGAGGCAACCTCGCCCGGCCGGTGCAGCAGCCCGGTCACCCCGTCCTCGACGAGTTCGACGAAGGCGCCGTGACCGGCGGCGACGGCCGGGACCCCGGCCGCCATCGCCTCGACGACCACCAGGCCGAACGCCTCCAGCCACGTCGAGGGAGCCACCACGGCGACCGACCGCGCGATGGCTTCCCTGCATTGGGCCGTGTCGTACAGGCCGACGTGTCGCACGTCGTCCCGGCCCTCCGCCCAGGCGGTCACCTCTCGCTCCAGCGGTCCCGTGCCGGCGATCACCAGCGGTACGCCCACCCCGCCGGCCGCGGCGATCTCGTCCCACGCGGCCATGAGCAGCCGTACGCCCTTGGCCTGAGCGAGTCGGCCGAGATAGAGCAGATGCTCGCCGTCGCCCGTTCGGCAAGTGCCTGGCTCCGGCACGAAGTTGTGCTTCACCGCCATCCGCTCGGCCGGCATGCCGGCCCCCACCAGGACGTCGCGCTGCGCCGCGGAGATGCAGAAGAACCGCTCCACGCCGGACCACCACCGCCGCCGGTTGACCGACAGGCTGACCGCGAGCGGCACCGTCGCGAGGCGGGAGTTGCGGTAGCAGCCGTGCCGGACGGCGGGCAGCGGCGTCGTCCCCACGCACTCGGTGCACGGCCGGCCGTCCCGCTGCAGGGTGCCGGGCGGGCAGACCTGGGTGTAGTTGTGCAGCGTGGCGACGGCGGGGACGCCGGCGTCGGCGCAGGCGGCAAGGACCGCCGGCGACAGGAGCGGGAAGACGTTGTGGACGTGAACCACGTCCGGCCGCTCGGTGCGCAGCCGGGCGGCGAGTTCCTTGCGGACCGCCGGGTTCCACGGCACGAGGAGCGGCACCGCGACCTTGCCCGGCAGGGACCGTGCGGCGATGGTGTCGCTGCGCCGCTCGAACACCTCGACCCGGTGACCGGCCGCGCGCAGCAGCTCCACCTCCTGGTCGACGACCTTGTTCTCCCCGCTCGGCTGCGCCGAGGCGTAGCGGTTGTGCACTACGAGGACGTGCATGCTCAGGTCATCTCCGATCTCCGGGCCCATCGCGGGATGTGCCGTCGAGGGGCTGCGGGCGTCGGGAGGGGTGTGGCCGCGGCAGGTGCCGCAAGGAGTGAGGCGGCCAGGGCCAGATGCAGCAGATACGGCGAGGCGTCGCCGAGGCCGGCCTCGGTGTACGACGCGATCCCGCAGTAGCTGATCAGGAAGATCGCGCAGGCCCGCTGCAGCGACGGTGGCCGCAGCAACGCGACGCCGCCGAGGACGAGGATGATCGCCGCCACGATGGCGGCGCCGGTCAGACCCTGCTCCTGGTAGACGGCCAGCCAGCTGTTGTCGATCGGCAGCCCGCCGAACGACTTGTCGCCCAGGCCCATGCCGAACAGCTGCTCAGTGGTCGTCCGGGGCGCTGCCAGCAGGGCGTCCCACACCTTGGCCCGGCCGGTGAGGTTGGAGAAGTTCTCCTGGCTCTGCCCGCGCAGGAACCACGCCTGCAGCGCGGAGCTGAACCCCACCGCGGCAACGGTGGCGCACAGCACTGTCCAGGTGAAGAACCGGCGGGCGGCGGCGCTGGTCAGCAGGAGCGAACCGATCGCCAGCACAAGGCCGATGACCAGGCCGAGGGTGGCCGTCCGGGTATGGGTCAGCGCGAGCAGGACGAGCGACGGCACGATGATGACGGCCGCGCTGAGCCTGTCGGTCCGGCGCCCCAGGAGGAGCAGCACGGTGAGCCCGATGATCACCGCGGCGTACTGTCCGATCTGCGGTGGAGTGAGCGGCCACAACGCGCCGACCAGGCGTCCGCCGTAGAGGTCGGGCAGGGCCGCGCCCGGTGAGACGACCAGGCCGGCGGCCACCGACCCGAGCACCGCGAAGTAACTCCGGATGTGGTACCGGACGAACGTCAGGCCACCGTCCCACCAGCGGCTGAGCAGCCACAGCGTGGCGACGAAGACAGCCAGCCGGCCGCAGCGGAACAGCGCGCCGAACCCGGCCTCCATGTCCACGCTGGAGATCACGCTCGGCACGAGCAGCAGGGTGAGCAGGAACACGAAGGCGCTGGCTCGGATGCGCAGCCGGGGATTGACCGCGAGCGCCAGCGCGAACGCGGCGACCAGCGCGCCCATGGTGACCATCTGGATGAGGGAGCGGGGCAGCGGGATGATGGTCTTCGCCCCGGCGGAGCCGAGCGTGTTGAGGACCAGCAACCCCCAGACGATCCCGACGATCTTCGGTGTGCCGGCCGGGCGCGGTTCGGCGTCGGGCAGCGTGACCGTCGTGTTCGCTCCGTCCGACAGCCCACCGCGCCGCAGTGCCCCGCCCATCTCAACCACCGGCCCGTGGGGCGAGGGTGCTGCCCGCGTCCTGCTGGTAGGGCGAGACCTGCCACTCCCCGAAGTCGAGCACCCGGCTCTGGTCTTCGGCGACGAACTTCCACGGTCCGACGTAGACGTTGTCGTGCCAGCGGTTGTGCTGTTTGAGGGTGATCGCCTCGGCCACCCGCTCGCCCTTGTACGGCGACCAGTCCGGATAGGTGCCGTAGTTGGAAAGCACTGCCATTCGGTCGCACTTCTCCGTGCACTTGACGACGGACTTGTCCAGGACGAAGCGGTTGTCGTGGATGTCCACCCGCTGGGTCTTCCACCGGCAGTCGGCGTAGAGCGGCGACTTGGCGATCGCCGGCCGTACACAGCGGTTCGTCTTCTTCACCAGCAACGTGCAGTCACCGGACGAGGTGTTGGCCGGGCTGTTGCAGAACCGGTCGGCGTTCTCCCACAGGGTGATACCGGACCAGTTGTTCTCCAGCACGTTCCCGTAGATCTCGATCTTGTCGGTGCGGGCTTTGATCCGTGGTTCCCCGCCGGACTCGGACAGGTAGACGGTCGCGTACGGGAAGTTGTCGCCGCTCTTGGCTTCCCTGCGGCCCTCGACCCAGTTGTTCCGCCGGATCGTGTTGTTCCGGATGACCGCGTTGTAGCTGGTCTCGTAGATCAGCGCGGCACCGTCGTTGTCCTCGATCACGTTGTTCTCGATGCGGAAGTCGTTGTTGTTGGTGTCCGCCCACAATCCGGTTCCGCGGTTGTCGTGCACCCAATTGCCGCGGATGTCGGCGCCGTTGACGGCCCAGAACTTGATGCCTCCGGTGCAGCCGCAGCCCTTCCGCCGCCGCTCCCAGTCGCCGGTGTTGTTGCCCACGATCTCGTTGCCCTCGACCACCAGGCCGCTGATGGGGCCGTCGGCCTTGTACGCGTTCATGCCGTACTGGCCGTTCTCGCGCAGGCAGTTGGCGCGGACCTGCTGGCGGGCGCCGGCCATCAGCCCCGCGCCGGAGTTGTTCTGGATCGTCGCGTGCTCGATGACCCACCCGTCGGCCGAGTCATGGTTGACCACGCCCTCGTCCGGCGGCGCCACGAAACGTTGCACGGTCAGGTAGCCGATGGTGACCTTGCGGGCGCTGCCGCCGAACGCGTACTGGTTCTTCTTCCCGCCGTCGAGCACCGCGCCCGGCGCACCGAGGTAGCGGTCCCCCTCCTTGGGGATGACCTGGGCGTAACGGTCCGGGTCGAGCCTGTGCCTGCCCGGTCGAAGCCAGAACGTGGTGTTCGGGGGGCTGCTCTTGGTCTTCGCCGCCAGGTCCCCGACCACCGCGGGGTTCACGGTCACCGCACCCGCCGGCGCCTTAGCAGGACCGGCCGCGGGCTTGGCGCACACCCAGGCCACGGCTGTGGACGGCGCATCGGTCGGCTTCGCCCGGGCGCCCGGCTTGTCGGCCCCGGCGCCCGACGTGCTCTCACAGCCGGTCGCCGTCAGCAGGGCCAGCGCCAGCGGTGCCGCCGCCCACGCCCAGTGCCGCCTCTTGATCTGCACTCGCCCCCCTAGCCGCGGAACCTGAGCACGGTGGTGAACTCCCCCAACAGCACAGCGCCGTCGGCGAAGCCCGTGCCGACCAGCGTGATGGCGGGTTCCTTGCGCCCGAAGCCCGCGGAGTACCAGCCCAGTGGCGGGTCGGTCTCGCCGCGATGTGCCCGCCAGCTCAGCTGCCCGGGCAGGTCGAGCACCGCGGAGCGGTCCTCGCCGTCCCTGGTCCAGGTGAGCACCGCCCGATTGCCCGCCAGGTCCGCGGCGATCGCCGGGCCGAGGTGGAACGCCAGCTGCACAGCCTTGCGCGGGCCGCGCACTTCGTCGACCACCCTCAACTCCTGGCTCTCCGCGGTCAGTTCCACCCGGCGCCGGTGCACGGAGCCCTGGTAGCCGTCGTGTTCGGCACTCCAGCGGGCTGTGTCCGCGGCCAGGACGCGGCTGCGGGCGTGCCGGGTCCACAGGAACGGGCCACCGGAGACGGACTGGTCACTGCCGTCCAGCTGCAGGGTGTTGTGGCCGAGGGTCGACCGGAAGTACTGCCGCCACACCGGTTGCCCGTGGTAGCAGTACGTTCCCGGGTCGGCGAGCACGTCGACCCCGTCGTGCCGGACCTCCACGGACAGCGCGTCCGCGTGGGCATGCGCGGCGATGGACAGGAACCCGTGCGGACCACCGTCGCAGCGGCACCAGATCTCCTCCGGCCCGCGCAGGATGGTCATGCCCGCGTCGGCGAAGTGGGCCGGTCGGCTTGCCGGGCGGGTCACGGCCGGTGCGGTTTCCTTTTTCGAGTACGGCCGGATGAGCGCGGCAAGGAGCGGGGTGCGCACGTCGGTGCCGGTCACCGCCGGCCACCAGTCGAGCCGGCCGAACACGGCGTCCCCGGTGGCCAGCAGCGAGGCCCAGCGGTCGGTGCCCGCGCCGTCCACGATCAGACCGTGCCCGTCGTCCGCGTCGCCCTGGCGCGGCGGCCGCAGCCGGTTGTCCACGACGGCCGCGAGCGCGTCGGTCATGCGCAGCAGCACCAGCCGGATGGACGCGGGGACCGGCACGTCTGCGGCATCCGCCTCGGCCACCGCGGCCAGGCCGAGCTCCAGTACGAGTCCGTGGTACTCGGTGGCCAGTTCGCGGTTGAGGCCGGAGTCGAAGGTGTTGCTGTGCAGATGCTGCTCCAGCGACCGCAGCGCGCCGGCCCGCCAACGCGCCGAGGAGGGGAACCAGTTGAACGCGCAGGCCGCGGCGAACTGCCCGGCGGCCTCGGCGACGATGTGGTTGTTGGCCGAGGATCCCCGGCTGGGGAAGGCGGCCAGCCAGCGCTGGTGGTGCCAGATCTGGTTCTGCGCCACCGGGTTGTCCTCGAACAGGTCTGCCGCGCCCGGCCAGCCGTCGAGCAGCCGGCGGATCCAGACCCAGGACAGCAGCCGGATGCCCAGTTCGATGCCGCTGATCCAGTGCACGCCGCGCAGCGGTGGGTTGGCCTTCCACCACGACCGCAGGTGCTCGGCCACGCGCTCGGCGTACCGCTCGTTCCCGGTGATCGCGTAGGCGGCGGCAAGCACGGTGAGGTACTGGTGCCGGGACAGCTCCCAGATCTGCTTGATGTCCCCGACCGCGTCCTCGTTCCGGTACGGCACGTCGAAGGCGTAGCCCCACGGAGCCCGGCGCCCGGTCTTCGGGTCGCACCACCAGTCCGGGTCGACCAGGTCGTCGCGGACCACCCCGAAGTTCTCGACGTGCCCGTGCATCAACCGGTCCGCCTCGGCGATGAGCCGTTTCGCGGCGTCCGGAGGTACGGCGGCGACTGTCCCGGCGGGCAGTACCGCGGTGAACCGGGCGTCGGTCGGCCGCGGGCAGTCCGGTCGCGCCGACCGCCACCGCCGTCTGCGCACCGCGTCGCCCACCCGGCCGCCGACCTCCCGCGGTCCCATCCGGGACAGCCGCCGCAGGTACCAGCCCGGACTCCCCGAGTTCACAGTCATCGCGCCCGCTCCAGCGTCACCGGCGCGCCGGCGGCCAGGCCGGCCTGCACGGCGAGGGTGGCCGACGTGGTGGCGACCAGCGACTCCAGCGGCACCGGCATCGGCCCGCCAGTCCGCACGGCCTTGATGAACGCGGCCAGTTCGGCGTTCTGGCCCTTGTCCCGGGCCTTGGGCAGCCGCGAACTGACCCACTTCTTGGGGCCGCCCCCTCCTTCTACAAACAGCGACGCACGGACGAAGTCGTCGAGCCGCAGCACCTTGCCGTCCGCTACCAGGTCCAGCGTCTCCTTGGGGAAGCCGGACGCCCCGGTGGTGACGTAGCTGATGGTGGCGGTGGACCCGTCCGGGTAGCGCAGGACGACCTGCAGGTCCTCGTTGCCCGACGTGGCGACGGCATACACCGAGACCGGGTCGGCCTCGAGCAGCCAGCTCGCCGTGTCGATGAAGTGTCCGCCCTCGCCGGCGAACCGCGAGCCCTCGGTGCCCTGTTGGAGGTACCAGCTGCCGTGCTGCAGCCGACCCGCGTTGACCAGGTAGCGCAGGCTGGCCGGACCGGTCCGGGCGCCGAACCGTTTCCTGGCCTCCTGCAGCAGCGGCGCGAACCGGCGGTTGAAGCCCACCTGCAGCCGGTCGTTTCCGGACTCCTCCACCGCTGCGAGCACGCCGGCCAGTTCGTCCTCGGTGAGCGCGAGGGGCTTCTCCACGAACACCGTCTTGCCGGCGAGGAGCGCTCTGCGGGTCAGTTCGGCGTGCGAGCTGTGCCGGGTGACCACGAACACCGCGTCGATGGACTTGTCGCCGAGCACGGCGTCGAGGTCGGTGGTCGCCTCGGCGAAGCCGAACTTCCGCTGTGCGTTGGCCGCGGACAGCGCAGTCGTGGTGACGACGGTCGACAGCTCGACGCCGTCGCGCTGTGCCAGGTGCGGCAGCAGCATCGACGTCGCGTAGTTACCCGCGCCGACGAACGCCAACCGCACCGGTGCCTTGGCGGACCGGGCCGGGGTGGAGGCTGTGCCGCTGCGTCGCACCGCGGGCACTGCGACCGCCGGTGCCTCCGCTTCCCCCGCTTCCTCTTTCTGCTCGGGGTACCGGAACAGCACGGCCACGGCCTTCAACTCGCCGTCCTTCAGGCGCTGGTACGTCTCGACCGCGTCATCGAAGTCGGCGATGTGGGAGACCAGGGGCTCCACGTCGACGCGGCCGCGGGCGAGGAGATCGAGGAAGCACGCCAGGTTGCGGCGCTCGGTCCAGCGCACGTAGCCGATCGGGTAGTCCCGGCCCTCGAGCTCGTACTCCGGGTCGTAGCGCCCGGGGCCGTAACTGCGCGAGAACCGGACGTCGAGCTCCTTCTCGTAGTACGCGTTCCACGGCAGGTCCAGGCGGCACTTGCCGATGTCGACGACCCGGCCGCGGTCCCGGCAGAGCCGGGCTGCCAGCTCGACGGGCTGGTTGCTGCCGCCGCCGGCGGCCAGGTACACCTGGTCCACGCCGTGACCGCCGGTGAGTTCGGCGACGGCGGCTTCCACGGCCGGGGACGCCGGATTGCCGCAGGCCACGGCGCCCAGGCGCTCGGCGAGCTCGCAGCGCACCGGGTCGGGGTCGGCCCCGACGACGCGCACTCCCGAGGCGACGAGCAGCTGCACCACCAGCTGCCCGATCAGGCCGAGGCCGATGACCAGGGCCACTTCGCCGAGTTGCGGCTCGCCTTGGCGGACGCCCTGCATCGCGATCGACCCGACGGTGCCGAAGGCCGCGTGCCGCGGCGCGAGGCCGTCCGGCACCGGGGCGTAGAGGTTCTTCGGCACCCAGTTCAGCTCGGCGTGCAGCGCGTGCTCGTTACCGGCGCAGGCCACGAGGTCGCCGACCTTCACATCGTCGATCCCGGCGCCGACCTGCTCGACGACCCCGCACAGCGAGTAGCCCAGCGGCGTGTAGGAGTCCAGCTTGCCCATCACCTTGCGGTAGGTGGCAGGCACCCCGTTGGTGGCCACGCTCTGCATGACCTTGGCCACCTGGTCAGGGCGGGAGCGGGCCTTGCCCAGCATCGACATGCCGGCCTCGGACACCTTCATGAGCTCGGTCCCGGTGGATATCAGCGAGTAGGCGGTGCGGACCAGCACACCGCCCGGCTTGCACCCCGGCACCGGAACGTCGAGCACCGCCAGCTCGCCGCTCTTGTAGTTCTGTACAACCTGCTTCACCCGAAGTCCCCTTGTTTCTCAGCCGTCTTCGCCGTCTTCGCCGTCTTCTACGCCGCCGAGCGAGTGCTCCGGCCGGACCCGGAGGTCGCGTCGCGATACCAGTACTCGAGGGTCAGCACATGCCACAGATGCTTGGAGAAGTCCCGCTGCCCGGCGGCGTCCTCGGCGACCATGCGCGCCAGCGCGTCGCGGCGCAGGAGCCCGGAGTTGACGAGCACACCGTCGTTCACCACCTCGCGCACCAGCGGTGCCAGATCCCGGCTCATCCAGGCCCGCAACGGTGCGCTGAACAGGCCCTTGGGCCGGTACACGATCTCCCGGGGCAGGATCGAGGTGGCCGCCTCCTTGAGGACGGCCTTGCCCTGTCGTCCGACGATCTTGCGATCGCCCGGCACGGCGAACGCCGCCTTGACCACCTCGACGTCCACGTACGGCACCCGCACCTCGGTCGAGGCGGCCATGCTGGAGCGGTCCGTGTAGGCGAGGTTGAGTCCCGGCAGGAACATCCGGGCGTCAGCCAGGCACATCCGGTTGACGAAGTCGTCGAGGTCGTTGTCCTCGTAGACGTCCGCATGCTCGGTCAGCACGTCCTCGACCGTCCCGGCCAGGTCCGGATCGATCAGGGCGAGCAGCTCGTCCTGGTCGTACATGGTGTAGCTGCGCCGGAACGCGGTCTCCTCCGGCAGGTCGGCGAAGGAGAGGAACCGCTTCGCGAAGCGCACCGACCGGTACCCCCGGCGGGCCGTGGCGACCGGCAGCCGGTCCACGGCCCTGGACACCCCGCGCCGCAGGGGCCGCGGGATGCGCTGGTAGCGCAGCGCGATCAGGTTGGCCAGGTGCTTTCGGTAACCGGCGAACAGCTCGTCGGCACCCATCCCCGAGAGCATCACCTTGACCCCGGCCTCCCGGGCGGCCTGGCAGATCAGGAACGTGTTGATCGCGGCCGGGTCGCCGATCGGCTCGTCCAGGTGGTACGTCATCTGCGGCAGCAGGTCGAGCACGTTCGGCGCGATCTCGATCTCGTGCAGGTCGACGCCGAACCGCTCGGCCACCTGCCGGGCATAGCGCAGGTCGTCCGGCATCGCCTCGAACTTGGCGTCCTCGGCGCGGAATCCGATCGTGTAGGCGGAGATCCCGGGCTGGTGGCGGGCCGCAAGCGCGGTCAGATAGCTGGAGTCGAGACCGCCGGAGAGGAAGGTCGCCACGGGTACGTCGGACAGCAGGTGCTGCCGGGTCGACTCCTCGACGATGGCGGCCAGGTCCGGCTGCTCGCCGCTGCGGGCCCGCTCCCGGCCCTCGGCGGCGACGTCCTTCAGGTTCCAGTACCGGCCGCGCTCCACCCGGCCGTCGGGCCGGCACCTGAGCCAGCTCCCCGGCGGCAGCTTCTCCGCTTCGCGGAACGCACAGCGGGAGTCCGGCACCCAGTAGTACAGCAGCGAGGCCACCAGCGCCGCATGGTCCACTTCCAGCGATCCACCGGTCACGGCGGCGAGCGCCTTGAGCTCGGAGGCGAACACCAGACCCTCGCCGCGCCGGAGCAGGAACAGCGGTTTGATGCCCAACTGGTCGCGGGCGAGCACCAGTTCACCGGTTCGCTCGTCGAAGATCCCGAACGCGAACATGCCGCGCAGCCGGGGCAGGCAGTCGGTGCCCCAGCGCCGCCAGGCCTCAAGGAGCACCTCGGTGTCGGAGGTACCGCGGAAGCGCACGCCGGCGGCTGCCAGTTCGGCACGGAGCTCGGGCGCGTTGTACAGCTCGCCGTTGTACGTCAGGGCGAGGCCGCCCGAGACCATCGGCTGGGCGCCGGTCTCGGACAGGTCGATGATGCTCAACCGGCGGTGCCCGAGGTGCACTTCGCCGTCACCGGCGGGGTGCCCGTACCGGCCCGCCCCGTCCGGACCGCGGTGGGCGAGGGTCTCGGTGAGCCGGTCGGTCACGACCTTTCCGTCCGGCCATCGGTAAGTGCCTGCGATGCCACACATGTGCTACCGCGCCTCCTGGTCGCTGTCCGGGACTCGTACCGCCCATGACGGCCGCTCCGTCGACAGCCGGCCCTTCACGTTCTCCCGGGCCAGCCGCTCGTTGTGGCCGCGCAGCGCGGTGTGCAGCCCGTCCCACAGCGTGCCGTCGGTCCGGTCCCGCGGATCGGGGTCGATCAGCACCACACCGATCACCGGGATGAGCAGGTCCGCGAGCTGCCGCGCCACGGTGTGCAGCCATGCGGCGCTGCCGTGCCCGGCCCGCACGACGAGCACGGTCTGGGTACCGAGGTCCGGGAGGCCGGTCCACGCCGTGCCGGGCGCGACCGAGCCGACGCCGAGCCGGCGCACCTCGTGCGGCAGGACCGCGGCACCCTCGACGCCGACCACGTCCGGACCTCCTGGCTTCTGGCCGCGGTGGACGCGCCGCAGACCCGGCAGACCATCGATGACGACCACCGGACCCTCCGCGGCCAGTGCCCTGGCCAGGTCAAGGGCGATCACGCTCGTGCTGCGCGCACAGCCCAGTTCCAGCAGCGACACCGGTTCCGCGGAGCCACGCAAGGTGCGGGCCAGGGTCGCGGTGAGCCG
Organism: Streptomyces sp. NBC_00005; assembly: GCF_045160215.1. NCBI lineage: Bacteria > Bacillati > Actinomycetota > Actinomycetes > Kitasatosporales > Streptomycetaceae > Streptomyces > Streptomyces sp. NBC_00005. Next base: position 1,261,013 of record NZ_CP108316.1, read on the forward strand.
TTCGTGTGCCGCCCGGCTCCGTCGGCGCCGCCACAGCCCGGCCCGCCGGCGGGGCGCGTGGCGCAGCTCCGCGATGACCGAGGCGCCCAGGTTCCCTGCGATCTCCCGGCGCAGCACGGGGCGGTCGGCCACCACCGTGCCGACCGCGGCCACCGCGAGCCCGAGGACGAGCCCGAGGACGAGCCCGATCCCGGCGTTGGTGGCAGCGGCTTTGGGCAGGGAGTGCGGCACCGCCCGTGCGGCGTCCACGATCTGGGTGCCGGCGATGAGCTGGGGCGTGCCCACGCGCGCCTCCTCGGCGCGCTGGTCGAAGTCGGCGATCCGCGAGTTGAGCTCCGCCCGGCGGGCGAAGAGCGACTCGATGCTCGCCGACGCCTTCGGGTCGCTGTCCGGCGACCTGTCCCCGATCGTCTCGTTGACCTGGGCGAGTTCGTCCCGCATTCGGTCACCCTGATCGCTCAGCGCCTTGGCCTCGGCCTTCGCGGCTTCCTTCATCCGCCGCACATGGTCCGCGACGAACGCGTCCGCCAACGCCTTGGCCCGGGCCACCGCTTCCGCGTCGCTGTCACCTGTCACATCGATCTGCAGCAGGTTGTTGCTCAGGCCGGTGCCCCGGTAGTCCCGCATGAAGTCTTCCGGGAGTTCCCGGGAGTCGAGGGACTGCAAGGCCTTGTCGGCGATCCGCGTGGTCTGCAGCAGCTGTACGTCGGTGCGGATCAGCGTTCCGGGGTCGTTCGGCTGGTCCTCCTCATGCGCGACCAGCACCTTGGTCACCGCGGCGGGCGGCGCCGGCCGCAGGACCGCGAGCGCCGCGCCGACCAGGAACCCCAGTAGTGCCAGGGAGCACCAGAGGCGGCGGCGCCTGCGCACCGCCACCACCAGTGCCTGCAGGTCCAGCAGGTGAGTGGCTGCCGACGACTCCGAAGTCGTGCTTGTCGTCACGCGGAACCTCCCGTCGCGCGGCCGGGAACCGCGAGTGCCGGAGTGGCGTCGTCCGGAGAATGGCCGGCAGACCGCGTCGGACGGGCCCGGACCGGGCCGGCGACGACGATGCCGACGACCTCATGTCCGCCGTCCGCACACGCCTCGGCGATGCCGGCGAGCTCCCCCGCGGTCCAACTACCCGCGCTGAGCACGACCAGGGCACCGGACTCGGCGTCGCGGTCCGGCACCATCGGCCGGTCCACCGAAACTTCCACCACCCGCAGCAGCGAATCGCTCCTGGCCTCGGCCACGAGCTGCCCGGCGGCCCGGAGGGCGATCTCGTCGCCGTCCGGCACGACGACCAACAGCCGCCGAGGGCCCGGCAGTTGGTCCCGGAGGCGAGCACACACCCGCCGGTAGCGGATCCGCATGCCCGCCTCGTCGCCGGACGCCTGCGGGGTCGGTATGTCCCACCGGGTGTCGACGCCGAGGAGCCGGCGGATCCGGGCTCGCGTGCCACGGCCTTCTGTCCCGTGCTCGAGCCGTTCACCGGGCACGTCGACAGTGCCGAGAAGCGTCGAACCCAGCGCCGCGGCGATCTCCGGTTCGGTGCGCAGTCGGCGGTTCACCCGTGCGGCGGTGAGATGGCCGACGACCGCGAGCAGGAAGAACAGCAGCGCCCCGGCGACGATGAGTTGCGTCCTCGTCGGCGGCGCCTCGCCGGTCGGCCGGGCCGCGGGGCCCATGACGACCATGCCGGCCTTGGTGGCCGCCGGGTCGGCCTCGTCGAGCTTGGTCATGGCCTCCTCCAGCGCGGTGCGCAGTTTCTCGAGCGCGGTGCGGGCCTGGACGCTCTCCACGGTCTTGCCCGGATCGGCCGCATTGGCCAGGTCGGTGATGCGGCGGTTGGTCTCCACCACCTTCTGCCGCAGCGCCTGGGGCCCCGTGGTCGCGTCGGTGCTGCCGCCTGCGATCCGCGCCGCGAAGCCGACGAATTCCTTGGCCACCCGGTCGGAGAGCTGCTGCGCGCGCTCCGGGGTGTCGGCCGTTCCCGAGATCTTGATGATGTTCCCGTCGGCGGTCTTGGCGCTGACTCGATCCCGCAGCTCGGCGCTGCTGACGCCGCTCCAGCCGAGCTCGCGGGCCACGGGGTCGACCACCGACGAACTGGTCGCGATGTCCACCTGGGTCAGCAGTTCGCGCTCTTCCCACTGCCCCGGCAGCAGTACGGACGTCGACGCCGTGTAGCGCGGCGGGAACAGCACCACCGAGGTGCCGTAGCCGACGAGCGCGCCCACCACGGTGAGGACGGCGAGAAGCCGCCAGCGCCGTCGGAGAATGCGTCCGATCGTGACCAGACGTATCGTGTCATCGCTCAACGGTGCTGCCTCCCCCGTGCCCGTATGCGGCGGCGTAGGCGGCCAGCAAGGACGCTTGCGAGTTCCGCCAGGAGAGCTGTCCGTTGATCCGCTCCTGGCCGATCCTGCCCATCCGGGCCCGCTTCTCCGGATCGTCGAGGAGCACCGCGATCAGCTTGGCGAACTGGCTCTCGTCGTTGGCGGGCGCGTAGACGGCGGCGTCACCGGCGGAGACTCTCGCCTCCCGGAGGTCGAACGAGACGATCGGCCGGCCCATCACCATGTACTCCAGGACCTTGTTCATGGTCGACACGTCGTTGAGCGGATTGCGCGGGTCGGGGGAAAGGCACACGTCAGCGGTGGACAGGTAGCGCACCAGGTCGGCGTCGGGTATGCGCCCGGTGAACTGCACCTGCTCCGAGAGCCCGAGCTGCCGGGACAGCTCCACCATCGCGTCGAAGGCGTCGCCGGAGCCGACGAACACCGCATGCCAGTCGGTCCGCCCGAGCTCGTCGCGCAGCTTCGCGAGGGACCGCAACGCGTAGTCGACGCCGTCCTGCGGGCCCATGACGCCGAGATAGCACAGCAGATGAGGCTTGCCGCGCTTCAACTCCGGCTCGGGCGGCACCGGGTGGAACCGGTCGGTGTCGGGCGCACTGCGCACGACGAAGACGTCCGCCGGCCGTTGGCCGCCACGGCGCACCGCGACGTCCCGGTAGCTTTCGTTCGTGGCGAGCACGATGTCCGCGGCCCGGTAGGTCCGCCGTTCCAGCGCGCACACGGCGCGGTAGAGCAGGTCCTTGCCGCGGTCGAACCGGGAGAGGTACAGCTCCGGTACGAGGTCGTGCTGGTCGAAGACGAACCGCGCCCCGCGCCGCTTCATCCACAGTGCCGGCAGGAACAGCAGGTCCGGCGGGTTGCAGGCGTGGACCACGTCGACCGGGCCGACCTTCCGGGCCAGCCGGAACGTATGCCACAACGCCGATCCGTACTCCCGCAGGTAGCCGGCCGGACCGCCGGTGGCCGCGCGCAGCGGGTAGCGGTGGATCCGCACCCCGTCGATCTCGGCCTCCGGCTCCGTGTCCCGCTTCTCCCCGCGGGGACAGATGACGTGCACCTCCCAGCCCGCGTCGCGCAGCGTCGTGCACTCCTGCCACACCCGCCGGTCGAACGGCACCGACAGGTTCTCCACCAGGATCAGTGCGCGCCGGGTCGGCCCGGCGCCACTGATCGCGTCACCAGACAAGGCCCATGTATCCCGGTTCGGCCCGACGCGCCTCGGCGTCGGGGAGGCGGATGAGGTCGACAATCACGGGTCCTTCACCATGGGGCAGCTCCGACAGCACTGCCGGATCCCTGGTTCCGACCAGGCACACCTCGGCGTGCTCGAGCACCTCGTCGACGGAGTCCACGAGCAGCTGCGCGACGTGCGGCAGCCGGGTTTCGATGTACTCGCGGTTCGCGCCGATCAGCCGGGAGAGGCTCACGTTGGCGTCGTAGATCCGCAGGTCGTACCCCTTGCCGATGAGTCTCTCCGCCAGCTCGACGAGCGGGCTCTCACGGAGGTCGTCGGTGCCGGGTTTGAACGACAGCCCGAACAGGCCCACCCGGCGCTTGCCGGTGCGCTCGACCAGCTCCACCGCGCGTTGCAGATGCGCCGAGTTGGAGGGCAGCACGTGGGCGAGGATGGGCACCGAGACGTCGGCCCGCTGCGCCGCGTGGACCAGGCTGCGCAGGTCCTTGGGCAGGCAGGAGCCACCGAAGGCGAAGCCGGGACGCAGGTAGGCGGGGCTTATGTTCAGCTTGCGGTCGGCCAGGAACACGTCGATCACCTGGTGCGAGTCCACCCCGAGCGCCTGGCACACCGCGCCCAGCTCGTTCGCGAAGCCGATCTTCAGGCCGTGGAAGGCGTTGTCCGCGTACTTGATGGCCTCGGCCGTCGAGATCGGCACCCGGAACACCTCGCCGGGCAAGCCGTCGTACAGCGCCAACACCGCGTCGCCGCTTGCCGCGTCGAGCTCGCCGATGACGGTCTTGGGCGGGTCGAAGAAGTCCCGCACGCTCGTGCCCTCGCGCAGGAACTCCGGGTTGACCGCGACCCCGAAGTCCACACCGGCCGTGCCCTCGACGTATTTCTCCAGGATCGGTACCAGGAGGTTCAGGCAGGTGCCCGGGAGCATGGTGCTGCGGAACACGACGGTATGCCGACCGTTCCGCTCGGCCAGCGCGGCGCCTATCTGCTCGGTGACCCGCTCCAAGTACGTGGTGCACAGACTGCCGTTGGGCTCCGACGGCGTGCCCACGCAGACCAGCGACACGTCGCTGCCCATGATCGCCTCGCGGACGTCGGTGGTGGCGCGCAACGCTCCGGTCGCCACGGCCTCGGCGACGAGCTCGCCGATCCGCTCCTCGACCACCGGCGCCTTGCCGTCGTTGACCAGGTCGACCTTGACCTGGTTCACGTCCACGCCGATGACCTCGTGACCCAGGCCGGCCAGGCACGCCGCCGATACGCAGCCCACGTAGCCGAGCCCGAAGACACTGACTCTCATAACCCGTTCCTCCCCCAAGGCCTTGCGGCCTGCCTTCCGTTCACCTGCCGGACGACGCCCCCCGCGCGTCAGTAAGCCCCCTGCCCCTGGAGCACCGCACGCAGCGTCTTCCACAAGATCACTGCGTCCAGGGCGAGCGACCAGTCCTCCACGTACCGCAGGTCGAGCCGCACCGCCTCTTCCCACGGCAGGTCGCTGCGTCCGCTGATCTGCCACAGGCCGGTGAGCCCGGGCTTGACGAGCAGCCGCCGCCGGATGTCCGGGCCGTACGCCGCGGACTCCTCCGGCAGCGGAGGTCTCGGTCCGACGAGCGACATCGATCCGGTAAGTACGTTGAAAAGCTGCGGGAGTTCGTCGAGCGAGTACCGGCGCAGCACCGCTCCCACCCGGGTCACCCTCGGATCCCTGCGAACCTTGAACAGCAGCCCGGCGCCCTCGTTGCGGTCGGCCAGCTCGGCCCGGGCCCCGTGAGCCCCGGAAACCATGGTGCGGAACTTGAGAATGGTGAACTCGCGGCCGCCCTTGCCGACCCTGCGCTGGCGGTAGAAAACCCCGCCCCGACTGTCCGCCAGCACGAGCAGCCCGACGAGCACCATCAGCGGCGTGAAAAGCATCAGCAGGATCACCGCGCCCACCCGATCGACGACCCCTTTGATCGACCGGCGGCCCCCGGTGAAGGTCGGCATGCTGACCCGCAGCAGCGGGATCCCGAGCACCGCGTCGACGTGCAGCCGCGGGCCTGCCACCTCCATCAGCACGGGGGCCACGACCATCTCGGCATCGCTGCCTTCGAGGTTCCACGCCAGCCGCTGCAGCCGGTCCGGTGACCAGTACGGGTCCGGTGTGACCGCGACGACACGGTAGCCGTCGTGGCTGACGTGCTTGGCGACGTCCTCCAACTGGCCGACGACCGGCACTCCGTCCAGTTGGTCACCGTCGAACCCGAGACCGTCCATCGTGCACACCCCGTCCACCCGCCAGCCGAGGTGCGGGAATTTGCGGGTCCGGCTGATCAGGTCGCGCACGGTGGCCGGGCTCCCGGCAGCGAGCACCGGTCTCAGGCACCGCCCTTCCTTCCGCTGTTTGTGCAGCGAGAGGCGGAGCACATACCGCGCGGTCATGGTGACGAGCGCAATCGCGGGGATCGCGACGAAGATCCAGAGCTTGATGTTGCGCGAGGTCAGAGCGATCCCGCCGAGCGCCAGTACGACGGTCGCCGTGAACAGTGAGCGTCCGAGCCGGCGGAATTCCTCGGCACCCTGGCCGAGCACGGCCGGAGCCCACGACCGGCTCACCGCAAGCGCTCCCAGCACCAGCAGCTCGGTGCCGAAGGCGAGAATCCCCCATTTCTCGTGCCAGTTGGCCGCGTCCCGGGCCCCGAAGAAGTTGCCTATTGACGCCACCACCAAGGCGGTGGCCACGGTATCGCTGGTGATCACGGTACGTCGGTACCGCTGCTCCCAGTCGATCACAGGCTGGCTGATTGCCCCGTTCGCCAGACGCTCGCGCGCCGGCGGAAAAGGGCCGACTATTCCCCCCTGCCGCACAGAACCCCCCGGTCCCCAGTAGTACGACGTGGTCGACTAACACTGTTCCTCCCCCGGGAGGCCCCCGCCCCCCGCACGCTTCCTCCCCTCGGGAGGCCCCGCCCCCCGCGCCGCGCTGTTCCTCCCCGCAGCAGGCCCCCGCCCCCCGCGTATGACATCCCGGCTACTTCAGCGCAACGTCTACAACCCGCCCTGGCGGCAGCAGACTTGCATGTCCTGCCCGCCTCTCGAGGTGCATGCGAACCCGTCGAAACCTCGGGTGCTCCCCGCACCCGAAGGCCCTCTCGGGCTCCAAGAATTGATCACCCCCACGCCAGGCGCCGGAGACGCAACTACGGGCCGTCCGCAGCAGGGAACCCATAGTTCACGATTTGTCGCCTCGTGTCCCAGCATGTGAACCACGGTCAATCTAGACCATCCGGCCCCGTCTGGAGAGAGGGATGTGTGGAATTTGTGCCTACGTTTTGAAGATGAGGCCAAGGAGCGGCCACCGCCTGCTGGCGCCATGGCGACCAAGGCGCGCCCTGTGACCTGTGATGACGGGAGTTCTCCGGGCTGCCGCACCGGCAACCCCGAGGCGTTCCGGCACTGCCAACTGGGCTTCTTTCAAGGCATGTTCGGCGGATTTTGATCGGTAAGCACGGGGCGGCGGTTGCGGGTGTGGACGATCGACGGCACGCGGGAACGGATCTTCACCGCTCGCTCACGCCCCCCGCCCTCACAGATCATGGCCTGAGTGCGGATGCCCAGGCGGATCGGCCGCCCCCGCACGACGCCCGATGCCGAGGACGGGACTCCACGCAGGCGGAGAGCGGGCCCGTCACCATCGCGGCGCCGCACGCTCCAACAGCTGCGGGACAGTCTCTACGCGTGCGGGATTGCCGCGCTCCCGACGGCGAGTTGGAACTCGAAGCCGCGTCGTGCGGGCGGGTAGGCGTGACTGCCGTACTCGACGGGGCGGCCGCTCTGGTCCAACGTCGTGCGGGTCAGGGTCAGCAGTGCGCTGCCCTCGGGCACGTCGAGCAGCCCGCACTCCTCGGGGGTGGCGGCGCGGGCGCCGATCGCGTGCTGGGCGGTGCAGGCGAAGACTCCGGCCGCGCGCATCAGGCCGTACAGGCCGACGGATGCCAGCCGTCCGTCGTGCGGGCTGAGCAGTTCCGGGCGCAACAGGTCGTAGGGCAGGTGGTTGCGCAGATGACCGATGCACTGGCCGCCCGCGTACTGCAGCCGTTCGAGGACCGTGACCGCGCTGCCCTCCGTGAGAGCGAGGGCCGCGGCCACCTCCGGCCGGGCGGGTTCGGTTCCGCAGAACAGGACCTCGGTCGCCGGGGCGCGCCCGGCCTCGCGCAGGTCCTCGTACACGGCGGCGAGGTCGAGGGCGTGCGGGGTCCAGTCGTATGCCACATGGGTGCCGATGCCCCGGCGGCGTACCAGTAGCCCCTGTTCCGTCAGCGACCGGATCGCGTGGCGGACCGTGATGCGCGACAGACCCGTCTCCTGCGCCATCCTGGGCTCGCTGCTGAGCACGGTGCCGGGCGCCAACTGGCCGCATTCGATGGCACGTTTGAGCTGCTCGGCGAGTTGCCGGTGCAGTGGTGTCCGGCTCGTGCGGTCCAGGACGAGGCCGGGGAGAGTGGAGCCGCGCGCGAGGACATCCGGGTGTGCATCCCGCATTGCGTCGTCCTGACATGTCTGTCGTGTTGGATGCCGTACGTTCGACCGTGCGGGGGCGCCACCCCCACGCCCCCGCCCGGTCGCCGTCGCGCTGTGCGCGATCAGCTCTCGGAGTCCGCCTCCAAGGACATCTCCCGCTCCATCTCCAGCTGCATCTGGGCCAGTTCGGCCTCGAGGTCGGCCATGGCCTCGCCGCCGGCCATGAGGTCGGTGATCTGTTCGCGGGTGCGTTCGCCCTTGCGGAAGTCGTCGGCCTTCTGGCCGCGGATCAGGACGGCGAAGTGGTCGCCGACCATCATGGCGTGGCGGACGTTGTGGGTGACGAGGATGACCGCGACGCCCTTGGCGCGGGCCTGCATGATGATCCGCAGGACGTGGGCGGCCTCCTTGACGCCGAGGGCGGCGGTGGGCTCGTCGAGGATGAGGACGTTGGCGCCGAAGTAGACGGCCCGCGCGATCGCCAGGGCCTGGCGCTCACCGCCGGACAGGCTGCCCACCAGGCGGTTGCCGTCGGTGACGCGGGTGATACCGAGGGACTGCATCTCGCGCACCGCGATCTCGCCGGCGAGTTTCTTGTCGAAGAGTCTGAACGGGCCGTAGCCCTTGGTGGGTTCGGCGCCGACGAAGAAGCAGCGGCCGACGCCCATCAGCGGGAACGTGCCGCCGAACTGGTGCACCGTGGCGATACCGCGGGCACTGGCGTCGCGCGGACTGTCGAAGACGACCTGTTCGCCGCTCACCTCGATGGTGCCGGTGGTGGGCTTGTGGAACCCGGAAAGGATCTTGATGAGCGTCGACTTGCCGGCGCCGTTGTCGCCGAGCAGGCACAGCACCTTTCCGGCAGCCACCTCCAGGGAGATGTCCTGCAGCGCGTTGGTGCCGAGGAACGACTTGCTGATGCCGGTCAGACGGAGAAGGGGTGCGGTCATGGTCAGGCCTTCTTCGCGGGACGGGAGACGGACAGGGCGAGCCGGCGGAAGGTGTTGTTCATCAGCACGGCCGTGAGGATGAGGACGCCGAGGATCAGGCTGGCCCAGTCGGAGTTCCAACCGGTGTAGTAGATGCCCTGGTTGACGATGGCGAAGGTCAACGTGCCCAGCAGCACGCCGACAACGGAGCCGTAGCCGCCGGTGAGCAGGACCCCGCCGACGACCACGGCGATGATGGAGTTGAAGACGAAGGACTGGCCGTTGGCGACCTGCGCGCCGTTGTAGAGGATGGTCTGGATCACGCCGACCAGGGCGGCGCCGAATCCGCTGCCCATGTACAGGGCGATCTTCACCTTGGCGACCGGGATGCCGGTGGCACGGGCGCTCTCCTTGTCGCCGCCGATCGCGAAGATCCAGTTGCCGTACTTCATCATCTGCAGCAGCACCGTGACGAGGGCAGCGAGGCCGAGCCACCAGAAGATCGCCACCTCGAACTGGCCGGCGATCAGCTGGCCGAACAGCGACTTCGACAGCGGGTCGGGCTTGATGGCGACGCTGGTGGTGCCGGTGGTGACGCGGGACAGGCCCAGCGTGAGGCCCGCGAGGCCGGACAGGGTGGCGAGGGTGACCACCAGGGACGGGACGTTGGTCCGGGTGACGATGATGCCGTTGAGCAGGCCGGTCAGCAGACCGAGGCCGAGCGCGCACAGGATGCCGACGATCATCGGGGCGCCCCAGTAGCCGGACACGATCGCCAGGGTCATCGAGCTGGCGGCCAGCACCGAGCCCACGGACACGTCGAGTTCGCCGGCGATCATCAGCAGCCCGACGGGGATGGCGATGATGCCGAGCTCCGCGGCGATGTTCAGCCAGCTCGCCGCGCCCGCGGGAGCGAGGAACTTCTCACCGCCGAAGATCGCGAAGAAGACGAACACGCTGATCGTTCCGATGAGCGCGCCGACCTCGGGACGGTGTCGCAGTTTCCCCAGCGGGCTCTCGGACTGCTTCGGGGTGGCGACGGCGGGCACTTTCTCGTTCTCGGCCGTCGTGTCGGGAAGTGAGGTTGTCATCGGTCTTGTGTCACCTTCGTGGATCTCGGTCGGGGTGCGCGGCAGGGTGTGCGCGGGTACTGGTGCCGGGCCCGCCGGGACCCGGCACCAGCAGGGGGATCAGCGGACGCCGGACTTGGTGCCCGCGATGGCCTCGGCGACGTTGTCCTTGGTGATCAGGAGCGGGCCGGTCAGGATCGGGTCCTGCGGCGGGAACAGGCCGTAGGCCAGGTACTGGTAGGCCATCGACACGGCGTAGAAGCCCTGCAGGTACGGCTGCTGGTCGATCGCGAACAGCTGGGAACCGGCCTTGATGCGGTCGAGTTGGGTCTGCGAGACGTCGAAGGTGCCCAGCTTGACCTTGTCACCGGCGTTCGCCTGCTTGATCGCGGAGGCGGCGCTGTCCGCGTCGCTGACGCCGATCGTCACAAGGGCGTCGATGCTGGTGTCCTTCAGCAGCGCCCCCTTGATGGCCTGGGTGACGGCGGACGGGTTGCCGAAGTTGGAGGAGGGCAGAGCCAGTTGCTTGGAGGTGGCACCCTTGCTCTTGGCACCGTCCTTGATGCCCTTGCAGCGGGCCTCGGAATTGGCCCCGCCGGGCAGGGTGTTGACGCACAGGATGTTCTTGGCGCCCGATTCGGCGAACTTGGCGCCGCCGGCTTTGCCCGCCTCGTAGTCGTCGGAGCCGATGTACTTCAGACCGCCGACCTTCTTGGCCGCGGCGGTGCCGCCCGAGTTGTAGATGAAGACGGGGACTCCCTTGCCGGTGGCCTGCTTGAACGCGGAGTCCTGGTTGTCGGGCACCCAGTCCGGGCCGATGATCGCCGACGGGTTCTGCGACAGCGCGGTAAGCGTCAGCTTGGCGGCATCCGGGCCGAGGTTGTCGTAGTTCTGCGGCCCGAGGAAGGTCACCTTGCCGCCGGCCGCCTTCACCACCTTCGCCGCGTCCTCGCCGCCACGCTTGACCGCGGACCAGAACGGGTCGTCGGACTTGCCGCCGATGACATAGATGGAGATCTTGCCGCCGCTGTTGGCCGCGGCCGTCGCCGAACCACCGCTCGCCGCCGTCTCGTCCGCGGAGCCGCTCTTCGCGGCACCGCTGCTGCACCCGGCCAGCGTGGTCGCCGTCGCGGCGAGCAGGCCCACTGCGGTGAGGACTCGTCGGGGAAGTCTGCCGGGCAGTCGGCGCCGGGTCTGCGTGCGTTCCATGTGCGGGGTACTCCTTCGTGTGAACCGGGCGCGAGCGTGGGGCGAGGCCTGGAGGACATCGGATTACAAACGGTGATTTGTCCTGCGCGCACCAAGAGCGGTCCTGGGGCGCATGGGACGACGGGGGCCGGACTGCCGCCGACCCTGATGGGGTCGCGTGACGGCAGGGAGGGCACGGCATTCGATCCGGGGCCGGGACTCATGAGCCGGGCGGGTCCGGGCGGAAGCACGGAGTGGGACGGGAGGGTTGCGGTGATCACCATGCCCGGAGGGCAGACGCCGGCAGTCCGGCGACCGCCTGCCGGGACGTCTGCCGCCCGCAGCCGGTTGATCTTTTTAAAGCGCTTTAGACGGTGCGCAGAGCATGCTTGTGTTTCCGGGGCGTGTCAAGACTTTGTGAGGACATGTGGACGTGCCATCCGATTCGCGGGAAGAGCCGGACGCCTGCCGGGCCGCTCGGCACGGTCCAGCAGACCGTCACCTTGGCTCCGCGGACGATCAAGGTGACGGTGAGGACGATCTCGCGCCACGGGGTGTGGCCCTGGTCGAGCCGCTCCTCACGAACTGGCGCAGGCAGCGGGCCCTACGCGGGCTCGACATCGGCCATTCGCCCAGCAGGATCTGCGTGATCTTCTCGACGCCATGCTCCGTGTCGCCCGCACCGGCATGCCCTTCATTTCGCTTCGACCAGCTCGGCTGCATGGGCGAGCATCCGCTCGCGGTCCGGTTCCCGCCCGGTGAAGAGCTGGAAGGCGTCGGCGGCCTGGAACACGACCATGCCGACACCGTTGAGCGCGGCGCAGCCACAGGCGCGCGCGACGCGTAGCAGCTCGGTCTCCAACGGCTGGTACACCACGTCCACGACCCACAGGCCGGGGTCCAGCAGGTCGGCCGGCAAGGGGAGTCCCGGGTGGGCCGGCATTCCGGTGGGGGTGGCGTGGACCAGGCCGTCGGCTCGGGCCATCAGGGCTGCGAGGTCGTCCGGAGCGGAGGCGGTCGCCCGGCCGGTGCCGAAGTGCCGGTTCAGGGAAGCCGCGAGAGTCACGGCTCGGTCCGTCAGCGGGTCCACGACGGCGAGGTGTCCGGTGCCATGAGTGAGCAGAGCGTGCGCTACGGCCGCCCCCGCTCCCCCGGCGCCGAGTTGCACGACGCGCTCCCGCGGGGCGTCCGCAAGTTCCCGCTCGAAGGAGGCGGCGAAGCCGGTGACATCGGTGTTGTGTCCTACGGACCGGACGTTTCCGCCCTCGCCTTCGAAGATCACGGTGTTGACCGCGCCGACCGCCTCGGCCTGCGGGGCGAGCTCGTCAAGACATTCGATGACGAGCTGTTTGCAGGGGTGTGTGATGTTGAGGCCGCGGTAGCCCATGCCCTTGGCTGCGCGTACCAGTTCACCGACCTTCTCGGGCCCGGCGCCGATGGTGTCGAGATCGATCAGTCGGTAGAGGTAGCGCAGGCCGTGCCGGTCTGCCTCCCGTTCGTGGAGCAGAGGGCTGAACGAGTTGCCTATGCCGGAGCCGATCAGGCCGATGAGATACGAGTCCTGGGTCATCGCCATGCGACCATTCACAATCCCAGGTAGATCTGGCGGACCCGGGTGTCCCGGCTGAGTTCCTCGGAGGTTCCCGTCATGGCCACGCTGCCGTTCTCCATGACGAGGCAGTGGCTGGTCGCGCCGAAGGTGAGCTTGGCGTTCTGCTCGACCAGGAGCAGGCTGAGGCCCTCCTCCCTCAGCCGCAGCAGGGTGTCGAGGATGAAGCCGACGAGTTTGGGTGACAGGCCCATCGACGGTTCGTCGAGGAGGAGAAGGCGCGGCCTGGCCATCAGGGCGCGGCCGATCGCGAGCATCTGCTGCTGCCCTCCGGAGAGGGCTCCGGCCAGTCGTCCGCTCATCTCCCGCAGCGCTGGGAAGAGTTCGTGGACCTCGTCCAGGGTGGCCCGGGTCTCGTCGTCCCAGCGCCGCGCGTAGGCGCCGAGCAGCAGGTTCTTCTCCACGGACAGGCCGGGGAAGACGTGCCGGCCCTCCGGTACGTAGCCGATGCCGTGCCTCACCATGTCGCGGGCCCTGACCCGGGTCAGGTCGCGGTCGCCGAGCGTGACGCGTCCGCCGCTGCGCGGGACGAGGCCCATCAGCGCCTTGAGTGTGGAGGTCTTGCCCGCGCCGTTGGCGCCGATGATGCCGACCGAGGCCCCCGGCTCCACGCTGAAGCCGATCGAGCGGACCGCGCACACGCCGCCGTAGTGCACGGACAGATCCTCGACGGTGAGTGTGTCGGCGGTTTCGGTGCGGGAAGCGGGGATCGTCCTCACCGGGTTGCCTCCTTCGAAGCGGGGGACGAAGTCGGAGCGGCGGCCGGATCCGGCCCGGCGTCCTGGGCCGGGTCGGGGACCGCAGCCGGGAGTGGAACGTCCGCCATCACGGAGTCACCCAGATACGCCTCGATCACCGCCGGTGCCGCGACCACTTCGGCCGGCGTTCCCTCCGCGATGATCCCGCCGCTGGAGAGCACAGTGACGCGCTCGCACAGCGACATGACCAGGCCCATGTTGTGCTCGATCAGGACGACGGTGGTGCCGCTGTCCCGGACGGAACGCACGATGCCCGCGAGTTGTTGCACCTCTTCGCCGTTCAGGCCGGCCGCCGGTTCGTCGAGCAGCAGGAGCCGGGGCCGGGCGGCCATGGCTCGGGCGATCTCGATGCGGCGCTGTATGCCGTACGGGAGCGAGCCGGGTGCGGCCTCCGCGAAGTCGGTGAGTCCGAAGCGTTCCAGGAGTTCCTCGGCCTGCCTGCGCAGCTGCCGCTCTCGGCGTATCACGCCGGGCTGCCACAGCGCGTACTGCCAGACCGTGTGCGTACGAGTGCGGTCCAGGGCGACCAGGATGTTCTCACGGACCGTCAACTGCCGGAACAGGCGCAGGTTCTGGAACGTGCGGGCCAGGCCCAGGAGGGAGAGGGTGTACGGGCGGGTGGTCGTCGTGTCGTGGCCGGCGAACCGCACGCGCCCCGAACTCGCCCTGTAGAAGCCGCTGATCACGTTGAACAGGGTGGTCTTGCCCGAGCCGTTCGGGCCCACGATGCCGCGGATCTCGCCTGCGGCGACGGTGAGGGAGACGTCGTCCAGGGCGCGCAGGCCACGGAAGTCCTTGGTGACGGACAGGATTTCGAGCAGCGGATCATCCGAGGACGAGGATTCGGACACGGCGACCGCCTCATACGGCCGGAAGGGGCGCAGCTCCGCCCGATCGGCGGCGCGTCCGCTCCTGCGGCGCACGAACTCCCTTGCCCGGAACGGTATTCCGGCGAGGCCGGTGGGCGCGAAGACGACCATGAGGACGACCACTACGCCGTATCCGAGCTGTGCGTATGTCGAGAAGTCGGACAGCCACTCGCGGATGAGGGTCAGCCCGACCGCGCCGATCACACACCCGACCAGGGAGCGACGGCCGCCGATGATGACCATGGCGAGCAGGATGAACATGTTGCCGATGGAGAAGGTCTCCGGGGCGACGTAGCGGATGAGGCCCGCGTACAGGACGCCGGCCAGACCCCCGTACAGGCCGGCGAGTACGAAGGCGGTCATGCGCAGCAGCGGGATCTCGGCGCCCGTCGCGCCCGCGGCCAGGGAGTCGTCGCGCATCGCGCGCAGGCGTCGGCCCAGTGACGTACGGACGACGAACAGGCCGAAGCCGAGGCCGAGGGCGCAGACCACCAACTCCAGGTAGTAGTAGAGGTATTCGCTGGAGAGGTCGATGCCCGGGAGGGTCGGCAGAGGGATGCCGGAGATGCCGTCGGCGCCTCCGGAGATCGAGGCGTTGGTGATCCAGTTGATGAAGCCGAGCGCCAGTCCGAGGGTGACGATGCCCAGGTAGTGGGACTGCATGCGCAGGGCGGGGATGCCGACGAGCAGGCCGGTCGCCACCGTCGCGAGCAGGGCGAGTACGGCGGCCGCCCAGAATCCGTATCCGGAGTGGGTGGTGAGGATCGCGAGGGTGTACGCGCCGACGCCGAAGAAGGCGACCTGGGCGAGGTTGATCTGCCCGGAGACGCCCATCGCGAGCCCCATACCGATGGCCAACAGGGCATAGATGATGGCGATGTTGACGACATGGATGGAGTAACTGCCCAGGCCGTACGGCAGCAGCCACACAGCCACGGCCAGGGCGCCGAGCGAACCGATACGGAACTTCACGCGCGGCTCACCGTCCTCTCCCCGAAGACGCCCGTCGGGCGGATCATGATGGCGACGGTGAAGACCAGGAAGGTCACGAGCACCGAGTAGCCCTGGAAGTGGCCCGCCGCGTAGGAGTCGAGGACACCGATCGCGAGGCCGCCGACGACAGCTCCGGGGATGGAGCCGAAGCCGCCCAGCATCGCGGCGGCGAAGCCCTTGATGCCGAGGGCGCCGCCGAGCGAGGCGTCGACGTACAGCATCGGGCCGACGAGGCCGCCGGCCAGGGCGGCGAGGCCCGCGCCGATGGAGAAGGCGAGGGCGTTGCTGCGGCCGACGTCGATGCCGACGGCGGTGGCCGCCTCGTGGTCCATGGCGACGGCCTGCATGGCCGCGCCGCGCTTGGTGCGTGCCAGGAACCAGGCGAGGCCGATCACTGCGAGCGCGGCGACGCCCATGACCAGGAGGTCGTACGTCCGCACGCGCACCCCGAACAGGTCGAGCGGGGCGGCCCGGACGGGCGAGGGGACCGCCCGTCCGGTGGTGCCCCAGATCAGGATGGCGACGGCCTGGAGGACGATGCCGAAGCCGATGGTGCCGATGAGCATCAGGTCGAAGTCCTTGTTCTCCAGCGGGCGCAGGACCCGCTCGATGACCAGACCGATGGCGCCGGTGACGACGATCGCCACGACCATGGCGACGGCGAAGGGCAGTTTGGACGTCAGATAGAAGGTGGAGGCCGCGTATGCGCCGATCATGGCGATGTCGGCGTGCGCGAAGTTGACCAGGCCCATGGTGCGGTAGACGAGGGAGAACCCCATGGCGACCAGGGCGTAGACCGCCCCCAGGCTCAAGCCCCCGACGAGTGTCTGCAGTGTCTCTTGCACGGCGTGCTCCCGTTGCCCGTTGCCGGATGCCCGTTGACTACTGCTGCGCGACGAGCTTGCCGTCGCGGATGACACCGATGGTGGTCTTGGTGATGCCGACCCCGGTGTCGTCGTAGGCGAAGTCGCCGAGCAGGCCCTGGTACGCGGTGGCGCGGATGGCGTCGGCGAGTTTCTGACCGGTGGCGGCCTTGCTGGTCTTCAGGGCGGTCAGCAGGATGTTCGCCCCGTCGTACGCCTTGGCTCCGTGCAGTTCGGCGTCCTTGCCGTACGCGGCCTTGTAGGCGGCGGCGAACTTCTTCGAGGCGTCGCTCGTGTCGTTGCTCAGATAGGGCGAGCTGACGATGGTGCCCTCGACGGCCGCCTTGCCCGCGGTGTCGATGAAGACGGGGGTGCCCTGCGGCGCGGCGCCCGCGAAGGGTGCGGTGATGCCCAGGTCCCGGGCCTGTTTGACGATCAGGCCCGCCTCGACCTCCTCCGAGCCGATGAAGACGACCTGGGGCTTCTTGGAGCGGATCTTCGTGAGCGCGGCGCTGAATTCCTTCTGGTCGGTGGTGACCACCTGATCGGTCGACGGCGAAACGCCGAGCCCCTTCGCGGCCTTGAGGAAGGCGTCGTGCTCGCCCGTCCCGAAGGAGCCGTTGTTCGTGATCATCGCGATCTTCTTGTAGCCCTTGTCCTTGATCAGGTACTGGGCGAGCGTCGAGTCGTACGTGGTGCTGGTCGGCCCGTTGAGGAAGAGGTACGGGCTCTTCAGCGCGACCAGGCCGTCGGACTGGCCGGAGGTGATGTTGGGGATCTTCGCCTGCTGGAGCACCGGCGCCATGGCGATGGTCACCGCGCTCTCCGCCGTGCCGAGCATGGCGACGTATTTCTCACTGTCGAGCTTGCGGGCGATGTTGGTGCCGGCCGTCGGGTCGCCCTGGTCGTCGAAGAGCTTCAGCTGGATCTTGCGGCCGTCGATGCCGCCCTTCTTGTTCCACTCGTCGACGGCGAGTTTGGCCCCCTTGTACTCCCAGTCGCCGAGCGAACTGAGCTGCCCGCTCTGCGCGTCGACGACGGCGATCTTGATGGGGCCCGAGGAGGCCTTGCTGTCGCTGCTGGAGTCGCCGGGCGCGCTGCACGCGGCGAGCGCCACGGTCAGTACGACCGCGGTGCAGACGGTGGCGCGGGTCGTGGTGAGTGGTCGTGGAATGCGGATCATGAAGGTCACCTCGTCCTGGGAGAAGGGCAGTTCAGTCGGTGAAGGACCCGCGGTAGATGTCCTTGATGTTCCAGTGGCCCGGTGTCGGCACTGGTTCGTTGACCATCGGTACGTCGATGACGGCGGGCCTGCGCCGCGCGACCGCGTCGGCGAGGGCCTTGGACAGGTCGCCGGGGGTGGCGACGGTGTATCCGTCGGCGCCGCAGGATTGGCCGAGCGCCGCGAAGTCCGGGCTGTACGGCTGCCCTTCGGCGTCCGTGAACTCGCAGCCGTAGGACCGTCCGAACGACGCGGACTGAAGGTCGGCGATGGTGCCGTGGGCCCGGTTGTTCATCACCACGAAGACGACCGGCAGACCCTGTTCGACGGCCATCGGCACCGCGGGCAGCTGTGCGCTCATGCCGCCGTCGCCGATCAACGCGACCACCACGCGGTCCGGCTGGGCGATCTGCACCCCGACCGCGGCGGCCGGTCCGAAGCCCATGGTCGAGGCTCCGCCCGGAGTGATGAACCGCCCGTCTTCGGGGAGTTCGTAGCACTGGGCGACGCCGTTCTTGTTCCAGCCGACATCCGTGACGAGCACCGCGTCGTCAGGCAGCGCGTCGCGCAGGTCGGCGAGGATGCGCTGCGGACGCAGCGGGAAATCGTCGCTGCGCCCGTCCTCGCGGGCGGTGTCGAAGACGGTCCGGCGGGCGGTGGCGATGGTCGCGCGCAGGCCCTCCCGCACCAGAGGCTCGGGCATGGCTGCCTCTACGGCGGCCCCGATGGCCCGTACCGCGTCACCCACGTCGGCGACGGCACCGATCTCGACTGGGTAGTTGCGGCCGATCTCGGCGGGGTCGATGTCGATCTGGAGGAGCCGGCTGGGCGGACTGTGCTTGTCGCCGAAGGACCAGGTGTACGCCGGATCCCAGGAGCTGGCGTCGGTCTCCGCGAACCGGGTCGCCAGGGCGAGGACCACATCGGCGCCCTTGGTGTATTCGTGGGTGGTCTCCAGGCCCCAGAATCCGGGCATTCCGAGCAGCAGCGGATGGTTGTCGGGCAGGACGCCCTTGCCCATCAGGGAGTGCGCGAGCGGGATGTCGAGGTGTTCGGCGAGGCTCAACAGGGCCTGGCGGGCGGTGGGTTCGCGCAGTCCGCCACCGAAGTAGATCAGGGGGCGTTCGGCGCTCAGCAGCATCTGGGCGATGCGTTCGGCGGTGGCCCGGTCGAGAGCGGGGAGCGCGGAGCCTCCGGGCAGCGGGTACTCCCCCGCGTAGTCCTCGACCTGCCGACTCCACAGGTCCATCGGTACGTTGAGGAGCACGGCCCCCGGCCGCCCGGAGGTCGCGGTCCAGAACGCCCGTTCCGTGGTGCGGGCCAGGTCGTGGACGCGGTGGACGTGCCAGGCGCGCTTGGTGAACGGGCGGTAGATCGCGGTCTGGTCGGCGTCCGCGTGGAGGTTGACCTCCTGGTGCGGGTGGCGGCCGTAGTAGTAGGAGGGGATGTCGCCGGAGATGACGACCAGCGGGATCGAGTCGAGGGCGGCGGTGGCGACGCCGGTGACCGCGTTCATCATGCCGGGGCCGACATGGGTGAGCAGTACGCCGGGTTTCCCGGAGGCACGGGCGTAGCCGTCGGCGGCGTGGGCGGCGGCCTGTTCGTGGCGGGCGATCACGAACTCGATCGAGCTGGGGCCGAGCGCGTCCAGCAGGGCGATGTTGGTGTGGCCGCAGGTGCCGAAGACGAACTCGACTCCGTACGACTCCAGTTGGCCGACCAGGGCTTCGGCGGCGGGGACGGTCATGCGCCGGTCCCTTCGTCGACGGTGCTCGCGTCGCCCCAGACGGACAGGCCGCGGAGCATGAGGGTCTTGACGACCGTGTAGTCGTCGATCATCGAGCGGGGGGTCTCCCGTCCGAAGCCGGAGTCCTTGACCCCGCCGAACGGCACATGGTCGAGGCGGTAGTTGGAGCTGCCGCCCGCGATCAGCGCACCGGTCTGCAGCTCGCGCCAGGCGGTGATGATGCGGCCCATGTCGTGGGTGAACAGGCCTGCCTGGAGGCCGTAGCGGCTGGCGTTGCAGGCGTCGATGACCGCGTCGAAGTCGTCGTACGGGAGCACCGCGACCAGTGCTCCGAAGACCTCGTGGACGACGACGGAGGCGGATTCGGACGGTCCGGCGACGATGGTGGGCGCGGCGGTGGCGCCGTTGCGGGTGCCGCCGCGCAGCACGCGGGCGCCGGAGGCGGCGGCCTCGGCGGACCAGCTCACCACGCGTTCGGCGGCGTCGTCGTCGACCATCGAGCCCACGTCGGTGGCCGGGTCGAGCGGGTCGCCGACCTTGAGGGTGTCGACGGCGGTGGTGAAGGCGTCGAGGAAGGCGTCGTAGCGGGAGCGGTGGACGTAGACGCGCTGGACGGAGATGCAGCTCTGGCCGGAGTTGCTGTATCCGGTGCGGGCGCATTCCTTGGCGGCCTGCGCGATGTCGGCGTCCTCGCAGACGATCGTGGCTGCGTTCCCGCCGAGTTCGAGGACCAGGCGCTTGGCCCCGGCGGCGCGTGCCACGGCGCGGCCTGTCTCCGCGCTGCCGGTGAAGCTGATGACGGCGACCTCGTCGGCCGCGCACAACAGCGCGCCGATCTCGCCGCCGCCGTGCAGCAACTGCACGGCCTGCGGGGGCAGTCCGGACTCCAGTAGCAGCGCCACGATCGCGGCGGTGGCGGCCGGGGCCTGGGGCGGGGCCTTGACGAGTGTGGTGTTGCCCGCGGCGAAGGAGGCACCGAGCTTGTGGGCGAGCAGGTTGGCGGGGGCGTTGAACGGGGTGATGGCGAGGGCCACTCCGGCCGGTGCGCGGTAGGTGAGGGCGGTGTTGCCGATACCCCGTGCCCAGCCCGCGACGGGCAGGTTCTCGCCGCCGATGTGCCGGGCCTCGGCCGCGCACACCGCGAAGGTGTCCGCCACCCGGTCGATCTCCCCGCGCCCGTCCTTGACCGGCTTGCCCAGCTCCAGGGCGAGCAGTCGGGCCAGCTCCTCGCGATGGGCCGAGGCGGCCCGGGACGCCCTGTCCAGGATGTCGGCGCGCACCGCGGGGGCGAGCCGGGCCACGGCACGTGCCGAGGAGCGGGCGTAGACGAGGGCCCGGGACACTTCCTCACCGGTCGCGAGAGTCGTACGGCTGACAACTCGGCGCAGATACGGGCCCGTTCGGGTGGCGGCGGGGCCGTCGCCGCCCCATTGGCCCGCGATGTACGGGGGCGCCTCGACCACCGTCGCGTCCGCGCCGGCCTTGAGGAGTGAATCCAGCATGAGACCTCCGAGAAAACCGCTCAGTGGTACCGGTGGACTGCTCTGTGGGTCGGCGTGTAACGTACGGGCGCCAACTCGCGGTGGCAAGAGGACAGTTCGAGGAAGTTTCCGAGGGCGGTCCGTGGGGGCGGCCCGGCACGGAGGGAGAAGTCGTGTGGACGGGACCGAGCAGGAGCAGGCGGCCGAGGCGACCGGGGTGCGCAGTGTGCGCAGGGCTCTGGACATCCTGGGACTGCTGACCGAGGATCGGCCGACGGTCACGCTGAGGGAGATCGTCGACGCCACCGGCCTGGCCAAGACCACGGCGGTCCGCCTGGTGCAGACCCTGGAACAGTGCGGTCTGCTCTGGGACACCCCGGCCGGCTACACCGCGGGCCCCGGCCTGTGGCGCTGGGCCCACCTGGCCCACACCAGCTGGGAACTGCCCCGCGAGACACGCAAGTTGATGCGCGAACTGGCCGAGGAACAACAGGAGACGGTCAACCTCTTCATGCTGCGTGGCCTGGCCCGCGTCTGTGTCGCGCAGCAGGAGAGCCCCCAGCCGCTGCGCCATGTGGTGCGGGTCGGCGACGAACTCCCGCTGTGGGCGGGCGCCTCGTCCAAGATCCTGCTGCGCACGGCGCCGGACAGCCTGCTGCGGCGGATCGCCCTGGACTCACCGCACGGCGAGGGGCACGCCCGGCAGTTGCGGGTCTGGGCGGACATGGCGGCGGAGCGCGGCTTCGCTGTCAGCCGGGGTGAGCGCGACGAGGGGCTGACGGCCGTGGCCGTACCGGTCGTCGGGCGCACCGGGGCCGTGGTCGCCGCGCTGTCGCTCAGCGGCCCCAGCCACCGTTTCCCCGAGGCCGTCGTGCAACGGTTCGCCGACGCGCTCGCCGCCGTCTCCCGGCAGCTGTCGGAGCAGGGGTTCGACCATCCGCTCAGTCCGACGAAATAGCCCTCAAGTGAATCCATCGCAGAAACCTCAGAAGGAGCCGGTGCATGGCCGAACGACCGCTCTCAGGAATCCGCGTACTCGATCTCACCAACGTGCTCGCAGGACCGTACTGCAGTTACCACCTCATGCTGCTCGGCGCCGAGGTCGTCAAGGTCGAACAGCCGGGCAGGGGCGATCTCGCCCGCAGTCTCGGCCCCGACCCGGCACTCAACCGGGCCGGTATCGGCGCCTCCTTCCTCGCCCAGAACGCCGGCAAGAAATCCCTGGCCCTCGATCTCAAGGACCCCGCCGACCGGGCCGACTTCGAGGACCTGGTGCGCGGCGCGGACGTCCTCCTGGAGAACTTCCGGGCCGGGGTGCTGACCCGGATGGGATACGGCGCCACCCGGCTCGGTGAGCTCAACCCACGCCTGGTGAGCTGCGCGATCACCGGCTTCGGGCAGTCCGGACCGATGAGCACCGCACCTGCCTACGACCAGATCATCCAGGGCCTGTCCGGGATGATGAGCATCACCGGCACCACCGACACCGCCCCTCTCAGGGTGGGCTTCCCGGTCTGCGACTCGCTCGGCGGACTCGGCGCGGCCCTCGCGATCAGCGCGGCGCTGCTCGGCCGGGAGAGGACCGGGCGGGGCGTACGCCTGGACGTCTCCATGCTGGAGGTCTCCCTCTCCGCGATGGGCTGGGCCGTCTCCAACTACCTGGTCAGCGGCGTGGATCCGGAGCCGATGGGCGACCAGAACGCCACCGCCGCGCCCTCGGGAACCTTCGAGACCGCGGACGGCGGGCTGAACATCGCGGCCAACCGGCAGGAGCAGTTCGTCACGCTCTGCCGTCTCGCCGGGCTGCCGGGGCTGGTCGACGATCCGCGGTTCGCCGAGCGAGAGGCACGCAAGGTGCACCGCGCCGAGCTCAACACCGAACTCAACGCGGCACTCCGCCAAAAGACCGCCCTGGAGTGGGAGGAGACGCTGTCCTCGGCCGGGGTCCCGGCGGCCCGGGTGCTGACGGTTCCCGAGGCCGTGGAGCTCGAACAGCTCGCGCACCGCGGCTTCTTCACCGACCTGCCCTACCCGGACGGCTCGGACCGCACTCTGCGGGTCAGCGGCAACGGCGTCCTCGTCAACGGCGAGCCCCTCCCCCCGACCTCCCCACCGCCGCTGCTCGACCAGCACGGCGAGGAACGCACCACGCTCATCGCCCGCTGGCGAGCACACGGCCGTACGGCCGCCGAAGCGCCGGCCTCATGACCACCGGGCCGCAGGACGGCCTGGTCGCCCAGTGGTGGGCCACCGCCGTCAGCCGGATCGAACCCGGCATCATCGAACTGCGCGAGCACCCCGTCCAGGACCTCATCGGCCACGCGACCTTCGTCGAAACGATCTGGCTGCTGCTCCGCGGCGAACTCCCCCGCCCCGAACAGGCAAAGCTGCTGGAAGCGGCCCTGGTGGCGGGCGTCGACCACGGCCCGCAGGCGCCCTCGATCGCCGCCGCCCGGATGGCCGCCACCTGCGGGGTCGGCCTCAACAGCGCGATGGCCACCGGCGTGAACATGCTCGGAGACGTGCATGGCGGAGCCGGGCAACAGTGCGTGGAACTGCTCGACGAAATAGCCCAACAGCACGCCCAGAAAGGCAAGTTCGAGCTCGCCGTGGCCGAGGTCGTCGGCGAGTGGCAGGCCCGTTCGCGCTATCTGCCCGGTTTCGGTCACCGCTTCCACCCCCGCGACCCGCGCCGCGATCCCCTGCTCGCCCTGGTGGACCGTGCCGTGGTGGACGGGCTCGTCGAGGGCACCCATCTGCGGGCGGCCCGCGCCGTCGAGACGTATCTCAATCGCGGGCGCGAGGGAAAGAAGCCCGTGCCCATGAACATCGACGGTGCCACCGCCGTCATCTACGCCGAGCTGGGCTTCGCCGCGCCACTGGCCCGCGGTCTCTTCGTGCTCAGCCGCAGTGTCGGCATCCTCGCGCACGCCTGGGAGGAGACCGGGCAGGGACGGCGCAACAAGAGCCCCATGCCGCCCTCCATGGTCCCGGTCCACCTGGTGGTACCAACTCCGGGCTCCTAGACCCGGGTTGACCCTCTCGCCACGAAAACCTCCTGCTGCACGTCTTGTCACGCGTGCCTGGCGTGCCTAACGTGACGCCCCATCATGCGAACCCATTCTGCGGGTTTGGCGAACCATCTAGCGGACCTTGATCGAATCGAGGGAACTCAACGATGGAAAGACGCTCCTTTCTCCTGACGGCCGCGGCGGGCAGCGCGGCCACGGTCTCCTCCCTGACCTCCACGGCCGAGGCCTCCTCCGACTCCCCCGGCCTGGCGCTCCCCGTACCACCGCAGTCCGCCGCGCTCGGCACCACGGGCGTCAACTGGCCCAAGGTGGGGGGCAATTACGGCAACCAGAACCACTCCACGCTCCGCGACCTCACGCCGAAGAACGTCAAGAAGCTCGGCGGGGCCTGGCACGTCAACCTGGAGGGCGGTTCGACCTCGGCATACCAGCAGTGCACGATCGTCGTGCAGGACGGCGTGCTGTACGTCGAGACCACCCAGCAGAACGTCTTCGCCGTCAACGGCCGTACCGGCGAGGTCATATGGAAGACGAACCTCGGCACCGAGACCACCAACATGCGCGGCGTCGCCGTCGCCGAGGGCAAGGTCTTCACCATCTCGGGCGCCAACATCGTCTACGCCCTCGACCAGAAGACCGGCGCGATCGTCTGGCAGAAGCCGCTCATCGTGGAGGACAACGGCGGTGACGACGGCTGCAGCAACGACAGCGGCCAGTGCGGCGGAAACAGCGGCGGACTCGCGGGCGCGGTCGTCCACTTCGACGGCCTGATCTACGTCGGCACCGAGGGCTCGACGGCCGGCGCGCGCGGCCGGGGCTACGCCCTCGACGCGAAGACGGGCGACGTCGTGTGGACCTTCTGGGGCCCGCCCGGCCCCGGCGAGTTCGGACACGACACCTGGGAGGGCGACTCCTGGAAGACCGGCGGCGCCGTCCCCTGGATCCACCCGGCCGTGGACCCCGAACTCGGCCTGGTCTACTGGACGTTCGGCAACCCCTATCCCCGTACGGACGGCTCCTCGCGCGGCGGCGACAACCTCTTCGCCAACTCGATCGTCGCCATCGACGCCAAGACCGGCAAGCGGCGCTGGCACTTCCAGTCCGTCCACCACGACATCTGGGACGCCGACAACGTCATGGCGCCGGTCCTGGCCGACCTCCTCATCGACGGCAGGAGGCGCAAGGTCGTCGTCTACGGCTCCAAGACCTGCTGGTTCTACATCCTCGACCGGCGCACCGGCGCAGCCATACACGGCATGGACGAGCGGGCGGTCCCCCAGCACGCCGAGCACAAGACCTCGCCCACCCAGCCGTTCCCGGGCGGCGAGCCGTTCACGGACCCGTTCCCGCGCCTCGACAAGACGACACGACCGGTGCCGTTCTACCCGGTCGGCGGGCTCTACTCGGTCTTCTGGGACCGGGCCACGATCATCTTCCCGGGCGCGGGCGGCGGCGGGGACTGGGCGTTCCCGTCCTTCAGCCCGAAGACCGGGTACGTCTACATCGGCTACGGCCTGGTCAACTCGTCCTACTCCAACACGCACGGCGGCCGGGTCAACACCGCCCGCCCGCTGGGTGAGTTGTTCGGCGGCGGCCTGGTCGCCATGGACCCGCGGACCAACACGGTCGCCTGGCGCAAGGAGGGCGACTGGTCGCTCGCGCACGGCAACGGCATCCTCACCACCGCGGGCCGGCTGCTCTTCCAGGGCCGTCCGGACGGCGTCCTCGAAGCGATGGACGACACCAGCGGCGAGACCCTGTGGACCTGGCAGTGCGGCGCCGGGGTGAACACCATCCCCGTCTCGTACGAGATCGACGGCGAGCAGTACGTGGCCGTGCTCGCCGGGGGCAACGGGCTGCCCTTCCCCGACATCCCCAAGGGCGACCACCTGTGGGCGTTCAAGCTCGGTGGCAAGGTCGCGCCGGCCCCCGCGCCCACCCCGCCCTCGCGCCGCAACCAGATCCGCGTCGCCGCCGTGACCGGCGCGACAGCGCACAACACGGTCACGCTCGGCCGCGTCTGGAACACCGGTACCAACTCCCCCGGCTCCAGCGAGAACACGGTCGCGCAGAACGCCATGGCGCCCCAGTACCTCACCGTCCCCGTCGGCACCGAGGTCACCTTCACCAACCCCGCCGACAACAAGCAGGCACACGGAGCGGCGGCGTTCTTCGACGCCGAGTTCGACACCGGCCTGCTGATGCCGGGCCAGTCGTACGCGCACACCTTTGCCACAGCCGGCGAGTACTTCTACAACGACCCGGCCTTCCCGCAGTCCACCGGCAAGATCGTCGTCCAGTGAGAGGGCGGACCGTCATGACGGCAAGAACCCGCACCCCGTTGTCCATAGCGCTGGCCGTCGCGCTCGTCGCCCTGGCCGCCTTCTTCGGCGGCCGATACCAGGCCTCCGCCCAGTCACGGCCCACCAGTGCACAGGAACTCGGCGACCCCGACTACGGTGTCTGCCGCGGCACCAGCCCCAAGTGCTACCACGACTGGGGCAACTTCACCCCGGCGACCACCGGCTACAAGGTGCTGCTCTACACCCGTACCGCCGGCCCCCGGCACGCCAACCTGGGCCCCGCGCTCGGCACCGGTCTGGACCCGGCGCTCACCGCCGCCAACGTCGTACAGAACGCGGTCGTCAAGCTGGGCCAGGACAACGGCTTCACCGTCGACTGGACCGAGGACGTCACCCAACTCGCCAGCCCAGCACAGCTGTTCAGGTACAACGCGGTCATCTTCTACTCCACCAGCCGCGACACCCTCGACGACGCCGCGCAGACCTCCCTGCGCCAGTACATCCGAGGCGGCGGAGGCTTCGTCGGCATCCACAACGCCTTCGGTACGGAATACAACTGGCCTTGGTACGAGGGCCTGTTGGGCGGCGCCAACTACTACGACCACGGCCCCGAACAAGCCGGCACCGTCGTCACCCAGGACCGCCACGACTCCTCCACCGCGGATCTCCCGGCACGTTGGAACTTCACCGACGAGTGGTACAACCTCGTCCCCGCCCCGTCCAAGGTCCGTCTCCTCGCCACCGTCGACGAATCCACGCTGGCCAAGGGCGTCACCGGCAGCATGGGCCACCCCGGACACGGCAAAGACCACCCGGTGGCCTGGTGCCAGTACTACGACGGCGGCCGAGCCTGGCTCACCACCCTCGGCCACGACGCCAAGGACTTCGCCACCGACGGCTCCTTCCCCGGCGCCGAGCAGTACCAGAAGCTCATCCTCGGCGGCATCGAGTCGGCGATGGGCAAGACGCCCTTCTGCCAAGGGCGTTGAGCGGTGGAGCCGAGGACGTGCATGGCCTCTCGCCTCTCGTGGTGGATGTGTTCGAGGCTTCAGAAGCTCAGCGGGTCGCCTGCGCGGCGTCCGCGTGTGCGGTGCGCATAGCGGAGAGGAAGGTGTCGGCCGGCTGGGCGCCGGAGAGACCGTAGGCGCGGTTGAGGACGAAGAACGGCACACCCGTGGCGCCATACCGCTGCCCCTCGCGGAAGTCGGCCCGCACGGCGTCCGCGTAGGTGTCCCCGGCGAGTGTCCGCCGGATCTCCTCCTCGGGCACGCCGACTTCGGCACCGAGCCGCACCAGTGTGTCGTGGTCGTCGACCACCTCGCCCTCGCCGAGGTGGGCACGGAGCAGCCGCTCGTGCATCTGCCCGCCCAGCCCGTGCGCCGCGGCAAGGTGGCTCAGCCGGTGGGCGTCGATCGTGTTGACCGACACGGCCCGCTCCAGGTCGTACGACAGCCCCTCGGCGGCGGCGAGTTCGGTGACCTGCCGGGTCATCGCCCTCACCTGGGCGACCGGCGCGCCGGTCTTCTGCGCCAGGGTCTCGAAGACCGGCCGACGGTGCCCCTTGGGGTGGGAGGGGTCGAGCTGGAAGCTGTGCCAGTGGACCTCGACCTCGTCAGAGTGCTCGAACCGGTCGACCGCCGTCTCCAGTCGCCGTTTGCCGATATAGCACCACGGGCAGACGACGTCCGACCAGACGTCGACGCGGAGCGCGCTCACAGGGCACACACCCCGTCCGTGCAGACGGCCGCGTCGTCCGAGCCGAGGTTCGTGAGGGAAGGGACCGTCGCTTCCGGAACCGGTCCGTCGGGAGCTGTTTCGACCGATGGCACTGCCGTGCCGTTCTGGAGAGGGGACAGAGGGGGGTGCGTGTGGTCGGGCATCAGGATTCCAATCGTCGTCACGTCGGCACGCCATCGGCGCCGGACAGGGCTATGGGGGGGTGGGCGTTCTCCTCGGCGTCCGTCGCGGGGCTACGGACAGCGTGAGAGGCGAGCGGCGCTCTGCGGCTACGCGCCGGTGTCGGCCTGCGGGGCCTCGGGCTCCGGGTGGATCTGCTCGACGCGGTCGCGCTTGGTGTACATGTCCCAGTAGTGCGCGGCGAGGTCGTCCGGGTCGGCGACGGGGAGTTCGAAACCGTTGGGCATCGTGATGGGCTCGGTCCCGACCGGGGTGCCGGACTGGGCCTCGACGGCCTCGGCGGCCGCGCTGCGGGCGATCAGGGCGGCGACGGAGAGGGTGCCGGCGTAGACGCCGGTGTCGGCCAGTTCGGCGTTGAGGGAGTAGAGGTAGTTGCGGGCGGCGGCCATCACCGGGCCGGGGCCACTGGCGTGGGGCATCGCCTGGACCGCCGAGTAGCCGGTGCCCATCAGGACGGCACCGTCACCGCGCTCGATCATCTCCGGCAGCACTGCGTGGAACACCTCCACCGGGGTGAACAGGTACAGCCGAGACAGGGGCTCCAGGGTGGCCGCGTCCAGTTCGGTGGCCGGGGTGAACGTCAGGTCGGCGGCGATCGGGGCGTACTCGACGACGTCGATCCGGCCGAAGCGGTCGCGGATGGCCTCGACGAGGGCGGGGACCGCGGTGGGATCGACCAGGTCGGCGGGGAAGGGGGCGGCCTCGATGCCCTCGTCGGTGAGCTGTGCGACGAGGGTGTCCAGGCGGTCCTTGCGGCGGGCGACCAGGGCGACGCGGAAGCCCTCGCGGCCGAAGCGGCGCGCGACGGACACGCCGAGGCCGGTACCGGCGCCGAAGACTGCGATCACTTTGGACACGGGGCCGCTCCTCGCAACAGAGGTATCTTGACCGATGGGTCAAGTTCCTTCTCGACGATAACATGAAAGTTGACCTCAAGGTCAAGTTGCCTGGGCGGGGGAATGCGACCATGGAGTCCGGACACCCGACCAGGAGGAACGCCGAATGCGGGCCGACGCGCAACGCAACGCGGAGAAGCTGCGCACAGCAGCCGCCGAGCTCTTCCGCGAACGCGGCCTCCAGGCGCCCCTGAAGGAGATCGCCCGCCGGGCCGGCGTGAGCCACGGAACCCTGTACAACCTCTTCGGCACCCGCGAGGCGCTCATCGACGAGGTCGTGGCCGACCTGGCGGCAGCCCGCCTCGACGAGGCCGCCGAGCAGGCCCTCGCCCACGAGGACGCCTGGGACGGATTCGCGTACTACATCGAGACACTCTGCGAACTACAGGCCACCGACCCCGCGATCGGTGACGTGGTCGCCGGCCGCTACCCGGGCGCCGAACGACTGATGACCGTCTGCCAACGCTCCTACTCCGCCACCGCGCGCATCATCGAGCGTGCCCAGCAGGCCGGCGCCCTGCGCCCCGACTTCACCCGCGAGGACCTGCTCTTCACCTTCGGCACCAACGCCCTGCTGGCCCGCGCCGCCAAGGGCACCGCCCCCGACGCCTGGCGCCGTGGCGTCGCCTTCATGCTCGACGGCCTGCGCACCGAGGCCGCCCGCCCGCTCCCCACCGGCCCGCTGACCTCACAGCAGATGTACGAGGTGATGGGCAACCTCACCGGCACTCTTTGACGGGTCCGGCCGCGACACGGCATGGAGTTGCCTGCGACGGCTCACCCGCCGGGTGGCGTCCGGGCCGAGGGCGGTAGCCGCATTCCTGACGGCCGCTTCGGAGCAGGCGTCGTCGAAGCCGCGCAACGAGACCACCCCGCGCAGGTACGCCCCAGCTGATCGAAAGGGCGTGCTGGAGTGCGCGCTCGGTGAGTCGGCGGGCGAGGTGTGCCCGGTAGGCGGCGTCGGCCTGTGTGTCGGTGGGAATGAGCCCGAGGTCGGCGTGTTCGGCTGCTTCCGCGGGGCTCTGTCCGGCGGTGAGCGCCTGCTCGACGGCGGTGGCCCGGATCGTGCGCTCCGCCACGTTCATCAGGGCGACGCGTGGGAGGTCGCCCTGACAGACGGCCACGCCGACGAGCGCGGAGTCCTGTCGGCGGCGGCCGAAGCGTTGGTAGCCCAAGTCGTCCGTGGCCGCGGACAGGAGCCGGATCTCGACCAGTATCCCGTCGAGTTGCAGGGCGTTCTGCCAGGAAGGCACGGAAGAAGCTGTCGGCCGCTAGTTGCTCGCAGCCGGGAAGGCGGCGGCGCCCGGAACAGGCAGGCGAACCCAAGCTCCTTGGGGTGTCCATATCCAGCTGGGATCTCTATGATCCAATTCGGCCAGCATCTCCCCAGCGCTAACCTCAAGGTATTCCCTGAACGCCTGAATGCGCGATCAAGATGGAAGGGCGGCGGCTGGACGGCCGGGTTCGGGAAGAATTCGATCTCCCTGATCGGGGTTTGCATGCCGTTTCCCGTAGGAGAGGAGGCTGCGCGTTCCACTGGGGAGCATTCTGACGCCTTTTCGGACGATGACTTCAATTAGCCTGGTATATTTTGATCACCTTTATGCGGCCTGGCGCTTTCATCCTGTTTGACCTGTTTTCGAGCGGTATGCGTCCCGGCCTGCCTCGACTTCCCTCCGAGGATACGTAACATTGGCGTCGAACTATTGACACGTTCGTCAGGTGGCGATTAGCGTCCGTATGGGCTTGCGTTCGCGCTCCCGCACGGTGTGGCGACCAGGGCTCGCAATCGCAGCACACCCAGACGGAACACGGATCACCTAGGGGCGACCGTCCATAAGCAAAGCTACGGGTGTAGCAAACGGAGTCGATGACCTCGGCAGGGTTGCGGCGCCCTTCGCACAGGCCTTCCCCGATGCTCAGCTCAGTATCGAGAAGATCTTCAGCCAGGACGAATACGTGTGTGAAGAGCGCCGAGTTTTGGACGATCGATGACGGCCTCCGTCTTCTGTCCAAAGTCGGCACACTTGCCATCAAGTCAAAGGGGTGGGCGGAATGGGTCTCGAAGCTCTTGTTCGCCGGCGAGTCTCGCTGATCAATGAGGGTAAATTCTCCGCGCTTGGTGACGTCCTTCATGCCGACGCCATCACACACTACGGTAGCGGCGAACCAGTTCGGGGATTGGAGTCTCTCGTAGCTGTCCTCGAAGGATTCCAAGCCTTCCCGGACCTCAAAGTATCGATCGAGGAAGTCGTGACCGACGGCGACTTTGTCGCAGCACGGTACACAAGTCGCGGCACCCACCGAGCACCGTTTGCCGGGATTCCCGGCACCGGCACGGCGGTCGAGTTCGGTGGCGCCGGCATCCATCACGTACGTGGCGACAAGATCGACGAAGTCTGGGTGGTTGACGACCTCGCCACCCTGACGCGGCAATTGGGCAACTCGTCGTGGACCCACGCCGACTCGGAATCAGATACGGCCACTAGGCCGGCGAAGCCCGCAGTCGAGACCAATCGGGCAGCAGTGCGACGCTGGATCGAACTCGTGAATGCGCGCAAGTTGGATGACCTGAGAGAGGTATGGGCCGATGACCTCGTTCTGCACCAAGGCCCAGACCAGCCTGCACTCGTCGGATTCGATAACTTCCGTGCCCTGCTGGACATGTTCTACGCGGCGATGCCTGATCTGCAGATCTCTGTCGAGGATGTTGTCGCAGGTGCCGACACGGTGATACTCAGGAGTGCGAGCACAGGGACGCACACCGGTGACTTGTTCGGCATCCCTCCCACCGGCCGGAAGGTCACCTACGTGGGCGTGGGTACATACCACCTCGCGAACGGCAAGATAACCCACGAATGGTTCAACGACGACATGTTCAGCCTGGTACAGGCGCTGACTGCACCGGATACGGCGGCCTGAGACTGAGCATTCAGGCACAGGCACATTTATCGCGTTGCGTGCACCAACATGCGCTTGGATGTTGCGAGCCGTCCGTCTGCGGTCTTCTCCCCTGGCCCGCTTTCGGTATAGGCCCCAAGCCGCGAGCGACCGCGGCCAAGCGGCGGTCGGTCCGCACCGTCGGCGCCCCGAACCCATTGGGACGAACCGACCGGGATGGCCGCCCAGCATGGCGAGCGCCATCGGCAGCCCCAGCCGACCGGCACGGACGACCGACCCCGGGTTTTCGGCCACCCCGAGCCACACAGGCAGCGGCTCCTGGACGGGCCGCGGCAGGACCACCTCGTCGACCAGCGGGGCGCGAAACCGCCCCGACCAGGTGACCGGCTTGCCGGTGCGCAGCGCGAGCAGGAGGCCGAGCTACTCCTCGAAGAGCGCGTCGTAGTCCCGTATGTCCTGACCGAACAGCCGGAAGGAGTCTGGGAGGGCCCCGCGCCCCGCCATGGTCTCGACGCGTCCCCGGGACACAAGGTCGGCGGCGGTGAACTGCTCGAACACGCGCACCGGGTCGTCCGAGCTGAGGACGGTCACGGCGCTGGTCAGCCGGATGTCCCGGGTGCGGGCAGCGGCGGCGGCCAGGATCACCGCTGGCGCGGGCGCCGCGAAGCCGGCGCGATGGTGCTCGCCGATACCGAACACGTCCTGGCCGACCTGGTCGGCCAGGACGATCTCCTCGATCAACTCCGGAATGCGCTGCGCCACGTCGACACCTGGTCCGACGGCGACGTCCGCGAAAGTGAATGCGCCGATCTCCACGTCGGCCCTCTCCCCAAGCGCTCGTGGCGGGAGAACCACATAAGTGACGCATGCATTCCACTTAGCCGGATCGGCCCCGCAAGGCTCCTCCGGCCGCACGGCTTAGTCGGCGCAGCTCCCCATAGGTCTCGGCAGCGGACGGCGCGGGAGGCAGCGGCTCCGTCCCCTCGCTCGCCTTGGCCGCATGGACGAGGTAGGCGATGAGCCTGGCGGAGAACCGGCCCGCCTGCTTGCCGCCGCCCGCGACAACGCCCGCGTGAGCGAGGAGCAGCATGATCAGGTCCTCGGGCACGAAGTCCTCGCGCAGTCGGCCTGCCTCCTGTGCGCGGGCGATGACCTGCTGGAACGCCGCATAGGCGCGCCGCCGCTCCTTCGTGAACCGGATGGACTCGGGGAAGCTCATGGTGAGGACCTCGGTGAAGCCGCGGTCGGCGAGCTGCATGCCGGCGGTCTGTTCGACGAACGTCACGAACCCGTCCCAGGGATCGGGGTCGTCCAGCGCCTGCTCGGCGAGGTCGGCGTACGCGGTGGCCCGGTCCTGGAAGGTCTCCGCCAGCAACGCGCCCTTCGAGGGGAACCGCCGACGCAGGGTGGGTTCACCGACTCCGGCCCGCAGCGCGATCTGCCGCATCGAGACATCGGTCCCCTCGCTCGCGAAGAGCTCCCGCGCGGCCGCCAGGATCAGCTGCCGGTTCCGCTCGGCATCGGCGCGCAGTCCGGACTCACTCATGCCCTGATCGTACGGTGCGGGAATGGCAACCCTCGATGCATGGTTGGATAAATGACGCAGGTGCGCCAGTTATCCAACCAGCTCCAAGAGGGACAACCATGACCGACAGCCAGCCCGTCAAGGACACAGCCCGCGGGTTTTACGAGAGCTACAACAGCAGAGACCTGGACGCGAGCTTCGAGCAGTACATCTCCGCCGACCTGATCAACCACGTGATGGGCGGCACCTACGACCGCGCAGCATGGCTCAGCATCGACAAGGCGCTCTTCCCCGCCTTCGAGGACTTCACGTTCACCGTGCTCGACCAGGTCGCCGAGGGAGAGAAGGTCGCGACCCGCTACCGTCTCGGCGGAACGCACACCGGAGAGTTCGCCGGCATAGCCGCCTCCGGGAAGAGCGCCTTTCTGACCGGAACGGCCGTCGACCGAGTCGTGGACGGTCGGATCGTGGAGCACTGGGCGGACCTCGACTTCACGGGGTTCCTCCAGCAGTTGTCCACGCCGACGTCCTCGGAGTGACAGCACACCCCGCGTCGAGGTCGAGCAGCCACGGAGGCTTGCAGGTTACCTCGTCATCGAATATTCGCCGCCTTCGAAGAATCCACTGCGTAACGGCTCATCAGGCCTCGCTACCATCGCCTTCATGACGAAGAGCGCCCGCGGGACGAAGGCCCCCTCTGCATCCGACGGCCCCTCCGTGTCCGACGGCAGGACGAAGGGGAACTCGGCAGGTCGGCCCTCGCCCCGGCGCGAACTCGTCGAGAACGAGATGTTCGAGCAGGCGTCCCGGCTGTTCGCCGAGCGAGGCTTCGCAGGCACCACCTTGGGTGATATCGCTGAGGCGATGGGCATCACCCGGCCTGCGCTCTACTACTACGTGAAGAGCAAGGACGAGCTGCTCGCCAAGCTCGTCGAGGAGGTCACGGAGGGCCCGGCGGCGGAGATCGAGGCCCTCGCAGCGGACACCGACGCCGATCCCGCGGACCGGCTGCACCGCATCGCGCACCTGATGGCCCTGCAGCCGGCCCGCCTTCCGAAACGGTTCCAGCTGCTGCTGCGCTCGGAGGCGGACCTCCCGCCGGCAGTGGCCGAGAGCCAACGGGCAGCCCAGCGCAGCACCCTGCGCCACCTGATCGAGGTGATCAACGAAGGTGTCCTCAAGGGGCAGTTCCGTCCGGTCGAGGCGCGAACGGCCGCGCTCGCGGTGGCCGGGATGTGCAACTGGGTGGCCTGGTGGTACCACCCGGGCGGCAAGCACGGCCTGAGCGCGGACGAGACCGCGGACCAGATCGCGGGACTGGCTGTGGCCATGGTCCAGCAGACGGCCCTGCGCACCCCTGAAGCATCGGGGCCGATGGCTGCTCTGGCCCTGCTCCGCCAGGACCTCGCCTACTTGGAAAGGACACTTGACGAGCAGGCACGCGACGACAGGGGCTAGAGGCAGGCGGGCGACACCGTCACCTTTCCATCGCCAACTGCCAACCGCACCACCGGCGCCCCGCGATCTCGGCGGTCTGGCCACGAACGTCCGTCTGGACGAAGACGGCCGGTACCACTGGCACTGGGACCCTGCCATGCGCTCCGCGAACCACCGCCTCGCCCAACGCCGGCTCCGCCGCGAAGCCTGCACCCCGAACTGCACGGTGCCCACCCTGCGCGTCCAGGGCGGCCTCTCCGACGTCAGCAGCGAGGAGAACGCGAGGGCTTTTCTCGACCGTGCCCGCAGGCCGAATACGTCAACATCGCCGACGCCACACACGGTCGCGGGCGACCGCAACGACATGTTCGCCGACGCCGTTGTCGACTTCCTGTCCCGCGCGGTGCCCACGCACGGCACCCCTCACGGACTCCATGTGGAATAGCGGCGCTCATCGCGCGGTTGAGGGTGACACTGCAAGTGGCGCACATGCGTCACTTACTCAACTCGCCTACGGAGTCCAGCCATGACCGACCTCACCCCCACCCCACAGACCACGGACGAGGCACTCCGTCGCCTCGCCGACGAACACTTCCGCCTCGCCAACACCCAAGACCTCGACGGCCTCGTCGCCCTGCACGCGCCGGGCTTCGTCTCCCACGAGCCGCAGGGCGACGTCGGGATCGAGTGGTACCGGGAGGTCATAGGAGCGTTCTTCGCCGCGTTCCCCGACTCCACCCTCACGCCCGTCAACACCGTCGTCGACGGCGATCGACTGGTGCTGCACTTCGAGACGGTCGGCACCCACACCGGCGCCGAGTTCTACGGCATCCCGGCCACCGGCAAGAAGGTCCGCTTCACGGAGATCCGCGTCCGCCGCATCCAGGACGGCAAGATCGCCGAGCACTGGGGCCTCTACGACCAGGCCACAGTTCTCAACCAGCTCCAGTAAGCGCGCCCAGGTAAACCCGACGACCCCATGAGGATAGGAACAATGCGTGCTGCTGTCGTTACGGCCTTCGGCGGACCCCAAGCCGTGCGGATCGTGGAAACGGAAGTACCGGAGCCGGCTGCCGGCCAGATACGGATCAAGGTCGCCGCGGCGGCGCTGAATCCGGTGGACGCGGTGGTCCGCTCCGGTGCGGTCGGCGGAGAGGGCGCGCGGCTCGGGCTGGGCTGGGCTGGGACGCGGCGGGCATCGTCGACGCGACCGGCTCGGGCACCAACTGGGCGGTGGGCGACGCGGTGGTCGCGCTCCACCACGGCGTACTGAAGACGACGTTGGGCACACACGCGGAGTACGTGGTCGTGGACGCGACGGCGGTGGCGTCGGCGCCGAAGACGGTCGATGCCGTGCACGCGTCCACGCTGCCGCTGAACGCCCTGACCGCCGTCCAGGCCCTCGACCTGCTGGACCTCCACTCCGGGCAGACCCTGCTGGTCACCGGAGCGGCCGGCGCCGTGGGCGGCTACGCGGTGCAGCTGGCGGCGTACCAGGGCATCGAGGTGACCGCTCTCGCGGGCGGGGCCGACGAAGACCTCGTACGAAGGCTGGGCGCGACCCGTTTCGCGGCGCGCGGGAGCGCGGCTAGCCCGCACGACGCCGTCCTGGACACGGCGGTCCTCGGCGCGCAGGCGCTGGAGTCGGTACGTGACGAGGGCGCCTATACCGGGTGATCACACAGGCCGAACCGGCTGCGGTGCGGGGGATACGCACGGCCTCGACCCGCGTCGCCGAGACATATCCGCTGGCGGAGGCGGCGAAGGCGCACGCCCGGCTGGCGGAAGGCGGGGTACGGGGACGTCTGGTGCTGGTGCCCTGACCCGGCAACCGCAGCCCCTCCCCTCTGCGCCCTGCGAGGGACGACACTGGGTGTGAGTCGCTTCGGCCAGTCCGGTGCACGCGACGAGGTGTACCTCTACCACCACATCGACACCAACAGCGTCGTACAGGCCGCCCTCAACCTCATCGACTGAGGGCGGCTGTATCAACAACATCAGAACAACCGCCGACCGAGCAGCTCGCTTGTGTGACGTGCCGACGGCGCGCGGGCTGTCAGACGGTCGGGGCGATGTTCTTGTTGTAGCGGAGGAGGTTGTCCGGGTCCCAGGTGGCCTTGACCGCCTGCAGCCGCCGGTACTTGGCTTCGCTGCCGTGGACTCCGCGGCGCCACTCCTCGCCCTGGTCGTCGGTGAGGTTGGTGTAGCCGGCGGCCAGTGCGTGGGGCCGCATCGCCTCGGTGATGTGCTTCGCCGACTCCTCGTACTGCGGGTCGTGCTCGGCGGCGTCCCACATGCTGACGGCTTCCCACAGCCAAGCGGCTCCCTCTCGGGAGAACGCCGTGGCGTCCTCGGCCACGTCCTCGGAGATCGCGCCGCCCATGCACCACAGGTTGATGACGGTGGCGGCGCCGGGGTTCGACGGCGCGGTGGCCGCGTGGCGCAGCAGGGTGTCGACAACGTCGGCGGACAGGGCCGGCAGGTAACCGCCGCGCAGGTTCATGCGCTTGCCGTAGGGGGCCACGGCGTCGAGCATGCTGTTGGCCTGCAGCCATGGCGTCTTCGTGACCAGGTTGGCGACCGGCCGGCCGAGCGCGGCGAGCGGCTCGATGGCCTCGTCGGCGGTCGCGAGATCCCCGGTGAAGACGGGGACGAGGACGAGCACCGGCTTGCCGTGCGCCTCCGGCGGCAGCATCGGCAGGGCAGGTGCGGGAGCAATCGACGCCAGCAGGCCCAGCTCGCGGGGCGCGGTGGCCATGTGCGCGGGGAGCTTGGCAAGGACGTCGGCGGCCTGGTCGAACGGGAAGATCAGCTGTCCGGCGACGACGTCGAGGCCGAGCGGGTGTGCGCGGTACTCGAAGGTGGTGACGACGCCGAAGTTGCCGCCGCCTCCGCGCAGCGCCCAGAACAGCTCGGGGTTCTCGGTCTCGTCCGCGCGGACCTTGCGCCCGTCCATGGTGACCATCTCGCACGCGAGCAGGTTGTCGACGGTGGCGCCGAAGCGGCGCATCAAGTGGCCGATGCCGCCGCCCAGGGTCAGTCCGGCGACGCCCGTGCTGCTGACCGTCCCGGCGGGCACGGCGAGCCCGTGCTCCTGCGCGGCAGCATCCAACTCACCGAGCAGGACGCCTGGTTGGGCCCGCACGACCCGCGTCTCGGGGTCGACGGTGATCGCCTTCATCGCCGAGAGGTCGACGACCAGCGCACCGCCGGGCATCGCGTACCCGTCCGAGCCGTGCCCACCGCCGCGCACGGCCACCGGAATGCCGTGGGCGGAGGCGTGCCGCAAGACGGCCGCGACGTCGTCCTCGTCGGTGCACCGCGCGATCAGCGCCGGGCCCTCGTCGACGGCACGGCCCTGGTACAGGGCTCGCGCGGCGTCGTATTGGTCGTCGTCGGGCCGCAGCACTGAGCCACGGAAGTCGGCGGGGAAGTCGGCGAAGGGATCCGCGGAAACGGTCATGGTGGGGGGCCTCCTCATGGATGCACGACATAACCGGAAATTCAATTTCCGGTTATGTCGGAGGCTAACATCGAAGCCAAATGAGCCCATCCACACCCCCCGCCGACCGTCCGCTGCGCGCCGACGCCCGCCAGAACGTCGAGCAGATCCTCCAGGTCGCCCAGGACGTCTTCGCCGACCTCGGCTACCAGGCATCGATCTCCGAGGTCGCCCGGCGCTCCGGCCTGGGCATGGGCACCATCTACCGGCACTTCCCCAACAAGACCGCCCTGGTGGAACACATCGCGATCAAGGTGATGCAGGAGAGCCTGGACGAGGTACGCCACGCCCTGGCCGAGGAACCGGCCACATGGACCGCCTTCACGCGAGTAGTGCGCCACATGGTGCGCCTGCGCAGCAGCCAGCTCTTCCCCGTCTCCCGCGGCCGCGCCAAGGAACCGGGCCCCGAACTGGCCGGCATCCGCACCCAACTCCTGACCGCCCTGGAGGACTTGGTGGCCCGGACCCAGCACGCAGGAGCCCTGCGCGACGACGTGAACGCCTACGACGTCGTCATGATGCTCAACTCGATCCCGCCACGCCTGCCCGAAACGGAGGACGACAGGCCGACGGCGGACCTGGCCGACCGGTATGTCGGCGTACTCCTCGACGGGCTACGCACCCCTCGCTCCGAGCCACTGTCCCAACCGGCTCCCGGCCGCCGGGAGATCGACCAGTTCTTCCGGACCATGCACGGCTTGTGACCAAACTCCTGCACGACGCCCACCCTGGAGTCGGGGTCATTGGTCCTAGTGCTTTGTTCTGAGGCGCGTTGCGCCGAGAGACCGATCCCCGCCCCGCCGGCCGGGAAATAGTGTCAAGCGCATGACCAATGCAGCGCGGAAGTCCCCCAGCAGCCGCGCGGTGGACGTCGTCCGCGGCTACACGAACCGCGACGCCATCGCGGTGCGGGACGCGCTGGCCGGTCTGGACGCACTCGCGTGGACGGAGATGCACGCCGTCCTGAGCGGTCTGCTGCGCTCCACCGTCAGCGTCATCGAGGTGACCGGCAAACAGTGGACGACTGGTCAACTGGTCGAACATGCCGACGAAGTCGCCGCCGCAGCCCCGCCCCACTACGAGTTCGCGATTGCCGAAGCAGCGCGAGCATGGGCCCACGGAGACCAGTCGGCGCCGAGCGCACTACCGGGCCGGGACCCCCTGGGGGCTGTGCACATAACGGCTGTTTTTGTCGCCGCTCTGGGTCTGGC
Organism: Streptomyces sp. NBC_00005; assembly: GCF_045160215.1. NCBI lineage: Bacteria > Bacillati > Actinomycetota > Actinomycetes > Kitasatosporales > Streptomycetaceae > Streptomyces > Streptomyces sp. NBC_00005. Next base: position 1,300,500 of record NZ_CP108316.1, read on the forward strand.
AATGTGGGGCAGGACCGGATTCCTTGGCGTCCTGACGGCGTACGACGACACCGTCACCGCGATCATGAACGGACAGCCGTCCGGCCTCTGACCACCAAAACCGCCGCGCCCGGCGTTCAGACTCTCGCCGGCTTCGTCGTCGATGCCACTTGCCTGCGAAGCCGGCGAGAACCCCCTTGTTCAGGCAGCCTTGAGGGCTGCTTCCTTGCCCTTGCTGGTCGCCTCCTCGAGGGCCCTGGCCTTGGACGCATCGGCGAGCGGGATCAGCTCGGCCATGGCCGGGTTGGAGTGCGCCAGCGTGAGCTCGGGGACGATGAAGTCGACCTCCACGCCCATCATCTCGGTGAGGACCCCCTCCAGGTAGTTCTGCACGTACTCGAAGGGTTCGCGGGGGGTGCCGGGGGCGTAGGAACCACCACGGCTCGCCACGATGTACACCGGGGTGCCCTTGACCGCCGACTCCTCGACGAGCGCGGTACGGCCCACGAGTATCACCTGGTCGATCCACGCCTTCAGCGTGGAGGGAATCGTGAAGTTGTACATCGGGGCACCGATGAGCACGGCATCCGCGCCCTCCAACTCCTCGACCAGCTTGAGCTGTTCGGCGAACGCGGCCGCCTGCTCCGGGGTGTGTTCGGCGGGGGCGGTGAAGGCGGCGGAGGCGGTGAGCGTGTCCAGGTGCGGGACCGGGGCGGCGTTGAGGTCCCGGTAGATCACCGTGCCGTCGGGGTGCTGGCTCTCCCATGCCTGACGGAAGGCGGCCGTGACCGCGCGGGAGGCGGAGTTCTGCTCCGGCCACAGGGCCGAGTCCAGGTGCAGCAGCGTTGCCATGAGGGGTCTCCAATGAAGCGGTATGCGACAGGGACGCCACGAAAGGACGAGCTGTCATTCCGTGCGCTCCTATTGATACCATAGGGGCTTACTTTTTCTCACCTACGACCAGTCTCACAGTAGACTTCAGGTATGACGGAACCGGTCGCAGAGCCCTGTAAGACGGTCGACGGCGCGATCACGCGCGTCTTCGCGCTGCTCGGAAAGCGCTGGACCGGCCCGATCGTGGCCGTTCTGATGGAGCACCCGGTGCACTTCGCCGACCTGCACCGCGCCATCCCGGGCATCAGCGAGCGCATGCTCTCGGACCGGTTGACCGAGCTGGGCGCGGCAGGGCTGGTCGTGCGCGTGGTGGACGAGGGTCCGCCGCTGCGCGTCTCGTACCGCTTGACGGAAGCCGGCGGGGCACTCGAACCAGCCCTCAAGGAGCTGGCCGCCTGGGCGGAGAGGCACCTCCCGGAGGCGGATCGGCACACGACCTCGTCCACCCTCTGAACGAGCGGCGCGCGTTCGGGATCGCCCTCCGGGCCGTTGGAGCGCCGGGCGCAGTCTCGACGCTTCGGATCTCCAGAGTTCATGGTCCGTCGGTGCGGGTCACCCGCCGCACCAGGTCCACCCAGGTGGCCTGGAGACGAGCGACGGGGACCTCGCTTCCCACGTGCAGGTAGTCCGTCGTCTCGAAGTTCGCGAAGGCGAGCAGGGCGTGGGCGAGCATGTCGTGGTCCCCGTCAACTCCCGCTTGCGTCAAGAGGGTTGAGACGTGGCGGTGGAAGGCGCGGCCGGTGTCGGAGGCGTGGCGGCGGTCGTGGAGCACTTGGCGTCCCAGCGCGGCGCCCAGGTCCGCTTCGGCGGCGATGCGCTCGATCAAGGCAGAGCCGAACGCCTCCAGCCGGTCCCTCGCGGGCGCGCCCGGCCCGAGCGGCGGGGGACCTTCGGTGTACGCCGCCTGGAACGCGGCTTCGGCCTCACCGAGGAGGGCGAGCAGCAGCCCGTCGCGGTCGCCGAACCGGCGAAAGAGGGTGCCCTTTCCGACCCCGGCCGCCTCTGCGACCGACTGCATGGTCACGTGCTCGGCCCCTCGCTCGGCCACCAGCCGGGCGGCCGCCTCCAGCAGCCGGGCACGGTTGCGGGCGGCATCGGCCCGCTCGGCGACGGTGTCGTCCGCCCCATCCATCACGGTGTTCCTGTCACTTGTACGTACACCATTCCGTCGTCGACCCGGACCGGGTACACGGGGACGGGGCGGGTCGCAGGAGGATCGAGTGGGGCTCCGGTGCGCAAGTCGAAGCGGGAGCCGTGCAGCCAGCACTCGACGGTCAAGGCGTCCACCTCCCCTTCGGACAGCGAGACGGCGCTGTGCGAGCACACGTCGTGGATCGCGAAGGCCTGCTGCTCGGTCAGGACCAGCGAAACGGGCACACCCTCCACCTCGAAGCGCCGCGGGATGCCCTCCTCCAACTCGTCGAACTTGCAGACGTACGTGTATCCCCTGCTGGACATCGCTCTCCTCGGGTGCATCCATGGCGCCGGCGGTGTGCCATCCGGTTCACAGGGGTGCATCGGGCGGGCGACGGCGCTCGGCCCGGAGCGGCACGTGTGAGCGTGGCTGATCTCCGAGGCTAGCGACGCGGGCCCTGAGCCGGACCCGACCCGGGTCCGAGGTGACCTCGGCAGATGGGCCTACGCCTCGTCACATGATGGTGATCACGGCCAGGCCGTCGTCGTACGTGCCATTCGCCTCCGCGGCACAACGCAGACCTGACACGATCTACGACCCGTTCCCTTGTCGGTGCCGGGAACGCGGGCTCAGGTGGTGAGCTGCTGGTGTCCTATGACGGAGAGCAGTTCCAGCTTGCTGTGGCTCTCCGTGCCGGGACGGGTGGTCAGCACCACCAGGGTCTGGGCGCGGTTCTCGGTGAACAGGACCTGACCGTCGACGTCGATACGGCCGAGCTCGGGATGGACGATGGTCTTGCTCTCGTCGTAGCGCTGGGCGACCTCCTGGAGTTCCCACAGGCTGACGAACTCGGGGCTGTGTTCCTGGAGTTCGGCGAGTATGCGGGTGGCTCGGGGGACGTCACTGCCGGCGGTCAGCGCGACCCGCAGACGGGCAGCCTGGGCGCGGCCATGACGTTCGTGGTCTTCCTCGGGGTACACCAGGCGCTCGGCGGGGTCCATGAACCAGCGGTAATAGGCGCTTCGGGCCAGCCCGGTGTGGCGGGTCTGGTCACCGAGCAGCGCGATGGCCAGCGGGTTCATCGCGAGGGTGTCGGACATGTCGGTCAGCACCAGGGCCGGGGAGTCGTCCAGGCGGTCCAGGACCCGCATCAGCGTCGGGCTGACGTGCTCGGAGCGCTGGAAGCGGGCCGGGGCGTTGTGGCCGATGAGGACGAAGAGATGGTCGCGTTCGTCCAGGGTCAGCCGGAGCGCCCTGGCGAGGGCGGTGGTGATCTGGATGGAGGGCTGCGGGGCACGCTGCTGTTCGAGGCGGGCGTAGTAGTCGGTGGACATGCCGGCGAGCTGCGCGACCTCCTCGCGGCGCAGCCCCTGGGTACGCCTGCGCGGCCCCTCGACCAGCCCGACATCACGCGGGCGCAGCGCCTCACGCCGCCGTCGCAGGAATTCCGCCAGTTCCTTCTTGTCCATGCCCACCATCGTCGCCGCTTCTCGCCCGGCTATCCAGAGACCGCCAATCCATGGCTGAGCTTCTGCCCAGCGTGACGTAAGCACTACCCAAGGTGGCAGGCAGGGATCGCCGATCCATGGATGAACCGTCCTCTCCCGCCCGCGCGAAAGCACTCATACGGTCGACGCTGCGGGCGCTCCCAGCGAGACAGACCCCGTCACGCTGCGCTGATGACACCCACCAAGCGAACGGAAGAGCAGATGACCGTTTTCAGTGACCACAGGATCGAGCTCTCGCAATTGACTTTTCAATACCGCGAGGCGGGTGATCCGGATGCGCCGCCGCTCATTCTTCTGCATGGCCTCATGTACGACGCGCGTGACTGGGACGAGATCGCGAGCTTTCTCGCCGAGCAGTACCACGTCTTCGCCCTCACTCAACGCGGCCATGGAGAAAGCGCCTGGCCCGGTGTCTATTCCTTCGAGTTGGGGTGCGGCGACCTCGAGGCGTTCGCCGATGCGCTTGCGTTGGACCGCTTCACGTTGATCGGCCACTCGATGGGTGCACGGGTCGGGTGTGTCTTCGCGGAGAAATGGCCCGAGCGGATCGAGCGGATGGTCTGGGAGGACACCGCCCCCATCGACGTGCAGTTCCCGGAAGGTTCCGACGAAGTGCCTGGAGCGGCGCCTTTCGATTTCGCCGCGGCCACCTCGCTGGTGCACCAGATCCACAACCCCGATCCGTCCTGGTGGAACGACCTTCCCAAGATCACCGCACCGACGCTCATCATCGGAGGAGGGTCCACCAGCTATACCCCCCAGAAGGGGCTGGCCGAGGCTGCTCGCCTCCTCCCTGATAGCCGGCTGGAGACGATCGAGGGCGCCGGGCATCTGGTTCACCGCACTTGCCCAGAGGAGTACAAGGAGCTCCTGCGGAAGTTCCTTGCGGAGAACAGCAAATAGAAGAACTCCGTCGGCATGGGGCAGGAGACCCACCGTCTCGCTGAACGGCACGCGGCCGGGACCCGAAAAGGGGGAGTTGTTGCCCAGGCAGCAGGCGGCGGCGATGTCCAGACAGGGCCGACAACCAGGCCGTACCACTGAAGGAAACTGTTTCATGACTGCGAACCGCATCACGCTCGACCTGGGGGACATCCGGATCACCGGCATAGAGGCAGCAGGCCGTCCCGGGATGCCGTTGCTGGTCTGCCTTCCCGGGGGTGGTTACAACGCGTCGTACTTCGACGTGGCCGGGTATTCGCTGGTGGACGCCGCGCGGCGCGATGGATTTTCAGTGGTGTCCCTCGACCGTCCGGGCTATGGCGGCAGCACCGCGCTGGAGGGGGAGATCTCGTTCCGCCGGAATGCCCAGGTGCTCCAGGGGGCCATCGCCGAACTCTGGAACCGGCACTTCTCGGACTCCCCCGGGATCGTCCTCGTCGGACACTCGATAGGTGGTGCGATCGCGCTGCATCTGGCAGCCGGCGACCGCACCTGGCCGCTCCTCGGGGTCTCCGTCACCGGAATCCACGACGAGTCGCAGCGGTCGAACGACGCGTTGAAGTCCCAGCCGCCGGCCAGCTCGATCGAGTTCAGCCGTGAGCACCTCTTGCGGTTCATGTACGGACCTGACGACACGTACGATCCGGGTGTGCTCGACATCGCGAAGCACGCCGAATCGCCCGTTCCCATAGCGGAGTTGGTGGAGGTGGCGGGCCAGTGGTGCACGGACTTCGCAGGGCTCGCCGCGAGGATCGAGGTACCCGTCCACTACGGACTGGCCGAACACGAAGGGTTCTGGCACAGCAGCGACGAATCGGTCGCCGCATTCGGGAAGGCCTTCACCGCCGCCCCCTCGGTGGCCGCTCGGCGCATCCTGGGCGGTGGCCACAACATCGATCACCACTACGCCGGCGCGGCCTTCCACAAGGAACAGCTCGACTTCGCGAAGGGGCTGGTCTCCCCCGCTCAGTAGCGACTGCCGGAACTGCCATCCCGCATCGCGCAGCTGTGGATGGCGCCTGATCGTGGCTGGTCGCGGCGATATCGAGCCTGAAGGCAAGGGTCGACACCACGGAAGACATAACGAGCCACCACCCACCGCCCACCGGCCCACGGGTTCGCCAGGTCGCCCCGGCCGGATTCGGCTCGGCTTCGGCGTCAGTCTTCCCGGTCGTCCACCAGCAACCGGGCAATCCCCTGCTCGCTGAAGACGCCTCGCAGGGCGAGGGCTATGCCCCCGCGGATCGCGGAGGTGCCGTCGGGCCGGGTGGTGGTGATGGTCAGTTTGCGAGTGGTCAGGGGCAGGGCTCGCTGGTACACCACGGCACGCACCCCGGACAGAAGGTCGTCACGCAGGTCGCTGAGGGGGCCGCCGAGCACCAGGGTGCGGGGGTTGTACATGACGACGAGCATGGCCGCGAGTTCGCCGATCGCGGTGGCGGCCTGGCGCAGCGCGTGCACGGCCGCAGGGTCGTTGTCGGTGATGCGTTCGGCCAGTTCGCGTTCGCCGTGACGTGGATCGTCGTCCGTCGTCTCGGGGATGCCCAGGGTGCGCAGCACGGCCCGGTGCGAGGCGATGCCTCTGACGCAGCCGACGTTGCCGCAGGTGCACAGGGCGTCGCCACCGTCGACGGCCCGGATGTGGCCCACGTCCCCCTCGGCTCCGTCGGCCCCCCGGTAGATGTCGCCGGAGGCGGTGACGAGTCCGGCCCCGATCCCGGCCGCGATCTTGAGGCAGAGGAGCGGGGTGTCGACCTCGTCCTGGACCGCTTCGCCGAGGGCCATGAGGTTGGCGTCGTTGTCCACCCGGACCGGGGCGCGAAAGCGTGCGCCGAGAGCCTCGGCGGCCGGGTAGGCGTCCCAGCCCGGCATTCCCGTCGGGCGCACGGCGCAGCCGCGCTGGAAGTCGACGGGCCCTGGCAGGCCCATCACCACCTGACGGACCCGACGTGGGTCACGCCCGGCCTTCTCCAACAGGCCCAGCAGGCGCTCGGACACCCGCTCCAGCACCGTTTCCGGCCCGCTGTCGAGGCGAACGTGCACGGTGTCCTCGGCGAGCAACCGTCCTGTGAGGTCGGCGATCGCAACGCGTGAGGCCAGGGTGTCGACATCGGCCACGGCGATGGTGCCCGCGCGCGGGGAGAGCGTCAGCACACGGGGTGGTCGGCCGCGCACCGACTCGCCCGACTCGATCTCCTCCAGGATGCCGTGTCCGACGAGATGGGCGACCTGCTGGCCGACCGTCGAGCGGGCGAGTCCGCTGCGCCGCGCGATCTCGGCACGACTGGTCGCCTCGCCCGAGACGACCAGGTCCAGGACCCGGTGCAGCCCCACGGGAACCGCGGGCAGCAGCACCGGAGCGGCCGGATGGAACCCGCCTTTATGAAACGTCACGGTCTTAATTCCGCCTCCTTGAGCCCCCTCACCATCCGGCTTGAGGAACGAGTCCGTCAACCATGACATTCGGACCACCACGGCAGGATGTTCCGCCATTTTTAGTCCGATCGAAAAACTAAAAACGGCATCTTGTCCCTCACATACGAACCAAACGATGGTGATGGGCAACCCTGCGTTCGCGCCGTGGCCGATAAGGCGACGGCGGCACCAAGCCTCCCGGACGGCTCGAAAAATTCCCGGATTTTAGCCAGAAGAGGCATCCGAAGCAATGAGATCGGATCACTCGACGGACCACGCACAGGCGATCAAGGTCCCGTCCAGGCGCGAGACCGCCCCCTCCGGGCGGCACTTCGGCACGTCGAGCGTCCGCTCCCGCCGCCCCTCCGCCGACCCGCGCAACGGTCCGGGCGTCACCCTCGCGTACAGCTGTGAGCTGCGCATTCCCTCATCCCCGCGCTCCGGCGGGCCACGCCGCGCCGACCGCCCGCGCGCCCGGTTCCCGCAGCCGCGCACGCGCGACCTGACGTCTCGTCAGTTTCGCTTGTCACGATTCGATAACCCAGCTCCCAATGTTCTGCTCACCGGACCGCAGCTCTCGCACCACTCGGCCGCACAGCCCTTAAATGCCGAACAACCCAGCCGGAACCGGCCACGCGTTTCGGCCTGAGCGACCTGTCGCACTTCCGACCAGCGGTCCGCTCTCTCCGCCGAATTCCATGAATCCCCTTGCGCCTTCCACGGATCACCCGTACGTCCATCGCTCTCCGGAGGAACCCACGGCATGGTCAAGCACACGCACCGCATCGGCATCCTGGGCAGCGGCAACATCTTCGGCCGGTACCTGGCCGGCCTGGCCCGCTATCCGGAACTGCGGGTCGTCCGCGTCGGTGACATCGACGTGGCCCGCGCCAAACAGGCCGCCGTAGAGCACGACATCCCGGCATGGGGCGACGCCGAGCAGCTCTACGCCGACGACACGGTGGACATCCTCGTCAACCTCACGCCGCCCGTGCACCACGCCCGTACGGTCGTCGCCGCTCTGGAAGCCGGCAAGCACGTCTACGTCGAGAAGCCCCTGGCCACCACCGTCGCGGAGGGCCGGACCGTGCTGGAGGCGGCCGCCCGCAGCGGGCGTGTCCTCGGCGCGGCGCCGGACACCTTCCTGGGCAGCGCGAGCCAGACGCTGCGCAGGGCCATCGACTCGGGGGCGATCGGCACCCCGATCGGCGCCTCCGCCTTCATCAGCCACAGCAAGGCCGAGACCTGGCACCCGAACCCGGCCTTCCTGTTCCAGGAGGGCGGCGGCCCGGTGATGGACATGGGCCCCTACTACTTCGCGATCCTCGTGAACGCCCTGGGCCCGGTGCGGTCGATCAGCGCAAGCACCCGTATCGGCGCGGAGCGGCGCACCGTCACCGCCCCCGACCGGGCGATCGACTCCGTCGACGTCACCGTCCCCACCCACGCCGCCGCCGTCCTCACCTTCGCGTCCGGTGTCATCGGCACCACCCAGATGAGCTTCGACGTCTGGGACACCGACCTGCCCGCCATGGAGATCTACGGCACCGAGGGCACCCTCTCGCTGCCCAACCCGAACCACTTCGACGGCGACGTACGCCTTCGTCGTCACGGTGACGACGACTGGACGGTGCTGGAGCCTGCGGTCGAGCTGTTCGGCGCCGTCGGCACCCGCGAACAGGCCCGACGCGGCCTCGGCGTACGCGACTTGGCGACGGCGGTGGAGGGCGGCCCGCACCGCGCCAACGCCTCCTTCGCCTTCCACGTCCTCGAAGCGCTGTGCGCGGTGGAGGACTCCTCCCGGTCGGGCCGCACGGTGCGGCTCGAGAGCAGCTGCGAACGTCCCGAACCCCGTTAGCCCGCCCGACAGTTCACCCCCGCCCCTCCCTATCTCCCTATCTCTCGATCCCCTCGATCGTCCTCGACGAAAGGCCCCTCATGACCATCAGCCCCGAGAAGATCGCGATCAACCCGCTCCAGTGGATCGCCACCGACGACGGCTGGATCGACCCCACCATCGCCCCGCCGCTCGCCGAACGCCTCAAGGTCATCAAGGAGTCGGGCATCGACTCCGTACACGCGGAGGTGCCGGAGGACCTCAGCACCGCCGAGTACGGCCAACTCCTCGCCGATCACGGCCTGTTGCCCGCGCCCGGCTACATCTCGGGCCCGCTGCCCGAGGACGAGGCGAGCCTTCGGGCGCACCTCGAGAAGACCGACCGGATGAGCACGCAGATGGCCGAACTCGGCCTGCCCACCGTCTTCGTGGCCACCGGCATGAACAAGCAGGCGCCCCGCGTGCACCGCCCCGCCGTGGGCACCGACGCCACTCCGGAACGGCTGGAGCGGGTGCGGGACGTGTTCGCGCGGATGGGCGAGACGACCAAGGCCAACGGCATAACGGCCGCTTTCCACCCGCACATCGGAACCTGGGCGGAGACCGAGCAGGAGACCCGTTTCATCCTCGACACCATTCCGGCGGACGTCCTGTCCTTCGGCCCCGACATCGGCCACCTCGGCTGGGCCGGCGCCGACGTCATCGGCCTGATCCGCGACTACGCGGAGCGGGTCGCCGCGATGCACGTCAAGGACTTCCACGCCGACATCGCCGAGCGTGGCAGGGCCGAGGGCTGGACCTACCAGCAGACCGTCCTCGCCGGCCTGTGGGCGGAACCGGGCCACGCCTCCGTGGACATTCCCGCCACGCTGGCCGCGTTGCCCGACAGCTTCGACGGCTGGCTCGTCATCGAGGTCGACAAGGGCGCGCAAGCCACCCCCGAAGAGAGTGTCCGGCTCTGCGGCGAGTGGGCCCGGCAGCAGCACTGACCGTTTCGACACCCGGAGTTGGAGGCTCGACGTGCCCGCAGCGTACGGATTCACCGCATACGGCGGACCGCAGGTGCAGCGGTTCCTCGATCTGCCCGCTCCGGTACCGGGGCCGGGCGAGCTGCTCGTCGAGGTGCGTGCCGCCGGGGTCAACCCGGTGGACTGGAAGGTCCGTTCCGGGATGCACCGCGCCTTCCTGCACCTCGACCTGCCGGCCGTGCTCGGGCGTGAGGTCGCGGGTGTGGTCGTACAACTCGGCCCGGGCGTCGACGCGTTCGCCGTCGGCGACCCGGTGTTCGGCACCAGCGACCGGGGCTGCGGCGGATACGCGCAGTTCGCGCTCCTCACCGCGAACCGGACGGCGCTCAAGCCCGCCGCGGTCTCCTGGACCGACGCGGCCGTCCTGCCGGTGGCGGTCGGTACCGCCTACGACGGGATCGGGCAGCTCGCTCCGAAAGCCGGCGAGAGCCTGTTGATCCTGGGGGCCGGTGGTGGCGTCGGCGTCGCGGCGGCCCAGTTCGCCCGTGCCGCCGGAGTGCGGGTCGTCGGCACCGCCGCCACGGCCAAACGGGAGTTCGTCGAGTCGGCGGGCGTCAAGGCGATCTCCTACGACAGTGCCGCTTTCGGCACACAGCTGCGGACAGCCCTGCCGGACGGCGCCGACGCGATCCTCGACCTCGTGGGCGGGGACGCACTGCGGAGCGTCGCACCGGTGATCTCCCTCGGCTGCCGGATCCTGACGGTCGCCGACCCCGAGACGGCAGCCCGGTTCGGCGCCCGCCCGTTGTCGCGCGAGAGCACGACCGAAACACTCACCGAACTGGCCCGACAGGTGGCCGACGGACGGCTCGATCCGCAGGTCCGCGGCATCTTCCGGTTCAAGGACGCGGCGGCCGCACTGCGTGAAGTCGAGTCCGGCCACCCCTGGGGCAAGGTGGCACTCGACCTGTGCGGCGACCGCTGACCTGCGCTCTTTCTCCCTCTCCTCCTCTCAACCCTCGCAGCTCAAGGAGCACCGATGTCACTCACCAAGCAAAGCCGGTACCGCCGACTGACAGCATGCGTCGCCGTGGGCACGGCCCTGCTCACGTCGGCCGCGTGCAGCGCCGCCGCCCAGCCCACCGCCGGTGCCTCCGCCTCCACCGGCCCGGTGCGCGACGGAGGCACCCTCGTCATCGCCCAGACCAGCGACGTCGATCCCGGAGGGTTCCTCAAGACCTCGCTCGGCAACATCCTCTCCGAGTACCAGGTCTTCGAGACACTGACGCTCATCGACTCCAAGACCGGCAAGCCCACCGGCGTCCTCGCCAAGTCGTGGCAGCTCGCACCGGACGCCAGAAGCATCGACATCACACTCCGCGACGACGTCACCTTCCACAGCGGCCGCAAACTGACGGCGAGCGATGTCGCCTTCACACTCAAGAAGGTCCAGGATCCCGCAACGGGCGCTGCCAACCAGCCGATCGCCGCCCAGATCACGTCGATGAAGACCGAGGGCGACCACGAGCTGAAGCTCACCTTCTCCAAGCCGACGCCCAACATCTTCGACCTGTTCGAGACGATGCCGATCGTCAACCCCACGACCTACGCGGGCAATGCGGCAGGCAAGGTCGTCGACGGCACCGGCCGCTACTCCTGGACGTCCTGGACACCCGGAGGCAAGGTCGTACTCACCAAATACGCCAAGTACCGGGACGCCAAGAACACCCATCTCGACAAGATCGAGATCGACGTCATCAACGACCCGACGGCCATCGTGTCGGCGATCCGCAGCGGTCGCGTGCAGTACGGCACCGGCATCGCCGCCCTCGACTCGCGCAGCCTGGCCAAGCAGTCGGGCTACGCCCTGGTGACCTCGGGCGGATCGGCCCTCTCCCTCGCGTTCGACGTCACGAAGGCGCCGTTCGACAACAAGACCGTCCGGCAGGCGATCCAGTACGCGATCGACCGGAACCGTATCGACGAGCAGGTCGAGGGCGGACAGGCGGAGGCGACCGATCTGCCGTGGCGGTCCTCGACCGTCGGGTACGACGCGACCCAGGCGAAGCACTACACGTACCAGCCGGACAAGGCCAAGAAGTTGCTCGCCGAGGCCGGCGCGAAGAACGTGACGCTCAATGTCGTCACCCTGAACAGCCCCGAGTCCACCGGCATCTTCCAGATCGTCAAGAACAACCTCGCCGCCGTCGGGGTGACCGCCAAGGCGGTGCCTCTCAGCCCGACCGAGTACGACGAGCGGATCGCCAAGCGGGACATGGGCGCGCCCGCGGTCCTGATCATGGCCAGCAACGCCCTCTCGCCCGCGTCCCAGGTCGTCAGCCGACCCGAGTACGTGGCGAGCGGCAACCTGCTGAAGTTCCAGAGCGCGCAGTACTCCGCGCTGGTCCGGAAGGTGACCGCCGCCACGTCGACGGCCGAGCAGAAGAGCGCGGTGCACGACTACAACGCGTACCTCCTCGACCAGGCCTTCACGGTCCCGTTGGTCACCCGGCCGACCCTGACTGTCCGGACCCAGTCCGTGGGCGGTATCAAGTCGACCCAGGCGGGCTTCATCGACCTCGGAACGGCGTGGCTGTCGAAATGATCCGGTATCTGATGCGCAAGGTGCCGTCGGTGGTGTTCGTGCTCTTCGCCAGCTCGGTGGTCGCCTTCGCCCTGCCCCGGCTCGCCCCTGGTGACGTCGCCGTCACCCTCGCCGGTTCGGACCCGACCGCCGCGAACATCGCGGCCATCCGCAAGGAGTTGGGCCTGAACCGGTCGCCGGTCGAGCAGTACTGGGAGTGGATCTCCGGACTGTTCCACGGTGACCTGGGCCAGTCCTACCTCCTGCACCGCAGCGTCGCGAGCCTCATCGGTGACCGGCTGGAGAGCACCGTGGAACTGGCCGTGTTCGCCACCCTGCTCGTCGTCGTGATCGGTACGGCGCTGGGGGTGCTGGCAGGCTCGACCAGGCGCTGGTGGGCGCGGACCACGCTCGATCTGGGCAACAGCATCCTGGTCGCCGTACCGTCGTTCCTCATCGCGCTCGCGCTGATTCTCGTCTTCGGCGTGTACCACCGCTGGCTGCCGGTGAGCGGCGAGGTGAGCGTGCTGCGCGATCCCGCGATCGGCATCCAGTACCTGGTCCTGCCCGCGGTCGCCCTCGCGCTCTCGCCCGCGGGGGGTGTGGCGCGGCTGCTCCAGACGGAGATGACCCGGGTCCGCAACGAGGACTACGTCGATCTGGCTCTCGCCAAGGGCGCCTCGCCGCGGCGGATCACCCTGCGGCACGTGCTGCGCAACAGCTTCGGCAGCGCGGTCGTCGCGATCGGCCTGGAGATCGGCACCCTGCTCGCCGGTGCGGTGGTCATCGAGTCGATCTTCAACCGCAACGGCCTCGGCCAGCTCGCTGTGTCCAGCGTGACGACGCGCGACTTCACCGTCCTCCAGGTCCTGATCCTCGGTGTGGTCTGTATCGCGGTGATCTGCCAGATCGTCACCGAGCTGGTCCTGGCGGCGCTCGACCCGAAGATCAGGCTGGGAGATCAGTGATGACGGACCTACCCCTGTCCATGCCCGTGGCCGCGCGCCGCCGGCTGAACCCGACACTGGCCCGGTATCTGTCGGCGTTCCGCACCCCGCGGGGTGTCATCGGCTTGTCGATCCTCGTGCTGATGGTCCTCGCCGCGCTGCTCGCACCCGTCCTCTTCCCGGGCGGCTACGACCAGCAGGGGGCGACCACCTTCGCCGGTCCTTCGGCCCAACACCTCTTCGGGACCGACGAGTTCGGCCGCGACATCTTCATCCGCAGTGTCTACGGCCTGCGCGTCGACCTGAGCCTCATCCTCACCGCGGTGCCGCTCAGCATGGCGATCGGCACCCTGCTCGGCCTCTCCGGCGCGCTCGCCGGATGGCTCGGCGCGGGAGTACAGCGACTGCTGGACGTGATCATCGGTTTCCCCGGATTGATCCTCGGGGTCTGTCTGGTGGCCGTCCTCGGCGCCGGCTGGTTCGCGCTGTTCCTCACCATCCTGATCGGCGGCCTGCCCAGCGCGGGCCGCCTGGCCCGCGGCGCCTGGCTCACCCAGCAGGACCGGGAGTACGTCCTCGCCGCCCGGGTGCTCGGCGTCTCGCGCCGTCAACTCCTCGTCCGGCACGTGCTGCCGAACGCCATGGACGCCATCGTGGTCAACGGCGCCGTCTGGATGGTCGTCGGCGTCTACATCGAGGCCGGCCTGTCCATCGTCGGCCTCGGCGTGCAGCCGCCCACACCGTCGCTCGGCGTCCTGCTCAACAACGGCCTGCGATTCGTGGTCCAGTCACCCACCTACATCATCGGCCCCGCCGCGCTGCTCCTGCTGCTCGCGGTGGGCGTCAGCCTGATGTCGGACGCACTCAACGAGGCGGTGAATCGCCGATGACCCCGACGACCAACTCACCCATGACCGAACCGTCGCCGGCCGGCACCAGCAAGGCCGTACCGTTGCTGCGCGTCGCAGGCCTGGGCACGGAGTTCAGGCTCAGGAGCGGCGACGTCAAAGCAGTCGACGACGTCAGCTTCGACATCTACCCGGGCGACGTCCTGGGCATCGTCGGCGAGTCCGGCTCGGGCAAGTCGGTCACGGCGCGCTCGATCATGCGGATGCTGCGTCCGCCCGGCCAAGTCGTGGCGGGCAGCGTGGAGTTCGACGGCGAGGATTTGCTCGCGCTCCCCGAACGCGAGATGCGTCGGCGTCGTGGCAGCAAGGTCGCGATGGTCTTCCAGGACCCGCAGGCCGCGCTCAACCCGGTCATGAAGGTCGGCGACCAGATCGTCGAGGCCATGACGGTCCACGGCGTCGACAAGAAGGCCGCGCGCACGCGAGCGGCCGAACTCCTCGACCAGGTCGGCATTCCCGACGTGGCGACGAAGATCGATCACTACCCGCACCAGTTCTCCGGCGGCATGCGCCAGCGCGTCGTCATCGCGATCGCGCTGGCCAACGATCCGGCGCTGCTCATCGCCGACGAGCCGACGACCGCCCTCGACGTCACCATCCAGGCCCAGATCCTGCGGCTGCTCGCCAGACTCCGCACCGAACTCGGCATCGCCGTCGCGATCATCACCCACGACATGGGCGTCGTCGCCGAACTCTGCACGGACGTCGTCGTGATGTACAGCGGCCGTACGGTCGAGAAGGGAACCGTCGAGCAGGTCTTCAACCACCCGCGCCACCCCTACACGGCGGCCCTCCTCGAAGCCATGCCCCGCCTCGACGACGACCTGACCGGCGGGCCGCTCCCCGCGATCCCCGGCACCCCGCCCGACCCCGCCGCGCTGCCGCCCGGCTGCGCGTTCGAGCCCCGCTGCCCGTTCGCCGAGGACGCGTGCACACACGCACCGCCACAGCTGCTGGCGATCGGGGACAGCGGACAGACAGCGGCCTGCTTCGTGGCCCAACGCGGAGTCGACGTGTCCCCGGTGCGTGCGGAGGCGACGGCACCCGCACCGGCTCGCCCCGAGCCCTCCACGGACGAACTCGTCCTGGAGATCCGGGACTTGAGGGTCGACGTCGGATCGCGGCGGCGCGGCCTGTTCCACCGCGAACCGCCCGTGTACGCCGTCGACTCGGTGAGCCTGTCCGTGCAGGCAGGCCGTACCGTCGGGCTCGTCGGGGAGAGCGGCTGCGGCAAGTCGACGCTGTCGCGGGCCGTCGTGGGGATCAACCCGATCGCCGGCGGGACGGTCCGCGTCGACGGAACCGACGTGAGCGCGATGCGCGAGGAGGACCTCAAACAGGTCCGGTCCTCGGTGCAGTACGTGTTCCAGGACCCCTACGCCTCCCTGAACCCCCGGCGCACGATCAGGCAGTCCCTCACCGAGGCGCTCGGCATCCGGGGCATCGGCGGCCGTGAACTCGAAGCAGAGGCACGCTCGTTGATGGAACAGGTGGGGCTGCGCCCCGAGCTCCTCGACCGCTACCCGCACGCGTTCTCGGGCGGGCAGCGCCAGCGGATCGGCATCGCGCGGGCCCTGGCCCGCCGACCGCGCACGCTGGTCCTCGACGAGCCGGTCTCCGCGCTGGACATGTCGGTCCAGGCACAGATCATCAACCTGTTGCAGAAGCTCCAGAACGAACTCGGCCTGGGCTACCTGTTCATCGCCCATGACCTGTCCGTCGTCCGTCATCTCAGTGACACCGTCGCGGTGATGTACCTCGGCAGGATCGTCGAGTACGGCGATGTCGCCGACGTCTACGGCAACCCCCAACACCCCTACACCGCCGCGCTGTTGTCGTCGTCGCCGGTGGCGAGCGCCTCGGCGCCCGAGCGGGAGCGCATCGTGCTGCGGGGCGACCTGCCGAGCCCGGCGAACCCGCCCTCCGGCTGCCGCTTCCGCACCCGGTGCCCGATCGGCCCGCTCACCCATCCGGAGCGGACGATCTGCGCGGAGAGCGACCCGCAACTCACCCTGACACCCGCGGGACAGCGGGCCGCGTGCCACTTCGCGGGCGGCGACTGAGGACTACGACGAAGCCCCCGGCCTCGAATCAGAGGCCGGGGGCTTCGTCGTGCTACTTCAGGCCACGATCAGCGGCCGCAGCGTCCGGTGGGCGATCTCCAGACCCGTCTTCACCTTCTCCTCCGTCCCGCCCCACAGCGGGTCCTCGTGCTCGACCGAGAGCGTGCCGGTGAAGCCGTGCTCGTACAGGGCGTCCACGACCGCGTTCCAGTCGACCTGGCCGCGCCCGGGCACCCGGTAGCGCCACCAGCCCGTGTCCCACGGGTCCTCGCGCAGCACCGCCTTGCCGAAGAAGCCGTAGCGGTCGACCCGGCCGGGCAGGATCTCGATGTCCTTGGCCTGGGCGTGCACGATGCGGTGGGCGTACGGCGCGATGGTGGCGACGGGTTCGACGCCGATCCAGGTCAGGTGCGAGGGATCCCAGTTGAGGTACAGGTCCAGGTCGAACATCCACTCCCACAGCTCCGGCGAGTAGGCGAGGTTGCCGGGGTAGCCGTCGGGGTGCCAGCCCTCCATGACACAGTTCTCGATGATGATCTTCACGCCGCGCTCGCCGGCGTAGTCGACCAGGTCGGGGAAGACCTTGGCAGCCTCCTCCAGGTTCGCGGCGACGGGACGGGTCCAGTCCCGGCCCACGAACGTGCCGACGTAGGGGACCCCGAGAACGGCCGCCGCGTCGACGACCGTCCTGAGATGGGCGTGGATGTCGGCCCGGCGGGCGGGGTCGGGGTGCAGGTTGTTCTCGTAGTAGGCCAGTGCAGAGATCTCCAGGCGGTGGCGCTCCAACAGCGCCCGTGTCTCGTCGGCGGCCCGGGCGTCGAAGCCGGCCACCGGCAGGTGCGAGGCCTCGAAGTCCCGGCCGCCGACGGCCGGCCAGGCCGCGACCTCCAGTGCTTCGTAGCCGGCCTGGGACGCCCACTGCGCGATCTCCGCAAGGGACAGTTGGGGCAAACAGGCGGTGAGCATGCCGAGTTTCACGGGGTGGCCTCCTGAACGAGCGGGGTTTCGGACACGTCGGTCCATGCGAGCGAATCGGCCGAGCGCAGTACGGCCTCGACGACCCGCGCCGCGCGGAGCCCGTCCGCGCCGGTCGGCAGGCCACAGGGCGCGAGGCCGCTCCGTATCGTCGTGTAGGCGTCGGCGACGAACGCCGCGAAGCAGTCCGCGTAGCCCTGCGCGTGGCCGGCGGGCAGCCGCGACAGCCGGCGCTGCTCGGCCGAACCGTACTGGGGGTCGCGCACGATGACCCGGGCGCCGTCCTGGCCGCCGAGCCATGCCGTCTCCGGCTGTTCCTGGTCGAAGACCGCGCTGACCCGGGCACCGTCCAGTTCGAACCACAGCCGGTTCTTCCGTCCCGCCGACACCTGGGAGACCGTCAGCGTGCCCAGTACGCCGTCGGTCGTGCGCAGCAGGACTACGGCCACGTCCTCGGTCCGTACCACGATTCGCGGTCCGTGGACGGCGGCCGAGAAGCTGCTGCCGCTCCCGGCCGGCCGGGAGCGGACCGTGGTGCCCATGCTCGCCGACACCTCGCCGAACCGGACGCCTGCCACCCACTCGACCAGATCGCACCAGTGCGAGCCGATGTCCGCGAACGCCCGCGACGGCCCACCGTCGCCCGGATCCACCCGCCACGAGGAGACGTCCTCCGACAGCATCCAGTCCTGGAGATAGCTACCGTGGATCAACTGCCAGGCGCCGAACTCACCGCGCAGCCGACGCTCCCGGATCTCCCGCACGAGCGGGTGATAGCGGTAGACGAAGGGCACCGCCAGGACCAGGCCGGCCTCCTCAGCGAGCGTGGTCAGCCGCTCGGCGTCCGCGACCGACGTGGCCAGCGGCTTCTCGCAGACCACATGCTTGCCCGCCCGCAACGCGGCCTCCGCCTGCGGGACATGGAGCGCGTTCGGCGTGCACACGTGCACCACCCGGACGCTGTCGTCGGCCAGCACCGCCGCGAAGTCGGGGTACCTGCCGGGCACGCCCCATTCCTCGGCGACCTTCGCGCTGCGCCCGGGCGTCGAGGCCAGCACGCCAGCCAGTTCACCTCCGGCGGCGCGGATCGCCGTGGCGTGCACGGCACCGATCATCCCGGCCCCGACCACCACCGCGCGTAGCCCGTCCCTCACCGTGCACCTCCGTCATCACGTCCGTAGCGCGAGCCTGCGCCCGACGAGCACGGAGGCCAAGGCTGAGGGTCCGGACAACGGACCGCCGACGTGGTGTCATGGGCCGACGATTGCCACTCTGCACCACACCGATCGCGAGGCCCGGCGCGGGGAGCCGTTCGTTCGCAGGTCAGGGCGGCCCGGTCCTGCGCCGGGCCGCGGCTTGTCTGTCACCGGCGAATCTGCCGGGAAAAGGATCTACCCGCTCGTGAAGGAGCTGGCCGTTGACGAGGTTCCCGTCACGGTCACGTGCCGGGTCCTCCGGCTCGCCAGACAGCCCTACTACCGTTGGCTCGACCGGCCGGTGGCCGATGCCGTGCTGGCCGAAGGGGAAAGACGCCGTCCGACCGGTGATGAGCCCGCACAACGACCACAGGGCCCGCGAGGCCGGCCTTGCTCCGCAGGCATGACAGCCTCGGCCTTCCGGCGGTGACGGTGAGACCGGCACCGCCGGAACCGACGGCGGCTCCTACGTGGCTGCGATGTCGCGCAGATCGATCAACATGCTGCCGCCATCGAGGACGACGCCACGCGCACCCGGAGGGATCACCGAGGTGGCGCCCTGTTCGTAGATCACGACCGGGCCGGTGAACGTGTCCCCCACCGCCAGCGAACCCCGCGCGATCACCTGTGAGGTGACCGGGCCGCTGTCGAGGTCGAAGTAGGAGTCGATCTCGCTTCGCGGGCCTCCCGAGACGTCACTCTCGACGATCGTGGGGCGAGGGAGCACCCGTTCGACGGTGACTTCGAGTTCGACGGCCTCGATGTCGGACAGCTCGTCGATGTGGCCGTAGCGACGGCGGTACTCGTGTTCGAACTCGGCGCGCAGCAGTTCGGCGACGTTCTGGGGCACGCTGCCGTCCGCCTTGCCCGGGAGCCGGACGAGGAGTGTCTGACTCTGGCCGACGTAGCGAAGGGCGAGTGCCCACTCGACTCGGAGTTCACCGGCCCGCAGGCTGCCGTCGGAACCGAAGAAGAGCTCCTTCTCCAGTTCGTCCGCGATACGGCCCACTGCCTCGCGCAAGGACGTCGAGTCCAGGTCGGGCAGCCTCGTCGACAGGATTTCGCTGCGCTCCAGGCGCAGATTGACGCCCAGCATGCCGATCGCCGAGAAGTGTCCGGCATGGACCGGGATGAGGACCTGGCCGATGCCGCATTCGAGGGCCACCTCGCATGCATGCATGGGGCCCGCTCCGCCGATCGCGACCATGGTGAACTCGCGCGGGTCACGGCCGCGTTCCAGGGTCTGTCGCCGCACTGCCGCCGCCATGGAGAGGTTGGCGAGCTTGATGATCCCCAGCGCGACCCGGTGGGGATCCATGCCGGTCTGGTCGGCGAGTCGGCCGATCGCGGCCTCGGCAGCACCCATGTCCAGTTGGAGGGAACCGACGAAGTTCTGCGGGTCGAGGCGACCGCAGTAGAGGTTGGCGTCGGTGACGGTGGGTTCGGTCCCGCCGCCGCCGTAACAGGCCGGTCCCGGCTGGGAGCCGGCCGACTTCGGACCGACCCGCATCGTGCCGGACTCGTCGCACCACGCGATCGATCCACCGCCCGCACCGACCTCGGTCACGTCGACGCTACGGACCTGGAGGGCGAACCCCCGCTCGTAGCCGTTGATCCAGTAGAGCTCCGTCGACGCGTACCGGCCGCCTTCGATCAGGCACGACTTCGCCGTGGTGCCCCCCATGTCGAAGGTCACCATGTTCTCGATGCCGAACTGTTCCGCCAGTTCGCGGGCGCCGATCACACCCGCGACCGGTCCGGACTCCACGACCTTCACCGGGAAACGGCGGGCGGCGTCGAGGGCGAGGGCGCCACCGTTCGAGTCCAGGACCACGAACTCGCCGGTGAAGCCATCGCTCTGCAGACCGTTGAGCAGCCGTTCGATGTACCGGTCGGCGACCGGCGCGACATAGGCGTTCGCCGCGGCGGTGGTGAAGCGTTCGGCTTCGCGCCACTGCCGGCTGATGTCCGAGGAGACGGTGACGGTGATGCCGGGCAGGCGTGTCCTCAACCGGTCGGCGACGAGCCGTTCGTTCGCCGGCTCCACATAGGAGTTGAGGAAGGCGACCGCCACCGCTTCCACGCCCGCCGCGAGCAGCTTGTCCGCGAGGCCGTCGATCTCGTCCTGGCTGGGCTGTACGGCTATCTCGCCGGAGGCATGGACCCGTTCGGCCACCTCGAACCGCAGTTCCGGCGGAACGATCACGGGATCCCGGCGGTAGGTGAGGTTGAAGATCTCGGGCCTGCTGGAGCGGCCGCCTTCGATGACGTCGCCGAACCCTTCGGTGACGACCAGTCCGACCCGCGCGCCCTTGCGTTCCAGCAGCGCGTTGATGACCAACGTGGTGCCATGGGCGAGGATGGCCTCCGACCCGCTGAGGTCGGTGTCCGTGTCGGCGAGTGCGGCGAGTACCCCGTCGCCTTCGGCACCATGGGTCGTCAGCCGCTTTCCGATGTGCAGGCGGCCGTCTGCGTCCACCGCGGCGACGTCGGTGAACGTACCGCCGATGTCGGCGCCCACGCGGGCGGCCAATGCCGCCTGCCTGTCGCTTGCGTTTCGTGTCCCTTCGGGCAGCACTGCAGCTCCTCTGTTGTTCGTCAGGCGGCCGGGCACCGGATTCGCCTGCCCTTTTCGTACGGCTCGACGATCTGTGCTCACGGCTTGACGGACAGCACCAGCTTGCCCCGGACATGGCGGTCCTGGATCAAGTGATGTGCGTCTGCGGCCAGTTCGAGCGGAATGGTCTTGCTGATCTCCACATGCAGGTCACCTGTGGAGGCGAGGCGTGCCAGCTCCTCCAGATCGTTCTGGTCCGGGCGCGCCGTCCTGAAATGCCCGCCGCGTTGCTCCGCGGTCGACGGGTTCAGGCACACGACATGGTCCGGTTTCCGCACGATCGCGAAGGACGAGTCCAGCGTCTCGTCGCCCACGAGGTCGAGGACGACGTCGACGCGCCCGTCCCCGCCGACCAGTTCGGCGACCCGGCTCTCGATGCCCGGTCCGTACTCGGTCGGAAGGCCGCCGAGAGACCGGACGAATTCGTGATTGCCCGGCGAGCACGCGCCGACCACCGTCGAGGCACCGAAGTGACGGGCGAGCTGGACCGCGATATGGCCCACGCCACCGGACGCCGAGTTGATGAAGACCGTGTCCCCCTCGCGGATGAGCGGGCGCAGGGACTGCCAGGCGGCGAGACCGGCCGTCGGCAGGGCCGCGGCCTCGATGAGGTCCAGGCCCTCCGGTACGCGAGCGAGCAGCCGACGGGGAACGGCCACCAGCTCGGCATAGGTGCCGTTCTTGACGTAGTCCTTGAGCGCGATGCCCAGAACGCGGTCACCCGGCTGATAGTCCTCGAAGGTGTACCCGGCGCTGACTATCTCGCCCGCGAAGTCGAATCCGGGAATGATCGGCGGGAAGTTGTTGAAGAACGGGGTCATGAAGCCCGCGCGTATCCCGGCTTCGAGGTGATTGACACCGGCCGCGTGTACGCGGACCAGTGCTTCGTCGAGGTGCACGATCGGATCCGGCAGCTCACCGTAGGCGAGGACCTCGGGAGCTCCGAACCCGGAGTGGGAAATGCCTTTCATGACTGCACCTCTCCCCAGCCGCCCCCGCCGCCGCCGCGGAGATACAGCATGGTGCCGGCCGGTACCGGCGTCGGAGAGGTCTTGCCGTAGGGCCGCCTGTCCTCGCTTCCCGGCAACTGGACGTGAATGCTGGCCGGTTGTCCCGGCTCGCCGCCGGCCAGCCCCCAGGCAGGATTCACCGTGCGGTCGATATAGGTGCTCAGCTGCGATTCCTGGAGGACCTCGACGACTCGTTCCAGCCCCGCACCGCCTCGGTGCAGTCCGGCGCCGCCGGCCTCGCGGAGAATCCGGTGGCTGTGGAACCGCACGGGATACTGAGCTTCGACCATCTCCATCGGGACATCGGGATTGTCCCCGTGCATGAGCGTGCGCAGGGGACCGAATCCGTCGTCCTCGGCGGACGCTCCGAATCCGCCGTTCGCTCCGACGAGATACGTCCAGTATTCGCCGTTGTCGTACTGGCCGGCCAGGGTGATGCCCCAGAACGCGCCGTGGTGTCCGGCCGGAATCCGGTCGGGAAGCTTCTCCCCGATCGCCCGCAGGAACAGATCGATCATGGTGGGCAGAGTGGTGTTGTACCAGCTCATCGGAGCGGTACCGACCGCGCTCAGCACGGTCCCCGGCGGGATGATGACTTCGAGCGGCTCGAACAGCCCCTCGTCCGCCGGGCGTTCGGGCGCCAGCAGCGACTTGAAGCCCACGCGCATGGAACTGAGCGCGCCGCCGGTCGCACCGGCGTTGACCGGGCGCGCGACCTGGGGCGGCAGGTCGGAGAGGTCCACGATCATGCGCTCGCCGGTCACCCTGATGACGACCTTGAGCTTCAGGGGCTCGGTGCCGGGAGCACCCGAGTCGTCCATGTCGATGCCGGCCGTGTACTCCCCGTCCGGTATCTCGGCCACCTTCGAACGGCTCAGCCGGGCGCTGGTCGCGAACTGCTGCTCGACCATGTGTTCCGTCGTCGCGGCGTCCCAGCGGCTCGCCACCCGCTCCTGCCAACGCTGGGCGCCGAGTTGGAGCGCTCCGATCTGGGCCATCAGGTCGCCGGTCACGACGGCCGGCGACCACGAGTTCGCCTGGATGGTGGCCAGCGCTTCGGGGACGATCTGGCCGCGGCTCATGATCTTCGTTCCGCGGTACTGCACGCCCTCCTGGAGGACGCTCGTCGCCGCCCAGCTCAGCGACGTGGGGTTCTGGCCGCCCACGTCGGACCAGTGCATCCGGACGGCGAGGTATCCGACGATCTCCCCTCCGGTGTAGACGGGAGTGGCCGCGATCATGTTGTTGAGATGCTGCCCCTGCACCGGCGTGTAGTTGGTGAGGAAGACGTCGCCGGGTTCGATGCGGTCCTCGCCGATGACCTCCACCGCGTCCCGGACGGGCACGCCGAGGTCCGCGAGGAAGATCGGCAGGTTGTGCCGGGACTGGCTCAGCAGCCGGAAGTCCTTGGTGACCAGACCGACGCAGTAGTCCTTGTACTCGTACACCAGCACGTTGTAGGCGGTTCTCGTGATGCTGATCTCGAGCTCTTCGATGACCGATTCGACCGCGTAGCGGAAGAACTCCAGCTCGAGCACGTCGTAGTCGGACTCGGCGTGCCTCGTCGAACGCCCCATCACGGCTCCTTCCGACCAGAAATTGATTGTAGACACATGCGACCAGTTTTCTACGTTAGTGTCAATACCCGAGGCGGCGACGGTGCGCCGCGGCCGGAATCGACTCGGGCGGGTACCTCATTCGCTTGCGGCGTGGACCTTCCGGTGACTCAGGGGTTCCACGACCGGGCCGTCGAACAGCTCCGAGATGCGCTGCCCGGCCATCACGGCGCTGGCGCTGGTCCCGCGCGACGGCACGCGCGGGAATATGGAGGTGTCGGCCACACGCAGACCCTCGACGCCGCGAACGCGCCCGTCCTGGCTGACGACGGCAAACGCGTCGTCGTCCGGGCCCATCCGGCAGGTCGAGGTCGCGTGGCCGGGGCCGAAGGGCGAGAGATGGGCCCTGATCCACCCGTCGAGCGCCTCGTCGGACGTGACATCGCCTCGACCGAGGCCCATCACGCGCGCCCCGACCGCCCGCATCGGCCCCGACTCGAAGATCTCGTGAAGAACCCGGACCACCTCGCGGTACTGGCGCATGTCGCTGCCCTCCGTCAGGAAGTTGCAGACCAGGCCAGGTGTGTGGTGAGGATCCGCCGAAGCTAGCGTCAGCCGCCCGCGGCTGTTCTGCTGCATCAGCCGCATGAACAGGAACGGGTTCCACAACGGGTCGTCCGGATCCGGTCCGCCGGCCGGGGGCTCCATCCCGGTCGAGGCGCCGGGTGTGGTGACGAACGGCATGATCTCGACGCTGCCGTCGCTGTCGCCTCCCGGGTTCTGCACCTTCCAGTGCAGGAGTGAGGTGACGATGCCCCGCCCCGGAATGCACACCGTCGGCGCGTCGATGGCATACGACACCACCAGATCCGGGTGGTCGTACATCTCGGCGCCCACACCGGGGGCGTCGACGAGTACCTCGATGCCGTGCCTGCGGAGCTGCTCGGCGGGGCCGATCCCGGAGAGCATCAGAAGCTGCGGGGAGCGCAGCACGCCGGCCGAGAGGACGATCTCGTCGCCGCGCAGCACCACGGAAGCGCCGTCGATCTCGGCCTCCACGCCGACAGCGCGTCGTCCGGCGAAGATCACGCGGCGGACGAACACGCCTCCTCGGACCTCCAGGTTCGGGCGTCCGAGATTCGGCATCAGATGGGAGATCGCGGCGCTCATCCGGCGACCCTCAGCGATGTTCAGCGGCAGCGGACCCACACCCTCGGGCCCGTCGCCGTTCTTGTCGGGTTCCTCGGGGTACCCGAGGTCGAGGCAGGCCCGGGTGAACGCGGACGTGAACTCCGGCGCACGGTCGGCACCTTCGCGCCGGATCGTCATCGGGCCGTCGGATCCGTGCAGGGGGCCCGGGAAGTCCAGGTCGGTCTCGCCGCGCTTGTACGAGGCGAGCGTCTTGTCGTAGGACCACTCGTCGTTGCCCAACGCCGCCCAGCGATCAAAGTCCGCCCGGGTCGCGCGAATGAAGTACGCGCCGTTGATGGAGCCCGATCCACCGATGAACTTGCCACGCGGGATGGCAACTTCGGTGCCGGGCGTGGATTCGCCAGGCAGTGACCAGTTGGCCGGATGGCCCGCATAAGAGGCTTCCAGGTTGCTCGGATCGAGGATCGCCTCGCCAAAGTCCTCGATCCGCGCCGGCGCCGGGCCGGCTTCGAGCAGGAGCACCGAGCGATCGGATCGCTCACTCAGACGGGCGGCGAGGACAGAGCCCGCCTGCCCGCCACCCACAACGATCACGTCATACTTCCGCGACGTCTTCGACATCTTTGTCCCTCCGACGCTGTTGACGAGTACGGCAAAGGGCGCGCTGGACCGGCCACCCTTTCCCCACCTGCGAATGAACGGATCAGCTCTCGGTTCCGGCCAGCTGCTGGAGGAAGCCACCGAGATCGATCTCGAGCCAATGCTCGGCGACCCTGCCGTCTCGAATCAGGTCGACCGCCGTCCCGGTCAATTCCGCCGTGCGCCCGCTCGACGGAATCCCGAGGAATTCCGATCGCTGAGTGCCTTTCACCATCCAGCGCGTCGCGACCTTGTCGCCCTCGGCGACCTGGTCGAGGACCGTCATCGAGAAGTCCGCGAACGCCTGGACCAGGGAGGAGTCCACCTCAAGCCATGCCTTGCGGTCGTAGCGACCTCCCATGGCATGGTTCTTCGCGTCTTCGGCGACGTAGCGTTCGAAGCTGGCGTCGATGTCCTGCTGGTTGTAGCTGTCGTAGAAGTGCCTGGCTATGTCCTTCGGGGATTGCGACTCGGTCATTCGGGGCTCCTCGGGGAGAGTGACGACGTGGATCTGGGAAACGTGCGCCACGGGGAGATGTTCCAGTTCGAAGAAATGACGCCGACGGGATCCGAATCGCGCTCGGCCCAGGCCGGTGCGATTCGCCGTTTCGATCGGAAGGACCCCGCGTCCACGGGGAGCGACGATGTCGACGTCGGCCGTCCTCCGGCAGAGAATCCGGTCCACTCCCGGACTCTCGACGAGAGTAGCGAAAGTTTGACACTCTAGTCAAACATCGGGCGAAGCCGAGCCGTTGACGGTGGAGGGGCTCGTGCCCCTCCACCGTGATCACGGCTTTTCGGCGGCGATGGCGGTGATGATCGCGGAGAAGTCCCGATGGGGGCCGTCGTGCTCGACGAACCGGGTGTAGAGGTCCGCGGCGGTGCGACCGAGGACCGTGTCGACGCCCTCGTCAGCGGCGGCGGCCTGGGCGAGCCGGAGGTCCTTGAGCATCAGCCCACTGGCGAAGCCGCCGGCGTAGTCGCGGTTGGCCGGGCTGGCCGGCACGGGACCCGGGACGGGGCAGTTGGTGGTCAGGGCCCAGCACTGCCCGGATGCGGTGGAGGCGACGTCGAACAGTGCCTGGTCGGTGAGGCCCAACTCCCGGCCCAGGACGAACGCCTCACTGACCGCGATCATCGAGATGCCGAGGACCATGTTGTTGCAGATCTTGGCCGCCTGCCCGGCTCCTGATCCGCCGCAGTGGACGGTTCGTTTTCCCATGACCGCAAGCAGTGGTTCGGCGGTGGAGAAGGAGTCGTCACTGCCTCCGACCATGAACGTCAGGGTGCCGGCCTCGGCGCCGACGACGCCGCCGGAGACGGGAGCGTCGATCGCGGGGTGGCCCGCGTCGATGGCCAGGTGGGCGGCTTCGCGGGCAGCGGCGACGTCGATGGTCGAGCAGTCGAGGAACAACGAACCGGCCGGTGCGGCCGGGACGATCTCGCGGTAGCAGTCGAGGACGTGCCGGCCGCTGGGCAGCATGGTGATGACGACCTCGGCGTCGCTGACGGCATCGGTCGCCGAGCGCGCCGTGGTCACCCCGCTTGCCTCGGCGCGGGCGAGTGCCTCGGGCATCAGGTCGAATCCGACCACGGTGTGTCCGGCCTTGACGAGGTTGGCCGCCATGGGGCCGCCCATGTTGCCCAGTCCGAGGAACGCTGTCGTCGTGCCCATCACTGCTGCCCTCCTGCCAGGCCGAGATCGCCGTTGTCCGGGATGGTGAAGAAGCGGTCGACGAGTTCGGGGCCGACCTCCGCGAGCGTGCTGGGTGACCAGCGGGGATTTCGGTCCTTGTCGATGATCTGTGCGCGGACACCCTCGATCAGGTCCGGGGCGCGCAGACAGCCACTGGCGACGCGGTACTCCTGGTCGAGTGCGGCCTCCAAGGTGGGGAGGCCGGCCGCCGATCGGAGGGCGCGCAGCGTGACCTTGAGGGCGGTCGGCGATTTCGCCTCGATCTCCTTTCCGGCCGCGCTCGACTCGGAGCCGTGCGCGTGCAACCGGTCGAGGATTTCCTCGACGGTGTCGGCGGCGTAGCAGGAGTCGATCCACGCGGACCGAGCGGCGAGTGTGCTCTCCGGGGGCGTCTCGGCGACCGAGGCCACGGCGTCGGCCGGTGTCGTGGTCTCCAGCGCGCGCAGCAGGTCGGTCAGCCGGGTGCTCGGCACGTAGTGGTCGGCCAGTCCGCAGTGAATGGCGTCGGGGCCGGAGAGCTGCGCGGCCGTGAGCGCGGCGTGGACGCCGAGTTGACCGGGGGCGCGGGAGAGCAGGTAGGTGCCGCCGACGTCGGGGACGAAGCCGATACCGACTTCAGGCATGCCGACGCTGGAGCGTTCGGTCACGACCCGGAGCGAGCCGTGTGCGGACAGGCCGACGCCGCCCCCCATGACCAGCCCGTCCATGAGCGCCACGTACGGCTTCGGGTAGCGCGCGATGTGGGCGTTGAGCCGGTACTCGTCGGCCCAGAACGCCAGTGACGTGGTGCCGCCGGTGCGCGCGTCGTGGTAGATCGAGCGGATGTCGCCCCCGGCGCACAGGCCACGCTCCCCCGCGCCGTCGAGGACCACGGCGCGCACCCGCTCGTCGGTCTCCCAGGTGGTCAGCGCGGTCTGGATCGTACGGACCATGGCGTGCGTGAGGGCGTTGATCGCCCGTGGACGGTTGAGGGTGATGCGGCCCAGCCCGTGCTCGACGCGGAGCAGCACCTCTGCTTCCGCGGGGTTCACCGGGCGGCTCCGAGCGGGCCGTGGGAGACGATTTCGCGCATGATGTCGTTGGCTCCTTCCGGGAGCTGGTGGGTCCGCTCAGCTCATGGTGGGGATGACGAAGCTGGCGCCTTCCTTGATGCCGCTGGGCCAGCGGGAGGTGACGGTCTTGGTCTTGGTGTAGAAGCGGATCGAGTCCGGGCCGTGCTGGTTGAGGTCGCCGAATCCGGAGCGCTTCCAGCCGCCGAAGGTGTGGTAGGCGATCGGCACCGGGATGGGGACGTTCACCCCGACCATGCCGGTGTTGACGCGTTGGGTGAAGTCGCGGGCGGTGTCGCCGTCGCGGGTGAAGATCGCGACGCCGTTGCCGTACTCGTGCTCGCTGGGCAGCCGCAACGCCTGCTCGTAGTCCTCGGCGCGCACGATCGACAGGACCGGGCCGAAGATCTCCTCCCGGTAGATCCGCATCTGCGGGGTGACGTGGTCGAAGAGGCAGCCACCGAGGAAGAACCCGCCCTCGTATCCGGGCACGGTGACATCGCGGCCGTCGACGACGAGTCGGGCACCCTCGCTGACGCCGGACTCGATGTATTCGCGGACCCGGTGTGCCGCGTCGGCCGTGATCAGCGGACCGAAGTCCGCGCCGGCGTCGTGGGACGCCCCCACCTTCAGCGCGCGAACCCTCTCGGCGAGCTTGTCGACCAGTGCGTCGGCGGTGGCCTGCCCGACCGGGACGGCGACCGAAGTGGCCATGCACCGCTCCCCCGCCGAGCCGTAGGCGGCGCCGACGAGTGCGTCGGCGGCCTGGTCGAGATCGGCGTCGGGCATCACGATCATGTGGTTCTTGGCGCCACCGAAACACTGGGCCCGCTTGCCGTGCGCGGCGGCCGTGGCGTAGACGTACTCGGCGATCGCCGACGAGCCGACGAACCCGAGCGCCTCCACGCGGGAGTCCGTCAGCAGCACGTCCACCGCTTCCTTGTCGCCGTTGACCACGTTGAACACCCCCGGCGGAAGCCCGGCCTCGACGAAGATCTCCGCGAGCCGCAGCGGCACCGACGGGTCACGCTCCGAGGGCTTGAGGATGAAGGCGTTTCCGCAGGCGATCGCCGGGGCGGCCTTCCACAGCGGGATCATCGCGGGGAAGTTGAACGGGGTGATGCCCGCGACCACACCCAGTGGCTGTCGCATCGAGTACACGTCGATCCCGGTGCCGGCGCTGTCGGAGAACTCCCCCTTGAGCAGGTGCGGGATACCGATCGCGAACTCGACCACCTCCAGCCCCCGCTGAATGTCGCCCTGGGCGTCGGCGACGGTCTTGCCGTGTTCCGAGGACAACAGCTTCGCCAGGTCGTCCTGCTCGGCGCGGATCAGCTCGAGGAACCGCATCAACACCCTCGCCCGCCGCTGCGGATTCCATCGCGCCCACTCGGCCTGCGCCTTTGCCGCGTCGGCGATGACCGCCTCAACCTCGGCCTTCGACGCCAGCGGCACATGGGCCTGTACCGTCCCGGAGTTCGGGTCGAAGACCTCGGCGAACCGGCCCGACTGCCCGGGCATGCTCTTGCCCGACACGAAATGGTGCAACTCACGCTTCATCGCTATTCACCTTCGGTTTTCCGGCGCGCGAACGCCTTGGTCAGAGCCGCTGGAGGAGCGTCGCGGTACCGAGCCCACCGCCGCAGCACATGGTGACGAGCCCGATTTCACGGTCGGTGTCCTCGAGTTGGTGGAGCAGGGTGGTGATGAGCCGGGCGCCGGTGGCGCCCAGCGGGTGGCCGAGGGCCATCGCGCCGCCTCGCGGATTCACGCGATCCAGGTCGGGCTTCAGCTCGCGCAGCCACGCCCCCACGACCGAGGCGAACGCCTCGTTGATCTCGATCGTGTCGAGGTCGTCGACGGTCAGCCCGTTGCGGTCCAGGATCTTGTGGGTAGCGGGGATCGGGCCGGTCAGCATGATCTGCGGATCGACGCCGACGACGGCCTGGTCGACGATGCGCGCCCTGGGGCGGACACCGATTTCGGCGGCTTTGTCCGCACTCATGAGCAGGACCGCCGATGCCCCGTCGGCCACCTGGGACGAGGTCGCCGCGGTCGTACGGCCGTCGGCACGGAAGACCGGACGCAGTCCAGCGAGTGTCGTGAGGTTGGTGTCCGGGCGGATGCCCTGGTCGACGTCGTAGACCTGGGAGCCGATCCCGATGTCGACGATTTCCCGCCGGAACGCGCCGGACTGGGTGGCGAGGTGAGCGAGCCGGTGCGACCGTACCGCCAACTCGTCGAGCTCGGGCCGCGACAGGTCCCACCGCTCGGCGATCATCTCCGCGGCGACGCCCTGCCCGACCAGCGTGTGGTCCTGCACGAGTCCGTACCGTTCCTGCACCTCCGGGGTGATGGCGCGCCCGAGTTCCTCCTGGATCCGGACCCCGGCGGCGAAGGGCAGATGGCCCATGTGCTCGACGCCGCCTGCCACGACGACGTCCTGCGCCCCGGAGGCGATCATGGCGGTCGCGAAGTTGACCGCCTGCTGCCCCGACCCGCACTGCCGGTCGACCGTCGTCGCCGGTACCTCGACGGGCAGGCCTTCCTGCAGCCACGCGTTGCGCGCGACGTTGCAGCCCTGCTCACCGATCTGCTGCACGCAGCCGGCGATGACGTCGTCGACCTCGGTCGGAGCCACGCCGGAGCGTTCGAGCACCGCGGAGAAGGAGCGGCCCAGCAACGTCGCGGGATGGACATCCCGGAACCAGCCCTTCTCGGGATGACCGCGTCCGATCGCGGTGCGAACGGCACCGACGACAACGACGTCTCGCCCTACTGGCTTCCTCATCGAAGCTCCTCCCTCTCCGCGCTGCTCGGCAGTCGGCGATCGACAAGGACAAGCCATGTCGATGCGGCCGGCGACGAGCGCGGCGGTCATGTCCTGGACGTGCGATGCCGCCGTGGCGACGGCGGCCTGCGGCTGCTCATGGGCAGGCCGCCGAGTGGGCTCATGGGCATCGGCCGGCACCGCAGCGTGCGGAACCGGAGCTGTGGGCGTCGAAAGCACCGGGTTCCATCCCGCCGGTCGTCACTACGGCGGTCTCGATCGCGGGCCGGTCGGCGGCGTACGGGTGAGCGTGCGCGGCGAACCCGCCGGCCGAGGTGCCGACCGCAGTGAAGAACCCACCTGCGCCGCAACCGATCACACCCACACGCCGAGTCGCCATGACACTCTCTATACCCGAGAATCGTCACTACCGTCAATAATTCATCGCCAGTGACGAAGTCGATTGCGGGCAGTGCGCGCCTGCACTGGACGGCCGCGATCCGGGCCGTCGGCGGCATGTGGGAGGGGCTGTTCGACCTCGGCAGCGGTCACCCGCCGGTCCCCGCTGCACAGAGGCGGCCGCTTCGGCGCCGGGTTCTACACAGGCGTTAGAATTTGACCATGCCAGATGAAGCTCAGAAGGCGAAGACCACGAGGTCGCGCCGGGCCGCGGCCGCCGAGGGTGCGGAGAAGTCGTCGTCTCGCGGAACGTCTCGTCGCGGGTTGGTCGAGGATCAGATCTTTGCCGAGGCGGCGCGCCTCTTCGCGGAGCGTGGGTTCGCGGGCACGAACCTCCAGGACATCGCCGACGCGATGGGCATGACGCGCCCCGCCCTCTACTACTACGTCAAGAGCAAGGACGAGCTGTTGGCTCGGCTCGTGGCGGAGACCACCGAGGCCCCCGCCGTCGAGATCAAGCGGCTCGCGAACGATCCGAACGCCGATGCGGCGGTGCGGCTGCGTGGTGTGGCCAAGGCGATGGCTCTGCGCCGCGCCACCGATCCCTACCGCTTCCAGCTGCTGCTCAGGTCGGAGGCGGAATTGTCGCCCGATCTCGCCCGCTCACACCGCGCCGCGCAACGTGCCGCGCTGCGCGAGCTGATCCTCCTCATCGAAGAGGGCATGGACAAGGGCCAGTTCCGCCCGGTGGATCCCCGCACGACCGCCCTCGCGGTGATCGGTATGTGCAACTGGATCGCGTGGTGGCAGCATTCGCTCGGGGAGAAGAGCCCTGCCGAGGTGGCGGATCTGATCGCCGATCTCGCCGTGACGATGGTCCGCCGACCCGATGGCCATGTCCCCGGCGCCACCGGCCCCCAGGGGGCCATCGCTCAGCTGCGCGCCGACCTGGACTACCTGGAGCGGGTGCTCGACCAGCAGAACCAGTCCACAGGCACCAAGAAAGAGTCGAAAACTCGCCACCCCTCCGGCTGACATTTCGGGTGTAGCGTCACGCCATGACTGCACGGTGGGTGGGACGCCTGCCGGCTGAGGTGACCAGCTTCGTCGGGCGGAGGCGGGCGCTGGGACAGGTCCGGCGTCTGCTGTCGGCCGGGCGTCTGGTCACCCTGACCGGTCCCGGTGGCGTCGGCAAGACCCGGCTGGCCCGCCGCGTCGCCGCGGAGGTGCGCCGGGCCTTTCCCGACGGGGTCTGGCTGGTGGAGCTGGCCGAGCTGCGCGAAGGGGACCTCCTCGCCTACGAGGTCGCGGCCATGTTCGGGCTCAAGGACGCCTCCGCCGACCCGGCCGCGAGCCTGGCCGATTACCTGCGCGACAAGAACCTCCTCCTGCTCCTCGACAACTGCGAGCACCTGATCCAGCCGGTCGTGGCCCTGGTGAACGAGTTGCTGACGAGTGCCCCGGCGCTGCGGGTGCTGACCACCAGCCGGCAGGTCCTGGGCAGTGAGGGTGAGCACCTGTTCGAGGTGCCCCCGTTGTCACTGCCCGAGGCCGATCCTCTCGGCCGCCTCGGCCCCGGCCGGCCGACTTCGGAAGCCGTCGACCTCTTCCTGGACCGTGCCGCGGCCGTCGTTCCCGAGCTGCCGGAGGGCCCTGAGTTCCAGCGGTCCGTGAGCGACCTCTGCCTGCGCCTGGACGGGATTCCCCTGGCCATCGAACTCGCCGCGGCACGGATGCGGGCGTATCCGGTCGAGGAGATCCTGGCGCGCGTGGAACACGCCCTGGACGTGCTGACCACCGGCCCCAGGTCGGCGCCGGCTCGCCACCGGGCCCTGAAGGCCACCATCGGCTGGAGCTTCGGCCTGTGCTCACCGGAAGAGCAACTGATGTGGGCGCGGCTGTCGGTGTTCGCCGGAGGATTCGATCTCAACGCGGCCGAGGGCGTGTGCACCGACGCGCGGTTGCCGCGCACCCAGGTGTTCGACCTGCTCGCCAGCCTGGTCGACAAGTCCATCCTGCACCGCGAGAGCGGATCGGCGAGGTTCTCCTTGCTCGAGACGGTCCGTGAATACGGCCGCGAGCACTTGGTCGCCCTCGGTGAGGAGAAGGAATTCCTCCTCCGTCACGCCCAGCACTTCGCGGCGCTGGCCGACCGCGGCCGCAGCGACTATTTCAGCGAGCGGGAGATCCGCTGGTTCCAGGAGGTCGGTCTCAACCACGCCAACATCCGGCTCGCGATGCAGTTCTTCCTGTCCGAGGGCGGAGAGCCGCGGATCGCCTTGCGCATCGCCGCCAGCCTGCGGATGTACTGGTCCAAGCCGAGCGTGATCATGGAGGGCTACCAGTGGTTGCGCAAGGCGCTGGACAGCAGCCCGGAGCCGTCCGAGGAGCGGGCCGATGCGCTGTGGGCGTGCGCGTACCTCGAGGTGCTGCTGACGGACGTGGAGCGCGCGGCGCGGACCATGGGCGAGTGCCGCGCGCTGGCCGGCAAGCTCGCCCTGCACCGGGTCGAGGCCGCGCTGACCCTCTGCCCGATCCTCGCGGACTTCGTGCTCGGTGACGTCGCTGCCGCTCTGGGGCACGCCAAGGAGGCCGTCGCCTGCGGGCGCAAGGTCGACGATCCCACGGTCACCGGGGAAGCCCTGTTCTTTGCCGCGGCCATGGCCTTCGCCTCGGGTGATTCCGGCGCGGAGCGCCTCGCCGACGAAGCGCTGACGTTCCTCGAAGCCGAGCACTCCCAGTTGTGGCGTGCCAACGCGCTGTGGATCAACGGTGTGGTGCGCTGCCGTGCGGATGACCGGGATGCCGCGACCGCTCACTTCCTCGACGCGATCGGACTCTTCCGGCAACTCGGCCACGACGTGGGCCTGGCCCTGGCCCTCGACGGGCTGGCCTGGGTGGCCGCGCGCTCCGGCGAGCTGAGCCGGGCGGCGCGCCTGCTGGGGGCGGCCGACCCCATCTGGAGGACCGGGCCGCGCCGGATGATGCCGTTCGAGTTCAGTGAGTTCGCCGTCAAGGGCAAGGTCGAGGCCATCGTGCGCGCCGGGATCAGCGAGGCGGCCTTCGAGGCGGCCGTTCAAGAGGGGAGCACCCGGCCGCTCGACGACGTTCTCGGCGAGGTCACGGGCAGGCCCCGGCATGGATCCGAGCCCAGGGGTGCCGCGCGTGAGGACCCGCCGACGGCTCTCTCCCCCCGCGAACGCAAGGTCGCCGATCTGCTGGCGAAGGGATCGAGCAACCAGGACATCGCGACGGAACTGGTGCTCTCGCGCCGGACCGTCGAATCGCACGTCCAGCACATCCTCACCAAGCTCGGCTTTCACTCCCGGACGCAGGTCGCGTCCTGGGTCAGCCGCATGGAGTCGGCCGACCGGCCCAGGGCTTGAGGTTCCGGCAGGGATGAGGCCCGCGGACCTCGCCGTCGGCGCCCTGTCCCCGTCGTCGTGAACGGTGGCCGTGCGGGTCCGCCGGATAATGAGTCACGAGCGACGAATTATTGACTGTTGAGTAGAACAGTGCCACGCTGATGTCGCCACAATGACTCGACGAGGAGGGTGGCATGGCGTCCATGAAGGCCTCCGCCAGTCGGCCGGCAGCACTTGCCTGCACCCCAGGCGCCGGGCGGAACGATTCGTGACCATCTCGTCGGCGGATTCGGCGATCCCGTGGTGCACGCCGGGACGACCTGCCCAGCGCCGGTGCGACTGGACACCTCCCCGGTCTGCCGCGGAGCGGCTACCGACAAGTGGACTCAGTAGTGATTTCAGCAGTCTCGACCATGTGCTGTCGGCACCGAGGTGACACGGTCGGTTCACATCTTCACCGGCACCGTCGCCCGCGGAGAGCGCTTCGTCGGCGCCGGAAGGATGCGTCCCGCAGCCCTCCGATTCCGAGGCAGGCAAGCATGTCGTCAACACGTAACCGTGCAGCCGAACCCGCCCTCTTGCAGCGATTGATCTCGGAAACGTTCTGGGAGATCAAAAAAGCGACCACCGCCCGGGACGAACAGGCGGTACGCCTCGCCGAACGCGAGATGACCGCGCTCCTCGATCAGCTCGCCGGCTGCATGATCGCCGACGCGGGCGCCGACTGGAGAGCGGGGAGCAAGGGCGCCGACGTCATCGCGTCAAACGTATAAGCGCACAACTGTCGGAATGATCGAGTGGAGGCGGACAAGGCATGGTTGACACGGCAGCTCTGGAGCAGCTGTTCGGCCGGCTGTCGGTCCTGGGTGCCGCCGCAGTCCTGGAAATCGCCTTGCTGCTGCTTGCCAGTCACTACGTCGAACCCTCCGTCATACCAAGGCGGTTCGTCCGCCGAGTTCAGTGGTGGAGCACCCACGGGCGTGCCGCTCTCGCATACGCCGTCGTTCTCACCCTTGGTTCACTGGCGGGCTTTGCGGCGGTTCACGCCTGACCGTCTCAGCACCTCGTCCACCGCCGGCTGCCGCTGACGTCTGCGACGCGGGTGGTCATGCAGTTCCCCACGCCCCTTGAGGGCGCGTCCCCCTCCCCCCCTGGACAAGGAGAGCAGCGGCATCATGACAGTCGAACCGTCTCCCACCCACTCCGGGCAACTCGATCCCCCGGCCCTCGCCCCTACGGAGCCACCCAGCCGCACGCCGGGCGAACGACGCCCCCGACTCCGCTCGGGACTGTCGTACACCCTCCTCGGCCCGGCCTTCGTAGCCGCGATCGCGTACGTCGATCCAGGGAACTTCGCCACCAACGTGCAGGCCGGCGCCACCTTTGGGCCGCTGCTGCTGTGGGTGCTGCTCACCGCGAACGTCGTGGCGATGCTGCTGCAGTACCTGTCCGCCAAGCTCGGTGTCGCCACCGGGAAGAGCCTGCCGGAGCTGTGCCGGGCCCGGTACCGCAGGCCGGTGGTGTGGGGGCTGTGGGTCCAGGCGGAGGCGGTCGTCGTGATGACCGACCTCGCGGAGGTGGTGGGCGGGGCCATCGCCCTCCACCTGCTGTTCGGCCTTCCGCTGTGGCTGGGGGGCGTGGTCGTCGGGGCGGTGTCGCTGCTGCTGATGCCGATGCGCGGGCGCGGCCGGCGCCGCTTCGAGCTGCTGATGGCGGCGGGCCTGGCCTGTCTGCTGGGGCTGTTCCTCGGGCAAGTGCTCGGCGCCGGCACTCCGTTGGCCACGGCCGCCGACGGGCTGATGCCGGGGCTTTCGGGTACCGAGAGCGTGGTGATGGCCGGCGGGATCGTCGGTGCCACGGTCATGCCGCACGTGATCTATCTGCACTCGGCGCTCACCAGCGATCGCTACAGTCTGTCCCTCGCGGCCGGAAGCGGCGGTCCGCCGGACGACCCGGACCGACCGCTGCGCCGCCGCCTGCTGCGCCACGTACGCGCCGACGTACTGATCGCGATGGGTTTCGCGGGTGCCGTGAACGTGGCACTGCTGGTGTCGGCGGCGACCCTGTTCCACCCGGGCGCCCCCGAGGCCGCCGACTCGCTGGGCGCGGCGCACGACGCGTACGGGCGGCTCGTCGGCCCGGTCGCCGCCCTTGCCTTCGCGCTCGCCCTGCTCGTATCGGGCCTCGCGGGAACCAGCGTCGGCATGTACGCGGGTGAAGTCGTGATGGGTGGCTTCCTCGGCCGCCGGATCCCCGTACTGCTGCGCAGGCTCCTCACGATGACACCCGCGATCGTGGTGCTCGCGGCCGGCGCCGGTCCCACGGAAAGCCTGGTGTTCAGCCAGGTCATCCTCTCCTTCGGTATCCCCTTCGCACTGGTCCCACTGGTCCTGCTCACCCGCGACGCCGGCGTCATGGGCCGCTGGGTCAACCGGCGTGCGACCACGTGGGGGGCGTGGGCCATCAGCGCGACCGTGGTGGCCTTGAACGTGGCGCTCCTGATGAGCCTGTTCGCCGGCTGAGCGCCCACCCGTCGATCCCTGGGTGATCCTCAC
Source organism: Streptomyces sp. NBC_00005 (assembly GCF_045160215.1). NCBI lineage: Bacteria > Bacillati > Actinomycetota > Actinomycetes > Kitasatosporales > Streptomycetaceae > Streptomyces > Streptomyces sp. NBC_00005. Next base: position 1,337,659 of record NZ_CP108316.1, read on the forward strand.
TGCGAGGCCCGTGGCAGTGCACGGAAGCGGTGAGCCTCCCCTTGTTCGATGCGACGGGTGCGTCTAATATTCAACATGATCGTAATCAAACCACTGGCGGGATCGAGTGCACGGCCGGGCGGCTCCGCACGACCGCGACTTGGACATCCGGTCCGACATGAGCCTCGAGGCACTCGCGAGCTGCCGCCGTTCCCCAAACCCGACGGCCGTCGTCCGCCATCGGACGACGACGGTCCTGCACACCGTCGAGGCCGCTGAGAGATATCCGACCACCTCAAAGAAGAGGACGCTTACATGGCCGAGACCACGACCAAGATCGCAAACGCGCGGTACGCCATCACGGTCGACGAGCGACGACGCATCATCCGGGACGCGTCCATCGTGATCCGCGGCGATCGCATCGTCGCCGTCGGGCGGGCGGCGGACCTCGCCGATGTCCCGGCCGACCGAGTCATCGACGCCACCCGCATGGTCGTGACCCCCGGCTTCATCAACACCCACGACCATCTGTACCCCCAGCTCATGCGCGGCCTGTTTCCCGACACGATGATCGGTGCGCCGTACATCCGCGACAGCTGCGCGCTCCGCCAGTCGATGAGCGACGAGGAGCAGTATGTGAGCACCCTGTCGGCGCTGGCCGAGCACCTCGTCAACGGCACGACGTGCGTGGTGAACCCCGGCGACGCGGAGCGCGTCGATCCCGCGATCCAGGCGTACGAGGACAGCGGCGCCAGGGTGATCGTCGGACGGTGCGTCACCGATCGCCCGGACATCAGCCACACCCCCGTGATGTCGACCGAGGACGCGCTCGCCGATCTCGAATCCACGGTCCGCACCTACGACGGCCGGTGCGACGGCCGCGTTCGGGGCTGGGTGATGCTCTCCTACGGGGTCGGTCCCTGCAGCCCCGAACTCCTGACCGGAGCCAAGCGGTTGGCCGACGAGCTGGGCACGGGCCTCACGTTTCACCAGTCGGCCCGCCAGGCGCAGGTGGACGACTCGATCAAGGCGTACGGGATGCGGCCGATCGAGTACCTCGCCGAGGTGGGGGCCCTCGGCGACAACGTACTGCTCGGACACGCGGTCGCCCTCGACGAGCGCGAGATCGACCTCATGGCGCGGACCGGCACGAGGGCGGCGCAGTGCCCCGTGCCGTCGTTGCGCCTGGGCTTCGGCACGACCAGGATCGGCAAGCTCCCCGAGCTGCTCGACGCCGGGGTCGTCGTCGGCCTCGGAACCGACAGCCCCGACTTCGCCTCCACCGACCTGCTGCGCACGGTGTTCCTCGCCGCCACGCTGTACAAGGACGCGCGACAGGACACGAACCTGGTGCCCGCGGAGGCGGCGCTGGAGCTGGCGACGATCCGCGGCGCGGAAGCCGTCGGCCTCGCGCAGGACATCGGCTCCATCACCGTCGGCAAGAAGGCCGACCTCGTGCTCTTCGACACCGATCGGCCCGAGTGGAGCCCCCTGCTCAACCCCATCAACACGCTGGTCTACAACGCCGACGGCAGGAGCGTTCACACGGTTCTGGTCGACGGACGGACCGTCGTCGAGGCCGGGAAGCCCACCTTCACCGATCAGACGTCCCTCGTGTCGCGGCTCCAGCAGGCCTCCGAGTCGCTGATCGAGCGGACGGGCGTCGAGGTGGCCGCACCCCGCTGGCCGGTGGAGTCATGAGCGAGCGATCCGGACGCAGCGGGATCGGCCGCGACCTCGCGGGCACGGCGGCGCTGGTCACGGGCGCGAGCAGTGGGATCGGCGAAGCCACGGCGCGCGCCCTGGCCGCGCGCGGAGCCGCCGTCGCACTGGTCGCACGCCGTGCAGAGCGCCTGGAGCGCCTCGCCGGCGAGATCGAGAAGGCCGGCGGCCGAGCGGTCGCACTCGCCGCCGATGTCACGGACGGGGGCGCGGCAGCCGATGTCGTCGCTCGCGCCGTCGATCGGTTCGGCCGCCTCGACACCGTCGTCGCCAACGCGGGCGTCATGCTCCTGGGTCCGGTCGAGCACGCCGAGGTCTCCGACTGGGAGCAGATGGTCTCGCTCAACGTCATGGGATGCCTCTACGTCGCTCGGGCCGCCCTGGGTGAACTCCTGCGTGCGGCGCGGCAGTCGGCCGACAAGGTGGCCGATCTCGTGCTGGTCTCGTCGATCGCGGGTCGCCGAGCAGACGCCGGGTCGGCCGTGTACAACCTGACCAAGCACGGCGTCGGCGCCTTCGCCGAGGCCCTGCGCCAGGAGGTCACCCAGCGCCACGTGCGCGTGTCGGTCGTCGAGCCCGGCCCCGTGACCACCGAACTCACCAGCCATCTCTCGCCGGAGCTCCGGGCGCGCGCGGACGAGCGCTGGCGGGACGTGACGGTCCTCGAGGCCGACGACATCGCCGACGCCATCGAGTACATCGTCACCCGGCCGAGGCACGTCGCCGTCAACGAGCTGGTGGTGCGTCCAAGCGAGTCGGTCTTCTGAGGAGGCAGCGATGATCATCGAGCGGGCGACCTTTCGCATCCGCCCCGGGCAGGACGACGCGTTCCAGGCCGCGTTCCGCGAGGCGGCGGGCGTCATCTCCGGCGCCGACGGCTTGGGCTCGGTCCGCCTGGCGCACGGCGTCGAGCATCCCGGGACCTACCTCGCTCTGCTGGAGTGGGACTCGGTCGACGACCACGTCCGCTTTCGCTCGTCGGAACGCTTCGGCACGTGGGCGGGGCTGCTGCGCCCGCACTACGCGGCGCCGCCCGAAGCGGAGCACTACACGATCGTCGTCGAGACGCTCCCGAGCGACCGGAGTGACGTGTGAGTGACGGCTGAAGGTGCGGGCGACCGGGGACCGCGACGGGCAGACGCATCGGCTCGGAGCGTACGAGGTCGTCTTCGGCACCCTGCCGCATCCGCTCATCAGCGAGGAGCAGTTGGTCTCGTCGCCGTTGAACTGGACGTTCGCCATGCGCCAGCACAGGACTCTCTACGATTGAGTAGAAGATTGTACGCGTCTGTTGACATGCGGGCCCGCGCTTCCTACGGTCGCCTGACATGGACTCAAGGAGGACGCCATGGGGCCTCAGTCAGGCAGCTCTGCGACGCACGTCGCCATCCGGGATGTCGTCAAGCGGTATCCGGGCGTCTTGGCCTTGGACGGCGTGACCGTCGATGTCCGTCGCGCGACCGTCCACGCCCTCGTCGGTGAGAACGGTGCCGGCAAGTCGACGTTGGGGAAGATCGTCGCCGGTGCGGTGGTCCCGGACGGCGGGACCATCAGCGTGGGCGGCGAGCCGGTGTCGTTCCACTCGCCGCGGGACGCGCTGAGCAGCGGCATCGCTCTCGTGCACCAGGAGATCTCGCTCGTGCCGGGGCTCAGCGTCGTCGACAACGTCTTCCTGGGGATCGAGCCCGGCCACGCCGGGTTCGTGGACCGGCAGGCTCAACGGCGACGGCTGAAGGGCCTCTGCGACGAGACCGGCTTCTCGTTGGAAGCCGACCGTCCGGTGCGCGAACTGCGGCTGGGCGAGCAGCAGAAGGTGGAGATCATCCGCGCCCTCGCGCGAGGTGTGGAGCTGATCGTCTTCGACGAGCCGACCGCGGCGCTCACCCGCGAGGAGGCCGAGCAGCTGCACGGCGTCATCCGCACACTGCGGGACCGGGGCACCACCGTGATCTACGTGTCGCACTTCCTCGAAGAGGTGCTCGCCATCGCGGACATGGTCTCCGTGCTGAAGGACGGCCGCCTCGTGCGTACCGCTCCGGCGGCACAGGAGACCGTCGACTCGCTCATCACCGGCATGCTGGGCCGATCGCTGGAGGCGACGTTTCCTCCCAAGCGTCGTGTTCCTCCCGACGCCCCGGTCGTCCTTCGCGCGCACAACGTCACGCGTCGCGGCGTGATCGAGGACGTGTCGTTGACCGTCCGCGCGGGCGAGATCGTCGGGGTGGCGGGCCTCGTCGGCAGCGGTCGTACGGAGCTGGCCAGAGTGCTCTTCGGCGCCGACCCGCGCAGCGCGGGGCACGTCGAGGTCGCCGGCCGCGCCGTGCGCATCCGCAGCCCGCGGGAGGCGGTCGAGCACGGCGTCGCGTTGGTCCCGGAGGACCGCAAGGGCCAAGGACTCGTCCTGCGCGGAACGGTCCTGGAGAACATCACCATGGCGGGCCTGAACAGCTTCACGAGGCTGGGGTTCATCCGGTCGGCGCCCGAGGCAGCGGCCGCGGGCAGCATCGCCGAGCAGGTCGAACTCCGGCCCCCGCAACTCGATCGCCCGGTGGCGACCCTCTCCGGGGGCAACCAGCAGAAGGTCGTGTTCGCCCGGTGGCTGTCCTGCCGACCCGCCGTCCTTATCGCCGACGAGCCGACGCGCGGCGTCGACGTGGGGGCCAAGAGGGCCCTGTACGAGCTGCTGCAATCCCTGGCCGAGGAAGGAATGGGCGTGCTTCTGATCTCGAGTGAACTGGAGGAGCTCACCGGCCTGGCGCATCGCATCGTGGTGATGCGCCAGGGGCGACTGGTGAGCGAGCTGCCGGGAGACGCCGACGACGCGCAGTTGCTGTCGGCGGCGTTCGGCGAGAGCCACCGTGAGGTGACGGCGTGAACGACATCCCGGCCGACGATCCCGGCCTGGCCCACGCTCCTCGTCTGTGGGGACGCCTCACCGGTCCCAGCATCGGTGACATCCGTAACCTCGGCGTGCTCGTCACGCTCGCGGCGCTGTTCGTCGTGTTGTCGCTGACGTCGGACGCCTTCCTGACCGAGCGCAACCTCCTGAACATCCTCGAGCAGTGGGCGCCGATCGGCATCCTTGTGCTCGGGGGCGCGGTCGTCATCATCACGGGCGGCTTCGACCTTTCGGTCGGCGCGATGTACGCGCTGGCCGGCGTCGTGTCCGTCGTGGTGGCTCAGCACACCGGCGTCGCGCTCGGCGTGCTTGCGGGAGTCGCCACGGGCACGGCTTGCGGTCTGGTCAACGGCGCGCTGGGGACCTTCGCACGGATGAACGTGTTCGTGGCGACGCTGGGCAGTTCGATCGTGTTCGCCGGACTGGCGACGCGCATCAGCGACGGCAGCATCCAGGCGGTCGACGATGCGGGCTTCGGGTTCGCCAACGACAAGTTCCTGAGCATCGCCGTGTCGATCTGGATGTTCCTCGCGGCGATTGTCGCGTGCTCGGTCTACCTGCGGCGCACCAGCTACGGACGCCGTACTTTCGCGATCGGCGGGAACGCCGAGGCGGCGCGTCTGGCCGGCGTCCGCGTGTTCTCGGTGCGCATCTGCGCGTTCGCGATCGCCGGCCTGGGAGCGGGGCTCGGCGCGGTGATCGTCGCGAGCCAGAGCCTCAGCGCGGACCCATCGAGCTTCACCGGCGTCCAGTTCAACGCCTGGACGGCCATGCTGATCGGCGGAAACTCGCTCGCGGGTGGCGAGGGCGCGGTGTGGCGGTCCGTGGTTGGCGTCCTGATCCTCGCGCTCGTCAACAACGGCTTCAACCTGCTCGGCGTCGATCCGCTGTGGCAGCAGGTGCTGACCGGGGTCATCCTGCTCGCGGCCCTCGGACTCGACGCGCTGGTCCGCCGGAAACGGAGCTAGTGCCCCCAACTCGGGGCTCGCTACCGCGCGCACCGCTCACATCGACAGAAGGACGAGAGCCTGACATGAAGAGATCAAAGGGCCGCGGACTGCACACATGGTGGCTGGTCTGCGCCGGTGTCGCGACGATGTCGCTGGCCGTCGCCGCGTGCGGCAACAACGAAGACAGTTCGGCGGCGTCGAGTGGCACCGGCGGCAAGGGGAGCAAGGTTCCGGTTTCGATCGCGCTGCTGGCGTCGACCGCTGCGTCCTACTCGCAGGCGGAGAACAAGGGCGCTGAGGCAGTGGCGAAAGCCGCGGGCGGCAGCGTCACCGTGTTCACGGCGGACCTCGATCCGCAGAAGCAGATGACCCAGTGCAAGGACGCCATCGCCAGCGGGAAGTACAAAGGCATCCTCATCGAGGCCGTGTCGAGCGCCGCCGCAGTGCCGTGCGCCAAGCTGGCGGCCGCGGCCGGCATCAAGGTCGTCGGGCTGTCCAACCCGATCGGGCCGAAGCTCCAGGTGCCGATCCAGGTGCCGGAGGTCTCGGGCCAGGTCGTGCAGGACCATGACAAAGTCGGACGCACTGCCGGTCGTATGGTCAAGGACGCCTGCAAGGGCAAGGACCCGTGCCAGGTCGTGTTCATGATCGCCGTTCCGGGCTTCCCGCCCTCGGAGTCGTACAAGGCCGGCCTCAATGAGGAGATAAAGAGCGCACCGAACATCAAGATCGTCCAGACCTACCCGACCGGTTACGGCGATCTGTCCAAGGCCAAGGCCGCTCTGCAGGACGCGCTCGTGAAGTACCCGAAGCTCAGCGTGGTGACCTCCGACGCCGACTGGCTCGGAGGCGCCGAGCAGCTCGTCAAGGACGAGGGCCTCACCGACCAGGTGAGATTCATCGGAACAGGCGGCTCCAAGGTCGGCACCGACGCGGTCAGGAGCGGCGCCCAGTACGGGGACATCCCGTATCTGCCGCGCACGACGGCCGGTGTCGCGACGAAGATGCTGATCAAGGCGATGCGGGGAGAGAAGCTCGACGAGCCCGCGATCGATGCGCTGACGTTGAGTCCGTTCGGCCGCACCGGCATCGTCAAGAAGAACGCGGAAACGTTCAAGGCGCAGTGGTGAGCACCGCACGGGCCGCGACGGATGACGCACACTCGTTGGACGGTGTCCGCAGCGACTTCACCTGGTTCGACAACGAGCGGGTCATCCGATTCGGGCGTGACGCTCTGCGGAACGTCGAGTCGCTGTTTCGCGACCATGGTTTCGGGCGCTATGCGCTCTTGACGACAGAACGCGCGGCGGCGTGAGCACCTCGGGTCTGCGATGGTCCGCCGTGATCCTCCACGTGCCACACGGGGCGGTGCCCGAAGCCGCCGCCGTGCAGCCGGAAGTCGGAGGACTGCCCGTCGTGGCACTCGGCGATGGCCGCGTCATCGATGCCGCCAAGGCCGTCTCCGCGGCGGACGGTCTCAGCTGTGCGGCGATCCCGACGACGTTGCCGGGGCGGAGATGACCCGCGGTCACCTGGATGCCTGCGGGCGTGCCCGAACCTCCGCCCGTCGCCACGCCCTACTGGAGCTGGTGCCGCCGGCCGAGCCTGGTCATCGCCGACCCCGCGCTGATGGCCTCGCAGCCGATGCCGGATCTCGCCGCCGGCGCGATGAACTCGATGGCGCATGCCGGGCCGAACTGGCGAACATGCGTCGGCCGCTCACGGCGCGGGAGACACGCGGGCTGTTGGAAGACGCCTACGGATCTTGAGGGTTGCATCGACATTCCCCGTCGAATTTACGCTCTCGTCCATAATTCCATACTCACGTCCATCGGCTGACGTCGCAAGATCGGGCTTCCCGCACGGAGCTCGATCCATGTCCGATTCCGGCTCAGGAGTCCACGATGCATCCCACGCATGACGACATCATTGAAATCGAACGAGTTCTGTCCCTCTGGGGGCACGTCCTGGACGACAGGGCATGGAAACGCCTTGGCGAATGCCTTACGAACGACGCGATCTACGACGCCAGCGTGTACGGATTCGAGCCCGTCCAGGGCATCGACATGATCGAGACAATGCTGCGGGACGGTGAACACGCGGTCGCCCATCACGTCACGAACATCGTCGTGATCCCCGGCGACACCGAAGTGACGCACGTCAGGTCCAAGGGCCTCGGGATCCGGCACGACGGCACCGTGAGCAGCGCCACGTACCACGACGAAATGGTTCGCACCGCCAACGGCTGGCGCGTTGCCGTACGAACGCTCGGGCGCATGGGCTAGTGCCGCGACAGGCAATAGATCCGCCCGCCCCCGCGCGCGACATCGCAAGGGCGACGGCGTTGCGGCGCGGCAGACATCGCAGCCGTCCAGGGCCGTATCGGATCGCGAAGTCACGAGCGAAGAATTATTGACTCTCGCGTAGAACGGTGACACGATGGCGTGGCCACGATGGCTCGACGAGGAGGGTGGCATGGTGTCCTTGGAGGCTTCCTTCAGCCGGACGGCAACGCCTGCCCGCAGCCGCCGCCAGGTCACCATGTCCGACACCGACGCGGCACGGGCCACCTTCGCCGGCCCCTCCACGCTCACCGCGGACTCCTCGCCCGCCGTCTGAGCCGTGCCCCGCCGGGCGTACGTGCACTTCGGGCAGGACGGCCCGAAGTCGCCCCGATCGCCCGGTCCGCCCGTGACCGCGTCCGACGCGGTCACGAATTGAGCGCGATCCACCGATGCGGGTCCGGGAATCCCGCTTCAAAACTTGATCGTCAATTACGCAATGTTTATGTCGAAAAGGCAACTCAGGCTGTTTATCGGCCGAGGAGGTCATGGTGTCCCTTATCGGTATTGAGCGAGTGAACTACTTCGCGCTCAACGCGAAGAATCCCGAGGCGGCTGCGAAGTTCGCGGTCGAGCGGCTCGGGTTCACCCTCGAGCATGCGGCGTCGGACGGCACGCACTACTTGAGCGCGCACGGGCTGGACCGCTATTCGCTGGTGTACAAGCCGGGTGAGACCCATGGCCTGCACCATGTGAGCTACGTCGTCAGTGACGAGCAGGCGCTGGACCGGGCCGGGGAGCGCCTCGCCCGGGCCGGGGTCGAGGTGGCCCGGCACATCGATCGCGAGTGGGAGTCCAAGCCGGCTCTGCGGTTTCAGACCCCGGCCGGCCATCTCATCGAGCTGACCACCGGACTGCACACCGAAATCCCGGTCGCCCACCTCATCGAGGCGCCGAAGTCGGGCGGCCCGAAGCCGGTGGTGGCCGACCACCTCGGTCTCGGAGCCGCCGATTTCGAGGCCGAGGACAAGTTCGCCAGGGAGGTGCTGGGGCAGCTGCAGTCGGGCAGGGTCATGGCAGGCGACGTACAGATCATGTCGTTCATGCGCTCGCCCGGCCGGTACCTGTACCACGACCTCGTCGTCGTCCGCACGCCCGAGGCCAAGGTGCATCACCTCCAGTTCAGCCTCAAGAACCTCGACCAGTTCTACGAGACGGCGGAGGCGCTGCGCGCCAACGACGTGGAGATCGAGTGGGGTCCGCTGCGGCACGGCACCGCGCACAACGTCGCCATGTACTTCCGGGACGCCGAGGGCTACTGGATCGAGTACTCGGTCGACGAGGAGATCATCCTGCACGACCCGACCTACGTGCCGCGCACCTGGAACGTCACCGACAGCCACGCCGTGGACGAGTGGAACACCGGACAGCCCCCGGTCGGTCTGGTGGGTCCGCCGCCGGCGCCGCCGGCCGACGTTCTTCTCGGCACCGACCTGGACGAGACGTTCAGCAAGGAAGGCGCACAGTCATGATGCGCGCGACGGGCAGGCTGGTGCGGGCACAGTGAAGCTGGTTCGAGTCGCGGGTGCGGGGACCGGGCTCGTCGTGGACTCGGCCGGATCGACCTATGTGGTCGATCTCGCCGGGTCCGCGAGCGCGCTCGACGACGGCCCGGCCGAAGCGATCAAGGCGTCGTTCCCCGGTGGGTCGCAGAGCTGGCTCCCGATGATCGGGGCGTGGCCCTCGGTGCGCGGCGCGCTGCTCACCCTCCTCGAGCTGGTCCAGGACGATCTCGACCGCGGCCGGGACCGGCTGGGGGCCCGTCCCCTGGCGGAAGTGCCGCTGGATCCGCCACTGCCGGATCCGGCGTCGCGGATCTTCGCGATGGGCGGCAACTTCCCGATGCACGCGGGCAGGATGGCGTCGCGGATGGAGCTGCCCGAGTCGTTCGTATCGGGCACCGCCGATGACACGCCGCCATGGGGCTTCTATGTGATCCCGGGAACCGTGGTGGGCCCGGGCGCGATCGTCACCCCACCGGAGGGTACGGCGAAGCTGGACTACGAGGCCGAGGTCGGCGTCGTGCTGGGTGGGGCCGAGCATCCCCGGGGCAGTGATCGCGTCTCGTTGTGGGGCTATACGGCGTGGAACGACTTCAGCATCCGGGACGACGCACTCGGGCTGTCCAGAATCGATCACGGTCCGCTGACCTGGTCGTTGGTGAAGAACTTCCGGACGGGGAACAGCTGTGGTCCCTGGATGGTCGTCGACGAGGCGATCGACGTCACCGACCTGAGGATCCGCTGCCGTGTCAACGACGAGCTCAGGCAGGACGGGACGACCGCGGACATGGGGCATTCCTTCGGCCGGATCGCGGCGCACATCTCGCGGTTCGTCCCGCTCGGCGGCGGGGACATGATCCTGTCCGGAACGCCCGGGGGCACCGCGATGGAAGACGGCCCGGACGGCGCGTTCCTGCGCGACGGCGACGAGGTCGAGGTCGCGGTGGACGGCGTCGCACCGCTGCGCAACACCGTGAAGATGGGCTGAGGGCGGCGACCAGTACGTCGAGTGGTCCTCGCAGCCGGCCGACTCCCCGTAGCAGAAGGAAAGGAAGAACAACCGTGTCCCATGTCGTAACCGGGCTCCGGCTGACCGAACAGGCCACGCTGACGATACTCAACGCGGCCGTGGACGAGGCCCGCAAGCGCGAAGCCCCGGTGGCGATCGCCATCGTCGACACGAGCGGTCAGTTGCGGGCCTTCGTCCTCATGGACGGTGCGGTGCCCTTTGCCCAAGAGGTCGTCCCCAAGAAGGCGCGTACGGCGGCCTATGTCGGCGCGCCCACGGGGGAGATGGACCCAGCGCTCGCCGCGCGGCTCGCCGCCGCTGCCACCGACTTCACCGACCTGCGTGGCGGTCTGCCCATCGTGGTCGACTCAGTGGTCGTCGGTGGTATCGCGGCCAGCGGGTCCTCCTCCGACAACGACGTCGCGATCGCGCAGGCCGGCCTGGATGTGTTGACGTAACGGCCCAATAGGGAGGTTCAGGAATGGCTTCGGAACTCGATCACCTTGCCCAAGGCGTCGACCACGCCGCGTTTCCCACGTTCGACCCGGTCGGCACGGTGCGCTTCTACCACGAGATCCTCGGATTCCCCATCGTCCACTCGGTGTGCGCGGTCGGCTGGGGGCCGTCGGACCACCCCGACTTCGTGCACTTCTTCTTCGACATCGGCAAGGGTGACCGGCTGGCGTTCTTCTACTACTTCGGTCTCGAGCGGTTCAGCGAACCGGGGCAGGACGCATACGCCACACACGGTCCCAAGGTGCCCCGCTTCTTCCGTGACTCCCGGCATCTGGCCATCCATGTCGACTCCGAGGAAGCGCTGGACGAGTACCGCCGGCGTCTGGAGGACAACGGCTGGACGGTCGAGATGCAGGTCAAGCACGAGACCATCGAGTCGATCTACACGTACGACCCGAACGGCTTCATGGTCGAGTTCACTTACCCGACCCGCGAGATGACCCGGGTGGACGACGAGGACGCGGCGCTGACCGTGCGGGCGCTGCTCGACGTCGTGTCGGGTGACGGGGAGCCGACCCTGTCGAAGCTGTGGGCGCGCAAGGCGGAACTCATCGTGGCGGGTGTCGCGGCCGAGTTGGAGGAGGGAGGCCGGTGATCGAGCTGTATGTGCTCGACGTGCCGGAGTTTCGCGCCTTCATCGACCAGGGCGCGAAGGTCGCGGACGAGGTGCACATCGTCGGCAACTACGTCCAGCTGTGCGGAAAGAGCACCCTGATCATCGACCGACGCGAGGCCGGTATCCGGCCTGCGGTCTGGTACAGCGCCATCGGGGCGCTGCGCCACGGCAAAGTCGCGCAGTTCGACAGGGACGCGCTGCGCGTCGAACCGGAGTGACCCGGTCGGTCAGCAGGGTTACGCGGTAACCGACCGGTTCGGCCGCTCAGGCGCCCCCACTTCCGCCCTCGATGAGGCGCCGCAGTGAGGGGAGCAACGCGTTGATGTCCTGACCGGTTCGGAACGCGACAACCATGGTGCCGTCGCCGACGGCATCCACGGGGGAAGAGGATGGCGGAAAGAGCGCGAGCACCTCGCGCATCGCCTCGTCCACCTCCGCGACGGGGTCGGCGGACTCCCCTCGGAGCCATCGGCGCAGCACATGGTTGTGGGCAGCCACCACCGCCGCCGCCATCAGCTCCGCCCTCAGCGATGCCGCCTGCGTCGAGCCTCCCATCCACTCCGAGATGAACTCCCGGAAGAGACGCTGGTAACGGGCCACACTGGCGATCTCACGATCACGGAGCGCGGGCACCTTGCTGGTGAGGACATACCGCCGTCTGGCGAGATCACCTTCGTCGATGTAGTGCAACAGCACCAGACGCACCGCGTCGGAGACGGCGACCAGGGCCGTGCTGTCGTTGGACGTCGCCAGCCGGTCCCTGATCAGCTCGAGCAGGCGATCATGATCGGGAAAGATCACCTGTTCCTTGGAGCGGTAGTAGCGGAAGAACGTCGAGCGCCCCAGTCCGGCCCGTTCCGCGATGTCGTCGACGGTGGTCTGCTCGTACCCGCGCTCGTCGAAGAGGGCGAACGCGGCGTCAGCGAGTCGGACCCGCGCAGCTGGCTTGCTCATGAACGCCCATCCTTCCCCGCCTCGGCGTATGGACGCCACTTGCCATCCTTGAATGATACTGAGTACCGTAAATACGAGACTGAGTATCACGGCTTGGGAGGTACGGCATGCGTTCCATGGCGCGCAGCGAGTCAGACCTGCCGATCCGGCCGCTTTACGACGCTTGCGCGCTGGAGGACTTCGAGGTCCCTGCCAAGCTGGGCGCTCCTGGGCAGTTCCCGTACACCCGCGGGGTGTATCCGTCGATGTACACCGGCCGGCCCTGGACGATGAGGCAGTACGCCGGGTTCGGCACGGCGAAGGAGTCCAACGAGCGCTACCACGAGCTGGTCGACGCGGGCACCGGCGGTCTGAGTGTGGCGTTCGACCTGCCCACACAGATGGGCTACGACTCCGACGAGGCGATCGCCCAGGGTGAGGTGGGCAAGGTCGGCGTGGCGATCGATTCGATCGAGGACATGCGGACACTGTTCCGGGGGCTGCCGCTGGACAAGGTGTCGACGTCGATGACGATCAACGCTCCGGCGTCGACCCTGCTGCTGATGTACCAGCTGGTCGCGGCCGAGCAGGGTGTAGCGGGCCACCAGCTGACCGGCACGATCCAGAACGATGTGCTGAAGGAGTACATCGCCCGGGGCACCTACATCTACCCGCCCAAGCAGTCGCTTCGGTTGATCAGCGACACCTTCGCCTACTGCCACCGTGAGATCCCCCGCTGGAACACGATCTCCATCTCCGGGTACCACATGGCCGAGGCCGGGGCGAGTCCCGTGCAGGAGATCGCGTTCACCCTCGCCAACGCCAAGGAGTACGTGCGCACCGCGATCGCCGCGGGCCTGGACGTCGACGACTTCGCGCCCCGCCTGTCGTTCTTCTTCGTCGCCCGCACCACGTTGCTGGAGGAGATCGCGAAGTTCCGCGCGGCCCGCCGGATCTGGGCCCGCGTCATGCGCGACGAATTCGGCGCCAAGAACCCTAAGTCGCAGATGCTGCGCTTTCACACCCAGACCGCGGGCGTCCAACTGACCGCCCAGCAGCCCGAGGTCAACCTGGTACGGGTCGCGCTGCAGGGCCTGGGCGCGGTGCTGGGCGGGACCCAGTCCCTGCACACCAACTCCTATGACGAGGCCATCGCCCTGCCCACCCAGAAGGCGGCCCGCCTCGCCCTGCGCACCCAGCAGATCATCGCGTACGAGACCGACGTGACCAAGACCGTCGATCCCTTCGCCGGGTCCTACGTCATCGAGTCGATGACCGACGACATCGAGGCGGCTGCCCTGGAACTGATCAAGGCTGTCGAGGACCGCGGCGGTGCCGTCGCCGCGATCGAGCAGGGTTTCCAGAAGTCCGAGATCGAACGCTCCGCCTACCGCATCGCGCTGGAGATCGACAACCAGGAGCGGACCGTGGTGGGGGTCAACAAGTACGTCCTCGACGAGGAAGAGCCCTACGAACCGCTGCGCGTCGACCCTCAGATCGAGGCCGACCAGTGCGAACGCCTCGCGGCCCTGCGCAGGGAACGCGACAGCCACGCCGTCGAGCGAGCCCTTGACGCTCTGCGAACGGCCGCGGAAGGAACCGACAATGTCCTGTTCCCCATGCGTGAAGCCCTCGGACACCGCGCCACCGGCGGCGAAATCGCCCACGCTCTGCGGGACGTATGGGGCGTTCACCAGCCACACGACACGTTCTGACGTCGATGACAGCCTTCCCCATGCCGACACCCAGCGTTCTTCGGAGTCCCGCCATGCCCCTTGCCCCCGACGTGCCACCGAGCACTGAGCGGAAACAGATGAGCACCATCGACATTCACACCACCGCGGGCAAGCTCGCGGATCTTCAGCGTCGTATTGACGAGGCGACGCACGCCGGCTCCGCACGCGCCGTCGAAAAGCAGCACGCCAAGGGCAAGTTGACGGCCCGTGAGCGCATCGAGCTCCTCCTCGACGAGGGCTCCTTCGCCGAGCTCGACGAGTTCGCCCGCCACCGCTCCACCAACTTCGGCCTGGACACCAACCGCCCCTACGGCGACGGCGTCGTCACCGGATACGGCACCGTCGACGGCCGCCCCATCGCCGTGTTCTCCCAGGACTTCACCGTCTTCGGCGGCGCGCTGGGCGAGGTCTACGGCCAGAAGATCGTCAAGGTCATGGACTTCGCGCTGAAGACCGGCTGCCCGGTCATCGGCATCAACGACTCCGGCGGCGCCCGCATCCAGGAAGGCGTCGCCTCCCTGGGCGCCTACGGCGAGATCTTCCGCCGCAACACCCACGCCTCCGGCGTCATCCCGCAGATCTCCCTGGTCGTCGGCCCCTGCGCGGGCGGCGCGGTCTACTCCCCCGCCATCACCGACTTCACGGTCATGGTCGACCAGACCTCGCACATGTTCATCACCGGCCCCGACGTCATCAAGACCGTCACCGGCGAGGACGTCGGCTTCGAGGAACTGGGCGGCGCCCGCACCCACAACTCCGTCTCGGGCGTGGCCCATCACATGGCCGGCGACGAGAAGGACGCCATCGAGTACGTCAAGCAACTGCTGTCCTACCTGCCGTCCAACAACCTCTCCGAGGCCCCGGTCTTCCCCGAGGAGGCGGACCTGACCGTCACCGCCGAGGACCTCGAGCTGGACACCCTCGTCCCGGACAGCGCCAACCAGCCCTACGACATGCACACGGTGATCGAACACATCCTGGACGACGCCGAGTTCTTCGAGACGCAGGCACTGTTCGCGCCGAACATCCTCACCGGCTTCGGCCGCGTCGAGGGCCACCCGGTCGGCATCGTCGCCAACCAGCCGATGCAGTTCGCCGGCTGCCTGGACATCACCGCCTCCGAGAAGGCCGCCCGCTTCGTGCGCACCTGCGACGCCTTCAACATCCCGGTCATCACCTTCGTCGACGTGCCCGGCTTCCTGCCCGGCGTCGACCAGGAACACGACGGCATCATCCGCCGCGGCGCCAAACTCATCTACGCCTACGCCGAGGCCACCGTCCCCCTCATCACCGTCATCACCCGCAAGGCCTTCGGCGGCGCCTACGACGTCATGGGCTCCAAACACCTGGGCGCCGACCTCAACCTCGCCTGGCCGACCGCCCAGATCGCCGTCATGGGCGCCCAGGGCGCGGTCAACATCCTGCACCGCCGCACCATCGCCGAGGCCCAGACCAACGGCGACCTGGACGCCACCCGCGCCCGCCTCATCCAGGAGTACGAGGACGCCCTCCTCAACCCCTACATCGCAGCCGAACGCGGCTACATCGACTCCGTGATCATGCCGTCCGACACCCGCCGCCACGTCGTACGCGGCCTGCGCCAGCTCCGCACCAAGCGCGAGTCGCTGCCCCCCAAGAAGCACGGCAACATCCCCCTCTAGGAGCCGCCATGACGATCAAGGTCGTACGGGGCAACCCGACCCCGGAGGAACTCGCCGCCGCCCTGGCGGTGGTCCGCGCCCGCGCCGCCGCGGCAGCGTCGGTTCCCGCGGCACCCGAGCAGCTGGATGAGTGGGCGGACAAGAATCGCAACATCCCGCGCCGCGCGCCCGCACAGCCAGGGCCGACGACCTGGCGCGGCACGTACTGGCCCCGTTGAACGAGCGGGCCCTGCCTCACCTGTTGACTCTTGGAGAGAGTATGAATGCCCTGCACCAGCGAACGGAGCATGCCAGTACCGCTCCGGCGCCGCACGCCCGCGTCGTGATCGCCAAGCCCGGACCCGACGGCCACGACCGCGGCGCGAAGGTCATCGCCCGGGCTCTGCGTGACGCCGGCGTGGAGACCGCGCACCAACTCACCGCGTCCGCGAGCGACATGCTGGAGTCGGCATGCTGACGAAGGTGCTCATCGCCAACCGTGGCGAAATCGCTGTCCGTGTGGCCCGGGCCTGCCGGGACGCGGGGATCGCGAGCGTGGCCGTCTACGCGGAACCGGACCGGGACGCGTCGCATGTCCGCGCCGCGGATGAGGCGTTCGCCCTGGGCGGTGACACTCCGGCGAGCAGTTACCTGGACATCGGGAAGGTCCTCAACGCGGCGCGTGAGTCGGGGGCGGACGCGATCCATCCCGGCTACGGCTTCCTGTCCGAGAACGCCGAGTTCGCCCAGGCGGTCCTGGACGCGGGTCTGATCTGGATCGGCCCGCCGCCGCAGGCCATCCGCGACCTCGGCGACAAGGTCGCCGCCCGCCACATCGCCCAGCGGGCCGGTGCCCCCCTCGTCGCGGGCACACCGGACCCGGTCTCCGGCGCGGAGGAGGTCGTCGCCTTCGCCGAGCAGCACGGCCTGCCCATCGCGATCAAGGCGGCCTTCGGTGGTGGCGGTCGCGGCCTGAAGGTGGCCCGCACCCTCGAAGAGGTGCCGGAACTGTACGAGTCGGCGGTGCGCGAGGCGGTCGCCGCGTTCGGCCGCGGCGAGTGCTTCGTGGAGCGCTACCTCGACAAGCCCCGGCACGTGGAGACCCAGTGCCTGGCCGACACCCATGGCAACGTGGTCGTCGTCTCCACCCGTGACTGCTCGCTGCAGCGCCGCCACCAAAAGCTCGTCGAGGAGGCCCCCGCCCCGTTCCTGTCCGAGGCGCAGGTCGCGGAGCTGTACTCCTCGTCGAAGGCGATCCTGCGCGAGGCGGGCTATGTCGGCGCCGGCACGGTGGAGTTCCTGGTCGGCACGGACGGCACGATCTCCTTCCTGGAGGTCAACACCCGCCTCCAGGTCGAGCACCCGGTCACCGAGGAAGTCGCCGGCATCGACCTGGTCCGCGAGATGTTCCGCATCGCCGACGGCGAGCACCTCGGCTACGGCGATCCCGAACTGCGCGGCCACTCCCTCGAGTTCCGCATCAACGGCGAAGACCCCGGCCGAGGCTTCCTCCCGGCCCCCGGCACGGTGACCGTCTTCAACCCGCCGTCGGGCCCGGGCGTCCGCCTGGACGCCGGCGTCGAGTCCGGCTCCGTGATCGGCCCGGCGTGGGACTCGCTGCTGGCCAAGCTGATCGTCACCGGCGCCACCCGCGCCCAGGCGTTGCAGCGGGCCGCCCGCGCCCTGGCCGAGTTCCAGGTCGAGGGCATGGCCACCGCCATCCCCTTCCACCGCAAGGTGGTCACCGACCCGGCCTTCGCCCCCGAACTGGCCGGCTCCGCCGAGGCGTTCACGGTCCACACCCGGTGGATCGAGACCGAGTTCGTCAACGACATCAAGCCCTTCGCCGCCCCCACGGACGCGGAGACGGACGAGGAAGAGGGCCGCGAGACGGTCGTCGTCGAGGTCGGCGGCAAACGCCTGGAGGTCTCCCTGCCCTCCTCGCTGGGCATGTCCCTGGCCCGCACCGGCCTCGCCGCCGGCGCCCGCCCCAAACGACGCGCCACCAAGAAGTCCGGCCCGGCCGCCTCCGGCGACACCCTCGCCTCCCCGATGCAGGGCACCATCGTCAAGGTCGCCGTCGAGGAGGGCCAGGAGGTCAAGGAAGGCGACCTCATCGTCGTCCTCGAGGCCATGAAGATGGAACAGCCGCTCAACGCGCACCGCTCCGGCACCATCAAGGGCCTGTCCGCCGAAGTCGGCGCCTCCCTCACCTCCGGCGCACCCATCTGCGAAATCAAGGACTGAGCCGTAGGAACACGCACCGCAGAGCCCCGGAAACCAGAGAAATCTGGTTCCGCGGGTTCTCGGTAGATTCCTCGGAGCCCGCATTCCCCGCCGTACACCATCCAAGGTCCTCTACCGGCTCGTACAACGGCTGTGCCCGTGCTCTGGAACCGCCGCCCATCCGGCGCCGGGCCGGTGTGCCGGCGCATCAGCAGCCCGCAGGGCCGCTGGGGGCGACCGGACGAACATGGAGCGATAATGGAGACGCCAGCTCGCCGTCGAAGGGTCCGGCGCGCTGCGAAAGACAGGTCCCCTGAGCCGGCCCCTTACGGCGGGGCGTGATGGAAGCGTGGCAAGAAGTCGACGGCGACGACCTGCGCGATCCCTTGGACGTCGTGCAGGCGGCCACGGCTGTGCTGGACGCCGATGGCGTGGTCATCGGGTGGAGCCCCACGGCCGAGGAGCTACTCGGCTACCCGGCGGCGGAGGCGGTGGGACGCGCCGCGGACGAGCTTCTGGCGGCGCAGCCGGCCGCCCTGCCCCTGCTCGAAGTCTCGCAACGGCCGCGCGAATCGGTCGCCCGCAGCGACCAGGTTCAGGTGCGCCACCGCGCAGGCCATCTCCTCAAGGTGGCGATGACACTGTGTCCCCTGGCGCATACCGCCGGTGGCGCCGCCTGGATCATCACCGCGACGGGTGCGGAGGAGCTCCGCCGCTGGGAGGCCCACCAGTCCATGCTGAAAGGGCTGGCCACCCAGTCGCCGGTCAACCTGTGCATCTTCGACACCAGCGGAAACGTGGCCTGGGCCAACGCTGCGGTGGAGCATTCGGTCGGCATGCCACTTGCGCAGTTCGCCGGGAGGCCCTTCGAGGACATCCTGCTGGAGGACCAGGTCATTTCGGAAGATCATCCTCCCAACCTGCAAGCACTAATCTCCCATGTGCTGAGCAGCGGCGAACCGATGCTGGACGTACGCATTCGAGCCCGACCGCGCGGGGACCCTCTGCATGATTACATCTGGTCCTGCGCGTACTTCCGGTTGCAGGACGCAGTAGGGCACATCCTCGGAGTTTGCGGGTACGCGGTCGACATCACCAGCCGCCACCGGGCCCAGCAGAGACTGGAGCTGCTGGTCCGGGCAGGTGGACGGATGGGTATGACGCTGGACGCGAACCGGATCGCGAGAGATCTCGCGGATGTGGTGGTCCCAGGGTTCGCAGACGCCGTCACCGTCGATGTGCTGGAAAGCGTCCTCACGGGCGATGACCTCGAACCGAAGGCGGCCGGCCGCCGGACCGCGTTCCGGCGATTGGAGCGGCGCTCCGGCGGGGACCACTGGATCGAAGCGGATGCGGCGGTCGGCGAGGTGGTCGAGGATCCGTTTGCTGTGGCCCAGGCCCGCAGTCCTGCCACAGGCGAGCCGGACCAGGACGAACAGTCCGACGACCCGTCCGACGTGACCGTAACCGCAGAGGACAGGGGCGGGACGGGTGTGCACTCGCGGCTGGTGGTGTCGCTGCGCGCCCGCGATCTGACCCTCGGAGTGGTCACCTTCCTGAGGGCCGCCATTCCCGACCCCTTCGATACCGAAGAGGTCGCGCTTGCCCGCGAGCTGGCCGCTCGTGCCGCGCTCGGCTTCGACAACGCCCACCGTTACGCCCGTGAGCATGCCGCCGCGCTGACCCTGCAGCGCAGCCTTTTGCCGAGGCACGTGCCCGAGCAGCTCACCGCCCTTGAGGTTGCCCATCGCTACCTCCCCGCCAGTACCGGCCTTGGCGTGGGCGGCGACTGGTTCGACGTGATCCCGCTGCCCGGGACCCGGGTCGGCCTCGTTGTCGGCGACGTGGTGGGGCACGGCCTGCGCGCCGCCGCCACCATGGGGCGCCTGCGCACGACCGTCCGTGCTCTCGCCCAGCTGGACCAGGCGCCCGACGAGCTGCTCACGCAGCTCGACGCCCTGATAGGAGATCCCTCCTACGACGAGGAACCCACTGGGGAAGCGAGTGTGGAAGAAGCCGTTGGGGCGACGTGCCTGTACGTCGTCTACGACCCTGTCACCCGGCGCTGCGCCATGGCCAGCGCAGGCCACCTGCCGCCCACGATCGTCCGAGCCGACAGCAGCGTCACCTTCCCGGATCTGGCCCCCGGACCGCCTCTGGGGCTGGGGGGCCTGCCGTTCGCCACCGTGGAGTTCGAACTGCCCGAGGGCAGCCTGATCGCACTCTTCACCGACGGTCTGGTCGAGTCCCGGAACCGCGACGTCGACATCGGACTCGAACAGCTGGCCACGGTCCTCGCCGAACCCCGGCGCCCCCTGGAAGATCTCTGCGAGCGGGCGGTCGCCACCCTCCTGCCCGAGCCGATCAGTGACGACGCGGCATTGCTCCTGGTCCGCACCAGGGCCCTCGACGAGCAGCAAGTAGCCACTTGGGAGTTCGATGCCGACCCTGCCCTCGTCGCTGACGCCCGCACCCGTGTGACGGACCAGCTCACGGCTTGGCGGCTCGAAGACCTGACCTTCACCTCCGAGCTCGTCGTCAGCGAACTCGTCACGAACGTGATCCGCTACGCCGCCGGCCCCGTCAGTGTTCGCCTCATCCGCGACCGCAATCTCATCTGCGAGGTCTCCGACACGGGGCACACCTCACCCCATCTGCGCCGCGCCGCCCACGATGACGAAGGCGGCCGTGGCCTGTTCCTCATCGCCCAACTCACCCTGCGCTGGGGCACGCGCTACACCCCGACGGGAAAGACGATCTGGACCGAACAGTTGCTGCATCCAGCGCTCCAGTAAGCTTACTCTGATGTCCAAACTTCGCCATTGATGACGAAGTTTTGCCGTGGCAACTGGTCAGATCTGGCTACTATCGCCTTCATGACGAAGAGCGCGCGAAGGACCGCAGGCAGCTCAGCGCCTGCCCACAGAACGAAGGGGAGTTCGTCCGGTCGGTTTTCGACGCGGCGCACGCTCGTCGAGAACGAGATCTTCGAGCAGGCGTCCCGCCTGTTCGCCGAGCGCGGCTTCTCCGGCACCAATCTGGGGGACATCGCCGAGGCGATGGGCATCACCCGCCCCGCGCTCTACTACTACGTCAAGAGCAAGGACGAACTGCTCGCCAGGCTCGTCGAGCAGATCACGGAAGGGTCGGCGGCCGAGATCGAAGCCCTCGCCGCGGACTCCGGCACCGACCCCGCAACCCGTCTGCGCCGGATCGCACGCCTGATCTCCCTTCAACGGGCCGAGCAGCCGAGCCGGTTCCAGCTGTTGCTGCGTTCAGAGGCTGATCTCCCTCCGACCGTCGCCGAGGCTCACCGGGCCGCCCAGCGAGCGACCTTGCGCCACCTCATCGAGGTGATCGACGAAGGCGTACTCAAAGGACAGTTCCGCCCGGTCGAAACGCGAACGGCCGCACTCGCGGTGGCCGGAATGTGCAACTGGGTCGCCTGGTGGTACCACCCGGGCGGCGAGCGCGGCTTCGCCGAGAAGGATGCCGCCGCGGACCAGATCGCGGAGCTGGCCGTGGCCATGGTGCAGCAGGCGAGCCCGCGGGCTTCCGGAACACCTGGACCGGGGGCCGCCCTCGCACTGCTGCGCCAGGACCTCCAGCACCTGGAGCGAACGCTCGGCGACCAGGCCCGCGACGGCTCGTAGACTCCCGGCCCCGCAGAGCACGGCGGACGATCCGTCAACCCTTCGGCGCCACTCGGTTGCGCGTCGCGCCGCTCCTCGATCACTACCTCAACGAGGCTTCGCCTTTCAGGTACGAGCTGTCGACGCCGTGCTCCCTCGCGATGCCGCCCAGACCTTAGACACTTGACGTTCCTCAACAGCGACGTAAGATAATTGACTACCGCGACTATGCGGTGATTCTCCCTTTCCCGCCGAGCCGCCACTCCCGCCGAACGGTCACCGTCCACGACCGCGCCGGAGGCGTTCGGCACATGGAATTCGACCGCGGCGCTGTTCACCTCACTCGCCGGGGAGTTAGAGAGGCAAGTCATGGCCATTGATGTCGCTTCGGCCGATCCGGGGATACAGGACGACTCCCGGCGCGAGCTGCTACGGGTTCTCGGCGGTGTCGAGCGGCGTGTGCTGTGGCTCTCGACCGCGATCGTCGATCACGCGAACCGGGTGCGGCCCAATCCCTCGGGGCTGAAGGTGGGCGGTCACCAGGCGTCGAGTGCCTCGATGACCTCCATCATGACCGCCCTGTGGTTCCACGAACTCACCCGCCACGACCGGGTGTCGGTCAAGCCGCACGCCTCCCCCGTGCTGCACGCCATCAACTACCTGCTCGGCGAGCTCGACCCCGCCTACCTCACCCAGCTGCGCTCCTTCGGCGGCCTGCAGAGCTACCCCAGCCGCTCCAAGGACCCCGACCCCGTCGACTACTCGACCGGGTCGGTGGGCATCGGGGCCACCGCACCCCTGTGGGGAGCCGTCGCCCGGCGCTACGTCGACGGGCGGTTCGGCGCCGCGGGCACCGGCCGGCAGTACTCCCTGCTGGGCGACGCGGAACTGGACGAGGGCGCGATCTGGGAGGCCGTACAGGATCCCACCGTGGCCGGCCTGGGCGAGATCGTCTGGGTCGTCGACCTCAACCGGCAGTCCCTGGACCGCGTGGTGCCCGGGACTGCGGCGGAGCGGCTGCACGGCATGTTCACCGCGGCCGGCTGGCAGGTGCTGACCCTCAAGTACGGGCAGCTCCTGGAGGAACTCTTCGCCCGGCCCGGCGGCGACGAGCTGCGCCTGCGCCTGGACACCATGGAAAACCCGGAATACCAGCGGCTGCTGCGCTGCACCCCGCAGCAGCTGCGCGACCGGCTGCCCGGCACCGGCTCGGGGGCCGAACCCATCACCCGCCTCCTCGCGGACGTCGACGACGACACCCTGCACCGCGCGGTCCGCAACCTCGGCGGCCACGACCTCGGCGCCCTGCTGGACGCCTACGACACCATCGACGACACCCGCCCCACCGTGATCTTCGCCTACACCGTCAAGGGCCACGGCCTGCCCACCGAGGGCCATCCCCAGAACCACTCCACCCTCCTGACCGGCGAGCAGATGACGGAACTCGCCGACCGGCTCGGCGAGGATCTCGACACCCCCTGGCGCGACTTCCCCGACGGCTCCGCGGAAGCGGCGCTGTGCACGGCGGCAGCGGAACGGCTGCGCCGGCCACACCAGGAGACGCTGCGACCGCCCGCGATCCCCACCGACCTCGGCCGCCCCGCCCCCGGCGGCACCGGCAACACCCAACAGGCCCTGGGGCGCGCGCTGTTGGACCTGACCCGCAAGGCACCGGACGCGGCGGGCCGGATCGTGACCGTCAGCCCCGACGTCAGCTCCTCCACCAACCTCGGCGGCTGGCTCAACAAGGTCGGGGTCTGGTCGTCCGCCGAGCGCACCGACTGGTTCGCCGACGACGCCGAGACCATCCTGCACTGGCGGGAGAAGCCGACCGGCCAGCACGTCGAACTCGGCATCGCCGAGACCAACCTGGTCGGCCTGCTCGGCGAGCTGGGCGCGACCTGGAGCCGCTGGGGACAGCCCCTGTTGCCCATCGGCGTGGTCTACGACCCGTTCGTCAACCGGGCCCTGGAGCCCTGGTCGTACGGCATCTACGCCGGCGGCCAGTCCATCCTGGTCGGCACCCCCTCCGGCGTCACCCTCGCCTCGGAGGGCGGCGCCCACCAGTCGATCACCACACCGTCGCTGGGCATCGAGCAACCGGGATGCGTGTCGTACGAGCCCGCGTTCGGCATCGACACGGAGTGGTGCCTGCTGGCGTCACTGGCCAACCTCGGCAAGCCCGACGGCAGTTCGGCGTATCTGCGACTGTCCACCCGACCGGTCGACCAGAGCCTGGCCGCCGTGCCCGCCGACCCGGCAGCGCGCGAGCGACGCCGCCGCCAGACGGTGGCGGGTGCCTACCCGCTACGTCGGGCGACCGGCACGCCCTCCGTCACGATCGCCGTGATGGGCGCCTTGGTCCCCGAGGGTCTGGCCGCCGCCGACCGCCTCGCCGCCCTCGGCCACGCCGCCGACGTGGTCTGTGTGACCAGCCCCGACCTCCTCTTCCGCGCCCAGCGCGCCCGCCGCGGCCAGGAGGACGCGCCCAGCTGGATCCTGGACCAGGTCTTCCCGGCAGACCGCGCCGCACCCCTGCTCACGCTGGTCGACGGCCACCCGCACACGCTCGCCTTCCTCGCCACGGTGAACAACGTGCCGGTGACGACGCTCGGCGTGAGCCGCTTCGGCCAGTCGGGCGCGCTGGACGACGTGTACCGCTACCACGGCATCGACACCGACAGCGCGGTCCAAGCCGCCCTCGACCTCATCGACTGAGGCCTTTGAGGGTTCCGAGGCACCACCGCACCAGCGCCTCGCCCTGAGCCCACCGGGTCAACCGCCGGCCGAGCCCTGTCCTGCCCGACAGTCGGCCGGCGGTTCCATGCCCGGAGGTTTGACGTTAATGAAAAATTCTTGACGTTAATGAAGAACTACGGTATCCATGAAGCATGACAGTTCGACGCGTTCATGTAGTTGGCGGCGGACCCGCAGGTCTGTTCGCGGCCCGGCTGCTGGCCCTTCGACACCCCGATTGGCGCGTACACCTGCACGAGAGGAACCCTCCCGAGGAGACGTTCGGCTTCGCGGTCGGCCTCACCGGTGGTCTCCTCAAGGCGCTGCAGCACGCCGACCCGGATCTGCACCAGGAGATCGTCGACACGGCGCACACGTTCTCGTCGAGCGGTTTCCGGCTTCCACAGGGCGATGCGAGCCTCGGCCGGTTCCACAACGGCGCCATCAGTCGCGCGCAGCTGCTGCGGCTCCTGCTGAAGGCAGCGGTCGGCGCGGGCGTGCGGGTGGAGAGCCACTCGTGCGACGTCGGCGACGTACTTGACGACGCCGACCTGGTGATCGCCGCCGACGGGGCCGCCAGCGCCACCCGGAACCGCTTCCAGGAGGAGTTCGGAGCCGAAGTCACCCCGGGCCGGGGCCGGTTCATCTGGTGCGGAGCCGAAGCACCGCTCGACGGCGGCGTGTTCATCCCCGTGAAGACCACGGCCGGGCTGTTCGTCGCCCACGCCTACCCGTACGGCGAGGCACGCTCCACGTTCGTGATCGAGGCGTCCGCCGAGACCGTGAGCCGGGCCGGGTTCGGCGACCGGCAGTGGTCCGACGAGGGCGAGTCGGACGACGCGGCACTGCGGTACCTGTCCGAGGCGTTCTCCGCGCAGCTGGGCGGTGGATCCTTCCTGGGCAACCGGTCGCGATGGGGTTGGTTCAACACCGTGCGGTGCGCCCGCTGGCACCACGGCAAGGTCGTACTGCTCGGAGATGCCGTGGCGACCGCGCACCCTTCGCTGGGTTCCGGCACGAAGATCGCAATGGAGAGCGCGATAGCGCTGGCCGACGCACTGGACTCCCCGCAGGACGAGCCGGTGGAAGCCGCCCTGGATCGTTTCGAGGAGTCCCGGCGCCCCGAGGTCGAACGACTGCAGGAGCGCGCTCGGCGCAGTCAGCTGTGGTGGGAGTCGTTCGAGGTGCGGCAGCACCTCAGCCCGGCCCGGATGGCCGTGGCCTACCTCAGTCGGGCGGGCGCCGTGTCGCTGGACGACCTGCTGGTCTCGGACCCCGAGATCGCGACTCGGGCCCTGGCGGAGTTCGCCGGCGTCAAGCCCGGCGAGGTGCCCGGCTCGGGGCTCACGGACTGGGTACTGAGCCGGCCCCTTCAGACGCCGGATCACCGGTACCCCCGCCGGCTCCACACCCCCGGGCGAACCACCGCGACCGTCGAGGTGGACTGCGGCGACGCCTGGGGGCCGGCGGGCGCCAAGCTTGTCGAGCACGCACAGGAGTTCCTGCACCGGGGCGCCGAGGTCATCCGCCTGACCGGCGAGGATTCCCGTAGCGCCGTGCTCGACCGCCTGGCCGTGGGAGAACGGATCAGAACCGAGCTCCCCGTCCTCGTGGATGTCGCCGCCGGCTCACCGCATCTGCATCACGCCGTCGACGGAGTGGTCGCCGGGCGCACGGACCTCGTCCACGTGACGGACGAATCATGACCACGGATCCACGGACGACGGATCCACGGAAGAACGGCTCCGCACCGCTCCTGCGCCGACGGTTCCGGGTGGCGGTGGGCGATACGGACGCGGCCCAGGTGATCTACTTCGCCGCACCCACCCGCTGGGCCGAGCGCCTGTCGAGCGAGTGGCTGGCGGAGGTGGGTTTCCCCACGTCGAAGATGCTCGCCGCCGGCTTCGGCCTTCCGGCCGTGCACTGCGAACTCACCTACCACAGCCCCCTCCGGCTGGACGACGAGCTGGACGCCACCCTGTGGCTGGACAGGCTCTCGACGCGCTCGCTCACGTTCCGCAGCGACTTCGCACTGGTCGGCGCCCCGGAGCCGGCGGTGCGGATGCGTCTCACCCAGGTGTACGTACGGATGTCGGGGGCGGCACCGGAGAGCCTCCCCCTGCCCGACGGGCTGGTCGCGCGCCTGCAAGGGGCAAGCACCGGATCACCGTCCACCCCGGACATTGACACACTCGTCGAAAATTCATCATGATAGATAATCTGAACCCGAAGGGAGATGCCATGCTTCTCCAGAAGGCCGCCACCGGCAAAGGTGAGGCCAACGTGGTCGGGACCCTGGGGGCGAACCACACCGCCTTCGCGTGCTGGGACCCGGTAGAAACGGTGCGGTTCTACGGGGAGCTCCTCGGATTCCCCCTCGTCCAAGCCGTTCCGGCCCTCGGCTGGGGCAAGGACGACAACCCCGACATGGTCCACTTCTTCTTCGACATCGGTAACGGGGACACCCTCGCCTTCTTCTACTACTTCGGCTGGCCGCGCCCGGAGCCGGTCCACCAGGTGCTGCGGCAGGCCAACCACATCGCCGTCGAAGTGCCCGACGAGGCAAGCCTGTTGGCCTACCGCGACAAGCTCACGGCCGCCGGGTACAAGGTCATGACGGTGGAACACGAGACCATCGAGTCGATCTACGTGGACGACCCGAACGGGATCTTCTTCGAATTCACCCGTCCGCTGCGGGAGTTGACCCGGCTCGACGCCGACGACGCGCAGCGGACCCTCGCCGGGCTGGCCACGGCGCTGGAGGCGGGCGGCACCTCCATCCAGGACGTCTGGCGGGCGAAGGCCCAGGCCAACTCCCCGATCGGCGGTCCCGCGATCCACGTGGTCGACCAGCCCGAGTGGAGCGGCGCGGTGGACTTCGCCCGCCGGTCCGGCCTCCTGGTCGAACAGCGCGACGGCTACGTCGTCATCCACAGCGCCGGCCCGTTCGAGATCGACCGCAAGGCGTCCGGTCTGCACCTGGCCGTGTGGTTCACCCTGCCCGCCGGCGGGCTGGAGGGCAGGATCACGCGGTTCGACCGCGAGGCACTGAGGGTCGAGGCATGACCGAGCACACGACGACCGGCACGGCGGTCACCCGGGTCCCCTCGGGCCGCGGCAAGGCGACACTGGCCTCGGACTGGCATCCGGCGCCCCTGCCGGACAAGACCACCATCAGCCTGCACACCCTGATCTCGTACGACGGTGAGGTGTCCCGGGGCACCCTCTACGAGCCCGGCACGGCGAGCCGCACGGTGTTCTGTCTCATGCACCCGCGCCAGGATCTGCAGCGTCACCCACTGATTCCCGGGCTACTCGGCGCGGGACACTCGGTCTGGGCACAGGCCGGCCGTGAGGTGGGCAACGACCTGCGGCTGATCCATGAGAACGCGCTGCTGGACGTCGCCGCCGGAATGGAGTTCCTGCGCGGCCGCGGCTTCGAGCACATCGTGCTGATCGGCCATTCCGGAGGCGCCGGCCTCTACTCGTTCTACGCCGAGCAGGCGCTGACGGCGCCCTCGGACCGCATCACCAGGACGCCGGGCGGGGCGCCGGTCAAGCTCGGTGAAGCACCGATGCCGGCGCCGGACGGGCTCGTGCTCGTCGCGCCGCACCCCGGCCAGGGCCGGCTGCTCCTGTCCATGATCGACGCCTCGGTCACACACGAGGAGGACCCCTTCTCCGTCGACGCCGACCTCGACCCGTACAACCCGGCGAACGGTTTCGGCGAGGCTCCCGAGGGCTCGCACTTCCCGGCCGAGTTCCTCGACCGCTACCGCGCGGCCCAGCGGGCCCGTGTCGCGCGGATCGACGAGCGGGCACGCGAACTCATCGCGGACCAACTCGCGGCCCGCAAGCGGTTCAAGAGCGGTTCGGGCGACGTCTCAGACCGGCGGCGCAGTGTCCTGACACCGGTCATCACCACGTACCGGTCGGACGCCGATCCCCGGTGCACCGACCTCGGCCTTGACCCCTCCGACCGTCCCTACGGTTCGGTGATCAGCGCCCGGCCGTCGGTGTCCAACTACGGCGTCACCGGCTTCGGACGCCTCACCACCCCGGAGGCGTGGCTGTCGACCTGGTCCGGCATCTCGTCGAACGCGTCACTGGCCCGCTCCCTGAGCGGGGTGACGATCCCCACCCTGATCATCGAGTACACGGGCGACTGCTCGGTGTTCCCCGGCGACGTCCAGGACGCCCTGGCGGCGCTGAAGGCGGACGACGCGACACATCTGCGTATCCGGGCCGATCACTTCGGCAGGCCACTCGCCGAAGGCGACGAGTCCGGGGTCGCGGCGACCGTACGCGAGCTGGTTCCCTGGACAGAGGAGCGCACAAGCCGATGAAGACCACATCCGAGTCAGCGTCGACTTCGGAACCCGGTACCCCCGACGTTCCCGACATCGTCGCCTACCCCGAAGAGGCGGTACGCCGCTACCGTGCCGCCGGCTTCTGGTCCGACCGCACGGTGGCGCAGGAGTTCCGTGCAGTGGCGGACAAGTATCCCGACCACGCCGCGCTGCTCACCCCCGACGCCCGTCTCACCTACGCCGAACTGGACCGGCGCACCGACCGGATCGCCGTCGGGCTGCGTGACCTCGGGCTGCGGCCCGGCGACCGGGTGCTGCTGCAGGTAACCAACAACCTCTGGACCGTGCTGGCCTGGTACGGACTGCTCAAGGCCGGGCTGGTCCCCGTGGCCACCCTGGCCCAGCACCGCCGGCACGAGATCCTCGAGATCGCCCGCCAGTCCGAACCGGCGGCGCACCTCATCGAGCCCGGCTTCCGCAGCCACGACCTGGTCGCCCTCGCCGCGGAGGTGGCCCGGGAACAGCCGTCGCTGCGGCGGCTGCTCACCATCGGAACGGCATCCCCGCCCCCGGGTGCCGTCGCCCTGGAGACGCTGGAGGCGGCGGGCCGCCCGGATGATCCAGCGATCGCCCGCGCCGTCGTGGAGGAGATCCAGAAGGCCATCCCCGCCGATTCCCTGGCCGTACTCCAGCTCTCCGGTGGAACCACGAGCATTCCCAAGCTGATCCCCCGGCTGCACACCGAGTACTGGTACAACTCGCGGGCCTACGCCGAGGCGATCGACATGGACTCCACCGGCTGCTTCGCCCATCTCCTGCCGCTGGTGCACAACGCCGGCATCGTCTGCGGGCTGCACTCCGCGCACTCCGTGGGCGGCTGCTTCGCACTGGCCTCGCCGGAGCCGGACGAGCTGAAGTCGATCGCCGGTCACATCACGCACACGATGATGTCGCCGCCGCTGACCAGCATGGTGACGAAGGAGCCCGGGCTGCTGGAGTCGCTCGACGCGCTGCGCGTGTTCATCTGGGTGCTCGGCCCACTGCCGGCCGACATCGTGGCGGCCTTCGAGACCCCCTCGCGCCGGATCATCCAGATGTTCGGGATGACCGAGGGAATGTGCCTGGTCACGCCCATCGCGTCGCCTCCCGAGATCAGACACCACACCGTGGGGACGCCGATAGGCCCACTCGACGAGGTCCGCGTGTACGCACCCGGCACCGAGGATCCCGTACCACCGGGCACGCAGGGCGAGTTGTGCGCCCGTGGCCCGTACACCATCCGGGGCTATTTCCGGGCACCGGAGCGCAACGCCGAGGCCTTCACCTCCGACGGCTTCTACCGCAGCGGGGACATCGTCGTCGAAGTCCCGGAGAACGGGCGGAGCTTCTACCGGTTCGAAGACCGCATCAAGGACCTGATCAACAGAGGCGGCGAGAAGGTCAACGCCGCGGAGCTCGAGAACCTGCTCGTCCGTCATCCGGCGGTGGAACGTGTGGCCGTGGTGGCGATGCCGGACGAACGTCTCGGGGAACGCTGTTGTGCCTTCATCATCCCCAAGCCCGGAGCGCAGGCCCCCCAACTCGGCGAGGTCCAGCGGTTCCTGGACGAGATCGGCGTCGCCAAGTTCAAGTGGCCCGAGCGGATCGAGGCATGCGAGGAACTCCCCTTGACCAATGTCTCCAAGATCGACAAGCGCGCTCTCAGAGTCAGGATCACGGACATTCTCGCCGCCGAACGCCCGCAGTAGTCCGGGTGCCGCAATCTCCCGCAGGGCAGCGGCCCTGGCGACTCCTCAGCTGCCCTGCGGGTCCATCCCCTCCGCCTCCCGTTCCGGTGCGGAGCACGATCGAAGGAGTGTCATGCCGGTCCATGCGGAGGCCGAAGATGCCACCGAGGCTTCACGGAGCGGGGTGGGCGACGGTGCGTTGACGGGTGTACGCGTGCTGGAGATCGGCTCCATCGTCGCGGGTCCCTTCGCCGGCAGGCTGCTGGCGGACCACGGCGCCGACGTCATCAAGATCGAGGCACCCGGCCGCCCGGATCCCCTGCGGGACTGGGGCCAGCACGCCTACCGCGGGCACCGGTTGTGGTGGACCGTGCACGCACGCAACAAGAGGTGCGTCACCCTCGACCTGCGCTCGGAACGCGGACAGACCCTGTTCCTGGACCTCGTACGCGAGGCCGACGTCGTGATCGAGAACTTCCGTCCGGGCACGCTGGAGAAGTGGAACCTCGGCTACGACCGCCTGAGCGCGGCCAACCGCGGCCTCGTCCTGGCCCGGGTGTCGGGGTTCGGACAGACGGGCCCCTACCGCCACCGTCCCGGATACGCCTCGGTGGCCGAGGCCATGGGCGGGCTACGGGCGATCAACGGGTTCCCCGGCCAGGCTCCGCCCCGGATGGCGGTGTCCCTCGGGGACTCGCTCGCCGGGATGTTCGCCGTGCAGGGCGTGCTCGCCGCCCTGCTCCACCGACAGCGCACGGGGCACGGGCAGGTGGTCGACGTGGCCCTGACCGAGTCGTCGCTGGCGCTGCTGGAGTCGGTGATCCCGGAGTACGACCGCCTCGGCAAGGTCCGGCAGCCCTCGGGAACCCGGCTGGACGGCATCGCCCCCTCGAACCTCTTCCGCACCAAGGACGAGAAGTGGTTGATCGTGGCGGCCAACCAGGACACGGTCTTCGGGCGGCTGTGCACGGTGATGGAACGCCCCGAGCTCGCCACCGACCCGCGCTTCGCCACCCATGTGGCCCGCGGGGAGCACCAGGAACTGATCGAGTCCATCGTCGCGGACTGGGTGTCCGAGCGGACGGCCGACGAGGTGTTCTCCCGGCTGGAGGAGGCGGACGTCGTCGCCGGCCCGGTGTACACGGCCGCGGACATCGTCGCCGACCCCCAGTTCCAGGCCCGCGACATGCTGGTCCCCCACCACGACGAACGCCTCGGCGAGGACGTCCTCGGCCCCGGCGTCGTACCACTGCTGTCCGAGACACCCGGCACGGTGCGCTGGGCGGGCCCACCGGAACCGGGCTGGCACAACGAAGAGGTCTACGGGGAGCTCCTCTCCCTGGGACCGGACGAGATCGCCGAGCTGCGCCACGAGGGGATCGTGTGACACACCGCGGCGCCATATGGACACGAGTGCACGAGTGAAGGAACCGAACTCCATGAGGACGACACTGCCTCTGCCGCCCCGTATCAACCTGCGGGAGGTCGGCCCTCGCGACGGTCTGCAGATCGAGCGCCCGATCCCCACCGCCAGGAAGCTGGAGCTACTGGAACTGCTGGTACGCAGCGGGCTCAAGCGCATCGAGGCCACCGCCTTCGTCTCCCCCCGCGCCGTACCCGCGATGGCCGACGCCCGCGAGGTCGCCGCCGCTCTGCACCAGTGGCCGGACGTCCAGTGGTCCGCGCTGGTGGCGAGTGAAGGGGGAGCCCAACGCGCCCTGGAAGCAGGCATCCGCAACCTCGAGTACGTCGTGTCCGCCGCGGACGGCCACAGCCTCGCCAACGTCAAGCGCACAACCGCCGAGGCACTCGCCGGGGTCGGCACGATCGCCGATCTGGTGCACGAGGCGGGCGGCACCTGCGAAGTCATCGTCGCCACCGCCTGGGACTGCCCCTTCGACGGCCCGACACCGGCCGACCGCGTCCTGCACATAGCGCGGGAAGCGGTGTTCCAGGGCGCCGACGCCCTGTGCCTGGGCGACACCATCGGGACCGCCACACCGCTCCGGGTGGTCCAACTGCTCGGCGCCGTACGGGACAACGCCCTTCATCTCCCCGTCGGCCTGCACATGCACAACACCCGCGGCGCCGGACTCGCGGGCATCCTGGCGGCGATGCAGATCGGCGTGGTCGACATCGACGCGTCCGTCGGCGGCCTGGGCGGCTGCCCGTTCGCCCCCGGGGCCAGTGGCAACGTGCCCACCGAGGAACTCGTCTATCTCTGCGAGGACATGGGCGTGGCCACCGGGTGCGACCTGAACGCCCTTGTCGAGGCCGCGGCTCTTGCCCAGGAGGCTGTCGGCCGGGCCCTGCCCAGCGGCGTACTCAAGGCGGGCGGAAGGCCGGGAAGCCCGGCGGCGAGTCCCTCCGTCATGCCCTGACGTGGCAAGGAACAGCGAACAGGGCCACGCCGGACAGCGGACGCGGCCACCAACCGGTGCCGACAGGAGCGCGGAAGGCGGAGGGGAAGGGGAAGGGCAGCGTGGGTGTGCGAGCTGCCGACTCGGTCAGGGGTCCCTCATGAATACACGGCCAACCGGAAAGCAACTTCTGGTCACCTCGTACGATGGCTGACTTCGGGAGCACATGAGTCCGTCCACACCCTCTGACGAGCGTCCGCTGCGCGCCGACGCCCGCCAGAACGTCGAGCAGATCCTCCAGGTCGCCCAGGACGTCTTCGCCGACCTCGGCTACCAGGCATCGATCTCCGAGGTCGCCCGGCGCTCCGGCCTGGGCATGGGCACCATCTACCGGCACTTCCCCAACAAGACCGCCCTGGTGGAACACATCGCGATCAAGGTGATGCAGGAGAGCCTGGACGAGGTACGCCACGCCCTGGCCGAGGAACCGGCCACATGGACCGCCTTCACGCGAGTAGTGCGCCACATGGTGCGCCTGCGCAGCAGCCAGCTCTTCCCCGTCTCCCGCGGCCGCGCCAAGGAACCGGGCCCCGAACTGGCCGGCATCCGCACCCAACTCCTGACCGCCCTGGAGGACTTGGTGGCCCGGACCCAGCACGCAGGAGCCCTGCGCGACGACGTGAACGCCTACGACGTCGTCATGATGCTCAACTCGATTCCACCACGCCATGCCGATGCGGAGAACGACGGCCCCACGGTGGACCTGGCCGACCGCCATGTCGGCGTACTCCTCGACGGGCTACGCGCCCCCGGCACCGAGACCCTGTCCCAACCGGCCCCAGGACGTCGGGAGATCGACCAGTTCTTCCGGACCATGCACGGCCCATGCCAAGGATCCTGAACCGGTGAAGGCACACGGGCCCGAGCCCCTGCACCACATCTACATGATCACAGGCAAGCTCCGCGTCGGCCCTCTCGACGAGCCCGTGAACGGACCATGCCGCGTCAGTGCGCCACGGCCGCCGGCTCCAGGACGAAGACCGGGATCTCACGGTCCACCTTCTTCTGGAGCTCGTCATAGGTGGGAAACGCCTCGACGGCTCGCGCCCACCACACGGCCTTCTCGTCCCCGGTCACCTCGCGAGCCAGCATGTCCCGGCGCACCGGGCCGTCCTGAAGCTCCACGCGAGGGTCGGCCACCAGGTTGTGGTACCAGACCGGGTGCTTGGGGGCCCCTCCCGCGGAGGCGACCACGGCGTAGGAGCCGTCGTGCTCCACCCGCATGAGCGGGGACTTGCGGATCTTTCCGCTCTTCGCTCCCAAGGTGGTCAGGATGACGACCGGCAGGTCCCGCCTTGTCGCGTCGTCCCAGCCGATCAGGCTGCCCAGCGTCGTTCCTTCGGAACCAGCGGAGCTTTCGTACAACTCCACCTGGTCGCGTACCACCTTCGTCGTGCTCGGCTCGTACTCGCCTTTGAGAGGCATGCTGCTCAGTCCCGTGCTGTCGTATCGGATCAGAACACGGTGGCGGCGGGCGACGCCGCCTCGCCGGCCCTACGTGGTCAGCAGGGACGACGAGACGGCGTCCGCCGTCACTGGGGGCGGCCGGAATGAGGCCGCAAGGACACGCGGACGACGTTTCAGAGCGTGGCCTGGCCGTCGTCATATGTGCCGTTGGTGTACGCGCAAAGGAGTCAAGGCTCGGATCGGGGCCGCAGCAGACGACCCCGATGGTCACTTGCCCTGTATGACCCGCTTGGAAATCCGCCAGCCGTCCGCGGTACGCCGCAGGTCGTCGGCGTAGACGACACTCACGACGGTGCCGCCGTCGACGACGCCCAACGCCTTGGACCGGACCCGAGCCTCGTCGCCCGGCCCCTCCGACACGACGATGTTCGTCGTGTGATGAGCGCTCGCGTGCCCGTCGGCACTCAGGACGGAAGTGATCGCCTCCAGCCCGACGACCGGGGCGAAGCCGAAGAGGCTTCCGTCCCATTCCGCATCTTCGGTGAGGACCTCGCCGAGGCGGCCCAGCTCACGGTCGTCCATGATGTGACCCCACAGGGCCAGCACCCGTGCTATTTCGACAGTGTCTTCATTCGTGGGTTTCATCGCGGTTCTTCCTGTCTCCCTTGTGCAGGGAGGAAACGAGCGGCTGGGGAGCGGCGTCGCTCAGGCGCCGCTGAGCATGGCGAGGACGTTGTCGTAGGAGCCGTTGGCCTCCGCGTCGCGCACGAACCTGGCGCGCTCCACGACAAGCTCCTTCGCGTCGGGCTTCTCGCGCAGGATGTCGAGGGTCTCAGTGAGGAATTCGTCCAGCGGCATCGAGTTCTCGTTGTCCGTCTGGTCCAGCAGGGTCGTGCGCACGCCCGGCGGAGCCACCTCGATCACCTGCACACCGGCGCCGGCGCCCGCGAGCTGGACGCGCAGGCTCTCGGAGAAGGAGTGCAGCGCGGCCTTGGTCGCGTTGTAGGTCGGTGTGATCGGCAGCGGCACGAACGCCAGCGCGGAGGTGACGTTCATGACGACCGCATCGGGCTTGCCCATCAGCAGCGACAGGAAGGCGTACGTCATCCGGATCGTGCCGAGCAGGTTGACCGTGACGTGGTCCTCGGCGATCGGGAGTTCGGCCGGGTCGAGGAGGTTCTCCCGCAGCATGATGCCGGCGTTGTTGACCAGAATGTTCAGCTCCGGGTAGCTCGCCGCCACGGTCTCACGGACCCGGGCGATCGAGTCGGGGTCCGTGACGTCGAGGACGAGCGCGTCGATACCCGGGTGCTCGGCCGCGATCTCGTCGAGCAGCTCCTTGCGTCGGCCGGCGACGATCACCTTGTTGCCGGCCTCGTGCAGGCGCAGGGCCAGGCCGAGCCCGATGCCCGAGGTGCCGCCGGTGATCAGGATCGTGTTGCCGGTCATCTTCATGGGGGTCTCTCTCCTTCGCAGACTGCGGGCCGGTGAATGCCCACAGCCTCGACCGTAGGAGCGGCCGCGCAGCGGCGGGAGAGGAAGGTTTATCCATGGATCGGCGGTCCCTGCCTGGTAGAACGCGGGTTACCGGCCGTCGCAGCGCAGGCGGCTCCGAAGCGATCCGTTTGGTCGTCGGCGGGTCGGCGGCTGGGTGGAGATCGACGCACCGGGGCGCCGCAGGTTGGCCGTCCGACCGGCCTCTCCCGAACGGCTTCCGGCCCGAGGGAATCGCCATCGGCACACAGCCGTACTCCTCCATGGATGCCGACGTTGTCGACCGGGATGTTCGGCTCCGGCACCCGGAGCCGAACATCCCGGCGGCGAACAACAAGCTCAGAACATGGTGTTGTCGTTCGCCGACGTCTCCGGGATGTCCTGGATGACGTCCCAGTGTTCGACGATCTTGCCCTTCTCGAACCGGAAGATGTCCATCACCGCGGCACCCCGGTCGGTCGAGTCGTAGGTCCTCTTGTAGTGCACCGCCACCAGGTCGTTCTCGCCGAACACCCGCTTGAAGTCGAACTTCAGGTCCGGGGACAGGGTGGTCCGCCACTTCACGTACTGGATGAACGGCCCCGTGCCGTCGGCGGACAGCGGGTTGTGCTGGATGAACTCGTCGCCCACGTACCGCTTGGCAGCCTCCTCGGGCTGCTTCTTGTTGAAGGCCAGATCCAGGAAGGCGACCGCGACGCGCTTGTTGTGCTGCACCTGGCTCTCCCCCCGGTGCTCGCCGCGACCGGACTGCGAATCGGCGGAGGCGGCGGTACCCGCCACGGTGAGAGTGGCCGCGGTAAGCGCGCCCACAACCGCCGTGACGGCGGAACGGCGAGAAATTCGAGAAACAGGATTCTTCATGGTCATCTGTACTCCTCTTTCGCTGCGGGCTGGTGAGCGCCCGCAGCCTCGACCGTAGGAGCGCCTGCGCCGAGGCGGGAGAGGAAGGTTTACCCGTGGATGGGCGATCCCTGCCTGGTGCAGCGCGGGTTACCGGCCGTCGCGCAGGACGTCCTTGGGGTGATCGGCACGGAGCGTGGTGTGTCTCCCGGCCGCCGGCCCGAGTCGGACGTGCGTGTTGGCCATCTGTGGCATCAGTTGGCCGCCACCGGCACCGAGTTGCTGTGACGTGTCCCCGGCATCTGGAAACGCCCGGTGGATGACGCGCTTCCGGACGGCTCGAAGATCTCCGCGGTCCACGCCGAGCGGGGCCGAAGCATCCGCGCGCCGCACGACAGCGATGCGACGCCGGCCCTGATCGCACGAGCCGCCGACGATCAGGACGTGCCGACGGTGGCCCGATTCGCCTCGGAGACCGGTGATCCGCCGGCTGTTGGCGCCGGGGGTACGGTGCCGACCGATCGGCCATGCCGGACGGTGCACTCGTACTCGACCTCACCGTGCTGAAAACCATCGACGCGTCCGAGCACGCACCTCCGAGTCCGCCGCCGAGGCGCCCCCGCCCAGCCTTCACACAGGGGATCAGCTGTCGGTCTTGTGCAGCTTGAGGATGCGGCCGGTGATGGGATTCGAGATGGCGCGCAGGTAGGCGAGGGCGATCTCGTCGGCCGGTACGGGGGTGAAACCGGGGAAGTACGGGTGGTAGGCCACGGACTCCGTCAGAACCGTGGGGCTGACGCAGTTGATACGCACACCGCGCGGCAGTTCCGTCGCGGACGCTTTCACGAAGCCCTCCACCATGTGATTCACCGTCGCGCCGATCGTGGCGGCCTGCGTGAACTCGTCCGTCAGCACGCCGGAGACCAGCGTGAACGAGCCCCGGTCGGCGATGTGCGGCAGAGCGGCCCGTACGACGTTGATCTGTCCCATTCCCTTGGCCGCGACGGAGTCGGCCCACTGCTGGTCCGTGGCCTGCTCCAGCGGGGCCGGGAACACGTCACCGGCCGCGTTGGCCACGGCGTCGAAGCCCCCGGCCGCGGCGGCCCCGGCGAAGAGAGCCCGCAGACTCGCCATGTCCGCGATGTCCGCCTGAAGGTCGCCGGAGGTGCGGCCCACCGACAGGACCTCGTGTCCATGCGCGACAAGCGTGCCCCGCACGGCCGCGCCGATCGTCCCGGTTCCGACAAGTATCACCTTCATGACAGACCCCTCAAGATCATCCATCGCTTCACACTCGGGCTTGGTCGGCGCCGACACATACGTCAACCATAGACGAACCTGTCACTGACTGACAGACAAGGCGGCGACAGCTATTCTGGGCACATGGTCAACACAGCGGGGGCGAAGTCAGGGCTGCGGGAGATGACCCGGCGCGCCGTGCGGGCGCAGATCGCCGAGACCGCGATGACGCTGTTCGTGGCGAACGGTTTCGAGCAGACTACGGTCGATCAGATCGCCGCCGCGGTCGGCATGTCGGGACGCAGCGTGTTCCGCTACTTCCCGACCAAGGAGGACATGGTCGTCGGCCACATGGACGAGATCGGCGACAGACTCGCCGAGGCCCTGGCGGCACGTCCCCTCGACGAAGACTCCTGGACCGCGCTGCGCCACGCCATGCAACCCCACATCGACGAGCTCACCGCCCATGCCGACACCAACGTCGCGGTGGCGAGGATGCTCGACGCGACTCCCGCACTGCGGCCGTCGTTGCTGAACAAGCGAGCGCGCTGGGCAGAGGCCCTGCTCCCGAACATCACCCGCCGGCTCCGGGGGCCGACCCGCACCCGGGAACTGCGGGCCCGCGCGATCGTCTCCTCCGCCCTGGCCTGTCTGAACGTCGCCGTCGACGAGTGGGCGCGAACCGGCGGCACCAAGCCGATCGGTGAACTGCTCGACACCGCACTGACCGCCGTCCGGGGCTGACAACGGGCTGTGCCGACGCTGCGAGGCACCGGCCCGACCGACGTCTCCGTGTCCGCGCCGGTAACGTCTGGTGACGTGGACCGACTCGAAACCCGGGAGATCATCTACTTCGTCGCTGTGGCGGAGAACCTGCACTTCGGACGTGCCGCCGAACAGTTGGGCATCGCACAGCCGGGGCTGTCCCGCGCCATCGGCAGGCTGGAACGCCGTTTGAGGGTCCGGTTGTTCGAGCGCACCAGTCGGCAGGTTCGGCTGACGCGCGCCGGTGAGGTGTTCCTCCGCGAGAGCCGCACCGTCCTCGCCACGGTGGACGGCGCGGTACGTCGGACGCAGCAGGCGGCGCGGCCGGACCGACTGGTCGTCGCCGCTCCGGCCGGTACCGGGACCGGGTTGCTGTCCCATGTGCTGGAGACTTACCGGCGGGGTCCCGATCCGGTGCCGGTGGAGGTGCGGTTCACGCCCGACCTGGCCGCGGCCCTGCGCGACGGCACAGCGGACCTGGCGCTCATGTGCGCCGGCGACGATCTCGACGGGTTGGACACGGTGGATCTGCTCGACGAGACTCCGGTCGCCCTCCTGCCGGCGGGACACCGGCTCGCCGACCGCGGGAGCCTGACCGCCCGCGAGGTGCGGGACGAGCCCCTCTTCCGTGAACACGCCCCAGCGGTCGGCCTGGACGAGCTCATCGACCGGGTCGCGCTGAGTGAGCTGGTGGTCGTGCTCGGGGAGAGCGCGATTCCTCGGCTGGGACCGTCCGTCGTCGCGCTCCCGGTGCTCGACGCGCCGAACAGTCGACTCGTCCTGGCCTGGCCACGCGCCACTGCGTCGGCGGCGCGCGAGGGGCTCGTCCGCGCCGGGCTCGCGGCGGCGAAGTGATCCGGCTCGCGGCCGCCAACCTTCGCGCGCCGACCGTCAGATCTGGTTGATTCCGCCGTCCACGTGAAGCTCGATACCGGTGATGTAGCTGCTCTGGTCGGAGGCGAGGAACAGGGCCGCGGCGGCCTGCTCCTCCGGTTCGGCGGTGCGCCCGAGAGGAACGGGAGCGGCCACCATCGCGCGGAACTCGTCCGGCGTCGCACCGTCCGGGGTCGCCGCCGCGAGAGCCGGTGTCCGCGTCGCACCCGGTGCGAGGGCGTTGACCCGGATGCCACGGTGCTTCAGTTCGTTGGCCCAGGTGCGGGCCAACGACCGGACCCCGGCCTTGGCCGCGGCGTACAGCCCGACGCCGGCCGACCCCCGCGCACCCGTGGTGGACGTGGCGAGAATGACGGACGCGTTGTCGTTGAGCAGAGGCAGTGCCTTCTGCACGGTGAACAGGGAGCTGCGCAGGTTGAGCCCGGTCCCGTACTCGTAGTCCTCCTCGGTCACGTCCGCCAGTGGCGCGAACGTCGTACCCCCCGCGTTGGCGAACAGGACGTCGATACGGCGCCCGTCGGCTCCAATGGCCGCGAACAGTCGGTCGAGGTCGGCGAGATTCGTCACGTCACCCTGAATGCCGATGGCGCGCGCACCGATCCGTGCCACTGCCTCGTCCAGCTCCTCCTTACCCCGGCCGGTGATGTAGACATGGGCGCCTTCCTCGGCGAAACGCAGGGCGGAGGAGTATCCGATGCCCTTGCTGCCACCCGTCACGACCGCGACCCTGCCTTCGAGCTGACCCACTGCAGTCTCCGTTGTTCGCATCGTCGACGTGCGGTCGGGCGACCGCCGTCTCCTTCAGCTCACCCCATGTGACATGGGCGAACAATGATCGATTCGGTATGGTCCGATGCCTGACGGTCATCGATCCGGGCCGCGGCGGCCGAAGGGACCACGACGCGTATCGGCGTACTGCGAGGGCGTCCGCCCGTACCGCTCCCAGCAGCCACACATGAACTGGCCGGTGACGGCGACACTGAGTCGAGCCCGGCTCCGTGAGGTCCTGCAGGGCCCGCTCGATGCGCCGCCGACGTACGTACGTCACCCCCGCGAACTGCGGTTCACCACCACCGACTTCACTGTCGAGGACGCCTTCGAGCAACTCGACCAGGGCGTTCCGTGCGGCCTGCCCGCCGACAGTCAAGAGATCGTCCGCCACGCGGTCGTTGGACGCCCTCGACGCCCTTCCCGTCAGGGTCCTGGGCCCGGCCTGACGGGCGGGCCAGGGACGTCTCGACGCCTCACACCTCGATGACGAGGCGTTCGACGAGGTCGTCGCGGAGGGTGAACCTGTAGTGCAGATCGACGACTCCGCCGGGGAAGTCGCCTTCGAGGCGCTGCGTGGCGATGCAATGGGTCGCATCGGACCACCAGGCGTCGGTGAGCCGGGTGGTGTAGGTGAATTCCGTGGCGGAACGGTCCAGCCAGTCCGCGATCGCCGCGGTGCCCTCATACGTGTTGCCGTCGTCGATCACCATGGCGTCGCCGGTGAACACCGAGACCGCGGTGGCGGTGTCGCGGGCGTTGTGCGCCGTCAAGTAGCGGATGACCACCTCGGGCAGGGTGTCCGGAGTACTGGTCCGGGACTTGTCGTCGTGCATGACGCTCCTCGTATGGATGGCAATTGATGGCCGGTCAGGCCGGTTTGACGGTGCTTCAGATGGTCGGGACAGTGCCGCCGTCGATGACATGCTCGGCCCCGATGATGGCCGAGGCCCGGTCGGAGACGAGGAAGGCGACCAACTCGGCGACTTCTTCGGGCCGGTTGGGGCGGCCGAGGGGGATGCCGCCCAGGGAGTCCATGAGGCGGCCGAGAGCCGCTTCCGTCGTGATACCCCCTCCTCGGAGATCCGGGCGACGAGGTGGTCGGCCGCGGACGTCTGGACGAAGCCGGGCGAGACCGTGTTGACGCGGACGCCGCGCGGGGCCACCTCGTTGGCCAGGCCCTTGCTGTAGGTCGTCAGGGCGGCCTTGGCGGCGGCGTAGGCCAACGTTCCGTTCCACAGCGGCATGCGGCGCTGGATCGAGGTGACATGCACGATCGCACCCTTGCCCATGGCGATCATGTGCGGGAGCAGGACGCGGTCCAGGCGGACGGCGGCCAGCAGGTTCACGTTCAGCTCTCTTGCCCAGTCGTCGTCGCCGAGCGCCGCAAATCCGCCGGCCGGTGCCGCGGATCCGCCGAGGTTGTTGACCAGGACGTCGACACCTCCTGTACGGGCGTCCACCTCGGCGGCGACGTGGGCGGCGCCCTCGGCGGTGGACAGGTCGGCGGCGATGAACGTCTTCTCGTCGACCTCGTCGGGTCGACTGCGCGCGGTGACGAGTACGGTCGCACCGGCCTGCGCGAGGCGACGGGCGACGGCGGCTCCGGTGCCCCTGGTGCCGCCGGTGACGAGCGCGCGCCGGCCTTCGAGGGATTCGCTGATGAACGGGGTCATGATGTATTCCGTCTCCGGGTGCGGGCATGCGAGACACCACCCCCGAGCTGACTGCTAAAATAGAAGTAACTAACTTCGACTTTAGCAGTAACCGAGGGGATGATCGCCGTGGCAAGCCGGATCAGGCTGGAGGACCGGGAGTGCCCGCTGTCCACGACTGTGCAGCACGTGGGCGAGTGGTGGACGCTGCTGATCCTCCATGACGCCTTCGACGGCTACACCCGCTTCGACCAGTTCCAGGAGAGCCTCGACATCTCCTCCAGCATGCTCACCACCCGGCTGAAGACCCTCGTCGCGGACGGCCTCCTGGAGCGCCGGCCGTACCAGACCAACCCCGTCCGCCACGAGTACGTCCTGACCGAACTCGGCCACTCCCTCCGGCCGGTGATAGTCGCCCTGGCCGCATGGGGCAACTCCCGCCTCGCACCGGCGGAACGCAGCATGATCCTCGTCGACGCACACACCGGCGATGAGGTCGAGCCCGTCGTCGTCGACGCCGGAACCGGCCAGCGGCTCGACGACAGCAACGCGTATGTCTTCGCTGCGGGCCCCGCCGCGAGCGACGCGATGCGCAACCGCTACGCGAGGCCGCGAGTGTGACGCCGAGGTCGGCTGCGTACAGGCAGTTGAGGGGCAGTTCGGCGAGCAGGGCCGCCATGCCGCAGGTGCCTGTGAGCGCGCGGCAGACATCTCAGCAGGTCAGCGCACCCTCCCCCGCGGCTTCAACGCCACGGGAGGCAGCTCGGGAGCCGGCAGCGGAGCCCCGTCGTACCCCTTCACCTCGCCGAATCGCGACCCTGTCATCCAGTCCTCACGCGCCTGCACGATCTCTTCCTGGGTCCGCCCGATCCAGTTCCAGAACATGATGAGCTCCTCCTCGAAGGGCTCACCGCCCAGGAGCATCAGGCCGGCGTCCGACTCGGCGCGCAGCGGGAGTTCGGTGCGGCCGCAGCCGAGGTAGAGCATCGAGCCCGGCA
This sequence comes from Streptomyces sp. NBC_00005, assembly GCF_045160215.1. Taxonomy (NCBI): domain Bacteria; kingdom Bacillati; phylum Actinomycetota; class Actinomycetes; order Kitasatosporales; family Streptomycetaceae; genus Streptomyces; species Streptomyces sp. NBC_00005. Next base: position 1,380,614 of record NZ_CP108316.1, read on the forward strand.
GCAGCGGCACTCCGTCGACATGGGCCTCGCCGGACATGGACAGCACCGCGTACTCGAAGTCCGGCTCGAGCGGCAGGCGTACGTCCGCGCCGCGGGCGAGGGCCAGGTCGGCGCCGACGATCGGGGTGTACGTCGTTCCGGGCGACGTCGCGCCGTCGAGGTCGCCGAGGATCAGCGTGCCCTTGAGGCCGGGTGCCGTGACGACCGGCAGTTCGGCGTGGTGCTCGAAGCGGGGGTCGGTGTGGCGGTGGCCGTCGGGGAGCGCCACCCAGAGCTGTGCGCCGTGCAGGAGGCGCGCGTGCGGCCTGGGGCTTTCCTCGGAATGGCTGATCGCCCGGCCGGAGGTCATCAGCCCAAGTTCGCGGGGGTGGATGGTCTGCAGGCTGCCGGTCGAGTCGCGGTGCAGGACCTCGCCCTCGTGCAGCCAGCTCACCGTCTGCAGGCCCATGTGCGGGTGCGGCGGCACCTGCATGCCGGGCTCGTCGGCGATGTCGTCGGGGCCGTAGTGATCGACGAAGCACCAGGCGCCGACCATGCGGCGGCCCAGGTTGGGCAGCAGACGGCGGACTTCGGTCGACTCACCGAGCTTGACGCGGCGCGGGCTGAGGAGTTCGCGCACCGGCTCCGCCACCACGAAGCCGCGGCCGCCGCACAGGGCGGGAACCGCCTGGCGATCAAGATTGCTCATGGCGCCAACCTAGTCCTGCCGAGGGCGTCCCGTCAGTCCGTCACTCGGGCGGTATCGCCGCCTCTCGATGAAATAGTAGCCATGGACATAGTAGCCATGTACGGTATCTGGCATGAGCAAGGGTTCCGAGAAGGCGACGCCCGGTTTCCTGGTGTGGCGTCTGTCGATGAAGTGGCGGGTGGCCGTGGACCGGGCGGTGGCTCCGCTCGGACTCACCCATGCGCAGTACTCACTGGTGGCCTCGCTGTACGGCATGCAGCGCAGCGGGGAGCGTCCCAGCCAGCGCCGTCTGGCCGACCACACCGGGCTCGAACCGCTCTACGTGTCCAAACTGGCCCGCACCCTGGAAGCGGCCGGCCTTCTCGAGCGCACCCGGGACCCCCGGGACCCGCGCGCCGTACAGCTGGCCCTCACCGAGCAGGGCCGCGAGGTCACCGGGCGCGCCATCAAGGTCGTACAGGGACTGCTGCGGCAGCTGCTGGAACCGCTCGGCGGCCTCGACAGCCCGCGCGCGCGGGAGTTCACGCGCGACCTGGCGACCCTGCTCGACGCACCTCTTGATCCCTTCCGCGAGAACGAGACGGAGCAGTCATGACCACCACCGCACCCACCGTCGACGGCCGTGCGATCGGCCTGGCTCACTACGCCGGCCGCGCCGTCCTGGAGCACGTCCTGACCCGCCACGGCGCCACCTTCCAGCAGCAGATCACCCTCCGGCCCCTCGCCGCCGCCGAGGGGCCGCTCGGGCGCGAGAGCCTCGTCGGACAAGTCGCCGGCGCACTCAAGGTCGACGCGACCGACGTACAGGGCGTCGTCGAGGAGCTGATCGCCAAGGGGCTGGTCGCCGCCGACGGGTCCCGGCTTCGGGTCACGGACGCCGGGCGGGAGTTCTACACCGAGGTCAGCGCCGAGACCGGGGAGATCTCCGCCCGGATCTACGCCGGAATCCCGGCACAGGATCTGGCGGCGGCCGGTCGCGTGCTGGCCCTGGTGACCGAGCGTGCCGACGCCGAGCTGACCGCCCTGCAGGCCTGAGCGCCACATAGTGGAATGTTCAACCATCTTTGGTGGTTGCAGTACGCCGAAGGAGGTCAAGAGTGGACACGACGTACTACGACCACGGAACACCGGCGGAGCGCTGGGAGCGCGCGCAGATGTTCTTCGACGCCAAGGACTTCGCCGCCGCGGCGCGTGTGCTGGGTGGGCTGGTCGAGGAGGTGCCGGAGCAGACCGGACCGCGGCTGCTGCTGGCGCGGTCCTACTACCACTCGGCCCAACTGCGGCGTGCGGAGACCGAGTTGCGTGTGATCGTCGAGCGCGACCCGGTGGACCACTACGCCCGGCTGATGCTCGGCCGCACGCTGGAGCGGCAGGGGCGCGGCGAGGAGGCCGAGTCGCACCTGCGTATCGCCTCGGCGCTGGCGGGCGAGTTCGAACAGGTGTGAGCGAGGCCGTACGGCACTACGGCCGGGGCCCGGTTCCGCTGCGGAACCGGGCCCCGGCCATGTCACCGTCCCTGGCGCCTACTTCAGGGCCGGGTCGGCTCCCGCCGTCCGCCGTCCCTTCCGGTGGGCGATCTCTCCGAGGATCACGTCGGCGACGACGAAGCCGGCCAGCGGAATGCCGAGCAGCGGTACGAAGTAGCCGAGGACCGCGATGACGGCGACCAGCGGGACGAGGATCTGGGGCGGCACCTGCTGCCAGGCGCCGCGCGGGATCGGCCGGCCGAAGGCGGAGCCGCGGCCTCGCTGCCACCACATGCGGTAGCCCCAGACGATCAGCAGGACCAGGGAGAGCGCGAGCAGCATCAGGGCGATCTGGTTGACCAGGCCGAAGAGGACGCCGGTGTGCAGGTCGATGCCCCAGCGGGTCAGCTTGGCGAGCAACGGGTAGTCGGCGAAGCGCAGTTCGTCGGTGACCTCGCCGGTGCCCGGGTCGACCGCGACCGAGTCCTGCTTCTCGGGCCAGCTGCGCTGCACCTGCCTGACGACGTACGCGGAGTTCGCGTCGGCGGGCGGCACGATCTCCACGGGATCGGTCAGGCCCTTGGCCCGGGCCGCCGCCAGCACCTTGTCGAGGCCGACGCCGTGCTCGGCATCTCCCGTGGAGGCGGAGGCGCCATGGCCCGCGTGATCGCCGCCGGACGTCGCCGAGACCGACGGGGTGGCCTGGCCGAGCGAGGTGCGCAGCGTGTCGATGTTCGCGCCGGCATACGTCGACCAGGTCAGACCGGTCGCCGACAGGAAGATGAACCCGGCGGCGGCCCAGACCCCGACGGTGCCGTGCAGGCCGAGCGTGCGGCGCCGTCCGCCGGTGCCGCGCACCTTGCGCAGGACCCGTCGGCGGGAGAACCACAGCACCAGACCGCCGCCCGCGATCACCCACAGCCAGCTCGCGGCGAACTCGCTGTAGAGGCGGCCGGTGTCGCCGAGGCGGAGATCGCGGTGGAACTCGTCGATCCAGGTGCGCAGCGGCAACGCGCCCGTGGATCCGTACTGTTCGAGGGCACCGCGCACCTTGCCGGTGTACGGGTCGACGAAAACGGCGAAGGAATGGTCCGGGTTGACGCCCTTGACGCCGGACAGCAGCACGCGCGTGGTGGCATCGGCCCCCGGAGAGGGCCGTACGGCCGAGACGGTGCCCTCCGGGTAGGCCTTGCGGGCGGCGGCCACCTGCTCGGAGATCGGCAGCTCGGTGTCGCCCACCTTCGCGACGGTCATCTCGTGCGCGTACACGAGCCGCTCGGCCTGGATCGCGCCTGCGTACAGGAAGCCGGTGACCGCGGCGATGAGCAGGAACGGTGCGACGAGCACTCCGGCGTAGAAGTGCAGACGCAGCACCAGCGGGCGGAGCGGCGCCCATCGGCTGGGGGACGGCGCCGGGGCGGCGGCCGGTTGCGGGGCCTCGTCCGTGGTGGTCGAGGGAGGAGCTGTGGACATCGGCGGGCTTCTCCGGGGGACGGGGACGTGGGTGGCGTAGCGGTCCAGTAGTCGGGGGCGGAGGGCGCCGAGTTCCCGGAGATACAAGTGGCGTGCGTCACACGTGAAGACGTCTGTCGCTCGACGCCATGGCATCCTGGCCGGATGGCAACTCCCCGTAACCACGTGCCCCTTGCCGAACAGGTCGAGGAACTCCTCGCCGTCGGTGGCCCGTTGCCCATCGTGGCGGCCGGCGACCCGGTGCTGAGGCGCGTCACCGAGCGCTTCGACGGCCAACTCGATCCCGCCCTGCTGGCCCGCTTCGTCGAGGCCCTGCGCGTCACCATGCACGAGGCGCCGGGCGTGGGCGTCGCCGCCCCGCAGGTCGGTGTGCCGCTGCGGATCGCGGTGATCGAGGACCCGGCGCCGGTGCCGGACGAGGTACGGGTGGCCCGCGGCCGGGTACCGCAGCCGTTCCGGGTACTGGTCAACCCCTCGTACGAGCCCGTCGGTTCGGATCGGGTCGCCTTCTTCGAGGGCTGCCTGAGCGTGCCCGGCTGGCAGGCGGTGGTGGCGCGGCCCGCCGAAGTGCGGCTGACGGGTGAGGACGAGCACGGGCACCCGGTGGACGAGGTGTTCACCGGCTGGCCCGCCCGGATCGTGCAGCACGAGACGGACCACCTGGACGGGATGCTGTATCTCGACCGCGCGGAGCTGCGTTCGCTGTCCTCGAACCAGACGATGGCCGAGCGGTGGACGCAGCCGACCCCGGAGGAGGCGGCGCAGGCGCTCGGCTTCGAGCTGCCGTAAGTCGGAGCTGTCGTAAGTCGGAACTTCCGTAGGTCGGAGTTGCTGTAAACCGGAGTTGCCGCAGGTCAAAAAGCAGAGGCGCTCACCGCAGCGCCCTCGCTACCGTGGCTGCATGTCTACGCCCCGAATTTCCTAGCTGAGAACCCGCACTCACGTCACCCGTGTGCCCTCTTGCTGATCTTCGGAGCGTTTCTCATGATCACCGTTGGTGGTGTCGACGTGCGCGTCGGCGCTCGTCTGCTGCTGTCCGGCCTTTCCTTCCACATCTCCCCCGGCGACCGCATCGGCCTGGTGGGCCGCAACGGCGCCGGCAAGACCACGCTGCTCAACACCCTTGCGGGCACGCTGCGTCCGGCCGCCGGGACCGTCAGCCGTACCGGTGACGTCGGCCATCTGCCGCAGGACTCGCGCGCGGCCGACCCTGCGGTCACGGTCACCGACCGCATCCTGTCCGCGCGCGGTCTCGACGTGGCCGTGCGTGCTCTGCACCGTGCCGAGGCGGCGATGGCCGACGGGTCGGAGCCGGCGATGAACGCCTATGTGCGTGCGGAGGCCGAGTTCCAGGCCCGCGGCGGTTATGCGGCCCAGGCCGAGGCCGCTCGGATCGCTGCCGGGCTGGGGCTGCCGAACCGCCTGGTCGAGCAGCCGCTCGGCGCGCTCTCGGGCGGGCAGCGGCGCCGCGTGGAGCTGGCCCGCATCCTGTTCGCGGAGCACGGCACACTGCTGCTGGACGAGCCGACGAACCATCTGGACGCGAGCTCGATCGCCTGGCTGCGTGCCTTCCTGACGGACTGTCAGTCAGGACTGGTGCTCATCAGCCATGACACGTCCCTGCTCTCCGACACCGTCAACCGGGTCTTCCACCTGGACCCGCAACGCAGGACGATCGACGTCCACAACACGGGCTGGGACGCCTATCTCGCCCAGCGCGATGCCGACGAGCGGCGGCGTACTCGGGAGCGGGCGCACGCCGAGCGGAAGGCGGCGTCGCTGCACGCCCAGGCCAACCGGATGAGGGCCCGGGTGTCCACGGCGGTGGCCGCGAAGAACATGGCCCGCCGTGCCGACCGCCTGCTCACCGACCTCGAACCGGCACGGCGCGCCGACAAGGTGGCGCGGATCCGGCTGCCCGAGCCCGCGCCTTGTGGCCGCATCCCCCTGGGGGCGGTCGGCCTGACGAAGGTGTACGGCGATCATCGCGTCCTCGACGGGGTGGACCTGGCCGTCGAGCGGGGCAGCCGTCTGGTCGTCCTCGGTCCCAACGGGGCGGGAAAGACGACCCTGTTGAGGATCCTGGCTGGTCGTGTCGCGCCCGACAGCGGCAGGGTGGCGCCCGGGCACGGGCTGCGGATCGGTTACTTCGCGCAGGAACACGACACGCTGGAGCCGGAGTTGACGGTCGCGGAGCATCTCGCGTCCGCCGCGCCCCATCTCACCGATGGTGAAGTGCGGCGTGTGCTGGGCTTGTTCCTGTTCTCGGGGGGCGACGCCCACAAGCGCGTGGCCGTGCTGTCCGGCGGGGAGAAGACCCGCCTCGCCCTGGCGGGTCTCGTCCACTCCGGTGCCAACGTGCTCCTCCTGGACGAGCCCACCAACAACCTGGACCCGGCGTCCCGCGCCGAGGTCCTGGCAGCGGTGGGCACGTATCCGGGCGCGATCGTCATGGTCACCCACGACGTGGCCGCCATCGAGGCGCTGCGCCCGGACCGGGCGCTGTTGCTGCCGGAGTCGGAGCAGGACGTGTGGAGCGAGGACTACCTGGAGCTGGTGGTGCCCGCGTGAAGTCCCTTGCGGCGGACGTCAGTTGTCCCGGTACGCCTCCAGCAGTCGCAGCCAGACCTCACTGATGGTCGGGAAGGACGGCACCGCGTGCCACAGCCGGCTGATCGGGACCTGGCCGGCGACCGCGACGGTCGCCGAGTGGATGAGTTCGCCGACGCCCGGACCGACGAAGGTGACGCCGCGCAGGATCTCCTCGTTCAGGTCCACGACCATGCGGGCGCGACCGCGGTAGCCGTCGGCGTACAGGCCGGCGCCGGACGCGGAGGTCATGTCGACGTCCACGGCCCGTACCCGGTACCCGGCCTGTTCCGCCTCCGCGAGGGAGAGACCCACGGCGGCCGCCTCCGGGTCGGTGAAGACGACCTGGGGGACGGCGTGGTGGTCGGCCGTCGCGGCGTGGGCGCCCCAGGGGTCCGACTCCAGGATCGGTACGCCGGAGGCGCGGGCGGCGATGGCGGCGCCCGCGATGCGGGCCTGGTACTTGCCCTGGTGGGTCAGGAGCGCGCGGTGGTTGATGTCGCCGACGGCGTAGAGCCAGTCGCTGCCGGACACCAGCATGCTGTCGTCCACCGGCAGCCAACTGCCCGGCTCCAGGCCGACCGTGTCCAGGCCGATGTCGCCGGTCTTCGGCGCGCGGCCCGTGGCGAAGAGGATCTCGTCGGCCTCGATACGGTCGCCGGTGTCGGTCACCACCACGACCGTGCCGTTCTCGCGGGTGACCGACTCGACCGACGTGCCGGTACGGATGTCCGCGCCGGCCTCCGTGAGGGCTTCGGCGATGAACTCGCCGGCGAACGGCTCCATGCGGTTGAGCAGGCCCTTGCCACGGACGAGGACGGTGACCTGTGAGCCGAGGGCCTGCCAGGCGGTGGCCATCTCGGTGGCGACCACTCCCCCGCCGACCACCACGAGACGGCCGGGCACGGCCTGCGCACTCGTCGCGTTCCTGCTGGTCCACGGCTTGACCTCGGCGAGGCCCGGCAGGTCGGGCAGCACGGCGTCGGTGCCGGTGCACACGGCGACGGCGTGCCGGGCGGTGAGGATCTTCCGCTCGCCGTCCGAGCCGGTGACGGTCACCGTGCGCGGACCGGTCAGGCGGCCGTGGCCGCGGTGGAGGTCGGCGCCGATGCCCTCCAGCCACTGGGCCGCGCCGTCGTCGTGCCAGTCGGAGGTGTAGTAGTTGCGGTGCGCCAGGACCGCGGCCGCGTCGAGGGGGCCCTGCACCGACTGACGCAGGCCGGGCACGCGGCGGGCCTCCGCACGGGCGATGGCCGGGCGCAACAGGGCCTTGCTGGGAACGCAGGCCCAGTACGAGCACTCGCCGCCGACCAGCTCGCTCTCCACGACCGCGGTGGACAGGCCGGCCGCGCGCGTACGGTCGGCCACGTTCTCCCCCACGGGCCCGGCTCCGAGCACGACGACGTCGTAAGCGATGGTTTCCGTTTCCGTCATGGAGTCAGTCTGGAGGGTGGTGTGCGCTCAGGCCACACGGGTAGGGGCGCGGAATATGTGCCCGGTCGGCCGTGTTGTGCCGACGGCTTGGCCCCGACAGCAGGAAGAGGGATTCGCGTCATGAGCAGCACCGTGGAGCTCACCAAGGAGAACTTCGACCAGACGGTCACGGACAACGAGTTCGTCCTGATCGACTTCTGGGCGTCCTGGTGCGGGCCGTGCCGTCAGTTCGCCCCCGTCTACGAGAAGGCGGCCGAGGAGAACCCGGACCTGGTGTTCGGCAAGATCGACACCGAGGCGCAGCCGGAGCTGGCCGCGGCCTTCGGTATCCAGTCGATCCCGACGCTGATGATCGTCCGCGACCAGGTCGCCGTGTTCGCGCAGCCGGGCGCCCTGCCCGAGACCGCCTTGACCGATGTCATCGGCCAGGCCCGCAAGCTGGACATGGACGAGGTCCGCAAGGCGGTCGCGGAGCAGCAGGCCCAGGCCGAGCAGAACGGCCAGTAAGCCCCTGCGCGCCGAGCGCTAGAAGGGATACGACGCCACGTCTCCGCGCACCGTCGTCCAGCGCACGTCGGTGAAGGCCTCCAGGTTGGCCTCGCCGCCGAAGCGGGCGCCGGTGCCGGACGCGGCGATGCCGCCGAAGGGCGCCACGGCCTCGTCGTTCACCGTCTGGTCGTTGATGTGGACGATGCCGGTCGGGATGCGCTCGGCGAGGTCGAGACCGCGGGCCGTGTCACGGGTGACGATGCCCAGCGAGAGGCCGTACTCCCCGTTCCCCGCCAGGGCCGCCGCCTCGTCGGCGGTGGTGAAGGACCGTACGGGCGCCACCGGGCCGAAGACCTCCTCGGCGTATGCGGGGGTGTGGTCGTCGACGCCCGCGAGCACCGTCGGCCGGTAGAAGAGCCGGTCGTGGGTGCCGCCCGCGGCCAGCTTGGCGCCGCGGGACGTGCTGGCCTCCACGAGACCGTGCACCTTGGCGAGCTGGGCGTCGTCGATGATGGGGCCGAGGTGGACCTGCTCCCGGTGCGGGTCGCCGACGGCGAGCGCGTCGGCCTTGGCGGCGAGACGCTCGACGTAGTCCTCGTAGAGGGACTGGTGGACGAGGTGCCGGCCGGTCGTCATGCAGATCTGGCCCTGGTGGAAGAACGAACCCCAGGCGGCCGTGGAGATCACCGCGTCGATGTCGGCGTCCTCGAGGACGACCAGGGCGGAGTTGCCGCCGAGTTCCAGGTGTACGCGCTTGAGGTGGCGGCCGCCCGCCTCGCCGACCGCACGGCCCGCCGCCGTGGAGCCGGTGAAGGAGATGACGGGGACCCTCGGGTCCGCGACCAGGGCCTGGCCGACGTCGGGGCCGCCCGGCAGCACGTGCAGCAGGTTCTCCGGCAGGCCCGCCTCCGCGAAGACCGCGGCGAGGGAGAGTCCGCCGCAGACCGCCGTGCGCGGGTCCGGCTTGAGGACGACTGCGTTGCCGAGCGCGAGCGCCGGGGCGACCGAGCGGATCGAGAGGATCAGCGGCGCGTTGAACGGCGAGATCACGCCGACCACGCCGACCGGGACACGTCGCGTGTACGACAGCCGGGGCGCCTCGCTGGGCAGGATCTGTCCGGCCGGGCGGGAGGCGAGCGCGGCGGCCTCGTAGCACTCCTGGGCGGCGACGTGCAGCTCGAAGTCGGCCTTGCCGGGAATGGACCCGGACTCACGGACGATCCAGTCGCGCAGCTCGTCGGCGTGCGCGGCGAACAGGTCGCCGGCCTTGCGCAGAACACCGGCGCGGACGAAGTGCGGGACGCGGGCCCACTCGGCCTGAGCGGCGCGGGCGGCCTCGGCGGCCGTGCCGACCTCCTCGGCCGAGGCGAGGGTGACGGTGGCGAGGGTGTCCCCGGTGGCGGGCTCTGTCACGGCGTACTCCGGGCCCGACAAGGGCCGGGACTGCCAGGTCTTGGGATCGAGCAACGGCATGACGGCTCTCCGTTTCGTCACCGGCGGGACTCAGGTCATGAGCGGAAGTCCCGTGTAGTTCGCGGCCAGTTCGGCGGCGGCGTGGCGGGACGCGGCGATCCGGCGCAGACGTGACAGCTGCAGCCGGTTCTCGAACGCATCCCCATCTGGTTGAGCATGCAACATCCTAGTCATGTCGTACGAGAAGCGCGTGGCCTGCCACACGCGCGCGAGGCACATGTCCGAATAGGCGTCGAGGAGTTGCTCGGATCCGGTGCGGTGCAGCTCGGCGAAGGCGCGGCCGAGGACGCGGACGTCGGAGACGGCGAGGTTGAGGCCCTTGGCGCCGGTCGGCGGCACGATGTGGGCGGCGTCGCCGGCCAGCAGCAGCCGTCCGTGGCGCATCGGTTCGTGGACGTAACTGCGCATCGGTGTCACGGACTTGGCGGTGATCGGGCCGCGGTGCAGCGTCCAGTCGGCGTCGATGGCGAAACGGGCGGCGAGTTCGTCCCAGATGCGGTCCTCGGGCCAGTCCTCGGGATCGGTGCCGTTCGGGACCTGCAGGTAGAGGCGGGAGACGTGCGGGGAGCGCATGCTGTGCAGGGCGAAGCCGTCCTCCCCGCGCGCGTAGATCAGTTCGTCGCAGGACGGTGCCACGTCGGCGAGGATCCCGAGCCAGGAGTACGGGTAGTCGTGCGCGTACGAGCGGCTGCTCGCGGCCGGGAAGGTGTCGCGGGCGATGCCGTGGAAGCCGTCGCAGCCGATCACCCAGTCGCAGCTCAGCGTCTGCTCGCGGCCCTCGTGCAGGAAGCGCACGACGGGCGAGGCGCTCTCCGGCTTCTCGATGGCAAGCGCCTCCGCCTCGAACAACAGGGGTGGCCCCTCGGCCAGTTGGAGGGCGACGAGGTCCTTCACGATCTCGGTCTGGGCGTAGATGGTGACCGTGCGGCCGCCGGTGAGGGTCGGGAAGTCGATGTGGTGGCGTTCGCGGTCGAAGCGCAGCTCGATGCCCTGGTGCACCAGGCCCTCGGCGCCCAGGCGCTCCGCGGCGTCGGCCTCCCGCAGGGCGTCGACCGTGCCCTGCTCCAGCATTCCGGCGCGCTGGCGCTGCTCGACGTACTCCCGGGTCCTGGCCTCCAGGACGACGCAGTCGATGCCGGTGCGGTGCAGCAGCCGGGCGAGGAGCAGCCCGGCGGGGCCGCCGCCGATGATGCCGACCGTCGTGCGCATGCGCGCCTCCCGTGGTTCAGCTGGACTCGCGGTGGACGACCGTGGCTCCCAGCACCTTGTGCGTCTCGGGCGCGGAGCCGGGGGTGCGGACCGCGCGGTCGACCAGTTCGGCGAGGTCGCGGCCGGATGGCAGCTCGATGTGGACCGTGCTCAGTCGCGGCCGCAGCAGCCGCCCGAGCATGAGGTCGTCGGCGCCGATGACGGCCGCGTCCTCCGGGATGCGCAGGCCCTGGTCCTGCAGGGCGCGCATCAGGACCATCGCATATTCGTCGTTGTACGCGAACACGCCGTCGAGGTCGAGCTCGTGCCAGCGGGCGGCGAGGCGCGCGGCAGCCTCCTCCTCGTAAGCGAGGGGCAGTTCGGTGACCGTGGCGTCGGTGCCGTGCAGGGCGCGGCGCACTCCCTCGAGGCGGGGCAGGGAGAAGGACTCCAGGCCGCCCTCCTCGGGCACGACGACGCCGATGCGGCGCCGGCCGCGGTCGAAGAGGTGGCTGCCGGCGCAGTGGCCGACGGCCTCGTGGTCCATGAGCAGGGCGTGGGCGCCCTCGACGGACTCGGGGCCGAGGGTGACGACGGCGCGGGCGCCGGAGCGCTTGAGCAGCGTCACGCCCTGCGGGCCGAGTCCCGCGCCGGGCACCAGGACGGCGACCGGGCGCAGTTCGGCCCAGGCTCGGGCAGCCTCGTCGCCGTGCAGCCCCACGGTGCCGTACTGCACGACCGTGTAGTCGAGGCGGCTCAGCGCCCACTGGAGCTCGTTGATGAACTGACCGTAGAGCGGGCCGACCGGGATGCTCGGGGCGGGCATCAGGACCAGGCGGCTGTGTCCGGCGCGCAGGCTGCGGGCGGCCGCGTGCGGCACGTACCCGAGTTCCTTCGCGGCCTCGTGGACCCGGCGGCGCGTGGGGTCGCTGATCCGTACGGCACTGGTGTTGTTGAGGACGTAGGAGACGGTCGCGCGCGAGACGCCGGCCAGGCGGGCCACATCGGCGCTCGTGGGCACGGAGCGCTGCGCGGATGACGAGGGCGCGGGCGTTTTCGGTATCTGCACCATGACGTACGGCATCTTTGCAGAACCTGTGGGCCAGGCCACAGCTGGGTCACGACGAACATGTTCGTCACGTACTTGTTCGCAACGAACATGTTCGTTACCTTGAGGGCATGACAGAACGCCCCGACACCCCCCGCAGCCGCCGCGAACGCCCGGCCAAACCCGCCCTGACCAGGGAGGGCATCGTTGCCGCCGCTGTCGCGGTGCTGCGGGCCGAGGGCCTGCGGAAGGTGACCATGCGGCGCCTGGCGCAGGAGCTCGACACCGGTCCGGCCTCGCTGTACGTCTACGTCCGCAACACCGCGGAACTGCACGCGGCCGTCCTGGACGAGCTGCTCGGGACCGTGGAGCCGGCCCCCGCCGAGGGCTCGTGGCGGGAGCGGTTGGAGCAGGTGCTGAACTCGTACATCGGGGTGCTCTTCGCGCACCCCAGCCTGGCCCGCTCCGCGCTGACCTCCTGGCCGAGCGGCCCGCACTACCTGAACCTGATCGAGACGCTGCTGGCCCTCCTGGACGAGGGCGGTGTCCCGCCCGCGCAGGCCGCGTGGGGCGTGGACCTGTTGCTGCAGCAGGCCACCGCGTCGGCCGCCGAGCACTCCGAGGAGGCGGCCGAGGAGGACTGGGACGCCCTGCGCCGCGCCCTGCACGACGTCTCGGACCGCACCCATCCGCGCATCGCCGCACTCGGCGGCGAGCTGATGTCGGGGGCGCCCGAGGACCGCCGGTCGTGGGCGTTCCGGGCGTTGCTCGCCGGCATCGAGCGGACCGCCGTACCCGACTGACCCGAAGGAGAACGCCATGACCACCCACCACCCCATAACGATCGTCGGCGCCGGACTCGGCGGCCTCACCCTCGCGCGCGTGCTGCACGTGCGCGGCATCGAGGCGGCCGTCTACGACCTGGACACCTCCCCCGCCGCCCGCACCCAGGGCGGGATGCTCGACATCCACGACGACTCCGGCCAGGCGGCACTGCGCGCCGCGCGGCTGCACGAGGAGTTCCGGGCGCTCGTCCACCAGGGCGGGCAGGCCACACGTGTGCTCGACAAGGACGCGGTAGTACACCTGGAGCAGGCCGACGACGGCGACGGCGGACGGCCCGAGATCGACCGCGGCGATCTGCGCGGCCTGCTGCTCGGCTCGCTGCCCGAGGGCACCGTCCGCTGGGGCGCGAAGGTCGACGGCGCGCGCCCGCTCGGCGGCGGCCGGCACGAGGTGACCCTCGCGGACGGCAGCGTCTTCACCACGGACCTGCTGGTGGGTGCCGACGGCGCCTGGTCGAAGGTGCGCCCCCTCGTGTCCGACGCCGAGCCGGCCTACACAGGCGTCTCGTTCGTCGAGGCGGACCTGCGGGGCGCGGACCTGCGTCATCCCGTGAGCGCCGAGGTCGTCGGCGGCGGCATGCTGTTCGCGCTCGGGGCGGGCCGGGGTTTCCTCGCGCACCGCGAGACCGACGGCAGCCTGCACGTCTACGTGGCACTGGAGGCCGCCGAGGAGTGGCTCGACGGCATCGACTTCACCGACACCGAGGCCGCCAAGGCGCAGGTCCTGGAACACTTCGCCGACTGGGACAAGAGCCTGCGGGCACTGGTCGGGGACGCCGACGGCCCACTGGTGCCGCGGCGCATCCACGCCCTGCCGGCGGGCCACGGCTGGGATCGGGTCCCGGGCGTCACGCTGCTCGGCGACGCCGCGCATCTGATGTCCCCGTTCGCCGGGGAGGGCGCCAACCTCGCCCTGTTCGACGGCTCCGAGCTGGGCCTCGCCCTGGCCGCACACCCGGGCGACACCGAGGCCGCACTGGCCGCCTACGAGGAGAAGCTGTTCCCCCGCAGCGAGGCCTCCGCGGCCGACTCGGCGCGTGGTGGCGAGCTGCTGTTCCGCGCCGACGCCCCGCAGGGCCTGCTCGACATGTTCGCGGCCCACGCCTGAGCGGGGTTCAGCGGGGCGGCTCGGTGCCCGTCACCCGGGCGACCAGGTCGATCCAGCCGGCCTCCAGCCGCTCCATGGGCATCCCGCACTGCCTGGTCAGGTGATGGATCAGGGCGGGGTCGAGATACGCCATCAGCGTCTGGGCGAGGAGCTCGCAGTCGGCGCGCGGCACGATCTGCCGCAGCAGGACCAGGGTGTGCGTGTGCAGCGCCCGGATCGACGGGTGGGAGAACCGGCGGGTCGGCTCCGGCTGGGCGGCCAGTTGCAGGTCGAGCTGTTCGACCGCGCGGTAGAGCACCGCCACACCGAAGGCCCGCAGTCGCTCGACGGCCGGCGCTCCGGGCCCCAGCGGCGGCGGCCCGCCGAGGAAGTCGGCCTGCAGCTTCTTCGCCGAATGGTCGAGCAGTGCCGTCAGCAGCCCGGTGCGGTCTCCGAACCGCCGGAAGACGGTCCCCTTGCCCACCTCGGCGGCGGCCGCCACCGCCTCCATCGTGACCCCGGCCACCCCGTGCTCCGCGATCAGCCGGGCGGCGGCCTCCAGCAGCCGGGCCCGGTTGCGCGCGGCGTCGGCACGCAGGCACGGATGCTCCTCGGCGGACCCGAGCTGCAGCAACTCGGCCTCGCCGACGGGCTCTTGAGGCGTCGGGAAGGGCGGCAGGGCGGCGGACATGAAGTCAGCGTAAAGCATCGGGAACAAAACTGGACCGCAGTCCGGTTAGGCTGCTAGAACATAAACGGACCTCGGTCCGGATCGTTACGGCAATGTTTCAGCTACTTGGAGTTCGCATGTCTGTTCGCATCCTCGCGCTCGTCGGCAGCCTTCGCGCCGGTTCGACCAACCGCCAGCTCGCCGAGGCGGCCGTCAAGTTCGCTCCCGAGGGTGCGGACGTCGAGATCTTCGAGGGCCTCGCGGAGATCCCGTTCTACAACGAGGACATCGACGTCGAGGGCAACGTCCCGGCCGCCGCCGCCAAGCTGCGTGCTGCCGCGCAGGCCTCGGACGCGTTCCTGCTCTTCTCCCCCGAGTACAACGGCACCATCCCGGCCGTCCTCAAGAACGCCATCGACTGGCTGTCCCGCCCCTACGGCGCCGGCGCCTTCGGCGGCAAGCCGGTCGCCGTGGCCGGCACCGCCTTCGGCCAGTTCGGCGGCGTGTGGGCGCAGGACGAGACCCGCAAGGCCGTGGGCATCGCCGGCGGCAAGGTGCTGGAGGACGTCAAGCTCTCCATCCCCGGTTCGCTGACCCGCTTCGCCGAGACCCACCCGGCCGACGACGCCGAGGTCGCCGCGCAGCTGACCGAGGTGGTCTCCCGCCTGCACGGCCACGCGGACGAGGCCGCCGCCGCCTGACCGGTGCGGACATGCCAAAGGGCCGGAGCCGACGGGCTCCGGCCCTTTGGCATGTCAGGCCACCGCCGTCGGCGCCAGCTCGCGCAGTTCCTGCAGCGCGGCCGCGACCGCGGGCCGTTCCCGGCCGCCCCGGCGGGTGCAGGTGAGCAGCTTGCGGTGCGGGTTGCCCGTGCAGCGCACCCGGGTGATCGGCAGGTGCGGGGTCAGCTGGGCCAGCCGCGGGATCAGTGCGACGCCGAGCCGGTTGGCGACCAGGTGGGCCGTGACGTTCCAGTCCAGCGCGTGATGCACGACGTTCGGGCTGAACCCTGCCTCCCCGCACGCGGCCATCACGTGCGGGCGGCAGGGACTGTCCGCCACCGGCGCGATCCAGTCCTCGTGCGCCGCGTCGGAGAGGTCGACCCGCTCGCGCCCCGCCAACGAGTGGTCTTCGGGGACGACGAGGTCGAACGGGTCGTCCAGGAGCGGCTGTTGGTCGAAGCGGGCGTCGCTCAGGGGCGGGTTGTGCGGGGTGGCCTCGACGACGGCCAGGTCGGTCTCGCCCTCGAAGAGCAGGTCGAAGCTGTCGAGCACGGCCGCCTCCTGGATGCGGACGGAGAGCCGCGGATGACGCTCCTGCAGTCGCACCGCCATCGGGGCGAGCAGCACGGAGACGGCCACCGGGAACCCGCTCACGCGCAGCGGCCCGGCGGGGGCGTGTTCGCCGCGCAGGTCGAGTTCGGCCTGTTCCCAGCGGGCCTGGATCGCATCCGCGTGCGCGAGCAGGCTCTCTGCGGCCGGGGTCAGCCGTACCCCGCGGCCCTGCGGTTCGAGGAGGTCGACGCCGAGGTCGCGGGCGAGCTGGCGGATCTGCTGCGAGGCCGCGGACGTGGTGAAGTGCAGGGCGCGGGCAGCCGCGGTGACCGTGCCGTAGTGGGCCACCGCCCGCAGGACGTGCAGTCGGCGCAGGTCAATCATGAAGCCCACGCTTCAAGGTGAGGTCCACAAAGTCAACCTGGACGTGTACGAATCCTCGGCTGCACCCTGGCTGTGTCGCGACGGTCGACCCAGCAGTCAGGACGTACGAGGAGTTGCCATGATCAGCACGACCGGCGCCGTCTGCCCGCACTGCGGCTGGCCCGACGATGCCGAGCCCTTCCAGGTGGTGTCGAGGCACAGCACCGGGGCGGGCCACACGGTGTGGACCCGTTGCGGCTGCGGCTCGTTGCAGGTCCGCGTGATCGACGGCTGCGGGATGCGCGTCGTCTCCCGCAGCCGGCCCGCTCAGGCTCAGTCCAGTTCGGCCAGCCGCTGAACTACCGGGGCCGCGAAGCTCTCGATCCACGCGGCGGGCTCTCCGAGGCGCGGCGCCAGGATCACGGTGTCGAGGCCGAGCCCGGTGTAGTCGGCGATGTCCCGCAGGAAGGCGTCGAGGTCTCCCTCGGTGGCCGGCTCTCCGGTGTAGGCGATCGTCTTGCGGATCCGGTCGTAGTCCCGCCCCACGGTGTCGCAGTGCCCGCGCAGCACATTCAGCTTGTGCCTGATCTCCTCGGCGGACGAGGCGATCAGGTTGCAGGCGTCCGCGTACTGGGCGACCAGACGGAGTGTCTTCTTCTCGCCTCCCCCGCCGATCATGATCTCGGGGTGGGGGCTGCTGACCGGCGCCGGTACGCACAGAGTCTCGGCAAGCTGGTAGTGCTTGCCCTCGAACGGGCCGTTCGCCGCCGGGTCCCACATCTGCAGACAGATCCGCAGCGTCTCCTCCAGCCGCTCGAAGCGCTCCGCGAGCGGCGGGTACGGCACGCCGAGCCCCTCGTGCTCGCGGTCGTACCAGGCCGCGCCGATGCCGAGGGTGGCGCGCCCGCCGGACAGGACGTCGAGCGAGGTGGCGATCTTGGCGAGCAGTCCGGGGTGCCGGTAGGTCACGCCGGTCACCAGCGCGCCCAGCCGCACCGTGGAGGTGTGGCCCGCGAGATAGCCGAGGGTCGTGTAGGCCTCCAGCATCGGCGCCTCGGCGCCGCCGTTGAACTCCATCTGGAAGTAGTGGTCCATGACGGAGAGCCAGCTGATCCCCGCTGCCTCGGCCGCCGCGCCCGTCGCGGCGAGTTCGGCGCCGAGTGCGGGTCCTCCCCCGCTGTGGTCGAACCGGTTGATGTGTACGCCCACTCGCATGCCCGTCTCCGTCCGCCCGATCTCCACCGTCCTCGGCGACGCTAGGTCTTCGAGCGCTCTCGAAGTCAAGCACCGGCGGCCAGTCGGCCGCCGAGGGCGCTCGGCGCCGACGTCCGCGGCAACCGGCGTTCACAGGCAGGACCAAGTTCGTTCAAAGCAGCGACCACTTCAGGTCACGTCTGGAAGGGTGACCGGATGCAGACCCTTTACCGACAGATGCTCAAGCTGATGCCCCGACTGGGCGTGCGGGTGACCGACCTCGGACCGGGTACCGCGGTGGTCTCACGCCGCGGCGGACGCGTCCGGACGCCGCTCGGGCCCGGTGCGGACCTGCTGACCCAGGACCACGGCCGATACTCGGTGACCGGCGCCGGCAAGGACACCTGGGTGGTGGCGAAGACCAAGGCACTCGGCAAGTGGAAGAGCGTCCGGCTCGGCGACAGCGGTGCCCGGCTGCTCCTCGACGAGCAGGCCGGAGGGGACGAACGTCGGCTGCAACTGGCGGCCGCCGAGTACCTGTGCCCCCAGCACGTCGCCGCGATGCTCGACTTCTACGGCGTGAACTGCGTCTTCGACGTCGGGGCCAACGCCGGGCAGTACGCCAAGAGGCTGCGCCGGTTCGGCTACACCGGCCGGATCGTGTCCTTCGAGCCCACCGCGGACGCCTTCGAGCGGCTGTGCAAGGCCGCCGCGGACGACCCCGAGTGGCAGGTGCACCACCTCGGCCTCGGCCGCGAGGACACGGTCAGCTCCATCCACACGGGCTGGAACACCATGAACTCCCTGCTGCCGCCCAGCGATTACGGCCGCGGCCGCTACCAGCGCTTCACCAAGACCCGTACCGAGGAGATCCGGATCCGCCGCCTCGACGGCGTGATGGAGGAGGCGCTCGACGGCATCGACGAGCCGCGCCCGTTCCTGAAAATGGACACACAGGGCTACGACCTGGAGGTGTTCGCCGGTGCCGGGGAACGGATCGGGGACTTCGTGGGCCTGCAGTCCGAGGTCGCCGTGCTGCGGCTGTACGAGGGCAGCCCGAAGATGAGCGAGGCCATGGCCACGTACGAGGACAGTGGCTTCGAGATCACGGGCATGTACCCGGTGACGCGCGAGGCGGCCACGGGGCGGGTGGTCGAGTTCGACTGTGTGATGGTGCGCGCGAAGGCCGCTCCCGAGACGGACTGAGCGCCGCTAGGGCCTGTCTGACAATTCCCGTCGTCCGGCCGAAGGCCGGGCCGCGCGGCGTCAGGTGCGTGCTCTCGGCGTGCCGGGCGTGGACCCGCGTACTGGACGTACTCGGGTCTGCGCCCGGTGCGGCGAGTGGGGGCACCTCCCACGCCCTTAAGGCAGTGGGGGAGCGTGCATGGCGTCGCGCGGCAGACGGGAATTGTCAGACAGGCCCTAGGCCGGGCGTCCCGCCTCGGTCCCCTCTTCCTGCTCCTGCTCGGCTTGCCGCTCCTGTTCCGCCTGCTCCTCCTGCTTCTTCGCGGCCCACAGGCTGGTGGCCGTCGTGATCGCGAGGACGAGCACGATGAAGCCGAGCGAGAACGGGATGGAGATCTCCGGGACGTGGACCCCGGACTCGTGCAGGGCGTGCAGCACCAGCTTGACGCCGATGAAGCCCAGGATGATCGACAGGCCGTAGCTGAGGTGGACCAGCTTCTTGAGCAGTCCGCCGATGAGGAAGTACAGCTGCCTGAGACCCATCAGGGCGAAGGCGTTGGCCGTGAACACGATGTACGGGTCCTGGGTCAGCCCGTAGATCGCCGGGATGGAGTCCAGGGCGAACAGGACGTCGGTGGAGCCGATCGCCAGCATCACGACCAGCATCGGCGTCATGACCCGCTTGCCGTTCTGCTCGATCCACAGCTTGGTGCCGTGGTAGCGGTCGGCCACGCCGAAACGCTTCTCCACCACCTTGAGCAGCTTGTTCTCCTGGTACTCCTCTTCGTGCTCGTCCTTGCGGGCGTCCTGGATCAGCTTCCAGGCGGTCCAGATCAGGAAGGCGCCGAAGATGTAGAACACCCAGGAGAAGGCGGAGATGATGGCCGCGCCCGCCGCGATGAATCCCGCGCGCAGCACCAGGGCCACCAGGACTCCGACCATCAGCACCCGCTGCTGGTACTGCGAGGGCACCGCGAACTTCCCCATGATCAGGACGAAGACGAAGAGGTTGTCGACACTCAGCGACTTCTCGGTGATGTACCCGGCGAAGAACTCGCCGGTGGGCCCGCCGCCGCCGTAGAAGTACACTCCGAGCCCGAAGAGGCAGGCCAGGACGACCCAGACGACCGTCCAGGCACCCGCCTCCCTGATCGACACATCGTGCGGTTTGCGGCCGATGAAGAAGTCGACAGCCACGAGGGCGCACAGAGCGGCGACGGTCAACAGCCAGACTGTGAGGGAAACGTTCACGGGTGGTGCTCCTGGTGCAAGTGGGGGTTTCGCCAGCGTTGTCGGCGAAAATGATCCCTTCCACCCCGCACAGATGAACAAAAGGTAATGAGCCGGTGGCGAGCGGCCACCCGCCGTTCGGCGGGCAGGTTCCGCCGGACGGCGGCAGTCGGGACGGTGGGCGATGCGTGAATCATGACGGTCCAGAGCCGCCGCGCCGTGCGTGAGGAGAACGTCATGACCCTGGTCCCACCCCCGTTCGACCCCGAACTTGCCGCAGCCCTGGAGCTGATCAAGGACGTGGTGCACCCCGGCCTCACGCTCGACGAGATCGACGCGGTGCGCCAGGGCCCCGGCATCCAGATGCTGGCCGACCTCGACCTGACCGTCGGCGGGTTCTTCGAGGTCGAGGACCGCACGGTGCCCGGCCCCGAGAACGCGCCCGACATCTCGCTGCTGATCTGCCGCCCCGCCACTCCGGCGACCGCGGGTCCGCGGCCCGTCGTCTATCACGTCCACGGCGGCGGCATGATCATCGGCAACAACCGGGTCGGTGTGGACGTTCCGCTGGCGTGGGCGCAGGAGCTGGACGCGGTCGTGGTGTCCGTGGAGTACCGGCTGGCGCCGGAGCATCCGTATCCGGCCCAGATCGAGGACGCGTACGCCGGTCTGCTGTGGACGGTGGAGCACGCCGAGGAACTCGGGGCGGACCCGGAACGGATCGTGATGGCGGGCGCCAGCGCGGGCGGCGGGCTCAGCGCGTCACTGGCCCTGCTCACCCGGGACCGCAAGGGCCCGCGGCCGATCGGCCAGGTGCTGATGTGCCCGATGCTGGACGACCGCAACGACACCCCGTCCACGCACCAGATGGCGGGCCTCGGCGTCTGGGACCGCACGGCCAACGAGACCGGCTGGACAGCGCTCCTCGGCACCGCGCGAGGCGGCCCGGACGTGTCCCCGTACGCCGCGCCCGCACGCGCCGAGGACCTGACCGGTCTGCCCCCGGCCTTCCTGGACGTCGGTTCCGCGGAGACCTTCCGGGACGAGGTCGTCGCCTTCGCCTCCCGCATCTGGCAGGCCGGCGGGGTGGCCGAGCTGCACGTGTGGCCCGGCGGCTTCCACGGCTTCGACGGTTTCGCCCCGCAGGCTCCCTTGTCGAAGGCGGCTCGGGCGGCACATCTGGTCTGGCTGCGCAGGCTCCTGGAACGGTGAAGGACGCCCGTCGGGCGGGTGCGCGGGGCGGTGGTCAGGAGTGTTCCTCGGCTGCCGCTCCGGCGCGGGTGCCGGCTTTCCGCAGCAAGGCAGTGAAGAACTGCTGACGCGGGCCGCCCGCTGACGGCACCGGAGTCCGGCCGCACCGACCGCATATCGCGGCCGGACTTCCTCGCCACTCCTCACGGAGTGCGCCATGGCGCATGATGACCGTATGAAAGAGCTGGCCGGGCGCCTGACCGCGCTGGATCCCGACGCCGGTGCCGCCGTCCGGGTCATCGCCTACTTCGACCGGCTGGCCGAGTCACGAGCCGGTCTGGAGACGCTGGTGCGGGGCGCCGCCGTGCTGGCCGGGGTGCCCGCCCGCCTCGTCGACGCCGAGCGGCACGTGGCCGTACGCGTGGAGCCCGACGGCGCGCGAAGGGACTCGGATCTCCCGCCGGATCCCGCCTGGCCGTCCGCGGCGCTGACGCCGGACGGCGTTCCGGCGCTGTGGCTGGAGCGCTCTCGAGCAGCACCCAGCGTGGTCGACGCGGTCATCCTGGAGCGGGCCGCGGGCGCCGTACGAGTGGTCCTCGACCGCACGCGGGGCCGGGCGCCCGTCGACGACCCCGCGCTGGTCGAGACGGTGCTCGACGCCACGGCCCCGGAACCGGCCCGGCTGCACGCCGCTCGTCGGCTGGGCCTGGACCCGACCGCCCCGGCACGCGTCCTGGCGCCGCTCGCCGGACGGCCGCGAATCCTGCCTGCCCAGACGGACGCCGGGCTGCCGACCGGCCGCGTCGGTGTGGGCCCGGCCGTTCCCGTACTGGACCTGCCTCACTCCTGGGCGGCCGCCCGGACCGCGCTGCGGTTCACGGCGGAGGGCGGTCCGCAGGACCCGGGCGAGCGCGTCGTCCACGCTGACGAACTCGGCGGTGTCGCGCTCCTCGCCGACCTCGTCGTACCGGGTGCCGATCCCCCGCCCGACGTCCTCGCGCTGGAGTCGGCCGCCGCGGCCGCCCCCTGGCTGCTCGCCACCCTGCACGCCGTCGCCTCGACAGTGAGCCTGCGCGCGGCCGCCGCCGAAATCACCGTCCACCACTCCACGCTCCAGGACCGGCTGACCCAGGCCGAGCATCTGCTCGGGTGGCGGCTGCGCACTCCGCAGGGGCGGCTCAGGCTTCAACTGGTGCTGACGATGCGGCGCTTGGCGCGCCAGTGACCGTCACCGGAACTCGTGGACGACCTGGATCTCACCGACGATGTGGGTGTTGAACTCGTCGAGCTCCTCGGCCGGAACCCACAGCTCGAGGATGGTCCTGCCACCGGCCTGCTGCACGGGGTACCTGCTCACGAACTCCGAGTCGACCTCGAAGCGGGTGACGAAGCCCGCGCCATCGTGCTTGACGTTCCAGTCCCTGGCGATCTTGACGGCGTAGTCCTCGTTGAGCACCGGGTAGAAGATCGGCTGCTCGGGGAGCCGGGGCGGCCAGGCACGCCAGCCCGACTCCCGGACCAGGTCCAGCTCCTTGGGGCCCGTGGGGCGCCACAGGGTCGTCGTCGGTCGCGGGCTGGTCATGGCGTTCGCTCTCCGCAGAGACCGGCCGCCGGTGCGGCTGATCGGGAGGCCGGACGATACCGGCGCGACGAGTGCGCAGGCCAGGGAGTTTCGGGGTGCCGAAAGGTCTCCGGTCGGCTACCGGAGGGAGAAGGACGCCCGGTGCTGCCAGTCGGTACCGCTGTAGACCACGAGGTCGACCGTCGGCACGCGTGCCGCGAAGGGGAGGCCGGGGCGAAGGCCGGTCTCGATCTCGTCCAGCACGGTGTCGTCCTGCCCCTGGGCGACCGTCAGATGCGGGTGGGGTTCGTACTTCCCGCCGTACGGCGGGGCTTCCGGATATCGGTCGACGACCGCCTCGGTGAGCCGGCGGAACGGAGCGTCCGGGGTGGGCGCGAGGTACAGCACCCCGGGAAACCGTCCGCACTCCTCGAACCGCACGTCGAAGGACCGGTGACGCCCGAACATGTCGTCCAGGACCGCGCAGGTCCCGGCATCGACGCGGGAGGCGGGCAGGAACGGGAAGACCACGGTGACGTGTGCGGGGACACCGGCTCGGGCCACCGGGTCGAAGCGGTTCCGCCAGACCCGGACCGCGGACTCCGCCTCCGGTACGGGTACGACCAGCGCCGTCTGTCCCACTACAAAAGGCTCGGGATCGTCGTCTGCCATGCCATGGGTGTACCAGTCGTACGCCCGTGACCGCGACCCGACGTAACTTGCGGGCGCGCCATATCTGCTCTCGCCGATAATTTCACGGATGACCTATCCTGGACGACACCCACTTCGGAGCAGAGGATTCAGGCCCCATGACCGCGACGGACCCGGCGCTCACCGCCCTCGCCCAGGGCTGGTGCGCCCTCTCACTGCTGCACGGCAGGATCGAGGCCCACATCGAGCGCGCCCTGCAGTCCGAGCACGACCTCAGCGTGCGGGAGTACTCCCTGCTGGACGTGCTGAGCCGGCAGCACGAGGGGAAGGGCGGCCATCTGCAGATGAAGCAGGTCGCCGACGCCGTAGTCCTGAGTCAGAGCGCCACGACCCGGCTGGTCACCCGCCTGGAGGACCGTGGCCTGCTGACCCGCTACCTGTGCCCCACCGACCGGCGCGGCATCTACACCAACGTCACCGAGGCCGGCCTCGAGCTGCTGACTCAGGCCCGCCCGACCAACGAGGCCGCCCTGCGCGAAGCCCTGGACGAGGCCGCCCGGAACCCGGAGCTCGCCCCGCTGGTCAAGGCGGTCGAGACACTCGGCGTGCCCGCCTGACACCTGAAGCCCCCGCGAGCGTCACCGTCCCGGTGGCCGGCCGCAGGGGCTTTCCCATGCGCACATAGTTGCAGGCGCACGCTACCCGCACCAGACACTCACTGCGCTTGCAATTATCCCGCGTCTGCAACTATTGTCGACGCTCGTAAGCGCTACACGCAATCGCCTGGAAGGTTCTTCCCATGCCACTCGCCCTCCTGGCCCTGGCCATCGGGGCCTTCGGGATCGGCACCACCGAGTTCGTGATCATGGGCGTGCTGCCCGAGGTCGCGGGTGACTTCGGCGTCTCCATCCCCACCGCGGGCCGGCTGGTCTCCGGCTACGCCCTCGGTGTCGTCCTCGGCGCACCGGTGCTGACCGTCCTGGGCACCAAGGTCTCCCGCAAGAAGATGCTCATGTTCCTCATGGGCCTGTTCGTGGTGGGCAACGCCCTGTCCGCGTTCGCCCCCACCTTCGGCGTCATGCTCGTCGGCCGGGTGATCGCCTCCCTCGCGCACGGCGCGTTCTTCGGCATCGGCTCCGTGGTCGCGGCCGGACTGGTCGCGCCGCAGAAGAAGGCGGCGGCGATCTCCCTGATGTTCACGGGTCTGACCGTCGCCAACATCGTGGGCGTCCCGCTCGGCACCTACGTCGGCCAAGCCGCCGGGTGGCGGGTCACCTTCATCGGTGTGGCCGCGCTCGGCATCGTCGGACTGCTCGGGGTGGCCAAACTCGTGCCCGAGACGGGCCGGGCCGAGACCGACGGCATCCGTACCGAGTTGGCCGCCTTCCGCAACGTCCAGGTGTGGATCGCGATGGCGATGACGATCCTCGGCTTCGGCGGTGTCTTCGCCGCGATCACCTACATCACGCCGATGATGACCGAGGTCGCGGGCTACTCGGCCGGTGCGGTCACCTGGCTGCTGGTGCTGTTCGGGGTGGGCATGTTCCTCGGCAACCTGGTGGGCGGCCGGTTCGCCGACCGGGCCTTGATGCCGATGCTGTTCACCGCTCTCGGCTCGCTGTCCCTCATGCTGCTGCTCTTCACGGCCACCGCCCACAACAAGGTCCTGGCGGCGATCACCCTGACGTTGATCGGCGCCCTGGGTTTCGCCACCGTGCCCCCGCTGCAGAAGTGGGTGCTGGACCAGGCCTCGGCCGCCCCGACGCTGGCCTCCGCCGCCAACATCGGCGCCTTCAACCTCGGCAACGCACTGGCCGCCTGGCTGGGCGGCGTCGCCATCGCGGCCGGACTCGGCTACACCTCCCCGAGCTGGATCGGCGCCCTCCTCGCCGGCGCCGCACTGCTGCTCTCCTTCCTGGCCGCCTTCCTCGACCGCCGCCGCCCCCTGTCCGCCGGCCGCGTCGTGACCGCCTCCAAACCGGCCGAGAGCTCGCCGGTCGCCGCCCGGCACTGACCCAACCCCCACCTCGCGCAAGGAACTTCAGCACATGACCCGCACCGTCCCCACCGTCACGCTCAACAACGGCGTCCGGATCCCCCAGCTCGGCTTCGGCGTCTTCCAGGTCCCCGACGCCGAGACCACCGCCGCGGTCAGCTCCGCGCTGGAGGCCGGCTACCGGAGCATCGACACCGCCGCCGTCTACGGCAACGAGGCGGGCGTCGGCACCGCCCTCGCGTCCTCCGGCATCGCCCGCGAAGAGCTCTTCATCACCACCAAGTTGTGGAACGAGGACCAGGGTTACGACGCCACGCTCCGCGCGTTCGACGCGAGCCTCGCCAAGCTGGGCCTGGAGTACGTCGACCTGTACCTGATCCACTGGCCCACCCCGGCCCGCGACCTGTACCGGGAGTCCTGGCAGGCCATCGAGAAGCTGGTGGCCGACGGACGGATCCGGGCCGCCGGTGTCTCCAACTTCCAGCCCGCCCACCTGCGGCGGCTGCTGGAGGACGGTGCGCTGGTACCGGCCGTCAACCAGATCGAGCTGCACCCGGGACTTCAGCAGCGCGAACTGCGCGCCCTGCACACCGACTTGGGCATCGTCACCGAGGCATGGAGCCCGCTGGCCCAGGGCGCGGTGCTCGCGGATCCCGCACTGACCACGATCGCCGAAACCCACGGCAGGTCACCCGCCCAGGTGGTGCTGCGCTGGCACCTCCAGCTCGGCAACGTGGTGATCCCGAAGTCCGTCACGCCCGCCCGCATCCGCGAGAACATCGACGTCTTCGACTTCGCCCTCGCCGACGAGGAGATGACCGCGATCGCCGCCCTCGACCGGGGCCTGCGCACCGGCCCGGACCCCGACACCCTCAACTGACCGTCGGCCGTTGCCGGTTCATGCAGGCCGGAGCCCGGCGTGAGCGGTGATCCGGGCGGAAGGCTACTGCGCCCACTTCGGCGTCCACGTGTCGGCGTCGGGCCGTGGAGAGCCGAGGTGGGAGCGGAGCAGGCCGAGCGCCGGGTGCGGGTTGTCGCCCCGCCAGATCAGGGAGTGCGGGTAGACCGGCGTCGGGTCCTGGACGGGAATGCGGCGCAGGTCGTGGTCGGCCGGCCAGAGCATCCGCGTCTGGTCGCCGACGAAGGTCGCGAGCAGCGGGGAGTCGGCGATGGTGTCGAGCAGCGGCTCGGCGCCGAAGTCGGGGCCGGTCACCTCGATGGTGAGCCCGAACGCCGACCCGAGGTCGTCGTAGAAGGCGGCCCACTCGGTGCCGGCGACGTTGCCGGGCATCCAGATCCGGTGCCCGGCCAGCTGGGCGGGGGTGATGGTCCGCGCGGCGGCCAGCGCGTGGCCCGGTCCGGTGAGGAGCTGCACGGGCTCGTCGTGGACGCGGGCGGCCTCGATGCCGTCGGGTAGCCGGCGCGCGGGCAGGGTGAGGGCGCGGAAGGACGCGTCGATCGTGCCGGAGCGCACCGCGGCGATCGCCGCGTCGGCGTCGAAGAGGGTCACGACGTCGAGCGCGACCTCCGGGTGGGCGCGGTGGAAGTCCCGTACCAGGTCAACCGGTGCGAGCCGCCGGCCGATCACGTCGACGCGCAGCGCGCGGCGGCCGGGGCGTACCGAGGCGGCGGCCCGTTCCTCGGCCCGCAGGAGGTCGCGGGCGTGGGGCAGGAGGACCTGCCCGTCGACGGCGAGCCGGGCTCCGCGCGCCGTGCGGGTGAACAGCCGCACCCCGAGGTCCTTCTCCAGGGCGGCGACGCGCTTGGAGACGGCCTGCTGGGTGACGGACAGGGCGAGGGCGGCTTCCCGGAACTGTCCGGCGTCCGCGACGGCCACGAAGGTGCGCACTGCGTCGAGATCCACGACCACAGTTGTACAACGTCTGGTTGTGCTGTGCCGGGTGGGTCGGTTGTTTGCTCCGCCGCCTCGCTACCCGCTTTGATGGCGCCGGTCGACATCGGGGCGGGACGGGGAGGCGGGCATGAGGGCCAGACAGTCGCTGGGGCGGCGGTTCGGGTGGCTGTGGGCGGCGTACGCGGTGAGCGCGCTCGGCACGTGGCTCGCGTTCGACGCGTTTCCCTTGATCGCGGTACTCGTCCTGCACGCCGGGTCGGCCCAGGTGTCGGGCCTGGCGGCCGCCGGGCTGGCGGTCGGGGCGGTGGTGGCGGTGCCGCTCGGGCCGTGGGTGGAGTTCCGCCGCAAGCGGCCGGTGATGATCGGGATGGACATGGTCCGGTGCGCGGCGCTGCTGACGGTCCCGGCCGCTTTCGCGCTGGGCGCGCTCACCTTCGTACAACTTCTGGTTGTGTCGGTCGTCGTCTTGGCGGCCGACATCGGTTTCACCGCGGCGAGCGGGGCCTTCCTCAAATCGCTCGTGCCGCGGGACGACCTGCTCGTGGCCAACGCGCGGTTCGAGGCGACGGCCTGGACGACCACCATCCTCGGGCCGCCCCTCGGCGGGGTCGCGATCGGGGTGTTCGGCCCGGTGATGACCGTGATGGCGAACGCGGTCAGTTTCCTGCTGTCGGCCGTCGGGATCCGCGCGATCGGCGGCAAGGAGGCGCATCCCGCACGCACAGGACCGGCACCGGCCGGAAGCCTGCTGGAAGGCTGGCGGTACATCCTGGCCCACCACCGTCCCACGACCGGAGCAAAGGCCTCGATCGGTGACTGCCGGACGGTCAGGTGGTCGCGGCTGGAGCCGCGAGCACCTGGCCCGGTTCAGGGTTCCGCGAACCGTCGCGTTCCGACAGGAATTGGCGCTCGACGCCACGGGCAAGGTGAGGGAGGACCAACTGCGATGAGGACGGACGGGGGCGGCCACCAGCCCCCGCAGGCGAACGGAGATCCCTCGTGATGACGAACCACGCCGCCGGTCTGACGGCGGACCTGTCACTCGCCCAGATCCAGCACCTCGACGACGAGATCATCGCGCTGCTGGCACGCCGCCGCGCGATGGCCCAGGAACTCCCGCCCCCGGCCCGCGCCCGCGCCGACGACCCGGCCTTCGCCGAGACGCTACGAGGGATAACGGGCCGCTACCGCCAGGAGCTCGGCGGCGCCGGCGAACTCGTCGCCCGCGCGGTCATGGTGCTGTGCGATCCCAGCCGCGATTCCTGAAGGAACCTTCCGTCAGCCGAAGCCCACGTCCGCCCCGGCGTGGGCTTCGGCACGGTGGCTCGCAATGCGCAGCCGGGCCGACGACCCGTCGCCCTCCGGGCCACCGCAGGCCAGGAACTGCTCGCCGCAGAAAATGGGCTTGAGCAGCCGGTACGAGAGGGTCAGCACGGGCCGCTCCGGCTGCTGCCTGCGAACAAGTTCGAGCAGGGCGAGGACCAGCAACGGGCCGTGCACCACCAACCCCGGGTAGCCCTCGACGCCGGTCGTGTACGGGCTGTCGTAGTGGATGCGGTGGGCGTTCGCGGTCAGGGCGCTGAAGCGGAACAGCAGGGTCGGGTCGGTGTGCCAGGGCTGCTGCCAGGGGGATGCGTCGTCGTGCGGTCGGGCCTGGGTGTCCAGGGCCAGTGCGGTCGGCACAGGTGCGTCGCCGCCACTTCGGTAGACCAGATCCTGTTCCTCGGTCAGGCACAACCGCCCGTCCTGCCGGAACTCGCTGCGTACGGTGACGAAGAGCAGGTCGCCGCTGCGGCCGCGTTTGGGCCGCACCTGGCTGACCCGGCTGTGCTGCTCCGCCGGTCGGCCCAGCGTCAGCGGCGCGGAGACCTCCAGCCGCCCGCCCGCGAACATCCGCCGCCGTTGCGGCAAGGGCGGCAGGAAAAGGCCGTCCCGGGGGTGCCCGTCGGGCCCGAGCTCCTTGTGCCTGGGCCAGTTCAGGAAGTGCAGCCAGTGCCACAGCGGCGGGAGCGGATCACCGTCGCCCGCGGCCGGGGCGGGCAGGTCCAGTACGGCGGAGAGGGCGGCCGCTGGGGCCGGGTCGAGCGGGTCGGTCGTACGGACGTCGTCGGGGCGCCACGTGCGGGCGGTGTCTTCGAGGACGCCGAAGGCGGCTGCGGACGCGGAGTCGGAGTGGGGCAACGGAACTCCCGAGGGGGTGCCTGACCAGGTGCCGCATTGTTGCGTACAAAGCCTCGGCATGGTGTGGATGTCGTCTTCGCCACGTCGATGCAGTGCGGTAAGACACAGGTCACAGCGCCGGGTTCGCCGTTGACAGCGTCGCGGATTTGGCCGTACAAATCTGCGCAGAGGATCTGTCGGCCGTACGACGCCGCACGAGGCCGTACGCGCACAGCAGGCACCGAACCCCTGGGGGACCGTTGTGACCGTCGCCCGAGCCCTCGCGCAGTGGGCCCACGGCCACCGCCCGACGCCGGACGACCTGGCGCTGGCGGAGCGGGCGCTGGCCGACACTGTCGCCGTGGCCTTGGCCGCCCAGAGGCATCCCCTGCGCGCCGTCGCTGCTCCGCTGCCGGACGCGGCCCGCTGGGCGACGATGGCCCATGTGCTCGACTTCGACGACCTGCACACCGACACCACCACGCACATCTCCGTGGTGACCGTCCCGGCCGTGCTCGCCGTGGGCGGGGACGCCCGCGCCTATCTGGCGGGCGCCGGGGTCATGGCCCGGCTCGGCGCGATGCTCGGCTGGGGCCACTACGCCGCCGGATGGCACGCGACGTGCACCGCGGGCGCCCCGGCCGCCGCCGTCGCCGCCGGTCTCGCCCTCGGTCTGGACGTGGAGGGGCTCGCCATCGCGATGGCCCTCGCCGTGCCCGCGGCCGGTGGCGTCCAGGAGGCCTTCGGGACGCACAGCAAGTCGCTGCAGGTCGGCTTCGCCGCCGACGCGGGCGTACGGGCCGCTCGGCTGGCGCGGGCGGGGGCCACCGGGGATCCGCGGGCGCTGGAGGCCTGGCTTGAGCGGGTCGGCGGCACCCCCACGACGGACTTCCCCGCCGCGCCGGCCGTCCCCGGTGGCCTGGCCGTCAAGCTCTTCCCCTGCTGCTACGCGATGCAGCGGCCCATCGCCGCCCTGCGCGAGGTGCGCGACCAGGTCCATGGACAGATCGCCGCGGTCACCGTCACGACACCCGCGGGGACCGTTCAACCGCTCATCCACGACCGCCCGGCGACCGGTCTGGAAAGCAAGTTCTCGCTTCCGTACGCGGTGGCCGCCGCGCTGCTGGACGACTATCCCGGCTTCGACAGCTTCACGGACGCCGCCGTGCAGCGGCCCGAGGCGCAGAAGCTCGTCGACCTGGTCCGTGTCGACCTGCTGCCCGGGGAGACCGCCACTCTGTTGGACGGCCGGGTCGCGTTGCGCGTCGCTCTCGCCGACGGCGGCGAGGTGCGTACCGAGCTGGCGTTTCCGCCCGGCTCGCCCCAACGCCCGGTGTCCGAGGCCGACTTGCGGGCCAAGGCCGCCGCCTGCGGTCCGGACGTACCGGCGCTGCTGGACGGGCTGACGTGGGCCGCTGCGGCCGAGGTGCTGCGAACACGGTTCCCCCACCAGGACCTGGAGGCATGACGTGCGGCAACTCCCCCTGTCCGGCATCACGGTGGTCAGCCTGGAGCAGGCCGTCGCCGCTCCGTACGCCACCCGGCAGCTCGCCGACCTCGGCGCCCGGGTGATCAAGGTGGAGCGGCCGGGCGAGGGCGACTTCGCACGCCGCTACGACACGACCGTGCACGGCCACTCCAGCTATTTCGTCTGGCTCAACCGCTCCAAGGAGTCCCTCACCCTCGATCTCAAGGACCCCCGCGGCAAGGAGATCCTGCACCAACTCCTCGACGGCGCCGACGTGTTCGTCCAGAACCTCGCACCGGGGGCCGCCGACCGCCTGGGCCTCGGCGTGGACGCGCTGGCCGAGCGCTACCCGCGGCTGATCCCGTGCACGATCTCCGGTTACGGCACGACCGGGCCCTGGGCCGACCGCAAGTCGTACGACCTGCTGGTGCAGTGCCAGACCGGCCTGGTCTCGCTGACCGGAACCGCCGAGGAGAGCGCCCGGGTCGGGATCTCCGTCGCCGACATCGCCGCCGGGATGTACGCCTACTCCGGCGTCCTGACCGCGCTGTACACGCGGGCCACGACCGGCCGGACGCATCCGGTGGAGGTGTCGCTGTTCGAGGCGCTGGCGGAATGGGTCAGCCAGCCCGCCTACTACACCCGCTACGGCGGCAGCCAGCCCGCCCGCCTCGGCACCCAGCACGCGACCATCGCCCCGTACGGCGCGTTCACCACCGCCGACGGCAAGCAGGTGCTGTTCTCCATCCAGAACGAGCGCGAGTGGGCGGCCCTGTGCGCGCAGTTCCTGGGCCGGCCGGGGCTGACGGACGACCCCCGTTTCGCCACCGGTTCCCAACGCGTCGCCCACCGCGAGGAGTTGAACGCGATCGTCGCCGAGCGCATCGCCCGCTCGGACGCCGACGAGATCCTCGCGGACCTGGAGAAGATCGGCATCGCCTGCGCCGGTGTCAACGACGTGGCCGCGTTCCTCGACCACCCGGTCCTGGCCGCCCGCGAGCGCTGGCAGGAGGTGGCCGTGCCCGGCGCGACCATGCAGGCGCTGCTCCCGCCGGCCGACCTCGCGGGCCTGCCCGCGCGCATGGATCCCGTACCGGACGTCGGTGAGCACACCGACGCGATCCTCGCCGAACTCGGCCGCACCCGCGACGACATCGAGGCGCTGCGCGCCGACGCCGTCGTCTGACCCCGACGATCTGGAGACCCGCCCGATGAGCGCCCTGGACCTCCTGTCCGACGACGAACGGCTCGTCGTCCGGACCGTGCGCGAGTTCGTCGACAAGGACGTCAAGCCCGTCGTCCAGGAGCTGGAGCACTCCGACACCTATCCCGAGAGCCTCATCGAGCGGATGAAGGAACTCGGCATCTACGGCCTGGCCGTCCCCGAGGAGTACGGCGGCAATCCCGTCTCCACGCCCTGTTTCGTCCTGGTCACCGAGGAACTCGCGCGCGGCTGGATGAGCCTGGCCGGGGCGATGGGCGGGCACACGGTCGTCGCCAAGCTCCTTCTGCTGTACGGCACAAAGGAGCAGAAGCGGCGGTACCTGCCCCGGCTGGCCTCCGGGGAAGTCCGCGCGACGATGGCGCTGACCGAGCCGGGCGGCGGCTCCGACCTGCAGGCGATGACGACGGTCGCGCGCCGCGAGGGTGGCGAGTACGTCGTCAACGGGGCGAAGACCTGGATCACCAACTCCCGTCGCGCGGGCCTGATCGCGCTGCTGTGCAAGACCGATCCGGCCGCCGAGCCCCGGCACCGGGGCATCTCGATCCTGCTGGCCGAACACGGTCCCGGCCTCGTGGTCTCCCGTGACCTGCCCAAACTCGGCTACAAGGGCGTCGAGAGCTGCGAGTTGTCCTTCGAGGACCACCGGGTGCCCGTCGAGGCGCTGCTGGGCGGCGCGGAGGGCCACGGCTTCGGTCAGATGATGAAGGGGCTGGAGACGGGCCGGCTCCAGGTCGCCGCCCGGGCACTGGGCGTGGGGCGGGCGGCCCTGGAGGACTCGCTGCGCTACGCCCAGGAACGGGAGAGCTTCGGCAAGCCGATCTGGCGCCACCAGGCCATCGGGAACTACCTCGCCGACATGGCCACCAAGCTCACCGCCGCCCGCCAACTGACCCTCCACGCCGCCCGGGAGGCCGACGCCGGGCGCCGCGTCGACATGGAGGCGGGCATGGCCAAGCTGTTCGCGTCCGAGACGGCGATGGAGATCGCGCTCAACGCCGTGCGGATCCACGGCGGTTACGGCTACTCCACCGAGTTCGACGTCGAACGCTACTTCCGTGACGCGCCGCTGATGATCGTCGGCGAGGGCACGAACGAGATCCAACGGAACGTGATCGCCGCGCAGTTGGTCGCGAGGGGCGGTCTCGATGGCTGAGCAGGCACAGCGGGAGAGCACGTACGTACGGCTCGCGCGGGAGCTACGGACCGCGATCCTGCGGCACGACTATCCCGACGGGGTACGGCTGCCGACCGAGGCCGAGCTGGCCGAGACGTACGCGGTGAGCCGGCAGACCGTGCGGCGGGCCTTCCAGGACCTCGTGACGGAGGGGCTGGTCTACCGGGTGCCGGGGCGCGGTACGTTCGCCGCTCCCCGCGAGGAGCAGTACCTGCGGCAGTTCGGCTCGGTGGACGACCTGATGGGGTTGTCCATCGACACCCGCATGGACGTCGTCACGCCCCTGCACCGGCGGGTCGACGTCGACGCGGCGGGCCGGCTCGGCCTGCACACCGACCGGGTGCACAAGCTGTCGTTCCTGCGACTCCACGACGACGTCGCGTTCTGCCACACGTCGGTCTGGCTGCCGCCCGCTGTGGGCCGACTGCTGGAATCCGTACCGGAGTTGACGTTGCCGGGGACGCCCAACGCGTTCACCGTCATCGGACTGCTCGATCAGCGTCTGCCCGAACCGATCGCCGAGGCCGAGCAGAGCATCACGGTCGCGGAGGCCACTGGGGAGATCGCCAAGCACCTGGGCTGCGAACCGGGCCGCGCACTGCTGCGCATCGACCGGGTCTACCAGACGGTCGCCGGCCAGCTCGTCGAACTGGCCAGCAGCCACTTCCTGCCCGAGCACTACTCGTATCGCGTACGGCTGCGGCGCAGCGGCCAGTGATGTCTACGCAAGTCTGCAAAGGAGAAAGAGTCTTGAGCTTGAGGATCGTTGTCACTGTGAAGTACGTGCCCGACGCCACTGGCGATCGGCACTTCGCCGATGACCTGACCGTCGACCGGGACGACGTGGACGGTCTGCTCTCCGAGCTGGACGAGTACGCGGTCGAGCAGGCGCTGCAGATCTCCGAGAACTCCGACGACGACGTGGAGATCACCGTTTTGACGGTGGGTCCGGAGGATGCCAAGGACGCGCTGCGCAAGGCGCTGTCGATGGGCGCGGACAAGGCCATCCACGTGGAGGACGACGACCTGCACGGCACCGATGCGATCGGTACCTCGCTGGTGTTGGCGAAGGCGATCGAGAAGGCCGGTTTCGACCTGGTGGTCTCCGGGATGGCGTCCACCGACGGCACCGCGGGCATCGTGCCCGCGCTGCTCGCCGAGCGGCTGGGCGTGCCGCAGGTGACCCAGCTGTCCGAGGTGACGGTCGCGGACGGGGTCGTGAAGGGCCGCCGGGACGGGGACGCCGCGTCCGAGCAGCTGGAGGCTTCGCTGCCGGCGGTGGTGTCGGTGACCGACCAGTCGGGTGAGGCCCGCTACCCGTCGTTCAAGGGCATCATGGCGGCGAAGAAGAAGCCGGTTCAGGCCTGGGACCTGTCCGATCTGGAGATCGACGCCGACGAGGTCGGCCTGGCGGGTGCCTGGAGCAAGGTCGATTCCGCCACCGAGCGTCCGGCCCGCACCGCGGGCACGATCGTCAAGGACGAGGGCGAGGGCGGCAAGCAGCTCGCCGAGTTCCTCGCAAGCCAGAAGTTCATCTGAGAAAGGTGCAAGGATCCATGGCTGAAGTTCTCGTCTACGTCGATCACGCGGACGGTGCCGTCCGCAAGCCCACCCTGGAGCTGCTGACCCTGGCCCGCCGCATCGGCGAGCCGGTCGCCGTCGCGCTCGGTGCGGGTGCCGCCAACACCGCCGCCGCGCTCGCCGAGCACGGCGCCGTCAAGGTCCTCACCCACGAGGCCGCCGAGTACGCCGACTACCTGGTCGTCCCCAAGGTCGACGCGCTGCAGGCCGCGATCACCGCCGTCTCCCCGGCCGCCGTGCTGGTGCCCTCCTCCGCCGAGGGCAAGGAGATCGCCGCCCGCCTCGCGCTGCGCATCGGTGCGGGCATCATCACCGACGCCACCGACCTCGAGGCGTCCGAGGAGGGCCCGGTGGCCACCCAGTCGGTGTTCGCCGCCTCCTTCACCACCAAGACCCGCGTCATCAAGGGCACCCCGGTCATCACCGTCAAGCCCAACTCCGCCGCCGTCGAGCCGGCCCCGGCCGCCGGCACCGTCGAGGCCCTGACCGTCGCCTTCACCGGGCAGGCCACCGGCACCAAGGTCACCGCACGCACCCCGCGCGAGTCGACCGGACGGCCGGAGCTGACCGAGGCCGCGATCGTGGTCTCCGGCGGCCGCGGCGTCAACGGCGCCGAGAACTTCCCCCTCATCGAGGCCCTCGCCGACTCCCTGGGTGCCGCCGTCGGCGCCTCGCGGGCGGCGGTGGACGCGGGCTGGTACCCGCACACCAACCAGGTCGGCCAGACCGGCAAGAGTGTCTCGCCGCAGCTGTACATCGCCAACGGCATCTCCGGCGCCATCCAGCACCGGGCCGGCATGCAGACCTCCAAGACCATCGTCGCCGTCAACAAGGACGCCGAAGCCCCCATCTTCGACCTCGTCGACTACGGCGTCGTCGGCGACCTCTTCGACGTCGTCCCCCAGCTCACCGAGGAGATCAACACCCGCAAGGGCTGAGCGCGTTCAGGGGCTGTCCGGGTCAGCGCTCGATACGACCTGGGCAGCCCCTGCACATGCGGGGACA
The DNA here is from genome assembly GCF_045160215.1 of Streptomyces sp. NBC_00005. NCBI lineage: Bacteria > Bacillati > Actinomycetota > Actinomycetes > Kitasatosporales > Streptomycetaceae > Streptomyces > Streptomyces sp. NBC_00005. The sequence continues at coordinate 1,416,177 of NZ_CP108316.1, forward strand.
CGCGGGCGGTTGAGTACCGTCTGCCGGCTGATCGGCGCGAGCCGCGGCAGCCGTGGCCACTCTCGTGCCGAAAGCAGCGGTTCAGCGGGTCTTGCGTGCCACGCCCCCGTAGATGCCGATGTCCTCGGACCCTGCCGGCGGCGGGGTGTCGGGGCGCCAGAACGGAACCTGGGCCACACCGGGTTCGACAAGCTCGAATCCGTCGAAGAACCGCTCGACCTCGGTGCGGGAGCGCAGACTGAGGGTGGCGGTCGCCTTGCTGTAGACGGCCTGGGCCTCGCGCCGGTCGGCGAAGTCGCCCGTGGCGTGCGAGAGCACCAGGAAGCTCCCGGCCGGGAGCGCGTCGCGCAGGGTGGCGACGACCTCCGCGGGCTTCTCCGCTTCGGTGAGAAAGTGGAGCACCGCCAGAAGGAACAGGGCCACCGGCTCGTCGAAGTCGATGACTTCGCGGACGGCCGGATCGTCCAGGATCACCTGCGGCTCGCGGAGGTCGGCGAGCACGATGCTGGTCGTGCCGGAGCCCCTGAGCAGCGCGTTGCCGTGCGTGGCCACGATCGGATCGTTGTCGACGTACACGACGCGTACGTCCGGCGCCGTCTCCTGGGCGATCTCGTGCACGTTCGGCGAGGTGGGCAGCCCGGTGCCGATGTCGAGGATCTGGCGGACGCCGCTGTCGACGACGTACCGGACGGCGCGCTGCAGGAAGGCACGGTTGGCCCGCAGGCCGATTCGCACCTCGGGCGCGGCTGCGGCGAGTGAGTCGCCGGCCTGTTGGTCGACCTCGTAGTTGTCCTTGCCGCCCAGCAGGTAGTCGTAGATCCGCGCGGGGTGCGGCCTGCTGGTGTCGATCTCCTCGGCACGGAAGCCGTCCTGTCTCACGCTGCACTCCTCTCGGCGACCGCCTCGTTCGGTGGACTGCGATCGGCCGACGTCAGCTTCGCACATCAACTTCTGCGTTCGCGCCCGCAGTTGCCCATCAGCAGTGCGGACCGGGTTCCGTGTCCGTCGCTGCTGTCGTACCGCCGGCACTGCTCGCATGTCGCCGTCGACCGGGAGTTGACCCGCGACGAGGCCGGGGCGCTGCTGCGCACGGAAGGCGCGGCGCCCCGGGCCGGTTCAGTTCCAACTCACCAGGGCAGCGAACCGTTGATGTCGAAGTAGCCGCCGGTCGGGCCGTCGGCGCCGATCTGCGCCATACGGACGATGATCTCGGCGCCCTGCTCCACGGTCTGCGTGCCCGTGTTGCCGTTGAGGTCGGTCTTCGTGAAGCCGGGCTCGACGGCGTTGATCCGGATATCCGGGAACGCCTTCGCGTACTGCACGGTGAGCATGTTGACCGCGGTCTTGGACGTCGGGTAGGCGACACCCGGATAGAAGTGCGCGGGGTGGTCCGGGTCGGAGAGGTGGGTGAGCGAGCCCAGGCCGCTGCTGATGTTGACCACGACCGGTGCGGCCGATCGCTGCAGCAGGGGAAGGAAGGCGTGGGTGACGCGGACGACGCCGAAGACGTTCGTCTCGAAGGTGTTGCGCATCTGGTCGGCGGTCACGGTCGCGGCGGTGGGCACGCTGTTGCCCTCGCCCCGCGTCTCGATGCCGGCGTTGTTGATCAGCACGTCCAGGCCGCCGTCGGCCTCGATGGCCTTGGCCGCCGCCTCGACGGAAGTGTCGTCGGTGACGTCGAGCTGGACGAACCTGGCGCCGAGCTGTTCGGCGGCGCGGCGTCCGCGCTCGGCGTCGCGAGCCCCCACATACACGGTGTGACCTGCTGCGACGAGTCGACGGGCGGTCTCGAAGCCGAGACCCTTGTTCGCTCCGGTGATCAGTGTTGTCGTCATGCGTCCAGCCTGCGTCGCGGCGGCGCGGACAGCCAGGAGACCCTTCTTCCTGGGACTGCGGGTACCAGGCACATCCGCGCCCGGCGGTGTTCACTGGGGGCATGGCTGCGACAGAACTCGGAAGGGCGCTGCGGCGCTGGCGCGACCGGGTCGCTCCGGACTCGGCCGGACTGCCGGCCGGCGGACACCGGCGCGCGGCGGGCCTGCGGCGCGAGGAGCTGGCCCTGCTGGCCGGGATCTCGGTCGACTACATCACGCGCCTCGAACAGGGCCGGTCCGGCAACCCCTCCGCCCAGATCGTGGAGGCCCTGGCCCGGGCGCTGCGGCTGTCGGGAGACGAGCGGACGTATCTGTTCCGGCTGGCGGAGCTGGTGCCCCCGGGTCCCGAATTCGCGCCCGCGTACATCACGCCCAGCGTCCAGCGTCTGCTGGACAGGCTGGTGGACACCCCCGTCGCGGTCTCCGACGCGGCGATGACGCTGCTCGTGGCCAATCCGGTCTACGCGGCCCTGATGGGCGATCCGTCCCGCTTGCGCGGCTTCGAACGCAACGGTGTCTGGCGCAACTTCCTCGGGGTGCCGACGCGGGTGCGCCACACCCCCGATGAACGACGCGCCTTCGAGGCGGGCATGGTCGCCGAGCTGCGCTCCACCGCCGCCCGCTATCCGGCCGACCGGCAACTGCGCAGCCTGATCGAGGAGTTGCGCACCAAGAGCGAGCGGTTCGCCGAGCTGTGGGATGCGGGCGTCGTCGGCAAGCTGGAGGCCTCGCGCAAGACGATCGAGCATCCGCAGGTGGGCCTGCTGACCCTGGACTGCGACCTGCTCAGGGTGGAGGGCAACGACCTCCACATCCTCGTCTACTCGGCCCGACCGGGCACCGAGGCCGCGGAGAAGCTGGAGCTGATCTCGGTGGTCGGCACCCAGAGCCTGGTCGGCTGAGGGCTTCCGGAGCTCCTCCTTCATCTCGTCCAGCCTCGCCAGGATCTTCATCTCGTCCAGCCTCGCCAGGATCGGATACCCGCTGACGCCGGGCGCGTTGCCGTGTCCGGTACACGCCACCATCCAGTCGGAGGCGTACGCCTGATCGCAGTGGAGCTGCCCGGTCGCACCGGACAGCTCCTGGCCCTGCTGCCGAAGGACGCCGGGGCCGAAGCCGCGACGCGATCTTCAGTTGGCGAGAGTCCTGCGTATCGCCCGGGTGACGATCGGGGGCAGCAGGTCCACGCCGATGCGGCGGGCCCGGGATCGAGGACGGCGGGGTGTGGGAGCGGAGACGACCGGTGTAGGGGGCTTCTGCGACTCGGCCGCCGTGTAGTGCCGGGAGTGCGGGAAGGGCGGCGGCTGCATCCCTTTCTGTGCGCGGGTGCGGACAAGACAGTGTCCTGCGGCCTCCTGGACGCTCAGACCGCAGTCCGCACGCTCCCTGAGCATCGCCAACAGCTCCTCCTGCACGGGCTTCGGATCGCCCCAAGTGCCGTACAGCTTCTGGGTGCTGAGGCAGATCGGGCGCAGTCCGCGGTTGAGCACGGCTTCCCAGGTGGCGACCGAGACGCCGGGAGTGTGCTCGGAGCGGAAGTCGTCGAGGACGACGATGCCGTCGGGCAGCAGCAGGTCGCGGGCCGCGCCGATGTCGTCGTGGACGTGCTCGTACAGGTGCGAGGCGTCTATGTGGACGAAGCGGCAGCTGTCCGGGCTGACCTCCTGCGCGATCACGGACGTTGGGGCCTCCAGCACCCTGGGCAGGGCGTCGTGGAAGGAGAGGTAGTTGCGCTCGAAGGCCTGCCGGGTGAGCGAGGAGTACGACTTCGCCGTCTCGGCCCGGTTGGCCCCGTCCGGCGCCTCGCCACCGAAGAGGTCGCAGACCGTGAACTCCTCCCCGGCCTGCCTGTGGTGACCGAGCAGGATCGCGCTCTTGCCCAGATACGCTCCCAGTTCGACCAGGTCGCCCTGGAAACCGCGTGTCTCCTGCCGCTCGAGAAACCAGGTGAACAGGATCTGGTCCAGCGGAGGAAACCAGCCGGGGACGTCTTTCAGCTCGCCAGGGATCTTGTCTGTAGCTTGTGCAGTCGCCATGAATCGAGTGTGCTCACTGGGAGCCGAACAAACTGTCGCCCGACTGAACGTCCAGTGAACAGCTCCCCGGGCCTGGCCCCCCGCACGGTTACACCCGCAGGCCATGCAGCATTTCCGTCACTCGGGCCGGATCCTCGGGGCCCAGGTGTCCCGCGTCGGGGATGCTGTGGACGGTGAAGCGGTTGTCCGGGGTGAGGGCGTCGGCCTCCGCGATCATGCGGTCCTGGAGCTCCGTGGCTACGGTCCTGTCCTTGCCGAACCGCAGGTAGGTGCGGGGAATCCGGCCCCACGTATCGGCCCGCCCCACGGCCCGACCGTCGTACGCCGTCATCGACTCGTCCGTCTGCATGCCCTCCAGCACCCGCAGGAACGCGACGTCCGAGTAGTCGGCGCAGATCATCTCCTTGAACACCGCGAGGTCCCGACGGTCGGAGGTACGCCAGTTGAGGCGCAGCACGCCCAACTTCTCGGGGTCTCCGACGAGTTGGTCGAGCGGGGTGATGGCGTGCTGCCCTTCCGGCGAGGCGGCACAGGCGTTCAGGGAGGGCATGCTGCGGCTGGGGCAGAACGCCGCCATGTAGCAGATGTGCGCGAGGAGTTCCGGCACGGCGTTGCCGACCCTGCTGAGCGATACACCCCCCATGCTGTGCCCGACCAGCACCACGGGACCCCCGAGCCGAGCGGCTCGGCGCACGACGCCGGTGACGCGCCGTTCGAAGTCGTCCAGTGTGAGGGCGGCGACGGGCGAGGTCTCCGTGGCCAGAGCGCGCAGGTCCTGCGTCTGGTACGCCGCCGGCACGAACCGCTCGGTGCCGTGCAGGGGTTGGTCGACGGCGACGACGCGGTGACCGCGAAGCGCCAACTCCCGGCCGATCGCCGTCCAGAAGGCGCCGGCACTGTGCGTGCCGTGGACCAGTACGTAGGTGCGCACACCATGGCGGCGGGCCCTCCCGCCATCGCTGTCGGCCGCGTGCGCGTTCAGCACACCCAAGCCGGCGGCGAGCGCGGCACCGCCGGCCCCCGCCGCGACCCGCATGACGTGCCGCCTGCTGTTGAAGTTCTCGTTGTCAGCCATGCCCACGACGCTACGAAGGCCTCCGGCAACCCACCATGGCCCTGCGCACCCTGCCGACGGTGCACCTGGCAACACCCGCACCGCGGAGGGCTCCCCATGGCGGCCGTCCCGGACTTGCGCAGCGAGACCGGCGAGCCGGGCGTCCGTCAACGACACAAAGGTGGTTGCCAGTACGGCAGTTCGGGCTCACGTCGACTCCCGCACCACCAACCGGCACGGCACCGTGTGCACCCCCAAAACCGGCTCGGAGTCGATGGCCTCCAGTAGCTTCAGGGCGGCGATCCGCCCGATCTCGGTGAGGTCCATGTCAATCGTGGTGAGGGGTGGACGGCAGGCCAGGGCCATGGTGTCCCAGTTGTCGTAGCCGACGACCGCGATCTCGCCGGGGACGTCCCGGCCCCGCTCGCGCAGCGCGTCGGCCACGCCGCGGGCGATCTGGTCGTTGCCGCAGAAGAAGGCGTCGGTGTCGGGCGCCGTGCGCAGCACCGCGTCAGCGGCACGGCGGCCCCACGCCTCGCTCCACTCGCCGAAGTGGACGCGTCCGGTGGAGAGTTGGCGTGCGGAGTGCTCCAGTACGTCCACCGCGTGGCGGGCCCGGTCACGGGCGGCCGCGTGGTGTTCGGGGCCGGTGACGTGGGCGATCCGGGTGCGGCCGGTCGCCAGCAAGTGCTCGACCGCGAGGTGGGCGCCGCCCCGGTCGTCCGAGGCCACCGAGGTGTCGGACGGGTCGGTGGACGGGGAAAGCGCGTAGATGATCGGGATGCCGTCGACGCCCTTCAGAGGCGGCCGCGGGTCCGTCCGGCGGCCCGTGACGATGATGCCGTCCACTCTGCGGTCCATGAGATTGCGCAGATGGTGCTGCTCCCGGATGGTGTCGCCCCGCGTGTCGCACAGCAGCACGGATATCTTCCCCGCGCCGAGCGCGTCCTCGGCGCCCAGCAGCACGGGCGTGCTGAAACGGCCGATGCCGTCGGTGGTCATCAGCCCGACCGTCCAGCTGCGGCCGGTGTGCAGGTTCTGCGCGTGCTGGTTGGGCCGGAAGCCGAGCGTCTCCACGGCGTCCAGCACCCGCTGCCGGGTCTCCGGACGCATACGGCCGCTGCCGCTCAAGGCCTTGGAGGCCGTGCCGACACTGACGCCGGCGAGGGCGGCGACGTCGGCGAGCCTGGCCCGGCCGGTGGAGGGGGATCGCGGAGCGGCTTCGGTCACGGGCAATCCTTTTCTCGATGATCGTTCACGGCAGGGTGCGGCGCGGCCCATGGTGGCAGGCGGCCGGGTCGAGTACCAGTCCTTGAGCAACAAGAGAAACTTGTGCAGAACCCTTGACCCCGATTCCCCGACTCCACTCTACTCTTCGACGAGGAAAACGGTTGCTCACCAAGTTGCCCAGCCGTTGCCTGCCGCCCCGCCATACACCTCCCGGAGAGCCATGCCCCGCACCCGCTCCACCCAGCCCTCCTCCCCGCCCTCCCCCACCGGCCCGGTCCGCCTCGGCCCCGACGCCCACGCCGCCCTGCGCCCCGCCACCGCCGAGGTGGCCGACGGTTTCTGGCACACCCGCCGTGAGGTCAACGCGCGCACCTCCATCCCCCAGGGCCCCGGCCTGCTCGAGTCCGCGGGCAACCTGCACAACCTGCGGCTGGCGGCGGGCGCGGCCGAGGGCGAGTTCGAGGGCGCCTATCCGTTCGTGGACACGGACGTCTACAAGTGGCTGGAGGCCGCGGCCTGGCAACTGGCGCAGCGCCCGTCGGCGGAGCTGGAGTCCGACGTCGACCGGATCGTCTCCCTGGTCGCCGCCGCCCAGCAGCCGGACGGCTATCTCAACACCTGGTTCCAGCTGGTCAAAGGCGGCGAGCGCTACCAGGACCTGCGCTGGGGCCACGAGTTGTACTGCGCGGGCCATCTGATCCAGGCGGCCGTCGCCCATCACCGGGCCACCGGGCGCTCCGAACTCCTCGACGTGGCCCGCAAGTTCGCCGATCACATCGACACCGTCTTCGGACCGCCCGGCAGCGGCAAGGAGATCGACGGCATCGACGGCCACCCCGAGGTCGAGACCGCCCTGGTCGAGCTGTACCGGGAGACCGGCGAGCGCCGCTACCTCGACCTCGCCGGCTACTTCGTCGACCGGCACGGTCACGGCCTCCTCGGCGGCGAGGCCTACTGCCAGGACCGGGTGCCGGTGCGCGAGGCGACGAACGTCGAGGGCCACGCCGTACGGCAGTTGTATCTGCTGGCCGCCGCCACCGACCTCGCCACCGAGACCGGAGAGGCCGAACTCCGGGCCGCCGCCGAACGGTTGTGGCACGCGATGACCACCACCAAGACCCACCTCACCGGCGGTCTGGGCGCCCACCACGACTGGGAGGACTTCGGCGACCCGTACGAACTCCCCAACGAGCGTGCCTACTGCGAGACCTGCGCCGCCATCGCCTCCGTGCAGTGGAGCTGGCGCATGGCCCTGCTCACCGGCGAGGCCCGCTACGGCGACCTGATCGAGCGCACCCTCTTCAACGGCTTCCTCGCCGGGGTCTCGCTGGACGGCGAGCGCTGGCTGTACGTCAACCCGCTCCAGGTCCGCGACGGCCACACCGACCCCGGCGGCGACCAGTCCGCCCGCCGCACCCGCTGGTTCCGCTGCGCCTGCTGCCCGCCGAACGTGATGCGGCTGCTGGCCGGCCTGGAGCACTACCTCGCCACCGGCGACGACGACGGCCTGCAGATCCACCAGTACGTCACCGGGCGCTACGCCTTTGGCCCGATCGCCGTGCGCGCCGAGACGGACTACCCCTGGCACGGCGCCATCGCCCTCACCGTCGAGGACTCCCCCGCCGACCGCCCCTGGACGCTCTCCCTGCGCATCCCGCAGTGGTGCCGTGAATTCCGGGTGCGGTGCGGTGAGTTGGCGTACGACCAGACCGACGCGCCGGTCAGCGAGGGCTGGCTGCGCATCGACCGCACCTGGGCGCCGGGCGACGAGCTCGTGCTCGAACTCGGCCTGGAGCCCCGGCTCACGGCGGCCGACCCGCGCGTGGACGCCGTGCGCGGCTGCGCGGCGATCGAGCGCGGGCCGCTCGTCTACTGCCTGGAGGGGGTCGACCACCCGGGCGGCGGGCTCGACGACGTCGTCCTCGACACGACCCGTCCGCTCGCCGTCAAGCACCACCCGGACCTGCTCGGCGGGGTCATGACCGTCGTGGCGGCCGGGCGGCAGCGCGACATCCCCGATGCGGGCTGGTGGCCGTACCGGGCGGCCGACACCGATGACACCCCCACGGACGGCGAGTCCGTCGAGCTCACGGCGATCCCCTACTACGCCTGGGCCAACCGGCAGGACGGCGCCATGCGCGTCTGGCTGCCGACCTCCTGACACACCCTCAACTCTGCCCTACGACAACGAGGTCACCCCGTGATACCCACCCGCCGCAGTCTCCTGGCCGCGCTCGCCGCCGTCGGCACACTCGCCTCCCTCACCGCCTGCGGAGGCGGCTCCGGCTCCTCGGACTCCTCCTCCGGAGCGTCCGGAGGGACGTACACCTTCTGGGACCCGTACCCGCAGTTCGACGCCTCCTCGGCCTGGGGCAAGCTCGTGACCTCCTGCGGGACGAAGGCCGGGGTGAAGCTCAAGCGCACCCCGTACGACACCACCGACCTGGGCAACAAGGCCCTGCTGGCGGCCCAGCAGGGCAACGCGCCCGATGTGATGCTGGTGGACAACCCGGTCGTGTCCACGCTGGTGGAGGCGGGGATCCTCAACAAGACGAGCGATCTGGGTCTGGACACGAAGTCCGTCCAGAAGAACATCATCGGCGCGGGCACCATCGACGACGCGTCGTACGGGGTGCCGATCGGCGCCAACACGCTTGCGCTCTACTACAACAAGAAGATCCTGTCCGCCGCGGGCGTCGACCCGGCCTCCGTCAAGGACTGGAACTCCCTCTCGGCCGCCCTGAAGAAGGTCAAGTCGGCCGGGAAGAAGGGGATCACCTTCTCCGCGATCAACACGGAGGAGGGCAGCTTCCAGTTCCTGCCGTGGTTCTGGGGCGCGGGCGGTGATCTCACCAAGCTCAACTCGGCCAAGGGAGTTGCGGCGCTGTCGTTGTGGAAGCAGTGGGTCGACGAGGGTTACGCCCCCAAGGACGTGCTGCAGAACACGCAGACCACCAGCTGGCAGGAGTTCGCGACCGGCGACTACGCGTTCGGCGAGAACGGCACCTGGCAGCTGGGCAACGCGGAGAAGGCCGGCTTCGAATACGGGATCGTCAACATCCCCGGGCAGAACGGCGGTTCGGCGCCGGTGCCGACGGGCGGCGAGTTCGTGACCGTGCCCGTGCAGAAGGACACCGGGCGCTACGACGTCAGCAAGAAGATCGTCACGTGTCTGACCAGCGACGCGAATCTGCTGCCCACCGACACGACGCTGCAGTACGTCGCTCCCACGGCCGCCGTGCAGGCCGAGCAGGTGAAGCAGAACCCGAAGCTCAAGCCGTGGGTGACCGCGGTCGCGGCGGCTCGCGGCCGCACCAGCGGCGGTCTGGGCACCAAGTACCCGACGATCTCCCAGCCGATGTGGACCGCCGTCCAGGCCGCGCTGTCGGGCAGCAAGAGCCCGCAGGACGCCCTGGACACCGCCCAGTCGAGCGCGCAGAAGGGCTAGGACCGGCATGACCATCGCCCGGGTCGACCGTCCGCGGCGAGCACCGGCCGCGGCGGGGGCGAGCGGCACCGACGCCCTGTCCCTGCGCCGCCGGCAACGGCGCAGGAGCCGCCTCACCGCACTCGCCTTCGTGACGCCCCTGCTCGCCTACCTCGCCGCCTTCTATCTCTATCCGCTCTACCGCAACCTCGACCTGAGCCTGCGCGACTACACCGTCCGGTCGTTCGTGGCCGGGGACGCGCCGTTCTCCGGCTGGGACAACTTCCAGAAGGTGCTGGACGACCCGACGTTCGGCCCGGCGATGCGGCACACGATGGTCTTCACCTTCGTGTCGATCGCCTTCCAGTACGTCCTCGGGCTCGCCCTCGCGGTCTTCTTCAACCGGCACTTCCGCCTCGCGCCCACCCTGCGCGCGCTGTTCCTGATCCCGTGGCTGCTGCCGCTGATCGTGTCGGCCTCGACGTGGTCGTGGATGTTCAACAGCGAGTCGGGGGTGGTGAATTACTTCCTGCACTTCATCGGGGTCGACCCGGTCGGCTGGCTCACCTCGCCGGACTGGGCGCTGACGTCGGTGATCGTCGCCAACATCTGGATCGGCATCCCGTTCAACCTGGTCATCCTCTACAGCGGCCTGCAGAACATCCCGGGCGAGCTGTACGAGGCGGCCTCGCTGGACGGGGCGAGTGCCTGGCAGCAGTTCCGGCGCATCACCTTCCCACTCCTGCGGCCGGTGTCGGCGATCACCCTGCTCCTCGGTCTCGTCTACACCCTCAAGGTGTTCGACCTGATCTGGATCATGACCAAGGGCGGCCCGGGGGACGCGTCCTCCACCCTCGCCACCTGGTCCTACCAACTCGGCTTCGGCACCCTGCTGCCCAAGTTCGGCCCCGGGGCCGCGGTCGGCAACATCCTCATCCTCATCGCGCTCGTCTTCGGGCTGCTCTACATCCGCGTCCAGAGGAGGCAGGAAGCATGAAGTCCCGTAAGCCTGCCCGCCGTTACACGGTCATCGGTCTTCTCCTGACCGCGCTGATGCTGTTCCCGGTGTACTGGATGCTGAACGTGTCCCTCACCCCGCAGCAGGACATGCGCAAGGACCCGCCCGACCTGCTCCCGCTGCACCCCACCTTCGAGGGCTACCGGGCCGTCCTCGACGACCAGTTGCCCTACCTCGGCACCAGCCTGCTCATCGGCCTGGGCACCGTCGCCCTCACCCTGCTGCTCGCCGCCCCGGCCGGCTACTCGCTGGCGAAACTCCGTCCGACCGGCGGCGGCGCGCTCGGCCTGGTGCTGCTGATCGCGCAGATGATCCCCGGGATCGTCATGGCGATGGGCTTCTACGGCATCTTCCTGGACCTCGGTCTGCTCAACTCCTGGTGGGGCCTGATCATCGCGGACTCCACCATCGCCGTGCCGTTCGGCGTCATGATCTTCACGGCGTTCATGTCGGGCATCCCCGGCGAGCTCATCGCCGCCTCCCGCATCGACGGCGCCGGGACCTTCCGCACCTTCTGGTCCGTCGTGCTGCCGGTGAGCCGCAATGCCCTGGTCACGGTCTCGCTGTTCAGCTTCCTGTGGGCCTGGTCGGACTTCGTCTTCGCCAACACCCTTGACGGCGGCGGCGATCTGAGGCCGATCACCCTCGGCATCTACAAGTACATCGGCAACAACAACCAGGAGTGGAACGCGATCATGGCCACCGCCGTCGTCGCGTCCGTCCCCGCCGCTGTCCTGCTCGTCCTCGCACAGCGCTATGTGGCCGCGGGCGTGACCGCGGGCGCCGTGAAGGACTGATTCCCCCCATCCCCCTCCGTTTGGAGAACCCCTTCCATGAGCCGCACAAGACCTCCTGTTCCCGTACGCCTGACCGCGGCGCTCGGTACGGCGGCCCTCGCCGCCGTCACGTTCGCCACCGCCACCCCCGCCCAGGCAGCCCCCACCGCCTCCACCACCCTGGTCGTCAACGCCGACCAGACCCTGCGCCCCGTCACCCATGTGGCGACCGGCAGCCTGTACGGCCTCGCCGACGCGAGCACCCCGTCCGACAGCCTGGTCAACGCGCTCAAGCCGAACACCTTCGTGCAGATGGCACCGGGCGGCTCCCAGCTGCCCAACGGCGAGCCCAAGCCCGCGGGCGACGCGCTCGTCGTGGCGTCCAAGGCGGCACGGGCCGGCGCCAAGGTCGTCGTACGCATGCCGGACTGGTATCCGAACTTTCCCTACAAGTGGGTGAGTTGGAGTGACTGGCTGTCTGCCGTGGACAAGCAGGTCGCGTCCGTGCAGTCCTCCGGCGCCACCAACATCAGCGCCTACGAGCTCTGGAACGAACCCGACTGGACGTGGGACACCACCAACGCGGGTGCCTTCGACGCGGGTTGGGCGCGGACGTACAAGGAGGTCCGGGCCAAGGACACCAAGACGCCCATCCAGGGCCCGAGTTACTCCGCGTGGAACCAGTCCTGGATGAGCACGTTCCTCGCCGACGCCAAGGCCAGCGGCACCGTGCCCGACATCGTCGCCTGGCACGAGTTGCAGGGCAGCAAGGACATCGCCGCGCACGTCTCGGCGTACCGCGCGCTGGAGAGCAGCCTCGGGATCAGCCCGCGGCCGATCTCGATCGAGGAGTACGGCACCCCCACCGAGATCGGGGTGCCCGGACCGCTCGTCAGCTACGCCGCCAAGTTCGAGCGGGCCGGCATCCACGACGCCGAGCTCGCCTTCTGGAACCACTACGGCACCCTCGGCGACACCTTGACCGACACCGGTGCCTCGCCCAACGGCTCGTACTGGCTCTTCAAGTGGTACGGCGACATGTCCGGCAACATGCTGGTCACCACTCCCCCGGCGCAGACGGGCATCGACGGCGCGGCCTCACTCAACGGCTCCCGCAACCAGGTCAGCGTCATCTTCGGCGGCGGCGCCGGTTCAAGCGCGGTCACGGTCAAGGGACTTGGCTCGCTGTCGGCGTTCGGCAGCAAGGTGCACGCGAAGCTGGAGTACACGCCCTCCAAGGGCCGTACGACGGCGGTGTCCGGGCCGATCACGATCTCTGACGCCGACTACACGGTGAGCAACGGCCAGATCACCGTCCCCGTGACGACGAACGCCTCCGACGGCTACCACCTGGTGATCACCCCGAGCGGCAGCTCGGCCTCGCTGGCGGGGACGTACCAGGTCACCAACAAGAACAGCGGGCTGGCCCTCGACACCTCGGGCGCGGGCACGGCCCAGGGCACGTCGGTCGTCCAGGCGACGTCGAGCACGGGCAGCACGCAGTCCTGGACCCTGACGTCCGCGGGCTCCGGCCTCTACAAGATCAGCAACAAGGCGAGCGGCCTGCTGCTCGGCATCAAGGACGCAGGCACGGCCGACGGCGGCACCGCCCTGATCTGGGGTGACAACGGCACCGCCGACCACCTCTGGCAGCTCATACCGTCCGGCGACGGCTACTACAAGATCGCCAACTACAACAGCGGTCTGCTGCTCGGCGTGGACAGCATGAGCACGTCGTCCGGTGCCCAGGTCCTCCAGTGGGACGACAACGGTACGGCGGACCACTTGTGGAAGCTGACGTCCCGATGAGCTGTTCCTCGGCGGTCGTGGCGTAGTCGAGGGTGGCGAGCACCGCGCGTTCCAGGTGCAGATTGAGGACGCGTTCGGTGCTCTCCGCCGCCTGCCTCGGCAATCCCGCAATCCGTTGTGCAAAGGCCGTCGCCTCGGCCGGCGGGTCGACCATCATTTGGTTGGCCGGCCCCGGGGCGACGGCCTTCTCCGTCGGGACGCGGAAGCGGATCATGAGCTGCTCCGCGGAGGTTCGTGGAGGCGCGGAACGAGGAGGCGATTCGGATGCAACCCTCCTCACGCCCCAGGCGTGACAAGCCATTGAGGGCAAGGAGTGCCTCGACAGGACGGCGCGGAGGGGGCTCATGCGTGACCCAAGTGATTTCGACATGTTCTACACCGGCAGCGTGCGGCGGCTGACCAGTCAGATGTACGCGATGACGGGCAGCCGTGCCGAGGCCGAGGACCTCGTGCACGAGGCGTTCGCCCGCGCCTGGCAGCGCTGGGACAAAGTGTCCGGCTATGCCGACCCCGAAGCGTGGGTGCGCACGGTCGCCTGCCGGATCCGGGTGAGCACATGGCGCAAGGCGGTGAACCGGCTGACGGCCCACCGGCGCCACGGCGCGCCCCACGAGGTCCCGGGGGCCGACCCCGACTACGTGGCCATCGTCGCCGCGCTGCGGCGCATCCCCGCCGAACAGCGCAGGGCCATCGTGTTGCACCATCTGGTCGGTCTGACCGTCGACGAGATCGCACGCGAGACGGGCGCCGCGGCCGGCACGGTCAAGGCCCGGCTCTCGCGCGGACGTCAGGCGATGGCGCCGTACCTCTCCGACATCGCACCCACCGATCAGGAGGCCCGCCACCATGCCTGATGACTTCGAATCCGTCCTTCGTACGGGATCCTCCGCATTCGCGGAGCGCACCAGCCCGAAGCCCGTCGGCAGCGTGCGCGCCCATGGCGACCGGCTGCGCCGGAGGCGCTCGGCCGTCACCACGGTGATCGCCGTCGCCGCGGCCGCGGGCATCGGAGGCGCCGCGTTCGCGATGACCGGACTGTCCCACAACGGCAACCCGGCCACCCCGCCCGCCGCAACCCACAACGTGCCCCCCGCACCGGCCGGTACCTCACCGGCTCCCGAGCACAGCAAGCCCTCGGCAGACACCAGCTCTCACCCCGCGTCCGCATGCCGCTCGCTCGTCGTCCCACAGGAGGTGAAGAACGCCGTCACCAAGGCATACCTCCAATCCCCCGGCGGACAGGGGCTCGCGCACATCGAACCGGCCAAAGGCACCTTCTACTACGGCACTTGCGACGGTACGACCTATGCCGCCACGCGCTTCACACCGGCACCCGGTGCCACGCTCGCCGACCAGGTGGGCCTCCAGGACGAGGGCGCCGCGATGAAGTACTTCACCCAGTCCCCGCAGGGCGGTTGGACCTACGTGGCCAGCAACGGCTTCCCGGCCGACCCCCGTGGCTGCGCCGCCATCCCGCAGATCCCGGCGGGCCTCGCCACCGCTTGGGGGGACTGTCTGGCAGCGCCCACCGCCGGGTGACGGGCCGCCGGCGGCGGGCCGACGGGACGGCTCGGTGCCCGTCAACTCGGCACTGCAGAGGTGTCGTTGAGCGCCTCGCGGAGGTCCGTGGCGGGGAACGGCGTGCGTTTGCTCCGGGTCAGCAGACGGTGATGGAAGTCGTCCAGGACCACCGCGGGACGGACGTGCCGGTCGATGAGCGCGCCGATCCCGGGCGGGCAGTCGGCGGGACGGCGGCCCTTGCTCCATTCGCGCAGAAAGGTCTCGCGGTCGACGTCACCGCGTACGCGATCGAGCAGGTAGTGCCACAACAGGTGCGTGGGCGCATAGCAGCGGTCGTACACGAGATGATCCGTCAGGAACTCGGCCTCGTCCCGCGCGAGTTCGAAGTCCGAGCTCAGCGCGAGGCCGAAGTCCGCGAAGTACACCTGCCTTCCGTCCGTCAGGAGGTTGCGGAAGTGCGCGTCGAAGTGGACCAGTCCACGTGAACTCATGAACTGCGTCCCGCGGGTCAGAGCGTCCTCGATCCACGGCTCCGTGGTGACGGCGTCCTCATGGTCGCCCAGCCACTCGGCGAGGGTGTGCGGCACATGTTCCAGGAAGAGGACCAGGCTCGCTGAGGACCGGCCGATGGCCTCCAGTCGGCGCCGCACCGCCGCCGAGTCCTCCCAGTGCGCGACGGCCCCCTCGACGCCTCCGAACGCGTCGGCGTAACCCGTGGGAGGGGCGTCGGGCAGGATCCGCCAGTGGTGCAGGAGCGGGAAACCCGGGTATGCGCCGCTCAGTACCCACCCGGTCGTCATGACATGCGCGGCCAGCTCCCGCCAGGCTCCGAAGCCCGCCGACCCCACCCCGTACTGGTAGAAGAGGGGCAGCCCGAACAGGTTCGCCGTCGACCTCACGTTCTCCGGCCGCAGTTCGAGCTCCGTCAGCGGCACACGCTTCACGAAGACGCGTACGCCGTCCACGTCCAGCTCCGCCGATCTGCCGCCGATGCCGGAGCCGAGAGCGGGAGCCGCGGCCACGGCGTCGGCCAGCCGACGGTCGCTGAGCAGGCCGAGCGCCGTGCTCACCGCCGCGTGGGCGGACAGGCGGGCGGGGCACGGCGGTTCGGCTGCGGACATCGACGGACTCCTGGATCGGTTCGGCCTGGATCGGTTCGGCCCAGATCGGTTCAGGCCGGCCCGGTTCAGAGCAGTGCGGGGCGCTTCCACTCTCGTCCAACGACATGGTGGTCGAAGAAGTTCAGCACCGTCTCGTACATGATCCGCAGGTGGTTCGGTGCTCCGATGCCGTGGCTCTCGTCGGGGAAGTACAGGAACCTGACGGGCACGCCGACCTTCTGCAGGTCGTTGTGGAGTGCCAGGGCCTGGCCCACCGGCACCCGGTAGTCCTTGCCGCCGTGCACGATCAGCATGGGTGTCGTCACCCTCGCCACGTCGAGGTGGGGTGAGTTGGCCTCGTAGCGTTCGCGCCGCGTCCGCGGGTCGCCGAAGATCTTCTGGAAGTACGCGTGCATGTCCGTGTCGTTGTGGAAGGACTCCAGGTTCCACATCCCGGCGTGCGTGACGATCGCCTTGAAGCGGTCGGTACGGGTCGCGGTCCAGTTGGCCAGGTAGCCGCCGTAGGACCAGCCTGCGAGGCCCGTCCGGTCCGCGTCGAGGTCTTCGCGGGCCAGCGCCGCGTCCGTCAGCGCGATGAGGTCACGGTAGGGCTGACCGCCGTACTGGCCCCGGCCGCGCTCCTGCATGCGTTGTCCGTAGCCGGTGGACAGGGCCGGGTCCGGGAGCAGCACCGCGTAGCCGCGGGCCGCGAACGGCCACGGATTCCACTGCCAGGTCCACGTGTTCCAGGACGCCTGTGGTCCGCCGTGCGGGACGACGATCAACGGCGCGGGACGCTCGGCCGAGGCGCCCTCGGGCAGGGCGAGCCAGGCGCGCAGCGGGAAGCCGTCGTCCGCCCGGGTGTGCACCTCCGTCACCGTGCCGGGAAGGGGGCCGAGAGGTCCGAGACCCCCAGGTGCCTTGAGGAATGTGGGGTGTTGATCGGCCATGGTGGCATCCAGTCGGACCACGCGTGGCGGGCTGTCGATCGTGCAGTGCAGCGCATACAGGGTGGAACCGTCGGGCGACACGCACAGCGAGGCATGGGCGCCGGAGGCGGTCAGGCGGGTGACCGTGCCATCAGCGTCGCGGCGGAAGACCGGGCAGTGGCCCCGCTCGTCCCCGGTGAACCACACCGTGGCATCCCCGGGAACCGGGGAGCAGACGGCGGGCCCCGGCCACGGCCAGTCGTCGAACTCCGGCAGGAGATCGGTCTCTTCGCCGGAGTCCAGGTCGAACGCGACGTGCGTGACCGTCCACTCCGTGTCGTACGTCTCCTCGCGCTGACGCTGGCAGACCAGCCGCGAACCGTCGGCGGTGAACACCGGGCGGTAGTACTGGTGGCCGGGACGCGAGAGGGTACGGCGCTCGGCGCCGGTGACGGCGTCGGCGATCACCACGGTGTTCGTGTCAGGGGCCCGGCTGGTCGCGGCGCGCGTGTAGGCCACCAGGGAGCCGTCCGGCGAGAGAGCCATGTCCCCGGTGCCCGCGAGACCCTGGCTTCCGGCGTCGACCGGGCCGCCGTCGGGGCGCAGGACGAAGGTGTGCGGCTCGCCGGGGCCGAGGTCGATGCCCCAGGCGCGCGCCGAAGTCGCCCCGTACAGGATCGCGTTGACCTTGGCACCGTGGCGGTCATCGAGGAGCCGGGCGTGTGTCTCGACGTCCGCGGCACCGGGCAGCAGGCCGGCCGTGTAGGCGACAGTGCCGGCGCCCCGGGCAACGGTGAAGGCGGTGACGCCGCCCGGGTGGTGGGCGATCTGCTCGGTCTCACCGTGCTCGGACAACGCCCACAGCGCCACACTCCGGGTGTCACCACTCGCACCCGAAGCCTTCGTGTCGGAGGCCTTCGTATCGACGACCTTCGTGTCGAAGACCTTCGTCCCGGAGGCCTCGATCTCCCGGGCGGAGAGGAACAGCAACCTGCCGTCGGCAGCGAATGCCGGAGCGAGGTCACCTTGGCCGGACCCGTCCACGAGGCGCGGATGCCGCTCACCGGACGGGTCCACCTCCCACAGCGTCGGAACGTACTTCGTTCCCTCGACGTCGATCGACTGCACCGACGCGATCAAGCGGGAGCCGTCGGGTGCGAGAACCAGGTCGGTCAGACGCGGTCGGGCGGTGAGCAGGTCGTGGAACGCGGGCGCATCACTCGGGGCGTATTCCATGGCGATCATCCTGCCCACCGCATCCGCTCTGCGACAGGGTCCACAGGTCAGGTGGCTAGGGCCGTTCCTCCGTGAGGATCTTCACGTCCCAGGGACCCAGGGGGACGGCATCGTCGTACACGGCCTCCGACAGTACGTCCCGTGCGGTCCCGGGCACGGAGACGGACACCTCGTCCCAGGACCAGTTGTGGAGGAAGCGGACACGGCGGCCGTCCCTGGCGGTCGCCGTGGTCGAGGTGACGCTCGGATGGGACGGGCGCCAAGTGTCCGTCGGAGCCGCCCAGTTGAACAGGGCGCGGGCGAAGGCGGGGTCGGGGACGGTGCCGACGTAGGTGATGCGGCCGTCGCCGTGGCGGTGTGTGGTGGCCGCCGGCCAGCGGCCGAAGTGCGGGTGCTCGTACGTCGCCAACTCCTCGGCTCCCTGCGGCCGCAGACCGTCCGCCCAGTGCAGGGCGCGCGCCTCGGGCGGGAGGGCGAGGGTGGTGGTGCCGATGACGGGCAGCGGGTCGCCGAGGTTGCTGAACTCGTCGTACGTCACCGCGGCCGCGTCGGCGAGACGGGCGGGCTGGGCGCTGGTGCGGGCGCGGGCCTCGGGGTCGGCGTACGCGGTGCGGGGCCCCAGGACGAGGTGGCCGCCCTGCTCGGCGTAGACCTTGAGACGTTCGAGGGTCTCGTCGTCGGCGGCGTAGTAGGCGGGGACGACGAGGACGGAGGGCAGTTCGGCGTCGGGGAGCTGGCCGGGGTGCAGGAGGCGGGACTGCAGTCCGGCGTCGAAGGCACCCCGGTAGAAGGCGTCGAAGATCCTCTCGTACGAGCGTGGGTCCGGGCCGCCGTCCGCCGTGGCCAGCGGGGGGTGGCCCTGCAGGGCCCACTTGCTGGGGCCGTCGTAGAGGAAGGCGATGTCGGCGTCCGGGGTCAGCTGCGCCACCAGGTCGCCCGCCGTCTCCAACTCGGCACCCAGGGCGGCGAGTTCGTGGTAGACGCGCCCTGGTTTGCCGTTGTGCGGGAGGATGCCGCCCCAGTAGGTCTCGGCGCCGAAGTGCAGGGTGTGCCAGTGCCAGTACTCGATCATCGAGGCGCCCCGGGAGATCAGCGCCCACGCGGCCTGGCGCCACTGGCCGTCGTAGGCGGGGCGGTTGTCCCACGGGGAGCCGATGGCCTGGGCGTTGGTCTCGGTCACCAGGAAGGGTTCCTGGCGGGAGGAGTACATGCGGTCGGCACTGCGGTACAGCGCCCAGGTGCCGTTGGTCGTCCAGTCCTGGCCGCCGCGGTTCCGGTCGGGCAGGCTCAGGGCGTCCTGCATCGTGTAGTAGGGGTTGCCCGCCGTCACGTCGAGGCGTTCCGTCAGCTTGTCGTCCTCGACGGCCGGGCGGTCGTAGGAGATGCAGGTGGTGACGAACTGGCCGGGCCGGGCGTACTCGCGGACGATGTCCGCCTGCCAGGCGATGAACTCGGTGACGAGCTCCGCCTGGAAGCGCCGCCAGGCCAGGTCGTACTGCGGCTGGACGTTGCCGTCCGGGGTCCACAGGTCGGCCCAGGTGGACAGGCGGTGCGACCAATACACCAGTCCCCAGGCGCGGTTGAGGGTTTCGACGTCCCCGTACTGCTCGCGGAGCTCGTCGGTGAAGCGCTGGAACACGCCGTGGTTGTGCAGGAGATGGAGTCCCGGTTCGTTGTCGACCTGGAAGCCGATCACGGCCGGGTGGTCGGCGTACCGGGCGACGATCTTCCGGATGATCCGCTCGGCGTGGAAGCGGAACGCCGGGTGGGTGATGTCGACTTCCTGGCGGGCGCCCCAGCCGATGCGCTCACCGGTGCGCCCCTCCCCCGCGATCTCCGGGTACTGCCGCGCCAGCCACGGCGGCACGGCGTACGTCGGTGTCCCGAGGACGACGGAGATGCCCCGCTCGTGGGCGCCGTCCAGGACCGGCTGAAGCCAGTCGAGGTCGAAGCGACCGTTGTCCGGCTCCCAGGTCGACCACACGGACTCACCCACGCGGATCACGGTGAAGTGGGCCTCGGCCATCAGGTCGAGGTCGTCCTTGAGGCGTTCGTACGGCTGGTACTCGTGGTAGTAGGCGGCGCCGAACAGGACCCGGCGAGGAAGCTCGAACATCCTTCTCCCATACGGTGGTTGAGCGTTGGTCAGCCCTTGACTGCGCCCGTGGACAGGCCTTCGAGGAGCTGTTTGCGCAGGACGACGAAGAGGGCGACGGCAGGTACGACGGCCAGGACGGCTCCGGCGAGCACGAGGTCGTACTGCCGTTGTTCCGACACGAACAGGGTCTGCAGGCCCAGCGGCAGGGTGTACTGGGAGCTGTCGGACACCAGCACCAGCGGCCACAGGAAGCTGTTGTAGCTCTGCAGGAACTGCCACACCGCGAGCGCGCCGAGCGAGGGCCGCAGCAGCGGCAGCACAATGCGGCGGAAGATGCCGAACTCGCTCGCACCGTCGATTCGGGCGGCCTCGAGGACCGAGTCCGGGACGGACTGCACGATGTACTGCTGCATCATGAAGATCCCGAACGCGGGCGCCACCCACGGCACGATCAGCGCGAACCACGGGCTGCCGAGGCCGGTTTTGACGAGGATCACGAACAGCGGCACGAGGATCACCGCGAACGGGATGGACAGCGAGCTGAACATCACGCCGAACAGCAGCCGTTTGCCGGCGAAGCGGAACTTGGCGAAGCCGTAACCGGCGAGGGCGCAGACGAAGACGGACACGGTGGTGGCGACGAGGGCGACGACCGTGCTCATCAGGAACCAGCGCCAGAACGGCTGCCCGGAGAACAGGCGTTGGTAGTTGTCGAGGGTGAACCGGTCGGGGATGAGCCTCGGCGGGTAGCCGAAAATGTCACCGCGGGGTTTGAACGAGCCGCTCAGGGCCCACAGCAGCGGCGCGAGGAAGGCCAGGAGCAGCAGGGTCAGGGCACCGTAGAGAGGCACACGGGTACGCATCATGAGGTGGCCCTCCCGATGCCGAGCAGACGGTTGAAGAGCTGACTGAGTCCGAAGACGAGGACGAAGAGAACGACGGCCGCCGCGGCTGCGTATCCGAACTGCTGGCGCTGGAAGGCGGCGCGGTAGATGAACATCGTCACGGAGAGGGTCGATTCGGCCGGGCCGCCGCCCGTCAGCAGGTACGGCTCCTCGAAGATCTGGGCCGCGCCGATGAAGGAGGTCACGACGACGAAGGCGGTCACCGGCTTCAGCGCCGGGAGGGTGACGGTGGTGAAGGTGCGCAGGCGTCCGGCGCCGTCCAGTGCTGCGGCCTCGTACAACTCCCTTGGCACGGCCTGGAGTCCGGCGAGGAAGAAGACGGTGAGGTAGCCGGTCCAGCGCCACAGCATGACGAGGGCGATGCTCACCTTGGCCAGGCCCGGGTCGCCGAGCCAGTCGATGCCGCCGGTGCCGAACAGGGCGCGCAGCACCGAGTTGACGAGGCCGAACTGCCGGTCGAAGAGCAGACCGAAGATGAGCGCGACGAGGATCGGGGAGACGACGATCG
Organism: Streptomyces sp. NBC_00005; assembly: GCF_045160215.1. Taxonomy (NCBI): domain Bacteria; kingdom Bacillati; phylum Actinomycetota; class Actinomycetes; order Kitasatosporales; family Streptomycetaceae; genus Streptomyces; species Streptomyces sp. NBC_00005. Next base: position 1,437,698 of record NZ_CP108316.1, read on the forward strand.
GCACGAAGTAGGCGGTGCGCCACAGGTCGCGGGCGCGCAGTCCGCGAGTGTTGAGCGCCTGCGCGATCAGCAGGGCGAGCGGGACGACGACACAGACGGCGACGAGGACGAAGACGGCGGTGTTGCCGAGGGCGCGGTGGAAGCTGATGTCGGTGAACAGCAGTCGGTAGTTGCGCAGTCCGACCCAGTGCGGGGTGCCGAGGCCGACCCACTGGGTCAGACTCAGCCACAGGGAGACCGCGACCGGGACCAGCATGAACAGGACGTAGAGGAGATAGAAGGGCGAGATGAAGAGATACGGCGCCCAGGGCTTGCGGGGGCGTTGAGCGCTGCCGGCCTCGCCGGTGCGTTCGCCGGTGGTGCGGGCCCGTCCCGCGATGGCGGTGGTCATGCGGTCCTCCTAGCGGCCGGCCTGGTCGCGGTAGTCGGCGGCGGTCTGCTTCAGGGCCTGGCGCGGGGTGACGTCGCCGCGGTAGGCACGCAGGAGGTTGCCGGCGAGGACGTCGAAGAGGATCGACTGGTCGGGGCTCTGGTAGAAGGCGGGTACGTCCGGCAGGAGTGAGCGGTAGAGCGTGAAGAGCCGTTGTCCGCCGCAGAATTCGTCCTTGGTGGCGTTGAGCCGGGGGTCCTCGTACACGGAGCGGCGAGTGGGGAGATAGCCGGTCTTGGTGAAGCGGCGTACCTGGCCCTCGTGGGTGAGCCAGGTGTTGAGCAGGAAGTCGGTGGCCGCCTCGGTGTTGGCCTTGTCCTTGACGACGCCGAAGCCGGTGCCGCCCAGCGCGGCGGTCACCCCGCCGCCCTTCGTGAACCGGGGCAGCGCCCGGATCCGCCATTTCCCTTTCTGTTCGGGCACGTTGGCGACCAGGCCGTAGTTCTTGTACCAGATGGCCATGGGCAGGCCGACGACCTTGTTCGTCTTCAGGGCGGTCTGCATCGCCGCGCCGTAGTAGTCGGAGATGTCGATGACGAAGCCGGTGCGCAGCCCCTGGCACAGGAAGCGGAGCGCCTCCTCGGCCTCCGGCGAGTCGAGCACCAGCTGCCCGTCGGCGTCGAAGAAGGCGCCGCCGCGCTGGTAGAGCAGCATCTGGAAGGACTGCACGACCTGGCCGGTGTCGCTGCCGACGGTGGAGACGACACACAGAGAGGCGCCGTGGTCCTTGTGAACGCGGGCGCCGAGTTCGGCGAACTCCTCCCAGGTCGCAGTGGACTTCGGGAGGTTCCACTTCGTGAACAGGTCGTCTCGGTAGTAGTAGACGACCATCGGGGTGTCCGAATCGAGGGCGTAGACCTTGCCGTTCTTGCTGTAGGGGGCGGTGCGGGCGGGCAGCAGGTCGTCCTTGAGGCCGGGTACGGCGGCGATGTCGGGGGTGAGGTCGTGCAGCAGGCGCGGGGCGATGTCGCCGCGCAGCATCCGCGGGAAGCTGCCTATCTCGAAGCCGACGGTGTCGGGTGTGCCGCGGCCCGCGACGGCCTGGGCGAGCAGTTTGGTGACGAGGTCGGCGGGACCGGCGCGGGTGACGTCCAGGTGGTAGCGGAAGCCGGTGAGCCGGTCGGCCTCGGGGATGCCTTTGCGGAAGAAGGCCTCGTATCCGGGGTCATGGGTCCACAGGGAGAGGGTCACGTCGCCGGAGGTGCGGGGCGTGGTGTCCTCGCTCCCGCAGGCGGTCAGGGCCGTGGCTGCGCCGAGGCCGAGGGCGCCGCGCAGCAGGGTGCGGCGGGGCAGGGGCGGTGGGGGCGGGTGTCCTGGGACAAACACACGTGACTCCTCACGTGGTGCGGCTGCAGGGGGTGCGTGCGGCGGCCGTCCCGGGCGGCGCACGCGGGCAGGGCGGACCGGGCCTGCGGCGGTGTGCCGCGGGCCGTTCCACCGACGGTTCAGCGGACGGGCGGTGCGGGGGCGCGTACCGGAGCGGTCGAGTTCCGTACGATCAACTCAACGGCGAGGTTGGTGTGTTCGGCCGGTTCCGGCCTGCCCTCGATCATGGCGATGAGCATGTCGACGGCGCGGTCGGCGACGGTGGCGAAGTTCTGCCGGACGGTGGTCAGGGGCGGTGAGAGATAGGCGGCGGCGGGGATGTCGTCGTAGCCGACGACACTCACGTCTGCGGGCACGGACAGCCCCGCCTCGGTGAAGGCCCGCAGCGCTCCGATCGCCATGTCGTCGTTGGCGGTGAACACGGCGGTGACGTCGGCGAGTTGGGCGAGCTGCCGTCCGGCGGCGTACCCGGAGGCCGGGCTCCAGTCGCCCTCCAGCGGCAGGGGCGGTTCGGGGGCGCCGGCGGCGGCGAGTGCCTCGCGCCAGCCCCGCATGCGGTCGCGGGCCGCCCACCAGTCCTGTGGGCCGGGGATGTGCCAGACGGTGCGGTGTCCCAGGGAGAGCAGGTGCTCGGTGGCGAGCCGGGCGGCGGCGACACCGTCGGCGCCGACGACGGCGCTCACCCCGTCGGTGAGCTCCAGCCCCTCGCCGAGGCTGACGACGGGCACGTCCGCGCCGAGTCTGAGGGGTGTGCCGTCGTCGATCGGCTCGGACAGGACGATGCCGTCGACGCCCTGCTCCAGCAACGCCTCCACGGCGACCGAGACCCTCTGCCCCTCCAGGGTGCTGGCGAGGGCGAACGAGTAACCGGCCTTCTGCATCGACCGTTCCAGCGCGATGAGCAGGGTGGACGGGCCGTACAGGGCGGTGCCGAGGGAGACGACGCCGAGCCTGCGGTAGCGGCCCAGGAGCAGGGCGCGCGCCGCGTTGTTCGGGCGGTAGTCCAGCTCCTGGATGACCCTCAGCACGCGGTCGCGCACCTCCGGGCTGACGTGCGGCTCGGCGTTGACCACCCGTGACACCGTCTTCTGGGAGACGCCGGCGGCCCGGGCGACCTCGGTCATGCCGGGCCCGCGACGCCGACGCCCGGGACCGTCCGGGGTCCCTTCGATTCTGCTCGCGGCCATGCGCTCTCCCACGGTGTCCGGTCCGACTACGTAGTCAAACCTGGGCGGCCGCCAGAAGGCGATTCTGTGACTACGTAGTCAGGCCAGTGTGGGCATCCCCCGCGGCCGCGTCAATGGTTTCGTACGGCTGATGCGGGCGCGCGGTCGGAGGGCGCCGTCGGCTGCCGATTCCAGTCCGGCGGCAAGGGCGAGGCAGATGCCGGCGGCCTCGCCCCGGCGCCTTCGCCGACCCGCACGTGGCTCTCGTACGAGACCATCTGCCGGAAGCGGCGCGCGGCCGGCCGCCGGAGCAGATCAGTGCTTCTTCCAGACTTCTTCCAGCCGGAGCGGTCAGTACTTCTTCGCGCCCGCCACGATCGCCTCGCGGATGCGGTGGTACGTGCCGCAGCGGCAGACGTTGCGGATCTCGTCGAGGTCGGCCTCGCTGATGTCGCGGCCCTCCTCGCGCGCCTGGCGGACCTTGGCGACGGCGGTCATGATCTGGCCGGGCTGGCAGTAGCCGCACTGCGCGACGTCGTACTCCAGCCACGCCTCCTGCATCGGGTGGAGCTCCTTGCCCACGGTGGCGGGCAGACCCTCGATGGTCGTCACCTCGTCGGTGGGGCCGAGGTCCTTCACCGGGACGCTGCAGGGGTTGAACGCCTTGCCGTTGATGTGGCTCGTACAGGCCTGGCACACGCCGAGCCCGCATCCGTACTTCGGTCCGGTGACGCCCAGGACGTCCCGCAGCACCCACAGCAGCCGTACGTCGTCCTCGATGTCCACGGTCACCGGTTTGCCGTTGAGGATGAAGGTGTGTTCGGGCACGAAGGGCCTCCTGGGCTCCTAGTAGGCGCGGCTCAGACCGTCGGTGGGGGACGCCGGGACCGGCGGGCTGGTGGGCAGCGGCTCGAAACCGAGTGGGCCGTCGTGGTTGACCGGGAAGGTCGTGGGCATCGTGCCGGTCGCGCGTCCGTAGGCACAGGCCACGGCCGCCATCGCGCCGGCGACGGCCAGCTCGCCGGCGCCCCCCGGCTTGCCGGTGGTCGGCGGCATGACCACGATCTCCAGCTCCGGCGGGGTGTTCCACTGGCGGGTGTAGAAGTAGTTGTCCCAACTGCCCTCCAGGAAGTGCCCGTTGTCGAGGTGCAGCCCGGAGCTGAGCGTGATCGCGATGCCGTCCATGATGCCGCCCATCATCTGGGCCTGAAGGCCGCGAGGGTTGACGGCCAGCCCGGCGTCGACGGCGCAGACGACCTTGGTGACCCGAGGCCCGGTGCAGGCGTCAGGGACCTTGCGGCCGGTGGTCTCCGGGCGGCAGTCGATCTCGGCGAGAACGGCGACGCACGCGTGGTATTCGGGGTGCAGGGCGATTCCCTGTGCCGTCCCGGCGGGCATGCTGCGTCCCCAGTTGCCGACCTCGGCGACCTTGTCGAGGACGGCCCGCGCCCGCTCGTCCTTGAGGAAGGAACGGCGGAATTGGTACGGGTCCTTGCCCATCCGCCTGGCCAGCTCGTCCACCACCAGCTCCTGCGCGCACCGCACGTTGGGCGAGTAGATGTTGCGCATGGAGCCGGTGTGGAAGCCCTTGTCGGTCTCGCTGAGCAGCTGGGTGACGACGCCGAAGTTGTAGGGGGTCTGCTGGGTGAGCGTGAAGATCGTCTCGGAGAAGGTGAGGTCGCCGACGGGCAGTTGCGCGGCCTCGGAGGTGATGATCTCGCCGACGCCGTGACCGAAGTCGGTGGCCACGGAGGTGTGCCGCTGGTCGTAGGTGAGCACCTGGCCGAGGGCGTAGGTGGCGCGCACGCGTGAGGTGGACATGGGGTGCGTACGTCCGTGGCGGAAGTCGTCGGTGCGGTGCCACATCAGCCTGACGGGCTTGCCCGTCGCCTTCGAGATCTCGGCGGCCTCGGCGGCACCGTCGTGGAAGAGCTTGCGCCCGAAGGAGCCGCCGCCCTCGGTGACATGGACCTTGACCGCGGCCGTCGGCAGTCCGAGCGTGAGCGCGATCTGCTCCTGTGCGGTGATCGGCGACTTCAGGCTCGCCCAGATCTCGGCCGAGTCCTGCCGTACGTCGGCGACGGCGCAGTTGGTCTCCAGGGCGCTGTTGCTCGCGAAGTGGAAGGTGAAGCGGGCGTCGACCGACTTGGTCAGCAAGTCGAGGGAGGGCAGCGGGAGTTCGGCCTTGCGCAGTTCGGCGCGGATCGTGTCGTCCGAGGCGCCTTCCGCGGTGCCGGGGCCCCAGCTGACACTGAGGGCGCGCACCGCGTCGATGCACTGCCCGAAGGTGCGGCCGCGTACGGCGACGCCGCTGGAGATCCGCACGACGTCGGTGATGCCGGGCATGGCCCGTACCTCGTCGAGGTTCTCGACCGAGCGGACCGTGCCGTTGACCGTCGGCGGCCGGCACACCATGGCCGGCAGCGCGCCCGGCACCTGCAGATCCATCGCGAACTTCTTGCGCCCGGTAACCGCCTCCAGCGCGTCGACGCGCCGCTGTGCGGTGCCGATGACCTTGAACTCGGACGGCTCCTTGAGGGTGACGGAGACCTGAGTGGTCGTCACCCCTGCTGCCTTCTGCGCCAGTTCGCCGAAGGTGAGGCTCTTGCCGGAGACGGAGGAGGTGATGACCCCGGCCTTGACGGTCAGGGTGCCGAGGGCCTCGCCCAGTTCGAGCGCCGCGGCCTTCAGGAGTCGCCCGCGGGCGACGGCGGCCGCCACCCGGATCGGGGTGAAGGTGGAGATGGTGGTGTTGGAACCGCCGGTGATCTGGTTGAACAGGAGCTCGGGGCGTGCGTCGGCGAGGGTGACTCGGACCTTGTCCAGCGGCAGGTCGAGTTCCTCGGCGACGAGCATGGCGCTGGATGTGGTGATGCCCTGTCCGACCTCCGCCCGGGGCAGGGCGAAGGCGGCGGTGCCGTCGGTGTCGATCCGGATGGTGATCAGGTTCGCCGTGGGCAGGGTGGCGTGGGTGAGCATGTCGTTGAGGTCGTAGATCTCGGCCGGTCCGGGCACGGAGGGGACGACCGCTGCGGCCCGGGTGGGCGCGAGGACGGCCTCGCCGAGTTCGGCGGCGACGGTCAGCGTCGACGCGGCCACGACGTATCCCAGGAACTTGCGGCGCCCGATGCCGCCCGCAGCGGCGGCGGCATCCTGCGGCTGCGGGTGTTCGGGAGCTCCCATCAGCTGTCCTCCAGACGGCGCGGCACTCGCCTTGATGGCGGCTCCTGACTGTGCACTTCAGACGCGTGCCGCGAAAGATCCTCGCGCTGCTTCCACACGGAAAAGCCATAAGTCGCTCCGTATGTGAAGTGCGCGCGGACGCGGTCCGCCCGAAATCCGAGTGCGCCGGCCTGGAAGGCTCTGCAGCACCTGTCGGGACTGTCCGAGGGCACGGTCGTCGGCACCGCCGTACGTACGCACACTGCGCACGGGCCGCGAACCGGTCGGCGACCACGTCCGGCACAACGTGTACTTCATCAGGGCAGGGCCCGACGCGCCGCGTCGAGGGCCTGTCGGGCGTAACCGCGGCCGAAGAGCACGGCGTGCACCAGGAGAGGAAAGAGCTGGTGCAGCGCGATCCGGTCCGTCCACCCGTCGGCGAGGGGCGCCGCCTGCTGATAGCCGTCGAGTACGTCCTCCAGGTGCGGGCAGCCGAAGAGGTGGAGCATCGCGAGGTCGGTCTCCCGGTGCCCGCCGTGCGCGGCCGGATCGATCAGCCAGGTATGCCCGTCCGCTCCCCACAGCACGTTGCCGTTCCACAGGTCGCCGTGCAGCCGGGCGGGCGGTTCGGCCGGCCCCGCCAGTTCGGGCAGCCGCTCGCAGACGCGCTCGACCACAGCCGTCTCGGCAGGGCGGATGGTGCCCCGGTCGACCGCGCCGCGCAGGTACGGCAGCACGCGGTGCTCGGCGTACCAGTGGGGCCAGTTGGCGCCGGGGACGTTGCGCATCGGGGCGAGCCCGATGTACGCGTCGACCGGACCGCCGGGCGGTGGCGCGCCGAACGCGGGCGCGCCCGTGGCATGGAGGGCAGCCAGCCCGCGCCCGAACCGCACCGCCGCTTGGGCCGTCGGCGCGCCTGGCGGGATCAGGTCGGTCACCAGCCAACGCCGGTCGTGGCCATGGACGTTCGGCACGCGGACCGTACCGGCGTCGGCCAGCCAGCGCAGCCCAGCCGCCTCGGCCTGCACTGCCCCGGGATCGTCCCCGCGCTTGACCATCACCAACTGCCCATCGTCCAGACCGACTTCGGCCAGGGCACCGGACAACCGGCGCTCGCTGCGCACCGTACGGCCGGTGATCCGGGCCGCGGCCGCGCCCGGTCCGTCGCCGGCACCGTCGCCGCCGGAGAGAAGGGAGGTTCGCACGGGCTCCAGACTAGGACCGCCAAGGGTTCACCCCCTGGCGGCGGGGACGGCCAGGAGCGGTGTCAGTCCTGTGGCTCCTCGTCATCATTGTCGTCGTTGGCGGCGTAGGGATGGACATACCGCTCTTCGTCGAAGGGGATGAACCAGTCCTGGACGCCTCTGCCGATACCGTCCGCGGCCGGGGCGTACAGCCACTCGTGGTCCATGTCCTCGAACACGCCGTCGCCGAAGACCTGCAGGGCTTTTTCGACCTCGTCGCTCAGCAACCCGTAGAGGTCGGCCGTGGCTTCGGCCTGGGAGAGGAGGAACTTCATCAGCAGCTCTTCGGCCACGCAGCTCAGCCGGCCGAAGTGCGGCTGGGTGAGGCGGCCGGTCATGGTCACGGCCGTGACGGTCAGACGGCGCGCGAACAGGACCGTGTACTGGAGGGCGAAGTGCGGGGGCAGTTCGTCGAGGATCATGAACGGCGCGTCGGTCTCCGCGACGGTCGGCCCGTCCTCCTCAAGACCGGCCAGGTCCGTGAACAGTTCGTCGACCAGTAGATCTATGGCGTACACGACAGCGCCTGCCGCGACTTCCGCCGCCTCACGACCGACGACCCGCTCCTCCTTGTCGTCGGAGTGGCCGAAGGCCTCGATCGGGAAGGCCCGCAGGCTCGGTGCGAGCGAGCGCAGTCTGCGCCGCATCTCCTCGACCTCGGCCTCGTCGAGACGGCTGGACTCGCCGGAGGGCTCGCCCGCCGCGTGCCGGCGTGCGCGTTCCGCGGGATCGGCAGGCGGTGCGTCCGGGCCGTCGGCCGCGTCGAGGCTCTCCTGGAGGAGGTCGGGGTGCAGATCCACCCCGCAGCGGGTGATCTCCCAGTCGACGAGCGGTTCGCTCCGCTCCATCACCTCCGCGACGACCTCACGCGCGGCGTCCTCGGCGAATTCCAGCGCCGGAGCGTCGATGAAGAGCTTCAGCAGGGCCCCTCCGGGATGCACGGCGATGACGTCGTCCACCAGGTCGACCTCCATCCCGTCGGGCCCCTCGATCGCCGCGATCGAATCGAGGCCCTTGCGCAGCAGGAAGGCGACGCCCTCCCGCTGAAGAACGTCGAGCTCCGGGGCGCCCTTGGGCAACTCCACGTCCACAGTCACCGCGTATGTCACACGATCATGGTGCCTGAGCGGTGGCGTCTCAGGTGCAGGAACCCCCCTTTGCATGATCATGCGAGATCATGCATACTCTTCCTATGTCCAAGGTCCTCACCTCCCTTCCCGTCGGCGAGCGCGTCGGCATCGCCTTCTCGGGCGGCCTCGACACCTCGGTCGCGGTCGCGTGGATGCGCGACAAGGGCGCCATCCCCTGCACCTACACCGCCGACATCGGTCAGTACGACGAGCCCGACATCGCCTCGGTGCCCGGCCGTGCGAAGACCTACGGTGCCGAGATCGCGCGCCTCGTCGACTGCCGTGCGGCACTCGTCGAGGAGGGCTTGGCCGCGCTCACCTGCGGTGCGTTCCACATCCGCTCGGGCGGGCGCGGCTACTTCAACACCACGCCGCTCGGCCGCGCCGTCACCGGCACCCTCCTGGTCCGCGCGATGCTCGAGGACAACGTCCAGATCTGGGGCGACGGCTCGACCTTCAAGGGCAACGACATCGAGCGGTTCTACCGCTACGGCCTGCTCGCCAATCCCCACCTGCGGATCTACAAGCCCTGGCTGGACGCGGCCTTCGTGACCGAGCTCGGCGGCCGCAAGGAAATGTCGGAGTGGCTGCTCGTGCACGGCCTGCCCTACCGGGACAGCACGGAGAAGGCGTACTCCACCGACGCCAACATCTGGGGCGCCACCCACGAGGCCAAGACGTTGGAGCACCTGGACACCGGCGTCGAGACCGTCGAGCCGATCATGGGCGTCCGGTTCTGGGACCCGTCGGTCGAGATCATCACCGAGGACGTGACGATCGGCTTCGACCAGGGCCGCCCGGTGACGATCAACGGCAAGGGGTTCGCCTCCCCCGTCGACCTGGTCATGGAGGCCAACGCCATCGGCGGCCGCCACGGCCTGGGCATGTCCGACCAGATCGAGAACCGGATCATCGAGGCCAAGAGTCGCGGCATCTACGAGGCGCCCGGCATGGCCCTGCTGCACGCGGCGTACGAGCGCCTGGTCAACGCGATCCACAACGAGGACACCCTCGCCCAGTACCACACCGAGGGTCGGCGCCTGGGCCGGCTGATGTACGAGGGCCGCTGGCTGGACCCGCAGGCGCTGATGATCCGGGAGTCGCTGCAGCGCTGGGTCGGCGCGGCGATCACCGGCGAGGTGACGCTGCGGCTGCGGCGCGGTGAGGACTACTCGATCCTCGACACCACAGGCCCGGCGTTCAGCTACCACCCGGACAAGCTGTCGATGGAGCGCACCGAGGACTCGGCATTCGGCCCGGTGGACCGGATCGGCCAGCTCACCATGCGCAACCTCGACATCGCCGACTCCCGCGCCAAGCTGGAGCAGTACGTCGGTCTCGGCCTGATCGGCACCGGCAGCCCCACCATCGGCGCCTCCCAGGCGGCCGCGACCGGGCTGATCGGCACCATGCCGGAGCTGCCGGAGGGTGGCGCCGAGGCCATCGCCTCCCGCGGCGAGGTCTCGGACGCGGACGAACTGCTGGACCGCGCCGCGATGGAGTTCGGCACGGACTGACCCCCGAGGGGATGCACCACCAAAAGAGGCCGGCTCGGCGCGAACGCCGTCGAGCCGGCCTCTTCCGTTCCCCTTTTCAGAGTTCCCTTTTCCGTTCCCCCTGCCCATCCCCCCGCCCCACTCCCCCTCTCCGATCCCGTTCAGTGTTCGGCCGTCGTGTGCAGCGCCTTCAGCACGTCCTCGTCCGTCAGCTGCTCGAAGTCCTCGTAGCAGAGGCCTACGGCCATGAAGGTAGGCGGCTGCTCCAGGCAGAGCACCTCGTCGGCCTCGTCGCGCATGCCGTCCGCCGCCTCCGGTGAGCCGACCGGCACGGCCAGCACGACGCGGGCGGGCGCCTGACGCCGTACGGAGCGCAGGGCGGCGCGGGCGGTTGATCCGGTCGCGAGCCCGTCGTCCACGACGATCGCGGTCCGGCCTGTCAGATCGGGGGCGGGGCGGCCCTGCCGGTAGAGGCGTTCGCGGCGGTGGAGCTCCGCGCGTTCCCGCTCGACCACCGGGGCGAGCATCGACTCGCTGAGGCCCAGTTGTTCGAGGGCGCGCTCGTCGAAGAGCGGATCGTCGTCGCCCACGATCGCGCCGACGCCGTACTCCTCGTGGAACGGGATGCCGATCTTCCGTACGACCAACACGTCGAGCGGGGCGCCGAGGGCCCGCGCCACCTCTTGGGCCACGGCGACGCCGCCGCGCGGCAGGGCGAGGACGACGGGGTCGGGCAGGGCGCCCTGCTTCTGCCGGACCCGCAGCCGTCCGGCCAGTTCCCGCCCGGCGTGCCCCCGGTCATGGAACTGCATCGCGGTCGCCACTCCTTCCCGCGGAGACGGCCCCCTGTGTCCGGTGCCCCGCGTACCCCTTGTGCGCCGGTCGATGCACGCGGCCCCGGCCTGCACACGGCGTCACCGGGTCTCGCGCACCCTCAACGGTTCGGTGCCGCCTTGCCGATGTCCGTCAGCGCGGAGTGCGTGTCCTCCGTCGTGGCAAGGTCACCGAGGCTGATCACACCGACCGGGCAGCCGCCGCGCTCGACGACCGGCAGGCGGCGGACGGCGTGGCGGCGCATCAGCTCGATGGCGCGGTCGGTCGTGTCGTCCGGCGTCAGGGTCGCCACGGGCGGCGGCGTGCACACGGATCCGACGGTCGTGCCGGCGGGGTCGCGGCCCTCGGCGAGCGCCCGGACCACGATGTCGCGGTCGGTGAGCACACCGAACAGATCGCAGTCGTAGGCCACCAACACGTCGCCGACATCCTGCTCACGCATCATGCGGGCGGCACGCGCCACCGTGGTCATGGGCTCGACGGCGGCCACGCCGGACGACATCACGTCGCGTACCTTCCGGGTCATGGCACCTCCCAGATCCCCGATCGGCGAGGTAGTGCATGTCGCCCGCGTAGCCCTCGGCGGGATCGGTAAACGGACCGCAGGTCGGGGCTGTGGTTGGTCGACGGACGGGGCGTCACCGTAGTCACCTTGGCTCGGAGAGGTATCTCAGTCCTTCGATCTTCATTCGATCTTCAGGAGACGGGCCAGGGCGAGATACGTCAGGGTCAGCGCGAGTGTCCTTGCGGCGAGGACACCCGGGCCGGGCCGCCCCTCGCCGCTTTGGTACGCCGGGCGGCGCGCCGCCCTCTTGTCCGTTCGCCCGACGACGTGGTCAGCGTCGCGGACTGTTCCCCCTGTGTCATGCACCCAACCTATGCGGTCAAGATCCTCGTGCTTCGTCGCCCTGTTCTCGGAGCCGATCGGCGCACTGCTTCATCCGGAGTCGGTCCTCGGCGAACCAGCCCTGCCACGGCTCGTCCAGCGGCAGCCAGGCCGCGGGCTGTCCCTCCTCGGGCGTCAACTGCGTTCGCCTGTCGAGGACTTCGAGGAACGTCAGGCCCACGGTGGCCGACCAGTCGGGGTGATAGGAGCGCACCATGACAGCCGCCGGTACCGGAAGGAGCTCGGCCCGGACGCCCGTCTCCTCGAACAGCTCCCGGCGGGCCGCCTCCCGTGGCGTCTCACCGGGGTCCACCTTGCCGCCGGGCGGCACCCAGCCGCGCCAGCGGTGCCGTACCAGCAGGACATGCGTCAGGGTGCTGTCGAAGGCCCACACTTCGCTGCCCAGCGGTGGGTTCAGCGCCGCGTCGGGGCGCAGCAGCCACTCCAGGGCGTCGTCGTGCGCGGTCAGAGCCTGTCGGGCGTCGCGGACCGCGGCCTCCAGGGTGCGCGGCTCGATGCGGTGGCGTGTCATCCGCCGGAGCGTACGACGCGCCACTGACAACGGCGCCCTACCCCTGGCAACGGCGTCAGACCACTGCCAACGCGTCTTAGCCGCGCAGCATTCGGTAGCGGAGGTGCGTCACGTCGCGTGCCTCCAGGCGGCGCAACAGCTCGAGTTCGACGTGGTCGGGGCCAAAGGCGTCGAACAACCGGCTGCCGTCGCCCAGCAGGACCTGGACGAGGCGGATCTCCAGTTCGTCCAGCAGCCCGGCGCGCAGGCACTCGTGCGCGGTGCTCGCACCGTGCAGCATGACGTCGCCCGCCGCCGGGTCCCAGCCAGGACCGCACCCTGGTTGCCCTACCGGCGTCGCCACGGCAGCACCGCCGGGTCGGTCTCGGTGCTCTCGGCGCGGTGCAGGGCGTCGCTGATGGCCTCGCCGATCTCCGCGAACTGCCGTACCTGTTCCGGGGTGAGGGCGTCGAACACCGCTCGGCGTACGGCGTCCACGTGGCCCGGGGCGGCACGCCGCAGCAGGGCGTGGCCCTCCTCGCTGAGGACGGCCAGCTGGCCTCGGCCGTCGGCCGGGTCCTCCCGCCGGTCCACGAGGCCGATCTCCTGCAGCCGGTTCACCGCGTGGGTGAGCCGACTGCGGGTGATCTTGAGCCGCTGGGCCAGTTCGGACATGCCGAGGGCACCGTCGGGCGTCGAGGAGAGGTGGGCGAGCAGGCTGTAGTCGGCGTGGGTCACGCCGGCGTCGCGCCGCAGCTGCCGGTTGAGATAGTCGGCGAGCAGGGTGGAGAAGTCGACGTAGGCCAGCCAGGCCCGTCGTTCGTCGGCGTTGAGCCAGCGCGGCGTCGTGGACATGCGCGCATTCTACCGCAATCCGTTTGAATATTCAATCACATGTGGAGTTCCGGTGTTCGGCGCCCAGTCGGGCGTAGTAGTCGATGAGGGCGGGGTCGTCCACCACGGCCGGGTTGACCACCTGCTCGACGGGCGCGCCCTGGAGCAGGCGCTTCATACGGGAGTGTCTGAGGACCCTCAACGGGCCTTCACACAGCGTCAGTCGAGAGCCCGCTGATGTCTCGCCGCCCGATGTCAGGCCGCCTCCTCCAAGGCGCCCGTGGCGTCCTCGGAGTGCTCGTCGCTGCGGTCGGCCGGCCTTCGGTGGAGCAGTACGAGCGCCGTGCCCACGGCCAGGCCCAGCGCGGGCAGTACGGGGAACCCGCCGTCGTGGGCGAAGCCCTGGGTGGCGAAGCGGGTCAGGACGGTGACGGCTGCGGCCAGGCCCGGCCAGAGCAGCCAGGGGCGGTACGGGCCGGCGTCCGGGCGGGTCCGCTCGTACCGCCTCATCAGGCCGCCCTCCAACGGGCGCAGCACCGATACCGCGGCAGCCAGGACGACGCCGAGTACCAGCAGCCAGGGGCCTCGCAGCGCCCACCAGGCCGCGGATGCGAGGGCGGGTTCGGGGGCCAGGCCGGTGAGGTAGAACGCGGCGGCGGCCACCAGTACCGGCAGCATGTGCCACAGATACAGCGTCATGCTGACGCCGCCCACGGGGCGCACCACGCGCCACACCCGCTCACGGTCCAGCAGGCGCCGCAGCACCGGTGCGGCGAGCAGGCACGCGCCCACCTGCGCGACCGCCCAGGACAGCATCGCCGCGGACGGCGGATCGGTGTTGCTGGGCGTCTGTCCGGTCACCAGGATCAGGCTGACGGGGAAGGGGCCGAGGGCGACGAGTGCCGCGAAGGCCAATCCGCCGCTCGCGGCCATCGCGGCCGGGACGAGCGGCCGGCGCTCGGTCAGCAGGCCGTCGCGCCAGCAGAAGCCCAGTTGGTAGGCGACGCCCCAGACGAGCACGTAGTTGAGCAGGCCCACGTAGGGTGCGTGCGCCGTGAGCACCAGCGCGTCGGCGGTCAGGGCGACCGCGCCCATGAGCACGGGGACGGCGAGCCCCCAGCGCCGGTGCGCCGCGTGCAGTACCGGCGTCAGGGCGCTGAGGAGCAGGTACACCGGCAGGAACCAGAACTGCATCGCCATGGCCCACCCGACGAGCGCGAGGGTGCCCGGGTCCACGCCGACCGCCGAGCAGACCGCGACGGCGAGCAGGACCAGGCCGCTGTACACGGCCGTCGGCAGCAGCAGACGCACCGCCCGCCGCCCCACCCAACCGGCCGCCGTACCGCCCGCCGACCGCGTCCGCGCCCAGGAGCCGCTCGCCGCGTGGCCTCCGGCCAGGAAGAACAGCGGCATGATCTGGAACAGCAGGGTCAGCCACTGGGTCCGGGGCACGCTCGCCAGCAGCTCCGGTGCGGTGAGCTCACCGCCGGGCCCGTGCCGCAGGGCGGTGATCAGCCAGTGGCCGAGCACGACCAGGACGATCGCCCACGCGCGCAGGAAGTCGACGTAGCGGTCTCGGCTCATGCGTCGCCATGCTGCCGCGGCCCTGGCATCGACGTGCCGAGAAGTCCGGGCCGCAACCAATCCGTGCCCGGTACGAGATCACCCGGGCCGGAACTCACGCGTCCGCGGCGGGCTCCTCGGGCGGCACGGTCGCCGCGACCTCCTCGACCACGGCGCTCGCCCGCTTCTCCGGTACGCCGGCCGCGATGAGCGTGGCGACGGCCGTACGGGTCCCGTCGTCCTCCAGCGCCCCGGTGTTCACGTCCTCGAGCAGGGCGACCGTCATCGCCTCAAGGGCGGCGCTCAGCACGGCGGGCGGCAGATGGGAGTGGAAGACGCCGTCGCGCTGCCCTCGCTCCAGAATCGCCGTGACCACCTCGCGGGCCGGGGCCAGGACCTCGGTCACCCACTCCGCACCCAGGTCCCGCCGGGCCAGCCCCAGCAGCATCCGGTAGCGGTCCCCCACCGGCCACATGGAGAGCACGAAGTACGCGAACGCCCTCTCGGCCGGCTCCTCGGGCCGCGCCCCGCGCACGAGCGCCTCGCGCAGCGCCTCGGACGCCTCTTCGGTGAGCGCCTCCAGCAGGGCCTGGCGGCCGGGGAAGTGACCGAAGAGCGTGCGCCGTACGACACCCGCGGCGCGCGCGAGTTCCTCGAGGGTGATGCCGGGATTGCGCCCGAGCTCCTGGCGGGCCGTGGCCAGGATGCGCGCCCGGTTGGACCGCGAGTTGCGGCGCAGCGGCTCACGGGCGGCGGGCTTGGTCACGGATCACCCTCGGCGGACGGGTCGGCAGGACGGCTGAGCAGGAGGAACGGCACATCCATTTTGGCACGGCGCCGAGAAGGCGGTTCCGGGGCACGCGCTTGACGGATCACGCGGCAGGCGGTGGGGTGGTGGCCGTCGGTCAACTGCGGGAGTTCTCATGCCACTTGACGGCTCGATCGTCGACGACAAGGTTCCGCACTCCGCCCGGATCTGGAACTACTGGCTGGGCGGCAAGGACTGCTACGAGATCGACCGTCGGGTCGGTGACCGGATCGTCGCGGCGAACCCGCAGATCCTCGACATCGCACGGGCCCAGCGGGCGTTCCTCGTGCGCACGGTGGAGTACCTCGTCCGCGAGGTGGGCATCCGCCAGTTCCTGGACGTCGGCACGGGCCTGCCCACCGCGGACAACACCCACGAGGTGGCGCAGCGGATCGCCCCCGAGACGCGGATCGTCTACGTCGACAACGACCCCGTCATGCTGGCCCACGCGGCGGCGCTGCTCACCGGCGCCCCGGAGGGCAGCACCGCCTACGTGGACGCCGACCTGCGCGATCCCGAGCGCATTCTGCGGGGCGCCGCGAAGACGCTGGACTTCACCCGCCCCGTCGCGCTCGTCCTGCTGGGGATCACGGCCCATGTCGTCGACGACACCGCCTACGACATCGTGGGGCGCCTGGTCGATGCGCTGCCCTCCGGGAGCCATCTCGTACTGTGCGACGACACCGAGGTCCTCGACCCTGATGCAATGCGCACGATGATCGAGCAGTGGAACGAGGCGGGCGACAATCCCCGCGTCAACCGCAGCCCACAACAGCTCGCCCGCTTCTTCGACGGCCTGGAGCTGCTCGAACCCGGCCTGGTGTCGGTCTCTCGCTGGCGGCCGACCGCTGCCGCCGGGGAGCCGCGGGAGGTCGACGACTTCGGCGGCGTCGGCCGCAAGCGGTAGCACGCACGTCAGCCATTCTGTCCGAGAACGGGCAGCCGCCCAGCCGGTCACCCGGTCGGTTGCCGGTAGGCGGAGCCGACGCCACGGAGGTCTGCGGCACCCGGCCAACTGCGGCCCTGAAGTGCCCACTTCCGGACCGCACCGCGCGGCACGGGCCTGCGGCGCCGGACCTCGCGGCCAGGAGTTCCCTCCAGGCGCCGCTACGTTACCGACGGTCCAGATATGGCCAGATTCAGCCGAGCGTCGTGTGCGGCGTGACATTGATCTGTCACTGTGCGCTTCTTCCAGTGTCGAGTCTTTTCGATCTCATTCCGGAGGGATGCGTGTGCTGAGACGCGAGACGTTCCGACTTCCCCGGCATCCGGCTTCGGTCGGCTTCGCCCGGTACCGGGTACGGCAGCACCTGGCCACCTGGGGCCACGACAGGGGCGACGAGATCACGGAGAGAGTCGTACTGCTGGCCTCCGAGCTGGCGGCGAACGTCGTCCGTCACGGGCCCATCCTGGAGCGCCAGTTCGAGTTAGCGGTGACGGCACGGGCCGACGGCTCCTGTTTCATAGCCGTCTCCGACGAGAGCTCCGCGCAGCCCGTCCTGCGTGCCGTGCCCACCGCGGAGGACGAGATGGGCAGGGGCCTGCACCTCGTCGACCAGCTGGCCCAGACCTGGGGGGTACGGGGCCGGGGGCGGCACGGCAAGACGGTGTGGGCGGTGGTTCGTCACCCGTGTTCGCGTGCGGTCGCCGGTATGCCGTCACCGAGATCCGCGAACTCGACGATCCAGGCTCCGCAGCGGCAGCGGGGGTAGCGCAACCACGCTCCCGCGGGGTGCGGCCGGCGTCAGTGGACCAACTGCGGGTACAGCGCCGTCAGGTCGCCGGCCAGCCCCGCCTTCACCTGGCGCGAGATGTCGTCGGCCAGGACCTCGTGCGCTCCCGCCTCGATGCCGTCGAGCGCGAGCGCGGCGACGGCGTGGGGCTCGGACTTGGGCGCGTCGATGCGGGTGGTGAGGTCGGTGTCCACGTAGCCGACATGCAGGCCGGTGACCGCGATGCCACGCGGCAGCAGCTCCAGGCGCAGGGAGTTGGTCTGCTGCCACAGGGCAGCCTTCGAGGCGCTGTAGGAACCGGCGTTGCCGAGCCACGACAGCACGGAGTGGACGTTGAGGATGTGGCCGCCGCCGTTGCGCTCGATGACCGGGGCGAAGGCGCGGGTCACCAGCAGCGGCCCGTAGAAGTTGATCTCGAACTCGCGGCGCACGTCGTCGACCGGGGTGTCGAGGAAGGACCCGCCGACAGAGGCGCCGGCGTTGTTGATCAGCACGGTGACGTCCTGGGCCCGAGCGGCGGCGGCCGCCACCGCGTCCGGGTCGGTGACCTCGAGCGCCAGCGGAACGGCGTCGGGGTGCGTCACCGTCCGCGGGTCGCGGGCAGTGGCGTACACCTTGCCCGCGCCACGGGCGTACAGCTCTTCCACCAGCGCCTTGCCGATGCCCCGACTGCCGCCGGTGACGAGGACGACGGCGTCTTTGATCTCGGTCATGACTGACTCCCCACTCGGAAAACCGATCGGTTTCCAGTCATCGTAAACCGATCGGTTTCCGCGCTCAAGGGCAGCCCGATGAACCGGCCGTCACACCGGTAATCCGATCTCGACCCCTGAGAGGGAAGGACGTCAGTCGTCGGCCGACGCGCCCAGCGCCGAAGCGCGCTGTTCGAGCCGCTTCAGGACCGTCTCGCCCCACTGGAGGTTGGCCTGCTCGAGGGCGATGCCGCCCAGGAGGGTGAGGTAGGGGCCGATGCGCTCGGCGGTGGCGAGGTACTCCTCCTCGCTGCGGCCGTCGAGCATGCGCTCCTGCATGCGCTGGTAGCGGGCCAGCTTGGCGGTGGACCGCTCGAAGCGCTCGGCGACCGAGGCCCGTACGGCGTCGACGTCCCGGGCGTCTCCGATGTCGACGCACTGGACCTTGACCATCAACTCGTCCCGCAGGGCCAGCGGCTTGGCCGGAGCCTCGCCGACGTAGTCGCGCAGGACCTCGAGTCCGGCATCGGTGAGCGAGAAGAGCCGCTTGTTGGGCCGGCGTTCCTGCTGGACGACCCGGGCCGAGACGAGCCCTTCCTTCTCCATCCGTTCCAGCTCGCGGTAGAGCTGCTGAGGGGTGGCCATCCAGAAGTTGGCGACCGAGGCCTCGAAGCCCTTCGCGAGGTCGTATCCGGACGCCTCACCCTCCAGGAGCGCGGCCATCACCGCGTTGCGCAGAGCCATTGCCCCAATTTAACAGCTTGTTGATTAGTCAATGGGGCGACTATCCCTCGGCGAGCGCGGTCACCGGGAGCAGGGCGGGGCGCTTGGCCTGTCGCCCGTCGCCGGACGAGCGGCCGCGCAGCCGCCGGACGAGCCAGGGGCCCAAGAAGCCGCCGGCCCAGCGCAGTTCGGTGCCCACGGCCCGCAGGCGCGAGCGCGCCGCCTCCGCAGGCAGCGGCCTCGTCCAGCTGTCGTCGCTGCCCGGCAGGTCGAGGGCGTGGGCGACCGCGGCGGCGATGAGGGCATGGCCGCGCGGGCTGGCGTGCAGCCGGTCCGCGCTCCAGATCCGGGGGTCGGTGACCACCGGGTAGGGCTGCGGGTCGACCACCACGACGCCGTGCCGCAGGGCCGCCTCCCGGATGCGGGCGTTGAGGGCGACGACCCGCGGGGCGAGCGGCCGGGCCAGCGGGGCGATGTGGCCGATGTCGGGGAAGGTGATCGTCGCGACGCGGGCGCCCTGACCGGTGAGCGCGGCGAACATGGCCTCCAGATGACCGGCCACCTCGTCCGGGTCGAACCGGCGCCGCAGCACGTCGTTCAGCCCGGCGACCACCGTGGCGAGGTCGGGCCGCAGCGCGACGGCGGGCGCGAGCTGCTCGGCGCGCACCTGTCCGGCGAGCCGGCCGCGTACGGCGAGGTTGGCGTAGAGCAGGTCCGGACTGCTGTGGGCGATCTGTTCGGCGAGGCGGTCCGCCCACCCCCGCAGGCCCCGGGCCTCGTCACCGTCGCCGAGCCCTTCGGTCTGGCTGTCGCCCAGGGCGACGTATCGCAGGTATCCACTGTCTGCCACGGTCGACCGCCTTCCGTCGCCACTGCACACCGAGTCGAGCCACTAATTGCTTACTCGCATTGTTGACTATACCGATACCGGCCCGGTCATCGCACGCCCCAGGCCCTGGGGGTGCCGGAGCGGTACGACTCCGATGCAGCGGCCGTCGTGGTCCAGCAGATGCCCCATGTGCTTGACCGTGCGCAGCACCACCGAGCGGTCGGCGACGGTGAGACGCGGGAGCTTGCGGGAAAGGTGGGCCTCGAAGGCGTGCACGTCGTGCAGCTGGCGCAGCCAGACGTCGATCACGAGGTTGTGCGGCCCCGCGGTGATCGCGCAGGAGCGCACCTCGCGCACCCCGGCCAGCATGCGGCTGGTCTCCTCCACGTACTGGCCCGGTACCGAGGCGAAGTAGACCGCGGACAGCGGCCATCCCGACAGCGGGCGGGCCAGGTCGCAGCGCAGGCTGAGGCGGGAGGCGAGGAGGGACTGCAGTCTGCGGCGCATCGTGGTGAGGCTGGTGTCGGTCGCCGCGGACAGGTCGCGCAGGGACATGCGGCCGTCCCTGCTCAGCAGTTCCAGCAGGCGGTTGTCGAGGTCGTCCCAGCCGGCCTCGGCGGTGCGCACGGGCAGGCCGGGCGGCGCCACCGCCGCCTCGATCCGCGCGCTCTGGGCCTCGTCCAGGCTGCGCAGGCGCCAGCGGCTGCCCTCGGTGGGGACGCCGGTGGACACGTGGGTCCGCGTCGCGCGCACCCCTGGCGTCCGCTGGAACATCAGGGTGGTGAGGCGGGCCAGTTCGTCCAGGTTGCGGGCCTGTACCGCGGCGACCAGGTCGCGGCCGCCCGCCGTGAGCTTGATGTTGGCCACCGAGGGGTCCGCCGCGAGGGCCTGGGCCACGTCCTCGGCGACGCCGGGCTCGGTGTCGACCTCGACCACGCCGGTGACCACGATCCTTGAGTTGGACAGCCGCGGATAGGCGGTGACCCAGGCGAGGCCGGCCTCCTCCAGCCGGTGCCAACGCCGCGCCGCGGTGACCGGGTTCACCCCGAGCACCTCGCCGACGAGCGTCCACGGAGCCCTGGGATAGATCTGCAGCGCGTGGACGACGCCTCTGTCCAGTTCGTCGAGATCCGCGGAGACACGATCCTGCACACCCATGGGCGGCACTTCTCTGCACGCGCCCGGGGAATCCGACCGGAAACCTGCATCGTCACACCAGGTTTTCTTCTGCATTCCACACTCCCTTCGCCTGCTACCGACAACGGAGGAGTGACCGCACCCCATGACGGACACCACCACCCGAACCGCTCTTCGGGTCCACAACGCCCGGCTGATCGACGGCACGGGCTCGTCCCCCGTGGACGACGCCGTGGTCTCCATCGATGCCCAGGGCACCATCACCTACGCCGGTCCCGCCGCGACCGCGCCCCCGGCAGGCGGTGAGCGTGCCGTCGACGCCGGTGGCCGCACCGTACTGCCCGGCTTCTTCGACTGCCACGTCCACCTCGCCTACGCGCAGGGCTCGCCGCCCAGCCGGCGCGCGGAACTGGACCCGGTCCTGGTCACCCTGGACACGGCCGCACGGCTGCGGCAGACACTCGCCGCCGGCATCACCACCGCCCGCGACCTGGGCGGCCTGTCGGCGGGCTTCCGCACGGCCGTCGAGACCGGACGCGTGGTGGGACCGCGGCTGCACACGGCCGTGCGGATCATCAGCCACACCGGCGGCCACGCCGACGTACGCCTGCCCGACGGCACCGACCTGAGCGCCGGGATGTCGGAGATCGCCGACGACACGGACGCGGCCCGGCTCGCCGTGCGGCGGGTGCTGCGCGACGGCGCGGACTTGGTGAAGGTGTGTGCCACGGGCGGCATGGGCAGCCCGTACGACGACCCCGACGACGAGGGCCTGCTCGAGGAGGAGATCCGGGCCGTCGTCGACGAGGCTCGCCGCCACGGCGACAAGCCGGTGGCCGCGCACGCCCAGGGCAACGCCGGCATCCTCAACGCGATCCGCGGCGGAGTAACCAGCATCGAGCACGGCTACGGCCTGGACGAGCGGGCCCTCGACATGGCGGGCGAACAGGGCGTCTTCGTCGTACCGACGCTGTCCACCGTCTACGCCGGCATCAACAGGGACACGATGCCGGACTACCACTACCAGAAGAAGGTCCGCTGGTCCGGAACCACGAAGGAGAACATCGCGCGGGCCATCGAGTACGGTGCCCGGATCGCGCTCGGCACCGACGCCGCCGTCGGCCCGCACGGCGTGAACCTCATGGAACTCAGCTATCTCGTGGACCTCGGCATGGACCCCATGGACGCCATCGTCGCCGGCACCCGCACCTCCGCCGAACTGCTCGGCATCGCCGACCGGCTGGGCACCCTCGCCGCCGGCCGCACCGCCGACCTGGTCGTGTGCGACGGCGACCCGCTCACGGACATCGGCGTCCTCGGCGACCCCGCGAACATCGTCTGCGTCGTCCAGGACGGCGTCGTACGCAAGGACCTCCTGCCAACCGAAGGGCGGCTCTGATGTCCTCACTGACCGACCTCAACGCCCCGGCCGGCAAGTCCCCGGACAAGCAGCGGCCGACCGGCATCGACCGGGTGCTCGCGCTCATCGAGCGGGCGGGCAACGCGCTGCCCAACCCGATCGTCCTGTTCACCGCCCTCTTCGTGATCCTGGCCCTCATCTCCACCGCGCTCGCGGTGGCCGGTGTGAAGGTCGCCGTTCCCGGAACCTCCGACACCAAGCCCATCGGCGGGCTGTTCACCGGCGAAGGCGTGCGCTGGCTGACGGAGAACCTCGTCACCAACTTCGCCACCTTCCCGCCCATCGCCGCCGTGCTGCTCATGATCATGGCGGTGGGGGTCGCGGAGAAGGCGGGGCTGCTGGAGACCGTCATGCGGGCCACGCTGGCCCGCGCGCCGCGTGCTCTGCTGCCGTACCTGGTGGCGCTGGTCGCCTGCCAGGCGCACATGATCAGCGACGTCGCCGCGATCGTGCTGCCGCCGCTGGCGGCCGTGGTCTTCAAGAGCGCCGGACGGCATCCCGTGGCGGGCCTGATCGGCGGCTTCGCCTGCGTCGGCGCGGGCTATGCCGCGGGGTTCACCATCGGCTCGCTGGACGCGCTCTACATAGGCATCACCCAGCAGGCGGCCTCGGTCCTGCCGGCCGCCAAGGGCCTCGACCTGAACCTGCTCATCAACTACTTCTTCACCGCGTCGAGCAGCCTGGTCCTCGGCTCGCTGGGCGGCTTCCTCATCAGCCGCGTCCTGGAACCGCGCCTGGGCCCGTACGAGGCCTCCGACGACGAGCCCGAGGAGCAGGACCTCACCCTCACTCCGGTGCAGCGCCGCGGCCTGCTGTTCACCGGCGTGGTCGTCGTCCTCTACGTGGGTGCGGTCCTGTCCCTGTGGCTGCCCGAGGGTGCGCCGTTGCGCGGCGAGGGCGGCACGCTCGTGCCCTCTCCCCTGCTGACCGGCATCGTGCCGGTGCTGTTCGGCGCGTTCCTGCTGGCGGGGCTCACCTACGGGTTCACGGTGAAGGCGCTGGCGGGCTCGGAGGGCGTGGTCACGGCGATGACCGACTCCGTGAAGAACATGTCGGGCTACATCGTCCTGATGTTCGTCGCCTCGCAGGTCATCGCCCTGTTCAACTGGTCCAACGTGGGCGTTCTGCTCGCCGTGAAGGCCGCGGCCGGGCTCGACTCCATCGGTCTGACCGGCTTCTGGGCGCTGATCGCGTTCGTGCTGCTGGTCTCCTGTCTCAACCTGTTCATCGTCTCGGGGTCGGCGCTGTGGTCGCTGGTGGGGCCGGTGTTCGTCCCGGCGTTCATGCTGCTGGGCATGAGCCCGGCCCTCAGCCAGGCCGCCTTCCGTATCGGCGACTCGGCCACCGGCATCATCACGCCGATGAACCCGTACGTGTTCCTGCTGCTGGCCCTGCTGCGCCGCTACGAACCGGAGGCCCGGCTGGGCACGCTCATCGCCCGGCTGTCCATCTTCACGGTGCCGTTCCTGGTGGTGTGGCTGGCGATCCTGGGGATCTTCTACGGCTTCCACCTGCCGCTCGGGCCCGGGGCGCACATCGGCCTCAAGTGAGCTCGGCGGCCGCCTTACTCGGACGCCGTCCATGCCAGTACGACCTTGGCGAACTCCCCGGGCAACTGCTCGGGGAGTGGCACGTGGCCACCGGTCATGACGCGGGTCTCGCAGCCGACGGCGGCGGCGAACTTCTCGAGCGCGGGCAGGGAGTAGTGGTCACCGGCGGCGCAGACGGCGAGGATGCGGGCGGTGACGCGGGGCAGCCGCCGGTCCATCTCGTACTGCCGCACCGCCACGTGGCCCTCCTCGACGCGGTCCAGGACCGTGAGCGCGTCGATCATGAACCGGTTGAGCGCGGCTTCCTGGCCCTGCTCGTAGAAGCCCCGCCGGCGGTTCCACAACTCGACCAGATGCGAACCGTCGGGCCGGGGGTCGACGTGATCGACGAGCTTGCGCTCGCCCGCCGTGCGCCGCTTCTCCTCGTCGATGAAGGGCGTGCCGGACAGGACGAGGCTCGCGACGCGGTCCTGGAGACGGGCGGCGAGTTCCACCGCGATCACGCCGCCGGTGTGGTGCCCGACCAGATGGAGGCGCTCCAGGCCGAGCGCGTCGACGAGCGCTTCGGCGGCGTCGGCGAAGCGCTCGATGGAGTGCGGTCCCTGGGGTTTGGCGGAGGCGCCGTAGCCGAGGGTGTCCATGGCGATCGCCCGGTGCGCGGTGCCGACCAGGGGCAGCACGTCGAGGTACTCGGTCCATGAGCGCGGGGTCTGATGGAGCATCAGGACGGGATCGCCGGTGCCGCATTCGGCGTAGTGCAGCTGGCCGAAGGGGGTGTCGGCATAGTTGTGCCGGATGTCGTGGGTCATGTGCGGTCAGCCTTTCGCCGGTTGGGCGTCGAGGGCCGGGAGTACGGCCGAGCCGACGGCCTCGATCAGGTCGGTGGGCGGGTCGTAGGAGCCGACGTGCTGGAGGAAGACGCCGGTGACTCCGTGGGCGGGCAGGGCGCGCAGCCGTTCGGTGATCTGCTCGGCCGTGCCGAACAGGCAGAATTCCCGGGCGAATCGAAGGGCCGCCTCGTCGCTGATCCAGGCCGAGCAGATCTCGACGGCCCGGTCCCAGTCCTCCGCGTGCACGAGGTCCGGGTAGACCCCCTCGACCGTCGCGGGCACGTCGACATCGATCCCCGCGAGGGCGAGGAAGGGTGCCCCGCCGTTCTGGGCGATCGACGCGCAGATGGGTTTGATGAGCCGGGCCTCGGCCTCGAGGTCGTCGGTCACCGCGCAGAACGCGGAGACGGTGATCGGGAGTCGGCCAGGATCCCGCCCGGCCGCCTCGGCGCCTTCGCGCACGCGCGCGGTCGCTCCCTCCAGGGTGTTCGGGGAGACCCCGCTGAGGAGGATCACGCCGTCGGCCGTCTCGCCGGCGAGCCGCAGGTTCTTCGGTCCGCTGGCGGCGAGGTGCAGGGGCACTTCGGGTCGCGGGTCGCGCAGTCGTGAGCGGACCTTGCCGTTCTTGGGGGCTTCGAAGTCCCAGTCCTCGCCGTCGAGCAGCGCACGCAGCATGACCAGGCCCTCGCGCATCGCCGCCGAGGTGGTCTGGCGCAGTCCGATCGGGCCGACGGAGCTGTTGCCCACGCCGAGGCCCAGGGTGAAGCGGCCTGGGGCGAGTTCGGCGACGCTGCGCGCGGCCGAGGCGACGACGGCCGGGTGCCGGGTCGCCAGGTTGGTGACGGCCGTGCCCAGACCGATCCGTTCGGTGCCGAGCGCGGCGGCGGTGAGGGTGGTGAACACGTCCCGCCACAGCAGCTGGGAGTCGGGGAACCAGACGTCGTCGAAGCCGAGTTGCTCCGCTCGGCGCACGGTCTGGACGATGCGGTCCGCGCGGTCGCAGGGCGGGACGCGGACGCCGATCCGCAGTGCGCTCATGCCGCGTCCTCCTCACTCGCGAACTCGACTGCCACGCGGCCGAGTTGACTGATGCGCGCCTCGAACCGGTCTCCCGGGGCGGCGACCGCCATCGGTCCCAGCGCCCCGGTGAGCACCACGTCCCCGGCGCGCAGCGGATCGCCCATCCGCGCCAGTGTCGAGGCCAGCCAGGCGGCGGCGTTCAGCGGGCCGCCCAGGCAGTCGGCGCCTCTTCCCTCGGAGACCGGCCGGCCGGCGAGGGTCATCGTCATCCGCACGCCGCGCAGGTCGAGGCCGCTCAGCGGGACGGGTGTGGCGCCGAGGACGAACAGTCCGCTGGAGGCGTTGTCGGCGACGGTGTCGACGATGCCGATGTCCCAGTCGGCGATACGGCTGTCCACGATCTCCAGCGCGGGCAGCGCGAAGTCGGTCGCGCGCAACACGTCGACCACCGTGCAGTCGTGGTGGGGCAGTTCGGCACCGAGGACGAGGGCGACCTCGGCCTCCACCTTCGGCTGGAGCAGCCGGCCCGCCTGGATCCGGCGGCCGTCGGGGACCGCCATGTCGGCGAAGAGGGTGCCGAAGTCCGGCTGGTCCACGCCCAGTTGGGCCTGCACGGCGGGCGAGGTCAGGCCGATCTTGCGGCCGACGATCCGCCGCCCTGCGGCCACGCCCCGCTCGACGTTCGTTCTCTGCACCGCGTACGCGCCCTGGATGTCGCCGTCACCCAGGAGTGAACGGATGGGCGGGCAGGGAGAGTTGACACGCGCCGCCGCCAGCAGGGCGTCTGCCGCTTTGGTCACCTCGGCGGCGGTCACCGTGCGACCACCAGCGGGGTGTCGACGCCCACCGGACCGAGGCCGGTGGCCCCGCCCGGGGTGCCCAGCGGCGTCGTACGACCGGGCAGGGTCTCTTCGAAGAAGCGGCGGTTGTCGGCGCGGAACTCGGGTTCGGCGAGGCGGTCGACGGTGATCGCCTGTTCGGGGCAGGCCGTCTCGCAGGCGCCGCAGTCGATGCACTCGGTCGGGTTGATGTAGAGCTTGCGCTCGCCCTCGTAGATGCAGTCGACGGGGCATTCCTCGACGCAGGAACGGTCCATGATGTCGACGCAGGACGAACCGATGACGTAGGCCATGGTGCTCAGTGCTCCTTCTCGGTGGAGTGGCCCGGGAAAAGGGCCGCCTCGGGGTCGATGACGGTGGCCGCGTTGTTCACGGCGGTGGCGACCTCGCCGAAGCCCACAGCGATCAGGCGCACCTTGCCCGGGTAGTCGGTGATGTCACCCGCGGCGAAGACACGGGGCCGGTTGGTGGCCATCCGGGTGTTCACGGCGATCCGCCGGGCGGCGAGGTCCAGGCCCCAGTGCTGGAGGGGGCCGAGGTCGGCGATGAAGCCGAGGGCGGCGACGACGGTGCTCGCCGGGAGCAGCCGGGTGGCCTTGGTGGTGCGGTGGCGCAGCTCGACCTGTTCGACGGTGTCGGCGCCGTGCAGCGCGCTCACCTCGGAGTCGGTGATGATCTCGATGCCGAGGGTGCGGACCTTGTCGACGCTCGCCCGGTGGGCGCGGAAGCGGTCGGTGCGGTGGACCAGGCGGACCGAGCGGGCGACGGGGGCCAGGGTCGCGGCCCAGTCGAAGGCGCTGTCGCCGCCGCCGACGACCACGACGTCGTGGTCGGTGTGGTCGGCCGGGTCCGGCACGAAGTAGACCTGGCCGCGCCCCAGGTAGTCCTCGCCCGCGGGCAGCGGCCGCGGGGTGAAGGTGCCCACGCCGCCGGTGATCACGACCGCGCCGGCCCTGACCACCGCGCCCTGGTCGCTGCGGACGACCGGTGAGCCGTCGGCGTCGTAGGACAGCTCGGCCGCCCGGTGGCCGAGGAGGTAGCGGGGGCCGTAGGGCTCCGCCTGCGCGACCAGGTTCGCGACCAGGTCGCGGCCGCGCACGGCCGGGAAGCCGGCGATGTCGAAGATGGGTTTCTCGGGGTACATGGCGCTGATCTGGCCGCCCCGCTGGGGCAGGACGTCCATGACGGCGACGCGCAGACCGCGGAAGCCGGCGTAGTAGGCGCCGTAGAGGCCTGCGGGGCCGGCGCCGATGATCAGGATGTCCGTCTCGATCGTGCGCGAGTCGTGGTCCGTGCTCGTCGGCACGTCGGAAAGAACGCTCATGGCCCGGAGCGTAGGGACGGGCCGGGTCCCGACAAATGGGTTCGGTCCGGTGGGCGGGACGCTTCGCTTATCGCCGGGGCGCGGCGCTGGGAGCGTCTGGGTCCCAGCTGTTTCCGGCCCTCGGGAGGACACCCATGGACATGCACGTGAACGGCAGAAGGGCTGTGGTGACCGCCGCGGCCTGCGCTGCGCTGGCCCTCACCGCGGCCTGTACGGCGGGCAGCACGGACGCGACGGGTGTGTCGGCGGCGGGCAAGCCGACCGTGCGTGTCGCGCTCGGGGTCGACGCCTCGTACGCCCCGTTCTATCTGGCCGAGGAGCGCGGGCTGTTCGAAAAGGCGGGCGTGAACGTCGAGTTGGTGAAGACGGAGGGCGGTCCCGCGGCGGCCGAGGCCGTGAGCGCGGGCACCGCGCAGATCTCGGCCAACGCCGACTCGACCGCGCTGCCGCTGATGGCGACCAATCCCGACCTTCGGTCCCTCGGCGTCTTCCAGTCCTCCGACAGCTATCTCAAGGTGGTCCTGCGCAAGGGCGTCACCTCGCCGAAGAAGATCAGGACCATGGCGTCGATCGGCGGGCTCGGTCTGTACGCGACGCACGAGTACCTCAAACACAACGGCATCGACCCGAAGTCCGTGAAGATCCTGCAGAGTTCGGCGCCGGAGATGCCCGGCATGCTGGAGCGGGGATCGATCGACGGGTACATCCTGTTCGATCCGTGGGCCGCCAAGGGTGTGGAAGGCGGCGGGCACATCGCCGGCAGGATCGGCGACTTCGGGGTGCGTTACGCGCAGTGGCTGCTGACCGACCAGAAGTGGCTCAAGGACAACGAGGACGTCGCCGGGAAGGTCTTCAAGGCCGTGGCCGAGGCGGACAGGCTCGTCACCGACGACCCCGCCGCCGCGGCGAAGGCGTCCAACCAGCAGGCCAAACTGCCCGTCGCACAGACCAAGGAGGTACTCCCGGAGATCACCTTCGCGTCCCGTGGCATCAATGACAGCGATGTGACCGAGTCACGGAAGATCGTCGACTTCCTCCTCGGCCAGAAGCTGATCAAGAAGTCGCCCGACCTGGACACCGTCCTGCTCAAGGGCTGGTACGAGCAGCACGCACAGTGAGGTCGACGTGCCCTGTGACGCAGGGAGCGCCGTCGTCCTTGAGTACCGAGACGTCGAGCGTGACCCGCACTCCCCCGTCACAGGGCTCGGCGGCGCGGACCGTCGCGGTCCAGGTGAGCGGTTCCCCGGCCACGGCGGTGGCGCGGTTGCGCCAGCTCACCGACTCCAGGCTCGCCCCCGGCCCGGCCCACTCCAGGGCGTGACGGCCGAGCATCTCGCCGTGCAGGGTCGACTGGACCACGACGCCGGGATGCCCCTCGGAGGCCGCGAACCCGGCGTCGTAGTGGATGCGATGGGCGTTCCACGACACGGCGCTGAAGCGGAAGAGCTGCACCGGGCTGTGGGTGTAGCAGCGGGGCGGGCAGGTCTGTCCGGTGGACGGCGGCGTCACGCGGCGGCCCCGCTCTCCTCGTCCTCGACGCCGTCGAGCACGACGATCGTCTCGTCCATGGTCATGAGTTCGTCACCGTTCTGAGTGGTGAAGCGGGTGGAGACGCCCAGCAGGACGAACTCTCCCGAGCGGCCCTGCCGCCGGTCCGCCGAGGTCACCGCCCGCAGGGCCGTCACGCGGGTACCGGCGACTGGGGCACGGACCAGGCGTACCGACTGGCCGCCGTGCACCTGCCGTACCGGCAGGCCCTGGGTGCAGGGGGATTCGCGGGCGGCCAGTCCGTCGGGGCGCAGTTCGTCCTCGGCCGGGCCGTCCTGCCAGCTCATCGTCCCGGCGAGGAAGAGCGCGGGAGCGACGACGGGCTCCCCGGCCGCCTCCTGGGCGCGGGCCCGGCCGATGTAGTCGGCGTCGTTGAGGGCGGCCGCGTACCGGCAGAAGTCCTTGACGGCGAGCACCCCGCAGTCCTCGCTCTCCCAGTCCCCGACCAGTTTGCGGGCGCGCGTGAGCACCTCGTCGAGCACCGGGCTCACCGCAGCGACCGGCTGATCCCCAGGGCCGCGGCGCGCAGCGCGACGGCATGCCCGGAAGGATCCATGCGATAGGTGGGGGCCGTGATGGACAGCGCGCCCACCAGACTGTCCTGGCTGCCGAAGACCGGGACGGCCATGCTCGTGTAGCCCAGGCGGATCTCCTCGGCCTCGACGGCGAAGCCCTCCGTCCGGATCCGCTCCAGCTGGGCCCGCAGCCGTCCGGGCGAGGTGACCGTGTGGCGGGTGAAGGGCTTCAGGCCGCTTCTGACCACCTCGCCGAACAGCGTGCCCGGGGAGAAGGCGAGGATCGCCTTGCCGGTGGCGGTGCAGTACAGCGGCAGCCGGCCCGCGACCCGGGACTCCTCGCTCAGGCCGCGGTGCGGGTAGATCTTCTCCAGGTACACGACGTCGAGGCTGTCGTGGATGGCGAAGTGGATGGTCTCCTGCGTGGCGAGCAGCAGGTCCTCCATGTACGGCTGGGCCACCTCGCGCAGGATGCGCTGGCGGTGCACGCGCTGGCCGATCTCGAAGAGCCGCAGCCCGAGCCGGTAGTCGCAGCCGTCCCGTTCCAGGAGCCCCCAGACGACGAGTTCCTGGGCGAGCCGGTGCACGGTGGCCTTGGCCACCCCGGTCCGACGCACCAGCTCGGCGAGGGACAGGCTGGCGTCCTCGGCGGTGAACGCCTCGAGGATGGGTCTGACCTTGCCGAGCACCGAGTTCATCGGGTCGGGAACCACTGCTGGTGTTGTGTCGGCGCGGCCGACCGTAGTGACGGTCATGCGCAGAACCTCCCGGTCAATCCGTTGCCTACCGGAGAACGGAACCATGTGTGCCGCGATCCGGCCATGGGGTCACGTGTAAATTCGCCGGGCCCCCGGCCGCCGTGCTCTCACTAGGCCTCGGCGAGGAAGGCCAGGCTGAGCGGGTTGTACAGGTCGGCCTTCTCGTGCTGCGGCCAGTGCCCGCACTCGGTGAAGACCTCCAGGCGGGCCCCGGGGATGGCGGCGGCGATGGCCTCGGCCTCCGGGACGTCCCCGAGGGGGTTCTTGTTGCCCCAGACCACCAGGGTCGGGGCCTTGATCCTGGCCATGCGGTCCGGCCGGAGCAGATTGCGTTCGCGGGCGTCGAGCTCCTGCAGGGCCAGGAGGTTGTGCAGGTTCTGCCGGAAGTCGGGGTGGTGGTAGATCTCGTAGCGGACCTGGGTGAGCTCGTCGCCGAGGTCCTCGTCCCACTGCGCCCACAGCAGGCGCAGCCGCTCCCGGGTGAAGGAGATGTCGTCCTCCACGGCGGCCGCCCGGGTGGACGTCTTCAGCCGCTCCATGACCTTCGGGTTGATCTTCGTGCCGCCCATGCACAGCAGTTGGAGGGAGGCGACGCGGTCCGGGTACTCGCTCGCCGCCCAGGATCCGACCCAGCCGCCCAGGGACTCGCCGACCAGGTGGGCGCGCTCGGCGCCGACCGCGTCGAGGTAGGCCATCAGGTGCTCCACGTACGCCGGGATCTCGCCGGGGCGGTCCGGCTTGCCGGTGTAGCCGTGGCCGAGCATGTCGATGGCGTGGCAGCGGTAACCGGCCTCGGCGTGCGCGGGGACGTTCCGTACGAACGCCTCCAGGTGGCCGGTCGTGCCGTGCAGGAACACGACGTGCTCGCCGTCCTCCGGGCCCGCCTGCAGGGCGCGGGTCCTGACGCCGTTGGCGTCGACGTAGGCGTGGCGGTAGTCGATGCCGGACAGTTCGGTCCAGATGCTCATGCGTGCCTCTCGCTGTTGGTGCGTGCGGGGTCGAGGACGGCGACGGCCATGCCGGTGAGCCACTCGGGCAGCGGCTCGTACGCCAGTCGCTGTGCGGGGGTGTGGTCGAGCAGGGACGCCATGAGCAGCCAGGTGCGCAGCTCCTGCGCACCGTTGCCGGCCGTCTTCTCCAGCTCTTCGGTGGTGAGTTCGGTGATGCGGTGCGCCTGACCGTGCTCCAGCAGGGACAGGAACTCGTCGTCGAACTCGGGGTTGATGGCGGCCTCGGCGGCCCGGATGATCTCGCGGCGGCGTTTGTCGTAGTCCGACCAGTTCTCCCGGCCGTCGAGCCAGGCGCCGACCAGGAACTCCTCGTCCTCGCCGTGCGGTTCGCGCCAGTCGGGCCAGGGCAGACGGTGCGAGAGGCCGCCGGAGC
Source organism: Streptomyces sp. NBC_00005 (assembly GCF_045160215.1). Lineage (NCBI taxonomy): Bacteria > Bacillati > Actinomycetota > Actinomycetes > Kitasatosporales > Streptomycetaceae > Streptomyces > Streptomyces sp. NBC_00005. The sequence continues at coordinate 1,469,389 of NZ_CP108316.1, forward strand.
CGATGACCGCGACGCGGCGGTCGTCGGGGAAGGCCAGTACGGCCTCCCTAACGGCGCGGCCGAGTTGCTCGCAGCGCTCCAGCGTGGGCAGCGGGGGCGCGAAGACGTTCACGACCAGCGGCACGATCTCGACGTCCAGGCCGTCCAGGAGGTACTGGATCGCGTGCGACTGGCCGTGGTCGATCTGCAGCCGGGCCGAGAAGGCCACGTCGAACCGGCCTTGTTCCACAAGGGAGTCGGCGATGTGCCGGCCGAGCGGGACGTCCACCGGCTGCGGCCCCTTCGGCGTGCCGGACTCGCCGCTGGCGATGCACTCGCCGACGCCGATCGTGAAGCTGGGGATCAGGTCGAGCCAGAAGCCGCGGAAGTGGTTGGAGCCGACCAGGATCACCGTGTCCGGCCGAGCGGCGGCGAGTCGGTCGCGGGCGGAGCGCAGCCCGTCGCGGAAGCGTTCGGCGCGGTCCTTGTGGAGGGTCTCCTGCCAGTGGGTGTTCATCAGCGTGCTGTGCGACGCGCCGACCCCGAAGACGATCTCCGTCATGCCGGGTCTCCTTCCATCTCTGCGTGGGAACGGGTGACGGTGTCGACGGCCGTGCGGATCAGCAGGCGCGTCAGCCGCTCCATGGCCCGCAGGGACACGGTGTTCATTCCGCGCGCGAAGTCGATCTCGAAGGGTGCGTCGGTCACCTTCGGCATGCCGACCCGTACGGTGGGGATGCCGCGCCCGCGCAGGATGTTGGCGTCGGTGGCGCCGCTGTTGCCGCGGATCACCTCGTGCGCGCGTCCCTCGAAGGCCTCCCAGCCGGCCGCCGTGCTGCGGAAGATCCAGTTGTCCGGGTCGGTGCGTGTCCCGGGGATGGCGAGGATCATCTCGGCGGTGATGTCGTTCCACGGCAGCTTGTCGAGGGCGGCGAGGAACTCCCGCTTGGCCTGCATCGGCGTCGTGTCCGGGCCGATGCGCAGGTCCACCCTGAGTGTGCAGGTGGCCGGGGTGACCGCGGCCATGCGCGGCCAGCCGCCCCGGATGGAGGAGACGATGCCCTGCGGGGCGACGGTGCCGTCGGTGTGGCGGTCGGCGTACTCGACGAACCACTCCTCCAGGTGCCGGGCGACCTCGCCGGCGCGGGCGATGGCGTTGTCGTACGGCAGCCGGTGACGGGAGCCGACGTAGGTGTGCGTGCCGGGCACGGTGACCTCGAACCAGGCCAGGCCGACCTCGTCCCAGGAGACCGTCCAGCCGGGCTTGGCGATGACCGCGTAGTCGGTCCACACGCCCTGCTCCAGCAGGAACGAACAGCCCACGCCCTGGCCGGTGTTGAGCCTCGGGTTGCCCGGCCGGGCGTTGGTCGGCATGCCGCCCGCGCCGAACGCCGTGACCAGGTCGCCGCCGAGCGGGATGCCCGCGCGGGCGACGGCCTCGGCGGCCATCATCACGCAGGCGGCGTGCCCCTTCGGGTTGGACGCCCCGAGGCCGGTCACCAGATCGCCGTCGACGACGGTGGCGTGCGGACGCATGTCCGCTCTCAACTCCGGGCCGATCCACGGGAGATCCTCGCTCTCCTCGCCCACGGTCAGGGTGTCGATGGGGGCGTAGAGCATGAGGTCGGGGCCGGTGCCGTCACCGTCGAGCCGGGCCCAGGCGTTGGCCTGCCGGTCGTCGAGGGACTGGACCTCGGCGCGACATCCGGCGGCGTTCAGGGTGCCCGCGATGTGCGTGGCGAGCGGGCCCTCGTCGCCGGTCGGGCTCGGGATGTCGACGAGCCCGGTGATCAGTTCGCGCAGCCGGTCGCCGGTGACGTGCCGCCAGGCTTCGGTGACCCAGCCGGCGCGCCTCTCGTCCAGTCCCACGAGGCCGTCGCCGCTCACTGATTGATCCTGTGGACCTGGGTCATGGTGCTGCGCTCGAAGCGCTTCTTGGCCAGGGGCAGCCCGATGGCGAGGGCGACTCCGGTCAGTACGGCGAACAGGGTGCGGCGCATGCTCACGCCTCCTTCTGTGCAGATGAGTCGGTGCCCGTCGCGGCCAGCTTCTTGCCGTACTCCTGCTCGCTGAGGTTCCGCCAGGCGGTCAGCGAGATGTCGGGGCGGTAGAGCTTCTCCGGGGGTGCGTCGGTGACGTCGACCATCCAGGCGTCCTGTCCGGAGAACTGGCCGTGGAACAGCCAGCGGATGGCGCCCAGGTACTTGGCGTAGAAGCCGAGAGTCTGCCAGCCCTCGGTGAAGTTGACCATCACGCCGACGTAGTTGTGGTGGTCGGCGTCGACGGGGACGTAGAACTCGTAGTGGATGAAGTTGGGGTAGACGATGCGCAGCACGCCCGGCATGGACAGGGACGCGAAGCCGGGGAAGTCCTGGGCCTCGATCGTCGGGTTGATGCTGTCCGCCGCGCCGGTGTTGCCGATGTTGAAGGTTTCCTTGGGCGGCTGCATCTTCCACCAGCGCTTGTTGGACCAGCGGCCCACGCCGGGGAAGTCGGCCTCCCAGTGGACCTCGTCCTGCACGCGGAAGATCCAGCGGCCCTTCGGCACGATCCGGGTGATGTTCCAGGTCGGCATCGGCTTGAAGAGTCGCCAAAGGGCCGTGCGGTGCAGGTACTTGGCGTGGCCCTCGTCGAAGCCGTTCTCGCAGGCGAAGCGCCAGTTGCCGCCGCGCGGTTCGATCCGGCCGCCCATGACGAAGGCGTTGTCGACGAGTTCCTCGGGGAGCTGTGTGCCGATGTCGTGCGGTTCCTCGTCGGCGAGGGGGATGTACACCCACACCATGCCGAGGCGTTCCTCGACCGCGTACGTCTGCACGCCGACCTTGCCGGTCAGCCGGCACTCGGGTCCGTCGGTGATGACTGCAGCCAGCTTGCCGGTGGGCAGGTCGAACGTCCACCCGTGGTACGGGCAGCTGACGGTGCCCGGGAACTGCTGGTTGCCCTCGGACAGGGGGACCCCGCGGTGCGGGCAGCGGTTGTGCAGGGCGTATGCCGTGCCGCCGTCGCGGATCAGCGTGATCTTCTCGCCGCAGATCGTGAACGGCTGCGGCTTGTCCGTGACGTGGCTGGACCAGGTGACCGGGTACCAGTAGCCGCGGAATCCCGTGGCCGCCCCGTCGTAGTGGGGCCACGACGCCCAGTCCTGCCGACCGGGAGCCGATCGGCTTCTTTTCTTGGGGGCGAGCGAGCCTTCACCCGTCGTCATCTTGCGTGACCTCCTGCCGGCGTCGATGCATGGCTTCGAGCATCCGGTGACGGACCGTGGCCGCCTACGGAACCGTTCCGGTGAGCAGACCGCCGGCCCCGCGCCGGGCATTCGGCGGCCGTGTCCCGCTCAGCGGACCACCGTCCATGCGCTCCCGGCAGGGCGCGTTCTACGGTGCGCCGAATCGCGCCGACTCAGGCCGGTTCAAGGGTCAGGTCAAGGGCCCGCACCCCGACGCACCCCCGCCCCATCACCCTCCCCGCCGACCCATCCGAGGTGCTCATGGAGCCACAGGCCAACAGAGGACGCCCCGCCCGGAGCGTCCTCGCCCTCGTCACCGCCGCACTGGTCCCGCTGACCGCGTGCAGCGCGGCCACCACCGACTCCGCCGCAGGCGCCAAGAGCGGCGCCAAGGGATCCACGGTCCGCGTCGCCGTCGGCATCGACCCTTCGTTCGCGCCCTTCTTCCTCGCCGACGACCAGGGGCTGTGGGCCAAGCACGGGGTCAACGTCCAGCTGGTCCAGTTCGGCCGCGGCGGCGAGGGCGTGGACGCGCTCGCCGGCAATCAGGTCCAGCTGGCCGGAAACTCGGACACCACCACCATCGGCCAGCTCCCGCAGAACCCCGGCCTGCGCTCGCTTCTCGTCTACGAGCAGTCCGGCCGCTACCTCAAGGTCGTCCTCGGCTCGAAGGTCACCTCCCCTTCCAAGATCCGGAAGATGGCCGTCGTACCGGGACTCTCCCAGCTCGCGGCGACCCGCTACCTGGAGTCGAAGGGCATCAGCACCAAGTCGGTCAGGTTCATCACCGCCGACCCGCCCGAGATCCCGGCGCTGCTGCAGAAGGGCGACGTGGACGCCTACGTCCTGTGGGAGCCCTGGCCGGCGAAGGGCGTCGAACTGGGCGGACGGATCACGGAGACGACCGGCGACTACGGGGTGTCGTACGCGCAGTGGCTCATCGCGGACGACAAGTGGCTCAGCGGCCACAAGGACATCGCGGCGAAGGTGGCGCAGGCGCTGCAGGACGCGGCGCGGCGCACCGAGTCGGATCCGGACGCCGCGGCGACGGCCACGCAGAAGGCCGCGAAGATCCCCACCGCGCAGACCCTGAAGGCGATCAAGGAGATCGACTTCGGGGTGCGGGACATCACCTCGGGCGACCTGAAGACCTACGACGCCACCGCCAAGTTCTATGTGGACACCGGTTCCGCCAAGTCCCGGGCGGACGTGGCCACGACCGCGCTGCGCGGTTGGTTCACCCAGCAGACGAAGGGATCGTGATGACGAAGGCCATCGAGGCCGACCTGCCGCCCGCGAAGACCCAGGGCGGGCGTGGTGCGGCCGTGTGTGTCGACGGTGTCGACATCCGGTTCGGCAACTTCCATGCCGTACAAGGCATTTCGCTGGGCATCCCCGCCGGGGAGTTCCTGTGTCTGCTCGGGCCGAGCGGCTGCGGCAAGTCCACCCTGTTGTCGGCGCTGGCAGGGTTCGTACGACCGCACCAGGGCGCCGTCACGGTCGACGACAAGCCCGTCACCGGACCCGACCCCGAGCTCGGCATGGTCTTCCAGAGCAGCGAGGCTCTCTTCGACTGGCTGACGGTCCGTCAGAATGTCGCCTTCGGCCCCCGTATGCGCGGGAAGTCCCGGGCCGAACAGTCCGCGCTGGCCGACGAGTATCTGAGCCTGGTCGGACTGCGGCACTGCGCCGACCGGTTCCCCGGGCAGCTGTCCGGCGGCATGCGCCAGCGCGTGCAGATCGCGCGCGTCCTGGCGAACCAGCCCCAAGTCCTGCTGATGGACGAGCCGTTCGGCGCGCTGGACGCACAGACGCGGCAGGTGATGCAGGAGGAGATGGGCCGCATCTGGGAGGCCTCCGGCTGCACCGTCGTCTTCGTCACCCACGACATCGACGAGGCGATCCTGCTCGCGGACCGCGTCGCCGTCATGACGGCGGGACCGGCCGCCTCGATCAAGTCCGTGTACGACGTGGACCTGCCCAGGCCGCGCGACGAATCCGATCCCGCGGCCATCGAACTGCGCCGCAGCCTGCGCCAGGACATCGGCGAAGAGGTCCGCAAGGCGCTGCGCGACCAGGGACTCGACCCGGAGGACGAACGATGACCACGGCGACCGTCGACGCCACCCCGAAACCGCGCGTCGAGCGGCGCGCGCTGCAGGCCGCCCGCCTCCAACTGCGCACCCTCGCCCTGTACGCCGTCTCCGTCCTCATCGGCATCGGCATCTGGCAGCTGCTGGCGACGCACTACGGCCCCTCCCTCGTCGCCTCCCCGCATGCGACCCTCACCGCGGCGGGCGAACTCGCCCGCGACGGCACGCTCACCAACTCGATCATCGCCTCCAGCCGCCGCATCCTGATCGGCTGGGGCCTCGGCCTGCTGGTGGGCGTGCCGGCCGGCCTGCTCGTCGGACAGATCCGGCTGGTGCGCCAACTCCTCGAGCCGTACATCGAGTTCTTCCGGTTCATCCCGCCGATCGCCTTCGTGACGCTGGCCGTGGTGTGGCTGGGCATCGGCGAGTCGTCGAAGGTCGTGCTGATCTTCTACACGGCGGTCTTCATCGTCATCCTCAACACCAGCGCCGGCGTGATGGCGGTGAGCGAGTCGAAGCTGCGCGCCGCGGCGAGCCTGGGCGCCGGCCGGCGCCAGATCCTGCGCGGGGTCGTGCTGCCGTCGACGGTGCCGTACATCATCACCGGGGCGCGCCTGGCGATGGGCAACAGCTTCCTGACGATCGTCTCGGCGGAGATCGTCGCCGCCCAGGTCGGGCTCGGCTCGTTGATCTGGACCTCCCGGAACTACGGTCGCATCGACTGGGTGTTCGTCGGGATCATCACCCTGGGCATCCTGGGGTTCGTCTTCGACCGGGTGCTGCGGATCGTCGCCTCCCGGGTTCTGCGTCGATACGGAGTGAAGCTGTGAGCGTCGAGACGTCCCGCGCGCTGGTGCTGGAGCAATTCGGCACGCTGCCGCGGCTGGTGGAGCGGCCCGTGCCAAAGCCGCGGCCCGGCCACACCCTGGTGCGCATGCTGGCGTCGCAGGTGGCCCATCTCGATCTCAACGTGATGGACGGCAAGTTCGGGATCCTCCCGGATCTGCCGGCGGTGCCCGGCACCAACGGGTCCGGGGTCGTGCTCGCTTCGGACATCCATCCGGAGGGAACCCTGGTCAGGGTCAACGGCAAGGGGCTGGGGCTGCGTGGGGACGGCTGCTGGGCCGACCACGCCCTGGCGCCCGACGCGGCTGTCACCCCGGTTCCGGCGGGTACGGATCCCGCCCTGGCGTGCAGCTTCTTCTCACCGGCCGGGACGGCCTGGGCGGCGGTGCACTCGGTGGCGGCAGTCCAGCCGGGCGAGCGGGTTCTCGTCACCGGCGCGGCGGGCGCGGTCGGTTCGCTCACCGTGCAGGTCGCGGCGCGGGCGGGGGCCGAGGTGATCGGCGTGGTCGGCCGCGCGGCCAAGCTGGACCATGTGCCCGCCGCCGCCAAGGCGGTTCTGGCGACCGAGATGTCGACGGAGGCCGTGGGCGGGCCGGTCGACGTGGTCGTCGACACCGTGGGCGGGCCGGTCCTGCGGGACACCCTGCCGCTGGTACGCCCGCGCGGGCGGGTCGCGCTGGTGGGGTACACCGCCGGCCGCGAGCTCACCGTGGACCTCGCGGACTTCCTGCTGGCCGATGTGTCCCTGCTGCCCGTGAACCTGATGACGCGGGGCAGGGAAGTCGCCGCGGACGCCGAACGGTTGCTGACCGAGCTGACGGCGGGCGAGTTGAGCCTGCCGATCGAACGGTTCGGCCCCGACCGGCTGTCCGAGGCGGTGGAGCGACTGCGGCAGGGGACCGTGGTCGGGAGAGCGGTGCTCGACCTGGCGTGACGGCGGGCCCGCCCGCATCTCCGGCGCGATCCGCCGGAAGCCCCCTAACCCAGGACGACCACCGCGTGGCCCCGGCAGCAGACGATGCCGGGGTCTTCCCAGTGGTCGACGAGGTCGGTGCCGGCGTCCGCCCGGTGTTCGACGAGGTCGAGGGTGATCTCGCCGGCGCCCGGGTCGACTTCGCGTACGGTGCCGGTCACTTCGAGCCGGTCGCCCGGGTACGCGGGGGCCCGGTTCTGCCAGGCGAGTCGCAGGACCCGTCCCGTCGGCCCCGCGAACCGGGCGGCGGCCCGGTGGAAGAGGCAGCCGTGCAGCTGTGCCATGACCACGGGCGCGTCCAGCCCCTCGGACTGCGCGAAGGCGGTGTCGTAGTGGATGCGATGCGTGTTGCGGGTGACCGCGCCGAAGCGCAGCAGCATCACCTCGTCGGGCACCAGCTCCACCGGCCGTATCCGAGTGTCTTCCGTCATCGCACGATGAACCTTTCCGTGACCTCGACCAGGACGCCGCGCTCGGCGGCCGCGTAGCGCTTGTCGACGGTGAGCAGCAGGAAACCGGCGCTCTTGCGCTCGACCGCGGTGAGCGAACGGCGCACCTCGATGCGGTCGCCGGCCCGCACGTCACCGGCCCAGCGCACCTCCTGGCCGCCGGCCATCAGACGGACGTCGAGCCCGTCGGTCCCGGGAACCTCGTCGCGGTACATGCCGTCGGGTCTCAACTCCCCCGTGTCCGGGCCGGGTTCGGCCCGCAGCAGGCTGACGAGGTACATCGGATGGGCGACGAAGGCGGGATGCGCCGGATCCACCAGGTGCGGCGCGGACTCCCCCGCGGCCCGCGCGAACTCGGCGGCCGCCTCGGCCCGTACGATGCCCAGCGAGCGCGTCTCCCACCGGCCGACCAGCGCTCGCGCGCGTTCCTCCGCAAGATCCAGCATGTCGCCGACGCTAGGCGCGACCGCTCCCCGGCAGCCACGGAACCGGCCCACTGAGCGGACCGCCGCGCTTGGACGGGCACCCGGCAGCGGACACCATCCGCCTATGGATCTCATGGACATTCAGGCTCCTCCGCAGGGTTCCTACGCGGAGGCGGACGGCGTCAAGTACCACTACGTCGAGCTGGGCGAGGGCACTCCCACGATCTTCCTGCACGGCGGCGGCCCGGGCTGCACCGGCTGGTCGGACTTCGGCCAGGTGGCGCCCCTGTTCGCCGAGGACCGCCGCTGCTTCCTGGTCGACATCCTGCAGTACGGCAAGTCGGCGAAGCCCGTCATCGAGGGCCCCATGTGGGACTACCACGCCGCCAGGACGGTGGCTCTGATGGACGCGCTCGGCGTCGACCGGGCCGACTTCGTGTGCAACTCCTGGGGCGGCACGATCGCGCTCAACCTGGCCGCCAAGTACCCAGAGCGCGTACGGTCGTCGGTCATCACCGGCAGCATGCCCGTCTTCCACGGCCCGCTCGCCCCGCTCCCGGAGGGCGGCCGCCGCGGCCGCAACGCCCGCGACGTGTACTACGGCGGCGACGGCCCGTCCTGGGCGAAGATGCGGGACCTGATGGCGCGCCTGGAGTGGTACGACCCGGACGCCGTCCCCGACGGCACCGTGACGCTGCGCTACGAGCAGAGCCTCGACCCCGAGGAGACCGCGCTGGCCGGCGCCTCGGACAACCCACGCGGCGACTGGCAGGACCTCTCCGCCGAACTGGGCCGGATCGCCGCCCCCACCCTGTTCATGTGGGGGATGTACGACGCCTTCCTCACTCCGGACTATCCCCTGATGCTGGCCCGTATGGTGCCCCGGGGCAGTCTGCACGTGATGGACCGGGTCTCCCACCACCCGCAGGAGGAACGGCCGTACGACTTCCACAGCGTGGTCAGCGGGTTCCTGAACCAGCGGCACGGCTGACGGCGAGCGGAGGACACGTGAGCGCATCGACCCCGCGCATCGTCGAACTGTCCAGCCCCTTCGCCCGGTTCGCGGGCCGCCTGCTGGTCGGACTCGGCCACGAGGTGGTGCTGGTGGAGCCGCCCGGCGGCGCCCCGGACCGGCACGAGGACAAGGACGCCTTCGCCCACTGGCACGCCGGGAAGCGCTCGGTGACCCTGCCCCTCGGCGACTCCGACGGGTTGCGCCGGCTCCTGTCTACGGCCGACGTGCTGCTCGACGGGACACCCGACGGGGCCGGGCCGGCCGCCGAGGGCCTCGACCACCTGGTGCACGTACGCGTCACACCGTTCGGTCTGGTCGGTCCGCGCAGCGGCTGGCAGGGCACCGATCTGGTCGTGGCCGCGCTGGGCGGGATGCTGGCGCAGGTCGGCGATCCCGAGGGCCCGCCCCTGCACATGCCGGAGAACCAGGCGGAGCAGCTCGCCGGCGTCAACGCGGCGATCGCCGTCCTGCTGGGCCTGCGGGCCCGCCGCCGGGGACCCGGCCAGCTCGCCGACGTCTCCGCGCAGGCGTGCGTGGCGGCCGCCCTGGAGGCGGGCACCCTCGCCTACCTGCACGAGGACCGGGTACCGCCACGGCCGGGACGGGTGCACCCGCTGGTCCCGCACGGGCTGTTCCAGGCGGCCGACGGTCATGTCGGGGGCGGGCTCGGCGGCAGCCCCCGCATGTGGGACGCGCTGCTGGACTGGCTGTGCGACGAGGGGGCGCAGGCCGATCTCGTGGAGCCCCGGTGGCAGGACCCCGTCGAGCGCAAGCGGCATCAGGAGTACGTGTTCAAGGTCGTACAGGACTTCGTGGGCAGGTGGCCGAAGGCCGAGTTCGCGGAGCGGGCCCAGGCCAGGAAGCTGCCGTGGGCGGCCGTCGACCTGCCGTGCGAGCTGCCGGACAACCCGCAGCTCGCCGCACGGGACTTCTTCACACGGGTCGGCGACCGGACCGACCTCGGTTTCCCGTTCGCGTTCCCCGAGGGCCGCCGGATCACCGCGCTCGACGTGGCCGGCCCCGGCGAGGACCAGGCGCTGCTCGACGAGCGGCGGCCGCCGCGTCCGGTCGAGGTCGCCGCTCCCGGCCGGGGCGCCCTGGACGGCGTACGCGTCCTGGACCTCACCTGGGTGCTGGCGGGCCCGTACTGCACGAAGGTCCTGGCCGACCACGGCGCGGACGTCATCAAGGTCGAGTCGCTCACCCGCCCCGACCCCACCCGTTTCGCCCCCTTCATGCACCTGTCCCGCGGCTCCCACACCGACCCGGACACCAACGGCTACTTCAACGAGGTCAACCGCAACAAGCGCAGCATCGCCCTCGACACCCGCACCGACGAGGGCGTCGCCGTGCTGCGCGACCTCATCGCCCACTGCGACGTCCTGGTGGAGAACTTCAGCGCCACGGTCATGACCCGACTGGGCCTCGGCTACGACGAGTTGCGCGCCATCAACCCGCGCCTCGTCTACGTCAGCATGTCGGGCATGGGCCACACAGGACCGCGCGCCGGCTGGGTGTCGTACGCGGACACCGTGTCGGCGAGTTCCGGGCTCACCGGCCTGACCGGCTGGGGGCCGGACGACGTGGTCGGCGTGATCTACGGCCACGGCGACATCGTCGCGGGGCTGCAGGCGGCGCTGGCGACGGTCGCCGCGCTCGAGCACCGTGCCGAAACGGGCCGCGGCCAGCACATCGACCTGTCCCAACTGGAGGCGATCTCCGCCCACATGGGCACCGCTCTGCTCACCGGGTCCCGGTCGCCGGCCGGCAACACCCACCCGCGCTGGAGCCCGCAGGGCGTGTACCGGTGCCTCGGCGCGGACCGCTGGCTGGCCGTCAGCGTCCGGTCGGACGAGGAGTGGGCGGCCCTGTGCCGGGTGATCGGACGCCCTGAACTGGCCGCCGACGAACGGCTTCGCACGGCGGACGGCCGCCGGCAGGAGAGCGCCCTGGTGGACGGCGCGCTCGGCGGGTGGGCGCGCGGACTGCCCGCCGACATGGCCGCGGAGCTGCTCCAGGAGGCCGGGATTCCCGCCGGACCGGTGCAGGACGGCGGCGAACTGGTCGAGCACGACCCGCAGTTGAGGGCACGCGGCTTCTACGTCCGCATGGAGCACCCGGCGGCGGGCGCGTTCCTGCACGAGGGCGTGCCCATCCGTCTCACCGGCACGCCCGGTTCGATCCGCCGGCCCGCGCCCCTGCTCGGCGCCGACACCGTGGAGGTGCTGCGCGAGGTGGCGGGCCTGTCCCCCGAGCGGCTTCATCAGTTGCACGAAGCGGGCGTCCTGCGATGACCGGCATGACCGTGCCGGGGCTGGTCGAGACGGCGGCCGAGCGGTTCGGCGACCGGGTCTTCGTGCGGGTGGGCGACACGACGCGCACCTACGCGCAGACCCGGGCCGCGGCGGCCACCATGGCCGGATCCCTCGCGGCGCATGGCTGCCGGCCGGGCGACCGGATCGCGGCACTGCTGTCCAACCGCATCGAGCTCGTCGATCTGTTCCTCGGCTGCGCCTGGCTCGGTGCGACCGTGGTGCCGTTGAACACGGCTCTGCGCGGCGGCTCACTGCGCCAGGCACTCGACGCCGCGCGACCTCGATTCCTTTACGCGGAGCCCGAGTTGGGCGAGGCGGCGGTGGCGTCCGGGCATCACGGGGTGGTGTGGGTGGCGGGCGGCGAGGACGTTCCGCGCCCCGGAACCTCCGCGGCCCTGCCACCCGCCCCGGTCCGTCCGCAGGACACGGCGGCCGTCCTCTTCACCTCGGGCACGACGGGACGCTCGCGTGGAGTCCGTTGCCCGCAGGCCCAGTTCGTCTGGTGGGGGCGCAACGTCGCCTCCGCGCTGCGCCTGTCCTCCGACGACGTGCTGTTCACCTGTCTCCCGCTGTTCCACACCAACGCCCTCAACACCCTCGCGCACGCCATGACGGTGGGCGCGAGCTGCGTGGTCGGCGGGCGCTTCTCCGCCTCGCGCCACTGGGCGCAGGTGTCCGAGGCGCGCGCCACGACCACGTACCTGCTCGGCGCCATGGTGCCGATGCTGCTCGCGCAGCCGCCCGGTCCGCAGGACAGGGCGCACCGGGCCACACGCAGTCTCGCTCCCGCCACCCCGGGCGCCCTGTGGGAGCCGTTTCGCGAACGCTTCGGCGTGACGCTCGTCGACGGGTTCGGCTCCACGGAGACGAACCTGGTCATCGGCGCGACTCCCGAGGAGAGCCGCCCCGGCCGCATCGGCACCGTGCGCCCGGGGTTCTCCGCACGGGTGGTCGACGCGGCGCTCGATTCCGTCCCCGACGGGACGCCCGGCGAACTTCTCGTGCGCAGCGACCGGCCGTACGCCTTCTCCACCGGCTACCTGGGGGACCCCGAGCCGGAGCCCGACTCCTGGCGCCGGACCGGTGACCGCGTGGTCCGCGAACCCGACGGCCGGTTCCGCTTCCTGGACCGGATCAAGGACGTGATCCGGCGCCGCGGCGAGAACATCTCCTCGTACGAGGTGGAGTCGGCCGTGCGCGCCCATCCGGCGGTGGCCGAGGCGGCCGCCTTCCCGGTGGCCTCGGAGCTGGCGGAGGACGAGGTCATGGTCGCGGTGGTGGTGCGGCCCGGCAGGGTGCTGGATCTCGCGGATCTCACCCGGCACTGCGCCCGCGAACTCCCCGAGTTCGCCGTGCCCCGGTACATCGAGGCGGTCCCCGCCCTGCCGCTCACCGAGACGGGCAAGGTACGCAAGGCGGTGCTGCGGGAGCGAGGCGTCACCGGGGGCACCTGGGACCGGACCGCCGGTCCCGAGGCGACCGGCACCGCGGCCCGAAGATCATGACACATATGCTTCTGCACATGGTTGAGCATCGAATGATCGACGTGAACGGGGTGCGCCTGCACATAGCCGAGGAGGGCGAAGGCCCCCTGGTCGTGCTCCTGCACGGCTTCCCCGAGTCATGGCACTCCTGGCACCACCAGTTCGGCCCGCTGGCCGCCGCGGGCTTCCGCGTCGTCGCCCCCGACCAGCGTGGATACGGGCGCAGCGACCACCCCGACGACGTGAACGCGTACAGCATCCTGCACCTGGTCGGCGACGTCGTCGGGCTGATCCACGCGCTGGGCGAGGAGAAGGCGTACGTCGTCGGGCACGACTGGGGCGCCCCGGTCGCCTGGCACACCGCGCTGCTGCGGCCGGACGTCGTGCTGGGCGTGGCCGGCCTGAGCGTGCCGCCGCCCTTCCGGGGCACCGAGCCGCCGCTGGCCGCCATGGACCGGATGTTCGACGGCCGCTTCTACTGGAACTACTTCGACCGACCCGGCGTCGCCGACGCCGAGTTCGCACGGGACACCCGCACCACCCTGCGGAAGTTCTTCTACATGGCTTCCGGTGACGCTCCCGACGCGGGCCAGGGCAACCAGCCGCTCATCGAACCCGGCCAGGGCTGGCTCGCGAACATGCCGGACCCGGAGACCCTGCCGGAGTGGTTCACCGAGGACGACCTCGACGTCCTCACCGAGAGCTTCTCCCAGGGCTTCACCGGGGCGCTCAACTGGTACCGCAACCTCGATCGCAACTGGGAACTCACCGCACCCTGGCACGGCGCCGTCGTCAGCCCGCCCGCCCTGTACGTCTACGGCGACCGCGACCCGGTCCCCGCCTTCCCCGGCACGCCCGAACTCATCGCGAGCCTCCCCGACCTGATGCCGAACCTGCGCCGCAAGCCCCTCGAACTGTCGGGCTGCGGCCACTGGACACAGCAGGAACGCCCGGCCGAGGTGAACGAGGCACTCATCGACTTCCTCACCGAGCTCAGGGGCTGAACTCCCGCACCGCGCCCGCCGCCTGTACGGGTGATCACCTGCCGGCGGCGGACTCGCGTCAGTGCACGGACAACCCGCCGTCGACGAAGAGGGCCTGCCCCGTGACGTACGCGGAGGCGCGGCTCGCCAGGAACACCGCCGCGCCCGCGAAGTCCTCGGCGAGACCGTTGCGTCCGACCATCGTGCGGGCCGCGAGTTCCGCGACCTTCTCGGGGTCGGACGCGAGCCGCTCGTTGAGCGGTGTCATCACGAAGCCCGGCACGAGCGTGTTGCAGGTGACGCCGTGCGGCGACCACGCCTCGGCCTGGGAACGGGCCAGGGACTCCAACGCCCCTTTGGACACCCCGTAGGCGCCGCTCTGGACGAACGCCCGGTGTGCCTGTTGGGAGGTGACGTGGATGATCCGTCCGAAGCCCCGTTCCGCCATGCCGGGGCCGAACCGCTGTCCCAGCAGAAAGGGCGCCTCCAGGTTCACCGCCATCGTGGTGTCCCACACGTCCTCGCCCAACTCCCCCATCGGCGGGCGCAGGTTGATACCCGCGCTGTTGACGAGGATGTCGGGCTCCCCGAAGGCCTCGACCGCCTGCTCGGCCGCCGCGCGCACGCCCTCGCGGGTGCCCAGGTCGCCGCTCACCCGGACCGCACGGCAGCCGTCGGCGGTCAACTCGTCGACCGTGGCGGCCAGTTCCGCCTGCTTGCGCGCCACGACCACGACGCTCGCCCCGGCCCGCGCGAGAGCCCCGGCGATGGCCCGTCCGATGCCGGAACTGCCGCCGGTCACCACGGCCACCCGGCCGTCCAGCGAGAACAGTTCGGAGAGGTACGTCCGCGAGATCATGTCCGCACCCTAACCAGACGCAGCACCCGCGGACACAGCACCCGGACGAGCCACTGCTCAGGTGGCGGTGTACCCGAGTTGGCGCCTCATGTACGGGGTCATGAGGGTCTTCGCCTTGGCCAGCACGGAGGTGCGGCCGCCGAGGACCGCGCTCTCGCCTCCGGGCACGGGCAGCAGGGTCAGTCCGTCGCCCGGGCCGAAGGGCACGATCAGCGGGGTGCGGTGGATCGGCCGGTAGAGCCGGGGCTCCTTGCGATGCCTGCCGGAACTGTTCAGGTAGGTGCGGATGTTCCAGGCGGCGAGGTCGGCCTGGGCCAGCGCGGCAGGGGTGATCTTGAGTTCGGTGGCGTCGTTCACGTCACCCACGGCGAACACGTCCAGCCGCCCCTGGACCCGCAGGGTCCGGTCGACCTTGACGTGCCCGGCCGCGTTCAGCCAGTCACGGTGTCCGCCCAGACGCAGCCAGAGCGTGTTGGGCGTGGTGCCCGTCGCCCAGAAGGAGAGGTCTGCGGCTATGACGTTGCCGCGCCCGTCGCGATAGGTGCCGAAGTCGTTGCCGGGGGACATGAACGAGTCGAGCCGTACGTCCACGTCGTGGGACTCCAGCCAGGCCTGCGCCTTGCGCCCGGCGCGCTCCACGCCGGTGGCATGCAGGAGCAGCGACCCGGAGTGGGCGAGCGTGACCCGGGCGTTGGGCCGCGCGAGCCGTATCTCGGCGCTGAGTTCGACGCCGGAGGGTCCCCCGCCGACGACGAGGACGTGCTCGGCGGTGGCTATCTTCTGCTGGTGCCCGGCGAAGGACTTGACCGCCTCCTCGGAGGTGGTGCCGGTGAAGCGGGCCGGTTCGGGGTAGTCGGCGCCGGTGGCGATCACCACCACGTCGTAAGGGAGCCGCTCCCCCGTCGCGAGGACGACCTGCCGCTCGGCGGTGTCGATGCGGACCGCCTTGCCCACGGCCACCCGGCCGTGGCGCAGCAGCCGGTCGTAGGGGATGAAGGGCGTCACGGACCACTCCGGGCGTACGCCTGCGCGCAGGGAGGCGATGCGGTGGAAGAAGACCTCCTTGCGGTCCACCAGCGTGACCCGCGCGACCGAGTCCAGTCGTTTCGCCAGCCGGACACCCGCGTAGCCGCCGCCGATCACCACTACGTCGCCGTCGCGCACAACGAGTCTCCTGTGCCTGTGGGGGGAAGCGAGCGACACGACGCGTGAGCTTCTTCGGCCACTCGGACTGCCGTCGAGCCTAACCCTTGAAGTTTAAAGTTCAGCCGGGAGTCATGTGGGCATTCTGTGAAGCCGTGGCGCGCCAGGCCAGGACCGCGTATGTCTCCGCGGCGGTGTCGTGCAGCTGCCAGAGGCGGTCGGCCGGCTCGTTCGCTGTGCAGATCCGCTCCTCGGTCGTGCCGGTGTGATACGCGGCTGTCGAGGGTCAGACTTCGACGACGTACCGTTGCCGCGCGCCCGGGAACCGGCCGAACCGCGGGCCGGCTAGTCCGGCAGCCGCTCCAGCGCGGCGGCGATGCCGGCCTGGCCGACGGCGTCGATGAGCGCCTGTCCGATCACCGAGACGGGCTCACGTGCCGGGAGCACCAGGCCGATGCGCTCCGTGCGGACGGGGCGGACCAGCGGAACGGCGTGCATCCCCGCCGGGACGCCGAAGACGTGGAGCCAGGCGTGCGGCACGATGCTCGCCCACTGACCGGACCTGACCTGCGCGAACAGGGAGGCGATCGAGTCGGTCTCCACCCGCGGGGTCACGGAGGCGCCCACGGCCTCGAACACCGCGTCGAGGACCTGGCGCCCCTGCATCATGGGGTGCAGCAGGCACAGGGGGTACTGGGCCGCCTCCTCCCAGGAGATCTCCGCGGGGTCGGAGTCCGGGGCGGACCGCTGGGTCAGCAGGACATAGCCCTCCCGGTACAGCGGGACGAACTTGAAGTCGTGGCCCACGACGGAGCTGTGATACGTCACGGCGGCGTCGAGCTCGTACGCCCGAAGGCGGTTCACGATGTCCTCGGCCTGCAGGTCGGCGAAGACCTGGACCGTCGCCAGCGGGTTGGCGGCGCAGAACGGCTGGGTCAGCAGCGCGACCGCCGTGGCCGCGGTCGGCACGGTCCCGATGCGCAGCCGGCCGCTCAGACCGGCTCGCAGGGCCTGGATCTCGCCCTGCATCGCGTCGCGGTCGGCGAGGATGCGCTGCGCCCACAGGACGACGCGCTCGCCCTCGGGCGTGAGGCCGTCGAACCTGCGACCCCGCTGGACCAGGGGGATGCCGAGCTCCTCCTCCAGTTTGCGGATGCCCTCGGACAGGGCCGGCTGGGAGACGTAGCAGGCCTGCGCCGCCTTCGCGAAGTGACGGGCGCGGGCGAGGGCGACGAGGTATTCGAGTTGGCGGAGCAGCACAGCTCAATGATCCACCGTGCCGGGCCGTCCGGCACCGGTCGGTCACGCAGCACTGATCGGTGCGGCCTGTCAGGCGATAGGAACTTCCGCTTTGACCTCGCGCGACCTGCTGACGAACAGTGTGGGGCGACTGGCGGGCGAGACAGAGGGCGTGGTGTTCGATGCGCGACATCGACGAACCGGACGAGGCCGAGCTGTCGGTGACGGCTCCCAAGACGTGGGCCACCGGTGTTCCCGGGGTCGTCCACGCCCTGCAGTACGCCCTGGGCCAGACCTCGCCGAAGCGCACCGCGCTGACCCTGCTCAACATCAACCAGGCCAAGGGCTTCGACTGCCCGGGCTGCGCCTGGCCCGAGCCCGCGCCCGGTAAGCGGCATCGCAACGAGTACTGCGAGAACGGCGCCAAGCACATCAGCGACGAGGCCACCTCCCGCCGGGTGACCGCGGACTTCTTCCGGCAGTACTCGGTCGACGAGCTGAACCGGAAGTCGGACTACTGGCTCAACCAGCAGGGCCGACTGACCGAGCCGATGGTGCTGCGCGAGGGCGCGACCCACTACGAACCGATCGGCTGGGACGAGGCCCTGGGCCTGCTCGCCGACGAGCTGCGCGCCCTGGACCACCCCGACGAGGCGCTGTTCTACACCTCCGGGCGGCTGGCCAACGAGCCGGCCTTCCTGCTCCAGCTGTTCGCGCGGGCCTTCGGCACCAACAACCTGCCGGACTGCTCCAACATGTGCCACGAGTCCAGCGGTTCGGCGCTGAACGAGACCCTGGGCATCGGCAAGGGCAGCGTCAGCCTCGACGACCTGCACAACTCCGACCTGGTCTTCGTCGTCGGGCAGAACCCCGGCACCAACCACCCGCGCATGCTGTCCGCGCTGGAGGAGACCAAGCGCCACGGCGGCAGCGTCGTCGCCGTCAACCCGCTGCCCGAGGCGGGACTGCTGCGCTTCAAGCACCCGCAGAAGGCGCGCGGCGTCATCGGCCGCGGCACGGACATCGCCGACCAGTTCCTGCAGATACGGCCCGGCGGCGACCTGGCCCTGTTCCAGGCGCTGAACCTGCTCCTGCTCGAGGCGGAGGAGAAGGAGCCCGGGACCGTCGTGGACGGGGAGTTCGTCGAGGCACACACCACCGGTTACGACGACTTCGTCGACCACTTGCGTGCCACGACGTCGTGGGACGACGTCCTCGAGGCCACCGGGCTGAGCCGCGACGAGATCGAGCAGGTCCACGAACGCGTCCTGGCCAGCCGCAGCGTCATCGTCTGCTGGGCGATGGGTCTGACCCAGCACAAGCACGGCGTGCCCACCATCAGGGAGGTCGTCAACTTCCTTCTGCTGCGCGGCAACATCGGCCGTCCGGGCGCGGGCGTGTGCCCAGTGCGCGGTCACAGCAACGTGCAGGGCGACCGCACGATGGGCATCTGGGAGAAGATGCCCCAGCCGTTCATGGACCGGCTGGGACGGGAGTTCGCGTTCACCGCGCCGACGAAGCACGGCCTGGACTCCGTCGACTCCATCCGTGCGATGCGCGACGGGAAGGCCAAGGTCTTCGTGGGCGTCGCCGGCAACTTCGTACGGGCGACCCCCGACAGTGACGTCACCGAGCGGGCCCTGCGCAACTGCAGTCTGACCGCGCACATTTCGACCAAACTCAACCGCTCCCACGCGGTGTGCGGACGGACCGCGCTGATCCTACCCACGCTCGGTCGCAGCGACCGTGACGTCCAGGCGGGCGGCGAGCAGTTCATGACGGTCGAGGACTCCATGAGCGAGGTCCACGCCACGCGCGGCCGCCTCGCCCCCGCGTCCGAGCACCTGTTGAGCGAGGTCTCCATCATCAGCCGCCTCGCCCGCAAGGTCCTGGGCTCCGAACCGGCCATCCCCTGGGCGGACTTCGAGGGCGACTACGACCTCGTGCGGGACCGCATCGCCCGGGTCGTCGACGGGTTCCAGGACTTCAACGAGCGGGTACGGCAGCCGGGCGGTTTCCTCCTGCCCAACCCGGTCAACAGCAAGGTGTTCCGCACGCCGAGCGGCAAGGCCGTCTTCACCGTCAACGACTTCACGATGCTCCAGGCGCCCAAGGGCCATCTCGTCCTGCAGACCCTGCGCTCGCACGACCAGTGGAACACCATCCCGTACGCCATGGACGACCGCTATCGGGGCATCAAGGGAGGCCGACGCGTCGTCCTCGTGAACCCGGCCGACCTCGCTGAACTCGATCTCGAGGACGGCAGCCTCGTCGATCTGGTCAGCATCTGGTCCGACGGCTCGGAGCGCCGCGCCGAGGCCTTCCGCGTCGTCGGCTACTCCACGCCGGCGGGTTCGGCCGCCGCCTACTACCCGGAGACCAACGTCCTGGTGCCGCTCGACAGCGTCGCGGACATCAGCAACACCCCGACGTCGAAGAGCGTGATCGTCCGGCTGGAGCGGGCGGCGGAGCGGGCACCGGCGTAACGCGGGCGCACAGGCTCTCAGCGTTCCGTCCGGTCCAGTTCCTCGTCGAGGGCGAGGGCCGCGCCGATCAGGGCGAGGTGGGTGAACGCCTGGGGAAAGTTGCCCAGTTGTTCGCCGGTGGGGCCGATCTCCTCGGCGAAGAGGCCGACGTGGTTGGCGTAGGTGAGCATCTTGTCGAAGGCGTAGCGGGCCAGATCGACGCGCCCGGAACGGGCGAGCGCGTCCACGTACAGGAAGCTGCACAGGGAGAAGGTGCCCTCGCTGCCGCGCAGGCCGTCGGGCGAGGCGGCCGGGTCGTAGCGGTAGACGAGGCTGTCGGAGACCAGCTCCTCCTCCATGGCGTCGAGGGTGGACAGCCAGCGCGGGTCGTGCGGGGCGACGAAGCCGACTGCGGGCATGAGGAGGAGCGAGGCATCCAGGACCTCGCTGCCGTAGTGCTGGACGAACGCCTGGCGTTCCTGGCTCCAGCCGCGGTCCATCACCTGGTGGAGGATCGCGTCGCGGGCGGCGGTCCAGCCGGCCAGGTCGGCGGGGCGGGCGAAGTTGTGCGCGAGGCGGATCCCCCGGTCGAACGCCGTCCAGCACATCAGGCGGCTGTAGGTGAAGTCCTGCCGGCCTCCGCGGGTCTCCCAGATGCCCTCGTCGGGGCGGTCCCAGTGCGTCGTCAGCCAGTCCAGCAGGCCGGACAGGGCCAGCCAGCCGTCGTATCCGGCCACGTGGGCGAGGTCGTCGGCGCGGGTGAGGGCGTAGACCCCCTCGCCGTAGATGTCGAGCTGGAGCTGGTCGGCGGCGCCGTTGCCGATGCGGACCGGGGCCGAGCCTCGGTAGCCCTCGAGGTGGTCGAGGGTCTCCTCGGCGAGGTGGGGGTCGCCGTCGATCCGGTACATGAGCTGCAGGGGTTCGCCGGTGACGGTGTGGCCCGCGTTCAGACGGGCACCGAGCCACCGGCGGAAGGCGTACGCCTCTTCGGTGAAGCCCAGGCCGAGCAGGGCCTGCATCGACAGGGACGCGTCGCGCACCCAGGTGTAGCGGTAGTCCCAGTTGCGTTCGCCGCCGAGCTGCTCGGGCAGGCCCGCTGTGATGGCCGCGACGGGGGCGCCCGTGGGGGCGTAGGTGAGCAGTTTGAGGGTGATGGCGGACCGGTTGACCATGTCCTGCCAGCGGCCCCGGTAGCGGCCGCGCCGCAGCCAGCGGTGCCAGAAGCCGCGGGTCGCGTCGAAGTCCTCCCGCAGGCCCTCGGGCGTCAGCGGTGCGGGCGGCTCCGCACCGGAGGCGCACACGGTCAGGACCGCGGCCGCCCGCTCACCGTGCCGCAGCTCGACGATCGCCCGTACGTCGTCGCTGTCCCGTTCCAGCGTGACCGGACCGGCGGTCTGCAGAAACGCGTCGGTGCCAGGGCCGCCGAAGTGCGCACTGTTTGGGCGCAGGTCGAGGCGGTGGTCCGCACGCGCGTAGTCGAAGCGGGGACGGCAGGAGAGCGTGAAGCGGACCCGGCCACGGGTCACCCGCATGACCCGCACCAGCCGGTGCCGGTCCGTGGCGGTCTCGGGACGGTCCACCGGCATGAAGTCGACGACCTCGCCGACCCCGCCGGGAGTGAGGAAACGGGTGACGAGGACGGCCGTGTCGGCCAGGTACAGCTGGCGGGTGGTGACGTCCTCCCCCTCGACCGTGATGGCGAAGTGGCCGCCCCGGTCGTGGTCGAGCAGCGCGGCGAAGAGGCTGGGCGAGTCGAAGCGCGGGGCGCAGAACCAGTCGACCACACCGTCGGAGGAGACGAGGGCCGCCGTCTGCAGGTTGCCGACCAGCCCGTGATCCCCGATGGGTGGATAGCGGCGCATGGTGATCCTTTCGGCCCCGGTCGCTCGGCAGGCCGAACCGGGTACCGCTCGACCGGCCTGCTCCGACACTCCGGCCGGACCACGGCCACCACCACAGGGACTACGCCACCCGTGTGACGTGCGCGGTCCGGCCCTCGGCCGTTCCGGCCCGCTCAGCCATGCGGTGGCGGCAGGGCCGCCTTCACGACCGCCGGTCTCAGTCTCCGAGGAGGTCCTGGGCTCTACGGTCCGCCGCCCGCTCCCAGCGGCGCTCCTCCTCCAGCTTCGTCCGGTTCTTGGCGATGAGCCGGTACTGGATGCGTACGTCGACGGTGTGCACGGTGCGGAGGTAGCCGGTCTGCTGCTTGCAGCGGGCGTCGGCGGTGGCGGTCTTCTTCTCCTGTGCGGACGGCTCGGTCGTGTCGCGCCGGTGCTCGGTGAGCCGTTCCTCGAGTTCCTTACGGGTGCGGTCCTCGCCGATCTCCGCGTCTCTGGGAGTGGCGTAGTGGTAGCCCGCCTTCACCATGCAGGCCGACCACGCCTTGTTCGCCTTCTTCCAGGCGGGGTCCTTCATGCCCTGCTGGAGGCTCTTGGTCTCCAGGTCCAGGACCGGGTTCGTCCGCTCCTGCGGGGTCGTGCCGTAGATCGCGCGGTCCGCCTCACCGAGGCAGCCGCGTTCCGGGATGCGGTGGCCGTGCACGGTCTTCGGATCGTCGCCGACGAACTGGCCGGTGAGCGCGAGGTATTGGGGCAGGGTCCACTTCTTTTCCGGGTAGCGGCGTTCGTAGGCGGCCCGCGCCGCCTGATAGCCGTACCGCGCGGCCTGCTCGGGATCCTCGATGCCGTACCGGAAGTCGTCGTCGGAGTACAGAACGGCCGTCAACACGCCTGTGTTTGCGGGCCGTTCGGGCCAGGCGGGCACGGGGTCCACGGCGAGGCTCTTCAGGCTGTCGAACCCGAGGCGCACCATGCACTCCTTGGCGAGCGCCCACCGCGCCCTGGAGACCGTACGGCTGTCGCCGTCGGGCATGTCGTAGGCAGCCAGCGGCAGGAAGCGCGGATCGTTCGTCGAGGCGGGCCGCCCGTCGGACGCGGCCGGGCCGGCCTGCCCGCCGCACGCTGTGAGGCCGAGCAACGAGGTCAGGACGAGTAAGAGGGGGGCGGCGGATCTTGGCATCGGATCAGCCCACCAGGGTCCGGGGCCGCCGACTGTGGTGGAGGCCACAGTTCCGGGTCACAGCAGCATCACGTCACGCCTGGACGAGGACCTTCGGGAACGGCATCCGCCGCCGAGACGTCGACCTCCTGACCGCCCTGCGCTCGAACCGTCGAGCATCGCCCCGCGCTCGAACCGTCAAGAGTCGAGGTCGTCGGCGAAATGCCGGAAGCCCTGGCGGTCCCGATGCATCTCCCACAGCGTGTTGGCGAGGACGCCCGGGTCCTTCCTGGGGTGCCCGGGGACGATCGCGCCGGGGATGATCAGCTGCCCGACGTGGACACCCTCGCCGGCGAGCACGTCGTGCAGGAGATGTCCGTACGCGCTCTCCGCGGCGAAGGCGATGGAGGTGCCCGCGCGGTCGGGGTGCGGGACGACCGCGGTGCCGCCGTTGACGAACAGGATGGTGCCGCGGCCCAGGGCGCGCATGCCGGGCAGCACCTGCTGGACGGCGGCGACCGGACCGTAGACGGAGAACTCGATCGGTCCGGTGAGGTCGGTATGGGTGGTCTCCAGCACCGGAAGCATGAAGTCCCGCTGCGGTACCGGGCTGTACTGCAGGACCTCGATCGGGCCCAGCTCCGTGTGCGCCGCGTCGAGGGCGGCGGCGAGGGCCTTCGGGTCGCGTACGTCGGCGGCGAAGCCGCGTGCCGTGATGCCCGCGTCGGCCAGGTCGGCGGCGAGGGCGTTCGTCCGCTGGCGATTGCGGGAGACGAGCGCCACGTCGAAGCCCTCACCGCCGAAGCGACGGGCGACCGCGGCGCCGAGGCCGGGTCCGGCTCCGATGACGGCAATGGTGGTCATGGCTCTTCCTCCGAGTTCGTGAGGCTGATCCGCACGCGGCCTGCGGCCCGCTCACAGCAGTCCGTGGTCCCGGCACCAGGTGTCCACATCATGGCCCCCGGTCCCGAGAATCTCCCACCAGTGGTCATCGGATGCGATGGACTGCGGGACCGTCGGATGAATCGGGAAGACCTCGACGAGTCCGGTGATGCGGAAGATCCGGATGATCTGGTCGGAACCGATGACCAGGCGGAGCGAACCGTCTCGCCATCGCTGCCGCTTCAGCGCTCCCACGAGGGTTCCCAGCCCGGTCGAGTCGAGGAACTCCACCTCGCGCAGATCCAGGATGACGTGCAGAGCGCCCTTGTCGAGGAGCGCGATGAGCTTCTCACGCAGCTCGGGGGCGGTGTACACGTCGATCTCGCCTGCGACACGGAGGACGGCGCAGTCGCTCCCGGCACTCGCGGACTCCAGGTGAAGATGCTGCACTTCGGCCTCCGATGCGCCGGCAGGTCCCGATGGCCGCACCACCGACAACCGCGGCCATCCCGGCGGCTCTGCCCTACGTCATCACATGCATTGACGATGAATTCCCTGGCATGACAGTAAGGAGACTCCTTCTACCTGTCAATGCCCAAATTTCCATGTCATCATGGGGAATGACACTCGGGAGGTCGTCATGAAGGTCGAGGAAGCGATCGGACAACAGATCGCACGCCTTCGGGAAGCGCGGCGGATGTCACTCGCCGAGCTGGGCGAGTCGCTGGGCCGCCACCTCGGCAAGCCCTGGAGCCGACAGGCAGTCCATCAGGCCGAACGCGGCCGCCGCGCGTTCACGGCAACCGAACTGACAGCCCTGGCCCTGGCGTTGGACACGTCGATCCCGGCCCTGTTCCTCGCGGACAAGGACGAGGAACCGATCGAGATGCCCGGCAGAGCGGTCCCGTCCGAGGAGTACAGAGGCGTCCTCCTGCACGCGGACAAGGACACTCCCCTGGACGGAATCGAAGAACTCATCGTGGCCCTGCACGACATCGGGGACGTGCTGTCCAGGCCGGCGCTGGTCCGCCTGGCGAAGATCGGTCAGGTGGCGGAGCAGGTCGCCACAGCGGGGAGCGCGCGGGCCATGACGTAGCGGCGCCGCCGGAGCCCATCCACACGGCCGGGCGAAGTTCCTCCACTGTTGGTGAGTACCTCCACGTCCCCTGGCACCCGCGGAGAATCAGGCCGACGTACTGATGACCTCGTCGGTGACCCAGCGTGCGACGTCGGCGGGGAAGGGCGCCGGTAGCCCGAGGACGATGTGCCCGAACCCGGCGGCGATCGCTTCGCCGATCGCGTCCCGCGTGACGCCGGGCTGGTCGTAGGAGACGGCCAGGTGGATCGAGCGGGTGACCGAGGCGGGGTCGCGGCCGATCTCCGCGCAGTAGCGGTCCAGCAGTGCGCTGCGGCGGACGACGTCGTCCATGTCGCCGCCCGGGATGTTCCACAGGTCGGCGTGCTCGGCGACCACGCGCAGGGTCGAGGACGCGCGTCCGCCGATCAGGATGGGCGGGTGGGGGCGCTGGACGGGCTTGGGGTTGCCGAACGCTCCGGTGAGCTGGTGATGGGTGCCGTCGAAGTCGAACGGTTTGTCCTCGGTCCACAGGCGCCGGATCACCGTGCACGCTTCGGCGAGGCTCTCAACGGCCTGAGCGGTGTCGTGGAAGGGCAGACCGTGTGCCGGATACTCCCGGTGGGCCTGCGGAGGGCTGGGGCGCGAGCCGACGCCGATGCCGAAGTCGAGCCGCCCGCCGGAGACGATGTCGACGGTCGTGGCGATCTTGGCCAGCATCGCGGGCGGCCGGAACCGATTGCTGGTGACCATGACGCCGAGTCGCAGTCGTCGGGTGTGGGCGGCGAGGGCCGAGAGCAGCGTCCAGCCTTCGAAGACCGGTCCGTCGGGGTCGCCGCCGATCGGCATGAGGTGATCGAACAACCACGCGTGCTCGATCTGCGGGATCGCGTCCGCCTCGCGCCAGACCCGCAGGACGTCCTCGTACTCGACCTGCATGGGCGCGGTCATGATTCCGAAACGGGGTCGGGGTGTGTGCGGCATGGAGCCTTGCTCCTTTCGACACCGGCAGCGCCGGCAGAGGCGCGCTGCCGAGGTTCATGTGACGTTCGGCCGCACCGAGTTGGAGCACATCCGTCTCGGCGGGCGTGGAGGTTGTCCCCAGGACGACCCGGACGGTCAGCGGCGCCGCAGTGACGCGTCGAGCAGCGCGGGCGGGGTGTCGTACTTCTCGTGTGCGGCAAGGTCGGTGCCGGGAGCGACGATCGCGTCGATGGCGTCGAGTACGTCGGCGGGGAGCACGGTGTCCGCGGCGGCGAGTTGGGAGTGCAGGTGATCCAGCGTGCGGGGGCCGATGAGCGCGCTGGTCACGGCGGGGTGCGCGGTCACGAAACCGAGCGCGAGCTGGATCAGCGTCAGGCCGGCCTCGTCGGCGACCTTGGCCAACTGCTCGACGGCAGCGAGCCTGGCCCGGTTGGCGGGGACGCTGGTGTCGAAGCGGTCCGGCATGAACGTCGAGCGGCTGGTGGTGATCTCCTGGCCCTCGCGTATCGCGCCCGACAGCCAGCCCGAGGCCAACGGACTCCACACCAGCACGCCGAGCCCGTACTGCTCGGTCACGGGCAGGACGTGGGCTTCGATCCCGCGCTGCAGCATCGAGTAGCTGGGCTGCTCGGTGACGTAGCGGCTCAGGTGATGGTCGCGGGCGGCCCACTGGGCCTGCACGATGCGGTAGGCGGGGAACGTCGAGGAGCCGAAGTAGCGGATTTTTCCCGCGCGTTGCAGGTCGGTCAGCGCCGACAGCGTCTCCTCGTCACTGGTGTTCGGGTCCCAACGGTGGATCTGATAGAGATCGACGTGGTCGACACCGAGACGGCGCAGGCTGTTGTCCAGCTCGGTGACCAGCCAACGGCGCGAGCCGCCTTGGTGGTTACGCTCGTCGCCCATCGGCATGCTCGCCTTCGTGGCCAGCACGACGTCGTCGCGACGGCCTGCGATGGCTTTGCCGACCATCTCCTCCGACTCGCCGTCGCTGTACATGTCGGCGGTGTCGATGACGTTGATCCCGCCTTCGAGAGCGGCATCGACGATGGCGGTGGCCTCGTCCTGCGTGGTGCGCCCGATCGTGCCGAAGTTCATGGCGCCGAGCGCGAGGGAGCTGACCTGCACACCGGTGCGGCCCAAGGTGCGGTACTGCATGACCGTGTTCCTCCATTGCGGGTGAAGCGTGACGGCAGTGCATGACTTGGTGGATGGGTCCCGGCTCTGACATCATGAGCAAACGGAACCTCGTTCCGTTAACAATACGGAACACCGTTCCGCTTTGGCAAGCTCGGCATCGAAGGGAGCGGCGTGGTGAACGACGCCGACGAGGGCGCGGGACGCGCGGCCCGGTCCAAGCGGGTGGACGCCCGGCGGAACAAGGAGACTCTGCTCAACGCGGCCGCCGCGGTCTTCATCACGTCAGGCGTGGAGGCGCCGGTACGCGACATCGCAGCCGAGGCCGGCGTCGGGCTGGGCACGATCTACCGCCACTTCCCGACCCGGGCGGACCTCATCATCGCCGTCTACCGGCACCAGGTCGACGCCTGCGCCGCGGCCGGGCCGGAGCTGCTGGCGACGAGCGCAACTCCTCATGCCGCACTGGGGAAATGGATCGACCTGTTCGTCGACTTCCTGGTCACCAAGCACGGACTGGCCGCCGTGCTGCAGTCCGACAACGCCGGATTCGACACGCTGCACGCCTACTTCCTCGACACCCTCGTGCCCGTGTGCACCCAACTCCTGGACGCCGCGGTCGCTTCCGGCGAGATACGATCCGGCCTGCGTGCCTACGAGCTCATGCGCGGCGTCGGGAACCTCTGCATCGGCGCGGAGAGCGATCCCCAATACGACGCGCGCCGACTGGTCGAACTCCTGATCGCGGGACTGCGCCGGCCGCAATGACCACGGGCGGCCCCGTCCGCTACGGGTGACAAAAAAGAAAGGCAAGGAGGTTTCCCACTCCTTGCCACTCTCAACTTATAGCTCACCGGGGGGCTTGCGGCAAGGCCCCGGTCATGCCGCACAATCGCAGGCCAAAGCCAGTACCTGCGGAAACGGGAGATCCACGAAGTGCGTTTGTTGTTGTCGGTGTACGGGTTGTGCCGTGACGTCGAGCCGATGGAAACGACCTCAGATCAGGGCCGGTGACATGACTACCTCCGAGCAGGCCGCACTGAACACCAGCGCGTTCGATCTTCCCGAGCGCCTCTCCCCCAAGGCCGACCCGACGCTGATCGGCCGCGACGAGCAGCACTTCGCGGCCATCGCGGAAAGCCTCGAGCAGACGATCGCCGAACTGTCCGACCTCCTCGCCGCCGAGCTCAGGGCGCCTGGTGGCGCCGGCCGGGCGGCCATGGACCGGGACACCGAGGTCCACCGGCTCAACGGGCGTCTGCGCACCTTGCGCCGCTTCGGACTTGACCTGTGTCTCGGGCACATGGTCGGCGCGGACGACCCCGAGCCCGTGTACATCGGGCGACTGGGCCTCACCGACAGCGAGGGACGTCGACTGCTGCTCGACTGGCGCTCTCCCGCGGCCGAACCGTTCTTCGCGGCGACCCACGCGAGCCCCATGGGGCTGGCAAGCCGCCGCAGGTACCGCTGGACCCGCGGCCGGATCAGCGACTACTGGGACGAGGTGTTCACCGCCGACGGGCTCGAAGGGCACGCCGCGCTGGACGACCAGTCCGCCTTCATCGCCAGCCTGGGCACCAACCGGTCGGACCGGATGCGAGACGTGCTGGCCACCATCCAGGCCGACCAGGACGCCATCATCCGCGCGGGCTCCCGGGGCGCCCTCGTCGTCGACGGCGGTCCCGGCACGGGCAAGACCGTCGTCGCCCTGCACCGCACCGCCCACCTCCTCTACTCCGACCCGCGACTCGGTCACCGTCGGGGCGGCGTACTGTTCGTCGGCCCGCACCGGCCTTACCTGGACTACGTCGCCGACGTCCTGCCCAGCCTGGGAGAGGAGGGTGTGCAGACCTGCATCCTGCGGGACCTCGTCACCGAGGGAGCCGCAGCGGCGATCGAGACCGACCCGGACGTAGCCCGGCTGAAGTCGTCAGCGGACATGGTGAAGGCGATCGAGAAGGCCGTCAGGTTCTACGAGGAGCCGCCCGCCGAGGGGATGACGGTCAGCCTCGACGGGTCCGACATCCGGCTGAGCGCCGTCGACTGGGCCGAGGCGTTCGAAGCGCCGGAACCGGGCACTCCGCACAACGAGGGGCGTGAACAGGTCTGGGAGAGGCTGGTCGCGATCCTGACGGACAAGTACGACGGCGACGACGTCCCGCCCGCGCTGTTCCGCAGGGCGCTGCAGCGGAACAGGGAGCTGGTCGAGGCCCTGAACCGCGCGTGGCCGCTGCTCGAAGCGGCCGACCTGGTCTCGGACCTGTGGTCCGTGCCCGCCTATCTGCGGATGTGCGCCCCTTGGCTCGGCCGCGACGAGGTCCAAAGGCTTCAGCGCGACGAGGCCCAGGCGTGGACGGTGTCCGACCTGCCGCTCCTGGACGCGGCACGGCAGCGGCTCGGCGACCCGAAGGCGGCCGCGCGTGAGCGTCGGCGCAAGGCCTCCGTCGCCGCCGAACGCGAGCGCATGGCCCGCGTGATCGACGAGATCGTCTCGGCCGCGGACATCCACTCGGCCGGCGACGACAGCGAAGGCGCGGTGCGGATGCTGCACGGAAAGGACCTGCAGGACAGCCTGATCGACGAGACCGCACTGCCCACCGCCGAACCGGACGTACTGGCCGGCCCGTTCGCGCACATCGTCGTGGACGAGGCGCAGGAACTGACCGACGCGGAGTGGCAGATGCTGCTGCTGCGCTGCCCGTCCCGGAGCTTCACCATCGTCGGGGACCGCGCCCAGGCCCGGCACGGGTTCACGGAGTCGTGGCAGGAGCGGCTCGAGCGGGTCGGGCTCAACCGGATCGATCTGGCCTCCCTGAGCATCAACTACCGGACGCCGGAAGAGATCATGGCGGAGGCCGAGCCGGTCATCCGGGCCGTGCTCCCGGACGCCAACGTGCCGACCTCCATCCGCAGCGGCGGCGTACCGGTCGTCCACGGATCCGCCTCGGAACTGGACCCGGTCCTCGACGCCTGGCTCGCCGCACACGACGACGGGATCGCCTGCGTCATCGGCGATCCCACGTTCCGGGCGACGTCCCGCGTCCGGTCACTGACTCCGGAGCTGTCGAAGGGACTCGAGTTCGACCTGGTCGTCCTGGTCGACCCGGAGACGTTCGGCGAAGGCATCGAGGGAGCGGTCGACCACTATGTCGCGATGACCCGAGCGACCCAGCAACTGGTCGTGCTCACCAGC
The DNA here is from genome assembly GCF_045160215.1 of Streptomyces sp. NBC_00005. Classification (NCBI taxonomy): domain Bacteria; kingdom Bacillati; phylum Actinomycetota; class Actinomycetes; order Kitasatosporales; family Streptomycetaceae; genus Streptomyces; species Streptomyces sp. NBC_00005. The sequence goes on from NZ_CP108316.1 coordinate 1,499,148, forward strand.
TGATCGCCCGGCGTCGCGACGGGGCGAACATTACCTGTCGCGGCGCTAGGGCCCTTCTGGTGGATCTCCGTGGAAGAAGGAGCGGCGTTCGGTGCGTGCGATCGGCGTGCGGCGTGGAGGGTCATGTGGCGGAGCCACCTGGCCCTTCGCGCCGTGCGGTGAGCGTGCGTGCCGGGCGTCGCGACGCCGCGGAGATCCACCAGAAGGGCCCTAGTCGCCCGCGGTCACGGCCTTGAGCTCGTCCAGGGACTCCCGCATGAAGTGCGACATCGTGCGTTCCTCGGCCGCCGCGATCCAGCGCTCGAAGCCGACCTTGAAGACGGCGATCCCCGCTTCAGCGGTCAGGCTCGCGGCCGGCTCCGCGACGCCCCGCAGGCGCAGTGCGTCGGTGAGCGCGGACGCCAGCGAGGCGAGCTTGATCAGCTCGCGCTCCTGGAGTTCCGCGTTCGCCGCGATGACGGCGTATCGCTGCCGGGAGTACTCACGGCGGCCGACGAACACCTCGGAGACCGTTTCGAGGGCCGCCGCCATCACGTCGATCGGCGCCGCGGACTCCGGAGCCTCGGTGACCGTGTGCACGAACAGCTCCTGCAGCGCCATCGAGCCGCCGAACAGCACCTCGCGCTTGTCGGCGTAGTGGCGGAAGAAGGTCCGCTCGGTGAGGCCGGCCAGTTTGGCGATCTCCGCCACCGTCGTCTGCTCGTACCCGCGCTCGCTGTAGAGCTCCAACGCCGCTTTCGCCAGGCGTTCGCGCGCGTTCGGCTCCCATCTACCCATGAGCAGATCCTACGTGATGACAGTGACTGACTTCAGGTGTTACGGTCGATGACAGTCACTGACATCAACAGTTTGGGGCTTCTCCCATGCGTATCTTCGTCACCGGCGCGTCCGGCTGGATCGGCTCCGCTGTCGTGCCCGAACTCCTCGACGCGGGACACCAGGTCGTGGGGCTCGCCCGCTCCGACGCCTCCGCCGCCGCGCTCACCACCGCCGGGGCCGACGTGGTCCGCGGCACCGTCGACGACCTCGACGTCCTGGGCGACGCCGCTGCCGCGTCGGACGGGGTGATCCACCTCGCCTTCAAGCACGACATCGCCTTCAGCGGCGACTTCCAGGGTGCCGCCGAGGCCGACCGCCGCGCCGTCGACGCCTTCGGCGACGCGCTGGCCGGCACCGACCGCCCCTTCGTCCTCGCCTCCGGCCTGGCGGGCCTCAAGCCGGGGCAGATGTCGACCGAGCGGGACATGCCCACGACCGACGGCTCCCATCTGTCCATCCGCGCGACCACGTCCATGGCGGCACTCGCGCTCGCCTCGCGGGGCGTGCGCTCCTCCGTGGTGCGGCTGTCTCCGACCTGCCACGGCGAAGGAGACAACGGGTTCATGGCGACCGTGGCCGCCATCGCCCGGGCCAAGGGTGTCTCCGGCTACATCGGCGACGGCGCCAACCGCTGGCCGGCCGTCCATCGCCTCGACGCCGCGCGGCTGTTCCGGCTGGCGGTCGAGAAGGCTCCAGCGGGGACGGTGCTGCACGGCATCGCGGACGAAGGCGTCGCGATCCGGGACGTGGCCGAGGTGATCGGCCGTCACCTCGATGTGCCGGTGACCTCCGTGGCCCCCGAGGCCGCGGCCGAGCACTTCGACTTCCTGGGCGCCTTCCTCGGACTCGACTTCCCCGCGTCGAGCGCCCTGACCCGCGACCTGCTGGACTGGCAGCCGACCCATCCCGGCCTCATCGAGGACCTCGAGAAGGGCCACTACTTCCACAACCCGGCCACCAGCTCCTGACCACCCGCGGAGACGCCATCTGTGACGCCCCGTGTGCGGTGTGCGTCCCGCCTCCCCCAGATGGCGTTTCCGCAGGACCGACAGATGGCGTTTCCGCAGGACCGACGAGTTGCCCGGACGGACCCCGCGAGAAATCCTCCTCGCGGCACACCCACCTAGAGCGCCACCAACCTGCTGCTACGACCCTGCAGCCGGACCGAGGCCAGAGCGCCGCAGACGAGTGCCACGCCGAGGAGCGTGCCGCAGGCCTCCACGGCGGTGTGCGCCTCGCCGTCGAGGGCGGCGCGCAGGCCGCGGGCAGCCCAGTAGCCCGGGAAGGCCGGGGCCGCGTCCGCGACCCAGGCCGGCAGGACGCTGAGCGGTACGAGCGCGCCGCCGACGCTGCTGAGCAGCATGCCGCCGATGTCGTAGGCGGCCGAGAGCTCGCCCATGCTGCGGACCAGCACACCGACCAGCGCTCCGAGGCCGAGCAGGGTACAGCTCCAGCTGAGCAGGACGCCCAGCAGCAGGAACGGATGCGGAACACTCAGCCCGAAGGCGACCATGCCGTAGCCGATGATCAGGAGTTGCTGGGCCAGCAGGGCCGCGAAGACGGGGATGGCCTTGCCGACGAGCATCTCCACCGGATGGAGCGGCGTGCCGCGCAGGCGGTCCCAGGTGCGGCCGAGACGTTCGGTGAGGATCGCGCTGCCGGAGATGCTGAGTGCCAGGAGCGAGAAGGTCACCAGGGTGCCGACGACCGCCTGTTCGGTGCCGGCCGTCCGGCCCTGTGCGGCCAGATAGAGCGGGCGCAGCAAGGTCATGAAGGCGAGCGGCAGGACCATCCGGCTGACGAGCGGGCCCGGTTCACGCACCATCAGCAGCAGGTTGTGACGCACCAGGACGCCCAGACGGGCGGCGGATTCATGCGGCGACATCACGGGGCTCCGGCTTCTCTTCGATCGCTGCGGTTTCCAGGGAGTGGTACAGGTCGTCCAGGCCGGGGCGGCGGACGTCGACGGAGACGGGCGTGCGGCCGGAGGTGAGCAAGGCGGCCAGATCCGCACCGGGGTCCGTGGTCGGCAGCCGCAGTTCGGGTTCGTCCGGGTCGGCGAAGGTGACGCGGAGTTCGCCCGGAAGGTGCCGGATGAGCTCTTCCTGGGTACCGCGCGCGATGACGCGTCCGGCCCGGGCGAGCGCCAACGTGGCGTCGAGATCGACGAGTTCGGGCAGATAGTGCGTCGTGTAGACGACTGCGGCGCCGGCCTCGGCGCGCGCCTTGACCGCGGTCAGCAGGGCCGCGCGGGTCTCCGGGTCGGCCCCGGCGGTCGGCTCGTCCAGCAGCAGGAGCGGCGGCGAACCGACCATGGCGGTGGCCGCCTGGACGCGGCGGCGCTGGCCCCCGGACAGGATGCCCACGGGCCGGTCGGCGACGTCGGCCAGGTGAAGTTCGTCCAGGACGCGGGTGATCTCCGCATCCCGTCGCCGCCCGCGCAGCCCGGCCAGTCCGGCGAGCAGCCGCAGGTTCTCCCGCACGCTGACGCCGCCGTACAGGGCCAGCTCCTGTGGAGCCACACCCAGGAGCCGTCGGGCGGCCCGCCCGGCACGCAGGGCGTCGTGCGAGCCGATGCGGATCCGGCCCGCGTCGGGACGCACGAGACCGGTGACGATCTCGACGAACGTGGTCTTGCCCGCACCGTTGTGACCTATCAGGCCGACGATCTCGCCGGGCGCGACCGTGAGGTCGAAGCCGTCGAGCGCGCGACGCCGGCCGTAGCACTTCACCAGTCCCTGGGCGATGAGCATCCTGCCTCCATTCCGCCTCTTCGTGAGGTCTACGCCGTATATGTATACGCCGTATACGTCTACACTGTAGACCCATGAGTGGCAGGCGGGAAGAGATTCTGGACGCGGCGTTGGCGATCGCCGACGAGCACGGCCTCGACGCGGTCTCGATGCGGTCCTTGGCCGACCGCGTCGGCGTGACACCGATGGCGTTGTACCGGCACGTCAAGGACAAGGCCGCGCTGATGGACGGCATGGTCGGACGTCTGCTGGCCGCGCTGTTGCCCTCGGACGAGGCCGAGGAACAGACCTGGGACGAGCGGCTCAACTCCCTCGCCCACGCCTGCCGAAAGGTGGCCCAGCAGCACCCCTGGGCGGCACATCTGCTCTTTTCGCGGCCCGCCGTCACACCGGACGCCGTGCGCGCGGTGGACATCGTCTACACCGCCCTCATCGAGGCCGGCGTTCCGGAGCCCGACGTGCCCCGGCTGGAACGGCTGGTCAGCACCTTCGTGATCGGGTTCGCCGCCTCCGAGGCGTCGGGCCGCTTCACGCCCGGCACCGTCGACCCGCGCAGCCGCCGCGGCCAACTCCCGGACAGTGAGCTCCCCGGGCACAGCGCACTCGGGCCATGGCTGGACCTGCCCGTCGACCTCACCGCCGAGTTCGAGGCCGACCTGGACGACATCCGACGGCTGATCCGGGCGGCCGCACGACGACAGGACTGACCGCTATCGTGCGGGATGCCGCACCGGGGATACGCTCCGGCACATGCTGGATCCTGTTGTGTCCTACTTCTCCGGCAGTGACGGCGTGCGCCTCGCCTACCGGGAGGTGGGGCGGGGCAGACCTCTGGTTCTGCTGCACGGCATCGCCGGGGACGCGACGATGTGGCTGCGCTACGGCCACGCCGAGACGTTCGCAACACGCGGATACCGCGTGATCATGCCGGATTTCCGTGGCCACGGCCGAAGCGCGAAGCCCCACGACGCCGTCAACTACCCCCTCGACGTACTGACCGACGACGGCCTCGCCCTCCTGCAGCACCTGGGACTGGGCGACGATTACGCCCGCGACTACGACCTGGGCGGCTATTCGCTCGGAGCCCGCATCGTGGTGAGGATGCTGGTGCGCGGCGCGACCCCGGGCCGGGCGGTGGTCGCGGGCCAGGGGCTGCGTCAGGTGCTCGGCATCGGCGGAGGCGCGGGATCAGTTCTGCGACGGGTTTTCGCCGGGTGGGGGATGTTCGAGCCGGGCTCGCCGGAGGAGCGGGCCGAGCAGTCGCTCCGGTCGAGCGGCGCGGATCCGGTCGCCCTGCTCCACGTACTGGATTCGATCGCCCCCACGCCGGTCGAACCACTCGGTCGTGTCCAGGTGCCGACGCTCGTGGTGGTCGGTGCCGACGACGAACGCGCCGCCACGGCCGACGAGTTGGTCGAGGCGTTGCCGCACGGCACCCGGGCAGACGTGCCCGGAAACCACGGGACGGCGGCCGCCGCGCCGGAACTCACCACGGCCATCCTGGACTTCCTTGCCCGGCGGCAGCCACAGACCTAGGTGACGCCGCCGGTGCGGCCCGGATGTCCGCGGCCGCTTCGCCCCCTCAGCGGTCGGCTTGGACTCCGATCAGTACGAAGGCCACGGTCGCCGGGTGGTCGCTGCGGTTGCGCCAGCCGTGGCGGGTGCCGTTCTGGATCACGATGTCTCCCGCCGAGAGCCGGGTGCGGTGGCCGTCGTCGAGTTCGAGGACGATCTCGCCCCGCAGCACGATGCCGTAGTCCACGGTCGGCGTCGTGTGCATGCCGTCGGGTTCCATGAGGTCCGCGATGCCTGGCGAGTCGGCCCGCTGCTCCTGGTCGAAGGCAACGGGGTCGAACGCCGGGTCGGCCATCGCGGTGTCCGGGGGAAAGGTCAGCACGATGAACCGCGTGCCGCCGGGCCCCGGAAGCAGGCTGGTGACCTTGGGCGTGGGGTCTTCCCCGGTAGGGCTGACCGGTTGGCCGGGGTCGGTGGCCCACGGCAGGCGCGACACCCAGCCCGGCAGACTGGTGAACTCCCGGCTGCGCGGAACAGGGCCGTCGCTGACGACGACGGACTTGCCGGTCGCGTCAAGGCCGGTGACGACTCTGCGCATGCGTCTCTCCGTAAGTCGGGTCCATCAGAATCATCAAGTCCATCGGATTCATCAGGTCCATCAGGTCCATCAAATCCATCGGATCCGCGAGGTACGCCGGACCCGTCGAGGCCGTCGAGGCCGTCGAGGCCGTCGGACCGGCCGGACTAGGCCGAAGACTCGATGGCCGTTGCCCAGGCGTCCAGGACGCCGGCCACCGTGGGGGCGGGCGCCCGCAGCAGGGACGAGGCCACCGTGCGTACGAGCAACTGGTGCCGGTCGTCGGTGAGGTACTCCACCGGAGACTTGCCGTCCACGCGCGCCAGCAGCAGCGCCGGCAGCAAGGACGCGGTTCGTGCCTCGATGTCGGGCCGGGCCTCCCAGTCGACGCACCGGACGTATTCCTCGGTCAACACCCGGGCGGAGCCCAGGAGTTCGCCGCGGTGCTCGGGCACCACCAGGCTCTTGAGGAGCAGATGGTTGACGCAGAAGGCGAGGTCGAAGGCCGGGTCTCCGTACCAGGCGCATTCGGCGTCCAGCAGTACGGGTCCGGCCGGGCCGACCAGGATGTTCTTGGGGCTGACGTCGCCGTGCACCAGCGCCAGGCGGGTCGAGGCCGTCCGGTCGGCGAGGCCCCGGAGGATGTCGCCCAGACCGGGGTGCGCTGCCGCGGTGGCCAGCAGGTACGGCTCGATGCGCAGCGCGTGGAAGTTGTCGTCGGTGGCGAACTCGGAGGCGAGGGCGGCGTCACCCGCGCTCGCCGCGTGGAGGGTGCCGAGCAGCTCTCCGACGGCCGCCGCGGTCGCCACCCGCACCTCGCCGCCCAGCAGTTGTGCCTTCCAGATCGGGTATCGCTCGGGAGGCAGATACGCCATCGCGAAGAGGCCCGCTTCGGCGTCGTGGGCCAGCAACTCCGGCACGCTGTCGGGGCGGTGCCGTGACGCGAACCGCATCCACGCCCATTCGTAGGCGTTGCGCGACACCGGCGCCTCCCAGTCGGCCGCGACCCGCAACCGTGCCAGGGCCCGCTTGACGCACAGGGAGCGTCCCGGCAGATCGACCCGCCACAGGTCGGAGGAGACGCCCCCGGCCAGCGACGTCCAGCGTGCGGCTTCGCCGGGTGTGGCGAGCTTGTGCGCGAGCAGGAAGTCGGCCAGAGAGGGGTCCGGGCTCACTTCCGCGGAGGTCGGGGTCATCGTCGGTCTCCCGACTCGGCGGGCAGACCGCGGGGGCTGTTGCGGGCGTGGGCCGGCGCCTCGCCCGCCAGGATGCGTACGACCTCTTCGGCGGCGCGGCGGCGCAGTTCCGTGACCGAGGCGTCGGAGGAGAAGGCGACGTGAGGGGTGAGCAGCGCGCCCGGCTGATCCAACAGGGCGGCGGGGACGTGGGGTTCGGACTCCAGTACGTCGAAGCCGGCTGCCTCCAGGTGCCCGCTGTCCAGCGCCTTGACCACCGCGTCCGTATCGACCAGGCCTCCCCTGCTGACGTTGACCAGCAGGCCGCCGGGCCTCATCAGTGCCAACTGCTCGGTGCCGATAATGTGGTGGGTGTCGGGCGTGAGGGGCACGTGGAGGATCACGACGTCGCTGCGGCGCAGCAGTTCCTCCAGGCCCACCATCTCGACCCCGGGGGCGTCCTTCGGCGGGAAGGGGTCGTGGGCCAGGATGTGGCTGCCGAACGCGCCGAGTTTGCGCGCGGTGGCACGTCCGATCCGCCCGAAGCCGACGACGCCGCAGGTCAGCGTCGACAGTCGGCGCAGCCGGGCGCTCGCGGGGTCCCAGCGGCCGGCCCGGACCTCGCGGTCGAACACCGCCAGGCCTCGCGTCCAGGCCAGCACCATGCCGACGGCGTGGTCCGAGACTTCCTCGACGCAGTAGTCCGGAACGTTGGTGACCCACACGCCCCGCTCGGTGGCGGCGTCCACGGCGATGTTGTCCAGGCCGACGCCGAGTCTGGCCACGATCCGCAGATCCGGCGAGGTGCCGATCGCGGTGGCGGAGACGGGCGCCCAGCAGGTGAGGATCCCGGCGGGCCGGTGTTCGGCGACCAGCTCCTCGACGGTCTCGGCGGAGGCGGGCTCCGCAGGGCCGGTCACCAGGGTGTGGCCGGCCTCCTCGATGACCGATCGCTCGACGGAGTCGTCGGGCCAGGCGTAGTCGGTGAGCAGCACGGTGCCGGGGCGGCTCGGTGGTTTCATGGCAGGTCGTCCTCGCAAAATCGTGCGGCCGCAGCGGACGGCCGGGCGGTGTGCCCGGTCGCGTCCGTTCCGCAGTCTGATCGTCACCCGGAACGGCGGCCGTCGGCATGTCCGATGAACCGTCGGCCGCCATGGGCGGGGTGGAGCGTGTCGCTGGGCTCGGGTCGGGTGTCGCGGGCGCTTGCCGACTTGTGGTCGGGGCGGGCGCCGCAGGACGTTCCTGGTACGGGTCACGAGATGCCGGGGCACGTCGAAGTCACTTTGTCACAGCCACGTGGTGCTAACGATAGCATTCAGGGTCTTCGACACGTCAAGAGCGGGCGCACACCTGATCTCCGGCCCGCCCACGGCAGTGCCCGTCCGGAACCGAGGAACCCGGTCATCTCGGGAAATGCAGTCACGCGGAAGAAATCCGGCGTTCACATCTTGACGCGCCGGAGACTTCCCCTTCATGGTTCTGCCAGCGCCGACCGTGTGACCGATAAGCGTCCGCACGGGGTCCGGCTGTCCAAGACGTCATAGCCACGGACGTCCCCGACAGGCGAATCACGGCTGAATTCCGCATGAGTTGTCCGACCGTGCGGCAGCCAACGCCTGCATTTCCGTCAGTCGACGACAGCATCGCCGTCGTCGGCTCGAGTCCGTGTTCAGCTCACCGCTTCTCGTCATCGCCCATGCGACCCGCAACGGCGATGGATCAGCCGCGGCCTGCCGCGGCCCATTCCTCCTCAAGGAGCCGCTATGACTCACGCAACGCAAGTCGACACCAGTGCGGTGCCCGCAAGCGACACGCAGGAAAACAGCCGTGCCCCCATTTCCCGCCTCATGATCGTAGTGGGCTTCCTGCTGGTGGTCCTCTCCTACATGGTCAACGCGATGGACCGTCAGGTCTTTCCGCCGCTGCTGCCCAACATCCGTGCGGAGTACGGGTTCTCTCTGGAGCAGGGCGGACTGCTGGCGACGAACTTCACCCTCGGCATGGCCCTGGCCGGCCTGCCCGCGGGCTATCTCCTGGACCGCTTCCGGCGCAAGACCGTGCTGGTGGTCAGCATCGTGATCTATTCGCTGGGCACGATGGCGACACCGCTGGCGACCGGTTTCGCCGACATGACCCTCTACCGGGTCGTCTCCGGCTTCGGCGAGGGCATGCAGTCCGCCGCCATCTTCGCGGCGATCGGCGCCTTCTTCGCCCACCGGCGCGGCCTGGCCTTCGGCGTCATCGGCATGGGCTACTCCATCGGCGTGTTCATCGCCCCGCTCATCGGCGTCGAGCTGATGAGCATGCACGGCACCTGGCACTCGCCCTTCTATCTGTTCGGCACGGCCGGGCTGCTGATCGCCGCCGCCGCCCTGTTCCTCGTGAAGACCGGCCTGACCGAGCACTCCGCCGAGAAGGTCGTCTCGACCAGGACCTTCGAGTACATGCCGGCCTCCGCCTACAACCGCAACACCATCGCGCTGGCCGTCCACTCGGTCATCAGCGGCGTGGCCATCTACGGGTTCCTCGGCCTCTACCCGACCTTCCTCATCACCTCGCTGCACTACACCTCCGGGCAGGCCGCACTGGCCATGAGCCTCCTCGGCTTCGGCGGCATGACAGCCGTTTTCGGCGGCTGGCTCGGCGACCGCTTCAACCAGCGCAACCTGCTGATCCTGAGCCTGCTGGCCGTCGCCGCCATCAGCGTGTGCATCTACCAGACACATGCCGGAGTCGGCCTGCAGTGCGTGTTCGCCTTCCTCATGGGCGCCTTCGGCCTGGGCTTCATCTACCCCAACACCAACAGCGCGATACAGCGGGCCGTCCGTCCCGCACAGATCGGACGCGCCTCCGGCCTCTTCGTCACCAGCTACTACGGACCCGCGGCGTTCTCCGGCCTGCTCTTCGCCGCCATGGTGGACTCCTTCGGCTGGGACCGGGCCGGACTCCTGCAGGTCACGGTGCTGCCGCTGGTGGGCGTCGCCGCGCTGATCTTCGTCCGCCCCTCGCAGTTCAACAACGCGGTCCGCTAGCGAACCGTCCGCCGGGCGACTTCCGCCGTGTTGCACCGGGCCGGCGCCCGGTGCAACACGGCGGCATTCCCCCACACGACACAGGAGACACCGCCGACACGCCGCCGGGGCCTGCCCACCGCTGAGCGGTGGGCAGGCCCCGGCGTGCGGTCGCCCTGCGAACGTCCCAGGTCAGAGACTCTCGGCCACGACCGGGTTGCGCAGGACGCCGATGCCCTCGATCTCGACCTCGATCTCGTCTCCCGGGCGGATCGGACCGACGCCGGAAGGCGTGCCGGTCATGATGGCGTCACCGGGCAACAGGGTCAGATAGCGGCTGAGGTAGCTGACAAGGTCGGGAACGGCGAGCAGCAGGTCGGCGGTGCTCGCCGACTGCTTCTCGACGCCGTTCACACGGGTCGTCAACGACAGCGCGGACGCATCGAGCCCGGTCGCGATGACCGGCCCGAGGGGAGCGAACGTATCCTGCCCCTTGCCGATCAGCAGCGTTCCGAATTTGCTTTCCTTGCGCTGGACAATGCGGTCGCTGACGTCGTTTCCGCATGTATAGCCGAGGATGTAGTCATGGGCCTCGGAAGGCTTCACATGGCGGGCTTCCTTTCCGATGACGACGACCAACTCGCCCTCGAAATGGATCAGTTCGCCGTCCGCCGGATAGACAATGGCATCATCCGGTCCAATCACCGCGGTGCTCGGCTTCATGAAGCACACGGGAACTTCCGGAACATCGCGGTCGGTCTCGTCGATGTGCGAGGCGTAGTTGTAGGCGAAGCCGAAGATCCGTGGCCGCTCGAGCGGCGGGAGGACGACCACGTCGCCCACTTCGTCGATGCGCCCCGTAGGAGACAACCCGGTGAAGGGGTCACCCTCGAATCTCGCGATCCTGGCGTCACCGGCTTCAATTTCTCCGTAGTGGCACACGCCGCCGACGGCATACCTGACGATCCGCAAGGGAAACCTCCGCAACTAGGCAGCCGCGGGCGGCTGCACGGCCCATCCAGTGATGCTAACGTTAGCACGATGAACATGATCAACCTGGCGCCCGATCTCTCCGACCACGGAGCGCAACGGAAGTTGCTATCGTTGGCATACGGAAAGTGACGGCACGGGATCAGTCAGCTCGAGGGGGCCCTTACGTGATTACGACCAGGGACATCGCCGAACGCCTCGGGATCTCCGTCTCGACGGTCGGCCGGGCGCTCTCCGACGATGCCCGCATCAGCGAGGAGACCAAGTTCCGGGTGCGCCAGGCCGCTTCCGAGATGGGGTACGTCGGCAACCGCGCGGCGCGGATGATGCGCGGGGCGTCCAGCAACGTGGTCGCGCTGGTGATCCCCGACATCCGCAACAGCTTCTACTCGACCATCGCGCACGAGCTGTCCAAGAACATGGAGGCCGAGGGCTTCCAGCTGATGCTCTCGGAGACCGACGACGACCGGATGGTGGAGCTGCGCCACCTGCGCGAGCTGTCCGCGAACCGCGTGGCCGGCGTCATCATCGTGCCCACCGCCCGCCCGCACAGCGAATCGGTCAAGCTGCTCAAGGCCGTGCCGCACCTTCAGTTGCTGCGCCGCAACCCGTCGCTCGGTTCCCAGTGGTTCGGCGTGGACGACCACGAGGCGCTGAGGCAGGCCACGGCCCACCTGGTGACGCTCGGCCACACTCGCATCGCCTATCTGGGCGGTCCCGAGGAACTGCCCACGGGCGCGGAACGTTTGCGCGGCTTCCGCAGCGCCCTGCGTGAGGGCGGCCTGCCGGACGATGCCGGGTGGACGGAGCTGGGGCCGCCGGCGTCCGTGGACCACGGCCGCCGGGCGGTGCGCCGGCTGCTGGAGGAACCGGATACGCCCACCGCGCTCGTAGTGGGCTCCATCCAGCTCACCCTGGGCGTCCTGGAGGAGCTGTCCGAGCAGGGCGTGAAGGTGCCCGGGGAACTGTCCGTGGTCGGCTTCGGGGACGACCCGGGGTTCTCCTGGTGGGGCCCCGGACTCACCACGATCGGCCTGCCGATCCAGGAGATGGCCACCGGCTGCGCCCTGTGGCTGATGCGTCGGCTGAAGACCAAGCCCGACAACGACGGCCCGTACACGTCACTCTCCCCCGGATCGCTGGTACTGCGCGGCAGCACCGCGCCTTCTGACGGAAAGACTCCGTCCAGGTCCGTCTGATCCAGGCGGCCTCACCCGCCCGCGCATGCGAAAGCGCCCGGAGCGAGGAACTCCGGGCGCCTTTGCATGTGCAGTGCAAGCTCAGTACGTTCCGCTGCGCAGTCGGCGCATGACGCGGGCAGTGCGCCCGAGTTCGTCGAGCACCTGCTCGGCAGCGGCCTCGTGTATCTTGCCGGGCCTGAAATCGCCGTCCTCGACGAGCTCGTTGACGAACGGGATGCTCACGGTCGGACCGATCGGCAGCATCCTGAGGTTCGCCACGACCTGCTTGCCCATCTGCACCGCCCGGGTGCCCGCCGAGACACCCCCGTAGCTGACGAACGCGGCCGGCTTGTGCTGCCACTCGACGACGAGGTAGTCCCACGCGTTCTTCAGCGGCGCCGGGAAGCCGCCGTTGTACTCCGGGGTGACGAAGACGAACGCGTCCGACGCTTCGACGATCCGGCTCCATTCCCGGGTGTGGCTCTGCGTGTACCGCTGCAGGGCCGGCGGATGCGGCTCGTCGTAGAAGGGGAGCGCCAGTTCGTACAGGTCGACTGTGTGCGACTCGAACTGGTTGTGGTCCGTGGCACGGAGGGTGAACCAGTCCGCGACGGATCTGCCCACACGTCCGGGGCGCGTGCTGGCCACAACGGTGGTGAGGGTCATGGGCGCCACAGAAGGCTCGGGGGTCACGTCGGGCTCGCTTTCCTGTCGGCCGGGATCCGGCCCGGTGGACCCACGCCGCCTGTGCTGTCCGTCCGTCCAGGAAAGCGTGGGTCCACCGGAGTTTCTTGCCAGAACACCAGGAGTTGTGCGAACGATAGCATCGGGCCTCCGGCAAACCAAGAGGGCGCAGGAAAACGACGAGACCACGGAATCAGACTGCTACACACCCCTTGACAGAGTCGTGGCGGCTTTGCACGATTGCGCTATCGTTAGCACGCCATGAGCCGCTGACGAGCAACCCTCGTCATCACCATTTCGCTCGCGCCGGGCGCCGCCGCACTGATTCGGGTGCCGCCCCCGGTGAGCCGTCCGTGACCGTTCGTCGGACAGGACTTCTTCCGTATGCCTCCGGCTGCGGGGACGCCGGTTCCCCCGATGACAGGCACGGGCATCCTTCATCACCCCGATCGTCCGAACTCCGAAAGGTTGCACCGCACATGACAGACGCGCGGATCGCCAAGCTCTACGGCCGCAGGGTGTGGGACTCACGCGGTCGGCCGACAGTCGAGGTCGAGGCCCATCTCGCGGACGGCGCGGTCGGGCGGGCCATCGCGCCGGCCGGGGCCTCGACGGGCCAGGGCGAGGCGCTCGACCTGCGCGACGGCGGCGACCGGTTCGGCGGGCTCGACGTCCTTCGCGCCGTCGGCTCGGTGAACCAGGAGATCGCGCCCGCCCTGCTGGACCGTGACGCGACCGATCAGGAAGCCGTCGACCGGCTCCTGGTGGACCTCGACGGAACCCCCGACCGCAGCCGTCTCGGCGGCAACGCGATCGTGGCCACGTCCATGGCGGTGCTGCACGCCGCCGCCGCGTCCGCGGGCGTACCGCTGTGGCAGCACCTGGCGGACGGGCGGCCGGTGCGCATCCCCCTGCCGGAGATCCAGATCTTCGGCGGCGGAGCCCACGCGGACCGTCGCGTCGACGTCCAGGACTTCATGGTGGTCTGTCCCGCAGCCCGGAGCTTCTCCGAGGCCCTGGACTGGACGGCGGAGATCTACCGGGCGGCCGGCAGCCTGATGCGCAGGGCGGGAAAGGCCCAGGGTGTGGCCGACGAGGGCGGTTTCTGGCCCGCGTTCGACTCCAACGAGGAAGCGCTGGAGACCCTGACCCTCGCCATCGAGACCGCGGGCTTCGCGCCCTCGGCACAGGTCGGCATCTCGCTGGACGTCGCGGCCTCGCAGTTCGGCAGCGGCGGACGGTACACCCTGGCCCTGGACGACCGCACTCTGGACACCGAAGCACTGATCGACCTGCTCGGCGGCTGGATCGAGCAGTACCCCATCCTCTCCGTCGAGGACCCCGTGGGTGAGGACGACCACGAAGGCATGATCGAGTTCACCCGGCGCCACGGCCACCGCTGCCAGGTGATCGGCGACGACTACCTCGTCACCAACGCCAAGCGGGTCGAGGCGGCGGCCACCACCCGGGCGGCCAACGCCGTGCTGGTCAAGCCGAACCAGGCCGGCACCGTCACGGAGGCCCACCAGGCCCTGCGCGCCGGGAAGGACGCCGGCTTCGGCACGATCGTCTCGGCCCGGTCCGGGGAGACCGAGGACGTCACCATCGCCCATCTCAGCGTCGGATGGGACGCGGGCCAGCTGAAGGTGGGCTCGTTCACCCGCTCCGAGCGAATGGCCAAGTGGAACGAGGTTCTGCGTATCGAGGAGTCCCTCGGTGAATCCGCGGAATTCACCGGGTGGTCCGCATTCACATTCGCCGGGGCCGGGCCCTCGACGACCAAGCCGTAAAACGACCACGCGATACTACGTATCACAGTCATCGAAATCCAGAGCCGATCCGAGCACGGAGACCAGCATGCTGCCACCCGTCAATCTGCGCCCGAGTTTCAACATCACCCGCTCCAGTCACGTTCGCCTCACGGTCGCGGATCTGGCCGAGAGCCGGAACTTCTACGTGAACGTGCTGGGGCTGGTCGTCAGTGACGAGGACGAGCGCACCTGCTACCTGCGCGGCCTGGCCGAGGCCTGCCACCACAGCCTCGTGCTGGAGCTGGACGAAGAGAGCGCGGGCACGTGCAGGAGGGTCGGCTACCGGGTCTTCTTCGACGAGGACCTCGACATCGCCTACACCTGGTTCCGTGAGCGGGGACTGCCCGCCGAGTGGGTCGACGTCCCGTACCAGGGCCGCACGCTGCACGTCAGCGACCCCATCGGCACCCCGCTCGAACTCTGCGCGCACATGGAGACGCGGCCGCGGCTGCACATCGACTTCGAGCAGTACAAGGGTGCCCACGCGCAACGGCTGGACCACTACCAGATCTTCGCGCCGAACACCTACGAGCTGTGCGCGTTCTACAGCGAGCTCGGCTTCCGCAACTCGGAGTACCTGGAGCACGGCGACAAGCTGCTGGGTGCGTTCATGTACCGCAAGGGCACCTGCCTCGACCTCGCGATCGTCGAGAACACCGGGCCCGCCCTGCACCACTTCGCCTACACCGTCTCCGAGAGCCATGACATCTTCACCGCCTGCGACTGGGCGGGCATCCAAGGCTATGGCGACGGCGTGGAGCGAGGCCCCGGACGGCACGGTCCGGGCGGGATGCTCTTCACCTACCTCCGCGATCCCGACGGGCACCGCGTGGAGGTCTTCAACAGCCATTACCAGACGATCGACACCGAGATCGAGCCGGTGCGCTGGGACGCGGGATCGCTGAGCACCAACGCGCGCTGGGGCCTCCCCGCTCTGGAGAAGTGGTACTTCGAGGCCTCGCCCTTCGTCGGCACGCCGCAGATCCCGCCTGCCGAGCTGCCGAAGCCGATGTCCCTCGAGCGGTTCCTGCTCGAACAGTCCGCCCACTGACCTTTTCGCCTCTACGTCACCCGAGGAGACGCCATGGCACGAGTCCCCTACCTTCGCCGCGAGGACGCGGACGAATCACAGAAGGCCCTGTACGACCGGCTGGAAGCCGAGCGCAAGGTACCGACGGCGAACATCTTCCTCGCCCTGACCAACGCGCCGACCCAGCTGGACGCCTTCCTGACCTACGCCAACTCGCTGCGAGCCGCCGACCTCAGTCCCAAACTGCGTGAACTGGCGATCCTGACCGTGGGGTACGCGACCCGGTCCGCATACGAGGTCGCGCACCACCAGTCGCACGGGCTCAAGGCCGGGCTCACGGAGGAACAGCTGGCCGCGGTGGCCGACTTCGAGTCGTCCGACCTGTTCGACGGGGTGGAGAAGGCGGTGATGCGTCTCGCCAAGGAGTCCACGCTCCAGGTCGACGTGTCGAAGGAGACGTGGCGTGCCGCCGCCGAGCATCTGACGGACAAGCAGATGGTCGAACTGTCCTTGTCCATCGCCTGGTACAACTCCGGCGTCCGCATCATGGGACTGCTGGACATCGACCTCGAAAACAATTACCCGAACCCCTTCCCGATTTCGTAGGAACCGGCGCCGTAGGGCCCGTCCATACGTGAGACGTGATTACCGAGCCGCCGGTCCGCCGCCTCGGTCGCCGAAATAAGAATGTCTCCGTCCCCCGATCATCGGGCCGGAGCGGTTTCAAGGAGTATTTCAATGGCGAAAATGCTCGCTGCACGACTGCACGCGCTCGGTGAGCCGATGTCGGTGGACACGATCGACGTGCCCACCCCGCGGCCGACCGACGTCCTGGTGCGAGTCAAGGCGTGCGGGATCGTGCCCAACATGGCCAATGTGATCAACAACTGGCCCACCTGGTTCCCGCACCAGCCGCTGCCCAAGTTCCCCGCCATCTTCGGCCTGGACGCCGCAGGCGTGGTCGAATCGGTCGGCGAGGCAGTGCTGCACACCAAGCCCGGTGACCGGGTGTACGTCAACCCGCTGCGTTCCTGCGGCAGTTGCCAGGTGTGCCGGGGCGGTGAACTGAGCCGGTGCCGCTACTTCACGTTGAACGGCTACTTCAGCACCTCGCGTGACGGACAGCGGATCTTCGACCTCTACCCCTACGGCGGCTTCGCGGAGTACATGACCGCACCGCAGTACTCGATCGTCAACATCCCGGACACCATGACGTTCGAGCAGGCCGGCAAGCTCGGCTACATCGGCACGTCCTACGGAGCGCTCAAGAATGCCGCGGCCGGCCCCGGCCAGGTCGCGCTCATCGACGGGATCACCGGAACCCTCGGTGTCGCGTCGACCGTGCTGGCGCTGGCCTCCGGAGCCTCCCGGATCCTCGGGACCGGCCGCAACGAGGAACTCCTCAAGCGCGTCAAGGAACTCGATCCGGATCGCGTCGAGGTCTTCCGGCTGGGCGACGGCTCCACCGGTGAGTGGGCAAAGTCCCGCACCGGCGGCGAGGGCGCGGACTACGTGATCAGCGCCCTCGGCGCCAAGGCCCCGGTGGAGACGATGCTCGACTCCATGCAGGGCGTCCGCCGGGGCGGCAAGGTGGTCAACGTCGGCGGTGTGGCCGACCGGCTGCCCGTGGACGTGAAGTGGCTCATGGACGAGCAGGTCCAGCTGATCGGCTCCAACTGGTTCACTACCGCACAGGGCCAGGAACTCGCCGACATGGTGGCCACCGGCACCCTGGACCTGTCCTACCTGCAGGCCAAGCCCTTCCCCCTGTCCAGGGTCAACGAGGCGATCTCGGGCCTCGTGGACCGCGACGGCGGCTTCAGCAACTACGTCGTCATTCCCTGAACCGTCCCGTACTCACCCCGCGGCGATCTTCTGCCCTGACGTCGCCGCGGGGTGTTCTTCCCACCGGCCGTGCGCACGGCCGTCGTTGCTGTCGGCAGGGCTCAACAGGACGGAGGAGCCGATGGAACTGCGCTGGCTGGAATCGTTCGTCACCGTCGCGGAGGAACTGCACTTCGCGAGGGCGGCCGACCGTCTGCACCTTGCTCCGTCGGCACTCAGCGCCCAGATCAGGGCGCTGGAGTCGCACCTCGGCGTGCGGCTGATCGACCGCGGACGCCGCACCCGCCCGGCCCTGACCGGCGCCGGGCGCCTTTTCCTGGAGGAGGCACGGCTGACCCTCGCGCAGGCCACCCGGGCCGAGTCGGTGGGCCGGCGCGCCGGTCGCGGGGAGCTGGGGCACGCCGAGATCGCCTACGTGGCCTCCGCCGCCTTCTCCGGAGTGCTGACCGACGTCCTCATCCGGTGCACGGCCCCCGACACCCACCTCACCGTGCAGGTACGCGAGTTGGAGACACCGGCCCAGCTCGAGGCGCTGGCCTGCGGGGACATCGACGTCGGCTTCCTGCGCTGGCGGCCGGAGTACCCGGCCGGGATCACGGCGACCTGCCTGCTCACCGAAGACGTCGTCCTGGCCCTGCCCGCCGGCGCGCCGCTGGCGGCCTACGAGGCGGTACCGGCGGCGAAGCTGCGCGACGAGTGCTTCGTGGCCCCGCACTTCGACGAGGAGTACGGCTGCCGCGACCAGATCCTCGAGGTGGCCGAGCTGGGAGGCTTCAGCCCTCAGTGCGCACCTCCGGTGCGGGACTTCATCGCCGCTCTGACGCTGGTGGGCGGCGGTCTCGCCGTGGCACTGGTGCCTGACTCGCTGCGCCGCGTACGCATTCCGGGTGTGGCCTACCGTCCGCTGGCGGACGTCGCGCTGACCACCCGGCTGGTCGGTGCCTACCGCAAGGGCGAAACCTCGCCCGCGGTTCGCGGCGTGATCCGCCGACTGCGGGAGGCAGCTGCCGCCACGACCGCCGTCGGCTGATGCCAGGACAACCCCCGGCATCGCCGTCAGGCCCGTCCGGAAATGCCGTTCCCTGACGCAGCCGACCTCCTCCTCATGCCGGCCTCACTGGTCACCGGGCCTGCCCCGGTCGTGATCGGTGTGGCTCTCGGTGGCACCGCCGGTCAACCACGAACGGCCGCATGTTTGTGCGCGGAATACGCACCATCGATGCAGGTCAGACGGGGTGTGCCCGGCCTAGGCTCAACACGGAACCACAAACCGTGGCGGCATCGTTGGACCGCCGCCGGACGCGGGACAGGCGGAGGAATACATGACATCGATCAAGCGCGTGGGCGTCGTCGGGGCTGGGCAGATGGGCCGGGGCATCACAGAGGTCTGCGCCCGTGCCGGACTGCACGTCACGTTGTGCGACGTGACCGAGGACCGGGCCCGTGCCGGGCTGGCGGGCGTGGCGGACTCGCTGCTCAAGGCGGAGCGGCGCGGCGACATCACCCCGGAAGCGCGCGCACATGCCCTGTCCGGAATCTCGGTCACCGGCGATCTCTGCGGCCTGTCCGGTGCGGACCTGGTCATCGAGGCGGCCGTCGAGGACGAGCAGGCCAAGACAGCGCTGTTCCAGCAGCTGGACAAGGTGGTCACCGACCCGGCCGCCGTGCTGGCCAGCAACACCTCCTCGATCCCCATCGCCCGGCTCGCGTCGGCGACCGGACGGCCTCATGCGGTAGTCGGCCTGCACTTCTTCAACCCGGTCCCCGTCATGCCGTTGGTCGAGGTCATCCCCTCGCTGCACACGTCGAAGTCCACGGAACTGCGGGTACGTGCCTTCGCCGGCGAGATCCTGGGCAAGAAGACGATCGTGGCGCAGGACCGCGCGGGCTTCGTGGTCAACTCCCTTCTGGTGCCGTACCTGTTGGCGGCTGTACGACTGGTCGGCACCGGCACGGCGACGGCTGAGGACATCGACACGGGAATGACGGCGGGCTGCGCCCACCCGATGGGCCCCCTGCGCCTCGCCGACCTCATCGGCCTGGACACCGTGGCGGCGATAGGCGAGGCGCTCTACGAGGAGTACCGCGAACCGCTGTACGCCCCGCCCCCGTTGCTGCGCCGCATGGTCGAGTCGGGTCTGCTGGGCCGCAAGTCGGGACAGGGGTTCTTCGACTACCAGGCGGCCTGATGGCCTGATGGCCTGATGGCCTGTCAGATAATGCCCGCTCAGACTGGCTTCGCCCCTGCTGAGCAGTGCCGGCGGCCGCCGATGGCGTCGACCGTGGGGTGGTCCATGGACGGATCGGCGCGGTCGAGTCGGCACCGCGCGAGACGCTGTTCCCGGATCAAGCCCGGGACCGTGTACCACTGTTCGGCCCACCATTTGTACAGATAGCGGCGGGAGAGGCGGTGGGCGGCCGCGATCCCCTCTGGGCTCAGCCCGAGGTGGCCGAGCCGCCTCTCCGAGTAGACGAGTGCCGCCTGCTCGGCCGCACCGCGTGACCGGCGAGATCACCCGTACGCGGGCCCGCGCGCACCGTCGTGGGCCCGCGTCGACGCGTTCGAGGACCCGGGGTTCACAGGGTCAGCCGGCCTGCGCCGCCGGGAACTCGGCCTGCGCGGCGGCGTCCTCGTGCGCATTGACCATCGACACGTTGTAGAGGCCGACCGGACAGGCCATGGCCGGCACGACCGGGGCCGGGGTGAGCTCCGGGACGATGAAGTGAACACAACGGCGCTGGAGACGGGGACGCGCCCACGGTCAGGGACCGTGGGCGCGGTGGCCCGGGCGGCGTGCGTCCGTCCACCCGGGGGCAGGTGCGTACTACGGGGCACATGGTCTCTCCCGCGGTACGCGCCTTGATCATCGGGCCGCCGGGGCGAGCCGCTTCCGCTCACTGGCGGCGGGCGGCCAATTCCTTCGTCAGCTGGGGCGCAACCGCGAACAGATCCCCCACCACGCCGTAGTCGGCGACGTCGAGGATCGGGGCCTCCGGGTCCTTGTTGACCGCGACGATCGTCTTGGAGGTCTGCATCCCGGCAAGGTGCTGGATGGCTCCGGAGATGCCCAGGGCGACGTACAGCTGCGGGGAGACGGTCTTGCCGGTCTGCCCGACCTGGAACTGGTGCGGGTAGTACCCGGCGTCGACCGCGGCGCGTGAGGCACCCACCGCGCCTCCCAGGGCGTCGGCCAGTTCCTCCACCACCCCGAAGCCGTCCGCTCCGCCGACACCGCGGCCTCCGGAGACGACGACGGTCGCCTCGGTGAGCGCGGGCCGGTCGCCTGCCGGTGCGGCCCGCCTGGCAGTGATACGGGCGGACGCCGCCGGGTCGACCGCCGGCGGGGCGAGCGTCCGCTCCACGGCCTCCCCGGGATGCTCCTCCGGTTCGAAGGCACCCGGGCGTACGGTGATCACCGGTACGCCATGGGTGACTTGCGACCGCACGGTGTACGACCCCCCGAAGACGATCTGGGTGACCACGCCAAAGGAGTCCAGGTCGACCGCGTCGATCAGCAGCCCGGCGTCCAGCCGCGCGGCGAGGCGCCCGGCCACTTCCCTGCCGTCCGTCGTCGCGGAGACCAGCACGGCGGCAGCGCCTTCCCGGGCCGCGAGTTGCAGCGCGTCCACGGCAGGCGTGACGAGGAACTGGGCCGCCTCGGCGGATTCCGCCACGTGGACGGTGGTGGCGCCGTACCGGGCGAGGGATTTCTCAAGGCGCGCCGCCGTGCCGGGAGTTCCGACGACAACCGCGGCCGGGTCCCCCAACCGCCGCGCGGCAGACAGGAGTTCGTAAGTGGATGGATTGACACGTTCCCCGTCGTGATCGACGAGCACGAGGACATCGGGCATGGGGTGCCTGTCTTCTTTTTCTCGGTCGGGTTTTCTCGGTCGGGTTTTCTCGGTCCGGGCGGTTCAGAGCAGCTTCTGAGCGATCAGATACGCGGCCATGGACCGGCCCGCCGAGCCCTCGTCCGTGATCCGGATTCCGGCGGCTCGCGGGGGGCGCAAAACAGCCTCCACCACACGGGTACGGGTCACGAGGAAACCGGCGTCGCCCGCGTCGGGGAACAGGTCGTCGAGGCCGACCGTGTCCACCGGCTTCTTCTTGGCGGCCATGATCCCCTTGAACGAGGGGTAGCGCGGCTCGTTGATCTTCTCGGTGACGCTGACCAGCGCGGGCAGCGGCGCGTCCAGTGTCGCCTGGCCGCTTTCGGTCTCGCGCTCGGCGCGCACCCGTCCCGCGTCCACGTCCAGCTGCCGCACGTGGGTCACCTGGGGAAGGCCGAGCAACTCCGCGACGACGGCGGGGACCGCGCTCGCCCGGCCGTCGGTGGTCGCATCGCCGGCGAGTACCAGGTCGACGTCCGCCACGGTCCGTACGGCGGCGGCCAGGACCTTCGCGGTGGTCAGCACGTCGGCGCCGCGCAGGCGGTCGTCGCAGATGTGGATGCCCCGGTCGCCGCCCATCGCCAGGACCTTGCGGATGGCGTCGAGTGCGGAGTCGGGTCCCATGGAGACGACGGTGATGTGGGCATCCGACGTCTCCTTCAGTCGCAGGGCCTCTTCTGCGGTGCGCTCGTTGATCTCGTCCAGGACGAGTTCGGCGCCTTCGCGGTCGAGGGCGTGGTCGGCCTGGGACAGGGTGCGTTCCGCGCCGGTGTCCGGGACCTGCTTGACGAGTACGACGATGTTCACGGGTCTCCTCCCTCGGCCTCCGGTGATCAGCGGAAGGCCGCCTGGCCGGTGATCGCCTGCCCGACTACCAGGGTGTGCATCTCACTGGTGCCTTCGTAGGTGAGGACCGACTCCAGGTTGTTGGCGTGGCGCAGCGGTGAGTACTCCAGGGAGATGCCGTTGGCCCCCAGGATCGTGCGGCACTCGCGGGAGATGGCGATCGCCTCGCGGACGTTGTTGAGCTTGCCGACGCTGATCTGCTCGGGGCGGATGCGGTGTTGGTCCTTGAGCCGGCCGAGGTGGACGGCGAGCAGCGCGGAGTTGCCGAGGGTCACGGTCATGTCGGCGAGCTTCTTCTGGGTGAGCTGGAAGGCGCTGATGGGCTTGTCGAACTGGACCCGGGAGTCGGCGTATTCGATGGCCGTCTGGAGGGAGTCGCGGGCCGCGCCGACGGCACCGAAGAGGATGCCGAAGCGGGCCTCGTTCAGGCAGGACAGCGGGCCGCGCAGGCCCTGGGCGTGCGGCAGTCGCGCCGCGTCGGGCAGCCGTACGTTGTCGAAGTACAGCTCGGAGGTGATGGAGGCGCGCAGCGACATCTTCTGCTTGATGTCCTGGGTGGTGAAGCCGGGCGTGCCGCGCGGCACGAGGAAGCCGCGGATGCCGTCCTCGGTCTGCGCCCAGACGGTGGCCACGTCGGCGATACCACCGTTGGTGATCCACATCTTGGAGCCGTTGAGGATCCAGTCACCGCCGTCGCGGACGGCCCGGGTGCGCATCCCGGAGGGGTTGCTGCCGAAGTCGGGCTCGGTCAGGCCGAAGCAGCCGATCGCCTCACCGGCGGCGAGCCGGGGCAGCCACTCCTGCTTCTGCTCCTCCGAACCCCACTTCCAGATGGAGAACATCGACAACGAGCCCTGCACGGAGACGAAGCTGCGGAAACCGGAGTCGGCCGCCTCCAGCTCCAGACAGGCCAGGCCGTAGCTGACCGCGTTGGTGCCGGCACAGCCGTACCCTTCGAGGTGCATGCCGAGCACGCCCAACTTGCCCAGTTCCGGGGCGAGTTCGCGGGCGAAGTGGGCGTTCTCGAACCACTCGCCGATGTGCGGGCGCACCCGGTCGGCGAGGAACTTGGCGACGGTGGCCTGGATCTCGCGTTCCTCGTCGGTGAGCGTGGAGGCGAGGTCGAGCAGGTCGAGGGGGTCCTTCATCGGCTTGGCGCCGCTCATGGTGAGCTCCTGGGAGTTGTGGTGGTGGGTTGGGGAGTGGGTGGCTGCGCGCGGAGCGGTCAGGTGGCCGGTCCCTTGGGCGCGGAGGCCCGGTCGGAAAGGACGTTGAGAATTTCCGCCGTGTGCTGACCCAGGCGCGGCGGCGGCAGACGGTACTGCGCGGGCGTCCCGCTCAGGGCTATCGGGTTCGCGACCTGTCGGGCGGGCCTGTCCTCCGCTCCGTCGCCGGGTTCAGCGTGTTCTGCGGGTTCGGCAGGGATATCGACGATGCCGGGAAGGCCGAGTTTGTGGGCGAAGTCGAATGCCTCGTCGAGGGTGTTGACGGGTCCGGCGGGCACACCCGCGGTCAGCAGAACGGCCGACCAGTGGTCCGCGTCGGCGACGTCCAGCCGTTCGGTGAGGATGTCCCTCAGTTCGGCCCGGTGGGCGACCCGGTCGGCATTGGTACGGAAGCGGTCGTCGAGGGCGAGACCGGGATCCCCGACGGCCTCGGCGAGCGCCGCGAACTGCCGGTCGTTGCCCACCGCGATCGCGATCGGACGATCGGCAGCCGGGAAGGTCTCGTACGGGGCGATGCTCGGGTGCGCGTTGCCCAGCCGGCCGGGCACCACACCGGCGACGGCGAACGCCGAGGCCTGGTTGACCATGGCCGACAGCAGCGAGCCGAGCAGGTTCACCTCCACCCGCTGGCCCTCTCCGGTGGCGTCGCGGTGGCGGAGGGCGGCGAGGATGCCGAGCGCGGCGTGCATGCCGGTGATCACATCGACCAGCGCCACGCCCGCCTTCACCGGCTCACCGGCCGCGTCCCCGGTCACGCTCATCAGACCGCCGACGGCCTGTACGAGCAGGTCGTATCCGGGGATGGCCGCGCCCGCACCGGCTCCGAAACCGCTGATCGAGCAGTAGACCAACTCCGGGTGCCGGGCTCGGAGTTCGCTGTGCCCGAGCCCCAGCCGTTCCATCGTGCCGGGACGGAAGTTCTCCACCAGGACGTCGGACTCGGCGACCAGGGCACGGGCCTGCTCGAGGCCCGACTCGGTCGTCAGGTCCAGAGCGACAGACCTCTTGTTCCGGTTGACGCTCAGGAAATACGTCGACGTGCCGTCGTGGTCCGCCGGAGGGTGCCAGGCCCGGGTTTCGTCACCGATGCCCGGCCGCTCCACCTTCACCACGTCGGCGCCGAGATCGGCGAGGAGCATGGTGGCGTAGGGCCCCGCGAGAACCCGGGAGAAGTCGGCGATGCGCAGACCTTCGAGCGCGCCGCGCCCCGCTGCGTCGAGAACGCCGGCCCATCCGTCCGACGCGTTGTGCTGGGTGCCCACGCACTTTCCTCTCTGATCGTCCCGTCCACCCGGATCCGGCTCCGCGCCGGAGCCGTTTCCCGTCACCACCAGCGCTCCGCGGGCGGCGCCGGGTGCGTGAGTTCCACGACGGGAGGGCCCTCACCGAGGGGAGCATCGGTCCGTACGACCCTCACCCGTGCCCCGATCGCGACCACGACGGGCGCCGTCCTGGTGACCTGGCAGACCAGGGTGAACCCCTCGTCCATCGCGACGAACCACGTGTTGTGCAGGGCGGGACCGTTGCGGCGGACGACGACTCCGGTACCGGCGCTGGGTTCCCGGCTGAAGGCCCTGGACCCGCAGGCGCGGCAGAACGCACGGCGGTAGGCCGGAGTGCCGCACCAGCGGCAGCGCTGGAAGATCAGTTCGCCGCAGTCGGTGTCTGTCTGGAGCATCACGGCCTCCTTCGCTCGGTCCGGTGACCGGAAACGGGTGATCGGAATCCGATATGGCTCCTTCACCCTGGCCCCGCCGCCAGTCCCCGGTCAACGACGAACCCACGCATCTTTGTGCGCGAAACGCGTTCCGTTCACCGAGGTCAGAGCCGGTTTGCCGGCATTACTCTCACGGCAGAGCACCCACGAGGACAGGCAACGGCCGCTGTCAGGCGGGCCCGTTCGACGGCTCGGTGACACGGCGCAGGTAGCGGATGACCGGGTGGCCCGGTTCGTGGCTGACGTCGGCGTGGACGCCGTAGACCTCTTCGATGAGGGACGGGGTCAGTACGTCGGTGGGTGTGCCCTCCGCGACGGCGCGACCGGCCTGGAGTACGAGGAGGCGGTCGCAGTACATCGCGGCGAGGTTGAGGTCGTGCAGGGCGATGACGGTGGTGACCGGCAGGGCCGCGATCAGGTCGAGGAGTTCGAGCTGGTGCTGGATGTCGAGGTGGTTGGTCGGCTCGTCGAGGAGGAGTTCGCGGGGTTCCTGGGCGAGTGCGCGAGCGATCTGGGTGCGCTGGCGTTCGCCGCCGGACAGGGTGTGCCAGGTCTGGTCGGCCCGGTCGGTCAGCCCGGTGCGTTCCAGGGCGGCGGCGACGGCCCGGGTGTCGGTGGGCGAGGCGGCCGACCAGGCGCGGCGGTGCGGGATACGGCCCAGGGCCACGACGTCGCGGACGGTCAACTCGGTCTGGGTGTCGGCATGTTGCTCGACCGTGGCGACGCGCCGGGCGGTGGCGCGGCGGCCGATCTGCGGCAACGGCCGGCCGTCCAGGGTGACGACCCCGGCGGAGGGCGCGAGGACACCGGCGAGCAGTCGCAGCAGAGTTGACTTGCCGGAGCCGTTGGGGCCGAGCAGGCCGATCGTCTCGCCGGGCTGCGGGGCGAGGGTGACGCCGTCGACGATGAGCCGGCCGTCGGCGCGGCGACCGACACGGTCGGCGTGGAGCCCGGACGGCGGCTGCTGCCCTGCCGGAGCGGGGCGGCTCACGTCCGCCGCCGGGTGCGGTAGAGCACGGCCACGAACGCCGGTACGCCGATGAGGGACGTCACCACGCCCACCGGGACCTCCTGGGGGTCGATGACGGTGCGGGCGGCGGTGTCCACCCACACGAGGAAGACCGCGCCGCTCAGCGCGGTGACGGGCAGCAGCCGCGCGTGGCCGTGGCCGGTGAGGGCGCGGGCGGCGTGCGGCAGCACCAGTCCGACGAAGCCGATCGCCCCGGCGCAGCTGACGAGCGCCGCGGTGAGCAGCGCCGTGGCGCACAGCAGGATCAGCCGGGTGCGGGCCACCCGTACGCCGAGGCTCGCCGCGGCCTCCTCGCCGAAGGCGAACGCGTCCAGGGTCGGGGCGTGGCCGAGGCAGACCACGAGGACGACGGCCAGGACGACGGCGCTCAGCACCACCTCGCCCCAGCCGGCTCCACTGAGCGAGCCGAGCAGCCAGAACAGCACGCCCCGCGTGGTCTCGGCGTCCGCCGAGGTCAGCACGACGAACGAGGTCAGCGCGGAGAACAGTTGCATGGCCGCCACCCCCGACAGCACGACCCGGTCCGTGGTGCCGCCGAGGGTGTGGCTGAGCACCAGGACCAGTGCGAAGGACAGCAGCGCACCGAGGAACGCGCCCGCGGACAGGGACACCGCTCCCCCGCCCACCCCGAGCACGACCACGGCGACCGCGCCGGTGGAGGCGCCCGAGGACACGCCGAGGACGAACGGATCGGCCAGCGGGTTGCGCAGCAGGGACTGCATGATCGCGCCGCACAGCGCCAGCCCGGCCCCGCACACCGCGGCCAGCAGGGTGCGCGGCATGCGCAGGTCCCACACGATGCCGTCCCGCAGCGGCGCCAACGTCCTTTCGCCCAGCCCGAGATGGGCGGCGACCGACGCCCACACGTCGGCCGTGGAGATGTCGGCCGGGCCGATGGTCACGGCGACGGCGATCGACGCGATCAGCACGGCCAGTCCGCCGCCGGTCAACACCAGGGTGCGGGCGCTCACTTGGCGAGCCCGAAGTCGCGCAGCCCCGCGGCGACCTCCTCGATCCCTTCGACCGTACGGATGGAGGGGTTCATCGCCTGCCCGCTCAGCAGGATGTACCGCTTCTTCTTCACCGCGGTCAGGTTGCGGGTGGCGGCGTTGGTCTCCAAGAAGCGGATCTTGGCCTTCGCGGTCTCCGCGGTCTGGGACCTGCGGGTCAGGTCGCCGAGAACGACGACGTCGGGGTCGCGGTCCGCGACGGTCTCCCAGTTGATCTGGGGCCATTCGTCGTGGGTGTCGGAGAACGCGTTCTCCGCTCCGACGGCACGGGTGATGGCGCCGGGGGCACCGCAGCAGCCGGCGAGGTAGGGCGACTGGGAGTTGGCGAACCAGTACATGAGGGAGACGTCGGAGGCGTCCAGCCCGGCGTGGGCGGTGCGCACCCGGTCCTTCAGCTCGGCGACGAGCGTCTCCCCGCGCTTCTCGACCCCGAACGCGCGGGCCAGGTCGCGTATTTCGCCGTACACGGCGTCGAGGGTGAGGGGCTTGCTGCGGGAGCCGTCGCCGCCGCTGTCGTTGTCCTTGCCCGCCGAGCAGTCGGAGGGCGAGACATACGTGGGCACGCCCAGCTTCTCGAACTGCTCGCGGGTCGCCACGCCACCCCTGCCGAGGGTGGAGACGAACGACGCGGTGACGAAGTCGGGTTCGGCGTCCAGGACCTTCTCGAAGGAGGGGTTGTTGTCGGCTAGGCGCGCGACGGTGGAATTGGCCTTCTCCAGGCCCTTCATCACCGGATCGGTCCAGGTGGCCGTGCCGGCCATGCGGTCGGCGAGACCGAGGGAGAGCAGCATCTCCGTCGTGCCCTGGTTGAGGGAAACGGCCCGCTTCGGGGCGGACTTGAGGGTGACCTTGTGGCCGCAGTTGTCGAACGTGCGCGGGTAGCCGGAGTCTGCGGACTCCCCCGCGTCCGTTTCGTCGCTGCCCGTGCCACCGCACGCGGTGAGCAGCAGGGCGGGGGCGAGCAGGAAAGCGGCGGTACGGCGGGTGGAACGGAGCACGGGCATGCCTCGGTTGTCGGGGCTCGTACGCGGAGCCTGGCCTACGGACGTCCTCCCCGCACGGGGCGCGGAGGTGCCAGCAGGTCTTCGGACTCGGGTTCGTCCGGACGGGGCGCCTTCCCGGTGCTCGTCCGCCCCGGCCCTCCGGCCGACACGGACTCCTTTCAGTGGCGTCGCATGCCCCGCCCGTCCCCCTCACCGCTGCGCGTCAGTTCCGGTTTCGCACCGGATTCCCTGGCCTCGGATGTGGCTCGACTGGCTCCCCGACACTATCAAGATCGTCGTACGGCCAAGTCGTGCGGTCGAGTCGCACGAGCCAGTCGTGCGGGCGGCCACGCGATCGCACAACTGGCCCTTGGTCACCGGGTGACCGGTCCCTCCCCTGCCGTTCGAGGCCGGGCGGAGGTCGGGTGAGATCTCGGAAACGAGCCGTTCACCACGCGCGAGGCCTTCGGAAACAAGAGGTTTCTAACCCTCGGCGACACCCTCCAGCCGTACTCCCCGGTCGCCGCGGCCGTCATCGCCTTCGTCTTCACCCCGCTGATGGCGATCGTCACCAAGGGCAAGTACTACCTGCGCCGCACCGACGACGGCATCGACGATCCCCTGCTCGACGCCGAGGGCAACCCGAGCGCGGTCACCCTTGACTGCCACGTCTGCCACCAGCCCTACGGGCGCCCCGACCTGACCGCCTGCGCCACCCACGGCGCCGTGGTCTGCTCGCTCTGCCTGAGCACGGACAAGGTCGGAGACCACGTGCTGCAGGCGACGGCATAACCCACGGAGCGGGCGGCGGGGCACGCGACACACCCGCCCGCTCCGCCGGACCACATCCCTACGCCAGGGAGCCGTCCGAGTCGGACACCCTGCGGGTCGCGGACCGGATCATTCGCTCCGCGCCCGCGCTGGGCCTGCGCACCGTAGCGGTGCACTCCGACACCGACGCCCGCGCACCCCACGTCCGGATGGGACGGCCGACGCGGCCGTACGACTGGGCACGTCGGTGCCCGCAGCCGGGAGCTACCTACGGGCCGACCCGGTACAGGGGCGGCACGAACCACCGGCGCCGGAGCCGTGCACCCCGGCCTCGGGTTCCTCTGGGGAAGCCCCACCTTCCCCACCGCCGTTGAGGTGGTGACCCGCCCGCCGTCCGCTGTCCGGCTTCGACGGCCTGCTCCGGCCCGCCATCACCGAGCATCCCGGCATCACCGCCCTCGCAACCGGCGAGCAGGCCTCAACTCCCCTCCCCGGTACGGGAGTCGACCTCGCCGTCTTTGGCGCCCAACTGCGCGCCCAGCCGCTCAACCCCCCACCTCAGCACCACGGCGCACGGTACGCGGGTGAGGTCACCGCGGCGCGCGGCCACTTCCTCTCCGCTCCACCCGCCCCCATGTCCCTGGGTCCCATGCCCCCGGGCCCCATCGAACTGGCCGACGACACCTGGGTCCTGGGCTTTCAGTGCGACCGACCCTCCTGGTCACGGCCGCCTCCCCACGACTCCGCCCCGCCCGCAGCGGGTGGGCCGCCGCCCTCCCGGCTGACCGTGCGTGCGCCGAACGGGCGCACCTGGCGCGCCGTGCACGAGCCCTGCGCGGCGGCTGTCGAAGCTGGGGCGGCCACTTCGAAAGCCCCCCGACCACCCGTCACCAGGAGGTGCGCACCGTGATGCGCCGAATCCTCAAGGCCGCAGGTGCAGTCCTGGCCGCGGCAGCCTGCCTGACCGCCGCCGTCCCCTCCGCATCCGCCGCGGCCCCGGCGTCGCGACATGCTGCCGCCGAGGCCTCGCCCGCGCCACCCGCCAACCCGTTGAGCCGCCTGGGAGCGCTCAGTTGGGGCCCGGCCGCGCTCGGCTCCGTCACCAACCCCGACCGTTCTCCTGCCGGGGCCAACGACTTCGCCTGCAAGCCCTCCGCCGCCCACCCCTACCCCGTGGTCCTGGTCCACGGCACCTTCGAGAACGCCTTCGACAACTGGAGCGGGCTCGCCCCCGTGCTGAAGAAGGCCGGCTACTGCGTCTTCGCCCTCAACTACGGCGAGAGCGCGCCCCGCGCCCTGATGAAGGCGACCGGCCCGATTGCCGCCTCGGCCAAGCAGTTGGCCACCTATGTCGACAAGGTGCTGGCCGCCACCGGGGCCGCGAAGGTCGACCTGGTGGGTCACTCCCAGGGCGGCGGGCTGATGGCCGAGTGGTACCTGCGCTTCGAGGGTGGCGCCGCGAAGGTGCACCATCTGGTGGGTATCAACCCCAGCAATCACGGCACCACCGCGAGCGGCACGATCCACCTTCTCGATGCGGCGCTGGACGTGGCGGGGCATGTCGGCAAGCCACTCGGTCTGGACAGCCCCGCGGCCAAGGACCAGACGATCGGCTCCCCGGTGCTCCAACAGCTGTACGCCAAGGGCGACACCGAGCCCGGCGTCGCCTACACCACCATCGTCAGCCGTACCGACCTGGTCGTGACCCCGTACACCAACCAGTTCCTCACCGCCGGGCCCGGTGCGACCGTGCGCAACATCCTGCTGCAGGACGTCTGCCCACTGGACCTCACCGGTCACGTGGGCGGCCCGTACGACCCGAACGTGTACCAGCTGGTGCGCAACGCCCTCGACCCCGCGCACGCCGAACCGGTGCGCTGCGCCCTCATGCCGATTCCGGTGTGAACCGGCTCCAGCCGAAAGGCCATTGAGAACAGAAGAGGGGAAAACGAAAGGGAAAGGAGGCTGCCGCTCCTTTCCCTTTTCAACGTATAGCGCACCAGGGGGCTTGCGGCAAGGCCCGGGTCGTGCCGCAGAATCTCCGGCCGAGGCCGGAATCTGCGGAATGGGGAGTCGAGAAATGCGTGTGCTGTTGTCCACGTACGGGTCGCGCGGGGACGTCGAACCGATGGCGGGACTCGCGGTGGCGTTGCGGGAGTTCGGCGCGGAGGCGCTGGTGTGCGCGCCTTCGGACGAGGAGTCCGCGAAGCGGCTGGCCGGTGTCGGTGTGCCGCTGGTGCCGGCGAGCGCGCCGGTGCGCGCGGTGGTGACCGCGGCGACGCAGCCGTCGCCGGCGGGCCTGCCGGAGCGCGCGGCCGCCTTGGTCGCCGCGCAGTTCGACGCGGTCGCCGCGGCGGCCGAGGGATGTGACGCGGTGGTGGCGACCGGCCTGCTGCCGTCCGCGGCGGGCGCCCGGTCGGTGGCCGAGACACTGGGCATCCCCTATGTGTTCGCAGCCTTCTTCCCGGCGTATCTGCCGTCGCCGCACCACCCGCCGCTCGCGCTGCCGGGCCGGCCGTTCCCGTCCGACGCGACCGACAACCGGAAGCTGTGGGACCTGAACACCGAGAGCATGAACGAGGTGTTCGGCCCGGGGCTCAATGCCCACCGGGCCTCGATCGGCCTGCCGCCGGTGGATGACTTCCGCAACCACGTCCTCACCGACCGCCCGTGGTTGGCGGCCGACCCGGTCCTGTCCCCGTGGCAGGAGTCGGCGGACCACGACGTGGTGCAGACCGGTGCTTGGATCCTGCCGGACGAACGCCCGCTCCCGGACGAGTTGATGGCCTTCCTGGACGCCGGCGCACCACCGGTGTACGTGGGCTTCGGCAGCATGCCCATGCACGGTGCCAAGGACGTCGCCCGGGTGGCCATCGAGGCGATCCGCGCGCAGGGCCGCCGCGCAATCGTCCGGCGCGGCTGGGCGGACCTGGCGCTGATCGACGACCGGGACGACTGTTTCGCGGTCGGCGAGGTCAACCAGCAGCACCTGTTCGGCCGGGTGGCCGCCGTCGTGCATCACGGCGGCGCGGGTACGACCACGACGGCTGCCCGCGCGGGCGCGCCCCAGGTGGTGGCACCTCAGATGGCTGACCAGCCGTACTGGGCCGGCCGGGTGGCCGAGCTGGGCATCGGCGCGGCACACGACGGTCCGACTCCGACCTTCGAGTCCCTGTCGTCCGCGCTCCGCACGGCCCTTGCCCCCGAGACCCGGGCACGGGCGACCGCCGTGGCCGCCACGATCCGCAGCGACGGGGCGACGGTGGCCGCGATGCTGCTGCTCGACACGATCAGCCGGGGAAGGCCGCCCGTGTCCGCGTGAACCACGCGGGACCGCCGAGCCGGGGCGTGCCCGGGCCGCGCCGTCAACTCGCCCTGCTGCGACTCCGGTTCCGGTCCGCTACTGCTCGCTGCCGGCAGGGCGGTGTCCGGCCCCGGCGGGACGCGTCCACGGGAGCAGCGCCGGTACGCGGGCGCGGTAGGCGTCGTAGGAGGAACCGAACTGGCCGGCCATGAGCCCGTCCTCGATCCGGACCCGGCGCAGCAGCCACGGAATGGCGACCGCCACGATGGCTGTCCACACCCCGAAGCCGCAGGCCAACATGCCGCCTATTGCCAGGCCGAGCAGGCCGGTGTAGATGGGGTGGCGGACCAGCCGGTAGGGACCGTCCGTGCGCAGCTCGTGGTGCTCCTGGAGCAGCGGGACGCTGGCCCACATCGTGCCCAGGACCCAGCGGGCCCACAGCAGCAACGCGGTGGAGGCGACGACCAACAGGCCACCGAGGAGGGCGAGTTCGGGCTGCCAGTACTGCAGATGGCGCCAGAAGCCCCGAGAGTGTCCGACCAGCGTGGAGAAGGCGAAGGCGCCCGCGATCAGCAGGACCCGGCGGGGCAGTGTGCCGCGCAGTCCGCGCACCCAGCCGTGCAGGCTGCCCTGGCTCTTCACGCCGAAGTAGGCGGCACCCACGATCCAGGCCACGACAAAGGTCAGGACGCAGGCACCGGTGAGAGCGACAAGCGCTGAGTGGAGAGAACTCATGCCCCAAGCGTGCTCCGAGTACCCAGTGGATCACCAGCACCCACGGGTCGATGGAGAAGTCTCCACCCACGGATGGAGCCCGATACCGCCTGGTCGGGGAGATGGGGTCTGGGGGTAACCCCCCACGCGCATCAACGGGCCTGCCGGATGGTGACGCCCCGGCCGAACCGCGACGCTGAACGTGATCGCCGAACACGTACAGATCGCCTACCGACCGCGTTCGGATCGCGCACAAACGAAGAGGTCCCGTCATGCTGAGCCGCCGCGCCACCCTTCTGTCGGCTGCCGCCGCCCTCGCCCTGTCCACCGTCCCGGCACGAGCCGCGTCCGCCGGGCCGGGCAAGGCGGGCTCGGTACGGCTGACCTTGCCCACGCCCAGCGGACCGTACGTCGTGGGGACGGTCTCACTGCACCTCGTCGATGCCTCGCGTTGCGATCCCTGGATCACGTCGCAGCCGTACCGGGAGCTCATGATCGGCATCCGCTACCCGGCCCGGACCGTCGCCGGGTATCCGGCCGCACCGCAGATGCTCCCCGGCGAGGC
Organism: Streptomyces sp. NBC_00005; assembly: GCF_045160215.1. Lineage (NCBI taxonomy): Bacteria > Bacillati > Actinomycetota > Actinomycetes > Kitasatosporales > Streptomycetaceae > Streptomyces > Streptomyces sp. NBC_00005. The sequence continues at coordinate 1,532,596 of NZ_CP108316.1, forward strand.
CGCCGGATTCGCCGCCCTGAACAGCTTCACCGACGTGCCCGCCAGTGAGGTCGACTGGTCGGCCACCCGCACCCACGCTCACGAAGGCGCCCCGGTCGATCGGGCCCGCGGCCCGTTCCCGGTGGTGTACTACTCGCCCGGTGCCGGGGACCCGCGTTCCCTGGGCACCACGCTCTGCGACGACCTTGCCTCCCGCGGCTATGTCGTGGTGACCATCGATCACACCTACGACGCCTCCGCCGTCCAGTTTCCCGGCGGCCGCGTCGAGAAGTCCGTTCTGCCCGCGGAGTACGAGAAGGCGTACCCGGACCAGGAGCGCATCACCGCCCTGTTGCGCAAGACGATGGCGGTAAGGGTGGCCGACACCCGCTTCCTGCTCGACGAACTGCCGAGTGCACTCCCCCAAGTCCTGCGCGGCATGCTGGACTTCGACCGCATCGGCATGTTCGGTCAGTCGGCAGGTGGCTTCACCGCACTGCAGACCATGCACGACGATCCGCGCATCGCGGCAGGGGCCGACCTGGACGGCGTTCTCGCCGACGTCCAGAACGACAGCACCCCCGGCAACCTTTCCAGCGTCGCCGCCGACGGCCTCGACCGCCCGTTCCTGCTGATCGGTATGGACGGCAACAACCTCGCCACGGTGCCGTCATGGAACGCCCTGTGGCGGCACAGTCACGGCTGGCACCGGGGCCTGAGCCTGCGCGGCGCCGATCACGCGACGTACACCGACGCCGAGGCACTCATCCCGCAGATCGCCCACCAGCTCGGCCTCCCCCGCAAGACCGTCGTGGAGAACATCGGCACCATCGCGCCGCGGCGTGCGATCGCTGCCGAACGGGCCTACCTCGCCGCCTTCTTCGACCGCCGGCTGCGCGGCCGGGACGACGACGGCCTGTTGGACGGGCCGTCGGCCCGATTCCCGGAGGCGCGCTTCTTCTGAGCGCCGAAGGGGCGGGTCGGTCGAGGTCAGTTCTTCTGCCGGCGCGTCTGTTTCACCTCGCGGTCGACGGCCCAGGCGTCGCCGACCGGTCCGAGGTGGCCGAGCTTGTCGGGATTGATCACCGCGCGGACGGTCTGGATCTGCCCGTCGAGTACGTCGAGGACCACGGTCTGCAGGATCCTGCCGTCCCGGTCGCGGAAGATCGCGCCCGGCTGGCCGTTGACCTCGTGCGGCTCGAAGGTCACGTCGATCCGGATCAGCCAGGGGTAGACCGTGCCCAGCAGTCGGGCCACGTTCTCCGCGCCCATGACGGTCCTGGCCAGCTGCGGGGCCTTGCCGCCGCTGTCTCCGACCAACTGCGCGTCGGCGGCCAGCAGGTTCCGCAGTCCGCCCACATCGCCGTCCTTCAGGGCGTCGAAGAAGCGGGTCGCCAGTTCCTGCCGCTCCTGACGGTCGGCCGCGAAGCGCGGCCGACCGGCCTCCATGTGCCGCCGCGCCCGCACCAGCAGCTGCCGGCACGCCGACTCGGATCGTCCGACCGCCGCGGCGACCTCGTCGAACCCGAAGCCGAAGACCTCCCGCAGCACGAACACCGCCCGCTCGAGCGGGCTGAGCCGCTCCAGCAGCAGGAGCGCCGCCATGGACACCGAGTCGGCCAGTTCCACCGACCGCGCCGGATCCTGATACGGATCGCTCAGCAGCGGTTCGGGGAACCACGGCCCGGCGTACTCCTCCCGCCGTACCCGCGCGGAACGCAGCACGTCGATCGAGATCCGTGTCACCGTGGCCGACAGAAAGGCCTTGGTCGAGGTGGGGCGGGTCCCTGAGCCGTCGAAGCGCAGCCACGTCTCCTGCACCGCGTCCTCCGCCTCGCTCACGCTGCCCAGAATCCGGTAGGCGAGCGAGAACAGCAGCGGCCGCAGCTCCTCGAAGTCCTCGACCTTGCTCACGCCGGCTCCTCTCCCCCTGACAGGCTCCGACCTGACCGTACGGGTCGGCGCAGGCGTCTGCCGGTGATCATCCGGACCATCGGCAGGCCAGGGTAACGCCGTCGAGCCCGGGGTCCGGGGCCCGCCGCCGGACCCCGGGGCCGGTTGCCGATGCCGTTCAGTGGAACTGCCCGGGCTTGTAGTCGCCGGCCGGCTGCCGGGTGATGATGTTCAGCCGGTTCACCGAGTTCATGAAGGACACGAGGATCACCAGGGCGGTGAGCTGCTCGTCGTCGTAGTGCTTGGCGGCGTACTCCCACACCTCGTCGCTGACCCCACCCCCCGCGTCCGCGACCCGGGTGCCCTCTTCCGCCAGTTCCAGCGCGGCGCGCTCGGCCTCGGTGAAGACCGTGGCCTCCCGCCACGCGGCGACCAGGTTCATCCGTACCGAAGACTCGCCGGCAGCGGCGGCGTCCTTGGTGTGCATGTCGATGCAGACGGCGCAGCCGTTGATCTGGCTCACGCGCAACGCCACCAGCTCCTGCGTCGCGGCCGGCAGGGGCGACTCCTTGACCGCCTTGCCGATCGTCATGAAATTCTTGATGACCTTGCCGGCGATCGGGGTGGCGAAGAAGTTCAGTCGCGCGTCCATGGTGTGCTCCTCCGTGGTTTTCGGTGGCTACACACCCTGAGACGAGACAGCCCGACCCCCTGTGACATGGCCGTATGTGACCTGCGTCTCCGCGCTGTCACTCGCGGATCGTCAGCCAGTCCAGGGCCGCGACCCGAGAACCTCCCTTCGCGACGAGATAGAGGGAGTGGATGCCGGTCGGCCGGCGGGACAGGGTGACCGACTCCTCCCGCCAGGTGTCGGCGGAGCCGGTCGTGCGCACGGGAAGGGTCGCCGCCACCAGGCCGTCCGGGGCGTCGACCCGGAGCTGGAGCGCGCAGCCCGTGGTACAGGTGGAGGCGAGGCGGACGGTGAGCCGGTCGCCGCTCACGCTCGCCCGCCGGAAGCCGATCCGGTCACCGGAGCCCAGCACGCCGGTCGCGCTCGCGCCGCGCTCGACCCCGCGCACGGATGTCGCCTGCTCGGCCTGGAGCGTGGCGGAGGCGTCGGGGCCCTCGCCGTACAGGCGCAGGTCGTTGACCACCCAGGGGACAGGGCCGCTCGCAGTCAGGGTGATGCGGACGTAGCGGGCCGTCCGGGTCGGGAAGGCCGCGTCCTGGGTGAAGGAGCGGCCGGAGACCTGAGCAAGGGGACTGGTCCAGTGCGTGCCGTCGCGGCTGACGGACACCGAGAAGCCGTACGGCTGTCCGCTGGTGTCGCGTCCGGCGTCGAGGGAGAGCCGGTCGAAGGTCTTCGTCTCGCCCAGGTCGACGGTCAGTGATTGGCCGGGGGCCTGCGCGGCTGCAGCCGTCCAGCGGGTGTTGATGTCTCCGTCGACGGCGGCGGACGCGTCCGTGCCGTCGCTCGCGGTCGCGGTCCAGGCGCCGTGCCGGACTCGCTGCTGGCAGCCAGGGAGGCTGCAGCCGGTGGACCAGATCGGTGCGCCGTATTCGTACGCGCCGATGTCGGGAGCCGTCCCTCGTACGTCTGTGGTGATTCCGTCGATCGTCTCGCCCGCGTCGATGGCGGGTGAGCCGGCGGTGAGCCACAGTTCGCCGTTGACGGCGTCGGCGTAGCCGGGCGTGCTGTCGATGAGGTTGGAACGGACGACGGGCAGTGGATCGCCTGTCTGGCTCGCGCTGATCGGCATCGGTCCGACGATGTTGCTGAGGTACGAGCCGGAGGCATCGGTCGCGCCGCTCAGCAGCACCGAGTTGCCGTTGATGCCCACGCCATAGCTGGAGTTGTGATCCTGGTTGGCGATGCTCGGGCCGGTGTGGCCGTTGAAGAAGGTGCCTCGGGTGCCGGTGTTCCAGGCGACGTTGTGGTGCAGCAGGAAGTGCCCGGAGTAGTTGTCGACGTAGAAGCCGACCTGGCCGTCGGCGTCGTGCGAGGTGTTGTGGTCGATGGAGGTCCCGGTGCCGTCCAGGCTGCAGCAGACGTAGAAGGGTGAGCCGTCGCGGGAGGTGCGCATGGCCTCGGACAGGTCGTTGTAGGCGATCCGGTTGCCGTGGAACTCGGTGCCGTTGAGCTGCCAGGCCGTGTCGATGGAGGCGCGTCCCGTGCGGCGGATCGTGTTGTGCGTGACCGTGTGGTCGTTGCCGTTGATCTCGATGCCGGGGGTGTAGCTGCCCATCCAGCCGACGTCGTGGATGTAGTTGTCGGTGACCGTGTTGCCGGTGCCTCGCACCAGGACGCCGTCGCCTGCGGACTGTGAAATCTCGCTGTTCTCAAGGGTGTTGCCCGTGCCGAGAATCTGCACGCCGGAGTCGAGGATGCGCGAGGCGACGATGTGCCCCTCGGACGGCGGGATCGCGAGGTCGCCGTCCGGTGGCATGGGGAGGGTCGAGAACTCGGAGATGTACGTGGCGTGCAGTGTGTCGACCACAACTCCCGTACTGGCCTTGCCCGTTCGCAGGGAGGTCCCCCACAGGTCGAGGCCGCGCACCGTGACGTAGGAGCTGTTGGTGAGGTCCATGCCCCACAGGCGGTGCTTGGCGGTCACCTTGTGCCCTGCGATACCGCCCTTCGGCGCGACCATGTAGAGGCGGTGGGCGGCCTTGTCGTAGTACCACTCCCCCGGCTGGTCGAGGGCGGCCTTCGCGCCCACGAGGTAGTAGTTGCGGTAGTTCTGGTTGCCCATGCACAGGGGCGGGCAGCGGTAGTTGCCGCCCGTGAAGTCCAGCTTGCCCGGTGAGGTGGCGGTGACCGTGCCGGTCTGCTGGGCCCAGGGGTTGGAGCCCGCCCACAGGTGTACGGTCGCGCCGGTCCAATCGGCGTCCGGCAGGTCGGTGTCGTCGATGTGCTGGTCGGTGGAGGTGGCGTCGGCCTCGGCCCAGGTGGTGTTCAGCGGATCGGAACCGGAGTTGGGCCAACGGCCCTCCGCCGCACGGTCGTTGTCCAGGAACACCGCGTTGAAGTCGGGGTCGAGCGGCAGGTCCGTGTCGGCGGCGACCAGTCCGCCGCCGGCGTTCTTCCAACCGGTCACCGGCTCGGTTCCGTCGACGGTCACCGGGCCGTCGCCGTACGCGGCGATCGTGACCGGGGCATCCTTGGTGCCGGAGGGCGGGGTGACCTGCTCGCGGTAAGTGCCGCGGTGGATCAGGCAGGTGTCACCGGGGTGGACGCGGGAGAGGCAGCCACCGATGGTGCGCAGGGGGTTCGCCGGCGAGCCGACTGCGTGATCACTGCCCGAGGGGGCGACGTGATAGGTGCGGCCTACGCCCGCTGCCTGTGCCTGGACCGGGAAGGCCAACAGCGCTGCCACGGCGGCCAGTACGGACAGATGTCTCGGTCTCATGCGCCGTCTCCAGTTCTCGTCGGGGGTGCCACCAGACAGGCGGCGCGCCAACTCCCGCCCGGACGCCGGTCCTTCATCGAGAACCACCTGCCACCTCTACGCTGGAGAGTTGGATTGCGATAGTTTTCGCAATCTGCGGCCGCTCCGGAAACGTAGGAGATTCATCCGATGACGTCAACGGTCCGGACAGGGTCCGGTGAAGCGAGGCGGCGAACTCTTGCCGAAATCGCAGACGAGGCAGGTGTCTCGGTCTCCACCATCTCCAAGGTGCTGCACAACAGGTCCGATGTATCGGCCGAGACCAGAGCCAAGGTGCAGCGCCTGCTGGAGAAGCACGGCTATCTCGCGCGCCGGCGGCCCGCGGCCACCGCGGCTCCGCCCGGCGGGCTGATCGATCTCGTCATCAACGAACTGGACAGTCCCTGGGCGGTGGAGTTGATCCGGGGCGCGGAGGACGTGCTGCACGAGGCGGGCATGGGGCTGGTCGTCTCGGCGACGCACGGCCGGCAGAAGCGGGCGCGTCAGTGGCTCGACTCACTGGCCACGCGCCCCACGCGCGGCGCGATCCTCGTCGTACCCGAACTCACCCCCGAGCAGCAGGCGGACCTCGCCGGTCTCGGCATCCCGTACGCCCTCGTCGCACCGATCGAGGAACCCGCGCCCGGCATTGTCTGGGTGGGAGCGACCAACTGGCCCGGCGGGCTTGCCGCGACCCGCCATCTCATCGAGCTCGGGCATCGGCGCATCGCCGTCATCAGCGGCCCGGAGCGCCGGTTGACCTCACGCGCCCGCGTGGACGGTTACCGTTCGGCGCTCGCGGAGGCCGGGCTGCCCTTCGATCCGGAGCTGGTCCGCTACGGCGACTTCACCCACCCTCTCGCGTATCAACACGCCCTGGATCTACTGGCGTTGGCCGACCGCCCCACGGCGATCTTCGCGGGCAGCGACCATCAGGCGCTGGGCACCTATCGTGCGGCGGCCGAGCGGGGGCTGCGCATCCCCGACGACGTCAGCGTGGTCGGCTTCGACGACCTGCCGTTCGCGGACTGGGTGACGCCCCGTCTGACGACCATGCGCACCCCCATCGCCGACATGACCGCGCTCGCCGCCCGGATGGTGCTGCGGCTGCTGTCGGGGCAGGAGCCGGAGACGACGCGGGTGGAGGTGGCCACGGAGCTGGTGGTGCGGGAGAGCAGCGGGCCGCCGGCGCGGTGACCTACTGCTCCGTCAGGAACAGCTCCACGACCGGCACGAGCACGTCGGGGCGGGTGACCGGGAGTGTCAGCGTCAGGGTGTCGGCGGCCTGCGGCAGCGGGGCGAGGTGGGCGTGCGGTTGCGGGGTGTCGTCGAGCACGCTGAGCGCGACTTCGCTGCCGTCGCCCAGCAGTTGGGCGTATTCCACCCGGCCGGCGAGTCCGGGCAGATGGACGTGCTTGAACGGCCAGGAGAAGAGGTGCAGGTAGAGGCGGTTGCCTCGGAGGGTGTAGACGCCGTGGGCGGGCGGCGCGAACGGAGCGGGACCGGCACCGTGGACGGCACGGGCGTGCAACCGCATCCAGTCCGCGACGGAGTGGAGGATCGCACGGGCCCGGGGCTCAATGTTCCCGCGGCCGTCGGGACCGACGTTGAGGATCATGTTGCCGTTGTTCGACACGGACTGGACGAGCATGCGCACCACGTCGCCGGGGTCCTTGAACTCCAGGTTGTCCCGGTGGTATCCCCACGAGCCGTTGAGGGTCTGGCACGCCTCCCACATCACCTCGACGCCGTTCTCGGTCAGCGGGCGGTCCGGCTGGTACTGCTCGGGGGTCACGTAGTCGCCGGGGATGCCGAGGCGGTTGTTGACCACGATGCCGGGCTGGAGGGTACGGGTCATCTCCAGGAGTCGCGGTGAGTCCCAGTCCTCGGGCCCCTTGCCCGGCATGCCGCCGCGCTGCCAGGGAAACGTGAAGTCGTAGAACATCAGGTCGACCTGGCCGTACGAGGTGAGCAGCTCCCTGACCTGGGTGTGCAGGTAGGTGCGGTATCTGCCCATGTCGCGGCCGGAGTTGAGGGCCGCCACGTCCGGTGCGTTGCGCAGCGGGTGGACGCCGTCGATCACGTAGTCGGGATGGTGCCAGTCGAGGAGCGAGTGGTAGAAGCCGACCTTGAGCCCTTCGGCACGGGCCGCGGCGACGAACTCGGCGACGAGGTCCCGGCCGCAGACCCTGGCCGAGGTGTAGTCCGTGACGGCCGAGTCCCAGAGGCAGAAGCCGTCGTGGTGCTTGGTGGTCAGTACGGCGTAACGCATGCCGGCCGCGCGTGCCGTGCGGGCGATGTCGGCGGCGTCGAACAGGTCGGGGTCGAAGTGGTCGACGTATCGCTGGTACTCGGCGTCCCCGATCTCCTCGTAGCTGCGCACCCATTCGTGCCGTGCGGCCATGCTGTAGACGCCGAAGTGGACGAAGAGGCCGAACCTCGCCTGGCGCATCCAGCCGGTCGCCGAGGGTGTGTCACGCGTCTGCGTCAATTCACTGCCTCCGATTTTCCCTGATTGCTTCCGGTTCGGCTGAGAGTCATTCTTGCCCTCCTATGCCACTCAAGGAAACACGTCTCCGACATACGAACCTGGTTCCTTTGTTTTTTGGAACCTGGATCGTATGTCGGCGATTTCCCTTTCTTCCTTGACAGTCGGAGTTCTCCGTTCGCACAATGCGGCATCCGAGACAGGAGGTCGACCGTGCGGCTCAGATGGTCCGTCAGAACCGGTCCCGCAGCGCTCGCCGTGGTGATGAGTCTGGCACTCACCGCCTGCCAGGACAGCGGTTCCACGAGTTCGGGCAGCGGCTCACTGATGATTAACTATGCTTCCGGAAAAACCGTGCTGCAGCGCAACTTCAATCCGCTGACCAGCACCGGGGACGCTTCTCCGGGAACCAGGATCTATATGTATCAGTCGCTGATGGGGGTGAATGTCCTCAAGGGCGGCGCATTCGAACCGTGGCTCGCCTCCGCGCAGAAACTGTCGTCGGACGGCCGCACGCTGACCGTGGATGTCGACAAGAAAGCCACCTGGAGCGACGGGAAACCGGTCACCGCCAAGGACGTGGTCTTCACCTTCCAACTGGTGAAGAAGACACCCGCGCTCAACTCGTCCGGGGTGTCGTTTCAATCGGTGGCCGCGCAGGGCGAGAAGACGGTCGTCTTCCATTTCGACAAACCCGCCTTCACCCAGGTCGCGTCGATTCTCCAGCAGTACATCGTTCCGGAGAAGTACTGGACGGGAAAGAACCCGGTCACCTTCACCAACCCGGATCCCGTGGCCAGCGGCCCGTACACGCTGAAGCGGTTCGATCCGCAGCAGATCTCGCTGGCCCTGCGCGGCGACTACTGGCGCAGCAGGATCCAGGTCAAGCAGATCCGGCTGCCGGTGGTGAACTCCGCCACCGAGATCTCCCAACTGACCAGCGGCCAGGAGGATGTGAGCGGGGGCGCCATACCCAACCTGGAGAAGCAGTACGTCGACAAGGACCCGGCGAAGAACGGCTACTTCTATCCGACGTACGGAGCTCTGATCCTGGTCTTCAACCACGACAAGGGCGCACTGAAGGACGTCCATGTCCGTAAGGCGGTCGAGCTGGCGATCGACCGCAAGCAGCTCATCCAGCTGGTCACCCAGCTCGGCGCCGACCCGATCAGCCAGACCGGCCTGGACGCCGCGACGCAGGGCAAGTGGCTCGACCCGGCGTACAAGGAGGCCGTCCAGACCGATCTCGCGGGCGCCAAGTCCCAGCTGCAGCAGGCCGGTTACACGCTGAGCGGCGGCAAGGCAGTGAAGGACGGCAAGCAGCTCACGCTCAACTACATCGAGGTCGCCGACTTCGCGGACTCCGTGCAGCGGGCCCGGATCATCGCCGACCAGCTCGGCAAGATCGGCGTCAAGGTGAACGTGCAACCACTGGCCAGCGGCACCTACACCGACACCCGCGAGAAGGGCGACTTCGACCTCGCCGCGTACGGACTCGCGTACGGCGCCGTGCCGTGGCAGATCTACAACCCGCTGCTGAACAGCGAGTTCGCCGGCACACCGAACGGCGGCAAGGCGCAGACCAACAACTACCTGCGCTGGCGCGACAAGAGCACCGACGGCCTGCTCAACCAGCTCGCGAACACCGGCGACGAGCAGACGCAGATCGAACTCACCCGCAAGCTGGAGAAGATCATCGTCGACCAGGTGCCGTACGTGACACTGTCGAACATCACCGCCGGCTGCGCGTGGAGCTCCCGCAACTGGACCGGATTCCCCAGCAAGAACAACCCGTACGACATCTGCGCGCCGTGGAACGGCGGACCGGCGTTCGAGAACGTGCTCGCGCACCTGAAGCCGGTGAAGTAGCCGTGACGCCACCGAAGGAGTCCGTCCGATGACGGCGACGACGCTTCCGGTCGGCGGGACGGGGCCGTCGGCGGCTGCGGCGGACGGCTCCGCACGCCGGCGCCGTCGCGGCGGCCGGGCCCGGGTCCTCCTGCGCCGCCTCGGCTTCTACCTCGCGACCGCAGCCGTGGCCATCACGCTGAACTTCGTCATCCCCCGGCTCATGCCGGGGGATCCGGCCTCCGTCATCCTCAACAAGCTGGCCCAGCGCTCACAGGTCACCCCGGCGACCGAGAAGTCCATCCGGGCGTTGTTCGGCGTCCCCGACCAGAACTTGTGGCAGCAGTATCTGCACTACCTCTCGCAGATCGCCCACCTCGACTTCGGCATCTCCACCGCGTACTTCCCGCAGCCCGTCAGCGAGATGATCTCGCAGGGCCTGCCGTGGACGCTGGGTCTGGTGAGCCTGACCACCGTCCTGGCATTCCTGCTCGGCACCGTACTCGGCATCATCTCCGGTGCCCGGCCCGGCAGTCGCCTGGACAGCGTGCTGGCGCCGCTGGCGACCTTCCTCGGCTCGATGCCGTACTTCTGGGTCGCCACCATGCTTCTTCTGCTGCTGTCGGTGAGCCTGCCGGTCTTTCCCTCGCAGAACGGCTACGACCTGAATCTCGAGCCGGGGTTCGGCTTCACGTTCGTCAGCAGCGTGATCGCGCACGGCTTCCTGCCCGCCCTGACCATCGTCGTCTCCTCGGTCGGCGGCTGGCTGCTCGGGATGCGCAACATGATGATCACGACCGTGGCCGAGGACTACGTCACCCTCGCCGAGGCCAAGGGGCTCGGCCGGTGGCGGATCCTGCTCGCGTACGCCGCCCGCAACGCCATGCTGCCGCAGGTGGCGGGCCTGGCCATCTCGATCGGCACGGTCGTCGGCGGCTCACTGCTCGCCGAGGCGGTCTTCGCGTATCCCGGCATCGGCTACCTCTTCTACCAGGCGGTCGTGAACCTCGACTATCCGCTGATGCAGGCCCTGTTCCTGATCATCTCGCTGTCCGTGCTCGTGGCGAACTTCATCGCCGACTCCGTCTACGTCCTGCTCGACCCGCGCACCAGGGAGGACGCATGACGCTCGCGGTCCCGCCGACCGCCCCGCTCGCCCCCGTGGCCGGCCGGCTGACCTGGCGCAGCGCGCTGCGCCGGCTGATCCCCGCCAACCGCAAGGCCCGCGTGGGGCTCGCGATCATCGCCGGGTACGTCCTCGTGGCCGCCGTCGGCCCGTGGATCGTGCAGTCGCCGATGGCCTTGTCCCCCACGGCCCTGACCGGGGCGGTCCTCCAACCCCCCTCGGGCGCCCACCCGTTGGGCACCACCCAGGACGGCACGGACGTCCTCGCCCAGCTCGTCGTGGGCACCCGGACGTCCCTGCTCGTGGGCGCGCTCGCGGCCGTCGTCTCCACCACGCTGTCGGTGGCCGTCGGACTGATCGGGGGCTACTACGGCGGCACGATCGACTCGGTGCTCGGCGCCCTCACCAACGTCTTCCTCGTCCTGCCGGGGCTGCCGCTGGTCATCATCCTCGCCGGGTATCTGCGGGGCCGGGGCGGGCCGTTCGCGGTGGCGCTGGTCATCGGGCTCACCGGCTGGGCCTGGGGAGCCCGTTCCAAGCGCGTGCAGACCCTGTCGCTGCGCAACCGGGACTTCGTCCTGGGCGCCCGGCTGCTCGGTGAGAGCAATCTGCGGATCATGCTCGTGGAGGTGCTGCCCAACCTGCTGCCGGTGATCTCGGCGACGCTGATGCTCTCGCTCGTCACATCCATCCTCGCCGTATCCGGCCTGGACTTCCTGGGCATCGGCGACATCAACACCGTCAGCTGGGGCACCATGCTCTACTTCGCCCAGCAGCGGCAGGCGATGGTCTCCGGCGCGTGGTGGTGGTTCGTGCCGCCCGGGGTCGCCATCACCGTGCTGGGCGCGGCCGCCGGGCTCGTCAACTTCGGCATCGACGAACTGACCAACCCACGGCTGCGCGGCGCCCGCCGCAAGAGCGTGCGGAAGTCCATGGGCAAGCCCGGACACAAGTCCGTGCCCAAGTCCGTGCGGAAGGAGGCGCGATGACCGCGGACAGCGCGGGAGACCTGCTGCTGGACGTGCGGGACCTGAGTGTCGACTACGGCTCGGAGGCCGAACCCCTGCCGGCCGTGTCCCAGGTGTCCCTGCGTCTGCGTCGCGGCGAGATCCTCGGCATCGCAGGGGAGAGCGGCAGCGGCAAGACCACCCTCGTGAACGCGTTGCTACGACTGCTGCGCCCGCCCGCCGTCGTCCTGTCCGGCAGCGCGACGCTCCACCCGCGCGCGGGCGGCACCGTCGACCTGCTGCACGCCGACGCACGCGAGCTGCGCAGGACGCGGTGGGAGCACACGGCCGTCGTCTTCCAGAGCGCCATGAACGCCCTCAATCCGGTGGCGAGGCTGAGCGCACAGTTCACCGACGTCCTGCGCGCCCATCGTCGTATGCCCAAGTCCGAGGCCCGCGAGCGCGCCGCGCACATGCTGGAACTCGTCGGTATCCCCGCCGGCCGGCTGGACGGCTACGCACACGAGCTCTCCGGCGGGATGCGCCAGCGGGCCACCATCGCGCTCGCCCTGGTCTGCGAGCCGGATCTGCTGGTGATGGACGAGCCGACGACGGCCGTCGACGTGGTGATGCAGCGCCAGATCCTGCGCCAAGTGATCCGGTTGCAGCGAGAGTTGGGCTTCTCCGTCGTCTTCATCACGCACGACCTGTCCCTGCTCCTTGAGATCGCCGACCGGATCGCCGTGATGTACGGCGGGCGGATCGTGGAGAGCGGACCGGCCGGGGACCTGTACCGGGACCCGAAACACCCGTACACCCGCGGACTGCGCGACTCGTTCCCGCCGCTGCGCGGGCCGATGCGCCGGCTGAACGGTATCCCGGGCAACCCGCCCGACCTGCGCGGCCTTCCGCCGGGCTGCCCCTTCCAACCGCGCTGCCCCCATGCGACGTCGGAGTGCGGGACGGCGGTTCCCGCGCTCACCGAGCACGGCCCGGAGCGCGTGGTGGCCTGCGTCCACGCCGACGACCTGCCCACGCTGATCACCGGAGGGCGAGGATGACCGACGAGGTGGGTGTGCCGGACGAAGTGAGTGTGACCAACAGGGTAGGTGTGACCGACAAGTTGAGTGCGACTGACGAGCCCGCCCCCGTGCTCGAAGCGGTGGACGTCACCGTCCACTACCCGGTGCACCGCGCACGCGGTGAGACCGTGCACGCACTGGAGAGCGCCTCACTGTGCCTGCGTCCGGGCCGCACCGTGGCCCTCGTCGGTGAGAGCGGCAGCGGCAAGTCCACCTTCGCGCGCACCCTCGCTCTCGCCCAGCAACCCACCAGCGGCAGCGTCCTGCTGTACGGGAAGCCGGCCTCGGCGCGCGGCCGGCGGGCCCGCCGCGCCTACGCCCGCCGGGTCCAGATGGTGCTCCAGGACCCGTTCGGTTCCCTCAACCCCCTGCACCGCGTGCGCTATCTGCTCGAACGGCCGCTGCGGCTGCACGGTTCCGTCACGGACGCCGACGCATTGGAGCGGCGCCTACGAGCCCTGCTGGAACGCGTGCGGCTCACCCCGCCCGAGCGTTTCCTCGACGCCTTCCCCCACGAGCTCTCCGGCGGCCAGCGGCAGCGCGTCGCCATCGCCCGCGCACTCGCCGTCGAACCCGAAGTCCTGCTCGGCGACGAGCTGGTGAGCATGCTGGACGTCTCCATCCGGCTGGAGATCCTCAACCTCCTGGCCGCTCTGCGGGACGAGGGGCACCTGGCCATGCTCTACATCACCCACGACATCGCCGGCGCCCGCTACTTCGCCGACGAGATCGCGGTGATGTACGCCGGGGAGATCGTCGAGTACGGCACGGCGGAGGACGTCACGCAGGCCCCGGCCCATCCGTACACCCGCCTGCTGCTGGACTCGACACCGGATCCCGACCGGATGGAGTTCCTGGCCGGACGTGCCGGCCGCGACGACGGCACGGCGACGGCGGCCGCCGAGGGCGACTACGGGGAGCCCCCGGACCTGGTCCACCCCCCGTCCGGCTGCCGCTTCCACCCGCGCTGCCCCCTGGCACGCGCCGCGTGCAGCACCGAGCAGCCGCCGCGCGTCGAGGTGACCGAACGGCACTGGGCCCGCTGCGTGTTGCTGATGGAGCCGGGTGACGACGCGTCCAACGAGGCCGCGACAAGCGGCGATACGACCACTGCGGAGATGACCCCGTGACCACGCTCCCCGGTGATCTCGTCGAGGCCGCGAACCGCTGTCTCGTCCTCGGTTTCGACGGAACGACACTCCCCGGCCAGCTCAAACAGCTGGCCGACACCGGACTCGGCGGCGTCATCCTGCACACCCGCAACGTCGCCGGCCGAGCCCAACTGCGGGAGCTCACCGACGAGTTGCGCTCGCTGCGCCCGGGCCTGCTGGTCACCGTCGACCAGGAGGGCGGCGGCATCAGCCATCTGGCCCGGGCCGGGGCGCCGGAGACTCCGGGGGCGTGGGCGCTCGGCGTCGCCGACGACATCGCGCTGACCTCCGCCGTCGCGGACTCGCTCGCCCGGCACCTGGCCGACTGTGGAGTGGCCGTGAGTTTCGCCCCGGTGGCCGACGTGCACCGAGTCCCGGTCAACCCCATCGTGCGCACTCGCGCGTTCGGCGCCGATCCCGGCCACGCGGCCCGGCACGTCACCGCCTGGGTCGAGGCCACGTTGGCCGCCGGCGTCGCTCCGTGCGTGAAGCACTTCCCGGGCCATGGCTCGACCGCCGTGGACAGTCACCTGGGCATGGCCGTCGACGCGCGAGACGAGCAAGTCCTGCGTGAGATCGACCTGTTGCCCTTCCGGGCCGCCGTCGCGGCAGGCGTCCCGCTCGTCATGACGGCGCACGTCGTCTACCCGGCACTCGATGCCGCCGCCCCCGCCACCCTCAGCCGCCGTGTCGTCACCGACATCCTGCGCGTCGAACTCGGTTTCCAGGGCGTCGTCGTGACCGATGCCCTGGAGATGAAGGCGATCGCCGACGGGGTGGGCGAGGCGGCCGGCGCCGTCGCCGCCATCGCCGCGGGAGCGGACCAGCTGATCATCGCCCGCCCGGACCCGGAGCTGTGGCTGCGCTGCCGGGACGCGCTCCTCGACGCGATGGCATGCGGCATGCTCGACCCGGCCCGGGTCGTGGACGCGGCCCGCCGGGTCGATGCCCTGGCCGAGCGGTTCGCGCAGCCGCCGAGCACTGACCGCGGGGCCGGTCCCGCGCTCGGGGACGTGGGGCTGCTCGCCGCTCGTCGGGCCATCCTGTGGAAGGGGCTGCCCGGCCCGATCCTCGATCCCTTCGTCGTGGACCTCCACCGTCGCCCCAAACCCGCGCTGGAATGGGCCCGTTCGGACCTGGTGACCCTGGTGCGCGAGGTCATGCCGGGTGCCGACGGCGTGACGGCCGTCGAAGGCCCCGTGGACGTGGCCGGCATCCTGCGGCGCGCCCAGGGGCGACCGCTGCTGATCGCCACCGAGGACGCCGAGCTTCACCCATGGCAGGCGGCGACCCGCACCGCCCTGCTCACCGGCCGCCCCGACGCGCTTCTCGTCGCCACCGGTGTGCCGGACGCGGAGACGGAGGCGGCGGACGGGTTGTGCGCGTACGGGCGGGGGCCGGCGAATCTCAGGGCGGTCGTCGAGGCGCTGCTCTGATCACGGCACCGGCTACTCCTGGCCGGACCGGAGGACGTAGAGGCCCGGCAGGTTGACCACCACGGCCTCCTGTGTGCTGCGGGCGATCACGACGACGGCCTCTTCGTCGGGGTCGGGGTTCTCCTCGCGGTGCGGCACGAAGGGCGGGACGAAGATGTAGTCGCCTGGCCCGGTCCGCAACCGCACCTCCTCGGGTTCCGCCCCGCTCTTGGCGGGATCGGCGGTATCAGCGGTATCGGCGAGGAAGACGAACTCGGGGTGGCCGCTGACGATGTAGATGGCGGTCTCGGAGTCGCCGTGGTGGTGGTCGGCCGAGGCGGTCGCGGGGGCGACCGTGGTCTGCCCCATCCACATCCGCTCCGAGCCGACCCTGGCACCGCTGATCGCGGCGAAGCGGCGCATGCCGTCGGTCTGCGCCGTGTCGGCGTCCAGATCGTCGGCGCGGACGTGGTGCACCCGTGTGCGCGCCTCGGGCAGCGGGCGGCTCGGACCGTCGGGCAGGTCCGGGTGGAAGCCGTCACGGGAAGGCTGTGAGGTCATCGGGATCATCCCTGCCTGAGCTCGACTTCGACAAAGCGGAACTCGTAGTCGTTCGTGTTCACGAGGTTGTGCGCGACACCGGCGGACCGTGCGTAGGAAGCGCCCGCGTGCATCTCCACCTCGTGTTCCCCGTCCGAGTCCTCCACACGAACCGTTCCGGTGATCAAGGGAACCACCACGTAGTCGTGTGCGTGAACGTGATGCCCCGTCTCGGCCCCCGGGGCGAAGCACCACTCCGTGACGACGACTCGATCCGTGTCGATCTGAACGGTCGGCTTCGCTTTCACGCGTCACCACCTCCATATTCCATGGAGGAAGGCTAGGGCGGCGCCCGAAAGGCCCACGCGCTCCATCTCGTACGACAGCCGTCCGCCACTTGTCCGAAGCAGAGCTTGCGAACCGGGCGGAGTCCGTCACACGGTCGCGACGGGCTGTCCGTCCACGGAGCCCGTCAGTGCCGCGGCGATCGCCAGGCGGTACAGCCCTGTCGGCCGCCCCTTGCGATGGGTCTGGGCGAGGCCCTCGGAGGTGACCAGGCCGTGCGCGTGGAGTTTGCGGACCAGGCGCCGGCCGCTGGGGTCGGTGATGGCCATCGCGTCGGCGAGTTCGCTCGGGGTGACCGTCCGCCCGGCCAGATCGTGCTCGATCGCGGCCAGTCTTGACAACGTTGCCGGACTGAGCCCGACGGTCCGCGCGAGTGCCCGTACGCGGTCGCCCTGATCGGGGCGGGGCGGGGCGGGGGGCTGCCCTCCGGCCCGTCCTCCCGCCTGTTCGGACGGCTCCCCTCCCGGCCCCATCGGCCCGATGACGAGCCCGCTGTCCTCCATCAGGTAGCCGCACGGCCGGTGCTCCGACTCCGCGCGTACGGCGGCCCGTTCGGCCAGCACCACCGCGCTGCGGGCCGAGGGTCCCACTCCGAAGCCGGCGGACACCCGTACGCCCAGCGCCTCCTGGGCCTGGTCCAGCACGGGAACGACCAGCCAGTTGCGGCTGAGGCGCTCGAACAGCGTCCGGCCCCCGAGGACCAGCACGCCGCGCCGCCCGCGGTTCTCGATCCAGGCGTCGGTGAGTTCGGGCGTGGCCCGCAGCAGGTGCAGCAGGTCCTTGCGGCTGCGCTCCAGGTCACCGGGGCGGCCGTGCCTGCCCACGCAGAACACGCCCGCGGCGAACCCGGCGGCGCCCGCCCGCTCGGACCGGACGCGCAGCACCAGCTCGTGCAGTTCCGCGCGGATGCTGGACGGCGTGGGCGAGCCGTTCAGCACCCGCACAGCGCCCCGCAACTGCCGTAGCACCGCGGTGCGCGCGGTGATGACGTAGCCGTCGCCCTCGCCCACGGACCGCTGGTGGAAGGCGCAGATCTCGTCGACGCTCTGGTCGTCGGCGTACGGGAGGCAGGTGACACGGGTGCGGTCGAGGTGCGCCGCCTCCGTCACCTCGGAGACCACCTCGTGGTCGAAGGTGTCGATGCTGACCGGAACCGCCTGCCAGCCGCGGGCCTGCGCCTGGGACAGTGCCAGCGCGAGGTCGAGGGCGGAGCTGCGGGTGACCGCGACGGGCAGGTTCCGGGAGAGGACGTCGCGGCAGGCGCGGTACGGCACGGCACCCACCAGCAGTCCGTCCAGGGCATGCCCGTCGACGAGGCTGCGAACACGAGGCCTGATCTCCTGCTCGTGCCCGTAGGTGACCCACTTCAGCGAGATTCCGGACAGCGGCTCGACCGCCTCCTCGAAGACCCCGCGGCGGCTTGCGTGAACGACCAGTCCGATGGACAGAGTCACGACGGCCGCCTACTCCACGCCCCTGACGGCGAGTTCGGGATCGTAGGTCACCAACACCCCCACAACCAGCCCCACCGCGACGAACAGGGTCAGCGGGACACGGCGGATCGTGCGCATACGGGACTCCTGTCCGACGCGGCAACTTGTAGTTCTCCGGCTCGCACGTTGATGATAGAAGTCACCAATTCATGAGAGCAATATGAATCGTTGAGCCAGAACTGATCCGTTGCCGACCGGTGTCCCCTACCCGGCGTGCGGCGCCATGGAGCTGTCAAGATCGGGGAATTGGTGGCCTGAACCGACACCGCCCGCTACGTTGTCGCTTGCCCATAGGCGTGAGGGGTCGGCGGACCAGGTGCCGCCGGTCCAGGACGAGGAGCGTGTCATGTCCGAGGAACCGGCCGACCGTGAGGCCGTGTTGGCACGGCTGGATCTCAACACCCCGCATTCGGCGCGGGTGTGGAACTACTGGCTGGGCGGCAAGGACAACTACGCCCCCGACCGCGCCCTGGGCGAGCAGGTCCTGACGTACTTCCCGGAGATCGTCGACGCCGCCCGGGCCGACCGGGCCTTCCTGGGCCGGGCGGTGCAGCACCTGGTCGGCGAGGTGGGCATCCGCCAGTTCCTCGACCTGGGGACCGGCCTGCCCACCGCGGACAACACGCACGAGGTCGCCCAGGGGCTGGCCCCCGAGGCGCGGATCGTCTACGTGGACAACGACCCCTTGGTCCTCGTCCACGCCCAGGCCCTGCTCACCAGCAGTCCCGAGGGCGTCACGGACTATCTGGACGGGGACGTCCACCACCCCGACAAGATCGTCGAAGGCGCCACCCGCACGCTGGACTTCACCGAGCCCGTGGCTCTCATGCTGCTGGGCATCATGCAGTTCGTGAACGACGACGAGCAGGCGTACGCGATCGTCGACCGGCTCGTCGCCGCCCTGCCCTCCGGCAGTTATCTGGCACTCGCCCACCCCACCGCCGAGGTCCACACCGAGGCTATGACGGCGGCGGTCGCGAGCTGGAACGAGCAGGGCTCCGCACCGATGAAGCTGCGCAGCCGCGAGCAGTTGCTGCACTTCTTCGACGGTCTGGATCTGCTGGAGCCGGGCGTGGTGTCCTGCTCCCGCTGGCACGCGCAGCAGCCGGAGGTCGGCGAGATCGTCGACGTGACGCAGTTCTGCGGAGTGGCACGGAAGCCCTGAGAAAGCACCGAGCGCCTGTGTCACCCACCCCGACGGGGATGTGACACAGGCTCGGACGCGGGCCGGTGCAGGCCCCGAGGCCAGTCGTTGGAGGCCCCGAAGTCCTAGTCCAGACACCAGGGAACAAGTAACCCGCCGGTAGCTTTGGCGGCTCAGGCATTCGCGGCCGTGGCGACTTGTTCATCATGTTCGCGCAGCATGCGCAGGACGGTGGCGGGCGAGGGGTGCTGACCCTTCTTCGCGCCCTTGGAGATGACGAGCCGGGCCGCGATGTCGCGCAGGCTCAACTCCTCGTCACGTAGGCGCAGGGCGGTGAACAGCATGTCGTCGTCGGTGACGCCCGCGCCGCCAATGGTCTTGCCGCGCTTGCGGGCGGACTCGTGGCCTTCGAGGGTGCGGTCCCGGATGTACTCGCCTTCCATGCCGGACATCGCAGCGAGCACGGTGAAGACGATCCCGGAGGGGTCGTGTGAGCCCTTGAGCTCCCCAGTGAGGAACTCCAGGCCGACATCGCTCGCCTTCAGCTCCTCGGCGAGCATGGCCAGTTCGATGCCGCGGCCGAGCCGCTTGTGCTCGTGCACGACGAGCGTGACGGCAACGCCGGAGGCCCGGATCTCCCCGGCGAGCTTCACGGCGGCGTCCAGCTCGGGGCGCATGGTGGCGCGGGTGGAGATCTTCTCCGAGAAGACCCGGGTGACCCCGGCCTCGGCGAGCGAGTCCAGCTGCGCGTCCAGGGACTGCCGGGCCGTCGAGGCGCGTGCGTAGCCGAGGCGGACGTGCCCGACTGGGGTGATGCCGGCGCTTACGGGCCGGGGCAGTTCGGTCCAGGCCGAGCCGGGCTTGCGCACCGCGGGGGTCTGCACGCTGAGCACCTTGGCGAGTTGGGGCACGAGGCGGAAGCGGGCGGTGTGGTACTGGATCGCCACCTTGGCCTTGCCGGTCCGGCACGGGGAGCCCGCGGGGGCGGCGCAGGTGGACATCGGGCAGTCGTGCGATTCCACGCGCTTGAAGTCGTGTCGGCATGCACTCCTCGCCATCGTCGAAGACGACCTGCACGCCAACGGCCGCCACTTCCGCACCCTCGACGGCATCGTGCTCGACACCAGCGACGACATGTGCGGCGAACTGATCTTCACCATGTTCGCCGCCATCGCCAAGTTCCAACGTCAGCAGATCGTCAAAGGCACCCGCGAAGGCCTCGACGCCGCCCGCGCCCGAGGCCGCGTCGGCGGCCGTCCTCGCGCCCTGACCTCCGAACAGATCACCGACGCCCGCATCCTGCTCGGCACCGGACAAACCCGAACCGCCGTCGCCGCCAAGCTGCGCGTCTCTCGATGGACACTCAGCCGCGCCCTCGACACCGCGTCCCGCTGACGCCCGCCACCGGGTGCCAACGCTTGACCGCAGCGGACAGCCCCGGCCCCATGCGCGGATCGCAGCAGAGGACGGTCTGGTCGTCGCCTCAGTGTCCGTCGCGGACCACCGCTAACCCGCCGACCCGGGTCGTGATGCCCGCCGGCCCGCGTCGGGCCGAAGCGAGCACGCTGGCCGGTCGACCGAGGGTGTCGCCCTGCTCCACCTCGATCGCGACCGTCTGCGCCCCTGTCGTGTCGAGCAGGTGGGCGGCCAGGCAGCCGGTGCTGTTGGCGTTGGCGACGTCCTCGTCGACACCGATCGCCGGCGCGAACATCCGCGCCGCACCCGGTCGGTCGCCCACCGGCGGTACGTACACGAAACAGCCGAGGAGCCCGTACCGCTGGCACGCCGCTGTCAGCCTGCCGAGGTGTGGGTGGACTCGGAGCAGCGCCGACCGGTCGTGGACCGGTACCAGCATGCGCGGTGCGCCGGGCGCGGCGATCCGTGGCGCGTCGGTCGGATGCGGATCGTCCGCGGTGAGCCCGAGCGCGGCGACGATCGCGGCGCGCTCGTCCGGTGCCGGGTTACGCAGCGCGACGAGGCCCTGGTCGAACCACACCTCGATGCCGGCGGGGCGGCGGATCGCGACGGTGTCGAACGTGCGCCCGCCAGTGTGTTGGCGGTCGTTCAGCTCGCCCAGCGCGGTGCGGGTCAACCGGACGGCCTGCGCGGCAACGGTGCCGTGGCCGCAGCCGGACAGTTCGGCGGTGGCGGTGAAGAACCGGACCGGCCAGCCACCGTCCGGCGTCCGCCCCGGGCCGAGGAACGCCGCGTGCGAGGTGCCGGCCGCAGCAGCGACCGCACGCCGGTCCGCGTCCGTCGCCGCCGGGTCGTCGTCGGTGACGGACGTGGGGCTACCGCCCCGGCCGTCGCGCCGCACGCACGCATCAACCACCGTGACATCCGGCCAGGACATCGGCCCACCTTTGACGCTCAACGAACCGGCAACCGCGAACGGCGTCCGCCGATAGCCGGACCTGGCCGCAACGGCCGACCGAACGCGTCCCGGAGCGTACCGGCCTGCCTCAGCCGGTGCCGTCCTGCACCGGATAGTGGATGACGACCGCACCGCCGGTGGCGTAGTTGGCGACATCAGCGGCCACCCGCCGGCCTTGCGGCGACGCCCGCGCCGCGGCCATGGCGGCGGCGTCAGCGAAGTCGCCTTCGAAGACCGCGAAATACGGCGCTTCTCCCTTGGTCGCCGCCACGTCGAAGCTGTAGCGCCACGCAAGCAGGCCGGGCCAATTCATGACCAGTGGAAGGTGGTTGGTCACGTAGTAGTCGCGGAAGTGGTCAGGGTCGGCGGGCTTGGAATACAGGACCACCAACTTATGCATGACGACCTCCGTCCAGAGACGGGACCGTAACACTCCGGGTGACCTGGGAGCTCCTGCCAAGAACTGCCGCCGACCTCGCTAGGTGCGGAGCATCGGGATCCGGGTGAGGACGGAGGTGGTTTCGAGGAGCGCGTGGGAGTCGGTGGCCAGCCACAGCGGGAGGTCGCCGACGAAGGCTACGACATCGGGGAGGGCCCGGGTGGGTCGGGTCGCGCCAGAATCCATAGTCGAGCACACCGGGCTCGGTGGCCGCGGCCTTCGCGAGAGCCGTGAGGGCGGACTCGAAATCGGCGGTGTGCGTGAGTGCGATGTCCAGTACTGCGGTCGGTTGAATCGTCATATGCGCAGGTTAGGGCTTGATGTGCGGTCGAGGGAAAGACCGGTACGGGATAGGCTCAGAACGGATCGTTATCAATCGGCAGGGAGGGCACGTGGCGCCGGATACGGTGAGCCTGTGCTACTTCCTGGTGCTGGCGCAGGAGTTGAACTTCACCCGCGCGGCCGCACGGATCGGTATCGCACAGCCCGCACTCAGCGCCCGGATGCGCCGATTGGAGGCGGAACTCGGTACGGCCCTGCTGGTCCGCAACACGCGTAGCGTCGTATTGACCACGGCCGGTGCGGCTTTGGCGGAGTCCGCGCCGCCCGCGCTGGCGGCGCTGGACCGGGCATGGGACACCGCCCGGAGCGCGGCGGCCGGTGAACTGGGCACGCTGCGCATCGGATACAGCCTCAGCGCCGGGGCCGAGACGGCACCGGCCCTGGTGGACAGGCTGATTCGCGGCAACAGCGGACTCGAGGTCGGCGCGGTCCCGATGGCGACACCGGAGATCTCCCCCGCGGTCGCCGACGGCCGCATCGATGCCGGGATCACCCGCGGTGAACAGCCGGGCCGTGGCGTGCGCCGGTTCCTGCTGCGGCGTGAGCGCATCGGGGTCCAGCTGGCTCAGCACCATCCGCTGGCCGAACACCCGGAGATCGAGATCGCCGACGCGGCCGCGTATCCGCTGCGACTCCCGGACCGTGCGGCCAACCCAGTGATCCACGATCAGCTGTCCGCACTGTTCCGAGACACCCGACCACACCCCCGATTCCACACGCCCGCAGTCTCTTTCGACATGTCTCAGCGTGACCTGCGCGACGGGGTCACCCTCGCCCCGGCCGGAGAAGCCGCGGTCACGGCATCACCGGCCGGTCTCACCTGGCGACCGCTGCGGGGCGCGCCCAGCCTGACGATCCACCTGGTCCTCCCACGCGAGCTGTCGCCACTACACCGCCGCATCCGTGCCGTCGCCAAAACCCTGGCGCACGAGTTGCACTGGCTGCCGGACTGACGCGCAAGAGGTCAAGCGAGACGGTCGTCTGCGGTGGCGAGGCCGAAGACCTTGCGCCGGGCGGCCGGGGTGACGGCGAACTCGCGTTCGGTCGGCGCGAACCGGGCGCCACCGCGTCGACCTCGCGCACCACGGTCGCCGGATTGTGCGGGCGCCCGGTGTTCCGCAGGACCTCGCGGGTGTCGTTGTACATCGTGATGAGCACGCCTCCGGCGAACGTCAGCTGGTCCTCCTCCAGGTCCGCGAGGTGCTCGACGACCGCGGTGCGGTCGCGTGCGACGTAGGCGCGCGTCAGGTCGAGGGCGCGCCACGCGGCCTCGTTCATCCGGCTTTCCGACCGCGGCCTCCGCCAGCTTGAAGAGGATCCCCTCCTTGCCCCGGACCTTCCTCAGCTCAGCCGTGAGCTGCTTCTCCACCCGTCGCTCAGCACGAGCGTTGATCTTGTGGACCAGAGCGATCAGCAGGTCGACCAGGGCTTCGGTGATCTCCGCCTGCCTCGACGAACACAGCGCCGCGAGCAACGTGACCCGCACGTCCTCCGCCGTGTCGCGGAAGTCCGAGGGATACATCTTGATCGCCCGCGCCCTCCACGCGGCGACCAGCTTCTCCGAGCAGTCCGCGAACAACCCCTTCGGAAGCCCGAGTTCCCGCACCGACGTGAGCTTGATGATCTCCATCAACAGGGCGTCCAGACCGACAGCTCCCGGGTCGCGCTTGAGCGCGGCCAGCAGCGCGGTGCCCTCATCGTTCCCCTCGGCCACCAGCGCCAACAGCCGGGCCCTGCCCACCGCGCCCAGACGCTCAATGGTCCGGGCACAGAACGCCCGCTCCCACCTGCCCCGCGCCGCGACCAGGACCCTCTCCATACGGGTCGGGCCCGGCGGCTCGATCTTCCGCGTATGGCACTCCACCAGCAGGGCCTCGCGCTGCCGGTCCTCCACCAGTTCGACCGGGCATACCTCCGCGGCCAGCCACGCGAGCGTCGGCGGCCGAAACCCCAGGGCCTCGTGGATCTGCTTGCGGTGCCGCTTCGCGCCCGCCAGGTCGTACTTCGTCAGCTCCGCCGCCGGCACCTTCACCAGACCCGAGACGTACTCCACCGCGGACTGGGGGAACTCCTCGATGAACTCCGGGAACCGCGCCTCGATCTCGAAGAACTTCAACATCAGGCAGAAGCCGAGCCTGGTCGGCCCGGACTTGTTGGCCACGAGCTTCCAGTCGCCGTCCACCAGGGTCCAGCTCGCCAGCAGCTCTTCCGGCGACCACTCCTGCCGCACACCCGCCCCTTGTCGTCGGCCTCCCGGGCATTCACCCGGATAGCCCAACGAGGCGTCCCACCACCGGGAAACGGGCCCCAGAACCTACCGACGGGTTACTTGCTCCCTGGTGTCTGGGCCAGGACTCCGGGGCCTTGGAGGGAACGAGGCGGGCCGGTGCGCAGGTCAGCCGGTGGCGAGCAGCTCCAGCGTGTCGATCACACGGTTGGAGAAGCCCCACTCGTTGTCGTACCAGGCGACCACCTTGACGTGGCGGCCGTCGACGCGGGTGAGGGCCGAGTCGAAGATCGACGAGGCCGGGTTGCCGGTGATGTCGGACGACACGAGCGCGTCCTCCGAGTACTCGAGGACGCCGGCCAACGGCCCCTCAGCCGCGGCACGGTAGGCCGCCAGCACGTCGTCGCGCGTCACGTCGCGGGCAACGGTGGTGTTGAGCTCGACGATCGAGCCCACCGGAACCGGTACACGGATCGAGTCGCCCGACAGCTTGCCGTCGAGGCCGGGCAACACGTGGCCGATCGCCTTGGCGGCGCCCGTCGTGGTCGGCACGATGTTGACGCCGGCGGCGCGGGCGCGGCGGGCGTCGCGGTGCGGGCCGTCCTGGAGGTTCTGCTCCTGCGTGTAGGCGTGCACCGTGGTCATGAACCCGTGCTCGATACCGGCGAGTTCGTCGAGTACGGCGGCGAGCGGCGCGAGCGCGTTGGTGGTGCAGGAGGCGTTCGAGACGATCGTGTGCAGCTCCGGGTCGTACGCGTCGGTGTTGACCCCGTAGGCGAGCGTGACGTCCGCGCCGTCCGAGGGCGCGCTGACGAGGACCTTCCGCGCGCCCGCGTCGAGGTGGGCGCGGGCGGCCTTGGCCGAGGTGAAGCGCCCGGTGGCCTCCAGCACGATGTCGACGCCGAGTTCGGCCCACGGCAGCTGCGCCGGCTCACGCTCGGCGAGCACCTTGATGCGCCGGCCGTCGACGACGAGGGCGTCCCCGTCGACGGTCACCGGGCGGCCGAGCCGGCCGGCCGTCGAGTCGAAGGCGAGGAGCCGCGCGAGCGTGGCGGGCTCGGTGAGGTCGTTGACGGCCACGATCTCGAGGTCGCTGTCGCGCTCGAGCAGGGCGCGCAGCACATTGCGTCCGATGCGGCCGAATCCGTTGATGCCGATGCGAGTCATGAATACCCCTTGGTGTCTCTTCGGTACGTCACCAGCCTCGCGCTCGGGATCCGGTCGTGGCAGTGGCGTGAGCGCCATGGTTCGAAAGGATCCCGCCAGGCGCGCCATGCCGCTGAGACCGGCAGCGACACTGGTGTCGGACGGCGGGCTACTCGCCTCGGGTGAAGGTGCGCCGGTACTCGCTCGGCGTGGTCCCGAGGATCCGCTGGAAGTGCGTCCGCAAATTCGCCCCGGTGCCGAGCCCCACGTCGTTGGCGATCTGCTCGACGCTCCGCTCCGAACGCTCCAGCAGCTCACGGGCCAGGTCGATGCGGGCGCGCATGACCCACTGCATGGGCGTGTACCCGGTGTCCTCGACGAAGCGCCGCGAGAACGTGCGCGCCGAGACCGCCGCGTGCTCCGCGAGGGTTTCGAGAGCGAGAGGCTCGTCGAGGCGGCGCAGGGCCCACTCGCGGGTGGCGGCGAACCGCTCGCCGAGCGGCTCGGGCACACTGCGCGGCACGTACTGCGCCTGGCCGCCGCTGCGGTAGGGGGCCGCGACCAGGCGCCGGGCCGCGTGGTTCGAGGCGGCCACCCCGAGGTCGCGCCGCAGGATGTGCAGACACAGGTCGATGCCCGAGGCGGCGCCGGCCGACGTCAGCATGCTGCCCTCGTCGACGAACAGGACGTTCTCGTCGACCTGGATGCGCGGATGCTTCTGAGCGAGTGCCCGCGTGTAGTGCCAGTGCGTGGTGGCGCGCTTGCCGTCGAGGAGGCCCGTGGCGGCGAGCGCGAAGGCGCCCGTCGAGATGGCGGCGAGCCGTACGCCCCGGTCGTGGGCGGTGATCAGCGCGTCGACGACGGCCTGCGGCGGGTCCTCGCGGTCCGGGAACCGGTAGCCGGGCACGAACACGATGTCGGCCCACGCGAGCGCGTCGAGACCGTCGGCGACGTGGTACGCCAGGCCGTCGCCGCCGGTCACGAGCCCGGGTGCCGCCCCGCACACCCGCACCTCGTACGGCATGCTCGCGCGCGTCGTGAACACCTGGGCGGGAATGCCGACATCGAGCGGCTTCGCACCCTCCAGCACAAGGACAGCGACGCGATGCAGGCGGGAGGTCGGCACGGGGAACAGCGTACGAGGGGTACGCGGCCGACCCGGTCACTTGAAGCCGCGAGGCTTCGAGCGCGTCAGGAGAGCCAGTCGGTGTAGTGGGTGGGGGCGAGGTGGGCGTCCTTGTCGGTGAGGACGTCGCCCTTGACGACGGCGAACATGCCGGCGGAGGGGTCGGTGACGACCGTACGACTGTCGCCCTTGCGGGACAGGGTGGTCCGGCCCAGCTCGTCCAGGGTGAAGACGTCGGGGCCGCCGATGTTGCGGATGCCGTTCAGCGGGACGCCCACGGCGACCTCCGTCACCGCGCTCGCCACGTCCTTGGCGGCGATCGGCTGGATCGGCGTGGCGGGCAGCCGGACGGTGTCGCCGTCGGCGGTCCAGGACAGGACGGCGTCCATGAACTCCATGAACTGCGTTGCCCGGACGATCGAGTAGGGGATCGGACCAGCCGCGAGGATGTGCTCCTGGAGCGTCTTGGCCCGGTAGTAGTCCAGCTCCGGCACCTGGTCCGTGCCGACGATCGAGAGGATGACGAAGTGGCCGACGCCGCCCTTGCGCGCCGCGGCAAGCAGGTTGTCCATCGAGGTCTGGAAGAAGGCAGGGGAGGCCTCGTCGAAGGTCGGGGAGTTCGTCAGGTTGACGACGACGTCGGCTCCCGCCACCGCCTCGTCCAGTCCCTGGCCGCTGATGACGTCGACGCCGGTGGACTTCGAGTGAGGTACCGCCTCGTGCCCGGCGGCCTTCAGGTTCTCGACGACCTGCGACCCGATCAGGCCGGTACCGCCGATGACTGCGATCTTCATGAGCATGCCTTTCGTCCGGAATATGTGTGCAATATGGAACATGAACCGCCTTGCGGGCGCGACAGGAAAACGCGCCCTTTTCGACCGAGGACGGGCGGTGTCAGCAGCCGACGAACGTGACCGTCTCGTCGAGCGGTGCCCGTCCCGTGCGGCAGTGATCCACCGTGACGTCCTCGAACCCGATCGACATGCCGCAGAAGAGGATCAGCTCGTCCGGGGGTGACACGACCTCCGCGACGCTCTTGTGGAACTTCGCCCACGCCATCTGCGTGCAACTGTGCAGCCCTTCGGCGCGGAGCAGCAGCATGACGGTCTGCAGATACATGCCGACGTCCGACCACTGGGGCGAGCCCAGGTCGCGGTCGATGTAGCAGAACAGGGCCGCGGGGGCGCCGAAGCAGTCCCAGTTCGCGGAGGAGGCCCGCTGGCGCGCCTCGATGTCCTCGCGCGGAATGCCGAGTGCGCCGTAGCGCTGCTCACCGAAGGCGGATCGGCGATCGCGATACGGGGACTTCAGCGCGGTCGGGTACTGCTCGTACTCGGGCTCGTCCCAGGCGTCCCCCGCCGTCAGGCGCTCACCGGCGCGCTTCTTGAGCTCGGCCAGCGGCCCGCCGGCCAGCACGTAGGTGTGCCACGGCTGAAGGTTCGACGCGGACGGCGCCCAAGCCGCGGCGGACAGCACGCGCTCCAGCACCTCCCCCGGGACCTCCTGCTCCGTGAACCCACGCACCGCCCGTCGGCTCGTGACCGCCCCATAGACGTCCATGATCGCCTGACTCCCATCTGCTCGACGTGCTCATCTCCGTTACACTCGCGACAGTATCATTCAAGACCATCTTGATTGACACCATCGTCGAGCATGGATCGACCGCCCCTGGGCTCCCCGCCCGGGCACTGCACACCGGAGAAAAAACCATGGCCACACTGCTGCACATCGACTCGTCCGTACTCCCCGGCGAGGCGTCCTCGTCCCGTTCGGTCACGGCCGCCTTCCGCAAGGCCTGGGAGGAGCAGCACCCGGAGGGCACGGTCGTCTACCGCGACCTCGCCGCCGACCCCGTCCCGCACATCACCGCCGCCGCCTGGTCGGCCGGTTACACCGCCGGGTCCGAGCGCACCCCGGAGCAGTCCGCCGCGTTCGCCGAGCGCGTGAAGCTCATGGAGGAGCTGGAGCAGGCGGACGCCATCCTGATAGGCGCCCCCATGTACAACTTCTCGATCCCGTCGACCCTCAAGGCGTGGCTGGACAGCGTGCTCCTGCTGGGCCGCACCGCGGGCGAGAACCCCTCCGCCAAGGGCACCCCGGTCGTCGTCGTCGCGAGCCGCGGCGGCTCCTACGCGCCGGGCACCCCGCGCGAGGGCTACGAGTTCGTGCAGACCTACCTGGAGGCCGTCCTCAAGGGCACCCTCGGTCTGGACCTCGAGTTCATCGTCCCGGAACTCACCATGGCCCCCCGCAACCCGGCCATGTCCGAACTGGTCCCCCTCTTCGAGGCCTCCCGTCGGCGCGCCTTCGAGGACGCGGCCGTCAAGGCCAAGGAACTCGCGGAGCGCGTCGCCGCGTAACTCCCCTACGACGGACGCCGTGTGACGCCTCGATACAGGTCGCCACACGGCGTCCTCGTCGTTTGTGCCCCCGGGCTTCTACGCCTCACCGTCTGCGGGATGCGTGAACCGCGTCAGCAGGTCCGTCAGCTTCTCCGGCTCACCGGGCCCCAGTTCGGCGACCAGACGTTCCGCCAGCGGCTCCGCCGCCACATGGGCCGCGTCGAAAAGCTCGAGCCCCCGAGGCGTGATCTCCACCGCCCGCACCCGCCGGTCTCCGGGCACGGACTTGCGTACGGCCAGACCCTTGCCCTCCAGGTCGTCCACGACCCGCATGATTCCCGCCTTGTCGGACCCTGTCGCCGCAGCCAGGTCCCGCTGCACCGTGGGCCCGCGGTCCACCAGCACGATCAGCACGGCGAAGTGCCGCAATTCGATGCCGAGCGGGCGGAGCGCCTCCGACATCACCGTGGCCGCACGCCAGTGCGCGCGACGCAGCAACAGACCGAGAGCGAAAGGGGATTCGTCACCGGGGCGGTCGGTCGCACGCGAGGCGGTGGTTCTGCGGGGAACGTCGGCGGTCATGCGGCCAGACTACAGCTGTCCATTCATTCGAAACGGTATCACTCGATACCAAATGAGGATGCACCGGCCAGAGGCGGCCTGACCTCGCAGTCCCAGATGAACAACTGGTTTAACGAGTAATTGAATTATCAAGTCCGTTGACCTCAATGGTCCAGACCACTTACGGTGAGGCCGCGGTTCTGCCGGCCGGCGGCACCCGCATCGCCGGGACCGGCGGTTCCCAGGTCCAGCGGCACCCTTCGCGCAACACCTCCCCCGTGACGTCGAAGGCGCGGTCCCCGATCGCGCGTAGCACTGGAGCAGCGCCATGGCCGTACAGCAAGCGACCGCCCCTCTCCCCCGCCAATTACCGAAGCACATCGCCCTGATCCCGGACGGAAACCGCCGCTGGGCCAGACAGCGCGGGCTGCCCGCCGGCGCCGGCTTCCGGCAGGGCGCCGCACGGATCCCCGAAGTGCTGGGATGGTGCGACCAGGCGGGCGTACAGACCGTGACCCTCTGGATGCTGTCGCCGGGCAATCTGCGGCGCGGCCCGGAGGAGTGCGCCGCGATGCTCACCCTGGTCGAGGAGAGCGTCGCCGGTCTGGCGAGAGCCGGCCGCTGGCGCCTGGCACCCGTCGGTGACCTGGGCCTGCTCCCCGAGCCCACGGCCGAGCGACTGCGGGCGGCGGAACGGGCCACCCGCCATGTGCGCGGCATGCTCGTCCACCTCGCCGTGGCCTACAGCGGACGCAACGCCGTTGTCTCCGCGCTGCGTTCGTACCTCAGCGGCCCCACCGCACGGGACGAGACCGGTGACCGCATAGCCGCCACCCTCACCGCCGAGCTGATCGACGCCCATATGACGGCCGGCGACTGGTCGGAGCCCGACCTCGTGATCAGAACCTCGGGTGAGCAGCGGATGTCCGGCTTCCTGGCCTGGCAGGCGGCCGAGTCGGAACTGTTCTTCTGCCCCGCCCTGTGGCCCGACTTCACGGAGCAGGACCTGCGGACCGCGCTGCACTCCTACGGCGCGCGCGAGCGGCGGTACGGCCGGTGAGCGGGACGCGGGAGACGACCCCGCGCGCCCCCGCCCCTGAAACGGCCTCGCCGGTCCCGGTGGCGTCCGGCCGGTGGCCGGGGCTCGGCCACGCCGCGGCGCTGGCCCGCCACCGGCTCGGTTACCTGCAGTCCCTGCGTGCCGAGGGGGACGCCGTCCGCGTCTATCTCGGCCGGCGGCCCGTGCACCTGCTCAACTCGCCTGATCTGATACGGCGGTTGCTGGCCGCGGACAGCTCGGGCTCCCTCGACAAGGGCCGCTTCTTCGACAAGATGCGCCCCGTCCTGGGCGACGGCATCCTGACCTGCCGGTCGGCCGCCCACAAGGTCCAACGGCCACTGGTACAGCCCGCGTTCCATCAGGAACGTATCCGCCGGTACGTGCGGATCATGGCCTCCGAGGCGGCGGCGACCAGCGGCGGATGGACGGCCGGGGCCGTGGTGCGGGTCGACCGCGAGATGCACGACCTGGCGCTGCGCATCGTGACCCGTTCGCTGTTCTCCTCCGATGTGGGGGTGCGGGCCGCCGAGGAGTGCTTCCGGCTCTTCCCCCTGGTCAGTGCCGGGGTCGCGCGCCGCACCCTGTCCCCGGTCACCTGGTGGGAGAGGGTGCCCACCCCGGGCAACCGTCGTTTCGACGCGGCCGTCTCACGGCTGCACCAGGTGATCGACGAGGTGGTGTCGGCGTACCGGACGGACGGCCGGGACCATGGCGACCTGCTGTCGATGCTGCTGGCCGCACGGGACGAGGACGGCGGCGCGGGTCTGAGCGATGCCCAACTGCGCGACGAGGCACTGACCATCATGGGAGCGGGCACCGAGACCACCTCGGTGTCGCTGTCCTGGCTCTTCTACGAGCTGGACCGCCATCCGGAGATCCGGGAGCGGGTGGAGGCCGAGGTCGACGCCGTCCATGCCGACGGCGAGGACCTCGGGTTCGAGCACGTGCGCCAACTCCCGTACACGCAGCAGGTGGTGAGCGAGACGCTGCGGCTGCACGCGCCGATCTGGCTCCTCATGCGCCGTGCCGCCGAGCCGCTCGACCTCGGCGGCGGAGTGCGACTGGCCCCCGGCGACGAGGTCCTCTTCAGCCCGACCGCCCTGCACCGGGACCCCGCACTGCACCCCGACCCGCTGCGCTTCGACCCCGACCGCTGGTCGCCGGAGCGCCGCAACGGCGTCGACCGCGCCGCCTACCTCCCCTTCGGCGCCGGTTCACGGCGCTGCATCGGCGACGTGTTCGCCCGTACGGAGATGACCGTGATCGCGGCGGCGGTGGTACGCCGCTGGCGACTCACCGCACCGCCGGGGCTGACGGTGCGCGAGGTGGCCTCCGGCTCCCTGGAACCCGACGCCCTGCCCATGACGGCCCGACCGAGGGATTGACCTCCGATGACGAGGAACGACCGCCCATGACACAGCCGGTTGACGTGCATACGAGGGAATCGAGGGACGCGGACACGGGCCTGCGGGACGCGCTGGAGGTGACCGCGTGGGCCCGCCGGCACCTGGCCGCCGCCCACGCCCGCCCCGCCCCCGGCCTGCCGCTGGAGTCCACCGCCTCGGGCGAGTGGGTACTCGCTCCCGACCCCGCGACCGTGGACCGCGTGGAGTCCGAAGTACGGCGCTGGGCCCTGGACTTGGGCCTCTACGACCGCCGCCAGGCGGCCGCGATGGCCCAGGGCCCCTGTACCCAGCTGGCCGCGACGGTCGCACCGGATGCCCCCGAGGCGCTGCTGCGCGCGATGTCCATGTACTGGACGATGATCATCGCCTTCGACGACCAGGTGGTCGAGGCCGGGCATCCCGCCGCCTCCTACCGAGCGGCCGTGGGCCCGATCCTGCTGGACGGGACGCTCCCGCAGTCGCCCGACCACTACCACCGGGCCTTCCTCGACGTACGGGAAGCGGTCCTCGCACTGCCGGGCGGTGCGGCCGCCCTGCCGGAGTTCACCTCGTACGTGCTGGACGCGCTGGACGGCTACGTGCACGAGTGGGAGTGGGCGCGCACCGGTCGGCGGCCCCGCTTCCCCGAGTACCTCGCCGACGGAGTGGCCAGCTCCCACATCCTGCCGGGCATCGTCCTCCAGCGTCTGGAACCGGGCCGAGGCCTGCTGCCGCCCGGCGAACCGCTGCCGCCCGCGCTCGCCGAACTCGCCCAACTGGCCTGCCTGGTGCCCCGGCTGGAGAACGACCTGCTCTCCTTCGCCAAGGACGAGAAGGACGGCGCGCTCAACGCCTGCTGGGTGCTGGCGGAGGAGTACGGCATCACACCGTACGAGGCCGCGCCCGCGGTCCTGGCGACACTCACCGCGCTGCGCACCCGGCACGACGCACTGCTGACCGCACTCGACGTCGACGGCCCGCAGGGCACCCAGGCACGGGTGATCGGACAGTGGGTGGACGCCTGTTACGCCTGGTTCCTGAGCGTCGCCCGGTACGGAGCGGAAGCCCGCAGGAAGGCGGAGCAACAGAAATGACGGATACTCACATATCGTCTGCGTTCGATGTGTTCGCCCGGATCGCCGAGCCCGAGGCGCGCCGCGACCCCTACCCGTTTCTGCGGGAGCTGCGGGAGAAGGAGCCGGTGCACCGTACGGCGGCCGGGTTCTGGCTGGTGAGCAGCCACACCGATGCGCAGGCCGTGCTCGCTGGGGCGGACCGGCTGTTCGCGAGCCCCGACCGGGAACGGCTGGAGCAGCAGTTCCCGCCCGCGGTGGAGCACAGCTCGACGGCCGTGCTGATGGAGAGCCTGCCGCTGCGCAACCCGCCGGAGCACACGCGGCTACGGCGCCTGGTGGCACGGGAGTTCACCCCGCGCCGGGTCGACACGCTGCGCGCCCGGATGGCGGAGATCTGCGACCGGCTCCTCGACGCCGTCGAGGAACCGCTGCGCGACGGCGAGACCGTCGACCTGCATGCCGCCCTGTCGGAGCCCTTCACGCTCCAGGTCTTCGCCGAGCTGCTCGGGGTTCCGGAGAGCGACCGCGGTTGGCTGGCGGAGACCGTGCTGGACATCGTCGCCGGAGTGACGGACGTGTCCCGGGAGTTGCTGGCCCGTGCCGACGCCCGGACCGACGAACTCGCCACTTATTTCACGGAGTTGGCTGCTGCGCGGCGCAGCGACCCGCGCGGAGACCTGGTCTCGGCGCTGGTGCGCACCCACGACGAGGACCCTGACCGGCTGGACGAGCGTGAGCTGTTCGGCATGCTCTGGATCCTGTGGATCGTGGGTTTCGAGGGCACCGCCGCCGCACTCGACCACGCCGTACGCGCCCTGTTCGCCCACCCCGGCACGGGCCACTGGCTACGCCAAGGGCAGCCCGAGGCACTGGCGTTCGCGGAGGAGGTGCTGCGCTGGAGTGGGCCCGAGCTGATCAGTTCGGTGCCGCGGATCGCCGCCGAGGACGTGGTGCTCTCCGGTACCCCGATCCCCGCGGGGTCGGACGTACGCGTGGTCATCGCCGCGGCGAACCGTGATCCGGCGGCCTTCCCCGACCCGGACCGCTTCGACCCCGCCCGCGACAACAGCACTCACCTGGCCTTCGGCCACGGCATCCACCACTGCCTGGGCGCCTTCCTGGTGCGCGCCGAACTCTCCACCGCGCTGCCCCGGTTGCACACGCGCTTCCCCGAACTGTCCGAGGGCGGTGAACCGGGCTGGCGGCAGGCCCGTGTGATGCGTATGCCCACCGACCTTCCCGTACGGCTGGAGGCCCGGGGATGACCACGAACACCGTTGACGCCCTCATCCTGCTGTCCTCACCAGAGGCCGCGCGCGACCCGTACCCGGTGCTCGCCCGGCTGCGCGAGGAGGAGCCGGTGCACCGTACGCCCGCGGGGTTCTGGCTCGTCAGCAGGCACGCCGACGCGCAGGCCCTGCTCGCCGGCGACGCACTGCGCGCGCCCGAACAGCTCCCCGCGGCCGGCGGACACGCGTCGCTCGCCATGCGGCTGGACACGATGCTGCTCAAGGACGGTGCCGAACACGCCCGGCTGCGGCGGCTGGTGGCCCGCGACTTCACCCCGCGCCGGGTCGAGGGGCTGCGCGCCCGGATGGCCGCGATCTGTGACCGGCTCCTCGACACCGTCGCCGCCGAACTGCACGACGGAGGCGAGAGCGACCTGCACCGGTCGCTGTCGGTGCCGTTCACCCTGCAGGTGTTCTCGGAGCTGCTCGGCGTCCCCGAGGGGGATCGCGCCGAACTCGCCGAGTGCGTACAGGACATCGTCGCCGCGTTCGGCAGCGGACGGCCCGACCAGCTCGCCGTCGCGGACGCGCGCACCGAGCATCTCACCGGCTACTTCCGCGAGTTGGCTGCCGCCCGCGCCGCCGAGCCACAGGACGACCTGGTCTCGGCGCTCGTACGCGCCCGTGACGACGATCCCGACCGGCTCGCCGAGCGTGAACTGCTCGCCACTCTCTGGGCGTTGTGGATCGTCGGCTTCGAGACCACCGCGGCGGCACTGGACCACGGAGTCCTCGCACTGCTCGCACACCCCGAACTGCCCCTGGACGACGGGTTCGTGGCGGAGGTGCTGCGCTGGAGCGGCCCCGCGCTGTTCAGCTCCATCCCCCGCATCGCCGTACGGGATCTGGAACTCGACGGCGGCACCGTTCCGGCGGGCGCAGATGTACGCATCGCCTTTGCCGCGGCCAACCGAGACCCGCGGGCCTTCCCCGACCCGGACCGCTTTGCCCCCGGCCGCGCGGGCGACGCCGCGCTCGCCCTCGGCCACGGCATCCACTACTGCCTCGGCGCCTTCCTCGCCCGCGCCGAACTGGCCGTCGCACTCCCCCGGGTACGTGCGCGCTTCCCCGCTCTGACCACGGCGGGGGAACCGGACTGGAACCCGGCCGTGATCATGCACGCACCGGCCACTTTGCCGGTGCGTCTGGGGAGCGACGGCGCATGAACACCCCCAAGGCGTCGGCGACTTACTCGCCGACGCTCCGCCAGGAGGCTCTGCTTCTCCCCCGGATCCTGCTGAACCGGGCGGTCACGGCGCTCGGCGCTCGGCTCGGCGACCCGCTGTGCCGTATGCAGCGGCCCGGCACCGACCCGTACCCGATCTACCGCGCGATGCGCGAACGGGGCCCGCTGTACCGCAGCCGACTCGGCTACTGGGCCACCGGCTCGTACGCCGTCTGCGACGAGGTGCTGCGCGACAGCCGGTTCGGGGTGCGCACCACCGAGGGCGTGGTGACGTTCAGCGACGACCTCACCCGTCCCGCGCTCGGTCTGGTGCGCGAGAGCATGTTGAAGCAGGATCCGCCGGACCACACCCGCACCCGGCGCGTCGCCACACCCGCATTCCGGCGCGGAGACATGGTGAGCCGCTACGGCGTCACCATCGAGACGACCGCCCGGGAACTGCTCGACCGGTTGGCGGCACGGGCCGCGTCCAGCGGCCGGGCGGACCTGATCTCCGACTTCGCCACCCCTCTATCCGTGAAGGTCATCGCGCTGCTGCTGGGTCTGGACGCGGTGGACGAGGCGACCGTCGGACGGCTGGCCCACTGCGGCATGGTCATCGGCGCGGCGCTCGACGGGCTCGGCTCCCGGCGCGAACTCCGGGAATTCCATGCGGCCGTCGGCGAGTTGGACACCCTCTTCGAGGGCCTGTTCGCGGCGCGTGCGGCCGAGCCGCGCGACGACCTGATCACCACGCTGCTGGCCGCGCGTGACACGGGCGGCCTCAGCCACGACGAACTGCTCTCCAGCTGCCGTCTGTTGCTCGTCGGCGGCTACGAGACCACGGCGAGCCTGATCGGCAACGCGGTGCTGTGTCTCCTCGGCAACCCCGAGCAGTGGAAGCAGTTGACCGCGGCACCCGCCGAACTGGCCGCCGGAGCCGTCGACGAGACCCTCCGCTACGAACCCTCGCTCCAGGCCACCCTGCGCACGGCGCACACCGACGTCGACCTGGCCGGCCACCGCATCCCGACCAACAGCACGGTGTTGCTGCTGCTGGCGGCGGGAAACCGCGACCCCGAGGTCTTCACCGACCCCGACCGCTACGACATCACCCGCACCGGCGGCCCCGACCATCTCACCTTCGGCAGCGGCATCCACTACTGCCTGGGCGCCCCGCTGGCCCGCCTGGAGGCCGAGACCGCTCTCCGCCTCCTCGCCGAACGCTTCCCCGCCCTCCACCTCACGGGCCCGCCCGGTCCCCGCCCCGGAGTCACCGTGCACGGCCCGGCCACCGTCCCCGTCGCGCTCAAGTGACGGGCAACCCCCAACGGGCCGCTTCCCCGTTCGGGCGTACGGGCGCCACGGTCAGGTCGGGATGGTCGCCCTTGGCGGTGATCAGCGCCGACTCCCCCTTGCGAAGGGTGAGTTGAATGGCACCGTCGCCTGCTTCGGCGTACCGGCGAGGGCGGCCCAAGCCGTCCCGTACGTCGATCGCTCCCGGGATCCCGTGCCGTACGACGCAGGGAGCGCCCGCCTCGCTGACCAGTCGCACCCAGCGGGTGGTGCCGCCCTGGCGCCGCGCGCTCAGCAGGAAGGCGCCCTGCGTACGGAAGTCGTGTACGGCCAGGTCCGCCCAGGCGGCGGGCAGTGCGGGAAACACCCTGATGATCCCGCCCCAGGACTGGCAGATCATGTCGTGCAGGGACTGGGACGCCGACAGGGGCGTCTCGATCACCGGCCCCGACTCCTGGTACATCGTGTTGGGTTGGATGAAGCGGGTCATGAGCTCGCCGAGGTACTGGAGTGCGTCCTCGCCCTTGCCCAGCAGCGCGGACATCGAGGCGGCACCCGTGAAGGTGTAGCCCTGGAGGGCGCCCTCGAAGCCCACCCAGTGCGCCAGTGACTTCTCGATCAGGGCGCGTTCGTCGGGGGTACGGCCGGTCACCTCGTACAGCGGGTAGACCGCAAGCAGGTGCGAGTAGTGGCGGTGCGACTTGGCGAAAGGGATGTCCGCGCCGATCATGAAGCCGTTCGCGTCCGTCGGATAGGCGACGCGCTTCGCCAGCACCTCTCGCCAGCGGGGCGCCAACTCGTCGTTGATGCCAAGGAGTTCGGCGGATTCGAGGAGGGTGCGGCAGCCCCACGTCAGGAGCATCAGGTCGTAGTTGCAGTCGCGCGAGTCGCCGCCGTACTCCGGGGAGAAGGTGGCGGGCAGGTGCAGTTTGCCGTCCGGGCCCGGCTCGAGGAAGTGCAGGTAGTAGTTGATCGCCTTCCGGAGGAGCGGGAAGAGGACGTCCCGGAGGATCGACTTGTCCATCGTGTGGCGGTAGCTGAGCCAGACGTTGTGCAACGCCCAGGTGAGGTCGCCGACTTCGGGGGTCGGCGGGTCCTGGCCGGGGATGCCGACGCCGTACCCCATGAGGGGGTCGGCCGCACCGTTGACCAGATGGGGGTCGGTGGTCCGCGGGATGCCCAGCGAGTCGGAGCGGTACGGCGCCGACACCTCCTTGGCGAGGTTGTCCCGGAACTCGCTCAACGCCCGGGTGATCGCGTCGAGTTCGAGATGGTTGGAGCCGTGGATGAGCCAGTACTCCAGCTGGGCGTTGAGGTTCCACCAGGTGTTGGGCCACGGGGTGGGTTCCAGCCAGGGGCCGCTGGTCGCCATCACGGGGGCGTCGCGGCGGGCGGCAGAGGCGGCCTTGTAGAGCTGGATCCAGTAGAAGCGCTGGATTCGGGCGTCCGGGAGGGACAGGAAGCTCTTGCGGTAGTAGGCCTGCCACCATGCGCGGTGGGCCACCGACAGGGCGGAGTACGGGAGTTGGGCGGTGGCGCGGACCGTCTTCAGCGCCCGCGGCAGAGCCGTGGTCTGCGGATACGAGTGCGCGACGTGCACGTAAAGCGTCCGTGTCCGGCCCCTGGTGCGCTCCCGCCACGCGGTGACGTGCTGTCCGCCTGCCAGTAGCGGCTGTACGGCGGCGCTCACCCCGTCGTGGTCGGCGACCTGAGCGGGTGGGTTGCCCTGGTAGCCGTCCGGCAGTGGCTTGAACGCGGCTCTTGGGCTGATCGCGTCCGCCGGGTGGAACACCCAGCGGAAGCCGCGCTCTCCCTCGCTCGGTGTGACTTCCACGGCGAGGACCGAGCGGTCGTTGTGGACGAGCGCTCGCAGGGCGAGGGTGCCCTTCTCGGTGGTGAGCGTGCCGGTCAACTCGGCGTCGCGCAGGGACAGTCGCCAGTCCAGACCGGTGATCGCGCCCACCGGCTCCAGCGTGAAGTAGCCGATCGGCAGCCGGGCCAGGCCGAAGAGGGAGCCGAACTCGGGGCGGTGGTCCTGCACTTCGGAGTGCTGGATGTTGAAGCGCACGGCCGTCGACGCGGCGCCCGGTTCGGCGTAGATCCCGGAGCCGAGGAAGCCGTTGCCGAGGAACGGGCCTTCGTACCAGGCCGTCGGCATCTTCTGCCAGACCATGTCGGCGTCGTCGAGCACGATCCGCCAGGGGTCGTCGTGGGTCGCAGTGGCCGCCTCGGTCTGGTCGGCCGCGGACGCCTGGGTGGTCAGGCCGGAGGTCAACAGCACACCGCCCAGGGCGGATCCGGTGGCGAGGACGGTACGTCTGGACGGGTCGGGCACGGAGGGGCTGGACACGTTGCCTCCAGGCAGGCTCAGCTATTCATCGGAGCTATACAGCAATGGAACGTAGAACTGTGGGTGTTGCGCGTCAATGCAACGCGAGAGATCCGATGTGTCGAGATCTGGTGTGTCGAGATCCGATGGATGGGTTGTCACCCCACGCGGGACGGACTCGCGAAGGACCGCAGGGTTCGGGCCTCGCGGACAAGCACCTTCTCGTCGTTGTCCGGGACGAACTCCAGGAGGACGTCCAACGGTCCGTCGTGCGCGCGCAGGCGGGAGAGGGCCGCCCGCCACAGTTCGGTGCGGGAGGAGAGGGGGTGTCGGGTGGTGCCGGGCCACCAGGAGAAGGCGTGCACCGCGGCGACGCGGTCGATCAGGGTGTCGAGGCCGAAGAGCGCGTCGGCGTCCGGCACGTCGAGCGGCGG
Source organism: Streptomyces sp. NBC_00005 (assembly GCF_045160215.1). Taxonomy (NCBI): domain Bacteria; kingdom Bacillati; phylum Actinomycetota; class Actinomycetes; order Kitasatosporales; family Streptomycetaceae; genus Streptomyces; species Streptomyces sp. NBC_00005. The sequence continues at coordinate 1,572,066 of NZ_CP108316.1, forward strand.
CTGCCAATAGGTGCGGACACCCGGGTGGTCGATGTCGTCGAGCAGTCGGAGGGTCCGGTCGGCGCCGTCGGTGAGGGTGTTGCGGTGGAACTCGTACGCGAGTTGGACGCCCGCGTCGGCCGCGAGTGCCACCGCGCGACGGGTGTCCCTGATGACCGCTGCCCTCGCGTCGGGCGACGTGTCGTCGGTGCCCGTCGTGCCCGCCCAGATCCGGATGCGGGGCGCACCGAGCAGCACGGCCGAGCGCAGGACGCCGTCGAAGGCCGAGGGTTCGGTGTGCCCGGCACGGTAGTAGGAGCCGTACGAGGCGACCGCGAGGCCCGCCTCCTCGGTGGCGGTACGGACGGCGACGGCGACGGCCTCGTCACCCGCCGGCACGTGGATGTCGGCGCCCCACTCGACGCAGTCCAGCCCCGCCTCGACCGCGGCAGCGAGGACGCCGGCCACGTCGAGGTGGCGCAGGGTGACGGAGCACAGGCCCAGGCGCAGCGTCATGACGGCGCCTGCTCGGTGACGGAAATGCCTTGGCCTGAGCGGGAGTCGTGGCCGTGGTCGCCGTCGTGTCCTTCGGTGCCGAAGTCGATGACCGTACGCGCTCCGTCGGCCCAACAGACGGTGACGGCAAGGCCGTTCACCTCGGCGGTTGCCTGTCCGGCGAGCGGGGCGGGGTCCGGTTCACCCGTGAGGGAGGCGAGCGCGACGAACACCGTGCCGGCGCCTGCCTCGCCGACCGTTCCGGTGAGTTCGGGGACCAGGGCCCAGGGGCCGTACGCCGTGCCTTGTGGTGCGCGGACGGCACGCTGTGTCTGCCAGCCGTGCAGGCCGAGCAACTGGCTCGTCACCTCTGGCCCGTTGAGCCGTACCTCCGCGGTCTGTTCGGTCCGCTCGGCTTCGACGGCGTCCTCGGGCATCAGGGCAACTGCCCATCCGCTGTGGTGGATTGGCGTTGTCGCCGGTACGCCGACGGTTCGGTGCACGCGCAACTCCAGCCTGCCGCGCACGAGCGTCAGGCTTTCGATCCGGGCCGACGGGAGGACGGGACCGCCCTCGGGAAAGACCGGCCGGTGCCAGGAGGCGAGCCAGTCGGGGCCGGCGGCGAGGGGGTCGATGCGGAGGCGGGCGCTGCGTGTGCCGCGTGCCTGGAGGGCGATGTGGTTGTCGGGGACGTTCGCGGCGCTGGTCGGGCCGGTGCGGGTGGAGTAGGCGAGACGGGAGTAGAGCGGGTTGCCGGGGGCTCGCTCCGGCTGCCGGGAGTCGAGCTTGTAACTGCCGTGGTTGTGCAGACGGGTCAGGCCGTCCGCGCCCGTGGTCTGGATGAGCAGTCCGGGGGCAGGGACGGCGAGCGCGCGGTCGGGTCCTTCGGCGGGTGCCTTCTCCTCGGTGGCCGTCCACACCGGGTGCTCGGGCGGGAGCAGCAGGGCGAGGAAGCCCTTGGAGGCCCAGTACGGGGAGCCGGGACCGGAGTAACGCTGCAGGGTCGCCTCGTGCGGGCCGTACCAGCCGAGGCCGAGAAGGCCGTCGGCGGTCAACGCGCCGCGGTCGAGGAAATGGCGCAGCGCCCCGCTGAGGACGCGGCGGGTGGCGCCGGGGGCCAGCGGCGTCACCTCGGTGAGGGCGCCGAGGGCGACTGCCGTGACGGCGGCGAAGCGGTACGTCAGGGAACGACCGTGGTGGATCGGGGCGCCGTTCGCGTCGAAGAGGAGAGCGAAGCCGTCGAGGAACTCCCCCAGCCGCGGACCGAGTTGGTCGAGCAGCGCCCTGTCCCCCGCCAGGTGGGCGTGGAGCAGCGGATAGAAGTGCAGGGCCCAGCCGTTGTAGTGGTCGAAGGCGCGGCCGTCGCCGTCGGAGTACCAACCCTGGCCCTGGTACCAGCCGTTCAGCAGACCGAGCCCGCGCTCGATCGCCTGCCGTGTCTCGGCGTCACCGCGCCCCACGGATTCCAGGAAGCCCGCGACGGTCAGCGGGAAGAGGTACCAGTTGTTCGGGGCGGGCGTGTGCCTGAGCGCGCCGCGCAGCCACTGTTCGACGCGGTCCTGGTCGGCGGCCGGGAGGGTGTCCCAGGTCCAGGGCGCGGTCAAGCGCAGGGCCAGCGCCACGGATGCGGACTCCACCATGGGCTGGCCCTGGATCCCGTGGTGGCCGATCTCCGGCCAGGACTCGGCGTCGTCTCGGCCGGGGGTGCGGGTGCCGCGCACGAGCCCGGCGGTGTAGCGCTCCAGGAAGCCGTGCGGATCCTTGCCCGACGCTCCGGCGGTGCGGAACGCGGCCAGCAGGAACGTACGGGCGAAGCCTTCCAGGCCGTCGGAACGCACCCCGGACTGGGACGGCGGGCCGGGCAGGTCGATCAGGGCGTGGCCGGGGGTGGCGTAGCGGAGCGCGGCGGCCAGCAGCAGGTCGGCGGTGGTTTCCCAGTGGGCGCGGGTGTAGCCGGTGTACGGGCTGAGGATGCGGTCGTCTGCGGGGAGTTCGAGGGGGTGTTCAGGCATGACGGGCCACGTGTCCTGTTCGTTGCGGGAGCCGGTCTCAGGCGAGGCGGGCCAGGGATTCGGGCCGGACGGGGTGGGCGAAGGGGCGGCCGCGGACGTACGACTCGACCTCGGCCAGCGCCAGGTCGGCGAGGCGGCGCAGTTCGCCGCCCTTCGAACCGGCGATGTGCGGGGTGACGAGGGCGTTCGGGCAGTCCCACAGGGGCGATTCGGCCGGCAGCACCTCCGGCTCGGTGACGTCCAGGATCGCGTGGAGGCGCCCGGCCACCACCTCGTCGGTCAGGGCCTCCTGGTCCACGACGGCGCCGCGCGCGGTGTTGATCAGCGTGCCGCCGTTGCGCAGCCGGGTCAGCATGGAGCGGCTGACCAGGCCGCGGGTCTCGGGCAGCAGTGGTGTGTGCACGCTGACGACGTCGCTGCGCGCGAAGAGCTCCGGGAGGGGGACCGGGTGCGCGCCGAGATCGCGTGCCTCGGCGTCCGGGACGTAGGGGTCGTGGAGCAGCACCGTCAGGTCGTGCGGGCGCAGCAGGTCGATGACGCGGCGTCCGATGACCGAGGCGCTCAGAATGCCCACCGTGCGGCGGTAGTTGCCCGCGTCGGGGTGGCGTTCGTTCCAGTCGATGCGGCGGCGCTCGGCGTGGTAGACGCGAGCGGTGTCGAGGACGCGTTTGTTGGCGAGCAGGATCATGGCGAGGGTGTACTCGGCGACCGGCACGGCGTTGGCCGCGGCGGCGGAGGACACCGCGAGGCCTCGCTCCCAGCACGCTGCGGTGATGTGGTGGCGTACGGTCCCGGCGGTGTGGACGACCGCGCGCAGCCGGGGCGCGGCGTCCAGGGCGGCCGCGTCGACGGGCGGGCAGCCCCAGCCGGTGATGAGCAACTCGGCGTCGGCGAGGGCCTGGTGGGCGGCGGGGGTGGTGAGATCGTCGAGGACGAGCTGCGGGTCGATGTCGGTGAGGTCGGCCAGCCGGGCCCGTGCGTCCGCGTCGAGGACCTGTTGTGCGGTCCGCTGTGCCATGGCGAGCACGGCGCGCGGGCGACGGGACCGGAGGTCGGGGTGGGTCACTTGACGCTCCCTGCGGTCAGACCGGACTTCCAGTAGCGCTGCAGCGTGAGGAACGCGACGATCAGCGGGACGACGGCGAGCAGCGAGCCGATGACGACGAGCGGGTAGTACTCGGGCGAGACGGTGGCGGAGCTGTTCCAGGTGTAGAGCCCGAGGCTGAGCGGATACAGGTGCTGGTTGGAGAGCATCACCATCGGCAGGAAGAAGTTGTTCCAGATGGCGGTGAGTTGGAAGAGGAAGACGGTGACGAAGCCGGGGCCGAGCATGCGCAGGCTGACGCGGAGGTATGTCTGCAGTTCGCCCGCGCCGTCCACCCGGGACGCCTCCAGCACCTCGTTGGGTACGTAGCCGCTGCTCAGCAGGCGGGCCAGGTAGACGCCGAAGGGGTTGAACAGGACGGGGATGAAAACCGCCCAGAAGGTGTTGACCAGGCCGATGCCGGAGGCCACCAGGTAGAGCGGGAGGGCCAGTACGGTCGGCGGGACCATGACGCCGGTGAGGACGAGCCCGAACAGCTTCTCCTTGTGCGGGAATTCGTACTTGTCGAAGGCGTAGCCGGCGGCGACGCTGATCAGTGAGCCGACGAGGGCACCGACCACCGCGTACAGCAGGCTGTTGAGATACCAACGGCCGTAGACGCCGTCCTCCATGGTGAAAAGGTCGCGGAGGTTGTGCCAGAGCGAGAAGTCCCTGAAGGAGAGGATGTCGCTGCCGAAGAGGGCGTCGGCGTTCTTGGTGGAGGCCAGCAGCAGCCACAGGCCCGGCAGCAGGGTGTAGAGGGCCGCGATGACGACCACGGTGTTGGCGACGGTGCGGCTGGTCAGCCCGCCGCTGCCGAGGGAGCGGCCCGGCCGCCCGGCCGAGGTGTTCGTGGGAGTCGTGGTGGTCGTGGTCATCGCGCGCTCCGTTCCCTGCGGCCGGCCCAGCGCGTCACGGCGTACGACAGGGCGCAGGTGACGATGAGGAGGATGACGGAGGCCGCGGAGGCCAGTCCGTAGTTGTTGCGGCGGAAGGCCGCGTCGTAGATGTACATGTTCGGTGTGAAGCGGGAGTTGACCATCGGGGTGGCCTGGTTCATCAGCATGGGCTCGGTGAACAGTTGGAGTGCGCCGATCAGAGCGAACATGCACACCATCACGACGGACCCCTTGATGATGGGCACCTTGACCAGGAGCGCGGTGCGGATGCCGCCGGCGCCGTCGATCCGCGCCGCCTCGATCACCTCGCGCGGCAGGGCCTGGAGCGCGGCGTAGAAGATCACCATGTTGTAGCCGAGGCCGCTCCACAGGGCGATGTTGACGATCGACGGGAGCACGGTGTGCAGCCCGAGGAAGTCGATGGTGATGTCGGCCTGGGCGAAGACCTTGATGACCGGGCTGAGGCCGGGGGTGTAGAGGTACAGCCAGATGACGGCGGCGATGATGCCGGGCACGGCGTGCGGCACGTACAGCAGCATCTGCGCGGTGCGGCGCAGCCGGATCAGTCCGGAGTCGAGGAGCAGGGCGAGCGCGAGGGCGCCGATCACGACGACCGGCACGAAGATCACGCAGTAGAGGGCGATGACGCCGAACCCCGAGACGAAGCTCGGGTCGGTCAGCACCGCGAGGTAACTGCGCAGGCCGGTGAAGACAGTTGTGCCGCCGCCGAAGCCGAGGCCCTTGTGGTCCTCGGAGAAGAGGCTGAGGCCGATGGCGTAGCCGACGGGCACGAGGAACACGGCGACGAGTAGTGCCGTGAACGGGGCCAGGAGGGTCGCGCAGGCGAGCATCTGCTGTCGGCGTCCGGCCCTGCCGGGGCGGGCCGGGCTCTCGGCCCTCGCTGTCGTCCCCGTCCGCTTGCGCGTTTTCCCTGGAGAGATCGCTGTGCTCATGGGTGCACCTCAGTGGGTAGTGACCGACAGGCCGAGGCTCTTCAGGTCGGGCAGCGTCCTGCGCTGTCCCTCGCGGAGCGCGCCGATGATGGTGCCGCTGCCGGCTCCGGCCTTGGCGAAGCCGTCCTCGACGGAGGTGATGGTGGAGGACATGCGCGGCCCCCACTGCCAGCGGGGCGAGATCAGCCGGGCGGACTGCTGGAAGAGGCCGAAGATGTCCTGGCCGCCGTAGTAACTGGTGTCCATCTCCTTGCGCGCCACGGGGACGAGCGACGGTACGGCGGGGTAGGCGCTGCTGATGCCGCTGGAGAGCTTGGCGCGCAGGGCGTCCGGGCTGGTGACCATCCAGGTGATGAAGTCCAGCGCCTCTTGGGGGTGTTGGCTGTCCTTGGTGACGGTGAAGGTCGATCCGCCCTGGGTGCCCAGGGACGGCTTGTCCGGGTCCCACTGCGGGAGGGGCGCGATGGCCCACTTTCCCTTTCCGCCGGGAGTGGAGTTCATCAGTGAGCCCGCCGCCCAGGCGCCCGCCGTGTAGCCGACGGTCTCACCGCTCTGCAGATGCGCCCGCCACTGCTGGCTGTCCACGGGCTCGACGCGCACCAGGTCCTCGTCCACCAGGTGCTGCCAGTACGCGGCGACCTTGCGGGTCGGGGCGTCGGTCATGGAGATCTGCCAGGTGTCGTCGGAGGTCCGGAACCACTGGGCGCCGGCCTGCCAGGCGAAACCGGCCATGTGCAGGGAGCCGTTGGTGAAGAAGCTGGCGAGACGCGCGTGGGGCTGGGCCTTCTTGAGCTTGCGGGCCGAACTCTCGAACTCGGCCCAGGTCTTGGGGACCGGGATGCCGTACTTCGTGAACACGTCCTTGCGGTAGAAGAACATCATCGGCTCGATGTCCACCGGCACGGCGTAGGTGTGTCCATCGAGAGTGGTGAGGTCCAGCGCCTGCGGGAGGATCTTGCGGCGTACCGAATCGGGCAGGAGCTTGGTGAGGTCGCGGGGCACACCGTCGATGGCGAAGCCGGGCAGTTGCGGGTACTCGATGGTGGCGACGTCGGGGGCGTTGCCGGCGCGGGCGGCGTTGCTGAGTTTGGCGTAGCCGCCCTGCGGTCCGGAGGGGACCTGCTGGAAGTCGACCCTGACCTTGTTCTGGATGCGGTTGTACTCGTCGACGACCTCCTGGGTGCCGCGCAGCGCCGACCAGAAGGTGAGGTGGACCTGCCCCCCGTCCTTGGCGGTGTCGCTGCCGCCGGAGGCGGAGCAGGCGGTCAGCAGCATGGCGAGGATCGCCACTACAAGTCGACCGACCGGGCGTCGTTGGCCAGGCATGGACCCTCCCGCGTGATGGCTGGGGATACGGGCATCCTGATCGGCCGAAGAAAAAGACGTCAATACATCGAACAAAAGAAAGTGAAGCGATCAAACGATCAGCCGTGGTGCCGCATGGTGGATCCCCTGATGACGAGTTCGGGCAGCAGCTCCAGGTGGCGGGTGGCACCGGGGCGCAGCCCGTTGCGCGCCATCTCGAGCCGCCGCAGCAGCAGGTCGACTCCGGTCCGGCCCAGCTCCGCCTTGTGTGGGGCGACGGCGGTCAGCGGAACCGGTCCCATGTCCGCGACCACGTCGTTGTACGCGACCACTGAGCACGCTCCGGGGACGGAGATCCCCGCACTCTGCAGCGCCTGCACCAGCACGAGCGCGTCCATGTCGCTGTGGATCAGCACCGCCGTGGCACCGCTCTCCGTGACCGCCTCGGCGAGGTCGACCGCCCGCGGGTCGGCCACGCGTGGGTCGGGGCCGGCGGTGGGCGAGCTGAGAATCGTGCGGCACCCTTCGGCCAGCCCTCGCGCGGCGGTCTGCTCGGCGAACTCGGCGCGGATGACCCGCGCGGTGGGGCTGTCGTCGCGCGCCGCGAGAACGATCCGCCGGTGCCCGAGGTCGACCAGGTGCCCAAGGGCGAGGTGCACGCCGTACGCATGGTCCGTGCGTACGCAGTCCACCGGGTAGAGCGCGCTGGTCCGTGCGGGGCGGCGCTCCACCAGCACCGCGGGAACGTCCAGGGCGGACAGCCACGACTGGTCCGCGTCCGCCTCCTCCTGAGTGCGCCAGTGCGGCGACAGCAGCAGGCCGCGGGCCCCGGCGTCCAGGGCCTGGCGCACCGCCTCGCGCTCCGCCCCGCCGTGACCGGCGGTGATGTGCAGGGCGAGCCGGAGACCGGCCTTCTCCGCGGCCTCCCGCGCTCCCTGCACGGCCTCGGTGAGGTAGGTGTTGCTCTCCGGGACGATCATGGCGATCGCGTCGCTCCCGGAGGCGGTCTCCTCGGGCACCGGCCGCAGCGAACGCGCGACCCCGTGCCCGCGGCGCACCTCTCCGCGCCGGGCGAGCTCCTCGACGTCGCGGCGCACGGTCACGACGGATACGCCGAGTTCGTCGGCGAGATCGGTGATGCGCGCGACACCCCGGTCCCGCACCACCTCCGCGATCCGGGCCTGCCGCTTGTGCGCCGACTCCCGCATGTACCCACCGCTTCCGTCCGCGTCGGCCACCGCCGGGGCGCGCCCGGGGCACGGCCGCACGGCGGTTCGCACGATCGTTTTTCGCGCGATGCACCAATGGTAGCGATCAATCGATCACCTTGGTGGCGGGTTCGGTGGGTGTGAGGCGGCGAGCGGTGCGCGATCCCGACACCCCGGCGGCAGCCGTCACCACCTTGACAGGTGATGCACGGTCTCGGTTCAGCCGAGGGTGAGCAGTTCCTCGTAGAAACCGCCGAAGCCCCGTTCCCAGTCGACGAGGTGGACTTCCAGGATCCAGTGGCAACAGCGGTCTGCCTTGTCGGTGCGCCGCAGTGGGGTGTCGTTGGCGGGGGTGATGTACGACTCCGTGTCCGCACCGTCGATCTTCTCGTGGGGGAACTCGCCCACCAGGTGCCCGGCGTGCCAGCCGCCCAGCCCCCATCCCGCGTTCGCGGCCAGCCGCTCGACCTCGGCGTGCAGTTGCTTGCCGGTGACGTCGGGGGTGTCGGCGAAGAAGCGCTTGCCTGCCGCGAAGACCATCGGCAGGTCGTGGCGCAGTCGGTGCTTGACCGGGTCGTCGCCGAGGACGAAGGTCCGGCCGAAGTCGGCCTCGTACTCCTCGAAGATCGGCCCGAAGTCGGCGAAGACGATGTCGTCCTCGCCGATCACCCGGTCCGGCGGGTTCTCCCGGTACGGCTGGAGAGTGTTGGGGCCGGAGCGGATGATCCGCTTGTGCCAGTGCCGGGTGGTGCCGAAGAGTTCGTTGGCCAGGTCACGGATCCGGTCACTGACCGCCCGCTCCCCCTGCCCTGGTGCGATCAGTCCGCGCTCCTCGATCTCCGTGAAGAGCCGGGCCGCCTTGGCCTGGGCGTCCAGCAGTCCTGCCGCGCGTGTGAGTTCGTCGTCCGCCATGCGGCCGACCGTAGAAGCAGAGTTCGATCTCCGGCAACCGGAATGGGGTGGCAGAGCCCTCCAGCGCATCCGGTCCCGGAACGCCGGTCCCTTGCTGGAGGGCTCTCGTACTGCCGCCTGCTGTCAGCCGTTGGAGAAGCGGCCCGCCTGAGCGAGGATCTGCTCCGGGTCGTCGGTCGGCGGGTAGATCCAGACCCCGTTGATGTTCTGCTTGAGGGTCTTGGCCTCCTCCCCGGTCAGCGTGATCCTGCGGTCCCAGCCCTCCGTGAAGACGGCGCCGGCGGGGCCGAGGTCCAGGCAGGTGACGTAAGGGTCGGAGACGAAGGGGAGCAGGGGGCTGCCCAGGAGGTCGGCTGCCACGTTGTGACCCGCGAACTTCCCCATCGGCAGGGCGTGTTGGCAGCTCTGCGTCGTGGTGTGCCCCTCTTCCGCGGAGGCGAGTGCGGTGTCGCCGGCCGCGTAGACGTCGGGCACTCCGATCACCTGCAGGTGCGCGTCCACGCTGAGCCGTCCCAACCGGTCGCGTTCCCCGGGGATCTGGGCGGTGAGGGGGCTCGCGGCCATGCCGGCCGTCCACACGACGGTTGCCGCGGGGAGCACTTCGCCGTCCGAGAGGGTGACGTCCTGGCGGGTCACCGATGACACGGTGCGTCCCAGACGTCGGTCGATCTTGAGCTCCTCGATCGCGTCGTCGATGTTCGGGCGCGGGCCCGGGCCCAGTTCCGGGCCCATCACGTCGGCGCGGTCGACCAGGACGACCCGGACCTCTTCGGCGGCGCCGTGCGGGTCGGCGATCGAGTGGAGCCGTCCGCTCAGCGCCGTGGCGATTTCCAGGCCGGTGAATCCGGCACCGACCACGACGGCGGTGTAGCGGCCCAGGGACGGTGCCTGCTGGGGCAGCCGCCGCACGTGGTTGTCGAGTGCGGCCGCCGTGGAGAGGGTGTCGACGTCGAAGACGTCCTGCGAGCCCGGGAAGTCGGGCCGTACGACCTGACTGCCGGTGGCCAGCACCAACTTGTCGTAGGCCAGGTCGACTTCCTCACCGGCGCGACCGACGGCACGTACCATGTGCGCCTCGGTGTCGATCCCGGTGACGGTCGCCGTGACGCGGCGTACACCGATCGGGCCGAGGACGCGGTCGAGCGCGACCCGCATGCCTTCGGGGGCGTCCTCGTACAGGCGGGGGCGGATGACCAGATCGTCACCGCCGCTGACCAGCGTCACCCGTATTCCGTCGCCGGCGGCGCCTGCCTCACGAGCGGCGCGTACGGCTCCTGCCGCGCTCCACACTCCGGCGAAGCCGCCGCCGATGATCAGGACATCCTTCATGAACTTCTCCGTTTTCGAAGCCGAGAGATGGGCCGGTGCTCCGTGAGCAGGGGCTGTCTGCCGCGGCGGCCTCTCGTGGGGTCCACGCCGCTAATCCTGGACATTACATATCCTGGATATCGAGTGTCAAGATTTATTGGCGGCAGCGCTCCCGGCCCGCCCGGAGCGGCAGGTCAGCGGCCATTACCGCGCTTCGATCCTGGACATGTAATGTCCGTAATATGCGAATGGCTAAGGGTGTCGAGTGGGCTCTGCACACACTGCTGAACCTGGACATGGTCGGCGGCGGCCCGGTGGGCAGCGGCCAGCTCGCCGAGGCCCACGGCCTCTCGGCGTCCTACCTCAACAAGCAGTTGCAGCAGCTCGCCCGGGCCGAGCTCGTGGCCTCCGTGCCCGGGCCGCGCGGAGGTTTCCGGCTGGTCAGGCCTCTCGAGGAGATCACGCTTCTGGATGTCGTGGAGGCCATCGAGGGCGGCACAGAGCTGTTCCACTGCACCGAGATCCGCTGCTGCGGCAAGATCGGCGAGCTGTCACCGCCGCCGACCGGCCTGTGTGCCGTCAACGCGGCCATGCGCCGGGCCGAACAGGCGTGGCATCAGGCCCTCGCCGCCCAGACCCTTGCCGACATCAGGGCGGAGTTGGACCGCTCCCCCATGGTCCGGCAGGTGGTGCGCTCCGCGCTGAGCTGAGCGCCACGTCGAAGCTCCGAGGCAGCCCGAGAATTGCCTCCTGAAGCAATCGTGGGTCCGGGCGTCTGCGGCGCGGACATACAACCTTGTGTCGAAGCGCGCACAACGAACATACCTTGTGCGGCAACATGTTGTCACACGGGGGTGAACGCGGAACCGGCGCGACCTTCCGCCAGGGCCACCGAAGCGGGCGTACGAGATGCACGTCACATCCGGCTTGCTGTCACACATTGCGGGGTCCCCCGGTCAGTTGGGTGTATCCGCAATTCGGCAAGGAGAGATCACCGTGGAATCGCGTCTCAACTACTTCGGTCACCCCCTCGCGGGAAAGGTGCTGCGGCACATCAACTCGGCCAACAAGGCGGTCGCGGACTCGACTCTGCCCGCCGCGACGCAGGAACTGGTGCGGCTCCGCGCCAGCCAGATCAACGGCTGCGGCTACTGCACCGACATGCACACCAAGGACGCCGCGGCCGCAGGGGAGACCGCACAGCGCCTCCACCTGGTCGCTGCCTGGCGGGAGGCCACGGTGTTCACCGACGCCGAACGCGCCGCCCTGGAGGTGGCGGAGCAGGGCACCCGCATCGCCGACGCGGCCGGCGGTGTCACCGACGAGGCCTGGCGCAACGCCGCCAAGTACTTCGACGAGGAACAGCTCGTCGCCCTGATCTCCCTCATCGCCGTCATCAACACCTACAACCGCATCAACGTCGTCAACCAGCAGCCCGCCGGGGACTACCAGCCCGGCCAGTTCGGCTGACGGGCACCTCCCAGAGCCATCCGGTCCGGTGCCGTTGTGCGAGAGGTGGAGGATGAGGATTACTCGTCGTCAAAGACCTGCCCCATCGGCGCACTTGGGCTTCGGCGGAGACGACTCGTCGAGTGGCCGTCGCGCGACATCGGCGGGCTTGCAGGCCCTCCCCCGTCCCGTGGCCGTGGTGGTGGGCGCCGGCGGTGTGCTCGGAGCGGCGCACGTCGGTGTGGGGTACGCGCTGGAGCAGCGCGGATTCGTCCCGGACCTGGTCGTCGGAACCTCGGTGGGTGCCCTGAACGGGGCCATCGCGGCCGCCCACCCCGACCGGGCCGCGCCGTGGCTGGACCATGTGTGGACCCAGTTGCGTCGCCGTGAGGTGTATCCGCTCGGGTATCTGTCCTCCCGTGCCGGCGTCTTCACCGACCGCGGCCTGCGTCGGCTGATCGCCCGGGCCGGGCTGCCGTCGCGGATCGAGCAACTGGCGGTCCCGTTCACCGCGGTGGCCATGGATCTGGGTACCGGTGCTCCGGTACTGCTCGACCACGGCGACCTCGAGTCCGCGCTGCTCGCCAGCGCGGCCATTCCCGGGTTGCTGCCCCCGGTGGAGCGTGCGGGCCGCACGCTCGTCGACGGCGGGGTGATCGCCTACGTCCCGGTGCTGGCGGCCCGGCAGGCCGGTGCGGCCAGCGTGGTGGTGGTGTCGTCCGGGCCGGAGAGCTCGCCGTTGCGGCCCGTCGTTCCGCGCCGACGTGCCGGTGCGGTGGCCGCCAGGGCCGGGCTGCTGCTGTTGCGCCATCAGATCGAGCGTGACCTGCACGAGGTGTCCCGGCACATCCCGACCGTCGTCCTGCCGACCGGCATCGAGGACTGGCCCGCTCCGTGGGACTTCGGCCATTCCCAGCGACTGATCAGCACCGCGTCCCGCACGGCGGGGCGTTTTCTCGACGGGCTGCGCGTCAGCGGTCCGGGCCTGTATCGGGTCGACGATCCTCCGGCGGCCTCGGCCGGTCCGGGCGGGGAGTCGACGTCTTCCATCCTGGGGGTCGGTCTGTGAGTACCATCGCGTTCCTCAACATCGGCATGCACGGGCGTGTCAACCCGACGCTGCCGGTCGTGGCCGAACTCGTCCGGCGCGGCCACTCCGTCACGTACCACACCTCCCCCGCGTTCGGTGGGGAGATCGAGGCCACCGGCGCGAGCGTGTGCCTCTACCCCGGGGGCGAACAGCGGCTCCCGGATCCGCCGACGCCGGCCACCTGGTTGGAGGGGCTCGCCCGGACCACGGTCAGCCTGCTGCCCACCGTCCTCGCCGACCTGCGCCGCGTCCGGCCCGACCTGATCGTCCACGACAACGCCTGCTTGTGGGGTGCGGTCGCCGCCCGCGAACTCGGGGTGCCGGCGGCATCGTCATACACCACGTTTGCCTTCAACCGGCATGTCCCCAGCCCCACTCGCGGCTCGTGGGGTCTGCTGACCGCGGCGTCGGCCATGCCCCGCAGCGTCCAGGGCTATGTGCGGTCGCGCCGGGCGCTGCGCCGCCGCTTCGACACGCGTGGGCTGCCGCTGGTCGACCTGGGGAACATCCGCCAGCCGCTCAACCTGGTCTACACGTCGCGGGCGTTCCAGCCCGCCGTCGAGGAGTTCGACGACTCCTACCGGTTCGTCGGCCCGAGCATCGGTGCCCGCCCGGCCGACCCGTCGTTCCCGCTCGAACGGCTCCACGACCCCGTGCTGTACGCCTCGTTGGGCACGGTGTTCAACGCCGACCCGCAGCTGCTGCGCACCTTCGCCACCGCGCTCGCCCCGCTGGGCGGCACCGTGATCCTCTCCACCGGGCAGACCGATCCCGCCGCGCTGGGTCCGTTGCCGGCGAACGTGTTCCCCCGCCGGTCGGTGCCACAGCCGGAGGTGCTGGCCCGCGCGGCCCTGTTCGTCACCCATGGCGGCATGAACAGCGTCAACGAGGCTCTGTACGCCGGGGTTCCGATGCTGGTGGTTCCGCAGGGCGCCGACCAGCCGATGGTGGCCCGTCGCGTCGTCGAGCTCGGCACCGGTCTGTCGATCCGCACCCGGGACGTGACCGGGGTCTCCGTGCGGGTCCTCGCCCGGCGGCTGCTCGACCACTCCGGGTTCCGGGAGGCAGCGACCACGTTGCGGACCGCCCAGCAGGAAGCGGGTGGTTATCGGCGGGCCGCCGACGAACTCGAACAGTATGTGAAAGCGGCCGGCTCGGTCCGTGCGTCGGCTCCCGTCGATCCGTCACTGCGAGGCTGAGCGATGTCAGCCGTCGTCGTCCTGCTGCTGTTCGCCGGGCTGTCGGAGGCCGCCGGGCGCATCCTGCCTCTGGTGGCACGCCGGCCCGGCATGTCGCGGACGTTCGTGGCCGGGTTGCTGCTGGCCGCCGGTCTGGTCGAGGGCGCTGTGTTCGCGCTGTGGCCGCTGACGGCGTGGACCCTGGCCGAACTGACGCTGTCCGCCACGCCGTCGGGCGACGGGCCGGCGTGGACACCGAGCCTGCTCGCCCCGCTGCTGCTCTCCGCCGTCCTGGCGTTCCCGTTGCTCGGGCCGCTGCTCCACCTGCTGCTCCTTGTGGGCGTCGGGGCCGGTCTGGCCGGCCCGCTCGCGGCGGCCACCGGGCTTGGCTGGTGGGGCGCCGCCGGTTGCGTGGCCGTCGGTGGGGCCGGTCTCGGCCTCGCCGTGGAAGCCGTACGGCGTCTGGTCGTGAGGATCAGCGCGACCGCGGCGCCGGAGCGGATCGCATGAACGGCTTCCTGCTCTGGGTCTGCGTGCTCGGGCCGGTGCTGCTCGCCGAAGCCCTGTTGGCCCGCTACGAGGTGCTGGCCTACAGCGCCGGCTGGCGGGCCCCCACCACCGTGCTCCCGGACGGCGTGCCCTATGCCCGGGGTGCGGCCCCCGACAGTCCCCCGGACGCCTACCTGGTCTACCTGGACGGCATCGGGAAACGCCGCGTCCGCGACACCCGGGACGGCGGCCAGCTCGTCGCGGCCCTGATCGCCCGAGCGCCGGAACTGCGGGTACTGGGCCAGGTGCAGCCCTACTCTCCGCTGGCAGACCCGCTCGCCGACCGGCCGGTGTGGGCATGGCTGCGCCGCCACATCGGGCTGCTGCTGTTCCTGCACAACGTCATGCAGATCTTCGTCGCCGCCGATCACCGCTACCGCCCCCTGTACAACCGGGCTGTCGGCTCCCAGATCGCCACTCAACTCCGGCTGGCCGGCTACGAGCCCGACAGCGGTGTCCCGGTCGTGCTGCTCAGCTACAGCGGCGGCGCCCAGGTCGCCACCGGCGCGGTCGACGAACTGCACAGCCGGCTGCGCGCCCCGCTCCTGCTGATCACACTCGGTGGGTTCCACAACGGTGCCAACGACCTCACCCATGCCGAGCAGGTGCATCAACTCACCAGTGCGAGCGACCGAATTGAGCGCGTCGGCAGCTGGATCTTCCCTCAGCGCTGGCGCCTGTTCCGCAGCAGTGGATGGAACCGGGCCGGCCGCGCCGGGAAGATCACCGTGCATCGGCTCGACCCGGCCACTCACCTCGGGCCGCGCAGCTACATCAGCCCGGAGGCCCAGCCGCCCGACGGCCGCAGCTACCTCGACCGCACCACCGACACCGTGATCGCGCTCATCCGCGGCCGTACCGGCGCGTCGGTGCCCACGGACGACCCGT
This sequence comes from Streptomyces sp. NBC_00005, assembly GCF_045160215.1. Lineage (NCBI taxonomy): Bacteria > Bacillati > Actinomycetota > Actinomycetes > Kitasatosporales > Streptomycetaceae > Streptomyces > Streptomyces sp. NBC_00005. The sequence continues at coordinate 1,587,375 of NZ_CP108316.1, forward strand.
TGTCCTGAGCCGCTCACCGTGGGCGGGCGGCCAAGGACGTGGGGCGACAGGTCAGCTGTCGGTGTCCGCCTGGAGGGCCGCGGCACGGTCGTCGTCGAGTCCGTTGACCAGGCCGCGTACGAGAGGGCCGTACTCAGGGTGGGCGAGGGCGAACGCCATCTGGGCGACCAGGTAGTCGGCCGGGTTGCCGGTGTCGTACCAGCGGCCCTTGATGACCTGCCCGTACACCGCGCGGGTGGAGGCGTAGGCGTTGATGGCGTCGGTCAGGTAGACCTCGCCGGTCCTGCGCTCGTACCAGCGGCGGGTCTGCTCGCGCAGTTCGTCGATGATGCCGGGGGTGACGACGTAGCCGCCGATGGCCGCGTACGACGACGGGGCGGCGGCGGGCTCGGGCTTCTCCACCAGGCCGGTGATGCGCAGTTGGCCGTCACCGAGGTCTTCCTTGACGATGGGCACGCCGTAGCGCTGGGACTCGGTGGGGTCCATGGGCAGCAGGGCGAGCACCGGGCAGCCGGTCTGCTCGTACGCGCGGATCAGCTGCTGGGCGCGGGGGACCTCGGCCACGAAGACGTCGTCGGGCCACAGCACCAGCACGGGCTCGTCGCCGAAGGAACGGGCGGCGTTCAGCACCGGGGTGCCGTTGCCGTACGGGCCGTGCTGGTCGAGATAGGTGATGTGGCCGCGGCGGGCCAGCTCCGCGACCTCCTCCACCGCGTCCGCGTAGGCCGTCTTGCCGTCCTGGCGAAGTTGGTCAACGAGGGCGGGGTTGGGGCGGAAATGGTCCTGGATGAGGCTCTTGCCGCCGGAGACGACGATGGTGATGTCGGTGATGCCGGAGTCCACCAGCTCGCGCACGGTGTGTTCGATGACCGGCTTGTCGCCGACCGGGAGCATCTCCTTCGGCGTCGCCTTCGTGAGGGGCAGCAGACGGGAGCCGAGTCCGGCGGCGGGGATCACGGCCCTGCGAATCGTCGGGGACATCACGTCTCTCTCGGTCGAGCTGAACACCGCACCGGCCGGCACGGCACATGGCGACGCTATCAACGCCCGGTGCCGCCCCCGACTCGGCTGTCATGGGTGCATGAGGAGCATCACGACCGTGCCGAGGTGCGTCGCGCCCTCCCAGAAGTGGCCGTAGAGCTCCTTGGTGGAGCAGGCGGGCGAGTCGTCCGCGCTGCGTCGCAGCCCCGGCATGTCACGTGTGAGCGATCTCAGGGCGTATGCGAGAAGACACAGCACCAGTACGCCGGTCCCGGCGCCGTGGGTCGCCTGCTCCCCCATGGGGTGACCGGCGTGGGCGGCGGCCAGGGCGTGGTGTCCCGGACTCACCATCGGGCGGGCCATCCAGGCCATCGCGGCCATGCCGACCGCGGACGGCGCGTTCCGCGCCGCCTCGCTCAGTCGTGTCCCGTGCCGCCGGCTGAGGGCGGACACGGGAAACCACAGTGCGGCACCCACGAAGAAGGCCACCTGCACCCTCGCGGGCACCATGGCCTCCCCGCCCCACAGCATGGCTGCCATGGCCACGGCCATGACGGTGTGCAGAACGCCGTCGACGCGCCTGCGCCGGCCGGGGCTCCGTGGCAGGACACGGCGCCGCAGTGCGTGGACGGCCGCGGCCGCGAACAGCACCGTCAGCAGGGAGCTCACGACGTCGGTGGCACACATGCCCGCCTGCCCTCCCACGGAGCGGGTCCGCTTCGGTCACAGCGACCTGGCGGCAGAAAGCCGCAGGTCAGTTCGCGGGGCGCGGAGCACGCAAATGGGCCCGTTGGGCCAGTTCCTCCTCGTCGACCAGCGTGAGCATCGGCGCATCCGGCGCACACAACATGGTCACGACGAACCGGCAGGGCACGTCCGCGCCGGCGTTGCCGTCCTGGTAGTGGATGACGTCGCCGCCTGGCTCCCAGAACGTGTCACCGGCCTTGATGACGCGTTCCGGCTCTCCCTCCAACTCGAAGAGCACCTCGCCCTCGAGTACGTAGCCGAAGGCCGGTCCCGAGTGGCGGTGCGGAGGCGTACCCGTCGCACCGGGCGGCCACTCGATCAGGACGGTCATGCCCGAGGCTCCCTCGGGGATGTGGGGCGGCTTGGCGTCCTGCAGCATCGTCGCCGCGGCCATCCACGTCGGGGAATCCTGCTGTGCGTCGGAAGATCCCGCTGAGTCCTTGCTTGACACTGTGCTGCACCTCCGTGGTTGTCGCACTGTCTCCAAGTGATGACCGAGCACCTGCCGGGTCTGTGACAGACACCGCCGCTCGCACTGATCCACTCGGTGTCACAACAGTGCTGTGAGGTCTGTCGTACGCAGTGCACCTGGCCGACAAAGTGCACCTGGCCGACAATGGGTACGGGACTCGACTGTCACAGATGAGGTCCATGGTTGGTCTTGCTGGATATGCGCCCTTCTCCGTCAGATGTCTCCGTCGCTCCCCCCGGCCGGGAGGAGCCGGACGCCTATGCGATCAGTGCGGAGTTCTACGACGTCCTGCAGGGCGAGCGGGACGCGGCACGCGTACGCCGGTTCTACGGCCGCGATGTCGGCAGCGCCCGTGTCGGTGTGCTCGACGTCGGTGCCGGAACCGGACGTGTCACGGTCATGAGCCTCATGGAATCGCAGGTCCCCGTTCACGCGGTCGAGCCCGCGCATTCCATGCGCTGCCCGCTGATGACGCGCCTGGCAGCCCTGCCCGCCGAGCTGAGGATGCGGGTGACGGTGCACCCCCACACGCTCGATGAGGCCGCACTGCACGCCGTGGCCGATGTGGCCGTGTGCCACAACACGATCGCCTGCCTTCCCCCGGCCTCGCGGCGCGCCCTGTGGCCGGCCGTCGCCAAGGCCCTCGTACCGGGAGGCGTGCTGCTCCTCCAACTCCCGCCCGCCCGCCTCCCGCGTCACGAGACCACGTATGTCCTCCCGCCCCAGTGGGTCGGCCGACACGAGTACGGAGGGCGCAGGGTGGAGACGGCCGACGCGGACCGCATCCGCACACGCTTCGACTACTGGGTGCGAGGTGAAGAGGGTGTGCTGCGAGAACACAGCGAAACGTTCTGGCTGTGGCCGGCCTCGCGCGCACAGGTGATCGCGGAACTGGAACAGTGCGGGTTTGCCGCACTGCCCGAGCGGGCCGATCCCGCCGTACTGGCCGCACGGCACGTCCCCGTCGCTTCGGCATCGCACACCGCGTGCTGGGAAGTGCCGTTCGAGGGCCTGGGAGGACGGCTGTCACAACGTGGGTGACACCCGACTTCACCACGACGGCCACCTCCCGCACGTCGACCCGGTGGTCAAGTCGCCGGACGTCGATCCGGAGATCGCCGCCCGTCTCCTGAGCAAGGCCGACTCGCTGTGCCCTCACGCGATGACGGCGGTCTGGCGGGGATCGCCGACGACGATCGCGCCGCCTTCCCGGCCGCCGGCATCGGTTGCGCCGCGAGGTGTCACAGATCCCGCCCCGACCTGGTCCTACCTAGTGATGACTCTCGCGATCGGAGCGGACTGTGGCTATCACCGAACAACATCTATCCACCATGGTGCTGGTGATCGGCACCGGAGGTGCCGGTCTGCGAGCGGCGATCGAGCTGGCGGAGGCGGGCATCGACGTGCTCGCGGTCGGCAAGCGCCCCAAGGAGGACGCCCATACGGCGCTCGCGGCCGGAGGGATCAACGCTGCCCTGGCCACCATGGATCCCGAGGACACCTGGCAGCAGCACGCGGCCGACACGCTCAAGGAGAGCTATCTGCTGGCCGATCCGCGCACCGTCGAGATCGTCACCCAGGGTGCCGCCCGGGGCATCGACGACCTGGAACGCTTCGGCATGGCCTTCGCCAGGGAGGAGGACGGCCGGATCTCCCAGCGCTTCTTCGGCGCGCACAAGTTCCGGCGGACCGCCTTCACGGGCGACTACACCGGCCTGGAGATCCAGCGCACGCTCATCCGGCGCGCGGACCAGCTGGACATCCCGGTGCTCGACGGCATCTACATCACGCGGCTGCTGGTGCATGACGGCGCCGTCTTCGGCGCGTACGGCTTCGACCTCACGGACGGAAAGCGCTACCTCATCCACGCCGACGCCGTCATCCTTGCCGCGGGCGGCCACACCCGCATCTGGCGGCGTACGTCCTCGCGGCGCGACGAGAACACGGGGGACTCCTTCCGCCTGGCCGCGGAGGCCGGAGCCCGCCTGCGCGATCCCGAACTCGTGCAGTTCCACCCTTCCGGGATCATCGAACCGGAGAACGCGGCCGGCACCCTGGTCAGCGAGGCCGCCCGCGGTGAGGGCGGGATCCTGCGCAACGCGCTCGGGGAACGGTTCATGGCCCGCTACGACCCCGAACGCATGGAGCTGTCCACCCGCGACCGGGTGGCCCTGGCCGCCTACACGGAGATCAAGGAAGGGCGGGGAACCCCCAAGGGCGGCGTGTGGCTCGACGTCTCCCACCTGCCACGGCAGACGATCATGACGCGACTGCCCCGCGTCTACCAGACTCTTCTGGACCTCCAGATGCTGGACATCACCCGCGAACCGATCGAGATCGCACCCACCGCGCACTACTCGATGGGCGGGGTGTGGGTGCGTCCCGAGGACCACAGCACGGACGTGCGTGGCCTGTTCGCCATCGGTGAGGCCTCGAGCGGGTTGCACGGCGCCAACCGCCTCGGCGGGAACAGCCTCATCGAGCTGCTGGTCTTCGGCCGCCTCACCGGCCGGGCGGCGGCCGCCTACTCGCTGTCCCTGACCGCGCAGCCCCGGTCGGCGTCGGCGATCGCGGACGCCCGCGCGGAGGTCGACGACCTGCTCGCGACCGACGGCCCGGAGAACGTCCGCGCCCTGCAACGCGCCATCCGCAACACCATGACCGAGCACGCGGGAGTCGTACGCGACGAAGAGGGCCTGCGGGCCGGGCTGGCGGAACTCGCCGTGATCGAGAAGAGGATGGAGGCCGTCGGCGTCCACCCGGACATCGCCGGCTATCAGGACCTCGCCCACGCCTTCGACCTCAAGTCCGCCGCCCTGGCGGCCCGGGCAACCCTCGAAGCGGCACTGGAGCGTCGCGAGACCCGCGGCTGCCACAACCGCAGCGACTACCCGGAACTGGATCCCGCTCTGCAGGTCAATCTCGTGTGGTCCCCGACAGCGGGTATCTCCCGCGAGAGCATTCCGGCCATCCCCGACGAGATTTCCTCTCTGATGGAAGAGGTCTCGACCGACGGAAAGCTCGCCGAATGACCTCGTAAAACTCTCCGGACAACGCTCCGAGGCAGTCGGGGAATCCTCTCGATTCCCGCGAACCCTGTCACAAAGAGAGTCGCTGCCCTGTCACTCCTCATACAGACCGGATGTGTCCGACGGCGGTGAGCAGCTCGTCGCGGAATGCGCGCAATGCGCGCCGCACCACATAAACCTCCGAGAGGAATTCGTCATGAAGGTCGTAGTGATCGGTGGAACCGGGCTCATCGGCTCGAAGGTGGTCGGCAAACTCACCGAGCACGGGCACGAGGCGGTCGCGGCCGCTCCCAACACGGGCGTCAACACCCTTACGGGCGAGGGGCTGGCCGAGGTCCTGCAGGGCGCGTCGGTCGTGGTCGACGTGTCGAACTCCCCCTCGTTCGAGGACGGGCCCGTCATGGAGTTCTTCCGCACCTCCACGACCAACATCCTGAAGGCGGAGGCCGAGGCCGGCGTGACCCACCATGTGGCGCTGTCCGTGGTCGGCACCGATCGCCTCCAGGACAGCGGGTACTTCCGCGCCAAGCAGGTCCAGGAAGAGCTGATCGGGGCGTCCGGCACTCCCTACTCCATCGTCCACGCCACCCAGTTCTTCGAGTTCGTGAAGGCGATCGCCGACGAGGCCACCCAGGGTGACACCGTGCGTCTGTCCCCCGCCAAGATCCAGCCCATGGCCTCCGACGACGTGGCCGCTGCCGTCGCCCGTGCGGCGGTCGGTGCCCCGGTCAACGGCGTGGTGGAGGTCGGCGGCCCCGAGGCGTTCCCGCTCGACGAACTCATCCGCAAGGGGCTCGCCGCGAAGGGCGACCCGCGCACGGTGGTCACGGACGAGCACGCCCCGTACTGGGGTGTCGTGCTGAAGGAGACCACGCTCCTGCCGGGTCCGGACGCGCACATCGCCCAGATCCGGTTCGCCGACTGGCTCGCGCAGCAGAAGTGAGCCCTGGGGGTGGCCCCTGCCGGCAGGGGCCACCCCCAGCAGTCATCCCAGTGCAGCCCCCTTCATTCCGGCCACTGCCGCGGAAGGACACCCCATGACCCGGGCCACGGAGAGCCGCGCCGACATCACGGCCACAGTCCTGGCGCTGGCCGCTGAAGCCACCGAGCTCCAGACCCGTGTCGCCGAGCTTCGCCAAAGCCTGGTGAACGTCGACGAACGGATGAGCGCCATCGCCGCCACCCTGCGCCGGCTTTCCCCGGTTGAGAGCTGACGGATCTCCTCCGGCCCCGGCCGGGCACCGTCCGCCCTTGACTCTGACGCCGCTTGAGCCTCGACGATCGCGCCGTAAGGGACACACGGACTCTCCTCGGAGGCGCAAGGCATGCGTGGCAAGGGCATCCACTACGACACCGGCACCTTTCCCAACGGCGACACCTCCCGGCCCGTCTTCGACGCCGACGTCGTCGCGCGCGACATGCGGGTCATCGCCGAGGACCTGCACTGCACCGCGATCCGCATCACGGGCGGCGACCCGGACCGCATCGAGACCACGGCGCGGCTCGCGGCGGACGCCGGCCTGGAGGTCTGGTTCTCGCCGTTCCCCTGCGAGATGACCGACGCGCAGATGCTGCCGTACTTCGCCGACTGCGCCGAGCGAGCCGAACGGCTGCGCCGCGACGGCGCCGACGTCGTCCTGGTCACCGGCTGCGAACTGAGTCTGTTCGCCCGCGGCTACCTGCCCGGCGACACCTTCAACGACCGCATCCCGGTCCTGGCAGGGCCCGACCGCGAAGCCGCCCTCCGGCCCGTCCCCGACAAGGTCAACGCGTTCGTCGGCGACGTCGTCCGCACCGTCCGGCCGCTGTTCGCGGGCCCCGTCAGCTACGCCTCCTGCCCCCTGGACGGGGTGGACTGGAGTCCGTTCGACATCGTGGGCCTGGACGCCTTCCGGGGCCTGCGCAACGCCGCCACCTACCCTGACGACCTGCGCAAGGAGTTCACCCACGGCAAGCCGGTCGCCGTCATGGAGGTCGGCTGCTGCACCTTCCGCGGGGCGGGCGACTACGGCGGCGCGGGCCGGCACGTGGCCATGGAGGCGGACGACGTCACCCCCAAGCCGGACCTGGTACGCGACGAGGGCGAACAGGCCCGCTACCTCGACGACCTCATGCCGATCTTCGAGGAGGAGGGCGTCGACGCCGTCTTCTGGTTCAGCTTCGCCGGCTACGCCACCCCGCACCGCCGCACCGGCCCCGATCCCGACCTCGCCTCCTACGGAATCGCCAAGATCCTCGACGAGCACAGCGGGTATCCCCCGGACGAACGCACCTACCCCGGCCTGCCCTGGGAACCGAAGAAAGCGTTCCACGCGCTGGCGCACCACTACCGGACCCCCAGCCCGCAAGGAAACCCCGACCGGCCCTCCCGGTAACCGACAACGCCCGCAGGTGTACGACGGCGACTATTCGCTCGCAGCGCACGGCACCGGACTGAGGGCGGGCGGGTGGTCGGCGTCCGCGGAAAGGATCCTCTCCAGGGGCGCGAGGTCACCGGACTGGGCGGCCGCGAGGAACGCCTGAACCAGACGCCGGTGCGCGACGGAGTCCACCGGCTGCCCGGGACGGTTCGCGGCGAGACGCTCCTGGGCGCGCGACACCTGCTGCCTCGTATTGGCGACGCTGAGGTGCAGGAGCTCGGAGATCTGGCGGTACGGGTAGCCGAAACCCTCCCGCAGGACGTAGGCCGCACGTTGCCTCGGCGTCAGCGTCTCCATCAGCAGGAGCACCGCTCGCTCGACGGAGTCGTGCCGCTCGGCCGCTGCTTCCGGGGTCGCGTGGGCGTCCACCGTTTCCGGGAGCCAGGGACTGGCGCAGGATTCCCGGCGCCGCCAGGCGGACTGCACGACGTTGATGGCCAGCCGGACGGTTGTCGTCCTGAGCAGCGCCGGCGGGTTCACGACGACCGTGCGATCCGTGCCCTGCCAGCGAAGCCATGCCTCTTGGAGGACGTCCTCGGCCTCGCTCGCGTTCCCGACGATCCGGTTGGCGATCTTGAGGAGTCCTGGTTTGGCGCGGACGAACACCGACGTCGCGTTCTCCAGTTCGCCCAGTGTCGGGTCGGCCGTCATGCCCGCCATCTCCCGACCTCGCGTGGCTTCGACCGGATGCGTGTCCACGATCTGCTCCTCTGCTCCGTGGGTCAGCGGCTAGAAATGCGGCTGAGACCAACGTCGCGCCAGGGGGTGGCCGATCGCGCCCGTGGAAACCCGTGGCCGACTACGTGGTTACGGGGGCGGATCCGTGGCCGAGCCCCCGGGGACACCCCGTCCGGCGGCGCACGAAGCAGGCCGGGACCGCTTCGCCGACGTGCGATGCACACCCGTCACGTCCGCGGAGATGACGTGTGATGCACCCGTCTCGTCTGCAGAGATGACGTGCCATGCACCAGTCACGGCCGCAGAGATCAGGAGACGTACCCAGGAAGCCGGTCTATTCTGCTGCGGGGAGGCTGTCATGACGAGCCGCGGTTCCAGAGCCGGACTCCTCGGGCGGCGAACCGAGTGCCGGATCCTCGACGACCTCTTGGCAGGCGCCAGATCCGGGCGAAGCGCGGCCCTGGTCCTGCGCGGCGAGGCGGGGATCGGGAAGACCGAGCTCTTGAGGTACCTCCTCGATCATGCCGGCGGCTGCCGCGTCGTCAGGGCGTCGGGCGTCCAGTCCGAGATGGAGCTCTCCTACGCCGGCCTGCACCAGCTGTGCGCCCCGCTGCTGGCAGGCCTCGACAGTCTTCCCGAGCCGCAGCGCGACGCATTGCGCACGGCGTTCGGGCTGCGTGGCGGCGATGCGCCCGACCGGTTCCTGGTGGGTCTGGCCACGCTGAGCCTCCTCGCGGACGCCGGGGGGAACGAGCCGCTGGTCTGCCTCATCGACGACGCGCAGTGGCTGGACCGCGTGTCGGCGCAGACCTTGGAGTTCGTCGCCCGTCGGCTGTTCGCGGAGTCGATCGTGCTCGTCTTCGCCGTCCGCGAGCCGACCGCCGTCGAGATGCTCGCCGGTCTCCCCGAGCTTCCGGTGACGGGGCTGACCGAGGGCGACTCCCGAAAGCTCCTCGCCTCGGTCGTCACCGGTCCGCTCGACCACCGGGTGCGCGACCGCATCGTCGCCGAGACCCGCGGCAACCCGCTCGCCCTGCTGGAACTGCCTCGCGGACTGACCCCCGTGGACCTGGCCGGTGGCTTCGTACGTCCCGACGCGCAGCCCTTGTCGGGGCAGATCGAGCAGGGCTTTCTCCGCCGCATCGAGTCGCTCCCGGCCGAGACCCAGCGCCTGCTGTTCACCGCCGCCGCCGAGCCGGTCGGCGACGTGATGTTGCTGCGGCGTGCGGCCGAGCGGCTGGGAATCGCCATGGACGCCGCCGCGATGGACGCCGAAGCGGCAGGGTTGATCACTCTCGGCGCGTGGGTGCGCTTCCGGCACCCGCTGGTGCGCTCGGCGGCCTATCGCGCGGCAGGCCGGGACGGGCGGCGCGACGTACACAGGGCGCTGGCGGACGCGACCGACGCTCAGCTCGACCCCGATCGTCGGGCGTGGCATCTCGCGCGCGCGACGGCGGGACCCGACGAGACGGTGGCCGCGGAACTGGAGCGCTCGGCGGACCGGGCGCAGGCGCGCGGCGGAGTAGCCGCCGCGGCGGCCTTTCTCGATCGGGCCGCCGAGCTGACCCCGGACCCGGTGCGCCGGGGGGCCAGGGCGTTGGCAGCGGCGCAGGCCAAGTACCAGGCCGGTGCGTTCGACGCCGCGCGAGAGCTGGCGGACGCGGCGGAGCTGGGTCCGCTCGACGAGCTCGGATCCGCACAGTCGAAACTGCTGCGCGGCCGGATCATGTCCGCGTCCAAGAGCGCCAGCGCGGGCCTGCCGCTGATGCTCGAAGCGGCCAAGCGACTCGTGCCGCTCGACTCGAGACTCTCCCGGGAGACCTACCGGGACGCGATCTACGCGGCTCTCACCGCCGGCCGGCTGCCGAGGGGCGGGGTCCTCGAGGTGGCCGAGGCCGTACTGAGCGCACCGACGCCCGCCGAACCGACCCGCGACGATCTCCTCCTGGACGGCGTGGCGCGGGTGACCACAGAGGGCTACGCCGTCGGCGCGCCGATGCTGCTCCAGGCTCTGGCCTCGTTCCGCACCGACGAGGTCTCGAAGGAGGAGGGCCTCGGCTGGCTCCCGCTCGCGTGCCGCCTGGCGCACAGCGTGTGGGACTTCGACACCTGGTCCGTGCTCTCGAAGCGGTTGGTCGACCAGGCACGCGATTCGGGAGCTCTGTCCGTCCTGCCGTCGGCTCTCCTCCTGCGCCTGTCGAACCGGGTCTTCGCCGGTGACCTCGCCAACGCCGACTCCCTGGTCGCCGAGGCGGCCTCCATCGGCGAGGCGACCGGCAGCAGCTTCTTCGCTCACTACGGAGCGCTGGTCGTGGAGCCGTGGAAGGGCCGGGAGGCCGCGACCCACCAGGCCATCGAGGCCATCACCCAGGACCGCCTGCTACGCGGCGAAGGCAAGGTGGTGACCGCCACGCAATGGGCGGCGGCCGTGCTCTACAACGGTCTGGGCCGGTACGAGGACGCCTACGCGGCCGCCCGGCGCGGCTGCGAGAACCCGCAGGAACTCGGCCTGTCCCTCCAGTCGACGGTCGAACTCATCGAGGCGTCGGTACGACTCGGACGGCCGGCGCAGGCGGCCGAGGCGGTCCGGAGGATCAGCGACATGGCGCAGGCCAGCGGCACCGACTGGGCCCTTGGCACCTCGGCCGGTGTCCGCGCTCTGGTGAGCGAGGGGCAGGCCGCCGAGGCCTTGTACCGCGAGGCGATCGAGCGGCTCGGCAACACCGCGGTCCGGATGGACCTGGCCCGCTCCCGGCTCCTGTACGGCGAGTGGCTGCGCGCCGAGAACCGCCGGGCCGATGCCCGTGCCGAACTGGGCGCCGCCCACGAGATGCTCAACCACATCGGGGCCGAGGCGTTCGCGGAACGCGCACGACGCGGGCTCAAGGCCACGGGCGCGAAGGTGCCCAGACGCACCGCCGCGACCCGCTCGGCGCTCACTCCCCAGGAAGCACAGATCGCTCGTCTGGCCGGCGACGGGCTGACGAACCCGGAGATCGGCGCCCAGGTGTTCCTCAGCCCGCACACGGTCGAATGGCACCTCCGCAAGGTGTTCTCGAAACTCGGCATCTCCTCCCGCAAGGAAATCCGCACCATGCGGCTCGACGGCACGGCGACGTCGGCCTGATCGGACTCAGTCAGGTCGTTTCTTCTGGGCCCGAACCGAGATCAGCCTCCCTGTTTACTGGTGATCTCCTTGTACTCCTGCGCAGTTGGCTTGGTGATCTGCGTGCCTTCGCCGTAGAAATTCTGACTGAGACCGGCACGCAGGCGCTGAGCGAGGCGGAATCCGGCACCGGGATCATTCCCGTTCCGCGACGCAACGCCGGAACCGATCGGCTTGTACTGCTCGTGCTGGGTAAGAACGTGCAGTTGCTCTTGACTCAGTGGTTCGTGCACCTCGATGAATTCTCCGTTCGGCAGACGTTTGATGTTCCCGGTCTCACGGCCGTGCAGCACTTCGTCGCGGTCTCGGCGCTGGAGACCGAGCGCCCACCGCTTCGCCGTGGCATAAGCCGCAAGCGGTACGACGAAGAGTCCGATGCGAACCGCCCACGTCACCGATTCGACGGAGACATGGAAGCGTACGGCGATGATGTCGTTCGCGGCACCGATCAGGGCCACCAGATAGAACCCGATCCATGCGACACCAAGTGCCGTGCGCACCGGGCGGTTTCGTGGCCTGTCGAGAAGGTGGTGCTCACGGTCGTCGTCGGTCACCCAGGCCTCGACGAACGGATATGCGCCCATGGCGAGGAAGAGGCCAACGCCCACCAGCAGCGGGATCAGGTTGTCCAGAGCCAGGGTGTGGCCCCAGAAGTCGACTTCCCAGCCGGGCATGACCCGCAGCAGCCCGTCCGCCACACCCATGTACCAGTCCGGCTGCGAACCGGCAGAAACCTGGTCGGCACGGTAGGGGCCGTACTGCCAGATCGGATTGATCTGTGCGACCGCGGCGACGACGAAGATGAAGCCGGTGACCATGAAGAAGAGTCCCGCGGACTTTACGGTACGCACCTTGCGCGGCACTCCCACGACATTCTTTTCGCTACGTCCCGGGCCGGGGTACTGCGTGTGCCTGTGGCGGAGGGCCAGGAACAGATGGACGGCAAGCAGTCCCACCATGAGGGCGGGGATGAGCAGCACATGGATGGTGTTGAAACGCGCCACCAGATCGTGCCCCGGGAACTCGCCCCCGAAGAGGAACATCGAAAGGTACGTTCCGACGATGGGGACGGAAAGAATCGTTCCGTTCACGACGGCGAGTCCGGTCCCCGAAAGAAGGTCGTCCGGGAGGTCGTATCCCGTCAGCCCGGCGAACATTCCGAGAATCAACAGCAGGAACCCGAACACCCAGTTGAGTTCGCGAGGCTTGCGGAAGGCACCCGTAAAGAACACGCGCATCATGTGAACGAGCAGGGAAGCCACGAACACCAGCGCTGCCCAGTGATGGGCCTGCCGGATCAGCAGACCACCACGGACGTCGAAGGAAATGTGCATGGTCGAATTGAAGGCCTCCGACACCATCTGACCGCGCATCGGTGCGAAGCTGCCGCTGTATTGCACTTCCTTCATCGACGGATGAAAGAACAACGTCAGATACACACCCGTGACGACGATGACGATGAAGCTGTAGAGGCAGATCTCTCCCAGCATGAACGACCAGTGATCCGGGAAAGCCCGTCGCGCTTTCGCCCTGACCAGGCTGTACACGCCGAAGCGACCGTCAACCCATTCGGCGACCCTTTCCCCCTTGCCTGCCGGCCGCCCTTCCTTTTCCTGGCTCCCGTCACTCATACCCCTACCACCATTCACGGATCGTCGAAAAGCGTTGCGCCCCGCTCCGGGCCGTCTCGTCACGCCGCCGTGGTGACCGTGTCTTCGATCTGGCGGGCTTCGCGATGCCGCTTCATCGCGCGGCGTTCGCTCTCCGTCATCCCGCCCCAGATGCCTTCGACCTGCCCCACCCGCACGGCCCAGTTGAGGCACTGCTTGACGACAGGACAACGGCGGCAGACGGCCTTGGCCTCGTCGATCTGGATGAGCGTCGGCCCGCTGCTTCCTATGGGAAAGAAGAGATCGGGGTCCTCGCGCAGGCAAGCCGCCCGTCCGCTCCAAGAGAGGCTGTCATCTCCTCGTTCGGCAGCCATGGGCAAGCACACCTCCAATGTTCGTGATGCGGCAGGAGACCCCGGATTTCGATCATGGTCTTTCTCATCCCTGCGCAGGAATGCCGGGGGCTACCACCTGAGACCGAGTAGCCGCCGCATGTGTGACATGCAGCCGCGCCGCGGCGGCTCGTGACAGGTCGGGGGACAGCTCGCAAGCGGCTCGGGTTTGTACCGGCAACGGAAAACACTGTCTCACACTGTGACGCACCGAACCGATGAACATTCAACTACATGTGCGGTCGTGGCCTACGTTGAGGCGCAGGCCGACCGCTCAGCTCCGGAGCAGCCCGTCGTCGGGACGGCGTCCGATGTGCAGTCCCGATGTGCAGCGAGGGGCGCGGCCGGCCCTGCTGACCGTCCGCACACACGGTTGCCTACGACTATCGACTTGAGCAGCAGAAAGACGCGCAATGCCACCAGACTCAGACGAGCACTCCGACCCCTTCGCCGCCGGTGTGTCCCTGGCGGCCGAGGCCGCCCTGCTCGAGGCCCGCCTCCGCCTGCTCCAGGAGGAGATCGGTACCGTCGACGCGCGTATCGAGGCGGTCTCCGACGCACTGCACAACATGTCGCACCGCACGTCCTCCCACCGCCCTCACACTGTCTGATGTTTCCAGTGTTTCTACGTTCGGAGGGGGCGCTGCATATGATGTCGGGGGAACCCGGTTCCCGCGTTCGGACCGAACGGCACGGCATGTGAGCCGGGGCGCGGTACGGGGGCTTGAGGATGAGAGGAACACATGGTTTCCGCAACCCGCGCGGCGCACAATATCGAGATCACGGCTGAAAGCCTTCAGGAGGAACTGTCCCGCCTGCAGGTCCAGAAGCAGGCGCTGGAGCGGGAGTTGGCCGCTGTCGTGGCGCATCTCGGCTCGGTGCAGCGCGCCCTCAGTGCCCTCGAGACCCTGATGCTCAACCCGGCCGTCGCGGCTTCCACGGCAACGGCCGGTGCCGCGGCCGCGCAACAGGGCCAGGCTGCGGAGACCGCTGAACCGCAGACCGACAGGACCTCCGTCGAACCTGCGGACGCCGGCCCGAAGCCCGCACCCCGGCCTCGGAAGCCACAGAGCGCCAAGGGTGCAACACGCCCTCCTGCCGCCGGCACCGACACGGACGGGCAGACGAACTACGGCAGGCTCACCGAGCAGATCATGGAGTACTTCGCCGGCGTCGGCGACGCCGATGTGCGGGCCCGCGATGTCGCCGCGGCACTCGGCCGTGACACCGACAGCGGAAGCATCAACGGCATCCGCAGCACCCTCGACCGCCTCGTCGGTGCCTCCCGTGTCCAGCGGACCGGCCGGGGCCTGTACCGCGCGAAGCACTCCTAGACGTACTCCCGTTGACGTACTCCCGGTCGGGATAGCTGGTTCCGTGGGAGGCCGCCGTACCCATGAACGGGACGGCCGCCGCGCGCTCCCGTGGTGAATGATCCCGGGCGCCACCCGTCGGGGGATCGAGTGGCGCCCAGGCGCTGCACCTGCGGTTCCAGTCACAGGTATTTGCGTTCCGGGCACCTATCACGGGGGAATGTGTCAGCGGCGCCCGGAACACTGTGATCACCCTATCAAAGGTGTGACCGTGTCAGTGTCACGACCGGTGTCACACTGTCTGAGCAGATTGCGTCGCTCGGCTCTCGGCGGCGGGGACATCCCTGACGAACACGATCCCGTCGGTTGCGTCCAGGTGTGCCGGGTCGAGCGGGGAGTAGCCGTAGTACGGGGACACGCGGGGAGCGGGCCGCGTGGCGTCGAGGGTGGTGGCCAGCCGAGGGGCGTCGATGACGCTGCGGTCCTCCTGGAGCCCGTACAGGAGGCCTTCGACGGTGTCCGGCGGCGGGACGTCCACTCCTTGGTGCCGGATCGTGCCGAGGGCCGTGGCCAGGAAGGCATACCGCTCGCCCAGTTGGGAGCTCACGAGCGCGCCCGCGCTCCACCACTGCACGGGCCGGCCGCCCATCCGCATCGTGCTCTTGGCCCGCTGGAGATGGCCGTTGTGGGCGTGGACGAGTGCCGGGCCCCGTTCGGCGAGGGCGAGGAGGTTGTCGGCCATCATCTGGTCCCGCAGGCCGACCAGCCACGTCATGCGGCTCGGTGAGGTGTCTGCCATCCAGTGGTGGTAGCGCAGCAGGCCGATGGCGGTGCGCCCGTACAGGCGTGCGCGGTCCCAGTCGTCCCGCGAACTCGCCGTGATCAGGTGTGGGGTCTGTGCGTCGAACAGCGCCACCAGATCGTCGGTGAGCAGTCGCAACTCCCCCGCCTCGGCCGACTGCCCCACGGACTGGGCCGGGTCCATCATCGCGGCGGAATTGGACCAACGGTCGTCAGCGCCGAGCAGGTGGTTGAGCTTTTCCACGGTGCAGGGGAGCAGGTCCGTGTCCACCCGGGCCGAGAGGTAGTCGTGGAGTGCGGTGAGGGCCTGCCGGGGGCTCGCGGCGCCGGTGATCTCCAACGGGCCGTCGAAACCGGCGAAGCGGAGCCGTTCGGACTCGGGCCGGCCGTCGTTGTGGGCGCGCATCCAGCGCACCAGCTCGCGGTTGCCCGCGAACGCGCCCCAACCGTGGCTGAATCCACGCTCCATGACCTCGTCGAGGGCGCCCGTGCCCGAGGTGACGTAGTCGTCCACGACCGAGCCCATCATGCAGTCACTCTCGATCGCGATCGTCCGGTACCCCTCCTGCTCGACGAGCTGCCGGAAGAGCTCATTGCGCACGTCGAGCAGAGTGTCCTCGCCGTGGGTGGGCTCGCCCAGAGCGAGCAGCCGCGGCCGGGCCGGGAGCAGCCTCATGACGGCGGCGGCCTCGACGGCATGGACGGTGTCCTTGATGTCAGTAGCCATGCCTTCAACGCTATCGTTGAACTTTCGGTTGAAACTTCTCCGCGATATCGACAGGACCATGGGACAAAACCTTCAAAGGGGTGAGCGGCTCAGGCCGATCGATCTGGCACGCGGGCACGGTCTGTCCACGCAGGCGATCAGGAACTACGAGGAGGCCGGCATCCTTCCGGCCGCCGCTCGCACACCCCACGGCTACCGCACCTACACCCCGCTGCACGCGCAGGCCCTGCGCGCGTTCCTCGCCCTGGTGCCCGGCCACGGCCACCAGACTGCGACGTCGATCATGCGGGCGGTGAACGAGGGCGCGGTCGATGAGGCGTTGCACCTCATCGACGAGAGCCACGCCCAGCTCCTCGACGACCGGCGGACCCTCCAGGCCGTGGAGCGCGCCCTCCGCAGCCTGGGGCCCGCTGCGGCGTCCGGGCCCGAGGCAGCGTCAGAGCCCAACGCAGCGTCCGGGCCTGCCGACAGGTTCATCGGGCCGCTGGCAGGTGAGCTCGGCATCCGGCCCGCGACGCTGCGCAAGTGGGAGCGCGCCGGGCTGGTGCACCCGCGCCGCGACCCGCTCACCGGGTACCGCGTCTACGACGAGGCCGCCGTACGGGACGCCAGGCTGGTCCACCAACTCAGGCGGGGCGGCTACCTGTTGGAGCAGATCGCCCCGCTGATCACCCAGGTACGGGAGGCCGGCGGGCCGGAGCCATTGGAGGCCACCCTGCGCGACTGGCACGGCAGACTGTCCGCCCGTGGGCGCGCGATGCTGGCCGGGGCCGCCGAGTTGGAGGCGTACCTCCGCGAGCGCGGATGAGATGTGGGCCGTAAGCCCAAGTCAACTCACTGCCCGCGATATCCCCCTCGATCCGCTTCGATCCCCTGCGATCCCGGTCGGGTTCAGTGCGCGAACGTCTCCGTCAGGCGCACCTTGTAGCCGTCCTCCTCCATGAGGACGACGGTGACACCGAACGGGTTGGGGTGGTCCATGTCCATCGGGATGAAGGAGTAGTTGACGGCGGCCTGGATGGGCAGCGCCAGTTCGCCGCCGGGCTGGGGCGCGGGGCCCGGCTGCCAGTCGGGCGCGACGAAGGACCCGCCCTCGGGGCTGCGGGCCAGGACCTCTTCGTCGTACGGGAACTGGTGCAGCACATGCCCCTCGCGGGTGGCGTGGACCATGTTCAGGCACGGGGCCGGGCCGACGAGGGGCAGCTCGCAGGCGGTTGCGACGTCATGGGTTTCCCAGGCGAGGACGACCTCGTCCGCGCCGGCCGCGGCAGCGATGTTGGACAGCTGGGCGATGCCGGTGAGGGCGTCCTCGCCGGTCTTGATCGGGCGCACCCAGGTCAGGCCGACCAACTCGCCGCGCACCAGCGGCATGATGACCGGCCGGGGCACGGCGCCCTGCTCCAGGCCGGCGGTGTACGCGCTCTTCATCGAGTCGACCAGCGCGTCCCAGATCCGCCCGTCCATGAACTTCCCCTCCGTACCGGTCACTTCCTGATCTCCCGACCCTCCCATGCGGGCGGCGCGACCGCCAACACGGTGTTGTCGCCGGTTGCCGACGGCCCACGTCGACGCCCATCGCACGGATGACCGGCGGCTCCCCCTCCCCCAGTGCTGAACAGCGCGCCGCCACTCATGTCCCCTCGTGCCGGCTCCCGTCCCCCGGTCCGAGTGCCTGGGGGTTGAGGGCGCCGAGCATGCGGCGGAGGTGACTGCGTACCTGTTCCCGCTCCTGGGGCTGGAACGGTTCCAGGGTCTCCTGCTCGCACGGTTCGAGCGCGGTCTCGGCCCGTAGTGCCAGTGCCTCGCCCGCGGGCGTGACGCACATTTCGATGATCTTTCCGTGCGTGGGGTGGGGGCGCCGTTCGACCAGACCCCGCTCGACCAGACCCCGCAGCGCGGCGCCCATGGACTGCGCGGTGATGCCGCTGCGGCGGGCGAGTTCGGCGCTGGACAGAGCCCCGTCCCGGCTCAGTCGGACGAGCGTGCCGAATTGCGCCTGGGTCAGTCCGAGCGGGCCCAATGCCCGTTCGAGGCGCTGCATGTATGCCTGCGAGAGCTGCCAGATCAGGTAGCCGACGCGCTCGCTGGGATCCCTCACCGCCACAGATGGCCTCCACATGTAAGGTAGCTTATATAAGTTAACTTATACGGCGAGGACCGAGGAACCATGTCCAGCACCGCATCCACAAGTCAGAATCACTTCCCCGACGATCATTTCCCCGACATCGACCCGGGACCGGGCCCGGGGCGACATCGCCACTATGCGGGTCCGCAGAGCGACGCCCCGCCCCAGCGGCCGGGGCTCACCGGCCCGCAGGCAGTGCTCAGGCCCGTGGTCACTGTGCTGACCATCGGCCTCGTCTTCGTCAGCGTCTTCCTCGCCGCCTTCCATACGCCCCAGGCACACCGTCTGCCGGTCGCCGTCGCCGCGTCCGACAAGACCGCGGCACTCTTCGACGTCCGGTTGCAGCGTGTCTCACCGGACGGCTTCCAGGTCGACCGGTACCCGGACAACGCCTCGGCCCGCTGGGCGGTCGAGCACCGCAAGGTGTATGCCGCGCTGCTGGCCGACGGCGGCGATCCCAAGATCGTGTACGCGGGCGCGAACGGTCCGGCGGTGTCCGCGCTGGTGGCACCGCTCGCCGGCCTGTGCTCCCCGAGCTGTCAGCCGGCAACCCAGAAATGGCCCGTGGTCGACATCCTTCCGCTCTCCAGCGGGGACAGCCGGGGTCTGTCGGTCTTCTACGCGTCGTTCGGGCTGGTGCTGGCAGGCTTTCTCTTCGGCCAGGTGACCTACCAAGTGGCACCACGTCTCTCCTTCGGACAGCGCGTGAGCAGTCTGGCGCTGTTCGCGGTGGTCGGCGGACTCGCAACGGCACTCATCGCGAGTACGGCCTTCGGCGCGATACCCGGTCCCTTCCTGGGCATCGCGGGGCTCGTGGCGCTGATGGCGGGGGCCGTGGGGGCGGCCACCGTACTCCTGATCCGGATCTTCGGCCCGATCGGAGTCCTGTTGGCGTCGATCTTCCTGCTGGTCATGGGGAACGCCAGCAGCGGTGGGGTGCTGCCGCCCGAATTTCTGCCCGACTGGCTGAAGCCGCTCTCCTCGGTGATGCCTCCGGGCGTCGGCGTCCGCGCTCTGGACGGACTGGCCTACTTCCACCACGACGGGCTGGCCAACGGTGTTGTGGTGCTGTCGGTCTGGATCGCTCTCTGCGTCGCCGGCCTGTACCTGCTCGACCGGATCGCCGCATCTGCCGCGATCGTGCATGCCGCGCGGGTGTAGGCACGCATGGGCTTGCTCGAAGG
Source organism: Streptomyces sp. NBC_00005 (assembly GCF_045160215.1). Classification (NCBI taxonomy): domain Bacteria; kingdom Bacillati; phylum Actinomycetota; class Actinomycetes; order Kitasatosporales; family Streptomycetaceae; genus Streptomyces; species Streptomyces sp. NBC_00005. Next base: position 1,607,020 of record NZ_CP108316.1, read on the forward strand.
ACCTACTCGAAGGATGCCGGAGGATGCGCTCGAAGGATGCGCTTGAGGGACGTACTCGAAGGACGTGCTGGAGAGACGTGGTCGAGAGACGTGGTTGAGATGTGGTCGCAGCGGGATCTGGCGCGTGTCGCGGGGCATGTCGATTCCGCCGGTTCCCGATCGACGTGAGGGTGTAGGCAGCACATCCCAGGATTGAGGAGCACCTCATCGTGACCGTGACCGCAGATATGGCCATCTCCCTCGACGGCTACGTCGCCGGAACAAACGTCGCCATCGACAATCCGGGCGGCGACGGCGCCGAGCCGCTCTTCGAGTGGATCCACAACCTGGCGAGCTGGCGGGAGCGCCAGGGGATGACCGGCGGGGAGGAGAACCGCGACTCCGAGCTGATGCGCGAGTGGTTCGACACCACTGGAGCGGTGGTCATGGGCCGGATGATGTACGACACAGGCGAGGAGTTCTGGGGCGACAACCCGCCGTTCCGGACCCCGGTGTTCGTGCTGACCCACCGCCCACGGCCGACCCTGGTCAAGGAGGGCGGCACCACCTTCACCTTCGTCAACGACGGCATCCACAGCGCCCTCGACCAGGCGAAGGCCGCCGCCGGAGACCGGAACATCGACATCGCGGGCGGGGCGAGCACGGTGCAGCAGTACCTCGGGGAAGGGCTCATCGACGAGCTGCAACTGCACGTGGTGCCCGCGGTCCTCGGCGAGGGGCTGCGGCTCTTCGAGGGGCTGGGCGCCGCGCGGCGGCACCTCGAGCCGGTCAGAGTGGTCGACACGCCCCTCGCCACCCACCTGAAGTACCGCTTCGTGAAGTGACCCGGCCCGGACCGTCGACGGAAGGCCACCGGAGTCCCGGTCGCCGGTCAGGGCTTTGTACATCCACGGTCTCGGGGTCACGTACGGATCTCAGGGCCCGGTACGGATCTCAGGGCCCGGTACGGATCCAGCTGGCGGTCGCATATCGGAAAGGCCCGACGCGTCCTCGTGCCGGCGCACTCCGTCGGTGCCGGCGAGCAGCCGGACGAAGCCGCCCGCATTCCGCCAGCCGTCGCTCACCGCCAGAAACGTCCGGTACGAGGGCGCCAGCCGGTGCCCGAGCCGCTCCTCGACGGCGAGGATCCGCTCCTCGGAGGCGGGAGGGAACCCCAGCCGACGTGCGCTGAGGGGTTCCTCGTCCCTCGGCTCCGCTCCCCCGCCGACGTGTCCGGGTCCTGCGCGTCCGCCCACTCCTGGCTCCAGCGCTCCCGGAAGGACCGCCAGCCGTCGATGCTGTCCGTCATACTCTCGATGCTGCCAGCCGCCACTGACATTGATACTCGTGGCGGCTTCCGGCGGTCGTGGCTCAACAACTGACAACGCCCTTGCCCCGCAGGGTGGTTCGGGCGGCGCGACGGACACCTGGGTGCACAGCGGCTCCGACGGCGCCTCTGGTCAAGGTCCGCCCCACGGCCCCTCAGTAATCGGGCCGCCCCCGATGGAGGGCTGCCGATGTCCCGGCACACGAAGACGCCCGCGTCTCGCGCCATCGACCAGACGGGCAACACCGCGGCCCTTTCTGCGAGACACCCCTGCTCGGGGGTACCCCTCGTCCCGGGAGACGGGTCAGATGGGAGTCCGACTCACCGTGAAGTGCCACCTCGCAGAGCAGGGAGGCTTCGATGTTCGTTCCCTTCGGGGCGCGTGACTTTCTGGACCGCGCCACGACCGTGTATCCGGACCGCGTCGGCATCGTCGACGAACCGGACCAACCGGCCGTCCCCTGGCAGGAGTTGACCTATCGACGCGTAGGCGAACTCGCACGCGCCCAGGCCGCGGGGCTGGACGCGCTCGGGGTTCCGCACGGGGCCCGCGTCGGAGTCGTCTCGCACAACAGCGCGCGGCTGCTGACCTCGTTCTTCGGGGTGTCCGGATACGGCAGGGTGCTGGTGCCGGTCAACTTCCGGCTGTCGCCCGAGGAAGTCGACTACATCGTCGGCCACTCCGGATGCAGTGTGCTGCTGGTGGACCCGGAGCTCTCCGACCGGCTGGCCGGGATCGACTGCGAGCACCGCTTCGTCATGGGGGCGGAGTCCGACGCACAGCTGTACCGCTTCGACGCGGAGCCGACGCCCTGGGAGGCCAGGGAGGATGCGACCGCGACCGTCAACTACACCAGCGGCACCACCGCCCGCCCCAAGGGCGTGCAGATCACACACCGCAACATCTGGGTCAACGCGGTGACGTTCGCCCTGCATGCGGGTGTCTCGGACCGGGACGTGTACCTGCACACCCTGCCGATGTTCCACGCGAACGGCTGGGGCATGCCCTTCGCGATGACCGCCCTGGGCGTGCCCCACATCGTCCTGCGCAAGGTGGACGGCGCCGAGATCCTGCGCCGGGTCGCCGAGCACGGAGTGACCGTGATGTGTGCGGCGCCGGCGGTGGTCAATGCCGTGCTCACCGCCGCGGAGACCTGGCCGGACGAGATCCCCGGCCGCGACCGGGTGCGGATCATCTGCGCGGGAGCACCGCCGCCGACCCGCACCATCGCCCGGGTGGAGAGCGAGCTCGGCTGGGAGTTCATCCAGATCTACGGCCTGACCGAGACCTCACCCCTGCTCACGGTGAACCGCGGCCGCGCCGAATGGGACGACGTCGATCCGCACCAGCGGGCGGAGAAACTGGCGCGAGCCGGCGCGCCCGCCCTCGGCGTGACGCTGCGGACCTCGGCCTCCGGCGAGGTACTGGCCCGCTCCAACGTGATCCTGGAGGGCTACTGGCAGCAGCCCGAGGAGACGGCCGAGGCGCTGGCGGACGACTGGTTCCACACCGGGGACGGCGGCACGATCGGCGACGACGGCTACCTCACCATCAGTGACCGCAAGAAGGACGTCATCATCACCGGCGGCGAGAACGTGTCCTCCATCGAGGTCGAGGACGCGCTCTTCAGCCATCCCGCGGTCGCCGAGGTCGCCGTGATCGGCGTACCGGACGAGAAGTGGGGCGAGACCATCAAGGCCCTGGTCGTCCGCGCGCCCGACGCCGACGTCACCGAGGACGAACTCATCGAGCACTGCAAGGAACGCCTCGCCGGATTCAAGGCCCCCACCTCCGTGGAGTTCCGCAGCGCTCTGGAGCGGACGGCCACCGGAAAGCTGCAGAAGTACAAGCTCCGCGCGCCCTACTGGGAAGGGCACGAACGCGGCGTGAACTGACGGGGGTTCAAGAGCGACTGACGGGGATTCAGGCGCGAGCGGGTAGGACGTGTGCGGCCGGTCCCCCGGTCCGGCCGTACAGGTCCCGGCGGCCCGGCGCACAGGTCTCTGCTGGCCGGCCGCACACCTCTCGCCGCACAGGTCTCGGCGGTCCGGCCGCACACCTCTCGGCGTACAGATCTCGGCGGGTGCGCCGGCGGGCCGAATGGCGCGTGAGGTATTGACGCTTCCCGTGGGGCTCCTATCATCCTTGACGTCCGACAGCACGGCTCCCGTTCGATATTCCGGACAGCGGCGGGTGGGTGACCCGCGCACGCCGCGTCGGCGGAGCAGGACAGCACCCGCGCCATCCGTACCGGCAAAGCCCGTCCCGGCCACCGCGCCGGGACCGTCCGGGGCGCCCAGCGCACTCGCACGAGGTGGACCCCGACCGCCGACTGGAGCTTCACATGCCCGCTCACTGGTCTTCGCACCAGACCGCCGCCCAATGGGAGCGCTCCCACCCTCTCACCGGGCGAGAGCGCGAAGCGGTGACCCACAGGCGCACGGCGGTTCGGTCCGTGTCACGCGGTTCGAACTCTCAACGCCCTGACGCACCCGCACCCGCACCCGCACCCGACCGTACGAGGAGAAACATGAACCTGATCAAGCGGTTGAGCCGACGAAGGGCCTCGGTATTAGGCCTGGTGGTCGCCACCGCCCTGGTGGCTCCCACCACTCTGGTGACGACCGGGACCGCCACTGCGGCGCCGGCGCCGGAGCCCGCACCCATCAAGGCCGCCACGCTCGGCGCCCAAGCCGCCCAGTCCGGACGGTACTTCGGGGCCGCGGTGGCCGCCGGGAAGCTCGGTGACTCGACGTACTCGACCATCCTGGACCGCGAGTTCAACATGGTCACGCCCGAGAACGAGATGAAGTGGGACACCATCGAGCCCTCCCGCGGCTCGTTCAACTTCGGTCCGGCCGACCAGATCGCGAGCCACGCCGGCGCACACGGCCAGCGCCTGCGCGGTCACACCCTCGTCTGGCACTCCCAACTGCCCAGCTGGGTCAGCTCCATCACCGACGCGAACACCCTGCGCAGCGTGATGAACAACCACATCACCACCGAGATGGCCCACTTCAAGGGCAGGATCTACGCCTGGGACGTGGTCAACGAGGCGTTCGCCGACGGCAGCAGCCAGCATCGCAGTTCGGTGTTCCAGAACGTGCTGGGCAACGGCTTCATCGAGGAGGCGTTCCGCACCGCGCGGACGGCCGACCCGTCGGCCAAGCTCTGCTACAACGACTACAACATCGAGAACTGGACCGACGCGAAGACCCAGGGCGTCTACACCATGGTCCGCGACTTCAAGGCGCGCGGCGTCCCCATCGACTGTGTCGGCTTCCAGGCCCACTTCGGCACCGGCGGCCCGCCTGCAAGCTTCCAGACCACGCTGTCGAACTTCGCCGCGCTCGGCGTCGACGTACAGATCACGGAGCTGGACATCGCGCAGGCGCCGGCAGCCGCGTACACGAACACCGTCAGGGCGTGCATGAACGTGTCGCGTTGCACCGGCATCACCGTGTGGGGCATCCGGGACAGCGACTCCTGGCGGACCGGCCAGAACCCGCTGCTCTTCGACAACTCCGGTAACAAGAAGGCCGCTTACCAGGCAGTACTCACCGCGCTGGGCGGCACCGCCGTCGCGGCACGGAGTTCGTCCACCGGCACCCCGAGTTCGCCCGCAGCAGCCCGGAGTGCGTCCGCGACCACTCGAAGTGCGTCCGCGGTCGCCGCCCTCCCGAGCAGCTACAGCTGGAGTTCCAGCAGTCAGCTGATCGCGCCCAAGTCGGACTCCACCCACACCATCGCGGGCATCAAGGATCCCTCGGTCGTCTACTACAACGGCAAGTACCACGTGTTCGCGAGCGTCGCCAGTGCCTCCGGCTACAGCCTGGTCTACCTGAGTTTCACCGACTGGTCGCAGGCGGGTTCCGCCACCCACTACTACCTGGACCGCAGCGCCATCGGCACCGGGTACCGGGCCGCGCCGCAGGTGTTCTACTACGCGCCGCAGGGCCTTTGGTATCTCGTGTACCAGACGGGCAACGCCTCGTACTCGACCAACTCCGACATCGGCAACCCCAACGGGTGGAGCGCGCCGCGCAACTTCTACGCGTCGATGCCGGACATCATCAAGCAGAACATCGGCAGCGGTTACTGGGTCGACATGTGGGTGATCTGCGACAGCGCCAACTGCTATCTGTTCTCCTCCGACGACAACGGCCACCTGTACCGCTCGCAGACGACGGTGGGGCAGTTCCCGAAGGGTTTCACCAACACCGTCATCGCGGCCCAGGACTCCAACAAGTACGCGCTGTTCGAGGCGAGCAACGTGTACAAGGTGCAGGGCAGCAACCAGTACCTACTGCTGGTCGAGGCGATCGGATCCGACAACCGGCGCTACTTCCGCTCCTGGACCTCCAGCAGTATCGCCGGCACCTGGACGGCGCTGGCCGCGTCCGAGAGCAACCCCTTCGCCCGGTCCACCAACGTGACCTTCCCCGCGGGTACTTGGACGCAGGACATCAGTCACGGCGAGATGATCCGCTCCGGCTACGACCAGACGCTGACCATCCCCTCCTGCCGGCTGCAGTACCTGTACCAGGGCAAGGACCCCAACGCCACTGGCGACTACAACACTCTGCCGTGGCGTCTCGGACTCCTCACCCAGACCAACTCGACCTGTTGACCGCCGACTTCGCGTCTACGCTGGTCGCCCATCCCCGGGGCGAAGGGCCACCATGGCGCGCATCACCGGCAGGACGGTTCTGATCGTCGGCGCCTCGTCCGGCATCGGTGCCCAGGTGGCACGCCAACTCGCCGACGGCGGCAACAGGTTCGTCCTCACGGCACGACGCGCCCCCGAACTGGCCTCCGTCGCCAAGGAGAGGAGCCCGTTCCGGGCGGCCCTCACGCCGGAACAGCAGGTTCTGGAGGGCCAGTTGGTGGCCATGGCGCTGGACACCGTGACCGGTTCCTGACCGGCTGTCCCGTCAGGCTCTGGCCAACGGCGCGGTCCGTGGGGACGATCCCGAAAAGAGCAGCCCTGACGCAGCAGCGGTCAAGGAGCCCCGATGAAGGCCATCGTCCAGCACGCGTACGGATCCGCCGACCAGCTGCGCCTGCGGGACATCGACCCGCCGGTCCCCCGCGAGGACGAGGTGCTCGTCCGGGTGCGCGCGGCCGGCGTGGACCCGAGCGTCTGGCATCTCATGACCGGACGGCCGTATTTCGCCCGTCTCAATCCGCAGATCGGTCTGCGAAGGCCCGCCCACCACGTGCGGGGATGGGACGCCGCAGGGGTCGTCGACGCGGTCGGTGCGGGGGTGACCTCGCTCAAGCCCGGGGACGAGGTCTTCGGCCAGTGCAACGGTTCCTTCGCCGAGTACGCGTGCGGCAAGGCCGAACAGCTCGCCACCAAGCCGCCGAGCCTCACCTTCGAGCAGGCCGCCGCCTTCCCGGTCTCTGCGGTGACCGCCCTCCAGGCGTTGGACATGGACCGACCGCGCCCCGGCCGGAAGGTCCTGGTCATCGGCGCCTCCGGCGGCGTGGGCACGTACGCCGTCCAGCTCGCCGTCCACTACGGCGCCGAGGTCACCGGAGTCTGCGGACCCACCGGTGCCGATCTCGTCCGCTCGCTCGGCGCCGACGACGTCATCGACTACACGCGGGAGGACATCACCGACCGGCCCGTCCGCTACGACTTCGTCCTCGACGCCGCCGGCAACCGGCCCCTCTCCCGTCTGCGCCGCGTCCTCACCCCGCGCGGCACCGCCGTGTTCGTCGGCGGCGAGGACGGCGGTCCCGTGCTCGGCGGCACGGACCGGTGGGTGCGCGGCCTGGTGCTGTCCGCCTTCGTCGGGCAGAGGCTGCGCCCGGTGATCGCCGCCACGCGGCAGCAGGACCTGCTGACGCTCACGGAACTCGCCGAGGCCGGAGCGATCAAGCCGGTCATCGACCGCACCTATCCACTGGCCGAAGCCGCCACCGCGGTACGCCACTTGGAGACGGGACACCCGCAGGGCAAGCTCGTCGTCACCGTCTGAGCATCTCGGGGGCTCGCACGGGCGGTGGACGGGCCCGCAACCCGGGTGTGCGCAGAAGGCACGCGCGCCCCGGCGGACGTGGCGTCACCGCGTCGACGTAGTCGGTGGCTTCGGACGCGGAGGTGTCACCCCAAGTCTCATGTCGCCCCAAGGCTCATGCCAGTGGTCAACTCCCCTGGACACGCGGCATGTCGTTGACAAGCCGAATCCACAAAGGTTGTCATGACCACATGCTCCGACGTCCTGGGATCTGCTGCCCGCGCCGCACCGACGGCTCCGGCCTCCGCGCCGGGTGCGGACCGTCACCGGGCGGAGCGGGCACGGAGACCGCGGGTGCCACCCGAAGGGCGAGAAGTGGGCGGCCTCCGTGCGAATACGGTCACTGATCGGGCGCCGCGAGCTGCTCGAAGTCGCCCGGACCGAGTTGACGACTCGTCCCGGCGTGCTCTTCTACGGTCCCCCCGGCATCGGTAGGTCCATGCTCGCGGCGGCCCTCGTGGCGTCCTTGGCGGCAACAGCCCTGCCCGCATGCACGGTGCTGCGCTGCTCGCCGGCGAAGGACGACGCCGGGCTCCCGTTCGTCGGGCTCGTCGACCTGTTCGCGCGAGTTCCGGAGAGCTGCGTGGAGGCCCTGGCGCCCGAGCCCCGGGCGGCACTGAAGGCGGCCCTGCTGCAAGGCCGGGAGCCGGAAGGTGACCGTGACCTTCTCGCGGTGCGCCTCGCCGTCCTCGACGTGCTGCGAACTCTGGCCGCCACCGGGCCCGTTCTGCTGGCCGTCGACGACCTGCAGTGGCTCGACGGACCGAGCGCCGAGGTGCTCGCCTTCGCCGTACGCCGCCTCGACGGCCTCGACATCCGCATGGTGGCCGCCGAGCGCGTGGCCGACGGCGAGCAGCCCCAACGGCCGCACTGCTGCCCGCCGGACACCGCCGAACTTCCCGTGCCACCACTGACGGACGACGAGGTGGCCCACCTCGTGGCCGCCGACGTCGGCGCCGACCTGCCACCGGCGGTCCTGCGGGCGATCCAGGGCGCCGCTGCCGGGAACCCTTCGTACGCACTGGAGTTGGGGCAGGCAGCCCTGCGCGACGAGGCGCCCGTGGGCTTCGGCTGGACCCTGCCCGTACCCCGAAGGCTGCGTAACCCGCTGCTGGAGCAGGTGCGTTCGCTGCCGGAAGCCGCGCAGCGCACCCTCCTCGTGACGAGTGCCGCCGCGCACCCCAGCCTCACACTGCTGCGGGCCGCCGGGCTCCACGACCCCGCCGGGGACCTCGCGGAAGCCGAACGTCACGGCGTCGCGACGGCCGACGCGGGCGGAACCGTACGCTTCCGGCATCCGATGGTCCGGGCCGCCGTGTACGCCGACGCCCCGGTGAACAGCCGTCGGCAGGCGCACGCGCTGCTGGCCCGCGCGGTGACCGAGCCCGTGGAGCAGGCCCGTCATCTCGCCCTCGCCCATCCGCACGAGGACGAGTCCACCGCCCGAACGTTGATGTCCGCTGCCGAGTCGGCGCGCCGCCACGGCGCCCCCGATGCCGCCGCCGAACTGGCCGCGCTTGCCGCACACCGCACCCCCGGCGACCGCCCCGCGGAGCGCGCCGACCGGCTGCTGGCCGCAGCCGAGTTCGCCTGCGACGCCGGACAACTGGAGGAGGCGGAGCGGGCGGCCGGATCCGTCCTCTCCGAGTCGGGATCCGCACGGCGCCGGGTGCGGGCCCGGCTGATCCTGCTGCGCAACGCCGGGCAGGCACTGGAGGGTGCTCATGCCCTGATCGCGGACGGCCTCCGGGACGCCGAGGGTGACCCCGAGGCCGAGGCATGGCTGCACCACTGGGCAGCCGTACGAGGCCTGCTGTGCGGGGAGTTGGGCGATGCGGCCCGGCATGCCCGGCGCGCCGCCCGGCAGGCGGCAGCGGCCGGCGACACGGACACCCGGATCGGGGCGCTCGCCACTCTCGGCCGGGTGCAGTCCCTGGCCGGGGAGGCGGTCGCCGCCGACGCCGCGCTCGAGGAGGCGCTCGCGCTGGTCGGCGGTGTCCACGGCGGACCGGAGAGCTGGGGGCTGATCCGGATGCGCGCGATCCTCGCCCTGGACTCCGACAGGGTCACCGAGGCCCGCGACCAGGTCGTCGAACTCCTCGCCGCCATCGGCGAGTTCGCCGGGGTCGAGGAGGTCTTGGCGACGCTGGTGGCACTGACGCGTATTCAGGTACGTTCCGGTCACTGCCGGGAGGCGCTGCAGGCCGCCGCCCGCTGCTCAAGTGCCTTGACGGAGACGGACGTTCAGGCGGCGCCGGCGCTGTATGCGGCGGCGCTCGCGGCGACCGCGGGCGGTACCGCCGAGGAGGCCCGGCACCTCGCCGAGCAGGCGGTACGCGCCTCGGAGGCCGACGGCGACCGGCTGTTCCTGCTGCGGGCGTTGGCCGTGCTCGGGCAGGCCGAACTGCTCAGCGGCGACCCACGCGGGGCGGCGGCCGCGGTCGATGCGCTCCAGCGGGTCAAGGAACTCGGCGAGGCCATGTGCGCCGCCGACCCGCCCTTGCTGCACTGGTACAGCGACCTGGCCGAAGCCCTGGTCGTCCTGGGCGAGACGGACGCGGCCGGAGCCGTGATCCGCGAGGCCCACGCGCGCGTGTCCGGCGATCCGCCCGGCAGCGTACTGGCGGCTCTGGAACGGGCGGAGGGGCTGCGTGAGGCGGGGCTCGGCCGGGCGAAGGAAGGGGCGGTGCGACTGCGGGCCGCGGTGGACCGTCTGCGCCAACTTCCTTTGCCCGTAGAGCTGGTGCGCACTCTGATCGCGCTCGGCGCGGTCGAGCGCCGCTCCCGGCGCAGGAGCGCCGCGCGCGCGGTCCTCGGCGAGGCACTGGAGACCGCGACACGGATCGGCGCCGCTCCGCTGGCGGCGCGGGCGAGGGACGAACTGGCGCGACTGGAAGCCGGTGACAGGAGCAGTGAGGCGGGCTCGGGCGGGCCCGACCTCACCCCCACGGAGGCCAGGATCGCCGAGCTGGTCGGCGGCGGGGCCACCAATCGTGAGGTGGCCGCAGAGCTGTTCATCAGCGTCAAGACGGTGGAGGGGACGCTGTCGCGGGTCTACCGCAAGTTCGGGGTCCGCTCGCGCACCGCGCTCGCCCATGCGATGGCGGTCGCCGTCCTCGCCTCCGGGGCGGCCACGGTGGCCGCCGATGCCGGCGACGACGGCCAACTGAAGCCACAGGTACAGGCGGTGATGACGAGTCAGCCCGGCCGTGTCCGCACGCCCCGGGCCCGCGGCACCCTCCGTTGACGCGACTTCTGCGCTCGCGCGACACCCTGCGGCCGCGTGACATCTGCAGTTAACACGCAACGCAAGGGTTCCCCCGCTTATGCGGGTGGGGTCGATGTTCCTAGCGTGGAGGCGTTCCGCTTCCGGGACACAACCCCCCACACTCCGGAGGACTTCAGTGAAGTCTCGCCTGAAACTGCTCGGTCTGGTCGCCGCGCCGGCCCTGATCGCCGCCGCCGTCCCGGCCGCCGCCTACGCCGCCGGCGCCCCCCAGCCGCACACGACCCGGGCGGCCGTCGCCGGAGACGTCCTCAAGGGCCTGAGCCGGCACGCCGACCGCACCGGCAAGGTCGCCGCGACGAAGCGCATATCGGTGGCCGTCAGCCTGACTCCCAGAGACGACAAGGCACTTGACACCTTCGTCGCCAAGGTCAGCGACCCGAAGTCGAGTTCGTACGGCCACTATCTGACGAAAAGCCAGTTCGCGGCCCGCTTCGGCCGGACCGACGCCGAGGTCAAGCAGGTCAAGGACTACCTGCGGGCGCAGGGGCTCACCGTCGGCAAGGTCCACTCGGGCAACCTGCTGGTCGACGCCAGCGGTACCGCCGCCCAGCTGGAGAAGGCCTTCGGCACCAAGCTGTCGACGTGGAAGGACGCCACGTCCGGGCGCTCGTTCTACGCCAACGACAGCGCGCCGACGCTGCCGACCGGCATCGCCTCCCTCGTCAGCGACGTGGCCGGCCTCAACAACCACGTCCTGCTCCACCACCAGGCGCCGTCCAGCGTCACCCCCCACGACGGCCCCGGCGGCGGCTACACCCCGGCCCAGCTCAAGGGCGGCTACAACGTCTCCGGTACGAACACCGGAAGCGGCCAGAAGATCGCGCTGCTCGAGTTCGACGGCTTCCAGCAGTCCAACATCACCAAGTACGACACCAACTACAGCCTGGGCTCGCCCACCCCGACCGTGCAGAAGGTGAGCGGCGGCTCGGGCGCGCTCGGTGACGGCCAGGTCGAGGTCGAGCTGGACATCGAGGTCCTGCACGCGATCGCCCCCAAGGCGAACGTCACCGTCTTCGAGGGCCCCAACACCGACGCCGGCGAGGTCGACACCTACCAGGCCATCGTCGACAGCGGCATCCCGACCACCTCGATCAGCTGGGGCGCCGCCGAGAGCGCGCGCACCACCTCCGGCATGAACGCCGTGGACGCCGTCTTCAAGGCGGGCGCCGCCGAGGGCCTCGGCTTCTACGCGGCCTCCGGCGACGACGGCTCCGACGACGCGGGCGACGGCACCACCGCCGTCGACTACCCGGCCAGCGACCCGTACGTCACCGGCGTCGGCGGCACCAAGCTGACCGTCACCTCGTCCAACGCCTTCAGCAAGGAGGTGGCCTGGTCCGGGGGCGGCGGCGGCAAGTCCTCCGTCTTCAAGATCCCGAGCTGGCAGACCGCGGTGCAGAAGAGCGCCGGCGGCGGCTTCCGCCAGGTGCCGGACGTCTCCGCGCACGCCAACCCCAGCCCCGGCGTCTCCATCTACTCGCAGGGCAGCTGGAGTTCGGTCGGCGGCACCAGCGCCGCCGCGCCCGAGTGGGCGGCGTTCGCCGCGCTGTACAACCAGCAGGCCGCGGCGGCCGGCAAGGCCAACCTCGGCTTCGCCAACCCCGCCCTTTACACGGCGAATGGCACCGGCTTCCACGACATCACCAGCGGCAGCAACGGCGCCTACTCCGCGGCCAGCGGCTGGGACTTCACCACCGGCTGGGGCTCGTACAACGCCGCGACCCTGGCGAGCAAGCTGCTCGGCTGACGCCCGGCGGCTGAACGCCGACCGATGATCGAGCGCGGGCCGGGAGCGATCCCGGACCCGCGCTTCGGCCATGGTGGGAGTGGTTCCCAGGGCAGATGATCAGGGGCACCTCGCGCAACGGGACAACTCTTTCGGTGAGTTGAATGTCTTCTTCAGCAGACCGAATCCCCACGCGTCGCAGGGAAGGCACCACAGATGTATGCGCCGCACCACGGGCCTGACGGCCCGCCCGCACCGAGACGCCCGCGGCCGTCCGACGACCCGGCCGCAGCGGCCTTGGCGAGCGAACCCCGGTGTCCGGCGTGCGACGTGGTCGAGCCGTTGCTGCGGCGATCCGACCTGCTGTCCCAACTGCTGTGGCTGGGCCGCCCGTTCGACTGCACGACCGACCCCGCCCGCGGCGGCCACCGACGCTCGACGCCCGACGCCTATCCTGAACCGTGGACTGCCGCACCACACACGGCCGTACAGGGGGATGGTGACTGATGCACGGGTTCTGGTGGGTGCTCATTCTCTTCTGGACAGGCGGCTTCGCCTGGCTCGCCGACAACGCGCGCACCGCACTGCGCAACCGGCACCAGCGCAAGCTGGAGCTGATGGAGGCGGCCAAGCAGGAGCGCCTGGCCGTCGAGTCGGCGCACAAACCGCCGGAGCCGGTGTGCGGGTGCACGCACCATCTCGCCAAGCACGACAAGAGCGGCCGCTGCCACGAACGCGTCGAGGTGCCCACGGCCTGGGACAAGGACAAGAACCCGCTGCACTACGAGGCGGGGCAGTGCAACTGCCAGCAGTACGTGGGACCTCAGCCGCTGTCCCAGGTGTACGCGGAGGAACTGACCGACCGGATCTGATGGCTGGCCGCCGACGACCCCTCTGTCGGCGAACCCCCGCACCTGCCTTTGCCGGTGCCACGTGCGCATTCCTCTTCGGGAGGGCTCCCGAGCGGGTCGGGTGAGCATGGGGCCGCCGACCGCCGTGACGTTCGCTTCCGGTGGCCGGTCGGGATTGCGGAACAGTCGGGTGGTCGCGGGTGTGCGACGTGCTCGACGCACGGTCGAGGGGGAGAACCACTGTGGCAAGGGATCGGGAACGCGTCATCGCCGGGCGCTACCGGCTGCGGCAGCGACTGGGTTCCGGTGGCGGCGGAAGCGTCTGGCTGGCCGAGGACGAGGAGCTCCGGGCGCAGGTCGCGGTCAAGGAGATCGACGTACCGCACGCATCGGACGGCGGCGTCGACGACCCCGTCGGCCGCGGCCGCAAGGAGGCCCTGAGAGCGGCGCAACTGCGCGAGCACCCGAACGTGATCACGGTGTACGACGTGGTGGAGGCCGAGGACCGCCCGTGGATCGTGATGGAGTACCTGCCGGGTACGCGGGACCTGAACGCCGTGGTGAAGGAGCGTGGCCCGCTGCCGAGCGACGAGGTGGCCCGGATCGGGGCGGCCGCCCTCGACGGGCTGTCCGCCGGGCACCGGCTCGGCATCATCCACCGGGATGTGAAGCCGTCCAACCTCCTTCTGGCACCGGACCATTCGGGCGTCCCCGACCTCCGGGTGCTGCTCACGGACTACGGCATCTCGCTGCGGCCCCGCGAGACCCGGATCACCCAGAGCGGCATGGTGATCGGCACCCCCGGCTATGTGGCGCCGGAGCGGTTGTCCGGCGCCGAGGCGACTCCCGCGTCCGACCTGTTCTCGCTCGGCGTCACCCTCTACTTCGCCGTCGAGGGCGCCGCCCCCTTCGAGCGGGACACGATCGACGCGGCCCTCATGGCGGCGCTGACCACGGAGCCCTCCGTGCCGCAGCGGGCGAGCGCCCCGCTCAGCCGCGTGATCATGGGGCTGCTCGCGAAGGATCCGCTGGACCGCACGCAGGCGGCCGAAGCGGGCGAACTGCTCGCCGAGGCAACGCAGTCCGGTTCCCCTGCCACGGGCACGGCGCCCTCCGAGTCCCCGGTGTCCGGGCCCCGCAGTACGCCGCTTCCCGCGCTCCCTGCCCCCGCCCCCGCCCCCGCCCGGGCGTCGGACCCGGCGTCGGCACCGGACACCCGGCCCGCGTCGGAGGGCACCGGCAAAACGCCCGCCCGGCGTACGCCCGTACTGCTGGCGCTCGCGGCCGTGCTGGTCGTCGGAGGGGGCGGGTTCGCCCTGGGTGCCGGCACGTTCAGGGACACGGGACACGGAGCGGCGAGCGCGGAGACCAGGGCCAAGGCCGTCACGTCTCCGTCCCCGACCGTGACCCGCGGCGCGTACCCGTACGGCCGGCGGGCGGGGCTGCGCGAGGAACTCAACTCGGGACAGTGCGTCGACGCCGACTGGAAGGGCGGGGCGTTCAAGGGGCGGCCCGGCCTGAAGGTCGTCGACTGCTACGACGACGATCCCGAGGGCCAGGTCATCGCGACCGTGGCGGCGGGCGGCGCCGTACAGAGCGAGTGCACCCGGCGTACGTCGGAGCTGCGCAAGACCATGGCCGACCCGGTGCTGTACGTCCTGACCCCCGAGGCCGGGCAGAGCGAGCCGCCGGCCGCGGCCTGCCTCCTCTTCCTCAAACACGCCACCCTCGGCGGCCCGCTCGGCGACTTCCGCAAGTTCGGTGACAAGGTGTACGTCTCGCAGCTGGGTCCGGGTGACTGCATCAACGCCGAGAAGGACAAGGACGGCAAGTACACCGAGACCCTGGTGAGTTGCGAGAAACCGCACGACGAGCAGATGGTCGGCTGGACTTGGGCCTCGGGCGACGGCTCGGCGGACAGCGTCGACATGGGCGGGCTCTGCCAGGAGAAGTACGGCGTCGACTGGGCTCGCGGCCGGGGACACGAGATGTCGGGCTGGTACTCCACCGACGAGGAGTGGGACAACGGGTTCCGCTACACGCTGTGCAGTGTGGACCGGGAGGACGGCAAGCAACTTCCCGGCGGGGCGCTGAAACCGGCGTACTGACCCACGCGCGGTCAGGAACCGAGGGACACGCAATGGCGGCCCGGGACGGCGGAGATGAGCGACGACGAGCACCAACGGGCCGAGCGAGTCCTCGCGGACCGGTACGAGCTGAGAAGACCCCTGGGCACCGGCGGCATGGGCCGGGTCTGGCTGGCCCACGACCGGCGGCTGCGTCGCGAGGTGGCCGTGAAGGAGGTCCTGGTACGGCCGGCGGGCGGTCCGGGAGAGGAGCCCTCCGAGGTGCGGATCGCGCGGGCGTTCGGCGAGGCGTGGAGCCTGGCAGCGCTGCGCGAGGCTCCGCACGTGGTGACGGTTCACGACGTCGTCGAGGAGGACGGCCGGCCACGGATCGTCATGGAGTACGTCCGTGGCGCCGCGACCCTCCAGGAGGCGCTCGACGAACGGTTGCGGTCCGGACGCGGGCCGCTGCCGTCCGCCCGGGCCGCACGGATCGGCCTCGCCCTGGTCCGGGCGCTGGCGGCCGGACACCACCTCGGGATCGTGCACCGGGACGTGAAGCCGTCCAACGTCCTGCTGGCGCCGGACGGTTCAGGACCGCACGGGCGGGTGGTGCTCACCGACTACGGGATAGCCCAGCACATGACGGGCAGCCCCTCCCACACCCAGGCACGACAGGTCCTCGGCACGCCCGGCTATCTCGCCCCGGAACAGCTCTACGGCTCCCCCGCCACACCGGCGTCCGACCTGTTCGCCCTGGGCGCCACCCTGTACGTCGCCGTCGAGGGCACCGGCCCGTTCGCCGAGGTCGGTGGCCGCGCCACCGCCACCACGCCCCGGCCGCCCCGCCTGGCGGGGTCACGCCTCGGCGGCCTGCTCACCCGCCTCCTGGCGGCCTCACCGCTGCACCGCCCGGGGCACGGCGAGGTGACGAACGGTCTGCGCGAAGCAGCCGAGGGGTAGTCCGGGAGTTGGCGGGAGGCCGGTCAGTCCCCCGGGAAGAACTGCAGCACCGCAGTACCGCCGTCCAGGGACTTCACTCGGAAGTGGAGGTCGTTCAGGCCGCCGGTGCTGCCCGCGCCGACCGACGTGCTCAGGAACGTTCCGGGGCCCGAGGACTGGAGCACCACGGCGTCGTCCCTGATCTGCGTGATCCGGAGATCGCTGACGCCGAGCCGGCTGTCGATCTTGATGGTCATCGGCTTCGACACGGCGATCTCGCACCGTCCGTCGAAGCAGGCGTCGGTATCGGTGCCGTCGGCCGCGGCCGATCCGTTGGTGGGGGAACTCGTGGGGGAACTCGTGGGAGTGCCCACGGGAGACCTCGTAGAAGAAGGACTCGTAGGAGAAGCAGCGGACGAGGACGACGGCTCCGAACCCTCCCCGGAACCGTCGTCCCTGCCGCCGTTCCCTCCGCAGCCGGAGAGAACCGCCATCAGAGCCAGCGCCACAACGACGCCGACCCGGCCCCTGCCAGTGGTCATCGGTCCCACCCCTCAACTCGTACGGCTTTTCCCGCTGTTGAGCCCCGGCGATGGGGCCCGCCCTTTATACGGGCCGGGGGTGGGGAGGGGTCCCGCCGCGAGCGGGGATCCTGCTGACGTACGGCGAGGGGCGGGTTCCCGGGTCAGCCGAGGCCGAACCAGCCGAGGACAGTCTGGACGAGCAGGATCGTGGACATGCCGGCGACGCCGATGACCACCGCGGTGGCGGCGATGCGGTAGCGGGGGCCGTTGGCCGCCGTGCCGAGCACGGAGCGGCGGTTGGTCAGGACCAGCAGGTAGACCAGGACGACGGGGCTGATCAGACCCTGCAGGACCTGGGTGCCGATGAGGAGTTGGATGACGTCGACCGGGGTCATCGCCACGGCCGCGCCGAGCACGATCTGCACGGTGAACAGGCCGAGGAACAGCGGCGCGTCGCGGAAGCTGCGGGAGACGGAGCGTTCCACGCCGGCGGCCTCGCCGATGGCGTAACTGGCCGACAGGGGCACGACCGCGCCCGCGAGCGCCGACGCCCCGATCAGGCCGAAGGCGAAGAGCAGTTCGGCGTTCTGGCCGGCCACCGGCTTGAGGGCTTCGGCGGCCTGGGCGGCGGAGCTCAGCGGACCGGTGCCGCCGATGACCGAGGCGGTGGCGATGATGATGGTCAGGCTGATCACGCAGGCGAACACCGCCCCCAGCACGGCGTCCGTCCTGATCAGGCGGTAGTCCTCCGGCTTGGCGCCTCGGTCCACGACGCCTGCGGCGGCGTAGAACTGCATGTATGGACTGACCGTGGTGCCGATCAGGGCGACCGCGAGCAGGATGAAGTCCTTGCTGGGCTCCATGTGCGGGACGACGAGGTGCTTGCCGACCTCGCCCCAGTGCGGGTGGCCGAGGATCATCGCGATCGGGTAGGCGAAGAACGCCAACGACATGATGAGGAAGATGCGTTCGGCCCACCGGTAGGAGCCGAACAGCACCAGCGACCACAGCAGGATCGCGGCCGGCGGGATGACCGCCCACTTGGGCACGCCGAGCAGTTCGAAGGCGGCGCCGATGCCGGCGAACTCGCTGACGACCAGGCCTGTGTTGGCCAGCAGGAGACAGAACACCGCCAGGGCGGTGAGGCGGAGGCTGAACTGTTCGCGGATCAGGGCGCCGAGACCCTTGCCGGTGTGGGCGCCGAGACGGACGGCCATCTCCTGCACCATCACCAGGGCGATGGTCACCAGCACCATGAAGAAGAGCGTGCCGTACGTGTATTGGGACCCGGCGGAGGCGTAGGTGGCGATGCCGGCGGCGTCGTTGCCGGCGTTGGCGGCCACCAGGCCCGGCCCCGCGATCGCGGCGATCACGGCCAGGCGGCCCAGGCCCCGCCGCCGCGTGACGGGGGCGGCGGCCGCGGTGTCGATGGTGGTGGGCTCGAGGTCGCGGGTGGTCACTGGAGGATCCTCCGGAAGTGCAGGCGCCCGCGCTCGGGCAGCAGGGTGTCGAGGACGTCGTCGGCGAGGATGCGGCCCAGCGGGCGGCCGGTGTCATCGACGACCAGGAGGGACGAGACGCGGGCGGCCACCAACTGTTCGGCCGCCTCGGACAGCCGGGTGTCGGGACGCACGGTCACCGGTGGGCCGAACTGGGCGACCCAGTCGGTCAGTTCGGCGACCCCGGTGGCGTCCTCGGCCACCGCCAGGTCGAACAGGGCGATGTCGGCGACCAGGTGCCCGTCGTCGTCGAGCACGGCGATCGCGTCGATCTCGGTGCGGTGCTCGGCCTGCGCGGCCAGTACCGCCCGCACTTCGGCGACGCTCTGCTCGCGGCGCGCGGTGACCAGCAGCGTGGTCATCGCACCACCGGCGGTGCCCTCCGGGTAGGCCAGCAGCCGACGCAGATGCGCCGCCCGGGCGGTGGGCATGCGTTGCAGCAAGCGTTCGCGCTCGTCTTCGTGCAGGTCGCGCAGCGCGTCAACGGCCTCGTCCGGCTCCATCTCCTCCACCAGCCGGGCGGCATGGGCGGGTTCGGCCTCGCGCAGCAGGTTCTCCAGCTCGGCCGGTTCCATCTCCTCCAGCGCGTCCGCCGCGGCGGCGGGCTCGAGCATGTGCAGCAGCTGCTGCCGCTCGGCCCGGCCGAGGTCCTCGAGCAGGTCGGCCAGGTCCGCCGGGCGCAGTTGGTGCAACGCCCTTCGCGAGGCGCGCAGTTGGACCTGGGCGGGCCCGTCGGTGGCGTGCTCGGCAAACGGCGCCACGGACTGCCAGTCGAGCACCCGCTCCGGGGTCGGCCTCGCCTGCCAACGGCGCGGACCGAGCCGGCGCAGCAGGGTCGGCAGGCTCACATCCACCCCGACCAGCACGACCCGGTCGGACAGCGCGGCCAGGTACAGATCGGCGGCGCGGGTGACCTGCACCCCGTCGACGTCGACGAGTTGGTGGTCGAGCACGTCACGGGCCAACAGCGCTTCGCCCGGGCGGCGTTCGTACTCACGCAGGTCCAGTCGGGCGGTGCGCAGAGCGATCCGCCCGGCGTGCACCTTCTCCACGGTGTCGGCGGGCAGGAAGGCGTGGCGGCGGCCGACCCGTACGACCAGGCCGGTCACCGGCGGGTAGGGCTCGGTGCCGTAGAGCCGGGCGACGACGTCGACGACCCGGCCGACCTCCTCCCCGGCCTGGTGGGTGACGGGCCCACCAATCAGCCCGGCCAGCGAGACCAGGGAAGCGCGTACGGCCCTGGACGCGGTGGCCCGGCGCTCCAACTGGACACGGCGGCCACGGCGGCCGCGCAGGCGGGCGGAAGTGGACATGAACAGCGTGTTGGTGGACAGGGTGAATACCCCCTCGCCCCGACGAGACGGCGGGGCACAGGGCGGCACCAGGCAGCACCGGCGACCCTGACCAGGGCAGACCCGTACACGGGCCCGGAGACGGGCAGGCGTGAGCAGGCGACCGGCGACAGTGCCGGACGACCGGAACGAACGGTCAGGAAGCGATCGGCTGCCTCGTGCCGCGGCAGGACGGCGAGAACGACGTGCAGAACACGGACAACGCAGACAACGCGAAACGGGGCCGACTATGGCCCGGACTACTGTCCATCTCTCGCCTCCCTCCGGCCGGGACACCCAGGGCGTCACAACGACTCGGCAAGGAGCGACCAGGGCGCGCGATCGCCTCCGGTTCACCCCAACTCGTCAGAGCTTTGGCACTCCACGGCGTAGTCCCGCGGATGGGCGGGCAGCCACTTGGCCTCACCCCTTGTGCCGGGGAGAGGTGTCCTGAACCTGGGCGTCTCTCGACGTCGTGGGGTCAGTGGCCTGTGTCCGTGAAGACGCCTCACCGAACGAGGTGCCTACAACGGGGCACACGATACGCCCGCCGCGATCACCGCAACCAATCGGCCGGCGACCTCTCTTACCGAGCTACGGCCGTTGCCGACGGATGCGCTGGGCGACCTCGCTGTTCTCGGTCTCCCACCACGGGCGTACGAGGTCCGCGTCCGCGCCCGGTCCCGCCGTGGAGGCTGTCGCCGCCGCGGGTGCCGCCGGGACCAGCTCGGTGTCCAGGCGGCGGTCCAGTGCCACGGTCTCGGCGCGCTCGGTGCGCGCCCACTGCACCAGGATCGCGAGCAGGAAGGGCAGCGCCACCAGCTCGGCGATGCTGATCATCGCGCCGCCGCCGAGCTGCTGGTCGTGGTGCACGTCCGGCGCCCAGGACGGGGCGTGGTGCAGGTACCAGGCGCCGGCGATCAGCGTGCCGTGGGTCATCACCACGATGCCCGGCACGGCGTCGATGATCCCGTCGAGGAACACCAGGGCCGCCCGCACCGGATGCGTGCACCACTTCGGCAGCGCCGCCTCGCGGGTGAGCACCGGCACCACGAACAGGCACCCGGCCAGCAGCAGGTGCAGGTACATCACGTCGTGCAGCCAGCCCTCGCGCAGGGCGGTCTCGAAGTACGGGGTGAAGTACACCGTCAGCTCGGTCGCCAGCACCAGGGCCGTGCTGACCAGCGGGAAGGTCAGCAGACGCACGAGGCGCCCGGTCATCGCGCCCTGCACCCGCTCGGCGGCACGCTCGGGCAGGGCACGGACGGCCAGCCGGAGCGGGTCGCCCAGCGCCAGTCCGAGCGGTGCGATCAGGTCGAGGAGGATGTTCTGGACCGCGGCCGGCCAGAACAGCACGCGGTCGTACACGGCCAGCGCGGACATCGTGGCCACGACGAGCGTGCCGAGGCCCGGCAGCGCGAAGGCGGCGATGCGGGGCACGGGCCAGTGCTCGCCCCGGCGCCTCAGCCGCAGCACGCCCCAGCCGTACAGGACACCGAGGGCCACGACGAGCAGCAGTGCCGGGACGTCCAGTCGCCATGAGGACAGCAGCCGCCCCGCGGTGAGCTCCGGCAGACTCCCCATCACGCGAACTCCCTCCACGGCGCACCGAGCACCCGATTGGACCTGCCGAGGCACCCTACGCCGCCCGCTCCGCACGCCCGCCGGGTACCTGCCGGAGCGGCCGCCGTCACACCGATCTCATACCGAACCCACACCAAGGGGGCTGGGCGATCGACGTTCGGCAGGTGTGGGGACGAGCGGCGAAAACGGCGCGGAGAGGCAGGTCACAGCTTCGGAGAGGGCAAGGTCACAGCCGTGCCCTCTGCTGCTCCTTTGCGCCTCTGGCCTAGCATCCGAGCATGACGGTCCTGCCTGACGACGGGCTTGAGCTGGCCGCCGAGTTCCCTGACGTGTCCCATGAGCAGTGGCAGCGCCTCGTTGCGGGCGTGCTGCGCAAGTCGGGCAAGGACGTCGAGGGTGCTCAGGCCGAGGAAGCCCTGTCCACCGCGTTGGAGGACGGGTTGCGCACCCGTCCCCTGTACACCTCGCGCGACAGCGCGCCCGAGCCGGGCTTCCCCGGGTTCGCGCCCTTCGTGCGCGGCAGCCGGCCCGAGGGGAACACCGCCGGCGGCTGGGACGTACGGCAGCGCCACACGGCGGCCGACGGCTCCGCGGTGCTCTCCGATCTGGAGAACGGCGTCACGTCCGTGTGGCTGGCCGTCGGCGACGGGAACATCCCGGTGTCGTCGCTCGGCCGGGTTCTGGACGGCGTCTATCTCGACCTGGCGCCCGTCGTCCTCGACGCCGGACCCGAAGTGGAGCCCGCCGCACGGGAGTTGCTGCGGCTCTACGCGGAGCGGGGCGTCGCCAAGGACGCGGTGCGCGGCAACCTGGGCGCGGATCCGCTCGGCCACGAGGCCCGCACCGGGCAGTCGTACGACTTCGCGCCGGTGGCCGGTCTCGCCCGGCTGTGCAGCGGCGAGTACCCCGGGCTGCGGGCGCTGACGGTGGACGCGCTGCCCTACCACGAGGCCGGTGGCTCGGCCGCGCAGGAGCTGGGCAGCTCCCTGGCGACCGGGGTCGCGTATCTGCGCGAGCTGACCGACGCCGGGCTGAGCGTCGAACAGGCTTGTGCGCAGCTGGAGTTCCGGTACGCGGCGACCGCCGACCAGTTCCTGACGATCGCCAAGCTGCGGGCCGCGCGCAGGCTGTGGGCCCGTGTGGCCGAGGCCTGTGGGGCCCCGCAGGCGGGGGCGCAGCTCCAGCACGTGGTGACCTCGCCGGTGATGATGACGCGCCGCGACCCGTGGGTGAACATGCTGCGCACGACCATCGCCACGCTGGCCGCGGGGGCGGGCGGGGCCGACTCGGTCACCGTGCTGCCCTTCGACCACGAGCTCGGGCTGCCGGACGCGTTCGCGCGCCGTATCGCCCGCAACACGTCGACGATCCTCATCGAGGAGTCGCACCTGTCCCGGGTCATCGATCCGGCGGGCGGCTCCTGGTATGTGGAGCGGCTGACCGATGAACTCGCCCACGCGGGCTGGGAGTTCTTCCAGCGGATCGAGCGGAGCGGAGGCCTGGCGGCCGCCCTGCGTTCGGGGCGCCTCGGGCAGGACCTCGCCGACACCTGGCAGGCCCGTAAGGGCAAGCTCGCCAAGCGGCGCGAACCTATCACCGGCATCAGTGAGTTCCCGCACCTCGCCGAGAAGCCTGTCGTACGGCAGGCCGCACCCGAGCCGCTGTCCGGCGGCCTGCCCCGCGTCCACCGCGACGAGGCGTACGAGGAACTGCGCGCCCGCTCCGACGCGCACCTCGCGGCGACCGGCTCCCGGCCGCGCGTCTTCCTGGCCACGATCGGCCCGGCCGCTGCCCACACCGCGCGGACGACCTTCGTCTCCAACCTCTTCCAGGCGGGCGGCATCGAGCCCGTCACCGAGGGCACGTTCCGGGACAGCGGTGCCACGGAGGTCTGTCTGTGCTCCAGCGACGCCCTGTACGAGGAGCAGGCGGAGTCCGTGGCCGCGCAGTTGAAGGCCGCCGGCGCCTCGCATGTGTTCCTGGCCGGCCGTCCCGGGCAGTACGCCGATGTCGACTCGTACGTCTTCGCAGGCTGTGACGCCGTCGCCGTACTGTCCAACACCCTTGACCGCATGGGAGTGTCCTGATGGGAATCCCCGACTTCTCCGGGATCGAGCTGGGAAGTCCGTCCGTCGACGGCGGTGCCGACGAGTGGCGCACGGCCGTCAAGAAGGCGGCCGGCGGGGACGACCTGCTCTGGGAGACCCCGGAGGGCATCCCGGTCAAACCGCTCTACACCGGGCAGGACCTGGAGGGCCTGGACTTCCTGGGCACCTACCCGGGAGCCGCCCCGTATCTGCGCGGCCCGTACCCGACGATGTACGTCAACCAGCCCTGGACGATCCGCCAGTACGCGGGCTTCTCCACCGCCGAGGAGTCCAACGCCTTCTACCGGCGCAACCTCGCCGCCGGCCAGAAGGGCCTGTCGATCGCCTTCGACCTGCCCACCCACCGCGGCTACGACAGCGACCACCCGCGGGTGACCGGTGACGTCGGCATGGCGGGCGTGGCGATCGACTCGATCTACGACATGCGGCAGCTGTTCGACGGGATCCCGCTGGACAGGATGACGGTGTCGATGACGATGAACGGTGCCGTGCTGCCCGTTCTCGCGCTCTACATCGTCGCCGCGGAGGAACAGGGCGTACCGCCCGAGAAGTTGGCCGGGACCATCCAGAACGACATCCTCAAGGAGTTCATGGTCCGCAACACCTACATCTATCCGCCGAAGCCGTCGATGCGGATCATCTCCGACATCTTCGCCTACACCTCGCAGCGGATGCCCCGCTACAACTCCATCTCGATCTCCGGGTATCACATCCAGGAGGCGGGTGCGACGGCCGATCTGGAGCTGGCGTACACGCTCGCGGACGGTGTGGAGTACATCCGGGCGGGGCGGGAAGTGGGCCTGGACGTGGACGCGTTCGCGCCCCGGCTCTCGTTCTTCTGGGCGATCGGCATGAACTTCTTCATGGAGATCGCCAAGCTGCGGGCGGCGCGCCTGCTGTGGGCGAAGCTGGTCAGGCAGTTCGACCCGCAGAACGCCAAGTCCCTTTCCCTGCGCACCCATTCACAGACCTCCGGCTGGTCACTGACCGCGCAGGACGTGTTCAACAACGTCACGCGTACGTGCGTCGAGGCGATGGCGGCGGCCCAGGGCCACACCCAGTCGCTGCACACCAACGCCCTCGACGAGGCGCTCGCTCTGCCGACCGACTTCTCGGCGCGCATCGCCCGCAACACGCAGCTGCTGATCCAGCAGGAGTCCGGCACCACGCGGGTCATCGACCCGTGGGGCGGCAGCGCGTACGTGGAGAAGCTGACGTACGACCTCGCGCGCAGGGCCTGGCAGCACATCCAGGAGGTCGAGGCCGCGGGCGGCATGGCCAAGGCCATCGACGCGGGCATCCCCAAGCTGCGCATCGAGGAGGCCGCCGCACGCACCCAGGCGCGCATCGACTCGGGACGCCAGCCGGTCATCGGCGTCAACAAGTACCGCGTCGAGACCGACGAGCAGATCGACGTCCTCAAGGTCGACAACTCCTCCGTGCGCACCCAGCAGATCGATAAGCTGCGGCGGCTGCGCGCGGAGCGGGACGAGCGGGCCTGCCAGGACTCGCTCGACGCGCTCACCCGGGCGGCCGGGGGCGAGGGCAACCTGCTGGAGCTGGCGGTGAACGCCGCCCGTGCGAAGGCCACCGTCGGGGAGATCTCCGACGCCCTGGAGAAGTTGTACGGCCGGCACGCGAGCCAGATCCGTACGATCTCCGGCGTGTACCGCAACGAAGCAGGCGAGTCCCCCACCGTGGAACGCACCCGCACCCTCGTGTCCGACTTCGCGGAGGCCGAGGGCCGCCGCCCGCGCATCCTGGTCGCCAAGATGGGCCAGGACGGCCACGACCGCGGGCAGAAGGTCATCGCCACCGCGTTCGCCGACCTCGGCTTCGACGTGGACGTCGGCCCCCTGTTCCAGACGCCGGCCGAGGTGGCCCGCCAGGCGGTCGAGGCGGACGTCCACATCGTCGGGGTCTCGTCGCTGGCCGCCGGGCACCTCACCCTCGTACCTGCGTTGAAGGAGCAGTTGGCCGAGGAGGGGCGCGAGGACATCGTGATCGTGGTCGGCGGGGTGATCCCGCCGCAGGACGTGCCGACGCTGCTCGAGATGGGAGCGGCGGCCGTGTTCCCGCCCGGGACGGTGATTCCTGACGCGGCGTACGACCTGGTGAAGCGGCTGTCGGACGACCTCGGGCACGATCTCGGGCACGACCTGTGATCGATGTCGACGCCTATGTGAAGGGTGTGCTCGACGGGAAGCGGGCGATCATCGCGCGCGCCATCACGCTCGTCGAGTCCACCCGGCCGCAACACCGGACGCTGGCACAGGAGTTGCTGACCGAGCTGCTTCCGCACGGCGGCCGGGCGCGGCGGATCGGTGTCAGCGGGGTGCCGGGCGTCGGCAAGTCGACGTTCATCGACGCGTTCGGCACCATGCTCACCTCGCTCGGACACCGGGTGGCGGTGCTCGCCGTCGACCCGTCCTCCACCCGCACGGGCGGCTCGATCCTGGGCGACAAGACCCGCATGGAACGCCTGGCCGTGGACCCGGCGGCCTTCGTCCGCCCCTCCCCCACCGCGGGCACGCTCGGCGGTGTCGCCAAGGCGACCCGCGAGTCGATCGTCGTGATGGAGGCGGCCGGCTACGACGTCGTCCTCGTGGAGACGGTCGGCGTCGGCCAGTCCGAGACCGCGGTCGCCAACATGGTCGACTCCTTCCTGCTGCTCACCCTCGCGCGCACCGGCGACCAGTTGCAGGGCATCAAGAAGGGCGTCCTGGAGCTCGCCGACGTGATCGCCGTCAACAAGGCGGACGGCCCGCACGAGCGCGACGCGCAGGCGGCGGCAAGGGAGTTGGCGAGCGCCCTGCGCCTGATGCACGGCAAGGACGCGGTCTGGACCCCGCCGGTGCTCAGCTGCAGCGCCCGCGAATCGGCCGGCCTGGACACCGTGTGGGAACGCCTGGAGCAGCACCGCACCCTGCTGGACTCGACCGGGCGCCTCGCCGCCAAGCGCCGTGACCAGCAGGTCGACTGGACCTGGAACATGGTCCGCGACGAACTCCTCGGCCGCCTGCACGCCGATCCGGCGGTACGGTCCCTCGCGCCGCCCCTCGAACAACAGGTCAGGGACGGCGAGTTGACGGCCACGCTGGCTGCCGAGCGGATCCTCAAGGCGTTCGGGTCCGGGTTCGGACCCGGGGAACGCTGAGCGGGCGCGGGCTTCGGGCACGGGGTCGAGCTCCGGTCCGTACGCGAAGCAGGGCACAGCAACCACCACCGCAGCCCCCATGCGTGGGACGAGGCACTGCGGGCCTCGCGGAGCTGAACACGCCCGTCGCCCGGGGAGGGAACGGCCCCGGCGGTGAAGCGGGCGGGCGGGCCGCTCCGGCACAACTCCCCTACGGATTCCTACGGACAGATCCAGCAGTACAAGCGCTGTTCGCGGGTGACCGCTCGCTGTGCGAGGGTGGCCAGTTGGCGGAGGAAGGCGGCAAGGTCGTCGATGCCGTCTGCGTCCGGCGGTGTGTAGAAGTCGCCCGACGCGACCCAGCCTTGAGCAACGGCGTCCAGCAACCCCGGGTCAAAGCTCGCGAGTGAGTCGCGGAAGGTGTCGGTGAGGGACACCGTGACAACCTCTCCCTCTCCCACCATCGCGACCAGGTGAGCGTGCCGGGGATCGGCCTTGACATCCTCTGCGGCTCGGCCGGTTATGAGAACCTCCGCGGGCAGCAGGTCGGACACCGGATCGATGCCCTTCACCACGAACTCGTCGTAACCAGTCCCCCTGGGTTCACCGTCCTCCCGCAGAATCGCCCGGCCGGCATCCTGGTCATCGGCAGCGGCGTAGTAGCCGAAGAGCACTCCCATACGGCCGATCATGGCATCCCGCACTGACAACGGAGGTCACAGGTACGGGGCGGCTGGATCGAGTGCACCCCCGAGGCCCTTCGGATCCGGCGCAACAACGCCGGAATCTCCTGGCGGGCCCGCGTCGGCGACGTACGGCCCGAAGACTTCGCCCGTGTCCACCCGGCCAACCGGGCCGCTCGGACGCGCCGAGTTCGGACGTGCCGAGTTCAGGTCGTCAGGAGAAGGCTCGCCGGGCCCCCTACGTCGGGATGTTCCACTTCTGGGTGCCGAGGCCGTTGCAGTCGTAGATCTGGAGTTGTGTGCCGTTGGCTGTGGCGCCCGCGGGGATGTCCAGGCAGCGGCCCGACTGCGGGTTTCGCAGGGAGCCGTCTGATTGGGGCTGCCACTGTTGGCCGCCGGCGCCGTTGCACTCCCACAGCTGCACCTTGGTGGAGTTGGCCGTGCCGTTGCCGTCGATGTCCAGGCACTTGCCGAACGCGCGCAGAGTGCCGTCCGGTGCGACCGACCAGCGCTGACCCGTCGCCGTGTTGCAGTCCCACAGCTGTGCGGCCCTGCCGTTGGTGTTGGTGTTGGTGTCGACGTCGAGGCACTTGCCCGACACCCATGGGGTGGTGACCTGTCCGACCGGGCCGCCGAGCTTCCCGGTGTTGAAGCGGACCTGGCACTGGTTGCCGGTACCGAGCCATGTCGCGCTCAGGTACAGGAAGGAACTGCCGTCCGCCCTTGGGGTGATCGGTGAGCTGTAGCCGGGGCAGGAGGGCTCACCGGTGTTGTAGCCGCCGGTCGGATCCGTCTTCACGGGAGCTTCGATCTCGGTCCACTCGCCGGCGCCGAGGTTCGTGTTGGCCAGGACGACCGTGCCGGACTCCGCCATGACGGCCTTGTCGCCCGTCGGTCCGGTGACGACGCGCTGGCCGGACATCAGGAGTGTGCCGTTGGGGCCGCCGCCCGACTGCCAGGCCAGGTAGGGCGTGTGCAGCAGATGCCGGCCGTCGCCGGTCTGCACGAGGGTGCCCGCGTCGTCGGTGGGAGCCCAGTTCAGGCCGTCCGCGCTGGTCTTGGTGTACACCGCGCAGGCATGGTCGGGATCCGTGGCGTCCCGGCACAGCTCGTACGCCATCATGAACCTGCCGTTGGGCAGTGCCACGACGATCGACATGCCGGGGCGGGCCAGGTTGTCGGAGGGGAACGCGACGTCCTGGGTCGGCGTGGAACTCCAGGTCCGGCCACCGTCGGTGGAGGTGTAGTGGCCGATGACCTGGTTGTTGGTCGGGGTGTTCGCGGGCCGCTCGTCGGAGATGAAGCAGGCGAGTGTGTTGTTCGGGGCGAGCAGGAACCAGGGTTCCCAGATGCCGTGGCCCACGGTGTCGGGCATCCCGCTGGTCTGCGTGCAGTTGGACAGGTACTGCCAACTCCGGCCGTGGTCGGTGCTCTTGAAGACCTCGATCTTCTGCGCGGTGAAGTCGCCCGCGTCCCAGGCGGTTCCGGCGGCGAGCAGGTCGCCGGCGTTCAGTCCGTTCGCGGTGCGGGGCACCTCGTAGAGGACGGGGGCTTCCAGGTCCCAGCCGGCCGTGTGCGAGGTGATCGTGGAGATCGGGTTGGCACTCCACGTCTGTCCGCCGTCGGTACTGCGGTAGATCGGCAGTGAGTTGACGCCACCCTGATTGCGCCGGGCGAAGGTGGCCAGCATGGTCTGGCCCGATGAGCCGTCGTGGTCGAGACGTATCGCCCGGGGATAGCTGTTGTCTCCCTGCGGATAGGCGGCCAGGTCCGGCGACGCCAGCACCTGTCCGGCCGGTGCCGCGG
Source organism: Streptomyces sp. NBC_00005 (assembly GCF_045160215.1). Taxonomy (NCBI): domain Bacteria; kingdom Bacillati; phylum Actinomycetota; class Actinomycetes; order Kitasatosporales; family Streptomycetaceae; genus Streptomyces; species Streptomyces sp. NBC_00005. Next base: position 1,635,898 of record NZ_CP108316.1, read on the forward strand.
ACGCGGGAGGGGACCAGAGGGACAGCAGGGCGACCATCAGGGCGAGGACGCTGAGCAGAGCTGGTGATCTGTGCCGGGGTGACCTTGTGCGCATGAGGCAACTCCTTTGCGGTCGAGGTGCGGTGGGGTGCCGGATGGGCTGCTCGGGCGGCGGATCGGGTCGGTTCGGTTCGGTCACTCGGCCGGTCGGGCCTGCGGATCGTCTCCGACGTGCATCGCGGTGCGGGTGTCCACGTCGAGTGCGGTGCGGGCCACGACCGTTCCCTCGGCGACCAGCGCCAGGTGAAGGCGTCCGCTGGTCCAACCCGCGGGGAGCGTGGCGGGAACGGCGACGGGCTCACCGAGGAGGTAGGGCTTGGCTTCGGCGCGGCATCCCCGCACGGCGCCGCCGGGCGATTCGGGCGCCGCCGCGTACACCGGGGTCCATGCGGTGTGCAGGATGCCGTCGACCGGGTCGGTGCCGTGGTGGGACACGCGTACGCCGACGGTGAACTCCCGTGTGGCGGTGAGGAGATCGCGTCCGGGCGCGACCGGCGTGACGTCCAGGACGAGGGTGGTGGGTGCGTTGACGTGGGCCGGATCGACACCCGCGAGATCCTTGGTCCCCCGGTGGAAGTCCAGCAGCCCCGCGCTCTCGTGCTCGATGTCGTACAGCTCGGTGTAGACGTAACCGGCGAGCCGGTCGTGCCGGCGCAGTTCCTGTGTCTGCCAGCGCAGGTGCCAGGCGCGCTCCAGGCCCGTGAAGCCGCCGCCGTACTCGCTGTTGAGGTTGGGCAGGCCGCGCAGCGGCTGCCCGGGTACGGCGAGCTTCTTGTGGACGACGTGGTCCGGACCGAGCCTGACGGGGAAGTCGTCGCGTCGCCCCGAGAGGAGGTCAGAGACCGTGGCGGCCCATGAGGCGGCGCTCTCGTCGTAGTAGTGCCAGTCGAGCAGGTCGGTTTTGACGTGCGTCCAGCCGGAGTTGTCGACGGCGGGCCGGGTGGGGTCGAGAGCCTTGAGCCGGTCGTAGGCGTCCGCGACGGCCTGCTGCTTGGCCGGGTCGCCGGGGATGTCCCAGTCCAGGCCCCATTCCTCGTTGTACAGGCCCCAGATGACGATGGCGGGAGAGTTGCCGTCGCGTTCCACCATGGGTTCGATCTGCTCGGCGAACCGTGCGGTGGACTCGGGTGAGAAGCTGCCGGGAGAGGCGGGCTCGGCCCACACCAGCACGCCGAGGGCGTCGGCGTGGTGGAGATAGCGGGGATCCTCCAGTTTCAGGTGCTTGCGTACGAGGTTGTAGCCGGCCCGGGCAGCGAGTTCGACGTCCCGGCGCAGTGCCGCGTCGTCGGGAGCCGTGATCCCGGTGTCGGGCCAGTAGCCCTGGTCCAGTACGCCGCGGACGAACAGCCGGTGGCCGTTGAGATACAGCGCCTCGCCGTCCACGGTGACCGAGCGCAGCCCCGTGTAGGAGGTGACCCGGTCGCTGCCGTGTGCGCTGGTGAGTTCGGCGTCGACGTAGTACAGGTGCGGGTCTTCCGGGGACCACAACCGCGGGTCGGCGAGCGGCAGTTCGGTGCCGGCTCGCCCGTCCGCGGCGATGTTCAGGGTGACGGTGGAGGCTTCGCCGCGCACCCGCAGGTGCAGCAGTGCGGCGTCGGCGTTCGGGCCCCGCACGGTGGCGTCGACGGCGATGCCGGTCAGATCTCGTGTGGGGCGCAGCCGCAGCGCGGCGAGGTGGGTGGCGGGGCGCGGCGTCAGCCAGACGCTCTGCCAGATCCCGGACGAGGGTGTGAAGCAGACGCCGTCGTAGTCGTCGCGGGGCATGCTGCGCTGCTTGCCGTGCACGATGTCCCGCTTGTCCGCGGGTGCGTGGACGCGCACGGTGAGAAGGTGCCCGCCGTCGCCGAGCGCGTCCGTCACATCGGCGGAGAAAGGTGTGTAACCGCCTTCGTGGTGGGCCACTTCGATGCCGTTGACCCATACGGTGGCCGCGTGGTGGACGGCGCCGAAGTGGAGGACGACACGCTGCCCCTCCCACGCGGGCGGCACGGTGAACGTGCGGCGGTACCAAGCCGTCCGGAGCCAGTGCGCTGCGATGCCGGAGGCAGGGGTCTCCCAGGCGAAGGGCACCGTGATCTGCCGGTCGTAGCCGTCGGCGTCGTGCGCGGTGTGCTGTTCGGCGGGGTCGGCCCGGAAGTCCCAGGTGCCGTTGAGGCTTTGCCAGGCGTGCGAGCGGTCGAAGTGCGGGTGCGGGTACGCGGGGCGCGGGATGGGCATGGGTGTGTCTGCTCCGATCGTGACGGCGAGGGGGATGCCGGGTGGGCGGGGGGTGTCAGCCCTTGACGCTGCCCGCGAGGATTCCGTTGATGAAGTGGCGTTGCAGCAGGACGAACAGCAGCAGGACGGGCAGCATCGCGATGCTCCCGGCGGCCAGCAGTTCACCCCACACGGTGCCGAAGTCGGCGCCGATGCGGTTGCCGGTGACGTTCTGCGCCAGGGTGGACAGAACGACCTGAAGGGTCTGATGGCTCTCGTCGTTGACGGCGACGACGGGCCAGACGAAGTCGTTGTAGATGTTCATCGCGGTGAGCACGCCGAGTGCGGCGAGGCCCGGACGGATGACGGGCACCACGATGCGGGCGAAGATCCCGAACTCGCTCGCTCCGTCCACGCGACCGGCGTCGAGGAGTTCGTCGGGGACGGCGGCGATGGTCTGCCGCATCCAGAAGATGCTGAAGGCGTCGATGCTGCCGGGCAGGATCAGCGCCTGGTAGGTGTTGACCCAGCCCAGCTGACTCATCTCCAACAACAGCGGGATGATCAGCACCAGCGTCGGCAGCATCAGGGTGAGCATGAGGACGCCGAAGAGCAGGTCCCGGCCCAGAAAGCGGTACTTGGCGAAGGCGTAGCCGGCCAGCGGGCAGAAGCACATGGTCATCGCCCCTTTGACGGCGACGACCAGCACGGTGTTGAGGAACCCGGTGCCGATCGGCACGTCGTGGAACATCGCCTGGTAGTTGCCGAACGTGGCCGAGCCGGGTGAGAACGACAGCGGGGCACGGACGATGTCGTTCGGCGGCTTCAGGGAGGAACTGATCGCCCACCAGATGGGATAGACGAACAGGACGGCCAGTCCGGCGAGGACGACGTACTGGACAGGCCCGGGTGCGGGCTGGGAGAGGCTCTTGTGCTTCATGTGCTTCATGAGTCACTCGTCTCGGGAGCGCAGCAGACGCACGGACAGCAGGGACAGGGCGAACACCAGCAGGACGAGCAGGAAGGAGTTCGCCGCTCCGGTCCCGAGGTCGGATGCCGTGATGTGGTTGTAGAGGTAGAGGCCGCCGGTGGTGGTCGAGCCGTACGGACCGCCCTTGGTGACCACGAAGGGTTCGGCGAACATCTGGAACACCGCGAGGGTCTGCACGACGACCAGGAAGGCGATGCTGCGGCGGACCAGGGGCAGCGTCAGTGACCAGAACTGGCGCCGTCGCGTGGCACCGTCGAGCGCCGCGGCCTCGTAGACGTCGGGAGGCACGGCCTGGAGCCCGGCGAGGAGGATGATGATCGCGAACCCGGTGGTCTTCCACAGGAACAGCAGGGCGAGCGTCGGTTTCGCCCACGCCGTCGAGGTCAGCCAGTCGACCTCCGGCAGACCCACCAGCTGCAGCAGGTTGTTGACCAGTCCGTAGTCGGTGTCGAAGACGACGATCCACACCTGGGCCATGGCCACCAGCGGGGTGACGAAGGGCGCGATGAACGCCACCCGGAACATGCCGCGCAGTCTCAGGCGCGCGTTGGCGAGCAGCACCGCGGCGGCGAGACCGCCGACGATCTGCACGGGCACGATCAGCAGCCACATCACGGCGCTGTTGCCCAAGGAGGACCAGAACTCGGGGCTGGTGAGGAGGTAGGTGTAGTTGTCGAGGCCGATGAAGCGTGCCTGACCGGCGCCCTTCCAGTTGGTGAAGCTCAACTGCAGTGCGAAGAGCAGCGGATAGAGCCCGAACGCGGCGAAGACGACGTAGAACGGAGCGACGAACAGGTAGGGCGTGAGGAAGAGCCGGCGGCGGGCCCGGGGTGGCGCCGATGTCTCCTGTTCGGCACGTCGCAGCGGGGTGAGGGTCGCCGGAGTCACGCGCGGTCCACCAGGTTGCGCTGAATCTTGCGGGTGGAGTCGTCGATGACGTCGTCGGGGGTCATCGACCCTTCCATCAGGCGCTGCAGGTTGTTGCCCAGGTAGTCGACCGACTTGCTCCACCAGGCCGGGATCGGTGCAGCGGCCGGAATGGTGGCGGCCGCGTCCACGGCGATCTTCCACAGGTCCTGACCGCCGAGTGCCTGGACCGGCTTGAAGAGCGGCTTGTCGGCCTTGCGGGCGGGCGTGTAGCTGGGCACGGAGGTGTTGAGGCCGCCGGGGTAGACGCTGCCCGGACCGTAGACCGCGCTGTAGCCGGGCTGTTTGAAGCACAGGAACTCATAGAGCAGCCAGGCCAGTTGGGGGTTCTTCGCCTTCGCCGGGATGATGAAGCTGCTGCCGCCCATCGCGCCGCTGCGCGCCCCGCCGGCCGTCCAGGCGGGCAGCTGAATGGCCCGCCACTTTCCCTTGGTCTTCTTCAGCAGCTGCTGGGGAGCGAAGGACCACCACACCGCCCAGGGCACGAGTGCCTGCCGGCCGTCCTCCAGGGCGGCGAGGTCGGCCTGCTTGAGGTACTCGGCGTGCGTCACCAGGCCCTCGTGCACCGCCGACCGCATCCAGGTGAGGATGGTGCGGTACTCCTTGGAGTCCAGCCGGACCTTGCCCTGGGCGTCCGTGAGGCTGGTGCCCTGCTGGTTGGCGAGCATCTCCAGCCACAGCTGTCCGAGGAAGGGATCCTTGTCCATGTGGATGGGGCCTGCCTTGGGGTTCTTCTCCTTCAGCGCCCGGGCCGCGTCCAGCAGGTCGTCGTACGTCGCGAGGTTCGCCGGATCGACTCCCGCGTCCTCGAGCAGGTCCTCGCGGTACCAGAGCAGTCCGGGGTCGAGGTCCCAGGGAACTCCGTAGATACGGCCGTCGACGGTGTTGACCGAGAGCTTGTACGGGGACGTTTCCTTACGATACGGCTCGATCAGGTCCGTCAGGTCGTAGAGATGCTCGGCCTGGCTGCCGATCTTGGCGTCGTCCCAGAAACTGCCGTCCGGCAGATCCGCCCCGGTGATCAGGGTGTTGGCGAGTTTGGCGTCGATGTCGACGGCCTGGTGGTTCACCTTCACCTCGGGATGGGCCTTGCGGAACTTGTCGATGGCCGCGTCGAAGACCTTGAACAGATCGCCCGAACGATTCCAGATGGTGACCTCACCCTTGGCCGAAGCACTGGGCGTCCCGGTGAGCTTGCGCGGCTCGGCCCCGGAAGAGCCGGGGGCACAGGCGGCGAGGGGTCCGGTGCCGACGGCGAGGGCGCCGGCCCCCAGAGCGCCGCGCAGGACGCTGCGACGCGGAACGGAAGATCTGGGCATGAGCACGGCTCCACTCCTGATTGCAACGATGCAGAGATGATGCGACGCCTTTTGCAACGATGCAATACCCGGGTAGCATTCGATTGCCGCGATGTGGAGCAGTCCTGCCGGAGAGGCCCGGTGGGCGCGACACCGGCAGAGAGGGGTACCTGGATGGCCGGCGCAACCCTCCGTGACGTCGCCCGACGCGCGGGAGTCTCCATCCGCACGGTGTCCAATGTGGTCAATGCTTCCGTGCCCGTCTCCGACGAGCTGCGGACCCGGGTCGAGGCGGCGCTGGAGGAACTCGACTACCGGCCCAACCTGGTCGCCCGCAACCTTCGCCGGGGCCGCACCGGCATGCTCGCCTTCATCGTGCCGGAACTCGACGTCCCGTATTTCGCCGAGCTGGCCCGTGAGGTCATCACCGCGGCCCGTGCCCACGGATACGTCGTCATGCTCGACCAGACGGACGGCGACCGCGAGCGGGAACGGGAGCTGCTCAGCCGCGAATCACGCGCCACGATGTTCGACGGACTGCTGCTGAGCCCCCTGTCCATCTCCGAGGACGAACTGCGCGGCCGCACCAACCGGGTGCCCGTCGTCCTGCTCGGCGAGCACATCTTCAACGGCCACTTCCACCACGTGGCGATAGACAATGTCGCCGCGGCCCGCGAGGCCACCGAGCACCTCATCGCCCTGGGGCGCAGGCGTATCGCCGCCATCGGTGACCAGCCCTACAGCACCGGCGAAACCGCCCAACTGCGCACCATCGGTTACCGCCAGGCCCTGACAGCGGCCGGCCTGCCGCTCGACGAGAGCCTCGTCGTGCCCACGCCCCGCTTCCACCGGCACCTCGGCGCCGAGGCCATGAACCATCTCCTCGCCCTGCCCGAACCACCCGACGCCGTCTTCTGCTACAACGACCTCCTCGCCATCGGCGCGATGCACGCGCTGACGCGCGCGGGAGTCCGCGTTCCCGAAGACATCGCCGTGGTCGGTGTCGACGGCATCCAGGAGGGCGAGTACAGCTCGCCGACACTCACCACCATCGCGCCCGACAAGGCCCGCATCGCGCACACGGCCGTCAGCACGCTCGTCGGGATCATCGCCGGCACGGCATCGCCACCGGCAGACTCGAAGGCGCCGTACCGGTTGGTGGTGAGGGGCAGCACCACGAGCGACTCTCGAGCCGTGTGACGGCGCGGACCGAGGCCGCGGGCCGACCAGGCTGCGCGGGCGGCGCGGTTCAGGGCTTGCGGGCCACTCCGCCGTAGATGTCGGTGAGTTCAGGTGTGGTGCCGGGTTCGGCGCGCCACAGTGGGCAGGAGACGATGCCGGGTTCCAGGAGTTCGAGACCCTCGTAGTAGGCGGCGATCTGTGCCGGGCTGCGCAGGACGTACGGGATGGCGCCGGTGTCGTCGTAGCCCTGCTGGGCGTCCTTGAGCGACTCGTCGGTGTCGGTGCTGTCGTAGTGGACGAAGTAGCTGCCGGACGGCAGGGCGGCCTGGAGGCGGCCGACGATGGACTTGGCCTCTTCGTAGTCCTGGATGTGGCCGAGGATGCCCATGAGCATCAGCGCGACCGGCTGGTCGAAGTCGAGGGTCTGTCCGGCCCGTTCGATGATCTTCTCGGGCTCGTGCAGGTCGGCGTCGATGTACTCGGTGACACCCTCGGGGTCGCTGGTGAGGAGGGCCTGGGCGTGCCGCAGCACCAGGGGGTCGTTGTCGACGTAGACGATGCGCGACTCGGGTGCGATGCGCTGGGCGACCTGGTGGGTGTTGTCGTAGGTCGGCAGGCCGGTGCCGATGTCGAGGAACTGGCGGATGCCGAGTTCGCCCGCCACGAGGGTCACGGCGCGGATCAGGTACTGCCGGGAACCACGGGCCATGGTCTCGATGTTGGGGGCGACCTCACGGTAGGCGTCGCCCGCGATCCGGTCGACCTCGTAGTTGTCCTTCCCACCCATCCAGTAGTTCCAGATGCGGGCCGAGTGCGGCACCGTGGTGTCGATCTTGGACAGTGCTTCCTGGTCGGAGGTCGACCGGCTGTCTGCCATGGGAGATTCTCCTGCCGTGCGTCACGGGGTCTGCAACTAACCTAACGACAACGTCTGCGTAGGGGGCCCGAGTTGACAACCGGATGCCGACCGCGAACCCGCACGGCGGGAGCCGTCGCGCGGGTCGCACGGTTGTCCGTTCGTGGCGGGGCGAGTGCTCATGCGACGAGGAAGTCCGCCTGGCCGGACTTGGCGCCCTCCAGGAACGTGATCATCTCGTCGCGGGTGTAGACGAGTGCGGGCCCGTCGGGGTCCGTCGACTGGCGGAAGGCGACGCTGCCGTCGGGCAGTCGCTTCGCCTCGACGCAGCTGCCGCCGTTGGTACCGCTCCAGGGCTTGTGCCAGCCCTCGGTCCCCAGGTCGACGGCGGGCATACCGTTGTAGATGCGTCCCTCGGTTCCCATGGATCACAACTCCTTACGCAGTTCACCCAGGATTTCCCTGGTTCGTACGACCGGCTCCGCCTGAACGGACATCCGGTCCAGCACTTCGAGATAGGTGACGACGTCCTCCGGCCGGTCGACGTAGACCGCGCCGGTCAGGTTCTCCGTGTAGACGACGTCGGGCAGTTCGGAGAACCCGAAGCGGAAGTGGTGGAAGGGACCGAAGGCGCCGGGGTGTGCTCCCACGGAGACGGGCATGACCTGCATCCGGACCTTCGGCATCGCCAGGACCTCGATCAGCTGGTCGATCTGAGCCCGCATCACCTCGACCCCGCCCACGGGCCGGCGCAGCACCGTCTCGTCCACGATGGCCCAGATGGCCGGGGCGTCCGACTTGGTGAGGAGATCCTGACGCTTGAGGCGCAGGGACACCCGGCGGCCGATCTCCTCCTTCGACTCGTTGGGGAAGCCGACGCGCATGAGCGCGGTGGCGTAGTCGTGCGTCTGCAACAGGCCGGGGACGTAGTGGGGTTCGTAGAGACGGATGACGCTGGCTTCGCTCTCCAGGCTCACGTAGGCGCTGAACCACTCGGGCAGTACGTCGCGGTACTTGTACCACCACCCGGGCTGGTTGGCCTCCCGGGCCAGAGCGAGGAAGTCGTCTATCTCCGTCGCCGGGACCCCGTAGGTGTGCAGCAGTTCCTTGACGTACGGGATGCGCAGCCCGACTTCGGCCTTCTCTATCCGGCGGACCGTCAGAGGGGTCACCTCGATGGCCCGCGCCGCGTCCTCGAACGACACCCCGGCCCGCTCGCGCAGGGTCCGCAGGCGTTTGCCGAGAACGATCCGCAGGACGGTCGGCGCGCTGCCGCCCGAGCGGTTATCGCTCACGTCCAACCTCCTGAACGGCCGTTACAGCGTGCAGTGTGCCACGCATCCGACGACTCGGACAGAACGATGCGGATAGTTCTGAAATTATCGGAACGAAGGTTGCGGGTTGTGTTTGCAGGCGGCCATAGTGATTCTGTGACCTGTCGCACATCGCGATTGTGTGGTGCCCAACTGCCCCCGGCACCAAGGGAACTGATGTTCCGACGGGTCGGACGGCTGCCGCATCCATCGCGAGGCGAGACCTGGACGGCCACCGTGACCGACGGACAGTCAGGGAGCCCGGGCAAGGGAGCCCGCCGCGCAGGCCGGCACCCCGTCCCGCCTTCGAATCGCTTCGCCGCTACGGCAGTTGTTCACCGGGGCGGCCTCCCCACGGCCGGGCTGCGTACGAAGGAGGATCGATGACGGCATCCGCCGGGGTGAACGAACTCCTGCGGTCCACCTTCCCGGCCGACCCCTCCTGGGCTGTCGTGGTACGGCGCACCGTCACCGAGCGCCTGGCCGATCTGCTGCCGCGTCCCGAGCAGGTCGACGACGCGGCCATGGCGACCGGCGAACTGTTCGCCAACGCCGTCAGACACGCGAGCCGTGGCCCCCGCGACACGGTCGCCGTCACCATCGAGTGCACCGAGCGCGTGCTGCGCGTGATCGTGGCCGACCGCTCGCCCGTGCTGCCGCGGCCGCGGGCGGTGGACGAGGTGGCGGAGTCGGGACGCGGACTGGCCATCGTGGCGGCACTGACCGACGGCTGGGGCACGGCGCCCCCCGATCCGGGGATCCCGGGGAAGAAGGTGTGGTTCACGATCGGACGGCGGGGAGCGGCACCGTGAAGGGCACGGCAGGACGCCTGGGCGACAGCGGAAACGGCGTGGCACACGGTGCCGCCGGGGGTCACCCGGTGGCCGGCCACGGCGCGCGGAGCGGTGACCCCTGCACCGTCGCACCACCGCGGACCACGGCGGGACCCCTGTCCCCGGCGATGGCCTCGGCTCTGGCCGCCGAGCTGCTGCGAAGGGCGGACGAGGACAGGGAGCTGATGCGGCAGACGGGCGTGCATCCCACACCGGAGCGCGAACGCCGCATCGCCCGGTGCCACCGGGACAACGCCGAGGCGCTCGCGATGATCGTCCGCCGCTACGGCTGGCCCAACGCCGACCTGGTCGGACCGCCCGCGTCGACCGCGGCCCTGATGATCCTGCTGCACGCCTCCGATCTCGGCTTCCGGCTCAGGTGCCGCGATCTGATCGCCCAGGACACGGCCGACGGGCGCACTCCCGCCATCCACCTCGCCTACATCGCCGACCAGTGCGCCGTCGACCTGGGCCAGCCGCAGTACTACGGAACGCGGATCGATCCCACGAGCCTGCGCCCGTATCCCATCCGCCATCCGCAGAGCGTCGACGAGCGCCGCCGCGATGTCGGCCTCGGCCCCCTCGAAGAACAGCTGCAAGCCCTGCGCATCCATGGCTGAGGGGCTCTGGGCAGGCACCGTCACAGGCGCCTCCGAGGCGTGGCCGGAGAGCGCCGCGCCCGCTCAGTTCGACCTGGCCCCGCGTCTTGTGGAGAATCAGGGCCATGAGCGAGAACGTATTTTTCAAGGTTTCGGCCGATGGCGAGGACCTCGGCCGCATCGTCTTCCGGCTGTTCGACGACGTGGTGCCCAAGACCGCACGCAACTTCCGTGAGCTGGCGACCGGCCAGCACGGGTACGGCTACAAGGGTGCGCCCTTCCACCGGGTCATCCCGGAGTTCATGCTGCAGGGCGGTGACTTCACCAACGGCAACGGCACCGGCGGCAAGAGCATCTACGGCGAGAAGTTCGCGGACGAGAACTTCCAGCTCAAGCACGACAGGCCGTTCCTGCTCAGCATGGCCAACGCGGGCCCGGGTACCAACGGCTCGCAGTTCTTCGTCACCACCGTGGTGACGCCGTGGCTGGACGGCAAGCACGTCGTCTTCGGCGAGGTCGTCGAGGGCGAGGACGTCGTCAAGACGATCGAGGGCCTCGGCAACCGCTCGGGTGCGACGGCCAAGAAGATCGTCGTCGACGACTGTGGCGTCGTCGCCTAGCAGCGCCGGAGCGCGGATCGCGCCGTTACTCCCGCCGGTCCCCCACCCCGACATCGAACGAGGAACGTCACTTCCCGTGGACTGTCGGGGTGGGGGCGGGAGCCGGGGAGCGTGGCTCAGGCGAGCCTGATGTCCGGGCGGTACATGTCGAGCCACATGGCCAGGTCCAGCGTGCGTTCCAGGCCGCGTCGCTCGGCCTGCGTGTTCACGGGCGTGTCCCGGTGGGCGACGCGGTGGAGGCGGTCGCGGTCGACGAGGTCGAAGACGGCGTGGCCGGGCTGCGCCAGCAGGTCTTTCGCCTGGTCCTGGAGCGCGGCGGCGTACTTGGGGTCCTGTGTGGAGGGGTACGGGCTCTTGACCCTGTCGTACACGGACTTCGGAATCAGATCGGCGGAGGCCTCCCTCAACAGGCTCTTCTCCCTGCCGTCGAAGGACTTCAGCGCCCAGGGCGTGTTGTAGACGTACTCGACGAGCCGGTGGTCGCAGAACGGGACCCGGACCTCGAGGCCGACGGCCATGCTCGCGCGGTCCTTGCGGTCGAGCAGGACGCGGACGAAGCGGGTGAGGTGGAGGTGACTCATCCGCCGCATCCCGTACTCGAAGTCGCTCTCGCCGTCGAGGCGGCGGATGCCGGCGACAGCCGTGCGGTAGCCGTCGGCGACGTATCCCCCCAGGTCGAGGGAGTCGAGGAGGCCGGGGCGCAGGACCTCGGCGTCGTCACCGAAGTGGCGGCCGAACTGCACCAGCCAGGGGAAGGTGCCGCCGCGGCGGGCCTCCTCGTCGAAGAACTGCAGGTAGCCGCCGAAGACCTCGTCGGCCGACTCGCCGGACAGGGCGACGGTCGACTGGTCCCGGATGGCCCGGAACAGCAGGTACAGCGAGGCGTCCATGTCGCCGAACCCGGCGGGCAGGTCACGGGCCCGGATCACCTTGGCGCGGACGCCGGGGTCAGCGAGCGCCTGCGGGTCGAGCACGATGTCCTGGTGTTCGGTGTGGGCGGTGCGGGCCACGTCGTGGACGAACGGGGTGTCGGGGGTACCGCGGAGTTCGTCGGAGACGAAGCGGTCCGTCTGGCCTACGAAGTCGACGGCGAAGCTGCGCACCTTCTCGCCGTGTTCGCCGAGCTGCCGGGCCGCGAGCGCGGTCATCGCGGAGGAGTCGAGACCGCCGGAGAGCAGGGTGCAGCGGGGCACGTCGGCGACGAGCTGGCGACGCACGATGTCGTCGAGGAGGGAGCGGACGGTGGCGATGGTGGTCTCGCGGCCGTCGGTGTGGGGCCGGGTCTCCAGCTCCCAGTAGACGCGGCGGTGCAGGCCCGAGCGGTCGACGGTGACGACGGTGCCGGGTTCGACCTCCGCCATGCCGTCCCAGACGGCGTGCCCGGGCGTCTTGATCATGGTGAACAGCTCGCGCAGTCCGTCCAGGGTGACCCGGGCCGGGGCCAGCGGGTTGGCGAGGATCGCCTTGGGCTCGGAGCCGAACAGGACACCGTCGGGCGTCGGGCAGTAGTAGAAGGGCTTGATGCCCATACGGTCCCGGATCATCACCAGCTTGTCCTGGCGGCCGTCCCAGACGGCGAACGCGTACATGCCGTTGAGCCGCTCCGCGATCCCGTCGCCCCATTCGAGGTAGCCGCGCAGGACCACTTCGGTGTCGGAATCGGTGCTGAACCGGTGGCCCCGGCCGGTGAGTTCACGGCGCAGTTCCGTGAAGTTGTACGCCTCTCCCGAGTAGACGAGGGCCACGCTCCCGTGCGGGGTGTCGGCGGTCATCGGCTGCCGGCCGCCGGACAGGTCGATGATCGCGAGCCTGCGGTGCCCGAGGGCTGCCGGGCCCTGGACCCAGGTACCCCGGTCGTCGGGCCCGCGGCAGGCCATCGTCTCGGTCATTGCATCCAATGTGGCGGCTTCGGTGCGCAGGTCGCGGTCGTAGGAGATCCAGCCGGTGATGCCGCACATACGTTGCCTCCCGCTCCACGCTTGCCGGGGTCGTCGGTTCACCTGCGGTTTCCCGCATCCGATGACGCCCCACGAGCAAACAAGTTGTAACTGCCATGTAGGTGCGAGAGTGCGCCGCGCCTCTGGGGCGGTCAACATGGCCGTAACACCGACGGACCGCGCAACCAGACGTTTTCAGCCTCGCTTTGCATACGCGACACCCGTGGAGCCCCGCATCACCGGGCCGACCCACGGGGAATCGGCCACAGGCAAAAACTTCGCCACCTCTGAAGTCAGCGGCGGGTGTTGAGCCGGGCGGACTGGCGCGTCAGGTAGTCGCGTTCGGCGAGGTTGGGTGCCTTGTGGGCCGCCTCGGCGTACAGCCGGGCCGCCGTCGCCAGGTCGCCGTCGCGCTCGTGGAGGTAGGCCGCCACCGCGGTGTGGCGGGGCAGCGAGTCGTTCAGTACCGCGAGTGCCGCGAGGCCGGCGCGCGGTCCGTCGGCCTCGCCGACGGCGACCGCACGGTTGAGCCGGACGATGGGGCTGTCGGTCAGGCGCGTGAGTTCGTCGTACCACTCGACGATCTGCACCCAGTCGGTCTCCTCGGCGGTGGGCGCGTCGGCGTGGAGTGCGGCGATGGCGGCCTGGGCCTGGAACTCGCCCAGCCGGTCGCGGGCGAGGGCCCTCTGGAGGATGGTGACGCCCTCGGCGATCGACTTGGTGTCCCACCGGTCGCGGTCCTGCTCGGCGAGCGGTACGAGGCTGCCGTCGGGCGCGGTCCGGGTGGCGCGTCGGGCGTGGTGGAGCAGCATGAGGGCGAGCAGTCCCGCCACCTCGGGATGGTCGATCGCGGCGGCGAGCTGCCGGGTGAGCCGGATGGCCTCGGCGGCGAGGTCGACGTCGCCGGAGTAGCCCTCGTTGAAGACCAGGTAGAGGACGCGCAGCACGGTGGCGACGTCGCCGTGCTGGTCGAAGCGCACGTCGGAGACGGTGCGCTTGGCCCGGCTGATGCGCTGCGCCATGGTCGCCTCGGGCACCAGGTAGGCCTGGGCGATCTGGCGGGTGGTCAGCCCGCCCACGGCGCGCAGCGTGAGCGCGACCGCGGACGACGGCGTCAGCGAGGGGTGGGCGCACAGGAAGTAGAGCTGGAGCGTGTCGTCCGCCGCGGGTGCGGGCCCGGGTGCCGGCTCCTCGTCGACGCGGTCCTCACGCCGGCGGCGGGCGGCATCCGAGCGGGTGGCGTCCAGGAACTTGCGCCAGGCCACGGTGACCAGCCAGCCCTTCGCATCCCGCGGAGGGTCGGCCGGCCAGACGCGGACCGCTTCGAGCAGCGCGTCCTGTACGGCGTCCTCGGCCGCCGCGAAGTCGGCTCCGCGGCGGACGAGGATCCCGAGCACGCTCGGCGTGAGGCTCCGGAGCAGCACCTCGTTCACTTGAATGTGCACTCCGTGTCGGTGGGCGACATGCCGTAGAACGGGCGCAGTTCGAGCCACTCGTGGATCGGCTCCCCGCCCTTCCCGGGGGCGGCCGACAGCTCCCCGGCCAGCTCGACGGCGCGCTCGTAGCTGTCGACGTCGATCACCATCCACCCGGCGATCAGGTCCTTGGTCTCGGCGAACGGCCCGTCGGTGACCGGCGGGCGCCCCTCACCGTCGTACCGGACGAACGTGCCGCCGGGGGCGAGCGCCTGGCTGTCGACGAACTCGCCGGTCTCCTCGAGCCGGTCCGCGAAGTCCCGCATGTACTGCACGTGGGCCGAGATCTCCTCCGGCGTCCACTTCTCCATCGGCACGTCGTTGACCGAAGCCGGAGCGCCGCGGTAGTGCTTGAGCAGTAGGTACTTGGCCATCGTGGCTCTCCTCGGTACTGATGCGACCCATTGTGGTCGCGTTCACCCCGGGGACGGAGCCGGTCACGGGTTCTCGACATCGCCGTACGAGCGAGTTTCGCCGGGGTCTGTGCCACGGCAGGTGTTCCCAGGTGGCACACCAGTGTTCATCGTGACGCTTCCACGATCACGACGACGCACGCGATCATTGCCACGGTGATGAGGACCATCGCGATGAGTGTTCCCCGGAGCCAGTGCCGGATCCGGATGTGGTGCTGTTCTTCCGCCGCGTCGATGCGGTCGGCGATGTGATCGGTCACCAGGCGGGCGACGTATTTCTGCTCGTCGAGATACCACTGCTCGATTCGCTGTTTCTGTTCCGGGGTCAGCCCCTCTGCCCGTGCGGTGAAGTCCGCGACGCGCCGATGTGCCGCTTCCACGTGAGCCTCCCGGTACAGGAAGCCCTCGATGTCGGTCAGGCCGCGTGCGGCCTCCTCACGTGCGTCCACGGTGTCCTCCCGGTGGAATCGAGAACCCCACATGCTCATGCCGCAGTCTCCTCACTCGCCCGGCTCGTGCCGAAGCCCTGCGCCTCACCGCTCCTGACAAAAGCGTCCCTCGGATGCTGCACGGAGGCCAGGGATACGAGATCCCGGCCGAACAGTGCGGCAGTGAGCCAGACGGCCAGAACGCGGACCTTGCGCTCCCAGGTGGGCACCGCCAGGACGTGATAGCCCCGGTGCATCAGCCAGGCGGGCAGTCCCTTGATGACGATGCCCTTGTACTGGAAGATGCCCCTGCCCAGCCCCAGCGTGGCCACCACTCCCAGACTGCTGTGCCGGTAGTTCCGCACTCGTCCCCCGCGCAGGTCGGCCACGAGGTTCTTGGCGAGGAGCCTGCCCTGCCGTACGGCGTGCTGGGCGTTCGGCACCGTGCGGGCGTCCGGCAGGGGCGAGGCGAGGTCGGGAATGGCCGCGTCGTCTCCGGCCGCCCACACGTCCGGCACGGGCTCGCCGGAGGTGCCCACGCGAAGATCGGGGCGGACCATGAGCAGGCCGCGCTCGTCGACCGGCAGATCCGTGTGGTTGTGCACGACCGGGTTCGAGGCGTTGCCCGCGGTCCAGACGATCAGAGCGGACTCGAACTCGTCTCCGTCGGAGAGCACGACGTGCCCGTCCTCGGCGGACACCAGCTGGGTGTTCAGGTGGACGTGCGCGCCACGGCGTTCCAGTGAGCGCACCACCCAGGCACCCGGCTTGTCGCTCACCTCGGGCAGGATGCGGCCCCGGGCCTCCACCAGGTGGAAGGACAGGTCGTCGAAGCTCAGCTCGGGATACGACCTGAGCATGGCGGTCGCCAGCGACAGCAGTTCGCCGAAGCCCTCGACGCCGGAGAACCCGCCCCCCACGAAGGTGACGGTGAGCAGCCTTCGCCGCTCGGGACCCGGTGGCAGCGATGCCGCCTGGTCGAACGCGGTCAGCAGCCGGTCGCGGATCGCCACCGCCTCCTCCACGTGTTTGAGCCCGATCGCCTGCTGGGCGAGTCCGGGGATGGGGAAGGTGCGGGTCACGGCGCCGGCGGTGACCACGAGGACGTCGTAGTGGAGCTCGTGGTCGGTCCCGTTCACCGAGCGGACGGTGACCCTGCGGTCCGCGTTGCGGATCTCGGTCACGGTCCCCGCGATCAGCCGGGTGCCGCGCAGATGCCGCCGCAGCGACACCGCGGCATGACGTGCCTCGACCGAGCCGGCCGTGACCTCCGGCAGGAAGGGCTGATAGGTCATGTAGGGACGTGGATCGACTACCGTGACCCGCGCCTCGCCCGGACGCAGCGTCTTCTCCAGGCCCCATGCGGTGTAGAAGCCCGCGTAGCCACCGCCGACGATCAGAATCTCACGCATGATTCCCTCTGCTTGTTGGCCGACACCACTAAGACCGCGCAGGGCGTGCTGGTGTGACATCCCGGGGTTCCACTCCTGTCCTGGGGCGTCACAACATGGCCGCGCCGACCACCATCCCCGCTGTCCCGGCCAGCAGGAGGGCGACGATGACGGCGATGCTCCACGCTCCCGAACGGCGGTCGGCCGCGCGGTCGGCGGTGTGGACGGCCGGGTCGGTGGAGGCGTAGTGGATGGTGAGGGCGCGGTGGAGGGACCGGCCCGGGTCGGGGATGCCCTCGTGGGCCAGGACGGTGACGTGGGTGCCCTCGTGGGTGGTGAAGGCGACGACCGGGGTGTGGACGACGATGTCGCGCCCGGCCTCGTCGTCGGTGTGGACGTCCTTGGTGACGGCCACCACCCGTGCCGGGACGGCTACGGCCGAGGCCAGCAGGGCGTTGCGGGCGCGCACCATGCGGATGTCGGGGCTCCGCAGCGCGAAAGCCGTCAGCAGGGCGCCGAAGCCGAGCAGCGCCCATGGGTAACCCCAGCGGACGGTCGCGTGGATCACCAGCCCGATGAGGAACAGCATGACCGCACAGTCGGGGCCCTCGCGTCCGGTCTGCTCCCCCGGGCCGCCCCGCACGACGGCGAACCGCAGCGGCTGACCGCGCGGGTAGCGCACGTCGACCTCCCGGCCCACCCAGGCCTCATTGATCGCGTCGCCGTGCTTGCCCGCGTTCGGCAGGGTGAACTCCTGACCGGTGGCCGGGTCCTGGAACGTGATCGTCACCGGTATCCCGGGTTTCCTGGAGTCGCCGTGGGCCGGCTGCTCCACTCCCACGATCCGCGCCTTCACCCATACCGCCCGCTGGGCCCGGGTCATCCCGGCGAGCGAGCGCCCGTAGCCGAGCAGCGCCAGCCCCGCGGGTACCACCCACCAGAACTCCAGCACCTCTTGACCCCTCATCAGATCTCCACGCGGAATCTGCCGCTGGACGGGTCCACGACAGCGGTGAGGCGCAGACCCACGCGCAGGGTGACGTGGTGCGAGCGCTTCCAGGTCGCCTCGAACTCCCGGAACCCCGGCCCACTGACCCGAAGACCCGCCGTGACGCCCACGTCTTCTCCGTCGTCCCAGTCGGAGACGATGCCCATGACCATGAGGTCCGCGTGGGCGAGGACGGTCGAGGCGAGCATGACCGGGCCGCACAGACACATCACCGCCGCGCTGACATACGCGCTTGCGGCATCCCACGGGCCGACCCGCGAGACCTGCGTCCACCGGGGCCCGTCCCCGTCGTCCGCCATGTCAGGGTTCCGGCACCTCGGACACGCTCTCCGCCAGCCGGGCCGCCAGGGCTTGCAGGCCGGGGAGCAGGTGTGCGTCGTACGTGATGGTGTGGCGTCTGCCGCGCTTGGTGACGATCGCCAGTCTGCGGCTTCGGCCTGGCCGGAACTCCAGACGAGGCTGCTCCCAGAGGTGGTAGCGGACGGCGTTGACGTAGCCGAACGCCTCCAGCACCCGGCCGTCGAAGGAGAGCAGGATGAAATCGCTCGCCGGCGCTTCGTAGAAAATCGGCGAGGTCACGGGGTCACGCCGTCCCCGGCGTAGAGGTAGCCGCCCGGCCGGGCGGGGTCGGCGATGAGCAGGACCTGGTCGCCGGCGCGGGGGATCCGCAGTTTGGAGACGATGGTCTGGAGGGTGATCCGGTCGGTCGTTCCGGACGGTTGGAGGACCAGGTCGACGACCGGGTCGAAGTTGACCAGCCGGCCGGTGTCGCCGATCGACACGACGACGGCGGGTACGGTCGGCACTCCCATGGCGAGCAACTGCCGGACGTCGTGGCCCGATTGGTACGCGCCGATCGACTGCTGGACCTTGGCGAAGTCCTCCTGGCCGAGGAACGCCCGTGTGGCACGGCCGTAGAAACCCTTGCCGCTCGCCACCTTGCCGGCGATCTCGGCGGCCTGCTCCTCGCGGCTCTTGCCACGCTTCCTGAAGATTCCCATGACCGCTTCTCCTTGTGGTGATGTCATGTGCGGTGCACGGTGTGGAAGCTAGGCGGACCGGGACATCTACCGATCCCAGGTTCGCTCGCCTGTTCCCGGACGACGTACGCTCCCCGCATGCCGCCGTCGAGCCAGCCGACCGCCGAGTTCCGATCTCGCGCCCTGGTCATCGACCATGCCTGGCGTGGCCTCGGGCCTGGGCTGGAGTCGCTGAGCGGCCCGGGTGGGGCTCCGTTGACCCGGACGGTCAAGCTGATCGTGCTGCCGCTGATCATCAGGCCTTCGCTGCGTCCCGAACTCTCGGCAGATTTCCTCGGACCCGCGCAGGCCACGCACCTCGACGCGCTGATCCAGGAATCCGGTACGCGACTTCGGGCGACGGCACAGTGGTTCACGCTGCTCAAGAAGACCCGCCGGGCTCTGGGAATCGTGGCGGGTCACCCCCAGGATCTGTACTTCCAGCGGTGCTTCGAGCTGGCCACCGAGTACGGGGCACCCTCGGCCGGTACGGCCGCGGGCGCGGTGGCGAGGGCCGTGGTCGAGGAAGTGGCCGACGCGGGCGACGGTCGTACGGTCGAAGCGCTGAAGAGCCATCTGGCGGACGCCGCCCGACGGACCCGGCTCGACGAGGAGTTGGCCGGCGCGTGGGAGAGCCGCCGTCCGGCCTCGGACCCAACTCCCGCTCCGGCCACCGATGTTGACACCGCGATCGCACTGGCGGCCGAGGTCCTGGAAGCCTGCGGTGCGTCGGGGCCGGCGGGGAACTCACCGGAGTACGCGTCCATGGTCGAGGCGGGACACGGCGGACTCTTCGGCCGGGCTCTGTGGGCGCACGCGAACGGTGTCTGGGGCGCCGAGGGTTCGCCGGCGCATCTGGGGCTGACCGCACACCAGGCACCGCCACGGCCGGAGGTCGGCCGCACCGCCTCGACGGCCACGCTGCCCGCGCCGCTGGACCGCACGCTCTTCGAGCGGCTCTTCGTCGTGCTGCAGTCGTCGGCCCGGCGCGAGGAACTGCCGGCGGTGCCGGATCTCGTCCAGCGGGAGGTCGGCCGCAGTTGCGCTCCGCTCGGCCTGTACGACGAGAGCCTGCGCGTCGCCGTCGTCCTCGGCGGACGGCTGGCGGTCGGCCTCGACCCGCTGGGCACCGGGGCTGCCGCGCCGGGGCGTACGGCGGCGCACCGGGCCGTCAACGGCCGCTGGCGGCGGGAGGCTTCGGTCCTGCGGGCCCGCCGGATGACCGTTTCTCCCCGCCCCGACCCGGACGGCGGTGTCCTGGACGCTCTCGCCCAGGACCTCCGTACTCCCTGGTCGGCCTACATGCGGCGGCTGTGGGTGAGGCTGCACGGGCGGGACGTCCGCGACGCGTCACTGGGGGACCTCGCGTCGGCCTGGGCGGTGCTCGACGGGGTCGCCCGCTCGGTGATGATGGACCACCGCGCCAGGGTCAGGTCCGCACTGCGCACGCTGTCGGCGACAACGGTGACATCGCTGCCGCCGGCGACCGCCGTGGAAGCGGCCGAACCGAGGAGCGCGTGATGCCGGGGACCGGGACGGACGTCCACGTCGCACGGGGCGAGGACGGCACGATCCGGGTCGCCACCGGTCCTGTCCTCGGCCATGCCCGGGCCTACGACGATGTGGTCGCCGCCGGCCCCGACTTCACCCGGTCCGTACTCGACGTCGCGGGAGCGGTGCTGGTCTGGCCCGTCCTCGGGGACCCGGGGCTGCCGGTGGCGGAGGTCCATGACGTGAGGCGGGCGCAGCAGTGGCTGTGGGCGGTCTACGGCGAGAACGTCGCCGCCGCCGTGCACGCGTGCGCGGCAGGGACAGGAGCAGGGGCAGGAGCAGGAGCAGCCGAGCCGGTTCGGGTACGGGTGGCGGCGGAACTCACCGCTCTCGCGGGCGGCGCCGCCCGGCTCGGCTTCGGGCACTGGGCGTCCCGGTGGTGGCCGGCGTCGTACACGGACGGCATTCCGGTGCTCGAACCGGACGTGCTCGGGCTGGAGTTGGCCGCGCTCACCCACCGGTGCCAGCAGTTGTTCGACGACTTCGGTGACCAGCCCGACGACTGCGTGGCCGAACTGATCGCGGAGCACGAGGCCGCCCTCGACCCCCTGATCCAGTGGTGGCGCGCGGCACCCCGACCGGCCGACACAGCACGCCACTTGGAGAACATCCTGCGGCTGATCGACGACGCGGCGGACGGCGCCGGGCTGGACGGGCGTGCGCTGCGCCGCCTCCGCTCGGCCCTGGATCCGGACACGGATGTGGACATGAATCTGGACGTGGATCTGGATCTGGATCTGGATCTGGGCCAGCGGCGTACCGCCGGCGCGCCGGTCGACCCTGGCGCGTTGTTCGCACGGCAGGGCGGTTACGCCCTCGCGGCGGGCGAACCGCTCGTCGCCGGTGGCCGGGTGATCGCCCGGGGTTCGGGGCTCAACGACTGGCGACGCTGTCCGCCGGGGCTCGTCGACGCCGCCGAGGACTCGGTGTCCTGGACCGCTCGGGCGCTCGGCGGGCGCCGGCAGATCGAGGTCGAGGTCGTCGCTCACGCCGCGGCACCGGCCGCCGGTGTGCCCCTCGTCGCGGAGGTCCAGGTGAACGGTGGCCGTCCGCACCGGGTGCCCCTCGCCAGACGGGACGACGTGTGGACCGGCCGGGCGGATCTGGACCTGAACCCGGATCCGCCGGAGCTGTCGGCCGCGACGTCGCCGTGTGTCGAAGTCGGTGTCCTGCTGCCCGGTTTCGACCCGGGCGCCGGTCCTGACGGCCGCGCCGACCGTGACGCGATCCGCGCCCTGGCCCGGCGGCGGCTGACCGGCGCGGCAGGGCCCCTGCCCTCCGACGCGTACGACACGTTCTCGGGACCGTTTCTCGCCGAGACCCTCACCGCCACCGCCACCAGTGAGGACTACTGACGAATGCCGGACGAGAACGCGAACGCGGTGACGCAGCTGTACGGGGAGCCCTTCGACAGCGGCTTCGCGCTGGCCCACGAGCATCACATGGCCGCCGACTTCGAGGCCGCGTGCGCCGTCTACGGCGAGTTGCTGACGTTGGCCGAGTCCATCGAGGACTCCCCCGACGTGCGGTTCCTGCGCGCGCATCTGCTGTCCGACCTGGCGATCGTCCTCCTCACCACCTCGGACCTGCCCGGCGCGGAGGAGGCCGTCGACCGGTCCCGCGCCCTGCTCGACGACATCGCGTCGGCGCCGATGGGACCGCGGGGCCGCCAACTGTGGTTGGAGACCGTACTGAAGACGCTGATCGCCAGGTCCGACGTACTGGGCAAGACGGGGCGCCTGGACGAGGCGCTGGCCTGTCTCGACGAAGCGGCGGCCACGCTGCCCGAGTTCGACGATCCGGACGGGCTGCGTGCCGCCGAAGTCGGTCTGAACCGGGTGCTGTTGCTGATGACCCGGGGCGAGTGGGGAACCGCCGAGGAACAGGCCGCCCTCCTGCTGTCCATCACTCCGGCGACCGCGGCGGAGGCCATCCCACGCCTGCTGACCGCGCTCGGGGTCATCTGTTCCACGACGGGACGGTTCGACCTGGCCGAGGACTACTTCGTCCGCGCGGACGAAGGCTTCCGGGCGTTGGGGGACACCAGTGAGCGGCATCCGCTGCTCGTGCACCGGGCGTCCCTCGCGATGGAACGGGGCGAACTCGACCTGGCGGAGCGGCTGTTCGCCGAGGCGTCCACCTTCTTCGAGCAGCAGCGGCGGTTCGGTGATCTGGCGGTCTGCGAGCAGGCCCGTAGCCATCTCGCCAGTCTGCGCGGCGACATGGCGGGCGCGAACGACCTCATGGCGGCGAGCCTGGACCGGTTCCAGCAACTCGGCGCCTCGGTCGCCGCCGCCGACACGATGCTGCTGGGCGCCCAACAGGCGTACGAGCGGGGCGATATCGAGGAGCTGAAGCGGCTGGCCCAGGAAGCCCGCGACGTCTACCAGGAACGGGAGATCCACGAGCGGTGCGCGCAGGTCGACCTCATGCTCGCGAGAACGCTCGAGGACAACCTGAACCGGACGGACCACGACGACCAGGACGGTCACGGCGGCCGCGCGGCGCAGTCCCTCGACACCGCGCTCTCCCTCGCCCTGCCCGCCGCACTGGCGCTGGCGGCGGCACGCCACGACTTCGTCACCGCCCACGCGCGCAACCAGTGGCTGGAACTGGCGGACGACGCCATGCGGTTGGTCTTCCGTCTCGCCGTGCGGCGCCAGGATCAGGGGCTCCTCTTCGAACTGGTGGAACACCGTTGCGCGGGCGCCGCGCTGGCACTGGGCGGTACGTCGGGATCCGCCGCGTCCCCCGACGACCGGGCGTCGGTCTTCCCTGACGCGGCCATGAAGGCGTACGGGCAAGGCGACGGCAGGCCGATGGCGCTCGGGGGTGTGGCGGCGGAGGCCGCCGCCTCTGCCGGTCTGCGCGTCGCGCCGCCGCCGAAGGTCCGGATGTCGGCGGATTCCGGCCGGGTCGCGCTCCAGGAGTTCATCGCGGCGGCCGAGTTCCGCTATCGGCGGCGGATCGTGGACGAGGAGGAAGTACCGTTCTGGATCACCGACGAGCTGACCAGCCGCCCG
The DNA here is from genome assembly GCF_045160215.1 of Streptomyces sp. NBC_00005. Classification (NCBI taxonomy): domain Bacteria; kingdom Bacillati; phylum Actinomycetota; class Actinomycetes; order Kitasatosporales; family Streptomycetaceae; genus Streptomyces; species Streptomyces sp. NBC_00005. The sequence goes on from NZ_CP108316.1 coordinate 1,658,998, forward strand.
GTGGTCCAGATCCGGCTCGCCGACGCGGGCGACCTGTTCATGACCTGGACGTGGGCCGGCGGCGCCCGGGGATTCGGCACCGGACACGGTCCTGCCGCCGAAGTGGACCGGGCGGTAGGTGAGTTGGCCGCCGCGCTGCCCGGGGCGGGCGAGGGAGCGGCGGGGATACGACGCGCCTTCGACTCGGGCGCGCTGGCCGATCACCGCACCGAGCGACAGCTCGCGCGGACGCTGGCCGAGGCGCTGTGGCCGGCGGGACTGACGGCGCAGATACGCCAGGTGTCGGAGCGCGCGGGCCGCCCGCTGATACGCATCCAGCCGTCGCCCCGGGTCGCCCAGGTCCCCTGGGAACTGCTGGCCGTCGACGGCGATGACGACGACGGCGGCGATGTCCGGCTCATCGATCTGGCGGACGTGGTGACCACCGCGCCGACATCGTTGCGACGACAGAAGACTTCTGACGGTACGGACGCCTTTGGTGGTCCGGACACTGCTGACCGTCCGGACATTTCTGAAGGTCCGGACCCTGCCGAAGGTCCGGACACCCTTGATGCTCCCGCGCAGGACACCGGCCCGGTCGTCCTCGTCCTCGACCCCCGCGTGCCCGGATTCCGGGCCGACTCCCCGCTCGGCTCGGTCCTGGGGCCGCCCGGCTCCGATCCGGAGCTGCTGTCGCTGGTCCGCAGCCGCCTCGACGCGGGCGCCGTCGAGCCGTCCCCCGCAACCCCGGCGGAGGCGTTCCGCCGCACCGACCTGGACCGGGACTGGCTGAGCGGCGTGCTCCGTAAGGGGGCCCGCAGACTGATGTACGTCGGGCACGTCAGCGGCGCACCGGTCGACGGCGGGCAGAGCGAGGACGGCACCCTCCATCTGTGCTGCGGCCCGGACACCGTCGGCCTGGCCCGGGCGGTCCGCACGCACCGGCCGCTCTCGGCCAAGGACCTCCTGCTGGGCACGCTGCCCCTGCGTGCCGACGGAGAGCCGGGGGCGCGGATCTGGCCCGCACCGCCGCGGGTCGCCCTGATCGCCTGCGAGAGCGGCGGCGATCTGCGGTTCGCCGAGTCGTTCGGCCTGGCCACGGCGATGATCCACAACGGTGCCGAACTGGTCACCGCCACCCGCTGGGTCCTGCCGACCAGCTTCGCGTTCCACCAGTTGGCCGGGCTGCCCGAGTCCGTACGCCCGCTGTCGGAGGCGATCATCGCCGTCGACACCGCCCATGAGCACCACGACCCCGTGCACCGGCTGGGCCGCTGGCAGCGCGAGCAACTGGACCGCTGGCGCGCCGACGGCCGGATCGAACACTCCCCCCTGCTGTGGGCGGCCATGACCTGCATCGTGGTGTGACCCGTCGTGGTGTGACGCGGGCGACGCACCGGGACGACTGACCACCGTGCGGTCGGACGAATCCGTCAGCTGCCGTCCGTAGGAGGCCCACACGGACCGCAAAGCGGCGTCACAGCGACGAGCACGAGGGTGGTGGTCAGGGCCGCTGGAAGCGGACCCGTGAGCTGCGAGTACCACCGGAGTGATCGATGAACCACCGCCTGACCACAAGCCGTATGTCGAGATCCGTTCTCGCCGCCACCGCCCTCGTTGCCTCCCTCGTGCTCGTCGGCTGCGGCTCCTCCACCACCGGCGCGACCGCCTCGGCCTCCGCCAGTGCCCAGGCCGGCGGCCCCGGCGGCGCACCACCGTCCGGTGCACCGGGCGGGTCGGGCGGCGGACCGGGTGCCTCCACGCAGCAGTACAAGGCCACCGGCACGTACACGCTCAAGACCGGCACCGTCTCGAAGTCCGGGACGTCGTACACCTCGTCCACCAAGGACAGGTCCGCGGTGCTGGTCACCAAGAAGGGCAAGCTGACGCTGACCGACGCGAAGGTGACCACCTCCGGCACCACGTCGTCGTCGGACGAGAGCAGCTTCTACGGTCTGAACGCGGGCGTGCTCGCCGAGAACGGCGGCGACATCACCCTCGACGGCGGCACCGTCAGCACCACCGGCAAGGGCGCCAACGGCGTCTTCGCCTACGGCTCCGGCTCCTCGGTGGCGCTCACGGGCACGAAGATCAAGGCCACCGGCCGGTACGCGCACGGCGTGATGGCCTCCGGCGGCGGCTCGCTGACGCTGAAGAACGTCACGGCCGACACCACCGGCGCCAACTCGGCGGCCATCGCCACGGACCGCGGCGGCGGCACGGTCGGCGTCACCGGCGGGACGTTCACCACCAGCGGCAAGGACGCTCCCGGTGTCTACTCCACCGGCAAGATCACGGTGACCGGGGCGACGGTCACCGCCACCGGCGCGGAGGGCGCGGTCGTGGAGGGCGCCAACTCGGTGCTCTTCAAGGACAGCACCGTCACCGGCGGCAAGAACGGCGTCATGCTGCACCAGAGCGGCTCCGGCGACGCCCTCGTCGGCACCGCCTCGCTCACCATGGACGGCGGCTCCCTCACTGCGCAGGGCGGCGACCTGTTCTACGTGACGAACACGAACGCCACCATCACCCTCAAGGGCGGCACGAAGGTCAAGGAGAGCAACGGCAAGCTCCTCGACGTGACCACCAAGAGCAAGGCGACACTCACGGCGTACGGCGAGAAGTTCACCGGCAACGTCCTGACGGACAGCACCAGTTCGGCCACGGTGCTGCTGAAGCAGGGCAGCACTCTCAAGGGCGCGATCAACAAGGCGGCTCTGACGCTCGACTCCAGCAGCACCTGGACGGTCACCGCCGACTCGACCCTGACAGGCCTGACCGGCGCGGAGATCTCCGGCACCAAGATCACCAACATCACCGGCAACGGCCACACCGTCTACTACGACAAGTCCCTCGCCGCCAACAAGTCCCTCGGCGGCAAGACGTACACCCTGGCGGGCGGCGGCAAACTCGTCGCCAAGTAGCACCGCCCGATGTCCCCGCCGGAGTCCGGAGTCCAGCGGGGACATCACGCTTCCCGCTGCGCGTGCGGGACGGCATGGAGGCCACGGGAGCCTGGAACCGTGTGCAGTCGGCGCATTCGGCCGGGCCCCGACAGCTCAGGACCAGACAGCCACCGGCAACGCTTCCCGCCCCGTGGCATGCCCGCCCTCGGGTGCCCCGATCGCCATCCGGATGACGGACGTACCGCTGCCCTCCGACGCAGTACCCCGTAGGGTGGCGGGTGCAGCTGGTTCGCCCCGTCCGCCAGGCGGGATGCGTCGTAAGAGGGAACCCGGTGGGAATCCGGGACTGCCCCGCAGCGGTGAGCGGGAACGACCGCCGTCATACGCACTGGGCCCACGCAGGGTCCGGGAAGCGACGGCCAGTAGGTGTCCTCCTCGGTGAGGACGTGCCCGCGAGTCCGAAGACCTGCCAACTGCCCGCGCACGAACCACTCGTGCGCGGACATCCCGGTGACCTCGTGGGCGGGTCGGCGTACATACCAGGCGGACGACCGCGCTTGCCGCGCAAGGTCGTTTCCATCCGGTTCGTCACCCCTTCGCGCTCTCGTCCCGTCCCGGGATCTCAGGGATTCATCTCGCGAAGGAGATCTCCGTGACCACCAGGCCCGCAGCCGCGGCAGCACAAGCCACCGTGTACGGCTACCCCCGCCAGGGACCCGACCGGGAACTCAAGAAGGCGATCGAGGGCTACTGGAAGGGCCGCGTCACCGCCGACGCCCTCCGCACCACCGCCGCCGACCTGCGCCGCGCCAACTGGCAGCGGCTGGCCGGCACCGGTATCGACGAGGTCCCCACCGGCGACTTCTCGTACTACGACCACGTCCTGGACACCACCGTCATGGTCGGCGCGATCCCCGACCGCCACCGCAGCGCCGTCGAAGCCGACGCGCTGGACGGCTACTTCGCCATGGCGCGCGGCACCCAGGACCTCGCACCGCTCGAGATGACCAAGTGGTTCGACACCAACTACCACTACCTGGTCCCGGAGTTGGGCCCGAGCACGGCCTTCACGGTCGACTCCACCAAGCAGGTCGCGGAGTTCAAGGAAGCCCTCGCCCTGGGACTGACGGCGCGTCCTGTGCTCGTCGGCCCGGTCACCTACCTCCTGCTCGCCAAGCCCGCTCCCGGCGTCGCCGCTGACTTCGACCCGCTGACCCTGCTCGACCGTCTGCTTCCGGTGTACGCCGAGGTCCTGGCGGACCTGCGGGCTGCGGGCGCCGAATGGGTGCAGTTCGACGAGCCCGCCCTCGTCCAGGACCGCACCCCGGCCGAACTGAACGCCGCCGCCCGCGCCTACCGCGACCTCGGCACCCTCACCGACCGGCCGAAGCTCCTGGTCGCCTCGTACTTCGGCCGGCTCGGCGAGGCCCTGCCGGTGCTGGCCAAGGCGCCGGTCGACGGGCTCGCCCTGGACTTCACCGAGGCCGCCGCCGCCAACCTCGACGACCTCGCCGCCGTCGGCGGACTGCCCGGCAAGCGCCTGGTCGCGGGCGTCGTCAACGGCCGCAACATCTGGGTCAACGACCTGGAGAAGTCACTCGCCACCCTCGCCACCCTGCTCGGGCTGGCCGGCCGCGTCGACGTGTCGGGCTCCTGCTCGTTGCTGCACGTGCCGCTCGACTCCACCCTGGAGCGGGACATCGAGCCGCAGATCCTGCGCTGGCTCGCGTTCGCCCGCCAGAAGACGGCCGAGATCGTCACCCTCGCCAAGGGCCTCGCCCAGGGCACCGACACCATCGCAGCCGAACTCTCCGCCAACCGGGCCGATCTGGCCTCCCGAGTGAACTCCCCCATCACCCGCGACCCCGCCGTACGCGCCCGTGCCGCCGCCGTCACCGAGGCCGACGCCCGCCGCTCCCGGCCGTACGCGGCACGCGCCGCGGCCCAGCGCGCCCGCCTCGGCCTGCCCCTGCTGCCGACGACCACGATCGGTTCGTTCCCGCAGACGGGTGAACTGCGCACTGCCCGCGCCGACTTGAGGGCCGGGCGCATCGACACCGTCGGGTACGAGGAGCGCATCAAGGCCGAGATCCAGGAGGTGATCTCCTTCCAGGAGAAGACCGGCCTGGACGTCCTGGTGCACGGCGAGGCCGAACGCAACGACATGGTCCAGTACTTCGCCGAACAGCTCACCGGCTACCTCGCCACCCGGCACGGCTGGGTCCAGTCCTACGGCACGCGGTACGTCCGCCCGCCGATCCTGGCCGGCGACATCTCCCGCCCCGAACCGATGACGGCGCGCTGGACGACGTACGCCCAGTCCCTCACCTCACGCCCGGTCAAGGGCATGCTCACCGGTCCGGTCACCATGCTCGCCTGGTCCTTCGTCCGCGACGACCAGCCGCTCGGCGAGACGGCCCGGCAGGTCGCCCTTGCCCTGCGCGACGAGGTCAACGACCTTGAGACAGCCGGGACTTCGGTCATCCAGGTCGACGAGCCCGCCCTGCGCGAGACCCTGCCGCTGCGCGCCGCCGACCACGCCGCGTATCTGGCCTGGGCCACGGAGGCGTTCCGGCTGACCACCGGCGGTGTGCGTCCGGACACGCAGATCCACACCCACATGTGCTACGCCGAGTTCGGCGACATCGTCCAGGCCATCGACGACCTCGACGCCGACGTCATCAGCCTGGAGGCCGCCCGCTCCCACATGCAGGTGGCCCGGGAGCTCGCCGCCCACGGCTACCCGCGCGAGGCCGGACCCGGCGTGTACGACATCCACTCCCCCCGCGTTCCGAGCGCCGAGGAGGCCGCCGAACTGCTGCGCACCGGCCTCAAGGCCATCCCCGCCGAACGGCTCTGGGTCAACCCCGACTGCGGCCTGAAGACCCGCGGCTGGCCCGAAACCCGCGCCTCCCTGGAGAACCTGGTCACCGCGGCCCGCACGGTCCGCGAGGAGTTGCCGCCCTCCTGACCCGCTCACCGCCTCGACGGCGGGGGCGCCATGAGCGCCCCGGCCGTCGAGGCGAAGAAGTCCCGGGGATGCGCGGCATGCACTACGCCCGCCCTGACCGCCCACCAGCCCCGCGGCAATCTGACGACCGATGGCGGTTGCCCCGCCCGGAAGCATGGTTGCTGCCCTCGGTCAGAGGAGCAGCTCAGCCCCAGGCGGTCACCGGCACGAACGAACTGTCCTGCCGGAACACATCCGTCCCGTCCGTCGGGTCCACCCGTAGTTGGTAGTTGTAGTGCCGCAGGTAGTACCCGGGGTAGTTGTACGACTCGAAGCGCATCGAGCCCGATGCCGTTCCCGTCCGGGCGATGAACGTCGCGTCCTTCGCGAACGTCGACGTGCCGTCGTTCGCGTCGAAGCGGCCGCGGTAGTCGTAGTGGCGCAGGTAGTTGCCGGACGCGTCGCGGAAGGAGAAGCCGTTCGAGTCGGCGAGGCCCGCGACGACCGTAAAGGTGGACGCCGTCTTCTCCGCGCTCGTGCTGGAGCTGGTCACCACCGGGAGGTTGAGCAGGGAGGACTGCTCCTGCCAGTACCGGGTGGAGTAGTTGACCGACTGGAAGGAACGCGTGACGTTCTTCGCGAGGGCCGGGCCGCCCGACACCGTCTCCTTGATGACCGTGAAGTGGCGTGCCGTGCCGGATACGGAGGCCAGGGCCTTGGGGGCGGTCCAGGTCGCGAACGTGTCGTAGCTGTCGCTGTAGTAGTAGTTGCCGTCGCCGTAGCCGTCGAAGAAGATCCGCCAGCCGCCGTTGTCGAGCTGGATCACGGACGGGCCCTCGCGGTAGCTGCCCCAGCCCGCCCAGTTGCCGGTCTTCGTGATCGTGTACGGGCCGGTGAGGCTCGACGCGGTGCCGTACTCGATGTACTTGGCCGTCTCGTTCTTCGTGAACGCGTGGTACGTCGAGCCGATCTTCACGATGTACGTGTCGATGTGGTTCGAGCCGATGCCGGACAGGACGACGGGTGAACTCCACGCCGTGAGCGCCGAGTTGGTCGCCTTCAGTAGGTACGGCGTGAAGATCCACTCGTCGCTGGTGAGCGAGCAGGACACGATGACGTTGACGCTGCCGTCGCTGTCGACGAACCACTCCGGCGCCCAGGCCCGGGACAGGTTCGTGATCGGCACCGTGTAGTCGTACAGGAACGTCCAGTTGACACGGTCGGAGCTGCGGGCGAAGCCGATGGTCGTGCTGACGTCCTGCCAGGTGTGCGTGGTGTAGGTGAGGTAGTAGTAGCCGTTCGTGTGCTTGAAGACGCTCGCGTCGCGGATTCTGTTGCTGGGCGGCGTGTACGCGGAGGACTGGACGAGCCGGAAGTCGGTGGCGTCGTCGGACTGGTAGACGTTCACGGTGCCGTCGTTGCTGTTGAGGAACGGCACGATCGTGTAGCGCGTGGCGGAGCCGCTCGACGGTGCGGCGGCGGCCGCCGTGCCGAGCAGGCCGGGCAGTTCGCCCAGCACGAGTGCCGTGGCGGGCAGGGCGGCCATGGCGCGCAGCAGGGCGCGGCGGGACGGCATGGGGGGGCGTGTGGTCACGGGCGGCTCTCCCTCGTGCACAAGCGGACACAAGTGAACGCAGGCGGCTCTGCATTCGATATTTCGAACTAGGTTCGGCGAATCGGTCAGAAGGTAAGGGCGGGGTACTGGCGCGTCAATGCTTCGCGCACAACCAGAAGTGCCCTGTGGGAAAGCTGTGGTGACCGCACAGAGCAGGATCTGACGACCGCCGGGACCGCTGACCACATCGCTGCAGAAGGACAGTCCGGCGTCGCGCAGCCGGTCGATCTCGGCGTCGAGGTCGTCGACGAGGCAACGGACGCCACCGACCCGGGCGACCGCCGTGGGCCGCTCCGCCCCGGTCGTCCCGCCCATGGCAGTCCTCCTCCGGGCGGCCGGGCACCTGCCTTGCGCCCGCCGAAACCGACCTCACGTCATTTGCTGACGGAAAATGCTGCGGAATGCAATGTTCCGAGTGTCGAGCCGCATTCCTCATGCGGTCGTGCACCTTCCTCTTCTCCGTGCGGAGAGTCCAGGGAACCGGCTCCAAAATCCTTCGCAGATCAAAAGTGAATTCTTTCTTGCCTCCAGGTGTACAACCATTCACCCCCTGCTCATGTCGAACGGGCGAACAACGGCGGCACTGCCGCCCGCACTTCATGAGGGGGAAGCCTTGTCCGTGATGGTCTGTTGGCTGAGTGCTGTTCTGCGCGTGCGCGGGAAGGCCGACCTTCTCCTGGTATTCCTGTTCGGCGCGGCCTTCGCAGCACTGCCCGTCTTCGCGCTGGTGCCGTCACTGTGGGGCTTCGCCGCGGCATCGGCCGTCAGCTACCTCGCGGACGAGGCGCTGCACGTCCGGTCGCCCGGATTCGTCCGCCGGCTCGCGGCGTTGCAGCTCGACCGCACCCTGCGATTCGCCGTCAGAACGGTGATGCTGCTCGCCCTGGCCCAGCGGATGAACGCTCCGGATACGGTGCTCATCACCGGACTGGCCGTCTTCTGCGCCCACTTCGCGATGGTGATGCTGAATTCGGCGCTGCACCACGCCATCCGCAAGCGGCGAATGCTGCCGGTGGCCGTCCGCAATCTCGACATGAGCGGTGCGGGCATTCCCGATCAGCCGCCCGCCTACCTCTCCAGACGATTCCTGCGCAAGCTGCTCCATCTCGATCTGCCCGCGCACGCCGGGCTGCTCACCGCGCTTGCGGCCGGAACCACGTACCCGGCGTACATCGGTTACACCCTGACCACCGGGCTGGCCGCGGCGGCACTGTTGGCGCTGCTGAAACAGTTCCGCACGGCCCGTCGGATGCCGGGACGGGACGAGATGATCCGCGAGGTCAACCGCCAACTGGCCGGACACCGGCCCGAGGTGGCGCTGTACTTCAGCTTCGCCTCGGTGTCCCGGGACTTCATGTACCAGGTCAACATGTGGATCGAGACGCTGGAGCAACTCGACCGGCGCCCGTTGATCATCCTTCGTGAACACGCCTCGTTCCGCCATCTCGGCCGTACCCGGATCCCGGTCGTGTGCGTGCCCAAGGCCGACGACCTGGCCGAACTGGAACTGCCCGACGTCCGCGTCGTGCTCTACCCCGGCAACGCCGGCAAGAACGTGCACATGCTGCGCATCGCCGAGGCCAAGCACGTCTTCATCGGCCACGGCGACAGCGACAAGCTCGCCAGCAGCAACCGGGTCAGCAAGGTGTACGACGAGATCTGGGTGGCCGGACGGGCCGGCCGCGACCGCTACCAGCGCGTGCGGCACGCCATCAGCGACGAGGCCATCGTCGAGGTGGGCCGCCCGCAGCTGGCACCGATCCGCCTGCACACCGACCACACGCCGGGCCCGCTCCCCGTCGTTCTGTACGCCCCCACCTGGGAGGGCTGGAGCGACGACGACTGCCACACCTCCCTGATCCCGATGGGCGTGACGCTCGTCGAGAAGCTCCTCGCGCAGAACGTGCGCGTCATCTACAAGCCGCATCCGCTCACCGGCAGGCGCTCGTCCGCGGCGGCCGACGCGGACCGGGCCATCCGGGCGATGCTGAGCGCCGACAACGAGCAGCGCGAGGCCGCGCAGGCAGCGGCCCGACTCGCCGCCGCCCTGCCGCGACTGAAGGAGATCCAGGCCCGGCTGGACGAGTTGGCCGGGCGGCACGGGGGCGACTACACCCAGCAGACCCGTGACGCGCGAGTCCCCGACCGCGACGACACGGCCGAGTGGCGCGTGCTCCACGCCGAGTGGCACCGGATCTTCTGGGCGAGCCGCGGCATGCTGCGGCACAACGAGATCCTCGGGCAACTGCCCACCCTGTACGAGTGCTTCAACCAGGCGGACATCCTCATCAGCGACGTCTCCTCCGTGGTCGCCGACTTCGTCGCCGGCCTCAAACCGTACGTCCTGACCAACGCGCACGACCTGCCCGACGAGGAGTTCCGGGCCGCCTACACCACCGCCGGAGGCGCCTATCTGCTCGACCGCGCCTGCACCCGACTGCCGGAGATCCTGCGGTCGGTCCGCGAGCCGCACCACGATCCCATGGCCCCCCACCGCCGCACCCTCAAGGAGTACGTGCTGGGCCCGGACCGTCCCACCTCCATGGAGCGGTTCAACACCGCCGTCAATGCCCTGGCCGAACGGGCCGAGGCAGAGATGACCGAACGCCGCGCAGCCCGACAGGACTCCCCTGCCATCCCCTTGCAGCGAACCGACTCGGCCGACCTGGTCGGTCGGCTCGACCCGGCCGTGTCGGAGCCGTTCCGCCCCCGCCCTCCGGACGTTACTGTTCGGTAGACAACGCCGTCCCGGAGGTGTCCCGCATGACGCTCGACCGTTCCGCAGGCCTGGCGGAGTCCGCCCGAGCGCTGGCCGAGGGGGAGACGACCTCCCGGGTCCTGGTCGAGGAGGCTCTCGCGCGGATCGAGGCGACACAGCCCTCCCTCAACGCCTTCCGCATCGTGCGGGCCGAAGCCGCTCTCGCCGAAGCCGACGCCGCCGACAAGGAGTTGGCCGCCGGAACACGGAAACCGCTGCTCGGCGTCCCCGTCGCCGTCAAGGACGACATGGACGTCGCCGGCGAGCCGACCGCGTTCGGCTGCGACGGGGAGTTCCCGCCGGTCGCCGAAGACGGCGAGGCCGTACGGCGGTTGCGGGCGGCCGGGGCCGTCATCGTCGGCAAGACCAACACCTGCGAGCTCGGGCAGTGGCCCTTCACCGAGGGGCCCGCCTTCGGCGCGACCCGCAATCCCTGGAACCCGGAGCACACTCCCGGTGGCTCGTCCGGCGGGTCCGCCGCCGCCGTCGCCGCCGGTCTCGTGCCCGCCGCCCTCGGCTCGGACGGCGCCGGATCCGTCCGCATCCCCGCCTCCTGGACCCACCTCGTCGGCATCAAGCCGCAGCGCGGCCGCATCTCCACCTGGCCGCGCGGCGAGTCCTTCCAGGGCATCACCGTCAACGGCACCCTCGCCCGTACGGTCGCGGACGCGGCCCTGCTGCTCGACGCGGCGAGCGGCAACCACGCGCACGATCCGCACCGACCGGCAGGCATCAACGCCTCCGAGGCCGTCGGCCGCGAGCCCGGGCGGCTGCGCATCGCGCTCTCCCTCAAGCCGCCGTTCACCGCCCTGCCCGCCCGCCTCCAGTCGGACGTGCGCGCGCAGGTTCTTCAACTCGCCGAGAAAATCAGTGGGTTGGGGCATGTCGTCGAGGAAGCCGACCCGCCCTACGGCCAGATCGGGCTGACCTTCATCCCCCGCGCCACCGCCGGACTCGCCGAACGCGTGGCAGAGGCTCCGTTCCCCGCGCTCCTCGACCGGCGCACCCACGAAGCCGCTCGGCTGGGCCGGGTCCTCGGCGGGGCGCCGCTCAGAGCGGCGCGGCGTGCGGAGGCGGTGCTGCACCGTCGTATCAACGGGTTCTTCGAGTCGTACGACGTGATCCTCGCGCCGACAACGGCCGCTCCCCCGCCGCGCATCGGCTCGATGCTGCCGCTGAGCGGCTTCGCCACCGACCGCGCGATGATCGCCGCCTGCCCCTACGCCTGGCCGTGGAACGTTCTGGGCTGGCCCGGTGTCAACGTCCCCGCCGGATTCGTCACCGGTGGACTGCCCGTCGGGGCCCAACTGCTCGGGCCTGCGGGCAGCGAGCCGTTGCTGATCTCGCTCGCCGCGCAGTTGGAGGCGGAGCTGCGCTGGCACGAGGCGTGGCCGCCGGAGCGGGCCGTCACGGATTCCCCGGCGGCGTAGGCGGGTTCGGCCCGTACCCTGTGACCATGGACGATGCGTCGATGGTCGGGCTCATGGGGCGGGTCACCGGAACGGTCGGGCCCGGGCTCGTCGGCGAGGTGATGGTCCGGGTGCGCGGCGGCGCCGAACACTTCCTCGCGTACCCGGCCACCGGCACGACCCGGATCGAGCGGGGCACGGTGGTGATGGTCGTGGAGTACCTGCCGCCGAGAACGGTCTACGTGACCGAGGCGTACGACAGTTGAGCAGTCGAGCCGACACCTGAACCCACACGTGAGCCTGCTTCCGCGCAGGTGAGAGGCTGTTCAAGGGCGCCCGCGTCAAGAATGCGACAAGGATTCGTCAGCGTCTTCACCCGGGCTTCGCGCAGGAGCACACTCCCTTCGTTCGGTGCCGAAAGGGCACCATGCAAAGGGGGCGTATGCCGATGATTGTCGGCGTCGTTGCGGGAGTGGTGGTTGCCGCCGTTCTCGTTCTGATCGGTCTGTTCAAGATGATGTGGCGTGTCGCGGAACCCAACGAGGCACTGATCATCTCCGGCTCCAAGCACAAGACGGAGGGGCTCGAGGAGGGCATGGGATTCCGCATCGTCACCGGACGCGGCACGCTGGTGCTGCCCGGTGTACAGGCGGTGCGCAAGCTCTCGCTCGACCTGAACGAGACCGAACTGCATGTGGACTGCGTGACCCACCAGGGCATTCCGCTCAAGGTGCGGGGCGTGGTCATCTTCAAGGTGGGCGACGACTTCGTGTCGATCGCCAACGCGGGGCGCCGTTTCCTCGACCAGCAGAAGATGATGTCGGAGCGGGTGCACAACGTCTTCGCCGGTCATCTGCGGTCCATCGTCGGCGGGTTGACGGTCGAGGACATGATCCGCGACCGGGAGAAGCTCACGGGGCAGACCCGGGCCGCCTGCGGCACGGAGATGGAGAAGCTGGGCCTGATCGTCGACTCGCTGCAGATCCACGAGATCGAGGACCCGACCGGCTACATCCAGAACCTTGCCCTCCCGCACGCCTCGGCCGTCCAGCGGGACGCGCGGATCGCGCAGGCGGAGTCGAACCGGCTCGCCACGGAGGCCGAGCAGGCGTCGTTCGCGCGGATGGCGGAGGCGACCCGGGACAGCGAGATCCTGCAGGCCGGTTACCAGGCCGAGCGGGACAAGGCGGCCGCACAGGCGCGGCAGGCGGGCCCGCTCGCCGACGCCGCGGCCCGGCAGGAGGTCGTCGTCCAGGAGACACGGGTCGCCGAACTCGAGGCGCAGCGGCGGGAACAGCAGCTCCAGGCGGACGTCCGCAAGCCCGCGGACGCCAAGGGCTACGAGAAGCGCACGCTGGCCGAGGCCGAGCGCGACGCACGGATCTCGGCGGCGCAGGCCAAGGCGAAGGAGACCGAACTGGCGGCCGCCGCCGAGGCGACCCGGGTCAAGACGGCCGCGGGCGCCGAGGCCGAGGCGACCAAGGCGCGAGGTGCCGCGGCCGCCACGGCGACCAGGGCCACCGGTGAGGCCGAGGCGGCCGCCGCTCAGGCCAGGGGCCTGGCCGAGGCCGAGGCGACCAAGGCCAAGGGTCTCGCCGAGGCGGAGTCCATCAAGGCGCGGGCCGCGGCTCTCGCCGAGAACCAGGAGGCCGTCGTCGCCCAGCAACTCGCCGAGAACTGGCCGGAGATCGTCAAGGCCGGCGCGTCCGCCTTCGGCAGCGTCGACAACATGGTGGTGCTCAACGGCGCCGACGGCATGGCCGACATGCTCGCCAAGGCGCTCACCATGGGCGGCACCGGCCTCGGCCTGGCCCGTCAGCTGCTGGCCTCGATGAACCAGAACGGACAGACCCCGAACGGGACTTCGCCGTCCCTCAACGGGATCTCGACACCGCCGGCGCAGCGGGTGCCGGTGGAGAAGGAGGGATAACCGGACGGCGGTCCGCACAGTACGTCTGGGGGTCCTCGGCTTCGAGGGCCCCCAACCCTCTAAGGTGCCCCCGTGACCGCGTTTACCGATGAGAACGTCCCGGGCCGCTTCGGCCCCACCGCCACCACCGAGGCCGACCCCCGCGAGGTCGGCAAGGTGCGTACCGAGTACTCGCCCGCGCACGACGGCGACCCCGATCCCGGGGAGATCGTGTGGACCTGGGTGCCCTTCGAGGAAAACGACGGCCGGGGCAAGGACCGCCCGGTGCTCGTCGTCGCCCGGGAGGCCGCCGGAACCGTGCTCGCCGTCCAGCTGTCCAGCAAGCGGCACGACGGCGACCGGGAGTGGGTGGCGATCGGCAGCGGGCCCTGGGACCGGACCGGGCGCGACTCCTGGGTCGACGTGGACCGGGTACTGCGGCTGCACGAGGAGGGCATGCGCCGCGAGGCCTGCGCCCTGGACCGGGGGCGGTTCAACCTGGTGCGGCACCGGCTGGCGGAGCGCTACGGCTGGAGCTGACGCTCCGAGAAGGCCCGTACAACACGCTCATTCAGGCGCCGGAGCCGCTGGGCAGGACTCGGTCGAGCTGGCTGCGTGAGGTGATACCGAGCTTGGTGAAGACCTTGCGCAAGTGGTACTGGACGGTGCGTGCGCTGATGAACAGGCGGGTGCCGATCTCCGGGTTCGACAGGCCGTCGCGGGCCATGCGGGCGATCTGGGACTCCTGAGCGGTCAGTTCCTCACGCCGGCTCGGGACGGTGCGCTGGTGGGCGGTTCCGCCTGCGGCCCGCAGCTCGCGGGCGGCGCGTTCGGCGAACGCCTCCACACCCATCGCCTCCAGCATGCCGTGCGCTGTGCGCAGTTGCTCGCGTGCGGCGGTGCGGCGGCGTTCCCGGCGCAGCCATTCCCCGTACAGCAGATGCGCCCGGGCGAGGTCGACGCGCATCCGGGTCTTGCCGAAGCGGGCGATCGCCTCGCGGTACAGACGTTCGGCAGCCTCGCCTTCACTCAGCAGTGCGTGCGAACGCGCCTGGGCCCCCAGGGCCCAGTTGGTGCCGCTGGCGCTGGCCGTCTCGGTGAGCCGTCCATAGGCCCCGGTCGCGGTCTCGGTCATCCCGCAGCGTGCGGCGGCCTCGATCAGCTCGACCAAAGACCAGCGAAGCGAAGCAGGATCCTTGTCGTAAGCGGTGGCGTGCAGGCCGGCGGCCATGGCCTTGTCATAGTGGCCAAGGCCGTTGTTGAGTGCGGCGTTCGCCCACTCGGCGAAGGTGATCCCGGTTCCCTCTCCGCGCCTGGTCACGTCCTTCAGGGTGGCGTCGATCAGGGCGGATGCCCCGGCCTCGTCGCCGCGCAGCGCGGCCAGCCCCAGGGCGCCGTAGGGCGCCAGGCCGCTCCCGGTCGCTTCCATGACCGCCTGCAGCTCGTCGGTCACCGACGCCGCAGCAGTCAGGTCGCCCGCGAACAGCAGCATGTAGGCGCGTGCGATGAGGGCCAGCGGAAGCTCGCTGAGTGCGCCGGTCTCGCGCGCGAGCTGGACGTATCGGGCGGAGAGCGTCTCCCAGCGGTCGTCGTCCCAGAGCCGCATCGCCGTGATGCATGCCAGATACATCCGTCGCAGCTCCTCTTCGGCGGACATGCCGGCACCGAATTCGGTCAGCGCCCTGCGCAGGATCGGGACTCCCGCCGCATACCCCACATGAAGGCCCGCTGCCGTGCCATCGAGAAGGAGGTCAGGTGCGCGCGGGACATGTTGTGGTGGAGGTGCCGCGCCGGCCGCGCGGGCCACCTCCAGGACATCACCGCCAGGGCCGGCCAGGGGGCCGGCGAAGATCGCGGCAACCAGTGCGTCCAGGTAGGTCGCGCGGGAAAGATCCGCGTCGATGGTCTCCAGCCGCCTGGCCGCCTTCAGTAGCAGCGTCGGGGCATCACCGCCCCGGCTCGTGATGAACGCGAGCTGAGCCCGCATCACGTCGACGTTTGCCTGTTGGAAGTCGCTGAGCGGCCCGGATTCGGCCATGGCCAGCAGGTCCCCTGCCACGTCAAAGGCGCCGGCCTGGATCTGGGCCTGCGCGGCGGCCAGCGCCCGGTCGGCCCGTTTCGCCGGGTCGAGGGTGAGCGTCGCCGCCTGCTTCAAGAACGCGGCTGCCGCGGCCAGGCCGCCGCGGGCCCGGGCCCGCCCGGCCGAGCGTTCGAGCTCGGCGGCGACGTCCTCGTCCGGCCCCGGGGCGGCCTGCGCCCGGTGCCAGGCACGCCGATCGGGTTCGAGTTGCTGATCGGTGGCCTCCGCCAGGGCCCGGTGCGCGTCCTGTCTGTCCTGGGCCGACGCCGACCGGTAGGCCGCCGAGCGGGCCAGTGGATGGCGGAACCGCAACCGTGTGCCGAACTCGGCCAGGCCGGCATCGGCCGCGGGTGTCGCCGCGTCGGCGCCGATCCCGAGCCGGCCGGCTGCCCGCCACACCAGCACGGGGTCGCCGGACGGATCGGCCGCCGCGATCAGCAGCAGCCGCCGGGTCTGTTCCGGAAGGGCACCGACCCGCCGCAGGAACTTCTCTTCCATGCCGTCCGACAGCGGCGCCACGCCCGGGAGACCGAACCCGCCGGCCAGCTCCGCCGGCGCCAGCCCGCGCGGCAGCTCCAGCAGGGCCAGCGGGTTGCCGCGCGCCTCGAAGACGATCTGGTCCCGCACCCGCGGATCGATGGGCCCGGTCAGTCCGGCGTCCAGTAGTGCCCGCGCGTCAACCTCTCGCAGACCTCCGACCACCAGCTCCGGCACCCCCGCCAGGTCGCCGCTCACGACACGGGCCCCGAAGACCAGACCGATCGACTCCGCACCCAGCCGGCGCGCGACGAAGGCAAGGACCTGCGCCGAGGCCCGGTCGAGCCACTGCTGGTCATCGACGAGGCACATCAGCGGCTGCTGCTCGGCGACCTCGGACAGCAGGCCGAGCACCGCCAGACCGATCAGGAACCGGTCCGGCGCCGGACCTTCGCTCATGCCGAACGCGGTCCGCAGCGCCTCACGCTGCGGCACGGGGAGATGCTCGAGCCGGTCCAGCACCGGCGCGCACAACTGGTGCAGCCCGGCGAACGCAAGCTCCATCTCCGACTCGACGCCGGCAGCACGCACGACACGGCAGCCCCGCGCCTGCACGGCCAGGTACTCCAGCAGCGCCGTCTTGCCCACGCCCGGTTCGCCATGGACCAGAAGCGCCCGGCTTTCGCCAGCGCGGACGGCCCCGATCAGCTGGTCAAGAGTCCCGCACTCGACGCGGCGGCCCGTCAGCTCGGCCGCGCGTCTCCACCCGGGCAGATCCGCGGATGCGTGCACGCCACCACGGTAGTGCCTCCCCTCCGGCCGGCGCACTGGCCGTGATGGCCAGCCAGTGGCGGATGCGGCCCCACACCTGTCGGCCACAGGCTGCAAGTGAGCCATGAGCAATGACTGGGCCGTCGCGCCGATAGCGGCGGACACCAATCACCAGGCTAACCACTCAACTCCACTTGACAGGTTATACACCCCAATGGTTGGCTCCACCTATAACCACTTACACCTCACACAGGAGTTAGAAGGTCGACCGTAGAGCCGACCTGACACCGAGCGGAGCAGACATGACGACCATCCATCACCGTTACGCAACCGTCCGCGGACAGCGGCTGTTCTACCGGGAAGCGGGGCCGGCCGACGCACCGACCGTGGTACTGCTGCACGGCTTCCCCACCAGCTCGTTCATGTTCCGCAACCTGATCCCGCTGCTGGCCGACCGCTATCACGTGATCGCCCCGGACCACCTGGGCTTCGGCCTGTCCGACGCGCCGCCCGTGGACGAGTTCGACTACACCTTCGACGCCCTGGCGGACCTCACTTCGGGCCTGCTCGCGCAGCTCGGCATCAGCCGATACGCCCTGTACGTCCAGGACTACGGCGCACCCGTGGGCTGGCGGCTCGCGCTGGCCGACCCGACCGCGGTCACGGCGATCATCAGCCAGAACGGCAACGCCTACGAGGCCGGGTTCGCAGAGGAGTTCTGGAAGCCGGTACGCGCGTACTGGCAGGACCAGAACCCGGAAACCGAGGCGGCACTGCGCCAGGCGCTGACCCTGGAGGTCACCCGGTGGCAGTACCTGCACGGCGTCGCGGACCAGAGCCTGGTCAGCCCCGACACCTGGTACCACGACTTCGCCCTGCTGTCCCGGCCCGGAAACGACCTGGTGCAGCTGGCCCTGTTCGCCGACTACGCCGGCAACATCCCGATGTACCCGAAACTCCACGCCTACCTGCGCGACAGCCAGGTACCGCTGCTCGCCGTCTGGGGCCGCAACGACGAGATCTTCCAACACGAGGGCGCACTCGCCTTCGCCGACGACGCCCCCGGCTCCGAGATCCTCCTGCTCGACGGCGGCCACTTCCTGCTCGAAAGCCATCTCGACGCCGCCGCGGGCAGCATCCGCGGCTTCCTCGAAAGGGCACTGTGATGACCGGGCCCCTCAAGGACGAGACCGTTCTGGTCATCGGGCGGGGCGGCGGAATCGCCCGTGCTGTCGTCGTCGCCGCCCGGGACGCGGGAGCCCGCGTCATCGCCGCCGGCCGCGATCAGCGCACCCTCGCCGAGGCCTACGCAGGCGAACCCGGCATCAGCACCGAGACCGTCGACCTCACCGACGAAGCCTCCATCGCCGCCCTCGGCAAGCGGCTCGGCACCGTCGACCATGTCGTGTCCACCGCCTCGGCCCGCGCCCGCGGCCGCCTCGCCGACCTGGACCGGGACGCGGTGCGGCTCTCGTTCGACACCAAGGTGATCGGCCCGCTCTTGCTGGCCAAGCACCTGGGCCCCCGTACGGGCGAGGCCGGGTCGTTCACTCTCTTCTCCGGCGTCGCCGCGGCAAAGATCGCGGTCGGCACCCTGGCCGTGGCCATCACCAACGGCGCCGCCGACATCCTGGCCCGCTCCCTCGCCCTTGAACTGGCTCCGGTCCGGGTCAACGCCATCTCCCCCGGCGTGATCGACACCGGCGCCTGGGACGCCCTCGGCGGACAGGGCAAGGCGGACTACTTCGCCGACATCGGCGCCCGCAACCCGGCACGGCGCATCGGCACGGCCGACGACATCGCCAACGCCGTCCTGTTCGCCATGACCAGCACCTTCCTGACCGGCGTGACGCTGCACATCGACGGCGGCGAGCCGCTCACCTGACCTCATTCGCGGGGCCCGCCCCAAGCGGGCCGAGCCGAAAGGAACGAGACGATGGGCCTTTCCTGGCAACAAGGACCGCTCGCCCCCGCAGCGGTCGGCCGGTTCCTGGTACCCGATCCGCTGCCCGAACGGATGCTGTTCGCCGAACCACTGCGCCGCCGCATGCGGATCCGGTTCGGCGACGCATGGATCGCCGACAGCGAAGACGTCGTGCTGCTGCACGAGCCCGGCCGCTATCCGGTGGCCTACTTCCCGCTCGGCGACGTCACCGCCGGCGTCCTGGAGCCGGGCGAGCACACCACCCGGCACCGTGACCTCGGGCCGACGTCCTGGTACACCGTCCGCGCCGGGACGCAGAGCAAGCAGCGCGCCGCCTGGCAGCACACCGAACTACCCGATTACGCCGGGGACTTGAAGGGCCGGGTCGCCTTCGCCTGGCGAGCCATGGACGCCTTCTACGAGGAGGACGAGCGGATCGTCGGCCATGCGGCCGACAACTACCACCGCATCGACATCCGCACCACCAGCCGCCATCTGGTCGTCCGCAGCGGCGACCAGGTCGTCGCCGACTCCACCCGCCCCCTGGTCCTGTACGAGTCCGGGTTCGCACCCCGCTGGTACGTCCCGCGGGCCGATGTCGACGAGTCCGCGCTGACCCCGGTCGAGGGCCAGACGTTCTGCCCGTACAAGGGCCTTGCCAGCTATTACGACATCGGCGGCGCCCATCGCGCGGCGTGGTCGTACGAAGACGCCTGGAGCGAGGTAGGGCGCATCTCCGGGCTGGTGTCGTTCGAGCCGGACCAGATCGAGGTGCATCTCGACGGTGTCAGGCAGAGGCTGGAACCCGGCCAGACCGTCGTGTCGCACGGCGTCGACCGCAACCTCGATCTCGACGAGACGACCGTCGTCGGGCGGCCGTGACAGGTGCCGCCGGACCGGCGGTCACCACTGGAAGGAGCGACCGATGCCCACCTTGCTGTCGGTGAACGTCGGCATGCCGAAGGACGTCAACTGGGAGGGCAGGACCGTCCACACCGGCGTGTGGAAGTACCCGGTGCACGGCCCTGCGATGGTCCGCCGGCTCAACATCGACGGCGACGGGCAGGGCGACACCGCCGGGCACGGCGGCGAGCAACGGGCCGTGCTGGTTTACCAGATCCAGTCCTACCGGCACTGGCAGCGGCACTTCGGACGCGACGACCTGGGCTACGGCCAGTTCGGGGAGAACCTCACCGTCGACGGCCTGCTCGACGACGAGGTCTGCATCGGCGACCGGTACCGCATCGGCGAGGCCGAGTTCGAAGTCACCCAGCCGCGGGTCACCTGTTACCGCGTCGGCCTGCGCCTGGGCGAACCCGAACTGCCCGCGCTGCTGGTCAGCCATCACCGTCCCGGCTTCTACATGCGGGTCGTCCGCGAGGGACGCATCCAGGCCGGCGACGGGATCGTGCAGACCAGGACCGGGCCCGGCGAGCTGAGCGTGGCCGACACCGACGCACTTCTCTATCTCCCCGACCGCGACCCCGCCACGCTGCGTCTCGCCCTGGACATCCCCGCCCTGAGCCCCGGTTGGCAGGGCTCGTTCCGTGAGCTGCTCGATGCCGACGAGGCGTCAGGTGCCGACAACAGCCCAGCCTGGAGCGGCTTCCGGACGCTGCGGGTGTCCGAAGTCACGCCCGAGAGCGCGACGGTCTCCTCGATCCACCTGACCGCCCCCGACGGGACGCGGCTCCCGGCTGCTCACGCGGGCCAGTACCTGACACTGCGGATCCCCGGCGTCGGCCGGACCGCCCCGGTGCGCAGCTACTCGCTGTCCTCGGTGCCCGATGCCGACGGGTACCGCATCAGCGTCAAACACGAGCCGCACGGCACCGCGAGCAGCTACCTGACCACGAAGCTGCAACCGGGCGCGGTCCTCGAAGTCGCAGCTCCGCGCGGCGACTTCGTCCTCGCCGAAGGCACCGCCCCGGTTCTCCTCGTCTCCGCCGGCATCGGCCTCACCCCGGTGCTGGCCATGCTGCACGAGCTCGCCGCACAAGGCAGTGACCGCGAGATCTGGTGGATCCATGGCGCTCGCGGGCCGCGGGAACATCCACTGGCCGCCGAAGCGCACGCCCTGCTCACCTCGCTGCCGCACGCCCGCGAGCATCTGTTCTACAGCGGGGCCACACACGAGGAACGGCGTCGCTCCCACGCCGGCGTCGGACGCCTCAGCAAAGACAAGGTGACCGCCCTGTCCGTCCCGGCCGACGCGATCGCCTACGTCTGCGGCCCCGCCTCCTTCATGGCAGACATGCAGGCCGCCCTCACCGCGGCCGGGCTCGACCCGGCCCGCATCCACACCGAGTTGTTCGGAGCTCTGCCGTCCATCAACCCCGGCCTCACCGGGCAGGCCGGCCGGCCGCCCCACCAGCCCTCGGGGCCGCCCGGTACCGGCCCGTTGGTGACCTTCGCCCGCAGCGGCATCTCCGTGCCGTTCCCCGACAGAGGGCGCGACGTGCTCGAACTCGCCGACGCCTGCGACGTTCCCGCCCGCTGGAGCTGCCGCACCGGCGTGTGCCACACCTGTGCGACCCCTCTTCTCTCCGGCGACGTCACCTACTCCCCCCTGCCGCTCGAGCCCCCGCCCGCCGGCGAGGTCCTCATCTGCTGCGCGCGGCCGGGTACCGACATCGTCCTGGACATGTGAGGCAGTGACCGCCATGACCACACCAGCCCCTCAGCCAAAGGGAATCGAGGACGCAGACCGGACCGCCTCCGCGCACTTCGGGCCGGATCCGGTCGCCGTCACGCCCGCCGTCGGCCCGATACCGGCCATCCACATCCCCCGGTCACCGAACGAGACAGACGCCGCCGGCGGCTTCCGGCGCGCCGCAGTCCGGGCGATACGCACGGCGGCCCGCTGGGCTGCTCGCCGTCTGCCACACCACCGCGCGGTCCCACGCCGGTGAACCCCCGCCCACCCACCGACCCTGCAGGTACCGCATGGACTACAAGCTCGAAGTCGTCACCCTTTCCGTCAACGACATCGACCGGGCCGCAGCCTTCTACACCCGGCAGGCCGGATTCACGCTCGACGTCGACTACCACCCGGCGGACAGCTTCCGCGTGGTGCAGCTGACACCGCCGGGCTCGGCCTGCTCGATACAGATCGGTGCCGGGCTCAGCGACGCCTCACCCGGATCGGCACGCGCCACCTACCTGACCGTCACCGACATCGAAGCCGCCCACCGCGAACTCACCGACCGCGGCGTCAAGGTCAGCGCCATCCGGCACAAGTCACCGGTCGACGACTGGACGGGTGACTGGGCGCCGGGTTGCGACCCCGAACGCCGGGACTACGCCAGCCTCGCCGACTTCGCCGACCCGGACGGCAACACCTGGATGCTGCAGGAAATCGGCCACGGGCGGGCGGAGAACGCCACGGACGCACAGCCCCCCGCATGATTCAGGAGTGTCATGACCCACGATCAGGAATCGGTACGACTGCCGGGACCGGCCGACGCGGGCACGGGCACGGGTGTCGGCCGCACGATGATGCCCAGCACCTCGACCAGTCCGCTGCGCGCGTTCCTGCAGACCGAGTCGTCCAGCGCCCGGGTCCTCGTCACGGCAGTCGGCATCGCCCTTGTCTGGGCCAACGTCACACCGGCCGGGTACGAGGCCTTCTGGACGTGGGAACTCCCGGTGCGCGTCGGTCCGTTGTCGACGAGTCTGGATCTGCGCGGCTGGGTGAACAGCGGACTGATGACGCTGTTCTTCCTGGTGGTCGGGCTGGAGGCGCGGCGCGAGTTCGACCTTGGCGAACTGCGGGACCGGCGGCGGCTGATCCTTCCGGTGACGGCCGGACTGGCCGGCATGGCCGTGCCCGTACTGATCTACCTCGCGATCAACCACTCCGGCGTCGGCGCATACGGCTGGGGTGCCGCGATGTCGACCGACACCGCCCTGGCGCTGGGCGTCTTCGCGGTGGCGGGCCGGGGCGTGCCCGACCGCATCCGGACGTTCCTGCTCACGGTGTTCGTGGTCGACGATGTCGTCGCCCTGGTGGTCATCGCCCTGGCCTACACCGGTCACATCAGGTTCCTCGGGCTCGGTGTCGCAGTCCTGGCCTATGCGGGCGTCCTGGCCGGCGCCCGGCTGCCCTACCGGCGCCGCAAGCCGGTCTTCACCGCGCTCGCCGTGATCATGTGGGGCGCGCTGCTGGCCGGCGGTATCGATCCGGTGGTCACCGGGCTGGCCGTGGGCCTGGCGACCTCGGCGTACGTGCCGAGAAGGGACGAGCTGGAAGAGGCGACCACGCTGGTCCGCCTGTTCCGGGAGCAGCCCTCGCCGGAGCTGGCCCGTTCGGCGACGAAAGGGCTGACCGGCGCCCTGTCGGCCAATGCCCGCCTGCAGCACACGTACCACCGAGCGACCAGCTACCTGATCGTGCCCGCGTTCGCGCTGGCCAACGCCGGCATCGTGGTCGGCCCGCGGGTACTCACCGAGGCGGTCACCTCACCGATCACCATCGGGATTTTCCTCGCCTACGTGGTGGGCAAGCCCCTGGCGGTGACCGGCGCGTCGTGGGTGATCACCCGGACCAGCCGCGGCGCGGTGCGGCCCCAGGTCGGCTGGGCCGCCGTTCTCGGCAGCGGCACGATCTCGGGCATCGCGTTCACCGTCTCGCTGCTGATAGCCGACCTCGCCTTCACCGGCGAAGCCCTGGGCGAGGCGAAGCTCGGCGTGCTCGCGGCGGCGCTCGGCGCGTCCCTGCTGACCCTGCTGGTCTTCCGGTTCATCGCGCTCCTGCCCGCCCCGGTCCGTACGCGTGCGCTGCTGGGCACCGTCCGCCAGCTCAGTGACCTCGTCGCGCCGGTGGACACGGCACGGGACCACGTCCGCGGGCCCGCCGATGCCGCCGTCACCGTGGTCGAGTACGGCGACTTCGAGTGTCCGTGGACCCAGATGGCCGCCCCGACAGCGCGAGAGCTGCTCGCCGCCAACGCCGACATCCGGTACATCTGGCGGCACCTGCCCCTGAACGACGTCCACCCGCACGCACAACTCGCCGCGGAAGCCGCCGAGGCCGCGGCCCTTCAGGGCAGGTTCTGGCAGATGCACGACCTGCTGCTGACCAACCAGAGGAATCTCCAGTTCGACGGCCTGATCACCTACGCCACCCAACTGGGCCTGAACGTCGACCAGTTCCGCCGTGATCTCAACCGGCACCCCTTCGCGGCCCGAGTCGCACAGGACGTCGACTCGGCCGATCGCAGTGGCGTGGCGGGCACGCCGACCTTCTTCGTCAACGAACGGCGTCACGACGGGCCGCAGGACCTCGCGACGCTGAACAAGGTCATCCAGGAGGCGCGGGCTCAGGTGTTCGCCCTCGACACATCGGATCGTGAAGCGAGGTAACAGCCATGACCGAGACACTTGAGAACCAGGAACACGCGAGCTACGACGTGATCGTGCTGGGTGCCGGCCCGGTCGGCCAGAACGTCGCCGACCGCGCCCGCGCCGCCGGCCTCACGGTGGCCGTCGTGGAGCGGGAACTCGTCGGCGGCGAGTGCTCCTACTGGGCCTGCGTGCCCAGCAAGGCGCTGCTGCGGCCGGTCATCGCACTCGCCGACGCCCGCGGTGTGGACGGCGCCCGGCAGGCCGTCACCGGCCACATCGACACCGACGCCGTCTTCGCCCGCCGCAACCGCTACGTCTCCGACTGGGACGACACCGGCCAGGCCCAGTGGGTCAAGTCGATCGGCACCGACCTCTTCCGCGGCCACGGCCGCCTCGACGGCCCCCGCAGCGTCACCGTGACCCGGGACGACGGCGGACGCCACACCCTCACCGCCCGCCACGCGGTGGCCGTCGCCACCGGCAGCCGCCCGGTCCTGCCCGACGTCCCCGGCATCCAGGAGGCCCGGCCCTGGACGAACCGCCACGGCACCGACTCCAGCACCGTCCCCGACCGCCTCGCCATCGTCGGCGGTGGCGGGGTCGGCGTCGAGATGGCCACCCTCTGGCAGGGCCTCGGCTCCCACGTCACCCTCCTCGCCCGCCACCGCCCGCTCCCCCGCATGGAACCCTTCGCGGGCGAACTGGTCACCCACGGCCTCACCCAGGCAGGCGCGGACGTACGGACCGACACACAGGTGACCGCCCTGCGCCGTCCGGACCCCACCGGCCCCGTCACGCTCTCCCTCGACGACGGCAGCGAACTGGAGGCCGACGAGGTCATGTTCGCCATCGGCCGCACCCCCAACACCGACGACATCGGCCTGGACACCGTCCAACTCGCCCCCGGCTCCTGGCTGGACGTGGACACCACCTGCCTGGTCCGGGGCATCGACGGCGGATGGCTGTACGCCCTCGGCGACGTCAACCACCGCGCCCTGCTCACCCACCAGGGCAAGTACCAGGCCCGCACCGCCGGTGACGCCATCGCCGCCCGCGCGGCCGGCCGCCCGGTGGACGACGCCCCCTGGGGCGACCACGCCACCACCGCCGACCAACACGCCGTCCCCCAGGTCTTCTTCACCGACCCCGAGGCGGCCGCGGTGGGCCCGACCGCCGAGCAGGCGGCCCGCGCCGGCCACCGCATCAAGACCATCGACGTCGACTTCAACGCCGCCCAGGGCGCCAACCTCCACACCGACAACTACCAGGGCCACGCCCGGATGGTCGTCGACCTCGACCGGGACGTCCTGCTCGGAGTGACCTTCGTCGGCCCGG
The DNA here is from genome assembly GCF_045160215.1 of Streptomyces sp. NBC_00005. NCBI lineage: Bacteria > Bacillati > Actinomycetota > Actinomycetes > Kitasatosporales > Streptomycetaceae > Streptomyces > Streptomyces sp. NBC_00005. The sequence continues at coordinate 1,684,457 of NZ_CP108316.1, forward strand.
GGGTCGGCGAACTCCTGCACTCGGCCACCGTCGCGGTCGCCGGCCAGGTACCGCTCAAGCGGCTGAGGCACGCGATCGCCTGCTTCCCCACCGTCAGCGAGATCTGGCTCTTCCTCCTCGCCGCCCACCAACACGCCCACGACTGAACCCCATCCCCCGCGCACACCATGCGCCAGGCGCACCCACCGCGCCCTACGGTTGGAGCTGACGCTCCGGAAACGCCCGTACGAACGCTCCTCGGACCGTGTTGCCCGTGGTGCGGTCCAGGATCCCGAACGCCACGTGCTCGAAGGTCCGGGCGAAGCGGCCGTCGGGGCCGAGCAGCGCGCGGAAGGCGCCCGCCACCTGCGCCGGGTCGTTCTGGAAGACTCCGCAGCCCCAGGCGCCCAGCACCAGCCTGCGGTAGCCGTGGGCCGCGGCCGTCTCCAGCACCCGCTCGGCGCGGACGGCCAGGGCCCGCGGCAGTTCGGGGGCGCGCTCCGGCGCCGTACGCCTGATCACGCCCGCGTTCGGCGCCGCTGCCGTCAGGAAGCCGGCGGTGTACGGCTCGTCCAGGAGGCGGCCGCGGTCGTCGCGGAAGACGGGCACCGCCGGTGAGTGGATGACACGGTCCGTGTAGAACGGGTCGCGGTGGGCTCGGTGGTGGTCGTAGAACTCCCGGACCTCGATCAGGCACGTGTACAGCGCGGAGGCGCGGCACAGGGCCTCCTCCTGCGCCTGGGCGCCGTTGAGGTAGCCGCCGCCGGGGTTGCGGGCCGAGGAGAAGTTCAGGACCGCCACCTCTGGGCCGAGCCTGCGGGCCGCCTCCAGGCTGCTCTCGCCGGTGACCTCGAAGAACGTGTCGGCGGGAGAGACTGACGGCACCTGCACCGGACCGGGCCCGTACATCCGCGTGCCCGTCCGCGCCGCCTCGACCGCCGGGGCGATGGGCACCGCGCGCCCGTCGGACGCGTGATACGCCCCCGCCGCCACGATCTGCTCCGTCTGCTGCGCGATGCCACGCAGGCGCGCGCTCATGGCGCCACCCCCGTGGGCGCCATGCTCACGCGCCGTGCGCGCTCCCCCGTCGTGCTCATGACCGCATCCTGGGCGATGCTGGACATGCGGTGCAACAGAGTTTTCCGCGTCCGCGAACACCCGGGAAAGCCGCAGGAAACGCTCGGAACGAGGAGATTACCGAGCCGGAACATGCCGATACGCACCCTTGTGCGATGCGGCGTGAGGGTCTTGGGTGGGACGAGTGTCGCCGTTCGGGCGCCTGACAGGCCCGGCCGGTGACCCGGTCGATTCCAAGGAGGTTTCCGGACATGTCAGATTCAGTAAGCGACTGTACGGAGTCCCGCACCGCCCTCACCGCGGCCGAGGTGGAGGCCCTGGTCCGGGGCATCTGTTTCAAGACCGGCCCACCCCGCAACGTCGGGGTCGAAGTGGAATGGCTCGTCCACGAGCTGCGCACACCGCAGCTCCCCGTGACACCCGAACGACTCGAAGCGGCCTACGCCGCACTGGGGACCGTGCCTCTGAGGTCGGCGCTCACCATCGAGCCCGGCGGCCAGCTGGAACTGAGCTCGTCGCCCGCCACCTCCCTGATGGAGTGCATCGGTACCGTCTCCGCCGACCTCGACGCCGTCCGCGCCACGCTGCGCGAGCACGGTCTCGGCCTCGTCGGCATCGGACACGACCCCTGGCACCCACCCCGCCGGTTCCTGCACGAACCGCGCTACGACGCCCTGGAGGCCTGCCTGGACCGTTCGGGCCCCTCCGGTCGTCGCATGATGTGCACCTCGGCCTCCGTCCAGGTCTGCCTGGACGCCGGATACGAGGAGCCCGGCCCCCTCGGCCACGGGCGGCGCTGGTGGCTGGCGCACCAGTTGGGCCCGGTCCTGGTGGCCGCCTTCGCCAACTCCCCGCTGGCCGGACGGCAGCCCACGGGCTGGCGCTCCACCCGGCAGCTGCTGTGGATCGAGATCGGCGCCGACCGGGCGGGCGCGCCCCCGCTGAACGGGGACCCGCGCGCGGCCTGGGCCCGGCACGTCCTGGACGCGCCGGTGATGTGCGTACGACGGGACAGCGGGCCCTGGGACGTCCCGGAGGGCCTGACCTTCCGGGAATGGACCAGGTCGGGCGCACCGCGGCCGCCGACCCGGGAGGACCTCGACTACCACATCACGACCCTGTTCCCGCCGGTCAGACCGCGCGGGTTCCTCGAGATGCGCATGATCGACGCGCAGCCAGGCGACGACGGGTGGATCGTCCCGCTCGCCGTGACGACGGCGCTCTTCGACGACCCCCAGGCCGCCGAGACCGCCTACCGCACCGTGAAGCCGCTGGCCGAGCGGGCCCTCTCGCTGCCGGCGCCGCACAATCCGCTGTGGATCGACGCGGCCCGGTACGGCATGGCCGACCCCGAGCTGCACGAGGCGGCCGTCGTCTGCTTCACGGCGGCGCTGGAGGCCCTGCCCCGGCTCGGCGCCACCACCCAGGTCACGGACGCCGTGAGGGCGTACCTGGACCGCTATGTCATCCAGGGGCGCTGCCCCGCAGACGACCTGCTGGACCGGGTGCGCGGTACGGACCGGCGCCCGCACGGGAAGGACATCCGCACATGACCGACCCCGCCATCGACGAACCCTCTGTCGACGCGGAGGCGCTCCGGGAGCGGGCGCTGACCACGCTCGTCACAGCCCGCGACCGCACCACGCTCCTGACCAGCTGCGTCGAGGAGCCCGACCTGACCGCACAGCACTCACCGCTGATGTCCCCGCTGGTCTGGGACCTGGCGCACATCGGCAACCAGGAGGAGCTGTGGCTGCTGCGGGGCGTCGCCGGCCGCGAGGCGATGCGCCCCGACATCGACGGCCTCTACGACGCCTTCGAGCACCCGCGCTCCGAACGGCCCTCGCTGCCCCTGCTGCCGCCCGCCGAGGCCCGCACCTACGCGGCGGACGTGCGCGGCCGAGCCCTGGACGTGCTGGAGAGCACGGACTTCCACGGGACGCGTCTGACGGAGGCGGGCTTCGCCTTCGGGATGATCGCGCAGCACGAACAGCAGCACGACGAAACGATGCTGATCACCCATCAGCTCCGCAAGGGCCCGCAGGCCCTGACCGCCCCGGACCCGGAACCGGCGCCGCTGTTCACCGGACCGGCCGAAGTCCTGGTCCCCGGCGGCCCGTTCACCATGGGCACCTCCACCGAGCCCTGGGCGCTGGACAACGAACGCCCGGCGCACCGGCGCGAGGTGGCGCCGTTCCACATCGACACCACTCCGGTGACGAACGCCGCGTACCAGGCGTTCATCGAGGACGGCGGCTACGACGACGAGCGCTGGTGGACGCCGGAGGGCTGGGCGCACATCCGCCGGCACTCCATCCACGCGCCGCTGTTCTGGCGCAGTGACGGCAAGCAGTGGCTGCGGCGCCGCTTCGGGGTCACCGAGGTCGTGCCGCCCGAGGAGCCCGTGCTGCACGTCTGCTGGTACGAGGCCGACGCGTACGCCCGCTGGGCCGGGCGGCGGCTGCCCACCGAGGTCGAGTGGGAGAAGGCCGCCCGGCACGACCCCGCGGGCGACCGGTCGATGCGCTATCCGTGGGGTGATGCGGACCCGGCACCGGAGCACGCCAACCTCGGCCAGCGGCATCTGCGCCCGGCCCCGGCCGGCAGCTACCCGGCGGGCGAATCGCCGCTCGGCGTACGGCAGTTGATCGGCGACGTATGGGAGTGGACGTCGAGCGACCTCCAGCCGTACCCGGGGTTCAAGGCCTTCCCGTACAAGGAGTACTCGGAGGTGTTCTTCGGGCCCGAGCACAAGGTGCTGCGCGGCGGTTCGTTCGCCGTGGACCCGGTGGCCTGCCGGGGGACGTTCCGCAACTGGGACTACCCGATCAGGCGGCAGATCTTCTCCGGGTTCCGCACCGCCCGGTCCGCGGGGGACGTCTGATGTGCCGTCACCTGGCGTATCTGGGACCGGAGGAGTTGCTCGGCAAGGTTCTCGTGGAGCCCGCGCACAGCCTGTACCGCCAGTCGTGGGCGCCACGGCGGCAGCGGTACGGGACGGTCAACGCCGATGGTTTCGGGGTGGGTTGGTACGCCGAGGGAGACCCGACCCCGGCCCGGTACCGCCGTGCCGGGCCCATCTGGGGGGACCCGTCCTTCGCCGACCTGGCCCGCGTCGTGCGCACCGGGGCCCTGCTGGGCGCCGTACGCGATGCGACCCGGGCGGGCGCCGACGCGGAGGCCGCGGCGGCGCCGTTCGCCACCGGGCCCTGGCTGTTCAGCCACAACGGTGCGGTGAAGGGATGGCCGGGGTCGCTCGCGCCCCTGGTGCAGAGTCTGCCCGCGGTCGACGTGCTGTCGCTGGAGGCCCGCAACGACTCGGCGCTCGTGTGGGCGCTGGTCCTGGCGCGGCTGCGCGGTGGTGACGACGAGGGGCAGGCGCTGGCCGACACGGTCGTGGAGGTCGCCGAGGCGGCCCCCGGCTCCCGCCTCAACCTGCTGCTCACCAACGGCGAGAGCATCACCGCGACCACCTGGGGCGACACCCTCTGGTACCTGTCCCAGCCCGGCCGCAGCACCGTCGTGGCGTCCGAGCCCTACGACGACGACCCGCACTGGCAGGAGGTCCCCGACCACACCCTCCTCGCCGCGAGCCGCACCGACGTGCTGCTCACCCCCCTCAAGGAGCCGAGCGACGCCTTGGCACCCGCACTGCCGAAGGAGCCCCGTACGTGAGTCCGTTCCTTCTCACCCGCACCCTGCCCGAGGACGCCACGGACGCCGCCCTGCGCGCCGACGTCCAGTACGGCCTCACGGGCGCGCCCAAGACGCTGCCGCCGAAGTGGTTCTACGACGCCCACGGCAGCGAGCTGTTCGAGCAGATCACCGAGCTGCCCGAGTACTACCCGACACGCGCCGAACGGGAGATCCTCATCGCCCGCTCCGGCGAGATCGCCGCGGCGACGCACGCCCGCACCCTGGTCGAGCTCGGCTCGGGGTCGTCGGAGAAGACGCGGTACCTGCTGGACGCCCTGACCGAGCTGCACACGTACGTCCCGGTCGACGTCAGCGAGAGCGCGCTCACGCAGGCCGGGCAGGCGCTCGTCGCCGAGCGTTCCGGCCTCCAGGTCCACGCGCTGATCGCGGACTTCACCGCGAGCGTGACGCTGCCGGACACGCCGGGCCCCCGGCTGATCGCCTTCCTCGGCGGCACGATCGGCAACCTGCTGCCGGTCGAGCGGGCCGCGTTCCTGGCCTCGATCCGCGGTCTGCTCTCCCCCGGCGACGCGCTGCTGCTCGGCACGGACCTGGTCAAGGACGAGAAGGTCCTGGTCGAGGCGTACGACGACGCGGCCGGCGTGACGGCCGCCTTCAACAAGAACGTCATGACCGTCGTCAACCGCGAGTTGGGCGCCGACTTCGACCCCGGCGCCTTCGACCACGTCGCCCTCTGGGACTCCGGCAACGAGTGGATCGAGATGCGCCTGCGCTCCCGTACGACGCAGACGGTGAAGGTCCCCGCACTGGACCTCGCCGTCGACTTCGCCGAGGGCGAGGAACTGCGCACCGAGATCTCGGCCAAGTTCCGCAAGGAAGGCGTACGCGCCGAACTGTCGGCGGCGGGACTGGAGTTGGCCCACTGGTGGACGGACGAGGAGGGACGGTTCGCGCTGTCGCTGAGCGTGGCGGAGTGATCGCAGCACACAGCTGAGTCAGGGCAGGTACCGGCTTCGGTACCTGCCCTGATTTATGCGAGTCGCGGTCCGGAAATGCTTCGAAACATTCGAGATTTCTACTCCCGATTCGATCTCTTGCATGCGCTTCTCCTGAAATGAGCACAGGGCAGCGCAACGAATGTTTCGCGATCATTGCCGAAACTGTTGACGCTTGACGGGGACAGGCCAACACTCTTGGACCACAACAACGGCCTCGGACCATGAGGAGGAACCCCCGCATGAGCGTCACACCCGCACACCCGATGAGCCGAAGGGCCGCCTGCGGCCTGTTACTGGGCACCACGGCCGCGCTGGCGCTGCCCGGTACCGCCCGCGCCGCCACGGTGATCACCACGAACCAGACCGGCACCAACAACGGCTTCTACTACTCGTTCTGGACCGACGCGCAGGGCACGGTCTCCATGACCCTGGGCTCCGGCGGGAACTACGGCACCAGCTGGAGCAACACCGGCAACTTCGTGGCCGGCAAGGGCTGGAGCACCGGCGCGCGCAGGAACGTCACCTACTCGGGCAGCTTCAACCCGTCCGGCAACGGCTACCTGGCCCTGTACGGCTGGACGTCGAACCCGCTCGTCGAGTACTACATCGTCGACAGCTGGGGCACCTACCGGCCCACGGGGACGTACAAGGGCGCGGTCACCAGCGACGGCGGCACGTACGACATCTACCAGACGACGCGATACAACGCCCCGTCCGTCGAGGGCACCAAGACCTTCAACCAGTACTGGAGCGTGCGGCGGTCGAAGCGGGTCGGCGGCACCATCACCAGCGCCAACCACTTCAACGCCTGGGCCGGCGCCGGGATGCCCCTCGGCAGCTTCAGCTACTACATGATCATGGCGACCGAGGGCTACCAGAGCAGCGGCAGCTCCAACATCACGGTGTCGGGATGAGCGGCGTACAAGGATCGTCACGGCCCCTGACGACGGCCCTCGCCGCCGTCGCACTGGCCGCCACCGGCACCCTCACCCTCCAGCCCACCACCGCCCAGGCCGCCACCTGCAACGGTTACGTCGGACTCACCTTCGACGACGGCCCGTCCGGCAACACCGCGGCCCTGCTCGGCGCGCTGACGCGGAAGGGGCTGCGGGCCACCATGTTCAACGAGGGCCAGTACGCGGCCGCCTACCCGGCCCAGGTCAGGGCCCAGGTCTCCGCGGGCATGTGGGTCGGCAACCACAGCTACACCCACCCCCACCTGACCACCCTCGGCCAGCCGCAGATCGACTCGGAGATCTCCCGCACCCAGGCGGCCGTCGCAGCGGCGGGCGGCGGCACGCCGAAACTGTTCCGCCCGCCGTACGGCGAGACCAACTCCACGGTGAAGGCGGTCGAGGCCAAGTACGGGCTGACCGAGATCCTCTGGAACGTGGACTCGCAGGACTGGAACGGCGCCACCACCGACGCGATCGTGGCGGCCGCCGGCCGGCTCACCAACGGCCAGGTCATCCTCATGCACGACTGGCCCGCCAACACTGTCGCCGCGATCCCGCGCATCGCGCAGGGGCTGGCCGCCCGCGGTCTGTGCGCCGGCATGATCTCCCCGCAGACCGGTCGTGCCGTGGCCCCGACGGCGGCCTGACCCGACCCGCCACGGCCTGGCCGGGCAGTGGTCCGCACCTCGTCCTGCGGCTCCGGCCAGGCACCCTCAGTCCAGACGGCTCAGGATCTCGGTGACGCGCCGGGAGGCCCGCCGGGCCTCGGTCACCGGGTCGGATCCCGTGAGCACCTTGGTCATGTACTCCTTGATCGGGTTGTCCTCCTCGACCGCGGCCCACTGGGGCGTGGCCGGGGTCGCCCGCCCCTGGGCGGCTCCGGCCGCCATGGCCGCGGCGCCCTTCTCGCCGGCGACGGACTTGGCGAGGGTCTTCTTGTTGGGGACGTAGTTCATGGTCCGGGCCAGTTCGGTGTCCCACGTGGCACCGGTGAGCGCGGCGACTACGGCGACGGCGCCGTCCTGTTCACCGGTGTTGTTCGGTACGACGAGGTCGGAGCCGCCGGTGAAGACGGCGCCCGGCCTGGCGGAGGTCTTGCCGGGCACGGGAAAGAAGCCCAACTTGCCCTTCAGGTCCGGGTTCTGCTGCAGGACGACCTGGGCGAGGCCCGGTACCGCCACGATCTGTGCCACCCGCCCCTTGGCGAACACGCCTGCCTGCGGCGGGTGTTCCTCGTCGGAGCGGGCCGGGCCGTCGCCGAGCGAGTGCAGGCGCCGGTAGAAGTCCATGCCGCGCAGGGCGGCCGGGGTGTCCAGCGTGCCCCGCCAGCCACCGCCCTCGCCGTCGCCGTCCCCGTCGTCCGCCAGTTCGCCGCCCTCGTCCCAGATGAAGCCGGCGAGCGTGTACCAGTCCTGTCCGGCGAGGTAAATGCCCTGGTTCCCGCCGGAGTTGAGCTTCTCGGTCGCGGCGAGCCACTCTTCGCGGGTGCGGGGCGGGGTCTTGATGCCGGCCTGCGCGAACAGGTCCTTGCGGTAGATGACGACGCGGTTGGCCGCGTACCAGGGGATGCCGTACTGGTGGGACAGGAACTGTCCCGGTTCGGCGAGGCCGGGCAGCCAGTCCTGGTTCCCCCAGCGCAGTGTCGACTCCAGGGTCAGGTCGAGCAGCCGGTCCCGCTCCACGTACTGCGGGACCTGGGTGTTGCCGACCTCGATGACGTCGGGCCCGTGCCCGGTGTCGGCGTCCAGCGCGTTCTGCACCTTCTGGCCGATGCCGGTCCACTGCTGAATGCGGATGTCCAGGCGCAGGTCCTTGTGCGCGCGCTCGAACGCCTGGGTGAACCGGCGCAGGAAGTCCTGGGAGGCACTGTCCTTCATCAGCCACACGGTGACGGTGCGCCGGTCGTTGCCCTGGGGCAGGAGCCCGCAGGCGCTGACGAGACCGACGGATGCGAGAGCGAGAAGGCGACGACGTCTCACGAGGGGTCCTGTTCTGTCTGACGGACAGGGGAAACGGGCCCGACGTGGGGGACGAGCGCACGGCTCGTACGGGTGTGCCGGATTTTGGTATGGACCAATGTCGGGCGTCAAGGGGCGTCCAGGACCGTCGCCGCGCTTGAGCCTCACCCAGAAGTGTGAACTGGCCCATGCGGCACGGGGGTTGGGGCCTACGTTGGGCGTCTGACAATCCACGCCCCGGCTGAAGGACGGACGCCACCCATGACCGACCATGCGACCACGCCCGGACCGGCTGCGCACCAGAAGATCGACACGTCGGTACCGCACTCGGCCCGTATCTGGAACTACTGGCTGGGCGGGACGGACAACTACCCCGTCGACAGGGAAGCCGGCGACGCGTACACCGCCGTCTTCCCCGGCATCGTCACCATCGCCCGCAGCAGCCGCGCCTTCCTGCGCCGCACCATCACGTACCTGGTCTCCGAGGCGGGCATACGGCAGTTCCTGGACGTCGGAACCGGCCTGCCGACCGCCGACAACACCCATGAGGTCGCCCAGCGGATCGCCCCCGAGGCACGGATCGTCTACGTCGACAACGACCCGATGGTCCTGGCCCAGGCCCGCACCCTGCTCCACTCCACGGCGGAAGGAGCGACCGCCTATGTCGACGCCGACGTGCTCGATCCGGAGCGCATCCTGGCGGCCGCCGCCGAGACGCTGGACCTCACCCGCCCCACCGCCCTCGTCCTCAGCAACATCCTGGGCCACGTCGCCGACCACGACCGGGCCCGCTCCCTCGTGAACCGCCTGATGGAGGCGCTGCCGTCCGGCAGTTACCTGTGCGTCAACGACGGTTCGCGGGGCATCGACCCGGTCTTCGAACAGGCCCAGGACGCCTACAACGAGAGCGGCGCCGTCCCGTACAACCTGCGCACCGTCGACGAGATGACGGCGTACTTCGACGGCCTGGACCTCCTGGACCCCGGCGTCGTATCGGTCCCCCTCTGGCGTCCGGAGCCGGCCTCCCGGACCGCGGAGCCCATCGGCGAGCACGGTGGCCTGGCCCGAAAGCCCTGATGCGGCGCGAACGGGGCGCAGTTGTTCACTCCGGTCGCACACCGGAGTGAACGGTGACCCGTCGGCTGAACGTTAAGAGGGTGCAGGGCCTGCGTCGAGCGCGAGGCGATCCAGTAGCGATAGGACGATCTTGCCGAACACGGTTTCCCAGACATCCGAAGACCAGCAGCGGCGTTCCCTGACCGGCAACTGGCCCGTGGCCAGACGTCTGAGGGCCGTCCTGTCGATCCCGGTACTCGTCGCCCTCGTCCTCGGAGGCGTGCGGGTGAAGAGCTCTGTGGACACCTGGCAGGCCGCCGACGACGCGGTCCGCGTCGCCGAGCTGGTCCAGGCGGCGAACAAGTACGCGAGCGACGCGATCAACGAACGCGACGTGTCGGTCATCCCGCTCCTGAAGGGCGACAGGACCGCCAAAGCGGTCGTGCAGGCCCGCGGTGTCACCGACGAGGACGCCAGGGCATTCGACACGGCGGTCGCGCACATGCCGAAGAACGCGGGCCTCCTCCGGCGGGTCGAGCTGGTGCGCACCGGTGAGCAGCAGTTACCGACGGTGCGAAGGAACGCCTTCACCTCCCGGCTGTCCGGTGTGCAGACCGAAGAGAGCTACCACCTCGTCCAGCACCCTCTGATGGTGATGTCGAACGAGCTGGGCTTCGGCAGCAACAACCAGGCGAGTTTCGGCCGGACGCTCTACGCCATCTCCCTGACCCAGGCGGCCAAGTCCCTGATCCGCTCCATCGGCACCCACCTGCTGGCGGAAGACCGCGGCAACCTCGCCTCGGGCGAGCTGGCGACCCAGCTCACCTCCTTCCGCTCGTACGCCTATCTCGAGCAGGTCGCGCTCCAGGAGTACGCGGGTGCCGGCACCGCCGACGACATGGCGAGGCTGCGGAAGGCGCTGGCGGCCGCGGACAAGCGGGGCGAACAGCAGCGCGACGAGGCGGCGGCGGACGCGAAGGCGGCCGGGCGGAGCTACACCGCCCCACCCGCCATGGACAAGATGATCAGCGAGATCTCCACCGGGAAGACGACCGCGCAGCTCGCCGCCAAGGGCATCACACCCGAGTCGTTCTTCGCCGCGTCCACGCTCGGCTTCGACGCCTACCGCAGCATCGAGGTCAACCTCACCGACACGGCCCTCGCGAGCGCCCACGACATCGCCGACGACGCTCGCCGTGACGCCATCACCAACGCGGTCCTCGTCCTGTCGTCCGTACTCATGGCCTTCCTCCTCGCCGCCTGGGTGGCACGCTCGATGACCATCCGTATGCGCCGTCTGAGTGCCGCCGCCATCGAGATCGCCGGGCAGCAGCTGCCGGCGCTGATCACCCGGATGTCGCGGGCCATGCCCGGTCAGACCGCCCCCCGGGTCGCTCCCATCCCGATCACCAGCACGGACGAGATCGGTGAGGTGGCCCGCGCCTTCGACAACGTCCACCGCGAGGCCGTCCGGCTCGCCGCCGAGCAGGCCCTGCTGCGCGGCAACATCAACACGATCTTCACCAACCTGTCGCGCCGCAACCAGTCGCTGATCGAGCGTCAACTGGCCCTGATCACCGACCTGGAGGGCGCCGAGACCGATCCGGACCAGCTGGAGAACCTGTTCCGGCTCGACCACCTCGCCACCCGGGTCCGCCGCAACGGTGAGAACCTCCTCGTGCTCGGTGGGGAGAAGCCCGCCCACCAGTGGGACCGGCCGACGCCGCTGGTCGACGTCATCCGTGCGGCCGCCTCCGAGGTGGAGCAGTACGAACGCGTCGCCTTCTCCGGCATACCGGAGGCCGAGATCCACGGCCGGGCCGTGACCGATCTCGTGCACCTGCTCGCCGAGCTGCTGGAGAACGCCACCGAGTTCTCCTCCCCGCACTCGGAGGTCCGCGTGACCGCCACCCACCTGGCCGACGGCCGCATCATGCTCGAAATCCACGACAAGGGCATCGGCCTCCCGGCGGAGGACTTCGCGCCGATCAACCACAAGCTGGCCAATCCGCCGACGGTGGACGCCGACATCTCCCAGCACATGGGGTTGTTCGTGGTCGGCAGGCTGGCCGGCCGGCACGGCATCCGCGTCCAGCTGCGCCCGTCCGGCGAAGAGTCCGGCACGACGTCGCTCGTCATGCTGCCGGACACGATCACCTATCGAACGGCCGATGACGAGACCACCGCCGGAACCCCGGCGCCGCCTGCCTTCCACGATGCCCAGGACCCGTTCAGCAACCGTGAAGGGTGGCACGACCGGGGGGCGGACACACCGCCCGCACGGCGCGCTCCCACGCACTCGCGCTCCGCCGCACCTTGGGGCACGGTGGAGTGACGCGTGACGCAGGTGTCACGGCGGAGAGGAGCACCCGCATGTCGAACCACACCTACCGGGTCACCGAGATCGTGGGCACCTCGCCCGAGGGCGTCGACCACGCCATCCGCAACGGCATCGCCCGGGCCTCGCAGACCCTGCGCAACCTGGACTGGTTCGAGGTGACCCAGGTCAGGGGCCAGATCGAGGAGGGGCAGGTCGCCCACTGGCAGGTCGGCCTGAAGGTGGGCTTCCGGCTGGACGAGTCCGACTGACGGTCCGCGGACCGGACGTCAGGTACGTCCCTCCTGCTCCTGCGCCACCTCGAGCTGCGCGGACGGGGCCGTCCAGCGCGCCCGTACGACGGTGAAGCCGGCCCGTTCGGCGTCCTCGCACACCAGCTCGTCGTCGTCCACGAGCACGCGGATGTCCCGGGTGCGCGCGAGACGGCGCAGGGTCTCCAGCTTGGTGCGGCGGGCGGGCCTGCGGTCGTCGTTGCGCCGCATGTGGACCCGCCCGTCGGGCAGACCCTGTGCGGCGAGCCAGTCGAGCGTGTCGCGCCGACAGCGCTCGGGGCGGCCGGTGAGATACACGACCTCGCACTCCTTGGCGCTCTCGAGCACCAGCGCGATGCCCTCCGGAATCGGCGGGTCGTCCGGCGCGGCGGCGAAGAACGCGTCCCAGTCGCGCGGCTTGCGCTCCAGGAACCGCTGCCGGTGGGCCGTGTCGGCGAGCGTGTTGTCCAGGTCGAACACGGCGAGCGGGCGTTTGCTGCTTTCGGTCACGCGCCCACCCTAAACAGGGGCGTCAGTGGGGGTGCTGGAGGAAGGCGATGAGGGCGGCGGTGAGTTCGGCGGGAGCGTCCTCCTGGACGAGATGGCCCGCGCGGGCGATGGGTTCGAGGCGCGCACCAGGGATACGGGCGACGAGTTGGTGCCCCTTCGCCGGGGGGATCCAGGTGTCCTCCTGGCCCCAGCACACCAGGGTGGGGATGCCGATCTCGCCGTAGCGGTCCTGTACTTCGTCGGTGTAGCGCTGGTCGGCCTGGGCGATCTGCCGGTAGAAGGCCGCCTGGCCGAGGTCGCCGAGCCAGGGCTGGACGAGCCGGTCCAGGACGGCGGGGTGCAGGCCGGGGCTGCTGGCCGAGCCGACGTACTCGCGCACCAGAGCGCGGTGCAGGGCGGGTGGCAGTTGCTCGAAGACGGTGGAGTGCTCGCCGACGAGCCGGAAGAACGGGGAACCCCAGGGAGCCAGCGCGACCGGGTCGACCAGAGCGAGCGCACGGTAGCGGGCCCGGTGCAGCAGATGCGCCCGCAAGGCGACCGCGCCGCCGAAGTCGTGGGCCACCACCAGTGGTTCCGCGAGGCCCCAGTGCGCCAGGAGTTCGGTGAAGACCCTGCCCTGGGTCGCCAGGGAGACGTCCTGGCCGGCGAACATCTGCGAGGCGCCGTAGCCGGGCATGTCCCATACGAACACCTGGTACCGGCGGGAGAGGGAGCGGGCGACGGCGCGCCAGACGTACGAGGAGAAGGGCGTGCCGTGGAGGAGGACGACCGGATCCCGGCCGGGTTCTCCGAGGCTGTCCCAGCGGACGTCACCGGACGTGCTGCGGAACGTCCTGCCCAGCGGCCATTCGCTCACCATGTTGCTCCTCTGCGCAGAACGGCCGTGACGGGCACAAGCTAGTGCCGTGGCAGGCAATGTTTGCCCCGTCGCGACGCCTGGCACGCTCCCCCACTGCCTGAAGGGCGTGGGAGGTGCCCCCACTCGCCGCACCGGGCGAAAGCCCAAGTACGTCCGGTCCATCGACGGGGTCTTCCGCCCGGCACGCCGATAGCACGCACCAGACGCCGCTCCTTCTCGGGCAAACACTGCCTGCCACGGCACTAGCGAACGGGCAGCCTTCCACGGGCAACCTTCACGCCATCGGCGACCACTGCCGAGCGACACAGCACGCAGGCGGAGGCAGGAGGCCCCATGCGCAGGAACGCGGCGATCTGGACAGCGGCAGTCGTGAGCGCGGCACTGATGACGGTTCTCGGGACGGCCGGTGAAGCGGCGGGCGCCGCGAAGACCCTGGTCGTGGCCCCGAACGGGGACGACTCCGCTCCCGGCACGCTCGCGCGGCCCCTCCGCACCATCCAGAAAGCGGTGGACCTGGCGGCCCCCGGCGATGTCATCGCCGTACGCGGCGGCACATACGCCCTGACCGACAACATCACCATCGCCACGTCGGGCACGGCGTCCCAGCCCATCACACTGAGCGCGTACCAGGGCGAGCGCGTCGTGGTCGACGGCGAGCAACTGCCCGCGAGCCACACCCCGGTCGGCGGCAGCATCCCGCGGGCCGAGCGCGGGGCGATCCACCAGGAGGCCTCGTACTGGCGCATCTCCGGCCTGGAGATCGTCAACGGCCCCTACGGCGTGTACTGCGACGGCTGCAACGGCAACGTCTTCTCCCACCTGTCCACGCACGACAACTACGAGTCCGGCTTCCAGCTCCAGGGCGCTTCCGGCAACAACCAGATCCTGAACCTGGACAGTTACGCCAACCGCGACCCCCGCAAGAACGGCGAGAGCGCCGACGGCCTCGCCGTCAAGGAGGGCAGCGGCACGGGCAACGTCGTGCGCGGCGCACGCCTGTGGAACAACGTCGACGACGGCTTCGACGCCTGGAAGTTCGGCTCGCCGATCCTGATCGAGAACACGGTGGCGTACGGCAACGGTTTCGACCGCTGGAACTTCCCGGACTTCGCGGGCGACGGCAACGGCTTCAAACTCGGCGGCGGCACCCCGGCCCCGGCGGTGGCGCACACCGTCCGGGGCAGCGTCGCCTTCGGGAACGCGGCGCACGGCTTCACCGACAACGGGAACGCGGGCGCCCTCACCCTGACCCGTGACACCGCCCACGCCAACGCGGGCACCGGCTTCGACGCCGACGCCTCGGGCGGGACCGCCACCCTCACCGCCGACCTCTCCGTCGCCGACAAACGCGCCGCGGCCCTCGGCCCGTCGACCGTCTCCACCGGCAACTCCTGGGATCTGGGCGGCACTTGGAACGCGTCCTCGGTGCTGAGCACGGACCCGGGCCCGCTCACGGGCCCGCGTACGGCCGACGGCTCGCTGCCCTCGGCACCCTCGTTCCTGGTCCCCCGCAACGGGGCGGACATCGGGGCCCGGTTCTGAGCGAACCCACCCGATGACGTGCGACGCAGGGCCGATGGATCATGCTTGCCCCATGCCATCCCCGTTCCCCGCCCCTCGTACGACCCTGATCGGCGCGGCCCAGCAGCGCCCCTGCACGCTCGTCGTGTGCCGGGGCTGCTGCTGCGGCGACCCGCGCAAGCACCCCGGCACCGACCACGCCTGGCAGCTGGACCGACTGCGCGCGGCGGCGGCCGAGTTCGGCTTCCAGGTCCGTACGACGGACTGCCTGGGCCCCTGCGACCAGGCGAACGTCATCGTCGTCCAGCCGTCGGCCGCGGGGCGCCGGGCCGGCGGGCGGGCCACCTGGATCGGCTTCGCCATGGACGACGACTGCACCGAGGAGGTCGCGAGCTGGGCGGCGGCGGGCGGACCGGGCATCGCCGAGCCGCCCGTCACGCTGGAGCTGCAGTTCATCCGGCCGCCGCGCGGGGAACGCACGCGCTCCCGCCGATGAGCTTCTCATTGTTAATGGGATCCATTTTCATGTAGCGTCCTCGGTGCTTGCCCACCGAGGAGGTTTCCCATGGCTGTCCCCAAGCGGAAGATGTCCCGCAGCAACACCCGCCACCGCCGCGCCCAGTGGAAGGCGACCACCCCGCAGCTCGTGCCCATCACCATCGACGGCGTCGCCCACCTCGTGCCGCAGCACCTGGTCAAGGCGTACGAGCGCGGACTGCTGCACCCCCAGGACTGAGCACGCCGTCGAGTCCCCGATGCCCGTTGCCTGACTATCCTGACGAAAAGGGGACGGTCCGGCTCGCGGCGGGCGTGAAGGGAGCCGCGTGTGACTGAGCGGAGTACCGGCAAGGCGGCCGCCGACACACTGCGGCAGGCGCGGGACGCCGTGGCCCGGGAGTCCTGGGCCGAGGCGTACGGCCTCCTGCACCGGCTGGATCCGGGCCGGTTCACCCCCGACGACCACGCCGCGTTCGCCGACGCCGCCTGGTGGACCAGCCGCGTCGAGGAGTCGATCGTCCAGCGGACGAGTGCCTACTCCGGGTACTCGGCGGCAGCCGACGCCCGGCGGGCCGCGTACAGCGCCTGGATGCTCTTCTACGAGCACCAGCTCGCCGGACATACGGCCGTGGCCGCCGGCTGGCTGCGCCGGGCCCGGCACCATCTGCGCGACGAGCCCGAGTGCGTCGAGCAGTGCTATCTCGCCTGGATGGACACGGAAGCGGCGCAGCGGCGCGGCGCGTTCGACGAGGCGATGGCCTCGGCCCGGCGCATGGCCGAGATCGCGCGGCGCTGCGACAGCCCGGACCTGCACGCCATGAGCGTGCAGGCGCAGGCGGGTGTTCTGGTGGCGCGGGGACGGGTGGCCGACGGGCTCGATCTGCTCGACGACGCGATGTGCTCGGCCACGGCGGGCGAACTCAGCGCCTTCTTCACCGGGTGGGTCTACTGCCTGGGCCTGCAGCAGTGCATGGCCTGCGCCGACCTCGCCCGCGCCGCCGAATGGACCGAGGCGGCGATGCGGTGGTGCGCCTCGATGCCGGCGGAGAACAACTTCCGGGGGCTGTGCCGGGTGCACCGGGTGGAGGTGCTGGAGCTGCGGGGCAGTTGGACCCGGGCGGCGGCCGAGGCCGTGCGGACCTGCGAGGAACTGCTGCCGTACGAGCGGCGGATGGCCGCCGAGGCGTTCTACGTGACGGGTGAGATCCGGCGGCGGCGCGGCGAACTGGCCGCGGCGGAGCAGTCGTACGAGCGCGCACACGAGCTCGGCCGCGATCCGCAGCCCGGTCTCGCCCTGCTCCGGCTGGCCCAGGGGAAGGCCGAGGCCTCGGCCGCGGCCCTGCGGCCGGCTCTGGCGGGTGACGGGCCCGGCGGTCTCGAACGGTGCCGGCTGCTCGCGGCCCAGGTGGAGGTCTCCCTCGCGCTGGGCCGGCTGGACGAGGCGCGCACGGCGGCCGGGGAGCTGGACCGGACGGCCGAGGACTGGCGGGAGCGGTGCGGTTCGGAGGCGACCCCGCTGCACGCGAGCGCCGCGTCGGCGGGCGGCGCGGTGGCCTTCGCGACGGGTGACCTCGACCGGGCGCTGCCGCTGCTGCACCGTGCCTGCGCGCTCTGGCTGGAGCTGACCGTGCCGTACGAGGCGGCCCAGGTGCGCATGACGCTGGCCGCCGCCCACCGGGCGGCCGGCGACGACGAGGGCGCGCGGATGGAACTGCGGGCCGCGCGGCAGACCTTCCAGGAGCTGGGCGCCGTACCGGACGCACGCCGGGCCGCGGCCCTGCTCGCCGATGTGCGCGGGCAGCAGCCGGGCGGGCTCACCGAGCGCGAGATCCAGGTGCTGAGGCTGGTCGCAGCGGGCCGGACGAACCGGGCTGTCGCCGCGGAACTGGTGATCAGCGAGCACACGGTCGCCCGGCACCTCAACAACATCTTCGCCAAGCTGGACGTGTCCTCGCGGGCCGCGGCGACGGCGTACGCGTACACGCACGGTCTGGCGTGATGGGCCGTTCTGCCCATGCCCGGTCCGCCGGGGATGGGCCGTTGTGGCGATGAGCGCTCCCCGGCTCCCCGCATAAGACTGAGGAGTGACCCTTCCCGACTCAGGAGCGGAAAGCAGGTGGTGGCCATGACCACCTCCCCACCGGCCCTCGACGGCAGGCTGCTGGAGCGGCTGCGCGGATCCGTGCGCGGCGAGATCGTCGAACCGGGCGATCCGGACTACGACGACGCGCGCAAGGTCTACAACGCGATGCACGACAAACGGCCGGCACTCGTCGTCAGGGCGGTCGACTCGGGCGACGTCATCGCCACGGTGGACTTCGCCCGCGAACAGGGCCTGACGCTCGCGGTACGCGGCGGCAGCCACAGCGTCCCCGGCCACGGGACCTGCGACGACGGCGTCGTCCTGGACCTCGGCCGGATGCGTGGGGTCCGGATCGACCCCGACACCCGCACGGCGTGGGTCGAGGGCGGCTGCACCTGGGCGGACGTCAACCACGCCACGCACGCCTTCGGCCTGGCCACCACCGGCGGGATCGTCTCGACCACCGGCGTGGGCGGTCTGACGACGGGCGGCGGCATGGGCCATCTGGCCCGGCGCTGCGGCCTGGTCTGCGACAACCTCGCCTCGGCGGACCTGGTCACCGCCGACGGATCCTTCCTGACCTGCACGGACGAGCAGAACAGCGACCTGCTGTGGGCGGTGCGCGGAGGCGGCGGGAACTTCGGCGTCGTCACGTCCTTCGCCTACCGGCTGCACCCCGTCGCCGACGTCCTGGGCGGGCCGACGTTCTTCCCGCTCGACGCCGACGTGATGCGCGGCTACCGGGAGCTGATCGCGGAGGGTGACGAGCGGCTCGGCGCGCTGCTCGTCGTCGGCCTGGGACCGCCGTTGCCGTTCCTGCCGGAACGCTGGCACGGGCGGCCGCTGTGCGGCGTGGTCACCTGCTGGACCGGTCCCGAGGACGAGGACGACCGCATCCGTGACCGTGTGGCCGGCCTCGGACCGGTGCTGGGCCGGATGGTGGAGCGCATGCCGTACCCGGCGATCAACACCCTCTTCGACGACCTCGTGCCCGCCGGCCTCTTCCACTACTGGAAGGGCGCCTTCACCCAGGGCCTGCCGGACGGTGCGGTCGACGCGTTGGTCGAGTACGGCGCCACGACCCCGTCGATCCAGAGCGTGACGGTCGTCTTCCCCATCGACGGCGCCTGCCACCGGGTCGGCCCGCAGGACACCGCCTTCTCCTACCGGGACGCCGACTTCTCCGTCGCGCTCAGCCCGACCCTCACCACCCGCGAGGACTGCGAGGCCCACAAGAGCTGGGTGCGCGCCTTCCAACAGGCGCTTGCACCGCACGCCATGGAAGGCGCCTACGTCAACTTCATGGACAGCGACGACCAGGACCGCGTCCAGGCCAACTACCGCGGCAACCTCGCCCGGCTGACGGAGCTGAAGCGGCGCTACGACCCGGGCAACCTGTTCCACCTGAACCACAACATCGCGCCCTGAGAAGCGCTCCGCCGAACGCCTTGAGGAATCCTGGGGGCTCGTGGGTGTTGAACCATCCATGAGCTCCCTGATCGCCCAGACCCGCTTCTCCGTCCTCGACCGCTCCCGCACCCGCGAGGGGCACACGAACGCCGAGGCGCTGCGCGACACCGTAGGGCTGGCGCGGGAGCTGGAGGGGCTCGGCTACCGGCGGTTCTGGGTGTCGGAACACCATGGGGTGCCCGGGGTCGCCGGGTCCGCGCCGACCGTGCTGGCCGCCGCCGTCGCGAGCGCGACGCGCACGATCCGGGTCGGCACGGGCGGTGTGATGCTGCCCAATCACCAACCGCTGGTCGTGGCCGAGCAGTTCGGGGTGCTGGAGTCCCTCTTCCCTGGGCGGATCGACATGGGGCTGGGGCGATCGGTCGGCTTCACGGACGGGGTGCGCAGGGCACTGGGCCGGGACAAGGACGACGCCGAGGACTTCGGGGCGCAGCTGGAGGAGTTGCTCGGCTGGTTCCGCGGGACGTCTCCGACGGGAGTGCACGCGCGCCCCGCGGAGGGCCTGACGGTGCCGGCCTTCGTGCTGGCGATGGGCGAGGGCGCCGCCGTCGCCGCCCGCGCGGGCCTGCCCATGGTCATCGGCGACCTCCGCAACCGGGAGAAGATGCAGCGCGGCATCGACCACTACCGCACCCACTTCCAGCCGTCACTCTGGGCACCGGAGCCGTATGTCGTCATCTCCGGCACGATCGCCGTGGCCGCCACACCCGAACAGGCCCGCCGGCTGCTGATACCGGAGGCCTGGTCGATGGCGTACTCCCGCACCCACGGCACCTTCCCGCCGCTGCCGCCCGCCGAGCGCGTCGAAGGGCTTGCGATGAGCGAGAAGGAGCGCGGCCTCTACGAGGCAGGGCTCGCGGGGCACATCGCCGGCACCGAGGAGCAGGTCGCCCACGAACTGGAGACGGTGCTCAAGGAGACGGGGGCGCAGGAGGTGCTGGTCACCACGAGCACGTACGACCGGGCGGCGCTGGTGGACTCGTACCGGCGCCTCGCCCGCCTCGCCTCCGCCGGCCCCACGGGCTGACCGGCGGACGGCGGGGCCGGGGTCTCAGCCGGTGGTGATCACCATCCGGAAGCGGGCGGTGCCGGCCAGCATCTTCCCGTACGCCTCGCCGGCCTGGTCCAGCGGCAGGGTCTCGACCATCGGGCGGATGCCGTGCAGGGCACTGAAGGCCATGGTGTCCTGCACGTCCTGCGCGGTGCCGGACGGATGGCCGCGGATGATCCTGCCGCTCATGAGCAGCTGGCCCGGACTGATCCCCAGGGGCTCGGTATCCGCCCCGATGACCACGAGTTCACCGCGGGGCCTCAGCCCGTCCACGGTCGCCGTGATCGCCGCGGAGTTGCCGGCGGTGGCCAACACGACCCTGGCACCGCCGAGGGACCGCAGCGCCTCCGCGACGGGGGTGGGGGCCGTGCTGTCGACGTAGTGGTGAGCGCCGAGCTGCTTCGCGAAGTCGGCCTTCTCGGCCCCGCGGGCGATCGCCACCGTCTCGAAGCCCATGGCGACCGCGTACTGCACTCCCAGGTGGCCGAGACCGCCCAGCCCGAGCACGGCGACCAGGTCTCCCGGCCGGGCGGAGCTGCGCCGCAGCCCGTTGTAGGTGGTCACGCCCGCGCACGCCATGGGCCCCGCGTCGTTCGCGGACAGGGCTTCGGGGATCCGCGCGAGGGCGTCGGCCGGCGCGACCAGCATCTCGGCGAAGCCGCCGTCGTACGCCCACCCGGGCACCTTGAGGCTCTCGCAGACGATGAAGTCGCCCTGCCTGCACGGTGTGCAGTGGCCGCAGCTGCCCCCGAACCAGCCGACCGTCACCCGGTCGCCCAACTGCCAGCCCCGTTCCTGGGCTCCGTCTCCGAGCGCGTCGATCCGTCCGGCGACCTCGTGCCCGGGGACCACCGGGAAGCTCACGCCCGGCACGCCGGCGTTCACGAAGAGCACGTCGCTGTGGCAGACCCCGCAGGCCTCCACCGCCACGCGTACATGACCGGGGCCCGGCTGGGGCACCTCGCGCTCGACGATCCGGAACGGCCCGCCGGCCTCGGCCACCTGCGCGACTCGATAGCTATCCATCTGTCCCTCCGGGATGGACGGGAAGGGGAGGAAACCCCCGGAACCAGCACACCAGCCCGAGGCCGATCCCGCGCGCGGAATGGAGGAATGAAGGAACGGAGGAGCAGAGGTATGGAGAGGGTCGGGGTGGGTTACGAGATGGCCCGGAGCCGGCTGTGGGGTCGGCGGCGGAGTTGGTCGACCGCCTGGGCGGTCTGCTCGTCCGCGGGCAGGAGGACGACCAACTGCTGGGCGTCCGAGGCGAGTTCGAGCGTCTCGCGGTGCAGCTGAAGTGCGCACCCGGACGGGTGGTTGAGGCGGAGGGTTCCCCGTCGCGGAACCACGTGACGGTTCAGCCGGCGCGTGAACTCCGGGCCGGCGACGGGGGTGAGCTCCGCGGTGAACCACTCGGAGACCTCGATGGACGGTGCGAGCCACAGGTCGAAGACCTGCTGGTCCGCGATGTCGTCCCAGTCGGCGAAGAACGTCCGGGCGCGGGGGTCGGTGAAGACGTGGCGGGTGAGGTTCGGGGCCTCCGCGTCGAGCAGCCCGGTCCCGCTCATCACCGACGCGTAGCCGCTGGTGTGCGCGAGGACGTCGCCGAGCTTGTTGGTCACCATGGCGATGCCCGGTTCCAGGAGGCGGAGTGTCTCCAGGACCGAGGGCCGGACCTCGCGGCGTGGTGGAGCGGGCTGGGTGTGGGCGATGCACTCGCCGCCGCTGATCTTCGCGAGGTAGCGCAGGTGGTTGCGCTCCGACGGGTCGAGGCTGAGCGCGTCGGCGAGCGCGTTCACCACCGTCACCGACGGATTGCGGTCACGGCCCTGTTCGATGCGGGTCAGGTATTCGACGCTGACACCGGCCCGCGTGGCGAGATCCAGGCGCCGCAGCCCCGGTGACCGGCGGCGGCCGCGATCGGGCAGGCCCAGCGATTCCGGCTGGATGCTGTCCCGCTTGGTCCGGATGAAGTCCCCCAACGGCGTACCCATGTGGGGAGCATACGAGCACCGACCGCTGATCGCGCAGTGCTCAGAGTGGCCCTGCGGGGGCCAGCCTGAGCACGGTCTGGTTGGCGTCGCGGTGCGGCCCGATCGTGAGGGGCATGGAGAAGAACACGCACAAGCTGGTGATCATCGTCGGAAGCGTCCGGGACGGACGGTTCGGCCCGGTCGTGGCCTCGTGGGTCGCCGAACAGGCCGCTGTCCACGGGGGTTTCGAGGTGGAGGTCGTCGATCTGGCCGAGATCGACATCCCGTTGGCGCTGCCTGCCGCCTCGCCGAAGTACGCCGGCGACGGTTACCCCCGTCCGACCGGAATGGCGGCCCTGACGTCGGCACTCGAGGGCGCCGACGCGTTCCTCGTGGTCACGCCGGAGTACAACCACAGCTATCCCGCGTCGCTGAAGGCAGCCATCGACTGGCACTACACCCAGTGGACGGCCAAGCCGGTCGCCTTCGTCAGCTACGGCGGTGCGGCGGGCGGGCGGCACGCGGTGCTGCACCTGGAGAACGTGCTGACCGAGTTGCACGCGGTGACGATCCGCGACGGTCTCGCCTTCCCGAACTACTTCACCGCGTGGCAGGACGGTCGTCCCCTCGACGCCGAGGCCCCCGGGTACGCCAAGACGGTGCTCGACCAACTGGCCTGGTGGGCGGCGGCACTTCGGTCGGCACGCAACGCCGCCCCCTACCCGGCGTGAGCCTGGACGGCATCCCGCGCGCTGCGGCACCCTGCGCGATCAGGCTCCCGGCGCGGCTCTGAGGCCGTCGACGATGAGGGCGAGGATGCGTTCCGCCCGCTCCTCTCCCCCTCGCGCCGGGTCGATCCGCCACAGCACGCTGAGCTGGAGCAGAACGTCCTCCGGGTCGAGCCCGGGCTTGAGGGAGCCGTCGGCGGCGCCCGCGTCGAGGAGGACGGCGATGGCGCCGACGAAGGGGGCGTAGTACTCGTCGTCGAGGCCGCCGTTGGTCGCGGCGTGGATCACCTCGGCGACGCCGTACTTGAGCCGTCCGTAGTGGGCGACCTCGTCGAACCAGTGCCGGAGCGCCTCCAGGGGCGGATGCTGCCGCAGCAGCTCGGGCGCCCGGTCGATCAGGTGCTGGATGTCGTGGCGGTAGAGCTCCAGGACGAGCGCCTCCCGCGTGGGGAAGTGGCGGTAGAGCGTTCCGATGCCGACACCGGCCTGCTTGGCGATCGCGGTGAGGGAGGCGGAGCTGGACTCGGCGAGCGCGTCACGGGCGACGGTCAGGATCCGCTCCCGGTTGCTGAGCGCGTCTTTCCGGGTCGGCTTCGCGGAGGGTGGCGGATTCACGGGGTCGGTCGTCCCATCGGTCGGGGTCGGCGTCGATTGCCAACCGGAGGGGCCTCCGGTACGTTGGGAGACGTAACGGAGGGCCCTCCGGTTCATTCTGGCACACCCACCCCACTCCGTGGAGGACAGTCATGCCCGAGCTGGTTCTGGTCACCGGGGGCAGCGGTTACATCGCCGGCTGGTGCATCGCCGAGCTGCTGCGGCGGGGCTACGACGTGCGGACGACGGTGCGCTCCGCCGGTCGCGAGCAGTCCGTCACCGACGCGGTGTCGAGCGTCGTCGATCCCGCCGGGCGGCTCGGTTTCGCCGTCGCCGACCTCACGGCCGACGAGGGTTGGGACGAGGCGCTCAAGGGCGTCGACCACGTCCTGCACGTCGCCTCCCCACTCGGCGGCGCCGCCTCGGACGATCCCGACGCCCTGATCGCTCCCGCCCGCGACGGCGCGCTGCGGGTCCTGCGCGCGGCCACCGCGGCCGGCGTGCGGCGCGTCGTGATGACCTCGGCGGCAAACGCGGCGAGCCCCTCGTCGTACGCCACCGAAGGTGTCACCGACGAGACGCTGTGGACCGATCCGGAGGACCCGACCCTGATCCCCTACCGCCGTTCCAAGACCCTCGCAGAGCGCGCGGCCTGGGACTTCATGGAGGCGTACGACGGTCCGACCGAGCTGGCCACCGTGCTCCCGGGGGCCGTCTTCGGCCCGATCCTGACGACGGACAACATCGGGTCCGTCGGCATCGTCGGCCGCATGGTCGCGGGCGAGATGCGCGGCATCCCCCGGATCGGCCTGGAGGTCGTCGACGTCCGTGACCTCGTCGATGTCCACATCCGGGCGATGACGTCACCGGCGGCCGCGGGTCAACGCTTCCTCGCCACCGGCGAGTTCATGTGGATGGCGGACATGGCCCGCATCCTCCGCGACGGCCTGGGCGAGCACGGCCGCCGGGTGTCCACCCGCCAGGTACCGGACCTCCTCGTCCGGCTGGTGGCCCGCTTCCGGGACCCGTACCTGCGGGAGATCACCCCCGCGCTCGGCCGCCGCAACCGGCACAGCACCGAGAAGGCGCGCAGCGTCCTGGGCTGGCGGCCGCGCCCCGCCCGGCAGACGGTGCTCGACTGCGCCGAGAGCCTCGTCGCGCACGGCGCGGTCTAGGGGCCGGCGGTCGGGCGGTCCGGCGGTCCGGCGGTCCAGGGGATGGAATTCGTCCGGACGACCGGACCGTCCCACGCCGCCCCTCCCGGAACCCCGTCCCCTTTCGCCCCGGCTCCGACCAGCGGTCACAGCACAACCTTTAGGCTGCTGCCGTTGGTCAACTCATGGAGTGGCCAGGGGATCTGGGGGGACGAGGGGCGATGAATCATGCGACTGAGGTGTTCCAGCCATTGCAGGCGGACGATCCGTCGGTAGTGGCCGGTTACCGCCTGGCCGCCCGGCTCGGCGCGGGTGGCATGGGACGGGTCTACCTGTCGCACACACAGGGCGGCCGACCGGTGGCGATCAAGGTGGTGCGGCCGGAGCTGGCCGACGACCCGGCCTTCCGGCGGCGGTTCGGCCGGGAGATCAAGGCGGCCCGTCAGGTCCGGGGCGCGTACACCGCCGAACTGATCGACGCCGACGCGGACGGCGTACCGCCCTGGCTGGCCACGCTGTACGTGCCCGGACCCTCCCTCGCCGAGGCCGTCGCCCGGCGCGGACCACTGCCGGTTCCAGCGGTGCTGTGGCTGATGGCGGGGGTGGCCGAGGCGCTGCAGGCCATCCACGGCGGGGGAATCGTGCACCGGGACCTGAAGCCGTCGAACGTGCTGCTGGCCGCCGACGGACCGCGGGTGATCGACTTCGGCATCTCGCTGGCCTCCGACGCCACCTGGAACACCGCCACCGGACTCACCGTCGGCACGCCCCAGTTCATGGCTCCCGAGCAGGCGACCGCGGGTGAGGTCACGGCGGCGACCGACGTCTTCGCGCTCGGGCAGACGGCGGCGTTCGCGGCACTGGGCGAACCGCTGTACGGAGACGGCCCCTCGGCCGGCGTGCTGTACCGGATCGTGCACTCGGAACCCGACCTGTCCCTGCTGCCCGAGCAACTGCGTCCGCTGATCGCCCGGTGCCTGGCGGCCGACCCGGAGGAGCGGGCCACCCCGGCGGAGGTCGTCGAATGGTGCCGACAGGAGCTGGGCCAGGACCCCGAGGCGGGCGCCGGACCGACCGTCTGGCGGGAGGTCACGGGGCCGGAGGTGACGGTTCCGGCCCCGGTCCGTGCCCCCGCCCCTGCCCCAGCTCCCGCGCACACGCTGCCGCTGATCACACAGCCGTTGCTCGCGCAGCCGCAGTTGCAGCTGCGGCCGACGGAGCCGGGCGAGCTGCGGGCCCGCCGAAGACGCATCGCGCTGATCACGACCGCCTGCGTGGCGGCGGGCGCGCTGCTGCTGGCAGGCCTGACCTGGACGGTCTGGAACGCGGTGGACCGGCTCCGCCACCGGGACACGGCCTCGTCCTCGACGCCGGGTCCGGCGACCTCCCCACGATCGTCGACGTCCTCGTCGGCGTCCGCACCGGTCTCGGGGACCGGCGCCGGTGACGGGGCAGCCGGGACGTCGGGCCCGTCCTCGACCGCGCCCTCGACGCCGCAGGCCGAGGCATACCCCCAGCAGTCGCTGGACGAGAAGACCTCGCTGAGCTTCAAGGAGCCGATCCAGCGCAAGGACCGCAAGGGCGACATCCGCTTCGACTGCAAGTCGATCGGCTGCGCGCTGGAGAGCGACACCAGCGTGATCCTCCAGCTGTTCGGCAAGCCGGGAGCCACCCTCGATCTGTGCCGTCTCATGCTCGGCGGCGCGAAGAGTCACCGCCTCCCGCTGGCCGCGGCGGCGAGCGGCACCGAGATCTGCGTCAAGCACCGCAACGGAGACATCGCGCTGCTCGTGGTCCAGGTGAAGTCGACCGCGCTGTGGGACACCCCCGGGATCAGCTTCCTCACCGCGGACATGACGATCTGGCGGGCGGCCTAGACACGACGATCTGGCGGCGGCCTAGACACATCGCAGCACGGCCCCGCACCCGCGGAGGCCAACGCGCGTGAAGCACCCCGCTCGCATAGGATCGCGGGGTTTGTCCCCGTCCACGCCCCGTTCCCGTCTTCGTCCCGTCCCCTCTCAGTCCCGTCCCCGGCCGCAGATCCATACGGAGTTTCCCTTCATGCACGACGCCCACGACCCCTATGTCCGCGTCCGCGGCGCCCGTGAGCACAACCTCAAGGGCGTGGACGTCGACATCCCGCGGGACGTGTTGACCGTGTTCACAGGCGTGTCCGGGTCCGGTAAGTCCTCACTCGCCTTCGGCACCATCTACGCAGAGGCCCAGCGCCGCTACTTCGAGTCGGTCGCTCCGTACGCGCGCCGTCTGATCCACCAGGTCGGCGCGCCGAAGGTCGGCGAGATCACCGGACTGCCGCCCGCGGTCTCCCTCCAGCAGCGCCGCTCGGCACCGACGTCCCGCTCCTCCGTCGGCACCGTCACCAACCTCTCGAACTCCCTGCGGATGCTGTTCTCCCGCGCCGGCGACTACCCACCCGGCGCCGAGCACCTCGACTCGGACGCGTTCTCCCCCAACACGGCTGCCGGGGCCTGCCCCGCGTGTCACGGCCTGGGCCAAGTCCACCGTACGGCCGAGGAGTTGCTGGTCCCCGACGCGTCCCTGTCGATCCACGACGGTGCGATCGCCGCGTGGCCGGGCGCCTGGCAGGGCAAGAACCTCCGCGACATCCTCGACACACTCGGGTACGACGTGGACCGCCCCTGGCGCGAACTCCCCGCCGATCAGCGGGAGTGGATCCTCTTCACGGACGAGCAGCCGGTCGTCACCGTCCACCCCGTGCGGGACGCGAACCGCATCCAACGCCCCTACCAGGGCACGTACATGAGCGCCCACCGCTATGTCATGAAGACCTTCTCGGACTCCAAGAGCCCGACGCTGCGCGCCAAGGCGGAGCGCTTCCTGACCAGCACCCCCTGCCCGGCGTGCGGTGGCAGCAAGCTGCGTCCGGAGGCGTTGGCGGTGACCATCGCGGGCCGCACGATCGCCGAGCTGGCCGCGCTGCCGATCACGGAGCTCGCCTCCGCCCTGGACGCCACCTCCGAGGCCGCCCGCGTCCTCACCGAGGACCTCGAGTCCCGTATCGCACCGATCCTCGAACTCGGCCTCGGCTACCTCAGCCTGGACCGCTCGACCCCCACCCTCTCGGCGGGCGAACTGCAGCGACTGCGCCTCGCGACGCAGCTGCGCTCCGGACTGTTCGGTGTCGTCTACGTCCTCGACGAACCGTCCGCGGGACTGCACCCGGCGGACACGGTGGCCCTGCTCACGGTCCTGGAGCGGCTCAAGTCGGCGGGGAACTCGGTGTTCGTGGTCGAGCACCACCTCGACGTCGTCCGCGGCGCCGACTGGCTGGTGGACGTGGGCCCGCGCGCGGGCGAGCACGGCGGAGAGGTGCTGCACAGCGGCCCGGTGCCGGAACTGGCCTCGGTCGCCGAGTCCGCGACGGCCCGCTTCCTGTTCGACCGCTCCCCCGCCGTCGTACGCCAAGTACGCACCTCCCGCAGTCAGTTGAAGGTCGGGCCGGTCACCCGGCACAACCTGCGCGGGGTGACGGCCGAGTTCCCGCTCGGCGTGTTCACGGCGGTCACCGGGGTGTCGGGTTCGGGGAAGTCCACCCTGATCGGTGAGATCACCGACGAGTCGGCGGGCGTCGAACGCCTCGTTTCAGTCGACCAGAAGCCCATCGGCCGCACCCCGCGCTCCAACCTGGCGACGTACACGGGCCTCTTCGACGTCGTACGCAAGGTGTTCGCGGCCACCGACCAGGCGCGCGCCCGGAGTTACGGCGTCGGCCGCTTCTCCTTCAACGTGGCGGGCGGGCGCTGCGAGACCTGTCAGGGCGAGGGGTTCGTCAGCGTCGAGCTGCTGTTCCTGCCGAGCACGTACGCACCGTGCCCGGACTGCGGCGGGGCCCGCTACAACCCCGAGACGCTCCAAGTGACGTACCGGGAACGGAACATCGCACAGGTGCTGGACCTGACGGTGGAGAGTGCGGCGGAGTTCTTCGCGGACACCCCGGCGGTGGCCCGCAGCCTCACCACCCTGCTCGACGTGGGCCTCGGGTACCTCCGCCTGGGCCAGCCCGCCACGGAGCTGTCCGGCGGCGAGGCCCAACGCATCAAGCTGGCCAGCGAGTTGCAGCGCGGCCGCCGGGGCCACACCCTGTACCTCCTCGACGAGCCGACCACTGGCCTGCACCCGGCCGACGTCGAGGTCCTGATGCGCCAACTGCACGGCCTCGTCGACGCCGGCCACACCGTGATCGTCGTCGAGCACGACATGTCGGTGGTGGCCGGCGCGGACTGGGTGATCGACCTGGGCCCGGGCGGCGGAGACGCGGGCGGGCGGATCGTCGCGGCGGGGACACCGATGGAGGTGGCGGGGGTGGACGGGAGCGCTACGGCGCCGTATTTGGAGCGGGTGCTGCCTCGACGTACGGCGTGAGCGCACCGCGTTCGTGGACGACCTCGACGCACGCGTCGCCGGGATCGCCGACCGGGGCCTGGAGCCCACGAGCAGCGAGACCTACGCGAACGGCGTGCGCAAGGTCACCTACCACGATCCGGACGGCAACGAGTTCGGATTCGGCGGCGCTCCGCAGTGATCAGTCGGTGGTGAGCAGACCGGCGACGAGGTCGCGGGGCAGGCCGTGGGTGTCGTGGAGGTACTGGTAGTCCTCCTCGCTCAGCGGGCCCTCGAACTCCCGCCGGGAGAGCACCCGTTGCCCTCGTTCGAGGAGATTGGTGAAGCGCTGCTCCTCGTCCAGGAGGAACTCGCGGACGGTGCCGGTTCCGCAGGACTGGTGGAAGTGGTCCAGCGTGTGGCCGACGAGTTCCACGGGCAGGTCGGTCAGAGTGCGTGAGGGATCGTCGCGCCGCAGCGTGGTGAGGACGCGCCGGATCAGGCGACGCAGTACATGGCCGCGGCCGGTGTTGGACGGGCGTACGCCGTCGCCGAGTACCACGATGCCCGAGCGCAGGTGGTCGCAGACGAGTCGCGTCGACGGCTCGTCCAGGTCCCACAGCGGCGGAAGAAGCCGCATCCACGGTTCGAACAGATCCGTCTCGTAGACCGAACGGTGTCCCTGCAGGACCGTCATCAGCCGTTCCAGCCCCATGCCGGTGTCGATGCCGGGCTGGGGCAGGGGTTCGAGACTGCCGTCCTCCTTGCGGCGGTAGCGCATGTTCACGTGGTTCCAGATCTCCACCCACCGCGGGTCGGTGGTGGGAGTGCCCTGGGGTGGGGTGCCGGGGTCTCCGGTCCAGACGAAGATCTCCGAATCGGGGCCGCAGGGGCCGACGGGCCCGTTGGACCACCAGTTCTCGTCGTCGGTCGGCTCCACGGGCAGCCCCAACTCCTGCCAGGTGCGCAGGGATTCGGTGTCGGGGCCGACCTGGTCGTCTCCGCCGAAGACCGTGACGTACAGCCGATCCTGCGGGATGCCGAATCCGTCGCGCAGCAGCTCGTATCCCCAACGCAGGCTCTGCGAATGGCTGTAGTCGCCCAGGGACCACGAGCCGAGCATCTCGAAGACCGTCAGGTGGGTGAGGTCGCCGATCTCGTCGAGGTCGGTGGTGCGCAGGCAGCGCTGGAGGTTGATCAGGCGTCGTCCTTGGGGATGCGGGCGGCCTTGAAGGTACGGCGTGAGGGGGTGCATGCCGGAGGTGGTGAACAGCACGGGGTCCGAGGGCGGCGGCAGGAGGGTGCTTCCGGTGATGAGCCGGTGCCCGCGCTCGCGGTAGAAGTCGGTGAACGTCCGTACGGTCCGGTCGGTGTTCATGGCGGTGTTCCTTCGGGTCATGGGGACCGGAAAGAACCGCGGGAGCAGCCTGCGAGCCTGCGAAGAGGGGTGGAGCCCACGTCCCGGCGATCCGTTTCCGGCCGCCGGGGAGAAGAGGTGGTGAGGTCAGGCGTCGGCAGCCAGCGAGTTGGTCGCTCGCGCGGCTGCGGTGTGGCTGCAACAGGTCCTGACGTTCATGGCAGCAACGCTAACAGGGGACGGCCGACCCGTCGCCGGGTTTTCTCCCCGCTGGAGCAGCCCCCTGCCTGCTCGGACACGCCTTGCCCGCTCGAAATCCACTGCTCGCGCCCGGGGACCGGCGTCAGGGTCTCGTGCCATGCGACTGACGGTTCTCGGCGGCTGCGGCGCGTGGCCCACGGCGGTCCGGGCGTGCAGCGGCCACCTCGTCGAGTACGACGGATTCCGCCTGCTGGTCGATCCCGACTACGCCACGCTGCCCCGCCTGCTGCGGCACGCCACCGTCACCGCGGTCGGCGCCGTGCCGATCAGCCACGGACACCCCGACCACTGCGCCGGCTTCGACCCTCTGCTCCGTGCCCGACCAGGAGACCTAGGCCACCAACGCCGTGTGGATCCAGCCCGGTTGGAGCGTCTCCCCCGGCTGGGCCGCACGGGCGAGTGAGCGCCGGTCGCCGTGGCTGCCCGGCGCGATGGCGTCCCGTACGTCGACCTCGGCCACCAGCCCCCGCGCCGACACCACCCGCCACACCGATGCCAGCAGCGAGTCGTCGCCGATGAAGGCGGGCGCCGTGCTGGCCGTACCCCCGACGATCCGGTACCGCAGACGCACCGGCTGCACGGCAACGCCCGCGTCGAGGGCGGCCTGGAAGACGGCCCGGCGGAAGAAGCCCTGCGCGCGTCCGCACCAGGTGCTGCCCTCGGGGAAGACCGCGACCGCTCCCCCGCCGCGCAGTACGTCCGCGATCCGGGCGACCGTCTCCGGGAGGGCCCGCAGCCGGTCGCGGTCGATGAACAGGACGCCGCCACGGGCGACCAGCGGCCCCGCCACGGGCCAGCGCCGGATCTCGGCCTTGGCGAGCATGCGGGCCGGGCGGACGGCGGCGAGCAGCGGGATGTCGAGCCAGGAGATGTGGTTGGCGACCAGGAGCAGGCCCCCGGTGGGGGCGGCGGCGGTGCCGGTGAAACGGACCTGGACCCCTGCGGCCCGTACGACCCACCGGCACCACCGCTTCACCAACTCGGCGGGGATCAGCCCGCCGATCGGCGTCAGCACGACCCCGGCCAGCACCAGGGCCGTGACCGCCGCCATCCGCAGCACGGCACGCGGTACGGCCGTGGCGGACCCCGTCGGCTCGATGCACGCCCCCGGGGTGCAGGGCGCGGTGGGCAGCCAGACGCTCATCAGGCCGGTACGAGGGAGAGGAAGTGCCGCAGATAGCGTGAGTTGACCCGGCGCATCGACAGCAGCACGTACAGGTCGGCGACCCCGAAGTCCGGGTCGTGCGCGGGCTGCGCGCACACCCAGGCGCCGAGGCGGAGGTAGCCGCGCAGCAGGGCGGGCAGTTCGGCGTGCGCGCTCGCCGGGGCGGCGGTGTCCGGGACCCAGGGCAGCAGCGGCCGTACGCGGTACTCCTCCGGGGCCAGGTACTTGCCCCGCACCCGCTCCCAGGTCGCGGAGGCGAGCGCCCCGCCGTCGGCGAGCGGGATGGAGCAGCAGCCGGCCAGCCACTCGTGGCCGCGGTCCACCATGTAGCGGGCGATCCCGGCCCAGATGAGTCCGATGACGGCGCCGTCGCGGTGGTCGGGGTGGACGCAGGAGCGGCCGACCTCGACGAGGCCGGGCCGGATCGCGTCGAGCGCGGTCAGGTCGAACTCGCCCTCGGAGTACAGCCGTCCGGCGACCGCGGCGCGCTCCGGCGGCAGCAGCCGGTAGGTGCCGACGACCTGTCCGGTCACCTCCTCGCGCACCAGTAGGTGGTCGCAGTACGCGTCGAAGGCGTCGATGTCGTGGCCCGGCTGGGCGGTGGCCAGCCGGGCGCCCATCTCTCCGGCGAAGACGTCGTGCCGCAGCCGCTGCGCGGCACGCACGTCGGCCTCGTCGCGGGCGAGGGAGACGGTGTAGCGGGTGGGGGCCGCGGGCTGCGGGGGGCGGTCGAGCGTGGAAACGCCGGTCATGGCTCTCTCCTGGTCACGGGCCGGGGGGCGGCTCAGCGGCGAGCGATGCCGCCGTTCCTGTTGTGCCGACGCCGGTTGTCCGTGGCGTGACCCGCGAAGGGAGAGACGATGTGGGGTTGTTGAATGCCAGGGGTGCCTGGCGGAGCCGGGACGAGCACCGCACCCGGCCCCGCCCGTCCGCACACTGCCGGCGAACGTTCGGTGAGCTGGGGCGTCTAGCGCTTGGCCACCTTGCGCGTCGCCCGCAGCCATTCCTTGTTCATGCTGGTGATGGACACCAGCGGGATGCCCTTCGGGCAGGCGGTGGCGCACTCCCCGGTCAACGTGCAGCCGCCGAAGCCCTCTTCGTCCATCTGCGCCACCATGTCCAGCACCCGGGTCTCGCGTTCGGGCGCGCCCTGCGGCAGGACGTTCAGGTGGTTGATCTTGGCGGAGGTGAAGAGCATGGCCGCCCCGTTCGGGCAGGCCGCCACGCACGCCCCGCACCCGATGCACTCGGCGTGCTCGAAGGCGAAGTCTGCGTCCGGCTTCGGTACGGGCGCGGCGTGGGCCTCGGGTGCGGCGCCGGTCGGGGCGGTGATGTAGCCGCCGGACTGGATGATCCGGTCGAAGGCCGAGCGGTCGACGACCAGATCCTTGATCACCGGGAAGGCGGAGGCACGCCACGGCTCGATGTCGATCGTGTCGCCGTCCTGGAAGGACCGCATGTGCAGCTGACAGGTGGTGGTGCGCTCGGGCCCGTGCGCGTCGCCGTTGATCACCAGGCTGCACGCGCCGCAGATGCCCTCGCGGCAGTCGTGGTCGAAGGCGACCGGGTCCTCTCCCTTGAGGATGAGCTCCTCGTTGAGGGTGTCGAGCATCTCCAGGAAGGACATGTCGGAGGAGATGCCGTCCACCTCGTACGTGGACATGGTGCCGTCGGCGTCGGCGTTCTTCTGCCGCCAGACGCGCAGGGTGAGCTTCATGCGTAGCTCCGCTGAGTGGGGTGGACGTACTCGAAGACCAGGTCTTCCTTGTGCAGGGTCGGGGCCTCGCCCGTGCCGGTGAACTCCCAGGCCGCCCCATAGCCGAACTCTTCGTCCCGGCGGGCCGCTTCGCCGTCCGGGGTCTGCGACTCCTCGCGGAAGTGGCCGCCGCAGGACTCGGCGCGGTGCAGTGCGTCGAGGCACATGAGCTCGGCGAGTTCGAGATAGTCGACGACGCGGTTGGCCTTCTCCAGCGACTGGTTGAACTCCTCGCCGGTGCCGGGCACCTTGATCCGCCGCCAGAACTCCTCGCGGATCTGCGGGATGCGTTCGAGCGCCTTGCGCAGTCCGCTGTCGGTGCGGGCCATGCCGCAGAACTCCCACATGAGTTCGCCGACCTCGCGGTGGAAGGAGTCGGGGGTGCGGTCGCCGTCGACGGCCAGGAGCAGGCCGAGGCGGTCCTCGGTCTCGGCCAACACCTCCTGGACGGCGGGGTGTTCGAGGGTCACCTCGCTCTGGTGCGGGTTGCGGGCGAGGTAGTCGTTGATGGTCGCCGGCAGCACGAAGTAGCCGTCGGCCAGGCCCTGCATCAGCGCGGAGGCGCCGAGGCGGTTCGCGCCGTGGTCGGAGAAGTTGGCCTCGCCGATCGCGAACAGGCCCGGGACGGTGGTCTGCAGGTCGTAGTCGACCCACAGGCCGCCCATCGTGTAGTGCACGGCCGGGTAGATGCGCATCGGGACCGAGTACGGGTCCTCGGCGGTGATCCGCGCGTACATGTCGAAGAGGTTGCCGTACTTCTCCTCGACCGCCTTGCGGCCCATCCGCTCGACGGCGTCGGCGAAGTCCAGGTAGACGCCCTGGCCGCCGGGGCCGACGCCCCTGCCCTCGTCGCAGACGTTCTTCGCGGCGCGGGAGGCGATGTCGCGCGGGACCAGGTTGCCGAAGGACGGGTAGATGCGCTCCAGGTAGTAGTCGCGCTCGTCCTCGGGGATCTTGTTCGGCGGCCGGTCGTCGCCCTTGGCCCTGGGCACCCAGATCCGGCCGTCGTTGCGCAGCGACTCGCTCATCAGGGTGAGCTTGGACTGATGGTCGCCGGTGCGCGGGATGCAGGTCGGATGGATCTGGGTGAAGCAGGGGTTGGCGAAGTAGGCGCCGCGCCGGTGGGCCCGCCAGATGGCGGTGGCGTTGGAGTTCATGGCGTTGGTCGACAGGTAGAAGACGTTGCCGTAGCCGCCACTTGCGAGGACCACGGCGTCCGCGAAGTACGTGTCGATCTTCCCGGTGATCAGGTCGCGGGCCACGATGCCGCGGGCCCGTCCGTCCACGACGATCAGGTCGAGCATCTCGGTGCGCGGGTGCATCTCGATGTTGCCTGCGGCGATCTGCCGGCTGAGTGCCTGGTAGGCGCCGAGCAGCAGCTGCTGGCCCGTCTGGCCGCGGGCGTAGAAGGTCCGCGACACCTGTACCCCGCCGAAGGAGCGGGTGTCGAGCAGTCCGCCGTACTCGCGGGCGAACGGCACGCCCTGCGCCACGCACTGGTCGATGATCTCCACCGAGATCTGCGCGAGCCGGTGCACGTTCGACTCCCGCGCGCGGAAGTCGCCGCCCTTGACGGTGTCGTAGAACAGCCGGTGGATGGAGTCGCCGTCGTTGCGGTAGTTCTTCGCGGCGTTGATGCCGCCCTGCGCGGCGATGGAGTGGGCGCGTCGCGGGGAGTCCTGGTAGCAGAACTGGACGACGTGGTAACCCTGTTCGGCGAGCGTGGCGCCCGCGGAGCCGCCCGCGAGCCCGGTGCCGACGACGATGACGGTGTGCTTGCGCCGGTTGGCCGGGTTGACCAGCTTGGCCTCGAAACGGCGCTTGTCCCAGCGCTCGTTGACGGGACCGGTCGGGGCCTTGGCGTCGACGACCGGCTCACCGGTCGCGTAGTCCACGTACTCAGCAGTCATGTTCAGCTCACCACTCCGGTCATGACGCCCACGGGTACGGCGATGAAGCCGGCCGTGAGCAGCAGCGCGAGGACGTTGGCGGTCGCCTTGAGGGCGCGGTCGCGGGCGCGGCTGCCGACGCCGAGGGTCTGGGCCGCGCTCCAGAAGCCGTGCCGCACGTGCAGGCCGAGCGCGAGCATCGCGACGATGTAGATGACGTTGCCGTACCAGGTGGAGAAGGTGTCCACGACGTTCTGGTACGGGTGGCCCTCCTGGAAGCCGCCCGAGTGCACGGTGCCGGTGGTCAGGTCCAGGATGTGCCACACGATGAACAGGCCGAGGATGGTGCCGCCCCAGCGCATGGTGCGCGTCGCGTAGCTCGCCTTCGGCTTCTTGTGCACGTACTTGTTCGGCCGCGCCTTGATGTCGCGGCGGCTGAGCTGGTACGCGGACGTGGCGTGGGCGACGACGGCGACCACCAGCACGACGCGGATCAGCCAGAGCGTCCACTCGTAGTGCATGAACGGCTCGCCGATCGTGCGCAGCCAGTGGGCGTAGTGGTTGAACTCGCCCATCCCGAAGAAGATCTTCAGATTCCCGATCATGTGGACGACCAGGTACAGCAGCATGATCAGTCCGCTGACCGCCATCACCGTCTTCTTGCCGACGGAGCTGTCCCACACGGTGCGTGCCATGGACGGCCGTCGATCCGTCCGCGTTGCCAGAGCCATGAGTCAAGACGCTAGAGCCGAAGGGGCCAATCGGTCCAAGACATGGTCCGGCTCGATTCCATAGGCAACCGCTATCGTACGGCTAGGGTGGAGGCATGCAGTTCCAGCAGCTCCAGTACTTCGTGGCGGTCGCCGAGACGCGGCACTTCACCCGGGCCGCGGACCTGGTCCATGTCGCGCAGCCGTCCCTGTCCCAGCAGATCAAGTCGCTGGAGCGGGAGCTCGGGGCCGATCTGTTCCTGCGGGCGCGCGGCAACATCACCCTCACCGACGCGGGCGAGGCACTGCTGCCGCTGGCCCGCCGCATCCTGGCCGACGCGGACACGGCCCGGCACGAGGTGCAGGAGCTGGTGCAGCTGCGCAGCGGCCGGATCCGGCTGGGCGCGACGCCGAGTGTGTGCACGGGCCTGCTGCCGGACGTGCTGCGCGCCTTCCACGACCGCTATCCCGGCATCCGGCTGCTGATCGAGGAGGGCGGTTCCCACGATCTCGTACGGGAACTCGCCCGCGGCGCTCTCGACCTCGCCCTGGTCGTCCTGCCGCTGCCGACGCCGTCCCCGGCACTGACGACCGTGGAGCTGCTGCGCGAGGACCTGGTCGTGGTGTCGTCCCCGGAGTCACCCCCACCGGGCGGCCCGGGCCGGCGCACCGTACGCATCGCCGACCTGGAGAACGAACCGCTGGTGATGTTCCGGCACGGCTACGACCTGCGCGAACTGACCGTGGCCGCGTGCCGCGCCGAGGGCTTCGAACCGGACTTCGCGGTGGAGGGCGGCGAGATGGACGCGGTCCTGGGCTTCGCCCGGGCGGGCCTCGGTGTGGCCGTCGTCCCGCGCATGGTCGCGACCCGTTCCGGCCGGGGGCTACGGGTCACTCCCCTGGCCCGCCCCGGACTGCACCGGACGATCGCCCTGGCGCACCGCAGCGACGTGGCTCCGCCGCGGGCGGCGCGGGAGTTGCAGCAGATGCTGCTGGAACGCTGAGCGGGTCGGTCTCGCGCGGCACCGGCGTGCCCTGGTGGTAGTACATGCGCCAGCCCGTCTCCTCGTCACGCTTGCGCCACAGGGAGCTGCGCCGGGCCCGTCGGCCGTCGAAGACCGTCTCGAACGTGAGGTGCACCAGACCGGGGGCCAGCAGGACACCCGTGATCTCCGACGGCTCGTAGCGCGGGCCGTCCGCCGCGCTGCCCGGCTTGTCGGGCAGCCCGGCGATCGTCTCCTCGTACGTGTAGCGCCGGCCCGAGGCGCCGACCTCCACGAACTCGGGGTCGATCAGCCGGGCGCCTTCGGCGCAGGAGCGGACGGCGGGATCCAGGAGGCGCAGTTCGCCCGCAATAGCCTCGTTGACGTCTTGTGCGTCATGTGTTTCGTGGTTCACCCGTGCATCGTCGCGTGCGACCCCGGCGCCTGCGCCACCGGATGACGCGGTCGTCATCCCCTCACACCCACGCGCGCCGAACGACCGCTACCGCGCCGGGAGTTCACAGATGCCGACCGGGATAGGCCTGCGACCGACGTCGGTTGCGCAGGTGCACGCCTGCCCCGGTGGCGGCCGTGAGGACGAGCGCGGCCCACCACGGCAGCAGAAGGCCCGTGATCACCAGCACGACGGCCGCGACGGAGAGGGCTTCGGACTTGCCGGGCGCGCGGCCGGCGGGCAGTGGGGTGTCGGTCCATGACTGGTGTGGCGCGCCCGGGAGTTGGGGTGTGGTGGCAGCCGCCGGGTGGGTCGGGTGGGTGGGCGGACGGAGCGGGGGTTCGGTGTTCCGGGCCGGGTCCGACTGGGGCTGCGGCGGGACCGCGGGCCCGCTCCGTGGTCGCGGTGGCGCGGTGGTTTCGTGCGGCATCGCCAGCTGGTCCAGCCGGGTCGGTGGGCGGACCGGTGTGGATCGGGGTGGCTCCGGTGTCGTCCGGGTGGCGGCGTCGACCGGTGCGGGGCGCGGGGTGTCGAGCGGAGGCGGGACCGGCACCGGACCGGTGAGCGTGCCGAGCATGCCGCGCACCTCCGTCGCCGAGCCCGGCCGGTCGCCCGGTTCCTTGGCCAGCAGGGCGAGGATCAACTCGTCCCACTCCGGCGTCAGTTCGGGGCGCAGACGGCTCGGCCGCAGCGGCGGCTCGTCCATGTGCTTGCGCAGCAGGACATGCCAGAGGGGTGCCTCGAACGGCGGGCGGCCGGTGACGAGTTCGTAGAGGATGCAGCCCAGGGAGTACAGGTCGGTGCGCCGGTCGACGGGACCGTCGCCGCGGGCCTGCTCCGGCGACATGTAGGCGGGCGTGCCCACGATCGAGCCGGTGACGGTCAGTGTGGTGGACGACCCGGTGCCGTCGAGGATGCGGGCGATGCCGAAGTCCAGCACCTTCGCCGTGCGGTCCTCGGGTTCGTCCCGGTCCCCGCCGGTGACCAGGACGTTCGCCGGCTTCATGTCCCGGTGCACCACGTCCGCCGCATGGGCCGTGGACAGCGCCCGGCACATCTGGTCGGTCCACCGGGCGGTGTCCGCCAGGGCCGGCCGGCCGTCGTCGCGGATCACCCGGTCCAGCGGCCGCCCGGTCAGCAGTTCCATCACCAGGTACGGCACCTCGGCATCACCGGCCGTGCGTGCCGTGCCCAGCTCGTGGACGGTGACGATGTACGGGCTGGACAGGCGCGCGGCGGCGCGCGCCTCCCGCACGAAACGGGCCGCGACACTCGGATCGTGGCCCGCGCCGATCCCGGTGAGCAGTTTGACGGCCACGTCACGGTGCAGGTGCTCGTCGTAGGCCCGCCACACCTCGCCCATGCCGCCGGAACCGATCCGGTCGGCCAGTCGGTAGCGCCCGTCGAGCAGTTGCTCCGACATCCGTCCCCCTCCGTGCCCGTGCCGTTCGTGTCAGCCGATGGCGTCCACCAGCGCCAGTTCGTGCAGCCGGTCCGGTGGGCCGGGGCGGGCGTAGTACCAGCCCTGGGCGGTGTCGCAGCCCAGTATCCGCAACTGCTCGGCCTGGGCGCCGGTTTCGACGCCCTCGACCGTGACCGCGAGGTTCAGGCTGTGGGCCAGCGAGACGATCCCCTCGACGATCTTGAGGTCGACGGGGTCCGCCGGGAACTGCTGCATGCTCTGCGTGAACGACCGGTCCAGCTTGAGGATGCTCACGGGCAGGCGGCGCAGGTTGGCAAGGTTCGAGTAGCCGGTGCCGAAGTCGTCCAGGGCGATGTCGACGCCCATTTCGGCGAGCCGACGCAGCGGTTTGAGCAGGTCGTCGTCGGCGCCGATGAGGGCCGACTCGGTGACTTCCAGGCACAGCGCGTCCGGTTGGACGCCCGCACGCTCCAGGATGTCGACGGTGTCCTGGACCAGGCCGGGGTGGGTGAGCTGGCAGGGCGAGAGGTTGACGTTGATGCGGAGCGGGCCCGCGTCGTCGTACCGTTCTCGCCATTCGCGGGCCTGGCGCACCGACTGCTCCAGGACCCAGCGCCCCAACGGCACGATGAGGCCGGTGTGTTCGGCGAGCGGGATGAAGCGGTCCGGGCCGAGGACGCCGTGCTGCGGGTGCAGCCAGCGCACCAGGGCCTCGGCGCCGCGCACAGTGCCGTCGCCGAGGTGGACCAGCGGCTGGTACTCGATGAAGAACTCGCCCCGGTCCAGGGCCGCCGGCAGCGCGGTGGTGAGGCCGTGCCGGGTGATGGCGCGGGCGTCGGCCTCCTCGTCGGCGAGCTCGAAGCGGTTGCCGCCCGCCGACTTGGCCCGGTACATGGTGATGTCGGCGCTGCGCAGCACCTCCGCCGGGCTGCGCTCCCCCGCCGGCCCCTCGACGATGCCGATGCTGCCGCGCACGGTCAGCTCCCGGCCGTCGATGCTGATCGGGGCGATCAGGGCGTTCATGATGCGGGCGGCGAGCTCGTCGACCTCGCGCTCGGTGTCGGGCCCGGTGGTCAGCGCCACGAACTCGTCGCCGCCGAGCCGCGCGACCATCTCGCCGGGAGCGGTCGCGCATCCCTGCAGCCGGTCGGCGACCTCGACGAGCAGCCGGTCGCCGGCCGCGTGACCGAGGCTGTCGTTGACGGTCTTGAAGCCGTCCAGGTCGAGGTAGCACAGCCCGAAGCGCTGGCCCGCGCCCGCACCCAGCGCCTTCTCCAGACGCTCGAAGAAGAAGGTGCGGTTGGGCAGGCCGGTGAGCGCGTCGTGCGTGGCCTCGTAGCGCAGGCGGAGGTTGAGCAGCCGGCGCTCGGTGGTGTCCTCCATGAGGGCCAGCTGGTACTGCGGCTCACCGTCGGCGTCGCGCAGGAGAGAGACCGTCAGGTTGGTCCACAGGACCGTTCCGTCAGGTCGGTAGAACGCTTTCTCGACGTGGTAGTGCTCGCGCTCGCCGCGGACGAGTTCGTCGTAGAGCGTCCAGGTCTGCGGCGCGTCCTCGGGATGGGTCCACTCCCTGACGTTGCGACCGCCCATGGTCTGCTCGGAGATGCCGAACATGCGCAGCAGCGCGCCGTTGACCTGGAGGATGTTGCCCTCCAGGTCGGCCATGCCGATTCCTATGGCCGCGCCTTCGAACACCGCGCGGAAACGGGCCTCGGTCGCGTGCAGCGCCTGTGCCACCACGCCCTGCGCCTGGAGGGCGGCCGCGGAGATCGCCTCCTGCTCGGCCAGCGTCCGCTCGCGCAGCGCCTGTGCGAACCCGGCGGCCATGGCGTGCTGCAACCGTGAGGAGCGCGCCCGCAGTTCCTCCTGGTCGCCCTCCTCGCCGCAGTAGAGCACCAGGTAGGCGTCGACGCAGTCCAGCGTGCGGGCGAGCGCCTCCGGGTCGGTGCAGTGCGCGCCGACGAGGGCGGCACCGACCGCCCTGCCCTCCTCCGCGTCGAGGATCCGGGTGTGCAGCGCCTGGCTCAACCTCCGGGCCAGCGGCAGGAGTTGCTCCTCGAACTCCGGCCGGGTCAGCGACGTCGAGGTCGCCGGGAACACCGCCCGGCTCCAGATCGTCGCGAACCTGCGCAGTCTGTCCTGGGGCCCGTCCGGTTCCGCACTCACGCCGTACGCCCCACGCCGGCGAACCCGGAGAAGGCATACGGATCCTCGTCCCGAGGCTCCTCCTGCGGCCGCCACAGCGGCGGCGCCACCAATCCCGGTTCCACCATGTCGTACCCCTCGAAGAACCGCGCGATCTCCTCGCGCGAGCGCATGATCAGCGGGTTGCGGATGTCCTTGTACACGTCCACCGCGCCCTCGGCCCGCTCCGCCGGCAGCGGGATTCCCTCGTACGAGGCATGCGTGAGCACGAGCAGGCTGCCGGGCGCGAGCGCGTCGCGCAGCTCGGCGACCGACTCGTACGGGTCGTCCGCGTCTTCCACGAAGTGCAGTATGGCAACGAGAAGGAGCGCCACCGGCCGGTTCAGGTCGATCAGTCGCTCCACTTCGGCGCTCGCGAGGATCTCCTGCGGCTTGCGGAGGTCGGCGGCGACCACGCCCGCGCCCTCGTTGCCCTCCAGGACAGCCTGGCTGTGCGCCACCGCGACGGGGTCGTGGTCGACGTACACGACGCGCGCATCGGGGTTGGCCGTCTGGGTCACCTCGTGGACGTTGCCGAAGGTGGGGATGCCGGAACCGACGTCCAGGAACTGGTCGATGCCCTCGTCGAGGGCGAAGCGCACCGCGCGGCGCATGAACGCCCGGTTCGCCTGCATGACCTTGGGGAGTCCCGGCATGAACTCCATTGCCCTGCGGGCCGCTTCCCGGTCGACCTCGAAATTGTGCGAACCGCCCAGGTAGTAGTCATAGATCCGCGAAACACTGGGCACCGAGATGTCGATGCTCCGGGGGGCCCAGGCGGGACGCTCCATCTATCTCTCCAAGGCGTAGGCGATCCGGTGTTCGAGCTGAGGCTACTGATCGCCTGCCAACGGGGCGAGCTGAAACGGAAATTGACCATCCGTTCCCGGTCACTGCCAGCGGCACGTGCCGCACACGCCCGGTGAAAAACGGCAAAACGCCAAAACGGCCCGCCCCCTCCGTGCGGTGCGGAGGGGGCGGACCTACGGCCGTACGCGCTGTCCGGTGCGATCAACCCTGGGGAGGTGACGCCTACTTCTTCAGCGCGCCGACCGGCTTTCCGTCGGGCGCCATCGCGTACCACGTGCCGCCCACGCCCTGACCGTTGGTGTCTCCGGGTTCCGTGTCACCGGAGAAGGTGTACGCCGGCCAGCAGTCGACGGTCATCTGCTTGACGCCGTCGGGCCGGGTGAAGCCCATGAGGCCCTTCTTCTCGATTCCCTTGGTGTCGTTGGGCTCGACCGGGGCGACGGCCGGCCACTTCTCCAGGCAGGAACCGGTGCAGTTGGAGATCGGGTCCGGCCAGGCCACGTCCTTCAGGAAGCGGTAGACCGTCATGCCCTTCTTGTCGACGACGATGTCACCGAGCTTGGCGTCCTTGCGGACGGACAGTCCGGGCAGGCTCGCCAGGGTGGCCTTCTTGCCGTCGGGGGCGAGCGCGTACCACTTGCCGCCCACACCCTGACCGGCGATGTCCCCGGCCTTGGCGTCCTTCGCGTAGCGGTACGCCGGCCAGCCGCCGATGGTCAGCTGCTTGCTGCCGTCGGACCGGGTGACCTCGCCGAGCAGGGCCTTGTCGATGCCGGCGCCGGCCGTGGCGTCGTCCGCGGGAACCGGCGGCCAGGTCTTGGCACAGTCGCCGTCACAACTCGACTTGGGCGGCTCGGCGGTGTCCGCGTCGAAGCGGTACAGCGTCAGACCGGCGCCGTCGGTCAGCACCTTGCCGAGCTCGGCGTTCTGGGTGACGGCAAGCTTGCCCGCGGCGGAGGCCTGGGCCGCCGAGCCCTGCCCGTCCGCACCGTAGCCATTACTGGGACTGGCACTGGCAGTGCCACCTGCGCCGACGCTGCCGTAGCCGCCCGCCGCAGCGGTGGCGCCCACGTTCTGGCTGCCCACCCCCGACGTGCCGCTTTCCTGACCGCACGCCGTCGTCAGCGCCAGTACAGCCGCAGCGCTTGCCACGAGTGAGGCGCTCCGCCAGGAGGTCTTCATCATCAACTCCCCATAATCACAACCGTGTTGCAGCGCCCTACTACGCCGCCGCACGAGCATGGGTACGAATGAGACCTGCGGTTGTGTTCAACCGCCTCACAAATTTCTTTCCGGAACCTGTGCCACCGGTGCGTCAACTCGCACACGCGTGCGCGTCCATGGGCGTCCGGGCGCACTCCCGTCAAACCACCGCATGCCGTTGTTCCCCCGTTCGGATCAATCCCGGCGCGGTCCGGCGTGCTCCGGTTCGCCAGGGCTCATGATCTTCGTCGTGTATGGACCCGAACCGACCCAAACCGCCTTCCCCGCAAGGGCGTTGGCGCTGGTGGCGCTGACCTGGCTCCTGGTGGGGGCACCGGCCGG
Organism: Streptomyces sp. NBC_00005; assembly: GCF_045160215.1. NCBI lineage: Bacteria > Bacillati > Actinomycetota > Actinomycetes > Kitasatosporales > Streptomycetaceae > Streptomyces > Streptomyces sp. NBC_00005. The sequence goes on from NZ_CP108316.1 coordinate 1,728,070, forward strand.
CGTGGCGACGGCCGACGCCTGCGCATACGCCTCGGCAGGCCCGGACGGCACCCAGGCGGTGGCGGTCGCCGGAAACCTCTCCTGGCCGACGCCCCCGACCTGCCCCAAACCCACGCCGACGCCAACACCCACCCCCACACCGACGCCGCCCCCCACGCCCAGCCCGCCCGAGCCGAAGCCCTCGCCGCCGCCCCCGAAACCCACCCCCACCCCGAGGCCCACACCGAAACCGGAGCCTCCGCCTGCCGCCCCACCGGCCCCGCGACCCGCGACACCGCGCCCGACCCCGACTCCCCCGCCCGCCCCGACTCCGGCTCCGCCCCCCACCCCGAAGCCGTCGGCCAGCCCCACCCCCCGTCCGTTCGTGGCCCCGGTGACCTACCCGCACTACCGGGCGCCGGTGCGAAGGGCGCCGGTGCACGGCGGCCCGTCGCCGGTCACCTATGTCCTGCTCATCACGGCACCCGCCGTGATCGCCGTCGCCGCGCTGCGGCCGCGCTGATTCCTGGAGGCACCTCTTGCCGGAATGGCTTGTTCTCACCCTCGCGATGCTGGCCGCCTGCGCCGTGGTGGTCATCATCACCTTCGTACGGCACCGGGCCGCACCCGAGGACGAGGACCCCAGCGAGACCCCGGACGTCATCGAGTACATGACGATGTGGATCGGCGTGGTGTACGCCATCGTCCTGGGCCTGGCCATCGCCGGGGTGTGGGAGGGGCGCAGCGCCGCCCAGGACCATGTGCAGGCGGAGGCCGTCGCGCTGCACGAGATCTCGGAGCGGGTGCGGGTCTATCCGACCGACGTCCGTGACCGCATTCGGGACGACGTCAACGCCTATGTCGGACAAGTCGTGAACACCGAGTGGAAGACCATGGCCGACGACGGCCGTCTCACCCCGCGCGGCGACGAGCTCTTCGACCGCATCCGCGAGGACGTCACCGACTACCAGCCGAAGACGGACTTCGAGGCCCAGGCGTACCAGCCGCTCCTCGACCAGGTCACCGCGGCGGACCAGGCCCGCAGCGCCCGGGCCGACTCCATGGGCGCGACCATGCCGGGCGTGGTGTGGTTCGGGCTTCTCGCCGGGGCCGTGGTCACCATCGGCATGGTCTTCGCACTGCAGATCCGGCGCACCATGCGCGAACTGGTCCTCGCCGGGCTGTTCTCGGCCCTGATCGCGTTCCTGCTGTTCCTCATCTGGGACTTCGACGCGCCCTACACCCGGGGCATCACGGCTTCGGCGGAACCGTTCCTGAACCTCTTCCCGCACATCAAGACCTGACTCCCGCGCAACAAGGCCCGACCGGGACTGCCCGACGGGCCACCCGGGGACGTGCGCCACGCCGCCGGCGTCCCCTGAGTGGCCCACACGTTTGCCCCATTCGCGCGACCCCGATCGCGCGGACGCACACCTGTTCCTAGCGTTTCGGTCATCGAGGTGCATTTTCACCAAAAGCGGAAAGGTCCGCACTTGCTCCTCGGGGACCGGAGGAACACCATGCGCGCGATACGCGTCGCTTCGGCCGCACTGCTGGGCATCAGCGCCCTCGCCCTCTCCGCGCCGGCCGCCGTCGCGAGGGGCGACGACCACAACATCACGCCGTTCGCCTTCAGCGTGCTGCCCTCGACCGTCGCGGCCGGTGGCAAGGTCACCCTGCACGTGAACCGGGACGGCGGCTGCAAGGGGCCGGCCACGGTCAGGTCGGCGGTGTTCGACACCGTCACCATCCGGCCGGGACATTCCTGGGGGACGGCGATGGTCGACCGGGACGCCAAGCCTGGCGCGGTGTACCGGGTGAGGTTCACCTGCGACGGCGCGAGCGGTTCCACGGATCTGACCATCGTCGGCGGCCGCCCGCACCACCCCACACCGGTGCCGGTCAATCCCACGCCCGTGCCGATCAACCCCAACCGGGGTGTGAAGGCCGGTGTGGGCGGCAGCATCGCCGGGTTCGACCTCAAGGAGCTGGGGATGGGCGTGGCGCTCATCGCGGGCTCGATCGGAGCGGCGTACCACTTCTCGCGCCGCCGTAGCGAGGACGGCGCCTGACGACACGGCACCTGACAGCAGGACTTCGCCCCGGATCCTGAAGGGGAAGGATCCGGGGCGAAGTCCTGCTGCCGTGCGATCGGCTCTCCGAAAGGGGAAGGTGCTCGGAGGGAAGGTCAGATCTGCTTCTCGGACCTCCTGCGCAGCCAGAACACTCCGCCGGCGACGACGGCCGCGGCCACGAGCCCACCGCCGATGGCCATGTCGGTCGGCGTCGCCCCGCTGGAGTTGCTGCCGCCGAGGCCGCCCTGCACACCACCGATGACGGTGAAGGCGGCGGGGTTCGTCAGCGTCTTGCCGTTGCAGTTGACGGTGATGCTGTGCGAACCCGTCCGCGCGTTCCTGTTGACCGTGGCGGTGCCCCTCGCCGTGTTGGTGTTCCTGACCGGGGTGAGGGGTGTGCTCGGGAACGCTTCCGAGGTCGCGGTACCGCCTGCCGGGCAGCCGTCGACGGTGATGGTCAACTGCCCCCCGCGCGCGATGACGCTGGGCAGGGCGACGATGTTGCTCGGGCTGATGTTCATGCCGTCCCGCGCGACGGCCACCGGCGCGGCGAGGCCGAGGGCGGCGACCGCGGCGGCAGAGACCGCCAGGGCACGATGAGTACTCATGTGATCCTCCGCGGAAGGCGCCCCGGGGCCCGTCCCCGGTCTGTCGGCGAGAAAGCGCCTCCCATGAAAGACCCTCAGTTGCCCTGGACGCGCCCGCATTTCGGCGATGGTCCGTCCTGGTGAGAGGACACGCCGAGCAATTACCGCACAATCGGATATCGCCGCAGGTCACGGACCGTCAGAAATTTCCTGTCCGCGGCAACTCGGATGGCGCACCGAAGGCGTACGGGCCACCCGTTCGCATCTGCCCCGTCGCCGGTTTCATTCGCGGCATTTAGCGTTGTCGTATGCGCGAATGACGGGGCGACGGCCGCGTCGAGAGGGGAAACGAATGTCTGCGTCCGAGCTGGCCGAACTGGCTGAAGAGGAGGAGCGGCGGAAGAAGCGTGCTCCTTGGGGCGTGATAGCGCTTGTTCTGCTGACCGGACTCGCGCTCATTCGGAACGGCTCGGGCGAGTTCGACGTGGGTCCGCCGCAACCGGCCACCGCGGCCGCGGCCGGCAGCCGCGTCCCCGGCGCCTCCGGCAACGTCCAACCGCTCCCGTACGCCCTGCCCGACCGGGTCAGGATCCCTACGATCCGCGTCGACGCACCGGTCCTGCCGGTCGGCCTGGACTCGGACGGCTGGGTCGCGGCGCCGCCCCCGGAGGACCCGAACCTGGCGGGCTGGTTCACCGGCGCCGTGTCGCCCGGCGAGAAAGGCACCGCGGTCGTGGTCGGCCATGTCGACAACAAACAGGGCCCCGCCGTGTTCTACAACCTCGGGGCCCTCAAGAAGGGAAATCAGGTCGACGTCGCCCGCAAGGACGGAAGAACGGCCGTGTTCGAGATCTACGGCATCGAGGTCTTCGACAAGAACAACTTCCCCGGCGACCGCGTCTACGCCTCCAAGGGCACCCCGGAATTGCGGGTCATCACCTGCGGTGGCGGTTTCTCCAAGCAGCACGGTTACGACGGGAACGTCGTCGTTTTCGCCCGCCTGGTCGAGGTTCGCTGAGCGTTCTCCGACCGGGCGGGCGGAATCCGGTGGCGCGGGTTATGCGTCGCGCCGTCTCGGCACGGTGATGTGGTAACCGGAATCCAGCAATTGCGGAAGATAGTCGCGCAGAGCGCGGACACTCTGGGAGCGGTCGCCCCCGGCGTCGTGCGAGAGCACCACGACGCCGGGGGCGGCGCCGTCCTCGACCCGGCCGACGATGGTGCGGGTGCCGGGCGTGGTCCAGTCGAGGGTGTCGACCGTCCAGGCAAGGGGCTCCATGCCCATCTCGGCGCCGAGTTGGAAGGCCGCGCGGTTCCAGGCTCCGTAGGGTGCGCGGAACCACTGGGGCCGCTCGCCGTACGCGTCCTCGATGACATCGCTGGTGCGCTTCATCTCGGAGCGGATGCGGGCGCGGGTCAGGCGGGTCAGCAGGGGATGGGTCCAGGTGTGGTTGCCGACGAGGTGGCCGTCGTCGGCCATCCGGGCCAGCAGGTCCTGGTTGTCGACGGCCATCTCCCCGCACACGAAGAACATGGCGCGGACGTCGTGTTCGGCCAGGGTGTCCAGGATGTGCGGGGTGTAACGGGGATCGGGCCCGTCGTCGAACGTGAGCACCATGGTGCGACCGCGCCCGGACACGCGCAGGAAGGGCTCGTGCCGCACGAGGGTCCTGCCGGGTGCCGCGCGCGGCGGCCCCCCGTATCCGGTCAGGGGCTGCAGGCGATAGGCGGACGGCTTGAGCACCGAACGTGCCTGGGGGCCGGCGGCCGGAGCGGGGGCGACGGGGGGCCGGACCGTCTCCTCGCCCCCGCCCAGCGCGAGCACACCGGCGGTGCCGGCGGTGCCCAGAGCGGCGGCGCCGGCGATCAACGCCCGGCGCCGCGTCAGCAATTGATCCTTCGTCATGACTCATCAGTCGCCCGGCCGAAGGCCGACGCTCCCCAGCAACACCGAGGCGGCGGCAGGAATCCACCCACCCGGCCCAAGCAGCCGGACCAACGGCGGCGTGTCCGTCGCGCTCCGGCCCGCGGTGCGAACGAAGGCCCCGCCGCCCGCTCCGCTCAGTGGTCCCACACGTCCGGGCCGCCACCCCGCCACTCGATCAGCTCGGACTGCCGCAGCCACGCCTCTTCGGCGTCCTCCAGGCCCGCGAGGCGCAGGAACTCGACGACGTCCAGCAGCCCGTACGCCATCCCGCGAAACCGGTCGCCCACACGGACCCGCCGGCCACCGTCAGCGGTGGGCGGGTAGATCACGATGGGCTGTGCGTCGGCCACGACACCAGAGTGCGCCGTGTGTCGGCTGCGCGCATGTGGGGCGGTTGTGGCGTTCGTGGGCCGGTGCTGACCGAGTGGTCGCGGAGGTCTTCCCTTCCCCGAACCGCGCGGGCCGGTGGGCGGCCCAATTCGGTTCCGGTGTGCGGGGGTTGCGGGTAGCGTCGGCCGCGTGCAGTGATCTCCCCGCGGCGTCCCGGATGCCGCAGACGCGAAACGGTCCGTATCCGCGGCCGACGGCCGCGCACCTTCCGCTCGGAGAGATCACCAACATGCGCGCAGTTCCCCCTGTTCCCGGCGACACCCCCGATGCCACCCTGGCGGCCTTCGTCGCCCGGGCCACCGCCGATCCCGGCGTCGTCGGCCTGGTGCTCAGCGGCTCCCAGGTGCACGACGGGATGCCGACCGCCCGCTCCGACCACGACCTGCACGTCGTCCTGCGCGACCGTGACGCCTCGCCGCTCAGCGAGCTGGACTGGTTCCGGTCCGCTCATCTGGACCTGGTGGTGATCACCCTCGCCGAGTTCCGCCGCCGCGGACTGCCCGGCGACCCCGACGGCTGGTGCCGCTACGCCTACGTCCACGCCCGGGTGCTGCTCGACCGGCTGGACGGGGAGATCGCCACGATCCTCGACCGCAAGCGCACGCTGGAGGAGGGTGAGGCGCGCAGCGCGGCGGCCGGCGCTCTCGACGCCTACGTCAACCAGGCCTACCGCTCGCTGAAGAGCTACCGCGACGGCCGCGACGCCCTGGGGCATCTGGACGCCGCCGAGAGCGTGCCGTACGCGCTGGAGACGGTGTTCGCCCTGCATCGCCGGGTGCGGCCGTACAACAAGTACCTCCAGTGGGAGCTGGAGCGGCGGCCGCTCGGGGGCGAGGAGTGGAGTGCCGGGCGTTTGCTGCCGGTGCTGCGTCGCATCCTGGCCGACGGCGATCCGCACACCCAGCGCGCCTTGTTCGGCGGCGTCGAACGTGCCGCGCGGGCCGCCGGTCACGGCACGGTCCTCGACTCCTGGGGAGCGGACCTGCGGCTGCTGCGACCACAGCGGCAGTGAGCGGTCAGCGGCGGCGCACCAGCGGGAACGGCAGCGTCTCCCGGATCGTCCGGCCGGTGAGGAACATGACCAGCCGGTCGACGCCGATGCCCAGGCCTCCGGTGGGCGGCATCGCGTATTCGAGGGCGTCGAGGAAGTCCTCGTCCAGTTCCATCGCCTCGGGGTCTCCCCCGGCGGCGAGCAGGGATTGTGCGGTGAGCCGGCGGCGCTGTTCGACGGGGTCGGTCAACTCGGAATAGGCGGTGCCGAGTTCGGTGCCGAAGGCGACGAGGTCCCAGCGTTCGGCGAGCCGCGGGTCGGTGCGGTGCTGACGGGTCAGCGGGGAGACGTCGGTCGGGAAGTCCTTGTAGAAGGTGGGGAGTCGGGTCTTCTCCTCGACCAGGCGCTCGTACATTTCCAGTACGACGTCGCCGCGGCCGTCGTCGGCCGTGTACGGCACGCCCGCGCCGTCGCACAGCCGTTGCAGCGCCTCCAGCTCGGTGTCCGCGTCGACCTCCTCCCCCAGCGCCTCGGAGATCGCGCCGTAGACCGTCTTGACGGGCCAGGCGCCGGAGATGTCGTACTCCTTGCCCTCCTTGTGCGCGATCGGTGAGCCGAAGGCGGCGGTGGCCGAGCCCTGGATCAGTTCGCGGGTGAGGTCGAGCATCACGTCGTAGTCGGCGAAGGCCTGGTAGGCCTCCAGCATCGTGAACTCGGGGTTGTGCTTGTAGGAGACGCCCTCGTTGCGGAAGGTGCGGCCCAGCTCGAAGACCTTCTCCATGCCGCCGACGCACAGTCGCTTCAGGTAGAGCTCGGGCGCGATACGGAGGTACAGGTCGAGGTCGTAGGCGTTGATGTGGGTGGTGAACGGACGGGCGTTGGCACCGCCGTGGATCTGCTGCAGCATCGGGGTCTCGACCTCGAGGTAGCCGCGCTCCAACAGGCCCTGGCGCAGGGCCTGTACGGCGGTGGAGCGGGCGCGGATCACCGCGCGGGCGTCAGGGCTGGAGACCAGGTCGAGGTAGCGCATGCGGACCTTGGCCTCGGGGTCGGCGAGGCCGCGGCGCTTGTCGGGCAGCGGGCGCAGGCACTTGCCGATGAGCTGCCAGGAGGTGACGAAGACGGTCGGCTCGCCCTTGTCGCTCACTCCGGCCCGGCCCGTGGCGGTGATGTGGTCGCCGATGTCGGTGTCGGCGGTGAAGCGGTCGAGGGCGGGTCCCGAGTCCTCGCGGGTGAGGGCGAGTTGACGGTCGCCGGACCAGTCGCGCAGCACGGCGAAGACGATGCCGCCGAAGTCCCGTACGAGCATGACCCGGCCGGCGACGGTGACTTGCTCGCCCTGCCGAACGTCGGCGAGGGCGTGGGTGCGCTGCGGGATGCCGACCGGGTAGGGGTCGGTGCCGTCGGCGCGCAGGCGGTCGAGGGTGCGGTGCCGGATGCGGACCTGTTCGGGCAGCCCGGCGTGCGCATCGCCGGGCCCGGCCTCGTCCCCTCCGGCGAGACCGAGCGCCGACAACGACGGCAGGCCCTCGGTGGTCGCGGGCCTGGACGCACCCCTCGGGTGCCCCTTTCCCCAGAGTTTGCGCAACGACGGTACGGAGACGAAGCCTTCGGCGATTCCGGAGGCCAGGCCGATCCGGGCGAGGGAGCCGGTGTCGCCGTAGCAGATGAAGCGGGGGTACCACTCGGGGTGGTACTTGGCGTTGGAGCGGTACAGGGCCTCCAGCTGCCACCACCGGGAGAAGAACAGCAACAGGCGCCGCCACATCCGCAGTACGGGTCCGGCGCCGATGCGGGCACCCTCCTCGAAGGCCGAGCGGAAGACGGCGAAGTTGAGGGAGATCCTGCGGACGCCCAGTTTGGGGGCGGCCGCGCACAGGTCGGCGACCATGAACTCCATGACCCCGTTGGGTGCGCTGCGGTCACGGCGCATCAGGTCGAGGGAGACGCCGTCGCGTCCCCAGGGCACCAAGGAGAGCAGCGCGAGGAGCCGGCCGTCCTCGCTGAGGGCTTCTACGAGGAGGCAGTCGCCGTCGGCCGGGTCGCCGAGGCGGTCCAGGGCCATGGAGAAGCCGCGTTCGGTCTCGGTGTCGCGCCAGGCGTCCGCCCTGTCGACGATCTCCTCCATCTCCTCGTCGGTGAGGGTGGCGTGGCGGCGGATGCGGCAGTGGGCGCCGGTGCGGCGGACGCGGTGCACGGCCTGCCGTGCCACCCGCATGTCCCGGCCGTCGAGGTCGAAGTCGGCGACGTTCAGGATCGCCTCGTCGCCGAGCTGGAGCGCGCCGAGTCCGGCGCGGGCGAAGGCCTTGGCGCCGTCCTCCGAGGCGCCCATCGCGGCGGGCGCCCAGGCGTGCCGGCCGGCCACGTCCAGCCAGACGGCGATGGCGTGCGGCCAGGCCTCCCGGTCACCCACGGGGTCGCCGCTGGCGAGGCAGACGCCAGCCTCGACGCGGTAGGTGACGGCGGCCTTGCCGCTGGGTGAGAAGACGACGGCCTTGTCGCGGCGGGTGGCGAAGTACCCGAGGGAGTCCTGCTCGCCGTAGGCCTTGAGGAGGGCGCGGATGCGGGGTTCCTCGTCGCCGTGCAGGGCGGATTCCATGCGCTGCGAACGGAACAGGGTGGCGGCGGCGTTGAGCAGGGCGAGGGCGCCGAACAGGCCGAGCGGGAAGTACAGGGCTCGGGGTGGGCGGCCGTCGAAGGAGCGGGCGGAGACCAGGCCGCCGCAGACGCGGTTGGCGGCCCACAACAGGCGCTGATCGCGCGGGAGTGTGCCGGGGAACAGCTCCACCAGGCCCCAGCCGACGAGGATGCCGACGACGAGCCCGGCCAGCAGCACGACGAGGGCCCGGCGGACGGCGGCGCGGCGGGAGGCGCCGTAGAACTCCCTGCGGGCGACGATCAGCAGGGCCAGCGCGAGCGAGCAGACGACGAGGGACGGGACGGACTCGCCGTACAGGCCCACCGCGACGCCGAGGACGTCGTCGAGGACCAGCAGGCCCAGATAGACGACGACCAGCCACCAGGCGACCTTCTTGCGGGCGGCGGTCGCGGCGGCGAGCAGGAAGAGGAAGACGGCGTAGGCGAGGTTGGCGCTGACCGGGACGATGAGCAGGTCGAGGAAGCGGACCACCGGGCGCAGCAGGACGCGCAGCGGTGGGATGAGGGCCAGCAGGACGCAGAGCAGGCCCAGGGCGCCGAAGAAGGCCGCGAAGACCTCGGGCACCCTGCTCATCGGCCCGTTGCCGGGCGGCCGTATCGAGCCCGTGGCGCCCTTGGGCGGGGAGGCCTCCACAGTGGCACTCATGTTCCGACTGTAGGAAGGGCGCGGCCTCCTCGCCCGTCGAGAGTCCTGTGGAGAGGTCCTGTGGAGAGGTCCCGCATGGCGGTGGGACCTGCGGTTTCCGATAGCCTCACAGCCGTGACGGAACAGCACTCGCACCAGTTCGAGCGGGGCACGGACGGGCCCAAGGTCATCGTGGCCGGGGTGGACGGTTCGGACTCCTCGCTGCGCGCCGCGGCATATGCGGGTGGCCTGGCCCGTCGACAGCACGCGCTGCTCGCCCTCGTGTACGTGCAGCCGGTGATGGCGGCGGGCGCGGCCATGGGGGTGCCGGTCGCCGAGACGACCGACGAGATCGCCGAGGACCTCGCCGCCCAGATCCGGGACGCGACCGAGCGGATGAAGGGGATATTCGACGTCCGCTGGGAGTTCCACACCTTCCGCGGCGACCCCTACAGCGGCCTGGTGAAGGCGGCGGACGAACTGAAGGCGGACGCGGTGGTGGTGGGCGCCTCGGAACAGGCCGGCCACCGGATCGTGGGGTCGGTGGCGGTGCGGCTGGTGAAGGCGGGGCGGTGGCCGGTGACGGTGGTGCCGTGAGGGTCACTGTCTACGGGCGAGCAGTTGCGCCGCCTGCGACCGGTGACCGTTCGTCGTTTCGACGTCGCAGGTACCCCTGCTGGGCAGAACGGTTCGTCTACTCGGCGTCGAGCTGGTGGTCGGCCCAGACATAGCTGTCGGGCAGCAGCTCGGTGACGAGGACGGTCCGGACGCGGTCCTCTTCGCCGACGATGACCTTGAGGCCGGGGAAGTAGTCGAGAAGCACCTGCCGGCACCGGCCGCACGGGGGAACGACTCCCCGGTCGCGGTCGCCCACCGCGACGATGGTGTCCAGTTCGTAGACGCCCTGGGCGGCTGCCGCACCGATGAGGACCAACTCGGCGCAGGGCCCTCCGGTGAAGTGGTAGGCGTTCACAGCGGTGACGATCCGGCCGTCCTGGGCGCGGGCCGCGGCCGCCATGGTGTGGTTGTCGCCCCGGCAGCGGGTGCGGGCGACCTCGGCCGCGGCATGGATGAGTTCGTGGTCGACCGGCTCGGCCTGCGTGGTCATCTTCTCCGCCTTCGTGAGGTGTCAGGCGACGTTGACCTGGGTGACGGGGATACGCAAGCGAGTACCGGCTGGAACGGGCCGAGCTGTGAGCGCCGGCGGTTCACTGCGCGTGCAGTGCCTCCTCGCGCAGGTGGTCGAGGATCTTCAGGCGTCCCTCCGTGTTCATCCGGGCCGTGGTGATGCGTCGCGGGTAGCACCTTCTGAACATCGAGGTGAAGTGGGTGCCGTAGTGGATGTGCTCGTCGGCGCCCGGGGCGGTCAGGGGGCGGGCGACGGCGTTGAAGCTCGGCTCGTGGAAGTAGGCGAGGGTGTAGCGCTCGCGGGTGGCCAGGCGGACCTTGTGCGGGGTGGAGAGCAGGGCGCCTCCGGTCATGAACTGCATGATGTCGCCGGGGAAGACGGTGAAGACTCCGGGGACCGGGGTGACGTAGGTCCAGGGGTCGTCGTGTTCGTAGCGGCCGGCCATGGACTCGCCGGGGAGCCAGTTGCGGCCGCGTTCCTCGCCGGGCACGGGCGGGCGGATGTAGAGGCCGCCGACGTCGTCCTGGGCGGCGATGACGAGCAGGCCGTAGTCGGTGTGGGAGCCGATGCCGCGTTCGGAGGTGGCGTCGGCCGGCGGGAAGCGCAGGACCCGCATGTGGTGCCAGCCGTCGGCGGTGAGGCGGGTGAAATGGTCGGGGTCGTCGAGGCCCAGGCCGAGGGCCGTCAGCCGGAGCAGGCGGTGGCCGATCTCGCCGACCGCGGCCATGTAGTCCTTCATCGCCCGGGCGTAGGCGGACGAGGGCCAGGGCACGGGGCCGTGGCAGGGCCAGCGCTCGATGACGCGGGGGTCGTCGGCCGGTATGTCGGGGCAGACGGTGAAGATCTCCGAGCCGTCCCTCTCGCCCGCGGTCTCCTCCTCGCCGGAGGCCACGTAGCCGCTGTAGGTGAGGTCGGAGACGTGGGCCGTCTTCTCCTTCAGCGGGCGTGAGCAGAAGGCACGGGAGGCGGCCAACGCCCGTTCCGTGGCGGCCTGTTGGGCCGGGGTGGCGTGGATCTGGAAGATACCGTCCGCCTGCCACGCCGCCACGAGGGCCCGGCCCAGAGCCCGGTCACGAGCCCGGTCAACAGTCCGGCCGGGCGTCCGGTCGGTGTCCGTTCCGTCGACGGCGGACGGTATCCGGAAGGTCTGAAGTGGCGTCAGAGTCCGTTTGTCACTGCCCATTCGAGGTACTCCGCGAGCGATGCGAGTGGTTGCGCGCCAAACTACTGCGGAGCCCTCCGTCCTGAACAGCCGTTCAGTTCAGATGGTTTCGCCACGTATCTGCGCGACGTCTTCCCTCTCTCGCGCGGCTGGACCATCATGATCGGCCGTCAACCGTTGCCGAACGTGAAGGGGTGAGGCGCATGGCCCGGCTCCGCATGGGCGAGGGGATTCTCCGGCGCAAACCGATCGAGCACATCGAGGAGACGGAAGTCGGCGAGGGCACACGTCTGGACCGGTCGCTCGGACTGTGGCAGCTGACCGCGATCGGCGTAGGCGGCATCATCGGCGCGGGCATCTTCACCCTCGCCGGCACCGTGGCCAACGGTACGGCGGGGCCCGCAGTCCTCGTCTCCTTCCTGATAGCCGGCGTCGCGAGTGCCGCGGCCGCACTGTCCTACGCCGAGTTCGCGGGACTCATCCCGAAGGCCGGCTCGGCCTACACGTACGGCTACGCGGTGCTCGGCGAGTTCGCCGGCTGGTTCATCGGCTGGGACCTGCTGCTGGAGTACACGGCGATCGTGGCGGTCGTCGCGATCGGCATCTCCGGGTACTTCAGCTTCCTGGTCGAGGACATGGGCGCCGAGCTGCCGAAGTGGATGCTGGGCGCGCCGAGCACCGGCGGCGGGCACAAGGTCGACCTGTTCGCGGCCGTGCTGTGCCTGCTGATCGCGTGGCTGCTGAACATGGGCATGAGGAACGCGGCCCGCTTCGAGACCGCCGTGGTGGCACTGAAGGTCCTGGTCGTACTGCTGGTGATCGCCGTCGGCGTCTTCCACATCGACACCGGGAACTACCACCCGTTCTTCCCGTACGGGGTCGGCGGGGCCTTCACCGGTGCGGCGACCGTGTTCTTCGCGGTCTTCGGGTACGACGCCATGTCGACGGCGGCCGAGGAGTCCAAGGACGCGCAGCGGCACATGCCGAAGGCGATCATCTACTCGCTGGTCATCTCGATGGTCCTGTACGTGGCCGCCTGCCTGGTGCTGACCGGTATGCAGGACTACAAGGACATCGACAAGGAGAGTGGCTTCTCCACAGCGTTCAAGTCGGTGGGGCTGGGCGGTCTCGCGGACGTGATCGCGGTGGGGGCGATCATCGGCATCCTCACCGTGATGTTCACGTTCATGCTGGGCGTGACCCGGGTGTGGTTCTCCATGTCCCGGGACGGGCTGCTGCCCAAGTGGTTCGCGAAGACGCACCCGACGCGGCACGTGCCGACGCGTGTGACCTGGATCGTCGGGGTGGCGTCGGCCGTCATCGCCGGGTTCCTGCCGATCGGTGAGGCGGCCGAACTGACCAACATCGGCATCCTGTTGGCGTTCGTGGTGGTGTGCACGGCGGTGATCGTGCTGCGCTACCGGCGGCCGGACCTGCCGCGCACCTTTCGGACACCGTGGATGCCGTTCGTACCCGCGCTGGGTGTCGTCGCCTCGATCTGGCTGATCACCTACCTGCAGTGGCAGACCTGGGTGCGGTTCGCCGTGTGGTTCCTGATCGGGGTCGGGATCTACTTCGGGTACTCCTACAAGCGGTCGGAGCTGGCTCGCCACTAGGACCGGCCCGCCACTGGCGTCGGACTCGCCGCTAGAGTTCTGCATCGGTCGGAGCAACACCGGTGCGGTACGGGGGGATTGAGCGCTGATGCGATCAGGCAGAACGCGCGGAACAGTCGTGAGCGCAGTGCTCTGCGCTGTCGCCGTACTGTTCCTCGGCGCGTGCGGGACGCAGGTGGCCGGTCGGGAGACGTCGGCCTCGCCGACCGGGCCCATCCCGTGGACCACGGCGGAGCCCTCCGGCATCACGGGAGCCCGCCTTTCCGGCGACGGCCGCACGCTGCTCGTCGACGCACGGGTGCCCAGCGGCAAGCACCCGTGCATGCGGGATCTCAAGGCGGTGCTGACCGAACCCGTGGAGAACAGCGTGCGGGTTCAGGTGACGTTCTCCTCGCCGTCGGGGGACATGCGTTCCGGATGCACCAAGGAGAAGGTGGCCACGGCGCGGGTCCGGCTGCCCGCCCCCTTGGACGCCCGGGAGTTGGTCGTCGATCAGGACGTGCAGTTCACCGCCGACGGCGCCAAGCTGCCCGCGCTGCGACTGTGCGGGCAGCTGGGCTGCACGCCGCCCGCCACCGGCTGCACGACCGCCTCCTACGAGCAGGCACTGATCGCGGTCGACGCGCCCGCGCACACGTACCGGGACTCGCAGGACTGCGACGGCAAGTGGCTGGTGACGGACTTCTCCTGGCGGACCGGACCGGCCTGCGGTGACAACACCGCGGATCCCGCCTGCTCGTCCCGGCTGGGCGACCGCTGGTTCTTCAAGGCGAAGAAGTCCGGCTGGGTCCCGATCGCGGAAGGCGCGGCCGGCGGCTGCCGTGTCGTACAGCGAAAGGAACCGGACTTCCCGACCTCGATGTGCAAGTCGCTGGCTCCGCTGTCCCGTTCGCTGCACCCGAGTTACCCGCCCGCGTCGCCCTCCGCGAGCCCCTCCCCCAGCGCCTCCTAGAGGGTACGGAGGAAGTCCAGCAGGATCTTGTTGTAGACCTCCGGCTTCTCCATGTTCGGATAGTGGCCGGTGCCTTCGACGGTCTCGGCACGCCCGTCGGGGACGGCGCGCACGAGACGTTCGGCCGCGTCGAGCATCTCCGGAGGTTCGAGCGTGCCGTTGACGGTGAGCACCGGGACGTCGATCTTCGGCAGTCGGGGCCAGGAATCGGTCACGCGCACATGCCAGTCCTTCTCGCCGGGCGTGTGCTTGGAGAGCGAGTTGAAGGCCATCTCCTTCAACCGGCGCGAGATGTCCGGGTCGACGTCGTCGGCACTGCGGTACGGGCCGGGCACGACCCGCACGAAGACGTCGAGCCACCCGTCGATGTCACCGGCGCTCAGGGTACGGGCGTACTCGGCCTGGATCTCCCGGGTCCAGTCGTCCGTGTACTGGAAGTCGCCGGTCGCGGCACCGCAGGTGACCACCGCGCGCACGAGCTCCGGGTACTCCAGCACCGTGTCGGTGGCGATCAACCCGCCCATCGACAGGCCGACGAGGACCGCGGGCCCGGCGTCGAGGTGGCGCAGCAGTTCGGCGAGGTCGTCGGCCCAGCGGAAGGGTTTGCTCGCGTTGACGGAGGATCCGTGGCCGCGCACATCCGGGGCGATCACGCGGTACCCGGCGGCGAGGGCCGGTATCTGGTCGTTCCAGAGGCGGTGGTCGACGTATCCGGAGTGCAGCAGGACCACGAGGTCCCCGAAGCCGGTGTCGAGGTAGGCGAGGTCACCGTCGGTGGACGTGAAGCAGCTCAGTTCCGAAGCAACTGTCATGACAACCAAGGTGTCATCTTCAGAGGGCTTTGGCAACCTAGGTGTCATGATGGCCGGGTGAACGACATCGACGCACCGCTGCCACCCGACGATCTCGGCCACCACATCAGCGAGGTGTTCGACCTCATCGGTGCGCTCTACCGGCGCGGGCTGCGCAAGCTCGAGCAGGACGAAGCAGCCGGGGCGGTCGAGGGGGTGTCCGTCGGAGTGCGCTCCGTCCTGGTCCTGCTGCACAGGTACGGGCCCATGACGGTGCCTCAGATGGGCCGGGTCATGGCGCTGACCCGGCAGTTCGTGCAGCGCATGGTCAACGACGCGGTGGACCGGGGCTGGGCGGAGGCTACGCCCAACCCCGCGCACCAGCGGTCCTCGCTGATCCGGATCACGGACGAGGGCACGGCCGTCATCAACGCGATCCTCGCGCGTGAGCACGCCCTGAACCGGCAGGTCGGCGGCGATCTGACCGACGCCGAACTCCGGGCGTGCGTACGCGTACTGAAGGAGATGCTGCGCACCTTCGACCACGTGGACGTGGACTGACGCCCATCGCCCTACTGCCCCATCGTCAGCCCGTCCTTCGCCGCGCCCCGGCTGAGCGCCACGTCCCGGATCCGGTCGCGCACGCCCTTCACGTCGGCGCCCTGGGCGAGCGCCTGGTTGAGGTTCACCGTCCGCCCGGCGTCGACGTCGAACAGTTGCGGAATGAACTCCGCCTTGGTGACCGCCCAGCGGTCACCCGGTCGGGCGGGCCGGGTGAAGGTGAAGCGGCCGAGGGTGGACTCGTTGCCGCGCGGGTCCTGGACGCCGTCGTTGTTGGTCATCTCGCCGGCGATCTGGTCGCCCATGCCGTAGACGACCCAGGTGCCGTTGACCTTCTCGTACGCCTGCGGGACGTGGGCGTGGGTGCCGAGGATGAGGTCGACGTCGGGGCGGCCGCCCGTGCGGGAGGCGGTGAGCTGCTGGGCCAGGGCGAGCTGTTGCTGGTCGGGCGCGTCCTGCCATTCGGTGCCCCAGTGCAGGGAGACGACGACCACGTCGGCGCCCGCCCGCCGGGCCGCCCGGGCGTCCTCGATGATCTTGTTCTCGTTCATGAGGTTGACGGCCCAGGGCTGCCCCTGGGGCAGCGGGAGGCCATTGGTGTCGTACGTGTACGCGAGGTGGGCGACCTTCGCCGGGCCCGCGCGCAGGACGGTGACGGTGCGCGCCTCGGCCTCGGTGCGGGCCGAACCGGCGTGCCGCACGCCCACGCGGTCGAGGGCGTCGAGGGTGCGGCGGATGCCGTCGGCGCCGTCGTCGAGGCTGTGGTTGGAGGCGGTGGAGCATCCGTCGTAGCCGGTGACGGCGAGGCCCTGGGCGACCTCGGGCGGGGACTTGAAGACGGGGTAACCGGTGTAGTCGCCGTTCGCCCCGTAAACGGTCTCCATGTGACACAGCGCCAGATCGGCGCGGGAGACGAGGGGTTTGACGCCGGAGAGCATCGGGCGGAAGTCGTAGCCGGCGCCGCCGCCGTCGAAACGGGCGCGGTCGATGATGGCGCTGTGCGGGAGGACGTCGCCGGAGGCGACCAGCGTGAATCCGCGGGCAACGGCCGGCGCCGGGCGTCCGGCGCCGGTGGACCGTTCGTGCCGCTGGGCCTGGCAGGCGGCGCCCGCTGTCAGAAGGACCGTCAGGGCCAGGGCAACCTGTCGTCTGCGTGCAATCATCAGCTCACCCCACTTTGTTCCTATTTACGGACAAATACGTACGAAGTTGAGAGCGCCCCCAAACAACTCGGGCGCACCGATTAGCCCGTCCGGCGCCCACGAGCGGGCGCCAGAGACCGCCGCGTGGGGGTGCCCGCAACCGTTCGTCGAACCGTTCGTCGACGCGATCGACCGTCCGCCGCAGATCCCGGCACGGGGCCTGTCCCGTAAACGGCACCCTGCGATGCCATACGCCCATGACGGCCGGAACCACCCTCACGAACGCGACGACCGCCGAGCACGAGCTCGCCGCACTTCAGCGGGAGCACGGCCGGCCCCTCTTCGCGCTCCTCCTCCGGCTCTGTGACGGCGACCGGCAGCGCGCCGAGGACCTCGTGCAGGAGACCCTCGTCCGCGCCTGGCAGCATCCCGAGGCGCTGCGCGCCGACGACTTCGAGTCCGTACGGCCGTGGCTCATGACGGTGGGACGGCGGCTCGCCATCGACGCGCGGCGGGCCCGGCAGGCGCGTCCGCCGGAGGTCCACGACGCGATCCTGGAGAACGCGCGCGTGATCGGCGACCACGCCGAGCGGGCGGCCGCCGCCCTCGATGTACGCGAGGCTGTGAAGACACTCACTCCGGAGCACCGTGAAGTCCTGGTGCTCGTGTACTTCCAGGGGGCGAGTGTGGCGGAGGCCGCGCAGGCCCTGGGGATTCCGCCCGGTACCGTGAAATCCCGCGCGTACTACGCGCTGCGCGCCCTGCGCAGGGTGCTTCCGGGATACGCAGCCGACCTGCGGTGAAACGGATTGCTGAGTCAAACCTCCGTAAAGCGCCTTGCTGAAGACATGGGTTGAGCAATCAGCTGTCTTCATCCGTGTTCCGGACTGGGGGCTCGGGGTCCTGACGGGGACCCGGAGTCGGGCGACGCGCACGCACCGGAGGAAGGCAGGAAGGGATGCTGCACAGAGGTCAAGAGAGCACGGACGGCACCGGCGGCGGTGAACTGGTCGTCCCCATGGCATGGCTGTACGCCGAGTACATCGCCGACGAACTGCTGCGGACGGGCGACCTGATGCCGCCGACGTCCTTCGAGTTCCGTGCCGGACGGGACGCGCTGGCGCTGACCATCTTCCTGTCGGACATGGACGGCGAACTTCCCGGCATCCGGGTGGTCTCCCAGCTGGAGACCTGGCTGTCCCTGACCGCGTACGACCAGCCGTGGCAGGACTGGGTGGGCGAGCGGATGGCGAAGCTCTGCGCCGAGGCGGTCGATTCCGCGGGCCCCGCTCCCGACTTGGAGCTGGCGGAGGCGGCCTGGCGCTGGCTGGAGGAGACCGAGTTGCTCGCGCCCGACCTGAACGCGGTGCCGGGCGGTGCCGCGGTGGTCGGTGAGGACGAGGGTCCGAAGGTGTGGACGAAGGCGTGGCAACTGGGACTGCCACTGGGGCATCTCGCCATCCACCTTTTTTAGACTCGTTCAGAATCGGACCAATCCGGGAGTCGGCCCGCTCCGAATCCCTTGGTTGCGATTCTGTGGATGCCTTGAGTGATTCGACTGTCTGGTGCGTACCGGTGGGAGCAAGGAGTAACCCCACCCGCACCCAACGGCACGAGGATTCGGCATGAGGTCCCAGGAGAGGCATCGCGACGTCGCCGCGTACGCGCTCGGCGTGCTGGACGAGGCGGACGCCTTCCGCTTCGAGGACCACCTCATGGAGTGTGCGCGCTGCGCCGCTCACGTGACCGAATTCGGGCCCATCACCCGGCAGATGATGCTGTACCGCCGAGCGACCCCACGGTTCGTGAGCCCCATGACGAGGCCCGGTCCCCAGTTGCTCGACCGGTTGCTCGGCGCTGTGGCGACCCGGCACCGGGCGGGCCGACGGCGCTTCCTGTACGCCGTCGCCGCGTCCGTGGCGATCGGGATCGCCGGGCCCGGCATCACCACGATGATGGCGCACGGCAGCAGCACCGGGGCCGTCCAAGTCGCCGCGACCGACGCGAAGTCGGGCGTATGGGCCCAGTTGACGACCCAGGACGAGTCCACCGGCAGCCAGGTGAAGCTGGAGGTGAAGGACGGCGCGGGCCCGCGCTCCTGTCGTCTGATCGCCATCGGCCGCGACGGCTCCGAGCAGATCCTGACCAGCTGGACCGTGCCCAGCCACGACGCCCACCCCATCACCATGCAGGGCAGTTCGGCCATGCACACCAGCGAGATCGCCCGGTACGAGGTCCGTACCGCGGAGGGCGAGCATCTGGTGACGCTCCAGCCCCGCTAGGAGTGTTGGGGCAGCGGGATCAGTCGCGGTCACGACTTGAACCTCACGCGGTGTGAGGATGCATCGTTGCCGTATGACCCTTTCTGCCACCTGGAAGGTGGGCCGGCTCGCCGAGGCCAGCGGCCTGACCGTGCGCACGCTGCACCACTGGGACACCATCGGGCTGCTCAGCCCCTCGCACCGCACCACGGGCGGACACCGGGAGTACGTCGAGGAAGACCTCGTCCGGCTCTATCAGGTGCTGGCGCTGCGCAGTCTGGGGCTGGCCCTGGACACCATCGCCGTCTGCCTCGACGCCGGGGTCGACCCGGCGCGGTTGCTCCGGGACCACCGGGCCGCAGTGGAGGCGTCCATCGCCGCGCTGGGTGTCCTGCGGGAGCGGCTCGTGCGGCTCGAAGACGAACTGTCGGGCGGGCGGCCTCCGACGACCACGTCTCTGCTCGATGCGCTGCGGGCGATCGGCGACACCGGTCCGGAGGGCGAGGACACGCTGGGCCGCCACCTGGACGCCGACCAGATTCAGGTCCTGCGGACTCGTGCCGCCGCCCTGGGGCCCGCCACGCACTACCTGCTCGAGGTCGAGTGGCCGGAGCTGTACCGCAGGGCCGACCGGCTCCGGACGGCCGGAACTCCTCCCACCGATCCGAAGGTCCGTCGGCTGGTGACCCGTATGGATGAGCTGAGCGTCCTGTTCAGCGGCGGCGACGCCCGTATCTCCACGGGTGTGCGCAAAGCCTGGCGTGACGATCCGGCCGCCATGTCCGGCGACCCCGACGCTCCGGCCGACGAGTGGCGAGCGCTGGCGGACTATCTGGAGCAGGCCCGCAACAGCCCTGCCTGACGGCACGGTGGCTACTTGAGCAGCCGGGACATTCTGCGGTCCGCCAGCGGTTTGCCGCCCGTCTGGCAGGTCGGGCAGTACTGGAGCGAGGAGTCGCTGAAGGAGACCTCGCGGATGGTGTCGCCGCAGACCGGGCAGGGCTCGCCGGTGCGGCCGTGGACGCGGAGGTTGGTCTTCTTCTCCGCCTTCAGGCGGCCGGCCGCGACTCCGTGGGAGCGGTCGACCGCCTCGGTGAGGGTGGTGCGCAGGGCCGCGTAGAGGCGGGTGGTCTCCTCGGGGGTGAGGGAGGCGGCGAGTTTGAAGGGGGACATCTTCGCCGCGTGCAGGATCTCGTCGCTGTAGGCGTTGCCCACGCCGGCGATCAGACTCTGGTCGCGCAGGGCGCCCTTGAGCTGACGTCGTTCGGAGCCGAGGAGTTCCGCGAGGCGCCTCTCGTCGAAGTCGTCGGCGAGCGGGTCGGGGCCGAGGCGGGCCACGCCCGGGATCTCCTGGGGGTCCTGGACGACGTAGACGGCGAGGCGTTTCTGGGTGCCCGCCTCCGTGAGGTCGAAGCCCTCGCCCGTCTCCAGGGCCACGCGCAGCGCGAGGGGGCCCTTGCCGGGGCGGGGCGGGCCGTCCGGGAGTTTGTCCTTCCAGTGCAGCCAGCCGGCGCGGGCCAGGTGGGTCACGAAGTGCGGGCCGCCGTCCGTCTCGAGGTCGAGGAACTTGCCGCGGCGGTGCACGGCGGTGACCTCGCGGCCCTCGACGGCCGTGAGCGGGGGGTCGTACGTCTTGAGGACGCTGATCGCGACGGGCAGCACCCGCACGATCTCGTGCCCGACCAGGTGCTCGGTGAGGAAGTCCTTGAGCGCTTCCACCTCGGGGAGTTCCGGCATACGTTCCAGAGTGCCACCCGGCACCGACAGTGCCAGGTGGGATCAACCGACGGTGCCGTCGGTGGACGAGTCGTCCTCCGGGACCACGAACTCGCACCACACGCACTTGCCGCCGCCGCGCGCCTCCACGCCCCACACGTCCGTGAGCAGGTCGACCAGGAGCAGGCCCCGCCCGGAGACGCCCGACTCCCCCGCCTCGCGGCGGCGCGGCAGGGCGCTGGAGGAGTCCTCGACCTCGACGCGCAGACGGCGCTCGCTGCCGGCGAGGACCCTGAGAGTGACGATCGCGGAGCCCTCGGTGTGCATGAGCGCGTTGGTGATCATCTCGTCGGCGACCAGCTCGATCTCGTCGGCGCGGTCCCGGGCGCCCCAGGCGCGGACCGCGGCCCGGATCATGTGCCGGGCCTCGGCGAGCGCCTCGGGGTCGCCCGGTGCCACGTGCTGCTGGAGCCGGCCGCCGGACTGCGCGCTGTCCAGACCGCGGCGGCGCAGCAGGAGCAGGGCCACGTCGTCGTCGCCGCCGCGTTCCTCGGCGACGTCGATGAGGCAGTCGGCGAGATCCCGTACGTCCTGCGGGCCGGTGGCGATCAGTGCGGTGAGGGTCCGCATGCCGTCGTCGAGGTCGGCGCCCGGCTGTTCGACCAGGCCGTCGGTGCACAGGAGCAGCGTGTGGCCGGGGTCGAGCTCGAGGGTGCCGACCGGGTACTCGAGGCGCCCGAACTCGGCGGACAGGCCGAGCGGCAGCCCGCCCGCCAGGGAGACGCGGCGGCAGCTGCCGTCGGTGCTCCGGATCAGCGGGTCGATGTGCCCGGCCCGGACCACCTGGACCACTCCGGTCGACAGGTCGGCCTCGGCGTACAGGCAGGTCGCGAAGCGGTCGGTGTCGAGTTCGTGGAGGAAGACGGAGGCGCGGGCCATGACCGTGGCGGGGGTGTGGCCCTCCGCGGCGTAGGCGCGCAGGACGATACGGAGCTGGCCCATGACGGCGGCCGCGTGCGTGTCGTGCCCCTGGACGTCGCCGATGACGGCGCCGACCCGGCCGCCGGGCAGCGGGATCAGGTCGTACCAGTCGCCGCCGATGTCCCGCCCGAGGGAGCCCGCGGCGGTGCCGGCGCGGTAGCGGACGGCCACGTCGGCGCCGCGGACGCTGGGGATGGTGCGCGGCAGCATGGCCTGCTGGAGGCCGGTGGCGAGGTCCTTCTCCTGCTCGTAGAACATGGCCCGCTGCAGGCTCTGCGCGATGCTGCTGCCGAGGGCGACCAGGACGTTGCGCTCCTCGGCCGAGAAGCCGCGCCGGTCGCTGTAGAGCAGGCCCATGGAGCCGATCGGGCGGGCCTGGGCGATCAGCGGGAGGTAGGCGGCGGACGTGATGTGCAGGTCGGTGAGGTGCGGCCACAGGAGCGGGTAGCTGTCGGCGAACTCCTCGGGGGACTCGATGAAGCGCGGGGTGAGGGTTCGTACGACCTCGCTCATCGGGTACTGCTCGTCGATGCGGGTGACGTCGGTGCCGGGGACGAAGCTGCCCGCGGGGCCCTCGGCGATCAGCCGGATGCGGCCGGCCTCGACCAGGCCCATGACCAGGCTGGTGGCGCCGAGGTGGGTGAGGCCGTGGGTGTCCTTGAGGACGTCGATGACGTCCTGGACGGTGCGGGCGTGCGCGAGGGCGGCCGTGGTCAGCTGCACGACGTTGGTCTGCTCTCGCCTGGCCGCGTCCTGGGCGGCCCGCTCGCTGCCGGGCGCGCTGTCGCCGAGCTCCTGGGTCGCGTCCCGGACGATGCCGATGATGCGGCGCGGACGGCCCGTCTCGTCGCGCCGGATGTAGCCCTGGGTGTGGGTCCAGCGCAGGGTGCCGTCCCGGCGGCGGATGCGGAAGTAGGCGCCGTAGTTCTCGCTGCCGTCCTTCAGGGCCTGCGCGACGAGGGTGTCGAGCCGGTGGCCCTCGGCCGTGGGGACCCGGACGGAGAGGGTCTCGGGGTGGCCGTCGTATTCGTCGGGGCGCACGTCGAAGACCTCGTGGGCCTGGGCGTCCATGTGGAACAGACCGGTATCCAGGTCCCAGTCGAAGCTGCCCATGCGGTTGAGCGCCAGGATCGGATCCGGGTGGGCGGGCCAGTCGTCCGGGAGTGACAGGGCGCTCGCTCCCCGATCAACCATGGAGCCACCCTGCCAGGATTCGCCCGATTCTTCGACCGGGAAGCACGGAGGAATTCTCGGGCCGCCCGGTCGCCGTCGGTGGTCAGCTGTCGAAGACGTTGGTGGGGCTGTCGAAGATGACGCTGGTGGTGTCGTTGTCGGGGACCAGTCCGCCGCCGTCGGGCACGTCGGGGGTGTTCGGCACGGTCTCGGGGCCGATCCCGTCCGTGGCGTCCGGGGAGGTCTCGGGCTTCGTCGTCGGGGGTACGGCCGTGACGGTCGCCGTCGCGCAGTCGGTCGGCCCGGCGGACGGCTTCCCGGTCGGCACGTCGCGGGTGGCGCCCGGCGTGACGGTCACCGTCGGGGTCTCGCAGCCGGTGGCCGGATCGGACGGGGACGAGCTCTCGTCGCCGGGGGACGCGCTGTCGGCGGACCTGCTCGGGGCGGTGCCGGACTCGTTGCCGTCCGGACTCGGCGTCCGTGTCGGTCGCGGTGTGGTCGTGGCCGACGCCGGCGGGGGCACGACGTGGTCGTGGTGCACGTCGTGGCCGACGGGCCGCTCGATCCAGGTGTTGCCGACGACGTCGATGATCGTGATGCCGGTGATGACCTGGGGCGCCGGCGTCACCACGATCACCTGGTCCGGCCGGTAGCCGGACCAGGGGCGGCCGTTGGTGCCCTGGCCGCCCTGTGTCGCCACGGGCGGCTTCAGCGGGTTGCCGCAGGCGCAACGGACGCGCGGCACGCCCCGGTTGTCGACGAGGACGGCGGTGCCGGCCTGGAGCACGGACTGATAGCCGGTGGCCCGGCCGGCGCGGAACCCGTGGTTGGTGACCCGGGTGTCGGCGCGCAGCACGACCGGGGCGAGGCCCCGCAGATAGTCGGCGACGGACGCCTGGGAGACACCCTCGACCTGCGCGAAGGCGCGGACCTTGGCCTGGTCGGAGGTCAGTTTGCCGATCTGCCGGGCCACGTCGCAGCTGCCGACGCGTGCGGTGCCGGCATAGAGGCCGGGCGTGGAGCCCGAGACCGATCGCACCGGCTGCGTGGCTCCGGTCGGCGTCGACGGGTCCGGCTGTGGAGTGCGGACGGCGGGGGACGGGAGGGCCGTGGAGTCCGTGAAGGGGTCCGGGCCCTGTGCGGCGGCGGGTTGGAGGAAGACCTCTCCGCTCGACCGCGTGGCCCTGTCGCCGCCGTCGCCGCCGCAGCCGGCGACGAGGAGCGCCGCCGAGAGCGCGCAGGCCGTGGCGAAGGTTCCGGTGGCTGTCCGCACCTCGTCCTCCCGCCTCACTTCAGGTAATTCGTCACCATTGTCTGCTTCACTCACTTGGGTTACGCAAGCGGAAGAGGGATATACGGAGGGTGACATAGGGTTCGGCGCGACAATGGAGTGAGGAGCGCACGGCCGTGGACTGGTTCACCGCACCCGAGTACTGGCTGAGCCGGCTGGTCTTCCAGCGGGCTCTGGCCGGCCTGTACCTCGTGGCGTTCCTGACGGCGGCCCTGCAGTTCCGGGCGCTGATCGGTGAGCGGGGCATGCTGCCGGTCCCCCGCTTCGTCGAGCGGGTGCGCTTCAGGCAGGCGCCGAGCGTGTTCCAACTCCGCTTCTCGGACCGGCTGTTCGCGGCCTGCTGCTGGACGGGCTGCGCGGTCGCGGTGGCGCTGATCGCCGGACTCGACTCCCGACTCCCCCTCTGGGCGGGGATGTTGCTGTGGCTGGTCCCTTGGGTCCTGTACCTCTCGATCGTCAACGTCGGCCAGACGTGGTACGCCTTCGGCTGGGAGTCCCTGCTGCTGGAGGTGGGCTTCCTGGCCGTCTTCCTCGGCAACGACGAGGTGGCCCCGCCGATCGTGGTCCTCTTCCTGCTGCGCTGGATCCTGTTCCGGGTGGAGTTCGGCGCGGGCCTGATCAAGATGCGCGGCGACGCGTGCTGGCGGAAGCTGACATGCCTGGACCACCATCACGAGACGCAGCCGATGCCGGGCCCCCTGAGCTGGTTCTTCCACCACCTCCCCAAGCCCCTGCACCGCGTAGAGGTGGCCGCCAACCACGTCACCCAACTCGTCGTCCCCGTACTGCTGTTCACTCCCCAGCCGGTCGCCACGGCCGCCGCGTCCCTGATGATCGTCACCCAGCTGTGGCTGGTGCTGTCGGGGAACTTCGCCTGGCTGAACTGGATCACCATCGTGCTCGCCGTGTCCGCGCTGGATCTCCCGGCCGACGCACCGTCCGAACCCGCCGCGCCGCTCTGGTACGAGGTCGTGGTCCTCGCGGTCGCCGCGCTGCTCCTCACGCTCAGCTACCACCCGGTCCGCAACATGCTCTCCCGCCGCCAGATCATGAACCGCTCCTTCGACCCGCTCCATCTGGTCAACACCTACGGCGCGTTCGGCAGCGTCAGCCGGATCCGGTACGAGGTGGTGGTCGAGGGCACGGACGACGCCGTACCGCACGAGGACTCGGACTGGCGGGAGTACGAGTTCAAGGGCAAGCCGGGCGATCCGGGGCGCTGGCCACGCCAGTTCGCGCCGTACCACCTGCGCCTCGACTGGCTGATGTGGTTCGCCGCGCTCTCGCCCTCGTACGCCGGTACGTGGTTCGGTGCGCTGGTGGAACGGCTCCTGGAGAACGACCGCGACACGCTACGTCTGCTGCGCCGCTCCCCGTTCCCACCCGACGCACCGCCCCGCTACATCCGCGCCCGCCTCTTCCGCTACCGGTACACGACCTGGCGCGAGCTGCGGGCGACGGGGGCCTGCTGGGAGCGGACGTATGTGCGGGAGTACCTGCCGCCCACGCGGCTGGAGGGAGTGACTCAGAGGTCCTGAGCGACCTGACCGCGCCTGCCCCGCCGAGGCGGTCGATGCGCGGGATCACGGCCGGGTCACAGGGCGTAGACGCGGGTGGCCGTGCCCTCGAAGACCTTCGTCCGCTCGGACTCGCCGAGCCCGGCGGTCAACTGCCCTGCTGCGTCGAGGACTTCGCCGTAGGTCGCCGTCGGCGTGCACACCGGCCAGTCCGAGCCGAACATCAGGCGGTCGGGGCCGAAGGACTCCAGGGCCGTGTCGGCGTACGGGCGGAGGTCGTCGACGGTCCAGGAGGCGGGGTCGGCCTCGGTGACCAGGCCGGAGAGCTTGGCGAACACATTGGGGTGGGCGGCGAGGGCGTGGAGGTCGGTCGCCCAGGGTTTCAGGGCGCCGGACGCGATGGGGGGCTTACCCAAGTGGTCGAGTACGAAGATGAGTTGGGGCAGCGCGGCGGCCGCCCTCGCGCAGGCCGGCAGTTGGTGCGGGAGGACGACCAGGTCGTAGACCAGGCCCGCGTCGGCGACGGCGGTCAGGCCGCGGAGTACGTCCGGGCGCAGGAGCCACTCGGGGTCGGGTTCGCCCTGGACCTGGTGGCGGATGCCCTTCAGGAACGCGCCCCCTGGGAGTTCGCGCAGGCGGGCGAGTTCGTCGGTGATGTCCGGGCGGGTGAGGTCGGTCCAGCCGACCACGCCGGCGATCAGGTCGTGGGCCCGGGCGAGTTCCAGGAACTCCGGGGTCTCCTCCGGCACGGTGACGGTCTGGACGAGGACGGTGCGGTCGACTCCGGCCGGCTGCGCCTCGGGGGCGAGGTCGAAGACGGTGAAGTTCCGGCGCAGCGGGCTGAGTCGGGGGATCCAGTCCTGGTCCCGGACCGACAGGTCCCACACGTGGTGGTGGGCGTCGACCGTCACGGCAGCTCCCAGACCACCGGCAGGCCCGCGACCGCGCCCTCGTCGGAGTAGTCGTGCACCACGTCCAGGAGTTCCGCCATCCGTGCCTGCCAGGTGATGTTGACCGGGAGTTTCTCCAGCTCGGCGAGGAGACGGGCGTAGTCCTCGCACTCCAGGACGTGGAAGAGGTCGGTGCCGCTGCGCCAGATCGTCCAGGAGGTGGCGCCGGCCGCGCGGATCGCGTCCGTGAGTTCCTTCGGGACCTCGCGGTGGGCGGCCTCGTACTCGGCGATGCGGTCCGCGCGGACCTTGGTGTGCAGGGCGACTCTCATGACGGTTCCTCGGCGGGTACGGGGGCGTCGGCGGGCAGGAGTCCGGTGCCCCGCAGTTCCTGCCAGAAGGAGGCGGGCACGTGTGCGGCGAACTGCTCGGCGCTGTCCCGGACTTCTTTGGCGGTGCGCGCACCGACGAGCACGCTCGCGACCACCGGATGGGCGACGCAGAACGCGAGGGCGGCGGCGCGCAGCGTGGTGCCGTGCCGGTCGGCGACCGCTTTCAGGTGCAGGGCGCGGTCCAGCAACTCCCCAGAAGCAGTGGCGTAGTTGTACGTCGCTCCCGGCTTCGGATCCGCCAGCAGACCGGAGTTGAAAGCGCCGCCGATCACCACGGAGGTGCCGCGTTCCTGGGCGGCGGGCAGCAGTTCGGCCAGGGCCCCCTGGTCGAGCAGCGTGTAGCGGCCGGCGCACAGCACCACGTCGACGTCGGTGTCCCGTACGAAGCGGGTGAGCATCTCGGCCTGGTTCATGCCCGCGCCGATGGCGCCCACGACGCCTTCCGAGCGCAGCTTCTCCAGCGCCGGATAGCCCTCGTGGAAGGCCTGTTCGGCGTGGTCGTCGGGATCGTGGAGGTAGACGACGTCGACCCGGTCGAGACCGAGCCGTTCCAGGCTGGCGTCCAGGCTGCGGCGTACGCCGTCGGCGCTGAAGTCCCACACGCGGCGGTGCGTTGCGGGCACGGCGAAGCCGTTGGCCAGGTCGTCGCCGCCCTCGTCGGAGGGCTCCAGGCGGCGGCCCACCTTGGTGGAGATCGTGTAGGCCGTACGAGGGTGTTCGCGCAGGGCGGCGCCGAGGCGGCGTTCGGACAGGCCGAGGCCGTAGTGCGGCGCGGTGTCGAAGTACCGCATGCCCACGGCCCAGGCAGTCTCCACAGCCTCGTGTGCCTGCTCCTCGCTCAGCTCGGCGTAGAGGTTGCCGATGCCCGCGGCGCCGAAGCCCGGTTCGCCGACCTCGACGGCGCTGGTGCCGAGCCGGTTCACTGGCCCACCGGCCTCAGCCGCAGGCCCTGCATGCCGCCGTCGACGGCGAGTGAGGTGCCGGTGGTGGCGCCGGACAGCGGACTGGCCAAGTAGGCGATGGCGCCCGCGACTTCGGCCGCGCTGACGAGGCGGCCGGTGGGCTGGCGGGCCTCCAGCGCGGCACGTTCGGCGGCGGGGTCGGACGCGGCGTCGAGCAGGCGGCCGACCCACGGGGTGTCCGCCGTACCGGGGTTGACGCAGTTGACCCGGATGCCCTCGCGGACGTGGTCGGCGGCCATGGCGAGAGTGAGGGAGTAGACGGCGCCCTTGGTCGCGCTGTACAGCGCGCGTTGCGGGAGACCGGCCGTGGCGGCGATGGAGCAGGTGTTGACGATCGCGGCGTGCTCGGACTGGCGCAGGTGCGGCAGGGCGGCGCGGGCGACGCGGACCATGCCGACCACGTTGACGTCGAGGACGCGATGCCACTCGGCGTCGTCGTTGTCCTCCACGGTGCCCTGCGCACCGACGCCCGCGTTGTTGATCAGCACGTCGAGGCCGCCGAGTTCGGTGGCCGCGGCCGCCACCGCCTCCCGTACGGACGCGTCGTCGCTGACGTCGGCCCGGTAGGCGAGCAGCGGCTTGTCGACGGAGGTCGGGTCGAGGTCGAGGACGGCCACCTGGGCGCCGCGGGCGGCGAGGAGTTCGGCCGTCGCCCGTCCGATACCGGAGGCTCCGCCCGTGACCAGGGCCCGCAGACCCCCGAAGTCGCTCATGCCGCCCGTC
Organism: Streptomyces sp. NBC_00005; assembly: GCF_045160215.1. Taxonomy (NCBI): domain Bacteria; kingdom Bacillati; phylum Actinomycetota; class Actinomycetes; order Kitasatosporales; family Streptomycetaceae; genus Streptomyces; species Streptomyces sp. NBC_00005. Next base: position 1,756,561 of record NZ_CP108316.1, read on the forward strand.
CCTTCTTCTCGTCGAGGTCGGCGGCCCAGAAGGTACCGCCGGGAAAGGTGTACCGCGCGATGGACTCGGGCCGCATGGCGGCCGAGAAACCCGGCGCGGTGGGTGCCGTGTAGTGACCCTCGCGGACCACCACCGGGTCGAGGAAGTGGTCGTGCAGATGGTCGACGTACTCGATGACCCGGTCCTCGGTGGTGCGGGAGACCGCCACGTAGTCGAACATCGACAGGTGCTGGACGAGTTCGCACAGACCGACGCCGCCCGCGTGCGGGCAGACCGGCACGCCGAACTTGGCCGCGAGCAGCAGGATCGCGAGGTTCTCGTTGACGCCGCCGACGCGGGCCGCGTCGATCTGGACGACATCGAGGGCACCGGCCTGCAGGAGCTGCTTGAAGACGATCCGGTTCTGGACGTGCTCGCCGGTCGCCACCTTGACCGGCGCCACCGCCCTGCGGATCGCCGCGTGGCCGAGGACGTCGTCGGGGCTGGTGGGCTCCTCGATCCAGTACGGGTCGAACTCGGCGAGGGCCTTGGTCCAGCGGATCGCCTCGTCCACGTCCCAGCGCTGGTTGGCGTCGATCGCCATGCGGATGTCCGGGCCGACGACCGAGCGGGCGACGCGGCAGCGCCGTACGTCGTCCTCGAGGTCCGCGCCCACCTTGAGCTTGATCTGCCTGAACCCGTCGGCGACCGCCTGGGCGGCGAGCCGGGTGAGCTTCTCGTCGCTGTAGCCGAGCCAGCCGGCGGAGGTGGTGTAGCCGGGGAAGCCCCTGGCCAGGAGGTCGGCGGTCCGCTCGGCCGCCCCTTCCCGGCCTCGGCGCAGGATCTCCAGCGCCTCCTCGGGTGTGAGCGCGTCCGTGAGGTAGCGGAAGTCGATCTGCCCGACCAGCCACTCGGGTTCGGCCTCGGCGAGCAGCCGCCACAGCGGTGTGCCGGCGCGCTTGGCCGCCAGGTCCCACACGGCGTTGACGACCGCGCCGATCGCCATGTGCATCACGCCCTTCTCGGGCCCGAGCCAGCGCAGCTGACTGTCCCCGATCAGGTCCCGGTACAGCGCCCCGGGGTCGTCGCACACCTCGTCGACCGACCGTCCGACCACGTGGTGACGCAGCGCGTTGATCGCGGCGACCTGGACATCGTTGCCCCGCCCGATGGTGAAGGTGAAGCCGTGCCCCTCCGGGCCGTCCTCGGCGTCGGTACGCAGCACGACGTACGCGGCCGAGTAGTCGGGGTCCGGATTCATCGCGTCGGAGCCGTCGAGCTCGCGCGAGGTCGGGAAACGGATGTCGTAGGTGTCGAGCGCGGAGATGCGGCAGGAGGGGCCGGGCGTCGGGGACACGGAGGGCCTTTCGGTCGGTGGCAGGTCGGGCGGGGGTCAGTCCTGGGCGCGGCCCGTCGTCACACGGGCGATCATGAGGGCGACCAGGATGATTCCGCCGTAGATGGCGTCGATCCAGAACGACGGCACCTGGGCCATGGTGAGCATGGTCTTGACCACGCCCAGCAGGAGTACGCCGGTGAGGGCCCCGAACATGGTGCCCCGGCCGCCGTCGAGGCTGATGCCTCCGATGACGGCGGCGGCGAACACCGTGAAGATCATGTTCTGGCCCTGGTTGGCGCCGATCGCGCCGACGTAGCCGGTGTACATGAGGCCGCCGACGGAGGCGAGGACACCGGCGACGACGTAGACACCGAGCCGGACGCGGTCGACGCGGATGCCGGCGGCGCGGGCCGCCTCCAGGTTGCCGCCGATCGCGTACAACGACCGGCCGACACGGTGGTACTTGAGCACCAGTCCGGCGACGGCGAATGCGGCGGCGGCCAGCCAGACCGACAGCGGGATGCGCAGGAACGTGGTGGTGGCCAACGAGAAGAACGCGTCGGGCATGCCGAACAGCGTCTTGCCCTTCGTGGCTCCGACGAGCAGTCCGCGCAGGATGATCAGCATGGCGAGCGTGACGATGAACGCGTTGAGCTTCACCTTCACCACGAGGATGCCGTTGAAGGCGCCGATGGCCGCGCCCACCAGGGGGACGGCCAACAGGGCGAGCCCGGCGGGGAGCTCCGTGCCCCAGCCGGCCTCGGCGGCCGGCAGCACCAGCAGGGCCGCCACGGCCGGCGCGATACCGACCACGGATTCGAGCGACAGGTCGAACTTGCCGGTGATCAGCACCAGAGACTCGGCGAGCACCACCATCGCCAGCGCCGCCGACGAGGCCAGGATGGAGATCAGCGTGGCCTCGGTGAAGAAGGAGTCGTTCAGTACGGCCCCGAGTACGAGCAGCAGCAACAGCGCGGGAACCAGCGCGAGTTCGCGGGCCCGGCGCAACAGCACAGCCCTCGCCGACCGCGCGTCGGGCACGCTCACCGGCTTCACCGGCGGAGCCTTGGTGTCAGCCATGGTCCACTCCTTCGATGGAGGCGATCAGCTCGTGGTCGCGCCAGCCCGCCGGATGCTCGGCGACGACGCGGCCGTGGAAGAGGACGAGGACGCGGTCGCAGCGCCGCAGGTCGTCGAGTTCGTCGGAGACGACCAGTACGGCGGTGCCGTCCTCGCGGGCGGTGTCCACGCGGGACAGCAGGGATTCCTTCGACTTCACGTCCACGCCCGCGGTGGGGTTGATGAGGACGAGCAGCCGTGGGTCGGAGGCGAGGGCGCGGGCCATGACGACCTTCTGCGCGTTGCCGCCGGACAGGTCGGAGACCGGCTGCTCGGGGCCCTCGGTGTGGATGTCGAGACGGTCGATCAGCTCGGCGGCGAAGCCGCGTTTGCGGTCCGTGCCGATGAAGCCGAAGCGGCCGAGCCGGTCCAGGACGGTCATGGTGGCGTTGTCGCCGATGGTCATGCCGGCGACCATGCCCTGGTCGTGCCGGTCGCGCGGGACGCAGCCGACGCCGGCCTTGAGGGCGGCCTGCACGTCCCCGAACGGAAGCTTCCTGCCGTCGAGTTGAGCTGTCCCACCGGTCGGGGTGTAGAGCCCCGCGAAGGACTCGGCGAGCTCGATCTTGCCGCTGCCGCTGATGCCGGCGAGCCCGACGACCTCGCCGCGGCGCACGGTGAGGTCGATGTCCTCGTACGCGTCCGAGGTGAGGCCGCGGGCGTCGAGGAGCACGGGGGCGCTGTCGTCAACAGCCCTTTCCTGCAGGCCTTGTTCGGCGATCACCTCCATGGACTCGCCCGCCATGGCCTCCACCAGGGCCGCCCTGGGCAGGTCGGCGACGGGGGCCGTGGTGATCCAGCGGGCGTCGCGCAGCACGGTGACGGTCTGGCAGACCTCGTACACCTCCTGGAGGTGGTGCGAGATGAACAGGAACGTGACGCCCGAGTCCTGCAGGGCGCGCATGCGGCTGAAGAGCCGCTCGATCTCGCGCTTGTCCAGCTGGGCGGTCGGCTCGTCGAGGACGATGAAGCGGGCGCCGAAGCTCAACGCCCGTGCGATCTCCACCATTTGACGGTCCTCAACCTTGAGGTCGGCGGTGCGCGCCTCCGGGTCGACGCGCACGTCCCAGGTGTCGAGGAGCTGGGCCGCCTCGGCCCGCAGCCGGCGCCAGCTGATGAAGCCGCGGTGCTGTGGCTGACGGTTGATGAAGAGGTTCTCGGCGACCGTCAACTCGGGGACGACCGTGGGGTGTTGGTAGACGCAGGCCACCTTGCGGCGCCAGGCGTCGCGGTCGGCGAGCGGGGGTGCGGGCTCGCCGTCGAAGTGGACCGTGCCCTCGTCGGGTGCCTCGAGGCCGGTGAGCACCCTGACCAGGGTGGACTTGCCGGCGCCGTTGCGGCCGACGAGGGCGTGCGACTCCCCGGACAGCACGGTCAGCCGCCCGTCCGCGAGGGCGGTGGTGGGGCCGTAGCGCCTGACGATGCCCCGCGCCTCGACGAGGGGCACCAACGGGCTTTCCTGGACGCTCATTTGACGGTGTTGCCCCACAGCTTGGCGTCGTCGACGTTGTCCTTGGTGACCAGCGGGGCGGGCAGCTGGTCCTCGAGGATGCCGCTCGGCAGCTTGACGATCGTCGAGTCGTGGTCGGTCGGACCGGGTTTGAACGTCTTCCCCTGCATCGCCGCCTTGATGTAGTACATGCCGTACTTGGCGTAGGCGTCGGCGGGCTGGGAGACGGTCGCGTCGATCTGGCCCTTGCGGATCGCGTCGAACTCCTGCGGGATGCCGTCGTTGGAGACGATGGTGATGTGGCCCGCCGTGCCGGCCTTCTTCAGCAGCCCCTTGGACTTGAGGGTCTGCAGAGTCGGGGCGAGGTAGACGCCGCCTGCCTGCATGTAGATGCCCTTGATGTCCGGGTTGGCATTGAGGAGGGTGTCGAGCTTGGAGGCCGCGGTGTCGGACTCCCACTTGGCGGGGATCTCCAGGACCTTGAGCTTGGGGTACTTCTTCTTCACGCAGGCGCGGAAGGCCTCGGAGCGGTCCCGGCCGTTGACGGAGGCCAGGTCGCCCATGATCTGCACGACCTTGCCGCTGGTGATGTGCTGGCCGAGGTACTCGCAGGCCTTCTCGCCGTAGGCGACGTTGTTGGCGCGTACGACCATGGCGACCTTGCCCTTGTCGGGCGCCACGTCGACGGCGACGACCGGCACGCCCTTGCGCTCGGCCTGGTCGAGTCCGGCCTCGATGGCGGCGCTGTCCAGGGGGGCGACGACCAGTCCCTTCACCCCCTGGTTGAGCTGGTTGTTGATGTCGGTGATCTGCTGCGAGGGGTCGCTGTTGGAGTTGACCGTCTTGAGCGCGTCGACGCCCTCGGACTTGGCCATCTTCGGCACGTAGTCGTTGTACGACTGCCAGAACGGCGAGGTCAGCAGGGGCAGGATCACGCCGACCTTGCCGGTGCCGCCGCCTCCCGCACTGCCGGAGCCGCCGGTGTCCTTGGTGCTGCCGCATGCGGCGAGCGCGAGCGAGACACTCGCGGCCGCGGCGACCATTCCTGCCATCCGAATCCTGTTCCGCTTCCCCACTGTCTTGCCGGGCATCTGGCGGCTCCTCGTTGAGCGTGTTCCAGCAGATGCAGGCATACTTATCAGACCACTCCCCCGGAAGAACACCCTCCAGCGCCGAATTTTCACGGATTCCGGCCGTAGTGGTCCGACCACCTTGCCGGTTAGACTGCGGCGCACCCGGTGAGTGGAGGAACGGCATGGACGAGACAGCCCCGCAGAAGGGCACCGTGCCGCAGCGCGCCATCGAGCAGATCAAGGCGATGATCGCGGAGGGGCGCCTGGAGCCGGGCGCGCGGCTGCCCACCGAGCGCGACCTCGCGGTTCAGCTGGGCATCTCCCGCAGCTCGATGCGCGAGGCGATCCGCGCGCTCACGGTGCTCGGTGTCCTGGAGGCCCGGCACGGCTCCGGCATCTACGTCACCCAGCTGGAGGCCGGCGACCTCCTGGAGACCTTCGGCGTGGTCGCCGACCTGTCACGGGGCCCGCGTCTGGTGGAGCTCCTGGAGGTCCGCCGCATCCTGGAGTCGACGGCGACCGCGCTGGCGGCGGCCCGTATCACCCCGGACCAACTGGCCGAGGTCGAGAAGCACTTGACCGCGATGAACGCCACCGACGACCCCGAGGAGATCCTCGCCCACGACCTCGCCTTCCACCGCGAGATCGCGTCGGCCGCGGGCAACGACACCATGGCGGCCATCCTGGAGGGCCTGTCCTCCCGCACCTTCCGTGCCCGCGTGTGGCGCGGCTACCAGGAGGAGGGCGCCTTCGCCCGCACCCGCCGCGAGCACGCGGCGATCCACCGCGCCCTGGTCGCCCATGATCCGGAGGCGGCCCGGGCGGCGGCGGCCGCGCATGTGGGCGAGGTGGAGCAGTGGCTGCGGACGCAGCTCGGGCCGTAGGGCGCCGGTAGGGCCGCGCACCGCGTCGGGCCCGGGGCTCTTGTGCGTTTCGTGGGTCCGCTCACGCGTTCTGCGGGTCCGTGCGTTGCCCCTGTGTGTCGGACCATTCCCGCAGTTCGTTGTTGCCCACCTCCTCGATGGTCGCCTGCAGGGTGGCCCGCGCCGCCGCGTCGCGCTCCGCGGGCGGCAGCAGCCGGTAGCGGTCGACGGCCCGCCGCAAGGTCTCATGGGACTGCCCGGTCACGACCCACCGCGCCGCGGGGCTGAACAGCTGGCGCATGCCGGTGAAGAAGACGGCACCGCCGGCGATCAGGGCGGTCAGCCAGGCCGGCGCGTGCAGCCCCGCCGCCACGACCGTCGAGGAGGTGGTGGCGAGGCCGCCCAGTTCGGTCGCGTAGTGCGTCCGTCGCGATCTGTCGCGTGTGCGTCCGTAGAACGCCAAGTCCTGCCGCGCGAGGGCCAGTACGGGGTCCGGATCGGCGGCCCAGTCCCCGTCGGTGACCGTTCTTCTTCTCATCGGGACATCATGCCCGGACCGGGCCGCCGCGTCAGGCTCGCCGGAACCGCAAGGTCATGAGCTCGAAGGGGCGCAGCCGCACGGTGACCCGGCTGCCCTCGTGCCGCTCGGGCGCCGCCTCGGGCAGTGGGCGTTCCAGCAGGTCCGTCACCGTCACGCCCGCCACCTCGAAGCCGGCCGTGAGCGTGGTCCGGGCGCGTCCTCCATGGGCTTCGTGGAAGCGGACCACCACGTCGCCGCTGCCGTCGTCGGCGAGCTTGACCGCGGTGACCACGACCGCCTCGTGATCGACGGTCACCAACGGGGCGACCGCCCCTGCCCCGTTGATCCGCCCCTCCCGCAGATTGATCCGCCACCCCTCGCGCACCGCGTCCCCGATCCCCGCCCCCGGCACCAGCGCGTGCCGGAAGCGATGGACGCCCTGGTCGGTCTCGGGGTCCGGGAAGCGTGGAGCACGCAGCAGCGACACCCGGACCGTGGTGGTCGTACCGCGATCGCCGTCCGTGCGCACCGTGCGGGTCACGTCGTGCCCGTACGTCGAGTCGTTGACGACCGCCACGCCCCAGCCGGGTTCCTCGAAGTGGACGAAGCGGTGGTTGCAGGCCTCGAACTTGGCCGCCTCCCATGAGGTGTTGGTGTGCGTGGGCCGGTGGAAGTGCCCGAACTGCGTCTCCGACGCGTACCGTTCGGCGTGCACGTCGAGCGGGAAGGCGAGCTTCAGGAACTTCTCCGTCTCGTGCCAGTCGACCTCCGTGTCCAGGACCAGCCGCCGCTCCCCCGGCGGCAGCGACAGCACCTGCGTGACGCGCGAGGCACCGAAGGACCGCACGATCCGCACCGATGCGCCGTCGCCGGCGGGCGTCACCTCGTCGGCATCGGTGAGGTCGGTGACCGTGTTGCGGTAGAACTCGTCGACGTCCCAGGCATCCCACATGTTCGGGAAGTCGGGGTGGAGTTGGAGGAGGTTGGCCGCCCGGCCCGGTGCGATCGTCTCCCGGTCCGCCTCGATGTCGTGGGCCGATACGACGAGGCCCCGGGCGTCGATCTCGATCCGCAGCAGGCCGTTGTCGAGGACGTGTCCGCCGCCGGGGCGCGGAGTCAGTGTCGTCCCGCCCTCGACGACCGCCCTGGCCGCACCGCCCGCCGGTACACCGGCACGCGCGTGCGGGGCCGCGTTGAAGACCAGCGGCGTCGACCCCTCGCCGGCCAGCGCGTGTTGGGCCGCGACGACGATCGCGTCCAGCTCGGCGGCCACCCGCTCGTACGTCGCCCGGGCCTCCCGGTGCACCCACGCGATGGACGAGCCCGGCAGGATGTCGTGGAACTGGTGCAGCAGCACCGTCTTCCAGATGCGGTCCAACTCCTCGTACGGATAAGGGTGTCCGGTCCGTACGGCGGCGGTCGCGGCCCAGAGTTCGGCCTCGCGCAGGAGGTGTTCGCTGCGGCGGTTGCCCTGCTTGGTCCTGGCCTGGCTGGTGAGGGTGGCGCGGTGGAGTTCGAGGTAGAGCTCGCCGACCCAGACGGGCGGCTCGGGGTGCTCGGCCTCGGCCTTCTCGAAGAACTCCTGCGGGGTCTCCCAGACGACGGTCGCCGAGCCCTCCAGGTCGCGCAGCCGGGCCGACTTGGCGACCATCTCGCGGGTCGTGCCGCCGCCTCCGTCGCCCCAGCCGGTCGGCGCGAGGGAGTGGCGGGCGACGCCCTTGTCCTTGAAGTTGCGTGCCGCGTGGGCGATCTCGCTGCCCTTCATGGAGCAGTTGTAGGTGTCGACGGGCGGGAAGTGCGTGAAGATCCGGGTGCCGTCGATGCCCTCCCAACGGAAGGTGTGGTGGGGGAACTTGTTGGTCTGGGACCAGGAGATCTTCTGCGTCAGCAGCCACTTGGAGCCGGCCGCCTTGATGATCTGCGGAAGTCCGGCGGCGAAGCCGAAGGTGTCCGGCAGCCAGGCCTCCTCGTTCTCGATGCCGAACTCGTCGAGGAAGAACCGCTTGCCGTGCACGAACTGACGGGCCATCGCCTCCGAGCCCGGCATGTTGGTGTCCGACTCCACCCACATGCCGCCCGCCGGCACGAACCGTCCGTCGGCCACCGCCTTCTTCACCCGCGCCCACACCTCGGGCCGGTGCTCCTTCACCCACGCCCACTGCTGGGCCTGCGACATGGCGAAGACGAAGTCGGGTTCGTCGTCGAGGAGGGCGGTCATGTTGGAGGTGGTACGGGCGACCTTGCGGACCGTCTCGCGCAGCGGCCACAGCCACGCCGAGTCGATGTGCGCGTGACCGACGGCGCTGATGCGGTGGGCGGAGGGGACGGCGGGCGCGGCCAGGACGTCGGCCAGTCGTGAACGGGCTTCGCCCGCTGTGCCGTTGACGTCCTGGAGGTCGACCGCGTCGAGCGCCCTCTCCACCGCCCGCAGGATCTCCCAGCGGCGCGCCGAGTCCACCGGCAGCTCGGCCATCAGCTCGCCGAGCACCTCCAGGTCGATCACCAGCTGCCACACCGTCTCGTCGAAGACGGCGAGGTCCATACGGGCGAGGGTGTACTGCGGATCGCTGCCGGCGGTCTCCTTGTCGCCCAACTGCGTGGGCAGGAAGGGGTGGTAGTCGAGGATGACGGGGTTGGACGCGGCCTCGACGTGCAGCCGTACCTCCTCGCCGCCCTCGACGGGAGCGCCCACCCGCACCCACTGGTTGCGGGGGTTGAGGCCCTTCACCGGGGTGCCGTCGGGGCGGTGGACCAGGCCCTCGCACTGGAAGCCGGGCATGTTCTCGTCGAAGCCGAGGTCGAGGATCGCCTCGACCGTCCTTCCGGCCCACGCCTCGGGAACCGTCCCGGTGACGCGGAACCAGCTGGTCCCCCACGGAGCACCCCACCGGGCGCCCACCTCGATCGGCTCGGGCTCGGCCGCGAGTCCCTCGGCGACGGGCACCGGCTCTCCGGGCGCGTGCCACACCGCCACCTCGAGCGGTACGGACTCGGGGTACACGGCGGGGCGGATGCGCTCGTCGAGAACGCGCTTGAGGCGGGCTTCGACCAGGCTGCGGTCGTCATGCATGCGGGGTGCTCCGTAGATCGTCCGGGTAGTGGGTGGTTACCGGTGGCCGGTGGTCACCGGTAGCGACCGGTGGTCACCGGTCTCGGGTGATCACCAGGGGTGGGTCACGGTGACGGGGTCCGACGAGGTGTACAGCTCCCCCACCGCACGCAGCTCGAACCGCGCCGCCTGCTCGCCCTGTTCGGCCTGGAGCCCCTCGACGAAGTAGGCGTGCTGGCAGGTGCCGCCGAGGAAGCGGCGGGATCCGTCGGCCAGGAGGCGGTGCAGCGTGTAGTGCCGTACGTCGCCGGGTGCGGGGTTCCAGGTGAAGCGCAGGTCTCCGCCGCTCGCGCCGCTGATCCGGAAGGCGGAGGGAGCGGCGGGCGTAGCGACCGAGTCCCGCACCGCGAGGCCGCCCAGCCGCCACGTCACCGGGCCGTCGGTCGCCGTGAGCCGCACACCGATGGCATGGACGGTCCCGGAGAGGCCTGTGAGCGGCACGGTCACGGTCTGCCAGCCGTTGACCGACTTCACAGCCGCACCGCGCCTCCCGTTGACCGAGTTCACAGGCAGATAGGTGTACGGCGGCGTCGCACCCGCAGCACTCGGTTCAGCGGTGGCAACAGTGAGCTCGACGTTCACACCACCCACGTCGGTCCGATGCGTCAGCTCGACAACCGTGTCAACACCGATCGCCAGCCGTGTCGCATACACATCCAGCACCGCCGGCTCGTCCAGTTCACCGTCCACCAGCACGCTGCTGCCGCCACGCCACGCATCCGCGAAGTCGAAGGACACAGCCGGCCGCTGCCCCTCCGTCCGCACCACCCACCGCCGCGACGGCAACCGGTCCTGCAGCCCGAGATGGTTCCAGGGCGTGTCCGAGACGACGGCCCCGTCCTCGTACCAGCGCAGTCCGTGCCCCGTGTTGAAGGTGCTCGCGAACGGCACGCCGCTCACCGTCGACCGGTCCGCGACCGACACCGCCGGCGCCCGCCAGGGGTCGGTGGCGTCCGGCTGGGACGGGTCGAGGGACCGCCCGGTCCAGAACCGGTCGTCGGCGGCGTGGAAGTCGGCCGGGGTCCGCGAGGCGGGCAGGTGGTTGCGCGTCCACTCGGGCCGGTAGAAGCCGATCGAGGCGATGTGCGCCTTGCTCGTCGGCACCATCGCATCCCAGTTCACGCTCGTACCGGACCCGTTGGACTCGACATCGACACCCGCCCACAACTCGTAGCGGCTGCGCCCCAGTTGGTCGGCCTTCTGCCCGGACGAGGCCAGCGTGCCCGCGCTCCAGCGGAAGTCGACGAACATGTCGTCGGCGGCCTGGAAGAACGCCTGGTTCTGGCTGTTGAGCGCTCCCTGCCAGCTCACCGTGCCGTTCACGGTCATGGCGTCGTACCAGGTCACCCGCTGTCCCTTGGCCGCGGCGAGCGACTTCAGCTCCTTGACGAACCCCAGCATGTCGGTCCCAAGCGCGGTGTTCCCGCCGCTTGTCTCCGCGTTCACGAACCACCCGTCGAAGCCGTACGCGGCCGCGACCGCGACGAGTTGGGCGGCGAGCGGGTAGTGCCCGGCGGAGTCCTTCTGCACCAGGTCCCGCGTCCACTGCAACTGACCGCCATAGGCGGTGGGCGGCAGGAAGATGTTGCCGAGGACCGGCACGCCGTGGCGGTGGGCGGCGTCCACGATCGGCGCGTTCGGAGCGAGGACGAGTCCCTCACCGGACGAGCCGCCCCAGAACACCAGCTCGTCGACGTACGCCCAGTGCGTGAGCGCGTAGTAGTCGGCGGTGGCCGCACCCTGCGAGGGGTTGCCGGAGGTCGGCCCGAAGGACACCAGCGACTGGATGCGTGCCTGTCCGGAGCGGGCGGTCGTGTTCGCCGGGGTCGGGGTGAACCGGGGCGCAAGCGGCACGGACGCGGCGTTGAAGGCGAGGTCGGTGTCACCGGCGGCCGTCCAGCTCTTCAGGCTGCGCCAGGTGATGCCGGTGCCGGGTGTGCCCGAGGGCAGCGAGTCCGGGTACCAGTAGGAGGCGTACGGCGGTGTCGCGGCGGCGTCCGCCTTCGGAGCCGCGAAGGCGGGCAGCGGCGGGAGCAGGGCGGCCGCTGTGCCGGCGAGCAGGACGGTGCGTCTGGTGGGGTTCACGAGCTGGTGCCTCCTTGTGGGGTGGGGAGTACCTGTTCGGGAGTTGCGACTTCGGTGATGCCGCGCGCGGCGAGGTGGTCCTTGTCGTCGGCGCGGGTGTCCAGGACGGTCGTGGGCCGGGCGCCGTCGGCGGTCAGCCGGAAGTAGGCGTCGAAGACCGGACCGCCCGGGGCGCAGAGTGAGCGCGCGGCCGGTTCGGCGGGCACGACGAGCGCGGTCGTACGGGGCGCGGGTGGTGTGCGGGCGGATGCGCGTGCCGCTGCCCGAGCCAGCACCCGTGCCGTGTCCTTCGGCTGTCGTTCGTTCGTCAACAGGCCGAGGCCGTACTCGAGTTGGGGGAAGTCGGCGAGGTCACGGGACACGTCGTGGGAGCACCACCAGGTGATGCCCCACAGGTCGGGGCAGTCCAGGGCGGCCGCGACGGTCGCCCCGGTGAAGGCGGCGGCGTGCTCGGGCGGGATCAGGGGTGCGGGCGCGCCGACCTCCTGGAGCCAGACGGGCCGGTGCGGGTCGTCGGCCCAGGCCTTGCTCAGTTCGACGAGGTAGGCGGCGTGGTGTTCGGTCGGCACGGAGGTGCGGCCGTGGCGCTGGGCGGTGCCGTTGAAGACCCAGGAGTGCACGGCCGTGACGGCGCCGTGGCGGGCGGCCTGGGCCGGGGTGAACGGCATGTCGTCCTGGTACCAGGTCGCGTCGTACTCGGCGTGCAGATGGAGCTTCCCGGGGGCGCCCTCCTCGCAGGCGGCCAGCATCCGCGAGAGCCAGGCGTCGATCTCGTCGGACGTCGCCCGGTCGGGGTCCGGATGCGGGCCCGCCGAGAACTGGTTGACCTCGTTGCCGAGCGTCATGCCGATGAAACCCGGCTGGTCGGCGAGGGCGGCGGCGAGGGTGCGCAGATAGGCGGCCTGACCGTCGAGGACGTCCGGGTCGGTGAAGAGGTTGCGCCGGTGCCAGGTCCGGGTCCAGGCCGGCAGGAAGTCGAAGCTGCTCAAGTGCCCTTGCAGACCATCCACGTTGACGTCGAGTCCACGCTCGGCGGCCGCGTCGACCAGCTGCACCAACTGCTCGACGGCGCGCGGCCGGATCAGCGCGCGGTTGGGCTGGAAGTACGGCCACAGCGGGAAGACCCGGATGTGGTCGAGGCCCAGGGCCGCGATGGAGTCGAGGTCGGCGCGTACGGAGTCGAGGTCGAAGTCGAGCCAGTGGTGGAACCACCCTTCGCTGGGGGTGTAGTTGACGCCGAAGCGCACGGCAGGAGGCATGCGGTATTCCTTGAAGCTTGGCGTGGGTCTCGAGGTCCGGCGGCGGTCAGCCCTTGACGGCCCCCTCGCCCACGCCGCGGAAGAAGTACCGCTGCAGACAGGCGAAGAGGGCGATGAGCGGTGCCACGGCGATGACCGTGCCCGCGGCGACGAGCCGTTCGTCGTTGGCGAAGGTGCCGTGCAGGTAGTTGAGGCCGATGGTCAGCGTGAACTTGGAGGGGTCGCTCAGCACGATGAGCGGCCACAGGAAGTCGTCCCAGGCGCCCATGAAGGCGAAGATGGCGACGACGGCGAGGGTTCCCTTCACCGCCGGCAGGGCGATGCGCAGGAACCGCTGCCAGACGTTGGCGCCGTCGACATAGGCGGCCTCCTCGATCTCGTACGGCAGGTTGAGGAAGGCGTTGCGCATCAGCAGGACGTTCATGGCACCGATGCAGCCGGGCAGGACGACCCCGACGAGGGTGTTGTTGAGGCCGAGTTCCCGCATGGTCGTGAACTGGGCGATGATGATGCCCTCCACCGGCACGAGCATCGCCAGGATGAAGGCGAGGGTGGCGACGCGGCGGCCCCGGTAGCGCAGGCGGGCCAGGGCGTAGCCGGCGAGGGCCGAACCGACGCAGTTGGTCACGACGTTGGCGGTGGCGACCTTCAGCGAGTTGAACGCGTAGTCCCAGACGGGGATGGTGTCGGCGACCCGCTCGTAGTTGTGCAGGGTGGGGTGGCCGGGCAGGAAGCTGGGCGGGGAGCTGTAGATGTCCTCGGTCGGCCCCTTGAGCGAGGTGGACAGCTGCCACAGGAACGGGCCGACGGTCAGGGCGAGTACGGCGAGCAACAGCACATAGCGCAGGACGAGTTCCCACACCCGGATGCGACGGCCGTGCTCGTCGGTGACGCGGGGCTCCCGCGCGGGCGCGGGCGCCTCAACGGGTCGCACCTTCTCCGCGACGCTCATGTCTCCTCCCTCCGGTCGGCGCGCAGCACGAGCAGCATCAGCGCGACGGTGACGACGAAGACGACGACCGAGATGGCGGAGGCGTAGCCGACGCGGCCGGTCAGGCCGGTGCCGGTGCGCTGGACGAGCATGACGAGGGTGGTGTCCTCACCGGCCGGTCCGCCGCTGGGGCCCGCCATCAGGTACACCTCGGAGAACACCTTGAACGCGGCGACCGAGGACAGCGCGCCGACCAGGACCATGGTCGAGCGGACGGCGGGCACGGTGACGCTGAGGAAGCGGCGAACCGCGCCCGCGCCGTCGACGGCGGCTGCCTCGTGGAGTTCGCGCGGCACGTTCGCCAGCGCCGCCAGGTAAATGATCATGTAGTAGCCGAGGCCCTTCCAGACCGTGACGGCCATCGCGCTCAGCAGGAGCAGCCACTGGTCGCTGAGGAAGCCGACCCGGCCGACGCCGATCGTCTCCAACAGGGAGTTGATCAGCCCGCGTTCGTCGAGCAGCCACACCCAGATCAGCCCGACGACGACGATCGAGGCGACGACCGGCGTGTAGAAGGCGGACCGGAAGAAGGTGATGCCGGGGATGTTCTTCTGCACCAGCAGGGCCAGCAGCAGCGGCAGGATCACGAGCGCGGGGACGACCCCGAGGACGTAGAGCGTGCTGTTGCGCAGGCCGATCCAGAACATGTCGTCGTGCAGCAGCTCGCGGAAGTTGGCGAGGCCCACGAACCGGCCCGGGATCAGGGTGCGCCGGTCGGTGAAGGCGTTGACCAGCGTGGAGACGAACGGGTACAGGATGAAGACGCCGGTGATCAGCAGCCCGGGGGCGGCGAACAGCCAGGGGCTGGTGGGCAGTTGGCGCCTGACGCGGCGCAGCTGCCCGGGCCGCCGCACCCGGGGCCCGGTGGGAACAGTCGAACTCGCCATGACGGTTCAGCCCTGCTGCGCCAGGAGCGTGTTGCAGGCCTTGACAGCGTTGTCGAGCGCCGCCTTGGGGCTCTCCTTGCCCTGCAGTGCCTTGGCGACCTCGTTGCGCAGCGCCGTCTTCATCTGCTCGCTGAACAGGACGGGCGTGTAATTGACCGCGTTCTTCAGCGACTTGGCGGCGGCGATGCGGACGCGCGTCTCATCCGTCCCGTCCTCCTTGGTGAAGTACGGGTCGTCCAGCGAGCCGGCGGTGCTCGGGAAGATGGCGACCTTCTTGGCGAAGGACATCTGGTGCTCGGCGTCGGTGACCCAGTGTGCGAAGGCGACGGCGGCGGGCGTGTGCTTGGTCTTGGAGTTGACCATCACGCCCATCACGTACATGTTGACGTGGCCGGTGCTGGTGATCTGGTCGGTGATGCCGATGTTCTTGTACAGGTTCGGCGCCTGCTTCTTGAAGTTGCCGAGGTCGAGGGCGCTGCCGGGGTTCATGGCGACGGCCTCGGTCAGGAACTTCTTGCCGGACGACTCGGGCGTGGCGGTCAGCGCCTGCGGGTCGAGCGCCTTGGCGTCGTACAACTCCTTGTACTTGGTGAGGAGTTCGATGCCCTTGGCGTCGTTGAAGGTGAAGGCGGTGCCCTGCTTGTTCATGAGCTCGACGCCGTAGCGCCCGAAGTCCTCGACGGTGGGCACGTTGGCGAGGGTGGCGACCTTGCCGTCGCTCTTCTTCGCCAACTCCAGGGCGTCGGTGAAGAGTTCGTCGTACGTCTTCGGCGGCTGGTCGGGGTTGAGACCGGCCTCCTTGAACAGGGACTTGTTGTAGAACAGCGGGCCGGTGTTCAGGTACCAGGGGAAGGCGTACGTCCCCGTCATGCCCGGTATCCGATGGCTGGCCCAGGCCCCGGCCAGGTACTCCTTCTTGTACTTCGCGGCCGCCTTGTCGAGGTCGAGCGCGAGACCGGCCTTGGCGAGCGGGGCGACGAGGTCGGGCGAGACGTTCACGACGTCGGGGAGGGTGCCGCCGGCCGCGTCCGCGCTGATCTTGTCGGCGTAGCCCTCGGCGGGCTGGTCGACCCACTTCACGTGGGTGCCCGGGTACTTCTTCTCGAAGTCGGCGATCACGCCCTCGAAGTACGACTTGAAGTTGGCGCGCAGGTTCCAGGTCTGGAAGGTGATGTCGCCCTCGACCTTGCCGGAGGCGTCGGTCGAGCCGCTGTCGTCGCTCCCGGAGCCGCAGGCGCTCAGCGGCAGGACGAGAGCGACGACGGCGGCTGCGGCGAAGGTTCTGCGGGATGTGGGCACGGTGACACGGCTCCCTCGGAGTGTCGGCGGCGGTGACGCCAGCGACCATGCCCGGGGCGTTCCGGGAAAGTCAATGGATTGGTCCCAGCTAAAGAAATAGGCTCCTCATTAGTGCAGGTCAGAGGCGCGTGATCGAGAACTTGCCACTCATCGCTAATGCGCTTTAGGGTTCTCGCACTCAAGCGCATTAGCTACGACTGCGGAGAAAAGGGTGAGCGAGGTGCCAGCCAGACGTTCCCCGGCCCGCCGGCCGACGATGAAGGACATCGCGCAGCGCGCCGGCGTCTCGGAGAGCGCGGTCTCCTTCGCGCTCAACGGCCGTCCGGGAGTCTCCGAGGTCACCCGTGACCGGGTGCGCAGGGTCGCCGAGCAGCTGGGCTGGCGGCCCAGCACGGCGGCACGCCAGCTGTCCGGGGAGGGTGCGGCCACGGTCGGCTTCGTCCTGGCCCGGCCCGCGGACACCCTGGGCGTCGACTCCTTTTTCCTCCAACTCGTCTCCGGCATACAGGAGGTACTGGCGGAGCGTCATCTCGGCCTGCTCTTCCAGGTGGTGGAGGACGTCGCCGACGAGTGCGCGGTCTACCGGCGCTGGTGGGCCGAGCACCGCGTGGACGGCGTACTGGTCGTGGACCCCCGCACCGACGACCCCCGACCGGACCTGCTGGACGAACTCGGCCTGCCCGCCGTGGTGATCGGCGGCGCCCCCGACGAACGCCATCCCGGGCTGTCGACGGTGTGGGCGGACGACGCGGGCGCGATGGCCTCGGTGGTGGACGAGTTGTACGCGCTCGGCCACCGCCGGATCGTGCACATCGCGGGCCTGCCGGGCCTCGCCCACACGGACCGCCGTATCCGCACCCTGCGCGCCGAGGCCGGGCGCCGGGGCCTGTCTGAGGTGGAGTCGGTGACCACCGACTACTCGGACGCGGAGGGCGCGGCCGTCACCCGCCGGGTCCTTCAGGGCCCCGCTCCCCCGACCGCCCTGATCTACGACAACGACGTGATGGCCGTCGCGGGAGTGGCCACCGCGATCGAACTCGGCTTCTTTGTACCGGCCGACGTGTCGGTGGTGGCCTGGGAGGACTCGGCCCTGTGCCGCATGGTCAAGCCGTGGCTGTCCGCCCTGTCCCGCGACAGCGTGGAGTTCGGTCGCACGGCGGCCCGCGAGCTGACCGCACTGCTGGACGGCGGCCCGGCACGGACCGTACGGGTACCGGTGCCTCGGGTGATCGTGCGGGACAGTACGGGGGTGGCGCGGGGCGGGTGAGTCAGTACCGTGCCGCGCTCTCCAGCAGCGGCGGATACACCGGGCTCGGTGCGCCGTCGACGGTCGCGCCCGCGTACTTGAGCATCGGGCCCACGTTGCGGTTGAGGTCGTGGGGGAAGTTGAGCGTCGGCGCCGACACCTCGTCCAGGGTCGCGGTCTGCTCCGCGGTCAGCCGTACGTCGAGGCCGGCGAGGTTGGCCTCGAGGTGCTCCAGGGTGCGGGGGCCGATGAGGGTGGAGCTGACGCCTGGACGGCTCTGCACCCAGGACAGCGCTACGGCCGCCGGGCTCGCGCCGATCTCCTCGGCGACCGCGGCGAGGGCCTCGATCACGGTGAACTGGGCGTCACTGGGCAGGCCGAGGACGGCCGACCGCCTGGTGTCGGCGGGACCGGCCTGGTCCCGGCGGTACTTGCCGGACAGATAGCCGCTCTTCAGCGGGCTCCACGGCAGTACGCCCATCCCGGCGTCCTGGGCGAGCGGGATCAGCTCGCCCTCGATGGTGCGCTCCAGCAGGGAGTACTCCATCTGCAGAGCGGTGACGGGCGTCCAGCCGCGCAGGAGCGCCATGGTGTGGGCCTTGGCGGTGAACCAGGCGGGGGTGTCGGAGAAGCCGACGTAGCGGATCCTGCCCGCGCTGACGAGGTCGTCCAGGGTGCGCAGGGTCTCCTCGACGGGGGTGGACCAGTCGTAGTTGTGCAGCCAGTACAGGTCGACGTAGTCGGTGCGCAACCGCCGTAGCGACTCCTCCAGTTGGCCGGTGATCGCCTTGCGGCTCGCGCCGCCGCCGTTGGGGTCGCCGAGGTGGAGGTTGCCGTAGAACTTGGTGGCCAGGACCAGACGGTCGCGCAGGCCGGGGCGGGCGGTGAGGAAGTCGCCGAGGATCGCCTCCGAGTGGCCGTTGGTGTAGAAGTTCGCGGTGTCGACGAAGTTGCCGCCGCGGTCGAGGTAGGCCTGAAGGATCTTCTGGGACTCCTCGACGCTGCAGCCGAACCCGCCGTCCTCCCCGAAGTTCATCGCGCCGAGACAGAAGGGGCTGACCTTGAGGCCGCTGCGGCCGAGACCGACGTACGAGTCGAGTGCCATGAAATGCTCCGTGGGAGATTCGGAGGGACAGGGACTCTTCGAGGAAACCACTCTGACCAGCACACTTGTTAGAGCGATCCCACCGGTCTCTTGCACGATCCTGTCGAAGTCGCCCGGATCGACGTTGCGCGGAGTGCGGCCACGGTCTTCAATCGGAGGGTGTCCCTGGATGAGCTGCGCACCCTGATCGCCCGGCATGCGGGGCGGTCCACCGCCGCGGTCGACGGACTGCTGCTGTCCGCCGACCACCGGCCGACGCCGCCGCGCGCCGGTATCGCCGATCCGGTGCTGGCGCTCGTCGCCCAGGGCTCGAAGCGACTCGTCCTGGGCGACCGCGTCTACGACTACGGCGCCGGTCAGTACCTGGTGGTGCCGCTGGGACTGCCGGTCACCGGCCATGTCACGCAGGCCAGTTCGCAGCGTCCGCTGCTCGGCGCCGGGCTCGCCCTGCGGCCCGCCGTGATCGCCTCGCTGCTCCTGGAGACGGGCTCGGGACGGAACAGCAGAGCACCCTCGGCCGCCGCTCTGGCCGTGAGCGACGCACCCGCCGACCTCCTCGACGCCGTCGTCCGCATGGTCCGGCTGCTCGACCACCCCGCCGACGCACCGGTCCTCGCCCCGATGATCGAACGGGAGATCCTCTGGCGGCTGATCAACGGTGAACAGGGCGCGCTGGTACGGCAGATCGGCCTGGCCGACAGCCGTGTCACCCAGATCGGCCACGCCCTGCGCTGGATCCGCGACCACTACACGGAGCCGCTGCGCGTCGAGGACCTCGCCCGCCTGTCCGGGATGAGCCCGTCCCCGTTCCACCGGCACTTCCGCGCGCTGACGACCATGACGCCGATCCAGTACCAGAAGCAGATCCGCCTGCAGGAGGCCCGCCTGCGGCTGATGAGCACCACCGAGGACGTCGCGGACGTCGGATTCGCGGTCGGCTACGACAGCGCCTCCCAGTTCAGCCGCGAATACCGCCGCCACTTCGGCCTGCCACCGGGCCAGGACGCCGCACGCCTGAGCGCCGAACCACGCGAAGTGGCCGGCATCGGCTCGCCGGCGCCGTGGTGAGCGTGGCCGGCCCTCGCACGGAGGCCGACGGCCGCGGCCTGATCGAGGGACGGGGCGGCGGACCGCACGACTGGAATGGCGCCGCGCACCCCGTCCACCTGCTCTTCCTTGGCGTGCGGAGGCCCCGCGACGATCCGGGGCGCACACTGGGAGAGGGGTTGTCGGTACTCGTAAGGGGGTGTCGACCGTGGCCAGGGCATGTGGCACGAGCCGCTGGATGTGGCGGTGGCGGCGCAATTCCCTCCGTCGGCGCAGTGATGTGATCGAGGTATGGCTCGTGCTCGCGGCCTGGGTCTTCGCGATGGCGGGAGGCCTGCTGGTGGGCGTGACCGCGGCCGGCGCGGTGGAGCGGAACCTCGACCGACAAGGGCGGGAACGCCACGCCGTCGCAGCCGTCCTCACCGAAGGCACGGCAGGCAGGACAGCGGTCCCGGCCGTCGACGACAACCAGGTATGGGTCACTGTGCGCTGGGCC
This sequence comes from Streptomyces sp. NBC_00005, assembly GCF_045160215.1. Taxonomy (NCBI): domain Bacteria; kingdom Bacillati; phylum Actinomycetota; class Actinomycetes; order Kitasatosporales; family Streptomycetaceae; genus Streptomyces; species Streptomyces sp. NBC_00005. The sequence continues at coordinate 1,776,428 of NZ_CP108316.1, forward strand.
GCGCCGGACGGCTCACCGCGCACCGGCCAGACGAAGGTGTCCCCCGGCACGGCGAAGGGCGCGCAGGTCACCGTGTGGACGGACCGGCAGGGCCGACTGGCGTCGAGGCCCCCCAGCCCCTCGCAGGCACAGTCCGAGGGAGTCTGGGTGGGAGCGCTTGCCGCGCTGGCCGTCGGCGCGGCCGCCATCGGGAGCGCGCAGTGCGTACGCGGACGTCTGGAGCGCCGGCGCATGGAAGCGTGGGCCGAGGAATGGCGGCGCTTCGACACCCACCGGGGCCGTATGGCCGGCTGACCCGAGGAGCGCCTGCACGGGCAGTGATGCGCGATGGACGTGGCCGAGGTGACGCGGTGAGGCGGTGAGGCGGTGAGGCGGTGAGCCTTGCACGGTCGGGTTGCCGCCACCCGGGCCTCTCGCAACTGCGCCGAGACTCGCAGTGGCGGGGCCGCGTCCCCGCTTCCGTCCGCCACTGCGCCTGCGGTGCCGATCTACGCGAGTTCTGCGGCAGGGGCTGTGCGCACGAAGGACCGGACACCGCGGCCCACTCCGTGTGAGGCTTCGCCCATGACCTCCGAAGACCACCCGCCGACCGACCGGCTGCAGCGGGACCGGCCGCATTCGGCCCGTGTGTGGAACTTCCTGCTGGGCGGCAAGGACCACTACGCCGCCGACCGCGAGGCGGGAGAGATGATCCTGCGGATGTTCCCGGACATCGCGCTGCTCGCCCGTCTCCAACGGCGCTTCCTCGTCAGGGCGGTGCGCCATCTCGCCGCCGAGGCGGGCATACGCCAGTTCCTGGACATCGGCAGCGGCCTGCCCACCGTCGACAACACCCACGAGGTCGCACAACGGATCGCCCCCGCGAGCCGCATCGTGTACGTCGACAACGACCCCCTGGTGCTGGTGCACGCCGAGGACCTGCTCACCAGCACACCGGAGGGCGCCTGCGCCTACCTCGACGCCGATGTGCGTGATCCCGAAGGCATCCTCGAAGTGGCGGCCCGGACACTGGACTTCAGCCAACCCGTCGCGCTGACCATGCTCGGCATCCTGGGCCAGATCCCCGACTCCGACGAGCCGGAAGCCATCGTGGCCCGCTTCCTCGACGCCCTGCCCCCGGGCAGTTACCTCGCCCTGAGCGACGGCACCGACACCAACGAGGCGCTCAACCAGGCCATTTCCGTGTACAACGCCAACTCCCCGAGTTCCTACCACCTGCGCGGGCCCGAGCGGATCGCGGCCTACTTCGACGGCCTGGAGCTCGTGGAACCCGGGATCGTCCCCACCGCGCAGTGGCACCCCGCGCCCGACGACGTGAGCCGCTCGACTTCCGATTCCGGGGTGGACGCGATCTGCGGTATCGGCCGCAAGGTCTGAAGGAGCCGAGGAAGAGCAGTACGCAAACGGGGCGTCAGAGCCTGAACAACGCCCAGACGATCTTTCCGCCGTCGGCCCGTGGGTTCCAGCCCCAGGTGTCGCTCAACGCCGAGACGACCTGCAGTCCCCGTCCCGACTCCGCGAGTTCGTCGGCCTCCACGGCGACGGGGCCCCGGTCGCTCTCGTCGGTGACCGCGCACACGGCGCAGGACCACCGGTCCCAGAACGCGAGCCACAGCGCCGGCTGCAACTCCCCCTCGGCGCCCGGCGCCCGGCCGTAGCGCAGGGCATTGCTCACCAGTTCCGACACCGTGACCGACATGTCCTCGACGCGTTCGTCCGCGGTCCGGCCGACCAGCGTGGTCCTCGTGAAGTCCCGGGCGATGTGGGCGGATTGGGGAATCGGCGGTACGACGAGCACCGAGCAGTGGGCGGGGCCGAGCCCGTCGCCGGAGGCCGGAGCGAGGGGAAAGCTCAACCCGGGCCCGGGTCTGCCGATATGGTCCACGGCCCGGCACAGCCACTCCCAAGTCGCCTCGATACGCGGGGGGTCCACTGGTTCTGCGACCTGCTCTGCGGACATCGCTACCCCTGGGACCCCTGCGGAGAGAACAACCGAGCGCTACATCTGTGCGAAGTATCGTGCTACGTCCGGCAGTACGTACGCAAGTGCATCGGCAATTACCGCTGCAATTGCAGACGATCTTGCGAGCGGTCGGGACCGAGCGCTATCGTCCCGCACACCACTCGTGGATGCAATTGAGGATGCAATTGCAGAGCCGCCCGCGACCTCATCTCGAAGAGGCTTCAGATGCAGCACGTGAGCAACGGCATGCCTGCCACCCAGCTGAGGGGGGCTGTCTGGCGCAAGAGCCAGCACAGCAACCCCGAGGGCAACTGCGTCGAGCTCGCCGCACTCCCGGACGGCAGCGTCGCCGTACGCAACTCCCGCCACCCCGAAGGTCCGGCGCTCGTCTACACGGGCGCCGAGATCTCCGCCTTCGTCCGCGGCGTGAAGGACGGCGACTTCGACGGCCTACTCCCCGGCCGTTGAGGTCAGGCTCACCCGTGGACGGCCGGAAGGCGCCGGTCACCTCTCAACGGTCGGCGCCTTCCGGCCACTTCACTCACCGCAGCCGTACGACACCTCGGTGCTACCCTCCTTGGTTGAGTCCCGAAAAACATGCAGACGCAGCCGGTGCGGCGGCCGAGGGGATGACCATGACGGCACTTCAACCAGAACCCCTCCCCTCCGGCGTCGACGTCCTGAGCCTCCAGCGCGGCGGACCGACGGTCCAGCGCATCATGCTCGGCACGCGACTGCGCCGCCTGCGCGAGTCCCTCAACATCAGCCGCCCCACGGCCGCTTCGTCGATACGCGCCTCGGACGCCAAGCTCTGCCGCATGGAGCTGGGCCGCGTCGGCTTCAAACAGCGCGACATCGCCGACCTGCTCACCCTGTACGGCGTCCATGAGCCGGACGTACGCCAGGAGTTCCTGGATTCTGTGCAGCGGGCGAACGAACCCGGGTGGTGGCGTGCGTACGGAGACGCCTTCCCGAGCTGGTTCGAACAGCATCTGGGGCTGGAAGAGGCCGCCTCCCTCATCCGTACCTACGAAGTCCAGTTCATCCCGGGCCTGTTGCAGACCGCCGCGTACGCCGAGGCCGTCATCCGGCTCGGCCACCCCATCAGCTCCCCGGACGCGGTCCAGCGCCGCGTCGAGCTGCGCATGAAGCGGCAGGCACTGCTCGCCAAGCCGGGCGCCCCGAAGCTGTGGGTCGTGGTGGACGAGGCGGCGCTGCGCCGTCCGCTCGGCGGGGCCGACGTGATGCGCGCCCAGCTCGAGCACCTCATCGAGACCGCCGCCCTGCCGAACGTCACGCTCCAGGTGCTGCCCTTCCACGTCGGCGGCCACGCGGCGGCCGGCGGCCCGATCACCGTGCTGCGCTTCCCGGTGCCGGACCTGCCCGACGTGGTCTACCTCGAGCAGCTCTCCAGCGCCCTGTACCTGGACAAGCCCGAGGAGGTCGACCACTACCTCGCGGTGATGGACCGCCTCAGCCTGGTGGCCTCACCGGCCGTGGACTCGGTGGCCTTCCTGGAACAGGCCCTGAAGGACACCTGAGTCCGCCGCGCCGCGGGATCATCCGGCGGCTATCGTGCGGCGAATGACAGCACCGACCACCATCACGCTGAGCGACGCGGATTTCGCCGTCCCGATCGAGGACCGTTACTTCGAGGACTACGTGCCGGGCGCGGTCTACGTCTACGGCAGCGTCACCATGACCGAGGAGGACATCCTCCGGTTCGCCGGGGAGTTCGATCCGCAGGGCATCCACATCGATCCGCAGGCCGCGCTGCGGGGCCCCTACCAGGGGCTCATCGCCAGCGGCTGGCACACCTGCGCCGTGATGATGCGGATGTACGCCGACCACTACATCAGCAAGGTGGGCGGCCTGGCCTCCCCCGGCATCGACGAACTGCGCTGGGTACGGCCCGTCCGGCCCGGTGACAGCCTGTCCCTGCGCACGACCGTCCGTCAGACCCGCGTCTCACGCTCCAGGCCGGACCGCGGACTCGTCCACACCGGAATCGAGGTCCTCGACCAGCACGGCGACCCGGTCCTGACCATGACCGCGGTGAACTTCCTGCTGCGCCGGACGGCCACGGAGGGGACCACCTCGGCCGGGTCCTCGTAACCCGCAGAGAAGAAGCGGCCACCAGAGCGCCGACACCCCGGTGACCGCTCGTTTCTTCCGGGTACCCCTCAGACCCGTGATCGGTACAACTCGAACCGTGCGAGCTTCACGGTGTCCCGCGCGCCCGTCACGCGCACGCGCCACCGCCGGGCCCGTGCGGGCGCCGGCAGGAGCAGGATGCGGCTCGCGCCGATCGTTCCGGCGTGGGTGACCTCGGTCCAGGCACCGTCGCGGTACGCCTCGACCACGAAGCTCTCGACCTGCTGGCCGTGGCGGATGTCCTCCGCCAGCCGGATGCGGTCCACCTCGTGCTCGGTGCCGAGGTCGACGGCCCGCACGCGGGAGGCGCCGGTGACCCGTGCCCGGTGCGCCAGGTCCTCGGGGAGCTCTCTCTCGATCCGCTCGCGGAACTCGCGCAGCCGCGTGACGTCCGTGCCGTGCAGCAGACCGTCCGTGTCCGGCGGGACGTTGAGCAGGAGCACCGAGTTGCGGCCCACGGATCCGAAATAGATGTCCGTCAACGCGTCGACGCTCTTGGGCAGTTGGTCCGCGTGATAGAACCAGCCGTCGCGGATGGACACGTCGCACTCCGCGGGCCACCACTGGAGGTAGTCCGTCGTCGGCTGCGCCGTGACGAGCGCCTCGCGGCTGCCCTCGTCGGGGGTGTCGTAGGACAGGGCCCAGTCGGTGCGGCCGTACTGGTTCTCCTTGACCGGTATGACGCTCCATTCGTCCTCGCGCGCAAGGCCGCTCTCGTTGCCGACCCAGCGCAGGTCGGGTCCCGTGACGGCGATGGCCGCGTCGGGGGCGAGCGTCCGGACCAGGCTGTACCAGCTGTCCCAGTCGTAGTCCTCGACCTTGCCGGGCGGGATACGGCCCTGGGCGCCGTCGAACCACACCTCGTCCACGGGCCCGTACTCGGTGAGGACCTCGTAGAGCGTGTTGAGCATGTGGGCGCCGTAGTCGGTGGCGTCCAGGGTGTAGAAGCGGTCCGGGGAGCGGTCGTCGCCGTCGACGAGGGTCGGGATGGAACGGGTGCCGCGGGCGCTGCCGTTGGCGTACACACCGTGCAGGTACTGGTTCTCGTCGGCGGGCGAGATGTAGACGCCGACCTTGATGCCGTGGCGGCGCATCGAGTCGGCGAAGGAGCGCAGCACGTCGCCGTGGCCGCTCTCCCAACTGCTCGACGCCACCGTGTGGTTGGTGTAGCGGGAGGGGTAGAGGACGAAGCCGTCGTGGTGCTTGACGGTGAGGATGGCGAGTGTGAAGCCGCCGTCGCGCAGGGCGCGGGCCCACTGGTCGGTGTCGAGGCCGGTCGGCTGGAAGACGTTCGGGTCCTCGTCGCCGGTGCCCCACTCCAGGCCGGTGAAGGTGTTCACGCCGAAGTGCAGGAACGCGGTCTGTTCCAGGGCCTGCCAGGCGATCTGCCGTGCGGTGGGCCGGACTTGGGAGGCCTTGCGGACGAGGTCGGCCTCGGTGTCGCCGGGGCCGACGGGGATGCGGTAGCGGGACTCGTCGGGGCGCGGGGCCGCCGAGGCGGGCAGTGCGGGCAGGCCGGTGGCGGCGAGCACGGCGGCCGAGGTGACGAAGAGGCGTCTTGAGAGGGCCATGCGAGGTCAACTCCTCACATCAGGGTGCGGTCAGGTGCCAGACGGCAGGGGTGCGCCGGTCCGGCGGGTACTGCACGAGCCGGCCGTCGTCGGTCACGGTCAGCGCCATCTGCGTGATCGTGTTGACGAGGTGGAAGCCGCCGGACGCGTCAGCCAACTGCCAGCGCTGCAGAGTGTCGGTGGGGTCGCAGGTGTTCCACGTCGCCTCCACGCCGGGCTGCAGCGGCACGTTGAGGGTGAGCTTGCCGCCGCTCACCTCGAGGCAGCCGGCCGCGGTGCTGACGGTCGCGTATCCGTCGGCGGTGCGGGTGACTTGGGCCTGGAAGGACTTTCCACTCGTACGGAAGGTGTATGTGCCGTCGGCCACGGGGAGCCGCGTCAGGTCCCGCCATCCGGGCGCATGCCCGACGGCCGCACCGCGCGCCGTGAACTCGGCGTAGGTGGCGTCGGGATGGGGATCGCCCCAGGTGGCCTGCGCGATGTGCCGCAGCGCGGGCCAGAGTTCGACGGCGACCTCGTTCTCGGTCTCGCCACGGCCGTTGTCCGGCCACAGGCTGATCTTCGCGCCGGTGATGCCCTTGCTGGAGGTCACCTTCTCGCCGTCGAAGCTGCGCGGGTCCCAGCTCTGGTCGTACAGCGACGCGGTGTCGGAGTGGAAGCCGCCGCGGATGAGATAGAGCGAGTAGGCGGCGTTCATCAACGGGTAGCCCTGGGCGATGAGTTGGCTGGGCTTGGTGTTCACGTTCAGCCAGTGCTCGACCGTCGTGCCCGCGGCCACCGGAACGGTGTTGGCGCCGGTGAGACCGTCGTTCCAGATGCGCAGCTTCTTGCCCTTGCTCGCGGCGTAGGCGTGGACGCGGTTGATGAAGTCGATGTAGGCGTCCTGCGGGGTGGCGTTCGCGCCGTACTTCTCCTGGGCGTAGCGCAGCATCTGCGGGTACTTGGAGTAGTCGGAGCCGAGCATGTACTCGTCGGCGCCCATGTGCCAGGACTTCGCGGTGAAGACCTGTGCGTACTCGTCCATCAGGCTCGTGTAGTAGTCGAACGCCGCCTGCTGGGTGACGTCGAGCCGGGCGGGCTGCTTGTTGCCGTCGGAGTCGGTGAGCTGCAGGTCGGGGCGGTTCTCGATCCACGGGTCCATGTGTCCCGGGGAGTTGATCTCGGGGATGATCTCGACGTGGTACTTGTCGCCGAGCGCGACGAGCCTGCGGATCTCGTCCTTGGTGTAGTAGCCCCAGGTGTTGGCCTCGGGGTGGGCGTCGCTCTTCACCTTCAGCTCGACGAGCAGCTGGTTGAGCTTGTTGTACGCCATCTCCCGGACGAGGTTCTCCAGCCAGGGCAGCGTGATGTGGATGTAGCAGGCGCACACGCCGACGCCGCGTTCCTTGTAGCGCGGAACGTCGACCGTCCGTCCGGCGGGGATCCCGTCGCCCTGCGCGAGGAGTTGGAGGACGGTGCGGGTGCCGTAGAAGGCGCCGGTCTCGGTGGCGCCGGTCACCGACAGCCGTTTGCCGGCGTGGAGTTCGTAGCCTTCGGCACCCAGGGAGCCACGGGACGCCTGGACGTCGATCACTATGTCGCCGGTGCGGGCGCCGCCGCGGACGACTGGGACGGTGCCGTGGCCCGCCGCTCGCAGATCGTCGGCGAGGGTGCCGGCGACCCGCCGCTCGGCCGGACTGTCGGCCACCAGCCTGGCACCCTTGCCGTACTGGTAACTGCCGGACTCCGCCGCCCAGTTGGTCAGTGCGGGCACCGTGACCGGCGTCTGCTGCTTCTCCTGCGCGACCGCCGATGTCGGCGCCACCAGCAGTGTCAGCGCCGCCGCGACGCCGAGCAGACGCAGCAGTCTCTTTCTGAACTCACCCATGCCACTCCACCTTGAACACCCACACGTGCTGTCCCGCGTTCCGGGCTGTCTCGGGTACGTCGATCACCAGTGCTCCGTTGTTGACGCTCCAGGTCAGGGGCCGGTCGTGGCCGAGCATCGTCACCTTGTCGCCGGAGCGGACCGGCACCGGTGCCTCGACGGTGAGCTTCGCGCCCGGCCGGGTCAGGGAGTGGATGTAGAAGGCCCGGTCGGGGCGGACCGTGAACCGCAGGTCCTCGCCGAGTTGCGCCATCCGCGACCAGTACGTCGTGTCGTAGATCGCCTCGCCGTTGACCTTGAGCCAGGCGCCCGTCTCGCGCAGCCGCGTCTGCATGATCTCCGGGATGGTGCCGTCGGCACGCGGGCCGATGTCGAGCAGGAAGTTGCCGTTCTTGGACACGATGTCGACGAGGCTGTGCACGACCTCCTCGGCGCTCATGTAGGCGTCGTCGGGGGTCTCCCCGTTGTAGCCGTAGCTGTAGGGGTCGAGGCCGCGGCTGGACTCCCACTTGGCGACGACCGTGTTCTCGTACGTCGTGTACTCGGGCGTCGTGAAGTCGTGGAAGGCGATGCCCGAGCGGTTGTTGACGGTCACGTCGATCGGACGGGCCCGGTTCTTGGCGTGGTTGAAGTAGTCGGCGAGGACATGGAGGCTGTCGTTCACGCCGCCGATGTCGCACCAGATGATCTCCGGGTCGTAACCGTCGATCAGCTCCAGCATCTGCGGGGCCTGGAAGTCCTTCACGTAGTCCTTGCCCGCGGTGTATCCGGTGTACGGGACCGGCTCCAGCGTGTACGGATTGCGCGGGGCGTGGCCCATCCACGGGTTGTCCGGGTTGAACCACTCGGGCATCGAGAAGTAGAGGCCGCGGTGGAGTTCGGGGGCGTAGCGCCGGGACGCGGCGAACAGCTCCTTGATCAGGTCCCGTTTCGGGCCCAGCTTCACGGCGTTGCGGTCGGAGACCTTGGTGTCCCACAGGGCGAAGCCCTCGTGGTGCTTCGAGGTCAGCACGTGGTACTGGGCGCCGGCGTCCCGGAACAGCTCGACCCACGCGCGCGGGTCGAACTTCTTGGCGGTGAAGCGCGGGATGAAGTCGTCGTAGGCGAAGTCCTCGCCGTACGTGTCCCGGTGGTGGGCGTAGGTGGGGTTGTTCGGGTCCTGCATCTGGTCCCAGTACCACTCGGCGTACTGCTTGCCGACCGGCGCCCAGGCGGGCACCGAGTAGACGCCCCAGTGGATGAAGATGCCGAACTTGGCGCCGTTGAACCAGTACGGCGCCTGGTGGCCGGCGAGGGAGGTCCCGGTCGGCAGGTAGTCGGCGACACCGAGGGTCAACGCGCCCTTTTGTGAGGTGACTTGGGCGCCTCGGCCGCTGACGTTCACCGAGCCGTCCCGCAGGGTGCCGGGTGCGGTGCCCGTGCGGTTGCGGATGCCGACGCGAACGCGGGCCTGTTCGCCGGGGTCGAGGCGGCGGATGCGGGCGGCTTCGACGGTGCGGGCGCCGGGGACGTCCACGCGTACGGACACGTCGTCGCCGGTCAGGATCGCGACGGTGCCCGCGTTGACGACGGTGGCCTCGACGCTCTGGGCGCCGGTGGACCGCAGGAGGGAGCTGGTGGAGTGGGCGTCGCGCAGCGCCAACGCCCGTCCCTGGGCGACGGGTTGGAGGGACAGCGCGAAGACGTGCAGGGAGGTCTTGTCGGCCTCGGCCGGGTTGGTGACCGGCAGGGTGATGGCGACGGCCTCGCGTCGCGGGTCGGTCCACACCTCCGAGGTGCCGATGCCGACGCCGTGCTCGTCCTTGGTGCCGTCCGGCTTGTAGCGGTAGGCCGCAGAAAGGGAGCCGCCCGCCGAGTACCAGTCGGCGCCGGTGAGGCCGGCGGTGGTGGTCGAGCCGTCCGCGTAGTGGACGGTGGCCCGGCCGGAGGCGTTGCCGTAGCTGCCGGCGGTGAGGAAGACGGCCGACAGGTAGCTCCCCTTGGGCAGGTCGATGCGCTGGCCGAGCGCGACGACGTTGTTCTTGGCGCCCGCCGTCGAGGCCGGGAAGAGGAAGGGGATGCCGTCGACCTCGACGCGGCCCGCGGGGAGTTCCTCGCCCGGGAACGTGTAGCCGGAGCCGTCGAAGTCGCCGCCGGGGGCGGCGGCGGTGTCGATGCCGTCGTTGTCGTAGAGGCTGTCGAGCGGGACGGGGACCGGGTCGGGGACGGGCACCCACTCCGGTCCGGGCCGGTCGTCGACCGGTTCGGCGGCGTGCGCCTCGGTCGCAACGGTGAGGGGCAGGGCGGCCGCCGCGGCGACTCCTGCCGCGGCACCCAGGACCTGACGTCTTGGACAGGGACTCATACTCATGAGCGGCTCCCGATTCATCCGAGGTCTGATGATTGGGCTGGCCCAGGAGCCTGTCAATGGGGTGTGATCGCTCGGGAGTTGCCCTATTGATCGGATGACCTGCGGGAAGGCGTCATGGCCGACCGCCACCCCGTGAAAAGTCCAAGAAGAGCCGCCCGAATGTCCAAGAGGAGGCGCTCTCGACGCGGAGCCCGCAGCGGGGCAGAGTGCTCTCCGTACTCATCAGTAGTGCCACGCACCGCACCCCGAGGAGCGCCCGTGACCAGCTGGGTCGGCCGGACCGCCGCCGAGATCGCCGCCGCCGTACGCGAGAAGCGGGCCACGCCCCGTGAAGTGGTGGCCGAGCACCTCGACCGGATCGAGCGGCTCGACGCACGCGTCGGCGCGTTCCGGGTGGTGCGGGCCGAGGCGGCGCTCGCCGAGGCCGACGAGGTGGCCTCCCGCGGAGACCTTGCCGAACTGCCGCTGGCCGGCGTGCCGGTGGCCGTCAAGGACAACCTCGCCGTACGCGGCGAGTCCAACCGCATCGGTTCCGCGGCGACGCCGGACACGCCCGCCGAGGAGGATCACGTCACGGTGGCCCGGCTGCGGGCGGCGGGCGCGGTGGTCGTGGGGCTGACCAACGTGCCCGAGCTGTGCGTGTTCGGCACCACCGAGGGTGTGCACGGCACCTCCCGCAACCCGTGGGACCTGACCCGCACGGCGGGCGGCTCCTCGGGCGGCAGCGCGGCCGCGGTCGCCGCCGGCCTGGTACCGATCGCGCTCGGCAACGACGGCATGGGCTCGCTGCGCATCCCGGCCGCCAACTGCGGTCTCGTCACCATCAAGCCGGGCTACGGAGTGGTCCCCGCGGGCATCGGCGAGGGCGACTGGTTCGGCATGTCCGAGAACGGCCCGCTGGCCACGACGGTCGAGGACGCCCGCCTGATGCTGGCCGTGCTCGCGGACACCGAGGCCACCGCGCCGGACGAGCCCGCCATGCGCAAGATCGCCGTCTCGCTGCGCAGCCCCCTGCTCGGCGTCACGGTCGGCAAGCCGTACGCGGCCGCGGCCCGGGACGCGGCCGGCGTCCTGATCAAGGCCGGCCACCAGGTCCGGCGCGCCGACCCGCCCTACCCGCTGTCCCTGGGCACGACGTCCCTCGCCCACTGGACGGCCGGCACGGCGGTGGACGCCCGGAACCTGGACCCACGCCTGCTCACCCGACGCACGCGCGTACACGCCGCCATCGGCCGCCGCTTCCTGAACAGCGTCCGCACCAGCGACAGCCGGGACCAACTGCGCCGCCGCATGGAGCCGTTCTTCGCCGAGTACGACGTCCTGCTCACCCCCGCGCTCGCCCGCCGCTCCCCCAAGTCCGTGGCCTGGCACGAGCGGGGCTGGCTCCCCAACGTCCTCGCCAACTCCAACTACTCCCCGATGACCCCGCCTTGGAACCTCACCGGCTGGCCGGCCATGTCCGTCCCGTTCGGCTCCCTCCCCTCCGGCGCTCCCTGCGCCGTACAACTGGTGGGCCGTCCGGGCTCGGAGGCGATGCTGCTGGAGCTGGCGCAGCAGTTGGAGAGGCTGCATCCGTGGCAGCGGACGGCGCCGCTGGACTAGGCGCTACGGCGCCGCCGGAGTAGGGGCTATCGTGCTCATCGACCTTCAACCACGATCTCTCGACGGGGGAACTGATCCGCGTGGGCGCCATCGTGTTCAACCTGACCACCGCGGCGCTGATGGTGCTGATGTTCAAGGGCGGCCTGGCCCTCGTCGGTGAGAACACCCTGCGCGGGCGCCCGGTCCCGTGGGCGGCCGTCGCTCTCACCGCGGTGGCGATCGGCGCCGTGGTACTCCAGCACAGCTGGTCCGGGGCGATGGACGCGCTCGACAGCGACCCGCGCAGGAGCGGCTGGTGGCGCGTGGTGACGTCGGTCTTCATGCAGAACGGCGGCTTCTTCGGCGCCTTGTGGAACATCGTCACCCTGGCCGCGACCGCCGCGCTGGCGCAGTGGTTCTGGCGCGGCCCGCTGATGCTGGTCCTGTTCGCTGCCGGGATCCTGCTGCCCGAGCGGATCGACGCCCTGTTCGGCGAGACCGACCGCAGCACCGACCCGCGCAACTTCGCCGGCAGCTCCGGTGCCACGTACTTCCTGGCCGCCACTCTCGCGGCGGCCCTCCTCCTGACCACCACCGACACCAGGCAACGTCTGCTCGCGCTGAGCGTGCCGGCGGCCGGCCTGGCGATGTGGCTGGCCCAGGAGAACGGCCACGGCCTGGTCACCGTCTACGGCTTCGCCCTCGGCGCGGCGGCCGTCCCCCTCGCCCACCGCCTGCGCCGGCGCAGCGCGCCGCCCACGTCCACCGGGCAGGCCGAGGCGTAGACCCCGAAAAAAACGGGCTGAAGACCTGCGCCTCCCCGTGCTTGCATGGAGCGCATGATGTCCACCGACCGCCTTCTCGCCTTCGCGGCGCTGTCCTTCCTGTTGATCGTGATACCCGGCCCGAGCGTGCTGTTCGTGGTCGGGCGGGCCCTCGCGCAGGGGCGCCGGGCGGCACTGACCACCGTCGTCGGCAACACGCTCGGCGCCTATCTGCTCGTCGTGGCCGTGGCGTTCGGCATCGGCTCCGTCGTGGAACGCTCGGTCCTCGTGTTCACGGTGCTCAAACTGGCCGGCGCCGCCTACCTGGTGTGTCTCGGCGTCAAGGCATGGCGCGAACGCGGTTCGCTGCGGGCGGCGTTCACCGGCGGCGGGGTGGCCCACGGCGGACTGCGCACCTTCTGGGAGGGCTTCGCCGTCGGCGTCACCAACCCCAAGACCATCGTCTTCTTCGCGGCCGTACTGCCCCAGTTCGTCGACCGCGACGCGGGTCACGTCACCGTGCAGATGCTGCTGCTCGGCCTGGTCTTCAACGCCATCGCGGTCGCCTCCGACAGCATCTGGGGCCTGGCCGCGGCGACCGCCCGCGACTGGTTCGCCCGGTCACCACGACGGCTCTCCGCGGTCGGCGGAGTGGGCGGCCTGACCATGATCGGCCTGGGTGTGACCGTCGCGGTGACGGGGCGCAAGGACTGATGGGATCGGAGCAAGCGGTGCCCGCACGGACCTCGTCGACGCCTGCCGCGAACTGGACACTGCGTTCAGCGGTCGCGGAGGACGTCGAGGTGATCGCCGAGTTGCGGGCCGCGGTCATGCGTGCGGACCTGGAACGCCTCGGACGCTACGACGAGCACCGCGTCCGGCAGCGGCTGCGGGACTCCTTCTCCCCACAGCACACGTCGATCATCGAGATCGGCGGTGAGCTCGCCGGCTGCGTCACCGTCCGGCCCGCCGAAGGCAGACAGTGGCTGGAGCACTTCTACCTCGCCACGCACTGCCAGGGCCGCGGGCTCGGATCCGCCGTCCTGCGCACGGTGCTGGAGCGGACGGACGTGCAGGGCGTGACCGTGGGACTGAACGTTTTGCAGGGCAGTGCGGCCCGTCGGCTCTACGAGCGCCACGGATTCGCCGTGGAGGCCCAGGACCCGATCGACGTCTTCATGGTGCGCGCGCCGGGGACCACGGCAGGGCCGGGCCCGCTCAGAGCGCCCGGTACATCACGTGCAGCCCCACCCGCCCATGCCGTGGATGCTCGTAAGCGTCCGGCACCGTGCCCAGGATCGTGAAGCCCAGGGACGTCCACAGCTTCACGGCCGGATTGGTCTCGACGACGGCGTTGAAGACCATCGCCCGGTAGCCGTCGGACTTGGCGGCGGCCAGGACGTACTCGGCCAGGGTGCGGCCGATGCCGCGGCCGGAGTGTGCGGGGTCGACCATGAAGCCGGCGTTGGCGATGTGGGCCGCCGGGCCGCCGTAGTTGCGGGTGACGTAGGCCGAGGCGACGACCGTGCCGGTCTCGTCCTCGACGACGTAGACGCGCTTGGCCGGGTTCATCCACAGGACCCGGGCAGCCTCCTCGGAGGTGTCCGGGTCCCATGTGTAGCTCTCACCGGCGGCGACGACGCGGTGCCAGAAAGGCCAGATCCGCGGCCAGTCGTCGGCCGCGGCTTCTCTGATCTGCATGGGCGTGAGTTTCGCACGCCCATGCGGTCGGCGATCGCGAGGGTCCTGCGTGGGGCCCCTCCCGCTCGATCAAAAGTCGAGGGTGAGGGAGTCAGTCGACGCTGGGCAGGATGTGGGGCTCGGCGAGGTCGTCCTCGTAACCCGCCAGCCGGATCGGTGCCGCATGGGCCCAGACTTCCAGGCTGCCGAGCTCGTCCGACCGTCGGCCGGCGCGCTCCGTGCGTTCCTTGGCGCGCTGTTCGCGATTCGTCTTCTCTGGTGTCACCGCGCACTCCTTATGTGTCGGGTCACCCTCGGGGCGGGCCGGTAACTCTGCGGTCCGGCGCCTGACGCCCGCTCGGGTGTGAGTCGAAAGCAGTTCGGACGCGGTGGCGCCGGTAACTCGTGTGAGAACAGGCCGCTGTAATCCGGCTTGCCCCGGGACGGACGTGGGTGTGGGTGGGACCCGATCGTGCTGCCCGTCTGCTCCAGATTAACCAAATGAGCGGGCATCCGCTCTATGGGGCTGCAAACTTGGGGCTACTATCCTAAGTTGTCCGGTTTCCGGTCTCTCTTTTGTCACTCGTTCGGCCTACAGGCCTACCGAAGGGCAACACCCGTTCCATGCTGGGTTCGAGGGACCCGTCCGGGAGGGGGATTCATGGCGTCTGTCACCTTCGACAAGGCCACCCGGCGCTTCCCGTCGATGGACCGGCCGGCCGTGGATTCGCTCGACCTCGAGATCGAGGACGGTGAGTTCATGGTCCTGCTCGGTCCTTCCGGCTGTGGAAAGTCGACCTGCCTGCGCATGCTCGCCGGGCTGGAGGACGTCGACTCGGGATCCATCCTCATCGGCGTCCGTGACGTCACCCATCTTCCGCCCAGGGACCGGGACATCGCGATGGTGTTCCAGGACTACGCCCTCTTCCCGCATTTGTCGGCTGCCGACAACATGGGCTTCGCCCTGAAGATCGCCCGCATGTCAAAAGCCCGCGCCCGGCAGCGAGTTCAGTACGCCTCCACCGTCCTCGACCTCGACGACTACCTGGGCCGCAGGCCCAGGACGCTCGCGGGCGGCGAGCGGCAGCGCGTCGCGACCGGGCGGGTACTCGTGCGGGACCCGCGGGTCTACCTGATGGACGAACCGCTGTCCAACCTCGACGCCCGGCTGCGGGTGGAGACCCGTACCCAGATCGCCCGGCTGCAGAACCACCTCGGCATCACCACGGTGTACGTCACCCACGACCAGACCGAGGCGATGGCCATGGGCGATCGCCTCGCCGTGCTCAAGGACGGCGTGCTGCAGCAGGTGGGCAGGCCGAAGGAGGTCTACGCGCGCCCGGCCAACACGTTCGTGGGCGGTTTCATCGGGTCGCCCGCGATGAACCTCTTCCGGCTTCCGCTGTCCGCGGACGGCGCCCGGTTCGGCGCCCTGAACGTACCGCTGCCCCGCGGCACCCTGCGGGCGGCCGGAGCCGGCGGCGCCGACGAGATCGTGCTCGGCGTCCGGCCGGAGCACTTCGACTTCCTCCCGCCGGACGACCGGGAGACCCCCGGCCTCGACCTCGTCGTCGAGACGGTCGAGGACACCGGCGCCGTCGTCCACCTCCACACGACCGCATGGTCCGGCGAGGGGCTCGCCCGGATCGTCGTACGACTGCCGGGACGCCCCACGTACGGCAAGGGGGCCGCGCTCCGGGTGGCGATCCGCACGGACGGCGTGCACTGCTTCTCTGCGGTGACGGGGCAGCGGCTTCCCGAGGACGCGGACGCGTCACGGGCGAGCTGAGAGCCGGGCCTTCGACGGAGCACCCAACAGGCCACGCAGTTCAAGTCCCGTTGGCCGAATCGAAACGCGGCCATGATCTGCTGACGGACGGCAACGGCTCGTCCGGCGGAAGGACTGGCGCATGGAGCTGCGCAGTGTCGAGGAGCTGATGGATCTGCTGTACGCCTGCCGGGGCTCCTGGGACGCCCCGGGCCTTCGGCGTGGGCGGGTCGACCTGCACCAACACGCGCTGCAGACCGCCGCGCTGCTGCGGCGCCGCCGCCCCGCCGACAAGGAACTCCAGGTGGCGGGCCTGGTCCACGCCATAGGCCCGCTCCTGCGGCCCGGCGACGAGGCCGCCCACCCCGGCTGCGCCGCCGACGCGGTACGCAGTCTGCTCGGCCACCGGGTCTCCCGGCTCGTCCGCGAGCACCATCGCTCCGACGTACCCGCCGACGAGGATCTGCAGCGCCTGCGCCAGGCGGACGAGGAGGGCCGGAGCGCCGGCTTCGACGCGGGCGTGCTGGAGGACTGGCGCACGGTGCTGGAGCTCGTCGCCGCGCGCAACTCCCGTCTCGGGGCTGTCGACTGACGGTCCGTCATGAGACGGTACGGCGATGACGTCGTCGTACGGACTCGATGAGTACGGGCTCAAGGGATACGGGCTCAAGGGCAGGGCCGCCGTCGTCACCGGGGCGACGCGCGGGATCGGGCGTGCGGTCGCCGGGCAGCTGGCCGCGGCGGGCGCGCTGGTGTGCGTGACGGCGCGGGACGCGGACGAGGTGCGGCGCACGGCCGAGGAGCTGGGCGGCGTCGGGCTGGCCGGCAGCGTCGGGGATCCGGATCATCTGCGGGACGTCACGGAGCTGGCGCTGCGCGCGTTCGGCCGGATCGACGTGGTGGTCAACAACGCGGCCACGAACCAGCCGTACGGACCGCTCATGGAGGTCGATCCCGGGGCGTGGCGGGAGGCGTTCGCGGTGAACGTCGAGGCGCCGCTGCGGCTCGTGCAGGGGGCGTGGCGGGCGTGGATGCGGGAGCACGGCGGCTCGGTCGTCAACGTCTGCACGGAGGGCGCCGGGCATGTCGGACCGAACGTCGGCGCGTACGGCACGAGCAAGGCGGCCCTGCTGCACCTGACGCAGCAGCTCGCCGGGGAGCTGGCGCCGAAGGTGCGGGTCAACTCCGTCTCCCCCGGGCTCGTCCGCACCGAGATGGCGCGCTTCGTGTGGGAGCCGGGCGAGGATCAGCTGGCCGCCGGGCTGCCGCTCGGGCGGATCGGTGAGCCGGAGGACGTCGCGCGGGCCGTGCTGTGGCTGGCCTCGGACGCGGCGGAGTGGGTCACCGGCGCGGATCTGCTGGTGGACGGGGGGACCCGGGTCAGGACGGCGTACCCCGCGCAGGGGTACGCCGTCGACGACCGTCTTCGCTCATACGCACCACCTCGCTCGTGACGCCTGCTGCGGCTTCCTCACGGGAACAGTGCGATGCCCATGAGAATGATCATGACGACAAACGCGACGAAAGCGATCGTGCCCCAGGTCCAGGGGTGCTTGTACGGATCATGGGGACCACCGCGGGGGCGATCCTCCGCCAGTTCGCCCTGGTCGGGGCGGTCGCTCGCGTAGAACTCTGCGTCCGTCGGGTAGCGGTTGCGGGGGTCACTGAACGCCCGCGGATCAATACTGTCTGGACTGCCCATGTTCACTCCTGGCGCGGGTACTCACCAGGGCCGGGCACCCGACGGACGTCGGGCCACGCGTCTCGGTAGGTGGCCTACCACTTGCCGGGCGCGTAGTCCTTCAGGAACACGCCGTACAGGTCCTCGCCCTGCTCGCCACGCACAATCGGATCGTAAACCCGGGCGGCCCCGTCCACCAGATCGAGCGGAGCGTGGAAACCGGCCTCGGCGAGGCGCAGCTTGTCGTAGTGGGGGCGTTCGTCGGTGATCCAGCCGGTGTCGACCGAGGTCATGAGGATGCCGTCGGCCTGGAACATCTCCTCGCCGCTGGTCCGCGTCACCATGTTCATGGCGGCCTTGGCGGCGTTGGTGTTGGGGTGGCCCGCACCCTTGTAGCCGCGGCCGAAGACGCCTTCCATGGCCGAGACGTTCACGACGTACGACCGTCCGCTCGTGGCCTGCCTGGCGGCGTCCGCCATGGCCGGGCGGAGCTTACTGATCAGGATGAACGGCGCCGTGTAGTTGCACAGCTGGGTTTCGAGGAGTTCCACCGGGGAGATCTGCTCGATGGTCTGCACCCAGGTGTTGGTGTCGACGACGTCGGGGACGAGGCCGCCCGCGTCGATGGCGGTGCCGTCGAGGTGCCGGGCGACGCTGGCGTTGCCCGCGACCAGGGCGAGGTCGGCGACCTGCTGGGCGTCGAGGCCGCTGATGCCGACGGGCAGCGCGGCCAGGCCGTCGACGGCGCCGGAGTTGAAGGCACCGATGACCTGGTGGGCGGGCAGCTCCCCGGCGGGCAGCGGCGCGCTCTCGCCGTCGACCAGGGCAGCGTAGGCGGAGGGCAGGCGGCGTACGGTCTGCGTGGCGTTGTTGATGAGGATGTCGAGGGGGCCGGCCTCGGCGACCTGGTCGGCGAGGGCGACGGCCTGCGCCGGGTCGCGCAGGTCGAGGCCGACGACCTCGAGGCGGTGGATCCAGTCCGCCGAGTCGTCCATGGCCTTGAAGCGGCGGATGGCGTCCTTGGGGAAGCGCGTGGTGATCGTCGTGTGCGCGCCGTCGCGCAGCAGCCTGAGCGCGATGTACATGCCGATCTTGGCGCGGCCACCGGTGAGCAGGGCGCGCTTGCCGCTGAGGTCGGCGCGGGCGTCGCGCTTGCCGCGGTTCAGGCGGGCGCAGTCGGCACAGAGCTGGTGGTAGAAGTAGTCGACTTCCACGAACCGGGCCTTGCAGGTGTAGCAGGAGCGGGGGCGCTGGAGTATCCCCGCGATGCGCCCCTGCTCGGTGACCGAGGACGGGAGGATGCCCTCCGTCTCGTCGTCGATGCGCTGGGCGGAGCCGGTCGCCGTGGCCTCCGTGACGGCCTTGTCGTGGGCGGTCTTGGCGGCACGGCGCTCCTGGCGGCGGCGCTGCTTCACGGTGCGGTAGACGCCCGCGGTGGCCCGCCGCACGGCGATCGCGTCCGGGTGGTCGACCTCGAGCTTGTCGAGTTCCTCCAGCACGGCGAGGCAGACGGCGAGCCGCTCCGGGTCGATACCGGGCCCGTACACGACCTCGTCCATGGCCGCCGAGCCGTTGTCTGTCACCGTCATCGCCGCTGCCGTTCCCTGGTTTCCCGTCGCGGCGCTCCGATCGCACCCGCTGTCGAACGGCGAATTTTACGGAGCGCCGGGCCGGTCCTCCAAACCCGCCTTGATCAGGAACCGCAGGCGGTGATCAACGTCTGTACCTCCTCGGTGAGGGCGGCGGCCAGTCGGTCCAGGTCGGGGACGGCCTCGGCGTCCGCGACGAGCCCGTAGTGGACGTGGCCGCGGTAGGTCGAGACGGCCACCGCCAGGGACTGGCCGCGGGCCAGCGGGGCGAAGGGGTAGACCTCCGTGACCGGGTTGCCGCCGAGCTTCAGGCCGATGCTGGGCAGCGGGACGCTGGTGACCAGGATGTCGAACCAGAGCCGGGCGGCCTGGCCGACCAGCGGTCCGCCGAGCCGATGGCCGAGCGCGGGCACATGGTCGGCGAGCAGGGCGACGGCGCCCGCGCCCCGGTTGGGGCCGGCGTCCTTGTTGCGGTCCATGGCGGAGCGGACCGTGTCGAGCCGGCTGAGCGGGTCGGCGTCGTTGACGGGGAGCCGTATCAGGTAGCCGGAGAGCCGGTTGCCCTGTGGGTGGGCGGTGCGCGGGCGGCGCTTGGAGACGGGGATGAGGGCGCGCGGCCGGACGCCGGCGCTGCCGTCGCCGCGCTCGTCGAGCCAGCGGCGCAGGGCGCCCGCGACGAGGGCGATCAGGACGTCGTTGACGGTGCCGCCCTCGGACTTGCGGATGCGGTGTACGTCGTCGATGTCGATGACGACGCCGGCGGTGCGGCGGCTGCCGGTGGCCTCGGCGGTGAACGCCGTCGAGGAGCGCACGCCCAGGCTGGACACGGCCAGGGAGGCGCCGATGTCGAGGGCGCGCCCCACGTCGGACAGGGCGCCCCTGACCAACCCCGGCAGCTTGCGCACGTCGGGCAGTAAGCCGCGCTTGGGCTCCTCGGGGCGGGGCTTGCGGGCCGGCAGGTCCATCGGGTCCAGGATCGCGGCGGCGAGCGTCAGCGCGCGCAAGCCGTCGGCCAGGGCGTGGTGGAACTTGAACAGCACGGCGAAGGAGACGCCGTCCTCCCCGGGCAGCACATGGGCCTCCCACGGCGGCCGGCCGCGCTCCAGCGAGCGCTCCATGAGCCGGCCGGCCTCGGCGTGGAAGTCGGCGGTCGGGGCGTGCAGCCGGACGTGGTGCAGGGGGTCGAAGTCGGGGTCGGGCTCGCGGGCGGCGCTGCCGAAGGACAGCGGCTGCAGGGGGGACGGATGCCATACGTCCCGGATGCGCATCCGCAGTCCGGGCACGGCCGCGGCCCGTGTCGCGAGGAGGTCGGCTGCGTGCGCGCCCGCGGTGGGCGAGTGCGACGAGAAGACCCCGAGCGCACCGAGGTGCATGGGGTGTTCGGCGGACTCGAGGTTCCAGAACGCCAGGTCGAGAGGAGCGAGCTGGTCAGAAGTCAAGGGCTTGCCTCGCGTCGACGACGGGTGAGCAAGCAGTCAACCCCCCTTTGCCGATTACGGTCAAGTACGATCAAGCTACGCACAGTTAACAGCAGATTAAGTCCCACCCCCCATGTGAGGGGTGGGACTCAAGAGGCGCTTGAGGTCACTTCAGTGCAGGTGGCGCCGCCTGCGGCGACGTTCCCCACTCAGACGGGTGCGGGCCGACCGTGAACGCGAGGGAGCGCAGGGAGCGCAGAGTGCCGGTCGTCAGGTACGTCCGCTCGTACGACGACCCGTCCGTGCGGGCCGACTGGATGTAGCGGTCGGTGCCGGAGGTGCCGGGAGCGGTGATCGTCAGGGCGCCGTGCGGGTAGTAGCGGCGGTCCAGCGTCAGGTCGACCCGGTCGAAGACGGGCGTGGACAGCCCCCAGGTGTCGTAGCCGGGCTGCACCGGGAAGATGCCGATCGACGACAGCACGTTCCAGGCGGACATCGTGCCGAGGTCGTCGTTGCCGGTCATGCCGGTCGGCGCGTCCGTGAAGAGGGTCAGCGCCGCGTGCACGACGTCGGTCGTCTTCCAGGGCTCGCCGGTCGACAGGTAGGTGTACGGGGCGATGAGGTCGGGCTCGTTCTGCGGGTTGTACTTGTCGGCGTTGTAGTAGTCGTAGGGGCCGTTGACCCACACCTCGCGGGCCGTCTTCGCCGGGTCGGCCAGCAGCTGGTCGTAGGCGAAGAACGAGTCGAGCCGGTCGTTCGCGGCCTGCTCGCCGCCGATGAGGCCGACCATGCCCGGCAGGTCCTGCGGCACCAGCCACTGGTACTGCCAGGACGTGCCCTCGTGGAAGCCCTCGCTCTGCGCCGGGTCGGCCGGACCGGTGAAGGCACCGGAGGCGTCACGGGCGCGGAAGAAGCCGGTCGAGGGGTCGAAGATGTTCCGGTAGCTCTGGGCGCGGGCGGCGTAACGCGCCGCGTCGGCTCCGTGTCCGAGGTCGCGCGCCATCTGCGCGAGCATCGCGTCCGACAGGGCGTACTCCAGGGTCGCCGAGGCGCCGTGGTCGTAGTCCGAGTCGCCCGGCTTCACATGCGGGCGGTCCTTGATGTACGGCGCGAAGCCCTGGGCGATGTACTCCTTGTTCGCCTCCCGGCCCACCGCCGGCGAGTCCGCGGGCGGCACCCCGTCGGCGTTCTGCTTCAGGGCCCGGTACGCCCGCTCCTCGTAGCCGTTGAGCAGGCCCTGCTGGTAGGCGTTGGTGAGGAATGGGGTGACCGGGTCGCCGGTCATGATGTTCGTCTCGACCGTGCCGTAGCCCCACTTGGGCAGCCAGCCGCTCTCCTCGTCAATTTTGATCACCGAGATCGCCATGTCGCGGGCTTCGCGGGGCGCGAGCAGGGACAGCAGCTGGGACTGGGTGCGGTAGGTGTCCCACAGGGACCAGTTCTGGTAGTAGGTGAAGCCCTGCGCGCGGTGGATCTTCTGGTCCCAGCCGGTGTAGCGGCCGTCGGCGTCGCTGCCGATGTTGGGGGCCAGGAACGACCGGTACAGGGACGAGTAGAAGGTCCGGCGCAGACTGTCGTCACCGCCCTGTGCGCGCACGTCGTCGAGGCGGTCCTCCCATGCCTGCTGCGCCTTGTGGTGCACGGCGTCGAAGGAACGGCCGCCCTCGGCACGGAGGTTGACCGCCGCGCCCTGCGCGTCGACGTAGGACAGGGCCGTGGTCGCCTCGACCGTGCGGTCCTTGGTGGTGTCGAAGCGTACGTACGCGCCGTCGCGGCCGGCCTTCGAGCCCGCGGCGACTGAGCCGCCGTCCCAGGTGCCGTAGGCGGTGAAGGGCCGGTCGAAGCGGGTGATCGTGTAGACGGTGTACGGCTTGGTGTCCTGGCAGAAGCCGCGGCCGGTGATGGCGGTGCGCACGGTGCGGCTGTCCAGGATCTCGACCTTGGTGGAGACCGTGGTGTGCAGCGACTGGGCCGCGTTCAGGAGGACGTTGGCCTTGTCCGTGGCGGGGAAGGTGTAGCGCTGCACGCCGGTGCGCGCGGTGGCGGTGAGTTCGGCGCGGATGCCGGTCTTCAGGCCGACGCGGTAGTAGCCGGGGCTCGCCTTCTCGTCGTCGTGGCTGAACTCGGCGGCGTACTTGGCGTAGTCCGTCTGTGTGACGTCGCCCGTGGTCGGCAGTACGGGCAGGTCGCCGCCGAGGCCGCAGCCGACGCCGGACAGGTGGACCAGGGAGAAGCCGCGGATGTGGTTCTGGGAGTAGTCGTAGCCGGTGTTGTGGCCGGTGTCCGGCGAGAGCTGCACCATGCCGAAGGGCACGGCGGCGCCGGGATAGGTGTTGCCCTCGTTCTCGGTTCCGATGAACGGGTTGACCAGGTCGGTGAGTCGACCGTCGCTCGGCTCGGTGGCCTGGGCGGTGGCGGGCACGGCGAACAGCGCGGACGCTGTCACCGCCCCCGCCACGCACAGGCGCAGGCGCCGGGTCCATCTCATGGGGAAGTCCTCCGGAGGCGTGAGAGATCTCGGATCACGTGGTCGGGCAGCCGGCGGGAGTCGCCTGGGAAGCGTCGCGGATCAAGGCCTGCTGGGCGGCCCTCACCCGCTGCGTGTCGGGCTTGAGCACCCTGCGGTCGTACGTCAGCAGGCCGTTCAGCTCGCCCTCGACGTCCGAGATCTGGGTGTAGACCGCGCCGTTGCCGCCCTTGCAGGCCAGGGCGTGCACCTCGGCGAGCTTCGTCAGGTAGTCGTCGGTATAGGCCGCCGGGTCGACGTCGACGTACGACTGCTGCACCGACCAGGCGTGTCCCGGCACCGCGAGGCCGAGGCCGCCGTACTCGCCGCTGACCAGGGCGCGTTGACCGTCGGGGTGGGGTGGCAGGGCGGGGCTGGGATAGCCGTGCTCGTCCATGATGTCGCCGGTGCCGCCGTCGGCCCCGAGGTTGAGCCCGGACATGGAGTTGACCAGCCGGGTCGGGTCCCAGGCCTTGGCCTGGTCGGCGATGCGGGCCTCGTCGTACTGGCCCCAGCCCTCGTTGAAGGTGACCCACATGACGATCGACGGGCTGCTGATGTGCTCGTCGATCATCTGCTTCATCTCGCGCTCGTACTCGGCGCGGGCCGTCGTGCTCGGGTTCACCCCGGCCGTCATCGCGGGCATGTCCTGCCAGACCAGCAGGCCCAGCCGGTCGGCCCAGTAGAACCAGCGGTCGGGTTCGACCTTGATGTGCTTGCGCACGGAGTTGAAGCCGAGCTGCTTGTGGACCTTCAGGTCGTGGGCGAGTGCCTCGTCGGTCGGGGCCGTGTAGAGGCCGTCGGGCCAGAAGCCCTGGTCGAGGGTGGCCATCATGAAGATCGGCTTGCCGTTGAGGACCGTGCGCGGGACGCCGTTGATCTTCTCGACGGCGATGGAGCGCATCCCGAAGTAGCTGCCGACGCGGTCCTTGCCGACGGTGACCTTCAGGTCGTAGAGGAACGGGTCGTCGGGCGACCACAGGTGCGGGTTGTCGATGGTCAGGGTCAGCGGGCCGCCGGTCCGGCCGCGGGCCGTGGCGACCCTGCACTTTCCGTCGTACGCCGTCGCCGTGATCGGCACGCCGTCGCGAACTCCCTTTGCTTCCACGGTGAGTCGGCTCTTGGCGACGTCGGGTGTCAGCTTGAGGGAGTCGACGTGATCGGACACCACCGGCTCCATCCACACCGTCTGCCAGATGCCCGAGGTCGGTGTGTACCAGATGCCGCTCGGGTCCAGGCGCTGCTTGCCGATCGGCGGGTTCTCGCCGGCGGCCGCGTCGGTGGGGTCGTACACGCCGACGATCAGTTCCTGGGTGCGGCCGGGCTTCAGGGCGTCGGTGACGTCGGCGCTGAACTTGTCGTATCCGCCCTGGTGTTGGGCGACCTTCGTGCCGTTGACGTATACCTCGGCCCGCCAGTCGACGGCCCCGAAGTTGAGCTGGAGGCGCTTGCCGGAGCCGATCCGCCAGTCGGCGGGGACGGTGAAGGTGCGGCGGTACCACATGCGGTCCTCGTGCCGTTCGAGGCCGGAGAGCTGGGACTCCACGGGGTACGGGACGAGGATGCGCTCGGCGAGGTCCTTGCCGACGGGCGGCTGCTCGCCCGCCGTGGCCGCCGCGAACTGCCAACGGCCGTTCAGGTTGCGCCAGTCGGTGCGGGTCAGCTGCGGTCGCGGGTATTCGGGGTGGGCGTTGTCCGGGCCCACCTGGTCGGCCCACTTCGTGCGCAGCTCGTACGTGGAGTGGTTAGGGCCGCTGCTCCAGAACGCCTTGACAACGTTGCCGTCGGCGCCGGTGAGGCCGCCGCTTCCGTCGTAGCGGACGTCGGCGATGCCGGGTGCGGTGCCGGTCTTGTTGCCGACGACGGGTTCCTTCAGGGCGACGAGCAGCGCCCTCGGGTCGGCGGGGTCCGGTTTCGCGGTGCCCAGGGGCCACTTGGCGCCGCCGATCACCGCTTCGAGGTGGTCGGTGAAGTCGGCCGGGGGCGCGGTGAGGCGCTGGGCGAAGTCGAGCTTCAGGGTGCGGCCGGTGCCGGTGACCGTGGCGGCGACGGCACCGTCGTAGTCCCACCCGTCGGGGAGCCGGAACGCCGACTGCGGGACGGCCTCCTTGGTGCCGCCGGGCTCGGTCCAGCGCAGGTGGAGGTTGGAGCCGCCGTAGTGCTCGAAGTACTCGACCTTGATGTCGTAGGCCTTGCCGGCGGTCAACTCGATGGGCTCACCGGTCTGTTCGCGGTCCCAGTCGTCCACCCAGTGGTCGATGACGATCCTGCCGTCGACCCACAGCCGGAAGCCGTTGTCGCCGATGATCGAGAACGTGTGGGGGCCGCTCTTCTCCGGGACGATCTTGCCGGTCCAGCGGACGCTGACGTCGTCCGACTGACCGGTGGTGAAGGCGAGGCGCGGCTCCAGGTTGTCGAAGTCGAGGTTCGGGTCGAAGCCGGTGGCCTTGAGCTGGTCGAAGTCGAAGGCGCCGGGGGCGGACTGCGTGTAGTACTCGCCCTTCAGGCCATGGATCTCGACGGGGTCGTCGGCGGCGGTCGCGGCAGGGGCGGCGGCGAGCCCGGCTGCGCCGAGCGCCGCGGCGAGCAGGAGGGCGAGTCGGTCTCTGAGGCGTCTGATGCGCACGGATCCTCCATAACAACGTTGTCATGGACAGCAGTTGGCATGACAACACGGAATCCGCTCCCCGTCCAGGGACATGACAAGTCAGGGGGTGCCACACACGCGTGTGGCACCCCCAGGCGTCTACGGCATCGGTGCCCGTCTACGGCACCAGCTGTCCCTTCCCCAGTGCGATCACTCCGCCCTTGGAGACGGTGTACAGCTCCGCGTCCCGTTCCGGGTTGACGCCGATCGTCGCGCCCGGCGGTACCTCGACGTTCTTGTCCAGTACCGCCCCGCGCACGACCGCGCCCCGGCCTATGTGGACGTTGTCGTGCAGGATCGAGCCCTGGACCACGGCTCCCGGGTCGACCCGGACGCCGGGCGACAGGACGGACCGCGTGACCTGGCCCCGGATGAGGCAGCCCGCGCTGATGATGGACTCGCTGGACATGCCGCCCGCGTTGAAGCGGGCCGGGGAGAGCTGGTTGGAGTGGGTGTAGATGGGCCACTGGCGGTTGTAGAGGTTGAAGGCGGGGCGCTCGGCGATCAGGTCCATGTGGGCGTCGTAGTACGCGTCCATGGTGCCGACGTCGCGCCAGTAGCCCCGGTCGCGGTTGGTCTCGCCGGGCACGTGGTTGGCGCTGAAGTCGTACAGCTGCGCCTCGCCGCGGCCGGTGAGCTGGGGCAGGATCGAGCCGCCCATGTCGTGCAGGGAGTGCTCGTCCTCGGCGTCCCGCTGCAACGCCTCGATGAGCGCCTTGGTGGTGAAGATGTAGTTGCCCATCGAGGCGAAGACGCATTCCGGGTCGTCGGCCAGGCCGGGCGGGTCGGCGGGCTTCTCCAGGAAGCGTTCGACCGTCAGGCCGTCCGAGCCCGGGGTGATCACACCGAACTGCGAGGACTCGGAGCGCGGGACGCGGATGCCGGCGACTGTCACGCCCGCACCGCTCTCGATGTGCTGGTTGAGCATCTGGCGCGGGTCCATGCGGTACACGTGGTCGGCGCCGAACACCACCACGTACTCGGGGCTTTCGTCGTGCACCAGGTTCAGGGACTGCAGGATCGCGTCGGCGCTGCCCAGGTACCAGCGCGGGCCGAGCCGCTGCTGGGCCGGGACCGGGGTGACGTAGTTGCCGAGCAGGCTGGACATCCGCCAGGTCTGGGTGATGTGCCGGTCCAGCGAGTGCGACTTGTACTGCGTGAGGACGCAGATGCGCAGGATGTCGGCGTTGACGAGGTTGGACAGGACGAAGTCGACGAGGCGGTACGTGCCGCCGAAGGTGACCGCTGGTTTCGCGCGGTCCGCGGTCAGGGGCATCAGGCGTTTGCCTTCTCCGCCCGCCAGTACGATCCCGAGCACCGAAGGTCCGCCACGACGCATGGCCGCTCCCCTCACCGTGGTTGATCCATGCCTGCCCCTGTGCAGGGCGGTGTAAGCCTGTTCGAGAAACTCCCCGCCGCTCTGCCCGTCCGTTCCTGTCTAGTCCTGCTTGAGGATCTCCTCGTAAAGCCCGACCGTACGGCGGGCGACGGCATCCCAGCCGAACTCCCCCACCGCGCGCTCCCGTCCGGCCTCGCCCATCCGCCGGGCGGCCTCGGGGTCGCCGATCACCGCGTCCAGCGCCCGCGCGAGGCTCGCCTCGAAGTCGTCGTCCACGGACACGAGCAGGCCCGTCTTGCCGTCGTCCACGACCTCGGGGATGCCACCGACCCGGGAGGCCACGACGGGTGTCCCGCAGGCCATCGCCTCCAGGTTGACGATGCCGAGAGGTTCGTACACCGACGGGCAGACGAACGCGGTCGCATGCGTGAGAAGTTGGATCACTTCCGGACGCGGCAGCATCTGCGGGATCCAGTGCACGCCCTCGCGGACGCTGCTCAGCTCCTGGTAGAGGTCGCGGAACTCCCGGTCGATCTCCGGGGTGTCGGGCGCTCCCGCGCAGAGCACGACCTGCGCCGCCGGGTCGATGTTCCGCACCGCGCGCAGCAGATGGGGCACGCCCTTCTGGCGGGTGATGCGGCCGACGAACAGGATGAACGGGCGGTCCCGGTCCAGGCCGATGCGATCCACGACGTCGGTGCCGTGGTCGGGGCGGTAGAGCGTGGTGTCGATGCCGTTGTGGACCACGTGGACCTTGGCCGGATCCAGCGTCGGGTAGCAGGTGAGGATGTCCTCGCGCATGGCGCCGGAGACGGCGATCACGGCGTCGGCGGTCTCGATCGCGGTGCGCTCGGCCCAGCTGGAGAGGGCGTATCCGCCGCCTAGCTGCTCGGCCTTCCAGGGACGCAGGGGCTCCAGGGAGTGCGCGGTCATCACGTGCGGGATGCCGTACAGCAGCTTGCCGAAGTGGCCGGCGAGGTTGGCGTACCAGGTGTGGGAGTGCACGAGTTCGCGACCTTCGAGGCCGGCGGCCATCGCGAGGTCGACGGAGAAGGTCCGCAGCGCGTCGTTGGCGGTGTCGAGGGCGGCCCAGGAGCGGTGGCGTACGACGCCCACTCCGCGGCCCTCGCCCCAGCAGTGCACCTCGAGATCGACCAGGGCGTTCAACTCCCGGGCGAGGAACTCGACATGGACACCCGCACCGCCGTACACGTCCGGCGGGTACTCCCGGGTCAGCAGTCCCACTCGCACCCGCAACTCCCTGTCTCGGCGGCCGGTTCCCTCATGGTCACCCAGATGTGTCGCGCGGGGAAGGGCGCGGGGGTCGTGTGAAGCAACAGTCACCGCACACACCCCCGCCGGGCACCCGGTAGTAGAGGCAGCAGCTGCGGCGCCGGAAGGCGGTGCCGGTGAGGGTGCCGGTGTCCGACAGGAGGGGGTGGGCGAGGAGTTCGGCAGTGAGAGTGCGGGCGCGGGTGGCGACCTGGGGGCGGGCGTGCGCGCGGGCCCAGTGGTCCAGTTGCCGGGCGGCGCCCGCCAGCGCGGACGCCGCGTTGCCCCACAGCAGTCCCGGCGCGATCCGGTAGCGGGCGCGCAGGGCCGCCGCAAGCGGTTCGAGGTGGCCGTGCAGGACGGTGTCCGCGACGGTCGGGGCGTCCGCGGGCAGCGGGCGGACCTCCGGCAGCCACAGGTCGTCGGGGGCGCCGGCGTCGGGGTCCCAGTGCAGCAGCACGGGGTCGAGGTCGGGGATGCTGCCGTGGAGGACGGCGCAGCCGAGCGTCACCGACCACAGCCGGGCCGCGAGCCCCTGCTGCGCCACGGAGGCGGCGATCCGCGGCTCGGGGGCGCGGAGGGAATGCGCGACCTTTTCGACCCGAAAAGTAATAGGATTTCCGTACGCATACGAAGACTGGTTCTCGTACGCGTACGCGAGCGTCGGCAGTGGCGTGTGCGGCGTCCCGCTGGTGCGCAGTACGAAGAAGCCGCCGAGCGGCAGGAGGGCGGCAAGATTGTGATCGAGGTCCACGAAGAGCAGTAGTACCAAGGGCCCTAGGGGTTCCCATGGGGGGGTCTCCACCCCATGTCGCCCACCTTGGGTAGGACGGCGCCCGATTCGTACTCCATCGGTAGTAGGACCCATTGCCTGCTCAGGGACGACGACGGGAACAGATCGACAAGGCATCGTGTTGGTTATGAAGGCCGACCGTTCGTCGCGCGGGGCTCACCGACCCCGCCACACGCAGAGGAGCAGCACATGAGTGCCCTCGCGTTGTCAGTGCTGCTGTCACTCGTGTCCGCCGTCGCATACGCGGGCGGGGCGATCGTGCAGGAGCACGTGGCGGTGTCCTCCCCGGACCACCAGCAGTTCGCGCCGCTGCGCCGGCCGACCTGGTGGGCCGCGGTGGCGCTCAACGGCCTGGGCGGCGTCCTGCACGTGGTGGCGCTCGCCTACGGCCCGCTGAGCCTGGTGCAGCCGCTGGGCGCGCTGACCATCGTGTTCGCGCTGCCGATGGCGGCCCTGTTCGTGGGGCGCAAGGCCGGCGCGACCGCCTGGCGGGGCGCGATCATGGCGACCGTGGGCCTCGCCGGTCTGCTGGCCCTGGTCGGATCCTCCGACGCGCAGTCCCTGGACACGGCCCAGCGGGTCGGCGTGGCCGTGGTCTCCGGCGGCGTGGTCGTGGCCCTGATGCTCGCGGGCCGGGCCGCCCACCGGCACCCCGCGGTGCGCAGCATGCTGCTGGCGACCGGTTCCGGCATAGCGTTCGGCATGTCCTCGGTGTTCACGAAGACCGTCGCGGTCGACTGGACCGGCGGCGTGACCTCGGGCGACATCCCCTCCCTGGCCGTGATCGGTGTCTTCGCCACGGCCGGCATGCTGCTGTCCCAGGCCTCCTACCGGGGCGCCGGACTCGCGGCCCCGCTGGCCACGCTGACCGTGGTGAACCCGGTGGTGGCGGCGGCGGTCGGCATCACGATGTTCGGCGAGACCTTCCGGTACGGCACCACGGGCACCGCGCTCGCGCTGAGCTGTGGCGTGGTGGCGGCGGGCGGCCTCATCCTGCTGACGACGGAGCGCATCGCACGCGCCGCCCCGGAGACCGCGCCGGAGCCGGCCCAGCCGGTCACCGGGCCGACCCCCGTGGAGGAGCTGCTCGCCACGATCCCGGACCAGCCGACGGCCGCGGCCGCACTCCGCGAGGAGGTCCTCGTCCCCACCCAGGTGGGACCCACCGTCCTGGCGGTGGCCTACGCCGAGGACGACGCGCTGCCCACCGACCCGGCCCGCTACCGCTTCTACGGCCCCTTCTACGGCGGCTCGTATGTCCCAAGGCCGGACGTCGACCGGCACCGGGTACGCGTCAAATCCTGACGCCGCCGGCCCTGAGATAGGCGACAGGGTCGATGTCAGAACCGAAACCGGGCCCCGTCCGCACCTCGAAGTGCAGATGAGGGCCCGTCGCGTTGCCCGTGGCCCCGGAGCGGCCGATGCGCTGCCCGCCGCCCACGCTCTGCCCGGCCTTCACGGAGATCGCCGACAGATGGGCGTACTGGCTGTAGCGGCCGTCGGCGTGCCGTATCACCACCTGGTAGCCGTAGGAGCCGCCCCAGCCGGCCGTGACCACCCGGCCCGCCGCGACCGCCTTCACGGTCGTGCCGGTGGCCACGGGGAAGTCGACACCGGTGTGGTAGCCCTTCGACCAGGAGGCGCCGGCCACGTGGTACGGGGTGCCGATGGGACCGCCGACCGGGGCGACGAGGGAGTGGCTGCCGGTCGTGGCCTTCTCTTCGGTGGCCGAAGACGCCTTCTCCGTCGAGGACTTGGACGCCGTGGACGAGGTGGACGACGTGCCGCCCGTACCGGACGGGTGCGTCGTGGGGGCCTTCGCGCGCAGATTCAGCCGCTGCCCCGGCAGGATCAGGTCGGGGTCCGTGCCGATGGTCTTCCGGTTCGCGGCGTACAGCCGCTGCCAGCCGCCCCGGACGTGCTCGGTCTCGGCGATCCCGGAGAGGGAGTCGCCGCGGACCACGGTGTACATCTCGGCCGTACCCGCCCGGGACTGGGGCGTGGACTGGGGCTGTACGTCCTCGACGGACGTCTTGGCGGCCTTCTTGGCGGTGGTGCCGGTCTTCGCGGTCGTGCTTCCGGCGGGACGGACGTCCGGGGTGGCGCCGCCCCGGGTCAGCCCGGCCTGTACCGAACACACCGGCCAGGCACGCGGCCCCTGGCCGTCCAGGACCTTTTCCGCGACGGCGATCTGCTGGTCCTTGGTGGCCAGATCCGCGCGGCGTGCGTACTTCGCGCCGCCGTACGCCTCCCACGTGGACTGGGTGAACTGCAGTCCGCCGTAGAAGCCGTTGCCGGTGTTGATGCTCCAGTTGTTGGTCGACTCGCAGGCGGCGACCTTGTTCCAGGTGGCCACGTCGGCCGCGTGGGCGGTGCCGGTGCCGATCAGCGGGATCGCCATGCCGGCGCCGCCGACCGTGACGGTGAGTGAGGCACGGTTGATCCTGTTCGGCTGATACCGGCGGTGCCGGCCGCGTACGGCCATGAAGATCCCCCTCGACATGCGTCAGGAGGGCCAAAAGTAAGCGCCCCGAACAGGCCATGACAAGACGGCAATCGGCCGCCCTGTCCCTCAAACAACAAGCACTCCACGCCAGTTGCACGACGGCTGAGGCGAGTGGGGCTGGTTGTGCGTATCTGCCTGCGGCACGTCGGGCACCCCGGACATGCGCTCGGCGTACCGGCAAGCCAGGATGGTCGGTGGGGCGATACTGACGGGGTACGACCGGCACCACCGATACCGGATCCTTTAGGAGCCAACCGAATGAGCAATACAGCCCAGATCGGCGTCACGGGACTCGCGGTCATGGGCCGCAATCTCGCCCGTAACTTCGCGCGCAACGGCTACGCGGTCGCGCTGCACAACCGGACGGCGGCGCGTACGCACGCTCTGGTGGAGGAGTTCGGGGACGAGGGCGACTTCATCGCGGCGGAGACCGCCAAGGAGTTCGTGGCGGCACTGGAGCGGCCGCGGCGCCTGGTCATCATGGTCAAGGCGGGCGACCCGACCGACGCGGTGATCCAGGAGTTCGCCCCGCTCCTGGAGCCCGGCGACATGATCATCGACGGCGGCAACGCACACTTCGCGGACACTCGCCGCCGGGAGCGCGAACTGCGCGAGCAGGGCATCCACTTCGTGGGCATGGGCGTCTCCGGCGGCGAGGAGGGCGCGCTGCACGGGCCGAGCATCATGCCGGGCGGCCCCAAGGAGTCGTACGACTCCCTCGGTCCGATGCTGGAGAAGATCTCCGCGAAGGCGAAGGACGGCGCGCCCTGTGTGACGCACGTCGGCCCCGACGGCGCCGGGCACTTCGTGAAGATGGTCCACAACGGCATCGAGTACGCCGACATGCAGCTGATCGGCGAGGCGTACCAGCTGCTGCGGGACGTGGCCGGATACTCCCCCGCCCAGATCGCCGAGATCTTCCGCACCTGGAACACGGGCCGCCTGGACTCCTACCTGATCGAGATCACGGCCGAGGTGCTGTCCCATGTGGACGCGGCGACCGGCAAGCCGTTCGTGGACGTGGTGGTGGACCAGGCCGAGCAGAAGGGAACCGGCCGCTGGACCGTCCAGATCGCCCTCGACCTGGGCGTGCCGGTGTCGGGCATCGCTGAGGCGGTCTTCGCGCGCTCGCTGTCCGGGCACGCCGACCTCCGCGAGGCGTCCCGCGGGCTGGCCGGCCCGAAGGCGTCCCCGCTGGGCGAGGCGGAGGCGGCTGCCTTCGCGGACCGCGTCGAGCAGGCGCTGTACGCGTCGAAGATCGTGTCGTACACGCAGGGCTTCCACGAGATCGCGGCGGCCCGTGAGGAGTACGACTGGGACATCGACCTGGGCGCCGTCTCCGCGATCTGGCGCGGCGGCTGCATCATCCGCGCGGCGTTCCTGGACCGCATCCGCGCCGCGTACGACACCCGGGCCGACCTGCCGAGCCTGCTGTCCGACGAGACGTTCGCGCAGGAGATCGCGGCCGCCCAGGACGACTGGCGCGAGGTCATCGTCGCCGCGACCCGTCAGGGCGTCCCGACCCCGGGCTTCGCCGCGGCCCTCGCGTACTACGACGCGCTGCGTGCGGAGCGGTTGCCTGCGGCGCTCACGCAGGGGCAGCGGGACTTCTTCGGTGCGCACACGTATCGGCGGACGGACCGGGACGGGTCGTTCCACACGTTGTGGGGTGGGGATCGGTCGGAGGTTTCCGCCTAGTGGTTCGGGTGGTGCGGTGATCGCGCGACTGCGGGTTGTTCCTGGCTGATCGCGCAGTTCCCCGCGCCCCTTCATGGCGTTGCGGTGGGCGGTGTCGAGTACTCGCCCACCGCATTCGTTTTCTTACCCGGCCGACTCAGGTCAGTGGTGGCCCCGGCTCCGGGGACGGCACCGGCTCCGGGCCCGGCGGGACCGGGGACGGAGAGGGGTCCGGGGGCGGGGTCGGAGTCGGCGGTGAGGGCGGGGGTCCCGGCGGCGTCGGCTCCGGGGACGGTGGCTGCGGGGTAGGGACCGGAGACGGGAACGGGGCGGGGGGCTGGGGATCCGGGCCGGGCGTGGGTCCGGGGGGAACGGGGTCGGGGTACGGGTCGGTCATGGTGTCCTCCGGCCAGTCGGTCGACGTCGGCTGTGGACTACTCCCCGCGTACCCGACGGCTGTCTCCCCACTCACCCGCCCGTAGGACGGCGGGGGCCCAGGTGTGCCTAGCCGGTGCGCACCGCCGCGGCGCCCGCGGCCAGGCCCGGGCGGGGGCTGGACAGCACGGGGAGCGTGGTCGTCGTCAGGTCCTGGGCCGGGGCCATGGAGCCCTGGGCCAGGACGATCACGTCGACGTCGGTGACCGCGTCGATCGCGGCCGCCACGAGACGCGCGCAGCCCTCGGTGTCTCCCGCCTCGAAGTGCTTCCAGGCGCCCTCGACGAGACGGGTCCGCACCTGGACGGGGCGTCCGGCGCGCCGGGCCTCCTCCTCGATCAGGGACGTCGTGGGGCCGAACGTGCTCTCCACGGTGGCCAGGACGACGATCCGCGGACCGGCGGCCACCGCGGCGGCCGCCATGGGACGGTCCGAACGCACCACCGGTACCCCGGCCTCCACGGCGGCCGCCTCCGCGATGGCGCCGATGGTCGAGCAGGTGCACAGGACGGCTCGCGCACCGTGGGCGACGGCCTCGTCCAGCGCGGCCCGTACGTCCTCCGCCACCGCCTCGGGACCCTCGCGGCGGGCCCGGGCGAGCAGCTCCTCGTCGACCAAGTGCCGCAGTTCCAGGCCCTGGTGGTCCTCGTCGCGCAGGGCGTCGAAGACCGGGACGTGCAGGGGCGAGGTGTGCAGGAGGGCGAGCATGAGGCAGAGGGGACCCTTCTTCGCAGGTTCGTAGGGGTTGAGGGGGACGCGCCCTCAGAACCGGTCCGGGTGCGCGACCAGCCAGTCCTTCGCCGCCCGCAGCAGCTCCGGGTCGGCGGCCGGGGCCTCGTCGGGGTGGCGTTCGGCCCACTTGACGACGTACGGGCACAGCGGGGCGACCGCGACGGCCTCGCGCTCGGCGATGGCGTAGAACTCGCGGGCCAGCGAGCCCGCGATGCCCTTCCCCTCGTGTGCCGGTTCCACGATCGTGTGCACGGGAACCAGGGCACGCTCGGGCGATTCGAGGACGAAGTACTCGATGTGGCCGACGACTTCGCCTCCGTCGAGGGCCTCCAGGCGGCCCGCCGCCCGGTCGTCGCGGATCTCGCTGGCGCTCATCGGCACGCTCCTGATGGTCGGCGGTCAGGCCGGTACGGCCTGCGGGCTGCGCTCCTGGTCCGAGCCCGGTACCGGCTCCGACGGGTCGGCGCCCAGGGCCACGATCCGGTTGTCGCGGTCCACGTGCACGACCCGCGGCTCGAGTTCCCGGGCCTCGGCATCGGTCACCTGAGCGTAACTGATGATGATCACCAGGTCGCCGGGGTGGACGAGATGGGCGGCGGCCCCGTTGATCCCGATCACACCCGAGCCGCGCTCGCCCTCGATGACGTACGTCTCCAGGCGGGCGCCGTTGGTGATGTCGACGATGTGCACGAGCTCGCCGGGCAACAGGTCGGCGGCGTCGAGCAGATCGGCGTCGATGGTCACGGATCCGACGTAGTGCAGGTCGGCCTGGGTGACGGTGGCACGGTGGATCTTCGACTTGAACATGGTGCGCAGCATGGGCTGAGGCTCCCGTGGTGAAGAGGGTCGCGTCCCGGAGACGGGTACGCGCCGACGCGGGACAGGGTACGGCGGGCGTCCGTCCCGTGCCTATGGCACCGGACTCGCGGCCGACGCGATCTGGGTCACCCCGGGCACGACGCTCCTATGGCTCTGTCCACGCACGCACTCATCAGGGCTGGTCGAGCTCGCCGGGCCGGTTCCGGCTGCTTGCGTGGTGCCGGGCGGTGGCCCCGTCGGCCGGCAGTCCCGCCCCAGCCGTGCACCGGCGGCGGGGCGGCTGCCTCGGCCGGGCCGAGGGCCGGAGGGAAGGGCCCGGGCGCGGCGAGGGCGTCCCTAGGCCACGGCCTCCCCGGCGGCGGCGATCTCCGTCACCCCCGCCGCCCGCTCCTCGAACTGCGTCCGGTACAGCTCGGCGTACCGGCCGTCGGCCGCGAGCAGTTCCTCGTGCGTGCCCCGTTCCACGATCAGTCCGCCCTCGATCACCAGGATCACGTCCGCCGCCCGCACCGTGGACAGCCGGTGGGCGATGACGACCGCGGTCCGTCCCTCCAGGGCCTCGGTCAGTGCCTCCTGGACGGCGGCCTCCGACGTGTTGTCGAGGTGGGCGGTGGCCTCGTCGAGGATGACCACGCGCTGGCGGGCCAGCAGCAGCCGGGCGATGGTCATGCGCTGGCGTTCGCCGCCGGAGAGACGGTAGCCGCGTTCGCCGACCACGGTGTCGAGAGCGTCGGGCAGGGACCGTACGAGATCGTCGAGGCGGGAGCGGCGCAGGGCGTCCCACAGTTCGGCCTCGGTCGCCTCGGGGCGGGCCAGGAGCAGGTTGGCGCGGACCGTGTCGTGGAAGAGGTGGCCGTCCTGGGTGACCATGCCGAGGGTGGCCCGCAGTGAGCCGGCGGTGAGGTCACGGACGTCGACGCCGCCGATGCGGACGGCGCCCTCGTCGACGTCGTACAGGCGCGGCAGCAGCTGCGCGATCGTCGACTTGCCCGCTCCGGACGAGCCGACGAGTGCGACCGTCCGGCCCGGTTCGGCGCGGAAGGAGATGCCGTGCAGGACCTCGGCGCCGCCACGGGTGTCGAGGGACGTCACCTCCTCCAGGGAGGCGAGGGAGACCTTGTCGGCGGAGGGGTAGGCGAAGCGGACGTCGTCGAACTCCACGGAGACCGGGCCGTCGGGGACGGTCTGCGCGTCCGGTTTCTCGACGATGAGCGGCTCGAGGTCGAGCACCTCGAAGACGCGCTCGAAGCTGACCAGGGCGCTCATCACCTCGACCCGGGCGCCTGCGAGCGCGGTGAGCGGCGCGTACATGCGGGTCAGGAGCAGCGCCAGCGACACGACCGCGCCCGGCTCCAGGCTGCCGTGCAGCGCGAACCAGCCGCCGAGGCCGTAGACCAGGGCGAGCGCCAGGGAGGACACCAGGGTCAGCGCGGTCAGGAACACCGACTGGGCGGTGGCCGTCCGCACGCCGATGTCCGCGACCCGGCGGGCGCGGTCGGCGAACTGCTCGGACTCCTCCTCCGGGCGCCCGAAGAGCTTGATCAGCGTGGCGCCGGGGGCCGAGAAGCGCTCGGTCATGCGCGTGCCCATCGAGGCGTTGAGCGTCGCCGCCTCCCGCTGCATACGGGCCATGCGGCTGCCCATGCGCCGGGCGGGCACGACGAACACCGGGAGCAGCACCAGCGCGAGCAGCGTGATCTGCCAGGAGAGCGTCAGCATGACGGCGAGGGTGAGCACGAGTGTGACCAGGTTGCTGACCACTCCGGACAGGGTGTTGCTGAAGGCACGCTGCGCGCCGATGACGTCGTTGTTGAGACGGGAGACCAGCGCTCCCGTACGTGTGCGTGTGAAGAACGCGACCGGCATCCGCTGCACATGATCGAACACGGCTGTCCGCAGATCGAGGATGAGTCCCTCCCCGAGCGTCGCCGAAAGCCTCCTGCCGAGGATGCCGAGCGCCGCCTCCCCGACGGCGAGCAGTGCGATGAGCAGGGCCAGGTGTACGACCCTGCTCTCGTCGCCGCCCGACACGATCGCGTCCACGACTCGTCCGGCGAGCACGGGGGTCGCCACGGCGAGCAGCGCGGTCACCACCCCGAGCAGGACGAACTGGGCGATGCGGGCGCGGTGCGGGCGGGCGAACGTGCTGATGCGGCGCAGCGTGGCGCGCGCCACAGGGCGGCGATCCTGCTGGGCGGTCATGACACTGTGCAGTTGTGTCCACGCTGTGGTTTCCATGCTCATGGGAGAGAACCTAGAACCTCGAGCGTTATTGAGGTCAACACTCCCGCTGCGTCGTTCCCTCCCCCGAAGGACCTCATGGCCCTCCCTCCCCAGCCGCTTCCCGTCCGTAAGACGTTGTCCGCGATCCCGCAACCCGCAGTTGGCGGGAGACGGAAAACCTCTTCCGATATGACTGCGGTTCAACTCCCCGAAGGGCCACTCCCCGAGGGACGCCTTCCCCGACGCGTCCCGGCCCGCCAGATCCGGCAGATCCTGTGCCTGGTTCCGCTCCTGCTCGTCACCGTCGTCGCCGTGCAGCACCGCTCCGTCCTCGCCGAGGGCTTCGGCCATCTGCGCAGCGCCGAGTGGCCATGGCTGCTGGCCGCCGCCGGTGCCACCTGTCTGACCTGGGTGGCGGCCGCCTGCACCCGGCAGGGCGCGGTCATGGACCGGTTGCCGAAGCGCCGGCTGCTGGCCACGCAGTTCGCGGCCGGCTCGGCCAACCACCTGCTGCCGACCGGGCTCGGCGCGAGTGCGGTCAACCTGCGGTTCATGACCGTGTGCGGGATTCCGCTCGCCCGCTCCTCGGCCGCGCTCGCCCTGTACCTGCTGGCGGAGACGGTCGGGCGGCTGAGCCTGCTGGCCGGACTGCTGCTCGCCTTCCCGGGCGCGCTGAGCTTCGGCGAGTTGCTGCCCCGGGGGGCGATGGGACCGTTGCTGCTCGGCGTGTGCGCGGTGCTGGTCGTGGCGGCGGCCGTCCTGGCGTTCGTACGACGGGTGCGCACCGCCGTCGCGTCCTTCCTGCGCACCGCGCTGTGCGAGTTGCGCTCGGTGCACACCCGTCCGTCCCGGGCGCTCGCCCTGTGGGGCGGTTCGCTCGCCTTCCCCGCGCTGCAGGCGGCCGGTCTCGCTCTGGTCGGGCAGGCGCTGGGGCTGGACGTGCCGCCCGTGCACATGGCCGTGGCGTATCTGGCGGCGACGGTCGCGGTCGCGCTGGTGCCGACGCCGGGCGGACTCGGTTCGGTGGAGGCGGCGCTGGTCGTGGCGCTGGTGGCGGCGGGCGGCCCGGCGGCCGTGGCGACGGCGGTGGTCCTCGCCTACCGGATCATCACGGTGTGGCTGCCGCTGGTGCCGGGGGCACTGACGCTGGGCGCGCTGGTCCGGCTGAAGGTGATCTGAACCGCCCCCTATCGAGGTCCGGTGAACCGCCCCGCCTCCCGAGGCCTCGCGGGTCTCACCACGGCACCGGCTTGCCGTCACGGAAGAAGCCCCCGGTCGGACCGCTGTCGGGCAGTGTGGCCGCCCACACGATCCCGGCGGCGCCCTCGGCGACGGGGCGTCCGCCACCGCCACCCATGTCGGTGGCGACCCAGCCGGGGCAGATCGCGTTGACCAGGATGCGGTGTCGGCGCAATTCGCCGGCGAGCAGGCAGGTCAGGGCGTTGAGCGCGGCCTTGGAGACGCTGTAGGCGGGGGTGCCGCCGCTCATCGACTGCAGCGAACCGCCCTCGCTGCTGACCATGACCACGCGCGGGTGTGGACTGCGTCGCAGCAGCGGAAGCAGTGCCTGGGTGACTCGCCAGGCACCGAACAGATTGGTGTCCAGGGCCCGTTGGACCTCGCCGAGTTCGGCCGACCGGGCCTGGGCCCAGGTGTCGTAGAGGATCGCGGCGTTGTTGACGACCACGTCCGCGCGTCCCGGGTTCCGGGTGACCCAGTCGGCCATGGCGGTGACGCTCGCCGCGTCGGCGACGTCGAGCTGCACGGCGCTCACCCGCTCGCCGCCCGGGTCGATGCGCGCGGCGGCGGCGCGTCCCTTGGCAAGGTCGCGGGAGCCGAGGACCACGCGGTGGTCGCGCTCGGCGAGCTGCCGTGCCACCTCGTACCCGATGCCGCGGTTAGCTCCGGTCACCAGGGCGACCGGCAGATCCGTACGTTCGGCTGCCATCGGCCGGACTCCCTCCACAGGGAACTTCAGCCTCGCACAGCCGCCGGGCCGGCGTTCGGACGATCGCTGCACGCACCTGGACGGGGAGACCCAACCCGTGAGTAACATGCGGCTGCGATCCATGAAGAGGGGGCCCAGCATGCCGGTCCGTACCGAGCGCCAGGGACACGTCACCACGGTCGTCCTCTCCCGCCCCGATGTCCGCAATGCCGTCGACGGCCCGACTGCCGCCGAACTCGTCGCCGCCTTCCGGGAGTTCGAGGCGGACGACGAAGCGCGGGTGGCGGTGCTGTGGGGTGAGGGCGGCACGTTCTGCGCGGGCGCCGACCTCAAGGCACTCGGCACCGATCGCGGCAACCGGGTCACGGAGGACGGGGACGGCCCGATGGGGCCGACGCGGCTCAGGCTGTCCAAGCCGGTGATCGCCGCCGTCGCGGGGCACGCGGTGGCGGGCGGTCTGGAACTGGCCCTCTGGTGCGACCTGCGGGTCGCCGAGGAGGACGCCGTCTTCGGGGTGTTCTGCCGCCGCTGGGGTGTCCCGCTGATCGACGGCGGCACGGTACGGCTGCCCCGGCTGATCGGCCAGAGCCGCGCCCTGGACATGATCCTCACGGGGCGGGCCGTGCAGGCGCGGGAGGCGTACGAGGTGGGGCTCGCCAACCGGGTCGTGCCCGCCGGCACGGCACGCGCCGAGGCGGAAACGCTGGCCGCCGAGATCGCCCGCTTCCCGCAGGCCTGTCTGCGGGGCGACCGGGCGTCGGTGCTGGAGCAGGACGGGCTGGACGAAGCGGCGGCGATGCGGGGCGAATTCCGTTACGGCATGGGCGTGTTGACGGAAGCCCTGGAGGGGGCCGCGCGGTTCGCGGCCGGGGCCGGGCGGGGCGGGTCGTTCACGGACATGTGACGGTCACCTTGATCGGCCCGCCCTTCGGGTCGATCCCGTCGCCCCTGTTGAAGTCGTCGCCGGTATCGGTCGACTCGATGGACTACGCGTCCATCGCCCTCGCCGTCGTACTCGTCCTCGCCAGTGTGTGGTGGTACGCGGCCCGTCGTTCGTACGGAACTCACAAGACCGCCGCGTACGGCTCAAACTTGGACCAGCCCGAACCGGCGGAGGGGACCGTCTGATTCGCGCCGTCCGGGCGACCGCCAGGTACGAACTCCTGTACGGGATAGGGCAGGATGAGCGGCTGCACATCCCGAACTTGGAGGTAGCCGGTGGACCGCGCGCTCACCGTGGACGACCTGGTCATCGCCGGAATCGCGCTGGCAGCGGGCCTGTTGGCCGGGTTCCTGCTGCGCATGTCGCTGCGCTGGCTGGGCAAGCATGCCGACCGCACCCGCTGGAGCGGCGACGACGTCATCGTCGGCGCGCTGCGCACGGTGGTGCCGTGGGCGGCGATCGTGGGCGGTGCCGCCTCCGCGGGCGCGGCGCTGCCGCTGACGAGAACCGTCCAGAACCACGTCAACCAGGTGCTGACCGTGGTGCTCATCTTCGTCGTCACGGTGACGGCGGCCCGCGTGATCGCCGGCCTGGTGCGGGCGGTCACCAGCTCCCGCTCCGGGGTCGCCGGATCGGCCACGATCTTCGTCAACATCACCCGGGTCCTGGTCCTGGCGATCGGTTTCCTGGTGGTGCTGCAGACGCTGGGCATCTCCATAGCGCCGCTGCTCACCGCCCTGGGCGTGGGCGGTCTGGCGGTCGCGCTGGCGCTGCAGGACACGCTCGCGAACCTCTTCGCGGGCATCCACATTCTCGCCTCGAAGACCGTGCAGCCCGGCGACTACATCCAGCTGAGCAGCGGCGAGGAGGGCTACGTCGAGGACATCAACTGGCGTCAGACGACCGTCCGTGCGCTCTCCAACAACCTGGTCGTCATCCCCAACGGGGAGCTCGCCAAGTCGAACATGACCAACTTCATGCGTCCCGAGCAGCAGTTGACCATCCTGCTCCAGGTGGGGGTCGCCTACGACAGCGACCTGGACCACGTCGAGCGCGTGACGATGGAGGTCATCTCCGAGGTGATGACCGGAATCACCGGCGCCGTCCCGGACCACGAGCCGGCGATCCGCTTCCACACCTTCGGCGACTCGCGGATCGGCTTCACGGTCATCCTGGGCGTGGGCGAGTTCAGCGACCAGTTCCGGATCAAGCACGAGTTCATCAAGGCGCTGCACAAGCGCTACCGCGAGGAGGGCATCCGCATTCCGGCGCCCGCGCGGACGGTGGCGCTGCAGCAGGGATCGGTGGCGATCCCCCAGCAGCGGAGCGTCGAGCAGGCGGTCGTCGAGGCGGGCGAGGTGTCCGTCGCCCGCCTCGACTGAGGGCTCCCGCGAGATCCCTCGAGTTCCCGCGAGATCCTCAGAGGTCCCTCGGGGTCAGAGAGTCGCGGAGTTCTCGTGCCAGTGCCCGCCCCTGCGGCTGTGCGGTGAGGCGAGCGCCGAGTTCACCGGTGTGACCGTCCAGTCCGGGTGGCCGGGCATCCGCGGCGTCTTCGTACCGTAGAGCCAGTCGCGCAGGAAGCCGGACTGGTCCTGGCCGGACACCTCCGAGGCGACGGCGATGTAATCCGCCGTCGTCGCCGAGGAGTTGCGGTGACGCGCCAGGAAGGTGTGCTCGATCGCGGCGAAGACGTCCTCGCCGACCAGCTGACGCAGGGCATACAGGACCAGCACGCCGCCCAGGTAACGCTGGCTGTCGAACAGATTGGCCTCATTGGGCGCGGCCACCGGGCCCGAGTCGTGGCGCCACTGGTCGCCGCGGGCGTAGGTGTTCTTCATCCGGGCTTCCATGGTGGTCAGGCCGAGGGAGTCGGCCCAGCCGCGCTCGTAGCGGTACAGCAGTCCGTAGAAGTCGGCGTGGCCCTCGTTCAGCCACAGATCCGCCCAGTTGCCGGGGCTGACGAGGTTGCCGAAGTAGGAGTGGACCAGCTCGTGCATCATGTGCGAGCCGATCGACTTCTCCGCCTGGAGCAGGAAGTTCGGCTTGTACAGGGTGAGGGTCTGGGTCTCCAGGCCCGTGAAGTCGAAGGCGTTCGCGTCGTCGGAGTTGCAGGGCAGCAGCCCGTACGTCTCGAACGGGTAGGCCCCCAGCCGTGCCTCGAGCCACTGGACCAGGTTCGGGGTGAGCGCGAGCGCCGGTTCGAGGGCGGCGGCGCGGGCCGTCGGCACGACGTCCCGCAGCGGCAGCCCGTGCGGGCCCTGCCGGTCCTTGATCACGTAGTCGCCGACCGTGATCTGCACCAGCTCGGTGGCGATCGGCGAGCGGGACCGGTACGAGTACGCCGTCCGGCCGCCGGACAGATCCTCGGTGCAGGTGAGGACGCCGTTCGCGACGCCGCGCAGCCCGCTCGGGACGGTGATGCGGAAGGTGAAGTCCGCCTTGTCCGACGGATGGTCGTTGCACGGGAAGGCGGTGTGCGCGGAGTTCGGCTGCGGACACAGCGCGAAGCCGTCCGGCGTGGCGACCCAGGCGGTGTGGGCGAGTATGCGGCGCGGGTCGGCGGAGTACTCCACGCGGACGCGGACCCGGCACCGCGCGTCCAGGGCGGTCGCGGGCGTGACGCGCAGCTTCTCGCCCGCCTGCTCGAAGGCGGCCGTACGACCGTCGACGCGGACCGTGCGGATGTCGAGGCCGAGGGCGTCCAGGGAGAAACGGCTCAGGGCCTGGGTCGTCCTCAGTTCTATCGTCGCCGCGGCGTCCACCAGTCGCGTGGTGTCGTCGTAGGCGAAGTCGAGGTGGTACGCCGAGACGCGGTAGCCGTCGTTGCCGAGGCTCGGGAAGACGGAGTCACCCAGGGTCTCGGGGCCCGGCGTGCCGGTGTCTCTTGCGGTGAAGGGTCCGGCGTACGCCGCGGTTCCCGTGGTCAGGGCCGCGGCGGTGCCGATCAGGGCGGCCGCGGGGGCCGTCACTCTGCTGCGATATCTCATGGTCAGCTTTCCCTCGGGCGGCCGGGAGGTCAGCTCCGGCCGTCGACGATCAGGTGCACGATCTCCTTCCAGGACCCTGGATCGGCCCCTTTGGTTGCACCGTCGCGAGGCACTTCGCGGTCCGAAGTGTGGGACGTGCGTGCGGACCCCTGTCGAGCCCGCCTCGATCACGAGATATCTTGATGTCGAGCAATGTTGCAGACGTGGAGCGGAGCACCCGGTGACTGACTCGACCATCTTCTATACGCACACTGACGAGGCCCCGGCCCTGGCGACGTATTCCTTCCTGCCGGTGGTCCAGGCCTACGCCTCTCAGGCGGGTGTCTCGGTGGAGACCCGTGACATCTCGCTGGCCGGGCGCATCATCGCCCTGTTCCCGGAGTACCTGGCCGAGGACCAGCGGATCCCGGACGCCCTCCACGAGCTGGGCGAGCTGGCCAAGACGCCCGAGGCCAACATCGTCAAGCTGCCGAACGTCTCGGCGTCCATCCCGCAGCTGAAGGCCGCGGTCGCCGAGCTCCAGGGCCAGGGCTACGCACTGCCGGCCTACCCGGACGACCCGAAGACCGAAGAGGAGCGGGAGATCCAGGCCCGCTACGACAAGGTCAAGGGCTCCGCCGTGAACCCGGTCCTGCGTGAGGGCAACTCCGACCGCCGCGCCCCCGCCTCGGTCAAGAACTACGCCAAGACCCACCCGCACCGCATGGGCGCCTGGTCCTCGGACTCGAAGACCAACGTCGCGACCATGGGCGAGAACGACTTCCGCTCCACCGAGAAGTCCGCGGTGATCGCCGAGGCCGGCGCCCTGAAGATCGAGCTGGTCGGCGAGGACGGCACCACCACGGTGCTGCGCGAGTCCGTACCGGTG
The DNA here is from genome assembly GCF_045160215.1 of Streptomyces sp. NBC_00005. Lineage (NCBI taxonomy): Bacteria > Bacillati > Actinomycetota > Actinomycetes > Kitasatosporales > Streptomycetaceae > Streptomyces > Streptomyces sp. NBC_00005. Next base: position 1,820,509 of record NZ_CP108316.1, read on the forward strand.
CTCGAGGGCGAGGTCGTCGACGCCTCCGTGATGCGCGCCGCCGCGCTGAACGAGTTCCTCGCCGCGCAGGTCGCCCGCGCCAAGCAGGAGGGCGTCCTGTTCTCCGTGCACCTCAAGGCCACGATGATGAAGGTCTCCGACCCGATCGTCTTCGGCCACGTGGTGCGCGCCTTCTTCCCGAAGACCTTCGCGAAGTACGGCGAGACGCTCGCCGCGGCCGGCCTGACCCCGAACGACGGTCTGGGCGGCATCCACAAGGGCCTGGAGGCCCTGCCCGAGGGTGCCGAGATCAAGGCCTCCTTCGACGCCGAGCTCGCCGAGGGCCCGGCGCTCGCGATGGTCGACTCCGACAAGGGCATCACCAACCTGCATGTCCCGTCCGACGTGATCGTCGACGCCTCGATGCCGGCCATGATCCGCACCTCCGGCCACATGTGGGGCCCGGACGGCCAGGAGGCCGACACCCTCGCGGTCCTTCCGGACTCCTCCTACTCGGGCGTCTACCAGGTCGCGATCGACGACTGCCGCGCCAACGGCGCCTACGACCCGTCGACCATGGGCTCGGTCCCGAACGTCGGCCTGATGGCGCAGAAGGCCGAGGAGTACGGCTCCCACGACAAGACCTTCGAGATCAAGACGGCCGGCACGGTCCGCCTGGTCGACCAGGCCGGGAACGTCGTCCTCGAGCAGCCGGTCGCCGCCGGTGACATCTTCCGCGCCTGCCAGACCAAGGACGCCCCGATCAAGGACTGGGTGAAGCTGGCCGTCACCCGCGCCCGCGCCACCGGCGACCCGGCGGTGTTCTGGCTGGACGAGACCCGCGCGCACGACGCCAACCTGATCGCCAAGGTCAACGCCTACCTGCCGGAGCACGACACCGAGGGGCTGGACATCCGCGTCCTCGCGCCGGTCGAGGCCACCAAGCTGTCGGTCGAGCGCATCCGCCGCGGCGAGAACACCATCTCGGTGACCGGCAACGTGCTGCGTGACTACCTCACCGACCTCTTCCCCATCCTGGAGCTGGGCACCAGCGCCAAGATGCTGTCGGTCGTCCCGCTGATGGCGGGCGGCGGCCTGTTCGAGACGGGCGCCGGCGGTTCCGCGCCGAAGCACGTCCAGCAGCTGGTCAAGGAGAACTACCTGCGCTGGGACTCGCTGGGTGAGTTCTTCGCGCTGGTGCCGTCCTTCGAGCAGTACGCCACGGCCACGGGCAACACCCGCGCCAAGGTCCTGGCCGACACCCTCGACCGCGCCACGGCGACCTTCCTCAACGAGGACAAGTCCCCGACCCGTCGCGTCGGCGGCATCGACAACCGCGGCAGCCACTTCTTCCTGTCCCTGTACTGGGCGCAGGAGCTGGCCGCGCAGACCGACGACGCGGACCTGGCCAAGGCCTTCGCCCCGCTCGCCGAGACGCTTGCCGCGAACGAGCAGAAGATCGTCGACGAGCTGCTCGCCGTCCAGGGCAAGCCGGCCGACATCGGCGGCTACTACCAGCCCGACCCGGCCAAGGCCGCCGCGGTCATGCGCCCGTCGGCCACCTGGAACGAGGCGCTCGCGTCCCTGAGCTGACGCCAGGGGCCTTCGAGGCTCGCTCCTGACTGCGCCCCGGCCGGCACACTGCCCGGCCGGGGCGCAGTCGTGTCCGCCCGCTCGGAGCCGGTGTCCCCAAGCCCTCAGTCGGCAGCGGGAGTTCCAGAGCCATGAGTCGGCAGCGCGAGTTCCCGAGATCTCAGGCGGGCAGCGCGAGCTCCAGGCCGAGCCAGCGGGCCAGGTCCTCGATCTCGTGGCCGATCTCCGCGCTCATCGGCTCGGTGAACGGCACGTCCTGGTGGATGGCGTCGACCCGCAGCGCTCCGGTCCTGCGGTCGGCGGTGGCGTCGACCTTTCCGACGAGTCCGTCGCCGTAGAGGATCGGCAGCGCGAAGTAGCCCCAGCGGCGCTTGGCTGCGGGCTTGTACATCTCCAGCTGGTAGTCGAACTCGAACAGCTCGCTGGTGCGCTTGCGGTCGTGGACGAGCCGGTCGAAGGGTGACAGCAGCGCCGCGCGTCCCTCGAAGGGCCGGCCCAACTGGGCCGGATCCACCCGCCACTTGCCCCGGACGCCCTCGACCACGGCGGGCTCCCCCGCCTCGCCCACGTCCGCCGGCTCCACCGGGCACTCCGGTCCGCGGGCGCGGGCGATGCCGAGGGCGCTCAGCCGCCGCTCGTCGCGGATGCGCAGCGCCTCCTCCACCGGGATCGGCGGGACGTCGGGGTAGACCCGGTCGGCCAGGTCCCACAGGCGGTCGCCGCCGGTGCGTCCCGCGACGGCGACCTCACCGCGCTGCACCATGAGCTCCAGGAGCTTGGTGACGTTGCGGTTGTTGGACCAGCCGCTCGACCTCCACGGCTGGGCGCAGGTGTCCGGCAGGTCGCGGGACGGCAGCGGCCCCTCGGCGCCGAGCCGGTCGAGGAGGTCGCGACGGCACGCGTCGTTGGCCGCCACCCACGTCCGGTGGTACTCGCGCCAGGAGGACGGTGTCCCCCGCTCGGGCCACTCCGCCATCTCGGCGCGGTAGAGCGCGAGATCCTCGGCCGGCCGGATCATCGCCTGCAGCTCCAGCAGCGTGCGCTTGTCCAGCTCGGCTCTCAGCCCGGCCGGTGCATACGGCGATCCGAGCCGGCTCCACGCCACGAGGTCGGCGTTGGGCGCGACGGCGGCGACCGGGTCGATCTGCAGCAGGGTCAGCCCGCGCACCAGGTCGGACAGCCCGTCCGGCCGTACGGCGTCCAGGAGTTGGGCGCGTACGGCGATGCGGCGGGCGTCGGTGCGCGAGAGCTCGTGGACGGTCATGGCACGAGATTAGGCGAGGGGTCCGACAGTGGCCCGGCGCGCTCACCAGTCCCGGGTGGCGATCAGCTCCTCCACGTCCGCGTCCGTGAAGCCGTACGCCTGCGCGACGAACCAGAAGTCCTCGGCTATCTGCTCGCGGGCCACGGTCTCGATGTCGCTGTCGGCCGCCTCGAACTCCGCCTGCAGGTCGTTGAACTCCTCGGTGGCCGCCTGCGTCAGGACGTACAGGGTCTCGAGGTCGGCGGGCCGCCGGTCCTCGATGCGCTCGCAGAGCGCGAGCAGGATGGCCTTGCCCTGGTCCACCACGTGGTCGGGGTAGTAGTCGTCCCGGTACATCCCGCGCAGGAACGAGTGCTCGGTCACCTGCTGATTGCTGATGGGCATGCTGCTCCCCCGCCCTGGCACGTCGTCGAGTCGATCCGACGTGGATCCGATGTGACACCTTGATCATGCATCACGCCACTGACAACGCCCCGGGAGCCGCCGCATGACCCCTGCCGCACCGCCTTTCGAGTTCCTGCCCGGCGCGGCCCACTCCCCCGTGATCCTGCACGTGCCGCACTCGGCGCGGGAGATACCGGCCGAGGTGCGCTCGGGCATCGTGCTCGACGACGCGGCGCTGGAGCGGGAGTTGGACCACATCACCGACGCGCACACGGCCGAGCTGGCGGAGGCGGCGGCGAGGCGGAGCGCCGTCACCCCGTGGCGGTTCGTCAACCGGCTCTCGCGGCTGGTCGTGGATCCGGAGCGGTTCCCGGACGAGCGGGAGGAGATGCTGTCCGTCGGGATGGGCGCGGTCTACACCCGGACCACGCACCGGGATGCGCTACGGCCCGCGGACACCGATCCCGAACCGCTCATCGACCGCTGGTTTTGGCCGTACGCGCAGGCCATGACAGAGGCGGTGGCCGACCGGCTGGCCGCCACGGGGCGGGCCGTGATCATCGATGTCCACTCCTACCCGAGCGCCCCACTGCCGTACGAGCTGCACGCGGAGGGCCCCCGGCCCGCGGTGTGTCTCGGCACCGACTCCTTCCACACGCCGCCCGAACTGCGGGCAGCGGCGCGGGAGGCGTTCGTGGGGTGCGGGGAGACGGGGTTCGACAGCCCGTTCAGCGGGACGTACGTGCCGCTGGAGTTCTACGGCCGGGATCCGCGGGTGAGCGCCCTGATGGTGGAGGTCCGTCGGGACACGTACATGACCGAGCCGGGCGGGCCCGCCGGGCCCGGACTGGCCCCGCCGGCATCGGCGCTGGCCGCCCTCGTCGACGCCGTGACGGGCTGAGACACGGGCTCCGCCCTACGGCTGGAGCACTCCCGCGCGACAGGCGCCAGGGCCGGGGCCGAGGTTGGGCCATGACCGAGGCGATCACCACGTGGCCTGGCGCCGCAAGACCATGATCCGCGGGCCGCGGATCCTGCCCGTCACCTGGGGACGGCCCGGCTCGCACCTGGTGACGGCCGGACTGTCCGTCACCAGGTGCGGGCCGGGTCCCCGGTCAGGCCGTCAGCCAGTCCGTGACGAGTACGCCCTCTCCGGTCCGCAGCCGCAGGGCGAAGGGACCGGTGGGGGGTTCGTCGTAGGTGAAGCGCCCCATGTCGTCGGTGGTCAGCGGCGAGCCCGCCTGCGGGCCTCTGAGCACCTCGATGCCTGCCGCCTGGGGCGGCAATATCTGCCCCATCAGGCCCTGTGCGGTCAGCTCGACGTCGACGGTCACGCCGCCCGCGTGGAAGGTCAGCATCCGCGGCACGTCCGTCGCTCCCCTGACCGGGATGGCGTCGACCACCGAGTCGAAGGTCAGCTCGGCGATGCGGGCGTCGAGGTCGTGCAGTGCGAAGGCCTCCACGGCGATCTGCCGCAGTTGGGCCGGCACCGGGTCCAGGATGCCCGCGGCCTGGCGGAGTTCCGCCTCCAGCAGGTCGTACGCGAACTCCTCGCCGTCAAAGGCGCTTTCGTCGAAGAGCCCGTCGGCGTCGTTGTCGTTGTTGATGTCGTCGTTGTTGGTGTCGTCGTTGTCGTTGCCACTGTTGTCGTTCATGTCGGTCACACCGCCCCCCGTGCTTCGAGTCGTGCCCGCAGGCGCCGCAGACAGCGCTGGCGGAGCGGTCCGATGCTGCCCACGGCGATGCCCAGTGCCGCGGACACCTCCTGGTAGCTGGGCGGCGGCGAGGCCATCAGGACGCGCAGCAACTGCCTGCAGCGATCGCCGAGTTCCTCGAACTCCTGCCACAGGTGCCGGATGCGCTCCGTCTCCGCGGCCGCCTCCTCCAGGTCGAGGAACGACTGCTCGGGCGTACGGTCCTCACTGACCCGGTCGAGCAGGTGCGGATCGTCCGTCGGGGTCAGCCGCCTTAAGCTCTTGAGCACCTTCAGGCACTCGTGCCGCGCGGTGCTCGCCAACCACGCCCCGGCCTTCTCCGGTTCGCGGATGCGCCCCAAATGCTGGGCGAAGCGGAACCACACCGTCTGGTACACCTCGTGCGCGTCGGCGTCGGAGAGCCGGTGCGAGCGCACGACGGACCACACCAGTGGGCTCAGCCCTTCCACGAGCGCCTTCCAGGCCGCCGCGTCACCGTCGACGGCGGTCTGGACCAGCGCGCCGACATCTGCTCGGTCCACGGCCCCACCCCTTGTGTACGGCAAGTCATCGTACGCCGTGGAGGGGGCCGTTCCGGACCTCATGCTCCGGGAGAGAGCTGCACGACCGGACCCGGGCGCCAGCCGGCCGGGCGGAGCGCCGGCACATGCGCCCCGCGCACTTCCGCGAACTCGGCGTTCGCCGCGAGCAGTTGCCCCCGGGCGGCGCGCGCGTCGCCCATCTTGTTGGCCGTCATGTAGGCGGCGACCATGCCGGCGGCCACGGGAGCGGCGAACGAGGTGCCGCTCCAGTGCGCGTAACCCTCGAACATCACCTGGTCCGCCTTGCCGGAGGTCGGAGTGCCGGCCTCGCTCAACACGCCGGTGTGGCGCGGGTACTGGCACGTACACGCGTACGTGAAGCCGAACCGGCAGGCGTCGTACGTGGAGTGCTGGTAGACGTACGGCACAGGGGCGTCGAAGCCGGTCAGCGCGCTGGTGAGGCGCTCGCCGGGGGCGTACACGTCGACCCAGGCACCGTGGTTGCTGAAGCAGGCGCCGAACTCGCCGTCGCTGCGCAGCGCGCCGACCGACAGCACGGTGTCCGTGTAGTCGGGAAGGGAGGCGTAGGCGGCGGGCCAGAACGGGGTGGCACTGGCGTTGTTGCCGGCCGCGGCGACCAACAGGGTGCGCTGGGTGCGGAGTTCCTGCATGAAGCTCTCCACGCCGAGCAGGCCGTCGGTGCGGCCGTTGGCGGTGCCGGCGGACAGGCTGATGATGTCCGGCCAGCCGTGCTCGTCGACCGCGGCGAAGAGCTTCTCGCCGAACTCGGACTCCAGGATCGCTCCGGCGTCGTTGAGGGTGTTGCGCACGGTGACGTTCGTGTTGGGTGCCACGGCCGCGAGCACGCCGGCGATGAACGTGCCGTGGCCGACGTACTGCAGCAGGTTGCCCTGGGCGTCCTTCTCGGTGCCGTGCAGGTCGCCCTGGACGTGGGCGAGCAGCGGGACCATTCCGTAGTCGTGCGTGAGGCCGTTGTCGATGACGAGGACTCCGACGGCGGTGTCCGCGTCGTGACCGGCCGCGGACGCGGCCGGATTGGTGCCCTGGGTGAGCGGGGCGGGCACGGGCTCGTCGCCGGGACAGGAGTTGACCGCGATCGACACCACGTGGTTGCGGCTGACCAGTCGGCGATCGGCGCGTCCCTCGTGCTCGCGCATGGCCCGCAGGGCGTGCGCGACGGCCCGGTCGCCGTGCTGGTCGCCGTGGCCGGGGTCGCCGACCTTGATGCGGGTGATGCCCGAGCGGTTGGTCTGAGGGCTCAGCCGCTCCACATGGTCGGCGGTCAGCCCGGTCGCCGCGGTGAAGTGCGTGCGCACGGTGTCCTCGACGAGCCGCGCCTCCTCACCGTCACGGGCGAGGACCACGCCCTTCTCGTAGATGAACTCCGCCGCGTCGTCGGGCCCCATGGCCAGGGAGACGTCGGGCATCGAACGCTGGATCTGGTCGAACTGCTCGTGGAATCGCTGAGGTGCCATGGCGTGTCCTCCCACTGAGGCGACAGTCGTCAATCAGAGTCGCGGAACCGTCGGTTGATACAGCGCCAAACCGATGTGGGGCGCCACCAGGGCCACTACCATCCGTTGGGTGACAGCAGGAAGCGACTCGGTTCTCGAACTGCTGCCGATGGTGTTCGCCGACCCGGGCGAGGCTGTGGCAAGGGCGCAGGGCGTGCTGGACTCCGATCCGTCGCCCTGGCGCGCCTCCGTCGCGCACCAGGTGATCGGCATCTGGCAGCGGGACTGGGGCGACATGAGACTCGCGCTGCACCATCTGCGCCGCGCCCGCGCCCTCGCGGCGCGTGCCGAGTCACCCGACCGGGAGGCGGACGTCCTGGCCGCCCTCGGCGTGGCCCTGGTGCACGCGGGCCGCACCCGGCAGGGCCTGGAGGCGCTGGAGCGGGGGGTCGCGGTGAGCAGCGGCCACACCCGCGCGCGTGTCCTGTTCCGGCGGGCCTACGCCTCCTGGGTGCTGGGCCGTCACCGCGAGGCACTGGACGACGTGCGACGGGCGATTCCCGTCCTGCGGCAGGCGGACGACGTCATCTGGACGGCACGTGCGCTGACCCTGCGGGCCACCGTGCATCTGGCACTCGGTGCGGTCGACCGGGCGGACGCCGACTTCACCGCGGCCCATGCGCACTGGGACACCACCGGCCAGGAGCACGACAAGGCCGACGTGGTGGAGAGCCGGGGCCTTGCCGCGTTCCGGTCGGGCGACATTCCCGTCGCGCTACGGCTGCTCGACGAGGCCGAGGAGCGGTACGCCAAGCTCGGCACGCCGTCCTTCATGCTCTACATCCGGCGTTGCGAGGTCCTGATGGCGGCCGGGCTCGCCCGGGAGGCGCTCACCGAGGCGGACGCGGCCACGGGGATCCTCGACGGCATCGGCGGGCAGTCCACCCGCAAGGCGGAACTGCTGCTGGTCGCGGCTCGCGCGGCCCGTCTCGCGGGCGATCCGCACACGGCGATCGCGCGCGCGGCGGTGGCCGTGCGGCTGTTCTCCGGGCAGCGGCGCCCCTGGTGGGAGACGCACGCCCGGCTGGTGCTGATCGAGGCGCGGGTGGCCGCCGGGCGGGGCTCGGGACGGCTGGTCGCGGATGCGGCGGCGGTGGCCGAGCGGCTTGCGTCGTTCGGCGCGCCGGCCGCGCCGGAGGCGTCGCTGCTCGCGGGCCGGATCGCGCTCGGGCTTGGCTGGACGGCGGACGCGGAACGGCATCTGGCCGTCGCGGCCCGCAGCCGGCACGGCGGGCCGCCGCTGGCGCGGATGACGGGCTGGGCCGCGCAGGCGTTGCGGGCGCGGGCCGCCGGTTCCGGCCGGGGTGTCCTGGAGGCGTGCCGGCGCGGGCTCGACGTGCTCGACGACCACCGGATGACGCTGGGCGCCTCGGAGCTCAGGGCTCGTGCCACCGAACAGGGCGCGGAGCTGGCCGCGTTGGCCCAGCGGGCCAGCCTCGATTCGGGCGGTCCGCGGCGGCTGCTGGTGTGGAGCGAGCGTTGGCGGGCCACCGTCCTGTCCACTCCGCCCACCCGGCCGCCGGCCGACCCGGCGCTGCTCGGTGACCTGACCGCGTTCCGGGAGATCGCCGCCCGCGCGGAGACCGCCCGCATGGACGGCCGTCCGATTCCGGCCCTGGAGCGTGAACAGCGGCGTCTGGAGCGGGAGATCCGCTCCCGGACCCTGCACATGCGCGGCGCGGTGCCCGGCGCCGAGGACCGCTTCGAGCCCGGCAGGCTGCTCGAACGGCTGGGCGAGGTACGGCTGGTGGAGCTCGCGGTGCTCGACGGGCGGGTCCAGGTGCTGCTGTGCGGGCAGGGGCGGGTGCGGCGGTTCGAGGCGGGGCTGCTCGCCGACGCGGAGGTCGAGGCCGAGCATGTGCAGGCCGGGCTGCGGCGGTTGGCCCACCCTGGTGCGGAGGCCCGGCTCGCGGTGGTGGAGGCGATGGGCCACCGCCTGGAGGAGCTGCTGCTCGGCCCGGCCGCCGCGCACCTGGGCTCCGGTCCGGTCGTGGTCGTACCGCCGGGCCGGCTGAACCGGGTGCCTTGGGCGCTGCTGCCGTCGCTGCGGGAGCGGGTGCTCAGTGTGTCGCCGTCGGCGAGCAGTTGGCTGCGCGCCCGCGAGACCGAGCCGCCGCCCGGCGGCCGTCACCTCCTCGTACGCGGACCGGGGCTGGCGACCGGTGGCGCGGAGGTGCCCGAACTAGCCGACCGCTACGGCAGGCCGGTCCTCCTGGAACACGACAACGCGCGCGTGCCGCGTGTTCTGCACGAACTCGACGGCGCCGCGCTGGCCCACATCGCCGCGCACGGCACGTTCCGGGCCGACAGCCCCCTGTTCTCCTCGCTGCGGATGGCCGACGGCCCGCTCATCGTCCACGACTTCGAGCGCCTGGACCGCAGCCCGTACCGGATCATCTTGTCCAGCTGCGACACCGCCCGCCTCGCCTCGGTCGGCGCGGACGAGCTCCTCGGTCTGGTCACCGCGCTGCTGCCGCTGGGCACTGCGGGGGTGGTGGCGAGCAGCGCGCCCGTCAACGACGCCGCCGTGGTGCCGCTGATGCTCTCGCTGCACAAGGGGCTGAGCGTGGGCCTGTCCCTGGCGGAGGCGCTGCGTGATGCGCGCGCCGCGCTGCCGGGGGATGCGCTGCATCAGGCGACGGGGTGGGCGTTCACGGCGTTCGGGGCGGCCTGACGCCACAAGGCGCCTTCCGGGACAGGCGCCTTGAGGAACGTGCCCGCGGCGGTCACGGATCGAGTGTGGACCTTCGAAGGGATTCGCCGCTCACCCGGCAGACGCGACTGCCGTTCCCGGGCCAGGCGTACCGCGCGCACGGGTGGGCGGAGCGTGGGCAGAGCAGGATCGGCTCGTACGGTGCCCCGGCCGCGATGCCGGCGGACGTCAGCATCGAGGAGGCGCGGGTACGGCCGAACACGCCGAGGGCGTCCTGGGCCTCGCGCAGAGCGCGGTGCACGACGTCCAGCAGAGCCGTGGGGTCCTCGCCCGCCCGCAGCGCCGCGACGAGTTCGTCGAGCCGGGCCGGTCCGTCGGCCGGGCCCTGTTCCAGGGTCGTGCGGACCTGGTCGACGTGCTCACACACGTACGCGAGTCCGACGGCGATTTGCTCCGGCGTACGCCCTTGCCCTTGTCCCATGAGGTCTGCTCCGGACGCTGGTTGCTCTCTGCCACCCCCTGTGCAGGGCGTTGTCATCGTACGATGAGAGGCCGCTGTGACAAGGGGGATCTCATGCGGCGACGCGACGAATTGCTGGCGTTATCGGGCGAGTTGCTGCAACGGATCAGGAACTCCGGTGATCCGTCACTGGCGTTGGCGCCACAGGTCACGGCTCTGGCCGACGACTTGGCGGCGAGCCTGGACGAGTCGGAGACCTGGGACCTGCCGGCCAGGCACGTGCTGGGCTGGGTGAAGTGGTACCAGTCCGAAGCCCTGCCGGCGGGGCAGCGGCGGACGTTGGTCGACGAGGCGCTGGAATGGCTGACTCCGACCGCGCTCTGGATGGGCGTGTGGGAGCTGCCCCGGCCCCTGCTGCCCGAGCTGGCGGACAGGGTCGCGCCGACGCTGACCGGCGCACTCGATCACGCCGTCACGGGTTCCGACACGGGCCTGCTCTCCGATGTGATCGTGCACTGGATCCACCTGGTGAACGCCACTCCCGAGGGGCATCCGGACCGGGCCCGACGCCTGGCGGTGCTGTGTGGCGGGCTGTGCACGCGCTTCCTGCGGATCGGTGAACCGCGCGACCTGGACAGCGCGTTGGCCACCGGTCGGCGGGCCGTGCAGATCGCTTCGGGACGCCTCGATCTGGCGATGAGCCTGTCGAATCTCAGCGTCGCGCTCAAGATCGGCTACGAGCGCACCGGCGCCGACGCGGATCTGGACGAGGCGGTGACGGTCGCCCGGCGGGCCGTCTTGGCCGCCGAGGGTCTGCAGGGACAGAGCGCGGCCTTGACGAATCTCGGCGCGCTCCTGCAGACCCGCTTCGATCGCAAGGGCGGTGGGGAGGACCTGGAGGAGGCGACCGCCCTGGCCCGGCGCTCCCTCGACGTCATCGGCGCGGACGACCCGAACCGCGCGGCCGTCCTCAACAACCTCAGCACGGCGCTTCAATGCGGGTTCAGGCGTACGGAGTCGGTGGCGGACCTGGACGAGGCGGTCCGGGTCGGACGTGCGTGTGTGGCGGCCGCCGGGGACCATCCCGACAAGGGCATGTATCTGTCGACCCTGGGCCGGGCGTGCCGGAGCCGCTTCCAGCAGACGGGGGCGGCGGCGGATCTGGACGAGGCCGTGGACGTCATGTGGCAGGCCGTACAGGCGACTTCGGCACGCCATGCCGAACGGGCCTCGCGCCTCGCGGATCTCGGCAACGCCCTGGAGTCCCGCTTCGAGCTGGCCGGCCTCCCTGCCGACTCGGCCGAGGCGGTGGCCGTTCTGCGTCAGGCGGTGACCGCGACCCCGGAGCGGCACCCGCACCGCGCGCTCCGCCTCCTGGGTCTGAGCACCGCGTTGCAGAAGCGCTTCGCCCTGACCCGTGTCGCGGCAGTGGGCGACGAAGCGGTCGCCGTGGCCCGCCAGGCCGTCGAGGCGACCGACGTCGTCGACCGGTCCGGCCGGTCCGGTCTGCCGCTGATGCTCACGAACCTCGGCTCCACGCTCCTGGCGCGCCACGAGACGACGCACGTGGCGGCCGACATCGACGACGCCGTCGCCGCGTGCCGTCAGGCCGTCGCGGCCGCCGCCGAGGACGACGCGCACCGGGAGCTGTATCTGTCCACGCTCGACCTGGCCCTGTGGCGGCGCTTCCAACTGTCCGGAACGCCCGCGGATCTCCACGAGACGGTGTCCGTACGGCAGTTGCTGGTCGAGGCGACCGCCGCCGACCATCCCGATCGATGTGCACGGCTGTGGAACCTCGCCCTCGTGCTGCTGTGCCGTTTCCAGCGCACGGATGCGTTCGGCGATCTGCAGTCGGCGCTGGCCGTCGAACGGGAGGCGTTGGAGGCGGCGGCGGACGATGCCGAGCGCACGGCCTGTCTGTCGAACCTGTGCGCCGCGCTGTACATCCGCTTCGATCGCCTGGGCGGCCGGGAGGACCTGGAGGAGGCAATCTCCTTCGGCAGGCGGGCCGTTGAAGCGACCGACCACACGGGCGGAGACCTGCCAGGTGCTCTGCTGAACGTTGCCAAGGCTCTGCACAGCCGCTCGAGACTGACGAGGTCGGTGCAGGATGTCGACGAGGCGATCGGCTTCGCCCGGCGCGCCGTTGCGCGGACCGAGCGACGGAATCCCGACGGAACCGCGGCCACGCGAGGAGTCGCCCGCACCCTGAACGCGCTTCCCGATCAGGCCGGGTCAAGGGTGAACTTCGGCGGCGCGGGCGGTGCCGGCCGGCACTCCATCACCTTCGTCACCACGGGCGATGACGACCTTGCGGGCGTCCTGGACCTGCTCGCCGACTGCCTCAAGGACCGGTTCGGTCGTACCCGCTCGCTGGCCGACGCGGAGGAGGCGGTCCGCACCCGCCGCCGGGCCGTCGAGGCCACCGCCGCGGACCATGTCAAGCGGGCCGGACGTCTGGCGGCCCTCAGCTTCGCCCTCCGGCTCCGCTTCGAACGCGCCGGTGAGCCCGCCGATCTCGACGCGTCGGTCGAAGCCGCGCGCAATGCGGTGGACGAGGCCCGCACCGACGACCCCAAGCGCGGCATCTATCTGGCGTCCTTGAGCAATGCCCTGCACTTCCGGTTCGAGAGGACCAGGGACTCGGCGGATCTCGACGCGGCGGTGGAGTTCGGCCGCCAGGACGTCGAACGGGCCCAGGCGGACGAAACGTCCCGGGTGCAGGGTCTGTCGAACCTGTGCAGTCTTCTTCAGACCCGCTTCGAGGTCGGCGGGGATCCGGACGACCTCGACGAGGCGGTGGACAGGGGACGCCGGGCCCTCGACGCGGCGCCCGCCGACCACCGCAACCGTCCCGAAGCGCTGCTGGTCACGGCAACCGCCCTGCGGTCCCGGTTCATCCGACGTGAAGCCTCAGCCGACCGGGACGAGGCGCTCGGCGTCCTCACGGAACTGGTCCGCTCCGAGGCGGCACCGCCGAGGCTGCGCATCCACGGTGCCCGCTTCGGCTCGGGACTGGCCGCTCTCACCGATCCCCGCCTCGCGGCCGAACTGCTGGAAACCGTGGTCCTCCTGCTGCCGGAGATCGCCTCGCCCCGTATGCGCCGCGACGATCAGCAGCACGCGATCGGGTGGGCCGCCCAACTCGCCGACGGTGCCGCCGCAGCCGTGCTGGCCGACACGACGCGCCCGCTCGGGGACCGTGCGCAGCGCGCTCTCTCGCTCCTGGAGGCGGGCCGCGCGGTCCTCCTGAGCCAGACCCTCGACGCCCGCAGCGACCTGGCCGAACTACGCCGTGTCCACCCCGCGCTCGCGGCACGTTTCGCGGACCTCCGGGAGCGCCTCGACCGCGACGTCGGTTCCCTCCCTTCCCGGCAGGCCGGAAAGGCCGCAGGGGACGTGCCCGACGACCGCATCGACATGGCCGCGGAGATGACCGCACTGCTCGGCCGGATCCGCGCCCTAGACGGCTTCGACGACTTCGCGCTGCCGCCCGCCCTCGACGAACTGCGCTCCGACGCAGCGCAGGGTCCGATCGTCACCTTCAACATCCACGATCGCCACAGCCACGCCCTGCTGCTCACGGCCGACGGCGTCACCGCGCTGCCGCTGCCCGCGCTGACGCCGCGCGCGGTGATCGACAAGGTCAACACCTTCCATGTGGCGCTGCGCGAGGCCACCGATCCGGACGCGGACCGCATCGCGGCGCAGGCCGACCTCACGGACGTACTGGCATGGCTGTGGGACAACGCCGCCGGGCCGGTCCTCGACGCACTCGGCCACCGTGGCACTCCGCCCGACGCCGCGGTATGGCCACGAGTGTGGTGGGCTCCGAGCGGGCGTCTCAGTCTCCTGCCGCTGCATGCGGCCGGGCACCACGGCGACCCCGGCTCCGGCTCCCGGCACACGGTCATGGACCGCGTCGTGTCCTCGTACACCCCCACCGTCAGGGCCCTGCGGCACGCGCGGCAACGCCGCACCGCCACCGGGGCGGACCGTTCGCTCGTCGTCGCGATGCCGACCACCCCGGGGCTGCCGGACCACGGGCTGCTCCAGCACGTCGCGGCCGAGACGGAGTCCGTCGCCGGGCTGCTCCCCGATCCGCTGGTGCTCATCGAGCCCGGCGCGGACCCTGCACCCGACACCACCGGCCCGCCTCCCACACACGATCTCGTTCTGGCGGAGCTCCCCCGCCGCCCCATCGTGCATTTCGCCTGCCACGGCGCGTACGACATCGAGGACCCCTCGGCCGGTCGGCTCCTCCTGCACGACCACGAAACGCGTCCGCTGACGGTCGGCAGCCTTGTCGGCGTCGACCTGCAAGGCGCCCAGCTCGCCTACCTGTCGGCGTGTCACACCGCGCTGAACGCGGCCGACCATCTCCTGGACGAGGCGATGCACCTGGCCGGGGCCTTCCAGCTCGCCGGCTTCCCCCAGGTCGTCGGCACGCTGTGGACGGTGGACGACGAGGTCGCCGTGGACATCGCGGAGGACTTCTACGCCACGCTCCGCGACCCGGCGACCGGCACACTCGACCTCGACCGAGCCGCGCACGCCCTGCACCGCGCCACCCGCAGCCAGCGGGACCGGTATCCGCGCACGCCCTCCTTGTGGGCCGCGCACCTGTACACCGGCTCCTGACGGAGGTCAGACCGTACCGAGGATGATCTTCCTGAGCGAGGGCAGATAGCGGACCGTCGGATCGTCTCCGTACGACAGCGGGCCGGGCTGCAGCACGGTCGCCCCGAACCCGGGGGAATCCGGCCGCGGGCCGTGCACGTCGTAGGGCGTGCCGTCGCCGTTCACGTCGGGGGACGTCGCGTACACCCGCCCCACGCCGCGCAGCCCGCTCGCCGTCCCGGTCCCCGCGGACGCGCAGCCGAGCAGGACCAGCGCGTCGACGTCCAGGCCGTGGTCCCGCGCCGCGAAACCGGCCACGAGGCCGCCGTAACCGTGTCCGACGATCGTGATCCGGGCAGGCCCGGGGCCGCGGCCGTACAACTCCGACGTGACGCGCAGTCCGGCGACGAAACTCGCCAACGAGGCCGCGCCCTGCTGGGCGAACGACGGATCGCGGGCGTCCTTGGGCGATGACGGTGTCCGGTAGTCGACCCAGGTGATGACCGAGTACGCCTGGTCGTCCGGTCCCGACGCGAACTCGCGGTAGAGGAACTCGGCACGCTGGAGCAGCGGTTCGAGGCCAAGGGGGCCGGTGCCGATGCCGGGGATGACGACGACCACGTACCGCGCGTGGTCGGGGTTGCTCCTCGACACGACGATGCGTCCGTCAGGATCGTATTTCAGGAGAAGAACACGGTTCTCGCCAGGAGAGTCGTCTGCCGCTTCGGAGTGCCCCATCCGCGTCATGCGCCGCAGTCTGCCCCACGAGCCGCCGCCCGCACAACGCCGCCCAGGAGTGGTCAATCGGCCACGGGAACAGGCGAGTTGGCGAGCAGCAGGTGGTTCAGTTCCGCTCCCGTCTCGGGGGTCAGCGGACCGGTGTGGTCCATCCCGAGGTGGCGGGCGAGGTCGGGGGTGTGCAGCCGGACGGCGGCTTCCAGCAGCAGGGCGTAGGTCTCGGTCGCGGCTCGGGTCCGGGTCGCGCTGGTGAGGGCGAGCCCGCCGGATATCAGCGCGGCCGGCCACCAGTACCCGGCCGGCGGCAGATAGAGCAGCGCCCACGCGGCCAGGGCGCTCGCGCGGGTGAGCGTTTCGCGGGCCGCTGTGATCTCCGTACGGGAGGTGTCGGGCAGCGTCAGCCACAAGTGGGGCCAGACGGCGGCGAGATCGAGGCGGTACTGGCGCTCGACGCGGACGGCGACCGCCTGGATGCGGTCGCCGCACCAGGTGGGCCGGGCGGGACGTTCGAGGGCAATGCGCGTCATGTCCCGGTGGGCGGCCCGGCGTTCCTCGGGGTCGGTCCGCCGGCCCAGGGCCCTGGCGCGGCCCGCTTCCTCGCGGAGCGGAAGATAGCGCCGCGCGGCCGCCTCCCACCGGTCCCGCCGGCGGGTGACCTGCCGCCGGGTGAGACGACGAAGGAGTGTCGGCCAGGTGGGCCAGTCGGCGGCCAGCCACAGCCGTTCGACCAGAGCGCCGAGGGCTTGGGCGGCAAGCCCCACGGCGGCGGCGGCGCCCAACACGGCGGCCAGCAGCACGAGTTGTCCGCCCACGTTCTTGACCGCGGGTGCACCCGCCCAGGCCGTGACCTGATCGGCGAGGCGAGGGAGATCGAAGGGGTGGGTGTGGCCGAGTGCGTCCGCCGCGGCCAGCACGACGAGGTAGAGAGCACCCGGCAGGACGAGCAGGGAGAGCCACCGTTCGGCCAGTCTCTTCCCGAGCTCGGACAGCAGGCCGCCCATCTCAGTGCCGACCCCGGCGCACCGGCTGTCCGTCGACTCGAGCCATGCGCGTCCTCCCGGTGGATGGGCGCCGTCCCGGTGCGGTGCTGCCGTCACGGGAGCGCGGTCCTGCGTTCTGTGCGTCTGTCGGGCACCAGCCTGGCACGGCCGCTCCGTCGGCGACACGGGGGTCGGCGGCATGGGGTCATCCGGGCATGGCGACCGTCGGGCGTGCAGGACTACGACGAGAGGGAGTTGCGCCTTCGGTGATCACGGCAGGGGGTGGCGGCCTGACCCCTCCCCCGAATACTGGGGGTCAGACCGCCGGTCCGGGTGGGCGGCTCAGGCAGGCTGCGCGTTCGGCAGTTCCACGAGCCATGGCAGCGCGCCCCGGTCGCTCGCGCCGAGCCGGGCGTACGCGCTGTAGAGGTGGTTGCCGACGGTGCGGATGGACAGCGTGAGCTGTTCCGCGATCTGCCGGTTGCTCAGGCCCGCGGCCGCGAGGGTGACGATCTGCCGCTGGCGGGCGGTCAGTTCGCCCAGGACCAGGCCGGACAGGGCCGGTGTGCGGGCGCCCTGGCAGCGGCGGGCGAGGTCGACGGCACGCGTGCGTGAGGTGCGTGCGGCGCGCGGGTCGCGGTGTGCGCGTGCGGCCTGTGCGTGCGCCTCGGCGGCGAACAGCAGGAACCCGCGCTCCTCCAGCGCCTCGGCCGCCCGGTCCAGTGCCGGTCCGTCCCCACGGGCGAGCGCGTCGGCGTGCAGGGCGAACACACCGTCGGCGGGGAGACGGTCGACGACCTTCTCCGGGGCGCCGAGTCGTACCGCGTCGTAGAGGGCGAGGGCGCCGTCGAGGGCGGACGCCCCGTCGAGGCCGGCGATCCCGGCAGTCACGCCCTCGGCCCCACGGCCACCGCCGACCCCCGCGATACGGCCGCCGCCCTCGCCGTACCTCTGCACCATGCCGTCCAAGGCGTCGCAGAGCTGCGCCAGTGCCCCGTCGACGTCGCCGCGGGCCGCCGCCAGCCACGCGGCCGGATCCTCCAGACCCTGCCACCCCTCCACGGCCCTCTCCGCGACCGCCGCGTCCCCCGACTGCGCGGCGGCCAGGGCGAGTTCGGCACTGCAGGACGCGTCCCCCGGTGCGCCCCGCAGCCCTTCACCCGCCCAGGCCGCCGCCTCCCGCAGCTCCCCCCGAAGCCGCGCGAACCGTGCGCGGACGGCTGCGTACCCGGCCGGCACCGGTGCGCCCTCCTGCACGAGCCACTCCCCCACGGGCGTCGGCAGCGCCCGTACGTCCGCCTGCTCGATCCGTCGGGTCAGCGCGGTCGACTCGGCGGCGAGGGCCGCGGCGCACTGGGCCGGTGTGCGGGCCAGCCGCCTCGCCCGGAGCCTGCCGGCCGCGGCGCGCAGCACCGGGCCGTGCAGGGGGTGGGCGAGGCGGACTGTGCCCTGGTCGTCCTGGTCGTCGTGGTCGTCGATGCGGATCAGGCCGTCGGCCTCGAGGTTCTCGAGGATCCGCAGGTCGAAGTCGTCCATGTGCCGGGCCAAAGGCTCGCCGAAGGCGAGGCGTTCGAGGGTCCTGCGCTCGTCGGAGCGGGGGCGTTCGAGGACCTGGGCGGTGCGTTCGCGGACGGTCGCCGTCACCGGCACCGGGCCCCGCCACGCCCATGCCTCGCTGTCCGGAAGCAGCCGGGTGAGCAGACCGCGCTCGCGCACCGCGTCCACCAGGTCGCGCAGCAGCCTCAGATCCCCCTGGCACAGGTGGTGGAGGCGGTTCAGCGTGAGCGGTTCCAGGCCGCCTTCGACTGCCGCCGCGAGCAGCTGTTCGGTGTCCTCGCGGGGCAGTGGCTCCAGGGCGAGGCGCGGGAGCAGCTCCCCGGTCCACAGCCGGGAGATCGCGCCCGGGTACGGGACATCGTCCGCGGCGACGGCGATCAGGCGGGTGCGGCCGTGCACGGCCAGTTGGTGCACGAGGGCGGCCGAGGCGTCGTCGAGCAGGTGCGCGTCGTCGACCAGCAACAGCCGTACTCCGGAAAGGAGTTGGACCGCCCGGTGCAGGGAGACCGCCTCGGGCAGCAAATGGGCGAATGCGGCGAACGGGATGTGCCGGGTCTCCGGTGTGCCGGCCGCCCGGGCGCGGTCGCTGCCCCGCACGGCCTCGGTGACCAGCCGGGTCTTGCCGCAGCCGACCGGGCCGGTCACCACGATGCCGTGGTGGCCCGCGGTGAGGGACCGGCGGACCAGCTCCAGCTCGTCCTCGCGTCCGGTGAACCGCCAGGGCAGCTCAAGGGTCTTCGCATCCGGTTCGAATGTCGTCACGGGAGTATGAGTGCGAGTACTCACACCTGATACAGGGTGACTTGAGTAGCCCTCGACTCAGGCGCCTGTGACCCTGCCCACGGCACTCTGTGGGCATGACCGGACGCTACTGCTCCCTCGCGCAGCAGTCGGCCCCCGCTTTCACTCCGGGGCTGACCGCCGAGCGGCTCAGTGCGCTCATCGGCGGACGCTCGATGTGGGTCAACGGCACCGTCGTGCACTACTACTTCTTCGACGGCGACACCGACGGGTCGGTCATCCCCGTACCGGGAACCGGGCAGTCCCGCCGGGTGTCGTGGGTCGGCGCCAAGGAGCAGCAGGACGTGGTGCGGGAGTGCTTCCAGGAGTGGCAGGACCTCGGCATCGGCGTGTCCTTCGTCGAGGTCGGCGACCGCTCGGAGGCCGAACTGCGCATCGGATTCCAGCTCGGCGACGGCTCCTGGTCGACCGTGGGCAAGGGCTGCCTCCAGGTCGGACAGAACGATCGCACCATGAACTTCGGCTGGGACCTGACCGTGCCCGGGGAGCGCGGGACGGCCCTGCACGAGATCGGGCACGCGCTCGGCATGCTGCACGAGCACCAGAGCCCGTTCGCCGGGATCCACTGGGACGACGAGGCCGTCTACGCCGATCTGGCGGGGGCGCCGAACTTCTGGAGCCGGGACAGGACGTTCTTCAACATCCTGCGCAAGCTCGACGCGGACGAGGTCAACGGCTCCGTCTGGGACCCGCAGTCGATCATGGAGTATCCGTTCTCGAGCGGGCTGATCCTGGAGCCGGAGCAGTTCCGTGCGGGTCTGAACCCGCCCGGCACGCTCTCGCCGGCCGACAAGGAGTTCGCGCTGCGCTGGTACCCGTCGGCCCGGCCGCCGCGGCCGTCGACGCTGGAGCCCTTCCGGTCCGTGCCCTTGGGGCTCGGCCCGGGTGAGCAGGCCGACTTCGCCGTCGAGCCGCCGGAGACCCGCGACTACACCGTGGGCGTCTTCGGTGCGAGCGACTCCGTAGTCGTGGTCTTCGAGGAGCGGGACGGGGAGCCCCGCTATCTCGCCGGGCGGGACGACGGCGGAGCACCGCACAACGCCACGATCAAGGCCCGGCTCGTCAAGGGCCGTCGCTACTTCGTCCGTGTACGTCTGTACTCCGCGTGGGATTCGGGGGAAACAGCGGTCATGTGCTGGTGACAGCACGGATCCGCACCACGCGGTCGGCTGGACCACAGTCCGGCGCCGGGGGAGCGGTCGGGGGTACTTCACCTTGGGGGAGGTGAGGTACCCCCGACCCATGTCCGGGTGCCACTGCGAGTTCTCACGGCGATTTCTCACGACCAGTTCTTCGGTGAGTTCTCACGGCGAGTAGCGAGCCGCCGTTTGCCGAGCCGCCCGCGCCAACTCCTCGCGCACATCGGCCGGTTCGAGCACTTCGAGGTCAGGGCCGAAGCCCAGCAGGCGGCGGCAGGCGGCGCGTGGGGAGTCGAAGTGGAGGGTGAGACGGTGCCAGCCGTCCTCCGGGTCCGGGGTCGCGCGGGTCGCGGACGTCGTGTCGCCGAGCACCTCGGGCAGGGCGGCGAGTCCGGCCGTCGTAAGGCGTACGGCGACGGGCAGTTGGTCCAGGCTCGTCTCGAACTCCGTGGTCCAGTCGGCCCAGAACGCCGCGAGGTCGAAGTCGCCGGGCCGGGTGAACCCGGCGGTCGACATCTCCGCTTCCGTGATGCGCGAGGCCCGGTGCGCGCGGATGCCGCTGTCGGCGCGGGCGACCAGGTACCAGACGCCCGCCTTCGCGACGAGCCCGAGTGGGTCCACGGTCCTGGCGACGGTACGGCCGTCCCGGCGCCGGTGGGTGAGGCGCAGGCGTCTGTCCTGGCGTACCGCGTCCACCAACACGGCCAGCCGCGGGACGAGTTCGGGCGGCCTGAACCAGGCCTGCGCGTCGAGGTGGAAGCGGGCGGCCGCGGAGTTCGTCCGGTCGCGGCCGGCCGTCGGAAGTGACGCCAGCAGCTTCAGCCTCGCCTGCGGGAGCGCGTCTCCGAGGGCGATCCGTTCCAGGGGGCCGCCCGCGGACACCGCCAGCAACGCCGTCGCCTCCTCGGTGCTGATCCCGAGCAGCGGGCTGCGCCAGCCTTCCATCAGCCGACAGCCGCCACCGGGCCCGCCGTTCGCCACGACCGGCACACCGGCGGCGCCCAGCGCCTCCAGGTCCCGGTAGACGGTTCGGACCGACACCTCCAGCTCGTCGGCGAGTTGACGTGCCGTCATCCGGCCCCGGGACTGCAGGCACAGCAGCAGCGACAGGAGCCGGTCCGCTCTCATCGGGCGATCACTTCCTCACCGTATGACCGGCGTATGGCTGACAGAGGATGTCAGCCATGGGTCCGTAGTGTCGCTCCCGGACAGCCGCCAACTCCAGGGAGACAGCACGTGATCAGCGGATACGTCATCGGTGAGAGCCTCCGTCCCGGCGCGGTGTTCCAGCCCCACGGCCTGCGCCTGCGCAAGGTCACCCGGCTCGACGTCTCGACGAGCGCGACCGCCGCGCAGCCGCAGCTGTGGACGCTCGTCGAGTGGGAGGCCGACGGCGACGACGTCGGCGGCCTGGCGGAGGCGTTCGCCGAGGCGCTGGAGCCGGCGAACGGCTGGTACGCCGACTTCACCGCCGGCGACGAACGCGTGGTCGTCTTCGCCGGCAAGGTGTTCCGCTACCGGCGCGGCGACGAGGCGGGCCGCGCCGAGGCGATCGCGTACGGACGGTCGGCGGGCACGCCCGGGCATCAGCTCGACTGGGAGGAGTGAGACGGGTGTTGTTCACGACATGGGCGGCGAAGAAATGGCCGAACTGACGGCGGCGACGCGGTGCGCGAGGTCGTCCGCGGGGATGTCGACCAGCTCGTAGCCGAACGCCCGGTAGCTCTGCTCGTGGATCTTCTCGAAGTCCAGCGACTCCTGGAAGCTGATCCGACGGGCGCCGGTGGGCTCGCAGAAGCCCAGGTTGCGGACGAAGAACACCTGGCGCTCGTAGATCTCCTGGCCGATGATGCGCTCGATCTCCGCGGTGAGTGCCCTGGACGGCGCACGTCCCAAGTACGTGGCGAGCGCGTGCGTACAGACCGGCGACCGGTCGTACACCTGGACCGAATCTGTGGCGGGAGAGCCGACCTGCCGCTGTCTTTGCAGGTCGACGATGTCGTCGATGAAGGACGCCCGGGTCCACGGCTCGTCCTCGCCGCGGGCCTGGGCTCGCGCGATGACCTCCGTGGCCGCCTCCTCGACGACGCCGTGACCCAGCTCGGCCAGGCCCCGCAGGATCGATGTCTTGCCTGCTCCCGGCGTACCGGTGAGGACGTACCGCCGCATGATCGGAAGCCTTCCCGCGCAATACCGAGGTGATGGTCAAGACTTGTACATGAACGCTTGTGCGTTTTTGTGGCGGCGGCGGATCATTGGCCGGATCCGATCCACTCGTACCCCAAGCACGCTGGAGCTCCCGGTGACCGTTGGCCAAATAGCATCCGAGCCGGCCGACGTGCCGGTCGCGGCCCAGACGGAGCGGCAGAAGCTGCGCAAGCACTTCGGCCGCTTCGACATTCTCTTCTTCCTGCTGTGCACCATCGTCGGCGTGGACACCATCGGCACCGTGGCCTCGTCCGGTGCCGAGGCGTTCACCTGGCTCATCGTGCTGGCCGCCGTGTTCTTCGTGCCCTCAGCGCTGCTGACCGCCGAACTGGGGGCCGCGTTCCCCGACGAGGGCGGGCCCTACATCTGGACCAGCCGGGCCTTCGGGCGGCTCGCGGGTGCGGTCAACAACTTCCTGTACTGGATCACCAATCCGGTGTGGCTCGGCGGCACGCTCGCCGTGTCCGCGGTCACGGCCTTCACCACCTTCTTCAACGACGGGAAGGACCTGAGCACCCCGGCCTTCTACGTCTTCACCCTGGTCTTCGTCTGGTTGGGCGTCCTCGCCGCGATCCTCTCCTTCGACGTCGGCAAGTGGATTCCGACCATCGGCGCCTGGAGCCGTTTCGTCCTCCTCGGCCTGTTCACCGTCACGGTCGTCATCTACGGCATCAAGCACGGCCTGCACGGATTCGGATTCGGTGACTTCTCCCCGACGTATGTGGGATTCGTCGGGCTGGTGCCCGTCCTGATGTTCAACTACGTCGGTTTCGAACTGCCCAACACCGCCGGCGACGAGATGACCGACGCCCAGAAGGACGTGCCCTTCGCCATCTTCCGCAGCGCCGGCCTCGCCGTCCTGCTGTACGCGCTGCCGATCCTCGGCATCCTGCTCGTCCTGCCCGTCAAGGCCATCACCGGCCTCGGCGGATTCATCGATGCGATCCGCCAGGTCTTCACCGTGTACGGCGGCCACGTCGGCTCCGACGGCACCGCCACGCTCAGCGGTGCCGGCAGCCTGCTCGGGGACCTCGCCGCGATCATGTTCATCCTCACGGTGCTGTCCTCAGGCGTCACCTGGGTCATGGGCTCCGACCGCGCCCTCGCCGTCTCCGGCTACGACGGCGCAGCGCCCCGCTTCCTCGGCGTCATCTCCAGCCGGTTCGGCACCCCGGTACGGGTCAACATCCTCAGCGGGGTGGTCTCCACCCTCGTGCTCGTCCTGGCCCACGAACTGACCGACGGCAGCGCCGCCAAGCTCTTCGGCGCCGTCCTCGGCCTGGCCGTCTCCACCACCCTCGTCAGCTACCTGGGCATCTTCCCGGCGCTCGCGGTACTGCGCCGCAAGGCCCCGGACGTCCACCGCCCCTACAAGGCGCCTTTCCCCCGCACCATCAGCGTGGTACTCACCCTGCTCGTCCTGTTCGCCAGCGTGCAGCTCGTCGCCCCCGGACTCGGCGACCACTGGTTCGGCTCCGACTACGCGCCGGACGGCTGGAGTCACGGCGAGCGCTGGAAGTACCTGCTGACGGAGGCCGTCCCGCTCGTCGGGTTCATGCTCCTCGGCGTGCTCTTCTGGGCACTGGGCAGGCCGACCCGCACGGCAGCCGCCGCCAAGGGCTGACGCGCACAGCCGGCACACACCACCGAAACCCGCCCAACTCTCCTAGGATGACCAGGAGTTGATCATTTCAAGTTGCGTGCGAGGTGGTAGTGCTCATGCCCCACACACCGTCACGACGGACCGTCATGCGCGGACTCACAGTCACCGGTGCGGCGGTGATCGGCTTCGATCCCGCCGCCCGGAGCTGGGCCGCGACCGGGTCCGAATCCGGCCCTGACCTGGCAGGAGTCCCCGCGCTGGACGGGACGCTCGTCATGGACGACGCGTCACTGGCCGAGGCCTCCGACGACTACGGCCACATCGTGCACCGCCGTCCCGTCGCCGTCCTGCGCCCGGGCTCGGTTCGCGACGTCGTCGCCATGGTCCGGTTCTGCAACACGCACCGCCTGCCCGTCGCACCGCGCGGCCAGGGACACGCCACCAACGGCCAGGCGCAGGTCAAGGGCGGCCTGGTGATCGAGACCGCGACCCTCGCGGACATCGGCCCCCTGGGACCGCACAGCACCACCGTCACCGTCGGCGCCGGCGTCAGATGGAGCGAGGTGGCCAAGGCCACCATCGCCCACGGCCTCACCCCGCCCGTCTTCACCGACTACCTCGAACTCTCCGTCGGCGGCACCCTGTCCGTGGGCGGTCTGGGCGGCCAGACCCACCGGCACGGCGCCCAGGTCGACAACGTCAGCGAACTCCACGTCGTCACCGGAGCAGGCGAGTCGGTGCGCTGCTCCGCCACCCGGCACCCCGACCTCTTCCACGCCGTCCTGGCCGGCCTCGGCCAGTGCGCGGTCATCGTCGGCGCCACCCTCCGCCTGGTGCCCGCGCCGGAGACCGTACGGCACTACCTGCTGCCCTACGACGACCTGGAGACCCTGCTCGACGACCAGCGCGCCCTCGTCCAGGAGGGCCGCTTCGACTACGTCGAAGGCCAGGTCTCGGCGGACACCGACGGAGCCTTCCGCGTCCACACCCTGGAGGCCGTGGCCTACGGCCCGCCGGTCGGCCCCGCACCGGACGACACGGTCCTGCTGCGCGGACTGCGCCACAACCCGTCCGGCGTCCAGCACACCGACCGCCCCTACTACGACTTCCTCGACCGGATCGCCCCCGCCGTCGAAGCCCTGAAGCAGGCCGGCCTCTGGTCGTACGCCCACCCCTGGCTCAACCTGCTGATCCCCGGCAGGTCCGCGGTCACCGTCACGGGGGCGGTGCTGGACGCTCTCACCCCGGACGACCTGGGCCCCGGCGTCGTCCTCGTCTACCCGATCCTGCGCGAGCGTCTGACCACGCCCCTCCTGCGTGCCACGGACGACGAAGTGCCGTACCTCTTCGCCGTCCTGCGCGCCACCCCTCCGGACGACACCGCCACCGTCGACCGCCTCCTCGCCGCCAACCGCTCGGCCTACGAGGCGACCGCGGCGGTCGGCGGCACGCAGTACCCGGTCGGCAGCATCCCCTTCACCCGCGCGGACTGGCGCACCCACTTCGGTTCGGCCTGGCCCGCGCTCAAGGCGGCGAAGCGCACGTACGACCCCCGGGGGATCCTGGTCCCCGGCCAGGGCATCTTCTGATGCCGCTCGGCTGACCGGCGCGGACGGTCGGCACTAGGGCCCTTCTGATGGATCTCCGTGGAGGAAGGAGCGGCGTTCGGTGCGTGCGATCGGCGTGCGGCGTGGAGGGTCATGTGGCGGAGCCACCTGGCCCTTCGCGCCGTGCGGTTGGGGGTCCCCCCACGCCCTTGAGGCCAATGCCGTTGCTTTTGCGAGGGCCGGGCGGTTGAAGTCGTGTGCTGATATCGCGACTTGAGCGACTGGGGTTGGGAGTCCTGACCCGGTCGTGTCCGCCTGAGCTGGTGGACCGGGTGGTGGGTGAGGCAGGGCGTTCGGAGAAGCGTCGGCGTCTGTTGTCCGCCCGGTTCACGGTGTACTTCGTCCTGGCGATGTGCTTGTTCCCGCAGGCCGACTACCTGGAGGTCCTGCGGCTGGTGAAGACCGGCGACAAAGGGCTGCGGTCCTGGTCCGGGGTGAACAAGTCGTCGCTGAGCAGGGCCCGGCAGCGGCTCGGCTGGCCGGTGATGCGGGAACTGTTCCGGTCCGTGGCCCGGCCGCTCGGCGCTGACGGTGAGCTGTTCCGAGGGCTACGAGTGCTGGCCCTGGACGGGATACTTCTGGCCGTGCCCGACTCCGCGGGCAACAACGATGCCTTTGGCAAGTCCGGCTCCCAGCGCAGTCCCATGGGTTATCCGCAGGCCAGAGTGGTCGCGGTGGCCGAGTGTTCTTCTCACGCCGTCCTGGACGCCGCGATCGGCGGTTTCAAGGATTCCGAGCGCATCGTCTCCGACGCTCTGGACGCCCATATCGGGACGGGCACGCTGTTACTGGCCGACCGGGGACTGTGGGGTCTGGCCCGCTGGCACCGGCTCCGGGACCAGGGAACACACCTGCTGTGGCGCATCGAACGACGCAAAGCCCGCCGAGTCCAGGACGTTCTGCCCGACGGCAGCTACCTTGCCCGGATCGAGGCGAACAAACACAGCAAGGCGGCCGGAACCGTCAAGGCGCCGCCGGCGCTGGTCCGGGTAATCGAGTACCGCGTCGACGGGCAGGCCGACATCGTCCGGCTCATCACCAGCCTGACCGACCACGAGAAGTACCCCGCCGAAGAACTCGCCGTCCTCTACGCCCGGCGCTGGGAGATCGAGCTCGTCTTCGATGAGATCAAGACCCACCAACGCGGGCGGCCGGTGCTCAGGTCGCAGACACCGGACGGCGTGCGGCAGGAGATCTATGCGCACTTGATCGTGCACCATGCCACCCGGGATCTGCTGGAGGAGGCCGCCCGCCTGCACTGCAGCATCGCTGAGCGGACCTCGTTCACCCGGGCTCTGCACGTCGTCCGCCGCTCTGTGATCTCACCGAGCGGCTTTTCCCCCCTCAGCCCGTAAGAGGGACCGACGCCTGGGACTCTCTGAAATCGGTCGCAGTCTGCTGCCCCGCCGAAGATCCCGTGACTGCCCTCGCAAGATTCGTTCCTGCGTCACCGGCTACGTCAGCAAAGCTCCTGACGAACCCTCCAGCAGCCGTCGCCCACCGGTCGCCGTGACCTTGAACAACCGGTGGCACGACCACTAAAGCAACGGCATTGCCCTTGAGGCAGTGGGGGAGTGCGTGCCGAACGTCGCGACGCCGCGGAGATCCATCAGAAGGGCCCTAGGAGCAGGTCAGACCCTGGCGGGCTCCTCGGTGGTCGCCGGTGCCGGGAGCACCGGGCCCCAGTCGAAGGGCGGGTCCGGGACGGCCGTCCGCAGCGCCGGAGCCACCGCCGCCTGGAACAGCTCCAGCGAGTCGCGGTGCTGGACGTCGGTGAGTCCGCTCGCGTCCGCGTGCAGATGCACCACCGTGTGACCGAACTGCTCGTGGTAGCGGTGCACCTTGTCGACGACCTGCTGCGGGCTGCCGATCAGCGCCGAGCTGCGCTCGACGAAGTCCTCCAGGGTCTCGAAGACGATCGGCAGGCCCACCTTCTTCTGGAAGGCGAGGTTGCCCTCGAAGACCGGCCGGTAGGCGGCGAGCGCCTGCTGCGTCGTGGGCGCGACATACACGCCCGCCGTGCCCGCACCGACCGCGATGCCGGCCGGATCGTGGCCGTAGTGCTCCCAGCGCTCGCGGTAGTACCGGATCAACTCGGCATACGGCTCAATGGGGTTGGTGACGTTCGCCGAGAAGAGCGGGTCGCCGTGGCGGGCGGCGAGGTCGACCGACTCCTTGCTGGTCGCGCTGCCGTGCCAGACCCGCACGGGCTGTTGATACGGCCGCGGCCAGACCTCCGCGTCCGTCAGTTCGGGGCGGAAGCGGGTCGCCGCCGTGACCTTGTCCTGGCGCCAGATCTGCCGGAACACCTCGTAGCTCTCGGCGTTGCGGTCCCACTGGTCCTCGGGCGTGACCTGGAACAGGTCCCGCTGGGCGGCGCCGTTGCCCTTGCCGATGATCAGGTCGAGGCGCCCGTCGGAGAGATGGTCGAGGGTCGCGTAGTCCTCGTACGCCCGCACCGGGTCGAGGAGGCTGAGCGTCGTCACGGCCGTGAACAGGCGGATCCGCTTGGTCAGTGCGGCGATGTGGCTGAGCACGACGGGCGGCGAGGAGGAGATGAACGGCCGCTCGTGCCGCTCCCCCACACCGAACCCGTCGAAGCCCAACTCCTCGGCGAGCAGGGCGTTGTCGAGCACCTCACGGAACCGGTCACGGGTGGGTTTCTGTACGCCGGTGACCGGGTCCGGGCGGTGCACGATCAGGGTGATCGCGAGGAACTTCACGACGCGGTCAGTGTGGGCGTCTACATCGCCGGCCGACTCCTGGCGTCGTACTCCGCCGACGGCGTCATCGTCGCCACCCCGACGGGTCCGCCGCCTCGTCGGGGTGGGCGAGGCCCAGCTGGTGGCGGAGGGTCGGGCCCTCGTACTCCGTGCGGAACACGCCCTGTTCCTGGAGCAGCGGGACGACCCTGTCGACGAAGTCGTCCAGGCCGGTCGGGGTGATGTGCGGGGCGAGGATGAACCCGTCGCTGGCGTCGGCCTGCACGAACTCGTTGATGGTCCTGGCGACGGTGGCCGGGGAGCCGATGAAGTTCTGGCGGTTGCCGGTCTCGATGACCAGGTCGCGGATGGACCAGTTGTTGGCGGCGGCGAGCTCGCGCCA
The DNA here is from genome assembly GCF_045160215.1 of Streptomyces sp. NBC_00005. NCBI lineage: Bacteria > Bacillati > Actinomycetota > Actinomycetes > Kitasatosporales > Streptomycetaceae > Streptomyces > Streptomyces sp. NBC_00005. Next base: position 1,848,974 of record NZ_CP108316.1, read on the forward strand.
CTCACGGGCGGTGGCCAGCGGGTCGCGGTACATGCGCACCTGGGCGCGGCCCTTGGCGATGTGGGTGTCGCTGACGTCCGGGTCGACGTCGGGGAGCGGTCCTTCCGGGTCGTACGACGACAGATCACGGTTCCAGACGAACTCCAGGTGCTTGAGGGCGGTGGCGCCGCTGACCTGCTGGCGGCGCACCTCCTTGGCCAGCTCCTCCGCCTCGGCGTCCGTGTCGGCGAGCGCGAAGGTCGCCGCGGGCAGGATGAGCAACTGGTCGTGCCGGCGGCCGTACTTGGCGAGGCGGTTCTTGACGTCCGTGTAGAAGGCCTGGCCCCCCTCCAGGGTGGCGTACCGGCTGAAGATCGCGTCGGCGCTCGACGCGGCGAACTCGCGGCCCTCCTCGGAGTCGCCGGCCTGGAAGATGACCGGCCTGCCCTGCGGGGAGCGCGGAACGTTGAACTGGCCGTGGATGTCGAACTGTTGGCCGCTGTGCACGAAGGAGCCGGCCTTCGCGTCGCTCAGGAAGGTGCCGGTGGCCTGGTCGGCGATGATCTCGTCGCCGTGCCACGAGTCGAAGAGTTCGCCCGCGGTGACCAGGAACTCCTTGGCGCGGGAGTAGCGCTCCTCCTGCGGGAGGAAGCCACCGCGGCGGAAGTTCTCACCGGTGAAGGCGTCCCAGGAGGTGACGACGTTCCAGGCGGCACGGCCGCCGGACAGGTGGTCGAGGCTGGCGAACTGGCGGGCGACCTCGTAGGGCTCGTTGAAGGTCGAGTTGATGGTGCCGGCCAGGCCGAGGTGTTCGGTGACGGCGGCGAGCGCTGCCAGGACGGTGAAGGTGTCGGGACGGCCGACGACGTCCAGGTCGTAGATGTTCCCGCCCTGTTCACGGAGCCTGAGTCCCTCGGCGAGGAACAGGAAGTCGAACTTGGCGCGTTCGGCGGTCTGCGCGAAGTGGACGAAGGAACTGAACTCGATGTGGCTGCCGGCCTTCGGGTCGCTCCACACGGTGGTGTTGTTGACGCCCGGGAAGTGCGCGGCCAGATGGATCTGCTTCAGCGGCTTGCTCATGTCGGTGTCCCTCCGGCTCAGGCGGTGGCGGCGTAGCGGTTGGCGGGGCGGGTCAGGCCCAACAGACCGCGCAGGGTGTCGGCCTCGTAGGCGGTGCGGAAGGCCTCGCGGCGCTGGAGTTCGGGGACCAGACCGCGGCTGATCGCCGGCAGGTCGTGCCCGGCGACGGCGGGCCGCAGCCTGAAGCCGCTCAGCCCCGCCTCCGCCAACTCCTGGAGCAGGTCGGCGAGTTGGGCGGGCGTACCGGCGAAGATGCGTGCGTCGCTCGGGTACGGCTCTCCCGCGAGGGCGTCGAGGCGGGCGCGTCGGTCCTCGGCGGCGGCCCGGTCGTCGTCGAGGAAGACCACCAAGTCGCCGAAGACATGCAGGAGTTCACCGGTGCGCCCGGCGGCCTCCTGCTCGGCGCGGATCTCAGCGACGATCGCGCGGGCCTGGCCGGCGTCGTGCGGGGTGACGTAGCCGACGTCGGCCTGGCGGGCCACCAGCCGGTACGGCACGGTCTGGTGGGCGAGGGCGGTGACCAGGGGCTGGCCCTGCGGCGGGCGAGGCGTGATGGAGGGGCCTCTGACGCTGAAGTGCCGGCCCTCGAAGTCGATGTAGTGCAGCTTCTCGCGGTCGACGAAGCGGCCGGTGGCGACGTCCCGGATCTCGGCGTCGTCATCCCAGCTGTCCCAGAGCCGGCGCACGGCCTCGACGTAGTCGGCGGCCTCGTCGAAGAGGTCGGTGAGCCGTTCCTGTCCGGCCGGGCTCTGGAGTTCCTCCAGGTTGATCGGCGGGAAGGTGCGGCGGCCGAAGTGGTCGGCCTCGTGCGGGCGGGCGGTGATCTGCACGCGCAGGCCGGCGCGGCCGGTGCTGACGTAGTCGAGGGTGGCGATCGCCTTGGAGATGTGGAACGGCTCCGTGTGGGTGGCGACGACGGTCGGCACGAGACCTATGTGCCGGGTGAGGGGCGCGATGCGGGATGCGATCAGGACGGCGTCCAGGCGGCCGCGTACCTGGTCGGTGCGACCGTCCAACTCGCCGTAGTGCGAGGACTGCAGGCCGAGCCCGTCCTCGAGGGTGACGAAGTCGAGCAGCCCGCGCTCGGCCTCGGCGACCTGGTCGGCCCAGTGGGCGGCGGTGAACAGGTCCCGGGGGCGGGCGACCTGCTCGCGCCAGGAGGCGGGGTGCCAGCCGGTGCCGTCGAGGGCCACGGCAAGGTGCAGGTGGGAAGCGGGGGTTGAGGACACGAGGGTGCCTTCCTGGAGGTCCGTACGAGAGCGCCGGCCCGCGAGAGGGGCGACGGCGGTGGGCAACGGGGTCAGGAGCAACAGAGGGCGCCGGCCACGCGCTGGAGGTCGATGTGGGGCCGGGAGTGGAGGCGGACGCGACGGCGCGGGTTCAGGACACGCAGACGGAGTACACGTGTCATGGGGTGCGCCTCCGTCCGGTCGCCTCTCGACAGGGACAACTGCGTGGTCATGCCGTTTCTTCCAGGACGGCGGCCGCGGTTTCCCGACGGCCTGCGGCTTCGGCCGGCCGCGCGCCCGTGGGCCGTACGAGCGCGAAGACCGTAGGGCGGCGGAGGGTGAAGCCGATCGACTCGTACAGCCGGATCGCGTCCGCGTTGTCGGCCCTGGCGTGCAGGAAGGGCCGCTCGCCGCGCTCCTTGATACCTGCGGCGACGGCGCGGACCAGCCGGGTGGCCAGGCCACGGCCGCGGTGGGCGGGGTCGGTGCACACGGCGCTGATCTCGGTCCAGCCGGGCGGGTGCAGCCGCTCACCGGCGAGGGCGATCAGCCGGCCGCGGTGGCGGATGCCGAGGTAGGTGCCCATCTCTACGGTGCGGGGCAGGTAGGGGCCCGGTTCGGTGCGGGCGACCAGGTCGAGGATCTCGGGCACGTCGTCGGGGCCGAGCGGTACGGCTTCGGGGTCGGGCTCCGCCCGCAGGCCGGTGTCGACGAGTTGGACTCCCCGGCCGGTGCGGACGACCTCCCAGCCGTCCGGTGCCTGGGTCACACCGCGGACGGCGGCGGTGCCGCCGGGGCCGGTGAGGGTGGCCAGGTCCGCCCAGGCGCGCGGGTCCTGCAGAGCGGTGACGGCGTGGAAGGGGGCCACGTCGAGCGGGTAGCGGGCGGCGCGGCCGACGCGCTCGGCGAGGTGGGCGTGGGGTCCGGTGAGCGCGGCCCAGGCGGGGTTGTCGAGGACGTGGGAGGAGGTGGTTTCGATGCTGGCGGTGGACATCGTGTGACGGTCTCCGGGCGGGTGCGCGGGGTGGCGGGACTCGACGTGCGGGGACCCCGCCGCGGGGCGGCGGCGGGGTCCCCTGCGGGCGGCTGGTCAGGAGTTGTCGAGCGGCAGCCCGGGCGGGTTGACCTCGGACTTGGCGACGGCCTCGTTGGAGAGGTTCCAGGCCTTGAGCCACTGGGCGTACTGGCCGTTCTTGATCAGGTAGTTGATGGCGTCGGCGACGGGCTCGGCCAGGCCGCTGTCCTTCTTGGCGGTGGCCGCGATCAGGCCCTGGAGCGAGGCGCCCGCGCCCGAGAACGTTCCCGCGCTGCGTGTCGCGTTGGGCGTGCTCGTGGACTGCCTGACGTGGTAGGCGATGCCCGGGTTGGGGCCGAAGAAGGCGTCGATCTTGCCGCTGCTCAGCGCCAGGTAGGTGCCGTTGCGGTCCGGGTAGTACTTGACGGTGAGCTTCTTGCCTTCGCTCTCCAGCTTCTTCTTCCACTCCAGGAGGATCTTCTCCTGGTTGGTGCCGGAGCCGACGGAGACCGTCTTGCCCGCGAGGTTCTTGTAGTTGCCGTCGAAGTTCCACTTGCTGGACTTGAGTACCTCGAAGCCGAGGTTGTCCTGCCGGTAGGAGGCGAACTCGTACTTCTTCTTGCGCTCCTCGGTGTCGGTGATGTTCGAGAAGCCGACGTCGACCTTGCCGCTGTCGATGCCTACGAAGAGGTTCTCCCAGGTGAAGTTCTTCTGCTCGGGCTGGAGGCCGAGGACGGCGGCGACGAGGCGGCCGAGGTCGGGCTCGGCGCCGGTGAGGGTCTTCTGGTCACTGCCCACGTAGGCCAGCGGCGCGAACCCGGAGGGCAGGGCGCCGATTCCGATGACCAGTTTGCCGCTGCTCTTCACGGACTTGGGCAGTTCGGCGCTGATCGACTTCACCTCGGAGACCTTGAGGGTGGTCTGCTTGGCGGCGCCGTTCGAGAGCTGTCCGACGGTCACGCTCCCGGAGGCAGCGGTCGTGGTGGCGGCGTCGCTGTCACCACCGCAGGCGGCGAGCCCGGTGGCGAGGGAGGCGACGGCGGTCGCCGCGGTGATGCCGCGTATCAGGCTGCGTCGGGTGAAGTGGGTAGACATGGCCGTTCCTTGTCGCTCAGGGAAGGTGATGAGGGCGGTGGCGTGGGGGGAGGTCGTGGGGCGCGCCGTGGGGTCGCAGGGGTGTGCGCGGGTCAGAGGACCTTGCTCAGGAAGTCCCTGGTCCGCTCGTGCCGGGGCTTGTCGAGGACTTCGGAGGGCGGGCCCTGCTCGACGATCCTGCCGCCGTCGATGAAGACGACCCGGTCGGCGATCTCGCGGGCGAAGCCGATCTCGTGGGTGACGATGACGAGGGTCGTACCGGTGGACGCCAAGTCCTTGATGACGGCGAGGACTTCGCCGACGAGCTCGGGGTCGAGGGCGGAGGTGGGTTCGTCGAAGAGGATGACGCCGGGGCGCAGGGCGAGGGCGCGGGCGATGGCGACGCGCTGCTGCTGGCCGCCCGACAACTGGCGCGGGTAGGCGCCGATCTTGTCGGCGAGTCCGACCCGGCCGAGCAGTTCGCGGGCCAGTGCCCGGGCCTCGGGCTTGCCGAGCTTGCCGGTCGCGACCGGTGCTGCGGCCACGTTGTCCAGCACCGTCAGGTGCGGGAACAGATTGAAGTTCTGGAAGACGAACCCGATCCGGCCGCGCTGGGCGAGGATGGCCCGCTCGCTCAGCTCCTTCAGGCGGTCGCCCTGCCTGCGTACGCCGATCAGCTCGCCGTTGAGGCTGACGTAGCCGATCTCCGGCTTCTCCAGGTGGTTGATGACCCGCAGCAGGGTGGACTTGCCGGAGCCGGACGGGCCGAGGATCACGGTGACCTCGCCGGGCCGCACGGTCAGGTCGACGCCGTCCAGCACCCGGTGGGTGCCGTACCACTTGTGCACGTCGTGCACCTCTACGGCGGCCGGGGTGATGTCCGCCAGCGGCTCGAGTGTCTTCGCGGTCATACGGCGGCCTCCCGGCGGATCCGGGCTCGCAGGTCGGTGAGACCGGTGCGGAGCTTCTGCAACGGCGTCGGCGGCAGGTTGCGGGTGGCCCCCCGGGCGTAATGCCGCTCGACGTAGAACTGGACGACCGACACGAGGCTCGTGAGGATCAAGTACCAGACGGTGACGACCAGCAGCAGCGGCACGATGTCGCCCGGGTAGGTGGCGCCCATGGTCTGCGCGGTGCCGAACAGGTCGAGGAGGGAGACATAGAAGACCAGTGAGGTGCTCTTGATCAGGCCGATGAGCTGGTTGACGTAGTTCGGGGTGATCGACCGCAGCGCCTGCGGGAAGACGATCTTCGTGAACTGGTAGCTCTTCGGCAGGCCCAGCGCCGCTGCCGCCTCGTGCTGGCCCTGGTCCACGGAGAGGATTCCGCCGCGGACGACCTCGGCCGCGTAGGCCGCCTCGTTGAGGCTGAGGCCGATGACGGCGATCACCATGTCGGTGGCGAGCTTCGACTCGTCGAAGGAGAAGAAGGCAGGACCGAAGGGGACGCCGACGCTCAACGTCTTGTACAGGGCGCTGAAGTTGTAGAGGAAAAGCAGGACCACGATGAGCGGGATGGAGCGCAGCGCCCAGATGTAGGTCCAGCTCACCGCCCGCAGTACCGGGCTCTTCGAGAGCCGGGCCAGGGCGAGGAGGATGCCGCCCAGGAGGCCCAACACCGCGCTGTAGGCGGCCACTTCGAGGGTGATGAGCAGTCCGTCGAGGATGGTCGGCCGCAGGAACCAGTAGCCGAAGCGGTCCCACTGGTAGAAGGGGTTGGTCGTCAGGCCGTGGACGAACTGGGCGACGAGCACCAGGACGACGGCGGTGGCGATCCAGCGTCCGGGTCGTCTCAGCGGAAGAACTCGCTGTGCTGTAAAAGGTTTTGACGGTTCGTCGGTCGGCGGCGCCACGGGGAGGACGGCGGTGCCTGGGGGTTCACTCATGGAGGGCTCCGGCAGAGGAGGACTCCCCGGACCGCCGTCACCTGCGCCGCGACAGCATGCGGCGAACGGACACGCACGGTACCGGGGGCTGGGCGGAAGACGGCACACCGCGCGTGCGGTGTTCGTCAGGGATGCTGGGGTTGCGGAGAGGTGTCAGCCCCGGCAGCGGGCGCAGCCCGGTGCGGTACACAGTGCGCTGTTCACGCGGAGCAGATCGACGGCGCGGTTGGCGGCGAACAGGTTCAACAGGCTGGCGCACGGCTGTACGCGGCTCTGGAGGCCGCGTGCGACCGTCCTGGGAGCTGCGTGCATGGCGTCACCGTCACTGTTCCTGGCCCTGTGGGCCTCGCGCTTACCGAACCGAGCCGTCAGTTAAGACAGTTGCCCGAAAGAATGTCAACGCCGGTCCACCGTGTGGAACGGCTAGTGGGCGGCGTGTGCCGCCCAGTCCAGGATCTGGACGGCCGCTCCGGCGGCCTCGAGTCCCCGACAGCGGGCGTGGTGGCGGCGCTCGATGCCGTCCAGGTCGAGATGGGAGCCGAAGGCCGGGTGGGCGGCCAGGCGGCGGGCGTAGGCCCACAGGGTGGGGTGGTCGGCGATGCGCTGCACGGCGGAAGCATCCAGGTGATTGCGGTGCACGGTGTCGAGTTGGACCAGCGCGACCCACAACTCGACGTCCGCGGCGGTGATTTCGTCGCGGATCATGTACGTGCGCCCGTCGAGCCACCGCTCCAGCGCGCCGAGCGTCTCCAGCAGCGCGTCGAGGGCCGCGTCGCGTTCCGCCTGCTCGACGCCGGCCGCCCCGGCGCGCTGTGCGGCGCCCTCGATGCCCTGCGCGCACATCTGCTCGACGGCCTCGATCTCCGACTCTGCGCCGCACGGGTACGGCGAGGGGCGGTCGCTGCCGAAGCGGCGGGCGAGGTCGCGCATGATGTCCGGGGCGTGTGTGCTGACGATCCGTCCGGACCAGTCGTCGCTGAGCACCGGCGCGACGGCCGGACCGGTGTAGCGGTGGGCACTCGCCTCGTACAGCGGGCGCAGGGCGGAGTGGCCGCCTTCGGCCGTGTCGGGGACGGCGGGCAAGAAGGTCGCCGGGCAGACGGTGTCCAGGCCGAGCAGGCTGTGGGTGACGGCGATGCGCAGGCCGTCGGGACACGCGGTCGACAGATGGAGGCGGTAGCGGCACGGGACGGCGTAGTGGCCGCTGCGTGCGTCGCTGCCGATCCGGCCCCGGAAGGCGGGCGCGGGACGGTCGGAGATGTGGGCGGCCAGCGGTGTGACGGACATGGTTCTCCCCGGGAGCGGGCGCGGACGTACGCGCGGCGGAAGCGACGTCGGGCAACTGGGCCGTACTCACCTGTGCGCGCCGGACCGGACGACGCCCGAAAGGGCACGGTCGGCGCGGGGTGGTCCGGCTCAGCCCTGGGGGCCGATCGCACTGCAGACTCGCTGCAGATCGATGTGGCGGCGGGAGGTCAGAAGAGGCGAACGGATCACTCGGACGGTGACCGACTCAAGGCGCCTCATGCTTCCCTACCTATTCACTAGGATTCCTCTCAGGAGTGTCGGTCCGCCCCGGGGTCCCGTCAAGAGGGCCGGTCCGCATCGTGGACAGCCCGGTGGACACGGGCGCGAGGACACATACCCCTCACGTCACCGCCGCGCCCCCGGCCCCAGTGCAACCATCGGGTACCCCCGCGTGTCTCCTGTGGTGGAACTCGCGTTCCCGCGCAGTTCGTTCGCCCGTCGCCGATGCTTCACTCGGAGGACCCCCCACATGCTCCAGAGCTCTCCCGGCCTTCGCCCGCTCCGCCAGACCGCCGGCGCACTCGGCGCCGTCGCCCTGATCGCACTGGGTGCCTCGCCGGCCGTCGCCGACGACGACCCGGCGACCGGGCTGGTCCTGGGAAAGATCGCCGCGATCGACGGTGCGAAGCCCGGCAGTGACTTCGACGTGCCGGTCACCTTCACGAACACCGGCACCAAGGCCCTCGACAAGGTCTGGCTGTCGTACGCCGTCACGCGCGGGCTGAGTCACCAGGATCTGCCCTCCAACTGCCTTCGCTACGACGTCGGTTCCTACGACGAGATACCGGAGTCCTCCGACGCGATCTGCGAGTTCGACCAGACCGTCGAACCCGGCGTCGTCTACGCACCCGAGAAGTCACTGACGCTGAACGCCACCGACCACGCCCTGTACGACAGACTTCGGGTGGTGGTCGAGGACTCCGACAACCCGCCTGGTGACCCCGTTCCGGATCCCGTGCACGGGACCGCCCCCGCGGTGAAGCTGGTCGAGGTGCCCGACGCCACTCCGGCCGCGCCCGGCAGCGCCGAGCACGACGGCTGGGACGCGGTCGACGTTCCGGTGACCGCCGCCAACACGGCCGACTTCCAGGTGTCGGGAGCCCAGCTGAAGGGCAAGGTCGGGGACACCGTCGACCTGACGGTGAAGTTCACCAACGCCGGGCCCGGCTGGGTGCTGAGGCCCCCGGGCACCCCGGCGACCCAAGTGCTGATCAAGATGCCCGCGGGGACGACGGTGACCAAGGGCCACGGCTTCTGCGACAAGGTGGCCACCGGAAGCTACAAGTGCGGGACCGCCGAGTCCTGGATCGACGAGGGCGACGGCCAGACGTACACCTTCAAGCTGAGGATCGACAAGGCGGTGTCGGGGGCGAAGGGTTCGGTGGCGCTCGCCGGCAAGTCCCGGCCGTTCGACGAGAACAAGGCCAACGACAAGGCCGACATCGCGCTCGACGTCACGGGCGGCGGATCGACGGGCGGTGACGGTTCCGCGGGCGGCAGCGGCTCGACGGCCTCCACTGGAGGCTCCGGCTCCACGTCCACCGGCGGCTCCGGCTCGTCGGGCGGCACTTCCACCACGGGTGGTTCCTCCACGTCCGGCACCTCGGGCTCCACCACCGTCGACGGCGACCTGGCGAGCACCGGTTCCGGTGCGACCCTGCCCGTCGCGGGCGCGGCGGCAGCGGCCGTCGCCGCCGGCGCGGGTGCCGTCCTGGTGGCCCGCCGCCGTCGTGCCACGAGGCGGTAGATCCGACGCTCCTACCGCACCACGCAGGCCGGCCGGGGACCTGGGGGACCCCGGCCGGCCTTTTGTGTGTCAGCTCGTGCTCACACCCACGGTGAGCGTCGCCCTGTACCCGTCGGAGACGCTGTCGCCGAGCGCGGTCAGGGTCAGCAGGCCGGAGGAGGCGCCGCCGCCGCCGTAGATGGTGTCGTCGTCGAGCTGGGTCTCCTTGGTGGTGTTGTCGGAGTACGGCGAGATGGCCTGGATCTCGGTGTTGATGTCCGGGTCGAAGAACAGCTGGCCGGTGTGGATGATCTCGCCGCCGGTGTACGAGTCGTCGGTGAGCGTCACGTCCGTGTGGACCCTCATGTGCACGTGGACCGCGCGGGAGACGTAGTGCCCGGGCCAGATGGAGATGAGGCTCACCTGCCCGTTCTCGTCGGTGAGTTGGCCACCGCGCAGGAAGGTGCCGTCGTCCTCCTCGGTGTGGCCGTTGCCGCCGACGAACCCGGAGTACTCGCCGAGCGAGTCGCAGTGCCACAGCTCCACGAGGGCGTCGGCGAGGGGCGCGCAGTCGTTGGCCTCGTCGACGACGGTGAAGGTGTACTGGACCTCGACGCCCTCCTTGTCCTCCCGGATGTCCTCGCGGACGAGGGCGCCTTCGAGGGAGTACGGGCCTTCGGTGACCTCGGCGTTGAGGGTGCACACGCCGCTGCTCGTGGTCGTGGCGGAACCGGCCGAGCGGGCCTTCGCGACGGCCTTGGTCTCCGGTGCGGCCGTCGCGGTGGCCGCGAGTCCCAGACCGGCGACCGCCGCCACCGCGCCACCCGCGGCGATGACATGACGGCGGTTCACGGTGCCGTTGGCCTTGCTCTTCACTTCGTCCTGCCGCTCTGCAGGAAGGTTATCTGTCATGGACGCGGAAACGTAGGAACGGCCGCTGTGAGAGGCATGGCACCGGACTGTCATTTCCATAAGCGTTCCCACCCAACTGTCGACAGGATAGCGCCTTTTCGAGTTACGCACCTCTTGACCGCCCCATAGTGCCGACACTAGGAAGGGGGGGGACGAGCCGCGTCGCGGTCTCGTACGACTGCCTCGAGAAGGGGGTCCACGTGACCGGCAGGCTCTCCGGCAAGGTCGCACTCGTCACCGGCGCGGGCGCCGGGATCGGCCAGGGGTGCGCGCTGCTCTTCGCCGAGCAGGGCGCGAGCGTCGTCGGCTGTGACATCGACCCGGCCGCGGCCGAACGCACCCGCAAGGCCGCCGCCGACAGGGGGTTGGCGGTGGAGGTGCTCGCGCCGCTCGACATGACCGTCCCCGCCGACGCCCGGCACTTCGCCGACCAGGCGTACGAGCAGCACGGCCGGATCGACGTCCTGGTCACCGCGGGCGCGATCGCCCCGCACATGGCGACCGCCGCCGAGATGGACTTCGGCGCGCAGTGGACACCGACCCTGCGCGGCGAGATCGACGTCGTCTTCCTGCCCGTACAGGCCGTGTGGCCGCACATGGAGGCGTCCGGGGGCGGCTCGATCGTCAACTTCGCCTCGGTGAACGCCTTCCGGGGCAGCGGGACCTTCGGGATGGTCGCGCACTGCGCGGGCAAGTCCGCGGTGCTGGGACTGACCCGTCAACTCGCCGTGGAGGGAGGCCCGTCGGGCATCCGCGCGAACACCGTCTCACCCGGCATGGTGCGCACGCCCGCCACCGAGTCCGCCGGGGCCCACGACGGCGCGGCCCGGGAGGCCCTGCTGGCCCGCATCCCGCTGGGCCGGGTCGGGACCCCCGAGGACATCGCCTGGTGCGCGGTGTATCTGGCGTCGGACGAGTCGGCGTGGGTGACGGGCGGCAACTTCCCCGTCGACGGCGGAGTGCTGGCCAAGTGAACTGTTCCCAGGGGCCGTTACGAGGCCGCCCGGCGCCGGCGGGCGGGCTTTCGGCCGTCGCCGTCCTGCTCCAGCTGCTCCTCCACCGCGCGCTGGGCGCGCACCGTCGCCCCCGCGATGAGGGCGGAGGCGAGCTCCCCGTCGCGCTCCTCGACGGCCTGCAGCAGCCGTTCCTGGTCGTCGATGCTGTGGGCGAGGCGGCCGGTCCGGGTCAGGCTCAGGTGCCGCAGCATCAGCGTGCGCAGGGCGAGCGAGTCCAGGATCTGCTTCAGCGTGGCGTTGCCGACGATCTCGGTCATCCGCTCCTGGAGCAGCACATGACCCCAGAAGTACGCGTCCACGTCACCGTCGTCGGCCAGCTTGCGCATCCGCTCGACCCGGGTGCGCAGCTCGGCCAGCTCCTCGTCGCCCGCCCGGTCCACCAGCAGGCCCGCGAGCATCGCCAGGAGCTGCTTGCGCACCTGGTAGATGTCCCGGATGTCCTGCCGGGAGGGCGCGGCGACCCGGGGCCGGCGGCGCGCCTTCATCTCGACCAGACCCTCCTGCTCGAGGAGCATCAGCGCCTCGCGCACGGGCGTACGGCTGGTGTCGAACCGGCGTGACAGATCAACGCTGTTGAGGTCCTGCCCGGGTTCGAGCCGGCCCTCGATGATGCCGGCGCCGACCCATTCGGCGATCTGCGCGACCAGCGGCTCGCGCCGGTCCCGCAGCCGCAGGAGGCGCTCCAGCACGAGGTGCGTGTCCTGATCGGTCATGCGGCACTTCTCCCTGCCTGCTCCGGGCTCACAGCCAATACAACGGTGTCGACACTATCTCACCTGAAGACGCGCCTACGCGGGCGTCCCCCGCTTCTCTTACCTACTCCTGTCGGCTCCTGTCGACAGAGAATGCCGAACAATGGAAGGAACTAGAACGCATGCCGCAAAACCGAATGAATCAGCCGAGCCTCAGCAGACGCGCGGTGGTCGGGGGCGCCGCGCTGGCCGCGCTCGCGGCGACCGGCGTCAACCAGGGGACGGCCGAGGCCGCCGCCTCCGCGGACGAGCCGTGGGAGCCCGTGCCGGTACCCGAGCAGGTACCGGCCACCGAGTACCGGATCCCCGTCTCCGGTGACGGCAGCCTGTGGTGCTGGGACACCGGTGGTGACGGGGAGGCCGTCGTCCTGCTGCATCCCGGCTCCGGCAGCGGGGAGAGCTGGCCGTACCAGCAACCGGTGCTGGCGGAGGCCGGCTTGCGTGTCATCGGCTACTCGCGGCGCGGCGCGTACCGGTCGGTGGCGGGCACCAAGGCGGAGGCCGAAACCGCCTCCGGGGACCTGAACACCCTCGCCGACCATCTGGGCCTCGACCGCTTCCACCTGTCCGGCTCGGCGGCCGGCGGTCCGGTGGCGATCGACTACGCGCTCTCGTACGAGGACCGGCTGCGCAGCCTCACCGTCTCCGGCAGCATCATGGGCATCATGGACGCGGAGTACCAGGAGCTGACCGCGGCGCTCCAGCCCGACCCGTTCGGCGACATGCCCGTCGACTTCAAGGAGCTCGGCCCCTCGTACCGCGGCGGCGACCGGGACGGGGTGGCGGCCTGGCTCGAGATCAACGCCCGTGCCAGAACCTCGGACGCCTTCGCGCAGTCCCTCACGCACGAGATCACCTGGTCGGCCCTGGAGACACTGACCCTTCCCGTCCAACTCCTCACCGGAGACGCCGACTTGTACAGCCCGCCGTCCGTCATGCGCCTGAACGCCGGGCATCTGCAGGACGGGCGGACCCATGTCGTCCGCGAGGCCGGCCACAACCCGCACTGGGAGCAGCCGGCCGCGTGGAACCGGCTGCTGATCGACTTCGTAGGGCGGCACGGCGGCGGCCGCTCCTGACAGCGGTGGTCGCTCCTAGGGCCTGTCCGGCGGATCAGGTCGGCTGCAAGAAACGGCACTTCGCAGCCGACCTGATCCGCCGGACAGGCCCTAGCCGACATCGAGCGCGACCAGGAAGCGGGACACCATGTTGTACGCCGCCACGGTCGCCGTCAGTTCGACGAGTTCGGTGTCGGTGAAGTCGGCGCGGAGGGCGTCGAACAGCTCGTCGGGGACGTGAACGTCGCGGGTCATCGCGTCGGTGTAGGCGATGACCCGTCGGCGGCGGGCGTCGAGTTCGGGTTTGTCGCGGTGCAGTTCGGCCAGTTCACGGTCGCCGAGTCCGGCCCGCCGTGCGTCGGGTTCGTGTGCCGTCCACTCGTAGGTGGCACGGTTGAGGACGGCGATCCTGAGAATCGCCATCTCCCTTATGTCGGCGGGGAGTTGCAGCCGCCCCCGGATCGCCCCCAGGAGGCTGTTCCAGCCGTCGGCGAGCTCCGGGCTGTGCAGCAGCATGCGGTCGAGGGGGTGCAGGGTGCCGCCCCGGCGGGCGCGGATGCGCTGGGCGATCTCATCGGTGCCGTCGGTGTCGGGGAGTCGTGCCACGTGGGGTCCTTTCGCGGGTCACAGGGGTCGGGGGCAACGGGCCAACAGCCGCAGGGCGTCAAGCCGTTCGACGGTTCTCGCCGCCACCCGGTCGCCGAAGACCATGGCCTCGCCGCCGGTGAAGGCGGGCCAGAGCGGCAGCGTGCCCCCGTTCGGGTCGGCCGTCTCGACGAAGCGTGCCCAGGTGTCGGCCATGGTCCGCGCCAGCGTGCGGTCGGTGTCGGTCCAGGGCCAGGGGCGCCGGTCCAAGTTGTCCAGGACGTAAGGGAGTTCGGCGGTGTGGTACACCCCGTACTCCGGCAGCCCGTCCTTCGGGGGTGCGAGGTCCAGACCCTCCGGCAGCGGGGGTGTCCGGGTGAAGCGGTACAGCCAGGTCGGCGCCCTGTCCCAATGGGCCATGGCCCACTGCCAGACCGGGTGGGTGAAGCGGCTCTCCCCCGTGAACCGCCGTGCCGTGCGCCTCGCTTCGGTCCCGTCCCGCACGGGATACAGCGCGTCCGTGCCGGGTTCGACCGGGAGCCGGCGCAGCGCGTCCAGGGTCGCGTACACGGAGCCCTCATCGGTGTTGCTGCCCACCAGGAGCGGTACGGCGTGCTGCCGCCCGGTGGCGAAGACGTCGTCGCTGGGCTCGGTCAGGACCCGGCCGTCGACGACGGGCCCGAAGTGCCCCCGCAGCAGAGCTCCACGCCGGTCGAGCCGCCGCAGTCCCTCGATGTCCCGGTCGCCGAACCCCTCCGCCCAGCGCAGTCCCTGCTTCTGTGCCCCGGCCTGCTCGACGAGCGGTCCTTCGGCGCGTGCGATGCCCGAGGCGCTCTGCCCGATGGCCGCGCGAAAGAGGGGCCGGGCCGCCCGCGAGGCCATGAGGTGGCAGATGTGGGCGGCCCCGGCGGAGTTGCCAGCGAGGGTCACCCGGCCGGGGTCGCCGCCGAAGGCCGTGATGTTCTCCTGCACCCAGGTCAGGGCGGCGACGATGTCGAGCAGACCGTAGTTGCCGGACGCGCCCAGGTCGTCCTCCGCGGCCAGTTCGGGGTGGGCGAGGAAACCGAGGGCGCCGAGGCGGTGGTTGAGGGTGACGACGACCAGGCCGCGCCGGGCCAGGGCGCAACCGTCGTGGATCTCCTGCCCGCCGTGGCCGTAGCGGTTGCCGCCGCCGTGGATCCAGACCATGACCGGCAGTCCGGCGGCGCGCGAGGGGTCCGATGTCCACACATTCAGGTACAGGCAGTCCTCGCTCATCACGAGCGCCCGCCGGTCGGCGAAGTTGGTGTGGTACATGATCGAGTCGCGGGGCGGCTGCGGCTGAAGCGGTGCGGGCCCGAAGTCGTACGCGCGCCGCTCGCCCTCCCAGCGGCCGGCCGGCCGGGGCGGTCGCCAGCGCAGAGAGCCGACCGGGGGCTCGGCGAACGGGATGCCCCGGAACACGGCCACCTCCGCGTCCCGCTCCCCCACGAGCCGTCCGGCGCTCGTACGGACGCTGCTCACGCCCGGTCCTTGTGCAGCGTGCCGTCCTTCATGATCGCCGCCAGCCGGTCGCGGTCCTGGAGGACGGCGATCTCCTCCAGCGGATCGCCGTCGACGAGGACGAGGTCGGCGAGGAACCCCGGTCGGATCAGGCCGAGTTCGTCCTCCATGCCCATCACCTGCCCGCCGTACTGGGTCGCCGCGCGCAGCGCCTCGGCCGGGGTGAAGCCGAACCAGTCGACGAAGAGTTCGAGGTCGCGGAGGTTGCGGCCCACGGGGTTCCAGGAGAAGCCGTAGTCGCCGCCGGGGACGACGCGGATGCCGCGCCGGACGAGTTCGGGCACCACCTTGCGTACGGCCTCCGCGGTCGCCTCGACCTCCATGCCGGGTTCGGGTTCGCTGCCCGCCTCGTGGAGGTTGGCGTGGATGATGCCGGGGGTCGGGGCGACGAAGAGGCGGTCTCGGGCGGCTTCGAGGAGGTCGAGGGCCTCCTCGTCGGCGAAGGTGCAGTGGTAGACGGCGCGGATGCCGTGCCGTACCGCCATCTTGATCGACTCGGCGGCGTGGGCGTGGGCGGTGAGCCACACGCCGTGCTTGTCGGCCGCGTGGGCCGCGGCGGCGACCTCCTCGTCCGTGAACTGCACGATCCGCGAGGTGCCTTGGACGACGGCGCTCTCCCCGGACAGCGACAACTTGACGATGTCGACGCCGAGTTCGGCCATGTCGGTGACGAAGCGGGACACCGAGTCGGGGTCGGAGGCCCGTGTGTCGATGCCCGGGAAGTCGTAGACACCGGGCTCGACCATGCCCGCGCTGCCCTCCCAGGACGCGGCCTTCAGCCGCGGTCCGGGCATCCAGCCCTCCGCGAAGGCCTTGCGGGCGGCGACCTCCGTACGGGGCAGCCGGTTGCCGCCGGAGTACGCGCTGGTGATGCCGTGGTCGAGCAGGACGCGTCCGGCGTGGGCGACGAGCAGGGCCTTCTCCTCGTCCGGTTCGTCGCGGCGCGGGGAGCGGTGTTCCACGGTGGAGCCGAAGCCCAGGTGGGTGTGGGCGTCGACGAGTCCGGGGAGCAGGGTGCCGCCGCCTCCGTCGATCACCCGGGCCCCGGTGCGCGCCTCGCGCGGGATCCGGTCGGCGACCGCGGTGATGCGGTTGCCCTCGACCAGGACCTGGGCCGGGAAGGGATCGCGCCCGGTGCCGTCGAAGACCTGGACGTCGGTGAACAGGGTGCGGGTGGTCATGGCGTCGTCCTCCGGAAGCGGTGCCGCATCTCGCCGACTCCCCCGATACGGCTGACCAGTTCGTCGTCGGGCGTCAGAAACCGCTGGGGGGTGCGCCGGTTGCCGACGCCCGCCGGCGTGCCCGTGAAGATGAGATCGCCCGGCAGGAGCGTGCAGAACTCGCTCAGGTACGAGACGAGTCGGGGAATCGGGAAGATCATGTTGCCGGTGCGGTCGTGCTGCACCACCTCGCCGTTCAGCTCGCAGGTCAGCTCGAGGTCGTCACGGCCCGGGACCTCGTCGAGACTGACCAGGGCGGGGCCGATCGGGCCGAACCCCGGGTGTGACTTGGCGAGCGAGAACTGCGCGGGTCGGCCCGCCAGTTGGGCGATCCGCTCGGACAGGTCCTGCCCGACGGTGAGGGCGACGACCGGCTCCCAGCCCTTCTCCACGGGGACGTTGCGAGCCTCGCGGCCGATCACGGCGACCAGCTCCAGCTCCCAGTCGACATGACCGGGAGGCAGGTCGACGGTGGTGTGCGGGCCGGTGAGGCAGGTCGGGAACTTGGTGAAGACCAGGGGCGCTTCGGGTTCCCCGTAGCCCGCTTCAACCGTGTGGGGCCGGTAGTTGAGGGCGACGGCGAAGATCTGGCGGGGCGCGGGTACGGGCGGTTCGAGGTCGGAGTCGGCGTAAGGGCGACCCCCGGTGGCGTTCTGGGACCAGTCGAGGAGCTCGTCCCACCGGTCGAGGACGCGCCCCTCGAATTCGGCCGGAACTTCGACGGCTCCCCCGGACGTCAACGCCACTGTGCGGCCCGCGAGTCGAGCGATACGCATCTGCCGATCACACCCAGTTCTCGGCGGGCGGCTCTTCGCTGCCGTATGCGTCCCGCCAGGAGACGACCGAATTGCGCAGCACCCCGATCTTCTCGATCTCCGCCTCGACGACGTCGCCGGGCTTGAGGTAGTTGGCGAACGGGTCCTCGGTGCTCGCGGCGACGCCGGCGATGGTGCCGGTGGTGACGAGGTCTCCCGCGCTGTAGGTCTGCGGGGAGTGGTACGCGACCAGTTGCGGGATCGACACCGACATCCGGGCGGTGTTGGACTTCTGCCGGATGTCGCCGTTGACGCGCAGTTCCATGTCGAGGTCGTGCGGGTCGTCGATCTCGTCCGCGGTGACGATGTACGGCCCGATCGGGCAGAACGTCTCGATCGCCTTGGAGAAGGAGAAGACCCCGGACTCCATCTCCTTGCGCTGGATGTCGCGGGCGGTGATGTCGTTGAAGACCAGGTAGCCGGCGATGTGCTCGGCTGCCTGCTCGGCGGAGAAGAAGCGACCCGGTTTGCCTATGACGACGGCGAGTTCGAGTTCGTAGTCGAGTTCCCGGGTGAGGTTCGCCGGGTACACGATCGGCTCGTCGGGGCCGATGATCGCGTCGACGTTCTGGAAGAACACGATGCCCTTGTTGACGGGGTGGGACCAGTCGACCCGGACCAGGTCCTCGTGGTGCTCGCGGAAGTTTCCGGCCGTGTGGAAGAACTTCTTCGGCACGATGGGCGCGCGCAGTCGGACGTCGGCGAGCGCGAACGTCCGTCCCGTTTCGCCGACTTGGCCCTCCCGCTCGAAGTACTCGCGGGTCGAGGGCACGTCGAGTTCCACGACGGCCTCGCCGTCGAGTCGCCCCACCAGCCCCGGTTCAGGTCCCGAGTCGAACGTCACCAGTTTCATCAGACCTCCCTAACTGTCGACACTCAGCCTGCCCAGCATGCCGATCACCGTCAAGTGTCGTGCAAAGTGTGGACACAAAACCCGGACGTGGCTTACGGTCCGGGCATGCGGACAACGTGGGACTTCGCGGGTACCCGCGCCGTGATCGCCGGAGTGGGCGGGATCGGTGCGACGGTGGCCAGGGCGCTCACCGAGGCGGGCGCGGACGTGGTCGTACTCGACGTGGACAAGGAGAAACTGGCGGACATCGCACCGGGCGTGACCGGCCTTGCGGCCGACCTCACCTCGGCCGACGCCTGCCGTGCCGCGGTCGGCGAGGCGGTCCAACTCCTCGGCGGACTCGACGTGTTCGTCCACGCGGTGGGCGTCAACGACCGCAGACCCGTCCTCGAGACACCGGACGAGGTGTGGGAGCGGCTGCTCGCCGTCAACCTCACCAGCGCGTTCTGGCTGGGGCGTGCCGCGGGTGCGGTGATGGTGCCGCGCGGGTACGGGCGGATCGTCTACCTCTCCTCCGTCTCCGGCCTGCTCGCCCACGCGGACCACGCACCGTACGCGGCGACCAAGGGCGGCGTGAACCAGCTGATGCGCGTGATGGCACGCGAGTGGGCGGCCGCCGGGGTCACCGTCAACGCGGTCGCCCCCGGCTACACCGAGACCGACCTCACCCGCGACCACCTCGCCCGCCCCGGCGTCCGGGCATCCCTGGAGGCGCTGGTCCCCGCCGGACGCCTCGGCCGGACGGACGACCTGATCGGCCCGTTGCTCTTCCTCGCCTCCGCCGAGTCCGCGTTCGTCACCGGGCAGGTGCTGTACGCCGACGGCGGCCGCACCCTCGTATGAGTGCATCCGTGAGCCATCAACACCCTTACGCACCGAGCGACTTCACGAACGGAGCCCGTATGACCCCCGTCCCCGAACGCTTCGCCGGCAAGACCGTCCTCGTCACCGGCGCGGGTACCGGATTCGGCGCCGAGATCGCCGTACGGGCCGCGCAGGAGGGTGCGCGGGTCGCCGTCCACTACCGCAGCTCCATCGCCGGCGCCGAGAAGACCGTCGCCCGCGTCAAGGACGTCGGCGGCGAAGCGTTCACCGTGCAGGGCGACATCGCCGTCCACGCCGACGTGACCCGCATGGCCGAGGAGGTGTTCGGCCACTACGGCGGCCTCGACGTGCTGGTCAACAACGTCGGCGACGTCGCGGGCGACCAGATGTCCTGGCGCGACCTCACCGAGGAGTCCATCGACCACGTGCTCGCCGTGGACGTCAAGGGAACCATGCTGTGCGTCCACGAGTTCGGCTCCCGGATGCTGGAGCAGGGCCACGGCGCCATCGTCAACATCGGCTCCACGGTGATCGTGCGCGGGAGCGCGCGTGCTCCGCAGTACGCCGCCGCGAAGTACGGGATCCTGGGCATTACCAAGTCCTATGCGCAGGCGTTCGCACCTGTCGTGCGGGTCAACACCTTTGCCCCTGGCTTCATCGAGACCGAGACCCTGCTGAACCGGGCGGACTGGAAGTCCGGGCGGCGCGAGGACATGATCGCGAAGACGCCGATGGGGCGGATTCCGGGGCCGGCCGAGGTGGCGGGGACGGCTCTGTTTCTGGCGAGCGAGGACGCGGCCCACATGACCGGGGTCTATCTGAACGCCGACGGAGGCTTCAACATGATCGGAGCGTAGGCACTGCGTTGCTTGGGCCGGTGAGTATCTGTCGGTCCGATGTGGCTGGTCGCGCCCACGCGGCGGCAGCCGCATATCGAATACAGCCCCGCGCCCCTGAAAAGCCGCGTCGGCTGCGCAGCCCGGTCCTGACAAGCTCCGGCCCCCGGGATCTGGTTCGCATCCCCCGGGGGCCGGTTTCTGTGCTCCGCTACGCCACCGTCAGCGTGAGCGCTCCCGTGTATGTGCTGCTTGCCTTGATCTCAGTTTCCGTGCCGTCGACCGTCAGGGTCACCGTCTTGCCCGAGGCGGCGGTCACGGACGCGTCCGATGACAGGGTCAGGGCGCTCAGGTACGACGTTCCGGTGACCGTCCAGGTGGAGCCGCTGCCCAAGGTGACGATGACGCCGTTGTTGACCACCGCGCTCGGGGTGTTGGTGACCTCGCTGATCTCGCGGTACTCCGCGGAGGTGATGGTGGAGACGTTGTGCTTGGCCGTGCCGGCGGAGATGACGCCCTCGACCGTGGAGCCGGTGAAGCCGAGGACCAGGTTCTGGCCCTGGAGGCTCGCGTTGCCGCCGCCCCGGACCGAGTTGTAGAAGTCGCCCTTCAGGTCGATGTCGGTGAAGGTGGCCTGCGCGTCGGTGGACTGGGCGCTGGTGGTGACCCAGGACGAGGACTTGGTCGGGGAGCCGGTGGGCTCGGTGTAGGTACCGGTGGTCTCCGTCTTCCAGGGCTTGCCCGACACCGTGACGCTGCTGGGCCGGTCGGTGTCCATGAGCTGGAAGATGATGCCGTTGCCGGGGTTGACGGAGGCGCCGTCGGAGCCGTCGACCGTGACCTTGCCGGCGACCGCCTTGCACATGAAGGCGGTCTCGCCCGTGTTGACCTCGGTGCCGCCGTCGATCGTCACCGACCCGGCCGCGTACCACATGACCATGAATCGACCGGCGTTCACGGTCGTCGACTTCTCCTTGAGCTTTTCCAACTCCGCGCTGGTGAGCCCGAGTTCGAGCGAGTCGTTGAGGTCCGCGACCGCGTCCGCCGTGCTGTCGCCGTAGTGCGCCGACGCACCCCAGTGGATGAGGGCGTAGTCGCCGACGTCGAAGGTGCAGCCCAGGAAGTGCTCGGTCACGTTGCCGATGGCGTACGAGCCGTAGCCCTCGCCGCCGGTGTTGGCGATGGTGCTGTTGATTGCCGTGAGGGTGCAGTTGCTGCCGCCGTCGACGGAGAGGGCGCCCCAGGTCTCGGAGGAGATGGAGGAGTTGATGTACGACGCCTTGGTGCTCGCGCCGAGCAGGTTGGTGGCGCGGACGTTGCCGGACAGGCCCAGCATCCAGGGGACGGTGATCATGTAGCGGGTGTCGCCCGTGCCGCTGGCCGGATACTCGTCGGGCACGGTGCCGTTGGCGCAGTGGATGGTGGAGTTCTTGACGATGACGTTCGCGGTGGCGTCGGCGATCACCGCGGTCCGTACGACGCCCTCGTTGCGGATGGTCGCGCCGTCCAGGACGAGGGTGGTGCCCTCGCCGGTGCCGACGACTGCGGCGCCGTAGCCGATGAAGTCGCAGCGGCCGTTACCGGTGTAGGCGATGCGCGGCTTGGTGAGGGTGTAGATGCCGCCGCCGGTGACGTAGACGCCGTTGAAGGCCTCGCCGTCGGACAGCAGTCTGACGGACTTCGCCGCGGTGTCGGTGACGGTGCCGCCGAGGACCGCGGACGGGACGGACTTCGACTCGTCGACGCCGTCCGCGTCCACGTAGAGGGCCTGGCGAAAAGGGAAGGTCAGGTCGTCGTAGGCGAGGTCGGTGGCCTCGGCGACGTTGAGGATGACGGTGCCCTTGTAGGTGCCGGCGGCTATGGCGGTGGCCGCTCCGCCGTAGCCGTCGGTGAGTTCGGCCAGTTCGCTGCCGGTCTCCACGCCGTTCACGGTGAGGCTGAGGCTGTATCCGTCGAGGACGGTGATGACGCCGCCCTCTTCGATGGTGAGGACGCTCGCCGTGGTGGTCTCGGTCAGTTCGAGGGTGTCACCGGAGGCCACGGTGATGGTCCTGCCGGCCTTGCGGGTTGCCGCGTGGGCGACGGCCGGTGCGGTGAGGGTGGGTGCCATGGCTGCGGCGACGGCCACGAGGAGGGCGCGGGGGCGGGCCCGATAGGTGATGTCCTGCACTGTCAACTCCCTTGTTTTCCAGTGTGTTTGGGCATGGCTGACCGCCGGGGGAGGTCGGTCAGAGGTGAAGGGGGCCGAGCTGGGACCGTCAGCCGACGCGGTCGATCAGCTCGATGAGATTGCCGTACGGGTCGGACACGAAGGCCATCCGCGCGCCCGGGCGCGGTGCGGGGCGCGGGCTCATCCGGATGCCCGCGCCCGCGGCGACCAGTCGCGCGAACTCGGCGTCGACTTCGCCCGGTGTGTCCACGGCCAGGCAGAGGTGGCCGTAGCCGAGCGTGCCCGCCGCCTCCAGCGGTCCGTCGGCGACCGGGCCGGGTGCGGCGCTGGGGCGGTGGAGCAACTCGACGCGATGGCCGCTGTGGTGACAGAGCATCACCCCTCGGAGGTCGGTGCCCGGGACGGAGAAGGCTCGCTCCTCGGTGAGGTGCAGCGCCTGGCGGTACCAGCGGACGGCGGCTTCCAGGTCGGGTACGGAGATGCCGACGTGGTCGAACCTGGAGGTCACCGGCGTGCCGCCTCCTGGTCGGCAGGCAGCCTTTCGCCGCGGATCAACGCCAGTACCCGCGTGCGCAGTTCGGCGAACCGGGGATCGGCCCGGGTCGACAGCTGGTCGCGCTCGGCGCCGAGGGGGATGGCGAGGGTGTCCAGGACGGCGGTCGGCTTTCCGCCCAGGACGATGACACGGTCACCGAGGTAGACGGCCTCGTCGATGTCGTGGGTGACCACGACCACGGTGATGCCCAGCTGCCGGCGCAGCCGCAGGGTCAGGTCCTCCAGGTCGAAGCGGGACTGGGCGTCGACCGAGCCGAACGGCTCGTCCATGAGCAGCACCGGGGCGTCGTACGCCAGCCCGCGGGCGATGGCCACCCGCTGCTGCATACCGCCGGAGAGCTGCCAGGGGTACTTGTCGCCGACGTCCGGGAGGCCGACCGCCTCCAGGCACTCCAGCGCGCGCTGCTTGCGGACGGTCTTCTTCACGCCCCGGCCCTGGAGCGGGAAGGCGACGTTGTCCCACACGCGCAGCCAGGGCAGCAGGGAGCCGCGGTAGTCCTGGGAGACCACGGCGATGTCGCCGTGCGGCTCGGTCAACGGCTGTTCGCCGTACCGGACTTGGCCGGAGGTCGGGCGGGCCAGTCCGGCCAGGCAGCGCAGCAGCGTCGTCTTGCCCGCGCCGGACGGGCCGACCACGCACACCGCCTCCCCCGGGTCCACGCACAGGGTCAGACCGTCGAGGACGCGATGCTCCTGCGGTCCCTGCCCGAAGCTCATGCCGAGGTCCTCGACGTACAGGCTCGATCCGCGTGTCATACGGCGACTCCGTTGCTCTTGATGCTCTCGGTGCTGTCGGCGCTCCGGGCCTGGACCGGGCGCGGGGAGCGCACCCGGGGCGCGCGCTGGTGGTACCAGCCCAGGAGGCGGTGCTCGACGAGCAGGAGCAGCACGCTCAGGCCGTAGCCGAGGATGCCGATCAGGATGGTGCCGGCCCAGGTCTCGGCGACGTGGAAGCTGGATCCGCTCTGCAGGATGAAGTTGCCGAGGCCGACGGGAGAGCCGTAGATCTCACTGACGACCATGAGGACCACGGCTACGGACAGGGCGATCCGGATGCCCGCGAGGATCTGTGGCAGGGCGCCGGGCAGGACGACCCGGCGCAGGCGCAGCGGCCAGGGAATGCGGTAGCCGCGGGAGGTTTCGTGGACGGCCGGGCTGATCGCCTCGACACCGCTGACCGTGTTGAGCAGGATCGGCCAGACCGAGCCCAGGAAGATCAGGAAGATCTTCGGTCCGGAGCCGATGCCCAGGGTGAGGATGATGACAGGCACGAAGCCGACCGTGGGGGTCGCGCGGGCGAAGTCGAGCAGGGGGCCGGTGGCCAGGCGCAGGGTGCGGATCTCACCGATGACGAGTCCGGCGCCCACTCCCACGACGGTGGCGAGGGCCAGGCCGCAGAGGATGTTGCGCAGGCTGAACAGCAGGTCGCCGAAGAGGCCGCCGTGCAGCAGTTCGCGCCACAGGGACGCGAGGACCTCGGTCAGCGGGGGAAAGTAGAAGCTCGTGCTGCCTGCCGTCGAAAGCAGCAGGACGACGAACACCAGGGCGGGCAGCCAGAGCCCGCGCAGGATCGGTTTCCAGGGCACGCGGCTACTCCTTTCCCGCCTGCGCGGGCGGGCGCCAGCGCAGCAGCCGGTGCTCGGCGAACTGCGCGAGCAGCGTGATCGTGTACCCGATGGCCCCGGCGGTCAGGATGTAGGCGTAGGCCCGGGCGGAGGCGCCCGCCTGCTGCGACTCCATGATCATGTGGCCGATGCCGGGGAGCGTGGTGAGCACCTCGACACCGATGGCCACCAGGACGGATGTCGTCGCCGCCAGCCGCAGCCCCGTCATGATCGACGGGGCTGCGGCCGGCAGGACCACCCGGCGCAGCCGCAGCAACCGCGGGATGCGGTAGCCGTGCACGGTCTCGTGCACGGCCTGACTCACGCTGCCGGCTCCGTACTGAGCCTGAAGCAGCACCGGGAAGACACAGGCGATGAAGACGACCGTCGCCTTCATGCCGGGGGTCGAGCCGAGGACCAGCAGGAACACCGGCAGCAGGGCGATCACCGGGAAGGAGCGGAGGATCTCCAGGAGCAGCCGGGAGGACTCCTCGGCCGCGGCATAGACGCCGGTGACCAGGCCGACCGGGATGCCGACCACGATCGCCGCGAGCAGGCCGGTGACCGCACCTCGCAGGGTCTGTCCCAGCGCCTGCCAGAAGACGTCGCTGCCGAGGAGGTCACCGAGGGCGGCCGTCACGGCACGCGGCCCCGGCAGCGCGGTCGAACTGACCACGCCCGCCGCGGCGATCACTGCCCACAGCGCCAACACGGCGACCAGCGCGCCGAGTTGCAGCAGTCGGACCTTCAGCATCGCTACTCCCCGGCCGAGATCGGGGCCTGGTCCCAGTACACGGCGTCGTCCTTCGGCTCCTTGTCGAGCAGCTTGAACTCGTGCATCTTCGTGATCACCGTGCGCATCACGGTCGTGTTGAGATCGGTGTCGTAGTAGGCGGTGTCCTGCTTGTCGATGAAGTCGGCGGACAGCTGGGTGTACTTCTTGTCGATCGCCCGTACGGCGTTGGGGTGGGCGTTGGCGTAGGTGATCGCCTTGGCGACGGCCTCGATGAACTTCTTCGCCGTGTCGCCGTTGGAGGCGAGGTACTTCTGGCCGGCGAACAGCAATCCCTGGACCATGCCCGGGAGTTCGTTCATGCCCTTGCCGATGACGCGGAGCTTGGCGTTGGTCTTGGCGGCGGCGAAGAACGCGCCGAAGGAGTAGACGGCGTCCGTCTTGCCGGAGGCCACGGCGTCGGTGAGCGAGGTGGTGGGCAGGGCGACGAACTTGACCTTGGTGGGGTCGCCGCCGTCCTTCTGCACCAGGTACTCGACGATGAACTGGATGGTGCCGCCCAGCGCGGACAGCCCGACCGTCTTGCCCTCCAGGTCGGAGAAGGAGGTGATGCCGCTGCTCTTCTTGACCAGCAGACCGTCGGTGGGGTCGGTCTTCGTCGTCGCCGACTGCAGACCGCTCACGATCCGGATCGGCAGGTCCTGGGCCGCGCCCTTGAGGAAGCCGGAGCTGTCCGTCATGGCGAACTGGGCCTCGCCGTTGAGGACGGACGGCGCGTTCTGCGAGGTGTCCTGCGCGCCGGCCTTGATGGTGACGTCCAGGCCCGCGTCCTTGAAGTAGCCCTGCTGCTGGGCGATGTAGAGCGGCTCGAATATGGCTCCGTTGGAGCGCAGCACGGTGACCTTGGTCTTGCCGTCGGAGGTCGTGGCGGTGGCGGCATCGCCGCCGCACGCGGTGACGGTGAGGGAACCGGTGACGGCCAGGGCGGTCAGGACGATGAGGGTACGACGCCGCGGGTTTCTCGAAGTCTCCATAGAAACGGCTCTCCTTGAGCTTCTCTGCGTACGAGCCGGTACGAACTCGTACGTCCTCGTACGAACTAGTGCGTCCGCGCGTGTCCCGCGGCGGCGTAGGCGGTCGTGGATTCCTGGGGGGTCATGTAGGTGCGGAAGAGGCCCTCGGGGTCGTAGACGGCCCGGATCTCTTCCAGACGTGCGGAGTTGGCCGGGCTGAGCCCGTGGTCGAAGCGGTCGGCGAGGTTGTTGTCGGAGAACTGCAGTCCCGTCGACAGGTGTTGAAGGGCGGCGAGCCGGCCGTGCGCCCAGTCCTCGTGGACCAGGTCCTCGGCGGGGTCGCTCCAGCCGGCGTTGGGTGAGAGGTAGAGCTTGGCCTGGCTGGACCAGCAGGCGTTAGCACGCTCCGGGTGGCCGCCCCACAACATCCACAGCACATGGCTGGTGGTGTCCGGGATGGAGTCGAACAGCGGCCCGGCGGCGGCCAGGACCTTGTCGACCGGTTCGTCGGTCCAGATCCCGTCGAGCGCCCAGCGCATGCCGGGCGGGGTCATGCGGTCCGCGTAGTCGTACAGCTCCTCCATGGTGGTCTCCTGCGCGACCACCGCGCGGATCGCTCGGTCGCGGAAGGGCGCGTCCTCCAGCGGGGCGAGCAGGTTCTCGTCCGTCGCGCAGAAGGCGGTGGCCGTGACGGAGACCGTCTGCCGGTCGAGCCACGGGGAGAAACCCACCTTCGCCGAGAACTCGACGGCGGGCGCGAGCAGTTCGAGGGTGTCGTACGTCCAGGCCAGCACCTCGTCGCGCAGGTCGAGCGGGTAGGTGTGCGCGGTCCGCAGGATGCGGCGCGGACGGTCGTGCAGGGCGAGGTGGAAGCGGGTGACGACGCCGAAGAAGCCGGGGCCGCTGCCGCGGGCCGCCCACAGCAGGTCGGGGTGGGTGGCGTCGGTGGCGTGCACCAGGGTGCCGTCGGCGAGGACGACGTCGACGGCCTCGATGCTCAGGCACGCGGGGCCGAGGCGGCGCGAGTCCCAGCCGTAGCCGCCGCCCAGGATGAACCCGCCGATGCCGACCGTGGGGGCGTGGCCGGTGGGGAAGAACAGGCCGTGCGGAGCGAGCCGTTCGAGCAGGGCCGGTCCCGTGACCGCGGGCTGGACCGCGGCCGTGCCCGCCAGCGGGTCGACGGCGATGTCCTGCAGCCGCGAGAGGTCAAGCAGCATGCCGCCGTCCCGCACTCCGTTGCCCACCCAGCTGTGGCCACCGGAGCGGATGCCGACGGACAGCCCCTCGCTGCGGGCGAGTTGTACGGCGGCCACCACGTCCCGCTCGCTGCGGGCGAGCACGATGACGTCGGGATACCGGTCGGGTTTGCGCTCGTTCCAGACGGCGTCGAGCCGAGCCTGCTCATAGGCTCCGTCGCCGCGCCTGAGCAGACTGCCCGGGGACAACTGGACCATGGCCTTTCTCCTCACACTGGTTCGAGTCGGGACACTACTGTCGACACTTGGCGCCATTCAAGGGATGCGACAAGGAAATACCTGCCATCTCTGCCGACACTAGTGAGTTGACGGGAAGTCGAAGAGCTCGGCCGGGTTGTCCACCATCAACCGCCGCAGATGTACGGGGTCGGGGGCGATGCGTTCGACGAGGTCGACGAGCAGGCCGTCGTCGGGTGCCTCGCCGGTGATGTTGACGTGCGGATAGTCGGTCCCCCACACGACGCGTTCCGGTGCGTGGGCCACCAGTGCGGCGGCCAGGGCGACCGCGTCGGCGTACGGCGGCCCCTGCCGGGAGACCCGGTCGACCCCGCTGACCTTCACCCACACGTCCCCGCTGTCGAGCAGCGCGCGCAGGCTGCGCAGGGCGGGGCCGCCCTGACCGTCAGCGAGGTCGACCCGTCCGATGTGATCGACGACCGCCTTGCCGGGCAAGGTTCGTACGAGATCCCCGAGGGCGCCGATCTCCTCACCGCGGACGTGGAGTTGGGCGGCCCAGCCGAGTCCGTCGACGCGTTCGAGCACCGAGTCGATCTCGGCACGGGTGGGCGGGGTGCGCAGATGGGGCAGGAAGTTGAGCCGGAAGGCCCGTACGCCCGCGCGGTGCAGCCCCTCGATCTCGGCCCTCGTCGTCGTCTCGTCGATCAGGGCCACGCCGCGCAGCCGCCCGTCACCGGATCTCAGCGCGTCCAGCAGGCCGGAGTGGTCGCGGCCGTGGCAGGAGGACTGCACGATCACGGCACGGGTGAGGCCCAAGTAGGCGTGCAGGGCGTGGAGTTGCTCCTTGGGCGCGTCGAGGGGCGTGAAGGTGCGGTCCGGGGCGTAGGGGAACAGGGCGGCGGGCCCGAGCACATGGCAGTGGGCGTCGCAGCTGTCCCGCGGGAGCACCAGGGACGGTGTGCGCGGGGCGGGGTGCGGAGGCGGGCAGCCCGGCGAGGGCGCCAACTGCCCTTCGTGAACGGCGGGTTCAGTCACAGCGCGCCGTCATTCCGCCGTCCACGACGATCTCCGTACCGGTGACGAAGCGGGCCTCGTCGGAGGCGAGGAAGAGCGCCGCGTACCCGGTGTCGCGGCCGTCGCCCATGAAGCCGAGCGGGATACGGGCCTGGCGCTCCGCCAGCAGCCGCTGCACGTCGCCGCCCGCGCGCTGGCCGGCGAGCCGGGCCTCGACCATCGGGGTGTGCAACTGGCCGGGCACGACGGTGTTCACGCGGATGCGGTCGGGGGCGTACTGGACGGCCGTGACCCGTGACAGCTGGATGACCGCGGCCTTGGCCGCCGCGTACCCCACCTGCGCGGCGCCCGTCCAGCGCAGCCCGGACGCCGAGGCCGTGTTGACGATCGCGCCACCGCCGCCGCGCCGCATGACCGGGACGGCGTGCTTGCAGGCCAGGAAGGCGCTGGTGAGGTTGGTGCGCAGCTGGCCCTCCCAGTCCTCGATGCTGAGGTCGACCGCGCCGCCGGGCCGCGAGCCGCCGACATTGTTGACCAGGACGTCGATGCGGCCCGCCAGGCGCTCGCACTCGGCGAAGTAGTCGCGCACGGCGGCGGGTTCGGTCACATCCAGCACGGCCGTGTGCGCGGTGCCGCCCTCCTCACGAACCTGTCGCGCGGTGACCTCCAGGGACTCCTTGTCCCGGTCGGCGAGGAAGACGGTGGCACCCTCCCGGGCGAAGATCACGGCGGTGGCGCGGCCGTTGCCCCAGCCGGGGCCGACGCTGCCGGCACCGCCGATCACGGCGATCCGGCCCGCCAGGCGGCCCAGCCGTTGGTCGGGCAGGTCTTGGGTCACAGGGAGCTCCCTCGGTCGGGTGGCGAAACTGTCGACAGTTCTAGCCATGTGTCGACAGAAAGTAAACCTCTAGGGCGCATCACGCCGCACTATTGCCATTACTGTCGACAGCAAGCTTGGATGGTGTGATGTGAAGGAACCTCGCCGCCGCACCGGAGGACGCCGATGGACAAGCCGCCCGTGTTCACACCCGAGGAGATCGCCCGCTTCCGCGCGGAGCTGGCGGCGCGCCGCGCACCCGGCGCGCACGAGCCCGGCCGCTGGTCGGTGAGCCCGCTCAACCGGCGTACGGATGTGGTGGGTTCACTGCCGGCGTCGGTGCGGCTGCGGGACGCGACGCTGCGCTCGGTGGAGACGCTGCCGGGAGTCGTCGCGACCGCCGAGGCGAAGGAGGAGTTCCTGCGCCGTCTCGTCGGCAGCAACGTGCCCGAGGTCGTCACGGCGGGTCTCGGCGGCCGGGACGACGCGGCGCTCAAGGCCGAAGTGGAGCTGGTCAAGGGCGAGAACCCGGACTGCCGGGTGGTCTGCCCGCTGCTGCGCTCGCCGGACGACATCGACCGCGCGGCCTCCGCCGGTTACGACGCCGTACAGGTGTGGGTACAGGGCTTCGGCGAGACCTCGCTGATCTACCAGGCGCCGGTGTACGGCCGGGCCTGGCGCGGCGAGGAGTGGCGCACCGACGACACACCGCGCGACCGGGCAGCAGTACTGGCCCGGGCGGCACGGCTGGTGTCGTACGCCCGTGAGCGCGGCCTCGACGTGATCGTGCCGCTGCTCATGGTCTCGTACGCCACCGAGGAGAGCCACGAGGAGTCGGTCACCGCGCTGGCCGGCGCCGGGGCGAGTGAGCTGACCCTCTTCGACGGGCCGGGTGCGATGAGCCCGGAGGCGTACGCCCATCTGGTACGCCTCACCCGCGCCCTGGCCCCGGACGTCGAGGTCGGTCTGCACCCGCACAACACCTTCGGCCTGGCGGTCGGTTGCGCGGTCGCCGCGGTGCGCGCCGGTGCCGCGGCCGTCGAGCTGTCGGTCAACGGCTACTGCGGCGGCCCCGGCAACGCCGACCTCGCGGCGACCGCGCTCGCCTTCGAGGCGCTGTACGGCGTGCGCACCGGCATCCGGACCGAACGCCTCACCGAACTCGCCGAAGCGGGACGGGACCTGACGGGCTATCACACGGCCTGGAACCATCCGGTCACCGGCAGCCATGCCTTCTGCTGGGGCGGCATGGACCTCATCACCCAGGAGACGGAGATCGATCCCCTCCTGCACAACTGCCTGGAGCCCGCCCTGGTGGGCAACGCGCGCACGGTTCCCTTCACCCCGGACAGCGGCCCCTACACCCTGGCCGACAAGCTGGCGGCCCTGGGCATCGAACTCGGCCATGCCCAGGTGGACGACGTACTCGTCCGGGCACGGGAGTTGATGGCACGCGAGGGCCGCCTGCTCACGGACGACGACCTGGCGGCGCTGGCTCAGGAGGTGCGGTGACCTCGCGTCGGGCTCAGGCCGCCAGTACGGCGGGCTCGGCGTCCTCCACCGGCGCGAGGTCGTGGGCGGAACCTCCGTCGTCCAGCAGATCCATCAGGGTCGCGCGGGCGCGGGCCACCCGCGAACGGACCGTTCCGACGGGGCAGTTGCTGACCTCGGCCGCCTCCGCGTAGGGAAGGCCGACCAGTTGCGTGAGGACGAACGCCTCCCGGCGCTCCTCGGGCAGTGAGGCCAGGAGGTCGAGCAGGGCGACGCCGTCGTCGAACCCGGGCAGGTCCTGCGGTTGGGCCCGCTCGACGGCCAGCTGCCAGTCCGGTATGTCGGACAGGCAGGGCCGGGCGGCGGCGTACCGGTAGCTGTCCATCACCGCGCGGCGGGCGATGGACAGCAGCCAGGACCGGGCCGAGGAGCGACCCTCGAACCGGTGCAGGCTGCCGAGTGCGCGCAGGAACGTGTCCTGCGCGAGGTCGTCGACGGCCTGGGGGTCGGCGCAGAGGTGGGCGACGTACCGCTGGACGTCGCGGTGCAGGGCACGTACGAAATGATCGACGGCGTCGGCGTCACCTCTTCGGGCTGCGAGCGCCCATGCGGTGGTCGACTCGTCGAGGGCAGAACTGATCACCTGGAGTCCTTCTCGGGTCATCCGTGTCCGGACCGGGGCACGGATGCGTGCGGACGGTCCGGTGAGTGGGGAGACGGCCCTACGGCGCTTGCGCGGGCGTACGGCCGAGGCCCGAGGCACGCCCTGGGCGGCCCCGGGAATCCAGCTGTCTTCAGACGACAGCGGTCCCCGGAGGCGGACCCCGAGAGGTGATCGCATGGACGAGAAGAAGGCGCGGCACCCGCTCCGAGCGGCGCCGGCGCACGGGGATGCGCGGGCGGTCCGGGGTGACGGGCAGGGCGAGCAGCAGGCGCAGCGGCGCGGCCAGCCACCCGGCCACGGCCCGCAGGATGCGGAACGCGGCCTGCTCGCCGTAGGCCAGCCACAGCCCGCACAGCAGCGCGGCCAGCAGGTGGGCGGCGAGCATGCCGAACGACGAGGAGCCGCCCGCGGACTGGCCGAGGTGGTCCATGTGGCCCACGTCCATGGTCCCTGCGGCCGTGGAGTCCGTGGCGGGCATGGACGCCCTGCGCATCGACCCCGTGTCCATGGATCCCATGTCCATGGAGTCGCTGCCGGTGGTCGCGGACTGGGCGAGTGAGAACGCCGAGTGCAGTGCCGTCTGGGCGGCGACCACGACGGTCACGATCAGCGGGAGCCCGCGTTCACGGCCCGCGAGACACCAGCCCGCGACGCCGGTCACGGCCGCACCCGCGGCCAGTGCCCACGCGGGCACGTCGCTCCCCGACATCATGACGTGGCCCAGGGCGGCGAGCAGCACACAGACGGCCGCGAACACCGCGGCCCGTAGCGTGCGAGAACACCACCCTGCTGTCATGGCGCCTCATCCTCGCATCCGGCCGTGGGTTGTCAGGCGGGGGTACGGAATCTGCCCCCGATCCGCGCTCAATTCACAGGATGTGATCCAGACCACGGACGCCTCAGCCCAGCCGGTCCTTGGCCTTGTAGTAGGCGCCGCCGAAGGGCAGGAACCAGGCGGTGCCGTTGTAGAAGGGAACGGGGACCTTGGGGAAGCCGAGGCCGCGCAGGGGGTTGGCCTCCGGGTGGCCGTCCATCATCTCCGCGACGGCCCGGCCCATGTAGGTGGCCATCTGGACGCCGTGGCCGCAGTAACCCATCGAGTAGTACAGGCCGTTCGCCTCGCCCGCGTGCGGAATGCGGTCCCAGGAGAAGCCGACGCTGCCGCCCCACACGTAGTCGATCCTGACGTCGGCCAGCTGCGGGAAGATCTCGGCCATCTCCCGCTTCAGGACGTCTCCGCTCTTGATGTCGGAGGCGGGGTTGGAGGGTGCGAAGCGGGCCCTGCCGCCGAAGGCGAGGCGGTGGTCCGGGGTGAGGCGGATGTAGTGGCCGATGTTCTTGGAGTCGACCACCAGGCGGGCGTTGGGGATCAGCTCACGCGCCCGCTCCTCCCCCAGCGGCTCGGTCACGACGATGAAGCTGCCGACGTTGATCAGCCGCTTGCGGAACCAGGGCAGCGCCTTGTCGGTGTAGGCGTCGGTGGCGGCCATGACCTGCTTGGCGCGGATGGTGCCGTGCAGGGTTTCCACCAGGAAGCCGCCGTCCGGGAGGCGGGTGAGGCCCGTGGCCGCGTTGCGTTCGTGGATCTCGGCTCCGGCGCGTTCGGCGGCCGCGGCGAGGCCGTGGACGTATTTGCCCACGTGGAGGCCCGCGCTGAGCGGATCGAGCAGGGCCCCGTGGTAGTAGTCCGAGCCGAGTTCGGTGCGCAGGTCGCTCGGGCTCAGCAAGGTGGTCTCGTGGTCGAAGTTCTCGGCCAGGTCGCGCTGGGTGGCCTTCATCGCCTCGAAGTGCTGTGGCTTGTACGCCACTCCCAGGCGCCCGGCGCGGTTGAAGTCGCAGTCGATCTGCTCCTTCTGCGTCAGCTCCTCGACGACGTCGACGGCCTCGCGGAAGGCGTCGTACAGCTCACGGGCGCGCTGCTGTCCGTAGCGCTTGCGGGCTTCGCCGACGCCGATGGTGATGCCCTGGGTGCACATGCTGCCGTTGCGGCCCGAGGCGCCGGAGCCGACCTTGTCCTTCTCGACGAGGACGACATGGGCGCCCTTGCGGGCGGCGTGGTAGGCGGTGGACAGGCCGGTCAGGCCGCCGCCGATCACGACCACGTCGGCCGACTCGGGAAGGTCCCGGCCCGTACGGTCGGGCAGGGGCGGGGCGGTGTCCAGCCAGTAGGGGATCTGCTTCATGGCGGGCTCCTGTTCAGCAGCCGAGGAGGGCGGGCAGGCCGGACAGGTCGGGGAGTTCGTCGTACGGCTGGTAGGCGGTGCTGCCGCGGCGGCCGTAGCGGTTGATCCAGACCCGGCGCTTCAGTCCGAGGTCCCGGGTCGGGATGAGGTCGTACTCCCAGCCCTGGGCGGTGTGGATCACCTGGGACGGGTCGACGCCGATGGTCTTGTACGCGTGCTCGAAGGTCTGGCGGTCCGGCTTGTACGCGCCCGCCTGCTGAGCCGTGATGACATGGTCGAACTCGACGCCGATGTTCGCGACGTTCTGCGCGATGAGGACGTCGTCGGTGTTGGAGATGATGGCGATCTCGTAGCGGGACTTCAACGCCCGCAGGGCGTCCGGGACTTCGGGGAAGGGCCCGAAGGTGGGGACGGCCTCGACGAGGGCGTCGCCGTCGGACTCGCGGTACTCCAGGCCGTGCAGGCGCATCGCCATCTCCAGGCTGGAGTGCAGGACCTCGTGGTACGGGCGGTAGGGCTCGAGCACCGCCTGGAAGCGGATGACGCGGAAGTCGTCGAGGAACTCGTCGACGTCCAGGCCGTCCAGGTCGAGCCGGTCGGCCAGTACCTTCAGGGTGGTCGGACCGAGCTGGAAGTCGACCAGGGTGCCGTAGGCGTCGAAGGTGACGATCTCTCGCATGAAGTTCAGCCTCGTTTCAGGGAGTTCAGACGATCTTTTCGCCGGGGGCGACCACGGCGTCGAGTGCCGCCAGGTCGGCGGCGTCGGGGGTCCAGTCGGCCGCCGCCGCGTTGGCGGTGACCTGCGCGGGAGTCATGGCCCCACAGATGACCGAGCCGACGGCGGGCAGGGCGGCGAGTGCGCCGACGGCCACCTGGAGCAGGGTCAGTCCGCGCGCGGCCCCGTACGCGGTGAGCGCCTC
Organism: Streptomyces sp. NBC_00005; assembly: GCF_045160215.1. NCBI lineage: Bacteria > Bacillati > Actinomycetota > Actinomycetes > Kitasatosporales > Streptomycetaceae > Streptomyces > Streptomyces sp. NBC_00005. The sequence goes on from NZ_CP108316.1 coordinate 1,883,281, forward strand.
GACGCGGTCGAGGGCGCCGTCGGTGAGCCAGCCCTGCCGCCAGGACAGGCGGCTGCCGGGCGGGGGTTGCTCGCCGCGCCGGTACTTGCCGCTGAGCAGGCCGTTGGCGAGCGGGTAGTAGGGCAGGAGGCCCACGCCGGTGCGCAGGCAGGCGGGGACGAGGTCGGTCTCGGCGCCGCGGTCGAGGAGGTGGTAGCGGGCCTGGGTGCTGACGAAGGCGCCGGTGAGCTGCTCGGCGGGGAGGTTGGAGCAGCCCAGGTGACGGATCTTGCCTTCGGTGACGAGTTCGTGCAGGGCGGCGACGGTCTCGTCGAGGGGGGTGACGCCGTCCGGCTCGTGGTACTGGTACAGGTCGATGCGGTCGGTGCCGAGCCGGCGCAGGGAGGCTTCGACGGCGTACCGGATGTAGGGGCGGGAGCCGCGCGGCCCGTACCGGTCCGCCTCCCCTCCTTCCCCGTGGGGGGCCATCTCCATGCCGAACTTGGTGGCCAGTACGACGTCGTCGCGGTGGCCCTTGAGGGCGGCGCCGAGGAGCCGTTCCCCGTCCCCGCGTGCTCCCCCGCGGTCGCCGGACCCCCCGTACATGTCGGCCGTGTCGAACAGCGTGATCCCGGCGTCCAGCGCGGCGTGGACGACGGCCCTGGTTCCGTCCTCGTCGAGGCGGGAGCCGAAGTTGTTGCCGCCGAGGCCGACCGCCGAGACGGCCGGGCCGCGCTCGCCGAGCGTGCGGTACCTCATGGCCGGTCCCCGAATCCGATGCAGACGTTCTTGGTCTGCGTGTAGCTCGCCAGCGCCTCCAGGCCCTTCTCACGGCCCCAGCCGCTGTGTTTGTAGCCGCCGAAGGGGAGCTCGATGCCGGTGCCGACGCCGGTGGCGTTGACGTAGACCTGGCCGGCCCGGATGCCTTCGGCCATGCGCAGGGCCTTGTTGATGTCGCGGGTCCAGACGTACGAGGCCAGGCCGTACGGGCTGTCGTTGGCGATGTCGAGGGCTTCCTCGGCGTCGTCGAAGTCGATGACCGTGACGACCGGGCCGAAGATCTCCTCGCGGGCGCAACGGGCCTGGTTCGTCAGGCCGGTGAGGACGGTCGGCTCGATGTAGTAGCCGTCGGCGAGTTCGGGGTCGGCCGGGGCGCCGCCGCCCACCCGTACCTCGGCGCCCTCGTGCCGGGCCAGGTCCAAGTAGCCCTGGACGCGGTCGCGTTGGCGTGCCGCGACCAAGGGGCCGATGTCGGGGTCGTCGAGGCCGGGGCCCAGCCGCAGCGAGGCGGCGTGCGCGACCAGCTTGTCGAGGAACTCCTCGGCTCCGCGCTGGAGCAGGATCCGGGTGCCTGCCGAGCAGGTCTGGCCGGCGTTGCCGAAGGCGGAGCCCGCGACGGCGCCGAGGGCCAGGTCGAAGTCGGCGTCGGCGAAGACGACGACCGGTGACTTGCCGCCCAACTCGACGACCGAGGGCACCACGTTGGCCGCGGCCGCCTGCGCGACCTTGATGCCGGTCGGCACGGAGCCGGTGAAGGTGACCTGGTCGATGCCCGGGTGTCCGGCGAGGGCCGCGCCCGTCTCGCCGTCGCCGGGCAGGACGTTCAACACCCCTGGTGGCAGACCGCATTCGAGGGCGATGCGGCCGATCTCCAGCGGGGTGAGGGGCGCTTCGGGGGACGGCTTCAGGACGACGGTACAGCCCGCGGCCAGCGCGGGCGCCGAGCCCCTCGCGGTGTTCTGGAGCGGGTAGTTGAACGGGATGATCTGCCCGGAGACGCCGATCGGCTCGCGGACGGTGTAGTCGATCAGGCCGGGGCCGAGCGGGATGGTGGAGCCGCCGAGTTTGTCGGCGACGCCCGCGTAGAACTCGTAGTAGCGGGCGGCGGCCTCGACGTCGGCCCTGGCCTGGCTGAGCGGCTTGCCGACGTCGCGGCTCTCCAGGCGGGCGAGTCGCTCGCCGTCGGCGCGGATGGCCTGGGCGATGCGGTTCAGCAGTCGGCCGCGGTCGGCGGCGCGCATCCTCGCCCACTCGGGGGCCGTGAAGGCCGCCCGGGCGGCGGCCACCGCCTGGTCCACGTCTGCCGGGCCGGCCAGGGCGACGCGGGCGACGGGCGACGCGTTCGACGGGTCGAGGACGGTGAAGGCGCGGCCGTCGGCGGCGGGCAGCTGCTTGCCGTCGATCAGCAGCTCGGTCAGCGGGAGTTCACCGGTCACGGGCGGATCTCTCCTTCCACCGCGCCGAAGATGACGACCTCGTCGCCCGGGTGGACGGTGCGGATCCGGCGCACCCAGAGCACGATGCCGTCCTGCGGGGCGCGAACCTCCTCCAGGGTGTTGCCGTAGTGGTCGACGACGTGGGCGATCAGGTCGCCCTGCTTGCAGTTCTCCCCCGGCTCGGCGTGCCCGACGAAGAAGCCGCCGGACGCGGAGCGGGCGAAGGTTCCGGTGACTGCCGTGTAGGTGTCGCGCAGTTCCGGCTCGCCGTCGGTCATGCCGAGCTGCCGCATGATGTTGCGCACCGAGTCGATGTGCAGCTCGACGGTGGACTCGCGGTAGGTGCCGCCGCCGGCCTCGATGGTGATGGCGGGCTTGCCCGCGGCGAGGGTGGGGTGGCGGACGGTGCCGCCCCACTTGCCGCCCTTCCAGACGAGTTGGTGTCCGGCGGCGAGGCCGATACCCGTAGCGAGGTCCTCGTAGCCGCCCTGGACGATGACGAGCGGGGCGATCTCGCCGAAGGTGCCGCCGGTGTGCAGGTCCACCAGCGCGTCGATGGCGGGGACGACCTGCTCGACGAAGGTGGCGGCCAGGCGCAGCGAGTACGAGCCGTCCGGGTCGCCGGGGAAGATGCGGTTGAGGTTGAGGTGGTCGAGGCCGCTGGAGCGGGCGGCCGCCTCGAAGGCGGGCGTGTTCATGCAGGGGATGCCGACGAGCGTGCCGCGCAGCGTGGAGGGGTCGGTCTCGGCGAGGACGCGGCGGATGGCCTCCTGGCCGTCGTACTCGTCGCCGTGCACGCCCGCGTCCACGCACAGCACCGGGCCGGGCTCGGTGCCGTTGACGACGATCAGTGGTATGCCGAGTTCCACGCCGTAGGTGCTGGTGCCGACCGGGATGAGGCCCTGGGCGCGCTCGCCGGGGGCGACGGTCAACGGACCGATGGAGTACATGAGTTGCTGCCTTTCGGATGCGGGGGTCACATCGGATGCGGGGGTCACAGGCGGGCGGACGCCTCGTCGAGGGTGTCCGCGATGATGTCGGCGATACGGTCCAGGAGTGCGCGGTCGCTGATCAGCGGGGGCGCGATCTGGACCAGCGGGGCGGCGCGGTTGTAGACGCGGGCGAGGAGGCCGGCCTCGCGCAGGCGGCGCGGGATCAGGTCGGCGACGAGGGCGGCGCGGGCGGTGTCGCTGAAGCCGCCGCCCTCCAGGTCGCCGACGAGTTCGCAGGCGTAGAAGAAGCCGGCTCCGCGGATGTCGCCGACGATCGGCAGGGACGCGAGGGACGTCATGCGGGCGGCGATGTGGTGCTGGAGGGCGCGGACGTTGTCGAGGATGTGGTCGCGTTCCATGATGTCGAGGCTGCGCAGGGCGAGGGCCGCGCTGAGGGGGTGGCCGCCGAAGGTGTAGCCGTGGTTGAGGACCGCTCCGGGCCGGTTGAGGACCTCGGTGACCGCGGTGCTGACGAGGGTGGCGCCCATGGGGGCGTATCCGGCGGTGATGCCCTTGGCGACGGTGACGATGTCGGGGCGGGCGCCGTAGCGGTCGCCGCCGAACCATTCGCCGAGCCGCCCGAAGGCGGTGATCACCTCGTCGGCGACGAGCAGGAAGCCATGGCGGTCGGCCAGTGCCCGCAGCCCTTCCCAGTATCCCTCGGGCGGGGTGATGCAGCCGCCGCGGTTCTGCACCGGCTCGGCGATCAGCATGGCGATCGTCTCGGGGCCCTCGGCCAGGATCGCGGCCTCCAACTCGCCCAGCAGATGGGCCGTGAAGGCGGCGTCGTCCGCCAACTCCCCTGCCAGGCCGAGGCGGTTGGTGTTGGAGACGAACCGAGTGTCGATCGCGGGCGGTCCGTAGGGCTCCTTCAGGCCGGGGTCGTCGGTGAGTGACAGGGCGCCGATGGTCAGGCCGTGGTAGGCGCCGCGGCGGGCGATCGCCTTGGTGCGGCCCGGTTCGCCGCGCAGCGCGTGGTACTTGCGGGCGATCTTCCAGGCGGTCTCGACGGCTTCGGCGCCTCCGCCGGAGAAGAAGGTGTGCTCGATGTCGACGGGGGCGATCCGGGAGAGCCGCTCGGCGAGTTCGATGGCGGTCGGGTGGGCGGAGGCGGACCACAGCGGGCTGAAGCACAGTTCGCGCAGCTGGCGGTCGGCGGCCTCGGCGAACTCGGGGGCGTAGGAGTAGCCGAGCTGGCAGCAGTACAGGCCGGAGAGGCCGTCGATGTAGCGTCTGCCGTCCGCGTCGTCGACGTACGGGCCCTCGCCACGTTGTACGACGAAGAGGTTCTCGCCCTCGGTGCCGAGCGCGCCGTTGGGGGTCATGTTCAGCAGCAGGTGTCTGGCCGCGGAGGCGGACAGTTCGCCGGACGGGGTGCGGGTGCTCGTGGTCATGTGGTCTCGCTTCCGGCGGGCAGGCCCACGGTGGTCTCCGTCGGCAGGAGACCGTCCTGCCGGCCGGCGCCGCCGAGCCGGCGCACGACGCCGACCAGGGCGAGGGCCACGACGGCGACCGCGATGAGCAGCGCGCTGACGGCCGTCACGGACGGATCGACGTCGTACTGGAGGACGTTGAACACCTGGACCGGCAGGGTCACGGTGTCCACGGAGGACAGGAACTGGGAGATGAAGAACTCGTCGAAGCTGGTGATGAAGGAGAAGATCGCGGCGGCGACCAGTCCGGGCATGGCCAGCGGGAAGGTGATGCGCCGGGCGACGGTGAGGCGGCTCGCGCCCATGCTGGCGGCCGCGTCCTCCAGCCGTTCGTCGATGCCCTTGAGGGTGGCCATGAGGATCATCACGGCGATGGGCGAGGCCAGCACGGTGTGACCGAGGGCGATGGCGATCGGGCTGCCGAGCATCGCGGCGGGCTCGAAGAGGAGGAACAGGCCGAGGGCGATGACGACTTGGGGGATCACGAGCGGGGCGAGGACCAGGCCGTAGACCGCCGAGCGCAGCGGGAGTTCACTGCGGACGAGGGCCGTCGCGGCGGTCATGCCCAGGATGAGTGAGAACACCGTGGTCAGCGCGGCGACCAGGGCGCTCAGCGACAGGGCGGCCGGCCACTTGCTGCCGTCGGCGAACAACTGCTTGTACCAGCCGAGCGTCCAGGACTCGGGCGGGAAGGACCCGAAGGCGTCGTTGCCGAAGGAGGTGACGACGATGACGATGATCGGCAGGGCCAGGAACAGCAGGATCAGCGTGGAGAAAACGGTCAGGCTGATACGTCCGGCGAGTGTGGAGCGGAGTCCGATCATGAGGTGGCACCCCGCTTCCGGTAGGCCTCGCCGGCCGACTTGAGCAGCCGGAGGAGGATCAGGCCCGCGAAGGTGAGCAGCAGCAGGATGATGCCGAGCGCCGAGGCGCCGTTCCACTGGTTCTGCTTCATGACCTGCTCGTCGATGAGCGAGGCGACCATGGTCTGCTTCGGGCCGCCCATGAGGGCGGGGGTGAGGTAGTAGCCGAGGCAGAGGATGAAGCACAGCACCCCGGCGTTGACCAGCCCGGGAGCCACCAGCGGCAGATAGACACGGCGGAAGATGGTGATCCGTCCGGCGCCCATGCTGGCCGCGGCGGCGAGCAGCCGGCGGTCGACGCCGCGCATCACGGCGTAGAGGAGAAGGACGGTGTACGGGAGCATCACGGAGGTGGTGCCGATCACGACGCCGACCTCGTTGTAGAGCAACTGGAAGGGTGCGCCCGGGAAGTGAAGGTCCGTCAGGACGTTGTTCACGACGCCGTGTTCGCCGAGCAGGATGATCCAGCCGTAGGTGCGCACCAGCGCGCTGATGAAGTGCGGGACCACCACGACCAGCATCACCAGGCCCGCCCACAGGGGCTTCAGCCGGGACACGGCGGAGGCCAGCAGGAAGCCGATGACGAGGCTCAGCAGTGAGGTCTCGGCGGAGATCCGCAGGGTGGTGAGAAGGATCTCCAGGTTGGCGCCCTGGAACGCGTCGGCGTACCAGTGCAGTGTCCAGCCGCCCTTGTCGCCCTTGAGGCTGAGGAGCAGGGTGCTGAAGATCGGGTAGACGAAGAGGATCGCGAGATAGACGACCACCGGTGCGGCGTTGAACAGGCCGAAGCGGGTGCGACGGTCGGCGAGGGTGCGGCGCAGACGGCTCACGGGTGGCGGTACGACGGTGGGTGGCCCGGTTCGCGCCGGTTTCGTGGTGAGGACGGATCCGGCCATGCTCACCCCCCGTTTTCCGGGTCGGAGAAGACGCTGACGTCGGCGGGTTCGGCGGTCAGGCCGACGCGTTCGCCGAGGGCAGGGGCGCGTCCGGCGGGGAGTTCGAGCCGTACGGGGTCGGTGCCGCCGGGCGGGCGGACGGTGACGCGTACCAGGGTGCCGACGTAGGTGACCGTCTCCACGGTCCCCGTACAGAAGCCGTCGCCTGCGGGACACAGTCCGATCCGGCCGGGCTGGACCGCGGCCCGCACCCGTCCGGCGCCCCGGTCCGCCTGCGGGCGGGCCTTCAACAGGCCGCCCGTGTCCAGTCGTACGAGCGAGTGGTCGTCCGTCCGCTCCTCCAGGTGGCCGTCGAGGAAGTTGGCGGCGCCCAGGAAGTCGGCGACGAACGGAGTGCGTGGGCGTTCGAAGAGCTCCCTGGGGGTGTCGAACTGGTCGATCCGGCCGTCCCGCATCACCGCGATCCGGTCGGAGAGGACCAGGGCCTCTTCCTGATCGTGCGTCACATAGACGACGGTGAGGCCGAGTTCCTGCTGCAGGCGCTTGATCTCGGTCTGCAGCTGGTCGCGCAGTTTCTTGTCGAGGGCGCCCAGCGGCTCGTCCATGAGGATCACCGGCGGCCGGTAGACCAGCGCGCGGCAGAGCGCGACGCGCTGCTGCTGGCCGCCGGACAGTTCACGCGGGCGGCGCCTGGACATGGCCGACAGCCCTGCCATGTCCAGGGTCTCGCCGACCCTGCGGCGCAGTTCCGCCTTCGGTACGCCGCGCAGTTGCAGCGGGAAGGCGACGTTCTCCCAGACCGACATGTGCGGGAAGAGCAGGTACTGCTGGAAGACGAAGCCCAGGCCGCGCTTCTGCGGGGCGAGCCGGGTCACGTCACGGCCGCCGACGACGATGCTGCCGGAGTCCGGTTCGCAGAACCCGGCGATCATCATCAGGGTGGTGGTCTTGCCGGAGCCGGAGGCCCCCAGGAAGGTGACGAACTCGCCCGCCGCGATCTCCATGGAGACCTCGTCGACGGCGGTCACCGCGCCGTAGGTCTTGCGAAGTGCCGTGACGGACACGGGTTTTCCGGTGCCGGTGTCCGGCGCCGGGGTGATCACCGGGGCTTTCACGTCCAGTTCAGGCATGCGTCCACTCCTGCCAGCGCTTGGACACGGCGTCCTGGTGCTTGATCCACCACTCGACGTCCAGGTCGAAGCCCGACTCCAGGTGCGCGGGCGAGCTGGCCAGGTTGGCGGCGGTGGTCGAGGAGAGCTTCTTGTAGGCGGCCGGCACGGTCGGGGCCATCGGGTAGAGCTCGGCGTAGTGCGCCTGCACCTCGGGCCGCAGCGAGAAGTCGACGAGCTTGTACGCGGCGTCGAGGTTCGCGGCGCCCTTGGGGATGCCGAGGGCGTTGCTCTGCCGGCGGGCGCCGTTCCACTGGTAGGCGAGCGGCGCACCGCCCTTGATCAGGGCGTCCAGGCGGCCGTGCCAGACGCTGGAGGCGACGACCTCCTTGCGGCCCAGCAGGACGCCGGGCAGGGCGCCGGTGTCCCAGAACTTCTTGACGTCGCCCTTGATCGCGTCGAGGGACCTGAAGGCCCGGTCCACGTCGAGCGGGTACAGCTTGTCCGGGTCCACGCCGTCGGCGAGGAGCGCGAACTCCAGCTCGGGCAGGTCGGCGTCGAGGGCCTGCAGGGCACGGCTGCCTGGAAACGCCTTGGTGTCCCAGAAGTCGGCCCAGGAGGAGGGCTTCTTCCCGCCGAAGGCGTCGGTGCGGTACGCCATCACGCTGGCCCAGTAGTTCTTGCCGACCGCGTTGCTGGTGACGAGGGACTTGGCGATGCCCGCGTTCTTGAAGTTCTTCAGCCGGTCGAAGTCCAGCGTCTCGGTGGCGCCCGCCTGCTTGAAGAGCACGAAGTCGGCCATCGAGTCGTCGATGACGTCGAACTGGGGACGGCCCTGCTTGATCTGGGCGAGCATCTGCGCGTACTCGATGTTCACCACCTTGACCTGGATGCCGGTCTCCTTGGTGAACGGGTCGTAGACCGCCTTCTGGTTGGCGTCGCCGTAGGTGCCGCCACTGTTGCGGACGACGAGCGTCTTGGAATTCTTGCCACTGCCTCCGTCTACGGACCGGCTGGTGCCGGTGCCGCATCCGGTGAGCGCGGTGGCAGCCATGCCTGCGGCGACTGCGCCGACTCCGCGCAGGAACACTCTGCGGTCTGTCCGGACATCTCTCACCGGGAGCTCCTTGTGGTGCGGTTCGTGAAGAGGGGCGCGTGGGGGGTGCTGGGTGTCTCGTTCGTGTCGTGCGGGTGTTGTCGGGGGTGCGGCGCGGGTGACGTGGTCAGCGGGGTGCGGCGATGGCGGCCAGCTCGGTGCCGGGAGCGACGGTGAGCCCGTGCATCCCGTAGAAGACGCGTCCGCCGGCCGGGGCGTGGACCTTGTGCTCCTGGCCGTCGGCGGGGTCGATGATGTGGCCGATGGTCTGGCCCTGCGTGACGTCGTCGCCTGCGGTGAACTGCGGGTACCACAGGCCGGTGGTCTCGGCGGTGACGCCCGCGACCCAGACCCATTCGCGGACCGGCGCGTCCGCCTCGCCTTCGGAAGCGAGGACGCCGAGTCGGCGCAGCAGCCGGAGCAGGCCGTCGCCCAGGCGGCGGGCGGCCTCCGCGTCACGCTCGCCGAGCTGGCCGGTTTCGACGAGGATCGCCGGAACCCCGGCGCGGACGGCTGCCGCGTGGCTGTTACCGCCCTCGGCGTTCAGTCCGAGGATGACGTCCTCGATGCCGAGCGAATCCGCCATCTCGGCAGTCTTCGAGTCGAGTTGGGGGTCGCCGGTGAGGCGGTAGCCGACGAAGTCGCGCAGGACCTCGTCGATGCCGCCGGCATGCAGGTCGACGTAGGCGTCGGCGCCGTCGAGCAGGTGGGCGAAGAGCCAGGCGGCCAGCCGTTCGGTGGGGCCGCCCTCCGGGTCGCCGGGGAAGACGCGGTTGATGTTGACGCCGTCGAGCGGGGAGACGCCGAGCCGTCCCTGGTAGACGGCCGGGGGGTTGGCGACCGGGCAGACGATCAACTGGCCGTGCACCTGGCCGGGTTCGAGGAGCGAGGCGAGTCGGGTGGCGGCGTCGATGCCGGTGAACTCGCCGCCGTGCACGCCCGCGGTGATCAGGACGCGGGGGCCGGGGTGGGCGCCGTTGACCAGGGTCAGCGGGAGGTCGACGGTGAGGGTGCCCAGGTCGGCGGGGACGGTGCCGCGGGTCTTGGTGCCGGTCGCGGCGTGCAGGGGGCCGACGGAGAGCAGCTCGTTGGTCATTGCTGTCACGCCTTCGCTCGGTCGAGGGTGGAGAGGAAGCCGACGGATCGGGTCCAGGTGCCGTCGGGCGCCAGATCGGCCGCGGGCACGGTGCCGCGGGCCCTGGTGCCGGGCACAGCGTGCGGATGGCCGACGGCAAGCAGGTCATGGGGCACGGGCGTCACGCCTCCGCCCGGTCGAGGGTGGAGATGAAGTCGACGGGCTGCGGCGAGGTGCCGTGCAACGCCAGGTCGGCCGCGATGTCGCCCATGGCGGGCGAGAGTTTGAAGCCGTGGCCGGAGAACCCGGCGAGGAGCACCACGTTGTCGTTGCCGGGCAGCGGGCCGACGAGCGGGCGGCTGCTCTCGGTGTAGCCCTCCATGTAGACGGAGAGCCGGACCGGGTCGGGGTGCAGGTCGGGCATGTAGCGGCCGAGCAGTTCGGTGAAGATGTCCAACTCGCCGGGTTCCACGGTCCGTTCGAGCCGGTTGGGGTCCCCGGCCGGGCGGTGCAGGGCGCGGGACAGGCCGAGCTTCACGGACACGCCGTCCGGGGAGGGCAGGCCGTAGCAGTGGGTGGGTGCGGTACGGATGAACGCCGGGCGCTCCTCGCCGAACCAGGCGTCGGTGGTCGGCACGTACCAGGCGTTGATGAGCCGGCGGATGTCCACCTCCCACGGCAGGTCGGGCAGCAGGTCGTTGACCCAGGGGCCGACAGTGACCACGGCCGCGTCGAACCGCTCGCTGCCGGCGTCGGTGCGTATTTCCACGCCACTGCCGACGGGCACGATCTCGCGGACCGGGGTGTAGCGGTGGATGCGGGCGCCGAGCTGCTCCGCACGGCGAGCGGCGCTGTGAATCGTCAACTCGGGGCGGATGAAGCCCGCGTGGCGGTCGAGTACGGCCGCGTCGCCGGCCTCGATGCGGAACTGCGGGAACCGCTTGGCGAGCGCCTCGGCGTCGAGGACCTCGTGGTCGAGACCGTGCTCGGCTATGGACTCCAGGACGGTGGCCATCTGCTGGTGCGCGGTGGGGCCCATCAGCAGGCAGCCGGTCAGCCGTCGAAGTTCGCGGCCGGTCTCCCGCTGGAGCCCCTCCCACAGGGTGTCGGCGTGCTTGAGCAGCGGGACATAGCGGGAGTCCTCGAAGTGGGCGCTGCGGAAGATCCGGGTCTCGCCTCCGGCGGCGCTGCGGTCGTGGCCCGGCGCGAAGCGGTCGTACCCGACGACCTCGGCTCCACGGGCCGCCAGGCGCCAGGCGGCCTGGCTGCCCATCGTTCCGACACCGACGACGGCGACGCGCTTGCTGGCTGACACGGGGGTTCCTTTCGTACGCCGGGGCGGCAATGCTGAACGCCCGGTATGCGGACTCACGGCTTCCGGAAGAGGCGGCCGCCGCGGAGGCGGTGGCAACGGGGACGGCTGCTACGGGAACGGCGACTGCGGAATCACGTCCCGCGCCGTCCGGAGCGACGGGCTTCCGACCACTCTCCTGAAGGGCCGTGCCACAATGTGGCACGCTGTGCTAGAATCTGGCACGAGCTTGGCAGCGGCTTTCGGAGGGAGTCAAGGGGTGTGCGCGAGGGATTCGCAGAGTTAACGGGGGAAATCAGATGGAAATGAAGAGCGTTACGAGGTCACTGCGCATCCTGGAGGCGGTGGCGCAGCACCAGCCTGTGACAGTGGGGGAACTGACCAAGCTCTTCGGACTGCCGAAGTCGACCGTGCAGCGCACGCTGGTCACGCTCAACGAGGCGGGCTGGCTGCGGGCGAACCGGAAGGACACCACGCGCTGGGAGATCGGGGCGCGTGTGCTCGCGGTCCGACCGGCGGCGCTTCAGGGGTCCAGCCTGTTCGCGGCCGCGCGGGAGCCGATGATCCGGCTGCGGGACGCGCTGAACGAGACCATTCACCTGTCGGTACCGGACGCGCTGCAGTGCATGGTGGTCGTGGACCGGGTGGACTGTACGCACGCGGTGCGGACGTTCCACACGATCGGTGACACGTCGCCGCTGCACGCCACCGCTACGGGGCGGGCGATTCTTGCGCAGTTGCCGAAGGCCGACGTGGACGAGCTCATCAGCCGTGGGCTGGAGAGTTACAGCGAGTCCACGCCGGCCGACGGGGGTGCGCTGCGGGTTGAGCTGGAGCGTGTGCGGGTTGACGGTTACTCCGTCAACCGGAATCAGTTTCGGCCTGATGTTTGTGCGGTGGCTGCGGCGATCTTGGACGATGGTGGGGTGCCGCTTGCTTCGGTAGCCGTGTCTATGCCGGATTCTCGGTATGAGGCTGAGCGGCTGCCGGAGTGGGGGCAGATGGTGGCTGATACGGCTGCGGAGATTGGGGCGCGACGTATGGGGGCGTGAGGTTGTTGCGCGGCTGCGGGTCCGTTGTGGCTTGTCGCGCAGTGCCCCGCGCCCCTAAAAGAGAGGGCGATTACCGCACCGGGATTGCCAAGTACTGGTACTCCAGGAACTCCTCGATGCCTACCCTGCCGCCCTCCCTGCCCAGGCCCGACTGCTTTACGCCGCCGAAAGGTGCCGCCGGGTTGGACACCAGACCGGTGTTCAGGCCCACCATGCCCACCTCCAGGCGTTCGCTGACCCGGAGCGCTCGGTCCAGGCCCTCCGTGAAGATGTAGCCGACCAGGCCCCAAGGGGTGTCGTTGGCTCGGCTCAGGACCTCGTCCTCGTCGTCGAAGGTGAGGATGGCGGCCACCGGGCCGAAGATCTCCGTGTCCATCAGGCGGCTGTCGGAGGCCACGTCGGTGAGGACCGTCGGGGGGTAGAAGGAGCCCGGGCCTTCCGGCGTGCGGCCGCCCACGAGCAGGCGGGCGCCTCGGTCGACCGCGTCGGCGACCAGCTCCTCGACCTTCGCGCGGCCCTTGGCGTCGATCAGTGGGCCCACGTCGACGCCGTCACGCGTGCCCGGGCCCACGACGAGTGCCCCCATCCGGTGGGCGAGGCGTTGCGCGAACTCCTCCGCCACCTCCCGATGGACGAAGAAGCGGTTCGCGGCGGTGCAGGCCTCCCCCATGTTGCGCATCTTGGCGGTCATCGCGCCGTCCACGGCCACATCGAGGTCGGCGTCGTCGAAGACGATGAAGGGGGCGTTGCCGCCCAGCTCCATGGACGTCCGTACGACTGTGTCGGCGCACTGGGCGAGCAGGAGCCGGCCGACCTGGGTGGAGCCGGTGAAGGACAGTTTGCGGATGCGGCCGCCGCGGAGCAGGGGTTCGCACACCTCCCCCGCGCGGGAGGTGGTGACGACGTTCAGTACACCGTCCGGCAGGCCCGCCTCCTTCAGGATGCCGGCCAACGCCAGGCTGGACAGCGGGGTCTGCGGGGCCGGCTTCAGCACCATCGTGCAGCCCGCCGCGATCGCCGGGCCGATCTTGCGGGTGCCCATCGCCAGCGGGAAGTTCCACGGGGTGACGAGCAGACACGGGCCGACGGGGCGGCGGGTCAGCAGCATGCGGTTGCGGCCGTCGGGCAGGGTGCCGTAGCCGCCGTCGATGCGGACCGCCTCCTCCGAGAACCAGCGGAAGAACTCGGCGGCGTACGCCACTTCGCCGCGTGCCTCGGCCAGCGGCTTGCCCATCTCGGACGTCATCAGGTGGGCGAGCTCGTCGACGCGGGAGAGGATGATCTCGTGGGCGCGGCGCAGGATTTCACTGCGCGCCCGTGGCGCCGTACGGGCCCACTCCTGCTGGGCGTTGACGGCCGCGTCCTCCGCGAGCCGGGCGTCCTTGGGGCCGGCGTCGGCGACGTGGCAGAGGATCTCGCCGGTCGCGGGGTCGTCGACGGGCATGGTGGCGCCGTCCGCGGCATCCACCCAGGCACCGCCGATGAACAACTGCTTGAGTACGTCGGTCATGAGCTCTCTCCTGGTGGGTCGGCGGCGGGGTCGAGCAGTTCCGCGAGATGGAGTGCGCGGACGCCTCGGTCACCGGCGAGGTGGTCGATCTGTGTGGCGCAGCTGAAGCCGTCGGCCACGACGACCGTCCCTCCCCCGTCCGGGAGTTGGTCGAGCCGTGGTTTCAGGGCCAGGTCGGCGACGGCGATCGAGGTGTCGTAGTGCTGCTCCTCGAAGCCGAAGTTCCCCGCGAGTCCGCAACAGCCCTCGGCCTCGTCGACCGTGCGTACGCCGAGGCGGCTCAGCAGGTCGCGCGGGCGGCGCCCGGTGAAGGTGGCGTACTCGTGGCAGTGGGTCTGCAGTACGACGTTCTGCGGCAGGGCGGGTGGCGTCCAGTCCGGGGCCGCGAGGTCGGTCAGGGCGCCGGTGAACGTGTGGATGCGGGCCGCGACGCGGCGGGCGGCTTCGGTGTCGAGCAGCTCGGGCACGTCGCGCCTGAGCGCGGCCGCGCAGCTCGGTTCGGCCACGACGATCGGCCGGTCGTCGCCGTCGTCCAGCTGGGCGACCGTACGGGTCATCACCCGGCGGGCCATGGACAGTTGACCGGTGCTGACCCAGGTCAGACCGCAGCACAGGCCGTCCCGCGCGATGCTGGGGACACCGGCGTCGGCGAGCACGCGGCTTGCGGCTCCCGCCACTTCGGGGCGGAAGGCGCGGGTGAAGCTGTCGACGAAGAGGACGGCCTTCGCCGGTCCGTCTCTCCTGGTCCCGCGCAGGACGGAACGCAGGGAGCGCCGGGAGGCAAAGGCGGGGATCGTACGGCGGGTGGTGACGCCGCCGAGGCGGGCGAGCAGCCTGCCGACCGGGCCGCGCAGCAGTGTGTTGAGCGGGCGGGCGGCGTACCCGGCGAGCTTGGAGGTCAGCGGCAGCCAGCCCAGCGCGTAGTGGGACCGGGGGCGCAGGCGGCCCTTGTAGTGCTGGTGCAGGAACTCCGCCTTGTACGTGGCCATGTCGACGCCGACCGGGCAGTCGGTGGAGCACGCCTTGCAGGCCAGGCACAGATCGAGGGCATCGCGGACCTCGGTCGAGCGCCAGCCGTCCCGGACGGTCTCGCCGCGCACCATCTCCTGGAGCAGGCGGGCGCGGCCGCGGGTGGAGTCGTTCTCCTCCCCCGTGGCCCGGTGACTGGGGCACATCACGCCACCCGCGTCGCTGCGGCATCGGCCCACGCCCACGCAGCGGCGGGCCGCGCCCGCGAAACCGCCTTCGTAGGTGAACTCGGTTTCGATGACGGGGAGTTGGTGGAGCGCCAGATCGGTGTCGAGCGCGGCCGGGGCGACGATGACGCCCGGATTCAGCAGTCCGTCCGGGTCGAAGGTCCGCTTGAAGGCGGCGAACGTGTCGTTCATGCGGCGGCTGTACATGACGTCGAGCAGTTCGCTCCTCGCCCGCCCGTCGCCGTGCTCGCCGGACAGCGTCCCGCCGTGCGCGACGACCAGAGCCGCGGCCTCGTGCAGGAAGCGGCGGGCGACGGCCCGGCCCGCGTCCGTGACGAGGTCGAAGTCGATGCGTACATGGACGCAGCCCGCGCCGAAGTGCCCGTACAGCACACCGGTCAGCTCATGGGAGGCGAGCAGCTTGCGGAAGTCCCGCAGGTAGTCGGCCAGGTCCTCGGGCGCGACCGCCGCGTCCTCCCAGCCGGGCCAGGACTCCCCGCCGTCCACGAGGCGGGCGGCGAGTCCGGCGCCGTCCTCGCGGACCCGCCACAGCGAGCGCCGTTCGGCCGCGCTCCGCACGACCCGCCCGCCGGTCGTCCGGCCCCGGGCCCTGAGCGCGTCGAGGAGCTCGGCCGCACGGGCGTCGACCGTCGCCTGGTCGTCGCCGTCGAGTTCGACGTACAGCCAGGCACGTCCCTCGGGCAGTCCGGTGACCGAGTCCGCACCACGCCGGGCGCGCATCGTGGCGACGATCGCCTCGTCCATGCCCTCCACGGCGGTGGGCGACCGGCGCAGGATCTCGGGGACGTCCTCGGCGGCGTCGACGACGTCGTCGTAGCCGAGAGTCAGCAGTGCCGAGGCCGGGGCGGTGGCCACCAGCCGGACCGTCGCCGCCGTCACGACCACGCACGTGCCTTCGGTGCCGACCAGGGCACGGGCCATGTCGAAGCCGTTCTCCGGCAGCAGGTGGTGCAGCTGGTAGCCGGAGACCTGGCGGGGAATGCGGCCCAGCTCGGTGCGGATCGGCGACAGGTTGTCGCCGATCAGGCGCCGCAGGCCCGCTTCGAGGCGGGCGACGCGCTCGGCGTCGGCGGGGTCCACCGGGTGCAGCCCCGCGCTGTCGGCGACGGCCCGCACCCCGTCGGCCGTCACGATCTCCAGGGCCTCGATGTGCCCGCTGGTGCGCCCGTGCCGTACGGAGCGGTTGCCGCAGGCGTCGTTGCCGATCATGCCGCCAAGGGTGCAGCGGCTGTGCGAGGACGGGTCGGGGCCGAAGGTGAGCCCGTGCCCGGCGGCCGCGCCGCGCAGGGCGTCGAGGACGACTCCGGCCTCGACGCGAGCGGTCCCGGCGGCCGGGTCTACGTCCAGGATCCGGTTCATGTGCCGGGAGAAGTCGAGGACGACGCCGGACCCGACCGCATTGCCCGCCATGCTGGTGCCGCCGCCCCGCGCGGTGACCGGGGCGCCCGCCTCCCGGCAGGCCCGCAGCACCGCGCACACGTCGTCGGCGCTGCGGGGGAAGGCCACGGCTTGTGGCGGGACCCGGTAGTTGGACGCGTCGTAGGCGTAGGGGCCGGTGCCGGGGCCGGTCTCCACGCGCAGGCCGGGAGCGGTCTCGGCGAGCCGCGCGGTCAGACCCGCCAAGGGCTCACTCATCGCGCAGCGGCTCCAGAGGTACCGGCCTCCACCGCCGCCTGCCACGCCTGGAGCCCCGCGTCCACTCCCGCCTCGTCGATCACCAGCGCCGGGATCATCCGCACGACCTGGTTCCAGGCCCCGCACAGCAGCAGGAGCAGGCCCTCATCGACGGCGGCGCGCTGCACGCGCGCGGCGGTCTCGGGGTCGGGGCTGCCGTCCTCGGTGACGAACTCGCTGGCCAGCATGAGCCCGAGGCCGCGAACGTCCCCGATGGCGGGTGTCCGGTCGGCCACCGCCCGCAGGCCTGCGCGCAGTCGTGCGCCCATCGCGTCGGCGTTCTCCACGAGCTTCTCGTCGCGTACGACGTCGAGCGTGGCGCAAGCAGCCGCGCAGGCAACGGCGTTGGCGCCGTACGTGCCGCCCTGCGAGCCCGGCCACGCCCTGCTCATCAGCTCCTCGGAGGCGGCGATGCCCGACAGGGGGAAGCCACTGGCCAGGCCCTTGGCGGTGACGAGGATGTCCGGGGTGACACCGAAGTGGTCGTGACCCCAGAAGCGGCCGGTGCGGCCGACACCGGTCTGCACCTCGTCAAGGATCAGCAGGAAGCCGTGGCGGTCGGCCCGTTCACGCAGGCCCTCCAGGAAGGCGCGGGTTGCGGGCACGTAGCCACCCTCGCCGAGCACCGGCTCCACGATGACCGCGGCGGTGTCGGCGGGCGAGGAGATGGTCTGGAGGGTGTAGTCGAGTTCCTGGAGGGCGAAGCGGGTGGCGGTGTCCTCGTCCCAGCCGTAGCGGTACGCCGTCGGGAACGGGGTGACGACCACTCCGCTCATCAGCGGGGAGAAGCCGGACCGGAAGCGGGTGCCGGAGGTGGTCATGGCTGCGGCGGCGACGGTACGGCCGTGGAAGCCGCCGTGGCAGACCAGGACGTTCGGCCGGCCGGTGGCCTGCCGGGCCAGCCGCAGTGCGGCCTCGACGGCCTCGCTGCCGGAGTTGGTGAAGAAGAGGCTGTCCAGGCCGGCCGGGAGCACCTCGCCGAGCTTGTCGACGAGCTGCCGCAGGGGCCGGTGCATGACGGTCGTGTACTGGCCGTGGATGAGGGTGCCCACCTGCTCCTGCGCCGCCGCCACGACCCTGGGGTGGCAGTGCCCGGTGCTGGTGACGCCGATGCCGGCGGTGAAGTCGAGATAGCGGCGACCGTCCTCGCCGTAGAGATGGACGCCTTCGCCCCGGGCCGCCACCACGGGCGTGGCCTGGCGAAGGTGCGGCGACAGTGCGGTCATGTCGGTCTCCTGACCCGTGCGGTGTCGACTTCTCCGGTCCTTCGAGCGTCCCGGCCACCCGGGGCCACCACAACGCCTGAACTGTCCAGCCGGAGCACGGTGTTCGGACGTTGTGTCAACCACGCCGCGCGGCAATGGGTCGATTCGGGGCGCCGGGACCAGTGTCCGGCGACCTTGCGCAGGTCAGTGCCGCCGGGCACAGTGTCCGGACAGGCAGGGAGGCTCATGCGGGAGAACACCGACACGGCAAGCCGTCCGCTCACCGTCGCCGACGCGCTGGCCCTGCCCGTCCTCGCGGCCGGGCAGCCACAGGTCGTCACCGGAGTGGCGCACCTCGACCGGCCGGTCCGCTGGGTCCACATGACCGAACTGACGGATCCCGCGTCCTTCCTCAAGGGCGGCGAACTCGTCCTGACCACCGGCATGCCCCTGCCCGAGGAACCGGCGGGCGTACGCCGGTACGTGGACGAACTCGCCGACGTCGGGGCCGCGGCCCTGGTCATCGAACTCGTACGGCGCTACCACCGCCCGCCCCAGGCGCTCGTCGACGCCTGCCGGGCCCGCGGCCTCCCGCTCGTCACGCTCGCCGCGGACGTCAACTTCCTGGAGGTCACCCAGGTCGTCCACGCACTCCTGCTGGGCAACCAGGCGGACGCGATGCGCCGGACCCAGCGGATCCACGAGGCGTTCACCGCGCTGACGCTGCGCGGGGCGGGGCCCGAGGACGTGGTGCGTGCGGCGGCGGAGATGAGCGGCCGTACCGTCGTGCTGGAGAACCTGGTGCACCAGGCGCTGATCTGCGAACCCTCCGGCAGCACGGTGGAAGAGGCGCTCACCGGCTGGGAACAGCGCTCCAGGGCCGTACCGTCCGGCGATCGCACCGAGGTGTGCGGTCCCGAGGGCTGGCTCGTCGCGCCGGTGGAGTACCAGGGCGAGCGCTGGGGCCGCGCGACCATGCTTCCGGCCCCGGCCCGCACGGGGCCCTCGGACTTCGGGCCCGAGGACGTCACCGTCCTGGAGCGGACGGCGATGGCCCTGACCATCGCCCGCCTCATTCACGCCACGCCCTGGGAACGCACCGCGCATCGCAACGCCCTGCGCGACCTGGCCGAACAGCGCCACCGCTCCCCCGAGGACGCCCACGCCCGCTTCGCCGCGCTGGGCATGCCCACGGAGGGCGACGGCTTTCTCGCCGTACTGGTGGACACGCGCGCGGAAGACGACGGCGCGGAGCCGGAGAGCCGGCTGTCACAGGAACTGCGGACCGCGGGGATCACGGCGCTCGTCGGCGCCCTGGCTCCCGGCCGGTTCGGCATCCTCCTCGCCCTGCGCGCCTCGCAGCCCTGGCGCCCCGCGGTCGAACGGCTGAGCCGCACCGCGCTCGCCGTCGACCCCGGGGCGGTGGTGAGCGTCGGCTCCGAGGTCGCGGAACTCTCCGACGCCGCCCGCTCCTTCCGGGAGGCGGGACGCGTGGCCGAGGCGGCACTGCCCGGCCGGCCCCTGCCCGACGGCCGGTCCTTCCACGAGCTGTCCGACATCGGCCTGCGCCCGCTGCTGTACGCGCTGCGCGAGGACGTCCGGGTCCAGGAGTACGCCGAACGACAGCTCGGCCGCCTCGTCGACCACGACACCCGGCACGGTACGGACCTGCTGACGACCCTGCGCCACTACCTCGACGCGGCCGGCAACAAGACCACGGCGGCCCGCCGCGGCAACCTGTCCCGGGAAACGGTCTACCAGCGCCTGCGCACCATCGAGCGACTGCTCGACTGCGACCTGGAGTCGGGCGAACAGCGCACCGAACTGCATGTGGCACTGGCCGCACTTGACGTCCTGCGGATGCGCTGACGCGCGTTCCGCCGCGTCACCGCCCCGCAACGGACGCGGACGCGGTCACGCCCACTGCCGAGCACATCGGCGGGTATGAGACTGTGCTCTGCGACCGCACTTGCCGCATGGGGGCACAGTGTCGGGAGGCACTGATCCGGGAGAGACCGACGACATGATCATCTTTGGCACCAAGGGATACCTGTACCAGCTCGCGATACTGACGCTGGTGTGCGGCAACTGCGGCAATCCCTCCGCGCACACGCTCAGGAAGCGCGTCACCAAGTTCACGCTGTTCTTCGTGCCGCTGTTTCCGTTCTCGACGAAGCACACCCTGCAGTGCACCTTCTGCGGCATGGAACAGAAGGTGACGAAGGAGCAGGCGGACCAGATGCTGGCACAGGCCGCGAGCGGCCAGAGCGGTCAGGCATACGGGCAACCACAGCAGCAGCCCCGCCAGTTCTGAGTCGGCGCCACGGCGCGGGGACGGCCCGGAGCCGGTCCCGGGGACGGCATCCCACCGGTCAGCGGGACGGTTCGTAGGTGAGTTGTTTGATCTGGCGCAGGGTGAGGGCCGTCTCGACGAACTGGACGCCTTGGAGTGCGCCGATCTTCTCGCTCAGATACCGGTAGAACTCGCCGGTGTCGGGGCAGGCGACGGACGCGGCGATGTTGGCCTGTCCGGTGATGGCCGCGGCGAAGCGGACCTCACGGTGTTCCGCGAGAGCCCGGCCGGTGTCGGCGAGGGCCGAGGGCGCCACGGTGAGCCACAGCATCGCTCTGACGCCCTGCCCGAGGGATGCGCTGTCGTGTTGTACGTCGTAGTAGAGGACTCCCGAGGAGCGCAGCCGTTCCACGCGTCTCTTCACGGCGGACTCCGACTGGCCGGTGGCGGACTGGAGTTCGCTGAACGTGGCCCGCCCGTCCCGGCCGAGGAGCACCAGCAGGGCCTCGTCGTCCGTGTCGAGGGCGACGGGCCCGGAGCGGGGTTCGACGTGGGGTGGGCGCAGCGCTTCCTCCTGCTCGGCGTCGAGCGCCTGGATCTTGTCGAGCCAGCCGAGCGGGCCGCCGTAGAAGTTGTGGAGCAGGCAGTGGGCGCTGACGGAGATGACCCGGGGTGTGCGCTGCAGCCGGTCGAAGAGGAGTTCGTCGCGGTCCTTCTGGCTGCGGGGCTTCATCGCGCACAGCACCTCGGTACCGCCGGCGATGAGGTCGATGTACGAGGTGTCGGGGCGGCGGGCCAGAGCGGTCGCGAGCTGCTCGGCCACGTCGGGGGTGCAGCGCAGCCGGACGATCCAGCCGGTGCGGCCGAGCCTGGTCTCGTCGACCATGCCGACCACCCGCAGGCCGGCGGTGGTGCGCAGCCGCCGGAAGCGTCGTGCGACGGTCTGGTCGGACACACCGAGGACTTCGCCGATACGGCTGAACGCAGCCCGTCCGTCGAGTTGAAGGGCCTGGAGCAGCTTCAGGTCCAGTGCGTCGAGGGGCTGCGCTTCCACGGCGGCCCTCCTTGTTCTGGGCGGAATTCGGTCGGTGGGCGAAGACGTGTGGGAGCCGCCGCCCGGCCGGCGGCGGAGGGTGTTCCCGTCATGTGGCGGGGCCCGGGACCGTTGTACCCGGTCCCGGGCTCCGCCGAGGGCGCCGTGCCCGTCCCCACGGACGGCGCCCGTACCTGGTCGGCGTTCCGCTCCGCCATCACGCCCGACCGGCACGCGTGAACTCACCCCTCGGGGTGGCTGCCTGCCAGGGAAGGGGCTCCGGCGTCTCCCGGAGTCCCGGTCCCGGTCCCGGTCTGGCCCGGGACAGACGCGGCATGCCGTCCACCGGCTCCGACGGGCGGTGCCGAGTGCTGCGGGCGGCGCAGCAGGAGCGCTCCGACGACGGCCGCGAGCAGGGTCAGTACGGCGGACACGATCAGGCAGAGGTGCAGACCGTCCAGGAAGGACTGGGACAGCGCGCCCAGGACACGGGGCGTGTCCGCGCCGAGGTCGAGCCCGCCGACGGCACCGAGTCCGTCGTGGTCGGCGACCGTGGTGACCTGGTGGACGGTCCGGCCGGTCAGGCCCGCGTCGGTGAGGTGGCCGGGCAGGACGTCCAGCGCCTTGGTGGACAGCAGTGCGCCGAGGACGGCCGGGCCGAGGGCACCGCCGACCTGGCGGAAGGCGTTGTTGCCGGCGGCGGCCATGCCGGCCTGCTGGAAGGGCACCGAGCTGACGGCGGTGGCGGTCATCGGGGTGATGACGAAGGCCATGCCGAGTCCGAGCAGGGCCAGCCGCCAGGCCAGCGACCCGAACGAGGTGTCCGCGCCGATGTTCGTGAGGGACAGCAGGCCTGCCGTGACGACCAGCAGGCCACCGGGGATCAGAAGCCGCGGCGAGACACGGTGGACGAGCTTCCCGACGGGCGCGCCGAGCACGAGCGGCACCATGGACACCATCAGCAGCCGCCAGGCGGCGTCCAGGGTGGACAGTTGCTGGACCATGCCGAAGTAGAGGCTGAGGGCGAAGAAGAACCCGATCAGGCCCAGGAAGCTGATCATGGCGATCAGAGTGGTGGCGGTGAAGGCCGGGCTGCGGAACAGGGTCAGGTCCAGCATCGGCCCGGTACTCGCGCGTTCCACCAGGACGAAGGTGACGGCACCCACCACTCCGATGGACAGCGCCAGCATGACCTTGACGTCGGTGAAGGACGTGGCGCCGCCCTCGATGATCCCGTAGACGAGTGCGGTGATGGCGAGGGCCGCGGTGATCTGGCCGGGCCAGTCCAGCCGGCGGGAGCCCGGTGCCCGGGAGTCGGTCAGGCTCCTCGCCGCGAACGCCATGGCGAGCAGTGACGCAGGGATGGGCAGGAGGTAGATCCACCGCCATGCGAAGTGGTCGACTACGACACCCGCGATCACCGGTCCCAGAGCCAGGGCGGCGCTGAGGGAGGTGGCCCACAGACCGATGAACTTGCCGCGTTCGCGCGGGTCGGGCACGGCGTGGCTGATCAGGGCGAGGGTGGTGGGCAGCAGCGCGGCCGACCCGAGTCCCGCCAGGGCCTGGCCGGCCCACACGACCTCGATGGAGTGCGCGCACAGGGCGACGAGGGCGCCCAGGCCGCTGAGGGCGAGGCCCGCCTGGAAGACCTTCTTACGGCCGTGGACGTCGCCGAAGACGCCGGCGGTCAGGATCAGGGCGGCCATGGGCAGGACGAACGCGTCGGAGACCCAGGACAGCTGCGAGGTCGAAGCGTTCAGGGCCCGCTGGATCGCGGGCAGGCTCGCCGAGACCGTGGTCACCGGCAGATAGGCGACGAACACGCCGACGCAGGCCATGACGAGCGTGGCGGCCCGCCGTTCCTGCGGCGCGTTCGCCGTGGTCGTGGCATTCACGGAGACTCTCCCTTGCGGCACCCGGGGGCGCTGGGCACTGGGGTGTGGCTGACTGGCCTCACCCTCCGCGCCACCACCGCCCCCGAGCGAGCCACAGCCCGCCATAAGCCGGACATCCGACATCGGGGCCGGGTTTTCCGCGAACTTTCGACAGGCGTCCTCGGCCCGTCCGGGGGCGGCGTGCGGCTTGGGGGGCGAGACCGTCGAGCTGCGAGGCCCGCGCCGTGGAGGATCCGAGGGATCCGACGGATGATGGGCTTCGGGGCGATGTCGACACGGAGGTCGCCCGATGGCTGTCGCCCGGTACGAACGGCTCCGGCGCAGCGGCCTGGCCGCCCTGGAGATCTGTGTCATCGCCGCGCTGTACTACGGCTCGGCCAAGGTGGGACTGCTCCAGCAGCTGGTACGCGGCCAGGTCACCCCGCTGTGGCCGCCGAGCGGTATCGCGGTGGCGAGCCTGCTCCTGCGCGGCCCGCGGGTCTGGCCCGGGATCGCACTCGGCGCGTTCCTGACCAACGTGTCGCTGGGGCCGTCTCTCCCGGCCGTGCTCGCGATCGTGGCGGGGAACACCGTCGCTCCCCTCTGTTCCTACGCACTGCTGCGCCGCGCAGGGTTCCGTAACGCCCTGAACCGTCTGCGGGACGCGCTCGCGCTGATCTTTCTCGGCGCGCTCACCGGGATGCTGGTCAGCGCGACGACCGGCAGCGCGACCCTGGTTCTCGCCGATGTACTGGGCACCGATGACTTCTGGCCGACCTGGTCGGTCTGGTGGACCGGCGACGCGATGGGCGTCATGGTCGTCACGCCGGTCCTGCTCGTCCTGCGCTCGGCACACCTGTTGCGGGACACGCCATTGTCCCGGTGGGCGGAGGGGCTGCTGCTGGTGGCGGCCACCGCGAGCATCGGTGTCATCGAGACCGGGCCTGGGCCGCTGCTGTTCCTCGGTTTCCCGCTGCTGATCTGGGCGGCCTTCCGCTTCCAGCTGGCCGGGGCCGCACCCTGCGCACTGGCCGTGTCGACCTTCGCGATCATCGCCGCCGGCCAGGAGTCGGGCCCGTTCTCCGACAAGGACCTGCTCACCAACATGATCACCCTGCAGGCGTTCAACGGCTCCGCCTCGCTGACCGCCCTGCTTCTCGGGGCGGTCGTCTGCGAGCGGAACCAGACCCAGCGGGAGATCGCGCGAGCCTGCGGGCAGCTCGCCGAAATGGTGACCAAGATGGCAACCGGCGACCGCTCGCTGCTCACCTTCGAGGAGGGCGGCAAGCTCACCCTTGAGGAGAGCAAGAAGGAAGAGCGAGGCGGACCGGCTCCGAGACGGGCATGACCGGCCGGCCACCGGCACCGCCGCGCCATGTTGTCCTGGGCCCCCGCGGACATGACGGACGGGGACCGGCAGACATGACTGCCCGGGCCCCGCAGACATGGCAAAGGCCGTCTCCTCATACCTGAGAAAACGGCCTCCGACCGGCAACAAAGCTGGTCGGGACGACAGGATTTGAACCTGCGACCCCTTGACCCCAGTTGGGTGGTCGATGAGCGGCGTGCGACGGGTCGTTCTTCGAGGTCGGGATCCAGCGTACTCAGCCGAGTAAAGGAGTCGCGAGAACAGCGCGCAGCACTCCATGACACCCGACATCGCGCTCCGTAAACCGCCCGCTGCGGTTGCTCGAGTGGACTTCAGCGGAACGTCGAAGCAGGTGCCGCTCTGCGCGTAATTGCGACCACATGCGCCGTGTGAAGTCCCTGCTGGACCATCGTCGCCTTCGGTCGGCCCGCGCCGCCGATCACCGCTCGCTCCAGTTCCGGCCCGGCACCCGCCCCCAGGAAGCCGTAAGCCAACCTAAAATGGAACAAATTACCCAATGGTGATCGAGGGCAACGTGTCGGCCGACGGTGTGGCATCGAGCTCGTATCCGTTCGGCGCCGCGCGTGTCGGCGAATCGCCCGAGCGTGACGACGCACTGGTCAGCGCCGTCGTCGGTGCCGTGGAGGTGACCGGAGCGCATGCCGGAAGTGTGTTCCTGCTCTCCGGCGACCATCACTCGCTCCTCCTGGCCGCGGCGTGCGGGACACCGCCCTCCCTGCTGGGCGGTTGGCGTCGGATCCCGGTGAACAGCCGCATTCCGGTGGCGGAGGCGTACCGCTCGGGGCGCATGGTCCACCTGACCGACGCGGAAGAGACGATGCGGCGCTTCCCCCAGCTCTCGGTCGCCGTGCCCTACCCGTTCGGCTCTGCCTCGGTGCCCGTAAGAGCGGGCAGGCGGACTTTCGGAACGATGGCCGTGTTGTGGACGCCCGGGCCCGACCGGACAGGGCTGTCGAGGGCGCAGCGTCGGCAGCTGCGCTCCGCGGCCGACCGTCTGGGCACCGCACTCGCCGGTCTGAGCGCACGCCGACTGTTGGGCGAGTGGGACGAACGGACGGCTCCGATGGTGGTCCCGCTGCCGTCCGCTCCGGTGATAAGGGTGGGCCTGTTCGACTGGAACCTCGACACCGGGTCCTTCACGGCGGACGACGAACTGTGCGTGATCTTCGGGATTCCGCCCCGCGAGTTCGACGGACGGGCGGCCACCCTGGCGGCCAGAATCGAACCGGCGGACCTGCCCGGCTTCCGGTCAGCCGCGCGTGCCGCGGTCGAGGAGGGACATGTGCTCGCGCACTGCGTGAGCATCCGGGACGGCGGCGGGAGGCTTCACACCGTCGAGCTGTGGGGTCGGGTGCCCGAGAGCCCGCACGACCCGCGGACGGCGTCCCATCTGGTCGGCGCCGTGCTCGATTCCGGAAGCGGCATGGCTGCTGTGGCGGCGCTCGAGCGGCTCACGGACGGCTTCTTCGCGCTCTCCCCGGACGGCCGTGTCACCTACGCGAACCACAGCCTCGAGAGTCTGCTCCGGGTCCGCCAGGACGAACTGCTCGGCCAACGCCCCTGGGACGTGCTGCCCTGGCTGGCCGATCCCGTGTACGAGGACCGCTACCGGGCCGCCGTGGTCTCCCAGCAACCGGTCTCCTTCCTGGTCCGCCGCCCACCCGACGAGTGGCTCGCCTTCTCCCTGCACCCCGGCGGGCAGGGCATGACGGGATGGGCGGCACCCGTGAGGCAGCCGCTGCCCGACGGGGCCGGACCCGGGACGTTCGTCGCGGAGGAGGGTCCTCCCGTCTCCTTGTCACCTCCGCCCACGGCCCCCCGCCTGGGATCCCTCTACCGCGTGCTCCAGCTGGGCAGCGCCCTCACCGAGGCGGTCACCGCGCACGAGGTGTTCGACGCCGTCGCCGACCAGCTGCTGCCCGCTTTCGGCGGCCAGAAGCTGGCGATCGCCGTCGTGGAGGAGCGGCGCCTGCACCTGCTCGCGCAGCGCGGCTACTCGAAGGGCTTCCTCGCCGGCTTCGAAGGGACCCCGCTGCATGCCCGGCTGCCGGTGACGGACGCGCTGACCTCCGGGGCCCCGCTGTTCGTCGAGACCCGGGAGGAGCTCCTCGGGACCTACCCCGGGACCCTGGTCGGCCACTCGAACTCCTGGGCGTTCCTGCCGTTGATCGCCTCCAACCGCCCGGTCGGCGCCTGCATGCTCGCCTTCGACGACGTCCACCGGTTCCCCGCCGAGGAGCGCGGCCTCCTCACCGCGCTGGGCGGCCTGATCGCCCAGGCTCTCGAACGCGCCAAGCTCTACGACGCCGAATACGCCCTCGCCCGCGGTCTGCAGAACGCGCTGCTGCCCCACCGGCTGCCCACGCTGCCGGGCCTCCGCGTCACCGGACGCTATGTTCCGGGCACCAGGGGGATGGACATCGGAGGCGATTGGTACGACGTCATCCCCGTCGGTGACGAGGTCGCGTTGATCGTCGGGGACGTCGAGGGACACAACGTGGCCGCCGCGGCCGCCATGGGACAGCTACGCAGCGCGATGCGGGCCTTCGTCACCGCCGGCCATCGGCCGAGCGACGTCCTCGCCAGTACCAACCGGCTCCATATGGACCTCGACCCCGCGCTGCTCGCCAGCTGCTGCTACGCCCTCCTCCACCCCGGTTCGGGGGTCGTGCGCATTGTCCGCGCGGGCCACTGCCCGCCCCTGCTGCGTCTGCCCGACGGACACACGGAAATCCTGAACGTACCGGGCGGCCCTCTGATCGGCGTCGAGGCAATGCCCGACTATCCGGAGTCGGAGCTGCGCCTCGCGCCCGGATCGATCCTCGCCCTGTACACCGACGGGCTCATCGAGAGGCGCGGCTCGGACATCGGTTCCGGCATCCGCAGGCTCCGGGCCTCGCTGGCCCGGATGGGCGGGGACCGCCTGGAGGATCTGGCCGACCGGCTGCTGCAGGATGCCTGCCTGTCCCACGAAAGGATGGACGACATCGCACTCCTGCTCACCGAGTACGCCCCTTGACCAGTCCCCGACGCCGCTGTCAGGTGCCCCAGATCTTCCGGTACGCCTCCCGGTAGCCCGACGGGTCCCAGGTCGTGGCACCGTCGCTGTTGTCGGCGGTGGTGATGTGGACGGGGGCTACATATCCGCTGGCAGGACGGCCGGAGAAGGCTCGGTTGAACTCGTCGACGATCTGCCAGCCCTGCAGGGACAGCGGCTCGGGCACGGTGGCCGCCTGGTACTGCTCGCTGTTGATGCGCTGGAAGGCGGAGGGGTCGCCGTCTCCGGCGCCGATGTTGAAGGGCGGGCCGGCACCCTTCTTGCCGGCCGCGCGGAAGGCCGGGGCGGCATCGGCGAAGTAGAGGTCGTTGATGGCGACGGAGTGGGTCCACCTGCTCTGGAAGCGGGAGAGGAGCGAGGAGACCTCCCGCGGGGTGCGGCTGCTCGCGTCCGGGATAGGGATGTTCTCGTACGCCAGCAGCTTCACGCCCGAACAGGTGAGGAGCTCCTTCCTGATCAGTTCGGACTTGTTCTTGGCGAAGGGGATCGAGGCGTCGGTGAAGAGCACGACCCCGGCGTGGCCACCCGAGTTCGAGATGACCCATTGCGCGCTGACTCCGGCCACGTCCTCGACGTCGGTGGTGACGTTGGTGAAGAGTCTGGGCTGCCGACTGGGGCCGGGGGCAGCGACCGCGTGCCAGCCGACGAGCGGGATCCGTGCCGCGGTCGCCCGCGAGACCTGCTGTGAGGTCGAGCCCGGGTCGAAGCCACCGATGACGATGCCCGAGGGCTTGAGGGCTACGGCCTCGCTCATCGCCGCCTGGATGCCGGCGGGGGTACCGCCACCGTCGATCACCCGGACGTTCCAGCCGATGACCCGTGCAGCTGCGCTCACGCCTTTCGCAGCGCCCGCGACGCCGGGATTGGTCATGGTCTGGGCGACGTAGACGATGGTCTTGCCGGACACCGCCGACGGGCCGCTGGTCGGTCCGTTCCAGGGAACGTCCGTCTTCTCCGCCTGTCTGACGGCGGCCTGGGCCCTTGCCTGGGCCGCGGGGCAGCCGCTCGGTCCCGTGGTGGAGCCCTCCGGGGCGCTCGACGAGCCGCGTTCGCAGCCGGCAAGGACGGTTGCCGCAGCCAGCAGGGCGGCGGCGACGGACCGAGCCTTGAGCGCGCCGGGTGTGGCTTTGCGGTTGCAGTTCACGGGGAGCTCCTCGCGGGGATGAGCGGGAGGATGTGGCCGGAGGCACTCAGGTGGTGCCCATGGCGTCGTTCATGGAGGGGCGCCCGCTGCGCCACCGTCCTGCGTCGGGGCGGACGGCGGCTCCGGCGGTACGGCAGGCGAATCGCGGGCCGCGACGGTGCCGGTGCGCAGGCGGCGCGCGGAGTAGCCGGCCAGGCCGACGGCGATGAGCAGGGTGCCGCCGTAGAACAGAGGGACCGTCCAGAAGTCGGCGCCCATCTGGCCGATGCCGGTGAGGCCCACGGCGAGGACAGCGACGGCGACGAGGGTGCCCATCGCATTGGGGCGGCCGGGTTTGATCGCGGTGGAGCCGAGAAGGGCGCCGACGAATGCGGGCAACAGGTAGTCCAGTCCGACGCTCGGATTACCGATCTGCTGCTGGGCGGCGAGCAGCACACCGGCGAAGCCGACGATCAGCCCCGACGCGGCGAACGCGTAGACGCTGTACCTGCGGGTCGGGATGCCGACGAGGTCGGCCGCGCGCGGGTTCGAGCCGACGACGTACAGATACCGGCCGAGCGGCAGCCGCTCCAGCACCAACCAGAGGACGACGGCGAGGGCGAGCACGTAGAAGGCGGGGACCGGAAGGCCGAGGAACCTGGAGTCGTAGATGTCGGTGAAGGCGACCGGGAGGCCTTGCGGGCCGGGGACGATCCGGGCGCCGCCGGTGATCCAGCCGGTCACGGCGTACATCATGCTGCCGGTCCCGAGAGTGGCGATGAAGGAATCGATCCGGCCGAACTCGACGATGACGCCGTTGAGGACGCCAACGACCGCCCCTCCGCCGATCACCGCGAGGCAGGCGAGCGGCCAGGGCCACCCGACGTTGACGACGAGCTGCATCACCATCACGTGCGCCAGGCCGAGGCCGTAGCCGATGGAGAGGTCGAACGCGCCGGTCACGATGGGGACCATGGCGGCGAGCGCGAGAACGGCCGGGATCGACTGGTTGGAAAGGATCGAGTCGACGGTGTCCCGGGTGGGAAAGGTACGCGGCAGGGTGAAGGAGAAGATCAGGAAGAGCAGTGCCGTGAGTGCCAGAAGGCCGTAAGCACCGATGAGGTGCCCACCCGGGCCGGGCAGTCGGGCCGGGAGACCAGGCCTGCCTCGCCGGCCGAGTCGGTTCGGTCGGCCCTGTCGATGCGGTCGCGGCCGGGGCGAGGGGGTCACGGGTTCGACGCGGTTCCGGAGGGGGGCATGACCGAAGCCGCACGGGTGAGCCCGAAGACGGTGAGGGCCGGACCGCTCAGCTCGGCCGTCACGGACCCGCGGGCGAAAACCAGCGCGCGCCGGCACACGTCCACGACCTCCTGGAAGTCGGTGGAGATGAGCAGGACCGCAAGGCCGCCGGCCAGTGCCTCGTCGAGCAGGCGGTGGACCGCGGCCTTGGCGCCGACATCCACGCTCGCGGTCGGCTCCTCGAGGATGAGCAGACGCAGGCCCACCCGGAGCCACCGGCCGATCATGACCTTCTGCTGGTTTCCGCCGGACAGCGAGGCGATGGGGGCCTCGCTGTCGCTGGGGCGCACCGTGAACCGTTCGATCAGGGTGGCGGCCTCGGCACGTTCGCGGCGGGGGCTGATCCAGCGCAGCGCAGGCAGGCCTCCCGCCCGGGGGTTGGCCAGGAAGTTCTCCCGTACGGTCAGCTCGGCGAGGCAGCCCTCCCGCTGTCTGTCACCGGGCACGAAGGCGACACCGAGTCCGACGGCCTGGACGACCGTACGGGGACTGTACGGGCGGCCGCCGAGAAGGGCACGTCCGTCGAGGAGGGGCCGGGAACCCGCGAGGGCTCGGCCCAGGTCCCTGTGTCCGGCGCCCGAGAGGCCGACCAGGCCCAGGGCTTCCCCGGCCCTGAGCTCCAGGCTGACCGGTCCCGCGCCGGCGGTCCGTACGCCGTCGAGGGTCAGGACGGCCGGGCCGGGGACCGGGGCCGTGGCGGGGTGGTGGTCGGTCAGCTCCTCGCCGACGATGTCGTGCACCAGACGGGCAGGGCTCCGGCCCGCCAGTGCGCCGTGGCTGACGAGACGGCCGTCGCGCAGGACGGCGAAGGTGTCGGCGACCTCGTACACCTCGTCCAGACGGTGGCTCACATAGAGGATGCCGTGCCCCCGGTCGCGCAGTGCGTGCAGGACACGAAACAGCCGGGCGCAGTCCGCGGCGGGGAGGCGGGCGGTCGGCTCGTCGAGGACGATGAGCTTCGCCCGAGTCGCCAGGGCTCGTGCGATGGCGACCAGTGAACGCTCGGCCGGGCCGAGCCGGGCGATCGGTGCGTCGGGATCGAGGTGTCCGGCGACGATGCGCAGGGCCTCGGCGCACTGCTCTCGGTTCCGCCGCCAGGAGATCAGACCGGCGCGCCGCGGATACCCGGTGCTCAGGGCGATGTTCTCGGCGACCGTCATCCACTCCACCAGACCGAGATCCTGGTGGATGAAGGACATGCTGCGGGAAGCGGCATGACTCCCGAGCGGGTGCCCGTCCACCGTGATCCGCCCTGCGTCGGCGTGGTGGACGCCGGCGAGCACCTTGATGAGTGTCGACTTTCCGGCTCCGTTGGGACCGAGAAGGGCGAGGACGCTGCCGGCGTGGACGTCCAGGTCGACCCCGGCCAGCGCGAGGGTCCCACCGAACCGCTTGGCAAGGCCGCGGACGCGGACCAGAGGTTCCACGGACATCTCCGGTGATCGGCCTGGCGAGTTGTCCCCGACTGTCATGAGCGATGCTAGCCGGACACATAGCTAGATATCAGACATTTGCCGTCTCTCGTGCCCCCAACGGCTCAGCGCCGCGCTCGGGTCTCACACGCCGTCGAGCCCGCATTCGGCCCAGATGACCTTGCCCTCCGGGGTGTAGCGGGTACCCCAGCTCTGTGACAGCTGCGCGACGAGGAAGAGGCCGCGGCCGCCCTCGTCGGTGGTGGCCGCCCGGCGCAGGTGCGGGGCGGTGTTGCTGGTGTCGGAGACCTCGCAGATCAAGGTGCGGCCATGGAGCAGCCGTACCCTGATGGGCCCGGCACCGTGGCGGATGGCGTTGGTGACCAGCTCGCTGAGCATCAGTTCCGCGGCGAACGCGGCCTCTTCGAGCCCCCAGTCCGCCATCTGTCGGGTGGCGGAGGCGCGGACCTCGCTGACGAGTGCCGGGTCGGCGGGCAGGTCCCAGGTGGCGATCCGATCCAGGTCGAGGGCGTGGGTGCGGGCCACGAGCAGGGCGATGTCGTCGCAGGGATGGGCGGGGGCCACGGTGTCCAGGATCGCCTGACAGGTGTTCTCGGGCGAGCGCTCCGGATGGTGGGCCAGGGCCCCGCGCAGCTGGTCGAGGACGACGTCGACGTCGCGATGCCGGTCCTCGATGAGTCCGTCGGTGTAGAGGACCAGTTGGCTGTCTTCCGGGAGGTGGATCTCGGCGGTTTCGAAGGGCAGGCCCCCGAGGCCGAGAGGGGGTCCGGCGGGCAGGTCAGGGAACGACACGTTGCCGTCGGGGTGCACCAGCGCGGGCGGGGGGTGGCCGGCGCGGGCCATGGTGCACTGCTGCGAGGTCGGGTCGTAGATGGCGTACAGACACGTCGCACCGATGGTGCCGGCGCCGTCGGAAGCGGGGTCCTCCCGGTCCAGGCGTCCCACCAGGTTGTCGAGGTGGGTGAGCACTTCGTCCGGGGGAAAGTCGAGTTCGGCGAAGCTGCGTGCGGCGGTACGCAGCTGGCCCATCGTGGCGGCGGAGAGCATGCCGTGGCCGACGACGTCGCCGACGAAGAGGCCGATGCGGGTGCCGGACAGCGGGATGACGTCGTACCAGTCTCCGCCGACGTCGGATTCGGCGGGCAGGTAGCGATGGGCGACCTCGACGGCGTCCTCGTCGGGCAGACCGTGCGGGAGCAGGCTGCGCTGCAGGGCCAGGACCATGGTGCGTTCGCGCGTGTAGCGCCGGGCGTTGTCGATGGACAGCGCGGCGCGGGTCGCGAGTTCCTGGGCCAGCGAGCGGTCGTCGTCTCCGAAGGGGGCGGGGTTCTGCGAGCGGTAGAAAGCGGCGACGCCCAGGACGACACCGCGGGCGACCAGGGGCACCGCGATGAGGGAGTGGACGCGGCTCGGCAGCTGTTCGGTGTGCTCGGGATCCTGCGCGAGCCAGCCCGCGGCGGCCCTCATGTCCGGCTCCAGCACTGCCTCCCCGCTGGTCAGACACCGCAGCTGAGGCGTGGTCGGGCCGTAGTCGACCTGCTTGCCGACGGGGTGGAAGGGACAGTCGTCGCGGATGCCGTGGACCACCGTACGGCGCAGGTCACTGCGGGGATCGGCGGACTCCTCGCCGCGCAGTACGGGCTCGGGCAGGTCGATGGTGACGAAGTCGGCCAACCGCGGCACCGCAGTCTCGGCGAGTTCCTCGGCGGTGCGGCGCACGTCCAGGGTGGTGCCTATGCAGGTGCTGGCCTCGGACAGCAGCTCCAGGCGGCGTCGCGCGGCCAAGGCATACATCCCCACGTGCGGCTCCCCCACCATCACGAGCCCTCTCGCGGGAAGCGGGGAGTCGAGGTGACCGTCCCTCGCGCCGTCGGCGTCGGCGGTCGTGACGCCCTCGCCGCCCGCGGCGACCTGGCCGGGTACCGTGACGGAGAGATGCCCGGGCGCCGCGACGCCGGGAACGGCCCCGGACGTCAGGGGGGCGAGGGCGACGGCAAGCTCGGCGGGGAGGCCCGGCGGCACGTCGACCTTGTGCGGCACGGTGAAAGGCGCGCGCTGCGAGGAGGCGGGGAGGACGGCCTCGATGGCGATGCCCTCCACTCCGGAGGCGCTGGTCATCGGCCGGCTCACGAGCGTGACTCGCCGGCCGTCGGGCAGGGACACCTCGACCGCGGCCCGCTGCGCGCGGGAGATCAGTTCGGCGGCCTGCTCCATGATGATCGCCCGGTCACGGTGGTGCAGTTCGAGGGCCAGTTCGTCCGCGCCGATCCTGCGGTAAAGGCCAACGGCAGCTTCGGCTGCGGTGTCCTGGTACGCCCGCAGCAGAGCGTGCTCATGCGCGGAGCTCTGCCCCAGCAGCCGCCGCTCGATGGCCTCGGCCGCCCTGCGTATCACGATGTCCAGCTCCGGATCCTCGGAGCTGCGCGGATAG
The DNA here is from genome assembly GCF_045160215.1 of Streptomyces sp. NBC_00005. Classification (NCBI taxonomy): domain Bacteria; kingdom Bacillati; phylum Actinomycetota; class Actinomycetes; order Kitasatosporales; family Streptomycetaceae; genus Streptomyces; species Streptomyces sp. NBC_00005. The sequence goes on from NZ_CP108316.1 coordinate 1,916,844, forward strand.
CCGAAGCACAGGACGCCCTCGATGCGGCCGCTGAGCGGGTCGCGGACGGGAAGCGCGCGGCAGGCGCTGCCCTGGGAGCGCTCGGCGAAGTGCTCGGCACCGTAGACCCGGATGGGTTGCCGCTCCGCCAGGGCGAGACCGATGCCGTTGGTACCGGCGACCTGCTCGGAGAACACGAACCCTGGGACGCTCTGAATCGCCGGGAGGCTTCGGGCCAGCGACGTCTCTCCGAAACGCCGCAGGAGAACCGTCCCGCTCGCATCGGCAACGGAGATGTTCATCGCGCTGCCGGCAAACCGGAGCTGCAGCCGGTCGAGCACCGGCACGGCCGCGTGGACGAGCCGGGCGTCCGGATCGAAATCCTCCCGGAAGGGAAGGTCGGACTGGTCCGGCGACAGCCCCATGGACCGGCACCGCTGCCAGGAATTCAGGATCGACGTGCGCACACCCGCCTCGACCGGCTCGCCCTGCAGGAACCGCTCACGAAAACGGGCGGGTCCCGTGCCGCCTGTCGCACGCCCCGTCGGTATCGGTTCGCCGCCGGACCGAACCACGCTCCGCCTCACTCACACCTTAGATAATCCACATTTCGACATTATCTGGCATTGACGATGATACGGGCATCAGGGATGTGAGTCACGATTCGTAAGATCTCTCACGCACGGTAACGGGACTGGTCGGTTGTCACAGGATGGCGACGGGGTTTACGGGCGAGCCCGTCCCACCCGGGACGTTCAGCGGTGCCACGACGAGCAGGAACTCATACCGCCCCGCCTCGGCGGTCGCTGCGGAGAGCTCTTCAAGGTCGAGGTTGTCCAGCAGCGGCACACCCATCGCGGCCACCGCCAGCGCGTGGACCGGCGAATGCACGCCGTCCACGGGCGAGGGCCGTACATCGCTGTCGCCGTCCCCGCCGAGCAGCGCGATGCCACGCTCGGCCAGCAGCCGTACGGCGTCCACGTGGAAGCCGGCGCTCGCCGTGTCGGGGTCCCAGGAACCGAGTTCCCCGCGGCGACGGACATGCCCGGAGCGCATCAGCACCGCGTCGCCCTCGCCGATCGTCACATCGAGCGCCTTCTCCGCAGCGATGATGTCGTTTGCGTGCACCGCTTGTCCCGGCTCCAGCCAGCGGATCCCGAAGACGGCGGGGAGGTCCTTGAGGGTGGAGGGCACCGAGATCGGTCATGTGGTGCAGGGCGGGCTTGCGGTTGTCCGGGCCGGCCCGGGTGTTCCGGGGCACCGCCATCTGGACGACCCTCCCGGACCGCTCTGTCCGTGGCCCGCCGCACGCGGTCCGGTCACCCGGTTCCAGGCACCGCGGTCGGCCGGGGCCCAGCGACCCCACGTGCGAACCGCCTCGAAGAGTGCGTCGAACTCCCGACGGGAGACGGCAGGGCCATTGTGGGTACGGGTCGGCCTGGGATTCGGGGCGCCGCCGGAACTCGAGCTCATCCGTACTCACCGTTCCCAAGCCGAAGAGCGTCATCCTCGCGACGAGAAATCCAGCTTTGCACATTCACGAGGCCGTCTGTCCGACTGGTGATCACTGTCCCGTGTCATCGATGTTTGATCGTGTGCGGCCAGAGGTTGGCGGCGTAGCGAGGAGTTGCTGCTGCTGGGTACCGGCATGCGCCGCGGTGAGGCCCTCGGCCTGCACTGGACCGACGTCCACCTACCCGAGAAGACCCTGCTGGTGCGCTGGAACCTCACGGCCGTCAACAACAGCCGGCTCTACCTCGGCCACCCCAAAACCAAAGCCGGCCGCAACTGGGTGAGCCTGTCCCCACGTGTCGCTGCCGCCCTGGAACGCCAGGCCGCCCTCGCCCTCACCGACCAGCTCCCGGACACCCCGTTGGAAGGACTGGTGTTCTGCCAGCCGGACGGCTCCCCGCTACGCCCGCAGAGCGTCCTGACCGAACTGCGCCGGCGCTCCGAGGAGATCGGCCTGCCCCGGATCGGGGTCCACGATCTGCGCCACACCGCCGCCACCATCATGATCAGCTCACGGGTTCCGCTGGCCGTGGTCTCCAAGACGCTGCGCCACTCAACGCTGTCCCCCACCGTCAACCTCTACGGCCACCTGCTGCCCTACGCCGCCCGCGACGCCGTCACCGCCATCGACAAGGCCCTGGACGGCGCCGACCGCAAACACCCCACGAGACCGCCGCAGCATCACAAGATCGGGCGGCTTGAGACCGAGTGCCATGCGGTCACGGGTTGCCATCACGCCGCCATCACGTGTCCCACGAACGCATCCAGCGGGCCCGCCGTTTCCGGCAGACCCGCTGATGAACACCGTCGGGACGACAGGATTTGAACCTGCGACCCCTTGACCCCCAGTCAAGTGCGCTACCAAGCTGCGCCACGTCCCGGTGCGCTTCCCCCGGTGAACCGCGGGAACGCGCACGTCGACTTTACCGTACGTACAACGGTGTTCTCGCCGGGCCCGGTGGGCGCACGTCCGCTGCGGGGGCCGGCCCGGCGGTCCGGGTCGGCCCCTTGTCTCAGCCGCGGGTGCCGGAGGCGACCGTTTCCGGCTCCGTGGCCACCGCGCCGTCGGCGGCGCGTGCGGAGCCGGTGAGGCGTCCGGGCCGCGCCACCGGCACCAGCAGCGCCGCGAGCGCCGCCGCCAGGCACAGCACCGCCAGCAACGCGAAACCGTGCGTGTAGCCGGAGGCGTACGGCAGGCCCGAGGGCTGGAGGTGGCCGGTGACCAGGACGCTGGTCACGGCGGCGCCGATGGAGCCGCCGATGGTGCGGATGTTGGCGTTCATGCCGGTCGCGGCGCCGGTCTGGGAGGCCGGGACGCTGCCCACGATCAGGTTGGCCATCGAGGCGAAGGCCAGTCCGATACCTAGGCCGAACACGCCCGCGACGAGGGCGACTTGCCACTGCTCGTCGTGCCAGAGGGCGAGCATGCCCAGTGCGAGGGCGCCGAGTGCGGCACCGGTGGTGAGGAGGGACTTCGCGCCCACCACGGGCTCCAGACGGCCGCTGAGGATGCCGGAGAAGAACATCGCCACCAGCATCGGCAGCATCAGCAGTCCGGACGCCGTGACGCTCGCGCCGAAGCCGTATCCGGCCGAACTGGGCGTCTGCACGAAGCCGGGCAGGAAGGACCACAGGGCGTACATGCCCGCCCCGAAGAGCAGCGCGGCCGTGTTGGTGGTCCACACCGCGGGCAGTCGCATGACGCGCAGGTCGATCAGCGGGGTGCGGGAGCGGGCCTCGGTCAGCAGCCACAGGGCGAACAGGACCACGGCCGCCGCGAACAGGCCGATCACGCGTGCCGAGCCCCAGCCCCACACGCTTGCCTGGCTCAGCGGCAGCAACAGGGCCACCAGCCACGCCGACAGCAGGCCGGCGCCGAGCCAACTGACCTTGCCCTCCGCCCGGTTGGGCGACTCGGGCACGTAGCGCAGGGCTATCAGCGTGGTCACCGCCACGACGGCGACCGGGATCCAGAACAGCCAGCGGTAGTCGAGCGCCGACACGATGGGGCCCGCCGCCACGATGCCGACGCCGCCGCCCGCGGCGATCACGGCGGACAGGTTGCTGATGCTGCCGGGGACCTCCGACGGGGCGAACTCGTCCCGGATGATGCCGAAGGAGAGGGGGAACAGGGCGCCGCCGATGCCCTGGACGACCCGGGCGACGATCAGTACGCCGATGGTCGGGGCGAGTGCGGCCAGCAGGCAGCCGACCGCGACGACGGACAGGACGGCGACGAAGGTGCGCTTCTTGCCGATCAGGTCGCCGACGCGGCCGAGGATCGGGGTGAACACGGAGGCGGACAGCAGATAGGCCGTCATCACCCAGGTCGCGGTGGACTGCGAGGTGTGCATGGCGTGCTGGACGGTCGGCAGGGCCGGCGCGATCAGCGACTGCAGCATGGCGAACACACCTGCGCCGGTCGCGAGGACCGCGAACGTGAGACGGGTGGACTTGCGGGGCATGAAGAGCCTCTCCGAACGAACGGGGTGCGGCCGAGGTTCTCTGGCCACGGTCGTACGGACCCGGAGCGCCGCTGGGGCGCCACGGGCACGCCGACGGCCGCGGTGAGCGGTCGCGGAAAGGTGGTGGGTGGACGGGCCGCGCTCTCGACGCAGGGCCCGTGAGCAACAAGGGAGTGGTGCGGGGGTGTCGTCGCGTAGGTGATGCGTGCGGCCGCACGCGTCCTCCGCGGACACACCCCGCACTGCTAAAGTGGAGGTACCCCTCCACTGTACCGGAGGCTCACCTCCGGTTCAACCTCGTCCCGCCCCGGGAGGCAGCAAGTGTCGGCCCAGCCGTTCCCCGTCCGCGAACTCGTGGCATCCCGGCGCCCGCACCGGAAGGACGCCGCCCGCAACTACGACGCCCTGCTGGCCGCCGCGCGCGAGGCGTTCGCCGAGCATGGCGCGGAGGCGTCGCTGGAGGACATCGCCCGCCGCGCGGGGGTCGGCATCGGCACCCTGTACCGGAACTTCCCGTCCCGCCGCGAACTGTTCGAGAGCGTCTACGCGGACGAGGTCAACGAGCTCGTCCGGGTCGCCGAGGAGGTCGCAGGACTGGAGCCCTGGGAGGCGCTCACCTCCTGGCTGCACCGGTTCACGGGCTACATGGTGACCAAGCGGGCCGTGCGGGAGGCACTCGACGACGAGTCCGAGATCTTCGACGCCTGCCGCGAGTCGATGTTCGCCGCCGGTGGTCCGCTGTTCGAGCGGGCCCAGGAGGCCGGCATCGCGCGCAAGGACATGGACTTCGGCGATCTGCTGCGCATGGTCTCGGGCATCACCGGCACGGTCTTCGTCGACGACGCCCAGCGCGACCGGGTACTGGCCGTCGCCCTCGACGGGGTGCGCGCCGGGCGCTGACGCGGCACGGCGGCGGTGGGCGCCGGGGATCCACCGGCACGGGCAGGGCCCCTCCCGAGATCACGACCGGCACACGGGTCCTCCCCGCGGCGTCCACACCGACCCCCTGCTGACCTGCCTTTCTCCCCGAGGCCCGGGGGTCGGTTCTCAGGAAAATGCAGTATCTTCGACTCCACCGATCGCCAGGAATCCTGATGATTGGGCCCCTCTCGTGTGTCCTCCACCGAACGGAGCCGCATGTCCCTCCTGGCCCGGCCGGCAGTGGCCGCCTTCGTCGCCAAGGCGATGCAGCGCATGACGCAGATGGCCGACCGGCGCAGCAGCGGTCGCGGCTCGGCGGCCGCTTCGCACGCCCGGTTCCCCGAATACCCCCGTCACACACGCGAGTTGACGATCCCCACGTCGATCGCTCCTGCCAGGGCCGTGCTGTACCTGCCCGCTGCCGAGGGGCCGACGCCGCCACCCGTGCACGTCAACTTCCACGGCGGCGGCTATGTCATGTCGGTGACGGAGATCGACGACCCCCTGTGCCGCTTCCTCGCCGCCGAGGCGGGCGTGGTCGTGATCAACGTCGACTACGTCGTCGCCCCTCAGCACCCGTTCCCGGCCCCGCCCCAGCAGGCGTACGAGGTCGTCCGCTGGGTGGCCGAGCACGGCGGGGAGCACGGCTGGGACGGCAGCCGTCTCACCGTGGGCGGGCAGAGCGCCGGCGGTGGACTCGCGGCGGCGGTGGCGCGGCTGGCGCTGGAGGAGGGCGGGCCCTCGATCGCTCTTCAGGTGCTGCACTATCCACCGCTCGACCTGGCGACGAACGCCCGGACCAAGCGCGCGGCCGTCGCCAAGCCGTTGCTGCGGCCGTGGATGGCGGACGTCTTCGACACGTCGTACGTCCCGGATGTGAAGCAGCGCGCCGACCGGCTCGTCTCGCCCGCCCATCCGTCGGACACCGTGGACCTGAAGGGCATCGCCCCGGCGCTGGTCGTCACGGCGGAGTTCGACCTCCTCAAGGCGGAGGCCGTGGGCTACGCCGACCGGTTGCGGACGGCGGGCGCGCTCGTGGCGCACCGCGATGTGCAGGGAGCGGATCACGGGTACGACGGAACGGACGACCAACGGGCCCGCGAGATCTATGCCCTGATCGCCCGTCATGTACGAACTGCAGTCAACGCCGAAGCGCCCGAAGCCGGTTGACCGTCGGGCGCTGAGCCTGTGGAGGTCGGTCCCCTGTCCGGTCAGGGCTCTCCCGGGGAGGAGGCGGCGTCGGTGCTCGCGGGAACCGGCCGCTGCGGAGCCGTGACCACGGGCGCCGGGCGTGGCATGAGCAGCAGCGCGGCCATGGCGACGACCGAGCAGCCGACGATGTACCAGCTGATCCCGGTGCTGGAACCGGTGTGCTCGAGGATCGCCGCGGCGATGAGCGGCGCCGGTCCGCCCGCGATGACCGAGGCGAGCTGATACCCGAGCCCGGCACCGCTGTAGCGGACGTTCGTCCCGAATCCCTCGGCGATCAGCGCGGCCTGGGGACCGTACTGGATGTCGTGGAAGACCAGCGAGAGCACGATCGCGAGCAGGACGAGCCCGGAGCTGCCGGTGTTGAGCAGGCCGAAGTACGGGAACGCGAACAGCCCGGTGCAGCAGATGCCGATGCCGTAGACCAGCCGTCGGCCGAACCGGTCGGAGAGGTGGCCGAAGAGCGGGACGCTGATCAGCCCGACGGCTGCCGCGACGAGCGTGTAGTTGAGCAGGTCGCCCCTGGGGAGGTCGAGCTCCTCCGTGCCGTAGGTGAGCACGAAGGTGATGAAGAGGTAGAAGGGCGCCTGCTCCGACATCCGGACGAAGGCAGAGGTCAGCACCGCGCGCGGCTGGTGGCGCAGCACGCTCAAGACCGGCCGGCGCTCCAGCACGCGCTCCTGCTTGACCTCGGTGAAGGCCGGGCTCTCCAGCACCCGCAGCCGCACATAGAGCCCGATGCCGATCAGCACCACACTGGCGAGGAAGGGAATCCGCCAGCCCCAGCTGTCGAAGCCGTCGCCGGACACCCCGTTCATCAGCTTGACCATGCCGGTCGAGGCGAGGAGACCCAGCGGCACACCGAGCTGCGGCCAGCTGGCCATCAGCCCTCGGCGGCGCTCGGAACCCCATTCCATGGACAGCAGGACGGAGCCGCCCCACTCTCCTCCGACGCCGATCCCCTGGACGACCCGCAGCACAACCAGCAGTACGGGTGCGGCAATGCCGATGGAGGCGTGGCCCGGCAGTACGCCGATGAGGAAGGTGCTGACCCCCATCAGGACGAGGGTCGTCACGAGGGTGGACTTGCGGCCGACCCGGTCTCCGACGTGCCCGAAGATCGCGGCCCCCAGCGGACGGGCCGCGAAGCCGACGAACTGGGTGCCGAACGAGGCGATCGCTCCGGTGTACGGGTCCGCGCCGGGGAAGAACACATGGGGAAAGACCAGCGCGGCGGCGGTGCCGTAGAGGAAGAAGTCGTACCACTCGATCGCGGTGCCCACCGTGCTGGCGACCACGGCGCGGCGGCGCTGCCGGTGCATAGCCTCGGCGCTGACAACGTGCTCGTGTGCGGCCATGTCGGCTCCCGGCCGGCTGGTTGAACCTCTGAACCAATCAACGGATCTCGGTGAGAGTGCTAGCCCGCCGCGGACATGTCAAGAGGGCTCGCGACTGCCGGGGGTGTGCATGGTGCGCGCCGCGTCCCTATTCCTCTGCGACGCGTACGACCGCCAACGTGATGTTGTCGGGACCGCCTGCCTCGATCGCGGCCTTCCACAGCTCGAAGGCCGCCCGGCCGTCGTCGTACTCGCGCAGCAGCTCCTCGATCACCTCCGTCGTCAGCGGGTCGGTCAGACCGTCCGTGCAGACGAGGTAGCGGTCGCCGGGCGACAGGGGCGCCGCCGCCACATGGGGTCGGACGGCGCGGTAGGTGGGGGTGCCGCCCAGGCACTGGGTGACCAGGGACGTGGTGCGCTGCCCGGGTTCGAGCGGGGGACTGTCGTCGACGCTCACCTGGCGCAGCCCGTCGCGGGAGGCGGCGTAGACCCGGCTGTCACCCACGTTGAGCACCAGCAGCGAGCCGGGCTGTACGACGACGCCGGCCACCGTTGTCCCCATGGCGGCGAACTCGCTTCCGTCCGCTGCGCCGGCGGCCTGGTACACGGCACGGTTGCAGTTGTTCAGGACGGCACGGACGGTGGCCTCGCTGTCCAGGGCGAGGCCGATCGACGCGATCCGACGGGCGACCAGGGCGCTGGCCACATCGCCGCCGGGTTGCCCGCCGAGCCCGTCGGCGACGGCGACCACCAGGGGCGTCCCGAGCGGGAAGACCAGCGTCTGAGGACTCTCGGTCACGCTGGCGCACAGCGTCCACGGTCCGACGACGAGGCTGTCCTCGTTCCGTTCGCGAAGCAGCCCAGGATGGCTCAGCGCACTCACCGCTACGTACTGCATGGAACGCCACCGCCTTCCGCACTCCCCCTTCAAGTCTAGGAGCAGCTCACCGTTTCCACTGGTCAGAAGCCCTCTGCTCCCGCCCCGAGGTAGCGCAGCACCGCCAGCACCCGACGGTTGGCGTCCTCCGACGCCGGAAGGCCCAACTTGCCGAAGATCGCCGCCACATGCTTCTCCACCGTGCCGGCCGACACCACCAGCGTCTGCGCGATCGCGGCGTTCGTCCTGCCCTCCGCCATCAGCGCGAGCACCTCGCGCTCGCGTGCCGTCAGCGATTCGAGGTCCTCGACACGGCGGCCGGCACCGGCGAGCTGGGTGACGACCTCGGGGTCGAGGGCCGTTCCGCCGGCCGCCACCCGGGCCAGGGCGTCGGTGAACTCGGCCACGTTCGCGACCCGGTCCTTGAGCAGATAGCCGACGCCGGCCGAGCCCTCGGCCAGGAGTCTCGTCGCGTACTTCGTCTCGATGTACTGGGAGAACAGCAGCACGCCGGTCCCGGGATGCTCCCGCCGGATGTCGATGGCGGCGTGCAGGCCCTCGTCGGTGTGGGTGGGAGGCATACGGATGTCGACGACGCCGACGTCCGGCCGGTGCTCGGCCACGGCCGCGCGCAGCGCGTCGGCGTCACCTACGGCCGCGCACACCTCGTGGCCGCGCTCGGTGAGCATCTGTGCCAGCAACTCCCGCAGCACGGCGGCATCCTCGGCGATCACGACACGCATACGGCGCATGCTCCCACGTCCTCGCTCCCGGGCCGCCGCTCACGCGTGCAGCGGCAGCGCCACCGTGACCGCGGTCGGCCCGCCCTGCGGGCTGGTGATGTCCAGGGTGCCGTCGACCGTGCGTACCCGCTGCGTCAGGCCCGTGAGACCACTGCCCGCACCGAGCGTCGCGCCGCCCCGGCCGTCGTCCGTCACCCGCAGACACAGCAGGTCCTCCTCCTGGGTGACGCGCAGGATCGCCCGGCGGGCGCCGCTGTGTTTGATGACGTTGGTGATCAGCTCCGCCGCGCAGAAGTAGGCGATGGTCTCGATCGCCGGCGTGGGCCGCTCCGGGATGTCCACGGCAAGCTCCACGGGTACGGTGCTGCGCGCCGCCAGTGTCGCGAGCGCGTCGGGCAGGCCGTCGTCCAGTACGGGCGGGTGGATGCCGCGGGCCAGGTCGCGCAGTTCGGTGAGGGCTTCGGTGGCGCTGCTGTGGGCGGTCTCGAGCAGCCGGCGCAACCGCGCGGGGTCGGCGATCGGCTCACCGTCCGCGCCCAGCCCCTCCTTCGCCATGTCGAGGCTCATGGCCAGCGCGACCAGCCGTACCTGCGCGCCGTCGTGCAGGTCCCGCTCCAGGCGGCGCAGCAGGGCCGCGGAGTCGTCGACGGCGAGGGCGCGAGTCTCCTCCAAGTTCCGTACGCGCTGGGCGAGTTCGCCGGGGCCCAGCAGGGCGCGCACCAGCCAGCGGTCCACGGCGACGATGCCGCTGGTGACCCACGGCGCCGCGAGCAGCGTGGCCGCGCCGATCGCCGCGGCCACGAAGGTCCCGGCGAAGGTGGTGCTGTGCGGGGCGCCGCCGCCGGCCGGGACGGGGGTGATGGTCGGCATGCCCTCCATCCCGTCGTGCGGGCGCTGGCCGAAGGCGGCCCAGCGCAACGGCGCGGACAGATTGACCAGGCCGGTGAGCCACCACGCCACGGCGTACAGCTCCAGGGCGGCGACGGGCAGCTTGACGAGTACGTACGCCACCGAGCGCCATCCGGCGGCGTCCCGCAGCCGCGCGTCCAGCCGCGCGAAGAACTTGCCCGCGGGCCTCAGCGGCGGCGGCGCCGGCACCCGCTCCCCCAGCAGCCCTGCCGCCAGCCCACGGTGCACGGCGGCGAAGGCACGGGCGAGTCCCGTCGAGGTGACGACGAGCAACAGCCCGAGCACGGCACCGAGCAGGGACGCGGTGAGGCCGGTACCGAGGGCGAGCAGGAGGAGGACGAGAACGAACCCGACGAGGGCGACCGGAAAGCCGACCAGACAGTACGCGGCCTCGGCCCGGGCACGGCCACCGAACGGGGCACCCAGCACTACCCGCAGGCGGGCGGCACCGACGGCCGGCGGCTGGGACGGCGCTCCCGTCGGTGTGTCCTGCATGGTTCCAGTGTCCCGTCCGTGCGTCCGCCGTGAGGCGGCTACGCGTCCCGTCGTGCGAGCAGCCGCCCGCCCACGCCGAGTACGGCAGCCACGTACAGGCACAGCACCGCGAAGCCCGTCCACGGCGAGCGGCAGCCGGCGACCGGTTCGGCGCCGGCCGGCGAGTTGGCGGCGATCATGGTCGGGAAGAACTTCGCGACCGTCACCCCGGTCAGCCCGGCCGACGCCGCCGGTACGACGTAGGGCTGCACTCATGCCATCGAAGCTAGGCCCGTCCCACGGTGCCCGGAACGTGGTTGACCTCCGTCTTCACCTGGGGGATTTCCCCCAGCCGTACGGAAGGCCAGGTTCAGCGCGGCGCCGTGATCGCGTCCACGACGACGTCGGCGACCCGTGCGGGCTGCTCGACCAGGACGGCGTGCCCCGCGTCGGGCACGGTGACCGTCCAGACGTGCGGGCAGGCCTCCAGGCCCCGCCGCTCGCTGTCCGTCAGACCGATCTCGTCGTGGTCGCCGCGGACGACCCAGGCCGGGACAGCGGCCTCGCACAGTCGCGGGACCAGCGAGGGAAAGCGGTCCAGATACTCGTAGTAGCGCCGTACGATCCTCCGGCAGGTCGCCGGGTCGTTGCCGCTCATCGCCGCCGCCAGCGCCTCGGCGCGCCGGGGCGGCAGTTCGCGTTTCATGGCCCTGGGCAGCAGCTTGAGCATGGCGGTCCAGCCCGCGGTGCCGAGTCCGGGCACCCGCCCCAGGGCGTTCATCACGGCGAGGAACTTCGCCTCGTCGCCACGCGAGAAGGTCGGCGACAGCAGCACCAGCGGCCCCGAGAACAGGCCGGCGGCGGCCATCTCGATCGCCACGTTGGCGCCGAGACTGTGCCCGACCACCACGTCACACTCGGCCTCGGCGGCGAAGCGGGCCATCAGCCGGGCGTAGTTCTCCATGCTCACGTCCTCGGGCGCCGTGGTCCGTCCGAACCCGGGCATCGTGACCGCGACCATCCCCAGCCCCGCCAGGGCAGGTTCGGCCATCACATCCGCGTAGAACTCGGTCGTGCACAGCCCACCGGGAATCATCAGCACCCGACGCGCGGCCTCAGCCGGCCCCACCCGGCGCACATCCCAACCCTCACTCATACCCCGAGCGTGACGCCGCCCGCGGACCCCCGCATCCGCTACGGCCGCCGTCCTGGGACGCGGGCCCCCGCACACACCGGACGCCGGCCCCGCGTCGTGCGCGGTGGCCGGCGTCCGTCCACTCCCCCGGGCCGGGCACAGCACGGCACCCGGTCCTGGTTGTCCTGGTCAGTGGGCGGTGGCCAGTTCCCGGTCGCTGGTGTTCGGCGTGCCGGACTTCGCGCTGCGCAGGGCCGCGATGCCGATGAAGACCATGGACGACAGACCGGCGAGTGCGAAGGCGGTGAAGCCGAAGTCGCCGTTGCCCGCGGCGAGCAGCTGGCCGCCGAGCCACGGGCCGAAGACGGCCCCGAAGCGGCCCATGCCGGAGGTCCAGCCGACGGCGGTGGCGCGGTTGTCCGGGGTGGAGCGGATCGAGACCGTCGCGTAGATCATCGTCTGGGCGCTGTTGAGGAAGACCCCGGTGAGGAAGACGACCAGCGTGGTCACGCCCATCGGCATGTGGACGCTCAGCAGGTAGACACCGGCGGCGGTCAGCGCGAACCAGATCGCCGAGATGCGCGGGGCACCGAAGCGGTCGGCGGCACGGCCCGCGACCAGCATGCCCACGATGCCTCCGAGGTTGAACACCACGACGAAGGTCAGGGCGTTGGCGAGTTCGTAGCCCTCGGTCCGCATCAGCGTGGGCAGCCAGGTGGCGACGCCGTAGACCAGGAGCAGACCGCCGAAGGAGGCCAGCCAGTACAGGAGGGTCTGGGTCCACTCGCCGCCGCGGAACAGGCCGACCAGAGCGTCCCAGCGGTCGGCGGCGGTCTTCTTGCCGGCCGCGGCGGGCAGTTCGACGTCGTAGCGGGCGGCGAGCGCCTGCGCCTCCTCGCCCCGCCCCTTGGCGACCAGGAAGCTCAGCGACTCGGGCAGGAACCTGGCGAGCACCGGAGCGAAGGCGAGCGGGACGACGCAGACCCAGAAGGCGGCACGCCAACCGACCGGATCCACCAGCCACTTGGCCACGTACGCGGAGAGGATGCCGCCCGCGTGGTGCGCGGTCATCAGCATGCCGATGATGATGGCGCCGCGGCCGCGCGGGGCGTAGTCGGAGACCATGCTGATCGCGGTGGGCAGCAGCCCGCCGAGGCCCACGCCCGCCAGGGTCCGGCCGAGGCCGAAGACCTCCACGCTGCCGGACACGGCGCATATCGCGGAGGCCAGCGAGAAGACCGTCACGCAGACGACCATCAGCTTCTTGCGGCCGATCCGGTCCGCGACCGTCCCCGCGGTCAGGGCGCCGACCAGCATGCCGAAGGTGGCGTAGCTGCCGAGGTCGCCGGCCTGGTCGGGGGTGAGGCCGAAGGTCTTCGTCTCCAGCAGGTGCGGCAGCACCGAGCCGTAGATGAACATGTCGAGACCGTCGAAGAGCACCGCCAGCCAGCACAGACCGACGACCAGAAGGGCCAGTCTGCTGCCGCGAGCGGACAGCGAGGGGGAGGAGGACATCTTTGTTTTCCTCTCAGCCAGGAGACGAACCCTGGAGGGGATCAAGTGGTGGGGGTCCCCCGGCTCGAGCGGAGCCGAGAGCTGGGGGAGGGTCGTCGCGGCTCGTGCGGAGGACCCGTGGTGCGCAAGACGCTAAGGACCCGAGGGCAAAGGTGTCAACGTTTTTGTCAACAATCTCATCAACGGTCCAGACGCAGCGCCTTGCGCACCGGAAAACGGGCCTACGCGACCGGCGGCGTCCCGTGCGTGTGGAAGGACTCGATGGTCTTCAGGCCCCAGGCCTGGCCCTTCTTCCGCTCCTCCTCGGTCCAGGTGATCAGCGGCCAGTCGGGCGCCAGGACGAGGCGGGTGAGCGGGTTGCACAGCTCGATGCGGTTGCCGCCCGGCTCGTAGACGTAGAGGAAGAACGTCTGCTGGATGGCGTGCTTGTGCGGGCCCGTCTCGATGAACACGCCGGTGTCGATGGCGAGATCGGCTGCGCGCAGGATGTCCTCGCGGGTGTCGGTCGCGAAGGCGATGTGGTGCAGCCGGCCGGTCGAGCCGGTCCAGTCCTCGGTGTAGACGACGTCGTACGACTTGTTCGTGTACGTCAGCCAACGCGCCGCGATCCGGCCGGAGTTGAGCTGGATCTGCTCCGTGGGGCGGGCTCCCAGGACGTGTTCCTGGAACTCGGCACTGGCGAGCACGTCGGCCGCGAGGAAGTTGATGTGGTCCAGGCGCCGCACGCCCACGCCCCGGTTGGGCTTGGCCTGCGGCTGGTTCTTCAGCGCCGGCTTCAGCTCGTCGGGGGCCCGGTAGTGCTCGCTCTCCCAGTACAGGGCGTGCTCGTGGCCGTCGGGGTCGGTCGTCAAGTACAGCTTGCCGAGGCCGGGTTCGTCCTCGACCCACTTGCCGCTGCCGCCCGCCTCCTCGATCGCCTTGATACGGCGATGCAGTGCCTCCTCGCTGGAGGCGCGCAGGGCGAGCCGGCCGAGGCCGGGGTGCTCGCGGGCGGTGAGGACCAGGCTGTGGTGTTCGTAGTCGTCGAAGGTCCGCAGATAGACGGTGTCGCCGTCCTGGCCGTTGACCGTGAGCCCGAGGTAGTCGGTGAAAAAGGCGACGCTGGCGTCCAGTTGGGGAGTGAAGAGCTGGGCGTGGCCGATGTGGGCGATGTCGCCGAGCGGCGGAGTCATCGTTGACCTCCTTGGGATTGCGGGGGGATCGGTGCCGTCTCGGCCGACCTGGGGAACACGGTGCCGTCGAAGATCTTGCGGGCCGTGCGGACCACGGCCGTGCGGCGGGCGGCGGGAAGGCCGTCCGGGGCAGTGGCGAGACTGCTCTCGATGTCCAGGAATCCCGTGGGATGTTCTATCCGGACCCGGTCACCACTGCCATCGATCTCCGCGAGCTCAGCGCCCACGCTGCCTTCGATCCGCAGGCCGGCGGCCACACTTGCCGCGCCGAGCACGCCGATCGAGGTGTGGCAGCGCACAGGGATGAACGTACGGGTGGTGACCGCGCCGCCGTCGCGGGGCGGGGCGAGCAGGGTGAGCTTGGGCACGGTGGTGTCGGAGACGTCGCCGAGGCCCATCAGGCGGCCCGCTGCCAGGCGGATCTCGCGCAGCCGGTCGGCGAGCGCCAGGTCCGCCTCCAGGTCCTTGGGCACCTCGTAGCCGGTGATCTTCAGGGCCGATGCTTCGATGAGCACCGTCGGCATGCCGTTGTCCACGCAGGTCACGGCCACACCGTCGATGTCGTCCCGGACGTTGCCGGTGGGCAGCAGCGGATTCTCGCTCGGCGGGAACTCGATCACCACGGGCGCCGCCGCCCCCGGCACGCCCGAGATCTCGGCGTCTCCCGTGTAGTCCACGCGGCCGCCCGGGGTGGGGAAGGTCGCCGTCGCGTGGTCGCCGGTGTTGACCATGCGGATACGGACGGAGGTCTCCTCCTGCCCCGCCGCCACCAGCCCGCGCTCGACGGCGAACGGACCGATACCGGCAAGGATGTTCCCGCAGTTCTGACGGCCGCTCACCTCCGGCCGGTCGACCACGACTTGGAGAAAGAGGTAGTCGACGTCGGCGCGGGGGTCGGCGGAGGGCGAGACCACGGCCACCTTGCTGGTGAGCGGGTGCGCGCCGCCCAGGCCGTCGATCTGCCGCTCGTCGGGGCTGCCCATGACGCGCAGCAACAGCTCGTCGCGCAGGGCCGGTTCGGCGGGCAGGTCGTCGGCCAGGAAGTAGGCACCCTTGGAGGTGCCGCCCCGCATCAGCAGACAGGGCACCCCCTCGGGTACGCCGGTCACGACCGCTCCCCCGCGTACTCCTCGTACGTCCGGTACTCGACGCCGAGCCGAGTGAGCGTTTCCCTCAACCCATAGCGGTCCAGGCCGAGTTGGCCTTCGAGGAAGGCGGCTCGGGTGGCGGCCTCCTTCGCCTCGCGGGCCTCGGACCTCTCGGCCGTCTCGCGAGCGCGCTCACGCGGGACGACCACGACACCGTCGTCGTCGGCGAGGATCACGTCGCCGGGGCGGATCACCTGGCCGTCGACGGCGATCGGCACGTTGACCGAACCGCCGGTTGCCTTCACCGTGCCCTGCGAGGAGACCGCCCGGGACCAGGCGGCGAAGCCCATCTCCCGCAGCTCCTGGGTGTCGCGGATGCCCGTGCTGAGGACGACGCCGCGCACGCCGCGCTGCTGGAGGGCGGTCGCGAACAGCTCGCCGAACAGGCCGTCCGTGCAGGGCGAGGTGGTGGTGACGACCAGGATGTCGCCCTCGCCGCACTGCTCCACGGCGGCGTGGATCATCAGGTTGTCGCCGGGCCAGCTGAGCACGGTGACGGCGGTCCCGGCGACCCGTACGCCCTGCTGGACGGGGCGGATCTCCGGGCCGAGCAGGCCCGTTCGGCCCATCGCCTCGCTCACCGTCGCCACACCGAAGCCGGCCAGCGCCTCGACGTCCTTCGCGTCGGCCTTCGGCGGGTTGGTGACGATCACGCCGCTCATGCCAGCTCCTTCGCGATCTGCGGGAACGGCCGCATGTAGGCCTCGGCCATGGTGTTGTGCGCCAGGCCCAGATTGGGGCCGGCGTTGCGCTTGAGCTGGACGCCCCGGCGGACGGCGAGGTCGGAGTAGTAGGCCCACAGGTGCTGCTGGGCGCCGAGGCACTCCATCGCCTTGCGCTTGGTGTCCCACACCTGGGTGATGTCGAGCAGGACCTCGGGCTTGAAGCCGCTCATCTCGGGCTGGTGCGGCTCGAAGTAGAAGACCGGCGGGGCGCCGATGAGGTCGCCCTCGCCCGGGTAGCCGATGGCCTGAGCGAGGATGCGGGCCTCCAGGGCCATGCGGTTGGCGGCCGGGTGGTCGCCGTTGTACGGGTCCTCGACCGGGTGGGTGAGCACGACGTCGGGCTGGGTGTCGCGGTAGACGGCGACGAGCTGGTCGGTCAACTCGGCGGTGGGGACGAGCGGATAGTCCCCGGCGTCGAAGAAGCGGACCTCGGCACCGAGGGTGGCCGCCGCGCGCTCGGCCTCGTCCCGGCGTATCGCCTTGATCTCGTCCAGCTTCTTGCCCTCGCGCCACGCCTTGGCGGACTCGCCGCGCTCGCCGAAGGTGAGACAGGCGACGGTGACCTTCTCCCCGCGGGAGGCGGCCAGGGCGATGGCGCCGCCCGCCCGCCACACGAAGTCCCCGGCGTGCGCGGTGACGACGAGTGTCGATCGTGGCTGGGCGGGCGCGTTGGCCTGGGTCATTCTCGAATCTCCTTGGTGGACAGGTGGCGCCCGCCCCCCACGCGTGCCCGCAGCGCGCGTCAGTGGCGCAGCGCCTCGATCACGCTGGTGAGGTGGGCGCGGACGGCCTCCTCGGCCGCCTGCGGGTCCCTGGCCCTGATCGCCTCGATCATCGCCAGATGCTCGTTCAGGGAGTGCTGCGGTCGTCCCGGCCGCAGCGCCAACTGGAAGCGGTGGCGCACCAGTTGGGCATTGAGTCGCTCCAGCAGGTCCACGGCCGTCTGCTGGCCGGAGAACTCCCGGACCTTGGCGTGCAGCTCCTGGTTGAGCTCGGAGTAGGTCACCGGCTCACCGTCGGCCACGGACTTGGTCATCGCCGTGCCCAGCTCCGTCAGCTCGGCGAGCTGCTCGTCGCTGGCCGAGACCGCAGCCTTCGCCGCGCAGAGCCCTTCGAGGACCATGCGGCACTCGGTGATGGCGACCGCCTCCTCCACGGTCACCACCCGCACCCGCGAGCCGCGGTTGCGGATCCGCTCGACGAGGCCCTGGGCCTCCAGATCGATGAGTGCCGCGCGGATGCTGGCCCGCGTCACACCGAACTGCTCGGCGAGCTCGTTCTCCACCAGCCGCTGCGCCGGTGCCATCTCGCCGTGCAGGATCGCCTGCCGCAGCTGCGCGAACGCATGCTGTTTGGCCTGCTCTCCGGTGCTCGGACGGGCTTCCTTCGGCATCGTTGCCCTCCCTGACTGAGTGCCTGTCGAACCTAAATCTAGCCAGACAAGATTGTCAACAATTTTGTCCGCCGCATTGCTCGCACACTCCGGCGCCGCGAGCAGCATCAATGCGACCCCCGTCTCCACAGGCGAAAGCAACAGCAACACGTACGAGTACGCGTACTGGAAGGTACGGCCTCGATGCGAGCCGCACACGCCACACCCCGGCGATCCGACCGGCGGGGACACAGCGCGTCAGGGCCGCCAGGCCCCCTGCCGCCCGCGCAGCGATCCCCTCACCGTCAGACAGCGGGCGGCATCCGCACGGGATCCTCGGCGTGCGCGACGAAGTCGTCCACCAACCGATGGAAGAGCGCGGCGAGTTGCTCCAGATCCTCCCCCGACCAGCCGGCCAGGACCATCTCCAGACCCCGGCGACTCGCCTCGCGGATGCGGTCGACCGCCGCCAGTCCGAGGTCGGTGATGCGGACGCGCTGGGCCCGGCGGTCGTCCGGGTCGGCGATGCGGATCACATAGCCATCGCACTCCAACTGGCGCAGCTGGCGGGTGACATGGGAGGCCTCCACCGACAGGCGGACCGCGAGCACGCCGGGGCGCAACGGCTCACTCTCGGCGATGTGCCGCAGGATGGCGACGGCGGCCCGGTCCAGCGGCAGCCCGGCCAGAGCCATCAGACGCTCGTGCTGCCGGGCCCGGCCGGCCAGGTACGTGACACGGGTGAGCGCCCGCTCGATGTCGCCGACGTTCGCCGAGGCCCCTGTCGGGACGTTCGCCGGGACGGACGCTGAGGCGGATCGCTGCGCGGGCATACATCCACCGTAGATCCGCTTGCCTGACTTAAGCAATATAAAAATGATTGCTTGACTTAAGTAACATACCTGTGCTTGCCTAAGTCAAGGAAACCGGTCAGCACCCGGACCGGGGCCGCATCGAGCGAAGGCGGCCCCTGCCGCGCCGACTCCGTGGGGACGGGGAACGGCGCACGTCACCGGGTCCGGCCGCCGGGACTCCCCCCTCCGGCGCCGGGCCCGGTGACACCGCGCACGTCCGGTCGGTCACCGTGCTCCCCCGTCCCTCCCGTCCGGACTCGCCCGAGTCCGGAGACACCAGTCGCGATGCACCTCCACGAAAGCGAGTCTCCCGATGGCCACGATGAAGTCCGTCCGGACCGGCGCCCAGAACCACATCGACCTGGTGGACGTCGAGCGTCCCGTGCCGGGGCCGAAGGACGTGCTGATCAAGATCCGCGCCTGCGGCATCTGCGGCACCGACACCTTCTTCCTGCACATCGGCGGCATGCCCGCCGGTGCCGACGGGTCGATGCGTTCCATCCCGCTGGGTCACGAACCGGCCGGCGAGATAGTGGAGTTGGGTGCCGAGGTCACGGGCCTGAAGGCGGGCGACCGCGTGGTGGTCAACCCGCAGGGTGTGCCCTCCGGGATCATCGGGTGCGGCGGCGAACACGGCGGCATGAGCGAGTACCTGCTCCTGGAGGACGCCGAGATCGGCAGAACCGTGGCCGTCTTCCCCGACACCGTGCCGTTCGACGTCGCCTCCCTCAACGAGCCGATGGCCGTCGCCCGGCACTGCGTCAACCGCTCGGAGGCGAAGCCCACCGACAAGGTCGTCGTCTTCGGCGCCGGACCCATCGGTCTGGGCGCCACCATCTGGCTCAAGCTGCGCGGCGTGGAGCACGTGGTCGTCGCCGATGTCATCCCCGAGCGCCTGGAGACCGCGCTCGCGGTCGGCGCGGACGCGGTCATCAACTCGGCCACCGAGGACGTCACCGCCCGGCTGACCGAACTGCACGGTCAGGCGGCCAACGCGCTGGGCCAGCCGCGCGCAGGGACCGACATCTACATCGACGCGGCCGGTGTCGCGGCCGTGTTCAACGCCACCGTCGACGCCGCCAAGTGGGGCGCCAAGCTGGTGATGGTCGCCGTACAGAAGAAGGGCGCCGACATCGATCTCGGCGGCATGCTGCGCAGCGAGCTGACCCTGATCGCCTCGCAGGGCTATCCGACCGAGATCTTCGAGGTCACACCGGAGATCGTGGAGCACCACGAGCGCTTCGCCCGGCTGATCAGCCACCGCGTGCCCTTCGCCGAGGCCGACCGGGCCTTCGAGTTGGCGCTGACGCCGGGGGCGGCCGAGAAGGTCGTCGTCACCTTCGACGCGTAGGCGCTCCGCCGGGGTGCCGGGTTGTGCGTGGGCCTATCGGGCCGCCACGGCGTCGTCGTGGCTGGGCGCGCAGTTCCCCGCGCCCCTGGAGGGGTGCGGGCCCGCTCCACTGCGTCACGGACAGGAACTCCACATCCATGATCGACAAACTGCAAGGCCGCTCCGGCGGTTGGCCCAGCAGCACCGTGATGGTGATCGTCAGCTGCGCCATGGTCGCCATCGCGCTCGGCTGCCTGGTCACGGTCCTGCCGGTCGGCACCGCTGCCTGGTTGCTCCTGCCCACCGTCCTCGGCACCGCGCCCCGGGTGCGCGCCGCGTATCTGGACGCCGAATGCGCCCGGGAGGCGGAGGTGCGGCGCCGGGTCACGGAGGAGCGGATGCGGATCGCCCGCGACCTGCACGACGTCGTCGCCCATCACCTCGTGCTGGCCAACATCCAGGCCGGCGCAGTCGCCAAGCAGCTGCCGGGGCGGCCGGAGGAGGCCCTGCGGATCGCCTCCGTCCTGAGCGGAACCACCGCCACGGCGCTGCGCGAACTCAAGTCCACCGTAGGCCTGTTGCGTCAGACGGCCGACGCGGAACGGCCCCTGGATCCCACCCCGGGACTCGCCCAACTCCCCGACCTGGCCGGCTCGTTCCGGAGCGTCGGGCTCGAAGTCACCGTCATCACCGAGGGCGTGCCCGAACCGCTGTCCGCCGGTACGGACCTCACGGCGTACCGCATCGCGCAAGAGGCCCTGACCAACGTCACCAAACACGCCGCCACCCGCGCGGCCGAGGTGCGGCTGGTCTACTCCCGGGACCGGCTGACGGTGACGGTCGTCAACGAGGGCGGTGCCGCACCTGCGCCCTTCGCTCCCCCGGGCGGCGGGTACGGCGTGATGGGCATGCGCGAGCGGGCCCGTTCGGCCGGTGGGCGCTTCCGTGCGGGCCCGCGGAACCACGGCGGCTTCGAAGTCGTCACCGAGCTGCCGCTCGGGGCGGACCGGCTCGAGGCATCCGCGGCCCGCTGAACCGCCGCCCTCCCCGCGTGGGCCTGGTCACACCGGGACCCGCGCGCCAACCATCCACTTGCTTAACTCAATCAATCCTGCATATGCTTGCGTAAGTCAAGCAACAAGCACTGGCCTGGAGGCCCTGCCATGTCCGACGCACTTGCCCGACCCGCTGCCACGGGGACATCAGCCCCGCCGAAGCCGAACGCCGTGGTGGCGGTGCTGGCCCTGGCCGGAATCGTCGTCTCGCTGATGCAGACCCTGGTCATTCCGATCGTCCCGGAGCTGCCCACGCTGTTGCACGCCTCGGCCTCCAACGCCGCCTGGGCCGTCACCGCCACCCTCCTCGCGGCCGCGGTGGCCACTCCGGTGGTCGGCCGCCTCGGGGACATGATCGGCAAGCGGCGCATGCTCCTGGTCAGCATCGTTCTGCTGGTCTCCGGCTCCGTCGTGTGCGCCCTCGCCGACTCCCTCGTACCGATGATCATCGGTCGCACCCTGCAGGGCCTCGCGGCCGCCGTGGTGCCGTTGGGCATCAGCATCATGCGGGACGCGCTGCCGGCCGACCGGCTGGCGGGGTCCACCGCGCTGATGAGCGCCTCGCTGGGTGTGGGCGGTGCGCTGGGCCTGCCGACGGCCGCGTTCATCGCCGACAAGTGGGACTGGCACCTCCTGTTCTGGGCCTCGGGCGCGCTGGGTGCCGTCGCCTTTGTGCTGGTGCTGCTGATCGTGCCGGAGTCCAAGGTGCGCACCGGTGGCCGCTTCGACCTGGTGGGTTCGCTCGGTCTGTCCGCCGGTCTGGTCTCCCTGCTGCTGACCGTCTCCAAGGGCGGTGACTGGGGCTGGACCAGTGGCACGACGCTCGGCCTGGGCGCCGCCGCCGTCGTGATCCTGCTGGCCTGGGGCCGGTGGGAGCTGCGCGCCGAGCAGCCGCTGGTCGACCTGCGTACGACCGCCAAGCCGCAGGTGCTGTTCACCAACCTGGCGTCGGTCTCGCTCGGCTTCTCGATGTTCGCGATGTCCCTGGTGCTGCCGCAGTTGCTGCAACTGCCGGAGCAGACCGGCTACGGGCTGGGCAAGTCCATGCTGACGGTCGGCCTGGTGCTCGCCCCGCAGGGCCTGGTCATGATGGCCATGTCCGCCGTGTCCGCCGCCGTCACCAAGGCCAAGGGCCCGAAGGTCACCCTGATGATCGGCGCGCTGATCGTGGCCGCCGGCTACGCCCTGAACATCGTCCTGATGTCCGAGGTGTGGCACCTGATCCTGGTCTCCTGCATCATCGGCGCCGGTGTCGGCTTCACCTACGGCGCGCTGCCCGCCCTGATCATGGGCGCGGTCGACCCGTCCCAGACCGGCGCCGCCAACAGCCTCAACACCCTGATGCGCTCCCTGGGCACCAGCTTCGCCAGCGCCCTCGCCGGCGTCATCCTGGCCCAGATGACCACCGACTTCGGCGGCCACGCGCTGCCCTCGGAGAACGGCTTCAAGGTCGTCATGGCCATCGGCGCCGGAGCCGCCCTGCTCGCCTTCCTCGTCGCCTCCTTCATCCCGCGCCGGCAGGCCCCGCCAGCGGCGGCCGCCGAGCCGGACGAGCAGCCCGAGGCCGTCACGGCAAAGGCGTAGTACCCGGCCGACCGCCCCCCGGCGGCCGTCGTCCCGCTCCGGCGGGCGGCGGCCGCCCGGCGTTTGTTCGGCAGGTCTTCAGGCAGCGGGAAATTCAGGCGGTCCACCCTCGTACGCCGCCCGCAGCACCGCGAGCGCCCCGTCCTCCGTCACCGTGCGGGGGTTGGCGTACGCCTGGCCCGCGGCCTGAGCGGCTGCCACCGTCAAGTCGGCTTCCTTCAGGCCGAGTTCGGCGAGGGAGCGGGGGGCGCCGAGCCGTTCGGCCAGGTCTCGCAGGGCGCGCGGGGCGTCGGTCGCGTCCAGGGCGCGGGCGACGGCGGCGGCCGCGTCCGGGGCAGCGGGCGCGTTGTACGCGAGGGCGTACGGCAGGACCACCGTGTGGGTCTCGGCGTGCGGCAGGCCGAAGGTGCCGCCCAGGACGTGGCACAGCTTGTGGTGCAGGCCCATCGTGGTGGCGCCGAGGCAGGAACCGCACAGCCAGGCGCCGTACAGGGCGCGTCCTCGGGCCTGAAGGGAGTCCGGGTCGGTGGCCACCGCGGGCAGGGCGCCCGCCATGGCCCGTAGGCCCTCCTGTGCCATCAACGCGATCAGGGGCGAGGTGTCGGGGGCGTACAGCGCCTCGACGGCGTGGGCGATCGCGTTGATGCCGCTGGTGACCGAGAGCGGTACGGGCAGGGAGAGGGTGAGTTCGGGGTCGTAGACGACGCTGCGCGGGAGGACCACAAAGTCCCGGCCGGTGCGTTTGGCGCCGTGTTCGGTCAGGCCCCAGACCGGGGTCATCTCCGAGCCGGAGTAGGTCGAGGGCACCGCAATCAGCGGCAGGCCGGTGCGCAGGGCGAGCGCCTTGCCGAGGCCGATCGAGGAACCGCCGCCGACGGCCACGCAGCCGTCGGCGCCCGCCGCACGGGCCACTTCGACGGCCCGGTCGGCGACCTCGACGGGGACGTGCATCCGGGCGCCGTCGTGCAGGCCCGCGCAGGCGGAGCCGAGCGAGTCGGCGACCGCCCGCGCGGTGTCCGCGCCGTGGCTGCCGCAGACCACCAGCAGCCGCCGCAGGCCGAGCCTCGCGGCCTCGCCCGCCGTCGCGGTGGTGGCGGCGCCGGGCCGGAAGACGACCCGCACGGGCCGGGACTCGTAGGAGAAGTCGAGGTCGTAGTTCACGACCGCTCCAGTACGAGGTCGAAGCGGGCGTGGCGGAACGGGTTCGCAAGGCCGAACTCCCGTGCCAGGGAAGGGTCGTCGGTCTCCGTGAAGTCCTGGACCAGGCTCGGCTTGACGGCGAACACCGCGTCCGAGTCGAGGTATGCGCTGCCCGCGACGAAGATGTGCGTGGTCACCGGGGTGTGTCCGGCGGCCGAGGCGATGAAGTGGATGTGGGCGGGCCGGTAGGGGTGGCGGCCGGTGGCGCGCAGGAGGTCGCCGACCGGGCCGTCGGTCGGGATCGGGTACGCGCTCGGCACGCAGGTGCGGAACCGGAAGCGGCCCTCGGCGTCCGCGGTGAACAGTCCCCGGCCGTTGCCCGGCGGCTGCACGTCCGGGCGCTGGACGTCGTAGAAGCCGTTCCCGTCGGCCTGCCAGACGTCAACCACCGCGCCCGGCAGCGGAGTTCCGTCCCTGGACAGGACCCGGCCGCTGACCACGCAGGGCTCGCCGCCGCCCACCAGGTCGATGTCCGCGCCGAGTTCGCGGACCGGGGACTCGGTCATGTGGAACGGGCCGAGGACCGTGGACTCGGTGGCGCCGGGGGCCCGGTCACCGTTGATGGTCTCGACGAGCATCGACAGGCCGAGCACGTCCGACAGGAGGATGAACTCCTGCCGCGTGTCCGTGCAGGTCTGCCCGGTCGCCGTCAGGAATCCGACCGCCCGCTCCCACTCCTCCTGCGTCAGGCGCGTCTCGCGCGCGAAGGCGTGGAGGTGGCGGATCAGGCCGGTGAGCAGCTCGCGCAGCCGCGGGTCGGCGGTGCCGTCCAGGCTGTTCACCGCCTCGTCCGTGACCGTCGTGTCGGTGGCGTCGGTGGTCATCTCGGCTCCGTTCCCTGATGCGCTCGTCGACCGGACCCGTGGTCAGCCGAACCAGACGACGAGCCGTACGTTCTCGTCGCCGTATCCGGTCGCAAGGTTCCGCATGGCGTTCCACACCAGTGCCCAGCATCCCTCGTCCGGCGGGGCGAGCATCCGCGCCGTGAGGACCACGGGCCGGTACACCGCGCCGTCCAGGTGCACCTCGGCGCCGGGCGGCCACTCCGGCGGTGCGAGGAGCAGGTCCCCGCCGAACGTGCCTGCGGCGGCCTCGCGCAGGCCCGGAGTCACCCGTACGAGGTGGTCGCCGGCCGGATCCGACCTGTGCGCCCAGTACCAGGCGGGTCGGGGGGCGAGCGGCGCGTCCCAGTCGGCCGCGGCGACCTCGGCCCAACTGACGTACGTGTGGTCGTGCTGATGGTCGCCGATGCCGGTCTCCCGTACCGGATCCGAGACGTCGTCCGGCAGTCCGCGGTCGGCGAAGAGCGGGCGCTCCACGTCTCCCGTCCCGCGCACGCCGAACAGGCAGTCCCAGGCGACATAGTCCCGCGGCGGTCGGAAGTCCAGCAGATCTGCCTGCGTCTGCCAGCGTCCGTCGGCCGAACGGCTTTCGATGGCTCCGTCGATGTCGGTCCCCACGCGGCAGACTTTATGGCAGACGGCGGGTCCGTGGTGCCGTCACTTGATGATCGCGTTCGCCACGACGACGATCACCCCGAGCAGCGCGTCCACCAGGCCGGTCAGTACGGCGACGGGCCAGGAGCGGTGCGACCACCGCGCCGTCACCAGACCCAGGGCGAAGAGCAGCACGATGTTCAGCGTGAACGCCGGATACTCCACGCCGTTCGCCGGCCACCAGCCCCAGCCCGCCCCCGCGAGGATCGCGACGGTCGGCAGCACCGCCGTGACCAGCGGCCACTCGTCGGCGAGGACACGCAGGGCGTCCCAGCGGCGGTGCGGGGCGCGCTCGGCGATGTAGTGGGCGTAGCCGTGGGCGAGGGCGGAGGCGAGCGCGGTCACCAGCAGCCAGACGGCGTCGTAGCGGCGGCTGTCCTGGGAGGTGTGGCCGTACTGGGTGAGCGCCGCGACCATGGAGCAGGCCAGTACGGAGCCGTAGACGCCGCCGAAGAGGATGGCCTCGCGGGTGTCGTGCCGCCGTGGCTCGGGGACGGCCGTCGTGGAGTCCGCCATGCCCTCAACGATCACCCGGGCCGGGGCGGTCCGCCAGTTCGCGGCCCCGCGACGATGTGTCCTCCCACCTGGGCCGATACCGCACACAGTGTCCACGCCCGGCCGTCGGACGATGTCGTTAGGGTCGCCCCATGACCCACAGCTTCGTACTGCACATCCCCGACGCCGAGCTCGAGCCCGAGCCCCTCGATCCGGAGCAGATCGTGTCCGGGACTCCGGAGGTGACCGGGAAGGTCGTCTGGGAGTCGGCGGACGGGAAGCAGATCCGCGGCATCTGGCAGATCACGCCGGGCGTCGTCACCGACACCGAGGCGGACGAACTGTTCGTGGTGATCAGCGGGTCGGCGACCGTCGAGGTCGAGGGCGGGCCGACGCTGACGGTGGGGCCCGGGGACATGGCCGTCCTGCGCGAGGGCGACCGCACGACGTGGACGGTGCACGAGACGCTGCGGAAGGCGTACGCCATCAATCTGTGACCGGGATCGGATCCGTGACCGGGATCAGGTTCGTTGTCGGGATCGGATTCGTGAGCCGGATCAGTCCGTGAGTGGGGCCGCCGTCGTGCCGCGGATCTCCAACGTCGGGGCGGCCAGGTGCAGTTGGCCCTCTCCCCCGGGCCGTTCGAAACGGTCCAGGAGGCAGCGGGCGGCGCGGCGGCCGACCTCGTGGCCCGCGTTGTCGACCGTGGTCAGCCAGACGTGGCGCAGGCGGGAGATGCTCGTGTTGTCGTAGCCGACCACGGACACGTCGTGCGGGACGCGCAGGCCGAGCTCCTCGGCGGCCGAGATCGCGCCGACCGAGGCGATGTCGTTGACGGCGAAGAGGGCGGTGGGCCGGTCCGGGCGGCTGAGCAGCCGGACGGTCGTGCGGTAGCCGCCCTCCTCGGTCATGTCGCCGGCCTCCACCACTGCCTGGTTCGCGAGCCCGTGCTCCCGCATCGTCGCCTCGAAGCTGCGGCGGCGCAGCTCGCCGACGGCGCCGTAGCCCGCGAGGTGCGCGATGCGGCGGTGGCCGAGGCCGATGAGGTGCTCGGTGACCAGCCGGGCGCCACGCTCGTCGTCGCCCGCCACGACGTCCACGCCCGCCGGGGCCGGCTCGCGGGCGCCCGCGACGACGAGCGGGACGCGCTCGGCGGCCGTGCCGAGCGCGGCCGGGTCGGGCAGGGTGCCGACGACGACCAGGCCGTCGACCCGCAGGTCCAGGAGCGGGTCGGTGGGGTCCTGGCCGGTGCGGCGGTTGAGGCGGGCGTCCGCCAGCAGCATCCGCAGGCCGTTGTCGTGCAGCAGCGGGTTCAGGCCGTCGAGCAGATCGACGAACCAGGGGTTGCGCAGGTCGTTGAGGAGCACGCCGACCGTGCGGGTGCGCTGCTCGCTGAGGCTGCGTGCGGCGGCGTTGGGCCGGTAGCCGAGCTCCCGCACCGCCCGCAGTACGGCCTCCCGCTTCTCGGGCCGCACCTGCTCGGAACCGCGCAGCACGAGTGAGACCAGCGACTTGGACACGCCGGCCTGCTCGGCCACGTCGCGGATCGTCGGCGGTTTCATGTTGTGGACCGTTCCATGAGCCGCCGCGGCTTGTCAAAGGGTCCGGGTGGAGGACCTCGGCGAGGTTGTGACGTGGGCCTGGGAAGGGTTGACAGCGGCGGAACAGGGGCTTCAGGGTGGCCTGGACAGATTGTGGACCGGTCCAAAGAGGGGCTGTCATGGTGGATTCGCTCGGTGTCGCCGTCGTCGGGTTCGGCTGGATGGGCCGGGTGCACACCCAGGCGTACGCCCGCGTCCCGCACCACTACCCGCAGCTGGGCCTGCGGCCGCGGCTGGTGACGGTCGCCGAGGAGGTGCCGGGCCGGGCCGAGGAGGCCGCCGCGCAGTTCGGGTTCGCGTCGACGACCCGGGACTGGCGGGAGGTCGCCAAGGACCCGCGGGTCCAGGCGGTCTCCATCACCGCCCCGAACTTCCTGCACCGTGAGATCGGCGTCGCGATGGCCGAGGCGGGCAAGCACATCTGGATCGAGAAGCCGGTCGGGCTGAGCGTGGCGGACGCCCAGGCGGTCGCCGACGCGGTGGCCGAGGCGGGCGTCCGGAGCGCCGTCGGCTTCAACTACCGCAACGCGCCTGCCGTCGAGGCCGCCCGCGAGCTGATCGCCTCCGGCGCCATCGGCACCGTCACGCACGTCCGCGTCCGCCTGTTCAGCGACTACGCCGCCCACCCCGAGGGCGCCCTGACCTGGCGGTACGAGAAGGAGCGCGGCGGCAGCGGAGTGCTGGGCGACCTCGCCTCGCACGGCGCGGACCTCGCCCGGTACCTGCTCGGCGACATCGCCTCCCTCACCGCCGACACCGCCGTGTTCATCCCCGAGCGGGCCCGCCCCACCGGCGCCACCGCCGGCCACACCCGGGCCAGTGGCGGCGAGCTCGGCCCCGTCGAGAACGAGGACTACGTCAACTGCCTGCTGCGCTTCGCCTCCGGCGCCCGCGGTGTCCTGGAGGCCTGCCGGGTCTCGGTCGGCGAGCAGAACAACTACGGCTTCGAGGTGCACGGCACCCGGGGCGCGGTCTTCTGGGACTTCCGCCGGATGAACGAGCTGGGCGTCAGCCGCGGCACGACGTACCAGGACCAGCCCGTCAGCACGGTGTATGTCGGCCCGGGCGACGGCGAGTTCGGGGCCTTCCAGCCGGGCGCCGCCAACGCCATGGGCTACGACGACCTGAAGGTGATCGAGGCCCACCGCTTCCTGCACTCGATCGCGGAGGGCAGGCCCTACGGGGCGACGCTCCAGGACGCCGTACACAGTGCCGCCGTACTGGAGGCGATGGTGCGGTCGGCGGAGAGCGGCGCGTGGGTCACTGTCCAGGGGGCGACGTGACGGACCGGACCGCGAGGAGCCGGACGCCGGTGACCAGGGCGTCGACGACGGAGCTCGGGGGCGTGTCGGGGACCTCCGGGTACCGGCCCGGTCGGCGGGTGCGGGCGGAGAGCGGGAGTTCCACCTGAACGCCCCCGCCGCGGGGCAGGTTCACCGGGTTCCTGGAGTGCACCCCGCGTAGCGCGGCAGGGATCGCGGCGAGGTCCGTGATCGGGTCGAACTCCGGCCGCAGCGCGCTCAGGCCCGAGGCGAGGAGCTGTGCCGCAGGCCGGTTTCCGCCGCCGAGGAAGATGGACCGCGGCGTCGCCCGTCGCATATGGCCGTGCAGGGAGACCGCGACCGCCACGTGGGACAGGAACGCCCGCAGGAGTGCGCAGTGCTCGACCGCCATGCGCGGGGACGGGATGTGCACCGGCTCCCGCGCGCCGGGCTGTGTGAAGACCAGGCTGGTGGCGCCGCAGCGTTCGGCCACGGAATGCGCGAGCTCGGCCGTACCGCCTTCGTTGCTGCCGTGCAGCGCGAGCAGCCCCACCTCGCCGCCCGTCCTGAGCGTGGCGACCAGACGGACACCCTCGATCTCCACGTGCTCGGTCGTCATCGTCACCGCGCCCCCTCAACCCGCAGCCTGCGGCGGCATGTTGTACGGCATCACCACATGCACGCTCGATCTCCACCCGCTCGGTCGTCATCGTCACCGCCCCCCTCTCAACCCGCAGCCTGCGGCGGCATGTTGTACGGCGTCACCACCTGGATCGCCGACGGCAGCGTAGGGCCCGCGGGCGGCAGGGCGCCGTGGGCGCGCATCACTATGTGGCAAGCCTCGCGCATGTCCTGGCGCAGGTCGTGGTGGAGGACGGCGGACAGGCGGTGCTCGCGCAGCAGGCGGGTGTTGTCGTGGTCGAGGTCGTGCGCGACGAACACCGCGCACTCGCGGTCCAGTTCCCTGAAGGCGCGCAGGGTGGCGATGTTGCCGCCGCCGATCGAGTAGACGGCGCGGATGTCCGGGTCGCGTTCGAGGGCGGCGCGGACGAGGTCGTACTGAGTGGCGTCCAGGCCCTGGCCCTCGGCGATCTCGACCAGGGTGCGGTCCGGGTGGTGGGTGCGCATGGCGCTGCGGAAACCCATCTCGCGCTCCTCCTCGTTGCGGAAGAAGCCGCTGCTGAGGCTGGTCAGCACATTGCCGGGACGGTCGCCCAGCCACTGGCCCATGAGGTACGCGGCGGTCGCGCCGGCCGCCCGGTTGTCGATGCCGACGTAGGCGAGACGAGCGGTGGCGGGCAGGTCGGTGACCAGGGTGACGACGGGAATGCCGGCCTCGGCGAGCCGGCCGACCGCGGCCGTCACCTCGGGGACGTCCGGGGCCTTGAGGATCACGCCCTGCGAGCCGCGCCGGGCGATCCGGTCCAGGATCCGGGTCAGCTCCGCCGCCGGAGCGGTCTCGCGGAAGTGGAAACGCGAGCGCACGACCGCCGGGTGCAGCGACGGCAGCTCCGACTCCAGGGCGGCGCGCACGGCGGTGGAGAACCGCTCCGGCGTCTGCATCACGATGTCGATCATGAAGGTGCGGCCGACCAGCCGGACCTGGGTGCGCTGCCGGTCCAGGTCGGCGATGGCCTGCTGGACCTCCCGCGCGGTGCTCTCCCGGACGCCGCCCCTGCCGTTCAGGACCCGGTCGACGGTGGCCTCGCTCAGGCCCGCCTGACGTGCGATCTCCCGGATGGGGAAGGGATGGCCCATACGGTGGCTCCTTGAGGGGTTTTTGATGGCAGCGTGCTGGTTGTTCGACGGGTTTGTAATGACAAGAATGACAGCGCGGCCCGGCCCTGTCACCGCGCGCCGCATGGCCTCTCCGACCGAAGGGACGACGATGTCCTCCATCTCCGCGGATCACCGTGCCTGGCTGTCCGAGCGGGACTGCGACCTGGCCGACTTCCGTGCGCTGGTCGAGCGGACCACCGACCTCGCGGACTATCCGCACGCCTCCGCCGTGGAGCAGGGCGTCCTGATCTACGACAGCGAGCGGCTGCGCAAGGCCGAGCGGCGACCCGTGCGGGCCGAGCTGGTCCGGGCCCTCACCGACGGGCCCGGCATCGTGGTCTTCCGGGCCGCGTTCCCCGAGCCGTCCGTCGTCGACCGGCTCAGCGCGGTGTTCGACGCCCTGATCGCCGAGCAGCACGCGTCGGGCGCGAACGCCGGTGACCACTTCGCCAAGCCGGGCGCCAACGACCGGGTGTGGAACGCGCTGGAGAAGGCGGCCCTGTACGACCCCGAGGCGTTCGCCGACTACTACGCGAACGACATCCTGGCGCTGGTCTCGGCGGCCTGGCTCGGCCCCGGCTACCAGGTCACCTCGCAGGTCAACGTGGTCAACCCGGGTGGCGCGGCGCAGACCGTGCACCGGGACTACCACCTGGGCTTCCTGTCCAACGAGGTCGCGGCCGCCTACCCGGCCCATGTGCACGTGCTCTCCCCCGTGCTCACCCTCCAGGGCGCGGTGGCGCACGGCGACATGTCCGTGGAGTCCGGGCCGACGATGTACCTGCCGTACTCGCAGCGGTACGAGCCCGGCTACCTGGCCTGGCGACTGCCGGAGTTCCAGGCGTACTTCGAGGCGCACCAGGTCCAACTCCCGCTCGCCAAGGGCGACGCGGCCTTCTTCAACCCCGCGCTGTTCCACGCGGCGGGCACCAACCGCACCACCGACGTCCGCCGCATGGCGAACCTGCTCCAGGTGTCCTCCGCGTTCGGGCGGGCCATGGAGACGGTCGACCGCGAGGCCGTCGCGAACGCCGTCTTCCCCACCCTCCTCAAGCGCCGGACCGAGGGCGTCGGCGAGGAGTGGCTGGAGAACGTGATCGCCGCGAGCGCCGAGGGCTATCCCTTCCCCACCAACCTCGACAGCGACCCACCGGTCGCCGGTCTCGCCCCGCCCGCACAGGCGGACCTCGTACGACGGGCCCTGCGCGAGGCATGGACTTCCGAGGCTCTCAGGGACGAGCTGCGGGCCGGCGCCGAGCGCCGGGAAAGCTGAAAGGACGCGGGAGAGACATGGGACTTCTCGACGACAAGGTCGTGCTCGTCAACGGCGGCAGTCAGGGCGTCGGCGCCGCCATCGCGCGGGCCGCGGTCCGCGAGGGCGCGGTCGTGGCAGTGACCGGGCGGCGTCCGGCGCCGGGCGAGGCGCTGGTGACGGAGCTGACGGCCGGCGGCGGCAAGGCGATGTTCGTGCGCGCCGACCTCGCGGACGCCGAGCAGGCGAGGACCGTCGTCGGCGACGTCGTCGCGGCGTACGGGCGCGTCGACTGCCTGGTCAACTCCGCGGGGCTCACCTCCCGGGGCACGCTGCTCGACACCACGCCCGCGCTGTTCGACCAGCACATCGCGATCAACCTCAAGGCGCCGTTCTTCGCCATGCAGGCCGCCGTCGCGGACATGGTGGAGCGCAAGGCGCCCGGCACGATCGTCAACATCATCACGTCCTCGGCGCACGGCGGTCAGCCCTTCCTCGCCCCGTACGTCGCCGCCAAGGCCGGCCTGATCGGCCTGACCCGCAACGCCGCGCACGCCCACCGCTGGGACCGGGTCCGGATCAACGGCCTCAACATCGGCTGGACTGCGACCGAGGGCGAGGACGCGACGCAGAAGACCTTCCACGGCGCCGACGACGACTGGCGCGAGGAGGCCGCCGCGAAGCTGCCGATGGGCAAGCTCGGCCAGCCGGACGAGATCGCCGACTTCGTGGTCTTCCTCCTGTCGGACCGGTCGGGCGTGGTCACCGGTTCGGTGATCGACTGGGACCAGAACGTGCTCGGCGGCCTCGACTGAGCGTATGGAGCCCGTCCGGCGTTCGAGGACGAGCCCGAAGGGCGAACGGGGTCCGGGGCCAAGCCCCGGCAACGGCAACGGACAGCAACCACACACCAGGAAAGCAGCAGAGCTCATGCGTATCGGAATCCTCGGCCTCGGCCGCATCGGCGCCTTCCACGCCGAGACCCTCTCGGGCCTCGACGCGGTCGAGTCGCTCGTCCTCACCGACCCGTTCGCGGACGCCGCCAAGACCGCCGCGGAGCGGTTCGGCGGCGAGGTCGTGGACTCGCCGCAGGCCCTGCTGGCCGCCGGCGTGGACGGCATCGTGATCGCGGCCGCGACGGACGCCCACCCCGGGCTGATCCTGGCCGGCGTCGAGGCGGGCATCCCCGTCTTCTGCGAGAAGCCCGTCGCCAAGACCATGGCCGAGGGTGTCGAGGTCCTCAAGGCCGTCCAGGGCACGGACGTGCCGATCCAGATCGGCTACAACCGCCGCTTCGACACCGGATTCGCCGCCGCCCGCGCCGCCGTGCAGAGCGGCGAGCTCGGCAAGCTGCACACCGTACGGTCGACCACCCTTGACCCGGCGCCCCCGCCGGCCGCGTACATCGCCGCTTCCGGCGGCATCTTCCGCGACTGCTCGGTGCACGACTTCGACATCATCCGCTGGGTGACCGGCCGCGAGGTGACCGAGGTGTACGCCGTCGGCGGCAACCGGGGCGCCGACTTCATCAAGGAGGCGGGCGACGCCGACACCACCGGCGCGATCCTCACCCTCGACGACGGCACGATCGCCGTCGTCTCCAACTCCCGCCACAACGCCCGGGGTTACGACGTCCGCATGGAGATCCACGGCTTCCAGGACTCCATCGCCGTGGGCCTGGAGGACAAGCTCCCGCTGCGTTCCGTCGAGCCCGGCGTGACCTTCCCGGCCGGCACCCCGCACGACTTCTTCATGGACCGCTTCACCGAGGCCTACCGCGCCGAACTCACCGCGTTCACCGAGGTCGTGGCCGGCACCCGCCCCTCCCCCTGCACCATCGCCGACGCCCTGGAGGCCGGCTGGATCGCCGACGCGTGCACGCTGTCGCTGCACGAGCACCGGCCGGTGACCATCGCCGAGGTCCGCACCGCCTGACGGGCGGCCCCAGTCCCTCGTGCTCCGGGCGCAGGCCGGCCTCCGGCGCCCGGAGCACGAGAGTGTGTGAACCACCACGTTGTCCCTGTCGGTCACGCCCATGAGATCTCCGCGTACCACCATGAGACCCACTCATGTCCGACCGACCGAGGAGCGACGCACATGAACGTCGGTGAGATATCCGGGCCCGACGGCAACTCCCCCGAACCCGCCTTCGCGGAGGAGGAGTTACGCCACCGTCTCGACGCCGAAGGCTCCCGCAGTGTGATCGTCGTCGGTGCGGGACCGAGCGGTCTCGCCATCGCCCGTGAACTGGAGCGCGCCGGTCACCGGGTGACCGTCCTGGAGGAACAGGACGCCGTCGCCGGGAAGTGCCAGAGCGTGGACGTCGACGGCCGGGCCCACGATCTGGGCGGCCACATCTGCACCAACCGGTACGAGCGGATCGCGGAGTTGGTGACGGAGCTGGACGTGGAGACGGAGCGCACCACCCGGTACCGCGTCCTCGACGTCGAGGGGCGCACCGCGGCCCGCCAGGCCATGTCGTTCCTCCGCGGCGACGCCTTCCTGCGCTATCAGACGCTGCGCGAGCGCGAGTTCCCGCACATCACGGATCCCGGGCTCGCGCACTCCGCGCGCGCCCTGGCCGCACCCGTGACCCGCTGGCTCGCCGAACACGGCCTGGAGTCCATGGCCGAGTCGTTCGGCACGGGGTACACGGCGGCCGGGTACGGCTATCTCGACGACGACGTGCCCGCGCTGTACTTCGTCAAGTACGCGGAGATGACGGGGCTGTTGGCCCCCACGCCCGAACTCCTCGGCCACACAGCTGCGTTCACGGTCACGGGCGGTTTCGCCACGCTGTGGCGCCGGGTCGCGGCGGAGCTGAAGGACGTACGGTGCGCGGTGCGCGTGGAGTCGGTCGAACGACACGCGGGTGGGGTGCGGGTCCACACGGACTCCGGCCCGTTGGAGGCGGACGACCTGGTGCTCGCCGTCACCCTGGACCGGATCCTGCCGGTCCTGGACGCGAGTTCGCAGGAGCGCGATCTCGCCGCGCGGATCCTCTCCCACGCCTACCACACCACCCTCGCCACCGCGTCCGGACTGCCGGACAACGCCTTCTACTTCCTCGACCGGTACACCGCGACCCGCGAGGCGAGGGGCCACTGCGTCTCGTACCACCACCGCTACCCGGACAGCGACGTGCGGACCTTCTACTCCTACGGCCGCCCCGAGGACGTGACCGCTCTGCTGCGGGAGGACGTCGCGGGGCTCGGCGGGCGACTGGAGGAGGTGCACCTGCGGCGGCAGTGGGCGTTCATGCCGCACTTCGGCAGCGACGACCTCGCGGACGGCGTCCTGGACCGGCTCGACGCACTGCAGGGCCGGGACCACACTTACTACGCCGGAGGCCTGCCCGCCTTCGAACTGGTCGAGTGCACCGTCGCCCACGCCCAGGACCTCGCCCGCCGCTACTTCCCACGCCGACGGCACACCGACCCTGCACGAACGGACTGAGGAGGAACGGACGTCATGAGCGAACCCGTCCGCGAACCACTGCGCATAGGTGTCCTGGGCGCCGCACGGATCACCGAACGCGCCCTGATCGACCCGGCCCGGGCGGGCGGCCACCGCCTCGTCGCGGTGGCCGCCCGCGACCGGTCCCGCGCCGAGGCCTTCGCGGCCGAGCACGGCGTGGAGCGGGTCGCGGACTCGTACGCCGACCTGCTCGCCGACCCCGAGGTCGAGGTCGTCTACAACCCGCTCGCCAACGGGCTGCACGGCCCGTGGAACCTCGCCGCCCTCGCGGCCGGCAAGCACGTCCTGAGCGAGAAGCCGTCGGCGAGCAACGCCGAGGAGGCCGCCGAGGTGCGGGAGGCGGCGGCGAAGGCCGGCACGGCGTTCATGGAGGGCTTCCACTACCTCTTCCACCCGCTCACCCGCCGCCTGCACGAGCTCCTCGCCGGCGGTGAACTGGGCGACCTGCAGCGGGTGGAGGCGATGGTCGCGATCCAGGCGCCCGCGGACACCGACCCGCGCTGGTCCCTGCCGCTCGCGGGCGGCGCCGTGATGGACCTGGGCTGCTACAGCCTGCACGCCCTGCGGATGCTGGCGCCCTGGGCGGGCGGTGCGCCGCGGCTCGTCTCGGCGCGGGGTGGCGAGCGTGCCGGAGCACCCGGGGTCGACGCATGGCTCGACGCCGAGCTGGAGTTCCCGGGCGGGGCCACCGGGTCGGCCCGTTGCCACATGGCGTACGACAAGCTGGAGATGAGCTGCCGCATCGTCGGCAGCCGGGGCGAGGCGTACACCCCGAACTTCGTCCTCCCTCAGATGGACGACCGGATCGTCGTGCGCACAGAGGAGGGCGCGCGGACCGAACGGCTCGGCACCCGCTCGTCGTACACCTACCAACTGGACGCGTTCGCGGCCCATGTGCGGGAGGGCACCCCGTTGCCGCTGGACGCGGACGACGCGGTGGCGACGATGACGCTGATCGACGAGTGCTACCGCGCGGCGGGGTTCGAGCCGCGGCCGCGGACCCGCCTGTAGACGAACGTCGGGTACGGCTCCCCGGTCGCCCGCTCCCACGCCCGCGTCACGTCGCTCCCCCGCTCCGCGCGGATCTCGGCGAACGTCGTGACACAGCGGGCGTGGACGTCCGGGGCGTCGGTCCGGCGGGTGAGGGCGAGCAGGGAGCGCAGGGCCGTGACGGCCTCGGCGGTGCGGTCGGCGTCGAGGTGGGCCCGGGCCGCCGTGCGGAGGGTGGTGGCCAACCGCGAGTGCGTCAGGGCGAGTTCGGCCGTGTGGTCGCCGCCGCCGTCCAGCAATTCCCGCAGGGCGGCCTCCGCCTCCTCGTAGCAGGTGACGGCCTCGGCGTATGCGCCGGTACGGCGCAGGGCCTGGCCGAGGACGCGGAGTCGGCGGGCGGTCTGGGGCTGGTACGTCGTCCAGTCGGCCTCGGCCAGCCGCCTGGTGAGCGTCACCGCCTCGCGCGCGGTCGGCACGGCCGACTCCGGTTCGTCGGCGTCCTGCTGACGGATACTCAGATTCCCCAGCAGTCGGGCGAGCAGCGGCTCGTGGCGCTCGGGCTCGCGTTCCGCCACGCGCCGGGCGACGGTCACGGCGCGCTCCGCTTCCACCATCGCCGCCCGGTCGTCGCCGGTCTGCCCCAGGCAGCGAGCGATGTCGTCCAGGGTTTCCGCGAGCGAGGGGCCGTCGTCGCGGCGGGCATGCAGGTCGGCCAGCTCGCGCAGGGCGGTCAACTCGTCGTCGTAGGCCCTGAGTTCATCGAGAACGGTGGCCAGCCCCTCCAGGGATGCAGTCAACAGCCACTCGCCCGAGGCCGGATACCGCTCGGCCAGCCGATGCGCCTCCGCAACCGCCTCCTCGGCGGTGTCACGCGCCTGCGTCCGCCGACCTGTCGCGCTCTCGCAGGCGGCCAGGTCCCTCAGAAGCGACACTCTCAGCGCCAGGACGATCTCGGGCATGAACCACGCCATCGAGTCGTACACCGCCTCGCGGGCCTCCGGGGCGACCGCCAGCGCCGCCTCGTAGCGGCCGAGGGTCCGCAGCCCGCCGACCAGTTCGGCGTAGACCCGCGGGTGGACCAGCTGAACGTGCGCCAACTCCCTCATGGACATGGCCCGTAGGAGCGTGACGCACTCCTCGTACACCGTGACGGACTCCGCCGTGCGGCCCAGCCTGGCCAGCAGCAGCGCGTGGGTGCGCAGGGCTCCCGGCAGGTTGCCGAGCGTCCGGTCACGGCGCTCCGGAGAGGGGGCTCGGCGATACTCCTCGACGGCCTCCCGGGCCGCTTCCAGGGCCTCCTCGTACCGGCCGAGGCCGTCGAGTGCCTGCGCCCGCACATGGACGGTGTACGCGGACTGCGCCACCGACGGCCGCGCGCCCGGGACCGCGAGCGAGGCGTCCGCCGCCGCACACGCCTCCTCGTTCCGCCCCGACAGCATGAGCGCGAACGCCCGCAGAGCCAGGGCACGGGACAGCCGGTCGGGGTCGGACAACGGCCGGTACAGGGCGACCAGTTCCTCAGCCGCCGCCAGCCGGCCTGCTGTCGACGGTGGCCGCAGCAGCACCCAGCGGGGCAGCACGCACCAGAACAGCGCCGCCCCCAGCAACGGCCGCCCCACCCCCGGCACCAGCCGGGCCACCGCACGCGGCACCGGAAGCGTCATCCGCACGAGCCCCATCCGCGCCCCCCACCGTCACTCAAAGGACGGCCGGGGCCGCGCCGCAGTTGCACGGCTGCCATGATCGGCGGATGGCCGCACACATCGCCCCCGCCCAAGTCACCGACATCCAGCAGGTCCTCGCCGACCAGCCCCGCTACTGGGGCGACCGGGACATGCGCGCGCTCCATCTCCTGACGCTGGTGCACGAGTTCGGGGAGACCTGTCTGGTCGCCCGTGCCGAGGACGGCATCCTCGGTTATCTCATCGGGTTCGTTACGCCCGACGGAACGGGGTACGTGCATCTGGTCGCGACGCGGGACGACGCCCGAGGTACCGGGCTGGGGCGGGAGTTGTACGCCGCCTTCACCGACGCCGCGCGGGGGCAGGGGGCGGTTCGGCTGAAAGCGATCACCTCCGTCGGCAACGAGGGGTCGATCGCCTTCCACCGCAGCCTCGGCTTCGACGCCCGCGTGGCGGAGGAGTACAACGGGCCGGGTCAGCCCCCTCGCGTCGTGTTCACACGGGAACTGGACGCTCAGCGGTAGAGCGCGGGCCGTTCCACCAGTCCCACTTCCACCCGGCCGCCCTCCTCCAGTGCCCGTACGCCCGCCTCGCACACCGCGGCCACCGCGTAGCCGTCCCACACGCTCGGGCCGGTGACCTCGCCGCGGCGGGTGGCGTCGGCCCAGGCCTGGACCTCGCGGTCGTAGGCGTCGGCGAAGCGTTCGACGAAGTCCTGGGCGATGGTGCCGCCCCAGCGGCCGGCCATGTTGGTGACCATGGCGTGGCCGTCGCCGATGCGGGCGGTGCCGCGTTCGCAGACCACCTCGGCCTGGACCTGGTAGCCGAAGCCGCAGTTGACGAAGATCTCGACGTCGACGATCGCGCCGCCGTCGGTCTCGAAGACGACGAACTGCGGGTCCTGCACCCCGTCCGGCGCGTTCGCGGACGGCCTCGGGCGCAGCACCGTGACGGCGGTGATCTCCTGGTCGAGAAGCCAGCGCGTCACGTCCATCTCGTGCACGACGGAGTCGTTGATGAGCATCTCGCTGTGCCAGCCGGGCGGGGAGGCGAGGTTGCGGTGCCGGTTGTGCAGCATCAGCGGGCGGCCCAACTGGCCAGTGTTCAGCAGGGCCTTGAGCCTCATGTACTCGGCGTCGTAGCGCCGCATGAAGCCGACCTGGACCCGGCGACGGCCCAGCTTCTGCTCCGCTTCCAGCACCCGCAGGGCGGAGGCCGCGTCCGGGGTGAGCGGCTTCTCGCACAGCACGGGCAGGTCGTGCTCGAACGCCGCCAGCAGGGCCGCCTCGTGGGCGGGCCCCGGGGAGGCGATCAGGACGGCGTCGACGTCGGCCGCCGCCATCGCGGCGGCCGGGTCGGTGTAGGCGGTGCAGCCGTCGACGCGGGCCGCGACGGCCTTGGCGCGCTCCGCGTCGACGTCCACGACGGCGGTCACCCGGGCCCCGCTGGTGACCTCCTGGATACGGCGGACATGGTCGGCGCCCATCTTGCCTGTACCGACGACGGCGACTTGCAACGTTCCGGGCCGGGCCATGGTGGTCCCCCTTCGGGTTCAGGCGCCGCAGGACCTCAGAAACTTGCGGGTGCGCACCGCGATGGGCAGCGGCTTGTCCGGCTCGCAGGGGTACATGTCCTGCTCGACGATGGCGAACAGCTCCACGCCGAGCCGCTGTGCCGCCACCAGCACCGGCTCCAACTCGGGTACGCCGGACGGGGGTTCGCACATCACGCCGCGCTGCACCGCCGGGCCGAAGGGAACCTCGTTCGCCACGACGTCCGCGAGGATCTCCGGGTCGACCTGCTTGAGGTGCAGATAGCCGATGCGTTCGCCGTAGGTCTCGATCAGTTTGACGCTGTCGCCGCCGCAGTAGGCGTAGTGCCCGGTGTCCAGGCACAGGTTGACCAGCTCGTCGTCGGTCGAGTCGAGGAAGCGCTCGACGTGGTCCTCGGTGTCGATGTGCGTGTCCGCGTGCGGGTGCACGACGAGGTCGAGGCCGTACGTCTCCTTCACCTCGTGGCCGAGCCGTTCCATGCCCTTGGTCAGGTGGGCCCACTGCTCGCCGGTCAGCTCCGGCGGCTCCAGGATCTCGGCGGTCTTGTCGTCCCGCCAGAAGGAGGGGATCACCACCAGGTGGCGCGCACCCATGGCCTGGGTGAGCGCGGCGACCTGGCTGACGTGCTCCCAGGTGGACTCCCAGACGGAGGGGCCGCGGTGCAGGCCGGTGAAGACCGTGCCCGCCGAGACCTTCAGGTCCCGCTTGGCGATCTCGTCGGTGAGGCGGGCCGGGTCGGTCGGCAGGTAGCCGTACGGTCCCAGCTCGATCCACGAGTAGCCGGCCTCGGCGACCTCGTCCAGGAAGCGTTCCCAGGGCACCTGCCGGGGGTCGTCGGGGAACCAGACGCCCCACGAGTCGGGGGCCGACCCGACCCGGATGCGGTCCAGGGCGCCCGTCATCTCAGGAGTTCCCTTCCGGGGTCTTCGCCACGGGTGCGGTGAGGTCCTCCTGCTCGGGGAGTTCTTCTACGTCGACGCCGCTGACCTGTGACAACTCGTGCTTGAGGGCAGCGAGTTCGGCGCCGCCGGCCATGTGGTTGGTGAGCTCTTCCAGGGTGATGTCGCTGCGT
This sequence comes from Streptomyces sp. NBC_00005, assembly GCF_045160215.1. Taxonomy (NCBI): domain Bacteria; kingdom Bacillati; phylum Actinomycetota; class Actinomycetes; order Kitasatosporales; family Streptomycetaceae; genus Streptomyces; species Streptomyces sp. NBC_00005. The sequence goes on from NZ_CP108316.1 coordinate 1,957,019, forward strand.
TCGGCGGACAGTTCCATGGTGCCCAGGCGCAGGACGCTGAAGTGGTCGCCGACCATGTAGGCGTGGTGGGGGTTGTGGGTGATGAAGATGACGCCCAGGCCGCGGTCGCGGGCGGCGGCGATGTACTTGAGCACGACACCGGACTGCTTGACGCCGAGGGCCGCGGTGGGCTCGTCCAGGATGAGGACGCGGGCGCCGAAGTAGACGGCGCGGGCGATCGCGACGCACTGGCGCTGGCCGCCGGAGAGGGTGCCGATGGGCTGTTCCAGGTTGTCCAGGACGATGCCCATGTTGCGCAGTTCTTCGTCCGCGGTCTTCTTCATCTTCTCGATGTCGAGGCGGCGCACGGGCCAGGGGCCCTTGGTCATCTCGGAGCCGAGGAAGAAGTTGCGCCACACCGGCATCAGCGGGACGGTCGCCAGGTCCTGGTAGACGGTGGCGATGCCGCGGTCCAGCGCGTCGCGCGGGGTGGTGAAGCGCACCGCTTGCCCGTCGACGAGGAACTCGCCCTCGGTGTGCTGGTGCAGGCCGGAGATGATTTTGATGAGGGTGGACTTGCCGGCGCCGTTGTCGCCCAGGACGCAGGTGACCTGGCTGGGGCGGACCTGAAGGCTCACGCCGTGCAGGGCGCGGATGTTGCCGTACGCCTTGCCCGCGTTGCGCAGTTCGACGATCGGGCGGTCCTCGCCCTCGGCCGGGCTGTCCTGGAGGACGGCTCCGTGGGTTCCGGTTCCGTTGCTTGTCATCGGGTCACCTCCGGGTCATGGTGCGCTGGACCCACAGATTGATCAGGACGGCGCCGAGCAGCATGACGCCGAGGAAGGCCTTGAACCAGTCGGGGTTCCAGCCGGCGTAGACGATGCCCTGCTGCACCATGCCGAACATGAACGCGCCGAAGACCGGGCCGATCGCCGAGCCGTAGCCGCCGGTCAGCAGGCAGCCGCCGATCACCGCTCCGGAGATGTAGATCAGCTCGATACCGACGCCTTCGCCGGACTGGACGGTGTTGAACGTGAACAGCTGGTGCATGCCGACGAACCAGGCGCCGAAGCCGACCAGCATGAACAGCGAGATCTTGGTGAAGGCGACGGGCACACCGACGGCCCGCGCGCTGTCCTTGTTGCCGCCGACCGCGAAAGTCCAGTTGCCGTACTTGGTGCGCAGCAGCACCCAGGTGGCGATCGCCGCGAACAGCAGCCACCAGAAGACGGTGATCTTCACCTGGACGCCGCCGATGTCGAAGCTCGAGGCGAAGACCTTCTGGGCCTGGCCGAAGCCGTCCATGTTGCTGATGTCGTCGGTCGCCACGTTGCCGGTGACCATCTTGGTCACCGCGAGGTTGACGCCCTGCAGGATCAGGAACGTGCCCAGCGTGACCAGGAAGCTGGGCAGGCCGGTCTTGACCACCATCCAGCCGTTGAAGAACCCGATGCCCAGCGACACGATCAGTGCGGCGATCACACCGACCCACACGTTCATCGTCAGCTGGTAGCTGATCATGCTCGCGGTCAGGGCCGAGGTGATCACCCCGACACCGGCCGACAGGTCGAACTCCCCGCCGATCATCAACAGCGCCACCGGGATCGTCACGATCCCGAGGGTGGACGACTGGTACAGGATGTTCGCCATCGAGCTGGCGTCGCGCACCGGCGGCGCGGCGATCAGGAAGAACACGTACACCGCGACGGCACCGAGGAAGACACCCACCTCGGGCCGGGCCAACACCCTGACGACCAGGGAACGTTCGGCCGTACGGCCGTCGGTCCCCTTGGGGCCGGGGGCCGGCGGTGTGGTCACCGCCGGCTCGGCGTGCTGCGACATACTGATCACCGAGTGCCCTTCGCGGCGAACTTGGCCACCGCCTCGACGTTCGACTTGTCGACGAAGGCCGGGCCGGTCAGTACGGGCTGCTCACCGCCGCCGCTGTAGTTGCCGTTGTTCTTGTAGAGCCACAGCGAGTCGACCGCCAGGTAGCCCTGCAGGTACGGCTGCTGGTCCACCGCGAACTCGATCGTGCCCTTGCTGATGGCGCTCGTGAGGTCCTTGTTCAGGTCGAAGGTCGCGACCTTCGCCTTGCTGCCGGCGTCCGACACCGACTGCACCGCGGTCAGCGCGTACGGAGCGCCGAGCGTGGCCACGTAGTCGATGGAGGAGTCCTGCTTGAGCTTGGCGGTGATCGTCGACTTCACGGACGGCATGTCGGTGCCGTTGACGTTGAGGACGTCGGTCTTGCCGGAGAAGGTCTTCTTCAGGCCGTCGCAGCGCTGGGTGAGGCCGACGTTGCCCTGCTCCTGGACGACGCAGACCGCGTGCTTGGCACCGAGGTCGTTCAGCTTCTTGCCGAAGGCCTCACCCGCCACGGTCTCGTCCTGGCCGAAGAACTCCATCAGGCCGAGCTTCTTCCAGTCGCTCACACCGGAGTTGAGGCCCACCACGGGTATGTTGGACGACTCCGCCTTGCCGATGACCGTCTTGAGGGCGTCCGGCTTCGCGAGGGTGACCGCGATGCCGTCGACCTTCTGGTCGATCGCGTTCTGCACCAGGTTGGACTGGTTGCCCGCGTTCGGGTCGGCGGAGTAGATGAGCTTGATGTTGTCCTTGTCCGCGGCGGCCTGGGCGCCCTTGCGGACGATGTCCCAGAAGGTGTCGCCGGGCGCCTGGTGCGTGACCAGCGCGACGGTCATACGCGGCGTGGTGGCCTTGCCCGCGGAGGCGTCGGCGCCCCCTTCTTCGGACTTCTTGCCCCCGGAACTGCTGGAGCAGCCGGCGAGGGTCAGGGCAGCCGCCGCTGCCACCGCGATTACGGGGGCGAACCTGCGGGAGCGGGGGTGAGAAGAGCGGTCCATCTTTCCTGGCACCTCACTGTGCGTTGCGGGGGAAAGGGAGAGGGGGATCACGAAGATCCAGGGCCCGGGATCTTGGCATGTCCGGGTCGTCTGCCGCAAACGCGGCGGTTGGCCTGGGACGGGATCAAACCCCCGGCCGGGTCCGGTGTCAATACTTTGTTAAGACATCATTTCACGATCAGGTCCGAATGTAAGTACAAACTATTGACAGGGTCGGCCCCCGAGGCCTACACCTGGGAGGCGGCAGGCCCACTGGGACCCGCATCCCCAGTCCAGATCGAGGAGCGTCGCGCATGGCCGAGTCAGCCCAGACCTTCGACTTGATCACTATGGGCCGTATCGGAGTCGATCTCTACCCCCTGCAGTCGGGCGTGGGCTTGGCCAAGGTCGAGACCTTCGGCAAGTTCCTCGGTGGTTCGGCCGCCAACGTGGCGGTCGCCGCGGCCCGGCTCGGCCGGGCCACCGCGGTGATCACCCGCACCGGGGACGACCCCTTCGGCACCTATCTGCACGAGGCGCTGAAGGAGTTCGGCGTCGACGACCGCTGGGTCGCGCCCGTCGCCGCCTACCCGACACCGGTGACCTTCTGCGAGATCTTTCCGCCGGATGACTTCCCTCTCTACTTCTACCGGCAGCCTAAAGCCCCTGACCTGGAGATACACACCGAGGAGCTGGACTTCTTCGCCATTCGGGCGACCAAGGTCTTCTGGATCACCGGCACGGGGCTGAGCGAGGAGCCGAGCCGTTCGGCCACGCTCGCCGCCCTGAAGGCGCGCGACAGGGCGGGCACCACGGTCTTCGACCTCGACTGGCGCCCGATGTTCTGGCGCGACCCGCAGGAGGCCCGTCCGTACTACGCGGAGGCGCTGCGGCACGCCACGGTCGCGGTCGGCAACCTCGACGAGTGCGAGGTGGCCACGGGCGTCCGGGAGCCGCGTGCGTGCGCCGAGGCGCTGCTGGAGGCGGGCGTGGAACTGGCGGTCGTCAAGCAGGGCCCCAAGGGCGTGCTCGCGGTGCACCGCGACGGCACCATCGCGGAGGTCCCGCCGGTGCCCGTCGAGGTGGCCAACGGCCTCGGCGCGGGCGACGCCTTCGGCGGCTCTCTCGTCCACGGACTGCTGTCCGGCTGGGAGTTGGCCGAAATCATGCGGTACGCCAACGCGGCCGGCGCCCTCGTCGCCTCCCGTCTCGCCTGTTCCTCCGCGATGCCCACCGAGGCCGAGGTCGAAGACCTCCTCGCGCGAGCCACTCCCTGAACGGAGCTTCCCCCTTGACCATCAGCATCCCCGACCTCGTCTCGGTCAGGGCCCGGCATCCCGAGGCCATCGCCGAGGCGGCCGCCCGGCGCGTACGCCGCCCGCTCGTCGGCGACAGCGGCCGCCTGATGATCGTGGCCGCCGACCACCCGGCACGCGGCGCGCTCGGCGTCGGCGACCGCCGGTTCGCCATGGCCGACCGCGCGGACCTGCTGGAGCGCCTGTGCGTCGCGCTGTCCCGGCCCGGCGTCGACGGGGTACTGGCCACCGCGGACATCCTGGAGGACCTGCTCCTGCTCGGGGTGCTGGAGAACAAGGTCGTCATGGGCTCGATGAACCGCGGGGGCCTGGCGGGCGCCGCCTTCGAGATGGACGACCGCTTCACCGGCCACCGCGCCGAGGACATCGCCCGCCTCCGCTTCGACGCGGGCAAGCTGCTGCTCCGCATCGACTACGACGACCCCGGCTCGCTGACCACCCTGGAGTCCACGGCCCGCGCGATCGACGCCATGGCGGCACACCGGCTCCCCCTGTTCGTCGAGCCCTTCATCTCGCGCAGGACCGACGGCAAGGTCCGCAACGACCTGTCGGCCGAGGCCGTCACCAAGTCCATCGCGATCGCCGCGGGCCTGGGCGGCACCTCCGCCTACACCTGGCTGAAGCTCCCCGTCACCGAGGACCCGGACGACATGGGCGAGGTCCTGGAGACCTCCACGCTGCCGACCGTCCTCCTCGGCGGCGAGGTGGGCGAGGACCAGGAGGGGGCGTACGAGCGCTGGCGCAAGGCCCTGCGGCTGCCGACCGTCGTGGGCATGGTGGTCGGCCGGTCGCTGCTCTACCCGGCCGAGGGCAGTGTGGAGACAGCGGTCGACACGGCCGTAGGCCTGCTGTGACACGGAGGAGTGCCAAATGACTTACCACCTTCCCGCAGGAAAGGCCCTCGGCGGCCCGTACGTCGTGGACGTCACCCCGGAGAAGGCCGGCTGGGGCTACTCCAGCCTGCGTGTCCTGGAGCTGCCGCCGGGCGGCACGCACACCTTCGACACCGGTGACAGCGAGTGGATCGTGCTCTCGCTCAGCGGCGCCTGCACCGTCTCCGCCGCCGACGACTTCGGCCACGACACCTTCGAACTCACCGGCCGCGACAGCGTGTTCAGTGGTGTCAGCGACTTCGCGTACGTGCCGCGGGACGCCCGTGCGACCGTCACGAGCGACGGCGGCGGACGGTTTGCGCTGACCGGCGCGCGCTGCACCAGGCGGCTGCCCGCCCGCTACGGACCGGCCTCCTCGGTACCGGTCGAGCTGCGTGGCACCGGGAACTCCTCCCGCCAGGTCAACAACTTCGGTGCGGCAGGCGTCTTCGAGTGCGACAAACTCATCGCGGTCGAGGTGATCACCCCCGGCGGCAACTGGTCGTCGTTCCCGCCGCACAAGCACGACGAGCACCGGCCCGGCGAGGAGTCCGTCCTCGAAGAGGTCTACTACTTCGAATTCGCCGACCACGACGGCACACCCGGCCTCGGCTACCAGCGCGTCTCCCCCTCCGGACAAGGTCGCAACACGGACGTCCTGGCCGAAGTGCGCGGCGGCGACGTGGTGTTGATCCCCGACGGCTGGCACGGGCCCTCCATGGCCGTGCCCGGCCACCACATGTACTACCTCAACGTCATGGCGGGCCCCGAGCCCGAGCGTGCCTGGCTGATCTGCGACCACCCCGATCACGCCTGGGTCCGCGACAGTTGGCCCGACCAACCGGTCGACGCCCGCCTCCCCCTCTACACGGCCCCGGAGAAGTCCTGATGAGCACCCCCACCCGCCGCCTGACCGTCGCCCAGGCCCTGGTGCGCTTCCTGTCCGTCCAGTACACCGAGCGCGACGGCGTGCGCAACCGGCTGATCGCGGGTACCTGGGGCATCTTCGGTCATGGCAACGTTGCCGGTGTCGGCCAGGCGTTGCTGGAGGCGGGCGAGGACACGATGCCCTACCACCAGGGCCGCAACGAGCAGTCCATGGTGCACGCGGCCGTCGGCTACGCCCGTCAGCTCGACCGTCTCTCCGCGCAGGCGGTGACGACGTCCATCGGCCCCGGCGCCACGAACCTCGTCACCGGCGCCGCGCTGGCCACCATCAACCGCCTGCCGGTCCTGCTCCTGCCCGGCGACTACTTCGCCACGCGCGCCGCCGACCCGCTGCTCCAGCAGCTGGAGCACCCGACCGAGGCGGACGTGTCGGTCAACGACACCCTGCGCCCGGTGTCGAGGTACTTCGACCGCATCACCCGCCCGGAGGCCCTGATCCCCTCCGCGCTGGGCGCCATGCGCGTCCTCGCCGACCCCGCCGAGACCGGCGCGGTCACCCTGGCCCTCCCCCAGGACGTGCAGGCCGAGGCGTACGACTGGCCGGAGGAGTTCTTCGCCGAGCGTGTGTGGCACGTACGGCGTCCGGCTCCGGACCCGTTCGAGCTGGCGGAGGCCGTGGCGGCGATCCGGGCCGCCGAGCGTCCGCTGATCGTCGCAGGCGGCGGGGTCCACCACAGCAGGGCCGAGGAGGCACTGAAGGCTCTGGTGGAAGCCACCGGCATCCCGGTCGCCTCGACCCAGGCCGGCAAGGGCTCGCTGCGCCACGACCACCCCGCCGACCTCGGCGGCATCGGTCACACCGGCACGGCGATCAGCGACGACATCGCGCGTACGGCCGACCTGGTGATCGGCGTCGGCACCCGCTACACGGACTTCACCACCGCGTCCAACACGCTCTTCCAGAAGCCGGACGTCCGGTTCGTCAACCTCAACATCGCCGCGTTCGACGCGCACAAGCTGGCGGCGCGGACGGTCGTCTGCGACGCGCGGGCAGGGCTCACGGTGTTGACTGAGGCACTGTCGGATCACCGTGTGAACTCGGTTTACGAGGCCGAGTACCGCGACGGCAAGAACCGGTGGGAGCAGGTTGTCGACGCGGCTTTCACCGCGCCCGACGAGAACGCCGTACCCACCCAGACCCAGGTGCTCGGCGCCCTGGACGCGGTCGTGGGCGACGACGACGTGGTGATCAACGCGGCCGGTTCGCTCCCCGGCGACCTGCACAAGCTCTGGCGGGCGCGCGGCCGCCGCCAGTACCACCTGGAGTACGGCTACTCCTGCATGGGCTACGAGATCCCGGCCGGCATCGGCGTCCAGCAGGCCGCCCCCGACACCCCGGTCTGGTCGCTGGTCGGCGACGGCACCTACCTGATGATGCCGACCGAGATCGTCACCGCCGTCCAGGAGGGCCTGCCGGTCAACCTCCTCCTCATCCAGAACCACGGCTACGCCTCCATCGGCGGCCTCTCCGAGTACGTCGGCGGCGAGCGCTTCGGCACCGCCTACCGCTACCGCGCCGCCGACGGCACCTTCTCCGGCGCCCCGCTCCCCGTCGACCTGGCCGCCAACGCGGGCAGCCTCGGCATGGACGTCCTGCGCGCCAAGACGGTGCGCGAGCTGCGCGAGGCGCTTGCCACGGCCCGCGCCTCCGACCGCCCGACCTGCGTCTACGTCGAGACCGACACCGCCACCCCGACCGCTCCCCCGGCCGAGGCCTGGTGGGAGGTACCGGTGGCCGAAGTCGCCTCCCGCGAGGCGGCGTTGACCGCCCGCGAGGAGTACGACCGCCAGGTCGCCGACCAGCGCCGCCACCTCTGACGCCCCCTGACATCCCCCCTGCGTGACCCCTTTGCGAAAGGCCCCCGCACCATGAAGACCATCACCCACTGGATCGACGGCAAGCCCGTCGACAGCACTTCCGGCCGCCACGGCACCGTCTACAACCCGGCAACGGGCGCGCAGGAGAAGCAGGTCGCGTTCGCGGCCGTCGAGGAGGTGGACGCCGCCGTCGCCTCCGCGAAGGCCGCGTTCGAGAGCTGGGGCGTCTCCTCGCTGGCCAAGCGCACGGCGATCCTGTTCAAGTACCGCGAGCTGCTGGACGCGCACCGCGACGAGATCGCCGAGCTGATCACCGCCGAGCACGGCAAGGTGCACTCGGACGCGCTCGGCGAGGTCGCGCGCGGCATGGAGATCGTGGAGCTGGCCTGCGGGATCAGCGTGCAGCTGAAGGGTGAGCTGTCCACACAGGTCTCGACCCGGGTGGACGTGGCCTCGATCCGGCAGCCGCTGGGCGTCGTCGCGGGCATCACGCCGTTCAACTTCCCTGCCATGGTGCCGATGTGGATGTTCCCGCTCGCCATCGCGTGCGGCAACACCTTCGTGCTGAAGCCGAGCGAGAAGGACCCGTCGGCCTCCTTCCGCCTCGCCGAACTGGCCTCCGAGGCCGGCCTGCCCGACGGTGTGCTGAACATCGTGCAGGGCGACAAGGTGGCCGTGGACCGCATCCTGGAGCACCCGGACATCGAGGCGGTCTCCTTCGTCGGCTCGACGCCGATCGCAAAGTACATCCAGCTCAAGGCAGTTGAGCACGGCAAGCGCGTCCAGGCCCTGGGCGGCGCCAAGAACCACATGCTCGTCCTCCCCGACGCCGACCTGGACTTCGCCGCCGACCAGGCGATCAACGCGGCGTACGGCTCGGCGGGCGAGCGCTGCATGGCCGTGTCCGTCGTGGTCGCGGTCGGCGACACGGGCGACGAGCTGGTCGGCAAGATCGCCGAGCGCGCGAAGAACCTGCGCATCGGCCCCGGCAACGACCCGTCCTCCGAGATGGGCCCGCTGATCACGGGCGAGCACCGGGACAAGGTGGCGTCGTACGTGTCCTCAGCCGCCGAACAGGGCGCCGAGGTGATCGTCGACGGCACCGGCTACTCGGTCGAGGGCCACGAGAACGGCTTCTTCCTCGGCGTATCCCTCCTCGACAAGGTGCCGCTGACGGCGGACGCGTACAGGGACGAGATCTTCGGCCCGGTGCTCGTCGTGGTCCGCGCGGAGTCGTACGACGAGGCCATCAAGCTGATCAACGACTCCCGTTGGGGCAACGGCACCGCGATCTTCACCCGGGACGGCGGCGCCGCCCGCCGCTTCCAGCTGGAGGTCAAGGCGGGCATGGTCGGCGTGAACGTGCCGATCCCGGTGCCCGTCGGCTACCACTCCTTCGGCGGCTGGAAGGACTCCCTCTTCGGGGACCTGCACGTCTACGGCAACGACGGCGTCGCCTTCTACACCCAGGGCAAGGTGATCACCACGCGCTGGCCGGACCCGGCCGACGCGGGCATCAACCTCGGTTTCCCCAGCCACTCCTGACGTCTCGTCAGCTCACCAGAAGGAGGTACACCCATGGCGAAGTCCGGCCCCACCGCACGTGCCGCGACGGCCGCTCTCGACTCGCTGGACTTCGCCCTGGACCGGGGCAGTCCGGTGCCGCTGTACTACCAGCTCGCCCAGCAGCTGGAGGGGGCGATCGAGCACGGGGTCCTCGCCCCGGGAAACCTCCTGGGCAACGAGATCGACCTCTCGACCCGCCTCGGCCTGTCCAGGCCGACCGTCCGCCAGGCCATCCAGTCCCTGGTCGACAAGGGCCTGCTGGTGCGCCGCCGCGGTGTCGGCACGCAAGTGGTGCACAGCCAGGTCAAGCGCCCGCTCGAGCTCAGCAGCCTCTACGACGACCTGGAGTCGGCCGGCCAGGCCCCGACCACCCAGGTGGTGCGCAACGAGCGCATAGCGGCGTCCCCCGACGTCGCGGCAGCGCTCGGGCTGGCGGAGGGCAGCGAGGTCATCGTCCTGGAACGGCTGCGTCTCACCCACGGCCGGCCGGTCGCCCTCCTGTGCAACCACCTGCCCGCGTCCCTGCTCGACCTCGACACCGACCGCCTGGAGTCGACGGGCCTGTACCGGATGATGCGCACCGCCGGCATCACCCTGCACAGCGCCCGCCAGACCATCGGCGCCCGCTCCGCCACCGCCGAGGAGGCGGCACGCCTCGACGAGGAGGAGGGCGCCGCCCTGCTGACGATGCAGCGCACGGCGTACGACGACACCGGCCGGCCGGTCGAGTACGGGACGCACATCTACCGGGCGTCGCGGTACGCGTTCGACTTCCAGCTGCTGGTCAGGCCGTGAACCCGGACACCGCGCGAACGTATCCTTCGGCCGTGGCCAACACCGAACCCATGCGGCTTCCCGACATGCCGCTGCACGATCCCTTCGTCGTCCCCGACGACAAGACCCGCACGTACCACCTCTACACCTCCAACGACCCGTCCGTGTCAGGTGTGGACGGCACCGGCACGATGGTCTACCGCAGCCGCGACCTGCGCGACTGGACGCGGCCCGTCGTGGTGTTCCTGACGGCCGAGCAGCCGGGACTCTGGGCGACCGACGGCGGCTGGGCTCCGGAGGTGCACGAACGGGGCGGCAGGTACTACCTGTTCACCACGCTGCACAACCAGGACAGGCCGCTTCCGGTACCACCGCCCAACCAGTGGGGCGCCCCGTTCCAGCTCCCGAACCACATGCGCGGCACGATCACCGCCGTGTCCGACTCGCTGCTGGGGCCCTTCACCGTCGTCGACCCCTCACGCCCCACCCCGCCGCCCCACCTCATGACCCTCGACGGCACGCTCCACGTCGACCCGTCCGGGCAGCCGTGGATGGTGTACGCGCACGAGTGGCTGCAGACCATCGACGGAACCATGGAAGCGGTCCGGCTGGCTCCGGACCTGACAACGACCGTCGGGGATCCGGTCTTCCTGTTCAAGGCCTCGGACGCGTCCTGGCTCGGCGAGCAGATCCCGGGCGGCGTACCGCACCAGCTCGCGCCCTACATCACCGACGGCCCTCAGCTGTACCGCACGCCCGACGGGGCGCTGCTCATGCTGTGGTCGACGTACGAGAAGAACGTGGCCGGCGAGGACGGCACCGTCAGCGGCGGCTATGTGCAGACCTGCGCCGTCTCCAAGTCCGGTGACATCACAGGGCCGTGGGAACAGCAGCGGCCGCTGGTCCGCGACGACAGCGGCCACGGGATGCTGTTCCGGACCTTCGACGGCGTGCTGATGATGGTCCTCCACCGTCCCTTCGACAACGCGCGCGGAAAGCTGTACGAGATGCGGCTCGACGGCCACGAGCTGCGCGTCCTGCGCCGGCGCACGGACCTCGACGGCGGCGGATGACGCCGTAGGGGCCGGCAGGCGACGGAGTCCGTCCGACGCCTGCCGGCTCTTCGCTCCGGTTCAGTGCAGGTCTGCACCGGCGGGGCTGTCGGTGACAGTGCTGTCAGTGACCGTGCTGTCGGCGAGGAAACCGCCCGACTGGTGCTGCCACAGCTTCGCGTAGGCGCCGTCCGACGCGAGCAGTTCCTGGTGCGTGCCCTGCTCAACGATCCGTCCGCGGTCGAGGACGACGAGCTGGTCCATGGTGGCGACCGTGCTCAGCCGGTGCGCCACCACGAGCGCGGTCCGCCCCTCCATGAGCCGCCACAGCGCCTCCTGGACGAGGATCTCGCTCTCCGAGTCCAGGGCGCTGGTCGCCTCGTCGAGCAGCAGGACCGGCGCGTCACGCAGGATCGCCCGGGCCAGGGCGACCCGTTGGCGCTGTCCGCCGGACAGCTTGATGCCGCGCTCGCCCACCATGGTGTCGAAGCCGTCCGGCAGCGCGTCGGCGAACTCCGTGACGTGTGCCGCCTCGGCCGCGCGGCGGATCTCGGCGTCGGTGGCGTCCGGTCGGGCGAAGGCGATGTTGTCGCGCAGCGTGCGGTGGAACATCGCCGGGTCCTGCGGCACGTAGGCGATCAGCCCGCGCAGGTCGGCCTGGCGCATCCGGCTGATGTCCTGGCCCCCGATCAGGATCCGCCCCCCGTCGATGTCCGTCATCCGCAGCAGCAGCCGCGTCAGCGTGGTCTTGCCGCCGCCGGACCGGCCGACGAGACCGATCTTCGTCCCGCCGGCCACGGCCAGGTCGAGGCCCTGGAAGAGCGGTTTCCCGCCCCCGTGGGCGAAGTTCACCTGCTCGAAGCGGACGTCGGCGGGCCCCGGCAGGAGCGGCTCCGGCGACGCCGGGTCGAGCACGGTCGGCGGAACCAGCAGCAGTTCGGTGAACTGCGCGGCCTCCGTCATCGAGCTCTCCAGCCGGCGGTAGATCTGGTTGAACTCGAACATGATCTTCGTCGCGTTGCTGTAGTACGTGAAGGCGACCACGACGGCCTCCACACCGTGCTCGCCCCCGCCGATGGCGACCGCGAGCAGCAGGCCCAGGACGTTGGTCAGCACGGACATCGGCGCGACCAGCGTGTCGATGCGCAGGTTGCCGTAGTCCCACGACCTCAGCATGAGCCGCCGCGACTGGGCGACGCGGGTACGGTGCTCGGCGGCCTCGCGGCGCTCGGCGGCGAACGCCCGGACCGTGTCCATGTTCATCAGGCTGTCGGCGACATGGCCCGACACCCGGGCGATGGCCTCCTCGCGCTTGCGGACGAGTGCCTGGCGGCGCCGGATGAGGGGCGCGACGCACAGCGCCGTCACCGCGATCATCGCCAACAGCCCGACGACGAGCAGCGGTTCGTAGCGCCACAGCACCACCGACCCGAACAGCAGCGGTACGACGCTGCCCACGACGTTGAACGTCAGGGTGTCGACGAAGTCCTCGAAGCGGGAGGCGAAACTCAGCACCCGCTTGGTCAGCGCCCCGGCGAAGTTGTCGTGGAAGAACGCCGCGTCCTTGGCGAACAGCTCGTCCATGCCGATCACGTACAGGTGCTCGACGCCGAGGGCGGCGAGGCGGTTCAGGCAGTGCAGTCCGATGCGCCACACTCCCTCCGCCAGCAGCATGACGCCCGCGAACCAGAGGACGTACGGCAGTGTCGAGCCGATGCCGATACCGGAGTCGTCGGCGATGCGGCCGACGAGCTTCGCGACGACCAGCGGCGCGATGTAGTTGAGGCCGGTGTTGCCCAGCGCCGGCAGCAGCATCGCGGGCACGGTCATCAGCCGGAGCCTGGCCAACTCCCGTCCGTAGTAACGAAGTGCGAGGAGCACGGAGCCCCTGCGTGGCGGAACCTCGCGTGATTCAGGTAATCCCATCCCGGTCCTGTGAGCTCGTAGGGCGGCCCGGCGCGTACTCCGGTCAGAGGTGTCGTTCGAGAAAGCGCCCTCGCACAGCTCGCGGCGACTCCATCGCGCGAGTACGGCGGGCCGGGGAATGGGAGTGTCCCTCGACGGCACCCACGGCGTCCAAGCGTTTTCCCGGGCTCCGGGGGCCGAACGGGGTGCGGGGTACCTCAATACGCCTCTCGCATCGCTAGTCTCATCCTGCGCACGAACATCACCTGGAGAGCAATGCCAGAACCCACCCTGCGGCTGCCGGCCTATGTCGATCTTCGACTGCTCGGCAAATGCAATCTGAGCTGCCCGTTCTGCTTCGGGCCTCGGCACGAGGTTCCCTCGATGACCGAAACGGACGCGTTCCGGGTTGTCGGGCTTCTGCGCCGGGCAGAAGTGAGGGGCGTGGTCATCTCGGGTGGGGAACCGACGCTGCTGCCCTATCTGGCCGACCTTGTGGCCGAGTTGAGCCGGCCGCTGCCCTCGGGCATGCCGGGTCCCCGGGTCGTGCTGTCCACCAACGGGCTGGCCCCGCTGCGGACGATGGAGCGGATCCTGCCGCATCTCTCCTGGATCGCCCTGCCCATCGAGTCCGTCGACAAGGAGCAGCATCGGCGTATGCGCACAGGAGTCGCGCCGCACCGCGAACGCGTCCTGGGACTCCTGAAGGAGGTACGCACACAGCACAGGCGCGTACAGGTGAAACTCGGAACGGTCGTCACCCGGCTGAACGCGTCCGGAGCCTCCGGCGTCCTGAATCTGCTCGAGGACGACTGGCTTCCGGACGTCTGGAAGGTCTATCAGATGTCCGAGACGAACTACGGCGCGGACAACCGGGACTGGCTGTCCGTCAGCGACCAGGAGTTCGAGGACGTGGTCGCTCGGTGCGAGAAGGCGGCCGCCAACCGCGGGATCCGACTTCAGGTGTACCGGAACACCACGCGCAGCGGCAGCTATCTGTTCGTCGACCCCGACTGCCAGGCGGTGGTCATCGACGACGGGTGCGAGCGGCGTATCGGCCATCTCTTCCATGACCCGGAGAAGGTTGCCGCAGGTCTGCGTGACGCACTCGATCACACGGGGAACGCCAGGAATTTCTCGGGCACTTATCCGGATCTGTGACGAGGAGGAGAGACATGGGCGCGGTTGTGCGTGTCGGTGTGCAGGCCATTGTCCGGTCGGCCGACGGTGTACTGCTGGGGCTGCGCAAGAACACCTTCGGCGAGGGCAGCTGGGGACTGCCCGGGGGGCACCTGGAGATCGGGGAGTCGATCTTCGAGGCGACCGCCCGGGAGCTCATGGAGGAAGTCGGCATCCGCCCCGTCGAGTTGAGGGTCGCATGCGTCACCGATCCCCAGCCCGAGGCCAACCACCACATGCAGATCGGCGTCGACGTACTCGGATACGACGGACGGATCACGGTCCGCGAGCCCGACCGCTGTGAGCGCTGGCAGTTCTGGCCGCTCGACGCGCTGCCCGACGCGCTGTTCGTCGGGTCGGTCAAGGTGCTGGACAGCGTGCGGGCCGGATCACTGCATCTGTCCGTCTCCTGAAGCCGTCACTGCCCCAAGAAGCCCTGCGGTCCCGTTTCCGGGTGGACGGGACTACTTGTCGTCGTTGGCCAGTGTCGTCATCAGTAAACGCAGCCGTGACTGGTACTGCTCCTCGAATTCACGGAAGTGATCGAGACTGCTGGCGAGTTCCCACTGGGTCGCGAATCCCGCGAGGCTGTCCTCGTAAAGGCGGGTGGCGCGGTTGAAGCGGACCTCGAACGTCTTCATGCCGTGGCTGGTCCGGTACTCGGGGTCGGTCGTGACATAGGGCTCGTAGAAACCGCCGTCCGACGTCAGCAGTGTGGTCGCCGGGATGTCCATGGGCGTGAGGCGCAGTTCTATCGCCTCGCCGTACGTCGCGCGCAGTTCCTCGTAGGCCTCGGTCACCGCGACGAATGTCTCGCCGTAGTACTTGCTGTTCCTGATGTGTTCGATGATGTTGTCGGCCGTGACCTCGATATCGGGGTGAAGGTCCTTGTTGATGAAGACCCCGAGGCTGTTCCACGGATTGCTGATGATGATCTCGAAGTGAACGTGCCGGTCCAGCGCTTCGAGCATGATCGGCCGGAATCTGTTGGCGCCTTCGAGCAGATAGGACGCCCCTCCGTGAGCGATGAGCCTGACCAGCGAACCCTCCTTGCGCAGGGCTTCCTTCTTCGCCTCGTTGCGCGCGGCGGTGTCCTGGGGCAGATAGAAGTGGTCGATGTGGTACGGCAGTTCCAGCGAAGCAGGCAGGTCGGCCGGTATGCGGGCACGGCTGTCGAGGGTCGCGAGGCTCTGGGGGTGGTCGACGCCGAGGAGCGCGGAGGTCGTGCCGGCGATGTGCTCGAGGGCGGCAAGGGCACTGCTGCGACCGGGGTCGGAACCCGCGACCGTGGCTTCGAACTCGGCGCTCGCGAGAACGGCGCGGACCGCCAGGGCGCGCGGGTCCTCGGTGCCGTAAGTGGCGGAGACGTGGAGGCCGATGATCTCCAGGGCTTCCCTGCCACGGGCCGCCTGGTCGGGCCGGCCGGTGGCGTCGGCATTCCTGATGGCCCGCAGCGCGAGGTCGAAGGCCGCGTTCAGGGAGAGGGAGTGGCTGTCACCCGCCACCTCGGAGAACTGCCGGGCGGCCTGGGTGAAGGACGCCAGGGCCGCCTCGTCCCCCGCGTCGGCATGGGGTGTCGTGGCGGCCGCCCGCACCCAGTGGACCAGCAGCCGGACCGCGGCTTCCTCCTCCTTCTCGGCCTGGTCCGAGGCCCAGGAGTCACCCAGCGCGTCGAGCGCCTCCTCGGCCAGCTCGGCCCACCTGCCGGCGTCCTCCGTGTTTCCCGAACGCAGGTTGACAGCGGCGAGGTTGGCGAGAATCCGGGGCCACAGGGATCCCGCTCCTCTCCGCGCCTTGCCGAGGCCCGTGACCAGCGCTGATCGCGCCTGGTCCAGCTGCTCGTGCTCGGCGAGGAGAGCAGCCGCGTCACTCCAGACCTCGGCCCCGAAGGCGTAGGGGCCGGCCTCCGCGATCTCCAACTGCCGCAGGGCCAGCCGTACGACGCGCAGGGAGACCGCTTCGAACCGGAGCGCCAGCAGCACCTTCGCCAGGTGGACCAGCCGCTCCGCCGATTCGGGCGGCAGAGCGGCGGACTCCAGGCGCACCGCGCAGTCCTCGAACGTCGACCGGTCCGACTCCTCGGCCGTCCGTCCCACGCCGAGGAACAGATCTTCGGCGAGGTCGATGGCTGATTCGAGATCCGCATTCATGACTGGCCCTCCGTCTCGTCATTCGCGCGCGTCAGAGCGCTGGGGATGGTGACGGGGGTGATGAAGCCGAACTCGCGCAGACGGGCGAGGACTTCACTTGCGTACTTCTCACGGTACGGCACGACGCTGTCCTGCTGTACCTCGTCGATCCTGAACAGTTCCACGGGCTGCGAGGGCTCCACGGTCGGTCCCGGCTGCAGGGTGGCGTCCGTGCCCGCGATCGCCGGCCACAGCGACTCGATCACCTCGGTGAGGCACAGACAGCGCAGCCGTCTCAGGGCTTCTCTGACCGTCGCCGCGACCAACTGCGGTTGTCCGTCCGCCTCATGGGTGGTGCCGTCACCGCCGTTGTTGAGCCGGATCGCGACACCGAGCACGACGGGGAAACGGGCCGCCCCGGCGCGTTCGATCGGCATCCCCGCGCGTCCCGTGTAGGCGGTGCGGTTCGCCTGCTGTTCCTCGTCGTCGGCACCGGCACAGTCGAGTACGAGTATTTCGACGGCCGAGCGGCCGGGAGCTCCGTGGTGGAAAGTGGAGGCCTTGAGCACGGTCCCGTACAGCATTCCGCCGTACGGAGTGGGGCGGGCCGTGCGCCAGGGCTCGCCTCTTCTCGCCTGGTCGAAATAGATCTCGGGACCGGGTAGATCGTCGCTGTAAAGCCTGATCAGCGCCAAGTCGGCGTCCGGGCAGCGCTGTTCCACGGTGCCGGCGACCCGGACGCCCTGCGGCAGCCGGAGATCCACGGAGCCGTGCTCACGGATCTCGTTCCCGAGGTGGTGGTCGGCGGTGAGGACGAAATGCCGTGTCATACGGAATCCGCCGCCGAGGACCCTTTCGTTGCGGGACAGCTCCACAGTGTATTCGGCCGACGTCACCCGTGATCCCCCGATCGACAACAGGATCAGTATGCCCACGATCCTGAACCGATAAGGATAGCGCGGCAGTTGGTGCGAAATCGAGATCGTGCGCCGGCAACCCTGCCCGGCAATGTCACGAGGGCTGTCGCAAGGACTGTCACGAGGGGCGCCGCCACCACAGCGCGCGCGGTCGGCGCGGACGTTCCGCCTCGTCCGCCTGGATCTCCTCCTGGACGATTCTCACGAATTCGAGATCGACGCTCCGGGCACGTTCCGCCTCCCGCAGCACCGTCCCCCAAAGAGGGTCGGTTGCCGGATCCCGGACGGGGGTTCTTCCGTGTGCCGCCTGCTCTCTCCACGTGGCGAAGCTCGTGATCCATTCCGTCATCGCGGCGATGGTGCCCAGGTGCGCGTCCACCACACGGCGCGAACCGTAGATCCTCAGCCGCGCCAACACCAGATCGGCCTCCACCTCGCGCCCCCGCTGCCCGGGCACCTCCGGCAGGTCGCCCGTCTCCAGGACCCCCGCCCTGAACCGCTCGCCGCGGTTGACCGAGGTGAGCGCGTCTTCGTAGACCGCCGCCCGCCGTTCCCATATCCGGCTCTCGCGCTCGCGCGCCAAGGTGGCCCGCTGGATGAACCACGTGCTGGAGAAGGAGGCCAGCGCACCCACGGTGGTGCCGATCAGGGTGGCCTCCACCGGAGTCAGACGCATGACCGTCATCATGGCAGCGCTCCGGGAAGCGACCTCACCACGGTCCGAACGACCCACACGAAAAAGGGCCCCCGCAGGCTCTCGCCTGCGAAGACCCTTCGCACCGTCGGGACGACAGGATTTGAACCTGCGACCCCTTGACCCCCAGTCAAGTGCGCTACCAAGCTGCGCCACGTCCCGGTGCGTTTCCCGCGGTGAACCGCGTGATCACGCGGACAGCACTTTACCCCACGTCCTGGGTGGCTCCGAAGCGGGCCGGGAGCGCGGGACAATCGGACGTATGGGCAGTACAGGACGCAGGAGCAGCGCGTCGTCGGGCCGGGAGGCCGGGGCGCGGGACCGGGACGGCGAGGGGCGGGCGCGCAATGCCCGGCCGCGGGACGGGCTCGGGCGGCCCCTGCCGTACGGCGCCGACGGGGTGGCCCGGCAGCCCGAGGGCGTCGTACGCGCTCCGGAGCAGACCGTGACCGAGGCGCAGGAGCTGCTGGACGCGGGGAAGCCGTTCCACGCGCACGAAGTGTTCGAGGACGCCTGGAAGTCGGGGCCGGAGGAGGACCGGGCCCTGTGGCGGGGTCTGGCGCAGGTCGCCGTGGGGCTCACGCATGCCGCCCGGGGGAACGTCACGGGCGGTGCCCGGCTGCTGCGGCGGGGCGCCGGGGCCGTGGAGCAGTGGGCGGCGGAATCGGGGCGGCAGCGGCCGTACGGGATGGATCTGGTGGGGGTGGTCGGCTGGGGGCGTGACCTGGCGGACGACGCGGAGAGCGGTGGCGGGGCCGTCGATGCCGGGGCGCGGGCGCCGCGGCTGCGCGGGCAGGCCCGGTAGGACCTGCGGCGCCGTATCCGCTCGGTGCGGACGCGGTGTACGGACTGTCAGTGGCGTGCGGCAGACTCGGGGTGTGCGAAAGATTCATGTCATCGGTATCGGCGCGGGCGACCCCGACCAGCTCACTCTGCAGGCCGTCAAGGCGCTGCGGAGCACGGACGTGTTCTTCATCCTCGAGAAGGGCGAGGTGAAGAACGACCTCACCGGGCTCCGCCGGGACATGCTCGACGCGCACATACCGGACGCGGCGTCGTATCGGGTGGTCGAGGCGCGGGATCCGGAGCGGGACCGCAGCGCGGGGGGTACCGCCTACTCCCCCGCCGTCGGGGACTGGCGCAGTGCCCGTGCCGACATCTACGAGCGGCTGATCGCAGAGGAACTGGGCGAGGAGGAGCGCGGCGCGTTCCTGGTGTGGGGCGATCCGGCGTTGTACGACAGCACGATCGGGATCCTGGAGGAGGTGCGGGAGCGGGGTGCCGTCGACTTCGAGTACGACGTCGTGCCCGGCATCAGCAGTGTCTCCGCGCTCGTCGCCCGGCATCGGACGGGGCTCAATCGTGTCGCCCGGCCCGTGCAGATCACCACCGGGCGGCGGCTCGCCGAGGGCTTTCCGGAGGGGGTGGACGACGTGGTGGTGATGCTGGACGCGCACCAGGCGTTCCGGCAGTACGCCGAAGAGGACATCGACATCTACTGGGGCGCGTACATAGGCACCCCGGACGAGATCCTCGCCTCCGGACCGATCGGCGAGGCCGCGCCACGGATCGAGCGGCTGCGCGCCGAGGCCCGGGAGCGCAAGGGCTGGATCATGGACACATATCTGCTGCGCCGCAACCCCACGGAGTAGGCCGGAGTCCGGTCGTGCCCATCCGTCGCTGCTTCAGGGCGAGTTGAGCCCCAACCGGTCCAGGACGCCCGCCACGTCCGACACCACGCTCGCCCTGTCCGGCAGGGGAGGCCGGCGTACGACCACGACAGGCAGCCCGAGTTGGCGGGCAGCCGTGAGTTTGGCCGCCGTCGCCTCTCCCCCGCTGTCCTTCGTCACCAGTACGTCGATCAGGTACTCGCCCAGCAGCGCCGTTTCGTCGGCCACCGTGAACGGCCCGCGCGCGAGCAGCACTTCCGTGTGCGGCGGCATCGGCGGCTCGGGGGGCTCCACCGACCGTACGACGAAGTGCGTGTCCGTCAGGTGCGCGAAGGCCGACAGGCCCAGACGGCCGGTGGTCAGGAACGCCCGGGGGCCGAACCGTGGCAGTACGTCCGCCGCGGCGGTCAGTGAAGTGACCATGTGCCAGCGGTCCTCGGGACCGGGCTGCCAGCCCGGGCGGCGCAGCACGACCGCGGACACGCCGCTCGCCGCCGCAGCCTGCGCCGCGTTCGCCGTGATCGATTCGGCGAAGGGGTGCGTGGCGTCGACGAGGGCGTCCACGTGCTGGTCGCGCAGCCAGTCGGCCAGCCCTCGCACCCCGCCGAAGCCTCCGACGCGCACGTCCCCTGCCAGCGCGCCCGGCCGTGTCACGCGCCCCGCGAGGGAGGTGGTGACGCGCACGCCGGAGCGTGCCGTGAGCGCGGCGGCCAGTTCACGGGCCTCGGTGGTACCGCCGAGGATCAGGACGTGGGGGGACATGGGGCGAGCGTACGAGGTCCGGGGTGCCGAACGGCTCGCAGGGCCCCGGCCCAACCCCGCTCTCCCGTCGCCGGGCGCCTCTCCGCCGAACGCCGTGAGCCGGACGCTGGGGGCTGCGGGCTGCGGGCCGCGGGCTGCGGGCTGCGGGCTGCGGGCTGCGGGCTGCGGGCTGCGGGCTGCGGGCCGAACACTATGAACAGAACGATCAGAGCGTGGATACCGGCCCGCCCTCCTCCCTAGCATCGCCGCCGACGGCGCAACGGAGCGTCGATGAGGACGAGGAGCAGCGTCTTGGAGAGGTCGAGAGCGCGCGCACGGATCCGCAGACCGAGCCGGCGGACGGGCCTGCTGGCCTCCCTGGCGGCCGTGGTCACCGCCATCTTCACCGGCACCGGCACACCTACCGCACAGGCGGCCGCGCCACCGCCGTCCGCCACCGCCTGTCCGGCCGAACTCGCCGCGAAGGCAACGTGTTACACCGGGCAGGACTCCAACGGCGCCTACTACGCCATCGCCGTCCCGAACCGCTGGAACGGCTCCCTCGTCGTGCACGCGCACGGCGGTCCCGACCTCGGCGCCGGTTCGGACCCCGAGCGCAGCGTCGACGACCTGGCCCGCTGGTCGGTGATGGTGGACGAGGGATACGCCTGGGCGGGGTCGTCGTATCGCAGGGGCGGCTACGGCACCCGGATGGCGGCCGAGGACACCGAGAACCTGCGGCGGCTGTTCGTCGAGGAGTTCGGGAAGCCGAGGCGGACGTATGTGCACGGCCAGTCCTGGGGCGGGAACGTCGCCGCCAAGATCGTCGAGACCTACGGCCGCAAGCACGGGCCCTACGACGGGGCACTGCTCACCAGCGGTGTCCTCGGGGGTGGGTCGCGCGGTTACGACTACCGGGTCGACCTGCGCGTCGTCTACCAGTACTACTGCCACAACCATCCCCGCCCGACCGAGCCCCAGTACCCGCTGTGGCAGGGGCTGCGCGCCGGCTCGACGATGACGGCGGCCGGGCTGCGCGCCCGGCTGCAGGAGTGCACGGGCTACGCCTCGGCCCCGCAGGAGCGGACCGCGCTGCAACAGCGCAACCTCGACGACATCCTCGCCGTCACCCGCCTCCCCGAGCGCACCCTGGAGTCGCATCTGCGGTTCGCGACCTTCACGTTCCGGGACATCGTGCACGACCGGCTCGGCGGCCGGAATCCGTTCTCCAACCAGGGTGTGCGGTACGCCGGTTCGCACGACGACGCCGCGCTCAACGCCGGGGTCGAACGGTTTGCCGCCGACCCGACCGCCGTACGCGACCTGTCCTACGACAGTGATCTGACCGGCAAGGTGGCGATCCCGGTGCTCACCATGCACGCGATCGACGATCCGACGGCGTTCGTGGAGCACGAGGCGGCCTACCGGGCCACGCTCCAAGGCGCGCATCGGGACCGGTACTTGGTGCAGACGTTCACCCGGGAGTCCGAGCACAGCGAGCTGAGCGACGCCGAGTACGCCAACTCCCTTGCCGCGCTGGACACTTGGGTGCGCACCGGCAGGAAGCCGACGCCTCGGTCGGTCGCGGACTCGTGCGGCGCCTTCGACCGGACGTATGCCACTGGTTGCTTCTACGACGCCGGTTTCCACCCCTCCCCCTACGCCTCGCGTGTGCAGCCCCGGCCGGGCGGGCTGCGCTGGCCCGCGATGACGGCGGCGCAGGAGAGGGCGTGGAGCAGGATCGACGGGGTCGGGATCGCGCCCTGACGGAGGGCGCGACGCGGGACGGAACAGAACGGAACGAGACGGGACGGCATGGCGCGGCCGCCCGGCGGGGATGCCGGGCGGCCGTTGTGGTGTCGGGACCTTCGTCAGCCCTGGCGGGCCTTGAAGCGGGGGTCCTTCTTGTTGATCACGAAGACCACGCCGCGTCGGCGGACCACCTGGGCGCCGGGCTTGGACTTCAGTGAGCGCAGGGACTTGCGCACCTTCATGGTTCTACCCTCCTTGTGCCTTGTGCCTTGTGCCTTGTGCCTCGTGCAGACGCCGGGCCGCGTCAGTCGCGGGCCGCGGCCGTGCGGCCGTAGCGGCGTTCGAAGCGCTCCACTCGGCCGGCGGTGTCCAGGACCCGCGACTTCCCGGTGTAGAAGGGGTGGCTCGCCGACGAGATCTCGACGTCGATGAGCGGGTAGGTGTGGCCGTCCTCCCACTCGATCGTCCTGGACGAGTCGGCGGTGGAACGGGTCAGGAACGCGGCGTCGGCGGCGCGGTCGCGGAAGACCACGAGCCGGGAGTCGGGATGGATGCGGGACTTCATGGGGTTTCCTTCCTCGGGGACCGGTGCCGGGTGGCCCTGGGTCCCTGTGCCGGGTGGTGCGGCCTCGTTCAGCGCTCCTCGCGGAACGCGACGTGCTCGCCGACCACCGGGTCGTACTTGCGCAGGACCAGCCGGTCGGGGTTGTTCCGGCGGTTCTTGCGGGTCACGTAGGTGACACCGGTTCCGGCCGTCGACCTGAGCTTGACGACGGGGCGCGCGGTGCTGCGTGCCATGGGGTCCTCCCTTCGCCCACGCCACGGATCCATTGATCCGAGCATGTCAATCACAGCCTGTCCAACACCGCCTCCGGCCGTTCCATTCCCGGGTCAGCGCAGCAGTAGCTGCAGGCCGCCGACGATCGTCGCCGCGATCACGAGCTGTTCGAAGAGTCGCTGGTTGATCCGGTTCACAGCCCATTTGCCGAGGAACGCGCCGGGCACGACGAACGCCGCGAGCGCGGCGTCAAGGAGCAGCGAATGTCCGTCGATCAGACCGAGGCCGACGCTGAAGGGCACCTTCGAGACGTTCACGATCAGGAAGAAGAACGCCGACGTTCCCAGGAAGCCGAGCTTCCGGAAGCCCGCCGACAACAGGTACATCGACATCACCGGGCCGCCCGCGTTGGCGACCATCGTGGTGAAGCCGCCGAGGACGCCGTACGAGCGGGCCTTGACCCGGCCGGACCGCGTGACCACCGCGTCCGGCTCCTCCGCGGTCTCCGCCGTGCGCCGCCGCCACATCGTCACGCCCGCCATCAGCAGCAGGATCGCGCCGATCGACGTCCGTACGACCCCGTCGTCGGCCCACACCAGGAACAGGGTGCCGAAGACCACGCCCGCCGCGACCGCCGGGAACAGGCGCCACAGCGTGGGCCAGTGGGCGTGCCGCCGGTAGGTGAGGACGGCGAGGACGTCGCCGACGATGAGGATGGGCAGGAGTACGCCGGTGGAGGCGCGGGCGGGCAGTACCGCCGCGAAGATGGCGAGGCTCACTGTGTTCGCCCCGCTCACCGCGGTCTTCGAGAAGCCGACGAGGAGGGCCGCCGAGGCGAGGGCGGCGAACTCCCAGCCGGTTATGTGCCAGAGCGTCATCGTGTTCATGCGGGGACCGATGCTATGTGCAGCCAACGGTTCCTGTAAGCACCGTCTCGCTGGTTGGCCACCGTACGGTGCTGTGCCGTCGCCTGGGGCTGCCGCCCCCGGACCCCCGCCTCGGCCTGAACGGCCTCGTCCTCAAACGCCGGACGGGCTGAAGTGTGCTGACCGGCGTCCAGCAGCGAGCCTGGCGGGGACGTCCGCGACGAGGGCACGGATCACGTGCGCGGCGAGGTCGTCGGGGCGTACGGAGGACAGGGCTCCGCGCAGCTTGCCGATGGGGGTGCGGCGGGCGGCCGCGAAGTGGACGGGGCGCACGACGGGACTCCTGAGTCTCTGGCCGGCAGGGCCTTAATTAGCACTGCTAATTTTTGACTGTAGACCTCCGTCCCGCCCCCTGGGAAGATCCCCGAGGAGCTTCCGCCGATGCAGCTGGAGGAGACATGGCCGACGCCCGCGAGCACGTGCTGACCGGCACCCGGGGCACGATCACCGCACGCGAGTGGCCCCATGAGCGCCCGCGGTACCTCGCCCTCGTGGTGCACGGCTACGGCGAGCACGTCGGCCGGTACGAGGAACTCGCCGACGTCCTGACCGGGCACGGCGCGGCCGTGTTCGGACCCGACCACACCGGTCACGGCAGGTCGGCGGGCGAGCGGGTGCTGATCGAGGACTTCGAGGACGTGGTCACCGATCTCCACGCCGTGGCCGAGCTCGCCCGGTCCGCCCACCCGGGCGTGCCGGTCGTCGCGATCGGGCACTCCATGGGCGGCCTGATCGCGGCCCGCTACGCCCAGCGATACGGCGACGAGCTCGCCGCACTCGTGCTGTCCGGCCCGGTGATCGGCGCCTGGGAGCTGCCGGGGCGGCTGCTCGCGCTCGACGAGATCCCCGACACGCCCATCAGCCCGGCCTCGCTCTCCAGGGACCCGGCGGTCGGCACGGCGTATGCCGCCGATCCGCTGGTCTGGCACGGCCCGATGAAGCGGCCGACCGTGGAGGCGTTCGCCCGGACCCTGGAGACCGTCACCAAGGGCGGTGACGTCGGCCGGCTCCCGCTGCTGTGGCTGCACGGCGCCGACGACCGGCTCGTTCCCCTGGCCGGAAGCCGCATCGGCATCGAGCAGCTCGACGGCGGCAGCCTCACCGAGCGGATCTACCCCGGTGCCCGGCACGAGGTCTTCAACGAGACGAACAAGGCGGAGGTCTTCGCGGACCTGACCCACTTCCTGGACGGCGTGCCCACCGACTGAGACGAGGCCGGGCAGCCCGGGCGCCGTGTTTGCACCGTTTCGCCCTGGGCACCCGCCGCCGTATCGGCAGGCACCACGCCAGAAGGAGAAGCACCCTATGACTGCGGTGAAGAGCACACTTCCGGAGCCGGCCCGCAAGGTCACCGGGGAGGCGCTGCAGAGCACTCTCGTGGATCTTCTCGGGCTCTCGCTGATCGGGAAGCAGGCGCACTGGAACATCGTGGGCCCGCGGTTCCGCTCGATCCATCTCCAGCTCGACGAGGTCGTGGACACGGCGCGTACGTACGCCGACACGGTGGCGGAACGCTCCGCGGCGCTCGGTGTGTCGCCCGACGGGAGGCCGGAGACGATCGCGGCGGCCTACACGCTGCCGGGGCCGAAGGGCGGCTGGGTGCAGGACACGGAGGTCGTCCAGCTGATCGTGGACGTGCTGGAGGCGGCGATCGGGCGGCTGCGCGAGCGCATCGCCGCGACCGCGGAGCCGGATCCGGTCACCCAGGACCTGCTGATCTCCCTCACCGCCGAGCTCGAGAAGCAGCGGTGGATGTTCGACGCCGAGAACTGGCCCCGCGACCACTGACCGGCGGACCGGTACTCCGACCCTCCGGTACACCGACCCTCCGGCGCACCGGCGCAGCACGGAAGCAGCAGCAAGTACGCAGTACGGACGCCGTACGGAAAGGGGGACTCGATGACCGATGCCCTCGAACTCGACGCGCTCTGGGAGGACTTCCACAGGGCGGTGAACATGACCTCGCAGGAGCTGGCCGCCTGGCTGCAGGTCAGCGACGCCGAGGAGACGGAACCCCTGCCCGATCAGGCGGGCACACCCATCGGGCAGCACATCCTCGCGATCCTGCAGAAACGGCGCACGGACCTCACCGACGACGACGTCGCCGTGATGTACGAGGTCGTGGACACGGTCACGGAGCAGACGGACCCGGAGAACGAGCCGGTGGCCGCGGACACCGACCGCCGCCACCGGCTGATGACGATCGGCCACGACCCGCTCAAGCCGTGACCGACCGGACGGGCGCGCTGCGGGAGCTCCTCGGGGCGCACGGGCAGACGTTCGGCTGGGCCTGCCGAAGGATCCCGAACGGCTCGTGGAGCTCGCCGGGGACACCGAACCGGCCGTGCTCGCCGCCGCGTTGGTGCGTGCGGCGCTCGACAAGGAGGTGGCCGAAGACAGTCTCCGTCGCTCCGCGTGATCGTGTCACACTGCTCGCACGCCCTGGCAGGAGCTGTTCTGCCAGGGGGAGTTGGGGCCTGTCGAGCAGAGGAGCGTCACGTGACCGGGACCGAGCCGGCCGTCCATCGGATCGACACGAGCAGGCCGCACCCGGCCCGCGTCTACGACTGGTTCCTCGGCGGCAAGGACAACTACCCGGTCGACGAGCAGCTGGGCCGGCAGATCATGTCGATCGATTCGGGCGCGCCGCGGGCCGCTCGCGGCAACCGCCGGTTCATGCAGCGCGCCACGCGCAAACTCGTCGGGGAGTCGGGGATCCGCCAGTTCCTCGACATCGGCACGGGCATCCCCACCGAGCCCAACCTCCACCAGATCGCCCAGAGCGTCGCATCGGACGCGCGCGTCGTCTACGTCGACAACGACCCGATCGTCCTCGCCCACGCGGGCGCCCTGCTGCGCGGCACCCCGGACGGTGTCACGGAATACCTCCAGGCGGACGCACGCGACCCCGCCGCGATCCTCGAACAGGCGGGCCGCGTCCTCGACTTCGACCGCCCGGTCGCCCTGTCCCTGATCGCCCTGCTGCACTTCATCGCGGACGAGGACGGCGCCCACGACCTGGTGAACACCCTGGTCGACGCTCTCGCGCCGGGCAGCTGTCTGGTCCTGTCCGCGCTGACGGCGGACTTCGAGCCGGAGAACGTACGGCGGGGCATCGCGGCATATGCGGCGGGCGGAGTGACCCTCGTGGCACGTGCGCAGGCCGAAATGGGCGTCTTCTTCAAGGGACTTGATCTCGTCGAGCCGGGGATCGTGTCCGTGGTGGACTGGCATCCCGAGCTCGGGGTGGACGAGACGCCGGACGGCGAGGGACCCGTGTCGCTGTACGGGGGCGTCGGCGTCAAACGCTGACTCAGAGCCCTCCGCTGCCGCGCAGGAACTCCGCCAACGCACTCAAGTCCCGCTCTCCGAAGCCGTGTTCATGGGCATCAGCCACCAACCCGCGGTTGACTGCGGCCTGTTGCACGGAGGCTCCCACGCGAGGGCCTGGTTGAGCCCCAGGAGGAGGGAGTTGACCGCCGACGTCATCGCCGCGCCTGTGCCGCCGGGGCCGACATGGACGACGTGGGCGGCCAGGGTTCGTGTCACTCACCCCAGCAGCCACCCCCCGTCCACGCTCAACTCCACCGCGTTCACGGAGCGGTTGTGCAGCAGGAAGTCCACGGCGTCCACCACGTCCGCCATGGTGGCGAGCCGTCCGGTCGGGGTCCTGGCGCGCAGGCCGGCCAGTACCGCTTCCGGCTTGCCCTGCCAGTAGGGGCTGTCGCCCACGACACCGGGGTGGACGGCATTGACGCGGACCGGCGCGAGTTCGACGGCGAGGGTGTTCACCAGGCCCCGGACGCCCGCGTTGACCGTCGCCACCGTCGTCGCGCCGGGGTAGGGGCGCTCCTTGGCCTGGCCGCCGAAGATGACGATCGCGCTGTCGTCGTGCATGCGGGGTCGCAGGACGTGAACGACCTCGGTGTAGCCGACGAGTTTGAGGGTGACGAGGCTCAGGGCGGCGGTGATGTCGTAGTCGGTGACCCGGTTCTCGTCCCGGGAGACACCCGCGAGGACCAGGTGGTCGACGCGTCCGACGCCGGCCAGGGCGTCGGCTAGCTCGCGCGGCCGGGACAGGTCGAGGGCGAGGCCGCGGGCGCCGACCTCCTTGGCGACGGCGTCCGTGCGGTCCGCGTCGCGGCCGGTGAGGACGACCTCGTCGCCCCGCTGCGCGCGGACGCGGGCCAGCTCGCGGCCGATGCCGGACGTGCCGCCGACGACCAGGACGCTGCTCATGAGTCCAGCGCCTCCCTCAAGTAGTCCCAGTCCCGCGTGAACCGGTACGAGTGGCGCGGCGGCGGCTGCGGCGCCTGTGTCTCCAGCCAACGCAGCGGCCCCTGACCGACGTTGGCGAAGCCGTGCACGGAGCCGGCCCCCGCCCAGGCGCAGTCGCCGGGGCCGAGCCGGTACCGTTCGCCGTCGAACACCGCCTCCGCCTGCCCTTCGAGGAACAGGTACGTCTCCTCGAAGGGGTGGTCGTGCGTGCCGACGACGCCGTCGGGCGCGTACTGCACCATGAACATCGTCGAGGCGACCGCGCCGAGGTCGCTGTCGACCATCATCTTGACCGTGATGCCGCTGTAGACGAGCAGCGCGGTGCGCATGCTCGCCGAGACGGCCAACAGCTCCTGGGACTGTTTGCCCGGGTCCATCTGCGCGGGCTCGAAGTGGCCGAAGGAGCGGGTGCGCGGGTCGCGGACGTCGATGCGGACGGGGTCCCGCAAAGGCAGTTCGGGCACCGCCTGCGTGTCGTGCCCGTAGCGTGCCCGCGGGACGGGCGCCAGCATGTCGGCCCAGCGTGCGGCCGTGTCCCCGGTGCCGCGCCAGGCGTGCGGGACGCCGGTCGGGAGGACGCCGTAGTCGCCCTCCTCGAGGAGGTACGCCCCGTCCGGCACGTCGAGGATCACGGTCCCGTCGAGGATGTGGAAGCTCTCCTCGTACGAGTGCACATGCGCCGACACCCAGCCGTCGGGCCGCAGTTCGCAGACGCCGAAGCCGGTGTGCACGCTGCCGTCGTCCTCGCCGACCAGCGTCCGGCGCCGGTGGCCGTGTGCGTCGTACTGCGGTTCGGCCACGTCGGCGGCCCGCCGCACCAGATGCCGGGTCATGCTGTCGGCTTCGCCTCCTTCGCCGCCAGGAGCCGGTCGCGGGACTCCTCGACGAGTCGTCGGGCCCGCGCGACGTCGGCGGTCAACTTGCCGTCGCGCTTGCGGATCACGCCGTCGACGATGACCGTCTCGACGTTGGACACGTCCGCGCACAGGGTGACCGCGGACGCCGCGTCGTGCACCGGCGCGATGTTCAGTGCGGTGGCGTCGAGGGCGACGACATCGGCGCGCTTGCCGGGGGTCAGGGAACCGGTGCGGTGTTCCAGTCCCGCGACATGCGCGCCGTTGCCCGTCGCGATCTCCAGCATCTGACGTGCCGTCAACATGGTGCTAGGGACCGGCATGTTGGCCTGCCAGCAGTCGGCGTTGACCCGGGCCCGCTCGGCGCCGAAGGCCGCGCGGATCTGGGTGAACATGTCGCCGGGCACGGTGGTGACGACGTCGATGCTCAAGGAGGGCCGCAGGCCGTGCTCGATCGCCTTCATCACGGGCGGCCAGCCGTGCCCCATCTGCGTCTCCACCTGCGGCGCGACCGACACCGTACCGCCGCTGTCGGCGACCATCCGCCACTCGTCCTCGCTCAGGTAGCAGCAGTGGATGTAGGTGGTGTCCGGGCCGAGGAGTCCCAGCTCTGACAGCTGCTTGACCATGCCGAAGCGGCCGGCGAGCCGCCCCATCGCCACGTGCACGGTGATCGGGATGTCCAGCTCGCGCGCGAGGGCCCATTCGGAGGTGACGACGTCGTTGACGCAGAAGCCGGGGCCGCGGGTGGCGAGCGCCATGGTCAGCAGGCCGTCGTCGGAGGCGAAGTACGTGTCGCGGATGCGGCGTACGTCGTCGCCCGGAATCGCGATCTTGCTCTCGAACCAGTAGTCCGCGAGGGAGGTGTTGGCGCTGCCGTACGCGTACTGGGCGCGGATTCCGGTCTCGGTGAGCGCCTTGATCGCGGCGTCCGGGTGCTCGGGTGTGTTGTTGATGTGGGACCAGTCGACGAGCGTCGTGATGCCGGCGTTGAGGCACTCCAGGGCGCCGGCGAGGTTGGCCGCGTACACGTCCTCGGGGGTGTACAGCGGGGCGAAGGTGTCGAGGATGTCCACGAAGTAGTCGTCGAGGGTGGCGTCGGGGGCGACGCCGCGGATCGACGCCTCCCAGGTGTGGCGGTGGGTGTCGACGAAGCCGGGGATCACGATGCGGCCGGTCATGTCGAGGACCTCGGCGTCCGCGCTGATGTCCGGTTGTACCGCCGTGATCCTGCCGTCCTCGATGAGGACGTCACCCCTCGGCAGATCCCCGACGGCAGGATCCATCGAGATCACATGGCCGGCGCGAAGCAGTATCCGATGGGTCATCGCGCTTCCTCCTCAAGGGTGTTCAGTACGCGGCGAGACTCCTGACGGCCGCCACGACCTTGGCTACGGTGGGGATGACCTGTTCCTCCAGGGCGTCGGCGAACGGCAGCGGGACGCACTCCCCCGCCACCCGGCGCACGGGCGCGTCCAGCAGGTCGAAGCCCTCGTCGGCGACGACCGACACGAGGGTGGCGCCCCAGCCGCCCTGGTACGGGTTCTCCTCGACGGTCACGAACCGTGAGGTCTTCCCGAGAGAGGCGAGGACGGTGGATGTGTCCAGCGGGACGAGGCTGCGCAGGTCGACGACCTCCGCGCCGATGCCCTCGACCGCCAGCGCTTCGGCGGCCTTCAGCGCCACCGGGACCATGGAGGCCAGGGCGACCAGCGTCACGTCGGCTCCCTCGCGGACCACGGCGGCCTGCCCCAGCTCGACCACGTGACCGGGCGGGGCGGGGGCCCCCTTGCTCGCCAGCAGCCCCTTGTGCTCGAAGAAGACCACGGGGTCGTCGCTGCGGATCGCCGCCGCCATCATGCCGACGACGTCGGCGGGCGTGGCGGGTGCCGCGATCTTCAGCCCGGGGACGGTCAGCGCCCAGTTCTCGGTGGCCTGCGAGTGCTGGGCGCCGAAGCCGAGGCCGCCGCCGTTGGCGGTGCGCACCACGAGCGGGACGGTGACCTGACCACCCGTCATGTACCGCACCTTCGGTATCTCGTTGGCGAGGTAGTCCCAGCAACAGGCAAGGAAATCGGAGAACATGATCTCCGCGACCGGCCGCATCCCGGTCATCGCGGCGCCCATCGCCGCGCCCACGATGGCCTGTTCGGAGATCGGTGTGTCCCACACCCGCTCGGGCCCGAACTCCTTGAGCAGTCCGACGGTCGTCTTGAACACCCCGCCCGCCTCGCCGATGTCCTCTCCCAGGCACACCACGGACGGGTCCCGGCGCATCTCCCGCGCGAGGCCCTCGGCGACCGCGTCCCGATAACTGATCACGTCCGCCACGCCGCACCTCCGTCCGCCCACACGTCGGTCATCGCCTCGCCCGGATCGGGCGGCGGCGCGTTCTTCGCCGCCACGACGGCCTGCTCTACGACGTCACGGGCGCGCTCGTCCGCTGCGGTGACCGTCTCCTCGGGCACCCCCAGCTCGACGAGGCGTCCGCGCGCGAGGTCCAACGGGTCGTGCTTGAGCCAGCGTTCGACCTCCTCGGCCGGGCGGTAGGTGGCCGGGTCGGCGCGGCTGTGCCCGAAGTGGCGGTAGGTCTCGGCCTCCAGCAGAGCGGGCCCGTCTCCTGCCCGGGCCCGCTGAGCCAGCCCGGCCACCGCCTCCTGGACGGCGACGACGTCGTTGCCGTCGACGACCTCGCCCGGGATGCCGTACGAAGGGGCCCGGTCGGCCGCGGGCCGGGCCACCGCCGTGACGTCGGCGATGGGCGTGTACTCCATGTACAGGTTGTTCTCGCAGACGAACAGCACGGGCAGCTTCCACACGGCCGCCAGGTTGAGCGCCTCGTGGAAGGCCCCGATGTTGGTCGCGCCGTCCCCGAAGAAGGCGACGGCGATCTGCCCGCTGCCACGCATCCGTGCCGACCAGGCGGCGCCGACCGCCATCGGGAGGTGGGCGCCGACGATGGCGTAGGAGCCGAGCATGTTGTTCGCGGCCTTGGTGAGGTGCATGGAGCCGCCCTTGGCCCTGCACAACCCCGTTGCGCGGCTCATGAGTTCGGCGAGGCACTCCTCGGGGGTGGCGCCGCGGGCCATGGCGTGGTGGTGGCCGCGGTAGGTGGCGAAGACGTAGTCGTCGGGGCGCAGGGCGGCGCTCGCGCCGACGGCGATCGCCTCGTGTCCGGCGGCGAGGTGGGTGGTGCCCTTGACGAGACCGGACAGGAACAGGTCGTGCGCGGCCTTCTCCGTACGGCGGATGACGGCCATCTGCTCGTACAGGGCGAGGAGTTCGTCGCGCTCGACCATCAAGTGCTCCCGTTGGTACGGGTGTTGAGGTGGGACTGCGCCTCGCGCCGGGTGTTGAGTTCGCCGCCCACGGTCCAGTACTTGCGGCCCGCGACGAGCAGTTCCTCGGCGGGGAACTTGGTGATGACCTCGCAGCCGTCGGCGGTGACGACGAGCTCCTCCTCGATGCGGGCGGCGGACCAGCCGTCCGCCGCGGGCCAGTAGGTCTCCAGGGCGAACACCATGCCCTCTTCGAGGACTTCGGGGTGGTCGAGGGAGACCAGCCGGCTGAAGATGGGCTTCTCCCAGATCGACAGGCCGACCCCGTGGCCGTACTGCAACGCGAAGGCGGCGGTCTCGTCGGCGAAGCCGAACTCCTCGGCGCGCGGCCACACTTGGACGATGTCGGCGGTGGTGGCGCCGGGCCGGACGAGCGCGATCGCCTCGTCCATGTACTCGCGGCATCGCACATACGCGTCCCGTTGCGCGCCGGAGGCGCTGCCGACGGCGAAGGTGCGGTAGTAGCAGGTGCGGTAGCCCAGGTGGCTGTGCAGGATGTCGAAGAAGGCGGGGTCGCCGGGGCGGATCAGGCGGTCGCTGTAGACGTGCGGGTGGGGTGAACAGCGTTCGCCGGAGATGGCGTTGACGCCTTCGACGTACTCGCTGCCGAGGTCGTAGAGGACCTTGCTGACCAGACCGACGCACTCGTTCTCGCGCACGCCCGGGCGCAGGTAGCCGTACAGCTCCTCGTAGGCGGCGTCCACCATCGCGCAGGCCTGGGTGAGCAGGGAGATCTCGTCGCGGGTCTTGGTGCGGCGGGTCTCCAGGAAGACCTGCTGGCCGTCGACGACGTCGATGCCCTCGGCGCGCAGGGCGGCCAGGATCGGCATCTCGGCGACGTCGATACCGAGGGGCTCGCCCGCGAGTCCGTGTTCGCGCAGCTCGGTGGCTATCTTCCGGGCCACGTCCTCGGCGATCCCCGCGTCCGGGTGGAAGGCGCCGCGGAGCGTGGAGATGCCGGCGCGGGCACCGGTGGGCGGGCCGTCCTTGCCGTCGCTGTAGTCCAGCCACGGGTTGTAGAGCTGGTGGTGGCGGGCCGCCGAGCCGAAGTCCCAGACGATCGGCTCGCCGCCGCGCACCAGCAGGGCGAAGCGGATCAGTTTGTCCATCGCCCAGGTGCCGATGTGCGTGGCGGTCATGTAGCGGATGTTGGCGAAGTCGAAGCTGAGCACGGCGCCCAGCTCGGAGCGGTTCAGCGTCTCGTGGAGCCGGGCCAGGCGCTGTTTGCGCAGCCGGTCCAGGTCGACGCGCTCTTCCCAGTCGACGGCGTTGGGGCCGTATGTGCGGATCGCCATGGCGACCACCCCCACTTCGGAGTGAACGACCACCCCTCATGAGTGTCAAGTGCTACTGAACGCTTTGGCTGAACACGAACCAGACCCCGACAGCAGGCTCAGCACCATCGTTGCGGTAGCGGTGCGGGGTTGTCGACTCGAAGCAGACGGCGTCGCCGGGACGCAGCGTGTGCTCGTCGAAACCGAGGGTGAGGACGAGTTCGCCCGAGGTCAGACAGCCGTACTCGGTGCCCGCGTGCCGCATCAGGCCGCCGGAGCTGGAGGAGGAGCCGCCGGGCCGGTAGGTCACCTGCAGGAAGTCGACGTCCGTGCCGGGAACGTGGCCCAGGCGCTCCCACACGACCCCGGAGTCCAGCTCAAGGACGTCCCGCTCATCGGGCGTGACCAGCGGTCCTATCCGGCGGGCGGGGTCGGCGGCGAAGGCGGCGAGGGCGTGCAGGACGGTGGCGGGGGCTGCGGACGCGGCCGCGACCGGGGGTGCGGCGGTCTCGTCCTCGTAGCCGTCGAAGAGCGACTCGACGGAGATCGACAGTGCGGTGGTGATGGCGTACAGCGTGCTCACCGACGGCTGGCTCTTGCCGGTCTCGATCTGGGACACCAGGCTCGCGGAGACGCCGATCTCCCGCGCGAGGGCACGCAGGCTCACGCCTTTCGCGAGGCGCGCCTGCCGGATGCGCGCGCCGACGGGCGGCACGGCGGCAGGGGACACGGCGGCTCCCCTCTTGAGCGGACATGTGCAGCTCCATTGAACAGCCGGGGAGGACCGTACCGCCAGACCCGCAGGCGACGGCCCTCGCTCCCTGCGTCAGCGTCGGCCCGCGGGGAACACCGCCCTTACCTCCCAGCCGTCCCCGGCCCGCGGCCCGGAGTGCAGTTCGCCGCCCAGTGCGGTCACCCGCTCCTTCAGGCCGACCAGACCGAAGCCGCCGCCGTGTGCCGCGGCCGGGAGTTGGGTGCCGCCCCGGCCGTCGTCCGCCACCGACACCGACAGGCGGTCGGCGTCGTAGCACAGGTGGACCATGACCCGGTCGGCGTCGGCCGCGTGGCGGCGGACGTTCGTCAGGGATTCCTGGACGACGCGGAAGGCCGCCGCCTGGACCTCGTGCGGGAGGTCGTCCGACACGGTGGGGTCGCGGTGCAGGACGACCTTCTGGATCGGGCTCGCGAAGCCCTCGGCCAGGTCGGTGATGGCGGCCAGGTCGCCGACCGGGCGGCGGGCGGCCGGCTCGTCGCCGGTGTCGCGCAGGACGCCCACGGTGCGGCGCATCGACGCCAGCGCCTCGGTCGCGGCACGTTCGATGCCGGCGAGGACGGGGTCGAGGTCCTCCGGCCGGCTGGTCGCCATCATCCGGGCGACCCGGGTCTGCACCAGGATGCCGGTGACATGGTGCGCGACGAAGTCGTGCAGGTCGGCGGCTATCGCCACCCGCTCCTCCCGGCGGGTCTCGGTGACGGCGACGGTGCGGCGGTAGTCGAGGGAGCGCAGATAGGCCGCGAGGCCGGCGACGAGCCCGATCAGGACCAGCCCTACGACCATGGCGCCGAGGGTCCCGCCGTCCCTGAACGAGTGGGAGTAGCGCAGCGGCGTGAGCAGCAGGGCGACGCCGTCCAGCAAGCCGCACGCGACGGCCCAGCGGGGTGGGCAGTGCCGTACGGCGACGAACAGCAGGCACAGCAGGATCGCCGTCTCGCCCGGGCCGAACTGGGCCTGTGGCCCGCCCAGCAGCGCGCCCGCCGAGTACAGCCCGGAGAGCAACGCCGGTACGGCGGTGCGCAGTTGAGGGGTGAACCAGGCGGGGTGCCGCGCGGCCGGCCACAGGACGGCGGCGAGTCCGGCCAGGAGCACCACGAGGGTCGGCCGCACGTTCTCGCCGGCGCTGCCCACGATCAGGACATCGGCGACCGACGTCGCGAGCAGGAAGCCGACGCCGAATCCACGGGCGCAGCCCCGGCCGGTCATGGAGGTCATGCGGTTCAACGTAGGGGAGGCCGGCGGGCGGCCGGATCGGCCGAACGGTCGAGGAGGCGCCGCCTCACCGTGGCCTTATGGCCGAGGTGCGCGCACCTGCCCGCGGGCGAGGGTGGAGCCACTTCCTCCCCCTGCCTCCCGGGGCCCTCAGTCATCAGGAGTACGTGATGCAGCGCAGCAAGTTCCTCGTCGGAGCCGTCGGAGGTGTGACAGCCGTGGTCGCCCTGGGCGGTCTCGGCACCTACCTGCTGTCCGGAACCGAGTCGACCAGCGAGCTCGACAAGTACTCGTCGGTGACGGTCGACGGCCACAAGGCCCTGTCGGGCAAGATCGTCGCCGGCCGCGCCGAGAGCAAGTACCACCCGCTGCCCTGGGTCGGCAAGAAGGTCTCCGGCGTCAGCTGCCCGACCGGTCTCAAGGCCGTCGCCGGGGCCTCCATCACCTGCACCGGCAAGACCGGCGAGGGCAAGTCGGTCGCCATCCCCGTCGCCGTGGTCAAGTCCACGAGCGGCTCCGTCACCTGGAAGTTCGAGCGCTGAGAAAGGCACGGGACACGATCGTGAGCACCGTTCTGGCCGGTCTCGGCCTCGTGAAGAAGTACGGCTCCGCCACCGCGCTGGACGGTGTGGACGTGGAGGTCCGCGAGCGGGACTCGTTGGCCATCATGGGCCCTTCCGGCTCCGGCAAGTCCACCCTGCTGCACGTCCTCGCCGGGATCATCCGTCCCGACGGCGGCACGGTGCTGCTGCGCGGGACGGCCATCGACAACTTGGGCGAGAACAAGCTCAGCGCCCTGCGCCGCAAGCGGTTCGGGTTCGTCTTCCAGTTCGGCCAGCTGCTGCCGGAGCTGCCCGCCGAGGAGAACGTCGCGCTGCCGCTGATGCTGGAGGGCACGCCCCGCAAGCAGGCTGTCGCCCGCGCCCGCCGCTGGTTCGCGCCGCTCGGCCTCGACGGACTGGAGCAGCGCCGGCCCGGCCAGCTGTCCGGCGGCCAGGCCCAGCGTGTCGCCATCGCCCGCGCCCTGGTCGTCGAACCGGACGTGGTCTTCGCCGACGAGCCGACCGGCGCCCTCGACCAGACCACCAGCACCGAGGTCGTACGCCTGCTCACCGCCGTGACGCGCGAGCAGGGTGCCGCCCTGGTCATGGTCACCCACGACGCCGATGTCGCCGCCCATTGCGACCGGATCCTCCAGGTCCGCGACGGCCGGATCAGCAACTACAGCCAGTTCACGGTCGCCTGACCCCCACCCGGAGATGTGATGAACTCCCCTGTCCTGCCCCTGACCTGGCACCTCGCCCGGTCGTCCGGCCGCCGCGGCCTGCAGAGCCACCTGCTCGCGGCCGGTGCCGCAGCCGTCGGCGCGTTCGTCATGCTGGTGATGATCGCCGCCTGTCTCGGCTCCGGCACCCGCGCCGACCGCACGGCCTGGCGCACGCCCGAACCCGCCAAGCACGGCACGGCCGTTCAGGCGCTCGCCACGACCTACGTCCGCCACGAACCCGTCACGGTCGTGTCGCTGGCCCAGCTGTCCGGCCGCGCGGCGACTCCCGCGCCGCCCGGCCTGAGCGCCTTCCCGAAGCAGGGCGAGGTGTACGTCTCCCCCGCCCTGGCCGACCTGCTCCACAAGCTGCCGGCCGGCCAACTGGCCGACCGTTTCCCCAAGGTGACGTCCTACGGCACCGTCGGCGCGGCCGGTCTCGCCTCGCCGGACGAGCTGGTCGCCGTCGTGGGGCGGGCGCCCGGCGACTCCGCGGTGTCCAAGGCCGCCGACGGCGGGGCGAGTTGGTTCGACATCGGGCAGACCGCGCGGGCCGAGGTCTCCGGGTTCTCCTCGGGCAAGGCGAGCATGTTCACGGCCTCCGACCAGACGATGACGCTGCTGGGCCTGGTGCTGCTGGCGATGCCCGTGGTCGTGCTGTCCTCCGCGGCCGGACGGCTCGGCGCGGCCCGGCGTGAACAACGGCTCGCAGCGCTGCGGTTGGCCGGGGCGACCCCGCGGCAGATCCTCGCCATGACCGCCGTCGAGGCGGCGGCCGTCGGCGGGGCCGGTGCCCTCGCGGGCGCCCTCGCCTACGCGGCCCTGCTGCCCGCCCTCGCACAGATCCCTTACGGCGTCGGAGCCTGGTACACGGGCGAGCTGTGGGTGGGGCTCGGGTGTCTCGCGGCGGTAGTCCTCGCGGTCACCGCGCTCATCACGGTCAGCGCCGTGTCGATGCTGCGCCAGGTGGCGACCTCGCCGCTGGGCGTGGCCCAGCAGGCGAACCCGAGGCGCACCCGGCTGATCCGTCTCGTGGTGTTCGCGGTAGCCCTGGGCTACATCTGGATGTCCACGGACGGCGGGAATCAGCTCAAGGCCCGGCAGCTGCTCGCCCTTCTGCTCCTGTTCTACGGTGCGTTCTGGCTGTTCGGGCCGTGGGTCGTGGACCGGCTGGGCCGGGTCGTGGGCCGCTTCGCCCGCCGCCCGGCGACCCTGCTCGCCGCGCGCAGGCTCAGCGACGACCCCCGGGGCGCCTGGCGCACCGTCAGCGGACTGGTACTGGCAGGATTCGCGGCCGGGTTCTTCTCCGTCAGCATGCTGGGCGCCGACACCTCGCAGTACCGGGACCAGGTCTCCGTGGTCTCCGCGGACACCGGCGCCGCCCGGCACGCCGCCACCGAGGCCCGTACCCTGCTGCACCGGGCCGGTGTCACCGCGACCGTCACCGTCGGACGCGAGGACGACTTCGACAGCATGCTGGGCGGCGCACCGGGCGTGATCGCCCACGTCCCCGGCGGTCAAGAGCGCATCGACACCGCCCTCACCGCCCTCACACCGCTCACCTCCGGCACACCGCCGTACTCCCGGGACTACACCAACGCGAACGACCGCACCGCCACCGGCCTCATCTCCGATGTCACCACCGCCACCCTGGCCCTGAGCTTCCTCGTGGCGACCGCCTCCGCCGGGCTGACCGCCGCGGCGAACGTCCTCGACCGGCGCCGCGTCTACAGCCTGCTGCGGCTGGCCGGCACCCCGTTGAAGGTGCTGGACCGGGCCCGGACGCGCGAGACGGTCGTCCCGCTGGTCGTCCTGGCCGGCGGCACCACCGCGATGGGCGTCTACGGCTCCTACCAGCTCAACAAAGCGGTCGGCGCCACGATCAACACCTCGGGCGCCCTGCAACTGGCAGCCTGCGCGGTCCTCGGCGCGCTGGCGATGTTCGCCGCGATCAACGGCAGTCGGCCGCTGTTGCGCAGGGTGACGGCCGATCCGGCACAGACGGCCGACTGACGACCGACGGGTGGCCGGCAGCCGCGACAGCAGCGGGCCACCCGCACATCCCGTGAGGCATGATCGACCCATGACCACCCCGCCCCCGTCCCCCAGCTCGCCCCCGGCCCCGCCCATCCGTGTCCTCATCGCCGACGACCAGGAGATGGTCCGCACCGGTTTCCGCTTCTTCCTGGACGCCCAGCCGGACATCACCGTGGTCGCGGAGGCCGCCGACGGCGAGGAGGCCGTGACGCTCGCCCGGAAGCTGCGCCCGGACGTGTGTCTGCTGGACATCCGGATGCCGCGACTGGACGGCCTGGAGGCGACCCGGCTGCTGGCGGGACCGGACGTCGCCGACCCGATGCGGGTGGTCGTGGTCACCACCTTCGACCTCGACGAGTACGTGTACGGGGCGCTGCGCGGCGGCGCCTGCGGGTTCCTGCTCAAGGACTCCGGGCCGACGCTGCTGGCGGAGGCGGTGCGGGCCGCGGCGGCCGGGGACTCGCTCGTCTCCCCCTCGGTCACGGTCCGTCTGCTCAAACACCTCACCGGCGTCGCGGAGAACGACGCTCCCGCGCGGCCCGCACCGCCGACGGAATCCCTCACCGACCGCGAGCTCGACGTGGTCCGTCTCGTCGCCCTCGGCCGGACCAACGCCGAGATCGCCGCGAAACTGTACGTCTCCCTCTCCACGGTCAAGACCCACCTCTCCAGCATCCAGCTCAAGCTGGCCGCCCGGAACCGGGTCGAGATCGCGGCCTGGGCCTGGCAGAACGGGCATGCGCAGACCGGCAGTTGAGACCCCGCCGGCAGGCCTTACGGCAGGTTCAGCACGCGGGCGACGGTGCGCAGGACGCCGTTGTCGTTGTTGGACGGCGCCAGGTGGCGGGCCCGCGCGATGACGTCCGGGTGGGCGTTGGCCATCGCGAACGACCAGTCGGCGGCGTCCAGCATCTCCAGGTCGTTGAGGTAGTCGCCGAACACCATGGTCTGCGCGGGCGTGATGCCCAGCTCGCGCTGGAGCCGGCGCAGTGCGGCGCCCTTGTTCGCGGTGCGGTTCATGACGTCGACCCAGTGCTCACCGGAGACGACGACCTGGTGGGTGGCGGTGAAGGACTCCAGCGCGGGGGCGGTGGTGCGCTCGGCGGAGCCGAAGTCGAAGAGGGCCACCTTGATGACGTCGTCGTCGAGCGCGGTGGCGTCCTCGACGACGCGGTGCTCGACGTAGTACCTGCGCACCTCCGCGAGGAACGGCTCGTCGCTCCGCTCGACGTAGGCGGACCGCTTGCCGCAAACGACCGCGCCCACGTCCGCGCCCTCGGCCACCAGCCGTCGTACGGCGTGGACGACGCCGGCGACGACATCCGGCACCAGCGGGTCCGAGCTCAGCTCCACACCGTCGCGCACCACGTACGTGCCGTTCTCCGCGATGAACACCATGCCCTCGGCCACCTCGGCGAACTCCCGCGCCAGCGTGGCGTACTGGCGCCCGCTCGCCGGGCTGAACAGCACCCCGCGCCGACGCAGTTCGGCCAGCGTCTCCCACAGTCCCGACGGCATCCGCTTGGCGTCGTCCAGGAGCGTGCCGTCCATGTCGGTGACGACGAGGCGTATGTCGGCGGAGCCGGTGGGCAGGTCGTCGGCGGTGCGGAGGGGCGAGGGCGCGGAGGTCATGACCTGCTTCCGGTCGGGGGCGCGACGGGGCACCTGATGTCGTACGGCGGTCCCGTCACCCTACGCGAGCTGCGCGGACGGTCAGCTCCCCGACCGGATCAGCCCTGTCAGGTACCGCCACAGCGACGACCGCCGCTTGGCGGCGTGGTCCGGCACGGCGGGTACGTCCGCGGCGGGCACCGGCGCGACCGGCAGCGCCGGCCCGGAGAGCTCGTAGCGCACCGGCAGTGAGCGCAGCCCGCGCATGAACGGCGAGGAGCGCCACGGCAGTTGGTCGACCGGGAGGGCGAGCTCCAGGTGTCCGAACCGTTCGAAGAGGCGGCTCACGCCTGCCGCCGCGATCGTCGACGCCAGCTCGCGGGCCGGGCATTGGCGGGGACCCGCGCCCCACGACAGGTGCGCCCGGCTGCTGATGCTGGATCCGGACGCCATCTGCCCGGCGAAGAGGGGGTCGGCGTGCGCGGCGGCGGAGGAGACCCAGACGGGGTCGCCGGCGTGGACGGTGTACTTCCCGAGCGGGGTGTCCTCGGCGGCGAACCTCGGCACGAAGTTGACCAGCGGCGGCTTGCGCATGACCACCCGGTTCATGGTCTCCCGGACCATCCCGGCGGACAGGGCGGTGCGCACTCCGCCCTCGCTGTCCCCGCAGATCACCTCGACGACGGTGTTGGAGATGAGGATGCCGACGTGGTCGGAGGTCATGCCGAGCAGCATGAACAGCTCCCGGGCCAGCGCGTCGACCGACAGGTCCGGGTGGGCGGCGAGCAGGTGGGAGGGGAAGTCGTCGCCCGGCTTCTCCATCTTCGCGGCGGCCAGTTCGCCGAGCGTCACCAGCAGGCGTGCCAGGGCGGGTTCGGCGTCCGGGCCCGCGTCGAGGACCCGCCACATGTCCATCAGGGCGTCGTCGCCCTGCGAGCCGGGGAAGCCGAGCAGATGGCTGGCCGCCATCAGCGGGAGCGGGCGGGAGAACTGCGCCGACAGGTCGGCCAGGCCGGTGCCGCCGCCCTGCGCGAGCAGGGTGATCAGCTCGTCGGCGTAGCCGGTGACGGCCGCCTTGAGCCGCTTGGCCTGCGGGCTGCGCGGGTCCTGGAACGGCCGCAGGGCAACGTCCCAGGCACCACGCAGCGTGCGGTAGCCCGGGCCGCCCTGGATCAGCACGTGGTTGACCTCGAGGGAGGGGCCGAGCGGCCAGTCGGCGGGCACGCGGCCCTCCGACCGGGCCCGCCAGTTCTCCAGGCCCTTCGGCCAGCCGGCGTCGTCCTGGAGCACCTGGAGCGACTCTCGGTAGCCGAGCACCAGCCAGGCCGGCACACCCAGCAGGTCGACCGGCGCGACCGGGCCGTGGCGCTCACGCAGCCGCTCGTAGACGAGCGCGGGACGCGTCTCGTAGTCCCGGGTCAGCAGGGGTTGCGGGTCCAGGTCCTCCAGCCGCGTGCCGTCCGGCTCCGCGTGCCCCTCGTCGCCCGCCCCTTCGTCGACCAGGTGGAATTCCATGCTTCCGCCGCCCCCTTCGCCACTGCCTGTGACGGTCCGCAGCCTGTGGGTGCCTGCGGACCCGGAGGGGACCGTACCCCAGGCGTCACGCAGGTCACACGGCGGGGTACTCACCGGTAGCAAGCGGCGCGCCCGTCCTCACGTCTGCTCGCCCTTCCCGGCCACCATCCGCTCCAGCCGGTCGAAGCGTTCGTGCAGGACCTGGAGGGTCTCCTCACCCAACTCGTGGGCATGGTTGGCGAGATGGTGGCGTCGCTTCTGTTCCCGTCCGACGAACCAGGTTGCGAGGGCGGCGGTGATCATGCCGTATGTGGTGATCCCGACGATCATCACGACGATCCCGATGACGCGGCCGCCGAGGGTCACGGGGAAGAAGTCGCCGTACCCCACGGTCGTCGCCGTCTCGATCGACCACCACAGCGCCTGCGGGTAGGTCCTGAGATTGGCGCGCGGTGCGTCGTGTTCGGCGACGACGACGACCCACGAGCCGATGAGCATCACCACGCCGAGGACGGCCGTCGCGGCGCCCGCCGCCCTCAGATGCAGCGAGCGGCCCCCCTCCCTGCCGAGCAGCAACCCGACCGCTCTGGCGAGGAATCCGGGCAGCATGCTCACTCCTCGCTGTACGTCGGCATGGGGTCAGTGTCACCGCGGGCGGGTGAGCGGGCATGCCGGGCGGGGCGTTCGAGTTGCCGTACGACCTGGGGCGTTGTGCGCTGGAGCCGCACCTGTACTGCTTGTCGCCCGACGGAGGCCGAGTCCATGGCAACGGATCCCCACTCGGTGCCGGAAACCTTCCGCTTCGCGTGCGCGGACTGCGGTCACGTCTGGACGACGACCTTCCAGCTCATGTTCTTCACCGACCCGCTGGACACCTCGGGCCTGACCACGCAGGAGTACGTCGACGAGGAGGGCCGGGCCGTCCGGTCGCCGCTCACCGAGGCGGTCTGCCCGAAGTGCGGCGGGCGCAAGGTGCGGGTGCGCGAGGTGCGGGGACACTCCTGACGTCCCGCTCACCCGGACGGGCCAGTGCGCTGGTGGGTCGGGGGTGCGGATGGTGCGCTGAGGGGGTCCCCACCTTCTCCGGCTTCCCTGGCCCTTCTGGAGTGATCCGCGATGACCCCTCGTCCGTCCCTCCCCGTCCGTGTGCTCGCCACCACGTCGGCCGTGACCGCGCTGCTGACCACCGCGGCCTGTTCGGACGACGGCGACAGCGCCGGGTCCGAAGCCTCCGACGTGGCCGCTTCGCCCGTCGCCGAGGAGTCCAGGGCCGCCTCACCCCTGGCCGCCAAGACGCCCACCACCTCGGCACCGGCCCGCCTCACCGAGGCCGGAGCACGGGCCGCGCTGATCACCGAGAAGGACCTCGAGGACGACTGGAACCAGGTCGATGACGCCGCCAAGTGGCGCGACTCCCTGCTCGTCGGCAAGGTCGACGTCGCCGATTTCCTCACCGCGAAGGCGAACGCCGCCGACTGCCAGAAGCTCCTCGACTCGCTCTACGACGAGGACCTGCTGGGCAAGCCGTCCGGCGCCTCCGCGCTCACCGGGTTCGAGATGGGCGACTCCCGTCTCCTCTACCAGGTCGCCGCCTACGACCGCGCCGACCTGGACGACTCCCTGACCTGGCTGAAGTCCCTGCCGGTCAAGTGCGACGACTTCACCGCGACCGACTCCAAGGGCGGCAACAAGCGGACGGTCCAGGTGATCGAGACCTCGCTGCCCAAGGTGGGCGATGCCCGGCAGGGCCTGCGCGTGACGGTGCAGGGCACCACGAACGGCGATCCCACCACGCTCACCCTGGACGTCGCCGCCGTACGCGTCGGCAGCGACGCGATCACCGTCACCGCCGGCGGGCTGGACGGGGACGAGCACGACTCCACCGAGCAGGCGGTGGAGGAGGGCACCCAGCGGCTGAAGGACGTCCAGGCCGGGAAGACGCCCTCCGCCAGTCCCGGTCAGCCCTACTGACGGTCCGGAACCGGCCGATTCCGCACACCTGATCAGCCGATTCCCCGGACAGCGTGATCACCGGGCGGCACAATGGCGGCGACGGCCGCAGGCGTGCGAGAAGGAGCTGAGTCGTGAGTGAGAGCCACACCCCCTCGGACGGGTCGGCGAGGCTGAACACCGGTGTGGCGCACAACGCGCGCGTGTGGAACTACTGGATCGGCGGCAAGGACCACTACGAGGTCGACCAGCAGGTGGGCGAGCACGTCGCCGGGATGTTCCCGATCATCCGGGAGATCGCCCGCGCGGACCGCTGGTTCCTGGGCCGGACCGTGCGGTTCCTGGCCGAGGAGCGCGGTGTGCGGCAGTTCCTGGACATCGGCACCGGGCTGCCGACGGCGGACAACACCCACCAGATCGCCCAGCAGGTCGCGCCCGACGCACGGATCGTCTACGTCGACAACGACCCCATCGTGCTCGCGCACGCCCGCACCCTGCTGACCGGCACCCACGAGGGCGTCACCGACTACGTCGACGCGGACGTGCACGACCCGGCCACGATCCTCGAACGGGCCGCGGGAACCCTCGACTTCACCAAGCCGGTCGCGGTGATGATGCTGGGCATCCTCAACTTCGTACTGGACACCGAGGAGGCCCGGGACATCGCCCGGCGCGTCATGGCCGAGGT
Organism: Streptomyces sp. NBC_00005; assembly: GCF_045160215.1. Taxonomy (NCBI): domain Bacteria; kingdom Bacillati; phylum Actinomycetota; class Actinomycetes; order Kitasatosporales; family Streptomycetaceae; genus Streptomyces; species Streptomyces sp. NBC_00005. Next base: position 2,001,677 of record NZ_CP108316.1, read on the forward strand.
GCCCTCCGGCAGCTTCCTGGTCCTCACCCACCCCACCTTCGACGCCGAACTCGGCGGGGCGGGCCAGATTCCGGCCATGAAGTTCTGGAACGAGAACGCCACCCCGCCGATCACCGCCCGCAGCGGAGAGGACATCGCCGCGTTCTTCGAGGGGCTTGAGCTCCTCGAACCGGGCCTGGTGTCGTGCTCGCAGTGGCGTGCCGAACCCGAATCGCCCGCCGTGGTACCGCAGTTCGGCGCGGTGGCCGTGAAACCCTGACGGAGGAACCCTGACGGACGTGCCGACCGTGGAGGACGTATGACCACCCTTGCCGATCCCGTCCCCGGCGGGCGCCCCGGTGATGTCGGGCGGGCCACCGCGCTCAGCAGCGAGTTGTCCGGGCGGGGCGTGCACGGTGTCGTGCTGGCCTACGTCGACACCGCGGGCATCGGCCGGGTGAAGACGGTCCCGACGGCGCGGCTCGCCTCGGCCGCGGCCTGGGGCGTCGGCATGTCACCGGTGTTCGACACGTTCCTGGCGAACGACTCCATCGTCTCCACCGACGTCCTGGGTTCCCCGGACGGCGACCTGCGCCTGTACCCCGATCTCGACCAACTGACCGTCCTGGTGGGGCAGCCCGGCTGGGCGTGGGCGCCGGTGGACCGGATCACGCAGGAGGGCGAGCCGCATCCGGGGTGCACCCGCACGGCCCTGCGCCACGTCGTCTCCGAGGCCACCGAACGGCACGGCATCACCTTCAAGGCCGGCATCGAGATCGAGTGGGCCGTCGGGCAAGGACCGTCGGAGGGCGGCGACTTCGTGCCCGCGCTGTCGGGACCCGCGTACAGCGCCACGCGCCAGGTCGAACTGAGCGACTACACGGCCGACTTGCTGGCCGCGCTCGCCACGCAGGGCGTGGACGTCGAGCAGGTCCATCCCGAGTACGCGGCCGGGCAGTTCGAGATCTCGGTGGGCGCCCTCGACCCGGTGGCGGCGGCCGACCGGAGCGTGCTGGTGCGGCAGACCATCCGGGCGGTCGCCGGGCGCCACGGGCTCGTGGTCTCCTTCGCCCCGGCGGTCTTCGCACAGGGCGTCGGCAACGGCGGGCACATCCACCTCTCCGCCTGGCGCGACGGCGCCAACCTGCACTCCGGGGGCGACGGCCGCTACGGCATGACGCCCGACGCCGAGTCCTTCGCGGCCGGTGTGCTCGCCCACCTCCCGGCCCTCACGGCCGTGACCGCGCCCAGTCCGGCCAGCTATCTGCGGCTCAAACCCTCCCAGTGGGCGGGGGTGTTCACCGCCTGGGGCCGCGAGACCCGAGAGGCCGCGCTGCGGGTCGTCACGGGTACGGCGGGTCTGCGCGACCGGGCCGCGAACCTGGAGGTGAAGCCGGTCGACCTGGCCGCCAACCCGTATCTCGCCCTCGCCTGTCTCCTCACGGCCGGCCTTGACGGCCTGACGTCGTCGGCGCCGCTGCCCGAGGAGATCACCGGCGATCCGGCCCGCCTCGAACCCGCGGACGCGGCGACCCGGGGCGTGCGCCGGCTGCCGACCTCACTCACGGAGTCCGTCGAGGAGTTCCGCAAGGACGAACGGCTGCGGGCCGCGCTCGGGCCGGTCCTCGCGGACGCCGTGATCGCCGTACGACAAGGGGAGATCGCGGCGGTCGACGGCCTGGACGACGAGCGGGTGGCCGCGGCGTACCGCTGGAAGTACTGACATGGGCGGCCCGGTCCAAGAGGCCCTCGCCGCACTGCCGTTGGTGGACCACCACTGCCACGGCGTCGTCACCGCCGACCTGACCCGGGAGGGCTTCGAGGCGCTGATCACCGAGGGCGGGACCTGGCCCGGCTTCTCGCCCTTCGACAGCCCCGTCGGCGTGGCCGTCCGCCGCCACTGCGCCCCGCTCCTCGACCTGCCGCGCCACGCGCCGGCCGACGCATACCTGGACCGGCGGGCCGAGTTGGGCCCGCACGAGGTGCACCGCCGCTTCCTCGCCGCCTCCGGGACCGGCACCTTCTGCGTGGACACCGGGTACGCGCCCGACCGCCTCACCACTCCGGCGGAACTGGCCCGGATCGCGGACGGCACGGCGTACGAGGTCGTACGACTGGAGGGTGTCGCGGAGGCGGTGGCAGCGAAGGGGGTCGAGCCGGACGACTACGGCGACACCTTTCTCGCGGCCGCGCGGGAGGCCGTGGGGCGGCCGGGCGTGGTGGCGGTGAAGTCCGTGGCCGCGTACCGCACCGGCTTCGACCTCGACCCGGCGCGCCCGTCCGAGGCCGAGGTCACCGAGGCGGCCCGGCAGTGGCTTGCGCGCGGCGGCCGCCTGGACGATCCCGTCCTCGTACGACACCTGCTGTGGACGGCGGTCGACCTCGGCCTCCCCCTCCAACTCCACACCGGCTTCGGCGACAACGACATCCGCCTGCACCGCGTCGACCCCACCCACCTCACCGACTGGCTGCACCTGACGAACGGCACGATCCCGGTGCTGCTCCTGCACTGCTGGCCGTACCAGCGCCAGGCCGCCTATCTGGCCGCGGTGTTCGAGCACGTGTACCTGGACGTGGGCCTCACCCTCCACTACGTCGGCCCCTCGCGGGCCCGGGCCGTCCTGGAGGAGGCCCTCGAGATCACGCCGTTCCGCAAGCTGCTGTACAGCTCCGACGCATATGGTGTGGCCGAGTTCTACCATCTCGGTGCGCTCGCGTTCCGCCACGGTCTTGCCGCTCTGTTGCAGGACCGGGTGGACGCCGACGAACTGGGTCTGCCCGACGCACTGCGGATCGCGGAGTGGGCGGGAGCACACAACGCACGCCGGGTCTACCGCTTTCCCGGCGCCTCCTGAAAGTATGATCAAGCAATGTCTGACATGACCGAAACCACGACGGGCTGGCTGAGCCCCGACGACCTCGAGCAAGCGCGAGCGCGTATGCCGATCCTGTACGTCGAGGCCGTGCCCGTGCGCGTCGACGACAGCGGCGAAGTCACCAGCGTCGGCCTGCTGTTGCGCATCGGGCCGGACGGGACGGTCAGCCGGACCCTGGTCTCCGGTCGGGTGCTGCACCACGAGCGGATCCGTGACGCCCTGCTGCGCAACCTGGAGAAGGACCTCGGACCCGTGGCCCTGCCCCGGGTCCCGGCGTCCCTGCAGCCCTTCACCGTCGCGGAGTACTTCCCGACGCAGGGCATCACGCCGTACCACGACCCGCGCCAGCACGCGGTGTCCCTGGCCTACGTCGTCCCGGTCACCGGCGACTGCCGGCCCCGGCAGGACGCCCTCGACCTGGTGTGGTTCAGCCCGCAGGAGGCCGTGTCACCCGCGGTGGAGAGCGAGATGCCGGGCGGGCACGGGGTGCTGCTCAAGCAGGCGCTGGCCCACGTGGGCTGCGCGGTGTGAGCATCGCACTGAACGGTGTGACGGGGCGCTCCAGGCGCTCCCCGTCCACGGTGATGTCGACGGCCTCGTTGAAGAAGGCGAGCAACCCCCGCACCGGGCTCACCGCGGCCAGCGGCTCCGGGTAGCTCCAGACCAGGTTGGGCGGCACGTCGGCCTCGCCGTGCCACGACCAGTACTGGGCGGTGCCCTTGTAGGGGCAGCCCGTGTGGTGGTCGGTGGGTTCGAGCAGGTCGAGACGGACGTCCTCGCTCGGGATGTAGTACCGCGTGGGCAGGCCGGTCTCGAACAGCAGCACCGGGTGGTGGGTGTCCGCGACGAGCATGCCGTCGATCTCGACCTGGACGTGCCGGCTGCTGGCGATGGCGTCGACGCGTTTGTGCGGGTCGCGGGCGTGGATGAAGATCTCTTCCTCCTCCTCGTACCAGTGGTCGAGGCCCTTGCCGCTGCGCCCGAACCACTCGAAGGCGATGTGGTCGGCCAGGTCGGCGGCCGGGAAGGTCCAGGCGGCGTTCTCCAGCAGCTCGCCGTCGACCTCGAGGTCGTAGAAGATCTTCGAGCCGGTGTGGGCGCCCGAGCGTGGATTCTTGGCGGGGCGCAGGAGGTCCTCGCGTACGTCGGCCCGCGGGAAGACGTACTGCGGTACGGGCAGTGAGGGCTCCCAGACCAGGAGGGGGTGCCGGCTGTCGACGACGGTGACGTCGCCCTTGCGGCCGCGCACCCAGCGCTCGCTCGGCTCCCACATGAGGCCTTCGGGTGTGGTGCGGATGGGCCGCTCGGCGGGAAGTGGGCTCATGCATCCAGTCAGACACAGCGAGCGGGAGCCCGCCAGGGGTGCGCCATGATGAGCGCATGGACCTTGAGCCGTACCGGGGCGAGCTGGTGGCGTACTGCTATCGGATGCTGGGCTCGTTCCACGAGGCCGAGGACCTGGTGCAGGAGACGATGCTGCGGGCCTGGAAGGCCCGCGACCGGTACGACGCCTCGCGCGCGTCGGTGCGGACCTGGCTGTACCGGATCGCGACGAACGTGTGCCTGACCGCGCTGGAGGGGCGGGCGCGGCGGCCGCTGCCGTCCGGGCTCGGCGCGCCGAGCGACGACCCGCAGGCGCCGCTCACGCCGGCCTTCGACATCCCCTGGCTCCAGCCGTTCCCCGATGCCCGGTACAACGTCGAGGCGCGGGCCGATCTGCGGCTGGCGCTGGTGGCGGCGATGCAGGTGCTGCCGGCCCGGCAGCGGGCGGTGCTGGTGTTGCGGGAGGTGCTGGAGTTCAGTGCCGCCGAGGTCGCCGAGCAGCTCGGGACGACGGTCGCCGCCGTCAACAGCTCGTTGCAGCGCGCGCGGGCCGCGATCGCCGACGTGGGCGACCCGGGCGAGGTCCCCGAGCCGGACGACGCCGAGGCGCGGGAGGTCGTCCAGCGGTACGCGCGCGCCTTCGAGGCGGCCGACGTGCCCGCACTGGTGCGGCTGCTGACCGACGCGGCCGTCCTGGAGATGCCGCCGGTGCCGCTGTGGTACCGCGGCCGCCGCGACTACGGCCTGTTCCTGGACCGCGTGTTCGCGATGCGCGGGACGAGCTGGGTCACACGAGAGCTCACCGCGGGCGGACAGCCCGCGCTCGCCGCCTACGCGCCCGACCCGGAGGGCAGCGGGCACCGGCTGCACACGCTCCAGGTGTTCACGGTGAGGGGTGGGCGCGTCGCGCACAACGTGGTGTTCGCCGATCCACGAGTGTTCGAGGCGTTCGGCCTGCCCGGGGAGATTTCTTCGGACGGGTTCGGTCGCGGGCGATGAGTCCGGGCGGTGGCGCCGGTACATACCGGTGACCACCGATCGAGACCTCCGAGAGGACCTCGCCATGAGCGTCATCGTCATCCAGTTCGTCACCCTGGACGGGATCGTGTCCGACCCGGACGGCCGCGCGGGCACACCGGGCGGCGGCTGGGCGTTCCGGCACGGCCCCGAGTCGGTCGCCGGGGACAAGTTCCGCCTCGGGGCCACCCTGGACGAGGGGGTACTGCTGCTGGGGCGCGCCACGTGGGAGCTGTTCTCCCGGCTGTGGCCGACACGCGACGACGCGTTCTCGGCGCGCATGAACGCCGTACCGAAACTGGTCGCCTCCCGCACGCTCACCGACGTCTCGGCGTGGGCGAACTCGCGGCTCCTCGAAAGCGACCTGGTGGACGCGGTCAAGCACGAGCGGCGCGACGTGATCGTCCTTGGCAGCCTGAGCGTCGTCCACGCGCTGATGGCCGAGGACCTGGTCGACGAGTACCGGCTCCTGACCTTCCCCACCGCCCTCGGCACCGGCCACCGGCTCTTCCCCGCGGGCGGCCCGCCCGTGCACCTGGAGTGCGCGTCGGCGGAGCAGACCGGTCCGGCCGTCCTCGCCTGCTACCGGAGGGCCGGACGATGACGGCCCGCTTCCTCGTCCTGTACGGCACCCCGGCCGACCCCGCGGCCTTCGACCGCCATTACCGCGAGGTCCATCTCCCGCTCGCGCGCCGTCTGCCGGGCCTGCGCCGGTACACGCTCGGCCGTCGGGCCGACGACGTGCGCGGGGGCGAACCGTGCCATCTGGTCGCCGAGTTGGAGTGGGACACGAGGGAGGAGCTGGACGCCGCCTTCGCCTCCCCCGAGGGCCGCGCCTGCGCGGCCGACTCGGCACGCCTGCAGGAGCTCACGGCGGTGCGCAGCATGGTCTTCACCGTGGACGAGGCCTGACACCCCTGGTCATGAGTCTCGGGCCGGGTCCTCCGTCCGGCCCTGGGCGGATGCCGTCCGTGCCGCGGTCAGTGTGCCGCGTCCAGGCGGGACCGTTGGTCCGCCGTCAGTTCCAGGTCGACGGCGGCCAGGTTCTCGTCCAGCTGGGCCACGGACGAGGCGCCTGCCAGAGAGACGATCGGGAGGTCTCCGCCCGACTGCCAGGCCAGTACGACCTGGTTGGCGGTGGCTCCGGTCTCGCGGGCCACCTCGTGCAGCGCCGCGAGGCGGGGCGGGGTGCCCGGGTGGTCGTAGTCGGACGGCAGCCTGTCCGGGCGGACGTAGGCGCCCTTCAGGAGGGGCGAGTACGCGACCAGGGTCAGGCCGGGCTCGGTCCGCAGGTAGGTGAGCAGGTCGGGGCCGGCGTGCCCGAGGCTGCCGTCCGGGAACATGTCGCTGGGCACGTCGGTGCGGGGCCGCAGGTAGCTGTGCGCGTACTGGAGCACCTCGTAGCCCGGCAGTCCGGTCGCGGCGGCGATGCCGCGGGCGCGCTCCACCCGCCACATGGCCTGGTTGCTCACGCCGAGCAGCCCCACCGTGCCCTCGGCGACCAGTTCGGCGAAGCCCTCGACGGTCTCGCGCTGCGGGACGGTGGGGTCGTCGATGTGGGCGTAGAGCAGGTCCAGCTTGTCCACGCCGAGCCGTTCCCGGCTGCGTTCGGCGGACTCGCGGATCACCTTCGCGGACAGGCCCTCCGGGTTGTCGACGAAGCTGGTGCCGGGGGCGAGCGGGCGGGCGCCGAGCTTGGTCGCGATGAAGATCTCGTCGCCGATGCCGCGGCTGCGCCGCCACCGCCCGAGGAGTTCCTCGCTCTGGCCACCCTGGCTTCCGTCCTCCCAGAAGGCGTAGTTGTCCGAGGTGTCGATGAAGTTGCCGCCGGCCTCGACGTACCGGTCGAGCACGGCGAAGGACGTGTCCTCGTCCGTCCGGGAGCCGAACAGCATCGCGCCGAGCGCGAGCACGCTGACCTCGCGGCGGTTGTCCGGGGCAGTTCCGATCGTGCGGTACTTCATGGGTGTCCCTCCCGTACGCACCCGCCGATGCGGGCACGAACGGGAGTCTTCAGCTTGAAGCGCACGCGAAGTCAAGGGACCGCGCAGGATCAGGCCCTGAACGGTCCCTCCAGGGCCGCCCACTGGAGCAGCATGATGGTCTTGGCGTCGGCGATCACCCCGGTGCGGATCATCTCCAGGGCCCGGCGGAAGGGCAGTTCGACGATCTCGATGTCCTCGCCCTCCTCGTCGAGGCCGCCGCCTTCGTGGGTGTGGGTCGAGGGGCCGTAGGCGGCGGCGTAGAAGCTGACGCGTTCGGTGACCGAGCCCGGGCTCATGTAGACGTCGAAGACGTGCTGGACGTCGCCGATGGTGTGCCCGGTCTCCTCCACCACCTCGCGCCGCACGGCGAGTTCGGGGTGCTCGTCATCGTCGTCGAGGAGTCCGCCCGGTGTCTCGACCAGCATTCCGTCGGGGTGTCCGTTGACGTACACCGGGAAGCGGAACTGCCGTGTGAGCAGGACGGTTTCGCGTTCCGCGTCGTACAGCAGCATGGTGGCGCCGTTGCCTCGGTCGTGCGTCTCGCGCTGCTGGGTGCTCCAACTGCCGTCGGCGTGCCGGAAGTCGAAGGTGGTGGCGCGTTCCACGTACCAGTGGCTGGACAGCAGTGTCACGTCCCGCACCTTCACGCGGGGGTTGCCGGTCAGGTCCCGGCCGGTGCGGTCCAGGCCGGTGCGGCCGCGGTGGTCCGGGGTGTCGATGCCGGCGGTCATCGGACACCACCGGTCCGGCGCAGGGCTGTACAGGAGTTGGTCATGATCGCTTCTACCACGACGTCGTTCAGGTCGGGCCCACGCTCAGCACGTGGGAGTGCCAGGGCGGCAGGTCGACGAACAGGCCCGGGGTGAGCAGTGCCTCGCCGTCGCGGTCGTACGTCTGTGCCGAGAGCAGGTCGGTCAGTCGGCAGGGGCGGCCGGCCAGGTCGGGCCAGGGCAGGGGCACCTGTCCCTGGGCCGGGGTGTCGGACTGGTTGACGATCACGAGATGGCGGCTGTCGGTACCGGTCCAGCTCCAGGCGAGCAGGTTGCGGTGGGTGTCGTTGTCGGGCCAGCCGGTGGGGGCGAGCAGGCTCCAGCCGCCGTCGCGTACGGCGGCTGCCGCGGGGAGCAACTCACCGTAGAACGACTGGAGTTGGTCGTCCACGGGTTCCTGCGGGCGACGGGAGAGGAACACCGGTGGGCGGACCCTGCGGCCCTCGAACTGGCCCTCGTGCCAGAGGGTCGCGCCCGGCAGGGTGGCGACGGTCACGGCTGCCGCCCGGTGGCGGGCCTCGGGGAGGGTGGCGGCCGCGCGGGGTTCGTCGTGGTTCTCCAGGAAGCGGACCAGGCCGCGCTGGTAGGCGGGGTCGGCCTGGAGGTGGGTGCGGGTCGACTCGGCGTTCTCGTGGACCAGGCGGTCGTAGAGCCGCTTGTCGTAACAGTGGTCGAAGCCCTGTTGCTGCAGGGCCCATTCGAGGTCCCAGTACGCCTCCGCGACGAAGAGGAGGCCGGGGTGGTGCGCCCGTACCCGTGGGACGACGTACGGCCAGAAGTCCTCGGCGGGGAGCGGTCCGGCCCGGTCTCCCCAGGTCTTGGCGAAGACGTCGTTCATCATGAGCATCGCCATGTCGCAGCGCACGCCGTCCGCCTGGTCGCCGATGGAGACGAGGGTGTCCACGGTCGCGGTGCGCAAGTCGTCGTCGAAGGCGTTGAGTTGGACGACATCCGGCCAGGGCGCGAAGTACGGGTCGCGGCCTCGGGCGTAGATCTGTCCTCCCGTCTCGATGAAGGCCTCGGGTGAGCGGGCCAGGTCCTGTTCGCCGCCGCGGATCAGGCGCTCGGGGTGTTCGGTGAGCCAGGGGTGGTCGGGGGCCACGTGGTTGGGGACGTAGTCGAGGATCAACCGGACGCCTCTGGCGGCCAGTTGGGCGCGGGCCTCGGCCAGGCCGTCCGGTCCGCCGAGGCCGGCGTCGACCACGTAGTTCCGTACGCAGTACGGGGATCCGGCGATGTCCGCCTCCGTGAGGTCGGGCAGGGCGTCGCGGAACGAGGCGCGCAGGGACTCGTCGCGCAGGGCGATCGCCAGACCGGCCGGGCTGCGTTCCCACACGCCCATCAGCCAGACGGTGTCGACGCCGGGCCGGGCGACCTCGTCCCAGACCTCGGCGGGTACCTCGCCCAGGGTGACGCGGCGTCCGTACCGTCCGCTCAACTCACCGAGCCAGACAAGGGTGTTGATCTCGTGGATGACAGTCATGACAAGGGCTCCTCCTCGCCCGAGCCCGTGAACCGTTCGTCGTCCGCGGAGTTCGCGGAGTTCGTCGAGTCCGTGGAGCCCGTGGAGTCCACGGGCCGCAGGGACTCCCGGCCGCCGCGGTGCCATTCGTCGGCGCTGATGGCGTGGAAGAGCGTCGCGGTGGCGGCCACCAGCCCGGTCCAGCCGGTCTGGTGGGAGGCGCCGAGGCCCGCGCCGTTGTCGCCGTGGAAGTACTCGTAGAAGAGGATCAGGTCCTTCCAGTGCGGGTCCTTGGCGAACTTGGGCTGGGCGCCGTGCACCGGGCGGTGGCCGTCCTCCCCGACCAGGAAGGTCGAGGTGAGCCGGTCGGAGATCTCGCGGGCGACCTCGTACAGGTTCATCTGCCGCCCGGAGCCGGTCGGGCACTCCACGGTGAAGTCCGGGCCGTGGTAGCCGTGCAGGTTCAGCAGGGCGCGGATCAGGAGGAGGTTTATCGGGAACCACACCGGGCCGCGCCAGTTGGAGTTGCCGCCGAACATGCCGGAGTCGGACTCCGCGGGCAGATAACCGACGCCGTACGTCTGGCCGTTCACGTCGAAGTGGTATGGGTGGTCGGCGTGGTGGCGGGACAGGGAACGGATGCCGTGCGGGCCGAGGAACTCCTCCTCGTCGAGCATGCGGGCCAGGATGCGGCGCAGCCGGTCCTCGCCGAACAGCGCGAACAGATAGCGTCCGTCGGTGCTCGGATCCGCGGTGGCGTGCTGTGACACGAAGGCCTCGACGGCCGGGTGCCTCTTGATGAACTCCCTTGCTCCCTCCACCAGTTCGGGGAAACTGCGGTCCGTGCGCCCGCCGATCACGCTGGTCGCCGCCAGCGGTATCAAGCCGACCAGGGACCGCACCTTCAACCGGGTGGCGCTGCCGTCGGGCAGCCGCAGCACGTCGTAGAAGAAGCCGTCCTCCTCGTCCCAGAGGCTGGCGTTGTCCTTGCCGATGCGGTTCATGGCGACCGCGATCCAGGCGAAGTGCTCGAACAGCATCTGCGCCTGCTCGACGTAGACCGGGTTCTCGACGGCGAGTTCGATGGCGATGTCCAGGAGGTTCTGGCAGTACAGCGCCATCCAGGCGGTGCCGTCCGCCTGGTCGAGGTGGCCGCCGGTGGGCAGGGGCGCGCTGCGGTCGAAGACGCCGATGTTGTCGAGGCCGAGGAAGCCGCCCTGGAAGACGTTGTTGCCGTCGACGTCCTTGCGGTTGAGCCACCAGGTGAAGTTCTTCGTCAGCTTCTGGAAGGCGTTCTCCAGGAAGGCGCGGTCGCCGTGGCCGGTGCGGTGCTTCTCGAGTTCGTAGACGAAGAGGACCGCCCAGGCGTGCACGGGCGGGTTGACGTCGCCGAAGTTCCATTCGTACGCGGGGATCTGGCCGTTGGGGTGGAGGTAGAGGCGGCGCAGGAGCAGTTCCAGCTGGCCCTTGGCGAAGCCGATGTCGACCATGGACAGGGCGAGGGTGTGGAAGGCGAGGTCCCAGGCCGCGAACCACGGGTACTCCCAGGCGTCCGGCATCGACATGACCTCGTCGTTGACCATGTGGTACCAGGCGCTGTTGCGGATGCCGGGGTCGGCGGAGAGCGGGTCGACGCCGTGCTCCGCCAGCCAGCGTTCGACGTCGAGGTAGTAGTACTGCTTGCTCCACAGCATCCCGGCGAGTGCCTGGCGCACCAGCCTGCGTTCGTCCTCGCCCATGCCGTCCGGGACGACGTCCTCGTAGAAGGCGTCGGCCTCGGTCCGTCGCATGTCCATGGTTGCCCCGAACTCGGCCCAGGGGTCGGTGAGTTCGGTGTCGGACAGGCGCAGCCGCAGGGTCGCGCTGTCGCCGGCGGGGACGGTCAGCGTGTGGTGGACGGCGGCCTTGGTGCCGGTCTGCGCGGGGTTGACGGCCGTGGTGTCACCGTGGACGACGTGGCGGTGGATGCCGTCCTTGACGTACGGCGTGCTGTTCGCGCTGCCGAAGATGCGCTCGTTGTCGGTCTCGTTCTCGGTGAACAGGGCGGGGGCGTCGGTGTCGCTGTACAGCCAGCGCGGGCCGAGTTCCTCGTGGTCGGCGCGGATGGCGTTCCCGGTCTGGCGCAGGCTCGGCACGGCGGTGCCGCCGGCCCAGGACCAGGTGTGCCGGAACCAGAGGGTCGGCAGCAGGTGGAGGGTGGCCTCGTCGGGACCGCGGTTGTGCGCGGTGATCTCGATCAGCAGGTCCTCGGGGCCGGTCTTGGCGTACTCGACGAAGACGTCGAAATAGCGGTCCTCGTCGAAGATGCCGGTGTCGAGCAGCTCGTACTCGAAGTCGCGGCGGCCGCGGGCCTTGTTGGTGTCGACGAGGTCGGCGTACGGGAACTCCCCCTGCGGGTACTTGTACAGGTACTTCATGTACGAGTGGGTGGGCGTGCTGTCGAGGTAGAAGTAGTACTCCTTGACGTCCTCGCCGTGGTTGCCCTCGGCGTTGGTCAGGCCGAACATCCGTTCCTTGAGGATCGGGTCGCGGCCGTTCCACAGGGCGAGCGCGAAGCACAGCCGCTGCTTGTCGTCGCTGATGCCGGCGATGCCGTCCTCGCCCCACCGGTAGGCGCGGGAGCGCGCCTGGTCGTGGGTGAAGTACGACCAGGCGTCGCCGTCCGGGCTGTAGTCCTCCCGGACGGTCCCCCACTGACGCTCGCTCAGATAGGGACCCCAGCGGCGCCAGGCCGCCCGGGACGCGTCGGCTTCCTGGAGCCGCTGCTTTTCGGCGCCCGTCGTGCCGCTGTCCGCCACCATCGTCCGCTCCTCCGCTGACCCGGCATTGTTCCCAGACTGGGACGTCCCGGACGGGCCCGCAATGGCTGGGCGGCGGAGGGGGTAGTTCCCCGGCGTTTCAGTGGTGCGGGCTGTCCCCGAAGGCGGTCACCGTCAGGAAGCGGATCGGCAGCTCGACCAGCCGCTCGGGACCGTGCGGGGCCTCGCCGTCGAACTGGAGAGCGTCGCCGGGGCGCAGGGTGTAGCTGGACTTGCCGTGGCCGTAGACCATGACGCCTTCGAGCATGTAGAGGAGCTCGGTGCCGGCGTGCTGGAAGAGCGGGAAGACCTCGCTCTGCTCGGTCAGGGTGACCAGCAGGGCGTCCATCCGCTTGTGCGCGCCCCTGAGCGAGCCGAGCTGGGCGTACTCGTGGCCGACCTTGGTGCCCCGCCGGACGATCCGGGCGCCGTGGCCCGCGGGGACGAAGACCGCCTCGCGTTCGTCGTCCATGCCGCGGAACAGGGCGGTGACCGGGACGTCCAGGCCGCGCGCGAGCCGGGAGAGCGTGGTGAGGCTGCACGCGGTCTGGGCGTTCTCGATCTTCGACAGCATGGCCTTGGAGATGCCGACCCGCTGCGCCATGTCGGAGACCGAGAGCCCGGCGGCCTGCCGGTACTCGCGGGCCCGGACCGCGATGATGCGCTCCAGGGCCTTGTCGTCCAGGTCCTCTGATGGGCTGGGGTGCTCGGTCACCGGCGAATCCTAGCCCGCGCGGTTCAGGCGGAACCGTGGGTGGGGCTCGGCGCGGCCGGTGGCGAGGTCGGCGGCCATCGCGCCGATGAGCGGGGTGAACTTGGCGCCGTGGCCGGAGCAGGGGGAGACGATGACGAGGGGGCCGTGCCGGTCGAGGACGAAGTCGTCGTCATCGGTGGTGGTGTAGAGGCAGGTCGCCTCCGCGACCGGGTCGGGGTCGAGGCCCGGGAGCCGGTCGCGGACGAAGCCGCTCACGCGGGTGCGCGACGACGGGTCGACGACGCCGGTGCGCGTACCGGCGGTGGTGGGGGTGCCGCGGTCGTGCTCGGCGACCTTGACCGCGGGCAGCGGGCCGCCGTCGCTGCCGGACGGCAGACCGTAGGTCTGCATCGTCTCGTCCTTGAAGACCAGCGTCGGCCACCGGAGGGACGGCTCCCGCTGCCGGAAGTGGAAGACCTGCTGCTGGGTCACCTTCAACTCCGGCAGGCGGACGGGCAGTTCGAGTTCGGGCAGCCAGGCTCCGGCGGCGACCACCACCGTGTCGGCGGTGAGTTCACGGCCGTCGTCGGTGCGCAGCAGTACCTTCTCCCCCACGTCGAAGCCTGTGACCCGAACGCCGGTCCACGCGTCCGCCCCGTGCTCGACGGCCCTGCGCACACACGCCCCGACCGTCTCGTCGGCATCGATCACACCGGCGTCCGGGTGGTACAGGACCGGCCCGTCGAAGCGGATGTACGGCCAGCGCTCCGACGCGGCCCGAACACCCAGGAGCTCGTACGGCACTCCGGCCCTGCCGAGCACTCCGGCCAGCCCCTTCGGGTCGCGCCCCGCCCCACAGTCGAGGCCACCGGTCCTGCGCAGCAAGGGGGTCGAACTGTCGTCCTCCAGTTCCCGCCACTGCTCGTCGGCCTGCCCGGTCAGCCGTACGTAGAAGGGGTCGGCGTACGCCCGTCGGAAGATCCGTGAGCTGCCGTGCGAACTGCCGTGCCTGTGGCCGATGTCGTACGCCTCGATCAGCGTGACCTCATGGCCTCGCCGGGCCAGTTGCCAGGCGGTGGCGGCGCCCATCAGCCCGGCACCCACGACGGCGATCACAGGCCCTCCCCGGGGATCCAGTGCGTACCCGCGAGCGGGACGCGGGCCATGGCGGCGGACTCGATGGTAAGGGCCACCAGGTCCTCGGGCTCCAGGTGCAGGAGGTGGGCCTTGCCGCAGGCGCGGGCGAGGGTCTGCGCCTCCATGGTCATCACCCGCAGGTAGTTCGCGAGCCGGCGGCCGGCCTCCACCGGGTCGAGACGGGCGGACAGTTCTTCGTCCTGGGTGGAGATGCCGGCCGGGTCGCGGCCGTCCTGGTAGTCGTCGAAGTAGCCTGCCGCGGAGCCGAGTCGGCGGTACTCGGCGTCGTGCTTCGGATGGTTGTCGCCGAGCGCGATGAGCGCGGCGGTGCCGATGGCGACCGCGTCCGCGCCGAGCGCGAGGGCCTTGGCCATGTCGGCGCCGCCCCGGATGCCGCCGGAGACGATCAACTGGACCTCCCGGTGGACGCCCAACTCCTGCAGTGCCCGCACCGCTTGGGGCAGGGCGGCCAGCGTGGGGATACCGACGTGCTCGATGAAGACGTCCTGGGTGGCGGCCGTGCCGCCCTGCATGCCGTCGACGACCACGACGTCGGCGCCCGCGTGGACGGCGAGCTTCACGTCGTAGTACGTCCGGGTCGCGCCGACCTTCACATAGATCGGCTTCTCCCAGTCGGTGATCTCGCGCAGTTCGAGGATCTTGATGGCGAGGTCGTCCGGTCCGGTCCAGTCCGGGTGGCGGCAGGCGCTGCGCTGGTCGATGCCCACCGGCAACGTCCGCATCCCGGCGACCCGTTCGGTGATCTTCTGCCCGAGCAGCATGCCTCCGCCGCCGGGCTTGGCGCCCTGGCCGAGGACCACCTCGATGGCGTCGGCGGCGCGCAGGTCGTCGGGGTTCATGCCGTAGCGGGACGGCAGGTACTGGTAGACGAGGTGCTTGGAATGGCCGCGCTCCTCGGGGGTCATGCCGCCGTCCCCGGTGGTGGTGGAGGTGCCGACCTCGCTGGCGCCCCGGCCGAGAGCCTCCTTGGCCTGGGCGGACAACGCCCCGAAGCTCATGCCGGCAATGGTGACGGGGGTGGCGAGGCGCAGGGGGTGCTTGGCGTGCCGGGTGCCGAGAACCACGTCCGTGTCGCAGCGCTCGCGGTAACCCTCCAGCGGGTAACGGGACATGGAGGCGCCGAGCAGCAACAGGTCGTCGAAGTGCGGGAGTTGGCGCTTGGCGCCCCAGCCGCGGATGTCGTAAATGCCGGTCTCTGCGGCACGCTGGATGGCGTGGATGGTGGCACGGTCGAAGGTGGCCGACTCGCGCAGGCCGTGGGATGCGGGTTCCATGATCTTCGAACTCCCTTGGAACGACTAGTACGACTGGAACGACTAGTACGACGCCGTGTTGTCGACCTTGAAGTGGTACAGCTCCCGGGCCGAGCCGTACCGGCGGAAGTCGGCCGGGTCCTCGTCCCGCTCGGCCGCCTTGAGCAACTCGGCGAGCTCGACGAGGTGTTCGGGGCGCATTTCCTTCTCCACGCAGTCGGCGCCGAGGGACTTCACCGTGCCGCGGACGTAGATGCGGGCCTCGTAGAGGGAGTCGCCGAGGGCCTCGCCCGCGTCGCCGCAGACGACCAGCCGTCCGGCCTGGCCCATGAACGCGCTCATGTGGCCGACGTCTTTGCCGACGACGATGTCCACGCCCTTCATGGAGATGCCGCAGCGGGCGGAGGCGTCCCCGTCGATGACGAGGAGGCCGCCGTGGGCGGTGGCGCCGGCGGACTGGGAGGCGTTGCCGCGCACCCGGACGGTCCCGGACATCATGTTCTCGGCGACTCCGGTGCCCGCGTTGCCGTGGACGGTGACCGTGGCGCGCTGGTTCATGCCGGCGCAGTAGTAGCCGACGTGGCCTTCGATGTCGACGGCGAGATCCTCCCGGATGCCGCAGGCCACGGCGTGCGCGCCGCGCGGGTTGAGAATCCGCCAGGACGTGGCCTCGGGCGCGTGCAGGGCCTGGTTGAGCTCCCGTACCGGCGTCCGGGCCAGGTCGATCAGCGTCGCCATACGTACACCTCTTCCGGCTCGGGTTCGAAGATGCGGGCGTTCTCGATGCCCGGCAGGGCGTCCAGCGCCCGGTACTCGGAGGCCATCGCCACCCACGCGTCGGTCTCGGCGACGAGGGCCGGCTTGCAGGCGATGGCATCGCGGACGACGGCGAAGGAGTCGCCGGTCGACACCAGCAACGTGTAGAAGCCGTCGAACCGCTGGCACAGCAGCCGCAGCGCCTTCTCCAGGTCGGCGCCCTGCTCCAGCTGGTGGGCGACGAAGCGCGCACCGACCTCGGAGTCGTTCTCGCTGTCGAACTCGACGCCCTGGGAGCGCAGTTCACGGCGGATGGTGGCGTGGTTGGCGAAGGAGCCGTTGTGCACCAGGCACTGGCCGGGGCCGACGGAGAAGGGGTGGGCGCCCTCGGGGGTCACCGCGGACTCGGTGGCCATGCGGGTGTGGCCGACGCCCTGCCAGCCGGTGACGGACGCCAGCCCGAAGGACTCCGCCAACTGCACTGGGTTTCCGGTGCCTTTGAGTACGGCCATGTCGGTGCCGGAGCCGATGACGGTGGCGTGCGGCAGTGCTTCCGCGACGGCTGCGAGCAGGTCCGTGACCGAGCCGGACGCGTGCACCACCGTGGTCGCGTCGGCGGCGACGGCCACGGCGCCTGGCACAGCCGCCTCCGCCTCGGTCGGCATGACTCCGAGCAGCGAGACGACGGCCCGTCCCGGCGGGGACAGCCGCGGGTCGCCGTAGACCGCGACACCGGCCGAGTCCGGGCCGCGCTCGACGACCTGGCCGAGCATCGCGCTCAGCAGCTCGCCGAGCCGTGGTTCGAGTGAGGGCTCACGCAGATGGAGCCCCACGATTCCGCACATCTCAAGTCCCTTCAGAAGGCGGCCAAAAGGCGGAAGACGGTCGGAACATCAGAACGCTGTCAGATAGCGGTCCAGCTCCCAGGGGCCGACCGTGGCGTGCCAGTCGAAGAACTCTTCGCGCTTGAGGTCGGCGAAGTACCGGCCGACCCCGCTGCCGACCGCGTCCAGGGCGCCGCTGATCACGTCGTCCGCCTGGAGCGCCTCGACGGCGTGCAGCAGCGTGGGCGGGAGTTCCGGACCCTTGCCGGCCGCGCCGGGCTCGCCCGGGTCGAGGCCGCGCTCGATGCCGTCCAGCCCGGCGGCGAGAGCGGCGGCAGCGGCGAGATACGGGTTCGCGGCACCGTCTCCGCCGCGCAGTTCGATGCGGTTGCCGTCGGGGACGCGGATGAAGTGGGTGCGGTCGTTGCCGCCGTAACTCGCAACACGCGGCGACCAGGTGGCGCCCGAGCGGGTGGAGATGGCGCCGGTGCGCTTGTAGGAGTTGACCGTCGGCGCGATGACCGCCTGCAGCGCCCGTGCGTGTTCGACGATCCCGGCGACGAAGGAGTAGGCGAGCGGGGAGAGGCCGAGGCCGCGCTCGTCCGCGGCGTCCGGGAACGTGGGCTCCTCGCCCCGCCACAGCGACATGTGCAGGTGCATGCCGGTGCCGGTGCGGTCGGTGAACGGCTTCGGCATGAACGTGGCCGTCATGCCCCGCTGTTCGGCCAGCACCGAGACCAGGTACCGCATGGTGATGACCCGGTCGGCGGTGGTGAGGGCGTCGGCGTGCTTGAAGTTCTGCTCGAACTGGCCGTTGCCGTCCTCGTGGTCGTTCGCGTAGTTGCCCCAGCCGAGGGAGTTCATGGCGCTGGAGACCGCCGTGAGGTGGTCGTACATGCGGGTCAACCCGCGGGCGTCGTAACAGGGTTGGGCCGCGGTGTCCCTGCTGTCGGCGACGCTGAGTACGCCGTGCTCGTCCCGGTTGACGAGGAAGTACTCGACCTCTGCACCGACGGACATCGACAACCCCTGGGCCGCGGCCCGCTCCAGCAGGCTGCGGAGGATGACGCGCGGGGCGTAGGGCCAGGGTTCGCCCTCCACGTACGGGTCGCAGTGGACGAGGGCGAGGCCGGGCTTGACGAACGGGACAGGTGTGTACGAGCGGGCGTCCGGCCGGGCGATGACGTCCGGGTCGCTGGGCTGCTGGCCGAGCGCGCCGGCCGCGTATCCGGCGAACCCGACGCCCTCGTCGCGGAGTTCCTCGACGGCCTGGGCCGGGACGAGCTTGGCGCACGGTTTGCCGGTCAGGTCGACGAAGACGGCGAGCACGAACTCGATGCCGTCGGCGCGGACGAGCTCGGCGAGATCGGGGGCGTCCGCTTCGGGATCGGTCGTCATGGGGCCCTCCCTGCTCAGTAGAGGATGTCCACTGTGGTGAATCGTTGTTGCCTACCAGTAGACGCGACGGGCGTTACGGGAGGATTTCCGCGATGGAAGGTCCCCGTAAGCCGCCCGGGAGGACCGGGTACGACGAAGAGCCGGGCACCGCCCCCGAAGAGGCGGAGCCCGGCCCTGATACACCGTCAGGAGATCGCGGCCGACGGCTCGTTGGTGGTCACGTCAGGGGAACCGCCGGACGACTCGCGGACCCACAGCGGCTTGAGCCGGTAGGTCAGCAGATACAGCACCACCCCGGCGCCCGCCGCAACGAACATGCTCAGGTCCCCCGCACCCGGAAAGGCCTTCGAGAACGGCCCGGTGTAGAAGCTGGACTGCCAGAACGGCACCGAGGCGGCCACCCCTCCGGCCCAGGCGACGAAACCCCAGTCCAGCACCCGGCGCCGGTCGTAGAGCTCGGCGATGCGGGACGGGTCGGAGCGGCCGCCGAGGTAGAAGTCGAGCAGCAGGACCGCCGCGAAGGGGGCGATGAAGTACGCGGTGAGGTTGAGGAACACCTTGAACTTGTCCTCCGTGCCCGACGCACCCCACAGGCTGATCGCGTAGGCGAGCAGACAGATGACGGTGACCGCCTGGGAGCGGCTGACCGGGATCTTCAGCGTCTGTACGGAGATCGCGCCACCGTAGACATTGAGGAAGTTCTGCGCGAGTGCGGACAGGCCGACGGCGAGCAGGGCGGGGATCGCGAAGGGACCGGCCAGTTCGTGCAGGGCGGTGATCGAGTCGGAGCTGGTCGCGCTGCCGCCGACGACCACGCCCAGGATGCCGAGCCAGCAGATGGTGACGAAGTTGCCGAGGCCCGTGTACCAGGCGGTGCGGGTGACGACGTCGGGGGTGTCCGGCAGATAGCGGGAGTAGTCCGAGGCGAAGGGCGCCCAGGCCACCAGGAAGGACAGGAACCAGCCGCCGAAGGTGACCCAGCCGCCGGTGGAGCCGATGTATCCGGACGCCTTCGGGTCGGCGTGGAAGAGGCTGCCGCCTCGTACCACCGCGACGACGGTGATCAGGAGGAAGAGCGGGGTCAGGACGTAAGTCAGCACCTTCTGGAGGTAGTTGATCATGTTGTAGCCGTAGATCGACACCACCAGCTCGGCCGCGGTGAGTACCCCGGCGCACAGCCAGAACGGCAGATGAGTGAGCTCCGCGAACGCCTTGCCGCCCAGGATGACGGTGACCGCCGCCCAGCCGACACCGGCGAAGACGTTGATGTAGGCCACCGGCAGGAAGTTGCCGAAGAAACCGAGCGGACCGCGGGCCTGGATCTGCTGCGGCACCCCGAGCCGGACGCCCATCCGGGACATGACCGCCATCAGCAGCGAGCCGAGCGCCGCCCCGATGACGATGGCGGTGACGGCGGCGGAGAAGCTCAGCCCGAACCAGGCCGCGCTGAAGCCGAGCAGGATGATCGGGAAGTTGAGGCCGGCCGCGAACCACACGAAGAACTGCGAACTGGGCCTGCCGTGCCGCTCGTTGTCGGGGATGTGGTCGACACCGAAGGGTTCGACCTTGGTGACCGCGCTGCCGTAGACCGGCGCCGGTGTTCCTTCTGTCATGCGGTGCTCCCGGGGAGGAGGAGGGTCACCACGGCAACGGCGCCGTGTGCGAGATGTCGAAGAAGCCGCCGCCGCTGTAGACCAGCGGGGCGAGGTCGTCGTGCCGGGCGGAGACCACCCGGCCGGTGAACACGGTGTGGCTGCCGGCCTCCAGACGTTCGCCGATCTCGACCTCCAACTGGGCGCAGGACCCGTCGATCAGCGGGGCTCCGAAGGCACCCGGCGTCCAGCCGACCTGCGCGAACTTGTCGTCGCCCTTCGAGGCGAAGACCTTGGCGACGTCGAGCTGGTCGGCGGCCAGGATGCTGATGCCGAGATGGCTCGCCCGGTGCAGCGCGGGATGGGTGCTGGAGCTGTGCTGCACGCAGACCAGGACCATCGGCGGGTCGAGGGAGATGCTGGAGAAGGCGTTGACCGCGAGGCCGCGCGGCGTGCCGTCGTCGTCGGTGGTCACCACGGTGACGCCGGTGATGAACTTGCGGTGCACCCCGCGCACCAGGTCGGCGTCGACCGCGGCGCGATGACCGGTGGTGATGATCCCGAGCGCCTCCAGAAGTTGCCGGGAGTCGAAGGTCACCCACTCCTCGGTGACCGACGGCCCGTCGAAACGGGCGAAGGTGGCGCCGGACACCTCGACGGGCCTCCCGGTGGGCGGCACGCCGAGGAAGGCGCCGGTGTGCCGGCCGGTGCTGCGCCAGCGGATCGCCAGCCGGTCGCCGTCCTCGACGATGTCCTCGATCTCGGTGCGCAGGTCGGGGAAGGCCTCGCGCACGGCGCGGATGGAGTCCTTGAGCTGGTCGCGGTCCTGCGCGACGGAGGCAGGTCCGCGGCGGCGGACGTAGGTGGGGCTGAGCAGGTCGTCCAGGGCCTCGAGGTGCCCCTGGTCCCAGGCGGCCCGCCAGGCGGAGCGGATCCGGGAGGTGCGGTCGGCGGCGCCGGCGGTGCGGTCAAGAGTGTGGGTCATGGTGGGTCCCTCAGTCAGCTCTTGTATGGCAGAGGACCGTAGGGAGGGGGTGAGTCGGTGTCAACACCTCATTCAGAAAAGCCTGGTGATTGCCGGTGAGGCGATCAAATACACAGGTCAGACTTGTTTCGGAGTGGTTAACCCTTGACGCCTCCGATCCGGACTCCTAGCCTCACTGCCATGGCACAGCGAGAGAGGGAAGGTCACGGGATGCGGTTCTCGATATTCCACAACCTCGGAGCGCCCGGACGGCTCGGCGAGTACGCCCAAGTCATGGACGAGGCCCGCGAGTTCGCGATCGCGGCAGATCAGGCCGGCTTCTGGTCCACCTGGTACACCGAGCACCACTTCGGTCACGAGGCGATCGAGATCACCCCGAACCCGGTCCTCATGGGCGCCGACATCGCCGCCCGCACGTCACGCATCCGCATCGGCCAGGCGGCCTCCATCGCCACCTTCTGGCACCCGCTGCGGCTGGCCGAGGACATCGCGATGCTCGACCAGCTCTCCGGCGGCCGCGTCGAGGTCGGCCTCGGCCGCGGTCTGTACGGCAGGGAGGCACTCAACCTCAACGCCCTCGCCGACCCGCGCGACCAGGAGCAGAACCGGGCGCTGTACGACGAGACGGTCGAGATCCTGCGCAAGGCGTGGAGCGGCGAGTTCTTCTCCCACAAGGGCCGCTTCTACGAGTTCCCGTCCCCCGGCGTGAAGTGGAACCACCCGCTCTCCCCCGCCACGGACGACTACACCTCCGATGGCGCCATCACGAAGATGCAGGTCACGCCGTTCCCCTTGCAGCGCCCGCACCCGCCGCTGTGGCAGGTCATCGACAGTCCCCGCTCGATCGCGGCGGCAGCGGCGGACGGCGTCCAGGGCCTGTTCTGGCTGCCGCCGGTATCCGCCCTGAAGGAGCGGTTCGAGCTCTACCGGTCCACGGCGAGCGAGGCCTCCGGCCGCGAGTACGCGCTCGGCGAGGGCATCGGTCTGGTCCGGGACGTGTACGTCGCCGACACCATGGAGCAGGCCCGCGCCGACTTCGAGGAGGCGCTGATGACGACGTACCGCTGGATCATGCACTGGCGGGGCCTGAGCAACCTCATGGAGGCGGGCGAGGAGCTCACCGACGCGCACGAGCTGTCCTTCGACTTCCTGCAGAACAGGAACCTGCTGGTCGGCACGCCCGAGTACGTCGCCGAGAAGGTGGCCGAGCTGCGCGACGAGGTGGGCCTGGAGCACCTGCTCCTGTGGACCACGCACCCCGGCCTGGAGCACCGCAAGGCGATGCGCAGCCTGGAGCTGTTCGCGGAGAAGGTCATGCCGGAGTTCACCGCATGAGCCGCGCCTCCTGCGACATCCGCAAGATCGTGACCGTCGTCGACGAGGTGCTGCTGGAACTCGGCCGCCCGGTGGCGACTCCGGTACGGCGGGTCGCGGCGGCCGCGGTCATCCGCAACCCGTGGGCCGGGCGCGGTTTCGTGGGCGACCTGCAGCCCGAAGTCGAGGCCGTCGCACCGGAGTTGGCCCAGATCCTCACCGGTCGGCTGATCGAGACACTGGGCGGCGTCGACCGCGTCGAGGCCTTCGGCAAGGCGGCCGTGGTGGGCCTGAACGGGGAGATCGAGCACGGCTCGGCTCTGATCCACACCCCGTACTTCGGCAACGTCCTGCGGGAGTTGACCGAGGGCACGTCGATCATCGTCTTCAGCGACGACCGCCTGCCGGCCGGTGAGCCGCTCACCGTCCCCCTGTGGCACAAGACGGCCGCGGCGACACGCACCCACTACCAGACCGTGCAGATCCGGATCCCGGACGCGCCCCGCCCTGACGAGCTCGTCGTGGTCGCCGCCGCGTCGTCCGGCCCCCGCCCCAACGCCCGTATCGGAGACCGCCGTACGGATCCCGCCGTCCGTCTCGCCGACCTGGAGAAACTGGAGAGCGCCCGATGAACGTCCGCAAGATCATCACCTTCACGGAGGACATCCACACGGAGGGCGGCCGCCCCGTCGACCCACCGGCCCGGACGGCGGTCGTCCTCGCCGTGATCGAGAACCCGTGGGCGGGACAGGGCTTCGTCGACGACCTGCTGCCGGGAATCGACGAAGTGGCCCCGAAACTGGGCGAGTTGCTGGCACCGCGCGTGGTCGAGGCGCTCGGCGCCCCGGTGGAGGCGTACGGCAAGGCGGCGATCGTCGGCCTGGACGGGGAGATCGAGCACGGCTCGGCGCTGATCCACACGCTGAAGTTCGGCGACCACTTCCGCAAGGCGGCCGATGCGACCACCCTGCTGCCCGCGGTCGAGAAGCGGGCGGCGGCCGGAACGGTCTTCGACATCCCGCTCAAGCACATCACGGACGCGACGGTCCGCTCCCACCACCAGACGATCGAGGCACGGGTGCCGGACGGGCCGCGGGCCGACGAGATCGTGATCGGGTTGGCGGCGGCGGCACAGGGAAGGCCGCAGGCTCGGCTTGCGCCGTTGTCGACGGAGCAGTGACCACGATGGTGGCGCTGGACCACGAGGTGCACGGTACGGGCCCCGATCTCGTCCTGCTCCACGGCGTGGGTCTCGACCGCACCATGTGGGAACGCTGCCTGCCCGCACTGGCCGAACGACACCGTGTCACCCTGGTCGACCTGCGCGGCCACGGCCTCTCACCGGCGGCAGCGCCCGGGGTGTCCCTGCGGGAACTGGCGGTCGACGTGGCGGCGCTCCTGGAGGGCCCGACACACCTGGTGGGCTTCTCACTCGGTGCGCTGGTCGCACAGCAACTCGCCATCGAGCAGCGCGAGTTGACGGCCTCGCTCACTCTGGTCAGCTCGGTCGCCGGGCGATCGCGGGAGGAGCGGGCATCGGTTCTACGGCGACGGGAGCGGGCCCAGGAGGACTTCGCGGCCTCGGCACACGCGGCGGTGGAGCGGTGGTTCTCGCCGGAATGGCGGGCAAGGGAGCCGGAGCTGGCGTGGTCCGTTCTCACCACCATGCTGGACAACGACCGTACGTCCTACCTGGCCTGCTACGACGTCTTCGCCACTGCAGACGCCGAACTGTGGCCCCGCCTGCCCGAGATCACGGCACCGACGCTGGCGGTGACGGGCTCGGACGATCCCGGCTCGACTGCGGCGATGTCCCGGCTGCTGACCGAACGGATCCCCGACGCCCGGGTACTGATCGTGCCGGGGACACGCCACCTGCTTCCGCTGGAACGCCCGGACGAACTGACCACCGCGATCCTCAACCACATCAGGGCGCGGGACTGTATCGATGTGCGGCTCCGCCGCGTGAGCGCGAGCAACCACAGTCAACCCGCAGCCGAGGAGCTACCGTCATGACCCCCCTCCCCCGCCACCAGCACTACATCGCCGGTGAATGGACCGCTCCGGCCTCCGGCGAGTACTTCGAAAGCCTCAACCCCACCACAGCCCAGCCCTGGTACGAGGCGGCGAACGGCACCGCCGAGGACATCGACCGCGCGGTCAGAGCAGCCCGCACCGCCTTCGAAGACCCCCGCTGGCGCGACCTCAGCCAAACCAAACGAGGCCGCCTCCTCCGCAACCTCGCCGACCTCATCGGCGACCACGCAGAGGAACTCGCCCGAACAGAAACCCTCGACAACGGCAAGCTCCTCCGCGAGATGCGAGCCCAACTCGCGGGCCTGCCCGAGTACTTCCACTACTACGCCGGCCTCGCCGACAAGATCCACGGCGAGGTCATCCCGGGCGCGAGCCGCGACCTCCTCAACTACACCCTGCGCGAACCGGTCGGCGTGGTCGGCGCGATCACCCCCTGGAACTCCCCTCTCCTCCTCACCGCCACCAAACTCGCCCCCGCCCTGGCCGCAGGCAACACGGTCGTCGTCAAACCGTCGGAACACACCTCGGCCTCCCTCCTCGCCCTCGCCCCGCTCTTCGAACAGGCCGGCTTCCCACCGGGCGTGGTCAATGTCGTCACCGGCTTCGGCTCGACCGCCGGAGCCCCGCTCACCGAACACCCCGACGTGGCCAAGGTGACCTTCACCGGCTCCACCGAGACGGGCCGCCGTATCGCCCGCACCTGCGCCGACCGCTTCGTACGCTGCACCCTCGAACTCGGCGGAAAATCCCCGAACATCGTCTTCCCCGACGCCGACCTCACCTCCGCCTCCATGGGCGTGATCGCCGGCATCTTCGCGGCCGCGGGCCAGACCTGCGTGGCGGGCAGCCGCGTACTGGTCCACGAGGACGTCTATGACGAGGTCCTGGAGCGCGTGACGGCTCGCGCCACGACCATCCGCATCGGGGACCCGCTTCAGGAGACGACCGAGCTGGGCCCGCTGGCCCTGGCGGACCAGCTGACGAAGGTCGAGTCGTACGTGGACCTGGGCCTTGCGGAGGGCGGCAAGGTGGTGGTGGGCGGCGCGCGCCCGGACACCGGACTCGGCGGGTACTTCTACTCCCCCACGGTCTTCACCGGCACGGACAACTCGATGCGCATCTGCCAGGAGGAGATCTTCGGGCCGGTCGCCACGGTCATGCCGTTCGCGTCCGAGGAGGAGGCGCTCGCCATCGCCAACGACTCCGCGTACGGCCTGGCCGCGGGCGTGTGGACGCGCGACGTCAACCGCGTCCACCGCATGGCGGCACGCCTGGAGGCGGGCACCGTGTGGGCCAACACGTACCGGTCGATGTCGCCGATGTCGCCGCGCTCGGGCTTCGGGAACAGCGGCACGGGCGTCGAGCACGGCACGGAGGTCATCCGGGAGTACACACGACTGAAGAGCGTGTGGATCAACACGAGCGAGGAGCCGGTGAGCGACCCGTTCATCCTTCGGTCATGAGCTGCGTTGCATGGCAGGGACCGGCAGCCGCGGCAGTTGAC
Organism: Streptomyces sp. NBC_00005; assembly: GCF_045160215.1. NCBI lineage: Bacteria > Bacillati > Actinomycetota > Actinomycetes > Kitasatosporales > Streptomycetaceae > Streptomyces > Streptomyces sp. NBC_00005. The sequence goes on from NZ_CP108316.1 coordinate 2,027,402, forward strand.
GCCGGACAGGGGCGCACATTACGTTCACGTACCATGCAAGAACCCACAGGACGGGCACGGAAGCCGTTGCAGCAGACCAGCATGCAGGCCAGGGTCGCCGAAGAGCTGCGCCAGATGATCATCAGTGGCGAGCTGCCGCCGCGCTCCAGCCTGTCCGAGATGGCGCTGTCGGAGACCTTCGGCGTCAGCCGCACGCCCATCCGCGAGGCCCTCAAACAGTTGCAGATCGAGGGCCTGGTGGAGGTGCGGCCGAGGGTCGGCACGTTCGTCGCCGTGCCGTCGCGGCGGGAGATCACCGAACTGTTCCAGATGAAGGAGCTGCTGGAGGGCGCCGCGGCCCGGCTGCTGGCCTTCCGCGGCAACGTCCCCGAAGTGGCCCGCATCGAGGACAACATGCGCGAGGCCGACGACGCCGTCCGCGCGGGCGACGCCGAGCGGTACGCGCAGCTGGTCCACGAGTTCCACGACCTGATCGTCGTCGGAGCGGACAACAGCAAGCTCGAGGCGCACTACCGCACGCTCATGAACCAGCTCGCCTACGCGCGCCTGGTCCGCACCTCGCTCGCCCAGCCGGGCCGTCTGAGCGAGTCCGACCACGAGCACCACCGCGTCCTCGACCTCATCCTCGCCAAGGACGGCGACGGCGCGGAGCGCGTGATGCGCGAACACGTCCGCCGCAGCCACCAGGCCCTCATGGCCGGCATGGACGAGCGGCAGCAACAGGGCTGAACGACCCGGGTGTTGTACGTCAGGCGGCCGCCACCGGGAACAGCATGCAGCTGCTGGTGGCGTGCGCGAGCAGGCGGTCCGCCGAGTCGAGGAGCCGCGCCTCGGCGAGTGCGGTGCGCCTGCCGCTGCTGAGCACGCTGCCGACGGCACGGACCTTGCCCGTGTCGGCCGTGATCGGGCGCAGGAACTTCACCGTGAGATCGAGCGAGGTGTAGCCCATGCCCTGCGGAAGGGTCGACTGCACCGCGCAGCCCGCCGCCGAGTCGAGCAACGTGGCGTAGATCCCGCCGTGGACGCTGCCGATGGGGTTGTAGTGCTCCTCGCCGGGCACCAGGGAGAACACCGCGTGACCGTGGTCCACCTCTTCGAGCGCCATGCCCGTCAGGGCACCGATCGGCGGTGCGGGCAGGCGTCCGGCGAGGAGGCTCCGGAGGAAGTCCAGCCCGGTGCCCTGCCCGACGGCGGCCGCCGAGACCGCCGGGTCCTGCCAGTCGTACGTACGAGACCGTTCCATGCGGCTGCGTTTCCTCCCTGGCCATCCGACTCCGGCCCATCTGACTCTGTCCGACGAAGCTAGCTTCGCTCTCCACTGACTGTCAATATCGAAGCCAGGTGGCCTACGATGACGGCATGAAGTGGCTCGAGACGAGCACCGAGAACTGCACGGTCCAGCGCACCCTCGACCTGGTCGGCGAGAAGTGGACGCTGCTGATCCTGCGCGACGCCTTCAACGGGGTCCGGCGCTTCGACGACTTTCGCACCCATGTGCGCCTCTCGGACGCCGTGCTCTCCGACCGGCTCCGCAAGCTGGTCACGTCCGGGATCCTGCGGACGGTTCCGTACCAGGAGCAGGGCAGCCGGACCCGGCACGAGTACCGGCTGACCCAGAAGGGCCGCGATCTGTGGCCCGTCCTCATCGCCCTGCGCCAGTGGGGCGAGACCTACGTCGGCGACCCGCAGGGCCCGGTCCTGGAGATCCGGCACAGCGACTGCGGCTCCCCGGTAAGGGTCGTCGTGGAGTGCTCCGACGAACACGCCGCACTCGCCCCGACCGAGGTCACGGTCCTGCCGGGGCCGGGGGCGCGTCCGCGGGGCTGACGGCTATCCGTCGATGACGAGCCCCTTCGCCTCCAGCACCGCGGCGAGGTTGCTGACCTCGATGACGCTTTTCCCGGAGCGGTAGGCGGCGATGTAGGCGTCCTCGGCCTCGACCCGATCCTGAGACTTGCGGATCACGTCCGCCACGTCGTCGCGCCGCACGACCACCACGCCGTCGGCGTCCGCGCGGATCACGTCTCCCGGGTTGACGATCTCACCGCCGATCAGCACGGGTTCGGCCATCGGACCGACGGTCTCCTTGACCGTGCCTTTCATGCAGACGCTGAACGAGAAGACGGGGAAGCCCAGTTCGCGCAGTTCCTCTGTGTCGCGGACGCCCGTGTCGGTCACGAGGCCGCCGAGTCCCTTGGCCACACACGCGTTGGCGAGGACGTCACCGAACGAACCGGCCTCCGCGTACTCGCCGGCCGAGACGACGATGACGTCGCCGGGCTGCGCGTGGGCGATGGCGACCTGCAGCATGATGTTGTCGCGGGGAGCGCAGCGCACGGTGAACGCGGGCCCGCACAGGGACATGGTGCGGTCGACCGGCTTGATCGTCGAGTCGAGGGCGCCCAGGCGGCCCTGTGCCTCGTGGATGGTGGCTGCCGAGTACTTGCCCAACTGCTGGACCAGCGCCGGTTCCGGCCGGTCGAACTTGGTGTTGACGCGGATCATGTCGCTCCTTCAGGACAGGTCGGCACAGGCGCGGGCGATGCGCTCGCAGGCCTCGGTCAGAACGTCGGTCGAGGTCGCGAAGGAGATGCGGAAGTAGCCCGGTGATCCGTACGCGGCACCGTGGATGACCGCCACCTGCTGCGATTCGAGGAGATAGCGGCCGAAGTCCTCGTCGGAGTGGATCTCCTCGCCTGCCGGTGTCCGTTTGCCTTGTACGCCGGTGCAGTTGACGAAGGCGTAGAAGCCGCCGCTCGGTGGAGTGCAGGACAGGCCGGGGATGTCTTCGACGAGCTTCACCGTCAGATCGCGCCGCCCGCGATAGACGGCCACGCACTCGCGTACGAAGGTCTGGTCGCCGGCGAGTGCGGCGGTGGCCGCGGCCTGGCTGATCGACGACGGGCAGGAGGAGATCTGCGACTGCAGGGCGTTGACGGCTCCGACCAGTTCGGCGGGCCCGGCGCCGTAGCCGATGCGCCAGCCCGTCATGGCATACGACTTGGAGACGCCGTTGGTGAGGAACACCCGGTCGGTCAGGCGGGGTTCGACGGCGGCGAGGCTGGGGACCTCGCCGGGCTCGTACCAGATCTCGTCGTAGATCTCGTCCGTGAGGACCTGGACGTGCGGGTGCGCGAGCAACACCGCAGCCAGTTCCTTGAGTTCGGCGGTGGTGTAGGCGGCGCCGGTGGGGTTGCTCGGGGCGTTGAGGATCACCCAGCGGGTGCGGTCGGTGATCGCCGACTCCAGTCGCCGCGGGGTGAGCTTGAAGCCGTCCGCCTCCGGGCAGTCGACGACAACCGGGGTGCCGTCGTTGGCGAGGACCATGTCCGGGTACGACACCCAGTACGGCGCCGGGACGATCACCTCGTCCCCCTCGTCCAGGGTGGCCATCAGCGCGAGGAAGATGACCTGCTTGGCTCCCCCGCCGACCGCGATCCGGTCGGCCGGGTAGTCCAGTCCGTGCCGCTCCCTGAGCTTCTGCACTATGGCGGCCCGCAGTTGAGGAGTGCCGTTGACCGGCGTGTACTTCGTGTCGCCCTGCCGGATCGCCTCGATCGCGGCGGCCTTCACATGGTCGGGGGTGTCGAAGTCGGGCTCGCCCACGGTGAGGTCGAGGATGTCGAGGCCCTGGGCCTTCAGTTCGCGGACCCGCTGCGCGGCCGCGGTGCTCGGCGAGGGCTTGATGCGCCGGACGCGCTGAGCGACCGTCGTCCCGGTGATCGCCATGTCAGTCGGCCCGCCTCTCGAAGTTGAGGCCGCCCGGCACCTGGAACGTCGGCAGGATCTCCACGTGGCCGATGTTCACGTGGCGCGGGGAGCCGACCGCGAACTCGATGGCGTCGGCGATGTCCTCGGGCTTCAGCGACTCGTAGCCGTCGTAGAACTGGCGCTGGGCCTCTTCCATGTCACCGAGGAGGCGGCCGAAGATCTCCGTCTCCACCCGGCCGGGGCAGATCTCGGTGACCCGGATGCGACGGCCGTACCCGTCGACCCGGAGCTGGCGGGAGAGCGTGTGCACGGCCGCCTTGGTGGCGTGGTAGATCGTGTTGCCGCCGAAGTTGTAGACACCGGCGATCGAGCTGATGTTGACGATGTGGCCGCGGTCGCGTTCCACCATGCCGGGCATGAGCAGGCGTACGAGGTGCAGTACGGCCTGGATGTTGACCGCGACCTGCTCGTCGACGGCGAACTCGTCGGCGGTGAGGATGTTTCCGGTGCGGGAGACCCCGGCGTTGTTGACGAGGACGTCGATGTCGAGGCCGTGCAGGGTCTCGGTCAGGGCCGCGGTGTCGGTGATGTCCACCGCGTGTGGGATGCAGCCCGTACGCCGGGCGAGGTCGTCGAGGCGCTCGGCGTTACGGGCGATGGCGTGGACCTGGAGCCCTTGTTTGGCGAGCCGTTCGACGACCACCGCTCCGATTCCGGTCGAGGCACCGGTCACCAGGGCAGTCCTGTAGTCGGAAAAGGGCATGGGGATGTACTCCTAGAGAGAGATGTGGGGGGTACGGAAGCCAGACGGGGCGTTACGCGTCACGCAGCGGCAGATGCGCCCTGTCCTGCACCCGGGACACGGCGAGGAGCGTGCCGAGGGCGGTGAGGACCGCGTAGAAGGCGGGCATGTTGGTGTTGCCGGTCTTGTCGATGAGGTACGTCATCAGCAGGGGTGCCGTGCCGCCGAAGAGGGCGGCGGAGACGTTGTAGCCGAGGCCGTAGGCGGAGTAGCGGACCCGGGTGGGGAAGAGCTCGACGAGCAGGATGTGGATGACGCCGGTGTGCCCGGCGAAGATGACCGCCATGATGCAGGCGCCGAGGATGGCGAGCGGGACACTGCCGGTGCCGATCAGCAGGTAACAGGGAACTCCCGCGAGGGCCATGGCGATTGCGGCGCCCGCGAGGACCTTCTTGCGGCCGATCCGGTCGGAGAGGCGGCCCATGTACGGGATCGCGATCGAGATCGCCACCAGACTGGTCGCGGTGACGAGCAGGCCCTGCACCTTGCTGAAGTGCAGCTCGGTGTTCATGAAGGTCGGCATGTAGCTGAACAGCACGTAGTAGCCGGAGCCGTTCATCAGCGGGATGAACAGGGCGAGCAGCATCGCGCGGCGGTGCTCGGCGGAGGAGAAGGCCTCCTTGAGCGGGTTCTTCGACAGGCCGCCGCCTTCTTGCAGGCGGGTGAAGTTGGGGGTGTCGCTGATCCGCTTGCGGATGTAGATGCCGGTGATGCCGAGCGGGATCGCGAGCAGGAACGGGATGCGCCAGCCCCACGATTCCATGCGGTCCGCGCCGAGGCCGCTGGTCATGGCGGCGGCGATCAGGGTGCCGGTGAGCAGGGAGAGGAACGAGGCGATCTGGGCGTAGCTGGTGTACTGGCCGCGCTTGCCCTCGGGGGCGTGTTCGGCGAGGAAGCTCATCGCGCCGGAGGCCTCGCCGCCGACCGAGAAGCCCTGCGCGACGCGCAGCAGGATGAGCAGGACGGGCGCCGCGATGCCGATGCTGGCGTGCGACGGCAGGATGCCGATGGCCGCGGTCGCGACGCTGATCAGCATGATGACGAAGACGAGCATGCGCTGCCGGCCGATGCGGTCGCCGAGGTGACCGCAGATGATGCCGCCGAGCGGGCGGAAGAAGAACGAGACGGCGTAGCCGAGGAAGACGAGCTGGACGGCGTTGTCCGAACCGGGGAAGAAGACGGCGGCCAGCGTGCCGGCCATGAAGCCGAAGATGCCGTTGTCGTAGAGCTCGGCGAAGATGCCGACGCAGCCGGCGAGGGTGACTTTCCTCGCCGTTCTCGGGTCGACTGTGTTGGGTACCGGCTGAGCGGCGGCCACGGTACTCATGGCGTCTCCTGTCTGGAGGTGGGACGGGGAGTTGGTGCTCACGGCTCCGTGCGGGGGTCGGACCTAGGGGAGGTGCGGGTTCTGGGGGACGGGGATGCGCAGGGCGTCGAAGACCGTGCGTACGCGTGCCTTGAGGGCGTCGACGGCGTGGCGTTGGGCCCGGTGGGCGGTGACCGCCTCGGCGATGGTGCGGCGCCGGAAGCGGAGGGACTGGCCCGGTCGGACCTGCCCCAGGGCGGACAGACCGGTCGCCGTGACGACCGCGAGGACCGGGTAGCCGGCGGTGACACCGCGGCCGCGGTGCAGGACCAGCAGTTCGTCTCCCGTGGGAACCTCGACGGCTCCGACGGGGACGCCGCGCGAGAGCACCTCGCCGGTCGCCACCCGACGCGGTACGTCGCCGCCGAGGCGCAGCCCGATGTGGTTGCTCTGCGGGCTGACGGTGTACGGCGACCGGAAGAGCCGTTCGGCGGAGTCACCGAACTCCGCGAGGTCGGGGCCGTCCGTGACGTCGATCGTGCAGGTGGCGTGCAAGCGCTGGACGGGCGCCCTCAGCCGGAACAGAGGGATGCGGAAGTGCGGGTGGTCGAGGGGCGGGCAGGGGGTGTGGAGGCCGACTTCGTCGCCGTCGCGCAGGGTGTGCCCGAAGCCCAGGATCGTGTCCGGGGCACAACTGCCTTGCAGCTGCGGGGCGTTGAGAGACCCCAGCACGGCCAGGTAGACCCGGATGCCGTCCCGGATGCCGGTGATGCGGACGGTCTGGCCGCGGCGCACGGAGACCGGCTCCCACTGGGGATGCGCGACGCCGTCCACGGTCAGGTCCGCGGGTGCGCCGGTCACGGACACGAGCACGTCGGTCGAAGGGGTGCAGCTGAAGTCCAGGGCGGTGATCTCGATCAGCGGTGCGCCCTCGTCGTTGCCGGCCAGCACGTTGGCCACGCGGGCCGAGTGCTGGTCGAGCGCACCGTTGACGGGAAGGCCGTACCGCGAGCGCCCGAACCGGCCGAGGTCCTGCACCGTGGCGAGGCCGGCCCGGTGGACGGTGAGGGTGTCAGCCATGGGACGCCGCCAGGGTCATGCCGGTGTACTCGTCCCACTGTTCGGGGGTGATCGGCCGGAATCGGAAGGTGTCGCCGGGCCGGTACGGAGTCAGCGGATCGGCGTCGAGGTCGAGCACCGACAACGGCGTTCGGCCCAGCAGCGGCCAGCCGCCGGGCGACGGCATCGGGCAGATGACCGCCTGCCGGCCGGCCACCGCGACCGACCCGGGCAGGACGCGGGTACGCGGCGAGGCCAGCCGGGGCACGGGTTTCGGGAACGCCGGGCCGTCCATCATCGGGGCGCCCGCCGGGGCGCCGAGGCAGCGGACGGTCAGGTCGGCACCGCAGTGCAGCTCCACGACCTCCTGCTCGGTGAGCCCCAATTGCTCGGCCACGACCGGCAGATCGGGGCCGTGGTCGCCCCCGTAGACCACGGGAACCATGAACCGCCTTGCCGCAACCGCCCGTTGCTGTCCCTCGCCGAGCCGGTCGGCCTCGCGTCGCAGCACGCGCCGTACCGTCTCGTGATCGGTGGCCGCGCAGTCGAAGTCGACCAGCAGCGCGTCGTACGTGGGCACGATCCCGTGCACCCCGTCGAGGCGGACGGCCTCGAACGCGTCGGCCAGCGCGTGCACGAGCTGCCAGTCGCGCTCCGCGTCCCCGCTCACGGCCCGGGCGACGACGGCCGAGTCACCGCAGTCGACGATCACGATGTCGCCGTCCGGCTCAGCCATCCCGGCCGTCCAGTACGTCGGTGAGTGCCGTGATCTTGATGTCTGCGGCGAGCAGTTCCTCACGTATGCGGCGGGCGAGGGCGATGGCCCCCGGGGTGTCGCCGTGCAGCAGCACGGTGTCGCAGCGGACGGGGATGTCCCGGCCGCCGACGCTGCGGATGACTCCTTCGGTCACCATGCGGACGGTCCGCTCGGCGATCTCCTGCTCGTCGTGGATGACGGCGCCGGGCTCGCTCCTCGGCACCAGCGTGCCGTCGTCCCGATAGGCCCGGTCGGCGATCCCGACGATGCCGACGCGCAGGCCACGCGCGCGGGCCGCGTCGGCGAGTTCGCCGTCCTGGGCCAGCACGATCAGCGACCGGTCGAGGGAGGCGACGGCGTCGGCCACCGCGGCCGCGTAGTCCGGGCGGACCGCGACCAGGTTGCCGAGCCGGCCGTGCGGGGCCACATGCTGCACGCGGGTGCCGTGCGCGGCGGCGAAGGCCTGCAGCGCACCGATCTGGTACAGCACGTCCGTGCGGACCTCGTCCGGCGACAGGTCCATCGCGCGGCGGCCGAACCCGACGAGATCGGGAAAGCTGGGGTGCGCCCCCACGGCGACGCCGCCCCGCACGCAGTGGCGAACGGTGGCGTCCATGATCCGCGGGTCGCCCGCGTGAAATCCACACGCGATATTGGCCGAGGTCAGTACATCGAGGAGCGCCTCGTCATCGCCCATGGTGTAGGCGCCGAATCCCTCGCCGAGGTCGGCCACGAGATCGACCGTGTGGGTCATGAGTTCCTCCGGAAAAAGGAAGAGAACAGGGAAGGGAACGGCGTCTGCAATGCCATCGGAATTCGTGCGAAATACGCGAGGGCTTCCCGGAAGGGGCGGCCGAAAATCTGCGTTTCGGTGAACGTAATGCCAACGGGACGTGGCGGCAAATATGCATTCTGCGTGACGTAATCAACGCTGGATATGACCCACGGCACAGCGCCCGGGTCCGCCCCGGCGGCCGGGCACCTACGATGAGGCCCCGCCCCACGCTGGAAGGCCAGGCCGCGCATGGACACCAGGCGTCTCTACTCGTTCGTGAAGATCGTGGATGCCGGGAGCATCACGCGCGCGGCCGACATCCTGCACATCGCGCAGCCCGCGCTCAGCCAGCAGCTCTCCGCGCTGGAAGCCCAGTTCAAGCAGCAACTGCTGATCCGCAGCAAGCGCGGGGTCGCCCCGACCGAGGCGGGCCGCGCGCTGTACCGGCACGCCCAGCTCATCCTGCGCCAGGTCGAGCTCGCCCACTCGGCGGTCGACGTCTCCGGCCGGGCGCCGGCCGGGAACGTCTCCGTGGGCCTGGCCCCGTACAGCATGGGCGCGGCACTCGCGCTGCCGTTGCTGAGGAGCGTGCGCGAGCGCTACCCCGACATCCTGCTGCACATCAACGAGAACTTCGGCGGTGTCATCAGCGAGGCGATCATGACGGGCCGTATGGACATGGCGTTCATCTACGGTGCCGGGCCCCTGCGAGGCGTGCAGTTCGAGCCGCTGCGCACCGAGGACCTGTTCCTGATCGCCGCGCCGGGCGCGGCCGCGCCGCCCGGAGAGGGCGACGTCCCCCTCGAAGCCCTGGCCGACGTGGGCCTGCTGCTGCCCAGCCGCATCCACACCATCCGGCAGGTCGTCGACGGCGCCTTCCAGCAGGCCTCGCTGAAGCCGCGGGTGGTCGGCGAGATCGAGTCGGTGCTGACCCTGGTCAGCGCGGTCGGCGCCGACCTCGGGGCGACGGTCCTGCCCTGGTCGGCGGCGCGCGCGATCCTCGACGTACGGAATCTGGTGGTGCGCCGGATCGTCGACCCGGCCATCCCGGTCAAGCTGTCGCTGTGCACGTCGGACAGTCAGCCGCTGTCGGAGCCGGCCCTCGCGGTGCACGACCTGTTCCACGAACTGATCACGGAATTCAGTGAGCCCGGAGCGGAGCCCGATGCAGGGATATGAATTAACGATGGCGTCACGCGAAATTCTTATTTGTTGCCCTGCTGTGTGCTGACTAGCGTTTCCCGCGATTATCCGCCGTTGAATTCATCCCGTTCATACGGCTCGGACAGCCACAGGAGAGACAGATGAAGCAGCGTGTGCTCACCACCCGTGCGAGCCTTCCCGGCGGCGGTCTGGCCCGCCTGGCCTCGTCCGCGGACGTCGTGACCGACGCGGAAGGCGTGAGCGGGATTCTGGCGCTCGGCAATGACCGGGTGGATGCCGCGCTGCTGGACGCCGCGGGCCCTTCGCTGCGTGTCGTGGCGCTCGCGAGCATGGGGTACGACGCGGTCGACCAGGAGGCGGCGGCCGAGCGCGGCGTCGTCGTCACCCACACTCCCGGTGTTCTGGCCGAGACCACCGCGGATCTGACCTTCGCCCTCGTCCTCATGGCCCGCAGGCGCCTCGGTGCCGCCCGCGACTCGCTGGCCGCCGGGCAGTGGGACCTGTTCCGGATGGGCGACTACCTGGGCCTGGACGTGCACGGCGCCACGCTCGGCCTGGTCGGCTACGGCCAGATCGGCCGGGCGGTGGCACGCCGGGCCCAGGGCTTCGGCATGCGACTGCTGCACCACGACCCGTACGCACCCGCCGACGCGCTCTCCACGTCCGTGGACCTGCCCACCCTGCTCGCCGAGTCGGACGTGGTCTCGCTCCACGTCCCCCTCACCCCGGCCACCCGCCACCTCATCGGCGCCGCCGAACTGGCCGCCATGAAGCCCACCGCCACCCTGATCAGCACCTCGCGGGGTGGCGTCGTCGACGAGGACGCGCTGCTGCGGGCGCTGCGCGACGAGGTCATCCACTCCGCCGGGCTGGACGTCTTCGAGCGGGAACCGATGGGTGCCGAGCTGTCACCGCTGGTCGGTGACCCCCGGGTGGTGACGCTCCCGCACATCGGCTCCGCCACCGAGGCGACGCGGGCCGCCATGGTGGACCTCGCGGTCGACAACATCCTCGAGGTGCTCGCCGGCCGCCCGGCGAGGACCCCGCTGCCAGGAAGCGCCGCATCACCGGGCGCACCGAGCCTGGCCTGAAAGGACGTCAACCCTCAAAGGACGTCAACTCGCCTTCGAATCCTGCGCCGCAGGCTCTCAGCCGCCACCCTCCGAGTCCGCCTGCTCCCACCAGTTGCGCCTGCTGCGCAACCTCGGCCTGGTCACAGGGGAGCGCCGCGGCCGCTCAGTCATCTACGCGCTCTACGACAACCACGTCGCCGAACTCCTCGAGCAGGCCCTCTTCCACGTGGAGCACCTGCGGCTCGGTCTGCGCGACGCGGCGAGCGCTGCCGACGCGACGACGGCCCCGAACGCGACCTCGGACTGACCCGGCGCCCGGCCGACACCTACAGAGGAACCCACTCCCCCGGCTCGACGCCATGCCGAGCCGGCCTTTCGCGCACCCCGAGCAGCCCCGATTCCCCGTGGGCACATCGCCCCCGGCGTGCGAGATCACGGTGACGCGGCGCGTCAAGACTTGGCAACGGTTTTCATCTAGGGCCGGGATCGATGTAGTACTGACATTCGTTTTCATCTAGCGTGACGTGCGCCCGGCCGACACCGGACCGGCCCACCCCTCGCGAACTCCCTGTTCCCACCTGTCGGAGGACCCATGCCCACGCCCCCGTCCCGGCGCCTCGCCCTGATCACCGGCGCCTCCCTGGCCCTCCTTGCAGGCTGCGGCAGTTCGTCGGACTCCGGCAGCGACGCGAGCGGCTCGCAGAGTCCGGCCGCCTCCACCGCGGTCCCGGTGGTCGCCTCGACGAACGTCTACGGCGACATCGCCCGGCAGATAGGCGGCGCGAAGGTCGACGTCACCTCGATCATCGCCGACCCCGACCAGGACCCGCATTCCTACGAGGCCGACACCCAGAACCAGTTGGCGCTGTCGAAGGCGAAGGTCGTCATCGAGAACGGCGGCGGCTACGACGACTTCGTCGACCGGATGCTGAAGAGCGGCAACTCCTCGGCCGAGGTGATCAACGCCGTCAAGGTCTCCGGAAAGACCGCTCCGAAGGGCGGCGAGCTCAACGAGCACGTCTGGTACGACTTCCCCACCGTCGCCAGGATCGCCGACCGCATCGCCGCCGCCCTCGGCAAGGCCGACCCGGCCAACGCCGCCGGCTTCACCAAGAACGCCGAGACCTTCAAGGCGAAGCTCCGGCCGCTGGAGACGAAGGAGGCGCGGATCAAGAAGGACCACGGCGGGGACGCGGTGGCCATCACCGAACCCGTGCCGCTGTACATGATCGAGGCGAGCGGACTGAAGAACGCGACACCCGCCGAGTTCAGCGAGGCGATCGAGGAGGGCGACGACGTCTCCGCCAGGACCCTGCAGGCCACGCTGGCCCTGTTCAGCGACAAGCAGGTAAAGGCGCTGGTCTACAACGAGCAGACTTCCGGCCCCCAGACCGAGAAGGCCGAGGCGGCGGCCAAGGCGGCCGGCATCCCCGTCGTCCCCGTGACCGAGACCCTGCCCAAGGGCAAGGACTACCTCGGCTGGATGACCGCCAACGTCGACGCGCTCGCGAGCGCGCTGGACAAGTGAGCCGGCCGGCCACGGCGTCCGTGCCCGCGCCCCGTCGGGGCACCGGCGACACCGGCCCGCTGATCAGCCTGCGCGGGGCGGCCCTGTCGTACGGCGAACGCGTGATCTGGGACGGCCTCGAACTCGACGTGCGGGCAGGGGAGTTCGTGGCCGTGCTCGGTCCGAACGGAGCGGGCAAGACGAGCTTCGTACGGGCCCTGCTGGGCCGGCAGCCGTTGTCCGCCGGGACGCTGACCGTCCTCGGCCGCACTCCCCGCGAGGCCGCCCGGCACATCGGATACGTGCCCCAGCAGGCGGAGTTGACCGCGCAGGCGATGCTGCGCGCCCGCGACCTCGTGCGCTTCGGGATCGACGGGCACCGCTTCGGGCCGAGGCTGCGCACGGGCGCCGTACACCGCCGGGTGGACGAGATCCTCGAGTCCGTCGGGGCGTCCTCGTACGCCGATGTGCCGCTCGGCCTGCTGTCCGGCGGTGAACGGCAGCGCGTGCGCATCGGGCAGGCCCTGGCCACCGATCCGCGGATCCTGCTGTGCGACGAGCCGCTGCTCTCCCTCGACCTCCACCACCAGCGGGCCGTCACCGACCTGGTGGACGCCCGGCGCCGTTCCCAGGGGACCGCGGTGGTCTTCGTGACCCACGAGATCAATCCCGTGCTCGGCCTGGTGGACCGCGTGCTGTACCTGGCGCGCGGCGGTCACCGGGTCGGGACGCCGGAGGAGGTCCTGACCTCCGCATCCCTGTCGCAGCTGTACGGCACCCGGGTCGACGTCGTCCGCGTCGGCGGCCGTGTCGTGGTCGCCGGAGCCCCCGACGAACCGGCCACTCCCCCGCACCACGCCCACGAGACGGAAGCAGTACGCCCATGACGCTCGCCGACGGGGTCTGGCAGCAGATCTTCAGCTTCGACCACTACGGCGAACTCCTGGCGCTGGTCCGCAACTCCCTTGTCGCGGGCGCCGCGTTGGGCCTGGTCGGCGGACTTGCCGGGGTGTTCGTCATGATGCGCGACCTGCCCTTCGCCGTGCACGGCATCAGCGAACTGTCCTTCGCGGGCGCGTCGGCGGCGCTGCTGCTGGGGGTGAACATCGTGGCGGGCTCGATCGTCGGCTCGCTGCTCGCGGCCGGCGTGATCGGTGTCCTGGGGGCGCGTGCCCGGGACCGCAACTCGGTGATCGGCATCATCATGCCGTTCGGCCTCGGCCTGGGCGTGCTGTTCCTCGCCCTCTACAAGGGGCGGGCGGCCAACAAGTTCGGCCTGCTCACCGGTCAGATCGTCGCCGTCGACACCCCGCAGATGACCTGGCTGCTCGGCACCTCGGCGCTGGTCCTCGTGGCCCTGGCGGTGATGTGGCGACCGCTGGCCTTCGCCAGTGCGGACCCGGACGTCGCCGAGGCACGCGGTGTTCCGGTGCGCGCGCTGTCGTTCGCCTTCATGATCGTGCTCGGCCTCGCGGTCGCCCTGTCGGTGCAGATCGTCGGCGCGCTGCTGGTCCTCAGCCTCGTCGTCACCCCCGCCGCGGCCGCCGCCCGCATCACGGCGTCACCGGTGCTGCTGCCCGCGCTCAGCGTGCTGTTCGCGGTGCTCTCCATCGAGGGCGGCATCCTGCTCGCCCTGGGCAGCAGCATCCCGATCAGCCCCTACGTCACCACCATCTCGTTCACGATCTACGTCGTCTGCCGCGTGGCAGGCACGCGGCGCACCCGCCGGTGGGGAGCACGCAGGACGGCCGTGGCCTAGGCGTCTCCGGGGTGTCAGGCGTCCTGCTGCCGGACGACCCGCCGGCTCCTGGCGGAGCGGCGGCGGAGCACCAGCCGTCTCGCGGGACGCTCCACCGCCTCGTACAGGACCCAGGCCAGGCCGAGGGACACGGCGAACGCGACGGCGGTGACGGCCAGCCCCGCCACAAGACCGAAGTGGGGTTTGGTGTCGATGAGGTTGGTCCCGGCCCGCAGCACCAGCAGGTGGATCATGTAGAAGGCGAACGAGAGTTCCCCGAGCCGTACCAGCCGCCGGTGGCGCCACAGTGAGGGCAGACCGCGCAGGTCCGCGACGGCCGCCGCCGGGATGAGCAGGGCGAAGCCGATGACGGTGCAGGTGGTGGCCGGGTACCCGGAGGTGACCTGGGGGACGAGGAAGTAGCCGATGATCGCCAGGGCGAGCGAGGCCTCCAGGCCGGGTCCGCGCCACCGGTCGAGCAGCACCAGCCGGGCGACCGCGACGCCGAGAACGAACTCGGGCAGGCGTGCGGCGGGGAAGGAGGCGATCTGCTGGTCCAGCCAGTGGTGCGCGTCCACCCAGGCCAGGGCCAGGACCGCGAGCACGGACGCCCCCGCCAGCGCGGCCGATCCCCGCGCGCCGAGACGGCGCAGGAGCAGCGCCAGCAGCGGGAAGACGGCGTAGAAGAAGGCCTCGCAGGCCAGTGACCAGCTGACCGGGTCCAGGGTCTGCCACCACGGGCGCCACCAGGAGTGCACCAGCAGGACGTTGGCCGCGACCTGGTGCAGCGTCGGCTTCGTCTGATGGGCCAGCGTGTACGCCATGAGCAGCGCGATCGCGGCGGTGACCAGATGCACCGGCAGGACGCGGGCGATGCGCCGCCGCCAGAAGGCGGGTGCGCGGTCGCCCGGCCGGGCGGACCAGGTCAGGACGAACCCGGACAGCACGAAGAAGAACGACACACCCGAGGCGCCCGCCCCGAATCCCCAGGTCACGATGCGGCCCGCGGTGCCGCCGAAATAGCCGAAGTTGTTCACGTGGAGCCCGAAGACCAGCAGCGCGGCGACCCACCGCAGTCCCGTGAGGGACGGCAGTGAGGGCGCCGCAGCGGGTGGAGGACTCTTGGCGGCGGTCGCGGCTGCGGTGGCGGACGGCGTCCCGGGCGCCCTGGTCGCCGTCGTCATCGAATCACCGGCCGGGTGCTGTTCGTACTGGGCGTGAAACGGGGCATGAAGGGGAACGTTGCCCGTTCAGCACCTTTCATTCAGTCCCGTACCCAACGTCACACCAATGCCGAAGAACAACGGGCGTTCACGCCGCTCGGCCGCTCAACCGCGGCCGTGCCCCTTGTCCAGGCGTTCGAGTACGGCACGCGCCATCGCTTCCTCACCCTTCGCGTTGGGGTGGGCGGGGGCGGCGGGTGAGGTCGGCTGTAGTGGTTCGATCCAGCGGACCGCGGGCGCCTTGCACATGTCGTGGCCCACCGTGGGCCCGTAGGTGTCGACGTACTCGGCGCGGTTCCACCCGGCCACCAGGCGGAGCATCAGGTTCAGTCGCTTGCCGGTGTCCCGAAGATAGGGGAAGTCCTTGGCCGCGAACGGCACCGAGGGGTAGCAGCCGCTGCCGTCGTCGGGCAGGAGGTCCGGGTAGCCGACGACGAGCACCCGGGCGTGCGGCGCCCTGGCGTGCACGGCGCGCAGCACCCGGTCGATCTTCGGTGCGGTCTTCGCGATGTCGACGGCGAGCTGGTCGATCCCGGAGGAGGCGTAGTACCGCCGGCACGGATCGCCCGTCGGATCCTGCGAACCGAGACGCGCGCAGGTGCCGATGATGGAGCTGAATCCGACGTCGTTGCCGCCGATCTGCACCGTCACCAGATCGGTGTCCCGGTGCACGGCGTTCAGCTGGGGGTCGTTGGTGCCCTGCGCCTTCCACATGTTCTCGGTCGTCGCTCCGCTGCAACTCACGTCCTTGAACGCGGTCACCCTGCGCTCCGCCGCCACGATCGAGGGGTAATTGTGGTCGGAGCGGGCACAGTTGGCGTCCACCTGTGTCGGGATGAGCGGGCCCGAAGTGTAGGAGTCCCCGAGCGACACATAGCGCGTGTCGCGGCCGTGCCCGCCACCGTGCGCCGCCGCGGGCGTCGCGGATACGGCGAGGAGGGCACAGCTGCCGAGCGCCGCCCCCACCGCCGTCCCCCGCCGCCGCGCACGTCTCGCCGCTCCGCCCGAACGCGTGTCGTCCGCCATGCGATTCCTCCCCCTCGGACCCGGTTGTCGCGCGGAGCCGGCACCGAGGGTGTGGGCATGACACGCGACGGAGTCTGTATACCGTCCGGTATGTCTCCGGGGCCAGAGGCAGGAAGCAAGCAAATGTTCGAAGGGAGCGGCGTCCGGCTTCCGCTTCCGCCGGGCCGGGGCGCCGGCCCGGCGGGATCACTCGTCGTTCACCCAGCGCATGAGCCGCTGCAAGGGGTAGAAGCCGTCGTGGGAGAGGCCCGGTGGCATGCCGCCCGCCTTGCCGAGGGACACCACGCGCTGAACTCCGGCGCAGGCGAGGGCGTCACGCAGTTCCGCCTTGCGGGTGTCGGGGTAGACGCCGACCGTCTGGGTCGCGACTCCGGCGTGTGTGACGGCGTCGGTCAGCGCGGCGACCGGGACGACGTTGACGATTTTTCCGTCGGGGTGGAAGTCCACCGGCTCCGGGGAGCGGATGACCAGGCCGCGGCCGTCGTAGCCGCCCCACACCCGGTAGTCGGGCGCCAGGGAGCGCAACACGTCGATCTCCTCGCGGAGTTCCGTGGCGACCCGCGGGCCGTCCGCCGAGCTGAACTCCCTTGCCACACCGAGGCGTTCGCACAGCAGGGCGGCGTAGCGGTCGGCGTCCTGCTCGCAGCCCTCGACGAACTGGAAGCGACTGGCCACGCACGCCTGCTGGTTGAAGAACGTGGCGTCCGCGGCGCCGGTGTCGGCGGCGTGCGCCAGAGCCTCTTCGGACGCGAAGGCCTCACGGCCGATCAGCGAGATGGACGTCTTCGGGTCGAAGGAGACGAGCTCGAATCCCGGGCCGACGTATTTCAGTGCTCCGCGGATGGTGGCCTCGCCGCCCCAGGCCACCAGTTTGTCGAAGAACTGCGGGCGGAACAGCACGCTCTCCACCGCCTCGTCGCCGCCGCGCCAGTACACCGCGGAGAACGAGCGCACCACGGGGTGGCCGGGGGCGACCGCCGCCATGGTGCGCAGGATCGCGGTCGCGGTGAACAGGTCGTTCGAGGGCAGCTTGAGCAGGTTGACGCCCTTGGTGAGGGCGCCGCGCACGACGGACATTGCCGCGACGCCGGGTGCGTTGCCGGCGATGATGTGCACCAGACGTGGCGGGAACGCGCGGGTGGCCGCGATCCGGTTCTCGGGCAGCCGCACCTCGCGCCAGCCGTCGAGCACGTCCGCCCCGCCGAGTTCGTGGTCGATCTGGGCGTACAGGCTGTGGCGCTGGAAGCTGCGCCACAGCACGGCGTAGGCGCGCTCGAGCACCTCGCGGGGAAGCGGACTGACGCGGACCATGCGTTCGAGGGCCTCGGCGAGGAGGCCCTCCCGGTCCGCCTTCAGGGCCTCGCCCGTCTCCACCAGCAGGTCCACGATCTCCGCGGTGGGCACGTGGAAGGCCGGTCCGGGTTCGCTGCGGGGCCACACCAGGCGGTCCAGGTCGAGGGCCGGTGCGGTGAAGGCGGATCCCGGGCGGCCGTGGCCGACGGGGGCACTCTCGTCGACCTCGCCGCGGATCATGTGGACGACGGACACCGCGTCCGCCGCGGTGCTGTCGAGGGTCGTGCCGCTCATCCGTGGATCATCCCCCGCACATAGGAGTCGAGTGTCGCGGCGCAGGTGATCTTGTCGTCGCCGCCGAGGTCGCCGTAGCGCTGGATGTCCGGCAGGACGGCAGGACCCGACCTGCCGCAGCCGCACGGCGAGAAGTCCACGAAGACCCGGTCGCCGCTGATCAGTCCGCCCCAGCGGCCTGCCAGGGAGACGTCCAGGAAGGCGAACCGGCCCTCCACGACGCCGAGTTCGGGGTTGAGCAGCGTCTCGCCCGCCTGGTCGAGGACCAGCGGGATCACCCATGGCGGGATGTGGTAGTTGCCCTTCTCGCAGGCCAGGCAGGAGCCCTGGAGCTCCGTCATGCCGTAGCTGCGCACCCGCCGTACGCCGTCGTAGAAGTCGGCGAACTGCTGCTGGTAGTCGTCGGGCAGCGCGCGGCCCTTGTTGCCGCCGCCGCTGAGCACCAGGGTGTCCGGGTGCAGGCTCCCGTCCGGGACGCCGCGCGCCCGCAGTGCCTGGATCAGGTGGAACTGCTGGTTGTTCATCCCGGCGATCAGCAGCGGCTCGTCGCGGTGCGCGGCGATGTCGTCGACGATCCGGGTCACCGCCGCGTCCAACTCCTCCTCGCGGGACGCGGAGGTGGTCTCGAAGGAGCTGATCTCCTGCGGGGTCGCGGTGCCCTCCGCCATCCGGCGGCGCAGCAGTGCGCTGCTCATCAGCTCGGACACCCGCAGTGGGTCCTCGGTCAGCAGCCGGGTCTCCCCGGGCCGTGCGAAGACCTCCGCGTGCCACCGGTAACCGTCGATGGAGCGCATCGGGCCGCTCGCCGGGGCGAGCAGATAGCCGCGGCGGGCCGGCTTCGGCGGCAGCGGGTCGGGCCAGCAGGTGAGGTGCTCCAGGATGTCGCGCAGGAAACTCAGGTCGCTGGCATCGCAGTTGAGGAAGGAGACCTTTCCGGAGGTGCCGCTCGTGATGTACGGGCGGTGGCCGGCGGCCGTGATGCGGTCGGTCCACTCGTCGATGTCGCGCACACCGTCGACGTCGACGTCTCCCGGCTCGACCACCGAGACGGTCGTGTACCAGCGCAGCAGCCGGTCCCATCGGCCGGCGGTGATGAGGGAGACGGGGTACGACTTGTAGCTGGTGTGGGAGAAGAGGAGCGGGACGAGGTCCTCGAGGGCCGTGACCTCGCGGACCCCGGTCTCCTCCGCCCGGGTGCGCAGCAGCGGGATGCGCTCACGGTGGGCGGCGAAGGCCTCCCTTGCGGCTTCGAGCTGCAACTTCCGTAGTTCTTCTGCGGGTTGGTCGAAAGTGTCGTCGGACAGGACCAGGGATCGGATCTGCTCGCGTGCGCCGGGCACAGCATCCACCTCAATCGGTTACGTACGACTTCTTTTCCTCAGCGGTCTTTTCGGCGAGATACGAGGACTCGATCGCGTCCAGGTTTCCGCGCAGCTCCTTCGGGGTGCCGGCCAAGGTGATGCGGCCCCGGTGCAGGACGTAGACGCGGTCCGCGATGTCCAGCACCTTGCGCACGTGCTGTTCCACCAGCAGGGCGCCCAGGCCGCGGTCGGCCGCCTCGCGCACGGCGCGCAGGAGGCGGTCGACCACCAACGGGGCGAGACCGAGCGACAGTTCGTCCGCCAGGAGCAGCCTGGGGGTTCGGCAGAGCGCGCGTGCCAGCGACAGCATCTGCTGCTCGCCGCCCGACAGCATGCCCGCGCCGGTCCTCAGACGTTTTTCGAGTTCGGGGAAGAGTTCCAGGGCCTGTGCTGTGCTCACCCGGCCGACCCGTAGGTTGTCCGCGGTGTCCAGGCGGGTGAAGACCGCCCGTTCACCGACGTACGCCAGGCCCTGGCGGGCGCGGCGGTGCAGCGGTGCGCGGGCGGTGTCGCCCAGCCAGCGCACCTCGCCACCCATCGGGGCCAGGTCGCCCGAAAGCACCCTCAGTGTCGTGGTCTTGCCCGCGCCGTTCGGTCCGAGGAGGGCGACCACCTCGCCGGGGCGGACCTCCATGTCGAGGTCGCGTACGACGGGTTGGCTGCCGTATCCGGCGGACAGGGAGCGGGCTTCGACCAGGGGCTCGGTGTCGTGCACGGACGTTCTCCTTCGGTCAGCCGGCCGACGTCGCCGTCAGCGCCTTCCGGACGTCGACGAAGGTCGAGCCCTCCTTGGCCCACACGACCTTCCCGTCGCGGATGGTCAGTTCGGTGGCGGTCGTGTTGTGGATGCGGTTCAGGCCCTTGATGGGCAGGGCCGTCGAGGCCTTCCAGTTCAGCGGCGGAGTCAGACCGCCGGTGTCGATGCCCGACGAGGTGTTGAGTTCCTGCACCAGGGCCTTGGCCGAGATCGCGGGCAGCTTCTTGGCCGCCTCGGTGAAGACCTTGAACGCCACCCAGGTCGTCTCGTTGGCGCCGTTGCTGGTGTCGATGTCCTTGTTGCCCTTGGTGGCGTCGAGGAAGTCCTTCCAGGCGGCGTCGGAGGTCGGCGGGAAGTAGCCGGTGATCGCGGCACCCTCCAACGGGCTGCTGCTACCGCCGGTGCTTGCGGCCAGTTGCGGGGTGAGGTTGCCGACGACGCTGCCGAGCTTCGTCTTGGCACCGGACTGGACGTACGACTTCACGAACAGGTCCGAGTGCGTGCCGAGGATGACGCTGACGCAGTCACTGCCCTTGGTCGCGGCGGCGACCTGGGGGGCGAGGTCGGTGGCGGTGACCGGCACCTTCAGGTCCTTGGGCGCCGACCCTCCGGCGGAGACCGCGCCGAGCGTGAGGAACTGCGAGACGATGGCGGCGGCCGCCAGGTCGTACCGTACGCCGGAGATCTTCTTGCAGCCCTCCTGCACCAGCTGCCGGCCGTGTGCGGCGAACACCACCGGGGTGCCGCCGTTGACCGGGAACGACAGCGGGTTGGAGAACTCCGCCGCCGAGACGCCGGTCCCCCCGATGTACGGGATGCCCGCCTTTTGCAGGATGGGCATGTAGCGGTCGCCGGCGAGGCTGTACGACCCCACCACCGCGACGACCTTCTCGGCCACCGCCTGCTGGGCGCACTTCTCGGCCTCGTCGGGGTCGTTCTTCTCGTTGCAGGTGAGCACCTTCAGCGGGCCACCCTTGATCCCGCCGTTGGCGTTGATCCACTTCTCGTAGGCCTGGGCCGTCAGCCGGACCCCGGGCTGTGCACTGCCCTGGGTGTTCTCCGGTGCCCAGACCATCACCTTGACCGGCGTGCCCTTCAGCGACGAGGTCTCGGCCGAGCTGCCGGACGCCTCTCCCCCGCATCCGGCGGCAAGCAGGGCTCCGGTCACCGCGAGACAGGTCGCTGCGGCAGTTCTGCTTCGGCGTGAGTCGTTCATTGGTCCCTCCGCGGGGCTCGCGCCCGGATGGGCGACGTCGAGATGCCGACAGCATGGAGTGCCGGGATTCGTTAGTGAAGTACCTTGGACACAATTATTTAAATAAATACGCTGTCTGGCTTGCCGCGGCGTCGGGCGTTCGCTACTCATGGAGCCCTGAGAGGTAGGCCCTGGGAGGTTTCTCGGATGGACGACATCCTGCGTTTCGCACTGCTCGGCCTGGGGCTCGGTGCGCTCTACGCGCTCACCGCGCACGGCATCGTGCTGGTCTACCGGGGCTCCGGCGTCCTGAACCTCGCGCACGGCGCGATCGGGATGGCCGGCGCCTACGTGCAGTGGGAGCTCGCCACCAATAACGGTGTGCCGTACTGGCCGGCCGTCGCCTGCGGGGTGCTCACCTCCGCGGCGCTGGGCGTGCTGACCCATCTGCTGGTGATCCGGCCACTGCGCCGGGCGTCGACCCTGGCCCGGCTGGTCGGCACCCTGGCGGTGTTCATCGTGCTGACCGCCGTGGCGGTCAAACGCTACGGCGACAGTCTGGAGCTGGTGCCGGGCAAGCTGCCGACCAAGCTGCTGACGATCGCCGGCGCGACGGTCTCCGAGGACCGCGTCTGGCTGCTCGGCATCGCGGTCGCCGTCACCGCGGTCCTCCATCTCCTGTACAGGCGCACCCTGTTCGGGCTGGGCACCACTGCGGTCGCGGAGAACGAGAACGCCGCCGCCTCGCTCGGCTGGTCCCCGGACCTGATCGCCGCCGGCAACTGGGCCCTGGGCTCGGCGCTCGCGGGCCTGACGGGCATCCTGATCGTGCCGGTCATCGGACTGTCGGTGACCGGACTGACCACGCTGCTGCTGAGCGCGCTGGCCGCGGCCCTGGTCGGCAGGTTCTCGTCCTTCCCCGTCACCCTGGCGGGCGGACTGGTCATCGGCATCGTGCAGTCGGAGCTGACCCGCTTCGGCTCCGACGTCACCGGGCTCGCCTCGTCGGTGCCCTTCCTCTTCATCGCCCTGGTGCTGGTCGCGCGCGGCCGGGCGCTGCCGCTGCGCGGCACGTTCCTGGACCGGCTGCCGGCCCTGGGCACCGGACGGGTGCGCCCGGTGCCGCTGGCTCTCGCCGTCGCGGTCGGGCTGCTGCTGGTCAGCCTGTCGACGCCGCTGTGGGCGGACGCGATCACCAGCACCTTGGTGCTGTCGCTGATCATCCTGTCGATCATCGTCGTCACCGGGTACGCGGGACAGGTCTCGCTCGCGGCGTACGCCCTCGCCGGCACCGGCGCCTTCATCGCCGGACACGCGGCGGCGGACTGGGGCTGGCCGTTCGAACTCGCCCTGCTGGCAGGTGTGTTGGGCACGGTGCCGATCGGGCTGCTGTTCGCGCTGCCGGCCGTCCGCACGCGCGGGGTCAACCTCGCGATCATCACCCTCGGGCTGGGCACCACGCTGGAGGCGATGGTCTTCCAGAACACCGATCTGTCGACGACCGCCGGCAGTGACGGCATCGCGGTGGGCAGACAGACGCTGTTCGGCATCAGCATCTCCGGAGTCGACCACCCGCAGCGGTACGCCGCCGTGGTGCTGGTGATGTTCGTCGCCGCCGCGCTCGTGGTCGCCAACGTGCGGCGCAGCCGGACCGGCCGCCGGCTCATCGCCGTACGGGCGAACGAGCGGGCCGCCGCCGCCCTCGGCATCGACGTCCGCGCGGCCAAGCTCTACGCCTTCGGCCTGTCCGCGGCCATCGCCGCGCTCGCCGGCGTCCTCACCGGCTTCCGCTCGACCTCGGTGGTCTTCTCCGACTTCGCGAGCTTCGACTCCATCACCGCGCTCGGGCTCGCCGTCATCGGCGGTGTCGGCTTCCTCGTCGGCCCGCTGTTCGGCGCGACGTTCGCCGCGGGCACGGTGGGTGCGCGGTTCGGGGACTGGGTGTTGCCCGGGCTGAGCGAGTGGATGCCGCTGATCGGCGGGATCATCCTGGTGCTGACGCTGGTCGGCAATCAGGACGGCATCGGCAAGGAGGTCGGCAGGCAGGCGGCGGGAGTCCGACGCCGGCTGGCCCCCAAGCGCGGTACCACCGTGCTGCGGGAGACCGGGGAAGCAGCCGTACCGGACGTCCACCGCGCCACGCCGCTCCCCCTCCAGGTGCGGGACCTGACCGTGCGCTACGGCGGTGTGGTGGCCGTCGACGGGCTCTCGCTGGACGTCGAACCGGGCCGGGTCGTGGGCCTCATCGGTCCCAACGGCGCCGGCAAGACCTCCGCCATCGACGCCGTCACCGGCTTCACCCGGGCCGCGGCCGGCAGCGTGCGCCTCGGCGAGCGGGACGTGACCCGGCTGCCGGTGCACCGACGGGCCGCGGCCGGGCTGAGCCGGTCCTTCCAGTCGCTGGAGCTGTTCGAGGACATGACCGTTCTGGACAACCTGTACGCGGCCTGCGACCGGCCCGGCCGGTGGGCGTACCTCACGGACCTGCTCCGTCCCGGCAGCCGCCCGCTGCCCGCCCAAGTGCTCGTAGCGGTGAGGGAGTTCGGACTCCAGGACAGTCTGGACCGTCCGGTCGGCGACCTGTCGTACGGAGAGCGACGGCTGCTGGCCATCGCCCGCGCGGTGGCGGCCTCGCCGTCCGTGCTGCTCCTGGACGAACCGGCCGCGGGACTGTCGGACGACGAGACGCGCGAACTGGCCCGTCTGGTACGGCGCCTGGCCGAGGACTGGGGCATGGGAGTGCTGCTCGTCGAGCACGACGTCGACATGGTGATGAGCGTCTGCGACCAGGTCGTCGTCCTGGACTTCGGACACCGGATCTGCGCGGGCACACCGGAGGAGGTACGCCGCGATCCGGCGGTACGGGCGGCCTACCTGGGCGACCTGGAGCCGGAGGCACTGACCTGACCACCCTCGCAGCACGACCATGAGCCGGAGGCGCCGCCCCGAGCGCCTCCGGCTCTCGCCGTGCCGAGCCTTTTCAGGCCTCCCGCAGAGCCACGACGTACAGCTGGTAGGACAGCAGGCCGCCGTCCTGAACCTCGGCGCCGCCGGATCTGCGCGAGCACACCGGAGGAGGTGCGCCGCGAACCCGCAGCGCGGGCGGCCTCTTTGGGCGACCTCGAACCCGAGGCCCTGACCTGACCACCCTCGCAGCACGACTACGAGCCGGAGGCGCCATCCCGGGCGCCTCCGGCTCTTGCCGCGCAGACCCCTGTCAGGCGTCCCGCAGATCCGCGACATACGGCGCGTGGGACAGCAGGCCGCCGTCCACGCGGAGGGTGTGGCCGGTGATGAAGGCGGACTCGTCGGAGGCGAGGAAGACGACCGCCGAGGCGACGTCCTCCGGGCGGCCCAGGCGCGGGGTGAGGTGATGGCGCAGCATCGCGTCGCGGATCGCGTCGTGGGCCGAGCCGGAGCTCGCCGGGGTGACGATGAACCCCGGCGCGACGGCGTTGCAGCGCACGCCCTGCTTGCCGTACTGGGTGGCGACGTACTGCGTGAGGTTGATGAGGGCGGCCTTCGAGGCGCCGTACGCGGGGTTGCGCAGGTCGCCGGCGAGGCCGGACCCGGACGAGGTGTTGATGATCGAGCCGCCGCCACGGGCGATCAGGTGCGGGAGGGCGGCCTGGATGGCGACCATGGTTCCGCGCAGGTTGATCCGCATCGTGTCGTCCCAGACCGCCGGGTCGGCCTCCAGGACGGCCAGGTCCTGGCGGGCGGCCAGGTGGGTGGCCGCCGCGTTGTTGTGCAGGATGTCGAGGCCGCCGTACGTCTCGACCGCCGCGGCCACCATGGCCCGTACGCTCTCCACGTCGCCGAGGTCCACCGGAACCGCCGTCGCGGATCCTCCGGCGGCACGGATCTCCTCCGTCACCGCTTCGGCGCCGTCGAGGTTCAGATCGGCGACCACCGTGTGCGCACCCTCGGCCGCCAGGCGGCGGGCCGTGGCCGCGCCGATGCCGGACGCGGCCCCGGTGACGATCGCGATCTTGCCTTCGAGTCGTCCCATGGCCGAACCGCCTTTCCTAGTCGGTGAGTTCGCTGCCGACGACGGAGACGAAGGAGACACATTCGCCGGGTCCGCCGCCGAGGTTGTGGGTCAGGGCGAGCGAACGGCCCTCGGCCAGGGACTTCACCGTCCGCTCGGGCGGTGCCTCGCCGCGCAGCTGCAGCCAGGCCTCGAACATCATGCGCAGGCCCGAGGCACCGATGGGGTGACCGAAGGCCTTCAGTCCGCCATCCGGGTTGACCGGCAGCGCGCCGTCCAGGTCGAACGCCCCGCTGGTCACGTCCTTCCAGGCCTGTCCGCGCCCGGAGAACCCGAGGTCCTCCATCAGCACCAGCTCCGTGGGCGTGAAGCAGTCGTGGACCTCGGCGAGCGCGAGTTCGGCGCGCGGGTCGGTGATGCCGGCCTGCCGGTAGGCCTCCTGGGCGGAGGCGACGACCTCGGGGAAGGTGGTGAAGTCGTACTCCGGGTCGAGGAGCCCGTCCGCCGGGCCGGCGACGAAGGACAGCGCCTTCACGAAGATCGGCTTGTCCGTGTACTTGTAGGCGTCCTCGGCGCGCACGACGATCGCCGCCGCCGAACCGTCCGAGACGCCCGAGCAGTCGAACACGCCGAGCATGCCCGCCACGATCGGAGCCGACCGGATGCGCTCCAGCGGCACTTCCTTGCGGAACTGGGCGCGGGGGTTGCGGGCCCCGTTGACGTGGTTCTTCCACGCGATACGGGTGATGACGTCCTTCAACTCCTCGTCCGCGAGGCCGTACTTGGCGGCGTAGGCGGGGGCGAGGAGGGAGAAGTTGGCCGGGGCGGTGATCTCGCCGCGGCTGTCGTCGCCCGCGCCCGGAACGGCCGTCCCGGACAGCCCGGACATGCCGGAGTCCTTGAGTTTCTCCACGCCGACCGCCATCGCCACGTCGTAGGCGCCACAGGCCACCGCGTAGCAGGCGTTGCGCAGGGCCTCGGAGCCGGTGGCGCACATGTTCTCGACGCGGGTGACCGGCTTGTTGGGCAGGCGGAGCGCCCGGCTCAGGGTGAGGCCGGACACGCCGGAGGCCTGGGTGCCGAACCAGAACGCGTCGATGTCGTCGAGGGTGACGCCGGCCGAGGTCACCGCCTCGCCCACGGCGTCGACCAGCAGATCGTCGGCCGAGCGCGTCCAGTGTTCGCCGAAGGGCGTGCAGCCCATGCCGACGATCGCGACCCGGTCCCGGATTCCGTGCGAACTCATCCGCGTGCCTCCCCAGCCTCGCCCGTGCGCACCGGCCGGGCCTTCCAGAAGTAGTTGTGGATGCCGGACGCCGTGACCGTGCGCCGGAAGGTCATCTCCACCCGGGCGCCGATGACGGCGTCGGCCTCGGTCGCGTCGGTCAGCTGGCAGCGGAACCGGCCGCCGCCGTCGTAGTCGACGACCACGACGAGCATCGGCGGACTCGGCGTGTGGGCCAGCCGGTCCACGGTGAACGTGGCGACCGTGCCGAGCGCGTGCTCCATCGGCTCGTCGGTCATGGCGTCGACGCTGTGGCAGGACACGCACACCCGGTCCGGCGGCAGATGCCGCGTCCCGCACTTCTCGCACCGGGAGGCGACGAAGCCGTACTTCCAGCCGGCGCGGCGGTGCGCGGGCGGGGCGTAGGGCGGTTCGGGGTCCGGGCGGCGGGGCGGCTCGCGGTCGAGCAGGCCGCGCCAGGAGAGATACGTGGCGTACGGCATCGGGGCGCTGCCCGCGGCGATCTGTGCGGCGACCGGGCGGGCGCTGCGATGGTCCGGGAGCGCGTCGGTGGTGCGCAGCAGCAGGACTCCGGCGCCGTCGCCGAGCACCACGAGCGCGATGACCTCACCGGGCCGGGCCCGGTCGAGGACGTCGGCGAGGAGCAGGCCGGGCTGGGCGGTACCGGCGTTGCCGATCGCCCCGGTGAGGTCCGGGGTCACCGTCTCGGGACGCGCACCGGCCGAGCGCCGCACCGACGCGCACGCGCGCGCGTGCAGGCCGGAGACGATCAGGTGGTCGATGGCCCCGCGCTCCAGCCCCGCCTGGTCGAGGGCGGCGGTCAGTGCCTTCTCCGCGAGAGACACGTAGATCTCCTCGGCGAAGCGCTCCTCCCACACGCGGGAGGCCGGTGCGCCCGGCAGCCGCCAGCGGTCCAGGATCTCGTCGCTGACCGTGTCGTGGGCGAGGAGCTCCGCGACGACCGGGGCGCCGTTGCGGTGGCCGCCGAAGACGAAGGCCGCCGCGCCGTCGCCGCCCGCGACCTCCTCCGCGCCGCCGGGCAGGCCGGTACGCAGGTCCGACAGGACCGTGAGGGTCGGGACCGGGGAGCGGGCGGCGCCGACCAGCGCGCCGAGGCCCGAGCGGACCGAGCCCGCCATGTCGACGGCGAGCACGTGCTCGTCCAGGCCGAGTGCGGCGTGGACGGCGGTCGCGTTCGTCTTGTCGAGGTAGGCGGGAGCGGCGGTGGCGAGGAAGAGCTGGCCGATGCGGGGGCGCAGGCCGCCGCGGGCCAGGGCGCTTCGGGCCGCCTCGACGGCCATCGACGTGGTGTCCTCGTCGTAGCCCGCGACCGCGCGCGTGCCGCGCCCCGCCGCCGACCCGAGGGTGGCGGCGACGTCGGCGCGGGCGAGGCGGTGGTACGGCACGTAGGCGCCGTATGCGATCAGTCCGGCCATATCAGCGTCCTCCATTGGCGTTGGTTGCGTCCGTCGGCCGTTCGAAGACCGCGGCCAGGCCCTGGCCGCCGCCGAGGCACATGGTCTCCAGGCCGTAGCGGGCCTGGCGGCGGTCGAGTTCGCGCAGCAGGGTGGCGAGGATGCGGCCCCCGGTGGCACCGACGGGGTGGCCCAGCGAGATACCGGAGCCGTTGACGTTGAACCGCTCGAAGTCGGCCTCGGTCAGGGCCCATTCGCGGGTGCAGGCCAGCACCTGGGCGGCGAAGGCCTCGTTGAGTTCGATCAGGTCGATGTCGGCGAGCTTGAGTCCGGCTCGCTCCAGTGCCCTGGCCGTGGCGGGCACCGGGCCGATGCCCATCGTCTCCGGCGGCACGCCGACTACGGCCCAGGAGACCAGGCGTCCCAGCGGGCGCAGGCCGAGTTCGGCGGCGCGCTCGGGATGGGTCACGACGCAGAGCGAGGCGCCGTCGTTCTGCCCGCTGGCGTTGCCCGCCGTGACGGTCGCCTCCGGGTCCTGGCGGCCGAGCACCGGTCGTAGCGCGGCGAGTTTCTCCAACGACGAGTCGGGGCGCGGGTGTTCGTCGGTGTCGACGATCGTCTCGCCCTTCCGAGTCCGTACGGTCACGGGCACGATCTCGTCGGCGAAGCGGCCCTCGCGCTGGGCGGCGACGGCCTTCTCGTGGGAGCGGAGGGCCAGTCGGTCCTGTTCCTCGCGGGGAATGGCGTACTCGCGCCGCAGGTTCTCGGCGGTCTCCACCATGCCGCCCGGGACCGGGTGGTCGACGCCTCCGGACGTGACCCGGCCGCGGGCTATCCGGTCGTGCAGCGTGGTCCCTGTACCGCGCACGCCCCAGCGCACGTCCGTGGTGTAGAACTCGGCCTGGCTCATCGACTCGACGCCGCCGGCCAGCACGAGGTCGCTCGCGCCGGTCTGCACCTGCATCGCCGCCGTGATGATCGCCTGGAGGCCTGAGCCGCAGCGGCGGTCGATCTGGAGGCCGGGCACCTCGACGGGCAGTCCGGCGTCCAGGGCGGCGACGCGGCCGATGGCGGGTGCCTCGCCGTTGGGGTAGCACTGGCCCAGCAGGACGTCGTCGACGGCGGCGGGCGGGACGCCGGTGCGCTCCAGGACGGCGCGTACGACCGTGGCCGCGAGCTCGGCCGCCGTCACGTCGCGGAAGACGCCGCCGTAGCCGCCGACGGGGGTACGCACGGGTTCGCAGATCACCGCGTCACGCAGGAGGGCGGGCATCGCGTGGGCCTTTCGTGAGGGGGCCGTTTCTGGTTCGAGGGGGCTCACATGTACCGGCCGCCGGTCACCTCGACCACGGCTCCGGTGATGTAGCTCGCCATGTCGGAGGCGAGGAAGAGGACGACCTGGGCGACCTCGGCGGGCTCGCCCGCCCGGCCCAGGGGAATCTCGGCGAGCTTCGCGTCCCAGGCCGCCGGGGGCATCGCCTCGGTCATGGCGGTCCGGATCAGGCCGGGCTGCAGGGCGTTGACGCGGATGCCGGCCTTCGCGAGCTCCTTGGCGGACGCCTTGGTCAGACCGACGAGGCCGGCCTTGGCGGCGCTGTAGTTCGTCTGACCGAAGTTGCCGACCTTGCCGGCGATGGAGGAGATGTTGACGATGCTGCCGCCCTGTCCGTGCGCGCGCATCGCCTCGGCGGCGTACCGGGTGCCGTTCCAGGCTCCGGTGAGGTGGACGTCGACGACGGCCCGGAAGTCGGCCAGAGCCATCTTGCGCAGGGTCGCGTCGCGGGTGATCCCGGCGTTGTTGACCATGACGCCGACCGGGCCGAAGGTGTCGGTGCAGTGGGAGACCAGGGCGGCGACCTCGTGCTCGTCGGTGACGTCGCAGCGCAGCGAGGTGGCGGTGACGCCGTTCTTGGCGAGGCGTTCGGCCGCCTGTGCCGCGGCGTCCTCGTTGATGTCGCCGAGGACGACGCGGGCGCCCTCGCCGCCGAGGACGCCGGCGATCTCGTAGCCGATGCCCTGTGCGCCGCCGGTGATCACCGCGTTCCGGCCGTCCAGCAGTCCCATGTCAGCCCGCCCCTGGCTCGCCGCTATTCCTGTTAAATAGATAACCTATTATGCTGAAACAATCAATACAGCGATCGGCTGTGCGAGCGGGGCCGGACGAGGAGAGCACCCAGGTGGACATCAGCTATCCCGCGGAGACCGAGACGTTCCGCACCGAGGTCAAGGGGTTCCTCGCCGAGGCGCTGCCGCCGGACTGGAGGGGCATCGGCGCGCTCGACGAGGAGGCGGCCTGGGCCTTCGCCCGGGACTGGCGCCGCCGGCTGGCGGGGCGCGGGTATCTCTCCCTCACCTGGCCCGAGCAGTACGGCGGCCGTGGCCTCTCCAAGCTCCACCAGGTCGTGATGATGGAGGAACTGGCCCTGGCGGGCGTGCCGTTCGGGCTGCCGCAGGACACCTTCGGCGTGAAGATGCTGGCGAACACACTGCTGCGCTGGGGCACCGAGGAGCAGAAGAGCCACTTCCTGCCGCGCATCCTCAGCGGCGAGGACACCTGGTGCCAGGGCTACTCGGAGCCGGACGCGGGCTCGGACCTGGCCTCCCTGAAGACACGCGCCGTGCTCGACGGTGAGCAGTGGGTGATCGACGGCCAGAAGGTGTGGACGTCAGGCGCCCACCACAGCGACTGGATCTTCGTCCTGGCCCGCACCGACCGCGACGCCCCCAAGCACCGGGGCATCTCCTTCCTGCTCGTCCCGCTGGACCAACCGGGCGTCGAGGTACGCCCGTTCCGCATGATGAGCGGCCAACTGCACTTCAACGAGGTCTTCTTCACCGGCGCCCGCACCCGGGCCGACCTCGTCGTCGGCGGCGTCGACAACGGCTGGACCGTCGCCCAGAGCCTGTTGGGCGTGGAGCGCGGCGAGGAGGCGGCGACCAACCCCATCCTGTTCCGCGCCGAGGTGGAACGCCTCGTCGAACTGGCCCGGCAGTACGGCAAGGACAAGGACCCGGTCGTCCGGCAGCGGATCGCCTGGTGCTGGTCCAAGGTCGAGATCATGCGCTACCTCGGCTACCGCATCCTCACCGGCTGGCTCAAGGGCGCCGAGCCCGGACCCGAGACGTCGATCGCCAAGCTGTACTGGAGCGAGTACCACACCGAGGTCACCGATCTGGCGATGGACATCATGGGCCTGCACGGCCAGGTGCCGGTCGGCAGGCCTCCCCTGCGCACCTACCGCACCGACGATCCCGGCGCCGCCAACTCCTCGGCGTCCTGGTCGACGACGTACCTGATCGCCCGCTCCGGAACGATCTACGCGGGGACCTCGCAGGTTCAGCGCAACATCCTCGCGGAGAAGGTGCTGGGGCTGCCGCGTGAGCCCAGGGCCACGGCGGGGCAGGACCCTCCCGTGGGCCGAATCGTCGAGCCCTTTGGCCCCCGGCCCTGGTAGGTCTATCGTCTGAATCGTGGGCCAGAGCGATGGAGGGCGGCCGGTGATGCCGCAGGACGAGGCCGTGATCGGCTGTACGGGGAAGGTGCTCGTCGGCACCCGCGGATCCGCGGGGCCCGGCGAGATCCTGGTGCGGGTCAGAGGCGGCTCCGAGACCTTTCTCGCCTGGTCGGAGGATCCACTGCCCACGGGGGCGACGGTGCTCGTGATCGAGTCACGCGGATGTCGCGAGGTCGCCGTCATCGAGTGGGTGGATCCATTGGACGCGCTCGGCGATCTAGCCGACGCCGACTGAGGAGTAGAAAGAGAAATGTTCGGATACCGCGTTCCCGCTCCCGACGAGGCGATGTTGATCTCGGGGGGCAGGCGGGGACTGGGGGGCGCGCCGTTCCGAGTGGTGACAGGGCACGGCAAGTTCGTGCTCCCGATCTTCCGCAAGACCCGTTTCCTCACCCTTTCCATGTGTGAGTCCGAGGTCACCGAGACCTGTGTGACCAAGCAGGGCATCGCACTGCACGTCCGCGCCGTCATCGCGTTCAAGGTCGGCAACGACCACGAGAGCATCATCAACGCGGGCCAGCGCTTCCTCTCCGACCAGGACCAGATGTCGGTCCTGACCGGCCGGATCTTCGCCGGTCACCTGCGGGCGATCATCGGCTCCATGACGGTCGAGGAGATCGTCACCGAGCGGCAGAAGCTCGCCGCGGAGGTCCTGGACACCTCGAAGATCGAGATGGCGAAGATCGGCCTGATCGTGGACTCGCTGCAGATCCAGTCGATCGACGACGGCGACACCGGCTACATCGAGGCCATGTCCGCACCGCACAAGGCGGCCATCCAGCGGCAGGCCCAGATCGCCCAGGCGCAGGCCACCCAGGCCTCGGTCGAGGCGGAGCAGGTCGCGGCGCGCAACCAGGCCGAGTACGCCCGGCAGACCGCCATCGTCAAGGCGGAGTACTCGGCCGAGGTGGACCGCGCCCAGGCGAAGGCCGCACAGGCCGGACCGCTGGCGCAGGCCCACGCCCAGCAGGAGGTGCTCAACGCCCAGACCGAACTGGCCCAGCGCCAGGCCAAGTTGCGTCAGCAGCAGCTGGTGGCCGAGATCGTGAAGCCCGCCGAGGCCGAGGCCGAGCGGATCAGGGTGCTCGCCGCCGCCGACGCGCAGCGTATGAAGATCCAGGCCGAGGCGGCCGCCTCCTACGACCGGGTCGCGCTCGACCGGATGCTGATCGACCAGCTCCCGCAGATCGTGAAGGAGGCGGCCGGCGGCCTCGCCGGCGCCAACGTCAACGTCCTCAACGGCGCGGACGGCCTCGGCGAGATCGCCGCCGGCCTGGTGTCCCAGGGCCTGACGATCCTCGACTCGGTCCGGCAGAACCTCAACGGCGACGCCACCGAGGACCGCCGCCCCGAGGGGGGCAACGGCGCCGGCCTCCTCCAGCTGCACTCGGGCAAGGACAAGAAGACCGACGACGGACCCGTGGACGTCGACTAGTCGGAGCTCTCGAAGGTGCTGAGCTCGGGGACCGGCCGCCGGCCGGGACCCGGGCGCCAGCCCGCTGCGAGTTTGCGCAGGCCCACGCCTTCCGGTGCCCAGACGTGACAGCTGTTGAGCACCCAGGCGGTGGAGCGCGGGTCGTGGGGAGTCCGGTTGGCCGTGCGGCGGTTGCGGGCCGAGATGGCCGACTGGACCACGGCCGGGCCGAGCGCGCGGGTCAGTTCGTACAGGTGCGTGCACCCGGACACCCCGCGGAACCGCTCCTGGATGGCCCGGTTGTAGCCGGCGGCCACGCTCAGCCCGACCAGGCCCTCGAAGGCCGGGGCGATCAGCGGGCACTCGGCGTGCGGGAAGTCCCGCATACCGGCCTCGGCGCCCACGATCACCATGTCGTCGAGCCGTACCCGCACGGCCATCACCATCCGGTGCACGATCCCACCCGGGGGCTCCTCCCAGGGGCGCTCGTCCCGCAGTTCCGCCTCGACCGAGATCTCGGCGCCGTCGTCCTCGTAGGCGGTGACGGTGATCGTGCGACGGTGCAGGGGAATCTCGGAGCGCGTCACGACGCGACCTCCGGGACCTCTTGCCCCAGCGCCGCGAACTCCGGTCGGCGGCGCTCGACGAAGCTGCGGACGCCCTCGCGGTAGTCCGGGGCACGCTTCGCCGTGGCCAGCAGCGCGGCCGCGCTGTCGCTGCTCTCGGTGAAGGTCCTCGCCTGGTCGTCGGCGAGCTGCCGTTTGATGAGGGACATCGCGTACGGGCTTGCCGAGCGGGCCAGTTCGGTGGCGTACCCGAGTGCTGTCGACAGGAGTTCCTCCGGCTCGACCAGGCGGTTGACCAGGCCCATCGCCAGGGCCTCGGTCCCGGTGATCCGGCGCGAGGACAGCAGCAGATCGGCGGCGTTGCCGTAGCCGACCAGCCGCGGCAGGATCCAGGACACGCCGTCCTCCGCCACCAGCCCGCGGGCGCTGAAGGCGGCGGCGAACTTGGCGTGCGGCACGGCGAACCGGACGTCGCACATCAGCGCCTGGTTGAGGCCGATGCCCGCGCACGCGCCGTTGACGGCCGCCACGACGGGCTTCGGGAAGGACATGGGGCGGGTACGCGGGGGCAGTTGGCCGGTGGGCCACGGGCGGGCGCCGGACGAGGCACCGTCCAGCACGCTCATGTCCATCCCCGGGCAGAAGCTGCGTCCGGCACCGGTCAGCACCACGGCCCGTACCCGCGCATCCGCCTGAGCCCGGTCGAACAGCTCGTTGTAGAGCAGCTCCATCTCCAGCGTCCAGGCATTGTGCCGCTCGGGCCGGTTCAGGGTGAGGACCATGACCCCGTCGTCGGTGAGTTCGGTGAGGATCACCGGGGTCGGCTTCTCGGTCATCGAGGTCACTCCCAGCACCTAATAGATAGATGAATCATCTATATCTGAGAAAGCCCGGCAAGGGAAGATCCACCCAACCCTTGACCTGGTACCCTCGATGCACTAAGACGATTCATTTTGCTATATGAGGAGCCCACCGTGGCCGAGGCAGCCCGCGCAAGCGAAGCGGCGACCGTACCCGCCCCCTCCCGCAGCCGCGTCGGCCGCCAGGTGCGGGTGCCGAAGACCGCCGAACTGGTCGCCGCGCACCTGCGCCGCCAGATCGTGCGGGGCGAGCTGAACCCCGGCGACGCGCTGCCGCCGGAGTCGGGCCTGATGGAGCAGTTCGGCATCTCACGGCCGACCCTGCGCGAGGCCTTCCGGGTGCTGGAGTCGGAGTCCCTGATCACCGTGCGCCGCGGCGCCCACGGCGGCGCCCGGGTGAGCGCGCCCGACGCGGACGTGGCCGCCCGTTACGCCGGCCTGATCCTCGAGTACCGCGGCGCCACCCTGGGCGACATCTACCGCGCCGCGGCCCTCATCGAGCCGCCCTGCGCCCGCCAGCTCGCCACCAAGCACACGCCGGACGACATCAAGCGGCTGCGCGACGCGGTGGCGGCCGAGAAAGCCGCCCTGGAGGACCCGCTGGCCCTGGTCGACGCCCAGGACACCTTCCACGCCCTGCTGGTCGAACTCACCGGCAACCAGACCCTGATCCTGCTGTGCAGCATGCTGCGCAACATCATCGACCGGGCCAACGCCTCGTACACCGTGGCCGCCACCGATGCCGAGGCCCAGAAGACGCAGGCCCTCAAGGGACACCGGGCGCATGTGCGGATGGTCGGGCTGATCGAGTCCGGCAAGGCCGACGAGGCCGAGAAGCTCTGGCAGCGGCACATCTCCAGCGCCGACGACGTCGTGAACGCGGCCGGACCCAAGACGGTGCTCGAGCTCATCGACTGAGCCGCCCCCTCCATCGCCGAACAGCACTCGCCTCCGCTCACCTCTTGCGCTCGATAAACAGTTAGATAATTATAGGAGGCGTACTGAATAGCTCAGGGGTCCGGAGGCGACGGCCATGGCCGAACAGCGCAAGCGCATCTTCGACTGCGACCAGCACATGTACGAGGAGCGGGACTCCTTCACCCGCTACCTCCCCAAGGAGTTCCTCGGCGCGGCTGTCGCACCGGTGACACTGCCGGACGGGCGGGAGGTGATCCTCGCCGGGGACCGCATCGTCGTATGCCTGGAACCGGAGTTCGGGCAGGTCTACCGTCCCGGCTCGTTGAAGGAAATGCTCAAGGCGATGGCCTCGGGCAATCCCGCGGAGACGTACCAGTTCGAGCCGATGCACGAGTCGTACCAGAACCGCGAGGCCCGGCTGCGCGTCATGGACGAGCAGGGACTCGACCAGACGATCATCTATCCCGGCGGCTGGGCACTGGTCGCCGAGGAGTACGTGAAGGGCGTCGAGCCGCTCTACGCCAACTACCACTCGTTCAACCGCTACATGAACGAGGTGTGGGGCTTCAACCACCAGGGCCGCATCTACGCGCCCGCCCTGCTCTCGCTGCGTGATCTGCCCAGTGCGGTCAAGGAGTTGGAGTACGTCCTCAACCAGGGCGCCCGCTTCATCCTGCTGCCCACCGGTCCGGTGTACGGCCGCTCGCCGGGCGACCCGTACTTCGACCCGTTCTGGAAGCTGGTCAACGAGGCCAAGGCGAGCGTCTGCTACCACATCAGCGAGTTCTACTACAACTCGCAGGTGGCGCCCTCGTGGGGCTACGACCCCCACCCCATCCACTTCCGGATGTCGGCCTGGCAGTGGCAGAACACCTACGGCCAGCGCCCGATCGAGGAGACGCTGTCCGCGCTGATCTTCGACAACCTCTTCGGCCGCTTCCCCGACATCAACGTCCTGGTGTCCGAGTTCGGCGCCGAGTGGGTGCCGCACTTCGTACGGCACATGGACAAGAGCCGGGGCATGGGCCGCAACGGCCCCTGGATCGGCGGGCAGTTGGACGAGCGCCCCAGCCAGATCTTCCGCAAGCACATCCGCGTGGTGCCCTACCCCGAGGACGACACCGTGAGCGTCGTCAAGCGCCTCGGCTACCACGAGTCCATCGTGATGGGCTCCGACTTCCCGCACGCCGAGGGCCTGGCGAACCCGGCCGACTTCCGCAAGCTCATCTCGGAGCTCGGCGAGTCCGCCCAGGACGACATCATGTACAACAACGCTCAGCAGCTGATCAGCCGCTGAGCGTCGTAGCCCCCCCGCCTGGCGGCGGGCCTGGTCTAACCGACCAGGCCCGCCGCCAGGTTCGCGATGTCGGTGAGCAGGGCGGTGCCGTGCGGGGAGTGGTCGTACCCGGCGAGCGGGTAGCCGTTGCTCAGGCAGGCGAAGGACAGCCCGGACTCCGGGTCCATGAAGCCGAGTT
This sequence comes from Streptomyces sp. NBC_00005, assembly GCF_045160215.1. Lineage (NCBI taxonomy): Bacteria > Bacillati > Actinomycetota > Actinomycetes > Kitasatosporales > Streptomycetaceae > Streptomyces > Streptomyces sp. NBC_00005. The sequence continues at coordinate 2,063,843 of NZ_CP108316.1, forward strand.
GGTAGGCGGCGCCGGCGCTGCCGAAGAGCGCGGGCGAGCCGGTGGACGGCAGGTTGCTGCCCGCGTCCGGGCCGGCCACGGTGACGAACAGCCCCATGCTGGTACGGCGTCCCCCGCCGCCCCCGTAGATCTGCTCCCCGTAGGGATGATCGGTCAGCCTGATCCGGGTGCCCTCGGCCACCGCCTCCGGCTTCCACAGGCCGGAGTGGACCAGCGCCTGGAAGTAGAGCGCGACGTCGGCGGCGGTGGCGACCAGGGCGTGGCTGGGCTCTCCGGCCGCCAGGACCTCGGGAGTGGACAGGTACCAGGGCCCCCAGGGGTCGGGTTCCTGGTCGTCGTCGGTGCGGTCGGTGGCGAGCATCGGGGCGACGCTGCCGGGCTGCCGGTCCACCGGCACCCCCAGCTCGATCGACGCCAGACCCAGTGGCTCCACGACCCGCTCGCGCAGGTAGTCGGCGAAGGCGAGCCCCGTGCGCCGCTCGACGATCTCGGCGACGAGCCAGGCCGCCGAGGTGAGGTGGAACTGGAAGCGGCTGCCCGGCGGGTAGTCCAGCCGCCAGCGGCCGAAGGCGGCGAGCCGCTGCTCGCGGTCGAGCATCTTGGGGTATCCGAGGGGCGCGAAGGGGAAGCCGGCGGTATGTGTGAGCACCTGCTCGACCGCCACCGCCTCCTTCCCGTTCGGCGCGAACTCCGGGATGATCGCGGCGACTTGCTCGCCCACGTCCAACAGCCCGTCGCCGATCAGCTTCCACACCACGCCCGCGACGATCGACCGTCCCACGGACTGCAGGACGTACCGGGTGCCGGGGTGGGCGTCGCCGTAGGTCTCGAAGGCCACCAGCCGTCCGTCGTGCGCGACGGCGACCTGTGCGGACGGCAGGGGGCCGTTGTGGACCTCCCGGCGGATCCGGCTCAGGAGAGCGTCGAGGCGGAGCGGGTCCACATGGTCAGGCACTTGCTTCTCCTTCGTACGGCTCCCGCAGGCCACGGCGGACGACCTTGCCGTTGGCGTTGCGCGGCAGGTCGTCCACGAACCACCAGCGGACGGGGATCTTGAAACCGGACAGCCGGGCGCGGGCGTACCGCCTGAGCGCCTCCGGCCGGGGTGGGGCATCGGGGTCGGAGGGCACGACGAAGGCGACGACGGTCTGGCCGAGCCGCTCGTCGGGCACCCCGGTGACCGCCACGTCCGCCACGCCGGGATGTGCCGCGAGGAGCGTCTCGACCTCCAGGGGGTGGACGTTCTCGCCACCGCGGATGATCATGTCGGTGCCCCGGCCGTAGAGATAGAGATAGCCGTCGGCGGCCAGTCGGCCCAAGTCTCCGCTGTGCAGCCAGCCTTCGGCGTCGATGCGGAAGAAGTGGTCTGCGCGGGCATGGATCTCGCCGATGCCGTCCGGGCCGGCGTCGTGCACCCGGAGTTCGACCCCGGGGGCGGGCCGCCCCACCGACCGCAGGAGCTCGGTGCGTCCGGCGACCGCCTCGCGGTGGTCCTCGGCGGTGAGCACGCTGATGGGCGAACCCTCCGTCTGCCCGAACATGTTGAGCATGCGGACGCCGGGCATCGCCTCGTACGTCCGCCGCAGGGTGCCGGGGCGGACGGGTGCGCCGCCGTACTGGAGGGTCCGCAGGGTCTCGTGGCGTGCCTCGCCTGCAACCAGCAGGGTTTCCAGCATGGCCGGGACCATGCTGGTGTGCGTGGTGCCGAGGTCCCGCAGCAGGGTCCAGCCCTCCACGGTGAAGCGGGGCAGGCCGGTGACCAGCGCGCCGGCGGCGAGGGCGACGGCGATGTTGCCGAGGCCCGCGATGTGGTGGAAGGGCGCGCTGCCGCCGTAGAAGCTGTCGGAATCGAGGCCGCAGAGCCGTCCGTTGACGCGAGCACGGGCGGCCAGGCGTCCTTGGGTCATGGGGACGGGTTTGGGCAGGCCGGTCGTGCCGGAGGTGTGCAGGACGGCGGCCAGGTCGTCCGGCTCGGCGCTCAACTTCCGTGAGACCGAGGGTAGTTCGGGCACGATGTTCAGCTGTCGGCCCGCGAGTGCGGCGACCTGCCTGCCGAGTTCGGCGAACTCGGGCTGTGCCAGCAGGACTTCGGAGCTCGTCGCCCGCACCACGGTGGCGATCTCGTGCGCGGTCATCCGGACACCGAGCGGTGCGAGCGGATGGCCGGACCCGGCACCGCCGATCACCAGCGCCAGGGCATCGGCCGAGGTGGCGACCAACGCCGGTACCGGAGCGCCGGGTTCGAGGCCGAGTGTGTCCAGCCAGTCGGCCGCGCCGCCCGCCCGGTCGAGGAGTTCGCGTCCGGTCCAGATCAGGTCCGCGAACCGGACGGCGGGTCGGGCGTGGTCGTAGGCGCGGCTCACCATGGCGGTCCAGGTGGCCGCCGGTCCGGGCTCCGCCGCGCCGCCCACCGGGCTCACTGCTCCAGGCGGGCCGTCGCGGTGCCGGCGACCACCTCGACGCCGTTCTGGTTGACGGTGACGAGGGAGAAGTGGGCGACCGGTCCGGCCGGCGCGTCCTCGACGGACTCGACGATCGCCGTGGCGGTGAGGGTGTCGCCGGGCCAGACCTGGGCCTTGAAGCGCACGCCGTAGGTGAGCAGGGCCTCGATGCCGACCCAGTCGGTGAGCACCCGCCCGGCCATGCCCATCGTCAACATGCCGTGGGCGAACACCCCGGGATAACCGGCGACTTCGGTGGCGTACACCTCGTCGGTGTGCACCGGGTTGTAGTCGCCGCCGGCGCCCGCGTACTGGACGATCCGGGTGCGCTTGAGGTCGTCGACGAGCACGCGCTCGCGGCTCTCTCCGACCTTGACGTCGTCGACGTGCAGAGTCATCGGGTCTCGTCCTTCCTGGTGACCGGTCCCTCGGGCACGACGGCCACCTGCCGGGCGGTGACGACCGGTTCGCCGGCCGCGTCCCGGTACTCGGTGACCCGCTCGCTGAACAGCAGGCGTCCACTGCGGCCCTGCTTCTCCCAGCTCTCGCCCGGCACGACGTGGGCGTACAGCGTCTCGCCCGTACGCACCGGACGGTGGTACTCGTAGTGCTGCTCGGCGTGCAGGCCTCCGCCCCACTCCGGCATCACCCCCGGTTCGCGGCCCGAGCCGAACCACTCGCTGCCGGGGCCGGGGCGCATGCGGTAGTCCGGGTCGTACTGGGCGCTCGCGATGGTGAAGGTCGGCGGGGCGAACTCCTCGTACGAGGGGTTCTCGTCGCCGATGGCGCGGGCGAACATCAAGACGTGCCCGGCCTCGACGGGGAACGGCTGCCCTGTCATCGTCCAGTCTCCTCAGTCGGTGCGGTGGTGGGGAACGCCTTCAGTACGGCAGGAACGCGTCGCGGGTGGCCTCGTCCGGGTCGAACTCCGGCGGCAGGCCCTCGAACTTGGGCTCCCGCTTCTCCACGAAGCTCGCCACGCCCTCGCGGAAGTCCGGCGAGCCCGCGAAGAACTCCATGGCGGAGTAGGAGCGGGCGAGGGCGTCGGCGAACGGGCGGTCCAGGTCGCCGTACACCTGGTGGCGTACGACGGCCATGGCGCGCGGGGAGCAGTTGCGGGCGATGTCCCGGGCGTAGGCGCGGGCGGCGTCGAGCAGGTCCTCCGGTTCGACGACGCGGCTGACGAGGCCGAGCTCCTTCGCCTCGTCGGCGTCGAAGACCCGGGCGGACAGCAGCAGGTCGAGGGCGTTCTCCAGACCGATGACGCGCGGGAGCACGTAGGGGAGGTTGTACTCGCCGGCCAGGCCGCGCCGGGTGAAGGCGGTGGTGAAGCGGGCCCCGCGGGCGGCGAAGCGGACGTCGCAGATGAGCGCCTGGACCAGGCCGATGCCCGCGCAGGCGCCGTTGACGGCGGCGATCAGTGGCTTCGGCATGGTGCGCCTGCTGTACATCGGGACGCGCGCCCGGAGGTTGAGGGACTGGCCCGGCTGCGCGTTCTGCTCCAGGCGCTGGACGTCCATGCCGGGACAGAAGGCCCTGCCCGCACCCGTGATGATCACGACGCGGACGGCGGGGTCGGCCGCGGCCTCGTCCAGGAGCGCGAAGAAGCGGCGCTCCATGGGAATGCTCCACGCGTTCTTGCGCTCGGGCCGGTTGAGGGTGACGGTGGCGACGCCGTCCTCGTCGACCTCGTACAGCACCAGGTCGTCCTGGGTGTCCCGGGCGGACTCCTCGGTCATCGCGTCACTCCTCCGTCAGCGGTTCGATGGGGTCGACGGGGTCGACATGGGCGATCGGATCGCCGACGCCCGGCCTCTCCCCCGAGATGGTCACCACCACCTGGCCCCGCGCGCAGATGCGTCCGTCGGTCATCACGTCGACGTCGGCGAAGTGCAGCCGGCGGCCCCGCCGGACACAGCGCGCGTAGGCGACGGCCTCCCGGCCGCGGGCGGGGGCGAGGTACTGCACCGACATCGACACGGTGCTGAGCCGGCTGCCCTTGGTGAAGTCGTGCCCGGCGATCACGGCTCCGGCGCCGGCGGTGTCGATGAGCGCCGAGACGACCCCGCCGTGGAAGAGCCCTTCGTGCGCGGAGAGGGTCTCGGTGTAGGGGAGCACGATCTCGACGCCGTCCGGGTCCCAGCGCGTCACGCGGAGACGGCAGTAGCGGTTGAAGGCGACCCCCCGCTCCCAGCGGGCCCGGAACCATTCGCGGCGTTCGCGCTGTTCAAGGTCGGTGAGGGTCCTCGCCGCGACAGTCATCAGCACGGCCTCCGGTCTCGGCCTGAAGGCCGATCCATATAGTTACATGAATTGGATAGTTGAAGCAATCATTCGGGATGCGATCTGGGCGCCAGATGTATTATTTATATAACTCATTCGCCGTCTGTGAACAGAGGGAGACCTCGATGCCGTCGACCGCCCTGGCCGGGATCCGCGTCCTCGACCTGTCCCGCATCCTCGCGGCCCCGCTCGCCACCCAGATGCTGGCCGACCTCGGAGCCGAGGTGATCAAGGTCGAGCGGCCCGGCACCGGCGACGACTCACGGACGTACGGCCCGCCCTTCGCGCACGGTCCGGAGGGCGACCGGACCGACACCGCCGCCTTCTACCTCGCCTGCAACCGCAACAAGCGGTCGGTCACCGTCAACCACGCCACCGCCGAGGGGCAGGAGTTGATCCGCGCCCTCGCCGCCCGGTCGGACGTGCTGGTGGAGAACTTCCGGGCGGGCACCCTGGCGAAGTACGGGCTCGACCACGAGAGCCTGCGGGAGCTCAACCCGCGGCTGGTCTATCTCTCCGTGACCGGCTTCGGGCAGACCGGGCCGTACGCCGAACGCCCCGGCTACGACGGCATCTTCCAGGCCATGTCCGGGATGATGAGCGTCTCCGGGCACCCCGAGGAGCCGATGAAGGTCGGGGTCAGCATGGTCGACATCCTCACGGGTCTGTATGCCTCCACGGCCGTGCTGGCGGCACTGCGGCACCGGGACGTCACCGGTGAGGGCCAGTTCATCGACCTGTCGCTGCTGGACTGCGGGCTGGCCTCGCTGTCCCACTTCGCCATGAACTACCTGATCTCCGGGGAGGTTCCGCGGCGGCGGGGCAACGGCGGGTACGGCGGGATCCCCTCGCAGGCCTTCCAGTGCGAGGACAAGCCCCTCTTCCTGGTGGCGGGCAACGACAAGCAGTTCGCGGCCTTCTGCACGGCGGCCGACCGCACCGACCTGCTCCAGGACCCCCGGTTCGCCACGACGTCCGCCCGGATCACCCACCGCGAGCAGATCCTGCCGGTGCTGGAGGCGATCCTGCGCACCCGGACCCGGGACGAATGGCTGACCGTACTCGACGAACACGACGTCCCGGCGGGCCCGTTCAACGAGATGCCCGAGGTCTTCGCGGACCCGCAGATACGGCACCGGGAGATGCTGATCGAGATCGAGGACCCGGTGTCGGGACGGCTGCCGCTGCTCGCGAATCCGATCCGGTTCACGGCGACACCGGTGGAGGGGTACGCCCCGCCACCGGCGCTGGGCGAGCACACGGCGGAAGTCCTGGGCAGGCTGGTCGGGGTGACGGAACATCAGCTGGCGGAGCTGCGGGGGCGGGGCGTTGTGTGAGGTGGGTGTTTCAGCCCGTCCGGCGTTGAGGACGAGCCCGAAGGGCGTCGGCGGGGGTCTGCGGGCGCACCCCGCAGACCCCCGCCTCACCCGATGAGGGTCCGTCCACCCTCCAGCATCAGCGTCGCCCCCGTCAGATAGGCCATGTCGTCGCTGACGAGCGCGGCCACCGCCCGGCCGATGTCCGTCTCCGGGTCGCCCATCCGCCCCAACGGGATGCCGGCCAGCACCTGTTCGGCCTTCTCCGGGTGATCCGCGAAGTACGCCTCCGCCGCCGGGCTCAGCGCGGCCGGGCAGACGACGTTCACGCGGATCCCGTACGCGCCCCACTCCCGCGCGGCGACCCGGCTCAGCCCCCGGACGGCCTCCTTGGCCATCGCGTACGCGGCGAAGCCCACCTCGCCCTGCACCGCCGCCGAGGAACCGAGGTTCACCACGCTGCCGCGGCTCGCCTTCAGGTGGGGCAGGGCCGACTGCATGGCGTGGAAGGCGGCCAACGGGCCGCTGCGGTAGGTGAGTTCGACATCCTCGTACGAGGTCTGCTCCAGCCGGCGCTGCACGGAGGTCTGGGCGTTGTTGACCAGCACGTCGAGGCCGCCGAACTCCCGTACGGTCTCGGCCACCATGCGGTCGACGTCGCCGCGCTCGCCCACGTCACCGACCACGATGTGCGCCCTGCCGCCGCGCTCGACGATCTCCCCGGCGGTGTCCTTGAGTTTGCCCTCGGTCCGGCCGGTGATCGCGACGGCCGCGCCCTCGGCGGCGAGGGCGAGCGCGATGCCACGGCCCACGCCCTGGCCTCCGCCGGTGACCAGTGCCGTCCTGCCCGCCAGTCGTGTTCCTCGGTCCATCAGGTCGTCTCCTTCCAGAAGGCCGCCCAGGAGGGGAAGGCCTCGGGCAGCGCCGGTTCGCCGGATCCCTCCGCCCAGCCGTTGAAGCCCACCGTCTGGGGGCGTTCGGTCACGTCGGCCGCGTACCAGTGCTGCTCGCGGCGCCGGGAGAAGTACCACTCGCCGTCCACGCGCGCGTACTCGTCGAGATAGCGGATCGCCATCACGATCCACCGCTCCCCCACCTCGTGCTCGGCACGGCAGTAGACGGAGCCGGTGGCGGTGTCGCGGTCGGTGAACTCGACGCGGTGGCCGCAGATCTGGTGGACCGAGCGGTGGAAGCCGCGGACGAGGGGGTCGATGTAGGCGCGCAGTGTTTCCCGGCCGCTGCCGAGGCGCCCCATGTCGACGTCGGGCCGGAAGCAGCCCACCCAGGCGTCGAGGTCGCGGGCGTCCACGGCCAGGGCGTATCGGACGGGCAACTGCTGGACGGCCAGCTGCGATTCGATGCGGTCGATGCGTTCCTCGAGCGAGGTCATGGCCGGGGCTCCTTCGGCAGCCCGAGGAGCTGCTCACCGATGATGTTGCGCTGGATCTCGCTCGATCCGCCGTAGATGGTCTCCGCGAGGGAGAGCAGGAAGGAGCGCTGCCGGGTGTCGAGGCCGTAGTCCTCGCCGACGATCTGTCCGGCGGGCCCTGCCAACTCCTGCGCCAGATGGCCGAGTTGCTGGTGGCGGGTCGAGGCGTAGAGCTTCGCGGTGGTGGCCTGGGCTCCCGGTGTGCGGCCCTCGGTCAGTTCGGCGAGGGTGCGGAGGTTGGTGGTGCGCATGATGCGTACGGAGATCCAGGCGTCGACGATCCGGCGGCGCAGCATGGGGTCGTCGAGCGCGCCGCGCTCCCTGGCCAGGTCGATCAGCGCCTCCGCCTCCCGCTCGAAGGTGAGCTGCTGGGGCAGCAGCGTGGTGCCGCGTTCGATGCCGAGGGTGGCCATGGCCGTGCGCCAGCCCTCGCCGACCTCGCCCACGACCATGTCCGCGCCGGTGCGCGCGTCGGAGAGGAAGACCTCGGCGAACTCGTCCTGGCCGGCGAGGTTGCGGATGGGGCGGATGTCCACGCCCGGCTGGTGGGCCGGGACGAGCAGCATGGTAAGTCCCTTGTGCCGTACGGACTGCGGGTCGGTGCGGGTGAGGATGTAGAGCCAGTCGGCGTGGGCGCCGAAGGAGGTCCACACCTTCTGCCCGTTGACCACCCAGTCTCCCCCACTCTCGGCTCCGCTCGAGCGGGAGGTGCCCCCATCTTCGCGTTCGGCCCGGGTGCGGACCGAGGCCAGGTCGGAGCCGGCGCCGGGTTCGCTGAAGCCCTGGCCCCACAGTTCCTCGACGGCGAGGATCGGCGGCAGGAAGCGCTTCTTCTGCGCCTCGCCGCCCACCTTGAGGAGCATCGGGCCGAGCAGGTCGAGGGCGTTGGTCGTGGCCCGGTAGGGGGCGTTCGCGCGGGCGTACTCGTACTCGAAGACGATCTCTTCCAGGAGGCCGAGCCCCCGGCCGCCGTACTCCCGCGGCCACCCGACGCCCAGCCAGTTCCCGGCGGACAGCTCGCGGTCCCAGGCGAGGCGGACCTCCCAGGCCGCGCCGTCGGTGGGGCCGCCCACGCCCCGGTGCTCGGCGAACTCGCCCACGAGGTGGTCCGCGAGCCAGTCCCGCAGCTCGTCGCGGAAGTCGCGCACCGCGGGCCCGAAGTCCAGCTCCATGCCGGCTTCCTTCCTTGAGGTTCAGATGCCGAGCCGGGCAGCGAGCAGCTCCCGGTGGTACGACGGCGTACCGAGCAGCACCTCGGAGCTCTTGGCCCGCTTGAAGTACAGGTGCGCGGGGTGCTCCCAGGTGAAGCCGATTCCGCCGTGGACCTGGATGTTGTCGCCGGCCACCCTGGTGAACGCCTCAGAGCAGAAGGCCTGCGCCAGGGCCGCGGCGACCGCGATCTCCGTCTCGTCGCCGGCGTCCAGCGCCCACAGTCCGGCGTACGCGGCCGAGCGGGCGGACTCGATCTCCACCAGCATGTCCGCGCACTTGTGCTTGATCCCCTGGAACGAGCCGATGGCCCGCCCGTACTGCACCCGGATCCCGGCGTAGTCCACGGCGGCGTCCAGTGCGGCGGCCGCTCCCCCGACCTGTTCGGCGGCGAGCAGGACGGAGGCGGTGGCGAGGGTGCGTGCGAGGGCGGGCCATGCCGTGCCCTCGGTGCCGAGCAGGCGGGCGGGGGTGTCGCTGAACTCCAGCCGGGCCTGTTTGCGGGTCTGGTCGAGGGTGGGCAGCGGGGTGCGGGTAAGGCCCGGCGCGTCGGCGCCGACCGCGAAGAGGGTGACGCCGGCGGGGGTGCGGGCGGCGACCAGGAGCAGATCGGCGAGGTGGCCGTCGGGGACGTAGCTCTTCGTGCCGGTCAGCCGCCAGCCACCCGGCGTCTCGCGTGCGGCGAGCCGGATGCCCGGCTCGTCCCAGCGGCCGCCGTCCTCGGTGAGCGCCAGCGTGGCCACCGTCTCGCCGGAGGCGATGCCCGGCAGGAGGTCGGCCCGGGCCTGCTCGTCGTCGCAGCGCAGCAGGGCCTCGGCGGCCAGGGCCACGGTCGCGAAGTACGGGGCGCACAGCAGCGCGCGGCCCGCCTCCTCGAAGACGACGCCGAGGTCGACGTAGCCGAAGCCCGAGCCGCCGTACTCCTCCGGTACGGCGAGACCCTGCAGTCCGAGTTCGCCTGCCATCCGCCGCCAGACGACGGCGTCGTAGCCGCGCGGGTCGGCGGCGAGACGGCGCACGTCCGTCTCGCCGGAGTGCCTGGTGAGGAACGACCGTACGACCGTGCGCAGTTCGTCCTGTTCCTCGCTGAAGGTGAGATCCATGCCGAGCTTCCCGTCCTCGGTGGGGCCCGCTTGTCGACCCGCTGTCCGTCGACCCAGTGCCTGTCGATCCAATGCTTGTCGACCCGTCCACGATACAGTTAGATAATTATAGTATCCGCACTGAATACACCAGGAGCGCGACGTGACCGATCTCTACGCCCCGTTCACGAGCCTGACCTTCGAGCGGCCCGCACCCGGCGTGCTCCGCATCGTGCTCGACGCCCCGAACCTCAACGCCGTGGATCCGCGGATGCACGGTGAACTCGCCGACATCTGGCCGGTCGTGGACCGGGACGAACAGACCCGAGCGGTGCTGGTCCAGGGCGCGGGCCGGGCGTTCTCGGCGGGCGGGACCTTCGACTCCATCGAGGCCATGACGGAGGACTACGCGGTACGTGCCCGGGTGATGCGCGAGGCGCGGGACATGGTCTACGGGGTGATCAACTGCTCCAAGCCGGTGGTCTCCGCGATCCACGGTCCGGCGGTCGGTGCCGGGCTGGTGATCGGCATGCTGGCGGACATCTCCATCGCCGCCCGTACGGCGAAGATCGTCGACGGGCACACGCGTCTCGGGGTCGCGGCCGGCGATCACGCCGCCATCTGCTGGCCGCTGCTGTGCGGCATGGCCAAGGCCAAGTACTACCTGCTGACCTGCGAGGTGCTCACGGGTGAGGAGGCCGAACGGATCGGGCTCGTCTCGAAGTGCGTGGACGACCAGGACGTGCACACCGAAGCCCTGCGGGTGGCGACCGCTCTCGCCGCCGGGCCCACCAGCGCCATCAGCTGGACCAAGCGGTCCCTCAACCACTGGTACCGCACCGCCCAGCCGCTCTTCGAGGCCTCGCTCGGGCTGGAGTTCTTCGGCTTCGCGGGACACGAGGTCGTCGAGGGGCTGGCCGCCCACCGCGACAAGCGCGCCCCGGACTTCGAGGGCGTGGCCGGCAAGCACCCGCTCGACCTGTGACAGGGAACCACACGGAGAGGACGACACCATGACGACGGAAGACACCATCACCGAAGTGCCCCCGCTGGTACGGGGATTGACCTACGAGGAGATGCCGGTCGGGCAGGTCTTCCGGACCGCCCGTCGGACGGTCACGGAGACCGATCTCGTCAACTTCGTCACCTGGGGGGGCTTCAACGAGCCCCTCTTCTGGGACGCCTCGCACGCCGCGGACGGCGGCTACACCGGCCGGCTGGTCCCGGGGGCGCTGACGTACTGCCTCGCCGAGGGACTCGTGCTGCAGACGAACGTCCTGCACGGCACCGGACTCGCCTTCCTGCACATGGAGTTGACCGTGCAGGGTCCGGTGTACGTCGGCGACACGCTGTACGCCGTCGTGGAGACCACGGACTGCCGGCCGTCCAGCAGGCCCGGCCGGGGCGTGGTGACCAGCCGGATCACCGTGCGCAACCAGCGGGACGAGGACGTCCTCGTCTACACCCCGGTCCGGCTGATCCGCGGCAGGGACTACGAGGCCCCGGCGCCCTGAGTCCGGGAAGCGGCCGGCACCAGACGCAGACCGGCGGCCCGGCCTGCGTCGGGTACGGCGGTCTCGGCGAACGCACCGCCGTGCAGCCAGTCGGAGGGCATCGGGGGGCGCGGCGAGAGCTCGTGGTCCGGGACCGCCATCGCGTACAGGCGGGTGTAGCGGAACTTCGCCTCGAGGTTGTCGAGGACCGACCAGTACTCGTAGCCGCACACGTCCACCCCGGCGTCGACGAGTCCCGCCAGCCAGGAGAGCCTGGCGCGCAGCAGGGACCGGCGCCGGGTGTCGTCGCGGTGTCCCGTGTCGTCGACCAGGTCCAGGTCACCCATGCCGTTGTCGACGACGGAGAGCGGTGGCAGCAGGCCTCCGTAGAGGTCGCACAGGCCGGCGACGGCGTCGGCGAGCCCCTCGGGGATGATGGGCCAGCCGTAGGCGGTCGTCTCCACGTCGTCGAAGGGGACGATCGCGAAGCCGAGGCCCACGAGCAGGCGGTTGACCTCGTTGAGGGCGCTGCGGCACTTCGTGGTCGGCAGTACGCGGGGCAGGTTCTCCGGTGCGGTGACGCGGAACGGGGAGTGCCAGGACAGGCCCAGCAGGTCCTGGGCGGTGGCGATGACCTCCAGGTCACCGGGGCGTACGCAGCCGGTGACCGCCACGGGTGAGACGTCGTCCTCGGTCACCATGTGCTCGCCGAGCAGCAGGGGGTCGAGGAAGAGGCGGTTGGTCCAGCTCTCCAGGCGCTCCACGGCAAGGCGGTCGAAGGGGTCGTCGGTGGCCGCGTAACAGCCGACGAGGGTGACCGTGGTGCCGATGCGGCCGCTCGCGCCCGTGGCCCTGAGAGCCTGGGCGGCGAGCCCGTTGGCGAGCAGGATGTGGTGGACCGCGGGCAGCCCGGCCCGGCCGGCGCCCCGCCCCGGTGAGTACATTCCGGCCACGTGGTCCGCGAGGGTGGGGCCGGCCAGGTCGGTGGAGGTGATCCAGCGCTCCACCCGGTCGCCGAAGCGGCGGCCCAGCTCGGCGGCGTACGCGGCGAAGTGCTCGGCGGTGTCGCGGGCCAGCCAGCCGCCCGCGGCGTCCAGCCACGGCGGCAGCGAACGGTCGAACAGCGTGAGACTCGGGCGCTTCCCGTGCGCGAGCAGGGCATCGAGCGCGCGGTCGCAGCGGTCCAGGGCGGCCCGGTCCCAGCTGTCGGGCCCGTCGGGCTGGAGCTGCGGCCAGCCGGCGACCATCCGGTGGGTGTCGGCGGTGAGGCCGGTCACCTGCCGGATGTCCTCGGTCCACTGCCCGAAGTGTCCGCCGCGCTCGGGCGGGGGTGGCAGTGGGGCCGCGACGGTGTCCGCGGTGGCGACCCCCCAGTCGACACCGCTCAGGGATTCATGCAGGAAACCATCGCTCATGGTTACCGTCCAGGCGGTCAATGGTTCAGCGCATTCAACTGAATGCCCGCCGACCGGACGCTAACACTTCGAGCAAACTACGACAATGTTTCGGCCAGATCTCGTCAGTCTGTAAAGCTCAGGCCGGTCCGGCTACTCCCCGAAGGGCCGGAACTCCTCGTCCTGCCACCAGGGGTAGACGGGTGGCATGTCCTTGCCGACCCGGCCCGGGAACTCGGGCGGCCGCTTGGCCAGAAACGACTGGACGCCCTCCACCGGGTCCGGGCCGCCGCCGATCTGGCTCATGATCCGTGAGTCGAGCCGGTGCGCGGTCATCGGGTGGGGCTCGCCGAGCATCCGCCACATCATCTGGCGCGAAAGGGCGACCGAGATCGCCGAGGTGTTCTCGGCGATCTCACGGGCGAGTTCGTATGCCGCGGGCAGCAGTTCCTCGGGGGGATGGACGGAGCGGACGAGGCCGGCCGCCAGCGCCTCGTCGGGGCCGAAGACACGGCCGGTCGCCACCCACTCCATCGCCCGCTGCATGCCCACGGCCCGCGGCAGGAACCAGCTCGCGGCGGACTCCGGCACGATGCCGCGGCGCGCGAAGACGAAGCCGAACTTGGCCGAGGTCGACGCGAGCCGGATGTCCATGGGCAGGGTCATGCTGGCCCCCACGCCCGCCGCCGGGCCGTTGATCGCCGCGATCACCGGCTTGGTGCTGGAGAAGATCCGCAGCGCCACCCGGCCGCCGGTGTCCCGGTGCCGGGCGCCCGCCTTGCGGTGATCGAAGGACGAGCCGCCGGAGCTGACGTCGGCACCCGCGCAGAAGCCGCGCCCGGCACCGGTCACCACGACCACGCGCACCTCGTCGTCGGCGTCCGCGGCGTCCAGCACGTCGAGCAGGTCGGCCATCATCTGCGGGTTGAAGGCGTTGAGCTTCTCGGGCCGGTCGAGGGTGACGGTGAGGATCCGGTCCGCCACCTCGGCCCGCACGGTCTCGTACTTCTGCTCCGGCATGCGCGTCCTCCGTCACTCCGCGAACCTGTTTTCAGAAAGCTTAATTAGTTATAGCATTCAACTCTACTGACTCATTCTTGATCGTTGGCGGTGGAGATGACGGATCTGGTGGTGACGGCCGTCGGGCCGGTCCGGCTGCTCGAGCTGAACCGGCCCGACCAGCTCAACTCGATGAGCGAGGAGCTGCACCTGGGCCTCGCGTCGGTGTGGGAGACGGTCGCCGACGACCCCGAGGCACGGGTGGTCGTGCTCACCGGACGCGGCCGCGCGTTCAGCGCCGGGGGCAACTTCGACATCATGACGCGGGTCCAGCGCGACCGCGCCTTCCGGGAGCAGAACGTGGACGAGGCCCGGCGGATCATCACCGGCATGGTCCGCTGTCCGCTGCCGGTGATCGCGGCGGTCAACGGGCCCGCGGTGGGCCTGGGTTGCACCCTGGCCCTGCTCAGCGACCTGGTGCTGATGGCCGACGACACCTATGTCGCCGACCCGCACGTCCAGGTCGGACTCGTCGCGGGCGACGGCGGCGCGTTCGTCCTTCCCCTGCTCGTCGGGCTGACCCGCGCGAAGGAGCTCCTGTTCCTCGGCGACCGGCTGAGCGCGCAGGACGCCGTCCGGCTGGGCGTCGCCAACCGCGCCGTCCCCAAGGACAGGCTCCTGGACGAGGCCATGGAGCTGGCCGGGCGGCTGGCCGCGCTGCCCGTACAGGCCCTGCGCGAGACCAAGCGGGCGGTCAACCGCCACCTGGAGCAGGCGCTCGACACGGTGATGGAGCCCGCGCTGCTCGCCGAGCAGGACAGCATGCAGACGCCGGAGCACATCGCCGCCGTCGAGAAGATCATCGCGGCGCGCGGCCGTCGCTGAGCGCGCGGCCGGACCGGACCGGAAAGGAGCAGTCGGGTGGACTTCGCGTTCAGCGACGAGCAGCAGGAACTGGGGCGCACGGTAAGGGCGTTCCTGGCCGACACCTCGCCCGAGACCGAGGTGCGGCGCCTGATGGAGACGCCCGAGGGCTTCGACCGGGCACTGTGGCGCCGGATGGGGACGGAGCTCGGCCTTCAGGGGCTGGCCGTCCCCGAGGAGTACGGCGGCGCCGGGTGCGGGCCCGTCGAAGTGGGCGTGGTGATGGAGGAGATGGGCCGGGCGCTGCTGTGCGCACCGTTCCTGTCCTCGGCCGTGCTCGCGACGACCACGCTGCTGCGCTGCGCCGACGAGGACGCCCGGAAGCGGCTGCTGCCGGGGCTGGCCGCCGGCGAGCTCGTCGCGACGCTGGCGCTGACGGAGGACTCCGCCCGCTGGGACGCGGCAGGTGTTCAGCTCACCGCCCGTGAATCCAACGGGAGTTGGCTGCTGTCCGGGCACAAGACGTTCGTCCTCGACGGTGCCGCCGCCGATGTCGTCCTCACCGTGGCCCGCACCGCCGACGGCATCGGTGTCTTCAGCGTGGACGGCGACGCGGCCGGGCTGACCCGCCAGCCGCTGCCCACGATGGACCCGACCCGCCGGCAGGCGCGCCTCGACTACGACGGCGTACGGGCGACCCGGCTGCGTACGCACGGCGACGGCTGGGACCTGGTGTCCCAGGTGCTCGACCGGGCAGGTGTGGCACTGGCCGCCGAGCAGGTCGGAGTGGCCTCCCGCGCGCTCGACATGGCGGTGGAGTACGCCAAGGTGCGCCACCAGTTCGGGCGGCCCATCGGCTCCTTCCAGGCCGTCAAGCACCTCCTGGCGGATGTCCTGCTGGAGGTGGAGTCGGCGCGCGCCGCCGCGCACTTCGCGCTGCTCGCAGCGGAGAACGAGGACCCGGAGCTGCCCGCCGTGGCGAGCCTGGCCAAGGCGTTCTGCTCGGACGCCTGTCTGCAGGCGACCGCCGAGAACATCCAGGTCCACGGCGGTATCGGCTTCACCTGGGAACATCCCGCCCATCTGTATCTGAAGCGGGCCAAGACATCACAGCTGCTGTTCGGCGATCCCGCGTACCATCGCGAACTGCTCGCACAGCGCATCGGCATGGAAGCGGTCAGGGGAGCGGCATGAAGGTCGACGGCAAGCTCAACGTGTGGAGCACGGCAGAGGTCGTGGAGGAGGCCCGGCACCACGAGAAGGCGGGCTACGACGGGCTGTGGGCCTCGGAGTCCAAGCACGACCCGTTCCTGCCGCTGACGCTCGCGGCGGAGCACACCGACCGGCTCGAGGTGGGGACCGCCATCGCGGTGGCCTTCGCCCGCTCCCCCATGCAACTCGCCTACACCGCCCACGACTTGCAGACCTACGCCGGCGGGCGGTTCTCGCTCGGCCTCGGCAGCCAGATCAAACCGCACATCGAGCGGCGCTTCGACATGCCGTGGAGCCGGCCGGCGGCCCGCATGCGGGAGTACGTGAGCGCGCTGCGCGCCATCTGGGCTTCCTGGAACGAGGGCGAACGGCTCAACTTCCGGGGCGACTTCTACTCGCACACCCTGATGTCCCCGTTCTTCTCGCCCCCGCCCGCCACGGGCGGGGCGCCGAAGGTGTTCGTGGCCGCCGTCGGGGAGGCGATGACGCGGGTGGCGGGCGAGGTGGCGGACGGGCTGCTCGCACACGGCTTCACCACGGAGCGGTATCTGCGCGAAGTCACCCTGCCGACCGTCGGGACCGGCCTCGCGACGTCGGGCCGCACGCGCGCCGACTTCTCCGTCTCCCATCTGCTGCTGACCGCGACCGGCCGGACCGAGGAGGAGATGGCCCGCGCGATCGACGGCACCCGTGGGCAGATCGCCTTCTACGGCAGCACGCCCGCCTACCGGGGTGTGCTGGAGCTGCACGGCTGGGGTGAACTCGGCGACGAACTGCACACGTTGTCGACGTCCCGGCGCGAGGACAAGTGGGAGGCGATGAGCGGGCTCGTCGACGACGAGGTCCTCCACACCTTCGCGGTGGTGGCGGAGCCGGACCAGGTCGCCGGCGAGATCCGCCGCCGCTACGGGGCACTGGTCGACCGCGTGTCCTTCTACACCGCGTACGAGATCGACGCCGAGGTGTGGGAGCCCATCGTGCAGGAGCTGCGCAAGCCCGACTGACGGTCGGCCTTGCGGCGGTCAGCCGAGCAGGTCCAGGACGGTCGTCATGGACCTGCTCTGCAGCAGATAGTTCTCGGCCTCCTGGAGATGGACGCGCCACAGTTCCTCGGCGGCCTCCGTCCGGCGCGCGGCCACGAGGTCGACGAGCGCGCCGTGGGCGCGGAAGCCCCGGCGGTTGGCCCGGATGTTCTCGGGGCTGCCCGCGTCGAGATCGACATGGGACCAGTTCGCCTGGTCGATGATGTGCCGGACCATGCCGTTGAGGACGCTCAGCGTCTCGTTGCCCGCGAGTTCGACGACAAGGGCGTGGAACTCCATGTGGGCGCGGATGAAGGCCGACGGGTCGTCCATGAGCTGCTCGGCCTCGTTCACGGCGGCCCGCAGTCGCTCCAGGTCGTCGTCCGTACGCCGCTCGGCCAGCAGACCGGCGCACGGCGCCTCGATCACCGTACGGGCGTCGTAGACGTCCTTGAGGGTCGTGCCCCGGTACTCCAGCACCACTCCGGCGTAACGGGCGGCCACCGTGCCTTCCGGGGTCTGCACCCGCGCCCCTCCCCTGGCGCCCCTGCGCACCTCGATCAGCGACTCCGACTCCAGCACCCGGAACGCCTCGCGCAGCGTCGGGCGGGAGACGGCGAACTCCGCCATCAGCGCCGTCTCGGCGGGCAGCGCCTCCCCCACCGCCAGCTCCCCGCGCACGATCTTGCGGCGCAGCTGTGCCGCGACCAGCTCGGCCATCTTGGGGACCCGTACCGGCGTGTTCGCCACCGTGCCCACCTCCACCCTCATTCGGTTGTCACTCGCTCGTGTCCGGTGCTCGGGTCCGGGACGAAGTACGGCAGCGTGATCTCGTCCGTGAAGGGCCGGAAATCCACGCGGACGCGCATGCCGATGACGACGTCGTCCGGATCGCCGGCGTCGACGTGGGAGAGCAGGGTGGCGCCGTCGTCGAGGTCGATCACGGCGAGCGCGAAAGGCGCGTCGAACCCGGGTCCCGGAGCGCGGTGCACCACGGTCACCGAGTAGACGGTCCCCCGGCCCGCGCTCGGCACGTACCGCCAGTCCCGCGCCATGCAGCCGGGGCAGGCGGGCTCGGGGACGAAGAAGCGCAGACCGCAGGTCGAGCAGTGCGGCACGACCAGGTCGCCGCGCAGGGCCGCGTCCCAGAACGGCCGGGACAGTTCGGTGGGGACGGGTACGGGCCGGCTCATCGCATCCTCCCGAGGACGCTCGTCTCGTAGTGCTGCGCTCCGGAGCCGGCGTTGCCGACCACCGCCAGCTCCGCGCCCTCGACCTGGTGCACGGCGGTGCCGCGCAACTGCCGTACGGCTTCGACGACTTTGAGGGTCATCTGCTGCGTCCCGTTCCACGCGTACGCGAGGCAGCCGCCGTCCGGATTGACGGGATGCTTGCCGCCGACGGCAATGGCGCCCTCGGCCGCGAGGGGCCCGCCCTCGCCTTCCCCGCACAGGCCGAGGATCTCCAACTGCCGTATGACTTCGAAGGAGTTGGGGTCGTAGAGGGAGAAGACGTCCACGTCCTGCGGGCCCACGCCGGCCATGGCGTAGGCGCGGGTGGCGGCGTCCCGGCCGAGCTGCCCGATCTCGCGGTGCAGCGCCGGGTTGGCGTAGGCGGCCTGGTGGTACTCCATGCCGCCGCCGAGTACGGCGACGGGTGTGTTGGGCAGGTCCCTGGCCCGTTCGGCGGTGGTCACCACGAGAGCCGCACCGCCCTCTCCCACGATGCAGCAGTCCAGCAGGTGGAACGGCGTGGCCACCATGCGGGAGGCGAGCACGTCCTCGGCGGTGTACGGGCCGCGGCCGTACATCATCGCCTCCGGGTTGGTCGTGCCGTTGTTGCGGATGGTGGCGGCGACCTCCGCGAGCTGGCGGGAGGTCGTGCCGTACTCGTGCATGTGCCGGGCAGCCACCAGCGCGAACTGGGCGACGACATAGCTGCCCCACACATCGGTGAACTCCAGCGGCACCCCGGCCCCGACCGGGCCGGCCCCGCGTGAGACCAGCTTGCAGCCGCCGACCACGACGGTGTCGGCGAATCCGGACTGGACGGCTGCCGCCGCCTTCAGCAGGCCCCGCGAGCCCGCGTTGTCGAGCATCGAGTCGCTGGTCCAGCGCAGGTCCCGGCCGAGCATGCGGGCCCAGGAGCTGCCCTCGCCGGGGACGCCGCCGGGGCCGGGCCAGTCGACCTGGGCGCCGTCGACGTCCGCCGGGGTCAGCCCGGCGTCCTCGATCGCCCCGGACACCGCTTCGAGGGCGAGGTCCATGGCGTCGCGGTGCGGGAGGGACAGGGCCTGCTCGGTGGCGTGGATGCCGACGACGACGGGCCGGCGGTCGTTCACGGCGTCACCGCCCCGCGCCGAGCGTGTCGCCGCCGGGATACCCGCCACCGCCGAAGCGCTCGTCGAGCGTCTCGTAGTCCTTGGCGAACTCCTTGGTGCGCGGCAGTGCCTCGACGAACTCCACCGTCTTCGGCTTCTTGTACGAGGCGATACGCGCCCGGCAGTGCTCGATGACGTCCTCCGCGGTGACCTCGCCGGCGTCCTGGTGCAGGACCACGACGGCCTTGACGTCCTGGGCCCAGCGTTCGTTGGGCACGCCGATCACGGCGGCCTCCTTGACCGCGGGGTGCGCCTCGATGCAGTTCTCCACCTCGGCGGGAAAGATGTTCTCGGCCGCCGACTTGAGCATGCGGGTCGTGGTGCCGAGGAAGCTGACCGTGCCGTCGGGTTCGCGGCGGCCGAGGTCGGTGGTGTGCCACCAACCGAAACGGAAACGCTCCTCGTTGATCTCGGGACGGTTCCAGTAGCCGAGGTGGACGAGGTCGCCGCGGACGCAGATCTCGCCCGCCTGGCCGACCGCGCACTCCGTGCCGGTGGGGTCGAGGATGCGTACGGCGGTGAAGGGCCCGGGCCGTCCCGCGTTGCCGGCGCCCGTGCCGCCGTAGGCGCCGGTCACGGCGAAGCCGGTCACCTCGGTCTGCCCGTAGCCGCGGCCCTCGCCGCCGCCGTTGCGGGTGAAGCGGCTCTGGTCGGTGGGGACCGTGCCCTGCCACAGCGGGGCGGCGACGCTCGCCCGGAGATGGGAGAGGTCGTGCCCGGCCTCGCGGTTGAGGGCGACGAGCTGCGCGATGGTCGGCGGCATCAGGTAGGCGTGGCTGCACTGCTCCGCCGCCAGCAGCGGGAGCAGTTCCTCGGCGACCACGCGGCGCACGATCACGTTCTTGCCGCCGTGGACGAAGGCCGGGACGCCCCAGAACTGGTAGTTGCCGATGTGGAACATCGGTCCGGCGCCGAGGAAGGCGGTCTCCGTGCCGATGTCGCCCATCCAGGCGGCGCTCGCGCCCATGGCGAGCAGGTTGCGGTGCGAGAGCATCGAGCCGGACTGACGTCCGGAGATCGCCGCGGTGTAGATGACCAGGAGTGCAGAGTCGGGGTCGACGTCGGCGGCGAGGTCCTCGGGTGAGCCGGAGGCCACGAAGGACTCGTAGGAGTCGGGGCCCGAAGCGCTCTCGATGTCGTGCCGCAGCCACAACGCCCGGTGGTCGCTGCCCAGTTCGGCCCTCGCCTTGCTGACCGTGTCGCCGATCTCCTCGTCCTGCCAGACCACCACGCGGGGGTCGAAGTCCTCGACGGCGAAGGCCATTTCGGGGGCGGCCCAGCGCCAGTAGCCCGGACAGACCATGGCGCCGATCTTCGCGGCGGCGCCGATCAGCTCCCAGATGCGGAAGGAGTTCTGGCCCAGCCACAGGACGCGGTCGCCCGGCCCGACGCCCGCGTCCGTGAGGGCGTGGGCGAGCCGGTTGGTGCGCTCGTCGAGCTCCGGCCACGTCAGCCGGATCTCGCCGTCGACGAGGGCGGTTGTGTCGGGGAAGGACCTTCGGTGCTCGCGGATGACGTCGCCGAACGTCAGGCGCCGGGCGGCCCGAGGGTCCGGGGGCTGTCCCCCGGTGAGATGCTGCACGTCAATCGCTCCTGTGAGGTGTCGTCCGGGGTGTCGTCAGACGCGGCCGACGCCGCCGCCCTCGACGTTGATGAACTCGTCCAGCCCTGCCTTGCCGCCCTCCCGGCCGAACCCGCTGATGCCGACACTGCCGATCCAGCGGGCAGATCGCCGCGAAGTCGGGGATGTGCCGGCGCAGCAGTCCGGCGAACCGGGTGAGCAGTCGGGACCCGCGAGTGGGAGTGACCACGGTGCCTCCTGGAGCCCGCATGCCTCACATCCGTACAGCTTAAATAGATAACCTATTTAGCCGAACCAATCAATGGTCTCCACAGTCCCGGCGTCACAGACCCAGGGAGCGCCCGATGATCTCCTGCATGATCTCCGAGGTCCCGCCGAAGACCCGCTGCACGCGACTGTCGCGCCAGATGCGCGCGATCTCGTACTCGTTGACGTAGCCGTAGCCGCCGAACAGCTGCATGCAGCGGTCGATGACCTCCCAGCCGGTCTCCGAGGTCCAGTACTTGGCCGCGGCGGCCTCGTCGGCGGTCAACTCGCCCTGGAACAGGGCCATGATGCAGCCGTCCAGGTAGACGCGGGCGGCGCCCAGCTTGGCCTTGATGTCGGCGAGCGCGAACCTGTTGGCCTGGAACTCGCCGATCGGCCGGCCGAATGCCGTGCGGGACTTGGCGTACTCCAGCGCCAGTTCGTAGGCGCGCTCGGCGGACGCGAGCGAGGAGACGGCGATGGCGAGGCGCTCGGTGGGGAGGTTGCCCATCATGTGGTAGAAACCGCGCCCCTCCTGCCCGATGAGGTTCTCGGCGGGGACGCGGACCTCGCGGAAGAAGAGTTCGGCGGTGTCCTGGGCCTTCATGCCGACCTTGTCGAGCTTGCGGCCGCGCTCGAAGCCCTCGGTGCCGCGCTCGACGGCGATCAGGCTGATGCCCTTGTGTCCGGCCTCCGGGTCGGTCTTGCAGGCGACGATCACCAGGTCGGCCAGGATGCCGTTGGTGATGAAGGTCTTGGACCCGTCGATCACCCACTCGTCGCCGTCCCGGCGGGCGGTGGTGCGGATGGCCTTGAGGTCGGACCCGGCGGACGGCTCGGACAGCGCGAGCGCGCAGATCGTCTCGCCGCTGGTCACCCCGGGGACCCAACGGGCCTTCTGCTCCTCGGTGGTCAGGCGCATCAGATAGGGCGGGATGACGTCGTTCTGCAGGCCGAGCCCGATGCCGACCGAGCTCGTGGCCGCCATCTCCTCCGCCATGATCGCGTTGTAGCGGAAGTCCCAGATGCCCTGGCCGCCGTACTCTTCCGGGAACTGCCAGCCGATGAGCCCGGCCTTGCCGGCGGCCGCCCACGCGGCCCGGCTCACCTGTCCGTCGCGCTCCCACTGCTCGGCATACGGGGCGCATTCGCGCAGGTAGTAGGAGCGGGCGGTCTCCCGGAACTGCTCGTGCTCCTCATTGAAGATCGTACGGCGCATGCTCGACTCCGCTCACGCATCTCGCTTATTTAGCTGAAGTAGTTATACGATAGCGCTGTATCGAGGTCTGGGCGAGGGAGGGCGCGTGAGCGAACGGGACAAGGTGGCACTCGTCACCGGAGGGGGCCGCGGCATCGGCGCGGCGATCGCCGACGCGCTGGCCGCCGCCGGAGCCTCGGTCGCCGTCTGCGACATGGACGCGGAGGCAGCGGACAAGGTCGCGGCCGGGCTCGTGGAACGGTACGGGGTGCGCGCCACAGGAGTCGGCGCGGACATATCCGACGGTACGGCCGTGCGCGCCGCCGTGGAACAGGTGGCCGCCGAGCTCGGTCCGGTGGACGTCCTGGTCAACAACGCAGCCGTCGACGTCATCGGCCGCTTCGTCGACAGCACCGAGGAGACCTGGGACCGGATCATCGCCGTCAATCTGCGCGGCACGATCACGATGACCCGGGCCGTGCTCGACTCGATGATCGAGCGCGACGACGGCCGGGTGATCCTCATCGCCTCGGACGCCGGCCGCGTCGGCTCGTCCGGCGAGGCCGTGTACTCCGCGACGAAGGGCGGGATCATCGCCTTCGGCAAGGCCCTCGCCCGCGAGGTCGCCCGGCACGGCATCACCGTGAACAGCGTCTGCCCCGGGCCGACCGACACCGCGCTGCTCGGGCAGGTCGCCGACTACAGCCAGAAGATGTACGACGCGACCGTGCGGGCGATCCCGCTGCGCCGCGTCGCCCAGCCCGCCGAGATCGCCGGCGTGGTCGCCTTCCTCGCCTCCGACGCCGCCGCGTACATGACCGGGCAGACGCTCTCGGTCAGCGGCGGCCTGACGATGGTCTGAGGTGAGCACCGTGCTGCGCGTCGAACTCCGCGACAGGATCGCCGTGTTGACCCTCGACCGGCCGAGGCAGCTCAACGCCGTCGGCTCCGAGACCGTGGACCGGCTCACGCGGGCGCTGAGAGACATACGGGACAACGACGACGTACGGGCGCTTGTCGTGACCGGGGCGGGCCGCGCCTTTTCGGCGGGTGCCGACCTCGGGGAGATCGAGTCGTTCACGACACCGGGGCAGTTCCGTGCCTTCGTGGGGCGGCTGACCGAGGCGTACGGGCTCCTGGAGGACTTCCCCAAGCCGTCCGTCGCGGCGGTCCACGGGTTCGCCTTCGGTGGCGGTCTGGAGCTGGCCCTCGCCTGCGACCTGCGGGTGGTGGAGCGGGGCGCACGGCTGGGCCTGCCCGAGATGAAGCTCGGCGTCCTGCCGGGCGCGGGCGGCACGCAGCGGCTGCCGCGCCTGGTGCCGCCGGCGATCGCCAAGCAGATGATCCTCACCGGCGAACCGATCGACGCCGAACGGGCCTGGGAACTGGGGCTGGTCAACGAACTCGCCGAACCCGGCGGCGCACTCGCCGCCGCCGAGGCACTGGCCAACACCTTGGCCGCCGGGGCGCCGCTGGCGCTCGCCGCGGGCAAGCGGCTGGTCGACCACGGGCTCGGCATGGGCCTGGAGGCGGCGATCGCGTACGAGCGCGAGACGGTCTCCGTGCTGTTCTGCACCGAGGACCGGGCCGAGGGCCTCAAGGCCTTTCGGGAGCGCCGCCCCGGCGACTTCCGCGGCAGGTAGCCGGCGTACCGGCATACAGGCGTAGCGACATCAAGGGAGGTGGGCCGTGCGGCCACTTGAAGGCTATTCCGTCGTCGAGCTGGGCATGTGGGTGGCGGCTCCGGCCGCGGCCACCATGCTCGCGGACTGGGGCGCGGACGTGGTGAAGGTGGAGGCGCCGACCGGCGACCCCAACCGCTACACGCTCCGGCACGTCGGCCAGGACATCGACAGCGCGCCCCCGTTCGAGACCGACAACCGCGGCAAGCGCGGGATCGTCCTCGACCTGCGCTCGCAGGACGGCAAGGACGTACTGGAGCGGCTGTTGGAGCGCGCCGACGTGTTCGTCACCAACCTGCGCCCGGGCGCCCTGGAGCGGCTGGGCCTGGCGCCGGACGATCTGAGGGAGCGTCATCCTCAGCTGGTCGTCGGCACGTTGACGGGTTACGGATGGACAGGCGCCGAGCGCGACCGCGCCGGGTACGACGTCTCCGCCTTCTGGGCGCGGCCGGGCATCGCAGCCATGCTCAACCCGGCCGGGGAGCCGCCGCCCGGCATCCGTCCCGGCCTCGGCGACCGTACGGCCGCCGCGAACCTGGTGGCAGGGGTGCTGGCCGCGCTGCTCCGCCGCGAACGCACCGGCGAGGGCGGCGTGGTGGACGTATCACTGCTGCGCTCCGGGACGTACGCCAACGGGAACGACCTCGCCCTGCAGAACTTCTTCGGCAAGCGCGGCCGTACCCGCCACCGCACCGAGCACGAGTCCCCGCTCTACAACTCCTACCGGGCCGCCGACGACCGCTGGTTCTGGCTGGTCGGCCTGGAGGGCAACCGGCACTGGCCGGGCGTGATCAAGGCGCTCGGCCGCGAGGACCTGGAGACGGACGAGCGGTTCGCCACCGGCAAGGCGCGGCGCGCGCACGTACGGGAGCTGATCGCCGTCTTCGACGAGGAGTTCGCGAAGCGGCCGCTGGACGAGTGGGCGGAGCGTTTCGACGCCGAGGGCGTGTGGTGGGCGCCCGTGCAGACCCTGGCGGAGGTGGCGGCCGATCCGCAGGCGGAGGCGGTGGGGGCGTTCGTCGAACAGCCCGGCATGGGTGACGCACCGACCCTGCGGACGGTCGCGACGCCGGTCAGCTTCTGGGGCGTCGACGACAAGCCGCGCAGCGGCGCGCCGACGCTCGGCGAGCACACCGACGACATACTCCGCGAGCTCAACTGACGCGATTCATCTGCCCAATTCATCTGTCCAATTCATCTGCTGCATCTGCTCTGGAGGTAGGTCGTGGGCATCCTCGACGACAAGGTCGCCATCGTGACCGGCGGTGGCAGGGGGCTGGGCCGGGCGCACTGCCTGGCACTCGCCGAGGCGGGCGCGACCGTGGTGGTGAATGATCTCGGCTCGGGCCTGCACGGCGAGAGCACGGGCGACTCCCCCGCCGACGACGTGGTCACCGAGATCACCAAGCTCGGCGGCCGGGCGGTCGCCAACCACGCCTCGGTGACGGACTGGGCGGCGACCGAGACCATGGTCGCGGACACGGTCGCGGAGTTCGGACGCCTGGACATCGTCGTGAACAACGCGGGCATCGTCCGCGACCGCATGCTGTTCTCGATGAGCGAGGCCGAGTTCGACGCGGTCATCGCCGTACATCTGAAGGGCACCTTCGCACTCACCCGGCACGCGTGCGCGTACTGGCGCGAGGCGTCGAAGCGGGGTGAGCGCGTCACCGGCCGCGTCATCAACACGACGTCCGGTACCGGCCTGTTCGGCAATCAGGGGCAGTCCAACTACGGTGCGGCGAAGGCCGGGATAGCCGGGCTCACCGTCCTCACCGCCCTGGAGATGCGCAAGTACGGCGTCACGGCGAACGCCGTCTCGCCGATCGCGGCCACGCGGATGACCGAGGGGCTGCCGGTCGGCACCTCGCAGGAGGCTGGCGACAGCTTCGACCCGCGCGATCCCGCCAATGCCTCCGGTGTCGTCGTCTACCTGGCCTCCGACGCCGCGGCGTGGCTGACCGGACAGGTGCTGCGCGTCGACGGCAACCGGCTGAACCGGCTGCAGGGCTGGACCATCGCCGGCGTCCACCCCAGCCAGTCGGGCAGGGCCCTCAGCTACGACGAACTCGTGGACGCCGTACCGCAGTTGTACGGCGTCGCACCCGCGGGCCGGGCCACGGGAGTCGGCCAGTGAAGGGGCGCGGCCATGACGTCGCCGCCCTCGTGCTGCGCGCGACGCTCGGCCCGATGCTCTTCGCCCACGGCTGGAACAAGGTCGCCGGGCCGGGCGGGCTGAAGGGGACCACGGGCTGGTTCGAGGCGCTGGGCCTGAAGCCGGCCGAGGTGCACGCCCGGATGGCCGCCGGGACCGAGATGGCGGCGGGAGTGGGCATCGCCCTGGGAGCGGCCAACCCGCTCCCGGCCGCGGCGGCCGTCGGCCTGATGACCGTGGCGGCGCGCACCGACCACCGCGGCAAGGGCTTCTTCGTCTTCAAGGGCGGCTGGGAGTACGTCGGTGTGGTGGGCGGCGCGGCCGTCGCGCTGGCGGCGTTGGGCAACGGCAGGTACTCGCTGGACGGGCTGCTGCGCCGCCAACGCGCGGGCGCGGGGCCCGCGTTGCTGGCCGCAGGACTGGGCGCGGGAAGCGCGGCGGCGCTCCTCGCCGTGTGCTACCGGCCCGCGAGGCAGCCGGACGAGACAGATACCGATCAATGAAAGCAATAGGGAGTCGACATGGACGCAGCTGACTTCAGCGCGGTGCTGTCCGAGGTCCGGCGCTTCGTGCGCGAGCGCGTCGTGCCGCACGAGGCGGAGATCGACGAGAAGGACGAGATGCCCGCGGACATCCGCGAGGCGGCGAAGAAGATGGGCCTGTTCGGCTTCGCGCTGCCCGAGGAGTACGGCGGGCTGGGGCTGTCGATGTACGAAGAGGCCCAGCTGATGTTCGAACTCGGCTATACGACACCGTCGTTGCGCTCGATGTTCGGCACGAACAACGGCATCGCCGGACACGTCCTGATGGTCGGCGGCACGGAGGAGCAGAAGACGGAGTGGCTGCCGAGGATCGCCTCGGGTGACGTCCTGGCCTCGTTCGCACTCACCGAACCCGAGGCAGGCTCCGACCCCTCGACCCTGACGACACGCGCCCATCTCGACGGTGACCAGTGGGTGATCAACGGCGCCAAGCGGTACATCACCAACGCCCCGCTCGCCGACGTCTTCATGGTCTTCGCCCGCACCGACCCCGACGCCCCGCGCACCCGCGGCATCTCGACCTTCCTCGTCCCGGCCGGTACGCCGGGCCTGACCGTGGCGCCCAAGGACCACAAGATGGGCCAGTTCGGCGCCTGGACGGCGGACGTGTTCTTCGACGACGTACGCGTGCCGGCCGCCGCCCTGGTCGGCGGAGAGTCCGGGCTCAACCGGGGCTTCTCCACGGCGATGGGCTGCATCGCGCACGGACGGGTCCACATCTCCGCGCTGATGGTCGGCATGGCCGAGCGCCTGGTCGACGAGTCGGTCGCGTACGCGAGCACCCGCAGGCAGTCCGGGAAGCTCATCGGCTCCTTCCAGCTGGTTCAGGGCTTGATCGCCGACTCGCAGACCGATTACTACGCCGGACGCGCCACCGTTCTGGAGGCCGCCCGCGCCTTCGACGCCGGCACTGACACCAAGATCGGACCGTCCTGCACCAAGTACTTCGCCAGCGAGATGGTGTGGCGGGTCGCGGACCGCGCGGTGCAGGTCCACGGCGGGGCGGGCTATATGCGCGGGGTCGCCGTCGAGCGCTTCTACCGCGACGCCCGCCTGTTCCGTATCTACGAGGGGACCAGCCAGATCCAGCAGGTGATCATCGCGAAGGCGCTGCTGGGCGAGGCGGCGCGGGGCTGAACGCGGCCGCCGCGGTGTGACATTCTCGGCGCATGCCCGAAACCAGGCCGAGTGACGACGACGGCGTTGCGCTCAATCGTGCGCTGTGGGACGAGCGTGCCCGCATCCACGGTTCGACTCCCGCGGACAGGTTCTACGACGTCGAGTCGTTCCTCGCCGGGCACCAGACGCTCTACGGCCTGGAACGCGAGCTCGCGGGGGACGTGACCGGGAAGGAACTGCTGCACCTGCAGTGCCACTTCGGAATGGACACGCTGAACTGGGCCCGTCTGGGTGCCCGGGTCACCGGCGTCGACTTCTCATCGGCGGCGATCGAGCGGGCGCGGCTGCTGGCCGCACGAGCCGGTCTCGCGGCCACCTTCGTCGAGGCGGACACCCAGCGACTGCCCACGCACCTGGCGGGCGGCTTCGACCTGGTCGTCGCGACGTACGGGGTCCTGTGCTGGATCGGCGACGTCACGGCCTGGATGCACGGTGCGGCCATGGCGCTGAAGCCCGGCGGGAGCCTCGTGCTGGTGGACATGCATCCGGCGTTCCAGACCGTCGCCGCCCTCGACCCTCTGGTCGTCGACTGGCCCTACGGCGGGGGCGAGCCCCAGCGCGAGCCGGTCACCAGCACCTACGCCGTGCCCGGCCTGACGACGCCGGCCCAGGACACCGTCCAGTACCCGTACTCGCTCGGTGAGATCGTCACCGCGGCGGCGGACGCGGGCCTCACGACGAAGCACCTGGGCGAACACATCGCCACCGAGCTCGACCCTCGCGGCATTCTCCGCCAGGGCGAGGACGGCCTGTACCGACTCCCCTTCGGGGACTCCCACCTGCCGATCCTGTACTCGCTCCGCGCGGAGACGCCCGCCGCGGCCCGGTCCTAGGGCGGCGCACCGGTCCGGTCAGATCCCGAGCCGGTCCAGCAGCCGCTCGTGGTACACGGCAGGCCCGCCGAACAGCAGCTGCGAGGACTTGGCCCGGCGGAAGTAGAGATGTGCCGGGTGTTCCCAGGTGAAGCCGATGCCGCCGTGGACCTGGATGTTCTCCGTGGCCGCGAACACGTACGCCCGTGAGCAGCAGGCGTGCGCCACCGCCGCGGCGACCGCGAAGTCCGTGGAGCCCTCGGCGGCCAGCCGCGCCGCCTCCCGGGCCGAGGCCTCGGCCAGTTCCACCTGGACGAGCATGTCGGCGCACTTGTGCTTGACCGCCTGGAAGGAGCCGATGGGCCGGCCGAACTGGTGGCGGGTGCGCGCGTACTCCGTGCTCGTCTCCAGGCACCGGCGCGCCCCGCCGGCCTGTTCGGCGGCGAGGGCGACCGAGGCGAGGTCC
The DNA here is from genome assembly GCF_045160215.1 of Streptomyces sp. NBC_00005. Lineage (NCBI taxonomy): Bacteria > Bacillati > Actinomycetota > Actinomycetes > Kitasatosporales > Streptomycetaceae > Streptomyces > Streptomyces sp. NBC_00005. The sequence goes on from NZ_CP108316.1 coordinate 2,092,829, forward strand.
AGGACCTTGGCCATGATGCGACCGCCCGCACCGTCCGCGCCGACGAGCGTCGCGGGGACGGCGTCGAAGGTCAGCCGGGCCATCGCCCGGGTGGCGTCGAGGGTCTCCATCGGTTCAGCGGCCACCCCCGTCGCCTCCCGGTCGACGGCGAACAGCGACGGGCCCGCGACGGTACGGGCGATCACCAGGACCAGATCGGCCGTCGTACCGTCGATGACGAAGGACTTGCCGCCGCTCAGCCTCCAGCCTCCGTCCCCGTCCGGCACGGCGCGTGCGGAGATCAGGACGGGGTCCCAGGACCCGCTGTCCTCGGCGACGGCGAGGGTGGCCGTGGTCCGCCCGGCCGCGATGCCGGGCAGGTGGCGTGCGCAGGCCTCCTTGTCGTCGGAGGCCAGCAGCGTCTGAGCGGCCAGCGCGACCGTGGCGAAGAACGGCGAGCACAGCAGGGCGCGGCCCATCTCCTCCAGGACCACGCCGAGTTCGACCGCGCCGAAGCCGTCGCCGCCGTACTCCTCCGGGATGGCCAGACCCGGCAGCCGCAGTTGGTCGGACGCCTGCGCCCACACCGCCGGATCGAAGCGCGGTTCGCTCTCCATGAGCTTGCGCACGGCTTCCTCGGGCGACTTGGACTCCAGGAACTCTCGTACGGAGGAGCGGAGTTCCCGCAGTTCGTTGTCGTCGGCGGTCACTGACGCACCTCCTTGGCAGCGGTGGTCACCGGTTCCTTGGGCAGGCCGAGGACGCGTTCCGCGAGGATGTTCTTCATGATCTCCTCGGTGCCGCCGAGGATGCGCAACGCCGGGGTGGCGAGAAGGAGTTCGGTCCAGGCGTACGTGCCCCACTGGCCGGTGTCGGCGATGGCACGCGGGCCGAGGGCGTCGGCCACGAAGTGGGCGGCACGGGTGAGGTTCTGGCCGTACATGAGCTTCGAGACGGACATCTCCGGGCCCGGCGTGCCCCCGCCGCGCAGCGTGCGCAGGGCGCGGGCGTTGAGGTGTTCGGTGGCCATGGCGTCCACGAGGAGTTCGGCGAGGCGGGCCCGCAGGGCTCGGTCGTCCCAGGTCCAGGTGGCGCGCATCAGGGCCGAGAGCCGGTCCGGGGAGAGGGCGGCGGCGACCGGTCCTGCGCCCTCGCTGCCGACCGTGGCCCGCTCGTTCATCAGGGTGGTCAGGGCGACGGTCCAGCCGCCGTCGACCTCGCCGAGGCGGTGGTCGTCGGGGATGCGGACGTCGGTGAGGAAGACCTCGTTGAAGTCGGCGCCGCCGGTCATCTGGCGCAGCGGCCTGACCTCGACGCCGGGGGCGTCCATGGGGACCAGGAAGGCCGTGATGCCGCGGTGCTTGGGCGCGTCGGGGTCGGTGCGGGTCAGCGCGAGGCCTATGTCGCTGTGCTGGGCTACAGAGGTCCACACCTTCTGCCCGTTGAGCACCCAGCCGTCGCCCTCACGGACCGCCCGGGTCGCAACGCTCGCCAGGTCGGATCCGGCGCCGGGCTCGCTGAACAGCTGGCAGGCGATGGCGTCCCCGCGGTACATCGCGGGCAACCAGCGGTCCTTCATGGCGGGTTGGGCGTGGGCGAGGATCGTCGGGCCGATCATGCCGAGGCCGACGACGCTGAGCGTGCCGGTGTCCGGGACGTCGTACTCGGACTCGATGGCGTCGTAGAGCAGGTCGTGGACCGGGGTCAGGCCCCGGCCGCCGTACTCGGGCGGGCCGGTGATCCAGCCGAAGCCGTTGTCGTGGCGGATCCGCTGCCAGGCGCGGGCCCGCTGCACGTCCTCCCGTTCCTCCTCGGGCGGGAGGCTGTTGAAGTACGCCATCGAGTCGTCGCCCTCGCCCCAGGTGAAGGCTGTGCGGTCGGGGGCCTTCGCCACGTGTGCGTCGAGGAAGCGGCGCACCTCGGCGGCGAAGGCCTGCGTGTCATGCGTGTCATGTACCAAGCCCATGGAGGGTTCCCTGTGCTCTCGGGTCGCTCTCGGTCGCTCTGAGGTCGCTTCGGGGTCGCTCTCAGGTCGAGAGGATCGTCACCGCCGACACGCCCGGCGCGCCGTACAGGTGGGTGTAGCCGACGCGGGGTGTGCCGGGGATCTGCCGATCCCCCGCCGTGCCGCGGAGTTGGAGGACGATCTCGTGGATCTGCCGCAGGCCGGACGCGCCGATCGGTTCACCGTTGCCGAGCAGTCCGCCGTCGGTGTTGACCGGGAGGCGGCCGCCGATCTCGGTGGCGCCCTCGGCGATGAGGCGTTCCTGCTCGCCGTCCTTGCAGAGGCCGTTCTCGGCCATGTGGATGATCTCGGATCCGGCGTCGGTGTCCTGGAGCTGGGCGACGTCGACGTCCTCGGGTCCGATGCCGGCGAGTTCGTACGCCGCCCTGGAGGCGTCCACCGTCGGGCTCTCGACGACCTCCCCGACCGGGAAGGACGGGCTCTGTACCTCGAAGGCGCCGAGCCTGCGGCTGCGCAGGGCGGTGGACCGGACGCGGACGGGTGTGGAGGTGTACTTGTGGGCCTGGTCTGCGCGGCACATCACGATGGCCGCGGCGCCCTCGTCCGGGCCGCAGTACATGTACTGGCGGAGCGGGTAGTTGAGGACCGGGGAGGCGAGGATCTCCTCGGGTGTGAGCGGCGTGCGGCGCCAGGCCTTGTCGTTGCCCGCGGCGTTGCGGAAGTTCTTCGACGCCACGCGGGCGAGCGTCTCGTGGGAGATGCCGTGGTCGTGCATATAGCGGTTGATCTTCATGCCGAAGTAGTGGGTGGTGAGGAAGAGGCCGGTCTGCCCGTACCAGGAGGGGATGCCGGCCACGGACGGGTCGGCGGCGAACGCCCCGCGCGGGTGCTTGTCGAGGCCGATCGCGATGGTCAGGTCGTGCTCGCCGGTCTCGATGGCGCGGGCGGCCAGCGCCACCGCCGTACCGGCCGTGGCACAGCCGTTGAACACCCCACGCAGCGGCACGCCGGTCAGGCCGAGCCGGGCGACGATCGCGTCCGGGTTGGCGACCTCATAGCTGCCGATGTAACCGCCCTGGATCTGCGGCCAGTTGACGCCCGCGTCGGCAAGCGCCAGCCGTACGGCGTCCGCGCCCATGTCCAGTGCGGGCTTCCCGGGGAACCGGCCGAAGGGGTGCAGCCCCACACCGATGATGACGGCCTCGGTCATGACGGCTCCTCCTCGAACTGGTCGAACTCTTCGGGCTGACCGACCTCTTCGGACCGACCGATCTCTTCGGCCGGGGCGAACGCGAACGTCATGACCTCGGTGCCGTCGTCCTGCACGGTGTAGGGCACGAGCGTCAGCCGCATGGGCTGCCCGATCCGCAGCTTCTCCGGGTCGGGTTCGGTGAGGCGGGCCTCGACCAGCAGCTCGCCGGGGAGCTCGACGTAGCCGACGGCGTACGGCTCGAAGGCCTCGGGACCGTCGTACGGCGGGGACGGCGGGCGGAAGTTCTGGGTCGTGTACGTCCACAGCGTTCCGCGGTCCGACAGCAGCCGTTGCTTCGACTCCGCGCTCGCGCACCTGACGCAGTCCGGGACGGCCGGGAAGCTCACCAGGCCGCAGGCCGTGCACTCGGAGCCGATGAGCCGGGGCGGTGCGGACGTGGCCGGCGGCCAGGTGAACAGGCCTTCGGCGACCGGCCGTTGGGGCGCTGTTTTCTCGGTGGTCGTTCCCTCGGTCGTCGTCATCTCACGCCCCGTTCCGGCTGCCCAGGACGTCGGCGTTCGGCGCCGCCTTGGCCACCAGGTTCGGGACGACCGAGGACAGCTCCTCCAGTGTCCAGCGGGACTCGGCGCCGACGCCGGGACCGTTGACCCAGCCCTCCAGGACCGTGATCCGGTTTCCCACGACGCCGAAGACGCGACCGGTGACCTCGCGGGAGGCGGCCGAACCCAGCCACACCACGAGCGGCGAGATGGCCTCCGGGGTGAGGTCCTGAGCCTCGGCGGCCTGTTTCATCATCTCGATGTCCTCGGTCAGCCGGGTGAGGGCGGTGGGCGCGATGGCGTTCACCGTCACGCCGTAGCGGGCGAGTTCGGCCGCCGCGATGAGGGTGAGGCTCGCGATGCCCGCCTTGGCCGAGCCGTAGTTGGCCTGGCCGGGGTTGCCGAAGATGCCGGACGGCGAGGTCGTGTTGATGACCCGCGCGTCGTTGTCCTGACCGGACTTGGCGCGCTCGCGCCAGTACGCGGCCGCGTGGTGCAGGGTGGCGAAGCTGCCCTTGAGATGGACGGCGAGCACGCTGTCCCAGTCCTGCTCGGTCATCGACACGATCATCCGGTCACGCAGGATGCCGGCGTTGTTGACCAGCACGTCCAGGCCGCCGTACGTCTCCACGGCCTGCTGGACGAGCCTGCCCGCTCCGTCCCAGGTGGAGATGTCGTCCGTGTTGGCCACGGCCTCGCCGCCCGCCGCGACGATCTCGTCCACCACGGCCTGGGCGGGTCCGGACGAGGCGCCCGCCCCGTCGCGCGAGCCGCCCAGGTCGTTGACCACGACCTTCGCCCCGTGCGCGGCGAACGCCAGGGCATGCGCCCTGCCGATGCCGTTGCCGGCGCCGGTGACGACCACGACCCGGCCGTCGACCACTCCTTCAGACATGCTCAACTCCTTGCTCATGAAAGCTGGTTGGCCTCGGCGAACAGAACCCGCGGGTCCTCGCTGCCGCAGGCGCACCGTCCGGTGACGACGCGCCCCGCGATGCCGAGCGGTGTCTCCGAGAGCGCCGAGGCGCGCCGCTCCCCCGCCGCGACGGACAACTGCCCGTCCCGCTCACGGACCCGCCATTCGGCGGCGTTGACATGGGCGCCGCACCGCTCGGGGCACTCCAGCGCGAGGGCGGGTCCCACGGCCGAGATCAGGGCGGCGGGCACACCGGCGCCGCGCAGGAGCGGCACGGCGGTGGGCCGGGCCAGCACGAGGGGCGTCGACCGGAACATCTCGCCGATGTCGGCCGATCCGGCGAGTCCCTCCAGGGTCTCCGCCGACAGGCCGATCATGGCGTGCGGCTGGAGTTCCCGGTGGAAGACCGCGGTACGGCGGTGGTCCCAGCCCATCGCCTCCGCGATGCCGTACGTCACCCGCAGGTCGCGCAGCGCCCCGACCATCGCGTGGCACCAGAAGCCCTCGAACCCGGAGGCGGTCAGCACCGCCCGCCCGCCGGCGGCCAGTCCGTGCCCGCGCAGTCGGTCGGCGATCCAGGCGGTGTCCCGGGCGATCTCCGCCCAGGTGAGGTCGGTCTCCCGCATGCCTTCGGCGGCGGGGAAGCGTACGAGGTAGGCGAGTTCGGGCCGGTCGAGTTCCCGGGCCCGGGCCAGGGTGTCGGCGCGCGCCATCAGCTCTTCACCACCCGTGGGAACTTGGCGACGCTGGTCATGGTCTGCAACAGCTCCTCCTCGGTGCGCAGATCGAGCACGGGCGCCACACCGGTCCGCTCGTGCACGGCCTTGCCCAGCCGTCCGGCCAGGGCGTCGACGTCGCCGGTGATCCCGGGGTCGTAGCCGACCCGCAGCCGCAGTTCGTCGACCTCACGGCGCTCTCGTACGATCTGGAACACTCCCGCGACGGTCTCGGGCTGGTCCTCCACGGCCTGCCAGATGTCCGCGAGGACCACCGAGCGGCCCTGGACGAGGGTCTCGTCGCCGCGCCGGCCGCCCACCCACATACGGGCGTGGGTGCGTCCGCATCCGCAGCGGTCCCGGGACATCCGTACGAGGTCCTCGCTGCGGTAACGGATCAGCGGGGCGGCCCGGTTGTCCAGGTCGGTGGCGACCAGTTCGCCGAGCTCACCGTCCGGGACGTCCTGCCAGCCCTGCTCCTCGACGTCCAGGCACTCGGCGAAGACGGTGTCCTCCCAGAGGTGGAAGCCGTCGTGCTCGCGGCATTCCCAGGCGGTGCCGGTGTCGGCCGCGCTGGTGTACTCGTAGACGTCGATGCCCCAGTCGCCGCGGATCCTCTCGCGCATCTTCCGGCTCAGCGGCTGGCCGGCGCACGAGGCGCCCTTGAGCGAGGAGAAGGCCTCCTTGAGGTCCACCTTGTCGGCCAGGTGCTCCAGCTCGACCATGTGCGGATACATCATCTGCAGATAGGCGGGCCGGTACTCGCGGATGGCCTCGACGATCTCGTGCATCCGGCCGAGCCAGATGTCCACCTCGATGACCACTGCGCCGAGGGCCTGGTATCCGTGGTCCATGAGGTTGCGGAAGTTGCCGGCGGCGCTCAGCACCCGGTCGCCGGGGCGAAGCCCCAGCTCCCACAGGTCCCGCACCTGCGCGGTCACCAGGGGCGGTGCGTCCTGCCAGATCTCGGCGAAGAACTCCGGGTCGCCGGTGGTGCCCGAGCTGGAGGAGACCGAGGTCAGGTCCTCGACGGGGACGCAGAGCAGACCGCCGAAGGGGTCACCGGTGCGGGCCCGGTAGGAGCGCACCATGTTCTTGGTGATGAAGGGGACCCGCGCCCGGAAGTCGTCCAGCGAGCGGATGTCGCGCGGGTGCACCCCGTGCTCGTCCCACAGCTCGCGGTAGAAGGCGGAGTTGGCGTAGGCGTACTCCACCAGCTCCAGGACCCGTTCCTCCTGCCGCGCGCGCAGCAGCTCGCGGGGCATGGTCTCCACCTGTGGCTCGAAGTACCTGTCACGGGCGTCCCTGTCACCGACCATGGCTCCTCCTCGCGGCTCGGTGCCCAGATCTTCCAGCTATCAGCGCAATCAGTCAACCAATTGGACGGATTCAAGGCGAGGGCCCGCACCTTCTTCCCTTCGGCCGCCGATACAACTAAAATCGCTAACTGATTACATCCATTCCCCTTAAGGAGCGTCATGGCGAAGATCTGGGTCAACTCCGGGGACTCCCATGTGATGGAACCCGCCGACATGTGGACCGAGAGGATGACCGCGCGGCTCGGGGCCCGGGCGCCGCGCAGCGAGCGCGGCGAGAAGTACGAGGTGCTCTACATCGACGGCGAGCGCATCGACCGCCAGCTCGGCGACTTCATGGACGCGATGCGTCCGCCGGGCGCCAGGGACCTGAAGGTGCGGCTCAAGGACCTCGACCAGGAGGGCGTGTGGGGTCAACTGGCCTTCCCCTCCATGGGGTTCTGGCTGGTGTCGATCACCGACCGGGAGCTCGCCCGGGAGACCGTCCGGGCCTGGAACGACTGGGCCTACGACGAGATCCTCAGCAAGAACAAGCGCGTCATCACCACCGCCTGCGTCTCGACGGCCGACATCGAGGATGCGGTCGCCGAGGTGGAGCGGGTCGCGGAGATGGGCTTCCAGGCGATCTTCCTGCCGTGCTCGACCCGGCCGGGCGAGGAGTACGCCCTCGACCGCTGGGAGCCGCTGTGGACGGCGGTCGAGCGGGCCGGCCTGGTGCTCGGCTTCCACATCGGCACGGGCGGCGAGAACGTCGTCTTCCGCGGGCCGGGCGGCGCGGTCGTCAACTACATGGAGACGACCTACCCGGGCATGCGCGTGGTGTCCCACATGGTCGCGGGCGGAGCCCTCGACCGCCACCCGGACCTGCGCATCCTCATCGCGGAGGGCGGCGCGGGCTGGATGCCGGCCATCGGCGACCGGATGGACGAGGCGTACCGCCAGCACGGCATGTTCGTCCGTCCGAAGCTGAGCCGACTGCCCAGCGAGATCATCCGGCAGCAGGTGTACGCGTCCTTCCAGCACGACAAGAGCTCGGTGGAGATCGTCGAGTCGACCGGGTACCGCAACGTGATGTGGGGCGACGACTACCCGCACCTGGAGGGCACCTACGGGCACACCCAGTCCACGCTCCATGAGCTGTTCGACGGGGTGCCGGACGACATCCGCGAGCGCGTCACGCGGGGCACCTTCAACGAGCTCTTCCGCCTGCCCGAGCAGACTCCCCAGCAGGCGGCCGTCTGACCGGCGCGGGCGGCGACACACCCGTGACCACTCCCCCGTACCCCTCGGTTCCCGCGCCTGCGCCGCATGCCTCGTATCCCGAGGACCTGGAACGGCCCGGGCTCGTCAGGACCGGGCGGTCGACCTTCGTCCGCCCGGTCAGGCCCGAGGACGCCGACCGTCTGGTCGCCTTCGTCGGCAGCCTGTCCCGGGCCACCCTCGCCTACCGCTCCCTCGGCCCGGTGGTCCGCGCCCGCGACGACGTCATCCGGCGCGGCGCGCACGTGGACTACCTCAACGAGCTGGCGCTCATCGCCCTGGCCGGCGACGAGATCGCCGGCCTGGTGCGGTACGTCCGCGACCCCGAGGAGCCGGAGCACGCCGAGGTCACGTTCACCATCCGGGACGACCACCAGAGCGAGGGGTTCGGCAGGCTGCTCCTGGAGCACATCGCGGCCGCCGCGCGCGCCCGGGGCATCCGGGTGCTGGAGGCCGACGTCCTCGCCGACAACACCCGGATGATCAATGTGTTCCTCGGCTCCGGCTACCGGATCGAGGCGGGGCCGCCCGGCCAGATCATCCACTTCGAGATCGCCGTCGACCCGCAGGCCCTTGCCGTGGCGCGGGCCGAGCGCCGTGAGCAGACAGCCGTACGGCGCTCCCTGCGACCCCTGCTCGAACCGCGGTCGGTCGCCGTGATCGGCGCCAACCGCAACCCCCTGACCATCGGGCACGAGATCGTGGCCAACCTGCTGCGGGGCGGTTTCGGCGGCAGCGTGTTCCCGGTCAATCCGGGGGCCGACGAGATCGCCGGGGTGCGGGCGTATCCCCGGGTCCGCGAGCTGCCCGAGCCACCGGACCTGGCGCTGGTGGCCGTGCGCGCCGAGGCCGTGCCCGAAGTCGTACGGGAGTGTGCGGAGGCCGGGGCCAGGGCGGTGGTCGTGGTGTCGACGGGGTTCGGGGAGACCGGAGCCGAAGGGCGGGCGACGGAGCTGGAGTTGGCCCGTTTCGCCCGTGCCTCCGGAATGCGGCTGGTGGGCCCCAACTGCATGGGTGTGCTCAACACGACGCCCGCGGCGCGGCTGGCCGCGACCTTCTCGCCCGCGCTGCCGACGCCCGGCCGGGTGGCGATGTCCAGTCAGTCCGGGCCGCTGGGGCTCGCGGTGCTCGACTTCGCCCGGCGGCTTCGCCTCGGCTTCTCCGGTTTCGTGTCGGTGGGCCACGCCGTGGACGTGTCCACCAACGACCTGCTGCAGTGGTGGGAGGAGGACCCCGCCACCTCGGTGATCCTGCTGCACGTGGAGACCTTCGGCAATCCGCGCCGGTTCGCCCGTGTCGCCCGCCGGATCGCGCCGCGCAAGCCGATCGTCGCGGTCCATCCGGGCCATGCGGACTCGGCGGTGAGTTCGCTGTTCGCCCAGTCCGGAGTGATCCGCACCCGCAGTCTCCAGGAGCTGTTCGACGTCGCCCTGCTGCTGGCCCACCAGCCTCCGCCGCCCGGCAACCGGGTCGCCGTGATCACCAACGCGGGCGGTCCGGCGGCGCTGACGGTCGGGGCGTGCGCGGCGAGCGGACTGCGCGTGCCCGCGCTCGGTGAACGCACCCGGCAGCGGCTCCGCCCTGCCCTCGCGCCCCACGCGGACGTCGCCAACCCGATCGATCTGACCCCCACGGCCACCGCCGCGCACTACCGGCAGGCACTGGACGCGGCACTGGCCGACGACGACATCGACGCGGCCGTCGTCCTGTTCATGCCGCCGCTGGCGGACAAACCCGACGAGGTCGCGTCGGCGATCCTGGACGCGGCCGCGGGCCGGCCCGAGAAGCCGGTGGTGGCCAGTTTCCTGGGCGGCGCGGGCGTCGCCGATCTGCTCCACCGGGGCGAACTCGTCGTACCCACCTACACGTTCCCCGAGGCGGCGGCCGCCTCGCTCGGACACGCGGCGGCCTACCAGGCCTGGCGCAGCACCCCCGCGGGCGTCGTACCGGACCTCGCGGGAGTCGACGCCGAGCGCGCCCGCGCGCTGGTCGCCGCATGCGCCCCGGGCTCGGTCCCCGAGGCGGTCGCCGCCGAGTTGCTGGCCGCGTACGGAATCGCCGTACGCGACACCGGACCGGGAGACGGCCCGGACGCGTTCCTCTCCGTCAGCTCCGACCCGGTCTTCGGTCCGGTGGTCTCCTTCGGTCTGACCGGGGACTACGCCGACCTGATGGCGGACGTCGCGCACCGCGTGACCCCGCTCAGCGACCGTGACGCCCGGGAGATGGTCCGCTCGCTGCGCGCGGCCCCACTGCTGGACGGCAGGGCCGGCGGCAGGGGTGTGGATCTGGCGGCTCTCGAGGAGACCGTCCTGCGGATCTCGGCGATGGTCGACGACCTCCCCGAGATCGAATCACTGGAACTTCGCCCGGTACGGCTGCTGCCGCCCGGCGACGGGATCGCGGTCGCACACGCGACGATCCGACTGACGCACCACACAACAGGAGGCGGCCCCGCATGAAGGTGGGCATCTACTTCGACCTGCGCAACCCACCGCCGTGGCGGCAGAGTTGGTCGCGGGTGTACGGCTTCGCACTGGAGATGTGCGAGGAGGCGGACCGGCTCGGCCTCGACTCGGTCTGGTTCTCCGAGCACCACGGCTTCGAGGACGGATACCTCCCCCAGCCGCTCACCATGGCGGCCGCTGCAGCCGCGCGCACCCGCCGGGTGCGCCTGGGCACCGCGGTCATCCCGGCACCGCTGCACGCGGCCCCCGAACTCGCCGAACAGGCCGCGATCGTCGACATCATCAGCGACGGCCGCCTGGACCTCGGCCTGGGCACCGGCTACCGGGTGCCCGAGTACCGGCTGTTCGGCGGCGACCTCACCAAGCGCTACTCCACGACCGACCAGCGGGTACGGGAGATCCGCGGCCTGTGGGCCGAGTCCCTGGTCACCCCCGGCCCGGTCCAGAGCCCGCTGCCGATCTGGCTCGGCTACCAGGGTCCGCAGGGCGCGCGCCGGGCCGGCCGCCTGGGCACCGGGCTGCTGTCGCTCAACCCGGCACTGCTGACGCCGTACCGGGACGGGCTCGCCGAGAGCGGGTACGACCTGTCGACGGCCCGTATGCAGGGCTCGTTCACCACGTTCGTCACGGAGGACCCGGACGGCGACTGGCCGGTGGTGCGCAAGCACTTGCAGTACCAGTGGGACAGCTACCGCCGGTACATGGTCGAGGGGACCGATCAGCCGCTCCCCCGCCCCATCGATCCCGAGAAGTGGCGGGAGACGGGACTGAGCGCGACCGGCGTCGGCCAGTTCCTTTACGGCACCCCGCAGGACGTCGCCGAGGCCATCAGGGCGTACGTGGCAGGGTTGCCGGTGGAAGGGGTGTTCCTGTGGGCCTCGCTGGCCGGGATGCCCGAGGAGATGGTGGCCCGGCAGGTCCAGCTCATCGCCGGGAAGCTGCGTCCGCTGCTTGCCGATGTCTGACACGAGGAGTTCCAGCATGTCGAGTACGGCGCCCGGGACCGGGCAGTGGGCCGGCGCGGACTTCCAGGAGCCGCCCCGCACGCCGGGCGGGGTGGCGCTGTGCGGTGCGTGCCGGGGCGCCGGTTCCTGCCGGCTGGGCGTGGAGCGCGAACGGCTCGACGAGGACGGCTCGGCGTGGTTCGAGCTCACCTGCCCGCGCGACCAGGAGGGCGGGCCCGATGTCGCGCACGGCGGCTGGACGGCGGCCGTGCTCGACGACTGCCTCGGTCATCTCCCGCTGCTGCACCGGGTGTTGAGCGTGACGGCGGAACTGAGCGTGAGCTTTGTGAAGCCGGTGCCGGTGGAGCGGCCGCTGGAGGTCCGGGCCTGGGTGGAGAAGCGGGAGGGACGGCGCTGGTACATCGCGGGCGAGATGGTGCTGCTGCCGACCCGCGCCGTGCTGGCCCGGGTCTCCGGGATCTGGGTGACCCGGGACCAGGGCCATTTCGTACGGCACCAGGAGTGGCTGGCGGGCCAGGACGGCGAGGCCGCCGGCCAGGACGGCCGGGCTCAGTAGGACCGCAGTCCCATGCTGCGGGCGATGCCGTTGCGCTGGATCTGGCTCGTCCCGCCGGAGATGGTGGCCACGATCGACTCCCGGTAGCGGAAGCTCATCACGCTCTCCGTCGAGAACCCGTGGCCCGCGCAGACCTGCATCCCGAGCCGGGCCGCCGCCACATACGTCTCCGACCCCTTCAGCTTCGCCATCGAGCCCTCGCGGGTGCACGGCTTGCCCTGGGCGAGCAGCCAGGCGGCGCGATAGGCGAGCAGCCGGGCGGAGTCGATCTCGGTCTGCAGGTCGGCCATGGCGTGGGCGAGCGCCTGGAAGTTGCCGATCGGACGGCCGAAGGCGTGCCGGGTGCGCGCGTACTCCAGCATCTCGTCCAGGGTGGACTGGGCGGCGCCCAGGTAACCGCCGGTGATGATCACCTTCTCCAGTTCGATGTTGGAGAGCATGACCTTCCAGCCCTCGTCGCGCGGGCCGACGAGGTTCTCCTTCGGGACCGGGGCGTCGTTGAAGAAGACCTCGTTGGTGCCCAGGATGTGCCGGGCCAGCGTCGGCGTACGCCGCACCTCGACACCCTGGGTCGAGGGGTCGACGAGCAGCAGGCTGATGCCGCCGTGCTTGGGCTCGCGGGGCCCGGTGCGCACATAGGTCGCGATGGTGGTGTCGGGCAGTCCGGCCCCGGTGCACCACGCCTTCTGGCCGCGCACCAGGAAATGGTCGCCGTGGTCCTCGGCGGTGGTGCGCAGGGCGGCCGCGTCGGATCCGCTGTCCGGCTCACTGAGGCCCACGGCGAGCCGGTGGCGGCCGGTCATCACCTGCTCGCGGATGAAGTCGCGCTGCGCCTCGCTGCCCCACCGGAACACCGTGATCCCGGGGATGAGCACGCCGATGTAGCACATGGCCACGTCGAAACTGGCCCGCCCCAGCTCCTCGGCGATCAGGATGAGCTCGAGCGGACCGCCGCCGTCACCGCCCTCCTCCTCGCTGAACGGGAGGGAGAACCAGCCCAGTTCGGCCATGCCGCGGAACAGCTCGGGCGGTACGACGCCCTCCTCGTCCCACTGTTTGGCCTTCTCGGCCGGACACACGTCGGCGACGAACTGCCGTGCCGTCGCGCGCAACAGGTCCTGCTCGTCGGTCAGCCCGAAGTCCACGGCCACTCCCTCGACTAAGCCCGCTCCAAAAATCGTCTATCTAATTATTCTATATTAACTGATAGGGCGGGAGTGGCCCACCTGGCGATCCGCATCCGCATCCGCATCCGCCGGTGCGTCATGGTGAACGGTCGACGGCGGTCGCATCCCCGCGATCGTCCTGCGCAGGCGCTGTCGTACGTCCGCCGGAGCGCCCGTCGCGTGCAGCGCCGCGGCGACCGCGCCCGCCACCGGGGGCACGTCGAGTACGCGGGACTCGGCCCACGGGGCCTCGGCGGCCAGCCGGTCGCGGATGTGGTCGTGCAGCATGACCTGCCCGTTCTGGAGTGTGCCGCCGCCCAGCACGACCGGCGTCGGCGTCCGCAGCAGGCGCAGCCGGCGCAGCAGCGCGATCACCATGGCGACGATCTCGTCACCGAGGCGGACCACGATGCCCCGCGCCACCGCGTCGCCGTCGGCCGCGGTGGCGAACACCAACGGGGCGAGCCCGTGGAGGGCCACGACAGGTATCTCCCCCTTACTGACGGCGAGCGCGACGGCCTCCACGGACGGAAGACCGAAGTGGCCCGGCAGCTCCCGCCGCAGCCCGGTGGCCGGACCGCGCCCGTCGCCCGCGCGCACCGCGGCGCCCAGCCCGGCGCGGGCGACGGCGAGACCGCCGCCCCAGTCGCCCGTGATGTCGCCGAGCGAGAGGAAGCGGGCCGAGCGGCCCTGTGGATGGACCGCGGCCGCGTTGATGCCGGCGCCGGAGACCACCGCCACGCCCCAGCCTTCGGGTGCGCCGGCCTGCAGTACGGCGAGCGTGTCGTTGTGCACGAGGACGCGTTCGGCCACCCCCAGCTGCGCGAGGCCACTCAACGCCGAGCGTTCCTGGGCCCGTTGGTCGACATTGGCGAGGAAGTACGCGCCGACGGCGACCGGGGTTCCGGCCTGCAGTCCGGCCGTCGACAGCGCCCGGCGCCCCAGGTGCGCGAGGCGTTCGGTGGTGACCTGCATGCCCTCCCGATGCGGACGGGTGCCGTCGCCGCGCACCCACGCCAGCAGACGGCCCTCGGTGTCGGCGAGGACGAGGTCGGTCTTGGAGTTCCCGCCGTCCACCCCCACCACGAGGTCAGGCATCGGCTGCCTCGCGGTCGAAGAACCGGGGCAGGTGGCCGCGGTTGGCCTCCAGCAGTGCGTCCAGCAGCGGTTCGGCGCGATCCCACTGGCGTACGAGCGGGTTGGCGATGAGCGCGCGCCGCGCCACCGTCCGGTCGCCGGTCAGCGCGGCCTCGACGGTGAGGGTCTCGTACGCGGTGACCGCCTGGACGAGGCCGAGCATCTCCGGTGCCAGGGGCGGCACTTGGACCGGGTGCGGTCCCGCGGTGTCCACGTCGGCCGGGACTTCGACGACGGCCTCGTCCCCAAGGCCCGCCAGCACCCCGTTGTTGCGGACGTTCACGTAGTGGTGTGCGCCGTCGCCGGTGAGCAGGCTGGTGACCAGGGCCGCGGCGGCCTCGCTGTAGTACGCGCCGCCCCGCTGCTCCAGCAGCCCGGGTTTGCGGTCCAGGCCGGGGTCCGCGTACAGGGTGAGCAACTCCCTCTCGATGGCGAGGACTTGTTCGGCTCGGCGCGTTGTCCCGGACTGCTGGCTGCGGACCTCGTCGTCCGTGCAGTAGAAGTAGTGGAGGTAGTAGGAGGGGATCGCACCCAGGTCGCGGAGTACCCCGGCGGGGACCCGGGTCTGCGCGGCGAGTTCGTCCAGCGCGTCGCCGCTCAGCAGCTCCGGCAGGCGGTCGACTCCGTCGACGGTGACCGAGCGGATCCAGGACAGGTGGTTCAGGCCGGCGTGGCCGAGCCGGACCCGGTCGGGGTCGGTGCCGAGCCGTGCGGCCAGCCGGCGCTGGAACTTGATCGCCACGTTGCACAGGCCCACCGCGCGATGCCCGGCGTCCAGCAGCGCCCGGGTGACGATGCCGACCGGGTTGGTGAAGTCGACGATCCAGGCGCCGGGTCGAGCCCTGCGTCGTACCTCCTCGGCGATGTCGAGCACCACCGGCACCGTGCGCAGGGCCTTGGCGAAGCCTCCGGGGCCGGTGGTCTCCTGGCCGAGCAGGCCGAAGCGGTTCGGCAGGGTCTCGTCGACCAACCGGGCGGCCTGTCCGCCCACACGGAGCTGGACGAGCACCGCGGCGGCCGCCTCCACCGCCGCGGAGAGGTCGGTCGTGGTGGTCAGCCGGCCGGGGAAGCCGTGCCGGGCGAGGATACGGCGGGACAGCGCGCCGATCACGCGCAGCCGCTCGGGATCGATGTCGTGCAGGACGAGTTCGTCGACCGGCAGCACGTCCGCGCGCCGGGCGAAGCCCTCGATCAGTTCGGGCGTGTAGGTGCTGCCACCGCCGACAACGGTGATCTTCATCGTGCTCCCAGGAATGTGTGCGGGCGCGGGTGTTCAGCCCTTGACGCCGGTCAGCGCGATGCCCTCGACGAAGACCTTCTGCGCCAGGAAGAACAGCACCAGGACGGGCAGCAGGAACATCAGCGAGGCCGCCATCTGCAACTCGTAGGCGTTCTGGTGCCCGTTCTTGGCGAGCTGGCTGAGGGCCACCGCGAGGGTCTGGCCGGTGTCGCTGTTCCCCGTATAGAGCAGCGGGTTGTAGAAGTCGTTCCAGGCGTAGAGGAACGCGAAGAGGCCCACGGCGGCGATGGCCGGCTTGGCCATGGGGATCAACACCCGCCACAGGATGCGCAGTTCGCCCGCGCCGTCGACCCGGGCCGCCTCGGTGAACTCGTCAGGGATGGTGAGGAAGAACTGGCGCAGCAGGAAGATGCTGAACGCGTCGCCGAAGAAGGACGGAACGATGAGCGGCTTGAGGGTGCCCACCCAGCCGATGTGCGCGTACATCACGTACAGGGGCAGGCTGGTGACCTGGGCCGGAATCATCATCGCAGCGAGGACGACCAGGAAGACGCCCTCCCGACCGCGCCACCGGAGCCGGGCGAGCGCGTAGGCCACGGGCACCGAGGAGACGACGACGCCGATCGTGGAAAGTCCGGCGTACAGCATGGTGTTGAGCAGGTCCCGGCCGAACGGCATGGCCGAGAAGACCTTGCGGAAGTTGCCGAACTCCCAGGGCGAGGGCCACAGCGAGCCGGTGCCGGCCTGGTGCTGGGTCATGAACGCGGTGAGCACACCGATGGTCAGGGGGAGAAGGAAGCACAGCGCTATGGCTACGGCGGGGGCGTGCTCGGCGAGCACGTACAACGCGCGTCGCCCGAACCGGGGTTGACGCTTCATCAGGTTCAGGGTGCTCATCGGCCACCGCCCGCGTGGTGCACGAAGCGGCGCGAGGCGCGGATGAACACCACGGTCGCCGCGAAGATGACGAGGAACAGCAGCCAGGCCATGGCCGAGGCGTAGCCGGTCTTGAAGTAGGCGAAGCCCTGGCGGTACAGCTCCGTGGAGTAGAAGAGGAGCGAGTTGGCGGGGTAGCCGATCAGGTCGTTGCTGGAGGAGGTCGCGTTCGCGGAGCTGGACGCGACGAACGCCTCGGTGAAGTACTGGAAGGTGTAGATCATCCCGGTCAGCAGCGCGAAGAAGATCACCGGGGAGATCGCCGGGAGGGTGACGCTGCGGAACTTCTGCAGCGCGTTCGCGCCGTCGAGTTCGGCGGCCTCGTACAACTCCCTTGGTACGTCCAGCATCGCGGCGGAGAAGATGACCATCACGTTGCCGCTGGCCCACAGGGCCATCAGGACGAGGCTGGGCTTCGACCAGGCGGGGTCCGAGAACCAGCCGGGGCCGTTGACGCCTACCAGGTCGAGCAGCCGGTTGAGCGGGCCAACCGGGTTGAGCAGCACGATGAATGACAGCGCGGCGGCGACGACCGGCACCATCGACGGCAGGAAGAACAGCGTGCGGTACACCGCCCTGCCGCGCTTGACGCGGATGATCACCCACGCGGTGAGCATGGCCCACGCGGTGCGCAGCGGCACCATGACGGCGACCATCCACAGCGTGTTGCGTACGGCGACCCAGAAGGTGTCGGACTGGCTGAACAGGGTGCGGTAGTTGCGCAGTCCGACGAACTGCACCGGCCGGTAGGAGCCGGCCTGGAAGTCGGTGAGCGAGTAGTAGAGCGTGGCGGCCACCGGGTAGAGCACGAAGACGCAGAACCCGATGACGAACGGGGACAGGAAGGCGAGTACGACCCACCAGCGGGCCCTGCTCGGACGGCGCCGCCCGCCCCGGGCAGGGCGCGTGCGCACCGTGCCCGGGGGGTCGCCGACGGGGGCGAGGACGGACGTCATCCCTACTGCCCGCTCTCGGAGTTGAGGTCGTCTATTTTCTTCCCGACCCCCGCGAGGCCGCTCGCGACGTTCTTCACCTTGCCCTGCTCGTACTCGAGCAGGAACGCGCGCCAGGTGTCCATGTCCTCGACGCCGGCCGGGGTGACCGCCTTGTAGGAGGAGTGCGGGTTCTCGAAGATGTCGACGAACGGCTTCCAGTGCGGATCGTTCCGCTTGTCCCAGGCCTTGAGCGCGGCGAACGTCGTCGGGATGTTGTAGACCGTGTCGGCGAGGGTGTTGAGGAACGTGGTGTCGGTGGTGAGCTGCTGGAGCGCGAAGAACGCCTCCTGCTTGTGCTGCGAGCCGGCCGACAGATAGGCGACGGTGCCGAGCGTGCTGCCCGCGCCGTAGGTGCCCGAGGATCCGTCCAGGACCGGCATCGGGACCACGCCGTAGTCGAAGTCCTTCTTCGACGTGGCGATTTCACCGACGTGCCATTCGCCGTCGTACTCCATGGCGGCGGCGCCGGTCAGCAGCGGGTTGCCCGCGTCGTCGGCGTGCGGCTGGTACTGGCCGACGAACTTCTGGACGTTCGCCTTGCCGTAGTAGTCGATGAGCTCCTGGTCCCACTTGAGGATCTGCTGCCACTTGGGGTCGGAGGCGAAGGTGGTCTTGCCGTCCTTGCCGTAGAAGTCGGTGCCGCTGTGCGCTCCGACGAAGAGGTACCGGTTGACGTCGAAGTCGGAGCGGGGCATGAAACCGAAGGTCTTGATGGAGCCGTCGGCGTTCTTGACGGTCAACTTCTTCGCGTCGGCGGTCAGTTCGGCGAGCGTGGTGGGCGGCTTGGTGATGCCGGCCGCGGCGAACATCTTCTTGTTGTAGTAGAGCGCGAACGCGTCGGTCAGCAGCGGCAGCGCGCACTGCTTGCTCTGGTAGCGGGTGTAGACGAGCGTCGCGGCCGGGAAGGTCTTGGCCGTGTCGATCTTGGCCGAGGACAGATACGGGCCCAGGTCGGCGACCGTGCCGTTGTAGCAGAACTTCGCCACATTGTCGGGCGTGGAGCTGATGAACACGTCCGGCGGATCACCCGCGGCGACCGCCTTGGCGTAGGCGGCGTCGTCCTTGTTGGGCACGAACTTCACGGTGAGCCACGGGTACTTGGTGTGCAGCCGGCTCAGGGTCGCCTTGAACGCCGCCACCTCGTTGGGCAGGTGGTTGAACGTCCATACGGTGACGGTGGTGGGCGCGTGCGAGGCGCCGGGCGAGATGGCGGACGCGGGCTTCGAGTCGGTGGGCCCGCCGGAGGTACAGCCTGCCAGCAGCACGGCGGCGGCCGTGCCGGCCACCCCTCTGGTGATAAGTTTGAACACTGATCGTCCTCTCTCGGAGATGGCATTCCCTGGGTGACGGATCGGTCGATCGGACCCGGGCGCTGCAACGCACGGAGTCCTCGAGCGGCGGCGCTGTCCTGCAAGACGGCGTCGCCGTTGGTGCATCAGGGCAGAGACGGCTGTGGCTCCGCCGTGGCGGTGGAGGCGGGGGTCGTGGCGGCTGCGAACGCCGCCTCCCTGGCGAGTTCCGCCGCCTTGGTCGTGGTTCCGGTCAGGACCGCGTCCTGACCGAGGTCGGACACGACCACGGGGGGCCGGAAGTCGCTGAAGTCGGCCAGGTGCCGGACGACCGGTTCGAGGAGCAGGTCGCCGTTGGCACCGATGGCGCCGCCCAGCACGATGAGCGCCGGGTCGATCAGGGGCACCACGCAGGCCACCACGTAGGCGAGGCTGCGGGCGGTGTCGTCGACGATCTGCGCCGCGGAAGGGTCTCCCCCGCGGGCGAGTTCGAAGACGCTGCGCGGGCTCCCGTCGCCGGGCAGCCCCAACTCACGTGCGCGTGCGCTGATGTAGCGGGCGCCGAGATGGTCCTGTACGAGGTCCCGGCGCTGTCCCGTCGGCGCGATCATCCGGTCGCTGGGCAGATATCCCGCCTCGCCCGCGACGCCCGTCGCTCCGCGCCTGACCCGGCCGTCGACCACCAGGCCGAGGCCGAGGCCCACCCCGAGGCTCAGCAGGACGAAGTCGTCGGCCTCGGTGCCGCGTCCATGGATGCGCTCGGCCAGCGCCGCCAGGTTCACGTCGTTCTCCAGCAGCAGCGGCACCGGTACGGCACGGCTGAGCGCCTCGCCGAGCCCGCGTCCCGCGTCGGGCAGCCCTGTGGTGTACGAGAGACTGCGCCCGTCCGTACCGACCACCGCGGGCAGTCCCATGACGACCTGGGTGATGTCGTCCAGCGGCAGACCCACCTGTCCGGCCAGGTCGACACAGACACCGAGGATCTGCTCGATGAGGGCGTCGCGTCCTCGGTGACCCTGCTGTTCGGTGCGGACCCGGGCGCGTTCCCGGCCGGTCACGTCCACCACCGCGGCGCGGATCTGCCGGTGTCCGACGTCCACGCCGATCGCGAAGGCGCAGTCGGCATTCACCTGGTAGAGCGCGGGCGCGGGCCCCTTGCGTCCGGTCACCGGGCCCACCTCGACGACCACACCCTGCTCCGTGAGCTGTGCGATCGCGGCGGCCACCGTCGGCCGCGACAGGGTGATCCGCCCGGCCAGGTCAGTGATCGTGATCGGACCGTCCCGGCCGACCGCCTCCAGGACCGCACGACCGTTGAGTGAACGCAACAGCCCTTGCGGGCCTGCGGGATACCGGCGGGCCATGTCGGCCTCACCTCTCCGTCTACTGTAAGAAAGAAAGTTGCTTATTTATACGCCGGTCCATGGTGGGGCACAACCCTGGCCGACCAGGAAAACCGCCGCCCGCCCCGGCCCGTGCAAGGCGTGGGTGGACGGCGGGGACGCGAGAAGGGCTGAACAGCCGCGATGAACAGCCGTGCGGACGTGCCGGGGTGGCCGCTTGGGCGTGGGGGACAACTCCTGTGCGGACGCATACCTGCGCCGCCTCCCGGACAGCGAAAGGCTGACTGAAGGTTCAGCCGAGCATGCCGGACTGACCACTTGCGGTGATCTCGTCCAGATCCAGAAACGGCATCGGCCAAGAGCCTCCGAGCCAAGGTCCGGCTGGTCTGCCGGACCTTGCGGCCCGGCAGACCTGCCTCCTCACGCTGCCGCTAGCCGAGGCGCCCCGACGGATCGGACGCGACCGTGTCCCGGTCCTCACCGGCGAGCGGCTCGGAACCGCCGAGTCCGGCGCCCATGCCGGCCGGCGTTCCCGCCGCCCGGTCTCCGTGTCCCGGCCACCACGCCGCGTGGCCGATCAGCGCGGTGAGGCTCGGGGTGAAGAACATCGCCATCACGAAGGCGGCCACCGCGATACCGAAGGAGACGGCGAAGCCCATCTCCGTGAGCAGCGCGTTGCCCGCCAGCATCATCGTGGCGAAGGTCGCCGCCAGGATGAAGCCCGCGGCGGCCACGGTCGGGCCGGCGTACCTGAGTGCCATGCCGGCAGCCTCACGCGGGCTACGACCCTCTCGGGCCTCCTCGCGCAGCCTGGCGATCATCAGGATGTTGTAGTCGGTGCCGATGGCGACCACGAAGAGATACATGATCACCGGGAGCATGAACATCAGACCCGAGTGTCCCTGCCCCTCCTGGAAGATCCACACGGTGGCGCCCAGAGTGGCGCCGAAGCCGAGGCCCACCGACGCCATCAGATACCAGGGGGCGACCACGCTGCGCAGCAGCAGTCCCAGGATGACCATGATCAGGAGGGCGGCCACGGGGAAGACCGTCCGGTAGTCGTGGTTGACCGCGGTGTTGATGTCCTTGTAGATCGACGACATACCGCCGACGAGGGCTTCGGTGCCGTCGGGGGCGTCCGAGTGCGCGACATCGCGCACCCTGCCCACGGCATCGATCGCCTTGTCCGTCGACGCCTCGTACTTGAGCGTGACGGTGAAGTCGGCGGTCGTGCCGTCCTTGCTCACCTGGGTCATACGGGCGCTCGCGACGCCGTCCACCGCCCCGAGCTTCTGCGCGTACGCGGTGAAGTCGGCCTTGTCCAGCGGCTTGCCGTCGGTGCTGGAGAGGTAGACGTCGGTGGGTGCGGCGGCGCCCGCCGAGTACGCCTTCTGCATCTCGTCCTGGACGACCATCGACTCCTTGGTCTTGGGCATGGAGCCCGATGCCAGGTCGAAGGTGGCCTTGTAGCCGAACGTACCGAGCGACAGGGCGATCAGGACGAGACCGGACGCCACGGCGGCGAGCGCCGGGCGGCGCTGCACACCGCGGCCGAGGGCGGCGAACCGGGCGTTGGCCGGCTCGCGCTGCCACGACTTGGAGGGCCAGAAGACCTTCGGCCCGATGAGCGAGACCACGGCCGGGATCAGGGTCAGGCCCGCGACCAGGGTGGCGGCGACCGCGATGGCGAGCGCCGGGCCCATCTGTTTGAGGAAGCCCAGCGTGGACAGCACCAGCGCGAGGAAGGCGATGATGACCGCCCCGGCGGCCGAGGCGATGGCCTCACCCACCCGGTCCACCGCGTTGACCATGGCCTCCTTGGCCTCGTCGCCGGCCCGCAGGCGTTCGCGGTAACGGAACATCAGGAAGAGGAAGTAGTCCGTGCCCACGCCGAAGAGCACGACGATCAGGATCGACGAGATCGAACTGTTCGCCTGCAGATCGAAGAGCTTCGTGGCGTACGCGATCAGTCCGTTGGCGATGGCGGAGACCAGGCCGATCAGGACCAGTGGCAGCAGGGCCAGGATCGGCGCCCGGAAGATGATCAGCAGAGTCACCAGGATGATCACGAAGGTGCCGATACCGATCAGCGCCTGGCCACGTTGGGACGAATCCTGCTGGTCGAGGGCCTGCGCGGCGGAACCGCCCAGTTTGACGTCGAGGTTCGTGCCCTTGGCCAGCTCCTTGACGTTCTCGCGCAACACCTTTGCCGCGTCGGCCTGTTTGGGCTGGCCGGCGTTCTTGCTGTCCATCTGGACCAGGGTCAGGTCATACCTGCCGTCCTTGGACGGCTGGCCGGGGACGACCTTCTGCACCTGGTCGATTTTCTTCTGGCCCAGCTCGGTGGTGATCCGGGCGACATCCTTCTTGTCGGCGGCGGTCAGCTTGCCGCCGTCGGTGCGCTGGTACAGCGCGATCGCGGACGGGGTGAAGGCGCTGGGGAACGCCCTCTCCTGAAGATCCGCCGCTTTGATGGACTCATAACTCTTGGGCAGGAAACTGCTCTCGTCACTGTTCGAGGGCAGGCTCGGAGCGGTGGCAACGATGGCCACCGCAGCAATCAGCCACGCCACGATCGTCCAGACGGGATGTCGGACGACCGTGGTGCCAATACGTCGGAACATGCGGGGGGTCCTCCTGGGCAGGAAGATCACCGCAGCCCGGGGAGCGGACCCCGGCATCGGCGACCCCGACCGGCCCGCACCAGCGGGCCGGTCGAATGGTTGTCTTGAGCCCGATCGTAGTGACCATGTGCCGAGAACATCATCTGGGTTTCCCGCCGCGGCGAGAGGCGGGATGAGGGCTGGGCGGTGTCGCGCATGCGCTGCACGTCACGCCTGCTGATCGAGCTGGACACCGATGGTGTCGTTTCTGGAGCCCGATCGGCCGACCGCCGCCAGGACGAAGGTGATG
Source organism: Streptomyces sp. NBC_00005 (assembly GCF_045160215.1). Classification (NCBI taxonomy): domain Bacteria; kingdom Bacillati; phylum Actinomycetota; class Actinomycetes; order Kitasatosporales; family Streptomycetaceae; genus Streptomyces; species Streptomyces sp. NBC_00005. The sequence continues at coordinate 2,115,742 of NZ_CP108316.1, forward strand.
CTGATCAGCAGGGACCAGGCACCGAACTTGTCCACTCCGACCGGCTGCCAGCCATGGAGCTGGTAGGGGTAACGCCAGGCGCCCACGTAGGTGGCGAGGTTCTCGGCGACCCAGAGGAAGAAGCCGATCAGGACGAACGACAGGGCCAGCGGCATCCGTCGGCGTACACCGCGCACCGTGTAGCGCACCGAGGTTCCCGCGGTGACGGCCAGGAGCAGCCCGGCCAGCAGCCAGCGCACGTCGGGCAGCCAGTGATGGCTGAAGAAGTTGACGTAGACGGCCGCGGCCACCACCGCCGTCGCCCGCGGGCGGTAGCGGACCAACTCCAGGTCGAACAGGCGCCAGGCCCGGCAGACATAGCTGCCGACGGCCGCGTAGAGGAACCCTCCGTACAGCGGGACGCCCGCGAACTTCAGTACGGCCGGCTCCGGATAGCTCCAGGAACCGAGGGAGACCTTCACCAGCTCGAAGGCCAGGCCGATGACATGGCACAGGGTGATGACGGCGATGTCCCGCCCGTTCTCCCAGCCGCGTCGCCAGAACAGCAGCGTGAGCAGCACCCCGTAGACGACGAGCAGGTCGTAGCGAGCCACCGGGAGATGGGGCAGCGCGGTGGACACCGCCAGCCCGGACAGCAGCGCGATCGCGAAAGCGCAGGCCCGGGCGTGTATCCACGCGAAATCAAGCAGCTGGCGAACCGATGAGGCCAGGGGGCCGGTGATGTTTGTGGTGAGCATGATGCCTGTAGGACGGGCCTGCGCCTTCCTCCGGTTGCCACGCGAACGACGGCGCGTGCCGCCGCGAGACCCGCGGAAACGGTCACGGCGCGGCAGTTGGGGGCGGATGCGTTCCGAAGCCAGGAGTCAGCAGGTCCGCCGATACGGGATGTCCGGGAGGTACGTCGTCCAGTCGGCCCTCGACAGGCCGGAGCCGGCGCGGTCGCAGACCTCGGTGGCCAGGTGGGCCGGGTTCAGGTCGTACGTCTGCACCGGAACGTTCACGCCCGTGGCATACAGGGTGTGGTCGTCGGGGGCGAAGGCCAGGGCGAGCACCCGGTCGCCGGGGGTGGGCAGGGCGGAGCCGAGCGGCCGTGAGGAGGGGACGTCCCACAGCTGCACGGTGCCGTCGGCTCCCGCGACGGCCAGGGTGCTGCCGTCGTGGGAGAAGGCCAGCGCCGTCACCTGCCTTGACGCGTCCGTGGCGGTGTTGTCCAGGACGCCGAGTCGCTTGCGCACCTTGCCGTCCCAGAGGGTGACGCGGCCGAGGACGTCGCCCGCGCTCAGGCGCGTGCCGTCGGGGCTGAAGGCCACGGCGCTGACCAGGTCGTCGCCGAGCACGCGTGGCTCCAGGCGTCCCGTGCGGAGGTCCGCGACCAGCCCCTCCTGGGTCACCAGTCGGTCCCCGTCGGGGCCGATGACCATGCCGACGCCACCGGGCCCGTAGGAGACGGAATCGGCGGGTCGAGCGCTGCGCACGGTCTTCACCCGCTTCGCCCGGCGCATGTCCCAGATCTCGACGGACGGGCGTTCCGTGGCCCGGTACACCAGCAGGGCGCGGCCGTCCTTGTCGAGGGCGAGCCCGTTGACGGCGGGGGAGCCCTCGGCGTCGGACCGGATGCGCACGGTGGCATGCGCGCGCCGGGTCTTGAGATCCCACACCGTGATCGGCAGTTCGTCCGGTGTCCCCTTCCGGTGCCTGACCACATTCCCGCTGCGCGCGAGGTAGCGGCCGTCGGCGGACAGCGCCATGAAGTCGGCGCAGGGCTCCCCCTTCTTGGCCTCCGCGGTGGGGCAGGTGTCTCCCGGAGGCTCGAAGACGACCCGCCCGCTGCGGGTGTCCACGACCTGCGGCCGTCGTGCGCCGTCCCGGTCGAAGAGGCGCACCAGGGTCCTGCCGTCGGCGGAGAGCGCCGCCCCGTCCGCCGTCGCCTCCGCCCACTGCTTCGTCGTCGCTCTGCCGAGGGCCAGCGATCGGACGACGGTCCCGGATCCGTTGAGGTAGCGCACGGCTCCCGTGGCACGGTCGAGGGTGACGTCGCTCCATTCGTCGGCGATCAGCGGCTGCCGCAGGACGGGTGCGTAGGGGTACGCAGCCCGGTACACGAGCAGTTGGCGGGGTCCCGTGGCCACGAGGAACTTGGTGTCCGCGCCGAACCACACCTTGGTCAGCCCGTTCTGTTCGAGGAACAGGGTGCGGTGTCCGGTGCTCAGATCCCACTCGCGGATTCCGTCGCCGGTGACGACCGCGAGCGATCTGTCGTCCGGGGTGAAGGCGAAGGAGTGCTCGGTGCAGTCGCCGGTGCGGACCTTCGCCACCCAGGGAGCGGAGACCGTCCGTCGGTGCTCGATGTCCCAGATCCGCAGGGGATGCCGGCTCGTGCACAGGGCGAGCCATCGGCCGTCCGGGCTGACGGCCAGGGACTGGGTGATGTCGCCGTCCGGTTCGGGGATGCGCAGCACTCGGCGGTCGCTGCGCAGGTCCCAGGCCTGGACGCCGCCCCCGTCCCAGTCGTCGACGACGAGGGTGCGCCCGGTGAAGCTCAAGGGGGTCTCCATCGCGTCCACGCCGGGAAGCGTCCCCGTCACGCGCGCGGTCCGCACGTCCCACAGCTTGATCCCGTCGCTCGCCAGCAGCGCGAGCGTGCGACCGTCCGGACCGACGGCGGCCGGGACGCCGTCCATCAGCTTCCCGGGCCCCGTCGCGGAGAGCGTGAGCCGTCGCGTCCGCACGTCCCAGATCCGGACCCGGTCGGCGGTGACGGACACGACGGATCTGCCGTCCGCCGTCAGCCGGCGTACGTCGTTGCCCGAGCCGTCGAAGCCGTCGTCCGCGCCCGGCACCGCGAACACGTCCTCCTCGCGCTGCGCCATCGCCCCGATCAGCGCCGACCGCGTCTCCGTGGTGTCGGCCAGCCGGGCGGCGGCCACACTGAGCCGCATCGCGGTGCGGGGGTCGGAGAAACGCATGCTGTCGGCGACCGCGGCGACGCGGCGGGCCTCGGCCTCCACCCGGCGGCGGTCGCTGGTGCTGCCCTGCTGCCAGGCCACCGCTCCGGCGACGAGGGCGAGGACCAGCAGCGTGACGAGGGCACCGACGAGCCCGCGTCGCCTGCGGCGTTCGCCCTTGCGGGCAGTGCTGCTCGCCGTGAGGAAGGACCGCTCCAGCACGGTGAGCCGGGCCACGGCGAGTTGTTCCTCCGCCGCGGCCAGGCGCGTGCCGCGATACAGGGCGCCCGGGTCGCTGCCGAGCTCGTCCCAGGTGCGGGCCGCCTCGGTCAACCGCCGGTGCACCCGGAGCTGTTCGCGTTCGGCGTCGATCCAGCCGGACAGCCGGGGCCAGGCGGTGATCAGTGCCTCGTGGGCGAGGTCGACGGTGTCGTGGTCGAGGGTGATCAGCCGCGCGCGGGCCAGCCGGTCCAGGACCAGGGCGACGTCGGCCGTGTCCACGGAGGCGGGCGCGAAGTCGAGTTCGGAGCGGTCGACCGGGCGGCGGGTGTCCTGGGATCCCTCGCCGGGGGTGATCAGCCGGAGCAGGACGAGGCGGGCGAGTTCCGCGTGTTCGGCGGAGAGCCCCGCGTACACCTCCTCGGCGGTCTGGGCGATGGCGCCGTGGACGCCGCCCGCGGCCTCGTACGCCTCCTCGGTCAGCGCCCGGCCGCGGCGGCGCCGCCAGGTCTCGCGCAGCACGTGCGACAGCAGCGGGAGGCCGCCGGGTTCGTCCGCCATCTCCTCGACGAGGCGGGCGGTCAGCGTGCGTTCGACGATGAACCCGGCCGTCTGGGCCGGTTTGACGATCACCTCGCGCAGTTCGGCCGGATCCATCGGACCGACCAGCAGGCCGGCCTCCCCCAACGCGTCCGCCAGACCCCGGTGTTCGGCGCACCGGCCGTAGAAGTCGGCGCGTACGGCGATGACGACCCGCAGCCGGGCCGTCGGCTCCCGCGCGGCGAGCAGCAGATCGATGAACGCGCGGCGCTCGGCCGCGTCCCGGCAGAGGGTGAAGACCTCCTCGAACTGGTCGACGACGACCAGGGTTTCACCCGTTTCCGCCGGTTCCAGTACGGCGGCGTGCGTACGGGCCGGATGCTCGCCCGGGGTGAGGACGCGGATCGCGGCCAGCTCGCGCTCGGCGCGCAGCGCGGGGATCAGTCCGGCGCGCAGGAGGGAGGACTTGCCGCTGCCGGAGGGTCCGAAGACCGCGGTGAACCGGTGGTCGTGGACCCGTTGGAGCAGGGCGTCGACGAGCCGGTCGCGTCCGAAGTACCGGTCGTGGTCGTCCGGTTCGAAGCGGGCCAGACCCTGGTAGGGCGGCTCGGCGTCGTCGTCCTCGCGGGCGGCGGCATCGCGGACTTCCCGGTCCGCCTCCTGCCACCGCTTCTCCCACTCCTCCTCGTCGCCACCGCAGGCCCGGACGTAGGCCAGGGCCACCTGGAGCGAGGGGAGCTGTTCTCCGGCGGCGGCCTGGGAGAGCGCGGTCACCGAGTAGTGGGCCCGGCGGGCGAGTTCGCGGTAGGTGATGCCGCCGGCCTCCCCGCGCAGCTTGCGCAGTTCGTAGGCGAACCCGGGCACCGGCCCGGCTGCAGGATCGACAGGAGTCTCCCGACGGCCCATGTCCGCTCCGTCTCCCCCGCTTCCGCCTGTCCCCTCGCGACACAGGCGCCTGTTCGACCGCCGCCACCCTAGGGAACCGTCCGGACCGCCCGCAAGCCGCTCCCGCGCCGACGACCAGGCACTTTCGGTTTGTTCAGAGTGGCGTGCGGTGGCTGCTGAACAACGCGCCGGCCGCTGAACTCGTTGTCGCGGGTCTCGCTCCAGGGGCCGCACCGCCTTCGAGCGGTCCCTGCACGCAGACGCCACGAGAGGCGACATGACGATCACGAAGAGGGCCGAGCCACAGCCCTCGCGGACTGCCCGAGGTGTCCTCACGGGGGTGGGACACCTCGGGCAGTCCGCCCCTTTCGCCTACGACACCGCAGTCCCCGTCCGGCGGGCCGGCGCCGTGGCCCGCTGGGCGTGGGCGTACTGGCTGGCGTGTGCGGGATTCGCGCTGGCGCTGTCGATGACGACCGGGCTGGGCCCGCATCGGGTCTGGGGCGCCTGCGCGGCGGTGGGGTACGCGACGGCGGCGGCGTTGGCGCGGCCTTCCTGGCACCGCGTCAGTGCCCTCGCCGCGCTCGTCGGGGCGGTCGTGGTGCCCCTCGCTCTGCTCGTCGCGTCGGGCGCGGCCCAGTCCGAGGTCGGCGTCGTCGAGCGCTCCGGGGCTCTGCTGCTGCACTCCGGCAGCCCCTACCTGTCGGATCCGACGCGGACGGTGGACTACAACCCGTACCTGCCCGGCATGGCGCTGTTCGGCATACCCCGCGCCGTGTTCGGCACGAGCGTGTTCACCGATGCCCGCATCTGGTTCGCGGTCGCCTTCCTCACCTGCATGGCCTTCGCCGCACGGCGGACCGCCCAGATCCCCGGTCCCTCGTCGGTGCGTCCCGGGAACGCGGTGTCGTTGCTCGCCACGTTCCCGGCGGTCGCGCTGCCGCTGGCCGTCGGCGGGGTCGACCTGCCGGTGGTCGGGCTGATGTGCCTCGGCCTGGCGCTGGCGGGCCGGGGCGGCTCGGGAACGGCGGCCGGTGTCGCCATGGGCGCGGCGGCCGCCCTGAAGTGGACGGCGTGGCCGCTGCTGCCGGTGGGGCTGGTCCTGCTCGCGGTCACGGCGGGCCGCCGGACCGTTCTGCGTGCGGCCGTCGCCGCCCTGTCGGTGGCGGTGCTGGTCGTGGTGCCCGTCGCCCTCGCCGACCCGCACACCTTCGTCGAGCACGTGGTGCTCTTCCCGCTCGGCGAGGGTGGCGCCCACTCGCCGGCGACCAGCCCGCTGCCGGGGCACCTACTGGCCGCCCACGTCCCCGGCGGCTCCGCCCTCGCCACGGCATCCCTCGCGGCCGCCGCCCTCGCGGTGGCGGTCTCGCTCCTGATACGCCCGCCCCGCACCGTCCGCGCCGCGGCGGACCGGCTGGCCCTCGGGCTGGGGCTGGCCATCTGCCTGATCCCCGCGACCCGCTTCGGCTACCTCGTCCTCCCCCTGGTCCTCGTGGCCTGGTTCCGCTTCCCGCCGCTCCCCGCCCGCCACCCGGCCCGCGACTACTCGGTCGCCGCACCGGCCGACGGCACGTAGCCCGCCCGACCGGAAAGGACCCACGCGAAAAAGGGCCCCCGCAGGCTCTCGCCTGCGAAGACCCTTCGCACCGTCGGGACGACAGGATTTGAACCTGCGACCCCTTGACCCCCAGTCAAGTGCGCTACCAAGCTGCGCCACGTCCCGGTGCCTGTCTGACCTGGGGTTTCCCCCGGCCGAACGTGCATGGAAACCATACCGCACTCGGGTCGGTGGTCGCGCATGGCTTTTATGCCGGGCCGACGGGGGCGGTTGGCGGCGGAGCTTGACCTTGAGTTTGGTTGAGGTTGCACGATCGTCCGCATGACGACCACCGAGGAACAGCGGCGTACGTACGCCTACGAGGATCTGCCCCGGCTCATGGGGTCGATGACGGGAGACGAGAAGCACGGCCCGGCGGCGACGTCCACGCTGGACGTGCTGTGGGTGCTGTACGACCGTGTGCTGCGGGTGGGGCCGGAGCGGATGGGCGACCCGGAACGGGACCGGTTCCTGCTGTCCAAGGGGCACGGGCCGATGGCGTACTACGCGGTACTCGCCGCCAAGGGTTTCGTGCCCGTGGACTGGCTGCCGGGGTTCGGTACGTACGACTCTCCGCTCGGACACCACCCCGACCGTGTGCTCGTGCCGGGCGCCGAGATCGGCAGCGGGTCGCTGGGGCACGGGCTGCCGATCGCCGTCGGTACGGCGCTGGGACTGCGTGCCCAGGGGCTCGACGAACCGCGCGTCTGGGTGCTGATCGGGGACGCCGAGCTGGACGAGGGCAGCAACCACGAGGCGATCGCCTTCGCCGGGCCCGCCGGGCTGGAGCAGCTGCACACCGTCGTCGTCGACAACTCCTCCGCCAGCCATGCCCGGCCCGGCGGCATCGCCGCCCGCTTCGAGGCCGCCGGCTGGTCCGCGGTCACGGTCGACGGCCGTGACCACGAGGCGCTGCACGCCGCCTTCACCGCTCCGCATCCCGGCCGCCCACGCGTCGTCGTGGCCCGGGTGGAGCCGAAGCACTCCTGAGTCCCCCAAGTCCCGCTCCCTTCATGGCACTTCCTCGACCACAAGAAAGGCCCGGCCTTCCATGGACACCATGCGTGACCGTTTCGCCCCCGTCGTCTCACGGCTGCTCGACGAGGATCCGCGGGTCGCGGTCGTCCTCGCCGAGATCGGCAAGGACGGCTTCACCGAGGCGCGGGGGCGGCACCCGGACCGGGTCGTGAACGTCGGCATCCGCGAGCAGCTCCTGATCGGGACCGGTGCGGGGCTGGCGCTGACCGGGCTGCGGCCCGTCGTGCACACGTTCGCCAGCTTCCTCGTCGAGCGGCCCTTCGAGCAGGTCAAACTGGACCTCGGACATCAGGACGTGGGCGCGGTGCTGGTCAGTGCCGCCGCGTCCTTCGACTGGCCCGCCGGCGGCTACACGCACATGGCTCCCGGCGACGTGGCCCTCCTCGACACCCTGGACGGCTGGACCGTGCACGTGCCCGGGCATCCCGACGAGGCCGAGACTCTGCTGCGGCACGCGGTCGCCGCGGGCGACGACAAGGTGTACGTCCGGCTGTCCGTGCAGGCGAACCGGGAAGGGCGCCCGGTCGACGGCGAGCGGTTCCTCACCGTCCGCGAGGGACGCTCCGGCGTCGTCGTCGCCGTCGGGCCGACGCTGGACGCCGTGCTCGCCGCCACGGAGGGGCTCGACGTGACCGTGCTGTACGCGACGACCGTACGGCCCTTCGACTCGGCCGCCCTGCGACGGGCCACGGACACGGCCGGGATCGACGTCGTCCTCGTCGAGCCGTACCTGGCGGGCACGTCCACTGCAGCGGCGAACGACGCGCTCGCCGACCTCCCCCATCGCGTACTGGCCCTCGGCGTGGGCCGCCGCGAGCTTCGACGGTACGGCCGCGTCGAGGAGCACGTGGCCGCCCACGGCCTCGACGCCCGCTCGCTCCGGGAGCGGATCGGCGGCTTCGTCTCGGCCGGGCGGGTGGCTGTGCACGCCGGTTAGGCGCGGCTGTTGGCGGGTGCTCGTGCACTCCAGCTGAAGCGGGGCCGTTGTCGGGTGGCGGTGCCCGACCGCCGGACACGGAGCACGCGGCCATGTGCCGCCGGAGGAGGCCGAGGGGTGGGGAGGCATACTCCTCCGCCGCCAAACGCGGGCGCACCGCCACCCTCACCGCTGCGGGACGCCCCGCGCGGTCAGCCGGTTTTCTCCCGGCGCGCCCGGCCCCGTTTCGCCCCTGAGCGCGAGCCCGCGTCCGAGCCCGTTCCCGAGCCCGCCGTCGGTGCGTCGGCGCGTATCAGTCCGCGTATCGCCGGTACCGAGAGCAGGGCTATCGGGATGACGAAGCTCATCGCTCCGGAGACCAGGAGGACATGGTCGGCGCCGAGGGCCGTGGCGGCGGGGCCGGCCAGGGCCTGGCCGACGGGCATCATCGCGAGGGAGCCGGCCACGTCGTACGCGTGGATGCGGTTGAGGACGTCGGGCGGGACCTGGGTCTGCACGCTGGTCGCCCACATCACGCCCCAGAACGACATCCCCGCCCCGGCCACGGCCGCTCCGGCCGCCATCGCCGGTACGCCCAGCCCGGCCCCGACGGTCGCCGGAAACCCGGCGAAGGCGAACAGGGCGAGCGCGCCGGCGCGCAGCATGCGGCGCGGGCGCAGCCGCAGGGCGAACAGGCCGCCGACGACAGTACCGGCGCCGAGGGCGGAGTTGAGCAGGCCGTAGGCTCGCGGGCCGTGCTGCTGCACCACCTCCGTGGCCACCAGTGGGACGGTCGGGCCCCAGACGGCGATCATGTACAGGCACCAGACGGCGATGACGCCCCAGAGCCAGGTCCGCGATCTGAACTCCCGCCATCCTTCGACCAGATCGGCCCTGAAGGCGCTGCCGCCGCCGTGTCCCGTCGGGCCGCTGCCGGGGGCGAGCGGGGGCAGGCGGAGCAGCAGGAGACACAGGGCACTCACCGCGTAAGTGGCGGCGTGGGCCGCGAAGACGCCGCCGGGTGAGGCGAAGCCGACCAGGAGGCCGGCGAGGGCGGGGCCGGCGAGCTGTGCGGCGGATTCGGCGATGCGTATGGCGCCGTTCGCGCCCTGGATGTCGGAGGCGAGCCGGGGCACCGTACTCGCGACGCCGGGCTGGAACACGGCGCCCGCGACGCCGTTGACGAAACCGATGGCGCAGATCTGCCAGAGCACGACGTGGCCGGAGTAGAACAGCGCCGCGGCGAGGGACTGCGTGCCGAGGCGGACCAGGTCGGCGCCGATCATCAGCTTCCGCGTGCTGAAGCGGTCGGCGATGACCCCGCCGAAGACGACCAGGCCGGCGAAGGCGGCGGCTGTCGCGGCCATCGCCAGGCCGACCGCACCCGCTCCGTACCCGTGCTGCAGCAGGCCCGCGGCGAGGGCGACGGGGAGCATGGTGTCGCCGAGCCGGGCGACGGCCCGGGCGACGAAGAACAGCGCGAAGTCCCGCGACCAGACCGGCCGGGCACCACCCTCGCGCCCCCTGCTGTCCGGTGCCACGGCACCGGCCGCTTCCGCGTGGGCAACGATGTCATGCTGCTCGCACACCGCACCGTCCGAGGGCTCGGCCTCCTGCGCCCCGACCCTGGCTCCCTCGTGCGACGGCTGTGACGGCTGTGAAGACGTCCCGGTCATCCCCTCCCGCTCCCCTCCCCGACCGATCCCCGGCCGATCCCCCGCCAGCCCAGCAACCGACCCCGGAAGCCCGGCAACCGTCCCCCACAAGCCCTGCAAACAACCACGCCCCGGTGGCAGCCGAAGCCCCCTCCGCCGCGGCCCCCACACTCGTCTTCGGATCATGCCACGCGGCACTGACAACGCCCGAGGGGTTTTCAGTCCTCGCCGGTTCCTCAGTCCTCGCCGGTTCCTCAGTCCTCGCCGGGTGGTCAGTCCGCGTCCGGAAGTCCCAACTCCGGGTAGGAGTCGAGCAGTCGGGGCGGGGCCGCCTGGCGCCAGGAGTCGGCGAGGATGGCGCACAGCTCGCCCTCGTCCTCGATCGCCGAGAGCCAGGCTCTCACCCAGGCGAACTGCGCCTCGTGGTCCGCGATCCAGAACTTCTCCGGCTCGGCCAGCACCAGTTCGTCGCGCTCCTCCTTGGGGCAGCGCACGGCGATGGAGGTCTCGTCCTCGGGCAGCGTGGCGAACATCTTCCCCGCCACCCGGAACGTGGGCATGTTCCAGGCGATCTTCTCCGTCGTGTCCGGCAGGGACAGGGCGATACGGCGTACGTCTTCGGCGTCCGGCATGACAGGCACCGTAGCCGCTGCCACTGACAATCACCTGGTGAGAGCGTCGGCCCGCAGCTTCTTGAAGTAGATCGACGTCGGCCGCAACTCGCCGTCCGGGGCGGCCGCGTAGTCCGGTATCGCGCCGATCCGGGTCCAGCCGGCCGCCTGATAGAGGTGCTCGGCGAGGCTGTCGGTCTCGGTGTCCAGGTGGAGCAGGGTGATGTCCGCCGCCGCGGCCGCCTCCTCGGCAGTGGTCAGAAGTCGGCGGCCGAGGCCCTGCCCTCGGGTGTCCCGGTGCACCATCAACTTGACCAGTTCGGCGCGGTGGCGGCTGTTGGGCTTGTCCGGGAAGGCCAGGCTGACGGTGCCCACGACCCGTTCCCCGTCCTGCGCCGCCCACACGGCGAGCCGCCCGGCGGCGACGCCCGCCGCGCGCTCCTTCCACCAGGCCAGGGCCTCCGCACGATCGAGCGGTGCGAGGAAGCCGACGGAGGCGCCGTCGTCCACGGTGTCGACGAGGAGGTCCGCCAACTCGTCCACGCGCGCGTGCAGTTCACCGCGGTCCAGCCGGTTCACGATCACGGCAGCACCACCGCCAGGACGTAGCGCACGTCCTCGGGGCCCGCGCACCAAAAGCGCGTCGGCCCCCACACCCGAAGCCGCAGGCAGTCGCCGGTGTCGAGATGGTGTTCCACGTCCTGTGCCGTCACGTCGAGTTCTCCTTCCAGAACCCAGATGTGCTGTTCCAGGCCGGGCACGGGCGGCCGGTCGTAGGCGATGTCGGCGCCCGCGGTCAGCCGCCCCTCGACGAGTTCACCGCGCAGCCCGGTGTGCGGCGGCGACACGGAACGTCGTACGAAACCGGAGGACCTGTCCTGCCAGACCTGCTGCTCGGCGGCCCGCACCAGCTGCGCCGGCTCCGCCTCGACCTCACTGAGCAGCTGGGACATGGTGCGTCCGTACACATGGCAGAGGCGGTTCAGGAGCGAGGCGGTGGGGCTGATCTCCGCCCGCTCGGCCCGGGACAGAGTCGAGCGGCTCACTCCGCTGCGCTCCGCCAACTCCCCCAGCGACCAACCCCGTTCGGCCCGCAGCTCGGCCAGCCGGGCACCGAGCCGGGCGTCGACGGGGTCCGGCCCGCTCTCGACCACCTCTTGCTTCATATACGGGATGCTATCCCAGATAAGACACATGAGCTCTGTGGGTCCCGTCATTCCCTCCCCCCGAACGCCGCCAGCGTCCGCTCCAGCGCCGGCATGGCCCGCACCACCCGCTTCGAGCGGATCAGCATGTCCCAGGCCGGTTCGAACTTCTTCCAGCCACCTGCGTACGCGAGATGCCGCAGCCGCTCGTGCCCGCCCGGCTGGGCGCCGGAGCCCCGCCAGATGTTGGACCAGCGGTAGAAGTCGCGGTACGCGCGCCAGTAGCCCTCCTCCAGCTGACGAGGCGTCATTCCCTTGGGCCGGTGGACGACATGGCGGGTGTCGTAGAGGTCCCAGTCGCGGTGGACGATGCGGTTCTCGGACTCCAGTTGCTTCCACAGTCCGGTCGACGGATACGGCGTCATGATGTGGAAGGTCGCCGTCTCGATGCCCTGCTCGACCGCCCAGGCCACGGTGCGGTCGAAGACGTCGGGCCCGTCCTGGTCGAGCCCGAAGACGAAGCTGGCGTTGACCATGACCCCGGCGTCGTGCAGTCGTCGTACCGCCGCCGCATAGTCGGTGCCGATGTTCTGGTTCTTGCGGCGCTCGGCGAGGTTGGCGTCGTTGACGGTCTCGAAGCCGACGAACAGGCTGCGCAGCCCGGCCTCGACCGCCCGCTCCAACAGGTCCGGTTTCAGTACGGAGTTGACCGTGCCCGCGGCCTGCCACAGCCGTCCCATGCCGCGCATGCCGTCGAACAGTGCTTGGGCGAAGCGGCGGTTGCCCAGCAGGTGGTCGTCGAGGAAGTAGAGGTGGCGGCCGGGCAGTCGGTCGATCTCCGCGAGGGCGTCGTCGACGGTCTGCGTGTAGAAGGACTTGCCGCCCTCGAAGAAGGCGTCCTTGTAGCAGAAGTCGCAGTGGTGCGGGCAACCACGCGAGACGACGATCGAGTTGGGGACGAGATAGAGGTGACGCTTGATCAGATCCCGTCGTACCGGCGGCAGTCCGACGAGCGTGCGCTGTGTGGAGTCGTAGCGGCGGGCCGGGACGCCGTCACGGAAGTCCTTGAGGAACAGCGGCCAGATGTCCTCTCCTGGCCCGGTGAAGATCGTGTCGGCGTGCGCCGCCGCCTCGTCGGGGACCGAGGTGACGTGGAGGCCGCCCATGGCAACGTGCACACCGCGGGCGCGGAAGTGGTCGGCTATCTCGTAGCTGCGCCGGGCCGAGGTGATGTACGGCTGGATCACCAGCAGATCGGGGGTGTCGAGGGCTTCGAGGTCGATGCGTTCCACGTGCTCGTCGTGGAGGGTGACCTCGTCGTCGGGGTCGAGGTAGCCGGCCAGGGTCGCGAGGCCGAGGGGCGGGAACAGCGAGTACTTGATGGGCCGGAACAGCGGGCTGGTCGCCTCGGTCAGGGCCGGGAGGATCATCGTCACACGCATGACACCCCAGACTGCGTGCGACCGGTGGCCGGTTCCCTACGCTCGCGCCGCCTCGCCCAGCGCCTCGAGCACCGGCCGGATCAGCGGGTGCCCCTCGGCTCCCCGCCGTACCGCCGCAAAGACCCGGCGGGTGGGCGCGACCCCGTCCACCGGCCGTACGACCACGCCCGCGAGATCCATGCCGCGCAGCGCCGAGCGCGGGACGAGAGCGACGCCCGCGTCGGCCGAGGCGAGCGCGACGACGGCGCGGAAGTCGTCCGAGGAGTGTTCCAGGCGTGGCTGGAATCCTGCGCTCTCGCAGGCCAGCACCACCACCTCGTGGCAGGGGTTGCCGGGGTACGGGCCGATCCACGGGTCCTTGGCCAGGTCGGCGAGAGGGACCTCGGCGGCGTCGGCGAGGCGGTGCGTCACCGGGACGACCGCGTCGAACGGCTCGGCGTACAGCGGTACGTGGATCAGGCGGGGGTCGTCGGCGGGCGGCGCCCCGCGGTACTCGACCGCCACCGCGACATCGACCTGGCGGTCCAGGACCATCGGCAGGCTGGCGTCGCCCTCGGCGTCCTGGACGCGGATGCGGATGCCGGGGGCCGACTCGGCGAGGCGGGCCACCGCGGGGGCGACGACCTGGGCGATGCCGGTCGCGAAGGACGCGACGGTGACCGTGCCTGCGGCGCCCGAGCTGTACGCGGCGAGCTCGGCCTCGGCCCGCTCCAGCTGGGCGAGGACCGCGTTGGTGTGGTTGAGCAGGATCTCGCCCGCCGGGGTCAGCCGTACGCCCTTGGCGCTGCGCTCGACCAGGCGGTGGCCGGTCTCCTGTTCCAGTGCCGCCAGCTGCTGGGAGACCGCGGAGGGCGTGAGGTACAGCGCGGCGGCAGCCGCCGTTACGGTGCGGTGGTCGGCCACCGCACGGAGGATGTGGAGCCGCCGCGCTTCGATCATGCGATCGATTGTCTCAAATGCCCCCTGTCCCCGGGCTCAGGCCGCCTCCAGCTCCGCCCACGCGGCCACGAACGCGTCCACCGCCCGGTTCACGTCCTCCGTCGAGTGCCCGGCGGACAGCTGGACGCGGATGCGGGCCTGGCCCTGCGGCACGACGGGGTAGGAGAAGCCGATCACGTACACGCCGCGTTCCAGCAGCAGTTCCGCGAGGCGGCCCGCCTTGGTCGCGTCGCCGATCATCACGGGCGCGATGGCGTGGTCGCCGGGGAGGATCTCGAAGCCCTCCTCGGTCATCCGGCGGCGGAACAGCGCGGTGTTCTCGGCGAGCCGGATGCGTAGATCGTCCGCCGACTCCAGCAGGTCGAGCACCTTCAGCGAGGCCGCGGCGATCACCGGGGCGAGCGTGTTCGAGAAGAGGTACGGGCGGGAGCGCTGGCGCAGCAACGCGACGATCTCGGCGCGGGCCGCCACGTAGCCGCCGGAGGCGCCGCCGAGCGCCTTGCCCAGCGTGCCGGTGATGATGTCGACGCGGTCCATGACGCCGTGCAGTTCGGGCGTACCGCGGCCGCCGGGGCCGACGAAGCCGACGGCGTGCGAGTCGTCGACCATGACCATGGCGTCGTAGCGGTCGGCGAGGTCGCAGATCTCACGGAGGGGCGCCACGTAGCCGTCCATCGAGAAGACGCCGTCCGTGACGACCAGACGGCGCCGGGCGTCGGAGGCGTCCTTCAACTGCCGTTCCAGATCGGCCAGATCACGGTTGGCGTAGCGGAAGCGGCGGGCCTTGGACAGGCGGATGCCGTCGATGATCGACGCGTGGTTGAGCGCGTCGGAGATGACCGCGTCCTCGGGGCCGAGCAGCGTCTCGAAGACGCCGCCGTTGGCGTCGAAGCAGGAGGAGTACAGGATCGTGTCCTCCTGGCCGAGGAAGGCGGACAGTCGCGCCTCCAGCTCCTTGTGCACCTCCTGGGTTCCGCAGATGAAGCGGACCGAGGCCATGCCGTAGCCCCAGCGGTCCAGGGCCTCGTGCGCGGCGGCGACGACCTCGGGGTGGTCGGCGAGGCCGAGGTAGTTGTTGGCGCAGAAGTTGAGGACCTCGCCGGGGCGGCCGCCCGCGGTGACGTTCACGGTCGCGGACTGCGGGGTGCCGATCACGCGCTCGGGCTTGTGCAGACCGGCGGCGCGGATCTCGTCGAGGGTGGCGCGCAGGTCGTCGCGCACGGAGTCGAACATCTCAAAGCTCCTAGAAATGCGGGTGAGTTGCGCGGTGAGGGATGCAGTGACTTACGCGGTCCAGTCGAGGATGACCTTGCCGCCGCGGCCGCTCGCCGCGTCGGCGAACGCCGCCTCGAAGTCGCCGTAGCCGTACCGGCCGGTGATCACGGGTGACAGGTCGAGGCCGCCTTCCAGCAGCACCGACATCGCGTACCAGGTCTCGAACATCTCGCGGCCGTAGATGCCCTTGATGGTGATCATCGAGGTGACGATCCGGGCCCAGTCGACGGGGAACTCCTCGGCGGGCAGGCCGAGCATGGCGATACGGCCGCCGTGCGTCATGTTGGCGATCATGTCGCGCAGGGCCTCGGGGCGGCCGGACATCTCCAGGCCGATGTCGAAGCCCTCGCGCAGGCCCAACTCCAGTTGTCCGTCGGCGATTTCGGCCTCCGACACGTTCAGCGCGAGGCTCGCGCCGATCTTGCGGGCCAGCTCCAGGCGCTCCTCGCTGACGTCGGTGACGACGACGTTGCGGGCGCCCGCGTGCCGGGCCACCGCGGCGGCCATCAGGCCGATCGGGCCCGCACCCGTGATGAGCACGTCCTCGCCGACCAGCGGGAAGGACAGTGCGGTGTGCACGGCGTTGCCGAACGGGTCGAAGATCGCGGCCACGTCGAGGTCGACCGGGACACGGTGCACCCAGACGTTGGCAGCGGGCAGGACGACGTACTCGGCGAAGGCCCCGTCCCGTCCGACGCCGAGCCCGACCGTGGCCCGGCACAGGTGCCGCCGCCCGGCGAGGCAGTTGCGGCACTTCCCGCAGACCAGGTGCCCCTCGCCGCTCACACGGGCGCCGACGTCGATGTCCGCGACATCGCGCCCGGTCTCCACGACCTCGCCGACGAACTCGTGCCCGATCACGAGCGGGGTGCGGATCGCCTGCTGCGCCCAGCCGTCCCAGGACCGGATGTGCAGATCGGTCCCGCAGATGCCGGTGCGCAGCACCTTGATCAGTACGTCACCGGGCCCGACGGTCGGCTCCGGGACGTCCACGAGCCACAGTCCGGGCTCCGCCTTCTCCTTGACCAGTGCCTTCACCGCTACGGCTCCTGTGGGTGCGACCCCCGGGTCCGGGCATGCCGAAGGCGCCCGCATCCGGGGAGAGGGGTGGAATTGCTCAGCAATCTTCCGTATCACGCCGCCCCCGGTCCATCGAGGATTTCTTAAGCCGCGCCGCAGCTCCGCTTCACACCTGCCCCCGCTCGAAGTACGCGGCCACCTCCGCATCCAGTGCCAGTACGTCCTGTACGGCGCCGCCCGGGCGAGGTGTCGGTGCGCCCTCCCTGCCGTACGAACCGCAGGAACTCGTCGACGATCCGGGCGAGGGAGCCGCGCAGTCCGTAGTCGAGGGCACCGAGACGCAGGTCGGTCATGGCGGGCCTTCCGTAGGGGTGCGGTGGCGGACGCCAAGTGCGGTATGCCCGCCCGGTCCCGGAAACCGTCACCCCTACGCGGCCCTCATCACTGTTCCAGGCGCGAGACCTGGTAGTGGGCGAGGTACCAGCCGTCCTCCAGCCGCTTCGCCAGGACGGCGAGCTTGACGGGCACCGGCGCCCGGTCGGTGAACGTGAACTCGACGTCCAGGTACCCGAGTACGAGGTCGTCGGCGAACCGCCGGGTCTCGAGGATGCGGTAGGCGGCCTTCATGCCGAGCGGCTGGGAGGCGTAGTACTCGGCGACTCCCGGCCGGCCGACGCTGTAGGGGTGCAGCCCCTGGAAGACCGCGTCCTCGGTGAAGACGGCCGCGACCTCCTTGGGCTCGTGGGCGTCGACGGCCGCCTTCCAGCGGTCGAGGACGTCGCGCAGGACCAGTTCGTCGTCCTTCGTCGAGCTGTTCATGACGTCATCCTTCCTCGGTTGTCCGGCGGCTGCTCAGTGACCGGCGCTCATGCCGCCGTCGACGTGCAGGATCTCGCCTGTGACGAACGGCGCCGACTCCAGGAAGAGCACCGCGTCGACGATGTCACTCGTCTCGCCCATCCGCTTGACCGGGTGCAGAGCGGCGAGGAAGTCGTGGGTCTCCTCCGCGTGCATCGGGGTCTTGATGGTGCCGGGCGACACCGCGTTGACGCGGATGCCGCGGGTGGCGTACTCGACGGCGAGGGACTTGGTGGCCGACTGCAGGCCGCCCTTGGTCAACGAGGCCAGGACGGAAGGGACGTTGGCGTCCGCGTTGTCGACCAGGCTGGTGGTGACGTTGACGATGTGGCCGCCGCCCTGGGCGAGCAGATGCGGCACGGCCAGCTGGGTGATGTGGAAGAAGCCGGCGACGTTGATGCCCGTCACGGCGGCGTAGTCCTCGGCCGTGTAGTCCGTGAAGGGCTTGGCGACGAAGATGCCCGCGTTGTTGACCAGGGTGTCCACGCGGCCGAACCGCTCGACGGCGGCGGCGATCACCCGCTCCGCGGTGGCCGGGTCGGCGATGTCGCCCTGCACGGTGAGGACGTCGGCGTCGTCTGCGGGAGCGATGGTGCGCGAGGTGGCGACGACCGCGTATCCGAGCTTGCGGTAGCCCTCGACGAGGGCAGCGCCCATGCCCTGCGACGCGCCGGTGATGACCGCGACCTTCTGGTTCTGCGTGCTCATGGTGACCTTCTCCGAAGTGGATGACCGGTTACTAGCCGACCGGTCGACTATTTGGAAGGTAGGTCGGCGGAGAGGCAACGTCAAAGGTCGGAAGGGGTTTGCGCGGGACTCGTTTCCTCCCGCCTGGGAGGTGCAGGCTCGCAGTGCAGATCAGCGCGGTCCCACGCGTTCAGCGCGGGACCGCGTACGGGTCGTCGGCGGGCAGCCAGGCGTCCGGGGCGTGGATCCCGAGATCGGCGACGCCGTCGCAGAGGGCGTCGACGGCGGCGAGGACCCCGGCGCGGTCCTCGCTCTCGCGCCACACCAGGGACCAGGTCCAGTGGACCTTCGGCGCGACGACCTCCCGGCGGACCAGGTCGGGCGGGAGCGGAGTGGTCTGCCCCTTGGGCGAGTTGAGGACCGGGCGGCGGCTGCGGCGGACGTGGTCGAAGAAGGCGGGGCCGGTGATGGCACCGTCCGAGATGCGCACGGCGCGGGCGCCGGTGTCCCGCGCCAGTTCGTCGGCGTACACGTTCCAGGACTGCCAGGAGGTGATGTCGTCGCTGACGAGGACGTCGGTGTCCCGGGCCGCCACATCGGGTACGTCACTGGAGTCGCCGCCCCTGGACACGGCGTACAGCCGGTCGGCGCCGATGAGCCGGGCCCGCAGCCCGAGCCGCTCGAGGTCCTCGGTGCGTACCCAGCACACGGCGAGGTCCAGGCTGCCGTCGGCGACCCGGGCGGCCTGGGTGTGGGAGGGCGCGACCCAGGCGTCGACGTGCACCTGGGCCACCGTGGCCGTACGCGAACTCAGGTCCGGTGGCAGCCAGTTGACGTAGCCGAGCCGCACCGACTCCGAGCCCGACAGGCGGCCGGCCCGGCGCTTGAGGTCGTCGGCCCGGTCCAGCAGGGCGCGGGTGTGCGGGAGGAGGGCGGCGCCGGCCGGGGTGAGGGAGACCGAGCGGCGGTCCCGGTCGAACAGCCGCACCCCCAGGTCCCGTTCGAGCGACTTGATCTGCTGGGAGAGCGAGGGGCCCGCGATGAGCAGTCGCTCGGCGGCCCGGCCGAAGTTCAGTTCCTCGGCGACCGCGACGAAATACCGCAGCTGACGCAGTTCCACGCGCGCCATGCTACGCGCGCTGGGAGGCTGCGCCTATCAGCAGCGAGAAAGCCGGTCGTGGCATCGGCGCAGGTGACAGGCGCACGATGAGGGCCACAGCGGAGTTCTGGAAGCCGTGGAGCACGACTTCCGAGAGCCGTGGAGCAACCGACTTCCGAATGCCACCGAACAACGGGGAGAGATCATGCGAGAGTTCCTGGTCGAGATCACCACGACCGTCCCCGAGGGCACCAGCCAGGACGAGGTCGACCGGCGGCGGGCCGCCGAGGCCGTGCGCGCCACGGAATTGGCCGCCACCGGCAACCTGGCCCGGCTGTGGCGCCCCGTGGGCGAGCTGCGCAGCATCGGCGTGTGGCGGGCCGCCGACGAGGCGGAGCTCCACGAGAAGGTGCTCGGCACGCTGCCGCTGCGCCCGTGGATGACCCTCAAGGTCACACCGCTCGAGTCCCACCCCAACGACCCGGGCCGGGGCGACGGCACGCGATGAGCGCACCCTCCCCCTGGACCCATGTCGCCCAGGCCGCCGCGGCGCTCGCCGCGGGCATGGGCGTCGGCCGCTTCGTCTACACCCCGATCCTGCCTCTGATGCACAGCCAGGCGGGCCTGTCCGCCGGCGCCGGCGCGAATCTGGCCACTGCCAACTACGTCGGTTATCTCGTCGGGGCCCTCGCGGGCATCCTGCTCCCCGCGCTGGTCCGTTCGCGCACGGTCCTGCGCGGCTCCCTGCTCGTGCTGACCGCGACACTCGCCTGGATGCCCCTCACCCACAGCACCGCGGTGTGGGCCGCCCTGCGGCTGCTGGCGGGAGTGGCGAGCGCCCTGGTCTTCGTCGTCGCGGCCGGGTCGCTCCTGCACCACCTGCGGGAGCACCCGCCGCACCTGTCCGGCTGGGCCTTCGGCGGCGTGGGCGGCGGCATCGCGCTGTCCGGCCTGCTGGTCCTGGCCCTGCGCCCCGTCGCCGACTGGCGGGCCGCCTGGTGGGCGGCGGCCGCGCTCGCCGCGGTGCTCGGCGCCGCCTCGTGGCACCTACGGCCGGAGGATGCGCCCGTCGCCCCGGCGGCCAAGAGCGACACGCGTACCCGCACACACCGCTGGTTCGGAGCGCTGTTCGTCAGCTACACGCTGGAGGGCATCGGCTACATCGTCGCCGGGACCTTCCTGGTCGCGGCGATCGGGCAGGGCTCCCCCGGCTGGGTCGGCAGCGGCGCCTGGGTGCTCGTGGGGCTGGCCGCCGTACCGTCCTCGGCGCTGTGGGCCCGGCTCGGGCGCCGGTGGTCCCGCCCCGGACTGCTGACCACGGCGCTCGTGATCCAGGCCGTCGGCATCGCCCTGCCCGCCCTGGTGAGCGGCACGGCTGCCGCCCTCGGCTCGGCCGTGCTGTTCGGCGCCACGTTCATCGGCGTCAGCACCCTCGCCCTCGCCGCCGGCGCCCACCTGCGTTTTCCCCGCTCGGTCGCCCTGCTGACCACCGGATACTCGGTCGGCCAGATCCTCGGCCCACTGGTCGTCGCCCCGCTGCTGCACCACGGCTACCACCAGGCCCTGCTCCTGGCCGCCCTCATGGTGCTCGCCGCGGCCGCGGCCGCCGCCGTGCTGCGGATCGGCTTCCCGCACCACATGGTCGTAGTACGACACACGGTTCCCGAAAGGCAGCGAGAATCGACATAGGGCACCCGGACCGCACAGGCCGGTCACCTACGCACTCGCCCGCACTCGTCCGACTGACGTGGAGCCGCTCATGAACACCGCACGAGACCTCGCGATCGTCGCCCTGGAGACGGCGCCCGGCAGGCCCGTGGAGCAGGGCGATCTGTCACTCGCGCTCGCGGGGGCCGAGGTGGTCGACCTCATCGAGGCCCAGGCGCTCGCCCTGGACGGCGACCGCATCCTGCCCAGCGCCCAAGCACCCACGGGCGACCGCCTGTTGGACGAGGCCGCCTCCTCGCTCGTACGGCTGGAGCCGTACGAGTCGGTCGAGGACTGGCTGTGGCGCCGGGGCCGCGGGCTGTCCTCGGCCTACGTCGACGACCTGGAACGGGTGGGGCTGACGACCCGCGCGCGGGGCCGCCGGATTCCGCTGCGGACCGGGCGGACGGAGCTGGTCGACTCGGACGCCCGGCGCCGGGCGGAGGAGCGCTGGACGGCGGGTGAGCCCGTCCTCGTCGCGCTGGCGACCGCCGCCGGGATCCGCGACGAGCCCGCCGAGGCCCGCGAGGACCTCGACGACGACGCGGTCTCGACCGTGCTGGCCGCCGTCGGGGGCGCGGTGCAGGAGCTGGAGGCCGTACGGCAGCGGAAGGAGATCGAGGACGCCGCGTTCGACAACGTCTGGCGGGGGCTGTAGGACCGCCCGGGTCAGCGGGCGCCGAGCAGGGCCCGGCAGTTGTCCCACAGGGGGCCGAGCCGTTGGGTGCTGTTGTACAGCTTGGCGAACATCACCTGGCCCTCGAGCTGGGCCACCACCGCCCGCGCCGCCTCCCGGGTGTCGGTGACGGTCACGTCGCCGCGCTCCCGCGCTTCGGCGACGACGGACTCGACCATGTCGACCTGCGCGTCGAAGATCTCCTGCAGCCGTCCGCGGACGGCCTCGGTCTGGTTGCTCAGCTCCAGGGTGAGGTTCCCGAACAGACAGCCCGAGACGGTGCCGCAACCCTGCTGAGCGGCGCGCTGGCCGGCCTCCGTCTCCTCGAACAGCTGCCGCAACCGCTGCATCGGTTCCGCGTCGCCGCCCAGGACACGCGCCCAGTCGCGCTGCTGGGCCGCCCAGTGCTCGTCGACGACGGTGAGCGCGAGGGCCTCCTTCGACTCGAAGAAGTAGTAGAAGCTGCCCTTCGGCACCCCTGCCGCCTTGCAGATCTCGGCCACGCCCAGGGCTGTGTAGCCGCGCCCCTCGATGAGCGAGCGTGCGGCGGCGAGGATCTTCGGCTTGGCGTCACTGGTGCGTCCCACACCACCAGTCTAGGTCGGTAATAGACCGGTCGGCTAGCAAATGGGCTGTTCCCGCCGTCACAGCAGCGGGAGCCCGTCGGCCTCCCGTCGCTCCAGCCGCGCGACGAGGTCCGCGGCCGACGACTTGATGGTCTCCAGGCCGGGCCTGCCCCAGGGCCGCGGCTCCACGTCGACGACGCACACCGTGCCGAGCACCATCCCCGTACTGTCGATCAGCGGCGCGCCCAGATAGGAGCGGATGCCGAACTCGTCGACGACCGGATTGCCCGCGAACCGCGGGTAGTCGCAGACGTCCTCCAGGACCAGCGCCTTGCGCCGGACGACCACATGGGGGCAGAAACCGTGGTCGCGGGCCAGCTCACGGCCCAGGACCGGCCTGGTGCCGTCCGGTTTCACCACGGGTGGCGCCACGTCCGAGAGATGCAGGCCCGCGAAGAACTGCCGGTTCTCGTCTATGAAGTTGACCATGGCGTACGGCGACCTGGTGAGCTCGGCGAGGTGGTCCGCATAGGCGTCGAGGGCGGGGTCCGCCTGTTCGCCCAGGCCCAGCCGGCTCAGGCGCCGGGCCCGGGCGGGGGCCTCCTTGTCATCGGGGGTGAGCAGCAGACGCCCGGCCGGGCGCGACGGGTCGTACCTCATGGGCGGGCTCCGTCACTGTGGACGCAGGGCATATACGGGCTCCGTGGCGGTGTGCGGGGATCACATGTGGGCGCCGTGGCTCGGCGCGTGTGCCGGGGCGTGGGCGATGAGATGGCGTACGAGGGTGAGCAGGGTCTGGACGCCCGAGCTGGAGATCCGGGCGTCGCAGCGCACGATCGGGATCTCCGGGGGCAGGTCTATGGCTGCGCGCACCTCCTCGGGGTCGTAGCGGTAGGAACCGTCGAACTCGTTGATCGCGACGATGAAGCCGAGGCCGCGCTGCTCGAAGAAGTCGACCGCCGCGAAGCACTCCTCCAGGCGGCGGGTGTCGGCGAGGATGACCGCGCCGAGCGCGCCCTCGGAGAGCTCGTCCCACATGAACCAGAACCGCTCCTGGCCCGGCGTGCCGAACAGATACAGCACGTGCTCCGGGTCGAGGGTGATGCGGCCGAAGTCCATGGCCACCGTCGTCTCGACCTTGTTCTCGATCCCGTCGAGACTGTCGGTCGCGGCGCTGACCGTGGTGAGCAACTCCTCCGTGCTGAGGGGCGCGATCTCGCTGACCGCGCCCACGAAGGTCGTCTTGCCTACTCCGAACCCTCCCGCCACCAGGATCTTCAGCGCGGTGGGGAAGGGATCAGAGCTGTCGTCGTAGTCCATCGAGCACTGCCTCCAGAAGGGCCCGGTCAGTCGGGTTGTGGTGGAACTCGGGGGGCTTGGTGGTCAGCGCCCCGCAGTCGACGAGGTCCGACAGCAGCACCTTGGTGACCACCGCCGGCAGCTTCAGGTGGGCGGCCACCTCGGCGACCGAGACGGGCCCGCGGCACAGGTCGAGGACCTGCGCGTGCTCGGGGCCGAGGTAGCCGAGGGGGGTGGCTCCGGTGGCCATCACGTGCGACAGGAGGTCGAGTGCGATGGTGGGCCGGGTGCGGCCGTTGCTGACCGTGAAGGGGCGCACGAGCCGACCGGCCGCGTCGTCGAGCCAGGGCCCGTCGCCGACCGTCGCCACGCTCAAGGCCTCATCGCCGTGGGTTCGACGGCGTGCTGCCGGGGCGCGGTGACCAGGTAGGGGCGGACGCTCTTGACGAGCATCGCCATCTCGTAGCCGAGCACCGCCGCGTCGGCCTCGCGGCCGGCCAGCACGGCGAGACAGGTGCCGGAACCGGCGGTGGTCACGAACAGCAGCGTCGAGTCGAGTTCGACGACGACCTGGCGGACGTCTCCGCCGTCGCCGAAGCGGACTCCGGCGCTGCGGCCGAGGGAGTAGAGGCCGGAGGCCAGCGCGGCCATGTGGTCGGCGCTGTCCGGATCGAGGCCGTGGACCGACTTCACGAGCCCGTCGCAGGAGAGGAGTACCGCACTGGTCGTGTGGGGTACGCGCTGCACGAGGCCGCTCATCAGCCAGTCGAGATCGGATACATGGCCGCCGGTCGGCGCATCGCTCGCCATGGTGGATCGACTCCTTGGGGTACGAAGGTCTGCGGGAGCGGTGGGGGTGAAGACAGGGGTGGGGACTGGGGTGGTCATCCGGCTGGTGCGCTCCCGTCGTGCCGGGTGGGGTGGTCGATGCCGCGCGCGGATGCGGGGCGCGCCTCGGCTATGTGGTGCGGGTCCATGGGCGGTACGTCCATGGAGGGCGGCGGAGTGGTGGCGGTGACGTCCGTGCGGGGAGCGTCCAGGGGCGAGATCGGGAGCAGGGGTGCGGATCCCGAGGCCGGTTCCGAGTAGGCCGGGTCCATGAGGGGGCGCAGGTCGATGTGCCCCGTCTGCGTCATGGTCTGCGGCTCCATGTGCGCAGAGGCCGTGTGTTCGGGCTCCATGTGGGCCGACGCCGTGTGGTCCTGGTCCATGGGCGGGGACGCCATGTGGACCGAACCCGTGTGCTCCGACTCCAGGTTCTGCTGGGCCTCCGCCAGTCCGATGCCACGCTGGAAGGCCGCCATCAGGCCGGGGTCGTGGCCGGCGAGGTGCTCGGTGTCCTGGCGCGGGGCCGGGCCGTCCCGCAGCTGGGGTGCGATGTGCTCCTGGGCGCGGCGACGGGGCAGTTGAGGCTTGCCCATGGTGCCGCGGACGGCACCGGTGCGGGGCACCGGCGGCGCGGCCGTGTTCTCCCCGACGAGAGGCCGGTCGTCCGGCCTGATGCCGGGCACGGCCTCCGCCGGGTTGGCCCGCTCCTCGTGGGCGCCGCGCAGGGGAAGGGGGGCGGGTCCGCTGCCGCCCGCCGTATCTCCGTTGAGCACGGTGCCGTTCGGCACGGGACCCGCGGGCCGAGCGGCCTCCTGCTGCCGCACGGGTCGCGGTGCGGGCGGCTCAGGTGCGACGCGCCGCCCGAGGGTCTCGGGTCCGGGCCCGAGCGGCACCTGCGGCTGCGGGGACCGCGGTGGTCCCGACGGCCCCGCCACCCCCATCGACCCCGTGGCTTCCTGCGGCTGCGGTGCGATTCCGGGAATGCCCGGTGCCGAGCCGAGCAGCCCCTGCGGTACGACGAGCACGGCCTGTACCCCGCCGTAGATGTTGGTCTGCAGACGGACGTTGATGCCGTGCCGCCGGGCGAGCTGGGAGACGACGAACAGTCCGATGCGGCCGTCCGCGAGCAGGCTCGCGACATTGACCTGGTCGGGGTCGGCGAGCAGGGCGTTCATGTTCTTCTGCTCGGCGACCGGCATGCCGAGCCCGCGGTCCTCCACCTCGACGGCGAGTCCCGAGGTGACGAGGTTGGCGCGCAGCAGGACCTGGGTGTGCGGGGCGGAGAACACCGTTGCGTTCTCGACGAGTTCGGCCAGCAGGTGGATGACGTCGGCGACGGCGTGACCGCGCAGGGTGCCGTCGATCGGGGGCACCAGCTTGACCCGTGAGTACTGCTCGACCTCGGCGATGGCGGAGCGCAGTACCTCGGTCATGGAGACGGGATGGCTCCACTGCCGGCGGGAGACGGCGCCGCCGAGGACGGCGAGGTTCTCGGCGTGCCGGCGGATCCGGGTGGCGAGGTGGTCGACGTGGAAGAGGCCCTTGAGGAGGTCGGGGTCCTCGATCTCGTTCTCGAGTTCGTCGAGGATCGAGATCTCCCGGTGCACCAGCGACTGGAGGCGCCGGGCGAGGTTGACGAAGACCTCGAGCTTCTGTTCGCTGCCCGCCTGGCTGGAGAGCTGGGCTGCTTGCACGACGGCGGTGACGGCGCCGTCGTGCGCCCGGGTCAGGTCGGCGGCGAGCAGCTCGAAGTCGTCGGCGTCGTCGGGGGGACCGCTGCGGGGCTTGCGCTGGGGCGGGGCGTCGCCGCGGCGCAGTGCCTCGACGAGGGCGCGCAGCTCGGCCTCGCCGCGGGCGCTGCTGCGGCGCAGCGCGCCGATCCGGTCGCTCACGGACTTGGCGGCACGGTCGGCGGCCACGGTGGCGATCAGGATGCCCGCGAGAGCGACGGAGGTGGCGCCGGCGAGCACCCCCCACAGCGTGAGACCGGGCCGAGCGCCGGTGGAGCGGACGGTGAACAGGACGGCCGCGCCGGCGCTCAGGGCGACCGCGATCGGTGGCAGCACGGCCAGCCGCATCAACTGGGGCCGTATCTGGGTCTCGGGCAGCGAGGGAACGGGACGGGTCACCGGCCGTCCGTGCCGTCCGCCCTCACGGCGGTCTGCGCGTGCGGCCGGTGCGCGGAGGTGAGACATCGGTTTCCTCGTCGTACTGGTCCGTCGGTGCCTGGAGGGAGCGCGGGCTGCGCGGTTCGGACATGCATCGCCCGACGGACACTCACAGTAGTCGCCAACGCATCATGTGCGGTGGGCAGTTGACAAAGTCCCACGCACAGCATCCCGCTCTGGTATGAGGCGTCGTACGACAGACCGATAAACCCAGCGGACACGTGATCCCGCTGAACAAAGGATCGATCAGAGCTGGTCAGAAGTGGTCGCTGAGAAACGGCGAGGGCCGAGGAGCAACCGCTCCTCGGCCCTCGCCGACTGCTTCCCTCTGGCCGACCACAGTCGGCCGGGACCGCTTCGAGGCGCGCCCGCCCCCTCGAAAACGTTCCCCCGAGCGTCACTCAGCGTATATAACTTCAGGCCTTCGGCTGGGTGAAGCGAATGCTGTTGCCGAAGGGGTCGCGGAGGCCGCAGTCGATGCCGTACGGGCGCTCGGTGGGCTCCTCGGTGAACTCGACGCCCTTCCCCCGCAGCGTCTCGTACGTCTTGCGGCAGTCCTCAGTGCTGAAGATGAGGTGGCCTCCCACCGCACCCTTGGTCAGCAACTCGCGGACCTGTTCCGCCGTCTCCTCGGACAGCGCCGGAGGGCCCGGCCTCTCCAGCAGGATCTGGCGCTCGGGATGACCGGGGACGCTGACGGTCAGCCAGCGCATGAAGCCCAGGTCGACATCGGCGTTGACCTCCAGGCCGAGTTTGCCGACGTAGAAGTCGAGGGCTTCGTCCTGGTCGAGGACGTAAATCTGCGAATGCGTGATGGCGGTGAACATGGGCACCACGCTACGAGGTGAGCCGGACGAAAACTTATCCAAAACTGCTCAGGCGCGCGGCCGCGTCCACGCCATGGTGAAGCAGGTCGGGACGGCCACGGTCGCCGCTTCCTTGCGGTACGTCCGCGGCGACCGGCCGACGATGTCGCGGAACGTGCGGCTGAACGTTCCCGGGCTGGAGAAACCGACCTCGAAGCAGATGTCCGTGATGCTGCGGTCGGTCTCCCGGAGCAGGAACATGGCGCGCTCGACGCGTCGGCGCTGCAGGTAGCGGTGGGGCGTCTCGCCGAACGTGGCCCGGAAGGTGCGGGTGAAGTGCGCCGGTGACACATGGGCGATCCGGGCGAGGGCGGGGACGTCCAGCGGCTGGGCGTAGGAGCGGTCCATCGCGTCACGGGCCCGGAGCATGCGGCGGTTGGTCTCTTCTGCGGCGCGGCTCACGGCGCCATCACACCACGGTTCTCCGCCGGGGGTGACGGCCCGGGGCGGCCTGGTGATGAGACCTGACCGCCGCTGTTACCGCGCGCAGTCCACGGTCAGCGTCGACGGGCCTGCAGGGCGGTCAGGTCCCCGCCCGGCAGGTGGATCCACCCTTCCTGCCGTGCGGCCGCACGCTCGTGGGAGGTCTGCGGCCACCGGGTGTCCCCGACCAGGACGGCGCGGGCGACCAGGGCGCAGACCAGAGCGTCGAGGTGGTCGTGGCTGTCGGCGCACGTCGCGCGGACCTGCTCGGGCAGGGCTGCCGGCCCCAGGCCCGCCTCGACCATGCCGAGGATGTGCTCCCGGACCGCGCGAGCTTCGGGCCTGGCGTTCTTGTAGCTGCCGGTCAGGCGGATCCCCCACAGGCGCAGTGCGGCGGCCGGATACACCTCGGCTACCGGGCCGGACCCGTCGCGGGGCACGGGGGTGCCCGTCGCGTCGAGGGCGTCGAGGAGACGGGCCGCACGCAGCGCGACGACGCCGAGGAGGTCGGTGGACACCGACAGTGGCGGCCGCATCGAGGTCGCCTTCCACGTGAGGTCGTCGGTCAGCCGGAACCGCAATGCGTCCAGTCCTGGCCGGCCGTCGGCCCGCCCCTCGAACCGGGCCGACGGTGGCAGCCGTACGCCCTGGTGGTGGGCCAGGACCGTCGCCACGAAGCTCGACGGCCAGCCGAGCGGGCAGTCGAGGCCGGTCTTGTCGGCGGCCCGGACCAGCGCGAGCAGGTCCTCGTCGTCTTCCGGCACGACGAACTCCGCCGTGAGGACACCCTCGTCTCCCCACACCACCCGGCACACAGCGGTACGCCGCGCACTCGCGGCCAGGTCGACCCCGACCGTCACCGCCCGCCGTCGCGTCATCCCGGAATCCTCCCCAAGCACACCGGGTCGACTCACGGCCTCCCCTCCCCCCATCCCCCGAGGAGGTCAGCCCGCCGAGGTCAGCCCGCCGATACGGTCTCGGGCTCTCCCGTGCCCTCCGCGGACTTCCCCTGTACGGCACTGTCCGCGCCGGCCTCGGCGGCGGAGTCGGAGGCGGTCTTGGTCGCCGCCTCCGTCGGGGTGTCCGCGTCCGGCCAGCCGCCCGCCGGGGCCTGGGCCACAGCGCGCCACCACGGGTCGGACGGGACGGTCTCGGCGGTGGGCTCGAAGGGCTCGCCGGGACGGGGCACCGCTATGCGGGAACCCGTCGCACGGGCGGCCGCGACCGTGCCCTCGCCGGGCTCCGCCCACGGGTGCGTCGCGAGGTTGAAGGTGGCCCAGTGGATCGGCATCATCACGCCGTGCGGCCGGCCGCCCTGGAGGTCGAGGTGGGCGCGCATGCCCTCTTCCGGCGTCATGTGGATGTCGGGCCAGAAGTCGGAGTAGGCACCGATCTGGATCATCGTGGCGTCGAACGGCCCGTGCTCCGCGCCGATGTCCGCGAAGCCGTCGAAGTACCCGGTGTCGCCGCTGTGGAAGATGTGGTGTTCGGCGCCGGCTACGGACCAGGAGGCCCACAGCGTGTGCTGGGTGTTGCGCAGTCCGCGGCCGCAGAAGTGGCGGGCCGGGGTGGCGGTCAGGGTGAGGCCGCCGACCTCGGTCGCCTCGTGCCAGTCCAGCTCGCGCAGCCGGTCGGCGGAGACCCCCCAGTGTTCGAGGTGGGCGCCGACGCCGAGCGGGACGGCGAACAGCGTGTCCGTGCCGGCCAGTGCCTTGATGGTGGGCAGGTCCAGGTGGTCGTAGTGGTCGTGCGAGATGACGACGACGTCGACCGGACCCAGCGCGGCGAGCGGCAGCGGCACCGGGTGCAGGCGCTTGGGCCCGACGAAGGAGAACGGGGAGCAGCGCTCGCCCCACACGGGGTCGAAGAGCACCCGCTTTCCGTCGATCTCGGCGAGCACGCTGGAGTGCCCCATCCAGGTCAGTCGCAGTCCGGTCGCGGGCGGCCTGGCGATGTCGGCGAGCGTCGTGGGGTACACCGGCACCGTGCCCTTGGGGGCGCGCCTGGGCCGCTCGTCCTTGTCGAAGAAGACCTTCGCGAAGTCCACCGTCGAACCGGAGGGCCGGGTCCTGGCGGTACCCCCGGGATTCTGGAAGACCCCGTCCTTGAAGTGCGGTGATCTGCGGATGCGCGTGAGGCGCTCACCGCTCGGGTCCGCGCCGAAGGCCGCGGGCTGCAGCGCGCGGAGCCCGGAGCTCAGGGAACGGAAACCGGACACGGTACCTCCAGGTGGAGTCGGTGAGGCATTCCATTATGGTCGGCCCCACTGACAACACCGGTGTCGTCCGGGTCAGGGCGGACTGATTCCAAGGAAAACCCAAAGTTTGCAACGAAGGACCTCTACGACGTAGAGCCCACGGCCTCATGAACCGCGGATCGTCGGCGTCCATTCCCGTCACGGGTTCCGTGGACCTCGCGTCACAGGGTTGTGTGGACCGCCGTCCTGGCGTCCGTGCGGCATCCGGCCCTCGCACGCTCGATGATCCGTTCAGCACGTTGACAGGGAGTGCCTCCGATTCCGATACTGACTGACTATTCAGTAATTGCCCATCGGTGAGCACCCCCTGCGAGGAGATCGCATGACCGCCCCCCTGTTGTCGCTCACCTGGACCGATCACGTCACCGGCCGCCAGGGCTTCCTGGTGGTCGACCGGCTGGTGCGCGGCGTTTCCAGTGGCGGACTGCGCATGCGCGAGGGCTGCTCCCTGGACGAGGTCGCCGGGCTCGCCCGTGGCATGACCATGAAGGAGGCGCTGCACTACAACCCCGAGGGCCGTTACGTCCCCCTGGGCGGCGCCAAGGGCGGCATCGACTGCGATCCCCGGGACCCGGCGGCGTACGCGCTCCTGGTGCGCTACCTGCGCGCCATGAAGCCGTACATCGAGAGCTTCTGGACCACGGGAGAGGACCTCGGTCTCACCCAGGACCTGGTGGACCGGGCGGCCGCGGAGGCCGGGCTCGTGTCGTCCATCCAGGCCGTGTATCCGCTGCTCGACGACGAGGCGACGGCGCGGCGGCGGCTCGCGGACGCGTTCACGGTCGAGGTGGACGGCATCGGCCTGGACGAACTGGTCGGCGGCTGCGGGGTCGCCGAATCGGCGTTGGCGGCCCTGGACCGGGCGGACGTGCCGTACGCGGGGACGCGGGTCGCCGTGCAGGGTCTGGGCACGATGGGCGGGGCCACGGCACGCTTCCTCGCGCGCGCGGGGCTCACCGTCGTCGCCGTCGCCGACATCAAGGGCACGATCGCCAACCCGGCGGGCCTGGACGTCGAGGCGCTGCTCGCCGCGCGGGACGCCTACGGCACCGTGGACCGCGCGGCCCTGCGCCCCGGTGACCGTGAACTGCCGGGCGACGCCTGGCTGTCGGCCGATGCGGAGGTGCTCGTGCCGGCGGCGGTCTCGTACGCGATCGACACCGCCAACCAGGAGCGCGTCACCGCCCGCTGGATCGTCGAGGCGGCCAACATGCCCGTGCTGCCCGAGGCGGAGGAACTGCTGGCCGCGCGCGGGGTGACCGTGTTGCCCGACGTGGTCGTCAACTCCGGGACGAACGCCTGGTGGTGGTGGACCCTGTTCGGCGACATCGGCCCGGACGCGGACGCGGCGTTCGCGCACACCCGCCGCTCGATGCGCGCCCTGATCGAGCAGATGCTGGCCCGCGCGGAGGCCGACGGGACGACCCCGCGGGCGGCGGCACACGCCATCGTCGCGGACCGGCTGCCGGTGATCGCGGAACGCTTCGGCTGGTACCGGTGACGGCGGTTGGACAACCGAAGCCGGACGCCCTGTTCGCCCCGGGCTCAGTGGCCGTCGTGGGTGCCTCGCCGCACGCCGTGGTGCGAGACGCCGACTCGCCATGGCCTGCCGGGACTTGAGACGAAGGGGCGGCAACAGTCAGCAATGGCAGGACAAGAGGGGCGAGTGACCGGGGGACGGGCAGGCGGGTGCGTACAGGAGCAGGACGGTGCCGATATGGTCGGGCGCCATGACGGTCCAACTGTGTGTTCTGCTCTGGGCTCGGCCTGGTGCCGCCGAGGCGCTGGTCGCGTACGAGGACAAGGTCCTGGCGCTGCTCGGCGAGCATGGTGGCCGGATCGTGCAGCGCGCCCGGGCCGACGGCGCCGACGGCCGGCCGGACGAGATCCAGCTGATCGAGTTCGTCTCACAGGCGGGCTACGACGGCTTCATGGGCGACGAGCGGCGCACCGCTCTGTCCGGCGAGCGCGACGCGGCGATCGCGCGAACCGATCTCTACCCCGTGGAACTCGCCAAGTAGTGCCCTCACCCGGCACCATCAGCGGCGACGCAATAGGGTGACCGCGTGGCGAGAGTGCGGTTGAGCGTGGCCGAGCGGCGTGAGGAGTTGCTGCGGGCCGCCATCGAACAGATCGAGGCGCGGGGCGTGGCGGCGGTAAGGATCGCCGACGTCGCGTCGGCGCTCGGCGTGAGCAACGCGCTGGTGCTGTACCACTTCTCCACCAAGGAGAAGCTGGTCGCCGCCGCGTTCACCTTCGCGGCCGAGGACGACCTCGGGCAGCTGCGCAAACTGCTGGGCCGCCGCACGACGGCACTGCGGCGGCTGCGGTCGGCGGTGCGCTGGTACGCGCCGACGGGCACTGCCAAGGGCTGGCGCCTGTGGATCGAGGGCTGGGCGGCGGCGCTGCGCGAGCCCGCGCTGCAGGAGGTCACCCGCGACCTCGACAAGCAGTGGAAGGCGGCGATCGCCGAGGTCGTCGCGGAGGGCGTGGCCGCGGGCGAGTTCCGCTGCCCGGACCCGCACGGCGCGGCCCTGCGCCTGACGGCCCTGCTCGACGGCCTCGCCGTACAGATGACGTCGTACGCCGGCGCGGTGTCGCGCGCACGCGCGCAGGAATGGGTGGACGAGGCGCTGGCGCGGGAACTGGGGCTGGAGCGGGCCGCCTTGACGGCTTCGGAGCGCTGAGCCCCCGCTCGACGCGGGGGCTCATGCCATCAGAGCGCTCTCAACCCAACGAACGGCCCATCCTCCAGCGGCAGTCAAGCCACCGAAGAGATCCGCATCTTGATGTCGTCCGGCGACAGAGCGCCCTTCGCCGTGACGTGGTCCCCGGAGGACTCGCCCCGCAGCCGCCGTCCGATCCACGGCACCAGGTACTCGCGCGCCCAGTGCACATCGTCCCGGCGGACCTCGAGGGTGCCGCGCGGCGGGAGCGGTGGCCAGGGCTGGTCCGGGTCGGCCGGAACCTCCAGGCCGAGGACCTGTCCGGCGCGGAGCGCCACGCGCGTGTGCCCCTCGGGCGAGAGGTGGAGCCGGTCGCCGTCCCAGGCCCTGCGGTCCTGGACGGTCTTCAGGGACCACAGGTCGAGCACGGGACAGCCGTACCGGTCGGCGATGGCCCGGACATGACCGTTGTAGGTGGCGATCTTGCCGCGCAGGTGCTTGAGCACGGGGACGCCACGGGTGTCGAAGCCGGTCGTCACCATGACGGTGCCGACGGAATCGGTGAGCCGGACGAGCGCCCGCTCGAAGCGCTCGGCGACCTCGTCGGGGTCGGTTCCGGGCCGGATGATGTCGTTGCCGCCCGCACAGAAGGAGACCAGGTCCGGCGCCAGTTCGATGGCCTGCGGGACCTGGTCCTCCACGATCTGGTCGAGCAGCTTGCCGCGCACGGCGAGGTTGGTGTAGCCGAAGTCGCCCTCGGGTTGCCGGTCCGCGAGAAGCACCGCGAACCGGTCGGCCCAGCCGACGAACGCCCCGTCGGGGCCGGGGTCGCCAACGCCCTCGGTGAAGCTGTCCCCCACCGCAACGTACGACCCGATCACTGATCTGCTGTCACTCTTCGAATCGTCTGCCACGTCGGCCATGATTCACCTTCGAATGTGACCTACGCGACCGTAAGCAGGGGTTGACTGGCGGTGAGATAAGCCACTCCTAAAGTGTTCGCCAAGCCCGGAATAACTGTTCGATCAGCGCTGTTGAGCGGTCAACCGCCAGACCCTGAAGTCGGCGATCCGGAAGTGGCTCCACGTGGTCCGGAACGCGAAGTGCCCGTTCCTGTACGGCTCCGGGTCGCTGTAGTCGAAGACGAGCCGTCCGTTGTTCCACCAGCGGACCGTCGAGCCGTCGGAGACGATACGGACGCGGTTGGGCTCGTTCGCGACGAGCAGCGGCTCCGTGTAGTCGTAGATCAGCGGCCGGACCCCGGCCTGGCCGACGTAACGGCGCAGCCGGGTCGTGGTGTTGTAGTTGGCGCCGTAGCCCGCGTAGTAGGTCGTGAGGTAGTCGTACCCGTCCAGGGCCCCGTCCCGCGGGGTGGCGAAGAGGTCGTCCGGGGAGCGGGCGTCGGTGGCGTTCCAGAAGTTGTTGAGGTCGGAGACGCGGTCGTTGGCGCCGCCCTCGGAGACGGGCGTGGCGGTGTACTCGAGGACGTACGGCCCTTCGAGCCGCTCCCTGAACCAAACGGTGGCACCGCTCGGCACGTCGACCTCCAGGACCCCGCGGGACGCGGTGACCCTGCCACCGTCCTGGAGTTCGGTCACCCACTGGTGGAGGCCGTGACGGAAGTCGTCGTGGGCGACGAGGCGTCCGCGGCCGGACGCGTTCGCCGTCGCGGCGGGGGCGAGGGTCGCCAGGGCGGCACCGGCGGCCAGTGCTCCGAAAGCTCTGCGCGTGGTCGTCACGTCGGAGGACCCCTTCTGCGGTAGAAGCGCTAGAAAGCGCTTGCATCACGGACGGGGATCACTGTGCCGTCCGCACCCCGCGCTGTCGACACCCCGGACACACCGAAGGCCGGACCCGGGGATCGGGGTCCGGCCTTCGGCAGCGTGTCAGGCAGGTGGTTCTGAGGGGGCGTCAGCCGACGGCGACGCCCTTCGAGCGGAGGTAGGCGACCGGGTCCACGTCGGAGCCGTAGTCCGGCGTGGTGCGGATCTCGAAGTGCAGGTGCGGGCCGGTCACGTTGCCGGTCGCGCCGGAGAGGCCGATCTGCTGGCCCTCGGTCACGGTCTGGCCGGCCGAAACGGAGAGCTGGGAAAGGTGGCCGTACTGCGCGTAGTAGCCGTCGGCGAGCTTGATGACGACCTGGTTGCCGTACGCGCCGCCCCAGCCCGCGGAGACGACCGTGCCCGCGCCAACGGCCTTGAGGGACGTGCCGGTCGGGACCACGAAGTCCACGCCGGTGTGGTACCCGCTGGACCACATGCTGCCGGCCACGTGGTAGCCGGTGCCGATGGTGGCACCGGTCACCGGGAGGGTGAAGCCGGTGGAGTCGGAGGCCTGCGTGGCGGCCGTCTGGTTCGAGGAATTCGAGGAATTCGACGAAGCGGACGTCTTCGAGGCGGACGAAGAGGAAGGCGAGGACGAGGACTTGGCGGTGCTCGCCGGGGCCTTCTTGCCGATCGAGAGCTTCAGGCCCGGGTGGATCAGGGACGGGTCGTCGCCGACGGCCCGTCGATTGTCCGAGTAGAGCTTCTTCCAGCCGCCGGCGACGTGCTGCTCGTCGGCGATCTTCGCGAGGTAATCGCCTGCCCGCACCGAATAGGTCCGTGCACCCGCCTTGTTCGCGGCGCTCTTCTTCTCGGCGGCCGGAAGGGACTGGACGGTCTTTTCCGAAACCGACTGGGAAACGGACTGAGAAACGGACTGCGCTGTGCTGGCATGGGCGCCGGTAGCACCTATGAGTGGAAGAGCGAGTGCGGCGCCACCGGTTCCGGCGACGGCGATGGTGCGGGTGAAGCGCTGGGGCTTCGGGCGGCGGTGCTTACCCTTGGCGGGCATGGCGAATTCCTCTCCGGCGCCTACGAGGTGAGCTGTCGGGTGCGGGCTGGAGATGCCCGGCCGCGCTGCACGCGGCTTTACCCCTAGCCGTTCCGGAGACCGGAACAGGCGGTAAGTCCTGTGGGTCCCCCGCTCCTGCCGTTCACGGGTGAGTTGTGCGGATTCCGGGCGGCGGCAGGATTGGGCGTCCGTCCGGATTGGTGGCGAACGTAAGCGACCGGGACGCAAAGGGACAAGCGACGGTTCCCTATGAATCCGTTTCTGTAGATCCCCTGAGAAAATTCCCGGTCACCCTGCGTGAATTCCGAGGGCGCCGCCTCACCCAAATCCCCATGTAAAGCACGTGAATTACGTGGACATGACGGGCCACGCACGGTCACGAATATGACGCTCCTCACGCACCCTCACCCCAGGACTCCCTATTCCGGAGCGAGTTGGAGCGAAGGCATGCGAAGGCAACTGAACAGGACTGAATCCCAACCAAGATACCAATTCGGACAGAACACTCAGATGCGACGCAGGCGGAAAACTGCGGCGTCGAGGTCGCCACGCAATCCGGTACGCAGTCCGTGATGCAGCAGTACGGCACCTCTGTGAACTTCGCCCGTTTCACGGCATTCATACGAGGCTGTCGGGTCGAGGCCGCGCAGTCGCAGCGCCGGAACGGGTTCGCCGTAGCTCTGCGCCTGGAGCCAGGCGAGGACGACCGCCTCGTCCCCGCGCACGTACTGCACCGCACTCAGCCCGCCCCGCGGAGACCGCAGCCGATAGAGGTCCCCGTGCTGCACGAGCGGCCGGATCTCTTTGTAGAGCCCCACCCACCCACCGGCCTCGGCGAGCTCCTCCTCGGTCCACCGGGTGAGGTCCCCGCCGACCCCGAGCACGCCGGCCATGGCACTCACGAACCGGAAGCGCAGCGAGCTGACCCGGTCGTTGAGCTGGGTGTTGGGGCTGTCGGTGACCCAGGCGGCCATCACGCGCGCGGGGTGGATCTGGCTGAAGCCGTGCTGGATGGCGAGCCGGTCGAGCGGGTCGGTGTTGTCGGAGGTCCACACCTGGTCCGTACGGCTCAGGACGCCGAGGTCGATACGGCCGCCGCCGCCCGAGCAGGATTCGAAGGCGACGCCCGGGTGGGCCGCCCGCAGGCGGTCCAACAGCGCGTAGAACCCGCGGACATGGTCGACCCAGAGCCGCTGCGGGTAGGGCTCGCCGGGCCAGCCCGCGTCGGTGAAGCAGCGGTTGAAGTCCCACTTCACGTAGTCGATCGGGGCACTGGAAAGGAGCGCGTCGAGCTGCCCCCAGAGGTACTCCTGAACGTCCTCCCGGGCCAGGTTCAGTACGAGCTGATTACGGAACTCCGTCCGCTTTCGTCCCGATTGGAACTGCACCCAGTCGGGATGGGCGCGGTAGAGATCGCTGTCCGGATTGACCATCTCGGGCTCGACCCAGATGCCGAACTGCATGCCGAGGGCGTGCACATAGTCGGCGAGGGGCTTGAGGCCGTTCGGGAAGCGGTCCGGGTTGACCGTCCAGTCGCCGAGTCCGGCCCGGTCGCTGACGCGCTTCCCGAACCAGCCGTCGTCGACCACGAACAGCTCGACACCGATCGCCGCGGCCCGCCGGGCGAGCGTCCCCTGCTGCTCCTCGGAGATGTCGAACTCCGTGGCCTCCCAGGAGTTGAACAGCACCGGCCGGTCCCGGTCCGCGTCCGGGACGACGTACGCGCGCTGGTAGGCGTGCCAGGCGCGGCTCGCACCGCCGAAGCCGCCGTCGCTCCACAGGCCGGCGAAGACGGGGGTCGTGTACGACTCCCCCGCCTCCAGGCGCAGCAGCCCGGAGTCGTCGTATCCGGCACCGCCGGTGATCTGCACGCGCGCGTCCGGGAGTTGTGCCACCGCGATCCGCCAGGAACCCGACCAGCCGAGAGCGCAGCCGTAGACCTCGCCGCGCTCCTCGGTCGCGTCGGTGTCGAGCGCGACCCACGGCAGGTGCTGATGCCCGGTGTGGCCGCGACGGCTGCCGATGATCTTCTCACCGTAGGTGAGAGGGGACGCGGTCAGCCGGGACTCGGCGGCCCAGCGCCCGTGCAGCTGCGACAGCCGCCAGTCCTCCCGGTCGGGCAGCGTCCAGACGGCGGAGTCGGCCCGCAGCAGCTCCAGGGCGGACCCCTCGTTGTCGAGGGTCACCCAGCGTTCTACGACGTCGTGTCGCATCCGGTAGTGGAGCGTGACCGTCAGCCCGCCGTCACGGAAACGCAGGCGCAGCTCGCCGTCGTCCCCGCCCTCGACGTCGTACGCCTCGAAGTGCCACTCGGTGCCGCGCCGCTCGTCGGTGCGCACCGACAGGGCGGGCCGTGCGAAGCGGGGTCCGCCCTCGACCGGGTACTCCTCGCGCCCGTCGAGCGGGGCCTCGAAGGGCCGGTAGTCGGGCAGCGGGCGGACGGCGAGGGCCTCGGCGTCCGCGAGCGCGATCCGCGGCCCCCAGTGCAGGTGCAGGAGCTCGTCCGCCTCGGTGAGGTGGACGGCGTAACTGCTGGTCGTCCCGGAGAGGAGCCAGGTACGGCCGTTGTCGGAGATCTCCAGCATCAAGGCCTCACACATCCGAACAGGTGCGATCAATGACCAACATCATCAAGGGCCGTGGGGCCTGTCGGCAACGCCTGTGGACAACTCATTGCCCAAGGAATCCATGTCGTATCGTCGAGAGCGTGCCCGCCGACGAGCCGCGCCGGCGGGGCGGACTGGGAGGAGCCCCCGTGACGCAGCAGATCCCGTCGACCGAGCCCGAGCTGGCCGGAGTCCGCAACTTCCGCGATGTGGGTGGACTTCCGACCGTGGACGGACGGCGGGTGCGGCACGGAGTGCTGTTCCGCAGCGGCCACCTCGCACACGCGACCCAGGAGGACGCCGCCTTCCTCAGCTCCCTGGGGCTGCACACGATCTTCGACTTCCGCAACGCGGCCGACCAGAAGCTGGAAGGGCCCGACGTCGAGCTGCCGGGCGTGCGCAATGTGAACCTGCCCCTGAGCGACCCGGCGGACGGCTCCGAGTTCTGGAAGATGGTCCGCGACGGCGAGATCGACCAGCTGCGCGCGATCCTCGACGACGGCAAGGCCGCGAACCGCATGATCGTCTCGTACCGCACGATCATCAAAGAGCGCACCGGCGAGCACGCGCGCGTGCTGCGCTCGCTCGCCGACGACAGCGTGCCCGCACTGATGCACTGCGCGGCGGGCAAGGACCGCGCGGGCCTGTCCATAGCCGTGACGCTGCTCGCCCTGGGCGTCGAGCGCGAGGCGATCGTCGCGGACTACCTGGAGTCCAACGCCAAGCACCGCCGCTACAAGGTGCACCGCAGCAGCAGCTCCGCCGCCGGTTACTCCCCCGAGGTCATGGAACTGCTCAGCCCCCTCTTCGAGGCGCGCGCCGAGTATCTGACGGCGGCCTTCGAGACGATCGGGGAGACGTGGGGCGACGTCGACACCTACCTGGAGCAGGGACTGGGACTCGGCCCGGAGCTGCGCGAGAGCCTTCGCGAGCGGCTGCTCGACTGAGCCGGGGGCGGCTGCCGGAGCGGGCGCCGGGCCGCCTACTTCGCCCCCACCTCGAACAGCAGGTACATGAAGGCCGCGAAGAGGTGTCCGACGGCGATGTAGATGATCAGGCGCACCCACAGGGCGCGGGGGAACTTCTCTTCCATGTCGCTGTTGTCGCTGTTGCTCATGGCGTGCCTCCGGTGATCGGGCCCAGGCACAGCGTGGCCGTGGGGCTCTGCAGCAGGGTGTGGACGAAGAGGAGTTCGACGCCGTCGGGATCCTGGGCGGCGATCCGGTGCGGGGTCAGCGAGTCGAAGTGCGCGCTGTCGCCGGGGGCGAGCCGGTGCGTGGTGTCTCCGAGGCGCAGCCGCAGCCGCCCCTTGAGGACGTACAGCCACTCCTCGCCGGGGTGCACGCGCACGATGTCGCCCTGCGCTCCGTGCGGCACATGGACGCGCAGTGCCTGCATGCCGCGGCCGGAGGCGCCGGCCTGCCAGTAGGTCCAGCCGCCCGCGGCGGTCGGTTCCATGTCTGCGGCGCGTACGACGGCGTCCCGGTCGGCGACCGTCTCGCCGAGCAGCTCCGAGACGGTCGTACCGTAGACACGGGCGAGGGCGAGCAGCATAGGCAGCGAAGGCTGGCGCTGCCCGGTCTCGAGCCGGGAGAGGTGGGCCGGCGACAGCCCGGCGGCGCGGGCCGCGGCCTCCAGGGTGAGGGAGGCACGGCGGCGCAGCGCGCGGAGCTGGGGTGCGACGGCGGGCAGGTCCGGTCCGGCCTCTGGCTCGGACTCGGCTTCCGGGGAGCTCATACCTCCATTGAGCCGCAGCCTTGCCCCTGGGGCAATTTTCTTGCCTCAGAGGCAAAAGCCGCCGCTGTGGCGCCTACCGGTTGGCGACCGCCTGCTTCACCAGCGTCTTGCTGAAGTCCCACATCAGGCCGCCGCCGCTGTGCGCGTCGTCCATGACTGCCGTGAAGGCGTCGACGAACCGATCCACGTCCTGCTCCCCGATGATCAGCGGTGGGATCAGCTTGATCACCTCCAGGTGGTCGCCGGAGACCTGGGTGAGGATCCGGTGCCGCTGGAGCAGCGGTACGACGACCATCTGCGCGAACAGGCCCTTGCGCGCGGCCTGCAGCATGGTCCAACGGCTGCGCAACTTCAGCGACTTGGGCCTGCCGAACTCGATGCCGATCATCAGGCCCCGGCCGCGGACGTCGGCGAGCAGCTCGTACTTGTCGGTCAGCGCCGCGAGCCGGGACCTCAACTGCTCGCCGGTGGCACGGGCGTTGGCGACGACCTGCTCGTTCTCCATGACCGACAGCACGGCGAGGCCGGCCGCCATGGCCTGGGCGTTGGCCCCGAAGCTCGCCGAGTGGACCAGCACCCGGTCCATCGACGAGTAGACCTTCTTGAAGATCCAGTCCTTGCCGAGGGTGGCGCCGACGGGCACATAGCCGCCGGAGAGTGCCTTGGCCACACACACCAGGTCGGGTTCGACGCCGTCCTCGTGCTGGTAGGCGTAGAAGTCGCCGGTCCTGCCCAGGCCCGTCTGCACCTCGTCGGCGATGAGCAGGGCCTTGTGCTTGTGCAGGAGTTCCTGGGCTGCGCGGAGATAGCCGGGCGGGGCCTCGTGCACGCCCTTGCCCTGGATCGGCTCGACGATCAGGGCGGCGACGTCGCCCTTCTTCAACTCCCGCCCCAGGGCGTCGAGATCACCGAGCGGGACGGCGGTGTCCGGCAGCAGAGGGGCGAAGCCGTCCCGGAAGCCGTCCTCGCCGTTGACCGAGAGCGACCCGGTGGTCAGGCCGTGGAAGGCGTGGTCGCAGTACAGGATCCTGGGCTTCCCGGTGACGTACCGGGCGAACTTCAGCGCGGTCTCCACCGCCTCCGTACCGCTGTTGCCGAAGAACACGCGGTCCAGGTGCGGGCTGTGCGTGAGGAGCTTCTCGGCCAGCAGCCCGGGCAGCGGCTGGCAGTCGAAGCGGGTGAGGTCGGCGAGGCCGGCGTCGAGGACGTCGTGCAGCGCCTTGCGGACGACCGGGTGGTGGCGGCCCAGGCCCATCACCCCGAACCCGGCGAGCATGTCCAGGTAGTCGTTGCCGTCCGCGTCCCAGAAGTGGGCGCCCTCGGCGCGCTCGTAGACCTTGTCGAAGCCGATGGTGTGCAGCATGCGCGGGAGTTGGTGGTTCAGGTACTTCCCGTGCAGCTCGTAACGCTCGGATCCGCGCTCGGCCAGGAGAGCGCAGAGGTCGAACTCCTTGGTCATTCAGCCTTCTCCTTGACTGGCGCGGCCGCCTCGCTGCTCGCGGCCGCCTCCTTGACGGCCAGGGTGTCCTCGGCCTCCTTGACGGCGAGGCTCGCGCTGATCCGTCCGGCGACCTCCACCGGCGTGAGCCCGATGTCGGCGAGCACCTCCCCGCGCTTGGCGTGCGCGAGGAACTGCTCCGGGATGCCGAACCGCCGTACGGGGACGTCGACTTCGGCGTCACCGAGGGCCAGCGCCACCGCGGCGCCGACTCCGGACGCGCGGCTGTTGTCCTCGACGACGGCCACCAGACGGTGTTCGGCGGCGAGGCCCGGGAGCGCCGGGTCGACGGGCTTGACCCAGCGCGGGTCGACGACGGTGCACGAGATCCCGCGGGCCTCCAGCAGTTCGGCGGCCTGCAGACAGACGGGCGCCATCACGCCGACGGCGACGAGCAGCACGTCGGGCGTGTCCTGGCCCCGGTGCAGGACGTCGAGCCCGCCCACCCGGTCGATCGCCGGGACCTCCGGACCCACCGACTCCTTCGGGAAGCGGACCAGGGTCGGCGCGTCGTCGACGGCGACGGCCTCGCGCAGCTGGGCGCGCAGCTGGTCGGCGTCGCGGGGGGCGGCGATCCTGAGCCCGGGCACGACCTGAAGGATGGACATGTCCCACATGCCGTTGTGGGAGGGCCCGTCGACACCCGTGACGCCGGCCCGGTCCAGGACGAACGTGACCCCGCAGCGGTGCAGCGCCACGTCCATCAGGAGCTGGTCGAAGGCACGGTTGAGGAAGGTGGCGTAGACGGCGACGACCGGGTGCAGTCCGCCCGTCGCGAGCCCGGCCGCGGACACGGCCGCGTGCTGTTCGGCGATGCCGACGTCCCATACGCGGTCCGGGAAGCGTGCGGCGAACTTGCCGAGCCCGACCGGGTGCAGCATGGCCGCCGTGATCGCCACGACGTCCTCCCGTTCCTCCCCGATCG
Source organism: Streptomyces sp. NBC_00005 (assembly GCF_045160215.1). NCBI lineage: Bacteria > Bacillati > Actinomycetota > Actinomycetes > Kitasatosporales > Streptomycetaceae > Streptomyces > Streptomyces sp. NBC_00005. Next base: position 2,157,670 of record NZ_CP108316.1, read on the forward strand.
CGACGATCTCGTCGCCGAACACCGAGGTCCAGGAAGGGCCGTTGGACGGTGCGAGGGGCTCGCAGGTGAGCGGGTCCATCACGCCGACGGTGTGGAAGTGGTCCTCCTCGTGGGCGAGGGCGGGCTCGTAGCCGCGGCCCTTCTCGGTCAGGCAATGAATGAGCACCGGCCCGTGGAAGCGTTTCGCGCGCCGCAGCGCGGACTCGACGGCGCCGATGTCGTGCCCGTCGATCGGACCCACGTACTTCAGGCCCAGGTCCTCGAACATGCCCTGCGGGGCGAACGCGTCCTTGAAACCCTTCTTCGCGCCGTGCAGCGACTCGTAGACGGTGTGGCCGACGACGGGCGTGCGCAACAGCACGTCCTTGCCCCAGGCGAGCACCTTCTCGTAGCTGTCGGTGGTGCGCAGGGTGGCCAGGTGGTTCGCCAGGCCGCCGATGGTCGGCGCGTACGAGCGCTCGTTGTCGTTGACGACGATGATCAGCGGCCGGTCCTTGGCGGCCGCGATGTTGTTCAGTGCCTCCCAGGCCATGCCGCCGGTGAGCGCGCCGTCGCCGATGACCGCGACGACGTGCCCCTTCTCGCCCTGCACCTGGCGGGCCTTGGCTAGGCCGTCGGCCCAGCCGAGCGCCGTGGAGGCGTGGCTGTTCTCGACGATGTCGTGCTCGGACTCCTCGCGCGACGGGTAGCCGGACAGGCCGCCCTTGCCGCGCAGCTTGGAGAAGTCCTGACGACCTGTCAGCAGCTTGTGCACGTAGCTCTGGTGACCGGTGTCCCACACGATGCGGTCGACCGGCGACTCGAAGACCCGGTGGAGGGCGATGGAGAGTTCCACCACCCCCAGGTTCGGTCCGAGGTGTCCGCCGGTCCTGGCGACCGCGTGCACCAGGAACTCCCGGATCTCTTCGGAGAGTTCACCGAGTTCCGCCTCGGACAGCGCCTTCAGGTCGCGTGGTCCCCGGATGTTCTCCAGAATCGTCACGCTCGGGCCCCCTCTCGGTCCGTGCCTCGCTTCAGCTCACCGTCACTGCCGGTTTGCCCGTGACGGTGGGGGCGCCCGATGCGGCCCCGTCCTGTTCCATCTGCTCGGCGATCTTCATCGCCTCGTCGATGAGGGTCTCCACGATCTTCGACTCGGGGACGGTCTTGATGACCTCGCCCTTGACGAAGATCTGGCCCTTGCCGTTGCCGGAGGCGACCCCCAGATCCGCCTCCCGTGCCTCGCCCGGGCCGTTGACCACACAGCCCATGACCGCGACCCGCAAGGGGACTTCCATGCCCTCGAGGCCTGCCGTGACCTCGTCGGCCAGCTTGTAGACGTCGACCTGGGCGCGGCCGCACGACGGGCAGGAGACGATCTCCAGCCGCCGCTGCTTGAGGTTCAGCGACTCCAGGATCTGGAGGCCGACCTTGACCTCCTCGGCGGGCGGGGCGCTCAGCGAGACCCGGATCGTGTCGCCGATGCCCTGCGAGAGCAGTGCCCCGAAGGCTACGGCCGACTTGATCGTGCCCTGGAAGGCCGGACCGGCCTCGGTCACCCCGAGGTGGAGCGGGTAGTCGCACTGCGCCGCGAGCTGCTTGTACGCCTCGATCATCACGACCGGGTCGTTGTGCTTGACCGAGATCTTGATGTCCCGGAAGCCGTGCTCCTCGAAGAGCGACGCCTCCCACAGCGCGCTCTCGACGAGGGCTTCCGGGGTCGCCTTCCCGTACTTCTGCAGCAGCCGCTTGTCGAGCGAGCCCGCGTTGACCCCGATCCGGATCGGCGTGCCGTGATCCTTCGCGGCCCGCGCGATCTCCTTCACCTTGTCGTCGAACTGCTTGATGTTGCCGGGGTTGACCCGCACCGCCGCGCAGCCGGCCTCGATCGCCGCGAACACGTACTTCGGCTGGAAGTGGATGTCCGCGATCACCGGGATCTGCGACTTGCGGGCGATGGTCGCGAGCGCGTCCGCGTCGTCCTGCGTGGGACAGGCCACGCGGACGATCTGGCAGCCGGACGCGGTGAGTTCCGCGATCTGCTGCAGGGTGGCTCCGATGTCGGAGGTACGGGTCGTCGTCATCGACTGCACCGACACCGGGGCCCCGCCCCCGACCGCCACCGGCCCGACGTGGATCTGCCGCGACACGCGCCGCTCGGCGATCGGACGGGCCGGTACCTCGGGGACGCCCAAGGAGATGGCGGTCATCGTGTCACTCCCGGTTTCCGGAGACCGTCTCGCGCATGGCGCGCAGGGACTCCTTCAGGGACCCCATGGTGGCGAGGACGGCGGTGGGCTCGTAGCCGCAGTGCGCCATGCAGTTGGCGCAGCGCGGGTCCTTGCCGCGGCCGTACTTGTCCCAGTCGGTGTCCTCGATCAGCTCGCGGTAGGTCGGCACGTACCCGTCGCTCATCAGGTAGCAGGGGCGCTGCCAGCCGAAGAGCGAGTAGTTCGGGATCGCCCACGCCGTGCACGGGAAGTCGACCTTGCCCTCGAGGAAGTCGAGGAACAGGGGCGAGTGGTTGAGCCGCCACTTCTTGCGGTTGCCGCCCGCGAAGGCCTTCTTGAACAGCTCTCGGGTCTGCTCGACGCCCAGGAAGTGCTCCTGGTCGGGCGCCTTCTCGTAGGCGTAGGCGGGCGAGATCATCATCTCGTCGACGTGCAGGTCGTCATTGAGGAAGTTGAGCACCTCGATGATGGTCTGCGGAGTGTCGGTGTTGAAGAAGGTCGAGTTGGTGGTGACCCGGAAGCCGCGCTTCTTGGCCTCCTTGATGGCCTCCACGGCCTCGTCGAACACACCCTCCTTCGCCACGGACTCGTCGTGCCGCTCGCGCAGCCCGTCGATGTGCACGGCGAAGGCGAAGTAGGGAGAGGGCTTGAACTTGTCCATCTTCTTGCGCAGCAGCATGGCGTTGGTGCAGAGGAAGACGTACTTCTTCTTGGCCACCAACTGCCGTGCGATCTCGTCGATCTGGGGGTGCATCAGGGGTTCGCCGCCGGCGATGGACACCATCGGCGCACCGGATTCGAGCACCGCCCCGACAGCCTGCGCGACCGGCATGCGCTGCTTGAGCACGCCTGCCGGGTGCTGGATCTTGCCGCAGCCCTCGCACTTCAGGTTGCATGCGAAGAGGGGTTCCAGTTCCACGATCAGCGGGAACTTGTCCCGCTTGCGGAGCTTCTGTTCAGCCAAGTACGTAGCAACCTTGATGGACTGACGCAGCGGCATGGCCATCTGGCTCACCTCCTGGGGAGCAGCAAGGAACGGTGCCATTCGAAGAAAGCTGGAAGAACGGAACGAAGGACGCGGAAAGCTGATATTCCACCGCGCACCGTGCCGATCCGGACGAGTTCATGTTCAGGAGCGTCCACGACCACTCGGACGGCCGCAACCGGGCGCTCGCCGGTGCGAACGGCGCTCAGGAGCGTCGCAGCGGATTCCATGTCGACCGCGATTGCGCCGGTCGCGAGCAGATCCGACCGTTCGTGACCGCGCACGACGTGATCGGAGCCGGTGACGGGGCCGGTGTGGACGGTGCGCCCGGGCACGGCCCGCGCGAGCTCCTTGACGAGTAGGTCGGTCGCGAAGCAGGGAACGGTTCCGTCCGGATCCCGGGTCTCCTCGGCGACGACCAGATCGCCGGGGTGCATACCGGGAGCGAGCCCGGCGCAGAAGCCGGTGGCGAGCACGGCGGCCTCGCGCAGGGCCGGGTCGGTCAGGGCCCGGGTGACGGACCGCTCGGCCGCCTTGGGCCCCATGCCGGTACGCACGATGGTGACCGGCCCGCCGGCCCCGCCGCGGTCGCCCGTGCGCAGGGCAAGGTGCTCGATGCCGAGCGCGCAGGCGATCAGCAGCGGGGCCGGAGCGGGCTGTGTGCTCATCAACCCCCCTTGACCACGGCGAGCGGTTTTTTGGCGAAGGGCTCTCCGTGCACGTACCGGCCGAGTGCGGTGAGCGGGAACACCTGCCGGTAGAGGTGGTAGTTGATCGAGAAGTCCCAGGGGAAGCCGGTCCCGGTGAAGTACGGCTCGTCCCAGGAACCGTCCTCGAGCTGGGTGGCCGCGAGCCACTCGACACCGCGCTCGACGGCCTTGGAGTCCTTCTCGCCCGCCGCCAGCAGGGCCATCAGCGCCCAGGCCGTCTGCGAGGCGGTGGAGGCGCCGCGGCCGCTCCACTCCTTGACGTACTTGTACGAACGCAGGTCCTCGCCCCAGCCGCCGTCGTCGTTCTGGACCGACTCCAGCCAGGTCACGGCCCGCCGGATCGCGGGGTGCGAACCGGGGAATCCGGCCGCGACGAGGGCGGGTACGACGGATCCGGTGCCGTAGACGTAGTTGACGCCCCAGCGCCCGAACCACGAGCCGTCCGGCTCCTGTTCGGCGAGCAGCCACTCGATGCCGCGCCGGGTGCGCGGGTCGTGGGAAAGCCCCTCGACCGCCAGCATCTCCACCACATGGGCCGTCACGTCCGCGGACGGCGGGTCGATGACCTCGCCGAAGTCGCAGAACGGCAGCCGGTTGGGGAACGGGCTGGTGTTGTCGACGTCGAAGGCGCCCCACGCCCCGTTCTTCGACTGCATCCCGAGGTTCCAGCGCACCCCGCGCCCGATCGCCTTCTCCAGCCGCTCCGGGTCGTGGTGGCTGACGCGGCGCAGCGCGAGGACCACCTCGGCGGTGTCGTCGATGTCGGGGTAGTTGTCGTTGTGGAACTCGAACGCCCAGCCGCCGGGCGGCAGTTGGGGCCGCTTGACCGCCCAGTCGCCGGGCCGGACGATCTCCTCGCCGAGCATCCAGTCCGCCGCCTTGACGAGCTGGGGGTGATCTGCGGGCACGCCCGCGTCGGCGAGCGCGATGGTGGCGAGGCACGTGTCCCACACCGGTGACTGACAGGCCTCGATCATCCGGGCGCCGTCCTCGCGCCACACGGCGAAACGGTCCAGCGAGGCCAACCCCTCGCGCATCACCGGGTGTTCGAGGTCGTAGCCCAGCAGGTACAGCGCGATCACCGAGTACACGGCGGGCGGCTGAATGCCGCCCCAGCAGCCGTCGTTCTCCTGCCGCTCGATGATCCAGCGGGCGGCGGAGTTCATGGCCGCCTTGCGCAGCTTTCGCGGCGCGACCTTGCGCAGCTGGTGCAGCGCCTTGTCGAGGCGCTCGAAGACACCGTCCCAACTCGCCACCGGGGCAAGGGGCTTGGGCGGGTTCGGGTGGTCCGGGTCGGTGTGCAGCTCGTCGAGCGGAAAGGGCGCGGGCCGTACCGGCCGCTTCGCGGACACGACGGTCAACGGCACGATCGTCTGCCGGGCCCAGCACCCGAAGTCGTAGATGTTGAGCGGCATCCACTTCGGGAAGTAGATGAGTTCCGGCGGGAGTTCGGGCAGGTCCTCCCACTTCCACCAGCCGAACAGGGCGAGCCAGATCCGGGTGAAGACGCGGGCCGAGGCGACGCCGCCCTGCTCGCGGATCCACTCCGAGGCCTTCGCCATGTGCGGTGCGTCGGGTGTGTCGCCGGCCAGGCGCAGGGCGACGTACGCCTCGATGGTGGTGGAGAGTTCGCCCGGTCCGCCGTAGAAGCTGGCCCAGGTGCCGTCCTCGCGCTGCTCGCCGCGGACGAACAGGGCGGTGGCCTGCGCGGTGGCCTCGTCGAGGATCCCCAGGAACTGCCGTAGGAGCAGGTCCTCGGCGTCCATCGTCACGTTGGTCTCGAGGTCGCCCTTCCACCAGCCCTGGGCGTCCTGCTGGGAGAGCAGGAAGTCGGTGGAACGTTGTGTGGCGCGTACGGCGGCATCGCGTACCCCCGCCGCCACGGGGGTGGTGCTGTCGGTTTCGCTGGCCGAGGCAGCGCGGGGCGGGAGAGCCCCGGTGCTTCCGTCGGTCGTCGCTGTCATGGCTTCCCCTTCGTGCAGTGTGCAAGTGGTGCTCTGCTGTGGGTCCGCCGTCGGCCGGTGCTCTTCCTTTCCTCGCAGCACCGGCCGGCGACTACGCGAGGGCTATTCGACCGATAGTGATCATCTCTTTCGTACGACGACGAAGTCGGCGAGCGCCGTGAACTGAGCCCGCACCCGGTCGGGCATGTCGATGGCGTCGAGGGCACCGATGGCGATGGTGTGCTGGCGGCGCGCCTCCTGGGCCGTCCACTCACGGCCGCCGGCCTTCTCGATGAGGTCGGCCCGGGCCGCGAACTCCTCTTCGGAGAAGTTCTCGAAGTCGCTGCTCTTGGCGTCGGCGGCGAGCAGCTCGCCGAGCCGCTCGGCGGCGGGGCCGTCCGCCGCGAGCGCGGCCACGACCGGCAGGGACTTCTTGCGCTGACGCAGGTCGCTCCAGGTCTGCTTGCCGGTGGAGACCGGGTCGCCCCAGATGCCGAGGAGGTCGTCGACGGCCTGGAAGGCGAGGCCCAGGTGGTAGCCGTACTTCTCCAGGGTGTCGGCGGTGCGGTCGTCCGCGCCGCCGAGCACCGCGCCGATGGAGCTGGCGCAGGCGAGCAGGGCGCCGGTCTTGTTGCCCTCCATCTCCAGGCACTCCTCGACGCTGACACGGTCGCGGTGCTCGTAGGAGATGTCCTGCGCCTGGCCGTCGATGAGGGCGCGGGTGGCGGTGGTCAGGCGGCGGGTGGCGCGGCCGGCCTCGACGGTGCCGAGTTCCAGCAGGATCTCGTTGGCGAGAGCGAACAGGGCGTCGCCGACGAGGATCGCCTGGGCGGGGCCGTGCACCTTCCAGACGGTGTCGCGGTGGCGGCGCTGCTCGTCGCCGTCCATCAGGTCGTCGTGCAGGAGTGAGAAGTTGTGGACGAGCTCGACGGCCACGGCGCCGGGGATGCCGACCTCGGGAGCGGCGCCGGTGACCTCGGCCGAGAGCACCGCGAGGGCGGGGCGAACGGCCTTGCCGCCATCGCCGTCGGCGGGGTTGCCCTCGGCGTCGATCCAGCCGAAGTGGTAGGCGGAAACGGTGTCCATGGGAGGGGCCAGGCGGTCGACGGCCGCCCGCAGTACCGGTGTGGCAAGGGTCCGGCCGCGCTCCAGGAGCGCGGTCACGTCCACCGCGTCGGCAGCCGTCTCGGCCGGGGGCACAGTGGGCACAGTCTCTCCTCTTGTTGCGGTACCGGGGGTGCGGGGGCCTGCCGCGTGCTGATCGAGCATCAGGCCGCCTCCTCGAACTCGAAGAGATGGCGGGGGCGGGGCCGGCCCAGGGCGCTCAGCGCGGCGTCCGCCGCACTCACGCCACTGCGGACCGCACTCTCCATGGTCGCGGGCCACCCGGTGGCGGTCCACGCTCCGGCCAGGTACAGGCCGGGAGCTTTGGTGCGGGCGCCGGGCCGCAGCCGTCCGACGCCTGGGGCGGGAGCGAACGTCGCCGTGCGCTCCCTGGTCACGAAGAAGTCCTTGACCTCGGCACCGCGGGTGCCGGGCAGCAGTCGTTCCAGTTCGGGCAGGTAGCGCTCGCGCAGCGCGGCGACCGGTTCCTCGATCTCGTCGTGGGCGGCCGACTGCGACAGCGCCAGGTACTGGCCCTCGCGCAGGCCGGACGCGTCGGTGCGGTCGAAGACCCACTGCACGGGGGTGCCGAGGGCCGCGAAGAACGGCTGGTTCAGCACCTTCCGGTCATAGACGACGTGCACGTTGAGGATCGGCGCGGTGCCGATGTCGAGCAGCTGGTCAGGGGCGTCGAGGGCGCCCGCGGGCAGAAGATCGTGGGCCTCGCGTTGGGGTACGGCGAGGACGACGGCGTCCGCCCGGAGGGTCTCGCCGGGAACCTGAACGCTCCAACGCCCGTTCTCGTCAGTAGAGATGGAGGTGACGCGTGTACGGACCTCGGTACGCACGCCCGCGGAGTCGAGCGCCTTGTGGGCGAGCCGGTCATGCAGTTCGCCCAGCGGGACGCGCGCCCATCCGATGTCGGCCGCGCCCGGTTCGGACAGCAGACCGGTCTTGAACACCATCGCGGCGAGCCCCAGCGAGGAGTCGCCCGCGACCGCGTTGAGGGTGGCGACCCCGACCAGGTCCCACAGGGCCTCGACGGCACGCGCCGACTGACCGTGGGCGGTCAGCCAGCTGCCGAAGTTCTGGGTGTCCAGGTTCGGATCGGCGAGGTCGAGCCCCTTGAGCGCGAGCGCGGCACGCCCCACTCTGGCCCGCTCGGCGAGCGAGAGATGCGGGTACGTGGCGAGGCTGCGCCCCAGATGCAGAGGCACCGGCAGCGCGTCGCGCCGCAGGCGGCCGAGCCGCCGCCCCTCGGGCTTGTCGACGTCGAGTACGGGCACGTCGAGACGATCCTGCAGCGGCGCCAGCGCCGTTCCCTCGATACGGTCGAGGAACCAGCGGTAGGCGGTGCAGCAGCGCAGGTACACATGCTGTCCGTTGTCGACGGTCAGTTCGCCGCGCTGGAAGGAGAAGGCCAGGCCACCGAGTCTCGGCCGGCCCTCGATCAGGGTGACGCGCACTCCGGCGTCGGCGAGCGCGAGCGCGGCGGTGATGCCGGCGAGCCCGCCGCCGATCACGACGGCGTCCCTTCCGGAACGCCCCGCCGGATCCGCGAGCGGCTCGTCGGACCGCGTGCCGTCGTCGCTCATCGTGCGCCCTCCCCTGCGCGACTGCCGTGGTTGAACCGTGCACGGCAGACCGTTGCAGTCAGGGACGCCGTCCCCGTCCGGAGGGTTGCGTGCCGCTTTTCGCCAGTGGCATCACCTTGGACCGTTTTGTCCATCAGGCGCGCCTCCTGACGGTCCTCCGCGTCACATGCCGCGCATCCAGGCCGGACAGGCCGCGGACGGCGACATACGCCTTCTCCCGCCCGGGCAGCGAGACCCGGCCGCGCAGCACGGCCTCCGGGTCGCGCTCGATGCGGTCGAGCAGGCGGCGGTAGATGCCGGCCATCGCGGCGACGCAGGCGCCGCTGCGCCGGTCGAGCATGGGCAGCAGCCGATAGCCCTCGGCGAAAAGAGCGCGGGCCCGTCGCACTTCGAAGTGCACGAGGCCCGCGAAGTCGGAGCCGTCCGGCGGGGTCGGCCCGCTGAACCCGGCCGAGCACCCGAATTTCGCGAGGTCGTCGGCGGGCAGATAGGTACGGCCGCCCTCGGCGTCCTCGCGGACGTCTCTGAGGATGTTGGTGAGCTGCAGCGCGAGCCCCAGCGTGTCGGCGTACTCCGGGGCACGCTCGGCGCCGCGCGCCCCCGGTTCCGTGCCGAACACGCCGAGCGAGAGCCGCCCGATGGCGCCCGCGACACAGCGGCAGTAGACCTTCAGGTCGTCCCAGGTCTCGTACGTCTCACCGCGCACGTCCATCAGCACGCCGTCGATGAGCTCGTCCAGACCGTCGAGCGGGATCGGGAAGGTGTCGGCGGCATGGGTCAGGGCGACCGCCACCGGGTCGATGTCGTCCTCGGCGACCGAGCCGTCGCGCACCCGGGTCAGCAGCGCCCTGGTGTCCTCGAGTCTTGCCGCCTTGACCTCGTCGGCCAGCGCGCCGTCGCCGATGTCGTCGACGCGCCTGGAGAACGCGTAGAGCGCCGACATCGCGCGGCGCTTGGACGTCGGCAGCAACCTGATGCCGTACGCGAAGTTACGGGCCTGCTGTCCGGTGACGGCCTCGCAGTAGCTGTAGGCGGCGAGTACCGGTGCGGACACGTGTTGTTCCGACTCCACGGTCCGGATCACCCCTCTCCTCGCAGAGTCACGCCCACCTCGCGCAGCAGCTGTACCTTGCCGGGCTTGGGCGGGCCGGGAAGTACGTCGTATTCCGCGGCGGCGATCGCACGGATCGCCGCCCTTCCCCCCGCCACGAACCCCGCGAGCAGCAGCTTCAACCTGCCGTGGACGCTACCCACCAAGGGGGCGCCTTCATTCAGGAGATCGCCGGCGCGTTGTGCTTCGTATGCAACCAGTGCGCGCAACGATGCGCCCGCGGTGGACGTGGCGAGATCCGCCTCTTGAACATGGAACTGCTTCATGTCCTCGGCGGGCAGATAGATGCGGTCGCGGCCGAGGTCCTCGGCGACGTCCTGCAGGTGTTCGACGATCTGAAGCGCCGTGCAGATCGCGTCCGAGAGCCGGACGCGTTCGGGGGTCGAGGTGCCGGTCACGGAGAGGACCAGGCGGCCGACGGGGTTGGCCGACAGTTCGCAGTAGGCGAGCAGGTCGTCGTAGGTCTCGTACCGGCTGACGAGCTGGTCCTGGCGGTTGGCGGCGATCAGGCCGAGGAAGGGCTCGGGGGTGAGCGCATGGCGCGCGACGGTCGGCTGGAGGCGGCGCAGGATCGGGTGGCGCGGGGTCGAGTCGAAGACCCGGTTCAGGTCGGTTTCGAAGGCGTCCAGGAGCAGCAGCCGGTCCTCGGCCTCCTCGGGCGACACGCCGAGCAGACGGGCGTCGGCGCCGCCGGGGGCCAGGTCGCCGTCGCCGATGTCGTCGACGAGGCGGGCGAAGCCGTACACGGCCATGAGGTCGGCGCGCCAGGCTTTGGGCAGGAAGAAAGGCGCCACGGGGAAGTTCTCGCCCGCGGCCTTGTCGAGCGTGCTGCGCTCCGGATCAACGGCGTGCGACGTGCCGGTTCCCGTCACCGGTGACCGCCCGGGGCAGCGGGGACGGCACGTGCTGCGTTCAGCTGGGGAGTTTCCGTAGCCATTGCCGTCACATCTCCCGTTCTACACTGCCGACGCAATGCATACTATTTCGGACACGCCGCCCGGCTGTCCGCGCGACGGTCCCCGTTGAGGGTGTCGCGCATTATCGCCCCACTTGCCGCGTTTCGGGACCGGTACAGCTTACGTTGTACAACGCAGCGAGGTTCCCTGGGGTGTCCTGCACATCACAACAACACACCGATTGGCGTCAAGATTCCTTGGGCGAAACCGAGTTGACGTTTCCTTTGCAGACGCGGGGCCCCACCGAAGCAGTTCCGGTGGGGCCCCGCGAAGCGTGCTGGGCCTGTCTGCCCATATCGCAGTGGACTACTTGCCCGTGAACTTCTCGTACTCCTTGAGGACCTCTTCGGTGGGCCCGTCCATGCGCAGCTCGCCGCGTTCCAGCCACAAAACGCGGTCGCAGGTGTCCCGGATCGACTTGTTGTTGTGACTGACGAGGAACACGGTGCCGGCTTCCTTGCGCAGCTCACGGATGCGTTCCTCGGAGCGCTTCTGGAACTTGCGGTCACCGGTGGCGAGGGCCTCGTCGATCATCAGCACGTCGTGATCCTTGGCCGCGGCGATGGAAAAGCGCAGGCGGGCCGCCATGCCGGAGGAGTAGGTGCGCATCGGGAGGGTGATGAAGTCGCCCTTCTCGTTGATGCCCGAGAAGTCGACGATCTCCTGGTAGCGCTCCCTGATCTGCTCGCGGGTCATCCCCATCGCGAGCCCGCCCAATATGACGTTGCGCTCGCCCGTCAGGTCGTTCATCAAAGCCGCGTTCACGCCCAGCAGCGAGGGCTGGCCGTTGGTGTAGACGCGGCCCTTCTCCGCCGGGAGCAGGCCGGCGATGGCGCGCAGCAGGGTCGACTTGCCGGAGCCGTTGGATCCGATCAGGCCGATGGCCTCGCCGCGGTAGGAGACGAAGGAGACGCCCTTGACGGCGTGCACCTTGCGCACGCCGCGCGCCGTGTCGTCGGAGCCTCGCTTGACGATGCGGCTGAGGGCGGCGGTGGCGCTGCCCTTGCCGGTCTTCGCGCCGTGGACGCGGTAGACGATGTGCAGTTCGTCGGCGATGACGGTGGGGATCCGCTCGCCGGTCTGCTGGTCGATCGGCTGATCGATCTGCTCGTCGATCTGCTGGTCGGTCTGCTGCTCAGCCACGGCCGTACCTCTCCTCCGCCTTCCAGAAGTACACGAAGCCGCCGAGGGCGATGAGCAGGGCCCAGCCGCCCGCGGCCGCCCAGACGTGGTCGGGGAGGTTCTCCGCGTCGTAACCCTCGATCAGCGCGAAGCGCATCAGGTCCATGTAGATGGAGGCCGGGTTCCACTGCAGGACCGTCGCCACCCACTGCGGCTTGTCGGCCAGCATGATCGGGATGGAGAACATCACGCCGGACGCGTACATCCACGTCCGCATGATGAAAGGCATCAGCTGGGCCAGGTCCGGGGTCTTGGCGCCCGCGCGGGCCATGATCAGCGCCAGGCCTGTGTTGAAGAGGAACTGCAGCGCGAGAATCGGGACGATCAGCGCCCAGGACAGGTCCGGATAGCTGCCGAAGCCGATCGCGACGGCGAACAGCACGATCATCGAGAACAGCAGCTGCTGGAGCTGCTGCAGCGCGAAGGAGATCGGCAGCGAGGCGCGCGGGAAGTGCAGCGCGCGGACCAGGCCGAGGTTGCCGGAGATCGCGCGTACGCCCGCCATCACCGAGCTCTGCGTGAAGGTGAACACGAAGACGCCCGTGACCAGGAACGGGATGTACACCTCCTTCGACATGCCCCGGCTGGCGTTCAGGATGACGCCGAAGATGAAGAAGTACACGGCCGCGTTCAGCAGCGGCGTCGCGACCTGCCACAGCTGGCCGAGCTTGGCCTGGCTGTACTGGGCGGTCAGCTTCGCGCGGGAGAAGGCGAGGATGAAGTGACGCCGGTCCCAGAGCTGGCGGACGTACTCGACGAGGGACGGCCGGGCACCGCTCACGGTCAGCCCGTACTTGGTGGCGAGTTGCCCCGCCCCGAGGCCCTCGTCGGGCGACACGGAGGCGCTGAGGGCGACCGTGCCGTCGTGTGTTGTCTCACTCACTAGTGGAAACTTTCGTCTTCGAGATGCGCAGCCTGTACGGGCATGGCATGAGCCTGGGACCCCGGTGGGGCCCGATTGCTCTCAGGAACGAGCTTGTCAGATCACCGGAGGCCGGCCCAGTCGAGTCAGCCGCCACACCGTACGCCACTTCATGGGCCTGCGCGGCCCGCACGGAGTGGTCCAGCCTTCCCGGAACCCGCCGAACCATGCTTTCAGGGCGGGCCGCGAGGGGCGGCGGACGAGGGTGAGCAGCAGCCAGACGCCGAGGTAGACCGGAACCAGGAGCGCCGGGAGGTTGCGGCGGGCCAGCCAGACGCGGTTGCGGGCGACCATGCGGTGGTAGACCGCGTGCCGCGAGGGTGCGGTCGTCGGGTGGTACAGCACCATGTCGGACCGGTAGTCGATCATCCAGCCCGCGTCGAGGGCACGCCATGCGAGGTCGGTTTCCTCGTGGGCGTAGAAGAATTCGTCCGGGAGCCCGCCGACTTCGGCGAAGACCTTCGTACGGACCGCGTTGGCGCCGCCGAGGAAGGTGGTGACCCGGGAGGAGCGCATCGGGTCGGCGGCCCGCAGCCGCGGGACGTGGCGGCGCTGGGTGACCCCCGTCTCGGGGTCGGCGATACGGAAGCTGATGATGCCGAGCTTCGGGTCCGCCTCGAAGGCCTGGCGGCACAGCTCGGCGGTGTCGTGCTGGGCGAGGAGCCCGTCGTCGTCGAGGAACATCAATATGTCGACGTCGCGGCCGCTGGGGCCGAAGGCTTCCATGCCGACGTTGCGACCGCCGGGGATGCCGAGGTTCTCGGGCAGCTCGATCGTACGGACGCCTTCGGGGACGTCCGGGACGGGCGAGCCGTTGCCGACGACGACCGCCTCGACCTTGTCGCCGTCCTGCTTGGCGACCGAGTCGAGCAGGGCCCTGAGTTCGTCGGGGCGGTTGCCCATCGTGATGATCACCGCGCCGACCTTCATGCCGCTCACTTCAGCCTGCTGGAGGCGAGGATGGACACGAGGTGCAGCAGCGTCTGCAGGAGCGCGATGCCGGCCAGCACCGCGACGCCGAGCCGTGTGAAGAAGAGGTCGCCGCGCATCTGGTCCACGATCGCCAGGACCAGGATCAGCAGGGACGCCTCGATGCCGAGGACCAGCCGGTGGAACTTGAACGCGGCGGCGGCCCGGCGGGCCAGCGCCATGCCCGAGGAGCGCATCTCGGCGGCGGCCTCCTGGACGGGCGGCTTCCCGGCCTGGTGCCGGGCGACGCCGACCAGGTCGGTCTCCGCCTTGATCAGGATGGCTCCGAGCGCGGCCAGGGTGCCGAGGAAGGCCCACAGCCAGTCGATACGGCCGCTGCCCCACGGATCGGCGGCGCGCAGCCCGAAGCCGACCAGCACGGCGGCGTCGGTGAGGTAGGCGCCGACGCGGTCGAGGTAGACCCCGTTCAGCGAGTACTGCTTCTTCCAGCGCGCGATCTCGCCGTCGACGCAGTCCAGCAGCAGATACATCTGGACGCACACCACGCCCAGCACCGCGCCCGCGATCCCCGGCACCAGCAGGGCCGGGGCCGCGAGCACGCCGAAGACGGTCATCAGGTACGTGAGCTGGTTGGGCGTGACCCTGGTGTTCACCAGGTAGCGGTCGACCCGCAGGGACACCTCACGCATGTAGAGGCGTCCCATCCAGTGCTCACCGCTTCGCCGGTCCTTGACCCCTGCGGGGTGGACGACCGGGCGGAGTTCAGCTACCGATGGCCTTGACATAGTCGGCGTAGATGTCCTTGATCTGGTCGGTCTTGAGGTCGAGATGTTCGATGATCGTGTAGCGGCCGGGCCGGGTCTGGGGAGCGAACTCCACGACGCGGACGAACTCGTCCACGGTGAAGCCGATCTCCTCCGGCAGTACCGGCAGCCCGTGCCGGCGCAGCACCTCTGCCATGTACGCCGACTCCTCGTGGGCGCCGCGCAGGTACATCGCGAAGGCCGCGCCGAGTCCGCACTGCTCGCCGTGGGCGGCAGCACGCTTGGGGAACAGCAGGTCGAAGGCGTGGTTGATCTCGTGGCAGGAGCCCGAGGCGGGGCGTGAGTCGCCCGAGATCGACATCGCGACGCCCGTGAGGACCAGGGCCTCGGCGAGCACCTGGAGGAAGCGGTTGTCCCCGACGCCGCCCGGGTGCCGCAGCACCGCCTCGCCGGCCTGGCGGGCCATGGCGGCCGCGAGCCCGTCGATCTTCTCGCCCTTGACACGGTTCGCGAGCTCCCAGTCCGCGATCGCGTTGATGTTGGAGATCGCGTCGCCGATGCCCGCGCGCACGAAGCGCACCGGCGCCTCGCGGATGACGTCGAGGTCGATGACGGCCGCTATCGGGTTGGGCACACCGTAGGAACCGCGGCCCGCGTCGTTGTCGAGGGTCGCGACCGGCGAGCACAGGCCGTCGTGCGCGAGGTTCGTCGGTACGGCGACCAGCGGCAGGCCGATGCGCGCCGCGGCGAACTTGGCACAGTCGATGATCTTGCCGCCGCCGAGGCCCACGACCGCGTCGTAGTGCCCGGCCTTCATGTCACCGGCCAGTCGGATCGCGTCGTCGAGGGTGCCGCCGCCGACCTCGTACCAGGTGGCGCCCGGCAGGGTCGGCTCGAGCCGGCGGCGCAGCTTGGCGCCGGAGCCGCCGCTGACCGCTACGGCGAGCTTCCCGGACTGCGAGATCCGCTCGTCGGCCAGCACGCACGCCAGGTCGTCGAGGGCACCCGGGCGGATGTCCACGACGAGCGGCGAAGGAATCAGCCTCGTCAGTACTGGCACGCGATCTCCCGTCCCTTGGCCAGATCGTCGTGGTTGTCGATCTCGACCCACTTGACGTCGCCGATCGGCGCCACGTCGATCCGGAAGCCGCGGTTCACGAGTTCCTGGTACCCGTGCTCGTAGAACTGCTGCGGGTCGGTCTCCCAGACCGCCTTGAGGGCGTCGGCCAGTTCGGGTGCCGCGTCGCCCTCGATGAGGGTGACGCCGATGTACTCGCCGGTGGCCTCGGCCGGGTCCATCAGCTTGGTGATCTTCGTCATCCCCTGCGCGGGGTCGACGACGACCTTCATCTCCTCGTCCGCCAGGTTCTTCACCGTGTCCAGGGCGAGGATGATCTTCCTGCCCTCGCCGCGGGCGGCGAGCAGCGTCCTCTCGACGGAGACCGGGTGCACGGTGTCGCCGTTGGCGAGGATCACGCCGTCCTTGAGGGCGTCACGGCCGCACCACAGGGAGTAGGCGTTGTTCCACTCCTCGGCCTTGTCGTTGTCGATGAGGGTGAGCTTGAGGCCGTACTTCTGCTCCAGGGCGGCCTTGCGCTCGTACACGGCCTCCTTGCGGTAGCCGACGATGATCGCGACCTCGGTCAGACCGATCTCGGCGAAGTTGCCGAGCGTCAGGTCCAGGACCGTCGGTTCGCCCTCTATGCCCGCGGGCCCCACCGGCACCAGAGCCTTGGGCAGGCTGTCGGTGTAGGGGCGCAGACGCCGTCCGGCGCCGGCCGCCAGCACGAGGCCGATCATGCGGGTTCTCCTTCATCGTGTACGGCGGGCGCCCCAGCGGACACCCAGAAGCGGATGCTCTCCACGAGCACCAGCAGGGCCACGGCCACGGCGAGCACCGTGAGCGCGACCGTGAACTGCGACGCGGTGAGCGCGGCGGCGAGAACGGTGACGAGCAGCGTCCGCCCGTCGTGCCCCCCGATGGCGCGCACCAGCCAGGCCGGGGGCGCTCCGGCGTTGCCGCGGATGCGGTACACCGTGTCGTAGTGATGGTAGGCGACGGCCGCCACCAGGCCGAAAGCCGCAGGAAGGGCTCCGTTCACGTCCGCTTTGGCTGCGAGTACGAGGACGGTGCCGTATTCGGCGAACCGGAACAGCGGCGGGACCAGCCAGTCGAGGGCGCCCTTGAGGGGGCGGTGCAGCGCCTGGCCGGCCGCGAACGTGTAGACGACGGCACCCGCGACGGGCGCCCAGGTCACGCCGGAGAAGAGGGCGACGGCCAGGACTGCCGTGCCGCCCAGCGCCACCAGCAGCGGGGCTCCGAGAGGGGCGCGCGACACACGCGCCGTGAGTCCGGCCAGGGGTCCGTTGTCCGCGAGGTCCGCCAGCGCCTGCGCCGCCCGGTCGGTGCGCCGGGCCTTGCGGGTCAGCGACCGCAGCACGCGGCCCGCCGTCGTGTACGTCGCCGCGAAGGCGCAGCCGATCAACAGGACGTAGAAGGTGATGCGGGGAGTCGTCACCGCGGTCAGGACGGCGATCATCGCCCAGCGCTCGCCGATCGGGAGCACGATCATGCGCCGTACCCACACCGTCCAGCCGACGCTGTCCAGCTTGTCCGAAAGGGCCGCTGTGGGGCTGGTGTTGGCGGTGGCGTCGTGGTTCGCCTCGTTGAAGGAGAAGTCGACGACGTGCCGGCAGGTCTGCAGGATCATCGCGCCGAGGGCGAGGGCCCATACGTCGTCGCCACCGCGGGCCGCTCCGAGGGCGAGGCCGGCGTAGTAGGCGTACTCCTTGGCCCGGTCGAAGGTGGCGTCGAGCCAGGCGCCGAGCGTGGAGTACTGCAGGGAGTAGCGGGCCAACTGGCCGTCGGTGCAGTCCAGGACGAAGGACGCGATGAGCAGGACGCCGGCCGCGACGAAGCCGAGGCGGGTGCCGGTGGCCGCGCAACCCGCCGCGATCAGCGCGGTGAGCAGGGAGGCGGTGGTGACCTGGTTCGGAGTCAGGCCCCGGCGGGCACACCAGCGGGCGATGTAGCGGGAGTACGGGCTGATGCAGAACGTGGTGAAGAAGCCGTCACGGGACTTCACGGCCGACTTCAGGCGTACGGCCTCGTCGTCGACGGCGGCGACCGCCTGCCGTGCCTCGTTGCGGGCCTGCGGGTCGGCCGGAACTTCGGCCACCAGGCTGCCCAGTTCGGGGCGGTGGACGTCGGTGCCGTCGGCGTCGAGGGCGGTGACTATGCGGTCGGCGAGGCTGTCGACGGCGACCGCGGTGCCGCCGCCCGCCGAGTTCTCGCGAGCCATCGCGCGGGTCAGCGCCTGGCGGCCGGCCGGCTGGGCCGTGAGGGCGCCGGAGACCGCGGCGAGCGGGAAGCGGGGGTCGGTGAGGCCGAGGCGCAGTGCGTGCACGTGGCCCACGAAGCGGGAGTCGACCACGGCGACCCGCTGGTCGCCGGGGACCTGGGCGAGGAGCGTCTCGGCGTCGACGGCGTCGGAGGCGACCCGTACGTCGTAGCCGAGGGACCGCAGATCGCCCTCGATCGACGATCCGGGGACCGGCTGACCGGTGAGGATGGCGGTCGACAACCGAACTCACTCCCTGGGTGCCGACGCGCTGGCGCCGGTCATGTGCACGATGGGGGCGCCCCTTGGCTGCACCAGGCGGGCGGCATGTCGGCAGAGGCTATCGGATGCTCGGAGAGCTCCGTTCACCGCCCGTTCACGGACTGATCAACGCCGTCTCCACTGGCCTTTGCCGCGATCATCATGGGTGATTCGACGTCCCGCCCACAAACCGCGCTGCCCAGATCACGGCATCCCGGACATTGGGGATCGCCTCACGATGTCGACATAGGGTGGGCGACCATGACATGGCTGATCACAGGCGGAGCGGGATACATCGGGGCCCATGTGGCGCGGGCCATGACCGACGCCGGGGAGCGCGTCGTCGCGCTGGACGACCTCTCGGCCGGATTCCCCGCGCGACTGCCGGCGGACGTGCCGCTCGTCGAGGGCTCGTCGCTCGAGGGCGACCTGCTGAAACGGGTCTTCGGCCAGTACGGGGTGACCGGCGTCGTCCACCTCGCGGCGCGCAAGCAGGTCGGCGAGTCCGTGGCGCAGCCCGCCCGCTACTACCGGGAGAACGTCGGCGGTCTCGCGACGCTCCTCGATGCGGTCGCCGAGGCCGGGATCAGGAAGTTCCTGTTCTCCTCGTCCGCGGCCGTCTACGGCAACCCGGACGTCGACCTGATCACGGAGGACACCCCGTGCGCGCCGGTGAACCCGTACGGCGAGACCAAGCTCACCGGCGAGTGGCTGGTGCGGGCGGCGGGCAGAGCGCACGGCATCTCGACGGTCTGCCTGCGCTACTTCAACGTGGCGGGCGCGGCCGCACCGGAGCTGGCCGACACGGGCGTCTTCAACATCGTCCCCATGATCTTCGACCGGCTCACCCGTGACGAGGCCCCGCGGATCTTCGGCGCCGACTATCCGACGCCGGACGGCACCTGCATCCGCGACTACATCCACGTCGCCGACCTCGCTGAGGCGCATCTGGCGGCGGCGCGCAGGCTGGGCAAGAACGCGAGCGGCGATCTGACCGTGAACATCGGCCGGGGCGAGGGCGTCTCCGTGCGCGAGCTGGTCACGGTCATCGCCGAGGTCACCGGCGACCGCCGCCCGCCCCTCGTCGAGGCCCGCCGCCCCGGGGACGCGCCCCGTGCGGTCGCGTCCGCCGCCCGGGCCACCGAGGAGCTGGGCTGGACGGCCCGGCGCGGGGTGCGCGAGATGGTCGAGTCGGCATGGCAGGGCTGGCTGCTGCACCACGGAGAGCAACGGCCGGAAAGCAACTGAGGGTGCCCTGACCTGCATATCGTTTCCGCAGGTCAGGGCACATGACAACGGTGTTCAGTGCCGCGTTGCTCAATACCCCCCACCCGTAGTTCACTGTGATCCCGGGACGGAATACAGGAGGGCGGCTGTCATGGGGGCTGGGCACGATCACGGGCACTCGCACGCGCATGCGCCGCCCACCGGTACGGCCGCGCAGGCGTACCGCGGGCGGCTGCGCGTAGCGCTGTCGATCACGCTCACCGTCATGGTGGTCGAGATCGTCGGCGGCATGCTCGCGGACTCGCTCGCACTGATCGCGGACGCCGCCCACATGGCGACCGACGCGCTCGGCCTCGGCATGGCACTCCTCGCCATCCACTTCGCGAACCGCCCGCCGACCGGCAACCGCACCTTCGGGTACGCCCGCGCCGAGATCCTCGCCGCGCTCGCCAACTGCCTGCTGCTGCTCGGCGTCGGCGGCTATGTCCTGTACGAGGCGATCCAGCGGTTCGTCACGCCGGCCGACACCGAGGGCGGGCTGACCATCGTGTTCGGTCTGATCGGCCTGGTCGCGAACATGATCTCGCTGACGCTGCTGGTGCGCGGCCAGTCGGAGAGCCTGAACGTGCGCGGGGCGTTCCTGGAGGTGGCGGCGGACGCGCTCGGTTCGCTCGCCGTGATCGTCTCGGCGCTGGTGATCCTCGCCACAGGCTGGCAGGCCGCCGACCCCATCGCCTCGCTCGTCATCGGCCTGATGATCGTGCCGCGCACCTGGAAGCTGCTGCGCGAGACCCTGGACGTCCTGCTGGAGTCGGCCCCCAGGGACGTCGACATGGCGGACGTACGCGCGCACATCCTGGGTCTGGACGGCGTCGAGGACGTCCACGACCTGCACGCGTGGACGATCACGTCCGGGATGCCGGTGCTGTCGGCGCACGTGGTCGTGCGCTCCGACGTCCTCAGTGCGATCGGCCACGAGAAGATGCTGCACGAGCTCCAGGAGTGCCTGGGCGACCACTTCGACGTGGCGCACTGCACCTTCCAGCTGGAACCGGGCGGGCACGCGGAACACGAGGCGAAGCTGTGCCATTGAGACAACTGAGGCGCCCCCTGGCCGGAATGCAGCCGTCCGGCGCGACCCTGCGTCGTTAAGCCTCACAGCGCTGCCCGGACGGTTCCCCGCCGATCGCACCGGGCACGATCAACCACCGGGCCCCTCTTCCGGTCTCCTACCGGTGACGGCCGTGGCCCGCGCCGCGCGCGGGACATGCGGTCGTGCCGTGAAGTGCCGGGAGTGCCGGTTTCGTACGGCAGACTTGGGGCGCGAAGACCGATGTGAAGGATGGGTATGCCGATCACACCTGCCACCGCGACGCACAGTCCGTCGAACGGCACCGCAGACGCGATTTTGCTGGAACTGGTCGACGAGAACGGCGTCACGATCGGCACCGCGGAGAAGCTCGCCGCCCACCAGCCGCCGGGGCAGTTGCACCGCGCCTTCTCCGTCTTCCTCTTCGACGAGCGCGGCCGGCTGCTGCTGCAGCAGCGGGCGCTGGGCAAGTACCACTCCCCCGGCGTGTGGTCCAACACCTGCTGCGGTCACCCCTACCCCGGCGAGGCGCCCTTCGCGGCGGCGGCCCGGCGGACGTACGAGGAGCTGGGCGTGTCCCCGTCGCTGCTCGCCGAGGCGGGCACGGTCCGCTACAACCACCCCGACCCGGACTCCGGCCTGGTCGAGCAGGAGTACAACCACCTGTTCGTCGGCCTGGTGCAGTCCGCGCTGCGGCCGGACCCGGAGGAGGTCGGCACGACGGCCTTCGTGACCCCCGCGGAACTCGCGGAGCGGCACGCGCAGGACACCTTCTCGTCGTGGTTCATGACCGTGCTGGACGCGGCCCGTCCGGCGGTCAAGGAGCTGACGGGTCCCTCGGCCGGCTGGTGACGGTCAGGGCACGCGTACGGGTTTGAGCGGCAGGGCGGCCCAGATCACCTTGCCGCCGCTCGCCGTGTGCTCGACGTCGCAGACACCGCCCGCCTCCCGGGTGACCTCGCTCACCAGAAGCAGCCCCCGGCCGCCGGTCTGGCCGTGGTCGGCCTCCAGGGCGGTCGGGCGGTAGGGGTGGTTGTCCTCCACGGACACCCGCACCCACTCGGCGCCGACGGCGACCTCCACCGCGAGTGTCGGTGACAGCAGCGCGGCATGCCTTACGGCGTTGGTGACCAGCTCCGAGACGATCAGCAGCAGGCTGTGGACGAGGTCCTCGGAGACGGGCACCCCTTGGCGGTACAGCAGGTCCCGCACGGCGTGTCGCGCCTGCGGGACGGAGGCGTCGACGGCGGGAGCGGTGAACCGCCAGACACCTTCGTACGGCAGCGGCTCGGCCGGCCCCGGGTCGCCGGGCTCGTCGGCGCCGCCCTCTGGGCGTGGGTCGGTCCCCCGCCCGTGGTTCTCCATCGTCCGGTCGCCACCCTTGCGCTCGATTGTCACCACACGTCGAGTGTTGGTAACGATCCGCTGTGCCCCGGATGACTGAACACAAGTCAGCGGATATCGAGCACTTATGACCGTTGGCGTATGACACGGTCAGTTGTGGGACTACTCCTGCCCCCTTCAGCCGACTTCGCGAACTTTTCGGGTTGTACGGGTTTGACGGCCTTCTCGTCCGATTCATCCCGCGCGTCGCCCTGGGCGTGGTGCAGCGCGGGCGGGCAGTAGCAGCCGACTACTTGATCACGCGGTCGGCAGGGCGGCTAGCATCCGGCTCATGGAGCCCCAGCTGCTGCACGGTGTCACCGACTCGGTCGCCACCGTCGTCATCCACCACCCGGCCAAGCGCAACGCCATGACGGCCGCGATGTGGGCCGCGCTGCCGCCGCTGCTCGACACCCTCGCGGCCGACCCGGACGTACGGGCGCTGGTGCTGACCGGGGAGGGCGGGACGTTCTGCGCGGGGGCCGACATCTCCACGCTGCGAGGGTCGCCGGAGGAGGCGCAGGGGCTCGCGGTGCGCGCCGAGGAGGCCCTTGCCGCCTTCCCGAAGCCGACGCTGGCCGCGGTCCGCGGGCACTGCGTCGGTGGCGGGTCGCAGCTGGCGGCGGCCTGTGATCTGCGGTTCGCCGAGGAGGGGTCGCTGTTCGGGGTGACGCCGGCGAAGCTCGGGATCGTGTATCCGGCGTCCTCCACCAGGAGGTTGGTGTCGCTGGTGGGTCCGGCCGCCGCGAAGTACCTGCTGTTCTCCGGCGAGTTGGTCGACGCGGAGCGGGCGCTGCGCACCGGACTGGTGGACGAGGTGCTGCCCGAGGGCGAACTCGCCAAGCGGGTCGCGGAGTTCGCCCGGATCCTGGTGTCCCGCTCGCAGCTCACCCAGGCCGCGGCGAAGGAGTTCGCGAACGGGCGCACCGACCGGGACGCCTACTGGACTCAGCAGGCGCGCGGCAGCGGCGACACCGCGGAGGGGGTCGCCGCCTTCCTGGAGCGCAGGCAGCCGCGCTTCGGCTGGACTACGTCAGGATGAAGCGGCTCCTGGAGCGGCACTCCGCAACCAGGCGTGCGGGCGCCTTCTCCGGAGAGCCCGCGTCGTAGGGCGGCTGCGGGTCGTACTCGGTCAACAGCTGGACGGCCTGGGCGTGTTCGTCGCCGGCGATCCTGCCGAGCAGGGTCAGGCCCATGTCGATGCCGGAGGAGACACCGGCCGCGGTGACGTACTTGCCGTCGGAGACCATCCGCTCCCCGGTGGGCTCGGCGCCGAACTGCTTCAGGAAGTCCAGGGCCAGCCAGTGCGAGGTGGCACGCCGGCCCTCGAGCAGGCCGGCCGCGGCGAGCAGCAGGGAGCCCGTGCACACGGACGTCGTCCAGGTGCTGGTCGCGTCGGCGGTGCGCAGCCAGTCCAGGAGGACGGTGTTCTCCATCTGCGGGGTCTGGCCGGGGCCGCCCGGCACGACCACGATGTCGGGGGCGGTCACCTCGGCCAGCGTCCGGTCGGCGACCAGGGCGAGGTTGCCGGACTCGTTGCGGACGGGGCCGGTCCGCTCGGCGACGAAGACGGTCTCCGCGTCCGGGAGGCGCCCGAGGGTCTCGTACGGGCCGACGGCGTCGAGGGCGGTGAAGCGGTCGAAGAGCACGATGGCGATCTGCATCGAAGTCCTTTCAGTGGGTGGGTACGGAGCGGAACCGGCGGCGGTACTCGGCCGGAGCCGCTCCGAGGGTTCTGACGAAGGCGCGACGCATGGCCTCGGAGGTGCCGTAGCCGCTGGCGCGGGAGATCTCCTCGACGCCGTCGGCGGTGTCCTCCAGGAGGCGCCGGGCGTGTTCGAGGCGGACCCGGTCGACGTACCGTCCGGGCGTCATGCCGGTCTCGGCCCGGAACGCGCGGGCGAAGTGGCGCGGAGAGAGGCTCGCGCGGGCGGCGAGCGACTCCACGGTGAGGTCTCCGGCGGGGTGCTCGGTGATCCACTGCTGGACCTCCCGCAGCGGTTCGCGCTGGGCGGTCTGCGCGGCGAGCTGGGCGCTGAACTGGGCCTGGTTTCCGGGCCGGCGCAGGAAGACGACCAGGTGGCGGGCGATGGACAGCGCCGCCTCGCGGCCCAGGTCCTCCTCGACCAGGGCGAGCGCGAGGTCGATGCCCGAGGTGACGCCGGCCGAGGTGGCGACGTGTCCGTCGCGGACGTAGATGGGGTCGGGGTCGACCTCGACGGCCGGGTGGTCGCGGGCGAGTTTGTCGCAGTACGCCCAGTGGGTCGTGACGCGGCGGCCGTCGAGCAGGCCCGCCTCGGCGAGCAGGATCGCCCCGGTGCAGACGGAGACGAGGCGCTGCGCGCGGGGGCCGTGGTCGCGCAGCCAGTCCGTCAGGCCGGGGTCGCGCCGCGGACGCCGGGTGCCCTGGCCGCCCGGGACGAGCAGGGTGTGCGGGTCGGACGCCTCGGCGAGGGACGTGTCCGGTACGAGGGTCAGGCCGCTGGAGGTGCGTACCGGGGCGCCGTCCAGGGTGGCCGTACGGATGCGGTACGTGCCGGGGGTGTGGAGCTCGGCGCCCGCGAAGACCTCGACGGGGCCGGTGACGTCGAGGCTTTGGACGTCGTCGAAGAGGAGCACCAGGACCGTTCGTTGCGCCATGCGACCGATTCTTCGCGGGTGCGGGCATGGCCGCAATGACGAGGAGCCCACCTTTCCTGCCATCGCGACGCACCACTGGAGTCCGTACCGACCAGTCGGTAATGTGCCGGGCATGACTACTGCCGCCCTTGAGCCGCGCGCCGGCCGCCGCTGCCACAACGGGCTCAACTCCCTGCACGCGACGTACTACTTCTCACCCGACGTGGGCAGGGAACTGGGCGCTCTCGGTATCACGCGCCCGAGGGCCGTCAACTTCGCCGTGCGGGCGGCCGCCCTGGGGCCGGTCGGGCCGGGCACGGTGACGGCGACGTTCTACAACTACAAGTACGAGCTCGTGGCCCGGTACGTGCCCGCCGTGTGGGAGACCGCCACGCCCGCGCAGATCCTGGGCGCACGCGCGCGTGCCGTCGATGCGACTTTGCGTCGGCTGCTCGGCGAGGAAGCCGTGGCGTCGCCGGAGATGGCGGAGGCGGCACGGCTGGCACTGCGGGCCGCCGACGCCTGTTCGCGCCCCGCCCGGCCGCTGTACTCCGCCTACGCCGACCTGCCGGTTCCCGAGCAGCCGCATCTGGCGTACTTCCACGCGGCCACACTGCTGCGCGAGCACCGCGGCGACGGACATCTCGCCGTCCTGATGTCCGCGGGTCTTGACGGCCTGGAGGCCATGGTGACCCACACCGCGACCGGCAAGGGCATGACGCCGAAGTGGGTGTTCGGCACGCGCGGATGGAGCCAGGAGGACTGGGACGCGGCGTCCGGGCGGTTGCGCGAGCGCGGGCTGCTGGACGGGGAGGGCGAGCTGACGGAGCGGGGCGTCGCGCTCCGCGCGGAGATCGAGACGGAGACCGACCGACTGGACCGCGCCCCGTACGAGCACCTGGGCACGGAGGGCGTGGCACGGCTGACGGAGCTGGCAACGGAGTTCGCACGGGCCGCACTCGTCGCGGGGGCTTTTCCGGCGGATCTGATCGGCAAGGGTTGACGGTTGCGGGCAACCGGCTTCTCTCCCGGCCGCTGGGCGGCTACGGCGGCGGGGGGCTGGATGAGGCGGCGAGTGGACGGAGCACCGCGACGCGCGCGGGCGGAGCCGACGGCAGGTCTCGCGCGAGGCGCACTCGTCGCGCGGACTTCCCGGCAGATCTCACCGGCAAGCACTGACGAAAGCGGGGCACCCCGCCCTCTCCCAGCCACCGGGCAGCTACGGCAGCGCAGGCCGCTGGACGGGGCGAGCGAGTGGACGGAGCACGGCGACGCGCCATCGACGGAGCCGGCAGCAGCCCTCGCGCGGGCGCACTCGTCGCGCGGACTTTCCCGGCTGATCTCACCGGCGAGGGCTGACGGCTGCGGGGTACCCGGGCCCCTCCCGGTTCACCTCGGCCGAGTGAGGACAAGGGAGTTGTGTGTTCCGTGCGGTCGCGGGCATCCTGCGACAGGTCGGTGGTGCGAACGGCGCCGTCGTCGCTCTGCCCTTCCGGGCCCCGGCCCGGCTGTTCGGTGGGGTCTCGGCCTCCACGCGGCGCCGCAGGGCCTGATGGCGCCGCGCCGCCCCGCCGGGTGCTGCCCTGATCCCCGACTGTCGGTGCCACCTGCCACAATTGCCGCGCAACCCCAGTGAGAAGGCGGTACGGGATCGTGACGACAGCCGGGTCCAGCGCAGCAGTGTCCATCGAAGGCAGGATCGCCGAGGAACTCGGCGTACGGGAGCGGCAGGTCAAGTCTGCCGTCGAGCTGCTCGACGGCGGTTCGACGGTGCCCTTCATCGCTCGCTACCGCAAGGAAGCGACCGAGATGCTCGACGACGCGCAGCTGCGCACGATCGAGGAGCGGCTGCGCTATCTGCGGGAGCTGGAGGAGCGGCGGACCGCGATCCTCGACTCGGTGCGCGAGCAGGGCAAGCTCACCGAGGAGCTGGAGGCGCAGATCCGCGCGGCCGAGACCAAGGCGCGGCTCGAGGACATCTACCTGCCGTACAAGCCCAAGCGGCGCACAAAGGCGCAGATCGCGCGCGAGGCCGGCCTCGAACCGCTGGCCGACGGACTGCTCGGCGACCCGACGGTCGAACCGCTCGCGGCCGCCGCCGCGTTCGTCGACGCCGACAAGGGCGTCGCCGATCCGCAGGCCGCCCTCGACGGCGCCCGCGCGATCCTGACCGAGCGGTTCTCGGAGGACGCCGACCTGATCGGCGAGCTGCGCGAGCGCATGTGGGTGCGCGGACGCCTCGCCGCCAAGGTGCGGGACGGCAAGGAGGAGGCGGGCGCCAAGTTCGCCGACTACTTCGACTTCGCCGAGCCGTTCACCGAGCTGCCCTCGCACCGCATCCTCGCGATGCTGCGCGGCGAGAAGGAGGAGGTCCTCGACCTCGTCCTGGAGCCGGAGGAGGCCACGGACGGCCCTTCGTCGTACGAGGGCATCGTGGCCGGGAGGTTCCAGATCGCCGACCGCGGGCGTCCGGGCGACAAGTGGCTGAAGGACACGGTCCGTTGGGCCTGGCGCACCCGCATCCTGGTGCACCTCGGCATCGACCTGCGGCTGCGGCTGCGTACGGCTGCCGAGGACGAGGCCGTCCAGGTGTTCGCGGCCAACCTGCGCGACCTGCTCCTCGCCGCCCCGGCCGGCACGCGCGCGACGCTGGGGCTGGACCCCGGGTTCCGTACGGGCGTGAAGGTCGCCGTCATCGACGCCACCGGCAAGGTGGTGGCCACGGACGTCATCTACCCGCACGTCCCGGCGAACAAGTGGGACGAGGCGATCGCCAAGCTGGCCCGCCTCGCGAAGGAGCACGCGGTCGACCTGGTCGCGATCGGCAACGGCACGGCGTCCCGCGAGACCGACAAGCTGGCCGGCGAACTCATCACCAAGCACCCGGAGTTGAACCTCACCAAGGTGATGGTGTCCGAGGCCGGCGCGTCCGTGTACTCGGCGTCCGCGTTCGCCTCGCAGGAGCTGCCCGACATGGACGTGTCGCTGCGCGGCGCCGTCTCCATCGCGCGCCGGCTGCAGGACCCGCTCGCCGAGCTGGTGAAGATCGACCCCAAGTCGATCGGTGTCGGCCAGTACCAGCACGACCTGTCCGAGGTGAAGCTGTCGCGCTCGCTGGACACGGTGGTGGAGGACTGTGTGAACGGCGTGGGTGTGGACGTCAACACCGCGTCGGCCCCGCTGCTGTCCCGCGTCTCCGGCATCACCTCCGGGCTGGCCGAGAACATCGTGGCGCACCGCGACGCCAACGGCCCCTTCAAGTCGCGTACGCAGCTCAAGGGCGTGGCGCGGCTCGGCCCGAAGGCGTACGAGCAGTGCGCGGGCTTCCTGCGGATCCGTGGCGGCGACGACCCGCTGGACGCGTCGAGCGTGCACCCGGAGGCATATCCGGTCGTCCGGCGCATGGTGAAGACGTCCGGGCAGGAGGTGGCGTCGCTCATCGGCAACACGGGTGTGCTGCGTTCGCTGAAGCCGGGTGAGTTCGTGGACGAGACGTTCGGTCTGCCGACCGTCTCGGACATCCTCAAGGAGCTGGAGAAGCCCGGGCGCGACCCGCGGCCCGCGTTCAAGACGGCCACCTTCAAGGAGGGCGTCGAGAAGATCTCCGACCTGTCGTCCGGGATGGTCCTGGAGGGCGTGGTCACCAATGTGGCGGCCTTCGGTGCCTTCGTCGACGTCGGTGTCCACCAGGACGGCCTGGTGCACGTCTCCGCGATGTCGAAGACGTTCGTCAAGGACCCGCGGGACGTTGTGAAGCCCGGGGACATCGTCAAGGTGAAGGTCCTCGACATCGACATCCCGCGCAAGCGGATCTCGCTGACGCTGCGGCTGGACGACGAGGCGGCCGAGCAGGGCGAGCAGGGCGGGGGCGGCGACCGTCGTCAGCGCGGCGGGCGGCCGCCTCAGCAGCGGCAGCAGCCGCGCCAGGGCGGTGGCCGGGGCGGCCAAGGTGGCGGCCGCGGCGCCCAGGGCGGCGGTCGTGGTGGCCAGGGCGGCGGTCGTGGTGGCCAGGGCGGCGGTCGTGGTGGCCAGGGTGGCGGGTCGCGTCAGGCGGCGCCGCCGGCCAACAGTGAGATGGCCGATGCTCTGCGCCGGGCCGGGTTGGTGGATCCGAAGAACGGGCGGCGCTGACGGATCCGCCCGGGGGGCCGCGGGGATCTGCGGCTGGTTGTGGCTCGTCGCGCCCACGCGGCTGAGCCGCATGTCGGAACAGCCCCGCGCCCCTGAAGAGCGCGTCCTCCCGCGTCCGGTTTTACAGTGACGGTATGACCGCTTCGCGCGCCATCACCTGGGAGGTTCTCGAGAGCCGGGGGTTCGAGACCGCCTGGGTGCGGCTCGGGGAAGGCGGGTTGCGCGCCCATGGCCGGGCCGTCGGTACCGTTCCCGAGCCGTACTGGATCTCGTACGAGCTGGAGACGGCCGAAGGCTTCGTGACCCGGCGGCTCACGGTCACGGCGGAGACCGAGAGCAGTACGCGCACTCTCGATCTACGACGCGACGACGCTGGCCGGTGGACCGCGGACGGTGAGCCGCTGCCCGCGGTCGACGGTGCGCTCGACTGCGATCTCGGCCTGTGCCCGCTCACCAACACCATGCCGGTGCTGCGGCACGGGCTCCATCTGGCGCCCGGCGAGCGGGAGTTCCTCATGGCGTGGGTGTCGGTGCCGGGGCTGGTCGTGCGGCCGTCGCAGCAGGTCTACACGCACCTCGGGCGGACGGACGGCGGCGGGCACGTCCGGTACGCCTCCGGTGACTACCGCAGTGACCTGGAGTTCGACGCGGACGGGTTGGTCGTCGACTATCCGGGGCTGGCCCGGCGGCTGCCCTGAGCGGACACGCTCAACGGCCCTCGGCGGAGCCGGCCGTGCCGTTCATCCGGGCGCGGTTCTCCGTGAGGAGTTCCTGCACCCGCCGCTCGACCTCGACGGGGTCGACGCCGAGGGCCTGGCCCATGTGGACCGACCACACCTCCGAGCGCACGTTGGTCTCGAAGTCCAGGTCGGCGCGTACGTTCTCGCGGGCGGCCTGACGGTTCTGGCTCACCATGACGAAGGTGGACAGGAAGATGGCCTCCAGGCTGACGATCATGGTGAGCAGTCCGAAGGGGTACGGATCCCAGACGGCGCCGTGGCCGAACACCCCCTCGTTGCACACGATCCACACCGTGAACCACAGGACATGCAGGTAGACGAAGAGCATGGTCCCCGAGAAGGCGGTGATCGCGTCGGCGACCCGGTCCTGGGTACCCCGCATCCGCGCGACGATCTCCTGCTCGCGCCGCATCCGCGGACCCGGCCGGTTCGCCGAAGTACCCATGAAGTCTCCCTGACCGGTGGCCTACGAGGAATCGCCGCCAGCGTACGGGGCGGATGGAGACGGGCGAGGCGGCGGGTCGAGCCCGCTAGGGCCTGTCTGACAATTCCCGTCGTCGCCCGGAGGGCGGCCTCGCGGCGTCAGGTGCGTGCTCTCGGCGTGCCGGGCGTAGACCCTCGTACTGGACGTACTTGGGTCTGCGCCCGGTGCGGCGAGTGGGGGCACCTCCCACGCCCTTAAGGCAGTGGGGGAGCGTGCATGGCGTCGCGCGGCAGACGGGAATTGTCAGACAGGCCCTAGCGCTCGGTCACCTTACCGTCAGCCACTTCCAGGCGGCGGGTCACGCGGACCGCGTCCAGCATGCGGCGGTCGTGGGTGACCAGGAGGAGGGTGCCCTCGTAGGCGTCGAGGGCGGACTCCAGTTGCTCGATCGCCGGCAGGTCGAGGTGGTTGGTCGGCTCGTCGAGTACCAGGAGATTGACTCCCCGGCCCTGGAGTAGGGCCAGGGCGGCCCGGGTGCGTTCGCCCGGGGACAGGGTCGCCGCGGGGCGCAGGACGTGTTCTGCCTTCAGGCCGAACTTGGCCAGCAGGGTGCGGACTTCGGCCGGCTCGGTGTCCGGGACCGCGGCGGAGAAGGCGTCGAGCAGGGCCTCCGTGCCGTGGAACAGCTTGCGGGCCTGGTCGACCTCTCCGACCAGGACGCCGGAGCCGAGGGTGGCGTGACCGGCGTCCAGGGGGATCCGGCCGAGCAGGGCGCCGAGCAGGGTCGACTTACCGGCGCCGTTCGCTCCGGTCACCGCCACCCGGTCCGCCCAGTCGATCTGCAGGGAGACCGGGCCGAAGGTGAAGTCGCCGCGCCGTACCTCGGCGTCCCGGAGGGTGGCCACGACGGCGCCCGAACGCGGGGCCGACGCGATCTCCATGCGCAGCTCCCACTCCTTGCGGGGCTCCTCGACCACGTCGAGCCGCTCGATCATGCGCTGGGTCTGGCGGGCCTTCGCGGCCTGCTTCTCGCTGGCCTCGCTGCGGAACTTGCGGCCGATCTTGTCGTTGTCGTTGCTCGCCTTGCGGCGCGCGTTCTTGACGCCCTTGTCCATCCAGGAGCGCTGCATCTGGGCCCGGTCCTGGAGGGCGGCGCGCTTGTCGGCGTACTCCTCGTAGTCCTCGCGGGCGTGCCGTCGGCTCACGTCCCGCTCCTCCAGGTAGGCCTCGTAGCCGCCGCCGTAGAGGGTGATCTGCTGCTGGGCCAGGTCGAGTTCGAGGACCTTCGTCACCGTGCGGGTGAGGAACTCGCGGTCGTGGCTGACGACGACGGTGCCCGCGCGGAGGCCCTTCACGAACCGTTCCAGGCGCTCCAGGCCGTCCAGATCCAGGTCATTGGTCGGCTCGTCGAGCAGGAAGACGTCGTAGCGGGACAGGAGGAGGGAGGCGAGGCCGGCCCGTGCCGCCTGGCCGCCGGACAGGGACGTCATCGGCTGGTCCAGGTCCACCGCCAGACCGAGCGAGTCGGCAACCTCCTCAGCCCGCTCGTCCAGGTCGGCGCCGCCCAGGTCGAGCCAGCGCTCCAGGCTCGTCGCGTACGCGTCGTCGGCGCCGGGTGCGCCGTCGACCAGGGCCTGCGTGGCCTCGTCCATCACACGCTGGGCCTCGGCGACGCCGGTGCGGCGGGCCAGGAACTCGCGGACGGTCTCGCCGGGCCGCCGCTCCGGCTCCTGCGGCAGGTGGCCGACGGTCGCGGACGGCGGGGAGAGCCTGAGCTCCCCCTGCTCCGGTGCGAGGAGGCCCGCGAGCATCCTGAGCAGGGTGGACTTGCCCGCGCCGTTGGCACCGACCAGACCGATCACGTCGCCCGGCGCGACGACGAGGTCGAGCCCGGCGAACAGGGAGCGGTCGCCGTGCCCGGCGGCGAGGTTCTTGGCGACGAGAGTGGCAGTCATCAGGTCGTCGATCCTAGCCGCCGTGTGCCACCGCCTTCAGCGCGCCATCGCCTCCACCAGCACACTCCCGGCCGTCCGCGCCACCACGAAGGACTCCCCCTTCACCGCCTTGGCGTCCAGGGCGATGCGGTGGCGGCCCGATTCGAGTACGCCGTCGAAGACCTCGTGGGCGTGGGTGCGGTAGAGGCGGTCCAGACGGTACGCGGTGAGGCGCACCCGGCAGGGCGAGGTGACCTCGACGCCCGCCTCGCCGTCGGCCGCCACCAGCCGGGTCAGACGGCGCTGCTCCACCGGGCTGCGGTCCAGGGCGTGTTCGATCTGGGCGACGAGGAGGGGAACGATCGGGGCCAGGCCCTCGACGTAGGCGACGTCGACGCCGGCCTGCTCGAAGGAACGGCGTACGGCGGCACGTTCCTGCTGGGTGATCGCACGGCCGAAGGCGACGGCACCATAGGCGCGCAGTTCGTCGGCGGGGACGCCCTGTGCATCGTGGGCGATGTCGGCGCCGATGCCGATGATGCGCAGGGCGGCGGCGAGCTTGGCGAGCAGGGCGACGCGGGCGCCGATCAGCAGGACGCGGCGCCGCTTGCTCGTGGAGCCGCCGTTGAGCAGCCTGCCCAGCGCCTCGCGGTACTCGGCGCCGTGGAAACGGAACGGCCCGATGCCGTGGTAGCCGTTGAGCTCCAGGTCGGCGTGTTCCTCGGTCTGCCAGGCGAAGTCCCGCCAGATGTAGTCCTCGCCGTCCCGCTCGATGATCGCGGTGACCGCCCCGCAGGCCAGGTCGGCGCACTCGGGACAGCCGTAGATGATGGAGCGGCCGTCCGGAAGCGGTGGCTCCGCCTCCAGGAGAAGGCCCCGGACCTGCTCGGTGAAGATCGCGGGTGGGACATCGGAGGCGAGTGGGGAGACGGCGTCGAGGTCGGAGAGCTGGAACAGCAGCGGGCGTCCTTCGACGATGAAGTCCACGAAGTCCCGGTGAACCTGGTAGTCACCGTTGGCAAGGACTCCACCGGCACGCATCGCCGGTGCCAGGCCGAAGGTCGCGTACTCGGCAGACATGCTGTGAGTATCCCCAGAGTGGGAGCACTCTGAGCACGGCATGACACATTCCGCTAACGTCCCCGCGTGGAGAGCGCACGGAACAACGATGTCATCGTGGTCGGCGGCGGAGTCATCGGACTGACCACGGCCGTCGTCCTCGCCGAGCGGGGCGTACGGGTGAGGGTGTGGACGCGGGATCCCGTCGAGCGGACCACCTCGGCGGTTGCGGGGGCGCTGTGGTGGCCGTACCGGATCGAGCCGGTCGCGCGGGCGCGGGCTTGGGCGCTGCAATCGCTGGACATGTACGAGGAGTTGGCGGCGCGCCCCGAGGCGACCGGCGTACGCATGGCCGAAGGGGTACTGGGCGAGGCGGACCTGGACGGTGCCGAGGAGTGGGCGGCCGCCCGGCTGCCGGGGCTGCGGGCGTCGACGGTCGAGGAGTACGCCGGGGCCGGGCTGTGGGCGCGGCTGCCACTCATCGACATGTCGACTCATCTGCCGTGGCTGCGGGAGCGGTTGCTGAAGGCGGGCGGGGCGATCGAGCAGCGGACGGTCGGCGGCTTCGCGGAGGTGGACGCGTCGGTCGTCGTCAACTGCACGGGGCTGGGGGCGCGTGAGCTCGTCCCGGACACGTCCGTGCGGCCGGTGCGCGGGCAGTTGGTCGTCGTCGAGAACCCCGGCATCCGCACCTGGCTCACCTCCGCCGACGCCGACGGCGAGATGGCGTACTTCTTCCCGCAGCCCGGAAGGCTGCTGCTGGGCGGCACGGCCGACGAGGACGCCTGGTCGCTGGAGCCGGATCCGGAGGTGGCCGAGGCGATCGTGAGGCGGTGTGCGGCGCTGCGGCCGGAGATCGCCGGGGCGCGGGTGCTGGAGCACCGGGTGGGGCTGCGGCCGGCTCGGGATGCGGTCCGGCTGGAGCGTGAAGTCCTGCCCGACGGGCGGGTGTTGGTGCACAACTACGGTCACGGCGGGGCGGGCGTGACCGTGGCCTGGGGATGTGCGGAGGAGGCGGCCGGGCTGGCCGCCTCCTCCTGAACCGACGGGTTTTCTGCCGGGTTTTCTACGGCACGCGGTGGGCCGTTCGCGGTGCCGTCACGCCCTTGAGCGTCCTCGCCGCGGGAGTGGCGGACGCCGTACCCGACGTCGCGTGGGCGAACGCCGCCGCGCCTCCGACGAGCGGGACGCGAGCCTGCGTGCGGGACAGGTCCACGGTGAGCGTCGGCTTGTCGGCCGGCGGGTCGATGAGGTCCTTGTCGGTGCCCGCGACGATCAGCGCGAGGCGGTGGCCGGCCGGGACGACGTGGTCGGTGGCCGCGAGGTCCAGGGTGATGGTGTAGGCCTTGCCCGGGGTGAGCGGGACGCCCTTGCGGTCGGAGGCGTAGTTGCCGAGGTCGGCCCAACCGCGGCTGAACACCGTGTAGTCGACGTTCACCTTCTTGGCCTCGGTGGCCTTGAAGCAGGCGCTGTCGCCCGCCGAGCTCGCGCCCCAGCAGGTGCGGTCGGTGAGGGTGGTGATGCCCTCGGCGGCGTCGGCGTAGTCGCGGATGGTGTCGGGGCCGAGGTCCACGAGGACGGCGGAGAGGTGGGCCGTCGGGGTGGTCGGGGTCGCGGTGACGGTGACCTTGGAGGAGCCGGACAGGCGCAGGTCGTGGCTGAGCGGCTTGGTGACGAACCCGGCCTTGTCGGGTGTCGATGTGTCGATCTTCGCGGCCCAGTCGGTCTCGCTCAGCTGCGGGTTGTCGGTGAAGGTCTCGGTGCCGTCGCCCTTGGTGAGACCGAGGGTGCCGACGCCGGACCGGTTGCCCTGGTCGGGGCGCAGGGTCGTGGCCTGTGTACCGCTCGGGGGCCAGACCTTGGAGGTGACCCACTGGTCGGGGTGGCGCTCGATGTCGGCCATGGGCTCGCGGTCGATGCCGTTGTCGTAGCCGAGGAGTTCGTGGTCGAACCAGCGGTGCAGGGTGTCGACCCAGGCGCCGCGGCGGAAGTCGAAGGGGTCGACGTGGCCGGTCTGGGAGAGCCAGATCTTGCGCTCGACGCCGTTCTTGGCAAGGGCGTCCCACCACTGGCCGAAGTGCTTGGTGCGGACGTTGAGGTCCTGCATGCCGTGGGTGAGGAAGACGCTCGCCCTCACCTTGCTCGCGTCCTTGACGTAGTCGCGCTCGGTCCAGAACGACGTCCAGTCGCCGGTGCGCGGGGCGCCGTCGACGATCTTCTGCTGGACGGCGGCGCACTTGGCCTGGGCGTCGGGGCTGTCGACGTAGTTCGACAGCCAGTCGGGTCCGGAGTCGTAGAGCGGGGCGCCCTTGGCGAAGTAGTAGTCGTACCAGGAGGAGATGCCGCTGATCGGGACGATGGTCTTCAGGCCCTTGACGCCGGTCGCGGCGACGCCGTTGGCGATCGTGGCGTCCCAGCTCTTGCCGATCATGCCTGTCCTGCCGTTGGTCCAACTCGCCTTCGCCCGGGCGCTCCCCGTGCGGGTGGTGTACGCCTTGGCCCGGCCGTTGAGCCAGTCGACCACGGCCTTCGCGGACTGGATGTCCGAGCGGCCGCCGACGTCGACGCAGCCGTCGGAGCGGTTGGTTCCGGCGAGGTCGACGCCGACGAAGGCGTAGCCGCGGGGCACGAAGTAGTTGTCGTAGAACAGCGGCATCTGGACGACGTCGCCGTTCGCGTCGTACGTCTTCAGCTGGCTCTCGTTGCCGCGGCCGCAGCAGGAGTAGTACGGGCTGGCGTCCATGATGACGGGTATCTTGCGGCCCTGCTGGGCGGGTTCGCGGGGGCGGACGATGTCGACGGCGACGCGGTCGGTCTTTCCGTCGCCGTCTCCGTCGAGTCCGGTGTCCACCCATACGGCCTCGCGGACGGCGTTCGCGTACGAGTAGACGGGTTGGCTCTCGCGTGGGGCGCCGTGGGCTGCCGCCGGGGTGAGGAAGGCAGCCATGAGCGCGGCGACGGCCACCGTCGCGAGCGATCTCCAGGTCGTGAAGCGCATGCGTATCGGCATGCGCGGGACGGTACATCGGTCAACTCCCGTGCAGAAGAGGGCAGTAGGGAGCGAGAAGGGACGTCCGTGGTCGTGCGGGAGGCCGGTGGCCGGTCAAGGCCCGTGACACGGGGTCGCTCATGACGGCCGAATGGCGATCGTGTGACAGGCGGTGCCATGGACATGCCCGGGGTCACAGGGACTCAATAGGCTCCGAACAGACTTCGGGCCCCTACGACTTGGAGCTTTCGTGCACCGCAGAATCATCGCGCCGGGCGCACTCGCTGCGGCGTCCCTGATGCTGGCGATCCCGGCGTCGGCCGCGAGCTGGTCCCCCGGCGCTCCGGGCATCGGCGACCCCTACTACCCGGCCTACGGCAACGGCGGATATGACGTCTCCCACTACGACCTCCGGCTGAAGTACCAGCCCAGCACAGATGAGTTGGAGGGTACGGCGACGATCCTGGCGAAGACCACGCAGGACCTGTCGAGCTTCGACCTGGACTTCCTGCTGGACGTCGGCGAGGTCCGGGTCAACGGCGCCAAGGCCTCCTTCGCCAAATCGGGCCAGCACGAACTGGTGGTCACGCCGAAGACGCCGCTGGCCAAGGGCACACCGATCACCGTGGTCGTCCGCTACAGCGGGGTGCCGTCCACGAAGAGCGCGTACGGCTTCAACACCTGGCACCGCACGCCGGACGGGGCCATCGCGGCGGACGAGCCCGAGGCCGCCTGGTGGTGGTACCCGAGCAACGACCACCCGCTCGACAAGGCGACCTACGACGTGTCGGTGGCCGTGCCGGACGGCACGCAGGTCATCTCCAACGGCACGCTGCAGTCCACGAGTTCGCAGCGGGGCTGGACGCGCTACAACTGGCGCGAGAACAAGCCGCAGGCGACCTACCTCACCACGCTGGCCGTCGGGAAGTTCGACATCACGACCAGCACGTCCGAGGGCGGGGTGCCGGTCGTCAACGCCTACAGCAAGGACCTCGGCGACAACGACGGGGCCGCGCGGGCGAGCGTGGAGCGCACCGGCGAGCTCGTCGACTGGCTGACCGGCTACTTCGGGCCGTATCCCTTCAGCTCGGCCGGCGGATACGTGCCCAACACGACCACCGGGTACGCACTGGAGACGCAGACCCGCGTCTACTACAGCCCCAAGCAGTTCGCGAACGGCTCCAACACCTCTGTCGTCGTGCACGAGTTGGCGCACCAGTGGTACGGCGACAGCGTGTCGCTGAAGGGCTGGAAGGACATCTGGATCAACGAGGGCTTCGCGCGGTACGCGCAGTGGCTGTGGTCCGAGCACGAAGGCGAGGGCACGACGCAGGAACTCGCGGACTACGTGTACGCCTCGCACCCGGCCGACGACGCGTTCTGGACGGTCAAGCCCGGTGACCCGGGGCCGGACAACCAGTTCGACATCGCCGTCTACGACCGGGGCGCGCTCGCCGTGCAGGCGCTGCGCAACGCCGTCGGG
Organism: Streptomyces sp. NBC_00005; assembly: GCF_045160215.1. Lineage (NCBI taxonomy): Bacteria > Bacillati > Actinomycetota > Actinomycetes > Kitasatosporales > Streptomycetaceae > Streptomyces > Streptomyces sp. NBC_00005. The sequence goes on from NZ_CP108316.1 coordinate 2,194,763, forward strand.
GACGACGCGTTCTTCGCCATCCTGAAGGGCTGGCCGCAGGAGCACGCGTATGGCAACGCCTCCGTCGCCGACTTCCAGGCGTACGCGGAGCAGGTGTCGGGGAAGTCGTTGTCGGCGCTGTTCGATGCGTGGTTGTTCCAGCCGGTGAAGCCGGCGGCGTCCGCGGCCGGGGCCGCGTCCATCGTCAGGTCGGCGGCGGTTCCTGAGCAGCCGAAGTCGTGGAAGAAGATCGCGGCGACCAACGGCGTGCACTGAGGAACTGCCGGGTTCGGTGGTGTGGGGGCTGCGGGGTTGGTTGTGGCTGACCGCGCCCCACGCGGCGGGGCCGCAGATCAATGCGGCTCCGCGACCCCGACGGGGGCGCTTACGTCGCCGCCTCCAAATCCGCCACCCTGGACAGGAGTTCCTCTCCGCGTATCGCCTGTGCCTCCGTGGACGGCACCGTGCACGCGTACGCACCTGCGACGGCGCCGTACTGGGCGCAGCGTCGCGGCGGCTCTCCGTTCAGCCGGCCGTAGAGGAAGGCCGCCGCGAACGCGTCGCCCGCGCCGTTGGAGTCCACCACCGGTGCGGGCGGTGCGACGGCCGGTACGTGGGTCAGCTCGCCGTCGGCCAGCAGGTACGCGCCCTTGGCGCCGGCCGTGGCGACGACCAGCTCGGCCCGGCCCCGCTCGACGATGCGGCGCATCGCGCGCTCGGGGTCGGGCAGGGCCGCCGTGGACACGAAGACGATGTCCGCCGCGAAAGCGAAAGCCTCCTGGTACGGGTTCTCCCCGTCCCAGTTGTGCAGGTCGGTGGAGAGAGTGACGCCGGCCTCGCGCAGTACGGGCAGGGTGAGCGCGCACGGCTGGGTGATAGAGACGTGGGCGTGGCGGCTCGTCGTGGCCAGTGCGCGGACCAGGGGCTCCGGGAACCGGTCCTCGGCGCGAGTGCGGCTCGTGTCGTAGAGGGACAGGCGTCTGCCATCGGGGCCGACCAGGTTGACCGCGCGCTTGGTGCCGGCGGGCTGGGGTACGGCGGTGAGCGCGATGCCCTTGTCGCGGTGCAGCGCGCGGACGAGGTCGCCCTCCGGGTCGTCGCCGAGCATGTCGAGGTGGTGGACGCGCAGGCCGAGCGCGCTGAGGCCCAGGGCCACGAAGTCGCCGGTCTGTCCGGCACGGGGCCGGATCCCGGACTCGATCATGTAGCTGTCGGCGTACGGCAGCGGCAGTTCCGGCACGTACACGATGGTGTCCACGCCCGCGCCGCCCAGCACGAGCACGTCGGTGTCACGGCTCAACTCAGGCCCTCCCCATGGTCGTAGACCGTGACCTGGACGCCCCGCCGCACCAGCCGCTCGGTGATCAGCGGTTCGACGCGGGACCACTTGCCGCCGGCCAACCCGCAGCCTATCCGGGGCATGTGGACGGAGGCGTCCAGCTCCAGGGCCTTGTCGGCGAGCCTGCCGAGGGCCGTGTCGATCGCCTCGTAGCGCACCGGCACGCCCTTGCTGCCCGTCCGTGTTCCGCGCTGGCCGACCAGGTTGGCCACCCACACATACGGCTCGACCTGGATGAACTGGGCGGCGCCCAGCCCGAAGTCGTTCCCCGCCCGGCCCCGGTGCCAGGCGCGGTACGCGGCCTCCGGCTCGGGCCAGCGGCGCGATATGGCCAGGACGAAGCCCTTTCCCCAGCCCCCGATGTCGTTGCAGACATGGGCGATCACCTTGACGCCCTTCACCGACGGAACGGTGGCGTCACCGCGGACGTAGTTGATCTCCGACATGACGCCACCGTAGACGCCGCCACTGACAACGGCCCCTGGTCGTCGCGCGGGCTACTTCGCGAGGTCGGTCAGCTCGGGGTGGGCGGCGGCCTGTGCCGTGCGTACGGCGTCCTTGCTCACGGGTGGTACCACTCTCTGGTGCGCCCGGGCGGGGTGTGCCCGGGTGTCCGTACGTGCCTGGGTCCGCGCCACCTTTCTCGCGGCACGGACCTGGGGGGCAGCTTCCCAGAGGCATCGGGCGGCATGCGGTGTGCCATGTCACGCAGCTGCGCTTCTCACAGGAGTCCCTCCCGCACCACGAGGACGGACGTGGCTGCCGTGGCTGCACGGGTTTCACAGTTTTGGTGAGACAGCGATACTGCTGCACATGACGACCGACACCGGGGAGCCGGCGCTCACCATCGACGAACTGGCCGCGCGGGCCGGCATCACGGTCCGCACGGTCCGGTTCTACGGCACCAAGGGACTGCTGCCGCCGCCGGTGATCGGTCCGCGGCGGGTGGGCCACTACGGCACGGAGCACCTGGCCCGGCTGGCGCTCATCGAGGAGCTGCAGCACCAGGGCATGACGCTGGCGGCGATCGAGCGCTACCTGGATCAGCTGCCGCCGGACCTGAGCGACCGCGACCTCGCCATCCACCGGGCCGTGGTGGCCTCCTGGGCGCCCGAGATCGTGGACACGATGACGGCTCAGGAGCTGCAGCGGCGGGCGGGGCGGCCGCTGAGCGAGGGTGAGCTCGAGCGGCTGGCCGCGATGAACGTGGTCCGGCCGGTCGAGGGCTCGTACCGCGTCGACTCGGGCCTGCTGCGGCTCGCCGTCCAGCTCCTCGACGTACCGCTGTCCGAGGAAGCGATCCTCGCGGCGCGCAACGTCCTGATCGAGCACTCGCGCGCGGCGGCCCACGAGCTGTCGCAGCTCTTCAGGGGCGAGGTGTCCGAGCGGGACGAGGAGGACGTGAAGTCCCTGTCCGCGCACATGCGGCCCATCGTGGTGCAGGCGCTGCTGACGACCTTCCAGCGGTCGCTCAAGGAAGAGGTGCACCAGTGGCTGTCGGAGTCACAGGAAGGCCGACCCGCCTGACACGTTGAGCGTCTGCCCGGTCAGGAAGCCGCTGCCCTCGTCCACCACGTACAGCAGGGTCGACACCAGGTCGGGTGTCTCCTGGGTGCGCCGGACGACCTGCCGGTCGCGGATGAACTCGAAGCCGCCGTCCGCGCCGACCGTGCGCTCGGCGGTGCTGGTGCGCACCATGCTGGGCGCGATCGCGTTGACGGTGATGTCGTAGGGGCCGAGGGCCGCGGCGAGGGCGCGGGTGAAGCCGATCAGGCCCGTCTTCGAAGCGACGTAGGGGACCATCGTGGGCGGCGCGGTGAACACGGCCGCCGAGGCGATGTTGACGATACGGCCCCAGCCGGCCGCCTTCAGGTACGGCAGCGCGGCCCGGGTCACCAGGAACGGCGCCTCCAGATTGACGCGCATGACCCGGCGCCAGTCCTCGGCCGTCGTCTCCTCGAAGGGTTTCGCGGGGTAGACGCCGGCGTTGTTGACCACGACGTGCAGCACGCCGAACTGGTCGATCACGCGCTCCAGTCCGGCCTGTACCTGGTACTCGTCGGTGACGTCGGCGACCACCTCCACGTAGTCCAGGACCTTCCCGGCGGTCTCGGTCTGCGGCACGAGATCGAGCCCGGCGACCCGGTACCCCCGCCCGGCGAGCGCGACGGCGAACTCCTGCCCGAGGCCCTGTGCCGCTCCGGTCACCAGCGCGGTACGCGTCTCCATGGGCCGAGTGTGATGACGCGTCAGGCACTCGGCAAGGGTGCATTCCACTCGCTGAAACGGCGCTGTTGCCGCTCGGGCCCGTGAGGTCGACGCTGCGGGACGGACAGGCCCGATCGCCAGCGCCAGCCGTACGGGAGCCGTGCCCGATGACCGAGACCGAGCGTGCCGTGGACGACGCCGAGCGCGCCCGCGATCAGGGTGGCGGGCTGCGCCGGCTCGGGCCACTGCCCCGGCGGCTGGTGCGGGACGAGCTGGGTGTGCTGCTGGTGCTGGGTCTGCTGATCGCCGGGATCGGCATCCCGTACCCGGACTTCCTGGACACCGACAACCTGCTGTCCACGGCGCACAACTCCGTCTACATCTCGCTGATGGCGTGCGGGATGGTCTTCGCCCTCTCCATGCGCGAGGTCGACCTGTCGGTGGGCGGCAGTTACGCGATGTGCCTGGTCGTCGGGGCGCTGCTGGTGCGGGACGGTCTCGCGCCGTGGCTCGCGGTGCCGGTGATGCTGGTGACCGGGATCGTGCTGGGCGTATTCAACGCGCTGGTGACGACGCTGCTCGCGCTGCCGTCGTTCATCGTGACGCTGGGCACGCTGATGCTGTACCGGGGGGTCGGGCTCGCGCTCGCGGACGGCAAGCAGATCACCGATCTGCCGCTGAACGACTCGTTCTTCACCGTCGCGGGCGGTGATCCCGGCGGGGTGCCGTTCGCGTTGTGGGTGCTGCTCGCGGTGGTCGTCGTGCTCGCCGTGGTGCTCACCCGCTCCCGTTTCGGGGCCCGGGTTCGGGCGATCGGGTCCAATCCCGACGCCGCCGCGTTCAGCGGCATCCCGGTCGTCCGCACGCGCATCCAGGCCCTGGCCCTGTCCGGGCTGACCACGGCGTGCGCCGCCGCGCTCGCGCTCGCCTTCTACGGCGCCGGCGACCCGACCCTGGGCCAGGGCTACGAGTTGCAGGCGATCGCCGCGTGCATCATCGGCGGCACCCCGCTGGCCGGCGGACGCGGTTCGGTCGTCGGGGCGGTGGCCGGGGCGATGATCCTGTCGATCGTCGCCTCCGGGCTCGTGTTCTTCGAAGTACCCATCAACTGGACGTCGTTCGCGACCGGCGGGGTCATCCTCGTCGCCGTCGCGGCCGACAGCGCGCTGCGGCGCACCGGACGCCGACGCAAGTGAACACCCAGCCTGCGCAAGGCTCTTGGAGGCCGTGATGCACCCCCGACTCCGTACGACCGCCGCCGCGCTCGGCGCTCTGGTACTGCTCGGCGCCGCGGGCTGCGGCAACAGCAGCCCCGGCAAGGGCGACAAGCTGAACATGGGCATCGCGGTCGCCAACATCTCGCTCAACTTCGCCCACGAGATGGTGCTCGGTGCCGAGAGCGCCGCGAGCCACGCGGGGAACATCGACTTCAAGGCGGTCGGACCGCCGAACACCGACGGACCCGCCGAGGTGCAGCTCTTCCAGAACCTCACCGCCCGCGCGAAGGACGGCATCGTCCTGGAGAACCTCGACCCGCCCATCTTCACCCGTCCCGCCGCCCGCGCCGTCGACCAGGGCATCCCGATCGTGGCCCTGGACACCTCCCCCACCGACGGCAGCAAGGTCAACTTCTATGTGGGCAACGACAATTACGCGCTCGGCGAGCTCATGGCCAAGGAGGCTCTGAAGCGGCTGGGTTCCGACCCGAAGGGCGAGATCGTCATCGGCGTGCCCAACCCGGGGACGCCGGTGCTGGACAACCGGGCGAAGGGCATCTCCGACACGTTCAAGAAGCAGGCGCCGAACGTCAAGGTGCTGGGCCCCTTCCAGACGTACAGCGATCCCGGGCAGAACTACAGCTCCTGGTCGGCGCAGGTGAACGCGCATCCCAGGGCACTGGCCTTCCTCGGGGTCGGGGACGCCGACAGCTACAACCTCGCCAAGATCAAGAAGGCGGAGAACGGGAAGTGGCTGACCGCCGGCTTCGACGTCGATCCGAAGACGCTCGACGCGGTCAAGGACGGCTCGAACTTCGTCACCATCGACCCGCAGCACTTCCTCAAGGGCTACCTGTCCACGGCGATGCTGATCGAGGCGGTGCGCGACAAGGACGGCAAGCTGGCCGACGGCTGGTTCCTTTCCCCCGGCGGGGTCGTCGACTCCTCCAACATCGACGAGATCATCGCCCGGCAGAAGTCCTCGAAGGCGGCCTACGACTGGTACAAGCCGACGATCGACAAACTGCTCGGCGACCAGAAGGCCAACCTCAAGCCGCTGAAGGACGCCCGCTGAGATGACGTACGGCGACATCCTCGTGGCGCAGGGTCTGGTCAAGTCCTACGGCGGCGTACGGGCGTTGGACGGCGCCGGCATCCGGCTGCGGGGCGGTGAGGTGCACGCGCTGGTCGGGGAGAACGGCGCGGGCAAGTCGACGCTCGTGCGGATCCTGTCGGGGGTGCTGGCGGCGGACGAGGGTGCGGTGCGCTCGGCCCGGGACACCAGGATCGCCGTGGTCTCCCAGGAGTTGAGCCTGTTCCCGGACCTCACCGTGCGCGAGAACCTCTTCCCGCAGGGACCCCCGCGGCGCTTCGGTCTGCTCGACCGGGGCGCGATGGACCGCGCGGCCCGGCCGGTCCTGACCGAACTGGGACTGGACGTCGACCTGAGCATGGAGCTCGGCGAACTCCCGCTCGCCGACCAGCAGTTGACGGAGATCGCCCGAGCGCTGCTGCGCACCCCCCGGCTGCTGATCCTCGACGAGCCGACATCGGCGCTCCCGGCCGCCGCCGTCGACCGGCTCGAACACGTCCTCAGCGCCCTCACCGGGCGGGGCATCGCCGTCCTGTACGTCACCCACTTCCTGGACGAGGTCATGCGCTTCGCGCACCGCGTGACGGTCCTGCGGGACGGGCGGGTCGCCCTGCCCGGAGCGCGCCGGACGGACGTCGACGTACCGGAGCTGGTCACGGCCATGCTGGGCGGGCGCCCGGAGCAGCCGCCGCGCCGGACGCGGACCCTCGTCGACCTGCCCCCTCCGGTGGTGCTGTCCGGGGTGAGCGTGCCCGGGCGGCTGACGGACGTGACCTTCACCGTGCGGGCGGGCGAGGTGGTCGGGGTCGCCGGGCTGCAAGGGGCGGGGCATCTCAGCGCGTTGGAGGTGGTGTGCGGGCGTACGGCGATCTCGGCGGGCCGGGTGGACATCGCCGGCCACGGACTGCCGCGCTCGCTGCGGGGAGCGGTCCGCGCGGGCGTCGCCTTCGTACCGAGCGACCGCAAGCGGTACGGGCTGATGGCGGACCGGACGGTGTGGGAGAACACGACGACGGTGAGCTGGCTGGCGCTGGGCCGCGGCGGCGTCCTCCCCAGCCGCTCCGAACTGGTCCGCCGCACGGCCGACCTGACGGAGCGGTTACGGCTGCGCGGTGGCCCGTACGACATCGTGGCGCGGTTGTCGGGCGGCAACCAGCAGAAGGTCGTCTTCGCCAAATGGCTGGCGACGGAGCCGAAGGTCGTGGTGCTCGACGATCCGACGCGGGGCGTGGACGTCGGCGTACGGGCCGAAATGCACCGCATCGTGGGCGAGTTGGCGGCCGGCGGGGCGGCCGTGCTGATCGCGTCGACCGACCTGGCGGAGCTGACGGAGGTGTGCGACCGGGTGCTGGTGTTCGTGCGCGGGCGCATCACCGGTGAGGTGCACGGGGGTCGGCTGACCGAGCACGCGTTGGCGGTGGCGATGCAGCAGACGGTGCCCGAGTCAGGCTGAGAGAGTGCGCATCAGGGCCCTTGCCGCCGCGCACACCCGGGCGCCGACGCGGTCGACGTCGAGGCGGCGGGTGCCGCCGGTGACGGAGATGGCGGCGATCGGGCGGGAGCCGTGTTCGCGGACATAGATCGGGGCGGCGACGGCGGAGATACCGACCTCGGCCTCCTCCAGGTTGACGCCGTAGCCGCGGGCCCGGGTCAGGGCGAGGTCGCGGGCGAGCTGGCCGGGCAGGGTCAGGGTGCGCGGGGTGAGACGGGGCAGCGTGCGGTGCGGCGGGCGCGGGTCCTGGGCGAGGAACACCTTGCCGGTGGCCGTGCAGTGCGCGGGCAGCCGGCCTCCGGTGCGGGAGACGATCGGGGTGGCACGGCGGCCGGTGACCTTCTCCAGGAAGAGGGTGTCGGTGCCGTCGGGGACGGCCAGGTGCACGTTCTCCTGGGTCACCTCGTGCAGATCGCCGAGGTACGGCAGCGCCGCGTCGCGCAGTTCGCGCACGGTCGGCGCCGACTGGCCCAGCACGAACAGCCCGAGCCCGATGCGGTAGCAGCCCTCCTCGGTGCGCTCGACCAGCCCGAGCCTGACCAGCTCTCCGATCAGACGATGTGCGGTCGGCTTGGGCAGCCCGGTGCGCAGCGCCAGCTCGGCGAGGGTGAGGGCGGCACCGGAGTCGCCGCAGGCGCGCAGCAGCAGCACTCCGCGCGCAAGCACCGACTTCGGCAGCTGACCGTCCGTCATGCACCGATGGTGGTCGCTCGCGCGGGCGGGTGACAAGGCGTGCGGGGCTGTGAATCCACCGCGCCGCAAAGCGGCTCGATCACTGCCGCAGCGGTACGTCGACCAGCAGCGGCCGCGTCAACTCGCTTGCCCCTGAGACCAGTTCACGCAGGTGGTCCGCGCTCGCCGCCCGTACGGCATCCACCCCGAAGAAGCGGGCCGCCTGGGTGAAGTCCAGCTGCCCCAGCTCGGTGCCGGGGCAGACACCCTGGTTGCCCATAGCGTCGTAGGTGTCCTGGAGGGTGCGGTAGGCGCCGTTGCTCATCACGACGAACAGGACGGGGGCGTGCTGTCGCGCGGCGCTCCACAGTCCCTGCAGGCCGAACAGGGTGCAGCCGTCGCCGAGGACGGCGACCACCGGCCGGCCGGGTTCGGCGAGCGCGCGACCGACGGCGGCGCCGATGCCCCAGCCCAGGCCGCCGCCGACGGTGTGCGTGTAGCTGCCGGGGCGTTCGAGGCGGACGAGGCGGCGGAGCAACAGGCCGACGGTGATGGCCTCTTCGACGACCACGGCGTCCGACGGCAGACCGCGGGCCACGGCGTGGGCGGCGGCCCAGGGGGCGAGCGGTGCCGGGGAGTAGGCGGCGCGGGCGGCGGACTCGGCGCGGTCGCGGTCGGCGGTGTGGCGTTCACCGGCGCGCAGGATGCGGGCCTTGGCGGTGTGGGCCGGGACGCGGTCGCGCAGCAGCTCGGCCAGGCGGTGGAGGGAGGGGGCGAGCGCGCCCACGCACCCTGCGGTGGCGGGGAAGTTGCGGCCGATCTCGTGCGGGTCGGAGTCGAGCTGGACGACGGTGAGGCCGGGCGGCAGCGCGGGTCCGGGGCTGTAGTGGTGGGGCGTGAAGGCGTGCGCTCCGACGATCAGCACGGTGTCGTACGCGGCGAGTGCGGCGCGGATGGCGTCGTGGCGGGGCGGCAGCATCCCGGCGTACAGGGGGTGGGTGGTGGGGAAGTTCAGGCAGTCGGCCATCGGCTGGTGGTGGACGACGGCGCCGCACACCTCCGCCGTACGCACGAGCGCGCCGAGCGCGTCCTCGCGGCCCACCCCGTCACCGGCGACGATCGCGGGGCGGGCGGCGGCGCCGAGCAGGAGCGCGGCGCGCTCGAGGCCGGCGGCCGTTGCGGGCGCAGGTGCGGGGGTGCGGGCCGGGACCTCGATCTCTGTGTCCTCGCCGAGCACGTCCATGGGGACGGACAGGAACACCGGCCCGGCGGGCGGCCGTACGGACAGGGCGAAGGCGCGGCGCAGGGCGAGCGGCAGGTCGTGGGCGTGCTGGACGTCGTACGTCGCCTTCACCGCGGGTGTCGCCAGGCCGATGAGGTCGCCGGAGAGCATGGGGTCCTGCTGGAGGTGGCGGCGGTCCTGCTGGCCGGCCGTCACGACGAGGGGGGTGCGGGAGCGGCGGGCGTTGAGCAGGCCGATGAGGCCGTTGGCGAGGCCGGCGGCGATGTGCAGGCTGACGAAGGCGGGCCGGCCGGTGCCGCGGGCGTAGCCGTCGGCCATGGAGACGACGGCGCCCTCGTGGACGCCGAGTACGTACTCGGGGGCGCCGTGGGCGTTCGCCAGGGCGGCCAGGAAAGGGAGTTCGGTGGTGCCGGGGTTGCCGAAGACGCGATCCACGCCCTCGCCGCGCAGGATGTCCAGGACGGCGAGGGCGGGACGGTATCCCATGGGGGGCTCCTCGTGGAGGCGGGCCGGACCGTGCGACCGGTACGCGGGTCAGCGTGGGGGGCTTCGGCGTCCGGGGCAAGGGGAGCGTGTCGCTCAGCGATACAGATGCCTCCGGCGGTTCTCGCCCCCGCCGCCCCTTCGACCTCGCCAAGGGGCTCCGCCCCCTGGACCCGTATCGGCCTCAACGGCCTCGTCCTCGAACGCCGGACAGGCGGAAAGGATCCAACCCGTCCGGCGATCGAGAAGCAGCCGTCACGCGTCCGCGAACCGCTCCCCCTTCTCCGCCTTCTCCACCAGCAACGCCGGCGGCGTGAACCGCTCCCCGTAGCGCTCCGTCAGCTCACGCGCGCGTGCCACGAAGCCGGGCAGGCCGCCCTCGTAGCCGTTGATGTACTGGAGGACACCGCCCGTCCAGCCCGGGAAGCCGATGCCGAAGATCGAGCCGATGTTGGCGTCGGCGACCGACGTCAGGACGCCCTCCTCCAGGAGCTTCACCGTGTCGAGGGCCTCCGAGAAGAGCATGCGTTCCTGCATGTCCTCGAAGGGGATCTCCGCGCCTTCGCGGGTGAAGTGCTCCCGCAGCCCGGGCCACAGTCGGGCCCGCTTGCCGTCCTCCCCGTACTCGTAGAAGCCCGCTCCCCCGCTGCGCCCGGTGCGCCCGAACTCGTCGACCATGCGGTCGATGACGGCCTCGGCGGGGTGTCCCGGCCAGGTGCCGCCCGCTTCCTCGACGGCCCGCTTCGACTCGTTGCGGATCTTGCGCGGGAGGGTGAGCGTCAACTCGTCCATCAGGGACAGGACCTTGGCCGGGTAGCCCGCCTGCGCCGCCGCCTGCTCGATCGACGCGGGCTCGATGCCCTCGCCGACCATCGCGACGCCCTCGTTGATGAAGTGGCCGATGACGCGGGAGGTGAAGAAGCCGCGCGAGTCGTTGACGACGATCGGGGTCTTCTTGATCTGGCGGACCAGGTCGAAGGCGCGCGCGATGGCCTCCTCGCCCGTCCGCTCGCCCTTGATGATCTCGACGAGCGGCATCTTGTCGACGGGCGAGAAGAAGTGCAGTCCGATGAAGTCGGCCTGGCGCTCGACGCCTTCGGCCAGCACGGTGATCGGCAGGGTCGAGGTGTTGGAGCACAGCAGCGCGTCCGGCTCGACGATGTGCTGGATCTCCTGGAACACCTTGTGCTTGAGCTCAGGGTTCTCGAAGACCGCCTCGATCACCGCGTCGCAGCCCGCCACGTCCTGGGGGTCCGCGGTCGCCGTGATGCGGGCGAGCAGTTCGTCCGCCTTCTCCTTCGTCGTACGGCCCCGGGAGACGGCCTTCGCGCACAGCTTCTCGGAGTAGGCCTTGCCCTTGGCGGCCGCTTCCGGGGACACGTCCTTCAGGACGACGTCGATGCCCACGCGGGCGCACGAGTAGGCGATGCCGGCGCCCATCATGCCGGCGCCGAGGACGGCGACCTTGCGGACCGGGCGGGGCTCGATGCCCTTGGGGCGGTTGGCGCCGGAGTTGACGGCCTGGAGGTCGAAGAAGAAGGCCTGGATCATGTTCTTCGAGGTCTGGCCTGCGGCGAGTTCCACGAAGTAGCGGCCCTCGATGACCTGTGCGGTCTCGAAGTCGACCTGGGAGCCCTCGACGGCCGCGGCGAGGATGTTGCGCGGCGCCGGGTAGGGCGCGCCGTTCGTCTGCTTGCGCAGGTTGGCCGGGAACGCGGGCAGGTTGGCCGCGAACTTGGGGTTGGCGGGGGTGCCGCCCGGGATGCGGTAGCCGGGCTTGTCCCAGGGCTGCTGCGACTCGGGGTTGGCGTCGATGAAGGCGCGGGCCTTGGTGAGCAACTCGTCCGGGGAGGCGGCCACTTCGTGGATCAGGCCGTTGTCGAGCGCGCGCTGCGGGTTGTACTGGGTGCCCTGCAGCAGCACCTTCAGCAGCGCGTCGGCGATGCCCAGCAGGCGTACGGTGCGGGCGACGCCGCCGCCTCCGGGCAGCAGACCGAGGGTGACCTCGGGGCAGCCGATCTTGGTGCCGGGCGCGTCGAGGGCGATCCGGTGGTGGCAGGCGAGGGCGATCTCGAAACCGCCGCCCAGGGCCGCGCCGTTGATCGCGGCGACGACGGGCTTGCCCAGGGTCTCGATGCGGCGCAGGTTGCGCTTGATCTCCATGCCGCCGTCGAACAGGTTCTGCGCGGTCTCGGGGGTGACCCGGATGAGGTCGCGCAGGTCGCCGCCGGCGAAGAAGGTCTTCTTGGCGGAGGTGAAGACGATGCCGCGGATGGAGTCCTTCTCGGCCTCCAGGCGGTTGGTGATCACGGCGAGTGACTCGCGGAACGCCTGGTTCATGGTGTTCGCGGACTGGTTCGGGTCGTCGAGGACGAGGGTGACGACGCCGGTGCGGTCCTGTTCCCAGCGGATGGTGGTGCTCTGTGTCATGACGAGGGTCTCCGTAGAGGTCATCGGGATCCGGGTTCCGCGAGGTCTGCGGGCTCCGGATGTCCGCCGGGAAGTCAGATGCGTTCGACGATCGTCGCAATGCCCATGCCGCCGCCCACGCACAGCGTGGCGAGGCCGTACCGCTTGTCCTGGCGCTCCAGTTCGTCGACGAGCGTGCCGAGGATCATGGCGCCGGTGGCGCCGAGCGGGTGGCCGAGGGCGATCGCGCCGCCGTTGACGTTGACCTTGTCCAGGGACAGGCCCATGTCCCGCACGAAGCGCAGGACGACCGCCGCGAAGGCCTCGTTGATCTCGACGAGGTCGATGTCGTCGATGGTCAGGCCGGCCTTGGCGAGGGCCTTACGGGTGGCGGGCGCGGGGCCGGTGAGCATGATCGTGGGCTCCGAGCCGGAGACCGCGGCCGACACGATCCGCGCGCGCGGGGTGAGGCCGTACCGGTCGCCGACCTCCTTCGAGCCGATCGCGACCAGCGAGGCGCCGTCGACGATCCCGGAGGAGTTGCCCGCGTGGTGGACGTGGTCGATCTTCTCGACCCAGTGGTACTTCTGCAGGGCCACGGCGTCGAAGCCGCCGAGGTCGCCGATGTCCGCGAAGGACGGCTTCAGCCTGCCGAGGGAGTCGGCGGTGGTGCCCGGGCGCAGGTGCTCGTCCTGGTCGAGGACGACGAGGCCACCGCGGTCCTTGACCGGGACGACCGAGCGGTCGAAGCGGCCTTCCTTCCAGGCCGTGGCCGCCCGCTCCTGCGAGAGGGCCGCGTACTCGTCGACGTCGCGGCGCGTGAAGCCCTCGATGGTGGCGATCAGGTCGGCGCCGATGCCCTGCGGCACGAAGTTGACGGAGAGGTTGGTCATCGGGTCGTTGAACCAGGCGCCGCCGTCGGAGGCCATCGGCACCCGGGACATGGACTCGACGCCGCCCGCGAGGACCAGGTCCTCCCAGCCCGAACGGACCTTGGCGGCGGCCATGTTGACGGCCTCCAGGCCCGAGGCACAGAAGCGGTTCTCCTGTACGCCGGCGACCGTGTCCGGCAGCCCTGCGGCGACTGCGGCGATGCGGGCGATGTCGGAGCCCTGGTCGCCGACCGGTCCGACGACGCCGAGCACGATGTCGTCGACGGCGGCCGGGTCCAGGTCCGGGAAGCGGTCGCGGATCTCGTGGATGAGTCCGACGACCAGGTCGATGGGCTTGGTGCCGTGCAAGGAGCCGTTCGCCTTGCCGCGTCCGCGCGGGGTGCGGATCGCGTCGTACACGTACGCTTCGGTGCTCACTGGAAAGCCTTTCAACGAGGGTTAGCCGAGCAGGGAGCGGCCGATGATCTCCTTCATGATCTCGGTCGTCCCGCCGTAGATGGTCTGGATGCGGCCGTCGGTGAAGGCACGCGCGACGGGGTACTCCGTCATGTAGCCGTAGCCGCCGTGCAGTTGGAGGCAGCGGTCGGCGACCCGCTTCTGCAGCTCGGTCGCCCACCACTTGGCCATGGAGGCGTGCACGGCGTCGAGCGTGCCGTTCGCGTGGTCCTCGACACAGCGGTCGAGGAAGGCGCGGGTGACGGCGCACTCGGTGGCCATCTCGGCTATCTCGAAGCGGATGTGCTGCTTGGTGGCCAGCGGCCGCCCGAAGGCCTCGCGTTCCTTGACGTACTCGGTGGTGATCTCCAGCAGGTGCTCGGCGGCGGCGATCGCGGAGACGGCGATGCTCAGCCGCTCCTGCGCGAGGTTCGTCATCAGGTGGACGAAGGCGCCGTTGTGCTCGCCGAGCAGGTTCTCCTTGGGCACGCGCACGTCGTGGAAGAACAACTCGGCCGTGTCCTGCGCCTTCTGGCCGATCTTGTCGAGGTTGCGGCCGCGCTCGAAGCCCGCCATGCCGCGCTCGACGACCAGCAGCGACAGTCCGTGGGCGCCGCCCTCCGGTGTCGTCTTCGCGACCACGATCACCAGGTCGGCGAGGATGCCGTTGGAGATGAACGTCTTGGTGCCGTTGAGCAGCCAGTGGTCGCCGTGGTCCTCGGCGTGGGTGCGGATGCCCTGCAGGTCGGAGCCGGCGCCGGGCTCGGTCATGGCGATGGCGGTGATCAGCGAGCCGTCGCAGAAGCCGGGCAGCCAGCGCCGCTTCTGCCCGTCGGTGGCGAGGCCGGTCAGATACGGGCCGATGATGTCGTTGTGCAGCCCCAGGGCGAGCCCGGGAGCGCCCGCGCGCGTGAACTCCTCGGCCAGTACGGCGCTGTAGCGGAAGTCGCGGGTGCCGCCGCCCCCGAACTCCTCGGGCACGTCGAGCCCGAGCAGGCCCTGCTTGCCGGCCGCCCGCCAGGCGTCGCGGGAGACGATGCCGTCCTTCTCCCACTGCTCGTAGTACGGCAGCACCTCCCTGGCCAGGAAGGCGCGCACGGTCTCGCGGAACGCGTCGTGCTCGGGGGCGAAGATCTGCCGCTTCATTCGGGGCCCTTCATGAGTTCCTGGTCCTTCATGAGGTCGGGTACGTCCCAGTCGCGCGCCACGTCGGCGGTGTCGGCGCCCGGCCGGGCGGGGCCGGTGCGTACGGCCGTCGGGGTCGCGGAGAAGCGGGGGGCGGGCGCGGGCTGGGTGATGCCGCCGTGGTCGGTGAAGGTTCCGCGGGCGGCGAGATGCGGGTGGTGCGGGGCCTCACTCAGCGACAGCACGGGCGCCACGCACGCGTCGGAGCCCTCGAAGACCGCCGCCCATTCATCCCTCGTACGGGACTTGAAGCGGGCCACGACCGCCTCGCGCAGCTCGCCCCAGCGGGCCCAGTCCTTGCGGGCCTCGGCCTGGTCGGGGATGCCGAGGAGCCGCACGAACGCGTCGTAGAACTGCGGCTCCAGGGCGCCGACCGCCATGTACTTCCCGTCGGCCGTCTCGTACGTGCCGTAGTACGGGCACCCCCCGTCCAGGAGGTTGGCGCCCCGCCGGTCCTGCCAGCCGCCCGCGGCGAACATGCCGTGGATCATCGCGGCGAGGTGGGAAGTGCCGTCGACGATGGCGGCGTCGACCACCTGGCCGGCGCCGCCCGCGCGCGCGTGGTGGAGGGCGGCGAGGACGCCGACGACCAGGTAGAGGGAGCCGCCCGCGTAGTCGCCGAGCAGGTTGGCGGGGACGGCCGGCGGCGCGTCCGGGTCGCCGATCATGCCGAGGGTGCCGGTGAGCGCGATGTACGCGATGTCGTGGCCGGCGCGGTGGGCCAGCGGCCCGTCCTGGCCCCAGCCCGTCATCCGGCCGTAGACCAGCCGGGGGTTGCGGGCGTGGCAGGCCTCGGGGCCGACGCCGAGGCGCTCGGCGACGCCCGGGCGGTAGCCCTCGATGAGGATGTCGGCGCGTTCGGCCAGGTCGAGCACGCGCGCGGGGCCGCCCGCGGACTTCAGGTCGACGATCACCGAGCGCTTGTTGCGGTTGGTGATGTCGTACTCCGGGTCGATCGCGAGCCCGATGCCGCCGGGGCGGTCCACGCGGACGACGTCGGCGCCCAGGTCGGCGAGGAGCATGGCGGCGAACGGGCCGGGCCCGATCCCGGCCAGCTCGACCACGCGCACGCCGGTGAGAGGGCCCTGCCCGGGCGGCGTCTTTGCCGTTGTCATCCAGCCCCCAGCTATGTGACACAACTGATGTAACACCAGTGATGCTAAGAACGCGTTCCCGTCAGCACAAGCCCTGAGCGAGCAAGCGCTTAGACAAATACAGCAAGCCAGGCCGCGCGGCTCACCGCAAGACCGGCGTTGCGGTGCTCAGTCCGCGTCCAGCTCCGCTATCAGCCGCTTCGGTGCGATCACCCGGTAGCTCTCCTCCACCCAGTCGCACAGCAACTCCGCCGCCGGGGCGCCCTGTTCCGCCAGCGGGACGCGGACCCAGCCGGCCTTGCCCAGGCCGTATCCGGCGGGTTCGGCGCCCGGCGAGGTCAGGGCGTGGGCATGCGCCGCCTCGTCCTTGAGCTTCACCGTGACGCCCAGCGGATAGCTGCCGTCGTCGACGCCGAGGAAGACGAACACCTTCTTGTTGACCTTCGCGACGCTCTCGCCCCACGGGAACTCCTCGGCCGCGCCCGGCAGCCCGAGGGCGAACTCGCGCACTTTCTCCCATTTCTTCAGGGCGTTCCTGGGCACGGCCACCGTCCTACCTCCGGGCTCGTCGTCGGGCTCCGCACTCCTCACGCTAGCCTCGGCCACCGACAACGGCGCGTGCTGCGAACCAAGGGGTGTCATGAGCAGGCTGAGCAGGACGGATCGTCCGTACGACATCGTGCTCTTCGGGGCCACCGGCTTCGTCGGGACGCTCACCGCGGAGTATCTCGCCGCGCACGCGCCCGACGACCTGCGCTGGGCGATCGCCGGCCGCAGCGAACAGAAGCTCGAGCGGCTGCGCGAGGCGCTGCCCGGCGCCGAGAACATCGGGGTGCTGCGGGCGGACGTGTCCGATCCGGCCTCGCTGCGCGAACTCGCCGCGCACGCGCGCGTGGTGGCCACGACGGTGGGCCCGTACGTGACGTACGGCGAGGAGCTCGTCGCCGCCTGCGCGGACAGCGGTGCGGACTATCTCGACATCAGTGGTGAGCCCGAGTTCGTGGACCTGACGTACGTACGCCATGACGCACGCGCGCGGGAGACCGGTGCGCGGCTGGTGCACGCCTGCGGCTTCGACTCGATCCCGCACGACCTGGGCGCGTACTTCACGGTGCGGCAGCTGCCGGAGGGGGTGCCGCTGAGGGTGGACGGGTTCGTGACGGCGGACGCCACCTTCTCGGGCGGTACGTTCGCCTCGGCGCTGAACCAGTTCGCGCGCGTGCGTCCGATGCTGGCCGCCGAACGGGACCGGAAGCGGCACGAGCCGCGCCTGGTGGGCAGGCGGGCCGCCGCTCCCACCGGTGTGCCGCGGTTCGCGAAGGAGGTCGGCGCGTGGGCGCTGCCGCTGCCGACCATCGACGCGCAGATCGTGGGCCGGTCCGCGAAGGCCCTGGAGCGCTACGGCCCCGACTTCCGCTACCGGCACTACGCGGCGGTGCGGCACCTGCCCGTCGCGCTGGGCGGCATCGCGGCCGCCGGAGGCATCTTCGCCGCGGCCCAACTGCCGCCCGCGCGGCACTGGTTGTCGGACCGGCTCAAGCCCGGCGACGGGCCGAGCGCCGAGAAGCGGGCCAAGAGCTGGTTCAAGGTGCGCTTCGTGGGCGAGGGCGGTGGCCGACGGGTGCTCACGGAGGTCGCGGGCGGCGACCCCGGCTACGACGAGACGGCCAAGATGTTCGCCGAGTCGGCGCTGTCCCTGGCCTTCGACGACCTTCCGCCGACGGCCGGTCAGGTGACCACGGCGGCCGCGATGGGCGACGCGCTGACCGAGCGCCTGCGCACGGCCGGCATCACCTTCCGGGTCGCCGCGAGCCGGTGAACCGGCCCTACATCGACCATCCCGCCACCGTGTAGATCATTCCGCCGATCCAGCCGAGACCCGCCAGCACGGCGAGGACCAGCGCGGCCGTCACGGCACGCTCGACGGGACGGTTCGGGTCGGCGAGGGGCTTCGGGGCGCGGTGCGTCGTCATGCGGGACAGCCTGCCGACCGGCGCGGCGCGCCCACATCCGTACGGGTACTCAGTCCAGGTACTCAGATCGCACCCGGCGCGCACCCGTGTCAGCCACGGACGGTCGCCTCGCGAAGCGCCCGACGGCACAGCGCGTCCGCCTTGCGGGTCGTCTCCGGGAGGCGGTACGCGGGGGTCAGCGCCAGCGTGTGGGCGCAGGCGTTGTCGAGGCTCACGCGATGGCCGACGGACACGAAGACCGGCTTGACGGCGTCCCGGGTGCGCAGGGCGCGGCCGACCTCCTCGGAGCCCGCGAGGAGCGGTGACGCGCTCCCGCGCGGGGCGCCCGGATCGTCGTGGGCGAAGGTGAAGGGGTTCTTGGCGACGCCGATCGTGGGCAGGCCCGTCAGGACGCCGAGGTGGCTGGCGAGGCCGAAGCGGCGCGGGTGGGCGAGGCCGTAGCCGTCGCAGACGACCAGTCCCGGCGGGCACGGCAGGGCGTCGAGGGCGGCGAGGACCGTCGGGATCTCTCGGAAGGCGAGCAGGCCGGGCACGTACGGGAAGGAGATCCGGCCGACGGCCGTCGCATCGGCGACGACCTCCAGGGTCGCCGCGTCCAGGACGACCGCCGCGGCCGCGACGACGTCCCGCTCGTCGTCGTAGGCCACGTCGACACCGGTGACATGGCCCGTACCGGGCGGCGGTCCCGGCTCGTCGAGCAGCACGCGCGCGCGTAGCTCGTCCTGGACGGTGCGGGCCTCTTCCTCGGTCGCGGGCCAGCCCGCCGGGATGCGTACGGTCGTCATGATGGGGACGAGCGTACGGCCGGGCGGCGTAGGCTCGCGATCATGTTCGTACTGGAGCTGACCTACACCGCCCCGCTCGATGCCGTCGACGCGCTGCTTGACGCCCACCGGGCGTGGCTCGACGAGCAGTTCGAGAAGGGCGTGTTCCTCGCCGCCGGGCGCAAGAACCCCCGCGACGGCGGGGTGATCCTCGCCGTCGCGGAGGACCGCGCGCGGGTGGCGGAGATCGCCGCCGGCGACCCGTTCTCGACCGGCGGCGTGTGCACGTACCGCATCACCGAGTTCGTCGCCGTGAAGACGGCACCGGCCCTGGAGCGGTACCGCGAGACGCTCGACTGAACCCCGGCGTCGGGGTCAGCTCTTCTCGGTCTTCGACTCGCAATCGAGCCCGCTGGGTCACCGCTCCAGGCGAGCCACCCGCCCCTGCTCCCCCGCCGCCCAGCAGCCCAGGTCCGCCGTGCAGTCCACGGTGTCGTACGAGCCGGTGTCCACCGTCCGCCAGGTGCGGCCGGCGTCGGTGGTCAGGTCGGTGCCGGTGGGACCGACCGCGAGGGCCGCGGTGCGGCTGTGCGGGAGCCAGGCGGCGCCGGAGCGGTAGGCGGGCGGCGGCTCGGCGGCGGGCTGCCAGCTGCGGCCGCCGTCGGCGGTGCGTGCGGCGGCCTGCGGCGACGACTGGTCGGGGCGGTAGTCGCCGCCGACCGCGAGCCCGTGGGTGCGGTCGCGGAAGGCGAGCGCGAAGACGCCCTTGGCCGGGTCGCCCGCCGGGACGGGTGTGTCGGTGGCCGTCCAGGTGAGCCCGCGGTCGCGGGAGTGCAGCACGCGCGCGCGTGCGGCCCCGCCGGTCGCCAGCCAGACGTCCGACGGCCCGGAGGCGACCAGACACTGGCCGCTCGCCGCGAAGCCCGCCTCGCCGTCCAGGGCGGCCGGCATTCCGGCGTTCGGAAGCACCTTCCAGGAGCGGCCGCCGTCGCTGGTCGACAGGATGCGGAACTTCCCGTCCACCGGGTCGCTCATGGCGAGGCCGTGGCGGCGGTCGAAGAAGGTGAGGCAGTCGTAGAAGGCCTTGGCGTCGGTGTTGCGGAAGGACTCGTTCCAGGTCGCGCCGCCGTCGTCGGTGCGGTAGACACGGGACGCCTCGCCCTCGCCGATGGCCAGCACCACGGCCCGCCGCGCGTCGAACGCCTCGATGTCCCGGAACTGCAGCTCGGCGGCGCCCGGCGGCGAGACGTTCCGCCAGCTCGCCCCGCCGTCGGTGGTGCGCAGCACGGTGCCCTCGGTTCCGGCCACCCAGGCGGTGTCCCGGCTGACGGCCGACAGCCCGCGGAAACGCACCTCGGGCGTACCGGTGTCCTTGAGCTCCCAGCGCGGCGCCCGGTGCTCCGCCTCCCGTGCCTGCGCGGGTACGGCGGTCAGCGCGGCCAGCGCCGCCGAGCACACCGCCCCCGCGGCCACCGTGCGAAACGTACGTCTCATCCGTCGCGTGTTCCCCAAGCGCCTCATGGCGGGCGAAGCTAGCCGACCGCCCGGACGCCGTCCAGATGCCTGCCCTCGCCACAACTGCCCATCGCGACACGGGAAGTGGACCTCGTCACTCCTGTGAATGAACGCGGTGACGGAGGTCACTCGAATTTCGGGTGCACGGATTGGCTGGTTCCGGCGTCTCTAGCAGTGCCCGGACCGATCCGCCCACAAGCCCGTCCAGCCGTCACAAGGGAGCAGGCGTTGTCCACCGTCATCGAGCAGCCCGTAGAGGCCCGCCTCGTCGCGGCCGCGCCGCGTATGCCGAGCATCCCGGCCAAGCTGCACTACGACCGCAGCGACCCGTTCGCGGTCCGCATGACCTTCCCGGCCCCGGCCACCCTGGAGGGCGTGGAGGTCTGCTGGACGTTCGCGCGCGAACTCCTCGCGGCCGGCCTGCACGGCTCCGAGGGCCACGGCGACGTGCGCGTGCGGCCGTACGGCTACGAGCGCACCGTCCTGGAGTTCCACGCCCCCGAGGGGACCGCGGTCGTGCACGTCCACTCGGACGAGATACGCCGGTTCCTCGACGCCACGAGTGCGCTGGTGCCGGTGGGGCTGGAGCATCTGCAACTGGATCTGGACCATGATCTGGCGGAGCTGATGCGGGACGCTTAGCGCCGTGCCGGCTGGGGCCGCTCCGGGTCGTCTGTCGACTGCGGGCGCGTCGTGGCTGGTCGCGCAGTTCCTCGCGCCCCTTCAGGGCGTTTGGCGCACCGCTCCCAGCAGCGCGTTGAGCTCGCCGTAGTCCAGCCCGCCCTCCAGCGCCTCGTACGTCCCCGTCTCCAGCAGCTCCCGTGCGGCGCGGCGGACCAGGGCGTGTGCGGCCTGGGCGACGCCCGAGCCGACGCTCACGCGCGCGACGCCGAGGGCGGCCAGTTCGGGGACCGGCGGAGCGCCGGGTCCGGCCATCACGTTCAGCGGACCGTCGATGCCGTCGGCGAGGACCTTGACCGTCTCCGGGTCGACGGCCCCGGGGACGAAGATCCCGTCGGCACCCGCGGCGAGGAACGCGGCGGCCCTTTCCAGGGTGAGGTCCACTCCCCCGGCGCCTCTGAGGAAGGTGTCGGTCCGGGCGTTGACGAACAGCGGCACCCCTGCCGCGTCGGCGGCCTCGCGGGCGGCGGCGATGCGCTCGACCTGCTCGCCGAGGGGGCGCAGCGGCCCCGCTTCGGCCTCGTACAGCGCGTCCTCGATGTTCACGCCGACCGCGCCCGCCGCGAGCACCGCGCGGATCGTGTCGGCGACGCCCGCCGCGTCCCGCGCGTAGCCGCTCTCGATGTCCGTGCTGACGGGCACGTCGACCGCGGCAGCGATGTCCGCGGCGGCGGCCAGCGCCCGGTCGCGGTCCAGCCGGTCGCCGTCCGCCGAGCCGAGGGCCCAGGAGAGCCCCGCGCTCGTGGTGGCGACCGCGGTGGCGCCCGCGTCCTCGATGATGCGGGCGCTCGCGGTGTCCCAGGCGTTCGGCAGGACCAGCGGCCTGCCCGGGACGTGCAGCGAGCGGAAGGCGAGAGCACGGTCGCGCAGCGGGTTCGGGGTCGTCATGCAGCCCACTCAACCAGCCGCGGCGGGTCGGGGCTGGCAGGAATCCGCCGTATACGTGACGCGCCCACAACGCCCCGGTCGCCGCTCGCCTCAGTCGCCGCCCGCCACGGCGACCGCCGTCAGCGATGCGATCAGCGCCGTGTGCACCTCGCCGACGACCTTCCGCAGCGCGGGCGCCGCCGCGCCGCTGCGCTCGGTCAGCGCCTCCACGCGCGCCTTGTGGAGTTTGCGGTCCTTGCCCGGCACCAGCGTGGGCAGCTCCGCGGCGGCGGCGAGGGCGACGACGGCCGCCTCCCGGTCGGAGACCTCCGAGACGGGCACGGGTCCCTCCAGGACCTGCCGTGCCTCGTCGCGCAGCGCGTCCACGACGGCAGCCTGCGCGAGCACGTGGTCCACGCTCGGGAAGAGGCCAAGAACCCGCTTCTTCTCCGCCCGCAGATACCCCTCGGCGGTCAGCTGCTCCCGTACGGCGTCGAAGGTCACGCGCGCGTGCAGCGTCACCCACGTCCGCCACCGGTGGGGCCGGGACTCGCGGACCAGTTCCAGCAGCCCGTCGAGGACGGCGTCACCGGTGAGGGAGTCCATGTCGACGGGGGTGGCGATGCCGTCGTCGTCGGTGAGCAGGCCGCGCTGGGCCAGTTCGGTGAGGGCGCCTGCCCGCACCAGGTGAGGGAGGCGGGCGGCGCCTGTGACCTCGGTCCTGTTCGTGTCCCAGGCCAGCAGGTAGAGCCGGGCGGGCAGTGAGAGCGAGCCGTTGGGCACGGGGCCTCCTTGGTGCGGTGAGGTCGGGGATCACGTTAATTCGTTGACAGCCCTCCGGCCTCCTCCTACGTTGTAAAGCGCTTCTGTTGCCGTCGATCGGAGAAGGACGTTGCTCGTCTGAGGTTCTGAGACACCGCGTCACACCCGCGAGGTGTGTGCGCAGCGTGCGACCTCGGCAGTCGAGCCGTCCTGATGACGGAGCGGGGCTTTTTTCATGCCCCAGGGCTCACCTCTCTCCCGCCGTTGGTCTCCGGTGTCTCGATACGCGTTTGCCCCTGACCGCACCGAGCAATCGCGAGGCCCGCATGTCTACATCCATCACTTGTACGTCCCTCTCCTTCACCTGGCCCGACGGCACCCCCGTCTTCGAGGACCTCGATGTCGCCTTCGGCACCGGCAGGACCGGGCTCGTCGGCGTCAACGGATCGGGGAAGTCGACCCTGTTGAAGCTGATCGCCGGTGAACTCGCCCCGGCCGACGGCACCGTCCGCGTCGCGGGCGAGGTCGGCTACCTCCCGCAGAACGTCACGCTCGACACACAGCTGCGCGTCGACCAGGCGCTCGGCATCTCGGCACAGCGGGCCGCGCTGCACGCCATCGAGGCGGGCGACGTGGCCGTGGAGCACTTCGAGACCGTCGGCGACGACTGGGACGTGGAGGAACGCGCCCTCGCCACCCTCGGCGAACTCGGGCTCGGCCACATCGAGTTGGACCGCACCATCGGCGAGGTGTCGGGCGGCGAGTCGGTACTGCTGCGGCTGGCCGCACTGCTGCTGCACCGCCCGGACGTCCTGCTCCTGGACGAGCCGACGAACAACCTCGACCTGTACGCACGCAGGCGGCTGTACGCGGCCGTCGACTCCTGGCCGGGCGTGATGGTCGTGGTCAGCCACGACCGTGAACTCCTGGACCTCGTCGACCAGATCGCCGACCTGCGCTCCGGGGAGGTCACCTGGTACGGCGGCAACTTCTCGGCGTACGAGGAGACCCTGGCCGGCGAACAGGAAGCGGCCGAGCGCATGGTGCGCGTCGCGGAGGCCGACTTCAAAAAGCAGAAGCGGGAACTGGCCGACGCGCAGGTCAAGTTGGCCCGGCGCAAGCGGTACGGGCAGAAGATGTTCGAGCAGAAACGCGAGCCGAAGATCGTCATGGGGGCGCGCAAGCGCTCGGCCCAGGAGTCCGCGGGCAAGCACCGCATCATGCACGAGGAGAAGCTCGGCGAGGCGAAGGAACGGCTCGACGAGGCGGTGGACGCCGTACGGGACGACGACGAGATCCGCGTCGACCTGCCGCACACGGCCGTACCGCCGGGCCGTACCGTCCTCACCACGCTGGACCTGGAACTCGCGTACGGCGCGCGCGTGGCCGGCGGGCTCGACCTGCGCGGCCCGGAGCGGGTCGCGCTGATCGGGCGCAACGGCGCGGGCAAGACGACGCTGCTGCGGACGATCGCCGGGGAGCTGGCGCCGGTGTCGGGCGAGGCACGCGCGCACGTGCCGCTGCGCTTCCTGCCGCAGCGGCTCGACGTGCTCGACGGCGAGCTGTCGGTCGCCGAGAACGTGGCCCGGTTCGCGCCGGGTGCCACCAACAACCGGGTCCGGGCGCGGCTGGCCCGCTTCCTGTTCCGGGGCGCCCGCGCCGACCAGAAGGCGGCGACGCTGTCCGGCGGCGAACGCTTCCGGGCGGCCCTGGCCGCACTGATGCTGGCCGAGCCCGCGCCGCAGCTGCTCATGCTCGACGAGCCGACCAACAACCTCGACATGGCGAGCGTGCGGCAGCTGACGACGGCCCTGGAGTCGTACGAAGGGGCGCTGATCGTGGCCAGCCACGACCTGCCGTTCCTGGAGTCGATCGGGATCACCCGGTGGCTGCTGCTGGACGGCGAACTGCAGGAGACCACCCCGGAGGCGATCGGGTAGCCGTCCGGTCACGCATCTCAGGAGGGGCACAGCCTGGCAATGAGGGTTTTGCCGTCGTGGATCGGCGCTGCATGATGGCGGACCGGGCGTCGCGTCATGGGCGCCCGGTCTGCCGTCCCGCCGATTCGGAGTCCCCCTCGTGCCCAGCAAGAAGGCCCTCGTCCGCCGCCCGAGCCCCCGCCTCGCCGAAGGGCTGGTCACGCACCTGGAGCGGGAGAAGGTCGACGTCGATCTCGCGGTGGAGCAGTGGGAGGCGTACACCGAGGCGCTGCGCGAGCACGGCTGGGAGACCCTCGAGGTGGACCCGGAGGACGACTGCCCCGACTCGGTGTTCGTCGAGGACACGGTCGTCATGTACAAGAACGTCGCGCTGATCACCCGGCCCGGCGCCGAGTCCCGGCGGGACGAGACGGCGGGGGTCGAGGAGGCCGTGGCGCGCCTCGGCTGCTCGGTGAACTGGATCTGGGAGCCGGGCACCCTGGACGGCGGCGACGTGCTGAAGATCGACGACACGATCTACGTCGGCCGGGGCGGCCGCACCAACGCGGCCGGCGTGCAGCAGCTGCGGGCCGCCTTCGAGCCGCTGGGGGCGCGGGTCGTCGCCGTACCCGTCAGCAAGGTGCTGCACCTGAAGTCGGCGGTCACGGCCCTGCCCGACGGGACGGTCCTCGGGCACATACCCAAGGTGGACCGGCCCTCGCTGTTCCCGCGCTTCCTGTCGGTGCCCGAGGAGGCCGGCTCCCACGTGGTGCTGCTCGGCGGCAGCAAGCTGCTGATGGCGGCGAGCGCGCCGAAGACGGCGGAGCTGCTCGGCGACCTCGGCCATGAGCCGGTCGTGGTGGACATCAGCGAGTTCGAGAAGCTCGAGGGTTGTGTGACATGCCTCTCGGTGCGACTCAGGGACCTGTACGCCTGACCGGTGAGTCGATCACCCTTTCAGCCCTGGGACCTGCGGCCCTCGGGCTCCCCGCATGTCCTTGGAAGTCCTAGCACATACGGCCTGATCAGGGATCTTTACGCGCTACTTAACCTACGGCAACGTAACCTACGGTTTCGTAGCCTACGCTTTCGTAAGTTCCGGCACCGCTCGCCGGTTTGTCCCACTTTGCCGTACGTCCCCTGGAGTTCCTATGACGATCACTTCCCCGCACATCAACAGCTCCGCCGTCTGGACCGACGCCCGTCTGCTGTACGCGCTGGAAGAAGTGGTCGAGACGGAACTCAACCGGCACCTGAAGGTCGCCAAGGACTGGATGCCGCACGAGTACGTCCCGTGGTCGGACGGCCGTAACTTCCCCGGCCTCTTCGAGGACGGCGAGGCCTGGGACAAGGAGCAGTCCAAGGTCACCGAGCTCGGCCGCATCGCGCTGGTCGTGAACCTCCTCACCGAGGACAACCTCCCGAGCTACCACCACGAGATCGCCTCGCTCTTCGGCCGCGACGGCGCGTGGGGCACCTGGGTGCACCGATGGACCGCGGAGGAGGGCCGGCACGGCATCGTGATGCGGGACTACCTGCTCGCCTCGCGCGCGGTGGACCCGGACAAGCTGGAGCAGTTCCGCATGGCCCACATGAGCGAGGGCTTCGAGTCGGACAACCGCCACTCGATGCTGCACTCGGTCGCGTACGTCGCCTTCCAGGAGCTGGCCACCCGCGTCTCGCACCGTAACACCGGCCACCAGTCGGGCGACCCGGTCTGCGACCGCATGCTGGCCCGCATCGCGACCGACGAGAACCTGCACATGGTCTTCTACCGCAACCTCCTCAAGGCGGCCTTCGAGCTCGCGCCCGACCTCACCATGCAGGCCGTACGCGACGTGATCGTCAACTTCCGGATGCCCGGCCACGGCATGCCCGGCTTCGAGCGGGCCGCCGCGCAGATGGCGATCGGCGAGGTCTACAACATGCGCATCCACCACGACGACGTGCTGCAGCCGGTCCTGCGCTTCCTGAAGGTCCTGGACATCGACGGCCTCGGCCCCGAGGGCAGCAAGGCACAGGAGGAGCTCGGCATGTACATGGGCGGCCTCGACGCGGAGGCCGCGAAGTTCGACGAGAAGCTGGCGGCCCGCAAGGCGCGGATGGCGGCGCGCGCCGCGGGCTGACGCCACACCTGACCGCGGACGCGGCCGGTACGAGCGATTCGTACCGGCCGCGTCTTTGCGCGCGTACGGAGGCGACGGTGCCCCCGCCGGGACGCGGCGCCCGTCAGTGCGTCGTCCGCCTGAGCTCCAGCCGTTCCTTCTCCGACAGGCCGCCCCAGACGCCGAAGCGTTCGTCGTTCTGCAGCGCGTAGTCGAGGCAGGCCGGGCGCATCTCGCACATGCCGCAGATGCGCTTCGCCTCACGCACC
Organism: Streptomyces sp. NBC_00005; assembly: GCF_045160215.1. Lineage (NCBI taxonomy): Bacteria > Bacillati > Actinomycetota > Actinomycetes > Kitasatosporales > Streptomycetaceae > Streptomyces > Streptomyces sp. NBC_00005. The sequence goes on from NZ_CP108316.1 coordinate 2,221,360, forward strand.
GAACTGCCCGGCTCGGGAAAGAAGAAGTCCGCCCCGGTCTGCGCGCACAGGGCCTGGGCCTGCCAGGCGAGGTCGGCCGGGGGGATCGTGTCGATGTGCATGGGCGAGATCGTGCCGCGCGGCGAAAAACGTTCGATCAACGCGGGATCAACGCGGCCCCGCAGGGCCTCCGGCCACCCGATGGTGGCGCCCCCGCACACCGCCGCGCACGGCGGCGCGCGGAGGGATGCGGAAACAATGAGAAGCCTGTCCGTGACCCACGGTGAGTGCCGCCCCCGCTTCGACAGCTCTCGCACTCCGGCAGCGATTGTCAGTGGGCGGTGCAAGACTCGGCAGTGCAGAGAACGGGACCCTTCCGAGGAGGGCGAAGATGCTCACCACCCGTTTCGTCAACGGCGCTCCCAACTGGATCGATGTCGGCACATCCGACATCGACGGCGCCATCTCCTTCTACGGCGGTCTCTTCGGCTGGACGTTCCAGTCGGCGGGCCCCGACGCCGGCGGTTACGGCTTCTTCCAACTGGACGGGAAGACCGTGGCGGGCGGGATGCGGACCACACCCGAGCAGGGCCCACCGTCCTGGACCGTGTACTTCCAGAGCGCGGACGCCGAAGCCACCGCCAAGGCGGCCGAACAGGCGCACGGCAGCGTGCTCATGCAGCCCATGGACGTGATGGGCGAGGGACACATGGCGATCCTCGCCGACAAGGCGAGCGTGCCGTTCGGCATCTGGCAGCCGGGCCGCACCAAGGGCGTCGACGTGGCGAACGAGGCGGGCGCCCTGTCCTGGGTCGAGCTGTACACCCTGGACATCGCCGCGGCCGCGTGGTTCTACCACGAGACGCTCGGCCTGGAGACCTCGGCGGTGCCCTTCCCGGGCGGCGCGTACACATGCATCAACCCGGCCGGCGCCGGCGAGGACGCCATGTTCGGCGGCATCGTCCCGCTGGCCGAGGACCCGATCGAGGACAGCCCGTACTGGCTGCCGTACTTCGAGGTCACCGACACGGACACCACGGTCGCCAAGGCACAGCAACTGGGCGCCGAGATCCGCGTTCCCGCCACCGACATCGAGGGCGTAGGCCGCTTCGCGAAACTCGCAGACCCATACGGGGCCAGGTTCGCGGTGATCAAGAGCACCCCGCAGCAAACGTAAGGGGGAGCGCCCCAAAGGGGCGCGAGGCTGTATCGCTGTGCGGCTCCGCCGCGTGGGCGCGACCGGCCCCCACCGGCCGGCAGACACATGACCGGCCGAGCGCAGCGCCTACGCCGAGGCGCGCCGCACCAGTGTCGTAGGCAGCACAACACTGGACGGCGCGCCTCCAACCCCCTGCTCGCCACCGCCGGCATGCGCACCGGCCCCGAGCCGCCGCAGCAACAGCCGAGCCATCAACCGCCCCATCTCCTCGATGTCCTGACGGACAGTCGTCAACGGCGGATCGGCCTGCTCGGCGACAGGCAGCATGTCGTCGAAGCCGATGACAGCGACGTCGTCGGGCACCCGGCGCCCCCGCTCACGCAGCACGCGCAACGCACCCGCCGCGGTGAGGTCGTTGGCGGCGAACACGGCGTCCAGGTCGGGCCGGCGGTCGAGGAGTTCCCGCATCGCCCGCTCGCCGCCGGCCGGGGTGAAGTCGCTCTCGACGATCAGCCGGGGGTCGGCATCGACCATGACGTCCCGGAAGCCGTCGAGCCGGTCCGCCGCGGACGTCTGGTCGAGGGGGCCGGTGATGTGCGCGATCCGGGTGCGGCCGAGGCCCGCGAGGTGGCGGACGGCCTCGCGGGCGCCGCCGCGGTTGTCACTGTCGACGTACACCACGCCGCTGCGGCCGTCGCTCCAGCCGGGCCGCCCGCCGAACACGGTCGGCACACCGGCGTGCTGGATCAGACCGGGCAGCGGGTCGTCGAGGTGCAGGGAGAAGACGAGCGCGCCGTCGACATGGCCTCCGGCGAGATAGCGGCCGACCCGGGCATGGTCGTCGCGGCCCTCGGTGAGCAGCAGCACGAGCTGGTTGTCGTGGGCGGCCAACTCCTTACTGATGCCCCGGAGTTGAAGGGCGAAGAAGGGGTCGGCGAAGACTCGGGTCTCCGGCTCGGCGATGACCACGGCGACGGCGTCGTGCCGCCTGGTCACCAGGCTGCGGGCGGCCTGGTTGGGCACGTACCCCAGTTCCTCCACCGCCCGCCGGACCCGCGCGACGAGGGCTTCCCTGACCCCGTCCCCGCCGTTCACCACACGTGAGACGGTGGCCCGGGACACACCCGCCAGGGCGGCCACGGCCTCCAGCGTGGGGCGCGGCGCTGTGTCGGTCACTTCGGGCTCCTCCTCGGCGGTTGCCGATCAGGATAGCCCCGGGTGGGCAGGGAGGTGAGAGCGCTCTCCACTCGGCGAAAACGCTCGACCACGTGCCCCGTCCACGGCCCGTCAGTGCTGGTGCGCGGCCCCCTGCGCGTGCTCGTGCGGCTCGTACCCCGGAATCGTGCCGTCCGGCTTCTTCACCAGGAACAGCCCGACCATCCCCATGTCGGAGTGACTCTGGACGTGGCAGTGGTACATCCACGCGCCCGCCCCGACGCCCTCGCCCGCGATCACCTGGAAGCCGAACGAGTCCGCCGGACCCACGATCTTGTTGTCGACGACCTGGCTGGGGTCGTCCGGGCCGGTCAGCATGCCCGTGCGGTTGTCGGCCCAGCGATGCCCGTGCATATGGAACGTGTGGTAGTACTCGCCGTGCGTGATCATCACGAACTCGACCCGGTCGCCCACCGTGGCCTCGAAGTCCGGCCCGGTGTGCGGCGGCCGGTTGTTGATCGTCATGTCGTTGAAGACGATCGCGTGCGTCCGGTCCGGCAGGACGTCCCCCTTGCGGCGGACGATCACGGCGCCGTAGAGGCCCTTGCGGATGCCGCCGGTGCCGTGTTCGGTGCCGATGACGTGGTCGTGGTAGTGCCAGTAGCCCGCGCTGCCCGCCCGCCAGGTGCCGTCCGACCGGCGGCCGGGGACGTGGGTGCGCCAGGTGTAGGTGCGGGTGCCGCCGGGTTCGACATCGCTCTTGTTCAACTTCGTTCCATCGCTGGAGACTTCGTAGTCCAGGCCGTGGACGTGCAGGCTGGCGGCCACGTCCATGGTGTTCTCGAACTCGATGTGCAGCGTGTCGCCCTCGTTGAGTTCGATGAGCGGCCCGGGGATCGTCGCCCTGCCCTTGTCGAGGCCGTAGCCCATCTGTCCGTCGGCGAGCTTCTCGGCGTACAGCTTGATGCGCTTGACCTCACCCCCGGCCGGTGCGGTCTTCGCCGGTCCGGTGGCGCTCACGGCCTCCGGCGACAGGGACAACGATGTCGCCACGGCCGCGCCGCCCAGCAGCACGCGCCGCCGGTTGAACCCGTGCCTGTCCATGCAGAACTCCCCACGTCGTTACGGGATTTGCGGAGACGTACCTGTGATGAACCTGTGAGACGGTACCGGTCGCCGAGCCGTTTATCCACACTCAGGACAAAGTTCGTTCCATCGCGGTCATAGGTATTGGCGAGTTACTCAAAGGGGTCTAGCTTCCTTGGCGTTGTTGCTGTGACCGAGGAGGTGCCCATGCACTTACGAGGGTTGAGCACAGGAAGCGCGAGAAACAGAAGAAGACGGGCCTGGGCGGCCACCGTGACGGCGGGGGTTCTCGGTGCCGGGTTGCTGTCGGGCCCTGTCGCGAACGCGCGCCCGGCCCCCGAGCCGTCTTCGACAACGATGTCTGTCAAGTCGCCACCGGGCGGCGCGAATGTACGGGTGCTGATCTTCTACGGTTCCGCGGCGGCCGGGGACGAGTCGCCGGTCGTGAACGCGGGTATCGAGGCGATCGAGAAGATCGGTCTGTCGGGGCCCGCGAACCAGCGGTTCAAGGTCGAGGCGACCGACGACGGCTCGGTCTTCACCAACGAGACCAGGCTGGGCCGTTACAACGCGATCGTGTTCCTGACCGGCGGTGGCGACATCCTCGAGCCGGAGCAGGAGGCGGGGCTCGAGGCGTACATGGAGGCGGGCGGCGGGTTCGTCGGCATCCATGACGCGGCGCGCGCGGAGCCGTACTCGGACTGGTTCACCGGTCTGGTCGGCGCACGGCCCGCCGCCTCCAGCCCAACGGCCGTGCAGCGCGCGGTGGTTGAGGTCGGTGATCGGCAGCATCCGGCAACCAAGGACCTGCCGCTGCAGTGGAAGCGCCCCGACCTGTGGCCGAACTGGGTGAGGAACCCGTCCGGCGACGTGCACACCGTCGCGCGGGTGCGCGAGTCGACGTACAAGCCGGGTACGAGCGCCAACGGCTGGGACCATCCGGTGAGTTGGTGCCGCGACTACGACGGCGGGCGTTCCTTCTACACGGGCATGGGCGGCACGGTCTCGTCGTACGACGAGACGGACTTCCGTGACCATCTGCGCGGTGCGCTGCTGTGGACGACCCGGTTGGTGCAGGCCGACTGCAAGGCCACGATCAACGCCAACTACAAGGCGGAGCGCCTGACCCAGCCCAACCAGGCCGGCCAGAACGACCAGATCGGCGAGCCGCACGGCCTGGTCACCGCGCCCGACGGACGCGTCCTCTACATCGGGCGCGGCGGCGCCGACTCCTCCCGGCCCGTGATCACCGACTGGGCCAACCCGGACGTCGGCAAGGGCAAGGGGCAGATCCACGTCTACGACCCGAAGACCAAGAAGGTCACCCTGGCAGGCGAGTTGACCGTCTTCGGCAACAAGGGCGGCGGCGACGAGCTGACCAAGGTGGAGGAGGGTCTGCTCGGTATCGAGCTCGACCCGGCCTTCGAGCAGAACGGCTGGGTGTATCTGCACTACACGCCCCACTCCCAGCTCAACCGCGACACGCAGATGGCCGAGCGGCGCGTCTCCCGCTTCACGCTCGACCTCGCGACGAACAAGCTGGACCTGAGCAGTGAGAAGGTGCTGCTCAAGTGGCCGGTGCAGGTGCACAGTTGCTGTCACGCGGGCGGCGGGATGACCTGGGACTCCAAGGGCAACCTGTACATCGCGACCGGCGACAACAACTCCAGCGGTTTCAGCGACGGTTACTCCGGCAACAACCCGCAGCCCACCTACAAGGGCGTGTCCTTCGCCGACGCACGCCGCACCGCCGGCAACACCCACAACCTCAACGGCAAGATCCTGCGCATCCACCCGGAGCTCGACGGGACGTACACGCTCCCGGACGGAAACCTCTTCACCGGCAGGGAGACCGACGAGGGCGGCGGCAAGACGCGCGGCGAGATCTACGCGATGGGGGTCAGGAACCCCGCCCGCATCTTCGTCGACAAGAAGACCGACGTCCTGTACGCGGGCTGGGTCGGCCCGGACGCGAGCGCGCCGTCGACGACCTGGGGGCCGGCCAAGTACGACACGTTCGCCGTCATCACCAAGGCGAGCAACCGGGGTTGGCCGTACTGCATGGGCAACAAGCAGCCCTACCGGGACCGCAACCTGCCGGACCCGACGAAGCCGCTGGGCTGGTACGACTGCGACCACCCGAAGAACGAGTCGCCGAACAACGACGGCCTCGTCAACCTCCCGCCGGTCACCGGCAACAACATCTGGTACTCGCCCCAGGGCGGCGCCCCGGACTACCCGCGCGACGCGAGCGGCATCCCCTCGTACAAGCAGGAGGAGGCCACCTATCTGCTGCCGTGGCTCAAGGGCGGCGGCCAGGCGGCGATGAACGGGCCGGTCTACCGCTACGACGCGGCGAACACCAGCGAGACCAAGTGGCCCTCGTACTGGGACGGCAAGTGGTTCGTCGGCGACTTCTACGACGCCGACCAGCCGCGCAACGCCGTACTCACCGACCCGAAGACACAAGGAGACGGCGGTCTGCCGGTGCACTCCGAGTCCCTGAAGAAGATCGTTCCGATCGGCAACGACGGCATCAAGAACCTCATGGACTGGAAGTTCGGCCCGGACGGGGCGTTGTACGTCCTCGACTACGGCCGCGGCTTCTTCACCTCGGACGCCAAGTCGGCGCTGTGGAGGGTCACTTACACGGGCGGCGGGCCGACGCCGGCCGTCGGCCAGTTGGCGAGGGGAGGGCAGTGATGCGGCAACGAAGACTCCTGACAGCCCTGTTGGCCACCGTACTGATGATGCTGGGGCTGCAGACGAACGCCGGCGCGCAGCCCGAACGGACGGCTGCCGCCGCCGCTCAGGTGCTCAACTGGACGGCGGGTGACGACATCACCAAGTACATGTCGGCGCCCGTGACGGCGGTGGCGGGCACGACGACGATCGTCTTCGAGAACAGCGCGGCGACGGGCAACACCACGGGAATGCCGCACACGTTGACGTTCGACACGTCGGATCCCGAGTACAACAACGACGTCCAGCTGAACATCCTCGCCAACCCGAACGACGACCAGGGCGGCCGCCACACCGCCGAGGTCACGCTCACTCCGGGCCGCTACTTCTACCACTGCACGATCCCCGGTCACGGGCAGATGCAGGGCATCCTGGTGGTGACCGAGGGCGGTGGCGAGGACACGACCGCGCCCGAGACGTCGGCGGCCGTGACCGGGACACAGAACTCGCAGGGCCAGTACGTCGGTTCGGCAAGCGTCGCGGTCGGCGCGACCGACACGGGCGGCTCCGGCGTCGACCGCGTCGAGTACGCGATGGGTGACGACGGCGCCTGGCAGCCGTACACCGCACCCGTCGTGGTCGATCAGGTCGGCAGTCACAAGGTCCGCTATCGGGCCACCGACAAGGCGGGCAACGTATCCGCCGAGAAGAGCGTCGAGTTCACGGTCGTGGCGCCTCCGTCGGACGACACGACCGCGCCGGACACCTCGGCGACGGTCAGCGGTGAGCGGAACGCCGACGGGGCCTATCTCGACATGGCCACGGTCACCGTCTCCGCCTCGGACACCGGGTCCGGGGTCAACACGATCGAGTACGCGGTCGACTCCGGTGCCTGGCAGCCCTACACCGCCCCCGTGATGGTGCATCAGCTCGGCAGTCACGCCGTGCGCTACCGGGCCACCGACAAGGCGGGCAACGTATCGGCGGAGAAGAGCGTGGAGTTCACGGTGGTCGCGCCGCCCGCGCAGGACACCACGCCGCCGGTGACGGGCGTGAGCGTCGACGGGACACGGAACTCCGACGGGGCGTACGTGGGCAACGCCAAGGTGACCGTGAGCGCCACGGACGACGGTGGTTCGGGTGTCGACCGGATCGAGTACTCCCTCGACGCCGGGCCCTACATCGCGTACACCGCCCCCGTGACCGTCGACCGCGCCGGTGCCCACACCGTGGCGTACCGGGCGAGCGACAAGGCCGGCAACACGTCCGCGTCGCGCACCGTCAGCTTCACGGTCGTGCCCGGTGGCGGGGTGCCCGCGCCCAACTGCCCCGAATACGACGAGCGGTTGACGGTCATCGTCGGCGCGGTCGACTCGGGTGTGCCGAACCGGGTCACCAACAACCGGTGCCGGATCAACGAGTTGATCGAGGACGAGAAGGAGTGGACGTCCCACGCGCTGTTCCTCAAGCACGTGAAGACGGTCCTGGAGAAGCTCTTCAAGGAGAACGTCGTCGATCAGCGGGAATCCAACGCCATTCAGAAGGCGGCCCGCCAGTCCGGGATCGGCAAGCCCGGTCAGACCGACGGCTACCGCGGGATCTTCGACGGGACCGCGGACTCCTTCGCCAAGTGGCAGCACGTGGGCGGCGGTTCGTTCGGCCTCAACGCCGACGGCTCGATGACCAGCGGCACCACGAAGGACGGCCTGGGCATGCTGTGGTTCCCGCAGCGCAAGTACGGGGACTTCTCGCTCCGCCTCCAGTGGCGTGACGACGCTCCCGGCACCGGCAACGCCAACTCGGGCGTGTTCGTGCGCTTCCCCTGGGTCCACGACCACCCGGAGGAGTCACGGCCGGAGTGGGTCGCCATCAAGTACGGGCACGAGGTGCAGGTGCTCGACCGGCCCGACGGCGACATGTACAAGACGGGCTCGATCTACGGCTTCGACCGGGTGGGGCTCGCCGGCGCCGGCGTCACCCAGAAGGGCACCTGGAACGACTACGAGATCCGCGTGGTCGACCAGCACTACTCGGTGTACCGCAACGGCGTGCTGATCAACGAGTTCGACAACATCGGCGGCCAGGAGTTCTCCCCGCCGCGCTCGGACGACCCGGGCACGGACGGGCGGCGGTTCTCCTCCGGCTACATCGGGCTGCAGGTGCACAGCACGACGGACGTGGTCTCCTACCGGGACATCAGGATCAAGGAGTTGTAGCGTCCCCGGGAGGCGCCTTGGCCGGGGGCGCCTCCTTCTTCGCCCTGCTCGGCTGCACCCGCTTCGGCTCGCCCGGCATCTTCGGGTACTCCGGCGGGTACGGCAGGTCGCCCAGCCCGTGGTCGTGCTCGTCACGACGGGCCAGTTCGAGCAGGGCCTCCAGCGAGAAGCGATGGTCGTCCATGTCCGCGTGCACGTCGCCGAGTTCGGCGAAGCGCGCGGGCATGGTCGCGATGTCGAAGTCCTGGGGGTGGGCGACCCCGACCTCGTCCCAGCGCAGGGGCGCCGAGACAGGGGCGTGCGGGCGCGGTCGCACGGAGTAGGCGGAGGCGATGGTGCGGTCCCGGGCCGTCTGGTTGTAGTCGACGAAGATGCGTTCGCCCCGCTCCTCCTTCCACCACTTGATGGTCACCTGCTCGGGCATCCGCCGTTCCAGCTCGCGGCCCACCGCGATGGCCGCACGCCGTACTTGGGTGAAGGTCCACTGCGGCTCGATCGGCACGAAGACGTGCAGGCCGCGGCCGCCGGACGTCTTGGGGAAGCCGCGCAGGCCGCCGAACTCGTCGAGGACGGCGCGCAGTTCGTGGGCGGCGCGGACCGCGTCGTCGAAGTCGGTGCCGGGCTGCGGGTCGAGGTCGATGCGCAGTTCGTCGGGGCGGTCGACGTCGTCGCGGCGCACCGGCCAGGGGTGGAAGGTGAGGGTGCCGTACTGCGCGGCCCACAGCACGGCGGCCTGCTCGGTGGGGCACATCTCGTCGGCGCTGCGTCCGCTGGGGAAGGTGATGTGAGCGGTCGGGATCCAGTCGGGCATGTTCTTGGGCGCCCGTTTCTGGAAGAAGTTCTCGCCGGTCACCCCGTCCGGATAGCGCTCCAGGGTGGTGGGCCGGTCGCGCAGGGCGCGCAGGATGCCGGGGCCGACCGCGACGTAGTACCGGGCGAGGTCCAGCTTGGTGAAACCGCGCTCGGGGAAGAACATCTTGCTCGGGCTGGACAGCCGGACGGTGCGGCCGCCCGCTTCCAGTTCCACCGCTTCGCCCATGCGGCCACGGTAGGCACACCTCGTAAACCTCGCATACCGGGCGATGGTGTCCGCCCGCCGTCACCGTCCCGCGGGCCGCTGGTGCAGCCCGAAGGCCGAGCCCTGGTCGTCGCGGCACAGCTTGAAGCGACCGAACCGGGCGACCGACCCCTCGTCCTCGTCGCCCTCCTCGCCGAGTTCTTCGACGGTGCCGCCCAACTCCCGCACCCTGGCGACCGCGGCGTCCAGGTCGTCGACGCGGAAGAAGAGGTAGGGCGACGCCCCCGCGTCACCGCCGTGCATGCCACCCGGCAGGCCCTCGGTGGTGAGGGCGAAGCCGCGGCCCGTGGGGCCGGGTTCGAAGTCCCAGCCGAACAGGGCTCCGTAGAAGGCGCGACCGCGCTCGGGGTCGGCCACACCGAGTTCGAAGAAGGACGGTTCGCCCGCCATCTCACGCCTCCTGCCCGTGCCGAACGTACGGCTGACTCCGTCGTCCGAGTCCGTCGTCCGACTCCATCGTCCTCCTGGACGGGCGATGGAGCAGCCGAGTCGCGCGTACGGCAGCCACGCGCCCCTGACCTGGACTTTGTGGGCGCGAGCTCAACAGGCGCAGGCCACGTTCGGCTCCTACAGTCGGAGGATGGACCTGCCGGTGATGCCGCCCGTGAAACCGATGCTCGCCAAGTCGGTGGCGAGGATTCCGCCGGGCATGCAGTACGAGGCGAAGTGGGACGGGTTCCGGGCGATCGTGTTCCGCGACGGCGACGAGGTCGAGCTCGGCAGCCGTACCGGCAAGCCGCTCACCAGGTACTTTCCCGAGCTGGTGACGGCGGTGCGGGAACGGGTGCCCGAGCGCTGCGTCCTGGACGGCGAGATCGTGATCGCGCGCGAGGGGCAGCTCGACTTCGACGCGCTCACCGAGCGCATCCACCCGGCGGACTCCCGGGTGCGGATGCTCGCCGAGAGGACCCCGGCGTCGTTCGTTGCCTTCGACCTGCTCGCGCTCGCCGACGAGTCCCTGCTGGACATGGAGCTGACCGACCGGCGGGCGCTGCTGGCCAGGGCGCTGGCCGAGGTCACCGCGCCGGTCCACCTCGCGCCGTCGACGACCGACATCGACGTGGCCCAGGGCTGGTTCGAGCAGTACGAGGGAGCGGGCCTGGACGGCGTCATCGCCAAGCCGCTCACCCTGCGCTACCTCCAGAACGAGCGCGCCATGTTCAAGATCAAGCACGAGCGCACGGCGGACGTCGTCGTCGCCGGCTACCGCCTCCACAAGAGCGGCCCGATCGTCGGCTCGCTGCTGCTCGGCCTGTACGACGACCGGGGCACCCTGCAGCACGTGGGCGTGTCGGCCGCGTTCCCGATGAAGCGGCGCGCGGAGCTGGTGGAGGAGCTGGAACCGCTGCGCATGGAGGACGTCTCGGGTCATCCGTGGGCGGCCTGGTCCGAGGAGGCGGCGCATGAAACGGCGCGACTGCCCGGCGCCCCCAGCCGCTGGTCGGGCAAGAAGGACCTGTCCTGGGTCCCGCTCCGACCGCAGAGAGTGGCCGAGGTGGCGTACGACCACATGGAGAACGGGGCGCGTTTCCGGCACACGGCCCGCTTCCGCCGCTGGCGCCCGGACCGGACCCCGGAAAGCTGCACCTACGCACAGCTGGAGGAGCCGGTGCGCTACGACCTGGGCGAGATCCTCCACTCCCCCGCGTGACTCAGGGCGTCATCAGCACAGATGCAGGTCGGGTCGAACGGCAGGGTCCGGGTACCCGGGCGCCCCAGCGCCGATTCGTGATCAAGGCCGATCGGCGTATTCAACGCGCGCAATCAGAACCGAGCGGGTATGGCCATCAATGAACTTATAAGCGCACAATCATTGACACGGGATGTGATGGCCACGGTGAGTATGGGACGGAAGGCGCGCCCACGACGCGCCTCGACGACAGTGGCGCTGCTGGCCGCCACGATGACGGCCGCACTGGCCGCGGGCTGCACGGGCCAGAGCGGCCCGGCGGACGACGGACGCGGGCAGCTGAAGACACCGGCCCCGCAGCAGCAGCCCGCCGTCGGCAAGGGCCCCGTACTCGCCGTGAAGATCGACAACGCGCCCGCGGCCCGGCCGCAGACGGGGCTCGACTCGGCGGACGTCGTGTACGCGGAACAGGTCGAGGGCGGGCTGAGCCGACTGATGGCGGTGTACGCGAGCACGCTGCCGAAGGCCGTCGGGCCGGTGCGCAGCGCGCGCGAGTCGGATCTCGAGCTGCTGCGCCAGTTCCACGATCCGACGCTCGCCTTCTCCGGGGCGCAGGGCAAGTTGCTGCCGCTCATCGACGACGCGCCGCTGCGCGCGGAGCCGCCCGGAAAGGCGACCGACGCCTACTTCCGCGGCACCGCCAAACCCGCACCCCACAACCTCTACCTTCGCCCCGCCCGCCTGATGCCGTCGGCCCCGGGCGCGGACGCGCTGACGAACGGTTTCCGCTTCGGCGCCGCACCCGCCGGCGGCAGGGCGGAGACCACGCGCACCATCCGCTACCCGGCCGCCGGCTTCACCTTCACCTGGTCCGCGAGCCTCCACCGCTACCTGGTCGCGATGGACGGAACGCCCACCGTGACGACCGAGGGGAAGCGGGTGACACCGGCGACGGTCGTCGTGCAGTACGTGAAGGTGCGCAAGTCCGCCTTCCACGACTTCCTCGGCAACAACACGCCGTACACCGAGACGGTGGGCTCCGGGACGGCGAGGGTCCTGCGCGACGGAAAGGTCTACGACGTCAACTGGAAGCGCGGGAAAGCCACGGACGGCACCGAGTTCACGACGAAGGACGGCAAGCCGGTCAACTTCGCGAAGGGCCAGGTGTGGGTGGTGCTGGCGAAGGCACCGTGATCAGCTCGGAGCGCTCACCCCTGCGCCACGAGGGGTTCCGCCGGGTTGCGGAGCCCCTCGGCGGCGTCGGCGACCCGCCGGATGAGATCGAAGAACACCGTCTGCTCCTCGGCGGACAGCGGCGCCAGGAACACCTGGTTCATCCGGGCCGTGCGCACGGTCAGCTTGCGGTGGGTCCGCACGCCCTCGTCGGTGAGGCGCAGCAGGAAACGGCGGCCGTCCTGCGGGTCGCGCACCTTGTCGAGCAGCCCGCGGCGGCCGAGCCGGCTGATCACCTCGGCGATGGTGGACCGGTCGAGCCCCACCCGCTCCCCCACCGTGCGCTGGTCCAGGCCGGGCTCGGCGACGAGCGCGTTGAGGACCGCGAACTGCGGCGAGGTGATCTCCTCCGAGACCATCGCGTTCCACAGCAGGTAGTGGGCCTGCTGCAGCCGCCGGGCCAGGTGCCCGGGGTGGGTGGTGAGGTCCACCGCGGCCATGTGCGCTCCCGAGGTCGAATTCGTTGGTGCACTGAACGATACCCGGCGGCCCGTCGACTGTCTGTACAGCTGCACACACCTTTGACCTTGTACTTCTCCGGGGTCTTGACGCTGCGCCGCGACAGTGACAGCGTGAAGGAAACTTCACCGAAATACTCAGTGCCCTGATTAAATCGTGACCGGGCGCTCGGACGGGATGGGGCTTCGCGGATGGACAAGGTGGTCGCCACAGCCGCTGAGGCGGTGGCCGATGTGCCGGACGGCGCGTCGCTGGCGGTGGGCGGTTTCGGGCTGAGCGGTGTGCCGAACGTGCTGATCGGGGCGCTGTACGAGCGTGGTGTCGGCGGGCTGTCGGTCGTCTCCAACAACTGCGGGGCGATGGAGACCGGTCTCGCGGTGCTGCTGGCGGCCGGGCGGATCGCCCGGGTGACCGGCTCCTACATCGGCGCGAACAAGGAGTTCGCCCGGCAGTACCTGGCCGGGGAGCTGGAGGTGGAGCTGATCCCGCAGGGCACTCTGGCGGAGCGGCTGCGGGCCGGCGGGGCCGGTATCCCCGCCTTCTTCACCCCCGCCGGGGTGGGCACGCAGGTCGCCGACGGCGGACTGCCCTGGCGCTACGACGGGGACGGCGGCGTCGCCCTGGCCTCACCGCCCAAGGAGGTCCGCGAGTTCGACGGCACCGAGTACGTGCTGGAGCGCGGCATCCGCACCGACTTCGCCCTGGTCCGGGCCGCCAAGGGCGACCGGCACGGGAACCTGGTGTTCAACAAGTCCACCCGCAACTTCAACCCCCTCGCCGCGATGGCCGGGCGGATCACGATCGCCGAGGTCGAGGAACTCGTCGAGCCCGGCGAGATCGACCCGGACGCCGTGCACCTGCCCGGCATCTTCGTGCAGCGGGTGGTGGCACTGAGCCCGGAGCAGGCGACGGACAAGAAGATCGAGCAGCGGACGGTGAGCAGCTGATGGCCTGGACACGCGAGCAGATGGCCGCCCGGGCGGCGCGCGAGCTTGAGGACGGGCAGTACGTCAACCTCGGCATCGGCCTGCCCACCCTGATCCCCAACTACCTTCCGCCGGGCGTCGAGGTGATCCTGGAATCCGAGAACGGGATCCTGGGCACCGGGCCCTATCCGACCGAGGACGAGGTCGACCCCGACCTGATCAACGCCGGGAAGGAGACCGTCACGGTCCTGCCCGGCGCCTCCTTCTTCGACTCGGCGCTGTCGTTCTCGATGATCCGCGGCGGGCACATCGACGTCGCGGTGCTCGGCGCCATGCAGGTGTCCGCCGGCGGAGACCTGGCGAACTGGGCCGTCCCCGGCAAGCTGATCACCGGGATCGGCGGGGCGATGGACCTGGTCCACGGTGCCCGCACGGTCATCGTGGTGATGACCCACACCGCCAAGGACGGCAGCCCGAAGATCCTCGAGGAGTGCGTGCTGCCGCTGACCGGCAAGGCGTGCGTGAACCGGATCATCACCGACCTGGGCGTCCTGGACGTCACCGACAACGGGCTCGTCCTGGTGGAGACCGCGCCCGGGGTGAGCGTCGAAGACGTCGTCACCAGGACCGACACCGCCATGACCATCGGGGAGAACGTGCTGTGAACACCGTGTACATCGTCGACGCGGTGCGCACCCCGGTCGGCCGCTACAACGGCGGCCTCGCATCGGTGCGCCCCGACGACCTGGCCGCCCACGCCCTCCGTGAACTCCTCGCCCGCACCCCGGAGTTGGACCCGTCGCGGATCGAGGACGTGTACTTCGGCAACGCGAACGGGGCCGGCGAGGAGAACCGCAATGTCGGCCGGATGGCCGCCCTGCTGGCCGGCCTGCCCACATCCGTGCCCGGGGTGACGGTCAACCGGCTGTGCGCCTCCGGCCTCGAAGCGGTCATCCAGGCCGCCCGCGCCATCGCCGTCGGCGACGCCTCCATCGCCGTAGCCGGTGGAGTGGAGTCGATGACCCGGGCGCCGTACGTGCTGCCCAAGAACGACCGGCCCTTCCCGGCCGCGCACACCGAGCTGTACTCGACCACCCTGGGCTGGCGCATGGTCAACCCGAAGATGGACCCGCAGTGGACGATCCCGCTGGGCGAGTCGGCCGAACTCATCGCCGACAAGCACAAGATCAGCCGCGAGCAGCAGGACGAGTTCGCGCTGAACAGTCACCAGAAGGCGGCGGCCGCACAGCAACAGGGCTTGTTCGATGCCGAGTTGGCGCCGGTGTCCATTCCGCAGCGCAAGGGCGACCCGGTCGTCTTCGCCGCCGACGAGTCCGTACGGGCGGATGCCTCCCTGGCGGCGATGGCCAGGCTCAAGCCATCCTTCCGCACCGAGAACGGCACGGTGACGGCCGGGAACGCCTCGCCGCTGAACGACGGCGCCGCCGCCCTGCTCCTGGTCGACGAGGAGGGCCTGGCCGCCACCGGGCGCGAACCCCTCGCCCGTGTCTCGGCGACCGGCGTCTCCGCGATCGACCCGCAGTACTTCGGGCTGGCCCCGGTGGAGGCCGTCAACCGCGCACTCGCCAAGGCGGGCAAGGGTTTTGACGACCTGTCAGTGCTGGAACTGAACGAGGCGTTCGCCGCCCAGGTGCTCGGATGCGTCGCCGAATGGCCCGAGTTCGATCCCGCCGTCCTCAACCCGCAGGGCGGCGCCATCGCCCTGGGGCACCCGCTCGGCGCGTCCGGTGCCCGCCTCGCCGGCACCGTCGCCCACCAACTCGCCGCCAAGGGCTCCGGCATCGGCGTCGCCACCCTCTGCATCGGCGTCGGCCAGGGCCTCGCCCTCGTCCTCGAACGTTAAGGAACCCCCGAGGAACCCCCATGACTCTCACGCAGCACGACATCGACCAGGAGATCGCGGCCGAGCACGCCGCGTACGAGAAGCGGATCGCCGACGGCGCGCCCGTCGAGCACCAGCCGCGCCGCGACTACGCGCCGTACCGCTCCTCCGTCCTGCGCCACCCCAAGCAGCCGCCGGTCGCCATCGACGTCAGCAAGGACCCGGAGCTGGTGGAGCTGTCCTCCCCCGCCTTCGGCGAGCGGGACATCACCGAGATCGACAACGACCTCACCCGGCAGCACACCGGCGAGCCGATCGGTGAGCGCATCACCGTCTCCGGCCGGCTCCTCGACCGGGGCGGCCGCCCGATCCGCGGCCAGTTGGTCGAGATCTGGCAGGCGAACTCGGCGGGCCGCTACGCGCACCAGCGTGAGCAGCACGACGCCCCGCTGGACCCGAACTTCACGGGCGTCGGCCGCACGCTGACCGACGACGACGGGCACTACCACTTCACCACCGTGCAGCCGGGCCCCTACCCGTGGCGTCAGCACCTCAACGCCTGGCGGCCGGCCCACATCCACTTCTCGCTCTTCGGGTCGGCGTTCACGCAGCGGCTCGTGACGCAGATGTACTTCCCGAGCGACCCGTTGTTCCCGTACGACCCGATCATCCAGTCGGTGACGGACGACGCGGCCCGGCAGCGGCTGGTCGCGACGTACGACCACGGTCTGTCTGTTCCGGAGTTCTCGATGGGCTACCACTGGGACATCGTGCTCGACGGGCCGACGGCCACCTGGATCGAAGAAGGGCGCTGACCTGCCATGACGAAGATCGACACGAGCCGTCCTGAGACGGTGCTCCCGACGCCGTCGCACACGGTCGGCCCCTTCTACGGCCACGCCCTGCCGTTCCCCGGCGGCGGCGACATCGCCCCGCTCGGCCACCCGGACACGATCACCGTCCAGGGATATGTGTACGACGGCGAGGGCAACCCGCTGCCGGACGCCTTCGTGGAGCTGTGGGGCGCCGACCCCGACGGCAACCTCCCGCAGGTGGACGGCTCGATCCGGCGCGACCCCGCGAGCGGCGGCTATCTGGGCCGCAACGGCGTGGAGTTCACCGGCTGGGGGCGCATCCAGACGGACGCCAACGGCCACTGGTACGCGCGGACACTGCGGCCCGGCGCCCGCGGGCGCAGCGCGCCGTACCTCAGCGTGTGCGTCTTCGCGCGCGGACTGCTGGTGCACCTGTTCACGCGGATCTATCTGCCGGGCGACGAGGCGGCGCTCTCCGCCGACCCGCTGCTCGCGCAGGTGGACTCGGAGCGGCGCGGCACGCTGATCGCCGCGGACGACGGCAAGGGCACATACCGTTTCGACATCCGCCTTCAAGGCGAAGGCGAGACGGTCTTCCTGGAGTTCCAGTGACTTCTGTCGGTTCCGACGACACCGGCCTGCTCGCCCCCGGGTGGGCAGGCTCCCCCGCCGCCTCCGCGACGGGGGATGTGGCCTGCCTGCAGGCCCTGCTCGACGCGGAGGCCGCCCTCACCCGGGCCCAGGCCTCCCTGGGCCTCGCCCCTGCCGAGGCGGCATCCGCGGTGACCGAGGCGGCGGACGCCGACCGTTTCGACGTACGCTCCCTCGCCGAGCGTGCCCGCGGGGGCGGCAACCCGGTCATCCCCCTGGTCGCCGATCTGACGGAGGCGGTCGGTGAGGAGCACGGGCCGTACGTCCACCGGGGCGCGACCAGCCAGGACATCATGGACACGGCGACGATGCTGGTCGCCGTGCGCACCCTGGACCTCGTCCTCGCCGACCTGGATCGCACCGGACGCGCCCTGGCCCGGCTGGCCGCCGACCACCGCGACACCGCGATGCCCGGACGGACGCTCACCCAGCACGCCGTCCCGACGACGTTCGGGCTGAAGGCGGTCGGTTGGCGGTCGCTCACTCTCGACGCACGGGACCGGATCAAGGCCGTACGGGACTCGCTGCCGGCCCAACTCGGGGGCGCGGCGGGGACCTTGGCGGCTTTCACCGCGTACGGAGCCCGGGACACCCAGGCCCTGACGGCGACCTTCGCCCGTGAACTCGGGCTGCGGGAGCCCCTTCTCCCCTGGCACACCCTGCGTACGCCGATCGCCGATCTCGCGGGGTGCCTGGCCTTCGCGGCCGGGGCGCTGGGCAAGGTGGCCGCGGACGTGCTGGTGCTCGGCCGTACCGAGATCGCCGAAGTCGCGGAGGGCGGGGGCGGCGGTTCGTCGGCCATGCCGCACAAGGCGAACCCCGTGCGGTCCACGCTGATCGCGGCCGCGGCCCGGCGGGCTCCGCAGCTCGCGGCCACGCTGTACGGGTCGCTGGTCGCCGAGGACGAGCGACCGGCCGGGGCCTGGCACGCCGAGTGGGAGCCGCTCAGGGATCTGCTGCGGCTGGTGGGCGGTGCCGCCCGCGACGCGGCCGAACTGGCCGAAGGGCTGCGCGTGCACGCAGACGTCATGTGTGAACACCTCGGCCTCACCCACGGGTTGATCGTCTCGGAGCGGCTGTCCGCCGAACTCGCCCCCGTACTCGGCCGCGCCCGCGCCAAGGCCCTGCTCACCGACCTCGCCAGGCGCACCTACACCGAGGGCCGCCCGCTGGCCGAACTGCTCGCTGAGGAGCCCGAGTTGAAGGACGTGGACCTCGCCGAGGTCACCGATCCCGCCCGTTACACCGGCTCCGCCGGAGTCCTCACCGACCGTGCACTGGAGCGACGTTGACCGAGAAACTCCTCAACCACCGTGCCGAGGGGCCTACTTCGGCTCCCCCGCTGCTGCTCGGGCCCTCGCTCGGGACCTCGTACGCCCTGTGGGACAAGGTGGCGCCCGAGCTGTCCATCACCCATCGCGTAGTGCGCTGGGACCTGCCGGGGCACGGCGGGTCGGCACCCGGCCTGATCGGTGCGGGCGCGACCATGGGTGACCTGGCCGGCCTGGTGCTCGCGCTCGCCGACTCGCTCGGTATCGAGCGGTTCGCCTACGCGGGGGTGTCGCTCGGCGGCGGGGTCGGTCTGCATCTCGCCGTGCACCACCCGGAGCGCGTGTCGTCGCTGGCCGCGATCTGCTCGTCGGCGCACTTCAACGGCTCGAAGCCGTGGGAGGAGCGGGCCGAGCTGGTACGGCGCGAGGGGACGGGCCCGCTCGTGGAGAGTGCCGACGCCCGGTGGTTCACGCCCGGGTTCACCGTGCCGGAGCTGGTGCGGGACCAACGGGACGCCGACCCCGAGGCGTACGCCGCCTGCTGCGACGCGCTGGCCGCCTTCGACCTGCGCGACCGGCTCCCGGAGATCTCCGCGCCCACGCTGCTGATCGCCGGGCGCGAGGACAAGGCGACTCCGCCGCCGCATCTGCGGGAGATCGCGGACGCAGTGCCGGGCGCCGCGCTCGTGGAGCTCCCGGGGGCCGCGCACCTCGCGCCCGCGCAGTGCCCGGAGGCCGTGCTGACAGCCCTCCGCGCGCACCTCGGCGGGGGTGCCAGGCGCGGCATGGAGGTGCGGCGCGAGGTGCTGGGCGACGCGCACGTCGACCGGGCGCAGTCCCGGCAGACGCCTTTCACCGCCCGCTTCCAGGACTTCATCTCGCGCTACGCCTGGGGCGAGATCTGGACCGACCCGACGCTCAGCCGCCGTGAACGCAGCATGATCACGCTGACGGCGCTCGTCGCGCACGGGCACTACGACGAGCTGGCCATGCACGTGCGGGCGGCGCGGCGCAACGGGCTCACGCCCGAGGAGATCGGCGCGGTGCTGCTGCAGACGGCCGTGTACTGCGGGGTCCCGGCGGCGAACTCGGCGTTCGCGGCCGCCCAGCGGGTGCTCGCGGAGGACGACGACCTCTGAGGGTGTCCCTGCTGGTAGTAGCTTCAGCAGCACCTCGCACATGTCTCCACCGCATGCCTACGGTGGAGACATGTCCACGATTCTGATCACCGGCGCCACCTCCGGCCTCGGCCGCTACCTCGCCTTCGAACTGGTCCGCTCCGGACACGCCGTCCTCGCCCACGGCCGCGACCCGGGCCGCACTCAGGCCCTGGTCGAGGAACTGCGCACCGAGGGCGACGCCGAGGGGTTCGTCGCCGATCTCGCCTCGCTGACGCAGGTACGCGAACTGGGCGCGCACGTGGCCGACGCACACCCCGACCTCGACGTACTGATCAACAACGCGGGCGTGGGAGCGGGCGCCCCCGACACGGGACGCGAGTTGAGCACCGACGGACACGAACTGCGGCTCGCGGTCAACTACTTGGCGCCCGTGACACTGACCCGCACCCTGCTGCCGGTACTGCGCGCGAACACGCCGTCCCGGATCGTCAACGTGGGTTCGGTCGGCCAGGAGCCCCTCGACTTCGACGACGTCGAGTTCCGGCGCGGGTACGCGGGCTTCGCGGCGTACTGCCGCAGCAAGTTCGCCCTGGCGGCCCATACGTTCACGCTGGCCGAGGAGTTGGCGGGCACCGGCGTCGCGGTGAACGTCCTGCACCCGGCGACCTTCATGGACACGGCGATGGTGCGCGAGGGCGGGGTCACCCCCTGGAACACCGTGGCCGACGGAGCACCGGGCGTTCTGGCCCTGGCGACCCAGGACCTGGGCACGGGCGGCTACTTCGACGGCACGAGCCCGTCACGGGCACACGAGGCGACGTACGACCGCGACGTACAGAAGCGACTGTCGGCGGTCACAGACCAACTGCTCGCGCTGTAGCGGCTTTTGGTCCTTGGGGGCGCGGGCTGTGTCGATGTGCGGCTCCGCCGCGTGGGCGCGACCAGCCACACACAACCCGCAGCCGCGCTTCCGGCCGATCGCTCATCGAAGTCCGCGCCCTGTCTCCAAAACCTCCCGCGCCTGCGCCACCAACCCGTCCGCCCCACACGAACGAGCAAGCGCCAACCCCCGGTTGAGCTCGGCAACAGACCGCGCGGCGATCCCGTACTCGACGCGGGCCGCGGCATGTTCGTACTGGCAGGGCGACGCCTCGAGGTAGGCCACGGCCTGCGCGGCCAACCGCACGGCCCGCTGCCCGGTCTCCAGCGCGGCAGCGCACCGCAGCGCCTCACCGATGGCGGTGTCCGTACCGAACCGCTCGGCCTGCCGGCGGGCGTCACCGGCGAGCCGGGCCGCTCGGGCCGGATCCTCCGTGGCGAGGGCCCGGGCGAGATCCAGGGCCCAGGGGACGACGATCGGATGGTGATGTCCGCGCGCGGCGGCCGCCTTCTCGGCCTCCTCCAGTTCGTTGATGCCGTCCTTGGTGCGGCCGACGGCGAGCAGCAGCCGGCCGCGCACGGACCGCGGGTCCGGCATCACGATGGTGGACGGGTAGGCCGGCGCGAAGCCGTACTGCTCGGCTATCGCCTGGGCCTCGTCGACGTGACCGCGGGCGAGCAGGACGTCCACGAGGTTGCAGGTGGCGGTCCAGTACAGGGGCAGGCCGCGGCCGACGCGCTCGGCGATGCGCAGCGACTCGCGCAGGCTGGCCTCCGCCTCCCTGAGCCGGCCGCGCCTGCGGTGTCCGAGGCCGACGTAGGCATGGGCGAGGGAGAGATGGCCGCCGCTCCAGCCGGCCGACTCGTAGGTGCGCAAGGCCTCGTTGTAGAGGCTCTCGGCGCGGTCGAGGCGGTCGCTGTAGGCATAGGAGTTGGCGAGCATCAGCAGGAGTTCGATGCCCCACTCGGTGTCGGTCCAGCCGAGTCCCGGTGCGAGCCGGCCGTTGACGAGGGCGCGGTCGCACAGTTCGACGACCTCCTCGGCGTTCTCACCCTGGATCAGGGCGTCGAAGCCGCGCAGCATGAGGAGGGCGCGCTCGGAGTTGTTGCGGCCGGTGCAGGTGCGGGCGAGGTCGGACAGGCGTTCGGAGCGTCCCGGTGAGTTCGCCTCGCCGGCGTAGATGCCCTCCCACATGTACTGCACGGCCTGCAGCCGCATCTTGGCGGGGCCCTCCGCGTGCCGGGCGGCCTCCGCCTCGACCGTGCGGACGGCCTCCTCCAGCTGGTCGTTGTGGAGGAGGGCCTGGGAGAGGCGGACGACGGCGTCGACGCGCTCGTCGCCGTCGAGGCCGGGCATGCCGAGCGCGGACTGCAGGTGGTCGATGGTGGTGGCGGGCGCGGTGAGGAGGGTGGCGCAGCCGAGTTCGTAGAGCACGCGCGCGTGGACCTCGGGGATCGGCGGTTCCAGCAGGGCGCGTTCGAGACAGCGGCGGGCCGCGTCGGGGGCGCCGACGGCGAGGTGTTCGCGGGCGGCGTCGCGCAACTGCTCGACGAGTTCCTCGTCGTCGTCCGGGTGCACCTGGAGGAGGTGCCGGGAGGCCATGGCGGGGCCGAGTCCGGAGTCCGTGACGACCTGGGCGGCGATGCCGTGCATCGCCGTGCACAGGGCGTCGGGGATGGAGTTGTAGACGGCGGAGGCGATCAGCGGGTGCACGAACTCCAGGTCGCCGGCGTCGACTTGGGCGCTTGCCGGGTCGGGTTCGGTGAGGATGCGGGCGCCCTGCAGCAGTTCGGCGCAGCGCACCGCGTCGTCGTGGTCCATGCTGGCGAGCTTGGCCACCAGCCCGACGGAGATGCCGGTGCCGAGGATCGCGGCCGCCCAGGCGAACCGGGTGGCGTCGATGCCGAGTTCCTCGAGGCGGGCGACGAGTCCGCCGCCGCGGGCCGAGCGGTTGAGGGCACGCAGTTCGGCGGCCGCGCCCTCGGTCGGTTCGAGTTCGCTCTCCTGGACCTTGGCGAGGAGTTCCACCGTCTCGTACGGGTTGCCGCCGGTGACGGCCCAGACCTCGCGGCAGAACGGGGCGTCGGCGTGCGCGCCCAGGGTGGCGCGGGTGAGGCCGGCGGTGGCCGCCGGGGTGAGGGCGCTCAGGGTGGCGTCGGGGCGGCCCGCGGTCGCGGCGATCGCTTCGAGGTGGCGGGCGCTCTCGCCACTGACCTCTCCGGGCCGACGAGCCACCACGACCAGGACGGACAGGTCGTCGAGCCGCTCGGCGAACGCGGCGAGCCAGCGCAGCGTCTCCTGGTCGGCCCAGTGCGCGTCGTCGATCAGCAGGACCAGCGGCCAGTCCCGGCGGGCCAGCCGGCGCACCCCGGCGACCAGGCCGTCGCACACGCCCTGCGGGTCGGCCTGGCGCTCGCTCGGCTCCGTGACGCCGAGGGCGGGGCCCGCGATCTCATACCAGTCGCCGAGGTACTCGCGGGCCTCCTCCGGCATCAGTGACACCAGCGCGGGCTGCAGCAGTTGGCGTACCACGTTGAAGGGGACGGACCTGAGCGTCTCGCCGCCGCGGGCCGACCACACCGTGCAGCCGAGCCGTTCGGCGATGCGGCGGGTCTCGGCCAGCAGGGCGGTCTTGCCGATCCCCGCCTCGCCCCGGACCATCAGCAGGCTGCCCGAGGAGGAGCGGTCGGCTCGCAGGGTGTCGACCGCGTGTGCGACGGCGGCGAGTTCCTCGTCGCGCTCCCACAGGGAGGCCGAGGCGGCCTCCGTGGGCCTGACCTCCGTCATCCCGCTACCTCCCCAAGTCGCCCGAACGACGTACAGATCTCGAGCGTAGCCGTCCGATTGCGGATGTGGAGGCCGGTCCGGGTACCTGTTGCCGTGATGGGTGACAGCGGATGCGAGCAGGCGACGCACGGAGCCTGTGATCTGCCTGTGTGAAGGTAACCGACAGTCAAAAGGCGCTGAAATGACGCTGTTTTTCGGACAATGCCGGGGCACGCGGGACTCCTCTGATGTACGGGCCCGGGTGAGGGCACTGGTAGCGGGTTCGGTCGGCAACTTCGTCGAGTGGTACGAGTTCGGGGTCTACGGCTACTTCGCGACCGTCATCGCGGCACGCTTCTTCACCCCGGAGGGCGGCGGCGAGGCCGAGGCGCTGGTGAAGACGTACGCGTCGTTCGCGCTGGCGTTCTTCTTCCGGCCCGTGGGGGCGGCTCTGTTCGGCCGGCTGGGCGACCGGATCGGCCGCCGTCCGGTGCTGATCCTGGTGATCGTGCTGATGACGGTCGCGACGACGCTGATCGGTGCGCTGCCGACGTACGCCACGGTCGGGGCCCTGGCTCCGTGGCTGCTCACGTTTCTGAGGGTGCTTCAGGGACTGTCCGCGGGTGGGGAGTTCGGTGGCGCGGTGGCGGTGATGACGGAGTTCGCACCGCCGGGCCGGCGCGGGCTGTACGGGTCGTGGCAGTCGTTCACGGTGGCGCTGGGGCTGCTGGGCGGTGCTGGGGTGGCGGCTGCGCTGGCCTCTCTTCTGACGGAGGATCAACTGGGCGACTGGGGCTGGCGGGTGCCGTTCCTGCTGACGTTGCCGCTGGGGCTGGCGGCGCTGTGGCTGAGGCTGCGGCTGGACGAGACGCCGGAGTTCCGGCGGGAGACGGAGGCCGCGAGCCCGCCCCCACGGGAGGTCGCGGGGGCCATCGCGCTGGGCGCCGCAAGGATCATGGGCTGGGCGGCGGCCGGGTACACCTTCCTGGTCGTCCTGCCCTCGTATCTGCAGAGCACGCTGGACGCGAGCTTCCAACAGGCGCTGATCGCGACCGTGTTGGCCAATCTGGGCTTCGCGGTGACGATCGTCCCGGCGGGCCTGCTGAGCGACCGGGTCGGGCGGCGGGCGGTGATGCTGACGGGAGCACTTCTCGTGGCTCTGCTCGCGCTGCCCCTGCTCGACCTCCTCCAGGACACGGGCACTTCGACCATCGTGAAGGGCGCGGCGGTGTTCGTCGCGGGGGCGGTGGTGGGCCTGATGGCGGGGCCGGGACCGGCCATGCTCTCGGAGCTGTTCCCGGCGAACGTGCGCTACACGGGCCTGGGACTCGCCTACGCCCTGTCGAATGCCCTGTTCTCGGGCTGTGCCGGGCTCATCATCACGGAAACCGTCAAGCACACGGGGAACGTCGACATCCCTGGGTACTACGCGGCGGCGACGTGCGCGGTGAGCGTCCTCGCCCTGCTCAAGGCACCGAAACGGAAAGCGAGTTGATCGGATGCGGGTCATCGGCCTGATGTCGGGCACCTCGTACGACGCCATCGACGCGGCGGCGGCCGACCTGAGCCTCGCCGGCGACAGCCTCGTACTGGAGCCGCTGGGGATGGTGAGCCAGGCGTACGACGAGGAGCTGCGGGACGCGCTCGCGGCCGCGCTGCCGCCGGGCGCCACGTCGTTGGCAGAGGTGTGCCGCCTTGACACGGAGATCGGGCGGGCCTTCGCGGCGGCGGCCGTGCGGGCGGACCGTGAACTGTGCGACGGGAGCGCGGAGTTGGTCGCCTCGCACGGGCAGACCGTCTACCACTGGACGGACGGCGGCAAGGTGCACGGCACGCTGCAGCTGGGGCAGCCCGCCTGGATCGCCGAGGCGACCGGGCTGCCGGTGGTCGCCGACTTCCGGCCGCGCGACATCGCCGCCGGCGGGCAGGGCGCGCCCCTGGTGAGCCTGGTCGACCTGCTGTGGCTGCGCGGCCGCCCGGGCACCCCCGTCGCCCTCAACCTCGGCGGCATCGCCAACCTGACGGCCCCCGACGGCACGGCCTTCGACACCGGGCCCGCGTGCGCGCTGATCGACGCGGCGGCGCGGGGGTTCAGCGGCGGGACCATGGCGTACGACGTCGACGGCGCGCTGGCCGCTCGCGGCAGCGTGCACGAGCCACTGCTGCGCCGGCTGCTCGATGAGCCGTACTACGCGCTGCCCGCGCCCAAGACGACGGGCAAGGAGCTGTTCCACCTCGGCTATCTGCGGGACGCGCTGGCCGGGTTCGGGACGCTCAGGGCCGAGGACGTGGTCGCCACGCTGACGATGCTCACGGCCCGGACGGTCGCGGATGCCGTGCTCGCAGTGGGCGCCACCGAGGTGATCGTCTCCGGGGGCGGGACTCTGAACCCGGTGCTCATGGAGATGCTGGGCCGGCGGCTGCCGGGGACGGCGGTGCGCACCTCCGACGAACTGGGGCTGGCGTCGGACGCGAAGGAGGCGTACGCCTTCGCCGTGCTCGGGGTCCTGACCATGCACGGTCTGGCGGGCACGGAGCCCGCGAGCACGGGGGCACGACATGGGAGTGTGCTCGGATCGATCACACCCGGCCGGGACGGGCTGCGGCTGCCGCCGCCGGGCGCTCAGCCGCCGAAACGGCTGGTGGTGGCCTGAAGCCGGGATCCTCTCATCCCTCTTTCACCGAGGCCTCATACGGTGGGGGCATGACGCAGGTGACTCCTCCCGGGTGGTATCCCGACCCCGGGCAGACAAGTGAGGGTCCCGCCACCGAGCGCTGGTGGGACGGCAAGGCATGGACGGACCGGACCCGCCCCGCGGGGTCGGCCGCCGTAGGGGGTCCCCCGGCGCAGGCGCCGACTGCCGGGGCCGATCCGGCGCATTCCGCCTACCCGGCGCATTCCGCCTACCCGGCGCATTCCGCCTATCCGGCGGATCCGTCCGTCTACCCCACCTATCCGGCGTTCCCCGCCCAGCCGCCGGCCGCGCCGCGGCGCGGTCTGCGCACGGGCATCGCCGTCGGGGTGGCCGTGGTCGTCCTCGCGAGCATCGGTGTGGGTGTCTACGCGCTCGCGGGCAACGACAGCTCGGGCGGCGGCAACGCCAACTCGCAGCAGGGGCCAGGCGGCAGTGGTGGCCAGGGTGGTTCCGGCGGACAGGGCGGTTCCACGGGCGGTCAGGGCGGGCCGTTCGGCGGATCGGGAGGTTCCGGTGGCTCCGGCGGTTCCGGCGGTTCCGGTGGCTCGGGAGGGACCGAGTCGCCCGCTCCCGGTCAGTCCGAGGCACCGAAGATCGAGAGCGGGTCGGTGACGGACGCGCTGTCCGGGATCAGCATCCCGATCCCGGACGACTGGTACGGCCAGGAGTACGCGGCGGGCGCGCAGATCACGTCCAACGACTCCTACAAATGCCCCGGCGAGACCTCCCAGGTCTGCACGAAGGGCGGCGCCTCCTCGACACTGGCCGCGGTTCTCAAGACCGCGGGCGACACGGCCGAGGCGGTCGCCAAGGCCGACATCAAGGCGAACGCCGAGGAGTCCTACGGCGGCAAGACCTACGGCTCGATCACCTCGCACGACGTGCTCGAGTCCAAGGCGGTGACCGTCGCCGGGCAGAAGGGCTACCTGGTCCGCTGGAAGGCGGTCACCAGCAAGGGCTCCGACGGCTATGTCGAGTCGCTCGCCTTCCCGTCCCCTGCGGAGTCCTCACAGATCGTCGTGGTGCGCTTCGGCGTCGACGTGGGCGAGAAGCAGTCGGTCATCGACACAATCACCAAGGGCATCAAGGTGTCGACCGGCAGCGGCAACGGCCAGAAGGTCTGAGACCCGGGCTTTCGAACCGCCCCCGGACAGCAGTCGGCCGGGCGGGGCTCCCCTCCGCTCAAGGGGAGTCCCACCCGGCCGGGGGGTGCGCGCCGCCCCCGTCCCCACGGTGCGGCGCGATCAGGTCACCGTCCAGTCATCCCATGGACGGCGGCCTGGTTCTCAGGTGAGGCCGAGTGCCGGCAGCACGGCGGCCTCCACGAAGCGGACCAGGTAGTCGGGGTCCGCGTACTCGCCGTCCACGACGGGCCGGGCGCGCACGACGCCGAACATCTGCGCCGGGATGTACTCCAGCGCCGGATGGTCGGCGACGATCTCGCCGCGCTCGACGCCACGCTTGAGGATCTCCCTCAGTGCGGCGATCTCCGGGTCGACCAGCGCCTCCCGCAGCGCCTTGGCGAGATCCACGTCCTGGGTGACGGCGTGCCCCAGGGCCTGCAGCAGCTTGGTGTCGTTCGTGGACCAGCGGCCCACCGCCCGCGCGGCCTCGCGCAGGTCGTCCGCGAGGGATCCGGTGTCGATGCCGCCGAAGCGGGACTGACGGCGGGAGCGCAGGGCGGCCACCACGAACTGGGGCTTGGTCTTCCACTGCCGGTACAGCGTCGACTTGCTGCAGCGCGTACTGGCGGCGACCCCCTCCATGGTCACGGACTCGTATCCGCATTCGCGGATCTGCTCGAGCACGGCGTCGAAGAACTCCTGTTCACGCTCGCGCGTGAGTTTGGAGCGGCTCGAAGCGGCGACCGTCTCCGGTCCGTCCGCGGCCTGCGACGTCATCTGCTCTTCTCCCTCACTCCCGGTCGGGCTTTATCCGCTGTTTATTCCCCGGATCCAGTGTGTCGTACCTCAATCGATACGCCACTGTACCGGAACGCCCACGTATCGGTACAGTGGCGTATCGGAACGCCTTCGTTTCGGGACGGACGCGTACCGATGAGTTCGGGCCCCAGTCCGAGTCTCACCACGTACCAGCACAGCACCACGTCAGCGAAGGGGCCGGGGGATGAATGCCCGCACCGAGCCTGCAGAGGGAGAGACCGACGCGATAGCGCGGCCTCCGGTCGTCCGTGAACTCCTGCTCGTCGCAGGGCTCTTCCTCGTCTACAAATTCGGCCGACAGCTGGCGACGGGCCACACCGGCGAGGCCCTGCGCAACGCGCACAGGGTGTGGGACCTGGAACGGACGCTCCATCTGCCCGGCGAGGGCTCGGTGCAGTCCCTGCTGCTGCACAGCGACACAGCGGTGCACTTCGCGAACACCTACTACGCGACCGTCCACTTCCCCGCCACCGCGGGCTTCCTGATCTGGCTGTACCTGCGGCGTCCGGCGCACTACGTGTGGGCCCGCCGGGTCCTCGCCACGGTCACCTCCGCGGCTCTGGTCCTGCCCTTCGTGCTCCCGCTGGCGCCGCCGCGCATGCTGGCCGCCACGGGTCTCGTCGACACCGCGCACGTGTACGGGCCTTCGGTGTACGGCCCGCCGTCCTCGGACCATCTCTCGAACCAGTTCGCGGCGATGCCGTCCCTGCACTTCGGCTGGGCCCTGATGGTCGCGATCGGTCTGATCGCGGCGACCCGTTCCCGCTGGCGCTGGCTGTGGCTGCTGCATCCCCTGGTGACGCTGCTGGTCATCGTGGGGACGGCGAACCACTACTGGCTCGACGCGATCGTCGCGACCGCCATGCTCGGTGTCGCCCTCGCGCTGATCCACCGGCCGCACCGGACGGCGACGACCGCCGGACGCGGCACCGACAGGCTCGTACCGGCCGAAGCGCCGGCCGAGGAGCACGTGCTGGTCGGAGCGGGCCGATGAACGCCACCGTCCTCGCCGTCGTCCTGTCCCTCTTCTCCGCCGTCGCCTACGCGGCCGCGGCCGTCGCCCAGGAGCGGCTGGCCTCCCGCAACCCCGGCTCGGGCCTGGCGAGCATGCTGAGGGCGGGTGCCTGGTGGGGGTCGGTCCTGCTGAACGCGTCCGCCGCGCTGCTGCACGTCGTGGCCCTCAAGTACGGTCCGCTGACCGTGGTGCAGCCGCTCGGTGCGCTCACCCTGGTCGCGGCGGTGCCGATGGGGGCGCGGATCGCCGGGCGGAAGGTCAGCGCCGTGGAGTGGCGGGGCACCGCGCTCACGCTGCTCGGCCTGTCCGCGATCCTCGTGACGGCGTCCGGGCACGCGCCCGAGGCGGTGCTGAGCGCGCCCGAGGCACTGGCGGTCGCGGGCGTGACCGCCACGCTGATCGGCATGCTGGCGCGGCCCGGTGCCCGGCCCGGGCTGCGGCACGCGACCGCGTCCGGCTTCGCCTCCGGTGTCGCCTCGGCGCTCACACAGACGGTGACGGTGGCCGCGACGGACCGCTCGGGACCGCTGCTGAGCTGGCAGGTGATCGGGGTGGCACTGCTGGTCGCCGCCTTCGCGACGGGCGGACTGCTGCTGTCGCAGACGGCATACCGGGGCGGCCTCGGCGCACCCCTCGCCATGGTGACGCTGGCGAATCCGGTGGCCGCCGCGGCGATCGGGCTCGCCCTGCTCGGCGAGCGCCTGCAGGGCGGCGCGGCAGGCGTGCTGCTCGCGCTCGCCGGAGCGGGGCTGGCGTCCTGGGGCGTGGTGCTGCTGAGCCGGGTGACGCCCGATGTCGCCCTCGTGGACGACGAGCACCCGGTGGCGGCCGTACTGGCGCTGGAGCCCGGGACGGCGTTGCTGGAAACCCCGGTGACCGAACCGGCTCTGCTGCCCCGGCAGCCGGGGCCGGGGCACCTCACAGCACTGTGACGCTCGGCGCTGTGGGCGGCTCAGCGCTCTGAGGTTCAACGCTGTGAGGTTCAGCGCTGTGAGGCTCGGGCCTCCGCGCTGTCAGCCGAGGCCGCGCGAGTCCTGCTTGAGCGCCGTGTCGACGGTCAGGGCGGTGGCGACGACGAGGCTCAGCAGCGGCTCGGGCAGCTGGTAGTGGATCTGCAGGACATAGTTGTCCGCGGTCGTGAACATCGTCTTGGCGAGGCCTTCCCAGGTCTTGGTGATCCGGGCGACCTCGTTGTCCGCGTGGTCCACGATGGCGAAGTTCCAGGCCCGCCAGTTCTCCGCCTTGATCGCGCCGACCTTCTGGCCGTCCACGTTCATCGCGAAGTTGATCTTCCCGATCATGTTCTGCTGGACGATCTCGCCGACCGGCGAACCGTCCGGACGCGACACGACCACCTTGGACTTCATGAACTTCGCGGGCCGGGTCAGCAACAACTGCGGCTGACCGTGGGCGTCACGGATCTCCAGCCGGTGGGTCATGAACTGGTCGAGGCTGGAGACGAAGCGCAGCACCTTCTTCAGCGCGCTCTGCCCGACCTCGGTGACCGAGCCGATCTGGTTGCCGTTCTGATCCATGACCTTGTACTCGTTGGTCACCTCGATCAGCTTGGCCTTCTGGTTGACCACCAGGACCGGCTCGGTGAACAGGCTGCCGCCGCCGGGGCCGCCCCCGGCGACCCCGGCCTGCTGCTGCACCTGACGCTGCACCCGCGAGTCGGGACCCGCGGCCTGCTGCGGCACGTGCTGTTGCTGCACCTGCTGCTGAGGTACGTGGTGCTGAGGTGCCTGCTGCTGAGGTGCGTGCTGCTGAGGTACCTGCTGCTGTGGCACCTGCTGTTGAGCGGCCTGCGCCTGCTGCTGGTCCGTGTTGGTGTGCTGGGTCCACTGGGCGCCGTCCCAGTACCGGAGGGTCTGGGGCGCTCCGTGCGGATCCGGGTACCAGCCTGCAGGAGTGTTCGAATGCGTGGTCACCGGGGCACACTACCCCGGGCCCACCCTCACCTGGCCACCCCCCACGATGCGGTATTCATCAGTCCTTACCCGTCGGTTCACGTCGTAATGATCGCCGGGTCGCTCACGCCGGGACGTCCGTTCTCGACATGTCCGGCGAATCGGCGAAGGAACGCCGGGTCCGCGTCGGACGTGACGGTGAGGTCGTACCAGCGGCGGCTCGCCGCGAGGTCGACGGTGTGCCGGACGGTGGCGCCGGGCCGGACCGTGAACGTCTGCGGCCGGCACCCGTAGCCACCCGCCAGCTTCAGACGCACCGCGCCGGAGCCTTTGTTGGTGAAGGTCAGCTCGACGTCGTCGCCGGTGTGACGGGCGGTGACCTCGGGCCCGGCGGTCTTGTTCGGGCCCTTGAAGACGCGCAGGAAGCCGTTCGGGCCGTGCACGGTCAGATCGTACGAGCCGTTCGAGTACGCCGAGTTCCAGGCGTCCGAGACGGTCTTGCCGGCCTCGGTGGTGTAACTCCACGGGCCGTCGGTGCGGTTGCCGGAGGTCACCAGGAAGGCTGCGCCCGCCTTCGCGCCCGAGGCGAAGGTGAGCGTGAACTTCCCGGTGCCGGTGTCCGCCGAACCGTCCACGTACGGGGCGTACTTGAGGGGACGCGCCGGGCGCAGGCCGCGCTCCTGCCTGGGCAGGACCGGGTTGGCGGGCGGGGTCGGCCTGTAGTCGGGGTGGCGGTCCTTGTCCGGCGGCTGGTAGCCGTCGGTGTCCGGCAGGGCGACCGGCCTGGTGTCCTTGCGGGAGAAGTCGAAGGCCGACGTCAGGTCGCCGCAGATGGCGCGTCGCCAGGGCGAGATGTTCGGCTCGTGCACGCCGAAGCGGCGCTCCATGAACCGGATGATCGAGGTGTGGTCCATCGTCTCCGAGCAGACGTAACCGCCCTTGCTCCAGGGCGAGACGACGATCATCGGCACGCGCTGGCCGAGCCCGTAGGCGCCGGCGGGGTTGGTGCTGTTGCCCTTGAACAGGTCGGGGCCGACGTCCACCGTCGACTTGCCCTGCGCGTCGGAGCCCGGCGCGAACGGCGGGACCAGGTGGTCGAAGAAGCCGTCGTTCTCGTCGTACGTGATGAACAGGGCCGTCTTCGCCCACACCTTCGGGTCGGAGGTGAGCGCGTCGAGGACCTGTGCGACGTACCAGGCGCCGTAGTTGGCGGGCCAGTTGGGGTGCTCGGTGAAGGCCTCGGGGGCGACGATCCAGGAGATCTGCGGCAGCTTGCCGCCCTTGACGTCGGCCTTCAGCTGGTCGAAGAAGCCCTCGCCCTTGCGGGCGTCGGTGCCGGTGCGGGCCTTGTCGTAGAGCGGGTCGCCGGCCTGGGCGTTGCGGTACTGGTTGAAGTAGAGCAGCGAGTTGTCGCCGTAGTTGCCGCGGTAGGCGTCCTGGATCCAGCCCCAGGAGCCGTTGGCGTCGAGGCCGTCGCCGACGTCCTGGTAGATCTTCCAGGAGACCCCGGCCTTCTCCAGGCGCTCGGGGTAGGTCGTCCAGCCGTAGCCCGCCTCGTCGTTGCCGAGGACCGGACCGCCGCCCTGACCGTCGTTGCCGGTGTAGCCGGTCCACATGTAGTAGCGGTTCGGGTCGGTCGAGCCGATGAACGAACAGTGGTACGCGTCGCAGATGGTGAAGGAGTCGGCGAGCGCGTAGTGGAACGGGATGTCGTCGCGGTTCAGGTACGCCATGGTCGTGGAGCCCTTGGAGGGCACCCACTTGTCGTACTTGCCCCCGTTGAAGGCGGCATGTCCGTCGTTCCAGCCGTGCGGGAGGTCCTGGATGAACGCCAGGCCCAGGTCGTCCGCGTCCGGGTGGAAGGGGAGGATGTCCTTCGTGCCGTCGGACTGGTACCAGACCGGCTTGCCGTCCTGCCGGGTCACGACCGGGCGCGGGTCGCCGAAGCCCCGGACGCCTCTGAGCGAACCGAAGTAGTGGTCGAAGGACCGGTTCTCCTGCATCAGGACGACGATGTGCTCGACGTCCTCGATCGACTCCGAGCGGTGGTTCGCGGGCAGCGCGGCGGCGCGCTGGATGCTGTTGGACAGTGCGGTGAAGGCGGTGGTCGCGCCCGCGAGTTGCAGGAATCGGCGGCGATTGACTTCGGGCATGGGTGGGTGCCTCTCATCCTGGTGCGGATGGCCGGATCGTGACGGAATGCGCGCGGTGCGAGTGTTCCAAGAGCAACAAACGTCAGGGAAGGGCCCGGTGGCGTCTGTGTGAAAGTCGTCGGTACGAGAGGTGTGCCGCGACGGTCGTGAGGTGTGCCGCGGCCACCCGCCGGGGAGGGTCGCGATCCTGACGGACACGCGCTCGGCACCCCCGCCGATGAAACGGCCCGTACGGCAGCTGCTCGCCGCCTCGGTGGGCGGTGCTCAACCTTGCGGACGGTGGCGCTCTTCGGGGGCACGGCGCCGTATGTGGGCACGCTGTTCGAGGAGTTGGGGCACTCGGGGCTGTTCTCCTGGTACGTGGCCGCTGTGTCTGCTCTCCTCGTTGGTGTATCTGCGGCTGCCGGAGACGGCGCACGGGGAGCTGCGACGCCGAGGACATGTCCGAGGAATCGCCGATCCCTTCCGCCTGACGGAAGCGGCCTTGCCGGGCTGTGGCCACCGTCACGAATCTGAGTGCAACCACGGCACGCGGGGCGAGGACGCCCCGCTCTCAGGGACGGGAACGCCATGCCTCACACGACCGCCTTCGCCAGGAACCAGTGGTACGTCGCCGCCTACAGCCACGAGGTCGGGCGCGAGGAGCTGCTCGGCCGGACGATCCTGGGTGAGCCCCTCGTCTTCTACCGGACCGAGGAGGAGGGCACCCCGGTCGCGCTGGCCGACCGCTGTGTGCACCGCCGGTTCCCCCTGCACGAGAGTCCGAGCCGGCTCGACGGTGACAGGATCGTGTGCGGCTACCACGGGTTCACGTACGACACGACGGGTACCTGCGTGTACGTGCCGGGGCAGAAGCGCATACCGCGTACCGCCCGGGTCGCCTCCTACCCCGTGGTCGAGCAGGACGCCCTGGTCTGGGTGTGGATCGGCGACCCGGGCCTCGCGGACCCGCAGACCATCCCGCGGGCCCGGCACCTCGACGCCCCCGGCTGGACCACCGTCCGCGGCATGGAGCCCATCGACGCGGACTACGGCCTGCTCGTCGACAACCTCCTCGACCTCTCCCACGAGACGTATCTGCACGGCGGCTACATCGGCACCCCCGAGGTCGCCGAGACGCCGATCACCACCGAGGTCGACGAGGGTGCGGGCATCGTGCGGGTCAGCCGGCACATGGACGACGCCGAATGCCCGCCGTTCTACGCCAGGTCGACCGGCATCGAGGGCCGGATCACGCGCTGGCAGGACATCGAGTACCACGCACCCTGCCTGTACCTGCTGCACAGCCGGATCGCCCCGGTGGGCGTACTGCCGGAGGCCGACGGCAGCGATCCGAACGGCTTCCACACCGAGATCACATACGCGATCACGCCGTCCTCCGACGGCCATGTGTACGACTTCTGGATGGTCTCGCGCGACTGGGCGACCGAGGACGACGAGGTCACCGAGTTCCTGCGGGCCAACAACCACACCGTCGTCATGCAGGACGTCGACGCGCTCAACCTGCTGCAGAAGACGCTCGGGACGGAGCGGACGGGGTACCAGGAGCTGAGCATCAACATCGACACCGGCGGCCTGGCCGCCCGCCGTATCCTCGCCCGGCTGGTCGAGGAGGGCGACAAGCCCGTGGAGAAGGTCCTGTGAGCAGCCCCACCGGCGAGATCTACCGCATCGACTGGCTGCCGGGCACCGACACCCTGCACGGCACCTGCCACTGCGGGGCCGAGCACACCGCCCAGGACCCGATCGAGATGTGGGAGTGGATGCTCGGCCACCCCGAAGGACATCAGCCGCAAGGACACGACCCTCGAGGACACGAGCCGCAAGGAAACAGCTCATGACCGTGTACGAAGCCGAACTCGTCGTCGATCAGCGGGAGTTCGCGGCCGACGGCGTGCTCGCCCTCACCCTGCGCCACCCGCTCGGCGAGGACCTGCCGGCCTGGGAGCCGGGCGCCCATGTCGACGTCGTGCTCGGTCCGGAGCTGGAGCGGCAGTACTCGCTGTGCGGCGATCCCGCGGACCGTTCGGTGTGGCGGATCGCCGTGCTGCGGGAGCCGGACGGGCGCGGTGGATCCGCCCATGTGCACGAGCAGTTGGGGCAGGGCGACAAGGTGCGGGTGCGCGGACCGCGCAACCACTTCCGGCTGGAGCCCGCGCCCCGCTACCGCTTCGTCGCGGGCGGGATCGGCATCACGCCCATCCTGCCGATGCTGGCCGCGGCTGAAGCGGCGGGCGCCGAGTGGACGCTGCTCTACGGCGGTCGGACGCGCAACTCCATTGCGTTCACCGATGAGTTGGGGCGGTACGGGGACCGGGTGACCGTCTCGCCGCAGGACGAGACCGGGCTCCTTGACCTCGGCTCCGTGCTGGACGACCTGCCCGAGGGCACGCTGGTCTACTGCTGCGGTCCCGGGCCGCTGCTCGACGCGGTCGAGGAGCGCTGCCCGGCCGAGCGGCTGCGGGTCGAGCGGTTCTCCCCGAAGGCCCAAGTGGGCGGAGAGAACAGCGAGTTCGAGGTCGAGCTGGCGC
The DNA here is from genome assembly GCF_045160215.1 of Streptomyces sp. NBC_00005. Classification (NCBI taxonomy): domain Bacteria; kingdom Bacillati; phylum Actinomycetota; class Actinomycetes; order Kitasatosporales; family Streptomycetaceae; genus Streptomyces; species Streptomyces sp. NBC_00005. Next base: position 2,256,558 of record NZ_CP108316.1, read on the forward strand.
AGAGCGGCCGCAGCGTCACGGTCGCCCCGGACGTCTCCGTGCTGGACGCCGTGCGCTCTGTGGGAGTCGAGGTGCTGTTCTCCTGCACCGAGGGCACCTGCGGCACCTGCGAGACCGACGTCCTCGACGGCACGCCGGACCACCGGGACTCGGTGCTCAGCGCCGAGGAACGGGAGAGCGGGGAGACGATGATGATCTGTGTGTCCCGCTGCCGCGGGAAGAAGCTCGTGCTGGACCTGTGATTCCGAGGTCGGCGTCGATCCGGGCGACCGTCGCGAGCAGGTGCGGCAGCAGGTCCCGGCGGATCGACTCGACGGAGTTGCGGCCCGCAGGCACGGCGATGTTGACGGCCGCGACCGCCTCGCCGTCCCGGTCCCGCACCGGGGCGGCGATCGACCGGAGCCCCTCCTCCAGCTCCTGGTCGACGATCGCGTACCCCTGACGGCGCACCCGGCGCAGTTCGGCCCGAAGAGCCCGCGCCGACACGATGGTGCTGTCCGTCAGGGGGTGCAGTTGTGTGCGGGCGAGCCGTTCGTCGATCTCCTCGTCCGGGAGCTGAGCCATCAACACCCGTCCCACGGACGTCAGATGGGCCGGGAAGCGGGTGCCCACGGTGATCGTCGCGGACATGATGCGGCGGGTCGGCACCCGCGCCACGTAGACGACGTCGTCCCCGTCGAGGACGCACAGCGACGACGACTCCCTCACCTGCGCGACGAGTTGATCCAGATGAGGTTCGGCGATCTGCGGCAGGGTGACGCTGGAGAGGTAGGAGTAGCCGAGCTCCAGCACCCGCGGGGTGAGGCGGAAGAGCCGTCCGTCCTGATGGACGTATCCGAGGTCGACGAGGGTCAGCAGCAGGCGGCGGGCGGCGGCGCGGGTCAGGCCGCAGGTGTCGGCGACCTCGCTCAGGGTGCGGGCGGGATGCTCGGCGTCGAAGGAGCGGATGACGGCGAGGCCACGCTCGAAGGACCTCACGAAGTGTGGTGCACGGGCTCCCGCTGGCATTGCCACCTCCAAAAGTGTCAACAATGTTGTCGGCGAACCCATTGACCGGACCCGTTGCGGCTTCTACCTTCCCGCTGAGCGAGTCCGCGCACTACTGTGCGCCTTGCGCACAACCTGTCGGAACACCGCTGCACCGTTCTCTGCACCGTTCTGAGCACAGGAGGAGCCATGCGCCGTCTGTTCGCCGGTCTCACCGCCGGCGCCTTCCTGCTCGTCGCGACGGCCTGTGGCTCGTCGGACGACTCCAACTCGTCGTCTGCGGGCGGCACTTCGTCCGGCGGTACGACCACCGTCAAGGTGGGGATCATCCCCATCGTCGATGTCGCGCCCCTGTATCTCGGCCAGAAAGAGGGCTTCTTCAGCAAGCGCGGCCTGAAGTTGTCCATGACCCTCGCGCAGGGCGGCGCGGCCATCGTGCCGGGTGTGACGAGCGGTCAGTTCCAGTTCGGGTTCTCCAACATGACCTCGCTGATGGTCGCCCAGTCCAACAACGTGCCCATCAAGGCCATCGCCAACGGCGTCGCATCGACGGGCGTCAAGGGCAAGGACTTCGGCGGGCTGGTGGTGAAGAAGGGCAGCACCATCAAGTCGCCGAAGCAGCTGGAGGGCAAGAAGGTCGCCGTCAACACGCTCAAGAACATCAACGAGACCGTGGTGCGCGACTCGGTGCGCAGGGCGGGCGGCGACCCGGACAAGGTGAAGCTCGTCGAGCTGGCCTTCGACCAGATGCCGGCCGCGCTGGACTCGGGCCAGATCGACGCGGCGATGGCGGTCGAACCGGCGCTCACCACCATGAAGCTCCAGGGCGCCGTCGAGATCGCCTCCCCCATGGTCGAGGTGGCCCCGAACCTCACCGTCGCCATGTACTTCACCTCGAACGCGTACGCGCAGAAGAACCCGGCCATCGTGAAGAAGTTCCAGGAGGCCATGGCCGAGTCCCTCGCCTACGCCGACACCCACCCGGACGAGGTCCGCCAGATCGTCAGCACGTACACCAAGACCCCGGCGAACGTGCTGGCCGCGCTGACTCTGCCGAAGTGGCCCGCGGAGGCGAACCGTTCCTCGATCGAGGCGCTGGAGAAGCTGAGCCGGCAGGAAGGCCTCTTCAAGACGGCCCCCGACCTGGACAAGCTGCTTCCGTGAGGGGATCGAACGCCGCCCTCGGTGCGGCCGGGCTCGCGGTCTTCCTCGCCCTGGGCGAGGCGGTGCCGCGGCTCGGCCTCGTCAAGGAGGCCTACTTCCCACCGACCAGCCGTATCGCCTCGGCACTGTGGGACGAGGTCACCGACGGCGGTTTCTGGTCGGCACTCGGCGACACCCTGACCGGCTGGGCGATCGGCCTCGCGATCGCGGTCGGCGCGGGCGTGGTCGTCGGGGTGCTCCTCTCGATCGTCCCGTACCTGCGCGAGGCGACGGCCTCGACGATCGAGTTCCTGCGCCCGATCCCGTCGGTCGCGCTGATCCCGCTGGCCGTGCTGCTGTACGGGACGGAGCTGAAGTCGGTGCTGCTGCTCGTCGTGTACGCCTCGTTCTGGCAGGTACTGATCCAGACCCTGTACGGCGTCCAGGACGTGGACCCGGTCGCCGAGGAGACGGCGCGGTCGTACGGTCTCGGCACCTGGGCGCGGGTCCGGCATGTGCTGTGGCCGACCGCGCTGCCGTACGTGATGACCGGCGTACGTCTGGCCGCCGCGGTGGCGCTGATCCTCGCGATCACCGCCGAACTCGTCATCGGCGCACCGGGGTTGGGCCAGGAGATCGCCATCGCGCAGACCTCGCAGGCCGTGCCGGAGATGTATGCGCTGATCGTGGTCACCGGGCTGCTGGGGCTGCTCATCAACGTGGGCGCGCGCAGCGTGGAGCGGCGGGCACTGGCCTGGCACCAGTCGGTGCGCGGGGAGGTGGCGGTGTGATCGTGCGCTGGCTGCTCCGGCTGTTCTTCGTCCTCGCGCTGCCCGTGGTGCTGGTCGCCGTGTGGTGGGCCGCGTCGTCCGGCAGCACGGACCCGTTCTGGCCTCCCCTGCGCACGATCCTCAAGACCTTCCCGGACGTCTGGACGGCCGACCGGCTGCGCACGGACGCACTGCCGAGCATCCTGCGCCTCCTGGCGGGCTACGCGACCGCCGCCGTCGTCGGCATCGCGCTCGGCACGCTCATCGGCTCCTACCGGCGGGTCCGCGCGGTCTGCGAACCGGTCCTGGAGTTCCTGCGTGCGGTGCCACCGCCCGTACTGATCCCGGTCATCATGCTGTTCGCGGGCATCGGCGACACGATGAAGATCGTCGTGATCGCCAGCGGCTGCGTCTGGCCGATCCTGCTCAACACGGTGGAGGGCGTGCGCGGCGTCGACTCGGTGATGCTGGAGACGGCCCGCTCCTACGGCATCACCGGCCTGGCACGCCTGCGCGGCCTGGTCCTGCGCTCGGCGAGCCCGCAGATCTTCGCAGGGCTGCGCCAGGCGCTGTCCCTCGGCATCATCCTGATGGTCATCAGCGAGATGTTCGCCGCCAGCAACGGCATCGGCTTCACCGTCGTCCAGTTCCAGCGCAGCTTCGCGATCCCTGACATGTGGACCGGCATCCTCGTCCTCGGTCTGCTCGGCTTCCTGCTCTCCGTCGTCTTCCAGCTGGTCGAACGGCGGGTGCTCGCCTGGTACCACGGCCTGCGCGCGTCCACCCGGCGGTCCCCGTGAACCTCGTGAAAGGGCGGTCCATGCACGCGCTTCTTGACGTATCCGGCCTCAAGAAGGTCTACGAGGGGGCAGGCCGTCGCGTGGAGGCGGTGCGCGACCTCACCTTCACGGTGGACGCGGGCGAACTCGTCTGTCTCGTGGGCCCGTCGGGCTGCGGCAAGACGACCCTGCTGAAATGCATGGGCGGGCTGCTCGCGCCCACCGCCGGCCAAGTGCTGCTCGCGGGCAAGCCGGTGAGCGGCCCGCCGCCCGGGATGGCGTTCGTGTTCCAGGAGTACGGGCGCAGTCTCTTCCCCTGGATGCGGGTCGGCGAGAACGTCGAACTCCCCCTGAAACAGAAGAACTTGACCAAGGCGAGGCGCAAGGAACTCGTCGCGGACGCCCTGCGATCGGTCGGCCTCTCGGACGCCGCCGGCGCCTACCCCTGGCAGCTGTCCGGAGGTATGCAGCAGCGCGTGGCCATCGCCCGTGCGCTCGCCTACGAGCCCGATGTCCTGCTGATGGACGAGCCGTTCGCGGCGGTCGACGCGCAGACCCGCGCGGACCTGGAGGATCTCGTGCGGGGGCTGTGGCGGGAGCGCGGCATCACGATCCTGTTCGTCACCCATGACATCGACGAGGCCGTGTACCTCGGCGAGCGGGTGATCGTCCTGTCGGCCTCCCCCACCGTGGTGCAGGAGCAGCTGAAGGTCGATCTGCCCGACCAGCGGGACCAGTTGCACACGCGGGTGGCCCCGCGCTTCGCCGAGCTGCGGACCCATGTGTACGAGCAGATCCAGGCGGCGAAGCGCGGGGTCCCGCAGGACGCGGTCACGAAGTCGGATACGCCTCCACCTCGCTGAACTGCCCCGCGGGCCAACCGGTGTTGGCGCTGACGGACAGGCGCAGATAGCGCAGGCCGGTGTCGCCGGGCAGGGAGACGGTGGCCGTGTTGCCGGTCGCCGGGTCGAAGCGGTAGCCGGTGGAGCCGACGACGGTCGAGTAGGTCGAACCGTCGGTGCTGCCCAGCACGGTGACGGTCTGCGTGCGTGCGCCCCAGGCGGACGAGGGCGGCAGTTTCAGCACCAGCCGGCGGACGGCCTGGCTCGAGCCGAGGTCGAGCGTCCAGGACTGCGGGAACGCGTTGTTGGCCGACTCCCAGTAACTGTTCGCGTCCCCGTCGACCGCCTTGCCGGGCGTGTAGACGTCCTGCGAGCCGGTGGCGGTGGCCGGGCGGCCCTTGGCGAGATTGCGGTTCGGGTCGGGGCCGATCTTCGTGCCGGTGGTGGTCGCGGACTCCGCCTCGACGGAGGTGAAGGGCAGGGAGGCTCCGGAGGCGGCGTGCGCGGCGGGGGCCGTGGCGGTGAGCAGTCCTGCGGAGAGGGCGACCACCATTGCTGCTGGCATGCCCCTGACAGTTCTATGCATGTGCTGATCCCTTCGTGGTGGGGGGCGGGGATAGCGGGGTGCTGCGGTCGGATGCGGCCGGGTGTGGTCTCAGGCGCGCAGCCAGACCGCGGTGTCCTTCGGCAGTCGACCCTCGGCGTCCAAGGGGCCGCTGGCGAGGAGGAGTTGGGTGCCGGAGGGGAGGTCGGCGGGCCGGTCGACCAGGTTCACCAGGCACATCACGCCGTGCGCGCGGGCGAAGGCGAGGACACCCTCGGGTGCGGGCAGCCACATGAGGGGGCCTTCGCCGAACACCGGGCGGAGCCTGACGGCCGCGCGGTAGAGGGCGAGCATCGAGCCGGCGTCCGCGGACTGGCGATCCACCGCGTACGAGGTCCAGTCGACCGGCTGCGGCAGCCAGGGCTCCTCGCGACTGCCGAATCCCGCGTACGGCGCGTCGGCCACCCACGGAAGCGGCACCCGGCAGCCGTCGCGCCCCGGGTCCGTGCCGCCGGAGCGCAAGTACATCGGGTCCTCGATGCGGTCGCGCGGGATGTCGGCCTCGGGCAGGCCCAGCTCCTCGCCCTGGTAGACGTAGACGGCGCCGGGCAGGGCGAGCGAGAGCAGGGCGGCGGCGCGGGCGCGCCGGGTGCCGAGGGCGAGGTCGGTCGGGGTGCCGAAGGCCTTGATGGCGAAGTCGAAGCCGGTGTCCGTGCGGCCGTAGCGGGTGACCGTGCGGGTGACATCGTGGTTGCACAGCACCCAGGTGGCGGGGGCGCCCACGGGTGCGTGCTCGGCGAGGGTCGTGTCGATCGACGTCCGCAGTCGCCCGGCGTCCCAAGGACACGACAGGAACGAGAAGTTGAAGGCGGTGTGCAGTTCGTCGGGGCGCAGGTAGCGGGCGAAGCGCTCGGCGTCCGGGAGCCAGACCTCGCCGACGAAGACGCCGTCGTGGTCGTCGGCCACCGCCCGCCAGGAGCGGTAGATGTCGTGGAGTTCGTCGCGGTCGACGAAGGGGTTCGGGTCGCGGCCCTCGACGAAGTCCGGCAGGTCCGGGTCCTTGGCGAGCAGTGCGGCCGAGTCGATGCGGACGCCCGCCACTCCACGCTCGAACCAGAAGCGCAGGATGTCCTCGTGCTCCTGACGGACGGCCGGATGGGCCCAGTTGAGGTCGGGCTGTTCGGGCGTGAACAGGTGCAGGTACCAGTCACCGTCGGGCAGCCGCGTCCACACCGGCTCGGTGGAGCCGGCGAACTGGGACGGCCAGTCGTTGGGCGGGAGTTCGCCGCCGGGGCCGCGTCCGGGCCGGAAGTGGAACAGCTCGCGTTCCGGGCTGCCGGGACCTGCCGCCAACGCGGCCTGAAACCAGGGGTGTTGGTCGGAGACGTGGTTGGGCACGATGTCGACGACGGTGCGGATGCCCAGTTCCCGCGCCTCCGCGATGAGCTTCTCGGCCTCGGCGAGGGTGCCGAAGGCCGGGTCGATCGCCCGGTAGTCGGCGACGTCGTAGCCGCCGTCCTTCATCGGCGACAGATACCAGGGGCTGAACCACAGGGCGTCGACGCCGAGTTCGGCGAGGTAGGGCAGTCGGGCACGGACGCCGGCGAGATCGCCGGTGCCGTCGCCGTCGCCGTCCGCGAAGCTGCGGACGTAGACCTGGTAGATGACGGCGGAGCGCCACCAGTCGTGGCCCTTCGGGGCATGGGTGGGCTGTCCCACTGAGCTTCCCTTTCTGTGGACGGGGCGGACTCTGCGGACGGGGCGGCGTCAGCCCTTCGTGCTGCCCGCGCTGATCCCGGCGATGATGTGCCGCTGGAAGAGCAGGAACATCGCGACCATGGGGATGCTGGTGATCACCATCGCGGCGATAAGCACGGTCAGTTGGATGTTCTGCGACAGCTGGACCAGTGCCACACTGATCGGCTGTTTGCCGGTGTCGGAGAAGACCATCAGCGGCCACAGGAAGTCCTGCCACACGGCGACCAGCGCGAAGATCGACACGACGCCGAGCACCGGTCGCGACATGGGCAGCACGATCGACCAGAGCGTACGCAGCCTCCCGGCGCCGTCGATCTCCGCGGCCTCCAGGACGTCGCGGGGAAGCTGGTCGAAGAACCGCTTGAGCAGATACAGATTGAAGGCGTTGGCGACGGCCGGCAGCCAGATGGCGAGGGGGTCGTTGAGCAGGCTGGTGTGGATCAGGGGGAGGTCGGCGACGGTCAGGTACTTCGGTACGACGAGGGCCTGGGCCGGGACCATCAGGGTGGCGAGGATGCCGCCGAGGATCAACTTGCCGAAGGCGGGCCTGAGTTTGGAGAGGGCGTAGGCGGCGGCCGTGCAGAAGACCAGCTGGAACAGCCAGGCTCCGGCCGCCTGGACCACCGTGTTCCACAGGTGCTGCGGCAGCTGCATGAGGTCCCAGGCGTCGGTGTAGCCGCTCAGGTGCCAGTGCTCGGGGACGATCGTGGGCGGGGTCCGCGCCACCTCGTCCGGCGACTTCATCGCGCCGCTCACCATCCAGTAGACGGGGAACAGGAAGGCGAGCGCGAACAGTACGAGGACGACGGTGAACACGGTCCAGTAGACGGTCCTGCCGCGCGGGCGAGCGAGTGTCGCCGGGGAGACGAGGGTCCGGGTGGCGCTCACGCGTCCTCCTCTCCGGAGCGGGTGAGCCGCAGGTAGACGGCGGAGAAGGCGCCGAGCAGCACGAGGAGCATGACGCTGAGCGCGCAGGCGCCGCCGAAGTCGTTGTAGAGGAACGCGTACTTGTAGATCAGGTAGAGGACGGTGACGGTGGCGTTCTCCGGGCCGCCGCCCGTGATCACGAACGGCTCGGTGAAGACCTGCATGGTCGCGATGATCTGAAGGAGCATCAGCATCAGGATGACGAACCGGGTCTGGGGGATCGTCACGTGCCGAATGCGCTGGAGGAGGTTCGCGCCGTCGAGTTCGGCGGCCTCGTACAGCTCGCCGGGGATGGACTGGAGGGCGGCCAGGTAGATCAAAACGGTGCCGCCCATGTTGGCCCAAGTGGCCACGATGACAAGGGAGATGAGGGCGGTGTCGGCGCCGTTGGACCAGTTCGAGGTGGGCAGGTGCAGGAAGCGCAGCGCCTCGTTGGCGAGGCCGGCTCCGGGGTCGTAGAACCACTTCCACAGCAGGGCGCTGACCACCGGAGGGATCATCACCGGCAGGTAGACCACAACCCTGAAGAGGGCCTTGGCGTGCCGGAGTTCGTTGAGGACGAGGGCCATCACGAAGGGGATCGCGAAGCCGAGCAGCAGGGCGAGCAGCGTGAAGGTGAGGGTGTTGCGCCAGGCGGCGGTGAACTCGGGGTCGTGCCAGACGCGGGTGAAGTTGGCGGTGCCGACCCACTCGGGGGGTGAGCCCGGCGTGTACTTCTGGAAGGCGATCACGACGGCGCGGATCGCCGGGTACCAGGAGAACAGGGCGAAGCAGACGAGGCCGCCGAGGAGGAAGGCGTAGGCGCGGGCCTGGTCGGCGAGGCGGCGCCGCCTCCGGTCCCCTGCCGGGGGCGGCGCCTGCACCGGGCGTACGGCGATCGCCTCGGGGGCGGGCCGACGCGCTGCGGTGGTCCTGGTCATTGCGGTCAGCCCCGCGCCAGGATGCCGTCGATCTTGTCGGAGGCGTCCTTCAGCAGCTGGCCGATGTCGGCGTCCTTCTTGGTGAGCACGGCGGAGACGGCACCGTCGAGGACGGAGTAGAGCTGCTGGGCGTCGGGCGGCTCGATCTTCATCTGGAGGGTGTGGTTGCCCTCCAGGAAGGACTGGTAGTTCTCCACGGGCACGTTGGCGTTGGCCTTCTTGACCTGCTGGTCCTTGGCGTCGGCGGCGCCGGTGAACAGGCGCGGCTCGGGCAGTCCGACCGGGGCGTCCGCCTTCTTGGCGCGGGCGTAGTCGCCGATGAAGCCCTTGCCGGGGGTGAGGAACATGTGGTCGAGCCACTTGAGGCCGGCCTTGATCTGGGCGGGCGTGTCGTGCTTGTTGAACATGTAGCCGTCGCCGCCGATGAGCGTGCCCTTGCCGCCGGGCATGGGGGCGAGGGCGATGTCCTTGTAGTCGCCGCCCTTCTCCTTGACCAGGATCGGGATGTTGTCGGGGGCGGCGAGGTACATGCCGAGCTTGCCCGAACCCATCAGCTGCTGGGCGTCGTTGATGACGAGGAGCTGCTTGCTGCCCATCGAGTTGTCCGTCCACCGCATGTCGTGCAGGTTCTGCAGGACGGCACGGCCCTCGAGGGTGTCGATGGTGGCCTTCTTGCCGTCGGCGCCGACGACGTCGCCGCCCTGCGAGTAGAGCTCGGCGGTGAAGTGCCAACCCCCTTGGTTCTGGGCGCTGTAGTCGGCGTATCCGACGGTGCCGCCGCCGAGCGCGGCGATCTTCTTGGCGTCGGCGCGGACCTCTGCCCAGGTGGCCGGGTGCCGGTCGGGGTCCAGGCCCGCCTTCTCGAAGAGTGCGCGGTTGTAGATCAGGCCCATCGAATAGCCGGTGCGCGGGATGCCGTAGATCTTCCCGTCGACGGTGTAGATGTCGCGCAGCTGCTTCTGGAGGGTGTCGTAGCTCTTCAACTCCTTGATGTACGGGGTGAGATCGGCCGCCTGCCTGATGTCGACGACGTGCCTGGCGTCGGTGAAGTACGTGTAGAAGACGTCCTCCATCTGCCCGCCGGCGAGCTTGGCGTCGAAGGTCTTCGGGTCCTGGCAGGGGAACGCGTCGTGCGCGACGACGTCGATGTCCGGGTTCTGCTTCTCGAAGGAGGCGATGTCCTGTTCGAAGAACCGCCGGTCGACCTTGGCGCTCTTGGGCGGCTCGCAGTTGACCGTGATGCGGGTCTTGCCGCTCGCCGAGTCGTCGTCGCTCGACCCGCAGGCCGAGGCGGTGAGGGCGAGGGAACAGGCGCTGAGCGCGACGAAGGTACGGCGGAACCCGGTGCTTCTCATCGGTGGACCCCTCTGGGCAGGAGCTGGGAAGCCCACGGCGGCGGGCGACGCACACCACCGTGCTGGCGCCGCACACTCAAGCACCGCCGACATCCACCCGCAAGATGTCGCGCAGAATCTGTAATTATTCGACAGCCGGGTGGTTGTCAGGGACGAGGTGCCTGTGCGGTAGACCCCCGGACCACCAACTCCGGCTCGAACAGCAGCTCTTCGGCCGCTACGGCACTGCCGCTGATCTGCGTGTTCAGCAGCTCGACGGCCGCCCGCCCCATGGCCTCGATGGGCTGGCGGACGGTCGTCAGCGGGGGCTCGGTGCAGTTCATGAACGCGGAGTCGTCGTAGCCGACGACCGACACCCGGGAGGGGACGTCCAGTCCCTTGCGGCGCGCGGCCCTGATCGCCCCGAGCGCCAGGGGGTCGCTGGCGCAGATGATGCCCGTGACACCCCGGTCGATGAGCCGGGAGGCCGCCGCGTGACCGCCCTCGATCGAGAACATGGCCCGGGCGACATGCTCGTCCGGGAGGTCCCCCATCGCCTGTGCGGCGGCCAGTTTGCGCGCCGACGGGACGTGGTCGGCCGGACCCAGCACCAGCCCGATCCGCTCGTGCCCCAGCGAGGCGAGGTGCCGCCAGGCCTGCTCCACCGCGACCATGTCGTCGCAGGAGACGCCCGGGAAGCCGAGGTCGTCGATGGACGCGTTGACCAGCACCACCGGGATGTTGCGCTCGGCGAGCTGCCGGTAGTGGTCGTGCGGGGCGTCGGCCTGGGCGTACAGGCCGCCGGCGAACACGACACCGGAGACCTGCTGCTGCAGCAGCAGCTCCACGTAGTCCGCCTCGGAGACGCCGCCCTTGGTCTGCGTGCACAACACCGGTGTCAGGCCGAGCTGGGCGAGGGCGCCGCCGATCACCTCGGCGAACGCCGGGAAGATCGGGTTCTGCAGCTCCGGCAGCACGAGGCCCACGAGCCGTGCGCGTTCGCCGCGCAGCTGCGTGGGCCGCTCGTAGCCGAGGACGTCCAGGGCGGACAGCACCGCCTTCCGGGTGGCCTCCGAGACTCCGGGCTTGCCGTTGAGCACCCGGCTGACCGTGGCCTCGCTGACCCCGACCTTCTTCGCCACCTCAGCAAGTCGTCGCGTCATGCGCGCAAGAATAGCGCAATAAACGCAAACGGCTTGCGTAGTCGCGTCAGTGCCCGGCCCACAGCCCCCGGACGTGGCCCAGGTGCCGGGTCATCACCTCACGCACGGCTTCGGGGTCCCGCGCGAGCAGCGCGTCGAGGAGTTCCACGTGCTCCATGGCGGAGGCCTCCAGCCGCCCCGCCTCGACCAGGGCGGTCAGTCCCCACAGCCGCGAACGACGCCTCAAGTCCCGTACGACTTCCACGAGATGCTCGTTGCCGGCGAGGGCCAGGAGGCCGAGGTGGAAGTGCAGGTCGGCCTCGACGTAGGAGATGAGGTCGCCCTTCTTGGCCGAGGTGACGATCTCCATGGCGAACGGGCGGAGCGCCTTCAGGTCGTCCGGGTCCGCGGTGGTCGCGAGGGCGACCGTCGTCGGGATCTCGATGAGGGACCGGATGTGGGTGTACTCGTCGAGCTGCTTCTCGGAAACGGCGGTGACCCGGAACCCCTTGTTCGGGACGATCTCGACCATGCCCTCCTTGACCAGCTCGAGCATCGCCTCACGCACCGGGGTCGCGGAGACGCCCAGGCGGGGGGCGAGGGCCGGCGCCGAGTACACCTGGCCGGGGCGCAGTTCGCCGGAGATCAGCGCGGCCCGCAGCACGTCCACGACCTTTTCCCTGAAGTTGGGCTTCCTGCCGCCGAGTGAGGGGATGGCGGGGCCTTGCAGCTGGGCCATGATGATCGTCCTCCTTGGGTCACCGGACATTATCGGGGGCGTCTACAGGACGAATCCCGCGGGGAACGGGTCCTCCGGGTCCAGCAGATACTGCGCGGTGCCGGTGATCCAGGCGCGGCCGGTGAAACTGGGCAGGACCGCGGGGCGGCCCGCGACCTCGGTCGCGCCGAGGAGGCGGCCGGTGAAACGGGTGCCGATGAACGACTCGTTGACGAACTCGGTGTGCAGGGGGAGTTCGCCGCGGGCGTGCAGTTGAGCCATGCGGGCGCTCGTGCCGGTGCCGCACGGTGAGCGGTCGAACCAGCCGGGGTGGATCGCCATCGCGTGCCGGGAGTGGCGGGCGGTGGAGCCGGGGGCGTAGAGGTGGACGTGGTGGCAGCCACGGATGGACGGGTCCTCCGGGTGGACGGGCTCCTCCTCGGCGTTGATGGCGTCCATCAGGGACAGGCCCGCCTTGAGGATGTCGTCCTTGCGGGAGCGGTCGAAGGGGAGGTCGAACTGGTCCAGCGACAGGATGGCGTAGAAGTTCCCGCCGTAGGCCATGTCATAGGTCACTGACGATCCGTCAGGCAGTGTCGCCTTGCGGTCCAGCGCGACCGAGAACGACGGTACGTTCCTCAGCGTCACCGCCTTCGCCGCGCCGCCCTCCACCGCCACCTCGGCGACGACGAGTCCGGCCGGGGTGTCGAGGCGGATCGTGGTGACCGGCTCGACGACCTCGACCATGCCGGTCTCGACGAGCACGGTCGCGACACCGATCGTGCCGTGCCCGCATATGGGCAGATAGCCGGACACCTCGATGTAGACGACGCCCCAGTCGCAGTCCGGCCGGGTTGGCGGCTGGAGGATCGCGCCGCTCATCGCGGAGTGGCCGCGCGGCTCGTTCATCAGCAACTGCTTGATGTCGTCTCGGTGTTCGCGGAAGTACAGCCGCCGCTCGTTCATCGTCGCACCGGGGATGGTCCCGATCCCGCCGGTGATCACGCGGGTGGGCATGCCCTCGGTGTGCGAGTCGACGGCGTGCAGGACGAGTTTGCTGCGCATGGTGGTCGGTCCTCCGTTATGCGAGTCCGGCGGCGACGGCCTTCTCGGTGGCGGCACGGACGGCCGCCTCCTGCTCGGGCAGCAACGGCATCCGGGGCGGCCGGACCGGACCACCATGCCGCCCGACCACATCCATCGACAGCTTGATCGCCTGTACGAACTCCACCTGGGAGTCCCAGCGCAACAGCGGGTGCAGCTGCCGGTAGAGGCGGCCCGCGGTGGCCAGGTCCCCGTCGACGGCCGCCCGGTACAACTCGACGCTCGCGGCGGGCAGAGCGTTCGGGTATCCGGCCACCCAGCCCTTCGCACCCGCGATCGCGAGCTCCAGCAGGACATCGTCGGCACCGATCAACAGGTCCAGTTCCGGGGCGAGTTCGGCGATCCGGTAGGCGCGGCGGACGTCTCCGGAGAACTCCTTGACGGCACGGATGTACCCCTCCCCGTGCAGCTTCGCTAGGAGTTCCGGTACGAGGTCGACCTTGGTGTCGATCGGGTTGTTGTACGCCACGATCGGCACCCCCGCCTTCGCGACCTCGGCATAGTGGGCGAGGACCGAACGCTCGTCGGCGCGGTAGGCGTTGGGCGGCAGCAGCATCACCGCGTGGCAGCCGGCGTCGCGCGCCTGCTCGGCCCAGCGCCGGGACTCCGCGGACCCGTACGCGGCGACGCCGGGCATGACGCGCTGCCCGCCGATCGCGTCGACGGCCGTCTCGACGACCTTGGCCCGCTCCTCGGGGGTGAGTACTTGGTACTCCCCCAGCGAGCCGTTGGGGACGACGCCGTCGCAGCCGTTCTCGACGAGCCAGGCGCAGTGCTCGGCGTACTTGTCGTGGTTCACGGAGAGGTCGTCGTTCAGCGGCAGCGCGGTGGCGACGAGGACGCCGCGCCAGGGGCGGTGGTCGGTCATGAGAGCTCTCCATCGGTGGGGTGAGTGTCCTCGCGGGCGAGGACACCGAGCGGTACGGGGCGCGCGAACGGCCGCCGGGACGGGGTGAGTTCGCACCCGGCGAGCCCGGCGACCGCGGGTGCGCACATCCGGCCCTGGCACCAGCCCATGCCGGCCCGGGTCAGCAGCTTGACCGTGCGTACGTCGCCGGCGCCGAGCTCCGCGACGGCCTCGCGGATCGCGCCGCCGGTGACCTCCTCGCAACGGCACACGACGGTGTCGTCGGTGATCTGCTCGGTCCAGTGGGCGGGCGGGGCGTACACGGAGTCGAGCGCGGCGGCGAACTCCCGTAGTCGGGTACGGGACTTCAGGGCCGCGGCCCACTCGCGCGGGTCCGGTGCGCCGCCCCCGAGGCGGGCCGCGGCGGAGCGTCCCGCGATGTGGCCCTCGGCCAGCGCGAGGGCCGAGCCGCCGATGCCGGTGGTCTCCCCCGCGGCCCAGACGCCGGGCACGTCGGTGCGCTGCTCGTCGTCGACGTGGACGTTCAGGCCGTCGAGGCGGCAGCCGAGGGTGTCGGCGAGGTCGGTGTGCGGGAGCATGCCGTGGCCGACGGCGAGGGTGTCGCAGGGGATGCGGCGCTCGGTGCCGGGCCGGACCCGTCCCTCACCGTCGAGGGCGGCGACGGTCACGGCCTCCAGCCGTTCGGTGCCGTGCGCCTCCACGACGGTGTGCCGGGCGAGGGTGCGCACGCGGTGCCGGAGCAACTGGGCGGCGTATCCCGCCCCTTCGGCGACCTTGCCCGGCTGTGCCGCCAGCGCCCGGGTCCGCCGTACGAACGCCTTGGGGGCGGCGGACTCGACGAGCGCGGCGACCTCCACACCCGCCGCCGCGAGGCCGGCCGCCACGGGCAGCAGCAGCGGTCCGGTCCCGGCGACCACGGCGGTGCGTCCGGACACCGCGAGGGTCCCCTTGAGCATGGCCTGGGCGCCGCCCGCGGTAAGGACACCGGGGAGGGTCCAGCCGGGGAAGGGCAGCACCTTCTCGTAGCCGCCGGTGGCCAGGAGCACGGCGTCGGCGTGTACGGCCACCGGGTCCTCCTGCTCGGGGCCGAGCAGCGCGTGCACGGTGAGCCGGTCGGGATGCCGCTCGACGAACCAGACATGATGGTCCGTCAAGTGCCTTGCCGTACCTGCCCTTACGTGCGTGTCGAGCGCGTCCCGCAGCCGTTCCCACGTCCGCCACGCGTGGTGCAGTGCCTGCGGTCGGGCCGCGCGGAGTTCGGCGGCCGGCTGCCGGTAGAACTGGCCGCCCGCCTGCTCCGCCGAGTCGAGCAGGGTGACCCGGACTCCGTGCGCCGCGGCGGCCACGGTCGCGGCGAGGCCCGCCGGGCCCGCGCCGATGACGGCGAGGTGGGGTCGGTCAGTCATCGTGGCCGGTCCCTTCCTGGGTGCGGATCGCGTCGCCCGGCTGCAGGGGAACCAGGCAAGCCCGTTGGCCCGGGCGGTCGTTGACGGTCACCAGGCAGTCGAAGCAGACGCCGATCCCGCAGAAGACGCCGCGCGGGCGGCCCGCGCCACGGGTGGTGCGCCAGGACGTGACGCCCGCCGCCCAGAGCGCGGCGGCGACCGTCTGGCCGGGCAGCGCCTCGATCTCACGGCCGTCCAGGGTGACCGTGAAGGGCGGGCGCGGGTGGGCCTCGGTCAGGTCCAGTGGGGAGCTCACGCGGCCTCCTCGGGGAGGGGGAAGCGGTCGGGGCGGAACGGTGCCGGGTCCAGTTCGGGCGTCTTCGCGGTCAGCGCCTGCGCGATCAGGTGCCCGGTGCCGGTGGCGAGCCCGATGCCCGCGCCCTCGTGCCCGCAGGCGTGGAAGAGGCCGGGAACCCGGGGGTCGGGGCCGATGGCGGGCAGGTGGTCGGGCATGTACGGGCGGAAGCCGGCGTAGGAGCGGATGACGCGGACGTCGGACAGGAAGGGGAACAGCCGGGTCGCGCCCGCCGCGAGGGCCCGCAGGGCCGGCAGCGACAACGACCGGTCGAAACCGACCCGTTCGCGGCTCGCGCCGATGAGGATGGGTCCCGCGGCGGTGCCCTCCACGACCGGCGAGGTCTGCAGCGCGGCCGAGTCGCTGGCCACGTCGGCCACGTAGTCGGCGGCGTACACCTTGTGGTGGACCCTGCGCGGGAGCGGTTCGGTGACGAGGACGAAGCCGCGCCGTGGGAGGACGGGCAGGTGGGTGCCCGCGAGCGCGGCGACCTCGGCACCCCAGGTGCCGGCCGCGTTGACCACCGCCGGGGCGTGGATGACGCCCTGATCGGTGCCAACTCCGAGCACTATCCCGTCCGTTGAGCGCCGGACGTCCGTGACGGTCCGGCCGGTGAGCAGGCGCGCGCCCGAGGCCCGGAGGAGGTGGGCGGCGGCGAGGGCGGGCATGACCTGGGCGTCCTGCGGGTAGTGCACGGCGCCGGGCAGACCGGGGGCGAGATGGGGTTCGAGGCCGTACAGCGCGTCACCCGCGACAGGTTCGGCGACGACTCCGGCCGCACGCTGCTCGGCGGCGAAGCGCTCCAGTGCGGTGAGGCCGCCGGGTGAAGTGGCCACTACGACGCCGCCCTTGGCCTCGTACTCGACGAACTCCCCGAACTCCTGGGCCAGTTCACTCCACAGGCGGTTCGACAGGAGTGCGAGGTCGAGCTCCGGGCCGGGCTCCTTGTCGGACACGAGGAGGTTGCCCTCTCCCGCGCCGGTCGTGCCGCCGGCCACCGGGCCACGGTCCACGACGACGACGTCCAGGCCTGCGCGGGAGGCGTACAGGGCTGAGGCGGCGCCTGTCATGCCGGCGCCGACCACCACGACATCGCAGGTCAGTGGCTGACTCACGCCAGTACTATGTCACATACCACCGAGGGTGGGAACAGTGCGTGAACACGCTTCACACCCGGCTCCCCGTCGCCGTATCCGCCGACAGCCGCTGAGCGACGTAGATCGGGACGACGGACAGCAGAACGAGTACGGCCGCCACCACGTTCACCACCGGTGCCTGCTGCGGGCGGGTCATGTTGTTGAAGATCCAGATGGGGAGCGTCTCGACGCCCGGTCCTGCGGTGAAGGTGGTCACCACGATCTCGTCGAAGGAGAGCGCGAACGCGAGCAGTCCGCCCGCGAACAGCGCCGAGCGCACCAGCGGGAAGGTGACGTCGGCGAAGGCGCGGAAGGTGTTGGCGCCCAGGTCCATCGCCGCCTCCTCGTACGAGCCGGCGGTGCGGCGCAACCGCGCCACGACGTTGTTGAAGACGACGACGATGCAGAAGGTGGCGTGCCCGACGACCACGGTGAACAGGCCGAGGCCCACGCCGAGGGGCGCAAGTACCGTGCCGAAGGCCGAGTTGAGGGCGATGCCCGTGACGATGCCGGGCAGGGCGATCGGCAGGACGACGACGAAGGAGATGGCGTCACGGCCGAAGAACCGGTGCCGGGCGACGGCGAAGGCGATCAGCGTGCCGAGGACCAGGGCGATGGCGGTGGCGCCGAGGCCCGCCTTGACCGAGACCCAAAGGGCTTCCCGCGCACCGGAGTTCTGCCAGGCGACGGACCACCAGTGGAGGGTGAAGCCGGGCGGCGGCCAGCTCGCGCTGCGGTCCGGGTTCAGGGAGTTGACGAGGACGAGCAGGAGCGGGACGTAGATCACGGCGAAGCCGAGGCCGGCGGCGACACGGAGGGCGATACGAGCGGATCGGGTCAGTGGCATGCGACACAGCACCCTCTCGACTCAGTGGTATGTGACACAGCACAGTCCTCTCACAAGCTGCTCAACGCACCCGTGCGCCGCACAGCCAGCAGATACACCACGATCACCACGACCGGCACGGTCGCGAGCGCCGCGGCCATCGGCAGGTTCAGTTCGATGTTGGAGTAGACGAGATTGCCGATCAGCTGGGTCTTGCCGCCGACGATCTGCACGGTGATGTAGTCGCCGAGGCTGAGCGAGAACGTGAAGATCGACCCGGCGGCGACGGACGGCAGCACCATCGGCAGCACCACCGACCGAAAGGTGCGCCAGCCCTTCGCGCCCAAGTCGGCGGACGCGTCGAGCAAGTTGGCGGGCAGCTGCTCCAGCGCCGTGTGGATCGGCAGGATCATGTACGGCAGCCAGAGGTACGTCAGCGTCAGGACGGTGGCCGGGAGTCCGAACCCCGGCCCGCTCAGTCCGAACGGCTTCAGCATCCAGTCGGCGAGCCCGCCCTCGGACAGGATCAGCCGCCAGGCGTACACCTTGACCAGGTAACTCGCCCACAGGGGCGTGAGGATGGCGACCACCAGCAGCGGCCGCCACTTCGGCTTCGCCACGCGGGCGGTGTAGAAGGCGAGCGGGAAGGCGATCACCGCGCACAGGGCGGTGACCGCGAGGGCCACGCCCACGCTGCGCAGGATGACCTGGCGGTAGACGGGCGTGGTGAACAGTTCGCGGAAGTTGTCGGTCGACCAGACCTTCACGACCTCGGAGGTGAAGGAGTTGGTCGTCCAGAAGGCGGAGACGAACAGCACGGCGAGCGAACCGAGGTAGAGCACCGCCAGCCACAGCAGCGGGGCGGTCAGCAGCAGGGTCAGCCGCAGCCGGGGGCGGCGGTGCAGTGCCCCGGCGAGCCGCCGGACGGTGCCCCGCCCGGCGGTCGCCTCGATGGCCGTCACCTGCTCAGCCCTTGATCTCGGTCCAGGCCTGGACCCACTTGGCGTACGGCACGCACTTGACGTCGGTCCGGCCGTCGAGGCACTGCTCGATGGGCGTGTTCCAGAAGGCGATGTTCTTCCAGTAGCTCTCGTCGGCGGCGTGGTACGTCGTGCAGAAGGTCTTGTCGCTGGTGAGGTCGCAGGCCTTGGAGTTGGCGGGCGCCTCGCCGAAGTACTCGGCGACCTGGGCGTTGACCTTCGGCGAGACGATCCAGTTCAACCATTTGTAGGCGCAGTTGGGGTGCTTGGCCTTGGCCGAGACCATCCAGGTGTCGGACCAGCCGGTCGAACCCTCTTTGGGTACGAAGGCCTTGACCTTGGCGCCCTCCTCGGCGGTGAGGTTCGCGATGACCTGCCAGGTGGTGCCGACGACGGAGTCGCCGCTCTTGAAGGCGGAGATCTCCTTGAGGTAGTCGCTCCAGTACTCGCCGATGTCCGCGTTCTGCTGCTTCAGCAGGGCGACGGCGGCGTCGAACTGTTTCTGGTCGAGCGCGTAGGGGTCCTTGATCTTCAACTCGGGCTTGGTGGCCTTGAGATACAGCGCCGCGTCGGCGATGTAGATCGGCGAGTCGTACGCGGTGACGTGGCCCTTGTACTTGGACGCGTCGTCGAAGACCGCGGCCCAGGAGGTCGGCGCGGGCGTGACCTTCTGGGTGTTGTACATCAGCAGGTTGGCGCCGCGGCCGTGCGGGATGCCGTACATCTGGCCGTCCACGGAGTTCCAGGCGCCGTCCTTCAAGCCGGCGAAGATGTCCTTGTAGTTGGGCACGAGCTTGGTGTTGACGGGGGCCGCGTCACCGGAGGCGATGAGGCGCAGGGACGCGTCGCCGGAGGCGGAGACGGCGTCGTACTCGCCGGTCTTCATCAGTTTGACCATCTCGTCGGAGCTGGCCGCGACCTTGGAGTTGACCTGACAGCCGGTCTGCTTCTCGAAGTCGGTGACCCAGTCGACCTTGGGGTCGTTGGAGCCGTCCTCGACATAGCCGGCCCAGGCGATGAGATTGACCGTGCCCTCGGTCTTGCCGAGCTTCGAAGGGGCCTTGAGATCAGGGGGGTTGAGGCCGGTGGCCGAGGAGCCGCCGCCGGAGCCGGAGGATCCGCAGGCGGTGGCGACGAGCAGCAGCGTGACGGCCGAAGCCGCGACCTGGAGGGTTCGGGTGAGACGCACGACGTTCTCCCTACGGGAAGAGGGCTTCAGCGGGTGTCCGGGACCTGGACCGTGTGGCGGCGGTGCCATCGCAGGCGCACCCGGGTGCCGCGGTAGGCGGCCACGTCCTCGGCGGAGGTCTCCAGGTTCTGCTGGAGGGCGGTGAGGCGGCCGCCGGCGTCGAGGTCGACGAGGAAGCGGGTCGCGTCTCCCAGGTAGACGACCTCGGCGACGGTGCCGGTGGCAGTGGCGTGTTCGGGCTCGTCTGCCTCCGCGGACTCCTTGAGCACGCGGATCTTCTCGGGACGGATGCTGTAGATGCCGGGGGTGCCGACGACGCGTTGGGCGGACTCGCCCTCGAGCAGGTTGGAGGTGCCGACGAAGGAGGCGACGAAGGGGGTCACGGGGCGTTCGTAGATCTCGGCGGGGGTGCCGACCTGCTGGATGCGGCCCTGGTCGAAGACGGCGATGCGGTCGCTCATCGTCAGGGCTTCCTGCTGGTCGTGGGTGACGAAGACGAAGGTGATGCCGACCTCGCGCTGGAGCTCCTTGAGCTCGACCTGCATCTGCTCGCGCAGTTTGAGGTCGAGGGCGCCGAGAGGTTCGTCGAGCAGCAGCACGCGGGGGCGGCCGACGAGGGCGCGGGCCAGGGCGACACGTTGGCGCTGGCCGCCGGAGAGCTGGGCGGGGCGCCGTTTGCCGAAGCCTTCGAGGCGGACCTCGATCAGGGCCTTGCGGGCGCGGACCAGGCGTTCGGCCTTGGGGACTCTGCGGATCTTGAGGGCGTAGGCGACGTTCTGCTCGACGGTCATGTGCGGGAACAGGGCGTAGTCCTGGAAGACGGTGTGCACGTCCCGTTCGAAGGGGGCGAGGCCGGTGACCTCCTGGCCGGCGAGTTCGATGCGGCCCGCGGTGGGGATCTCGAACCCGGCGATCAGGCGCAGGACCGTGGTCTTGCCGGAGCCGGAGGGGCCGAGCATCGAGAAGAACTCCCCGTCCCGGATCTCCAGGTCGACCCCGGCCACGGCGGTCGTCTCCCCGAACGACTTCCGCAGATCCTGCAGCCGGATCGCAATTCCCTCCATGGACGGGAACCTTTCTGGCGCACTCGTACGTTGAACGGAAAGATATGAAGTCATAGTTCAAATCTCAAGTCCCCCTTAAGGTAAAGCTTGAGTCAACGCACAAGGTGGTGGCCGTGAAGCAGCAGCAGATGAACGGCGGCGCCCGCAGAGCCGTCTTCACCCCGGTGGACAACCGGGCGCGCGTCGACGCGGTCGTCCGGCGGATCGGCGACGCCATCGAGCTCGGACTGCTCGCCGACGGGGAGCAGCTGCCCGGCGAGAGCGAGCTGGCCGGGCAGCTCGGCGTGTCCACCGTGACCCTGCGGGAGGCGCTGATGGCGCTGCGCCAGCAGGGTCTGGTCACCACTCGCCGGGGCCGCGGCGGAGGCTCCTTCGTCTCGCTGCCCGAGGTGCCCGGCGAGGAGCGGCTCAAGGTGCGGCTGCGCGGCTGGAGCACCGAGGAGCTGCGCGACCTCGGCGACCACTGGGCCGCCCTGTCGGGTACGGCGGCCCGGCTCGCCGCCGAGCGCACGGAGCCGGACGACCTCGCACAACTCAGGCGTACGGCCGAGGAGTTGACGCAGGCGGCGGACGCGGCGGCGCGCAGTCGGGTCTACGGCCGCTTTCATGTGGAGCTGGCCGCCGCCGCGCAGTCGGCCCGCCTGACCCGGGAACAGGTCGCGCTGCAGACCGAGATCGGGGCGGTGCTGTGTCTTGTGCTCGGGGACGACGCATATCGTGAAGAGGTGGCGGACCGTCACCGCTCCGTAATCTCGGCGGTGCAGGATGGGGCCCACGAAACGGCCAGGGAGCTGGCCGAGCGGTGCGTCCAGGAGTCCATGGCGCGGCTCATCACCCTGCGCCTGACCCTGTAGGGGTCGCGCCGCGCCCGGTTCCCGTCCGCTGGAGGGCGCGCATGAGCCTCGCGACGGCAGCAGTCGGCACGGCACCGGAGAGGTCGGTCGCGGCAGGCGTCCGCTCCGCTCTGGAGAGCGTGTTCGACGCCGTGGCCGCCACCGGCGCCGACACGGCTCAGCTGCTGGACCGGGTGGCCGCCGAGGGCCGCCGCCCCGCGACCGTGGACCTCGCCGCACTGCGTCCGGGGCTCCATCTGCGCCTGGCCCGCCACGAGTTGGTGTCCGGCGTCGGCTTCGTCGCCGCACCGGGGCTGCTCAGCGACGTACCGGCCTGGCTGGAGTGGTGGCAGAGCGGTTCGGACGGCGACGTACGGCCGCTGCTCCTCGACCTCGATCCCCAGCAGTCGGCGTACGCGGACTACACGCACTGGGACTGGTTCGCCCTCCCCCGTGACACCGGGGAGCGCGCGGTGGCCGGCCCCTACGTCGACTATCTCTGCTCCGACGAGTACAGCCTCACGCTGTCCGCGCCGGTGCGGATGGAGGGACGGTTCGCGGGAGTGGCCGCGGCGGACGTGTATCTACGGCACTTCGAGGCGGCCGTGATGCCGATGCTGCGCCAACTGCCCGGCCCGGCCCACCTGGTGAACGCGCGCGGCCGGGTGACGGCCTCCGCCGACCCCGCCCATCTCGCCGGATCCCTCACCAAGGGACCGGACTTCGCCGCCGTACTGGAGCGGGCGCGGCCCGGACGATTCCGAGGTCTGCGACTGGTCCCCTGCCGGGACATCCCGCTCGTCCTGGTGATCTCACCGCACTGATGGCGGTGACGATCAGAGTGGGAGGTGGGGGCGGTCAGGCCTCGGGAGCCGGCACGACCCTCAAGTGCGCCGCCGTGTGCCGTGCCTTGCGGACCCTGGGGCGCTCGCGGCGCGCCTCCCGCAGGACCAGCGTCATCCGCGTGTACCCCATGTCCTGCAGCGTCCTCGGCGTCTCGCCCACCACCCGGCAGTCGGTCACGCCCCAGCGCGGATCGGGGTGCATCAGGGGGCGCACGGCGCCGTCGTGCTCCACGGCCTGTTCGCCGACCGCGCGGATCCAGTGCGGCAGACCCTGCCGGTAGGCGGCCTCCATGATCGGGTCCAGGGCGATGTCGCGGCGGATGGACTGCAGTCCGTGGTCGTGGCCGTACTGCTCGACGGCGGCCGCGAAATGCGCCAGCATCGGCAGGCACCAGCTCGACTCGTGCTCGCCGAGGACCGTGCCCGCGTCCGGGTGGAACAGAACGAATCTGAGGAAGTTGTCGCCCGGCATGGCCGTCGGATGCGGGCTCACCTCACGGAAAAGTGACGCGAAAGCATTGTTGGAGAGAACAACGTCCCAGCGGTGGTCGAGAACGACGGACGGAAAGGGGACTGCCTCCAGGAGGGCGGCGTAATCCTGCAGATACGCCTGGGCGTCGAGACTCTCGGGGACGGGCCGCGGTACCGACCGCTGCCCTCCTGCCTGATACGCCATCGGGAGGTCACCCCTCTTGCCTATGCGGCCTTCACGCGGCGCCTTGATCCTGCGGCCCCGACGCAAGTCGTGTCAACTATCGTGGCATTTCGTGCTGGTTGACGGCCGAAATTGGCCACAGTTGTGGCGACACCTGGATACGAGTTCGAACTACCCGGTAATCTCCGTCGAGTTCACGGCAACGGCTTGTGAGAAGCCTGTGAGAAACGTAGGAGATCTGTCGGTGACGGATGGCTTCGAGGGTCCGGGCACCACGGCGACGACCGCTGCGCTACAGGCCGTCGTCGCTCGCGTCACCGCGCTCGCCGACCGGCTCGGCGTACCGCACGCGGAGGTCTTCGACACCGGCCGTCTGTCCGCCGCCTCGGGCGTCCCCGAGCCCGTGGTCAGGGCCCTGCTGAGCGGCCGTCCGGCGGGCGAGCCCGACGTGCAGGCGCGGTTCCTGCAACGGCTGAACCTCCTGCGCCGCACCCGGCTCAAGCCCAACGGGCGCAAGTACACACAGCAGGAGATCGCCGACGGCGCGGGCATGTCGCGACAGCAGGCGGGCGCGCTCATCAACGGCGACCGGCGCCCCACCATGGAGCACTGCGACGCCATCCAGCGCTTCTTCCGGGTGCACGCCGGATTCCTCACGGCGGAGGACCCCGAGGCTCTCACCGGCGTCCTGCAGAGCACCGAGCAGGAACTCCTGCAGAAGCTCGCCGAACGGGAGGCGGCCGCGGCCGTCGACGACCCGCTGGAGCGGCTGTTGCAGGACCACGGCGTCCGCGGGATCGCCTGGCGGGCCGCACAACTGCCCACCGACCAGCACCGCGACAAGGTGGCGGAGTGGCTGGACATGCTCCTGGAGAGCGTCAAGCGGCCCGAGTCGTGAGCTTGGGGAGAGCTGTGGGCATGGGAAGGGAAATGCGCCGCCTGTGCGGGGAGTTGGTCGCGGAACTCACGCTTGCCGCCCCGGCGCGCCCCGACGACCTGTACGGCGCGCTGTGCGACGCGATGAGCCGGCGCCGCGGCCGCCCGGTCCACTTCCGTACGGCCGCCTTCCCGACCGGGACCGCGAGCGGGCTGTGGCTGGACATGGCCGACCAGGACCTCGTCGTGATCGAGGAACGGACCGCGCCGGACCACCAGTTGGTGATCCTCGGCCACGAGCTGTGGCACATGAAGGCCGGGCACTGCGGCCATCACGTCGAGGGCGCCAGGGTGGCGGCCCGCCTGCTCAGCGACGACGCCGACCTGAGCGCCACCGTCCGCACCGTGGCCGCCCGCAGCCGTTTCGACCTCGCCGAGGAGAAGGAGGCCGAGACCTTCGGTCTGCTCCTCGCCTGCAAGTGCCGTACCTGGCTGGCGGGTTCGGGGGTGCGGGGGCCGGTGCAGCGGGATCATCTGGCGGGGCGGATCGAGGCTTCGTTGGGGTACTTGGGGCCGTAGGGGTGAGCGGTTTTCGGTCGAGTGGGCAGTGGCATGTCACACAGCACTACGCCCTCGCCAGCCCCCTCACGTAGCACTACGCTCACTGGCCTCCTTCAGATCCAGCTCCACCGCCCGATTCCGAGCCGTGTCGGGCCGCCCCGCGCTGCTGCCCGGGCGACCTTCGCACAGGAGTTCGCGCCAGTGCTCGCGGCTCCAGTCGGCCGGGGTCGTGGTCGCCGTGAACTCCTCGATCAGCGACACGAACCGCGCCGGGTCGCTGTGGAACGGGAAGTGGCCCGCGCCCTCGAATATCTCGAGTCGGCTGCCCGGCATCGCCTCGTGCGCCCCGTAGGCGTGCCGCACGGGCACCACGCTGTCGCGGTCGCCCCACAGCAGCATGGTCGGCATGCCCTCGGTCAAGTAGCACCGGTCGAGCATGGTGACGACCTGGCCGCGCCAGTCGACGACCGCGCGCAGGGTGCGGATGAAGGCGTTGCGGGAGGTCTCGTCCGGCAGGGCGTCGACGAGGGTGAGCAGTTCGGGGGCGTCCTGGCCGAGGTCGGTGTCCAGGAGCCTCATCAGGCGGACCGCGAGGCCCACTTGGAGCCGCATGCCGGGCAGCCGGAGACTGGACAGCATCAGGTGCGCGCCGGGCAGGGAGACCAGGCGCAGCACGGGGTTGACCTCGCGGCCGACGCCGCCCGCGCTGACCAGGATGAGCCGTTCCGTGCGTTCGGGGAACTGGTAGGCGAACTGCATGGCCACGCCCCCGCCCAGCGAGTGCCCGACCAGCGTCGCCGATTCGATGCCGAGGGTGGTGAGCAGGTCCCGCACGCCGTTCGCGTACGCGGCCACCGAGTAGTCGGCGCGCGGCTTGTCCGAGGCGCCGTGCCCGAGCAGATCGGGGGCGATCACGGTGTGCGTGCGGGCGAGGTCGGGGATCAGTTCCGCCCACGTCGCCGACGAGTCCCCGATGCCGTGGATGAGCACCAGTGGCGGGCCCTCGCCCGCCATGCGAAAGGCGCGCCGGTAGCCGTGCACGGAGCGGTACTGCAATTCGAGTTCTCCGTCGCCCACCGGGCGCAGCCGTACGGCGCGCACGGGGCGCCGGGGCGGGACGTCGACCACGTACTTGCCTCCCGTTCCGTGGCCGCCCGAGAAGCGGCCGAAAGCCCTCGCCATCCAGCGTAGGACGGCTTTCCCACAAGGGATTTCGGGGACGTTTCGCCTCCGCTAAGCGGGCGAACCGACGCGGGCGGAAACCCGATTGTCAGTGGCGGGCGGCAAGCTGGAGTTGCGCCCCTCTGTGCGGGGCGTGCGCGCCTACGGGTGCGTGACCTACGACGCCGACACGGGGAGAGCCGACCGATGCCCACAGCCGTACTGACCGACCGCGAGCGAACCGCCGTTCAGGCCTACCTGCGTCTGTTGCACACCGTACGAGCCGCCTTCGACGGTCCGCCCGGCGATCTGCGACCACCCGTCGTGCCGCCCTCCGTGCTCGCCGAGGCGGAGCAGGCACTGGCGGCAGCGGGGCTGGCGGGCAACGAGGAGGAGTTCTTCCGGCTGCTGCAGAGCTGGTGCCCGGAGCCGTGACGGCCGTCGGGCGGGGGCTCAGGGGGTGTGTGTCACGGTGATCGCCGTCGCCACCAGCCCCCGCTGGACGGTCCACCGGCCCTCGAAGTGGCCGAGCCGCCGGCCGCCGACCAGCGGGCCGGGGACGAGGAGTTCGGCGCGGAAGCGGCCGTGCGGATGTCCGCCGGGGTCGACGGACACCTCGATGTCGGCTTCCGTGAACTCCAGCCATTGACCGGTGAGGGGGAACCACGCCTTGTAGACGGACTCCTTGGCGCTGAACAGGAGCCGGTCCCAGTGGATCTCGGGGTGCCGGCCCGCCAGGCGGTGCAGTCCGGCCCGTTCGCCGGGCAGGGACACGGCGTCGAGGACGCCTTCCGGGAGCGGCTCGTGGGGTTCGGCGTCGATGCCGAGGGAGGCCAGGTCGGTGGCGCGGACCAGGGCGGCGGCGCAGTAGCCGTCGCAGTGGGTCATGCTGCCGACCAGGCCGGGCGGCCAGCCGGGTGCCCCGCGTTCGCCGGGCACGAGGGGTTGGGGCGGCACGCCGAGCTTCTCCATGGCCCGGCGCGCGCAGGCCCGCACGAGGGCGAACTCGCGGCGGCGCTTCTCGACGGCCCGGGCCACGACCTCGGCCTCCTCGGGGTACAGCGGAGCGGGCTCGCTTCCGTCGTCGCCGTGCACCTCCACGGCCACCACCTCGTCCGGCAGCAGCTCCTCGATCACCCGACCCCGACCTCCTTCGGCAGTACGCGGCGCAGTCGCCCCGGCGGCTCGGTCCGCTTGCGCCACTCGCGGGGGTAGCCGACGGACACCTCCTCGAAGCGGACACCCTCGTGCCAGGTGGTCCGCGGGATGTGCAGGTGCCCGTAGACCATGGTCTCGACATGGAAGCGGCGGTGCCAGTCCGCGGTCAGCCCGGTGCCGCACCACATGGCGAACTCGGGGTGCCACAGGACGTCGCAGGGGTGCCGGTCCAGGGGGTAGTGGTTGACGAGGACGGTGGGCAGGTCGGCGGGCAGCTCGGCGAGCCTGCGTTCGGTCTCGGCGACCCGGGCGCGGCACCAGGCCTCGCGGCTCGGGTAGGGGTCGGGGTGCAGCAGGTACTCGTCGGTGCACACGATGCCGGTCCCGTGCGCGTACTCCAGCCCCTGTTCCTTGGTCACGCAGCCGTCCGGCAGGAACGAGTAGTCGTAGAGGAGGAAGAGCGGTGCGACGGCCACGGGGCCGTCGGGGCCCTCCCACACCGGGTAGGGGTCCTCGGGTGTGATCACGCCGAGCTCGCGGCACAGGGTGACCAGGTGCTCGTGGCGGGCGACGCCACGCAGCGTGACGGGGTCCTTCGGATGGGTCCACAGCTCGTGGTTGCCCGGCGCCCAGACGACCTTGCGGAAGCGGCTCGCGAGGGTTTTCAGGGCCCAGTGGATGTCGGACACGGTCTCCGAGACGTCGCCGGCCACGAGCAGCCAGTCCTCGTCCGACTCGGGGCGCATCTCCTCGACCAGGGCGCGGTTCTCGGCGTATCCGATGTGCAGGTCGCTGATCGCGAGCAGCTGTCCTGCGCCACCGGCCGTCGACGTCACCTCTCGCCCCCTCCGTACACCCTGCGCACTCACGAACGGCACCACGAGAACACATCTCCCGGTTCCCCGACAAGGCGGCAAGATCGGAGAATCCGTAACACGCACGTTGCACGTTCGGCCTCTGCGAAGCCGTATGATCGGCCCAACACCACCGTCCGTGAACGCCCTTCACACAGGGGCGGTTTGGTGATCCTCCAACCCCCCTGCCCGGGCACGGGCCGCTCCGCCCTGCCCGCGAACCGTGAAAGGCGGCCTGCATGGTCCACCGCGTACGCGTCTGGCTCAACCGCACGTACGCGGAGAACGTCTTCTTCATGGATCAGCTGCGGCGAAATCCCAGCGATCGCGCCGTGGAGATCCATGCGACGCACGGTGACGCGGACTCCCCCGTGCTGGCCGCCGCCGACACCGCCGACCTGGAGCCGGAGGGCCTGTCCCCGGCCGCGTACGTGGAGTTCGCGCTGGACCAGTGCGCGCGGCGCGGCATCGACGTGTTCGTGCCCCGGCTGCACCAGGCGGCGGTCGTGGCGCACCGCGCCGACTTCGAGGCGATCGGTACGGCGCTGCTCGCGCCGCCGCCGGAAGCGGTGGCCGTCTTCCACGACAAGGTGATCGCGTACGAGGCGGTCCAGGCGGTCGGCGTGCCCGTGCCGCCGTGGTGGCGGGTGCGGACGGCGGACGAACTCGTCGCGGCTGTCGAGGAGTTGGAGGCGGGCGGCCACAAGGCGTGCTTCAAGCCGGCGTCCGGTGCGGGCGGGGTGGGTTTCCGCATCGTCACGCGCGCCCCCTTCTCGCTCACGCATCTCAACGGCTTCCCTAGCCCGTACGTGCCGCTGGACACGGTGGTCGAGGCGCTGGAGCAGGCCGACGAGCCCGTCGACTGGCTGGTGATGCCGCGCCTGGAGCAGCCGGAGGTGTCGGTGGACTGCCTCACCGGGCCCGACAACAAGATCCGCCTGGCCATCGGCCGTACCAAGAACGGCCGTCGGCGTGGGTTCACGCTGCACGAGCAGTGGTTGGAGCCGGCGCGGCAGATCGCTGAGGGCTTCGGGCTGCACTACCTGTCCAACATCCAGTTCCGGATGTTCGGCGACCGGCCCGTGCTCATGGATGTCAACACCCGTCCGGCGGGCGGCCTGCATCAGCTTTCGCTGTGCGGTGTCAACGCCCCTTGGGCGGCTGTGCAGTTGGCGCTCGGCGAGGACCCGGGTGAGATGACGCCGCCGTTCCTGGGGCAGGACTACTCGGTGGTGTCGGGGCCGCGGCCGCTGCGGCCGGTGACGCTGCCGCAGCAGCGTGCGCAGGATTCGGAGCCCCTGCTGCCGGCCGTACCCGCGCAGACGGCCGAACCGACCGAGGCCTCCACCTCGGAGGCCGGCACCCACGCCGCCACACCGGCCTAGGTGTTCTGTCTCGGGAGGTTGTGGACGGGTGAGGCAGGTCTCGGCTGAGGGATCTTGAACAGGTGAGGGCCTTCCGGTTCGGTGTGGATTGCGACGTCTACACCAACAGAAAGGCCCTCGTGGTCCACCGTAATGCACCCCTGAGCGAGACCGGCCGTCTGCGTCTGGCCCGCTGCGTGGTCGAGGACAACTGGACCCTGCGCCGGGCCGCCGAACGCTTCCAGGTCTCGCCGACCACGGCCCAGCGATGGGCGGACCGCTACCGGAAACTCGGCGCGGCGGGCATGAGCGACCGCTCGTCCAGAGCGCATCACAGCCCGAACCGGACCCCGACCCGCACCGAGCGGCGGATCATCAAGGTCCGTGTCCTGCGCCGCTGGGGACCGGCCCGCATCGCCTACCTGCTGCGATTGAACCCGTCCACGGTGCACCGGGTCCTGGCCCGCTACAAGCTGGCCCGTCTGGCTCATCTCGACCGTGCCACCGGGCGGGTGATCCGCCGCTACGAACGCTCCACGCCGGGCGAGTTGGTGCACGTGGACATCAAGAAGCTCGGCAACATCCCCGACGGCGGAGGCCACAAGACCCTGGGGCGCCAGGCCGGCCGCAAGACCCGCTCCGGCGTGGGCTACAGCTACCTGCACAACGCCGTCGACGATCACTCCCGCCTCGCCTACAGCGAGATCCACGCAGACGAGAAGAAGGAAACCGCAACCGCCTTCTGGGGCCGGGCCCAGACGTTCTTCACCCAGGCCGGGATCACCGTCCAGCGGGTGCTGACCGACAACGGCTCCTGCTACCGCTCACGCGACTGGCGTGATGCCCTCGCCGCAGCCGGGATCACCCACAAGCGAACACGCCCCTACCGGCCGCAAACGAACGGCAAGGTCGAGCGCTTCAACCGCACCCTGCTGGACGAGTGGGCCTACGCCCGCCCCTACCGCACGGAGACCGAACGACGCGACGCGTTCCCCGACTGGCTCCACTCCTACAATCACCACCGCGGACACACCGCGCTGAAAGGCCAACCACCCGCCAGCCGCGTCCCCAACCTCACGGGTCAATACACCTAGGGCCCCAAACCCCCTACCGGTCTGGACCAATCATGGCGCAGCACCTTGACACCATGATTGGTCCATACCAACTTGGTTGCGCACCTCTCGGCAGTGCTCTCCGCACTGCTCTCTGCACTCCCGAACACCCCCATTCCTTCAGGGAGATCGCGTGCGCAACCCACTCGGACGTCCCAGACGTCACAGACGTCGACTGATCGCACTGCTCGGCTCCGCCGCACTCGCGCTCGCCGGAGCCATCGCCCTTCCCGGCACGGCCCAAGCGGCCAACATCCTGACCAACTCCGGCTTCGAGTCGGGCAGTCTCTCCCCGTGGACCTGCACCGGCAACCTCGGCTCGGTCGTCTCCTCCCCCGTGCACGGCGGCTCCAAGGCCCTTGCGGGGGCGGCGAGTTCGAGCGACAACGCACAGTGCAGCCAGACGGTCTCGGTCCAGCCGAACACGACGTACTCGCTTCAAGGCTGGGTGCGCGGCTCCTACGTCTACCTCGGTGTGGACGGCGGCGCCTCCACCTGGACGACGTCCCCGTCGGCGTACAGCCAGCTGACAGTGTCGTTCACGACCGGCGCCTCGCAGACCAGCGCGAAGATCTACGTCCACGGCTGGTATGCCCAGGGCACCTACTACGCCGACGACATCAGCCTCGACGGACCCGGCGGTGGCGGCGGCTCGGACACCCAGGCGCCGAGCACACCGGGCGCACTGACCTCCACGGGCAAGACGTCGTCGAGCGTGTCGCTGAAGTGGAACGCCTCGACGGACAACGTGGGTGTCACCGCCTACGACATCTACAGCGGCTCCAGTCAGGTGCTGAGCGTGTCCGGTACGACCGCCACGGTCAGCGGGCTGTCGCCGAGCACCGGTTACACCTTCACCGTCAAGGCTCGGGACGCGGCCGGCAACAGCTCCGGGTCCTCCAACTCCGTGAGCGTGACGACGGACGCGGGCAGCGGTGGCGGCACCGGCTTCAAGCAGGCGGCGCCGTATCTGTACGAGGGCTGGGGCGATCCGCCGAGCCCGAGCACGGTGATGAGCGCGACCGGCATCAAGTGGTTCACGATGGCGTTCATGCTGGACTCCGGCGGCTGCAACCCCGCCTGGGACGGCAGCCGGCCACTGACCGGCGGAGTCGACCAGTCCACGATCAACTCCATCCGCTCCGCCGGCGGTGACATCGTGCCGTCGTTCGGCGGCTGGCAGGGCAGCAAGCTCGGCGCCAACTGCTCCTCCGCGAGCGCGCTCGCGGGCGCCCTGCAGAAGGTGATCGACGCCTA
Organism: Streptomyces sp. NBC_00005; assembly: GCF_045160215.1. Lineage (NCBI taxonomy): Bacteria > Bacillati > Actinomycetota > Actinomycetes > Kitasatosporales > Streptomycetaceae > Streptomyces > Streptomyces sp. NBC_00005. The sequence continues at coordinate 2,288,005 of NZ_CP108316.1, forward strand.
CTCGCTCAAGGCGATCGACATGGACATCGAGAACTCCGACGAATTCGAGAACGAGGCCGTCCAGGCGAGGATCCTCACCGCCCTGAAGACGGTCAAGGCCAACAACCCCGGCCTGAAGACCATCGTCACCTTCGGTACGTCGACCACCGGCCCGACCTACTACGGCAACCGGCTCATCGAGCAGGCTCAGTCGCTCGGCGCGAACATCGACGTCTTCACGATCATGCCGTTCGACTTCGGCGGCGGCTCCGACATGTACGGCAACACCGTGAACGCGGCGGAGGGCCTGAAGGCCAAGCTGAAGTCGACGTTCGGCTGGGACGACGCGACCGCGTACTCCCACATCGGTATCTCCGGCATGAACGGCCTGTCCGACCAGCAGGAGACCACCACTCCGGCGATCTGGACCCAGATCAAGGACTGGTCGAACTCGCACCACATCGCCCGTCTCGCGTTCTGGTCGGTCAACCGCGACCGGCCCTGCCCGGGCGGGGGCGTGGTGAGCAACTGCTCCGGCATCAGCCAGAACAACTGGCAGTTCACCTCGATCACGGCCGGCTTCACCGGCTGAGCCGACCCCTCATGGGCGTGGGGGTGCCCCGACCGGGTACCCCCACGCCCGCGCCATCTCCGCCGGCCGCGGAGCGGGCGGCGCGGAGTAGGTGTCGATGGGAATCACCGAACCTGTGCGGGGCCTCAGAACCGGCCCGCTCCCCGGTACAGCTCCAGTTCGCCGTCCAGTTCTACGGCGAGCACGGTGGCGTGCGGGTCGAGGTCGGTCTCGGCCGGCGGGTCGATCCACAGCACGCCGACCGCTTCGTGCAGGCCGCCGACGACCCGGTGGGCGAGTTCGGTGCCCGTGCCGAGCACGGTGACCCTGCGGACCGCCGTGGCGAGGCCGCGGACACCGATCTCGGCGCGGGGGATGTCGAACAGGGTGAGGTAAAGGGTGCGGCGGTCGGCGGACAGGGTGCTGGGCCCGTAGTGGTGTCCGGCCGGCAGGCCTCGCACCGTCCCGTACACGGCATCCGCGTGCTTGCGGATCCACTCCCCCAGACCCTCCAGCCGCTCGACCTGCGGCTGCGGGATGGTGCCGTCCTCCATCGGGCCGACGTCGAGCAGCAGGTTCCCGCCGCCGCCGATCGTCTCCGTGAAGTAACGGACCAGCTGCGACAGCGACTTGTGGTTGTCGTCGCGGTGCTGGTAACCCCACGAGTCGTTGATCGTCAGGCACAGCTCCCAGGGGCCGTCCGGCGGCACGATGGGGGCGCCCTGCTCGGGGGTGGCGTAGTCGCCCTCGCTGAGCATGCGGGCGTTGAAGACGACGTGGGGCACGTACGAGCGGATGAGCGCGGCGAGTTCGGGGATGCGCCACTGCTCCTCGCTGCGGTCCCACTCGCCGTCGAACCACATCAGGTCGGGCCGGTAGCGGGAGGCCAACTCCCGGATCTGGCCGTCCCGGTAGGCGATGAACCGCTCCCAGGCGTCCAGGTCCTCGTCCTCGGCCGCGACCTCCGAGTAGCGGTTGTCCTCCAGCTCGGGCGGGCGGCCCGGCTTGCGGGTGGACGCGTAGTCGGGGTGGTTCCAGTCGGAGTGGGAGTAGTAGAAGCCGACCTTGAGGTTCTTCTCGCGCAGGGCCTCCGCGTAGCCGGACAGATAGTCCTTGCCGAGGTTGAGGTCGCCGTACTGCGTGTCCCACAGGGCCACGCCGTCGTGGTGACGGCTCGTCAGGACCGCGTACCTGGCGCCGGCGCGGGCGAACAGGTCCGCCCAGGCCTTCGGGTCGTACTTGGCACCGGTGAAGCGCTCCAGCTGGGACATGTACTGGTCGTGCGGCACGATGTCGTCGTAGAACGACCAGGACTCCTGGACGCCGTCGACGGCGTAGATGCCCCAGTGGACGAAGATCCCCAACTTGGCGTCGGTGAACCAGGGTTGCATGGGCATGGGTCAGCCCCTCTGCAGACGGAGCGTCAGAATCTGGAAGGGACGGAGGGCGACGGCCACCGCGCCGTCGGCGACGTCCGCGTCCTCCAGCGGCCGCTCCAGCAGGTCGGTGACCTGGGCGCCCGCCAGCGGGAAGCCGGTGCGCAGCACGCCCTGGGCGCGGCCGCCGCGGGACTCGTAGAGCCGTACGACGACATCGCCCGACGCGTCGTCGGCGAGCTTGACCGCCTCGACGGTCACGCCGTCGCCGTCCACGGAGACGACCGGCTCCGGTGCGCCCGCCGAATCGGCCACGCGCAGGGGGAGGTTGAGGGCGTAGCCCTCGGCGACGGCGTCCTCGATGCTCGCGCCGGGGAGGAGCGAGTAGACGAAGCGGTGGCGGCCCTGGTCGGCCTCCGGGTCCGGGACGCGCGGGGCGCGGACCAGGCTGAGGCTGACGCGGGTCGTCGTGCCGCCGTCCTCGCGGACCGTGCGGGAGACGTCGTGGCCGTACGTGGAGTCGTTGATGACCGCGACGCCGTAGCCGGGCTCGGCGATATGCACCCAGCGGTGGCCGGAGACCTCGAAACGGGCCGCCTCCCAGCTGGTGTTGGTGTGCGTGGGCCGCTGGACGTGGCCGAACTGGATCTCCGCGGAGGAGTGCGGCGCCCGGATGTCCACCGGGAAGCCCGCCTTGAGGATCTTCTCGGCCTCGCGCCAGTCGATGTCGGTCTCGAAGTCGATCCGGGAGCTGCCGGCGCGGACGGTGATCGTCTGGGTGATCTTCGAACCCTTGCCGAAGGAGCGCTCGACGCGGATCGCGCCGACCAGCGGGTCCGCCTCGACCACGGTGACCGACTCGGTCTCCAGCAGGTCCGTGTAGCGGTTCTTGTAGTGCTTGTCGATGTCCCAGGCGTCCCAGTAGTTGGGGAGGTCGGTGTGCAGGCGGAGCAGGTTGCCCTGTTCGGCGAGGACTTCGCGGTTCGCCCGCAGATCGAGGACGGACGACAGTGTTCCGTCCTCCGCCACCTCGACGCGGACCAGGCCGTTGTCGAGGACACGGCCGTCGACCGTCACCGGCTGCGCGGGCTCGGCGGCGGCGAGAGGCGCGCTGCCGCTCGCGGGCACCTGCACGAACACCGGCGCGCCCTCGGTCGTACGGACCACTTCGGCGCGGTCGAACGGGCTGGTGTTGAAGACCCGGGTGTCGCCACCGCCAAGCGCGGCGACGGCCTCGGCCGTCAGCACCTCCAACTCCTTTGCCACACGGGCGTATTCGGCCTCGGCCTCGCGGTGCACCCAGGCGATCGACGAGCCCGGCAGGATGTCGTGGAACTGGTGCAGCAGCACCGTCTTCCACAGCCGGTCCAGCTTCTCGTACGGGTAGGCGTAGCCCGGCGCGTGCAGTGCGGCCGTGGTCGCCCACAACTCGGCCTCGCGCAACTTGTGTTCGCTGCGGCGGTTGCCCTGCTTGGTGCGGGCCTGGGAGGTGTAGGTGGCGCGGTGCAGCTCCAGGTAGAGCTCGCCGTTCCAGACCGGGGCGTCCGGGTACTCCGCGCGGGCCTTGGCGAAGAACTCGTCCGGGTGCTCGACGACGACCTTGGGCGAGCCCTCCAGGTCGGCCAGCCGACGGGCCCGTTCCATGATCTCGCGGGTGGGGCCGCCACCGCCGTCGCCCCAGCCGAAGGGGGCGAGGGAGCGCGTACCGGCGCCCTTCTCCTGGTAGTTGCGGACCGCGCGGTCCATCTCCTCGCCGCTGAAGCGCGCGTTGTAGGTGTCGACCGGCGGGAAGTGGGTGAAGATGCGGGTGCCGTCGATGCCCTCCCACCAGAAGGTGTGGTGGGGGAACTTGTTGGTCTGGTTCCAGGAGATCTTCTGGGTGAGGAACCACTCGTTGCCGGCGAGCTTGGCCAGCTGCGGATAGGCGGCGTTGTAGCCGAAGGAGTCCGGCAGCCAGACGCCCTTGGTCTCGATGCCGAAGTGCTCGATGAAGAACCGCTTGCCGTGGACGAACTGGCGGGCGACCGCCTCGCCGCCGGGCAGGTTGCCGTCGGACTCGACCCACATGCCGCCGACCGGCGCCCACTGGCCCTTCTTCACGGACTCCTGGATGCGCGCCCACACCTGGGGGTAGTTGTCGCGCACCCACTCGTACTGCTGGGCCTGGGAGCAGGCGAAGATGAACTCGTCGTACTCGTCGGCGAGCGAGGTCACGTTGGAGAAGGTGCGGGACGTCTTGCGCTTGGTCTCGCGGATGGGCCACAGCCAGGCGGAGTCGATGTGCGCGTGGCCGACGCCGGAGACGGTGTGGGCGCTGGCGTGGGCGGGCCTGGCCAGGACGGGCGCCAGCACCTCGCGGACGGCGGCGGCGCTGCCGGAGATGTCGTCCAGGTCGAGGGCGTCCAGGGCGCGGTCGAGGGCGTGCATGATCTCGTGGCGGCGCGGTTCGTGCTCGCCGAGGTGGACCATGAGTTCGCGCAGCACCTGAAGGTCCAGGTCGAGGTGCCAGACCTCCTCGTCCAGGACGGCGAGGTCGGCGCTGCGGAACGTGTACAGCGGCTTGTCGCCCGCCGTCAGCACGTCACCGAGCGGGGTCGGGGCCTCGAAGTTGTTGGCCAGGATGTCCGGGTTCGAGGCCGCCTCGACCAGGTAGTCGATCTCCTCGCCGCCGGTCGCCGGGTTGGCGATCGCCACGTACTGGTTGAGCGGGTTGACCGCCTTCAGCGGCGTGCCGTCGACGAGGTGGACCAGCGCCTCGGCCTGGTTGCCCGGCCAGTCGCCCACGAAGCCGAGGTCGATGACCGCCTCGACGCGCTTGCCGGCCCACTCGGCGGGCACCTGCCCGCGCATCCGGAACCAGGTCGTGCCCCAGGGCGGGCCCCACGGGGTGTTCATCGCGAAGGGCTCGTACGAGGCGGCCGCGGCCTCCTCGAACGGGACCGGCTCGCCCGGCGCCTGCCAGGCCTCGACCGCCAGGGGGACGGTGGCCGCGTAGATCGCGGGCTTGATGCGCTGGTTGTGGAGGCGCTCGGCGCGCTCCTCGATCCGGCGGCGTTCGTCGTGCATGAAAGGTCTCCAGGAAGGGAGCTGGCGGAGGAAGCGAAGGGGATCCGGGGGAAAGCGCTTTCCGGGCAGGCTTCTACTTAAGGTACGACAGCCCGGGATGCGCGTCCGTGTAGCCCTCGACCAGCCGTCGGGCCACGTTCACGGAATCGACCAGCGGGTGCAGCGCGAACGCCTTCACCGCCGTCGTACGGGAGCCGGACTCGGCGGCGGCCAGCACCTCGCGCTCGACCGCCTTCACCGCGCAGACCAGGCCGGTGGCGTGTTCGGGCAGCGGGGCGACGGCGACCGGGTGCGCGCCGTTGGCGTCGACCAGGCACGGGACCTCGATGACGGCCTCGGAGTCGAGCACCGAGAGGGTGCCGCGGTTGCGGACGTTGAGGATCAGGGTGGTGCGCTCGTCGCGGGCGATGGCCCGCATCAGGGCCAGGGCGACCTTCTCGTAGCCGCCGGAGAGGTCGTCGGCGTCGCGTTCGCCGGCGCCGGCCGTCTCCCGGTTCTCGGCCATGTACGTCGCCTCGCGCTCGGCGCGGGTGCGGTCCCAGGCGGTGAGCGCGTGGGCGCCGGGGTCGCGCATCTCCTCGTAGAAGTGCGCCTGCTGGTCGCGCAGGAAGGCGCCGCGGGTCTTCTCGGCCTGCTGGTAGGAGCGGACGGCCTCGCGGTTGAAGTAGTAGTAGTGCAGGTACTCGTTCGGGATCGCGCCCAGGGACTGCAGCCAGTCGACGCCGAAGAGCTTGCCCTCCTCGAAGGAGCCGAGCAGGTCGGGGTCGGCCAGCAGGCGCGGGAGCTCGTCGCGGCCTGCGATGTGCAGGCCGCGGACCCAGCCGAGGTGGTTGAGGCCGACGTAGTCGATCCAGGCCTCCTTCGGGTTCCCGCCGAGCACGCGGGCGATACGGCGGCCGAGGCCGACCGGTGAGTCGCAGATGCCGATGACGCGGTCGCCGAGCTCACGGGACATGGCCTCGGTGACCAGGCCGGCCGGGTTGGTGAAGTTGATGACCCAGGCGTCGGGGGCGAGGCGGGCCACCCGGCGGGCGATGTCGACCGCGACGGGGACCGTCCGCAGCCCGTAGGCGATGCCGCCCGCGCCGACCGTCTCCTGGCCGAGGACGCCCTCCGCCAGGGCCACCCGTTCGTCGTTCGCCCTGCCTTCCAGGCCGCCGACGCGGATCGCGGAGAAGACGAAGTCGGCGCCGCGCAGGGCCTCGTCGAGGTCGGTGGTGGCGGTGACCTCGGGCGCGTCCGGCACGCCGGCCGCCTGTTCCGCCAGCACACGGGCGACCGCGGACAGACGGCTGTCGTCCAGGTCGTGCAGGACGACCTCCGTGACCCGCCCCTCGGCGCGGTCCGTCAGGAGCGCCCCGTACACGAGCGGCACCCGGAACCCGCCGCCGCCCAGAATCGTCAGCTTCACGCTTGCACCTTTCCTGCCACGACCACCTCGACGCCCGCCTCCTGAAGGGAGGTCCGGGTCGCCTGATCGACCGGCGTGTTCGTCACCACCACGTCCAGGTCCCCGGGACCGCAGACCTTCGCCATCCCCGTACCCGGGAACTTCGCCGAGTCGGCCAGCAGGACGACCTTCTCGCTCGCCTTGATCATGGCGCGCTTGACCGGCACCTCGACGACGGTCGTGTCCATCACCTGCCCGCCCGGACGCACTCCACTGGTGCCGAGGAAGAGCCAGTCGGCATGCAGCTGGCGCAGGTTGTCCTCGGTGAGGAAACCGACCAGGGAGCGGTACTCGCGGCGGACCATGCCGCCGAGCAGCACCAGCTCTATGCCCTCGTCGTCGGCGAGCTCCTCGTAGACCACCAGGTTGCTGGTGATCACCGTGAGGCGTCGGCCGTGCAGCTGGCGGGCGAGCCGGAAGGCGGTGGTGCCGATGTCGAGCAGCACCGACTGCCCGTCCCGGACCATCGCCGCGGCGCGTGCCGCTATGGCGTCCTTCTCGGCCACGCGCACCTCGGCGACCTCGGCGAAGGGCTGGTCGCCGTCGTCCGCGACCGCGCCGCCGTGCACGCGGGTGAGCAGGCCGTCCTCTTCCAGCTTGAGCAGATCGCGCCGGATCGTGGCGGGGCTCACACCCAGCTGCTCGGAGAGATCGGTCACTGCCGCGGGACCGCCGGAGCGCAGGGCCCGCAGGATGAGTTGGTGTCGTCGTTCTGCCAGCACGCGCTGCACACTACTCGTCATCTTCAATCATTTCCATGCTCACTTCTGCTCGGGTATTGACCAATCTCGTGGATCAGCGCACGATTCCCGTCATCGAAAATGACGAGTTTTGACGAGAGGCTGTTCGCGTGGACGACGACAGGCCCGACGTGCTCCTGACCGGGCTGCTGTTCTACGACCTCGTCCTCACGGGGCTCGGAAAGCCGCCGACGCCGGGTGAGGAGATCTGGACGGACGGCATGGGCTGCGGCCCCGGCGGCATCGCGAACCTCGCGGTGGCCGCCTCCCGGTTCGGCCTGCGCACCTCGCTGGCCACGGTCGTCGGCGACGACTTCTACGGCGAGTACTGCCGTGACGTCCTCGACGACCAGGAAGGCGTCGACCTCTCGCTCTCGCGCACCGCGGACGGCTGGCCCACCCCTGTCACCGTCTCGATCGCCCACGGTCACGACCGCGCCCTCGTCACCCATGGCCAGGAACCGCCGTACTCGCAGGACGCGCTGATGGGCGACCCGCCCGAGGCGCGCACGGCCCTCGTGCACCTCGAGGCCGAACCGCGCGGGTGGCTCGCCAAGGCCGCCGCGAACGGCACCCACATCTACGCCGACGTCGGCTGGGATCCCACCCAGGAGTGGTCGACGGATCTCCTGGACCAGCTCAAGCTGTGCCACGCCTTCCTGCCCAACGAGACGGAGGCGATGGCCTACACCCGCACCGACAGCGCGGTCGCGGCCCTCGGCACGCTCTCCGAGCTGGTGCCGGTGGCCGTGGTCACCCGGGGCGGGGACGGCGCGGTCGCCGTCGACCAGACGACCGGCGAGTACGCGGAGGTCCCGGCCCTCGACGTCGACGTCCTGGACGCGACGGGCGCCGGCGACGTGTTCGGCGCGAGCTTCGTCGCGGCCTCACTCGGCGGCTGGCCCCTGCAGGAACGGCTGCGGTTCGCCGTACTGGCCGCGAGCCTGTCCGTCCAGCACCACGGCGGGGCGCTCGCCGCGCCCGGCTGGTACGGCGTCGCCCGCTGGTGGCGCTCCCTGACCGACCCCGACCTGAAGCGCGCGTACGGCTTCCTGGCGGACCGCCTCCCGGCGAACGTCGGCCCGCCGGTGCGGTACGCGCCGGTGACCCCGCCCGCCCCGCACACGCCCGACGGCCCACGCGCGTGCGAACGGCTGCACTGACCCCTCAAGCCCCTCAGCACCTCGAACAGGAACAACAGGAGTGACCCGTGGACCTTTCTCGTAGAGGCTTCCTCCAGGCCGCCGCGCTCACCGCGGCCGCCTCCGGCCTGACCGTCGCATGCGGCGGCAGCTCGGGATCGGGCGGCACAAAGAACGGCAAGAACCTCACCCTGTGGTACTGGGGTGGCGCCCTCAGCGACAAGGTGGTCGCGGAGGCCAAGACCCACTTCAGCAGCCAGATCAAGCTGACCACCGCCTCCATCGGCGGTGACTTCAAGCAGAAGCTCACCACGACCCTCGCGGCGGGCACCTCCGTACCCGACATCACCGGCATCAAGGGCGAGGACATGGCGTCCTTCCTGCCCAACGCCGGCCGCTTCCTCGATCTGAACGACCTGGGCTTCAAGAAGATCTCGTCCCAGTACCTGGACTGGAAGACCAAGCTCGCCCAGACCGAGGACGGCAAGCAGATCGGCTTCCCCATCGACATCGGTCCCACCGCGCTCTTCTACCGCGAGGACCTGTTCGACAAGGCCGGGCTGCCCACCGACCCCGACAAGGTCGCCGCAGAGGCCAAGACCTGGGACGACTACTTCGCGCTCGGCACCGAGCTGAAGAAGGCGCTGCCCGGCATCTTCCTGGTCAACAACATCAGCTCGGTGTTCAACATCGCGGTCGGCCAGGGCACCAAGCGGTTCATCGACAAGAACAACCACTTCATCGGCGACCAGGACCACATCCGCGCCGCGTGGACCACGGCGGTCCGTCCCTACACGCTCGGCATCGACGCCAAGATCAACGACAACACCTGGAACGCCGCCATCGGCAAGAGCCTGGCCACCGAACTCGGCGCGGCCTGGCACGCGTTGGACATCGAGCAGGCCGCCCCGCAGACCAAGGGCAAGTGGCGGGTCTGTGCGAATCCCGTCGGGCCGGCCAACCAGGGCGGCTCCTACCTGGCCCTGCCCAAGCAGTGCCGCAACCCCGAAGAGGCATTCAAGATCATCAGCTGGATCCTCAGCCCGGACAACGACGCCCGCGGCTTCACCGACGCCGCAATCTTCCCCGCCGCCCCGGCCGCGTACGCCATGCCGGCCATGACGGGCGGTGACGCCTTCTTCGGCGGGCAGAAGATCATCGAGGTCTTCGGCCCGGCCGCCAAGGCCATCCCGGACAGCTACGAAGCGCCCGCCGACGCCGCCGTCATGGCCCCCTACATGACGGAACTGACCAGCATCGAGGCCAAGGGCAAGAAGCCCGACGACGCCTGGAAGGACGCGGTCAGCCAGGCCAAGCAGATCGCCCAGCGGCAGGGGGTGAGCTGAGGTGTCATCACCTCCGGTCACCGGCTCCGCCACGGTGCCCGAGCACCGTGGCGGGCCGGTCCCGGCCCGCTTCCGCCCGCGGCGCACACCGCCCGCGGGAGCCGCTCGGCCCAGGCGGCGCGGGCTGCTGTCGTACTGGCGGCAGTACCTCGCGATCTCGCCCTTCTACCTGATCTTCATAGCCTTCTCGTTCTTCCCGGTCTTCTACTCGCTGTATCTGGCCTTCCAGCGCTGGGACGGCCTGGGCACCATGCAGTTCGTGGGCCTGCAGCAGTTCCGGTTCCTGTGGAAGGACCCGGTCTTCTGGCTGTCGATCCGCAACACCCTGGTGATCTGGGTTCTGTCCACCGTTCCCACGCTCTTCGGCGCCCTGGTGCTGGCGACGCTGCTGCATTCGGTGCGCCGCTTCAAGGGCTTCTACCGGATCGCCCTCTACGTGCCGAACGTCACCTCGATCGTCGCCGTGTCGATCTTCTTCGGCGCGGTGTTCAGCAACAACTTCGGCCTGGTCAACGCGGTCCTGGGCACGGTCGGCATCTCGCCCGTGCCGTGGCTGAGCAATCCGTGGCTGATCAAACTGGTCATCGCGCTGCTGATGACCTGGATGTGGACCGGCTACAACATGATCATCTATCTCGCCGGTCTCCAGGCCATTCCCACGCAGATCTACGAGGCGGCCAAGCTGGACGGCGCCGGGCCCGTGCGGACCTTCTTCCAGATCACCCTGCCGATCATGCGGCCGATCATCCTGTTCACCGTCGTCATCTCGACCATCAACGGCCTGCAGAGCTTCAGCGAACCCCAGGTCCTGTTCGCCAGCAACGCCGCCAACGCGAACCTCGGCGGCCCAGGACAGTCCGGTCTGACCACACTGCTGTACTTCTACCAGTCGGCCTTCCTCAACAACGACTACGGCTACGGCGCGGCCATCGTGTGGGCCTTCTTCGTACTGATCATGGTGCTGGTCCTCATCAACTGGCGCATCGTGCAGCGCGGGAGGAAGTCATGACGGCAACGGGCACCACGCGGCCGGCGACGGGCGCGAGGCGGCTGCGGCGCCCCAGGGGCCTGACCGCGCACATCATCCTCATCCTGGCCGTCCTGATCTCGGTCTTCCCGTTCGTGTGGACGATCATCATGGCGACCAACACCACCCGCGACATCTACAAGAGCCCGCCGAAGCTGACCTTCGGCTCCCATCTGCTGGAGAACATCCGGCATGTGCTGAACACCATCGACTTCTTCGGGTCGATGCTCAACACGGTGATCGTCGCGTCCGTCACCACGGTCCTGGTGCTGTTCATCGACTCCCTGGCGGCCTTCGCCTTCGCCAAGTTCGACTTCCCCGGACGCAAGCTGCTCTTCGGCTTGCTGCTGGGGTTCATGATGCTGCCGCTCCAACTGGCCGTCCTGCCGCAGTTCATCCTCATGTCCAAGATCGGCTGGGTCGGCATGCTCAAGGCACTGACCCTGCCCTCCCTCGCCAACGCCTTCGGCATCTTCTGGCTGCGCCAGTACATAGAGAACGGCGTGCCCGACGAACTGCTCGACGCCGCGCGCATGGACGGCGCCGGGTTCTTCCGCCAGTACTGGAACATCGCGCTGCCGATGATCAGGCCCGCGATGTCCTTCCTCGCCATCTACGCCTTCGTCAACGCCTGGAACGACTACGTCTGGCCGCTCATCGTGCTCACCAACCCCGACCACGTGACCCTCCAGGTGGAGCTCGCGCAGCTCAACGTCGCCCACAACACCGACTACAGCATGGTCATGGCCGGTGTGCTGATGGCGTCCATCCCGCTGGTCGTGGTGTTCAGCATCTTCGCCCGCGGGTTCATAGCGGGCGCCACCGAAGGAGCGGTACAGGGCAGCTGAACCGATGTCACGAGAGGGAGGTGCACAGTGACGCAAGCCGCCGGCGGAGGACTGCCCGGGCGCGGCAAGGTGCTCGTGGTGGGGATGGACGGGTTGCGTTTCGACCGGCTGCCCCTCCCCCGGCCTCCGGCCGGGGAGACCCCCATCTCGCTTCGCTCGCCGTCCACGGCACCCGTGCTGCACGGTCTGATGGCCGCGGGCGCCTTCGGCACCAGCCTGCTGCCCTACGGCGAGGTCGACGGCCAGGCCGAGAACGGGCCGTCGACCAGCATGGCCTACACCGACTCCGGACCCGGCTGGTCAAGCATGCTGACCGGGGTGTGGCCCGACCGTCACGGGGTGACCGGCAACGACTTCACCGGCGCCGACTACGGCCGCTACCCCGACTTCCTGAGCCGCGCGGTCACCGCCCGGCCCGGTCTGCGCACCGCGGCCGCGGTGTCCTGGCCGGAACTGGTCCGCCGCGGCACCCTCGGCGCCGCCATCGGCCAACGGGTGCACTACGACGGTGAATCCGACGGCTACGAACCCGCGGACCGCCTCGTCGCCCGCACCGCCGCACGCTGGCTCACCGAGGACGACCCGGACGTAGTGTTCGTGTACTTCGGCGCCACCGACGAGGCCGGCCACGCCACGGGCCCCCTCAGTCCCGCCTACGACGACGCCCTCGTTGCCCAGGACGCCCATCTCGGGCGGCTGCTGGAGGCGATCGACGCCCGGCGCTCGGACCCCGCACGCGCCGACGAGCACTGGACCGTGCTGGTCACCACGGACCACGGTCACCTCGACGCCGGCGGCCACGGCGGCAACACACATGCCGAGCAGGAGGTCTTCATCATCCTCGCCGAGCCCGGCGGACCCGGCGGCACCCGGCTCGACACACCCCGCCTCATCGACATCGCCCCCACCGTCCTGGACCGTCTCGGCCTCACCGCCGACCCGGCCTGGGGCCTGCAGGGCCGCGTTCTCCCCGGCTCCAACTCCCCCACACCACCACCGACTTCGGAAGGGTCATGACCGACGCACTCCTCGCCCTGCGCCCCTGGGCGGCCCCCGAACTGACCTCCTTGGGGCGCCTGCCCATGAACGCCGTCGACCGGCGCTCCGGAGCACTCCCCCTGGACGGCGACTGGCGCTTCCAGCTGCTGCCCGCTCCGGACGCGCCGGTCGGCACCGCCTGGTCGTCGGCGTACGTCCCCGGCGTCTGGACCATGCAGACCATCCAGGACGCCGACGACCTTCCGCAGTACACGAACGTCCGTATGCCGTTCCCCGAGTACCCGCCCGACTCGCCCGCCGCCAATCCGACGGGCGTGTACGAGCGTGAGGTGGACGTCCCCGCCGACTGGGCCGGGCGCCGGATCGTGCTCCAGGTCGGCGCCGCCGAGAGCGTGCTCCTTGTGCACGTGGACGGGCGGCCCGTGGGGGTCTCCAAGGACTCCCATCTGGCGGCAGAGTTCGACCTCTCGGACGTCGTGCGTCCCGGCGAGCGGTCCGTCGTACGGCTGACGGTCGTGAAGTGGTCGGACGCCTCGCACATCGAGGACCAGGACCAGTGGTGGCACGGCGGCGTCACGCGCTCGGTGCTGCTGTACGCGACCGATCCCCTGCATCTCGCCGACGTGAGCGTGCGGGCGCGGCGGGACGGCGAGCTGCGCATCGACTGCCGGGTGCGGGACACACGCGGTGCGCTGCCCGAGGGCTGGTACGTCAGCGGTGATCTTGACGGTCAACTCCTCCCCCAGGACCGGGAGTTCGACCAGGCCAACGCGGAGGACGACCGTGTCTCCGACTTCCTCGGTGAGGCCCGCATCCACGCCACCGTCCCCGAGGTACGCACCTGGAACGCCGAGACTCCCGAGCTGTACGACCTGACCGTCCGCCTGCACCGCCCCGACGGCACGGTCGCCGACACCTCGCGGCACCGCATCGGCTTCCGCGACGTCGAGATCGTCGGCCGCGACCTGCTCGTCAACGGCGAGCGGGTGTTCATCCGGGGCGTCAACCGGCACGACTTCCACCCGCTCACCGGCCGCACGGTCTCCTACGACGACATGCGCGCGGACCTGGTCCTGCTGAAGCGGTTCGGCTTCAACGCGATCCGCACCTCCCACTACCCGAACGACCCGGCCCTGTACGACCTCGCCGACGAGCTGGGCTTCTACGTCGTCGACGAGGCGGACATCGAGTCCCACGACCACGCCCACGAGATCGCGGACGACCCGCGCTATCTCAACGCGTTCGTGGACCGGGTCTCGCGGATGGTGCTGCGGGACAAGAACCACCCGTCGATCATCATCTGGTCGCTGGGCAACGAGTCCGACTACGGCGCGAATCACGACGCGGCGGCGGGCTGGGTGCGCCGGCACGATCCGACCCGGCCGATCCAGTACGAGGGGGCCGCCAAGCTCGACTGGGCGGCGACGGACGACGCCTCCGACATCGCCTGTCCCATGTACGCGCCGCTGGAGGACTGCGTCGCCCACGCCCTGTCGGGCCGGCAGACCAGGCCCCTCATCCAGTGCGAGTACTCCCACGCGATGGGCAACAGCAACGGCACGCTCGCCGACCATTGGGCGGCCATCGAGTCCACGCCAGGTCTTCAGGGCGGGTTCATCTGGGAGTTCTGGGACCACGGCATTCTGCAGCGTGTGAACGACGGCAGACCGGTCGGGCGTGGGGGCGCCGGACTCTATGACAACGGTGTCGCCGCGCCCGGCCACCGCTGGGCGTACGGCGGCGACTTCGGCGAGACGATCCACGACGGCGCGTTCATCGCCGACGGGGTCGTCTTCCCCGACCGCACCCCCAAGCCCGCGCTGTACGAGCACCGGGAGATCGCGGCGCCGGTGCGCATCGAGTGCTTCAAACACGAGGGCATCGTGCTCGGCAACCACCAGCACTTCCGGGGCCTGGACTGGCTGTCCGGCACCTGGGAGCTGTCCCTGGCCGACGGCCAAACGCTCACCGCGCCCGCCGGACTGCCCGATCTGCGACCGGGCGAGACGGCCGCCGTACCGCTGCCCTTCGAGCTGCCGCGCGACGGCGGCGAGGCCTGGCTGACACTGCGGGTGACCACGGCCGAGGACCAGTCGTGGGCGCCGCGCGGCACGGAGGTGTGCGCGCCGCAAGTGCGGCTGCGCGAGCCCGCCGTGCGCGAGGACGTTCCCGTGGACCGGCCCGTCGAGGTGGACGGCGAGGGCCTCCTGGTCCATCCGCTGCTCACGGCCGCCCCCACGCTCTCCCTGTGGCGGGCGCCCACCGACAACGACGAGCTCGGCGGCATCGCGCCGCGCTGGCGGGCCTGGGGGCTCGACACGCTCGTCCGCAAGGTCGTGTCGGTACGGCAGGACGGCGGCCGGGCGACCGTGCTCGCCGAGTACGCCGGCACGGTCGGCGTCGTACGGCACCGGCAGGTGTTCACCCAGGTCGACGGCGGCATCCGGATCGACGAGGAGGCCGAGCTGCCGGACGAGTTCCACGATGTGGCGCGGGTCGGCTCGGTCTTCGAGACGGTGGCGGGCCTGGACCTGCTGGAGTGGTTCGGGCAGGGGCCGTGGGAGTCGTATCCCGACCGGAGCACCGGAGCGCCCGTCGGCCATCACTCCGTCCCCGTCGACGAGTTGTTCACCCCGTACCTGCGTCCGCAGGAGAGCGGCGGCCGGCACGGCGTACGGCGCTTCACGCTGTCCGCGCCGGACGCGACCGGTCTCGCGGTGGAGCTGGACGAACCCCGCCAGGTCTCGGTCACCCGGTATCGCGCCGAGGACCTCACCGCCGCGACGCACCACGACGAGCTGGTGCCGCGCTCCGGTTGCGTGGTGCACCTGGACGCGGCGCACCGCGGTCTGGGTACGGCATCGTGCGGCCCCGACACCTTCCCCTCCTACCTCGTCCCCCCGGGCGTCCACCGCTGGAGCTGGACCCTGCGCATTCTCTGAGTCCCTTTCTTGAAGTCCCTTACGGAGCACACGTGTGTACTTCGCATGACCACCATCAGGGCGAGGCCATGCAGGCCGGTGCCGCACGACGCAGTTTCCTGCGGGCCACCGCGCTGCTGAGTGCCGCCGCCACGGCCGGGGTCGCGCTGCCGGCCGTCGCCGAGGCGGCTCCCGCGACCGCGAGCAACTGGCGGCCCGACTCCGACAGCCGCCGCTTCACGCTCGCCGTCATGCCCGACACCCAGTACCTCTTCGACGGGCCGAGCATCGACAAGGCGCCCGTCGAGGCGTCGCTGCGCTATCTGCTGGAGCAGGGCAAGGAAGACAACCTCGTCTTCCTGTCCCACCTCGGCGACCTCACCCAGAACGGGGCCAAGGACGAATTCGCCGCGATCGGCGAGGCGTTCGGGCTGCTCGACCGGCGGGGTGTCGGCTACAGCGTCCTGGCCGGCAACCACGACGTGAAGTCCTCCACGGACGACCAGCGCGGCTCGACGCCCTACCTGGACGCGTTCGGCCCGCAGCGGTTCAAGAGCAGGCCGACGTTCGGGGGCGCCTCTTCGGACGGCTACAACACGTACCACCTGTTCAAGGCCGCCGGGCGCGAGTGGATGGTGCTCGCGCTGGACTGGCGGCTGTCGGCGAAGGGGTACGCCTGGGCTAAGGACGTGCTCGCCCAGCACCCGAAGACGCCGGTCATCCTCACCACGCACGAACTGGTCGTCGAGGACGACACGTTGTCGGACTACGGGCAGCAGCTGTGGGACCAGCTGGTCGCCGACCACGACCAGATCTTCCTGACCCTGAACGGCCACTACTGGCCCGCGGGCCGCGCGACCCGCAAGAACGCGGCCGGCCACGACGTGCACCTGCACCTCACCAACTACCAGAACCGCTACTTCGGCGGCGCGGCGATGATCCGCCTCTACCGCTTCGACCTGGACCGGGGCGTCATCGACGTGGAGACGGTCTCCCCGTGGATCCTCGGCCGGGCCAAGAAGGGCCTCAACGAGCTGGAGCGGCAGGAGATCGAGCTGAGCGGCGACGCCGACCGCTTCTCGGTCGACATCGACTTCGCCGACCGCTTCTCCGGCTTCGACCCGGTTCCCGCCCGCCCGGCACGCCCGGCCTCGAAGATGCTGGTGCGCGACACGGTCGCCTACTGGCGCTTCGACGGACACGACGACGGTACGGCGGTGAGCGGCACCGTCCGCGACCTGTCGGGGCGCGGCAACGACCTCTCCCTCGTCACGGTGGGCGGCGGCGCCCTGAACTGGTCGTCCGACCACCACCCCGACCAACCCGGCCACGGCAGCCTGGAGTTCCGGGGCTTCAAGTCCCCGCTGAAGGGCGCGTACCTGAAGACGGTCGACGGCGCCCCGCTCAACTCGGCGACGTTCAAGGACGGTTACACCATCGAGGCGTTCTACCGTCTGCCCGCCGACTGGGACCCCGACCACCACGCCTGGTCCGGCATCGTCAGCCGTACCGGCACGGGCGGTGCCGCCGGCAGGACGGGCGACGACCCGGACGAGCCCATCGCCACTCTGTCGCTGTCCAACGACCGCGAACCGCAGTGGGCGATGCGCCCGCTCAACCAGGAGGGCATCGCCACCAACTGGGGCCAGGAGACCCCGCTGGAGACCTGGTGGCACCTCGCGGTCGTCAACGACGGCAAGCACACCACTCTGTACGTCGAGGGCTGCCCGGTCGTCCGCAATCCCCAGGCCGCCGCGATCGGCATCACCTCCGTCGGACTGCCCTGGCTGCTCGGCGGCTACGCGTACGCGGACAAGATCGACCAGATCCTGCACGGCCGCCTCGGCGACGTGCGGATCGTCTCGCGGGCGCTGCCCGTCACCTCCTTCATGAACCACTGACGCCCTCGAAGAGGACAAGTAGACCGTCATGACCGAGCAGCAGCTGCCCGCCTGGGCCGACCCGTCCGTCTCCCCCACGCGTCTCGACGCCCAGGGCGTCTCCCGACGTCAACTCCTGCGCCGCGCAGGCCTGTTCGGCGCCGCGTTCACCCTCGGGTCGGCGGCCACCCCCGCGCTCGCCGCCCCGCAGCGTGGCTTCGGCGGTGACGACCCTCGTCTCGCCTACCTCGTCGGCGACCACCACGTGCACTCCGTGTACAGCCACGACGCCAAGTACACGTTCTCCCAGCAGGCCACCGCGGCCGCCGAGTACGGCCTCGACTGGATGGTGTTCAACGAGCACTCCAACTTCGGGCACGCCCACTACGGCGCCGCGCTGGAGCACAAGGAGATCCTCGAGGCCCGGGCCGCGAACCCGCGTCAGCTGATCTTCCAGGGCCTGGAGTGGTACATCCCGGCCGCCGAGCACTGCACCGTGTTCGCCGCGCCCGGCCCGCACGAGGTCGACCTGCTCACCCAGTTCGAGCTCGCCTACGACGGCAAGCTGCTCGGCTACGACAAGGGCGGCGCCGCCGACGCCGACACCGCGCGCAACGAGGCCCACGCCCTCAAAGGCATCAAGTGGCTGGCGGAACAACGCCGTTCGGGATACGTCGACGACGTCCTCGTCCTCGCCAACCACCCGCTGCGCCTCGGCATCGACTCCCCGCACGAGATGCGGGGCTGGCGGGACGCGGCCCCCGAGATCATGATCGGCATGGAGGGCGCGCCCGGTGCCCAGGGCGCGGCCATCCCCGGCTGGCGCGGCACCACGTCGATCCGCGGCGAGTACGAGAACAAGCCGTCGGCCCAGTCCTGGCCGGGCTACGCGGCGGACGCGTACCTCACGTACGGCGGCTTCGACTGGGCGACCGCGACCGTCGGAGGGCTGTGGGACTCGATGCTGGCCGAGGGCAGGCTGTTCTCGATCACCACCAACTCCGACAACCACCGGACCGTCTTCGACACCTGGAAGAACAGCGACTGGCCGGCCGGGCAGAACTTCGACAACACCGGCAAGCTGCCCGACCCGGTGAACACGGACACCCCGCAGGCCGGCAGCGACTTCTGGCCCGGCGAGTTCAGCCGCACCCACGTCGGCGTGACCCGCTACGGCTACCGCGCGGTGATGGCGGGCCTGCGCGCGGGCCGTGTCTGGCTCGACCACGGGCACCTGCTCGACGGGCTCGACGTCCGGGTGAAGCGGGACTGCGACGCCGGCCGGGGCGTCACCCTCGGCGGGCGGCTGCGCGTCCGCAAGGGCGAGAAGATCACGCTGTATGTGACGGTGACGACGGCTTCCCGGGCCAACCCCCAGGGAATCCTGCCCGAGTTGGCGCACGTGGACGTGATCCGGGGCGCGGTGCGCGGTCCGGTGACCGACCGGGACGCCTGGAAGGCGCCGGACACCAAGGTCGTCCACACGAAGGACGTGTCCGGCCGCAAGGGGACGTACACCCTGCGCATCCCGCTGACCGCCGGGGACGAGTCCTTCTACGTCCGGCTGCGCGGCAGCGACGGCAACCGCCACGGCACGGGCTACCTCGGCGCCTCGATCGACCCGCACGGGCCGATTCCGCACGAGCCCGGAAACGGTGACCCGTGGGCGGATACGTGGTTCTATTCCAACCCCATCTTCGTTGACGTGGCAGGTGCCTGATGAAGCGTCATCTCGTTCTTCTCGCCTCCTTATGCGGTGCTCTGACGCTCAGCGCCCCGAGCGCCTTCGCGTCCGAGGATCCGCACTGGGTGGAGACCGGCACGGCGTACACGGACACGCTGGGCGGCGGACAGGGACTGGCGAGCCGTGCGAACGGCTCGCTCCTGTACCGCGGTCTCGCCGACATCCCACTGGACCTCAGACTCAAGGGCTGGAACCACGTCGGTGACCCGGACATCGCCCGCGGCTACACCTTCGACGCCTACCAGGGCGCCGACACGGCCACGTCGAAGATGTTCGCGGTCACCACGCCGGCCGGGAAGCGCTACGAGTACGTGCACCAGCTGAACCCGGGCGAGAAGGTCAACAACTCCTTCGCGACCGTCTCGCCCGACGGGCAGTGGCTGGTGTCGGGCGAGTGGGGCGATCAGAACCGGCTGCAGGTCTTCCCCGCCCCGCTCCTCAACCCGTCGACTCCGCCCAAGGGCGGCGCCCTGAAGGAGGCCTGGCAGATCACCCTGGACAAGCCGGTGCGCAACATCCAGAGCTGCGACTTCGTGACGGACACCCGCCTGGTGTGCGCCTCGGACGACCCGAGCGGCGAGCTCTTCCCCGAGAGCCGACCGCTCCTCCAGGTCGACCTGCCGCACAAGCTGGACGGGCAACCGGTCACCGGCTCGGTGAAGAGCCTGTTCGGTCTGCCGCAGCGCAGCCTGTGCACGGACGGCACGTTCGAGGCGGAGGGCCTCGACTACGACGTGAACAGCGGCATCCTGCGGGCGGAGGTCATTCCGCCGGGGGTGTGCGCGCTGGCGACGACCGTCTACTCGTACCGCCAGGTCACGGACTGATCGGACACGTCGTACGGTGGGCCGCATGACCGGTGAAGAGTCGTTGCGGCCCCAGTCCCTCCTGCTCACGTTCCTGGGCGACCAGGTGCTCGGGCGGGACGTCTGCGTGTACTCGGGCAGCGTGATCGACGTCTTCGCGCGCGCCGGAGTCGGCGAGCAGGCGACCCGCTCGACCCTGACCCGCATGGTCAACCGGGGTCTGCTGCGCCGCCAGCGCGAGGGCCGCAGGATGTACTTCGGCCTGACCGAGCACTCGACGGCGGTACTGCGGGACGGCGAGCACCGCATCTGGCAGACCGGCGCGGTCAACCGGCAGTGGGACGGCACCTGGACCCTGCTCGGCTTCTCCCTCCCCGAGTCCTGGCAGCGTCAGCGCCACGATCTGCGCGCCAAGCTCACCTGGAGCGGCTTCGGCCCGCTGTTCAGCGGCCTGTGGATCGCGCCGGGCGAGGTCGACGTGTCGGAGCTGGTGTCCGAGCTCGGGCTCGCCGCCCATGTGAAGGTCTTCCGCGCACACGCCGACGCCGGCATGGACATCGGCGCGATGATCGAGGAGACCTGGGAACTGTCCGAACTGGCCGCGCGCTACGAGGAGTTCGTGCGCCGCTGGGAGGCCTGGGAGAGCAGGCTGCCGGACGCCGACGACGCCCTCGCGCTGCGGCTGCGCCTGCACAGCGAGTGGCTGCAGGTCATCCGCCGCGACCCGCGCCTCCCGGTCAAGCACCTGCCGGACGACTGGCCGGCGGAACGGGCCGAGAAGACGTTCCGGGCGGTGCACGACCGGTTCACTCCGCTCGCGCGGGAGGCCGCGGAGCGCCTTCTCGACCTGGTGCCGGCGCGGCCCGATCAGGCGTAGAAGCGGGACAGGCTCTGCAGTACGGCGGCGGGCTTGGCGGCGCCCTCGATCTCGATCGTGCCGTCCACGGTGATCTGTACACCGCCCGGCACCTCCTCGACCTCCGCGAGCTTGCCGACCAGGCGGATGCGGGAGCCGACCTTCACCGGCGAGGGGAAACGGACCTTGTTCAGGCCGTAGTTGACCTTCGTCGTGACGCCCTGGACGTCCAGCAGCTCGGTGAACAGCGGGATGAAGAGGGAGAGGGTGAGGTAGCCGTGGGCGATCGGCGCGCCGAAGGGTCCGGCGGCGGCCTTCTCCGGGTCCACGTGGATCCACTGGTGGTCGCCCGTGGCGTCGGCGAAGGTGTTGATGCGCTCCTGGGTGACCTCGATCCATTCACTGGTGCCCAGGTCGCTGCCCGCGAGCTTCTTCAGTTCGTCGATGCCGTTGACGGTGACGCTCATGTAACTGTCCTTAGTTAGTCAGGA
This sequence comes from Streptomyces sp. NBC_00005, assembly GCF_045160215.1. NCBI lineage: Bacteria > Bacillati > Actinomycetota > Actinomycetes > Kitasatosporales > Streptomycetaceae > Streptomyces > Streptomyces sp. NBC_00005. The sequence goes on from NZ_CP108316.1 coordinate 2,309,247, forward strand.
GTTGGTGCCGAAGCGCTTGCGCACGCGGGACTTGAGGAGCTTCCCGGAGGCGGTGCGCGGGAGTTCGTCCGCGAGCACCACAGACTTCGGGATCTTGTACTTGGCGAGGCGGCCGGCCAGCGAGGCCAGTACCTCGTCCGGGTCCACCGAGGCGCCCTCGCGCGGGACGACGACCGCCCGCGGCACCTCGCCCCACTTGTCGTCCGGCACACCGATGACCGCGCACTCGACGATGTCCGGGTGGGAGAGCAGCAGGTCCTCGATCTCGGCGGGGTAGATGTTCTCGCCCCCGGAGATGATCATGTCCTTGATCCGGTCGACGATGTGGACGTAGCCGTCCTCGTCGACCCGGGCCGCGTCCCCGCTGCGGAACCAGCCGTTCGCGAAGGAGTCGGCCGTCTCCTCGGGCAGCCCCCAGTAGCCGGGCATGACGTGCGGCCCGCGGACCACGACCTCGCCGGTCTCGCCGACGTCAACGGGAGCGAAGTCCGGCCGTACGACGCGCACATCGCTGAAGAAGTGCGGCACGCCGGCCGAGCCCGCCTTGCTGACCGCGTGCTCCGCGTCCAGGAACAGCGTGCCGGGGGACGCCTCCGTCATGCCGTAGCCCTGGAGGAAGGTGAGCCCGCGTTCCTGGTACGCGGCGATCAGCGGTGTCGAGACCGGGGAGCCGCCGCAGGTCAGGATCCGGAGCGAGGAGAGATCCGCGGCCGGCCAGCGCGGGTGCCGGGCCACCTGCTCGAACATCGTCGGCACACCGAACATGAAGGTGATCCGGTGCCGTTCGATCAGGTCGAAGGTCGCGTCCGGGTCGAAGGCCTCGACCAGGACACAGGTGCCGCCCTTGAGCAGGACCGGGAGCGTCAGCATGTTCAGGCCGGCCGTGTGGAACAACGGCGCGGAGACCAGAGCGCGTTCGTCGGCGATCAGGTCGGTGTCGACGAGGACGTTGATCGCGTTCCAGGTCAGGTTGCCGTGGGTGAGCATCGCGCCCTTGGGGCGGCCGGTCGTCCCCGAGGTGTACATGATGATGCAGGTGTCGTCGGGGCCGACGGGCTCGTCGATCGGCTCGTCCGCGGCGGCGGCCACCGCCTCCTCGTACTCGGCGCCGACCTCGACGTACGTACGGACGTCGGTGTTGCCCGGCAGTCCGGCGACCAGCCCCGCGTGCGCGGGGCCGTAGACGAGGGCCTTGGCTCCGGAGTCGGCGAGCTGGTAGGCGATCTCGGGGCCCGCGAGGCGGGTGTTGAGGGGGACGAAGACCGCGCCGAGGGTGCCCGCCGCGAAGAGCGTCTCCAGGTAGGAGGGGTGGTTGGGGCCGAGGTAGGCGATGCGGTCGCCGCGCCGGACGCCCCTGGCGCGCAGGGCGTGGGCCAGGCGCGTGGTGCGGGTGTACAGGGTGCGGTAGTCGGTCGACTGCTCACCCTGGACCAGGGCCGTGCGGTGTGGGGTCTTGCGGGCCCGGCGTGCGGGCCACGACCCCAGTCCCTCGTTGCGCATGTCCGGCCCCTTACGGTTTCGTCAGCCCGAGCAGGCGGGCGGCGTTCTCCTTGAGGATCTTCGGCTTGACCTCGTCCTTGATCGGCAGCTTCTCGAAGTCGGCGAGCCAGCGGTCCGGGGTGAGGACGGGGAAGTCGGAGCCGAAGAGGACCTTGTCCTTGAGCAGCGTGTTGGCGTACTGCACGAGCTGCGGCGGGAAGTACTTCGGCGACCAGCCGGACAGGTCGATGTGCACGCCCGGCTTGTGTGTGGCGACCGCGAGAGCCTCGTCCTGCCAGGGGAAGGACGGGTGCGCCAGGATGATCTTGAGGTGCGGGAAGTCGGCGGCGACGTCGTCCACGTGGAGCGGGTTCGAGTACTTCAGGCGGATGCCGCCCCCGCCGGGGACTCCGGCGCCGATGCCCGTCTGGCCCGTGTGGAACAGGGCGATGGTGCCCGTCTCCTCGATCACCTCGTAGAGGTCGTAGGCCACCGAGCGGTCGTTGGGGAAGAAGCCCTGGATGCTGGGGTGGAACTTGAAGCCCTTCACCCCGTACTCCTCGACCAGGCGGCGGGCCTGCTTGACGCCCGCCTTGCCGCGGAAGGGGTCGATGGAGGCGAAGGGGATGAGGACGTCGGAGTTGGCGGCCGCGGCCTCCGCGACCTCCTCGTTCGGGACGGGCGCGGTGCCGGTCGCGGACTCGGCGTCGACCGTGAAGATCACGGCGGCCATCTTCCGCTCGCGGTAGTACGCGGCCGTCTCCTCCAGAGTCGGCTTCCGTTTGCCCTCCACCTTGAAGTAGGCGGAGGACGCGTCGTGCAGGTCGTCGTCCAGGGAGGAGTGGCCCTTGGAGGAGACCTCCGCGTGGGTGTGGACGTCGATCGCGACGAGTTCGTCGACGTTCATGGAGGGGCTCATCACGCCTCCGGGAAGTTCGGGGCCGGGATGCCGACCGTCTCGAGCTCGGCGCCGACCGAGGTGGGGAAGACGTCGGCCAGGCTCTCGGGGGTCCAGCCGCCGTCGGCGTAGGCCGCGCGGATCTCCTGCGGATGCGACCAGAGTGCCACCTTGTCGCCGCCGATGCCGATGGCCTGGCCGGTGATGCCACGGGCGGCCTCGGAGGCCAGGAACGGGACGAGGGCGGCGCAGTCCTCGGGGGTGCCGAAGCCCTCGCCCTTGCGCAGGAAGTCCGGGAACGGCACGCCATTGCGAAGGGCCTCGACATACGGGGCGAAGGCCGGGATCGTCTCGGTCATCGCGGTCGCCGCGACCGGCACGATCGCGTTGACGGTGATGTTCGCGCGGCCCAGCTCCATCGACCAGGTACGGGCGAACGCGGCGATGCCCGCCTTGGCGGCGGCGTAGTTGGTCTGCCCGAAGTTGCCTCGCTGGCCGGCCGGCGAGCCGACCAGGATCAGCGTGCCGCCCTCGCCCTGCTCGCGCATGCGGACGGCTGCGGCGCGGGCACAGGTGAAGGTGCCCTTGAGGTGGGTGGTGATCACCGCGTCGAAGTCGTCGTCGGTCATCTTCCACAGCACCTTGTCGCGCAGGATGCCGGCGTTGGTGACCAGGATGTCGAGCCGCCCGAACTCCTCGACCGCGCGGCCGACCAGCCGGTCGGCGGCCTCGCTCGTCCCGACCGGGACCACCTCGGCGACGGCGGTGCCGCCGGCCTCGGTGATGGACTTCGCGGCCGCCTCGGCCACGGCCTCGTCGACGTCGTTGACCACCACGGACGCGCCGTGGGCGGCCAGGGCGTGCGCGTAGGCGAGGCCGAGGCCCCGGCCGCTGCCGGTGACGACGGCGACCTTGCCGGTGAGATCGATGCTGGGCACGGGTGGGTCCCTTCACGAGGTGATGCGGGTGGTGCGGCCTCGAAAGGCACGGCTGCACCTTCGAGACGCCTGCTGCGGCTACGAGATCGAAGCTAAGAGCAATAATTGTTGACGTCAATAGTTGTTGTTGACCAACGGGTGCGACATGCTGGAATGACGCACCGGCCCGGGGATCGAGAACAGGGAGCCCGCCATCACACGCCAGCACGTCACGAACCCGAATCCGATCGACGCGGACGAGCCCTGGATGCGCGGGCTGCACGCGGACACCGGCTATCTGCTCTACCGCCTGGGCCTGCGCTCCGGACAGCTGTTCAACACCTTCCTGCAGGAGTCGGGGCTGCGGCTGCGCCACTACGCGGTGCTGCGCTTCCTGGCCACCTCCGAGGGCACCCTCCAGCGCGAACTGAGCGCCCGCCTCGGCTACGACCCGAGCGCGATCGTCGGCCTGGTCGACGACCTGGAGAAGCTGGGCTTCGCCGAGCGGCGCCCCTCCCCCGACGACCGCCGCAGCCGCATCGTCGTCCTCACCGAGGACGGCCGCGCCTTCCTGCGCGACACCGACGAGGCGGGCCTTCGCGTGACGAACGAGCTCCTGGAGCCGCTCGACCCGGCCGAGCGGGAGACGTTGCACGCGCTGCTGCTGCGGGTCGCGGGGGACGGACTCGGCTGACGCGAGGCGACCCCCGCCAATGTTGTGCAAGTTATTGACGACAGATAAATGACTGCCTAACTTCACGGAGGCCTCGTCCCGCACCCCCCACCGGAAGGGACCCCCCGTTGAAAACCCGCACCTGCCTCGCCGTGCTGACCCTCACCCTGAGCGCGGCCACCGCCCTGCCCGCGCAGGCGGCCACCGACACCCACCTCGAGGGCCAACTCCCCTCGGGCGCCGCGTACTTGATGGACGTTCCCGCCGGCTGGAACGGCACCGTGCTCCTCTACAGCCACGGCTACCGGCCCACCGGCGCGGCCAACCCGGCCCAGGACTCCCCCGACTCCACCACCCGCGACAAGCTGCTGGCCGAGGGGTACGCCCTCATCGGCTCCTCGTACGCGACGAACGGCTGGGCGGTGACGAATGCGGTGCCCGACCAGCTCGCCACCCTGAACCTGTTCACAGAGAAGTTCGGCACGGCCCGGCGCACGCTCGCCTGGGGCACGTCGTACGGCGGCCTCGTCACGACCACCCTCGCCGAACGGCACGCCGACCGCTTCGACGGCTCGCTGTCGATGTGCGGCCTCGTCCAGGGCGGGGTCGCCAACTGGAACAGCACGCTGGACCCGGTCTTCGCGCTCAGGACGCTGCTCGCGCCCGGCGCGGACATCCCGCTCACCGGCTTCGCCGACCAGACGGCCGCCACCACCGCGGCGAAGGCACTCGCCTCGAAGGTCTCCGCGGCCCAGCAGACCACCGAGGGCCGGGCCCGGATCGCGCTCGCCGCCGCCCTGCACAACATCCCCGGCTACAACGACCCCACGCAGACGAAGCCGGGCGCCACCGACTGGGACGGTCAGGAGGCCAACCAGTACACGGCCGTCACCGGGCTGGTGCAGCTGCCCGCGTTCAGCTGGCGGCAGGAGGCCGAGAGCCGGGCGGGCGGCAACATGTCGTGGAACACGGGCATCGACTACACCGCGATGCTGAGCCGGTCCCCGCTGTACAAAGAGGTGACCGAGCTCTACAGGGAGGCGGGACTGTCCTTGCGCACCGACCTCACGGCCCTGAACCGCGCACCGCGGATCTCGGCCGACCCCGCGGCCGTACGGTGGATGCGGCACACCAGCGTGTTCACCGGCCGGCTCACCGACCCCCAGCTCGACATCCACACCACGGGCGACGGTCTGATCCCCGTCCAGGCCGAGAGCGCCTACCGCCGGGCCGCCGACGCGGCCGGCTCGGGCGCACTGCTCAGCCAGGCGTACGTCGACGGGCCCGGGCACTGCGCCTTCACCTCGGGCGAGATGCTCGGCGCGCTGCACACCCTGGAGCACCGGCTGGACACGGGGCGCTGGGACACCTCGGCCGCCGTGCTCAACGGGCGCGCCGCGCAGGAGGACCCGACGACCGAACAGCGCTATGTGACATATCACCCGGCCACCTACCCCCGCCCCTACGACCTCGCCCACCCGGGAGACGCCCGGCCATGAACGTCCGCTCCGCGCCCGACCGGCTGCTGGCCGTGCTCGCCGCGTTCGACCACGAGCACGCGGCGCTGTCCCTGACGGACATCAGCCGTCGGGCCGGGCTGACCCTCACCACCGCGCACCGGCTCGTGGGCGCCCTCACCGACTGGGGCGCCCTGGAGCGGGACGAGTCCGGCGACTACCACGTCGGGCTCAGGCTGTGGGAGGTCGCGGCGCTCGCCCCGCGCGGACTGGCGCTGCGGCAGATCGCACTGCCGTACCTGGAGGACCTCTACGAGGCGACCCACGAGAACGTGCAGCTGGCGGTGCGGGACGACGGGGAGGTCGTCTACATCGAGTGGCTCTCCGGTCGCAGCGCCGTCGGGGTCCACATCCGCGTCGGGGCTCGCTGGCCGCTGCACGCCACCGGGGTCGGGCTCGCGCTGCTGGCGCACTGCGGTGCGGCGTTCCAGGAGCAGTACTGCGCGGGCCCGCTCGCGTCCTTCACCCCGTACACCGTCACCGAGCCGGAGCGGCTGCGCCGGGTGCTGGCCGACGTACGGCGCACGGGAGTCGCGGTGAGCAGCCGTCAGGTCACCGACGACGCCCTGTCGGTGGCCGCTCCGGTGCGCGGGCCGGGCGGGGCGGTGGTCGCCGCGGTGTCGGTGGTGGTGCCTCAAGTCGAGGCGCAGGTACCGGTGTTGGTGCCCGCGGTGCGGCTTGCGGCACTCGGCATTTCGCGGGCGCTCGGGTGGCGGCCGGCGAAGGCGCCGTAAGAGCCTCCGGGACACGATCACGATGCCGGCGACGCCGGCCTTCCTGCCGTGACCGTCGGTGGACGCGCCCCGAAGCGGCGAGGGGGACTGCGCGACCAGCCACGACGGGCCCGCAGGTTCCCAGCGGCATCGTGCGGACAGCCGGCGGAGCGCCGCGCCGGATATCCCTCTCACCGGCGAGGCACGCTTCACACCACCCTCGTGATACTGGAACGGCCCTCTCCCGTCAGGAGCCGCCATGTCCCCGCCGCCCTGGTTCACGCAGGTCGCCGCGCGCCTGCGGACGGTGAATCCGTACGTCGTCGACGCCGCCCTCGCCGCGCTCGTCCTGTTCGCGGTCTCGCTGCAGTGGATCTTCCCCGACGAAGGGGACGACCGGCTCACCTGGCAGGGCTGGCTGCTGGGAGCCGCCACGGCGGTGCCACTGGTGTGGCGACGGCGGGCGCCGTTCGCGACCGCGTGGGCGGTGTCGGCGGCCACTCCCGCGATGGCGGTCTACCACGCACCCCCGCCGGACGTGATGTACGGCGGGCTGGTCGTCCTCTACACGATGGCCGCCCGGGGCCTGCCCTGGCAGCGGCGCGTGATGCTGGTGGGCTGGGCGATCGGGGTCACCGTCACCATGCAGCACAAGGAGGACACCCGGCCCTTCGAGTACGCCTTCCACCTGCTGTGCATCGCCTGCGCCTACGCGCTCGGGTGGCTCGCCCGCATCCAGCGCGCCTACACCGCGGAGTTGGAGGACCGGGCGCGGCACCTGGAGCGGGAGCGCGCCGCCGACACCGCGCGGGCCATCGCTCAGGAACGGGCCCGGATCGCCCGGGACATGCACGACATCCTCGCCCACGCGGTGAGCCTCATGGTCGTCCAGGCGGAGGCCGGTCCCGTCGTGGTGCGCAGTGATCCGGAGCGCGCGGAGGCCTCCTTCGACGCGATCGCGACGGCCGGACGGGACGCGATGGCACAGCTGCGGCGGATCCTCGGGGTCCTCAAGGAGGAGCAGCGGGGCGGCACTTCACCGCAGCCGGGCGTGGCGGCGCTCCCTCAGCTCCTGCACCAGGTCGGCCAATCCACCGGCCTGCACGTCGAGTTGCGCAGCACGGGCGAGCCGCGCCACCTGCTCCCGGACGCCGAGGTCGCCGCCTACCGCGTGGTGCAGGAGGCCCTGACCAACACCGTGAAGCATGCGTACGCTTCCTCCGCGACCGTCGAACTCCACTGGGCGGAGGACCAATTGACCCTGGCGGTGACGGACGACGGACGGGGCCCTACGGCACCGGGCGGCGGACACGGGCTGATCGGCATCCGGGAGCGGGCCGCCGCGTGCGGGGGAAGTGCCGAGGCCGGGCGCGGGCCGGACGGCGGCTTCCGGGTCGTCGTACGACTGCCCGCGGCCACCGACCGGCAGGCGGCACTGGGGTGAGCATCCGGGTGGTCGTCGCCGACGACCAGGAACTGGTCCGCAGCGGCTTCAGCATGATCCTCGAGGCGCAGCAGGACATCGAGGTGGTCGCCGAGGCCGGCGACGGCGCCGAGGCGGTCGCGGCGGTGCAGCGGCACACGCCCGACGTCCTGCTCCTCGACATCCGCATGCCGGTCATGGACGGGCTCGAAGCGGCCCGGCGGGTGTGCGCGCAGTCCTGCTGCAAGGTCGTCATGCTGACCACGTTCGACCTGGACGAGTACGTGTACGAGGCGCTGTACGCGGGCGCCAGCGGCTTCCTGCTCAAGGACGTGCGCCGCGACGACCTCGTGCACGCCGTACGGGTGGTCGCGGCCGGCGACTCCCTGCTCGCGCCCACGGTGACCCGGCGGCTGGTCGCGGACATCGTGCGGCGCCGCCGGGAGGAGTCCACCGCCGAGGTGACCCCGCAGCGGCTGGACGCGCTGACCGCCCGCGAGGTGGAGACCCTGCGGCTGCTGGCCCGCGGCCTGTCCAACGCCGAGATCGCCACGACCCTCTTCGTGAGCGAGCACACCGTCAAGACCCATGTCAGCAATGTGCTGAGCAAGTTGGGGTTGAGGGACCGGGTCCAGGCGGTGATCTGCGCGTACGAGACGGGGCTGGTGACACCGGGCGCCCCCTGACCGTCTAGGGCCCTTCTGATGGATCTCCGTGGAAGAAGGAGCGGCGTTCGGTGCGTGCGATCGGCGTGCGGCGTGGAGGGTCATGTGGCGGAGCCACCTGGCCCTCCACGCCGCACGGTGAGCGTGCGTGCCGGGCGTCGCGACGCCGCGGAGATCCATCAGAAGGGCCCTAGCCGTCCAGTTCCTCGAAGAGGGTGAGCTGGAGTGCTCCGGGCGCCTCCAGGCGTGAGTTCAGGGAGTTCCACGGGGTGCGGGTCGGCTCGGCGAGCACCTCGGCTCCGGCGGCGGCCAGCCGTGCCGTGGCGGCTGCGGAGTCGTCGACCTGGAAGGCGACCCGGATGTGCCCGGCCACGCGGTGCCCCACCTCGACCTCGTCGATGAAGGCGGCGTGGTTCGGCTCGGTCAGCTCCAGGGTGGCCCGGCCCGCCTCGAGGATGGTGACCCGGCCGTCGGGAGAGGAGAACGCGGCACGCTCGGGCAGGCCGAGGGCGTCGCGGTAGAAGCGCAGCGCCTCGTCGTAGTCATCTGCCGTGACAACCAGGCGGAGTTCACGGACTGCGGGTTCATCGGACACTCGGCGCTCCTCGAAGATCGCGGGTAATTGGTCGGTCAACCTCCGCGGCAACCGGAACGATTCCCGCCTCCCTCACGGGAGTGAGCGGCATCGCCGTCTCCCCCATACGACGGAGCCCCCGAAACCGCTCCTCCCGGCGATCCGCCCGCACCCCCGTCGGCACCAGCCTGAGTGCATCGACCGACCGTCCTCGATTCGCCGGGAGGGACCGTGCTCTCCAGCCTCGCGCGGGCAGCGACCCGCCGCCCGCTGACCGTCATCCTTGTGTGGGTGCTCTTCCTGCTGCTCGGCTTCGGGCTGGGGACGGGCGTCTTCGGGCGGCTGTCCGACAACGTGCCCGAGGTGCCGGGCACCGAGTCGGAGCACGCCGCCCAGTACCTGGACCGCGTCGACCCGACCGGCGAGTCCGTCACCGCGGTCGTCGAGGGCGTCGCCGTCTCCGACCCCGGGCTGCGCGCCGAGGTCGAGCGAGCCGTCGCCGACGTACGGGGGATCGCCGGTGTCGCCGCCGTGCCGGACCCGTACACGACCCGCGGCCTGACCGCCGAGGACGGGCGGGCGCTGATCGTCCCCGTCACCCTCAAGGGCGGTCTCGACGACGATGCCGAGGAACGGGCCGTGGATGCGGCCGCCGACCGCATCAAGCAGATCGACGCGCCGGAAGTCCACGTCAGCGGCGGCCCGTTGCTGGGCAAGCAGCTCGGCGAGCGGGCCCAGGAGGACGTGAAGAACGCCGAGTTGATCTCGCTCCCCGTCGTACTGGCCCTGCTGCTCGTCGTGTTCGGCGGGCTGCGTGCGGCCGGGCTGCCGCTGGTGATCGCGGTGAGCGGGATCGCGGGCGCGTTCCTGGCGCTGTTCGGGTTCAGCCAGGTCACCGACATCTCGGTGTACGCGATCCAGGTCACGACCATGCTCGGGCTCGGACTCGCCGTGGACTACGCCCTGTTGATGCTGGTCCGCTTCCGTGAGGAGCGCCGACACACCGAGGACGTCGTCGAGGCGGTGCACCGGACGGTCGCCGCGGCCGGGCGGACGGTGGCGTTCTCCGGGCTCACCGTGGCCGTCAGCCTGACCGGTCTGCTCGTCTTCCCCAGCGTGTTCCTGCGCAGCATGGGCCTGGCCGTGGCCGCCGTGGTCGTCATCGACATGCTGGCCGCGCTGACCCTGCTGCCGGCGCTGCTCGCCAGGTTCGGCGCGAAGATCCCCCCGGCGAAGGCCGGGCCGGACGGCGAGGAGGGCCGCTTCTTCGCCCGCGTCGCCCGCTTCGCCGCCCGCCGTCGCTTCGCCGTCCTGGCCACGGTCGTCCCCGCCCTGCTCGTCCTGGCACTGCCCGTCACCGGCATGAAGATCGAGATCGGTGACGCGACGCAACTGCCCGCGGGCACCGAGGCACGGCAGTTGTACGACACCGTCGACGCGCACTTCCCGCCGGGCACCGGCGTCTCTCCGGTCACCGTCGTCCTGAAGCCGGGCACCGACCCGGCGACGGGCGACCGGATCCGCGCCCTGTCCCCCACCGCCCGGTCCCGTCAACTGCCGGGCGGCACCACGGTCGTACAGCTGCAACCGTCGGGCCGGGTCGACGGCAAGGAGGCCACCGACCTGGTCGAGCGGGTGCGGGACGTCCGCGGCGACGAACCCGTCCAGGTCACCGGCCCCGCCGCCCGCCTGGTCGACTTCCGCGCGATGCTCTCCGACCGGGCACCCTGGGCCGCCGTGACCGTGCTGGCCGGGATCTTCGTCCTGCTGTTCGCCTTCACGGGCTCGGTGCTGATCCCGCTGCGCACGATCCTGACCACGCTGCTCAGCCTGGGCGCCGCCCTGGGCGTGGTGGTCCGGGTCTTCCAGGACGGTCACCTCGCGGGAGCACTGGGCGCCGAGGGCCTGGGCGCCCTGAGCCTGACCGCGCCGCCGCTGATCGTCGCGATCGCCTTCGGACTGGCCATGGACTACGAGCTGTTCATCCTGGCGCGGATGCGGGAGGCCCGGCGCGTGACGGGCGACGACCAGGAAGCCGTGGTGATGGGTCTGCGCCGCTCCGGCCGTGTGGTCACCTGCGCCGCTCTCCTCCTCGCCGTCGTCTTCGGCGCCTTCATGACGGGCGGCTTCTCCCCCATCCTGCAGATCGGCCTCGGCCTCACCCTCGCGGTGCTGATCGACGCGACGATCGTACGGATGCTGCTGGTCCCGGCGACGATGTCGCTGCTGGGCCGACGGGCGTGGTGGGCGCCGAAGCCGCTGCGGCGCGTGCACGACCGGTTCGGGGTGAGCGAAGAACCGCTAGAACAGGCGGAGTTGGCGAACCGCTGAGCAGGAACAGAGAACGGATACGGGACCGGCCGCGGTCGCCGATCACCTGTCCCGCCCCGCCGGCACGGCCCGCCCCCGCACCGCGGTGGGGACGGGCCGCGACGCGTGCCCTACGCGACCAGCCCCGCCCGCATCCGGCGGTCCCGCGGTGCCTCCTTGCGGTCCAGCCGGGCGTCCAGCAGCCGCCGGGCCGCGTCGCACCGGCCCGCCGACACCAGGGCGTAGAGCAACGTCTCCTCGACGACCTCCCGTTGGGCCGCGCTGCCGCCGACCCGGCGCAGTACCGGCAGCAGGGCGTCGAGGCCGCGGGCCGCCTCGTGGAAGCGTTCCTCGACGAGCGCGGCGAACGCCTCGCACAGCGGGACGATGACCTCTCGCTGCACCTCGTCGGCGCCCAGGGCGTGGTCGCGCAGCCGGTGCAGGGCGGGCAGGTCTCCCGCGGCGGCGAGGGCGACGGCGACATGCAGGGCGGTGAAGGCGGTCGCCGGACGCTCCAGGACATCCCGTGCGACCGTGTCCAGGACGTCCGAGGCGGGCAGTTCGCCCCGCCAGCTGTCGCTCAGCCGGGCCCGCCACAGCAGCGACCCCGAGTCGACCAGCGCGCGCACACCGGTCACCACCCGCCCCGGCGCGAGCTGCGCGAACCACCGCCTGCGCACCGCGGCCGGGTCGTCCAGGGCGAGTTCGTGCAGGGCGATGTGCCAGGAGAAGTGGGCCCGGTGCACGGCGCCCCGGCCCTGCCCGGACACCCAGCCGTCCAGCCAGTCGCGGCCCGCCTCGTGCGCCCCGGACTCGTAGTGGACGTGGGCGAGCGCGTGCACGGCGTGCCCGGAGGCCGGCTCCGACGCCAGTGCGCGGTGGGCGAGTTCGCCGGCCTCGTGCAGCCGCCCCTGTTCCTGCCGGAGGAAGGCGAGCAGCGAGGTGTGGAACCAGTGGCCGTCGTGGGCGGGGGACGTCCGCTCGACCAGCCGCAGCGCGTGGTCGCCGTCGAGGTCCGTGACACCGGAGAAGGCGATGGTGGGCACGGCGGCGGCGAGCGCGAGCGCGTCTGCGGGGTACGCGTCGAGGTGTCGTACGAGAGCGGTGTCCCCTTCGTCGCCGTGGACCCGGCGCGTGACCACGTCCACGAAGGAGCGCTCGCGGTCGTCGGCCCGTTCGCGGGCGCACCGCCCGGCCTCGGCGAGAGCCCTGGGTACGTCGACGGCGGCGCCGCACTCGTGGCCGAGCAGGGCGAGGGCCGCATGGCCGAGGGCGAACCCCGGGTCGAGGGCGACCGTCCGGGCGAAGGCGTCCTCCGCTCCGGCACGGACCTTGAGGACCCGTTCGAGGCCACCGCGGTAGGCGGCCGCCGCCTCGGCGTGGGTGGTCAGGGCCAGGCCGTGTCCGTCGACGGGACGGCGGGAGGGGCGGGGCGTGCGCGTCAGCGGGGTGAGCAACTCCCTTGCCAGAGCTGCGGCTTGGACCCGGATCTCGGGGATCGCGGTCGTCTCCCACAGCTCGCCGCGGCGCGGGGCGCCGAGCGTGAACAGCGGGCGGTCGGCGCGCCCTTCGGCATCCAGCAGCCGCCCCTCGCGGGTGGCCACGCCCATACCGAGCGGGCCGGGCACGACGGCACCGGACGCGAACAGGGAGCGCCACAGGGGATCGTCGAGGTGGCGCCCCGGTCCGGTGCAGTCGATGACCCAACCGACGTGCAGAGTACGGCCGTTGGAGAGGGTGACGAGGAGCGGGCCGTCCTGCTCGACCACGTCCGTCACCGTGCCCGTGTGGACGCCGAGCCGTCGTGCCGTTCGGGCCCGGGAGACCGACTCGGCGGTGGCGGGCGCCATGCGGTGGCGGTGGGTGTTCCACAGGGCGCCCTCGCGGGCGAGGAACTCGGCGCGGTCCTCGGGAGTGAGGCTGTGCCACAGCCGTGCGGTGTGCGGGCGCAGACTGTCGAGGGCGGGGCGCCAGTCGCCGTGGGTGCGTACGGAGCGGCTGATGTGGCGGTAGACGGCGCGGCGGAGGCGGCCGAGTGAGGTGTCGTCCAGGTCCGTGGGCGAGGCCATCGGGCCGGCGGGCGTGAGCGCGTGCGGCTGGGGCAGCAGACCGCTGCGGGAGAGGGCGTGCACCGTGCGGCCGGGGCGGTCGAGGGTGAGCGCGAGGTCCACGGCCGTCAGACCCGTGCCGACGAGGAGGACGTCGGCGGTGTCGGAACACGGGCCGTCCAGGGCGCCCGTGCGCCAGGGCTCGGCGACGAAGCGGTCCGAGGCGCGCAGGGCGGGCGGGGCCCAGCCGGCGGACGGGGCTGCCGGACCGGTGGCCAGGACCACGCTGTCGGCGGTCAGGTGTCCCCCGTCGGCGAGGTGGAGCTCCACCCGGCCGTCGGGGGTGTCGGTACAGGTCTCGGCACGGTTGCGCAGCCGTCGTACGGAGACCGTCCCCTGAGCCCGGACGATGGCCTGCGCGAGGGTGTCGGCGAGGTAGGCGCCGAAGCGGTAGCGGGTGGCGAAGTCGGCGCCGGTGACGGCCGGTTCGCCGTGCCGGCACAGCCAGCGGGTGAAGTGGCCCGGGTCGTCGGGGTAGCAACTCATGCCGCCCGCGGGCACATTGAGCCGATGGCGCGGGTCGCGCGTGGCGTACGCCGTGCCCCGTCCCGCCTCCGGGGCCGGATCGAGCAGGACCAGGTCGAGCGGTGTCCGGCGGCGCGTCGCCGTCTCGCAGAGCTGGACGGCGGTCAGTGTGCCCGCCGCGCCCGCTCCGACGACGGCCACGGTGTGCGGCTCGCGGACTTCGGTCACGTATACCTCCGGCGATGGTCGGTCGTTCTGTTTCCGAACTATTCCGACCGGGAAGGTGGGGAAGCCATGCCGTGACGGGGATCTCACCGGATACTCAGGGCCCCGGTCGGGCCGTTCATACTCTGTTCACAAACCCCGTGGGCCCGACAACCGTGGTTTCAGACCTTCTCAACGGGAGTCCTCACAGGAATCTCAGGAAGCGGCCCAGGGATTCAAAGGGGCAGCAAATCTACGCGGCGCAGGATGCACCCGGAAAAGGTGGACATCCCAGAAAGGCCTGCCGTGGGCGTCTCGCACATATCGAACCGGTCCGAGCAGCAGTCGCAGAGGTGGTCCCGGCGTGGGCTGCTCGCCGTGCTCGGCGCCGCACCGGCCGCCGCCGTACTGACCGGGTGCAGCGGCTCGGCCGACGCCTCGGAGGGGACGGCGAAGGCCGCCGCGTCCGCGAAGGCCGCGGCGAAGAAGCCCACCGTCTCGGTCACCCCCGCCGACGGCACCAAGAAGGCCGGCTTCGCCGACCCCGTCGAGGTCACCGTGGCCGACGGCACGCTCGCGTCGGTGAAGGTCACCGGCAACGACGGCTCCACGCTGGCCGGTTCGTTCAACGACGCCAAGACCAAGTGGACCTCGGCGAAGAACCCCTACTCGGGGACGAAGTACACCGTCACGGCCACCCCGGAGGGCTCGTCGGCGCAGACCGCGACCTTCACCACCAAGTCGCCCGGCGAGACCTTCGTCGGCTACTTCACGCCCGAGGCGAACTCCACCTCCGGCGTCGGCATGCCCGTGTCGATCAACTTCACGCACGCCGTGTCGGACCGGGCCGCCGTCCAGAAGGCGATCACCGTCACCGCCGAGCCCGCGGTCGAGGTGGTCGGCCACTGGTTCAGCGACACCCGGCTCGACTTCCGCCCGGAGACCTACTGGGCGGCCGGCACGAAGATCACCCTCAGTCTGCGTCTCAAGGACATCGAGGGCTCCGACGGCATCTACGGCACGCAGCAGAAGGACGTCACCTTCCACATCGGCCGCGAGCAGATCAGCACGGTCGACCTCTCCAGCAAGGAGATGGTGGTCAAGCGGGGCGGCGAGACGATCGCCACCTACCCCGTCTCCGGCGGCGACTCCAGCCACACCACCTGGTCCGGGATCATGGTGATCAGCGAGCGCTTCAAGCAGACCCGCATGGAGTCCTCCACGGTCGGACTCGGCGACGAGTACGACATCTCCGACGTCCCGCACGCCCAGCGCCTGACCACGTCCGGCACCTTCGTGCACGGCAACTACTGGGCGTCGACCTCGGTGTTCGGCAACCAGAACACCAGCCACGGCTGCGTCGGCCTGCACGACGCCAAGGGCGCGAACGACAGCTCGGTGGCGGGCTACAAGTTCTACAACAGCTCGATGCTCGGCGACGTCGTCATCGTCCGGAACTCGGGCGACAAGACCGTCGACCCGGCCAACGGCCTCAACGGCTGGAACCTGTCGTGGTCGCAGTGGAAGGCGGGGAGTGCGCTTTAGCACTTTTGAGCCCTTCACAGCCTGAACTTCCCCGCCCCGAAAGGACTTTCCTTGCTTTAACTCTTGACGACCCCGGTGACGGAGAGCACATTGGGCCCACTTTGAGAGCGCTCTCAAGGGCACCCCGCAGCCCATCACTCCGTACCCGAGAGGCACCCCCATGAGTGCAACCTCCGGCATACCCAGACGGCGACGCGCGCTCATCGCCGTACTCAGCACGCTCGGCCTGGCCGCCGCGGTCGCCATGGCGGCCACCCAGTCCGCCAACGCCTCGGCGCCCACGCCTCCGACGGGCTGGTCGCAGGTGTTCCTGGACGACTTCAACGGCTCGGCCGGGACCGGTGCCAACACCTCCAACTGGCAGTACGACACCGGGACTTCGTATCCGGGCGGCCCCGCCAACTGGGGCACCGGCGAGGTCGAGACGATGACAAACAGCACCAGCAACGTCGCGCTCGACGGCAGCGGCAACCTGAAGATCACTCCGATCCGCGACTCGGCCGGCAACTGGACCTCGGGCCGCATCGAGACCACCCGCACCGACTTCCAGCCCCCGGCGGGGGGCAAGTTGCGCGTCGAGGCCCGCATCCAGATGCCCAACGTCACCGGAGACGCGGCCGCAGGCTACTGGCCCGCCTTCTGGATGCTGGGCGCCCCCTACCGCGGCAACTACCAGAACTGGCCGAGCGTCGGCGAGCTGGACGTCATGGAGAACGTCAACGGCATCAACAAGGTCTGGGCGACCATGCACTGCGGCACCAGCTCGGGCGGCCCCTGCAACGAGACGACGGGCCTGGGCAATTCGACGGCGTGCCCCGGCACGACCTGCCAGTCGGGCTTCCACACGTACACCATGGAGTGGGACCGCTCTGTCAGCCCCGAGGCGATCCGCTTCTACGTCGACGGCGTCAACTACCAGACTGTGACGTCCAGTCAGGTGGACGCGACGACCTGGGCCAACGCCACCAACCACGGATTCTTCGTCATCCTGAACGTGGCGATGGGCGGCGCTTTCCCGGCCGCGTTCGGCGGCGGCCCGACCAGCGCCACGGAGTCCGGCCACCCGATGGTCGTCGACTACGTCCAGGTGCTCTCCGCGACCGGGAGCGGTTCAACGACCCCACCGACCGGCAACCGTGACGCCTACAGCGCCATCCAGGCGGAGTCGTACGACAGCCAGTCCGGCATCAGCACGGAGACCACCTCCGACACCGGCGGCGGCCAGGACATCGGCTACCTCGCCAACGGCGACTGGGCCCTCTACAAGGGCGTCAACTTCGGCTCCACCGCGGCCACACAGTTCAACGCACGCGTGGCCAGCGGCGCCGCCTCCGGCGTGAGCGGCCTGGTCCAGGTACGTCTGGACAGCGCCACCAGCACCCCCATCGGAAGCTTCTCCCTCGCCAACACGGGCGGCTGGCAGACCTGGAAGACGGTCCCGGCCAACATCAGCTCGGTGACCGGCACACACGACGTGTATCTCACCTTCAGCAGCGGCCAGTCGGCGGACTTCGTGAACGTGAACTGGTTCGCCTTCGGGCACTGACCCGGTGCCCGACGATGCCCCCGCGAGATCCGCCTCGCGGGGGCATCGTGCGCGGCGTCGCGGGGCGTCATGCCCGGCGGCGCAACTCCCGGACGATCTTGGGGAGCGAGCTGCCGGCGATGAGGACGACAACAGGGACGATCACATCGGTCCACGGATCCCGGATCGCTCTGTACGTCGCCCTGCTGTCCCGGATCTCGATGTAACCGAGCGGCTTGGCCTCGGCCTCCCCTCCGCCCGCCCCGCCCTCGCCGCGCGCCCCGCGGCCGAAGCGCCCGACTCCGGCGCCGATGCCGACCGCGACCTTGGCGACGGGAATCACGGTGACGCCGCCGACGGTGACGGGCTCCCCGTAGACGGCCGTCACGGAGGCACGGCCGCCGAGCTTCTCGGCGAGACGGTCGAGGAGGGTGACGGAGGCGTGGGCGGCCGTCAGCTGCGCATCGGTCGCGGACGCGGGCGCGGATTCGTGCTCGGGGACGGTCATGGAAGTCTCCCAGGTGCGCCCGCGCCGCGTGTCAAGAGCGGCCGCCCCTACCGCAGTTCCGCCCGGAACGCCGCCGGCGTCACCTCCGTGTGCTGCTGGAAGAACTTGGAGAAGTTCGCGGCGTCCGGGAAGCCGACCGCCGCGCCGACCCGGCCGATCGGCATGTCCGTGTGGGCCAGCAGGCGCTTGGCCTCCAGGACGACCCGCTTGTCGATGAAGCCCTTGGGGGTCTCACCGGTCGCGGCGCGGACCGCGCGGACCAGGGTGCGGCGGGAGTAGCCGAGCGCATCGGCGTAAGCGCTGACGCTGTGGTTAATGGCGAAGTCCTTCTCCACGGCGTCCCGGAAGAGGGTGAACGTCGTGTCCGACCGGCTGCGCGCGGCCTCCGCCGAACTGGCCGCCAAGTGCGCCAGCCGCAGCAGGAACGCCGTCAGGGAGTGCCGCAGCACCGCCGTGTGCAGGCTCAACGGCAGCGTCGCCGTGTCCTCGTACTCGCGTTGCAGCTGGGCGAGGGCGGACCGGAGGCCGGTCAGCTGTCGCCCGTCGGGGCGGAGCAGGGGCGGCAGGTCGTAGCGGTAGAGGCCGGTCGCCTCCACCGTGGCGCGGGGCAGGAAGCCGGGCTGCATGGTCAGGACGGTTCCGCGGTACTCGCTCGTGCGCGAGAAGCGGTGGACCTGGCCCGGGCGGATCCACAGCACATCGCCGGCCGACGCCTCGTACTCGGCGAAGTCGATCATGTGGCGGACGGGGCCGTCGTCGAAGAGCATCACGACGTGGAAGTCGATGCGGTGCACACGCTCCAGCGGCGCTTCGGCGTGCCAGGTGCGGCCGGTCCCCATCGGGCCGACCTGCATGCCGACTCCGCCCACACTCAGCTCGACCGGGAAAGGGAACGTTCGGATGCCGTCCATCCCGCCGTCACCGTCTCCACCTTGGATGGTTCTGCCCGCCATGTCCTACTCGTGCCGCCTAGGTCGCGCCGCCGGTGTCCCACTTTCACCACAGGCTGACACACGGCGACCTTCCCCCGTAAAAGTCAGACTTTTAAGTTTGAACGCATCAGAGCAGTTACGCAGAGTCGATCGAGGACTTCTTGAAGATGAGTACGCAGACACCGGACAGCTTCGAATGGACCGACCTCGACCGGCGTGCGGTGGATACGGCCCGGCTGCTCGCGGCCGATGCCGTGCAGAAGGTCGGCAACGGTCACCCGGGCACCGCGATGAGTCTCGCCCCGGCCGCGTACACGATCTTTCAGAAGGTGATGAGTCACGATCCCGCCGACCCCGAGTGGACCGGCCGGGATCGTTTCGTTCTGTCCCCCGGCCACACCTCGCTGACCCTCTACACCCAGCTCTTCCTCGCGGGCTATGAGGTCGAGCTCGACGATCTGAAGGCCTTCCGGACGCACGGCTCCAAGACGCCCGGCCACCCCGAGTACGGGCACACCGCCGGCGTCGAGACCACCACCGGGCCGCTCGGCCAGGGCGCTGCCAACGCCGTCGGCATGGCGATGGCCGCCCGCTACGAGCGCGGCCTCTTCGACCCCGAGGCCCCCGAGGGCACCTCCCCCTTCGACCACACCATCTGGGCGATCGTCTCCGACGGCGACCTGGAGGAGGGCGTCTCCGCCGAGGCCTCCTCCCTTGCCGGCCACCAGAAGCTCGGCAACCTGGTCTTCCTCTACGACGACAACCACATCTCCATCGAGGGCGACACCGCGACCGCGTTCTCCGAGGACGTGCTGAAGCGGTACGAGGCCTACGGCTGGCACGTCCAGCGCGTCGAGCCCTCGCTCGGCGGCGACATCGACGCTCCGGCGCTGTACGCGGCACTCAAGGCCGCGCAGGCCGAGACCGAGCGGCCGTCCATCATCGCCATGCGCACGATCATCGCCTGGCCCGCCCCGAACGCGCAGAACACCGAGGCCTCCCACGGCTCCGCGCTCGGCGCCGACGAGATCGCCGCCACCAAGCGCCTCCTCGGCTTCGACCCCGAGCAGTCCTTCCAGGTCGACGCCGACGTCCTCGCCCATGCCCGCGAGGCCCTCGACCGCGGTGCCGAGGCGCACGCAGCCTGGGACAAGCAGATCGACAAGTGGCGCGGTGCCAACCCCGAGCGCGCCGAGCTGTTCGACCGGATCGTGGCCGGTCAGCTGCCCGAGGGCTGGCAGGACGCCCTGCCCGTCTTCGACGAGGGCAAGGCGGTCGCCACCCGCGCCGCCTCCGGCAAGGTGCTGCAGGCGCTGGGCGCGGTCCTGCCCGAGCTGTGGGGCGGCTCCGCCGACCTGGCCGGCTCGAACAACACCACCATCGACAAGACGTCGTCCTTCCTCCCGAAGGGCAACCCGCTGCCCGAGGCCGACCCGTACGGCCGAACCGTCCACTTCGGCATCCGCGAGTTCTCGATGGCCGCCGAGATGAACGGCATCGCGCTGCACGGCAACACCCGCATCTACGGCGGCACCTTCCTGGTGTTCTCCGACTACATGCGCAACGCCGTACGGATGTCCGCTCTCATGCAGCTCCCGGTGACGTACGTCTGGACCCACGACTCCATCGGCCTCGGCGAGGACGGGCCGACCCACCAGCCGGTCGAGCACCTGGCCTCCCTGCGCGCCATCCCGGGCCTGAACATCGTCCGCCCCGCCGACGCCAACGAGACCTCGATCGCCTGGGCCGAGATCCTCAAGCGCCACGCCACCAACCCGGCCCCGCACGGCCTCGCGCTCACCCGCCAGGGCGTGCCGACCTACGCCCCCAACCCGGATGCGGCGAAGGGCGGTTACGTCCTCAAGGAGTCCTCGAAGCAGACCCCGGACGTCGTCCTGATCGCCACCGGTTCCGAGGTCCAGCTCGCCGTCGCCGCGCGCGAGCAGCTGGAGGCCGAGGGGATCGGCACGCGCGTGGTGTCGATGCCGTCCGTGGAGTGGTTCGAGGAGCAGCCGCGCGAGTACCGCGAGCAGGTCCTTCCGCCGTCCGTGCGGGCCCGCGTCGCAATCGAGGCCGGGATCGGTCTGACGTGGTACCGGTTCATTGGTGACGCAGGACGCATCGTCTCCCTCGAACACTTCGGCGCCTCCGCCGACGCCAAGACCCTGTTCGCCGAGTTCGGCTTCACCCCCGAGAACGTCGCCGCCGCAGCCAGGGCTGCATTTAATTCAACTACGGGCCTGGCCGCCGCGCGCGGTTGATCCGATCGCCAGAAAGAAGATGAGCACTGTGACCGAAGCATCCGCGACCGCGGGAGCCCTCAAGCGCCTCAGCGACGAAGGCGTCTCCATCTGGCTGGACGACCTGTCGCGCAGCCGGATCGAGTCCGGCAACCTCGCCGAACTCGTCGAGACCAAGCACGTGGTGGGCGTGACCACCAACCCGTCCATCTTCCAGGCCGCCATCGGCTCCGGCGAGGGCTACGAGGAGCAGCTCGCCGACCTGGCCGTCCGCGGCGTCACGGTCGACGAGGCCGTACGGATGATGACCACCGCCGACGTCCGCGCCGCCGCCGACGTCCTGCGGCCGGTGTACGACGCGACCGGCGGCCGCGACGGCCGGGTCTCCATCGAGGTCGACCCGCGCCTGGCCCACAACACGGCGGCCACCATCGCCGAGGCGAAGCAGCTCTTCTGGCTGGTCGACCGCCCCAACGTCATGATCAAGATCCCGGCGACGAAGGCGGGCCTCCCGGCCATCACCGAGGTCACCGGCCTCGGCATCAGCGTCAACGTCACGCTGATCTTCTCCCTGGAGCGCTACCGCGAGGTCATGGACGCCTACCTGGCCGGCCTGGAGAAGGCCGCCGCCAAGGGCCTCGACCTCTCCGTCATCCACTCCGTGGCCTCCTTCTTCGTCTCCCGCGTCGACTCCGAGATCGACAAGCGCCTGACGGTGCTGGGCACGGACGAGGCCCTCGCCCTCAAGGGCAGGGCCGCCCTCGCCAACGCGCGGCTCGCCTACGAGGCCTACGAGGAGGTCTTCAAGGGTGAGCGCTGGACCGCCCTCACCGGTGCCAGGGCCAACAAGCAGCGCCCGCTGTGGGCCTCCACCGGCGTGAAGGACCCGGCCTACAAGAGCACGCTGTACGTCGACGAGCTGGTCGCGCCCGGCACCGTCAACACGATGCCGGAGGCCACGCTCGACGCCACCGCCGACCACGGCGAGATCACCGGCGACACGGTCACCGGCGGCTACGCCCAGGCGCGCGCCGACCTGGCCGCCGTAGAAGGGCTCGGGATCTCGTACGACGAGGTCGTGGGACAGCTTGAGGACGAGGGCGTCGCCAAGTTCGAGGTGGCCTGGCAGGACCTGCTGAACGCCGTGACGAAGTCCTTGGACAGCAAGGGAGTTGACGCAGAATGACCGAGCAATTTGCGGTCGATTCGGCCCACGACTGGGCCAACCCCCTGCGCGACGAGCGCGACCGCCGTCTGCCCCGGATCGCCGGCCCGTCCGGACTCGTCCTCTTCGGCGTCACCGGCGACCTGTCCCGCAAGAAGCTGATGCCCGCCGTCTACGACCTCGCCAACCGCGGCATGCTGCCGCCGGGCTTCTCACTCGTCGGGTTCGCCCGCCGGGACTGGGAGGACCAGGACTTCGCACAGGTCGTGCACGACTCGGTCCGTGAGCACGCGCGCACCGAGTTCCGCGAGGAGGTCTGGCAGCAGCTCGCCGAGGGCATGCGGTTCATTCCGGGTGCCTTCGACGACGACACGGCCTTCGAGCAGCTGCGCAGCACCGTCGACGAGCTCGACAAGGCGCGCGGCACGAGCGGCAACTACGCCTTCTACCTCTCCGTACCGCCGAAGTTCTTCCCGAAGGTCGTCCAGCAGCTGAAGAAGCACGGTCTCGCGGACGCGCCCGAGGGCTCCTGGCGGCGCGCGGTCATCGAGAAGCCGTTCGGGCACGACCTGGGCAGCGCCCGTGAGCTGAACGCGCTCGTGCACGACGTGTTCGAGCCGGACCAGGTGTTCCGCATCGACCACTACCTCGGCAAGGAGACCGTCCAGAACATCCTGGCGCTCCGCTTCGCCAACCAGATGTACGAGCCCATCTGGAACCGGTCGTACGTCGACCACATCCAGATCACGATGGCCGAGGACATCGGCATCGGCGGCCGGGCCGGCTACTACGACGGCATCGGCGCCGCCCGTGACGTCATCCAGAACCACCTCCTCCAGCTGATGGCGCTCACCGCGATGGAGGAGCCGATCGCGTTCGACGCCGAGTCGCTGCTCACCGAGAAGCTCAAGGTCCTCAAGTCCGTGCGGCTGCCGGAGAAGCTGGGCGAGCACACGGTTCTGGCGCAGTACGCGGAGGGCTGGCAGGGCGGTGCGAAGGTGGCCGGCTACCTCCAGGAAGACGGCATCGACCCCCAGTCGAAGACCGACACCTACGCGGCCATCAAGCTGGAGGTGGACAACCGCCGCTGGGCGGGCATCCCCTTCTACCTGCGCACCGGCAAGCGCCTGGGCCGCCGCGTCACCGAGATCGCGGTCGTCTTCAAGCGGGCACCGCACTCCCCCTTCGACTCCTCCGCCACGGAGGAGCTCGGCCAGAACGCGATCGTCATCCGCGTCCAGCCCGACGAGGGCATGACCGTCCGGTTCGGCTCCAAGGTGCCGGGCACCTCGATGGAGATCCGGGACGTCTCGATGGACTTCGCCTACGGCGAGTCCTTCACCGAGTCCAGCCCGGAAGCGTACGAGCGCCTCATCCTGGACGTACTGCTCGGCGACGCCAACCTGTTCCCCCGTCACCAGGAAGTGGAAGAGTCCTGGAAGATCCTCGACCCGATCGAGGAGTACTGGGCGCGGAACGGCAAGCCCGCGCAGTACCCCTCGGGCAGCTGGGGACCCGAGGAAGCCGACGAGATGCTCGCACGAGACGGACGGAGCTGGCGCAGGCCATGAAGATCGACCTGACCGACACCACGGCAAGCAAGATCAACAAGGCGCTGGTGCAGGGCCGCCGCGCCATCGGCACCCCCGCCGTGGGCATGGTCCTGACGATGGTCATCGTCACGGACGAGGAGAACGCCTACGACGCGATCAAGGCGGCCGAGGAGGCCTCGCACGAGCACCCCTCGCGCACCCTGGTCGTCATCAAGCGGCACGCCCGCACCCCGCGCGACCGCATGGCGTCCAAGCTGGACGCCGAGGTCCGGGTGGGCGCCGACGCGGGCACCGGTGAGACGGTCGTGCTGCGCACCTACGGCGAGGTGTCCGACCACGCCGACTCCGTCGTCCTGCCGCTGCTGCTGCCGGACGCCCCGGTCGTCGTGTGGTGGCCGGTGGACGCGCCGGAGGTGCCGTCGAAGGACCCGCTGGGCGCCCTCGCGCAGCGCAGGATCACCGACCTGTACGCCGTCGAGAACCCCCTCGAGACGCTTCAGGCCCGCATCCGCTGCTACGCGCCCGGCGACACCGACCTGGCCTGGACCCGGCTGACCCCGTGGCGCTCGATGCTGGCGGCGGCCCTGGACCAGGCCCGGGCACAGATCATCTCGGGGGCCGTGGAGGCCGAGGCCGACAACCCGGCCGCCGAGCTGCTCGCGCGCTGGCTGGAGGCGCGGCTGAAGGTGACGATCGACCGCGTCGTCACGGCGGGACCGGTCGTCACCGCGGTACGCCTCGGCACCGCGGACGGCGAGGTCGTCATCGACCGCCCCGAGGGCCCCCTCGCGACGCTGTCCCTGCCCGGCCAGCCCTCGCGCACCCTCGCCCTCAAGGTCCGCACCACCTCCGAACTCATCGCCGAGGAGCTCCGCCGCCTCGACGCCGACGAGATGTACGCCGTCGCCCTGCGCGGCGAGGGCACCAAGGAGACCCCCTCACATGTCTGACTCCTCGTCCGACTCCCCCAGGCTCACCCGGCGCCCCCAGTGGACGGCCCTGGAGGACCACCGCGCGGACGTGCTGCAGCGCCCGCGGCTGCGTGAGCTGTTCGCGGCGGATCCCTCCCGCGCCGAGCGGTACGTCGTGCGCGTCGGTGACCTGCGCATCGACTACTCCAAGCACCTGATCAACGACGAGACGCTCGCCCTGCTGCAGGAACTGGCCGCCGCCACCGACGTGTTCGGACTGCGCGACGCCATGTTCCGCGGCGAGAAGATCAACGTCACCGAGGACCGGGCGGTCCTGCACACCGCGCTGCGCGCCCCGCGGGACGCCGTGATCGAGGTCGACGGCGAGAACGTCGTCCCCCAGGTGCACGCCGTGCTCGACAAGATGAGCGCCTTCGCCGAGCGGGTCCGCTCCGGCGCCTGGACGGGCCACACCGGAAAGCGCATCAAGAACGTCGTCAACATCGGCATCGGCGGCTCCGACCTCGGTCCGGCGATGGCGTACGAGGCACTGCGCACCTTCACGGCACGGGAGTTGACGTTCCGTTTCGTCTCGAACGTCGACGGCGCCGACCTCCACGAGGCGGTACGGGACCTGGACCCGGCTCAGACGCTGTTCATCGTCGCGTCCAAGACGTTCACCACGATCGAGACCATCACCAACGCCACGTCGGCCCGCTCCTGGCTGCTGAACGGCCCGGGCGGACTCGGCGAGGACAAGGCCGTCGCCAAGCACTTCGTCGCCCTGTCGACGAACGCCGGCAAGGTCACCGAGTTCGGCATCGACCCGGACAACATGTTCGAGTTCTGGGACTGGGTCGGCGGACGGTACTCCTTCGACTCGGCCATCGGCCTGTCCCTGATGATCGCGATCGGCCCGGACCACTTCCGCGAGCTGCTCGACGGCTTCCACATCGTCGACGAGCACTTCCGAAGCGCGCCCGCCGAGGCCAACGCCCCGCTGATCCTGGGCCTGTTGGGCGTCTGGTACGGCAACTTCTTCGACGCCGAGTCCCATGCGGTGCTGCCGTACAGCCACTACCTGTCGAAGTTCACCGCGTATCTGCAGCAGCTGGACATGGAGTCCAACGGCAAGTCGGTCGACCGCGACGGCCACGTGGTGGGCTGGGCGACCGGACCGGTGGTGTGGGGCACGCCCGGCACCAACGGGCAGCACGCCTACTACCAGTTGATCCATCAGGGCACCCGGCTCATCCCCGCGGACCTCATCGGCTTCGCGCGTCCGGCGGCCGAGCTGAGTGACGAACTCAAGGCGCAGCACGACCTGTTGATGGCCAACCTGTTCGCGCAGGGCCAGGCGCTCGCCTTCGGCAAGACCTCGGACGAGGTGCGTGCGGAGGGCGTGTCCGAGGCGCAGGTGCCGCACCGCACCTTCCAGGGCAACCACCCCACCACCACCATCCTGGCCAGGGAACTCACCCCCTCCGTCCTCGGCCAGCTGATCGCCCTCTACGAGCACAAGGTGTTCGTCCAGGGTGCCGTCTGGAACATCGACTCCTTCGACCAGTGGGGCGTCGAGCTCGGCAAGGTCCTCGCCAGGCGCGTCGAACCCGCCCTGACCGAGCCGTTCACATCAGCCGCTGCCGCGGCGGGCTCGGTGCCCGGTCTCGATCCCTCCACCACCGCTCTCGTGGCCGCGTACCGCGAGCTCAAGGAAGTGAACTGAACATGCAGCTCGGTCTCATCGGTCTCGGCAAGATGGGCGGCAACATGCGCGAGCGGATCCGCCGCGCCGGCCACACCGTCATCGGCTACGACCGCAACCCCGACCTCTCCGACGCGGCCAGCCTGGCCGAACTGGTCGACAAGCTCGAAGCCCCGCGCGTGGTCTGGGTGATGGTCCCGGCCGGCGTCGCGACCCAGTCCGTCGTCGACGAGCTGGGCGGGCTCCTCTCCGCCGGCGACACGGTCGTCGACGGCGGCAACTCCCGCTGGACGGACGACGAGAAGCACGCCGCGGAGCTGGCCGACAAGGGCATCGGCTTCGTCGACGCGGGCGTCTCCGGCGGTGTGTGGGGCCTGGAGAACGGCTACGCGCTGATGGTCGGCGGCGACAAGAAGGACGTCGAGCGGCTCCAGCCGATCTTCGAGGCGCTCAAGCCCGAGGGCCCGTACGGCTATGTCCACGCGGGCAAGGTCGGCGCCGGGCACTTCTCCAAGATGGTCCACAACGGCATCGAGTACGCCATGATGCAGGCCTACGCCGAGGGCTGGGAGCTGCTGGAGAAGATCGACTCCGTGGACAGCGTCCGCGAGGTCTTCCGGTCCTGGCAGGACGGCACCGTCATCCGCTCCTGGCTGCTGGACCTGGCGGTCAACGCGCTGGACGCCGATGAGCACCTCGACAAGCTCAAGGGCTTCGCGCAGGACTCCGGCGAGGGCCGCTGGACCGTCGAGGCGGCCATCGACAACGCGGTGCCGCTGCCCACGATCACCGCCTCCCTCTTCGCGCGGTTCGCGTCCCGCCAGGACGACTCGCCGCAGATGAAGATGATCGCCGCCCTGCGCAACCAGTTCGGCGGGCACGCCGTCGAGTCCAAGGAGTAGCGCGTCGTGGGGGACCTTCTCCTGGTCCGCCACGGCGAGACGGAGTGGAGCGTGTCGGGACAGCACACCAGCTGGACCGACCTGCCCCTCACCCAGCACGGTGAGGAGCAGGCCAAGTCCCTCGCTCCACTCCTCTGCCGGCGGACCTACGCACTCGCCCTGACCAGCCCGCTCGACCGCGCGATACGCACCGCCGAACTCGCGGGCATCCCCGCAGCCGTCGTCGAACCCGGCCTGCACGAGTGGGACTACGGCGCCTACGAGGGCATCACCACCGTCGAGATCCACCGCACCCGGCCCGACTGGGACCTGTGGACCGACGGGGTACCGCCCGACCCGGACGGGCACCCCGGCGAGTCGCCCGAGCAGATCGGCCTGCGCGCCGACCGCGTGCTGTCCCGGGCGGACGCGGCGCTCGCCGACGGCGACGTGATCCTCGTGGCCCACGCCCATTTCCTACGGGTCCTGACGGCCCGTCGGCTCGGTCTCGCACCGGCGGAGGGGCGGCTCTTCCAGCTGGCGACGGGCACCGTCAGCCGCCTGTCGACCGAGCACGACCGCCCGGTGATCGCCGAGTGGAACAGCAGGCCGTAGAACCACGGGACCGTACTCCGGCCCGGGCTACAGAACGTCTCCGAACTCGCTCAACACCCCTGGTGGAGCAAGCGCGTTGACGTAGTGGCCCGGGCCGTGGTCGTCGAAGGAGTACTTGAACGGGATCGTCCGGGTCAGTGCCAGCCGGGTCGCGAAGAACGCCAGCGGCGCCACGACGGCGAGACCCGCGAGGCTGTCCATCTGCGGGTAGTGCAGGCCCGGTTCCGTGACCTCGGTCCAGCCCTCCCCGCCGGCGCGCAGCAGGGGACGTACGGACCGCCGTACCCCTTCGGTGACACGGACCAGCAGGCCTCCCCAGTCCCGGTCGACGGCCGTGCGCAGGACGTCGCTCGGCAGGGTCAGGCCGTCGATCGCCGACTCGGCGGCGAAGGTGAGCGCGGCGTCGACGGGTCCGTGCCGCCTGCGGTAGTGGAACTCGCGGCCGAAGGGGGCGTAGGGGCCGACCGGCCGGGGCGGCAGGGAGGGGACGACGTCCCGGTCGAAGATGTAGCGGATCAGACGGTCGCGCAGCACGTACGTGTCGTGCGGGCCGGGTGTCTCCTCGCAGG
This sequence comes from Streptomyces sp. NBC_00005, assembly GCF_045160215.1. Lineage (NCBI taxonomy): Bacteria > Bacillati > Actinomycetota > Actinomycetes > Kitasatosporales > Streptomycetaceae > Streptomyces > Streptomyces sp. NBC_00005. Next base: position 2,337,342 of record NZ_CP108316.1, read on the forward strand.
CGCGGGCCAGGTCGGGGCCGCCGACCATGGGCTGGCCGAAGGTGTAGACGCCCTTGAGCTTCTCGGCGATGTGCCGGTAGCGGGGCTCGTGGACGAGGGTGACCGCCATGATCGCGGCCATGGCGGCGCCGAGGCTGTGCCCGGTGATGTAGAGGGCCTCCAGGCCGCCGCCGCGGGTGCCCTGCTCCTCGGGGTCGAGGGACTCGCCGCGCACGGCGCGTTCCAGGGCCTCGATGATCAGGTGGCGGGTGGCCCGGACGTTGCGGTAGAAGCCGGCGTGGACGTCGTACTTCCTGCCCTCCAGCTCGACGGCGAGCATCTCCGGTCGTACGTCGGCGTCGGTGAGGATGCTGATGATGTCCTCGGGCTGGGTGCCGCGGTAGCAGAGGATCGCGACCCTGCGGTCCTTGTCCTGGATCAGATAGGCGGCGGACGCGATGTACATGGCGTCGACGCGCTGCTCGAAGACCCGGCAGTCGTTCTCCTCCAGACCGAGCCGGGTCATGATCATGGAGAGGGTCTCCGGGTCGCTGTGCTGCTCGAATCCGGCGTACGAGTAGGCCGCACAGGTCGCCAGGACGTGCGGGACGACTCCGTCGGGGTCGGGCTGGTGCTTGTCCTCGACGAGCCGGTCGACCAGGTCGGGGTAGACCGGGAAGCTGCTCGGATCCGTGTCCGGCTTGCAGGGGCGCAACGCAGCGTAACTGGGCCCTTTGACGTAGGCGTCCCGCATGTGGGACCTCCCCCGGGTCGTCTGCGGGTGGTGAGCACACCACCGCGGCCGGGAGCCGTCAACCGGGAGGGAGTCGTTCCCCGGCCACCGCGGGGGCGGCGGACGGGGCTGCTGGGGAGCGGGCGCGCCCGTGGTACGGGCACAGCAGGTTACGGCTCCCTCACAGGCTCGACTGACGTGCCCAAATGCCGCTCGCCGCCCAATTGTTCGCATGAGGCGCAAGACGGAGCACATCGGCGCGAACCATCGCTGCGAGCGCCCTGGGGCGTAGGTAGCGTGCAGGGCCCTGTCCCGTACGTATCCGTACGTAAGGAAACGACCCATGGCCGAGACCGGGCGGCAAGAACCGCACTACGAGCGGTACGAAGGCGGTAGTCCCGAGGCGGAACGGCTGTTGTTCGAGCAGCTGGCCGGGGAACTGATGAAGGTGCAGGTCAAGAACCGGCGGGCGGGAGGCGGTGGGATCGCCCGGACCTTCCATGCCAAGGCGCCGGTGGCCGTGGAGAACGCGCGGCTGCGCTTCCACGACGATCTCCCCGCGGCGCTGCGCGTCGGGTTCGCCCGGCCGGGCGCCGAGTATCCGGCGGTGGTGCGGCTGTCCAACGCGAGCGGGATCCGGCAGGGCGACGGCTCGCCCGACCTGCGCGGGGCGGCCGTGCGGGTACAGGTGTCGGACGAGGAGAGCCACGACCTGCTGGCGACCAGTTATCCGGTCTCGCACGCCCGCAACGCACGGGAGTTCGTGGCCTTCGCGAAGGCCATGGCGGGCGCCCGCAGCCCCGTGCAAAAGGCGTTCGGGCTGCTGGTGAAGCTGCCGCTGGCCGTGGGACTCGGCACCGCGAACCGGATGCGCCGCAATGTGCGCGCGGCCACCCGGCACACCGTCGACTCCCTTGCCAACGAGACCTTCTGGAGCCGGGGCGCGATCCTGTGGGGTGAGGCGGGACCGGTGCGGTTCCTGCTGCGGCCCATACCGGGCAGCCCGCCCGCGTCCGCGACGGACCCCCGGGACCCCGACATTCTGCACCGGGAGTTCGCGCGCCGCCTGGCACAGCGGGACGTCAGCTACGACCTGTGCGTGCAGCGGTTCGTCGACGAACGGCGCACTCCGGTCGAGGACGCCTCGGTGGAGTGGCGGGACGGGGTGGCGCCCGCGATCGCGGTGGCCCGGCTCACGATCCCGCGCCAGGACCTGAACACGGCCGGGGCCCGTGAGACCGTACGCCGGATCGAGGACCTCGCCTTCAACCCCTGGTACACGACGGACGAGTTCCGTCCGCTGGGCAACCTCAACCGGGCCCGGAAGGCCGCGTACCAGGCGGCGAGCGCGCACCGGCTGGGGTTGAGGTTCGTCACCGAGGAGCCCTTGCGCAACCGTCTGATCGGCCGCCCGACGGAAGCGGCCTTCGTCCTGCTGAACCGGTATGTCCCCTGGCACCGGCTGCCGTTGCAGCTGAGCCTGCTGAACCTGGTGTTCCTGCGCAAGGTGCTGCGCCGCCGCAACCTGCTCGACACCGAGCCGCGCGAGGCGCCGCCGAAAGCCCAGCGGGTCCCGGCGCCGATCCCGGAGCGGCTGCGCGGCGAGCGGTCGTACGACGGGACGTACAACGATCTGTCGGCCCCGAAGATGGGCGCGGTCGGCGCGGCCTTCGGACGCAACCTGAAGCCGGACTACCGTCCCGACCTCTTCGACACCCCGAACCCGGTCACCGTCAGCCGCGAACTCCTGTACCGCGAGAGCTTCGTGCCCGCGACCTCGCTCAATGTCCTGGCCGCGGCCTGGATCCAGTTCCAGGTGCACGACTGGGTCAACCACCGCCGGTACAAGGCCGGTGAGCGCAGTGTCGAGGTGCCACTGCCGCCCGGCAGCGGGCCCTGGCACAACACGCCCGGCGGCCCCGGCGAGAACGTGATGAGGTTCGCGGAGAACGAGGGCATCGAGACACCGGGCGGCCCGCCCCTCCTCTTCGGCAACGTCGCCTCCCACTGGTGGGACGGCTCCGAGGTGTACGGCGAGAACGAGCAGACCGCCCGCTTCCTGCGCGAGGCCGACGGACGCGCCGAACTCCGCCTGGAGGACGGCCACTTGCCCTCCGGCACCAACGGCGGCGTACCGCTCACCGGCTTCAACGAGAGCTGGTGGATGGGCCTCAGCGCCATGCACACGCTGTTCGCCCGCGAGCACAACGCGGTGTGCGCCGCGCTGCGCGCCGAGTACCCCGCGATGAGCGAGGAGCGGATCTACCAGACCGGCCGGCTCGTCGTCTCGGCGCTGATCGCGAAGATCCACACGGTGGAGTGGACCCCGGCAATCCTCGCCACCGAGGCGATCGACATAGGGTTGAAGACCAACTGGCAGGGCCCGCCGAAGAACTGGCTCAACCAGCTGGGCCTGTGGCTGTTCGAGGCGCACTCGCTCACCGGCATCCCGAAGACCCTGCCCGACCACCACACGGCCCCGTACTCGCTCACCGAGGACTTCGTCACCGTCTACCGCATGCACCCGCTGGTCCCCGACGACTTCGAGCTGCGCGAGCACCACTTCGGGCAGCGTCTGGAGACGGTGGGCTTCCTGGACATCCAGGGCGGGGCGGCGGAGTCGCAGATCCGCAAGACGGGGCTGGCGAACAGCCTGTACTCCTTCGGCATCGCCCACCCGGGCGCGATCACCCTGCACAACTACCCGCGCTCGCTCCAGCACTTCGAGCGGGACGGCGAGATCATCGACCTGTCGGTGGTGGACCTCGTACGGACTCGGCGCCGTGGCGTGCCGCGCTACAACGACTTCCGCGAGGGCCTGCACAAGCCGCGCATCCGCTCCTTCGAGGAGCTCACGGAGAACGCGGAGACGCTCGCCCGGCTCAAGGAGGTCTACGGCTCGGTCGACGAGATCGACACGGTGGTAGGGCTGTTCGGGGAGAACCCGCCGACCGGCTTCGGCTTCAGCGACACGGCGTTCCGCATCTTCATCCTGATGGCGACCCGGCGCCTGCAGTCCGACCGCTTCCTCAACGTCGACTACCGGCCCGAGGTGTACACGCCGCTGGGCATCGACTGGGTGGAGCGGGGCGGCATGAACTCCGTGATCCTGCGGCACTGCCCGGAGCTGGCGGCGCTGCTGCCGCGCCGGGCGAGCGCGTTCGCGCCGTGGCGGACGGTGCGGCCCACGGGCGACGAAGGCGTCAACGGGGGCGTGAATGAGCACAGTTGACGGACACCCGGGGCTGGCCGACCTGTTCGGCCGGCCCCTGCTGGACACGGTCTGGCACCGGCGCACCCACCGCGTCAGCCGGGGCGCGTCGGTCCCGGCCGGTTCGATGAGCTACCGCTCCACGCACACCCGACAGCCGCTGTCGGAGCTGGAGGAGGCGGTGCTGATCGCGATCACCGGCTGCACGGGCCTCACCATGCCGGACCGCCCCTTCGAGGACCCCCGCGACGGCAAGCCCATCATGGCCAAGCCCAACCTGACCATGGCCGGCCGGACCGCGGGCAGCCCGGACAACGCGCAGGGCACGCACTTCTTCATGATCAACGACACGGGCACGTACTACCTGCGCAAGCTGTCGCCCGCGCCCCAAGAGCCGTTCGACGCCGAGACGTTGGTGTCGCGGGCAGCGCAGGCCAAGGTGAAGGTCCTCGACCACCGGCTCGACGTACCGCAGAACAAGCGGGACTTCCCGGCGTACCTCGACTCGAACCGCTTCCTGTCCAACCTGGCCGGAACGACGGTGTTCTTCCCGGTGGTGGACCTCTCCCACCAGTACATCAACGCGTTGATGTACCTGCTGACACAACCGGACGGCGCCCGCCCCACTCTCGTGGACGACCGCAACTTCTACCGCCCCGCCGGGGTGAAGAAGTGGGTCAGGAACGGTTTCCTGAACGGGGACCTGAAGCTCCCGCTCGGCGCGCTCGGCCCGATGCGCACGCAGATAGAGGCGGATCTGCTCCTCCAGAACCTGATGCTGACGACGGAGGCGATGGGACTCGGCGCCTGGATCCACGCGTCGATCAACCCCCAAATAGCCCTGGGCGACCCGAAGTTCTCGCGGGCGTACGGCAGGATGCTCGGCTTCACCTTCGTCACCCCGCGCTGGCGGCTCGCGGACGTGTGGCGCTGGCACGTCCCCCTCCCGACGTACGCGACCCTGCGCTCCCACCCGGTGGGGCTCACCTCGCGGGAGGGCGAATCCCTCATCGCGGCCGCGTGTCCGCCCGCGCACAAGTCGATGTCGGACGCGGTCGATTCGGTGATCGGCGCCAAGTTCGGCACCGGCGGGATCTACACCGACAAGGACGTCTTCACCCGCATCTACAAGGAGGACTACGGGCAGCGCTACGTCGCGGAGGCAAGCGAGTACGACGAGCGGGTCATCGACTGCGCGCGGGACATCTGCGAGTACGTCATCCGCACCCACCGCCGGTTCCCGGCGCACACGGACGCGATCCATGTGCCGGGCATCTGGTTGCAGGCCCATCACGTGGAACGGGAGTACTACGAGCGGTTCTTCGTGAACGGGCTGACGGACACGCACCGGCGGCATGCGGAGTTGTGGGATTAGAGTCCCGCTGTGTGGAGATCAATGATCTGACGCCGGCCGAGGAGCGGGTGTGGCGCGCCTTCGCGCGGGGCGAGCGGGTGGACTTCCGCACGACCCCGGACGAGGACGCGGCCGACGGGAACGGTTGGGGGCCCGAGCGCACACTGAGGGCGTCGGTGCTGAAGGCGCTCCTGGTCGGCGCGCCGCAGGAGGAGGGCGAGATCGCCGCCCTCAAGGTGGCGGGGGCCCGGATCACCGGGAAGCTGTCCCTGATGTACGCGGTGCTGGACCACGCCGTCAGCCTCACGCACTGCTCCTTCGACGACGAGCCCAATCTCTACGGCACACGACTGCGCCAGCTCAATCTGAGGGGTTCCGTACTGCCCGGCGTGAGCGTGGGCAGCACCCGGATCGACGGCGTGCTGCGCATGACGGAATGCCGGTTCCGGGGACCCGTGCGGCTCGGCGGGGCGCAGATCTCCGCGGCACTGTTCATGGACAGGGCCGAGTTCACGTCGCCGGACGCCGACGAGCCGGTCCTGCAGCTGAACCATGCCGAGATCGGCGACGACATGTGGGCGCCGGAGATGCGGGCATACGGCCAGACACGGTTCGACGGGGCTTCCGTGGCCGGCGCGGTGAATCTGGAGGGGGCAGAGTTCCACAACCCCGGAGCCACCGCGCTGAGTGCCCTGACCTTCGAAACGGGCGCCGACCTTCGCATGCGACACGTGCGGGCCCAAGGTCGCGTCGACTTCCGCGGCTCTCGCACACCGGGTCGCTTCGACCTGACCCGCGCGCACCTGTCGAACGCCGACGGCACGGCGTTGCGCGTGAGCAGTTGCACCGTCGGCGAGCTGTGGCTGCGCAAGGGCGGCGTCATCGAGGGGATCCTCAACCTGCGCCGCGCGCACATCGAAGTCCTGTATCTGGACCCGGAGATACTGCCGGACAAGGTCTTCCTCAGCGACCTCACCTACACCACGCTCACCCCGCACGAACCCGCCGAACGCCGGCTGCCGATGCTGGACCGGGACCTCGCCTACGAACCCCACGCCTATGAGCAGTTGACCGCGGCCTACCGCCGTATCGGCGACGACTACGCGGCCCGCCTGGTCCAACTTGCCAAGCAGCGCCGCCTGCGCTCCACCCGCGCCTGGTACGGCCGCGTCTGGGGCTACGTCCAGGACGCCACCGTCGGCTACGGCTTCCGCCCCCTGCGCGCCGCCGTCTGGCTGCTGTCGCTCCTGGCGATCGGCTCGATCTCGTACGCCCTGCACCACCCACGCCCGCTCAAGGCGGCCGAGGCTCCCCACTTCAGCCCGGTCTTCTACACCCTCGACCTGCTCCTCCCGGTGATCTCCTTCGGCCAGGAGGGCGCCTTCGCGCCGAAGGGCTGGTATCAGTACCTCTCCTACGCCCTGATCATCACCGGCTGGATCCTGGCCACGACGGTCGTCACCGGCGTGACCAGAACCGTCAGCCGCCAGTGAGCCGCCGCGCGGCGTGCTGCGCGGCCAGCCGCACGGGCGCGTTCTGGGCGCCGTAACCCCGGTATCCCCCATCACGCTGGACGAGTTCGAAGAACACCCGCCCGACGGTGTGCGTGTAGCAGTGCCGGAACTCCCCATGGGCGTCCCGGTCGTAGAGGATCCCGAGTTCGCGGTACGCCTCCAACTCGCCGTCGGCGAACTCGAATCGGGCGGCCAGGTCGTCGTAGTAGTTCGCGGGCATCGGCAACAGCAGGCCGCCCGCCTCACGGAAGCGACGCGCCACGGCCACCACGTCGTCCGTGGCGAGGGCGATGTGCTGGGCGTGGACCGTGTCGTCGGCCGGTGCCGCACCGACGGACAACGCGATACGGATGCCGCCGTCGGCGGAAGTGACGGCACGGCTGCGCAGCAGGCCGTACGGATCGGCGACGTCCACGCTCTCCTGGGCGGACAGGCCGAGGACGCTGCGGTGGAAGAGGGTGGCCTCGTCGAAGTGGTGCCAGGGCTGGACGAGAGCGAGATGATCGATGCGCCGCACGCCCGAGTCGTCCTCGGTGTGCTCGACGTCCTCGAAGTCTCCCCGCCAGTCGGGCAGTTCGGGTCGGCCCGTGGCGCAGAAGAACAGCTCCGTGCCGTCGGGAGCCGCCACGGCGTCCAGCGGGGCGTCGTCGGCCGCGCGGCGGCGTGGCAGAACGGGTGCCAACAGTGCCTCGGCACGGCGTGCGGCGCCCGTCGGGTCCGGTGACTCCAGGCCGATCGCGGCGAGCCCGGTGCCGTCGCGGCGGGCGGCCGGCCCGGTGTTGACCAGGACCCGGGCCTCTCCTGCCTGCCACAGTTCGACCGGCTTGGTGCGATGGCGTGCCGTACGGGCGAACCCCAGCGCGGACAGCACGGCCGAGACGGGCTCGGCATCGGGTGTGACCAACTCGGCGAAGGCGACGCCCGTGGGGACGACGGGGGCGGGCAGATCGGCCAGGCCCACCGTCTCCTGGAGGACCAGCAGGGAACGGTGCGCGTCGACCGCCGTGGGGCCTGCCTCGGCCTGCCGGAAGACGTCGTTGAAGACCTCGAGGGAGAGCGGGCCGGCGTATCCCGTACGCAGCACGTGCCGCACGAGCCCTGCGACGTCGAAGCCGCCCTGCCCCGGGAAGCAGCGGTAGTGGCGGCTCCACTGCAGGACGTCCATCGCGAGCAGCGGGGCGTCCGCGAGCTGCAGGAAGAAGATCTTCTCGCCGGGGATGTCCTCGATGCCCTTGGGATCCGAGCCGCGGGAAAGGATGTGGAAGCTGTCGAGACAGGTGCCGAGCGCCGGGTGGTCCGCACTCTCGACGATGCGCCAGGCGTGGTCGTACGTACTGACGTGCCGACCCCAGGCAAGCGCCTCATAGGCGATGCGGATGCCGAAGTCCTCTGCCAGATCGGCCAGTTGGCTCAACTGCTCGGCGGCGAGGGCGTCGTCGTCCACGGCGAGCGGCGAAACGCTGGAGCAGACGAGAACCGTGTCGGCTCCGAGCCGCCGCATGAGCTCGAACTTGTGCCGCGCCCGCCGCAGATTGCGCGCGAACTCCTCCTCGGGCACGGCCTCGATGTCCCGCATCGGCTGGTAGAGGTCGATGGTCAGACCGAGGTCGGCACAGCGGGCGCGGATCTCCTCCGGGGTGAGGGGACTCGCGAGCAGGTCGTTCTCGAAGATCTCGACCCCGTCGAACCCGGCCCGCGAGGCAGCCGCCAGCTTCTCGGTAAGAGAGCCACTGAGGGAGACGGTGGCGATGGACGTACGCATGGACCTGCTCCTTAGAACTGCCGTACTGCAACGCCCTCTGGCGGCGCGAGGAACTGCGTGAGCAACCACAGACAACCCGCAGCTTTCATACGGCCTTGCCCACCGGGCTCTCGACACCCCCGCCCAACTCCGCAAAGTCAGCCAGCATCCGACCACTGTCGGGCTCACACCCGGTGAACAGCCGAAAGGCGTCCGCCGCCTGGAACACAGCCATCCCACCCCCGTCCAGAGCGGCACACCCCAACGCCCGGGCGGCACGCACCAGTTCGGTCTCCAGAGGCCGATAGACGACCTCGGCGACCCACAGGCCGGGGTGGAGCAATTCCGCGGGGAAGGGCAGGCCCGGGTGGGCGGCCATGCCCGTCGGGGTGGCGTGCACGATGCCGTCGGCGGAGCCGAGCAGCCGGGCCAGCCGGTCAGGGCCGGCGGCAGCCGCGCGGCCCTCACCGAAGTGGCGGTTCAGGGAGGCGGCAAGATCCGCGGCCCGGTCCGCCAGCGCATCGACGACGGTGACCCGCCCGGCGCCAAGGGTGAGCGTCGCGTGAGCGACCGCCGCCCCCGCTCCGCCCGCACCCAACTGCACGACCCGCTCCAGCGGCACATCGGGCAGCCCGCGCGCGAACGAGGCGGCGAAACCGGTGACGTCGGTGTTGTGCCCGATCGCGCGTCCGCCCTCGAAGACGACGGTGTTGACCGCACCGAGCGCCTCGGCCTGCGGGGCGAGCGCGTCCAGGTGCTCGATGACGAGTTGCTTGCACGGGTGCGTGATGTTCAGCCCGTCGAAGCCCAGGTCGCGGGCGGCCCGCACCAGGTCGCCCACCGCCTCCGGGGGCACGCCGAGTGTGTCGATGTCGATGAGTCGGTACAGGTAGCGCAGGCCCTGCCGGTCCGCCTCCCGCTCGTGCAGCGCCGGGCTGAGGGACGGGCCGATGCCGGCGCCGATCAGTCCGACGAGAAACGAGTCCTTGGCCACGTGGACCTCCTGAGCTGAGCGCCAATGCCTGACTAATGTACGAACCAGTACGTTAGCTATACCAGCCCGTCGGCTCTCCGGGGAAGACCCCGACGGCGGCGCCCGGCCCGCCTTCTAGAATCTGCGGCACCGGCCGCACTCTCCTCGCACTCCCGAAGGAACCCGATGACCAGCGTCGACGAACCGGCACGACCGAACGGGCGGATCCGTGACGCCGCCCGCACCCAGGCCGAGATCCTCGACGTGGCCACGCAGGAGTTCGCACGGGCCGGCTACGACGGCGCCCGGGTCGACGAGATCGCCGCCCGCACCCGCACCACCAAGCGGATGATCTACTACTACTTCGGCGGCAAGGAGCAGCTGTTCACGGCCGTCCTCGAGCGCGCCTACGGCGTGATCCGCGAGGCCGAGCAGGATCTGGACGTCGAGCACCTGGACCCGGTCGCGGCGATCCGCCGGCTCGCCGAGGTGACCTTCGACCACCACGAGCAGCACCCCGACTTCATCCGCCTGGTCAGCATCGAGAACATCCACGGGGCCGAGCACATCGCCGGTTCCGAGAAGCTCGGGAAGATCGGTTCCCCCGCGCTCGACGTGATCCGTCGCATCCTGGCCTCCGGGCAGGAGTCCGGCCTGTTCACGGCCGATGTCGACGCCGTCGACCTGCACGCGATGATCAGCTCCTTCTGCTTCTTCCGGGTCGCCAACCGGCACACCTTCGGCGCCCTGTTCGGCCGCGACCTGGTGGACCCCGCCCAGCGCGAGCACTACCGCGCCATGCTCGGCGACATGGTGATCGCCTACCTGACGGCGGAGCGGACGGCCGGCTGAGGCCGCACGACGCCACCTCTTGACACCCGGGAAACCTGAGCGCAACATCCCTACCCACCGACACTAACTATCCAGTGGGTTAATTAGCCGAGACCCGGCAGGCACCTGCACCTCACCCCTCCGCTCACTCCACCTACGCTGGAGTTCCCCCGAAGGAGCACGCCTTGTCGCACTCCGTCGCACCCCGCGACCCTGCCGAAGCCGTCGGACAGCCGAAACAGGCGGCCGCCGCCGCCTGGATCGGCAGCGCCCTGGAGTACTACGACTTCTTCATCTACGGCAGCGCGGCCGCGCTGATCTTCCCGAAGGTCTTCTTCGACGATTCCGATCCGGCCACCGCGACCCTGCTGTCGCTGGCCACGTTCGGCGTCGCATACGCGGCCCGGCCCGTCGGCGCGCTGTTCCTCGGACACTTCGGCGACCGTGTCGGCCGTAAGAAGATCATGGTCTTCACGCTGATCCTGATGGGCCTGTCGACGTTCCTCATCGGCTGTCTGCCCACCCGCGACCAGGTCGGCACGCTCGCCCCGGTCCTGCTGGTCGCCTGCCGCGTCCTGCAGGGCATCTCGGCGGCGGGCGAGCAGGCCAGCGCCAACTCGATGACCCTGGAACACGCGCCACCGCACCGGCGCGGCTTCTTCACCAGCTTCACCCTGAGCGGCACCCAGGGCGGCCAGCTCATCGCCACCCTGGTCTTCATCCCGGTCGCCGCACTCCCCGAGGACCAGCTGCTGTCCTGGGGCTGGCGGGTCCCGTTCTGGGCGAGCGTCGCGGTCGCCGTCGTCGGCTACGTCATCCGCCGCAAGCTCCAGGAGACGCCGGCCTTCGCGAAGCAGGCGGCCACCGACGGCGTCGTGAAGCTGCCGCTGGCGGTACTGCTGCGCGAGCACTGGGTGGACGTGCTGCGGGTGATCGGCGGCGCGCTCATCGCCTCGGTCTCCACGATCTTCACGGTCTGGGCCCTCGCCTACGCCACCAGCGACTCGGTCGGCATGTCCCGCTCCTCCATGCTGTGGGTGGGCGCGCTCGCCAACCTCGTGGCGCTCGCCGCGATCCCCCTGTGGGCCTCCCTGTCGGACCGCATCGGCCGCCGCCCCGTGTTCCTGATCGGCGCCGTCGGCAGCGCGATCACGATGTTCCTGTACCTCTGGGCGATCTCCACCGGCAACTACGCGCTGACCCTGATCCTGGGCATCGTCACCTTCGGCATCGTCTACAGCGCCGCGAACGGCGTCTGGCCTTCCTTCTACGGCGAGATGTTCTCCACCCGAGTCCGCCTGTCCGGCATGGCGATCGGCACCCAGATCGGCTTCGCCGTGGCCGGCTTCGCGGTCACGTTCGCCGCGCAGATCGCGGGCCCCGACGGCGACGACTGGTCGTCGGTGGCCCTGTTCACCGCGGCCCTGTGCGTCCCACCGGTCATCGCCGCGCTCACGGCCCGCGAAACCCACAAGGTCCCGTCGGAGCACCTGGGCGAACGCGCACCGCAGGGAGCATCACAGCCGGAGACGGTGACGGCCTGACGGCCCGGCCCCGTATCAGGACTGCTATGTGACATACCACCTGTTACCACCTGCGCCATGTGACATGGCGCAGGTGGTAACAGGTGGTATGTCACATAGCACTGCCCCTAAGTCGCCCGCGGATGACGCGGCTCGTACAACCCGACCTCACCGCCCCCCGGCAGCCGGAAGCCGGTCACCCGACCCCAGCGCGCCTCCTCCAGCGGCCGCGTGAACTCCACGCCCTTCTCGGTGAGTTCGACGGTCGTGGCGTCGATGTCGTCGCACATCAGCATCAGTTCGTGCGACGGCTCGCCCTCGGCCGGATGGAAGGCGACCTCGGCGGGCGGCGCCTTGAAAATGAGCCAGCCGTGCCCGGCGTCGACGTGCGCCCAGCCGAGGACGTCCCGGAAGAAGGCGCGGTCCGCCTCGGCGTCGCGGGTGTAGATCACCACATGTGCCCCATTGATCACGCGCGGAGGCTATGCCCGTGACGAGGGGACGGCAAGCACCCGTGCGCTACGCGTTGGACCAGCCCCGCTCGCACAGCACCAGGCGGTAGTCGTCCGGATCCTCGATGGTGACGCCCCACCGGTTCCAGTACGGATTGGGCGACGGCACCCGCTTGCCGCCGTACTCCTCCAGCCGGGCCACCAGGTCCTCCGGTACCGGCCCGTCGACGTAGACGACCAGGAGGTCCTCCTCGGTGGGCCGGGGCTCGACGGGGCGGGCGGGTTCGTGGACGAGTTCCAGGTGCCAGCCGGCGTCCGGCCAACCGAGCATGAGCAGGTCGTGCTCGCCGGGTTCGGAGCCGCCCTCGGTCCGCCACACCACGCTCAGGCCGAGCCCCCGCACCCAGAACCGCTCGGCGGCGGCGAGGTCCCGGGACGGGCGGGCGATACGGATGTGGCTGCGGCCGTTGACGGGCATTGTGACCTCTTCCTGAGCTGCGGCGCCTCCCTCGCAGCCTAGGCAGTCCGTGATCGCCGGACCATCGGTCGTCCGCCCTGCGCCCAGGGTCCTAGGTCCTAGGTCCACGCCAACCCCGAGGCGAAGGCCTGGTACCAGGCCAACCTGAAGAAGCTGATGGACACCTACGACGTCGACGGCCTGAAGTTCGACACCCGCTTCTTCGACGACCACTGCGCCGGCCGCGACGGCAACACCCGTTCGCCGTTGAGGCATTGCACGCGCTGCGGTAATCATGGGGATCTCCGCGCACTCCGGCCGGTTTCAGGGACGGCCGGGGTGCGCGGACCGGCTGCCGGGAAGCCTGTTCCTGAAGTTCCCGAAAGCCGAGCGAGCGGCGCTCAGCCGCTGTTGGCCCCCTTGGGAATCCCGTACGCCCGCTCCACGTGCAGCCGCACCACCAGGCGCCGGTCGCGGACCATCGCGGCGCGGTAGTCGTCCCAGTCGGGGTGCTCGCCCAGGACCTCGCGGTACAGGCCGATCAGCTCCTCGACCGTGTCGTCGTGCGGGTCCTTCGCGACGGGCGAGAGGTCGGCGGTGCCCTCGGCGACGGTGTAGGCCCGGCGGTCGGGGGCGGACACGTGGTACGACGCCCGCGGGTCCCGGCGCAGGTTGCGGGTCTTGGCGCGGTCGTCCGTGACCGAGATCCGGATGACTCCCTCGTCCGGGTAGTAGTGGTGGCTGACGTTCGACAACTGGGGGCGGCCGTCCCGTTTGAGGGTGACCAGCACCCCGCCGCGGCCGTCGGAGAGCAACTCGAGCAGTGTGTCCTGAGTCATATCCGGAACAACTCGCCCGATGGACCCTCGCATTCCCGTGATCACGATTTCCGGTAGACACTGTCTACGCGCAGCTGGTAGACAGTGTCTATGTCTGAGTCGTCCACGCATGAATCGGCCACGCATGAATCGGAGACGCGCGAATCGGAGACAGGTCTGTGTGCCCGGCTGGTCGACGTCGGGGTGGAGCTGGTCGCCCGGGAAGGCGCGCAGGCGCTGACCCTGCGGGAGATCGCGCGCCGGGCCGGTGTCTCGCACGGGGCGCCCCGCCGCTACTTCCCCACCCACCTGGAGCTGCTGTCCGCCATCGCGCGCCGCGGGTTCGCCGAGCTGGCCCGGCGGGCGACGGCGGAGGTCGGCGACGATTCGGCGCCTGCGCGCGAGCAGCTGATGGCACTGGGCCGCGTCTATCTGGAGTTCGCTCTCGACAACCGCGGCATGTACGAGTTGATGTTCCGCCACGATCTGCTGGAGAGCGGCCACTTGGGTCTGCGCGACACCAGCCTTCCGTTGTTCGGGCGCCTGGTGGAGCTGGTCGGGCGGGCCCGGCCCGAAGCGGACGCCCGGCTCGTCGCGGGCGCGCTGTGGGCGAACCTGCACGGCATCGCCCAGCTGTGGGGCTGGGGCAGCCTCCAACTCGCCACGGGCGCCGACGACTTCGTACGCCTGCTGCGGTCGGCTCTCGACGCACACCTCGGGGACGAAGCATGAGCCCTCACCGCGCCCTGACGCTCGCGAGCAGTGTGGTCGGGGCCGTGATCGTCGCTCTGGACGGCACGGTCCTCACCGTCGCGCAGCCCACCCTGCAACGCGACCTGGGCGCGTCCTTCGCGCAGGTGCAGTGGACCAGCACCGGCTATCTGATCGCGGTGGCGGGCCTGTTGGTGTTCTCCGGGCGGCTCGGCGACCGGTACGGGCATCAACGGGTCTTCGCCTTGGGGATGTTGGGCTTCGGGGTGACGTCGGCGGGCATCGGCCTGGCGCCCGGCATCGGCTGGTTGATCGGTCTGCGGGTCGTGCAGGGCGTGTTCGGGGCTCTCTTGCAGCCGGCCACGCTCGGGATGCTGCGGGCCGCGTTCCCGCCCGACCGGCTGCGGATGCCGATCGCCGTGCGGACCAGTGCGATCGGACTGGCGGCCGCCGCGGGGCCCGTGCTGGGCGGGGCGCTGGTGTCCGGGCCGGGCTGGCGGGCGATGTTCTTCGTCAACGTCGTACCGGCGCTCGCCTTCGGCCTGCTCGCGCTCACGGTGCGCGGCCCTAGGGCGTGTTTCAGAAGTGGATCTTGATGTGGCAAGATCCACTTCATGGCGAGGCATGACCTGACGAGTGTGCAGTGGGCGAAACTGGAGCCGCTGCTCCCGCTCGGGAAGAAGCCTGGACGGCCACCGGTGCACACCAAGCGGCAGTTGATAGACGGCATACGCTGGCGCACTCGCGCTGGTGCTCCCTGGCGGGACGTGCCCGAGCGGTACGGCCCGTGGGAGACGGTCTACGGCCTCTTCCGGCGTTGGCAGCGCGACGGCACCTGGCACCGCATCTTCGAGCGACTGCAGGCCCGGGCCGACGCCGAGGGACTGATCACCTGGGACGTCTCGGTGGACTCGACCATCGCCCGCGCCCACCAGCACGCGGCCGGTGCCCGCAAAGGGGAGCTGCAGGTCGAGCCGCCAGGAGGCGTCTTCACCGAGCCCGACGACCACGGCCTCGGACGCTCCCGGGGCGGGCTGACGACCAAGCTCCATCTGGCGGTCGAGCAGGCCCAGAAGCCGATGTCGCTGGTCATCACGGCCGGGCAGCGCGGCGACTCCCCGCAGTTCCAGGTGGTCCTGGAGCGGATCCGGGTGCCCAGGCTCGGGCCGGGCCGCCCGCGCACCCGGCCGGCCAAGGTTCGCGCCGACAAGGCGTACGGCTCCCGCGCGAACCGCGCCTACCTGCGCAAGCGCGGTATCCGCTGCACGATCCCGGAGAAGCGCGACCAGATCGCCAACCGCAAGAAACGCGGTTCCCACGGTGGCCGGCCGCCGAAATTCGACACGGCCGACTACAAAGAGCGCCACGCGGTGGAGTGCGGCATCAATCGCCTGAAGCGCCACCGCGCAGTCGCCACGAGATACGACAAGCTCGCCGTCCGCTACGAAGCCACCGTGCTGGTCGCAGCCATCAACGAATGGTTGTGACGCACAGGTGACCGCCCGGCATCATGGATTCCATGGACACGCCGAGCGCAGACTGGATCACCATCGCAGCCTACGAAAACCTGCCCGGCTGCCTCCGGCCGATGGCGGCCGCGCGCGTTTGACTGCGCGACCGCAGTATCGACTGGATGCCCTTTGAACAGGACGAAATCCGCTGGGGACTTGCCTGCGGCATCGGTCCTGACGGCCACTGGCACGGCTGGTTCGACATCCGCACTCGGGCCGACGCACTACGGCGGCTCGGACTGCATCCCGACCAACCCACCGCCAAAGTCATCGGCCCATCCCCGCCCGGCTGGTGGCATGCCGCCGCCGAACGCAACACTCATTAGGACCTCAGAAGATCACTTCTGAAACGCACCCTAGGGCCGCGCCCTCCCCCGCCCGCCTCGACGTGCCCGGAGCGCTCCTGCTCGCGGTGACCCTGGCCTGTCTGGTCCAGAGCCTGGTCGCGCTGGCGGACAGCGGATGGACGGCGGCGAGTGCGGTCGGTCTGGCGCTGGTCGTGATCACGGGCGTCGCCTTCGTACGGCACGAGCGGCGGACCGCGAGCCCGCTGGTGCCGCGGGATGTCGTCGGCTCGGTGGCCGTCGGGTCCGCGCTCGGGATCCTGGTCGCCGCCTCGGCGGCCCTGAACGGCACGCTCTTCGTCGCGACCTTCCTGCTCCAGGACACGCTCGGTGTCGACCCGCTGCACATGGCCCTGCTCAGCCTGCCGCTCGCGGCGCTGATGATCCTCGCCGCGCCGGGGTGCGCGGTGCTGCTGCGCCGGGCCGGGGCCCGCCGTACGACCGTGACGGCGATGGCCGTCCTGGCCGCCGGGATCCTGGTGCTGGGCCGGGCCTCGGGCAGCGTCGCGTTCTGCACCGGATTCGCGCTGCTGGGGGCCGGTTTCGGCACGGTGATGGTGACGGCCACCCATGTCGTCGTACGACAGGCCGCCGCGGAGTCGGCGGGGGTGGCGGGCGGGTTGCAGCAGACGGCGATGAACGTCGGGCCGGTGCTGGGCGTGGCCGCCGCGACGACGCTCATGGGGCTGGGCCACGGGCACGGGCTGCCGCTGTTCGTCCTCGCCACCGTGGCCGTGGTCGGGGCGGTGGCGGGCCGTGCGTTGCCGAAACGTTCCTCCGCAACGATCAATCATGGTCAACAGGGGGACCGTGCCCGGATTCCTGCGCGACCATGAGTCTGAGGCCGTTCGGGCGGGGTATTTGCCGGAGCGCACCTCGACGAGCGCATTCGGAGGAGAGCGATGGCACAGCTGCGACAAGAGGTCGACCCGGGCGAGGCCGGGCTGGACGCGAAGGCGTTGGACCGCCTCGACCAGCACATCGCCCACTACGTCGACGAAGGACGCCTGCCCGGCTTTCTGGTCGCCGTGGCCCGCGGTGGACGCGTCGCCCACCTCACCACCCACGGCCGGCGGGACGTCGCGGCCGGGCTGCCCGTCGAGGCCGACACCCTGTGGCGGCTCTACTCCATGACCAAGCCGGTCACCTCGGTCGCCGCGCTGATACTCGTGGAGGAGGGCCGACTGTCGCTCGACGACCCGGTGGCCCGCCACCTTCCGGCCTTCGCCGAACCGCAGGTGTACGAGAGCGGTTCGGGCGCCGAGGTCAGGACCCGCCCTGCCGTCCAACCCCTGCTGATCCGGCACCTGTTGACCCACACCGCGGGCCTGACCTTCGCCTTCTACCACTCCCACCCCGTCGACGCCCTCTACCGCGCGGCCGGCCTCGAGTCGGCGGTGCTGCCGGGCTCGGACCTGGCCACGACCGTCGACGCGTACGCGCGCCTGCCGCTGCAGTTCGAGCCGGGCACGCAGTGGAACTACTCGGTCGCCACCAATGTGCTCGGCAGAGTGATCGAGGTCGCGTCCGGGCAGCCGCTCGACGCGTTCTTCGCCGAGCGCATCCTCGGCCCGCTCGGCATGACCGACGCCGGATTCTGCGTCCCGGACGAACAGGCGGTCAGGCTCTCGGAGTTGTACGGCGAGACGGCCGACGGCGGCATCGAGCCGATCGCCGGGCTGCCGCTGCGCGGGCGGCCCCGCTTCCTGTCCGGCAGCGGCGGAATGGTGGCCTCCGCGCACGACGTGCACCGCTTCATGGAGCTGCTGCGCCGCCGCGGCGAACTCGACGGCGTCCGCGTCCTCACCCCCGAGTCGGTGGACCTGATGTCCGCCAACCACCTTCCCGGCGGCGCCGACCTGCGCGCCTTCGGCAGCCGCCCGGCCCATGACGAGCCCGGCAACGACGGCGTCGGCTTCGGCCTCGGCGTCTCCGTCGTCATCGATCCCGAGCGCACCCTCGCGCCCTCGGGCCTTGGCTCGTACGGCTGGAGCGGCGTGGCGACGACGACCTTCTGGGTGGACCCGAGCCATGATCTGACCGTGCAGTTCATGACCCAGGTCCGCCCGAAGTCGTCGCTGAAGCTCTACCCGGACCTCAAGAGGCTCGTGTACGAGGCCGTCACCGGCTGAGCGGCGCCCCTGTGTCGACCGACCACCGGTCGGCTGTCGATCGACGACCGGTGTCGGCCGTCGGTCGGCCAACCGTCGGCCGCTGGTCGGCTATTGGTCGACGCGAAGGGTGAAGTCCACGCCCTCACCGGCCAGTTCACCCAACCACTCCTCGGACCGGGCCGCAGTCTCGGCGGCCCGGTTCAGGCCCGGTGGCAGGGAGCCGTCCAGGATGTGCCGGACGCCGAGGGCCAACGGCCGTGAGACGCAACGGGCCATCGCGCTTTCCTCCGCGTCGCCCACCAGGTCGAGGAGGTAGCTTCCCGACCACCGCCGGCCCGCCCCGCCCTGCACGTCCAGCGACACGGCGAGGACGACGCGGTCACGGTCGGCGTCCGTCGTCGGGTACCGGTCCGCCAACTCCCTTGCCAAGGCTGCGATTCGAGCATCGTCACCGGCCTTGAGCTCCTCGAACACGGCGTCCCAGGCCTGCAGCCAGCCCTCCAGGCGCAGGGTGCCGCGGACGAAGGACCGCGCCTGCCAGGCGGCCGGCAGCTCGTACTGCTCGACGAAGGGAACGCTGTCGCGGTTCGGGTAGACCTCGAAGGTCTCGCCGTCGAGGACGTGCGGCCTGGTGACCTCCCAGGGGCGGTCCGCCGTGGTCTCGGCGCCGTCCTCGACGTAACGGGCAGGCGAGCGCAGGGCGTTGAGCACACCGGCCGGCGCCCAGCTGAAGCGGTACTTGAAGTCGTTCGGGACGGCCGGAATGCCGCCGCAGTACGAGGTGAACCGGTACGAGGCCGCCGTACCGTCGCCGATCGCCTCCCTCGCGCGGGCGACGAGGCCGTGCGCGAAGAGGTGGTCGATGCCGGGGTCGAGCCCCGCCTCCGTGAGGACGACCAGCCCCGCCTTCGCGGCCTCGGGCACCTGCTCCAGTACGGCGTCCGACACATAGCTGGAGCAGGCGAAGTGGGCTCGCGCGCCCACGCAGGCGGCCAGGATCCCGGCGTGCTCCGGCGCGGGCAGCATCGATACGACGATGTCGCCGGGCGTCAGTTCGGCGGTGAGCGCGGGGAGCGTGTACGCGCGGGGCTCGGCGCGAGTGGTCAGGCCCAGGCTGTCGAGGGCGTCTGCGGCGCGCTCCTCGGTGCGGTGCCACAGCCGTACGCGCCCGGCCGCCTCGCACAACCGGGCAAGTCCGCTGCCCGTGGACAGTCCGGCGCCGATCCAGTGGACGGTGCCGCTCGCCGGAACGCCGTCAGACATGGCGGAACTCCCCTTCTGCGATGCCGAGTTCACGGCAGGCCTGGTGGAACCGGTCGAGGCAACGCCCCCACGGGCCGCCCACACCGAACTCCAGCAGCTGGAGCACGAGTGCCGCCGAGAAGTCGGTGCTGGACTCCTGCGGCAGCAGGGACGGCAGGTTGTCGATGGCGATCAGGTCCAGAGGGGGTTCCTTGCGCAGGCGGCGCACCGGATCCGTCCAGTCCGTCGTGCGGTCGTAGACCGGCAGGACGTTCAGCGGGGAGCCGACGTCGCAGGTGACGTCGCAGAGGGTGCGCAGGCGGCGGGCGGGGTCGGTCCCCTCCTGAACGTCCTGTTCCCGCAGGAAGGGCGGGACGGGGGTGGTGGCGAGGACCGCGTTCACCATGACGTCGTGACCGAGCAGGGCCGGGCGGTCCAGGGCGCGGGTCTCGGCAAGGTCCCAGCAGGTCGGCTCGATCCCGGCCGTGCGAAAGGCGACGCGCGCGCCCCGGCCGCTGCGGCCCAGGGCGCCGATCACCAGGGCGGTGAACTCCTCGTCCCCGTCGGCACGTTGGAGCGTCCTGTCCAGCTCTTCCTTCGACGTGGGCGTGAGGGGCGCGACGAGCCTGCCCCGCTGCTGGAGCACGGCCAGGGCGGCGCCCAGGTAACCGGCCCAGAATCCGAACGCGGCGAGCCGGCGGCCGTCGTCGTCCACCAGGTACTCCAGGTCGAGGAGCACCCCTCCCCCGGCGGCGAAGCGCCGCAGCAGGGCCTCGGCGCCCGGCTGCCGCTTGTAGGCGTGCCCGAAGAAGATGTGCCGGTGCGTCAGCTCACCTGGTCCGTCGGGGAGTTCCTTCAGTCCGATGACGACGGCGTCCTGCGGCGCCGACACCCACGAGCCCGCCGGCGCGACGCGGCAGCCCGCCGCCTCGTACTCCTCGATCGGGAAGATCCGCTGCGGGGACTCCTCCACGGTCAGCGTCACTCCGCCGTCGACGAGCCGCCGGGCGTCGGACGGCACGATCGGCGTGCGGCGTTCGGTGCTGCGGACCTCGTGGCGCAGCCACAGATGGAGCTCTGTCATACGAGGTGGGCCTCCGGGCGCGGGGCGTCGGCCGCGACCGGCCGGCGCTCAAGGGGCTGACGTCCACGAAGGGTACGCGGCCCGGGTGGAGGTCGCGGACCAGCGCGCCGACGGCCGTACCCCGCAGGACGCGGGCCGATGCCCGGGTGAACGGCGGCGGAGTGCTGGGCGCCGGTCTCGCCCACCACCGCGCCGCCGCCCGATCATGACAGGTGGGCCACCGCGTCCAGATGCGGCAGGACGTGGTCGAGCCGTTCCCGCTTGGTGCGCAGATAGGTGATGTTGCTCTCGCACGGCGGGATCAACAGCGGGACCGTCTCGGCCACTTGGATGCCGTGCCGCACCAACGCCTCGCGCTTGCGCGGGTTGTTGGACATCAGGCGCACCGAGTTCACACCCAGGTCCTGCAGGATATTGGCCGCGACGCCGTAGTCGCGGGAGTCAACCGGCAGGCCGAGCGCGAGGTTCGCCTCGACGGTGTCCAGGCCCTCCGCCTGCAGCGCCATCGCGCGCAGCTTGCCGAGTAGACCGATGCCGCGGCCCTCGTGGCCCCTCAAGTAGACGACGATGCCGCTGCCTTCGGCGACGACGGCCTTCAGCGCCGAGGCGAGCTGGTCGCCGCACTCGCAGTGCTGGGAGCCGAACGCGTCACCGGTCAGGCACTCGGAATGCAACCGCGTCAGGACGCCTTCGGCACCTATGTCACCGTGGACGAGGGCCACTTGCTCGTCGCCGCGATCGTGATCCATGTAGCCCACCGCCCGAAATTGCCCGTACACCGTGGGCAGCGGGGCATTCACGATTCGTTCCACGCCCGTGCGCTGTGGGGACTTCTTGCCGAGAACGCCAATTTTATCTGTCATGATCTGGTTCCTAAGCAGAGACGAAAGGCCGTGAAGAAATGAGTGTTTCGGGCGCGCGTACGGCGGCAGGCGGGCTGGTGCCGGCGGACACTACGGAAGAGGTACGGACCAGGGCGGCGGGTGTCTCAACGCAGGTCGCCGTCCTTCCGGTCGGAAGCTTCGAGCAGCACGGTCCGTACCTTCCGCTGGCGACCGACACCCTCGTCGCCTGTGCCGTGGCCCGCGAGATCGCCGCGGCATATCCCGTGCACCTCCTTCCCCCGGTGACGATCTCCTGCTCGCACGAGCACGCGGCCTGGCCGGGGACCGTCAGCATCTCGTCGGTGACCCTTCACGCGGTGGTACAGGACATCGCGGCTTCGCTCCGCCGCTCCGGCGTCGACGCCCTGGTGGTGGTCAACGGGCACGGCGGAAACTACGTACTGGGCAACGTCGTTCAGGAATCCTCCGCGCGCGGTGAGCGGATGGCACTGTTCCCTGCCGCGGAGGACTGGGAAGCGGCGCGGCAGCGGGCGGGGGTGACCACCTCGCTGCTGACCGACATGCACGCGGGGGAAATCGAGACCTCCATCCTTCTGCACGCTCATCCCGAATTGCTCCGACCCGGTTATGAGTCCTCCGATTTCGTCGCCGACGACCGACGTCATCTGCTCACCCTCGGTATGTCCGGCTATACCGATTCGGGCGTCATCGGGCGCCCTTCGCTGGGTTCCGCGGAAAAGGGGAAGGAACTCCTCGCGAGCTTCGCGGATTCCTTCGGCGCGTATTTCTCACTGCTCACCTCGGCAGACGATTCCGACCGGGAAACGGAGGACACGGAGGCAACGGAGGAAACGGGGAGCGCGCGAGGGTAGTCGCCGCCGGCGGGTTCCGGGGCCGGCTCGGCCGTCGGCCCGGAGCCCGCGCGCAGGCCCGTGTACCAGCGGGCGATGAGGACGACGACGCCCGGCAGCGCGGCCACGAAGCTGAGCACGCCGTAGACGACGGCGACGGCCACCCCGCTGCTCGCGCCGAGCCCCGCGGCTCCGAACGCCCAGGCGGCGACGCCCTCGCGGGGGCCGAAGCCGCCGACGTTCACCGGCAGTCCCATCGCGACGAGGGCGAGCACGGCGAGCGGCAGCAGCGCGGCGACGGAGGCGGCGGATCCCGCGACCCGCGCGGCGAGTACGAACATCGCGAGGTGACCGGCCAGGACGAGCACCGACGAGACGACGACGCCCGGCGCGTTGCGGCGCGAGAGCAGCCCCTCGCGGGCCTCGGCGAGCGTCGAGCGCAGCGCGCGGCCGCGGCGGGAGGGTGCCCGGTTCATCCGCAGGGCGAGGACGACGGCGAGCGCACCCACGGACGCCAGCGCGACCAGCGGTGTGAAGTGCCGGGTCTCGGCCAGCACCGGGGACGGCATCGTCAGCAGCACCGCACCGCCGATGACGGCCAGCGCGACCTGCCCGGCGACCCGTTCGAGGACGACCGAGCGGACACCGCGGCCCATGTCACCGGCGCTCTGCCCGTGCCGGACCGCCCGGTGCACGTCGCCGAGGACGCCGCCGGGCAGGGCAGCGTTCAGGAACAGCGCCCGGTAGTAGTCGGCGACGGCCGCGCCGAGCGGCAGCCGGATCCTGAGACCCCGGGCCACCAGCGCCCAGCGCCAGGCACTGAGCACGGTGGTGACCAGGCCGATGACGAGCGCCACCAGCAGCGTCGGCACGTCGATCCGCCGCAGCCCGTCCAGGAAGACGCCGGTGCCGAGGCGCCACAGCAGCACACCGAGGATGACGACGCCGGCGACGGTGCCGAAGTGGGTGCGTACGGCACGGGAGTTGAGGCGCGAGCCGACCCTGCGCCACCAGGACTTCCCCGCCGTGCTCGGCGCGGGCCTGGCCGAGGAGACGATCACGCCGATACGGGCCCGGGAGACGGCCGCACCGGTCGGCGCCGCGGAGGCCGGAGGGCCCGCCAACACGTCCACGGCCACGCCGGCCGAGGTCACGCTGTCGACCTGCGCCTCGACGGGCAGGCGCCGCTCAGTCCGGACCCCGCGTCCCCGCGGCTCGCGCCGCACCACGGGCGCCGTCACCGTCTCCACGCTCATGACGTCCCGCCCGTCGGACGCGACAGCGCCAGCAGGTCGCTGTGGTGGACGGTGACATGCAGCTCCCCGGCCTCGCACGCGGCCAGGCGCTCCTGCAGATACCGTTCTGCACGTGCCTTCAGCTCGGGGCGCTCCTCTACGGCCGCACCCACCCAGCCGCGCAGCCACTGGGCCGTCAGCGCAGCCTCGTCGGGGCCGAGCCGCCAGGGGCTCGGGTTGACCCGTACCGTCGCGCCCCGCTCCGAGAACTCCTCGCACGCCACCGTGATCGCGTCCGGGCCGAGCAGGCCGTCCCGGCGCTGGTGGGCGTTGAACGCCTCGGTGATCTCCTCGTCCATCGGGTCGGACGGGGTGAGGTCGACGCGTCCGGCCACCGACAGCGTCAGCAGGGCCGGGCAGCCGGCTCCGGTGCAGGCGTCGGCGAGGGTCGCGATCTCCTCGCGGGTGAGGACGTCGAGGAGCGCGGAGGCCGTCACCAGCGAGGCGCCGGCGAGGGCGTCCGGGGTGAGCCGGGCGACGTCACCGCGCCGCGTCTCCACGGTGACCCCGCTGCCGTCGGCGGCGGAGCGCGGGGAGGCGACCGCCGCGAAGTGCAGGAGGTAGGGGTCGCGGTCGTGCAGGATCCAGTGCTGGGCGCCGTCCAGGCGGGGCGCGAGCCAGCGGCCCATCGAGCCGGTGCCGCACCCGAGGTCGTGGATGGCGAGCCCGGCCTTGCCCGGCAGGTTGGCCAGCCGGATCCGCAGCGGGTCGAGCAGATCGTGTGCCCGCGCGGCGGCGTCGGCGGGTTCGCGCAGTTCGAGCCACTCGGGCGCGTAACGCGGCGGCTCCTCGGGCCCGGTGTCCCGCAGCCGTACGGTGGCGCGCTCGCCGGGGCGAGGGGCGGGGCCCGCGCCGGGAATCACGGAGTCCACGGGCACGGAGTCCTCCCTCGGCCCGGGCTGTGCCGGGATCTTCCCACCGATCTGTGCCGTCCTGTTCATGCCGCCCTCCTGGGCTCGATCGGGAGCCGGCCCAGTACTCCGGCAAGACTGCGGGCCGTGGTCGCCCAACCGTCCAGGGCGGCCCGTCGCCCCCGGGCGGCCGCCTTCAGGCGGCGTCGTACGTCGGCCTCGCCGAACCAGCCGCGCAGTTCCGCGGCGAGGGCGGCGGGGTCCTCCGGCGGGACGAGGATGCCGGGCACACCGCCGTCGGGGGCGCGTCCGACCGCCTCCGGGAGCCCTCCGACGTCCGTGGCCAGCACGGGGATGCCCCGCGCGAGGGCCTCGGTCACGGCCATGCCGTACGTCTCCGCGTAGGAGGTGAGGACCATGAGGTCGGCGGTGTTGTAGCTGGCGTCTAGCGCGGCGCCGGCCTGCGGGCCGGCCAGCTCGATGCGGTTCTCCAGACCGTGCTCCTCGATCAGCAGCCGCAGATGGGCGACGTACTCGGGGTCGTGACCGAGTCCGCCGACGCACACGCAGCTCCACCGCAGGTCGGCCGCCGCGGCCAGTGCCTGCACCAGCCGGTGCTGCCCCTTGCGCGGGGTCACCGCGGCCACGCACAGCAGCCGGGAGACGCCGTCGGTGCCGGAGGCGAGGGGCGCGATGTCGGCGCCGGGGGCGGCCACATGGACCCGCTCGGGGGCCAGGCCGTGGTGGGAGACGAGGCGGCGGACCGCCCAGTCGCTGGTGGCGATGACGGCGGGCACGGCCCGCAGTACGTCGCGCTCCTTGGCGTCCAACTCGGCGGCCACCGCGGGCTCGAGGCCCGTCTCGTCGCCGAGCGGGAGGTGCACGAGGACGGCGAGGCTCAGCCGCTCGGTCTCCGGGACGACGATCTCCGGGACCGCGCAGGCGACGATGCCGTCCAGCAGTACGGCCGTTCCGTCCGGGAACTCCCGCAGCGTACGGGCGAGTTCCGCACGGGCCGCCGTCCCCGGCCGGGGCCACTCGCCCGGCACGGCGTGCTTGTGGACCTGCCAGCCGAAGCCGGGCAGATCCAGGCTCACCCGCCGGTCGTAGGCGTTGCCGCCGCTCGGCGCGGTCGGGTCGTCGACGCCGCCCGGCATGACGAAGTGCACGGAGCGCAGGGACATGGGGATGATCTCGGCGTTCTTCAGGGCGGAGTGCTGGACCGGCACATAGCCGAGCGTCGCCTTCTCCACCTTCTCCAGGGTCACGTCGGTCACAGGGCACGCTCGTAACTCGCCCAGGCGACGTGCGACTCGTGCAGGGTCACGGAGAGTGCCGCGATGCCCTGGGCGCCCTCGCCCAGCGCGCCCTTGTGGATGCGCTCGGCGAGCCGGTCGGCGATGACCTTGGCCAGGAACTCCGTGGAGGTGTTGATTCCGGCGAAGTCGGGCTCGTTGTCGAGGTTTCTGTAGTTCAGCTCGCTGACCACAGCGCCCAGTTCCTGCGTGGCCAGACCGATGTCGACGACGATGTTGTCGTCGTCCAGCTGCTCGCGCCGGAAGGTGGCGTCCACCAGGAACGTCGCTCCGTGCAGGCGCTGCGCGGGTCCGAAGACCTCGCCGCGGAAGCTGTGGGCGATCATGATGTGATCGCGGACGGTGACACTGAACAACGGACGACCCTCCAGGTGCGGCGCCTCTGGTCCCCCGGCCGTTGGCCGCCGGGGGATGCCCTAGTAATACGGCTCTTGGCTCCTGCGCGTTCAGTCGAGTCTCACTCTTTTCTCAGGTCAGGCGCTCTTGCCCTCCCCGAAGTGGTCCCAAATTGAACGACTCCGTCAGTCTGTGTCCGCGTACCGGACCCGGTGGCACAGCGCCGGAATTTCCCCGGAGGCCAGTCGCGGCATGACGTCCGGCAGTTCCTCGAAGGCGCACTCTCCGGTGACGAGCGCGTCGAGCGCCGGGTCGGCGAGCAGATCGAGGGCGATGGCGAGCCGGTCGGCGTAGCTGCGGTTCGCGCGGGCCGGGGAGACGGTGCCGACCTGGCTGCTGCGGATCGTCAGCCGCCGGGAGTGGAAGGCCTCGCCGAGCGGGAGGCTCACCTTCCGGTCGCCGTACCAGCTCAGTTCCACCACGGTGCCCTCTGCGGCCAGGAGTTCCAGTGCGCGGGCGAGGCCCTGTTCGGTGGCGCTGGCGTGCACGACGAGGTCGCGTTCGCCGAGCGCGTCCTCGGGGAGCGCGAAGTCGACGCCGAGGGCCTCGGCGGTCTTGGCGCGTGCCGGGTCGGCGTCGACGAGTTGCACGTGTACGCCCGGGAAGCGGGCCAGCAGGGCGGCCACCGAGCAGCCGACCATGCCGCCGCCGACCACGGCGATCCGGTCGCCGACCAGCGGCGCCGCGTCCCACAGGGCGTTCACGGCGGTCTCCACGGTGCCGGCGAGGACGGCCCGCTCGGCGGGGATGTTCTCCGGTACGACCGTCACGGCGGCGGCCGGAACGACGTACCGCGTCTGGTGCGGATACAGGCAGAAGACGGTACGGCCGACCAGCTCGTCCGGCCCCTCCTCCACAAGGCCCACGTTGAGGTAGCCGTACTTCACGGGTGCCGGGAAGTCGCCCTCCTGGAACGGCGCCCGCATGGCCGCGTGCTGGCTCTGAGGGACGCCACCGCGGAAGACGAGCGTCTCCGTGCCACGGCTGACCCCGGAGAACAGCGAGCGCACCAGCACCTCGCCCTCCTTGGGTCCCGGCAGTTCGGTGCTCCGTATCTCGCCGAGACCGGGACGACCGAGCCAGAACGCGCGTGCGATGTAGTTCATCTGGCCTCCTCCTGAACCATCTGGAAGTTGTTCACGTACCGAGGTGTGCACAGGCCGCGCACAGAGCGCGCGGCGTTGATCGACTCTGTCATACGGCCGGAGGGTGTGCGGTGGCCCTGAACAACACTTACGACGCAAGGCTGGTCCAGCAGGAGACCGCTGTGGGAGCGGGCGTTCAGATCCTGTTGCTGGCCCTGCTCGGCACGGCGATCGGCATGGGGCCGGCGGGCTGGTTGACCGGCCTCGCCTTCGCCGTCGCCAGCTGGGCGGTGCTCTCCCGGGCACTGCACCGGTCCCGGCTGCGCTCCTTCGGCCCGGCCAACCGGGTCACCCTCGGCCGGGCGACCCTGGTCGGCGGTGTCACGGCGCTGGTCGCGGACTCCTTCGAGAGCTCCCCGCCGGTCACGCTCTTCGTCGGCCTGACGGCCGTGGCCCTGATACTCGACGGCGTCGACGGCAAGGTCGCCCGCCGCACCGGCACGTCGACCGCGCTGGGCGCCCGCTTCGACATGGAGGTCGACGCGTTCCTGATCCTGGTGCTCAGCGTGTACGTGTCGATGGAGCTCGGCCCGTGGGTCATGCTCATCGGCGGCATGCGCTACGCCTTCGTCGCCGCGGCCCGCGTCTGGCCGTGGCTGAACGCCTCGCTGCCGCCGAGCACGGCCCGCAAGACGGTCGCCGCGCTCCAGGGGATCTTCCTGCTGCTGGCCGCCTCGGGGCTGCTGCCCTACGCGGCGACGTTCGCGGTCGTCGCCACGGCACTGAGCACGCTGGTCTGGTCGTTCGGCCGGGACGTCCTGTGGCTGTGGCGGACCTCGCGGGTCCAGGAGGGCGAGGTCGAGGAGATGCTGGAGCTGGCGGCGGAACGGGAGACGGTGGCGTCCTGAACGCCCACCGCCCGGTAGTCACCCGCCCGTCGGCCGTCCGTCACGCGTCGAGCGGGAGCCGGTACACCGTGGACTCCCGCACCTGGAACCCGAGCCGTTCGTAGAGGCGGTTCGCCGCCTCCCGGTCCGGCCGGGAGGTGAGGTCGACGGTCCGCGCCCCGGCCTCCCGGGCGATGCGCAGGGCCTCCTGCATCAGCAGCCCGGCCACTCCGTGCCCCCGCGCCGCCCCGTCCACGACGACGTCCTCGACGCGGGCCCGCAGCCCGGACGGCACGGGAAACATGACGAGGGTCAGGGTGCCGACGATCACTCGGTCGGCCCGGGCGATCAGCACCGTGTTCGCGTCGCAGGTCAGGATGCGGTCGACGGCCTCGGCGTCGAGCGGCTCGGCGGACCGCGACAACTGCGGCAGCAGCCGGCCGAAGGCGTCGACGAGTTCCTGGTCCGCCTGCCCGGCGATCTCCACCTCGATCTTCATGGCGGCGACCCTATCGGCGCGGCAACAGCCCGATCGCCGCGGCTGGTACGGCGGCCAGCACCAGCCAGGGCACCGCGGGCGGCAGCCCGGTGTCGAGCAGCGTCCCCGTCGCCGAGCTGCCGGCCAGGACGATGAGCCCGGACACCGAGGACAAGGCCCCCGTGTACAGACCCAGCCGTCCTTCCTCCGCGAGGTCGGGCACCCAGGCGCGGGCGACCGGCGCGACGAGCATCTGACCGAGGGTGAGCAGGACGACGAATCCGGCGGCGGGCAGCAGTCCGGCCGTGCCGGTCGGGGCGGCGGGCCGGGCGGCGGCCACGACGGCGAAGCCGGCCGAGATCAGCAGCAGGCCGACGACCATGGAGCGGCGCAACGTGAGGCGGACTGCCGCCCAGCGGGTGACGGGCAGTTGGGCGGTGACGACCAGCAGCGACGACAGCGCGAACAGCCAGGCCAACGGCGCCTGTGAGCCCGCCGCGCGCTCCACCTCCGCGGGCAGCGCGAGGTAGAGCTGGTTGTAGGCGAGCAGGTAGGCGCCGTACGCGCAACACAGCGCCAGGAAGCGGCGGTTGCGCAGCAGTGCGCGCATCCCGCCCTTGCCCCGGGTGCGCGCCCGCCCGGGGATGTGCTGGGGCAGCAGCCAGGCGTGCCCGGCCAGGACGAGGACGAAGATGCCGGCGCCCGCCAGGCACACCGTGCGGAAGTCCATCGCCAGCAGCAGCGCGCCCAGCAGGGGTCCGACGAACGCGCCCGCCTGCCCGGCCACGGTGAACAGCGCGAGGACACGGGTGCGCGAACCGCCACCCGCCTCCTCCGACACGACCGCCTGCCGGGCGACTTCGGACTCCACGGCCAGCGAGAACAGGGCGGCGGCGAACCCGATCAGCAGCACCGCCCCGACGACCGTCCAGGTCTCACGGGCGTACCCGAGCCAGACGAACCCGGCGATGCGCAGCGCGCAACCGGCCAGCACGACGGGCCGGATGCCGTACCGGTCGGCCAGCGCCCCGCCCACCACGAACAGCCCCTGCTGGCTGAAGGTCCGCAGCCCCAGCACGAACCCGACGAGCCAGCCCGCCATCCCCATCGCCTGCCCCAGATGCTCGGACAGGAAGGGCAGCACGGCGAAGAAGCCGATGTTGAAGGCAAGTTGGGTGAGGATCAGCAGCCTCAACAGGGGCGTGAGCCGAGTACCGTCTTCCGCCTGCCGCGGACCGACCGCCAGTGAAGTCACCTGACGCCCACCAACTCCCTTGTACGCGAAGGCTGTTCGACGGCGGCGATCTCGGGGCTACGACGCCGGGGTCGCCGCACGAGGTAGGCGGCGGTCAGGGCGATGATGTCGCCGTGCCAACGGGGCACGTAGCCGCTGCCGAAGTCTCGGTAGACGGTGTCGAGCATCACGGCTCGCGCACCGTCGAGGTCGTCGGGGCTCGCCGCCCTGATGCATTAGTCATGCACTTGCACATCATATGCATTAGCTGATCCGCCTTGATCACCCGTCGGGCAACCCTTGATCACCTCACGATTTGACAGACCGTCGGAAGCTGCCTAAAACCTAGCGACATGACATTCATTTTCAAAATGAGGTCGGCCCGGTAATGCGGGTCGCGTTCGTCGGCAAGGGCGGCAGCGGCAAGACCACCCTGTCAGCGCTCTTCTCCCGTCACCTGGCCCGCTCCGGCGCGCCGGTACTCGCCATCGACGGCGACATCAACCAGCACCTGGCCGAGGCGCTGGGTCTCGACGAGGACCACCTGGACGCTCCACCGCTGGGCGCCCATCTGCCCGAGATCAAGGACTACCTGCGGGGCAGCAACCCGCGCATCGCCTCCCGCGAGGCGATGATCAAGACCACCCCACCGGGCCGCGGCTCCCGCCTCCTGCAACCGCTCGGCGACGACGAACTGCACGCACGCCACGTCCGGCGCGTGGGCGACGTCCCGCTGATGGTGACGGGAGAGTTCGACGAGAGCGACCTGGGGGTGGCCTGCTACCACTCCAAGCTCGGCGGGGTCGAGCTCTACCTGAACCACCTGGTGGACGGCCCCGGCGAGTACGTCGTGGTCGACATGACGGCGGGCGCGGACGCCTTCGCGTCGGGCCTGTTCACGCGGTTCGACCTCACGTTCCTGGTGGCGGAGCCCACGCGCAAGGGGGTTTCCGTCTACCGCCAGTACCGCGACCACGCCCGCGAGTTCGGGATCCGCATCGCGGTCATCGGCAACAAGGTGACGGGCGAGGACGACCTGCTGTTCCTGAAGGAACACGTCGGCGACGACCTCCTCACCCACCTGGTCCACTCCCCGTGGGTGCGGGCGGCCGAACAGGGCCGTACGGAGGGCGAGTTGGACACCCTGGAGCCGCACAACCGGCACGCCCTGAACGTCCTGCGCGAGACGGTCGACGCCCACCCCAAGGACTGGCCCACCCTCCACCGCCACGCCGTCGAGTTCCACCTGCGCAACGCCCGCGCATGGGCGGACGAGGCGACGGGCCTGGACCTGGCCGCGCAGGTGGACCCGGGGTTCGTACCCGGGCCGGCGTCACTCGACTGACCGACCACACCCCTCAACTCCATCCACCAACTCAACGCTCAGAACGGACACCCTTTCATGTCTCTCGACGTCTCCCCGAAGCTCCTCGCCGAAGCCGAGTCCGGTGCCGTCCGCGAGGAGGACTTCGTGGACACGGTCCGCACATCCCTCCCGTACGCCTACGACCTGATCGCCTCCCTCGCCGGGGAACTCAAGGACGGCACGGCCGAGTTCACCGACAACCAGACCCCTCCCCCGTCCGAGCAGGAACGCGGCCAGCTGCTGCGCGCCCTCGCCAGCGACGCCATCCGCGGCAGCCTGGAACGCCACTTCGACGTGGAACTGGCCTTCCAGAACTGCCACCGAGTGGCTACGTTCCGGCCCGGGGCACGGGGTGGTGAGACATATGGGCGGTTCACCTCGCTGCGGTCGCAGGTGCTGAACCAGTCGCCGGAGTTCAGGGACTGCTGACGGCCAAGGCGACCGTGGCCTGCACGGTCCCCTCACCTCCGTCCTCCTGATGACCACGAGCGTGCGCAGCGAGTACTGAGGGCGGCTGAAGGCCCTCAGTACTCGCCGCATGGCAGATCAGCGCTCATTCAGTGCTCGTCGGCTGCGCGCATGACTGTCCGGC
This sequence comes from Streptomyces sp. NBC_00005, assembly GCF_045160215.1. Taxonomy (NCBI): domain Bacteria; kingdom Bacillati; phylum Actinomycetota; class Actinomycetes; order Kitasatosporales; family Streptomycetaceae; genus Streptomyces; species Streptomyces sp. NBC_00005. Next base: position 2,369,130 of record NZ_CP108316.1, read on the forward strand.
GGAGCAGATCCTCCACGTGCGGTGGGCGCAAGCTCCCCTTGAATCCGCCCACCGCGGGCCCACGTCAGGCCGCCCGGCGTGCCCGGCTGCGGTGCGCGCGGACGATGTCCGCATACCGATGTCCACTGCCCTTGATCGTCCGCACCTGCGTCCCATAGTCCACATGCACCAACCCGAACCGCTTGTCATAGCCATACGCCCACTCGAAGTTGTCGAGCAGCGACCAGGCGAAGTAGCCGGCCAGCGGAGCCCCCTTGCGGGCCGCCGAGGCGCAGGCGGCGAGGTGGCGCTCCAGGTAGTCCTGGCGTTCCGGGTCGTCCACCGTCCCGTCCGGGCGTACGACGTCCGGGTAGGCGGAGCCGTTCTCGGTGACGTACAGCTTGCGGGCGCCGTACTCGTCGGTGAGGCGGAGCAGGAGTGTCTCGATGCCGCTCGCGTCGATCTCCCAGTCCATGCCGGTGCGCGGGACGCCGAGGCGGCGGACCGAGCGGACGTGGGGTGCGGGGGCGGACGGGTCGTCGGCGACGGTGGCCGGCATGTAGTAGTTCAGGCCGAGCCAGTCGAGCGGGGCGGCGATGGTCGCCAAGTCGCCTTCCCGCTCAGGGAGTTCGACGCCGTACACCTCGCGCATGTCGGCCGGGAAGCCGCGGCCGTGCACCGGGTCCAGCCACCAGCGGTTGACGTGCCCGTCCATCCGGAGCGCGGCCTGGATGTCCTCGTCGCGGTCGGTGGCCGCGTGCACCGTGGAGAGGTTGGTGACGAGGCCGACCTGTGCGGACGGGGCCGCGGCGCGGATCGCCCGGGCGGCGAGGCCGTGGCCCAGCAGCAGGTGGTACGAAGCGCGGACGGCGGCGGTCAGGTCGGTGAGGCCGGGTGCCATCCTGCCTTCCAGGTGGCCGATCCAGGCCGAGCAGAGGGGCTCGTTGAGGGTGGCCCAGTGGGCGACGCGGTCGCCGAGGCGTTCGGCCACGACCGAGGCGTACTCGGCGAACGCGAAGGCGGTCTCCCGCTCCGGCCAGCCGCCCCGGTCCTGCAGGGCCTGGGGGAGGTCCCAGTGGTAGAGGGTGACGGAGGGGGTGATGCCCGCCTCCAGCAGGCCGTCGATCAACTCGTCGTAGAAGGCCAGGCCCTTGGGGTTCACCGGTCCGTCGCCGCCCGGCACCACCCTCGGCCAGGCGATCGACAACCGGTAGGCGTTCGTGCCCAGTTGGCGCATGAGCCCGATGTCCTCGCTCCAGCGGTGGTAGTGGTCGCAGGCGACGTCGCCGTTGTCGTTGCCCGCGACCTTGCCGGGGGTGTGCGAGAAGGTGTCCCAGATCGACGGTGAACGGCCGTCCTCGGCGACCGCCCCCTCGATCTGGTACGCCGCTGTGGCCGTACCCCACAGGAAGTCGTGCGGGAAGGCGGCGAGGTCGATGCGGTCGGACACGTAAGTCCCTTCCGGATGGGGGGTGTTGTCGGGAGACTGATGGTGCGTCACTTCACGGCTCCCGCCGTCAGGCCGGCGACCAGGTAGCGCTGCAGCAGCAGGAAGCCGGCGACCACGGGCACGCTGACGACCAGCGAGGCGGCCATGATCTGGTTCCAGTAGACGTCGTTGAGCGTGGAGTAGCCCTGGAGGCCGACGGCGAGCGTGCGGGTGGTGTCGTTGGTCATGACGGAGGCGAAGAGAACCTCGCCCCAGGCGGTCATGAAGGCGTAGACGGCGACCGCGACGATGCCGGGGATCGCAGCCGGTACGACGATCCGGAACAGCGCGCCCAGCGGCCCGCAGCCGTCCACCAACGCCGCCTCGTCCAGGTCCCGCGGCACCGAGTCGAAGTACCCGATCAGCATCCAGATCGAGAACGGGAGGGAGAAGGTGAGGTAGGTGAGGATCAGACCGCCGCGCGAGCCGAACAGGGCGATGCCGGTGGCGTTGCCGATGTTGACGTAGATGAGGAACAGCGGCAGCAGGAACAGGATGCCCGGGAACATCTGCGTGGACAGGACGGTGACCGTGAAGACGCGCTTGCCGCGGAAGTCGTAGCGGCTGACGGCGTACGCGGCGAACACCGCGATCACCACCGAGCAGACGGTCGCCGCGCCCGCCACGATCAGCGAGTTCACGAAGTAGCGTGCCAGCGGGACCGTCGACCAGATGTCGATGTACGGGCGGAACGTCAGGCTGCTGGGCAGCCAGCGGAACTCACCCGTCACGTCGGCGAGGGGCTTCAGCGAGCTGGAGACCATGACGTACACCGGCACCAGCACGAAGCCGGTGAGCAGGGTGAGGAAGACCCGCCGGGACCAGAGGAACGAACTCGGCGGCGCCATGGGGGACTTGGAGATCGACGGGGACCTATGCATTCGCGGACCTCCGTCCACGCGAGGTGAGCACCAGGTACACGCCGGTCACGACCAGCAGGAACAGCAGCAGGAGCACGGACATCGCGGAGCCGGTGCCGAAGTTCCAGGTGACGAAGGACGCTTGGTAGATGTGGACCGAGATGAGATCCGCGGCCTCGGGCGCGGCCTTGCCGAACAGGACGTACGGCGTGTTGAAGTCGTTGAACGTCCACAGGAACAGCACCAGGACCAGGACTTGGTTGACCGGGCGCAGTGACGGCAGGGTGATGCGGCGGATCTGCTGCCACATGCCGGCGCCGTCCAGGGCGGCGGCCTCGTACAACTCCCTTGGAATGTTCTGGAGTCCGGCCATGACGATCAGGAAGGCGAACGGCCAGCCCTTCCACACGGACACGGTGAGCAGGGCGTAGAAGCTGTTGTCGCCGATCAGCCAGAAGGACCGCTTGTCGGTGAGGTGCAGTTGGTCGTGCAGGACGTGGTTCACCAGGCCGTTGTCGTGCTGGAACATGAACACCCAGGTGATGACGGCCGCGTAGACCGGCAGGGCGTACGGCACCAGGAACAGTGCCCGCAGCAGCCCGCGGCCGCGGAAGGTGTCCTGCATGTACATCGCCGCCGCCGTGCCGATCAACCAGCACAGGCCGACCGACAGCAGCGTGAAGCCGACGGTGACGAGGAACGAGTGCAGCAGTGCCTCGCCGACCGGGGCGTCGAAGTCCACCGACACCTTGTAGTTGTCGAGGCCCGACCAGGGCGCGGTGCCCCAGTCGCGGATGTAGAACTGCGTGAGTTCCTTGAAGCTCATCACGATGCCGATGACCATCGGCACCAGGTGGACCAGGAGTTCGAGGAGCAGGGCGGGCAGGAGGAGCAGGTACGGGAGCCCGATGCGGCGGATCCGCCCGGGGCGGCGGCGACGCGGTTCGCGTGCCGCCGCACCGGGGGAACTCCCCCTCAGTGGCTCCTTCAGAGCGGTGGTCGTCATCGGGCTCACTTCGCCGGCATCTGCTGCTGGGCCTTCTCCAGCTTCGCCTTCACCGATGCGGTGGTGACCGCGCGTCCGGCGGCCACGTCGGCGAACAGGTCCTTCACCGCCGTACCGACCGCGGTCTCGAACTGCGACTCGTCGGCGACCTGCGGCAGCGCGGCGGCGCTCGTGGCGAGGGTGGTCTTGAGTACGGCGTTGGAGGGGGAATTGAACGCGGCCTCCCCCTGCGCTGCCTTGACCGGCGGAATCGAGCTGTACGCCGTGTTGAGGATCTTCTGCTCCGCGTCGCCGGTCATGAACTTCACGAACTTCGTGGCGCCGTCGAGGTTGTGGGTGTTCTTGAACACGGCGAGGTTGATGCCGGCGACCATCGAGTTGACCTGGGTGCCGGTGCCGGGGGTGCCGGACTGCACGGGCACGGGCGCGATGCCGTACGAACTCTCGCTCATACCCTGCGACTTGAGGTTTGCGGACGCGGACTGCCACAGCAGCATCGCCTGCTTGCCCTTGGCGAAGTCGCTCACCGACTGGTTCTGCGCGTACTCGGCGTCGCCGGTCGGTATGACCTTGTCCTTGGCCATCAGGTCGACGTACTGCTTGACCGCCGTGACCACGCCGTCGCTGGTGAAGTCGGGCTTGCCGTCCGCGGTGAAGAAGTCGGCGCCGTGCTGCTTGGCGAAGACGAAGACGTGGTGGATGTTCTCCGACAGGTTCGAACCCTCGGCGCCCAGCGGCGACTTGCCCTTCGCCTTGATCTTCTTGCCGTCGGCGATCAGCTCGTCCCAGGTGGCCGGGGGCTTGCTGATGCCGGCGTCGGCGAAGATCTCCTTGTTGTAGTAGAGGGCGTAGGCCATCGAGTACAGCGGGACCGCGGCCGGGTCCTTGCCCTCGGCGCCGGTGGAACCGAGCGCCGAGTCGACGAAGCGGTCCTTGCCGCCGATCTTGGCGAGGTTCTTCGCGTCCCACGGCAGCAGCGCGCCCGTCGCCTGCAGGGAGGCGCTCCAGGTGTTGCCGATGTTGAGGACGTCGGGACCCTGGCCCGAGGTGGTCGCGGTGAGGATGCGGTTCAACAGGTCCGACCAGGGCACGACCTCCAGCTTCACCTTGATGCCGGTCTGCTTCTCGAACTTGTCGAGCTCGGGCTGCAGGACCTTCTTGTCCACGGCGATGCTCGCGCCCTGGTTGGAGGCCCAGTACGTGAGTGTCTTCGGCGAGTCGTTGGACCCGCCGCCCGTCGACGAACCGCCTCCGCAGGCCGAGGCGGCAAGGGCGAGTGACATGGTGACGGCGCCTACGGCCGCGGCTCGGATGCTGCGCATGGCTCCCGGTGTCCCTTCAGGGATTGCACTCATGGCTTAATTTAGGACGTGAGTTAAACCTCAAGGGATGGCCTCGTCAAGGGGTACGGCAACGCTTGTGGAACTCCGGTCGCACCCCTTGACGCGCGTGTTCGGGTAGTTGAAGCATTCACCGGCGAGAGAGCGCTCCCAGACCCCACCCGGTTCACTTCCTGAACAGGAGAGCCGCCCCATGCCCCTGCCTGACATCGGCCGCAGAACCGTCCTAGGTGCCGTGGCCGCCGCGGCCCCCGCCGCTCTCGGCCTGTCCGCCCCCGCCTCCGCGTCCCCCTCCGCGAAGAAGCCGCGCCGCCTTCCCGGCGGCGGCGACCTCGGCCCGAACGTCCTGGTCTTCGACCCGTCCGCGCCGGGCATCCAGGCCAAGCTGGACGAGGTGTTCCAGCAGCAGGAGTCCGCCCAGTTCGGCACCGGCCGCTACGCGCTGCTGTTCAAGCCGGGCACCTACAACGGCCTCAACGCCCAACTCGGCTTCTACACCTCGATCATGGGCCTGGGCCTCTCCCCCGACGACACGACCATCAACGGCGATGTCACGGTCGACGCGGGCTGGTTCAACGGCAACGCCACCCAGAACTTCTGGCGTTCCGCGGAGAACCTGGCCCTCGTCCCGGTGAACGGCACCAACCGCTGGGCGGTCGCGCAGGCGGCCCCCTTCCGCCGTATGCACGTCCGCGGCGGCCTCAACCTCTCGCCCACGGGCTACGGTTGGGCGAGCGGCGGCTACATCGCCGACAGCCGCATCGACGGCCAGGTCGGCCCGTACTCCCAGCAGCAGTGGTACACGCGGGACAGCACGATCGGCAGCTGGCTCAACGGCGTCTGGAACATGGTGTTCTCGGGCGTCGAGGGCGCCCCCGCGCAGAGCTTCCCGAACCCGCCGTACACCACGCTCGACACCACACCCGTCTCCCGCGAGAAGCCGTTCCTGTACGTCGGCGGCAGCGAGTTCCGCGTGTTCCTGCCGGAGAAGCGGACGAACGCCCGCGGGGTGACCTGGGGCAACGGCACCCCGCGCGGCACATCGTTGCCCCTCTCACAGTTCTACGTCGCCAAGCCGGGTGTCTCGGCGGCGACTCTCAACCAGGCGCTGGCACAAGGACTTCACCTGTTGCTGACGCCGGGGATCTACCACCTCGACCAGCCGATCCAGGTGAACCGCGCCAACACGGTCGTCCTGGGCCTGGGTTACGCAACTCTCGTACCCGACAACGGAGTTACCGCCCTGCGCGTGGCCGACGTCGACGGCGTGCGCCTGGCGGGATTCCTGATCGACGCCGGACCGGTCAACTCCCCCACGCTGCTGGAGATCGGCCCGTCCGGCGCCTCCCGGGACCACTCCGCCAACCCCACCACCGTCCAGGACGTGTTCGTCCGCATCGGCGGCGCGGGCGCCGGCAAGGCCACCACCAGCATCGTCGTCAACAGCCGTCACACCATCGTCGACCACACCTGGGTCTGGCGCGCCGACCACGGCACCGGCGTCGGCTGGGAGACCAACCGGGCCGACTACGGGGTGGTCGTCAACGGCGACGACGTCCTGTGCACCGGCCTGTTCGTGGAGCACTTCAACAAGTACGACGTGCAGTGGAACGGCCAGCGGGGCCGCACGATCTTCTTCCAGAACGAGAAGGCCTACGACGCCCCGAACCAGGCCGCGATCCAGAACGGGTCGGTCAAGGGCTACGCCGCCTACAAGGTCGGCGACGGCGTCACCGCGCACGAGGGCTGGGGACTGGGCAGTTACTGCTACTACAACGTGGACCCGACGATCGTGCAGCACAGTGGCTTCGCCGCCCCGAACCGATCCGGAGTGCGCTTCCACGACCTGCTGGTCGTCTCCCTGGGCGGCCAGGGCCAGTACGAACACGTCATCAACGAGACCGGCGCGCCGACCTCGGGGACGTCGACGGTGCCGTCCACCGTGGTGTCCTATCCCTGAGCCGGGAGCGGATGCGTGGGATCCCTGATCCGGGGGCGGCCCTGTCGTGTCCCTGAGCAGGGGGCGGCCCCGCCCGCGTACGGGTGGGGCCGCCCTGTCGGTCACCGGACCGGTGCCACCGCAGGTGCCGGTGCGTAGCCGGTGGGGCGGGCCGTGAACGTGCCGCGGCCCTGCGTCCGGCTGCGCAACCGGGTTGCGTAGCCGAAGAGTTCGGCCAGTGGCACGGTGGCCGTGACGACCGCCGCGCCGCCGCGCGTGGTCGAGCCCGAGACCCTGCCGCGCCGTGCGGCGAGGTCGCCGAGCACTCCGCCGACGGCGTCCTCGGGCACGGTGACCGTGACCTCGACGACCGGTTCCAGGAGGACCATCGCGCAGGCACGCAGGGCCTCCCGGAGCCCGAGCCTGCCCGCCGTGCGGAAGGCGGAGTCCGAGGAGTCCTTCACGTGCGTCGCCCCGTCGGTGAGCGTGACGCGCAGCCCGGTCACCGGGTGACCGCCGAGCGGCCCCTCGGTGAGGGCGTCCCGGCAGCCGGCCTCGACCGCGCGGACGTACTCCTGCGGCACCCGCCCGCCGACTACCGCCGAGCGGAACTCGAAGCCCGCCTCCAGCGGCTCGACATCGAGGACGACATGGGCGAACTGCCCTGCTCCGCCGTCCTGTTTGACGTGCCGGAAGACCAGCCCGGACACCCCGCGCCCGACCGTCTCGCGGTAACTCACCCTGGGGCGGCCGACGTTGACCTCGAGTCCGTGGGCGCGCCGGAGCTTCTCCGCCGCGACCTCGAGGTGCAGTTCACCCATCCCGGACAGCACCGTCTGGCCGGTCTCGGAGTCCGTGCGCACGACCAGCGAGGGGTCCTCCTCGGTCAGCCGCGCGAGTGCCGAGGCCAGCTTGTCGGCATCCGTGGACCTGCGGGCCTCGACCGCGACGGAGACCACCGGCTCGGTGACACCCGGCGGTTCGAGCACGAGCGGGGCGCCCGGTGCGCACAGGGTCGAGCCGGCGCGGGCGGACTTCAGCCCGACCACGGCGACGATGTCCCCGGCGACCGCCCGGTCCACCTGGGCATGCCGGTCGGCCTGGACCCGCAGGATCCGCCCGATCCGCTCGGTGCGGCGTGCGCCCGTGTCCCACACGGCGTCTCCCTTCTCGATGGTTCCCGAATACACCCGCAGGTACGTCAGCCGCCCCGTCGAGGTGGCGTTCACCTTGAACGCCAGCGCCGCGAACGGTGCCGCCGGATCGGCCGCCCGCTCCTGCTCCGTACCGTCGAACGTGCCGCGCACGGCGGGCACGTCGAGCGGCGAGGGCAGATAGGCGACCACGGCGTCGAGCAGCGGTTCGATCCCGCGGTTGCGGTAGGCCGAGCCGCACAGCACGACCACGCCGTCGCCGCTGCCGGTCAGGTCGCGCAGGGCGGCGACGAGTGTCGGCGGGGACACGGCGGACCGCATACAGAACTCCTCCAGTGCGCCGGTGTGCAGTTCGGCCAACGCCTCCTCCAGGAGCCGCCGACGCCGGTGCGCCTCCTCGCGCAGTTCCTCCGGCACCGGCCCCTCCACGACCGAGTCGTCGCCCTCGCCCCAGACCAGCGACCGCATGTGGACGAGGTCGACGACACCGCTGAACCCGTCCTCCGCACCGATCGGCAACTGCACGACCAGCGGCGCCGGATGCAGGCGTTCGCGGATCGACGCGACGGCCGCGTCGAGGTCGGCGCCCGCGCGGTCCAGCTTGTTGACGAACGCGATCCTCGGCACACCGTGCCGATCGGCCTGCCGCCACACGGACTCACTCTGCGGCTCGACCCCGGCGACGGCGTCGAACACCGCGACCGCGCCGTCGAGCACCCGCAAGGAGCGCTCCACCTCGTCGGCGAAGTCCACGTGCCCGGGGGTGTCGATGAGGTTGATCCGGTGACCGTCCCAGGCGCAGCTCACCGCCGCGGCGAAGATGGTGATCCCGCGATCGCGCTCCTGCGGGTCGAAGTCGGTGATGGTGGTGCCGTCGTGGACCTCGCCGCGCCGGTGCGTGGTGCCGGTGGCGTACAGGATCCGTTCGGTGACGGTGGTCTTGCCGGCGTCGACGTGGGCGAGGATGCCGAGGTTGCGGACGACGGCGAGGGTGCTGAGGTTGGTGCGCACGGCCCGTTGGCCTTTCTGGTGATGCCGGTCCGGTGATGCCGGTCCGGTGATTCCGGCGATCGGAACAGGGCAGCGCGATTCCCGGGCGAGGACTTGAGACGCACGCGGGACAATGGCCGCGAGCATGACCTGTCGGCACGTCAAAAGACGGGCGTACAACGGGTGTTGGCGTGCTCAGATGCTCGTCACGGGCATCCGGTGCCGGCCGCGCAGCGGGCACCGGGCGGACGAGGACACGAGGATCACCTCGTACTGCGAACGGGGAACGACGACAGCGGTGCGGTACTGCACGGCCGGTCTCCCCTCGTCACTCGTCCCGCACGCCAGGGCGACGCACGATGCGTGGCGAGTGTAGGGAACGCGGGAGCGCCGGGGCACCACATTTTTTTTCGCGCCGCCGCCGGGCGATCACGCGCAAGGCGTCCCGGCGGCCTGCGTGAACTTTCCGGGAACGGCCGGAACTTATCCGCCGGGCCGTGAGTTTCTACGTTGCTGTAGACACCGATGGGGCATCGGGCCGCCATTCCGGCGGACCGGGCCTCCGACCCGAAAGTGTGGAGTTCTCATGGCCCTGTGGGACCGCATCAAGGAATCCGCGTCGACGATGCAGACCCAGCTCGTGGCGAAGAAGAACGACCTGAAGAGCGGCGCCTTCCGCGATGCCAGCATGGCGATGTGCGCCCTGGTCGCCGCCGCCGACGGCACCATCGACCCGGCCGAGCGCCAGCGCGTGGCCCAGCTGATCGCCACCAACGAGGTCCTGCAGAACTTCGACGCCGACGACCTGCGCCGCCGCTTCGACGAGAACCTGAACAAGCTGACGGCCGACTTCGCGTTCGGCAAGGTCAGCGTCCTGCAGGAGATCGCCAAGGCGAAGAAGAAGCCCGCCGAGGCCCGTGCCGTCATCCAGATCGGCATCGTCATCGGCGGCGCCGACGGCGACTTCGACAAGACGGAACAGGCCATCGTGCGGGAGGCCTGCTTCACCCTCGACCTGCCGCCGCACGAGTTCGACCTCTGACCACCCCGGGGCGCCGGGGGTTTACGTCGTGGAGAACTGGTGAGGCGGCTGGGATGTCCCATCCCCACACCACAGCTGTGACTCCGGTAAGACGCGCACCCGAGAGCGAGGGTTCCCCACGCGCCACGCAACAAGGGCGGGCAAAACAGCGTGACGCCTACTTCGACAACGCGAAGTACCTGGCGATCGTGCTGGTGGCGATGGGCCACGCGTGGGAGCCCTTGCGAGACGGCAGCCGGACCGTCACCGCGCTCTACAACCTCGTCTACGCCTTCCACATGCCGGCGTTCATCGTCATCTCCGGCTATTTCTCGCGCGGCTTCGACGCGAGCCCCGCGAAGATCAGGCGGCTGGTGACCGGCGTCGCCGTTCCGTACGTCGTCTTCGAGACGGCGTACACGCTCTTCACACGCTGGACCGACGGCGTCCCGGACCGGCCGGTCACTGTCCTGGACCCCTTGTACCTGACGTGGTTCCTGGTCGCGCTGTTCGTCTGGCGGCTGACGACCCCGCTGTGGCGCGGCGTGCGGTGGCCGCTGCCGACTGCGCTGGTCGTCGCGATGCTGGCGACCGTCTCCCCGTCCATCGGCAACGACCTCGATCTGCAGCGTGTGCTGCAGTTCCTGCCGTACTTCGTGTTCGGCCTGTGCCTGCGGCCGGAGCACTTCCGGCTGGTGCGCCGCTGGAAGGTGCGGGTGCTGGCCGTGCCGGTGTTCGCCGGTGCGCTCGCCGTCTCCTACTGGGCGGCGCCGCGGATGACCGGCGCCTGGTTCTTCCACCGCGACAGCGCCGAGGAACTGGGCGCGCCCGCCTGGTACGGGCCTGTGATGACGCTGGCCGCCTTCGGCTGCTCGGTGATCCTGGTCGCCTGTTTCCTCGCCTGGGTACCGGGGCGCCGTATGTGGTTCACCGCTCTGGGCACGGGCACGCTGTACGGCTACCTGCTGCACGGGTTCGTCGCCCAGGGGTCCAAGTCCTGGGGTTGGTACACCCCCGACTGGATCCACGGGCCGCTCGGCGAGATCACCGTCACGATCGGCGCCGCTGCGATCGTGACCGTGCTGTGCACACCGCCCGTCCGGCGGATCTTCCGCTTCGCCGTCGAGCCGAAAATGGAGTGGGCGTTTCGACGAGACACACGCGGGGCGCCCGAAGCGGCCCGCGAGCAGGGAACTCGGATCGGGTCACGGGCGTTGTCCTGATACACCGAGCATGAGGAACCACCCCTTGTCCGCCAGATCGACGGACCCCTCGGGGCACAGTCCCCGACCGTCCCGCCACAGCGAGCCTGAGCGCGGCATCCGGCGGGATGCCCCTTCGCAGTCGACACGTCGTTGAGTACGACGAGTGCCCTCCTGGGCCTGCCGGCCGTGTTCGTACTGACCACGGGCACCGGCTACTTCGTCGCCCAGGAGTTCGCCCACGTCTCCGTCGACCTGGCCCGCCCGGAGCCCGAACTGGGCGAGGACACCACGGTCGCCGACGCGATCGACGTACTAACCCGACTCCGCACCTCCCTCGCCGGGTCCGACGGGACCCCTGCACACGAAACGCGAAAGACCCCTGATCAACAGGGGTCTCAGCCGGTGTCCGAGGGGGGACTTGAACCCCCACGCCCGATAAAGGGCACTAGCACCTCAAGCTAGCGCGTCTGCCATTCCGCCACCCGGACCAGGTGTCTGCCGCCTGGCCGGGGGTGTTCCCGGCGGCGACACGGACAACAATACCAAGCTTTCGGAGTGCCCTTCACCTGCATATCCGGGCCGTGGAAACAGGCCCTGGGCAGGGGGAACAGGCCGCGGAAGGCATCACCGGAGGTGATCGATCCACTACGGCCACGGGCCGCATCGCCGGTCACTTCGTGACGTCTTCGTCCGCCAGCAACATCTGCAGAGCCCTGACGAGCGTGGCCGCCGTTTCCTCGTCCAGCGGGGCGAGGAAACGGCGTTCGGCGGCCCGGCGCGCCTTCTCCGCCTGCCGCAGACAGTCCTCGCCGGCGGGCGTCAGCTCGACGATGTTCTTGCGCCGGTCCTGGGGGCTGCGCCGGCGCTGCACCAGGCCCTGGTCCTCGAGGCCGTCGATGAGCGACACCATCGTGGTGCGGTCGACGCCGAGTCGTCCTGCCGCCTCGACCTGGGACAACGGCTCGCCGCCGGACAACACGACCAGCACCGCCAGCAAATGGCCGTCCACGCCGTACGGCGCGAGCGCCTCGGCGGACGCCCTGGCCAGCCTGGCCTGCGCGTGCTTGAGGAGGTAGCCGAGCCGGGATTCGAGGGGCGCGGGTCTCGCGTCTGTCGCCATGACTCGACTGTAACCGCGCCTGATCGTCAGCCGAGCTGATGATTTAGTATGCTGACGAACATGACGAGCATGACGAAGGTGCGCTTCGGCATCAAGACCACTCCGATGCATGTGCCGTACGAGGACATCCGCCGCGTCTGGCTGGAGGCCGACGCGGTGCCGGAGATCGAGGACGCCTGGCTGTGGGACCACTTGCTGCCGGTCGCCGGGCCCGAGGCCGGGCAGATACACGAGGGCTGGACCCTGCTCAGTGCGCTCGCCGCGCAGACCGAGCGGCTGCGGCTCGGTCTGCTGGTGACGAGCAACCGGATCCGTCCGCCGGCCGTGCTCGGCAAGATCGCGTCCACGGTGGACGTGATCTCGGGCGGGCGGCTGGTGGTGGGGCTCGGGGTCGGGGGCACGCATCAACCACCGGGTGCGGGCGGGATTTCCGGTGCGAATCCGGCGATCGCCGAGTACGAGGCGTATGGGTTGACGCTGGTGCCGCCGGCCGAAGGCATCGCACGGCTGGCGGAGACCGTCGAGATCCTGAAGCTGATGTGGACGCAGGACGTCTTCGACTTCGAGGGCCGCCACTACCGGCTCAAGGGCACGCGGAACGAGCCCAAGCCCGTGCAGCGGCCGGGTCCCCCGCTGCTGGTCGGCGGCTGGGGCACGCGGCTGCTGCGGCTGGTCGCCGAGCACGCCGACGTGTGGAACGTCCCCGGTCCGCCGCACAACAGCGTGGAGTTCGTCGCCGAGCGCGCGCGGGTACTGGACGCGCACTGCGCCCAGTTGGGGCGCGACCCCGGCGAGATCACCCGGTCCGTACAGGTACTGGTGTCGTACGACGACCCGGCGGCAACGCGCGCCACGGTGCGCGCTCTTGTCGACGCCGGGGTGAATCACGTCGTACTCAGCCTGCCGCGCCCCTATCCGCAGGGCGTGGCACGGTGGTTGGCCGACGAGGTGATCGCCGGGTGGCATCCGTAGGCCGGGTGGCGCACATGGGGCGGAGCGCCACCCGACCGTCGGTCATGGCGCGAGGCCTGGCGCAGGCGTGGCGCGACGTCCCGTCACAGGGACCGGGCACCCGTCACGGCATGAGGTGGTAGTCCGGGAAGTTGCCGGGCAGCCGCTCCCCCGCCGGGCCCTGCGTCACGGCACGCACGAGCAGCTCGCCGCCGACGAACGCGCCGCGCCAGGACGCGCCGAAGCCGCCGAACAGTTCGTCGCGGTCGCCACGGGAGCGGGCCTTGCCGTGGCCGACCTTGAACGCGCGGATCTGCGGGGCCAGTCGGTCGAAGGTCGCCCTGTCGTCCGTGGACAGCGTGGCCACGAGCGCGCCGTTGGAGGCGTTCATCGCGGCCAGCAGCTCCGCCTCCGTGTCGACCAGGACGATGGTGTCGACCGGGCCGAACGGCTCCGCGTGGTGGAGGGGCGAGGACGGCGGCGGACCGAGGAGCGTGACCGGCTGGACATACGCCGAGGTGTCCTGGCCGGGCAGGAACCGGGCGTCGGCCTCACTGCTGCGGTGCAGCGGGACGGCACCCCGGTCGATGGCCTCGGCGACCTGGTCGTGCAGTTCCTTGGCCTTGGCCGCGTTGATCACCGGCCCGAAGTCCAGCTGCGGATACGGGTCGTCGTGGTCCTCGACCGCCAGCGGGTGGCCGACCCTGAGCGTGCGCACCGCCGGGAGGTACGCCGTCAGGAACTCGTCGAACAGCTGCCGTTGGACGACAAAGCGCGGGTACGCCGTGCAGCGCTGCTTGCCGTAGTCGAAGAGCTTGGGGATCACCGCCGTGAGCGCGTCCCAGTCCGAGTAGTTCCAGACGCCCCAGGTGTTGAGTCCTTCCTGTTCGAGTACATGGCGTTTGCCGAGGTCGGCGACGGCCGTGGCGACCGCCGCGCCGGTGTCGCGTCCGCCGACGAAGGAGACGCAGCCGATCTCCGGCGCCCGCACCAGCGCCTGGGACAGGTCGCCTCCGCTGCCGCTGACGAGGGTGACGGGAATCCCCTCACGGGCGGCCAGTGCGCAGGCCAGGGTCAGACATGCGACGCCGCCGTCGGTCGGGGTCTTGGCGATGACCGCGTTGCCGGCCAGGGCCTGTACCAGCATTGCGTGAACGAGCACGCTCATCGGATAGTTCCAGCTCGCGATGTTGGACACCGGGCCGTCCAGCGGGGCCCGGCCGTCGAGCATCGGATCGATTCCGTCGACGTACCAGCGCACGCCGTCGATCGCCCGGTCGACGTCCGCCTGCGCGAGCCTCCAGGGCTTGCCGATCTCCCAGACGAGCAACAGGGCCAGCAGTTCGCGGTGTTGGGTCAGGGCGTCGAGGGTGGCCGCGACGCGGGCGCGGCGCTCCTCGAGCGGGATGTGCCGCCAGGCGCGGTGCTGGTCCAGCGACGCGCGGACAGCCTGGTGCGCGGTGTCGCGGTCCAGGCGGGGCGGGCCGGCGATGGGGCTGCCGTCGACGGGGCTGGTGGCGGGCAGGGCCCGGCCGTCGGCCTGCCAGGCGGAGTTCCAGAGGTTGAGGACGCGGTCGTCCCGGAAGGCCTCCGGAGCGACGGCCAGGCAGCGCCGCCAGGCGTCTGCCCAGGACGTGCCTGATTTGAGGGTGAGGGTTGTTGCCATTGGGGTTTCTCCGCTCTCGGTGCACAGTCGGGGGCGGGGGTGCATGGCTCGTCGCGCGCGCGGACTCGCACTCCGATGCGCGGACGTCGTACAAAGGCACCTGGTGACGCACGGCTCGGCGCGGTCACCTCACGTCAACTATGGGTGCCGCCGCGCCCGTCTTCGAGACGGGCGAGCACAAGTTTCGCCGTCTCGGTCGGTGTGCTTCCCACACTCACCCCGGCCGCCTCCAGCGCCCCCTTCTTCGCCTGTGCGGTACCGGAGGAGCCGGACACGATCGCGCCCGCATGCCCCATCGTCCTGCCCTCGGGGGCGGTGAATCCGGCGATGTAACCGACCACGGGCTTGGTGACGTGGTCGCGCACGTACCCGGCCGCGCGTTCCTCGGCGTCGCCGCCGATCTCGCCGATGAGGACGATCAGTTCGGTGTCGGGGTCGTCCTGGAAGGCGGCCAGGCAGTCGATGTGCGTGGTGCCGACGACGGGGTCGCCGCCGATTCCGACGCAGGTCGAGAAGCCGATGTCGCGGAGTTCGTACATGAGTTGGTAGGTGAGCGTGCCGGACTTGGACACCAGGCCGATGCGGCCCGGCTTGGTGATGTCGGCCGGGATGATGCCCGCGTTGGACTGGCCGGGGGTGATCAGGCCCGGGCAGTTGGGGCCGATGACGCGCGTGCCCTTCGACTTCGCGTACGCGTGGAAGGCGACGGAGTCGTGTACGGGGATGCCCTCGGTGATGACGACCGCGAGGCCGATGCCGGCGTCGGCGGCCTCGACGACCGCCGACTTGGCGAAGGCGGGCGGGACGAACACGACGGTGACGTCGGCGCCGGTCGCCGCCATGCCCGCGGCGACCGACCCGAAGACGGGGACGGCCCGGTCGTCGAAGTCGACGGTGCGGCCCGCCTTGCGCGGGTTGACGCCGCCGACGACGTCGGTGCCGGCCGCGAGCATGCGCCGGGTGTGCTTCATGCCCTCGCCGCCCGTCATGCCCTGGACGAGAACCTTGCTCTCCTTGGTGAGATAGATGGCCATGTCGTCCCGTCTCCTCAGTTGGCGATGGCGAGTTGGGCGGCACGGCCGGCGGCGCCGTCCATGGTGGTGGCCTGCTGGATCAGGGGATGCGCGCGCTCGTCGAGGATGGCGCGGCCGCGGGCCGCGTTGTTGCCGTCGAGACGCACGACCAGCGGCCTGGTCAACTGGACGGCGTCCAGCGCCTGCACGATGCCGTCGGCGACCGCGTCGCATGCGGTGATCCCGCCGAAGACGTTGACGAAGACCGACTTCACGGCCGGGTCGGAGAGAATGACCGAAAGACCGTCGGCCATGATCCGGGCGGAGGCTCCGCCGCCGATGTCGAGGAAGTTGGCGGGGCGTGCGCCACAGCCCGCGACCACGTCGAGGGTCGACATGACCAGGCCCGCGCCGTTGCCGATGATGCCGACCTCGCCGTCCAGCTTCACGTAGTTGAGGCCCTTGGCTGCGGCCACCGCCTCCAGCGCATCGTCGTGCTCGACGTCCTCGGCTCCCCAACGTGCCTGCCGGAAGCGGGCGTTGTCGTCGAGGGTGACCTTGCCGTCGAGGGCGAGGATCTGGCCCTGTTTCGTCCGCACGAGCGGATTGACCTCGACGAGGACGGCGTCCTCGCGCACGAGCACCTCCCACAGGCGTACGAGGACGTCGACGGTCTGCGGGGGCAGGCCTGCCGCCTCGGCGATCTCGCCCGCCTTCGCGGAGGTGACGCCCTCTCCCGGATCGATGTGTATGCGCGCCACTGCCTCCGGTCGACTCGCGGCGACCTCCTCGATCTCCATGCCACCCTCGGCGGAGGCGATGGCGAGGAAGCGGCCCGCCGCGCGGTCGAGCACGTAGGAGACGTAGAACTCGGTCTCGATGTCCACCGGTTGGGCCAGCATCACCTTGCCGACCGTGTGGCCCTTGATGTCCATTCCGAGGATCTGACGTGCCGTGAGCTCCGCGGCGGCCGGGTCGGCAGCGAGCTTCACGCCGCCCGCCTTGCCGCGTCCACCTGTCTTCACCTGCGCTTTCACCACTACTCGCCCGCCGAGCCTGCGGGCGATCTCGCGTGCCTCCTTGGGCGAGTCGGTGACCTCGGCCCTCGGCACCACGATGCCGTGTTCCTCGAAGAGTTCCCTTGCCTGGTGTTCGTACAGGTCCATTCCGGCTCCTGACTCAAAAGTGCCGCACGCCCCCTGGACACCACCCACTGGATGCGGGATAACAAGGTTCATACAGTATTCGTCGACTGTATGCAATGTACCGCGAGAGCGTTCCAACCCCCTACGAAGGGACAGGACTTCGCCATGCCCGACGACACCCAGGACGTGATTTCCGGTGGTCATCTCGTTGCCAAGGCACTCAAGGCCGAGGGAGTCGACCGCATCTACACGTTGTGCGGCGGCCACATCATCGACATCTACGACGGCTGCGTCGACGAGGGCATAGAGGTCGTCGACGTCCGCCACGAGCAGGTCGCCGCCCATGCCGCCGACGGTTACGCCCGCCTCACCGGCAAACCCGGCTGCGCGGTCGTCACCGCGGGTCCGGGCACGACGGACGCCGTCACCGGTGTCGCCAACGCGTTCCGCGCGGAGTCCCCGATGCTGCTGATCGGCGGCCAGGGGGCCCTCACCCAGCACAAGATGGGGTCCCTGCAGGACCTGCCGCACGTCGACATGATGACGCCCATCACCAAGTTCGCGGCGGCCGTGCCGGACACGGCCCGCGCCGCCGACATGGTGTCCATGGCGTTCCGCGAGTGCTACCACGGCGCGCCCGGCCCCTCCTTCCTGGAGATCCCGCGCGACGTGCTGGACGCCAAGGTGCCCGTGAGCAAGGCGCGCGTTCCGAAGCAGGGCGCCTACCGGGCCTCGACCCGCTCGGCCGGCGACCCCGAGGCCGTCGAGAAGCTCGCCGACCTGCTCGTGCACGCCGAGAAGCCGGCCATCCTGCTCGGCAGCCAGGTGTGGACGACGCGCGGCACCGAGGCGGCCATCGACCTCGTACGGACCCTCAACATCCCCGCGTACATGAACGGCGCCGGCCGCGGCACCCTCCCACCGGGCGACCCGCACCACTTCCAACTGTCGCGCCGGTACGCCTTCTCCAACGCCGACGTCATCGTCATCGTCGGCACGCCCTTCGACTTCCGCATGGGCTACGGCAAGCGGCTGTCGCCGGACGCGACCGTCGTGCAGATCGACCTCGACTACCGCACCGTCGGCAAGAACCGCGACATCGACCTGGGGATCGTGGGTGACGCCGGCCTCGTCCTGAAGTCGGTGGCCGAGGCCGCGTCCGGGCGCATCAACGGCGGGGCGTCCAAGCGCAAGGAGTGGCTCGACGAGCTGCGCGCGGCCGAGCAGACCGCCCTCGAGAAGCGGCTGCCGAGCCTGCGGTCGGACGCCTCACCGATCCACCCGTACCGCCTGGTCAGCGAGATCAACGACTTCCTCACCGAGGACTCGATCTACATCGGCGACGGCGGCGACATCGTCACCTTCTCCGGACAGGTCGTCCAGCCCAAGTCGCCCGGGCACTGGATGGACCCGGGCCCGCTCGGCACCCTCGGCGTCGGCGTCCCCTTCGTGCTCGCGGCCAAGCAGGCACGGCCCGACAAGGAAGTGGTGGCCCTGTTCGGCGACGGCGCCTTCTCCCTCACCGGCTGGGACTTCGAGACCCTCGTCCGCTACGACCTCCCCTTCGTCGGCATCGTCGGCAACAACTCCTCCATGAACCAGATCCGTTACGGCCAGAAGGCCAAGTACGGCGAGGAACGCGAGCGGATCGGCAACACCCTCGGCGACGTCCACTACGACAAGTTCGCGCAGATGCTGGGCGGTTACGGCGAAGAGGTCCGCGACCCCGCCGACATCGGCCCGGCGCTGCAACGCGCCCGCGAGTCGGGCAAGCCGTCGCTGATCAACGTCTGGGTCGACCCGGACGCGTACGCCCCCGGAACCATGAACCAGACGATGTACAAGTGAGGTGAGCCGGCCATGACCAAGGCTCTCGAAGGCATCCGTGTCCTCGACATGACGCACGTCCAGTCCGGGCCCTCCGCCACCCAGCTGCTCGCCTGGCTCGGTGCGGACGTGGTCAAGCTGGAGGCGCCGACCGGTGACATCACGCGCAAGCAGCTGCGCGACCTCCCGGACGTCGACTCCCTCTACTTCACGATGCTCAACTGCAACAAGCGGAGCATCACCCTCAACACCAAGACCGAGCGCGGCAAGGAGATCCTCACCGAGCTGATCCGGCGCTCCGACGTGATGGTCGAGAACTTCGGACCGGGCGCGGTCGACCGCATGGGCTTCACCTGGGACCGCATCCAGGAGATCAATCCGCGAATCGTCTATGCCTCCATCAAGGGGTTCGGCGACGGGCCGTACACCAACTTCAAGGCGTACGAGGTCGTCGCGCAGGCCATGGGCGGGTCGATGTCGACCACCGGTTTCGAGGACGGGCCGCCGCTGGCGACGGGGGCCCAGATCGGGGACTCGGGGACGGGCGTCCACGCCGTGGCGGGGATACTCGCGGCGCTGTTCCAGCGGGAGCACACCGGGCGCGGTCAGCGGGTGAACGTGGCCATGCAGCACGCTGTGCTCAACCTCTGCCGGGTGAAGCTGCGCGATCAGCAGCGCCTGGCCCACGGCCCACTCGCTGAATATCCGAACGAGGACTTCGGCACCGAAGTTCCCAGGTCCGGAAACGCGTCCGGTGGCGGCCAGCCCGGCTGGGCGGTCAAGTGCGCGCCGGGCGGCCCGAACGACTACGTGTACGTCATCGTGCAGCCCGTCGGCTGGAAGCCGCTCAGCGAGCTCATCGGCCGGCCCGAACTGGCCGAGGACCCCGAGTGGGCGACGCCCGAGGCCCGGCTGCCCAAGCTCAACAAGATGTTCCAGCTGATCGAGGAGTGGTCCTCGACGCTCCCCAAGTGGGAGGTGCTGGAGAAGCTCAACGCCCACAACATCCCGTGCGGGCCGATCCTGTCCACCAGGGAGATCATCGAGGACCGGTCGCTGGTCAGCAACGAGATGGTCGTGACCGTGCCGCACCCCGAGCGGGGCGACTTCGTGACCGTGGGCAGTCCGCTGAAGCTCTCCGACTCCCCCGTGGACGTGACCAGTTCACCCCTGCTCGGCGAGCACAACGAAGAGGTCTACATCGGCGAACTCGGTCTCGGCGACGAGGAACTGCACCTGCTCAAGTCGAACGGAGTGATCTGACGTGATGGCCGAAGATCGGGAACTGCGGGTGCGGTCGCTCCTCGACGCTGTGCGGGCCGAGGGGCGGACCGCGCTCACCGCGCCCGAGGGCAAGGTGATCGCCGACGCGTACGGGATCGCCGTACCCGGCGAAGAACTGGCCACCGACGTCGACGAGGCCGTGTCGTACGCGGCGCGCTTCGGCGGGCCCGTCGTGATGAAGATCGTGTCCCCGGACATCCTGCACAAGACCGACGCCGGCGGTGTGATCGTCGGCGTCGAGGGTGCCACGGACGTGCGGGCCGCGTTCCACAAAATCATCGAGAACGCGCGCGCGTACAACGCGTCCGCGCGCATCGAGGGCGTCCAGGTCCAGGAGTTGCTGCCCAAGGGGCAGGAGGTCATCGTCGGCGCGGTGACGGACCCGACCTTCGGGAAGGTCGTCGCCTTCGGGCTCGGCGGGGTGCTCGTCGAGGTCCTCAAGGACGTCACGTTCCGGCTGGCGCCCGTGAGCGCCGACGAGGCGCTGTCGATGCTGGACTCGATCCGCGCGGCGGAGATCCTGCGCGGGGTGCGCGGCCAGGCGGCCGTGGACCGGTGGGCGATCGCCGAGCAGATCCGCCGGGTCTCCCAACTGGTCGCGGACTTCCCGGAGATCGCGGAGGTCGACCTCAACCCGGTGATCGCCACTGCGGAGGGCGCGGTCGCGGCGGACATCCGCGTGATCCTCGCGGACTCGGTGCCCAAGCCTCGCCGCACGTACACGCGCGAGGAGATCCTCACCTCGATGGGCCGCCTGATGCAGCCTTCGTCGGTCGCCGTCATCGGTGCCTCCAACGAGCAGGGCAAGATCGGCAATTCGGTAATGCGCAACCTCATCGACGGCGGCTTCGCCGGAGAGATCCATCCGGTGAACCCCAAGGCCGATGACATTCTGGGCCGCAAGGCGTACAAGAGTGTCACCGACGTTCCTGGTGAGGTGGATGTGGCGGTCTTCGCGATCCCCGCCAAGTTCGTGGCCTCGGCCCTTGAGGAGGTGGGACGCAAGAAGATCCCCAACGCCGTGCTGATCCCCTCCGGTTTCGCGGAGACCGGCGAGCACGAACTCCAGGAGGAGATCGTCGCGATCGCCGAGCGGCACGGCGTCCGCCTCCTCGGGCCGAACATCTACGGCTACTACTCGACGTGGCAGGACCTGTGCGCCACGTTCTGCACGCCGTACGACGTCAAGGGCGGCGTCGCGCTGACCTCGCAGTCCGGTGGGATCGGGATGGCCATCCTGGGGTTCGCGCGCACCACGAAGACGGGTGTGTCGGCGATCGTGGGCCTGGGCAACAAGTCGGACCTGGACGAGGACGACCTGCTGACCTGGTTCGGCGAGGACCCGCACACCGAGTGCATCGCGATGCACCTGGAGGACCTCAAGGACGGGCGCGCCTTCGTGGAGGCCGCGCGGGCGACCGTGCCGAAGAAGCCGGTCGTGGTGCTGAAGGCGGGCCGTACGGCGGCGGGCGCGAAGGCGGCCGGCTCGCACACCGGGGCGCTGGCGGGCGACGACGCCGTGTACGACGACATCCTGAAGCAGGCCGGTGTCATCCGGGCGCCAGGGCTGAACGAAATGCTCGAGTACGCGCGCGCGTTGCCGGTGCTTCCCGCCCCCCAGGGCGACAACGTCGTGATCATCACCGGGGCCGGCGGCAGCGGCGTACTCCTGTCCGACGCGGTGACCGACAACGGGCTGTCCCTGATGGAGATCCCGCCGGACCTGGACGAGGCCTTCCGGAAGTTCATCCCGCCCTTCGGGGCAGCGGGCAACCCCGTCGACATCACCGGGGGCGAGCCGCCGTCGACGTACGAGGCGACGATCCGGCTCGGCCTGGAGGACCCGCGCATCCATGCGCTCGTCCTCGGCTACTGGCACACCATCGTCACTCCCCCGATGGTCTTCGCGGAGCTCACCGCGCGCGTGGTGGCCGAGTTCCGGGAGCGCGGCATCGAGAAGCCCGTGGTGGCCTCCCTCGCGGGCGACGTCGAGGTCGAGGAGGCCTGCCAGTACCTCTACGAGCGCGGGGTCGTGGCGTACCCGTACACGACCGAGAAGCCGGTGGCCGTGCTCGGCGCGAAGTACCGCTGGGCGCGGGCAGCGAGGCTCCTGTGATGCCGGCGCGCGAGGCGGATCGGCCGGGAGTCCGGGGGTTGGCCCCCGGGCGTGACGCAGCCCGGTGGGCGCGGGCGGCGGGCCTGTTGGGGGGCGGTTCATGAGGTGAGTGAGCGCGGGGTCGGCCGACAGTGCGGTCGGTCGGCCCCCGGGACCCGTGCGCACGCGAAAGGCATTGGACAGGGGGCGCTGGCCAGAGCTTTCGATGCAAGGGGTGCTGAGCGATGACAACCACCGACTACTCGACGTCCGTCCCCTACCGGGAGGTGAAGGACCACAACGGCCGCGTGTACCGGATCGGCGAGTCCGATACCGACATCATGGGCCGGGCACGCAAGTGGATGGTCATCCTGCCCTGGGTGGGCATGATGGGCATCAGCTCCGCCGAGTACGCGTTCACGTCGGCGGAGGACACGCTTCACGAGGCTCATCTGTGGAGCAGCGGACACATCTTCTGGCTGATGGGCGTCTGGGTGTTCTTCCAGGCGGCCGTGGCCTTCCCCGCCGGCCAGTTGCGGGAGAGCGGCAAACTGCCCGCCCGTACGGCGATGATGATCGGCGCCGTCGGCACCATGATCGGCTATGTCTCGTTGGCGTACGCTCCGAGCGTCGCCGTGGCCTACTTCGGCTTCGGTATGTGCAGCGGCATCGGCGCCGGCCTCGTCTACGCGACCTGCGTGAACATGGTCGGCAAGTGGTATCCGGAGCGCAAGGGCGGCAAGACGGGCTTCGTCAACGGCGGTTTCGCCTACGGATCCGTGCCCTTCGTCTTCCTGTTCACCTCGTACATGGACCTGAGCAACTACCGGACCGTGCTCGCCTGTGTGGGCGTCGGCCTGTGCCTGGTGGTGGCCGCGGCAGGCTGGTTCTTCAAGGACCCGCCGAAGAACTGGTGGCCCGCGCACGTCGACCCGCTGAGGCTGACCGACGACCCGAAGATCCGCCGGGCACTGGAGAAGAACCCGCCGGCGGTCAAGCAGTACACCCCAAGGGAGGCCGCTCGTACCCCCGTCCTGTGGATGATGTGGTTCTGTCTGCTGTGCACGGCCGGCATCAACATCTTCGGCATCGCCTTCCAGGTGCCGTTCGGCAAGGACATGGGGTTCGCGGGCGGGATCGTCGCCACGGCGATGTCCCTGAAGGCCATCGTCAACGGCACCGGGCGCGGTGTCATCGGCTGGATCTCCGACCGCTACGGGCGGCGGAACACGCTGGTCATCGTCTGCATCGTGCTGGGCACTGCGCAGTTCGGCGTGCTGGTGTCCGGCCAGATGGGCAGCATGCCGTTCTTCCTGTTCTGCTCCATGGTCTCCGGTTTCGGCGGCGGGGCGATCTTCCCGCTGTTCGCGGCCATGACCGCGGACTACTTCGGCGAGAACAACAACGCCTCCAACTACGGAATGGTCTACAGCTCGAAGCTGATCTCCGGGCTCGTCGGCTCCGGCATGGGCGCGGTCGTCGTCGGCGTGTGGGACTACCACGGCGCGTTCGTGCTGGCCGGTTCCATCGGCCTGGCCTCCGCGGTTCTGGCGCTCTTCCTGAAGTCCCCGGGCAGGCCGAAGGCCCGGCGCATCGTCCCCAATCCGCAACCGCTCGGCGAGGAGATGGCCTGACATGACGGCGGACCCCATCGCAGCCGGCAGCTCGTCGGCAGACCCCGACGCCGCACACCGTCCCTACCGTGAAGTGACCGACTCCCGCGGCCGCGTCTACCGCATCGGCGAGACCGACCGGGACATCCTCGGCCACTCCCGCAAGATCATGGTGTACCTCCCGTGGATCGCCATGATGGCCATCAGCGTCTTCGAGTACGCGTACGGCTCCGCGGAGGACACCCTGTCCAGCGCGCACGGCTGGACGCAGAGCAACACCTTCTGGATCCTCAGCGTCTGGGTGTTCTTCCAGGCCGGTATCGCCTTCCCGGCGGGCTGGATGCGCGAGAAGGGCATCCTGACGGCTCGTAGGGCCATGTACGTCGGTTCCGGGATGTGCCTGGTCGGATTCCTCGCCCTGTCGCACCTGAGCAACGTGTGGCTGGCGATCCTGGGCTTCGGTGTCGTCGGCGGGCTCGGTGCCGGCCTGGTCTACGCGACCTGTATCAACATGGTCGGCAAGTGGTTCCCCGAGCGCCGCGGCGCCCGCACCGGCTTCGTCAACGGCGGCTTCGCGTACGGATCGCTGCCGTTCATCTTCATCTTCAACTACGCCTTCGACACCGGGAACTACCACCGCGTCCTGGACCTGATCGGCTGCTACATCGTGATCGTGGTGTTCGGGTGCGCGTTCTTCTTCAAGGACCCGCCGAAGAACTGGTGGCCCGCGGACATCGACCCGCTCACGTTCGCCGGCAGCCAGAAGAGTGCGCAGAGCCTCGCCAAGAACCCTCCGGCGACCAAGCAGTACACGCCCAAGGAGGCCATCAGGACGGGCATGCTGCCCCTGATGTGGATCTCCATCGTGATCACCGCCGGCGTGTCGATCTTCGGGATCTCCTTCCAGGTCGACTACGCCAAGGACGTCGGCTTCGGCCCGCTGGTGGCGGCGTCCTCGATGGGTGTCATGGCCGTCATCAACGGCATCGGCCGCGGTGTGGTGGGGTGGCTGTCCGACAAGTGGGGCCGCAAGTCGACTCTGGTGTTCGTCATCGTCGTCCTGGGGCTCGCCCAGTTCGGCGTGATCCTGGCGGGCGACATGAAGAGCGAGTGGCTGTTCCTCTTCTTCGCCTTCCTGTCCGGCTTCGGCGGCGGCGCGTTCTACCCGATGTTCGCCGCGCTCACCCCGGACTACTTCGGGGAGAACTACAACGCCACCAACTACGGGCTGGTGTACAGCGGCAAGCTGGTCAGCGGCCTGTTCGGCGGCGGCCTCGGCTCCATGGTGGTCGCGGCCTGGGGCTACAACGGGGCGTACGCGCTGGCCGGCGGCGTCTCGATGATCGCGGCGGCGATCACCCTGCTGCTTCGGCAGCCGGGGCGCGACAGCACGTCTACGCGAACTCCCGAGCCGCAGCCCGCGGGTTGACGGCACGCGCGTGTGTGTGAGGAGGCCCTCCCCGGGTGCGGGGAGGGCCTCCTCACGCGTGTGTCCCACGTGTCCCTATGCGGTCGTCAGCACTTCTCGCGCAGCGAGTGCAGGTACGCACTGGAGCGGCGCGCGAAGGTGAAGGACTCGGTGGGCTGGTCGTGTTCGGTCTGCCAGTGGTGAGCGAGACGCTCGCCGCGCAGTCGGGTCACGGCGGAGATGAAGCGCTGGTAGTCGATGTCGCCGTCGCCGACGTCGACCATGCGGTAGCCGAACTCGTTCGACGGGTCGCTCACTCCGTCCTTGACGTGGAAGAGCGGGTAACGGTGGGGCTGCTTGAGCACGTAGTCGAGGGGTTCGAAGGGGGCTGGGCTGCCGTCGGGCCGCTTCGAGAAGCGGAACTGGCCCGCGTACGCCCAGAAGATGTCCATCTCCAGGTACACGAGGCGGGGGTCGGTCTCGGCGAGCAGCACGTCGTAGAGACGGACCTTGGGGTTGTCGGTGGCGAACCCGAACTCGTCGGAGTGGTTGTGCTGGTAGAACTTCATGCCGCGCGCCTTCGCCGCCGCGCCGTACGTGTTGAACTCCTCGGCGGCCCGCTTCCAGGCGTCGACGGTGTTTCCGTAGCGGCTCGGGCCCGATGCGGTCCCGATGTGCTTGAGGCCGAGGGCCTGGGCGTCGTCGAGGACCTTGGTGAGGTTCTGGGCGAAGGTGTAGGCGCTCGGGTCGGTGGAGTAGTAGCCGACGTGGCTGCCGATCGGGTTCAGGCCGTGGTCCTTCGCCAGCCGCCTGAGCTGGGCGAGGGTGATGGGCCCCGCGGAGCCCTGGGTGTATCCGGCGAACTCGACCTCGTCGTATCCGTACTTCTCCAGTTCGGCGAAGACGGGTGCGAAGCCCAGCGTGGAGACCTTGTCGCGCAGGCTGTACAGCTGGATGCCGAGGCGCCCGGGCGGCAGGACGGGACGTCCGCGGCCGGCGGCCGAGGTTTCGGCCGCGGTGGCGGGGGCCGTTGCGGCGCCCAGCAGTGCGGCGGCGGTGGCGCCCGCGGCCACGCCGAGCATGCCTCGTCTGGTGAGGCGGTGGGTGAGTTCGGGATCCGTCTGGGAGGTGCGGCTCATGCCTGGAACTCCTCGGTGTCGGAGGGCGTTGTCAGTGGTGAGTGCTTCACTTGTGACCAGTCGGATCACCTGGATCGGACGGGCCGGTGGGGCCGGTCTGTCAGGTGAGACCGGCGAGTTGGAGCAGGAGTGACTTCACATCGGTGGCCGCGACGCGGTCGCCGACAGCGCGGGGGGTGGAGCAGATGAGGAGCGGACCGTCGTCGTCGCTCGCGGGAAGGCGCCCGTGGCTGCCTCGAATAGGTGACGGGTCGAGGGGCACGACCGCCATCCGGTAGCGCATGCCCAGCTTCTTGCGGGCAAGCGCAGACGCCGCCTTGACCTTGACGTAGGGGTCGAGCGGATCCATGAACAACTCGACCGGGTCGTAGCCGGGTTTGCGGTGGATCTCGACGAGCTGTGCGAAGTCGGGCGCGCGGGCGTCGTCGAGCCAGTAGTAGTACGTGAACCAGGCGTCCGGCTCCGCCACGGCGACCAGCTCGCCGGAGCGCGGATGGTCGAGATGGTGGGTCTTCTTGCCCTCGTCGTCGAGGAGTTGCTCGATACCGGGCAGGTCGGCCAGTGCCGCGCGGGTTGCGTCGAGGTCCTCCGGGCGCCGCACGTAGACGTGAGCGATCTGGTGGTCTGCGACGGCGAAGGCGCGCGACGCCATCGGGTCGAGGTACTCCATGCCGTCCTGCGTGTGCACTTCCAGCAGTCCGGCGCGGCGCAGGGCCCGGTTGATGTCGACGGGGCGGTCCGCGCGGGTGATGCCGTACTCGGACAGCACGACGACGGTACGGCCCTCGGCGCGGGCGTCGTCGAGCAGCGGGGCCATGGCGGCGTCCAGGTCGGCGGCCGCCTTCAGGGAGCGCGGGTCGTCGGGGCCGAAGCGCTGCAGGTCGTAGTCGAGGTGAGGGAGGTAGCAGAGCGTCAGGTCCGGGTGCCGGGTGCCCATGATGTGGCGGGTCGCGTCGATGATCCACTGGCTGGAGACCAGGTCCGCGCCGGGGCCCCAGAAGTGGAAGAGGGGGAAGGTGCCGAGTTTCTCGGTGAGTTCGTCGTGCAGGGCCGGGGGCCGGGTGTAGCAGTCGGGTTCCTTGCGGCCGTCGGCGTAGTAGACCGGACGGGGGGTGACGGTGATGTCGGTGTCGGCGCCCATGGCGTACCACCAGCAGATATTGGCGACCGTGTAGCCAGGGTGGGCGCGACGGGCGGCGTCCCAGAGTTTGTCCCCGGCGACCAGTCCGTTGTGCTGACGCCACAGGAGTACGTCGCCGAGCTCGCGGAAGTACCAGCCGTTGCCGACGATGCCGTGCTCGGAGGGATGGGTGCCGGTCAGGAAGGTGGACTGGGCGGCACAGGTGACGGCGGGCAGGACGGTGCCGAGCGCGGCCCGGGTGCCGGACTGGGCGAGCGTCTTGAGGTGGGGCATGTGGTCGAGGAGACGGGGGGTGAGGCCGACCACGTCCAGGACGAGGAGCGGGGTGGGGTCCGGGCCGGCCGGGTGGGTGCTCATGGGAGTTCCTTCAGGCCGAGGTCCGTCAACAGGTCGCGGGCGAGGGTGAGTTCGGCGGCGATGCCGTCGGCGAGCTGGGCGCGGCCGCGGGGGCGCAGATCGGGCGGCAGGGCCTGCCAGGTGTAGGTCTCGACCTCGAGGTGGCGGGTGAGCGGGTGCGGGCCGCCCACCAGGCGGGTCAGCGCCGCCTTGAGTACGGGGAGCGTGGAGGTGAGGGGCGCGGCGGGGGCCGCGTGCAGCGGGACGTGGAAGTGGGCGCGCCAGGGTGCCGCATCGGGCAGCGTGTCGGGTTCGAGGGCCTCGCCGAGGTCGTCGGTGCCACGGAGGCCGGCGGCGACGGCGGTGCGGGTCTGGTGCAGGAAGCGGGGTTCGTCGAAGGCGTCGAGGGCTGCGCGGACCTCGGGGAGATGGGGGTGTTCGGCGTGCAGGGCGGCTGAGAGCTGGGACTTGACGACAGGGACGCGGGCCGTGGTGAGCGCGTCCAGGGCGGTGTGCGGATCTTCGAAGGAGGTGGCGAGGTGGCAGGTGTCGACGCAGATGCCGATGCGGCGGTGGGCGATCGCGGCGAGTGGGGCGATCGCGTCACCGGTGGTCTCGACGACGCAGCCGGGCTCGGGCTCCAGGCCGACGCGGATGGATCGGCCGGTCAACTCGTCGAGGGCGTCCAGGCGTTCGGCGAGGGTGATCAGGGCTGCGTGGGCCTTGTCGGCACGCCCGTCGTCATAGGCGGTGCGCCAGGCGAGCGGCAGGGTGGAGATGGTGCCCTCGGTGACGTCGTCGGGGAGGAGTCCGGCGAGGACGCGGGCCAGGGCTGTGGTGTGCTCGAGACGTTCGGGATCGGCCCAGTCCGGCCTGTAGACGCGGTACTTGACCTCCTCGGCGCCGAAGCCCTCATAGGGGAAGCCGTTGAGGGTGACGACCTCGAGGCCGCGCCGGTCGAGTTCGGTGCGCAGGCCGCGCAGGGCGGACGGGTCGGTGACGAGGGCGTGCGCGGCGTCCTTGGCGAGCCACAGGCCGATGCCGAGACGGTCCCGGCCGAGTCGGCGGCGGACGGGTTCACAGTGGTCGCGGAGCTGCGCGAGGACGCCGTCGAGGGTTTCGGCCGGGTGGACGTTGGTGCAGTAGGCGAGGTGGACGGTGGAGCCGTCGGGGTGGCGGAAGCGCATGGCTCACGCCCCGCCGCGCAGGATGGAGTTGCCCTCGTGGGTGGCTTCCGTGGCGGTGACGTCGAGGTGCAGGCGGCCGCTGAGTCCGTAGAAGGCGACGGGGTTGCGCCACAACACCTGGTCGACGTCGTCCTGGGTGAAGCCTTCGGCCAGCATCAGGTCGCCGACCCTGCGGGTCTTGAGGGGATCGCTGCGGCCCCAGTCGGCGGCGGAGTTCACGAGCACCTGCTCGGGCCCGTACGCGCGCAGGATCGCGACCATCCGCTCCTCGTCCATCTTGGTGTCGGGATAGACGGAGAAGCCGAGCCAGCAGCCGCTGTCCTTGGCCTCCTTGACGGTGGTCTCGTTGAGGTGGTCGACGAGGACACGGTCCGGGGCGAGGGCGGACTCCTGGACGACGTCGAGGGTCCGGCGCAGGCCGGCGAGCTTGTCGCGGTGCGGGGTGTGGACGAGGGCGGGCAGTTCGTGGTCGGCGGCGAGTTGGAGCTGGGCGGCGATGGCGGTGTCCTCGGCGGGGGTCATCGAGTCGTAGCCGATCTCGCCCACGGCGACGACCTGGTCCTTGACGAGATAGCGGGGCAGTTCGTCGAGGACGGGCGCGCAGCGCGGGTCGTTCGCCTCCTTGGGGTTGAGAGCGAGCGTGCAGTGGTGGGCGATGCCGTACTGGGCGGCGCGGAAGGGTTCCCAGCCCAGGAGGGAGTCGAAGTAGTCGAAGAAGGAGGCGGGTGAGGTGCGGGGCTGGCCGAGCCAGAAGGCGGGTTCGACGACGGCGCGGACGCCTGCGGCGTGCATGGCCTGGTAGTCGTCGGTGGTCCGTGAGGTCATGTGGATGTGGGGGTCGAAGATGCGCATCAGGACTCCTTGCCGTCGGTGCCGCGCGCGCCGTGCTGGGCCGACTGCGCGGGTGGGGTGGCCGTGGGGTCGGTCAGGGTCAGGACGCGGTGCAGGTCTTCGGGCACGGGACGGCCCGCGGCGGTGCGTTCGGCGGCGTAGTCGCCGAGCATGCGGGCGAGTTCCGCGTCGGCGTGGGCGCGGCGCTCCAGGCCGGCGACCTCGTCGACGGGCACGCCGGTGAAAAGGCACTTCAGGACGGCGTGGCGCCAGTGGTGGGGCGCGAGGTGCCGGGCCGCGTACGGTCCGACGGCGGCGGCGAGGATCCGGGTGTCGTTGGTGCGCAGGGCGTCCTCGACGAGCGGAAGGGCGTCGGGTCCGTCGACCAGGTGGGGCAGGGCGTGCAGGACGGAGCGGCGTTCGGCTGCGGTGCCCTGGGAGTAGACGCGGGTGAGGGCGTCGGTGCCGGCGCGGGCGGCGTGCAGGATCAGCACGCGGACGGCGTCGGCGTGCTCGGGGCCGCACCGGCGTCCGGCCTCGGCGAGGCGCAACTCCCATACGGAGATGGGCCCGTGGATGCCGGGCTGGGCGGCCGCCTCGTCGAGGGCCTGGTCGAGCCAGGCGCGGGCGGCTCCGCCGAGGTGGGCCGTGAGGTGTCCGTGCAGGTCGGCCGGCGAGGTCAGGGCGGGGGTGGTGCCCTTGGGGTCTGCCGCGGGGGTGTCCCAGGCGGTGTGTTGGTGCGTCATGAGGCGCTGCTTCCTTCGGGGGCTGCGGAGCGTTCGCCGTGGGGTGGGGCGAGGTCCGACGGGGCGACGGCTGTTTCCGCCGCGCGGCGGAGGAACGGGAGGGAGTGCTCGGCGAAGTGGGGGCCCGCGTGGGAGTGGCGGGGCAGTTCGACGACGGTCAGGCCCTGGTAGCCGGTCGAGGCAAGGGCCGCGAGGACGGGTGGGAAGTCGATCTCCCCGTCTCCGAAAGGGAGGTGTTCGTGGATGCCGCGGCGCATGTCCTCGATCTGGACGTGCCGCAGCCATGGCGCGGCGGCGCGTACGCACTCGGCGGGAGAGAGGGGTTCGAGGCACTGGCAGTGGCCGATGTCGAGGGTCAGGCCGAGGTCCTCGGGGTCGCCGAGGATGTGACGCAGTCGGTGGAAGTCGGCGAGGGTGGCCAGGAGGTGGCCCGGCTCGGGCTCGACGGCGAGGGGGACGCCGGCGGTGGCGGCGACGTCCAGGACGGGGGTGAGTGCCTCCGCCAGGCGCTTCCAAGCCGTGTCGGTGTCCGTCCCTGCCGGTGTGATCCCGCTGAAGCAGTGCACGGCGTGGGCGCCGAGATCGGCGGCGACCTGGACCGCGCGGATCAGGAGGGCGACGCGTCGGGCCCGGTCGTCCGGATCCGGGTCCAGCAGCGAGGGGCCGTGTTTGCGGCGCGGGTCGAGCACATAGCGGGCACCCGTCTCGACGGTGACGTCCAGGCCGAGCGCGTCCAGGCGTCCGGCAAGCCGGTGGGTGCGAGCGGGGAGGTCGGGCGCCAGCGGGTCGAGGTGCATGTGGTCGAGGGTCAGCCCGAGGCCGTCGTAGCCGAGGTCGGCGAGAAGGGTGAGGGCGTCGTCGAGACGGAGGTCGGTGAGCCCGTTGGTGCCGTAGCCGAAGCGGAGGGGAGTGACGGGGCGGGTGCGTCGGGGTCGGTCCTTCGCCTCGCTGTTTCCCGGACGCCGGGTCTCTGGGCTCATGTGACGCTCACCTTCCTCCCGAACCTCCTGCCGAGCGGGGCGAGAGCCGCGACGAGCAGGGCGGTGGTGGCGGCGCCGGAGCGGGCGGTGAGCGCGGCCTGGAGGGGGATCGTGGCGCGGATGCCGCCGGTGACGGCTCGTTGGGTGAGTGGGGGTGAAGGGTTGAGGGTGGCGTGGAAGTAGGGACGGGCGGCGGTCGCTGCGTAGGCGGCGGCGAGGGCCCGGAGCAGGGCTGCTCCCGCAGCCGGTTGCGGGGTGGGGCCGCCGTACGCCGAGCGAATCCGTGAGCCGGTGCTCGAGGCGAGGCCGCTTGCGCGGCGCGTGGCTGGGGCGCCGGGCAAGCCCGGGGCGGCTTCGCTTGGTCCGACAGCTCCACGTGGCCACGCAGCCCCGCGTGGCCCGGCGGGTCCGCGCACGCTCCAACGGCGTCGTGCCGTGCCGGTTGCCGAGGTGTCCGCTCGGGTGCCCGGCAGGCCGTGGGTGGCTGCTTCCCGTCGGCCTGCCGGGAGTTGGGGAGGTCGGCGGGTGACCAAGCGGGTCAGTAAGCCGGTGGCGGCAAGCGCTGCCAAGGGGGCCAGGGGCGAGCCGCCCCGCGTCTCCTGCCGGGAGACGACCGTCACCGCGAGGGTGTGTGTGCCGAGTAGTGCTGCGGAACCCAGCGCTTCACGGGTGCGGCCCGTTGTCGCGGCGGCGCCGAGGAGGAGGTCCAGTCCGCGGGCCGCGGCCATGGCCACCGGTCCTGCCGGGGTGTGCTTCAGGCCGAGGTCGTATGCCCACACCGTGGCTGCGAGGGGTGCCGCAACCGCGAGGGCGGGGCGGCCCGCACAGCCGGCGAGGGCGAGTCCGGCCGCGGTGAGGGCGCAGGCCGTCGACAGGGCGGCGGCCGGGTGGATACGGCCGGAGGGGAGGGGCCGGTGGGGGCGTTCGGCGGCGTCCTCCTCTCGGTCCGCCCAGTCGTTGAGGGCCATTCCGGCTTCGTAGAGACAGAGGGAGGAACCGATGGCGAGGAGCGTGCGGGGGTTCGGGGCCGCGGCGGTCGCGGCCGCGCCGGCGAGGGCGTCACCCGGGACCGTGAACAGGGCCGGGAGGCGCAGCAGTTCGGCCCAGGCGAGCCTGCGGTTCGGGCGGTCGACGCGGCCCCGCTCCGGGCTCGGTGCGCTGCCCGCCACG
Organism: Streptomyces sp. NBC_00005; assembly: GCF_045160215.1. Taxonomy (NCBI): domain Bacteria; kingdom Bacillati; phylum Actinomycetota; class Actinomycetes; order Kitasatosporales; family Streptomycetaceae; genus Streptomyces; species Streptomyces sp. NBC_00005. Next base: position 2,401,765 of record NZ_CP108316.1, read on the forward strand.
GTCGAACCTGCCGCCGCGCTTGCCCCGTCTGCTTCGGAAGGCCGCGTCGTCAGGCCACTGCGGCTCACCACAACTCCCCCAGCCGAGCGGAGCGACTCGAACGGCCGGAACCGCCAGAACGACGAGACCTGCCGGAACGGCCGGAACCGTCAGCCCGCCCGCCCCGGTTCTCGGCAGGTTCGGCGCCCAGCCCCGTCCTGTCCGCCGCAGGCTTATCGCCCAACCGACCCCGGCCCTCCGCAGACTCGACGCCCCGCCCACCGCCCTCCCCCACGGACTCAACGCCCAGCCCAAACCCGTCCCCTGCAAGCTCGGCACCCAGCCCACCCCGGCCCCCCGCAGGCTCGTCCCCCCGCGTTCCCGCTCCCCCCAGCCGCCCCGCAAAGCCCATCAGCGCCGCGTACTGCTCGCCCAAGGCCGAAGGCCCTTCCCCCACCGGATCCTTGAAGTAGAAGCCGAGTTCACCGAGGGGGCCGGACAACCCCGTCTCCTGAGCCCGGGCGACCAGTCGCGCCAGGTCGAGTACGAGAGGGGCTGCCAGTGCCGAGTCGCAGCCCTGCCAGATGGTCTGGAGGATCATGCGGGTGCCGAGGAAGCCGTCGAAGGCGATGTGGTCCCAGGCGGTCTTCCAGTCGCCGAGCGCGGGAACGTCGTCGATGTGGACCTCGCCCTCGGGGGTCGCGGCGAGAGTGTCGGCGAGGACGCGTTCCTTGCCCGCGTTCTTGGCCGCGGCGGCGGCCGGGTCGGCCAGGGCGGCGCCGTCGCCGCCGCCGAGCAGGTTGGTGCCGGACCAGGCGCGGACCGCCAGGGCGCGCTGCGTGAACATCGGGCCGAGGACGGAGCGCAGAAGCGTCTGGCCCGTCTTGCCGTCACGGCCCGCGTGCGGAAGACCGCTCGATGCCGCGGCGGCCGCCAGCGCGGGGTGGTGCAGGCCCGTCGACGGGGTGAAGTTGACGTACGGGCAGCCCGCGCGCAGAGCCGCCGCCGCGTACAGCGAGCTGGGTGGGAGGGTCCGGCCCGTGGCCGGGGGCTCGGTGGAGGCGACGTTCACCACCACGGCACGGGACAGACCGCAGCGCCGTACGAAGTCGGTCATGTCCGCGGCGAAGGAGGCGATCAGCTCTTCCTCGGTGCGGGTGTCGCCGGTCGTCGGGCCGCCGGGGCGGATCTCCCGGTCGGCGGCTGCCAGTTCGGCCGCGACAGCCGTGGGGAGGCCGGGTGGCAGGACACCGCCGGCCGCGAGTGCCTCCGCGCGCTTCGGCAGGGGGCAGTCCAGCGTGTCGTGTCCGCCGAAGACGAGGGAAGCAAGGGGCGGCAGCCCGGCCTCGGCGAAGACGGGGGTCTCGGTGACCAGGCCGGTCGGCGCGTGCAGGCCGGCGGTCAGGGCGGCGCAGCCCGCCACGACGGTGGTCGCCACGGAGCCGCGCGCCCCGATCAGCCATACGCCGACGCTCGGCGGGGGAACGGATTCGGGGACGGAAACGGAAACAGACGCGGACATGGGCAGCCTCCTTGTCGAGCGCGTCGTACCTCTTACGCCTCATGCACCTCGTACATCTCGTGCACCGCGCGCACCTCGTACGTCTCGTGCACCTCATACGTCTCGTGCACCGCGCGCGGTGCACAGCGCGCTGTGTGCCGCGCACACCTCGTGCGCCGCGCACTTGTGCACCGCACACACCTCGTACGCAAGCCCCGAAACGCAGGGCCGGAAGACGGCGGGCGAAGGTCCGGCGTCCCTCGCCCGCCGCCGCTCAGTTGCCCTTTCCGGGCAGTTCCTTGATCCGGACGTCGCGGAAGGACATCTGGTCGTCGGCTCCGTGGTTCTGGATGCCGATGTGTCCGTCGCCGAGGCTCCGGGCCGGATCGGTGTTGGTGAAATCGTTGATCTTCACGCCGTTGAGCCAGATGCGGAGGTGTTCGCCCTCCACCCGGATCTCGTACGTGTTCCACTCGCCCGGCGGGTTCAGCACACGGTCGCGCTTCTTCAGGTCGGCGGACTGGAAGCCGTAGACGGAACCCGTCGTCTTCTCGGGTACGTCGGTGGCGTCGATCTGGATCTCGTAGCCGTTGTCCACGGCCGACCACGGGTCGTCCGAGGGCGGGAAGCCCACGAACACACCGGAGTTGTCGTCACCGTCGGCGCCGGCCATCTTCCAGTCGAGCTTCAATGAGTAGGAGGAGAAGCCCGACCCCGAGTACCAGAGCAGGCCCATGCCGCCCGACGACGTCAGCGTGCCGTCGTCGCTCAGCGCGAACGCGCCCGGACCTGCCTGCTTCCAGCCGTCCAGCGAGGCGGCCGTGCCGTCGAAGAGCGGGCGGTATCCGTTCTCCGGCCGGCAGTCGGCCTGCGCATCGCCGACCGCGTACTGGATCCCGCCCAGCAGGTGCCGGCGGAATGCGGGATCCGCGTACGACTCCTTCGTATGGCCTCCGCCCGTGTAGAAGGCGCGGCCGCCCCGGTAGTTCTGGCACCAGGCGATCGGATGGTCGCCGTTCATGGTGCCGCCGGTGTACGAGGACTCGTCGAGCGAGGCCAGCACATGGGCCCGGTCCCGGGGATTGGAGCGGTAGTTGTACCACTCGTCCGTACGGTCCCACGTCTGCCCCAGCCCCGAAGTGGCGGCGTGGGCGCGGTCCTCGACGTTCACCGTCGCGGGCTGGATCGCCGGGTGCGACTGGAAGTAGGCGCCGACGAGGCCGCCGTAGAACGCCCAGTCGTACTCGGTGTCGGCGGCGGCATGGATGCCGACGTAGCCGCCGCCATGCCGTATGTAGCCCTCGAAGGCGCTCTGTTGGGTCTCGTCGAGCACGTCTCCCGTCGTCGACAGGAACACGACCGCGTCGTACCGGCGCAGGTTCTTCGCGGTGAACGCCCCCGCGTCCTCGGTCGCATCGACGGTGAAGCCGCCGGTCGCACCGAGCTGCTGCACCGCCTCGACGCCGTCGGGGATGGAGTCGTGCCGGAAGCCGGCCGTCCTGGAGAAGACCAGCACCCGCTTCCCGGCCTCGGCAGAATGCCCGCCGGAATGCCCACCGGATTGCCCTCCGGTGTGCGAGGAGGCAGGTCCCGAGACACAGCCGAGGAGTAGCCCGGCACCCACAACAGCAGTTGCCAGTCGGCTGGTTGAGCGCATCACGTCCCCTCCTCTCAGCCGGTGGTGAAGGTGAAGTCGTCCACGTCGTAGAGCGCGCCCGTTCCACCCTTGAAGACCAGGTAGAGCGTGGTCGTGCCCTTCGGTGCGCGGGACAGGTCGGCGCTGACGTCCTGGAAGGTCTCCCAGCCGCCGGTCACCGGGACGGTCGCCTTGCCGAGCAGGGTGCCCGTGGACGAGCCCGCGCGGACCTCGAGGGTGCCGCCCGCGCCGCCGGACGAGATGCGCGCGGTGATCTTCTTGGCGTTGCTCAGCACGTACGGCGTGAAGGAGATCCAGTCGCCGTTGTCGATGTCGCCGACCGTCTTGCCGCCGTGCGCGGTGTCCTTGGTGATGACGGAGATGCCGGAGCCGTTGCCGAAGTGCTCGGCCTGGCGGTGCCTGGGCTCGAGGACGCTCTGGTCGTGCGAGGTGAGCGGGGCCTGGCCGCCGCCTCCGCCGTCGGTGTACTCGGCGTCGAGGACCCCGAAGATGTTGGCGTCCTCGTCGTGGCCGCCGTCGGCGCTGGTCTGGATGGTGCCGGTGCAGCCGCCGGCCGAGGTCTGCGGGTGGCCGTGGGTGTCATGGCCGAGGATGAAGTTGACCTTGACCTTGGAGCAGTCGACGGCCGCGCCGTCCTCGGGGTCGGTGACCTTCACCTTGAACGGGACGGCGTCACCAAAGCTGAACAGCTGTCCGTCCTGCGGGAGTTGGAGCGTCACCTTGGGTGCGGTGTTGCCGACCACGATCTGCACGCTCGCACTGCCGGTGCGTCCGGAGGGGTCCTTGGCGGTCAGCGTCGCGGTGTAGGTGCCGTTCTTCTTGTACCTGTACGACGGGTTCGCCGCCGTCGACTTGCCGCCGTCACCGAAGTCCCAGCTGTACGTGAGGGCGTCGCCGTCCTGGTCGGTCGAACCCTCTGAGGAGAACCGCACCTTCAGCGGTGCCTGCCCGGACGTCTTGCTCGCGGCCGCCTGCGGAACCGGCGAGTGGCCGTCGGTGGCGTTCTCGATGCGGTACAGGCCGGAGTTCTCGTCGCCGCCGAACCAGGCGGTGCCGTAGTCGAGGACGTACAGCGCGCCGTCGGGGCCGAACGCCATGTCCATCACCTGGGTGCCGGTCCACGGAAAGGCGTTGATCGACTGAACGGTTCCGCCGTCGTCGCTGACGATCCGCTTGATCCAGCGGCGGCCGAACTCCCCGGCGAAGAAGTTCCCGTCGTACGCCTCGGGGAACTTCACGGGAGAGTCGAGCGAGGCGTCGTAGTGGTAGACCGGGCCGCCCATCGGGGACTCGGAGCCGTCGCCGAACTCGGGCACGGACGGGCCGTTGTAGGGCATCCAGGCGGGCTGGGCCGCGGGCAGGTCCGTCAGGCCGGTGTTGTGCGGGGAGTTGTTCTTCGGCGCGCTGCAGTCGAAGGACGCGCCGGACGCCTTGGTCGCGAAGTCGTAGTCCACGTAAGGGTCGTTGGCGCCGGTGCAGTACGGCCAGCCGAAGTTGCCGGGGCCGGTCACCCGCGCGAACTCGACCTGGCCGGCGGGTCCGCGGGCCGGGTCGGCGGCGCCCGCGTCGGGGCCGTAGTCGCCGACGTAGAGGATGCCGGTCTTCTTGTCGACGCTGAAGCGGAACGGGTTGCGGAAGCCCATCGCGTAGATCTCAGGGCGCGTCTTGTCGGTGCCGGGCGCGAAGAGGTTGCCGTTGGGGACGGCGTACGAGCCGTCGGCGTTCACCTTGATGCGCAGGATCTTGCCGCGCAGGTCGTTGGTGTTGCCGGCCGAACGCTGGGCGTCGAAGGCGGGGTTGCGGTCGGCGCGCTCGTCGAGCGGGCTGTAACCGTCCGACTGGAAGGGGTTGGTGTCATCGCCCGTCGACAGGTACAGGTTGCCCGCCGCGTCGAAGTCGATGTCACCGCCGACATGGCAGCACAGGCCTCGGGACGCCGGGATGTCGATGACCTTCTTCTCGCTCGCGGTGTCCAGCGTGCCGTCCGCGTTCAGGACGAAGCGGGAGAGGCGGTTGACGCCGTCGAAGGGCGCGAAGTCGGCCGCCGTGCCGGTCTCCGGGGCATCACCCGCGGGAGTGTCCAACGGGGGCGCGTAGTAGAGGTAGATGGCGCGGTTGTTCGCGAAGTCCGGGTCGACGCCCACGCCTTGGAGGCCTTCCTCGTCGTGGGAGTAGACGTCGAGCTTGCCGATCAGCCTCGTGTTGCCCGCGGCGTCCGTCAGCCGGAGTTCGCCGTCACGCGAGGTGTGCAGGACCGAGCGGTCGGGGAGGACGGCGAGCGACATGGGCTCGCCGACCTCCGGTTCGCCCTTGGCGAGGGTGACCTGCTGGAAGTCCTCGGCGGCCGCGGCGGACGGAGCAGCCGGGGCGGCTCCCGGGTCGGCGACGGCTGCGCCGGCCTGTGGAGCCGTGAGTGTGAGGGACGCGCCCGCGAGCAGCACGCCGCCGAGCAGGGCGGCCGCCTTGCGGAAGGACGGGCGTCGTCTGTGGGTCTCGATTCTGTCGGTGCTGGTGGTGCTGTCGTTCCCGTGCACGAATGCCTCCAGAGTGGGGCTGGTTGTACGGGGCGGTGCGGTGCGCCGGGATGCGCCGTCATCCCGGAACTCGCGAAAACGCGAAAAGCTCTGAACTCACGGACCAAAGACCGGAGTTGGCCGGTCTACTCGTTGCCGCCGAACGCCGCGTCGAAGGAGGCCGACGGCGGCTCGAAGTCGTATGCCTTCAGGCGGGTGAGGGCTTCGGGTGCGCCCTGGAGCCGGTCCATGCCGGCGTCCTCCCACTCGACGGAGATGGGGCCCTGGTAGTCGATGGAGCGCAGCATCCGGAAGACGTCCTCCCAGGGGACGTCGCCGTGGCCGGCCGACACGAAGTCCCAGCCGCGGCGCGGGTCGCCCCAGGGCAGATGGGAGCCGAGGCGGCCGTTGCGGCCGTCGAGGCGCTTGCGGGCCTCCTTGCAGTCGACGTGGTAGATCCGGTCGCGGAAGTCCCACAGGAAGCCGACCGGATCGAGGTCCTGCCACACGAAGTGCGACGGGTCGAAGTTCAGACCGAACGCCGGGCGGCCGCCAACGGCCTCCAGAGCGCGCCAGGTTGTCCAGTAGTCGTAGGCGATCTCGCTCGGGTGGACCTCGTGCGCGAACCGCACGCCCTCCTCGTCGAAGACGTCCAGGATCGGGTTCCAGCGCTCGCCGAAGTCCTCGTAGCCGCGCTCGATCATCGATTCCGGCGCGGGCGGGAACATGGCGACCAGGTGCCAGATGGCGGAGCCGGTGAAGCCGATGACGGTGTCGACGCCGAAGGCGGCCGCGGCGCGTGCGGTGTCGGCGATCTCGGCGGCGGCCCGCTGCCGTACGCCCTCCGCCTCGCCGTCGCCCCAGATGCGGGCGGGCAGGATGGCCCGGTGGCGTTCGTCGATGATGGCGTCGCAGACGGCCTGGCCGACCAGGTGGTTGGAGATCGCCCAGCACTTGAGGCCGTACTTCTCCAGCAATTGGTGCCTCGACTTGACGTACGTCGGATCCCCCAGCGCCTTGTCGACCTCGAAGTGGTCGCCCCAGCAGGCGAGTTCGAGCCCGTCGTAGCCGAAGTCGCGGGCGAGACGGCAGACCTCCTCGAGCGGGAGGTCGGCCCATTGTCCGGTGAAGAGCGTGAACTGACGCGGCATGCGCAAGGGCCTCCTCAGACCGCTATGGGGGTGTAGACGGAGTTCTTCTCGGCGCTCTCCTCGACCGCCGCCAGCACGCGCTGCACCTGCAGCCCGTCGGCGAAGGAGGGTTCGGGTCGCCGGCCCTCGGCGATCGCGTGGACGAGGTCGCGGGCCTGGTGGACGAAGGTGTGCTCGTAGCCGAGGCCGTGGCCCGGCGGCCACCAGGCCTCCAGGTAGGGGTGGTCGGGTTCGGTGACGAGGATGCGGCGGAAGCCGGCGTGTGCTCCGGGTTCCGTACCGTCGTGGTACGACAGCTCGTTGAGGCGCTCCAGGTCGAAAGCCAACGAGCCCTGCTCGCCGTTGAGTTCGATGCGCAGGGCGTTCTTGCGGCCCGTCGCGTACCGGGTGGCCTCGAAGGAGGCGAGGGCGCCGGAGGTGAAGCGGCCGGTGAACAGGGCGGCGTCGTCGACGGTGACCTGTCCGGTGCCGGCGGACGAGACGACGGACAGGCCGCTGCTCGCGCCCACGGGCAACGGCCGTTCCCGTACGAACGTTTCGGTGAGCGCGGACACACCCGCCAGTCGTTCTCCCGCCAGGTACTGCGCGAGGTCGACGATGTGCGCGCCCAGGTCGCCGAGTGCGCCCGAGCCGGCCATCTCCTTGCTCAGCCGCCAGGTGAGCGGGAACTCCGGGTCCACGAGCCAGTCCTGAAGGTACGTCACCCGGACGTGCCGCAAAGTGCCGAGCCTGCCTTCGGCGACCATGCTCCGGGCGAGCGCGGTGGCGGGCACACGGCGGTAGTTGAAGCCGACCATCGCCAACTGGCCGAGCCCGTAGGCCGCTTCGGCCGCCGCCGCCATCGTCTCGGCCTCCTCCACCGTGTTCGCGAGGGGCTTCTCGCACAGCACGTGCTTGCCGGCGGCGAGGGCGGCGAGGGCGATCTCGGCATGGCTGTCGCCGGGGGTGCAGATGTCGACGAGGTCGACGTCGTCCCTCTCGATCAGGGCCCGCCAGTCGGTCTCGGCCGCCGCCCAGCCGTGCCGGTCGGCCGCCTTCTGGACGGCTTCCGCGTCACGCCCGCAGATCGCGGCCAGGACCGGGCTCAGCGGCAGGTCGAAGACGCGGCCCACGGTGCGCCAGCCCTGGGAGTGGGCGGCGCCCATGAAGGCGTAGCCGACCATGCCTACGCGCAGCGGCGGCTTCGCGCCCTCCGATCCGTCCGACTGCTGGGGCTGTCCCATACGGATGTCCTCCTCGTCCTCGTCGTGATGGCGCCGTGGGGGGTGCGGGGCGGGATCTGTCAGCGGAAGCCCGTGGACATGTACTGGTCGACGTTGTCCTTGTCGACGACGGCCGAGTAGAGCGTCAGCGAGGCCGGGATCTCGAACTCGGCGAGACCGCTGACCCCCTTGCCCTGGCCCAGCGCACGGGCGAGGTCGATCGCGGACGCGGCCATCGTCGGCGGGTACAGGACAGTCGCCTTCAGGACGCCGTTGTCCTGCTTGATGGCCTGGAAGGCGGAGAGCGCGCCCGCGCCGCCGACCATCAGGAACTCGTCCCGGCCGGCCTGTTCGATGGCGCGCAGCGCGCCCACTCCCTGGTCGTCGTCGTGGTTCCACAGGGCGTCGAACTTGGGCTGGGCCTGCAGGAGTTGGGCCATCTTGGCCTGCCCGGACTCGACCGTGAACTCGGCGGCCTGCCGGGCCACCTTCTTGATGTTGGGGTAGTTCTTCAGCGCGTCGTCGAAGCCCTGGGTGCGCTGCTTGGTCAGCTCCAGGTTGTCCAGGCCGGCCAGTTCGACGACCTTGGCGCCCTTCTTGTCCTTGAGCTTCTCGCCGATGTACGTACCGGCGTTGAGACCCATGCCGTAGTTGTCGCCGCCGATCCAACAGCGGTACGCCTGCGGGGAGTTGAAGATGCGGTCGAGGTTGACGACGGGGATGCCGGCACGCATCGCCTTGAGCCCGACCTGGGTGAGCGCCTTGCCGTCGGCGGGCAGTACGACCAGGACGTCGACCTTCTTGTTGATGAGGGTCTCGATCTGGCCGATCTGCGCCGCCGTGTCGTTCGAGCCCTCGGTGATCTCCAGTGTGACGTCGGAGTACTTCTTGGCGCGGCTCTTGGCGTTGTCGTTGATCGCGTTGAGCCAGCCGTGGTCGGCCTGCGGGCCGGCGAAGCCGATGGTGACGTGTTTGCCGGGCTTGTCGTCGGCGGCCGACTGGTCGTTCGCGGCCGGCTTCTCGTCCTTGGAGTCGTTACTCGTGCAACCTACGAGGAGGGTGCCGGTGGAGAGGGCGGCCGCGCCGAAGAGCAGGCCTCTGCGGCTGGTTGTGGTATGTGACATAGCACTAGCGGTATGTGACACAGTACTGACCCTTCATCAGGTCGTGCTCGCGGTACGGCGCTGCACCAGCACGGCGGCAACGATGATCGCGCCCTTGGCGATCTGCTGAACGTCGCTCTGCAGGTTGTTCAGGGCGAAGATGTTGGTGATCGTGGTGAAGATCAGGACGCCGAGCACGGAGCCGGTGATGGTGCCGCGGCCCCCGCTCAGCAGCGTGCCGCCGATGATCGCGGCCGCGATGGCGTCGAGCTCGTAGAGGTTGCCGTTGGTGTTCTGGCCCGAGCCGGACAGGATGATCAGCAGGAATGCGGCGACGCCGCAGCACAGTCCGGACAGCAGATAGAGGTAGAGGCGCTGGCGGCGCACGTCGATGCCGGCGAGCCGGGCCGCCTCCGCGTTGCCGCCGACGGCGACCGTGCGCCGCCCGAACGTGGTGCGGTTCAGGATCAGCCAGCCGATGATCGTCACGACCGCGAAGACCATGACGAGCGGCGGAATCCCGAGCACGTACGCGTCCCGCTCGCCCAGGTCGAGGATGTTGCTGATGGTGACGATCTGCGTCTTGCCGTCGGTGATCTGCAGTGCGAGGCCGCGCGCCGAGGCCAGCATGGCGAGCGTGGCGATGAACGGGACCATTCCGCCGTAGGCGATGAGCAGCCCGTTGACCAGGCCGCAGCCGACGCCGACGAGCACCGCGGTGAAGAGGATGCCCGCGAAGCCGTACTCCTGGGTGGCCACCGTCGTCGCCCACACGGAGGAGAGGGCGACGATCGCGCCGACCGACAGGTCGATGCCGCCGGAGGTGATGACGAAGGTCATGCCGACGGTGACGACACCGATCACCGAGGCCTGGGTGAGGACGAGTTGGAGGTTGCGGGTGTCGAGGAACTCGTCCGGTTTGGTGATCCCGCCGATGAGGACCAGCGCGGCGAGCACGCCCAGAAGCGACAGGGTTCGGACGTCGGCGCGGGCGAACAGACCGCGCCAGGAGGGGGGTTGGCCGACCGACGGCACCTTGTCGGTGTTGTCCCGTGGCGGAGAGGCATGCTGCGTCATGACGCCGGGCTTCCTTCCAGGACCAGGTCCAGTACACGGTGTTCGTCGAGTTCGCGGGCGGGCGCCGTGTGCACGACGCGGCCCTCGCGGAGCACCAGCACGCGGTCGGCGAGGCCGAGCACCTCGGGGACCTCGCTGGAGACCAGCAGGACGGCGAGGCCTTCGTCGGCCAGTCGGCGGACGACCGCATACAGTTCGCTGCGCGCCCCGACGTCCACGCCCCGCGTCGGCTCGTCCAGCAGCAGCACCCGGCAGCCGCGCAGCAGCCAGCGCGCCAGGACGGCCTTCTGCTGGTTGCCGCCGGACAGGGTGCGTACCGGCACGGACGGGTTGTCGGGCCGCAGCGACAGCTCGCGTGTCGCCGCCCGCGCCGCTCCCAGCTCGGCCCGCCGGTCCATCCAACCCCCGCGCGAGAAGCGGGACATGGAGGACACCGAGACGTTGCGGGTGACGGACTCCAGCATCAGCAGGGCCTGCGCCTTGCGTTCCTCGGGGGCGAGTCCGAGTCCGGCACGGACGGCCGCGCGCACGCTTCCGGGCCGCAACGCCCTACCGTCGACGCGGACTTGACCGGCGGTGGGCTTGCGGGCGCCGTAGATCGTCTCCAGGATCTCGGAGCGCCCGGAGCCGACCAGCCCGGCGAGTCCGACGATCTCGCCGGGGTGGATGTCCAGGTCGAGGGGTTCGAACTCGCCCTGCCGGGCCAGCCCTTGGACCTGCAGCACCGGCGCATCGTTCGCAGTCGACGCAGGCCGCTCCGGAAAGACGTACTCGACGTTGCGGCCCGTCATCAGCGCGACGACCTCGCGGGTCGGCGTCGATTTGGCGGGCAGTCCGCCCGCCACCGCGCGTCCGTCCTTCAACACCGTCACGCGGTCGCCGATCCGCCTGATCTCCTCCAGCCGGTGGGAGATGTAGACGACGGCGACGCCCTCGGCGGTCAGGTCGCCGACGATGCGGAAGAGGTTGTCGACCTCGTCCGGGTCGAGGGCGGCGGACGGCTCGTCCATCACGATGAGCCGTACGTCGTGGGAGAGCGCCCGGGCCATGGAGACGATCTGCTGCTGGGCCGCCGACAACTCCCCCACGAGCCGCGCGGGGTCGATCTCCGGGTGCCCAAGGCGCTTGAGCAGAGCAGCAGTTGACGCGCGCGCGGTCTTTCCTCGTACGACGAAACCGGCGGCCGTGGGTTCATGGCCGAGGTGGACGTTCTCGGCCACCGACAGGTGCTCCACCAGGTCGAGTTCCTGGTAGATGGTGGCGATGCCGAGGCGCATGGCGGCGATGGGCGAGCGGAGCGTGACGGGTTCGCCGCGCCATTCGATGGTGCCGTCGTCGGGCTGGTGGGCACCGGACAGCACCTTGATGAGGGTGGACTTGCCGGCTCCGTTCTGGCCGAGCAGGCAGTGCACTTCGCCGGCCTGGACGTCGAGGTCGACGCCGTCGAGGGCCCGGACTCCGGGGAACGACTTGGTGATGCCGGACATGCTGAGCAGCGGTGGTTCTGGTGCCATGAGGTCCCCTTGGCGGGCGTGCGGGCCGGTTTCAGGGCAGGGCGAGGCAGGGCGCCGTACTGGTGTGATCGGTTCTGAAGACTGTGATCCGTGCTGAAGTCGGTGCTTAGGCGGGCGAGAACAGGTGGTCGCTGATGAGGCGGGCCGCGCCGATGACGCCGGCGGTCGGGCCCAACTCCCCCAGCACGATGGGCAGGTTGCCCGTCGCGAGAGGCAGCGACTGACGGTAGACCTGGGTGCGGATCGCGGCGAGCAGGGTGTGGCCGAGGCCGGTCACCCCGCCGCCGATCACCACCAGCCCCGGGTTGAAGAAGGAGACCAGTCCGGCGATGACCTGGCCCGTGCGGTTGCCGCCCTCACGGATCAGGTCGAGGGAGGTGGCGTCGCCCGCGGCGGCAGCGGCGGCGACGTCGACGGCACTCAGTCCGCCGTTCGCCTCGAGCCGGCTCGCGAGTTCCTCCGACAGCCCCTGCTGGGCCGCCTCCACGGCGTCCTTGGCGAGGGCTGCCCCGCTGAAGTGGGCTTCCAGACAGCCCCGGTTGCCGCAGGCGCACGGCCGTCCGTCGGGCACGGCCTGGATGTGCCCGATGTCGCCCGCGCTGCCGGTCACCCCGCGGTGGACCTCGCCGCCGGCGACGATGCCGCAGCCGATGCCGGTACCGATCTTGACGCAGAGGAAGTCGCCCACGGAGCGTGCGACGCCCGCGTGCATCTCCCCCATCGCCATCAGGTTCACGTCGTTGTCGACCATGACCGGACAGCCGAGTTCCTGGCTGAGCGCCTCCCGTACGGGGAAACCGTCCCAGCCCGGCATGATCGGCGGAGCCACCGGTACGCCCTCGGGGAAGCGGACCGGTCCCGGGACGCCGATGCCGGCGCCGTCGAAACCCTCCGCGAGTCCCGAGGCCTTCAACTTCGCGGCCATGGACAGGACTTGCTCGAAGACCGCGACCGGCCCCTCGCGTACGTCCATGGGCTGGTTGAGGTGGCCGAGGATCTCCAGCTCGGCGTTGGTGACGGCGACGTCGACCGAGGTCGCGCCGATGTCGACGCCGAGGAAACGCAGGGCGGGGGCGAGCCTGATGTTGTGGGAGCGGCGGCCACCGCGCGAGGCGGCGAGTCCGTCGGCCACGACCAGGCCCGTCTCCAGCAGCCGGTCCACCTCCACGGCCAGCTTGGACCGCGACAGGTCGATCTGATCACCCAGCTGCGCACGGGAGTTGGGACCCCCGTCGCGCAACAGCTTGAGCAGCCGGGCCTGATGAGCGTTCGCGGGTCGCGCCGTCATGCGTCTCACGAGCCCCTCCCCGCCTCAATCGGCCACCTGTCTTCGGGCTTTCGAGGGGAACGTAGCAGCGGGACCCGAACCTGGGAAGAAGCTGTGCACGAATTACTGCCGACTTTCTCCACTGACAGGACAAAGGACGGCGCGCGCCGCGCCTCGCGTGTGACCGCGGTCTTCGAAGGATCAGGACTTCGAAGGATCAGCACGTCGACGCTTCGACGGATCAGGACTTCGCCCGTGCGTGGTACGACGTCCGCGTATGTTCCGTGTGTTCGCGCATGAGCTCGGTGGCGCGCTGCTCGTCGCGGTCCACGATCGCGGCGATCAGATCGCGGTGTTCGATCCAGGACTGGTTGCCACGCTGCCGGGCGACCGGCGTGTAGTACCAGCGCACCCGGCGGTCCACCTGTGCGGCCAGCTCGGACAGGACCGCGTTGCCCGCCAGCTCCATGACCTTCGCGTGGAAGCGGGCGTTCAGCGCGACCGCGGCGTCCACGTCGTCGGCGGCGACGGCCTTCGAGCCCTCCGCCAGGATCTCGTTCAGGACGGCGATACCGGCCTTGTCCGCGTTGGCCGCGGCGAGCCGGGCGGCCTCGGCCTCCAGGAGCGTACGGACGGTGAGGAGTTGGTCGGCCTCCGCCTCCGTCGGTTCGTGCACGAACGCGCCCTGGGCGGGCCGCAGATCGACCCAGCCCTCGGTGTTCAGCCGCTGCAGCGCCTCCCGCACCGGCTGCCGGGACACGCCCAGATGGCCTGCGAGTTCGCTCTCGACGAGGTGCTGGCCGGGCTGCAGGGCGCGCGTGGTGATGAGTTCGAGCAGCGCCTCGTAGACGCGGTCGCGCAGCGGGCCGGGCCGTTCGAGCTTGGGTACCGCACCCTGCGGCAGTCCTGTCGACAACATCGGTCGGTCCCCCTCCTGAGCAGCGCGGAGCAACTGCAGCCGGAAAGCCAGTATGGATTGTCTTTCGTCTACAGTCTACGGCGCACAGTGGCCAGTGGTTCGGGGAGTCGGCTGCGTCACATCGCCCCGTACGCGCAGGTCACGGGCAGCGGACGACCTGCCCGGCGTACGACAGGTTCCCGCCGAAGCCGAACAGCAGCACCGGGTCCCCCGTGGCGATGGCGCCCTGTTCGACCAGCTTGGAGAACGCGAGCGGAATGCTGGCGGCCGAGGTGTTGCCCGACTCGGCGACGTCCCGCGCGACGACGGCGTTGACGGCACCGATCTTCTCGGCGAGGGGCTCGATGATGCGCAGGTTCGCCTGGTGCAGCACCACTCCGGCGAGGTCCTCGGGCGCGAGCCCGGCGCGCTCGCAGGCCTTGCGCGCGATGGGAGGCAGCCGGGTGGTCGCCCAGCGGTAGACGCTCTGGCCCTCCTGCGCGAACCGCGCGGGCGTGCCCTCGATCCGCACGGCGTGCCCCATCTCGGGCACCGAGCCCCACAGCACAGGTCCGATGCCGGGCTCGTCCGACGCCTCCACGACGGCGGCCCCCGCCCCGTCGCCGACGAGCACACAGGTGGTGCGGTCGCTCCAGTCGGTCACGTCGGACATCTTGTCGGCGCCGATGACCAGCGCGCGGGTCGAGGCGCCCGCCCGCACCGCGTGGTCGGCGGTGGCCAGGGCGTGGGTGAACCCGGCGCAGACGACGTTGACGTCCATCGCGGCGGGCGAGGGGATGCCGAGCCGGGCGGCGACCCGGGCGGCCATGTTGGGCGAGCGGTCGACGGCGGTGGAGGTGGCGACCAGCACCAGGTCGATGTCGCCGGGGGCGAGGCCCGCCGCCGCGAGCGCCTTGGCGGCGGCGTGCGCGGCCAGCTCGTCGACCGGCTCGTCGGGCCCGGCGATGTGGCGCGTGCGGATGCCCACCCGGGACGTGATCCACTCGTCACTGGTGTCGACCAGGCCCGCCAGGTCCTCGTTGGTGAGCACCTTGGCGGGCTGGTAGTGGCCGACGGCGGCGATGCGCGAGCCGTTCATTGGGTGGTCCCCTCGTTGCCTTGGGTTGCGGGATCCACCAGTCTGATCAGTGACTCACCGGTACGGCGGCAGGTAAGGCGACAGGAAACGGGCGCCCGGGTTGTCGGCTTCTGTCATCCGACGGGGCGAGAAAGGGGACGCCCGAACATTTCCCGAACAGTCACCCGGTGAAAGGAACGCTCACCCGGTGAACAGCTGCGTCGCCTTCTGTACGAGCTCGTAGAGCCCGTAGACGAGAGGTGCCCCCACCCACAGCCAGGCGAAGGCGATCAGCGGGCGGCGGTCAGGCGGACTCTGACTGCTGTCGTTCGACATCGGCGGCCTCCCTCGGGGCGGGGATGTGGTGGCGGGTGTGGACGGGGCGGACGAGTTCGTTGGCGACGAAGCCGACGACGAGCAGCCCGATCATGATGACGAAGGACAGGCCGTACAGGGCGGAGCCGTGCTTGCCTGCGTCCTCCTGCCGGTCGGCGATCCAGTTCACGATCAGCGGCCCGAGGACGCCGGCCGTGGACCAGGCGGTGAGCAGCCGACCGTGGATCGCGCCGACCTGGTAGGTGCCGAAGAGGTCCTTCAGATAGGCGGGGATCGTGGCGAAGCCACCGCCGTAGAAGGAGAGGATCACCAGCGCGCACAGGACGAACAGCGGCTTGGAGGAGTCGCCGAACATCGCGATCAGCGCGTACATCACCGCACCGACGCCGAGGTAGACGCGGTAGATGTTCCTGCGGCCGATCAGGTCGGAGGTCGAGGACCAGCCGATGCGGCCCGCCATGTTGGCGGCGGACAGCAGCGCGACGAAGCCCGCGGAGGCCGAGACCGACACGGGGGTCGAGGTGTCCTTGAAGAAGTCCGTGATCATCGGGGCGGCCTTCTCCAGGATGCCGATGCCCGCGGTCACGTTCATGCACAGCACGATCCACAGACACCAGAACTGCGGCGTCCGTACGGCGCTGTTGGCGGAGACCTGCGGTCCCTGGACGGCGCTCGGCGCGCCCTCGACCGGCTTCTCGGTGCGCGGGACCCGGACCAGCAGCACGCCCAGCGACATGAACACCGCGTAGGACAGGCCGTGTACGAGGAAGGCGAGCGCGATCCCCGAGTGGTCGGAGCCGAACGACTCCAGCATCTGGGCCGACCAGGGCGAGGCGATGAGCGCGCCGCCGCCGAAGCCCATGATGGCGATGCCGGTGGCCATGCCGGGCCTGTCCGGGAACCACTTGATCAGCGTGGAGACGGGCGAGATGTAGCCGATGCCGAGGCCGATGCCGCCGACGAAGCCGTAGCCGAGGACGATCAGCCAGTACTGCTCGGTGGCCGCGCCGAGCGCGGATATCAGGAAGCCGGACGAGAAGCAGATCAGGGCGACGGTCATCGCCCAGCGCGGCCCGTTGCGCTCGACCAGCGTGCCGCCGAACGCGGCCGACAGCCCGAGCATGACGATGGCGAGCTGGAAGGGAAGCGCGCTCTGTGTGCCGCTGAGGCCCAGCGCGGACTCCAGGGGCGGCTTGAACACGCTCCAGGCGTAGGCCTGGCCGATGGAGAGATGGACGGAGAGGGCGGCGGGGGGAACGAGCCAGCGGCTCCAGCCGGCCGGTGCGACAGGGGGACTCATGATCCCGAACGGTAGGCAGTCGCAAGGTAGTTGAAAAGGCGGCACGTCGACCGTATGCGATGAGCGGTATGCGAGGCGCGCCGAGCGGTCGTACCGACCGGTTTTCCGAACCCTGCGCGAACCCTTGCTGCCCCCATCACCATACTGTAGACAATATTCAGTCGACAGAGTTCGACTGTGTGGCCATCTCCGCGGTATCCCTCGACCGAACGGAGCTCCCTCGTCATGAAAGTCGCAGTTCTCGGCGCCGGTGCGATCGGCGCCTACGTCGGTGCCGCGCTCCATCGCGCCGGCGCCGACGTACATCTCGTCGCCCGTGGACCGCACTTGGCGGCCATGAGGCAGCACGGAGTTCGCGTCCTCAGCGCGCGCGGTGACTTCACCGCGCGCGCTCATGCCACCGACGACCCGGCCGAGATCGGCCCGGTCGACTTCGTCTTCCTGGGCCTGAAGGCCAACTCGTATGCGGCGTGCGGGCCGCTGATCGAGCCTCTTCTGCACGACGGCACGGCGGTTGTGGCCGCCCAGAACGGTATTCCCTGGTGGTACTTCCACCGGCACGGCGGCCCGTACGACGGCCACCGCGTCGAGAGCGTGGACCAAAACGGCGCGGTCAGTGCGGTGCTCGCGCCCGAACGGGCCGTCGGCTGCGTCGTCTACGCGGCCACCGAGCTCGAAGGACCAGGAGTCGTACGGCACTTGGAGGGCACCCGGTTCTCCGTCGGCGAGCCCGACCGCAGTGTGTCCAAGCGCTGCCTGGACCTCAGCGAGGCCATGCAGGCCGGCGGGCTCAAGTGCCCCGTCGAGCCCGACCTGCGCAACGACATCTGGCTCAAGCTGCTCGGCAACATCTCGTTCAACCCGATCAGCGCGCTGGCCCGCGCCACCATGCGGCAGATGTGTCTGCACGGCGGCACCCGCAAGGTCATCGAGACCATGATGGCCGAGACGCTCTCCGTCGCCGAGGCGCTCGGCTGCGAGGTCGGCGTCTCCATCGAACGCCGCCTCGCCGGGGCCGAGCGCGTCGGCGACCACCGCACCTCCACGCTCCAGGACCTGGAGCGTGGCAAGCCGCTGGAACTCGACGTACTCCTGGCCGCCGTCGTCGAGTTGGCGGAGATCACCGGCGTCGACGTGCCGACCCTGCGCACCGTGCACGCCATCTCGGACCTGCTCGCACTGAGGAGCGCCGCATGAACTCTGGGGACCTCTCATGAGGAAACGGCAACCGAAGACCTACACCCGGCTGACCCATCCGCTGGTGCGGGACTCGCGCGACGGGCCGCTCCGGACGGCGAGTTGGGAGGAGGCCCTGGACCGCGCGGCCCGGGGGCTCGAGCGCAACCGCGACGCGTTCGGCATGTTCTCCTGCGCCCGCGCGACCAACGAAATGAACTACGTGGCGCAGAAGTTCGCGCGGGTCGTCATGGGCACCAACAACGTGGACTCCTGCAACCGGACGTGTCACGCGCCGAGCGTCGCGGGCCTGTCGGCCGCGTTCGGCTCGGGCGGCGGAACCTCGTCGTACGAGGAGATCGAGCACACCGACGTCATCGTGATGTGGGGCTCCAACGCCCGCTTCGCGCACCCGATCTTCTTCCAGCACGTACTGAAGGGGATCCGGGGCGGCGCCCGGATGTACGCCGTCGACCCGCGCCGCACCTCGACCGCCGAGTGGGCGGAGAGCTGGCTCGGTCTCAACGTCGGCACCGACATCCCGATGGCGCACGCGATCGGCCGGGAGATCATCCACGCGGGCCTGGCCAACCGGGCGTTCATCGAGCGGGCCACCTCCGGCTTCGAGGAGTACAGGGCGCTGGTCGAGCCGTGGACGCTGTCGCTTGCCGAGAAGGTGACGGGCGTACCGGCGCGCGCCATAAGGGAGTTGGCGCACGCCTACGCCCGCGCCGAGCGCGCCCAGCTGTGCTGGACCCTCGGCATCACCGAGCACCACAACGGCACGGACAACGTCCGCGCGCTGATCAACCTGTCGCTGCTGACCGGCCAAGTGGGCCGGTACGGCGCCGGGTTGCAGCCCCTGCGCGGCCAGAACAACGTGCAGGGCGGCGGCGACATGGGCGCCATCCCCAACCGCCTGCCCGGTTTCCAGGACATCCTCGACCCCGACACCCGCCTGAAGTTCGAGTCGGCCTGGGACACCGTCATCCAGCCCCACTACGGGCTGAACCTGACGGAGATGTTCGAGGCGATGCAGGAGGGCTCGCTCGGGGCGGTCTACTGCATCGGCGAGAACCCGGCGCAGTCGGAGGCCGACAGCGAGCAGGCCGTACGCCGGATGCGGCAGCTCGACTTCCTCGTCGTCCAGGACATCTTCCTCACCAAGACGGCCGAGCTCGCCGACGTGGTCCTGCCCGCGACCGCCGGCTGGGCGGAGACCGAGGGCACAACCACCAACAGTGAGCGGCGAGTTCAGCGCGTGCGCAGGGCGGTCACCCCGCCCGGCGAGGCCCGCGAGGACATCGACATCATCTGCGACCTCGCGGCACGCCTCGGCCACGACTGGAAGTACGCCGACTCCGAAGCCGTCTGGAACGAGCTCAGGTCCGTCTCCCCGGACCACTACGGCATGACGTACGAACGCCTGGAGGAACACCAGGGCATCCAGTGGCCGTGCCCGAGCACCGAGGAGCTCGAACCGACGTATCTGCACGGCCGGTTGTGGGAGAAGGACCCCGCCACGCGTGGAATGCCCGCACCGTTCGGGATCGTGCAGCACGACCCGCCGGTCGACCTCACCGACGAGGAGTTCCCGATCCGGCTGACGACCGGACGGCGCCTCGACTCCTACAACACCGGTGTGCAGAGCGGCGGTTTCGCCTCCCCGCTGCGGCGCGGCGAATACATCGAGCTGTGCCCGGAGGACGCCGAGCGCTACGGGGTCGTCGTCGGCGAGGAGGTCCAGGTGTCCTCGCGGCGGGGCGCGGTCGTGGCACCCGTCTGGATCGACACGGCGCTGCGGCCCGGGCTCGCCTTCATGACCATGCACTTTCCCGACGAGGTGGACACCAACCAGCTGACGATCGAGGCCAATTGCCCGATCGCGGGGACAGCGGAGTTCAAGGCGTCGGCGATCCGGATCCGGAAACTCCCCGTCGCGACCATCGTGAGGTGACCTGGTGGACCTGCACTTCGGCGACAGCAAGCCGACGGACGACGAACGGGCCGCCGTGGACGCCCTGTTGGGCCCCCCGGAGTCCTCGTGGGAGGGGGCGGACCGTTCCGACGCCGATCTGAGGTGGGCGCGCGGCGGCCGCGAGGCCCGGGAGAGGCGCGAGCTGCTGTTGCCGGGGCTGCACGCGATCAACGACCGGATCGGCTGGATCAGCGAGGGCGCCCTCGACTACCTGTGCCGGCGGCTGACCGTGCCGCCGGCGGAGGCGTACGGCGTCGCCACCTTCTACGCGATGTTCTCGGTCAGCCCGCGCCCGGCGACCGTGCTCCACGTCTGCACGGATCTCGCGTGCGCGGCGGCCGGGGCGTCCGAGCTGTGCGCCGGGGTCGAGGCTCGGCTCGGGCTCGGCAGCGGTGTGCAGGTGGAGCGCAGCCCCTGCCTCGGCCTGTGCGAGCGGGCTCCGGCCGCGCTCGCGATCAAGGCGGGCGATCCGGTGCGTACGGCGGTGTCGGCGCCCGCGACGGCCGAGGCGGCCGTCCTCGCCGCGAGCGCGCCCGACTCGGCGCCCCAGGAACCGCCGGCGGCGATGGCGGTGCCCCAGGCCGGGGACCCCTCGCTGACCCTGTTGCGCCGCGTGGGCGTCGTGGATCCCTCGTCCCTCGACGACTACCGCGCCCACGGCGGCTACACCGCACTGCGCCGGGCCTTCGAACTCGGTCCCGCCGGAGTGATCCGCGAGGTCACCGACTCCGGCCTGGTCGGGCGCGGCGGCGCCGCCTTCCCCACCGGCCGCAAATGGCAGGCCACGGCGTCGCAGCCCGACCACCCCCACTACCTGGTGTGCAACGCCGACGAGTCCGAGCCGGGCACCTTCAAGGACCGCGTGATCATGGAAGGCGACCCGTACGCGCTGGTCGAGGCGATGACGATCGCGGCGTACGCGACCGGTGCGCACCAGGGACACGTGTATCTGCGCGGCGAGTATCCGCGCGCGACACACCGTTTGCAGCATGCCGTCGACCAGGCGCGCGCCCGCGGTCTGCTCGGCGACGACGTCCTCGGCCAGGGCTACTCCTTCGACATCGAGATCCGGCGCGGCGCCGGCGCCTACATCTGCGGCGAGGAGACGGCCCTGTTCAACTCCATCGAGGGCTACCGGGGCGAGCCGCGCTCGAAGCCGCCGTTCCCCGTGGAGAAGGGCCTGTTCGGCAAGCCCACGGTCGAGAACAACGTCGAGACGCTGATCAACGTGCTGCCCGTCCTGACCATGGGTGCCCCGGCGTACGCGGAGATCGGCACGCAGCGGTCCACCGGGCCCAAGCTGTTCTGCGTGTCCGGGAGCGTGGAGCGGCCGGGCATCTACGAGCTGCCGTTCGGCGCCACGCTCGGCGATCTCCTGGAGCAGGCGGGCGTACGCGACCGCCTACGGGCGGTGCTCCTCGGCGGCGCGGCGGGCGGCTTCGTACGGCCGGACGAACTGGACATCCCGCTCACCTTCGAAGGCACCCGCGAGGCGGGCACGACGCTCGGCTCCGGAGTCGTCATGGCCTTCGACGACACGGTCCCGCTGCCCCGACTCCTGCTCCGTATCGCCGAGTTCTTCCGCGACGAGTCGTGCGGCCAGTGCGTGCCGTGCCGGGTCGGGACCGTGCGCCAGGAGGAGGCGCTGCACCGGATCGTGGAGCGCACGGGCGCGGCCGCGGCCGACGACATCGCCCTGCTCAGGGACGTCGGCCGCGCGATGCGGGACGCCTCGATCTGCGGTCTCGGGCAGACCGCGTGGAACGCCGTGGAATCCGCCATCGACCGTCTGGGGGCGTACGAATGACCGTGACACCGCTGGGGATCCCGCGCCGGCTGCTGGAATTCACGATCGACGGCGAGGCGGTCCGGGCTCCCGAGGGCTCGACGATTCTCGACGCCTGCCGGGCAGCCGGAAAGGGCGTACCGACCCTCTGCGAGGGCGACACGCTCACCCCGAAGAACGCCTGCCGGGTGTGCGTCGTCGAGGTCGAGGGTTCCCGCACCCTGGTCCCGGCCTGTTCCCGCAGGGCCGAGCCCGGCATGGAGGTCCGTACCGACACGGAACGGGCCCGCCACAGCCGCAGGATCGTTCTCGAACTCCTCGCGTCCTCGGTCGACTTGTCGACGACTCCACAAGTCGCCGAATGGATCAAGGAGTACGAGGCGAAGCCGGACCGCTTCGGCCCCGACGCGGCCCGCCTGGGCGAGGAACCCAAGGTCGACAACGATCTGTATGTGCGCGACTACGACAAGTGCATCCTCTGCTACAAGTGCGTGGACGCCTGTGGCGACCAGTGGCAGAACACCTTCGCCATCTCGGTCTCCGGCCGCGGCTTCGACGCCCGGATAGCGGTCGAGCACGACGCCGCGCTCACCGACTCGGCGTGCGTGTACTGCGGCAACTGCATCGAGGTCTGCCCCACGGGAGCGCTGTCGTTCAAGTCGGAGTTCGACATGCGCGCGGCGGGTACGTGGGACGAGTCGGCACAGAGGGAGACGACGACCGTGTGCGCGTACTGCGGAGTGGGCTGCAACCTCACTCTCCACGTGCAGGACAATGAAATCGTGAAGGTCACCTCACCGCACGACAACCCGGTGACCCACGGCAACCTCTGCATCAAGGGCCGCTTCGGCTACCAGCACGTACAGAACCGGGACTGAGACACGCTATGGGACGAGTCACGGAACGACGCAAGGTGATCCGCATCCGGGACGGGGCCATCTCCACCCGCCCGGACACGCTCGTCGCCGAGGAACCGCTGGAGATCCGGCTGAACGGCAAGCCGCTCGCGATCACCATGCGCACCCCGGGCGACGACTTCGCGCTGGCCGCCGGTTTCCTGGTGAGCGAGGGTGTGCTGGCGGCCGCATCCGACCTGCAGAACATCGTCTACTGCGCGGGCGCGACCGTGGACGGCTCGAACACGTACAACGTGGTGGACGTGCGGACCTCGCCGGGAGTCGTGATCCCCGACATCACGCTCGAGCGGAACGTCTACACCACCTCGTCCTGCGGCCTGTGCGGCAAGGCGAGCCTCGACGCGGTCCGGACGACGGCCCGCTGGCCGATAGCCGACACTCCCCCGGTCCGCGTCGAACCCGAACTGCTCGCGAGCCTCCCCGACCGTCTCCGCGCGGCCCAGCGGGTCTTCGACCGGACCGGGGGTCTGCACGCGGCGGCCCTGTTCACGGAGGACGGCGAGCTGGTCGACATCCGGGAGGACGTGGGCCGGCACAACGCGGTCGACAAGCTGGTGGGCCGCGCCCTGCAGAACGGCGACCTGCCCCTGTCGCGCACGCTCCTCCTGGTCTCGGGCCGGGCCTCCTTCGAGCTGGCACAGAAGGCCGTCATGGCCGGGCTCCCGGTCCTGGCGGCGGTCTCGGCCCCGTCCTCGCTGGCCGTGGACCTGGCCGCGGAGACGGGCCTGACCCTGGTGGGCTTCCTGCGGGGCAGCTCCATGAACGTGTACGCGGGCGAGGACCGCATCGCTCTGCGGACCGCGGCCGCCCAGGGGTGACCGGCTCTCCGCGACACGGCGGCGGGGCCCCGACCGGCGGGGAGCGCCCCCTGCGCCGCAGGGGCCCCGCCTCAACCTCGTGCTCAGCCTTGTGCGGCTGCCACGAAGGCCGTGATCAGCGGTGAGCGGCGGCTCGCGTCCCAGGCGAGGAGAACCTCGTCGGGCTCCGCGTCCACGACGGGTACGTAGGTGATGTCCGGGCGGGAGTACTGCTCGGCGATCGACACCGGGACGAGCGTGATGCCGGTGCCGGCTGCCACGCGCTCGAACTTCTCCTCGATCGTGCGGATCGGTACGTCGTCGGGCCGCGGATCGACGTAGCGCAGCCAGGTCTCGCCGTCCAGGTCGGTGAGGACGAGTTCCTGCTTGCCCGACAGCCGGTGCTCGGCGGGGAGCATCGCCACCCTGGCCTCGGTACACACAGGGGACAGCGTCAGACCCTGCTCGCGGATCGGCCGCCGTACATAGGCGAGGTCGACCGTCCCGTCGAGGATCAGCTGTTCCTGGTCGTCCCATTCGACGCGGCGGGCCTGGACGTCGACGTCGGGGTGGGCGGCGCCGAAGGCACGCACGGCGTGGGTGACGACGACACCCGCCCGGAAGCCGACGACGAACCGGCGCGTGCCGCGGGCGGCCCGGTGCGCCCGGCGGCGGACGGCATCCGCCGAGGCGAGCAACGGGCGTGCGTCGTCCAGGAGTTGGCGTCCGACGGCAGTCAAGGCGACACCGTGACTGTCACGTTCGAAGAGGGCGGCGCCCAAGTCCTTCTCCAGGGAACGGATCTGACGGCTCAGCACCGGCTGTGCGATGTGCAGCTGCTCCGCCGCCCGCCCGAAGTGCAGCAGCTCCGCCACCGCCACGAAATAGCGCACCTTCCGCAGGTCGAGGTCCATGGCCGCCCCTTCCTTCGGCGATGCCTTCAGGGTATCGCCACCGCCGAAAGAGGTCTTGGACGGCGGAACGGGAGCGACCGCAGGCTGGATGGCGTCGGACCACTTCGGGCCGGGCAACCACGGAAGGAACACGGCATGAGCCTGCGAGGACAGCGGATCGTCGTCATCGGCGGTACGGCGGGAATCGGACTGGCGGTCGCGGAGGCCGCGGCGCGGGAGGGTGCGGAGGTGGTGGTCGCCTCGCGTCGGCAGGAGAGCGTGGACGCCGCGCTGAAGCGGCTGCCGGAGAGTGCCGAGGGGCACGTCCTGGACGCGACCGACGAGGAGACCGTACGCGGCTTCTTCGGGCGGATCGGCGGCTTCGACCACCTCGTCTACACGGCCGGTGAGTCGCTGCTGCTGGGGAGCCTCGCCGAGTCGGACCTCGGGCGGGCCCGGCGCTTCCTGGACACGCGGCTGTGGGGCGCGTACTCGGCCGTCAGGCACGGTGCCCCGTCGATCCGGCCCGGCGGCTCCGTCGTCCTGACGACGGGTACCGCCGCCCGGCGCCCGATGCCGGGCACGACCGTCGCGGCGAGCCTGTGCGGGGCGATGGAGTCACTCACCCGCGCGCTGGCCCTGGAGCTCGCCCCGGTCCGCGTCAACGTCGTCTCACCCGGAGTGATCCGCACCGAGCTGTGGCGCGACCTGCCCCAGGCGGAGCGCGACGGTCTGTACGCGTCCGCCGCCGGCTCGCTCCCCGTCGGCCGGGTCGGCGAGCCGGCCGACGTCGCCGAGGCGTACCTGTACCTGATGCGCGGCGGCTACAGCACCGGCTCGGTCGTCACGGTCGACGGCGGCGGAACGCTCGTCTGAGGCCACGACGGGAGCTGGTCCGGGGCTCAGGCCACGAACCGCACCTCGGCCGCCGTCACCACCGTCCCCAGCCGCGGGAAGTCCAGCCGCACCGACGCCTCGTGCTCGGCGGCCGTGAACGCGGCCATGGCGTCCTGGACGAAGACCAGGTCGTAGCCGAGATCCCCGGCGGCGCGGGCGGTGGACTCGACGCCGAGGTTGGTGGCGATGCCGCCGAACACGAGCGTGCCGACGCCGCGTTCACGCAGGAGGTCGTCGAGGCCGGTGCCCTGGAAGCCGCCGATCGTGCGCTTCACCACCTCCAGGTCGCCGTCCCGGGCGAGTCCCGCCACCAGCCCGCTGCCGGGCGGCTGTTCGGCGACGCCTTGGCGTTCGACGCGGACGAGGACGACGGTCGCGCCCGCCGAGCGGAAGGCGGTCGCCAACTCCTGGGCGGCGGACAGGACTTCGGTGCCCTTGCGGGGCTCCAGGGGCAGCGCGACGATCCGGTCCATCAGATCGACCAGGACGAGGGCGCTGCGCGCGGGATCGAGGGCGAGGGGTGCGGTCATGACGGAACGTTATCGGCCGTCAGCCGTCCGTACCGGAAATCCGGATCAACAGGCTCATGAACTGGTCGCGTTCGGCCGTCGAGAGCGGTGCGAGCAGTTCGTCGTTGGCCGTGCGGGCCGCCCGCTCGCAGCGCTTCAGCAGCCGTGCGCCCTGCTCGGTGAGTGACACCGCGTTCTTGCGCCGGTCCCCGGGGTCCGGCTCGCGGACGGCGAGACCCGCGGACTGCAGGTCATTGAGGATCCCGACCAGGTCCTTGGGGTCGAGCCGAACGCTGCGGCCGAGATCCGCCTGGGCGACGGGGGCGAGATCGCGGACGGCGGAGAGCACCACGTGGTGCCACATCTTCAGGCCCTCCGCGGCCAGCGCCTCGGCCACCAGGGCCCGGCCGCGGGCGGCGGCACGGCCGAGCAGCCAGCTGGGGAGGGAACGGATCGCTGCGAGCGGAGCTTCGGGCATGCCGACAGCCTAGCGAAAAGTCATTGGACTTCCCAACGAATCTTGACATACCGTTGGGGCTCCCAACGAATTTGGCGGGAGCCCCGACGCCTCATGAACACTCGCGCAGGGTCACGGAGAGTCGCGGATCCCCACACCCGTGGAGGTGCCATGCGCCGAGTCCGCTACGAATCCGCCGGCGGCCCCCTGTTCATGGAGGAGACCCCGGTCCCCGAGCCCGGTCCCGGCGAACTGCTCGTCCGCTGCGAGGCGGTCGGTGTCACGCTCCCCGTCGTCCGCAAGGTCACCGAGGCCGCCGAGCCGATCCCCTTGGGCGGCGAGATCGCGGGCGAGGTCGTGGCCGTCGGCGACGGCGTCACCCGCTTCCGCACCGGCGACCGCGTGACCGGGCTGTGCTTCGGGCACGGTTACGCCGACTTCGCGCTCCTGCACGACGCCATGGCCTCTCCGGTACCGGACGGCGCCTCGGCCGTGGACGCGGTCGCCCTCGTCCGCAGCGGCCTCGTCGCCCTCGGCGCTTTGGAGGCCGCCCGCCCCGAGCCGGGCGAGACGGCGTTGGTCACGGCCGCCGCGAGCGGAGTCGGCCATCTGGCCCTGCAGTTGGCCGGGTTGCGGGGCGCGGCCCGGGTGGTCGGGGCCGTGTCCGATCCGGCCAAGGCCGACTTCGTGCGCTCTCTCGGCGCCGACGACGTGGTCGTGTACGACGACGACAGTTGGGGAGATCCCGTCGATTACGTACTGGATGCGGTCGGCGGCGAACTGCTCACCCCGGCCGTCGCCGCACTCGCTCCCGGCGGGCGGTTGGTGGCGTACAGCTCGGGCGGCGGGACGATCCAGGCGTACGACCTGCTCGTCGGCGCCAAGTCCGTGATCGGCTTCCAGATGGCGCGGATCGCCCGCGGCGAGCCGGAGTTGTACGAGCTCTGGCGTCGTGAGCTGTGGCTACTGTTCGCGCAGGGTGCGCTGAAGCCCGCCGTGCACGGGGAGTTCGGGCTCGGGGACTCGGCGAAGGCACACACGGTGATCGAGTCGCGGAGCAACCTGGGAAAGGTGGTCCTGCGCCCCTGAAGTCCCGCCTCCGCACCCCGCGAATCCGCCTCCGCTCGGCCGAAATCTGCATCTATGCGTCAGCGCTGACGCTGCGTCACCACCCGTCCGGCGTAGTCGCCCGTCACCGCACACCCCGCTGGGGAGTGGCTCGTTACGTGGGGTGAGTTCTACGGGTCGCGGCCAGTGCGGCCCGTCGTCCAAGTAGGAGGCAGTCACTTGGATGCCGGCACCACCTTGCTCGGCTCGTTAATGGCAGCCGCGGGCGTTCTGGGGGCAGCCGCCGTGGCGTACCTGGGCAAGCGCGGGGAGACCGCGTTGAGCGGCTACTCCAGCCTGACCGACAAACTGCAGACCGAGCGCGACCGTCTGGAACGACAGGTCGCCGAACGGGACAGCCGCATCAGCGAGTTGTCCACGCTGCACACCGCCGATCAGTCGGAGATCGCGCGGCTCAGGCTAGACATCCACCGACTGGGAGGTGCGCCGTGAGGGCCCGTTTCGAGCGGCTGCTCGCCCCGCGCTGGCGCAGCGTCTTCCTCGTCTGCGTGCTGATCGCGCTCTCCGGTATCGCTGTGATCCTTTGGGCGCGCATCGACGCCGGGGACCGCCGCGCCGACCAGATGCAGGACGAGGCCGACCGCCGCGGCCAGGCCGTGTCCACGCTCGCCGGGGACGTCCGCGCCCTGCGCGCCCAGGTCCGGGCGGGCGGCGGCACCCCGGCCGCACCCGACCCGTCCGAGGCGGTCGACGACCTGCTCGACCGGATCCGGGTGCCGGCGGCCCTGCCCGGCGCCCGCGGTGAGAAGGGCGAGCGCGGCGCCACGGGCGCCGGCGGCGAGCCCGGAGCCACCGGTGCCAGCGGCACGAGCGGGCCGCGCGGCGAGCCGGGCCCGTCGGGGCCACCGGGACCCGAGGGACCGGAAGGGCAGGAAGGCTCCCCGGGCCCGTCCGGACCGCCCGGGGACCCCGGCCCCCGGGGGACCGACGGAGCCACCGGTGCCGAGGGCCGCTCGGGCGTCGACGGCACCCAGGGTTCCCAGGGTTCCCAGGGCCTCCAGGGCCCCAAGGGCGAGAAGGGGGACCCCGGTCCCAAGGGCGACCCGGGCCCCGCCTGCCCCGACGGCTACACGCTCCAGATCCCCGCCACCGACCCGGACGCACTGGTCTGCCGCAAGGCGGGCGCGGGCGCTCCGGCGCCGAGTCCCAATCCCGCGGCCGTACTTCCGATCCTCCCGGTCCTGCGGCGCCGCGATCCTGTCGAGTAGCTGCACGCTTCTTGTGAGGCTCCAGGCACCCCAACTAACCTCTGTGACGCGCACGTTGGACGTTGGATGTCCTGATGTCCAGACGCTGAAGGGCAGGTTCGCACCATGCCGTCAAGTCTTCGCGCACGTCTGAGAGCCGTCGTGACGGCGGTCGTCGTCACCGCGGCACTGGCCGCAATGCCGAATCCCGCACACGCCCAACCCCCCACCCAGACCAGTGACTTCGAGCAGCAGGTCATCTTCAAGGCCTCCCAGGACCCCGGCTACGCGTGCTTCCGCATACCGGCCGTCGTGAAGACCGCCGACGGCACGCTGCTGGCGTTCGCCGAGGGCCGGGTCCTCAACTGCGGGGACGCCGGCGACATCGACATCGTCCTCAAGCGCTCCACGGACGGCGGCCGCACCTGGGGCCCGCTCCAGGTCGTCAACCACGGTGGCGGCGACACGCACGGCAACCCGGCGCCGATCGTGGACCGCGAGACGGGCCGCATCCTGCTGGCCGAGACGTACAACACGGGCCGTGCGGACGGCGCCAGTTGCGCGGTGCCCTGCGACCGCACCCCGCACCTGCAGTACAGCGACGACGACGGACGCACCTGGTCCCAGCCGCGGGACCTGAGCTCCGAGATCCTGCCCGCGAACTGGAACTCCTGGTACGCCACCGGCCCCGTGCACGGCATCCAGCTCACCCGCGGCAGGCAGGCCGGCCGGCTGGTCTTCGGCGTCAACACCGAGACCTGGAACGGGAGTCGGGTCACCGCCAACCACGCGGCGCTGATCGTCAGCGACGACGGCGGCGACCACTGGCGGATCGGCGCCACGGACTCCTGGCCGATCGCCGACGACGGCACCTTCCGGCAGAAGCCCTCCGAGGTCACGCTCACCGAGCGCACCGACGGCTCCGTCCTTGTCAGCGGCCGCGAGCAGGACGGCACGGATCTCGGCCACCGCACCCAGGCGGTCAGCCGCGACGGCGGGGACAGTTTCGCCGCGCCCTTCCGCGACCTCCCGGACCTCTACGCGCCCCAGGTGCAGGGCTCGATGCTCCGCCTGGGCGACCGCATCCTGCTGGCCTGTCCCGGCGACCCCGACCGCCGCCGGACCATGATGATCCGCTCCTCCTACGACGGCGGACGCACCTGGGACAGCGTGGACCGCGGCACAGTCGTCACCACGGACTGGTCGGGCTACTCCGACATGGTGCGCGTGGACGACGACACCGTGGGGCTGATGTACGAGGGCGGAGCCGTGGACGCGCGCGACGAGATCCGCTTCGCCCGCTTCACACAGGACTGGCTGCAACCGCGTCGCGGCCCCGATCCGACCACGGTCGACCGCGCCCGGCACGCCTCACCGGCGGCCGTGCTCGGCGGCGCCCGCAGGACGGACGGCGTGTTCGGCGGGGCGCTGGAGTTCGACGGCGCCGACGACGCCGTACGCCTGCCGTATCGGGACCAACTGCCGCTCGGGGCAAAGGACTTCACGGCGTCGCTGTGGTTCCGGTACACGGCCACGAGCGGTGAGCAGCCGCTGTTGTGGATGGGCGGGATCGGCACCACTCAGCCGCAGGTCTGGCTGCGCGGCGATCCCGCGAACCATCGCATCCAGGGTCTGATCACCGTGCGCGACGGCGCGGCGGCCCCGCGGTCGGCGTCCGTCAGCACGGCCGGTGCGTACAACGACGGCGAGTGGCACCATCTGGCGCTGCGGCGCGGCGGTGGACAGTTGACGATCTCCGTCGACGGTGTGCGGTCCGCCGTCGCCGACGTACCGGGTTCGGTCAGCCGCAACTCGCCGTTCGGCGTGCACATCGGGCAGCGCATGGACAGCCGGGCCTTCTTCACCGGCGCGATCGACGACGTCCATGTGTGGGACCGGGCGCTGGGCGACGAGGAACTCGCCACCCGCGACACCTCGTTGAAGGACACCGTCCTGTGGCTGCCCATGGACCGTGTGAGCGGCAGCCACTAACGTCCCGTGGGTGCCCGACGACGTACGAGCACGACAGCGGACGGGAACCGGCCTCGGCCTGCTGCTGACCCTGGTTCTCGGCGCCGTGCTGCTCACCGCCCTCCCGGACGACGGCGAACGGGAGGGCGGCGGCTGCGGCCCGCACAAGGTCGCCTCGTGGTCGGCCGACGACCGTCTCACCGGCGAGTTCTCCCGCTACGGCGACGACGCGACCCGCACCGACGACTGGACCGGCGGCGACGGCACCCACTCCGTGCGGCTGCCGGACGGGCGGCTGCTGTGGCTGTTCTCCGACACCTACCTCGGCCAGGTGCACGGCCCGCCCAACCCGGTCGGCGAGTCGTCCGCCTGGCGGGACACGACGGCCCCGCTGGTGCGCAACTCCGCCGTGGTGATGGACGCAAAGGGCCGGCTGCGGAGCACGCTTGCCGCCCCTCTCTTCCCCGACCCCGCCCCGAACCAGTGGCGTTGGCCCGTCGCCGCCCGGGTCGAGCCCCGTTCCCCCGGCTCCTCCGAGCAGGTCGTCCGGGTGCTGTTGTGGGTGCGCACGGCCGGGCAGTCGCCGTGGATCTACGGGGTGCCCACCGCCACCGAGGTCGCCACCCTCTCCCTGCCCGAGCTGCGGGTCGAGTCGGTCGTGAAGGTGCTCGACCAGAGCCTGGTGCCCGATCCCTCCCGGCGGGTCCTGTTCGGCACGACGCTGGCCGAGAAGGGCGGGTGGACCTACGTGTTCGGCGGCGACGACGGGCAGGCCGCGTCCCGGCCGGCCTCGTCGGCGTATGTCGCGCGGGTGCCGCAGGGACGGCTCGGGGAGCCGGGCGCCTGGCAGTACTGGAACGGATCCGCCTGGGCGGCCGGTGCGCGCCCGCGCGCGGTGCTCGGCGACGGGCAGCGCACCGGAGTGGGCAGCGCGTTCTCGGTCGTCCGCGAGGGCGGCACGTACGTGCTGTTCACGATGGCCGCGGGCACCGAGGGGCTGACGACGGTGACGTCGTACTGGGCCTGCTCCCCCACCGGGCCGTGGCACGGGCCGACGAAGAACTTCAGCCCCTCGCTGCCGCGCGCCGGGGTCGCCGCGTACAACCCGCAGGTGCATCCCGAACTGAGCGGCGACGGACGGCTGGTGCTGAGCTACGACGTCAACTGGCTGGAGACGACCGGTGCTTCGGCGAGCATCAACGCGAATGTGACCCTGTACCGACCGCGGTTCGTGACGGTGCGGCTGGCGCGGACACGCTGACTTCCCCCGCGTCCTCACGAGGGTCGTGGGAGCGGTGCTTGGCGATCACCGCGCACACCATCAGCTGCATCTGGTGGAAGAGCATCAGCGGCAGCACGGCCAGCGAGGCGTGCGCGCCGAACAGGACGCTCGCCATGGGCAGTCCGGCGGCCAGGGACTTCTTGGAGCCTGCGAACTGGATGGCGATCCGGTCCTCGCGGTTGAACCGCAGCGCCCGGCCGCCGTACCAGGTCAGGACCAGCATCACCGCGAGCAGCACGGCCTCGACGACCAGCAGGCCGCCCAGCTGGGTCGGGCTCACCTGGTGCCAGATGCCCTGGACCATGCCCTCGCTGAACGCCGTGTAGACGACGAGGAGTATCGACCCGCGGTCGACCAGACCGAGGACCTTCTTGTGCCGGGCGACGAACCCTCCGATCCACCGGCGCAGCACCTGCCCGGCCAGGAACGGCACGAGCAGCTGCAGCACGATCTGGACGAGCGAGTCGACCGAGAACCCGCCGGCGCTGTTGCCCAGCACGGCGGCCGCGAGGAGCGGCGTGACGACGATGCCGACCAGGGACGAGAAGGAGCCCGCGCAGATCGCTGCAGGCACGTTTCCGCGGGCGATCGACGTGAAGGCGATCGAGGACTGGATGGTCGACGGGACGAGCGTGAGGAAGAGCAGGCCCTGATAGAGCGGGTGGGTCAGGAGGGCCGGGACGAGGCCGCGGGCGGCCAGACCCAGCAGCGGGAAGACGAGGAACGTACAGGCAAGGACCGTGGCGTGGAGCCGCCAGTGCTTGAGCCCGTCCATCGCCTCACGGGTGGACAGCCGGGCACCGTACAGGAAGAAGAGGAAGGCGATCGCAGCCGTGGAGGCACCGGAGGACACGTCGGCCGCGACCCCGCGCGCCGGGAGGAGCGCCGCGAGACCCACCGTCCCCAGCAGTAGCAGGATGTACGGGTCGATCGGCATCCAACTCGGCCATTGCAGGCGTTTCACGGTGCTCCACGTGCTGATTGCTGTCGGCGGTCCGGTATCTGTGCGGGCCCGGAGGACCCCCGCTCATCGTCCTCCTCCGGGAACTGATCGGGAATCCGTCATACCCCTCTGACTGTCATCACGATCCGCGATAACCCGCTACCGTTGCCCGTATGTACGACCCCTCCCACCTGCGCACCTTTCTGGCGGTCGCCCAGACCCTCAGCTTCACGCAGGCCGCGCGGCGGCTCGGGCTGCGTCAGTCGACGGTCAGCCAGCACGTGCGGCGGCTCGAGGACGCCACCGGGCGCCAGCTGTTCACGCGGGACACCCACTCCGTGGAGCTGACGGAGGACGGCGAGGCGATGCTCGGCTTCGCGCGGCGGATCCTGGAGGTGCAGGAGCAGGCGTCGGCGTTCTTCACGGGCACGCGGCTGCGCGGCCGGTTGCGCTTCGGCGCCTCCGAGGACTTCGTGCTGACCCGCCTGCCGGAGATCCTGGAGGGCTTCCGGTACGACCATCCCGAGGTGGACCTGGAGCTGACGGTCGAGCTGTCCGGCACGCTGCACGAACAGCTGGAGTCCGGGCAGCTGGACCTGGTGCTGGCCAAGCGGCGCCCCGAGGACCGGCGGGGCGAGCTGGTCTGGCACGACGAACTGGTGTGGATCGGGGCGGAACGACTGCGTCTGGACGCCGACCGCCCGGTGCCGCTCATCGTGTATCCGCCGCCGGGCATCACCCGTGCGCTCGCTCTGGAGGCGTTGGAGCGGCAGGGGCGCAACTGGCGCATCGCGTGCACGAGCGGCAGCCTCAACGGCCTGATCGCCGCCGCCCGCGCGGGCCTGGGCGTGATGGCGCACTCACGCGGCCTCGTCCCGCCGGGCCTGGTCCGCGTCCCCGACCGGTTCGGACTCCCCGAACTCGGCCGCGTCGACTTCGTCCTCGTCCACGGCCACCGCCGCGCCTCGGCACAGGACGCGGCGGACGCGCTCGCGGGCGCGATCCTGACGGGCGGGGAGCGACTGCAGCGGCGTTAGGGCCTGTTGCGAGAGTCCCGCCTGCCCCGCGACGCCTGCACGCACTCTCGCCGCAGGGCCCGCCCCACGGGCGGACGACGGGACTCTCGCAACAGGCCCTAGCGGGTGGGCAAGGGGTAGGTCAGCTGCTTCACCCGCCGCAGAAACGGCGTCGCCTCCACCTGCTGGACGCCCTCCAGCCGGCCCAGCGGCCCGCTCAGGTAGGCATAGAGGTCCGCCGTGCGCCGGGCCAGCACGCTCACGACGATGTTCGTCGCGCCCGCTGTCGCGGAGGCATGGGCGACCTCGTCGTGGTCGGCGATGGCCTCGCCGACGGAGTGCAGAGCGGCGGGCGAGGTGGTGATCCACAGGAGGGCCGCCACCCGCTGGTCGAAGATCCTCGGGTCGTACTCCACGTCGATGTACACGGCGCCCGAGGCAAGCAGGGCGGCCAAACGGCGTTTGGCCGCGGACTCGGAACAGCCGGTGGCGCGCTGCAGTTCGGGGTAGGTGGCGCGCCCGTCCCGCTCCAGGACGGTCAGCAGCGGCTCGTCCTCCGGGTCGATGCGGGCCGGCCCCCGCTCGGGTGCCGGCGCGGGGCTCAGGGCGGCGACCTGCTCGTCGGTCAGGGCACGGAACTTGCTGACCCACCCGTTGACCCCGCCGTAGAACCGGTGCAACAGCTGGTGGGCGCGGATCTCCATCACCCTCGGGGTACGCGGCAGTTTGCCGAGCAGCAGGTCGTCCTGGTCGCCGGGGCTGCGCGGCTTGGTCAGGCAGAGAACCTCGGTGCCGCCGGAGGCAAGCCCGACCCAGTACGTGTCGGGGCGCTTGGCGAGCGCGTCACCGATGGCCAGGGCGCTGTCGGGCGCGCACCGCACCCGCAGCATCCACTGGTCCTGGCCGAGGGCGTAGGCGTCCCGTTGCGCGACGACCCTCAGCCCTCCCTCGGCGCACAGCCTGCGGTAGCGGCGCGCGACAGTCTGGTCCGAGACGCCGAGCACCGCCCCGATCCGGCTGAAGGAGGCCCGGCCGTCGACCTCGAGCGCCGACAGCACCTGCAGGTCGAGCTGGTCGAAGGTGTGGGATTCCATCTCCATCGCGGCACTCCTGTCGGATTCCGTCGCCGAGCCGCCGGTTTCCGCCGCGATCAGCCGCGGCTCACCCATCGTACGGAGACATACGGAGGCATGCGCATCCGACGCAGAAGAAGCAAGCGGAAGAAGCAGGAAGCAGAGGGAGTCGAGGACATGCGTACATGGGGGCCGCTGACGGCCATATGCATGGGCACGTTCATGTTGTTGCTGGACGTGACGATCGCGGTGGTCGCGTTGCCGGACATGGCCCGGTCGCTGCACGCGTCGCTGAGCGATCTGCAGTGGGTGATGGACGGGTACGCGCT
This sequence comes from Streptomyces sp. NBC_00005, assembly GCF_045160215.1. NCBI lineage: Bacteria > Bacillati > Actinomycetota > Actinomycetes > Kitasatosporales > Streptomycetaceae > Streptomyces > Streptomyces sp. NBC_00005. The sequence goes on from NZ_CP108316.1 coordinate 2,436,680, forward strand.
GGCGCTGGCCGCGCTGCTGCTGGGGATCGGTGCCGCGGCCGACATCCTGGGGCGGCGCCGGGTGCACGTCGCGGGCGTGGTGGTGTTCGCGTCGGCGTCGCTGCTGTGCGGCGTCGCGAGCGGGCCGGGGATGCTGGTCGCCGCGCGCGGGCTGCAGGGTCTCGGCGCGGCAGCGATGTTCGCGACGACGCTGCCGCTGCTCGGCTCCATCTACCAGGGCAAGCAGCGCTCGGTGGCGCTCGGCGTGTGGGGCGCGGTCAGCGGCGCGGCGGCCGCGGTCGGCCCGGTGGTCGGCGGACTGCTGACGGACGGGCCCGGCTGGCGGTGGATCTTCTACGTCAACCTGCCGGTGAGCGTGATCGCGGTGTGGCTCACGCTGCGAGTGGTCCCGGAGTCGCACGGTTCGCGGGCACGGCGGATCGACTGGGCGGGCACGGTCACGTTCGCGGCCTTCGCCGCCGCGCTGACGTACGGCGCCGTGCGCGCCGGACAGCACGGCTGGGGCGAGACGGGCACCCTCGTCACCTTCGCGGCCGGTGTCGTGGCACTGGGCTGCTTCCTCGCCGTCGAGCGGCGCGGCGCCGACCCGCTGCTGGATCCGCGGCTGCTCCTGAAGCCGGCGTTCTCGGGCGTCATGGTGGGCGCGCTCGCCTTCAACGGGGCGGCGTTCAGCCTCATGGCGTACGACTCGATCTGGCTGCAGACGCTGCTCGGGATGAGTCCCGTGCGCGGTGGGCTGGTCTTCCTGTGGATGTCGCTGTCGGCGTTCGTGGTGGCGGCGGCCGGCGGGCGGCTGCTGCACGGGGTGCCGGCCCGGATCACCATCGGCGGCGGGCTGCTGCTGATCGGTTCGGGGCAGTTCTGCATGACCGGCCTGGACGCGGGCTCGACGGCGACCGCGCTGGTGCCGGGCCTTGTGCTCGTCGGTGTCGGTACGGGTCTGGTCTCGCCCGGCCTCGCGGGCGCCGCGCTGGCCGCCGTACCGCCGGAGCGGGCCGGTATGGCGGGCGGCGCGGTCAACACCTTCCGCCAGCTCGGCTACGCGCTCGGCATCGCCGTCTACGGCACCGTGCTGACCTCTCGCATGCAGGACACGCTGCCGCACGACGCGGCCCACGCACTCGCGGGCGGCGCGGCCGGGGCCCTGCGCGGCGCCTTCCCCGAACACGTGCTGCGGGCCGCGTTCGCGTCGGGGCTCAACACCGCGGCGGTGGTGGCGGGTTTGACCGCGACGGTCGCCGGAGCGCTGGTGATCGCCCTGGTCAGGACGGGTCGGCCGGCTCGGACGGGAGCGACGGAATCGGCCGCTCCGACGCTGGAGAAGGAGGGAGCCGAACCCCGCTGACGAGGCCGCTGACATGGGCTCGGAGGGCCGTAGCCAGGTCGTACAGATTCAGTGGAGATTACGGGACCGAAACTTACTCAACCGTCAGGTTTCTGTCCGACCCTTCCGGATGTGAGCGTATTTTCCGGCCGTGACCAGCGTGTACCTGAGCCCTGCTCGGTTTCGACCCCCCTCCCGCCCTGTCCCCGTGTGGGGTAGCTTTCACGGCGCTGTGGGGAGAGTCACCCAAAGAGAAAGCGCTGAGGAGCGGGGAGCGGGGTTTGCGCGAGTTCACCAACCCTCCGTTGGCGTTGTCACCGCCCGTGGGCGGCATGGCCGACGTCGTCTTCGAGCGTGCCGAGGCAGACCCGCTGCACATCGCCCTGGGCCGCAAGGACGACGACGGGCAGTGGCGCGACGTCACGTCGGCCGAGTTCCGGGACGAGGTGCTGGCCCTCGCCAAGGGGCTGCTCGCCCGGGGCATCCGGTTCGGCGACCGCGTCGCGATCATGTCCCGTACCCGCTACGAGTGGACGCTCTTCGACTTCGCCCTGTGGTCGATCGGCGCCCAGGTGGTGCCGATCTACCCCACCTCCTCGGCCGAGCAGTGTTTCTGGATGCTCTACGACGCCGAGTGCTCCGCGGCGATCGTGGAGCACGAGGACCACGCGATGACGATCGCCACCGTCATCGACCGGCTGCCGCAGCTGCACCAGCTGTGGCAGCTGGACAACAACGCCGTGCAGGAGCTCTACGACGCCGGCGCGCACCTCGACGACGACCTGGTGCACCGGCACCGGCAGGCGGTCACCCCCGATTCGACGGCGACGATCATCTACACCTCGGGCACCACGGGCCGGCCCAAGGGCTGCGTCATCACCCACAGCAACTTCATGAGCGAGGCGGACATAGTCGCCGAGCACATGGAGCCGGTGTTCCACTCCAAGAAGGGCGACGAGGCGTCGACCCTGCTGTTCCTGCCGCTCGCCCACGTCTTCGGGCGGATGGTGCAGGTCACCGCGATCCGCCACGGGATCCGCTTCGGCCACCAGCCGCAGCTGAACGCGGCCGCGCTGCTGCCGGACCTCCAGGTGTTCAAGCCGACGTTCATCCTCGCGGTGCCGTACATCTTCGAGAAGGTCTTCAACGCCTCCCGCCGCAAGGCGGAGAAGGACGGCAAGGCCGGGCCGTTCGAGAAGGCCGTCGAGATCGCCGTGAAGTACGCGGACGCCGTCGAGGCGAAGGCCTGGGGCATCGGGCCGGGCCCGTCGGCGGGTCTGCGCATGCAGCACCAGCTCTTCGACAAGCTCGTCTACTCCAAGGTGCGCGCCGCGATGGGCGGCCGCCTCCGCAACGCCATTTCGGGCGGCTCGGCGATGGACCGCAGGCTCGGCCTGTTCTTCGCGGGCGCGGGCGTGCAGATCTACGAGGGCTACGGCCTCACGGAGTCGACGGCGGCCGCCACCGCCAACCCGCCCGAGCGCACCCGCTACGGCACCGTCGGACAGCCCATCCCGGGCGTCACCGTGCACATCGCGGACGACGGCGAGATCTGGCTGCACGGCCCCCAGATCTTCGAGGGCTACCTCAACAACCAGAAGGCCACGGACGAGACCCTGCACGACGGCTGGCTCGCCACCGGCGACCTGGGCGCCCTCGACGAGGACGGCTTCCTGACGATCACCGGCCGCAAGAAGGAGATCCTGGTGACCTCCGGCGGCAAGAGCGTCTCCCCCGGTGTACTGGAGGAGCGGGTGCGCGACCATCCGCTGGTCAACCAGTGCATCGTCGTCGGCAACGACCGCCCCTACATCGCGGGCCTCGTCACCCTCGACCAGGAGGCCGTCGAGCACTGGCTGACCATGCGGGGCAAGCCGCAGATGCCCGCGGCCCAGCTGGTGCGCGACGCCGACCTGGAGACGGAGGTGCGGCGCGCGGTGGTGGCCGCCAACACCCTTGTCTCGCAGGCCGAGTCGATCCGCACGTTCCGGATACTGGCGCAGCCGTTCACCGAGGAACACGGGCTGCTGACGCCGTCGCTGAAGCTGAAGCGCAAGGCGATCGAGAACGCCTACGCGAACGAGGTGGAGGCCCTCTACCGGGCCTGAGCCCGGCAGCGGACCTCCCACCGGGTCAGCTGATGTTCACGCGGAAGATCTGGTCCGAACCGTCCGCCTGGTTTCCGTTGTTGTCGCAGTTGGTGGTGGACAGCCACAGCTGGTCGGCGCCCGGCACCTTGGTGACCGTACGCAGCCGGCCGTAGGTGCCGACGTAGTACGCCGTCGGCGTGCCGACGCTCTCGTTGTCCCCGTTGATCGGGATGCGCCACAGGCGTTCGCCGCGCAGGGACGCCATGTAGACCACGTTGCGGACGATGGCGATGCCGCTGGGCGAGGCCTCGTTGACGTTCCAGGTGGCCTTGGGGTTGGTCATCCCGGAGACGTTGCAGTTGCCCTCGCAGGTGGGCCAGCCGTAGTTGGCGCCCGGCTTGATGAGGTTGAGTTCGTCCTTGGAGCTGTTGCCGAACTCCGCTTCCCACAGGCGGCCGTTGCGGTCGAAGGCGAGGCCCTGCGGGTTGCGGTGCCCGAGGCTGTAGACGTAGTTGCCGAACGGGTTGCCGGGGGCCGGCTTGCCGTCGGTGGTCATGCGCAGGATCTTGCCGTTGAGGGAGTTCTTGTCCTGCGCGAGGTCGGGTGTCTGGGCCTCGCCGGTGGAGACGTAGAGGTAGCCGTCGGGGCCGAAGGCGAGGCGGCCGCCGTTGTGGTAGCGGTTCTTCTTGATGCCCTGGAGCAGCACCTTGTAGTCGCTGAGCTTGGTGCCGTCGTACGTCATGCGGACCACACGGTTGCCCTCGGACGCGGTGTGCATGAAGTAGACGTAGTGGTTGGTCTCCCACTTGGGGTCGACGGCGACGCCGAGGAGGCCGCCCTCGCCGTTCGTGGTGACCGCGTTGGGTACCGTGCCGACCTGGGTCTTCGCGCCGTTCTTCGTCACCTTCCAGACGCGGAAGTCGTCCCGCTCGGTGACCAGCGCGGTCTGGCCGTCGGGCATCCAGTAGGTGCCCCAGGGGATCGTCCAGCCGGTGGACAGCGTGCCGATGGAGGAGGGGACGCCGCCGTCGGTCGCGCAGGCCTTGGTCGTGAAGGTGACGGTGTTGCTCGGCTCGGAGACGTTGCCGGCCGCGTCACGTGCCACGACGTTCAGCGCGTACGGGCTGTTGCAGGCGAGCCCGGTCAGCGAGGTCGACGTACCGCTCGTGACCGTCTTGTAGACCGTGGTGTCACTGCGCACGTCGTACGCGACGACCGCCTTGTCGTCCGTCGAGGCGCCCCAGGTCAGTTGGGCGCTGTTCGCGGTGACGTCGGCGGCGGAGAGGGTGCCCGGCTTCGTCGGCGCGGTGGTGTCGGAGCTGGGCTTGGTGGTGCAGTCGACGACCGGGCTGGCCGAGGAGGTGTTGCCGGCCGCGTCGCGGGCGATGACGGTCAGGTTGTAGGTGGTGTTGGGGGTCAGGCCGGTCAGTGCCTTGCTGGTCGAACTGCCCGTCGCCTCACTGATCTTGTTGCCGTGTTCGTAGATGTCGTACGCCGTGACACCCACGTCGTCGGTCGAGGCGCCCCAGTTCAGCGTGAGGCCGTCCTCGCCGATGTCCGAGCAGCTGGGCTGGCCGGGACGGGTCGGGGCCTGGGTGTCGCTCGCCGTACCGATGCTGATGCGGTCGAGGTTGGGGCCGCCGTTCGCGGTGGTGGCCGTGGCGCGGATCTTGTTGGAGCCCGCGGTCAGCGGGACGTCGACCGCTTTGGTCACCCAGGTGTTCCAGTCGGCGGTGGCCGGGAAGGAGACGGCTGCGGCCACCACCTTGCCGCCCACGGAGATGTCCATCGGGCGGTCCACGGCGGTCCCGTTGGCGTACCGCAGGGTGACCGAGGCGGTGCCCGCGGCGGCCGCGCTCACCGTGAACTCCACCGAGGAGCCCTTGACGTTGGTGTAGTCGACGAAGCCGGTGCCCGTGTATCCGGTGTGGTTGGTGGCCACCGTGCCCTGCGAGATGGCCGCGTCCTCGGCCTGGTAGTCGGTGGCCGCGTGGGCCGCGCCGCCGCTGAGACCGGCGAGCGGGACGGCCAGGGCCAGGGCCAGGCCGTAGCTGAGAGCTCTGTCGCGTTTCATGATTGCCCCCTGAGTTGGCCGTTGACCGGGTTCACTCGGATCAGCCGTGTTTCGCCCGGCCGCAGCGTCGCGCTGTACGAGTCCGCGATCACACCCTTGTGGGAGCCGGACCAGAGGTCGGTGACGTCGCCGGAGCCGGCGAAACCCACCTGCGACCAGTTCACCGTGACCGTCGAGCTGCCGGACGTACCGGTGTTGAACAGCGCGACGACGTAGGCACCGCTGTTTTCGCGTTTGCTCCAGACCTGCTTGACACCGCTGTTCACCACCCGTTTCGCGGCGACCCCGTCCTGGTCGACGCCGATCAGCCGGTCGTTGGTGAGCATCGCCTTGTCGACGGAGTCGAGGTGGGTGAGGTCGGTACCGAGCAGCAGCGGCGAGGCTGCCATCGCCCAGAGGGTGAAGTGCGAGCGCCGCTGGTCGGCCGTCAGGCCCACCTGGTCGCCGTTGCCGAGTTCCAGCGAGTCGAGGTCGTTCCAGCCGCCCGGACCTGCGTACGGCTGCCAGGACGCGGCCGTGTTGAAGCGGGCAAAGACGTGGGACCAGTCGGTCAGCGGATAGCCGCTGCCGTTGGAGCCGGGGCCGCAGTAGCACTCCACGTCGCCCTGGGTGCGCCAACTGTTCGCGAGTTTACGCCAGGTGGGGGCGTCGGCGAGGGAAAGGTTGTTGGACAGCGCGAAGTTGATGGGCCGTCCGGTGGCGCGCAGGGCCTTGTCCCAGGCCTGGACGTCGGGGATGTCCTGGCTGCCGACGCCGTCGATCTTCAGGTAGTCGACACCCCAGGAGGCGAACTGCCGCGCCCACGAGTTCACGAACTCCTGCGCGCCCGGCTTCCCGTAGTCGATGTAGTACATGTTCTTGCAGTTGTAGTTCTTCTCCGTCTTCGACGTGTCCGCGATGTCCTTCGCGTGGTACGAGGTCCCCTCGATCGGCGTGTTCTTGGTGACGGCGTTCTTGGCGATGCCGGGCGTGACGTAGAAGCCGAACTTCAGGCCCTTGGCGTGGATGTAGTCGGCCAACGCCTTGATGCCGGAGGGGAACTTGGCCGGGTCGACGGCCCAGCGGCCGTAGGAGTCGACGACGAAGCCGTTGCTGTCGCACTTCTGCCAGAAGTCGTCGAGATTGATGTAGACGAAGCCGTGGTCCTTGAGGCCGGTCGATGCCAGGGCGTCGGCCTGCGCCTTGATCTTCGCCTCGGTCGGCTGGCGGCGGACGAAACTCCAGCTGCTCCAGCCCATTGCGGGCCGGACGGACTGCCCGTTGTCCGAGGCCGGTGCGAAGGCCGCCGGGGCTGCGGTGCAGTTCTCCGTGGACCCGCTGCCCGACACCCGCAGTGCCCCGCCGGAGGAGTTGTGGCTGTCCGCCAGGCAGTACCCGGTGACGTTCTGGAAGCCCGCGTCGAAGGGCGAGTCGCTGCCGCGCTGGGCCGTGAAGCGCGTGAACCGGATGCCGCTCGCCGCGTTGGCGAGGACGGCGGGCCGGCCGTCGTTCGCGGCGAACCTGACCGAGCTGTCGGTGAATTGGACGTTGTCGGCGTTGTGGAGGTACCAGCCGTAGGCCGGGCGGGTGCCGATGGCCTTGGGGTTGTAGTCGTTCGGGTCGTTGCTCGGCACCGCGGTGGACATGGTGCCATTGCCGCCGGGAACGGTGATGTGGACGTTGTTGAAGGTGACCCCGTTGATGCGGTGGCCGGTCTCGCCCCACAGAGTCGGGCTGAACGAGGGGCTGTTGCCGGTCGCCGTGATGTTGTCGTACGTGACATCGCTGATCGATCCGATGCCGGGACTGTTGCCGCACCGCTTGCGGGTGCCGATCTTCTGCATGATCGGCGAGTGGACGCCGGTCATGGTGATGTCCCGGTAGTGGACGTCGGAGATCTTCGCGCCGTCCATCGACACCATGCCGAGCCCGGACTTGTCGGCGCCCTCGATGCGGATCTTCTCGAACTGGTAGTCCGAGAAGTCGCCGCAGGTCTCGGAGCCGAACATCAGGGCGTTGCAGCACTTCGCCGAGAGATACGAACTGCTCACCCGCACATGGCCGTTGGCGAGCTTGGCGCCGAGGGCGTAGTCGCTCTTGAAGACGAGTGCGTCGTCGTTGGCCTTGATGTTCGCGTTAGTGATCGTGACGTCGGTCGTGGAGATGACGTTCCAGCCGTCGCGGTCGCTCGCGGTGTCGATGTTGAGATGGTCGGAGGTGACGTTCTTGCAGCCGTTGATGAGGGCGGCGAAGTGGCCGCCGCGGCGGAGCGTGAGACCGTCGCCGATCCTGAGCCCGTCGCACCGAGTCAGCGAGATGATCTTGTCGGCCTCGCCGGAGCCGGGGTTGCCGGTGATCAGGTTGCCCATTCCGTCGATGACACCCTGGCCGACGAAGCCGATGTCGGTCAGCCGGTCGCCGTAGATCATCGCGTCGTGGAAGTGGCTGTGCCCGTAGTCCTGGTAGGCGTCGTTCGGGTTGGGCTCGGCCTTGTCGTACGTGTCGGCGCTGGAGCCCTGGATCGTGGCGCCCTTGTCGACCTGGAGCGTCACATGGCTCTTCATGTGGATGGTGTTCTTGGACTTGTAGGCGCCGGCCGGGAAGCGGACGGTGCCGCCGCCCGCCGAGCCGGCGGCCGTGATCGCCTTGTCGATGGCGGGGGTGTCGTTGGCGGATCCGTCGCCCTTGGCGCCGTAGGCCCGCACGTCGAAGACGGGGACGGCCGGGTGCGGTGCGGGCGGTTGGGCCGCGAGGGCCGAGGGGTGGGTGAGTCCGAGGACGACGGCGAGGACGCAGAGGACGATCGCCGCCGCACCCTTCCGTCGAGCGGTGGGGGGTTGCATGTGACGGCTCCTCAGACGAGTTGGTAGCCGCGGAGGTTGGTGAGCAGCAGGTAGGTGTTCTGCAGCGAGCCCGAGGTGTCGCCCAGGGAGCGGTAGATGCCCCACTTCGGGCGGACCCGGTCGGCGAGGAAGGTGTCGACGCCGGTCTTCGACTTGTCGATGACGGTCGTGGAGCCGGACTTGAGGATCCAGCGGACCGAACCCGCCGAGCCGTTGCCGACCTTGATCTGGAAGTCGACGTCGGTCCATTTGTCGTGCAGCGGGTCGAGGTTCGTACGGCCGATCAGGATGTCGTCGATGGCGAGCTTCAGCTCGATGGTCTGCACGCCGTTCACGCGGCGCAGCGACTGCACGACGATCGGGGAGGTGCCGCTGCCGGGCTGCTTCATCTGCATGATGTGCGTGAAGGTGGTGGTCGCCTTGAGCGAGCTCGGGATGTACATCGAGTACGTGAGCCGCCAGGTCTGGCCCTCGTTCCACTTCAGGTAGTTGCTGCCGCTGCCGTTGCGCAGGCCGGTGACCTCCTGGCGCTGGCGGTCGGTCGACGTGTCGCGGTCGACCGTGTGCATGTTGAAGCGCCAGTTGTCGCCGGTGGCGAAGATGTGCGGATGCCCGGCGGGGTGCGAGTCGGCGCGGTCGTCCTCGACGGTCTCGAAGGCGCCGAGCCCGTCACTGCTCGCCGACGGTGCCCACTTCTGCTGCCAGGAGGCGGCGTGGGCCGTGCCCGGCAGACCGACGGCGGCTCCGGCCGCGCCGCTCAGCGCGGCACCGAGCAGCGCTCTTCTGGATGTGCCCATGACATCAATCTCCTCGCAGCTGTTCGTTCATGATCAGGAAGGCGCCCAGTCCGTGGAAGTCGTTGGTGGCCCTGGTGCGGTCGACGTAGTACGCGTAGTCGCCGACGTTCGTGCCGATGGTGATGTCGGCGAGATCGGTGCGGCCGTCCGCTCCGACCGAGAGTTTCGCCAGAACACCCTGGTAGCCGCGCCGGGCGACCGCCGCGTAGTGCGGGTCGAGGTATTTCTGCTGGGCGCCGCGCGAGAGGGCGTAGGTGAACATGCTGGAGCAGGAGGTCTCGGTCCAGTTGTCGCTGCGGTCGCCCTTGTCCATCACCTGGAACCAGCGCCCGGTCGCGGGGTCCTGGTACTTCTCCAGGCCTGCCGCCAACTTCCGGAAGATGCCCAGGAGTTGGGCCCGGCGTGGATGGTTCGCCGGGATGGCGTCCAGCACGTTCACGATCGCCATCGAGTACCAGCCGACCGCGCGGCACCAGTGCTCGGGCGCCAGACCGGTCTGCGGGTCGGCCCAACTCGCGGTCCTGGACTCGTCGTAGGCGTGCTTGAGCAGTCCGCTGCCGACCTGCAGATGGCTTCCGTAGACGTAGAGCTGCTTCGCGGCCTCGTCGTTCGTGTACGCGCTGTCGCCGAACTCCTTGCCGTACTCGACGAGGAACGGGTTCACCATGTAGACGCCGTCCGCCCACAGTTGGTGGGCCCGGCTGGCGGTGTCGGCATGCCAGAAGCCGCCGTCGCTCGTGCGCGGGTAGGTGTTGAGGCGGTCGCGGATCTTCTTCGCCGCCTTGCGGTAGCGGTCCTGGCCCGTCTCGTGGTGCAGGATCACCAGGAGCCGGCCGGCCTGCATGCTGTCCAGACTGTTGAAGGACTGGTCGATCGAGCCGTCGCTCTTCACGAAGCGGTCGACGTAGGACTTGATGTAGGCGAGGTAGCGGGCGTCGTGGGTGCGCCGGTAGGTGAGGTACTGACCGTAGAGATACAGGCCGACCGGGTACGACCAGCCGCCGATGGTGCTCGGCGTGTAGCGGGCCATCGTGGAGTCGATGACGGCCTTGGACCAGTCGGGGGCGGCCGCCGGACGACGTGCGGCGGTGGCTGCTAAGGCCGTTGGCGGGGATGCGGCCGCGGGCAGGGCGACCAGGGTTGCGGTGGCGAGCACGAGGCTCGTCAGTGCCGTTCGCAGACGACGGCGTCTCATGTTCCTCCCTCTCGACAAGTCGGGGAGACACGGAAACATCGGAGGAAAACCGAACCAAATGTTCACACTCGTGTTTTGAGTTCAGTGACTCGTTCAAGTGCGGATCCAGGGTTGCCCCAGGACGTTCCGTGGTCAATGGTCCGGACCGCAGAGGTCGGATGCATTTCCGGCCAATCTCGGGGCGCAGCAACTGACTCATCGGTCAGTTCGGACGGATTCTCCCGTCAGGAATGCATTACGGCCCGTGATCGTTGACGATGGGGGTACCACATGACGACAACCGTAAGGATCAAGAGCTCGTGAGCAGCAAGGTCCCCCCGATCATCCTCAACAACGGCGTCGAGATGCCCCAGCTGGGCTTCGGCGTCTGGCAGGTGCCGGACGACGAGGCGGAGCGGGCGGTCGCCACCGCGTTGGAGGCCGGGTACCGCAGCATCGACACAGCGGCGATCTACGGCAATGAAGAGGGCACCGGCAAGGCGATCGCGACCGCCGGCATCCCCCGCAAGGACATCTTCGTCACCACCAAGCTCTGGAACGGCGACCAGGGCTACGACTCCACACTGCGCGCCTTCGACACCTCACTGGACAAGCTCGGCCTGGAGTACGTCGACCTGTACCTGATCCACTGGCCGACGCCGGAGCGGGACAAGTACGTCGACTCCTACAAGGCGTTCGAGAAGCTGCACGCCGACGGCCGTATCCGTGCCATCGGCGTCTCCAACTTCGAGCCGGAGCACCTGGAGCGGCTGATCGGCGAGACCTCGGTCATCCCGGCGGTCGACCAGATCGAGCTGCACCCGCATCTGCAGCAGCACGCGGCCCGTGAGTACCACGCGGAGCAGGGCATCGCCACCGAGGCCTGGTCGCCGCTCGGCTCGGGCAAGGGCCTCCTGGAGGTCCCGGCGATCGTCGCCATCGCCCAGAAGCACGGCCGCACCCCGGCCCAGGTCGTGCTGCGCTGGCACCTCCAGCTGGGCAACGTCGTGATCCCCAAGTCCGTGACGCCGTCCCGGATCAAGGAGAACATCGAGGTCTTCGACTTCAGCCTGGACACCGAGGACCTGGCGGCGATCAGCGCACTGAACGAGGACCGCCGGCTCGGCCCCGACCCGGTCACCTTCAACGCGGGCTGACACCCGCCCCGGACGAGCGTCCGCCCCGCCGTGCGACTCCCGCACGGCGGGGCGGACGTGTGCGGAGCCCGGCTGGTCGCCCAACTCCCGTGCCGGACGCGTCAGTCGCCCCGCACGTCCGTGAAGACGATCTCGAACTCTTCCAGTGACGTGACGGTCACATGCGCCTTGGCCGCGCCCTCGTGCCGGGCGGCCGCCTGGACTCCGCGGGACGCGACGAGGGACTGACGGTCCGTGAACAGGGCACCGACCAGGCCGCGTCCGCGCTCCCGGTCGACGAGCAGGGACGTCCTGGCCAGCCCCGGCAGGGTTTCGAGCCTGGGGACCACCGACGCCCGGAAGGTCTCGGCGAGCAGATCCACGTCCGCGGGGTCGAACTCCAGCCGGGTGATGCGCAGTCCGCCGCGCGCCTCCGGCTGCCGGACCTGGTGGAAGACCACGGCCTCGTAGTTCTCGACCGAGGTCGTCGCCGCGAACGGCTCCAGCATCGCTCCACGCCGCTCACGCATGATCTCGTCGCTGTTGCGCCGGGCCTTCTCGGACTCCCACCAACTCACCCCCAGCACCTTGCCGAGCTCCCGGTCCACGAAGATGCCTGCCCCGCGATAGCCCGGACGCTCCTCCAGCAGTTCCCGCCCCTGCGAGTTCAACGCCCTGATGGCCGTGTCGATCTTCGCCGGATCGCCGGTCGTGTACACCGTGCGTACGAACATGACGCCTCGCCTCCCAGGAAATCGGGCACAGATCCGGAATGTTCGATATCGCCAGTCTTCCTCTGTGGGCAATCCGTCGCAATCAGGGCGGGATGTAGAAGTCCAGACCAAGGGTCTTGACGGGGCCACGCAAACGGGGCCACCTTGTACGGCACCCGAGTAAGGAAACTTTCCTAACAGAAGGGTCCCCCACAGTGCGCATACGAACACTGACCCTCGCCGCGGCCTCCGGGGCCGCCCTGCTCGCCGCCGGAGTGCTCCCCGCCAGCGCTTCCGGCGCATCAGGACCGTCGTCCACCAAGGAGGGCTCGGTCAGCGCGGCCGACCTGCTCGCCAAGGTGAAATCCTGTTCCCAGATCTCGAACGGCAAGTACAAGACCGACGACGAGACGTCGGCCACGATCCCCGTGTGCGGCAAGAACGGCGCCGTGTTCTGGAAGGCCGACATGGACGTCGACTGCGACGGCCAGCGCACCTCGAAGTGCAGCGAGGACACCGACCCCTGGTACCAGGACGACACGGCGTTCCACCAGTCCAACGGCAAGCCGTTGAAGGCCGATTCACTGCCGTACGTGGTCGTGCCGAGCTCCAGCAGCATCTGGAACTACTCCAGCGCCGGTATCAAGGGCGGCGGAGTGGTCGCCGTGATCTACAACAACAAGGTCGAGTACGCCGTCGTCGGCGACACCGGCCCCACGAAGATCATCGGCGAGGCCTCCTACGCCACCGCCAACTCCCTCGGTATCGACCCCGACCCGGAGAACGGCGGCACCGACTCCGGCGTGACCTACATCCTGTTCAAGAACTCGAAGGTCTCCCCCATCGAGAGCCACAGCGCGGCGGTCTCGCTGGGGGATCAGCTCGCGAAGCAGTTCCTGCAGAACAACTAAAGGATCCCGCAGGTCAGTTGGGCTGTCCCATCGGCCGTACGACGACGGTGTTGATGTCGACGCCGTCGGGCTGCCGGACGGCCCACACGACCGAGTCGGCGATCTGGTCGGCGGTGAGCAGCCGGCCCGGCGGCAGGCTGCCGAGGCCGTCCCAGAACGGGGTCTCCACGCGGCCCGGGGCGATCAGGGTCACCCCCACGCCCCACTCGGTGACCTGACGGCGGGTGTTCTCGGCGAGACCGGTCACCGCCCACTTCGTCGCCCCGTAGATGTTGCCCGGCCCGTTCACGAACCCGGCGACGCTGCCGACCAGCACGATCCGGCCCCGCGTCTCCTTGAGGGCGTCGATCGACGCCCTGATGAGGAGCGCGGGGCCGAGCACGTTGGTCAGCACCATCTCGCTCCAGCCGGCGGGGTCGCCCTCCGCGACGGAGTCGTGGGTGGCCACGCCGGCGTTGGCGACGACCGTGTCCAGTCGGCCGTAGGCCTCGAGCGTACGGTCGACCGCCGACTGGATGTCGTCGTACTCGGCCGCGTTGCCGACGATCGTCAACAGACCGTCCGGGTCGCCGAGTTCCTTCGCGAAGCGCCGCAGCCGTTCCTCTCCGCGACCGGTGACGGCCACCCGGTGCCCCGCGTCGAGCAGTTGCCGCGCGACGGCGGCGCCGATGCCGCTGCCGCCGCCGGTGATGAGTGCGACGGGAGAATCGGTACTGGTGGTCATGGTTACCCCCTGGTTCGGCATAAGGGGGAGTCCATCATTTGGAGCGCTCTCGAAGTCAAGGGCTGCAGGTGTCGCGGTACGGCACGGACGGCAGGTATTGCTGCCACTCGGCCGCGGTGGCACCGCCCCCGGCCCGCGCGCACACCTCGGCCGCGGCCGCACTCGGCCTCAACGGGCTTGTCCGGTCCGGGAGATGAGGCGTGGCGATGTGCAACTCCCGCGCGCCGGAGCCGAATCCGACGGCGAGGACGGGGCCGTCGCCCGCCGGTATCGTCGCCGCGGGCAGCCTGGTCCGGGCCGTCTCCCACACCTGTACCGAGCCGTCGGCGGAACTTGCCGCGAAGAGGGAGCCGTCGGCGGAGAACGCCAGGGCCGAGTCCACCAGGGTGGAGCCGTTCGGCCGGAGGACCGCGATCCTGCGCCAGGTGCGCGCATCCCACAGCGTGAGGCGGCCCGAGGCGTCCTCTGCGGCGAGGTAGCGCGCGTCGGGGCTGAAGGTGCCCGCGCTCAGGAAATCCTCGCCCTCGACTCCTCCCGTACGCCTTCTGCCGGTCGCGACGTCGACGAGCGTCCCCTCGGAGGTCAGCGCGGTGCGGCCGGTGGGGTCGACGGCGGTGGTGACCTCCTTGTTGACGACCGGAGGTTCGTGGGCCTTCACCGGTCGGCCGCGCGTGTCGAACGCGACGTGGGCCGCCGCCTTCCCGCGCCAGGCCGGGCCCATCAGCCCGTGCAGCGACAGTGTGTGCACGATGCTGGTCCGCCCGCCCTCGCGGTAGCTCAGCACTCCCGCCTCCGGATCCAGCCGGAAGTCGCCGATCGTCAGGGCGGCCGCCGGGTAGGTGAGCAGCGGCGTACGCCCGCTGTCGTCCGCGGGGGCCGGGAGGTCCGTGCGCCACAGGGAGAAGGAACCCGGGGTCCACGCAAGGGCGTAGGCGCCGGGGGCGTTCACGGCCGGTGACGAAGTCCCAGGTCACGATGCCCGCGGAGGTGGCGGCCGCGACGGCACGGCCGTCGGGGGTGAAGACGAGCTCCTCCCCCTCGCACAGCAGCCGCTCGGTCGAGCGGGGCGGGTGGGTGGCGAGCAGCCGGCCCTTCGCGAAGTCGAGGACGCGCAGCCGGGTGTCGCCGTGCCCGCACCAGGCGAGACGGCGCTCGTCCGGGCTCGGCTCGGGCAACGGGCCGTCGTCCTCCCCGTGTTCGTAGCGGTACCGCACACGCTGCTGGTCCAGGTCCCACAGCTCCAGGATCATGCGGTCGCTGCCGGGGTCGCGGGCGAGGCGGCTGGCCAGGAAGGTGTGTCCGCCCGGCCCGAACCGGCCGCCCGTGTCCGCCCGTTGACCGGTCGCCAGCCGCCGGGTGCTTCCGTCGGCGAGCCCCCGGATGACCGTGTCCTTGCCGCCGGGTGCGTGCTGGGCGATGAACCGGCCGTCCCCGCTGACGCCGATCACACCTTCCGACAGGCCCGCGTGGTGCACGGAGCGGATGCGCCGGTGCGTGCGCACGTCCCACTGCACGGCTCGGTCGTGCGCCACCGTCGTCAGCACCCGGCCGTCGTCGCTGAGCCAGGCGGGTGCGTCGAGAGCGCGGCCGCCCTGCTCGGGCTGGGTGAACACGTCCTGGTCGCTCTGCGCCGCGACCGTGCGCAGGGCCGCCCGGGTCTCCGGCAGGTCGGCGATGTGCCAGGCGGCGAGGGCGAGTCGCATCGCGGTGCGCGGCTCGGACTCGCGCAGCGTGTCCACCAGCGCGGCGATCCTGCGCGCCTCGGCCTCGTCGCGCTGGTGGGCGCTGACCCCGCTCTGCCGCCAGGCGGCCACACCCGCGACGACGGCCAGACACAGCAGGAGGGCGAGCGCACCGGTGAGCGCCCGCAGTCGACGCGTCGCCCGGGCCGCGATCCGTCGGCCCTGCTCGTACGCGGCGACGCTCGCGGCCAGGAAGTCGCGCTCGAAACGGTTCAACTCACCCGAGTTCTCCCGCACTTCGCTCCCGAAGGCCTCCCGCGCCTCGGTCAGCCGTATGCCCCGGTACAGCGCGCCGGCGTCCCGCCCCAACTCCGCCCAGGCCACCGCCGCTTCAGTGAGGCGCCGGTGCAGCCGGAGCCGCTCGCGGTCCTCGTCGATCCAGCCGCGCAGTCGGGGCCAGGCTCCGATGAGGGCCTCGTGGGCGAGGTCGACCGTGTCGCCGTCGACCGTCAACAGGCGGACCCGGACGAGCCGTTCGAGGATGCGCGCGGTGGTGTCGTCGGCGTCGAGCTCCGCGCGGTCGGCGGGGCGGCGGGTGTCCTCGGTGCCGTCGCCGGGGTTCACCAGGCGCAGCAGCAGGGCGCGGACCGCGGCGGCCTCGGCGGGCTTGCACTGCGCGTAGGCCGCCTCCGCCGTGTGCGCGACCGCGCCCTGGATACCACCGACGGCCTCGTACGCGGCGAGGGTGAGGGTCTTGCCGGTACGCCGCCGCCAGACCTCGCGCAGGGCGTGGGCCATCAGCGGCAGCCCACCCGGTTCGTCGGCGACGTCCGCGACGATGCGGGAGGTCAGCGTACGTTCGACGACGAGCCGCCGCGCCGCGGCCGGACGCACCACCGCCTCCCGCAGTCCCCGCGCCGGCATCGGGCCGACCAGCAGCGTGGCGTCCCGCAACGCCTCAGCGAGGGGGCCGTGTTCGGCACAGCGGCCGTAGAAGTCGGCACGGACGGCGATCAGGACGCGCAGCCGGGAGGCGGGGCTTGTCGCGGCCAGCAACTGCCCCAGGAACCGGGCGCGTTCGGCGGGGTCGGCACACAGGGTGAAGACCTCCTCGAACTGGTCGACGACGAGCAGTGTGTCGCCGGGCGCGGCGTGGGGTGTGAAGAGGGCTTCGTGGGTGCGGGCCGGGTGCGGGCCCGGGGTGAGGAGGCGGATGGCTGCGGGGCGACGGGCCGGGTCGGGTGCCTGTCTCAGTGCCGGTATCAACCCCGCCCGCAACAACGACGACTTGCCGCTCCCGGAGGCGCCCACCGTCGCCGCGAATCTCGCGCGCTCCGTCAGCCGGACCAGTTCGGCGGTCAGGTCGTCGCGCCCGTGGAAGTGCTCTCCGTCGCCGGACTCGAAGCGGGCGAGCCCCGGATAGGGGCTCTGCTCCTCGCCGGTGTCGTCGGACACCCGGGCCTCGGCGGCCTCGGCGACGGCTTCCCGCAGGCGCTCCGCCCAGTCCTTGGGGTCGCCGCCGCAAGCGGTGACGTAGGCGGTGAGGACCGGCGGGCTGGGCAGCCGTTCGCCGCCCGCCGCGGAGGCCAGGGTGGGCGGCGAGTAACCGGCGCGGAGTGCCATCTCGCGGTAGGTCGGCGTGCCCGCCTCGTCCCGCAGCTTGCGCAGTTCGTACGCGAACCGCTGTACGGCTCCGTCGCCCGGATCCAGCGGCTTCTCCCGGCGTCCCATGCGCGTCTCCCCCGTCGCTGTGGCCGACCCACACGCTAACAAGCACCCCGCGAGATTGTTCGGACGCCGAATCGGCGCTGCCCAACAATGCGTTGGCCTCTGGACTCGTGGTGCACGCACGCCCCCGCGCCCACCACGACGCACCGGAGCCGACCATCGCCACCACACACTCGCCGGGCCCTCTCCTGCAGTCCACGCGGCCGCCACGCACCCCCGAAGTCCCCACCGCGGCCCGTTCCGGACGCACCCCCGCAGCCGTCGTCCTCGTTCCCGTCGCGCTTGCCCTCGTTCTCGGACTGTGGGGCATCCGGCGCGGCGGCAGCATGTGGCGGGACGAGGCAGTGACATGTGACATAGCACAGCGGACACTGCCCGACCTCTGGGCGACCCTGAGCCACGCGGACGCCGTACACGGCCTCTACTACCTGCTGCTGCACGGCCTGTTCAGAGCCTCGGCAGTGTCCGGCGGGGCGGACCCGCTGCTCGTGCTCCGTCTGCCCTCCCTGCTGGCGACCGTGGCGGCGACCGGGACGCTGGCGCTGCTGGGCCACCGCCTCGCGGGACCGCGGGCCGGGCTGCTGTCCGGAGTCGTCTTCGCGCTCCTGCCGCCCGTGCAGCGCTATGCGCAGGAAGGACGCTCGTACGCGCTCGTGTGCGCCCTGGTCGTCTGGGCGTCGTACCTGCTCGTCCGTGCGATCCACACCCGTACCGGCCGGGCCTGGCTCGCCTACGGCGCCGTCGCGTCGGGCGCGTGCCTGCTCCACGAGTTCGCGGTCCTCGCCCTGGCCGCCCACCTCGTGGCGTTGCCGGCATCGGCACGCCGCGCGGGAGTGCGCGCGATGGCCGCTGTCTGTGTGTGCCTCGCCCCGCTGGTCGTACTGAGCATGCGCCAGAGCGACCAGGTGGCGTGGATCGGCGGGGTCGGGGCCGGGGCACTCGTCGGGTTCGCCGGGGTGACGGTGCTCGGGGTGGCGTGTGCGGCCCTCCTCGGGCGCACCCGGCTCACCGCACTGGCCCTCCCGCTCCTCGTCCTTCCCCCGCTCCTGCTCCTGCTGCTCTCCCTCGTCAAGCCGCTGTACGTGGACCGTTACGTCCTCTACGCCCACGCCGGGACGGCCCTGCTGGTCGGCGCAGCGCTCGACCGGCTGCTGCGCGCGGGCGGGCGGATCCGTACGGTCGCCGTACTGGCCGCCGGGGTGGCGGTGCTCTCCCTCCTGCCGATGACACTGGACCTGCGCACACCGCACAGCCGTACCGACGACGTCGCCGCAGTCGCCGACGCCGTCCGCTCGGCGGGCTCTGGCGCGGACGGGGTCCTCTTCATGCCGTCACGGCGCCGGGTGTGGTCGCTGCCCGACCCGGCGCCCTTCCACGGACTGCGCGACCTGGCCCTGGACCGCACCCCGTCCGCCTCGCACACGCTCTACGGCACGGAGGTGTCCCCGTCCGTGATCCGCGCCCGCATGCTCGCCTCGCCGCGCATCGTCGCCCTGCGCGACCCCGCCGGGCAGCCCGTGGACCGGACCGCCCAGGAGGACGTGAAGCGACGGGTGTTGGCGAGGTACTTCGTGGCGTGCCACACGCGGCGGGTGCAGGGGGCGCGGGTCTCGGTGTACGCACGCCCGGGGCGGTGCTGACGTGGGCTGCCCTCACATGGCGTGGACGGCAGTGTGCACCGTGTGCGCCGCCAGCACGAACACGTCCGGGCGGTGGTGGACGCTCGCCTTGTCGTCGGGGTCGAGGAGCCGGTCGAGGGTGGCGCGGTCGGTGGCGTCGAGGTGGTCGCCGAGGCCGTCGCTCAGACGCGAGAGGGACGCGGCGACATAGGCGCGCGCACGGTCCTTGGCCGGTGCGGGCAGGTCGAGCATGAAGGTGCGGGTGCCGGTGGGCCGCAGACCCACGGCGGTCATCAGCGCCGGCCAGTCCTCGGCCTCGGCGACCGCGCCGGGCAGGTTGGCCCGCATCTCGGTGAACCACTCCTCCTCCAACGCGTCGAGGCGGGCCTGCAGGCCGGGGCGGCCGATCCCGATGTCGCGCGGCAGGAAGCGCGCCGGCAGGCCGCCCTCCATGATCGCCAGGGTGCCGCCGGGCGCGAGCCGCGCGGCGAAGGCGGCGAGACCGGCCCGCTGGTCGCCGAGGTGGTGCAGACTGCGGCTGGCCCACAGCAGATCGGCGGGGTACTCCAACTGGTCGAGTACGCCCGGCAGTTCACCGGCGAGAGTGCCGAAGCGGTCCCCGACGCCGAGCCGGTCCGCCCGCGCACGGGCCCGCTCCAGGAGCGGCTCGGATCCGTCGACCGCGACGACCCGCGCCCCCGGGAACGCCTCGGCGAGCAGACAGGCGAGGACGCCGGGCCCGCTGCCCGCGTCGACGATCAGCCCCGGCTCGGTCTGCTTGTCGGTCAGCCAGGTCATGGCCCGCTCGTACAGGGACGTGAACAGCTCCGCCTGCGATTCCAGGAGCGGGGCCATCTCGGCCCAGTCGATGTCGGTGTGGTCGTGGTCGTGCCCGCGATGTCCGTCGTGGTGTCCGTGCGCCATGGTGGTCAGCCTCTCGTCCGGGTGCGGACCAGAGTGCTCCGACGCACCGCGCGACGGCAATCGGTGTTGCCGTCACGGCAAAAAGTGGCGGCAGAAAATGAGGTGCAAGCGGCCGGACGGGTCACCGACGATGGCCCGATGGATGACGAGCTGGTGGAGAACTTCCTCGAGGACGGGTTCGTGAGGATCGAGGGGGCGTTCCCGCCGCGCGTCGCGGAGAGCTGCGCCCGGCTGCTCTGGCAGGAGACGGGGTACGACCCCGACGACCCCGCCACCTGGAAGGACCCGGTGGTATGGGTGGCCGGGATGGCGCAGGGCCCGTTCGCGGCCGCCGCCAACTCCCCTGTCCTGCATGGGGCGTTCGACCTGTTGGTGGGCGAGCGCCGCTGGGCGCCGCGCTACTCCCTCGGCAGCTTCCCGCTCCGGTTTCCGCACGAGGAGGAACCGGACGACGCGGGCTGGCACATCGAAGGCAGCTACCTCCCCGAGGGCGCCACGCTGTGGCACACCAACCTGCACTCCAGGGAACGTGCCCTGCTGATGCTGTTCCTGTTCAGCGAGGTCACCGAGGCCGACGCGCCGACCCGCATCCGGGTCGGCTCCCACCTCGACGTGCCCTCGGTGCTGGAGCCGTACGGCGAGGAAGGAGCTTCCTTCCTGGAGCTCGGCCCGAAGGTCGCGGCGGCCTCGGCCGACCGACCGCTCGCGTACGCCACCGGCCGCCCCGGCGACGTCTATCTCTGCCATCCGTTCCTGGTCCACGCAGCCCAGCCGCACCACGGGGTCCGCCCCCGCTTCATGGCGCAGCCGCCGCTGCACCTGGACGCACCGCTGGAGCTTGACCGCCCCGACGGCGACTACTCGGCGGTGGAGTTCGCGATCCGCCGGGGCCTGGCCCGGGAGGGCTGACCTCGGCGGATCACGTCGGCGGGCCGGCGATGCCATGTCACACATCACCCGCAGTGCCATGTCACGCACCACACGGTGCTATGTCACATGCCACACCCCGATGTGTGACATGGCACCCGGTGCTATGTCACACAGCACGCCCCCTACAGCGGCGGATACGCATTCGTCATCAACTGCTGGAACTGCGCCGAGAACCAGTGTCCGGACAGCGGAGCGTTCGGCAGAGCCCCCGACAGGTTGTTGCCGTTGCGGGCGTTGCCCGTGTACGTCGGGTCGCACATCCGGTCGAAGCCCTTGCCCTCGTCGTTCGGGATGGCGCTGCTGGATCCGTCGGACTCACCCGGCGGCTTCATCCACACGTACGCGTCGATCCCGGTCGCCGGGCTGGCCTGCGGGCGCTCGCCGAGGCCGGCGCCGGACTGGTTGCACCAGTTGCCGACGTGGATGCGGCGGTCGTAGCGGCCACCGTCGACATAGGTGTCCACGCTGGTCGTGGCGCCCGGACCGGTGGGCCGTGCGGTGCCGCCCCAGCCGTTCCTGGAGGTGTCGATCAGCATGCCGATGTTCGAGTTGAAGCCGACGGAGACCAACTGGCTGCGGAAGGCCTGCGCGTACGACTGCTCGTCGACGTACCGGTTCCAGTCGACCCACTTGGACTGGCGCACGGACACACCGTTCACCGAGTCGTTGATGGTGAAGTTGTTCTCCTTCAGGGCGCTGTAGTTGGCCGTGTTGGTGATGAAGCCCTGTACGTCGTCGACGGTCGCGCCCTCGCTGGTCGCCGCCTGCTTGAACAGGGTGGCGGAGGGAGCGAAGTTGTCGTCCCAGCCGAGCCAGCCGTGGTGGCCGGCGTCGATGTAGTTGTAGACGTTGGGGATCGCGCCGAGCTTGGCCAGCGCGTAGCCGACGCCCTTCACGTAGTTGCCGTTGGCGAGCATGGTGTCGCACGCGGCCGTGGCGGTGGCGCGGCTTCCGGTGTTGGTGACCAGGTTGGGCAGCGAGTCGATCTCGATGGTGGTGACGATCCGCAGCGAGCTGTACTTGCTGTCCGCGAGGATCGCCGCGATCGGGTCGATGAACTGCGTCTTGTACTTGTCGATCTCCGTCGGGCCGAGCTCGCCGTTGGAGGCCAGGGCCGCGCAGTCACGTCCGGGCAGGTCGTAGACGACCAGCTGGACGACTTCCTCGCCACTGCCCTTCTGTTCCAGGGCCGCGTCGAGGTGGTCGCGCAGGCCCATGCCGCCGTTGACTCCGTCGATGGCGGCGATGCGGTCGAGCCAGACACCGGTGGGCTGGCTGGAGACGCGGCTGCCGCCCGGTTCGGCGGCGGCCTTCGCGGACCACTCGGGGTTCACGTACACCTTGGCGCCGCTGTACGGGTTGTCGACCTTGGCGTCCGGACCGGTCGGGTCGGTGGGATCGGTCGGATCCGTCGGGTCGCCGGAGTCGACGTTGCAGGTCACGCCGTCGAGCGTGAAGGAGGTCGGGAGCGCGTTGGTGCCGCTGTAGCTGCCCTGGAAGCCGAAGCTGACCGAACCGCCCGCCGACAGGGCCGCGTTGTAGGTCTCGTTGGCCGCGGTGACATCGGCACCGCTCTGGGTGATCTTCGCGTTCCAGCCGCTGGTGACCTTCTGGTTTCCGGCGTACGACCACTTCACCGCCCAACTGCTCTTGGCCGAGGCGTTGTTGGTGACCGTCACGGCGGCGGTGAAGCCGGTGTCCCACTGGTTCTGCACCTGGTAGTCCACCGTGCAGGGGACGGCGGCGGCACCGACGTCCCCCGGGACGACGGCTGTCGCGGTCCCGGCGGTCCCGGCGACCAGCGCCAGGGCGGCGAGTATCGCTGTTCTGGTACGACTCATGAGTGCGGGTTTCCTTGTCCGTTGCGGAAGTTGACCGTTGCGGAGGTGTCGGAAGTCATCCGTTCAGGGCGCGCAGATGGTCACGCAACCCGATGCCGTACGACGTGGGAGTCCCGTCGTAGTTCGAGATGAGCGAGGGACCGGAGGAGCAGTCCCAGGTGTTCCAGGTCCAGCCGAGGTACGACAGGCCCCGGTCGTCGAACCACTTCATGACCTGGTCGACGAAGGAGTGCGAGCAGGTGTTCTCGCCGATCTCCCCGGCCACCAGCGGCACTTGGGCCGCAACCGGCGCGAGGGTGGAGTTCCAGCAGCTCTCGTTCGCGCAGGTGTTGAAGTTGTAGACGTGATAGGCGGCGACGAGATTGCCCGCCGGGTCGGTGGGCCGGTAACTCAGCCACTGGCTCAGGTCGTTCGAGTAGGCGAGCCCGCCGGCCAGGATGATGTTCTTCGCGCCCGTTGCGCGTACGGAGTCGACGAGGTCCTGCATGCCGGCGACCTCGTATCCGATGCCGGGGCAGGTGCCGCCGTCCCGCCAGCACTGCCACGCCTGGGTGGTCGTGGAGGTGGCGCGGTCCGGGTAGGGCTCGTTGAACAGGTCGAAGGCGACGGCCGGGTCGTCCTTGAAGGTGCCGGCCACCGACGACCAGAACGACGGGGTGTACTGCATGTCGGGCATCGGCTTCTGGCAGGTGGCGTGCACGTCGGAGCAGCCCGCCGAGTTGCCGGTGTACTGGCCGTAGGTCCAGTGCAGTTCGACGATCGGCGTCATGCCGTGCGCCTCCACCCTGGCCACCAGGTCCTTGACCGCGGCCATGTAGGTGGCGCCGCCGTACTCGGGCTTGATGTTGGAAAGGCCCAGCCAGCACTCCTCGTTGAGGGGGATGCGGACGGCGTTCACCTTCCAGTCGGCGATCGCCTGGATCGCGGCGTCGTCGACCGGCCCGTCGAAGATGCCGTAGCCCTGCACGCACATGAACTCGCCGCCGGAGCGGTTGACTCCGAGCAGCCTGCGGGTGCTGCCGTCGGCGTCCACGAGTTTGTTGCCCGAGACGTGCAGGGCGGGTGTCGTTGCGTCGCCCGAGTCCGGTGGATCGACCGGCGTCGGCGACGGCGTCGGCTCCGTATCGACGTTGCACGTCGTCCCGTTGAGTTCGAACGACGTCGGTACGGCGTTGCTCCCCGACCAGGAGGCGAGGAATCCGGCACTGATGCTCGCGCCGGTGGCCAGCGAGCCGTTGTAGCCCTCGTTGGCGGCGGTCACGGTCGTACCGGACTGGGACCACTTGGCGTTCCAGCCCTGGCTGACCTTCTGGCCGCCCGCGAAGTCGAAGCTGACGCTCCAACTGCTCATGGCTGACGTGTTGTTGGTGATCTTCACGGCGCCCTGGAAGCCGGTGTCCCACTGGCTGGTGACGGAGTACTCCACCGAGCAGGCGGGCGTGGCTCCCTGTGCCGTGACGACCGGCATGGTCATGCCCCCGACAAGGGCGACCGCGCCGGCAACGACTAAAAGTACTGAACGCGGGGGGTGTCGCATGAGCGACTCCTTGCAGATCAGGCGCGTCGTGACGGACGCGTCGACTGATGGAATCGCTCCCACTGGTGCCATTGAAGCTAGCGCCAAGTGACGGTAAA
The DNA here is from genome assembly GCF_045160215.1 of Streptomyces sp. NBC_00005. Taxonomy (NCBI): domain Bacteria; kingdom Bacillati; phylum Actinomycetota; class Actinomycetes; order Kitasatosporales; family Streptomycetaceae; genus Streptomyces; species Streptomyces sp. NBC_00005. The sequence goes on from NZ_CP108316.1 coordinate 2,460,804, forward strand.
GGACAGAGGGGTTGCTGACTTTCCCTCAACCGAACGCATCGAATCTTTTCGACTCTTCAAGCACCTTGACCCCTTGCACCCCCATCCCCACTATGGGAGCGCTCCCACTGGTTCAAGGCTTGTTGCTCCTCCCCTCCCCCACGTCTTCCCGAGCCGCAAGGAGGAACCAGCACATGCACCCCAGAAGGAGACGCCGCGGAACGCGGCGGTTATGGACTGCTGTCGTGGCGGCCCTCGCCCTTCCGTTCACCATGCTGGGTACGGGTACGACTCCCGCCCAGGCAGCGGCACTTCAGTGCAGCGTCGACTACAAGACGAACGACTGGGGCTCCGGCTTCACCGCGGACCTCACCATCACCAACCGCGGTACGGACGCCGTCGACGGCTGGACCCTGACGTACGCCTACAGCGGCAACCAGAAGCTCACGAACGGCTGGAGCGGTACCTGGTCCCAGTCCGGCCAGACGATCAGCGTGAAGGACGCCGGGTACAACGCGAAGATCGCCGCGGGCGCCGCCGTCTCCACCGGCGCGCAGTTCACCTACAGCGGCACCAACACCTCCCCCACGAGCTTCGCGATCAACGGCACCACCTGCGCCGGCGCACACCAGCCGCCGGTCACCGTGCTGACCAGCCCCACCGCGGGCGCGGTCTACACGCAGGGGGACGCGGTCCCGCTCGCGGCCACCGCCGCCGCGGCCGACGACGCCACGATCAGCAAGATCGAGTTCTACGACGACACGACCCTGCTGGGCACGGACACCAGCTCGCCCTACACGCTCTCGGCCTCTGGTTTGACCGTGGGCAGTCATTCGCTGGTGGCGAAGGCGTACGACAGCCTGGGCGCGTCCGCGGAGTCGACACCCGTCGGCATCACGGTCGCCTCGGGTCCCGCCGTGGTCGCCTCACCGACCCAACTGGGCGTCCAGCAGGGCAAGACGGGCACGTACGACGTGAAGCTGTCGACGCAGCCGAGCGCCAACGTGACCGTCACGACGGCCCGCGCGAGCGGCGCCTCGGGCCTCACGGTCACCGGCGGCGCGACGCTCACCTTCACGCCCTCCAACTGGAGCACCGCGCAGAAGGTGACCGTCACCGCCGATGCCTCCGGCACCGGTTCGGCGTCCTTCGAGTCGACGGCGACGGGCCACGCCAAGGCCACGGTCACGGTGACGGAACTGACGGCCACCAAGGCCTACGACGCCCGTTTCCTGGACCTCTACGGCAAGATCACCAACCCGGCGAACGGCTACTTCTCACCCGAGGGCATCCCCTACCACTCGGTCGAGACGCTGATCGTCGAGGCCCCGGACCAGGGCCACGAGACCACGTCGGAGGCCTACAGCTACCTTCTCTGGCTGCAGGCGATGTACGGCAAGGTCACGGGTGACTGGACCAAGTTCAACGGCGCCTGGGATCTCATGGAGAAGTACATGATCCCGACCCACGCCGACCAGCCCACCAACTCCTTCTACAACGCCTCGAAGCCGGCGACCTACGCGCCCGAGCTGGACACCCCGAACGAGTATCCGGCGAAGCTCGACCCGTCGGTGCCGGTCGGCTCGGACCCCATCGCCGGTGAACTGAAGTCCGCGTACGGCACGGACGACGTCTACGGCATGCACTGGCTCCAGGACGTCGACAACGTCTACGGCTACGGCGACACCCCCGGCGGCACCTGCGAGGGCGGACCGGCCGAGACCGGACCGTCGTACATCAACACCTTCCAGCGCGGAGCGCAGGAGTCGGTGTGGGAGACGGTGCCGCAGCCGACCTGCGACGCCTTCAAGTACGGCGGTACGAACGGGTACTTGGACCTGTTCACCGGCGACTCGTCGTACGCCAGGCAGTGGAAGTACACGGACGCCCCGGACGCCGACGCGCGTGCGGTGCAGGCCGCGTACTGGGCCGACGTGTGGGCCAAGGGGCAGGGCAAGGGCAGTGACGTCTCCGCGACCGTCGGCAAGGCCGCGAAGATGGGCGACTACCTGCGCTACGCCATGTACGACAAGTACTTCAAGAAAATCGGCAACTGCGTCGGCCCTTCCACCTGTGCGGCCGGGACCGGCAAGGACGCCTCGGACTACCTGCTGTCCTGGTACTACGCCTGGGGCGGCGCCACGGACACCAGCGCCGGCTGGGCCTGGCGCATCGGCTCCAGCCACGTCCACGGCGGATACCAGAACCCCCTGGCGGCCTACGCGCTCAGCTCGTACGCCGATCTGAAGCCCAAGTCCTCGACAGGGGCGGCGGATTGGGGCACCTCGCTCACCCGGCAGCTGGAGTTCTACCGCTGGCTGCAGTCCGATGAGGGCGCCATCGCGGGCGGTGCGACGAACAGCTGGGCCGGCCGTTACGCGACCCCGCCGTCCGGTACGTCGACCTTCTACGGCATGTACTACGACCAGCAGCCCGTCTATCACGACCCGCCGTCCAACCAGTGGTTCGGCTTCCAGGCGTGGTCGATGGAGCGGGTCGCCGAGTACTACCAGCAGACGGGGAACGCCAATGCCAAGGCGGTCCTCGACAAGTGGGTCGACTGGGCGCTGTCCAAGACCACGATCAACCCGGACGGGACGTACCAGATCCCGTCCACGCTCCAGTGGTCCGGCCGGCCCGACACCTGGAACGCGTCAAGTCCCGGCTCCAACAGCGGACTTCACGTCACCGTCGCCGACTACACCAATGACGTCGGCGTGGCGGCCGCGTACGCCAAGACCCTGACGTACTACGCCGCCAAGTCCGGTGACACGGAGGCGAAGACGACGGCGAAGGCACTGCTCGACGGCATGTGGGACAACTACCAGGACGGCCTGGGCATCGCCGTCCCGGAGACCCGCGCCGACTACAACCGCTTCGACGACACGGTCTACGTCCCGAGCGGCTGGAGCGGCAGGATGCCGAACGGCGACGTCGTGAACTCCTCGTCCACCTTCGCCTCGCTCAGGTCCTTCTACAAGAACGACCCGGCCTGGTCGAAGATCGAGGCGTATCTGGCGGGCGGGGCCGCGCCCTCCTTCACGTACCACCGCTTCTGGGCCCAGGCGGACATCGCCCTGGCCATGGGTTCGTACTCGGAGCTTCTCGAATAGTCCCCGCCGAGCGCTCCGCGGGTTGGGCCGTGACGTGAGTGCGCGTCCGTTGTGGCTGGTCGCGCAGTTCCCCGCACCCCTCACCACGAGGGCGCCTCACTTCACGGGCGTTTCCGCGGTACCGCTCGAACGCTCCGTGTGCGTGGTCTCGTCACCTGACGGCGAGGCCGATCCGCCGGGCGACCCCCTCCCGCACTGGGGGTCGCCCGGCAACTCTCGCGCCTTGCGGAAAGCGCTTACCCCCCACCTCCCCCTTCCGGAAAGGACCCCCCGTGCGAAGAACCCGCATCCTCACGGCGGTGCTGGCACTGGCGGCCGGACTGCTCGCGGGCACCCCGCCCGCACTCGCCGCGAGCACCCCGAAAGCGACCCTGGCCGCGGACACGTACACCTGGAAGAACGCCCGGATCGACGGCGGCGGCTTCGTCCCCGGCATCGTCTTCAACCGGAGCGAGAAGAACCTGGCCTACGCCCGCACCGACATCGGCGGCGCCTACCGCTGGCAGGAGTCGACGAAGACCTGGACCCCGCTGCTGGACTCGGTCGGCTGGGACGACTGGGGTCACACCGGCGTGGTCAGCCTGGCCTCCGACTCCGTGGACCCGAACAAGGTGTACGCGGCCGTCGGGACGTACACCAACAGCTGGGACCCGGGCAACGGCGCCGTCTTGCGGTCGTCCGACCGGGGCGCCAGCTGGCAGAAGGCCGACCTGCCCTTCAAGCTCGGCGGCAACATGCCCGGCCGGGGCATGGGCGAGCGCCTGGCGATCGACCCGAACAAGGACAACGTGCTGTACCTGGGCGCGCCGAGCGGCAAGGGCCTGTGGCGGTCGACGGACTCCGGCGCGACCTGGTCGCAGGTGACGAACTTCCCCAACGTCGGCAACTACGTGCAGGATCCGAGCGACACCAGCGGATACGCCTCCGACAACCAGGGCATCGTCTGGGTCACCTTCGACGAGTCGACGGGTACGTCCGGGTCGGCGACGAAGACCCTCTACGTCGGGGTCGCCGACAAGGACAACTCGGTGTACCGCTCGACGGACGCGGGCGCGAGCTGGACCCGGTTGGCCGGCCAGCCGACGGGCTACCTGGCGCACAAGGGTGTGCTGGATGCGAAGAGCGGCTATCTGTACCTCGCCTACAGCGACAAGGGCGGCCCCTACGACGGCGGCAAGGGCCGGCTGTGGCGGTACGCGACCGCGACCGGAGCCTGGACCGACATCAGCCCCGTCGCGGAGGCCGACACCTACTACGGCTTCAGCGGCCTGACCGTCGACCGCGAGCATCCCGGCACGGTCATGACCACCGCCTACAGCTCCTGGTGGCCGGACACGCAGATCTTCCGCTCCACCGACAGCGGCGGCACCTGGACGAAGGCGTGGGACTACACGTCGTACCCCAACCGCGCGAACCGCTACACGATGGACGTCTCCTCGTCCCCCTGGCTGACCTTCGGCGCGAACCCCTCACCCCCCGAACAGGCCCCGAAACTGGGCTGGATGACGGAGTCGCTGGAGATCGACCCGTTCAACTCGGACCGGATGATGTACGGGACGGGCGCGACGCTCTACGGCACGGACGACCTCACCAAGTGGGACAGCGGGGGCCAGTTCACCGTGAAGCCCATGGTGCAGGGGCTGGAGGAGACGGCCGTCAACGACCTCGCCGCTCCCCCGTCGGGCGGCGCCCAACTGTTCAGCGCACTCGGTGACATCGGCGGGTTCCGCCACACGGACCTGACCAAGGTCCCGTCGATGATGTACACCTCGCCGAACTTCACCTCGACCACCAGCCTCGACTTCGCCGAGACGAACCCGAACACGGTCGTGCGCGGCGGCAACCTGGACTCCGGTCCGCACATCGCGTTCTCGACGGACAACGGCGCCAACTGGTTTGCCGGTACGGACCCTTCGGGCGTCAGCGGCGGCGGGACGGTCGCGGCCGCGTCCGACGGCAGCGGCTTCGTGTGGAGCCCGGCGGGCACCGGGGTGCAGCACACGACCGGCTTCGGTTCGTCGTGGTCGGCGTCCAGCGGCATACCTGCCGGTGCGACCGTCGAGTCCGACCGGGTCGACCCGAAGACCTTCTACGGCTTCAAGTCCGGGACGTTCTACGTGAGTTCGGACGGCGGGGCGACCTTCACGGCCTCCACCGCGAGTGGGCTCCCGAGCGGCGACAGCGTGCGGTTCAAGGCGCTGCCCGGCACGAAGGGCGATGTCTGGCTCGCGGGTGGCGCTTCCGACGGCGCGTACGGACTGTGGCACTCGACGGACGGCGGGGCGAGCTTCACCAAGCTGGCGGGCGTCGACCAGGCCGACACGATCGGCTTCGGCAAGGCGGCGACGGGAGCGTCGTACCAGACGCTGTACACCAGCGCGAAGATCGGCGGCGTACGCGGCATCTTCCGCTCCACCGACAAGGGCGCGACCTGGACCCGCGTCAACGACGATGCCCACCAGTGGGGTTGGACGGGCGGGGCGCTCACCGGTGACCCGCGGGTCTACGGGCGGGTGTACGTGTCGACGAACGGGCGCGGTGTCATCTACGGCGACACCTCCGACCCGAGCGGAGGCGGGGGCGACGACGGCGGTGGGGGCACCGATCCGACGCCGACGCCCACCGGCGCGTGCACGGTGACGTACAAGATCACGAACCAGTGGTCGGGCGGTTTCCAGGCCGACGTCCAGCTGAGCAACACGGGTTCAACCGCCTGGAACGGCTGGGCACTCGACTGGTCCTTCGCGGACGGGCAGAAGATCACGCAGCTGTGGAACGCCGACTACACCCAGTCGGGCACGGCGGTGACCGCGAAGAACGTGGGCTGGAACGGCAGTGTGGCGGCGGGCTCGTCCGTGGGCTTCGGGTTCACGGGGAGCTGGTCGGGGTCGAACACGAAACCGGCGTCGTTCGAGCTGGGCGACCAGAGCTGCACGGTCGCCTGACCGGGCCGTCGCGGCGGGCGTGCGGTCACTGTGGGTGACGTTCGAGTTGCGGAGTGCAAAGTAGCGCGTGAGCCTGATCAAGGAAGATTCCATACCTGTCGAAAGGACAGTGATGTCGCAGCGCACCCGCAAGCCGACCCGCGCCCGCATCGCGGCGGTCCTCGCCGCTCCCGTACTCGCTCTGACCCTTATGGCGCCGAGCGCCTCTGCGGCTACGACGACCGACACCACCGCCACCTGCGCCGGAACGACCCACGTGTCCCTCCTGGGCCACGAGGCGTGCCTCACGCCCTCGGACGAGGACGCCGGCTCGAGCGACCTCCTCGGAGGCCTGCTGGGCACCGTGACCGGTCTCCTGGGGGGCCTGTTGGGTGGCCTCCTGGGCTAGCCGACCCCGTGAGGCGGTCGCCCGCAGGCTGCGGGCGACCGCCTCCGCGTCACGGGGTGTAGACCGTCGGCCGCGGTGCCGTCGCCATCCCGTCGCCGATGAAGAAGCTGGGGTGCGGCGGCTGGTTGTAGGCGGTGTTCTGCCAGGCCAGGGCCGTGCGGTACTGCGTGTCGTGCAGCAGCGTCGTGATCCTGGTGCTGGTCTCGTACGGCGTGGAGTAGATCCTCAGTGCCGTGTTGCCGCTGGTCGGCCAGACGGCCTCCTCGCGCCAGTCGCCGAGGATGTCCCCGGACAGGGACGGCGTCGCCTTGGTGCTGTTGTTGGAGTGGACCCCGGAGCCGGTCAGCAGACGGGTGTCGGCCGAGGTGCCGTACTTGTCGATGTGCGTGCCGTCGAGGAGCTCGCGGACGGTGTCGCCGTCCCACCACGACAGGAAGTTGGTGCTGGAGGGCTTGCGGCTCGCCACCACCGTCCCCTTCGGGTTGCGGACGCCACTCTCGGCCGCCGACCACGACTCGGCGCCCGCGCTGCCGGCCCAGATGTCCCCGGCGACGCCCCGGCCGTTGTCCCCGTTGGCGGGCGTGGACCAGATGACCTGGCCGGTCTTCGCGTCCGCCATCCAGGACGAGGGCTTCGAGGAGTCCTCGTCGACCTTGAACTCCTCCAGGCCCGCACGCGACGGGTCCAGATCGCCCACGTGCATGGCGTCGCCGTGGCCGTTCTTGGTGGTCCACAGCGTGTTGCCGTTGTCGTCGACGGCCATCGAGCCGTACACGATCTCGTCCTTGCCGTCGCCGTCGACATCGGCCACCGACAGCTGGTGGTTGCCCTGACCGTCGTACCCCTTGCCGGAGTTGGTCGAGGAGTTGGTGTCGAAGGTCCAGCGGCGGGTGAAGGAGCCGCCTCGCCAGTCCCAGGCCGCGATCACGGTGCGCGTGTAGTAGCCGCGCGCCATGACGAGCGACGGCCGGGAACCGTCCAGGTACGCCGTCCCCGCGAGGAAGCGGTCGACGCGGTTGCCGTAGGAGTCTCCCCAGGACGAGACCGTGCCGCGGGCCGGGACGTAGTCGACGGTCTGCATCGCCTTGCCGGTCTGGCCGTTGAACATGGTCAGGTACTCGGGTCCGGACAGCACATAGCCGCTGGAGTTGCGGTGGTCGGCGGACGAGCTGCCGATCACCGCGCCGGTGCCGTCGACCGAGCCGTCGGCGGTCTTCATCGCGATCTCGGCCTTGCCGTCGCCGTCGTAGTCGTACGCCTGGAACTGCGTGTAGTGCGCGCCGGAGCGGATGTTGCGGCCCAGGTCGATGCGCCACAGGCGGGTGCCGTCGAGCTTGATCCCGTCGAGGATCGTGTTGCCGGTGTAGCCGGACTGGGAGTTGTCCTTGGCGTTCGTCGGCTGCCACTTGAGAACGAAGTCCAGCGCCCCGTCGCCGTCGAGGTCGGCCACGGAGGCGTCGTTGGCCTCATAGGTGTACGCGACTGAGTCCGGGGTCGTGCCGCCGGCGGGCGGGGTGATGGGCACGTCCTTGTAGCCGGTGCGGAGTTGCACCGCGTGCACGGAGTCGGCCTGCTCCACGCCGCCGACGATCGCGCGGACCGTGTAGTCGGCCTGGGCGGGCGCGCCGGAGTGGAAGTAGTTGGTGGAGCCGGTGATCGGGGTCGCGTTGACCAACGCACCGGCCCGGTAGACGTTGAAGGAGACGTCGTTCGGGTCGGTGCCGAGCCAGCGCCAGCTGACCAGGTTGCCGCTGTCGGTGTGGACGCTGACGACTCCGCGGTCCAGCTTCTCGACCTGGCGGGCGGTGGCGGCCTCGGCGGTGTCGGCGTCGAACGCGGTGAGTCCGGCGGCGACCAGCGCCGCGGTGGCGGTGACCGCCGAGAGGAGTACGCGGCGTCTGCGGTGCCTGTGCGGGTGCTGCACGTGACGAACCTCCAGAGAGGACGGACGGGTTCCGCACTGTCAGTCGCCGCCGCACTCCGGCACGTTGCCCTCTCTTTCCGCCACCTTGACGTATCTTTTGGCCAGCTCGGCCACCGTCCGTGCGATGGCCTCGCGCAGTTCGGGCGGCTGGAGCACCTCGATGTCCGCGCCGAGGCGCAGAAACTCGCCGTGGGCGTGCTCGACGGACTCGACGGAAACCCTGGCGAGGGTCCAACCGCCGTCTTCCGTACGGATGTTGACCGACCTCGGCAGCTTCACACCCGGGCCAAGACGGACCAACGCCTCGCCCCGGTACAGCCGGTCGTGGAAGTCGCGCTGGTACGCCGTCCAGTACGCGGCCAGGTCGAAGTCGTCCGGTCGGCTGAACTCCTCCTCAGTGGCGGCGAGTTGGAGGATCTGGTCGACGCGGAAGGTACGGGGACCCGGGCCCGCGACGACGTACCAGCGGCCCGCCTTCAGCACCAGTCCGTACGGCTCCAGGCGGCGCTCCACGTCGGTGGGTTCGGCCCAGCGGCGGTACAGGACATGGAGCACGCGGCTGTTCCACACCGCGTCGGCGACCGCCGGCAGATACGGCGCCTCCTCGGCGTCCGCGTACCAGCCGGGCGCGTCCAGGTGGAAGCGGCCGCTGATCCGGTCGGCATGCGGGCGCAGCTCCGGCGGCAGGGCGGCGCGGACCTTGAGCTGGGCGGCGGCCAGGACCGAACCGAGGCCGAGTTCGGCGGCCGGACCGGGGGCGCCGGCCAGGAAGAGGGCCTCGGCCTCGTCGGCGGTGAGGCCGGTCAGGCGGGTGCGGTAGCCGTCGAGCACGCGGTAGCCACCGGCGTGGCCCGCGTCGCCGTACAGCGGGACGCCGGCCGAGCTCAGGGCCTCGACGTCCCGGTAGACCGTGCGGACCGAGACCTCCAGCTCCTCGGCGAGCTGGGCAGCGGTCATCCGGCCCCGGGTCTGGAGCAGCAGCAGGATCGAGACGAGTCGGCCGGCCTTCACTGACACAGGATGTCAGTGAAGCGGGCCTAGCGTCCCGTCCATGGCCTTCACGGAGAAACAGCCCGTCACGGGGAAACAACGCTTCAAGGAGAAACTCCTGACCGTGCCGCCGCCGATCGAGGTGGCCGGGCGGCGGATCAAGCGCTACCACGTCACGGCCGACCCGGCCGGCATCGCGCCCGACGTCGAGAAGGCGGCGTACGCGATCCTGCCGGAGCTGCTGCCGGAGCCGGACGGCACACCGCCGGTGACCTTCGTCGTGCTGCACCGCGGAGGCGACGACGGCGCCTACCTGAACACCTACAGCTGGGTCTGGGACAACGTCCTGCACTACGCGAACGCGGCGGCGGGCCAGCCTGTCGTCGGCTGCCCCGACCACGACCCCACCCACTTCATCACGCCCGAACTGCCCTGGATCGGCTGTGTCTTCGAGCTGCCGCCGATCCTGCACGAACGGGACGCCTGGGTACGGCACATGCTCGCACCCGAAGTCCCGGACCTGGAAGCCTACTTGGCCGATTCCCTGCCCGCAGGAACCACTGGAGACCGCTCATGAGCAGCCCGCACGACTTCGACTTCTTCCACGGCGAGTGGGCGGTCGTCAACCGCCGCCGCACCGACTTCCTCGACCCGGACAGCGACTGGGAGGAGTTCCCCGCCACCCACTGGTGCCGGCCGCTGTTCGACGGTGCCGCGAACATCGACGAGATCGACATGCCGCGCCTGGGCTCGAAGGGGCTGACGCTGCGGCTCTTCGACGTGGAGCGGAAGGAGTGGTCACTGACCTGGTCCTCGAGCCGCAGCGGAAAGCTGTTCCCGCCGGTGATCGGGCGCTTCGACGGCGACCGCGGCGAGTTCCACGGCGACGACACCCACGACGGGAAGGACGTGCGGGTGCGGTTCGTGTGGGCGGGCGTGTCCCCCGCCTCCGCACGCTGGGAGCAGGCGTTCTCCGTGGACGGCGGGCAGACCTGGCTGACCAACTGGACGATGGACTTCAGCCGGCCGGCGGCTTCCTGAAGGCCCGTAACGTGAACTCCGGGTCGGCGCGCGGCCGTTCCTGGTCGGGCAGCGCCTCCACCTGCGCGGCGAACCGCTCGGTGACCGGGTCGCCGGGCGGCAGCACGGTGAACCAGCCGCGGCGCAGGTCGGCCACGGTCCGGCGGGGGCTGCGGCCCTGACCGCGCCCCGGGAAGCAGGCCTGCCCGGCCGGGAGCAGCCGGTGCGCGGCCGCGTACGACTCCACGAGCGGCCCGGCGTCCGGGGCCGGCCGGCGCGGCCGCGGCGCGAGGACGGTGTCGATGTCGCTGCCGACGTCGTGCGCGGAGGCCTTGTCGACGGTGGTGACGTAGACGCCGCCGGGCCGCAGCACGCGGGCGCACTCGGCGACCACGGCCCGGACGTCCGCGGGCTCGTCGAGCAGGTGCAGCAGCCACACGCTGGTGACCGCGTCGAACGTCCCGTCCGGGAAGGGCAGCCGGCGGCTGTCGGCCAGCAGCACCGAGCCGGGCAGGCGGGCGGCGGCCATCCGGGCCATGCCGTACGTCAGGTCGGCGCCCGTCACCCGGGTCGCGGGCCGCGCGGCCGCGAGCCGCATGGTCACGATCCCGGTGCCGCAGGCCACGTCGAGGAGCCGGCCCGCGTCGGTCGGGATCAGGCCCAGTACGGCGTCCGCGGCGGCCGCGGCCCTGGGCTCGCCGCCGCGCGTGGCGTCGTAGGCGACGGCTTCCTTGTCGTAGTCGAGCACGCGGGTCAGTGTGCTCCGTGTCCCTGTGCGAGATCCTCGACCCGGCGCGCGAGTGCGAAGTCGAGCTCGCTGACCTTGCCACCCACGCTGTGCGTGTTCACGGACAGTGACACGGTGTGGTAGCCGAGGGTGAGGTCGGAGTGGTGGTCGAGCTCCTCCTGGACCTGGGCGATGTGCACGACCATCGCCGTCGCCGCGAAGTGCGAGCCCAGCCGGTAGGAACGGGTGATGCGGTCCCCGTCGAGCGACCAGCCCGGCAGCTCGGCCAGCCGTTCCTCGATCTCTTTCTGCGACAGCGGTTCCACGGGCATGGCTCGCTCCTTCCAAAGGGGCCGGGGTTCTCCTTCAGCGTGCCACAGCTGTGCTGCCGAGGCCCTGGTCAGAAGGGTTCCCGATGGTCGGCCGCGGACACATCCGGCCGTGGGGCCGTCCGCCGCAGCGGTGGTCCGCGAGGCCGCCTCCGACGCCCGGTCCACGCGTCGAGCTCCTCGGCTACGGTCGTACGCATGGCCACTGCCGCGACCGGACACCCCGCATCCGCCGCCACACCCTCCGCCAAGGGCGTCGGCCCGCTGCTGCGGGCCTGGCGGGAGCGGCGGCGGGTCAGCCAGCTGGAGCTGGCGCTGCGCGCCGACTCCTCGGCCCGGCACATCAGCTTCGTCGAGACGGGCCGTTCCCGGCCGAGCGAGGAGATGATCCTGCGGCTGGCCGAGCATCTGGACGTCCCGGTGCGCGAGCGCAACTCCCTGCTGCTGGCGGCCGGTTATGCCCCGCACTACCCGGAGACCCCGCTCGACTCGCCCGCGCTGGACGCTCTCCGCCAGGGCGTGGAACGCCTCATCCAGGGCTACGAGCCCTATCCCGCACTGGTGTTGGACGCGACGTACGACGTCGTCGCGGCCAACCGGGGCATCATGATGCTCCTGGAGGGCGTCCCGGAGTCCCTGCTCCAACCCCCGCTGAACGCCATGCGGTTGACGCTGCACCCCGAGGGCCTGGCGCCCCGCATCCGCAACCTCCGCGAGTGGCGCGGCCATCTGCTCGCGCAGATGGAACGGCAGATCGCCCTCTACCGCTCCGCACCGCTGCGGGCCCTGTACGAGGAGGTGGCCGCCTACCCGGTGCCGGAGCCGAGCCACGAGCACGAACCGGCGGAACGGGTCCCCCACTTCGCCCTGCCGATGCAGGTCGAGCACGAGGGGCGGACGCTGTCGTTCGTCTCGTCCATCTCCACCTTCAACACCCCCATGGACGTGACCGTCGCCGAGCTGGCCATCGAGACGTTCCTCCCGGCCGATCCGGCGACGGTGAAGTACCTTCAGTCACAGATGCCCTGACGGACGGCACACGTGGCAAGGCCCGCACCGCCGATCCCGTGAGACCGGCGGCGGAACATGACACACTGCTTCGCGCATACTTCGGCGCGTAGGGGAGGCGTGACGTGAGTGAGCGGCGTCCCGCGCCCACCGTGGGTCAGGTGGTGCTCGGAAAGCGCCTGCAGGAGTTGCGGGAAGCGGCCCGGCTCAGACGCGAGGAGGCGGCAGCCGTCCTTCGGGTGGCCCCCGCGACCGTGCGGCGGATGGAAATGGCCGAGGTCGCCCTGAAGATCCCGTACGTCCAGGTGCTGCTGGAGACGTACGGCGTCCCGGACGACGAGGCGGCGGCCTTCATCGCCCTCGCCGAGGAGGCGAACCAGCCGGGCTGGTGGCAGCGGTTCCACGACGTGCTGCCGGACTGGTTCAGCCTGTACGTGAGCCTCGAGGGCGCCGCCGACATCATCCGCTCCTACGAGCCGCACTTCGTGCCCGGGCTGCTGCAGACCGAGGCGTACGCGCATGCCGTGATGGATGCAGGAACGATCGGGCAGACCGGACCGGAGACCATCGAGCGGCACGTGTCGCTGCGGATGGCCAGGCAGCAGCTCCTGGAGCGCGAGGATCCGCCCCACCTGTGGGTGATCATGGATGAAACGGTCCTACGGCGCCCGGTGAGCATCCATGGCGAGGTGATGCGCGACCAGCTGGACAAGCTGCTGGAGTTCGCCGAGCGCGACCGGGTCACGCTGCAGATCGCCGAGTTCAAGAGCGGCCCGCACCCGGGGACGTACGCGCCCTTCACGCTGTTCCGCTTCGGCGAGCCCGAGCTGCCCGACATGGTCTTCACCGAGTACCTGACCGGGGCCCTGTACCTCGACTCGCGCAAGGAGGTCTCCGCGCACCTGGAGGTCCTCGACCACATGACCGCGCGGGCCGCGTCGGCCCAGCGCACGAAGAAGATCCTGCGGGAGTACCGCGAGGACTTCTGAGTCGGCACGTCTCAGTCAGTACTTCTCAGTCACGCACAGCACCTTTCCCACATCGACATCGAGGAGAAGACACCGCATGACCGGATCCGACGCCGCACCGCAGATCGACACCAGCCGGCCGCACCCTGCCCGTGTGTACGACTGGTGGCTGGGCGGCAAGGACAACTACCCGGTGGACGAGGAGCTGGCCCGCAGGATCCTGGCCGCGGACGGCACGGTGGTACGCGGGGCGCGCGCCAACCGCCGGTTCATGCAACGGGCCGTCCGCACGGCCGCCGAGGCCGGGATACGCCAGTTCCTGGACATCGGCACCGGCATCCCCACCGAGCCCAACCTGCACCAGGTGGCGCAGCAGTCCGCGCCGGAGTCCAAGGTCGTGTACGCGGACAACGACCCGATCGTGCTCCGCCACGCAGAGGCGCTGCTGCACGGCTCCGCCGAGGGCAGCACGGACTACATCCACGCCGACGTCCGGGACCCCGAGGCCATCCTGCGCCTGGCCGGTGAGTCCCTGGACTTCGCGCAGCCCGTCGCCCTGTCCCTGGTGGCGCTCACCCACTACCTGGGCGACGAGGAGGACGACGTGTTCGGCCTGGTCAAGGGGTACGTCGAGGTGCTCGCACCCGGGAGCTTCCTGATCCTCTCGCAGGTCAGCCCGGACCTCGCCCCGGAGGGCGTGGCCAAGGCCACGGAGCTGTTCCGCAGGAGCGGCACGCCCTTCTACCCGCGCACCCTTCCCGAGTTCTCCCGCTTCTTCGAGGGTCTGGAACTGCTCGGCCCCGGTGTGATCCCGGTGTACGGCTGGCGTCCGGAGCCGGTGGACGTGGAGGCCCAGGCGGAGGGCGTCGTCCCGGTGTACGCGGGGGTCGCCCGCAAGAACTGACGCTCCCTGACCCGTACGGGCGCCGTGAACAGGTGCGCTCCCCGGCTCGCCCCTAGCGTCGAAGCACGGGGTGAGCAAGGGAGCGCACGTGACGGACACGCGGATACCGCCCACCGAGCCGGGAGCGGTGCTGCTGCGTGCCGGAAGGTTCTTCCGTCCGGGCACCCCGGCACCCGATCTGCACAGCATCGGGCTGACCGGCGGGCGTGAGGCCGACGCGTTCTACCGGGACCGCTGGAGCCACGACAAGGTCGTGAACCCCACGCACGGCGTGAACTGCACGGTCTCGTGCCGGTGGAAGGTGTACGTCAAGGACGGTCGGCATGACGTCCGCCGAGGTCGAGGCGATGTACCGGCTGCTGGCGATCGCCAAGTACGAGGACCGGTACGTGATTCCGACCGCCGCCGTCGGGGACGCGCGCCGGCTGGAGGAGTCCGCGCTGCCGGACGAGTGCAGCCTCGACTACGACGGCGGGCCGGGGATGGGCGGCGACGGCCTCGTCGGTCAGGACTCGGGACGCAGGCACCTGCCGCTGGTGTCGGTGGAGAACTTCCACGCGCTGCGCAGCCGCCAGACCACGGACAGCCCGGCCGACCCGGCCGACTCGAAGGAGGCCTGATGCCCTCGGACGCCGTGCTCCACCAAGCGGCAGCGCTCTGCCTGACGTACCCCGACGAGGACTTCCGCGCCCGGCTGCCGCTGCTGCGTGAAGCGGCCCCGCAGCTGCGGGAGTTCGTGGACCACGCGGCGGTCACTCCGGCCCATGAACTGGCCGCGCACTACGTCCAGGTCTTCGACTTCAAGAACCGCCACAGCCTCTACCTGAGCTGGTGGCAGGACGGGGACACCCGGCGGCGCGGCATGTCGCTGGTCCGCTTCAAGGAGGTCTACCGCGCCGCGGGCCTCGAGTTCACCGGCGAGGAACTGCCCGACTTCCTGCCCGCGGTCCTGGAGTTCGCGGCCCGCACCGGGGACACGGGCCTCCTCACCGAACACCGGGCCGGCCTGGAACAACTCCGTTCCCGGCTCACCGACTTCGGCACACCGTACGCATCCGTCCTGGACGCCGTGTGCGCCACACTGCCGATCGCACACCCAGGGGCGCGCCCATGACCACGCTGCTGTGGGGCGTCCTGCCGTACGTCGTCCTCGCCCTGCTCGTCGCCGGCCTGATCTGGCGCTACCGCTACGACAAGTACGGCTGGACCACGCGGTGGTCGGCATGGCGCTGATCGCCCTGGTGCCGTACACCCGCCTGGTCCACATGTTCAGCGCGCCGGTGCAGTACCTGTTCCGGCCGTATCTGGTGTACCGCAGCCGCGACCCCGAACAGCTGGGGCCGCGGCCGGAGCGGCGGGGTTGGGAGCGGATGGGCTCCCAGGTTTCGTGATGCTTAAGCGGCGCCGCCCTTCGTGTCCCGGTCCTCGTCCACGATCTCCGCGTCGACCACGCCCTCCTCTTCCTGCGGTGAGGTGTGCTGTTCGGTGCCGGTGCCGGTGCCGGTGTCGGTCGGGGGCTGGTCGGCCTGGGCGTACATCGCCTGGCCCATCTTCTGACTGACGGTGGCGAGTTTCTCGACGCCGGTGCGCAGCTCGTTGGTTTCCGCGTTCCGTTCCAAGAGGCCCTTCAGCTCTGTCGCCGCAGCCTCCACCTCCGACCTGGTCTCGGCGGGGATCCGCTCCTCGTTGTCCCGTATGAACTTCTCGGTCTGGTAGACGAGTTGTTCGGCCTGGTTCCGGGTCTCGGCGGACTCGCGGCGCTGGCGGTCCTCCTCGGCGTACTGCTCGGCCTCGCGCATCATGCGGTCGATGTCGTCCTTGGGGAGCGCCGAGCCGCCGGTCACCGTCATCTTCTGCTCGCGGCCGGTGGCCAGGTCCTTGGCCGACACGTGCATGATGCCGTTCGCGTCGATGTCGAAGGCGACCTCGATCTGCGGGATCCCGCGCGGGGCGGGCGGCAGCCCCGTCAGGTCGAAGACGCCCAACTTCTTGTTGTACGCGGCGATTTCACGCTCGCCCTGGTAGACCTGGATGCCCACCGAGGGCTGGTTGTCGGTGGCCGTCGTGAAGATCTCCGCACGCCGGGTCGGGATGGTCGTGTTGCGCTCGATCAGCTTCGTCATGATGCCGCCCTTGGTCTCGATGCCCAGGGACAGCGGGGTGACGTCGAGCAGGAGGACGTCCTTCACGTCGCCCCGGATGACGCCGGCCTGGAGGGCCGCACCGACGGCCACGACCTCATCGGGGTTGACGCCCTTGTGCGGGTCCTTGCCGGTGAGCTCCTTGACCAGTTCGGTGACCGCGGGCATCCGCGTCGAGCCGCCGACGAGGATGACGTGGTCGACCGCGGACAGCTTGATGCCGGCGTCCTTGACCGCCTGGTGGAAGGGGGTCTTGCAGCGGTCGAGGAGGTCGGCTGTGAGCTCCTGGAACTGGGCGCGGGTCATCTTCTCGTCGAGGTGCAGGGGCCCCTCGGCGGAGGCGGTGATGTAGGGCAGGTTGATCGTCGTCTCGGACGAGCTGGACAGCTCGATCTTGGCCTTCTCGGCACCCTCGCGCAGGCGCTGAACCGCCATCTTGTCGTTGCCGAGGTCGATGCCGTACTGCCCCTTGAACGTCTTGACCAGGTGCTCGACGATCCGCTGGTCCCAGTCGTCGCCGCCGAGGTGGGTGTCGCCGTTGGTCGCCTTGACCTCGATGACGCCGTCGCCGATCTCCAGGAGCGACACGTCGAAGGTGCCGCCGCCGAGGTCGAAGACCAGCACGGTCTGCTCCTCGCCCCGGTCCAGGCCGTAGGCGAGGGCGGCGGCCGTCGGCTCGTTGATGATTCGCAGGACCTTCAGCCCCGCGATCTCCCCGGCCTCCTTGGTCGCCTGCCGCTGCGAGTCGTCGAAGTACGCCGGTACGGTGATCACCGCGTCCGTGACGTCCTCGCCGAGGTAGGACTCCGCGTCCCGCTTCAGCTTCTGCAGGACCCGCGCGGACAGCTCCTGCGCCCGGTAGCGCGTCCCGTCCACGGAGCCCTGATCGGGGAAGCGCCACTGCGCTTCGCCCATGTGCCGCTTCACCGAGCGGGCGGTCCGCTCCACGTTCGTCACGGCCTGCCGCTTGGCCACCTCTCCGACCAGCACCTCCCCGTTCTTGGCGAAGGCCACGACCGAGGGTGTGGTCCTGGCCCCCTCCGCGTTGGCGACGACCGTGGGTTCGCCGCCCTCCAGGACGGCGACCACCGAGTTCGTGGTCCCGAGATCGATCCCGACCGCACGTGCCATCTCCGTCCCCTTCCGCCAGGGCACTCTTCACCCACCAGCACAAAACTTGAGTGCGCCGTTGTCAATGCCGCGTACCCCGGGTACCCGGAAAAGAACGGTGCCGCGCCCCCTCGGCGGGAGGCGCGGCACCGGCGGACGTCCGCGTACGGGTGTCAGGCGAGCTTGGCCGACAGCGTGATGGTGGTGCCGGTGAGGGCCTGGCTGACCGGGCAGTTGGCCTTGGCGTCCTCGGCGGCGACGACGAACGCGTCGTTGTCGATGCCGGGGACCGTGCCCTCGACGGTCAGATGGATGCCCGTGATGCCCTCACCCGGCTGAAAATTCACGTCGGCCGAGGTGATGAGCTTGGTGGGCGGGGTGCCGGCGCCCGCCAGAGCGTGCGACAGCGCCATGGAGAAGCAGCTGGAGTGGGCGGCGGCGATCAGCTCCTCGGGGCTGGTCTTGCCGTTCGCGTCCTGGGCGCGCGAGGCCCACGTGACCGGCTGCTGGGCGATGGCGCCGGAGGAGTCGAAGGAGACGACCCCGTTGCCCTCGATCAGGTTGCCTTCCCAGACGGTGTGTGCGGAGCGCGTGGTTGCCACGGTGAATCCTTCCGAATTCTGGGTGTTCCTTGGGATCCCATCCGATCACATTCCGGCTCACCGCACGCGCTCACTGCACGCGGAAGACCGGTCCACGGGCACTGAACGGCAGCCGCGCCCCCTGCGGGATGAGATATGCGTGCTCGCGCCGCACCCGCAGCACGTCGCACCAGCCGTCCGTGATGACGAGGACCGGCGCGGACCGCGGGAAGTCGTCGGCCCGATGGAGGAGGTCGATGCCGGGCTGCAGGACCGTGCCGCCGCGGCCGTGGACCCGGACGCGGCCGGCGATCTCCGTGACCGGGAGATAGCCGGCGTCGTGCGGGGCCGCGTCGCAGAAGACCACGCGGGCGGCCGGTACGTCGCGGGCCTCGGCGTACGAGGCGATGGCGCCCAGGGCCTTGCCGAGGAGGGTGCGGTCCATGGAGCCGGAGGTGTCGAGGACCACGCCGAAGGTGCAGCGGGCGACCTCCTCGGGCGGGAAGTAGCGGCCCGCACGCGGGATGTCCGGGGTGGAGGACTGGCGGCGCGAGGGGCGGGCGTACGACCGTACAGGCTCCGGGCGGGGCACGAACTCGTCGAACCAGCGGGCGAGTCGGGCGTCCCAGGGCAGGGGCGGGTGGCTGAGTGTGCGGATCTCCTCGACCAGGCCGCCGGGGAGGTAACCGCGTTCCTGCTGCTGGTGCAGGTCCAGGCCGTGGCACAGGCCGCGGCGGTAGAACTCGTCGAGGTCGACGTAGTCGCGCGGGCTGCCGAGCGGACCGCCGAGGATGTCGCCCGTGCCCTTGCCGCGCAACGTGGCCAGGCGGCGCGTCCGGCGCAGGTCGCCGGCCATGCGGTCGTAGACCTCCTCGGCGGACAGGTCCTTCAACTCCGGGTCGTACAGCAGCCCTTCGGGCATCGTGCCGACCTGCATCTCGCTGAGCCAGCCGTTGATGACGTAGTCGCAGGCGATGTTGAAGAGGTAGGGGTCGCGGGTACCGCAGCGGTCGCCGTGGCGCAGGGCGGCGTGCAGCATCTCGTGGCCGAGGATGAACCGCCATTCCTCGTCGTCGAAGGTCCGCAGCGGATTGACGTAGATCTCGCCGGCCTCCGGGTTCACCGCCGCCACGGAGATACCGTGTGCGCGGGTGAGTTCGGCGTCGGCGACGAGGGTGATGCCGGCCGCGATGCCGCCGAGCAGCGGGTAGGAGGAGATGAACCAGCTCAGGGCCTTCTGCCAGGGGCGCTGCGGTACCACCGCGCCGTCGAGGGAGTCACGGCGGCCGCCCGCCAGGTCCATCGCCGCGGACACGGTCCGGGTCAGTGCGGTGGCGAACGCCAGCTGCCAGTCGGGGGGTTGGGCCCAGCCCACCCACCGCAGGAGCAGCTGGTCGGGCTGGTCGCCCGCCGTGCCGCAGCGCTCGTACGCGGCCGGGAGCCCGTTCCGCCGCCAGCGCGCGGCGAGTTGCTCCTCGTCCCCGTCCGGATAGGAGGCGGGCAGCTCCTCCGGGGTCGTACCGATGGTGAAGTTCAGCAGGAAGCGGTTGACGACGACGCAGCGCGCGGCGAGGTCGAACCGGTCGGGCTGGGTGCGCTCGCCCTTCGCCGCCGGGACGTGCCCGAAGCCCAGATGCAGGACGGCGTGCGCGAGCGCCCAGGCCCAGGCGGCCGGTTCGGCCAGGCGCCTCGGGTGGACGTGCAGGTCGCCGTCCGAGTCGACGGCCACGAGCCCGTCGCGGGGCGCGAACCTGCACTCCTCCTGCCGGCAGACGCCGAACTCGACGGCCGCCAGCGCCGGGTTGGCCTTCACCAGCCGCATCCCCTCGGCGAACGCCTCGGCAGCGGGGTCCCGCTTCTTCTGCGCCTTGCCCCGGGTACGGCTCACCGGCGCGCCTCCACCAGGCGGGGCATGTCCCGGGCGGCCTCGATGAGGAACCACGAGGGCAGCACGGGGTTGCCGTCCGTGTCGGAGGCGATGACGGTCTGGGCGACCTCCACGGAGATCTCCGCGAGCTGCACGAGCAGCGACTTGGCGCGGTACGCGGTCTGCCGGCCGTTCGCCGACATGTGCTCCTTGCTGACCGGGAGTTCCTTCATCAGGCGCCCGCGGAAGGACTCGGCGAGGTAGTAGAGCAGGTCGCGGTCCTCGAGGCGGTTCGGCCAGCGGGCGTCACCCTTGATGACGGCCTCGATGCCGAACTGGCTGCGCACGATCTTGACGTAGCCACAGAAGGCGGTCGCGTGCACGGGCGTCAGCGTGCCGTGCGCGAGGACCTTCAGCGTCTCCTCGTCGAGGCCCTGCCCGAAGGAGTGCAGCGCGTCGGAGAGCATGTGCCAGGAGCGGGGCGTGGAGAAGGGCTCCTCGGTCTTCGGCGGCTTGGACCACAGGTGGTCGGGCCGGTCGGTGAGGTGGTCGAGGATCCAGGGGTGGATGCCGTTGTTCGCGGCCCAGGTCAGCCAGTCCTTGGCGGACGCCTCCAGGTGCACATGGGTGAGGCGGTTGACCAGGGCGGAGGCGATGGGGCGGGCGAGCGCGTTGTCCGTGGCCCGGTTGCCGGCGCCTATGACGATCGAGCCCTTCGGCAGTTCGTAGTTGCCGATGCGGCGGTCGAGGATCAGCGAGTAGAACGCCTTCTGGACATCCGGTGTGGCCGCGTTCAGCTCGTCCAGGAACAGGCAGTACGGCTCGTCACGGGCGATGGCCTCCGGCGGGCAGAAGACGGACCGCCCGTCGCGGATCTGCGGGACGCCGATCAGGTCCTCGGGCGCGAGCTGCGTGCCGAGCAGGCTCACGCACTCCAGTCCCAGCGACTCGGCGAAGTCCCTGACGAGGGACGACTTTCCGATGCCGGGGGCACCCCAGATGAAGACCGGCCGCACGGTGGCGAGACCGAGCAGCAGTTCCGGGATACGGGTGGGAGTGACGGTGACGGCTGCCTGCACGCAGCGGCTCCAGGGTGTTCGAGAGGGGCGCGCAGGTGCGCGATGTCCGATACGGACAGTGTGTGCCCACGGATCTGCGGGCGCAGCCGATTTTCCGGGCACCGGCTCTCAGGCGGCCCGCTCCTCCGGCTCCGTCTCCAAGGGCACCTGGGGGCCGTTCGTCTCGCGCAGCCAGCGGCGCAGGACGCGGTGGACGTGCTCGGCGCCGACGAGGTCGCCGTCGTCGTCGACCGGCTCGGAGAACGCGAGCGGCGAGAGCAGGAAGGGGCTGCCCTGGGCGCCGCCGAGCCCGCCGTGCGAGCCGATCTGCTCCTCGAACGCGAGGACCTCGCCGTCGGCCGGGTCGTGGAAGGAGTTGACCATGATGTCGGCGGTGTGCGGGAAGGAGTGCGTGCGGCGCACGGCGTCGGCGGCACCCGGTCCGAACACCGCCAACGGGCCCGGATTCTCGTCGAGTCGACCGAGCGGGATCTCCGCGCCGTACGCCCCGAGCACGACCCCGCCGTGCTGCTCGCTGCGCACGAGCAGGAAGCCGATGCCGGGGTGGTTGGCGAGCGTCGTCAGCAGGGCCGGGTGGCGGGCGTCGATCTCCTCCTTGCTCATCCGGTGCGGCACGTCCGGGAAGGAGACCAGGCCGAGGTTCCCGGAGGCCAGCACGAGCGGCTCGGAATGGCGGCGCGAGGGGCGGTACTCCTCGCCGCCCTCCTCGACAGGCCGGCGGAGCGCCGCACGCACGGCGGCGCGGGCCTCGGCCCCGCTGTGGGTGCGCTGCGCCTTGCGCGGCACGGGCAGCCCGCACCCGGCCCGCACCAGGTCGCCGAGGCCGAGGCCGTAGCGGGCACGGAAGGTCTCGCCGGGGCTCTGGCCATGGTCGGACAGGACGACGATGCGGTACGGCCGTGGGGCGTGCTCGGCGACGTTCGCGATCAGCGCCAGGGAGCGGTCGAGGCGTTCGAGGACCTTCTCGGCGTCGCGGCTGGTCGGCCCGGAGTGGTGCGCCACTTCGTCGTACGCCACCAGGTCGGCGTAGACGGCGGTGCGCCCGGCGAGCATGTCGCCCATCACCGCGGCGACGACGACGTCCCGTTCGACGACCGTCGCGAAGGCGCGGACGAAGGGGTAGAGGCCGCCGCGGGCGACGCGGGGGCGCTCCTTCCTGATCCGGGCCCGGGTGGACTGGCCGATCTCGCGGCCGACTTCGGCGACGAAGGACATGGCGGTGCGCACCGCGTTGGCCGGGTCGGAGAAGTACGCGAAGTAGCCCGCCCGGGACCGGTTCTCGCGGCCGCGGCGGCGGGTGGCGATGGACAGCACCAGGGCCTGCTCGTCGGCGCCGCCGCTGAAGAGGTTGCCGCGGCTCGCGCCGTCGACGGTGAGGAGGCCGCCGTCGCCGGTGTGCTCGACGGCCCGGCGCTGGAGTTCGGCGGCGCTGGTCGGCCGGTTGCAGACCATCACCTCGCGGCTGTCCTTCTCGTACCAGCGGAACGCCGGGATGTCGTGGTTGCTGCCGTGCAGGATGCCGAGCTGGCTGGCGCCGGTCTGGCTGGACCAGTCGGTGCGCCAGGGGGTGAGCCGATGGCTGCTCTCCAGCCACCGGGCGACGGTGGGCATCAGGCCCTTGCCGACCGCTGCCAGGAGGACGTCGTGCCCGACGCCGTCGAGTTGCAGGAAGACCGTGCCCTGCGCGGACGGGCCCGGTGGCCGGCTTCGACGGCGGCGGTCGGACAGGCGGTAGAGGCGGCGCCGGTAGGCGTCGTCGTCCCGCACGGCGAGGGCGGCGCCGGTGGCGGAGGCGACGGCGGACATCACGGCCGCGACGATGACGGCGGTCTCGGGGGCGGCCTCGCTGTCGCCGGAGGGGTTGATGCGCAGCGCGAGGAGCAGCAGCGAGCCGTTGAGGAAGAACACCAGCAGCCCGAGGACCAGCGCGGGCACGAGCAGCAGCAGCCGGACCAGCAGCGGCCACACCAGAGCCGACAGCAGACCGAAGGCGCCGGCGCCGAACGCCGCCGTGACGGCGATGCGGGTGGCGCTGTCGCCGTCCGCGGACTGGAGCTGGAAGTCGGGGAGGATCCCGGCGAGCACGAGCAGCGTGACCGTGGAGACCGCCCACACCGCGACGCTCCGCCCCATCTGACTGGCGACCCGCCGCCAACGCCCGCCACGCACGCCCAGCCCACCTCACGTCCTGGCCCGTCGTCGGTGCGGGCCTCTACTCAGACTGTCACAAGGGTCGGACAACCAGTTCTGTCACCGAAAGGGGGGTGCCTCAGCGGCCGTCGTATCCGGCTGTCGGCATCGACAGGCGCCGATGCACCCGTGCCTTCATCTGCGCGTCGTAGCAGGGCTCCGCGGAGCCCACCGTCTCCACCCGCACCCCGCGCCGGGCGCACTCCGCGGTGAACTCCTCGACGGACGACAGCGCGCTCTCCAGCACCCGGCGGCTGGGCGCCACGAACAGATCGGTCCCCGGCCGGACGCCGTCCCACAGCACGCAGTGGTCGGCCCGCAGACCCCGCACCAGGAGTTCCCGGCTGACGATGTAGCCCCGCTCGGCGGCCCAGCGCGCGCACATCGCGTGCTGGCTGCGGGAGTCCACCAGGAAAGGATCGGCGTCCAGTTCCTCCAGCGGCGTCAGACTCGCGATCGCCGTCACGCGCACCGGTCCCATGGCGTCCCCCTCACCTCTGGGTTTCGGCGCCGACCCTACTCCTGCCCGTAGGCTTCGGGGGAGTCGCGCGAAGGAGGCAAAGAGGTGCCGGTGGAGATCACCTGGTGGGGCCACGCGACCTGCACGGTCGCGGACTCGGACGTGCGCCTGCTCACCGACCCTCTGTTCGCCAGCCGCCTCGCCCATCTCCGCCGCCGTCGCGGGGAACTGCCGCCGCCCGCGGCCTGGCGCGCGGACGTGGCGCTCGTGTCGCATCTGCACGCCGACCACCTGCATGTTCCCTCGCTGGAGCGGCTCGCCGAGGGCACGCTCCTGCTGGTGCCCCGGGGCGCACCCCGGGCGGTACCGGGGCTGCGGCGGCTCAGCCACCTCACCGTGAGCGAAGTGACGCCCGGGGACGAGGTGACGGTCGGCGAAGTGGTCGTACGGGCCGTGCCCGCGCGGCACGACGGGCGGCGGCTGCCGCTCGGGCCGCATCGCTCCCCCGCGCTCGGCTACGTCATCGAGGGCGAGGCGCGGACGTACTTCGCCGGGGACACCGGGCTGTTCGACGGGATGGCGCAGGAGGTCGGGCCGGTCGACGTGGCGCTGCTGCCGGTGGGCGGCTGGGGTCCCTACCTCGGGGAAGGGCACCTGGACGCCGGGCGAGCCGCTCAGGCGCTGGCCCGGCTGTCGCCGCGCAGTGCGGTGCCGGTGCACTACGGCACGTACTGGCCGATCGGGATGGACGCCGTGCGCCCGCACGAATTCCACGCGCCCGGCGACGAGTTCGTGCGCCTCGCGGCCGAGAGCGCACCCGAGGTGGCGGTGCACCGCCTCGGGCACGGGGAGAGTGTGCGGCTGGAGGTCGCACGGTGATACTGCTCGCCGTCACCGCGACGACGACCGTGCCACCCGAGTCGACCCAGCAGGCGCTCGGGTATCCGTCGCTGTTCCTGCTGGTGCTGTTCGGGGCATTGGTGCCGGTGATTCCCACGGGGGCGCTGGTGAGTTCGGCGGCCGTGGTGGCCTTTCACCAGACGGCGCCGTTCGCGCTGGCGCTGGTGTTCGTGACGGCTTCGCTGGCGGCGTTCCTCGGCGACGCGACGCTGTACTGGCTCGGGCGGCGCGGCATGCGGTCGAAGAACGGGTCGCGGTGGCTGGAGGCGATTCGGGCGCGGGCGCCGGAGGAGCGGCTCGCGCAGGCGCAGTCGAAACTCGCGGAGCACGGCGTGGCTGTGCTGGTGCTGTCTCGGCTCGTGCCGGCGGGTCGCATCCCGGTGATGCTGGCGTGCCTCATGGCTCGGTGGCCGTTGCGGCGGTTTGCCCGCGGGAATCTGCCGGCGTGCCTGGCCTGGGCTGTGACATATCAGTTGATCGGGATTCTGGGCGGTTCGCTGTTCGACGAGCCCTGGGAGGGCGTGGTGGCGGCGGTTGGGCTGACCCTGGTCATCAGTGTGGTGCCGGGTGTCTGGCGACGCCTGCGGAAGGGTGCCCAAGGGGCGGGGGTCTGATGTCGTTTGGCGACTGCGGGACGGTGGGGGCTTGTCGCGCAGTTCCCCGCGCCCCTTATGGGGCGTCCGACCAGCCGTGGCTAGTTCAGCACCCGAGAGCCTCCCACCGGTAGATCCCACAGGTCCCCTCGGTCCAGGCCCGCCTTTTCCCAGGCCCTACGAACGCGTGTGAGCGGTTCCAGGACCGGCTCGGCCGACAACACGAACGTGCCCCAGTGCATCGGCGCCATCCTTCGTGCGCCGATGTCCTGGGCCGCGCGTACCGCCTCCTCCGGGTCGCAGTGGACGTCGCTGAGCCACCAGCGGGGGTCGTAGGCGCCGATGGGGAGGATGGCCAGGTCGATGCCGGGGTAGCGCTCGCCGATGCGGGTGAACCAGTGGCCGTAGCCCGTGTCGCCCGCGAAGTGGACGCGCTGTCCGTCGGGGGCGGTGAGGACCCAACCGCCCCACAGGGAGCGGCAGGTGTCGGTGAGGGTGCGCTTGGACCAGTGGTGGGCGGGGACGAAGTCGAAGCGGACGCCGTCCAGTTCGGCCGCCTCCCACCAGTCCAGTTCCGTGATGGCGGTGAAGCGGCGGCGGCGGAACCAGGGGCCGAGGCCCGCCGGCACGAACACCGGGGTGTCGCGCGGGAGTCGGCGCAGCGTGGGGGCGTCCAGGTGGTCGTAGTGGTTGTGGCTGATGACGACCGCGTCGACGCGCGGCAGGGCGTTCCAGTCGATGCCGACCGGGGTGATGCGGGCGGGGGTGCCGAGGATGCGGCGGGACCAGACCGGGTCGGTGAGGACGGTCAGCCCGCCGATCTGCACCACCCAACTGGCGTGTCCCGCCCAGGAGACGGCGACGGTGCGGGCGTCGACGCGGGGCAGCGGTGCGGGTTCGAACGGGAGCCGGGGGATGTCGGCGAGGCCCTCGCGCCCCGGCCGTACGGAGCCCTCGCGGGCAAACCGGGCCATGGCCTTGAGATCGGGCAGCGGGGCGGTCAGACGGTCGTGGAAGGTTCGCGGCCACACCCGGCGCTCGCCCAGCGGGCGGGGTTCGACGAGCGGCGGGAACGGAGGCGCGAACGGGGCTGTGGACGCCGGATCGTCGGCCTCCCTGGTGGTCGCACTCGTGCTCTTGGTGGTGGTCGACTCGGACTGCTGCGTCATCGAGGAGGCTCCCATCGCTGAGCGTCGTCGCGGAGATCGTCGAAGACCGACTTCACATGGATCAACGCGCGTTGCACGTGTGGCAGTTCCAACGGCGTGGGTGAGGCGAGACATTCCGCGCGTTCCTCGTCCGTACGGCCCAGCAGCGGGCCGGTGGACAGCCGGACGCGCAGCGCGCCGAGTTCGTCGCCGAACCGGTGGCCACCGGGCGCGGGCATGCCGAGCCGGACGGCGAGGAAGTCCTCCAGTTCCTGCGCGTCGCCCACGCCGTGCGCGGTGAGCGCGGCGCGCAGCGGGCCGAGGTCGGCGTAGAGGTGGCGGCCGGCCTGCGGAGGCCGGGAGAGGGTGCCCGTCGCGACGACGGCGGCGTGCACGGCGGCGGCCACGCGCGCGTGCAGTCCCACGGCGGCGGCCACGCGCGCGGTGACCGGTCCGGGCTCCTCCAGCGCGTACGCGGCCGCGGCGGCGACCGGGCCGGCGATACGGGCGCCCATCGCGGTGAGCACGTCGAGCACGCGCGCGTGGAGGTCGCGGCCCGCCTCGACCACCGGGAAGCGGGCCACGGCGGCCGGCCAGCCGGTCGGCAGCAGGGCGCCCGCCAGGTCGGTGACGACGGTGACCCGGTCGGGCAGCATCTCGGCGGGGCTGAGCAGCACCGTGTCGTGCGGGGCGTGCACGGTGTCGCGCCAGGTCTCGTCGCTCACCAGGTGCAGGCCCTCCCCCGCGGCGGCCTCGGCGCACTCGTGCAGCATCTCGGGCGGGGCGACGGTGGCGGTGGGGTCGTCGGCGACCGACAGCACGAGCAGCCGCGGGTCACCGCCCTCGGCGCGCACCCTGCGCACGGTCTCCAGGAGGGCATACGGATCCGGGACGCCACCGCACTCGGCCGGCGTCGGGACATGGAAGACGGGTCTTCCCAACAGGCGTGCGTACGGCGCCCACCAGGCCGCGCAGGGCCTCGGCACCAGGACGTCGCCGCCGACCGCGGCGGTCAGCGCGAGCAGCAGGGCGGGGGCGCCGGGGCCGGCGGCCACCCGGGCGGGCTCGACGGCCAGGCCGCGCCGCTCCCAGTAGCCGCACGCGGCCTCGATCAGCTCGGGTCCGCCACCGATCGGCTCCGCGTCGGCCCGTGTCGCGGCCGCGGCGAGCACCTCGGTGAGTTCGGGCGGTACGGGCAGGCCGTCCTCGGGCAGCGGCGGCCCGTATCGGACGGGGCCGTGGCCTTCCGGGTCCGTCCGCCGCATGCGTACCTCCACGCAGTCCCTGTGCCGTGTCCGTCGCCGTCGGCTCTGTTCTTCGCTCTCGCGTCGACCCCGTGTTCAGTTTCCCGCGCTTCGTGCGGGTTCGTACGAGGCGGGACGTGCCCTCGGGCTCTGAGTACCCAGGGTGGCGCCGCACCATGGGCGTGTGCTCGGGTCGCGCCGGTCACACGGCGGGTCAGCGGCCGAGGACGGAGCCCCTGAGCCACAGCCGGTACCCGGCCGCGCCCATCGCGCCCGCGATCAGGATGCCGCCGATGACCAGGGCGGGCACGGAGTCCGTGAAGGTGCCGCCCTCACCGGCCTGCACCCCGTGCTGGACCGGGGCGCTGCCGCAGGAGTCGGCGTTCGGCTCGGCGCACGGCCGGCTTTCGCCACCGCCGCCGACACCACTGCCGACACCACTCCCGACACCGCTGCCGAGGCCGTCGCCTCCGCCACCACCGCCGTGGTTCGCCTGGAACTTGGCGCTCCACGCCTTGCCCTTTCCGCCGGGCGCGGCCGGGCAGGTGCCGTCGACGGTCCACCCGCCCGAGTCCTGGCCCGTCGCGTCCGGGGCGTCGGCCTCGACGTCGTCGGCGGGCGAGATACGGGCGGTGCCCCGGTAGGCGGTGCCGGAACCCTCTTCCTCGCTGCCGGGGACTTGTTGCAGCTGGACGATGCCCTCGTCGAAGGCCTCGGAGGTGGCGTCGATGGTGGCGGGTGCCTGGCCGCCGGTGGATTCGCAGGAGACGGAGACGGTGACGCTGCCGCCCGGGGAGACGGTGCTCGGACTGACCTCCGCGGCCGGGTCCGCATAGGCGGCCGAGGCGGCGAAGCCGAGCGTGGCACTGGCCAGGGCCGCGACGGACAGGACACGGGCGGTGCGACGCATGGGGAGGGCTCCTTCGACGGGCGACTTCTCAGGAGCACGGAGTCGTGCCCCATAGCCCATGACAGCCCGCCCGGCGGCAAGGCGCGCGCGGCCGAGCCCCATTCGCGCGACGGGCACGGCCGAGCGGGTGACGCCTGTGCTCCTCGACCGGGCGTCAGTTCATCAGCGCGGCCAAGTCCCTCTCCAGCCCCCGCCCCCGCCGCTCGACCACCGCCGACGCCACGTCGGACAGCTTGCGGTTGCTGCCCTGCGAGATGCGGCGCAGCACTCCGAAGGCGCCGTCCGCGTCGCAGCCGAGCACGTGCATGACGATGCCGCAGGCCTGGTCGACGAGGGGACGGGAGCGCAGGGCGGTGCCGAGCTGGTCGAGCTCGGTGAGCGCGGCCCGGTAGGAACGGTCGCGGACGAGGCACGTCATGGCGAAGTCGCCGAGCGCCCGGGCGGGCCCGTGCGGGACGTCCTCGAGGGCACCGGGCCGGAAGCTGTAGAGGCTGAGGGTGACCGTGAGGCCAAAGCGACGGAAGGGCAGCGTGACGCTGGAGCGCACCCCCGAGTCGAGCGCCAGGGCACGGTAGTCCGGCCAGCGCTCCTCGCTCAGCAGGTCGGAGGAGCGGGCGGGCTCCCCGTGTTCCAGGGCGGCCGGGATGGGTCCGTCCCCGGAGCGGAGCTGCACGGCGACGAGCGGGGCGAGGTCGGGATGGGTGACGGCGGCGGGCCGCTCGCTGCCGCCCTGCGCCACCATGCCGCTCGCTCCGCAGCACTCGGTGGTGCAGCGCACGGCCTCCTCGACCAGCTCCGACAGACGCCGCCCCGGAAGGGCGGGCTCGGCAGGCTCGGTACCCCAACTGCGGGGGTGATGCCCGGTGTTCGGCATGGTGAACACCTCCTCTTCCGCGCGCCTTCCCCCTCCCCCGGTCCGAAAACGGCGGACGGCACAGGGAGCAGCGCTAGGTTCGTCGTATGACGCAGACGGACGGGTTCAGTGAAGAACTCGCGGATTTCGTGCGCCGCGTGGCGGAGTTGAAGGCGGCGAGAACCGTGTCCGGCGGGGACCTGCCCACGGTGCTGGACGCGGCGCTCTTCGAACTCGACCATGTCGTCGGCCAGTTGTGGCCGTGGTACGAGCGGCTGTCGGCGGCCGGCGCGTCCCGCTCGGGCGCCTCCGCGGACCGTCAGGAACAGCGACTGCTGCGCACCGTGTTCCAGAGCCTCCCGCTCCCGGTCGCGCTGATCGACAAGGAGACGGTGGTGCGGCGGCTGAACGGCGCGGCGACCGCGTTCACCGGTGTGCGGGCCGGCTATACGACGGGCCGCCCGCTGACCGGTCTGCTCGCCCACGCCGACCGGGCCGCGTTCCGCTCCCAGGCCGCGGCGGTGGCCCGCGGCGAGGGCGACCGCAGTCTCAGCGTCCGCCTCCAGCAACGGCCGTCGGTCCCGGTGCACGCCACGCTGGCGGCCGTGCACCCGAGCGGCGAGCCCCGCACTACGGTCCTGGTCGTCCTCCAGCCCGGCGGGCTCGCCGACCCCGCCACGCCGACGGACCCACCGACGGGCCAGATACCCAACCTCACCGAGGTCACCCGGCACGCGTCCGTGATGGACCTCCTGGACGCGATGACCACGGCCCTGCTGACCACGGAACGGGAGGCCGCCCTGGAGGGTGCGGCGCGGGTGCTGCACGGCAGGTTCGCCGACTGGGTGATCGCCGACGCGGGCACGGGCGGCCTGTCGCGTACGGCCGTACTGGCCCCGTCGGACGGGGACGCGGCCGCGCTCACGGCGCAGGATCCGGCCGCCTGCCCGCTCGTCGTCGAGACGGCCAGGACCGGGTCACCTGCGGTGCAGATCCGTCCGCCGGATCCGGACGCCTTCGGCCTGACCGCGACGGGCGCCCCCGTCCTCGTACAGGCGAACGTCACGTCACTGCTGTGCGTGCCGCTGAAGGCCGAGGGTGCCGTGCGTGGGGTGCTCACGTTGTTCCGGTGCGGGCCCCGTCAGGCGTTCTCGATGGCGGAGGCGCAGGCGATGGACATGATGTCCCGCCATCTGGGACTGGCTATGCCGCCTCGCCCATGATCTGGTCCCGCATGCGCAGGCAGCAGCGGCTGATCAGCCGCGACACGTGCATCTGGGAGATCCCGAGCTGTTCGGCGATCCGGCTCTGCGTCATGTCGCCGAAGAACCGCATGTACAGGATGGCCCGTTCACGCTCGGGCAGCGCGGCCAGCCGGGGCTTGACGGACTCGCGGTCCACCACGGTGTCCAGCGCGGGGTCGGGCGAGCCGAGGGTGTCGCTCAGAGAGTAGCCGTCCTCGCTGCCGGGCAGTTCGGCGTCGAGGGAGAGTGCCGTGAAGCTCTCCAGCGCCTCCAGGCCTACCCGGACGTCCTCCTCGCTCATGCTCGCGTGCTCGGCGATCTCCGCGACGGTGGGCCTGCGGCCGGAGATGGTCTGGGAGAGGTCCTGGGTGGCGAACCGGACGCGGTTGCGCAGGTCCTGGACCCGGCGCGGTACGTGCAGGGTCCACATGTGGTCGCGGAAATGCCGTTTGATCTCGCCGGTGATGGTGGGTACGGCATAGCTCTCGAAGGCGTTGCCGAGTGCGGGGTCGTACCGGTCGACGGCCTTGACCAGGCCGAGGGCCGCGACCTGTCGAAGGTCGTCGAAGCTCTCGCCACGGCTGCGGAACCGTCCCGCGAGCCGATCGGCCATCGGCAGCCAGGCCTCGACGACCTGCTCGCGCAGGGTGTCGCGCTGCCGGCCCGCGGGAAGCGTGGCGAGCATGCGGAACGCCTCGGCCGTGTCGGGGGCGTCGTTGTGCGGGTGGTGCTTCGCGCTCACTTTGGTGGGCATGTGCGTCGCAACTCCCTTGAAGGTGCTCTGGGTTGGACGGTCACCGTGGGAGTGCGGCCGCGCGTTCGGGACAGGCGCGGCCGGGGCGGCTCGGAGCCGCTCCCACGGACGTGCCTCCTGTCCGAAGCACTGAAATTCCGCCTGCCCCCGACCCGTTGCCGCAAACACCGGCGCACGTTTCCGGCAGCCCGCCGGTGATCGAGTTCCTCACCGGCCCGGCCCTCACGCCGTTGATCGCCATGTGATCGGCACGTAGGTTCCGGGACATGACGAACGTACGGATCGGTGTGATGTACGACCGCGACTGGGCGCCGGAAGGGCTGCCCGGGTTCGCGCGGCAGGCCGAGGCCCTCGGGGTGGACGACCTGTGGGTGGTCGAGGACCTCGGATGGAGCGGCGGGGTGTCGGCGGCGGCCGTGGCACTGGGAGCGACGGAACGCGTCCGGGTGGGCATCGGCATCGCCCCCGCACCGCTGCGCAGCCCGGCGCTGCTGGCGATGGAACTGGCCACGCTGGCACGGGTGTTCCCCGGGCGGCTGGTGGCCGGGATCGGGCACGGCGTGCCGGAGTGGATGGCCCAGGTGGGCGCCGCGGCACGCTCCCCGCTCGCCCTGCTGGAGGAGACGATCACCTCGGTGCGCGCGCTGCTGCACGGGGACCGGGTGGAGCTGGCGGGACGTGAAGTGCGCCTGGACGGCGTCCGGTTGGTGCATCCGCCGGCCGAGGTCCCGCCGGTGGTCGCGGGCGTCGTACGCCCCCGCTCCCTCGCGCTGTCCGCCCGGGTCGCGGACGGCACCGTGATCACCGAGGGGCACGGGCCGGTCGACGTGGAGAACACACGCGCGCTGACCGCCAAGGGCGGCGGCGCGTCCGACCACACGCTGACCGTCTTCGCCTTCGCCTGTGTCGGTGACGACCCCGACGAGGTGGCCCGCGCCCTGCACCCGCACACCGAGGCACACGGCGCCTGGCTCGGCCGCCCGCAGGACGAGGTGTTCACCGTCTCGGGGACCGCCGCGCAGGCCGCCGAACGCATCGGCGCGCTTGCGGCGGCCGGCGCGGACACGGTCGTCCTGCGGATCTCCGGCGCCGAGCCGCTCGGGCAGTTGCGGGCCGTACTCGGGGCGGTCGGGCAGCGGAGGGGGCCGGAGGGTCAGTGAGGACCGGGCGGCCCGGTCGGGGGCGTTCCGGAAGCAACGGTTGTGGCCGACTTCGGGACCCCGAGGACCGGGAGTGGCACCGTCGCGCCGAGTGGGCCGGCCGGGGCCGGGCCGTCCTCGCTCGGATCGGCCTTCCTCATCGGCAGCAGCAGCTCCTCGTACCGGCCCAGTGCCAGCACCATGCCGAGCATGAGAAGCGGGATGATCGCGGCGAGCAGTGCCATGGCCGTTTCCTCTCCAGGAATGCGCGTGGAGGGCGTGTGCCGGGTTCCCGGATTTCGGAGCGCAAACCCCTGTGTCGGCCTCCGGTCTTCGGGTACGCGGTGCCCACACGAAGATCTGGAGGGCGTCATGCAGCGAGGCAGTGACCGGCTGAGCGTCCATCGCGACGAGGAGATGAAGCACGAACTACAGGGTCTGCTCCGGTCCGGGCACCCCACGCGGACCGAGGAATGGCACGACCCGGAGCCCACCGCCGACGACGACCCGGAGGTCGCGGGCGGCCCCGTCACACCCGGACGCTCCCGGGCGTCCCTGACGGCGGTCCGTACGGAGCTGGCCCGGCACCTGAGCCGGCACACGTTCCCCGCGGGCCCCCGCGAACTCGTCCGCGCGCTGCGCCGGGCGTACGCGTCCGACGCCCTGATCGAACCGGTGGAGCGCCTGCCCCGCGCGGCGCGCTACACCACGGTCCAGGAACTGGCCGAGGCACTGGTCGGCGCCGGGCAGGAGCGGCGGACATAGCCGGCCCGGTTCGGCCCGGGCGCGGGCGCCTCGTCCGTCCTGGCCGTCCTGGAGTGGGATTCGTACGTACGTTCGTAGCAGTGCCCCGGCAGTGAGCCCGGTCACCGGCACCTCACTGGCCGGGAGCCGTCATGCCTTCGGGGTTCAGGTGCGGGGCGTCGTCGACTCCCCGCACCGGCGGTCCCGGGCGCCCTCGCGGGTGCGGCCCGCGGCCACCATGCGCCGCGGGTTGCGGCGCAGGAACTCGCCCTCCAGCTGGGCCATGCGATCGTTGTGGGCCCGCAGCGCGTCGATCGAGCCGTACAGCAGCGTGTCGTGGCGCGTGCGGTGGATCGTCTCCAGCTCCTTCATGAGCTGCTGGTCGTCCAGCCGGCTGGGGTCGACTCCGGTCATGGTGGTACCCCGCTCGTCCGGGAGGGAGCCACGGATCTCGCCTCTCTGCCTCCACTCTACGAACATCTCGGCGCCCGGGCCTCTGCCGGGCGCCACCTCACAGGGCCGGTGCGGGTCTTTCAGCCCGTCCGGCGTTCGAGGAGGAGGCCTGTTCAGGCCGATGCGGGGGTCCGGGGGCGCCAGCCCCCGGCCACCACGGCTACCGCACCCGCTCCACGCGCCGCTCGTCCCACACCGGCTCGGCGGTCTCCCGGACACGGCCGTCGCTGCCGAAGACCAGGTAGCGGTCGAAGGAGCGGGCGAACCAGCGGTCGTGCGTGACCGCGAGCACCGTGCCGTCGAAGGCCTCCAGGCCCTCCTGGAGTGCCTCGGCGGACTCCAGGTCGAGGTTGTCGGTCGGCTCGTCGAGGAGCAGGGCCGTGACACCCTCCAGCTCGAGCAGCAGGATCTGGAAACGGGCCTGCTGGCCGCCGGAGAGGCGGTCGAAGGTCTGCTCGGCCTGGTTGGTGAGCTCGTAGCGGCGCAGCCGGGACATGGCCGCGCCCCGGTCCTGGGAGTGTTCCTGCCACAGGATGTCCAGGAGCTTGCGTCCCTGGAGCTCGGGGTGCGCGTGGGTCTGGGCGAAGTGCCCGGGCACGACCCGCGCGCCGAGCTTCCACTCCCCCGTGTGCGCCACCTCGTCGCCGGCCAGCAGCCGCAGGAAGTGCGACTTGCCCGAGCCGTTGGAACCGAGGACGGCGACGCGTTCGCCGTAGAAGACCTCCAGGTCGAACGGCTTCATCAGACCGGTGAGCTCAAGTCCCTTGCAGGTGACGGCCCTTACGCCGGTGCGGCCGCCCTTGAGGCGCATCTTGATGTCCTGCTCGCGCGGCGGCTCGGGCGGCGGGCCGGCCTCCTCGAACTTGCGCAGGCGGGTCTGCGCGGCCTGGTAGCGGGACGCCAACTCATGGCTGATGGAGGCGGCCTGACGAAGGTTCAGGACCAGCTTCTTCAGCTGGGCGTGCTTCTCGTCCCAGCGCCTGCGCAACTCCTCGAAGCGGGCGAAGCGTTCGCGCCGGGCGTCGTGGTACGTGGCGAAGCCACCGCCGTGCACCCAGGCGTCGGCACCGGCGGGCGAGGGCTCCACGGAGACGATCTTCTCGGCGGAGCGGGCGAGGAGTTCACGGTCGTGGGAGACGAAGAGGACCGTCTTGCGGGTCTCCTTCAGCCGCTCCTCCAGCCAGCGCTTGCCGGGCACGTCGAGGTAGTTGTCGGGCTCGTCCAGGAGCAGCACCTCGTCGGTGCCGCGCAGCAGCGCCTCCAGCACGAGCCGCTTCTGCTCGCCGCCGGAAAGGGTGCGCACCTCACGGAACTGCGCCTTGTCGTACGGCACGCCCAGCGCGGCCGTGGTGCACATGTCCCACAGCGTCTCCGCCTCGTACCCGTGTGCCTCGGCCCAGTCGGAGAGGGCCTGCGCGTACTGCATCTGCGCGGCCTCGTCGTCGACGGTCATGATGCCGTGCTCGGCCTTGTCGACGGCCTGCGCGGCCTCCCGGATGCGGGGCGGCGCGACCGACACCAGCAGGTCCCGTACGGTCGTCTCGTCCCGTACGGACCCCACGAACTGCCGCATCACGCCGAGGCCGCCACTGACGGTGACGGTTCCGGCGTGCGGTTTCAGCTCGCCGGAGATCAGCCGCAGCAGGGTCGTCTTGCCGGCGCCGTTGGGCCCGACCAGGGCCACGACGGCCCCTTCACCCACCCGGAAGGACACATCGCCGAGCAGCGCCCTCCCGTCGGGGAGGTAGTACTCGAGGTGTGCGGCTTCCAGATGTCCCATGAAGAGGCATTCTGCGGGCCACGCCGGGGGTCCGGCAAACGCTTATGCGGTCCCTTCGAGGGGGCGCCCCGCAGGACCGCCCTCGCCCGTCGGCTCCACCACCGCGCCCGCCCACGACACGGCCTTCCAGCCGTCCGTCGGCGAGCCCTCCAGGATCACCACACCGGTGTTGTCCAGGGGGCGCGCGGCGGCGAAGGGGATGTCGACGTTGTCGGCGCGGGCCGCGGTCCACATGCGGATCGCCGCGCCGTGGCTGACCATGGCGACCGTGCCGGCGCCGCCGGCGGCGGCCTCCGCGACCACGGCGTCGTAGCGGGCGAGCGCCTCGACGCCCGTCTCGCCGCCCGGCATCCGCAGCCCCGTGTCCCCGGCCGCCCACGCGAACACCGTCTTCATGTAGAGCGCGCCCTGCTCGGTGTTGCCGGGCAGCATCTCCAGGTCGCCCGCGACGAGCTCGCGGATGCCGTCCCGGACCAGGACGTCGAGGCCGCGCGCGGCGGCCAGCGGGGCGGCGGTGAGCTGGGTGCGGATCAGAGTGGAGGCGTAGAGCGCCTCGATGTCCTCGTCGGCCAGGGCCTCGGGCAGCGCGGCGGCCTGCTGCTCGCCGAGGGCGGTCAGGCCTGGTCCCGGGACGGCCGTGTCCAGCAGGAACTCGACGTTCGAGGGGGTCTGACCATGGCGTATGAGGAGCAGACGCATACAGGGGCCCTCCGGGCGTCGGTCACTACCCGCCGGACAGGAAACGGGCACTTCAGGGTAACCGGCAGCACATGAGCCCCGACGTCGACCTCACCCTGCCGAAACCCGGCCTCCACCCCCTGCGCGACGCGCTGCTCGCGCTCGACTCCCGTCTCTTCGAGTTCGCCGCCGATCCCGCCTCTTCGAGTTCGCCGCCGAGCCGAACTGGCCAGTGACGCTGGAGAAGCTCCCCCGAGGCACTGACGGTCCACCGGCCGCTGCCGGGCAGCCGACCTGCCGGTGCCTGACTCACCGTCAGTCCATATGCCAAAACGCGGGTCTCATCATTCGACATGCGGGCGTACGGTGATGCGTACCGACAAGCCGTCGAACAGGGGAGTTCCGCCATGTCGAAGCCGCAGGAGACCGCCGTCTACACGCACGGGCACCACGAGTCGGTGCTGCGCTCCCACACCTGGCGGACCGCCGCCAACTCCGCGGCCTATCTGCTCGACTCCCTGAAGCCCCACATGAAGATCCTGGACATCGGCTGCGGCCCGGGCACCATCACCGCCGACCTGGCGGCCCTGGTCCCCGGCGGACACGTCACGGGTGTCGACCAGGCGCCCGGGATCCTGGAGCAGGCCCGGGCCACGGCCGCCGAACGGGGCCTGACGAACGTCGACTTCGCGGTCGCGGACGTCCACGCCCTGGACTACCCGGACGACACGTTCTGCGTCGTCCACGCGCACCAGGTGCTCCAGCACGTCGGCGATCCGGTGCAGGCGCTGCGCGAGATGAAGCGGGTCACGAAGCCGACCGGGTTCATCGCCGTACGCGACTCGGACTACGCGGCCATGGCCTGGTACCCGGCGTCTCAGGGGATGGACCGCTGGCTGGACCTGTACCGGAGGGTGGCCCGCGCCAACGGCGGCGAACCGGACGCCGGACGGCGGCTGAAGTCCTGGGCGCTGCGCGCGGGGCTCACCGACATCACCGCCACGTCCGGCACCTGGACCTACTCGACGCCCGAGGAGCGGGCGTGGTGGAGCGGGCTGTGGGCGGACCGGACGCTGGCGTCGGCGTACGCGGACCGGGCCACCGAGGGCGGCCACGCCACGACCGAGCAACTGCGGGCCGTGTCGGAGGCCTGGCGGGACTGGGGCGCACAGGAGGACGGCTGGTTCAGTGTTCTGCACGGAGAGATTCTGTGCCGCAAGGAATGAACTCGGCGACGGTCACGTCGCTACGCCCGTGTCCCCCGCGTCCCCCGCAAAGGAATAGGCGGCCCACGGGCCGGTGAGTTCGACTCGCATTCCGGGGCTGACCGCCTGCGTTTCTTCCTTCGTCCGGTCGATCAGTTCGACGAATTCCGCGGAATCGCCGCGGGGCACGAGATAGGCGGCGTTGAGCAGATTCCGGCCGGTGGCTCCGGACAGCGCGGGATTCTGTGGTGCGTGCAGCCGGGAATCGTCGGCGTACGCGGAAAGCGCGGCGTGCAGCAGGTTCGCGAACTCCTCCGTCTGCTGCCACATGTGCGCGGGTGCACCGGATTCCTCCGGCTCGGTTTCGGCGTACACCTTGACGCCCCATTCCACTCGCCCCTCCAGCCGTTCGAGGGTGCGCCGGAATTCGTCCTCGCGCGCCTCCAGCATCACGCGGACACCGCTGTCGTCCCGGAAGACGGTGGCAAGCCGCAGCGGCAGCGGAGTGGTGACGACGGTGAGCGCGTCGATCACGCTCTCGTGGGCCCGCGCGGTCCCGGTGAGCCAGTCCAGGTCCTCCAGACGCCTGCGGAGCGGTTCCTCCGCGAAGTCCCGCTCCGGCACATGGCTGACCACGGCGATCAGACCGTGATGGGTCAGCACTCTGGGCGGGTCGCCCGCCACGCCCGTCAACTGGGCCTGCAGGGGCGCGCCGAAGGGGTGGCAGACGGCGTAGACGTACCGCAATCCGGTCATGGGACCTCCTCTTCGCGCTGTGCGCGGCGTTCTGCCGGGCGAGTTCGTTGCGGCGGGTGCGGGAGGACAACGTGGGGTCGTCCTCCCACCAGTCGATGCCCATCTCCTTGGCCTTGTCGACGGAGGCGACGATCAACCGCAGCTCGACCGTGAGGAGTTCGATGTCGAGCACGTTGATGCGGATGTCACCGGCGATCACGATGCCCTGGTCGAGCACGCGCTCCAGGATGTCGGCAAGGTTTGCGCCCGGACCCGGCCGAGACCGTGGCGGCCTTCTTGGCTGTCTTCTTCGCGGCGCTCGCCCGGCCGCCTCAGCCGCGGGCGCCTCCTCGGGTCTCCGGCCCCTCGCCCTCGTACTCCTCTCGGGCTCGTCCTTCCGAGTCTCCTCCACCTCGGGCTCCTCGTCCTCCTCGAAGCCCAGGTCCACGGCCCGCTCCGCCATCGCGCCCGAGGTCTCCTTGCCGACGCCGCGCAGGTCCGCGAGCGCCCGCGGGCTCGGATGCATCCGCCCGCCGCGCCGCTCCGGTCTCTCCTGCGTTCGTTCGCCATGGCCTCCTCGGGCTGCTTTCGCCATGCCCCCTCGGGCTGCTGGTGACCCTGCAGGGTCCGACCAAACCTCCGGGGTCCGTTCTCAGCCACGCAGCGCGTCGAGCCTGCGCCGGGCCGGTCCCAGGGCGCGCGCCCTGCTCAGGACACCGGCCCACGGGTCGGTGCGGGCCTGTTCCACGGCGTCGGCGATGGTCCAGCGGCGGGCATGCAGGGCGGGATCGTCCAACTGGGCCCAGGTGATCGGGGTGGCCACGGGGGCGCCGGGGCGGGCGCGGACGCTGAGGGGCGCGACCGCGGTCTGTGCGTACGCGTTGCGGCCCACGTCGAGGTAGAGCCGGTCGCCGCGCTCCTTCTTGCGGGCGGCGGTGGTGAGCCGGTCGGGGTGGGCCTCGGCGAGGGTGTCGCAGACGTCGCGGGCGAAGGCGCGGACCTCGTCGAAGTCGTGGTGTGCGTCGAGCGGCACGATCACGTGCAGTCCGCGCGAGCCGGTGGTCATCAGCGCCGAGGGGAGCTTCAGCTCGTCGAGCAACTCCCCGAGCAGCACGGCCGCCTCGCGCACCGCCGCGAAGTCGTCCCGGGAAGGGTCGAGGTCGAAGACCATCCGGTCGGGCCGGTCCTCGCGTCCGACCCGGGACAGCCAGCGGTGCAGGGTGATGGAGGCCTGGTCGGCCAGGTGGACCAGGGTGGCGGTGTCGTCGCACACGGTGTGGCAGACGGTGCCGCCCTCCTTGGCCACCTCGACGCGGGTGATCCACTCCGGGTAGCTCTCCGGGGTGTTCTTCTGCATGAAGCGCGGGCCGTCGACACCGTCCGGATGCCGTTCCAGCATCAGCGGGCGGCCGCGCAGGTGGGGCAGTAGGAACGGGGCGGCGGAGCGGTAGTAGTCGACGAGGTCGCCCTTGGTGTACTCCTTCGCATCGCCGTCGCCGGGGAACAGCACCTTGTCCGAGCGGTGGACCTGCACCGTGCGGCGCCCTGCCCGCACGGTGCGTACGTCGTCGTCGCTCACCGCACGACCGCCTCCTCCACCAGCAGCTTCCCGGCCGCGGCGATCGACTCGGCGTCGATGCCCGCGGCGTGCAGCTGCTCGTCCGGGGAGGCCGAGCCCGGCATGCCGCGGACGGCGAGACGCACCAGCCGCGGCACGGGCCGGCCGTCGACGAACGCGTCGAGTACGGCGTCGCCGAGGCCGCCCTCCTCGTGGTGGTCCTCCACGGTGACGATGCAGCCGGTGTCCTCGGCGGCCCGGCGCAGGGTGTGCCGGTCGACGGGCTTGACCGAGTAGAGGTCGATGACGCGGACCTGGATGCCGTCCCGGTCCAGCGCGTCGGCGGCGGCCAGCGCCTCGGGCACGGTGACGCCCGCCACGACGAGGGTCAGCCGGTCGTGTCCGGAGGCGCGCAGCACCTTGCTGCCGCCGATGGGGAACTCCTCGTCGGGACCGTAGATCACCTTGCTCTCACCGCGTGAGGTGCGCAGATACCGGACGCCGTCCAAGCCCGCCATCTCGGCGACGAGTTGCGCGGTCTGGTTGGCGTCGCACGGGTACAGCACGGTCGAGCCGTACACCGCCCGCATCATCGCCAGGTCCTCCAGGCCCATCTGGGACGGCCCGTCCTGGCCGATGGCGACGCCGGCGTGCGAGCCGACGAGGTTGATTCCGGCGCCGCTGACGGAGGCCATGCGCACGAAGTCGTAGGCCCGCGTCAGGAACGCCGCGAACGTGGCGGCGTACGGCACCCAGCCGCGCGCCGCGAGCCCCACGGCCGCCGCGACCATCTGCTGCTCGGCGATGTAGCACTCGAAGTACCGGTCGGGGTGCGCCTTGGCGAAGAACTCGGCCCGTGTGGAGTCGCCGACCTCTCCGTCGAGGGCGACGACGTCGCCGCGACCGGTGCCGAGCGC
This sequence comes from Streptomyces sp. NBC_00005, assembly GCF_045160215.1. Classification (NCBI taxonomy): domain Bacteria; kingdom Bacillati; phylum Actinomycetota; class Actinomycetes; order Kitasatosporales; family Streptomycetaceae; genus Streptomyces; species Streptomyces sp. NBC_00005. Next base: position 2,501,382 of record NZ_CP108316.1, read on the forward strand.
GGCCAGCGCCTGCCCGTACGCGTTCCGTGTCGCGACCTCATCTCCCTTGTCCCAACGGGGCAGTTCGAGGTGCCCCGCACGTACGGCGTGCAGTATGCGGGCCGCGGCCGGCTCGTGGACCTGGACGCGGAGGTCACGGGTGCCGCCGAGTTCGGCGATCGCCTCGTCGGCGTCCGGCAGGGGCTTGCCGTGCAGCCCCTCACGGTCCTGGACGGATGCGACTCCCTTGCCCTTGAGGGTGCGGGCGAGGATCACGGCCGGCTGCCCGGTGGTCGAGATCGCTTCCCCGTACGCACGGTCAATGGCATCCACGTCGTGCCCGTCCACCTCGACGGTGTGCCAGCCGAACGCCTGGAAGCGCCGGGCGTAGGCGTCGAGGTCGTGCCCGTGCCGGGTCGGTCCGCGCTGCCCGAGCCGGTTGACGTCGACGATCGCGGTGAGGTTGTCCAGATGCTCGTACGAGGCATGCTCGGCGGCCTCCCAGACGGACCCCTCGGCCAACTCGCTGTCCCCGCACAGCACCCACACCCGGTAGCCGGTGCGGTCCAGCCGCTTGCCGGCCAGCGCGATGCCGACGCCGACGGGCAGCCCCTGGCCGAGCGAGCCGGTGGCCGTCTCGACCCACGGCAGCCGGCGCGGTGTCGGATGCCCTTCGAGGCGGCTGCCCAGCTCGCGGAAGGTGAGCAGCTCAGCGTCGTCGATGGCGCCGGCCGCCTTGTAGGCGGAGTAGAGGAGGGGCGAGGCGTGCCCCTTGGACAGGACGAAGCGGTCGTTGCCGGGGTGGGCGGGCCGGTCGAAGTCGTAGCGGAGACGATGCGCGAGGAGTACGGCCATCAGATCGGCGGCGGACATCGAGGACGTCGGATGCCCGGACCCCGCCGCGTCCGACGCACGCACGCTGTCCACGCGCAGCTGCTGGGCGAGTTCGACGAGTTCGGCGGTGTTCATGAGTCTCCCTCCACGGGGGTGTCGGAACGCTCGACGGGGCCGGGGGGTCGGGTCGGCTCCGCGTCGGCGGTGAACTCCTGGCCCTGTTCGGCCTGTTGGGACCTGGCCGGCCTCCCCGGCACCCGCGCCAGTTCCGGTGACACGGTGTCCAGGGGGACCGACCACGACCGCACGAGGCCCAACTGGACGGCCTGGCGCGGTAGTACGGAATCGAGGAGCCAGTCCGCGGCGACCCGGACGCGGTTGCCGGGCATCGCCGCGAGGTGGTAGCCGCGGGTGACCGCTCCCGCCAGGGGCCGGGCAGGTGGACGCCGAGCGGGTTGGCGGCGGCCTTCGCGCCGCCCAGGTCGACGACGAAGCCCAGGTCGCGGTGGCGGTAGGTGCGCCGTTCGCCGACGCCGACGGACGCGGCGACGTTGTGGGCCACGACCTTGCCGTGCCGCCAGGCGTGCTGCGCGGTCATCGGCGTGTATGTCCCGGGGTTGTCCAGATCCGGCACGGCGGCCGCGTCACCGCACGCGAACACCTCGGGGCGGCCCGGCACTTGGAGGTGCGGGTCGACGAGCAACCGGCCGCGCTCCAGCGGCTGCCCGGTGCTCTCGACGAGCGGATCCGGCCGTACGCCGACGCACCACACCAGGGTGCGTGACTCGACGAACTCGCCGTCGCTCAGCAGGACTCCGTCGTGCGTGGCCTCCTGCACGGAGGTCCCCGTGCGCACCTCGACGCCCCTCTGCCGCAGCACCCGGTCCGCCGTGCGCGAGAGCCGTTCGTCCAGCTCGGGCAGGACGCGCGGCGCGATATCGAGCAGCAGCCGGCGCGGCAACGCCTCCGGCAGCCCCCGGAAACCGTGCGCGTGCTCGGCGACCCCGGGGATGGGCAGCAGCTTGTTGACGCTGCCCACGGCGAGCACCAGCCGGTCGTGGGCCGGCGTGCCGCTGCCGCCCTCCGGGTCGGTGTACCGCACGGTCCGCCCGTCGAGGTCGATGGCGTCGGCCTCGCCGAGCACCAGCCGTACGTGCGGCAGGGTGTCGGACAGGGAGACGGTCACCCGGCGGGGTTCCAGGATCCCGGCGGCGACCTGGGGCAGCAGGGGCAGCAGGGGCAGATACAGAAAGTAGTCGGTCGGGTTCAGCAGGGTGACGTCGGCCCGGTGCCGCACCAGCCGGGACAGGGTGCGGGCGGCCTGGTACCCGGCGAAGCCCGCACCGACGATCACGATGCGTGGTCGACTCACGTTTCGCCTCCGGCGCTGTCGCGTACCTCGTACCGAAGCCTTCCGCGTCCCCCTGGTCAGGCCCCCCAAACGTGCACCGGTCGCCGCCCGGATCCCGGAATCCCGCCGGATACCCGTACGCACGTACGGACAACGCATACGGCCAACGCCGTCGCACCGTCGGTCACGACGAGACCTGCACCGGTCGCGACGGGATCTGCGCCGAAACGATCTCCTCGCCCGGCCACCCCAACTAGGCTCGTCCCCATGGACATTCTGGGAGCCACGCTGCGCGTATGCGTCGACGACCTGGAGACCGCGGTCCCCTTCTACGAACGCCTCACGGGCGCGAGCGCCCTCCGCTTCGAACGCGGTGGCGTGCAGGTGGCCGCCGTCGGTTTCTTTCTGCTGATGAGCGGGCCCGAGGCCGAGTTGGAGGTGCTGCGCAAGGTCACCGCGACGATCGCCGTCAAGGACGTCGACGAGGCCCACCGGCTGCTCTCGGAACTCGGCGCCCGCATCATCGCGGGCCCGGTGCCGACGCCGGTGGGCCGCAACCTGATCGCGATGCACCCGGACGGGACGGTGTACGAGTACGTGGACCGCAACGGGTAGTGCCTGCCCCGCGTCTCAGGACTCCGGCGGCCGCATGCGGAAGTCGTGGTGCGCCGGGAGCGGCTCGTCGCTGATCCGGCCCCACAGCCGGCCGATGGCCTCCGCCCCTTCCCGCAGATCGGCGACCTCGAAGCCCGCACGGAAGACATCTCCTGCCTCCTCGGGCCGCCCCTCCGCGAGCAGCAGCCCGGCCTCGATCAGACGGAAACGGCCGCGCTCCCGGGTCGCGGGGTGCAGCCGCTCCCAGACGCCGCGCGCCTGAGCGGTGCGCCGTACGGCGAGCAGGGCCTCGATCGCCTCGCGGCCCAGCGCGGCCGTGGCCGCCGTCCACCGTTCCCCGCCGTCGCGCCGCTCGTGGCACAGGTCGTCGAAGGCGTCGGCGTACCGGTCCGCGGCCCGCTCGTGATGGCCGGTGTCCTGGTCGGCGACGGCGAGGCAGCGCAGTAACGGCCAGAGCGACGGGGCGAGTTCGAGGGCCCGCTCCCAACTTCGCACCGCCTGCGCCCGGTCGCCGGCATGCCACTGGGCGACGCCCAGGTGGTATTCGGTCAGCGGGGTCGCGGGCGCGGTCTCCAGCATGTCCCGCCAGTGCGGGGCGACCAGGGTCTCGCCGGGCGGCCGCACGCGGCGCGGCTCGGGGAAGGTACCGGCGCGCAGCAGCTGCAGCCAGGGCTCCTGGGCGTCGCCGAGCGTGCCCTCGTCGAAGGGGGTGCCGGGCAACTTCCAGTCGGTGCGCGCCACTTCGAGCGCGCCCCAGCCGGAGCCGACGGCGAGGATCTCGCCGGGTTCGGTGTCGGCGCTCGGCTTCCAGGCGGCGTGGGCGGCGTCGACGTCGGCGCGCGGGAGTGCGGCTTCGAGTCGGGTCTCGGTCTCGTGCAGGACGGTGTTCCACTCCCCCGCCGGGGGTGATTCCAGCGGCCCGTACGCCTCCAGCCAGCTCACCTCGCTCTCCGCGTCCAGCAGCACGTGCTCCAACTGCGTGCGCGCGAGCCCTGCTTGGATCTCGCAGTAGCCGCCGGTGCCCGGTTCGGTGAGCCATTCCTGCCAGCGGCGCCCGCCGTCGCCGGTGCCCCACACGAACAGCTTGCGGCCGCGCAGCTCGTCGGTGGAGGTCTGCACGAGCCCGTGGCCGTCGGCATCGAGGGCGGCGATCCAACGGCGCCGGGCGTCCGGCAGCTCGTAGAAGTAGTCCGCGGCATAAGGGCTGTTGAGCGGGTACGTACGGTCGATTCCCTCGTACGACGGCACAGGCACCCGACGCAGCCGCCGCTCGTACCCGAAGTGCCAGGCCTCTTCCGCCGGTGCCAGCACCCGGCGTTCCTCGGGTACGGCGATGTTGGACCACCAGTAGGTCGGCACGGGCCGCTCGTGCGGATTGCGGATACGGACGCCGACGTACAGGAAGTCGGAGTGTTCCGGCAGCCAGAGGTCGACCTGGAAGGGCAGGTCGCGCAGGCGTTCCCACTCCCACAGCCGGAGCATCTCGCCGCCGTCGGGGGCGGGGACCCGGGCGGCATGCAGCGGGGAGCAGGCGAGGGTGGTGTGGCCGGTGGCGCCGATGTTCCATTCGATGCCGCCGGAGTACCAGGCGCCGTTGAGGGCGAAGTTGGCGGGCTGGAACACCGGGTTGCGGTAGAGGAGTTCGCGGTCGGTCGGCTTGTGGAAGAGGGAGACGACCCGGCCGCCCAGACCGGGCAGTACGGTGGCGCGCAACCGGTCGTTCTCGATCACCAGGGCGTCGATCTCTTGAGGTTCACGCGCCCGGCCGTAGCCGTCTCTCACCCGCACCGGCAGCAGACTGCGCAGTGGCGCGAGGCCGGCCTGACGTGCCATGTCCCTCGGCAGGTCGTACCGGTCGCGGTCCTCGATGCGGTGCATCTCGTGGAGCAGCCGCAGCGGAGGGAGCGGGTTGTCCGGACCCAACTCCGCTGCGGGCAACGTCAGTACCTCACGTCGGATCGTCGTCACGATCACCATGGAAGCCGCTCACCGGTGAGCTGGCCAGGGGACCTACCGGTCAGGATTCCGCAAAACCGGAACAGCCCGAGGTCGCGGTTCGCCGGCGCCCCGAAGGGGCGCGGGAAACTGCGCGACCAGCCACGATGTCGCGGCAGACGACCGACGGCGTACGGCGGCACTCACAGCGGAGCGCTCAGCGCCGAAGACCGCACTCCGGAGCCTCGGCTACGGCTTCCGCGGCCTGAAATCGACCGTCACCGGGGACGACACGATGAAGATCAACGCCGAGCCCGCATCTCGGTGGTGATCGCCCAGCGCTCGTGATCCCGCCAGGCCCCGTCGATGAAGATCATGTTCGGCGAGAAGCCTTCGAGGTGGAAGCCGCAGGAGCGGGCCAGCGCGATCGACGCGGCGTTCTGGGGCTGCACGTTGATCTCCAGGCGGTGCAGCCGCATCGGGCCGAACGCGTACCCCACGACGAGGTCGAGGCCTTCCCGCATCAGCCCGCGCCCGGCGGCGTGCGCGAAGGCGCCGTAACCGAGCGCGCCGCACTGGAAGCCGCCCTCGACGATGTTGTTGATGTTGATGAACCCGGCGATGGCTCCGGCGTCCACGCCGTCCCCGCCGTCCTTCTCGCAGACCAGGAACCCGGCCTTGGTCGGGTCCTCGATCAGCCGGCCCGCGTACGCGGTGTACGCGTTCGCGGTGTTCGGCGGGAACAGCCAGGGCTGGTGCAGGTCCTTGCTCTCACGCGCACGGGCGGAGAACTCGGCACCGTCCTCGTAGCTGAAGTGACGTATGCCCACGCGGGGGCCCTCGGCGAGGTAGCGGGATGCGATGTGCGGCATCCCGCCACCCTACGGCGGACCGGCTGCGCCGCCGCGCGAATTACGCCCGTGCGGCACTCCGGCGCCCGACGACGACTCAGCCGCCGAGCACGGGCAGCTCCAGCACCCCGGTGTCGCGGGGCGCGCTGACCACGGTCACCGGCTTGATCCCCCGGTTCCCGAAGTACGCGTCGTCGCTCGCCGCGATCACGAACCGCAGCCGGTGCCCCTTCTCGTACCGGTGCACGATGGCCGGCAGGGTCACGGTGAAGCTCTTGGTCACGTCCGGCACCCGGACCGGCGCGATCAGCCGACGCACCAGCGTCTTGGTGCCGTCGGGCGCGACGTCGTACAGCTTGGCGAAGAGGACGAGCTTGTCGGCCGCGTTGCCGGAGTTCTGCGCCGCCTTGGCCTTCGGGGAGACGACCTTCAGCGTGGCCCGGGGCGCGCCGACGACATCCGTGGTGCGGGCGAGCGGTTCGCTGGTCCAGCCGAGATAGGTGCCCGCGGTGTCGTACGGCCCCGGGTCCGGGATCTTGGCGATTCCGGCCAGCGAGCTCTCCGAATGGCTCGTGGGAATCAGCTGGTTGGTGTACGTACGGCTGCCGCGGGCCACCTTCTTGCGGTTGTCGACGAGCTTGCCGTCGCCGGAGAGGTAGTACCTCCGGCTGAGCGCGGGGAGCCGGTCGGCCGTGGCGTAGGTGCCGTTGGGGTCGGTGATCCAGTCGCGGTAGTAGGCGAAGGCCGGTCCGGTGTCGGTACTCGTCTGCTTGCCAAGGTAGCGGTCGAACCAGGAGAGGATCCGTCGGCCGACGTAACTGGTCTCCAAGTTGCCCTGGCTGAGGTTGAGTTCACCACCCGCCGGGTCGGTAATGCCGCCGCTGTGTCCCCAGGACTGCCAGATCATCTTGGCGGTCGTGCCCTGCGCCTTGAGCGTCTTGTACGTCGCTGTCGCCTCGTTGAGGTTGAAGAGGCTGTCGGCCTGCCCCTGGATCAGCAGGGTGGGCGCCTTGACCCGGCTCAGGTACGAGATCGGGGAGACGCTGTGGGAGTAGGCGAGCAACTCGGCGGTCTTGGCGGCCGGATAGGTTCCGGAGTTGAGCGTGCTGATGGTGTTGCACGCCCTGGTGACGAAGTGCAGACAGGTGAGGGCGTTGATCCGGGACGGGTCGAGGTTCGGCTGCGTCAGCGGCTGGCTCTCGCCGATGAGGTAGAACCCGTTGGCCCACTGCCACTTGAACGCGCCGGGGACGCTGCCGGAGGCGTTGTTCGGGTCCAGCGCGTAGGCGAGGTTGTTCCAGGTGATGAGAGGGACGAGCGCGTCGACACGGTGGTCGACCGCGGCCGTCGCCATCTGGATGGCCCCGCCGTACGAGCCGCCGATCATGCCGACCCGCGGGTCACCGGTGCCGTCGAGGGTGACGAAGTCGGCCCTGGTGCCGTCGTCCGCGGCGCGCTTGCCGCCCAGGAAGTCGATCAGCCGTGCGGCGGCCGTGCCGTCGATGCCCGGGTCGTCGAGCGAGATCAGACAGCCGGACCCGCCGAAGCCGAGCCCGGAGTAGATCAGGGACACATAGCCGCGCTCCGCGAAGGCCTTGCCGATGGCGTCGGTCGAACCGTCGGACTTGCTGCCGCCGAAGCCGTTCGTGGCGACCACGGCCGGAGCCGGGTGGGCTCTGTCGACACCCGCCGGGCGGTACAGGTCGGCGTCGACCGTGCAGGTGCGGCCGCCCGCCTGGACGGTGAACTTCAGCGCGGTGACGGTGTATTGACCGGCCGCGGCCGCGGGAGCGGTCAGCGCCAGGGGCACGGTGAGGGCCGCGCCCAGGGCGACGGCGAGGGGAGCTCGGGATCTGGGCACGCGTCGGGACACTGAGACCTCCACACTCAGGGCAGCCCTGCTTACCGACCAGTAAGTACTGGCCGGTTGTCATGGTGTGACACGTGTCAGAGGAGGTCAATCGCCCAGACGAGTGTTCTTGACGGATATTCAGTGAAGCCTGGTCGGTGCGGGCAGGTCGGGGAAGGACAGGTTGTCCGGTCGACGAAGGACAGACCCGCGAAGACAGGTCGGGCAGGCCGCTCAGCGCAGGGCGGGCTGATCGAGCGTCAGGGTGCGGGCGTCGGAGTCGAGTTCGGCCGTCACGCCGAACGGGACGGTCAACGCACCCGCGCAGTGCCCGAATCCGAACTCCTCCACGACGGGCACGCCCAGACCGGCGAGCCGGTCGACCAGGACCGCGCGCACTTTCTCGTACGGACCGCACTGCGCCCACGACCCGAGCGCGATCCCGGTGACGCCGTCGAGCCATCCGCCGCGCAGCAGCTGGGTGAGCATCCGGTCGATGCGGTACGGCTGTTCACCGACGTCCTCGATCAGCAGCAGCCCGCCACGGGCGCCGTCGCGGGCGTGCGGCGTCCCGAGGTCGGAGGCGAGCATGCTCAGACACCCGCCCAGCGTGACGCCCCGGGCCCGCCCCGCGACCAGGGTGGCGCCGTCGGAGGCGGCGATGGTGCGGACCGTCTCCGGAGCCAGCAGCGTGGCCTTCAGGTGCTCCTGCGCCCGGGCGTTCTTGATGAAGTCGACACCGGCGGCCGCCGGTCCGTGCAGGGTGACCAGGCCCAGCCGGGTGGCGAACGCCTGGTGCAGCACCGTGATGTCGCTGAAGCCCACGAACACCTTGGGCCCCGCGGCCCGCATCGCCTCCCAGTCGAGCAGGTCGACCATCCGCTGCGCTCCGTACCCGCCCCGCGCGCACAGCACCGCGTCCACCGAAGGGTCGCACCAGGCGCTCTGCAGGTCGGCGGCCCGGTCCGCGTCCGTGCCCGCCAGGTAGTCGAACCCGGCGTGCTGGTCCAGTACATGGGGAGCCACCACCGGGTCGAGGTCCCAGCCGCGCAGCACGTCGAGCCCCGCCTGCAGCCGCTCCTCGGGCACGGGCCCGCTGGGCGCGACGACGGCGACGCGGGCGCCGGGCGCGAGCCGGGACGGTCGTAGGAGTTCTCTCGCCTGATCGCTCACTTGCTCTCTCACGTGCTCGCTCACTTGGACAGTTCCAGGGTCGGGACGCCGTGCGTGTTCAGCCCGAACACCTGGGCGTACAGGGAGAGTTCGGACTCCAGGACGCGGATCATGGTGTCGGCCCGCCGGAAGCCGTGCCCCTCCCCCTCGAAGGCGATGTACGCGTGCGGGACCCGCCGTCCCGCCAGCCGCTCCAGGAACCGTTCGCACTGCGCGGGCGGGCAGATCACGTCGTCCAGGCCCTGCAGCAGCAGGAAGGGCGCGGTGATGCGGTCGGCGTGCTCGGCGGGCGACCGCTCCGCGTACCGGCCGGGCACCTCGGCGAGCGGCCCGACCAGGGTCTCCAGGTACCGCGACTCGAAGTCGTGGGTCTCCCCCTCGCCCCAGCCCGCGAGATCGAGGATCGGGTAGAGGATCGTGCCGCAGGCGTACACATCGGTCTGGGTGAGCGAGGCGGCCGTGGTCCAGCCGCCCGCGCTGCCGCCGCGGATCGCGAGCCGGCGGCGGTCGGCGGTGCCCTCGTCGGCGAGGGCGAGGGCGACGGCCGCGCAGTCCTCGACGTCCACCACGCCCCACTGCTCGCGCAGCCGGTCCCGGTACGAGCGCCCGTGCCCGGTCGAGCCCCCGTAGTTGACCTCGGCGACGCCGATGCCACGGGAGGTGAAGTAGGCGATCTCCAGGTCCAGCACGAGCGGTGCCCGGCTGGTGGGGCCGCCGTGCGCCCGGACGACGTACGGCGGCAGCTCGTCGCCGGGCGAGACGCAGCCGGGGTTGTGGGGCGGGTAGATGTGCGCGTGGATGTCGCGTCCGGCGGGGCCGGTGAACGTGCGGATCTGGGGCTCGGGATAGTGGGCGGGGTCCACGGCGTCGTCGTGCTCGGCGCCGATCACCCGGGCCCGGCCCGTACGGGTGTCGAACTCCACCACCTCGTACGCGCTGCGCGGGCTGGCCCCCACGGCGACGACGCGCTCGCCGTGCACCGCGAGCGTGGGCCCGAACTCGGTCCAGGGGCCGGCCGCGTCGACGACCTCGCCGGTCTCGGGGTCCAGTATCCCGAGCGCGCTGGCGCCGCGGCCGTGCACGACGGCGATCAGGCCGCTGTCCAGCGGGGCGAACCAGCGCTGGCCGAGCTTCCACAGCGGCCCGCCGAACTCCTCCTCGCGCGGGCAGATCGGGGCGCCGTCGCGGTAGAGGTTCCACCAGCCGGTGCGGTCGCTCGCGTGCAGGAGCGAGCCGTCCGGGGCCCAGTCCGCCTGGGCGATCGACTCGTCCGGGCCTCCGGCGACCGTCCGCGCCTGTCGGAGCGTGCCGTCGTCGCCGACCTCGGCGACGATCAGTTCCGTGCCGTCCCACGGCATGCGGGGATGGTCCCAGGCCAGCCAGGCCGCGCGCCGCCCGTCGGGCGAGACGCGGGGACCGGTGACGAACCGGTGCCGGTCGTCGGTGAGTTCGCGTACGGCGTCCCGGTCCTGGGCCGCCGAGCCGTCCAGCGGCACCGCGGCCAGGACGCGGCGCACGTCGGTGGGTCCGTCGCCGGTGAACTCCTCGAGCACGCACCACACTTCACCGCGCTCGGGGCGCAACTGCGGCTCCGCCCAGCGCAGTCCGCCGCCCACGAGGGACACGGGGGTGAGGGGGCGCGGGTCGCTTCCGGGCTCGTACCGATAGAGCCGCTGGTCGGCGAAGTTCACGAACACCAGGAGCGGTCGGCCGTCCAGCAGAGTGCCGGCCCAGGGGTGTCCGCCGTACTCGATGACGCGGCTGCGGACGTTCCACGGTGCGGGCAGGACCGGCTCCTCCCGGCCGTCGGCGCGCCGCCGCACCAGGGTGCGACGGCCGCCCTCGGCGGGCCGTGGCTCGGTCCACCACGCCTCGTCGCCGACGAAGCCGACGTATTCGGGGTGCCCGTCGTGCGCGGCGGCGAGCGCCGCGTCGATGGGCGAGGGCCAGGATCCGTACGCCAGGGTCTGCACGTTCTCCCCCAACTCGCCTAGGCGTCGCGCAGGAAGCGGTCGAGGACGCGGACACCGAAGTGCAGCGCCTCGACCGGGACCCGCTCGTCGACCCCGTGGAACATGGCCTGGTAGTCGTAGCCCTCCGGGAGCTTCAGCGGTGTGAAGCCGTACCCGGTGATGCCGAGCCGCGAGAACTGCTTGGCGTCCGTGCCGCCCGACATGCAGTACGGCACCACATGCCCCTCGGGCGCGAACTCCTCGACGGCGGCACGCATCCTCGCGTACGTCGGCGAGTCCAGCGGCGCCTGGAGTGCCACCTCACGGTGGTGGAACTCCCAGTCCACGTCGGGCCCGGTGAGCCGGTCGAGGGTGGCGCGGAACTCGTCCTCGCCGTCCGGCAGATACCGTCCGTCGACGTGCGCCACGGCTTCCCCCGGGATCACGTTGATCTTGTAACCGGCGTCCAGCATGGTCGGGTTGGCGCTGTTGCGTACGGTCGACTCGACGAGCTTGGCGGCCGGACCGAGCTTGTCGAGCAGCCCGTCCACGTCGCGCAGGTCGGTCTCGATGCCGTACAGCGCGGCGAGTTCGGTCAGGGCCGCGCGCACGGTCTCAGTCAGCCGCAGCGGCCACTCGTGCTCACCGATCCGCGTGATCGCTGCCGCGAGGCGGGTGACGGCGTTCTCCTTGTTGACCTTGGATCCGTGCCCGGCGCGCCCGCGCGCGGTGAGCTTGAGCCAGCCCGTGCCGCGCTCACCGGCCGCGATGGGATAGATCTGCCGCCCGCTGCCGTCGTGGAAGGTGAAGGCCCCCGACTCGCTGACGCCCTCGGTGCAGCCCTCGAACAGGTCCGCGTGCTGATCGGCGAGGAACCCGGAGCCGTCCTCGGCGCTGGCCTCCTCGTCCGCGGTGAACGCGATCACGACGTCGCGCCGGGGCCGCACACCCTCCCGCGCCCAGCCCCGTACGACGGCGAGGATCATCGCGTCCATGTTCTTCATGTCGACCGCGCCACGCCCCCAGACGACCCCGTCCCGGATCTCCCCGGAGAAGGGGTGCACGCTCCAGTCGTCGGCCTGGGCCGGTACGACGTCCAGGTGACCGTGCAGCAGCAGTGCGTCGGCGGACGGGTCGGTGCCCTCGATACGGGCGACCACGTTGGCACGGCCCTTGGTGCGCTCCAGGAGCGTGGGCTCCAGGCCCGCCCCGGCCAGCTGCTCGGCGGCGTACTCGGCGGCGGGCCGTTCCTGGCAGTCGCCGCCGCCGCGGTTGGTGGTGTCGATGCGGATGAGGTCGGAGGTGAACCGGACGACCTCGTCCAGAGCCTGCTGGTCAGCCATACTGCTCCTCCACGGCGGCCGAGACGATCGTGGTGACCGCCTTGAAGGTACGAATCCCCTCGTACATGGTCCCGCTGGTGTACGCCACCTTCCGCTCCCCGATCCGGTGGACGCCCGGCACGACCGTGGCGGCCATGGCGAGGTGTTCGGCGTCGAACTCGAGGGCGACGGTGAACGGCCCTGCCTGGACCGGTTCCTGACGGACCGCCAGCTGTGCGGCCTCCTTGGCGGCGGCGCGGATGTCGCCCGCGGTCCTGGCCGGCGTGCGGCACACCGCCGCGTACCGCGAGACATGGTCCTTGACGGCGACCTTCAGCGCCTCGGGCGCGTACCCGAGGGCGTCCTCGCAGGCCACGTCGTCGCCGGTGACGAGGACGACGGGCACCCCGTACTCGGCGACGACGTGCGCGTTGAGCAGACCCTCACTCGCCCGTACGTCGTTCAGCCAGACCCCGGTGATGGAGTTGGCGAGGTAGGTGTGGGCGAGGACGCCCTCCATGCCCGCGCCGGCGTGATAGCCGACGAACGCGATGCCGTCCACGTCCCCGTGCTGCACGCCCTCCACCATGGAGAGGGACTTGTGGCGGCCGGTGAGCATCTCGGTCCGCTCGTCCAACTGCTCCAGCAGCAGGTTGCGCATGGTCCAGTGGGCCTCGTTGACGAGGACCTCGTCGGCGCCGCCGTCGAAGAATCCCAGCACGGCGGCGTTGACGTCCGAGGTGAACATCGAGCGGCACCGTTCCCACTGCGGTGTCCCGGGCAGCACATCGGCCGGCCAGGTCACCCCCGTCGCGCCCTCCATGTCTGCGCTGATCAGGATCTTCATGTTGCGTCACGTTACGCGCCACGGGAGGAACCGGCCAGGAAGGGCCCTTTCCGCGTCAGAGCGACACGGCAACGGCGTTGAACGTCGTCTCCGGCGTCTGCGGGCTGGTGAAGCGGGCGTTGACGAGGTACAGGCGGTCGCCGAAGCGGGCGGCGGTCGTGGGGACGTCGAAGCGGGGGTCGGTGATCGTGCGGCGCAGGGTGGCGGTGGTGGCCCTGGCGTCGAGGGCGAACACACTGATCAGGTTCAGCCGGTTCTGTACGACGTACAGCGTGCGGCCTATGCGCCACAGGCCGTCGCCGTTGGCCACGTTCTCCGCGCCGACCAGGGCGATCTCGGTGGCGGACCCCGACTTGAGGCTGACGTTGTACAGCTTGCCGGGCGTGCTGCTGACGACGATCAGGCCGCGGTCGTCGGGGGTGCCCACGATCCCGTTGGCGTTGTTGACGTCCGGCGTCTGCACCCAGTCGCCGCTCAGCGGCAGGGCGCGCACGGCGCCCTTGCGGCCACGCGGTACGCCGTACAGGACGGCGTCGCGCGAGTCGGTGAACCAGGCGCGGTCGCCGAGCAGGGTGACGTCGTTGATGAAGTGCCCGGTCGCGTCGGTCAGTTGGACCGTGGTCACGATCTCGCCGGTGCGGGAGTCGTGGATGCGGGCGACTCCGGTACTGCCCGCGACGTACAGCAGGCCGTCGCGGTCCAGCTTCAGCCCGACGGCCACCTGGCCGGTCGCGCCCGCGTGGAGGACCCCGCCCTCGCCCGTGCGCAGGTCGGTGCGGTAGATGCCGCCGTTGGCGCGCGAGCCCATGTAGGCATACGGCCTGCTGCCGATCGCGATGCCCTCGGGAAGCCAGCCGTCGGGGAGCGGGAACTCCGTCGGCCAGGTGGCTCTGCCCGTGGAAGGCGTGGCGCTCGCGGTGCCCGTGCCGGTCGCCACCGCGAGCGTGGTCAGGGCGGCTCCGCCGAGCACGGCGCGCCGGGATGGGCGGGAGTGGTTCGAGGTCATGGTTCGGGCCTCCGTGACGTGGGGTGGGACTCGGCGAACTCGCGAACTTTGCGAACCTTGGGAACTCGATGACCCGACCTTGGTCGAGATTTCGAATTCTGTTCGTTTAAAACGAACTGCCCTCCGCGGGAGTTCCCCGGCGGCCCCACCCTCACCTCAAGGCGTCGGCCTCAGCTCGTCCGCCCCGCCACCACCCACTTCGACGGCAGCTCGATCCGGCTGCCGTCGGGGCCGAACTCGGTGGTGATCAGCGGGAGTTCACCGCCGGCCAGGATCGAGAGGCCGGCCGTTCTCAGATACTCGGGCACGGCTTCGTCGGCCACTTCACCGGGAGCGATGCCGTGCTGGAAGATCGGCGCGAGCTTGGGCGGCGGTCCCGCGGGGTTCTGCGCCAGACCCACCAGGACGGGCTTGGCGGCCTCGGAGAGTTCCACGAGGAAGAGCCGGCCGCGCTCGCCGACGAGCGCGGCGAGCCCGTCCACCATGGGCTGCCGGTCGTCGGGTTCGGCCTGGTGCAGGACACCGCGCATATAGACGTTGGCGTCGCCGAGTTCCGCGTGCAGCGTCTCCGTCTCGCTCTTCTCGACGGCGTCGAGCACGCGGTACGTCGCCTGCCCGGCGGGGTCGGCGTGCCGGGCGTGGTCGAGCGCGGCGGCGGACAGATCGGCGCCGACGACGTGCGGGAAGCGGTCGGCGAGGAAACGGGTCTGGGTGCCGTTTCCGCAGCCGAGGTCGACCATCGCCAGGCCGGGGGCGGTGAGGTGCGGCTCGAACAACGCCAGGTGTACGCCGACGGTCAGGGCCGGCTCCGCGTCCCAGAACACGGCCCCCCGTTCCTCGGGGGCCTCACGCCAGAAGCCCTCCCAGGCCTCCCGGTACCGACTCGTCACGCTCATGCCGAACTCCCCAGGGTGCGACGCCGACCCGTCTCAAGTGACGGGCCAGTACGGTCTATCGCGCCCTGGTCACGGCTTCAAGCGCGTGGCGCATACCTTCACGCCGCATTCGAGCGGCACGCGCCCCCGTACGCCTCTCACGCCTCTTGGCGCGGCGTCGGCGCCGGTGCCGTGCGGTCAGCGCCGCGGCAGGGTCAGCTCGAACCAGACGGTCTTGCCCGCCTTCGTACGGCTGGTGCCCCACTCGCGGGCGAGGGTGCTGACGACACGCAGCCCGCGCCCGAACTCGTCCTCCGGGCCGGCGCTCCGCAGCGTCGGCAGGTCGTGGTCGTCGTCGTCCACCTCGCACAGCAGGGTGTCGCCGCGGACGAGCCGCAGTTCGACGGGGCGGCTGTGGGAGTGCCGTACGGCGTTGGTGACGAGCTCGCTGACCAACAGCTCCGCGGTGGGGGCGAGTTTCGCGAGCCCCCAGTCGTGGAGCTGTTCACGGACGACGGCACGCGCGCGGCCGACCTCGATCGGGTCGAGGGCGAGGCGCCACTCGGCGACGTCGTCCGGCTCGACGCCGTTGAGCCGGACCAGCAGCAGGGCGACATCGTCCTTGCGGCCGCCACACGTGTTGAGGGCGCGGATGATCGTGTCGCAGGCGTCGTCCATGGAGGCGGCCGGGTGGGCCGCGGACTCGCACAGCGTCGCCAGGCCCACGCCGATGTCCTCGCCGCGCACCTCGACGAGCCCGTCGGTGCACATCACGAGCCGGTCGCCGGGCTGCACGCGCACGCGTACCGCCTCGAAGGGCACCCCGCCGACGCCGATCGGCGCGCCCGTCGGCAGGTCGAGCAGCTCGCTGCGGCCGTCCCCGGCGCGGACCAGTACGGGCGGGATGTGCCCGGCGTTGGCGATGTGCAGCTCGTTCACGATCGGGTCGTAGACGGCGTACAGACACGTCGCGAGGTAGTTGTCGCCGAGGCGCTGGGCGAGGTCGTCGAGGTTGCGCAGGAGCTGGGCGGGCGGCAGGTCGAGGGCCGCCATGGTCTGCACGGCCGTACGCAACTGGCCCATCATGGCGGCCGAGTTGAGGCCATGACCCATGACGTCGCCGACGACGAGGGCGGTGCGGGCGCCGGGGAGCTTCACCGAGTCGAACCAGTCGCCGCCGACGCGTCCGAGGAGCGTGCCCGGCAGATAGCGGGTGGCGATGTCGCAGCCCGCCATGCGCGGCGGGATGTGCGGCAGCATGCTGTCCTGGAGGGTCTCGGCGACGCTCTCCTGGTACGTGTACATGCGCGCGTTGTCGAGCACGAGGCCCGCGCGGGCGGCGAGTTCGGCGCCGGTGACGCGGTCCATGTCGTTGAACTCGACGCGCTCCGGGTGGCGCAGCAGGATCATGAAGCCGAGTACCACGTTGCGTGCCTTCAGGGGCACGATCAGCATGGAGCGGTGGGTGATCAGCGGCCGGATGTCCCGCTTCTCGAACTGCGAGGCGATGGCGTGGCCCATCTCCTCGCTGATGCGCGGCACGAGGACGGGCTCGCCGCTGGTCATGCACTGGAAGAACGGTGTGTGCGCCGGGAACGGCATGGCCTCGCCGACGGGCACGACGTCGTCCCAGCGGCCGGGTTCGTCGGTGTGCTCGAGGGCGACCCGGTGCCACATGGTGGTCGTGTCCGGAACGCCGTCGGGGAACCCCTCGCCGGCGACGACCTGTTCGCGCAGATAGGTGCCGGCCACGTCCGTGAAGCGCGGGACGACGGCCCTGCTGACCTCGATGATGGTGCGGGACAGGTCGAGTGAGGTGCCGATCCTCCCGCTGACCTCGTTGAGGAACTCCAGGTGTTCGCGTACGGCGGCGTACTCCAGGTCCTCGGCCTCGTCGGCCGCTTCCTTTGCCACCGGCAGGCCTTCGGCCGCCGCCTTCGCGGCCCGCTCGCGGCGCGCCTTGCGCTCGGCGCGCCGGGGCACGCCCCAGTCCGGCGTGACGGGCACCCGGTCGTTCTGGCTGAACTCCAGGACCGGATAGCCCAGTTCGAGGACCTGGGAGACGATGCGGGCGCCTTCGTCGACGCTCATGCTGGGCAGGATCTCGGGCAGCCGGCGGGCCAGTTCCTCGGCGCCGGGGAAGTCCGTGTGCAGGGCGAAGCCGGGCGCGATCCGCTCGAACGCCATGTCCGCGTCGTTGTCGTCGAATTCGTCCTGCCGGAGTCCGCCGGCGTCGGCGGCGAGGACGAGCAGCCGCTCCTGCCCCGGGCCGACGAGGGGGTACGCCCACCACAACACGTCGACGCGGTCTTCGTGTTCGGGGACGGTGAGGCGGGCGCGGCCCGCGGCCGGGTAGGAGAACCTGCCGTCGAGGGACGATTCGAGGCCGGGGCCGAGTCCGTCGTACGCCGCGTACGCCCCGTAGGGGCTGACGTCCTCCTCCTCGGGCAGCGCACCGGCGACGGGCAGCAGGTCGACCGCCGAGTGCCCGATCGCGTCGTCCTTGGGGACTCCGAAGAGCAGACCGGCACCCCTGCTCCAGTGGGAGACGAGGCCGTCGCGGTCCACCACGACCACGGCCAGGGGGACGCGGCCTGCCGCGGCGGGCTCCGGCGCCACGCTGTTCCCAGCTCCGCGGCTGGGAGGTGCATCCCTCTCGGTGCCACGGTCGGTGCCACTTTCCATGGCCCAGGCCCTCTCTCCCCACGGCTCCGCAAGATCTGTGCCGCCTCGTCCACCGTACGGCTCCGGCCGTTGGTGATGTGCGGCAATGCGGGAATTGGTGCGGCGCGACGGACTCCGCGCGCGGGGGCGCGCGCCGGGCGTGTGAGGCCGCGTCAGTCTTCGTGCCCCAACTGCAGGTCCCGCTCGGTCCGTCCGCCTCCCGCGACCTGGAGCACGGTGGCCACCGGCGGGTAACCGGCGGCGATGACGGTGTACTCGCCGGAGGACAGGTCGACGAACCGGAACGTTCCGTCGGGGCCGGTGGTGAGCGTGTCCACGACGTTGCCCGCCGCGTCGAGCAGCGTCACGCGCGCGTCCTCGACGGGCCGTCCGCCGCCCGCCCGTACGGTGCCGCGCAGCACGGCGCCGCCCGCGAGTTCGACGTCCTGGCGGGTCTCCCGGGAGGCCTGGACACTCACGGGGAGGGCGGCCGGGCGGTACGCGGGCGCACTGGCGGCGAGGGTGTACTCGCCGGCCACCAGCTCGGTGATGACGTAGCCGCCCTCGCGTCCGCTGCGGGTGGTGGCGACGACCTCGCCGTGAACGTTGGTGAGCGTGACGGCGGCGTCCCGCACGGGGGTGCCGTCGGCGGTCAGCACATGGCCGGCGAGGCGTCCGGCGCCGCCGAGGACGACGTCCAGCTCGACGGGGCGCTCGCCGACGGTGACGGAGACGGCCTGCGGCTGGTGGCCGCCCGCGGCGGCGATGAGGACGTAGGACCCCGAGCCGGGCGTGGACAGCGCGTATCGCCCGTCCTCGCCGCTCGCGCCCCGTCCGATCTGCTGTCCGGACACGTCGATGAGCGTGAGCGCCGCGCGGGGGACGACGGTCCCGTCGGGGTGCTGCACCGTGCCGCAGACGGGAATTCCGGCGGCGTACTGCGAACGAGCCTGCGGGATGGGGGCGTTCACGGGCACGGGCTCCGTTTCGGCGGCGTGGGGGGACGCTGCGCTGTTCAAGAGGGGGATCTCCTTGAGGAAGAAGGCGATGACCAGGCCGAGGGCGAGCACCGGCACCAGGTAGAGGAAGATCCGGGGCATGGCGTCGGCGTACGCCCGGATGTAGTCGTCGCGCAGCGGCGCGGGCAGCGCGTGGACGAGCTGCGGGGTGATGGAGTCCGGGTCGGGAAGCTGTGCACCCGCGCGCGTGGGGAGGCGTTTCGCCAGGGCGTCCGCGAGCCGGTCGGCGAACAGGGTCCCGAAGATCGCGGCGCCCACGCTGCCGCCGATCTGCCGGAAGTAGTTGTTGGCGCTGGTGGCTGTACCGAGGTCGGCGGGGCGCACGGAGTTCTGCACGGCGAGGATCAGGACCGGCATCACCATGCCGATGCCGGCGCCGAGGACCGCCATCCAGATGCTGTAGTGCAGCCGGGGCGTGTCGACCTCGAGCCGGGACAGCAGCCACATGCCGAGGACGGACACGGCACTGCCGAGGACCGGGTAGATCTTGTAGCGCCCGGTGTGGCTGATGAGTTGCCCGGAGACGATCGAGGCGCCGACGATCCCACCCATCATGGGCAGCATCAGCAGGCCCGACTCGGTGGCGGAGGCCCCGTCGACCATCTGCAGGAAGGTCGGCAGATAGCTGGCGGCGCCGAACAGCGCGACGCCGATCACCAGGCCCACCAGGCCGGTGACGTTGAAGACCGAGTCCCTGAACAGCCGCAGCGGGATGAGGGGTTCGGCGGCGAAGTGCTCGGCGAGGAGGAAGAGGACGGTGGCGGCCACCGCTCCCGCACCGAGGCCGAGGATCACCCGCGAGCCCCACGCGTACTCGGTGCCGCCCCAACTGGTCAGCAGGACGAGGCAGGTGGAGGCGGCCGCGAGCAGCAGCGCGCCCAACACGTCGAACCGCGGCTTGACTTGGGGCTTCGGGAGCTTCAGTACGACGGTGACGACGGCCAGGGTGAGGACGCCGAAGGGGACGTTGAAGTAGAAGCACCAGCGCCAGGAGAGGTGGTCCGTGAAGTAGCCGCCGAGCAGGGGTCCGGCGACGGACGCGAGGCCGAACGCGGCGCCGATCAGGCCCATGAAGCGGCCGCGCTGCCGGGGCGGCACGATGTCCGCGATGATCGCCTGCACGCCGATCATGAGTCCGCCGGCGCCGATGCCCTGAACCGCGCGGAAGGCGATCAACTGGTCCATGCTCTGCGCCCGGCCCGCGAGCGCCGAGCCGATCACGAAGACGACGATGGCGAACTGGAAGACACCCTTGCGGCCGAGCAGGTCGCCGAGCTTGCCGTAGACCGGCAGTCCGACGGTGGCCGTGAGCAGGTAGGCGGTGATCGCCCAGGACATCTTGTCCAGACCGTGCAGCTCGCCGACGATCTTCGGGAGCGCGGTGGCGACGATCATCTGCTCCAGGGCGGCGAGGAGCAGCGCCAACATCAGCCCCAGGAAGACCAACCGCACTTGGCGCGGGCCCAGTTCGGCCGTCGCGGCCGGAGCAGCGGCAGGGGCCTGCGGGGGCGCCACGGCCGCTTCGCCCCGCAGTTCGCCCTGCACCAGAGTGGTCCCGCCCACGTACCGCTCCCCTCGTCGCGCTGCCGCACAATTCCCGCTTTGGGCGACAACTACGAGCAAGCGCGACGAGTTACGGCATACCGGCGTGCGGAACGGAGATCCACTCGAACCGGTGAGGGAGGTCAACGACCCCCGAACGCCGGGGACTTACTTCTCGACCTCGGTGGCGAGCTTTTCGAGCACCAGGTCGTAGATCCGGCCGAGGCCCTTGGGCGCGAAGGTCTTCTCGAAGAAGCCGCCGATCCCGCCGGCGCCGTTCCAGACGGTGGTCACGACGACGCGGGACTTGCCCTCGCCGGCCGGGGTGACCCGCCAGGTGGTGACCATCGAGGAGTTGCGGTCCTTCTCGACCAGCTCGCCGTCGGTGGGCTCACCGACCTCCAGGAGGCAGTCGCGGACCCGCTTGCTGGTGGCCTGGAGCTTCCAGTGGACGAGGGTGCCCTCGCCGTCGCCGCCCTCGCGCACTTCGTACTCGCTGAAGTGCTCGGGCAGCAGCTTCGCGCGCGTGCCGCTGTAGTCGGCGAGGGCATCGAACACCTTCTCCGCGTCTGCCGCGACGACCCGCTCGGTAGTGGCCTCGACCTGCGCCATTGGGTTCCTCCAGGACTTGCTCGCTCGGGGGTTGGGGCAAGCCAACCACCCCCGCCCACGGCCACCCAAATCGGGGTGCCCTCGGGCGCCGGAAGCGATCAGGAATGGCCCTTGCGCAGTAATTCGAACAAGTGTTTCACTCTGGGGGCAGTGCTACCGAGGAGGCGTCATGCGCTGGGAGAACCTCACAGTGGAGTCCGGCGGTCACAGCCGGGCGGCCGACGCCGCGCTGTTCGGCGCGGACGCCGTGGTCAGCCGTACCTTCGACACGCCCGAGTTCCGTGGAATCACCTTCCACGAGGTGCGGGCCCGCTCGATCATCAACCGGGTGCCCGGGGCCTCGCGCATGCCCTTCGAGTGGACGGTCAACCCCTATCGCGGCTGCTCGCACGCGTGCGTGTACTGCTTCGCCCGCAAGTCACACAGCTATCTGGACCTCGACACGGGGATCGACTTCGACTCCCAGATCGTGGTCAAGGTGAACGCCCCGGAGCTGCTGCGCCGCCAGCTCGGCTCGCGCCGCTGGCTGGGCGAGCACATCGCGATGGGCACGAACGTCGACTGCTATCAGCGCGCAGAGGGCCGCTACCGCCTGATGCCGGGCATCCTCGCCGCGCTGCGCGACCACGCCAACCCCTTCTCGATCCTGACCAAAGGCACGCTGATCCTGCGCGACCTCGATCTGCTGGTGCAGTCGGCACAGGTGACGGACGTCGGCATCTCCGTGTCGGTCGGCTTCACCGACCCCGAACTGTGGCACACGGTGGAACCGGGCACGCCCGCCCCGGAGCGCCGCCTCGACGTCGTCCGCACGCTCTCCGAGCACGGCCTCGGGTGCGGTGTCCTCATGGCCCCGGTGCTCCCGTTCCTCAGCGACCAGCCGGCCCAACTGCGCGCCACCGTACGGGCGATCGCGGCCGCCGGGGCCACCTCCGTCACGCCCCTGGTGCTGCATCTGCGCCCCGGCGCGCGCGAGTGGTTCATGGCCTGGCTGGGCCACCACCACCCGCACCTGGTGCGCCGCTACGAGCGCCTGTACGCGGACGGCGCCTACGCCCCGAAGTGGTACCAGCGCCGGATCACCCGTCAGGTCCACGACCTGGCCCAGGAGTACGGGATCGGCCCCACGCGCGCGGGGATGCCACGGCGCATCCGGGAGCCCGAGCCGGTCGAACCGGCGATGTCCGAACCAACCCAACTTTCGCTCATTTGAGGGCATACGAGCGCATCCCGCGACCCGATTGGGTCAAGTCTTGCCAGAACGAGTTCCTCCGGGGCCGCTTTCCGGGACGATGCGGCGAGGACCGTGAGACTCGCGGTCCCGAAACCCTCCGTCCTGGGAGGACTTCATGAGAAAACGCGCAGCCGTGCTGTGCGGCGCCGCCGTCGTCGTGGCCGGGTCCTTCACGGCCCTCCCCGCCGACGCGAGCGCCTCGCAGACCGCGCAAACCGCTCCCGCCGCGAAACTCACCTGGAAGAACTGCGCCACCACCGACTACCCGACGCTGCAGTGCGCGTCGCTCAAGGTGCCGCTCGACCACCGCAACCCGCACGGGAAGCAGATCACCCTCGCGCTCTCGCGCGTGAAGCACACCGCGAAGAAGAGCCAGGGCCCACTGCTGGTCAACCCCGGCGGTCCCGGCGGCAGCGGCCTCTCGCTCGCCGGATTCGTCGCGTCCTCGCTGCCCAAGGCGGTCGCGGCGCAGTACGACGTCATCGGCTTCGACCCGCGCGGGGTGGGCAAGAGCAAGCCCGCCCTCGACTGCAAGCCGGGCCAGTTCAACCCGGTGCGCCCGGACTCCGTGCCGAGCACGCCGGCCATCGAGAAGGCCAACCTCGACCGCGCCAAGTCCTTCGCCGCCGCCTGCGGCAAGAAGTACGCGAGCGTGCTGCCGTACATCAACACGATCAGCGCCGTCCAGGACATGGACTCGATCCGCCAGGCACTCGGCGCCAAGAAGATCAACTACTTCGGCTACTCGTACGGCACCTACCTGGGCCAGGTCTACGCCAAGCTCTTCCCGGAGCGCGTACGGCGCCTGGTCCTGGACTCGATCGTCGACCCCACGGGCGTGTGGTACGACGACAACATCGGGCAGGACTACGCCTTCGACGCCCGCCAGAAGGCCCTGATGGCCTGGATCGCCAAGTACGACTCGACGTACAAGCTGGGCACCGACCCGGCCAAGATCGAGGCCAAGTGGTACGCGATGCGCAAGGCGCTCGCGAAGAAGCCGGCCGACGGCAAGGTGGGGGCCTCCGAGCTGGAGGACACCTTCATCCCGGGTGGCTACTACAACGGCTACTGGCCCTACCTGGCCGAGGCGTTCGCGGCGTACGTGAACGGCAAGAACGCCGACCCGCTGGTCGAGGCGTACGAGAACTTCGCCGCCGTCGACGCGTCCGGGGACAACGGCTACAGCATCTACACCGCGGTGCAGTGCCGTGACACCTCCTGGCCGCGCGACTGGAACCAGTGGCGCAAGGACAACTGGGCGGTGTACGACAAGGCGCCGTTCATGGCATGGAGCAACGCCTGGTACAACGCGCCGTGCGCGTTCTGGCCGACGAGTTCGCTGAAGCCGGTGCACGTCGCCAACGACAAGCTGCCGCCGACGCTGCTGTTCCAGGCGACCGACGACGCGGCCACTCCGTACGAGGGCGGCGTGACAGTCCACCGGCTGCTGGCCCGTTCGAGCTTCGTGGTCGAGCAGGGCGGCGGGAACCACGGCATCACACTGAGCGGGAACGCCTGCCTGGACAAGTACCTCGCGAACTACCTGTCCAACGGCACGGTTCCGCGCAGCGGCGGCCAGGTCGACGCGGTCTGCGCCAAGACGCCCGATCCCACTCCGCTCAGCACGAAGGCAGCGTCGACCTCGACGTCTTCCGGCGGCTCGGAGCTGCACGGGCTGGTGGGTTTCCGCAACTGAGCACGGCCCGGATGTTCTGCGTATGAGGTCCCGTCGGGGGCGTTGTCAGACCCATGGTCCACGATGGACGCATGAGTGAGCTGACCAGGATTCCCGCCCCCGACGGGGTCTTCCCCGCCGCGCAGTACAGCCACGTCGTGATGGGCACCGGCCGTTTCGTCGCGATCGCCGGCCAGCTCGCGATCGACGCGGACGGCAAGCTCGTCGGCGAGGGCGACCCCGAGGCCCAGGCCCGCCAGGTCTTCGAGAACCTCCGCCGCTGCCTGTCCGCCGCCGGAGCGGCCTTCGACGACGTCGTCAAACTCACCTTCTTCGTCACGGACATGGCACACATGCCCGCGATCCGCGCGGCCCGCTCCGCGCACATACCCGACGACCGCCTCCCTGCCGCCTCCGCGGTGCAGGTCGCCGCGCTGGTCCGGCCCGAGTTCCTGATGGAGATCGAGGCGTTCGCGGTGGTGGGCGCGTGAGCGGTGTCCGGATCCGGGAGATGACGCTCGGCGACTGCGAGCGCGTGGCCGAGATCCGCGTCCAGGGCTGGCGGAGCGCGTACCGCGGGATGATCCCGCAGTCGTACCTCGACGGGCTCGGCGTGGCCGAGGACACCGAGCGGCGCCGCACCCGCTTCCTGGAGAGCCAGGAGAGCGGCGGCACCGTCCTGAACCTGATCGCCGTGCGGGACGGCGAGGTCATCGGCTGGGCCTGCCACGGGCCGTACCGGGAGGGTGAAGTACGCACGGGGGACGCCGAGTTGTACGCGATCTACGTGGATCCGGATCGGTTCGGCGCGGGAGCCGGGCGGGCACTGCTCGAGGAGTCGATACGACGCTGCGGGGCCGCCGGACACGAGCGCATGTATCTGTGGGTCCTCGAGGAGAACGCGCGCGCCCGGCGTTTCTACGAGCGGTCGGGGTTCCGCGCCGACGGCGTGAAGGAGCCCTTCGAAGTGGACGGCGTCCCGGTGCCCGAGGTGCGGTACGTCAGGGAACTGACGGACTGACACCCGCCCCAGGAGGTGCGCCTCACCGCTGCTTCGGGATCCGCGACAGCGCCCGCGCCGCCGCCTGAGCGAGTGCCGGGTGCGCGAGCGCCTCGTTGAGTACGGGTCTGGCGCGGGCGTCCTCCAGGCTGCCGAGCCCCTCCACACAGGCGAGCGCCACCCGCCGGTAGGGGTCGTGCGGGCGCAGCCTGCGCTCCAGCGTGGTGATCAGCGCGGGCACGGACTCGGGTGCGCGCAGCTCCGCGAGGAGCCGGACGGGGTGCAGGGCGTAGGCGACGCGCAGTTCGTTGGTGGCGAGGGTGGCGGCCGCGCGGGCGGTGCGCGGGTCGTCGAGGCGCGCGAGCGCGTGGGCGGCGGAGGCGCAGCGCTGCGGATCACGGTGGTTCAGGAACAGGACGAGGGACTCGAAGGCCCGCCGGTCGCCCGCGACTCCCAGCCGGAACGCCGTCAGCTCCCTGGCCCACAGCGGCTGACCGGGCTCGGTGAGCACACGCGCCAGCTCGTCGGGGTCCTCGGTCGCCACGAGACGGTCGTACACGGCGGACGCTCCCGACTCGGCCCGTAAACGCTCCGTGAGTGATCGCAACTCTTCGTCCATGGCACCGAGATTAGAGGGGCCGTCGATCTCTCGGGACGTACATCACAAACACTCACAAGGACGAGGACTAGCGCGCTCGTTACTGGCGGGTTAAGCTCAGACGAGCGAGTTACCCACTCGCACACCTGCTTACGACGGCCTGGTGACGCAGCCGTTGTGAGAGCAGTCGGTTCGGTACATCAGGTACCGCAGCACGACCCGGCCACGGGACAGGGCCGGTCGGATTTCTCACCGTTCGCCCCAGGCGTGTGCACGCCCAAGGCGACGGCACCGGGCGTGTGCGCTTGCAGCCCGGCAACACCCGCGCTTCTTCACGCACCCGGTGCGCCATGGTCCGGCTCAGGCCGGTCCTCCCTCGGCGCACCCGGGCGCGCTCCCAGTCGTCACCCCTCATTCCTGGAGTCCCGCGATGGCCACTCCCCTGTCCCACTCTTCTTCGTCTCCGCTCACGACCGTTGCCGTCGTCGGCCTCGGCACCATGGGCACCGGTATCACCGAGGTCCTGGCCAAGGCCGGCCGCGAGGTCGTCGGCATCGACATCAGCGAGGCGGCGACCGCCAAGGCCGTCGCCGCCCTGGAGGCCGCCACCGCCCGCGCCGTGGAACGAGGCCGGCTGACCGAGCAGGAGCGCACGGACCTCCTCGCCCGCGTCCGCACCTCCACCGACCTGCGCGCCGCCGCCGACGCCGACCTCGTCATCGAGGTGGCCCCGGAGTCGTACGAGATCAAGCACCAGATCTTCCGCGAACTCGACGGCATCGTGCGCCCGGAGACCATCCTGGCGACCGGCACCAACGCCCTGTCCGTCACGCGTCTTGCCGCCGACTCGGCCCGCCCGGAGCGCGTGCTCGGCCTGCACTTCTTCAACCCGGCGCCGGCCATGAAGCTCGTCGAGGTCGTCTCCTCGGTGCTGACCGCGCCCGCCGCCGTCACCGCCGTCACGAACCTCGCCCTCGACCTCGGCAAGGAGCCCGTCGCGGTCGGCGACCGGCCCGGATTCGTCGCCGACGGCCTGCTGTTCGGCTACCTCAACCAGGCCGCCGCGATGTACGAGGCGAAGTACGCCTCCCGCGAGGACATCGACGCCGCGATGCGGCTCGGCTGCGGGCTGCCGATGGGCCCGCTCGCCCTGCTCGACCTGATCGGCGTCGACACCGCCCGTACGGTCCTGGAGGCCATGTACGCCGAGTCCCACGACCGGCTGCACGCCCCCGCACCGATCCTCAAGCAGCTCAGCGAGGCGGGCCTGACCGGCCGCAAGTCGGGGCGCGGCTTCTACACGTACGTGGCTCCGGGCAGCGCCACCGTCGTGCGGGACGCGCTGACGCCGCTGGACGGCGCCGCCCTCACCCCGGGCCGCGAGGTCCGCTCCGTCGGCGTCGCGGGCTCCGGCACCATGGCGTCCGGCATCGCCGAGGTCTTCGCCAAGGCCGGGTACGAGGTCGTGCTCGCCGCCCGCAGCGAGGAGAAGGCGCAGACCGCCAAGGCCCGTATCGGCAAGTCGCTTTCGCGCTCCGTCGACAAGGGGCGGATGACCGCCGAGGCCGCCGCGCAGACCCTGGACCGGATCACCGCGGCGGGTTCCTACGAGTCCTTCGCCGACGTCGATCTGGCCGTCGAGGCCGTCGCCGAGGACCTGGAGATCAAGCAGCAGCTGTTCGCGACGCTGGACAAGGTCTGCAAGCCGGGCGCGGTCCTGGCCACCACGACCTCCTCGCTGCCCGTCGTCGCCTGCGCCCGCGCCACCTCGCGTCCGCAGGACGTGATCGGCATGCACTTCTTCAACCCGGCGCCGGCGATGAAGCTGGTCGAGGTCGTCCGTACGGTGCTGACGGCCGAGGACGTCCACGCGACGGTCCGCGAGGTCTGCGGCAGGATCAAGAAGCACGCCGTGGACTGCGGCGACCGGGCCGGTTTCATCGTGAACGCCCTGCTGTTCCCCTACCTCAACAACGCGATCAAGATGGTGCAGGAGCACTACGCGTCGCTCGACGACATCGACGCGGCGATGAAGCTGGGCGGCGGCTACCCGATGGGCCCCTTCGAGCTTCTGGACGTGGTCGGGCTCGACGTCTCGCTGGCGATCGAGAAGGTCCTGCACCGCGAGTTCCGCGACCCGGGCCTGGCCCCCGCCCCGCTCCTGGAGCACCTGGTGGCCGCGGGCTGCCTCGGCCGGAAGACGGGCCGTGGCTTCCGCGAATATGCCCGGCGCTGAGCGTCCCGGCGACTGGTTCAGCGGCGAAACGGACTGGGGCGGACTGCTCGACCCGGGCAGTCACCCCGCGACGGCCGGACCCGGCGTTCCCCCGCCCGCCCAGGGCGGGGGAACCCCCGTACCTGCGCAGCAAGCTGCGCACATGCAGTACGTTCGGGTCATGTCCTCGCCCGCCAAGTCCTCACGTACACCAGCTACGCCCGACGCGCCGGAAAGTGCCGCAGGCAGTCGCGCGGCCGCCCAGCGGCTCAAGATGCGCCGCGAACTGGCGGCCGCGGCGATGGAGCTGTTCGCGACCAAGGGCTACGAGGCGACCACCGTCGACGAGATCGCGGCCGC
This sequence comes from Streptomyces sp. NBC_00005, assembly GCF_045160215.1. Lineage (NCBI taxonomy): Bacteria > Bacillati > Actinomycetota > Actinomycetes > Kitasatosporales > Streptomycetaceae > Streptomyces > Streptomyces sp. NBC_00005. The sequence goes on from NZ_CP108316.1 coordinate 2,528,893, forward strand.
GGCCGGGGTCGCGCGCCGCACCTTCTTCCGCCACTTCCGCTCCAAGGAAGAGGCGATCTTCCCCGACCACGACGACACCTTGATCCGTGCGGAGGCCGTACTCAACGCGGCTCCCCCGCATGAGCACCCGCTCGACACGGTGTGCCGCGGCATCAAGGAAGTCATGCGGATGTACGCGGCCCGGCCGGAGATCTCGGTCGCCCGCTACAAGCTGACCCGTGAGGTGCCCACGCTGCGCGAGGCGGAGATCGCGTCGGTGGCGCGCTACGAGCGCCTCTTCACCCGCTACCTCCTCGGCCACTTCGACGAGCACGCGCACGACGACGACGCCAACGACGACCCGCTGCTGGCCGAGGTCGCCGCGTCCGCCGTCGTCACCGCCCACAACCACGTCCTGCGGCGCTGGCTGCGGGCCGGCGGGCAGGGTGACGTCGAAGCCCAGCTGGACCACGCCTTCGCGATCGTGCGCAAGACGTTCGGGACGGGCATCGGCGCGGGGCGCTCCACGGCATCCAAGCCGCCGGCCCCCGCGACGGTCTCCACCCAGGGCGAGGTCCTGGTCACCGTCGCCCGCACCGACGCCCCGCTGGACGAGGTCATGCGGACCATCGAGCAGGCACTCAAGGACCGCTGACCGCCTTCTCGGAAGTGCCTTGAGACACTCCGCGCCTGTAATGACGGCCACCCCTCGGGGTGGCCGTTTTGGCATGTCAGAGGCCCTTTTCCCATATCTTTCAGACCCCGTTCGATCGATCATCGCTCATTTGTTACGTAAAGATTTCATCTGAGGCCAATCTCTGGCACTCAGTGCCTTGCCAGGTGACACGCGGTGTCATACGTTGGATGAAGTCCGGGCGGCCGGCGTGCAGCGACCATTCGTACGCCGGCTGTCCCCTCAAGCCAATGGCTTGGGCGCCCGGACGCCTGCGTCACAGGCAACCTCCCGCGCCACAAAGCGCTGCCGAACAGCACCACCGCCGAACCGACGGCACTTCCCCAAACCCTCAGCAGCACCGACGTAACCCTCAGCGTCTCCCCTCAAGACGCCATTCGCCGGAGGCAACACCGTGACCGTTAAGGACATCCTGGAGGCGATCCAGTCGCCGGACTCGACGTCGGCCGACTTCGCCGCTCTGCCGCTCCCCGACTCGTACCGCGCGATCACCGTGCACAAGGACGAGACGGAGATGTTCGCGGGTCTGGAGACCCGCGACAAGGACCCGCGCAAGTCGACCCACCTCGACGAGGTGGCGCTGCCCGAGCTCGGCCCGGGCGAGGCCCTGGTGGCTGTGATGGCCTCCTCGGTCAACTACAACTCGGTCTGGACCTCGATCTTCGAGCCGATGGCGACCTTCGGGTTTCTGGAGCGCTACGGCAAGCTCAGCGAACTCACCAAGCGGCACGACCTGCCGTACCACATCATCGGCTCCGACCTCGCGGGCGTCGTCCTGCGCACCGGCCCGGGCGTCAACGCCTGGACGCCCGGTGACGAGGTCGTCGCACACTGCCTGTCCGTCGAGCTCGAGTCGTCCGACGGACACAACGACACGATGCTCGACCCCGAGCAGCGCATCTGGGGCTTCGAGACCAACTTCGGCGGCCTCGCCGAGATCGCGCTCGTCAAGTCCAACCAGCTGATGCCGAAGCCGGGCCACCTCAGCTGGGAGGAGGCCGCCGCTCCCGGTCTGGTCAACTCGACCGCGTACCGCCAGTTGGTCTCCCGCAACGGCGCCGGCATGAAGCAGGGCGACAACGTCCTCATCTGGGGCGCGAGCGGTGGACTCGGCTCGTACGCCACGCAGTTCGCGCTGGCCGGTGGCGCCAACCCGATCTGCGTCGTCTCCTCGCCGGAGAAGGCGGACATCTGCCGGGCGATGGGCGCCGATGCGGTCATCGACCGCAACGCCGAGGGCTACAAGTTCTGGAAGGACGAGCACAACCAGGACCCGCGCGAGTGGAAGCGCTTCGGCAAGCGCATCCGCGAACTCACCGGCGGCGAGGACGTCGACATCGTCTTCGAGCACCCCGGCCGCGAGACCTTCGGCGCCTCCGTCTACGTCACACGCAAGGGCGGCACGATCGTCACCTGCGCCTCGACCTCGGGCTACAACCACGAGTACGACAACCGCTACCTGTGGATGTCCCTGAAGCGGATCATCGGCTCGCACTTCGCCAACTACCGCGAGGCCTGGGAGGCCAACCGGCTCATCGCGAAGGGCAAGATCCACCCGACGCTGTCGAAGGTCTACTCGCTCGAGGAGACCGGCCAGGCGGCCTACGACGTGCACCGCAACCTCCACCAGGGCAAGGTCGGCGTGCTGTGCCTGGCCCCCGAGGAGGGCCTCGGCGTGCGCGACGAGGAGATGCGCGCCAAGCACATCGACGCCATCAACCGCTTCCGCAACATCTGAGACACCCGGGGTCATAGATGACTGAGCGTCAGCCCGCCGAAGGCAAGCGGGAGAAGGACCGGCCGTGGCTCATGCGCACGTACGCCGGTCACTCCACGGCCGAGGCGTCCAACGAGCTGTACCGGCGCAATCTCGCCAAGGGTCAGACCGGCCTGTCGGTCGCGTTCGACCTGCCGACGCAGACCGGCTACGACTCCGACCACGTCCTCGCCCGTGGCGAGGTCGGCCGGGTCGGTGTGCCGATCGCGCACCTCGGTGACATGCGCCGGCTGTTCCAGGACATCCCCCTGGAGCAGATGAACACCTCGATGACGATCAACGCCACCGCCATGTGGCTGCTGGCGCTCTACCAGGTCGTCGCCGAGGAGCAGGGTGCGGACATCACCCAGCTCCAGGGCACGACCCAGAACGACATCGTCAAGGAGTACCTGTCCCGCGGCACTCACGTGTTCCCGCCGGGGCCGAGCCTCCGTCTGACGACGGACATGATCTGCTACACGGTCAACAACATCCCCAAGTGGAACCCGATCAACATCTGCAGCTACCACCTGCAGGAGGCCGGGGCCACTCCGGTCCAGGAGATCGCCTACGCGATGTCCACCGCGATCGCCGTGCTGGACGCGGTGTTCGCCTCGGGCCAGATCCCCGAGGACCGCAAGGGCGATGTCGTCGCCCGCATCTCGTTCTTCGTGAATGCCGGCGTCCGCTTCGTCGAGGAGATGTGCAAGATGCGCGCCTTCGGCCGCATCTGGGACAAGGTCACGCGTGAGCGCTACGGCATCGAGAACGCCAAGCAGCGTCGTTTCCGCTACGGCGTCCAGGTCAACTCCCTCGGGCTGACCGAGGCGCAGCCGGAGAACAACGTCCAGCGGATCGTGCTCGAGATGCTGGCCGTGACCCTCTCGAAGGACGCACGCGCGCGTGCCGTCCAACTCCCGGCCTGGAACGAGGCGTTGGGCCTGCCCCGGCCCTGGGACCAGCAGTGGTCGCTGCGCATCCAGCAGGTGCTCGCCCACGAGAGCGACCTGCTGGAGTACGAGGACATCTTCGAGGGCTCGCACGTCATCGAGGCGAAGGTGTCGGCCCTCGTCGAGGAGTCGCTCGCCGAGATCGAGCGGATCCAGGAGATGGGCGGCGCGATGGCCGCCGTCGAGTCCGGCTACCTCAAGTCGCAGCTCGTCTCCTCGCACGCCGAGCGCCGGGCTCGTATCGAGTCCGGGCAGGAGAAGATCATCGGCGTCAACATCTTCGAGACGACCGAGCCCAATCCGCTCACCGCCGACCTCGACACCGCCATCCAGACGGTCGATCCGGCCGTCGAGGCCCGCGTCATCGGCGGGCTCCAGCACTGGCGCGACACGCGCTACCAGCCGCCCTTCAACCACCCGCGCCCGTGCAAGGCGCTGGAGAAGCTGAAGGAGGCGGCCAAGGGCACCGGCAACCTCATGGAGGCCACCCTGGAGTGCGCCCGTGCGGGGGCCACCACCGGTGAGTGGGCCGGTGCCCTGCGCGAGGTGTTCGGCGAGTTCCGGGCGCCGACCGGTGTCTCGTCCGCGCCGGTGGCGGTCCCCGCCGAGGAGGGCTCGGCCATGGCCGACGTCCGCCGCAAGGTCGACCTGACGGCGAAGGAGCTGGACGTCGGCAAGCTGCGCTTCCTGGTCGGCAAGCCGGGCCTGGACGGCCACTCCAACGGCGCCGAGCAGATCGCCGTGCGGGCACGTGACGCCGGGTTCGAGGTGGTCTACCAGGGCATCCGGCTGACGCCCGAGCAGATCGTGGACGCGGCGCTGGCCGAGGACGTGCACGCGGTCGGCCTCTCGATCCTGTCCGGCTCGCACGCCCAGCTGGTCCCTGACGTGCTGGAACGGCTTCGTGTGGCCGGTGCCACAGATATACCTGTCATCGCCGGTGGGATCATCCCCAATGGCGATGCCGAACAGCTGAGGGCTGCGGGCGTGGCCGCGGTCTTCACCCCGAAGGACTTCGACATCACCGGAATCATCGGCCGCATCGTCGACGAGATCCGGAAAGCGAACAAGCTCGACCCCCTGGAGGTCCCCGCATGACCACGCCCGTCAACCGTCTGCGTCCGCGACGCTCCTGCCTCGCGGTGCCCGGAAGCAACCCCCGCTTCCTGGAGAAGGCACAGGGCCTCCCCGCCGACCAGGTCTTCCTCGACCTCGAGGACGCGTGCGCCCCGCTCGCCAAGCCCGAGGCGCGGCACACCATCGTCAAGTTCCTCAACGAGGGCGACTGGACGGGCAAGACGAGGGTCGTGCGCGTCAACGACTGGACGACCGAGTGGACGTACCGCGACGTCGTGACCGTCGTCGAGGGCGCCGGCCAGAACCTCGACTGCATCATGCTGCCGAAGGTGCAGACTGCTCAGCAGGTCGTCGCCCTCGACCTCCTGCTGACCCAGATCGAGAAGACGATGGGCTTCGAGGTCGGCAAGATCGGCATCGAGGCGCAGATCGAGAACGCGCAGGGCCTCAACAACGTCAACGAGATCGCGACGGCCTCCCCGCGCGTCGAGACGATCATCTTCGGCCCGGCCGACTTCATGGCGTCGATCAACATGAAGTCGCTGGTCGTGGGCGAGCAGCCGCCCGGCTACCCGGCGGACGCCTACCACTACATCCTGATGAAGATCCTGATGGCCGCCCGCGCCAACAACCTCCAGGCGATCGACGGCCCCTACCTGCAGATCCGCAACATCGACGGCTACCGCGAGGTCGCCCAGCGTGCCGCGGCCCTCGGTTTCGACGGCAAGTGGGTGCTGCACCCGGGCCAGGTCGAGGCGTCCAACGAGATCTTCTCGCCCTCGCAGGAGGACTACGACCACGCCGAGCTGATCCTGGACGCGTACGACTACTACACGTCCGAGGCGGGCGGCAAGAAGGGCTCGGCGATGCTCGGCGACGAGATGATCGACGAGGCCAGCCGCAAGATGGCCCTGGTCGTCTCCGGCAAGGGGCGCGCCGCCGGCATGCAGCGCACCAGCAAGTTCGAGATTCCGGAGGCGTGAGCATGCAGTTCGGGCGCACCTACGAGGAGTTCGAGGTCGGGGCGGTCTACAAGCACTGGCCCGGGAAGACGGTCACGGAGTACGACGACCACCTCTTCTGTCTCCTCACCATGAACCACCACCCGCTCCACATGGACGTCAACTACGCCGAGAAGACAACGGACTTCGGCAAGAACGTCGTGGTCGGGAACTACATCTACTCGCTGCTGCTCGGCATGTCCGTGCCGGACGTCTCCGGCAAGGCGATCGCCAACCTGGAGATCGAGTCGCTCAAGCACGTGGCGCCGACCTTCCACGGCGACACGATCTACGGCCAGACGACCGTGCTCGACAAGTGGCCGTCGAAGTCGAAGAACGACCGCGGCATCGTCTACGTCGAGACCAAGGGCTACAAGCAGGACGGCACGCTGGTCTGCGTGTTCCGCCGCAAGGTCATGGTGCCGACCGAGACGTACATCAAGGAGCGCGGCGGCGAGCAGCCCGGCCGCCCCGAGCTCAAGGAGCAGGAGAAGTAGTCATGGCGCGACTCGCCCAGACCGCAGGTCTGACCGACGTCCAGCAGGAGATCCTGTCCACCGTCCGCGACTTCGTGGACAAGGAGATCATCCCGGTCGCGACCGAGCTGGAGCACCGCGACGAGTACCCGCAGCAGATCGTCGACGGCCTCAAGGAGTTGGGCCTGTTCGGCCTGATGATCCCCGAGGAGTACGGGGGTCTGGGCGAGTCGCTCCTCACCTACGCCCTCTGCGTCGAGGAGATCGCCCGCGGCTGGATGTCGGTCTCCGGCATCATCAACACCCACTTCATCGTGGCGTACATGCTCAAGCAGCACGGCACGCAGGAGCAGAAGGACTACTTCCTGCCGCGCATGGCGCTGGGCGAGACGCGCGGCGCGTTCTCGATGTCGGAGCCGGCGCTCGGCTCGGACGTGTCCGCCATCACGTCCAAGGCGGTCAAGGACGGCGACGAGTACGTCCTCAACGGCCAGAAGATGTGGCTGACGAACGGCGGAACGTCCTCTTTGGTCGCCGTTCTGGTCCGAAGTGACGAAGGACACCCGGAGGGCACCGCCCGCCACAAGTCGATGACGACCTTCCTCGTCGAGAAGGAGCCCGGCTTCGGAGAGGTCCGCCCCGGCCTCACCATCCCCGGGAAGATCGACAAGATGGGCTACAAGGGCGTCGACACCACCGAGCTGATCATGGATGGCCTGCGAGTTCCGGCCAACCGCGTGCTCGGCGGCGAAACCGGCCGAGGTTTTTACCAAATGATGGACGGCGTGGAAGTCGGCCGTGTGAACGTGGCGGCGCGTGGCTGCGGTGTCGCCCAGCGTGCGTTCGAACTCGGCATCCAGTACGCCCAGCAACGGCACACTTTCGGCAAGGCGATCGCCCAGCACCAGGCCATCCAGTTCAAGCTGGCCGAGATGGCTACCAAGGTCGAGGCCGCCCATGCCATGATGGTCAACGCGGCACGCAAAAAGGACTCCGGGGAACGAAACGACCTGGAGGCCGGTATGGCGAAGTACCTCGCCTCCGAGTACTGCAAGGAGGTCGTGGAGGACGCCTTCCGGATCCACGGCGGCTACGGCTTCTCCAAGGAGTACGAGATCGAGCGCCTCTACCGCGAGGCCCCGATGCTGCTGATCGGTGAAGGTACCGCCGAAATCCAGAAAATGATCATCGGTCGCAGGCTGCTCGAAGAGTATCGATTCCAGGGCTAGATGTCCGGATACGGGGTGTTTTCTTGGAGAAGAAGGTCACACCCCGTCAACACTCCTCGGCCGCCGACTCGGCTTCCTGGCTTGCCCAGTTGTGGCCCGCGACCGGTACGATCCCGGGAAAGCCGCCGTCCCCCGTTACAGCGCGGCATCATCCGCTACGAAGGTCATCCATGCCCCACAGCCAAACCTCTGCACCACGCGACAGCCTGGCAGGCGTACGCCTCGCGCGCGGAGCATCGCCGTGGCTTCTCCCGACCGTCGCCACCGCAGCCCTCAGCCTGGTCCGCGCGCGCCGCTCCGGCGCCGCCAAGGCCGTGGCCGTGCCCGCCACCGCGCTCGCGGCGGGCATGCTGTGGTTCTTCCGCGACCCCGAGCGCGAGATCGCCCAGGGCCGGGTCATCTCGCCCGCCGACGGTGTGGTGCAGAGCATCATGCCGTGGAAGGACGGCCGCACCCGCGTCGCGATCTTCATGAGCCCGCTCAACGTCCACGTCAACCGCGCGCCCCTCTCCGGCGAGGTGACGTCGGTCGAGCACATCCCCGGCGGGTTCGTTCCGGCGTTCAACAAGGAGAGCGAGAACAACGAGCGCGTAGTCTGGCATTTCGACACCGAACTCGGCGACATCGAAATGATCCAGATCGCCGGCGCTGTGGCCCGTCGCATCGTCCCCTACATCCCGCAGGGCACGAAGGTCGAGCAGGGTGACCGCATCGGGCTGATCCGCTTCGGCTCGCGCGTCGACATCTACCTGCCCGAGGGCGTGGAGGTCGCGGTCGAGGTCGGTCAGAAGACCGTGGCTGGGGTGACTCGCATTGACCGTGATTGATCCTGAGACCCAGGCGGGCTGGGTGCCGGAGGCCGACGAGGTGGACGACGACGAGGAGATGCCCCTCTCTCTTCGCCTCTCAATAGCGGACACCCTCACCCTCGGCAACGCCACGTGCGGCTTCATGGCGGTGTACTTCACCACCACCGGCATCCTGATCCCGCACCTCACCGGCGACCAGGAAACCGGCATGGCCCGCCACAGCGCGGCCACCGCGGTGATCCTGATGCTGTGCGCGGCGGTCTTCGACCTGTTCGACGGCCTGGTGGCGCGCAAGCTCCGCTCCTCCCCCATGGGCGCGGAGCTGGACAACCTCTCGGACCTGATCAGCTTCGGCCTGGCGCCGGCGTACTTCGTCCTCGTGTACGGCATGGTCGCCGACGACGCGCATCAGCGGGTGGCGGCGGTGGGGGCAATCGTGGTGCTCCTCGCCGTGGTGCTACGGCTGGCGCGGTTCTCGTGCGTGACGGTCCCGAACGGGATGTTCCAAGGCATGCCGTCGCCGTTCGGGGCGCTGACGGTGGTCTCGATCGTGCTCCTCGAGCTGCCCTTCGTGGCGACGCTCCTGGCGATCCTGGGCACGGCCTGGCTGATGGTGAGCCGGGTCGAGTACCCGAAGCCGCGGGGCCGTCTCGCGGTGGCGATGCTGTCCTGGATCGTCGTGTCGATGGGCCTGTTGGCGGCCTGGGCCTTCGACGCCCCGAGCGGTCAGCTGCTCCTTCAGACGGGCTGCGCGCTGCAGCTGGTCACCGGAGCGGTGATCCCCCTGTTCGCCACGGCCCGCCGGGTGAACAACTTCCGGGACAACCGACGCGAGGCCCGGGCGGCACAGCTGCCGTAGCGGTTCTACGACAGCGGTTCCACAACAGGCTGTTCCACAACGGTGAAGGGCCCCGAGCCACTCGGCTCGGGGCCCTTCACCGTTTCGTCGTTCCGTGCGGCGGCCGCCTCAGCTCAGGAAATCCCGTGCGATCTGCTCCGCCACCCGCTCCAGGATCGGCCCGGCATCCTCGATGCACTTGGCGACGTCCGGCTCGACCTCCGTCAGGGGGTACGCCCGGCGGATGCCCGCCCGGCCCAGTGCGTCCGGCGGCAGCGCGAGGCGTCCGCACACGGCGACAACCTCCTTGTCCTCGGCGCGCGCGGCGGCGGCGACGCCCGCGGGGGCCTTGCCGTGCAGGGTCTGCTCGTCCAGCGAGCCCTCGCCCGTGATCACCAGGTCCGCCCACTCCAGCGCCGGCGCGAAGCCGAGCACCTCGAGCATCACCTCGATGCCGGGGCGGAAGTGGGCGCCGAGGAGGAGCGCGCCGTAGCCGATGCCGCCCGCCGCGCCCGCGCCCGGGGACGCCGCGTGTTCGGCCGCCTTCGCGCCGACCGCTTCCTCCAGCACCTTCGCGTAGTGGGCGAGGGACGCGTCCAGGATCTCCACGTCGTCCGGGGAGGCGCCCTTCTGCGGGCCGTAGACGGCGGGTGCGCCCTTCGGGCCGGTCAGCGGGTTGTCGACGTCGCTCGCCAGCACCAGGTCGACGGAGCCGAGGCGCGGGTCCAGGTCCGACAGGTCGGCGGAGGCGAGTTCGCCGAGGCCGCCGCCGCCCGGGGTGACCGGCTCCCCCTCCACGTCCAGGAACCGCGCGCCCAGCGCGGACAGCATTCCGGCGCCGCCGTCGGTGGTCGCACTGCCGCCGACACCGAACACGATCGTCCGCGCGCCCGCGTCCAGCGCGGCCCGCAGCAGCTCCCCGGAGCCGTACGTGGACGCCGTGAGCGGTGCGAAGACACCGGCCGGCAGCCTCTGCAGGCCGCTCGCCTCCGCCATCTCCACCACCGCGGTGCCGCCGCGCAGCGCGAACGCCGCCGTCACCTCGTGTCCGAGCGGCCCCGCGACGCGCACCTCGCGCCGCTCGAAACCGGCCGCGACCGCCGCGTCCACGGTCCCGTCGCCGCCGTCCGCCACGGGCAGGGCCTCCACCTGGAGTTCCGGTACGACCCGGCGCAGCCCGGCCGTCACCCGCTCGGCGACCTGCACGGCCGTCAGCGACCCCTTGAACTTGTCCGCGGCGATGAGCACCCTCTGGGCACCGATGCCTGCAGCGTCCGCCACCTTGTCTTCCCCTTGCTCTCCGGGCCTCGCGCATATGTCAAGGCCAGTCGCGCCGCTGCGACCTTAACCGGAGGACGCCCCCGGCGTCATGCCCCGACCGGACCCTGGGACGTTCCTCGGAGCCGGCTGTGCGGTAGTTCCCGAACCGCGGGCAGCGGCGTCCGGAATTGGGTAAACCTTCAGTTATGACCCCTGTCGGCACCGAGCCAGAGCTCGCCGACCGCATCCTCGGGGGCTGGCTGGGCCGGATCGCGGGCAACATGCTCGGCAAACCGGTCGAGCAGGGCGACCTGTGGACGCGGGACCGCATCGACCGCTACCTGCGGCAGGCCGCCGCCCTCCCCCTCACCGACTACCTCCCCGAGCCCGCCGACGAGAGCGACGGCTTCGAGCTGCGCCCGGAGTGGCGCCAGTGCGTGCGCGGCCGTATCCACGGCAGCTGCCGCGACGACGACGTCGACTACGCGATCCTCGGCCTGGACCTCCTGGAGACCCACGGCTTCGGCTTCAGCACCGAGCAGGTCGGCGACCTGTGGCTGCTGCGGCTGCCGTATCTGCAGACCTTCACGGCGGAGCGGGCCACGTACCGCAACCTCGCCAACGGGCTCAAACCGCCGCTGACGGCCACCTACGACAATCCGTACCAGGAGTGGATCGGCGCCCTGATCCGCGCCGACATCTACGGCTGGACCTGCCCGGGCGTCCCGCGCCGCGCCGCCTCCCTGGCCCGCCGGGACGCGGTGCTCTCGCACACCGGCAACGGCGTGTACGGCGCGATGTGGGCGGCGGCGCTGATCGCGGCGGCGTTCACGGCGCCCACGGTGCGGCACGCGGTGGACCAGGCGCTGACCGTCATCCCGGCGAGCAGCCGGCTCGCCCGCACCGTGCGCCGGGTCGTTTCGCTGCACGACACCCGGATGACCTGGGAGGACACGCTCACCACGGTCGCCGAGGAGACCGCGGGGCTCGGCTGGATCCACACCATCCCGAACGCGGCGGTGCTCACCGCGGGGCTCCTGTACGGCGACGGCGACTTCACCCGCACCATCACGCTCACCGTCCGCGGCGGCCTGGACACCGACTCCAACGGGGCGACCGCGGGCTCGGTGGCCGGCGTACTGACCGGGGCGGACGCGATTCCGGCGCAGTGGAAGGAGCCGCTGGAGGACACCGTCCGCAGCGCGGTGTTCGGCTTCGACGGGGTGCGGATCAGCGAGCTGGCGGAGCGGACGGTGCGGTTGACGGAGGCGGAGGCGGAGGCCTGACGGCGGCCCCCATGCACGACCCTGATGCCCGAGTGGGAGGCGGAGGCGCGCATGGCGCTGGAGGAAGCGCCCTGGCTCAGCCTGATCTGCCACTTCCCCCAGCCGGGCAGCGAGGACGGGAGGCGGCTGCGCGAGCTGGTTACCCTTCCTGAATGACCACCACGCCAGACTTCGCCACCTACATCGCCGGCCTCCCCCGCATCCTCGCCGGGGCCGCCGCCCTCTTCCGCGACGCCGCGGGCCGGGTGCTGCTCGTCGAGCCCAACTACCGTGAGGGCTGGGCCCTTCCGGGCGGCACGATCGAGTCCGACGACGGCGAGACCCCGCGCCAGGGCGCGCGCCGCGAGACGCTCGAGGAGATCGGGCTCGACTGCGAACTGGGCCGGCTGCTCGCCGTGGACTGGGTGTACAAGCCGAGTTGGCCGCCGCTGGTGGCGTACCTGTACGACGGCGGGGTCCTCGACGAGGCCGACTTCAAGGCGATCCGCCTCCAGGAGGAGGAACTGCTCTCCTGGCGCCTCGTCCCCCGCGAGGAACTCACCGAACACCTGCACGACTCCCTCGGCCATCGTGTGCTGGCGGCGCTGGACGTCCTGGACGAGGGCTCGGGAACCGCGGAACTGGAGAACGGCCGCAGGGTGGGCTGAGCCCGCACCATGTACGGCGTGGCCGTGCCCTGCATGTGCCGCAGCGAAACGGCGCCCGCCGGCGTCGCGCCGATCGGGCAGAACGGGATGTTGTCCGGCGCCTCGAAACACAACTTGCGCGCTATCGCCCCGGGATCGGCGTATCCCCACACGACGAGACACGCCGCGGTGAGACTCGTGACGAGGAACGATGTGAGCAGGATGTCCGAGTGTCCGCCTCACCCTCTTGATCGCAACCGCAGCCCCGGATATCCCTTCGCCCGGCTCGCGCCGCCGCCCTACCCTCGAAGCCATGACCAAGCCCCTCGTCGCCCTCCTGAGCGGCGCCGGTGTCTCGACCGACTCCGGCATCCCCGACTACCGCGGCCCCAACGGGCTGTGGCGGCGCGATCCCGAGGCCGAGAAGCTCGTGACGTACGAGTACTACATGGGCGATCCGGAGATCCGACGGCGGTCATGGCAGATGCGGCGCAAGAACCGGACACTGCAGGCGCAACCCAACGCCGCGCACCGCGCCGTAGCCGAGCTGGAGAAGTCCGGCGTGCCGGTGCGGGTCATCACGCAGAACGTCGACGGACTGCACCAGCTCGCCGGGATGCCCGCCCGCAAGGTGCTCGAACTGCACGGCAGCGCACGGAGTTTCACGTGCACGGGGTGTCATGCGCGGGGACCGATGGAGGACGCGCTCGCTCGGGTCGAGGCCGGCGAGGAGGATCCGCCGTGCCTGGAATGCGGCGGGATCCTCAAGTCGGCGACCGTGATGTTCGGCGAACGGCTCGATCCCGCGATCCTCGGCGAGGCCGTCGCCATCACCCAGGCCTGTCAGGTGTTCATCGCCGTCGGCAGCAGCCTCCAGGTGCAGCCGGCGGCCGGGCTCGCCGGTGTCGCTGCGGATCATGGGGCGCAGCTCGTCATCGTCAACGCCGAGCCGACGCCCTACGACGACCGGGCCGACGAAGTCATCCGCGAACCCATCGGCACCGCGCTGCCGAAGCTGCTGCGCCAGCTCGGCATGGCGCACCCCTAATGACGGATCCCGTCGCAAGAGATGAGCAGATGCCGCGGCCCGCCCAGCACGGCGTTGTGCCGGTACGGCGGCGGGTCCTCCAGCAGACGTGGGTTTTCCAGCCTCCGGGCCAGTTCCGACAGGGCGCGCTGGGCCTCCAGCCGGGCGAGTGGTGCGCCGAAGCAGCTGTGGATGCCGCTGCCCAGGCCGAGGTGCTGGATGTCCCGGCGGTCCGGGTCGAAGCGGTCCGGGTCCTCGAAGCGCTGGGGGTCGCGGTTTCCGGACGCCAGAACCAGCCAGAGGGAGGCGCCCTTGGGGATGGTGACGCCGTGGACCTCGATGTCGGCGAGGGTGGTGCGCTGTGGTACCAGTTGCACCGGCGGCTCGAAGCGCAGCAGTTCCTCGACGATGGGCACGGCCAGCTGCGGATCCGAGCGCAGCCGCTGCAGGACGTCGGGATGGCGCAGCAGGGTCAGCATTCCGTTGGTGATGAGATTGACGGTGGTCTCGTGGCCCGCGATCAACAGCAGTGCCGCGGTGCTGAGCAGCTCCATCGTCGTCATCGCGCCGTCCTCGCCCTTGGCCGTCGCCAGCTGGGAGAGCATGTCGTCGCCGGGATTCTTGCGGCGTTCCTCGATCAGGCCAGCCAGGTACATGCCCAACTGCATACGGGCGTCGTGCGCGCCCTTGCCCCGCTCGGTGGGGTCCGCGTCCGGGTCGGGGTCCAGGCTCGCGGCGAGCGTGTCCGCCCAGGTGTGGAAGCGCGCCTCGTCCTCGCGCGGCACCCCGAGCAGCCTGCAGATCACGGTCACCGGGAAGGGGTAGGAGAACTGCTCCACAAGGTCGATCCGGCCCGGGTCGCCGATGCCGTCGATGAGGCCGGAGACGATGTCGTGGAGCTCTCCGCGCATACCGTCGACACGCTGCGGGGAGTGCGGCGGGCCGAAGGGCCGGTTTGTCATACGTCGCAGCCGGTCGTGTTCCGGCGGGTCCAGCCGCAGGAACGCGGGCGGCAGGGCGCTCTCCTCGCGGGCCGGCTCGGCCAGCGGGTCGCGGGCGGTCGAGGCCAGATTGCGGGCGTCGGAGCTGATCCGGGGATCGTGCAGGAGGCTGCGGATCTCGTGGTACGTGCTGATGACGTACGGCCCGCCGGCTTCGTGGTGTACCGGCGTCTTCCGCAGCTGTTCGTAGATCGGGTACGGGTTGGCGCGGTTGGCGTAGTCCAGGATCTGGTGCAGCAAGGATTGCGTCATGGCGAGTCCTCGTGGCCGTACGGGTCAGTGCGCGGGGGTGAACGTCATCCGGCGGTCGGCCGGCGAGTATCCGCCGAGGGTCACGGTGGGGCCGTGGGTGGGCACCGAAGGGTCGGGGAAGTCGGCGTCGACCGGCCGCTGTCCGTCCGAGCTCCGGTCGACGGTGGAGAACGGCGGCGGGAACGGCGCGGTGGTCTCGATCAGCTCCTGGTAGAACGGCAGCCAGCGGCCGTGGTCGAAGGTCACCGCGCCGATGACGCGCCCCTGGTACCCGTAGACGCCGACGAACCGGTGATCCTTGAGCGATCCCTGCGAGATGAGGATCTCCGTCCCCAGTGACGGCACCCCGACCGACTTGATGTTGACTCCGAACTGCGCGGACCAGAAGGCCGGCACCTCCATGTGCGGGATGCGGTCGGAGCTCTCGCTGATCATGTTGTGCGCCGCGATCCGGGCCTGGGAGACGGCGTTGCCCCAGTGCTCCAGAGACAGGAACTGGTAGCCGAACAGGGGGTGCGGGCAGCGTGCGACGTCGCCCGCCGCATAGATGTCGTCGGTGACGATTCCGCGGATGTCGAAGGCGCGGCAGCCGGCGTCGCAGGCGATGCCGCGGGGACCTGCCCCGAGTCCGGATCCGGCGAGCCATTCGGTGTTGCGGGTGGCGCCGAGCGAGACGATCACCACGTCGGTCTCCACGGTGGAGCCGTCGGACAGATGCGCGGCGCGTACCCGTCCCGAGGCATCGCCCTCCAGAGCGGTCACCATGACGCCGCACCGCAGGTCCACACCGTGCTCGCGCTGCATCTCGTCGGCGACCGCACCGATCACTCCGCCGAGCGCGCCGACGAGGGGTGTCGAGCCGCGCTCGGCGACGGTGACGGCAAGGCCGCGTTCGCGGCAGGCGGAGGCGATCTCCGAGCCGGTGAACCCGGCCCCGATGACGAGGACCCGCTTGGGTCCCGCCTCGAGCCGCCGCGCGAGCGCGGCGCTGTCGTCGCGGGTCCTCAGGACGAAGACGCCGTCGAGTTCCGCCTCGGGCTCGCGCGGCCACGGTCGCGCCCGGACCCCGGTGGCGATCAGCAGCCGGTCGTACGGCACCTCGTCGCCGTCGGCCAGCCGCACCCGCCGTGCGGCCATGTCCAGGCCGGTGGCCGGGACACCGAGTCGCCAGGTCGCGTCGACCGAGCTGAGCCTGGGCAGCGCGGTGTGGTCGGCGGCCGCCCTGCCCAGCAGCACCTGCTTGGAGAGCGGGGGCCGATCGTACGGCTCGTGGGGCTCGTCGCCGATCATGGTCAGGGAGCCCGCGAACCCCTCGGCCCGCAGGGTTTCGGCGGCGCGCAGGCCGGCCAGCGAGGCGCCTACGACGACGATGCGGCCCTCGCGTTTGAGCCGTTCCAGGGATCCGTCACCGAGCACCGGACACCGCCTCGGCCGGTACGTCCACCGCATCGACGAGGATGGCCTGGACCGGGCAGGCCGCGGCGGCCTGGGCCAGCTTCGCGCGCTGTGCTTCGTCGGCCTCCGGGTCGTACAGCAGCGCCTCCTCGCCGTGCATGGCGAAGATCTCGGGCGCGAGGAACGCGCACTGCGCATACCCCTGGCAGCGGTTCAGGTCGACGGCAATCCTCACCACGGGATCGGTCCTCTCCAAGGGCCCGGTCAGCCCCTGCGACCACCCTCGGTGGCCGGACGGGATACGGCGACGAGAAGGAGACCGTTCGAGTGAGCGGTGCGGTCGGCTCAGGTCGATGGGGCCGGCCGTGGCCGGGCGGGACGCCGACCCCGCAGGATGTTCAGGCTGAGGAGCAACGCCCAGGCCGGAAAGACCAGTTCGGACCAGGGCACGTTCGCTCCCACCACGAGCAGCGTAAGGCCCGCCAGGTAGCCGAGGGCGACGAGCGGGCGCGGGAGGGCTGCGTGTCGGCGGCCGATGGTCGAGGTCGTGATGATGAACACCGCCGCCATCCGCATGGCGTACGTCGTCAGCAGGGTGTAGGCGAAGTCCCGGCCGAAAGGAGGGTGCTGCTGACTCTCGTCGAGCACGGTTCCGGCCGCCGCGGCAACGCCGAACAGGGTGGCGACGAAGACCAGGCCGCTGCCCAGGAACACGGTGGAGAAGAACTGGTCCTCGGCCTCGCCGGCCTGCTCGCGCAGGGCGCCCATGAACCACAGGAAGGCGATCCCGGCGAACGGGATCAGCGCCAGCGCCGTCCGAACGGCGCCGCGCTGTCCGGCATCGACGGTTGCGTCGTCCCCGCCGGCGGGCAGAGCGATGCGCATCAGGACGATCGCCGCGGCCATCAGGACCGCGAACACCACCCCGGCCACCCCGGCGGCCCAGGGTGTCGCGAGGCGCTCGTGCCTTCGCTCCATGGTCTCTCGCTTTCTGCCGGGTCCTCCTTCGTACAGACACCAGCGATCCAGGGACTCGCGCCACCGGGGTCACTCGGGAGGAAGACCGCGGTGCGCCATACGGGCTATGGCCACTCGTCGGATTCGGGCCGCCGCTGACGATGAGCCGGCTGTACATGTCCGTGCCTCTTGTTCCGCTCCGGCGCTCCAGCGACGTCAGCCGGCGTCACATCCACCGATGCCTTGCGACAGGAGCATTCCGCCGGCGCGCCTCCACACCCACGTCGTGCGGAGCGAAGCGTAAGAGACATTCCCCCGGAGTTGGGGAGGCAGACCGCCGCGAAGTGCGGTCTGCCCCCATCCCCCGGCAACGCTCCCGGCCGCGGTTAGGCAGTCGGATGGCTCAAGGCGGGCGTCTCGGCTGCGAGTTGCGCGGACCCCCGGACCGTGCTTGCACGAACGCCGGCCACGGTGAAGGCGATTCCGATGACGACCTCGAAGGCAGGCCCATCGACCGGCAGAGGAACCACGGTGCACGCACCGGCGACGATCAGTGCGATGCCGCAGACCTTGGGAAGCACCCGTGCCCTCATGGTCGCGATGCCCAGGAGCACGAAGGTGGAGTTGGCGAACCACGCGACCATGGCCGCCGCGGCCAGGCGCCCGGGAGAGTCACCGTCGAGGATCTGTGAAGCGTCCTTTGCGAAGGTCGGCGCGACGAAGAGGTCTGCGAACATCCATCCCCCTTGAAGGGCCATGTTGGCCAGGCACGCGACGACGGCGACGAGTCCGAGCCGACCCGCCCGGTCGGCCTGGCGCGCGTAGATCGCGACCAGTCCCCACGTCATGAGGATCGCCCCCGTGAAGCGGAGCGCCGAGGAGACTGCGAACGCGCCGGTGACGACCTCGTCGGAGAAGTGCTCGTAGTGCGGCGGCAGAAGCTGGAGGAAAGCCCCGACCGCCAGCAGCAGACCTCCCAGGACAGCGGCAATGGTCCCTGCGCGAATGAATCGGTCCATCATCGTGCTCCCTTGCCCTCGGTCGGTTTCGGCACCGGCAACCCGCTCGGGCCACTGGTAAGGACGGTAGGAACGCGGGGCCGGACCTGTCGTCAGTCCGCGGTCAGAGGCAGTTGGACCGCACGGGTGACGCCGGATCCCTCTCAGGACAGACGCCGCGCCGACGGGCCAGGACTATGGTTCGCTCATGCAGGCCCAAGGGCTCGGTTCCGCTGTGCGGGGCGTGGCGAAATCGCCGTTGCTCGACGTCGTGTTGGCGCTTCTGCTGGCCGCCTACGTCGGTCTCGACGCGCTCCACACCTCGGACTGGCCCGAGCCGCGGTGGGCGTCGGCGGCGCTGGCCATGACGTCCGCCGCGTTCCTGGCGGTACGACGCATCTGTCCGCTCATCTCGTTCACCGGTGCCCTCGGGGCACTGGCGGCCGTGTATATGGCCCTCGGGCACTACGAGACAGGCTCATCGGTGCTGGTCGCCCTCGTGGCCGCGTATTCCGCAGGTGCCTACGGCCGCAACCTGCCCTTCGCGGTGGCCCTGCTCGCGGGGTTCGCCGCAACCACGGGGCTCGGACAGCCCGCGCAGGAGGCGGTTCCCGACCTGTTGTGGACCTTCACGGCCCTGTCCCTCCCGCTCGTCGTCGGCCTGACCGCGCGACGGCTACGAAGCCGGGTCCGGACCGCGGAGCGCCGCGCCGACCTGTTGAAGCGGAATCAGCAGGCGCTGGCCGAGGCCGTCGCCGACGAGGAACGACGCCGCATCGCGCGCGAACTGCACGACGTCATCAGCCATGGACTCGGGGTGGTCGTCCTCCATGCCGGCGCGGCTGAACAGGTCCTCGACATTGATCCGGGCAAGGCACGCGAGGCTCTCCAACTGATCCGCGCGACGGGGCAAGAGGCGATCGCAGAGCTGGGCACACTGGTCGGACTGATACGCGACGAGGCGAAGCCTGAACGCCACCCTCAGCCGACCCTGAGCGACATCGAGCGGTTGGTCGCCACGACGAGCTCGGCAGGGCTCGCGGTGCGGCTCCGGACCGAGGGGATGGAACGTGACCTACCGGCGAGCGTCGAGCTCAACGCGTACCGCGTGGTCCAAGAGGGACTCACCAACGCGCTCAAACACGCCGGCCGGGCCGAGGTACGGGTCGTCCTGCGCTACCGCAACGACGCCGTAGAGGTGGAGATCGCCGACGACGGCACCGGCACCAGTCCGGGCCCCGGCGCCCACAGGGGCCTGATCGGACTGCGAGAGCGCGTCGCGGTGTTCGGCGGCCGGTTCGACGCCGGGCCCGATCCACGGGGAGGCTGGAAGGTCAGCGCCTCCTTCCCCACCACGTCATGATCCGGGTCCTCCTCGCCGACGATCAGGCCGTCGTACGTGCGGGCCTGCGCACCATCCTGGGGGCCCGAGCGGATGTGGAGGTCATCGCCGAGGCAGCCGATGGTGCCGAAGCGGTAACGCTTGCCACGGCGTTGAAGCCCGACGTCGTCATGATGGACATCCGCATGCCTGTAGTCGACGGCATTGAGGCGACCCGTCGGCTTGCCGCACTGACCACCCCCACCCGGGTACTCGTGCTGACCACCTACGGCATCGACGAGTACGTCTATGAGGCACTGCGGGCCGGCGCAGCAGGGTTTCTCCTCAAGACCGATCCGCCGGAACGCATCGTGGACGCGGTCCGCGTCGTCGCCGCCGGAGACGCCCTCCTCGGGCCCGACACCACCCGTCGGCTCATTGAACGCTTCCTCGCAAGCCCCCCGCCCCACGCCTCCCGGTCGGCGGAGCTGAACACCCTCACCGCTCGCGAACTCGACGTACTGCGCCATGTGGCACGCGGACTGTCCAACCAGGAGATCGCCACCGGCCTGTTCATCGGAGAGGGCACCGTCAAGACGCACGTCGCGCGCATCCTCTCCAAACTCGGCCTCCGCGACCGGGTACAAGTCGTCGTGTACGCCTATGAACACGCCCTCGTCCACCCCGGGGAGGCAGGCCACCCACAACCGGACCAGTAGTCAGCCGACAACCGGCACGCGGCACGTGCGGGCAGGCGCCGTTCAAACAGCGGACGCTTCGGCACAGTTGGACGCCGATCGGCGCAGGCCTTGGACCATCGTGACGGGGTTGACCTTCACCGCCCGGGTACATCCACCAATGCCTTGCGACTCCGGCATCCCCGACTACTGCGGCCCCAACGGGCTGTGGCGGCGCGATCCCGAGGCCGAGAAGCTCGTGACGTACGAGTACTACATGGGCGATCCGGAGATCCGACGGCGGTCATGGCAGATGCGGCGCAAGAACCGGGCACTGCAGGCGCAACCCAACGCCGCGCACCGCGCCGTAGCCGAGCTGGAGAAGTCCGGCGTGCCGGTGCGGGTCATCACGCAGAACGTCGACGGACTGCACCAGCTCGCCGGGATGCCCGTTCGCAAGGTGCTCGAACTGCACGGCAGCGCACGGAGTTTCACGTGCACGGGGTGTCATGCGCGGGGACCGATGGAGGACGCGCTCGCTCGGGTCGAGGCCAGCGAGGAGGATCCGCCGTGCCTGGAATGCGGCGGGATCCTCAAGTCGGCGACCGTGATGTTCGGCGAACGGCCCGATCCCGCGATCCTCGGCGAGGCCGTCGCCATCACCCAGGCCTGTCAGGTGTTCATCGCCGTCGGCAGCAGCCTCCAGGTGCAGCCTGCCGCCGGGCTCGCCGGCATCGCCGCCGACCACGGGGCACGGCTCGTCATCGTCAATGCCGAGCCGACGCCGTACGACGACCGGGCCGACGAAGTGGTACGAGAGCCGATCGGGACGGCACTGCCCGCCCTTCTGCGCGGGCTGCGGGAGCCCGGTTCGTAGGGGTCACGCCGGGTCGGGGGTCGTGCGGCGGGTCCAGTGGGCGCGGACCGTCTTCAGCCAGTCGTCGGCCGCTGCACCCGGGGCATCCCCCAGCGCCGTGCCGTTCACGTGGGTGCCCCAGACGTCGGGGTGGAACGCGCCGTCCTCCACCTCGTCCTCGGGTGCGACCAGGACCGGCAGCCCGAGGGCCACCGCCATGCCCGCCTCCAGTTGCAGCCAGGGAGAGGTCCACCAGGCCGCCGACGGAGCCTCCTCCTTGGTGTCCGGACGCCAGACCGCCGTCCGTGCGTCGAGTTGTCTGAAGCCGAGCAACAACACGCCGTCGGCATGGGAGAGGAGCCGGGTCAGGACGCGCCAGGGGTCATCGCCGTAGCTGTCCCGGCCCAGGCGGACGACGTCGCACGGCCGACGCTCCAGCCAGGCCACCCACCGCTCCAGCTCCGACTGCTGCTCCGGGGTGAGGAGGGACGGCGTCCCGAGGAAGACGCGGGGGAGTTCGGTGGTGCTCATTTTCATACGGGTTCTTCGCTGACTACTCTGCCGTTCGAATCCATCAGACCCATTATGTTCGGCGGAATGTCCGAGGCCCCGGAGAACTGCGCGCCGTCGAGCCGTGCCGCGGAGAAGTTGGCACCGGCCAGCCGGGCTTCCCTGAAATCCGCACCGGTCAGGACAGCGTCGGACAGTACCGCGTCCACCAGAGTCGCGCGGTAGAAGACCGCCCCGGTCGCGACGACCCCTTTCAGGGAAGCGCCCGTGAGATCGGCCTCGAAGAGGTCGGCATGGGTGAGGTCGACTTTCTTCCTGTCGCCCTCCTTGCGACCGAGATAGGCGCGGGTCAGGTTGCAGCCCTGCAGGTCCGCCCGAGCCAGGGAGGGGGCGTAGCGCAGGCCGTCGGCGAGAACCTTCTGGATGTGGCCCGCCTCGGATTCCCTGAGCAGTCCGGTGATCACCGCGATCGCCTCGTTCGCGTAGGGGGTGCGGCCCGCGCCCTGTTCCGAGTTGGTGTCGAAGAACCGGCGCATCAGGATCGCCGCGGCCATCTGCTGGGTCGAGTTGTCCGACGCCAGAGCTTCCATGACGTCCCTGAACGCGGTCCCGACCGCTGCGGACCTGTCGCGCTTGCGCTGGAAGTTGAGCACTCCCAGCACACTGACGCCGACGGTGGCGAAGGTTCCGACGATTCCGGTCCATACCTGCACGTCGCTGCCCGCCATCTCACCCCTGTGGTCGAATGCCCCTCTTCACGCGCGTGACCATACAAGGTGCAGGAGGCCGAAGTACCGGTCTCGGGCCAGGGGTTCAGAAGAGGCCCGCACCTCGCTCGAGGTCCAGCAGCCGCTGCTTGCGTTCCAGCCCGCCGCCGTAGCCCGTCAGGCTGCCGTTCGCGCCGACGACGCGGTGGCAGGGCACGATGATGCCGATCGGATTCCTGCCGTTGGCGAGGCCGACGGCGCGGGAGGCGGACGGGTTGCCGAGGGCGTCGGCGAGTTCGCCGTAGGAGCGGGTCTCGCCGTAGGGGATTCGCTGGAGTTGCTCCCACACCGTGCGTTGGAACGGGGTTCCGTTCAGGTGGAGTTCGAGGGTGAACTCCTTCAACTCGCTTGCGAAATAGGCCTGTAGTTGGTCCTCCGCCTCGTCGAAGAGTGTGTCGTCGCGGGTGCCGAAGGTTTCCTCCGGTGGGCGGTGGCGTTGTTCGGTCATGTAGAGGCCGCACAGCACGCCGTCGTCGGCGACGAGGGTGAGGGGGCCGTAGGGGCTGGCGATGACCTTGTACTGCTTCATGGTCGTTGAACGTCCTTATACGGGAAGGAAGTTGATCGGGTGGCTCTCGGTCGCCCACAGGTACTGGACCGCGTACGCCCGCCAGGGGCGCCAGGCCGCCGCGCGAGCGGTGAGAGCCGCCGGGGTGGAGGGGAGGCCCAGCTCCTGGGCGGCGCGGCGGATTCCGAGATCGGTGGGGAGGAAGGCGTCGGGGTCGCCAAGGGCGCGCATGGCGATGGCGTCGACCGTCCAGGGGCCGAAGCCGGGGAGGGCGAGGAGTTGGGTGCGGGTTGCGGGCCAGTCGCTCTCCGGGCCCAAGTGGATGCTTCCGTCGGCGAGTTGGCGTACGAGGGTGGTGAAAGTGGTGCGGCGGGTGCGGGGCATCGCCAGGGTCTCGGGGGCGACGGCGGCCAGGGCCTCGGGGGTCGGGAAGAGGTGGGTGAGGCCGCCTTCCGGGTCGTCCACCGGATCGCCGTGTGCCGTGACCAGGCGGGCCGCGTGTGTGCGGGCCGCGGCCGTGGAGACCTGCTGGCCGAGGACGGCGCGGACGGCGAACTCCGCCTCGTCGACCGTGCGCGGGACGCGTCGGCCGGGAGCCTTGTCGACCAGCGGGGCGAGCAGGGGGTCGGTGCGGAGCTGGTCGTCGATCGCGACCGGGTCGGCGTCCAGGTCGAGCATGCGGCGGCAGCGGCTGATGGCGACGGGCAGGTCGCGCAGGTCGCTGAGGGTGAGGCGGCAGGCGATGTGGTCGGGTTCGGGGGTGAGGGACGCGATGCCGTGGCCGTAGGGGAGGCGGAGGGTTCGGCGGTAGGCGCCGTCCCGCCACTCCTCCACGCCGGGTACGGCGGTCGCCGCGAGGTGGCCGAAGAGGTTGTCGGGGTTGAGCGGGGTGCGGAAGGGCAGCCGGAGGGCGAGCGCGCCCGGGGTCGCGGCACGCGGGGTCGTCTTCGGCAGCCGGGCCCGCAGTTCGCTCGGGGCCAGGGCGAAGACCTCGCGCACGGTGTCGTTGAAGGTACGGATCGAGGAGAAGCCGGCGGCGAAGGCGATCTCCGCCATCGGGAGCAGGGTCGTCTCGATCAACAGGCGTGCGGTCTGGGCGCGTTGGGCGCGGGCCAGCGCGAGGGGGCCGGCGCCCAGCTCGGCGAGCAGCTGACGCTCGACCTGCCGGGTGCTGTAGCCGAGGCGGGCGGCGAGGCCGGGCACGCCGTCGCGGTCCACGACGCCGTCGGCGATCAGGCGCATCGCGCGGGCCACGAGGTCGGCGCGCTGGTTCCACTCGGGGGAGCCCGGGCTGGTGTCGGGGCGGCAGCGCTTGCAGGCCCGGAAGCCGGCCTGCTGGCAGGCGGCCGCGCTCGGGTGGAAGACCATGTTCTGGGGCTTGGGCGGTACGACCGGGCAGCTGGGGCGGCAGTAGATCCGGGTCGTCAGGACCGCCGTGAAGAACCACCCGTCGAAGCGGGCGTCCTTGGACTGGACGGCGCGTACGCAGCGCTCTCGGTCGGTGTGCATCCCGTTCTGCATGCGTCCAGCATCGGCGACGGGCCGGGCCGGAGCTGGCGAGAATCCGACATCAACCTCGCGTGTGCTGGACCGGCCCGGATTCCGGCCCGCGGTTCATCTCACACCAGACTGCCGCCGGGCGTCTGCTGCCGTGCGGCCAGCGACCAGATCACGAACACGTCGATCGCCATCATGACGACGGCCCAGACCGGCGCGTACGGCAGGAAAAGGAACTGGGAGATCAGGCTGAGCGAGACGAGGAAAATGCCTGTGAACCTGGCCCAGGACATCCCCTTGAGCACGCCCCAGCCGGTGACCGCGACCAGTGCGCCGAGGATGACGTGGATCCAGCCCCAGCCGGTGAGGTCGAGCTCGTAGACGTAGTTGCCGACCCGGCCGTAGACGTCGTCGTCGTTGATCGCCGCGATGCCCTGGAGGACGGCGAGGATGCCGCCGCACAGCATCAGCACCCCGGCGAACACGACACCGCCGGTCGACCAGCCGTGGCCGCCGTCCCCCGGGGGACGTGGAGGGCGGGCGGACCAGGCGCTGCCGACCTCGCCCGACGGGTTTCCGGACGGTTGTGCTGCGTGCTGACTCATGGGCGGTGATCCCTTCTACGGCCCCGCTGTCGGCTGACTCCGAGCCTTCGGGCACCGAGGGCGGGATGCCATCCCGGTTGCACCGACCGGGTGAAGGGGGCACACGCCGTTCCGTCAGGGACGGGACCGCCGGTGGTGGCCGCCGCCTCACGCCCCGCTCTCGCCGAGGAGTTCACGCAGCGCGGCCTCCTGCACCGGGCTCAGGCCCGTCACGAACTGCCGGAGGGCGGCGATCGGGTCGGGGCCGCGGTCAAGGGCGCGATGCATGGCCTCGGCGGTCATCTGGGCCGCGTTCTTCGCCGGGCGGTAGGCGCCGCGCCGGCCGCCGGCGTCCCGCAGGACGAGGCCCTTGTCGTGCAGTCGCCGCAGGATCGTGTGCACGGTGTTGTAGGCGAGGTCGCCGCGGAGCCCGGCCTGGACCTCGGCCGGCGTGAGCGCACGGTCCGTCGCCCAGAGGGTGGCGAGGACCTCGCTCTCCAGCTCGCCGGGGCTGCGTCGCTCGGCCCTGCCGCGAGGGGTCGTGCCTGCCATGGCCACCACCTTACGGTGCGTAGGGTCACCGAGGAACCGAGTGCCCGCACCGGCACGTCGACTGCCGCCAAGGCGCCCCCTCTCATACTGGAACGTGGACGGAACGGGCACGAATCCGAGCCGAGCGACTACAGTCACGTAGACCGTCTACTGCACTGTAGACGAATGACAGCCGAGGAGCGTTCCCATGCCCGAGGGGCAGAATGACGAGCCGGTCGGCGGGCGCGCGGACCGGCGGCCGGCCGGCGAGCTGGAGGCGAGCGTGCTGGCCGCACTGTGGGCCGCCGACGGACCGCGCACGCCGGGCGCCGTCCAACTGGAGCTCGGTGGCGGCCTCGCCCGCACCACCGTGACCACGATCCTCACGCGCCTGCACGCCAAGGGGGCGGTCACCCGCGCACGCTCGGGCCGCGGCTACGCCTATGCGCCGGCCCAGGACTCCCCCGGCCTCACCGCCCGCCGTATGCACGCCGAACTCGACAAGGACGAGGACCGCGGCACCGTCCTCGCCCGCTTCGTCTCCGACCTGAGCCCCGAGGACGAACAGCTCCTGCGCACCTTGCTGGACACCGGTCCCCCGGAGGGCGGCCCGGCCACCACGGGCGACACCCCGTGACCGGCACCGCGGGACTCCCCCACGGTCGGGCGGCCCGTGGAGGAACCCCGTGATCTACGCCGTGTGGCTCCCGCTGCTCATGCCATTGCTCGCAGTGCCCGTCGCCCGGCGCGGCGCCGAGCAGCTGCGTGGTCCTGTCGGCGGCCGCCACCGTCGACGCGGCCGCAGACCTGCACACTGGCATCGAGATCGCCCAAGGTGAACGGGGGCCAGTGCCCGGCGACGGCCACTGACCCGGGCGGGCTACCCGGTGAACTCCGTCGCCGTGGGCCGCCGCGAGACCGCCGTCGCTACGTCGACGTCGGTGAGCGGGCGCAGCCGGTAGGTGTACGCGTAGTCCCGGTCGGCGAAGAGCTTGTACTCGTCGTGCGTGTGCGCACCCCAGCTGTTGTCGCCGCCGACGCCCATCTGCCGGTGGTTCAGGCGCAGTACGACCTCTTTGCGGGGCGTGAGCTGGTAGTCGTGGCGGGCCCCGACCGACAGGTCCTCGGGGGTGAAGTGCGAGGCGTTGACCTCCAGGAGCGGTTCGCCGGAGACGAGCAGGCCCTTGCCGCGCCCGTCCGTCAGCGCGACCCAGCGGACGTCGGTCCTGTTGCCGTTCTCCTGCGGGCGCAGGTAGGAGGTCCACTGGCCGGTGACGGTGCCGGAGTACCGGCCCACGTCGGTGGCGTCGTTGCGGTCCCAGTGGTTCTCCTCGGGACCGCGGCCGTAGTAGTGCAGGTTCTCCAGCCGGCCGGGCAGCGACAGCAGCGTGCCGACCTCCGGGATGTACGGCAGCGAGGCGGCGCCCGGGTGCAGGGTGTTGTCGACCTTGATCTCACCGTTTCCGAAGACGGTGTAGGTGGTGGTGTACGTCGATTCCGTCGTCGTGGGCAGGGTGCCGGCGACCTTGATCTCCACGGCCCGGTCGCGCAGCGCCCGCACGCTCACGTCGGTCACCCTGCGGCGGGCGCCGGCGTCGCGCCAGGTCTGGTTGCGGGTGTGCTGGCCGTTGCCCCGGTCGTTGTCGGTGGGGGCACGCCAGAAGTTCGGGGCCGGTCCGGAGGCGATGAGTTGGGCGCCGTAGGCCTCGTACGAGGTGATGACGCCGGTCTTCTTGTCGACGGTGACAGAGAAGTCCTTGCCCTTGACGGTGACCGCCGCGTCGCCGTCCTGGTGGCTGAGCGCCGGGACACCGTCCAGCGGCACGGGCTTGACGGCGGGGCTGCCGGCGTCGACGGCGAGTTGGTGCCTGGCCACCTCGAAGCCGGACTTCGCCCACTTCGTCGACTCCCTGATGGTGAAGGAGAGTTGCAGGAAGTACTCCTCGCCCGGCGCCGGGTCGCCCGGCAGTGCGAACGGCACGGTGATGTCCTTGGCCGACAGCGGTGCCACGTCGAGCTGGGCACGGCTCAACTGTCCGCGCCGCACCACTTCTGAGTCGCGGACGAGCTCCCAACGCCCGTCGAATTCACGGAGGTTGGTGAAGAGGTACTCGTTGGTGAGGGTGACCGCCGCTCCGGGGGCGAGACGGTCACCGGAGGCCGGTGCGGCGTTGATCGCCTGGTAGATCCGCTTGACCTCGGCGGACTTGCCGGTGAGCCCTCGGTCGGCGGTGACGATGCCGTCGCCGGAGAACGCCCCGTCGTTGGGGTTGTCGCCCCAGTCGCCGCCGTAGGCGTAGAACGTCTTCTCGCGGGGCTGTTTCTCGGTGAGGCCGACGGTGGCGGCGTCGAACCAGAACCGTACGCCGTCGTCGCCGGGGCCGCGGCTGTCGGAGGCCAGTTCGGCGGCGGTCAGCGCCCTGGCGTAGACCCGGGCCCGTCTCACGGTGCCGCTGAACTCCCGGGTGGGGTTGTCGACATCGGTGGCCAGGGACAGGGGCGCGGTGTTGACGGCGGGGCGCACCGTGGTCGTCCGGGTGGCCCGGACCGAGCCGTCGACGTGCAGGGTCAGGGTGCCGGCCGCCGCGTCGAAGACACCCGCCACGTGGTGTTCGGTGCCGGTCCAGTCGTCCGGGAGCGCCCAACTCGCCGTGATCCACTGGCCGTTGCCGTAGATGAAGAACTCCACGGTCCTGTTGGTCTGCTTGAGGGCGTACTGGGTGTCGCCCTTGGCGAGGATCGGCTGGTGGTAGCCGGTCACGTGCGGCGTGACCCAGGCTTCCAAGGTGAGGGACCCGGTGAGGTCGAGCGATGTGTCACGGGCGAAGACGGTGCCGCCGGAAACACCCTTGTCGCGAGTGAAGGCGCCGCTGGGGGCGATGACTTCGCCGCGGAGTGCGGCGGGCCCGATCTCGGTGAGCAGCCGGCGGGTCGGGGTCGGCCAGTCGAGGGCCTGGTCGACGAAGTCCCAGATCCAGCCGCCCTGGAGCACGTCGTAGCGGCGGACGAGATCCCAGTACTTCTTGAAGTTCCCGCTGGAGTTCCCCATCGCGTGGGAGTACTCGATCATCACGTACGGCCGGGTGTCGGCGGTGTCCTTCGCCCGTGTCTCGACGCGGGAGGGGCTGTCGTACATCTCGGAACGGATGTCGCTGATCCCGGGGCGGTCGTCGCCCTCGTACTGGATGACGCGTGTGGTGTCGTAGGAGCGGATCCAGTCGTGCATGGCGGTGAACGTGGTGCCGCCGCCCGCCTCGTTGCCGAGCGACCAGATGACGACGGAGGCGTGGTTCTTGTCGCGGTGGACCATGTTCTGGGCGCGGGCCACGCACGCCTGCGTCCACTCGGCGTGGTTGCCGGGGTACTCGCCGCGGATGCCGTGGGTCTCGAGGTTGGTCTCGTCGACGAGGTACAGGCCGTACTCGTCGGCGAGTTCGAGCCACAGCGGGTTGTTGGGGTAGTGCGAGGTGCGGACGGTGTTGATGTTCAGCCGCTTGATGATGCCGATGTCCTCGACCAGGTCCGCGCGGGTGAGGGCCGAGCCGTGGACCGGGTGCATCTCGTGGCGGTTGGTGCCGCGGAGGGAGACCGGTCTGCCGTTGATGCGCATCAGACCGTCCTTGAGCGCGAACTCGCGCAGACCGACCCGGTGGGAGACGGTTTCGATCACCTGGCCTGCCGGGTCGCGCAGGCGGAGCACGGCCGTGTAGAGGTCCGGGTGTTCGGCCGACCACAGGCGTGGCGCGGGCACCGCCTTCGCCGCCTGTACGGTCTTCTCGCCGCCGGAGGCGATGTCCAGGGTCTGCTGCAGGGGCCGGGACCAGACCGCGTGTCCGCCGGCGTCGTACAGCTGGGTCTCGACGGAGTACCGGCCTGCGCCCTGTCCGCCGTAGTCCCGCACGCCGGCGGTGACCGACAGTTCGGCCGCCTTGTAGTCGTCGCTCAGCGGGGTGTCCAGCCTGAAGTCGCGCAGGTGCACGGACGGGGTGGAGTAGAGGTAGACCGAGCGGAAGATGCCGCTCAGCCGGATCATGTCCTGGTCCTCCAGCCAGTCGCCGTCGGAGTAGCGGTAGACCTCGACGGCGATCTGGTTGGTGCCCGGCTTGAGGTGCGGGGTGATGTCGTACTCGGCGGGGTCGTACGAGTCCTCGTGGTAGCCGGCCAACTCGCCGTTGATCCACACGTAGTGGGCGGACTTGACCCCCTCGAAGTGCAGGAACGTCCGCCGCCCCGCCCAGTCGCGCGGGACCGTGAAGGTGCGCCGGTACTGGCCCACGGGGTTGTAGCGGGTGGGGGCGGCCGGCGGCTGCGCCTCCTCGCCCAGGCCGTTGGGGCCCCACCACGGGTAGGTGATGTTGATGTAGATGGGGCTGTCGTAGCCGTGCAGCTGCCACGCGGAGGGGACGGGGATGGTGTCCCAGTCGCTGTCGTCGAGGTCGGTGCGGTGGAAGTCGACGTCCCGGTCGTCGGGGCGGTCGGCATGCGCGAACCGCCACTTCCCGTCGAGGCTGAGCCGGTACGGGGAGCGCGTGCGGTCGGCGGCCAGGGCCTGGCCGAGGTCCGCGTAGGGCATCAGCGTGGTGTGCGGCGGCTCGGTGCCCAGCCGGAAGACGGCGATCTTGCCGTTCCACTCGGGCGTGCCGTCCGCCGCCGCGCCCGGATCGGCCGCGTACGCGGTCCCCGACGGCGCGGACAGGGCGAGCGTGCCGAGGACGGCGGCCCCGCCTTCGAGGAGACGGCGACGGCTGACGAGCCGGTCGGCGGGGGACGGGTGCGCGTGGGGGTGCGGCATGATCGTGGCCTTCCTCGGGACGACAGTGCGGGTGCGCGTACTGAGGGTGCGTCAGATCTTGTCGGATGCTGTTGGGATACGGGAGTTGATTTGATCGCAGCGTGTCTGACGGTGACTGTGCGGCTACGGAGACAGCTGAACCTTAAGGACCCGGGCACAGTCGAGGCAATGATCCTGTCGGACTCTGTTCGGTCCTGGGGGCGCGCGGCGAGAGCGGGTGCGGTGTCACCCTCCGAAACGACGAGTGCGGCGACGCCGATGGGCGCCGCCGCACTGGACAGACCCTCGCGGGAGGCGGGGCATGTCTGTCAGGGCTCAGCCGTAGAGCGCCACTCTCGGGGCCACCGTGCCCTTGGCCTGCGGGTTGACGACGGTGAGCCGGTAGACCTGGGTGAGGGTGTCACCCGCGTGCAGGGTGCGCTGCGCGGTCGAGAGGTCGGTGAACAGCGTGCCGCTCTGAGTGCCGACCTGTACCGCCTCCCAGCAGCCGTGCGTGGTGCGCCGCTCCAGCTTGATGTCCGCCGGGGTCAGGAACGGCCCGGCGTCCGGGGACTCCACCAGGAGCTGGGGGGCGACGGTCCGGTCCACCGACGACTCGTTGCGGTAGGTGACGGTGAACTCGTGCGACGCGCTGTCGGCCGACAGAGGGCTCGTGGGCAGATCCACGAAGTCGGTGGGTATGGCGACTGCCTGCCCCTGCACACCCGCGGAGGCTCCCGCGACGGTCTGCTGCGTGGCAGCCACGGCGGGTCCCGCGGTGGCCAGGCCGGCGAGCGCCACGGTGACGGCCACGGAAGCAAGCCTGAGCCGGTTGTTCTTCAACGACACGTTCGCAGATCCTTCTGGTTCGCTCGGGTGAACTGGCCTGCCCGGTAGGGCAGTCGGCCACGGACGTCCTCGACGTTACGCAGTGCAGTCTAGGCACCGGACGGCGCCCGGCGGATCGGCCGAACGGCCGAGGCGGGCGCGGTCGATCTCCGACCGAACGGATGAGGGAGGAGCGTTCGACTTCTGGCCGAACGGGCGAAGCGGAACGCGTGAGCGCTGTGCTCCGACCGGATGCACATGTGAAGGCCGTGCGCAGAACGCACCGCAGCAGCCTCATGGACGACGAGCAGGACCTGTACGGCGTGGTCCTCTCGTGCCGGTCAGCCGAGTTGTCCGGCGAACGCCTTGTACGCCCGGTCGTCGAAGAGGACGAACCGCACCTCTTCGACCTTGGTCCGGGCCGCCCGCACCGTCTCCACCGCGATGCGCGCCGCGTCCTCGATCGGCCATCTGTACACGCCGGCGGAGATCGCCGGGAAGGCGACCGTCCGGGCACCCAGCTCGTCGGCCACGCGGAGGGACTCCCGGTAGCAGGAGGCAAGGAGCGACGGGTCGGCCCCGGAGACCTGCCAGACCGGGCCCACCGTGTGGATCACCCACTGTGCGTCCAGGTCGCCCGCGGTGGTGGCGACCGCCTTGCCCGTGGGCAGACCCTTGCCGTAGTGGGAGGCGCGGAGTCTGCGGCAGTCCTCGAGGATCGCGGGGCCGCCGCGGCGGTGGATGGCGCCGTCGACGCCTCCGCCGCCGAGCAGGGAGGAGTTCGCCGCGTTGACGATCGCGTCGGCCTTCTCGCGGGTGATGTCGCCGCGGGCGAGCGTGATGGTGGTCGTCATGTCTGCCTCAGCCTCCTCCAGACGGCCTTCGCCGCGTTGTGCCCCGACATGCCGTGTACCCCGGGGCCGGGCGGGGTCGCCGACGAGCAGATGAAGACCGCCGGGTGGGGGGTGGTGTACGGGGACAGGGAGAGCTTGGGGCGCAGGAGGATCTGAAGGCCACAGACCGCGCCGGAGCCGATGTCGCCGCCTACGTAGTTGGCGTTGCGGGCGGCGAGCTCGGGTGGTCCCGCGGTGGCGCGGGCGAGGACGCGGTCGCGGAACCCCGGGGCGAAGCGCTCCAGTTGGCGTTCCATGGCGTCCGTGAGGTCTCCGGTCCAGCCGCTCGGGACATGGCCGTAGGCCCAGAAGACGTGCTTGCCCTCGGGTGCGCGGGAGGGGTCGGCGACGCTGGGCTGGACCGTGATCATGAACGGCTTCTCGGGCGCACGGCCCGCCCGGGAGGCGTCGCGCAGGGCGGTGCCGATCTCCGCGCTGTCCGCGCCGATCTGCACGGTGCCGGCGGCGCGGGCCGCCTCGGCGGTCCACGGCACCGGGCCGTCCAGCGCGTAGTCGACCTTGAAGACGCCGGGGCCGTACTTGTAGCCCTCGTAGTAGCGGCCGAAGCCGGCGATGCGGGCCAGGGCGGTGGGTGAGGTGTCGAAGACGTACGCGCGCGCGGGCGGCAGGTCGTCGAGGCGCTTGACCTCGTAGTCGGTGTGGACGAGGCCGCCGAGGTCCTTCAGGTACGCGGTGAGCGCGTCGGAGATGGACTGGGAGCCGCCGCGGGCCACGGGCCAGCCGCGGGCGTGTGCGGCGAGGGCGAAGATCAGGCCGACGGCGCCCGTGGCGAAGCCGCCGAGCGGGGCCATCACGTGCGCGACGAGGCCGGCGAAGAGGGTCTTGGCCGGCTCGTCGTGGAAGCGGCGGGTCAGCCAGGTCGACGGGGGCAGGCCTACCAGGCCGAAGCGGGCGAGGGTCACCGGGTCGCGCGGGAGCGCGGTGAGCGGCAGGGACATGAAGTCGCGGGCCAGGGTGTCCCACTTGGGGAGGAACGGCTCGACCAGCCTGCGGTACGCGCCCGCGTCCCGTGGGCCGAACGAGGCTGCCGTCTCGGCGACCGAGCGGGACAGCACGGCGGCGGTGCCGTCGGTGAAGGGATGCGCCATGGGCAGCTCGGGGTGCATCCACTCGAGGCCGTACCGCTCCAGGGGCAGGGCGCGGAACGCCGGGGAGTTGATGCCGAGCGGGTGGGCCGCGGAGCACGGGTCGTGCCGGAAGCCGGGCAGGGTGAGCTCTTCGGTGCGGGCTCCCCCGCCGACGGTGTCCCGGGCCTCGAACACGGCCACGGAGAAACCGCGGCGGGCCAGCTCCACGGCGGCCGTCAGTCCGTTCGGCCCCGCACCCACTACGACAGCATCGAGCATCGACGGCACCTTCGGACCCCTTCGTCAGCCGATGGCCTGTACGGATCAGGATATGCCGCGGGACCGACAGTCTCCGGCGGCGGGTGGTCCACGTCTGAACCGTTTACCGGTTCAGGCTGTGCCCGACAGCAGCCCCCGCACCCGGTGGGCCGTCGCCTCGTCGCGGGCAACTGTGAACGGAAGCGCGTTGCCCCCCGTGATGCGGAAGGGCTCCCCGGCGACCGTCAGATGCGCGCCACCCGCCTCCTCGACCAGCAGGAGGCCGGCCGCGTGGTCCCAGGCGGCTTCCCAGGAGAAGGCCGTGGCGTCCAACTCGCCGCGGGCGATGGCGAGATACTCCAGGCCGGCCGAGCCGCAGGCCCGGGGCGCGATGCCGTCGGTCCACAGGCCGAGCAGGGCGCGCTTCTGCTCGTCGGTCGTGTAGTCCGGGTGCGAGGTGGCCACTTGGAGGTCGCGGCCGGGGGCGGGCGGCCCTGCGTGCAGCCGCTCGCCGTCGAGGAAGGCGCCCTGGCCCCTTACCGCGGTGGCGAGTTGGTCGCGGGCCGGTGCGTACGTCCACGAGGCGAGCAGGACTCCGCGCAGGGCGAGCGCGACCAGCGTGCAGAATCCGGAGTCGCCGTGCACGAACTGACGTGTCCCGTCGACCGGGTCGACTATCCAGACCGGTGCGTCGCCCTGTATCGCCTCGTACGTCGCGGGGTCGGCGTGCACCGCCTCCTCGCCGACGACGACGGAACCGGGCAGGAGGGCGCCGAGGGTTTCCGTGAGGTACTGCTCGGCGAGGCGGTCGGCGTCGGTCACCAGGTCGTGCGGTCCGCTCTTCTCGTCGACCTCGTGCGCGGCGAGCTGACGGAAGCGGGGCATGATCTCGGCCGCGGCGGCCTTGCGGACCGCCTCCTCAACGTCGGCCGAGTGGCGGGCGAGAAACTCGTCGATGGTTTCCTTGTCTTCGATCATGGCTCCATGAGAGCACGCACCACTGACAAACCCCACCCTGCCGGTGGAGTCCCGGTGGAATCGGCATGAACTCCGGGTGCGGGATCAGCGGCCCACCGCGTAGCCCTGCATGCCCCGCGGGTTCGCGGCCGCCGACAGGACGCCGGTGCGCGGGTCCCGGGCGACCGCGCACAGCCGGCCTTCCGACCAGGGATCGCCGACGGTCACGTCATGACCTCGGCGCCGCAGCTCCTCGACGACGTGGGCGTCCGTGCGGGACTCGACCGTCACGCGGCCCGGCCGCATGCCGCGCGGGTAGAACGATCCTGGGAAGCTGTCGTTGTGCCAGTTCGGGGCGTCGATCGCGCCCTGGAGGTCGAGGCCCCCGCGGACCTGCCCGCGCAGGGCGACAGCCAGGAAGAAGTGCAGCTGCCACTGGTCCTGCTGGTCCCCGCCGGGCGTCCCGAACGCCATGACCGGGACTCCGTCGCGCAGGGCGATCGAGGGGGTGAGGGTGGTCCGGGGCCGGCGGCCGGGCGTCAGCGAGTTCGGCAGGCCCTCCTCCAGCCAGGTCATCTGCAGCCGGGTGCCGAGCGGGAAGCCCAGTTCGGGCACGACAGGGTTGGACTGCAGCCAGCCGCCGCTGGGCGTGGCCGCGACCATGTTGCCCCAGCGGTCGACGACATCGAGGTGGCAGGTGTCGCCGCGGGTGGTGCCGTCGGCGGCGACCTCGGGCTCGCCCGGCACCGGGGAGACCGGCGGCTTGGCGACGGTCGGCTCACCGGCGCCCATCGGGTCGAAACCGGGGTCGTCGCCGATCACCACGTGCGCGTGCGCGCTGAGCCGCGGGGATCGCCCGCCGGGGCTGCCGGGGCGCAGCTCGTGCGAGGCCTTGTCGCCGACGAGCGTGCGCCGGGCCGCGTTGTAGTCCGCCGACAGCAGCTCGCCCAGCGGGACTTCGGCCGCGTCCCCGTACCAGGCCTCCCGGTCGGCCATCGCGAGCTTGCAGCCCTCGATCAGCAGGTGGACGTAGTCGGCGGACCCGTACGCGGGCAGTTCGGGCGGCAGCAGCGCGAGCTGCTGGAGGAGGACCGGGCCCTGGCTCCAGGGGCCGGCCTTGCACAGGGTCCAGCCGTTCCAGTCGTACGTCGCCGGTGTCTCGTAGGTCACGGACCAGCCGGCGAGGTCGGCGGCCGTGAGCGTGCCGGTGTGGCGCTCGCCGCTGGTGTCCATGGTGGGCCGCTGGGCCTGCCGCGCCAGGGCCTCGGCGATGAACCCGCAGCGCCAGACCTCCCGCGCGGCCTCGATCTGCGCGACCCGGTCCCCGGCCCCGGCGACCTCGGCGAGCAGTCGCTTCCAGGTGGCGGCGAGGGCGGGATTGCGCAGCAGCTCGCCGGGGCGCGGGGCCTTCCCGTCCGGCAGGTAGACGTCCGCCGAGGAGGTCCACTCCGTCTCGAAGAGCTCCCGTACCGCCTCGACCGTCGCGCCCACGTTCTCCACGGGCGCGTGCCCGTGCTCGGCGTATCCGACGGCGTACTTGAGGACGTCGGCGAGGGGCTTGGTGCCGTGGTCGCGCAGCAGGAGCATCCAGGCGTCGAACGCGCCGGGCACGGCGGCGGCGAGCGGCCCGGTACCGGGGACGAGATCCAGACCGAGTGCCCTGTAGTGCGCGACCGTGGCCCCGGCCGGCGCGACACCCTGGCCGCACAGCACCCGCACCTCGCCGCCCGCCGGGGCGAGCAGGATCGGCACCTCGCCGGCCGGCCCGTTGAGGTGCGGCTCGACGACGTGCAGCACGAACGCACCTGCCACGGCCGCGTCGTACGCGTTGCCGCCGTCCTCCAGCACGGCCATCGCCGACTGCGAGGCCAGCCAGTGGGTGGAGGACACCATGCCGAAGGTGCCCTGCAGAGTCGGCCGGGTCGTGAACTGCATCTCTCACCTCTCTGTTCGCGTGCCTCACTCGCTCCGAAGCATGCACAACTTCAGAGCATCGCATTCCGCGACGAGCACCCTACGAAGATTTTGCGAACTCGCGGGGACCGCATGAACCGCCTTCCACCTGCATGAAGTCCCCTATGTCCGGCCGAACCGCCGGGCGGTAATCCCAAGTTCACCGGGCTCCTCTTCCTCGGCGTTCTACGCGCGTGGTGTCATGCGCACGCTCACCACCCCCCACGTGGGCATCAACTCGACTAGGAGTCACGCATGCTGTGGAAGGTCATCGGCCGCGCGGGTGTCGCGCTGGCGGCCGGCGCCGCCGTCGTCGCCACCGCTGTTCCCGCGAACGCCGCGAGCTACTCCGCGTTCGCCTTCTCGCAGAGCGGCGGCCAGCCCGCCATCTACGACTTCATCGACTCGGCCACCAAGTCCCTCGACATGACCATGTACGAGCTCGAGGACACCACGGCCGTCAACGACCTCATAGCCCTGCAGAACAAGGGCGTCACGGTGCGGGTGGTCCTGGACCGCGCCCACCAGTCCGCCAACAGCTCGGCGTACAGCGCCCTGACGAGCGCGGGCGTCGGGGTGGTGTGGTCGCCGTCGAGCTTCGTCTACACGCACCAGAAGACGATCACGGTGGACGGCACCAAATCGCTGGTCCTCACGGGCAATCTGACCTCGCAGTACTACGCGACCGGCCGTGACTACGGCGTGTTCACCGACGACACCCGGGACGTCGCCGCGATCGAGAAGGTCTTCAACGCGGACTACGCCGGCACGTCGGTCACCCCGACCGACGGCGACCACCTGCTCTGGTCGCCCACCGACTCCCGCAACCGCCTGCTGTCCGTGATCAACGCCGCCACCAAGACGCTCGACGTCGAGGAACTGGAGTTCAGCGACAGCACGGTGGTCAACGCGATCGTGGCGAGAGCGAAGACGGGCGTCAACGTGCGGGTGGTCCTGGAGACCCCGGGCGACTACTCCAGCGAGGTGTCCGCGATCAAGGCGGCGGGCGGCACCGTCGTCGGCTACTCCGACCCCGACGGGTTCTACATCCACGCCAAGGCCATGGTCGCCGACTACGGGCTGTCCACCCAGGAGGTGGAGGCGGGCTCCATGAACATCAGCAGCAACTCGCTCTCCAACAACCGGGAGTTGGGCATCATCCTCACGGGAACGGGAGTGGCGCAGTCCGTGGCCACGACCGTCGAGACCACGTTCAACAGCGACTACGCGGGCGGTACGGCAGCCTAACCTCGCCGGGCAGACGGCCGCCTCGTCAGGGCCGCCGTCTGCCCACGGTGAGCAGGTGCCCGCTCGCGCCGAGAAGCGTCGGCTCCGACTCGATGCGTCGGCTCGCCGCCAGGACGACCTCGCGCCGCTCCGGATCGTCCAGCCAGTCCTCGACGCCGCCCATCAGCCAGGCGACGCCCTCCAGTCCGTACTGGCCCTCCGGGGCGAGCCCGGCGTCGGTGAACTCGCCCGGCACCTCCCCCGGTTGGGCGAAGTAGGCGACGGTGAACAGGCCGCCCTCGCCGCCGTGCCGGCCATGGTCGTTGACCGCATCGGTGCGGGCCCGCTGGGCGGGGTCGAAGTAGCGCTCCTCGCGCAGCAGGTCGTGCAGCCCCGCGAACCGGTTGATGGTGGCCGCGACGACGGGCCCGCCAGGCCGGACCACCCGGTGCGCCTCGGCCAACGCCCGTACCCGGTCGGCCCGTTCGGGCAGGTGGTACAGCGGGCCCAGCAGCAGCACCGCGTCGTACGCGGCGTCCTCCTCCGTCAGGGACCGGGCGTCCCCGGATCGCGCGCTCACTCCGGGCAGCCGGGCTGCCTGCTCGACGTGCAGCGGTACCGGGTCGACGAGTTGGACCTCGTACCCGTCCCGGGCCAGCCACTCCGCGTGCACCCCGCTGCCGCCACCGATGTCCAGCACCCGGGCGGGGGCCGCGGGCAGAACCCGCCGCAGCACGTCCTGCGTACGCCAGAACTCCAGCCGCCCGGCGGGCGCTCCGCCCTGTCTGAGACGGGCGTCCTCCTTGCCGTGTGCGTAGTAGGCGAGGATCTCCTCACGAACGGCCGGGCCCTGCGCGCGTGTCGTCTCCGTCATCACCTCATGGTGCTGACCTGCACGCACCCCCTGCAACGGGTTATGTGGCGCGCAGGGTCATCAGCCCCAACTCGTAGGTGAACAACACCAGTTGAGCCCGGCTCAGTGCGGCCGAGCTTCGTCATCGTCTCATGGTGCTGACC
Organism: Streptomyces sp. NBC_00005; assembly: GCF_045160215.1. Lineage (NCBI taxonomy): Bacteria > Bacillati > Actinomycetota > Actinomycetes > Kitasatosporales > Streptomycetaceae > Streptomyces > Streptomyces sp. NBC_00005. The sequence goes on from NZ_CP108316.1 coordinate 2,566,747, forward strand.
GCACGCACCCCCTGCAACGCGTCATGTGGCGCGCGGCGCCACCAGCCCCGACTCATAGGCGAACACCACCAGTTGGGCCCGGTCCCGTGCCCCGAGCTTCGTCATCGCCCGGCTGATGTGCGTCTTGGCCGTGAAGGGGCTGATCACCATGTGCGCGGCGATCTCCTCATTGCTCAGCCCCCGAGCCGCCAGGCCCGTCACTTCACGTTCGCGGCGCGTCAGGCAGTCGAGTCCGGGAGCCGTCGCCCGGTCCGGCGGCCGGGACACGAACTCACCGATCAGGGTGCGGGTCACCGACGGCGAGAGCAGGGCCTCGCCGCGGGCCACCACCTCGATGGCCTGGAGAAGGTCCGCCGGTTCCGTGTCCTTGAGCAGGAAGCCGCTCGCACCCGCACGCAGCGCCTCGAAGACGTACTCGTCCAGGCCGTAGTTGGTGAGCATCACCACGTGCACGGCCGCCAGCGCGGGATCCGCGGCGATCCGGCGGGTCGCCTCGATGCCCGTCATCACCGGCATCTGTACATCGATCAACGCGATGTCCGGCACCTGCGCGCGCACCAGCGCCAGACCCTGCTCGCCGTCCGCCGCCTCCCCCACCACCTCGATACCGTCCTCCGCCTCCAACAGCGCCCGGAAACCGGCCCGCATCAACGCCTGATCGTCGACAAGAGCGACCCTGGTCATCCCGCCTCCCCCAATGGCAGCCGGGCCCGCACCGCGAAACCGCCCTCCGCGCGCGGGGCGGCGTCAAGGGTGCCGCCGAGAGCCGAGACGCGCTCGCGCATGCCGGTGAGGCCCACGCCGGGGGTGGGCGGACGGACCGGGTCGGCGGTGCCGTCGTCCTCGACGCGTATCGTCAAGTCGTCCTCCCCATAGGCGAGTTGGACGCAGACCTGGGCGGATCCCGCGTGGCGGGCCGCGTTGGTCAAGGCCTCCTGGACGATGCGGTACACCGCACGGTCGACCGTCGCCGGAAGCGGCCGTTCCGCGCCGCTCACCGTGAGCTCGACGGCGAGGCCCGCCGCGCAGGCCCGCTCCACCAGCAGCGCCGGAGTGCCGGTCGGTTCGTCGCTGCGCAGAATCTCCAGGGTGGAGCGCAGTTCGCGCATGGCCTCGCCGCTCGCGTCCTGGATGGCGAGCAGCGCGGGCGGTATCTCCTCGCCGCGCTTGCGCGCCAGGTGCACCGCGACTCCCGCCTGGAGCTTGACGATCGAGATGCTGTGGGTGAGCGAGTCGTGCAACTCGCGGGCTATGCGCAGGCGTTCCTCGCCCGCGCGGCGCAGGGCCGCCTCCTCGCGGGTGCGCTCCGCCTCCAGGGCGCGCTGCTCCGTCTGGCGCAGATACGCCTGCCAGTTGCGGTCGGCCAGTCCCGTGACCAGCGCGCTCACGAACCAGCCGGCGAGCAGTGCCGTTCTCTCGAGCACCTCCTGGGTGGTCGGGCCGGTCGCGATGTAGGCGACCAGGAACACTCCGCTCGCCGCGGCCGCGAACCCGCGGTGGCCGACGCGGGACGCCGTGTGTACGGCGGCGAAGACGGGCAGCGCGGAGGCCGGTCCCGGCTGGGCGTGCAGGACGTATGTGCTGCCGCTCGCCGTCGCCACCGCAAGCACCGCCCGCGGAGCCGTACGGTAGAAGGCCACGGCGGCCGAACTCACCGCGATCAGCGCGTAGTCGACGGCTGTGGTGCCCGCCTCGAAGGCGGCCGTGGTCATGACGAGGGCGCCGACGACGACCGCGAGTGCCACGTCGGCGAGCCCTCTGCGTGAGACCGGGTGCCCGCTCATGCACGCACAGTAGACGGCCGCACCGACAACGGCGTCAGCCCTGTGGACGGCTCCCCGACTACTCCCCACGCAGTAGTTCCCGGGCCCGCCGTGCCCGGCGGTCGCAGCGCGGACTGTCTTCGGCCGTACGACGACCGCGCCCACCCCCGAGGCGCACGCTGCTGACCATGTCCACACCCTTCCGTTTCACCGCACCCCTGCCGCCCAAGGCGGCCACCGGCCGGGTCGCCGAGGTGTACGAGCAGCTCGCCCGCGACTTCGGCATCGACAAGGCGGTCACCTTCGTGGTGCTGTCCTCCGCGCCCGAAATCCTCGCGCCCACCTGGGCGTTGATGCGCGAGTCGCTGATCGCGGGCGCGGGTGACCGCACCGGCAAGGAGCTGGCTGCCTACGGTGTGTCGCTCGTCAACAAGTGCCCGTTCTGCGTGGACGCGCACACGGTCCTGCTGCACGCCACGGGCGACCACGCCCTCGCCGAACGGCTGGCCCGGGGCGAGCATCCGGACAACGCGGAGCACGCGCGCGTGCTCACCTGGGGGCAGCACACGCGCGTGCCGGGCGCCGGCCTGATGCCGTACCCGTTCCCGCTCGAGCACGCCCCCGGCTACATCGGCACCGCGCTCGCCTTCCACTTCATCAACCGGATCGTGTCGGCCCTGCTGACCGAGCAGTTGCTGCCGGGCAACGCCCAGCGGTGGCGGCCGGTACGGAGCCTCGCGGGCCGCGCGCTCGCCAGGACCGTACGCCGTACCGCCGTGCCCGGCGCGGCTCTCGCCCTCCTCGACGATCCGGCCCCGGGACCGGCGTGGGCGGCCGGCACGACCGTCGGCCCGGCCTACGCCGCACTCCGCTCGGCGACCGCGGCCGGCGAGGCGCTCCTCGACGCCGACGAGCAGGCCCTCGTACGGGAGACGATGTGGGAATGGGACGGGTCGCATCCGCCCCTCGCCTGGGCCGGGCTCCCGGACCGCCGCGAGCGCCCCGGTGCGCGCCTCGCCCTGCTGGCCGCCCTCGCGCCGTACCGCATCACGGAGGAGGACGTGACGGCCTGGCGCCGGCCGGAGCACACCGACCACTGCCTCGTCCACCTCGTCGCCTACGGCGCGTTCGCCGCCGTGGACCGCATCGAGAGCTCCTTCACCCTGCACGCCGCCCGGGAGGCGTCATGACCACGATCACCAACACCCGCCAGGCACACGCCTGGAACGGCCTCGTCGGCTCCCACTGGGCCACCCACCACCAGCGCTACGACGCCCTGCTCGCCGGCGTCGACGACGCGCTGTTCACGGCGGCGGCCATCACGCCCGCCGACCGTGTGCTCGACGTCGGCTGCGGCACCGGGGCCACGACCCGGACCGCCGCCCGGCTGGCCTCCCGCGGGCACGCGGTCGGCGTCGACATCTCGGGGCAACTGCTGCGCCGGGCCCAGGAGTTGACGGCCGTCGAGAAGATCGGGAACGTCACGTACAAGGAGGCGGACGCGCAGGTCCATGCGTTCCCGTCCTGCGGCTACGACGTGATCGTCAGCCGGGGCGGCGTGATGTTCTTCGCGGACCCGGCGGCCGCCTTCCGCAATCTGGCGCGGGCGCTGATGCCGGGCGGCCGACTGGCGTTCGTGTGCCCCCAGCCGGCCGGCCCGCACACCGAGGAGGCGCAGGCCTTCCGCCTCTTCGGCGAACTCCTCGGCGGACCGGACCCCGACACCGCCGCCGCGCTCGCGGCCATGCCGTCCCTCTCCGACCCCGACCGCATCCGGACGGTGCTGGAGGGCTGGGAGAACGTCGAGATCGAGCCGGTCGCCCTGCAGACGGTGTGGGGCCGGGACGCGGCGGACGCGGTCGACTTCGTCCTGTCCCGCACACCCGGCCGCCGTGTCCGCGCCGACACCCGCGCGGCCCTCGAGGACTCCCTGCGCCCGTACGAGTCGAGGCACGGCGTGCGGCTGCGCGGCGGCGTCCGGCTCGTGACCGCGAACCGGCGGCGCCGAGTGCCCGTCACCCCTTGAGTCTCAGTAACCGCACAGGCACGGAGCGAGTTGACACTTCCGTCTCACAGGGACTCATGTGAGACTGGCGCCCCGTCCGCAGTGCGGACCCCCTCCGCACACCGTCCCCCACCGAGAAGTGTGCCTGTGCGCGATTTTCCTCTGCCGCTCGCTTTGACCGCGCGTCTCTCCCCGGTCGTCGTACTGGCCGCGGCCGGCTGGGCGTTGACGTCCGGCCCGCTCGCCGCGACGCCGACCGCCGAGCACAAGGAGGCGCAGAAGACCGCCACCCAGTCGGCCACCGCCCCTTCCACGACCGCGGTGTCCAAGTCGTACGCCGCCGCCCCCGCACCGTGTGGCAGCGTGGCGACAAAGACGCTCAAGTCGCTCGTTCCGGGCGCCAAGACGGCGGGCAAGGAGATCGAGTCGACGGACGAGAAACTGCGCCGCACCTGCTCCTGGAACGCGCTCAAGGGCTACGACTACCGCTGGCTCGACGTCTCCTTCGAAGTCATGGACTCGGACGAAGCGGCACAGAAGGAGTACAAGGACAGGATCACGGAGAAGAGCGGCGGAGGAGCGGTTCCCGGACTCGGCAACTCGGCCTACTCCGTTGTGAACCTCACCACCGAGAAAAAGCAGCAGACGCGTGAGGGCGTGGTGATCGCCCAGGTGTCCAACGTGCTGGTGGTCGTCACCTACAACGGCAGCGACTTCGAGAACAAGAAGGCGCCCAGCACCGACGAGATCAACAAGGGTGCCATCAAGGCCGCCAGAGATGCGGTGGCGGCCTTGGGGGACGGCCAGAAGAACTGACCGCCCCCGGTCCCGCGGCTGTCGGTTCAGACCTCGAGGCGGTCCTTGCCGCGCAGCAGCATCAGCACCACGTACAGCACCATCGAGGTGCCGAGGCCGACTGCCCAGCCGTAGTCGGCGAGCGACCTCAGCGCCGGGATCGGCCGCCCGTCGATCAGCGGCTTGAAGCTGGCGCCGCCGACGGCCAGGACACCGCCGACCACGAAGGCGACGACGGCCCGCCAGTTCCAGCCGCCCTCGTACCAGTAGCGGCCGCCCGCCCGGTACAGGTCGACGAGATCGAGCTTGCCGCGGCGCAGGATCCAGTAGTCGGCGATGAGGATGCCGGCAACCGTGCCGAGCAGACCGCCCACCAGACCGAGCCAGGTGAAGATGTAGCCCTGCGGGTCGGAGTACAGCTTCCACGGGAAGATCAGCACGCCGAGCACACAGGTGGCGAGGGCGCCGGTGCGGAAACTGACCTTCCGGGGCGCGATGTTGGAGAAGTCGAAGGCCGGCGAGACCAGGTTGGCCGCGATGTTCACGGACAGGGTCGCCACCAGGACCGTCACCAGCGCGAACAGCAGACCGAAGACGTTGTCCGTCTTTGCGGCGAGCTGTACCGGGTCCCAGATCGTCTCGCCGTACACGGCCTGCGAACCGGAGGTGACCATCACGGACAGCAGCGCGAACAGCGTCATGGTCGTGGGCAGGCCGAGGGCCTGCCCCCAGGTCTGCGCCTTCTGCGACTTGCCGTAGCGGGTGAAGTCGGGGATGTTCAGCGACAGCGTCGACCAGAAACCGATCATGCCCATCAGCGACGGCCAGAACAGCTTCCAGAAGTCACCGCCCCAGCCGAGCTTGGAGGGCTGGTCGAGCAGCGGGCCGAAGCCGCCGGCCTTGTTGCTCATCCAGATCAGCATCACGACCGCGCCGACGATGACGAAGGGCGCCGCCCAGTTCTCGAAGCGGCGGATCGTCTCCATGCCCCGGTAGATGATGGCCACTTGGATGACCCAGAAGATCGCGAACGACAGCCACATCGTCCAGGGGTAGCCGCCGACCTTCCCGGCGTCGCTCCAGCCGTTGCCGATGAGCTTGCCGGCGAGGAAGTAGATGGCCTCGCCGCCGATCCAGGTCTGGATGCCGAACCAGCCGCACGCCACCAACGCCCGTACGACAGCGGGGAGGTTGGCGCCGCGGACACCGAAGGAGGCGCGGGCGAAGACCGGGAAGGGAATGCCGTACTTCGGTCCCGCGTGCCCGGTGAGCAGCATCGGGACCAGCACGATGAGGTTGGCCAGGGCGATGGTGAACACCGCCTGCTTCCAGTCCATGCCGACGGCGATCAGACCGGAGGCCAGGGTCCAGGAGGCCGTGTTGTGGGCCATGCCGACCCACAGTGCGGAGAAGTTGTACGTGGTCCAGGTGCGCTTCTCGACGGGGACCGGAAGCAGGTCCTCGTTGGCGTACGGACCGCTGGGCAGCGGGGAACCCGGGGCGATCTCCACGCGCCCGTCGTCGAGGGTGACTTGAGCGGTCGGCGGTATGGCCGTGGGAGCGGTGTCGGTCATGGGCAGGCCAATCAATGAGGGGTGGGTCCGGAAAGGCCGTGCGGGTCTCCGGTCCCCTCCCCCGGGACGGCGAGGGAGGGGAGAACTGGAGTGGGGGGACGGTGGGTTGAGCGGTTCCTCCGAGGTTTCCGCGAGCGTCAGGCGTTGATGGCCGGGATGACCTTCGTGCCGTACGCGTCGATCACGGTTTCCTGGGCGTCGTGCATGTCGTACACGGCGAACTGGTCGACGCCCAGCGCGCGCAGCGCGTTGAGCTTCTCGATGTGCTTCTCGACCGGACCGATCAGGCAGAACCGGTCGACGATCTCGTCGGGTACGAACTGGGTGTCGGGGTTGTCGGCGCGTCCGTGATGCGAATAGTCGTACCCCTCACGGGCCTTGATGTAGTCCGTGAGCTCGTCGGGTACGGCGGCGGAGTGCTCGCCGTACTTGGAGACGAGGTCGGCGACGTGGTTGCCGACCATCCCGCCGAACCAGCGGCACTGCTCGCGCGCGTGGGCGAGCGCCTCGGGCGAGTCGTCCTCGGTGACGTAGGCGGGGGCGGCGACGCAGATCTTGACGTCGTCGGGGTTGCGGCCGGCCGCGACCGCCGCGTCCTTGACGGCCTTGACCATGTACTCGGTGAGGTAGAGGTCGGCCAGCTGAAGGATGAACCCGTCGGCCTCCTCGCCGGTCATCTTCAGGGCCTTCGGGCCGTACGCCGCCATCCATACGGGGAGTTCGGCACCCGGCTTGATCCAGGGGAACTTGACGACCGTGCCGCCACCGAGGTCGGCCTCCTCGCCGCGCCCGAGGGCCCGGATGACCTTCATGGCCTCGCTGATGCGGGCCAGGGTGTTGGGCTTGCGGCCCGCGACGCGCATCGCGGAGTCGCCGCGGCCGATGCCGCAGACGGTGCGGTTGCCGAACATGTCGTTGAGGGTGGCGAAGGTGGAGGCGGTGACCTCCCAGGTGCGGGTGCCCGGGTTGGTGACCATTGTGCCGACCGTCAACTTCGTGGTGTTCGACAGGATCTGACTGTAGATCACGAACGGCTCCTGCCACAGCACGGCGGAGTCGAAGGTCCAGCCGTAGGTGAAGCCGTTGCGCTCGGCCCGCTTCATGAGGCTGACGACCTTCGAGGCCGGCGGGTCGGTCTGCAGGACGAGTCCGAAGTCCATGGGCGCCACTCCTAGTTGAGGTACTGACAGGTGGAGCGCGGGGTGTAGACGCCGTGGCCGGCGTGTCCGGTGTACTCCCGCTCGGTGATGACGAGTTCGCCGCGCGAGAGGACCGTCTCGACGCGGCCGGTGAGGCGCTTGCCCTCGTACGCCGAGTAGTCGACGTTCATGTGGTGCGTCTCGGCGGAGATGGTCTGCTCGGCGTGCGGGTCGTAGATGACGACGTCGGCGTCGGCGCCCGGTGCGATGGTGCCCTTCTTCGGGTACATGCCGAACATACGGGCCGGGCCGGCGCAGGCGATCTCGATCCAGCGGCGGCGGCTGATGTGCCCGTCGACGACAGCCTGGTGGAGCAGGTCCATGCGGTTCTCGACGCCCGGCAGGCCGTTGGGGATCTTGGAGAAGTCGCCCCGGCCGAGCTCCTTCTGACCCACGAAGCAGAAGGGGCAGTGGTCGGTGGAGACAACCTGCAGGTCGTTGGTGCGCAGGCCCTGCCACAGCTTGGCCTGGTGCTCCTTGGGCCGAAGAGGCGTGCTGCACACATACTTCGAGCCCTCGAAGTCCGGCTCGGCGAGGTTGTCGGTGGACAGGAACAGGTACTGCGGGCAGGTCTCGCCGAAGACGGGCAGCCCCTCGTCGCGCGCCCGCGCCAGCTCGGCCACCGCTTCCATCGCCGAGACGTGCACGACGTAGAGCGGAGCACCCGCGACCTGCGCGAGTTTGATGGCCCGGTGGGTGGCCTCGGCCTCCAACAGGGCCTTGCGCACCTCCCCGTGGTAACGCGGGTCGGTCTCGCCGCGGGCCAGCGCCTGCTCGACGAGGACGTCGATCGCGATGCCGTTCTCGGCGTGCATCATGATCAGGCCGCCGTTCTCGGCGGAGCGCTGCATGGCGCGCAGGATCTGGCCGTCGTCGGAGTAGAACACCCCCGGGTAGGCCATGAACTGCTTGAAGGAGGTCACGCCCTCCTCCACCAGCAGGTCCATCTCCTTGAGCGTCTCCTCGTTCACATCCGAGACGATCATGTGGAAGCCGTAGTCGATCGCGCAGTTGCCCTCCGCCTTGGCGTGCCAGGTGTCGAGGCCCTCGCGCAGGGAGTGGCCGACGCTCTGCACGGCGAAGTCGACGATCGTGGTCGTACCGCCCCAGGCGGCCGCCCGGGTGCCGGTCTCGAAGGTGTCGGAGGCGAAGGTGCCGCCGAAGGGCAGCTCCATGTGGGTGTGGGCGTCGACGCCGCCCGGGATCACGTACTTGCCGGTGGCGTCGATGGTGCGGTCGGCCGTCCAGGCCTCGGCGGCGGAGGTGCCTGCGGCAGCGAGGGCGGTGATGCGGCCGTCCTCGATCAGGACGTCCGCGTGGAGTTCGTCGGATGCGGTGATGACTAGGCCCCCGCGGATGACGGTACGGCTGCTCATGCTCCCTCTCCTACCTTGACGCTCCGCTGGGAAGCGGTCCGAATAGTGCGGGTGATCTGTGGCTGGTCGCGCCCTGCGGCGAAGCCGCCCATGGACGCTGCCCCGCGCCCCTGAAGGGGCGCGGGTACAGCCTGTTCCTACGGTGCGGTCAGCGGGGCGTACGCGTCCGGGCGGCGGTCGCGGTAGAACTGCCAGCGGTCGCGGACCTCGCGCAGTTTGGCCAAGTCGATGTCGCGGACGACGAGTTCGGTCTCCTTGTCGGAGGCCACCTCGCCGACGAACTGGGCCTCCGGGTCGACGAAGTACGTCGTGCCGTAGAAGTCGTTGTCGCCCAACTCCTCGACGCCCACCCGGTTGATCGCGCCGACGAAGTACTCGTTGGCAGCGGCCGCGGCCGGCTGCTCCAGCTGCCACAGGTAGGCGGACAGACCGCGCGAGGTGGCCGACGGGTTGAAGACGATCTCGGCACCCGCGAGCCCCAACGCCCGCCAGCCCTCCGGGAAGTGGCGGTCGTAGCAGATGTACACGCCGATCTTGCCGACGGCCGTCTCGAAGACCGGCCAACCGCTGTTGCCGGGACGGAAGTAGAACTTCTCCCAGAAGCCGGGCACCTGCGGGATGTGGTGCTTGCGGTACTTTCCGAGGTACGAACCGTCCGCGTCGATCACGGCCGCGGTGTTGTAGAGGATGCCGGGCTGCTCCTCCTCGTACATCGGCAGGACCAGGACGATGCCCAACTCCTTGGCGAGCGCCTGGAAGCGCTTGACGATCGGACCGTCCGGGATCTGCTCGGCGTACTCGTAGAACGCCTTGTCCTGGACCTGGCAGAAGTAGGGCCCGTAGAACAGCTCCTGGAAGCACAGGACCTGAGCACCCTGCGCGGCCGCGTCGCGGGCCGCCTGCTCGTGTACCTGGATCATCGATTCCTTGTCGCCCGTCCACGCGGTCTGGAAGAGGGCGGCACGAATCACTCTGCTCATCGGGACCTCCGGTCGCTGGGTGTGCGAGAAGACTAGGAAGTCCGAAATCAGGCTTTGAGTTGCACGGTGTCACGTCTGCGGGCATCCGGCGTGCCACGGTGTCACCCTCTCCCAGGCCCATGTTTCACCACCGTTTTCCCAGGTCGTGGCATGTTTCAGCCCTGTTGCGCGTCGTGTGCGAGGAGCGCGATGTGCACCGAGGCGGCCTGCTCGAAGTCGTCGAGGTCCACGCCGAGCCGACCCTGTATGGCCTCCAGGCGGCGGTACAGCGCAGGCCGGGAGACGTGGTGGAGCTGGGCGGTGCGGGACTTGTTGCGGCCGGTGGCGAGATAGGTGCGCAGCACGGACAGCAGGTCCTCGTCGGCCGCGCACAGCAGCCCGTCCAACTCCCGCTCGGCGAAGGACTGCACATGCGGGTCGTCCCGCAGCAGCCGGATCAGGCCGCGCAGATGTACGTCCCGGAGGCGTACGACGGCCGGGAGGTCGAGGGCGGCCGAGGAGTCCGCGACGGCGTCGGCGACGTGCTGGGCCTCGCGCAGACCGGCGGGCACGTCGTCCCAGGCGATACGCGGGTCGGCGGCGGCCACCACGGCCTTCAGCGAACCGGACTCGGTGCGCAGCCGGGCCGCGAAGTGCGCGGTGAGCGCCGCCGCGTCCTGGTCACGGGCGAGGCTGAGCAGGACGGCGGTGGCCTCGTCGGCGAGCTCGGCGACCAGCCCGGACAGGCCCAACATGCGCAGCACGCGGTCGAGTTGGGCGGGTTCGCCGTGGCGGACGACCAGCGGCACGAAGGTCCGCCGGTTGACCGGGAGTCCCGCCGCACGCGCGCGGGGCAGCAGCTGCCTGGCCGGTACGACACCGCTGACCAGGTCGGTGAGCAGGCTCTGCGCGGACTGTTCCTCCCAGGTGTGCGCGGAGTTGCCGCCGAGCATGCGGTGCAGGACGAGGGCCTCGGCGGCCCGGTCGGCGAGCAGGCGCCCGGTGGCGGTGTCGCCGCGGTGACCGCACAGCATGATCTGGCCCCAGCGCTCGCCGCGCCCGGCGAGTTCGGCGCGGATCCAGCCGTCGCCCTCGCTGCCGCCGGCCTGCCGGGCGATGCGCTCCCAGTCGCGCAGCACGTCGTCCACGGCGGGGCGCTCCCCCGCCGTGGCGAGGACGCGGTGGGCGAGGTTGGTGACGACGACCGGGCAGGCGCTGTGCTGGGCGATCTCGTCGAGCAGGCGTTGCAGCGGGGCGCCCGCGGTGATGAGCCCGGTGAGCGCCGTGCGTACGGACTCCGAGAGGCTGACGGCGGCGAACTTCCGCCGTACGAGCCGGGCTTGGACCTCCTCCGTCAACTCCGCGAAGGGGAAGGGCCGGTGCAGGACGATCATGGGCAGCCCGCAGCGCTCGGCGGCCCGGCGCATCACGTCCGGCGGGGCGGGGAAGGCGCGCCCGAGGCCGAGCACCACGGCCGCGGCCTCCGCGCGGTGCAGCGACCGGATGTACTCGGCCTGCTTCTCCTCGTCGCCGGCGAGCAGCACGCCGGTGGTGAGCACCATCTCGCCGCCGGTGAGCATCACGCCCACGTCGGGCGCCTCCGCGACATGCACCCAGCGCACCGGCCGGTCGAGCTGGGCCGCGCCGGCCACCACCTCGGGTTCCCCGGCGAGCACGCGTTCCAGGTTCAGCACCTGGCGCACGGACAGCGCGGGTTCGAGCGTCCCGAAGGTGGTGGTCATGGCGGTCTTCCCTTGCTCAGTTCACTACTGCGTCAGGCTCCTCAGAGCGCGTTCGAGGATCGCGGCGCCCTCCTCGGCCTCGGCGACCGTGAGGGACAGGGGTGGGGCGACGCGCAGGGCGCTGGTGTTGTGGCCGCCGCCCTTGCCGATGAGCAGTCCGCCTTCGCGGGCCGCTTCGAGCACGGCGGACGCGGCGTCCGGATCGGCCTCGTCCGTACCGGGCTTGACCAGCTCGACGCCGAGCATCAGCCCGCGGCCGCGCACCTCCCGTACGTGCGGAACCTGCGCCGCGACGGCCCGCAGCCGCTCGATGAGCAGTCCGCCGACGCGCCGGGCGTTGCCCTGGAGGTCGTGTTCCAGCAGGTACGTGAGGTTGGCGAGGCCGGCGGCCATGGTGATCTGGGTGCCGCCGAAGGTCGAAATGCTGTTGGAATCGAGGCAGTTCATGATCTCGGCGCGGGCGACGACCCCGCCGATGGACGTGCCGTTGCCGATGCCCTTGGCGAAGGTGAGGATGTCCGGCGGGCCGCTGCGGTCGTGTGCCTGCCAGCCCCAGAAGTGGTCGCCGGTACGGCCCCAGCCCGTCTGCACCTCGTCGGCGATCCAGAGGATGCCGCGCTCGGCGAGGACGTCGCGGAAGGCCGCGTACAGGCCGTCGGGCGGGGAGGTGAAGCCGCCGACGCCCTGGATGGGCTCGGCGATCAGGGCCGCGGGCGGGCGCGTGTGGCCGAGCAGGTCCTTGAGGTCGTCGACGCAGGCCGCGATGAAGTCGGCGTCGCTCAGGGAGGCGTACGGGCCGCGCGTGCGGACGCCTCCGTGGACGTACATAGTCTGGAGCGGTGACAGCGAGGTGGGCGACCAGCCGCGGTTTCCGGTGATGCCGACCGCGCTGAAGGAACGGCCGTGGTAGCTGTTGCGCATCGCCAGGATCGTGTTGCTGCGCCGGTGGGTGGTGGCGAGCAGCAGGGCGGTGTCGTTGGCCTCGGTGCCGGAGGTCGTGAAGAAGACGCGGGCGTCCGGGATGCCGCTCAACTGGGCGATGCGCTCGGCCAGTTCGACCATCGGCCGGTTGAGGTAGAGGGTCGAGGAGTGGATGATCCGCCCGGCCTGCTCGCTGACCGCCTTGGTGATCTCGGGCAGGGCGTGCGCGGTCATCGTCGTCAGGATGCCGCCGAAGAAGTCGAGGTACTTGTTGCCCTCGGCGTCCCAGACGTAGCGGCCCTCGCCGTGCGTGATCTCGAGCGGGTCCTCGTAGTAGAGGGCGAGCCAGTCGGGCAGGACCGAACGGTGGCGTGCGTACAGGTCGTTCACGGCTGCACCAGCCCCTCGTAGGCGTCGGGCCGTCGGTCGCGGTAGAACGCCCACTGCTGCCGTACTTCCTCGATCAGGTCGAAGTCGAGGTCGCGGACGACGAGTTCCTCGGCCTTGTCGCTGGCGGTCTCGCCGACGAACTGCCCGCGCGGGTCGACGAAGTACGACGTCCCGTAGAAGTCGTTCTCGCCGTACTCCTCCTGACCGACCCGGTTGATCGCGGCGATGAAGTACTCGTTGGCGACGGCGGCGGCGGGCTGCTCCAGCTGCCAGAGGTGGGCGGACAGGCCACGCGAGGTGGCCGACGGGTTGTACACCAACTGGGCGCCGTTGAGCCCGAGTTGACGCCAGCCCTCCGGGAAGTGACGGTCGTAGCAGATGTAGACGCCGACCTTCCCGACGGCCGTGTCGAACACGGGCCAGCCGACGTTGCCGGGCTTGAAGTAGTACTTCTCCCAGAAGCCCTTGACCTGCGGGATGTGGTGCTTGCGGTACTTGCCGAGGAAGGTGCCGTCGGCGTCGATCACGGCCGCGGTGTTGTAGTAGAAGCCGGACTGCTCGACCTCGAAGACCGGCACGACGATCACCATGCCGGTTTCGCGCGCGAGCTCCTGCATACGACTCACGGTCGGCCCTTCGGGCACCGGCTCGGCCCAGCGGTAGTGCTCCGGTTCCTGGACCTGACAGAAGTAGGGGGCGTTGAAGACTTCCTGGAATCCGATGACCTTGGCACCCTGGCGGGCCGCCTCGCGGGCGTGCTCCACGTGTTTCGCCACCATGGACTCGGTGTCGCCGGTCCAGGTGGCCTGGACCAGAGCGGCACGTACGACGTTGGCCATGAGCTGCTCCTTCGGCGGGACGTCAGAGCCTCTACGCCCGTAGATGAGGCCGTAGAGGGATGAACGTAAGCCTCCGGGAGAGCCTTGCCAAGACCATCGCCGTTAACCCGCGGAGTCGATCACGTTTCGCACTCCGGTGGGTGAGCGGAGGGGCCGGTGGGAGGAGTGGTCCGGGGTGTGTCAGGCGGCGAATCCGGCGACCCGGAGGGCGTGCACCAGGTCCCAGTGTCGCTCTTCGGAGACGCCCTGTGCGGCCTCCAGCAGGAGCGGTACGAGGGTCTGGGGGTCGGGCTCGGCGCTGCGGGCCGCCTCCTCGGGGGTGCGGACGCGGACGTACGCGTCGAGCAGCGCGCGCACCTCGCGGCGGCGCCCCTCGCCGGTCAGCCCCAGCACGGCCTGCCCTATCTCGGTGGCGGGCCGTGCGACACCCTGCCGCAGGATCTTCTCCCCGTCGGGCCCGCGCCCGGCCGCGACCAGCGCGTCCGCGGCGGCCACGAGCTTGTCGGCGGGCAGCGAGGCGGCCTCCCACAGGAGGGTCGCCCAGTCGGCGCCGAGCCCGGCGCGCTGCAGTTCGGCGGCGAGCAGCGGGAAACGGGCGGCGGGCCAGTGGGCGGCCTCGACGAGCAGGGCGTGCGCCTCACCGCTCCGCCCCTCGGCACGCAGCCGCACCAGCCCCTCGACGGCCCCGACGACCGCCCGCGCCCCGTCCGAGTCCAAGGGCTCTTCCTTCACCTGCCGGGACTGCGCAGGGACCTCGGCGGCTCCGGCGAACCGGGCTCCGCGCGGGGTACGACCGGTCACTTCCGGAGCGGGCAGGGTGGGTGCGGCGGTCGGCGCCACGACCGGGGCGGCCTCCTCCTCGGCCATACCGGCGAAGCGGGCACTGCCTCGGCGGCGCTTGCGCTGCTTGGGGGCGGGGGCGGTTTGCTCCGGGGCGGACGCTTCCGGAGCGGAGTGCGGGGCGAGCCCGGGACTCGTGCCGTGCGCGTCGCCCTGCCGGGGCGGGCTCGGGAAGCCGACGTCGTACGAGGCAGGGCGCATCGCCCCGCCCGGGTTCGCGGCCTCGAACGGCGCGCGGTGCTGCCGCGCGCCGGTCTCGTACCCCCACTGCCCGTCGCCGGACTCGGAGTCGTAGAGCCCGCTCTGCGTCCCGGCAGGGCTGCGGCCGTACGGGTCGTGCGACTCGCCTGCGGCATCGACCTCGTAGGGGCCCCGCTGCGCGGCCGCGGACTCGGGGGCATACGAGCCATCCCGCATCCCTGCGGAACCAGAACCGGGGCCCGGACCGGGACCGGGCGAGCCTTGTCGCGTCCCCGCAGGGACGCGGCCGTACACGTCGTGCGACTCGCCTGCGGCATCGGCCTCGTACAGGGGCCGCTGCCCGTCTGCGCCGCCAGGGGCATACGAGCCGCTCCGCATCCCCGCGGAACCGGGGCCGGCCGAGCCCTGCCGCGTCCCCGCAGGGGCACGGCCGTACGGATCGCGCGGCTCGCCTGCGGGATCGGCCTCATACAGGGGCCGACGCCCGTCTTCGCTGCCGCGGTCGTACGCGTACGAGTCGCGCTGCTGCGGGAAGCCGGAACCGTGGGTTTCCCGGCCGCCCGCGTGCGTTTCGGCCGGTGGGAAGTTCCTGTCGATGCGGAACACGGCGCCTTCCCCGGCGGGCCCGCGGCGGATCGCCGCTGCCTGGGCGCCCGTCTCGTGGTGGTCCAGCTCGGCCATCCGGGAACGGAGTTCCGCGCACCGGGCGGTGGCCCGTTCGTGGTCGTCGCGGGCCCAGGCGAGGTCGAGGCGGTGGGCGTCGGCCTCCTGCTGGGTGGCGGCGGAGGCGAGCAAGTGGCTCAGTTCCGCCTGGCGTTCGGCGGCATAGCGCTGCTCGCGGAGCATGACGTCGAGCCGGTCGCCGAGGGCCTCCCGGCCGCCGGGCCGGGCGTCGTACGCGGTGAGCGCGGCAGCGTGCAGCGCGCGGGCCCGTTCCTTCTCCTGGGCCGCGACACCCGGTCCGTACTGGGCGGCGAGATCCTGCAGAACCGCCTCCACCACGTCCCAGGGCGGCACTTCGCGCCCTTCGAGACAGGCCCGCATGCCGTCGGGGTCGCGCTGCCAGAACACCGCGCACCAGCCGACGCCCTGATCCAGGCGCGCCAGCAGGTCGTTCAGGTAGTTCACGAACTCCCGCATCCGGCCCGGGAGTTGATCCACAGCCATTGCCCAACTCCCGCCAGACCGGAGCACTCCGGTCCGTAAGACAACACGAGCCGTGTTACAGGAGCGCTACGAGAAGTTTTCCGACTGGCCGCAGAGTACGCCCTCCGTGCCGGAACGTGACGTGCGCGGGGACCGCCCGTCGGGACTCACACCGCAAGCGGCGCGCAGGCGCCGGCGATCTCGTCCATCGACAGGCCGAGGGCCCGGGCCAGCGCGGCGACCGTGAAGAAGGCCGGCGTCGGGGCCCGGCCGGTCTCGATCTTCCGCAGGGTCTCGGCGGAGATGCCGGCGTCCGCAGCGACGTCCGTCATGCTGCGGCCGCCACGGGCCGTGCGGAGCAGCCGCCCGAGCCGTTCGCCGCGTTCGCGTTCTTCGGGAGTGAGAGGGGTGCGCACCATGCCGTCATTCTAATACCGGTATAGTAATTGGCATGGTGGAGCTGAAGACAGACACATCGATCGACGCCATGTACGCGGCCGGGCAGGTCGTCGGACAGGCCCTGACGGCCGCACGACAGGCCGCTGACGTGGGAGTTTCCCTGCTGGAGCTGGACGAGGTCGCACGCGGGGTGCTGCGCGCGGCGGGGGCGACCTCCCCCTTCCTCGGCTACCGCCCCTCCTTCGCCCCGGTCCCCTTCCCGGCCGTCATCTGCACCTCCGTGAACGACGCGATCGTGCACGGCATCCCGACCGGCCACCGGCTGCGCGACGGCGATCTGGTCTCCCTCGACTGCGGCGCCGAACTGGCCGGCTGGGTCGGCGACTCGGCGATCAGCTTCGTCGTGGGCGAGCCGCGCCCGGCCGACGTACGACTGATCGAGACGGCGGAGCGCGCACTGGCGGCAGCCATCGAGGCCGCGGTGGTCGGCAACCGCATCGGCGACATCGCCCACGCGATCGGCACGGTGTGCCGATCGGCGGGGTACGGCATCCCCGAGGGTTTCGGAGGACATGGCATCGGGCGCCGTATGCACGAGGACCCGGGCGTCCCGAACGAGGGCCGTCCGAGGCGCGGCCTTCCCCTACGCCATGGCATGGCCATCGCCATCGAGCCCATGCTCATCGCGAGCGGCCGGGACGACTATCACGCGGCAGCGGACGGCTGGACCCTGCGCACGAACGACGGGTCACGCGCGGCCCACGTGGAGCACACGGTGGCGATCACGGACGCCGGTCCGCGCATCCTCACCGAGCGATCCGACGGGTAATTCAAAGCATTGCCACAGCTCGCTCTTGAGTATTTCTTAAAACGGCATGCCCGCCTGTGCGTCACCCCATGAATTGTCCGGACCGCTGAGCAGCCGCCGCGCGCCGCCCGTATACACATCCGAGACGGGCGGAGAAATAGCCGCCGGAAATCAGCGAAGGAGTTTCAGATGGAAATCGTGCGCATGCGAGTACCCGTCCCCCGGCCTCCGCGGCGGCGGCCCGTTCCGCCTCCGCCGCCCCCGCAGGGCCCGCGCCCGCCACGGCCGAATGCCGCCGGACGTTAGTCCGCGCTGACGCCGATCGCGCCGACTCCGGTCGCGTGACGCGGCAACTTCCCGTGTGGCGCGGGCCGAGCGAAGGGTGCCCGCCTTCGCCGGTCCGCGCTCCGGGGCAGGCGGGACAGGCAGCGGACGCGGAGGGGAAGGCGGGACGTGCACCACAGTGTCCTCAGCTCACTGCTGAGTCCGGCCGGATTCCGGATCCGGCGGCACGCGAAGATCTCACCGGCCACCGCATTTCGGCGACTGTGGCCGCTCACCCGGCCGGAAAGAGTTCATCTCTGGACCGCTGTATTGTGTCAGACGATATCCGTCGGATGCGATACGGCGGCAATTCAGGTGTTCTCCTATTTGACCGACACGGTTCTCACCTCGGCCGAGCCGGCGAAATTCTGGAAACCCGCGGGATGGTGGTTCGCGGTGGCTCTGCTGGGTGCGGCCGTGACGTTCGCGGCCCATCAGCTGACCAGCCGCGCCGAGGAGGGCTTCCGGCTGCGCTGCCGCGACGAGGTGTTCCAGCACGCGCAGCGGCTGCCCCCGCACTACTACGAGAACAACCCGCCCGGTGACCTGCTGGCCCGGTTCACCGGTGACATCGACGAGGCGGAGCACGTGGTCGCCTCGGGCCCGCTGCAGTTGCTCAACACCGCCGTCAGCCTGGTCTTCTTCGCGGGCGCCGCGCTGTGGCTGCGCTGGGAGCTGGCCCTGCTGACCTTCGCCGCGACCCCGGTGCTGTGGCTGGCCACGCGCCGCCTGTCCCGCCCGATCAGGGCGCTGTCCCGTACGGAGCGCGACCGGTACGGCGAGCTGGTCGACGCGCTCGACGAGAACCTCATGAACATGCCCGTGGTGCAGGCCTACAACCGGCAGGAGACCGAAAGCCTGCGGGTGCACCGGCGGGGCGCCGCCCGGATGCGCAGCAGCCTGGACCGCGCCCGGCTGGCCAACGCCTACCAGCCGCTGGCCAACGTCGTCGAGTCGGTGACCGTCCTGGCCGTGGTCGGGGCGGGCGCCTGGGAGATCGCGGAGGGACGGCTGACCGTGGGCGGACTGCTGGCCTTCGCCGCCTACCTCGGCTACCTCTACCCGCAGGTGCAGTCCCTCGGCTCACTCGCCGTGAGCGTCTCCTCCGCCACGGCGGCCTGCGAACGGCTCTTCGAGGTGCTCGACACCCGCCCTGCCGTAAGCCGCGCCGCGCCGCGCGCCGACACCGCCACGGCGCCGCCGCACGCCGGCGGGCCGGGCGTGGTGACCCTGGACAACGTCGGCTTCACCTACCCCGGCGGCAACCGGCGGATCGTCGACGGCCTCGACTTCACCGCGTACCCCGGCCGGCTGGTCCTCGTCGCCGGTCCCAGCGGGGCGGGCAAGTCCACGCTGGCCAAACTGCTGCTGCGCTTCTACGACCCGACCGAGGGCCGGATCCTCCTGGACGGCCGGGACATCGCCGGGATCCCGCTGCGCAGGCTCCGCGAGATGATCACGCTGGTGCCGCAGGACCCCATGCTGCTGGACGGCACGATCCGCGAGAACATCGCCTACGGCCGCCCCGGCGCCGACGAGCGCCGCATCCTCGCCGCGGCAGCGGCCGCCGACGTGGACGGATTCGCCCGCCATCTGCCCCACGGCTACGACTCCGCCGTGGGACCCGGGGGACGGCAGCTGTCGGGCGGACAGCGCCGCCGGGTGGCCATCGCACGGGCGCTCGTCCGCGACACCCCCGTCCTCGTGCTGGACGAGCCGACGACGGGCCTGGACGGCGAATCCGCCCGACGGGTGATGGATCCGCTGCGCCGCCTCATGGCGTCCCGCACCACGTTCCTCATCACGCACGACCCCCGACTGGCTGCTCAGGCCGACGTCGTCCTGTCCGTGGGACAACTGCCCGAGTTCCTGGACGTGCCCCCTTCCGGCGGTCGTGCGAAGGTGGTGTGACCGGGCCCTGTTGGGGCACCCGCGTGGGCCAGCACGTCGATCAGCGAGCGCGTCCCGGGCCGCCCGTCGGGATGCCGGAACGGAAGGCCATGACCAGCGGCTTCAGTGGCTCTGAGGGCTACGACCCCTTCGGTGAATTCCTCGCCCGCTTCTTCGGGGGCCCGCGCACGGGCCCCCGGCAGATCGACATAGGGAGGCTGCTCAGTCAGCCGGCCCGGGAACTGGTCCGCGGGGCCGCCCAGTACGCGGCCGAGCACGGCAGCCGCGACCTCGACACCCAGCATCTGCTGCGGGCCGCGCTGGCCGCCGAGCCGACCCGGAGTCTGCTGAGCCGGGCCGGCGCGGATCCCGACTCGCTCGCGTCGGAGATCGACGAGCGTTCCGGCCCCGCCCAGCACACGCCGGAGGAGGCGCCGCCGCCCACCTCGCTCTCCCTCACCCCCGCCGTCAAGCGGGCCCTGCTCGACGCCCACGACCTGGCGCGGGCGAGCGGCAACGGCTACATCGGCCCGGAGCACGTGCTCAGCGCCCTGGCCGCGAACCCCGACTCGGCCGCGGGACACATCCTCAACTCGGCCCGTTTCGCGCCCCCCGGGCTGCCGCCCGAGGCACCGGACACCGCGCAGAGCCGTACCGAGCAGTCCCGCGCCACGGGCACGCCCACCCTCGACAAGTACGGGCGCGATCTCACCGACCTGGCCCGGCAGGGACGTATCGACCCGGTGATCGGCCGCGACGAGGAGATCGAGCAGACCATCGAGGTGCTGTCGCGGCGCGGCAAGAACAACCCGGTGCTCATCGGGGACGCCGGCGTCGGCAAGACCGCCATCGTGGAGGGGCTCGCGCAGCGGATCACCGACGGGGACGTACCCGACGTGCTGATCGGGCGGCGGGTCGTCGCCCTCGACCTGACGGGTGTCGTCGCGGGCACCCGTTACCGCGGTGACTTCGAGGAACGCCTGAACAACATCGTCGGTGAAATCCGCGCCCACTCCGACCAGTTGATCGTCTTCATCGACGAGGTGCACACCGTCGTCGGCGCCGGTGGCGGCGGCGAGGGCGGCGGGACGATGGACGCCGGCAACATCCTCAAGCCGGCCCTCGCCCGCGGCGAGCTGCACATCGTCGGGGCCACCACGCTGGAGGAGTTCCGCCGGATCGAGAAGGACGCGGCGCTGGCCCGCCGCTTCCAGCCGATCCTGGTGCCCGAACCGACCGTGCCCGACACCATCGAGATCCTGCGCGGGCTGCGCGACCGCTACGAGGCCCACCACCAGGTCAGTTACAGCGACGAGGCGCTGGTGGCCGCCGTGGAGCTGTCCGACCGCTATCTCACCGACCGCCGGCTGCCCGACAAGGCCATCGACCTGATCGACCAGGCCGCTGCGCGGGTACGGCTGCGCGCGCGGACCAAGGGCACGGACGTACGCACTCTGGAACGCGAGATCGGGCAGCTGACCTGTGACAAGGACCAGGCGGTCGCGGACGAGCAGTACGAGCGGGCGACCCAACTGCGCGACCGCATCGCCGAGTTGAATCAGCGGATCACGGACACCACCGGCGACGAGGAGGCCGACGAGGGGCAGCTGGAGGTGACCGCCGAGGCGATCGCCGAGGTCGTGTCCCGGCAGACCGGCATCCCGGTCAGCAGCCTCACCCAGGAGGAGAAGGAACGCCTGCTGGGCCTGGAGGAGCACCTCCACGAGCGGATCGTCGGTCAGGACGAGGCGGTGAGCGTGGTCGCCGAGGCGGTCATGCGCTCCCGTGCCGGGCTCGCCAGCCCGGACCGGCCGATCGGCAGCTTCCTCTTCCTCGGGCCGACCGGCGTCGGCAAGACCGAGCTGGCCCGCACCCTCGCCGAGGCCCTGTTCGGCAGCGAGGAGCGCATGGTCCGCCTGGACATGAGCGAGTACCAGGAACGGCACACCGTCAGCCGCCTGGTCGGCGCCCCGCCCGGCTATGTCGGCCACGAGGAGGCGGGTCAGCTCACCGAGGTCGTCAGGCGACACCCGTACTCGCTCCTGCTGTTGGACGAGGTGGAGAAGGCACACCCGGACGTCTTCAACATCCTGCTCCAGGTGCTCGACGACGGACGGCTGACCGACTCCCAGGGCCGCACGGTCGACTTCACCAACACGGTCATCGTGATGACCAGCAACCTCGGCTCCGAGGCGATCACCCGGCGCGGCGGGGGAATCGGGTTCGGGGCGGGCGGTGCCGACGCGGACGAGGAGGCGCGGCGCGAGCAGATCCTGCGGCCGCTGCGCGAGCACTTCCGGCCGGAGTTCCTCAACCGCATCGACGAGGTCGTCGTCTTCCGTCAGCTCACCGGCGACCAACTGCGCCGGATCACCGACCTGTTGCTGGAGAAGACCCGCCGCCTGCTGCACGCGCAGGGCATCACAGTCGAGTTCACCGCACCGGCCGTCAACTGGCTGGCCGAGCGCGGCTACCAGCCCGAGTACGGCGCCCGCCCCCTGCGCCGCACCATCCAGCGCGAGGTCGACAACCAGCTGTCCCGGCTGCTGCTCGACGGCACGATCACAGAGGGCACCGGTGTGACGGTGGATGAGGAAGACGGCCGCCTGGCCTTCCGCTCGGACAAGGCGCCCCTGTAGGGGCGCGGGGCTGTATCGATATGCGGCTCCGCCGCGTGCGCGCGACCAGCCCCCGCGCACCCGCAGACGACTACGGCGCCGGGTACACCACCTGCGCCGACCCACCACCCCGCCGCACGGTCTCGGCGGCGGCCAACCACTTGCCGTCAGGCAACCGCTGCACGCCGGTCGCCGCACCGATCTCCGGATTCAACGAGAACGAGTGACCGATGGCCTCCAACTGCGCCCTCAACCCCGTCGCGCTAGTGTCGTTGTAGAGCGCCGGTTCCATCTCCGTCTTGGCCGCGTTGCGCTGGCTGACCCGCGGCGCGGCGATCGCGTCGACGAGCGGCAGCCCCCGGTCCAGGAACTCGGTGAGCGTCTGCAGGACAGTGGTGATGATGGTCGCTCCGCCGGGCGAACCGAGCGCCACCACCGGCTTGTTGTGCCGGTCGAGCACGATCGTCGGAGAGATCGACGACCGCGGCCGCTTGCCGGGACCCGGCAGGTTCGGGTCGTGCACGGCCGGGTTGGCCGGGGTGAAGGAGAAGTCCGTCAGCTCGTTGTTGAGAAGGAACCCGCGGCCGGGCACGGTGATCGCGCTGCCACCGGTCTGCTCGATGGTGAGCGTGTAGGAGACGACGTTCCCCCACTTGTCGGCGACCGTGAGGTGAGTGGTGTTCTCGCCCTCGTACGTCGTGGGGGCCGCCGTGCCGCCCGTGTTGCAGGCCGCCGGATGGCGCGGATCACCGGGCGCCACCGGGCTGGTGAGAACCGCGTCGTCCTTGATCAGGCACGCCCGCGAGTCGGCGTACTTCTGCGACAGCAGTTCCTTCGTCGGTACGTCCTCGAAGGCGGGGTCGCCGACCCAGCGCCCGCGGTCCGCGAACGCGATGCGGCTGGCCTCGATGTAGTGGTGCAGGTACTGGACCTCGCTCGCCTTCGAAAGGTCCGTCTTCTCAAGGATGTTGAGCGCCTCGCCGACGGTCGTGCCGCCCGAGGAGGAGGGCGCGATGGAGTAGACGCCGAGACCGCGGTACGAGGTCTTCGTGGGCGCCTGGAGCTTGGCGCGGTAGACCGCGAGATCCTTGGCGGACAGCTTGCCCGGACGCGCGTTCCAGCCCGAACCGGGTTCCACCGGCGGGTTGTTCACGGTGCGGACGATGTCCTTACCGAGGTCGCCGTGGTAGATCGCACCGACGCCCTTCTTCGCCAACTCCTCGTAAGTGCGGGCGAGTTCGGGGTTCTTGAAGGTGGAGCCGACCGCCGGGAGCTGTCCGCCCGGCAGGAACAGCTTGGCCGTGTCCGGGAAGTAGCGGAAGCGCGTCTCGTTCGAGGCGGTCTGCGAGCGGAAGGTGTCGTCCACGGTGAAGCCGTCGCGGGCGATCCGCTCGGCGGGCTTCAGCACCGTGCCGAGTCTCCTGCTGCCCCAGTTGTCGAGCGCCGTCTGCCAGGTGGCCGGTGTACCGGGCGTGCCGACGCTCAGGCCGCTGCTGACGGCGTCGGCGAAGGCGAGCGGCTGACCGTTCTCCACGAACAGGTTGGAGTCCGCGGTCAGCGGTGCGGTCTCGCGGCCGTCGATGGTGTGCACCGTACGGGACTTGGCGTTGTAGTAGACGAAGTAGCCGCCTCCGCCGACGCCGGAGGAGTAGGGCTCGGTGACGCCGAGAGCGGCCGCTGTGGCGACGGCCGCATCGACCGCGTTGCCGCCCTTCTTCAGGACCTCGATGCCGGCGGCGGAGGCGTCCGCGTCGACGCTCGCGACCGCGCCGCCGTAGCCGACGGCGACCGGGACCTTCGCGGGTGTGGCACCGGCACTGCTCTGGGCGGCGGGTGGCGCTGCCGCCCCCACCGACACCACGGCGGCCGAGACCGCCAGGACCGACAGTTTCCGTGCGACAGGGCGACGCATCCGTACCTCCAGTGAACAGGCCGTTCGCGCAGCCTATGCCATCACCATGGCCACGTCAGGAATGCCACGGGAAGGCCGGCTCGAACACGGGTTTGCGTTCGCCCGCTACCATGCGCGCCCATGAATGACGACGTGCGCAACATCGTGCTGGGCGTGGCCGCGGCCGGCATCAGTGCCGCGCTGGGCTGGCTGGCCCGCACCTATTTGTGGAAGCGGAAGCTGCGGCGCAAGCAGGCGTTCTTCGGGCTGCCGGACAACTCGGAGTCGCTGCTCGTGGTGAACCGCGGTGCCGGCGGGCCCGAGTTGACGGTGATGCGGTACGACGTGTTCGCGCTCCTCGAACTCTCCGCCCTGATCAAGGACTGCAACGCCCACGCCCAGGTGCTCCCGCACGACGCGGCGCGTCAGGGCTTCGGCGAGCGCACCGAGTTCTGTGTGGGCGGCCCGGCGTCCAACCGGCGCATGATGGCGCACCTCGCCTCCATGCTCCCGGGAGTGCGGGTCAACGTCGACGCCGAACCCGGCCCGGACCGCGGTGCGTTCCAGATCGGCACGGAGCGCTACCGCGTGGAGGTGGGCAGGGAGGAGTACGCGCTTCTCGCCCGGCTCACGGTCGACCAGAGCCCGAACGCCCGTCCCGTCTTCCTCTTCTGCGGCCAGACCGCGATCACCAACCAGGCCGCCACCCGCTACCTCGCCCGCAACCACGAACGACTGTCCCGCAAACACGGCAACAACTCCTTCGCCCTGCTGCTGAAGGTCGTCAACTCACAGGCGTACGGCCCGGATGTGGTGGAGCTGGTCTCCGAAGTGACGCGGGAGGCAAAGACACCCCTGCCCGCGCCCGCGACTCCGCGCAACTCCCACCGCTCCTCCTGAGTTTCAACACATTCCAGCAATCGTTACTGGCACGTAACTTACCGACGGGTTACTTCCGGTAAGGCGCCGAGGTTACCGTCTGGTCACTTTGCACTTACACGAGTGAGGAGTGGCCCGTGGGACTCCACCGCAAGGCCCTGCGTACAACCGCCGTGGGCGCCGTTTCGGCGACGCTGATCGCCGGCAGCATCCTTGGGCTCGCGCCCACGGCACAGGCGGCGGACGCCGTCCGCTTCGTCGACATCACCGGCGACGGCGGCACCGTCCTCAAGGCGAACGTCATCACGCCCGCGGGCGCCGACGACACGCACCGCTACCCGCTCCTCGTGCTCCCCACGAGCTGGGGTCTGCCCCAGGTCGAGTATCTCGCCCAGGCGCAGAAACTCGCCAACTCCGGCTATGTCGTGGTCAGTTACAACGTGCGCGGATTCTGGCAGTCCGGCGGTGAGATAGAAGTGGCCGGGCCGCCCGACATAGCCGACGCCTCCAAGGTCATCGACTGGGCGCTCGCCAACACCCCGGCGGACTCGAAGCACATCGGCATGGCGGGCGTCTCGTACGGCGCCGGCATCAGTCTGATCGCCGCCGCGCACGACAAGCGCATCAAGGCGGTCGCGGCCCTCAGCGGCTGGGCCGACCTCATCGGCTCGATCTACTCCGGCCGTACCCAGCACGTCCAGGCGGCGGCCCTGCTGGACGGCGCGAGCCTGGTCACCGGCCGCCAGGACCCCGAGGTCCGGCAGATCTTCAACGACTTCTACGCCTCCAACCTGTCCAGGGAACAGGACATCATCAACTGGGGGAAGAAACGTTCGGCCGCTACATACGTGGACCAACTGAACAAGAACGGCGCCGCGGTCATGATGGCCAACGCCTGGGGCGACACGATCTTCCCGCCCAACCAGTACGCGGACTTCTACGAGAAGTTGACCGGCCCGAAGCGACTCGAGTTCCGCCCCGGCGACCACGCGACCGCCGAGCTGACCGGGCTGTTCGGACTGCCCAACGACGTGTGGACCGACACCGGGCGCTGGTTCGACCACTACCTCAAGGGCGAGGACAACGGCATCGACCGCGAACAGCCGGTCCAGCTCAAGTCCCGTTCCACGGGCGGCTACGAGGGCTATCCGGACTGGAAGTCGGTCGCCGCGACCGATCGGAAGATCGCCCTCGCCGGCTCGACCACGATCCACACGAACGTCGACTCCGGGGCGGACGGCGGCGTCGTCTTCCTGTCCAGCATCCTCGACCAGGTGGCCAAGATTCCCCCGATCGCGTCGATCCCCCTGCTCCCCCGCCGCTGGGCCGCCGTATGGCAGTCGGAGAAGTACGCCTCAGCCCAACAGATCCGCGGCACGGCCGAGTTGCACACCACGGTCACTCCGACCAAGGAGAGCGGCACCCTCGTCGCCTACCTCTACGACGTGGGGCCGCTCGGCCTCGGCAAGCTGGTCAGCAACGCGCCGTACACCTTCCACGGGCGCACGCCCGGAAAGCCGTTCAGCCTCGACCTGGATCTGTTCTCCACGGCCTACGACGTCCCGGCAGGGCACCGGCTCGCCCTGGTCGTCGACACGGTCGACCCGCTCTACGTCGAGCACAACCCGTCCGGCGCTCAGCTGACCTTCTCCTCGCCGGCGAACGACCCGTCGTACGTGTCGATTCCGCTGCGCGAGCAGTGATCTCCGGCTGCCGCCGGGCGGGTATGGCTCTGTGGCTCAGTGCTTGAGGATCTTGGACAGGAAGTCTTTGGCTCGCTCGCTGCGCGGGTCGGTGAAGAACTCTTCGGGGGCGCGGTCCTCGATGATGCGGCCGTCGGACATGAAGACGACGCGGTTCGCGGCGGAGCGGGCGAAGCCCATCTCATGGGTGACGACGACCATCGTCATGCCGTCGCGGGCCAGTTGCCGCATCACCTCGAGAACCTCGTTGATCATCTCTGGGTCGAGGGCGGAGGTGGGCTCGTCGAACAGGAGCGCTTTGGGCTCCATGGCGAGGGCGCGGGCGATGGCCACGCGCTGCTGCTGGCCGCCGGAGAGCTGCGCCGGGAACTTGTCCGCCTGGTCGGCGAGTCCGACGCGGTCGAGGAGGCTGCGTGAACGCCGGTCGGCCTCGTCCCTCTTGCGTCCGCGGACCTTGATCTGTCCCAGCGAGATGTTCTGCAGGACGGTCTTGTGGGCGAACAGGTTGAACGACTGGAAGACCATGCCGACATCGGCACGGAGCCGCGCGAGGGCCTTGCCCTCCTCCGGCAGCGGCTGCCCGTCGAGCAGGATCGTGCCGGAACGGATGGTCTCCAGCCGGTTGATCGCCCTGCACAGTGTCGACTTTCCCGACCCGGACGGGCCGATGACCACGACCACCTCCCCCTTGCCGACGGTGAGGTCGATGTCCTGCAGGACATGCAACTCCCCGTAGTACTTGTTGACGTCATGCAGCTCGATCAACGGATCGACGGCCATACGCAGCCCTACTCACTCTCAGCTGTGTCGTGGTTGCCGAAAACTATCCGGACAGAAGTGGACTTACCGCACGACACGCACCTTTCGGGCATTAGCCGTATTTACGTCGATCTTAGGTTCCTGACCTCATGCCTCCGCGACCTCGCCGTACAGCTGCGAGAGCTCGGGCACCCCACTGGAGGCCCACTCGTGCCCGGAGGTCACGACGTCGAACTCACGGCCGGAGGCGAGCCGTACGACGGGCTGGCCGCTCGGCCAGATCTCCCAGGAGGCACCGGGCACGGTACGCACAATGACGGTGCCCAGGTAGAGGCCGGCGTCGTTGCCGAGCCAGTGCAGCACCTCGGCGTCGTCCCGCCAGCGGGGCAGCAGTTGATCGAGCGCCTCCAACGAGGCGGCGGAGTCGTCGAGTTGGACGCCCTCCTGGGACGCCTGGGAGCGGAGCAGTTCACACTCGGCGAGGAGTTCGGCGATGCCCTCCGGGTCGGGGATGCCGTGCTTCTCATGCCGGTGGCCCAGAAAAGGGATCTTCATACACCCAGCGTGTCATTCGCACCGGCGTGCGCACCACAGGCGCGCGCGGACGGTCACTTCGGGGCGATTTCACGCCGAGCCCTCGCATGGCGCGTTGACGGGTCCCTGCCGTCTCTCTAGCTTCGCGATGCGTGTTTCGTCCCACCGGTGAGCGGGAGGAGTCGGCCATGCGTCGACGGGTCCGGGGATTAGCAATTGTCATCGTCTCGTTCGCGTTCCTGGTGCCGGCCGCATCGGCACGGGCAGCCGCCGACGAGAGGGCGGAACCACCGCCGCTGGAGCGGCTCTTCGACAGCACGGCGGTCAGCGACGACGCCCGCCCGGACCTGGCGGACTTCGACGGCTCCGGCGCCTCCCTGTCGGCGCAGGACCTGACGGCCGCGGGCTGGACGCCGGGCCGCGCGCTCACCGTGCAGGGCGCCCGGTTGGCATGGCCGCGTCGGCAGCCGGGCGAACCGGACAACGTACGGGCCGCCGGGCAGACCGTGCGCGTCGGCGGGCGCGGTGACGCACTCGCCTTCCTGGTGGCGGGCACGGGCGGGGCCGAGGTGAGCGGCAAGGGCTCGGTCTCGTACCTGAACGGCACCCGCTCCCCGTACCGGCTGACCGCCCCCGACTGGCGCACCGGTCCGCTCGCCACGAAGGCGGTGGCACTGCCGCACATCAACACACCCGGCGGCCAACTCGCCCAGCAGGCGCGGCTGTACGTCGTGACGGTGCCGTTGGTGCCGGGGCGCCAGGTCGCCTCGGTGCGGTTGCCGCGTGCTGCCGGTCTGCATGTGTTCGCGCTGGCGGTGCGGCCGTCGGCCCGGGGCTGGACCGGCAGTTGGGCGGCGGCGAGCTCCGGTTACGCGGCCGTGGGGCCGTGGAGCGACCGGACGGTGCGACTGGTGGTGCACACGTCGGCGGGCGGGCCGCGGGTGCGGCTGCGGTTCGACAACACGTTCTCGGCGGCGCCGGTAAGGATCGGGAGCACGACGGTGGCCGTACAGGCGTCGGGGGCTTCGGCGCGGGACGTGCCGGTCGCGGTGTCCTTCCAGGGGGCCGCGGGCGTGGAGATCCCGGCCGGGGCGCAGGTGTTCAGCGATCCGCTCGCCTTCGCGGTGCCCGAGGACGCCAACCTGCTGGTGAGTTTCCATCTGCCGGGCACGGTGGCGGCGGCGCCGCTGCACCGGCTCGCGATGCAGCGGTCGTATGTGAGCGAGCCGGGCGACCACGCGGCGGACGGCTCCTCGGTGGCGTACACCAGGATCGTGACGAGCTGGCCGCTGCTGACCGGTGTGGACGTGGGCGGCGGGCCGGGGTCGGTGGTGGTGCTCGGGGACTCGATCACCGACGGGGACAGGTCCACGACGGACGCCAACCGGCGTTGGCCCAATGTGCTGGCCACACGTCTGCTGAAGCAGAGTGTGGTGCCGCGCTATGGGGTGCTCAACCAGGGAATCTCGGGCAACCGTGTGGTCAGCGACCGGTATCCCGGCGACGGGCCCTCCACGGACATGGCCGGGGTGAGCGCCCTGCACCGCCTGGACCGCGATGTCCTCGCCCAGACCTCGGCACGTACGGCGATCGTCTTCGAGGGCGTGAACGACGTGCGGTGGCAGGCCGCGGCAGGGCAGGTGATCGCGGGGCTGCGGGAGATCGCGGACCGCGGGCATGCGCGGGGGCTGCGGGTCCTGGCGGCCACGATCCTGCCCTGTGAGGGCGAGGCCCTGTGCACGGCCGCCGTCGACGCGGAGCGCTCCGCGGTGAACGCGTGGATCCGGGACTCCGGGGTGTTCGACGGCGTGCTCGACTTCGACGGCGTGGTGCGGGATCCCGCGCATCCCGCGCGGATGCTGGCCGCCTACGACAGCGGGGATCACCTGCATCCGGGAGATGCGGGGCTCACCGCTCTGGCCGAGTCGGTGGATCTGCGGGCTCTGGTGCCGTGACCGTCTGGGGGCGGCAGCCCAGACCCCCGCTTCGGCCTGAGCGGCCTCGTCCTCAAACGCCGGACGGGCTGAAAGGGTTGCCCTACACGTCGAGGTCGACGACCACCGGTGCGTGGTCCGACGCGCCCTTGCCCTTGCGCTCCTCGCGGTCCACGTAGGCGTCGGTGGCGGCCTTGGCGAAGGGCTCGTTGCCGTACACCAGGTCGATGCGCATGCCGCGGTTCTTGGGGAAGCCGAGCTGGCGGTAGTCCCAGTACGTGAAGGGGTGGTCGTACTTGAGGGGGCGCGGGACGACATCCGCGAGGCCGGTCTCGCGCAGGGACGCGAGGGCGGCGCGCTCGGCCGGGGTGACGTGGGTGAGGCCCTCGAAGGCGGCCACGTCGTAGACGTCGTCGTCCGTCGGGGCCACGTTGTAGTCGCCCAGAACCGCGAACGGGCGGCCGCCCGCCGCGTCGCCGGCGACGGCCGCCTTGAGGGCCTCGAACCACTGCAGCTTGTAGGCGTAGTGGGGGTGGTCGACCTCGCGTCCGTTGGGCACGTACACCGACCAGATGCGGACCGGGCCGCAGGTCGCCGAGATGGCGCGGGGCTCCTCGCCGCCGTCGTATCCGGGGTCGCCGGGCAGACCCTTGACCACTTCCTTCAGGCCGACGCGGGAGAGCACCGCCACGCCGTTCCACCTGCCCGTCGCGTTCACCGCCGCCTCGTAGCCCAGTTCGCGCAGCTGGTCGAACGGGAACTGCTCCTCGGCCAGCTTGGCCTCCTGGAGGCAGAGCACGTCCGTGCCGCTGCTCTCCAGCCAGGCCAGGAGCCTCGGCAGACGGGCGGTGATCGAGTTCACGTTCCAGGTCGCAATGCGCATGCCCGACAACCTACCGGGCGGGTCTGACAACGCGGTCCCGCCCGGTTCTCCCGAAGCCGGGCTCTCAGACCTCGGCCGACGAACCCGGCGCCAGCCGCAGGTGCTCCGCGCCGCCCAGGGCGCCGATCTGGCGGTCGTAGATCGGCCGGGCGAGGTCGGTGAGCAGGGCGTCGTGGATGTCGTAGGCGCGCTGCGGCTTGACCTCGCGGACGTACTCGATGACCTCGGAGATCTTGTTCCAGGGGGCCATGACCGGGAGCATCAGCGTCTCGACCTGGTGGTCGGGGACGGTGAGCGCGTCGCCGGGGTGGAAGACCTTGCCGCCATCCACGAGATAGCCGACGTTCGTGATGCGCGGGATGTCCGGGTGGATGACGGCGTGCAGCTCGCCGTGGACCTGGACGTCGAAGCCCGCGGCGGTGAACGTGTCGCCGTGGCCGACGGTGTGCACGCGCCCCGGGAAGGCGGCCGAGATCTGCTCCGCGACGGACTTCAGGGTCCAGATCTCGGCGGCCGGGTTGGCCTCCAGGGCCGCCCGCAGCCGGCCCTCGTCGAAGTGGTCGGCGTGCTCGTGCGTGACGAGAATCGCATCCGCGCCGATCGCGGCGTCCTCCTCGGTGAAACCGCCGGGGTCGAGGACGAGCGCGCGCCCGTCCTTCTCGAGGCGGACACAGGCGTGCGACTTCTTCGTGAGCTTCATGGCTCCCATCCTGCCGCGTCCCGCGGATGCTCGGGCGGCTGAGACTGGTGCTCTCGCTGCCCGGCTGACGATCACCCGGTGATCAGACGGTGATCACTCGGTGGGGGTCGTCTCCTCTCTTATGACCTGCTGGGCCACCTTGAACGCGCTGTTCGCCGCCGGTACGCCGCAATAGACGGCCGCCTGCAGCAGGACCTCCTTGATCTCGACGGGGGTGAGGCCGTTGCGCAGGGCGGCGCGGGTGTGGAAGGCCAGCTCGTCCAGGTGGCCGCCCGCGACCAGAGCGGTGAGGGTCACGCAGCTGCGCGCACGCCGGTCGAGACCGGGGCGGTCCCAGATCTCGCCCCACGCGTACCGGGTGATGAACTCCTGGAAGTCCCCGGAGAACTCGTCCGCCTGCGCCAGCGCCCGGTCGACGTGCGCGTCGCCGAGCACCTCGCGGCGCACCTTGATCCCGGCGTCGTAGGGGTCGGGCCGCCCGTTCGCCGGTGGGGGCACGACGACGGCCGGGGCGATCTCGGCGATCGGCGCCGGCAGCTGGGGCTGCGGGGATGCCGCGAGTACGGGCTTGATGGGCGCCGCGGGAATCGCGATCTGGCCGGTGGACGACTCGACGTAGCCGGGCTGCCAGGCGGTGGAGAAGTGCCGGACCAGCAGGTCGGTGACGGCGGCGGGCTGCTCGACCGGCACCAGGTGGGAGGCGCCGGGGACGACGGCGAGGCGGGCGTCGGGGATGCCGGCGACCAGGGTGCGGGCCGCGGCGGGGCCGGTGACCCGGTCGTCCGAGCCGACGAGGACGAGGGTCGGCACACCCACGCTGTCGAGCTCGGGCCGTACGTCGAACGTGGCCAGCGCTTCGCAGGCGGCGATGTAGCAGCCGGGGTCCGTGGTGCGCACCATCTGTACGGCCCAGTCGGTGATCGCGGGCTGCGCGGCGGCGAACCCGCCGGTGAACCAGCGGTCCGGGGAGGTACGGGCGATGGGGTCGAGCCCGTTCGTCCGCACGATCACTCCGCGCTGCCGGAACTCGTCCGCCGTGCCGAAGCGGGGCGAGGCGGCGATCAGCGTGAGCGAGGCGACCCGCCCCGGGTGACGCAGCGCCAGCTCGAGACCGATCGCGCCGCCGAGCGCACAGCCCGCGTAGCCGAAGCGCTGTACGCCGAGCCCGTCGAGCGTGGCCAGCAGCCGGGAGGCGAGCTCGCCCACCGAGCCCATCGGGTACGCGGGCGCGCCGCCGTGCCCCGGCAGATCGAAGCGGAAGACGCGCCACTGCTTCGCCAGCTCGGGCACCTGGCGATCCCACATGTGCCACGTCGTGCCGAGCGAGGGACCGAGGATGAGGACCGGGGCGTCTTCCGGGCCGTCGAAGCGGTACTGGAGGGCAGGGGTCTTCGTGTCACTCACCGCTCCACGCTAACCGCCTTTTCTTGCCTCCCGTACGTGGGGCCCCACGTCCTTACACCTCACTCCCGCGGATCACCGGTGAACCCTCACACCACCTTCACCGGATGCGGCCCCCGCGATCCGCGTCGCGCGCGTGCGCGAGGTTCAGGGGCTGACGATCAGACGGAGCGCGCCATCGAACTCCGGCTGCGTACGGTGGCCGCCGTACCGCTCGTCCCACGTGCCGGAGGCGAGGTCGGCGGCGAGGGCCTCCATGGCGCGCTCCTCGACGCCGGGTTCGAGGAAGGTCCACGCGGACTGGGCCCGGCGTACGGCCGGGTCGAGGAAGGACTCCGGGCGGGCGTAGTACGCCTCGGTGAAGCCGTCCATGCAGTCGATGGGGACCCGCACCGGGTGCACCCGCGTGCCGGGGCCGAGGGCGTCGGTGATGGTGGCGACGGCCGGAAAGCGGGCGGCCTCCGCGGTGCGCAGTTCGGGGACGTAGTCCATCAGCCACAGCCGGTCCAGTTCGTCGCCGTCGAAGGTCAGCACGACAACCGGTCCGCGCGCGACGCGCCGCATCTCGCGCAGTCCGGCCACGGGGTCGGGCCACTGGTGCAGGGTCACCATCGCCATGGCGGCGTCCACCGCGTCGTCGTCGAAGGGCAGGTGCTGGGCGACGCCGTCGATGGCGGGGGCCAGGTGCGCCGGGCGCTGGGCGCGCATCGCCGGGGACGGCTCGACGGGCAGGACGTGCCGGTCGAGGGGTTCGTAACTGCCCGCGCCCGCACCGACGTTGACGACGGTCCGGGCGACGCCGAGCGCGTCGTGGACCAGGGCGGCGATTCGGGGGTCGGTGCGGCGGATGCGGCTGTAGGCGGTGCCGACCAGGTCGTAGTCCGTGTCGCCCATGACGTGAGACATGTGGTTCTCGGTCCTTTCGAGGTCTCGTGGGATGGCAGGTTCGTCTGTCGCGGGATGCCGGCTCATCCGCCGGCGCGGACCGCGCGGGTCAGGAAGTGGTGCCGGGCGTCCTCATAGCGGGTGAGGTCCCAGCCGGCCGCCCGCAGGGCGGGGCCCAGGTGCTCCTCGGCCATGGGGTCGTCCGGGTCGAGGGGGCGGCCGTGGCGGGCGGCGCGTTCGGCGCGGCCGGAGGGGTGGAACGCGTTTGAACACGCCGTCGCGGTGACGTGCCAGGGCGGCCAGTTCCGCGGAGCGGACTCCACCAGGCCGGGCGCGGTGGCCGCTTCCTCCGGGAATGCCTGGGCGAACGCCTCGACCGCCGGCTCGTCGACCTCCAGATGGAACTGCATGCCCCATGCCCAACCGCCGATCCGGAACGCCTGCACCGGGTGGCGGTCGCGGGACGCCAGCAGCGTCGCCCCGGCCGGCAGGTCCATCGTGTCGCTGTGCCAGTGCAGCACCCGCACCCGCTCGGGCACAGCGGCGAACAGCGGGTCGTCGTGCGCCGCCTCGTTCATCCGTACGTCGCGCCAGCCGATCTGCGCTCCGCCGCCGGGCCGCGCGGCACCACCCGCCGCGACCGCCGGCAACTGCGCGCCCAGACACACGCCCAGCACCGGCACTCCGGCCTCCAACGCGGCCCGCAACAGCACCAGTTCCGCCGTACGGCTCGGGAAGTCCTCGTAGGCGGCCATCGCACCGCCCATCACCACCAGGGCCACCAGGTCGTCCGCCGTGTCCGGCACCGGGTCGCCGGCCCAGGTACGGCAGACCCGCACCGGCAGACCGGCCGCCGCGAGCGCGGTACGGATGGCGTACGGCCCTTCGTGCGGTGCGTGCTCCACGATCTGGATCACGGGCCACCACCTCCCGCACGACCGTACCCGGACAGCAGTCGCGGACAAACGCAGATACGGGAGCAGGTGCTCTGGCCAGACTGTATTTGCGATCCCATTTCCTCGATCGCTACC
Source organism: Streptomyces sp. NBC_00005 (assembly GCF_045160215.1). NCBI lineage: Bacteria > Bacillati > Actinomycetota > Actinomycetes > Kitasatosporales > Streptomycetaceae > Streptomyces > Streptomyces sp. NBC_00005. The sequence continues at coordinate 2,601,136 of NZ_CP108316.1, forward strand.
GCAGATGCCGTCCCGTGGACGGGGCTGCGGGATTCCGGTGGCCGAGGACGCCGTTTCGCGGGCTTCTCCGATTTACCAGGGCCGAGCGAACTCGCAGGTGGCGGATGAGACGGGGTGCACAACCGGCGCTGCCAAACCGGCTAGCTTGTGGACGCATGGTCGACACAAGTCCGGCAATCCACCCTTTTCTCCCTCTTCTCTCTCTGTGAGGCGTCTCATCATGAGCCTGAGCATCCGCAACCAGCTTCCCGGCACCGTCACCGCTGTGACCCCTGGTGAGGTGATGGCGACCGTGAAGGTGCGCCTCGACAGCGGCCAGGACCTCACCGCGGCGATCACCCTGGAGGCGGTCAAGGACCTGGGGCTCGCCGAGGGCTCGGCCGTCCGCGCCATGGTGAAGTCCACCGAGGTCGCCCTCGCCACCGGCCCCGTGGCGGGGCTCTCGATCCGCAACCAGCTGCCCGGAACGGTCGGCGACGTCGCCACCGGCGGGGCGATGGCCACGGTCAAGGTCGCGGTCGACGGGGGCGAACTCACCGCGGCGATCACCAAGGACGCGGTCACCGACCTCGGTCTGTCGGCCGGTTCGACGGTCGTGGCACTGATCAAGTCGACCGAGGTGTCCCTCGCGACCAGGTGACTCCCGGCCACCCGGGTCACGCGTCGATCTCCCCTACGGCTACAAGAGCCCCCAGTGGCTGCGCGGCATCGAGTACATGACGGCCGACCGCCGCGGCTTCTGGGAGGAACGCGGCTACCACAACATCGCCGACCCTTGGCAGGAGCAGCGCTACTCCTACCAGGAAGAGGCAGACGACGGCCCGCACCTTCCCGCTGCCCAGTCCGCTGCGGGAAAAGCCGTTGCCCCTCCGATTGCGCTCCTGGACGATCTCGGACCGTGACGACAAGCACCGGTCGAGAACAGCCTGACCACGGTCAGAACCGCCCATCCACCCGCCCACTCGCTCTGATCACCGGGGTGGGCCGCACGGTCGGCCTCGGTGCGGGCATCGCCCGCCAGTTGGCGGCGTCCGGATGGGACATCGCCTTCACGTACTGGACTCCCTACGACGAGCGCATGGCCTGGGGCAGCGAGCCGGGAGCGACCGAGGCGATCACCGGCCTCCTCACCGAACGGGGTGCCGCCACCACGGCCGTCGAGGCGGACCTTGCCGACCCGGACACCCCGGCCCGTGTCTTCGACGAGGTCGAACGGGCGCTGGGCCCGGTCACCGCCTTGGTGATGTGCCACTGCGAATCGGTCGCCTCCGGACTGCTCGACACCACCGTCGAGAGCTTCGACCGGCACTTCGCGGTCAACAGCCGTGCCACCTGGCTGCTGATCCGCGAGTTCGGCCGGCGATTCGCCGCCACCCCGGGCAGCGGGCGGATCATCGGCCTCACCAGCGACCACACCGTCGGCAACCTCCCCTATGGCGCGAGCAAGGGCGCCCTCGACCGCATCACCCAGGCCGCCGCACACGAATTCGCTCACCTCGGCATCACCGCCAACGTCATCAACCCGGGGCCGGTGGACACAGGCTGGATGAACGACGAAGGGCGCACCTTCGTGCTCCGTCAGACCCCGCTCGACCGCCTCGGCACCCCACAGGACACCGCACACCTCGTCGACTTCCTCTGCTCACCACAGGGGCAGTGGATCAACGGCCAGCTGTTGATGAGCAACGGCGGATTCGCCTAGCCCGTCGAGGAGTTCGCGGAGATGAGGAGTTCGACGGGTTCGAGGAGTTCGAGAGATCAGTGGGCCGCGTTTCCCCGGCCTGGACGGCGGGGTGGTGGGTGGATGGATGTGGTCCGGCACGGCTCGGGGGAGCTTACGGGCGTAGTGCCTGACGTAGGGTCAGGCCGTGGCCGCGCAGCCGGCGCATCTCCCACCAGGACAGTGCGGTCACGGTGGCGGGGGCTCCCATGATGAAGAGTGCTCTGGCGAGCAGGGGGACCCCGGGGTAGGCGCCGGTGATCAGGTCGATCAGCGCCAGCTCCCACGACAGGACGATGGCGAGGCTCGGCGGCACCAGTTCGTGGATGTCCGCGGTGCGCAGGACGTGAACGAGTGCCAGGCCGATGCCGTAGAGGGCGAATCCGGCCGACCACAGACACATGAGCCCGAGGACGATCTTGCCGGGCAGTCCGATGAAGTCCCGAAATCCCTTCGTGACCGGGTCCGGCGCCATGGCCAGCGGGAAGGTGGCCATGGCACCCATCAGGGCCCCGATCGAACCCAGGGAGCGCAGGGCGCGGCGCAGATACAGGCGTCGCTGCTCACCTTGGGCGGCGACCACGAACGCGCCGACCACCACGGGGAACGTGCAGATGAGCACCAGGACGCTGATCCAGCTCTGGCTGAACCGGTCCGAGAGAGCACCCTTCACGTCCCCCTCGTCGCTGACCAGGCCGTACGTGACCGCGAGCCACACCCAGGCAGCGATGCCCAGCAGGGTCCGCCACAGCTGCAGCCGGCCGACGGAGGGGTCCTCGACGCGGCCCGGGCGCGAGGGGCGGAAGACCAGTTGGGCGGTGTACAGCGGATTGCGGACGCAGCGCAGGATTCTCTGGCGTCGTGTCGGTTCCGGGGCGGGCGGCACGGGCGGAATGCCCGGCGGCGGCCACCCGCCGTGCGGGTGCGGGTGCGGCGGGTGGGGGCCCCAGCCCGGTGGCGGCTGCGGCGGATAGGGGCCGACCTGCGGCGGAACGGGTGGAGGGGGATAGGGGCCCGTCGGTCCAGGTCCCGGCGGCCATCCGTTCGGGCCGAATTGCGGGGCTCCGTTGCCATTTCCGCCGTATGCGTTCACGCCATGCCCCCGTGGTTTCTGTGCGGTTGAGCGCGGCGGAGCCTACCCGAGTCAGGCGGCGGAGATGCATCGGACGTGGCCCGGAGCAGCTCATTGCCGGTCAGAAGTCGCTCGGTGTGCCCAGGCCCGTGAGGGCGCCGACCGGGTCCAGGTCGGGGGTGCCGCGGGGCCACCAGTCGTCATCGCCCGGTTCCGACTCGTACGCGTACCACAAGCCGTCCCGGCCGAGGCGGAGTTGGACGTGGCCGCGGGGGTGAGTGAGGTGGTTGCGCGAGGGGCGGAAGGCCGGGAGGTCGGCGGCCAGGAGGAGGGGGCGGGCGCGGTCGAAGCGGCCGGCCGGCGGGTCCCAGGGTTCCTCGAGGACGGCGAGCCCTTCGAGGCCGCCCTGCCGCCAGGCGGCGACCGAGCGGGCCAGCTCGGCGGAGCTGCGGCCGGCGGCGGAGGCGAGCGAGGCGTAGAGCGCGCGGGTGCCGGCGGTGAGGCCGGAGCCGGGGCGGGCGGCGGCGAGCCGGACCGCGTCCTGCCACAGCGTCAGCTCCGCCACCGGGTCGTGGCCGGTGCCGAGCAGGGCGTGGGCGCGCGCGGCGGCATCGGTCGCCAACTGGTCCAGCGCGAAGGGGTCGGGGCCGCCCGGGGCCGCCGGGTAGACCGGGGGCTGCTCGGGGTGCGCGGGCACGGGCAACGGCACCGGGAGCGGCGGGAGTCGGCGGGGCGCGAGGGCTTCGGTGGCGCGCACGCCGGGAAGCGGCGCCGGTTCCTGCTCCTGGGCGGCTCGGGCCGCGCGGGCGGCGCTCAGCCGGGAGAGCGCGTCGAGCAACTCGCGTTCCCCGCGGCCGCGCAGCAGGAGCAGCACGAAGGGGTCGGCGTCGAGCAGGCGTGCCGTCTGGTAGCAGAGGGCGGCGGCGTGTTTGCAGGGATGACCGCGGTCGGGGCAGCTGCAGTGCGGGTCGAGGTCGCGGGGCCCCGGCAGCAACGGCACTCCGCAGTCGGCGAGCGACTGGGGCAGCTCCTTGTCGAGGAGCGCGGCGATGTGTCCCGGCCGCTCGGCGGCGGCGTCCAGGAACCGCGCCCAGTCGGCGTCGTCCAGCGTGCTCAACCGCACCTGCACGCGATACGGGCGAGGGCGGCTGCCCTGCACGTACGCGAGCACGAGTCCGGGTGTCACCGTGATGGCGTCCACGTTGCCCTGCTCGGCGTAACTCCGCCCACGCGCCAGCCGCTTGGCGTCCAGCGCCCCTTCTTCCAACGCCGTGACCCACGCGTTGCCCCACCACGTCTCCGCGAAGCGGGCATCGGCCGGGGAGAGCGAGGCACGGGACGGGAACGCGGGGAAGGTGCGCCGCAATTCGCCGTCGCGGGCGGGGGCGGCCATCGAGTGGGGGCGGAGGGCGGCTGGGCTGGTCGCGGGGTCGATGCCGGGTAGGGCCGGGGAGTTGGAGGTTGGGGAGTGGAGGGCCGGGGAGTTGGGGGCTGGGGAGTTGAGGGCTGCGGCCTTGGACGCTGGGAGGTTGGGTGCGGAGCGTGCGGTGCCGAGGTTGTGCGCTTGGGCAAGAGGCTGCGTAGGGCCTGCCTGCTCCGGACCTTCGCTCGACGTGGACGTCCGGGAACTGGAACCCGAACTCCCCCTCCGCGCACTCTCGTTGTCGTCGTGCGCCTCTCCCGGCTCGTCCGTCGAGGAAGGCATACGGAAGGCGTAGCCAAGCAACTCCCGCAGGTCACGCGCCTGGACGCCGGCAGCACGGCGGGGCGCACCGTCGCGCGCCCTGTCGGCCGCCGGTGCCGGACGCCGCGGCCGCCGCCCGGCCTCGGCTCCCGCGCGCTCTGCGTCCATCCGAGCCTGACGCGATTCCGCTCGCGCGGCACGCAGCGCCTCGCGCGCGACATCAGCGGGCCGCCCACCCGCAGGGCCGGCATCTCCACCCCGGGTCTCCACCTCTGGCCCCGGCATCGTCCCCCTCGCCTCCGGCGCGACGTCCGGCAGCGCGGAAGCAGAACTCGTCGTCTCACCGAGCCGGTTCGACGCGGTGGGCCTCACTGCCTCCCCCGACGAGGCCGGCGTGGCGAGCTCCCGATCCTCACTCTGCCTGTCCGGCGGGGCAGCCCTCCGTGCCTCGCCGGGCCGTTCCACCTCCGCCGCCACGCCGACGGCGGTGTCGGATGTACCCCCGGGCGACGTGTCGCCCGCCGCGTCGCCCGGCGCAAAACCGGAGTCCACGGCGTCCGCGCTCCGACCCGCAGCACCTCCACCTCCACCTCCGCGTCCACCTGCACCAGCACCACGCCGGGACGAGCCTGCCGCCCGACCGGGCTCGTCCACGCAGGCCTCCCCGCCGGACGTCACATCCGATGGGCCCCCACCCAAGCCTCCCGACGGCGAACCAGACGCCACGATGTCCGCAGTCCGAACCGCGACACCTTCATCCACTCCACGCCGACCGGAGCCTGCCCCCTGACCGGGCTCGTCCACCCCGGCTTCCGCGCTCGACGTCACGCCCGATGCGCCCTCACCCGAGCCTCCCGACACCGAACCAGACGCCACCGTCTCCGCAGTCCGTGACGGATCACTTCCCTCCACGCCACGCCGGCCGGAGCCTGCCGCCCGAGCAGACTCGTCCCCGTCGGCTACCCCACTGAGCGAAGTAACCGGAACCTCCCCGACTGCCCCTTCCGACCCCGAAGACTCCGAAGGCCTCGAAGACCCCGGCAACCCCCAACTCCCGGACACGGGACCGGAGGACACCGCCTCCGTCCCCCGGCCCGAAGCGCTCGCGCCACGCCTGGCCGCGATCGCCTGACGCAGCGCCGCGCGGGCGGCGTCAGCGGGTCGCGCCTCGGCGCCTTGGGGTACGCCGGGTTCCTCGGCGGCCTGCTCCCGCTCGGGCGGCCTCTCCGCCACCGGCTCCTCAGCCACCTGCCGCCCCGGCGTCAGCTCTTGCCCCACCCCCTCATCCGGCGCCGACTCATCCCTCGCAGCCCTCCCGCGCGCCGAGTCCTGCCCCGCAGTCCTCCCCCGCGGGAACCCCCCGCTCCCGGGCATCTCAGCTCCGCGTTCCTCCCGCTCCCGCGCCTCCCGCAGTGCCCGGCGGGCCTCGTCGGCGGGGCCCGGGGTCATGTCGGCCTCCGGAGGGACACCAGGTCGGAGAGGTCGCGGTCGGTCAGTTCCGTGAGGGCCGACTCGCCGGAGCCGAGGATGGCGTCGGCCAGGGCGCGCTTGGACTCCAGCATTTCGGCGATGCGGTCCTCGACCGTGCCCTCGGTGATGAGGCGGTGGACCTGGACCGGCTGGGTCTGGCCGATGCGGTAGGCACGGTCGGTGGCCTGTTCCTCGACGGCCGGGTTCCACCAGCGGTCGAAGTGGATGACGTGGCCCGCGCGCGTGAGGTTCAGGCCGGTGCCGGCCGCCTTGAGCGACAGCACCAGGATCGGGGTCGAACCGCTCTGGAAGCGGTCCACCATGCGTTCGCGCTCCGGTACCGGTGTGCCGCCGTGCAGGAACTCCACCGGGACCGCGCGGGCGGCCAGGTGGGCGGTGATCAGGCGGGCCATCCCGACGTACTGCGTGAAGACGATCGCCGAGCCGTCCTCCGCCAGCAGCGTGTCCAACAGCTCGTCCAGGAGGGCGAGTTTGCCGGAACGGGCCAGGAGCCGTTCCCCCTGGGCCGCCTCCTCCTTGAGATACAGCGCGGGGTGGTTGCAGATCTGCTTCAGCGCGCCGAGGAGCTTGAGCACCAGGCCCCGGCGGGCGATGCCCTCGGAGGTCTCGATGGTCAGCATGGACTCCCGCACCACCGCCTCGTACAGCGCCGCCTGTTCGCGGGTGAGCGGTACCGGGTGGTCCGTCTCCGTCTTGGGCGGCAGTTCGGGGACGATGCCGGGGTCGGACTTCTTGCGGCGCAGGAGGAAGGGACGGACCAGGCGGGCCAGGCGGGTCACCGCCTCCTCGTCCTCGCCGTTCTCCACCGCGCGCGCGTGCCGGGCGCGGAAGGACTTGAGGGGGCCGAGGAGTCCCGGTGTCGTCCAGTCCAGGAGGGCCCAGAGTTCGGAGAGGTTGTTCTCCACCGGGGTGCCGGTGAGGGCCACGCGCGCGGGGGACGGGATCGTGCGCAGGGCCTTCGCCGTCGCCGAGTACGGGTTCTTGACGTGCTGCGCCTCGTCCGCGACGACCATGCCCCACCGCTGGTCGGCCAGTCGCGGTGCCGTCGTCCGCATCGTGCCGTACGTCGTCAGGACGAAGCCGCCGGTCAGATCGTCCAGAGAGCGCTCCGGACCGTGGAAACGGCGGACCGGGACGCCGGGCGCGAACCGGTTGATCTCCCGCTGCCAGTTGCCGAGCAGGGAGGCCGGACAGACGACCAGGGTGGGTTCGCTGCGGGCGCGCTTGAGGTGCAGCGCGATGACGGTGATCGTCTTGCCGAGCCCCATGTCGTCGGCGAGGCAGCCGCCCAGGCCGAGGGAGGTCATGAGGTCCAGCCAGGCCAGGCCCCGGAGTTGATAGTCGCGGAGGGTGGCCCGGAGGGCCGCCGGAGGCTCGGCGGGGCGGACCCCCGTCGTGAGGCGGTCGCGCAGGGCGGCCAGGGCGCCGACCGGCACCGCCTCGACCGTCTCGCCGTCCACCTCCGCGCTGCCGCTGAGCGCGACGGAGAGCGCGTCGACCGGGTCCAGCAGGCCCAGTTCGCGCTTGCGGGCCTTGCGGACCAACGCGGGGTCGACGAGCACCCAGCGATCCCGCAGCCGCACGACCGGGCGGTGGGCCTCGGCGAGTGCGTCCATCTCGGCCTCGCTGAGCGGGTCGCCGCCGAGCGCCAACTGCCAGCGGAACTGGAGGAGTTCCTCGCTCTCGAAGAAGCCCGTGCCGTCGGTCGCCGAGCCCGGCGCGGACCGGACCACCGCCGCTGCGCTGAGGTCCTGGGCCAGGTCCCGGGGCCAGTGCACGGCGACCCCGGCGGCCGCGAGCCGCGTCGCCGCCACCCCGAGCAGATCGCCCAACTCCTCGTCGTACAGGGCCAGGACGTCGGGCACGTCCTGCTCGGAGAGCCGGTCGAGCGGCGGCCAGATCCGGGCCGCGCGCCGCACGGCGAGGGCAGCGTCCACGCGTGCGCGTGGGCCGAACGCCGCGTCCGCCTCGCCCGCCCACAGGGCCGCCGCGTCGGCGATCACCGTGGGATCAGCGAGGCTGTGCACCTGGACGATCGCGGCGCCCGCGGTGCGCACTCCCTCGTCCCGGTCGAACAGCTCGTACGCCGACAGGTCGAGGCGGAGCGAGATGCGCACGCCCGCGTCCATGCCGGCGGCGACCTCGGCGGCCCAGTCCTGGGCGTCGGGCAGGCGCTGCGGGCGGCGGTCGGCGAACGGCTTCCCGGAGGCGTGCGGCGCGGCCGGGGTGCGGGGCAGGGTGTCCGCGACCGCGTCCAGGAAGGCGCGCATCAGCGCCTCCGGCTCGGGCAGCCGGAGCGGGCCCGGTCCGGGCAGCGGGACCGCATGGCCCTCGTACGGCAGGGCCGCGGCGACCGCGCGGATGTGCGCGATGTCGTCCGGGTCCAGGGGGCCGGCCCGCCAGGCGTCGTGGCCGGTGGCCGTCAGGCCGGGCAGCAGGCGTCCCCGCGCGGTGAGCCGCAGCGCGTGCAGAGCGGCCGCGCCCCAGCAGGCGGTGGCGGGGTGGGCGGCCGGGTCGCGCCGGGCGCGGACGAGGAGGGGCAGGGCATCGCCGACCGGGAGGGACAGCGCGGGGGCGGTCTTCCGCCGCACGCCCGCACCATGTCGTCGTACGACTGTGAGCTCGGTGTCCCCAGTGGGCAGCGGGCCGTCCTCCGGGTCCCAGAAGGCGATCCGGCCGTCCCGCGGCACAGGAGCGGGCAGGAAGACGGCCGCGAGCCGGACGGGCACGGACTCCCCCGCGCCCGGCTCCCGCTCCCCCGCTCGCCCGGCCACCGCAGCCTTGTCACTCATACGAACTGTCACCTCCCGCCCGTGTGTCGGATCAGACGTCTTCGACTCTACGGGCGGGGTCTGACAATCGGCCCCGGCGACGGCTCCGGGGCCCGCCCCGTCACGGCACCGTGCGGGAGACGACGTAGAAGAACGGGTTCTTCGGGTCGGACATGTTCACGACGATGTCCTGCGTCGGCTTCGGGTTCTTCTGCTTGTGGACGAGGCCGTACCAGGGACCGGGCCGGGTGAACTTCCAGCCGGTGATCTTCTGGTCGCGGGCGCTGATGGTGATGTCGCCGCGCTTCAGGTCGGACCGGTTGACGCCCATGTCCTTGAGGAAGACGTCCAGGTTGGCCTTCGGCGTCTGGAACTGGACGTAGAGACGGCTGGTCTTCCAGTTGTTCGTCTCGTAGTACGCGACCTTGCCCGACGGGTGCGGCATGGGCACCTGGTAGAGGCGGCGCTGCACCTTCGACGGCCAGCCCTTGGTGAGGCCGGTGGCCGCCCACTTGTCCTCCTTGTCCTTGCCGCTGTTGCGGCTCTGGTTGGCGGAGATCACCAGATAGCCGGCCGGGACGCCGATGAGCAGCCCGATGATGAGCAGGGTGAGCGCCCTGCGGCGGATCTTGTGACGGCGGTCCTCGGTCGGCCCGGCCGGCTCGTCCGGGGGCGCGGCCTGGCGTGGCAGTGAAGCGGTCATGCAGTGTCCTGGGTGGAGCGGCGGGTCTGTGCGTACCGCTCGTAGCGCTCGTAGCGCTCGACCCGGCGGCGCTTGGCGCGGCGGAAGCGGCGGGCGACCAGGCGGGCGAGGTCGGCGGCGCCCACCATACCGGCCTCGGGGCCGAGCTGGGCGCGGGCGATGCGGGCCTCGGGGCGGTAGCCGCGGCCGGTGAGCTGGCGCTTGAAGGCGTCCCGCGCGGGGCCGATCAGCAGGTCGTCGGCGGCCGAGACGCCACCGCCGATCACGAAGCAGGACGGATCCAGGGCCGCCGCCAGGTTCGCGATGCCGACGCCGAGCCACTGGCCGATGTCCTGCAGCAGCTCGATGCACATCGCGTCGCCCTCGCGGGCCAGCTCGGTGATCATCGGCCCGGTGATGTCGTCGATGTTGCCCTTGACGTGCTCGATGATCCCGTACGCCACCGGGGAGTCGGCGGCGGCCAGTTCCTTGGCCTCGCGGACCAGCGCGTTGCCGGAGCTGTACTGCTCCCAGCAGCCGCGGTTGCCGCACGGGCAGCGGTGACCTGCGGGCACGACCTGCATATGGCCGAACTCGCCCGCGACGCCGTACTTGCCCCGCTTGACCTGGCCGTCCTCCAGGATCGCGCCGCCGATGCCGGTGCCCAGCGTGATCATGACCAGGTGGTCCTCGCCGCGGCCCGCGCCGAAGCGCCACTCCGCCCAGGCGGCGGTGTTGGCGTCGTTGTCGACCAGTACGGGCACGGAGAGCCGCCCCGAGAGGCGGTCTCGCAGGGGCTCGTTGCGCCAGGACAGGTGGGGTGCGAACAGGACGCGGTTGCGGTCCGCGTCGACCCAGCCGGCCGCGCCGATGCCCACCGCGTGCACGTCGTGCCGGTCGGAGAGGTCCAGGACCAGTTCGACGATGGTGTCCTCGACGACCTTGGGGCTCTTGGACTTGTCCGGGGTCTCCGCGCGGAGCTTCTCCAGGATGTTGCCGTCGGCGTCGACGACGCCCGCCATCACCTTCGTGCCGCCGATGTCGATCCCGACCGTGGGCACACGGGGTGCGGTCAGGTGCGAGCGGCGCTCCCGGGTGCCGACGGTACGGAGCGCGGGGGCGCGCCTGGAGCCTATGGGGGCGCTGAAGTTGCCGTAGGTGCTCATCAATGCCCGATTCTGCCTCACCGTGACTCACGGTGCCGTGCGGGGGAGTAAAGGCGGGTCCGCGGATCGTCGAACACAGGAATCAGTGGAAGGACTCGGTGCCATTGTCCTGACATTGCGACGAATCGGACCCCCGCGAATGTCGCTTTCAGGACCGTAGGGGCGCGGCGCTCATGACCGTACGAGCAGCTGGAACTCGAAGGAGTAGCGCGACGGCCGGTAGGTGTGGCTGCCGTACTCGACCGCGCGGCCGGTGTCGTCGAAGGTGACGCGTTGCATGGTGAGCAGCGGGGCGCCCTCGGGCTCGGCGAGCCGTTCCCCCTCGGCCGCGGTGGCACCGCGGGCGCCGATCGTCTGGCGGGCGCTGTGCAGCGTGATCCCGACGGCGCGCATCATGCGGTACAGGCCGGTGGCCTCCAGCTGCGCGGTGTCCAGGTCGAGCAGGCCGGGCGGGATGAAGTTGCACAGGTACGCCATCGGCTCGCCGTGCGCGAGCCGCAGCCGCTCCACCCGGTGCACGTCGCTGTCCTCGGCGACGTTGAGGGCGGCGGCGACCTCGGCGGTCGCCGGGACCAGGGTGTTGACCAGCACCTTCGTCGCGGGGCGCTGACCGGCCGCCTCCAGGTCGTCGTAGAGGCTGGAGAGCTCGAGCGGGCGTTTGACCTGGCTGTGCACCACCTGCGTGCCGACTCCGCGGCGGCGCACCAGGAGGCCCTTGTCGACGAGCGACTGGATGGCCTGGCGGACGGTGGGCCGGGACAGGCCGAGCCGTGCGGCCAGTTCGATCTCATTGCCCAGCAGGCTGCCGGGCGTGAGCGCGCCATGCTCGATCGCCGCCTCGAGCTGCTGCGACAGCTGGAAGTACAACGGCACCGGAGAGCTCCGGTCCACACTGAGCTCGAGCGACACGGTCGGGTCCACTTCTGGTTTCGGCACGGGCCGAGCGTAGCTCCGTGAGTTGTTGACGGGAAGTCGTGTAGTTCGATTGTCCGGACATATGCATTGACAGCGTACGCACTGAACCCGCACTTTGTTTCCATGCGCATCGGGGTCATCGGTACAGGCCGCATCGGCACCATTCATGCGAACACGCTCAGCCGCAATCGTGAGGTGGGTTCGCTGATCCTCACCGATGCGGACCCGACGCGGGCCCAGGAGCTCGCCCACCGCCTCGGAGAAACAGCGGCTCCGGGGGTGGACGAGATCTTCAAATGGGGCGTGGACGGCGTGGTGATCACCACGGCGACGGCGGCCCACGCCGAACTGATCGGTCGGGCAGCGCGCTCCGGACTCCCGGTGTTCTGCGAGAAGCCCATCGCGCTCGACCTGCCCGGCACGCTGCAGGCCATCGCCGAGGTCGAGGCGGCCGGGACGATCCTGCAGATGGGGTTCCAGCGGCGCTTCGACGCGGGCTACACGGGCGCGCGGGACGCGGTGCTCTCGGGCCGGCTGGGGCGGCTGCACACCGTACGGGCGCTGACGTCCGACCAGGCGCCTCCCGCGCCCGGGTGGCTGCCGCTGTCCGGCGGGCTGTACCGGGACACGCTGATCCACGACTTCGACGTCCTGCGCTGGGTGACGGGGCACGAGGTCGTCGACGTGTACGCGGCCGGGTCCGACGCGGGGCCCTCGATGTTCCGCGAGGCGGGCGACGTCGACACGGGAGCCGTGCTGCTCACGCTCGACGACGGCACCCTCGCCACGGTCACGGCGACGCGGCTCAACGGCGCCGGCTACGACGTCCGCATGGAGCTGGCCGGGGAGCGCGACCAGGTCGTGGTCGGCCTGGACGACCGTACGCCGATCGCGTCCACGGAGCCGACCGGGCCGCCGGCCGCGGACAAGCCGTGGACCGGCTTCCTGGAGCGCTTCGGGCCCGCCTACGAGGCCGAACTGTCCGCGTTCGTCGAGGTGGTGCTCGGTCAGCGGGCCAATCCGTGCGACGGTCGCGAGGCCCTGCAGGCACTGCGGATCGCCGAGGCCTGCGAGGTGTCCCGACGCAATCGCAGACCGGTCGCGCTCGCGGAGATCCCGGGCGGGGTGGAGTCGGCGTTCAGGTAGGACCGCCGTACGGCCCCCGCTCGGCCAGGACACGGTCGTACAGCCACAACCGTCGTACGGACAGCCGGACTTACCAGCGCACCGGCAGGGTGCGCACTCCGCGCATCAGCATGCCGGGAAGCCAGTCGCCGGGCGGGCCGTCGAGGGTCAGGCCGGGGGCGCGCTCCAGCAGGGTGCGTATCGCCGTGCGGGCTTCGAGGCGGGCCAAGGGGGCGCCCAGGCAGTAGTGGATGCCGTGCCCGAAGGCCAGGTGGCTGCGGGTGTCGCGGCGGATGTCGAAGTGGTCGGGGGCGGGATAGCGCAGTCCGTCGCGGTCGGCGGCGGTGAGGCCGATCATCACGAAGTCGCCCTTCTCGACCTGGGTGCCACCGATGTCGAGGGGTTCGACGGCGAACCGGAACGTGGCGTTCTCCACCGGTCCCTCGTAGCGCAGCGTCTCCTCGACCGCGCCGTCGACGAGGCTCATGTCGGCGCGCAGGGCGGCGAGTTGGTCCGGGTGGGTGAGCAGCGCGTGGACGGCGCCGCTGATGAGGTTGACCGTCGTCTCGTGCCCGGCGATGAGCAGGATGAAGGCCATGCCGCGCAGTTCGCCCGGGGAGAGCCGGTCGCCGTCCTCGGCGGTGGTGCGGATCAGGTCGCTGAGCAGGTCGTCGCTCGGTCCGGCGCACCGCTTGTCCTCGATCAGCTCGGTCAGGTACTCGGCGAGCCGCACGAACGCGGCGTGCTCGCTGTCCGCGCCGGTCGGCGCGACCGCCTCCGTCGACATCTTGCGGAACTCCGAGCGGTCCATCTCCGGTACGCCGAGCAGCTCGCAGATCACGGTGATCGGCAGTGGATACGCGAACGAGTCCACGAGGTCGGCGCGGCCGTGCGGCAGCATCGCGTCCAGCAGCTCGTCGGTGATCTCCTGGATCCTGGGCCGCAGTTCCTCCACGCGACGCATGGTGAAGGCCTTCGAGACCAGTGCGCGCAGACGCGTGTGCTGGGGCGGGTCGCTGCCCAGCAGATGCTTGCCGATCAGCCCCTCGTCGAGGAACGGCATGCCGATCCTGGCGGCGTCCTTGGCCAGCCGCGGATCGGCGAGCGCCGTGCGCGCCTCCTCGTACCCGACGACGAGCCAGGTCTCGTGGTGCTCGTCGGGCGCGGGCAGCCGGACCCGGTGCACCGGTCCGCGCTCGCGCAGCCGCGCGTAGACGGGATGCGGGTCCATGCGGAACCCGTCGCCGAACTCCCCCAGGTCGATCACTTCCGCCATGCGCTCCCCGTCCCGCCCCGTCCCCCGTCCGGATTTCTCCCGGTGCATCGACAACGCACGGCGGGCGTCGCTAGTGCCCGTCCCCGTCCGGTTCCTCCAGAAGTCCCGCGTCGTACGCCAACAGGGCGACCTGCACACGGTTGTTGAGGTCGAGCTTGGCCAGGGTGCGGGACACGTGGGTCTTGACGGTGGCGACGCTCATGAACAGCGTGGCGGCGATCTCGGCGTTGGAGAGGCCGCGGCCGACCGCGACGGCGACCTCGCGTTCGCGGTCGTTGAGGGCGGCGATGCGCACGCGCGCGTGCGTGCGCCGCGTGTCGGCGCCGGAGCCGACGGCGTGCTCCATCAACTGCCGTGTGACGGTGGGCGACAGCACGGGGTCGCCGACCGCGACCCGGCGCACGGCGTCGACGATCTCGGCGGGCGGGGTGTCCTTGAGGACGAATCCGGCGGCACCCGCGCGCAGGGCGCGCAGCACCTGTTCGTCGGCGTGGAAGGTGGTGAGGACCACGACCTGCGGGGCGTCCTTGCGGGCCCGCAGCAGCTCCGTGGCCGTGAGGCCGTCCACCGACGGCATCCTGATGTCCATGAGGACCACGTCCGGGCGGGTGCGGTCGACGAGTGCCTCGACCTCGGTGCCGTCGGCGGCCTCACCGACGATCTCGATGTCGTCGGCGCCGCCCATCATCAGGGACAGCCCTGCCCGAACCAGGGGGTCGTCGTCGACGAGGAGCAGTCTGATCGCAGTCATGGGCCTTACGTAATCACGGTGGGCAGGTGCGCCGCGCCCGGTCGCCTCATCCCCAGGGCAGCCAGGCCCGCACCCGGAATCCCCCGCCCGCCTCCGCCCCGTGCTCCAGCCGGCCGCCGGCCAGCGTGGCCCGTTCCGTCAACCCGATCAGGCCCTGCCCGGAGCCGGGGACGGACGGAACTTCGCCCTCCGGAGCGGGATTTCGTACGTCCACGACGAGGCCGTCACCCGGGGCGCCCGTGACGGAGACCGCGACCTCCGTGCCGGGGGCGTGCTTGCGGGCGTTGGTCAGGGCCTCCTGGGCGATGCGGTACGCGGTGCGGCCGACGGAGGCGGGGACGGCGGCGGGGTCGGTGACGCGGTTCGCGAGGGTGACCTTCATGCCGGCCTCGCGGCACTCGGTGACCAACGCGTCCAGGGCGGCGAGCGTCGGCTGCGGCCGGCCCGCGTCGTCGGACTCGCCCGCGCGCAGGACGCCGATGATCTCCCGCAGGTCCTGGAGGGCCTCGTGCGCACTCTCGCGGATGACTCCGGCCGCCCGCGCGATCTCCTCCTGGGGTGCGTCGGGCCGGAACTCCAGGGCACCCGCGTGCACGCTCAGCAGCGTCAGCCGGTGCGCGAGGACGTCGTGCATCTCGCGGGCGATGGCCTCGCGGGCGAGCCGCTGCGCCTGCTCGGCGCGCAGCTGCGCCTCCGTCTCGGCGCGCCGGGCGCGGTCGCGCAGGCTCAGCATGAGCTGGCGCTTCGACCGTACGAACATGCCCCAGCCGATGACGGTGAGGGTGAGCAGCTCGGTGAACGCGACCGCCCCCGCGTACGGCAGGTCGGGGTCCGGGCGCAGCCAGAAGAGCAGAGGGAACAGCGCGAGCGAGACGCCGCCGATGCAGGCGACGTACCGGAAGGGCCGGTGCACGGCGAGGGTGAACAGCACGACGATGCCGGCGCCGCCCGACGTGTTCGACACCAGGCCGACGGGGAGCATCGCGATGGCGAGCCCGAGCGGCCAGCGGCGGCGCAGCCACACCGCCCCGCAGGCCAGCGCACCGAGCAACTGGTCGACGACGGCGAGGGCGTGCGGGGTGTGGGCGTCGTGGCTCAGGGTGTCCGCGGCCGCCACGCCCAGGCCGACGGCGAGCAGGAAGCAGGTGAAGTCGACGATCCAGTCGCGCGCGGTGCGCCGGGGCCGCCCGGATCGGCCCGACCGCCCGGCGTCGGGGTCGAGTTCGTGGAGCAGGGCCGACGGAAACAACCATCTGCGCCCGATGACCCCCGTTGCGGCAGGCGTCGGCTTGTCATCACTCACGGTCGACAAATCTACGCAGTGATGGCGCCCGTCAGCCCTCCACGCGAGGGGATCCCCGACCAAAGTCGCACCACCGGAGACTTTCGGCTCACCCGGTCCCGCGGGACGGGGAACTTCCGTCGGGCACGACTCGCCCCGCGGCCGATGTCTGTGGGGGGTCCGCGGGGCGAGGGTCGTGGCATGAAGCAGCTGCTGGAGGTACTCGGACTGATCGCCCTGGTACAGGGCGTGCTGGGCCTGCTCCACGAGTTCACCCACTGGCATGTGGGCCTCGTGCAACGGCTCGGCTTCCTCGACGGCTACGGGATCTACGCGAGCGTCGCCCTGGTGGTGCTGGCGTTCGCGCTGTTCGCCGCCGCGGAGAGCCGGAAGCCCGGATGAGCGCGTACCGGACTTCCGGCTGGTCGCACCGTTCCCTCGGCGACCGTGATCACTTCGGCCCCTTCACTGCGGAAGGGAGACTCGCTCAGCGGGGGAAGTCGCTCAGCAGCCGAAGTCGATCAGGTCGAACGTGGCGTAGTGGTCCGAGGTGTAGTAGTCCTCCTGGGTCTCCTCACCAGTGACGATCCGGCGAGCTCCGCGCGTGGACGAGCCAGGAGTCTTGACCGTGTACTCGTGGTAGTAACCGGACGCCTGACTGGGGAGGACGCCTTCGCGGTTCGAGAAGACGGTGCCGTCCTGCGAGTACGGGTAGGGGCCGCCCTGCGCGATCAGGTCGAGGGTGTCGTACGCCTGCGAGGGCAGGGTGCTGTAGCAGATGCTGCCGACGGAGGTGGCAGCGGCGTCCGCCGTGGTGGCGGAGACGGTGCCGCCCACGACCAGGGCGGACAGGAGAGCGGCAGCTGCGCCAATGCGTGTTGCACGTGGGGGGAATCTCATGAACCTCATAATGACGCGCGTAGACAGTGGCATGTCAATGACAAGCCCGCAGATTTTCCCGTCAAGTCCGATGAGTTTTCCGCGAGTTAACCTGCCGCCCTGCGTCCCCACGCGGTCCCCACCAGTACCAGCGCACCGCCCGCCAGCCCGAGCGCCCCGAACCGTTCACCGCCGAGCGCGATGCCGGCCGCGGCGGCCCACAGGGGCTCGGTGCCGAGCAGCAGGCTGACGCGTGAGGGGGAGGTGCGGCGCACGGCCCACATCTGCACGAAGAACGCGAACAGCGTGCAGAACACGGACAGGAAGATCAGCCCCGCCCACTCGCGCACCCCGAAACCGGCCGCCGTGCCCCACGGGGTGGTGTCGGCGCCGGCCGACAGGACCGCGAACACCACGACGGCGGCGCCCAGTTGGACGGTGGTCAGCGGCAGCGCGTCGGCGCCCTGGACGGCCTTGATGCGGGACATGGCGAGGACGTGCAGGGTGCGGGCGAGGGCGGCGAGCAGCATCAGCAGGTCGCCCAGCGAGGGACGGGTGAAGCCGCCGCCCTGGGTGAGCAGGACGACGCCGAGCACGGAGAGGCCGGCCGCCGCGAGGAACGCGCGCGGGGGCCTGACGCGGGTGGCGGCGGCCTCGGCGAGCGGGGTGAAGATCATGGTGAGGCTGATGATGAGGCCGGCGTTGGTCGCCGAGGTGTGGACGACGCCGTACGTCTCCAGCAGGAAGATCCCGCTGAGGATCAGCCCGAGCAGACCGGCGCCGCGCCACTGGGCGGCGGTGAGGGCGCGCAGTGAGCGCCGGCCGACGGCCGCCAGCACGGGCAGGACGAGGGCGAAGCGCAGCACCAGGACCGCGACGACGGTCCGTGCGGTGGTGATGTCCTTGGCGGCGAGATAGCTCGCGCCCCACACGACCGCCACGAACAGCACGGGCAGGTCGGTGAGCCAGGCTCGGCGGGGCGCGAGGGCGCCCGGTACGGCGATCGAGGACATCAGGGCGGCGCTCCCGGTCTCCCTCTGTGATGTGGAGACATCGGCGGCTCGCACGCGGAGCGATCACCGTACCGGCGCCGCCGATCCTCGGCTAGGCGTTTTCGGGGAGCTCGTACGAGCCGTATTCCGGCCGTCCTGCCAGGTCGTACGTCTGGATGGAGACGCCCGTCGAGGTGATGAGCCCGCCGCGGTGTTTGAAGGCGGTCGGTAGGCCGCCCTCGGCGAAGAAGCGGCGGCCGGCGCCGAGCACGACCGGGAAGGTCATCAGGTGGAGCGTGTCGACGAGGCCGAGGGCCAGCAGGGACTGCACGAGGGCCCCGCTGCCGTGGAGCTGGACCTCACCGTCGGTGCGCTCCTTGAGGGCGGTGACCTCCTTGGCGAGGTCGCCGCTGATCACGGTGGTGCCGGCCCACTCGGGGGCGGTGAGGGTCGAGGAGGCGACGTACTTCGGCAGGGCGTTGAGCTTCGAGGCGACGGGGTCGGCCGGGTCGGTCACCTTCGGCCAGAACGAGGCGAAGATGTCGTACGTACGGCGGCCGAGGAGGAACGCGCCGACATCGCCGAACACCTCGGTGACGAACCGGCCGAAGTCCTCGTCGCTGTACGGGACGGTCCAGCCGCCCTGCTCGAAGCCGCCCCGCGGGTCCTCCTGGGGGCCGCCGGGCGCCTGGTAGACACCGTCGAGGGAGACGAACATCTGGGAGACGAGCTTGCCCATGGCGGGTCCCTGCTTCCTGGTGTGGGGTCTGCTGTCATCACCTCAGACCCCACCGGCTCCCGCAACTCATCGGTCGGCCGTACGGGCCGTACGGCGCCTCACCCGGCGTTCGTCGAGAAGAGGCCGCCCGTCGGGCCCTGCTTGTCGCCGCCCTGGGCCTTCTTCAGGGCGTTCGCCAGGCTTTCGATGGTGAGGGACTGCAGGATCACCCGGCCGTTGCCCTCCAGGGTGGCCAGGGACAGGCCCTCGCCGCCGAAGACGGCGTTCATCATGCCCTGGCGGTTGAGGCCGCCGATGCGCTGGACGCCGTACTGGATGCCCTCCTCGAAGGCGACGACGCAGCCCGTGTCGACCTCGATGCGGCCGCCGAAGTCGGCCGGGTTGAGGTCGATGAAGTTGCCGGCGCCCGCGATGATCACCGTGCCGTGCCCGGTGAACTTCTCCAGGATGAAGCCCTCGCCGCCGCTCCTGCCGGTGCGGCCGCCCTGGAAGGCGATGCCGAAGTCGACGGAGGACTCGGCGGCGACGAAGGCGTCCTTCTCGGCGAACCACGCGCGCGTGCCGTCGAGTTCAAGGGCGCGCATCTCGCCGGGGAGCACGCCCGCGAAGCCGACGGTCCCTTCAGCGCCCTGTGCGCTGAAGTACTGGAACGCCAGCGACTCGCCCGCGAGCATGCGCTGGCCGGCCTGCATGGCGGTGCCCATGGCCTGGCGCAGCATGCCGCCCATGCCGCCGCCTCCGCCCTGCGCCTGCCCGCCGCCGCCCGACGGACCGGAGAGGCGGGTCTCCATGGTCACGTTCGTCGTCTTGAACAGGAACTTGCCCGCCTCGCAGTACACGGTCTGGCCGGGGCGCAGGTTGACGATCGCCATCTGCATGGCGTTGCCGACGATCTCTTGCTGAAGGGTCACGTGGGGAGAACGCGGGAGGTGGAGGAAAGAGTTCCGGCCGGATCCGGAGGGTTTCAGGCCACTCGGTCTCCTTGACCTCCGCGGTCTCCTCGGTCTTCTCGATCTCCGTGTCCGTTCGCCGCCAGCACGGCGGTGCGTCGGCCGCTGGGATGGGTCCATGACGACTTTCAGCGAACCCATGACGACCACTCACGCAGCCCTGCACGGCAAGGTCGCCCTGGTCACCGGCGGCAGCCGCGGCATCGGCGCGGCGACGGCACTGCGGCTCGCCCGGGAGGGTGCGGACGTGGCCGTGACGTATGTGAACGGCAAGGAGGCGGCCGAGGACGTCGTACGGCGGATCGAGGCGCTGGGACGGCGGGCCGTGGCCCTGCGCGCGGACTCCTCGGACGCGGACGAGGCGGCGGGGGCGGTGGAACGTACGGCGGAGGCGCTGGGCGGGGTCGACGTGCTGGTGAACAACGCGGGCGTCGGCGTGCTCGGTCCGCTGTCCGACCTGTCGCTCGCCGACGTCGACCGCGTCCTCGCCGTGAACGTCCGTGGCGTGTTCCTCACCTCGCAGGCCGCCGCCGCGCGGATGCCGTCCGGTGGGCGGATCATCACGATCGGCTCGTGCATGACGCAGCGGGTGCCGGGGATGGGCGGGGTGTTGTACGCGACGAGCAAGTCGGCGTTGATCGGTCTTACGAAGGCCCTGGCGAGGGAGCTGGGCGGGCGCGGGATCACGGCGAACGTCGTTCATCCCGGTCCGATCGACACGGACATGAATCCGGCGGACGGGCCGTATGCGGGTGGGCAGGCGGCGATGACCGCGGTGGGGCGGTTCGGGACGGTGGAGGAGGTCGCGGGGATGGTGGTGTATCTGGCGGGGGCGGAGTACGTCACCGGGGCGGAGTTCTCGGTGGACGGGGGGTATGCGGCGTGACGTCGCCGTGGTGTTCTCGCCCCCGCCGCCCCTACCCGTCCCGAGCCCCCAGGGGACGGGAATGGGAAGGGGCGGCGGGGGCGAGAAAGACCCTGCCTCAGCCACCCAGCTCCTGATGCCGAGCCGCCAGCCCCGCCGCACCGCTCTCCGTCAGCGAGCCGAACAGCCGCAGCCGCGAGATCCCCCCGTCGGGATAGATGTCCACGCGCGCGTGGGTGCCGACCGCCGAAGTCGGCAGCACAAAGCGGTGGTTGGTGTCGGGCTGGAGCCGCGTACGCGGAAGGACCTCGCGCCAGTCACCGGTCTCCCCGTCCTTCACCGCCACCGACGCCCACCCCGCACTGTTCCCCTTCAGATACGCCGTGTCGATCTCGATCGCGCGAATCTCGGACTGAGCAGCGAGGCGGTACCGGATCCAGTCGTTGCCCTGGTCCCGCCGCCGGCGGGTCTCCCAGCCGTCGTCCATCTTGCGGGAGCGACCCGGCTGGATGGTGTTCGTGGCCGGGGAGTAGAAGAGGTTGGAGGCGTCCTCGGCCTGCCCGCCGTTCTCCAGGGCTACGACGTCGAAGGTGCCCAGCGTCGCCAGCCACCCCGGGTCCGGGACGACCTCGCCGTACACCCGCAGGCGCGCGATGCCCCCGTCGGGGTGCTGGTTGACGCGCAGGTGCGTGAAGCGCTGCTCGACCGACACGGCGAAGCCGTTGGCCGCGTGGCCGCCGACCGGTGTGCGCGGGACCAGCGTCGTCCACTTCACGTCGTCACCGAGGAGTTCCGCCGGCGACGGGGAACCCGGCACCGATGTGCCCTCGACCGACACCGCCTGCGGGTAGTTGCCGCGGAAGTGGGCCGTGTCGACGACGATGCCCCGTACGACACCCGGCGCGCCCAGCCTCACCAGCGCCCAGTCGTGGTCCTCGGCCGTCGGCCACGGATGGTCGGCCGAGGCCCCGCGGCGCCGTCGCGTCTCCCAGCCGTCCATGATCTTGCCCTTGTGCCCGAAGTGCTCGGGGTCGAACTCGGCGCGCTCGGGAACCAGCAGGTTCTCGCGCTGGGCGAAGAACTCGTCGTTGGCGGCGATGACTCCGGCGCCGAGCTGCCGGTCGGCGAGGTTGGCGTACTGGGTGAACGGGAGGTCGGCGGTGCGGTAGTCGGCGTACGGGTCACCGCCTCCGTAGGGGTTCGAGTCGCCGGTGAAGCTCGGAATCGCCGTCACGATGATCAGGGGTTCCTTTCGGGAGTCGGCCGCTGCGGGTGCGGGAGAAGCGGAGGGATGGAGAAGCGGAGGAGTGCCGGACTACAGGAGCGGAGGAGTGGAGGTATGGATGAGGGGAGGGTGTGGAGGTGTGGATCAAGGGGTGCGGGTGAGGAGTTGACCCTTCGGGTCCGTGAACTCGCCGTCCGCCACGATGCGTTCGCCGCGCAACCAGGTCGACTTCACCACGCCGTAAAGGGTCTTGCCCGCGTACGCCGTCACGCGGTTGCGGTGCTGGAGGGCCGCCGGGTCCACGGTGAACGTCTCGTCGGGCGCGAGGACCGCGAAGTCGGCGTCGCGGCCGGCCTCGATGGCGCCCTTGCGCGCGTCCAGGCCCACGAGTTCCGACGTCCGTGAGGACATCCAGCGCACCACGTCCTCCAGGCCGTGACCGCGCCTGCGGGCCTCCGTCCACACCGCCGCCAGGCTCAGCTGCAGACCGGAGATTCCGCCCCAGGCGGTCGCGAAGTCGTCCGTCTTCAGGTCGGCCGTGGACGGCGAGTGGTCGGTGACCACGCAGTTGATGGTGCCGTCCGCCAGTGCCTGCCACAGCAGGTCCTGGTTGGCGGCCTCGCGGATGGGCGGGCAGCACTTGAACTCGCTCGCCCCGTCCGGGACTTCCTCGGCGGTGAGGGTCAGGTAGTGGGGGCAGGTCTCGACCGTGATGCGGACGCCCTCCGCCTTGGCCGCGGCAATCAGCGGCAGCGCGTCGCTCGACGACAGGTGCAGCACGTGCACGCGCGCGTTCAGGCGCTTCGCCTGGGCGATGAGCTGGGCGATCGCCGTGTCCTCGGCGTCGCGCGGGCGGCTGGCGAGGAAGTCGGTGTACTTCGGGCCGCCGTGCTGAGGGGCGGCGTCCAGGTGGTGCGGGTCCTCGGCGTGCACGATCAGCAGACCGTCGAAGGAGGCGATCTCGGCCAGGGACTGGGCGAGTTGGTCCTGACCGAGGTGCGGGAACTCGTCCACGCCGGACGGCGACAGGAACGCCTTGAAGCCGAAGACGCCGGCCTCCTGCAGCGGGCGCAGGTCCTTGACGTTGTCCGGCAGGGCACCGCCCCAGAAGCCCACGTCGATGTGGGCCTTGTCGGCCGCGACGTCCTTCTTGGTACGGAGGTTGTCCACCGTCGTCGTCGGCGGGAGGGAGTTGAGCGGCATGTCGACGAGGGTGGTGATGCCGCCGGCCGCCGCCGCGCGCGTGGCGGTCCAGAAGCCCTCCCACTCGGTGCGACCCGGGTCGTTGACATGCACGTGTGTGTCCACCAGGCCGGGCAGCAGGACGTCGTCGCCGAAGTCCTCCACACGGGCACCGGACGGCACTTCGGCGTCGTACGGCTGGACGGCCGTGATCCTGCCGCCCGCGACCGTGACCGAGGCGGCACGCGTCCCCTCGGGCGTGATGACGCGTGTCGAGCGCAGCACCAGTTCTACGTCGGACACCCGGACCCCTCTCAGCCGCCGCGATCTACTTCCGCGTACGCGATTTACTTCCACGTAACGGAATTCAACTTTCTGTTGAAGGAGTCTTCACTCCCACTTCCGCGCCGTCAAGGGCACACTTCTCCACAGTGCACCCTCCGCATCCACTCTGGACGTTTCCACAAAGCGGAATTAGAATTCCATCAAGCAGAACGTAGCTACGTACAAGCAGGGAGTCAACCGACTGCCGGGTAGGCTTCTGCCCTTCCTGCCAGTCCCGAAAGGAACGCGCCGTGCCGACGTCCAGCGCCAGCACCACCGACTCCGCGAAGTCCGCCAGCGGCGGAGTCCAGTCCCTCGAGCGCGCCTTCGACCTGCTCGAGCGGATGGCAGATGCGGGCGGCGAGGTCGGACTGAGCGAGCTCTCCGCGAGCAGCGGACTGCCGCTGCCCACCATTCACCGTCTGATGCGCACGCTCGTGGCCTGCGGGTACGTCCGCCAGCAGCCCAACCGCCGGTATGCGCTCGGCCCGCGCCTGATCCGCCTCGGCGAGTCCGCCGCGCGGCTGCTCGGCACCTGGGCCCGCCCCTATCTGGCCCGTCTGGTCGAGGAGACCGGCGAGACGGCGAACATGGCGCTGCTCGACGGCGACGAGATCGTGTACGTCGCCCAGGTGCCGTCCAAGCACTCGATGCGCATGTTCACCGAGGTCGGCCGCCGCGTCCTGCCGCACTCCACGGGCGTCGGCAAGGCCCTGCTCGCGAACACCCCGGACGACGAGGTGCGCGCCCTGCTCTCCCGCACCGGCATGCCGGCCGCGACGGAGAAGACGATCACCACCCCGGACGGCTTCCTGGCCGCCCTGGAGGACGTACGCCGGGCCGGCTACGCGATCGACGACAACGAGCAGGAGATCGGCGTCCGCTGCCTCGCCGTCTCCGTGCCCAACTCCCCCACCGCCGCGGCCATTTCGATCTCCGGTCCCGCGGGCCGGGTCACCGAGGCGGCGACGGACAAGATCGTCCCCGTACTGCAGCAGGTGGCGTCGGAACTGTCGGTGGCACTGGCGACCTCGGGGCCGGCAGTCCAGTAGTACGTCTAGTACGTCGCCAGGTGCGCCCCGGGCGCGGTGCGGACCCCCGGGGCCCAGCCTGGAGGCAGGGGGACCGGCGGTGGAACGCCCTCGTGCCACGGTTCAGCGGCGCGGCGGCTCCCCGAACAGGTCCACCGCGTTGCGCACGTCGGTCAGTCCCCGGGCGAGTGCGCTCACGGACCCGATCGCCCCGGCGATCAGCAGCAACGACCGTCGCAGGCGCGGGATTTCGGGGGCTCCCTCGATCGTCATCGCGGCGAGAGCGGCCAGTTCGTCCTCGGCGATGCCGCGGTCGGGGAACTCGGCGGGGTGCGCGGCGAGTTCGCGGCGCAACCGGGACACCGCGGTCCGCAGTTCCGTCACCCTCAGATCCTCGTCGCTGCCGGTCACTGGCCTCTGCCCCAAGCTCCGCAACACAGCTCTCCCCCCTCGCACATCCTTGTGCGCAGTCCCTACGCGATCCCGCAACGCACCCCCGTGGCACTGGTCGGGCGCCGGGGGACGCGGGTCAGTAAACGCCACCCGATACCGGGTGCGCCACTCCGCGGACCGAAATTCAACCGTTGGAAACCGGGCACTCGCCCGGGCGTCAGGTATGCAGGACGCATGACGGAGAACAAGGACGTCGAAAACGCCGTCGCCGGGCTGCTCCTCGCCGCGGGGGGCGGGCGACGGCTCGGCGGGCGGCCCAAGGCACTGCTGGAACACCGCGGGCGGCCGCTCGTCGAGCACGCGGTCGGTGTGCTGCGCGCGGCCGGCTGCACCCGCGTCCACGTGGTCCTGGGGGCGCGGGGCGACGCCGTACGGGAGCGGGCACGGCTGGAGGGGTGCGTGCTCGTGGAGAACCCGGAGTGGGAGCAGGGCATGGGCAGTTCACTGCGGGCGGGGCTGGACTCGCTCGCCGGGACAGGGGCCGGCGCCGCCCTCGTCTCGCTCGTCGACCAGCCGGGGATCGGACCGGAGGCGGTCGGACGGGTGCTGGCCGCGTACCGGGACGAGACCTCGCTGGTGTCGGCCGCCTACGACGGTGTACGCGGCCATCCCGTCCTGTTCGGCAGCGTGCACTGGGCGGGTATCGCCGAGACCGCGACGGGGGACCGCGGCGCCCGCGCCTACCTCACGGCGCGCGAGTCGGCGATCACACTCGTCGAGTGCGGGGACGTGGCACGGCCGTACGACATCGACACGGCGGCCGATCTGATCCACCTTGAGTGAGCATGGTGGCACCGAGCGCCACCTTCCCTCGACCCGGAGAATCTCGACATCAACAAACTATTGAAGTTCCACGATGAGGAAACTAGTATCCACTGTTCAGAAGCGCCCTCCCGCTCCAGGGGTGCTCCTCGCCGTACCCGGTTCGACTGGCACCCGGTGCCACCGCTGAAGGAAGTGACAGCTCATGTCCGCACCAGCGCCGTCCCCGCTGGCCATCGTCGACGCCGAGCCGCTGCCGCGGCAGGAGGAGGTCCTCACCGAGGCTGCCCTCGCCTTCGTGGCCGAACTGCACCACCGGTTCACGCCCCGGCGTGACGAGCTCCTCGCCCGCCGCGCGGAGCGCCGCGCCGAGATCGCCCGCACCTCCACGCTCGACTTCCTCCCCGAGACGGCCGCGATCCGCGCGGACGACTCCTGGAAGGTGGCCCCCTCCCCCGCGGCCCTGAACGACCGCCGGGTCGAGATCACCGGCCCCACCGACCGCAAGATGACCATCAACGCCCTCAACTCGGGCGCCCGGATCTGGCTCGCGGACTTCGAGGACGCCTCCGCGCCGACCTGGGAGAACGTCGTCCTCGGTCAGGTCAACCTGGCCGACGCGTACACCCGGAACATCGACTTCACCGACCCGGTGAGCGGCAAGTCGTACGCCCTCAAGGCCGATGAGGAACTCGCCACCGTCGTCATGCGGCCGCGCGGCTGGCACCTGGGCGAGCGGCACCTCGTCGACGCCGACGGCACCCAAGTGCCCGGCGCCCTGGTCGACTTCGGCCTGTACTTCTTCCACAACGCCCAGCGTCTGCTGGACCTGGGCAAGGGCCCGTACTTCTACCTCCCGAAGACGGAGTCGCACCTGGAGGCCCGCTTCTGGAACGACGTGTTCGTCTTCGCGCAGGACTACGTCGGCATCCCGCAGGGCACCGTCCGCGCCACCGTCCTGATCGAGACGATCACGGCCGCGTACGAGATGGAGGAGATCCTCTACGAACTCCGCGACCATGCCTCGGGGTTGAACGCCGGCCGTTGGGACTACCTGTTCTCCATCGTGAAGAACTTCCGTGACGGCGGAGCCAGGTTCGTCCTGCCGGACCGCAACGCGGTCACGATGACGGCCCCGTTCATGCGCGCGTACACCGAACTCCTCGTCCGCACCTGCCACAAGCGCGGAGCGCACGCGATCGGCGGCATGGCTGCCTTCATCCCGTCCCGCCGCGACGAAGAGGTCAACAAGGTCGCCTTCGAGAAGGTCAAGGCCGACAAGGACCGCGAGGCGAACGACGGTTTCGACGGCTCCTGGGTCGCCCACCCCGACCTGGTCCCGATCGCCATGGAGTCCTTCGACAAGGTTCTCGGCGACAGGCCGAACCAGAAGGACCGGCTGCGCGAGGACGTCCACGTCGAGGCCGCCGACCTCATCGCCGTCGACTCTCTGAAGGCCGTGCCGACGTACCCGGGCCTGGTCAACGCCGTCCAGGTCGGCATCCGTTACATCGAGGCCTGGCTGCGCGGGCTCGGCGCGGTCGCCATCTTCAACCTCATGGAGGACGCGGCCACCGCGGAGATCTCCCGCTCGCAGATCTGGCAGTGGATCAACGCGGGCGTCGAGTTCGAGAACGGCGAGAAGGCCACCCCGGAACTGGCCCGCAAGGTCGCCGCCGAGGAACTGTCCGACATCCGCCAGGAGATCGGCGAGGAGGCCTTCGCGGCCGGACACTGGCAGCAGGCCCACGACCTGCTGCTCCAGGTCTCCCTCGACGCCGACTACGCGGACTTCCTGACGCTGCCGGCGTACGAGCAGCTCAGGGGCTGACGTCCTCCTGCGCGACCTTGTCCGAGTGGCCCAGGGACCTTCCCGGGGCCACTCGGTCGCGTACGGCCTGCTTCACAGCCGTCGGTTCCGGGAAGCCCTGTTCGCGGCGGTCCCAGACCACCTCGCCGTCGACCCGCACGACGAAGACGCCGCCGGTGCCGGGCTTGAGCGACAGCTCGCCCAGCTCCGCCTCGAAGGTGGTGAGCAGCTCCTGCGCCAGCCAGGCCGCGCGGGGCAGCCAGCGGCACTGGGTGCAGTACTCGATCTGTACGACGGGACTCATCCGAGGTGCACCGACCAATCCTGTTCCGCCGCCGGTTCGCCGTGCAGGTCGGGGACCCGCTTCAGCCAGTTCGGACGGCCCTGCTGTGTCTTCGCCGCGCGATGGGCTTCCTCGGCGGCGAGTTCCTCCCGGGTGGGGAAGTCGGTGGGGAGCCAGTCCGCGGAGGCCCGCACGCGCGCGTGCAGGTAGTCCACGTACGCCGTCCGGACGTCGTCCGGGGTCGCGAAGCCCTCCTCGTCGGCCAGCCAGCCGTCGGGGACCTCCGCCGCGATGTCCCGCAGCAGCTCCCGCGTCACCTTCGGCGCCAGTTCCGCGTCGGCCGCCCGTACGTCGGGGGCGTAGTGGCCTAGGGCGTGATGCCTGAAGTCGTACCGCTTGCCGGGGTCCGACCCGTCCCAGCGGTGGTGGAAGACGAGCGCGGCGCCGTGGTCGATGAGCCACAGGTGCGGCGGCACGGTGCCGAGCGTGGGCCACACCATGAGGTTCGAGCTGTGGACCGTGCGGTCCACGTTCACGGTCAGCGCGTCGAGCCAGACGATCCGGCCCGCCTCCGCCGAGTCGACCGGGAACCTCTTCGCGACCTCCGGCGTGAAGTCCTTCGCGCCCGGCAGGAAGTCCATGCCGAGGTTGAGTCCCGCGCTCGCCAGGTGGAGTTCCCGCACCTCCTGGTGGGGTTCGTCGTCGGCGATCGCCGGGTCGAAGTGGACGAGGACCAGCTCGGGGAAGCGCAGCCCGAGGGCGCGGGCCAGTTCGCCGACGATCACCTCGGCGACCAGCGCCTTGCGGCCCTGCGCGGAGCCGGTGAACTTGACGACGTACGTGCCCAGGTCGTCGGCCTCCACGACCGCGGGCACGGAGCCGCCGGCCCGCAGTGGGGTCACGTATCGAACAGCAGTCACATCGCGCAGCACACCCGCCAGGGTAAGTCAGCGCTCACCCGGCCAGCGGGTTGGGCAGCGGCAGATAGCGGGCCTCGGCGCCGTCCGCCCCCGTCCAGCGCAACAGCAGGTTCGTCTTGCCGGGGAGCGTCGGCGAGGTGAGCAGCCCGGCGATCTCGGGGAGGTCGTGCCGGGTGAACTCGCGGCGTGCGGCGGGCCAGGGGTCGAGGCCGGGGTGGTGTTCGGCCAGGGCGCCGGCGATCTCGGTGAGGTGGTTGACGACCAGGCAGTACACGAGCCGCTCCCAGCCGGCGGCGCGGGACACGTCCGGCAACAGCTTCACGCCCTCGGCGTCCCGGAACAGCGCCTGCACCGGGGTGCCGTCGGCGTCGACGGCGACCAGCGTGTTCTGCAGATGCGCTTCGAGGACGACGCCGTGCTCGGCGAAGGCGGCCAGGGCCGGAGGTACGACCGCCCCGAGATACGCCTCCCACCAGGCCGCCGGGTCGGCGGTGCTCGCGAGCGGGCTGCCCTCGAACCCCTCCACCAGGGCCGCGGCGAGCAGCGGGGTCGCGCCGGGCAGCAGGTGGCCGTGCAGTCCGTCGCGGACCAGGACGGCGAGCTCCTCGAACGCGAAGTCCGCGGTGCGGTGGCCACGGTCGCTCAGCCAGGCCGCGGGTCCGCCCATCGAGGCGAAGGCGGCGGCCGCCGCTCCATTCGTACGGCCGAGTTTCAGCAGGTCGTGGCGCCACAGCCGGCGGATGTCGTTGGTGATGCGCACGTCGAGGCTGAACTTCAGGAACAGGTCGCGCTCGGGGGCGTACAGCGTGCGGACCGCGGCCGTCGGCCAGGCGTCGAAGGCGGTCGTGCCCAGCCGGATCAGGCGCCCGTCGGCGAAGGCGGGCGCGAGGTCCACGAGGTCCAGCTGCCAGGGGTGGGCGGGCAGCAGCCGGTAGCCGGGCGGGGCCTCGCCGAGGGCGTCGAGCGCCGAGGTGTCGCCCTCCTCGACGACCGTGTCGGCCCGCACGCCGAGCAGCACCAGCGGGAAACGGGCGTGCGCCTCCGGGGCGTAGGGCAGCCAGCCGGCGACCGGGCCACCGCCGCGCGCCTTGGGGGCCGGGTGGTAGGGATGACCGGTGATGAGGGACTGCTCCGAGCGCTGATACGGGTCTTCGGGCGCCGTCGCACGCGCGCGGGCGGCGAGCAGCGCGGCCACCGCGTCGCGGCTGTCGATCATCTCGGCGGGGAGCTCGTGGTTGGACAGGCCCGTGTGGCGGCGCAGTTCCTCGGCCACGAGCTTGACGAGTTCGGTGTGGCCGATGTGGTGCCAGTGGCCCGCCGCGTACACCTCGGGTTCGGCGGGCCGCCGTTCGCCCCGCACGCGCAGCAGGCGGTCGACGCCGCGCAGCCGGTACATCCTGCGGGCTCCGCACCCGCCGAGTGGCTGAGCCACCTCGCGCAACAGACAGTTGAGGAGCGGGGCGGCCGCGTAGGCGTCGGCGCGGTCCGGCACGTCGTCGCGCGCGGTGGCGTCGGCACCGGCGGGCGGGGGCATGAGGTCCAAGCGATCCACTCGTTCCCTGAAGATCCGTACGGGCGGAGACGATCAGTATGGATGCCGTCACCCCCGGTCCATGACGCACTACTCGTACCCGAGGAGCCCGCCCGTGCACCGTCCCCACCCCGCGGAGGCCGAGGTCGCCGAGGAACTCGCCGCCGTGCGCCCGGCCCTCCTGTCACGGTACGCGGCCGAGCTGCCGGGCGCCCGCGCCGCCGTGCTGAGCCGGCTGTGGCGGGCACTCACCCATGAGCCGCTGCCGTGGATCACGGGCCGGGATCCGGGCCGGGACGGCCTCACCCTGCGCCTGCGGGACGGCCGCCGGCTGCACGGGCCGGCCCCGGATCCGTACGCCACCGCCGCGTACGTCACCGTCGTGCGGCTCGACGACGTGGACTACGACCATCCGGCGCGGCTGATGACCGACCTGGCCGTACCCCACTGCGTCGACTTCGCGGCCGAACTCGGGCACAGCGTCGCGTCGTTGGCGCTGTCGCGGGCGGGACAGCCCGGCCCGGCGGATCACCCGGAGGAGTGGCCCGCGGTCGACTGGGAGTGGGAGCAGCGGATCGTCGACGGGCACCCGTATCACCCCAACTGCCGTTCCCGGCCCGGCTTCTCGGTGGCCGAGCAGCTCGCCTACGGGCCCGAGCACCGGTCGCCGGTCGAGCTGGGGATGCTGCCGGTCCGGGCGGGCGAGTGCCTGGTGACGGGGGTGTGGCCGGACGAACTGCGGGACGGGGAACGGCTGCTGCTCCCGGTGCATCCATGGCAGGCAGTGCACGTGCTCAAGCGGACGTGCGAGGAGAAGATCACCGCGCATCCACTGATGTCCCTGCGCACGCTCGCGGTGCCCGGCGGGCCGCACGTCAAGACCGCGCTGAGTGCCCGGCTGACGTCCTCGGTGCGGGACATCTCGGTCTACTCGATCGGGCTGTCGGCGACCTTGTCGTCCTTCGCGGAGTCTCTGGCGGCGCGCACGGACGGACTGCTGCACGTCACACGGACGTTGGGCGCGGCCACGGCCGACTCCCCCGACCTCGCCACCGTGCTGCGGGAGTCCCCGCAGACGTACGCCTCGACGGAGCGCGGCGAGCGGGTCGTGCCGGTGGCCGCGCTCGCGACCACCGCGCTGCCCGAATCCCCCGCCTGGCTCGCCGACTTCACCCGCCTCACCCTCACCGTCGGCCTGCGCCTGCTTGAGCTGGGAGTGGCTCTGGAGGCGCACGGCCAGAACCTGCTGGTCGTCCTCTCGGCGACGGGTGCCCCGCTGCGGCTGGTCTACCGCGACCTCGCCGACATCCGCGTCAGCCCGGCGAGGCTGGCCCGGCGCGGCATCCCGGTTCCGGATCTCTCCGGACGGATCGTCACGGACGACGTGGTGACGCTGCGGCGCAAGCTGTTCGGGTCGCTGGTGGCGGGCGCCCTCGCGGGTACGGCGGGTTCGCGGGCGGCACTCCGGGGGGCGCTGGAGACGGCCGTAAGCGATCTGCCGCGCACCCCCGACCTGGTCGCGCTGGTCGAGGAGCCGCTGCCCACGAAGGCGTTGACGCTGATGCGGATGTCGCCGGGGATGCCCGGGGACCAGTGGGCAATGCTGCCCAACCCCCTGCGCGGGCAGGCACGGTGACGGCTCGTTTTGGAGCCCGGCGCATCTGATCAATAAGATCCGCCGATGATCAGAACACAACGGCTGGCGGCAGGAGTGTGTGCCCTGCTCGCCGCCCTGGCGGCCGGGCTCGCCCACCCGGTCGCGGCGAGTGCCGGCGAACCCACGGGCGAGGCCACCGCGAAGGTGGACCTCGTCCTCGACGTCAGTGGGTCCATGCGGGCCCGGGACATCGACGGCGGCACCCGGATGGCCGCCGCGAAGCAGGCCTTCAACGAGGTGCTGGACGCGACGCCCGAGGAGGTCCAGCTCGGCATCCGCACGCTCGGCGCCAACTACGCGGGCGACGACCAGAAGACGGGCTGCAAGGACACCGCGCAGCTCTACCCGGTCAGCACGCTGGACCGCACCGAGGCCAAGTCGGCGGTCGCGACGCTCTCGCCCACCGGCTGGACGCCGATCGGCCCCGCCCTGCTGAAGGCGGCCGACGACCTGAACGGCGGCGACGGCTCCAAGCGGATCGTGCTGATCAGCGACGGCGAGGACACCTGCGCGCCGCTCGACCCCTGCGAGGTGGCCCGCGAGATCGCCGCCAAGGGCATCGGGATGACCATCGACACGCTCGGCCTGGTCCCGAACACCAAGATGCGCAAGCAGCTCAGCTGCATCGCGGAGGCGACCGGCGGCACGTACACCTCGGTCGAGCACACCGACGAACTCACCGACAAGGTCAACCAGTTGGTGGACCGCGCGGCCGACCCCGTGGTGACGCCGGTCGCCACCGAGGGCGCCGCGCAGTGCACCGACGCACCGACCCTCAAGTCCGGTCTGTACACCGACCGCGAGGAGTTCGGGCAGCAGCGCTTCTACCGTGTCGACGTGAACCCCGGTCAGGAGCTGCGGGCTTCGGTGAGCGTGGCGGCCGACCGGGCCGTGAGCCTGGACTACGGCGTGCTGCTCAGGGCGGTGACCGTGCACGGCCGCGAGATCGTACGCGGCGAGGCGACGGGCAACGGCCGTACGGACGTGGTGTCCACGGGCCTGCGCCACCCGACGGCGGAGAGCGACGAGGACGACGCGCCGGCCGAGACCGTGTGCCTCCAGGTCACCAACTCCTTCTCGGCGGCCTCCGGTGTGAAGACCACGCCCGGCCTGCCGCTCGAACTCACAGTGGACGTGGTCGACGGTCCGTCGCAGGCGAGCGACGTGGCCTCCTTCGGCCTCGGGCGCGGCTGGTGGCTGCTCGGCGTACTGGTGCTGGTCGGCTTCCTGGCCGGTCTGCTGTGGGGCTGGGTGTCACGCTGGCGGGTCGCGGTCTGGAGGACCAACTGATGCGGATCACACATGTGTTGAGCGCGGCCCTGCTGACGCTGGGGCTGGCTGCCGGTCCCGCGGCGGCCGACTCCTCGCCGTCGCCCAGCGCCTCGGAGGACAGCTCCGCGCCGACCAGCGCGGGCACGTCCTTCCGTACGGCGACGGAGATCGAGCAGGGGCAGCAGGCCACGGCGAGCGGTTCCACGGGTGACTACCTGTACTGGTCGTTCCCCGCGGACGCGGGACAGCGCCCCACCGTGAAGGCGACGGTGAAGCTTCCGGACGCGCACGCCGCCCAGACCTGGCAGATCGACGTGTACGACGGGCTGCGGCGCCGCCAGGCCTGCCAGTACGGGACGCAGACGCGCACCGCGGCCCAGGGCTCGGCCTCGGTCGGCCTGTCCTGCACCCTGCGCACGGTCCGCTCCTGGTCCGAGCAGTGGGCCGACGATCCGCTGCCGGGGACGTACTACATCCGGCTGACCGTGGTGAATCTGGCGACGGCCGACCTGGGGCAGCCGATCGACAGCTCGGTCCAGGTCGGCTCCAAGGACATCGGCGGCTCGGCGGCGGTCGACGGTTCGCTGGCCGAGCCCCTGGTGCCGGGGATCGCGGTGACCTCCAAGTCCGATGAGAGCGACGGGGATTCGAAGTCCGCCGTGCTGTCCCGCATCGAGCCCGAGGACGGCTGGGAGTCCGGCTGGTGGTCGGACCGCTGGGTGTGGACCGCGCTGGGCGGTGTGCTGGCCGCGCTGGCCGGGGTCGGCGGCTACGCGCTGACGCGAAATTCGGGGCGACCCGCACGGATCCCGCCGGGCGCCTGACAACTCGTCAAAGTCCGCAGCCGGGAGGCCCGTCGGAATCCGGAGCCGGGAGGCCCGTCGCGCATCGGCGCGGCGGGCCTGCGTCATGCCTCCCGGAGCGCCTTCGCGAGTGTGCCGTCCCCACTCACCTCGACTCGCCCGCTCCGCACCGCCTCGGCGAGGCTCAACTCCCCGCGGCTGACGGCCGTACACGTCTCGGCGTCCAGGACCAGGCGCGCGTCGGGCTCCGAGGGAGCGGGCCCGTCGCCGTACACCGGACCGTCGACGGCACCGGCGTACAGGTGGAAGTCCCCTTCCTCCAAACAGACTTCGACGAGCCCCTCCCCCTCCAGCGAGCGCAGCACAGGCAGCGCGAACCAGTGCGCCCGCAGGGCGTCCGTGGGCCGGCGTTCCGCCAGCTCCGCCTGCCCCCACACGCTCAGCGCCTGCAGCACGGGCAGCAACTCCCGCCCCCGCTCGGTGAGTTCATACACATACGCCGCACCGGGCGGCGGCAGCCGGCGCCGCGTCGACAGCCCGTCCCGTTCCATGTCCTTCAGCCGCGAGGCGAGTACGTCCGTGCTCACGCCCGGCAGGTCCGCGTGCAGGTCGGTGTAGCGGCGTGGACCGGCCAGCAGCTCCCGGACGATCAGCAGGGTCCAGCGGTCGCCGACGAGGTCGAGGGCGCGGGCGGCGGAACAGTACTGGTCGTAGCTTCGGCGTCGTGACATGCGACGCAGTCTAGACATGTTGTTGGACTTTCCAAGCTCGAACTTGGTAAAACCAAGCAACACACGAAACCGGAGGGGCGAGCGCGCATGGAGTTCCGGCAGTCGAACAAGCTCAGCGAGGTCTGTTACGAGATCCGCGGTCCGGTGATCGAGCACGCCAACGCGCTGGAGGAGGCGGGCCACAGCGTGCTGCGCCTGAACACCGGCAACCCCGCGGCGTTCGGCTTCGAGGCGCCGGAGGAGATCCTCCAGGACATGATCCGGATGCTCCCGCAGGCGCACGGCTACACGGACTCGCGCGGCATCCTCTCCGCCCGCCGGGCCGTCGCCCAGCGCTACCAGGCGCTCGGCCTGGAGGTCGGCGTGGACGACGTGTTCCTCGGCAACGGCGTGTCCGAGCTGGTCTCGATGGCCGTACAGGCGCTGATCGAGGACGGCGACGAGATCCTGATCCCCGCCCCGGACTTCCCCCTGTGGACCGCGGTGACAACTCTCGCCGGGGGCAAGGCGGTTCACTACCTCTGCGACGAACAGTCCGACTGGTACCCGGACCTGGCCGACATGGAGTCGAAGATCACGCCCCGCACGAAGGCGGTCGTGATCATCAACCCGAACAACCCCACCGGCGCGGTCTACCCGAAGGAGATCATCGAGGGCATCCTCGACCTCGCCCGCCGGCACGGCCTGATGGTCTTCGCCGACGAGATCTACGACCAGATCCTGTACGACGACGCCGTGCACCACTCGGCCGCCGCGCTCGCCCCCGACCTGGTGATCCTGACCTTCTGCGGCCTGTCGAAGACCTACCGCGTGGCCGGCTTCCGCTCGGGCTGGCTGGTCGTCACCGGCCCCAAGCAGCACGCGCGCGACTACCTGGAGGGCCTGACGATGCTGGCCTCCATGCGCCTGTGCGCCAACGCGCCCGCCCAGTACGCCATCCAGGCCGCGCTCGGCGGCCGCCAGTCCATCCGCGATCTGACCACCCCGGGCGGCCGCCTCCACGAACAGCGCAACGTCGCCTGGGAGAAGCTGAACGAGATCCCCGGGGTGTCCTGCGTGAAGCCGAAGGGCGCTCTGTACGCCTTCCCGCGCATCGACCCCAAGGTGCACAAGATCCACGACGACGAGAAGTTCGTCCTGGACCTGCTGCTGCGGGAGAAGATCCAGGTCGTCCAGGGCACGGGCTTCAACTGGCCCACCCCGGACCACTTCCGCATCCTCACCCTCCCCCACGCGGACGACCTGGAGGCGGCGATCGGGCGGATCGGGCGGTTCCTGAGCGGGTATCGGCAGTAGCAGGGAGACCCCCCACCGCATCAACGGTGGTGCGTGACACCCCAGTTCAGTGGTGGTCACCCAGTAACCTGGCGTAGTGAGGGATGCTCCGCCAGGTGAAGGAGTCCATGTGTCGGTGCGGTACTACGTCTACATCAGCGATGCCAAGGTCGACATGCTGCTCCCGCAGGTGGACGCGGGGTTCTCGCGCCGGCGCACCACCGAGGTCGGCTTCAGCCTGAAGTTCGTCAACGCCAGGCACAGCGTGGAGGCAGAGGCGTCGGACCGGGTGACACGTCTGGAGCGAGTGGTCCGGCATCTGGACGACTTCGGCGACGTGGGCACCGTCGACGAGCCCGGCCAGTACTTCCGGGGTCGGCTACTCATGCGGTGGGGGCCCTTGTCCCCCGGCGGAACGCCGCTGGTCTACTTCGGCGGCCACACCGAGCACACGATCGTCGGGCTCGGCGGCGCGAGGGGCCATGTCTTCGGCACCCCCACTTCGGCGTCGGCCGAGCAGGACCAGGCGTTCGCACCGTCGACCATGCCGGGAATGCTCGCGGCGCTCGCCGCCCTGGGAACCCCGGGCGAGGAGGCGGTGTCTCCGGAGGCACTCGCTTCGGTCCACCGGGCGAACCGAATGATGCGCGGCACCGATCAAGAAGTCGAGTTCCTCGCCAAACGCCTGCTGCACGGGCCGAGTCCGTACCCCGAACTCGACGCGCACCACGGCATGACGGTGCTGCTCGGCAGCCCGCTCTTCGTCGCGCTCGCCGACTGAGGCCGTGGCGGGCGAGGCGGGCGAGGCGACTCCGGTCTGGGAGCCGGGTGATGTCGTACTCGGGCTGTACGAGGTGCTCGACGTGGTGCACAGCGGGGGCATGGGTCTGGTGCACCGGGTGCGGCACCGCGGCTGGCAGGTGGACCTGGCCGTGAAGACTCCGCGGCCCGACCTGGTGCGCACGCCGGACGGCCTCGGCCGCTTCGAGACCGAGGCCGGTACATGGGTGGGACTCGGCCTGCATCCGCACACGGTCAACTGTGTGTACGTCCGCACCGTCGACGGGGCGCCCCGGGTGTTCGCGGAGTGGGTCGACGGCGGCAGCCTGGCGCAGGCCGTACGCAGCGGGAGTCTCTACGAGGAAGGCCACCGGGCGGCACTCGGTCGCATCCTCGACATCGCGATTCAGATGGCATGGGGACTTGAGTACGCACACGCCAGTGGGCTCGTCCACCAGGACGTCAAACCGGCGAACGTCATGCTCGAACCGGACGGTACGGCCAAGGTCACCGACTTCGGCCTGGCCGGAGCACGGGCGGCCGACGAAGAACTCACGGCGCAGCGTCCGCGAGAGGACCCGGGCACGGTCAGCTTCCGCGGGAGGACGCGCGCCTACTGTTCTCCGGAACAGGCTGCCGCCGCGGCTGGGCACCGCACAACGCGCCTGACCACGGCGACGGACGTGTGGTCCTGGGCGGTGAGCGTGCTCGAGATGTTCACGGGGCGCCTGCCGACCCGCTACGGCCAGCTCGCCGGGGAGGTGTTGGAGAACTTCCTGCGCGAAGGCGGCGCCGACGACGCGCGCGTCCCGGCCGTCCCGCCCACGGTGGCGGCCCTGCTGCGCCAGTGCTTCGCCAAGGACCCGGCGGACCGTCCGTCCGGGCTCGGCGAACCGGCGGCCACGCTGCGCGATGTGTACCGCGAGGCCCTCGGCACCGACCATCAGCGGCCCGCGCCCAAGGCTGCGCAGTTGCTGTCCGACGGCCTGTCGAACCAGGCTCTCTCCCTCCTCGACCTCGGCAGGACCGAGGACGCCGAGGAACTGTGGCGACGGGCGGTGGCAGCCGATCCGCACCGCCTGCCGACGGTGTACAACTTCGGCCTGCACCGGTGGCGTTCGGGAAAGTGCACCGGCGAGGAGGTCGTCTCGGACCTGGAGGCCGCCCGCACGGCCGACACCGACGCCCCGGCCGGACTCGGCGCCCTGCTCCTGGGCTCCGTACAACTGGAGCGCCACGAGAACGAGCGGGCCGGGGAACTGCTGCGGGAAGCGGTCGCCGCCGATCCGGACTCGACCGACGCCGCCGCGGCGCTCGCCGAGTGGGAGCGTCGCCCGCCGCCGATCCGCGCGGACCTGGACGGGCACACCGGGCCGGTGTCGGCGGTCGCGGTCAGCGCGGACGGTAACCGGGCACTGGCCGGCGACCGTGCGGGCGGGCTGCTGCTGTGGACGCCGGGCGAGCGTCAGCGACGGCGCGTGCGACGCACGCTGACCCGGCGCGGGCTGCCGGTCGACGTCGTCGCCATGGACGCGGCGGGCGCGCTCGGCGTGACCGTCCGGCGGGACGGAATCGTCGAGTTGTGGGACCTGGACCGGGCCCGCCGTGGAGTTGGATTGCCGCACGGAGACGGGGGGCCCGCGGTCAGCGCCGCGGTGAGCGGCGACGGCCGGTACGTGGCGACGGGGCACCAGGACGGCCTGATCCGGGTCTGGGAAACCGAGCGGGGGCAGCTGGTCACCGCCTGGCAAGGTCACCTCGGGACGATCACCTCGCTGGCGCTGAGCCGTGACGGCCGCAGGGCCCTGTCCGCGTCGTTCGG
This sequence comes from Streptomyces sp. NBC_00005, assembly GCF_045160215.1. Lineage (NCBI taxonomy): Bacteria > Bacillati > Actinomycetota > Actinomycetes > Kitasatosporales > Streptomycetaceae > Streptomyces > Streptomyces sp. NBC_00005. Next base: position 2,639,357 of record NZ_CP108316.1, read on the forward strand.
CGACGGGGGCCGGGACGGCAAGGTCCGCACCTGGGACGTGGCCGGCAGGCGCTGTGTCGCCACGCTCACGGGGCCGATGAGGGGAACGCTGCACGGCGAGCCGGTGCACACCAGCCCGATGGATATGGCGGCCGTCTCCCCCGACGCCCGGTGCGCGGTGGTCGCCTGGTGGGAGGGGCCGCTCACCCTGTGGGACGCACGGCAGGGCACCGTCGTGAGCGAAGTGCCGCACCATTTGCGCCACGTGATGTCCATGGCGGTCGCCTCGGCCGGACCGGTCTTCCTGACCGTCCAGGACTGGGGAGATCCGACCCAGGTGTGGCACGCGCCGACAGGTCGCAGCCTGCGCACGCTCGACCCGCCCGCCGGCCGGGTATACGCCACGGCGGTCAGCGCGGACGGCCATGTCGCCGTGCTCGGCAGGGGTCACGGCTGGTCCCGGAGCGGACAACTGGGTCAGGTCACGGTGCGGTCAATTCCCGCCCCCGACTATCACGCACCGTGGTGCTACGCGCGGCCCAGACCCGCCCGTGAACTCACCACTGCGGCGGACGTGTTCGGCGAACTGATGGACCGTGCGCACGACCTCACGGAGCAGGGCAGGTTCGCCCCCGCCGCCGACGTCCTGAGGTCCGCCCAGGAAGTGCCCGGCTTCGCCCGTCACCCGCGGCTTCGGGGGACGTGGGCCGAAGTGGGCGCGCGCGGCCGCAGGTCCACCATGTTCGGCGCGTGGCCGCTGTACACCTACGACGGACATGGGGAGTTCACCCAGCCGACGACACTGGCCCTCCGGGAAGACGGCGCCATCGCGGCGACCGGCCGCTGGACCGGCGAGGTGGACGTCTGGAACTTCCCCGACGGCGAGCGACTGCACACCTTCGACCACGGTGAGGGCGGCAGCGCGCGGGACATCCAATTCGCCCTGCAGGGAAACCTGTTGGCAGTCCGGACCACCCGGGGCACGATCCGGCAGCTGAGCCTCGAGGACGGCAGCAAGCGCCTGTTCACGGACGAGACGGGCCCCGCCAGCACGTTTGCTCTCACCCCCGCGGGCGACCGGATCCTGATCGGCGACGAGACCGGCACCCTGCAGCTGCGGAACCTGCCCGCGGGCCAGATCCTGCGCACGCTACGAGCGCACGGCGGCAAGGTCGGAGCGGTGGCGCTCAGCTCCGACGGCCGGTACGCCGCCTCGCACGGTGGCACGCATCCGCAGGCGAACCATTTCGGGAGGCCGTCCAACGAGAACGAGGTCCATCTGTGGACGCCGGACTCGGACCGCCCCGCGTGGACACTGACGTCGCGCACCAGCAGGGAACGCCCGGACTTCAGCGCGGACGGTCAGACCCTCTTCCTCTCCTCGAACATGTTCGTCACCGCGTGGGACGTGGCCACCGGCACGTTCCGGTATTCGATCCGCACCATGGGCACGTTCATCGGCTCGTCCCTCGGCCATCCGATCGTCGTCTTCAGCGCCGACCGCCGATACGCCGCATCGCCGGGCGACAAAGCCCTGAACGTGTGGGAAACCGCCACCGGGCAGGTGCTCCACTCACTGCCACTGCCACTGCCGGGCCTCTTCCGCTCCTTCGCGCTCAGCGCCGACGCCACCTTCGCGGTCACCGGCGGCACCGACCGCCTGGTACGTGTGTGGGAGGTGAGCTCCGGGCGCTGCCTGCGGACGCTGGACGGCCACCGAACAGCCGTCAGTCACACACTGCTGAGCCGGAACGGCGCCCTGCTCGCCACCGGGGACCTGGGCTCGGGCCTGGCAGCTTGGGAATTGGCCTGGGACTTCGACTTCCCGCCGGCGGACGGTGGGTGACCGGTGACCTGGTCCTTGGCGCTCGTCGTGGTCACGGGTCGAGCCGATGACGATGCCGAGATCACCGACGAGTACGTGTACACGGACCGTGCGTCCCGCGCACTCGGACGCGGGCCGGAGTGCGAGATCCGTATCGCCGGCGAGCAGCGCAAGGTCTCCCGTCGGCACTGCCAGGTCGAGGTCAGGCCACCGCATGCGTACGTACGCGATCTGGGCAGCCGCAATGGCACGTACGTCAACGATGAACGCCTGGGCGAGGCGTTCGGGGAACGAGAGCTGAAGGACGGGGACGAACTGCGGATCGGCGAGACGACCGTGCGGATCGCTCTGGGCACCGACGACCGCACCGAACTCCAGCCCGGGCTGCGCACTCTGCGGGAGCTGGGGCGCGGTGCTCAGGGTGTGGTTCATCTTGCCCGGCACACGGCGTCGGGCAGACTCGTCGCCGCGAAGACGCTGACCCACGACGGCCACCTCGACCCGGCCGCACGCGACGCGTTCCTGCGCGAGCTCGACTGTACGAAGGCTCTACGGCATCCGCACATCGTCCGGTACCACGGCAGCGCCGCCCACGACGGCACGGTCTGCTTCACCTGTGAGTACTGCGCCGGAGGCAGCGTCGCCGACCTCGTTCTGCGACAGGGTGGGCGGCTCGCCGTCGACGAGGCCGTGCCGCTGGTGCTCCAAGCCCTGGACGGCCTCGCCTACGCGCACGAGGCGGAGATTCCGGTGCGGCTCGCCGACGGGCAGCTCGCGGCCGGGCGCGGTCTGGTCCATCGCGACGTCAAACCGCAGAATCTCCTGCTCACCGGGACAGGCCGCGAACGGGTCCTGAAGATCGCTGACTTCGGGCTCGCCAAGGCCTTCGACAAGGCAGGCCTGTCAGGACGTACGCGGACAGGCGCGATCGGCGGGAGCCTGGCCTTCATGCCGCGTCGCCAGCTCATCGACTACAAGTACGCGCGGCCCGACGTCGATCTGTGGGCGGTCACGGCGAGCCTGTACTGGATGCTGACCGGCGCCCTGCCCCGCGACTTCCCTCCCGACGCGGATCCCGTGGACGTCGTACGGGACAAACCTCCGGTTCCCGTACGCGAACGCCTCCAGTCGATTCCCCGACAACTCGCCGAGGTCATCGACGCCGGCCTCGACGAGGTGACCGACACCGCGCCGGCCTCGGCGTCCGTCCTCTCCCGGCGGTTGCGGCAGGCACTGTGACACCGCGCGTATCGGTACCGCTTCCCTCGGTTCCTGGAGCAGCCTCCCGCCGGACCACCCACGCCGCGCCTGGAGGTCGACGCCCGAAAGGAACTGCGCGAGCGTGACCTCACGGAGTTTGGAGCGCTGGGCCCATAGCCTGTGACCCATGGGTGATGTCTTCCTCGTCCGGCACGGCCAGACCGAATGGTCGCGGTCCGGACGGCACACCGGCTGGACCGACATTCCGCTCACCGAGCGCGGCCGCGAGGAGGCTCGGCGGCTGGCGCCGCTGATCCGCTCGCACCGGATCGGGGCGGTGTTCGTCAGTCCGCTGGAGCGGGCACGCGAGACGGCGGAACTGATCGGGCTGCGCGAGGTGCAGGTCGACCCGGACCTGCGGGAGTGGGACTACGGCGGCTACGAGGGCATCACGACCGTCGACATCCAGCGCACCCGGCCGGACTGGTTCCTGTTCCGGGACGGGGTGGAGCCCGGTCCTCCGGACCACCCCGGGGAGAGCGCCGAGCAGGTCGGCGAGCGCGCGGACCGCGTGCTCGCCAAGGTGGGCGCGGCGCTCGACAACACCGAGGGGTCCGTGGTGCTCGTGGCCCACGGTCATTTCCTACGGGTGCTCACGGCCCGGCGGCTGGGGCTGCCGGCCTCGGGCGGGGCGCTGTTCCAGCTGGCGACGGGGACGGTGTGCCGGCTCGGCACGGAGCACGGGCGGCCGGTGATCGCGGGGTGGAACGTGCGGCCCGAGGCGTGAGCACCGGGCGACGCCCGGCAGGCGGGGAAGCGTCGGCCAGGATCTGAGGCTCGGACAAGCCCTGAGACACGGGGCGCACCGGCGTTGTCAGACCCGCGTCGTAGCCTTCTGAGCAGGTGGGACCAGGAGGTCCGGCGCCGGGGAGGAGCACGCCATGTCACGACCGCCGACCGCTGCTCAACGGCGTGTGATCGATGCCGCCGATCCCGTCACCGGGCGGCTGAAGGGTACGCAGCCGCAGCTCGCGGCGCTGGTGAAGTGGGGGTTCGCCTTCCGGCATCCGCGGCCTCCGCACGACCACTTCCTGACGCCGGCCGGGCATCGCATACGGGAGGCCGAGCAGCCGGCGACGCCCACGCCCGAGACCGGGACTCCTGCCGCCCCCGGCGTGTTCGCCGCGCGCGTCGGCGGTGAGGAGGAGCCCCCGGACACCGGCCCCGCTCGCGCGCGCGAGGTGCGCAGTGCCTGGCAGGGGCTGCTGGAGCTGCGTCGGATGACCAGCGCGGACGGTGTCACGGACCGGCCGTGCGGCTGGGAGCGCACGCATCTGGTGCAGGCCGCCGCGCTCGCCCTGGAGGCGGCCGGCCACCGTCCGGCCGGCCCGGACCCGGCGGGCTACCGGGTGCGCGGGACCCCGCAGCCGGAGGCCGTCTCCGTGCACGAGCCGGATCCCGAGGCGCTGCGGGCCTGCGCGGCCACCTTGGAAGGGGCTGGGTGGCAGGTCGGCGAGCACACCGAGCCGCGGACGAGAGCGCGCTATCTGCTGGCATCCCCACGCCGGGCATGACAACCGTGCCAAGATCGGTGGCCGCCGCATCGAATGCGAGATCGATCGAATGCGGGATCGAACGCGAGAAGGGGAAGCAGTGAGCGAAGCGTTTTCCGTTCCGGTGACCGTCCGCGGGTACGAGACGGACGTCCAGGGTCACCTCAACCAGAGCGTGTACATCAACTACGCGGAGCACGCCCGTTGGTCGTTACTCCGCGCGGCCGGGATCAGCCAGTCGGGCCTCATAGACAGGGGCGTGGGCCCGGTGGCCCTGGAGACGACCATCCGCTACCGGCGGGAGCTGATCGCGGGCGACGAGGTCGAGGTGACGTGCAGCTTCGACTGGGGCGAGGGCAAGACGTTCCGCATAGAGCAGACGATCCGCAAGACGGACGGCACGGTGGCGGCCGAGATCACGGCCGTCGGCGGCCTGTTGGACCTCAAGGAGCGGCGCCTGGTCCCCGAACCGCACGCGTACTTCAAGGAGTTGGCGACGGAACCGAGCCTGTTCGGGTTCTGAACCGCGTCAACTCTCCCGCGCCCGCACCTGAACATGGCCGTCGAGCGGGAAGGCGGGCGGGGCCGCGGGCGTGGGCGTGGGCGGCGGTCCAATAGCCGACCCCGGCCGACGGGGGGCGGGATCGAGGCGTTCGAGGACGACATGGCCGACGGGCGGTCCCTCCCGTGCGTCGGTGGGGGATTCCTCGACGGCGGAGGCGAAGCGGGTGCCCGTCTCCCCGCCCCGCTGCTGGTCCCGCACCCAGCGGGCGGCATCGTCCTCGTGCTCGTCCTCGACGGCCCAACTCGTCCGGCGCCGCAGGGTCTTGTCACCACGCAGGCCGCCCAGCGCGAGCACGTCGGCCGGTTGCCACGGTCGCAGCTCCGGAGCAGGGGCGAGGGTGTGGCGGGTGCCGCCAGCCGTGCAGTGATCTTCTCCCTACGACGAACCTACGCCGAACTCCACCCGACCACCGGAGACCTACGCGTCGGCCGGCTGGGGCTCGCGCTCGCCGTCGTAGGCCGCGCGGGACTCGGCGATGTAGACGCGGTTGCGTTCGGCCCAGTCGGTCAGGCGTTGCAGGGTTTCGTGCAACTCCCGGGCCACCGGCGTGAGTTCGTACTCCACCTTCGGCGGGACCGTCGGGTGGACGGTGCGGGTGACCAGGCCGTCGCGCTCAAGGTTGCGCAGGGTGAGCGTCAGCATGCGGCGGCTGATGCCCTCGATGCTGCGCTCCAGTTCAGTGAAGCGGATCGGGCCGTGCGCGGCGGCCACCAGGATCTGGACGCTCCATTTTCCGGAGACCCTGTCAAGAACTTCGCGGACCGGGCACGCGTGCGCGTTCACGACCTGGGCGGTAACACCGGTGTTCCTCTGGGACATGGGACTGCCTCCTTACGCCGCTCTCCAGGGTCACTCACGATGGCCTCTGTTACAAGTCGTGCACCTTTGGAGATCGCGGAGGTCAACCCGTCATGTCGTCCCTCATCGAGTCACCGGCTCGCCCGCTGCCACGAACGTACTCCCGCTGGGCGTCCCTCGTCGTGCTGTGCGCGGGGACCCTGATGACGATCCTGGACGGCAACATCGTCACGGTCGCCATGCCGGCCATCCAGAGCGACCTCGGGTTCTCGGGGCCGGGGCTCGCATGGGTCGTCAACGCGTATCTGATCCCGTTCGGCGGGTTGCTGTTGCTGGTCGGGCGGCTCGGCGACCTGGTGGGCCGCAAGCGGATGTTCGCCGCGGGGCTCGCCGTGTTCACCGCGGCGTCCGTGCTGTGCGGGGTGGCCACCAGCCAGGGCCTGTTGATCGCGGCGCGTGCCGTGCAGGGTGTCGGCGGGGCGATGACCTCGGCCGTGGTGCTCGGCATGCTGGTCGCGCTGTTCCCCGAGCCGCGTGAACAGGCCCGGGCCATCGCGGTGTTCAGCGCGGTCGGCGCGGCGGGCGGCGCACTCGGCACGTTCCTCGGCGGGGCGCTCACGCAGGCCCTGAACTGGCACTGGATCTTCCTGATCAACCTCCCGATCGGCGTCGTCGCCCTGCTGGCGGCCCTCCGCGTCCTCGCCCCGGAGAACGGTGCCGGTCTCGGCCGGGGCGCCGACTACCCGGGAGCGGCGCTGGTCACCGGCGCGTTGATGCTGACGGTGTACGTCATCGTCGGCGTCGGATACCGCGGCCTGACCGCCACCCTGCTGCTGGCCGCGCTCGCCCTTGCCCTGTTCGTGGCGTTCACCGTCCGCCAAGCCCGTGCCGCCCGGCCGCTGCTGCGGCTGCGCCTGTTCCGCTCGCGGTTGCTGAGCGGCGCGAACGGCGTCCAGGTACTGATGATCGGGACGATGTACGGCTTCCAGTTCATCGGCGCGCTGTACCTCCAACGCGTCTTGGGGTACGGCGAGTTGCTCACCGGCACGGCGTTCCTGCCGGCGCCGATCGCGATCGGGGCGCTGATGCTGGGGCTGTCGGCGCGGACGATCGGGCGGTTCGGCGCGTACCGGGTGCTGCCGGCCGGACTGGTGCTCATCATCGCCGGAATGGCCCTGCTGAGCCGCGCCCCCGTCGACGGCTCGTACGTCACCGACGTACTGCCGCCGCTGCTCCTGCTCGCCACCGGGTTCGCCGCGGCGATGCCCGCGCTGACCGGGCTGGCGATGTCGGGGGCGCGGGAGGAGGACGCGGGGCTGGCGTCGGGGTTGTTCAACACCACGCAGGTGGTGGGGGGTTCGCTGGGGCTGGCGGTGCTGACGACACTGGCGGCGAGTCGCACCGACGACCTGCTCGGCCGGGGCACGGAGCTGGTCGAGGCAACGGCCGGGGGATACCAACTGGCCTTCCGCGTGGCGACGCTGATCGCAACGGGGGCACTCGCCCTGGCGGCGATCACACTCCGCCCCCGGCACGACTGAACCGGCGCGCCTGCCCCGGGGCGACTGGCTCGACACGGCTGACGCATGGGCGACTGCCCCGGCACAACCAACCTGGTACGGCCGGCTCGGCACGACCGACCTGGCAAGACTGGCTCAACACGGCCGACCCGGGGCGGCCGATCCGGCGCGGCTGGCTCGGCGCGGCTGCCCCAGGGTGGTGGGCTGCGGAGACCGCCGCCCGTCCTCGCGTCTCAGGCCTCCCCGAACTCCCCCTTGTGGTCCTCGGCCCACTCCCGGTAGGTCCGCGCCGGCCGGCCCAGGACCTGCCGTACGTCGTCGGTGACGACGTCGTTGCCGCCGTCCTGGATGAAGCGGGCGGTGACCAGGAGGCCGTCCGCATAGGACTCGCTCAGGCCGGTGGTGAGAAGCTGTTCGCGGCGCTGCTCCGGTGTCAGGTCGCGGAGTTCCACCGGCCGGCCGAGGATCTCGCCGAGGACGGCGGCCTGTTCGCGGGCGCTGAGCGTCTCGGATCCGGTCAGGGTGTACGTGCGTCCCGAGTGCCCCGGCTCGAGCAGCGCGGTCACCGCGATGTCGGCGATGTCCCGCGGGTCGACGACGCCCTGGCGTCCGTCCCCCATCATGTTGGGCGCGGGAATGCCCTCCCGGAGGGCCTGGGCCCAGGTCAGCGTGTTGGAGGCGAAGGCGGAGGGGCGCAGGACCGTCCACTCCAGCCCGCTCGCGCGGACCGACTCCTCGCCGTGCAGATGCCAGGTCCCGAAGACGCCGAGCCGGGGGTCGCCGGTGCCGATGGCGGACAGCTTCACGATCCGCCGTACTCCCGCCGCCCGCGCCGCCTCGACCAGGCCGCGGTCGTGCTCGGCGTCGTCCGGCCCGAACACGCCCACCAGGAAAGCGGCCCGCACGCCCGCCATCGCCGCCTCCACCGACGCCCGGTCGCGAGGGTGGCCGCGCATGCTCTCCACCTCCGGGGGCAGCTGGGCCTTCGCCGGGTCCCGGCTCAGGGCGCGGACCTTCTCACCGCGCGCCACGAGCTGTCGTACGACTTCACTGCCGATGGTGCCGGTGGCACCCGTCACGAGGATCATGTCCACCACGGTGGCCGCCGCACGGCCCGGATCTCTTGGAGATTCCGGCACGGTTCGGGGGCCCGGACGGCCGGGCGGCGCGCTTACGGTGGAGGGGTGACGAACGCCGCCGTGTCCCGCGAGGTCCTGCCGACGCCCGAGTCGCTGCGCCCCTGGATCGCGGACGTCGGGTCGGTGTCGGTCGGCGATGTGCCGACGGAGCCGTTCGTGCATCTCCCGGAGCCCGCCACCAAGGTGGTCGTCCGCACGGGGGAGAACGGCAGCCGCAGCACACTGATCGTCGGCCCGCGCGCCCGCGCCTCGTACCACCGTGGCAAACGTCGCGCGTCCTGCGTGGAGTTGCGGCTCGCGCCCGGCACCGTCCGTCCTCTGCTCGGCGTCCCGGCCGTCGACCTGCTCGGCCGGGCAGTGCCGCTGGCCGACCTGCCCGGCCCGGACGCCCGTCGACTCGCCACCGAACTGCGGTGGTTGGAGCCCGAGGAAGCCCTGGCCCACCTCGCGGACGTGCTGCCCGAGCGGCTCGCCGCCGCCGCGGACCGTTCACGCACCGAACTCGTGCGCGCGGGCGTCGACGCGATGTCCCTGCACAGCGGCCGTGTCCCGGGGCAGGTGGGCGACGTGGCCCGCGATCTCGCCGTCAGCGAGCGGCAGTTGCGCAATCTGTTCGCCGAAGGCGTCGGCCTCTCCCCCAAGCACTACGCCCGGATCAACCGGGTGCGCACGGTACTGGACCGGGCCACCACGCACTCCTGGGCGGAACTGGCCGCCGCCACCGGCTACTACGACCAGTCCCACATGACGACCGACTTCCGCACCCTGATGGGCGTCCCGCCCCGCTCCTACTTCACCGGCCGCCTTCCACAGGCCACGCCCTGCCAGGCGATCCGCCCGGCCTGAAATCGGATGCGGGCGACCGCGTCCGCCTGCGATGCTGCACGCTCATGGCAGTACGACGCATCAAACCCAGTCGCTACATCTCCGTCGACATCGAGGCGGACGGCCCCATCCCGGGGCCGTACTCCATGCTCAGCCTGGGCGCCGCCGTCGCCGGTACGCACGACGCCGACGGATTCACCGCCGCCGACCCGGAGCAGAAGACCTTCTACCGCGAACTCCGCCCGATCAGCGAGGAGTTCGTCCCGGAGGCGCTGGCGGTCAGCGGGTTGGACCGGGATCGGCTGAGGACCGAGGGCAGCGAACCGGCCGTCGCGCTGGACGAGTTCAGCGACTGGGTCCGCGAGGTGAGCACCGGGGCTCAGCCCGTGATGTGCGGCTACCCGGCCTCGTACGACTGGACCTTCCTGTACTGGTATCTGATCCGCTTCACCGGGGCGAGCCCGTTCGGGCACTCGGGCTGCCTGGACATGAAGACGCTGTACGCGACGAAGGCGGGGCTGCCCCTGCGGGCCGTCGCCAAGGGGACGATGCCGCGGCACCTGCTGTCGCGGCGACGGCACACGCATCATGCTCTCGACGATGCGATCGAGCAGGCCGAGTTGCTCGCCCATCTCATGAACTGGCCGGGTCCTCATGAGTCGGCACCGGTACCTGGTTGAAGCCGTAGTACAGGGCGATCAGTCCATGGGCCGCCAGCGTGAGCGGGGCGGAGACGAAGGCGAGGCCCACGGTGACGGGGTATGCCAGGGAGCCCAGGGCGAAGCGGGCGCGGGTCGCGCGGGCCGCCGGGATGTCGACGCGGCTGTCGAAGAGGTGGCCGGTGCGGGTCAGGTGCCACCACAGGGCCTGGAAGGTGAGCGCCATCAGGACCATGACCAGGCTGTAGACCGCTGCGGCCACATGTGAGGCCGCGTCCTGGCGGAGGTACTCCGCGAGCAACGCGGTCGGCCAGGGCACCGCGGCCACCACCATCAGGACCAGCAGGTTCAGGAACATCAGAGTGCGGTCGACGTGGGCGACGTAGCTGAACAGCTGGTGGTGGTTGATCCACATGATGCCGATGACCAGGAAGCTCACGACATAGGCCGCGTAGGAAGGCCACTGGGCTCCCAACGCGTGCCACAGGCCGCCGTGTTCGCCCACCTCCGGGACCTTGATCTCCAGGATGAGCAGGGTGATGGCGATGGCGAAGACGCCGTCGCTGAAGGCCTCGACACGGCCCGACTCGTTCATGACGCTCTCCCCCGTTGACCCGGACGCCGACTCGGACGTCGACTCACAGTGACTTCCTAACGTCGCCCCACGGCTTTCCCAAGAAGGCGCGCGACCCTCTACTGCCTTTGACAGCGCCTTCCTTGGAGATGACGTGCCGATCTTCCACAGAACCGCCGCCCGTCGCACCCTGATCGCCGCCTTCGGCGCGGCGATGCTGACCCTGCAACGCACGGCGGCGGACGGGGCGTCCGCCGGGACCGGGCTCGACGACCCGGACAAGAAGGACATCGCGATGCGGCTGGTCAGCAGCGCGGAGAACTCCTCCCTGGACTGGAAGGCGCAGTACAAGTACATCGAGGACATCGGCGACGGACGCGGCTACACCGCCGGGATCATCGGTTTCTGCTCCGGTACGAGCGACATGCCGGCGCTGCTCGAGCTCTACACGAAGCGGGACCCGGGCAACGTTCTGGCCGCGTATCTGCCGGCCCTGCTGTCGGTCGACGGCACCGACTCGCACCAGGGCCTGGATCCCGGCTTCCCCGCCGCCTGGCGGAGTGCGGCGAAGACGGCCGCGTTCCGCAAGGCCCAGCGCGACGAGCGGGACCGCGTCTACTTCGACCCGGCCGTCGAGCGCGCCATGAAGGACGGCGTCGGCACGCTCGGCCAGTTCGTCTACTACGACGCGATGGTCATGCACGGCCCGGGAACGGACGCCCTCAGTTTCGGCGGCATCCGCAAGCGGGCGCTGAAGCACGCGGACAGCCCGGCGGACGGCGGCGACGAGACGACGTATCTGCACGCCTTCCTCGACGCCCGCGTGTGGGCGATGAAGCAGGCGGCGGCGCACAGCGACGTCAGCCGGGTGGAGACGGCCCAGCGGGTGTTCCTCGACGCGGGCAACCTCGATCTCGACACACCCCTCAAGTGGAAGGTGTACGGGGACAGTTACCAGATCGTGTGACGCGAGGGGCGCGGCACCGGTCGGTGCCGCGCCCCGGATTCCACGGACGGCCGGCTCAGTGGACGGCCGCGATCTCCTCGCCCGCCTCCATCGGGTGGGTCACGTCCTGTGCCTCCCGTCCCCGGCCGAGGTGGTTGAAGACGAGGTTGAGTGCCACCGCGGCCACACAGCCCGTGGAGATGCCCGAGTCGAGGACGATCTTCGCCGTCTGTGGGAACGCGTGGTAGAAGTCCGGTGCGGTGATCGGGATGATGCCGACGGCCAGTGAGACGGCCACGATCAGGACGTTGTTGTCCTTGTCGAGGCCGGCCCGGACGAGCGTCTGGATGCCGCTGGCGGCCACCGAGCCGAACAGGACCACGCCCGCGCCGCCGAGCACCGGGCGCGGTACGACGGCGATGAGCGAGGCGGCCATCGGGCACAGGCCCATCAGGACGAGGAAGCCGCCGCCGGTGGCGACGACGTACCTGCTGCGGATCCGCGTCATGGCGACCAGGCCGATGTTCTGGGCGAACGCGCTGCACATGAAGCCGTTGAAGAGGGGGCTGAGGGCCGAGCCGAGGGTGTCGGCGCGCAGCCCCGCGGCGATGGTTTTCTCGTCCGCCGGGCGCTCGACGATCTCGCCCAACGCCAGCATGTCCGCGGTCGATTCGGTCATCGACACCACCATCACCACGATCATCGAGAGGATCGCGGCGACCTGGAACTGCGGTGCGCCGAAGTGGAACGGGGTCGGGAAGCCGATCACGTCAGCGTCGGCGACCGGGCCGAAGTCCGTGACGCCGAAGGGGATCGCGACGAGCGTGCCGATCACCAGGCCGAGCAGGACGGCGATCTGCTTGACGAAGCCGCGGGTGAAGCGGCGCAGGACGAGGACGATGACGAGCGTCGCGGCCGCGAGGCCGAGGTAGGTCATCGAACCGTAGTCGTCCACGGCCGGGTCGGGGCCCTGCGCCCAGCCGAAGGCGACCGGCAGGAGCGAGACGCCTATCAGCGTGATGACGGTGCCGGTGACCACCGGCGGGAAGAAGCGGACCGCCTTGCTGAAGAAGGGGGCCGCGACGAAGCCGAGGAGGCCCGCGACGATCACCGCGCCGAAGATGATCGGCAGCGCGTCGGACTTGTCCTTGGTGGAGGCGACGACCGCGGTCATCGGCGCGACGCCCGCGAAGGTGACGCCGTTGACGAAGGGCAGCCGGGCGCCGATCTTCCAGATCCCGAGGGTCTGCAGGAAGGTGGCGAGGCCAGCGGTGAACAGGCAGGCACCGGTGAGGAAGGTCAGTTCGGTAGCGGTCAGGCCGATGGCCGCGCCGACGATCAGGGGTGGGGCGACCACACCCGCGTACATGGCGGCCACATGCTGAAGGCCGGTGGTCGCCATCTTGAGGGCGGGGAGTTTCTCGTCGACGGGGTGGGTCTCGTCGACTGTACGGGCGACAGTCACGGCGGCTCCTCCGAGCAGCTAACACGTCGGCTCTGACGTGGGTTTCGGGAGGTGAAGCGTGTGGTCGTGCGGGACCGGGACGGGCCGTTCCCGGGGCGGGGAACAGTGACCGTTCCGGGGCGCGCGCGTCCACGCACGCCCCGGCGACGGCCGCCATGGACCCTGTTGGGGTCCATGGCTGCCGACCGGGAGCCGTCCCTCCCGGCCGGAGATCAAGTGCCGTACTGCGAAACGGAGTTACTGGGCGGCGATCCGCGCGAGGCGCTGGGCCTGGTCCCGGGTGGAGCGGGCGATGGCGTCCTCGTCGACGTGCAACAGGCGGTTGTCCTCGACGATCTGACGGCCGTTCACGAACGATGCCGTGACCGGGGCGGCCGCGCCGAAGACCAGCGCGGTGACCGGGTCGGCGATGGAGGCGTGCGCGAGGGTGTCCAGCTTCCACAGCACCAGGTCGGCGAGCTTGCCCGGCTCCAGGGAGCCGATCTCCGCGCTGCGGCCCAGGACCTGGGCGCCGCCGTACGTCCCCAGGCGCAACGCCTGCCGGGCGTTCAGGGCGGCCTCCCGGTGGGCGCCGAGGCGGTTGATGAGGAGGGCGTTGCGCAGCTCGGTGTGGAGTTCGCCGGACTCGTTGGAGGCGGTGCCGTCGACGCCGAGGCCGACCGGGACGCCGGCCGCCAGCATGTCGGGGACGCGGGCGATACCGGCCGCCAGACGCGCGTTGGACGAAGGACAGTGGGCGACACCCGTCTTCGTACGGGCGAAGGCGGCGATGTCGGAGTCGTTCATGTGGACGCAGTGCGCCATCCACACGTCCTCGCCGAGCCAGCCGGTGGACTCGAAGTAGTCGGTCGGGCCCATGCCGAACAGCTCCTTGCAGAACTGCTCCTCCTCGACGGTCTCCGAACCGTGGGTGTGCAGGCGCACGCCGAGCCGACGGGCCAACTCGGCACCCTCACGCAGGAGTTCGGTGGAGACGGAGAACGGCGAGCAGGGAGCCACGGCCACCTGGGTCATCGCGTCGAAGGAGGCGTCGTGGTGCTCCTTGACGGTCGCCTCGGTCGCGGCGAGGGCGCCCTCCAGGGTCTCGACGGCGAAGTCCGGGGGCAGGCCGCCGTCCTTCTCGCTGCGGTCCATGGAGCCGCGGGCGAGGGTGAAGCGGACGCCCATCTCGCGAGCGGCGCCGATGATCGAGCCGGACAGGTCGCCGGAGTTCTTCGGGAAGACGTAGTGGTGGTCCATGGCGGTGGTGACGCCGCCGCGGGCCATCATGCCCAGCGAGCCCTGCGCCGCCGCGTGGACCATCGGCTCGTCGATGCGCGCCCAGGTCGGGTACAGCGCGACAAGCCAGTTGAAGAGGTTGTGGTCGGTGGCCAGGCCCCGGGTGATCCACTGGTAGAAGTGGTGGTGGGTGTTGACCAGGCCGGGAGTCACCAGGTGGCCGGAGGCGTCGAGACGGCGTACGACGTTCTCCAGGCCTTCGGGGGCCCTGCCCGCGCCGAGCGCCTCGATGCGGTTGCCGGCGACGACGACGTACCCGTGTCCGTACTCGGTGTCGTTCGCGTCGACCGTGGCGATCGAACAGTTCTCGATGACGGTGCGCTGAGCTGCTGCCATGATGCGTCCTTTTCGCTCTGGACTGTTCGCAGAGGGCACGGCAGGACCCGGGGAATTTGAGTGCCGTGGCCGGAGGGGGAATCTCCGGCCACGGGTGCCGCAAAGAGAGTTGATCAGAGGTTGGTGAGGTCCACCGGGATCTTCGGCTCGCAGCCGTCCCGCAGGATGGTCGCCTCGATCAGGCCGTAGGGGCGATCGGCGGCGAAGTACACCTCATTGTCGTTCTTGAGCCCGAAGGGCTCCAGGTCGACGAGGAAGTGGTGCTTGTTCGGCAGCGAGAAACGGACCTCGTCGATCTCGCTGCGGTTGTTGATGATGCGCGAACCCATTTGGTACAGGGTCTGCTGGAGCGAGAGGGAGTACGTCTCGGCGAAGGCCTGCAGCATGTGCTTCTTCACCTGCTCGTAGGACTTCTCCCAGTGGGGCATCTTCTGCTCGTCGTCGGACCAGTTGAAGCGCCAGCGGGCCGCGACCTGGGTGGCCAGGATCCGGTCGTACGCCTCGGGGAGCGTCGTGTACTTGTCCTTGACGTAGCCCCAGAACTCGGAGTTGGTCGAGTTCATCACGACCAGGTCCTTGAGGCCGGAGACGACCTCCCACGACGAGCCGTCGTAGGTGATCTGGGTCAGCCGGGTCTCCTGGCCCTTGCGCACGAAGGAGTGCTTGACCTCGTCCGCGCCGATGAACTGCGAGTTGGCGTCGGACGCCGCGATCCGCTCCCAGGCGTACTCCTCGATGCGGATCCGGGCGGTCTTGATCGGCTCCTGGCTGGTCACGAAGTGCCGGGCCAGGTGGATGCCGAACTGCTCGGCCGACTCGATGCCGTGCTCCTTGGCGAACGCGTACACCGTGTTCTTGGTGGTGTCGGTCGGCAGCACGTTGGCGTTGGAGCCGGAGTAGTGGACCTCGTCCATGTCGCCGGAGAGCGCGACCGAGACGTTGAGGTCCTTGATGTGGTGGGTGGCGCCGTCCCGCGTGATCTTGACGACTCGGTTCTCGGCCTTGCCGTACTGGTTCTGTCCCAGGATCGTGGGCATGTCTGCTAGCTCCCTCGGTATACGGAGTAGCCGAACGGGTTGAGCAGCAGCGGTACGTGGTAGTGCTCACCGGGCCTGACGGCGAAGGTGATCGCTACCTCTGGGAAGAACGCACCGCTGTCCCGATTCGCGGGGGCATCCTGCTGCGCATCGGCTTGCTTCTTCTCGAAGTACGGTTCGACCGCGAAGTCGAGCCGTACGTGTGTGGTGCCTTCCGGCAGGGCCGGCAGGTCCTTGCACCGCCCGTCCGCGTCGGTCGCGGAACCGCCGAGCGCCTGCCATTCGGCGTCACGGCCACCGCGGGCCGCGAGCTGAACGGCGACACCCTCGGCAGGGCGGCCGACGGAGGTGTCCAGGATGTGTGTGGACACGGAAGCGGTGGTGCTGGTGCTCATGGTGTCAGGCTTCCTCTTCGACGAGTCGGGCCAGTCGGATGCGGTTGATCTTGCCCAGCTCGGCGCGGACGATCTCGCGCTCCTGCTCCGGCGAGTTGCCGATCCGTTCCTTGACCGCGTCCCGCATCTGCTCGCCGGTCCTGCCGGTGGCGCAGATGAGGAAGACATGGCCGAACCTGTCCTGGTAGGCCAGGTTCAGTTCGAGCATCTCCTCCTTGAGTTCCTCGGAGGCGCCGGCCATACCGCGCTGCTCCCGGGCCGAGGTGGGATCCCCCGGCTTGGGGCGGCCGATCGGCGGGTGCCCGGCCATGGCTTCCGCCAGGTCCGCGGTGCCCAGCTCGGCCATCGCCGCGTCACTGGCGGTGAAGAGGTCCTCGGTGGTGGCGTACGGGCGGGCGGCGAGCAGCCGCTTCGCCCATGCCGTGGAGGCACACGCCTCGCGGAGGGCGGCGAAGGCCGCGAACTCCTCCAGTAC
Source organism: Streptomyces sp. NBC_00005 (assembly GCF_045160215.1). Lineage (NCBI taxonomy): Bacteria > Bacillati > Actinomycetota > Actinomycetes > Kitasatosporales > Streptomycetaceae > Streptomyces > Streptomyces sp. NBC_00005. Next base: position 2,655,926 of record NZ_CP108316.1, read on the forward strand.
GTTGAACCGGGCCAGGCCCGGGGGCGTGGAAGTCGTCACGGGTGCCTCCGTGGCCGCGAAGGGCCATCGTGCTGAACGGGCTGCGGACAGCTAACGCCTTCCGGCAACACGCCGTCAACACTTTGTTGAAAATTCGCGGTGACGAAACCCGGCCCCGGGTCGCTTCCTCGCGCCGTCCACGTCCCGGCGCTCAGGCCTCTTTCTCGCGGTTGAGGTAGTTGTAGACGGTGAACCGGCTGACGCCGAGCGCGCCCGCGACGGTCTCCACGCCGTGCCGTACGGAGAAGGCGCCGCGCGCCTCGAGTATCCGTACGACCTCCTGCTTGGCCTTGCGGTCCAACTCGGCGAGGGGCTTGCCCTGCTTGCGCTCCATCGCGGCCAGGATGTGGTCGAGGGAGTCGGCGAGCTGGGGCAGGCGTACGGCGACCGCGTCGACACCCTCCCAGGAGAGCACGACGTCGTCGGGGCCGGCCTCGTCGGGCGGGAGCATCTCGCCGCCCATGGCGTCGACCAGCGGCTTCACGGCCGTGATGAACGGCTCGTCCCCGGTGCCGGTCACGCGTCGCCCTCCCCGGCCGCGTCGACGACGTTGAGCTGCAGCGAGACCCGGGTGGCACCGGCCTCCAGCGTCTTGCGCAGCAGGGTGTCCACGGCGCTGAGCACGGCGTCGGCGCCGCCCTCGACCGTGTTGCCGAACGGGCCGACGTCCACCGCATCGAGTTCGGCCGCCTCGACGACCTGGCGGGCGACCACCGCGTGCGCGGGTGCCTCGTCAAGGTCGAAAGGCTCGGTCGTGAACTCCACTCTCAATCGCATTGTGCCCCCAAACACCTTTCTGACCTGCGCTTTTACCTGGATCACCCATCGCGAGGGCATATCAGGGCACAACGGGGGTGCATCCACCGACTGCTCCACAGTCGCGATGCACCGCAGGTCGATCAATTGCACTGCGCCATGGCCGGTACGTCCACCACGAGGCGACCCTAACCGACCCGAGGACCCCCCGGCCCTGCTCGTGACCAAGCGGCCCGAGTACGGCGTCACGGCCCGCCGGCCGATGGGCGCCCTTTCCGCAAAAAGCCCCGCAACCGCCGCTCGGGCCAGGTGTTGATCACGTCCTCCTTGGTGAGCCAGCCGCGTTGGGCCGTGCCGATGCCGTAGCGCATGTTGGTCAGGTGGGGGACTGCGTGGGCGTCGCTGTTGATGGCGAAGCCGACCCCGTGCCGTCTCGCCCGGAGGATGTCCTCGTCGCGGAGGTCGAGGCGGTCCGGGTGGGCGTTGATCTCCAGGGCCGTACCGGTGCGGGCGCAGGCGGCGAAGATCGCGTCGAGGTCGGCGTCGATGCCGGGCCGCTTGCCGATGAGGCGGGTGGTGGGGTGGCCGATGATGTTGACGTACGGGTTCTCGCAGGCCCGCACGATCCGCCGGGTCAGCGCGTCGGGCCCCTGGTTGAAGTGCGAGTGCACGGAGGCCACGCAGAGGTCGAAGCCGGCGAGGAACTCGGCGGGCCAGTCGACCTCGCCGTCCGGGGCGATGTTCAACTCCGCGCCGTGCAGCAGGCGCAGGCCGCCGCGGGCGCCCCGGGTGGCGTACCTGCCGTCGAGTTCGCGCACGCGCGCACGCTGGGCCAGCATCCGCTCGTCGGTCATGCGCTGCATGGCCATGTCCGGGCCGTGGTCGGTGATCGCGTAGTAGGCGTAGCCCAGCCCCGCGGCGGCCTCGGCCATCTCCTCCAGCGGGGCGAGCCCGTCGGTGAGGTCGGTGTGGGTGTGCAGGTCGCCGCGGAGGTCCGCCTCCGTCACCAGGTCGGGCAGCTCGTCGCGCAGCCCGGCCTCTATCTCGCCGCGGTCCTCGCGCAGCGTCGGCGGGATCCACGGGAGGCCGAGGCGGGCGTACACCTCCTCCTCGGTCTCGGAGACGATCTTCTCGCCGCTCTCGACGTCGAAGAGCCCGTACTCGGAGAGCTTCAGCTTCTGATGCACGGCCCGCTCCCGGGTGCGGATGTTGTGCGCCTTGGAGCCGGTGAAGTACTGCAGTGCCGCGCCCCAGGAGTCCGGCGGTACGACGCGCAGATCGACGTTGAGGCCCTTGCTGGTGCGTACGGACGTCTTCTTCCCGCCCTGCCCGATCACCTCCGTGACGTACGGCAGCTCGGTGAACGCCCGCATGATCGGCGCCGACTTCCTCGCCGCGGCGAGGATGTCGATGTCACCGATCGTCTCCCGCACCCGGCGCAGCGATCCGGCGTACGCGCACCGCAGGCAGCCCGTGACCCGGGACAGCCGGCCGACGATGTCCTCCGCCAGGTCCATGGCGACGTCGAGCTGGACGCGGTTCCCGGCGGACTGCAGGAGTTCGATGCCGTGGAGGATGTTCTCCTCGGTCCTGGGCCCGAAGCCCTTCAGGTCGCGCAGCCGCTCGTGGCGGATGGCGTCGGCCAGTTCGTCGACGGAGGAGATGCCCAGCTCCTCGTACACCGTCAGCGCCTTCTTCGGGCCGAGCGTGGGGATGGCCGTCAGCCGGCGGACTCCGGCGGGAATCTTCGCCCGCAGTTCCTCGACGGCGGACACGCTGCCGCTGTCGAAGTACTCGAGGACCTTCTGGGCGATCGACTTCCCTACGTTCGGGATCTGTTGGAGGCCCTTGAGGTCGAGCGTGGAGACGTCGGCGTGGTGGCCGCCGACCGCCCGGGCGGCCTTCTCGTAGACACGCGCCCTGAACGCGTCTCCTCCGGTGATCGAGATCAGGTCCGCGTACTCCTGGAGCAGCGCGGCGACCTCGTCGTTGGGCCGGGCCACCCCTTCAGGGTACTTGACAGCCCTCCCCGACCACAGGCACTCTTCCGTTAAGCAGAAATCAACTTCCACTATACGGAATACATCGAGTCGCACGGAAGGGAGCGCCGACCCAGATGCCAGGCTTTGAAACGGGCACAGCCGCAGACCAGCGCTTCAACGTCAACCTGTCGATCCTCTTCACGGAACTCCCGCTCCTGGAGCGCCCCGCGGCCGCCGCCGCGGCAGGCTTCACCGCGGTCGAGCTGTGGTGGCCCTGGGTCGACTCCCCCACCCCCGAGCAGTCCGAGCTCGACGCCCTGAAGCAGGCGATCGAGGACGCGGGCGTCCGGCTCACGGGCCTGAACTTCTACGCCGGTCAGCTGCCGGGCCCGGACCGCGGCGCCCTGTCGATCCCCGGCGCGGAGTCGGAGAGGTTCCGCGCCAACATCGACGTGGTCGCGGACTTCGCCGCCTCCCTGGGCTGCAAGGCGCTCAACGCGCTGTACGGCAACCGCGTCGAGGGCGTCGACCCGGCCGAGCAGGACGCGCTCGCCCTGGAGAACCTGGTCCTCGCGGCCCGGGCCGCCGACCGGATCGGCGCGATCCTGCTGATCGAGACGCTCAACAAGCCGGAATCGCCGCTGTACCCGCTGGTGAGCGCCCCGGCCGGCGTCGACATCGTCGACAAGGTCAACGAGGCGACCGGGCTCGGCAACGCGAAGTTCCTCATGGACCTCTACCACCTGTCCATGAACGGCGAGGACCTGCCGTCGGTGATCGAGCGGTTCGCGGCCAGGACCGGCCATGTACAGATCGCCGACAACCCGGGCCGCGGCGCGCCGGGCACCGGCTCGCTCCCCCTCGCGGACCTCCTCGACCAGCTGAAGAAGGCGGGTTACGAGGGCTGGGTCGGCCTGGAGTACAAGCCGGGCGACCGCCCGAGCGCCGAGGCCTTCGGCTGGCTGCCGGTGGAGCACCGCGCCGCCCGCTGAGCCGCAGGGCGCCCCGACGCGGGCGCCAACTCGTAGACGTAGCAAAGCAGTCAGAGAGGTACCCCGATGAGCAACGCCCTCCCCAAGATCGCCTGGATAGGCCTCGGCATCATGGGCTCCCCCATGTCCGAGAACCTGATCAAGGCGGGTTACGACGTCACCGGCTTCACCCTGGAGCAGGACAAGCTGGACCGCCTGGCTGCCGCCGGCGGCAGCGTGGCCGGGTCCATCGCCGAGGCCGTCCGGGACGCCGACGTGATCGTCACGATGGTGCCCGCGTCACCGCAGGTCGAGGCGATCGCGTACGGCCCCGACGGCATCCTGGAGAACGCGCGCTCCGGCGCGCTGCTGATCGACATGTCGTCCATCACGCCGCAGACCTCGGTCGACCTGGCGAAGGCCGCCGCGGACAAGGGCGTTCGCGTGCTGGACGCGCCGGTGTCCGGCGGCGAGGCCGGCGCGGTCGAGGCCGTGCTGTCCATCATGGTCGGCGGCGAGCAGGCCGACTTCGACATCGCGAAGCCGATCTTCGAGGCGCTCGGCAAGACCATCGTGCTGTGCGGTCCGCACGGCTCGGGTCAGACCGTGAAGGCCGCCAACCAGCTGATCGTGGCCGTGAACATCCAGGCGTGCGCCGAGGCCGTGGTCTTCCTGGAGAAGTCGGGCGTGGACCTGAAGGCGGCCCTCGACGTCCTCAACGGCGGGCTGGCCGGCTCGACCGTGCTGACGCGGAAGAAGGACAACTTCCTCAGCCGCGACTTCAAGCCGGGCTTCCGGATCGACCTGCACCACAAGGACATGGGCATCGTCACCGACGCCGCCCGCAACGTCGGCGCCGCCCTGCCCGTCGGCGCCGTGGTCGCCCAGCTGGTCGCCAGCCTGCGTGCGCAGGGCGACGGCGGCCTGGACCACTCGGCCCTGCTGCGGGCGGTCGAGCGCCTCTCGGGCGCTCAGCTCTGAGACCTCCGGGCCGCGGCGCCGCTGACATCTGTCCTGTCGCGCCCAGGCGGCGCCGCGGCCCGGAATCACTTCACCGAACCGTCGATCGAGTTCAACAAACTGTTGACGTCTCGATCGGCCCACTTCTAAGCTCCACAAAGCGGAAACAGTTTTCCGCTGACACCCGCACGGAAGGTCCACGATGTCGAAGCGCGTGCTCACGACCGAGTCCGGCGCCCCGATCGCCGACAACCAGAACTCCGCCTCCGCCGGCCTCGGCGGCCCGCTCCTCCTCCAGGACCAGCACCTCCTGGAGAAGCTGGCGCGCTTCAACCGCGAGCGCATCCCGGAGCGCGTGGTGCACGCCCGCGGCTCGGGTGCGTACGGCTACTTCGAAGTGACCGACGACGTCACGCCGTTCACGTATGCCGACTTCCTGAGCACGGTCGGCCGGCGCACCGAGGTGTTCCTGCGCTTCTCGACCGTGGCGGACTCGCTGGGCGGTGCGGACGCGGTGCGCGACCCGCGCGGCTTCGCGGTCAAGTTCTATACGGAGGACGGCAATTACGACCTCGTCGGGAACAACACCCCGGTGTTCTTCATCAAGGACCCGATCAAGTTCCCGGACTTCATCCACTCGCAGAAGCGCGACCCCTTCACAGGCCGCCAGGAACCGGACAACGTCTGGGACTTCTGGGCGCACGCCCCCGAGGCCACGCACCAGGTGACCTGGCTGATGGGCGACCGGGGCATCCCGGCGTCGTACCGCCACATGAACGGCTACGGCTCGCACACCTACCAGTGGACGAACGCCGAGGGCGAGGCCTTCTTCGTCAAGTACCACTTCAAGACCAACCAGGGCGTTCGCAGCCTGTCCTCCGAGCAGGCCGCCGGGATCGCGGGCAAGGACCCGGGCTCGCACCAGACGGACCTGCTCCAGGCGATCGAGCGGGGCGTGAACCCGTCCTGGACGCTGTACGTGCAGGTCATGCCGGCGGCCGAGGCGGCGGACTACCGCTTCAACCCGTTCGATCTCACCAAGGTGTGGCCGCACAAGGACTTCCCGCTGCAGCGCGTGGGCCGCCTGGTCCTCGACCGCAACCCGGACAACGTCTTCGCCGAGGTCGAGCAGGCCGCGTTCTCCCCGAACAACTTCGTGCCCGGCATCGGCCCGTCGCCGGACAAGATGCTCCAGGGCCGGCTGTTCGCCTACGCGGACGCGCACCGTTACCGCCTGGGCGTCAACCACACCCTGCTCGCGGTGAACGCCCCGAGGGCGACGACCGCGCAGAACTACGGCCGCGACGGTTTCATGGCGTCCAACTCCCAGGGCCGCGCGGCGAAGAACTACGAGCCGAACTCGTACGACGGCCCGGCGGAGACCGGCCGCTCCCTGTCGGCCCCGCTGGCGATCAGCGGCTGGACCGGCACCCACGAGGCCCCCCTCCACACCAAGGACGACGACTTCTTCCAGGCCGGTGAGCTGTACCGCCTGATGTCGGCCGAGGAGAGGTCCCGCCTGATCGCCAACATCGCCGGCGGCCTCTCGCAGGTCTCCCGCGACGACGTGATCGAGAAGAACCTGGCCCACTTCCACGCCGCCGACCCGGAGTACGGCCGGCGCGTGGAGGAGGCGGTCCGCGCCCTGCGCGAGGACTGACCCCACAGGCGGCCCGCGTCAGCCGATCGGCCCGGATGAGGGGTGGCCGGTCGGCAGGGCGCGGGCAGGCCGAGGACCGCGGCGGCGTGCGAGCCAGTGCGGTGGTGAAGGTCCGGGCTCTCCTTCTTCGACCTGAGGGAAGGAGCGCCGCGGTTCCGTCGCATCCGCCGCGGTCCGAGCCACACCTCCTGGAAAGAACACGCAGGATCCGCAGACTCCGTCCGGCGGCGCGAATGTTCTGTCGCGCCCAGCCTCGCACCGCCGGACGGCCACAACCGAACATCTCACCGGCCGAGCGGCGCCGGATGCGGACGGTCCCGCATCCGGCGCCGCTCGGCGTTCGTGGGGGTGCGGATCGGCGCCGCCCGCAGGACGCTGAAGGCATGGCACATCCAACGGAGCATCCGCACATCGTGGTGCACTCGCCGGCCCTGGACGGCTCCCGGCGGGTCACCGAGGGCGACCGGACGCTGGGCATCGCCACGCACGTGGACGACGTGGGCGAGATCCTGCGGCTGGCCGACCTGTACGTCACCGACGTCGGGGAAAGCGGCCTCATCGAGTGGCAGGGCGGCGGGCCGGACGACTGGCCGGGGCTGTCCGAGCATCACGGGGAGACCTGACTACGCGCGTACCCCTGGGGACGTAGAACGTCTACGCAATCCTCAAATCCAGCTCTGAATATGGTTCAAGAGGCTTCAACCGTCCCCGCACGTGGGCACATTCACCTCACGCGGGGCCCGCCGACACGGGGGCGGCGGGCCTCACGCACCAAGAGAGCGGCTCACCCCAGTGGGGTGAGCCGCTCTTGCGTGGGCGGTAGTGCCTCAGACCTTCAGCGTCCTGATCGAGGTCGGGGCGTGGCCCGGCTCGGTCGCGATCTCCTCGAACTCGACGACGTTGCCGATGTCGTTGGTGGTCGACATGGAGATGTTCGTGACGCGCTCCAGGATCGCCTCGACCACCACCGGGACCTGGTACTCCTGCGCGAGCTTCTTGGCCTGCTCGAAGGCCGCGCCCAGTTCGGCCGGGTCGGTCACCCGGATCGCCTTGCAGCCGAGGCCCTCGGCGACCTTGACGTGGTCGACGCCGTAGACGCCCAGTTCCGGCGAGTTGATGTTCTCGAACTCCAGGTTGACCTGGAAGTCGATGTCGAACGCCCGCTGCGCCTGGCGGATCAGGCCGAGGTAGGAGTTGTTCACCAGGACGTGGACGTACGGGATCCTGTGCTGCGCCCCGACGGCCAGTTCCTCGATCATGAACTGGAAGTCGTAGTCGCCGGAGAGGGCGACCACCTGCGCCTGCGGATCGGCCTTCGCGACGCCCAGCGCGGCCGGGATCGTCCAGCCGAGGGGGCCCGCCTGGCCGCAGTTGATCCAGTGGCGCGGCCGGTAGACGTGCAGCATCTGGGCGCCGGCGATCTGCGAGAGGCCGATGGTGGAGACGTACCGGGTCTCCGGGCCGAAGGCCTTGTTCATCTCCTCGTAGACGCGCTGCGGCTTGATCGGGATGTCGTCGAAGTGGGTACGGCGCTGGAGCGTCGCCTTCCTCTCCTGCGCCGAGGCCGCCCACGCCGAGCGGTCGGGCAGCCTGCCCTGAGCCTTCAACTCCCTTGCCACCTCGACGAAGAGCTCCAGCGCGGCCTTGGCGTCCGACGCGATGCCGTAGTCGGGCGCGAAGATCTTGCCGATCTGGGTCGGCTCGATGTCGACGTGGACGAACTTCCGGCCGGCCGTGTAGACGTCGAGCTTGCCGGTGTGACGGTTGGCCCAGCGGTTGCCGATGCCGAGGACGAAGTCGGACTCCAGGAAGGTCGCGTTGCCGTAGCGGTGCGAGGTCTGCAGGCCGACCATGCCGGCGTTCAGCTCGTGGTCGTCGGGCAGGATGCCCCAGCCCATGAGGGTCGGGACCACCGGAGTGCCGGTCAACTCGGCGAACTCGACGAGGAGTTCGGCCGCGTCGGCGTTGATGACACCGCCGCCGGCGACGATCAGTGGGCGCTCGGACTCGACCAGGAGCGCGATCGCCTTCTCGATCTGGGCGCGGGTCGCGGCCGGCTTGTAGACCGGCAGGGGCTCGTACGTCTCCGGGTCGAACTCGATCTCGGTGAGCTGGACGTCGATCGGCAGGTCGATGAGGACCGGGCCGGGCCGGGCGGAGCGCATGAGGTGGAAGGCCTGCTGGAAGACGCCGGGAACCTGGGCGGCCTCCAGCACGGTGATCGCCATCTTCGCGACCGGCTTGGCGATCGAGGCGATGTCGACGGCCTGGAAGTCCTCTTTGTGGATCACGGCGGTCGGGGCCTGGCCCGTGATGCACAGGATCGGGATGGAGTCACCGGTGGCGGAGTACAGCCCGGTGATCATGTCGGTGCCGGCGGGACCGGAGGTGCCGATGCAGACACCGATGTTGCCCGGGTGGGTACGGGTGTAGCCCTCGGCCATGTGCGAGGCGCCCTCGACATGGCGGGCGAGGGTGTGGTTGATGCCGCCGGAGGCCTTGAGCGCCGCGTAGAAGGGGTTGATCGCCGCGCCGGGCACACCGAACGCGTTGGTGACGCCCTCGCGCTTGAGGATCTCAACTGCCGCGCGGGCAGCGGTCATACGTGCCATCGAGTACTCCTGCTTCGGCTGTCGGATTCGCACTCCCGTCGCGCCCCGCGGTGAGCTCTTCCGTGTCGACTTCCCTGACTGTCTCCGCCTCGAATACTTCCGTATTGCGGAAACTGTTTTCTACTATCTGGAAGCAATGTAAGTGGGTGGAGGAAGGCCGTCAAGAGACGGACAAGCGGGGGGCGGCTGGGGGACGATGTGAGCCATGTCCGAGAGCGTCTCGGTGCGCTGTCCGGCCTGCCGGCGCGAGCACCTCTACGCGGCGCCGTCGTATCCGTGCACCTGCGGGGCGCCCGTCGCGCCGCCGCTCGACCGGCACGGGACGGCGACGGCCGTCACCCATCGGGCCTGGGCGGAGGACTGGGTCACCCTGCGGTGCGGCTCCTGCGGCCGCCGGGACCAGTGGCCGCACCCGGAGCTGGGCTGCCCGTGCGGGACGGTGCTGCGGATAGCGGTGGCCGGGCAGACCGCCGCGGCGGCGGGGGGCACCAAGGTCGCCCAGGCCCCGCCGAGACGTCGCCCGCCCTTCCAGCCCGTCACCATCCGCACCGCCCGGGACGCGGTGACGGCCGCCGCCCTCTATCTGCGCTGGCTCGGCTACCGGGACATCCGACGGGCCGACCAGCGGCCCCCGTCCGGCATCGGCATCGCAGCCCGCGGCCTGCTGGCCCAGGTCGACCCGACCGTGCGCCCGGCCTCGCTGCGGGACGTGGAGTGCCTGTGGCTGACGGCCATGACGGAGTCGTCGGCCTGTGTCTACTTCTCCCTCGCGGGCTACGCCACCGACGCCCGCACCCGCGCGGACACCCTCGGCATGCCCCTGTTCGTCCTCGACCTCACGGGCACCCCGCAGCCGGTCAACCGCCTGGCGGACGAACTGGACGCCACCGGCGTCTGAACCCCGGTGGCGTCACGCACGGTCGCCCTCAGACGCCGTACTTCTCCCGCAGTTCGATCTTGCGCACCTTCCCGGACACCGTCATGGGGAAGGCCTCCAGGATCTGCAGCCTGCTCGGCACCTTGTAGTGGGCCAGCCTCCCCGCGCAGAAGGCGCGCACGTCCTCCAGCGTCGGCGGGTCGGCCGGGTCGCCGGGGATGACACAGGCGAGGACCTCCTCGCCGTAGCGCTCGTGCGGTACGCCCACGACCTGGACGTCCCTGATCTTCGGGTGGCCGTAGAGGAACTCCTCGATCTCGCGCGGGTAGATGTTCTCGCCGCCCCGGATGATCATGTCCTTGATGCGGCCGACGATCTCGACGTACCCGTCCTCGCGCATCAGGGCCAGGTCCCCGGTGTGCATCCAGCGGCCGGGGTCGACTGCCTCGGCGGTCTTCTCGGGCTCGTTCCAGTAGCCGAGCATCACGCTGTAGCCGCGGGTGCACAACTCCCCTGCGGCGCCCCGCGGTTGGGTCACGCCGGTCGCCGGATCGACGACCTTCACCTCGATGTGCGGCAGAACGCGCCCGACCGTTCCGGTCCGGTGCTCCAGGTCGTCGTCCCTGCGGGTCTGGAGGGAGACCGGCGACGTCTCGGTCATGCCGTAGCAGATGGAGACCTCCTCCATGTGCATCTCGGCGACCACCCGCTTCATCACCTCGACCGGGCAGGGCGAGCCCGCCATGATGCCGGTGCGCAGGGAGGACAGGTCGTAGGTGGCGAAGTCGGCGAGGTTCAGCTCCGCGATGAACATGGTCGGGACGCCGTACAGCGAGGTGCAGCGCTCCTGTTGGACGGCCTCCAGGGTGGCCTTCGCGTCGAAGGACGGGGCCGGGATCACCATGCACGCGCCGTGCGAGGTGGCGGCGAGGTTGCCCATCACCATGCCGAAGCAGTGGTAGAAGGGCACCGGGATGCAGACCCGGTCCTGCTCGCTGTAGGCGATCGACTCCCCCACGAAATAGCCGTTGTTGAGGATGTTGTGGTGGGAGAGGGTGGCCCCCTTGGGGAAGCCCGTCGTGCCCGACGTGTACTGGATGTTGATGGGGTCGTCGCAGGACAGTTCCTCGTACGGGACATCGGCGGCCCCTCGCCCGAGCAACGCCTCCCAGCTCGGGTCCCCGATGTAGACGGTCTCCCTCAACTGCGGGCACTTGCCCCGCACTTGCTCGACCATCGTCCGGTAGTCGCTCGTCTTGTGACTCAGGGAGGCGAACAGCAGGGAGATTCCTGCCTGGCCCAGGACGTACTCGACCTCGTGCGTGCGGTACGCCGGGTTGATGTTCACCATGATCGCGCCGATGCGGGCGGTGGCGTACTGGACCAGGACCCACTCCGGACAGTTGATCGCCCAGACGCCCACCCGGTCGCCCTTTGCTACCCCGCTCGCGAGCAGCGCAGACGCCAACCGGTCGACGTCCACGGCGAATTGAGCGTACGTCCAGCGGCGTCCGGACGGTACGTCGACGAGCGCCTCGCGGTCCGGCCAGGCGGCTACCGCCCGGTCCAGGTTGGCGCCGATCGTGTCGCCGAGCAGGGTCGTGCCGCTCGTGCCGTGCGTGTACGACGATTCAGAGGTCACCGGAAGTCCTCCTCGCGGTACTCCTGGTCCGAGCCCGCGGCCGTCGCCTCGCGCAGCTCGATACGGCGGATCTTGCCGGAGACGGTCTTGGGGAGGGAGCCGAACTCCAGGCGGCGGACGCGCTTGTAGGGGGCGAGGACCTCGCGGGAGTGCTCGAACAGGACCTTCGCGGTGTCGGGGCCCGGCTGCCAGCCCTCGGCGAGGACGACGTACGCCTTCGGGACGGCCAGGCGCAGTGCGTCGGGGGCGGGCACGACGGCGGCCTCGGCCACCGCCTCGTGCTCCAGCAGCGCGCTCTCCAGCTCGAAGGGGCTGATCTTGTAGTCGGAGGCCTTGAAGACGTCGTCGCTCCGGCCGATGTACGTCAGATAGCCGTCCGCGTCCCGCGACGCGACGTCGCCCGTGCGGTAGTAGCCACCGGCCATCGCCTCCGCCGTACGGTCCGGGTCGCCGTGGTAGCCGGTCATCAGGCCGACGGGCCGCGCCGACAGGTCGAGGGCGATCTCGCCCTCGGCGGCACCGGGCGCGCCGGTCACCGGGTCGAGCAGCTCGACCTTGTATCCCGGGCTCGGCCGCCCCATCGAGCCGGTCTTGAGCTCCTGCCCCGGGCTGTTGGCGACCTGGACCGCGGTCTCGGTCTGCCCGAAGCCGTCCCGGATGGTGACGCCCCAGGCACGCCGGACCTGTTCGATGACCTCGGGGTTCAGGGGCTCCCCCGCGGCCACGACCTCCCGCGGCGGCGTGCCCAGTTGGGTGAGGTCGGCCTGGATGAGCATGCGCCACACGGTCGGCGGGGCGCAGAAGGTCGTCACTCCCGCGCGGTCCATCTCGGACATCAGGCGGGCCGCGTCGAAGCGCGTGTAGTTGTGGATGAAGACGGTCGCTTCCGCGTTCCACGGGGCGAACAGGTTCGACCAGGCGTGCTTGGCCCAGCCGGGCGAGGAGATGTTCAGGTGCACGTCGCCGGGCTGGAGGCCGATCCAGTACAGGGTCGCCAGGTGGCCGATCGGATACGAGGTGTGGGTGTGCTCGACCAGCTTGGGCCGGGCGGTGGTGCCCGAGGTGAAGTACAGCATCAGCGGGTCGTCGGCGAGCGTGGGGCCGTCCGGCAGGAACTCGGCGGAGGCGGCGTACGCGTCCTCGTACGGCTCCCAGCCCTCCTCGGGCAGTCCGCCGACGGAGATGCGGGTGTAGGTGCCGGGGACGTCGTCGAACTTCGCGGTGTCCTCGGCCCGCACGATCACGTGCTTGACCCGGCCCCGCTCGACGCGGTCGCGCAGGTCGGCGGGTCCGAGCAGCGGGGTGGCCGGGATGACGACGGCGCGCAGCTTCATCGCCGCGAGGGCCGTCTCCCACAGCTCGGCCTGGTTGCCGAGCATGACGAGGATCCGCTCCTCGGCCTGCACGCCCAGGTCGCGCAGCCAGTTCGCCACGCGGTCGGAGCGGTCGGACATCTCCGCGAAGGAGACGCGGACCTCGCTGCCGTCCTCCTCGACGATGTGCAGGGCGGTCCGGTCGTTGCCGTCGGCGACGACGTCGAACCAGTCGAGCGCCCAGTTGAAGCGCTCGGGCCGGGGCCAGCGGAAACCCTCGTATGCCTGCGCGTAGTCCTCGCGGTGCTCCAGCAGGAAGTCCCGTGCACTGCGGAAGAGCTCCGTCGCCGTCGTCATCTGTCCTCCTCGTCACCGGACCTTGCCGGGCGGCTCTCTGCCATCGTGTAATCCGTGATGCAGGTCTCACTACCCCCGAACGGGGGTGTGCCCTGCAGGAAAGGGCAAGCAGGTGACAGCAGACGCGACCGGGGCGGTCGAGATACGCAACGCGTTGGTACGGCTGCGGCGCACGACCGGGCTCCCGGTCGCGTTCGGCGGGCTGGTGGAGCCGGGGCGGCAGCACGTGCGCATCAGCGAACTCAGCGGCACCGCGACACCCGCACTGAGCGGACTCCCGGTGACCTCGGGCAACGGCCTGGGCGGCCGGGCGGTCGCGCTCGCCCGGCCGTGCGCCGTGACGGACTACTCCTCGGCGCGGCAGATCAGCCACGAGTACGACATCCCGGTCGCCACGGAGGGGCTGCGTTCGATCCTCGCGGTGCCGGTCGTCGTACGACGTCGCGTGCGGGGTGTTCTGTACGGCGCCCTGCGCACCGCCCGGCCGCTCGGCGACCGCACTCTGGACGCGGCGATGGAGGCCGCGCGGGACGTGGAGCAGTCGCTGGCCGTCGGGGACGAGGCGCAGAGCCTGGTGGCGGCCGCCCGCGCCGAGCCGGCCCGGGATCCCTCGACGGGGGCCGCCTGGGAGCAGGTGCGGGAGGCCCACGCGGCCCTGCGGGCGCTGGCGCCGCGGATCGCCGACCCGGCGCTGCGGACGGAACTGCTCGGCGTGTGCGGGCTGTTGACCCCGAACACGCGGGCCGACGGGATCGGCCTGGCACCCCGTGAGCTGGATGTGCTCGCCTGTGTGGCCGCGGGCGCCACGAACGCGGTGGCCGCGGAACGGCTCGGCGTACGGGCCGAGACGGTCAAGGGATACCTGCGGTCCGCCATGCGGAAACTGGGGGCGCACACGCGCGGGGAGGCGGTGGTCGCGGCGCGCCGGGCGGGGCTGTTGCCTTAGCTGCCGGGGGGTCACAGCGGTGGCCATGGGGGCGCCTTGTCGGCGATCTATTCATTCATCAGCGCTTTGAATTTCCCCATGCCTAGCCGTTGTTATATCCCTCACGACGTCGTCCGTCCGAATTTCAAAGAGACATTGCCTAGAATTTGGCCCGGACACGACACTTGAAGGGGAGGGGTGACCGTGCGAGGGGACTTCAAGGAGCCCGCCAGATGCCGCCCCGACCTGGTCATCGGCCGGGAGGAGTTGTTCAGCGCGGCGCGCGAGCAGCTCGCCCGCGGCGGCAGTGTGCTGCTCCACGGCCCCGCCGGAATAGGAAAGTCGACCGCTCTGCGGGCATTGGTATCCGAATACGGGACAGCCACCCACACCGTGTTGCGCTGCTCGGCGACCGAGTCCGAATCCCATCTTCCGTTCCTGGCCCTCGCCGACCTGCTCGGCCTGGTCGTGGACGAGGTGTCCGACCGGCTGCCCGCCGCGCAGCGCACGGCACTGGAGTCGGCGCTCACGGGCCGCGGCGAGTCCACCCTCCAGCGGGACGGCCTCGCCCTGCGCCTGGCCGTCCTGTCCACGCTGCGCGCACTCGCCGCCGACGGGCCCGTCCTCGTCGTGGCGGACGACCTGCAGTGGCTGGACCCGGCGAGCGCGGAGCTCCTCGGGTTCGCCGCCCGCCGCCTGGGCGACACCGCGGTGCAACTGCTGTGCGCGGTACGCACGGAGGGGCAGGAGTACGACCGTCACCTACGCGCGTCGCCGCCCGACACCCTGGCCGTACGGCTCGGCGCGCTCTCCCGCGCCCAGGTGTCCACGCTGCTCGACCACCGCGGCTACACCGGCCTGCCGCGTTCCATCGTCCGCGACATCCACCGCACCAGCGGCGGCAATCCGCTCTTCGCCCTCGAACTGGGCCGCGCCCTGGCCGAGAACCCGACCCCGCCGAGACCCGGCGAGCCGCTGCCGGTGCCCACCTCGCTGCGCGCCTTGGTCCTCAACCGCCTGGAGATGCTGTCCGACGAGGCCCGCCGCACCCTCCTGGTGGCCAGCGCGGGCGCCCGCCCCACGCTGGCCCTGCTGCACGAGGCCGGCCGGGAGAACGCCGAGGCCGAGACGGCGCAGGCGGCCGAACTCGGGCTGCTGGCGACCGAGCCGGAGGGCCCCGCCGTACGGTTCGCGCATCCGCTGATCTCGGCCGCGCTGTACGCGGAGGCGCCCGCGCAGGAGCGGCGCGCCGCGCACGCCGCCCTGTCCACCGCGGCCTCCGACCCGATCGAGCGCGCCCGCCACCTCGCCCTCGCGACCACCGGCACCGACCCGGAGGCCGCGGCCCGTCTCGCCGAGGCCGCCGCCCTGGCCCGGGACCGCGGGGCCCCCTCGGTCGCCGCGTCGCTCGGGCTGCTCGCCGCCCGGCACACCCCGCCCGAGGACGAACCGGCCCCGGACCGGCGCCGGCTGGAGGCCGCGGAGGACGCGATCACCGCCGGCGAGGTGGACCTCGCCCGGGACATCGCCCGCGAGGTGCTGACCCGGGCCACCGCACCCGCGGACCGGGTGCGGGCCTGGATGGTGGTCATCGAGGCGGCCGGTCAGGCCCTCGGCGAGGTCGACACCGTCTACCCGCAGGCGCTGGCCGACGCCGGCGACGACCCGCGGCTGCTCGCCCTGGTCCACTACCAGCTGGCCTGGCGCGGACTGGTCGTGGAGGGCGACTTCGCGGAGGGCCGGGAGGAGGCCACGCACGCGGCGGAGCTGGCCGCCCGGGCCGGCGACCGCCGCACCGAGCTCCTCGCGCTCGCCTTCCAGGCGCAGACCGAGACCCTGATGGGCCATCCGGACGCACCCGCGACCATCAAACGCGCGCTGAAGGAGCCGCAGGACCCGGAGGTGGCCTGTCACCACAACGGGGCGGGCGCGACCCGCTACCGCTGGCTGATCATGAGTGACCAGCTGCCCGAGGCCCGCAGCACCGTCAACGCTCTGCTGCGCGAGGTGCGCAGGCGCGGCATGGTCGAGAGCGAGGTGCACTTCGTGCGCCTGCTCGCCGAGACCGAACTGCGCTCCGGACACTGCGGCCGCGCCCTCGACCTGGCCCGGGAGAGCATGCGGCTGGCCCGCGACTCCGGGATCGGCGAGATCCCGTCCGCCGTGCTCAACTCCCTCG
Source organism: Streptomyces sp. NBC_00005 (assembly GCF_045160215.1). Lineage (NCBI taxonomy): Bacteria > Bacillati > Actinomycetota > Actinomycetes > Kitasatosporales > Streptomycetaceae > Streptomyces > Streptomyces sp. NBC_00005. The sequence continues at coordinate 2,672,199 of NZ_CP108316.1, forward strand.
CCGAGGCCTCGGGCGGGGACACGGACCGGGCGCTGGCGCTGGCGCGGGAAGCGGTGGAGCAGGCCGAGCAGGTCGGCGACCAGATGTACGTCTCCCGCGGGCTGACCGCGCTCGGCCACGCGCAGTTGGTCGCCGGGAACGCGGAGGCCGCGGTGCAGTCCCTGCGCCGGGTGCGCGAGCTGGAGCAGGGCCTCGGCATCACCGACCCGGCGCGCGGCCGCTGGCACGGCGACCTCGCCGAGGCCCTCGTCCGGATCGGTGCGACCGACGAGGCGCGGCAACTCCTCGACGTGGCGCGCGCACACGCGCTGCGGCTGGGGCGCGAGAGCGTGCTGGCCGTCCTGGACCGGGCCGAGGCACTGCTGCGGGCCGCGCGCGGGGAGCACGAGGCGGCCCTCGCCCAGCTGACGTCGGCACAGGACCGGCTCGCCAAGCTGGGGTACGGCCTGGAGGAGGCGCGCGCCGCGTTCGCGCTGGCGTCGCTGGGCACCGGCAGGCCGGGACCGACGTCGTACGACGAGGCGGCCCGGCTGTTCCGGCGGTGCCGGGCGCTGCCGTGGGTACGTCAGGTGGAGGCGGCCGCCGTCGTGAACCCGGTGGAACCGATCACCCCCACCGCCGCGTCAGAGGGCCTGGAGGGCCTCGCCGCGATGGAACGCCAGGTCGCCGCGCTCGTCATGGAGGGCGCGACCAACCGGGAGATCGCCGCGCGACTGTTCATCAGTGTGAAGACGGTCGAGGCGACCTTGACCCGGGTCTACCGCAAGCTGGGGATCCGATCGCGCGTGGACATCGTCCGTTTGGCGGCGGCACGGCGCGCGAAGTGACGACGCGCCAGGTTAACTGAACCCGACCGAGGGTTTTCCCTCACCCAACCCCCTAGGGGGTTCCCTCATTGGGAGCCGGGGGTTCCGGGTCCTAGCGTGAAGGGCGTGCCGCTCGCCCGGGCATACGGGGGTCGGTCCCGCGACCCCCGTGCACCACCCCCCACACCCGCGCGACCCCCCACCGGCAACCCCCACTGAGGAGACTCATGTTCGGGCTTACCCGTGCCAAGAAGACCGCCGCAGTAGTCGTGTCGACCGCAGCCGCGGCCGCCACCGCGCTGCTCGGCGCCCCCTCCGCGGCAGCCGCGCCCCAGCCCATCGTGGGCGGCACGACCACCACCACGACGGCCTACCCGTTCGTCATGCAGATCACCGACGCCTCGCAGAACCAGTTCTGCGGCGGCACCCTCGTCTCGGCCACCAAGGTGGTCACCGCCGCGCACTGCATGGTCGGCGAGAGCACCAGCGGCGTCAGAGTCGTCGGCGGCAGAACCTACCTGAACGGCACGAACGGCACCGTCGCCAAGGTCAGCAAGATCTGGATCAACCCGGCCTACACGGACGCCACCAACGGCGACGACGTGGCCGTGCTGACGCTGTCGACGTCCATGCCGTACACGACGGCGAAGTACGTCTCGTCCTCGGACACCTCGGTGTACGCGGCCGGCACCACGGCCCGCATCCTCGGATGGGGCACCACCTCGGAGAACGGCAGCTCCTCCAACCAGCTGCGGACCGCGACCGTCCCGATCGTGGCCGACTCCAGCTGCAAGAGCTCCTACGGTTCGGACTTCGTCCAGACCGACATGGTTTGCGCCGGATACTCATCCGGCGGCGTAGACACCTGCCAGGGCGACAGCGGCGGTCCCCTGCTCATCGGGGGCGTCCTGGCAGGGATCACTTCATGGGGCGAGGGCTGCGCGGAGGCCGGTTACCCGGGTGTGTACTCCCGGCTGACCACCTTCTCGAGCCTGGTGACCGCACAGGTCAACTCGTAGGACGAGTGCCCCGGAAGATCTCCTGAGTACCTCTCAGGTGAGAGACAAGGGGGCGTTGCGAGCTACCACGAGCAGCTCGCAGCGCCCCCTTTCCATGCACCGGCTTCCATGGACCGGCTTCCGTGCGCTACTTGTCGGCGGTCAGCTTGCCCGCGGCGCCCCAGCTGTCCGCGGGCACCTCGTGGATCCACACCTGCACGGTCTCGGCCGGGATCTTGTACGCGTCGACGAAGGCGTCGGTGACGCGCTTGACGAGGTCCCGCTTGAGCTCGGTGTCGCGGGGACCCTGCTGGACGGTGACGATCGGCATGACTGAACTCCCTTGAGTCGCAAGGCTCTTCGGTTCCTTGTCGGTGGGTCCAGTCCATCGCGTCGGGCCTTCGCGACCAAGAAGCAGACCGCGACCTCAGCGATCAGCTCTCGTGATCGCCGCAGGCCAGCAGCAGGGTGTCCAGGTGCGGCGGCGGGGTGTTGACGGGCACGGCCAGGCCCGTCGAGAGGGCGAGGCCCGGCGCGCGGAACGGCACGAAGGCGACGCGGGGGCTGTGCAGCAGGTGCGCGTGGGACGCGTAGATGACCGTCCACATGGGGCGGGTGCCGATCGTGGCGAGGGTGTCCTGCAGGGAGCCGCTCGCCGGTCCCGGCGGCGGCTCGAACCCGGCCTCATGACAGGCGCCCACCACCAGGTCGACCAGCGCCGGGTTGTTGCGGCGCTCCGTGAGGCTCAGGGGCAGCCCGGCCAGTTCCTCGACGCCGATCTCCGGCCGATCGGCCAGCGGGTGCGTGGCGGGGAGGGCGGCGACCAGGGGGTCGGGCCACAGGGGCAGCACGCGTACGCCGGCTACCGGCTCGACGGCCCGTACGAACGCGGCGTCCAGCTGCCCGCCCGCGACCCGGGCCAGGCGCTCGGGGGCCGGGAGCGAGAACAGCTCGACGGGCACGTCCGGCGCACGGCGGGCGAACGCGGCGAGCACACGGTCGAGATGGCTGCCGAGTCCCGTACTGGTGCCGATGCGCAGGCCGGGCGGCGGGGCGACGGCGGCACGGGCCCGATCGGCCGCCGCCAGCACCGCGCGCGCCTCGGGCAGCAGTCGCTCCCCCGCCGCCGTGAGCCGCACCCGGCGCGGAGTGCGGTCGAACAGCTCGGCGCCCAGCTCCCGCTCCAGACGCTGTATCTGCATGCTCACCGCGGACTGCACGATGTGCAGCCGCTCGGCCGCCCGTCCGAAGTGCAGCTCCTCGGCGACCGTCACGAAATAGGTGAGCTGCCGCAGTTCCATGACCCGACTCTAGAGGGGAGTCCCGGGCGGCTGTTTCAATGAGCGCCCGAGGGGAGTGATACGCATGGTGTCCACGGACCGGTACCTCGCCTTCGCCGCGATGTCCCTGCTGGTGATCGTGATTCCGGGGCCCAGTGTCCTGTTCGTCATCGGCCGGGCGCTCGCCCACGGCCGCCGCACGGCGGTGGCGACGGCGATCGGCAACGTCTTCGGCTCGTATCTGCTGGTGGTGGCGGTCGCGATCGGCATCGGCTCCCTGGTGGAGCGGTCGGTGGCGCTCTACCTGGTCGTCAAGCTGGCCGGCGCCGCCTACCTGCTGTACCTGGGCGTGCAGGCCGTCCGGCACCGCAAGGACCTCAAGGCATCGGCCATTCGGACACAGCCCACGGGACCGGCCCGCGGCGATCTGCGCACGGTGCTCGACGGCGCGCTCGTCGGGGTGACCAACCCGAAGGGCGTGGTCTTCTTCGCCGCCGTACTCCCCCAGTTCGTGGACCACTCGGCGGGCCACCTACCGCTGCAGATGCTGCTGCTCGGCCTGATCCCGATCTCGATCGGCCTGGTCACGGACACTCTGTGGGGCCTGACCGCCTCGGCCGCCCGCACCTGGTTCGCCCGCTCGGACCGCCGGCTGTCGATGATCGGCGGCGCGGGCGGGTTCGCGATGATCGGCCTGGGAGTGACGGTCGCGGTGACGGGCCGGGCGGACTGAGGGCCGGCGCGGCCTGCTACCGGATCACGGTCCCGAAGCGGATGTCGTACGACGTCCCCGGGTGCATGGTGGCGAGCATCCGCTCCCCTTCTTCTACGACCTCTGCCCGCCGGCCCTTCGTCAACGCATCGAAGGGCTCGATGACGAGCGCACCCTCTTCCAGCTTCCACACCCCCGCCAGGAAGCCGTCGACCAGGAAGGTGCAGTAGAGCATGTTGCCCACCCAGCTGCGGCCCCTGTACTCGGGCGGTACGACCCGGGTGCGGTCGGCGTGGGAGAGGAGCAGGTTGTCGAACTCGGGGAGGAAGCGGGGCGGGGCGGGGGTGTCGGCGTCGGGGCGGGGTGCGTCCGGCAGGTCGAAGAGTTCGACGCCGTTCTCGTCGCGGAAGGTGACGAGCTGCGGGCGGAGCCGCTCGAAGGCGTCACGCAGCCGGGTCAGGCCGGCCCAGGTCTGCATGTCCTTGACGGAGGCGGGACCGAAGGCGGCGAGGTAGCGCAGGACGGTCGCGTCCGGGGCCGGGGTCGGTTCGGCGGGGCGGCCCAGCCAGTGCTCGGCGGTGGTCAGGGCGACCTGGCCACTCCTGCCCCACAGTCCGCGCGGGGTGACCTGGACGAGCGGGAGCCTGCAGCGGGCGGCGATGCCGAGGGACTGCGGGTCGGCGTCCGGCCACTCGGCGATCAGCGCCTCGCGCAACTGCTTCATGGTGCGCGGCTCTGCCTCGACCAGCTCCCGTGCGAGCGTGGCGAGCCGGTCGAGGTCCACGCCGGCAAGTCCCGTACGGAAGTTGGTGAGTTCGCGGTCGCGGGCGGGCTGGACGAGCGGGCGCAGGATGAGGCAGTCGTCGGCGGTGTGGGTGTGGATGGTCGAGCGCATGGAGACGATGCGGACGACCTCGCGGTCCGCCATCAGCCCGGACAGCTCCTCGGGGCCGAAGCCGTCGAGGCGGGCGGCGAGCGCGTAGTACGGCGGCTTGACGTTCTGCGCCTGGAGCCCGAGAAGATGCCCGACGGCGGCCTTCGCGCCGAGCGACGACCGCTGCAGCAGCAGCTGCCGTTCGAGGGTGGCGCGGTTGAGGTCGCGGGTACTGAGCACGGGACCGCTCGCGGCCGCCTTCCTGGTCGTGCCCCGCTTGGTCATGCCCTGCTCGGTCGTGCCCCGCTCGGTCGTGCCCTGCTCGGTCGTGCCCCGCTCGGTCGTGCCCCGCTCGGTCGTGCCCCGCTCGGTCGTGCCCCGCTCGGTCGTACTCCGCTTGCTCGCACTCCGCTTCGTCATGCTGTGCACGCTAGCGAGGCTCGCGGACACCTTCTGTCCGCAACCCGCGCCGAATCCCGGACCCGCCCGCCGCCCCGCCACCGTTTGCCCCGTATATCCTGCCCGGGATCACGCCAGCCGCAGGTTCGACCCGGGAGGCAGCCGCATGTCGGAGCGACGCGCCCGTCCGGCCTCCAAGAACGCGAGGAAGTCCGCCTGGCGCCGCGCGCTGACCCCACCGCAGCCGCCGGCGTCGAAGAACCCGCCGCCCGCGGCCGACCCGGCGCCCCCGGAACCGGCGGAGGTGGCCAGCGTCGTCCAGGCGGCGCTGTACCGGGACGGCGTCCGCGTCTCCGCCCCGGCCACCCTCGCCGAGACCTTCCGCGAACTGCGCGACCAGCCGTCCGGGATGGCATGGATCGGCCTCGCCCGCCCCACCGAGAGCGAACTCCTCTCCCTGGCCGCCGAGTTCGACCTGCACCCGCTGGCGGTCGAGGACGCGATGGAGGCCCACCAGCGTCCGAAACTGGAACGCTACGGCGACACGCTGTTCGTCGTCCTGCGGGCAGCCCGGTATCTCGACGCCCCGGAGGAGGTCGACTTCGGTGAGCTGCACGTGTTCGTGGGACGCGACTTCGTCATCACGGTCCGCCACGGAGCCGCCCCCGACCTCTCCGCGGTCCGCCGCCGCATGGAGGAGTCGCCGGAGCTGCTGAAGCTGGGCCCGGAGGCGGTCCTGTACGCCATCCTCGACGCGGTGGTCGACGGGTACGTACCGGTGGTCTCCGGCGTCCAGAACGACATCGACGAGATCGAGACCGAGGTCTTCCGCGGCGACCCGGAGGTCTCCCGCCGCATCTACGAACTCTCCCGCGAAATGGTCGAGTTCCAGCGCGCCACCCGTCCCCTGGTCGGCATGCTGCACGGCCTGATCGCCGGGTTCTCCAAGTACGGCACGGACGAGGAACTCCAACGCTACCTGCGGGACGTCGCCGACCACGTGACCCACACCAGCGAACGCGTGGACGTCTTCCGCCAGGCCCTCACCGACATCCTCACGGTGAACGCGACCCTGGTCACCCAGCAGCAGAACGCGGAGATGCGGGCGCTGGCGGAGGCGGGGTTCGAGCAGAACGAGGAGATCAAGAAAATCTCCAGCTGGGCGGCAATTCTCTTTGCTCCCACGCTCGTCGGAACCATCTACGGCATGAACTTCGAGCACATGCCCGAGCTGGGTTGGAGCTTCGGATACCCCTTCGCCATCGGCCTGATGGGGGTTGTCTGCATCACCTTGTACGTCATCTTCAAGCGGCGGGACTGGCTCTAGATTCCTCGCACCTCGCTCAGCCCTCTGTCTTCGCCCGCATGAAGGCATCGTCCGGCCGGCATGACCGACTTCCGCCACCGCACAAGAGCGTGCACCCGCACGTCGATCACCGGGCGGCCACTTCCCTGGCAGGGGGCAACACCTGGCCCCTCAGTGTTCGTGCGGCTCGTCCCGGTGGACCGGGCCGTGGGGCTCCTCGCAGTGCCCCGCGTCCTCGGTGGGCAGGAGGTCGCGGTCACCGGGCAGGGCCACCTGCAGGACCGGAGCCGGAGCGTGGTCGACCTGGAGGGTGGTGTGGGTGATGCCGTAGTCGTGGCGCAGGAGTTCCTCGAGGTCGCGGCGGACCGCGTGGCAGTCGCCGCCGGGCTCGCCCAGGATGTGCGCGGAGAGGGCAGCCTGGCCGGAGGTGATCTGCCAGACGTGCAGGTCGTGGACCTCGACGACCGTCGGTTCGGCGACCAGCTTGTCGCCGAGGGCGTCCGGGTCGACGTTGGCCGGGGCCGCCTCGAGGAAGATCCGGCCGGACTCGCGCAGCAGCCCGTAACCGGCCTTGACCATCAGGGCGACGACCACGAGGGTGGCGATCGCGTCGGCGCGGGCGAAGCCGGTCAGGACGACGATCAGCGCGGCGATCGCGGTGCCGATGAAGGCGAACAGGTCGTTGAGGATGTGCTGGTAGGCGCCCTCGACGTTGAGGGAGGAGCGGTTGGCCCTGGAGAGGCACCAGGTCGCCACCACGTTCACGACGATGCCGGCGAGCGCGGTGGCGAGCATCAGGCCGCCCTCGACCTGGGGCGGGGAGACCAGCCGGCGCACCGCCTCGTACGCCAGCCAGGTGCCCAGCAGGAGCAGGCTCAGGCCGTTCGCCTGGGCGGAGAGGATCTCGGCGCGCTTGAGGCCGTAGGTGTAACCGCCCTTGGCCGGGCGGGCGGCCAGCCGCATCGCGATCAGCGCGAGGACGATCGAGGCGGCGTCGGTGAGCATGTGCGCCGCGTCCGAGATCAGGGCCAGGGAAGCGGCGATGACACCGATGACGACCTCGACGGCCATGAAGGCGGTGATGAGGGTGAGGGCGATGGCCAGCCAGCGGCGGTCGGCATCGGCCGAGACGCCGTGGGAGTGTCCTGCGTGTCCGCCGGCGCCGTGGTCGTGGCCGGACCCGTGGTCGTGTCCCGGACCAGCCTCGTGCTCGTGGCCGTGATCGCTCATGCTGACGCCTTCCCCCTGATCTCCTGCGACGGTGTGCTGCTCGCAGTGAAACGCACGGACACGCCCATCACCAAAGGCTGCACCGGTCACCGTTGTCATGTGCGATAACGGGTCTCTGACCTGGAGGAACGCGAGGAACTCGGTGGGTCCCGGACATCGCCGTCCGCGGCCACCCGTACGGCGACGTCGTCGCCGCTGCGACGCACGACAACCTGGCCGTCTCCGGCATCGAGGACCAGGGCGGGGACGCGGCTCCGCCGACCGGAGACCTCACCCCGGTGAACGGCCCCACCCACCCCGACGTATACGACAAGGTGAATGCCCGTGCCCTCCGCGACCGTGCCGCCTGATCACCTGACCGGGCACGAGCGACGTGCCGGAGCAGGCCGGGCCGGCCACGCGGGAGCATACGCGCGGGCCGGTCTGTTCGCCGGGCTCGGCACCGTGCTCGCGACCTTCGGGCACCACGCGGTCGTCGAAGGCACGGTGCCCTGGCGGCTGGTGGCCGTGTTGATCCTGGCGCAGTTCGCGGCGGTCTGGCCGCTGGCACGACGCCGCTACGCGTCGGTCGCCACCATCGCCTTCACCCTGGCGATGCAGGGGGTACTGCACCTCGCGCTGTCCTATACGGACGGCGACACCTCGATGGCCGTGCCACAGCACGCGATGCACACCGGGCGCATGGCCGCTGCCACCGGCGACGGCCACGCCTGGCATCACGCCGGGGCGGCAATGACGACGGTGCACACCGCTGCCGCGCTGATCGTGGCCTGGCTGCTGCACCGGGCGGACGTACGGATGAGGGCCGCGCTCGGCACACTGCGCACGCTGGCCGGGGCCGCCGCAGCAGCCGTGGCACAGGTGCTGCCGCGGCCGGTGGCCGACCCGGACCGCGCGTTGCCCCGGCTGCCCGAGCGTCGTCCGGGCGGGTTGTCGGCGGTGGCGGCGCAGGCACGGGAGGAGGTACTGGAGCACGCGGTGGTGCGCAGGGGACCACCGCGACGGGAGCACCTTCCGGTCCTTCACCGGTCCCGGCATCTGCCGGACCGGAATCTCCCGTACCAGCAAGGAGTTCCCCTGTGTCCACGTCCACCCACTCGCCGGCGCGTGCCGGCCGCCGTGTCGCTCTCGCCGGTGCCGTCGCCCTGACGGCCACGCTCGCCCTGGCCGCGCCGGCCGCCGCGCACGCGGAGGTCGAGGCCGACCGTCCCCAGGCCCTCGCCGAGAACGTCACCCTCAGCTTCGTCTCCGAGGCGGAGTCCGACTCGGCCGGCTTCGGCAAGCTGCGCGTCGTGCTCCCCGAGGGCATAGCCCCAGGGGACATCACACTCGACGAGGCCCCGAAGGGATGGAAGCTGGCGGCTACGAACGACGGTTACACGCTTGGCGGTCCGGCCCTGAAGGCCGGCGTCGACGCCGAGCACAAGATCAAGGTCCGGCAACTGCCGGACGAGAAGGAACTGGTCTTCAAGACCGTCGAGACCTACAGCGACGGAGAAGTCTCCCGCTGGATCGAACTGCCCACCGGCGGCAAGGAACCCGAGCAGCCCGCTCCGGTCCTGAAGCTGAAGGCCGCGGCCGCGGGCGCCAAGACGGTCAGCCCCGGTCCGACCGTGAGCGCGACGCTCAGCCCGGCCCCGTCGGCCACCGAGTCGGACGTCGCCGCCGCTGCCTCCGACACGGACGCCAGGACCGCGGAGGCGGACGACAACAGCTCGACGGGCGTCCTCATCGGCGGTGTCCTCGCGGCGCTGGCCGTCCTCCTCGGCGGGGCATGGTGGCTGGTGCAGCGCCGCAAGGCGTCGTCGCAGAGCTGACGTCTTCGCTACGTGTCCGCCGCCACGCCGGTCGGGGGACACAAACGGCGGGGTCTACCGGGGCGCGCCCGGCGGGCCCCGCCGTTTTCCGCTTCCGGTGAAGACGACGACGCTACGACGCGCTCGGGGACGCGGCGGGGCCGAAGCCCCTCAACTGCCGGATGGTTCCGCCGAGTTTGGAGCGGAACCCCTCGAGCATCTCGGGCTGGGCACTGACGATCCAGCGGGGCCCGACGAGGTACTTGCCCCCGTATCCGCTGGCGCTGTCCAGCCAGAGTTCCTTGTACTGGTCCTCGGGGAAGGTGGTGATGAGGTAGTCGACCTTCTTCGTATGGCACACGCCCTGGCGCAGTTCCACCGCGTTGATGCGGATCTTGGGCTTGCAGCCGGTCAGGTTGGCGATCACCTCGACCTTCGCGGGCGCCACAACCCCGGCCTCGGGAGCGGCCGTCACGGACATCTTCGCCTGCTTGCGCTCCGCGGCGGTGTCGTCCTCGCCTCCGCTGCACGCGCTGGCCAGTGGGAGCAGGGCCAGGCCACCGACGAGCGCGGCGCCACGCGCCAGGCGGGAAGTGGTCCGAGTGCGTCCGGTACGTCCGCCACGCCCGCGTGACTGCTGCTGAAGCACGTGCCTCTCCGTCTCCGTGTGTCCGCGCTGCTCTGCCCGCTTCGACGGACAGGCGTACGGCAAGGGGTACGGGTGAACGCCGGTGGCTGTTCACGCCGTATGGCACTGGCGGGCGGCACGATGCGAGGCGCCGGGGCTGATGCCACAGGTCACTGCTGCGGGGTCAGGTGCAGCAACTGATCCCGGATTCAGGGGTGTTCGACGCCGAGCAGGTGGGCGAGACACTCATGGACATCACGCCGGGGCTGCCCGGGCCCGGGACGGACAACTTCCAGCGCTGGCCGCCGTGGCGGCCACTCGTCGTGGAGATCGCCCGCCGCGTACTCGACTGCACCGGCGGCACTCTGGTGATGCCCATGACCGTCCTGGTCGGGCAGTACTGGTGCGAGATCAGCACGGGCCTCGCCCAACATGCCATTCCGGTACCGCACTTCGTCCTCCACGCCGACCAGGACACCCTCCGCGGGCGCATCGCGGGCGACTCTGCGGAGGCCGTCAGGAGCTGAGGTCGACCCGGTGAGGTGCGCACAGTCCAGCAGGCCGGCACGGAGTGGGTCACCGAAGGTCGCTCCCGAGGGGATGCGTTTCGGCTGAAGTCGCGTCAGCCGACCATGTCGTAACAGGCCCGGGCCTCGGTGAAGCGGCCGGCGGCCAGGTCGTCCCGGCGGATCACCCAGTAGACGATGCCCTGGTCGCCTTCGGTCAGATTCTCGCCGCCGACTTCCGCGAGCAGCACCCAGTCGCCCGGGCCGCGGTCGCGATCGTTGACGGGATCGTCGTTCCACTGCCAGGGGTAGCCGCCCAACTGCACCACTCCGCCCGTCTGCATCTCGCTGCCGGTATACCACCACACGGTGCCCAGCGCGCTGCCGTGCGGGAACTCCTCCGTGTCCGAGCCGCGGTTGGGCAACGAGGGGTCGAGCGTCACATGGAGGTCTCGGGCCGGGTGGACCTGCGGCGGCCACTCGCCGCCCGCGGCGCGTTCGGACACGGGCGTGCCGGCCGGGACGTAGACGAGCCGGGACCACTCGCGATCGTCGCCCCACGGGTCGTCGTCCGTGTCCGCGAAGAAGAGCAGCGTGCCGTCCTTCGGCAGCGGGAGGTCCGTCGCGTCGGGCGGGATGGCCGCGAAGTCGACCATGACGAGGAACGGCAGGTCCGGCACGGGCTCGTCCTCGGGCAACGGCGGCAGCCCGCCGATCCGCCCGGCCGGCGGGCTGCCGGGCGGCACGCATTCGGCGGTGTCCAGCGACACGCAGGGGCGGACCGTGCCGAGCCACCGCTCGACCTCGTCCTCCGGAAGCCCGTCGCTGCGGGCTCGGTCACGGAACGGTGTCATCGAATTCATTGCGCTCATTTCGCAGAAGCGTGCGGCTACCTCGGTGACGACTGTCGTGGCTTCGGCTCACATCGAACACCGAGTTGAGCGCCAGAGTAGCCAACTGGCCCGCCGATTCACGGAGTTCGCCGACTCAAGGGCGGGGTGCCCACTTCACCGTCGGTGAGTGGGCACCCCGCCCTTGAGCGTTCCGGTGTTCAGCGCTTGGTGGTGCTGTTGAAGAGCGAGCGCGACCAGACGTAGCCGACCAGGGCGATACCGACGCACCAGGCGAGCGAGATCCAGCCGTCGTTGCCGATCTCCGAGCCGGAGAGCAGGCCGCGCAGGGTCTCGGTCATCGGCGTGAACGGCTGGTACTCGGCGAACCAGCGCAGGCCCGGCGCCATCGAGTCGGCCGGCACGAAGGCGGAGCCGAGGAACGGCAGGAACTGGATCAGCAGCGGCTTGTTGCTCGCGGACTCGACGGTCTTGGAGATCAGGCCGAGCGCCACGGACAGCCAGGTCACCGCGAAGGCGATGGCCGCGAGGAGGCCGGCCGCCGCGAGCCACTCCACCGGGTTCGCGTCGGGCCGGAAGCCGATCGCGAGCGCGACCCCCACGACGAGCACCATGCTCACCATGGTCGTGATGACGCTGCCGATGACATGACCCGTCATGAACGACGAGCGCGTGATGTTCATGGTGCGGAAGCGGTTGATGATGCCCTCGGTCATGTCGGTGCAGACCGCGATCGAGGTCGACATCGAGCCGGCGGCCACCCCCATGATGATGACGCCGGGCGTCAGATAGTTCAGATACGCGTCCCGGCCGCCGCCCATCCCGGCGCCGATCGAGTCCCCGAAGGCGTACACGAACAGCAGCAGCATCATGATGGGCATCATGGAGGCGCCCAGCGACACGGCCGGATAGCGCAGCGCGTGCTTGATGTTGCGCCGCAGCATCGTCGCCGAGTCGTGCACGGCGTAGGTGAGGGTGCTCATCGCAGGGTCTCCTTCATGTGCAGTGCGGTGTCGGTGGCGCCGTCGCCGGTCAGGGCGAGGAACACGTCGTCGAGGTCGGGGGTGTGCACGGAGAAGTCGGCGGCGCGGATGCCGGCGGCGTCGAGCCGGTCGATCAGGGCGCGCAGCGCGTCGAGACCGCCGTCGCCCGCGACCCGCAGAGCGAGTTCCTCGTCGTCACGGGCCGCGCCGGGGAAGGCGGCGGCCGCGCGCTCGTACTCGGCGGGCTCGGTGAACCGCAGCCGTACGTGGCTGCCGGGGATCTGCGCCTTGAGTTCGTCGGCGGTGCCCTCGGCGACGATCCGGCCGCCATCGAGGACGGCGATCCGGTCCGCCAACTGGTCGGCCTCGTCGAGGTATTGCGTGGTGAGGAAGACGGTGACGCCGCCCGCTACCAGCGAGCGCACGGTCTCCCACATGGTGCGGCGGCTGCGCGGGTCGAGCCCGGTCGTCGGCTCGTCGAGGAAGATCACCTGCGGGTCGCCGACCAGGGTCATGGCGAGGTCGAGGCGGCGGCGCATACCGCCGGAGAAGGTCGCAGCACGGTTGTGCGCCACGTCCGCGATGTCGAACCGCTCCAGCAACTCCTCGGCCCGCCTGCGTCCTTCGCGCTTGCCGAGGCGCAGCAGGTCGGCCATGAGGAGCAGGTTCTCCTCGGCGGTGAGCAGGTCGTCGAGTGCGGAGAACTGCCCGGTGACGCCGATCGCGGCGCGCACACCGTCCGGTGACGTGGCGACATCGTGGCCCGCGACCTGGGCCTGGCCGCCGTCGGCCGCGATGAGCGTGGACAGGATCTGCACGGTGGTGGTCTTGCCGGCGCCGTTCGGCCCGAGCAGCGCGAACACGGTGCCGACGGGGATGCGCAGATCGATGCCGTCGAGGACGGTCTTGTCGCCGTACGACTTGCGCAGATCGGCGGTGGAGACGGCGGCGGGTGGCTGCTGACCGTTGGCCCGCCTGGGCGTGGGCATGACAGATGAAGGCATGGGGCCCTCCCGTTCGAAGGCTGAGGTGACTGGGGAATCGGAAGAGGTGAGGCGCCCTCCCGGGGGAGGGAGGGGGAGAGACGAGGTGACTCAGGCCTTGGCGCGGAGGACGTCGATGTTGCCCCAGTTGGTCCGTGCCCGTACCCGGACGGTGTCCTCGGTCTGCTCCGGGGCCTCGGACGTGGCGAGCCTGTTGCGCACCTGCCCGCGGTTGGAGCTGACCTCGAGCCAGGCGGCGGTGCCCTCGCGGATGCCGATCTCGATGGAGCCGTTGGAGGTCTCCAACTGGACGGTTCCCCGGGCGACTTCGGCGAGGCGCAGGAGGCCGTTGGTCGTGGTGCCGGTGACCGACGCCTCGGCGCGCGCGATGTCCATGGGGCCGTTGGCGCCGCTCATCCGCAGCTCGCCGGTCACGGTGCCGACGGTCGTGGTGCCGTGCGAGTTCTTCAGGACGGCGGGGCCGTCGACGATGCCGACGCGCACATTGCCGGTGCTGCTGGTGATCTCGGCCGTGCCCTCGACCCGGTCCACGGTGATCGAGGCGTGCGACGCGGTCAGCTTCAGCGGGCCGGTGGTGTCGAGGCGGACGTCGCCGGCCGTCACCTTCACACGGACCTCGCCGAGCCGGCCCTCGCCGATCACACTGGCCGCGGCGCCGGCCACGTCCACCTGCGAGCCCGTGGGCAGTTCGACCGTCACGTCGACGGCTCCGGAGGGCCCGATGAGACGGCGCCCCTTGGGCGTCCTGATGGTCAACAGACCGCTCGCGTACCGCACTTCGGTCTGTTCGGCCGCCCGTACGTCCTGGTCCTTCTTCGGGTCGCGGGGCTGCACCTCGACGAGGGTGTCGAGCCGGTCGGCGGCGATGAACCGGATGGATCCCGCGTCCACCTGGGCGGTGGCCGAGATCGGTTCGGGAGTGTCGAAGGGAGCGTCGAAAGAAGGCATGGCTGTCCCGTCCTCTTGGGTCTCAGGTGAAATTCCGGGTGAATTCGGGCGGGCGGGGCGCGCGGCTAGCGCACCCAGCCCGTGAAGCTCTGTCCGACGGTGCGGGTCTTCTCCGCCGTACGTGCCGTACGCGGCGCGGCACCGCCGTCGACCGCCGCCGACACGGCCCGCACCAGCCACGCGTTGACCGACAGGCCCTCGCGGCTCGCGGCCTCCTCGGCGCGCGTCTTGAGGTGGGCGGGCAGGCGCAGGTTGACGCGGGCGGTGCCGCCGTCGTCGCCGTCGGCGGGTGCCGGGGCCGGCGCCATGAGCGGCTCGGCGGGCCCGCTCACACCCTCGTACGCCTCGTCGGCCGCCGGCCGTGTCACCACGAAGTCGGGGTCGAGCCCGCGCAGCCGTACGTCGACGGAGCCCGGGGCGAGTTCACGGGTGATCTCGTCCATCGCGGCGGAGAGCACATTGAGCATCGTCAGTCGGGTCGCCGACTCCAGCGGAGCGGTGAGCCGCTCGGCCAGCTCGCGGGCTTCCTCGCCACCGGCTTCGGCGGCCACCGCGAGTTCGCGGCGGAGGTTGTCGACATAGGGCGTGAGGTCCATGTGCGCCATAGTGGCACCACTCTGGCGCCATACGCAAGCCCGTAAGGAGAGCAATCACGAACCGGGATCGCCATATACGTCTCGACCTGCGAAAACACGCCGACACCGAGTTGCGTCAACACGGTGCCACATGGAGCCTCTCCCCCCTCTGGCACACCCGGTGGCACCACGTGATGCCACTGTGGCCCATCCGTCGGACCGGAGCCGGGCGGGCCGATCGAGGGACATTGCGTGTGTCACCGGGGTCGGCCGAGACGCGGAGCGCAAGGGTGGCCGCCATGAAGAAGATGATTCGCCTGCTCGCGTTGTCGACCGTTCTCACCTGCCTGCTCGGCGCCGCCGCCACGGGACCGAAGGAGGGGGAGCAGTACTTCCGGCTCAAGCACCGGGTCACCGGCGTGGACGCCCGGCAGGTGGTGGAGGTGTTCTGGTACGACTGCCCGGACTCGTACAAGTTCGAGAAGCCGCTGGAGGCCTGGGCCGCACGGCAGAGTCCCGCGGTGAAGGTGGTGCGGATCCCCGCCGCCTGGACCGACCAGCCCGACCAACTCGCCTACGCCCGCCTGTACTACACGCTGGACCGGCTCGGCCTCGCGGAGCGGGAGGCCCTTCCGGTCTTCCATGCCGTGCGGGACCAGCACCGCAAGCTCACCACCGAGAAGAACGTCCTGGCATGGGCGGCCACACAGGGGCTCGACGTGAGCAGGGTCCGAGCCGCCTACAGGTCCAAGCAGGTCACCGATGCCGTCAAGGCGGCACCCGCTCTCCGTGAGCGCTACCAGGTGGTCGAAGAGCCCACCGTGGTAGTCGGCGGGCGCTTCCGCACTTCGCCGCTCCAGGTCGGCAGTGCTGCCGACACCCTCTCGGTGATGGACCACCTCTATCGCACCGCGGCGCACCGCTGAGCGATCGGCTGAGTGATCGGCTGAGCGATTGGCTGTGCGATTGGCGGCAAGGAGCAGGCGGACGGGTCAACCGTCCGCCTGCAGCCATGTGGTGAGGGCCCACCACCAGTGCAGGGTGTGCAGGGGGCCCGAAGCCCCGTCCGTGGGCAGGTCGGTGGGGGCGCCGCCGGTGATCTGCTGGAGGCGGCCGAGGCGGTAGCGCACGGTGTTGGGGTGGGTGGACAGGGCCGCCGCCGTCTGGTCGAGGCGACGGCCGGTGTCGAGGAACGTCCGTGCGGTGAGAGCTAGTTGGCGGTGGAAGTCGTCCGCCGGGTCCAGAGTGTCCAGCAGGCGGCGGCTCAAGTAGGCGCCCAGGAGCGGCTGTTCGGCCAGGGCGAGTTCGGCGGCGAGGTCCGTGAGGTCGTACAGACCGACCCGGCCTCCCGCCCTGCCGAGGTCGACAGCCCGCACGCACAGCCGGTACAGCGCGCGCAGTTCCGCCGCGGGAGCCGCCGGTGCCACGACGACCAGGGCGCCGGGCGCGATCGGCTCGGGCCCGGGCGGGCGGGGACAGAGCCCGGCGACGTGGCCGTCGAGGAGGGCCGAGACCGGCAGGGCGCCCGGGTGGGCCACGGTCGCGGCGAAGCAGTGGTGCAGGCCGTCGGCGCTCGGCCGGATGCCGGCCCGGGTCAACTCCTCGGCGGGCGGGACGACTCCGCCGAGGAGCAGTTGCCGCAGCAGCCGTCCGCGGCTTCCGTCCGGCTCACGCGGGGTGTTCTGTTCCGCGGCCCGGTAGCCGTTGACCACATGGCGCTCGACCGCGTCGCCGTACTCCTTCATGCGCAGGACCACCGAGAGGAGTGCCCCGTCGGGGACTCCGGCGGTGCGGCAGCGGTCCACGGCGATCTCCACGGCGCGGGTGAGCGCGGCCTGCACGCCCCGCAGCACGGCGGTCACCGTGACCCCCTGGACGGCACGGTCGGCGCCCAGCAACAGGGCGGCGGTGAAGTCCTGTTCGTCGACGGACTCGACGCGGTCGAGGGAGGTGAACCACGGGCCGGCCGCCAGGATCAGCGCGGTGACGTGCGAACGGGTCTCCGCCTCGCCGAGCAGGCCCAGTTCGGGTGACCGGGTCCGGGCGGCGCGGACGAGTTCCCCGCAGACGTCCGCGTCGTCGGCCATGTGCCGCAGGATGTCGGCGACCGGCTCGGGTCCGTGCACGACGGTCATGGGCCCCCTCCTGGCGTCCCCGCATGTCGCCGGGCCACAACGCGGCGGCCCTCGCGTTGACGCCCGGCCACTACCGCAAGGGCGTGACGAGCTGGTTTCCTGTGGGCTACCGACGGTAACAGCGCGGTTCTCGCAGGAACACCTTTGCACTCCCTTGACTTCTCCCTGTCCCTGCCCGCCCCGCCCCTCCTGCCCCGTCCTCTCTCGCCCCTCTCGACCTTCCCGTCCTCTCTCGCCGCTCTCACCTCTCTCGACCTTCCCGTCCCTCTCGCCTCTCTGTTCTCCCCTTTCTCCTTTCTCCGTCCCCTCCCATCCCATCCCCTCCCGTCCCCTCGCGGAAGGCAGTCCATGGACAACTCCGTTCCCCCTGCCGGGATCACCCGCCGCCGCGCGCTGACCGTGGCCGGCGGGGTGCTGGCCACGGCCGCCCTCGCCCAGACCTTTCCCGCCTCCGCCGCCGAGTCCCAGGACGCGGACGCGATCGTGGTGGGCCATGGTCTCGCCGGGCTCGTCGCGACCGCCGAACTCGCCGCCGCGGGACGCAAGGTGCTGCTCCTGGACCAGGAGCCCGAGGCGAGCCTGGGCGGGCAGGCGTTCTGGTCGTTCGGCGGGCTGTTCTTCGTCGACTCCGACGAACAGCGCCTGATGGGCATCAAGGACTCGAAGGAACTCGCCTGGCAGGACTGGCTCGGCGCGGCCGGCTTCGACCGCGGCATCGACGACGCGGGCGGGCAGGACCACTGGGCGTACAAGTGGGCCGAGGCGTATGTGGACTTCGCCTCCGGGGAGAAGCGGTCCTGGCTCGCAGGGCTCGGCGTGCAGTGGTTCCCCATCGTGGGCTGGGCCGAGCGCGGCGGCGGCCTCGCGGACGGGCACGGCAACTCGGTGCCGCGCTTCCACGTCACCTGGGGCACCGGACCGGCCGTGGTCGAGCCCTTCGAGAAGAAGGTCAGGGCCGCGGTGTCCGCCGGGAACGTCACCTTCAAATTCCGGCACCGCGTCGACGAGTTGGTGACGACCGGCGGTGCGGTCACCGGCGTGCGCGGCGCGGTCCTGGAGCCGAGCAGCGCCGCCCGCGGCAAGCCGAGTTCCCGTACGGTCGTCGGCGACTTCGAGCTGCGCGCCCCGGTGGTGGTCGTCACCTCGGGCGGCATCGGCGCCAACCACGATCTCGTACGGCAGAACTGGCCGGCCCGGCTCGGCACCCCGCCCAAGTTCATGGTCACCGGAGTGCCCGCGCACGTGGACGGCCGCATGCTCGCGATCACCGAGAAGGCGGGCGGGCGGATCGTCAACCCCGACCGGATGTGGCACTACACCGAGGGCCTGCGCAACTACGACCCGATCTGGCCGAACCACGGCATCCGGATCCTGCCGGGTCCGTCGTCGATGTGGTTCGACGCGAAGGGCCGCCGCTTCAACACGCCCGACATTCCCGGGTACGACACCCTGCACACCCTGAAGTCGATCACCGACTCCGGTTACGACTACTCCTGGTTCGTCACCACCCAGAAGATCATCGCCAAGGAGTTCGCGCTCTCCGGGTCGGAACAGAACCCGGACCTGACCAACAAGGACATCTGGAAGCTGCTCTCCCGGATCTGGCAGACGCCGGAGCCGATCGAGCGGTTCAAGGAGAAGGGCGAGGACTTCGTCGTCGCCTCCACCCTGTCCGAACTCGTCGCCGGGATGAACAAGTTGACGGGTGACGGCCTGATCGACCTCGCCGACTTCAAGCGGCAGATCGACGCCCGCGACCGGGAGATCGACAACCCGTACACCAAGGACGTCCAGGTGATGGGCATCCGCAACGCGCTCAACTACCCCGGGGACTCCCTCAGTCGTACGGCGTCGGCGCACAAGATCCTCGACACGAGCGCCGGTCCGCTGATCGCCGTACGTCTCAACGTCCTCACCCGCAAGACGCTGGGCGGCCTCCAGACCGACCTGTCCGGACGGGTGCTGGACTCCTCCGGGTCGCCCGTGCCCGGTCTGTACGCGGCCGGGGAGGTCGCCGGCTTCGGCGGCGGCGGAGTCCACGGCTACCGCTCCCTGGAGGGCACCTTCCTGGGCGGCTGCCTTTTCTCCGGCCGCCGGGCGGGACGCGCGGCGGCGGAGGCGACGGCGACGTGAACCGGGTGCCGGGCGGATTGCGGGAGCTCAGCGGTAGGTGAGCAGCCGGCGTCGGTCGCCGGTGAAGTGGGCGTGGTCGTTGAAGGTCAGCAGGCTGGTCCCGGAGCCGCCCATGACGAGGGTCGTGACGGAGGCGTTGACGACGACACGGTTGAGGGCGACCACTCCGGCGGCCGGCAGGGACAGCAGCGTGCCGCAGAGCGCGGCGAGCACGCCGCCCGAGGTGACGACGACCGCGTCGCGGCCCTTGCCGAGGGCCGCGGACAACTCGGCCAGCGCCGTGGCCGCCCCGCCCGCGAATGCCGTCCAGCCGGTGGGGCCCGTGTCGGTGGTGTCCTCGATCCACAACCCCAGGGCGCGGTCCAGGACTTCCTGCACGGCACGGGAGTCCGCCCGGCCGACCGGCGCGGAGTGAGGGTGCGGGTAGCGGGACGTCAGGGCATCGGGGTCGTACTCGTTCCAGCGCGGGTCCTCCAGCGAGGGCTTCTCGAAACCGGCGGCGTCGGCGAGGAGTTGGGCGGTGTCGCGCTGGCGGACGAGAGTGCCGGAGACGAAGTGCGGGTCGCGCAGACCGCGGCGGGCCAGTTCGCGGCCGACGGCGGTGGCCTGTTCGCGGCCGAGGGCCGACAGGACGTCGTAGTCCTGCGCGCCGAAAGAGGCCTGCCCATGGCGGACGAGGCAGATGAGCGGCATACGGATGTTCCTGCTTCCCGGCATGTCGGCGGCTGGTGCGGTGGATCGTCGAACGGCGATGTCGATCACGGTAGTTGACGGCGCCGCGACGTCGCGGTCGGCATCGTCCCCTCCATCAAACAGCCAAGCGCGTGCAAAGCGCGGATGACGAAACCGTTGACGGGGGCATGCCCGCACTTTTATCTTCTGGCCGGAATCACGAACTGCGTTCGAAATCACGAACGTCTAGTCGGGAAATACGGACAGGGACGGTCTCGTATGCCTCAGACCCACGCCAGCACGCGCCGCAGACCGCTCCTCCTCTGCGTGCTCGCCGTACTCATCTCGCTGGTGGCGGCGACGCAACCCGCGTCCGCGGCGGACGGCCGCCCGTACACCAACCCGCTCAAGTCGTCCAAGGGCGCCGACCCCTGGCTGGAGTACTACGACGGCAACTACTACCTGATCACCACGACGTTCACCGGCATCCTCGGCATGCGCAAGTCGCCGACGCTCGCCGGGCTCGCCACCGCGCCCAACGTCCAGGTGTGGTCGGACACCACCTCGACGCGCAACACCAACATCTGGGCGCCGGAGATCCACTTCATCGACGGCCACTGGTACCTGTACTACTCGGCCGGCCAGAGCGGCGTGGCCTGCTGCGACTCGCAGCGCACCCATGTCCTTCAGAGCGCGGGCACCGACCCGCTGGGCCCGTACACGTACAAGAACACGCTGACCGGGTCCAACCTCTCCCCGAACGGCTGGTTGATCGACGCGAGCGTGCTGCAGACGGGCGGCAAGCTGTACCTGGTCGGCAGCGGGTTCGTGAACGGCGGTACGCAGAGCCTGGTCATCGCGCCGATGAGCAACCCGTACACGCTTTCCAGCAGCACCTTCACCGTCATCTCCAGTCCGACGCTGGACTGGGAGAAGTCGGGCGCGCCGGTCAACGAGGGCCCGGAGCCGCTGTATCACAACGGCCGGACCTTCCTGAGCTACTCGGCGAGCTACTGCCAGACCGCCGACTACAAGCTGGGCCAGCTGGAGTTGACGGGTTCGGACCCGCTCAGCGCTTCGTCGTGGACGAAGAAGTCGA
The DNA here is from genome assembly GCF_045160215.1 of Streptomyces sp. NBC_00005. Taxonomy (NCBI): domain Bacteria; kingdom Bacillati; phylum Actinomycetota; class Actinomycetes; order Kitasatosporales; family Streptomycetaceae; genus Streptomyces; species Streptomyces sp. NBC_00005. Next base: position 2,693,134 of record NZ_CP108316.1, read on the forward strand.
CGCCGGTCTTCCAGCGCAGTGACGCCAACGGCGTGTACGGGCCCGGGCACAACGGCTTCTTCACCTCGCCCGACGGCACCGAGAGCTGGATCGTCTACCACGCCAACTCGTCCTCCTCCGGCGGCTGCGGCAACGGACGGACCACTCGCGCGCAGAAGTTCACCTGGAACTCGGACGGCACCCCGAACTTCGGCACCCCGGTCGCGCTCGGCACCTCGCTGCCCGGCCCGTCCGGCGAGGCGGCGGCGACCCCGACCTCGTACACCCTCGTCAACCGCAACAGCGGCAAGTGCCTGGACGTCGCGGGCGGTGCCACCGCCGACGGCACCAACGTCCAGCAGTGGACCTGCAACGGCGGCACCAACCAGAAGTGGAAGGTGGAGGATCTGGCCGACGACACCAACCGGCTGGTGAACGTGGCCACCGGCAAGGTGCTGGACACCGCCGACTGCTCCGCCGCGGACGGGGCCGACATCCGGCAGTGGTCCTGGCTGAACAACAAGTGCCAGCGCTCCCGGCTCGTCTTCACGGCGACCGGTGACTACGTCCGGATCGTGAACGAGAACAGCGGCAAGGTCGCGGACGTGGCCGACTGCTCCACCGCGAACGGCGCCGACGTACGCCAGTGGACCTGGCTGAACAACACCTGCCAGCAGTGGCGGCTCGTCCCCACCACCTGACCGTCCACGCGTATCCCCCTCGTTCCGAAACCTCGGAAAACTCGGAGAACTCCCTTGAGACGCAACGCCGTTCGCCTGCTGCTGGCCGCGCTCATGGCCGTCGCGGGCTGCCTCGCCGGACCGGGCTCCGCCGCCCACGCGGCCGTGCCCGACTCCCCCGCCGTGACGTACACCAACCCGATCGCGGAGAAGCGCGCCGACCCGCACATCTACAAACACACCGACGGCTACTACTACTTCACCGCGACGGTCCCCGAGTACGACCGCATCGTGCTGCGCCGGGCCACCACCATCCAGGGCCTGTCGACGGCCCCCGAGACCACGATCTGGACCAAGCACGCCAGCGGCGTGATGGGCGCGCACATCTGGGCGCCGGAGATCCACTACATCGACGGCAAGTGGTACGTGTACTTCGCCGCCGGGTCGACCAGTGACCAGTGGGCGATCCGGATGTACGTCCTCGAGGGCACCGGCGCCAACCCGCTCACCGCCACCTGGGCGGAGAAGGGCCAGATCAAGACCACCTGGGAGAGCTTCTCGCTCGACGCCACCACTTTCGTGGTGAACGGCGTCCGCTATCTCGCCTGGGCCCAGCGCAACCCGTCCGAGAGCAACAACACCAGCCTGTTCATCGCCAAGTTGGCCAACCCCTGGACGATTCAAGGGACTCCGGCCGAGATCTCCCAGCCCACGCTGTCCTGGGAGACCGTCGGCTACAAGGTCAACGAGGGCCCCGCGGTCATCCAGCACGGCGGCAAGGTGTTCATGACGTACTCGGCGAGCGCCACGGACGCCAACTACTGCCTGGGGATGCTCACCGCCTCCGCGACCGCCGACCTGACCGACCCGGCGTCCTGGTCGAAGGGTGCGCAGCCGGTCTTCACGTCGAACGACTCGACCTCGCAGTACGGCCCGGGCCACAACTCCTTCACCGTCTCCGAGGACGGAAAGTCGGACATCCTCGTCTACCACGACCGCAGCTACAAGGACATCACCGGTGACCCGCTCAACGACCCCAACCGCCGCACCCGCGTCCAGAAGGTCTACTGGAAGGCGGACGGCACCCCCGACTTCGGCATCCCCGTCGCCGACGGGGTCACCCCGCAGCGCTTCTCGTCGTACAACTACCCGGACCGGTTCATCCGCCACTACGACTTCCGCGCCCGCATCGAGGCGAACACCAGCCCGCTCGCGGACTCGCAGTTCCGGGTCGTGACGGGCCTGGCCGGCAGCGGCACCGTGTCGCTGGAGTCGGCCAACTACCCCGGCTACTACCTGCGTCACAAGAACTTCGAGGTCTGGGTGGAGAAGAACGACGGCACGTCGACGTTCGCCTCCGACGCCACCTTCTACCAGCGGGCGGGTCTCGCCGACTCGGCGGGCGTCTCCTACGAGTCGTACGGCTACGCGGGCCGTTACGTCCGCCACTACAACTACCTGCTGTACGTGCAGACTCCGAGCACGGCGACGGACAAGGGGGACGCCACCTTCTACCGGCAGTAGGAGGAACGCGCCCCGGCGGCCTTCCTCACCAAGTGAGGTGCAGGCTCTGCGGAGAACGGTGGATCATCGTCGGCCGCATGGTGACCGGACGGTCGTCCGCCAGGCGCAGGCCCGGCAGCCGGCGGGTCAACTCCTCCAGAGTCAGGCGGAGTTGCTCGCGGGCCGACTGGGAGCCGGGGCAGCCGTGCACGCCGAGGCCGAAGGCCAGGTGGCGTTCGGGGGTGCGGGTGATGTCGAACTCGTGGGGGCGCGGGTGGCGGGAGGAATCCCGGTTGGCCGCGCCGAAGGCGACGAACAGCGTTGCCCCGGCGGGGAGTTCGGTACCGGCGAGGGTGACCGGGCCGGTGGTGACCCGGCGGAAGCCCTGCAGGGCGCTGTCGTAGCGGGCGGCCTCCTCGACGGCCGCCGGGATCCGCTCCGGCTCCGCGCACAGCAGCTCCCACTGGCGCGGATGCCGGAGCAGGTGCAGAACGGTCGTGCCGATCAGGGCGGTCGTGGTCAGATGCCCGGCGATCAGCAGGTTCTGGAGATGGGCGACGAGTTCGTGGCGCTGTTCCAGGGTGAGTTCGCCCTCGCCCTCGCCTGCGACGGACCTGACGAGCTCCGTGCACAGGTCGTCGCCGGGCTGCGCGTGCCGTTCGCGTACGTACCGGTCGAGGATGCGCTGCATCGCGACCACGTCCTCGGCCGCGGCGACCTGTGCGTCCTCCTCCAGGGGGCGGAACAGGAGCTCCTCGGCGCGGTACCCGCCGTGCACGACGGCGGGCACATCGGCGGGGTCGAGGCCGACGATCCGGCCGATGACCTCACCGGGGAGCTGCTCCGCGTACGCCGACATCAGCTCCACCCGGCCGTCCTTGGCGAACGCGTCGACCAGGGCGGCTGCGCGCTCGGCGGCGTACGGCAGGATCGCCGTGACACGCGCCGGTGAGAGCCCGCGGACGATGGGCGCGCGCAGCTGCTGGTGGCGTGCGCCGTCGGCGGTGACGACGACGGGTCCTCCGCCGAACCCACCGCCGAGGACGGCGAGCGCCGCGGGTGCGGGCAGGACGTCGGGAGTCAATGAATTCGCGGACGAGAAGTCCTCGGTACGGCGCAGGACTTCTCGTACGTCGGCGTCGCGGGCGACCAGCCAGGCGTCGAGTTCGGCGACGTACGTCAAGCCTTCGGTGACTCGCGCCCGCTCGTAGTGCGGGTAGGGGTCGCGCTGCAACTCGTCGAGCCTGTCGTGCAGTTGACGGTCCACGGGACACCTTCCCGGCCGGCGGTGGTGCGGGGTCGGGCTCATGGTGCCGTACAGGTGTGCGGATGCGGTAGGGGGCTTCCGGGTGCGGTCGGAACACCTTGGACCCGCCTTCGCGGGCCGCTGTCCCTGCGATGACCTCGCGCCGGATACCGACCGCGCCCACGGCGTTCCGCACCCGCCGATCCGTATACGGCGGCCACCATCCGCCGTCCGGTATACGTCTCCTCGTGCAGGCCCGGCTGCGCCAAGTGCGTGACGCGCAGGTGAACACCCTTCTGAGCAGCCCGGATTCCCTACGATTCGTCACGTGGTCAACTTCCTGCTCGAACGCACGGCACCGCTCCCCCTCGACGAGGCGTGGCGCCGCCTCACGGACTGGCCCCGCCATGGCGCGGTGGTCCCGCTGACCCGCGTGAGAGTGGTCACGCCCCCGCCGACGCAGGAGGGCACGGTCTTCGTGGCCCGTTCGGGACTCGGGCCGCTCGCCTTCGAGGACCCGATGGAGGTCACCGTGTGGCGACCGCCGACGGACACCGAGGCCGGCCTGTGCCGGCTGGAGAAGCGGGGGCGGGTCGTCACGGGGTGGGCCGAGATCGAGGTGCGGCCGGGGCCGGGCGGGCGCAGCCGGGTGGTCTGGCGGGAGGAGCTGCGGGTCCGGCTGCTGCCGGGACTCTTCGATCCGCTCCTCGCCGGGGCCGCCCGGTACATGTTCGGACGTGCGGCGAACCGCCTTCTCCGGATGCCGTGATGCCCGTCGGCCGGGACCACTGGGAGGAACACTTCGCCGCCGGCAACGGCTTCCACCGCGCCGACGACCACGAGATCCGGCTGCTCGCCGAGGCCGTGCGCCCACCCGCCGGGGCCCGGGCCCTGGACGTCGGCTGCGGCCTCGGCACATACGCGGCGGCCCTGGCGGGTCTCGGCCTTCGCACCCTCGCGGTCGACTGGGCCGAGTCGGCGGTGGCGGCCACGCGGGACCGGTACGCGGACCTGGAGCCGCGGTTGGAGGTGGTCCGGCTGGACTTCGAGGACGCGGCGGCCGTGCTGCCGCGGGCGGCCTTCGACCTGGTGACGATGCGGCTCGTCCTCGCGTTCATGGCGGACAAGGAGGCGGTCTCGGAGCGCGTGCGCGGACTGCTGAGGCCCGGCGGTGCATGGGCGGTGACAACCCCCCTGGCCACGCGCCTGCCCGAGGAACGCCGGCGCATCGGGCTGACGGCGGCCGAGGTCGGCGGACTCCTGGACGGCTGGAGCCGGGGGCACTGGTACGACCTGGAGCCGGGCGGGCTGCGCGTCCTGGTGCTGCGGGTACCGGCCGACGGGTCCGGGTGACCCGCGGGGCGACCTGGGCGGGTGCTTCGGATCATGCAACAGTGAGCTCCATGACGGCAGTTGAAGGCACGGTCGTGCCGGTGGACGAGGTCGAGGCGCTCGCGGTGGACGGGCTGCACTGGCTGCTCGGGACGGCCCGGGAGACGGAGGGCGGCGGCCTCGGCTGGCCGACCCGGCCCTCGGACGACGAACTCAACCCGATGTTCTACAGCGGCACGGCCGGTGTGGTGCCGGTGCTGCTGGAGGCTCGACGGCACTTCGGCGACGACTCCTACGGCGACATGGCCGTGCGCGCGGCCCGCAGTCTGGCCGCGGCCGTCGACGACCACGACGACGACTCCCTGTACTTCGGCCGTACCGGAATCGCTCTCGTACTGCGGGCCGTCCATGACGAACTCGGCGACAGCGGTGCCGGTGCCGCCGCGGACCGGGCCCTTCGGATCGTGCGGTCGCGCTTCGACGGGACGCGCTGGGGCACGTTGTTCGAGCTGATGGGCGGCAACGCGGGGATCGGGCTCGGTGCTTCGACACTGGGCGATGCCGAACTCGCCGTACTCGCTCTGGAGCCTTATCTGCGGACGGCCGAGAAGACCCCGTCGGGCGTGCAGTGGGCGCACCGCCCGAACGTGGAGTCGCGTCTGCACCACGTCTCGCACGGCACGCTCGGCATCGTGTCCGCGCTGGCCCGGGTGGGCCGGGCGACCGGCCGCGCGGACTTCGTCGAAGCGGCACTGGCCGGTGCCGCGGACGTCGTGGCCCGCGACGAGGCCGGCCCGGACGGCTTCCTGGTCCCGCACTCCGACCCGCCGTGGCGCCCCGACCTGACGCAGCGCATCAGTTACGGGTGGTGTCACGGCCCGGCCGGCGACGCCCAGGCCTTCCGGGTGCTCCGGGACGTCACCGCCGATCCCGTCTGGACGTCCCTCGCCGACCGCTGCTGGCACACCGTGACCCGCTCCGGTCTCCCGCAGCGGCTGCGCCCCGGCTTCTGGGACAACAACGGCCGTTGCTGCGGCACGGCCGGTGTCCTCGCCCTGGCCTGCGACCGGCTGGCCGAGCAGCACGACGCCGCCGCCGACGCCGGCTTCACCCACGTCCTCGTGGCCGACCTCGCCGCCCGGTCGACCCGGGACGGCGAGGGCGCCCGCTGGTCGAATGTCGAGCACCGGGCCACTCCGAGCGCCCTCGAACCCTGCACCGGGTGGGCGATGGGGAACGCGGGCATCGTGCGGGAACTGCTGCGCTTCGTACGGCTGAGCCGCGGGGGCGACCCGGCGTACGCGTTCGACTGGCCGGACCAGCCGTCGGTTCGGCGGGCGGCCGGGGCGGCCTGAGTCGCGGGGCGGTGTGCCGGTCGGTGTCAGGGCGGGCGATCAGACGGCCTAGTCTGATGCCCCTGAAGCTGACGCCTCTGAAGGCCGGTGGCTTTGAGGGCATTTGAAGGCAGATGTCCTTGATCGCCGATCTCCGTGAACGGTCCGGCCGGTCGAGGCAATGGGGAGGGTGACCGGCGCATGTCGCTGAGCGGCGGGACAGCCGGGGAAGCCGGGTCCATAGGCGGTTACACGCTGATCGACCGGCTCGGCAGCGGCGGGATGGGCGTCGTCCATCTGGGGCTGTCGGCATCGGGGCGACAGGTCGCGATCAAGGTCGTGCACGCGCAGTACGCGCTGGACGAGGAGTTCCGGGCCCGTTTCCGCCAGGAGGTCGCGGCGGCACGGCGGGTGAGCGGGGCGTTCACCGCGCCCGTGGTGGACGCCGATCCGGACGCAGAGCTGCCGTGGATGGCGACGTTGTACGTGCCCGGCCGGACGCTCGCCGAAATCGTGGCCGAGCAAGGTCCGTTGGGCGGGCGCAGGCTGCGCACGCTGGCGTTGGGTCTCGTCGAGGCGCTGCGGGACATCCACCGGGCCGGCGTCGTGCACCGGGACCTGAAGCCGAGCAACGTCCTGATGGCCGAGGACGGCCCGCGCGTGATCGACTTCGGCATCTCGCGCGCCGCCGACAACGAGGACCTCACCGTGACCGGCCGGCTGATCGGCACTCCGCCCTTCATGTCTCCGGAGCAGTTCGCCGCGCCGAAGGACGTGACCCCCGCCTCGGACGTGTTCTCGCTGGGCTCGCTGCTGGTGTACGCGGCGACCGGGAACCGTCCCTTCGACGGCGGCAGCCCGTACTTGACGGGCTATCAGGTGATGCACGAGCAGCCGCGCCTGGACGACGTCCCGGAGCCGCTGCGGGGCATCGCCGGGCGCTGCCTGGAGAAGGACCCGGCAGCCCGGCCCCAACTGGCCGAGCTGCACCGGCTGTTCAGGGCGCTGCCCGACACGGCCGCCGCCCCGGCCGCATCGGGGCCGCCGACCGTTCCGGCAGGCGGCAGGGCCGCCTCACGGCGATCCGGTGACACGACGTCCGCGACCGGCGTCGGGCGACGCGGCCGCGGGCGCGGGCGCCGGGTGAACCGCCTCGCCGTCCTCGGCGCAGCCGTCGCCGTGACCGTGGCGGGCGTGTTGGTGTCCCACATGGCCTCGAGCGCGAACCACACCGGCGAAACACCCGCCGCCGGCGCCTCCGCCTCAGCCGCCCCCGCGCTCCCCACCGGCTTCAAACCCTGGCTGGCCAAGCTCCGTCGAGATGTGCCGGACGACTCCGTCGTCGTCAACGTGGACTCCGTGGATTCCGGCTGTGTCTCCGCCCGGTCCTCCCTGTACTGCGCGGGGACCGGCTTCACGGTCGCCCGGATCGCAGCCGCCTCCGGTCGCGTCGAGTGGCACTTCGGCAGCAGCGCGCAGGCCGCCGAGCGGCCCCTCGGCGTCAGGGACGGGATCGTGTACACGGTCGTGCAGCCGAATGTGGACACGGTGTCCTCGACCCAGCAGCTGGTCGCCCTCGACGCGGCCACCGGAAATCGGGTGTGGACCCGGACGATCGACGCGGGCCAGGCCCCTGCCCTGTTCAGCCGCGGGGTCGTGGCGATGCCGGACGGGGCGAAGGAGTTCGTCGCCTTCGACGCGAAGTCGGGACAGGAACTGTGGCGGACACCGGCGAAGACGTCGGCCGGCACGGCCTGCGCCCCGGTGGTCCTGGACGGCGCGCCCTACGGCGTGTGCACCGACGCGACCGATCCCTTCAAGGGGGCGGCCGGCTTCCTGCGCCTCGACCCGGCCGACGGCACGGGGCACGAGCTCGGCACCCTGCCCCTGACGGCGCAACCGCTCGGCGCGGTCCACGGGCAGCCGCTGTTCGCGGTGAGACAGAGCACGGACTCCGAGTCGAACGACGGGCGGGACGAGCCGTACACGGCCCTGCTGCGGGTGAACCCGGCCGCCGGCAGCGTCGCCCGGATCCCCCTCGACGACACCCGGCGCGGCACGCCCACGCTCGTCGGCGGCGTCGTGTACTTCGTCCGGCCCGACGGGACGGTCACCGCCACCAGGGTCTCCGACGGCGGACTGCTGTGGAACAAGGGGACACAGATCGAGAACCTGTCGGCGCCGGCGCTGTCGACGAAGTACGACACCCTCTACTTCGCCAACCGCTACGGCCGGCTGTTGGCCCTCGACCGCGCGACGGGTGCCGTGCGCTGGACCACGGACAAACTGGCGGATCCGGGGAACTCGGCGCAGGACACGATCCCGAGCCTGCTGCTCGTCAAGGACGCGATCGTGGCCGTCGCGGGCGACAAGGCCTTCTCGGTACGGCCGGACCGGCCCACGGTGCTGCCGTCGTCGGGTTCGGCGACACCGAGTCGGTCGGCGAGCCCCGCCACCCTGGCGCCGACGTCGAGCGCGACCACCGACGCGCCGACGCCGTCCGCGGCCAAGGCCTCGGGCTGACCGCCGCACCGGTCAGGCCACCGACCCGATCCGCCGGGCGGACACCGCCGTCGCATCGTGATGGATCGGCGTAGGCGCCCCGGTAAGTGAAATGCCGCTGCCGCCACGCCTGTTGGCGACGATCTCCGAGGCGATCGACAGGGCCGTCTCCTCGGGCGTACGAGCGCCGAGGTCGAGGCCGATCGGGGACCGCAGCCGTGCCAACTCCAGCTCGGTGACGCCGACTTCACGCAGGCGCTCGTTGCGGTCGAGGTGGGTGCGGCGGGAGCCCATCGCGCCGACGTAGGCCACCGGGAGCCGCAGCGCCAGTTGCAGCAGCGGTACGTCGAACTTGGCGTCGTGGGTGAGGACGCACAGGACGGTACGGGCGTCCACGGACGTCCGCTCCAGGTACTTGTGGGGCCACTCGACGACGATCTCGTCGGCGTCCGGGAAGCGCGTCCTCGTCGCGAAGACGGGACGGGCGTCGCACACCGTCACGTGGTAGTTCAGGAACTTGCCGATCCGCACCAGCGCCGACGCGAAGTCGATCGCGCCGAAGACGATCATCCGGGGCGGCGGCACGGACGACTCCACCAGGACCGTGAGCGGGGCTCCGCAGCGTGAGCCCTGTTCGCCGATCTCGACGGTGCCGGTGCGGCCGGCGTCCAGGAAGGCGCCCGCCTCTCCCACGACCGTGCGGTCCAGTTCCGGATGGGCGCCGAAGCCGCCCTCGTACGAGCCGTCGGGGCGGACCACCAGCGCCCGGCCCAGCAGCTGGGCCGGTCCCGACACGATCCGCGCGACCGCCGCCGCCTCCCCAAGGGCGGCGGCGGCCAGCGCGGACGCGACCACCGGGCGGGCCGGATCCGCGGCCCGTACCGGAGTGACGAGGATGTCGATGATGCCGCCGCAGGTCAGGCCGACCGCGAAGGCGTCCTCGTCGCTGTACCCGAACCGCTCCAGGACGGTTTCGCCGTCCTCCAGGGCCTGTTGGCACAGGTCGTACACGGCGCCCTCCACACAGCCGCCGGAGACCGAGCCGATCGCCGTGCCGTCGGCGTCCACCGCGAGGGCGGCGCCCGGCTGGCGGGGTGCGCTGCCGCCGACGGCCACCACGGTGGCCACGGCGAAGTCGCGTCCCTGCTCGACCCACCGGTTCAGCTCCTCGGCGATGTCCAGCATCTCTCGGCCTCCTTCACAGCGGTTGTGTGGAGGGTAGTTGGGCGAGCCGCTAGTGCACGCCCATCCAGCTCTCAATGGGGTTGAGGGCGAAATAGACGAGGAAGATCACTGTCAGGCCCCACATGAAGGCACCGATCTCCCGCGCCTTGCCCTGGGCGATCTTGATGGCGACGTAGGAGATGACTCCGGCCGCGACGCCCGCCGTGATGGAGTACGTGAACGGCATGATCACGACGGTCAGGAAGACCGGGATCGCGGTGGCGCGGTCGGCCCAGTCCACGTGGCGGGCGTTCATCATCATCATGGCGCCGATGACCACGAGGGCCGCGGCCGCGACCTCGCCGGGGACGATCGCCGTGAGCGGGGTGAAGAACAGACAGGCCGCGAAGAACAGGCCGGTGACGACGGAGGAGAGACCGGTTCGGGCTCCCTCGCCGACGCCCGTCGCGGACTCGACGAACACCGTCTGGCCCGAGGCGCCCGCGACACCGCCGATCGCGCCGCCCGCGCCGTCGATGAACAGCGCCTTGGACAGGCCCGGCATCCGGCCCTGCTCGTCGGCGAGCTTGGCCTCGGTGCCGACGCCGATGATGGTGGCCATGGCGTCGAAGAAGCCGGCGAGCACGAGCGTGAACACGATCATGCCGACCGTCATCGCGCCGACGTGGCCCCAGCCGCCGAACTCGACCTTGCCGAAGATGGAGAAGTCCGGCATGGACACCGCGCTGCCGTGCAGTTCGGGTGCGCCGCTCGCCCACTGCTTGGGGTCGATGACGTCAAATGCGTTGAGAATCACCGCGAGTACGGTGCCGCCGACGATGCCGATCAGGATGGCGCCGGGGACGCCGCGCGCCTGGAGCATGAAGATGACGAGGAGGGTGGCGGCGAAGAGCAGGACCGGCCAGCCGGCGAGTTCACCGGTCGGGCCGAGGGTGACCGGGGTCGCCTTGCCCTGGTGCACGAAGCCGGCCTTCACCAGACCGATCAGGGCGATGAACAGGCCGATGCCCATGGTGATCGCGTGCTTGAGCGCGAGCGGGATCGCGTTCATGATCATCTCGCGCAGGCCGGTGACGACCAGCAGCATGATGACGACGCCGTACATCACGCACATGCCCATGGCCTGCGGCCAGGTCATCTGCGGGACGACCTGCGAGGACAGGACGCCGGACACGGAGAGGCCGGCGGCGAGGGCGAGGGGGACCTTGCCCACGAAACCCATCAGCAGCGTGGTGAGGGCAGCCGCGAACGCGGTCGCGGTGATCAGGGCCTTCTGGCCGAGCATGTCCCCCGCCACGTCCTTGCCGGACAGGATCAGGGGGTTGAGCAGGAGGATGTACGCCATCGCCATGAAGGTGGTGACGCCGCCGCGCACCTCGCGCGCGACGGTGGATCCCCTGTTGGTTATGTGGAAGTACCGGTCGAGCCAGGACCGTCCTGCCGGGACGCGGGTGCCTTCTCCCGCGTCTTCGGCAGTGGTCCTGGGCTCCACTGACTGCTGGGTCATGGGCCATCTCCCAAGGTTCAAAGGTGCACCCGCGCATGCCTTCGGCTGTCGGCGGGATTTGGGATGTGGACGACCCGGGGGACGGCCCGAGACGAACAACGGGGCCTGGGAGGACGGCGTCCCCCCAGGGAACTTCACCTGCTCAACCCCGGGGGGTCACGTTCCGGTGAGGTGTTCCGGACGTACAGGTGTGCGGTTGAGCTCCAGCCCGGTCGCGTTCCGGATCGCCGCGAGGACGGCCGGGGTCGAGGACAGGGTGGGTGCCTCGCCGACGCCACGCAGCCCGTACGGGGCGTGGTCGTCGGCGAGTTCGAGCACATCGACGGGGATGGTCGGTGTGTCGAGAATCGTGGGGATCAGGTAGTCCGTGAAGGAGGGGTTCCTGACCTTCGCCGTCTTCGGGTCGACGATGATCTCCTCCATCACCGCGACGCCCAGACCCTGGGTCGTACCGCCCTGGATCTGGCCGATGACGGACAGCGGGTTGAGCGCCTTGCCGACGTCCTGGGCGCAGGCCAGCTCGATGACCTTCACCAGGCCGAGCTCGGTGTCGACCTCGACGACGGCGCGGTGCGCGGCGAAGGAGTACTGGACGTGGCCGTTGCCCTGGCCGGTGCGCAGGTCGAAGGGCACGGTCGGGCGGTGTCGCCACTCGGCCTCGACCTCGACGGACTCGCCTTCGAGCACGTCGACCAGGTCGGCGAGGACCTCGCCGCCGTCGGTCACGACCTTGCCGCCCTCCAGGAGCAGTTCGGCGGTGGCCCAGGCGGGGTGGTACGTGCCCAGCTTGCGGCGGCCCAGCTCCAGGACCTTCTCCCGGACGAGCTCGCAGGAGTTCTTGACGGCGCCACCGGTGACGTAGGTCTGCCGCGAGGCGGAGGTGGAGCCGGCGGAACCGATCTGGGTGTCCGCCGGGTGGATCGTCACCTGCGCGACGCCCAGCTCGGTGCGGGCGATCTGCGCGTGGACGGTGACTCCGCCCTGCCCGACCTCCGCCATGGCCGTGTGGACGGTCGCGACGGGCTCGCCGCCGACAACCTCCATACGCACCTTGGCCGTTGAGTAGTCGTCGAAGCCCTCGGAGAAGCCGACGTTCTTGATGCCGACCGCGTAGCCGATGCCGCGGACGACGCCTTCGCCGTGCGTGGTGTTGGACAGACCGCCGGGCAGCTGTCGTACGTCCGAGCCCTCGCTGCTCTCCCACTGGCGCTCCGGCGGCAGCGGCATCGCCCTGACGCGGCGCAGGAGTTCGGCGACCGGGGCCGGGGAGTCGACGGGCTGACCGGTCGGCAGCAGCGTGCCCTGCTCCATCGCGTTGAGCTGACGGAACTCGATCCGGTCCATGCCCACCTTGTCGGCGAGCTTGTCCATCTGCGCCTCGTAGGCGAAGCACGCCTGGACCGCGCCGAAGCCGCGCATGGCGCCGCAGGGCGGGTTGTTGGTGTAGAGCGCGATGGCCTCGATGTCGACGTCGTCGATGACGTACGGGCCCGCGCCCAGCGAGGAGGCGTTGCCGACGACCGCCGGGGAGGTCGACGCGTAGGCGCCGCCGTCCAGGACGATCCGGCACTTCAGGTGCGTGAGCTTGCCGTCCTTGGTGGCGCCGTGCTCGTAGTGGAGCTTGGCCGGGTGGCGGTGGACGTGTCCGAAGAAGGACTCGAAGCGGTTGTAGACGATCTTGACGGGCTTGCCCGTGCGCAGTGCCAGCAGACAGGCGTGGATCTGCATCGACAGGTCCTCGCGGCCGCCGAACGCGCCGCCGACGCCGGACAGCGTCATCCGCACCTTGTCCTCGGGCAGGCCGAGCACGGGCGCGATCTGCTTGAGGTCCGAGTGCAGCCACTGGGTGGCGACGTAGAGGTCGACGCCGCCGTCCTCGGACGGTACGGCGAGACCGGACTCGGGGCCGAGGAAGGCCTGGTCCTGCATGCCGAAGGTGTACTCGCCCTTGACGACGAAGTCGGCCTTCTTGGCGGCCTCTTCGACGTTGCCGCGGATGATCGGCTGGCGGTGCACGATGTTCGGGTGCGGGACGTGGCCGATGTGGTGGTCGTCGCGGTTCTCGTGGATGAGGATCGCGTCCGGCGCGGTCGCGGAGGCCTCGTCGGTGATGACCGGGAGCTCGCGGTACTCGACCTTGATCTTGGCGGCCGCGCGGCGCGCGGTCTCCGGGTGGTCGGCGGCGACGATGGCGACCGGCTCGCCGTGGTGGCGGACCTTGCCGTGCGCGAGGACCGGGGTGTCCCGGATCTCCAGGCCGTACTTCTTCACCTCGGCCGGCAGGTCGTCGTACGTCATGACGGCGTGGACGCCCGGGGTGGCCAGGGCCTCGCCGGTGTCGATGGACACGATCTCGGCGTGCGCGACGGTCGACCGCAGGATCTGGCCCCAGAGCATGTCCTCGTGCCACATGTCGGACGAGTACGCGAACTCGCCGGTGACCTTGAGGGTGCCGTCCGGGCGGAGCGTGGACTCGCCGATGCCGCCCTTGGTCGGGGAACCCTGCGTGACCTTGGTGGGAGTGCCGAGGGGAGCACCGTTGCCGGTCATCGTCAGACCGCCTCTCCCTGCCGGGCGGCCGCCAGGCGGACCGCGTCCATGATCGTCTCGTAGCCCGTGCAGCGGCACAGGTTGCCCGACAGGGCCTCGCGGATGTCCGCGTCGGTCGGGGTGGGGTTGCGCTCCAGCATCTCGTCGGCGGCGACCAGCAGCCCCGGGGTGCAGAAGCCGCACTGGACGGCTCCGGCGTCGATGAACGCCTGCTGGATCGGGGAGAGTTCGGTGCCCTCGCCGGTGTGCGAGTCCTGGCCCTGGGCGCCCCACCGCTGGGCGTCCTGCAGGGACGTACCGCAGGCGCCGGTGGCGCAACCGCCCTGCTCCGCGCGCTGCTTGGCGTAGTCCGCCAGACCCTCGACGGTGACGACGTCACGGCCCTCGACCTGACCGGCCGCGACGAGGCAGGAACACACGGGCACGCCGTCCAGGCGGACCGTGCAGGAACCGCACTCGCCCTGCTCGCAGGCGTTCTTCGAACCCGGCAGACCCATCCGCTCTCGCAGCACGTACAGCAGGGACTCGCCCTCCCACACGTCGTCGGCTTCCTGCGGACGTCCGTTGACAGTGAAGTTGACGCGCATCAGGCGACTCCCTCCGAGCGGGCGGCGGTGCCGCGATACGACTCCCAGGTCCAGGTCAGCGTGCGGCGGGCCATGACGCCGACCGCGTGGCGGCGGTAGCTCGCGGTGCCCCGGACGTCGTCGATCGGGTTGCAGGCGCCGGAACACAGGTCCGCGAACTGCTTGGCGACCGACGGGGTGATGATCTTCCCGTTGTCCCAGAAGCCGCCCTCCTCGAGCGCCGCGTTCAGGAACTCCTCCGCGGTCTTCGCCCGGACCGGGGTGGGCGCCGCCGAACCGATGCCGGTGCGGACCGTGCGGGTCTCGGGATGCAGGGCGAGGCCGAACGCGCACACGGCGATGACCATGGCGTTGCGGGTGCCGACCTTCGAGTACTGCTGCGGGCCGTCGGCCTTCTTGATGTGTACGGCCCTGATGAGCTCGTCGGCGGCGAGCGCGTTGCGCTTCACACCTGTGAAGAACTCGTCGATCGGGATACGACGGCTGCCGCGCACCGACTCGGCCTCGACCTCGGCGCCCGCCGCGAGGAGCGCGGGGTGGGCGTCGCCGGCCGGGGAGGCGGTGCCGAGGTTGCCGCCGACGCCGCCGCGGTTGCGGATCTGCGGGGAGGCGACCGTGTGCGAGGCGAGGGCGAGACCCGGCAGCTCGGCGCGAAGGCTCTCCATGATCTTCGAGTACGGGACGGAGGCACCGAGCCGCACGCTCTCCTCGCCGACCTCCCACTCGTAGAGGTCGCCGATGCGGTTCAGGTCGAGCAGGTACTCGGGCCGGCGGTGGTCGAAGTTGATCTCGACCATCACATCGGTGCCGCCCGCAATGGGCACAGCGGTGGGGTGCTCGGCCTTCGCGGCGAGCGCCTCCTCCCAGCTGGCGGGGCGAAGGAAGTCCATGACCGACTCTCTTCTACGTCTCGTGGGTCGTACGGATCAAGCCATATCGGGTGCGGTGGGCCTGGCTCGTTCATGTGCTGTTTACGCGGATTGGAGTCAGTACACAGCGCCGTACTCCACCGGGGTCAGTCACGGAAACCATGAAGGAGTTGGCTGGCCAACCCCGGCATCTTGTAGATTCGTATGAACGGAGGTCATCAGCAACCTCTTCGTTTTCCTGTAGAAACGCAGGAAACAGCCTGGCAATCAAAGGATGCGCCTCGCGCACCGGTCGCCGGGGTCCTCCCACCGACCATCCTCACCACTCATCGTAGATTTCGAGACAAAGAACGGCGGCGACGAGAATGCGGCTGCGCGCACTGCTGGACACCGACGCGCTGGGCCTGCGGCTGCTCGGCGGCGAGGACGAGCTGGACCGCACCGTGCGCGGTGTGATGACCACCGATCTCAGGGATCCCAGCCGCTATCTCTCGGGCGGCGAGCTGGTCCTCACGGGGCTGGCCTGGCGCCGCGACGCCGACGACTCCGAGCCGTTCGTACGGATCCTCGCGCAGACCGGGGTGGCCGCGCTGGCCGCCGGTGAGGCGGAGCTCGGGGACATCCCGGAGGACCTCCTGGTCGCCTGCGCCCGCCACCGCCTCCCGCTCTTCGCGGTGCACGAGTCGGTGGCGTTCGCGACGATCACCGAGCACATCGTGCGGCAGGTGTCCGGCGAGCGCGCCGGGGACCTCGCGGCCGTCGTCGACCGGCACCGGCGGATGATGACCTCGGGCCCGGCGGGCGGCGGCCCGGACGTGGTCCTGGACCTGCTCGGCTCCGACCTCGACCTGCGGGCCTGGGTGCTCTCCCCCACCGGGCGGCTCATCGCGGGCTCGAAGGACGCCGGGCCCGCGCTGCCCGCCGACACCTGCGCCAAGCTGTCCGCCGAGCACCTCGCCGCCGCCCGCACGGGCCGGCGCGGCCCGCACCGGGTGACGCTCGGCCCGACCACGTACAGCCTCTTCCCGATCCGCAGCAGCGGGCGCTCTCCGCAGGCCTCCCGGGACGTGCGCGAGACGGTGCTGTCGGACTGGCTGCTCGCCGTCGAGGCGGACGCCGGGGACTGGCCCGCGGAGCGGCTCGACCTGCTCCAGGGCGTCACCCAGCTGATCTCGGTCGAGCGGGACCGCCGGGACGCGGCGCGCACGGTGCGCAGACGGCTGGCGCAGGAGGTCCTCGAGCTGGTGCAGACGGGCGCGGCGCCCGCCGAGATCGCCGCCCGGCTGCGGGTGGCCGCCCCGGTGCTGCTGCCCGGCCTCGGGGCCGCCCCGCACTGGCAGGTGGTCGTGGCCCGGGTCGAGTGGGCGGGCGGGGACATCGAGGCCGGGCCGGTCACCCAGTCGCTCCTGGAGGAGATCCTCGTCGACCCGCTCGCCACCGGGCCCGAGCCCTCCGACCGCATCGCCGTGGCCCACACGGGCGACGAGGCCATCGCGCTCGTACCGCTGCCGGCCGTCTCGTCCGAGCACGACGACTCCGAGACCGGGATCCTCGCCGAAGCGCTCCTGGAGGCCGTACGGGACCCGCTGTCGGCCGGCCTGGACGACGACGGGCAGGTCACGCTCGGAGTCAGCGCGGCCGTGCACTCGGCGGAGGGGCTGCGCGGGGCGCTGGAGGAAGCACGGCACGCGCGGCGGGTGGCGGCGGCACGGCCGGGGCGGGTGTGCGCGGCGGGCCACCAGGAACTGGCCTCGCACGTGCTGCTGCTGCCGTTCGTCCCGGACGACGTGCGGCGGGCCTTCACCGCGCGGCTGCTGGATCCGTTGCGCGACTACGACCGCCGCCACCGCGCCGAGTTGATCCCCACCCTGGAGGCGTTTCTCGACTGCGACGGCTCCTGGACGCGCTGCGCGACCCGGCTCCACCTGCACGTCAACACGCTGCGCTATCGGGTCGGGCGGATCGAGCAGTTGACGAGCCGTGACCTGTCCCGGCTGGAGGACAAGCTCGATTTCTTCTTGGCATTGCGCATGAGCTGAGGTCACCAGGGCATGGAACGTGGGTGGCACGAAGTGCCGTCGCTGTCCCACGACTTTGTGAAATCCTTCACCCACCCCCTTGGCCGGGCGCCGCGATTCGTGCTGAGATGCCGCCACCACTCAACAGCTCGATGGCGTGCTGGGCCTGTCCTCGGATCGGGTCGGTGTCAAGGCGCGGTGCCTTGCGACGCCGGAGCTGATCCGAAGGACAGGACCTTGGGGAGGGCAACGTGGCGCATACCGCCATGTCTGGTAACGGAACGACCGCTGGTGACGATCCCCTCCAGACCGCGGTATGGCGGCTGCGCTCGCGCGCCTGCTGGGCCGACGCGGCGGCACTGCTCCAGCCCGACGGCGCGGACGCCTCGCTGCAGCGGGCCGCGCTGCTGGTCGAGCGGTGTCTGTACACCGAGCAGGGCTGGCAGGACGCCGAGGACGCGCTGCGTACGGCCGAGGCGCTGGCCCACACCGACGAGGAGCGGGGCGCGGCCGCTTGTGAACGCGGGCAGCTTGCGTACGCGGCCACGTTGCACGGAGTGCGCGACCGGGCCGACGAGGCGCGGGCCGCGCTGGGGCGGGCGGCGGCGCTGATCGCTCCGGGGGCGGCGGGGCGGCCGTTGCTGGACTTCCGGCGGGGGCTGCTCGCCGAGAACCTCGCGCGTTCGCCGCAGGCCGCGCGGGCGGCGTATCGGCGGGCGCATGCGGGGGCCACGGCGCACTCCGATCCACTGCTGCTGTCGTTCACGTGGCGCCACCTTGCCGGACTCGCGCTGCGGGAAGGGGAGTTGGCCGAGGCGCGGCACGGGTTCGCCGAATCGCTGCGGATCCGGGAGGAGTTGGGGTACCTGGTGGGGACGGCGCCGGCGCTGGCGTCGTTGGCCGATGCGGAGGCCGAGCCGGAGGCTTCTCGGCTTCGGGAGGAGGCTGGGCGGCTGTTCCGGTTGCTGGGTGGTGTGCCCACGTGGCTGGCACGGCAGTTGGCTCCGCCGGCGGCGGGGGCGGCGACGGCCTAGCCGGCACCCTCCAGGGGGCTGAGCCCCCTGGACCCCCGTATCGGCCTGAACGGCCTCGTCCTCAAACGCCGGACCGGCTGAAAGAGTTCACGCCCCCGCGAAGTGCTCCCCCACCAACGCCCGCACCACGTCCAGGTCCCGGGCGATCAGTGCGTCCAGCAGGGCCGTGTGCTCGGCCGCGTCTGCCAGCAGGTCGGCGTGGCCGCGCGTGGGTGGGGCTCCGACCAGGGGCCACTGGGCGCGGCGGTGGAGGTCGTCGGCGATCTGGGTCAGTTGTTCGTTGCCGGACAGGGCGAGCAGGGCGCGGTGGAAGGTGCGGTCCGACTCGGCGTAGGTCGCGCGGCAGCCGGAGGCCGCGGCGCGGGCGGTCGCCTCGGCGAGGGGGCGCAGGCCGGCCCAGCGGTCGGCGGAGACCGTGCGGGCCAGGCGCAGCATCACGGGGATCTCGATCAGCGCGCGGACCTCGGCCAGCTCGGCCAGCTCCCGGGCGCCCCGCTCGATGACCCGGAACCCGCGATTGGGGACGACCTCGACGGCACCCTCGAGCGCGAGCTGCTGCATCGCCTCGCGCACCGGCGTCGCGGAGACCCCGAACCGGTCCCCCAGCGCTGGCGCCGAGTACACCTCGCCCGGTGTCAGCTCGCCCGCGACCAGCGCGGTGCGCAGCGCGTCGAGGATCTGCCCGCGCACGGAGGCCCGCTGGACCAGGCGCGGCCGGGGCATCGGCTGCTCGCTGTGCGTGTGCTCGCCTCGGGCGGCACCCGGGGCGACGCCTCGCTCCCGGTCCACGTCCTGGGCCCTGGGCTGCGGCGGCACCCGAGGTGCCGCGCCGGCCCGGACCTGCTCGATTCCCGTCTCCGCGGAGCCCTGCGCGCTCTGCTTCACAGGTCCTCCCGAGGACGTGTCGGTACTTGGGGTCATTACGGCGGGTTGTTACTCGTCCGTCAGCACCATAGGCGCAGATGCCACCAGTTCAAATCCCATGGATCTTGGGTAAGGTTAGGCTTACCTTCAAAATCGTCATGCACCCGTCGTGGATCGGTGGTCTCCGCATGCCCGTGCCCCACTCGGCACTCACGGATGCCTACGCCCGTCTGACCGGGGTCTTCCCGGGGCTGGCCGTCATGGAAACAGACGCCGCCGAGCAGGTCCCGACGGGGGACGGATGGATCTCCGCCGCCTCGCTCGCGGAGGGCGGCGCGGACCTCGAGGCGTTTCTCGCATGGGACGACGCACAGGTACTGCGCGACTACGGACTGCGGGCACGGCCGGACGTCGTGGCGAGCTTCGGACTGCACCGGTACGCCTGGCCCGCCTGCCTGTTGATCACCGTGCCGTGGTTCCTGAACCGCCGGGTGCCCCGCCTCCCCGTCACCCACGTCTCGTACGACCGCACCGCCCCCGGCCTCTCCATAGGCCGCATGGCCGTGCGCCCGGCCGGCTTCGCCTGCCTGCCCGGCGATCCGGCCGCCGCACTGCCCGGCGCCCGCGTGATCGCCGACGAGGAGGCGCTGCGGGCGGAGGTGCGGGCCGCGGTCGCCGAGCATCTCGAACCCGTCCTCGCCGGGTTCGGGCCGCGCATGCGGCGGCGCGGGCGGGCCCTGTGGGGCATGGCGACCGACGAGGTCGTGGAGGGTCTCTGGTACATCGCCCATCTGCTCGGCGAGGAACGGCGCGCCATGCGCGAGCTGGAGGCGCTGCTGCCGGGGGCCACCAAGCCGTACGCCGGATCCGCGGCCTTCCGGGAACTGACCGGACCCGACGGGGAGTCACTGCCCACCCGGGACCGGGCGAGCTGCTGCATGTTCTACACAGTGCGCCCCGAGGACACCTGCGCCACCTGCCCGCGCACCTGCGACGCGGACCGGGTCACCAAGCTGCTGGCCGCAGCCGCGAGTTGAGGCACCCTCAGACACCCCCGGCCACGTCGGCCGACGGCCGTCCCGCTAGGATCACCGGCGAACGAGACGCCCGCCCGGTTACAGACACTTCACAATTTCCTCACTTGGCGCAGGAACTTTCCGTGGAACCACCCGTACGGGTAGTCTTATTCGAACTCAACTCCCGCCCCTCAAGCGGCAGTTCGAGCAGAAAGCCGCCTTGGGCATCCCCTTGCACTTCCTTGGCGGCCTCTTGCCCCGAAACCCCCTGAGGGCCGGTGGGATTGGGCCACTATGGCGGGCGTTACGCCCTATCCCAATGCAAGGGACCCCAGATGAGATTGACCGACATATCGCTGAACTGGCTGCTTCCGGGCGCCGTACTGCTCCTGGGCATGCTGGCGGCGGTAGCGGTGCTCGCGCGCAGCAAGCGGTCGGGGGAGCACGCGAAGACGGACGACACGTGGGAGCGCAGCGAGGAGCGCCGCAGGCGCAAGGAGGCCATATACGGCACCGCCTCCTATGTCCTCCTGTTCTGCTGTGCGGCGGTGGCCGCCGCGCTCTCCTTCCACGGTCTGGTCGGCTTCGGGCAGCAGAACCTCGGCCTCACCAACGGCTGGGAATACCTGGTGCCGTTCGGCCTGGACGGTGCGGCCATGTTCTGCTCCGTGCTCGCGGTGCGCGAGGCCAGCCACGGTGACGCGGCCCTCGGCTCCCGGATACTGGTGTGGACGTTCGCGGGTGCCGCGGCCTGGTTCAACTGGGTGCACGCGCCCAGGGGCATGGGCCACGACGGCGCTCCGCAGTTCTTCTCGGGTATGTCCCTGTCGGCGGCCGTGCTGTTCGACCGCGCACTGAAGCAGACCCGCCGGGCCGCGCTGCGCGAGCAGGGTCTGGTGCCGCGTCCGCTGCCGCAGATCCGTATCGTCCGCTGGCTGCGGGCCCCGCGTGAGACGTACAAGGCCTGGTCGCTGATGCTGCTGGAGAACGTGCGCAGCCTGGACGAGGCGGTCGACGAGGTGCGCGAGGACCAGCGGCAGAAGGAGCAGAACCGGCTGCGCCGACGCGAGCACGACCGCCTGGAGCGCGCCCAGCTCAAGGCCATCAGCCGGGGCCACCGCGGGTTCATCGGCCGTGGCGGCGGACGTCAGCCGGAGCCCCAGGCCCTGGAGCGGGCCTCGGCCTCGGTCACCGCGGAGCCTGCCATATCGGCCCCGGAACCGCTGCCCGTGCGCTCTCGCCCGTCCCTGCAGCCCGTCCGCAAGAGTGGTACTGACCCGCTCACGGTCGACCTCACCGCGGAGGACGACACGATGGCCCTGCCGCGCCTCGACTCCCTGGAGCGCAAGCTCAAGGACCTGGAGCAGCAGTTCGGCTAGGAACAGCAGCATCGGGAAGGGGGCGTGACCTTCGGGTCACGCCCCCTTCCCGTGTTATGCGACTCCGGCGTCGAGTTCGAACCACACCACCTTCCCCACCCCGTGCGCCCGTACCCCCCACGCGTCCGCGAGGGACTGCACCAGGACCAGGCCTCTGCCGTGCGTACCGTCGTCGGCGTTCGGTACGCGCAGTCGCGGCCTGCGGGCCACGAAGTCCCTTACCTCCACCCGCAGTCCACGGGGTCCGACGGTGGCCGTCAGGACCGCGTCGTGGTCGGTGTGGATGAGTGCGTTGGTGACGAGTTCGCTGGTGAGCAGCTCCGCTATGTCGGACCGGCCGGGCCTGCCCCACTGCCGTAGCAGCTCGCGCAGCGCCCTGCGTGCCTCGGGCACCGCCTTCAGATCCGCCCGTCCGAGCCTCTGCCGTAACTGGGACGGCTGCTTCCCTTCCGTGCCTCCGTCGGCCGTTTCCTCCGCTGTCTTCGCCGAGAAGGCCCCGATCGCCATGGGACCGCCCCCTCGCGCCTGCCTCTTCATGACCCCCGCCCGCGTGCCGATGTCGGTCCCCTCCTTGTCGAACACGTTCACGGGATCCATGCCCCACAGGACCCGCGCCAGTCATGTCGAATCGTCAACGACCAGGTGTTCGGCCACGGGTGCGGAGGTTCCGGCCGGGTAGATGACCCCCTGGGACATGACACCCGAGCGCCGAGGGAGCCGCCGTGCACGACGACCGAACGCTGGTGGAGGCGCGACTCGAGCGCGCCATGGGGCAGTTCGTACGGCCCGCCCAGTACGCGGAGCGTGTGCCACTGGTCCTGTCCGTGTGGCATGTGCCCGGCGAACCGGTGCCGGTGGACCGGGCACTCGCCGCCGAATACGAGACCTTCACAACCGGAACGGTCTGGGGAAAGCCCTGGTCGACGAGTTGGTTCCGCTTGTCGGGCCGGGTGCCCGAGGAGTGGGCGGGCCGCCGCGTCGAGGCGGTGATCGACCCCGGATTCACCGGCGACGGCCCCGGTTTCCAGGCGGAGGGCCTGCTCTACGACGCAGCAGGCGTGCCCCTGAAGGGCATTCACCCGCGCAACCGTCACCTCACCGTCGGCGCCCCGGCGAGCGGAGGCGAACCGGTGCATCTGCTCCTGGAGGCGGCGGCCAATCCGGCCGTGCTGCACGGCTTCGAACCCACGCATCTGGGCGACGTCCTGACCGCCGGGGATCGGCCCGTCTACCGATTCCGCTCTGCCGACCTCGCCGTACTCGACGAAGCCGTGTGGCAGTTGGTCCTGGACGTGGAGGTGTTGTCGGAGCTGATGCACGAGCTGCCCATGGACCGGCCCCGGCGGCACGAGATCCTGCGGGCGCTGGAGGACATGCTCGACGCGCTCGACCTGCACGACGTGTCCGGGACGGCGCAGGCGGCCCGCGCCGCCCTGACGGACGTCCTGTCCCGGCCGGCCTCGGCGAGCGCGCACCGGATCTCCGCGACCGGGCACGCCCACATCGACTCGGCCTGGCTGTGGCCGCTGCGCGAGACCGTCCGCAAGGCCTCGCGCACCTTCGCCAACGTCACGGCGCTCGCCGCCGACTACCCGGAGCTGGTGTTCTCCTGCTCGCAGGCCCAGCAGTACGCCTGGGTGAAGGAGCACCAGCCGCACATCTGGGAGCGGATCAAGAAGGCAGTGCGGGACGGCAATTGGGCGCCCGTGGGTTCGATGTGGGTGGAGTCGGACGCCAACATGCCCGGCGGTGAGGCACTCGCCCGGCAGATCGTGCACGGCAAGCGGTTCTTCGCCGAGGAGCTGGGCGTGGAGACGGAGGAGATCTGGCTGCCGGACTCCTTCGGCTACACCGCCGCCTTCCCGCAGCTCGCGAAACTGGCCGGAATCCGCTGGTTCCTCACCCAGAAACTCAGCTGGAACCAGTCCAACAAGATGCCTCACCACACCTTCTGGTGGGAGGGCATCGACGGCACCCGCGTCTTCACCCACTTCCCGCCCGTCGACACCTACAACTCCCAGTTCCACGGCCGCGAACTCGCCCACGCGGAACGCAACTTCGCCGACAAGGGGCGGGCCACTCGGTCGTTGGTGCCCTTCGGCTGGGGTGACGGCGGCGGCGGTCCGACCCGCGAAATGCTGGAGAAGGCCCGGCGGTTGCGCTCCCTGGAGGGCTCACCGCGGGTCGAGATCGAGAAGCCGTCCGCCTTCTTCGCGGCCGCCGAGGAGGAGTACGGGCCTCATGCGCCGGCGTGGTCGGGCGAGATGTACCTGGAGCTGCACCGGGCGACGTACACCACACAGGCCAAGACCAAGCAGGGCAACCGGCGGTCCGAACACGCCCTGCGCGAGGCCGAGTTGTGGTGCGCGACAGCGTCGGTGCGCAATCCGTCGTACGCCTGTCCCCACGACGCCCTGGACCGGCTGTGGAAGACGGTGCTGCTGCACCAGTTCCACGACATCCTGCCCGGGTCGTCGATCGCCTGGGTGCACCGGGAGGCGCGGGACACGTACGCGCGGGTGCTGGCCGAGGTGGAGGAGATCACGGCGGGGGCGGTCGCGGCTCTCGGGACGGACGGACCGGCGGTGTTCAACGCCTCGCCGTACGAGCGGACGGAGGTCGTCGGGGACGGGCTGGTGACGGTGCCGGGGCTGGGCAGCGCTCCGGTCCCGGACACCGCGGACGAGGCCGTACGGGCGGAACGGGACGGCGACACCCACGTGTTGGAGAACTCCCGGCTGCGGGTGACCGTGGACGCGCGGGGTCTGCTCTCCTCCGTCCGCGACCTGGCCGCCGACCGCGAGGTCCTGTGCGGCCCCGGCAATCTCCTCCAGCTGCACCCCGACCATCCCAACGCCTGGGACGCCTGGGACATCGACCGGCACTACCGGCGCCGGCACACGGACCTCACGGACGTCGAATCGGTCGAGCTCGTGGAGGACGGGCCGCTGCGGGCGGTGGTGCGGGTGACGCGGACGTTCGGGAAGTCGCGGATCACTCAGGAACTCCGGCTGGCGGCCGGTGCCCGGCGCGTCGACATCGTCACGGACGTCGACTGGCAGGAGTCCGAGAAGGTGCTGAAGGCCGCCTTCCCGATCGACGTGCACGCCGAACGGTCCACGGCGGAGATCCAGTTCGGGCACGTCCACCGCCCGACGCACACCAACACGTCCTGGGACGCGGCCCGTTTCGAGATCTGCGCGCACCGCTGGCTCAGGATCGCGGAGGAGGGTTACGGCGTGGCGGTCCTCAACGACTCCACGTACGGCCACGACGTGACCCGCACCCCGTCCGAGGGCGGCCTCGGCACGACCGTACGCCTGACGCTGCTGCGCGCCCCGCACAGCCCCGACCCCGAAACGGACCTGGGCACGCACCGCTTCACCTACGCACTGCTGCCGGGCGCGGACGTCGGGCACGCGGTCGCGGAGGGGCTCGCGCTGAACCTGCCGCTGCGGGTGGCCGGGGCGCCGGTGGTGGAGCCACTGGTGCGGGTCGACCATCCCGGAGTGACCGTCGAGTCGGTCAAGCTGGCCGAGGACCGCAGCGGGGATGTGGTGGTACGGCTGTACGAGTCCCGGGGCGGGCGGGCGCGGGCCACGCTGACGCCCGGGTTCCCGGTCGGCCGCGCCGAGGTGACGGACCTGCTGGAACGGCCGCTGCACGAAAGCGACTTGAGCCCCTTGGCCTTCGAGCTGCGGCCGTTCCAGATCCTCACGGTGCGGTTGCGGCCGGCGTAGCGCCCCGCCCGCTCCCCCGGGCTACTTCCCGCCGATGCCCTTCTCCCCGATGTGGAAGATCTTGTGGGTGTCGCGGGTCATGTCGACGATCAGCTTGGTGCTGGTGTCGCGGCTCCAGGTGAGGGTGACGACGGCCTCCGTGTAGTCGGCGGTGCCGTTGTCGGTGACCTTCCAGGCGAGCGGGACGTTCTGGGCGCGCAGGACGCCGTCGGCGTGCTCCTTGTCCTCCCAGGCGTTCAGCTCCTTCTGGAAGTCGGCGGTGAGGTAGTGGCTGCGCAGGGCGTCCCGGAGGTCGCCGCTGCCCTCGTCGTTCACGGCGTCGATGTAGGTGCCGTAGAAGTCGGCGATGCGGGTGATGTTGTCGGACGGCTTGCCGCTGACGCTGCGCGGTGTGCCGGCGGAGGCCTGGGCGGTGGTGCCGAGGCCGAGGCCGAGGGCGAGGACACCGGCGGTCAGGACGGTGCGGGTCTTGCGGTTCATCTGAGTTCCCCGTTTTCGGTACGTGCTCGTGGTCGTCGATGGTCGGTCGCGGGCCGCCCTCCCGACCCCCGTGGCGGGAGGGCGGCCCTGGTCATGCGGTCAGTGGAGCTTGTTCACGGCCGTCGTGGTCGTCTTCCTGAAGGCCTTGACGGGCGCGTCCTTGAAGCCGCCCATCCGGCCCCAGTCGACGACGGTCACGGTCCTGCCGTCCCGTCCGACCGACAGGAGGCGGATGTCGGTCGCGCCCCAGGAGGTCTCGGTGTGCAGGCCGTAGACGTGGGCGCCCTCCTCGACGGGCAGCGTGCCGTAGTCCTTGAGCGTGGCCTCGGTCTCCGGGTCGGCCTTCTCGATCCGTGCCGCGCAGGACCTGATGTCCTGGTTCAGCCGCGCGAACCGGCCCTTCGCCGCGCTGACGCTGTTCAGTTCGACGCCGACCTGCCGGGCGCCCGCGTCGAGGTCGGTCCGGAAGTCGCGGTACCAGGAGTCCTGGCCGCCGCCCAGCGCCATGCCCAGACAGCGGTCCTGTTCCACTTCCTCCGGCACCCCGGCGGTGACCTTGCCGGCCGTCCAGGACGAGGTCGGGTGCGGCGGCAGGTCGCCGGCCGAGAGGAAGCCGGGCGCCTTCGGGGCTGCGGCGGCCGGTCCGGCGAGTGCCGCCGAGACGGCCAGGGCCGTGACGGCGAGTGCGGTGAGCGCGCCTGCTCTGGTGCGCTTGGGCATGGATGTCCCCCGTGAATGAGTGCATGGGTGTCGGATGTCGCCGCGACGCCGGTCGGTCGGTCCTGGTCGGTGCGACACCAAGAGCATCGGCCGTCCCGGGAGCCCGGCGCAACGGCTGACGCCCGATCGGCGACGGTGGAACCATCCCAGCCCATCTGACGTGCAGGTATATGGAGTGCCTGGGATACCGGATGCGGCGGACGACGGAGGAACGGTGGAGACACGGGACGACGTCGAGGAGTTCGCGGCCCTGCTGCGAAGACTGAAGGACCGTACGGACCGGAGCTACGGCTCGCTGGCCCGGCGCCTGAACATGAACACCTCGACGCTCCACCGTTACTGCGCGGGCGAAGCCGTACCGCAGGACTTCGCGCCCGTGGAGCGACTCGCGGCCTTCTGCTCGGCGACACCGGAGGAACGCCTCGAACTGCACCGGCTGTGGCTGCTCGCGGTGGCGGCACGGCAGCGGGTGCGAGCGGCGGCTTCGGCGGGCGGTCCGCCGGCTGCCGCGGAGGAGACGCGAGAGGCACAGGAGACGGGTGAGCCCGAGCCCACCCTGGCCGCCGAGCCCACCCCGGCTCCCGCCTCCACTTCCGCCTCCACCTCCTCCCCCGCTCCCGCGCCCCGCCCTTGGTACCGCCGCCGGCGGGTGCTGGCGTCCACCGGCGTCGCCTGCGCGCTGCTCGCCACCCTGGGCAGCCTCTCCGCCCTGTCGACCGACCGCTCCTCGGACGCCGCGGCCGACCCGCACTCGTCCGCCGGCCCGCGTACGACCGCTCCCACGGCACCCCACGGCTCGTCGAAGACGAAGCCGTCCGCGAGTTCCTCCCCCAGCGCCGCCGGCCACGGCTCGTCCTCACCCGGCGCCAACAAGGCCCCGGCCTCGTCCGCGCCGGGCACGGGCCCCACCGCCGCCGGGAAGCCGGCCACCGGCCTGCCCCTGACCTGGCACGCGGACTCCCAGGTCTGGCAGGGCGGCTGCGGCCACGACTACGTCATCGACAAGACGCCCGCGCAGGTCCCCCCGCCGCCCGTGCAGCAGGACGCCGGGAGTTGGGCGGCGACGCAGGGCGCGGTGCACGGACGCCAGACGATGGTGCAGATCTCGGTGCAGGGGCGGTCGTCCACGGCCGTGGTCCTGGAGGCGCTTCGCGTTCGTATCGTCAGCCGCGGCAATCCCGCCTCCGGCAGCGCGTACGCCATGGACCAGGGCTGCGGCGGTGAGCTCACCCCCCGCAGTTTCACCGTGAACCTCGATGCCGACCGCCCCATCGCCCGCCCCAAGGACGGCGCCGACAGCGAACACACCATCCCGGCCGTGCACTTCCCGTACCGCGTCTCCGCCGAGGATCCGGAGGTTCTGCTGGTCGACGCGACAACGCTGGCCCACGACGCCCGCTGGTACCTCGAACTCGACTGGTCCTCCCAGGGCCGCAGTGGCACGGTCCGCATCGACGACCACGGCCGCCCGTTCCGCACGAGCAGCATCAAGGGCCTGCCGCGCTACTGGTACGGCACGAACGGCTCCGGCGAGCGGCAGTGGGTCCCGTACGGCGACTAGGGTCTCTCGGCTCTAAGGGCGAGGCACGTTGCGGATGTTGGAGCGGGCCATCTGGAGCATCCGGCCGACCCCGCCGTCCAGCACGATCTTCGAGGCGGACAGGGCGAAGCCGGTCACCATCTCGGCGCTGATCTTCGGCGGGATGGACAGGGCGTTGGGGTCGGTGACGATGTCGACGAGAGCCGGGCCCTTGTGCTTGAAGGCAGCCTTCAGGGCACCGGCGAGGTCCTTGGGCTTCTCGACGCGCACGCCGTGGGCACCGCAGGCGCGGGCGACGGCGGCGAAGTCGGGGTTCTTGTTGGCGGTGCCGTAGGACGGCAGGCCCGCGACCAGCATCTCCAACTCGACCATGCCGAGGGAGGAGTTGTTGAAGAGGACGACCTTCACCGGGAGGTCGTGCTGCACCAGGGTCAGGAAGTCGCCCATCAGCATGGAGAACCCGCCGTCCCCCGACATCGACACGACCTGACGGCCGCGGTCGGTGAACTGGGCGCCGATCGCCATCGGCAGCGCGTTCGCCATCGAGCCGTGGGAGAAGGAACCGATGACGCGACGGCGGCCGTTGGGCGAGATGTAGCGCGCCGCCCAGACGTTGCACATCCCGGTGTCGACGGTGAACACCGCGTCCTCGTCGGCGAGTTCGTCGAGCACGGACGCCACGTACTCGGGGTGGATGGGGACGTGCTTCTCCACCTTGCGGGTGTAGGCCTTCACCACCCCCTCCAGCGCGTCCGCGTGCTTCTTGAGCATCCGGTCGAGGAAGCGCCGGTTCTCCTTGGGCTTCACCCGCGGGATCAGACAGCGCAGCGTCTCCCGTACGTCGCCCCACACGGCCAGGTCGAGCCGGGAGCGGCGGCCCAAACGCTCGGGCCTGACGTCGACTTGGGCGATCTTGACGTCGTCCGGGAGGAACGCGTTGTACGGGAAGTCGGTGCCGAGCAGGATCAACAGGTCGCATTCGTGGGTGGCTTCGTAGGCGGCGCCATAGCCGAGCAGCCCGCTCATGCCGACGTCGTACGGGTTGTCGTACTGAATCCACTCCTTGCCCCGCAGCGCGTGCCCGACCGGTGACTTGATCTTCCCGGCGAACTCCATGACCTCGGCGTGCGCGCCCGCCGTGCCGCTGCCGCAGAACAGGGTGACCTTGTCGGCCCGGTCGATCATCTCGACGAGCCGGTCGATCTCGGTGTCGCCGGGGCGGACGGTGGGCCGGGAGGTGACGAGGGCGGTCTCGGCGGCCTTGTCGGGGGCGGGCTGGTCGGCGATGTCGCCGGGGAGGGAGACGACGCTGACGCCGGACTGCCCGACGGCGTGCTGGATGGCGGTCTGCAGCAGCCGCGGCATCTGCTTCGGGTTGGAGATGAGTTCGCTGTAGTGACTGCACTCGCGGAACAGCTGGTCGGGGTGGGTCTCCTGGAAGTAGCCGAGGCCGATCTCGCTGGACGGGATCTGGGAGGCGAGGGCGAGCACGGGGGCCATGGAGCGGTGGGCGTCGTACAGGCCGTTGATGAGGTGGAGGTTGCCGGGCCCGCAGGAGCCGGCGCAGGCGGCCAGCTTCCCGGTGATCTGCGCCTCCGCACCGGCCGCGAACGCGGCCGTCTCCTCGTGGCGGACGTGCACCCAGTCGATGGCGGCGTTGCGGCGTACGGCGTCCACGACCGGGTTGAGGCTGTCGCCGACGACTCCGTAGAGGCGCTTGACTCCGGCGCGGACGAGGATGTCGACGAACTGTTCGGCGACGTTCTGCTTGGCCATGGCGCACTCATGCCCTTCGGTCTCCGCGGATCCCTGTGGGTCCATGAATTCACAGCCCCGGCCCTCACGCCTCCCAAACGGCGGCGGCCGTACGGTCGTCCGCGTAGCCCTTGACCCTGACCTGGGTGTCGGCGAGGAACGAGGCGAGGCCGGGCGGGGTGGCCCCGGACCACCGGGTGGTCAGGTACCGGCACAGGTCGGGTTCGCCGCGCAGCGGCTCCGCGAGGCCGCCGGTGCACATCAGGAGCGTGTCACCCGGGCGGGCCACGGAGGCACGGAACCGGAAGGGTTCGCGGGGCGGCTCGGGGGCGGGGTCGTACGGGCTGGGCGGGGTCGTGATGCCGAGGTCCATGGTGAGGCGGTCGCCCTCCGGCGTCTCGGCGGGCAGCGAGCCGAAGCCGACGACCGCTTCGCCGGTGACATCGGTGACGCGCGGCTCGATGTCCTGCCAGTCGCCGTCGCGCAGCCGGAACAGTCCGCCGGCGCCCACACCGAAGAAGACGCGGGTACGGCACTCCGGGTCGGCGGGCAGGAGCAGGCAGCGCAGGGTGGCGGAGTACTCCTCCGGTTCGATGCCCTGCTCGGCGGCGCCGGCGCGGAGTTTGCCGAGGCTGCGGTCGGTGAGGCGGTGCAGGCCCGACTTGAGGTCGCCGCGCCGGGCGGCCCTTATGTCCTCCGCGAGCCGTGCGTGACTGCGGCCGACGGCACGGCCGATCCAGTGGCAGGCCTCGGCGGCCGCCCGGTGCGCACCCGGCGTGGCGCGGGCGCCGGTGGCCATCGCCACCAGGATCAGCGCCTGTTCGCCGGTGCCGAAGCGGGCGGTGAGGAGGGAGTCGCGGCGCGGTTCACCCCGGTACCGCGCGGAGTCCCCGCGCAGGGAGACCGCCCTCATCGTCCAGGTCCCGTACTTCGCGCCGTCCAGCACGGTGTCCGCGACCAGGTCGTCGAGGTCGTCGGGGTCGGCGGGCGGGAGTGCGGTGGGTTCGGCGTCGTAGGTGGGCGGGCCCGAGCCGACGTAGTCGACCGGGGCCGGGGGGAGGGTGGGGAGGTCGAGGTGGGTGGCGGTACGGGTGGCGTGCGGGGCGCGCGCGGGGTCCTGGGCGGGGTCGGCCTCGGTGGGCTGCGGGGCGGGGGTGTCCGGGGTCGGCGTCGGGGGGGCGGCGGTGGGGGCCGGCGCCGACGCGGTGGCGTTCTCCTGCGGCACCGGCGCCGCATCGGCGGCACGATGGCGGCCCGTGGTGTGCGGGGCCGGGGCGGCGGCTTCTTCGACGGCAGCGGTCCGGGCGCCGTCCTGGCCGGGATCCGCATCCGCCCTGCCGCCGGGGCCGGCCGACGCCGGTGTGGCCGGCGGCGCAGGTGAGTCGGAGGGCATCCGCGAGGCGGCGACCGTCGTGGCGGGGTTCTCCCTGGATGTACGGCCGCCGGCCGGGGAAGCGAGGATCGCCGGGCCGTCGGGCGTGCCCGGCGGGGGTTCCCAGCGCGCCCGCTGCTGGGCGAACCCGGCGCGCGGCGGTGCCTGCGTCGCCTCGGCGTCCCCGGGGCGCTGCGCGGGAACTCCCGCCCCCGCGGCGACCCCCTCGTCCACCGCCTCCGCCCCGGCATCCGACTCGCCGTCCATGGCTCCCGCCACGGATGCGAACCGGTCGTCCAGGGTGTCGGGCGCGGGTGTCGGGCCCGTGTCCTCGGTCGACTCGTCGTACAGCTGACCCCACCAGTCGTCCTCGTGACCGGTGGGACTTCCCCCCTGCTGGCTCATGCCCCTAATTGTCCACCGCAAGGGCCGTATGAAAACGGGGCATCGGGAAAAACCGGCGCGGCACTGCGCGTCGAACGGCGCGTCGAGTGAGTCCTCGAACGGCGGTGCGCAAGAAGTCACCGGCCGAGGCTGCGCGAAAGCCGCCGGACGGTTCCACCCCCCACGGGAGAACCGCCCGGCGACGTCGGAGTGATCCGGGCCCGGATCCCCTCGTACCGCCGGGTGCGTCGACGGCACGACTCGGTCCCGGATCACGTTCTGGGTGACCGAAATCAGGCCCACTCCGGTCGGACCGGCCCTGAGTTTGACGCATCTTCCTGGAGATCGGCTGTGATTTCCCGGTTGGTTTCCTGCCCAGGCAGGTGCCGGTCCGACAGGGCTGTGGCGACACCTTGGCAGAGTGCCGGGTGGTACGGCGATGATGTGCCGAGGCGGGTTTGTGCCGTGGCTCCACGGGGCGGAGCCGCATATCAATACAGCCCGCCACCGCGCACCCCGCGGGGTCTTCGGGGAGGGGCGGCGGGAGGCGCTGCCGCTGCGGCTCGGCGCGTCCGGCGTCACCGAGCAGGGCCCGGACGGTCCCGACGGCACGGACCTGGAGATCCTGTCCCTGCTGCTGGCCGGCCTGACGGACGCGAGCGTCGCCAAACAGCTCGACCTGGGCCTGCGGACCGTGCAGCGCCGGGTGAAGCGGCTGATGGAACTGACCGGGGTGACGACCCGGCTGCAGCTGGGCCGGCATGCGTACGAGCGGGGCTGGGTGACCCGGGACCGAGCCGGATGATCACTCACTGACCTGCGCCTTCTCTCCTTCTCCTGCACTCTGGACAGATGGGAGTGTGGGACCTCCTGCTGGTCGGACTGGTCCTCCTGCTCGGCCTGTGCGGAGTTCTGGTGCCCGGGGTGCCGGGGTCGTGGCTCGTGTGGGCCGCGGTCCTGTGGTGGGCGCTGAAGGATCCGCAGCCCGTGTCCTGGTGGGTCCTGGTGGGCACGACCGTCGCGCTGTTCCTCTCCCAGGTGGTGCGCTGGGCGCTGCCGCCCAGACGGCTGCGCGAGAGCGGCGCGACCCCTCGCATGGCGGTGTACGCGGGGGCGGGCGCGTTCCTGGGCTTCGTCCTGATCCCCGTGCTCGGCGCGATCCCCGGCTTCATCGGCGGCATCTACCTCTACGAACGCCTGCGCCTGGGCCGGCACGGCGAGGCGATGGCGGCTCTGCGCACCGTGATGCGCTCGGGCGGCTCCAGCGTGCTGGCGGAGCTGTTCACCTGTCTGCTGATCGCCGGGGCATGGCTCGGCGCGGTCATCTGGGGCTGACGCGGCGGACGTAGGCCCGCGGCACTAGGCCGAGGAGACGATGTGCGCGGTGGACAGGCGTGTTTGGCTGACTGCCATGACCGCATTCAGCGAGGCCGAGCGCGCGTACCTGAAGTCGCAGCGGCTGGGACGGCTGGCCACCGTCGACCCGCAGGGCCAGCCGCAGGCCAACCCGGTCGGCTTCTTCCCGCAGGACGACGGCACGATCCTGATCGGCGGCTACGCGATGGGCCGCACCAAGAAGTGGCGCAACCTCCAGCAGAACCCCAGGGTCGCCCTGGTCGTCGACGACATCGCGAGCCTGCACCCGTGGAAGGTGCGCGGCGTCGACATCCGCGGCGAGGCCGAACTCCTCACTGGTCCGCACGAGTTGGGCCCGCACTTCAGCGAGGAGCTGATCCGCGTCCACCCGCGGCGGATCCACAGCTGGGGGCTGGAGGATTAGGGCCCTTCTGATGGATCTCCGTGGAAGAAGGAGCGGCGTTCGGTGCGTGCGCTCGGCGTGCGGCGCGAAGGGTCATGTGGCGGAGCCACCTGGCCCTTCGCACCGTGCGGCTGGGGGTCCCCCCACGCCCTTGAGGCAGTGGGGGAGTGCGTGCCGGGCGCCGCGACGCCGCGGAGATCCATCAGAAGGGCCCTAGGGACTCGTCGGGCGGTTTCAGACCTGGAGCACGCCTTCGAGGGTGAGCAGCCGCACCTTGCGCTCCAGGCCCCCCGCATACCCGGTCATCGAGCCGTCCGCACCGATCACCCGATGGCACGGCCGGACGATCAGCAGCGGGTTGGCCCCGATCGCACCCCCGACGGCCCGCACGGCGGCCCGCGACGCCCCGATCCGAGCGGCGATCTCGCCGTACGTCGTGGTGGCCCCGTAGGGAACCGTGTCCAGGGCGTCCCAGACCTTCTCCCGGAACTCACTCCCCTGCGTACTGAACTCCAGCCGGAATCCCTTGAGTTCACCGGCGAAGTAGGCGGCGAGCTGTTCCTCGGCCGCCCGGAAGAGGCCGGCGTCATGGAGCCAACCCTCCTGAACCGTGCGGCCGTTCTTCTGCCCGGGTACGGAGAGCGAGGTCAGCGCGCCGTCCGCGTCGGCGGTGAGGAGGAGCGGGCCGACGGGGCTGTCGACGTGGGTCCAGCGGGTGGTCATCGGAGATCATCCAACTCTCCTGCTGCGCGCAGGTGTTGCAGGGCGTAGGAGCGCCAGGGGCGCCAGCTGTCGGGTACGTCCAGGTCGGGCGGGGCGACGTCGGGGTCGCCGAGGGCCCGGGTACGGACCGCGGCGACCGTGCCGGCGTCCATGCCGGGCAGGGCGAGCAGCCCGGCCGCGGCGTCGTCGCGGTCGGCGCCCGGATCCAGGCGTACGGCGCCGTCGGCGAGGGCGGCGGTGAGCGCGCCCAGGGTGCCGTGCGGTTCGGCCTCCGCGAGGACGGCGGGCTCGGGGAACAGGTGGGTGAGACTGCCGCAGGGCGCGTCGAGCGCCTTGCCGTACCTCCGCACCAGCCGCTCGGCCTCCGCCCGCCCGGCCACCGCTCGCACCGCCAGCTCGTCCGGATCGGCGGTGCCGGGCGACCGCAGCCCCGGCCGGGCGGCGACCAGCGGCGCGAGCCGTTCGTCACCGCCGAGCCGCTCGTCGACGGCGTAGGGGTCGGCGTCGAGATCGAAGAGTCGCCGCAGCCGCCCCACGGCGGTGGTCAGGTCGCGGGGGTCGGTGAGGTGCAGCCGGGCGTCCAGCCAGCCGCCGGGATGGGCGCCGCCCGCGGACTTCGGGCTGCCGGCGCGCTCGTCGACGGCGACGATGCCGGTGCCGTGCGGGAGGCGCAGAGTACGGCGGTACGTGCGCCGCCCGCGCGCCCCGCTCACCTCCTCCACGCCGGGCACGGCCTCCTCCGCCAGTAGGTCGAAGACGGCACCCGCCTGGTACGGCCCCCGGTACGCGAGCCGCAGCGGGATCCCGGCGGCCGGGGTGGCCGCCCGCCGGGGAGCCCGGTCCCCCTTGGGTGCGGCGGCCCGCAGCTCGCTCGGCGTCGACGCGTACACGTCCCGGATCGTGTCGTTGAACTGCCGCACACTGGCGAATCCGGACGCGAACGCGATCTCCGTGATCGGCAGTTCCGTCGTCTGCACCAGCACGCGCGCGGTGTGCGCACGCTGGGCCCGGGCGAGGGCGACCGGCCCGGCACCGAGCTCGCCGGTGAGTTGCCGCTGCACCTGCCGGGCGCTGTAGCCGAGCCGCGTGGCGAGCCCGGCGACGCCCTCCCGGTCGACGACCCCGTCGCCGATCAGCCGCATGGCCCGCCCCACGACATCCGCGCGCACGTTCCAGTCGGCCGACCCCGGCACCGCGTCCGGCCGGCACCGCCGGCAGGCCCGGAAACCCGAGCCCTGCGCGGCGGCGGCCGTGGCGAAGAACCGGACGTTGCGCCGCTTGGGCGTCACCGCCGGGCAACTGGGCCGGCAGTAGATCCCGGTCGTCTCGACGGCGAAGAAGAACTCCCCGTCGAACCGGCCGTCCCGACTCCGCACGGCTTCGTACCTGCTGTCTTCGTCCATCACACGGTCCAGTCTCCGCCGGGAAGGGAGGCAGAGCTAGCGGAAATCGGACGGGGAGCTGAACCGCCGGTCCAGCAATTTCAGCCCGTCTGGGGGCACCCCCTCCGGGGGAGTTTGAGGACGAGGCCGTTCAGGCCGACAGCGGGGGCCTGGGGGCGGCAGCCCCCGGGCACGGCACCGAAACCATCGGCGCCCTCCGCACCGCCGGCACTCTCAGCGCCGCCCCCGCTTCACCTCCATCGCCGCCCTCCCCTCGGCACCACGCCGCTTCCACTCCCGCCGAAGCTCCGCACGGACCCGCGCATCGGTCTTCGCCACGATGCGCTGGTTCTCACGGATGAGCTTCCGGTAGCTGTCCAACCGGCGCTCCGCCAGCTCGCCGGAGGCAATCGCGGCAAGCACCGCGCACCCCGGCTCCGCCTCGTGCGCGCAGTCGTGGAACCGGCACCGCTCGGCCAGCTCCTCGATCTCGGAGAAGACCTGTCCGACCCCGGTCTCGGCGTCCCAGAGGCCGACGCCCCTGAGCCCCGGGGTGTCGATCAGTACGCCCCCGCCCGGCAGCGCGAGGAGGTTGCGCGTGGTCGTCGTATGACGACCCTTGCCGTCGACGTCCCGCGCGGCCTGTACCTCCATCACGTCGGCGCCGAGGAGCGCGTTCGCGAGGGTCGACTTGCCCGCGCCGGACTGGCCGAGGAGCACCGACGTACCGCCACGGACGAGGGCGACGAGCATGTCGAGCCCGTCCCCGTCGAGGGCGCTGAGGGGTACGACGGAGACTCCCGGCGCGGACAGCTCGACGTCCTGGACGAGGTGCGCGCGCGTCACCGGGTCCGGGACCAGGTCGGCCTTGGTGAGCACGACCAGCGGCTGTGCGCCCGACTCCCAGGCCAGGGCCAGGAAGCGTTCGATGCGGCCGAGGTCGAGTTCGAGGGCGAGCGACACGGTGACGATCGCGTGGTCGACGTTGGCGGCGAGGATCTGCCCCTCGGACCGCTTGGAGGAGGTGGAGCGCACGAAGGCGGTACGGCGCGGCAGATACGTCCGTACGTAGCGGGGGTGGCCGCCGGGTTCGACGGCGACCCAGTCGCCGGTGCACACGACCCGCATCGGGTCGTTCGGGGTGACGAACGCGGTGTCGGCCCGTACGAGCCCGTCGGCGGTGACCACGTCGCACTGACCGCGGTCGACACGGATCACCCGCCCGGGCAGCAGCCCCTCGGGCTCGTAGGGGGCGAACTCGTCCGCCCATGCGTCGTCCCAGCCGTAGGGAGCGAGCGCGGAGAAAGCAGAAGAAGCAGAGGAAGCGGAACTGAAAGCAGCAGAGCTGGAAGTCAAGACAGACCCTTCACAGGGCGGCCCCGGCGAGGTGTGAGGTCGTCAGCCGGCGGCCACGGAGGTGGACTTGATGAACTGGATGCGGGCAGCGCTCGTCGCAAAGACAGCCATCGGTCGACACCTCCTCGTCCATGCTCGCTTCGGATACGGCAGCCGTCGGCAGCCGTATGAACCGCCGCAACAGTAGCCCGCTGCGGCGGCGGTGCGTCAACTGGTTTTCGTGCAGACGTGGCCGTTGAGATAGAAGTCGTACGGCGGGGAGTTCTTGCCGCTCCAGGAGGCGATGAAGCCGAAGGAGAGGCTGCCGCCGGCGGCGACGGACTTGTTGTAGTCGGCCGCGGTGGCGGTGACGCGGGAGCCGTTCTGCGCGAAGCTCGCGTCCCACATCTGACCGACCTGCTGCCCGTCCCGGAACGACCAGGCGACCCGCCAGGTGTCGAGGGCGTCGGGGGACGTGACGGAGACGGTGGCCTGGAAGCCGTCGGGCCACTGGTTGACCAGCTTGTACGCGACCTCGCAGGCGGCCGGCTCGCTCTTGTCGGGCACCGGTTTGCCGGCGGCCGTGGACTGGGAGGTGCCCTGGGGTTCCGGGTCGGAGTCCTTCTTGTCGCCGGTCTTCGTCGCGGTGGCGGACGTCGTCGGGGAGGCGGGCGGCGACGAGGTGGCGGGAGGCAGGGACGGGCGGGGGGCCGCCACCGGTGAACTGTCCGTCGGGGCATCGTCCTTGGCGGCATTGTCGTCCATGCCGCCGAACGGCATCATCGACACGGCCAGCGCGAGCAGCGACACGAGGACGGCGGCTACGAGGAGGCCGTTGCGCACGACGCGCGCACGGTTCGTACCGGTCCTGGGCTCCCGCTCCCCGTCGGCCGAGTCGGGTCGCCCGGCGCCGAGGCGCACCTCGGCCGCCCGGCGGCGGCGCTCCAGGTAGGCGAGGCCGCCCCAGCCGATGACGCCGCCGGCGAGCGCCACGGGCAGCCCGCCGCCCTGCGCACGCAGACAGGCGGCGGCCTCCGCGCAGTCCACGCACGTGGCGAGGTGGCGCGAGAGGTCCGGCGGGATGTCGGCGGCGGGCGACCTGGTGATCGCGTCGAGCAGGCGCGCGTAGCTGCGGCACTGCGCGTCCATCGGTGTGTCGAGGTGGGCGCGGTGGCAGCGGTCCCTGAACAGGCCCCGTACCTGGGCGAGTTCGTCGCCGACGAGGGCCGGGTCGAGGCCGAGCCGACGGGCCACCGCGGGCAGCGGCAGCGCCTCCACCTCGGCCAGCCACAGCAGAGCGGCGTCCGGTTCCTGCAGGTCGCGCAGGCCGCGCAGGGCGAGCGGGCGCCGCAGCGGAAGTCCGGTATAGCGGGCGGCCTTGTCCGAGTTGAGCCACAGGCGCAGGTCGGGGTCGAGGTCGTCGCCCTGTCCGCCTGCCTCCCAGGCCGCCGCCGTGGTGCGTACGGCGGTCAACAGCAGGGGGATCACGGGGAGTCGGGGCGAGCGGCGGCCGGTGCTCCGGGCACTTTCGGTCTCGTCGGCTCGGGCCTCGCGTATCCCGAGCGCGAACGCCTCCGTGGCCAGCTGTGTGGCCGCGGCGGCGCCGGCGGTGCACAGATCGGCGTAGGAAAGGACCGCGTCCCAGCACTCGGAGAACATCGCGGCCTCGGCGGCGTCCTTCGGGGTCGGCAGGTCGGGCATGAGTCTCCTGCATCCACATGCGAGGTCAACTCGCCTTATTGGCAACGGAGTTGTGGGGAACCTCGCGGCAGGGCCCGAGCCTTTCACGGCTTCCACACAACTGACAAGCACCCTATTCAAATTCGGTTACCGGCAGTGCCGCGACGGTGGCCGCGGGTGGGTGGGCGGCCGGTCCCCCCGACCCGGCCGCCCATCCTTTGCCGCGGTTGCCCGTCTTACCGGTTGGAGTACTCGCCCGCCACGACCCGACCATGTACGTCGAGGGCTTCGGTCGCGTACTCCTGCATCCACTCCTCGGTGCTACGAGAGTTATACGGAAGGAACGGCCCGACGTATCGATCGCGGCCGCATCAATCCGTCGGTCACGCCTTGGCCGGCTCCTCGGCGGAGGGCTCCCGTGCCGGAAGGCTGTCCATGAAGGAGCTGACGGAGAAGACCGCGCGGCCGGGTCCGGGCGGGCCGTATCCAGGCGGGGAGTTGAGGCCGAAGTCGTCCATGGTGGCGCGGTAGGCCTCCAGCAGACGGATGTGGTACTCGAGCGGGGCGCCCTGCGGGTTGGCCTTGCCGAGCGGGGTCGTGGGCTCGGGGCACCAGGTGGTGAAACGGGGCGTGATGCCGTGCGACATGAAGAAGCGCAGGCCCTCGGTGGTCGACGCGATGGCCTCGTCGACGGTCGTGAAGCCGAAGGGCTCGGCCATCTCCACGCCCGCCACGAAGTTGGGGATGACGTTGCGCGCGCCGAAGACCTCCGCCGAGTCGAGGATCCGCTTGTGCCACTCGTCGCGGCCGACGTAGCGCTCCTTGCCCGGGCAGTACAGCTCGAACAGACGGCGGTCCCACACCTCGTAGTTGGGGTGGTAGATCTGCACGCCGTAGTCCTTGAACCGCTGCACGTCGTCCTTGGGCAGCGCCTGGGCGACGACCTTGCCGATCCAGCGGTTCGGGAAGTGCTCCTCGATGGCCTTGGCGTACATGCCGTAGAAGTCGGCCTCGTCGCGGCCCTGGAGCTTGGACGTGATGGCGCCGCCGGTCAGCGTGTACGCGGTCGACACCTTCGCGGTGTCGTACCGGTCGATGATCTCCAGCGCCTCGAGGACCTCATCGACGTCCTTGACGCCCGTGTACGGCCGCCCGGCGGCCTTGTGCTGGCGCCAGTTGTGGTTGATGTCGCAGTACTGGCACTCCTCCTTGGCGCCGAAGTACTGGCAGACGCGGAAGACGGTGAGGTAGATCAGGTAGCCCCACTGGATGGTGGGGGCCACCTCCATCACGGACTTCCCGTTGGAGAGCGTGTGCCGGTAGTACTCCGGCATGGGCGGCACACCGACGTCGGCGATGCGCTTCCCATCGAGGTACAGCCCGAGCACGCCCTCGTCGTCGGCGGCGACGCGGTAGGGCGAGGTCGGGTTCACGCGCACGGAGACGACGGTCCGGCGCAGGTCGTACGGCCCACCGGTGAGGATGATCTCCTCCGGCGGCCGCCTGAGCGCGGCCTCGCCCAGCTCCGGCAGGGTGCCGTGGTCGAAGGAGAAGATGAAGTACGACTTCGGCTTGACCTCTCCGGATTCGTTGTCGCTGAGCGCGGACGGGTCGAAGGCCACCCCGCCGCGCAACAGGTCCTCTTTGAAAACGGCCTCCCGCGGTACGTGCGGGAACCGCTCCATCAGATCCTCGACCAGTGCGGTACGGCTGCCCATCCCCACTCTCCTTCCGGCTCAGGCGTTCGACTCCTCACGGTATGCCCCTGCGCAGGCGTCAGCCGTGCCGGGTCCCCTCGCGTCGCCCGATGTGTGCCGGCAGAGGGAGCTCGGACGACAGCTGGGGGTCGGGCACAGGCGCGCCCCAGGTGGTGGTGAGCGGCAGGGTGCCGGCCCACAGACCGAGTTCCCCGTCGGGGCCGTCACCGTCGTCGGGGGCGCCCGTGCGGATCTTGACCGAGGCCTCTTCGAGGGAGAGGGCCAGGAGGGTGGTTGCGGCGAGTTCCTTGCGGTTCGGGCTGCGGGCGTACGACCACTGCCCCGGCGCCGCGTGCTCGGTGACGCGGCGCAGGCCTTCGAGCTTCTCCTGCGGATCGGTGACCTTGCGGGCCTCGCCGTGGATCATCGCGCTGCGGTAGTTGACGCCGTGCTCGAACACGGAGCGGGCGAGGACCAGGCCGTCGACGTGCGTGACGGTGACGCAGACCGGCGTCCCGCCCGCGAGACTGCGGCTGGCCACGGAGCCGTGCAGGTAGAGCTGCCGCTCGTCCCGCCCGTAGACCGTCGGCACGACCAGCGGCCGCCCTTCGACCACCACGCCCAGATGACACACGAACCCGGCGTCGAGGATCGCCTCCAGATCGGCCCGCTCGACGCTGCCCTGCTCGCGAAGACGGCGATGGCGGGTGCGATCGGTCTGCGGGAGGGTGGCGGGCAGCGGCTCGTGGCTCATAACGTCGCAGGCTACTGATATCGCGAAGAAATCACCACGGGCTTACGGGATCGATATTCGGCACACTTCAGGACGACGAAATCCGCAGCGATCGAAGGTCGAGCGACGCTCACGCCTCCCTCTCCAGCGCCGCCGGATCCACCCCGTACGCCAGCCCCTCCCCCGCCACCCACCGCGCCGCCTCCTCAGCGACCGTGCGGCCGAGGCGGGCCACCTCGTTGCCCTGGGAGCCCGCGAGGTGCGGGGTGACGAAGGCGTTCGGGAGGTCGTAGAGGGGCGAGTCCGCGGGTAAGGGCTCCGGGTCGGTGACGTCGAGGACCGCGGAAAGGCGCCCGGTGCGCAGTTCGGCGATCAGCGCCTCGTGGTCGACCAGGCCGCCGCGCGCCGTGTTGATCAGCACCGCCCCGTCGGGCATCAGGGCCAGCTCGCGCCGGCCGATCAGGTGCCGGGTCTCAGGGGTCTCGGGCGCGTGCAGCGTCACGATGTCCGAGGTGCGCAGCAGGTCGTCCAGCGGGAGGAGCGGTACGCCGAGCGCGGCGGCCTGCGCCTCGGTGACATACGGGTCGGTGAGGCCGGGACGCAGCTCGAAGGGGCGGAGCAGGTCCAGGAGACGGCGGCCGATGCGCGAGGCCCCGACCACGCCCACGCGGCGGCCGTGGTTGCCGATGCCGGGGACGAACTCCCAGCCGGGGAAGGCGCGTTCGGTGCGCAGCCGGTCGCGGGCGGCGAGGACCTCCTTGCCGGCGAGGAGGATCATCGCGAGGGTGTACTCGGCGACGGGGATCGCGTTGGCGGCGGCCGCCGAGGAGACCGCGATGCCGCGCCGCCAGACCTCGGGGGTGACGAAGCCCTTGACCGAGCCCGCCGAGTGCAGCACCGCGCGCAGTTCGGGCGCCGCGTCGAGGGCGGCCGCGTCCAGGCGGGGGCAGCCCCAGCCGGTGACGAGGATCTCGGTGCGGGCCAGCGTGTCCCGGACGCGGGGGTCGGTGAAATCCTGGGCCACCCGGGTGGGGTCGATCCGCACGGATTCCCGCAGCTGCGCGAGCACCTGGGGCGGGAAGACCTGCGGAACGTTCTGTGCGGTCATGGCGAACAGCGCCTGGGGACGCTCGGGCAACGAAGTGACCTTCCGGCTGGGCCGCGCAGAATCGAAGTGGAAACCGCTCTCTACGGTAGGCGGCGGCGAATGAGAGGGTCAACGCACATGCACACGCCGGAGGGACGACAGGGATGACAGGGATGCCGGAGACGGTCACCAACTGGGCGGGCAACATCACCTACACGGCCAAGGAGCTGCACCGCCCCCACTCGCTCGACGCGCTCACAACCCTCGTGGCCGACAGCGCGAAGGTGCGCGTCCTGGGCAGCGGGCACTCTTTCAACGAGATCGCCGAGCCGGGCCCGGAGGGCGTCCTGCTCTCGATCGCCGGGCTGCCG
The DNA here is from genome assembly GCF_045160215.1 of Streptomyces sp. NBC_00005. Classification (NCBI taxonomy): domain Bacteria; kingdom Bacillati; phylum Actinomycetota; class Actinomycetes; order Kitasatosporales; family Streptomycetaceae; genus Streptomyces; species Streptomyces sp. NBC_00005. The sequence continues at coordinate 2,735,477 of NZ_CP108316.1, forward strand.
CCGGTGATCGACGTGGACACCACGGCCCGTACGGTACGGGTCTCGGGCGGCGTCCGGTACGCGGAACTGGCCCGCGTGGTGGACGCGCACGGGCTCGCGCTGCCCAACATGGCGTCGCTGCCGCACATCTCCGTGGCCGGTTCGGTCGCGACCGGCACGCACGGCTCGGGGGTCGCCAACGGGTCGCTGGCGTCGGCCGTGCGCGAGGTGGAGCTGATCACGGCGGACGGGCGGACGGTGCGGATCGCGCGGGGCGACGAGCGCTTCGAGGGTGCGGTCACTTCGCTGGGCGCCCTCGGTGTCGTCACTACCCTCACGCTCGACCTGGAGCCGTCCTTCGAGGTCGAGCAGTACGTGTTCACCGAACTCCCCCTCGCCGGGCTGGACTTCGAGACGTTCGAGACGATCGCGGCGGCGGCGTACAGCGTGAGCCTGTTCACCGACTGGCGGGAGCCCGGCTTCCGGCAGGTGTGGCTCAAGCGGCGCACCGACCGGCCGCTCCCGGACTTCCCGTGGGCGGCACCGGCCACGGAGGCCCTGCACCCGGTGCCGGGGATGCCGGCCGTGAACTGCACCGAGCAGTTCGGTGCGCCGGGGCCGTGGCACGAGCGACTGCCGCACTTCCGGGCCGAGTTCACGCCGAGCAGCGGCGCCGAGCTGCAGTCCGAGTACCTGCTGCCGAGGCACTGCGCCCTCGACGCGCTGCACGCGCTCGACGCGATCCGCACGACGGTCGCGCCCGTGCTGCAGATCTGCGAGGTGCGGACCGTGGCCGCCGACGCGCAGTGGCTGAGCCCGGCGTACGGTCGGGACACGGTGGCGCTGCACTTCACCTGGGTCGAGGACACCGAGGTCGCGCTGCCGGTGGTGCGGCGGGTGGAGGAGGCACTGGACGCCTTCGACGCGCGCCCGCACTGGGGGAAGGTGTTCACGGTGCCGGCCGAGGTGCTGCGGGAGCGGTATCCGCGGCTGGGCGACTTCCGGGCACTGGCGCGGACGCTGGATCCTGACGGAAAATTCGCCAACCCCTTCGTGCGGACGGTGCTGGTCGACTGAGGCCCGGGAGACTTTATAAAGCCCCTTTCCTAACCCCTTGTCGAAAGCCCCTCGCAGGCCATAGCCTTGCGCCGCGCCGGTGCCGACGTGCCCTGGCCATGAGCCGTAGGGGCAGCGAGGGGAGTTCGATGAAGCGCGGCACATCACGTGACATCCGCACCGCGAACCGCTACGAGGTGCTGCGCCAGATCATCGCCGCGTCACCCACCTCCCGGCAGGAGCTGGCGGCCGCCACGGGGCTGAGCCTCGCCACGGTCGCCACGCTCGTCGGGGAACTCCTCGAGCTGCGGATGATCACCGAGGTCGGGTTCGAGGACTCGGCGGGCGGCCGCCCCCGGGGCCTCGTGGCCGTCAACGCGTCGGGAGGTGCGTTGATCGGCGTCGACATAGCGGAGACGTACGTCCATGTCGAGCTGTTCGACCTCGCGCTGAACGTCCTGGCCCGCGCCGACGAGGACGTCCGCCCCGGTGAGAGCCGCCCCGAGCAGATGGTGGGCCATGTCGCCGCCGCCGTCGGGTCCGTGGTCATGCAGGCCGGGATCGAGGGCGCGCGCGTGCTCGGCGTCGGCGTGAGCGTGCCGGGGCAGGTGGACCGCGCGACCGGCATCTCGGAGTACGCGCCCAACTGGGACTGGCACGACGTGCCCCTGCTCGACCTGCTCACCGAGCACATCGCCTACCCCCTCTACCTGGACAACCCGCTGCGCGCCGTCGCGGTGGCCGAGCTGTGGTTCGGGGCCGCGCGCGGGCGCGGGGACACCGTGGTCGTCAACCTCGGCACCGGTGTGGGCGCCGGACTCCTGCTGGGCGGCGGGCTGCACCGGGGCGTCAGCAACAGCGCCGGCGAGTGGGGCCACAACACCATCGTCCTGGACGGACGCCTGTGCCACTGCGGCAACCACGGCTGCGTGGAGACGTACGTCGGCGCTCCCGGCATCATGCTCAACCTGCAAGAGCTCAGCCCCGACAGCGCACTGCTGCACCCGGAGGACCAGACGGCCACCATCGACGCGCTGGCCAGGGGGCTGCGGGAGCAGGACCCGGTGGCGCTCAAGGTGGTCCGGGACACCGCCCGCTACCTCGGTGCCGGCATCGCCGACCTGGTCAATCTGTTCAACCCCGAGGTGGTCGTGCTCAGCAGCTGGGTCGCGGCCACGCTCGGCGAGCCGCTGCTCGCCGAGGTGCGCGAGGCCGTCGCCCGGCACGCGCTGCCGCGGCCGATGGCCGCCACCGAGATCGTCCTCTCCACGATCCCCACCGACCCGGCATGCCTGGGCGCGGCGACGTTCGCGCTCGAAGGGGCGCTGCAGTCCGTCGGGCAGAGGAATGCGAAACGCACCACCCCCGCAAGGAGCCGTACCGCACCACCTTCATGACGACGGAAGGGATGCACGTGACTCACCCCCAGCCGAGAAGATCGGTCCTGTTGACGGCCGCAGCCGCGCTCGCCGTCGCGGGACCGCTCATATCCGCTCCGCCCTCCTCGGCCGCCACCCCCACGGCGGCCGAAGTCTCCCCGCACGCCGCCCAGACCATCGACGACATCGGTGCCTCGGGCGCCTGGTGGGTCAACGACCTCCAGCACTTCAAGCCGCAGGTGCAGGCCCAGGTCGCGAACCTGCTGTTCTCCCAGCAGGGCCTGGACCTCAGCTCGTACCGCTACAACATCGGCGGTGGCGGCACCGCGGTCACCACCCCCGCCCGCGCCGCCCAGGACTTCCTGAACTCCGACGGCTCCTACGACTGGACCAAGGACAAGGGCGGCCGGACGTTCCTCAAGTACGCCGCGCAGTACGGCGTCGAGGACCTGATCGGCTTCGTCAACAGCGCGCCCGCCGAGTGGACGACCAACGGCCAGAGCTGCGGCGGCCAGTTGAAGACGGAGAACGAGTCGGACTACGCCAAGTACGTGGCGGACGTGACCGACCACTTCGCCCGGCAGGGCGCGAGGTTCGACTACATCAGCCCCTTCAACGAGCCGGACAACGACTTCGGTGACTGCGGGCAGGAGGGCATGAAGGTCACGCCCGACCAGCGCGACGACATCGTGCGGGCGCTGGGTGCCGAGCAGAAGGCCCGGCACCAGAAGACATCGGTCATCGCCGACGAGTCCAGCCAGACGACCCAGTTCGTGTCCGAGGTCCCGCAGTGGATCTCGCAGCCGGGCACCGCGCAGTACGTGTCCGCGCTCGCCCACCACACGTACAACAACCCGAACGACGGGCAGTTGGGCAACGTCTACGAGACGTCGAGGACGGTCGGCAAGAAGTCCTGGGCCACCGAGATCTGCTGCTTCGGCAAGGGCAGTACGGGCTGGAACCAGGAGTACGACCCCACGATCGACAACGCCCTGCTGATGTCGCGGATCGTCTACAAGGACTTCGCGAGCTCCCACGACTCGGCGTTCCAGTGGTGGGTGGCGCTCGCGAGCGGCTACGGCACCTCGCCGACCGAGAAGAACGACGTGGGCTGGAACGACGGCCTGATCTACTACGACCCCGACTACGCGACGAACGGCAACCAGAAGCTGTACTTCACCAAGCGGTACTACGCGCTCGGGCAGTACAGCAAGTTCGTCCGGCCGGGCTCGGTCGCGCACAACGTGACCGGGGCGCCGGACGGGGTCGAGGTGTCCAGCTATGACCGGGACGGCAAGTGGGTGGTCGTGGTCAACAACCACAACACCACTGACACTCCGCTGAGTCTGCACTTCAACAACAAGGCGCCGGTGCGGGCCTCGCAGGCCGTACGGACGTCGGCCACCGAGGACTGGGCCAAGGTGGCCAAGCCGTCGGTGAGTTCGGCAACGGCCTCGACGACCCTCGCGGCCCGCTCCATCACGACGTACGTCTTCGACCAGAAGGGCCACGGCAGTTCGGCCGTCACGGGCGCGCTGCAGGGCAAGCAGTCCGGCAAGTGCCTGACCGCGGACACGTCCGGTGCCGCCATCGGCACCTGCACGGGCGGGGCCGAGCAGTCGTGGTCGTACGACGCGAAGGGCGCGCTGAAGGGCGTGAACGGCTATCTGACGGCCGGGAGTTCGGGCCTGACGACGACCCCCGACTACACCGGTGACGCCGGCCAGCGCTGGCTGCTCAACGCCAACGGCCAGATCCTCAGCGAGGCGTCCGGCAAGTGCCTGGACGTCAGCGGCCAGTCGACCGCCGACGGCAGCAAAGTGATCCTGTACAGCTGCAACGGCGGGACCAACGAGGTCTGGAACAGAAGCTAGCCACCCTCACATCGAGGGCCGCCGGCCACACCCTGACCCGGCGGCCCTCACCCCACGCACCACCCCCTGCGCACCACCCCTGCGTTCGGAATTCCGAACCGGATTTAACGCTTCGAACAGACTTCGTCCAACCCCTTGCCGAAGCCTTAGCCGAAGGTTAACGTCCCCGCACCGCAACGCAATTTGAGCCACCTACGCGCTGAAGCAGTGGAGCCGCAGCCTCAGCCGCAGCCGGAATCGAGACAAGGACGTCAGCATGTCGGCAATGAGCAACAACAACTGGTCCCGCCGATCAATCTTCCGGGCCGCCGCGGGCATGGCCGCAGCAGGCACCCTCGCCGCGTGCGGCAGCAACAACGGGCGTGGGGGCGGGTCCGGTTCGGGCAAGCAGCTCGTCCAGTACTTCCACGCCTACGGCGAGGCAGGTACGGAGCAGGCCATCAAGCGGTACGCGAAGGCGTACTCCAAGGCCAACGTGACCACCAACTGGATCACGGGCAACAACTTCGAGGCCAAGCTCTTCTCGTCCCTGCTCACCAAGCAGGCGCCCGACGTCTTCGAGTTCCACCCGCAGCTGCAGATGGTCAAGAGCGGCCAGGTGGCCGACCTGAGCGACATCATCGACCCGGTCAAGGACGACTTCAACCCGGCCGACATCAAGTCGCACACGGTCGACGGGAAGATCTACGGGATACGGATGATCGACGACCCGCAGTTCTTCTACTACCGCAAGTCGATGCTGGAGAAGGCCAAGGTCGACGTCCCCACCACCCTCGACGAGCTGCTCGAGGCCGCCGCCAAGCTCACCACCAGCAAGGTCAAGGGCGTCTTCCTCGGCAACGACTTCACCGCGATCCAGAACCCCATCATCTTCTCGGCCGGCGCCGACACCATCGACGCAAACAACAAGATCGCCTACCACACGGACGGCGTCGTCGAGGGCCTCAAGCAGCTCCGCAAGCTGTTCACCAGCGGCAATGTGCTCCTCGACGCCCCGACCGACTTCTGGGACCCGTCCTCGCTCGACCAGGGCCTGTGTGCCATCCAGTGGGGCGGCATGTGGTCCATGCCGGTCATGCAGAAGGCGCTCGGCGACGACCTGGGCATCTTCCCGTTCCCGAAGATCGGCAGCAGCGGCAAGCTGTCGGTCTACAACGGCGGCTGGTCGATGTTCGTCAACGCCAAGGGCAAGAACGTCGACGCGGCCAAGGAGTACGTCAAGTGGCTGTGGATCGACCAGAAGAAGTACCAGGAGGACTGGGCGCTGTCCTACGGCTTCCACATCCCGCCGCGCACCTCGATAGCCAACGGGGCCACGAAGCTCAAGTCCGGCCTGCCCGCCGAGGCCGTGAAGCTCTTCACCGACTACGGCCACTTCGACAACATCTCCTACGACCAGACCATGCAGACCGCGTTCGCCGACGTGATCGCGTCCTCCGTCCGTAAGGGCGGCAACCCGGAGGCCGCACTCGACACGTGCGACAAGAAGGTCAACGTCGAACTCAAGAAGCTGTTCGGATAGGCCGCCGGGAAGACTACGACATGTCGACCACCACCACGCGCGGGGTCGCCCAGCCCGCCCCGGCCAAGGCCTCCAAGGCCCGGCCGCGGCGGGGCCTGCGGGGCAACGCCACCCTGAACTTCTGGCTCTTCACCGGGCCGTTCCTCATCGGCCTGGTGATCTTCGTCTTCGTCCCCATCGGATGGAGCATCTGGCTCAGCTTCTTCAACGCCCGCTACACCGTCACGCCGAGCACCTTCGTCGGCTTCGACAACTACAAGCAGATCCTGACCAACAGCAACTTCCCCGACTCGCTGCTGACGTTCACCGTGTTCGCCGCGTTCATCGTGCCGACCACCTGGGCGCTGTCGCTGGGTCTGGCGCTGCTGGTGAACCGGCTGCGGTTCATGCGGGCGTTCTTCCGGTCGGTGTTCTTCCTCCCGACCGCCTGCTCCTATGTCGCGGCCTCGCTGATCTGGAAGATGTCCATCTTCAGCGGCGTCCGCTTCGGCCTGGCGAACACGGTCCTCGGCTGGTTCGGCGTCGACAACATCGCCTATCTGGCCGACCCCAGCCCGCCCTGGTACTGGCTGGTCATCCTGACCCTGCGTCTGTGGCTGCAGGCCGGCTTCTACATGATCCTGTTCCTGGCGGCGCTGCAGAACATCCCGGCGGAGCTGTACGAGGCCGCCGCCATCGACGGCGCCAAACCGGGCTGGCAGACCTTCCGGTACATCACGCTGCCCCAGCTGCGGGCCACCACGACCGCGGTGATCCTGCTCCTGCTGGTTGCCGCCTATCAGGCCTTCGACGAGTTCTTCAACATCATCGGGACCAAGGCGACCTGGGCCCAGACACCCCTCATGGAGCTCTACAAGACGGCCCTCGGCACGAGCCAGGACTACGGCGCCGGCAGCGCCGGCGCGGTCATCCTGTCGCTGCTGATCTGCATCGTCACCCTGGCCCAGGGCAAGATCATGGGCTTCGGAAGGGGGGAGGAGTCCAAGTGACCACCACCGCACCGCAGGTTGCCAAGAACAGCAGTAAGCGCGGGAGGATCTTCAGCAACACGGGCCTGTACGTGGCCGTCAGTGCGGCCGCCGCGTTCTTCCTGGTCCCGTTCTATCTGATCGTCCGCAACTCCCTCTCCACGGACCAGGAGATCACGGGCGAGAACTGGAAGCTGCTCCCCTCGTTCCAGTGGGCCAACATCTCCGAACTCTTCGACGACCCGACGGTCGAGTTCGGCCGCTCCCTGTGGAACTCCTTCGTCGTCGCCACCCTGATGACCGTCGGCACCCTCCTGGTCTGCTCGCTCGCCGGCTACGGCCTGGCCCGCATCCCCTACCGGCACGCCAACAAGGTCTTCTACGCCGTCCTGGCGACCCTGATGGTCCCGACGGCCGTCACCTTCGTACCGAGCTTCGTACTGGTCTCGTCCCTCGGCTGGGTGGACACGTACCGTGGCCTCATCATTCCTGGCCTGTTCAGTGGTTTCACCTGCTTCCTGTTCCGGCAGTACTTCTTGGGGTTCCCCAAAGAGCTGGAGGAGGCGGCACGCGTGGACGGGCTCGGCTACTGGGGCGCGTACTGGCGGATCGTCGTACCCAACTCACTGAACTTCTTCGCGGCGATCGCCACGATCACGTTCATCAGCGGCTGGAACGCCTTCCTGTGGCCGCTGGTCATCGGCCAGGACCCGAGCTCGTGGACCGTCCAGATCGCGCTCTCCTCCTTCATGACCAACCAGACCGTCAACTTCCATCTGATCTTCATGGCCACCGCCATTTCCATCCTGCCCCTGGTGTTCGTCTTCCTCTTCCTCCAGCGCTGGCTGGTCCAGGGGATCGCACAGACCGGCATCAAGGGCTGACCCTCCTCTCACGACCTGGAGACCGATGTCTTTCCGCACGACCCCGGCCATCGACTACGTCGAGGACGTCTCACCGGGCAGCGGGGCCCTCCCGCCCCGCGCCTGGTACGCGTCCTCGGACGCGGCGTCGCTTTCCCTGAACGGCAGTTGGCGGCTTCGTGTGTCGCCGACCGCCGACGCCGAGGACGACTCGTTCGCCGAGGAGGGCTACGACGCCGGGGACTGGGCCGAGGTCGCGGTCCCCGGCCACTGGGTGCTCCAGGGCGACGGCGCGTTCGGCCTGCCCATCTACACGAACCACCTCTACCCCTTCCCGGTCGACCCGCCGCACGTCCCGACGGAGAACCCGACCGGCGACCACCTGCACGTCTTCGACCTGCCCGCGGACTGGCCGGCCGACGGCGGTGCGGTGATCCGCTTCGACGGCGTGGAGTCCTGCGCCCGCGTCTGGCTCAACGGCACGGACATCGGCGAGTTCAAGGGCTCCCGGCTGCCGCACGAGTTCGCGGTCGGGCACCTGCTGAAGCCGAGCGGCAACGTGCTGGCCGTCCGCGTGCACCAGTGGTCGGCGGGCTCGTACCTGGAGGACCAGGACCAGTGGTGGCTGCCCGGCATCTTCCGTGACGTGACGCTGCTGCACCGCCCGGCGGGCAGCGCCCTGGACTTCTTCGTGCACGCCTCCTACGACCACGTCACGGGCGAGGGCACCCTGCGCGTCGACTCCGACGTCGACGGGCGGGTGTCCGTGCCCGCCCTGGACATCGATGTCGCGACCGGCGAGTCCGTGACGGTCCCGGTCGAGGCGTGGACGGCCGAGACGCCGAAGCTGTACGACGGTGTGCTGGTCACCGAGGGCGAGCGCGTGCCGCTGCGTATCGGTTTCCGTACGGTGGAGCTGGCCGACGGCCTGATCAAGGTCAACGGCACGCCCCTCCTGTTCAAGGGCGTCAACCGGCACGAGTGGCACCCGGAGAAGGGCCGCGCGCTCGACCTGGAGACCATGCGCGAGGACGTGCTGCTGATGAAGCGGCACAACATCAACTCCGTCCGCACCTCGCACTACCCGCCGCACCCGGCCTTCCTCGACCTGTGCGACGAGTACGGCCTGTGGGTCATCGACGAGTGCGACCTGGAGACCCACGGCTTCACCGAGCAGGCCTGGCGGGACAACCCCGTCGACGACGACCGCTGGACCCCGGCCCTCCTCGACCGTGCGGCCCGCATGGTCGAGCGCGACAAGAACCACCCGTCGGTGGTCATCTGGTCGCTGGGCAACGAGGCCGGCACCGGCCGCGGCCTGACCGCCATGGCCGAGTGGATCCACGGCCGGGACTCCTCGCGCCTCGTGCACTACGAGGGCGACTGGGACTGCCGCGACACCGACATGTACTCGCGGATGTACGCCTCGCACGCCGAGGTCGAGGCGATCGGCCGGGACCTGGACGGCGGCACCCACAAGCGACGTGCACTCCCCTTCATCCTGTGCGAGTACGCGCACGCCATGGGCAACGGCCCCGGTGGACTGGCCGACTACCAGCAGCTGTTCGAGACGTACGACCGCCTCCAGGGCGCCTTCGTCTGGGAGTGGATCGACCACGGCGTCAAGCATCCCGAGCTGGGCTACGCCTACGGCGGCGACTTCGGCGAGGAGCTGCACGACGGGAACTTCGTCTGCGACGGACTGCTGTTCCCGGACCGGGCTCCGTCGCCGGGGCTCGTGGAGTTCAAGAAGGTGATCGAGCCCGTCTCCTTCGACGGCTCCGACACCGCCGTGCGGGTCACGAACAAGCAGGACTTCGCCGACCTGTCCGCATTCGCCTTCGAGTGGTCCTACCAAGTGGACGGCGAGACCGCCGAGTCGGGCTCCCTGTCGGTGCCCGCGCTCGCCCCGGGCGAGTCGGCCGACGTGAAGCTGCCCGAGCCGCCCGCCGATCACAGCGGTGGCGAGGCGCAGTGGACGGTGCGGGCCTCGCTGGCGACCGACACTGCGTGGGCGCCCAAGGGCCATGAGGTTGCATGGGGCCAAGTCCCGGTGGCAGCACGGCAGTTGCCGACGGTCCCGGCGACCGACGGCCCCGTCCTGAGCGAGCGTGTCATCACCCTCGGCCCGGCCTCCTTCGACACCCGCACCGGTGCGCTGAAGACGATCGGCGGGGTCGAGGTGGACGGCCTGCGGCTGGACGTGTGGCGGGCGACCACCGACAACGACGAGGGCGCGGAGTGGCTGACCGGCACTCGCTACGCGGAACTGTGGCGCAAGTACGGCCTGCACCGCATGCGGCACCGGATCGACTCCGTGGAGCTGGAGGACGACGCGCTGACGGTACGGACCCGGGTGGCGCCCGCCGCCTGGGAGGTGGGCCTCGCCACGGTGTACCGCTGGACCTCGGACGGCAACCGGCTGAAGCTGACGGTGTCCGTGAACCCGGAGGGCGACTGGTCCGCGCTTCCACTGCCGCGGCTCGGCATCCGCTTCGGGCTCGACGCGAGCGCCGACCGTGTGCGCTGGTTCGGCGGCGGTCCCAGTGAGGCCTACCCCGACACCAAGTCGGCTTCCCGGCTGGGCCGTTGGGAGTCCACGGTCGACGGGCTGCAGACGCCGTACCTCCGCCCGCAGGAGAACGGCGCGCGTGCCGACGTCCGTTGGGCGGAGATCGGCGGGCTGCGGATCGAGGGCGGCCCGGAGTTCTTCCTCAGCGCCCGCCGCTGGACGACCGAGCAGCTGGACGCGGCCACCCACCTCACCGACCTCACGGCCGGCGACACGGTCTGGGTGAACCTCGACCACGGCCTGCACGGCATCGGCACGGGCTCCTGCGGCCCGGGTGTGCTGCCGCAGTACACCCTGCGCGCCGAACCGGCCGAGTTCTCCTTCGTCTTCTCGGAGCTCCATTGACGGACACGGACATAGGGTCCCGCGCGGCCGACCGACTCTTCAGCCGGTCGGCCGCGGTCGCGTCCTGTGTGGGGTTCGTCCTCATCGGCATGCTCCAGGCGCTCTACGGCCCCGCGGTGCCGGGCCTGCGCGAGGAGTTCGGTCTGTCCCCCTCGGGCGCCGGCCTCGGCCTGAGCCTGCACTTCACGGGTGGCGTCGCGGGCGTCCTGGCCTTCAACGCGATCCACTCCCGGATCAGCAACAGGACGCTGCTGGCGGCGAGTTACGGCCTGATGGCGCTGGGCGCCGCGGGCTTCGCGCTCGCCCCTAACTGGCCGCTCGCCCTGGCGGCCGCGTTCCTCGGCGGTCTCGGCTTCGGCGGTATCGACTACGGCCTCAACCAGCTGTTCGCCGTCGGCTTCGGCGACCGCTCCACGGCCATGCTCAACGTTCTCAACGCCCACTTCGGCATCGGAGCGGTGCTCGGCCCGGCGGTGGTGGCGTGGCTTGGCCCGAACAAGTACCCGTACGCCTTCGGGGCGTGCGCGATGCTGGCGGTGCTCTTGGTCCCGCTGGGCTCAAGTGGCGTACGTACGAAGAGATCTGACGGTGCGCCGGCTCCTCCCGCCGAACGCGGTCTCGGGCTCTCCCGCATCCTCGTCGGCTTCCTCGTCCTCTACATCCTCAATGTCGCGGTGGAGGCGGGCGTGGGCGGCTGGGAGCCCACCCATCTCGAGACCGTCGGCTACAGCGCGACCGTGGCCGCCTCGGCGACCTCGGTGTACTGGCTGATGATGACGGCGGGCCGTTTCCTCGTCGTGCCGCTCACTCTGAAGCACTCCCCCGAGCGCATCCTGACGATCTGCGCGGCCGGCATGACCGTGTGTCTGCTGTTGGCACGTGTAAAAGGAGTGGCGCCGGTGGCGTACGCCGGTGTTGGGTTGTTCATCGCGCCGGTCTTCCCGACCGGTCTGCCCTGGCTGAACAGGGCACTTCCCCAGGCGAAGCGCGCCGGTGCCTGGGTCATCGCCGCGTCGATGATCGGCGGAGTGGCGGCTCCCCCGCTGTTGGGGGTGGGCATCGAGGCCTCGGGCATCCACGCGGTCCCCTGGCTGCTCACCGTGCTCTCCGCCGCCTCGCTCGCGGCGACCGTCTGGCTGATGCGACTCACCCGGAGGTACGTCGATTGATCGGCAGCATCGAGGTCCGTGGCCTGTCCCGCACCTTCCACACCACCGTCCGGCGCCCGGGCCTCACCGGCGCGCTCCGCTCTCTCGTCAACCCGGAGCGGGCCGCCAAGCATGCCGTCTCCGACATCAGCTTCGATGTGGCGCAGGGCGAACTCCTCGCCCTGCTGGGCCCGAACGGTGCCGGCAAGTCCACCACCATCAAGATGCTCACCGGCATCCTGACGCCCACCTCCGGCGAGGCGCGGGTCGCGGGCGTGGTGCCGTACGAGGACCGGCAGCGCAACGCCCTGAACATCGGCGCGGTGTTCGGACAGCGCACCCAGTTGTGGTGGGACCTGCCGGTGCGGGAGTCGTTCGCGATCCTGCGGGACATCTACGACGTGCCGAAGGCCGAACACGCCGACCGGCTGCGGGAGTTCGACGGCATCCTCGAACTGTCCGCCTTCTGGGACACCCGCGTCCGCCACCTCTCCCTGGGCCAGCGCGTGCGCTGCGACCTGGCCGCGGCCCTGCTGCACGACCCGCCGGTCGTCTTCCTCGACGAGCCGACCATCGGCATGGACGTGGTGGTCAAGGAGCAGGTCCGCGAGTTCCTGCGCCACCAGGTGGAGCAGCGCGGGCGTACGGTCCTGCTGACCACGCACGACATGACGGAGGTCGAGCGGCTCGCCGAGCGCGTCGTCCTGATCAATCACGGGCAGCTCGTCCTCGACGGCACCCTCGACGAGATCCGCCGCAGGTTCGGCTCGACGTGGCAGGTGCGGGCGACGCTCGCCGACGGGCACGCCGACGTCGTACCGCCGCCGGGCATCGCGGTACTGCGGCACGACGGCCCGCGGGTGGTCTTCGGCCCGGACGGGCCCGACGCGCCGACCGTGCACCAGGCGCTCAAGGCGGTCATCGAGCGCTACGAGGTGACCGACATCGCCATAGACGAGGCGGAGTTGGAGGACGTGATGCGGGCCGCGTACGCGCATGCTGGGCCCGCGGCGGAGGGGGTCTGAGATGGCGGTCCTGCACGCGTGGCGCACCGCCCGCGTCACGCCGCTCGGCGAGTTGCACTCCCCGCCCCGGATGACGGCCGTCCTGGTCCGGCTGACCGTCCAGGTGGTCCTGGTCGCCTCCCTGTGGAACGGCCTGTACGCGCACACCGGATCCACCGCGGGACTCAGCCGCGAACAGGCGATCACGTACGCCGTGCTGGCCGTACTGGCGTCCCGGCTGAGGGAGTTGGACCAGTACGCGGGCCGGGACACCGTCATCCAGCACATGCACTTCGGCACCATCGTCTACTGGTATCTGCGCCCGCTGCCGCCCGCCCGCTACCACGCGCTGCGCGCCCTCGGCGAACAGGTCTACGGCGCCGCGTGGGCGCTCGCCGGTTACGCGGTGTGCCTGGCGGCCGGGGTGATCGAACCGCCCGCATCGGCCGTCGTCGCCGGGGTGTTCGTGGTCAGCCTGCTGCTCGGACAGCTGGTCCTGTACTTCGTGATGCTCCTGCTGGACCAGCTGTGCTTCTGGACCATCCGCAACAACTCCGCGATGCTGATCCTGATCTTCGCGCAGAACCTGCTGTCCGGGGTCTACGCCCCGCTGTGGTTCTTTCCCGGCTGGTTCCGCACCATGAGCACCTTCCTGCCCTTCCAGGCGACGCTGAGCGTGCCGCTGTCGCTGTACGTGGGCCGGATCCAACTGTCGGACGCGGCCGGTCAGTTGGCGCTTCAGGCCGTCTGGGTGGTGCTGCTCTTCCTGTTCACCCGGTTCCTGTGGCGGCGGGCCGCCCAGCGAGTCATCTCCCAAGGAGGCTGATGCCTATGAATGCCGTCCGGATCGCCTGGCGCATCACGCGTCTCAACATCCGTGCCCAGATGGAGTATCGGGTCGAGTTCCTGCTGAACATCGCGATCGGCGCGATCTGGCAGGTGTCGGTGATCGTGTTCGCCACCGTGCTGCTGGCCCGGTTCACCGGCATGGGCGGCTGGGACAGCTCGGAGGTGCTCCTGATCCCGGCGACACGGATGCTGGCGCACGGGCTGTTCGTGCTGTTCCTGGGCCGGATGCACGGGCTGGGCCGGTTCATCCAGGAGGGGCGGATCGACATCTACCTGATGCGGCCGATGCCGGTCCACCGTCAGGTGCAGCTGCAGTTCTTCCCCACCAACGCGATCGGCGACATGACCGTGGCCGTCGGTCTGATGATCGGCGCCCTGTCCCGCAGTCAACTCGACTGGTCGGCAGGGCGGATCACCTATCTCGTCGCCTGCCTCATCGGCGGCATGCTCCTGGAGGCCGCCCTGTTCACGGCGGTGGCCTGCGCGGCGCTGCGCTTCCCCGCCGCCGACTACTGGGGCCGCTGGCTGGAGGAGCTGCTCGGCACCTTCGGCAGCTATCCGCTGAACGTGCTGCCGAGGGCGGTGGGCGGCTTCCTCACCTTCGGCCTCCCGCTCGCGTTCGTCGCCTACTTCCCCGCCGCGGTGCTCACCGGGCACGGCCACGACACCGGAGTCCCGTACTGGCTGGCGGCGGCCTCCCCGCTGCTCGGCGTCCTCGCGTATCTCGGGGCACGACTCCTGTGGCGCTGGAGCCTGAACCACTACACGGGGGTGAACGGATGACCGGCACCGCGACGGCATCCGCCGATTTACGGACGCGTCTCGCAGTACGCCTGGTGTTCGTCATCCTCGGCGGTACGCAAGGCGGTTGGATGGCCCGGATCCCGGCGATCCGGGACCAGGTCGGCGTGGACACGGCCCGGTGGGGTCTGCTCAGCAGCTCCTCGGCGGCCGGTGACCTGGTCGCGATCGTCCTGATCACGGTACTGATCGGCCGCGTGAGCACCCGCCTGCTCGCCCTCGCGGCCTCGACCGTCGTACTCCTCAACGCGCCTGTGCTGGCCGGGGCTTCGTCCGTCCCCGCCCTGGTGCTGGGCCTGACGGTGTGGGGCGTCGGGGCGACCTTCCTGGCCACGCCGGTCAACGCGCTCGCGGTCGCGGTGGAGCGCGCCCACGGCCGGCCTCTCATGTCCGGCTTCCACGCCTGCTACAGCGTCGGCGTGCTGGCGGGCGGCACCCTCGGCACACTCGCCGCGGCAACGGACGTCCCACCGGGGGTCCAGATGGCGATCAGCAGCGGTGTCCTCGGGACGCTCCTGCTGATCCTGGGCGCCCGGCTGCCGGAGGATGCTGCGGTCCACACGGAACAACGCCGACCGCTGCGTGAGCGCTTCACCCCCCACCTGGTGCTGCTCGCCGGCATCGCGTTCCTGGGTTCCTTCGTCGAGGGGGCGGCCTCCCAGTGGAGTTCGGTGTACACGGCCGACTTCCTCGACGAGGGGGCGGCGCTGGGCGCGGCGACGTACACCTGCTTCTCGGTGGCGATCCTCGTCGGGCGGCTGCTGGGCGACCGGTTCGTGGCCCGGCTGGGGCGGCGGGTGTTCCTGCGCGCCTCGCTGCTGACGGTGGCGCTGGGCGTGACGGTGGTCGTCGCACACCCCGCGCTGTGGATGTCGCTGACCGGCTTCACGGTCGTCGGCCTGGGTATCGCCTGCGTACTCCCGTCGGCGATCGCCCTGGCCGGCCGCCAACCGGGCGTCCCACCCGGCGAGGGCGTCTCGGTCATCACCATCGGCCAGTGGCCGGGCTTCCTGCTGGCGGGCCCGGCGGTGGGCCTGCTCGCGGGGGCGACGAGCCTTCGGGGGGCACTGGGGGCGCTGGTGGTGGCGGGGGTGGGGGCCGCGGTGTTGGTCAGGTGGGTGGTGGTACCCGACGGCAACTGATCTACCCTCGGCGTCCATGGACGACCGACGTGCAAGGGCCTACGCAGCCGAAGGCGCCGTCTGGTCCCGGCTCGCCGCACTGCTGCCGACCGCCGAGGACGTGGACGAGGTGCAGGCGTGCTGGGACATCGGCGAGCAGGAGGGCGGGCTCGATGCGCTGGTGGGCAGGCTGCTCGAACTCGGGCTCCCCATCGGCGGGTTGGAGCGGGCCGAGCTCGCGGTGATGGCCGGGCAGTGGGGGATGTGGGATCCACTCGGGGCGCGGATCGTGGCGTGTGCGGGTGAGCCCGGGCTGCTGCGGGTGTTCGAGGACGGGGCCCGGAAGACGTTGGACGTACGATCCGTCGTCCCGGGGCGTCCGTCCGCCGGGTCGGTCCTCGTGCCGTGGATCGGTTGCGTCGGGTGCGGGGTCTGCCTGGGCCGGGTCCATACGCGCGAGAAGTGGGGAGGCCTGTCGTTCGTCGCCGAGTCGTACGTGGTGTTCGGCACCGAACGGCCCCCTGAGCCGAGGGTGTTCGACCGGGAGGAGCACGGTGCCGTGTGGTCGGCGCTGGACGCGGTGCGGGGCGGCTGCGCGTGCAGGTGAGCCCGTCAGGAGCGGCGCCCTGACCGCCGTATCGGCGTGAACAGCGCCGCCACCGCGATCAGTACGCAGCAGGCGCCCGCCACCAGGCCCACCGGTGCCGTGCCCCGGCGTTCCGCCGCCCAGGTCAGGACGGCCGCGCCGGCGGGGGCCGCAGAGTAGTGGAGGGTCCAGAAGGCCGAGGTGACGCGGCCGAGCAGGGGTTCCGGCGTCACCTCCTGGCGCAGGGACATGGAGCAGGTGCCCGCGATGCCGACGCCGGCCAGGAAGACCGCGCTCAGGGCGGCCACCACGGGCACCTCCCGCGCCCAGCCGAGCCCGGCGAACGCCACGCCGCACATCGCGACCGCGCCGGTCCAGGTGCGCCCGAAGCCCAGGCGGCGGCGGATGCGCGCGACGAGCAGCGCGCCGGTGATCGTGCCGAGCGCGCCCAGCCCCATGACCGTGCCGACCGTGCGGTCGTCGTGGCCGAGGTCGTGCTTGAGGTGGTAGATGACCAGGTCGCTCAGGCCGAAGGTGAGGAAGCTGAAGACGAAGAGGAGGGCGGTGAGGGTCCGCAGGACCGGGTGGCCGTAGAGGAACGAGACCCCGGCCCGCAGGTCCCGCCACAGGCCGGTGGGCTGCGCCGGGCCGCCGTCGTCGTCCGCGGGGCGGGCGCGGAAGCGTACGAGGAGCAGGCAGGTCGCCGACACCCCGAAGCTGGCCGCGTCCACGCCGACGGCGGCGGCCGCGCCCGCCCAGCCGGCGACCAGTCCCGCGCACAGCGGGCCCAGCACCCCGGCCGCGGCGGCCGTGGCGTTCAACCGTCCGTTGGCCTCCGTCAGTTGCTCGGTGCCGACCAGGCTGCGCACGACGGTCACATAGCCGACGGCGAAGAAGGTGCCGACGGCCTCGCACAGCGGCAGCACCGCGTACAGCAGCCAGATCCGCGGGCCGAACAGCCACACCAGCGGGATCGACCCGTACAGCACCATGCGTACGAGGTCGCAGGTGATCAGCAGTCGGCGGCGGTCGACCCGGTCCACCAGCACCCCGGCGAACACCCCCGCCGCCACCGCCGCGGCGCCGCCCACCGCCGTCAGCAGACCCATGCGCGCGACCGAGCCCGTGGCCTGAAGGACCAGCAGGGGCAACGCGATCAGGGCGAAGGAGTCACCGAGGACGGAAAGGGTCTGGGCGGCCCAGAAGACACCGAAGTCCCGCTGCCGCCAAAGGGGTTGACCGGTGGGAGGAGTGACGTCCTGAGCGCGGCTGCCGTCCTTCTGCGCTTCGTACGACACCCGCACCTCCCCCGAATCCCCGGCAACCTTACGGCTCCCGGCGGCAACTGGCGACTGAGATATCCACGCACCCCGCACCCCCACCGCCACACCTCCCCCGCTACGAGGAGCAGCCGTGCCGGACACCCCCCGCACCCACCGCCGCCGTCGCGTCTTCCGCCCCCTGCCGCTCGCCGCCGCGGGCGCGTTGCTCGCCACCGCAGTCGTCACCCTCCCCCAACTCACCCCGGACGCCTCGGCCGCGAGCACCCTGCGCGGGTACGCCGACGGCCGCGGCGTGAAGATCGGCGCGGCCGTCGGCGACACCCCGCTGACCTCCGACTCGTCGTACACCACCGTCCTGGACCGGGAGTTCAACTCGGTGACGGCCGAGAACGCGATGAAGTGGGACGCGGTGGAGCCGACCCGGGGCAGCTTCAACTGGGCCGCGGCGGACCGTCTGGTGGCGCATGCCACCGCCCACCACCAGGGCGTACGCGGACACACCCTGGCCTGGTACGCACAGCTGCCGTCCTGGCTCAAGAACGGCAACTTCTCCGCCTCCGAGCTGAGTTCGATCCTCAAGAGCCACATCGACACCGAGGTCGGCCGCTACAAGGGCAAGGTGTACGCCTGGGACGTCGTCAACGAGGCGTTCAACGAGGACGGTTCGATGCGCGGTTCGCTGTGGCAGGACAAGCTCGGCACCGGCTACATCGCGAACGCGCTGAAGTGGGCCCACGCCGCCGACCCGGCGGCCAAGCTGTACATCAACGACTACAACATCGAGGCGGACAACGCGAAGAGCGACGCCCTGTACGCCCTCGCCAAGCAACTCCTCGCCGCCGGCGTCCCGTTGAACGGCATCGGCTTCCAGTCCCACTTCGTGGTCGGCGGCGTCCCCTCGTCGATGAAGGCCAACCTCAAGCGCTTCTCCGACCTCGGCCTCGAGGTCTCGGTCACCGAACTCGACATCCGCATCCCCCTCCCGGCCTCCTCCACCGAACTCGCCCAACAGTCCACCGACTACAAGACAGCAAGCGAGAACTGCCTGGGCGTACCCCGCTGCGCCGGCATCACGGTATGGGGCATCACCGACAAGTACTCCTGGATACCGGGAACGTTCAGCGGTTACGGCGCGGCACTGCCGTACAACGAGAGCTATGGGACGAAGCCGGCTTATACGGGGTTGTCTAACGGGCTCAATCCGAGTGTGTGAGCTTTTGACGTCGGAGACCGGTGGCGGGGACATGGCGCTGCGGTTGCTCGGGGAGGGCGAGTGTGCAACCAGCTCTGGCACGGCTCCGCCGACTCACCCCGCGCCGCGCTCGCCGCTGCGCGGAGGCGGCGCAGGACACCGTCACGTGCCGGCGGCCGTGGGCGAACTCGACGCGCCGCACCGGCCGCACCGCCCCCGCCGCAAACGGCCGCGGTGAACTCGCCCTTCAATGTTTCCACGAAAGCCCTTTCCGGCCACACTAGTCGACACCGAACCTGAGCATCGTTCATGTTCGGTGTCGACCTCCTCCATCCCCCCGACCGGAGACACCCCCACCATGAGACGACTGATCGGCACCCTCGCGGCCGCCGCGCTGGCCCTCACCGGCCTGGCCGCCACCGGCAGTTCACCCGCCGCCGCGGCCACGAGCGCCACCACCGGCTCGTTCGACGTGCTCACCTACAACGTCGCCGGCCTCCCCGAAGGCCTCAGCTCCAGCCATCCGGCGACCAACACCCCGCTGATCTCACCGCGGTTGGCGCCGTACGACATCGTGAACGTCCAGGAGGACTTCAACTACCACGCGGCGCTGTACGCGGACGACAACCACCCGTACCGCACCGCGACCAGCGGCGGGGCAGGCATAGGCGACGGCCTCAACACCCTCTCGAACTACCCCTTCGAGGACTTCGAGCGGGTGAAGTGGAACGACTGCACCGGCACCAACTGCCTGACCCCGAAGGGCTTCACGCTCGCCCGGGTGCGGCTGGCCGAGGGCGTCTTCCTCGACCTGTACAACGCCCACCCCAACGCGGACGACACCGACGACGCGCTCGCCGCCCGCCGCGCCAACATCGAGCAGCTCTCGGACTTCATCCAGGCGAACTCGGCGGGCAACGCGGTGATCGTCATGGGTGACACGAACACCCGCTACACGCGCACCGGCGACAACATCCGCACCCTGGTGGACGACAACGGCCTGACCGACGCGTGGGTGAAGCTGGTGAAGGGCGGTACGGCACCGGCCCAGGGCGCGGACCCGCTGCTCTGCCCGACGACGGCCCCGACGAACGACTGCGAGGTCGTGGACAAGGTCCTCTACCGCGGCAGCAAGCTGCTCTCCCTGAATGCCACGCGCTACAACAACGAGTGGGCGTCGTTCCTGGACTCCTCCGGCGGCAACCTCTCCGACCACTTCCCGCACACCGTCGACTTCTCGTACGCCCTCAACTCCTCCCTGAAGGCAAGCGACTTCTTCGGCGGCCCGCACGGCACGGCCTTCAACGACGCGGACGACCTGCCGGCCACCGTCGCCCCCCGCACCCTCACCCTGCGCGGCGGCGCCCGCCTGGACGCGGTTTCCCTGACCCACGACGGCCCCGCGACCCTGACCCACGGCGGAACGGGCGGCACGGCGACCTCCCTGACGCTCGCGTCCGGCGAACACCTCACGTCGGTGAAGCTGACGCAGGGTCAGAAGGATGACCGCACACGGATCTTCTCGGCGGCGTTCACCACGGACAAGGGCCGCACCCTGTCGTCCGGCACGGCGACCTCGGACACGGCGACCTTCACGGCACCCTCGGGCTGGCAGATCGTCGGCTTCACGGGACGGGCCGGGGACGAGATCGACAAGCTCGGCGTGCTGTACGCGCCGATCAACTGACCTACCGGCCATGTCTAGTTGAAGCTCACGGGACGGGACATGATGGCGGCGATCGCAACGACCGCCGCCATCACGTCCTCCTGCCGGTCCCGCCGAGTCAGCGCGCGTCTGCAGACAGACCGGCCAGGCCCGTGGCCCGCATGATGCGGTCGACGGTCTCCGCAAGCGCGCTGCCGGCACCGATCACCGTCTCCACACCCCCCGGCAGAAGGTCCAGCGGCCGGTACCAGGAGCGCAGCTCCGCCTCCCCGAATTCTTTCGCCTGTGGCTTGGTGGCGTGGCGGGCGAGGGTCTCCTCGAACGGGACGTCCAGGTAGTAGGCGTGCGTCGCGCCGCGGTGGTCGGCGCGCAGTCGGGCGAGCATGTCGCCGTAGCGGTCGGCGTAGAGGAGGCCTTCGACCACCACGTGGTAGCCGGCGTCGAGGGCGTATCGGGCGACGGTGTCGATCAGGCCGATGTTCGGCGCTCCGGGGCGGTCGCGTTCGCGCAGGACGACACGGCGCAGGTTGTCCTGACCGACCAGCGCCACCCCCCTCCCGAACCGGTCACGGATGCCGGCCGCGACCGACGACTTCCCCGAGGCACTGTTTCCGCGCAGGACGACCAGTCTGGTCTCTTCGGTGCCCACCATCATCCGGGCACTTTATCGACTGCGGACGGCAACCTGTGTGGGCTAGGGTGTTACCTAGGAGTCCTAGGTTTCTCTCGTCGGAGATCGCGTACACCCATGGTCAGAGCCGGTCTCACCGCCGACCGCATCGTCGCCACCGCGGCGGATCTCGCCGACGACGTCGGCTTCGAGAACGTCACGCTCTCCGCCCTGGCCCGCCACTTCGGCGTGAAGGACGCGAGTCTCTACTCGCACGTCAAGAACCTCCGGGACCTGCGCACCCGCCTCGCGCTGTCGGCCGGTGCCGAGATGATCGACCGGATCGCCGCCGCCGTGGCGGGACGGGCGGGCAAGGACGCGCTCGCCGCCTTCGCCGGCGCCTACCGGGAGTTCGCGCTGGAGCGGCCGGGACGGTACGCCGCCACCCAGATCCGTATCGACCAGTCCCTGATCGTCGACTCCCCCGTCTTCCGCCGCACCGCCGAGATCACCTACGGCATGCTCCGCGCCTACGGCCTCGAAGAGCCCGACCTCACCGACGCCGTACGCCTGTTGCGCAGCACGTTCCACGGCTACTGCGCCCTGGAGGCCGCGGGCGGCTTCGGCGCCCCGCGCGACGTACAGAGGTCGTGGGACAAGGTCGTCGACGCCCTGCACATCACGCTCGAACACTGGCCACGGGAAGGAAAGCAGGACCATGACTGACCTCCACTACGACGTACGGGGCAGCGGACCCGTCCTCCTGGTCGTCCCCGGTGGTGCCGGCCACCCCATGGGGTTCGACCCGATGACGGACGTACTCGCCGACCGCTTCACCGTCGTGACGTACGACCCCCTCGGGCTCGCCCACGGGCGGCTCGGAGAGCCCGTCGGCGACCAGCGGGTGGAGGAGTGGAGCGACGGGGCGCGCCGGGTGCTCGACGAGGTCCTCGCCGAGGGCGATTCCGCTTACGTCCTCGGGACCAGTTCCGGCGGTATCGCCGTCCTCGACCTGCTCGCCCGGCATCCGGAGCGGCTGCACCACGTCGTCGCGCACGAGCCGCCGTGCGTGGGGGTCCTGCCCGACGGAGCGCGGCAGCAGGCCATGTTCCAGGAGGTGTACGACACCTATCGCGCGGCCGGTCTGCAGGCGGCCGCCGCCCGGCTGGGCGCAGGGCTGACCGGGCAGGAGCCGGAGGAGCAGGAGAGGCGTCCGGTGGGTCAACCCCTGTCGCGGGACCAGGAGTTGGCCAAGCCCATGGCCCTCTTCCTCGCTCACGTGCTCAGGCAGTTCAGCTCGTACCGGCCCGAACTCGCCTCACTCACCGCCGCCTCCGCTCGCCTCACCCTCGCCGCCGGCTCCGACTCCCGAGGTCAACTCCTGCACCGCACGGCCGAGTTCCTCGCCGAGCGCACCGGCAGCCGCTTCGTGGAGTTCCCCGGCGGGCACGTCGGAGTGGCCGAGCATCCCGTCGCCTTCGCCGAGCGGCTCGCCAAGACGCTGGTTCCGGTCGGCGACTGACATGCCCCGCTGACCACTTGGACTTGAAGCTTCGCGGACGTCACGTGTCCGGGAACACGTGCGGCAACCTTTGATCGACCGGCGGCGACCAGGGGACATGACATCTGCAAGACGCACGACAACTCACCGCCGGGTCCGGGCCGCCCGTAGGCCCCTCATCGCCGGACTCGCCGCGACGGCAGCGCTCGGCGGCGCCTGGTACGCCACGGCCGGTGCCGCGACGACCGCCACGAGCAGCCTCGCGGTCACCACGAACACGGTGAGTCTGTCGGCCAAGTTCCCCTATCTGTCAGCCGGTTACAACAACGAGCGCGAGTGGACGCGGACGGCGACCGCGGTCGCCCCGAACGGCACCCTGCGCGTGGCCTGGCCGGCCTCCGACGGCGTCCACGTCACCCCGCTGACCTCCGCGGGCAAGCGCTCGGGTGCGGACACCGTCGTCAAGGGCACCAAGGAGGTCGGCGGTCTGGTCGCGCACAACAACGGCTTCGCGCTGCTGACCCGGGTCTCCGACACCAACAAGTGGAAGGAGACCGCGGCCGCGATCGTCCGCTACACGAACGGCAAGCAGACCTTCCGCACCAAGCTCACCAGCACGGCCACCCACGACACCTCCCCGGGACTCGACGGCCAACTCACCTGGAACGGCTCCAAGTACGGCGCGTACTTCGTCGTGCACGGCGCGGGCGGCTTCGCCGACGGGCACTTCGGCGACAAGCTGTCGTACATCAGCGCCAAGGGCTCGAAGCTGAGCGGCGGTTGGAGCTGGGGCTGCAGCCACAACGAGGGCATCGCGCTGCACGCCGAGAAGTCCGGCGCCTTCACCTCCCTCTGCTTCGACGACTGGCGCTCCGGCCTGTTCGTGTCGACGGGCATCGGCGCCCCGGACGTGGCCCCGGTGGTGCAGCGCGAGCAGTGCTGGGCGGGGTACTGCGGCGGCACGTTCCCGAGCCGTACCGGCGACCTGGTGAAGTCCTCCACCGGCCGTTACGCCACCGCCTTCGCCTCCCGCGGCGCCGCCTCCGCCAAGAAGAACCCCGCCGACTCCTCCGGCCGCGGCTGGTCGGTCACGCCGCAGACCAGCACCCACCAGGTGGCGGTCGCCTTCCTCAAGAACCGCAACTCCGGCCCCGGCAAGGCGATCCGCCTGTCCAACACCAAGGGCACGGAACACGTCAACGTGCACCTCGCCCCGTACGGCAAGGACAAGCTCCTGCTGTCCTGGGAGTCGCTGAAGAACGCCAAGTGCAAGGCCGGCACCTGCACCGGCACCTTCACGGGCACGCATCTGCGGCTCATCGACTGGAACGGGAAGTTCCAGAGTGCGGACAAGGTCGTGCAGGCGCGGATCACCGGTGACATCGCCGTCTCCGCGAACGGCACGCTGACCTGGGCGTACGTCCCGGTCACGCCGTCGTACGGTTCGGCGCTGAACGGTGCCTCCCCGACCTCGAAGACGCTGAGGATCGCCCGCCTCACGCCCTGATGCCCACAACCGGGTTAGGACAGCCGCCCGGCCATCCAGCGCAGCACCTCGACGGGCAGCGCGGGATGGCCGGCGGCCGTCCGTGCCGTGTCGGGGTTGCGCAGCAGGCCGGTCAGGACGTGGGCCGGCAGGTCCGGGTGCCGGACGACTCTGTGCCGAATATGGTCGACGGGATCGTCGAGGAGCCGTACCGCGGAGGCGGCCGTGAGCCGTGGGTCGCTCGCGGCGCGGTAGCGAACCTCGGTGTCGGGGTCCCGGCTCAGCCGCTCGACCAGCCCGGGTGTCGACTCCGGGTCGTCCAGGGCCAGTTGGCGCAGGCGCGGGTCCGGGTCTTCGGCGTACCGCAGCAGACCGGCGCGGGGGAAGTTCGGGTGGCCGCGCGGACGGTCGGGGCGGGTGAGGCTGCCGGTCCACCACTGCCACACCCCGAGCAGCACGTCGGCGGGCGCGTCGTCGCAGGACTCGGCGAGGAAGAGGTGGACGACCCGGTCCTCGTCCTTGGCCAGGCGTTCGACGACGTCCGGCGGCAGGCGGCGGGCCCGGGCCACGCTTCTGCGCACGAGCGGGTGCGAGGAGGCGGCCAGGCGGCGCATGGCGTCGGGGTCGTCGTGCAGGGCCAGCACCCAGTCGAGCTCGTGATGGCGGACACCCGGATCGAAGTCGATCGGGATGGCGGTGCGCTGTTCCTCGGTGATGTCGGGGCGGACGGACACCGCGAAACGGACCCGGGGATCGCTGTCCTGGGCGAGCAGGGCGACCAGGTCCGGGGGCAGGTGCGGACTGCGGCCGAGGGCGCGGCGCTCGGGCTGCTCCCCGTGCCGCGCCAGGTGCTCGGCGAGGTCGCGCTCCAGGCGATGGCTGCTCAGCATGTCCGTGCCGAGATCCTCGGTCTCGAAGACCGACAACGGCAGCGGGTGCTCCCGGTGGTGCTCGTGCCGGGCCGCCTTGCGCACCTTCGGCTCGGAGTCGGTGAGGAGCGCCTCCCGTGCCGGGACGTCCAGGTGCGGCCAGGCCGCCGTGCAGGCCATGGCCCGTACGGCGGGTTCGGGGTCGGTGGTCAGTTCGGCCGCCACGGACGCGGGCAGGCCCCGCAGCCGGGTGGCCTCCGCGCGGACCCGGGCGGACGGGTCGGCGGCGAGCCGACGGCAGACGTCCTCGGCGAGCTCGGCGCGCCGGTCCCCGGCCATCAGGGTGAGCGCCCAGCGGCGGCGCTCCTCCTGCTCCCCGAGGATCAGGCGGGCCCACTGCTCGGGTGTCATGACCTGCATGTCGGCCGCCGACGACCGGACCTTCCAGTCCGGGTGGTCGATGACCGCGTCCACGTCGGCCGGTGGCAGGTTGCGGTACAGGAAGTACGGCGACTTGCCCAGCAGACCGGACCGTACGTCCTTGGGCGTGGACCGGTTGTCCACGAGTCCGTGCGCCCACTGCTCGCCGGTCCGCGCATCGGGGCCGGGCTCCCGCAGCAGCGCCGCCCAGGCCTCGGCCCGCTCCTCGGGCGTCTCCCGTACGGCCGCCCGCGCGGCCTCCTCCTGCCGTTCCCGGATCCGGTCGACGGCGACCAACCGGACGGAGTCCTCCTCTGCCGTGACGCCCACCAGGGCGTCCCCGTCCACCGCCACCGTGACGAACTCCGTACCCAGCACACCGGCAAGGTCCCAGTCACCGCCGAGCCGAACCCGCGTCCAGGACCGATGCCGCCCCGTGCGGGCGCAGTCCTCGGCCACGTCGATCAGGAACACCCCGTCCGCGGCCAGGATCCCGGTCGCGGTGGCCAGTCGATACCACTCGGCGTTCACCGCGGCCGACGGGTCCCCCGCCACGGTCACCGTCGGTCCGGCCTCCGCTGCCACCACCTCACGCCAGGCGGCCCAGGGCGGCAGCACCGCCTCGCCCCGGCCGTCCCCCACGATCTCCAGCCCGGCCCGCCGCAACAGCTCCGCGAGCTCGTCTCTCCCCGTCGTCATGAGGCCTCATCCTGCCGGACGGGACTCCTCCACGACGATCTCGGTTCGGGATCCGCCGAGCAGGACCCGCACCTCGGGCCCTTCGCTCCAGCGCACGGTCAGCTCCCCGGCCCCGTCGACCCGCACGGTCACCGTCTCCTCCAGCGGCACGGGATCCGTCTCACCGGTGAGCCGGGCCAGCGCGACGAAGAGCGTGTCCCCGTCGCCGGTGACCCCGGTGAGCGCGTCCGACAGGCCGACCGCGGGCAGCAGTTCGGCCCTCAGCCCCTCTCCCGCCGCCCACCCGGTCACCCGCACCGGCGTCCCGGGATCCGCACCCGCGACCAGATGGGCCCGCACCTCCACAGCCCCCCGCGCCAGCACCGCACTGGTCACCCGCGCACCCCCGCCCGCCGTGTGCCGCGAAGCCACCCACCCGTCCCCCACGCCCAACGGCACGATCTCCGTCCGGCTCGGATCGTCGCCCACGATCACGCTGTTGTCGTACGACGAAGCGGGCTCCGTCACCGTCGAATAGGCGAGGCGCGTGTAGTACGGGTCGTAACGGACGTCCTCGCTGCCGTGGTTGTGGAGGCGGACGACACCGTCCGAACTCGTCGACTGCAACAGCCAGTTGGGAGGAGCGAGCGCCGTGAGCGCGTCGGAGCGCTCGGCCGGGCCCGGTTCCTCCCGCGCCGTCCACACCGGGTGGTCCGGCGGCAGGAGGAGGCCGAGGAAGCCCTTGCTCGCCCAGTACGGGGACGCGGGGCCCGAATAGCCTTGCAGAACAGCCGGGTTGGGGCCGTGCCAGCCGAGCGTGAGCAGGCCGCGGGAATCCACCGCGTCCCGCTCCAGGAAGTACTTCAGCGCCCCGGAGGCCAGCCTGCGCGTCTCCCCCGGCGACAGCGGCGTGTGTCCGGTCAGCGCACCCAGCCACAGCGGGACCGTCGTCGCGAACCGGTAGGTGAGGCTGCGGCCCTGGTGCATCGGGGCGCCGTCGCCGCCGAACAGGCGGGCGTAGTCGTCCAGATGACGGGAGAGCCGGCCGCCGTACAGGTCGAGCAGCCCGGCGTCGTCCGCCAGCCACGCGTGCAGCACCGGGTAGAGGTGCATCGCCCAGCCGTTGTAGTAGTCGAACTTGCGGCCGTCTCCGTCGGTGTACCAGCCCTCGCCGACGTACCACTCCTCGATCCGCGTGAGGCCCCGCTCGATCGCCTTGCGGGCGGCCTCGGTCTCGTAACCGATCTCGTCGAGGAATCCGCCCACCGTCACCGGGAACAACTCCCAGTTGCAGGGCCAGGCTTCGGCGGTCAGCGCGTCCCCGAGCCAGGCGGCCGCCCGCTGTCGTACGCCTTCGTCCAGCCGGTCCCACAGCAGCGGGCGGGTCAGTCGCAGCGCGAGGGCGATCGAGGCCGCCTCGACCAGGGGCTGACTGCGGTCCTCGATCCGGGGCCAGACGCCCGCGACGCCGGCCGCGAGTCCCTCGGCGTACCGCTGCAGCGCGGTCTCGTCGCGCCGGAAGGCCGCGGCGAGCAGCGTACGGGCGTAGCCCTCCAGGCCGTCGGAGAGCCGGCCGGACCAGCTCGCCCGGTCGCCGGGGAGGTGGTAGAGCGCGCCGCCCTCCGCGGCGTACGGCTCGACCGCGGCGAGCAGGGCGTCGGCGGCCGCCTCCCAGTGGGCGCGGGTGCAGCCGCTGTGCGGGCTCAGGGTGCGGTCGTCGGAGGGCAGGTGCATCGGCTCACTTTCAGGGCTTGCGGCCACGCGCGAAGCGTGGGACCCGGCAACGGACGAAGGGGGGAACCTGGGGCGCCCCGGTTCCGGTCGAGACGCCCCAGGAGTTCATCCCACCCGCACCAGGCCCTTCGGCACCAGATGCTGGGCGACAAGTGCGTCGCGGACAAGTCCTGCGTACACCGTGGCGCCGTGGACGGAGGTGTGGGTGTTGTCCTTCTTCTCGTTGTACAGATAGATCGCCTTGGAGCCCTCGACTCCCAGGGACTCCACCAGCGCCTTCGTCTTCGCCGTCAGGTCGATCAGCGGAACGTGCCGTGCCGCGGCGACCGAGCGGATGACAGCAGGATGGTCCACGCCGAGGCTGTTGACCAGCAGCGCGGTGTCGTTGTTCAGGGTGCCGTCGGCATTGAACCAGCGCCGCACGATGGGAGTCACCAGCACCGGCCTCCCGCCCTTCTCCCGTACACCCGCCACCAGTGTCTCCACATTGGCGCGGTACGTCGCCTCGTCGGTGGTCTTGTCATTGTGGGCGAGCTGGATCAGGACCAGGTCGCCGGGGCGGATCAGCGGCTGGACGGTGGCCCAGAGCTGAGGATTCTGCAGATACGTCACCGTACTCTCGCCGGAGTCCGCGTAGTTGGCGACGGACAGGCCCTTGCGGAGGTACTGCGGCAGTTGCTGGCCCCAGCCGGAGTACGGGGCGGCGGGCTGGTCGCACACCGTGGAGTCGCTGACCAGGAAGATCTGCCGGGTGTGGGCCGCGGCCGGGGTGACGCGGATGTCGGCGAGCGCGGGGGCCGAGCCGCCGAGCACCAGGTCGAGGCCGGGGGTCCCGTCCGGGCCGGTCGGCTCCCCTTCCGGCGTGCGGACGTTCACGGTGAAGCTGCGGGCCACCCGCTCGCCGGCCGCGGCGGGCGTCTCGGGGAGCAGGGAGCGCCGGGTCTCGCCACTGACGGCGGTGCTCGACGCGGTCTCGCCGCCGAGGAGGACCCGCACGTCGTAGGTGCCGGGCGGGACGTCGAAGTGGCAGGCGCCGGCGGTGCAGTTGTCGATGCCCAGGGGCGTCGCTCCCGCGTGGGCCTGGGCCGGTACGGCGGTCAGGCCGGCGCTCAGCGTCAGCGCCGCCAGCACGGCGAGGTTGAAACGTCTCATTCGCGAATCCCTCCGAGGAAACGAGCGGACGACAAGGCCTGGCGGCTGGGACCGTACCGCTGTTGGCAAGCGCTTTCTAGCCCTTGCGCCAATTTCACAAGATTGCCAACCTCCAGCGCGCGAAAGCCCTTTCGCGAAATCGATTCAACTGTCACTCTCACAACCACTCGCACCCCCACAGCTTCCGAAGGAGGCACCCCCATGTCCGACACCGCGAACAGAGCGGTCGGCCGCCGTACCTTCGTCCTCGGTTCCGCTGCCGCCGCCGGGACGGCCGCCCTCGCCGGGCCGCTCGCCGCCCCGGCGTCGGCCGCGACCTTCGGCTGGAGCGACGACGGGTCGAACTACGTCGTCGACACCGGCGCAAGCCTGGTCTTCAAGGTCAGCAAGACCAACGGCGACCTGACCTCGCTGGTCTACAAGGGCACGGAGTACCAGGGCTACGGCGGTAAGAACTCGCACATCGAATCCGGCCTGGGCACCTCCACGGTGAGCCTCAAGCAGTCCGGTTCGACGATCCTGATCTCCGTCGCCCACGGCACGCTTCGGCACTACTACGCGGCCCGCAGCGGCGAGAACAACGTCTACCTGTGGACCAACAAGGCCGACACCTCGGTCAGCGCGACCCGCTACATCGTGCGCGTCCAAGCGGGCAAGTTCCTCAACGACGAGCCCGACTCGTACACCTACGCGCCGACCACCATCGAGGCCTCGGACGTGTTCGAGAAGTCCGACGGCCAGACCCGCTCGAAGCACTACTCCAAGGTGCGGGTCATCGACTACGACTACACCGGCTGGACGACGGGGAGCGTTGGCCTGTACGTCGTGCGCTCCAACCACGAGAAGGCCTCCGGCGGCCCCTTCTACCGCTCCCTGCTGCGGCACCAGAGCGCCGACGGCGGCGGCCTGTACGAGATCCTCTACTACGGCGAGAACCAGACGGAGTCCCAGCGCTTCGGCCTGCAGGGCCCGTACGTCATCGCCTTCACGGACGGCGGCGCGCCCTCCTCCGCGCTGTACCACGGGAACCTCACCACCTCGTGGGCGGACTCGCTCGGCATGTCCGGGTACGTCGCGGCGAGCGGCCGGGGCAAGGTCGCCGGCGTCGGGATCACCGGGCGCAACACGGCGTTCCCTTACACCGTCGGGCTCGCCAACTCGGCCGCGCAGTACTGGGGTTCGGCCCGCTCCTCCGACGGCTACTTCTCCGTCGAGGGCATCCTGCCGGGGACGTACACACTCACCGTCTTCAAGGGTGAACTGGCCGTCCACACCACCTCGGTGACGGTCACCGCGGGCGGCACGACCACGCTCAACACCCTCGCGATCCCGTCCTCCAACGACCCGGGCAACGCGAGCGCGATCTGGCGGATCGGCGACTGGAACGGCTCGCCGAGCGGGTTCAAGAACGCGGACCTGATGACGTACGCGCATCCGTCCGACAGCCGGGCCGCGTCCTGGACCGGCAACGTCGTCATCGGCAGCGGCTCCGAGACCTCGGCCTTCCCCTGCTATCTGTGGAAGGACGTCAACAGCGGCATCATCGTCTACTTCAAGCTGACCGCCGCCCAGGCCGCCGCCGCGCACACCCTGCGCATCGGCGTGACGACGGCCTACGCGAACGGCAGGCCGCAGGTCGTCGTCAACGACACCTGGACCTCCGCCGTCCCCTCGCCGCCCTCCCAGCCGAGCACCCGGTCGCTGACCGTGGGCTCTTACCGGGGCAACAACTACACGTTCACCTACAGCGTGCCGGCGTCCGCCTGGCTGACGGACACCGGCGCGTACAACACGCTGAAGATCTATGTGGCGAGCGGTTCGGGGACGACGTCCTTCCTCAGCGCGGGCACCTCGATCGACGCGATCGACCTGCTGCCCTGATCGGTTCCCACCCCATGTGATCCGACGTCAGGTTCCGCGCGTCCACTGCTGGTTGGTCGCTCCGCTGCAGGTGTACGTGATGATCGCGGCGGAGTTGGCGGTGGACGCGCCGGACACGTCCAGGCACTCGCCGCTCGCGCGGGAGACGACGTTGACGTAGGAGCCGGACGTGGTCAGCGACCACTGCTGGGTGGTGGCCGTGCTGCTGCAGTTCTCCTGGGTGACCGTGCTCGCGTTCTCCTGCACGCACAGGGAGCTGTTCCTGACCACCAGTTGGTAGTAGCCGCTGCCGAGGGACTTGAACCAGTACTTCTGGTTGGTGCCACCGTTGCAGTCGTACTGCTTGATCTGCGCGCCCTGCCACAGCGACTGACTGGTCACGTCGGCACACTTGCCGCTGTGCCGGGCGATCAGCGTGTTGTACGTGGCGCTCGTGCCGGAGACGGTCCCGGCGGCCGTGTCGACGGTGACCTCCGGGTACCAGGACATGGACATCGAGGTCGAGCTCGGGAAGGTCAGCGGCAGCCAGACGTAGCGCGAGTCGTTGACGGTCCCGCCGAAGGAGTTGCCCCAGCGGTCGCCCATGTAGAGGTACGAGGTGCCCGAAGTCCCGGTGACCGGGAGGACGTACGCGGTCTGCGAGTTGTACGCCGTGGAGTCGCCGACGTTGGTCCACGACGTCCAGGGGCCGGACAGGGAGGTCGCGGTGGCGTACTGCTGCTGGTTGGCGCTCCAGCCGGTGGCGCCCGAAGTCAGCATGAAATAGACGCCGTTGCGCTTGAACAGCGCCGGTGCCTCGCGATGGCCGCCCGGCCAGGGGTTGGCGACCAGGCTGTCGATGGCGGTGTAGTCGGCGGTGAGCTTGTAGATGTGCAGGTCGTAGTTCTCGTTGGCCGCCGAGACCATGTAGCCGGTGCCGTCGGTGTCGACGAAGGTCGTGATGTCCCGGGACATGTACTGGCCGAGCGGCTGGAAGCTGCCCTGGTACGTGTAGTTCCCGTCGATCGTGGAGGAGACGGCGACGGCGGCGCGGGCCTGGCTGTAGTCGGTGCCGTTCTCCTTGTGCATCCACATCACGAACTTGCCGGTGGAGGCGTTGTAGATGACCTTGGGCCGCTCGATGTAGGCGGTGCCCAGCTCGGAGGCGCTGGACTGGGTCAGGACGTGGTTCCTGAACTCCCAGTTCTTCAGGTCGGTGGAGCGGTAGGCGTCCACGTACTTGAAGGTGTTGTCGGAGTTGCGGTCCTCACCGAACCAGTAGTAGTACGAGCCGACCTTGATGACCCCGCCGCCGTGGGCGTGGACGACGTTGCCCGAAGTGTCGCTGAACTGGACGCCGTTGGTGACGGTCTGGGCGGCGGCCTGCGCCGGGCCCGCGGTCACGAGGGCGGCGGCCAGCGCCAGACAGAGGGCGAGCAGTACCGCGTACGCACGTCTCATCTCAGACACTCTCCTTCACCGAGTCGGCGGCGGTGTCCGTCGCCGTGTCTGCCACGGGGATGCCGAAGTCGGGGCTGCCGTCCCGGTTCCAGCCCAGCTTCTGGATCCGGGTGTGGCGGTTGGGGTCGTTCAGGGGGTCGCCGGTGATCTCCTTGTACTGGCGGGCGTGGTAGACGAGGACGTCGCTGCGACCGTCCTCGGCGACCGTGAAGCAGTTGTGGCCGGGACCGTACTGCTTGGTGGTGTCGCTGCTGGTGAAGACGGGGGTCGGCGACTTGGACCAGTTCGCGGGGTCCATCGGGTCGGCGTTCGCGTCGGCGGTCAGCAGGCCCATGCAGTAGTGGTGGTCGGTGGCGCTGGCCGAGTAGGACAGGAAGAGCCGACCGCCCCGGGCGAGGACCGCGGGGCCCTCGTTGACCTTGTAGCCGATGCACTCCCAGTCGTACTCCGGTGTGGAGAGCCGGACTTGAGGACCCGTCAGGGTCCACGGGTTCGCCATCCTCGAGATCCAGAGGGCGGTGTTGTTGTCCATGCCGGGCTCGTGCTGGGCCCAGACGAGGTAGCGGCTGCCCCGGTGGGCGAAGGTGGTGGCGTCGAGCGAGAAGGTCTCCCAGGCCGTTCTGACCTGTCCCTTCTCCACCCAAGTCCCCTTGAACGGGTCGGGGTTGGCGTTCTCCAGGACCCAGATGCGGATGTCCCACACGCTCTCGGCGGGCGCGGAGGCGAAGTAGACGTACCACTTGCCGCCGATGCGGTGGATCTCCGGCGCCCAGATGTGCGCGCCCATCGAACCGGTGGCGTGCTTCGTCCAGACGACGGACTCGGCGGCGGTCGCAAGACCGTTCAGGGTGCGGGAGCGGCGCAGGACGATGCGGTCGTACTCGGGGACGGTGGCCGTGAAGTAGTAGTGGCCGTCGGCGTGCCGGTGGATGTACGGGTCGGCACGCTGACGGACGAGCGGGTTCACGAACGGCGCTGCCTTCCGGGTCGGGGCGGCGGTGGCCACGGCCGGTGTGGCTGCCAGGGCGCCCGCGGCCAGGGCGGCTCCCTTGAGCATCAGGCGGCGGCTGGGGACGGGGAGGACCTTGGGGAGGTCGTCATCGCGGCTCATACGGTTGCCTCTCAGAGGCGTTCGGGATAACGAACAAGATCTGTCATTACGAACGCTGGAAAGGTAAGGGTGTGGAACGAGGAGGTCAACGGGTCGGACGGGACATTTAGAGAGCGCTTTCCAACGCGTCCGTCCTGGGCACCGCTTTTCCGTATCGGCCGTGCTTTTTCTGTTATCGACGCCGCACCCGGCCGTCTCCACTCTCGTGCACAGCCATACCCACAAGACAGCAGCCGTCGCCGGAGCCCTCGCGGCGGTAGCCGCCCTGCTCGCCACCGCTCCCCCGGCAGCGGCGGCCGGCGCCCGCGATGTCACCGCCGACGTACTCGCCGACCGGGACGTGACGCTCACCGGCGACACGGTGGTCACCGTGCCGTCCGGGACGACGACGTACGACGGGGTGTTCCGCGGCGAGGGCACGCTCACCGTGCGCGGCGGCGGGACGCTGGTCCTCACCAAGGACAGTGACTTCACGCTCCCGAAGGCGCGGCAGCACCAGGTCGTGAAGACGCAGGGCGGCAACCACCCGTACACCACGGTGACCAACCCCGACGCGGCCGCGATCACGGTCGAGCGCGGGACGACCCTGCAGTACGGCACCGGCGGCGGCACCGGCCTGATCGGCCACTTCCCGTACAGCACGCCGGGCTACCAGCTCAACCAACTCAACGTCCGGGTCGACGGCACGCTCCGCCTCTCCCTCACCCGCACGTTCAACATCGGCACCATCAGCGGCTCGGGCCTGGTCACCCAGCCCCGCAACATGTGGGGCACCCTCGACCTGGCCGGCACCCACCCCTTCTCCGGTGTGATCGACAACGGCACGGGGATGGCGGTCGGCCGCCCCGAGTACCCGGTCGCCCTCCCCCACGCGCGTGCGATCCTCAACCAGGGCTCCTGGATCATCGACACCCCGCTCTACCAGACGATCACGCTGCGCCAGAACTTCTACCAGCGCGCGTACGGCAGCGACGTCAACGTGCACACCCGGCCAGGCAGCAAGGTCGTGCTCACCGGCCAGTACAGCTACAGCGACCGGGGCGGTGACACGAACCCCTCGCTCAGCGACCGGAACCTCAACTGGCGTGCGATCGCCCACCAGTTGAACAAGCGGGGCACCAACATCGAGGGCGCGGACGTGCAGTGGGGTGACGGCACGACCCACCAGATCTTCATGCCGGGCACCAAGGACACCGTCTACATCAACATGCACGAGAAGAGCGGCCGCCGCTCGAAGCTGACCTTCGCCTACGACGGCCCCGTCACCCTCGGCGCCCCGATCGGCGGCGGCAGGTACCACGACACCCTCGCCGCGCCCGGCGCCGGGGACGTCGTCATCGCGGGGACGCGCGGGAACGACGTGACGTTCGCGGCGAAGCAGTACTACGACGGCTCCACGACGATTCGCAAGGGCGCGGTGCTGCGGCTGGGCCTGGGGGCGGGCAGCGGCGACGGCTCGCTGATGACGGGAACGGCACGCCGCCGGGTGCTGAACGACGGGACGCTCGTCGTGCAGAACGCCTCGACTCCCGTGTCGCTGTCCCGGATCAGCGGCTCGGGCGCGCTCGTCCAGTCGGGCGCCGCGACGGCGACGCTGACGGGGAGCGCGGTGACGTACACCGGGACGACGACCGTCAGGAAGGGCACGCTGGCGCTCCGGGACGGCGCAACTCTCGTACGGAGCAAGGCGATTCGGCTGACCTCGGCGGGGTCGCGGCTGGACGTGGGGGCGGCCGGCCTGCGGGTGGCCACCGCTCTGACCGGCAAGGGCACCGTGAAGGGAGCGGTGACCAACGAAGGCGTGGTCGCGGGCTGCGTCACCGTCTCCGGCGCCTACACGCAGCACGCGAAGGGCGAACTCGTCCTGGGCGAACGGCCGTTGAAGGTCGGCGGGGCGGTCCGGCTGGCGGGGGACCTCGACCTGTCGGCCGCCGGGACGAAGCCTGCCCGCAAGATCACCGTCCTCGATCACGCGGGGAAGTCGAAGACCACGGGCACGTTCAAGGGGCTCGCGGAAGGCGCCCGCCTGAAGCTCGCCGACACCACGTACCGCATCTCCTACCGCGGCGGCGACGGCAACGACGTCACCCTGACCGCGACCACCGCGAGCCACTCCCCCGCCGCCGCCCCGGACCCGTCCACGTCCGGCACGGCGGCGGCCGCCGACCCCCGCACATCGAACACGGCGAGCAGCGGCCTGGGTTGGTGGCCGTACGTTCTGGCCGTGGGACTGCTCATCGGTCTCGTGATACCGGCGGTCAGGCGGGGGCGGAGCGGGCGGCGGAGGGGTGGGCGGCATTCGGCGCACGGGCGGCCGTAACTCCCTTGAGTGACCGGGGGTTTGCAACCGTGACCCGGCCGGGGAACGTCACCGGAGTGAGGGGGCGTCTTCGGCGGTGAGAGGGCGGGGTCATGGGCAACGGGTCGAGCCGGGCGGTGCGGCACGCGGTCGTGGCCGTCGGGTCCCTGGTGTTCACCCTAGGTGCCGTGGCGCCGCTCGTCGTTCGGCGGAGTGCCGGGATGTGGTTCCTGGGCGGCGTCGGCATGCTCGTCGGCACGGCTCTCGTCGTCGGAGCCCGTGTGCTGGACAGCCGTGACGCGCGGCTGCGGCAGCCCCGGAGCGTGGACGCCGTCGTACGACTGACCTCCGACCAGGCGCTGCGGGGTGTGACCGCCAGAGTCCCGCTGACCGCACGGCCGCTGTGCCCCGGATGCGGCGGCGGGGGCCGGCGCCGACGCAGGGCGTGTTGGAGGTGCCTGGGCACCGGGCTCGGTGCGGTCGGCCGGCTGACCCGTGAGATCAAGGTCCCGGCAGGCGTGCGGCACGGGGCCACCCTGACGGTGCCCGGGAGCGGAGCCCCCGGAGGACGGGGCCGTTCGGACGGAGACCTCCGGCTGTCCTTCCGGGTCGGGAACGAGGGAACTCCCCCGCACGACCGGGAACCGCACCTGCCGGATCGACCGAGGCCGACGCCACAGCGGACGCCGTATCGCAGCGAAGCGCAACCGCCGTCTGGGAACCCGGTCACCGTCCGCACCCGCAAGCGGGACACCGAGTTCACCGTGGCCGCGTCCGGCATCGTCGTGCGGGACGAGATGCGCAGCCACACCGGCGCCCGCTGGCGGACCCGTCTGGCCCTCCGCTGGGAGGAGATCGCCGACCTGGGCTTCGACTACGGCAGCCACGACTCCGTCGTCTCGCTCTGGGCGGTGTGCACGGACGGCAGCCCACGCAGGCCCGTCGCCGACGCTCGTGCGCTCACCGGCGCGCAGTGGGAGGAACTGGCTCTCGCGGCCCGCGCGTTGAGCAACGGGCGGATCCGCATCGACCTCACCCGGCTCGACGCCACCGGCATTCTGCGCGACACCTGAACGGCCGACCGCACCTCACCGCCCGCTGCTCCACAGGGCCTGCGTGGACGTCTCGGCCGCAGGCCGAGGCGGCTCCGGCGTGGTGACCGGCTCCGGCTCGACTACCGTCGACCCCATGACCCGCACCATCACCCTCGCCGCAGCCCTCGCCACCCGCACCGTCGTGCTCGACGGCGGTATGTCCAACCAGCTCGAGGCCGCCGGGCACGATCTGAGTGACGAGCTGTGGTCGGCGCGGCTGCTCGCCGAGCGGCCCGAGGCGATCACCGAGGCGCACCTCGCCTACTTCGAGGCGGGTGCGGACGTGGCGATCACGTCG
This sequence comes from Streptomyces sp. NBC_00005, assembly GCF_045160215.1. Classification (NCBI taxonomy): domain Bacteria; kingdom Bacillati; phylum Actinomycetota; class Actinomycetes; order Kitasatosporales; family Streptomycetaceae; genus Streptomyces; species Streptomyces sp. NBC_00005. The sequence continues at coordinate 2,772,258 of NZ_CP108316.1, forward strand.
AGCTACCAGGCCACGTTCGAAGGCTTCACCAAGCGCGGCATCAGCCGGGAGAGGGCTGCCGAACTCCTCGCCCTGAGCGTGGAGTCGGCCCGCGAGGCGGCGCGGCAGGCGCAGGCGAAGGGGGTCGTACGGCCGCTGTGGGTGGCGGCGTCCGCCGGCCCGTACGGGGCGATGCTCGCGGACGGTTCCGAGTACCGGGGGCGGTACGGACTGAGCGTCGACGAGCTGGAGCGCTTCCACCGGCCCCGCCTGGAGGTGCTGGCCGCGGCCGGTCCCGACGTGCTGGCGCTGGAGACGGTGCCCGACACCGACGAGGCGGCGGCGCTGCTGCGGGCGGTCCGCGGACTGGGGGTACCCGCCTGGCTGTCGTACACGGTCGACGGTGGGCGGACACGGGCCGGTCAGCCGCTGGACGAGGCCTTCGCCCTCGCCGCCGACGCGGACGAGGTGATCGCGGTCGGCGTCAACTGCTGCGCCCCCGAGGACGTCGAGGGTGCCGTCGAGACCGCTGCCCGCGTCACCGGCAAGCCGGTCGTCGTCTACCCCAACAGCGGCGAGGCCTGGGACGCCGGGGCCCGCGCCTGGACCGGCCGCTCCTCCTTCACGCCCGAGCAGGTGACGGGCTGGCGGACGTCCGGGGCCCGGCTGATCGGCGGGTGCTGCCGGGTGGGCCCGGAGGCGATCGCCGGGATCGCGCGGACGCTGACGGCGGCGTAACTCCTGTCGGCTCCCCCGTGCCGCTGCTAGCCTCCGGATCGGGAACCGGTTGCCGTCGCGTTGCCGCAGTTCCCGAGGGGTGGGCGTCGGTGCCCGGGAGAGGGGCGAGGCAGGTATGACGAGAAAGAGCGAGGACGCGAGCCGCGGCACGATCCGGGATGTGGCGGCCCGCGCGGGGGTGTCCGCGTCGACGGTGTCGCGCGTGCTCGGCGGGGTGTATCCGGTGAGCGCGGCGACGCGTACGCGCGTGATGCAGGCCGTGCGCGAGATGGACTACGTCGCCGACGCGCGCGCCAAGGCGGTCGCGGGCGTCGGGACCCCCACCCTCGCCTTCGTCCTTGAGGACATCACCGGACCCTCGTTCGCGCACATGGCGCACGGCGTGGAGCGCGAGGCGACCCGGCTCGGGCATCTGTGCCTGGTGTGCAGCACGGAGGGGGACGTCCGGCACGAGCTGGAGTTCGTCGAGATGATGCGCGCCCAGCGCGCCGCCGCCGTGATCCTGGTGGGCGGCGCCGCCGACACCCCGGAGTACCGCGAGCGCACCCGCCGTATGGCCGACTCGCTGGCGTCGGCCGGTTCGCGCCTGGTGCTGTGCGGCCGGCCGCCGCTCGGCCCCGACGCCCCGGTGACGGTCATCGAGTACGACAACGAGGGCGGCGCCTTCGCCCTGGTCGCCCATGTCCTCGCCCAGGGGCACCGCCGTGTCCTGTTCCTCGGCGGCAAACCGGACCACACGACGGCCCAGGGCCGCGAGCGCGGCTACCTCGCCGCACACCGCGCCCGCGGCCTCGAACCCGACCCGGCCCTTCTCCTGCACGGCGACTTCACCCGCGACGCCGGGCACCGCCTGATGCGCGAGGCTCTGAAGGAGGGGGTGGAGTTCACGGCCGTGGTCGCCGCCACGGACATGGTCGCGGCCGGCGCGCTGACCGCCCTGCACGAGGCGGGCCTGGACGTCCCGGGTGACGTCTCACTGGCCGGTTACGACGACATCCCGTTCGCCCGCGACCTGCACCCCGCCCTGACCACGGTGCACGTCCCGTACGAGGAACTGGGCCGCCTCGCCGTCCGTACGGCCCTGGGCCGCACCGCGGAGACGCCCGCCGAGCATCTGCTACTGGGGACGCATGTGGTGGTGCGGGACTCGGTGGCCGCGGTGAAGGAGTAGCGGCCCCGGGTCCTGGTGCTCGTGGTCACTGCCGGCGGACCGAGCCGGGCAGACGCAGACGCCGTACGACGGACCGCAGCTCCGTAGCGCGCGTGGGCGAACCGTCGAGAAGGGCCGACGCGGGGGTGGAATCCGCGGGGGTGAGGGCGTCGGCGGCCCACAGGGCGAGCTCGGCGTCCCGTGGCCCGTGGGCGGTGTGCTCCTCGCCCGCGACGAAGATCCGTACGGGATGCGCGTCGCTCCACCGCTCCCAGCCGGGGTCCCCGTCGACCGCGAACCGCACCCATGCCCCGTGCATCGCGTCGGCCAGCTCCTGCGGGGCCCCCTCGCCCGCCAGCTTGCGGGACTCGGGGACGTCGCCCGTGTCGAAGACGAAGCCGAGCTCCAGGGCGTGGCAGGCACCGAGGTCGGGGACGGTCGAGGGCCAGGCGAACTCGTAGACGTACGAGGAGTCGGGGCGGGCGTCGGCCAGGCGGTGCAGCGGGAGGCGCAGCAGGTGGTCGGTGACGAGCTGGCCGACGATCTCGGCGGTGCCGGCCTCCGGGTGCAGGGCGCGGTAGCCGCGGGGCACCTCGGTGCCGCAGTGGCAGCGGGCCATGGCGCCGGCGAGGGCAACCGCGCCGAGCCGGTCGACGCGTTCCAGCAGGCCGCCGGGTACCAGCCAGAGGCGGTACTCGTCGCTGGTCCAGCCCATCATCAGGTCGACGTCCTTCGCCACGTCACCGTCGACGAGCGCCTCCAGCGGATCGCGGGGGACGAGGTCGCCGTCGACGACGATCCCGAAGGACGGTCCGCCGAGCACCGGGCTGCTGAGCCGGCCCACCTCGGCCTGGGTGCGCAGCAGCAGCTCGCGGTCGACGTCGGCGAAGGCCGCGGCGGTGGCGGGGATCTTCAGCCGGGTCGCCATGCGGCGCACCATGCGCCGCACCTTGTCCCGTTCGAACGCCTCGGGCGGCCCGCTCTGCAGGACCGCCCGTCGTACCAGCCCCTGCGCCTGCGGGGCGGCGAGCAGGGCGCCGATGCTGATCGCCCCCGCCGACTGGCCGAAGAGGGTGATCCGGTCCGGGTCGCCGCCGAAGGCCGCGACCGACTCGTGCACCCAGTGCAGCGCGGCGAGCTGGTCGCGCAGGCCGGGGTTGGCGGGGACGTCCGGGAACAGGCCGTAGCCCTCCACTCCCAGCCGGTAGTTGACCGAGACGAAGACGACGCCGTCCCGGGCGAAGGTCCGCCCGTCGTACACGGGCACGGCGGAGGATCCCCTGGTCAGGGCGCCGCCGTGCAGCCATATCAGGACCGGGAGCCGGGCCCCTGGGTCCGGCTGCGGCGTCCACACGTTCAGGTTCAGGCAGTCGTCACCCGGCACGACCGGGTCGGACAGCAGCCGCGCGAAGGCCTCGGAGTACGGCGGCTTCGGCGGCGTCGGCCCGAACGCGCCCGCGTCGCGTACGCCGTCCCAGGGCTCGGGCGGCGCGGGCGGCCGGAACCGGCGGGGGCCGAAGGGGGGCGCGGCGTACGGAATGCCCCGGAACACCGCGATCCCGTGCTCGTACCGGCCGCGTACGGCCCCGTACGGCGTGCTCACCACGGGGTCTGCCTGGACTGCTGCCGTCATGTGCCCACCAGCCTCCTCACCGCGCTACTGCACCGTGAACAACAGAGCACCACAGGACGCCCGGGTATTCCGGTGCAGAGCGCGATTTGGCGGCTACATGGGGTACACGACTACTTTGCGTACATCAGAGTGCCGAAGCCGAGCTGGTCGTAGCCGCCGCTGTCGGAGCCGTAGTCACCTCCCCCGCCCTCGGTGCCGACGAGGTTGTAGTACATGGACGAGATGTACTTGTCGTCCAGCGACAGACGCCGGTTGTAGTGGAAGTGGAGCATCGCCCACACGGGGCGGATCTGGCCGCGGGAGGCGGAGGAGATCACCGTCTGGGACGAGCTGGCGCAGCTCTGCCCGGTGCCCCAGGTGTAGGTGGTGAAGGGCACGTCGCTGCCGGAGTTGTACTTCGCGACGTACTGGGCGGCCTTCATGAAGCGACGGCTGTCGTACGAGTACAGGTCGTCGCCCTGGTTCCAGGCCATCTCGCAGAGCGCGCCCATCTGGCCCATGCCCATGACGGTGTGGCCCTGGTCGCGGCCGGACTCCTGCCACTGGCCCAGCGCGTAGCCGTCGGAGTCGGTGTACAGGTACGGCACCGCGTGCGCGATGGAGCCGTTGCCCGCACCGGACTTGAAGTACGTGACGGCCTGGTCGTACTTGGCGCTGTCCTCGTTGAGGATCCCGATGGCCAGGATCGAGGCCGTGTTGCACAGGTCCCAGTTGGCCCAGTAGTTGGTGATGCAGGCGTCGTTGTGGTTGGTCAGGAAGCTGTTGTTGAGCGGGTAGAAGACCTTGGCCATCATCTCCTGGGCGGCGGCGAGGTCGAAGTCGCCGTAGTCCCGCATCAGTTCGCAGGCGTTCGCGAACTGCCAGCCGTAGAGACCGGAGGCGAGGAAGCGGTCGGCGTTGCCGGTGACCGAGGTCAGTGTCGTGGACCAGGCGTTGAGGATCTTGGCGGCGCAGGCCGCGTTGGCCTCGGTGCCGCCGACCTTCCAGCGCAGGGCGTTCTGGTAGGCGGCGGCGATGTCGTTGTAGAGCAGGCTGTAGTTCTGTCCGGTGCCTCCGCGGATGATCGTGGCCGTGGCCCGGTTGGTCCAGGTGGACGCCGAGTGGGAGTTGGCGGTGAGCTTGTTCCAGCCGGACAGCCAGGGGTCGGTTCCCGCCGCGACCCTGACCTTGGCGCGGTTGATGTCGCCGGCGTTGTGCAGCATGCCGGGGTGGGTCCAGGTCGACGGTGCCGCGCTGGCGGTGCTGCCCGCCAGCGCGGCCGCCGAGCCCCCGAGGGCGAGTGCGGCTGTGAGACCGCCGGCGGTCTTCAGCAGACCGCGGCGGCTCAACTCGCCTTGTTCGGGGGACTGGTGGGGGGAAATGCGGCTCTTGCGGCTCATTTTTGTGCGACTCCAATCCGTGGGGGGATCAGTCGGGGGTAATGCTCACCTCTTCGAACTGGGCGGTGCCGAGGGCCAGGGGGCTGCGCGAGCAGACCACCAGACCCACGTGGTAGGGGGCGTCACCGAAGCCGGGGATCTCGCCGGAGGCGAGGGCGGTCCAGGTGGCGCCGTCATCGGTGGAGACGGCCGCGGCGAAGGCGGTCCCGGTGCGCTTCAGCCGCAGCAGCAGAGGCAGTTGGAGGGTGGCGGTGCCGGAGAAGGCGGAGGCACCGGCCACTGTCTTGCGCAGCATGAGCTGTGCGCTGGTCCCGCCGGAGACGATCGCTCCGGCGGCCTGGTCGAACGGTGACAGCGACTTGGCCATCAGCAGGCCGACCCGGTCGGCACTGGCTCCGCTGCGGGAGACCAGCCGGGCGGTGACCTCGCAGTCGCCGGTGACGGGCTGTCGTACGAACTGGCCTGTCATTCCCTGGTTGTTGACGGTGAGGTCGACACCCGCGCCCCGCACGGTGAACGTCCCGTCGTCGTACGAGGTGCTGCCCGGCGTACTGATCGCCACGACGCCGAGGGTCCCGAACTCCCGGTCGTCGAGGACGGTGTCGCCGAGGTCGCCGTAGGTCCAGGGGGCGGGCGCGGGTGTGCCGACGGTGAGGGTGAGCGTGCCGGTTCCGTTGCCCGCCGCGTTGCCCGCGGTGGTCGTGATCGTGAACTCGCCCGTCTTGAGCGGCGTTCCGGAGATCAGGCCGGTGCGCCTGTCGACGCGCAGACCGTCGGGGAGCCCGTCCGCGGCGAACCTCACGGGCTCGTGCGAGGCGCGCAGGAGGTGGCGGAACGGAGCGCCCTTGTTGGTGAACGCCGTTGTGGCGGAGGTGAGTTGGGGCGTGGAGGGGGTCGGCATCTGTGCGGCCGAGGGCTGCGAGAGCGGGCCGCGGCCACCGGAGTTCGTCTTCGCGACGACGTAGTGGTACGTCGTGCCGGGTGTGCCGGTGGCGTCCGCGTACCGGATACGGGTGCCGAAGCCGACGGCCCCGATGGCGGTCGCGACGGTGTGGAACGGGCCGTCGGCGTCCGTGGCCCGCAGCACCTTGAAGCGGGCGGACGGGTCCGGGTCGGTCCAGGCCAGTTCCACGGCGTCGGCGCCGCCGGTCGCCTGCAGACCGGTCGCGGCGCCGGCGGGTCGGGCCGTGGACCAGACGTCTCCCGAGGCCGAGGCCACGGTGACGTTGTCGAAGGCGCCGGTGCCGGTCTCGGCGTAGTCCTCGTCGACGCCGAGGCAGGAGGTGAGGACGAGACCGGCGTACGCGGTGTTCCCCATGCCGTCGACCTCGGTCGTACCGACCTCCGTCCACCGGATGCCGTCCGCGGAGATCGCGCCGGTGCAGCGTCGGCCCTTCCGCGTCACCCGCACCCAGTAGGGCGCCCGCAGCCGGTAGCCGTCGCCCGCGCCCTCGACGTACGGGGCCTCGAGCGGGGTCGCGGACTCCGGGAGGCTCCCGAGGTTGGAGATCGGGAAGGCGGCGTTGGTGGTGATGGCGTCCTGCTGGGCGGGCGGCACGGGCGTGCTGCCGGTGGCGGAGATGTCCGCTCCGTCCGAGGCCCGCACGCTCCACACGCCGCTCCAGGTGTGCAGCGGCAGCCCCTGGATCAGGGTCGAGGCATGCGCCGCCTCGGCGTCGAGGGAGGCGCGGAGGGTGACGCCGATCTTGGAGTACTGCGAGCTGAGCGGGAACACGATCCGCGCGGTGACCGTGCCGTCGCCGCGCAACGGCAGGTGCGCGAGGCGGTAGGTGTCGGCGGTGCCGCTCGCCTCCAGGACGAAGCGTTCGCCGTCGAAGGCGGCGGAACCGGGGATCCGCACGTCGCCGAGGTCGCGGGTGGACCAGGGGGCGGGAAGACCGGCCGTGGCGGAGGCGGTGCTCGAATCGCCGCTTCCGCCTTGGGAGTTGGTGGCGGTGACGGTGTAGTAGTACGTACGTCCTGTGCGCGCGTCGCCGTCGCCGTACGTCGGCTTGTCGACCCCCTTGGCGATCACCTCGTACGGACCCTCGGGCTTGGTGGCCCGCCGGACGGTGTACGTGCTCGCCCAGGCGGACGGCAGCCACCTCACGGTGACGGCCTGGTCGGTGCCGACCGCGGTGACGCCCGCCGGAGCCGCCGGCACGGACTGTGCGGGGGCCGTCGTGCCGGCGTAGGCGAAGGTGCCCCAGCTGGGCAGGTCGTCGTTGCTGCCCTCGACTACGCGGGCGCCGCCGGAACCGCGGAAGACCGCGGCCTTGGTGTACGGGGTGTCGAGGCCGCGTACGCCTGCGTAGTGGGCGTACGCCATCTCGTAGATCGGCGGCAGGGTGCCGCGGCCGGTCGCGGAGACGGCGGTCTTGATGTACTTGCCGGTGCGGTCGAGGTCGGGGGTGAAGGGGACGTCGCCGCCGAGGTTGTAGCGGGCGGCGTACTCGAAGTTGGCGAGGACGCGGTCGTCGTCGTGGCCCCACAGGTCGATGCCCTGGTTCCAGGCGACCTGGGCGATGTCGCCCATCAGGCCGACGGCGAGCTGTTCGTGGCCCTGGTCGCGGCCGGACTCCTGGCCCTGGCCGGCGTCGGTGACGATGCGGTGCGGAACGCTGCCGTTGCCGGCGCCGGCCGCGACGAAGCGCAGGGCGTCCTCGAAGAGGACCGGCTCCTCGCAGAACACGCCGATGGCCAGGATGGTCTGAAGGGCCGTCAGGTCCCAGTTGCCGTTGGCGTAGAGCGTGTAGCCGGACACCGCCGGATACCAGACGTCGAGGAACGACCGCTCGCAGCGGGCGATGTCCGAGTCCGTCCAGCCGTCGTAGTCGCCGTGACGGAGGAGCTCGGCCGCGTTGACGAACTTGAAGGCCTGGAGGCCTGCGCCGAGCGGACCGTCCGCGCCGGTGACCTTCGTCAGGGACGCCGACCAGGCGTTGAGGATGTCCCGGGCCTTGTCCGCGTGGGCCCGGTCGCCCGTGACGGCCCACATCAGGGCGTTCTGGTAGGCGGCGGCCGAGTCCGCGACGGCCTGGTTCTGGAAGTTGGTGGGCCCGCGGCCCCAGGTGGTGATCTGGCCGGTGTTCTGGACGGTGTACGAGGACGAGGAGCGGGCGTGTGCCGCGAACGCCGCGTAACCGTCGTAGATCGGGGACTGCTTGGCGGCGACGGCGGCTTTCATCCGCGCGATGTCGTCGGCCGTGTGCAGGAGACCGGGATGTGCGAACCGTATGCGGCGGGTCCGGCTGCCGGCCGCCTCGGCCGCCCGGGCCGGGCCGGCCGCGAGCAGTCCGCTCGCACCCGACACCAGCAACAGGGCCGCCGAACTGCCGAGGAAACCCCGGCGACTCGGTGCGGGAGTGATCATGACGCGGCGGCCGCCTCTGCCTCGGCGGTCGTGAGGAACTTCAGGTTCGTCACGTGCTCGTTGGAGAACCACTGGATGGTGTCCGTGGTGTAGTACCAGCTCGGCTTCTTCATCGAGTCGGCGACGACGACGCCGTTGATCACCAGGTTCTCGAAGGTGACGTTGTTGATGGCGTGGTCGGCGTCGTAGCCGAGGAAGAGCGACGGGTTGGCATGGGTGCCCGTGTAGCTGAGGTTCTTGACGTAGACGTCCTCGATACCGCGGCCGACCGAGGTGTTGTACTTCGTGTTGTACATGACCTTCATGTAGATGACCTGGCCCCAGCGGAAATCCTCGATCCGTACGTCCTCGATACGGACGTTCTTGATCAGGTTGGAGTCGCCCGGGTTCAGGGCGATGCAGCCCTGGTAGTTCATCTGCGGTTCGCGGTGGTCGAGGATGTCGATGTTCTTGATGAGCAGGTTCTCGATCGTCTCGGGGGCGTCGGTGTTGCCGTGCGTGCCGACGTTGATGGGGTGCGCGACGTCCGCCCACAGGGTGCAGTTCTGCACGGTGATGTCGCGGGTGTCGCCGTAGTAGTCCCAGCGGTGGGCGTAGATGGCGATGCAGTCGTCGGAGTTGCGCAGGAAGCAGCCGTCGAGGACGACGTTGCTGGAGGAGAAGATGTCGATGCCGTCGCCGTTGCCCTTGGAGCTGAAGCCTCGGACCTTCTTCATGCGGACGTTCTCGGCCTCACCGAGGGTGGCGATGTAGTTCCCCGGGTTCATGATGATGACGTCCTCGACCCGGATGTTCTTGCTGCCCTCGCACAGCACACCCTGGCCGGCGCCGGCCCAGATCATGCCGTGCCCCTTGAGGGCCGCCTTCTCCACGTCCTTGAAGTAGACCGTCGCCTTCAGGACGGCGCCGCCCGCGAGGTACACGGTCTTGCCGCTGGGGACGGTGAGGGTGCCACCGGTGACGGTCTGCACGCCGGGGCCGAAGTAGATGACGTCCGGGTCGTCCGCGGAGCACGGGGCGTGGTCGACGTGGTTGGTGATGACGTGCAGACAGTCGAAGATCTCGTCGTTGATCTGCACGACGACGTCCTTCGGCTCGTCGAGGGTGAACACCAGGGTGTCGCCGCCGAGTTCGGGCGTGATGCCGAGCGCGTCCGGCCGCACCCGGGCCTTGGTGGTACCGCCCTTGAGGTAGGTGACCTCGATCTCGACGGAGCCCTGGAAGTCGAAGTACACCATCGAGGAGTTGTAGACCTTGCCGGACCCGGTGGTGGCGTTGATCTCCTCCAGCTGCGGCCGGTAGATGTCGAGCGTCTGCCAGTCGCCGTCGGGGGCGGTGCGCACTCTCACCTTGAAGCTGGTGTTCGTCGGCACCGCGGACGGGCGGGGGTAGGTCACCAGCTTCGGGGCGGACGTGCCGCTCGCCGTGTCGGCCCGGGCCGCCGTGGCCGTCAGGTTGGTGAGGCCGGCGGCGAGCACGGTGGCACCGGCCGCCTGGAGGGCGCTGCGGCGGGACAGGGGCGTGTTCATACGGAACTCCTTGCCAAAGTGAGAGGGGAGCAACTGCCGGAAACCACGGGCTACTTGAGGCCCGAGGTGGACATCCCGCTGACGAAACCGCGCTGGGCGACGAGGAAGATCAGCAGGATCGGCACGACGTACATCACCGAGCCGGCGGCCTGGAGGTTGGTGATGGGAGTGCCGGCCGAGGAGACGTAGGTGGTCATCACGGCGACGGCGAGCGTGGAACGGTCGGTGGACAGCAGGAGTTGGGGCGCGATGTAGTCGCCCCAGGTCCAGGTGAAGGCGATGACGAAGCCGGCGGACAGGACCGGCCAGGACTGCGGCAGGAAGATCCGCCAGAAGATGCCGGCGTATCCGCAGCCGTCGACGATCGCCGCCTCCTCCAGCTCCCGGGGCAGGCCGGCGAAGAACTGCCGGAAGAGGAAGACCAGATACGGCGCGGATGCCAGCCCCCACAGCACCCACGGCCAGTACGTGTCGACCATCCCGAGCTTGGCGAAGATCAGGTAGGTCGGCAGCAGGGTGATCATCTGGGGCAGCATCATCGAGCCGAGGAGGATGCCGAACAGCGTCTTCTTGCCGGGTGCGGTCAGCCGGGCGAAGCCGAAGCCGACCCAGGCCGAGCTGAGGGTGACCAGGGTGGCGTAGATGGTGGAGATGATCAGGGAGTTGCGGGCGTAGCCGAGGAAGTCGATGAGCTTGTAGGCGTCGGCGAAGTTGTGCCACTGGATGTGCGCGGGCAGCCAGTGCACGGGGGCGGCGGCCAGTTCGGCCGGGGCCTTCAGACCGGTGAGGATCAGCCACCCGAAGGGGCCGAGGAACAGGCCGGTGACGGCTACCAGGACCGTGTAGAGGACGAGGCGGTTGACACGGACCCGGACGCGGGGCGACTTGGGGCTCAGGCTGGTCGCGGTCACTTCTTCGCCTCCGGGTCGACGTTGTAGAACACCACTCCGGACGTGAACTTGAAGATGAGTCCGGTCGCGATGAGGATCAGGACGAAGAGCACCCACAGCAGTGCGGAGGCGTATCCGTAGCGGCCGAGCGCGAAGTACTCCGAGAACACGTGGATCATGTACGTGTAGTTGGACTGCGGGATCGTGGTGAGGCCGCCGGTGGTGGAGAGGGGCGCCAGCAGCATCGGCATGATGGTCTGCACCGAGGCGATCACCCCGGTCACGGTCTGGAACAGCAGCACCGGCGACAGCAGCGGCACGGTGATGCTGCGGAAGGTCCGCCAGGCGCTCGCGCCGTCGATGCGGGCGGCCTCGTGGAGTTCGCGCGGCACGTCCTGGAGCCCGGCCAGCGAGATGATCATGATGTTCCCGGCGGTCCAGAGCACCGTCATGATGAGCACGTACCGGGCGTAGGGGTCGGCCAGCCAGCCGATCGCGTCGAAGCCGAAGAAGGTCAGGACACCGTTGGCGGCACCGGAGTTCTGGTCGAAGAGGTTCTTGAAGGCGATGCCCGCGCCGACCGGCGGCACCACGGCCGGCAGATACAGCAGCGTACGGAACAGTCCGCGCCCCTTGACCGGCCGGTTGACCAGGACGGCGAGCCCGAGCCCCGCGACGATCGACAGCGGCACCGAGATCAGCGCGAACAGGCCCGCGCGGCCCAGGGAGTCCCAGGTCTGCGAGTCGTGCAGCAGCTCGCGGTAGTTGCCGAGGCCGACGAAGTGCCAGTTCGGCGAGATGCCGTCGTACGTGGTGAAGCTCAGCCAGAGGGCATACGCCATGGGCGCGATGGTCAGCAGCGAGAACCCGATGATCCACGGCGAGGTGAACATGTAGAACGCGCGGTGCCTGCGCGTGGTCATCGAGGGCCCGGTGCGGTCGGTAGACCGGGCCCGGCCGGCGTTCGCGGTCGAGCCGGGCCGGTCCGCGACGGAGGAAATCTGATCGACCGTCATCCCACTTGCTCCTTACCGCGCTTGAGCTGCTCATTGATGATCGAGTTCAGGCGCCCCGCGAGGGTGTCGACGGAGATCTCGCCCTTCATCGCGGCCGGGGTGACCTGGTTGTACAGGGACTCGAAGGCGTCGCCCGTGATGTAGGGGGTGAGGGAGACCACCGAGAAGTGCTTGAGCTCGTCCTCCTGAGCCTTCAACGTCCGCTCCTGGTAGTCCTCCTGATGAGGCATCAGCGGCCGCAGGGACTTCAGGGTGGGGATGCCCCAGCCGCCGGAGGCGCGCGCCTTGGCCGGCGCCTCACCGAAGAACCACTCGAAGATCCGCCATGCGGCGTCCTTGTTCTTCGCCTTCCGCGGCATCCACAGGCCGGTACCGCCCTGGCAGGCGCTGATGCGCGGGCCGCCCGCGAAGACCGGGGCGGGAGCGAGGCGGGAGACCTGCGCCAGCTTCTTGTCGGTGCCGATCATCCCGCCCATCCAGTAGCCGGCGTTCGACATGGCCAGCCGTCCGGCCTGGTAGGTCGGACCGTCCCAGCCGTTGGGGTCGGGCTGGATGAGGCTGGGCCCGACCTTGAGCTTGCAGTAGTCGATGTACCAGGCCAGCGCCTTGCGGGCCTCGGGGGTGGTGAAGTCGACGCGGGAGAAGTCGTCGCTGAACAGGCTGCCGCCGGCCGAGGCCGTCATGGTCGCCATGAGCGTGAGCTTCGTCAGTCCGTTGTAGCTGCCGCCGGAGACGGTCGTCTGGCCCTTCGAACGCTGCACGAGGTGCCGGGCGTGGTCCATCCACTCCTCGAACGTGACGGGCTCGGTCTCCGACGGGTAGTCGACGCCCTTCTTGTCGAAGGCCGCCGTGTTGTACCAGTACATGGAGTCCTGGGAGAAGTCCTTGGCCATGCCGTAGCGCGGGCCCTTGCCCTGGACCTTGCCGTCGTAGCGCCACAGGTCGTTGACCGGGTCCAGGTCGTCGAGCTTGAGGACGCCGCTCTTGGCGAAGTACGGGTCGAGGTCCTGCATCACGTCCCGTGCGGCGAAGTACGCCGCGTCCGTGGCGCCGACGCCGCGCACCAGGTCCGGCGGGCTGCCGCTGGTGAGCATCGCGATCAGCTTGGTGATGTCGTAGTCGACCCGCTTGATCGTGACGCCGGTTTCCTTCTTGGCCTGCTTGACCAGGTCAGGTGTGATGTCGTCGGCCTTGACCATCACGGTCACGGTCTCGCCCGAGCTGCTGACCCCGGTGGACACCGGCAGAGCACAGCCGCCGAGTGATGCCGCACCGACCGCGGTACCGGCTGCCGAGAGGGCGAGAAAGCGGCGGCGGCTCACGTGAGCACCGGCCTGGGAGTGCATGAACTACCCACTCTCTTCGCTGAGATGGATGACGGGACTCGGGCACGCGGCGGGGGATGGATGCGACGTGCGAATGTTTCGGGAACCGGTTGCTACGCGGTGGAGGGAGCTTCCGTCGGGGAGCACCGCACGTCAAGAGGCGTGACAAGTTTTCGAAAACAGTGGTCTTGGCGGGCGGGACGGGCTTGAGTGACTACGGTGCTGGTCAGCCCGGCAACCGGTTGCCTATAGGGAGCAGGTGACATGGCACCGCCCCGGAAACCGCAGTAACCGATTTCGCCCCAGAGCGGGACCAAGGGCCGTACCTTCCGGAGACAAGCCGCCCGCACGCCACCCCTCCCGCCGATTGACCACCGCTTCACGGCAGATCTACGGTAGAAGACGCTTTCTGAAACTGTTTCCGTCAAGCAAGTGGTTCCAGCAAGCCGTTCCTGCAAGCCCGTCCCACCAAGTCGTTCCACGTGCATTCCACGTGTCATCCAGCGTGTCAGGAGAGCCATGCCAAGCCCCCAGCCGCCGAGGGTCGTGTTCGCGATGGATCCGGTGCACCTCCCGCTGCTCTTCCCGCCGCCGCTCATGGCCCGGCTGAGGCAGGCGTCCGACCTCGACCCCGCCTTCGTCGTACGGGACTTCGCCGATCCGGCGGCCGCGCAGACCCTCGCCCGGACGGACGTCCTGATCACCGGGTGGGGCTGCCCCGCCCTCGACGCCGGTGTGCTGACCGCCGCGCCCCGTCTGCGCGCCGTCCTGCACGCGGCGGGCTCGGTCCGTTCGCTGGTCGGCGAGGCCCTGTGGGAGCGCGGGATCACGGTCTCCAGCGCGGTGACCGGCAACGCCCTGCCGGTCGCGGAGTACACACTGGCCATGATCCTGCTCGCCGGAAAGGACACCTTCGCCCACCGCGAGCGCTTCCGCGCCAGCCACCTCTACCCGACCGAGGCCGAGACCGCGCACACGGGCAACGTCGGCCGCCGGATCGGAGTCATCGGCGCCTCGCGGGTGGGCCGCCGGCTGCTCGAACTGCTGCGGCCGTTCGACTTCACGGTCCTGCTCTACGACCCCTATGTCAGCCCCGCCGAGGCCGCCGCCCTCGGTGCCGAACTCCTGCCGCTGGAGGACCTGTTGCGGCACAGCGACATCGTGTCGCTGCACGCCCCCGACATCCCCGAGACCTACCGCATGCTCGACGCCGGCCGGCTCGCGCTCATCCGGGACGGTGGCGTCCTGATCAACACCTCGCGCGGCGCCCTGGTCGACCCCGACGCACTCACCGACGAGCTGGTCTCCGGCCGGCTGCACGCGATCCTCGACGTCACCGAACCCGAGCCGCTGCCCGCCGGCTCCCCGCTCTACCGCCTGCCCAACGTCTTCCTCACCCCGCACATCGCGGGCTCGCTCGGCAACGAGCTGGAGCGCCTCGGCCGTATCGTCGTGGAGGAACTGGAACGCCTGGCCGCGGGCCTGCCGCCGGCCCACGAGGTGCAGCACTCGGACCTGGCCCATGTCGCATGAGCCCGGCCTCGACGAGCGCCCTCCCTCCCCCGCGAGCGCGACCGGTCACCCCGGAGAAACAATGGGATACGGTTTCCGCACCGGCGAGAGGCGTGGCCTCTGGCCGTCCGGCGAGGGGCCGCATCCCCCGGCCGAGGGGGCGTTAAGGATGAAGGAGCCGCAACGGTGAGTCAGCGCAAGGCGTCCGGGGACGCCGGTCGGGCCACCATCCGCGACGTGGCGGAGCGGGCGGGCGTCTCCGTGGCGAGCGTGTCGCGCGTCCTGTCCGGCAACTACCCGGTGTCGGACGACCTGCGCCGCCGGGTGATGAAGGTCGTCCGGGACCTGGACTACGTCACCAACGCCCACGCCCGCTCCCTGGCCGGCGGCGGTACGCCGACGGTCGCCATCCTCATCAACAACATCACCGGCGCCGCGTTCGCCCACGTGGCCAAGGGAGTTGAGGGCGCCGCGACCCTGCGCGGCTGGCTCTCCCTGGTCGGCACCACCGGTGACGACCCCGAGCGGGAGCTCGCGCTGGTCAACCTCATGCGCCAGCAGGGCGTGGCCGCGGTGGTGCTGCTCGGCGGTGCCTACGACTACGCCGAGTACCAGCTGCGCATGGCCCGCTTCGCCCGTTCCCTCGACGCGGCCGGATCCCGTCTCGTCCTGGTGGGCAGGCCGCCGCTGGAGGGCGACGTACCGGCCACCACGGTCGACTACGACAACGAGGGCGGCGCCTACGCGATGGCCAGCCACCTGCTGTCGGCCGGACACCGCAGGGTTCTGGTGCTGCCGGGTCCCGCGGAACTCACCACGGCCCAGGACCGGTTGAAGGGCGCGAAGCGCGCCTTCGAGGCGTACGGCGTGCCCTTCGACCCGGGCATGGTGCGACACGGGCCCTACGACGACGAGCACGGGTCCAGCGCGGTGGAGACGGCGCTGCACGAGACACCGGACTTCACCGCGGTGCTCGCCGGCACGGACGTGGTCGCCGCGGGCGCCATGCAGGCCCTGCGCGCGGCCGGGCTGCGGGTGCCGGAGGACGTGTCGATCGTCGGCTACGACGACATCCCGCTCGCCTCCCAGCTCACGCCCCAACTGACCACCGTGCACGTGCCGTACGAGGAGATGGGCCGGGTGGCCCTGCGCGCGGTGGCCGACCGCCGTGAGGGCGGTTCGGGCCGCCGCAAGAGCACCGACGGCGACCACCTCGTGCTGGGCACCCATGTCGTCGTACGCAACTCCGTGAAGCCCCCCACCAGGCACTGACATGCTCTCTGGGAAGCGATCGTTTCGTAACCGGTTTCCTTCGCTGACCAGCAGTTTCCTCAGCCTGGCGCAATAAATTCCCGCATACCTCTTGCTACGGCCGGACCTGTCGGCCTACCTTCACGGCAACCGCTTACTACAGCTTCCGCCTGGCCGACCCCCCGCAACCGCAGCCGACGGATTCCCGGCCGCCGTTTCCCGGCCCGCACCGAGCCGCCGTTCTCTCGTTCAGAGACGCCCAACTTCCGAAGGAACACGGTCAGATGAACTTCACCAGCCCCCGGAGAAGGTTCGCCCACGCCGCTGTCGCGGGACTCGCACTCACCGGTCTGCTCACCGCCTGCGGCGGATCGGACTCCGGGGACGACACCAAGTCGTCGGGCCCGGTCACCCTCCCCTTCTGGGGCTGGGCCAACGGTCAGGACAAGGTCGCCGACGCGTTCAACGCCTCGCACAAGGACGTCAAGCTCAAGTACACCAAGGTCACCGACCAGCTGACCATGCAGAAGCAGCTGACCAACGCGGTCAAGGCCGGCAACGCGCCCTGCCTGGTGCAGAACACCGCCGAGTACGTGACGAGCTGGGTCGCGCAGGGCGCCCTCGCCGACATCTCGCAGTACGTCTCGTCCAGCAAGGACAAGTTCAACGCGGGCTCCTGGGCGAGCGCACAGGTGCAGGGCAAGAGCTACGGCGTCCCGACCAGCTCCTCGCCGAACTTCACGATCTACCGCACCGACATCTTCGCCAAGTACGGCATCAAGCCCCCCACCACCTGGGACGACTTCATCGCCGCGGGCAAGGTCCTGAAGAAGCACGGCGTCAAGATCACCAACTTCGCCGGTGAGGACCCGAGCACCCTGGAGGTGCTCGCCATGCAGGCCGGGGCGCACTGGTACGCGATCGACGGCAACTCCTGGAAGGTCGACTTCCAGGACGCGGGCAGCCTGAAGGCCGCGAAGGTGATCCAGGAGATCATCGACAACGACCTCAACTCCAAGCTGTCCTTCGCCGACTACGCGGCCGTGCAGCGCAACTACGACAACGGCGGCACGGCGACCCGGCAGATCTCCACCTGGCAGATGGCGGGCATGGTGCAGAACTTCACCAAGTCCTTCGGCAAGTGGGCGCTGTCGCCGTGGCCGACGTACCAGGGCGAGGCGGCCAAGACCCCGGCGGGCACCAACCTGACCGGCAGCGTGACGCTGGTGACCAAGCAGTGCAAGAGTCAGAAGCAGGCCGCCGAGGCCGCGCTGTGGATGTCCACCAACACCGGCGCGGTCAAGACCATGGCGAGCCCGACGACCGGCAACGGCGTGATGCCCGCCCTCGCGGACAGCAACTCGTACGTCGGCGATGCGATCTCCGACAAGCTGCTCGGCAAGAACTACGAGCCGGCCCAGAAGGTCGTCACGGACAGCCTGGACAAGGTCACCACCGACTGGACCTTCGGCCCGGACTGGACCGCGATGTTCACCGAGATGCAGGCCGGCTGGGCCAAGGTCGTCAACAAGCAGGAGAAGGTCACCGATCTGCTGGCGCACATGCAGGAGTGGACGGTCAAGGACCTGAAGTCCCGCGGCATCAGCGCCAAGGGCTAGAGGCTGAAGGCAACCACTGATGATTCGCTCACTGCGCTGGAAGGGTGCCGCCTTCACGGTGCCCTTCCAGCTCGGCTTCGTCTTCCTCTATCTGCTGCCGATCGGCTACGCGATCTACCAGTCGCTGTACAAGGAGCAGCAGTCCGGGCTCGGGCTCGGCGGCTCCACGGAGAAGTTCGCCGGGCTGGACAACTACCAACAGGGCCTGACCGACCCGGCGTTCATGGGTTCCGTGCTGCGGGTGGTGCTGTTCGCCTGCCTGCAGATTCCCGTGATGCTGCTCATCAGCCTGGCCCTGGCACTGTTCCTGGACATGCTGACCTCGAAGGTGGCCGGCCGGTTCCGGATCCTCCTGCTGGTGCCGTACATGATCCCCGGCGTGGTCGCCGCGCTCGTGTGGATCAACCTGTACAGCCCGGACGTGGGTCCGCTCACCCCGTTCGGCAAGGTCTTCGGCTTCGACTGGAACTTCTTCGCGCCGTCGATGGTGTGGCCCTCCATCGGCAACCTGCTGACCTGGCACGGCGTCGGCTACAACATGGTGATCATCTACTCGGCGCTGCAGGGCGTCCCGCGTGAGCTGTTCGAGGCCGCGCGGCTCGACGGCGCCTCCGAGCGGCGGATCGCGCTGAGCATCAAGATCCCGTTCGTGCGGGGCGCGTTGGTACTGACCGGCATGCTCTCGATCATCCAGATGCTGCAGATCTTCAACGAGCCCGCGCTGTTCAGGAACATCACCCCGCAGACGGTCGGCGACGACTTCGCGCCGATCATGATCATCTACAACCAGGCGTTCAACGCCGGCAACTACCACTACGCCGCGGCTCTTTCGGTGCTGCTCGCCCTCATCCTCGGCGTCGCCTCCTTCCTCTTCTACCGGCTGACTTCAAAGGAGGCGGACTGATGCTCACCAAGGACAACGGCACCCGGCAGGCGCCCGCCACGGTACGGCGTATCAACCGCCCTGATCCCGCGGCCCGTTCGCGCGGTGGCCAGCGTTTCCTGCTCGTCGGCCTGACGCTGGCGAGCATGTACAGCCTGTTCCCGGTGTGGTGGCTGATCGTCGCCGCCACCAAGGACCGTGTCGGCCTCTACCAGAGCAACGGCCTGTGGTTCTCCGGCTGGCACCTGTGGGACAACCTGCACCAGCTGTTCACCTACGAGCACGGCATCTTCCTGCGCTGGACCGCCAACTCGTTCCTGTACGCGGGAGTCGGCTCCCTCGGCGGCACGCTGCTCGCCCTGCTGACGGGCTACGGCCTCGCCCGCTTCCAATTCCCGGGCCGCAACCTGGTGTTCGCGTGCGTGGTCGGCTCGTTCCTGATCCCGATCGCCCTGCTGACCCTGCCGCTGTATCTGCTGTTCTCCGAGATCGGCATGGTCGACACGCCCTGGGCGATGCTGATCCCCTGCCTGATCAACCCGTTCAGCGTCTACCTCGCGAAGGTCTACACCGAGGCCACCATCCCGTACGAGCTGCTGGAGGCGGCCCGTATCGACGGCGCCGGTGAACTGCGCATCTTCTTCAGCATCGTGCTGCGGATGATGACGACGGGCGGTGCCACGGTGTTCCTGCTCGCCTTCGTGAACACCTGGAACGCCTTCTTCCTCCCGCTGACCGTGCTGCGCGGCGAGGAGAACTGGACCCTCAACCTGGGCCTGTACAACTGGTCCGGCAAACGCCTGGAGTCGGGCGTCGACCTCACCAGCCTCGTCCTGACCGGCGCCCTGCTGTCCATCGTGCCGATGGCGATCATGATGGTGGCGATGCGGCGCTACTGGCGCACCGGCGTCACGCTGGGAGCCCTCAAGTGACCTTGCTGAACAACCCCGTTGTCCGCGGCTTCGCTCCCGACCCCTCACTGGTCCGGGTCGGCGACTGGTACTACGTGGCGACGAGTTCCTTCGAGTGGTTCCCGACCATCCCGATCCACCGTTCGCGCGACCTTGCCCACTGGCAGTACGCGGGCCACGTGCGCGGTGCCGCCCCCGGGGACTCGCTGGCCGGGGTGCCGGACTCGGGCGGCATCTGGGCACCGTCGCTGAGCTGGGACGGTGAGCGGTTCTGGGTGGTGTACTCCGTCGTGCGCTCGGTCGGGACGCCGTACTTCGACGTGGACACGTATGTCAGTACGGCCACGGAGGCGGGCGGGAAGTGGACGCCGCCGCGCCAGGTGGCCGGCCACGGCTTCGACCCCGCGCTCTTCCACCACGAGGGCCGGCTGTGGCTGCTCAACCTGCAGAACGACCACCGACCGGGTGGACGCCGGTTCGCCGGGATCGTCCTGACCGAGCTGGACCGGGAGACGCTGAGCCCGGTCGGTGGTACCCACTTGCTGCTCCAGCACGAACGGCTCGTCGAGGGACCGAAGTTGCTGTGGCGGGAGGGCTGGTTCCACCTGGTGCTGGCGGAGGGCGGCACCGGCTTCGAGCACGGGGTGCGGGTGGCGCGCAGCCGTGCACTCACCGGCCCCTACGAGCTCGACGACCGGCCGCTGCTGACGTCGCGGGACGACCCGTCGCTGCCCTTGCAGAAGGCGGGGCACGGCGAGCTGGTGCAAACCCCGGACGGGGACTGGGTGTTGAGCCACCTGACGGCCCGTCCGCTGCGGACGCCGGACGGGCCGCGTTGCACGCTCGGCCGCGAGACGGCGATCCAGACGGTGGCTTGGGACGAGGACGGCTGGCCGAGGATGCCGCACGGGGGTTGGCATCCGGCCGTCGAGGTCGACGTACCGACGCGTCCCGAGCCACTGCCACCCCGACTCGCCGACGCCGACGAGCCGTTGGGCTGGCCGTGGAGCACGCTGCGTGCGGCCCCGGATCCGTCCTGGGCCGACACCACGAGCCGTCCTGGCTGGATCCGGCTGCGCGGCCGGCACGGGCCCGAGTCGTGGTGGGCGCACAGTCTGCTGGCCCAGCGGATCACGGAACACCGGGCGGAGGCCGAGGTCACCGTGGAGGCGCGGCCGGACACCTTCACGCAGGCCGCGGGGCTGGTGCTCCGGTACAACACCGAGGCGTATCTGACCCTGGACCTGACCTGGGCGGAGCCCGAGGGCGAAGGGCAGCACGGGCAGCAGTGGCGCGGCGGCGGCCGTACCGTGCTCCGGCTGGTGGAGCGCGACGAGGCGGGCACGCGGACGGTGGCGGTCGTGGACGTCGACGCGGACGCGCCGGTGACACTGGGGGTGACGGTCGACGGCGCCGCGGCGCGGTTCTGGTACGTGCGGAGCGGGGTGCGTTCGCCGGTCGGGGAGCCGCTGGACTTCGGCAAGCTCTCCGACGACTTCGGATCCAAGCTCCGTTTCACCGGGTCGATGGCCGGCATCCATGCCGTGGACCTGGTGGACGCGGCGTTCACGGCCGGGTTCACCGGATTCAGGCTCACCTGCTGGTAGCCGTCACCACGTTCGAAGTTTCGAAAGTTCGGGACCGTGAAGACCTGCGAAGCCCTGCCTCTTCCCGACGTCACTCGGTGTACTTAGGGTAGGAAGCGCTTACTGTTTCCGCGCTGGTCGAAAACTTTTCATGGCCCTCGGGCGGGCCGGAGAGGTGGTTCCCGATGGTCCGCACCGGGAGTGCGAGCGTGGCGGCCGGGCCGACGCTCGCCGTCGTGGCGCGCGAGGCGGGGGTCTCCGTGCCGACCGCCTCCAAGGTGGTCAACGGCCGGGAGGACGTGGCACCGGAAACGCGCCGCCGCGTCACCGAGGCCCTGGACCGGCTCGGCTATGTCCGCAGACCCCGGTTCGACGCGGCGAAGGTGCCGGGGCTGGTCGACCTGGTCGTGCACTCGCTGGAGAGTTCCTGGTCGGGGGCGGTGCTGCAGGGCGTGGAGGCGGCGGCGCACGACGCGGGTCTGGAGGTGGTCGTCTCGGCCGGGCTCACCCGGACCCGCGGCGGGCGCCCGGAGCGCGGCTGGCTGGACAAGCTCATCGCGCGCGGTTCGTCCGGGGTGCTGTTCAACCTGGCCGAGCTGACGGTGTCGCAGTACGCCTGGCTGGACCAGCACCGCATCCCGTACGTCCTGATCGACCCGGTCCTCGAACCGCCGCCGGGTGTGGCGTCGGTGGGCGCGGCGAACTGGCAGGGCGGGGTCACCGCGACCGAGCACCTGCTGTCCCTCGGCCACGAGCGCATCGCCGTCATCGCCGGCCACCAGCGCAAGATGTGCAGCACCGCCCGGGTCGCCGGGTACCGCTCGGCGCTGGCATCGGCGGGCATCCGCCATCGCCCGGAGTACGTCCGGCACGCCGGCTTCGACGAGACCGTCGCGCACCGCCGCATGCTGGACCTCCTCGACCTGCGCGAGCCGCCGACGGCGGTCTTCGTCTGCTCCGACCACATGGCCCTGGGCGTGTACGAGGCCCTGGCCGAGCGGGGCCTGCGGGTCCCCGACGACATGAGCGTGGTCGGGTTCGACGATCTGCCCGAGTCCCGCTGGGTCGCTCCCGCTCTGACCACGATCCGGCAACCGCTGGCGGAGATGGCGGCGACGGCGCTGCACCTGCTGGTGCGGATGATGGAGGGGGATCGGCCGGAGAGCACGCGTACGGAGCTGTCGACGCGGCTGGTGGAACGGGCCAGTACGAGGCGCTCCGCCGGGTGAGCCGTCTGTCGTCCGTTGTGTGTCGTCTGCGGCGGCGTGGCTGGTCGCGCCCACGCGGTGGAGCCGCATATCGATACAGCCCCGCGCCCCTGAAGGCAATCCCGCGCCCCCTGGTCCCATGAAGATGCATCCACCCATGGACGAGGACGGCACCCTCGCCTACGGCCAGTGACGGCTGCCGCACAGGTGTTCCATTGCAGGGTTGGCGTTGCGTAGCCTCGGCTGCGATGAACGTCATTCCCGCGCGTCTGGACCATCTCGTCCTCGCCACCCCCGAACTGGCGGCGACGGTCGCCGACTTCGCACGGCGTACCGGTGTGACGCCCGCACCCGGCGGTGCGCATGTCGGCTTCGGCACCCGCAACCACCTGGTGTCGCTGGGCGGTTCCAGCTATCTGGAGATCATCGGCCCCGATCCGGAGCAGTCCGAGCCGGACGGGCCCCGGCCCTTCGACGTCGACGAGCTGGCCTCCGCGCGCACGGTGACCTGGGCGATCAGCCCACCCGACCTGGACGCGGCGGTCGCGGCGGCACGGGCGCGGGGGTACGACCCCGGTCCGGTCCGCCCGATGAGCCGCCGCCGGCCGGACGGCATCCTCCTGGAGTGGCGCCTGACCGACGGCGACACCGCGCACCCCTCCGGGCTCGTCCCCTTCCTCATCGACTGGGGGTCCTCGGCCCACCCGACCTCGACGGGACTGCCGGTCACTCCCCTGCTCCACCTGTCCGCCACCGCCCCGGACCCCGACGAGATACGGCCCCTGCTGTCCGCCGTCGGAGCCGAACTCGTCGTGGCGGAAGGCCCGGTGGGCCTCTCGTTCACGGTGGACACGCCTCGGGGGCCGGTGACCTTCGGGTGAGCGGGTGGGCGGATCCGATTCCGCCCGAGTCCGATTCCGCCTGAGTCCGATTCCGCCTGAGTCCGATTCCGTCGTGTCCGATTCCTTCAAGACCGGGCGGCCGGGCGCTGCCTACGGTGACGGCATGACTCCACAATTCGCCGTGGTCGGCATGGTCGCCTCCGACATGGCCGCCTCACTCGCCTTCTACCGTCGCCTCGGGCTCGTCTTCCCCGAGGGTTCCGAGGACCAGCCGCACGTCGAGGCCGAACTGCCCGGCGGGCTGACCCTCGCTCTGGACACCGAGGAGACCATCCGTTCCTTCCACCCCGCGTGGCAGTCGCCGGCCGGTGGCGGCCGGATGTCGCTCGCCTTCAAGTGCGGGACGCCCGCCGAGGTCGACTCCGTGTACGAGGACCTCGTGGGCGCCGGGCACCACGGCGAGCTCAAGCCGTGGGACGCGTTCTGGGGGATGCGGTACGCCGTGGTGCAGGACCCGGACGGCAACGGCGTCGACCTGTTCGCGCAGCTACCCTCGGCCGAGTAGCTCCCCGAGCGGCATGCCCGCCAACTCCCTTACATCCCGCGCCAGATGGGCCTGGTCGGCGAACCCCGCCCGGGCCGCCGTCTCCGCGAACGGCACCCCGTCCCGGGCCAGCCCCAGCGCCCGCTGCAGCCGCAGCACCCGGGCCAGCGTCTTGGGGCCGTAGCCGAAGGCGGTCAGGGAGCGTCGGTGCAACTGCCGGGCGCCGAGGCCGAGTTCGTCGGCGGTGGCGGCTACCGGGCGGCCCTCGTCGAGGGCCGCCACGAGGTGTCGTAGCAGCGGGTCGGGGGGTTCGGTCTCCGCGGCCAGCCGCAGCGCCAACTCCTCGAGCGCGCCTGCCGGTTCGGCGGCCGCGTTCATGTGGGCGGTGAGGCGGCGGACCTCCGCGGCGGGCCGCAGCTCGGCGAGCGTCACGCGCCGGTCGCGCAGTTCGTGCGCGGGCACGCCCAGGAGGGCGGGCGCGGTCCCGGGGTAGAAGCGGACGCCCACCCATACTCCAGGCGGGCCCTCGGTGACGTACGCGCGCGTGTCGGGACCCGCGACCAGCAGTCGCCCCTGGTGCCACAGCAGGTCCATGCAGCCGTCGGGCAGCACGCGTCCGACACCGGCCTCGGACGGGGTGTTCGTCCACACGACTGCCCCGGCCAGCCGGGACGCCCTCTGCGTGTACACGTACGAAAGGCTACGCCGCGCGCGTGCGGTGTTCCTGCGGGCTGACCCCGTACACCCTCTTGAAGGCGCTGGACAGGGCGAACGCGCTGCCGTACCCGACCTGCCGGGCGATCGCCTCCAAGGTGTCACCGGTGTCGCGCAGCGCATCCGCGGCGAGGGCGAGGCGCCAGCCCGTCAGGTACGTCATCGGGGGCTCGCCCACGAGTTCGGTGAAGCGGCGGGCGAGGGCCGCGCGGGACACCCCGGCCTTGGTGGCGAGGGAGGCCACCGTCCAGGGGTGCGCGGGGTCGTCCTGGAGCAGGCGCAGCACGCGGCCCACCACGGGGTCCGCGAGCGCCCGGTACCAGGCGGGTGCCGCCGCCTCGGGGCGGGAGAACCAGGCCCTGAGCGCGGCGATGACCAGCAGGTCGAGGAGGCGGTCGAGGACCACCTCCTGGCCCGGTTCGTCCCGCACGATCTCCTCCATGAGGAACGGCGTGAGCGGGCAGTCCCACACCTCGGAGGTGAGGGTCAGCAGCGGCGGCAGGGCGTCCAGCAGGCGCCCGCTGACCTCGCCCTGCCACAGATACGTGCCGATCAGCATCACGGCCGAGCCGTCGAGCCGGTCGCCCCAGGTGCGCACGCCCAGGTCCATGGAGCCGTTCAGCGCCCGCCCGTCGGGGTAACTGCACTCGGCGCCCGGCAGGATCAGCGCCTGCGGCGCCGTGCCGGGGTCGTCGGCGCAGGTGTACGGGTCCGGGCCGCGTGCGATGGCGAGGTCGCCCGGCCGCAGCCGCACCCGCTCCCCGTTGTCCGGCATGATCCACGCCTCGCCGCGCACCATCAGCATGACGGTGAGCGGGGCGCGGTCCTCGATGCGCACGGACCAGGGCGGTTCGAAACACGCCCGGATCATGAAGGCGCCCCGCGCGCGGGGGCCCTCGAGGAGGCCTGCAAGGGGGTCCCCCCGCGTGAGCGGCGGGTTCGAGCGTGGGGGCGCGTCCATGCGGTCAGCGTAGACGTCCGCACATGGGAATGAGCCGTTCAGCGATGGGGTCTTGGGGCGCACGGCCGTTGACTGGAGGCATGGCAGACAACGCAGCGAACACGCAGATCATGACGGTTGTGGTGACCGGTGCCTCGGGGCGTACCGGGAGCCGGGTGGCGCAGGCGGCGCGGGCGGCGGGGCTCACGGTGCGGGCCGCGTCGCGTGCTCAGGGCTTCGACTGGGAGGACCCGACGACGTGGGCCCGGACCTTGCGGGACGCCGACGCGGCGTACCTCATGTACCCGTCCGACGTCGGCTCGCCCGCGGCGGTGGAGGGCATCGGGGCGCTCGCCCGGGAGGCGGTCGGGCTCGGGGTGCGGCGGCTGGTGATGCTGTCGGCGCGCGGTGAGGAACAGGCGCTGGCGACGGAGGAGGCGCTGAAGGCGTCGGGTGCGGACTGGACGGTCGTACGGGCCACCTGGTTCGCGCAGAACTTCAGCGAGGGGCCGCTCGTGGAGGGGCTGAGCCACGGGGAGCTGGTGTTCCCGGCCGGTGAGGTGAAGGAGCCGTTCGTCGACGTGCGGGACATCGCGGATGTGGTGGTGGCGGTGCTGACGGCCGGGGAGCGGTACGTCGGGCGGACGGTGGAGCTCACCGGGCCGCGGCTGCTGTCCTTCCGGGAGGCCGTCGCGGAGATCTCCGCGGCGACCGGCACGAAGCTGACGTACACGCCGGTCCCGGCGCGCGCCTACGGCGAGACACTGACCGGGTTCGGGGTGCCGCCCGAGGAGGCGGAGTTCCTCGTGGAGGTCTTCGAGGGGCTGCTCGACGGGCGCAACGCGCACCTCACGGACGGCGTCCGCCAGGTGCTGGGACGCGAGCCGCGCGACTTCGCGGACTTCGTGCGGGAGGCTGCCGCGGCGGGCACCTGGAAAGGGTGAACGGCCGCCTCTCAGGAGTCCTCGGGCTTGTGCGGCGGGTGGGTGCTCTTCACATGGGTGCGCAGGCGGGACGTCACGTCCTCCGGCGGCAGGAAGCGGGACCAGCGCTCGGGGAACTCGGAGGGCATGTCCGGGTCGTCCGGGTCGGGGTCGTGGCCCGCGGCGGCGCGGGCCACGTGCTCGGCCAGCTGCACCTCGCGCAGCCGCTCGTTCGCGGCGCGGGCCGCGGCGGTCGCGGCGGCCGGCCAGACCCGGTCGATCGCGGCGTTGACCGCGGCCCCGACGAGGACGGCGAAGGCGGACACACCGATCCACAGCAGCACGGCGACGGGCGCGGCCAGCGAGCCGTAGATGGTGGGGCCCTCGACCGTGCTGGTCAGGTAGATACGCAGCAGGAAGCTGCCGAGCACCCACATCCCGAGGGCGACCAGGGCGCCGGGCACGTCCTCGATCCACGGGGATCGGACGGGGACGGACACGTGGTACAGCGTGGTCAGGAAGGCGACCGACAGGACGAGGACGACCGGCCAGTACAGCACCTGCACGACGGTCGTCGACCACGGCACGATGTTCACCACCGCGTCCGGCCCGGCCACCATCAGCGGCAGCGCGACCGAGCCGATCAGCAGCGCCACGATGAACAGCGCGAAGGCGAGCAGGCGGGTCTTGACGATGCCGCGGACGCCGTCGAGGCCGTACATGACGGTGATGGTGTCGATGAAGACGTTCACGGCGCGGGAGCCGGACCACAGGGCGAACAGGAAGCCGATGGAGATGACGTCGGGCCTGCCGCCCTTCATCACGTCGTGCAGGATCGGCTGCGCGATCTCGTTGACGCCCTTGTCGGACAGGACCGTGCGCGAGGCCTCCAGGAGGTTGGTCTCCAGGCTCGCGATGGTGTCGGCGCCGGTCCAGGCGTCGGCGTAGCCGAGCAGGCCGATCATGCTGAGCAGCAGGGGCGGCACGGACAGCAGCGTGAAGAACGCGGCCTCGGCCGCGAGGCCCAGGATGCGGTACTCCATGCACGAGTTGACGGTGTCCTTCAGCAGCAGCCAGGCAGTCCTGCGCTTCGAGACGTTCCGGTAGAGGGCACGCGCCCGGTGGAGACGCCCGGAGGGGCTCGGCGAGGGTTCACTTGCTGGCTGCACGACCTAAAGGTATCCGCCGTGGCTGAGTGCACTCATCCCCCGGCTGCCTAGCCTGTCGAATCACCGGAGCGGAAACCGGGCGGCAACAGAGCAGTAACCATCGAGGAATCCTACGTATTTTCCTGTCATGTCCGCGTTGGCCTAATTGTTCTGCCGCACAACCGGAATCGCCACCGGCACATGCACCGCCGGTTCGGCGAGTTCCCCGGTCACGCACCTGAACACCGATTATCCCGCGCGCGATCAATGAACTCCGCAGCGGCGGTAATGCGCCAATGGCCGAAACGCCCTTGAACCGTTCATGAACTCTCCGAAAGAATCCGCATTGCATTCGTTGCGCACGCTGAGGACGACTCAGGCGCACACGACACGGGGGACATCGAGGGTCCATGACCAGGGCCCTATCCAGTCGCGTTACCCGTGATCCGCATGGGATCCATGTGGGTCGCGCCGTGCTGCCCTGCGACATTTTCACGCGGCCACTTCACACACTTCCGCAACATTCTGAACTCTTATCCCAGTGTTATTGAATTCCGCCCCGCACTGAACAGCAGGCGGAGTTCGAGCGTATTTCTCTCGGGGGAATTTTCATGTCGGCTCAGCAACCTTTGACGCGTACACCGTCACAGATCCATGGGGACGGTGCGCGTCGGGCTGCGCCACGAGTCGTCGGCGTGGACACGGCGCGCGGGCTGGCGCTGATCGGGATGTTCTCCGTACATGTGTACGGCGCGTTCGCGGCGGACGGCTCGCCGACCCCGGCGTGGATGTTCGCGGGCGGCCGGTCGGCGTCGACCTTCGCGCTGATGGCGGGCATGGGGCTGGCGTTCACGACGGGCCGTGGTCGCGGCCGGGGCCCGGCATGCGCGCCGGTCACCGAATGCCACGAGCCCGTAACTGCGGGGCCGTCGACGGAACCGATCGACACCAAAAACCCGTAAACGTGTAAAACCTGCAAAATCCGTAAGGAGCTCCCGTGGTGGGAAAAATCGACACCGTCACCGAAAATGTCCTCGCCGAGGTGCTGGCCGGTGTCGTGCGCAAGGAACACGTACCGGTCGACAGTCATTTCTTCGACGATCTCGGCGCCAACTCCCTGGTGATGGCTCACTTCTGCGCCCGGGTGAGGAAGCGGGACGACCTGCCGTCGGTGTCGATGAAGGACGTCTACGGCAATCCGACGATCCGCAGCCTGGCGGCGGCCCTCGACACGGCCCCGGCGCCCGCGCCGGTCCGCATACCCGAGCCGGCCGCCCCGCAGCCCGGCAGCACCCCGCGCTATCTCCTGTGCGCCGTGCTCCAGTTCCTGGTGTTCGCCACGTACAGCCTGCTCGCCGGGATCGTCATGGGCCAGGGCTACGAGTGGATCTCCGCCGTGGACGGGATCGTCGACATCTACCTGCGGTCGCTCGTCTTCGGCGCCTCGGTGTTCGCGGGCGTCTGTGTCGTCCCGGTCGTCGCCAAGTGGCTGTTGATCGGCCGGTGGAAGGAGACCGAGTTCCCGGTCTGGAGCCTCGCCTACGTCCGCTTCTGGACCGTCAAGTCGCTGCTGCACGCCAACCCGATGATCCTCTTCACGGGCAGCCCGCTGTACGTGATGTACCTGCGGGCCCTGGGCGCCCGGATCGGCAAGGGCGTGACGATCCTGTCCCACTCGGTGCCGGTCTGCACCGACCTGCTGACCATCGGCGAGGGCACGGTGATCCGCAAGGACTCCTACTTCCTCGGCTACCAGGCCCACGCGGGCCGTATCCGCACCGGCAGGGTGACGCTGGGCAGCGAGGTGTTCGTCGGCGAGAAGACCGTCCTGGAGATCGGCACGACGATGGGTGACGGCGCCCAGCTCGGCCACTCCTCCGCCCTGTACGGCGGCGCCTCGGTCCCGGCGGGGCAGCGGTGGCACGGCTCCCCCGCCGAGCGCACGGACGTCGACTACGTCCGCGTGCCGCCGGCCCGCACCTCCACCCTGCGCCGGGCCGCGTACGGTCTCGGTGGACTCGTGCAGACCCTGGTCGTCACCGTCCCCTTCGCGGTCGGCGGTGCCTACCTGCTGCTGACGCTGGTTCCCGCCCTCGACACCCTGCTCGACCCGAACTCCAAGGACCTGGGGTCGGCCGAGTTCTACGGCGAGGCACTGGGCTTCTCCCTGGCCGCGTACGCCGGCTTCATGGTCCTCGGCCTCGCCGCCGTGTCCCTGCTGCCGCGCCTGCTGAGCCCGCTGCTGCGCCCGGACCGGGTCTACCCGCTGCACGGCTTCCACTACTCGGTGCAGCGCACGATCGCCCGCATGACCAACATCAAGTTCTTCAAGTGGCTGTGCGGCGACAGCTCGTACATCGTCCCCTACCTGCGGGCCATCGGTTACGACCTCTCGCAGGTCGAGCAGACCGGCTCCAACTTCGGCACGGAGGTCCAGCACGAGACGCCGTACCTGGTCACCGTGGGCAGCGGCACGATGGTCGCCGACGGACTGTCCATCGTGAACGCCGACTTCTCCGGTACATCCTTCCGCGTCTCGCCCGCGGCGATCGGACCGCACAACTTCCTCGGCAACAACATCGCCTACCCCAGCGGCGGCCGCACCGGCGACAACGTCCTGCTGGCGACCAAGGTGATGGTCCCGCTGGAAGGTGAACTGCGCGAGAACGTGGGCCTGTTGGGCTCGCCCTGCTTCGAGATCCCGCGCTCGGTGGAGCGCGACCACCGCTTCGACCATCTGCGCGAGGGCGACGAACTGCACCACCGGCTGGCCGCGAAGAACCGCTACAACCTGCGCTCGATGGGCCTGTTCCTGTTCGTGCGCTGGCTGCACTGGTTCGCCCTGACCCTGCTCGGCTTCGCCGCTCTCGACCTGTACGGGGCGAGCGGCACCGTCGGCGGTCTGCTGATCGGCGCGACCCTGATCCTGAGCCTCCTGTTCAGCACCGGCTACTACGTGCTGGTGGAGCGGCTGATCGGACGCTTCCGGTCGCTGGAGCCGAAGCTGTGCTCGATCTACGACCCGTACTTCTGGGGGATCGAGCGTCTGTGGAAGGTGCCCGACAACCACCTCGTGGTGTTCAACGGGACGCCGTTCAAGAACCTCGTCTGGCGCCTGCTGGGCGTCCGGCTCGGCCGCCGGGTCTTCGACGACGGCTGCTACATCACCGAGCGCACGCTCGCCTCGATCGGCGACGACTGCACGCTCGCCGCACACACCAAGGTGCAGGCCCACTCGCAGGAGGACGGCACCTTCAAGTCCGACCGGATCACCATCGGCGCCGGCTGCACGGTCGGCACCGGAGCCCTCGTGCACTACGGCGTCTCGATGGGCGACGGCGCGGTCCTCGCGCCCGACTCCTTCCTGATGAAGGGCGAGGAGATGGCGCCGGGGGCGCACTGGGGCGGGAACCCGGCGGTCGCGCCGCGGCACGGATGACAGGACAGGCAGGAAACAGGGGGGAACGACCGATGGAATCAGTACCGCGATGGACTCTCGACCCGGTTGTGGGCATCGCCACATACGAAGTCCCGCTGCCGGAGGGCCTGTCGAGCACGCCGTCCGAACTGGCGACCGCACACACCAGGGTGCTGTCCGCACTGTCCGGCGAACCCGCGGGGACGGCCGGTCCCGACGACGGCGCCCTGCAGGTGGGGCTCACGGACCGCACGCTGCGCCTGCGCTACCGCACCGACGTCCTCGACGCGGAGGCCGCCGCCCGCATCGCGGGCTACCACCTCACCGCGCTCGCCGATCCCGAGCGGACGAGCCTGCTGTCCGAGGAGGAACTCCGTTTCCAGCTGGACGAGTTGGCGGGTCCCGAGCGTGAGCTGCCGGACCGGCGGGTGCACGAGCTGTTCGAGCAGCGGGTGACGCTGCATCCGGACACGGTGGCCGCCGTGCAGGACGAACGGCAGTGGACGTACCGCGAGCTCAACTCCCGGGCGAACCGCATCGGCCGGGCGCTGCTCGCCCGCGGCCTGCGGCGCGAGGGCGTGGTCGCGGTGGTGATGGAGCGGAACCTCGACTGGCTGGCCTCCGTGCTCGGCGTCCTCAAGGCGGGCGGCGTGTATCTGCCGATCGAGCCGCACTTTCCCACGGACCGCATTGCGACCACGCTCACCCGCGCCGGCTGCGAACTCGTCCTGACCGAGCACGGGAGCGCCGGCAACGTCGGCCGGGCGGCCCGCACGCTGTTCGTGGACGCCGCCTACGCCGAGGACCACGCCGACGACGACCTCGGCGTGTCCGTCCCGGCCGGCCAACTCGCCTACATCTACTTCACGTCCGGCTCCACCGGCGAGCCCAAGGGCGCGATGTGCGAGCACGCCGGCTTCCTCAACCATGTCCTCGCCAAGATCGGCGACCTGGGGATCGGTGCAGGGCGGACGGTCGCGCAGACCGCGCCCCAGTGCTTCGACATCTCCCTGTGGCAGTTGGTCTCCGCGCTGCTCGTCGGCGGGCGGACGCTGCTGGTCGGGCAGGAGACGATCCTGGACGTACCGCGGTTCGTGGACACGATCGTGCGGGGCCGGGTGAACGTGCTGCAGATCGTGCCGTCGTATCTGGAGGTCGTGCTGGCCGAGTTGGAGCAGCGGCCGCGTGAACTGCCCGACCTGCGCTGTGTGTCGGTCACCGGCGAGGCGGTCAAGAAGGAGCTGGTGCAGCGCTGGTTCGACGCCGAGCCCGGGATCCGGCTCGTCAACGCCTATGGCCTGACGGAGACTTCGGACGACACCAACCACGAGGTCATGGACCGGGTGCCGGACGAGGAGCGGGTGCCGCTCGGACCGCCGATCGCGAACGTGCGGGTGTACGTCGTCGACGAGGACCTGGTGCCCGTACCGCTGGGCGCGCCCGGCGAGATCGTCTTCTCCGGGGTGTGCGTCGGGCGGGGTTACGTCAACGACCCCGAGCGGACGAAGGCGGCCTTCGGCGACGACCCGTACCGGCCCGGCGAGCGGCTGTACCGCAGCGGTGACCACGGGCGCTGGCTGCCGGACGGGAAGCTGGAGTTCCTCGGCCGCCGGGACAGCCAGGTGAAGATCCGCGGGTTCCGCGTCGAGATCGGCGAGATCGAGAACGCGCTGCTGCGGGTGCCCGGCGTGCGGGACGGTGCCGTGGTCGTCGTGCGGGGTGCGCAGCTGGTGGCGTTCTGCACCGGTGCCGAGCCGGTGGGCGCCGACGAGGTACGCAACAAGCTGGCCGCGTCGCTGCCCTCGTACATGGTCCCGGCCGTCGTGCACTGGCGGGAGACGCTGCCGCTGACCGCCAACGGCAAGACCGACCGCAAGACACTGACCGCGCTCGCCGAGGAGCTCGATCCCGACCAGACGGGCGTCTCCGGTGCGCCGGACACGCCCACCGAGCGGCGGATGGCCGCCGCCTGGGCCGAGGTGCTCGGCATCCCCGCCGACCGGATCGGCCGCCTGGACCACTTCTTCGACCGCGGCGGCACCTCGCTGTCCGCCGTGAAGCTCGCGATCGCCCTGGACCGGGCGATCACCCTCAAGGACGTCACCCGCCTCCCGGTCCTCGCCGACCTGGCGGGGCTGCTCGACGCGCGCCACTGAAAGGAACCTGTGCAATGTCGCACACGTACCAGACTTTCCTGCCGGACATCGACCAGGCCCCGGGCCGCCCGCCGCTTCTGCACGCCAAGTCCGACGGTGACGCGGCGAGTTGGGCCGCCGAGCACCGCAACGCGCTGCGTGCCGCAGTCGCCGAACACGGCAGCCTCCTGGTCCGCGGACTGGGCCTGAGCGAACCCGCCGCGACCGAGGCCGTGTTCCGGCACCTCTCCAGCGGCCGCCTGATGGCCGACCGGGAGCCCTTCGCCCCCCGCCGCTCCTACGCCGAGGGCGTGTACTCCTCCTCCAAGTGGCCGAACAACCAGCAGATGTGCATGCACCACGAGCTGAGTTACGCCCTTCAGTTCCCGGGCCTGCTGCTCTTCGCCTGTCTGGTGGCACCGGAGACGGGCGGCGCGACCGCGGTCGCCGACGCGCCGACGGTGCTTCAGGCGCTGCCCGCCGAGCTGGTCGAGCGGTTCGAGCGGGAGGGCTGGCTACTGACCCGGACGTACAACGACGAGATCGGGGCGTCGGTCGCCGAGGCGTTCGGCACCGCCGACCGGGCCGCCGTGGAGCGCTACTGCCGGGCGAACGGCATCGAGTTCGCCTGGGAGGGCGACGGCTCCCTGCACACCCGGCAGCACCGCAGCGCGGTCGTCCGCCACCCGGTGACGGGCCGGCGCTGCTGGTTCAACCAGATCGCCTTCCTCAACGAGTGGACGATGGACCCCGAGGTGCGCGAGTACCTGGTGGACGTCTACGGATCCGACGGGCTGCCCTTCAACACCCGCTTCGGGAACGGCGATCCGCTCGACGAGGACATCGTCCGCGCCATCAACGAGGTCTACGAGACCCACACCCTGCGCGAGCCGTGGCACTCCGGTGACCTGCTGCTCGTCGACAACATCCGCACCTCGCACAGCAGGGAGCCCTTCGACGGGCCCCGCGAGGTGCTGGCCGCGCTCGGCGACCCGGTGCGGCTGACGGACTGCGCGCCGACCATCGAAGTGAGGACCGCATGACCACCACCGAAAGTGGAGCCGAAAGCGCCCTGGGCGCACCGCCGTTCGCGGTGATCTCCGGCGAGCAGGTCCAGGAGGCACTGCACGGCCGGGAGCCGGAGATCGGCGAACTCGTCGAGGCCGTCTACCGGCTGCACGGGGCGGGCGACTCGGTGAACCCGCCGTCGTACTTCCTGCGCTTCCCGGACCGCCCGTCGTCCCGGATCATCGCGCTGCCCGCCTCGCTCGGCGGACCGCAGCGGGTGGACGGACTGAAGTGGATCTCCAGTTTCCCGGAGAACACGAAGTCCGGGCTGCCGCGGGCCTCCGCCGTGCTGATCCTCAACGACCCGGCCACGGGCTACCCGTTCGCATGCCTGGAGAGCTCGGTCATCAGCGCGACGCGCACGGCGTCCTCGGCGGCGCTGGCCGCCGACCGCCTGAGCCGGACGCGCCGGCGCCCCACCCGGGTCGGCTTCATCGGAACGGGCCTGATCGCCCGCTACATCCACACCCATCTCGCGGCCACGGGCTGGGAGTTCGAGGAGACGGGGGTGTACGACCTGTCGGCGGACAGCGCGGCGGGCTTCCGCGGCTATCTGGAACGTACGGATGCGACGGGCAAGGTCACGGTGCACGACGACCCCGAGTCCCTCGTCCGTTCCAGCGACCTGCTGGTGTTCGCCACGGTCGCGTCCGCACCACACATCCACGATCCGTCGTGGTTCACGCACCACCCGCTGGTACTGCACGTCTCGCTGCGCGACCTGGACCCGAGGATCCTGCTCGCGTCGGCCAACTACGTCGACGACGTCGAGCACTGCCTCAAGGCGGAGACCTCGCCGCACCTGGCCGAACAGCTCACGGGGAGCCGGGAGTTCCTCGACGGCACGCTGAACGACGTAATGACCGGGCGGGCGACCGTTCCGGGTGACCGGACGGTGGTGTTCTCCCCGTTCGGACTGGGGGTTCTCGACCTCGCGGTCGGCAAGTTCGTCCACGACGAAGTGGCCCGTAGGGGCGGGCTGCACGTCGTGGACGGGTTCTTCCACGAGCTACGCCGGCACGGCTGACCTGCCGGTCATCGTGGCGCATGAGGAGGGGGCATCATGCCCGTCATTTCTGATCCCGTTCAATTCAACGAGGAGGAGCTCTATGTCGACCTTCGGGCCGCACTGGGGCTACCGCTGTACCTGAAGTGCGAGGGGTTCAACTTCGCCGGTTCGATCAAGCTCAAGGCGGCCACCGAGATGGTGAACGCCGCCGAGCGCGACGGGCTGCTGCGGCCGGGCTCGGTCCTGGTCGAGTCGTCGTCGGGGAACCTGGGCGTGGCCCTGAGTGTGATCGCGGCGAGCCGGGGCTACCGGTTCCTGTGCGTGACCGACTCGCGCTGCAACCAGCCGACGATCCGGCTGATGGAGTCGCTCGGCACGCGCGTGCACGTCATCGAGGAACCGGACGCGCGTAGCGGCTTCCTGGGGGCGCGGATGTCGTACGTGGGCGCGCTGTGTGCGTCCGACGACAGATACGTGTGGCTCAACCAGTACAAGAACCAGGGCAACTGGCGGGCGCACTTCCGTACGACCGCTCCGGAGATCGCCCGCCGCTTCCCGGAGCTGGACGTCCTGTTCGTCGGGGCCGGCACGACCGGGACCCTGATGGGCTGCGCCCGCTGGTTCTGGCAGTGGCGGCGCCCGGTGCGCATCGTGGCCATCGACACCGTCGGCTCGGTGAGCTTCGGCATGACACCGGGACGCCGGATGATCCCGGGGCTCGGCATGAGCGTGCCTCCGTCGTTCCTGGACGAGTCGTACGTGGACGACCTGGTCCGCGTCGAGGAGACCGACGCCATCCTCGCCTGCCGCCGTCTGGCCGCCCGCGGCTTCATGTTCGGCGGCTCGACGGGCACGGTGATCAGCGGCGCCGGCCAGTGGCTGGCCGAACACGGCCGCCAGGGTCTCACCTCGGTGGCCATCGCCCCGGACCTCGGCGAACGCTACCTGGACACGGTCTACCGCGAGGGCTGGCCGGCCGACGCGCTCGAGCAGGAGGTCCCGGCAGCGGTGGCACAACTGGCCTGACGGCCCATCTCAAGACGTCGGGTCCGGCTGTTTCAGCCCGCCCCGGGGTGCCCCCTCCGGGGGAGTTCGAGGACGAGGCCGTTCAGGCCGAAAAGGGGGGTCCAGGGGGCACAGCCCCCTGGTGGCCCACCACACCGCCGAGTGCCGTGTCCATGGCGTGACCACCCCCCGCCCCCGGGGTACTTTCGCAGGCATGGCACGCAGCACCCACCCCGTGACCAACCAGCCCCCACCCCTGACCGGCTACGACGTCTACGGCACCGACCGCGCCCTGACCGCAGCCGTCGAACGGCACCTCGACCCGGGCCTGCTCGACGAGGCCCGCGGCGAGCTGTCCGCGCTCGGCCGGGCCTCCGGATCGGCACAGGTGCAGGAGTGGGGCGTCCAGGCCAACGAGCACCCGCCCCGGCTGCGCACCCACGACCGCTACGGTCACCGCGTCGACGAGGTCGACTTCCATCCCGCCTGGCACCGCCTGCTCGGCAAGGGCGTCGCGGCGGGGCTGACCGCGGCCTGGGTCCGGCCCGGCGGCCACGTCCGCAGAGCCGCCGCGTTCCTGGTGTGGACGCAGGTCGAGGCCGGGAACCTCTGTCCCCAGTCGATGACCCACGCGGCCGTACCCGCGCTCCGCACCGACCCCGCTCTCGCCGCCGAGTGGGAGCCCCGGCTCACGTCCATGGTCTACGACCGCGAGCTGCGGCCCGCCCGCCTCAAGGCCGGGGCCCTGTTCGGGATGGGCATGACCGAGAAGCAGGGCGGCAGCGACGTACGCGCCAATACGACGTCCGCGAGTCCGCTCGCTCAGGACGGGACGTACGAGCTCACCGGCCACAAGTGGTTCTGCTCGGCTCCGATGTCCGACGGGTTCCTGGTGCTCGCCCAGGCTCCGGACGGGCTCACCTGCTTCCTCGTGCCGCGCGTGCTGGAGGACGGTTCCCGCAACGTCTTCATGCTCCAGCGCCTCAAGGACAAGCTCGGCAACCGCGCCAACGCCTCCAGCGAGGTCGAGTTCGACGGGACGTGGGCGCGCCGGGTCGGCGAGGAGGGGCGCGGGGTGCGGACCATCATCGACATGGTCGCGGCGACGCGCCTGGACTGCGTGCTGGGGGCGGCGGGCCTCATGCGGCAGGCGGTCGCGCAGGCGGTGCACCACTGCACGTACCGGGAGGCGTTCGGCGCGAAGCTGGTCGACCAGCCGCTGATGCGCAACGTCCTGGCCGACCTGGCGCTGGAGTCCGAGGCGGCGACCACCCTCGCGCTGCGGCTGGCCGCCGCCTACGACGACGGCGGGGAGCAGGAGCGGGCGCTGCTGCGGATCGCCGTACCGACTGCCAAGTACTGGGTGACCAAGCGCTGTACACCGGTCGTGGTCGAGGCCGCCGAGTGTCTGGGCGGCAACGGGTATGTCGAGGAGTCGGGGCTGCCCCGGCTGGTGCGCGAGTCGCCACTCAACTCGGTCTGGGAGGGCGCGGGCAACGTCCAGGCGCTGGACGTGCTGCGCGCACTGCAGCGGGAGCCGCAGGCGCTGAACGCCTACCTGCAGGAGGTCGGAAAGTCGCGCGGGGCCGACCACCGTCTCGACGGTGCGATCAAGGACCTGCTGACCGAACTGGCCGATCTGGAAGGCATCGAGGCGCGGGCCCGGCGGGTGACGGAACGGCTCGCGCTGGTGCTCCAGGGTTCGCTGCTCGTCAGGTTCGCGCCACCGGAGGTGGCCGATGCCTTCTGTGCCTCGCGGCTGGGCGGTGACGGGGGCTCCGCTTTCGGGACGCTGCCCCACACCCTGGATCTGGGATCGGTGGTGGAACGAGCCCGACCAGTGAACTGACCTCGGTCGAGCCGGTCTCAGGGGCGCGGGGAACCGCGTGCCGAGCCACAACGCACCCGCAGCCGCCGACGCACATCGGGCCGCGCCCCTGCCGCGAACACCGCCGAACCGCCGGAGGCAATGCGCGGGGGTGGTGCTGCGCCGACACGGCACCACCCCCGCTCCCCTGGCCCGTTCGAGGCCACGAACGCCGCTCGGGACGGCGTTGCTCAATATTCGGACACGCCGGGGACGATTCACCAGGGTTGCAAGGGGTTGCAACTTGCTGCTGTCTGTGGCTGGACTGTCTCCGTCCGTCAGGGACGAACGGCACTATGAGACGAACAGTGCGGACGACTCCGACGCCGTGGCCGAAACGCGACGAGAAACCGGTTGTCCGAGCTCTTCTTCCGGGAGGACCAGTGGCGCACCCGCCGACCGACCTGACGCAGCTCGCCGTGGTCGACGCCGCGCGTGCGGCGCGGGTACTCAGCGAGGTCCGCTCCGCCAGGCTCTCCGGGCAGCGCGCGCCCGTCGCGCCGCGCCCGGTGATCGAGCAGTCCTGGGGGCGCATGCTGCGCAGCGGCATCGACCCCGAGCGCGACCACCGGTCCGGGCTGCTGTCCGCCGACGAGGTGCGGCGGCGCCGGGAGACCACGACGCTGCGGCACGTCCTGCCGGTACTGCGGGAGGGCCTGCTGTCGGTGGCGGACATCGCCCACCACATCATGGTCGTCGCCGACGACGACGGCCGGGTGCTGTGGCGCGAGGGCAGCCCGGCCGTCCTGCGCAGAGCGGACGGGCTCGGCTTCGAACTCGGCGCCGACTGGCGGGAGGACGTCGTCGGGA
The DNA here is from genome assembly GCF_045160215.1 of Streptomyces sp. NBC_00005. Taxonomy (NCBI): domain Bacteria; kingdom Bacillati; phylum Actinomycetota; class Actinomycetes; order Kitasatosporales; family Streptomycetaceae; genus Streptomyces; species Streptomyces sp. NBC_00005. The sequence continues at coordinate 2,810,663 of NZ_CP108316.1, forward strand.
CGAACGGCGTGGGCACCCCGGCGGTGGTGCGCCGGCCCGTGCAGGTCTTCGCCTCCGAACACTTCGTGCGCTCGCAGACGACCTGGACCTGTACCGGCGCGCCCATCACCGACCCGCGCGACGGCCGGCTGATCGGTGTCGTGGACGTCAGCGGGCCCCTGGAGACGATGCATCCGGCCACGCTCGCCTGGGTCGACTCGGTGGCCAAGCTCGCCGAGGCCCGGCTGCGCGAGCTGCACCAGACCTCGCTGGAGCGGCTGCGCGCGGTCGCCGCACCGGTGCTGGCCTCAGTGGGCGGCCGGGCCCTGGCCGTGGACCGGGACGGCTGGACCGCGGCGGTGACCGGGATTCCGTACACCAACCGGATCGCCCTGCCCAAGTCCCTGTCGGCGGGCCGCCGCTGGCTGCCGATGCTCGGTCTGTGCTCGGTGGAGCCGCTGGCGGAGGGCTGGTTGATCCGGCCCTCGGACGAGCCGGTGCCGCGCGGCGCCACCCGCATCGTGCTGGATTTGACGCAGCCGCGCCGCTGGTCGGTGACGGTGTCCGGATGCGCGGGCTCCTGGAGTCACGAACTGAGCCCCCGGCACGCCGAGTTGCTCTATCTGCTCGCCCTGCACCGCGGCGGACGCAGCGCGGCGGGCCTGGCCGAGGAGGTGTTCGGCGACCCGGCCCGCAGGGTGACGGTGCGCGCCGAGATGTCCCGAGTGCGCCGCTATCTCGGGGGATTGCTGGAGCATCGGCCGTACCGCTTCGCCGAGGTCGCGGAGGTCGAACTGCTCCTGCCGGCCGACCCGCGCGATCTGCTGCCACAGTCGACGGCACCGGCGGTGACCAACGTGCGGGAGCCGGTCGAGTTGCCCTGAGCGTGTCCGGTACGTGTCCCTGAGTCACCTTGCAGCCACATCTTCCGCATATTTGCAGGGTCTTCGTCCCCGATCGCGCCGGACTGCCGTAGCATCCCTCTACGGGCCGCCCCACCTGCTTCTTTGGTCAACACACGGACCAATAACCGCAGTTGGCCCGCCTCGGGAGGACGTATGACGCAACGTGGCCGACACCGCAGGCAGCAGCGGGGCCGTGCGCTGCGCGCCGTCCTGGCCGGGACCGCCCTCGCGCTCACCGCCGCCGCCACCATGATCAGCGCCTCACAGGCCACGGTCGGTAACCGGCCCGGCGCCCTGAAGGCGCTCGCCTCCTCCGACCGGACCACCGGGTTGCGGCTCCAGGAGCGTCAGGTGCCGCAGAGCACGCTCGACCGGCTCGCCTCCGCGATGGGCAGGCCCGTCGGTGTGAGCACCGTCCTCGCCGACGCCGACCACTCCCTGCGCAGAGCGGCCGACTGCACGTCCACCGATCGCGCGACGCTGCCCGTCGAGCCGGCGGCCACCCGCGCGTACTGCTGGGACGCCGCCGACACCCGCGGCTGGCGGGCCGGCGCGGTCACCACCTCCGGGGACGCGGACGACGACGGCCACTGGGGCGAGAACCGTGTGATCCTCTCCGGCTGGACCCACCACACCGGCAGCTCGGCCAGGTCCGGCCTCGCCCGGATCGCCGTCGTCGACGCCGACGACCCCGGCCGCCTCACCTACACCTGGGCGGCGCTCGTCGTCCCGGTCGACGGCGGCCGCGACTACCGCGGGCTCTCCTCCCCCGTCACCGGCATGGTCTGGTACCAGGGCAAGCTGCTGGTCACCGCCGCCGACGGCCTGTACGTGTACGACATGCACCGCATCCAGCGGGCCACCGTCGACCGCCGCACGGTCGGCAAGGTGCACGGCGGCTGGGCGGCGTACGGCTCGCGGTACGTCCTGCCGGCCGTCGGCTCGTACCGGCTCACCGGCAAGGCCGCGCACCCGGCGGCGATCTCCCTCGACCGCAGCACCGCGCCCGACAGCCTGGTCGCGAGCGAGAAGGTGTCCGCGGACAGCGGACGGCACACCCGGCTGTGGCGCTACGCGTTCAGCAGCGATCCGGCCCGCGCCGGACTGCTGGCCACCGACTCCGCCGGTCGCGCGGTCGCGACCGAGGCGTACGAGACGAAGACGGCCGGCATCGGCGGGGTCCTGTCGTACGGCTCGCAGTGGTACCTCGCCCGCGCGGCGGACACCCCGGACGGCCACGGCACCCTCTGGCGGCAGAACGAGCGGGCCGCGAAGGCCACCCGGTGCGGGTCGGACGAGTCGAACCGCTGCTGGACCGGACAGGCCGGATCCCTGTCCTACTGGGAGGAGACCGGCGAGGTCTGGTCCCAGACGGGGCAGATGCTCTACACGCTGCCGCTGGCCTCGATCGACAGATCTCTGGGATAGATGATTCCCTGACGGGCATGACCAACATCCCCGTGACCACCTGGTCCCTGGAGCAGACCGCCCCGACCGACCTGCTTCCGGCCGCCGCGCCGGAGGGGGACGTACGGATCGTCCGCTCCGAGGTCCCCTCACCCGAGTTCAGCCGCTTCCTGTACGCGTCCGTCGGCGGCGACATCCGCTGGATCGACCGGCTGGGCTGGACGTACGCGCGGTGGCGGCAGCACCTGGACCGGCCGGGCGTGGAGACATGGGTCGCCCACGACCGCGGGACACCCGCCGGGTACGTGGAGCTGGAGCCGCAGGACGACGGGGTCGTGGAGATCGTCTACTTCGGACTCGTCCCGGCCTTCCGGGCCCGGCGGATCGGCGGGCACCTGCTGTCGCACGGCGCCGCCCGCGCCTGGGACCTCGCGGAGCGCTGGCCGGGGCTGGCGCAGACCAAGCGGGTCTGGCTGCATACGTGCAGCCTGGACGGGGAGCACGCCATGGACAACTATCTGCGCCGGGGGTTCAAGCTCTTCGACACCAAGGTCGAGGAGGAGGCGGAGGTGTCCGCGCCCGGTCCCTGGCCCGGTGCCTACCCGGCCTGACCTGCGCGGACAAGGTCTGCCGCAGAGGATGTGACCGACAACACCCACGTCTCACATTCCGGGACAAGGGTGTCCGCATCGCGGACGAAGCTGGACTGTGTCCAGATCGCCGTGACACGCTTCCGTCATGTCTGGAACTGGAATTGCCTTGGTGAGTCGGCGGCACGTCGACCTCGGCCGCATGTCCAGCGCCATCTGTCCGGCGAGCTGACGTACCCATCAGTGGCCTTCGGCCACGGGACCAGCACCGCCGACATCTCCCCCAGTTCGATCCCGCGCAACGACGCGCACGTATACCCATGCGCCCGTACGCGCAGGTCAGAGCCGCTTTCCCGCCTGTCCCGAAGGACGTAGAACCATGGCCGCCAACCCGCAGAAGCCTGCCGCCGCGACTCCCCGCCGCAAGGTGAGCCGTCACCGCGGTGAAGGTCAGTGGGCCGCGGGGCACTTCACCCCGCTAAACGGCAACGAGCAGTTCAAGAAGGACGACGACGGTCTCAATGTGCGGACACGCATTGAGACGATCTACTCGAAGCGGGGCTTCGACTCCATCGACCCCAACGACCTGCGCGGCCGTATGCGCTGGTGGGGTCTGTACACCCAGCGCAAGCCCGGGATCGACGGCGGCAAGACCGCGATCCTGGAGCCGGAGGAGCTGGACGACAAGTACTTCATGCTGCGCGTCCGCGTCGACGGCGGCCGGCTGACCACGCAGCAGCTGCGGGTGATCGGCGAGATCTCGCAGGAGTTCGCGCGCGGCAGCGCCGACATCACCGACCGGCAGAACATCCAGCTGCACTGGATCCGCATCGAGGACGTCCCGGAGATCTGGAACCGCCTGGAGGCGGTCGGTCTGTCCACCACCGAGGCCTGCGGCGACTGCCCGCGCGTCATCATCGGCTCGCCGGTCGCCGGTATCGCCGAGGACGAGATCATCGACGGCACCTGGGCCATCGACGAGATCCACGAGCGCTACATCGGCAGCAAGGAATTCTCCAACCTGCCCCGCAAGTTCAAGACGGCCATCTCGGGTTCCCCGCTCCTCGACGTCGTCCACGAGATCAACGACGTGGCGTTCGTCGGTGTCGAGCACCCCGAGCACGGCCCCGGCTTCGACCTGTGGGTCGGCGGCGGCCTGTCCACCAACCCGAAGATCGGTGTCCGGCTCGGCGCCTGGGTCCCGCTGGAGGAGGTACCGGACGCCTGGGCGGGCGTGATCGGCATCTTCCGCGACTACGGCTACCGGCGCCTGCGCACCCGCGCCCGTCTGAAGTTCCTGGTCGCCGACTGGGGCCCGGAGAAGTTCCGCCAGATCCTCGAGGACGAGTACCTGGGGCGCAAGCTCGTCGACGGCCCCGCGCCCGCCGAGCCCACGTCGCGCTGGCGCGACCACGTCGGCGTCCACCGGCAGAAGGACGGCCGTTTCTACGTCGGTTTCGCCCCGCGGGTCGGCCGCGTCGACGGTGCCACGCTCACGAAGATCGCCGAGCTGGCCGAGGCGCACGGCTCGGGCCGGGTCCGGACCACCGTCGAGCAGAAGATGATCGTGCTCGACGTCGAGGAGGGCCAGGTCGACTCGCTGGTCGAGGCCCTGGAGGCGCTGGACCTGACCGCCAGGCCCTCTCCCTTCCGGCGCGGCACCATGGCCTGCACCGGCATCGAGTACTGCAAGCTCGCGATCGTCGAGACCAAGGCGCGCGGTGCCGCCCTGATCGACGAACTGGAGCGCCGGATCCCGCAGTTCGACGAGCCGATCACCATCAACCTCAACGGCTGCCCGAACGCCTGCGCCCGTATCCAGGTGGCGGACATCGGTCTCAAGGGGCAGCTGGTCCTCAACGACCAGGGCGAGCAGGTCGAGGGCTACCAGGTGCACCTGGGCGGCGCGCTCGGCCTGGAGGCCGGGTTCGGCCGCAAGGTCCGCGGCCTGAAGGTCACTTCCGACGACCTGACCGACTACGTCGAGCGCGTACTCAAGCGGTTCCAGGACGAGCGCGAGGACGGCGAGCGCTTCGCCGCCTGGGTCACCCGTGCGTCCGAGGAGGCCCTCTCATGAGCGAGCGGGCCGCCCCCTTCTACTGCCCCTACTGCGGCGACGAGGATCTCCGTCCCAGTGAAGCCCTGAACGGCAGCCATGGTGCGTGGGAATGCGCGGCATGCAACCGGGCCTTCCAGTTGAAGTTCCTCGGGCTGCTCGCCCGGGGCCTTCAGCACTCCGAAGCAGGGGGAGAACAGATATGACCGCCGTTCAGGAAGAACGCGCGACCGAGGATCTCAAGGCGCTCGCCGAGCAGGCGGGCCGTGACCTGGAGGACGCCTCCGCGCTGGAGATCCTCCAGTGGGCGGCCGACACGTTCGGCAAGCGCTTCTGCGTGACCTCCTCCATGGAGGACGCGGTCGTCGCACACCTCGCCTCCCGGGCCCTGCCCGGCGTGGACGTCGTGTTCCTCGACACCGGCTACCACTTCCCGGAGACCATCGGCACCCGCGACGCCGTCGAGGCCGTGATGGACGTCAACGTCATCACGCTCACCCCGCGCCAGACGGTCGCCGAGCAGGACGCCGAGTACGGCCCCAAGCTGCACGACCGCGACCCCGACCTGTGCTGCAAGCTGCGCAAGGTGCAGCCGCTGGAGCAGGGCCTGAAGAGCTATGTGGCCTGGGCGACGGGCCTGCGCCGCGACGAGTCCCCGACCCGGGCGAACACCCCGGTCGTCGGCTGGGACGAGAAGCGCCGGAAGGTCAAGATCTCCCCGATCGCCCGCTGGACCCAGGACGACGTGGACGCCTACGTCGCCGAACACGGCGTACTGACCAACCCGTTGCTGATGGACGGCTACGCCTCTGTCGGCTGCGCCCCCTGCACCCGCCGGGTCCTGGAGGGCGAGGACGCGCGGGCCGGCCGCTGGGCGGGCAACGCCAAGACCGAGTGCGGGCTGCACTGATGACCGCGCCCGCGCCTTCGACGAATCAGGAGAACCACGTGACGACCGGAGCCACCGTCTGGCTCACGGGTCTGCCGAGTGCCGGCAAGACCACCATCGCGTACGAGCTGGCAGGCCGGCTGCGCGAGGAGGGCCACCTCGTCGAGGTGCTCGACGGCGACGAGATCCGCGAGTTCATCTCGGCGGGCCTCGGCTTCAGTCGCGAGGACCGGCACACTAACGTGCAGCGCATCGGCTTCCTCGCCGAGCTGCTCGCCCGCAACGGCGTCAAGGCGCTCGTGCCGGTGATCGCGCCCTACGCGGACAGCCGCGAGGCGGTGCGGGGGCGCCACCAGGCGGGCGGGGCGGCGTACATCGAGGTACACGTGGCGACTCCGGTCGAGGTGTGCTCCGTACGTGATGTGAAGGGTCTGTACGCCAAGCAGGCGGCGGGCGAACTGTCCGGGCTCACCGGGGTGGACGACCCCTACGAGCAGCCCGAGACGCCCGACCTGCGCATCGAGTCGCAGCACCAGACCGTCCAGGAGTCCGCTGCCGCGGTCCACGCGCTGCTCACCGAAAGGGGACTGGCATGACGACGACCGTCGCCGAGGTCGAGGAGGGCACGGGTGCCCCGTACGCCCTTTCGCACCTGGACGCGCTGGAGTCCGAGGCGGTGCACATCTTCCGCGAGGTGGCGGGCGAGTTCGAGCGGCCGGTGATCCTCTTCTCCGGCGGCAAGGACTCCATCGTCATGCTGCACCTGGCACTGAAGGCCTTCGCTCCCGCGACCGTCCCCTTCTCGCTGCTGCACGTGGACACCGGACACAACTTCCCCGAGGTGCTGGAGTACCGCGACCGCGCGGTGGCCAGGCACGGCCTGCGGCTGCACGTCGCGTCCGTGCAGGACTACATCGACCGCGGTGTCCTCAAGGAACGCCCGGACGGGACCCGCAACCCGCTGCAGACCCTCCCGCTCACCGAGAAGATCCAGGCCGAGAAGTTCGACGCCGTCTTCGGCGGCGGACGCCGGGACGAGGAGAAGGCCCGCGCCAAGGAGCGGGTGTTCAGCCTCCGCGACGAGTTCTCGCAGTGGGACCCGCGCCGCCAGCGGCCGGAGCTGTGGAACCTCTACAACGGCCGGCACGCGCCCGGCGAGCACGTCCGCGTCTTCCCGCTGTCCAACTGGACCGAGCTGGACGTGTGGCAGTACATCGCCCGCGAGGGCATCGAGCTGCCGCAGATCTACTTCGCGCACGAGCGCGAGGTGTTCGCGCGCAGCGGGATGTGGCTGACCGCCGGTGAGTGGGGCGGGCCCAAGGACGGCGAGACCGTCGAGAAGCGGCTGGTCCGGTACCGGACCGTCGGTGACATGTCCTGCACGGGTGCGGTCGACTCCGACGCGACCTCGCTGGAGGCCGTCATCACCGAGATCGCCGCCTCCCGGCTGACCGAGCGCGGCGCCACGCGTGCCGACGACAAGATGTCCGAGGCCGCGATGGAAGACCGCAAGCGCGAGGGGTACTTCTAAGCATGAGCACGATCACGACCGAGGCGCTCTCGGAGACCACCCTGCTGCGGTTCGCCACCGCCGGCTCCGTCGACGACGGTAAGTCGACCCTGGTGGGGCGGCTGCTGCACGACTCCAAGTCGGTCCTCACCGACCAGTTGGAGGCCGTCGCGCACGCCTCCCGCAACCGCGGCCAGGACACCCCCGACCTCGCCCTCCTCACCGACGGCCTGCGGGCCGAGCGCGAGCAGGGCATCACCATCGACGTGGCCTACCGCTACTTCGCCACGCCCAAGCGCCGGTTCATCCTCGCCGACACGCCCGGCCACGTGCAGTACACCCGCAACATGGTGACGGGTGCCTCCACCGCCGAGCTGACGGTGATCCTCGTCGACGCCCGCAACGGCGTCGTGGAGCAGACGCGGCGCCACGCCGCGATCGCAGCGCTGCTGCGCGTCCCGCACGTGGTCCTCGCCGTCAACAAGATGGACCTGGTCGACTACCAGGAGCCGGTCTTCGCCGCCATCGCCGAGGAGTTCACGGCGTACGCGCTCGAGCTGGGCGTCCCGGAGATCACCGCGATCCCGATCTCGGCACTGGCCGGCGACAACGTGGTGGACCCGTCCGCGAACATGGACTGGTACGGCGGCCCGACCTTCCTGGAGCACCTGGAGACGGTCCCGGTCGCGCACGACCTGAGCCACTGCCACGCGCGTCTTCCCGTGCAGTACGTGATCCGTCCGCAGACCGCCGAGCACCCGGACTACCGGGGCTACGCGGGCCAGATCGCGGCCGGTTCCTTCCACGTCGGCGAGCCGGTCACGGTGCTGCCCTCGGGCCGTGCCTCGCGGATCTCCGGCATCGACCTGCTCGGCGAGCCGGTCGACATCGCCTGGACCACGCAGTCGGTGACCCTCCTGCTGGAGGACGACATCGACATCTCGCGCGGCGACCTGATCGTGCCCAGCAAGGATGCCCCGGCGACCACGCAGGACATCGAGGCGACCGTCTGCCACGTCGCCGACCAGGCGCTGACCATCAACCACCGGGTGCTGCTCAAGCACGGCACCCGCACGGTCAAGGCGATCGTCAAGGACATCCCGTCCCGTCTCACGCTCGACGACCTGTCCCTGCACCCGCACCCGGGACAGCTCGTCGCCAACGACATCGGCCGCGTGAAGATCCGCACCGCGGAGCCGCTGCCGGTCGACTCCTACGCCGACTCGCGGCGCACGGGCTCGTTCATCCTGATCGACCCGAACGACGGCACCACGCTCACCGCGGGCATGGTCGGCGAGTCGTTCGCGTCGCCGGAGCCCGTCAAGGACGAGTCCGAGGACGACGGGTGGGACTTCTGACATGAACTCCACCGACTACTACTCCACGTTCGCGAAGGAGGGCGGCCGCGTCGGCAGCGGCGCCCTCGGCAGCGGGCAGGGCGGGGTCGCGCGATGTGCGTGCTGACGTACGCGCACTGCTTGCGCGCCCCGTCCCCCCACCCGCCGTCCCGGAAGCGACGAAGACCTGCCGACCTCCCGGCCACGACCTGAGAGACCGTGACCGCCGGGCCTCCGAGAGGAACACCTCCCGTGCCTGTCAACCGCTCAACGCTCCTTCGCCGCGGCATCGCCGTGGCAGCCGCTCTCCCGCTCCTCACTCTCGCTGCCTGCAGCTACGGGTCCAAGTCCACGGCCGACAACGCCAAGGAGAAGGTCGCCGCCGGGTCGTCGAAGATCGACGGGCTCGACTCCGTCAAGATCGGATACTTCGGCAACCTGACCCACGGCACCGCGCTCGTCGCCCGCCAGCAGGGCCTCTTCCAGAAGGAACTGGGCGCCACCAAGGCGAACTACCAGATCTTCAACGCGGGTCCCTCGGAGATCGAGGCCCTCAACTCGAAGTCCCTCGACATCGGTTGGATCGGCCCGTCCCCCGCGATCAACGGTTACACCAAGGCCAACGGCACCAACCTGCGCATCATCGGCGGTTCGGCCTCCGGCGGCGTGAAGCTGGTCGTCAACCCGAAGAAGATCAAGTCCCTGAAGGACGTCAAGGGCAAGAAGATCGCGACCCCGCAGCTCGGCAACACCCAGGACGTGGCGTTCCTCAACTGGATCGCGGACCAGGGCTGGAAGGTCGACGCGGACACCGGCAAGGGCGATGTGTCGGTGATCCGCACCGACAACAAGATCACCCCGGATGCCTATGAGTCCGGTGCCATCGACGGCGCCTGGGTGCCGGAGCCGACCGCGTCCAAGCTGGTCGCGGAGGGCGGCAAGGTGCTGCTCGACGAGTCGACCCTGTGGCCCGACAAGAAGTTCGTGATCACGAACATCGTCGTACGGCAGGCGTTCCTCAAGGAGCACCCGAAGGCCGTCGAGGCCGTGCTGAAGGCCGCGGTCAAGGCCAACAAGTGGATCAACGCCAATCCTGACAAGGCGAAGGCCTCGGCGAACAAGCAGCTGGAGGCGGACTCGGGCAAGGCGCTCCCGGCGAACGTCCTGGACCCGGCCTGGAAGTCGATCCAGTTCACCGACGACCCGCTGGCAGCCACCCTCAACACCGAGGCGGCGCACGCGGTCAAGGCCGGTCTGCTGGAGAAGCCGAACCTGAAGGGCATCTACGACCTCACGCTCCTCAACAAGGTCCTCAAGGCCGAGGGCGCGAGCACGGTCGACGACGCCGGTCTCGGCGCCAGCTGATTCCCGCCCGACGAGTTCCCAGGAGGTGACGACCATGGCAACGACCACGACACTCGCCAAGGCCGAAGAGTCGGTGGAGTACGCCGCTCGGCTTGAGCATGTCTCGAAGTCCTTCGCAGGACCGGGCGGGCAGCAGCTCGTCCTGGACGACATCAGCCTCGATGTCGCGCCCGGCGAGTTCGTCACACTCCTGGGGGCCTCGGGCTGTGGCAAGTCCACCCTGCTGAACCTGGTGGCGGGACTGGACCGGCCGACCGTCGGTTCGATCGCGACCGACGGCCGCCCGGCCCTGATGTTCCAGGAGCACGCCCTCTTCCCGTGGCTGACCGCGGGCAAGAACATCGAACTCGCCCTCAAGCTCAGGGGAGTTGCGAAGAACGACCGGCGCGACAAGGCCGAGGAGCTGCTCGAGCTCGTCCGGCTGAAGGGCGCGCACGGCAAGCGCGTCCACGAGCTGTCGGGCGGTATGCGTCAGCGTGCGGCGCTGGCCCGCGCTCTTGCTCAGGAGAGCAATCTGCTCCTGATGGACGAGCCGTTCTCGGCCCTGGACGCCATCACCCGAGACGTGCTGCACGACGAGCTGACCCGTATCTGGGAGGAGACCGGCCTCTCCGTCCTGTTCGTCACGCACAACGTGCGCGAGGCGGTGCGGCTCGCCCAGCGCGTCATCCTGCTGTCGTCCCGCCCCGGCCGGATCGCCCGCGAGTGGACTGTCGGCATCCCGCAGCCGCGCCGTATCGAGGACGCGCCGGTTGCCGAACTGTCCCTTGAGATCACCGATGTACTGCGTGGGGAGATCCGCCGCCATGGCCAGCACTGAGACGACCGCAGCTCAGGATGTCGGGAGCGTCGAGGCCGGCCTCGACGCGCTGGAGACCTCGGCCAAGGTCCGTACTCCCTTCAGCCAGACCTTCAAGAACAAGATCCTGCCGCCGATCACCGCGATCGTCGTGGTCATCGTGGCCTGGTACCTCCTCTACCCGATCGTCGACAACCCGACGAAGCTGCCCTCCCCGGGCGATGTGTGGGCCGAGGTCGAGGACCTGTGGCTCAAGGGCACTCTGCTCAGTTACATCTGGGGCAGCGTCTCCCGCGGCCTGTTCGGCTTCCTGCTCGCCCTGGCCATCGGTACGCCGCTGGGTCTGGTGGTGGCGCGGGTGAAGTTCGTGCGCGCGGCGTTCGGCCCGATCCTCTCCGGTCTGCAGTCGCTGCCCTCGGTCGCCTGGGTCGCGCCCGCGGTGATCTGGCTGGGTCTGGACAGCTCGGTGATGTACACCGTGATCCTGCTCGGTGCCGTGCCCTCGATCGCCAACGGCCTGGTGTCGGGCGTCGACCAGGTGCCCCCGCTGTTCCTGCGCGCGGGCCGCACCCTGGGGGCGACCGGCCTGCGCGGCACGTGGCACATCGTGATGCCGGCGGCGCTGCCCGGCTATGTGGCCGGTCTGAAGCAGGGCTGGGCGTTCTCCTGGCGTTCCCTGATGGCCGCCGAGATCATCGCCCAGTCGCCGGACATGGGGATGGGGCTGGGCCAGCTGCTGGAGACCGGCCGCACCAACAGCAGCATGGCGACCGTCTTCCTCGCGATCCTGCTCATCCTGTTCGTCGGCATAGCCATCGACCTGCTGATCTTCAGCCCGCTGGAGCGGTGGGTGCTGCGCAGCCGCGGTCTGCTGGTGAAGAGCTGAGTCACATGTTCAAGAAGCCCGTTCTCCTTGTCATCGCCCACGGCAGCCGCGACCCGCGGCACGCCGCGACGGTGCACGCCCTCGTACGGCGGGTGCGCTCCCTGCGCCCCGGCGTACGGGTGGAGACCGGCTTCCTGGACTTCAACATCCCGTCCGTGCGAGGGGTGTTGGAGTCCCTGGCGGCGGAGGGCGTCCGTGACGTCGTGGCCCTCCCGCTCCTCCTTACGCGCGCGTTCCACGCGAAGGCGGACATCCCCGCGGTCCTCCGGGACGCGCCGCCGCAGCTGCGCATCCGCCAGGCGGAGGTGCTCGGCCCGGCGCCGCTGCTCCTGTCCGCCCTCGAACGGCGTTTGTACGAGGCCGGGTTGACGCCCGCCGACAAGTCCTCGACCGGGGTCGTCCTGGCCTCGGCGGGGTCCACCGACCCGGAGGCGATCGCGGTGATCGCAGAAATCGCGCGGGAGTGGCGGCACACCGGTTGGTGCGCCGTGCGACCCGCGTTCGCCTCCGCATCCCTTCCCCGCACCGAGGACGCGGTGCGGGAGCTCCGGGCGCTGGGCTGCGAGCGAGTGGCCGTCGCCCCGTACGTCCTGGCTCCCGGTTTCCTCCCGGACCGCATCGCGCGGGGCGCGGCTGAGGCCGACGTCCTGGCCGACGTGCTGGGCCCGGCGCCGGAGGTGGCCCGCGTGTTGCTGGAGCGGTACGACGCGGCACGGACGCCTCAACTGTCGGCTGTCAGCGCCTAACTAGTCGAGAAGCGCCAGAAGATATTCCTCCAGGCGCCCGGCCAGAACAGTCGGTGTCAGATCGGTCCGCCCCAGTTCCCGCCAGGGGACGGCGACCTTCTCCGCGTCGGGCGCGAAGGCCAAGGCGTCCAGGAGGCGCCAGTACAGGTGGGCCTCCGAGTCTTCGGCGAGGGTTCCGCCCGCCGCGAGGTAGTGGTCGGCGAACCGCAGGCCGACAGGCACTCCGTGCAGCAGGACCAGGGCAGTCGAGCAGTGGGCGACGTCCAGGTCGGCCGGGCCCCAGGACGTCTCCACCCAGTCGACGACGCCCGTGACGGCGAGGTCGGCTCCGTGTCCCGTGAAGAGGACGTTGCCGGGGTGGTAGTCGCGGTGCAGGAAGCAGGGCCGGTAGGGAGGGGCCGGGCGGCGGATCACGTCCACGGCGCGCCGCCACAGCTCGGGGCGCTTGGTCCCCTCCGGGATCTGCACCCGCTCGGGACCGGTCCACGCCTGGTACGTGCGCGGCCGGTCCTCTTCCGGCACGCGAAGCCCGTGAATCGCGGCCAACTGCCTGGCGAGCTGCTCGGTCTTCCGCTCGACGTCCTCCCCGTCCAGCCGCACGCTCCCCGAGAGCAGCGACATCACCAGCGACGGATGGTCGCAGTGCTCCGCCCTCGCGTCGACGGCGTGCAGCCGGGCGGCCGGCACCTGCGTGTCGGCCAGCAGGCGGAGGATGTCCGCCTCACGCGTGAGCAGCCCCAACGCGTGCTTCAGGAAGAAAGGTTGGACGAAGGACCGCAGCACGAGCGTGTACGGCTCCCCGGTGCCCTCGATGTCGAGGCGCCGCATCCGCGAGGTCCAGCCGCCCCGCAATTCCGCGACGGCACGGATGTGCTCGCCGGGGCGCAGGCTCCGCTCCACCCATACGCGGGTCCTCGACCAGTCCTCGGTCATGGAGACGGAGCCTACCGATCACGGCACAGGTCGTCGCCGAGCGGGGTGCGCCCGTACCGCACGATCCGGCCGCTCCGCGTGCGGCTCAGCAACCCCGCGCCGTGGAGTACCGCGAGGTGCTGGCTGACGGCTCCCGGGGTGACGTCCAGGCGGTGGGCGAGTTCCGTGGTGGAGGCGGGTTCCGCGAGGAGCAGGAGGAGGCGGGCCCTGGGGCGGCCGAGGAGGCGTACCAGGGCCGTGTCGGGGACCGGGGGCGGTGTCTCGGAGAGGGTGGCGCGGCCGTACGCCGGATAGATCAGGGTCGGCGGGCGCTGGGGGTCGATCAGGGGCTGGGCGCCCCTCGCGAACACGCTCGGCAGCAGTACCAGGCCGCGCCCGGCGATGCTCATGTCGGTCCACGGTGCCTGGACCATGAAGTCCCGTGTGGACAGGCGTAGTTGGCCGTCGGTCCAGGTGAGCCGGGCATCGAGTCCGGAGAACAGCGCGCCGGCGCCCTGTTCCGCCAACACCCTTGCCCGGTGGGCGAGATCGGCCTCCAGGACGCTCTGTGCACGGGGCCACCAGTCGGCGGCCAGGCAGGTGTGCCAGTAGGCGTCGAGGGCATCCGTCAGCCGGACGAGGAAGGCCTCGGGGTCGGCGAGGCCCTCGGCGACGACGGGCGGCAGTGCCTCCTGGGAGCGGTACGTGGCGTGGAAGTCGGCGACCACGACGTCCGGCGGGGTCGCCCGCAGCCGGTCCAGTTCGTCGGCGAAGGCCGGGCGGGCCCGTTCGGGGCGCGGGGTGAGGAAGTCCGGCACCCACAGCCAGGGGGCGACGAGGGCGGTGAGCAACTCACCGTCCAGGGCGTCGAGTCGGGGGCGGATGCGGTGCAGCCACGGCCGGTGGTGCGGGTAGCGGGTCGGGTCGTGCAGGCAGCGCAGCGAGAACACCGCCTCCTGGAGCGGCGAGTACGCGAAGGAGGTGGTGGCGAGGTCACCGACGGCGAAGCGGAACTCGATCATTGAGCCCCACGCTAAATCAATGTCGGCGTCCGTGGGTGGGCGGCTTGGCTGGGTGCATGACCACGACACCCGCGTCCGCGGCATCCGACCAGGACGGCGACAGTACGGTCGTTGCCCGCCCCGACCGCGCCACCCGGGCCGCCGGCCTCCTCCCGGCCGACTCCGCCCTGCGCCGCGCCACCCTGATCACGGTCTTCAACTCCCTCGGCAACGGCCTCTACTTCCCGCTCGGCGTCCTGTACTTCACCCGCATCGTCGGCCTGGACGCGACCGCGGTCGGGCTCGGGATGACGATGGCGGGGCTGGTCGGTGTGGCGGCGGGGGTGCCGGCCGGCCGGGCCGCCGACCGGTGGGGCGCCCGGCAGGTGGGGGCGCTGCTGTGGGGCGGGACCGGGGTGGCGACGGCCGCGTACGTGCTGGTGCACTCGTACGCCGGTTTCCTCGTCGCGGTCGTCTGCGCGACCGGGCTGCAGATGGCGAGCCGGGGTGTGCAGGGCGCGATCTACGCCGACGTGCTCCCGGCGGCGACCCGGGTGGAGGCGCGCGCGTATCTGCGGATGATCACCAACGTGGGCATGGGCGTGGGCGGTGCGTTCGGGGCGATCGCGCTGCAACTCGACACGCGGGGCGCCTATATGACGGTGATTCTGGTGAACGCGCTGTCGTTCCTGGCGCCCGCCTCGATGGTGCGCCGGCTGCCGTTGGCGGCGCACGTGGTGGAACGGGTGGCGGCCCAGAAGGAGCCTGCGGCCGTGAGCTCCTGGCGGGCGGTGCGGGATCTGCCGTTCCTTGCGGTGACCGTGCTGAACGCGGTGCTGGTCGTGCAGTACACCCTGTCCGAGGTCGGTCTGCCGCTGTGGATCGTCGAGCGGACCGAGGCGCCGCGCTGGACGGCGGCCCTGCTGATGATCGTGAACTGTGTCCTGGTGGCGCTGCTTCAGGTGCGGGTCGCCCGCCGGGCCTCCCAAGTGCCCAGCGCCGTACGGGCGATGGGCTGGTCGGGGCTGCTGCTGGCGGCGGCCTGCGCGGTGTACGCCGTATCGGCGGGCCTGTCCCCTGTGTGGGCCGTGCTGGCGCTGACCGTCGGCGCCGTGGTGCAGGTCTTCGCGGAGGTGCTGTCGGCGGCCGGCGGCTGGACCCTCGGCTACGAACTCGCCGACGCCCGCGCCCACGGTGTCTACCAGGGCGTCTTCGGCGCGGGCTTCTCCGCCGGAATGATGGCGGGCCCGGCCCTGGTCACGGTGACCGCGATCCAACACGGCGCGGTGGGCTGGGCGGTGCTGGGCGTGCTGTTCGCGGTCACGGGCCTCGCGGTCCGTCCCGCCGTGCGCTGGGCACGGCGGGACGGGGAGTGGCGCGGCGAGGCCGTCGCCTGAGCGGGGCTCAGGACCGGGTGGTCGCCGTGGCCGTGGCCGCGGGTCCGGTTCCGGCCGCCGTCACCGCGGCGACGGTCACGGTGTACGACGTCCCGGGCTTCAGCCCGCCGATCACCCGGAACATGCCCTTGACGGAGGGCTGGGTGACCAGGACGTCCCGGCCGGTGACGTCGATCGGGTCGCGTCCGTCGGAGACGGTCACCCGGTAGCCCACGATCTTCGCGTCCCCGGTCGCGGTCGGCGGGGTCCAGGCGAGGGTGGCCGCCGTGGACGCCGTACGCAGCTTGGGGCCGGTGGGCGCGCCCGGCAGGGTGCTCGCCGCCGTGGGCGTCAGAGGCAGCGAGGCGAGCGACGAGGCACTGCTCCCGTACGCGTTGCTTGCGGTGACCGTCACGGTGAACGGCCCTCCGCCAGAAGGCAGTTCGCCGATCCGCACGACCGCAGTCCGCTTGAACTCGGCCGCGGACACGCCCTGTTGGCCGACCAGCTTGCCCGTCGCGTCGTACGCCCGCGCCGTGTACGACGTCACCGGCGAACCGCCGTCCGCGAAGGTCGGGTTGAAGGTCACGTACAGGGCGTCCGTGCCTGCCGTGCTGGTGCCGACGCGGGACGGTGCCTCCGGGGCGGACGCGGCGCCGACACGGCGGTCGAGCAGGCCCTTGTAGGCGGGCTCGAGTCCGGCGTTGTCCAGGATCTGCGACGGTACGTCGGACGGGGCGGCCATGATCCGGTTGCCGGTCGTCACCAGCCCCTTGTTGTCGCCGTCGGCCGTGCCCTCCTCCCACCAGTTGTCCTTGATGAGCGTCGGGTCGTTGTTGCCGAGGTCGTCTCGGTAGTCGGTGTGCCGGGAGGAGACGTTGGCGTAGGAGGCGTTGTAGAGGACGTTGCCCTCGACGGTCTCGTAGGTGCAGCCGTTGTCGGTGTAGACGTTCTTGCCCAGGCCCCACTGGTCGTGGATGACGTTGCCGGTGACCTTCTCGCCGTCGGCCATGGAGGTGCCGGTCAGGCCCTGGGTGTAGATGCCGCCGCCGTCGTCGAGCATCTGCATGTAGTCGACGATCAGGTTGTCGCTGACGGCGTTGTCGTGGCTCGGGTTCGGGGTCGCCGGGTCGCCGATCTTGTCGGGCCAGCCGCCCCAGCCCATCGAGATCGCCGAGTAGCCGACGTGGTCGATCTGGTTGTGGGCGATGGTGTTGTGCTGGGTGTAGCCGTTGAGGATGGCGACTCCGCCGTGGTACTCGCGGGGCAGGCCGTAGAGGTGATTGTTCGTCACCTGGACGCCGGAGACCGGGGTTTGGCCGTCCGCTGCCCCCACGCCCCCGATCTCCATTCCGTTGCCGGAGATGTCGGTGAAGATGCTGCCGCTGACGGACGAGTCCTTGCTTCCGGTGCCCAAGTCCAGTCCGGACGCGCCGAGATGGGCGAAGACGTCGTCGGCGAACTCGATGCGCTGTCCGTACGCGAAGGACACGTTGCCGGGCATCTTCGTCCAGGACGCGAACGGACAGGTCCCGCCCTCGACGTACTGGCACAACCCCTGGGTGGCCCAGCCCTGTTGGCCGGTGACGGTGTAGCCGGCCTGGATCTCGGAGAAGCCCTCGGGCTGCGAGGGCGTCAGCCAGGTCGCGTAGCTGAACTGGATGCCGCGGAAGGCGATGTCGTGGACCGGCGCGGCCGCCGTGCCCCGCCCGTCGACCAGTTTCTCGGCCGCGGCGGCCTCGACGTCGGCGCGGCCGAGGTTCTCGCCCTTGCGGGGCAGGTAGTAGACCTCGTGCGCGCTCTTGTCGAGGTACCACTCGCCGGGCTGGTCGAGGAGTTCGTAGGCGTTCTCGACGTACGTCGCCCTGCCGCCGTTGGTGAGCTTGCCCGGGCCGACCATGCCGACCGTGCGGCCGGGGATGTCGGGGAACTCGACCCGCTTGTTGGAGTTGTCCCAGCAGGGCTGGACCATGGTGATCGTGGTGCCCTCGGCGGAGGCGATGCGGCAGCGCGGCTCGGTCCACTGACCCAGGCCGTTGCGCTCGATGTTCCACAGTGCCTCGCCGCTGGTGTAGACGAACTCGGCGTCGGACGGGTGTTTCCAGTGCGCGATGGCGTCCGAGGAGGCGGTGTAGCCGGTGGCGGTCTGGGTCAGCTGGACGGGCACGGCGCCGCGGGCCCGCTGGGCGCGCACCCCGTCTACGTACAACTGCCGTGTGTCGGTGAGCCCTTGGGGCGCCGGCGCGGTCCACAGCCCCGGCCGCCCGTGGACCGGGCGCCATCCGGTGACCTGGCGGCCGCCGCTGACGACGGTGGCGCCGGTGCCCTGCCAGATCACCCGGTGCCCGTTCGTGCCGGAGTCGCGGGCGTCGAGGACGAGGGGCTTCGACTGCCGGTAGGTGCCCGAGGCGAGGTGGACCGTCAGGTCGGACCTCAGATGCGCGGCCCGGGCACGGGCCAGGGTCTGGGCGCGTTGCAGGGTGCGGACGGGATGTCGTGCGGTGCCGTCGGCGTGGTCGTTGCCGGCGGGTGAGACATAGAGGTCCGAGGACGCGGCCTGGGCCGGGGCCGCGAGGCCCGGAATCCCGAGGGCGAGGACAGCGGTGACGAGGGTGACGAGGGCGGCTCTTCGGTGCGTGGGCATGTACCCCTCCCGTGGGATCAGCCTGTACCCAACGCCGGGAAAGGTAGGAGCACTTAGGTGCCTCGGTCAATGAAAGGGACAGAAATTGCCGAGATCCTCGATGAATCCGGTTGATTCATCGGATCAACCGGATCAGTTGGATCAGCTCGACCAGTTGGGTCGGATCAGCTGGGTCGGATCAGCTGGATCAGTCGAAGCTGAGTCCTCCCGTGCGGGTGCGCTTCAGCTCGAAGAAGTCCGGGTGGGAGGCCAGGACCCGGAAGCTGTCGAAGAGTTCGGCTGCCGTCGCGCCGCGCGGGATCGCCCGCAGCACGGGGCCGAACCACACCGTTTGGTCGACATGGATGGTGGGTGTGCCCACATAGCCGCCCGAGTCGGGTTCGACGCCGGCCTCATGACTACGCCGTACCCCCTCGTCGTACGACGGATCGTGCGCGGCGGCGGCGAGATCGGCCTCGAGGCCGACTTCGGCGAGCGAGTCGGCGACGACCGCGGCGAAGTTGTCGGCGGAGTCGGCCTTGCGCTCGTGGATGCGGGTGCCGAAGGCGGTGTACAGGTCGCGCAGGACCTTCTCCCCGTGCCGCTCCGCGGCCGCTGTGGCCACCCGCACCGGGCCGATCGACCTGTCGACCAACTCCCGGTACCAGTCCGGGAGTTCGTTGCCGATGTTGTGCAGATACAGGCTCATCGCGTGGAAGCGGAGGTCGAGCGGGCGCTCACGCTCGACCTCCAGCAGCCAGCGGGAGGTGATCCAGGCGAAAGGACAGGCGGGGTCGAACCAGAAGTCGACGCGGGTGGGCGATGCGTTCGTCATGCGGTCGACGCTACGCGCCGGTTGGTCCAGTATCCCGGCCCAATCAAGCGCTTTTCTACTGACCCAATTTCTCCCGGGCGAGCCTCGGGTCCCGTCCGCTGGCGGCGAGCGCGCGGTCGAACAGCGGCGCGTCGTCCGGCACGGGCACCGGGTCGGCGAAGCCGTCGTACTGCCGGTAGAGCTCGCCGTGCTTCTCGACCACGTCGAGGACGAACCGGGCCGCGTCGTCGCAGACGTGGAACTCCTGGCCGGTGGCGGTGGCGACGTCCCAGCCGTGCACCGCCATCTCCTTGATGACCATCGAGGCGATCTCGACGGCGGGCATCTTCGCCATGCCGAGGTCGACCTCGCCCTCCCACACCGCCGGGTCCGCCCAGGCCGCGACGGCGCGGTCCAGCTGGGCGGCGTACGCCTCGGCCCAGTCCGGGTCGGTGGTGAAGTCGCGGGCGGTCAGCTCCTCGGGGAGCTGCTTGCGCAGGGCACGGTGCTCCAGGCCGTGGGAGGTGTAGAGGACCCAGTGGTTGGTCAGGGCGCGGGTGTCCCAGTCCGTGCAGTGGGTGGGATCGGGGTTGCCGAGCTGTGCCGCCGTGACCCCGCGCGCGACGCGGGCCGCCTCGGCGGCGCATTCGCTCATGTACCGGTGCAGGTCGTCCGTGGTGGGGTGCAGATCGTCGTACGTCATGCACCCCACGCTAGGGAGGGCTCGCTCAGGACTCTTGAACAAACGCGACAGCCTCGTCGGCGAGGCGGAGGAGCTCCGGCACCGGCATCGATCCGGGGGCGCGGTGCTCGCGCGCGAAGGTGTTCGCGAGGTGCTGGAGCAGTTCGTTGAGCGGTGTCGGTACGCCGTGCAGGCGCCCGAGGAGCGCGATCTCGCCGTTGAGGTGGTCGGCCTCGATGCTGCCGGTGCCGCGGCTGAGGGACTGCCAGGAGGAGCCGCCGCCACGCGGGGCACCGTCGAGGGGGACCAGATCCACCTTGTGGCCGCGTACCGCCTTCTGCTCCTCGACGCTCGCGTACGCGATCCCGGCGGCGTCGAGCACGGCCTCGCCCTCGGCCCGCACGCGCGCGTAGAGCTCCTCGGATGCCTCGCCGACGCGACCGCTCACCGCCTCGATCGCGTTGCCGAGGTTGGACAGCAGCTTGGCGTACTGCCAGCGCGCCACGTCGGATGCGACCGGTGCCTCGAAGTGCGACTTCTCCAGGTCGGCGGCGACGAGGCGGAGGGTCTCGTCGGTGCCGTGGGGGTGGCGGCCGAGGTGGAGGATGCCGGTGAGCGGGGCCCCGCCCGCGGAGACGACGCCCGGTTCGATGAACGTCGAGGGCAGCCAGACGCAGACGCCGTACACATGCCGGAACACGCGCAGGGCGAGGCGCTGGCCCTCCACCCCGTTCTGCGCGCAGAACAGCGGCAGCCGCCCGGCCGCGGTGCCGCCGCCCGCGACCGGGACCGGGCCCCAGGTCTGCAGGGCGGCCGCGGTGTCCTGTGTCTTGACGGCGAGGACGAGCACGTCGTCGGGCCGCAGCTCGCCGAGCCCGGCCGGCCCGTCGACCGTCGGCAGCCGGTAGGTGAACGTGCCGTCCGGCACCGTGAGCCGCAGCCCGCCGTCCCGCAGCGCCGCGTAGTGTGCACCCCGCGCGACCAGAACCACCTCGTGCCCCGAACCCGCGAGACGCCCGCCGATCGAACCGCCGACGGCTCCCGCTCCGATGATGATGTAGCGCATGGGAGGAGCCTCGCACAGTTGTGTGTACCTTCCATGAAGCACCGGGTTGACCTTGCCCCTGGGACAGGGCCGAGCGTCCCGGGCATGGGCAGCCACCTGAAGCAGACGCCGTACAGCGATCCCGGGGACCTGGACCTCGGCGGGCTGCCGCGTGATCCCGGCCAACTCGCCCATGTCGTAAGAGATCTGATCCTCCATCGGCTGGAGGGAGAGCGCCTGGGGTTCGAGATTCCGGACCAACGGCTGCACCACGACGGCGAGTCGCGGTACCTGCGCGAGATCCTGCGGATCCTGCACGGCTCCGCGGGGCCGCTCACCGAACCCCGGGCGTACGGGGAGCGGTTCGTCGGAACATGCCGGGACTTCGCCCTGCTGCACGTCGCCCTGTTGCGGGCGACGGGCACGCCGGCCCGGGTGCGGGGCGGGTTCGGCACGTACTTCGTCGACGGGTTCCACGAGGACCACTGGGTCACCGAGTACCGCCTGCCGAACGGGAGTTGGCGGCTGGTCGACCCACAGGTCCTGCATCCGGCGTACGACGTGGACTTCGACCCGCTGGACGTGCCGCGGGACCGTTTCGTGAGGTCGGGCGAGGCCTGGCGGGCGTGCCGGGAAGGGCGGGCCGATCCGCGGACGTTCGGGGTCTGGGGCGTCGAGCGCTACCGGGGGACGGAGTTCGTCCGCCACAGCCTCGTTCTCGATCTGGCCTGCCGCAACGGCGTCGAGACGCTGCCGTGGGACGGCTGGCTTCCGCTGGCCGGACTCGACGACGACCCCGGCTCACTGTCCGCCGACGACCTCGCGCTCCTGGACACGGTGGCCGCCTGCAGCTCCGAGGACGAGGCCCGACGCCTGTACGCGGATCCCCGGCTGGCCCCGCCCCGCGAGATCCTCTCGCGGACGCCCTACCTCGGCCTGCGTGCGGTCACTCTCCCCCGGCCGTGAGCTCCACCAGCTTCAGCACGGTGTTCCAGTTGCGGGTGGTGGCGATCAGGCCCTTGTTGATACGGGGCTTGGAGAGGTGCACGGCGAGCTGGGAGCGGCCGAGGCCGTCCGGGGCGTACAGGTACAGCGCGCGGTCGCCGAGGCGGAACTCCTCGGGCAGGTACGCCTGTTGGTCGATCTGAGCGAACCGCTCGGCGTCGACCGGTACGGAGAAGTAGGTGACGTGGAGCTGCTTGGCCTCCAGCTCGGCGGCCGGGAAGGGGCAGGCCTCGGCGATCGCGGCGAGGTAGGCGTGGTCGCGCACGATCACGTCGACGGCGAAGCCGAAGTGCTTCTCGATCGCCTCGGCGAGCTCGGCGGCAAGGGACTCCTCGTCGCCGTGGTCGCTGACGAAGACGGCCTGGCCGCTCTGCAGATGGGTGCGTACGCCGTGGTGGCCGAGGCCGTCCATGAGCTGCCGCAGTTCGGCCATCGGGAGCTTCTTCTTGCCGCCCACGTTGATCCCGCGCAGCAGCGCCGCATACGTCGTCGTCATCCGCACACCATAGGACGGCCGTCGTGCCCCGTGGGGGTGGGCACGACGGCCGTGTCCGCACGAGCGGACTGCGCGAAACTCTGGCCGAACCGCGGGCCCGGATCAACACCTACACGCACCTGTGACTTGTTCAACAAGGTTTCGTAATAACAAAGGTGGAGCGATACCGACGGACCGGACACGGGCCGGACGTCGCTCGGCGGCGTCCGAGCGACGTCGCGGGGTGGAGGGGCTCCCCGATCTCCACCCCCGAGAGGTCCGGATAGATGTAAGGGGCCGACGTCCTCCCCAGCGGTGAGGCGCCGGGGTCCGAGCGGAGGAGTCGCGCCCGCCGCACCTCACCGGGCAGCACGACGAGATGGTCTTATCCCGCCCATACCTTCGAAACGAAAGGTGGCGGCAGGGGGCTGTCACCGCATATGAGGGGGCAAGCCCATCATGGGGAACGGAGATTTGCGGGTGCGGGGCATCGCCGCCCGGGCCGGCGGCTGGAGCGCCCGGCACCGATGGGCTGCCGTCGGAATATGGGTGCTGTTCGTCGTCCTGGCGATGGGGCTCGGTTCGGCCACGGGCCGGGTCGACGTCAAGGACAGCGACCAGCTCAAGGGCGAGACGCACACCGCCGCCAAGATCAT
The DNA here is from genome assembly GCF_045160215.1 of Streptomyces sp. NBC_00005. NCBI lineage: Bacteria > Bacillati > Actinomycetota > Actinomycetes > Kitasatosporales > Streptomycetaceae > Streptomyces > Streptomyces sp. NBC_00005. The sequence continues at coordinate 2,833,721 of NZ_CP108316.1, forward strand.
CGAGGACGCGGGGATCGAGGAACCGGCGAGCGAGACGGTACTGATCCAGGCGAAGGGCAGCGGAGTCACGGCGACGGACGCCCGGTTCAGGGCCGCCGTCAGCGCGGTCGTCAAGGCCGTCGACGGGACCGGCAAGGTCACGGACGTGACGTCGCCGTACACCACGAAGACGATCTCCAAGGACGGGCGCAGCGCGCTGGTGCAGTTCGACATGCGCGGCGACGCCGAGACCGCGGGCGACCGGGTCGCGCCCGTGCTGAAGGCCGTCGACGGGGTGCAGAAGGACCACGAGACGCTGCGGATCGAGGAGATCGGCAGCGCCAGCATGCAGAAGACGTTCGACGACGCCTTCGGGGACGACTTCGAGAAGGCCGAGCTCTCCGCGGTGCCGGTGGCCCTCGGCATCCTGCTCATCGCCTTCGGCGCGCTGGTGGCGGCACTGCTGCCGGTGGCGCTCGCGGTGACCGCGATCATGGCGACGATGGGTCTGATGGGCGTCGTCAGCCATGTGATGCCGATGAGTGACACCGCCAACTCCGTGATGCTGCTCGTGGGTCTGGCCGTCGGTGTCGACTACTGCCTGTTCTATCTGCGCCGCGAGCGCGAGGAGCGCGAGGCGGGCCGGGACGCCCAGACGGCCCTGCGGATCGCCGCCGCCACCAGTGGCCGCGCGATCATCGTCTCCGGTGTCACGGTGTGCGTGGCGATGGCCGGCATGCTGTTCACCGGGCTCGCCGAGTTCGAGGCGATGGGTCTGGCCTCGCTGATGGTCGTGGCCGTCGCCATGGTCGGGTCGGTGACCGTACTGCCCGCGCTGCTCTCGCTGTTGGGCGAGCGGGTCGAGAAGGGGCGGATTCCGTTCCTGCGCAGGGCCATGGAGCGCCGCACCGCCCGCACGGGCGGGGAGAGCCCCTTCTGGGCCGCCGTCCTGCGCGGCGTACTCGCCAAGCCCCTCGTCTCCGTCCTCGTCGCGGCCGGTGCACTGCTGGCCATCGCGGCTCCCGCCGTCGGCATGAAGACCCAGAACCTCACGCTGGACCAGGAGTTCGGGAACTCGCTGCCGATCGTGCAGACGTACAACCGCGTCAACGACGCCTTCCCGGGCGGCTCCGAGCCGGCCGAGGTGGTCGTCAAGGCCAAGGACATCAACGCACCCGACGTGAAGTCCGCCCTCGCCGACTTCAAGGCGCGGGCGATCAGTTCGGGCGCCTCGCGCGGCCCGGTCGAGATCAAGCTGCACGACGCGCAGAACATCGCCTACGTGTACGTCCCGCTGGTCGGCGGCTCCGACCTGGACAAGGCGGGCGCCAGCCTGGACAAGCTGCGCGACGAGGTGCGGCCCGCCACGCTCGGCAGGATCGACGGCGTCCAGGCGCCGATCACCGGACAGGTCGCCGGCTCGCACGACTTCAACGACCAGCTCGGCGGCGCGGTCATCCCGGTGTTCGCGTTCGTGGTGGTCTTCGCCTTCCTGCTGATGCTGCTGTCGTTCCGCTCGCTGACGGTCGCGATCACGTCGATCCTGCTGAACCTGCTGTCGGTGGGCGCGGCCTACGGCGTCCTCGTCGCCGTGTTCCAACACGGCTGGGGCGCCTCGCTGGTGGGCGCGGAGGGCGTCGGAGCCATCATCACCTGGCTGCCGCTGTTCCTGTTCGTGATCCTGTTCGGCCTGAGCATGGACTACCACGTGTTCGTGGTCTCCCGGATCCGCGAGGCGCGCCTGCGGGGCCGTACGACGAAGGACGCGATCCAGCACGGTGTGGTCACCACGGCCGGTGTCGTCACCAGCGCCGCGGTCATCATGGTCGCCGTGTTCGCGATCTTCGGGACGCTGTCCATGCAGTCCATGAAGCAGATGGGTGTGGGCCTCGCGGTCGCGGTGCTCATCGACGCGACGATCATCCGGGGTGTGCTGCTCCCGGCGGTCATGGCACTGCTGGGCGAGCGCAACTGGTACCTGCCCAAGTGGCTGAACCGGCTGCCCGACCTCACGCACGACGAGGCGTCGGAGGCGGTCGTGGCGTCGGCGCCGGAGGAGAACGCGCCGCTGAGGGTCTGAGCCCTCCTGCAAGCAGAGGGCCCGTTGGTCTCCCGGGGGAGCCAACGGGCCCTCGTACGCCCTCCGAACGGCGTCGGCGAGATCCCGTTCACCGTGACGGGCACACCGCCCGGCGGCAGGGCGCGCATCCATCGGCGTGGATCGACATCACGGCCTACTCCCGGTCCCTGCTGGGCAGTTCGGCCTCGATCAGGTCGGCCGCCCGGCGCGTCCCGCCCTCCTGGGCCATCTCGGCCTGGATCTGCTTGAGGCGCCGGGTGACCTCGGGGTCGTCGACCAGGGCGAGGGCGGTCGCGCGCAGGGTGTCGGCAGTGGCCTCCTGAGTGGGGACGTGGCGGGCCACGCCCAGGGCCTGGAGGACGTCCGCGTTGCCGAACTGGTCGACGGCCTGCGGTACGGCGATCATCGGCGTGGCGGTGGCCAGTCCCTCCTGGCTGCCGCCCGCCCCGGCGTGTGTGACGAACAGGTCGGCCTGCTTGAGGATCGCCAACTGCGGTACCCAGGAGTGCACTTCGACGTTGGCAGGTACGTCCCCGAGCTCGGCCGGGTCCACTCGACGGCCGATCTGCAGCACCAGGTGCCAGCCCGGCAGACCGCCGAAGGCCTCGACGCACTCCCGGTAGAAGCCCGGCTGGTCGGTGAAGGTCGAGCCCAGCGACACCAGCACCACCTTCCCGGCGCCGGCCGGCCGCTGCCAGTCGCCCTGCGCCTTCCGGTCGCCCTGGCAGGCGCCGACGAAGCTGTACACGGTCTCGTCGACCCGGTCGGCGTTCGGCTGCAGCGCCTTGGGGATCAGGACCAGTGAGCGCGCGGGGCGGCCCATGAAGGGGTCCGGGTGCTGGGTGATCCCGTTCTCCTCCAGCCAGGCGTGGAAGCGGGCGTAGTAGGCCTGCCCGCGTTCCGTGCTCTTCGGCTCCGCCCACATCGGCTCGGCGACCTCCTCCTCGTAGCCCTCCCAGGCCACGAGGTTCGGCGAGAGCGAGACCGCGGGGACGCCCCAGCGGTGGGCGAGGACCCGGGCGGGGTACGAGGTGATGTCGTGCAGGACGAGGTCGGGGACGTCCCCCCGACCCCCCTCGTACGCCTCGATCAGCTGGGGAAGGGCCTGGATCGCGTCGGCCAGAAAGAGCTCCACGTGGTCCAGCAGGGTGCTGCCCCAGGCCGCCGGATCGTCCTCCGGCGAGGGCAGTGTCGACTTCCATGTCTTCACCTCGGCACCGGTCTCGGCGACCTTCTCGGCGAACACGGGCGGAATGGCGTACGTGACCCGGTGCCCGCGGGCGACGAGCTCGCGGATCACCTCGAGGCTGGGGTTCACGTGGCCGTGGGCGGCGATGGAGAACATGGCGATATGAGCGCGAGTGGTCATGATCTCGACGCTAAACGAGACGATACGTCTCGTGCAACTGATTACGGTCTCGTGGCTCCAAGGCCTCACCCGCCCAGCACCTCGTGCAGCCTCAGCCACCGCCCCGGCGGCACCTCCCCCACGAGCACCCGTGGATCCAGGCCCGCGGTGCGGAACGCCGCGTCCACCCGGCGCCTGGGATGCGCGCGCCGCAGCGAGGCGTGCAGCGAGCCGCCGACACCCGAGAAGCCCAGCTCGACGAGGTGCCGCCAGCTGTCGTACGCGGCCGGTTCGAGCAACGGGGTGCGGCGTCGCTCGATGCGTACGATCCCGGCGTCGACGCGCGGCACGGGCCGGAACCGTGTCCTGGCGACCCGGCCGACCAGCCGCCACTCGTACCGGGGCCAGCTGCGGACGGTGACCAGGGTCCAACTCCCGTAGTCCCCGGTGCGCTTACGGGCGTACTCGAGCTGGGTGAGCAGGGTCGCGTCGGTGAGGGCGTGGGCCCGCAGGCACCAGTCGACGATGGCCGCGGTACGGGAGAAGGGCACGTTTCCGGCGACGGAGAAGGGGGTGCGGGGAGGGCGTACGGCGAGGAAGTCGCCGCCGATGACGCGCACATGGGCAGTGCTCGAGAAACGGCTGCGCAGCTCGGGGACCAGCCGTCGGTCGATCTCGTACGCGCGCAGCTCCCGGCAGCGCGGGGCGAGCCGGTCGGTCAACGCGCCCTTGCCCGGGCCCACTTCGAGCAGCAGGGGTGCCTGCCGTCCGTGGGGGACGGCGAGACGGGCGAGGTGTTCGGCCGTCTGACGGTCGGCGAGGAAGTTCTGCGAGAGCGCGCGGGAGGTAGCGGTGGGGCGGGCCATGGCCAGCGGTCCTTGTCTTCCGTGGAAAGGGGAGAGGGCAGCCGAAGGCCCTGACCGGAAGACAGGAAGGAAGAAGAACGGAGCGCGAGGCGAGCCGCGAGGGAATCAGCGGGCGTGGCTCTCCGAGCCGGTCAGGGCACCGGGACCACGACGCATCCGAATGGAGTGCGTGCAGCCCCGGCCGAGACCGGAGATCGAGATCGCGTTGAACGCTGCCACGGACGCCACGCTAGGCGGGCGCCCGTGGCGCGGGCAACGGAATTTCGGCGCGACGCTCGGCGACCACGCCCGCGGGCGCCCGGCGTGGGCGTTGGCGCGGGCGTTCGGCGCGGGCGTCGGCGTTGGCGCTCGGTGTGGGCGTGGATGCTCGGCGCGGGCATGGGCGCTCGACCTGGGCGCTCGGCGCGGGCGCGGATACTCGGCGCGGACATGGGCGCTCGACCTGGGCGCGGGCGTCGGCGCGGGCGCTCGGCGCGGGCATGGGCGTTCGGCGCGGGCGCTCGGGCGCGGGCGTGGGCAAGGGCGTTCGGCGCGGACGTGGGCATGGACGCTCGGCGCGGGCGCTGATACTCAGCGTGGGCATGGGCGCTCGGCGTCGGCGCGGGGCGGACGCGCGGGCGGGCGTGGGCGCTGGCGCTGGCGCTGGGCGGACGTGGGCGCTCAGCGCTGGTAGCGGGCCAGTACCAGGTTTCCGTCCTTCTCCAGACGGTGGCGCAGTTCGTCGAGCCCGATCGCCCCGCTGTAGTACTCCTGGAAGGCGGGGGTTGCCACCTTGTCCTTCCACTCGGGGTAGCCGCGGACGGACTGCGCGGGTGCCGAGATGAGGTGTTGTGCCAGGGCCGTGCCCGTGGCCCAGTCGTCCTTGGTCGTGTTCAGGGCCGGGTCCTGGAGCGCCTCGGTGCCCGTCGGCAGCATCCAGTCCCCCAGGGCCAGCCGCACCATGTTCCTGGGCCGCAGCAGGAAGTCGACGAACTCGGCGGCCTCCTTCTTGTGCGGGCTGTCCTCGGCGATGGACAGCGTCTGCGGGCTGACGCCCTGGGTGAGTCCGTCGGCGCCGGCCGGGGCGGGCAGCACCTGCCAGTCGAAGCCCTTCGGCGCCTGCTGCACGATCTGCTGACGGTAGGAGAAGCCGAGCGGCACCATCGCGTACCTGCCGCCGAAGAAGCCGGGCAGGGTGTCGGAGCCGCCGCTGCCCAGGGTGGTGGGCGAGGCGCTGCGGTCGGTGCCGGCCTGGTCGTGGATCGTGCGCGGCACCACCTGGTCGGCCGCCTCGAAACGGATCGTCACCTTGCCGTCCGCACCCCGGTGGAAGAGCTGACCGCCCGTCGACAGGGACAGGTTGAGGGTGGCGGAAACGGGCTCCTTGAGCGGCCAGGCGACGCCGTACTTCCCCTTGCCGCTCAGCCGCTTCGTCACCTGCCGGAACTCCGCCCAGCTCCACGGCCGTTCGGGCGTCGGGATCCGTACGCCCGACTGCTTCAGCCAGGTCGCATTGGCGATGAGCACGCGCGGCTCCTGGAGGAAGGGCACGCCGTAGACGCCGTCACCGAAGGTCGCCGTCCGCCAACTCCGCTGCGGGATGTCCGACTTGAGCCGCCGGGGCAGCAGGTCGGTCAGATCGGCGAGGTAGCCGCCGTACGCGAAGTCCGCGAGGTCGTCCGAGGCGTCGTGGATGATGTCCGGTGCCTCACCGCCCTCGAAGGAGGTGAGGAGCTGGTCGTGGACGCTGTCCCAACTCCCCTGCACATACTCGACCTTGACGTCCGGATGGCTCGCGTTCCACTCCTTCACCAGCTCCTTGTTGGCCTCGACGGACTCCTCCTGCCAGGCCAGGGACTGGAAGCGGAGGGTGATCCGTCCGCCTGCCGAACCGCTGCCGTTCCCGCCGCTGGTGCAGCCGGCCAGCAGCAGGGCGAGGGCAAGGAGGCAGAGCATTCTGCTGCGCATCAGTTCTTCACCGCCCCGGTGAGCATGCCGCCCGTGATCCGCCGCTGGACGACCGCGAAGACGACCAGCGAGGGAAGGGTGGCGAGGAACGCGGCCGCCGCCAGCGGACCGAGGTCCGCGACGCCCTCCGCGCCGATGAAATGGCTGAGCACGACCGGCAGGGTCTGTCGGTCCGGGGTCTTCAGCAGAACCAGCGCGAAGAAGAACTCGTTCCACGCGGTGACGAAGGCGAACAGTCCCGTCGCCACGATCCCCGGCGCGAGCAGCGGCGCCACCACCGACACCAGTGTCCGCACCCGACCGGCCCCGTCGACCGCCGCCGCCTCCTCGATCTCGGCCGGCACCGCGCGTACGTAACCGGCCAGCATCCACAGCGCGAACGGCAGCGCCCACACCACGTACACCAGCGTCAGCCCCGCCAGCGAGTTGATCAGCCGCAGGTTCTTCAGCACGAGGAACAGCGGGATGATCACCAGGACCAGCGGGAACGCCTGGCTGACGACCACCCATCCGGTGGCGGCCCGCGTCAGCGGGGAGCGGTGCCGCGCCATGACGTACGCCAGCGGCGTCGCGATCAGTACGGCGATCACCGCCGCCCCGGCCGCCGCGAGCAGGGAGTTGAGCGCGGCGTGCAGCAGTGGCTGCTCGTCGAAGGCCTGTCGGAAGTTGTCGAGGGTGGGCTGCCGGGGGATCCAGGTGGGGTGCAGACTGCCCAGCTCGCGCGGTGACTTGAACGCGGTGGAGACCAGCCAGAGGAAGGGGAAGGCGAGGAAGACGAGATACGCGAGCAGTGCGGCGTACTGGCCGACGCGGGTGCCGGGCCTGGTCCTCATGTGTCGTCCCCTCCCCTGAGCCGGCCCGCCAGGAAGACGGCGAGGAGCACCGAGATCAGCGCGACCATCACGCATCCCATCGCCGCCGCGTAGCCGAACTGCCCGTAGCGGAAGGCCTCTTCGTAGGCGAACAGCATGGGCAGGCGGGTGCGGCCGCCGGGGCCGCCGTTGGTCAGCACGTAGACCAGGGCGAAGGAGTTGAAGTTCCAGATGAGGTTGAGGGCGGTGATGGCGAGGGCGACCGGTCTGAGGGCGGGCCAGGTGACCGTGCGGAAGCGGCGCCAGGCGCCCGCCCCGTCGACGGCCGCCGCCTCGTGGAGTTCGCGCGGAGTGTTCTGCAGTCCGGCGAGCAGGGCGACCGTGGTCTGCGGCATGCCCGCCCAGATGCCGACGACGATCACCGCGGGCAGCGCGGTCCCGAGGCCACTGAGCCAGTCCCGGCCGTCGCCGAGACCGAGGTCGCGCAGGGTCTCGTTGAGGACGCCGGCGTCCGTGTTGTAAACCAGGCGCCACATGATGCCGACCACGACCTCGGGCATGGCCCAGGGGATGATCGCGAGGGCGCGGGCGAGCCATCTCAGCCGCAGGTCCTGGTTGAGCAGCAGGGCGAGGCCGAGCGCGAGCAGGAACTGTGGCACGGTCACGCCGACCGCCCACACCAGCCCGATCCGGAACGACTCCCAGAACAGCGTGTCGTGCAACAGGTCCTGGAAGTTGAGACCGCCGATCCACCGGGTGGACTGGGTCCGGCCCGACTGCGCGTCGGTGAAGGCCAGCAGGATCCCGTAGAACAGCGGTCCGACGCTCAGCACGAGGATCGGGATCAGCGCGGGCAGCACCAGGAACCAGGCCCCGCGGTCGGGAAGCCGGCGTTCCCCGGCGGTGCGTGGCGTGCCCTGCGCCGACCGCCTCGTCGCGGTCACCAGTGTCACGTGATCGGCTCCTTCGCGCGGCTCGCGACGGTGTGGGTCGTGACTGTGCGGTCCTGACTGTGCGGGTCGTGACGGAGTGGGTCGTGACGGAGAGCAGGCCGGGTCGGGGTGGGCCGGGTCGGCCTCCGTCATGGTCGTGAAGGCGTTCTGCCTCGTCAAGACACCGCGCACACCGCCCGACCTGTGCGAATGCGAGACTGGCCGCAAGGTGGCGGGAACTCGCTGCCACCGGTGCGGATACATGTGAACAGACCGGGCGGACAGGACACGGAGGCGGACGATGGACGAGGCACGCGCGCGGGACGTACTGGCCGCGGCGGGGGTACTGCCCGGTCCGGCGCGGGACGCGCGGCTTCTCGCCCTGGGTGAGAACGCGGTGTTCGCCGCCGGCGACCTGGTCGTCAAGGTGGGCCGCGACGCCGAACTCCTGGACCGGGCGCGCCGAGAACTGGACATCGCCCTGTGGCTCGCCGAGGCGGACGTGACCGCGGTGCGGGCGGCCGAGCCCAAGCCGCTTCTCGTGGAGGGCCACCCGGTGACCGTGTGGCACCGGATGCCCGATCCCGTACGGCCCGCCGAGCCACGGGATCTGGCCGAACTGCTACGGGTCGTCCACGCACTGCCCACTCCCCCTGTCGATGCCTTCGAACTGCCGCCCCGCGAGCTGCTGGGCGGAGTGGAACGCTGGCTGCGGCTCGCGGGCAACGCCGTCGACCCCGCGGACGCGGCCTATCTGCGCGAGCGCCGCGACGGCTTCGCGACGGCCGCCGCCGCACTCATCCCGCAACTGCCGCCCGGCCCCATCCACGGCGACGCGCTGCCCCGCAACGTCCATGTCGGCCCGGACGGCCCGGTCCTGGTCGACCTGGAGACTTTCTCCGCCGACCTGCGCGAGCACGACCTGGTCGTCATGGCCCTCTCCCGCGACCGCTACGGCATGCCGGCCGAGGCCTACGACTCCTTCACCGGGACGTACGGCTGGGACGTACGCGAGTGGGAGGGCTGCGGTGTGCTGCGCGGCGCCCGCGAGACGGCGAGCTGCGCGTGGGTCGCCCAGCATGCGCCGAGCAACCCCAAGGCGCTGGCCGAGTTCGAGCGGCGGGTGGCGTCGCTGCGGGACGGGGACGAGACGGTGCGCTGGTATCCGTTCTGACGGACCGCTGCCGACGCCGGCGTCAGATCACCGGCTCGTCGGCCGGCTCCCGCAGCGGCCACGTCCCGTCGACCACCGCGCTCGCGTCCCCCTTGCGGCGCAGGAAACTCTGGAAGTCCGCCGCCCATTCGGCATACCACTCGATCTGGCGGCGATGCAGCTCCGCCGGGCCGAGCGCCGCGATCTTGGGGTGGCGGTCGGCTATCGCACAGGCCAGGCCGGCGGCGGCGAGAGCGTCGGCCGACGCGTCGTGGGCGGCGTCGAGCGGGACGCCGTACTCCGTGCAGACCGCTTCGAGGTTGCGCTTGCCGCGGCGGTAGCGGTCGACCCAGCGGTCGATCGTGTACGGGTCGATGACCGGGGCCGGGTCGATGCCGCCCAGGCGCTCGCGCAGGGACGGCAGTCCGTGCCGCCGCAGTTCGGCGGCGAGCAGGCTCAGGTCGAAGGCCGCGTTGTAGGCGACGACCGGGACGCCCGTCTTCCAGTACCCCACGAGGACGTCCGCGATGGCGTCCGCCACCCGGTCGGCCGGACGTCCTTCCGCCATCGCGCGCTCATTGCTGATCCCGTGCACCGCCACCGCGTCCGCCGGGATCTCCACTCCCGGATCCGCGAGCCACTCCCGGCGCCCTATGGGCTGCCCGCCCCTGACCTCGATCACGGCCCCAGTGACGATGCGCGCCTCGCGCGGATCGGTCCCGGTCGTCTCCAGGTCGAAGCCGATCAGCAGCTCCCGGTGCCAGCCCATGGGCTGCCCCCCTTCTTGGTGGTGCTTTCCCCCAGTGGTCTCCACCTTCCCATGTGCCACTGACAATCCGAGGACCGCATTCCGCTTACGGCCGGGGACGGTTCAGGACACGGGCCGCGAATCCACCCAAGCCGTTTCGAACTCCTCGCGGTAGGTCGGGAAGAGCCCGCTGTCGTCGACGTCGCCCGGCTTGACCACCTTGTTCCCGTTGCGCAGGACGAGCACCGGCGCCTCCATGCCCCGGGACCGCCGCAGATAGGACTGCACGACGGCGATGCCGTCCGCGCCGTCCCCGTCGACCAGGTAGGCCGTGCAGCGCGGCGTCTCGTCGTAGACCTGGATCTCGAAGGCGTCCGGGTCGCGCAGTCTGGATCGCACGCGGCGCATGTGCAGGATGTTCATCTCGACGGCGCGGCTCAACTCCCCGCGTTTCATGCTCAGTTCGCGCTCGCGCCGCTTGACCGCGCTGGAGGCCGGGTTGAGGAACAGCAGCCGGACGCGGCAGCCGGCCTCGGCGAGGCGGACGAGCCTGCGTCCGGAGAAGTTCTGCACGAGCAGGTTGAGGCCGATGCCGACGGCGTCGAGGCGGCGGGCACCGCCGAAGATGTCCTCGGCGGGGAACTGGCGCAGCAGCCGCACCCGGTCGGGGTGCACGGCGACCACGTCCGCGTACCGGTCGCCGACCAGGTCCTCCACCGCGTCCACGGGCAGCCGACGGGCGGAGGGCACGTCGCCGCCCGCGCCGAGTACGTCCAGGAGCTTGGCCGAGGCCCGCTCGGCCTGGTTGAGGACCGCCTCGGACAGGGCCCGGTTGCGGGAGACGACGTTGCGGGTGACCTCGAGCTCGTCCAGGGCGAGTTCGACGTCGCGGCGGTCGTCGACGTACGGCTCGAAGCACGGCCAGTGCTGCACCATCAGCTCACGCAGCTGGGGCAGGGTGAGGAAGCTGAGGACGTTGTCGTCGGCCGGGTCGAGCAAGTAGCCCTTGCGGCGGCTGACTTCGCGCACGGCGACCGCGCGCTGCACCCATTCCTGGCCGGCCGGTCCGGCGGCGGCGACCACCCAGTCGTCGCCGTGGACGGGTTCGTAGATGGGCCGCAGAACGGCCGCCACGACCGCGCGCAGCCGCTGTTCGACCAGGTTCAGCCAGATGTAGGCCCGGCCCGCTCGCTGGGTGCGCGTACGCACCTCGCGCCAGGCGTCGGCGTCCCAGTCCAGCTCCGGCCCTATGGAACTCGTCGCCATGGGCCTGGCCAGGGACACCGTGCCGGGCGGGACGTCTGCGGAGTTCCCCTCGTGACCCTCGTCACCAGGGGGCAACTCCAGCCCTCCCGAGCCCACCCAAGCACCGCCTTCCGCTCCCCCGAGCACTCCCCGTCTCAACGATCAAGGAAGGGTACTCCGGGAGTGGTCGGCGGTGCAGCCGGATGGACAGGGTCGTTTCTCAACTACTCGGCTGCCAGTGGCCGTTCTGCGACGCGAGGGCGTCGGGAGTGAGCGGATTCATAGCGGTGACGTCCCTCGGGGCGATGGAGAAGCCCTGCCAGTGGACCGGCATGGGCTGCTGGTCCTCGTCCCGGGCTATGTGGTGGAAGCCCACGTTCATCCAGACGATCGGATGCGTGAGGGTCTGGCCGTTCACCCACTTGTCGACGGACTTGCCCGCTGCGGCAGGGCAGTTGCCGGTGTTGTTGCTCGCGAACTGCTCGCACTTGTTGTACTCGGTGAAGTACACGTCGTGCTTGGTGAAGCTGCGGCCCGGGTACCTGGTGGTCGCGCCGGGGACGATCTCGTACGAGCGCGCGTGCCCGTCCTTGTTCTTGCCCGTCGCACTGACCAGCCGCCACCAGCGGTAGGTCTTGGCGTCGCCCGCGAGTTCCTTGGTGACCTTGGTGCGGGTGGTCTTGTTGGTCGGGGCCTCCTGGCCGTGCGCGGGCGCGCTGACGGCCGAGTCGTACTGCTCGACCTTCGTCTTGGAGGAGCCGTCGAGGCCGAAGTCCAGCCGCCAGAAGACGTTGTGGCTGTGGCTGGTGGCGTAGGCCTTGGCACCCTTGCCGATGGGCCAGCCGCGGCCGTCGCCGGCGTCGTAGTCGTCGAAGGAGAGGCTGCCGGTCGCGCCGACGTTCATGTTGACCGTGCCGTCGTCCTGGAAGCGCCACTCGGTCATGTACTCGTACCAGCCGACCTGGTTGACCGTGTAGACGAGGAGGTCCTTGCCCTGGGCCTGGTAGACCTTGTTCGCGGTGTCGCCCTGCATGCGGTAGGCGTGGCCGCGGGAACGGGTGGTGGTGCACAGGCCGTTGACGTTCGGGTGGGCCGGGTCGATGGCGTCCGGCACCTTGACGGCCTTGATGGTGCCGCCGGGACACTCGCCCGGCGCCAGGTTCATCAGCCCCTGGGCGAAGCCGAAGCCGGTGAGGTCGTCGTACTCGACACTGCCGTCGTCATAGGGGACGTCGATCTGGGCGAGCCGGGCGCTGTTGAGGACCTTGATCGGCTTGGTCTCGCCCTTGGGCTGGTAGGAAACGTTGTCGAGGACGAGCCCGGCCTTGCTGTCGTAGCGCCAGCACATCCGCCAGGTCGTACCGGTGGAGAGCTTCTGCTCGATCTTGTAGGCGGCGCTGCAGTCGGCGGCCGGCGCGGCGGCGGCCTTCGGCTGGGCGGTGGCCGGTCCGGCACCGGTGGTCGCGCCGGCGGCCAGCGCGGCCACCGACAGACCCACGGCCGCGCGCGTGCGGGCACGACTGATTCTGTTGACGCGCATGAAGAAGTGACTCCCTTACAGGAGGAGCAAGTTGGAAAAGCGAACGGAGGCGGCTCAGCCGCGGTCGAGCTTGGCGACCTTGCCGGCGCTGAGGTCGACGATCAGCGACCTGGCGTCGATCCACGGTCCGTTGACGACCTTCGGGAACAGCCGCACGCACCGGTGCTCGCCGCATTTGTCCAAGGCGGCGGGCTGGGCGCCCGGCGTGGCCCGGTACACGGCGCCGTTGAGCAACAGCTGGTCCGGGGACGTGAGTTCCTTGCCGGTGGCGTCCTTGTAGTCCGCCTTCAGGCCCGCACCGAGCGGGTCGGCGATCAGGAGCTTGGCGGCCTCCGCGTTCTCGGCGCGGCTCAGCGGCGGCTGTACGCCGTGCTGCGTGCCGGTCTCCTCGACCTTTCCGGTGTCCAGGTTGACCGTCTTGGTGACGAGGGCGTCGTTCTTGTAGTCGTAGAACGTCACGTCGGCGCGGCGCGGCGCGCTCGGGTCGTCCGTCTCGTCGTTGTCCGGGTCGGCGAGGTCGACGGTGAGGCGCTGTGGCCCGCGCTCGCCCTCCACGTTCTCAGCGGAGTTGAGCAACTGTCGGTTCGCCGCGATCTGCTCGGCCCGCTTGGTCTCGTCGTCGGTGAGCGGGTCGCTGCCCTTGCCCTTGTCGCCGTCGGCCGGCGCCTGCTGGACGACGCCGGGCCGGACCGCTGCGTCCGCCCCCTGGCCCGCCTGCTGCGCCGCCTGGCTGCCGCTGCCGCCCGACTCGTCGGCCCCCGCCGTCCCCGGCAGGGTGATGGCGATCATCACGGCGGTTCCCGCCACCGCGATGCCCGCTCCGGCCACCACCTTGCCCAGATGGCGGTGCACTATCTCGCGCACATTTCCCCCTACTCCCCCTTCATCCCCGGGAGTACGTTTTTGCCCCACTGGTTGGCATAACGATGTATGCACTGGTCGCTCGGTAAGAGGGACGTAAGTCATAGGTGGTTCCATCACTTTCGGGGACACTCGACGCGAAGGCGCCCCCGGCGGCGCGCCCCACCTGAAAGAGTCGTATCCATGCAGGTCTGGCCTGGCGAGGCGTATCCGCTCGGTGCCACGTACGACGGCGCCGGCACCAACTTCGCGGTCTTCTCGGAGACCGCGGACCGAGTAGAGCTGTGTCTGCTGCACGACGACGGCTCGGAGACGGCGGTGGAACTGCGCGAGAGCGACGCGTTCGTGCGGCACGCGTACCTGCCCGGCATCATGCCGGGACAGCGCTACGGCTTCCGCATGCACGGGCCGTACGCCCCCGAGCGCGGCCTGCGCTGCAACTCGGCGAAGCTGCTGCTCGACCCGTACGCGCGCGCGATCAGCGGTTCCATCACCTGGGGCGAGGAGGTCTACGGCTACCACTTCGACGCACCCGACAGGCGCAACGACCTGGACTCGGCGCCGCACACCATGACATCCGTCGTGGTCAACCCCTACTTCGACTGGGGCGACGACCGGCGGCCACGGCGCGGATACCACGAGACGGTGATCTACGAGGCCCATGTGAAGGGCCTCACGATGCAGCACCCGGGGCTGCCCGAGGAACTGCGCGGCACCTACGCGGCGCTCGCCCACCCGGTGATCATCGAGCATCTGGTGGAGCTGGGCGTGACGACGCTGGAGCTGATGCCGGTCCACCAGTTCGTGAACGACCACCGGCTGGTCGACATGGGCCTGAACAACTACTGGGGCTACAACACGATCGGCTTCTTCGCCCCGCACAACGCGTACGCCTCCTGGGGCGACCGCGGCCAGCAGGTCCTGGAGTTCAAGTCGGCGATCAAGGCGCTGCACGAGGCCGGCATCGAGGTCATCCTGGACGTGGTCTACAACCACACTGCCGAGGGCAACCACCTGGGCCCGACGCTGTCCTTCCGGGGCATCGACAACCCCTCCTACTACCGCCTGACCGACGACCCCCGCTACTACATGGACACCACGGGCACCGGGAACTCCCTGCTCATGCGGTCCCCACACGTCCTGCAGCTGATCATGGACTCGCTGCGCTACTGGGTCACCGAGATGCACGTCGACGGCTTCCGCTTCGACCTCGCGGCCACGCTGGCGCGGCAGTTCCACGAGGTGGACCGGCTGTCGTCGTTCTTCGACCTGGTGCAGCAGGACCCGGTGGTCTCCCAGGTGAAGCTGATCGCCGAGCCCTGGGACGTCGGCGAGGGCGGCTACCAGGTGGGCAACTTCCCGCCGCTGTGGACCGAGTGGAACGGCAAGTACCGCGACACGGTGCGGGACATGTGGCGGGGTGAGCAGCGCGCGCTCGCGGAGTTCGCGTCCCGGCTGACCGGGTCGTCGGACCTCTACCAGGACGACGGCCGCCGCCCGCTCGCCTCGATCAACTTCGTGACCTGCCACGACGGTTTCACCCTGCACGACCTCGTCTCGTACAACCAGAAGCGCAACACGGCCAACGGCGAGGACAACCGCGACGGCGAGAGCCACAACCGCTCCTGGAACTGCGGTGCGGAGGGCGAGACCGAGGACGCCGACGTGCTGCGGCTGCGGGCGCGCCAGATGCGGAACTTCGTCGCCACGCTGATGCTGTCCCAGGGCGTGCCGATGATCAGCCACGGCGACGAGTTCGCGCGCAGCCAGCGCGGCAACAACAACGCGTACTGCCAGGACAACGAGCTGGCCTGGGTGAAGTGGCTGGACCCCGACGCGGAGGAGGACGCGGCCGACAGCGAGTTGCTGGACTTCACGCGCGCGATGGTGTGGCTGCGCAAGGACCATCCGGTCTTCCGCAGGCGCCGCTTCTTCCACGGGCGGCCCGTGGAGGGCACCCATGACGAGCTCTCGGACATCGCCTGGTTCACACCGGAGGGCAAGGAGATGACCCAGCGGGACTGGGACACGGCACCGGCCTCCGCGCTGTCGGTGTTCCTCAACGGCAACGCGATCTCCGAGCCGGGCCCGCGCGGGGAGCGGATCACCGACGACTCGTTCCTGCTGATGTTCAACGCTTCGCCCAGGACGCTGGACTTCGTGGTGCCCGTCAACCACGGCCGCCAGTGGCAGGTCGTGGTCGACACCGCCCGCTCGGACGGGGCGACGCCGGACACGGGCCCGAAGGTGCAGGCCGGGGACCGGCTGACTCTGGTGGACCGGAGCCTGACGGTGTTGCAGCGGCCCGTCTAGGGTTCGGTCCGCGCCTCTGCCCGGTCCGGTGTGATCGGCTGCCGGCCGGGTACGCGCGCGTGGAGGGGCGCGTCGGTGGTGGGCCCGGAGTACGAGGCCGGGCGCGCCGTCAGCGCGATCACGCAGGCGAGTGCGGCGACCACGCTCGCCGCCACGAAGGCGGCAGTGGGCCCGTAGGTCTCGGCCAGGCGGCCGGTGACGGCGACCGCGAGGGCCTGCCCGCCGACGATCGCACTCGTCGCGAACGCCATCGCCTCGGCGAGCCGCGCGGGCGGCACCGCGCGCTCGGTGAGCCCGAACACCGTGATCAGGTGCGGGGCGTAGGCGACACCGAGGACGGTGACCACCGCGTAGAGGCCGCCCAGGCTGTGTGTCCACAAGAGGGGCAGGGAGAGCACGAACGCGGCCACGGTCGCCGCCCGCCAGCGGACCGTGAGGGCGATGCGTGCGGGCACGGCGGCCATGGAGAGCCCCGCGACGGCACTCATCACCCCCATGGCGGCGTACACGAGCCCGGCCTGATCCGCCTGCCCGAGCCGCTCGGTGAGCGCCGTGATCCCGGCCTGACAGGCACCGAACATCGCCCCCTGGAGGGCGAGGGCACCACGGAGGGGGTGGACTGAGCGGGGCATGTACCGGCGGGGGTGTGGGGCGGGTGGGGCGGTCGGTGGCGTCGCGACGGCATCGGGTCGTGTCGCCCCGGCCGTCGGGTGCAGTGCGAAGCCGCTGCCGCACAGGGCCACCAGGAGCGCGGCCGCGCCCAGGGCGTTGGCCGGGTGGGACAGGACGGCGGCCAGGCCGACCAGGGCCGGGCCGAGGACGAAGGAGATCTCGTCGAGGGTGCTCTCGAAGGAGAGGGCGGTGCCGACCACGTCGTCGGGGGCGCCGGAGCGGCGGGCCAGGGCGACCAGGCGGGCGCGGGCCAGAGGGCCGATCAGCGGTACGGTCGCGCCCGCCGCCGCTCCGAGGAGAGCCACCAGCGGGGTCGGCAGCCCGGCGAGCGCCCCGGCGACGAGCGCGGCGATCGCGACGGCGTTGGCGAGGGAGAAGACGAGCACGACCGTCCGCTGGCCGTGCCGGTCGGCGAGCCTGCCCACCAGCGGGCCGCAGCTCACCTGTCCGATCGCGAGCGCCCCGCCGGTCAGCCCTGCGGCGGCCAGTGAGCCGCTCGTGCGGGCGACGAGCAGCACGCTGCCGAACTGGATCGTGGCGGTCGGCAGCCGCCCAAGGAAGGACACCGCCGGCAGCAGCGGCCCGGTCAGACCGATGACGTCTTTGTACGTTCTCCCCATGGTCCCCATCGCTCAACGCTAGCCACGCGCGCGTGCACCCGTGGAGGGGACGATGACACGAAGGGCGGCAGGGCGGGTACGTAGGTTTGCATGACACCTGAGCGACTCGACCCCGTGGTGCCCACGGCCACCTATCGGCTGCAGCTGCAGCCCGAGTTCCCGTTCGCCGCCGCCGCGGCCGCCGTGCCGTACCTGGCCTCGCTCGGCGTCTCGCACCTGCACCTGTCCCCGGTCCTGGAGGCCGTGCCGGGCTCGGCGCACGGGTACGACGTCGTGGACCACGCGCGCGTGCGTGCGGAACTGGGCGGCGAGGAGGGCCTGCGCGCGCTGGCGCGCACCGCGCGGGAGCACGGTCTGGGCCTGGTGGTGGACATCGTGCCGAACCACATGGCCATGGCACCGCGCCACAACCGCGCCCTGTGGGAGGTGCTGCGGGAGGGCCCCAAGTCGCCGTACGCGCGCTGGTTCGACATCGACTGGCAGGCGCAGGGCGGGCAGGTGCTGCTGCCGGTGCTCGGGCAGCCGCTCGGCTCGGTGATCGGCGACCTGCGGATCGACGGTGACGTCCTGCGCTACCACGACCACGAGTTCCCGCTGCGCGAGGGCACCGAGAAGCTGCCGCTGCCGCAGCTCCTGGACGCGCAGTGGTACCGCCCGGTGTGGTGGCGGCTGGCCCGAACGGAGCTCAACTATCGGCGTTTCTTCAGCATTTCGGAGCTCATCGGGGTGCGGGTCGAGGACCCGGAGGTGTTCGAGGCCACGCACGCGAAGATCCTGCGGCTGCTGCACGAGGGCGTGGTCGACGGTCTGCGCGTCGACCATCCCGACGGGCTCGCCGACCCCGACGCGTATCTGCTGCGGCTGCACGAGGCGACCGGCGGCCGCTGGACGGTCGTGGAGAAGATCCTCTCGGACGGGGAACCCCTGCCGGCCGCCTGGCCCGTCGCGGGCACCACCGGCTACGACGCCCTGCGTCACATCGACGGCCTCTTCACCGACCCGGCCGGGTTCGGGGAACTCCTCGGTCAGTACCGGCGGTTCGCGGCCCCGCAGACGGACCGGGGCGGGGACTGGGCGGCGACGGTGCGGCGGGCGGCGTACAAGGTGCTCACGCACGAGCTGGCCGCCGAGGTCGACCGGCTGACCCGGGTGGCGAGCGCACTCTGCACCGCCGCACCGGACCCCGGGCTGCGCGACCGCGCTCCCTGGGCGCTGCGCACGGCGCTGCAGGAGCTGCTGGTCCGCCTGGAGGTGTACCGGCCGTACACCTCCGGGGACGCGGCAGCCGTGGTCACCGAGGAGGCCGCGGCCGAGGCGCGGCTCGCCTTCGTCGTCCCGGAGGAGTCCGGCGCGGTCGACGTGGTGCGCGACCTTGTGCTGGGGCGGGGCGGTGACGGGCCCGACCACCCCGACCACACAGAGTTCCGGGCGCGGTTCGCGCAGACCGCGTCGGCGCTGCGTGCCAAGTCCGTGGAGGACACGGCGTTCTACCGCTATGTCCCGCTGCTGTCGGCGACCGAGGTGGGTGGCAACCCGGGGAGCCCGGCGGTGTCCCCCGAGGACTTCCACGCCTACTGCGCGCGCGTGCAGCGCGACTGGCCGGCGACGGGGACGGTGGCGTCGACGCACGACACCAAGCGCAGTGCCGACGTACGGGCGGCGCTGGCCGTGCTCACCGAATGCCCGCAGCGCTGGGCGGACGTACTGGCGGAGGTGACGCGCGCGGGTGAGGGCGTGCCGGACGCGCAGCTGGCGTGGGCGGCGTGGCAGACGGTGTTCGGGCTCGGCGAGGCGGCCGAAGAGCGCGTTCAGCAGGCCCTGTTGAAGCATGTGCGTGAGGCGGGCCTTTTCACGAGCTGGACGGAGCAGGAGCCCGCCTACGAGGAGGCGGTGGCGGCGTTCGTCGCGGCGGGTCCGTGTGGGGTGCCGGGCGAGCACGTGGTCGCCCTCCGGCGGGCGCTGGAGCCCCACATCCGGGCGAACGTGCTGGGCACCGCCCTGGTCCATCTGACGATGCCGGGCGTGCCGGACATCTATCAGGGCACCGAGGGCGAGTACCTGGCACTGGTGGACCCGGACAACCGGCGACCGGTTCGCTTCCCGCCCTCGCAGGACCCCGGCGAGAAGGGCACGGTGACCACGGCGGCGGTCCGGCTGCGTGCGCGGCGGCCCGGCGCCTTCGGGGACGCGGCTACTTACGCGCCGTTGGCCGCCGAGGGCCCGGCGGCGGCCCACTGCGCGGCGTTCGTGCGCTCAGGAGAGGTCGTCACGGCTGTGACGCGGCTGTCGCTGCGGCTGAAGGAGGCGGGCGGCTGGCGGGACACACGGCTTCCGCTGCCGCCCGGGCGCTGGTCCGATGTGCTGTCCCCGGAGCGGGAGTTCACGGGGCACGCGCGCGTGGAGGAGCTTTTCGAGCTGCTGCCGGTGGCGCTGCTGGAGCGCGTCGGCGAAGCCGCAGCGGAAGGGTCCGAGGAGGGCCGCTGACCGGTCGACCGTGCGGCCGCGCCCCGGGTGACCCCATGCCTCTGGCTGCGACGGGATAGGGCATGCCCTCGGACGTGGCCCGGCACATCCGCCCGCACCCCGGCGCAACCGCCCCCTACGGCTGGCGGTAAATGCATCTGGGCGCCCCCAGGAGCCTCCCCCACGATGTCCTTGACAGTTCACAGAGGGCGTGGGGTACTGCGGATTGCGAAGCCGGGCGACGTGACGGGGGTGAGTCTCCTGCCGCAGCTGCGCTACCCCACCGTGACCCAACTTGTGGCGTCCGCACGGGCGTTGGCTGCTCTCAGGCCCGGCCTGTGCGTGCTGCGGCAAGTGGGCGTCTCCCGGGCGGGCAGGCCTCTGCACCTGCTGTCCGTGGGCCGTGCGCCGCGTGCCGTGCTCGTAGTCGCGGGCGCCCACGCCAATGAGCCGACCGGCGGTTCCACGCTTCTCGCGCTCGCCGAACGGGTGCTGTGCGAGCGGGGGTTGCGTGCGGACACGTCCTGGCACTTCCTGTTGTGCGCGGACCCCGACGGGGCGAGCCTGCACGTCACCCCGGCACCGCGCAGCCTCTTCGACTACCACCTCGGGTTCTTCCGGCCGGCGGCCGAGGAACAGCCCGAGTGGTCGCCGTCCGTGCTACCGCCGCACCTGCTGCCGCCCGAGACGCGCGCGCTGACCCGGGTCATCGACGAGCTGCGCCCCTACCTCCAGGCGACCCTGCACGGCACCGATCTGGGCGGCAGCTGGGTCCAGTTGACCAAGGACATACCGGGTCTCGCCGAGCCGTTCGCCAAGTCCGCGGCGCAGCTGCACATCCCGGTGGAGACGGGCGCCTCGGACGCCGCGGGCTGGGCCGCGTCCGGGCCCGGGGTGCATGTGATGCCCTCCCCCGGTGCGGGCGCCGCGTACCCGAGCATGCCGGACGACGCACGCCACAGCACCTGGTACGACACCCACCGGTACGGCGGTCTGACGGCGGTGGTCGAGGTGCCGATGTGGGCGAGCGATCTGGTGGACGACCCGGCTCCGCATCCCGCGCCGGCCGCGGCGATACGACGGCTGGCGCGCCGGCTGCTGCGGGACGCGCTGGAGGTGGAGCGGGTGCTCGCCGAGGCGCTGCCGCGGCTGGAGGGGATCGACGGGCCGCTGCTGCGGGCGGCCCGGTGGGCGCTGGAGCTGGTTCCGGGCCTGGCCACGGACTGGATCCACACACCTCCCGCCGACAACACGATGGCGTACGTCGGCAGTGTGGACGCGTTCGGCCGCCGCCTGCCGCTGCGGGCGGCGGCCATGCTGCTGCGGGTCCTGCAGGAGACCGGCGACCGTGCGGCACCGCGTCTGGAACGGCTCGTGGCGACCTGGAGCGACGCCTTCGCGATGCGCTTCCGCGCCCGCTGGGTGCCGTTGGAGCACCAGGTCGAGCACCAGTCCCGGACGGTCGTCACGGCCGCGCTGTACGCGCGCGACCAGGCGGCGTGAGGGGGCCGAGCGGCCACGTGCGCGAGAGGCGGCCGCGATGCCGGTGTCAGCCGTCCAGTGCGAACACCGACCCCGTGTGTGCGCCCATGAAGCACGAGCTGGAGAACGTCTGGGTGTACTCGATCTTCCGGCCGCTCCACTCCCCGCGCGCGTGGACGGCCACGGGCGCGTAGATCATCGGGCAGTAGAGGTCCTTCGGCGGGATGCGGGAGATGTCGCCGTCGGCCGCGGCCAGCTCCGTGCACGCCTCGGCCGCTCGCGTGTGCCCCTCGGGCGGGTCGCACATCAGCAGGGTGTCATGGGTGTGCTGGGACCGGGCGTCGCCCTTGGTGACCGTGAGATAGAGCCAGTTGCCCGGCGGGAAGTCCTGGGCCGCGGCCTGCGCCGGGGCCGCGCCCGCGACGAGGAGGGCGGCCGCCAGCAGACCGCCCCGTACCGCTTTCGCTGTGGTGCTGATCGTCATTCCAGATGCATCGGCACGGCGGCCTGGGAACCCCACCCCGACTCACTCGAACGGGAGCACGCGGGCGCGTGCTGCACGGCCAGCTCGAAGGCGGCGAGCACCACGCTCGACTGGTACTCCACCTGACGCGCGATCGGTATCCAGCGTGCCCCGATGCCGTCGCGGTAGTCGGCGCACCACTGCTCGACGAGGCGGTCCAGGTCCGGCAGCACGCCGGCCGGGTCGCGGCCGGCGCTCGTCACGAGCTGGTGCAGCAGCCCCGCCGTCCGCAGCGCCAGCCGCCGTCCGGCGATGCGCAGGGCGGCCAGGTGGGCGGTGCTGAGCGGCGGGAGCGGGCGTATCCCGTCGGCGATGTCGGGGTCCCAGGTGTCGGCGAGCCCGGGGCAGACCAGTAAATAGTCGTCCACGGGCGCGAGCAGGGCGGCCGCGTCCGGCGTGCCCGCGAGGTGGGGCCTCAGTCGCGCGAGGAGCACCTCGAGGAGCCGTGTGTCGTCGCGCAGTGTGTGACTGACGGTGCGCAGCACGGCGGCCGCGTCGGCGGGCGGGGAGCCGTCCTCCACGGCCGCCACGCCCCACATGGGCGCCTCCACGACCGCCGTCACCGTGCCGTGCCGGTACGGGTGGAACCAGGTCGACTCGACGGCGGCCTCGGTGATGGCCGCGGCCAGGTCGCCGATGCGGGGCGGCGGGATGCGGTAGACGGCGGGGCCCAGACTCGGCCAGTACAGGGTGTCGTACGGGCCTAATTCACGCGGAATGCCGAGCCGGGCGGCGGTGTGGGCGACGCGCCCGGCGAGGCCCGGCAGGTCGTGGGTGAGCTCGACGAAGCCGCCTCCGACGTCGACGCCGTGCAGGGAGCACTGCAGGAAGGGCCGCAGTTCGTCCTGGAGGTCGAGCAGGGTGCGGGTCTCCGGCAGCGCGGCGCCCGCCGCGCCGTCGGGCAGCCACTCGGGCTGTTCGAGGAAGCCGGGCCTGAAGAAGTTCCGGAAGTACCGGCCGAGGGTGTACGGGCCCGTCAGCCAGCCCTCGTTGCGGCGCAGACCGTCGGGGTCGAGGGAGAGCAGCAGGTTCAGGGTGGCGTCGGCGCCCTCGGTGAACCGCGGGTCGGCGACGGCCCGTTCGGCGAGGCGCAGCACGGTGGCGCCGCCGACGGGTTCGTTGGCGTGCGGTCCGGCGACGACGAGGGCCTGGCGGCTGCCGTGACCGACGGAAAGCAGCCACATGGGGGTGCCCGCGCGCGAGGTGCCGACGCGGCGCAGGCGGGCGTCACGGGGACGCCTGGCGACGAGTGCTGCCGCCCGCGCGCCGAGTTCGTCGACGGTCGGGTAGCGGAGGAGGGGCGGCAGGGCACACCTCCACAATGTGGTGCCGTCGGTTCACCTGATGTACATGGCGTACGCACAGTCAGTCACGACTTGAGGGGTACGTCAACACCGCGGAGGGGAAAGCGATTTGGGCCATCACAGCACGTCAACGCCGTGTCATGCTCAGGCCAAAGCTAAGGCGTGACTCAGTCAGGTCTCAGTCGACAGCGAGCCGGAACGACATCCGTCCGAAGCCGATCTGATCGCCCTCGCGCACGACGGCGGCACCGATGACCCGCCGCCCGTTCACCGTCGTGCCGTTGGTCGAGCCGAGGTCGCGCAGCACCCACATGCCGCCCTGACGGCTGAGTTCGGCGTGCACGCGGGACACGGTTTCATGGGTGAGGCGCAGGCCGTTGGCCGGATCGCGTCCGATGCGCAGGGGGTGACCGCCCGCCGGGTGCGGCAGCAGCAGCTTGGGGAGACGCTCGGCCTGCCAGGCCCTGCGCAGCCGTACGGTGAACCCGGAGACAGCCTCCACGGTGCCGAACACCGCGCGCGAGAAACGGCCTTCCTGGGGAAGGTCGGCGGTGAGCGCGGCGAGTTCGTCGGAGCGGCGGGCGGAGAGAGCCAGCTCCATCCGGCGGATGAACGTGTCGTGCGAAAGCCGTCCCATGGCGACGCCGTCACGCAGCACCTTCAGCGCCTTGTCGCGCTCCACGTCGGAGAGCCGCGCCGGGTACGTGTTGAACTCGAATGACGACGTCACGTTCGTGATTGTCGGTCAGCGAACTCCGGGTGTCCAGAAAACGAGAAAAGGGTCGCCACGCGTGCGTGCCCGACGACACCTGCCGCAAAAGGGAAGATTCAAAAGCGGATTGATCTCGTTTGAAGCACCATGGACGGGCTACATCACGGTGAGCAGACGAAGGGGACCGTCCGTGCAGTTCGAGGTGTGGGCACCGCAGGCCGACCGTGTGACGCTCCAGTGCGAGGACGCCACGCGCGCGTTGGAGCGCGATCCGGAGCGGGAGGGCTGGTGGCGGGCAGAGGCCGAGGCGCGGGACGGCTCGCGGTACGGGTTCGCGGTGGACGACGGTCCCGTGCGGCCCGACCCGCGTTCGCGCCGGCAGCCGGACGGCCCGGACGGGCTGAGCGCGGTCGTCGACCACGAGCGGTACGCGTGGCGCACGGAATGGGCCGGACGTCCGCTGCCCGGGGCGGTGCTGTACGAGCTGCATGTGGGCACGTACACGCGTGAGGGCACCCTGGACGCGGCCGCCGAGCGGCTCGGACATCTCGTCGAACTGGGCGTCACACACGTCGAGTTGATGCCGCTGTGCCCCTTCCCGGGGCGGCACGGCTGGGGGTACGAGGGCGTCTCGCTGTGGGCCGTGCACGAGCCCTACGGCGGCCCCGAGGCGCTGAAACGGTTCGTCGACCGGGCGCACGAACTCGGCCTGGGTGTGGTCCTGGACGTCGTGCACAACCACCTCGGCCCCTCGGGCAACTATCTGCCCGTGTTCGGCCCGTACTTCACGGACACGCATCACACACCCTGGGGCTCCGCCGTCAACCTGGACGCTCCCGGCTCGGACGAGGTCCGGGCCTATCTGGTGGGCAGCACGCTGGCCTGGCTGCGTGACTACCGGATCGACGGGCTGCGCCTGGACGCGGTGCACGCGCTGGCGGACACGCGCGCGTGCCACTTCCTGGAGGAGCTGTCGACGGCCGTGGACACCCTCGCCGCCGACCTGGACCGGCCGCTGTTCCTGATCGCCGAGTCCGACCTGAACGACCCGCGGCTGATCACTGCCCGCGAGGAGGGCGGCCTCGGCCTGCACGCGCAGTGGAACGACGACTTCCACCACGCCCTGCACACCGCGCTGACCGGCGAGTCCCAGGGCTACTACGGCGACTTCGCGCGCGCTTCCTTCGCCGCCCTCGCCAAGACGCTCACCGGCGGCTACTTCCACGACGGCACGTACTCGAGCTTCCGCGGCCGCCACCACGGGCGCCCCCTGGACCGTACGCGCGTGGCGGCGCACCGGCTCCTCGGCTACGCGCAGACGCACGACCAGGTGGGCAACCGCGCCCTGGGCGACCGGCTCTCGGCGTCCCTCTCCCCCGGTCTGCTCGCCTGCGCGGCCACGCTCACGCTGACGGCGCCCTTCACGCCGATGCTGTTCATGGGCGAGGAGTGGGCGGCCGGTACGCCCTGGCAGTTCTTCACCGACCACACCGATCCGGAGCTCGCCGAGGCCGTACGGCGGGGCAGGCGGCGGGAGTTCACGCCGCACGGCTGGGCCGAGGAGGACGTACCGGATCCGCAGGACCCGGCGACCCGCGACCGCTCCTGCCTCGACTGGACAGAGCCCGAGAGCGAGCCCCACGCGCGCGTGCTGGACTGGTACCGCAGACTCATCGCACTCCGGCACGAGCAGGCCGACCTGACCGATCCCGACCTCGCCGACATCAAGGTGGCGTACGACGAGCGGGAACGCTGGCTCGCCTTCCGCCGCGGCGACGTCAGGGTGGTCGTGAACCTCGCCAAGGAGCCGGCGGCGATCCCCCTGGGCCCCCGCCACGCGCGCGTGCTCGCCGCGTGGGAGCCCGTCGAGGCGCCGGGGGCGGACGGGATGCTGCATGTGCCCGGGGAGTCGGGCGTGGTCCTGCTGCAGGAATGAACGGCTTCTAGAGCCAATGCCGTTGCGTTAGCTTGCGGGCGTACGCTGAAGTTCAGTGGTCCCGGGGGTGGTTCGGGTGGCTGCAAGCGTCTCTGAGTTATCGGGTTTAGGCCTGCTGACCTGGGTCTATCCGCCAGGTCTGGTGGATCGGGTGGTGGCTGCCTGTGGTCGTGTGGAGCAACGCAAGCGCCTGCTCCCGGCCCGGCTGGTGGTGTATTTCGTGCTGGGGCTGGCCCTGTTCTCGCCCGCTCCGTATCTGGACGTGATGCGGCATCTGGTCGAGGGACTGCGCGGCCTGCGCCTGCTGGGCACCTGGCATGTCCCGGCGAAGTCGTCGCTGTTTCGGGCCCGGCAGCGGCTGGGCCCGGAACCACTGCGGGTGCTGTTCACCACGACCGCGAAACCGATGGGCACCGAAGCCACCCCGGGCGCCTTCTGGCGCGGACTGCGGCTGCTGGCGGTGGACGGGACCTGCTGGGACGTCGCCGACAGCCCGGCCAATGAGGCTGCCTTCGCACGCCCCGGAAACACCCGCGGCCACGACAAAAGCGCCTTTCCCCAGGTGCGGATGGCCTGCCTGGTGGAGGTCGGCACGCACCTCGTACTGGACGCCGAACTCGCCGGCTGCCGCACCGGGGAAGTGACCTTGGTGAGCCGTCTGCCCCGTTCCTGCGGCCCCGGGCAACTGGTCCTGGCCGACCGCGAGTTCCTCGGTGTGCCGTTGTGGCGGTCCTTCACCGCCACCGGCGCTCAGCTGCTGTGGCGGGTGCCCGCCAACCGGGTCCTGCCTGTCGAGCGGCAGTTGCGGGACGGGTCCTGGCTTTCGCGCATCCACGCCCACACCGATCCGGCCCACACCGACCCGGTCACCGTGCGGGTAATGGCCTACCGGCTGAACGGCACCGGCCATGCTGCCGAGGGCTACCGGCTGGTGACCAGCCTGCTCGACGCCCGCCGCTATCCCGCCCGCCAGCTGGCCGCGCTCTACCAGGAGCGCTGGGAAGTAGAGAGCGTCTTCGCCGAGATCAAGACCCATCAACGCGGAGCCCACGTCGTCCTCAGCAGCAAAACCCCCGACGGCGCCCTGCAGCAGATCTGGGCACACCTGCTGGTCCACCACGCCCTGCGCGAACTGATGGTGAGAACGGCCGCGACCCGGGGCCTGGACCCCGACCGAATTTCCTTCACCGAAACTCTGCGCTCCGCCCGACGCAGTGTGACCGTCACGCCGGGCAGTTTTTCCCCCTGACCTCCTGGTCAGAACGCTCGTCCTGCTCCAGCACGACCTACTCGAACGACTCCTGCCGGCCAGACGCCTGCGCAGCCAGCCCCGCGTCATCAAACGCAAGATGTCCAACTACCGGCTCAAACGGGCCGAACACCACACCTGGCCCCAACCCACCCGAACCGGCACCCGAGCAATCACCATTCAACGACCCCAACCGGCAAACCCGTAACGCAACGGCATTGCTTCTAGAGCTCGTCCGCGTCGCCGTCCCGGAACTCCGTCACCCGCTCCAGGAGGATCGCCTCCCAGGCGCGTCGGAGTTGGATCCTGACCAGGGGCAGGGCGCCCGTGTCGCGGCCCTGGATGCGGTCGGCGAGGTGGACGACGGTGTCGCAGCGGGCCAGCCAGAGGCCGCGGAGGCAGGGGCGGGCGCCGTAGCCGGCGAGGGTCGCGGCACGGACGGCGGCCGGTGAGCCGACGGCGACGGCCAGTCCGGCGATGTCCTCGGCGGGGTCGCCCACGGCCGCGTCCGTCCAGTCGAGGATGCCGCGCACCCGGCCGTCGGCGCTGACCACGAGGTGCTCGCCCTTCAGGCCGTGGTGGACGAGGACCGCGGTGCCGGGCTGGGCGGCCAGCTGGACGGCGGCAGGACCGGTGAGCTGGTGCAGGCGGACCGGGTCGAACTCGTCGGCCGCGGCAAGTCGTTCGGCGGCGTGCTCGGCGGCCCGGCGCAGGCCCTCCAGGGAGCGCGGGGCGGTGCGCGGGACGCCGAGGGTCTCGGCCTGCCGTGCGGGCACCTCACGCAGTCCGGTGAGCAGCCCCGCGAGATCGGCCTCGCCGACGGCGGACACGTCGTGCTCCTCCGCCGTACCGCCGGGCAGTTTGGTGTCGAGCGTGTACGTCAGCCCGGGTGCCCACTCCCCGTGCGCCACGCTCGTCGGCACCGCGACCGGCAGGTGCGGGCGTACGAGGTCGCGCAGGCGCAGTTCGCGGCGCAGACGGACGGCGGCCTCGCGGTCGGGGGCGAGGCGCAGCACATGGCGGGCGCCGACCCACCAGGTCGAGTGCTCGCCGCCCTCGGCGACGGGCCGCACCTCGGGCCCGGCGGTGGTGGTCGCGCCGTCCTTGAGCAGGGAACTGACCAGTCGGCGGACGGTGTCCGCGGTGGGTGTCGGTGCCTGGGTCATGTTCGCGCCGTTGTCACTCGGGGGTGTGCTTGGGGCTCCTGGTGGTGGCTCAGTCCACCATGACCATCTCGCGGGTCGTGTCGTTGAGGCGGCGGCCGCCGTCCTCGGTGACGGTGACGATGTCCTCGATGCGCACGCCGAAGCGGCCGGGCAGATAGACGCCGGGCTCCACGGAGAAACACATGCCGGGCACCAGGGGCTGCCGCTCACCCTCGATCATGTACGGCGGCTCGTGCGTGGTGACGCCGATGCCGTGCCCGGTGCGGTGGATGAAGTACTCGCCGTACCCGGCGTCGGCGATCACCGCGCGGGCGGCCCGGTCGACCTCCTGGCAGGCGACACCGGGCTTGACCGCCCTGAAACCCGCCTCCTGGGCCTCGCGCACCAGGTCGTGGACCCGGCGTTCCTCGTCGGTGGGTTCGCCGACGTGGACCGTGCGGGAGGTGTCGGAGCCGTAGCCGTCCTTGAGTCCGCCGAAGTCGAGGACGACCATGTCGCCGTGTTCGATGACCCGCTCGCCCACCTCGTGGTGCGGGTTGGCGCCGTTCGGGCCGGAGGCGACGATGGTGAAGTCGACCTGGGAGTGGCCGAACCGGCGCAGCAGATCGGCGAGGTCGGCACCGACCTCGGACTCCCCGCGACCGGCGAAGGGAACCTTCCGGATCTCCTCGAACGCCGCGTCCGCAGCCGCGCCCGCGGCCGCCATCAGTTCCAGTTCCGCCTTGTCCTTGACGGCGCGGAGCATCGGCAGGGCGTCGGTGAGGGAGGCGTAGGTGGTGTCGGGCAGTGCTCTTTGCAGTCCGAGCAGGTGCATCGCCCAGGCGTTGTCGCTGATGCCGAAGCGGCCGGTGCTGGCGAGGAGCGCGGCGGTCGCGGCGTAGGGGTCCTTGCCGTCGGTCCAGTCGCGCAGGGCCAGGGCGGGCGCGCCGGCGGCCTGTGCGGCGTCCGGCGCCTCCAGCGTGGGGACGACCAGCACGGGGGCGCGTCCCTGGGCGAGGACCAGGAGGGTGAGCCGTTCGGTGGTCGCGGTGGGCGCGTAGCCGGTCAGCCAGACCAGGTCCGGCCCCGGTGCCACCAGGAGCCCGGCGAGACCTGCGTCGGCGGCTTCCCGCGCGGCGCGGTCCATGCGGGCCCGGTAGTCGTCGGCGGTGAAGGGCGCGCGCGTGCTGCCGGTCATCCGGGCCTCCCGGGGCAGGTGAAGGGACCACAAGGGACTACGGGCAGCATCCTGCCCGGACAGAGAGGGCCGCGCGACCGGTCTACGGGTCTTTCGGGCTGTTCGTCGGCCATGCCGTCCACGTCGTCAGCTCTCCAGGGCGAGGCGGACACCGAGGAGCAGCAGCACGCCCCCGGAGACCTGCTCCAGGCGCCGGCGCACCCCGGAGCGGGACAGAACCGCCCGCATCCGGCCGACGAACCACACGTACAGGCCGTAGTAGCCGACCTCGTAGAGCGCCCAGAGCGCGGCGAGGCCGACCATGGTGGGCAGGTGCGGGGCGCCCTCCGGCACGAACTGCGGCAGGAAGGACATGGCGAAGATCGCCGCCTTGGGGTTGGCCAGGTTGAGCAGCAGCCCGCCGCGGTAGGCGGCCCAGCCGCTCTTCTCGGCGCCCTCCCAGCCTTCCGTGGCCTCCTTGCCGCGCCGCGCCTGCCGGAGCGTCTGGATGCCGAAGCCGACGAGGACGACCGCCCCGACGATCCGCATCACGTCGTACGCCACCTCGGAGGCCGCCAGCAGCGCGGTCAGGCCGAGCGCGGCGACGAGGCCCCAGACGAAGACGCCGGTCTCGTTCCCGAGCACGGTGAGGAAGCCGGAGCGTCTGCTGCGCAGCGACTGCTTGATGATCAGCACCGTGCTGGGGCCGGGCGAGGCGGCGATCAGGGTGCAGGCGCCGAGGAAGGCGAGGAGGGTGCTCAGCATGGGGGTCATCGTGGCCCACGCCGCGGAGGCGGGCCAGTGATTTCCCACCGCGCCGACGAGTGCCCTTGTGCCGGTGGTCAGGTCACGAAGCCGGGCACCGCCGTCAACTGCTGGTAGCCGCCGCTTCGGTGACGGACCGTCAGAGTCACCTCGACACCGGGGCGGGCGTGGGCGACAGCGCGTGCGAGGTCGGCGGCCGAGCCGATACGGGCCTGGCCGAACGCCAGGAGCACGTCGCCGCGGACCAGGCCCGCCGTGTAGCCCGGGCCGGGGACGTGGACGCCGACGAGCAGGGCGCCGGCCTTCTCGGCGTCGACGGCCTCCAGGCCGAGCGTCGCGGCGGGGGGTGCCGGGGACGGGGGCGCGGTCGAGGCCGGGGTCGTGGGCGGCGTCGAGGGACTGGGGTGCGCCGTGGCCGCGGGGTCGCCCGGGGTCTGCGTCCGGCGTTGCAGGTCGGCGAGTTTGCTCATGCCGATCACCGTGGCGCCGACCGTGCCGAGACCGACCCCGGACAGCACCAGGACGGCCGCGACGAACAGGCCGAACAGCAGGGCCCTGAGCCGTCGGCCACGACGCCGCGCGGCGTGCGGGCGCCGGGCGGCGGGCTTGGTGCCGCCGCCGGGCTTCCGGCCGGGCATCGGCTTGGGACGCAACGCAGTCTGTTCCATGGATCGCCTCCGGCTGGAGCTCTACCCGGAGCCCCGGCCCACGACGAGCCACGAACGAGTGAGACTGACCCATGGTCAAGGGCGGGAAGCCATGGACCCCTTGAGGAGGAACGGGAGGTCACCCGGGTGCGCCCAGCACCTCCGCCAGCGTCGCCGCCGCCCCGCCGAGTGGGCCCGCGTACACCAGTTCCGTCCGGTGCACGACGCGCGGGTGCGTGAGGGGAACGGCCACCGCGCCCGGCACACCCGTCGCCGCCGAGTCGGGCAGCAGGGTCAGGCCGTGGCCCGCGGCGGCGAGGGCGGTCAGGGTGCGCACGTCGGTGCCCTCGTAGCGCAGGGAAGGACGGAAGCCGTGGCCGCCGTTCGCGGCGCGGAGGTGGGACAGCGGCAGGCCTGCGTCGGGGGCGTCCAGCCAGCGGGCGTCGGCGAGGTCGCCGAGGCGCAGGCCGGGGCGGCGGGCCAGTGGATGCGTGGCGGGCAGCAGGACACGTACGAGCTCCTCCCCCACGCCGCGCGTGGTCAGCGGCGCAACGTCGGGCAGCCGCAGCGGGTCGCTGAGGGCGGCCAGGCCGTCGACCAGGCCGAGGTCCGCCGCGCCGGTGGCCACGGCGGCCGGTACCTCCTCGCGGGGCAGCACCCGCAGGGTCACGCCCGCGGCCGGGAGTGCGGCGACGGCACGCGGGGTGAGCGCGGTGGGGGCCGCGGCGAGCGTCAGGCCGGGTGCGGGCGCGGCGGCCATCCGTACGACGTCCGCGCGGGCCGCGTCCAGGCGCAGCAACAGCGGACCCACGTGTTCGAGGAGCCGGTCGCCCGCCGCGGTGGGCGCGACGGGGCGGCGGGTGAGGAGCGGCGCGCCGAGGTCCTGCTCGAGCGCAGCGATGTGCTGGGACACCGCCGACTGGGTGTATCCGAGCTCACGTGCGGCCTCGGAGAAGGAGGCGAGGCGGGCGACGGTCGCGTACGTGCGCAGGAGGTGCGGGTCCATGCACACCAGGGTCTCATTAGGCATGCTTATCGGGGATGCAGAAATCATCGTTGGACGTGATCCTCCGGTCGCACCCACGATGAGTCCATGACGAACACCGCAGCCCGGACCGCCCGTATCGCCCTGGTCGGCGACCGCTCGCCCAACGTCGTGTCCCACACCCGCATCCCGCTCCTGCTCAACGCCCTCGCCGAACGCGACCGGATCGTCCTGGACGCCTACTGGATCCCGTCCGAGGACGCCGGGGACGAGGACGCCGTACATGGCTTCGACGCCGTGTGGGTGGTGCCCGGCAGCCCGTACCGCAGCGAGGCCGGCGTGCTCGCCGCGATCCGTACCGCGCGCACGGAGGGCATTCCGTTCCTCGGCACCTGTGCCGGCTTCCAGCACGCGCTGCTGGAGTACGCCCGTGACGTCTGCGGGCTCAGGCACGTGGCGCACGCCGAGAGCGACCCCGATGCCGACGATCCGCTCATCGAGCCGCTGGCCTGCTCCCTCGTGGGTCACGAGGCCACGGTCCACGTCGAGCCGGGCTCCCTCGCCCAGTCCGTGCTCGGTTCGGAGCGCACGGTCGAGCGGTACTTCTGCGCCTACGGCCCCTCCCGCCACCTCGACACCCTGCGCGCGCACGGCATCCGCTTCTCCGGGCACGACGAGGACGGCCACGTCCGGATCGCCGAACTCCCCGGCCACCCCTTCTTCCTGGCCTCGCTCTTCCAGCCGGAGCTGGCCGGCGACGGCTCGCACCCGCACCCGATGGTCCGGGCGCTGGCGCGAGCCGCGGTGAAGCACTCCGAGCAGGCTCAGGATCAGCCCGTGTGACCCTTCCCGTCGGCGCCGTGCGCCCCGGTTCAGTGGGCGGACACGACGGCGGGTCGATCCGGCAGGAAGCCGTGCGTGCGGCGCGCCAGGTAGGCGGGCTTGTAACGGTCCACCGCGCGGTGCCAGTTGAGGATGCCCGCCATCCAGTTCTGGAGGTCCGCCACATGGCCCCGCATGACCTCGCGCGCCTCGGCCGATAGGTCGAAGTCGTCGTAGACGACGGGTAGTTCGTGCGCGGCGACGTGTTCGAACTGCTGCATGCGCTGGGTCATCAGGTCGTGGACGACCGAGAGTGCGGTCGGGTAGTCGATGCCGAAGAAGTTCTGCACGACGAGGATCGCGTTGTGGATCTCGCCCTCGTACTCGATCTCCTTCTGGTACGAGAAGACGTCGTTGACGAGGCACGCGTAGTCGACGGCGGCGTTCTCCAGGGAGCGGACCGGGCCGCTGCGGTAGACCTCGGGCGGGACGGCGGGGCCGTGGCCCATCCGGCACAGGCTCATGGTGAGGTCGGCGCCGAAGGTGGAGCGGCGCATCTCCAGGTAGTCGACCGGGTCGGGGATGCGGTTCTGGAGATGGTTGGACAGCTCCCACACCCAGCTCTCGGTCATCACGTTCACCGAGTCCTTGACGGTGCGCCGTTGGTCGGGAGTCATCTCCGCCGTCGTGCGCGCCCACAGGTCGATCAGGCCGCGTTCCATGCCGTTGGCCGGGACGAGGACGGCCTCCTCGGCGTCGACGGGCATGCAGTCCGACAGGCGCTGTGTGGTCAGCCGGGCGGCGGCCAGGTCGCGGCGGTGGCCGAAGACGAGCGGGTAGTAGTCGTCCCCGTACGTGCCCCAGGCGAGCCACCGCGAGCTGAGGTCGAGGGCCTCGGGGGTCGCGTCGGGGTCCAGGCCCGCCGAGCACAGCGGAAGGTCGCCCGCGGCGAGTTTGTCCTCGTCCCAGACGCCCTCCTGGAGCATGCCCATGGCGTGCATCCAGGTGGTGAGACGGTGGCGGGCGCCCTCCAGGTGCGGGCTCAGCTCGACCTGGAAGGGCATGTGGAACTCGGGGAGCCGGGACGGGCCGACCTTCTGGAACGGCACGTGCGTGTACGCGCGCAGGCGCTCGGCGCCGGCCGCCGCGAGCAGGGCGCCGACGTCGGCGGCGGAGGTTCCGGGACCGGTCAGGCCGTGCCACGGATTCGTGGACTGCGCGCGGGCGTTCATGTACCGGCTGGAGCGCATGTGCCATTCGTGGCCGCCGGACTGCCAGTCCTGCAGGCCCTGCGTGTACTTGGCGACGGCGACGACCCCGTCCGGGGCGAGGCCCTTCTCCAGGGCCAGTGCGGGCACTTCGGTCAGGGCGGTGTGCTCGAACTGGTGGAGGCGGGCGGTGAGAACGTCGTTGACGGTGTCGGCGGCCTCCTGGGTGGTGCAGCCGAAGAAGGTCTCCAGGACGAGCACGCCGTTGCTGAGCTCGCCCTCGTCCTCGACCTCGCGCTGGTAGGAGAACAGGTCGTTGCGCAGATGGACGGCGTCGGAGAACGTCTCCATCAGCACCCTCAGAGGCCTCGACTCCGCGACGGCGGCGGGGACTTCGGCGGTCGCGTACTCCACGAGCCCCGCCGACCAGGGCGCGCCGCCCACCTTGCGGCGCATCTCGATGTACTCGAGGGGGTTGGCGATCCGCCCCTCGTTGATGTTGGACAGCTCCCACAGGGACTCGTTGAGGAGGTGCTCGGTGGCCACGGCGAAGCGGCGGCGCCAGTCCACCGACATCGACGGCACCGTGCGTGCCCACAGGTCGGCGAGTCCGGCCTCGACCGGGTTCCGCGGCTCCGGTACGGGAGTTGAGAGGTCCAGGGGCATGAACAAGGGCAGCCGGTCCAGATAGGCCTTGCCGCCGACACGGTCCTGGGTGCGCTTGAAGGTCTCCAGGAAGTGGTCGTCGAAGAAGAAGACCCACACGTACCAGTCGGTGATCAGCGAGAGGGCGGGGCCGTCGCAGTCCGGGTGGGTGTAGGCGCAGAGCAGACCGTAGTCGTGCGCGTCGAGGTCGGACTGCTCCCAGACCCCGGACCCCTCCAGCATGCCCATCTCGCGGGCCCACTCGGTCGAATGGGTCCGCGCCTCGTCGACATGTGGGTTCAGCCGCGCGGGATACGGCATGTAGAAGTGCGGGAGTTCGAAGGGCTGCTGCGTCATGGCCGGGCCCTACCCGTGGTCCTCCGGGGCCATCCGCCGGCCCGGACATGATCACACCATCGCGTGAATCAGGGGTGAATCCGGGAGTTCTGACGGGCTCTTGTGACGTTCACCTCTACGCGCGCAGACTACCGAAGTTCACGTTCCCTCCCGCACCGGAGTCCCGATGGACCACGACCCCAGAGCCTTCTCCCGATCCTTCTCCCGCCGCACCGCGCTCGCCTCGCTCGCCGGGGCCGCGCTGGCCGGCACCGCCGCCCTTCCCGCGGCCGCGGCCGACCGCCATGGCCGCACGGTGCGCTTCGCCACCTTCAACGCCTCGCTGAACCGCGGCACTCAGGGCGCCCTGGTCACCGACCTGTCCACCCCGGACAACGCCCAGGCGCGGAACGTCGCGGAGACCATCCAGCGCGTGAACCCGGACGTGCTGCTGATCAACGAGTTCGACTACGACGAGCACGGCACGGCGGTCCGGCTGTTCCTGCGCAACTACCTGGCGGTGGGGCACAACGGCTCCCGGCCGATCCACTTCCCGTACCACTTCACCGGCCCGGTGAACACGGGCGTCGCCTCCGGTGTGGACCTCGACGGCAAGAACGGCGCGGTGACGACGCCCGGTTCGGACGCGTACGGGCAGGACGCCTTCGGGTACGGCTTCTTCCCCGGGCAGTACGGCATGGTGGTGCTCTCCAAGTACCCGATCGACACGCGCGCGGTGCGTTCCTTCCAGCACTTCCTGTGGAAGGACATGCCGGGCCACGTGATGCCGCCGGGCTACTACAGCGACGAGGCCCGCGCGATCTTCCGGCTGTCCTCCAAGAGCCACTGGGACGTGCCCGTCCGCATCGGCCGCTCCGCGGCGGACACGGTGCACTTCCTGGTGTCGCACCCGACGCCGCCCACCTTCGACGGCACCGAGGACCGCAACGGCCGACGCAACCACGACGAGATCCGGCTCTGGGCCGACTACATCGGCGGGCGCCACCGCAGCTCCTATCTGTACGACGACAAGGGGGTGCGCGGCGGACTGCGGTCCGGGGCGCGGTTCGTGATCGCGGGCGACCAGAACGCGGATCCGCTCGACGGCGACAGCTACGACCACGCCATCCGGCAGTTGCTGGACCACCCCGAGATCTGCCTGCCGGCCACCCCGCCGGCCAGCGCGGGCGGCGTCGAGGCGGCGCGGCTGCAGGGCGGCGCGAACGTCGGCCAGACGGGCAACCCCGCCTACGACACGGGCGACTTCAGCGACACCGCGCCGGGCAACCTGCGGGTCGACCACATCCTCCCGTCGAAGGGGCTGACCCCGGGCGCGAACGGTGTGTTCTGGCCGACGTCGAACGATCCGCTGTACCGCCTCGTCGGCGACGGCACGACCGTGGTGACCTCGGACCACCGGATGGTGTGGCAGGAGGTGCGCGTGCACTGACCGGAGGCTGTGGCTGTACTGCCAAGTACGGGTGAAGGCAAGAGCGTTCCGGTGGCGGACGACGATCCGAGGGCCCTAGGCTCGGGCGCCACATGGAAGCCGACCGGCCGTAACGGCCCGGGGGAGGTAGGCCGTCATGACCGAGACACCGCTGCGCGCGGAACTGCTGCTCACCCACGACGTGTCCGCGGAGCTGGAGCGCGAACTGACGTCGGGGTTCCGTGAGCTGGGTGCGCCGGCGGTCCGCGTCCGGCGGACCGTCGACCACCGCGGCCCGGCCGAACTCCAGTGGCTGGTCCTGGCGTCGCTGCCCCTGCAGGCCTTCCTCAGCGGGCTGGGAGGCGAGGCCGTCAAGGACGGCTACCGGGCGTTCAAGGACCTCGTGGGGCGCCTGACGCAGCACGGGGCGCCGCCGGTGCAGGCGCCCCGGCCGCTGGTGCTCCAGGACGAGCGCAGCGGGCTGCGGATCGTCCTGGAGGCGGACCTCCCGCAGGGTGCGTACGAGCAGTTGGCGGTGCTCGATCTGAGCCGGTTCGCTGTCGGACCTCTCCACTACGACCGTGCGCACGGCAGGTGGCGGTCCGAGTTGGACGAGGCGGCGGGCTGAGGCGCGGCGACGAGGTGGCGTACGACGACGTGCACCACGGATCGGGGGCTGGGAGCCTGATGCGGCCCAGTGAACTGGACCGGGCCCGACGGCACTGCGAGGAGGGCGAAGCCCTCCTGGCCTCCGGGGACCTGGCGGGAGCGGGACGAGCCTTCCGGGCGGTGCTGGCGGGGGTCGGACCGCTGGAGGACGGCACTGCGGAGGCGGGCGGCGGGCCCACGGAGGATGCCGGCGACGGTGCGGTGACGGCTGACGGTACGACAACCGGTGCCGGTGCGGACGCGAGTGACAGTGCGACAGGTGACGTGGTCGCCGTCGCGGCGGACGGCGCATCGCATCCCGACGGTGCCACGCATGGTCCCGACTCCGACCCCGGCCCCGATGCCTCGCCCGACCGGCTGGCCGCCCGGGCGCATGTCGGGCTGGGGCGGCTGTTGCTCGACGCGGGGGAACCGGGGCGGGCCGAGAAGGAGTTCCGGCGGGCCGCGCGGTTGCGTCCGGTGGACCGGGACCCGCTGTACTGGCTGGGCTGCTCCGCCGCCCACCAGGCCGCACATCACCAAGGTGCTTACGAACTGGCCGAGTTGAGGTTCACGGAGGTCGTGGAGCGGTGGGCGGGGGACGGGCCGGGGCTCGTCCAGCGCGCCTACGTCCGCGTACGGCTCGGGCGCCCCGCGGACGCGCTCGCCGACTTACGGTCCGCGGAGCGCGCCGGTGCCCTGGACGCGGAGGCCCGCTGGGTGCTGGCCGCTTTGTCGGGCGCCACCGCGCGTGATGTCGCCCGGCGGCTGGGCGCGGCCGCGCGGTCCGCCATGGGGCGCGGCGGGGCCACCGGGCCGGAGGGTCGCTCGCGGGCGGCCGGGGACTGGAGCCGAGCCGTTGCCCTGCTCGACCGGGCGCGTCAACTCGACCCGGGTGAGCGCGAGTTCGCACTCCCCCATGCGGTCGCCCTGTGCCTGAGCGGGCGCCGCGAGGACGGCCTCGCGGTACTCGCCAACGCATCACGCTCCGCCCCCACCGACCGCCACCTCGCCCACACCATGGCGGTGATGGCCTGGCACGCGCTCACACCGACGGGGGGCACGGGTGGGGCAGCGGGTACGGGCACGGGCGGGGCAGTCGGAGCAGGCAGTACGGGCGACGCAAGCAGTGCGACCACACCGGGCGGGAGGCCCAGCGGAGGCAGGGCGCACGGAACGGCCGAGGTCGGCGTCAGGCCCGGCGCGGGCGCCACGGGCAACGCAAGCAATCCGACCACGCCAGGCGGCAGCCCTGGCGGAGCCGACGCGAACGGGACGGCCGGGGTCGGCGGCTCGGTCGGCACGAGCGGCGCAGCCGAGTTCGACCGTACGGCCGACCTGCCCGGCACAGGCAGCGCGAGCGGTGTGCACGAGGCGGGCCGGACGGCCGACGCGAGCGGTACGCCCGGCGGACGCGATGCCTACGGCAACGGCGGCACGGCCGGGTCCGACCATACGGTCGGCGCACCCGGCGCAGATGCCACAAATAGCGCGTCCCAACCAGACCACAGGCCCGGCGAAGCCGACACCACCAGCACGGCGGGATCCAGCCTCACGGCCGGCACAAGCGACGCGGCCCAGCCCGGCCACACGACAGGCGCGCCCGGCGCGAGCGCCACACACAGCGCAACCCAACCAGACAGTGCACCCAACGCAGTTGGCACCGCCACCGCAGCTCGGCAGAGTCGGCCCGCCGAACCCGGCGCCACAGGCGACACGACTGGCGGCTCGGCCGGGTTCGGCTTCACCGGCGGTGGCGTAGGTGTAGGCAGCGCAAGCCGTGGAACCGACGCGGGGCGGGCTGGCGGTGGTGGGTTCGGTGACGGTGGTGAGGGCGTGGCCCGTGGCTGGGCGCGGTGTGTCGCGCTGTGGGGTGGGCTGTTGCACGACGCCGGCTTCTGGGAGCGGCGGCGGGTCGAGGCGGCGGAGCGGTACGGAGTGGCCGTCGACGAGAAGGCTCTCGCCACGCTCCGTGCCGATGTGCAGTCCGGGCTCGAGGGCCTGATGCCCGAGAACGACGCCGGCGACCAGGTCTCTCCCGAGGCGCTGCTGCACCGCGAGATCGAGGCGGCGCGACTGCTGGCGGAGGCCGGAGGGCTGCCGCTCGCGACCAGTTCCGTGCCCCTGGTCTGCGGGCCTCTGCGGATCGTGGAGCTGGGCAGGGAACCGGAGTTGGGCGCGTTCGTCGGGGCGGCCGGCGACGCGGCACCGGCCCTGCGCCAGGCCTTCTCCCACCTCGGTTTCGGCCAGGCCCTGCTCCGCCTCGACCGTCCCGCGGACGCGCTCGCCGCCCTGTCGGGCCTGCGCTGCCCGAGTTGCCGCGCGCGCGGGGGGAGCAAGCAGCCCACGGGTGAGCAGGCGAACGGCTCCTCCGCCCACGACCAGGCACCGGGCCACTCCGCCGAGCCCGGGCCGACCCGCGCCGGGTCCTCCCGGCCACGTCGTGACCGTGCCGCGGTCTGCGACCGGGACTGTGTCCACTTCGACGCCCGTAACCCCGCGTACGCCGGACAGGGTGACAAGCACAACCTGCTGATGCGGGACGGGCGGGCGCTCGCGCTGGCGGCGCGGCTCGCGCAGGGGCGGGCCGCCCTGACGCCCGCCGGTCCCGATGTCCGTAGAGCCGCGGCGAGTTGGCAGAAGGCTCTCGTGCACGCCCGGGCCATCGGGCAGGGCGCGGAGGTCGAGGGGATCGTGGCCGACACGGCGCTCGGTGCGGCCAAGGCCTTGCACCGGGCCGGTGACATCGACGCCGCGGGGGCAACGCTTGAGGCCGCCTACGCACAGCTCGGTGAGGGCCAACACGACCGCCTGAAGGGGCAGTTGGCGCGGGTCCTGACCGACCGTGGCATCGCGCAGGCCAACCGTGACATGGACCGGCTGGAGGGCCCGGCCGCCGATCTGCGCCGCGCGGTCGAGCTCAACCCTCATCTGCATCGGGCCCAGGCCAACCTGGGCGTCGTCCTGCGCATCCTCGGGGCACGGATGCGGTGGTCGGGAAGCCTCGTGGGGTCCAGGAACAGGCTGCAGGAGGCGCTGGACCGCGTCACGGCCGCGTTGGCGCACTTTCCCGGGGATCCTGAGCTCTCTCAGCTACGAGATCTGGTGGAAGCCGATCTCGCCCTGGTTCACTCGGAGTTGGAACAGGGGCGGATCGGGGGACTGCCGGAGTGATGGAGTACGAGGAACTGCGTTTCCGGGTGCGCCCGGTCGGCCCGCAACGTCATGTGCTGACGGTGAGCGGAGCCGGCGGTGCCGCCGAGGTACTGGCGGTGGGCGACCGGCCCGAGGCGTACCGCGAGCGCCTGGAGCAGCTGATCGAGGCCGAGCTCGGCCTCGCGCCCCTGGGAGACCAGGATCCCGCGTCCCGGCTGCGTGACCTGGGCCGGGACGTCTTCGGTCTGCTGCTGGCCCAGCGGGCCGCAACGTGCCTGAGCACGGCGCACGCGCAGGTGCGGCGCATGCAGCCCGCGCGCGGGCTGCGGCTGCGCTTCGACCTGCCGCCGGCGCTGCGTTCGCTGCCGCTGGAGGCGCTGTGCGCGCCCGCCGCCGAACCCGGGCAGGCGACGGCGCTGCACGACAGTCTGTCGCTGGTGCGGTCGCTGCCCGGCGGGCCGATCGGCAGACGGCTGCCCGAGCCGGAGGACGCGCCGAGCAAGATCCGCCTCCTGGTCGTGCACGCCTCGCCCGAAAGCGAGGTACTACCGGTGGGCGAGAGTGAAGTCGCCTATCTGTTACGGGAGTTGCCGCAGGTCGCGGTGGAGACGACATTGGTGCGGTCGGCCACCCGCGAGCGTCTGGAGACCGCGCTGGGCGAGCGCTCGGACCTGCCCACGGCCGTCCTGCTGATCGCCCACGGTTCGTACGACACCGAGCTCGGCAAGGGCATGGTGCACCTCGAGACACCGGACGGCGGCATCGACCACGTGCCCGCCGACCTGCTCAGCGGCATGCTGCTGCGGGCGCCCCGGCTGCGCCTGGCGGTGCTCAACCTCTGTTCGGGGGCGGACAGTTCGCACACGGAGCCGTTGTCGGGGCTCGCCCAGGCGCTGATCGGGGGCGGGGTGCCGGCCGTGGTGGCGATGCACGGGCGGGTGAGCGACCGGTCGGCGGGGCTGTTCGGGCCCGCGCTGCTGAAGAAGATCGCGGCCAACCAGACGATCGACGAGGCGATGGCGTATGCCCGCCGCGCCATCTCCTACCAGTCCGGGCACACCACCACCGAGTGGGCGACCCCGGCGCTGTTCCTGCACGAGGAGTGCCGGCACGGCTGGCTGTTCAAGGTGCGCGGGGTGCGCGACGGCGAGCACGCCGCGCACGATCCGCTGCGGGAGGGCGCCGAGGCGCTCAAGGCCTTCAACAACCCGATCGGGGACGTCAATTCGGGTCAGCTGATCGAGGCGGCCCGCTTCCAGCGGCTGTGCAGGGAATGGGAGGACGTGCGCAGCATCCTCGCCACCGACACCCAGCTGTTCCGCAAGGAGCAGGAACTGCTGCGGGAGGAGTCCGCGTACGAGCTGGCCTGGGCGAAGGTGCAGGTCCTGTGCGAGCTGCTCGCCGCGGAGGAGACGTCGGCGGCGCAGAACGCGCTGCTCGGTGTCCGGGCCGCGCTGCCGCACGGCGAGCGGGCCTGGGTGCCCGTCCTGGACAAGGAGGTGCTGGACCTCTCCCGGCTCACCGGGCTGCTGAAGCAGGCGCACGCGGCCGAAGGGGAGGCGGACTGGGCCGGGGCCCTCGCGCTGTGCGAGCAGGTTCTCACCGAGCGGCCCGCCGGGTTCGGCGACACCGTACGGCTGCGCGACGCCGCCGCCGAGGAACTGACGCTGGCCGACGCCTGCGCAAGCGCGGACGCGGCGTGCGCCGCGGGCGACTGGGCCCTCGCGTCCACCGCCTACGGTCGGGCCCTCGGCCTGCGGCGCGACCACGGTCCGGCGCTGGCGGGCACGGCGTACGTGCACGGCCGTACCGCAGAGGGGGCCGGCGACTGGCCCACCGCGGCGGACGCCTACGGCCGCTGCCCGCAGCTGCACGACGCGGCGGCCCGCGCGGCCTACAGTCGAGGCCGGGCAGCCGCCGGGGCCGGCGACTGGAGGACGGCCCACAGCGCGTTCGAGGACGCCACCACGCGGTACGCAAGCACTGGCGCGACGCCTCCGGACGTACGGCAGGACGTGCCGGCCGGCCACACGAACGGACACCCGCGGCCCCCGCGCCCCCACTCCCCCGGCCTCCCGTGCTGGCTCGCCTACGCCGCCGCGCGCGTCGCCGAGGGGCAGGAGCGGTGGGAGGAGGCGGCCGAGCGGTTCTCCGCGGCCGACGGCTTCGACGACGCCGGTCTGCGGGCCCTGTACGCCCGTGGCCGCGCGGCCGCCAAGGCGGGTGCCTGGCCCGAGGCACTGGCGTCGATGCAGGCGGCCGCCGAGCTGAGCGTGCCGACCGATGAGGCGGCTCCCGAAGCGCTGCACGCCCCGGCGGCGGGTGGTGTCGCCGTCGCTGATCCGGAGCCCCAAGTCGCGGATTCTGCAGTCGCGTTGGCGGGCGACCTGCCCGATCCCGGGTCCTGGCTGCCGGAGTTGCGGGAGCGGGTGCGCGAAGGTGCGGGCGTCGCCGCGGAGTCGGGTGACTGGGCGCGGGCACTGGAGTGCCTGCAGCTGCTGCCGGACACGTACGAGGACACGCTGTCGCAGCGCCGGTTCGCCGAGGGCCGGGTGGCGGAGGCGGACGGGGAGTGGACCGCGGCAGCCGAGGCGTACGCCGACGCCCTGCACCCCGACGCTCCCGCCCGGCGGCAGTACGCCCTCGGCCGGGCCTCGGCGCTGTGCGAGGCGTGGGACGCGGCCCAGGAGCACTTCGCCGACGTGCCGGACCGTATCCACGACTTCCCGGAGCCGTCCGCCGCGCTGCGGCTGTACGCGCAGGGCCGGGCCGCCGCCGCGCGCGGCGACTGGAAGGCCGTCGTGGAGGACTTCGGGGGGCTGCCGGACAGCCACGCGGAGGGCGACGTCGGCCACCGGCGCAAGTACGCGCGCGCCCGGGTCGCCGAACAGCAGGACGCGGCCAGGCCGGACACCTGGACCTCGGTGCTCGGCCACCTGGACGACGTACCGGACGAGGCCCTGGACGGGGCGGTGGGGCTGCTTCGCCGCAAGGCGACGGGGCTGCACGCGCTGAGCCTGGCCGAACTGGAGCGGGCCCGGGGCCTGTTCGAGCCGTTCGCCGAGGACGACGAGGAGTTCGCGCTGCTGCACGGCTATGTCCTGGCGCGGCTGCACGAGCGCGACGGGGTGTGGGAGGAGGCCCTCGCCGCCTACCGGGAGCTCGCGGAGAGCCACGCCGACGTGGCGCCGCGCACCCGGTACGCCGAGGCGCGGGTCGCGGAGGCGGTCGCCGGGAGCGCCGAGCAGTGGCGTGCCGTCCGGGAGGCGTACACGAAGCTGGCCGACGCCTTCGCCGACGACGGCGGTTTCGCGGACACCACGGTGCGCGCCCAGTACGCGCGTGCCCGGCTCGCCGAGGCCGAGGGCGACTGGGAGGAGGCGTGCCGCAGCGCGGACGCGCTCCGCTCGCACGCCGACGCGCCCCGGGTGGCCGCCTATGCGCGGGGCCGGCTGACGGAGGCCCGGCGGGACTGGCACCGGGCCGTGGACGCCTTCCGCGCGAGCGGGCCGTACCGGGACGCCGAGGCGCGACTCGCCCACGGCGAAGGCCGGCTGCTGGAGGAGCAGGGCCGGTTCGCGGCGGCCGCCGAGGCCTACGAGCGGGCGGCCGGCGAGCACGAGGGGGCCCGGGCGCAGGCGGTGCGCCTGCGCGGGGTGCTGCGCCTGGCCTGGGTCGACGGGGCGATCGGCGAACCGCTGGTGGCGGATCCGTTCGCGCTACGGGACGAGACGTTCCCGTATCTGGCCCTGCGGGACGCGGGTGTGGGCCCCGGCTCGGCGATGGACGTGGTGAACGAGGTGTCGTTCACGCTGATGGAGCGCGAGGACACCAGGTGGACCTGGCCGGAGCGGGTGGCCTGGGACCGGCTGCGGGTGCCCGCGCGGCGGCTGGAGCTGGACGCGCTGCTGTACCGGTGGCACGCCCCGGCCGCGGTCCGCGAGGCAGTGGCGCACCTCGCGCCGGACGACGGGCCCGACCCCCTGGAGGCGCTGTGCGAGCGGTTCCCGAAGGACGCCCCGCTGCTGCTCCTGCTCGCCCGGGGCCGGGACGCGGCCGTGGCGGCCTGGAAGGAGCGGCTGGCGTCCGCGCCGGGCGACATGGCGGTGGTGCACGGGCTGGCCGTGGCCCGGCTGTGG
Source organism: Streptomyces sp. NBC_00005 (assembly GCF_045160215.1). Taxonomy (NCBI): domain Bacteria; kingdom Bacillati; phylum Actinomycetota; class Actinomycetes; order Kitasatosporales; family Streptomycetaceae; genus Streptomyces; species Streptomyces sp. NBC_00005. The sequence continues at coordinate 2,877,608 of NZ_CP108316.1, forward strand.
CAGGCGCGGGAGCTGGAGCACAGCGGCGCCTGGGAGCACGCGGTGCGGGCCTGGGAGGAGGCGCTCGCGTACTGGGCCGCGGTGCTGAGCGACGAGGGCTACTGGGACGGCTGGCGCACCGAACGCGCGAGCTGCTACCAGCGGGCCGTGTCGCTCGACGACCTGGCGAGGCTGCGCCGGGACCTCAGCCTGCGTCTGTCCGACCGGCTGGCCGCGGGCGAGGAGACCCACACCGACCAGGACCGGCCCGAACAGGCCGAGGCCTACCGGCGGTTGACGGCGCTGTTCGAGGCGGAGCTCGGCGGGGCGCGGGTCCTCAAGGAGGTCGGCGGGCTGCCGACGGTGCCGGGCACGGCCGTCGCGCTCGCCTGCGGGCCCCAGTACCTGCACATGCTGCGGCTCGAGGTGCCGTTGGCCGAGCGGGTCGCCGAGCTGAGCGCGGCCGCCCAACAGGGCCAGGATCCCGGCGAGTTCGCCGTGCGCAAACTGCGCTGGGCGTTCTCCGCGCTGTCCGGCGCGTACGCGCTCGCCGAGGCACACCGCTTCGAGGAGGGGCTCGCGGCGCTGCCCGTGCTGCCCGCGCTGGCCGGACTTCCCGAGGACTGCGCGGGCCCAGGCGCGGAGCCGGAGACGCACCTCCAGGACTGCGGCCATTGCCAGGGCTTCGTGCGCCGTGACCCGGCCTATCTCCGACTGCCGCGGCGGCACGCCCGGTTCGTGCAGGACGGTGCGGCGCTCGCCGTGCACGCCCGGCTCTCCCTCGCGCAGGGCGCGCTCACCAGCGGCTCCGGCGGGCTGGACCGGGCGCTGGCGCACTGGTCGCAGGCGGTGCGGGCGTCGAAGAGAGCCGGCATGGAAGCACGCACCAACTGGGCGGTCGTACAAATGGTGTTGGGGCGTATCGAGGCGCTGATCGACGCGCTCGCCGAACAGCGGGACGCCGCCCTGGACGAGGCGGTGGCGCTGGCCGAGCAGGTCAAGCCGGTGCTGCAGCCGCTCGCCCGCGATCTGGCGGGCCAGGTGGACGCCCAGCTGTCGCTGGTGCTGTCGATGCGCGGCGTGTGGCGCGCCTCCTCACGCGCGCGGTACGGCCTGCCGCTGGACCTGCCGGCCGCCGAGGCCGACCTGCGGCGGGCCCTGGAGCTGAACCCGGAGTCGGGCCACGCCCGCGGCAACCTCGTCCGGGCCCTGGTGTACACGCTCGACGAGCGCACCGCCGATCCGGTGGAGCAGTTGGGGCTGCTGGAGGAGGCGATCGGCCTGCTGCACACCGGACTTCGGCAGGAGCTGGCGCACAACTACCGGGAGACGCTCCACGAGTCGCTGAACGCATTGGAGCGGCTGGTGGCCGCCCGGATCGGCATCGACGGACTGGCCGAGCTGATGCGGGCGATCTCCCACGAGGAGCCGGGCAACGAGACCGATCTCGGCGCGCTGGCAGGGAACCTGGCGGAGCGTGCGCGGCAGGCGCTGCAACAGGACGGCGACCCGCTGCGGGCCGTGCACCTGCTGATCCGCGCGGCCCGTACCGATCCGTCCTCGGAGCGGATCCGCGGCGTCCTGCTGGACGCGGTTCATCAATGGCGCGACACCCTGCGGGGCCCGGGGCACGAGGAGGACGACGCATGATGATCGAGGATCCGGCCGGCGGCCCGGGCCGGACGCCGCCCTACGCGGCACTGGCCCCGGTGGGCGTCACACCGTGGACGGCACACGAAGAGATGCAGGACGTGTCCTTCGAACTGCAGGCCCGGGGGCTGATGTCGCCCCTCACCCAGCAGGCGTGGAACGACCTGCGCAGCACGCGCCGCCGACTGCTCGCCGACCTGTTCCTGTACGACGTCGGCGACGGGCCCGGCGACGAGGAGGCGCCGGCCGGGACCGAGGATCCGGCGCGGCCCGCCGGACCGCCTCCGGTGTGGGCGGCCCGGCTGCTGGACGATCTGATCCGGTTCGACCGGTGAGGGGCGCTCCGCGGGAGGTGCGCGGGGTGTGGTCCTGTCGTCGATCGTCTGCGCGGCCGTCGTGGCCGGTCGCGCCCCGCGGCGGAGCCGCACAGCGATGCGGCCCCGCGCCCCTTCGGGGGCGCTGCAGAAACCGGCGCCGAGTACGTCCGACCTGCCGAGGAGTCCGATGACCGAACACGACACGTCGGCCGCCCGGCTCGGCTACGACCACGCCAGGGAGCTCGCGGCGCGCGAGGCCGCCCATCGGGCGCACCTGGAGCGGCTGTTGCTGCTGTGCGCCGACACGCTCGACGACTTCGACCGGCTGCTGGCCGACGGGCCGGTGCGGGACGGCGAGGCGTACCACGGCAGCCTGGGGCTGATCGCCGAGCGCTTCGAGACCGCGTTGCGCGGCGAGGGCCTGGAACCGATCGGCGTCACCGGCGAGCCCGCGGACCCGGCGACCCACCACGTGGTCGAGGTGCGGCCGTCCGCGTCGGCCGCCGAGGACGAGGTCGTCCAGGTGCTGCAGCGCGGGTACGGCCACGGCGGCCGGGTGCTGCGGCCGGCCCGCGTGGTGGTCGCCGTACCGGACGCCGAACAGGTCGCCGGGAATGGGCAGTTGAGCGGGAACGAACACAAGGGGGAGCAGGAATGACAGCAATCGGGATCGACCTCGGCACCACCAACAGTGTGGTCGCGCGCTACGACCCGGACCGCGGTGAGACGCAGGTCGTCCGCAACGGCGAGGCGAGCAACCTGACGCCGTCGGTGGTCGGGATGATGCGCCGGGAGGGCTCCGAGTCCCTGCTCGTCGGGCAGCACGCGCTCAACTGGGCGGACCGGCAGCCCCAGGACACCGTCCTGTCGGTGAAGCGGCTGATGGGCCGCGACTTCACGGACGTCAAGGTGGCCCGGGCCCGGGAGAAGCTCAACTACGGGATCGTGCCGGGCAAGGACGACGACCCGCGCGCCCATGTGGTGTTCGGCGGCCGCACCACCACTCCGGCGGAGGTCTCCAGCGCGATCCTCGGCAAGCTGGTCAAGGACGCCTCGCGCACTCTCAACGAGGACGTGACGCACGCTGTGATCACGGTCCCGGCGCACTTCGGTGACGCGCAGCGGGCCGCCACGCGGGAGGCGGCGGAGATCGCCGGCATCACCGTCAAGAAGATCATCGACGAGCCGACGGCGGCCGCGATCGCCTTCGGCATGGAGAAGCGGGACGGGGAGCGCAGCCGCATCCTCGTCTACGACCTGGGCGGGGGCACGTTCGACATCTCGGTCCTGGACTCGACCAAGGGCCGTGACGGAACAGCCCAGTTCGCGGTGCGGAAGTTCTCGGGCGACGACTGGCTGGGCGGCGACGACTTCGACCTGGCGGTCGTGGAGCGGATCGCCGAGTGGGTCAAGCAGGAGTGCGGCATCGACCCGTCCGACGACAAGCAGTTCCGGTTCACCGCGAAGAAGTACGCGGAGCAGGCCAAGCGGGAACTCAACGACATGCCCGAGACCGTCATCAACATCCCGGCCGGGTTCCGCGGCGACGGCGTGGTCGTCGACGTCTACATGCCGCTCACCCAGGCCGAGTTCAGGGAGCTGACGGACCCGCTGGTGCAGCGCACCATGGGCCTGGTCCGCGAGACCCTGGAGCAGGACGGGCTGACCACCGCGCAGATCACGGACGTACTGCTGGTCGGCGGCGGGACGCTGACGCGTTCGGTGTACGAGTCGGTGGAGGCGTTCTTCGGCCGGGAGAAGGTCCGCCGCAGCATCAACCCCATGGAGTGCGTGGCGCTCGGCGCGGGCATCCTGGCCGGGACGCTGGACGGGGTGGAGTGCCCGGCCGGGGACTGCCGGACCGTCAACGACGAGGCGGCGCAGACCTGTTCGGCCTGCGGCACGAGCCTGGCGAGCGGCCGCGCGGTGGGCTCGACGGGCCTGTACGAGGTGACCGGCTTCGCCATGGGCATCGCCGCCGTGCGGGGCTCGCAGCGCGACGTGTTCGTGCCGATCATCGAGAGCGGCAGGGCGTATCCGCTGCCGGAGCCGTGCACCAAGGTGTTCCAGGCGACCGACACCCGCGTCATCCGGGTGCCGGTGTACGAGGGCAACAGCCCGGTGGCGAGCAAGAACGAAGAGCAGGGCGTCGTGGAGTTCGAGCTGGAGCAGGAGATCGAACTCAACCAGCGCGTCGAGGTGTCGTTCAACTACGACGCCGACCGCACCATCACGGTGTCGATCAACGTGCCCGGCACCGACATGCGGATGCTGTCGGCCCGGCCCAAGCGCGAGAAGCCCCGCACCCAGCCGCCCGCCCCGACCTTCGAACCGGACAGCGCGACGCTGCGCCAGCGCCTGGAGTGGGCCAAGCGGGACGCGGAGAAGTTCCTGCAGCGCTACGGCGGTTTCGTCGAGGACCTGCAGGCGATGAAGGTGCGCCGGGACCTGCAGCAGGCCGAGCAGGTGCTCCGGCAGGGCGAGAGCGGCGAGTACAAGCGGCTCACCGAGCTGCTGGTCGACGACATGTACCACAACTGCGGGTACGCCAGTCAGTTCCTGCACGCCGAGGAGGCCGCGGACGGGGCGCCCCCGGAGACGGCGGGGCTGATCAACGAGGCGGTCGGCTATGTGAAGCAGGCGCACGCCGAGGGCAACCGCCTGATGGCCGCCCAGCAGGCCCGCAACCTCGCCAACCTGGTGGCGCAGGCGTACGACGCGCGCCGCGTCTCGGCGCTGCGCGACACGGAACGCTTCGACGGGATCCTGCGGGTCCCCGACGACGCGGCGGACACGTGACCGCGGCGCGCAGCCCGGACGGGCAGGGGCACGAGCTGGGGCTCGGGCTCGACTTCGGCAGTACGGGTCTGCGGGCGGCGTTCGGCCGGCCCGGTGGGCCGGTGCGGCGGTTCGCGCTGTCCGGCGCGCGCCGGCCGTTCCTGCTGTGCGAGCCGTCGGTGGCCGGACCGCTGCCGGTGGAGTTCCCGAGCCTCAAGAGCCGTCTGGGCAGCGGCCGGCCGGTCCTGGTCGGCGGGGTGCCGACGGCGCCGGAGGAGGTGGCGACCGGGCTGCTGCGGGAGGTGCGGGAGCGGGCCGAGGCGGAGGCCGGCGGTCGGGTCACGCTGACCGTCGTCAGCGTCCCCGTGAGCTACGGGTCGGCGCAGCGGACGGCGTTGCTGGACGCGGCGCGGGCGGCGGGGCTCGACTCGGTGCGGCTGATCGGGGACGCCATGGCCGCGGTCGTCGGGCACACGGAGGGGCGGGGCAGCACGACGTGCCTCGTCTACGGGCTGGGGTACGGCGGGTTCGAGCTCGGGCTGGTGCGCGGGGCGCGGGAGCGGTACCGGGCGCTGGGCCACGAGTCGGCGTCGTCGACCGGGGGGCGGGCGTTCGACGACGCGGCGCTGACCGGCATGCTGCGGGCGGCCCGGCGCCGGGCGAACCCGGACCGCCTGGACGAGACGGACTGGCTGCGGCTGCGGGCGCGGGTAGAGCTCATCCGGGAGGAGCTCTCCGCGTCCGAGGGCGTCGGCGACGGGCTCCTCGAACTGGACCTGGGCGGTGGCATACCCGCCCAACTGCAGTTCGACCGCGAGGTGTTGGAGGAATACCTGGAACGCCATGTGCGCCGTACCGTCGCTCGCGCGGGCACGCTGCTCGAACAGTCGGGGATGGACCGGCGGGACGTCGACACCCTGCTCCTGGTGGGCGGCGGAACCCGTCTCGAAGCGGTCAGGGCGGGGGTGCGGGGGCTGGGCCGCGACCTGGTCCGGGCCCCGGACGACCTGCTCGCCACGGGCGCGCTCCTGCACGCCTCGCAGCTCGCCGGCATTCCGCCCTCGGCCCTGGAGGGGCTGGCCGTGGAACCCCCGGACACCTCCGACGACACCCTGTCGGACGCCCCACGCCTGTCGGTCACCCTGCTGTCGCCGCCCGCACCCGAGGCGGCACCGTCGTCACCGCCGTCCGGCCCGGGCGTACCCCTGGACGTCGCCCTGGCACGCCAGTTGGCGGAAAACGGCCGGCTCGGGGAGGCCAGGGCACTGCTGGACACGATCCTGTCGGAGGCACGGGCACTGCTCGACTCACTGGAGACGACGGGGGCGGAGGGGCCGGGGGTGCCTGGGGCGCCGGGAACGCAGCGGGTGCCTGGGGCGCAGGCCTCAGAAATGACAAGCCCAACCACCGGCCCCCCGCCCCCCGCGACCAGCTCGGCAGGAACAGAAGCAGCCACCGAGACCGCCGAACCCGCCGAGACCGCCGACTCCGAGCACTGGGCCGACCTCAAGGCCGTGCGGCGGCTGGCCCTGGCGCGGGATCTGCTGACGGAGGGGCGGTACGAGGAGGCGGTGCAGACCGCGCATGCCGCATGGCAGGCCGCCAGGGACGGGACGTCGGGGGCGGATGTGCTGGACGCGATGATCGCCGTGCACAGTGCGGCGGCCATGGCCGACTTCTCGCCCGAGCACTTCACCGACGCCGAGCGCTGGCTGCGCTGTGCCTACGGCCACGACCCCACCAACGCCCGGGTGCGCGAGCTGCTCGCCGAGCGCACCTTCCGGCACGCGGAGCGGCTCGACGGACGCGGGCGGCGCGACGACGCCGTCGACGCGCTGCAGCAGTCTCTGACCTGGAACCCCGAACACCAGCCCGCACAGGCCCTGTTGGAGCGAATCAGCCGTCGCGGCAGGAACCACCGGGACAGAGGCGGCGTCCCCCGCTGAGGAGCCCGGCAGATCGCAGGAGCGCCGGACCCTCCGGTGCTGAGTCAGGAGAACGCGCTTGCCCACCGCAGCCAAACCCCTCGAACCGAGTTTCCTGGACCGCAAGGTGCTGAGCACGGAGTTGTCGGAGCTGCTCGACGCCCATCCCGACCGACTCGCCGCCCGCCGGCCCGAACTGAGAACCCTCGCCAACGACCTGAACCAGGGCAACCGCCTTCAGACCTGGGCCGAACTCGACCTCGTCGAGGCCTTCGTACGCCCGGAGAGTCTCACGGCCCCTCGGTCCGGTGCGCCGGCCGGCACACCGTGGTGGCGGCGGGCCCCGCGGGACGGCGTGCTGGAGGCCGTGCTCGGTGTGCTGGTGTTCGTGCCGCTGCTCGTCACCTGGTTCGGGCTGCGCGAAGCGGTGCGCGCCTACGGGGAGTTGAGCCGGGAGGACTCCAAGCAGGCGACGCGTCCGTTCCTGCAGCTGTGGCAGACCGGCTTCGGCGGGCACCTGGCGGCGGTGGGCCGGTTCGAGAACGTGGCCCTGATGGCCGTCGTACTGATCACGCTGCTGGTGCTGCTGTCGGTGTGGCACGCGCGCGCCCGGACCAGGGCCGACCGGGAGGAGGAGAACCGGCAGGCCGGCGACGAGCAGCTGCTGGGTTCACTGGCCTCGCTGCTGAGCCGGGTGCAGCTGTGCCTGTCCCCACACCGGGCCGCCTCCCCGGACCAGTTCTCCAAGGAACTCACCCGCGCCGCCCAGCAGTTGCAGAACCTTCTGCAGAAGGCCAACGGCAGCCACAAGCGGCTGTCGGACGGCGCGGACGCCGTCGCCAAGGCGACCGACGCGCTGCAGCAGGCGGCCGGGGCGCTGTCGACCGAGGTGCCGCGCCTCGCGGCGGCGGCCGGCCGCGTCGAGGCCGCCGTCACGGCCGGTACGAACGCCACGGACCAGGTACGGCAGGACAGCAAGGAGTCGGCCCGCGTCATCGCGGACAAGCTCCAGTCCGCCGCCGGCGAGGTGCAGTCCGCGTTCTCGTCACTGGTCGCCGAGCAGAAGGCGCTCGCGTCCAAGTCCGAGGCGGCGGCGCAGGCGGCCGAGCAGGCGGCCCGGGCCATCGCCGCGGGCGCGGGACGTACGAACGACGTCGTCGACGGCATGCGGGAGGCCACCGAGCGCTGGGACGCGGCGGCCGCCCACTGGCAGGACGCGGCGGCACGGCTGGACCGGGCGATCCACACCCTGTCCGCACGGCAGGCACCCCCCGCAGCCCCCGGGCTTCCGGGGCAGTCCAACGCCGGCCCCGGCCCGAACGGCACCCCGCCGGCCGCCCCGGTCCGGCACCCGAACGAGTACCCCGACGGCGGCAACGGCGCGCTCGGCACGCAGGGCACCATGCAGCTGCGGTACGGCGGCCGGGACGAGCGCTCCGACGGGAGTGACCTGTGAGCACACGCCCCGGGCGCCGTACCCGCCGTCCGGGCGTCGTGGTCCTCGCGGGCTGGCTCTTCGCCGACCTGCTGCTGGTCCTGGCGCTGGTGTCGATGGCCGACCGCCCGGACCCGCTGGCGGCCGCGCAGCCCAAGGCGTCCGCCAGCGCCTCCGCGTCGGCGAGCCCCTCGCCGAGCCCCTCGCCGACCGGGCCGCAGGGTGTGTCGCGCTCACCGATCAAGTTCAAGGTGCACGGCACGGACAAGGGCGGCCTGCAGCGCCAACTCCGCTCCGCCACGGCCAAGTGGAAGGGCCGTACGGCAGCCCTGGTGCTGACGTTCGGCGGCGGGAACGGCGGCACGGTCTACGCGCACCACGTCAACAGTCAGCTCACCAAGGCGCGTCCCGACATGTTCGGCAAGCGGATGGCGACGGACGACTTCCTCAACCTCGGCGAGGCGGCGAACACGGCGATCGTGCGTGTGTACTTCTACACGCAGCCCGCCGAGTAGCGGCACGTCGATTCGGCAGCGGCGGACACGAAGGAAGGACCAGGCGGCGTGGCACAGTGGCGGCCCGGGCAGCGGGCGGCATGGGGCGATGCGGGCGAGGGGGCGGCTGCCCGGCCGCCGTTGCCCGACCTGCCCCGCTTCCCCGCGATGCACGGCTACACCAAGCTGCGCGAGGGCCTCGACGCGCTGAAGTTCCGGCATGTGGCGGACGCCCTGCGTGCGCCCGCGGCGCCCGGGAACACGGCGTTCGGGTCGCTGCCGCGCCCCGAGAACGACGACGGCTTCCGGGTCCTGGACGGGCTGTGGTTCCGCGGCCGCGGCACGCGGTGGGCGCGGGTCGACGAGGAGTACGTCCGGCAGGCGCGGGCCGGCTGGCTGGCCTCCGGCGATCCGCGGGCCGACGGCGCGGCGGGCGTCGTGGACACGCTGGAGGCGTTCGTCCGGCACGACCCGATGGGGCTGCGCCGGCTGCTGCTGTGGCAGCTGGGCTGTCTGCTGCGCGACGGCTCCGAGGGGCCGACCGAGGAGGCGGCGGCCGCGCTCGGCGTGCACCGGGACGAGGCGGGGTATCTGGCGGCGGCGGTGGCGCTCGGGTTTCCCGACGCCGGGCCGGGCCGGGAGGCGGCCGAGCACCTGGGCGACGTATGGCCGGACCGGCGGCTGCACCGCGCCGAGAAGGTGGCCGCGCGGGTGCCCGGCACCGGACGCGACCATGTGCTGGCCAACCTCCTGGACGAGCTGCGCGCGCAGCGCACCGAGATCCATCAACTCATCGACAAGGCTGCCCGGTTGGAGGCCGGCGGTTCGCTACGGGCCGCCGCCAAGGCCCGGTTCGAGGCCGCCCGCAGGGCCGTGGACGACCCGGCGGTGCAGGCGGGCCTGCTCGGCGCGGCGGCGCGCGCGGCGGACGTGACCGGACCGGGCCCGGGTCCGCACCTGGACGCGGTCCTGGACGAGCGGACGGTCTGCCTCTCCTGGCCACCGGCACTGCCCGGCGCGACCCCGGTCACCTTCCGCGTGGTGCGCTTCCCGGACGGAGCGCCGTGGGACGTACGGGAGTTGGCCGTGCTGGGCGAGGAGGAGGGACGGCCGGGGGACCCCCTGCGCCACACCGACCCCGCCGCCCCCGTCGGCCGCCCCCTGCGCTACGCCGTCGTCCCGCTGCGTCAGGACGAGGTCGCCGGGGTGCCGCTGGTGTCGGCGGCCCTGGTGATCGCGCCGGACGTGGCCGACGTCGCCGTCTCGCTCGTGCCCGACGGGGTACGGCTGCGCTGGCGGGTGAACGCGGCCTGCACCGACGTGAAGGTGGAGCGCCGCGCGGAAGGGCCGTTGGCCGGCTGGCCCGTGCCGGTGGAGTGCGAGCGGGACGGGCTGCGGGACGAGCGGCTCCCCGCGGGCGCCTACACGTACGCGATCCGCTGCGGTTATCCGGGGCCGGCCGGTGAGACGGTCTGGTCCGAGGGAGTACGGGTGCCCGCCCGGGCCGAGGAGTGGCCCGATCAGGTGGAGGACCTGGCGGCGCGGCTCGTCGGCGACGGCGACCGGGTGGCCCTCACCTGGCGGCCGCCCCAGCAGGGGCTGAGCAGCGTGGTGTCCTGGCCGAGCGGGCCGGTGCTCCCGGGCACGGACGTCTCCCGCCGTACGGACCTGACGCCCCCTCGCTCTCCTTCTGTGCCGGAGCCGTCCCTGGAAGTGGCCGTCCCGGAGCGGTCCCGGGTGCGCATGACGGCGCTGAGCGCGCTGGGCGACCGGGCCCTGACCGGACCGGCCGTGCTGGTCGAACGGCCGGGCACAGTAAGGGATCTGACGGTTCACCGCATCAGTGCGGACCGCGCGGCCGTGCGGTTCGCGTGGCCGGAGCCCGCCGTGCTGGTGCTGGTCGCCTGGGAGGGCGGCGGCGGCCGCGAGGAGTGCCGGGTGGCCCGCAGCCGCTTCCTCGCCGACGACCGCGTGGAGTTCCCGGTGACCGCGGACGCCTACCGCGTGACGGTCTCGGCGGTGCCACGCCCCGACGCCCTCGCGGTCCCGGCGGACGCCGCGTCCGCGGACCTCCCCGCGGTCCTGGCACCGCCCCGCCTGCTGCCGCCCCCTCACCCGCTGTTCGCCCCCTACGCCTGGTGGGGCCGATGGCGCAGGTGGTGGCCGTTCAGCCGCTGAGGCTCCGATGTGCTCGGAGCCCGCGGCACCGGGCTCTCAGTCCCGTACGACCGCCTCGGCGCCGCCGCCGAACTCCAGCTGCAGGCCCGTGCTCAGGGCGACGGTCCGACCGGGGTCGACGTCGTGCACGGAGCCGTCGGAGCGGCGGGCCGTCCAGCTGTTCTGCGAGCGGTTGGTGATGCCGAACCGCCCACGCTGCTTGGGGTGTTCGGTCACCTGAGCGACCACGGCGGAGAAGTCGTGCCGCTCCGCCTCGACGGCCAGGTGGTGTGCGTAGAGACGGGCCTGCGGGCCGAGGCGGACGGAGCGGGGCTTGCTGCGCATCATCGCGGTGCCGGTGGTCAGTTGCAGGCGTGGCGGGAGGGTGAGGGGCCGGCGGCAGTTCTGACCCCAGCACTGGGGCGCGGGTCCGTCCGGCTCGGTGAGGTTCTGGCGGCCGCAGGAGGCGCAGGTGCAGATGGTGTCCAGGACCTCGCTGAGGGCCGTCAGCCACGTCCCTTCCCGCACCCGCCGGTTCGGGTCCTTGAGCCCCTCGGTGAACGTCTCGACGAACAGCTCGCGCAGCGTCGGCGGCAGCGCGCCCCACGTGGCCACGACGGTCTGCTGCTCCTCGGGCACCGGCCGGTTGCGCTTGTCGTTCGGGTCGTAGAGGAAGACGGGGTCGGTGCCGTAGAGCTTCTTCCGGGCGTTCTCGTCCATGCAGCGGATCTGCAACGCCTGTGCGCCCTCCAGCGGGTGATGGTTCATCAGGAGCAGGAAGAGCAGGACCGCGAGGGAGTGCAGGTCGCTCTGGATGCCGGGCTGGGCACCCCGCTCGCCGCGCACCAGCTCCGGCGCCATGAAGTCCATCGTGCCGGCGACTCCGGCGCTCTCGCCCTCGAAGACCGCGTTGTCGTTGTCGCACACCAGGACGTCGCCGGTGTGCGGGTCGAAGAAGATGTTGCCCCAGTTGATGTCCCGGTAGGCGATGCCCTTGCCGTGCAGGGCGCGGTAGGCCTCGACGGTGTGCAGGGCGGCCATGACGAGGGTGCGCTGGGTGGTCGCGGCGAGCGCCGGATCGCGGCGGAACAGCGCGGGCAGGTCGTGGAAGCGCTCGGGCCGTACGTCCATGAGGTAGCCGAAGCCCGGCAGCTTGCCGTCGGCGTCGACGACGACGGTCTGCGGCCACAGGAAGCGGTCGTCGCTCCAGCCGCAGCCGATGAGGCCTTCGAGGATCTGTCGCTGGCGGCCGTCCGCGAGCTGCGGGTAGTACCACTTCAGGGCGCGCTCGCCCTTGCGTGTCCGCACCCGGTAGACCTCGCCCTGGCCGCCGGAGCCGAACATGTCGGCGACCTTGAGCTTCTCGCCCTCCTCGGTCACCAGGGTCTGCCCGGGGGCGAGCATGCCGTTCACCATGCGGTTCCTCTCGTGGCTCAGGTGTGTGGCGCGTCGTGCGGCGGGGGCGCGGTCGGGCCGACGGGCTCGAAGGCGCCCACGAGTGTCGTGTCGTCGCCGGAGTACTGGGCGGCGTGGCTGAGCCACTCCTCCAGCCGGTTGCGCACCGCGGGCATCCCCAGGTCGTGGGCGCGGCCCTGCACGCCGGCCGCGAAGTCGAGGAAGCCCTGGTGGTCGGTGAAGCTCTTGGACAGCCCGTCGGTGGACAGCAGCACTCCCGAGGGGCCCTCGTTGGTCAGCGGCTGCCAGTGGCAGCGGGCACGGTGCCAGGACTCGGGCGCGCACAGGGAGTCCGTCTCGTCACCGAGGTCGGGGCCGGTGTAGAGCGGGGTGTAAGGGGTCCCGGCCGCGTCCAGGACGACGACGTCGCCGTCGCCCAGCTGCCAGCACACCAGCAGACGCCGGGTCAGGACGGCACCGACGAGGGTGGTGCCGTAGGCGGTGAGGTCGGGGCCCTTGGGCGTCTGCCGGTGCGCGCCGTGGGCCGGGGAGTTGCAGTCGTGCAGGGTGGCGCGCTCGTACCAGCGGTGGGCGACCAGCTGGGGCAACCGGCGGGCCTCGGCGCGCAGTTCGGCGAGCGCGTTCCACCACGGGCTGTCGTCCTCGTGCTGCTCGGCCTCCTCGTCGTAGCGCACTGCCGCGGTCGCGAACTCCTGGGCGCAGGCGGTGAATTCCCTGACGGCCCAGGCCGCGCCCTGGTCGCTGCGGAAGTGGGGTGCCGAGCCGTGTCCGTCGGCGACGGCGAGGACGACGGCGCGGCCCTGGGCCACCAGCCGCGCCTCGCAGCGGTCCTGGCTGTACTTCTTGGCCGCGCCCTTGACCTCGCCCCTGAGCAGTTCCCACCGCTCGGCCGGTGCCACGACGCCGGTCACCAGACGGGGTCTTCGTCCTCGTCCTTGCCCAGTGCGACGGGCGGCGGGGCCTGGACGGGGCCGCCGCCGTCGCCCTTGGGCGTGGAGGCCGCCTTCACGGCGGTGGACATCCAGCGGATGGCGGCGGCCAGTTGGCGCGGGTTCTTCGCCTGCAGCGGCTCCAGCTCCGGGTTGGCGAGGAACTCCTTGAGCATGCTCTTGTCCGCGTCGTCGCCGATGGCGAGGGCGACCCGCACCGCGCGCTTGCCCCAGGGCGTGTCGTCGATGGCGCGCAGTCCGGACCGCCAGTCGTCGGTGGGCTGGCCGTCGGAGACGAGCGCCAGCACCGGCGGCAGGGCGCGCTGCGGCATGGGCGGCGTCTGCAGCGCGCCGGCCGCCAGGCGGAACGCGGCGCCCATGTCGGTGCCGCCGTAGGTGTGCAGGTCCTCCCAGGTGAACTGGTCCACCGGGGTCGCGTCGTTGATGTGCCAGCTGGCCCCGCTGGCGAAGGAGACGGCGCGGACGAGCAGGGTGGCTCCGGGGTTGGACCGGGCGGCCGACTGCATCTCCGGGATCGCCTCGCGGATGGCGAAGTTCAGCTCGGCGATCTTTCCGTTCACACTCATCGAGCCGGAACAGTCCAGCAGCCAGATGAAGTGGACGGGGCGGCTCGCCATACTGCCGCCCGGCAGGTCGAAGGTGTCGCTCACGGTGGTCCTCTCCCCCGAGGCCGGGCCGCGCGGGGGCCCGTGGACTTCCTTGCGGACAAGCCTAGTTGAGAACAGGGACGAAGATCTGGTGCCTGGGACGATTGGCGGCGCACAAGGATGTTCACCGAGTTCACATGCGCCCCATGTGCGCCCCCCTGTCACCGCCTTCCGTTGCGCCAGTCGTTCCACGTCTGGACCCACCACTTGTCGACCTTCGACAGCACGGTGGCCACGGTGCTGAGGTCACGCTCGTCGAGGTGCTGCACCACGGCGCCGAGGACCTCGTACAGCAGCTCGTTGGACAGGTCGCGCCAGCGGCCCCTGGCGCCCCGGTGGGGTTGACCCCAGATGACGAACAGAGCGGCCAGGCGGCTCGGATCCCGCAGGGCCGCGGGTTCCAGCGTGCCGCCCTGGCGCTGGGCGTGCCGCACGGCCTTGCCGTACTCGTGGATGAGTCCCAGGCTGCCGGTGGCGACGTAGTGCAGGGCGTGGGTGCGGTACAGCTCGGCGGGCTCGGTGCGGGCCATGCCGCGGGCGATCCAGCAGTCGATGCGGTCCCGCACCACCTCGTCCAGGCGTCCGGCATCCCGCTCCAGCACGGGCAGGCGTTCCATGAAGGGGCCGACCGTCTCCTCTCCGCGCGCGAAGTCGCGTGCGAGGACGAGCAGTTGGGCGAGGGCCTGTTCGGATGGCGCGAGCCTGCGGGACCCGGAGACCGCGCGGGCGAAGTCGAAGTACTCCTGGGTGACCCGCCCCGGGTGCCTGAGCCAGTGGCTGAGGCGGCTCTCCCAGCCCGCCTCGACGATCAGCCGGGCGGGGCACACGTCGGTGACCCTGCCCTGCTCGTGCTTGGGCGGCACTCCGCTCTTCTCCGGCCAGGCCAGGGCCCAGAGGATCTTCAGGGTGGGTACGTCGGAGACCTGTCCGTCCAGGTGCAGCTTCGCCAGTTCCGCCCAGAGTTCCACACCGGTGCGGCCGTACGGGGCGCCGCCGAGGTTGGCCGCCGACGCGGCGATGCGTACGACGAAGGGCGCCCCGTCCAGGTGGTCGCGCAGCCAGACGCCGTGCGGCGAGGCCGCCAGGTCGCGAATGGCACCGATGCGGCGGCCCTCCGCTCCCTCGGCGAGCCGGTTCAGGACCCGGCGGGTGAACACGCGGTCCCCCAGGGCCGCGAGCAGCGCCACGGCGTCGGCGCAGGGCTGTCGGTCGTCTGGCCGGCTCAGGGCGCGAGCGAGTCCCAGCACCGCCTCGTCCACGGTGGAGCCGCGGTCGGCGCCGGGGGTGAGCAGGGCGCGCAGCGGCTTCTCCCAGGCGGGGGACGGCGGTTGACGCAGCAGCCTGCGCAGTTCGTCCTCGGGCGGCGGGCCGAACTCGGAGCGCACGGTGCGCCAGGTCCCGTCGTCGAGAGGCAGCTCGCCGCGGGCCGCTTCCAGCGCGGGGACGACGTCCTGCGGGTGCGCTGCCTTCGCCTGGCGCCGGAGCAGGGCGGCGACGAGCGGCTGGACCGCGTCCCGCCGGTGCGTCGCGATCCGCCGGGCGATCTCCGCGAGGTCCCGGGCGAGGGCGTCGTCGAGCGGGCCCTGTTCGGCGGCGCGGGTGGCGGCGGTCAGGATCTCGGACAGCAGGCTGCCGTCGGGGAGTGCCTCGAACGCGTCGTCGCTGCGGGCGGTGAGGGCTCGGCGGACGAGGGGAAGGAGGGCGAAGGGGTCCTGGGGGGCGGGAGGTTGGGGAGCCGGAGCCTGACCGGCCGCAGCGGCGCCGGGCGAGAGGCCGGAGTCGCGGGAGCCGCCGGAACCGTCGCGGCCTTCGGCGTCGCCAGCAGAACCGAAGGCGCCGGAGCCGTCCGCGGTCCCCTCCTCGGGCCCGCCGGGCCGTGGGACCACGCCCTCCCGCCAGAGCCAGGCGGCCGCCTCCGCCCAGGAGTCGGCCAGGGGCGGACTGCCCGGGCCGCCCAGGCCGTCGTGCACCCGGAAGAGATGGGTGATGGTCGGCAGGTCCTTCCGGTCGAAGACCTCGGGGTCCGTGTCCGGGTCGATGCCGAGGATCTGCTGCGGGGCGGCGCCCGGGTCGGCGGAATGGGTGGTGAACGTCAGCGCCCGCGCGTACGCCACGGGCAGCGAGGCGCAGGCGAGGGCGATCCAGCGCGCCACGGTCTCCTGGTCCTGCTCGGCCACGACGATCTGACGGCCCGCGGGGTCGGCGAACAGGCCGCGCACGTCGGCGAGGAACGGGGCGACGCGCCGGCCCTGGTCGGACGCGAACTTCACCAGCAGGGCGTCGTCCCACAGCCGGTCCTCCGGCGCGAACGCCTCGTCGCCTCGTGCGGCCAGGGCGCTCGGCCGCCAGGCGTCGACGGGCCAGCGCCGCCGGGTCCCGTCGGGGTCGCCGGCCTCGTAGCGCGCGTCGACGCGCAACCGCTCGGAGTCCTCGTCCAGGCGCGCGCTGCACAGGAGTCCGCCGCCCTCGCGGTGGGGCAGCCGGGTGTAGCTGAGCGCGGCCCCCGACGCGGGGGCGGCGCCGTGCGTGGCGGTGATGATCCGCTGCATCAGGTCGTCCGGCACGCCGTCGGGCACCGCGGTGACGGGGGTGAGCCGGTCGGCACCCGAGTCGGGATCGCGGAGGAGCACGTAGCTGAGTTCGCGGATGGCCATGCCCCGATTCTGGCGATCCGCGCCGAACACCGCAGGAGGACGGGCAAGTTGGCACGGGGCGCACAGAAGCGGACCGGATCACTCGGGCTGTCACGGTGGGCCCGCTCGTCGCGCTCTATCCCCGTACGGCCCGCCCCACCTCCGCCCGCAGGGCCACGAACTCGGGCAGGCCCCGGGTGCCGATCTGGTCGCGCTTGCCGGGAAGTTCGACGGGCAGGTCGAGGACGATGCGGGAGGCGGGGCCCGGGGACAGGACGACGACGCGGTCGCCTACGTAGACGCTCTCGTCGATGTCGTGGGTGACGAAGACGATGGTCGTGCCGTCGGTGCGGTGGACCTCGAGAAGGAGGTCCTCGAGGTCCTCGCGGGTCTGGGCGTCCAGGGAGCCGAAGGGTTCGTCCATGAGCAGCAGCGAGGGGCGGCAGACCAGGGCGCGGGCGATGGCGACGCGTTGCTGCATGCCGCCGGACAGCTGCCAGGGGTGGCGACGGCCGGCTCCGTCGAGTCCGACGCGCTCGAGGATGCGCTCGGCCTCGGCGCGGCGTTCGGCCCTGGCGAGACCGCGGCGGCGCAGCGGGAGGGCGACGTTGTCGCGGACGGTGAGCCAGGGGAAGAGGGAGCGGCCGTAGTCCTGGAAGACGACGGCCAGGTGGTCGGGTACGCCGGTGACCGGGGTTCCGTCGAAGGTGACGGTGCCCTCGCGTGCGGGCTGCAGTCCCGCGACGGTGCGCAGCAGCGTGGACTTGCCGCACCCCGACGGGCCCACGACGCACAGGAGTTGGCCGTCGGGGACGGTGAGCGTGATGTCGTGCAGAACGCGCTGGTCGCCGTAGCGCTGGCCGAGGGAGTCGAGGCGGAGCGTCATGCCGTGCTCCTTCCCCGGCCGACGAGCCGTCTCTCGACCGCCAGCAGAGCGGTGTTGAGGAGGTATCCGAGGACACCGAGGAGGAGCAGGGCCGCCCATACGGTGAGCAGGTCGGAGCGCGACTGGGCGTCGGTGAGCGTGTAGCCGATGCCGTTCGCGGTGCCCGGCAGCAGTTCGGAGAACACCATGAGGATGAGGGAGAGCGAGAGGCTGAGGCGCAGGCCCGCGAAGATGCGGGGCAGCGCGGAGGGCAGGAGCAGGAACCGGAGCCGTTCGACGGGGTTCAGGCGCAGGACGGCGGCGACGTCGTGCCGCAGCGGGTCGGTGTTGCGCACCCCTTCCGCCGTGTTGACCAGCACCGGCCAGACGGCGCTGAAGGCGATCGACGCGATCTGCATCGGCGTACCGAAGTCGAGGACGACGACGAAGACGGGCACCAGCGCCGGCGGCGGCACGGCCCGCGCGAACTGCAGCACGGGATTGCACAGGGCGTACGCCCACCGCGACCGCCCGACCACCACGCCGACGGCGATCCCGGCACCGGCGGCGATCCCGAACCCGGCCGCCATCCGTCCGACACTCGGCAGTACGTCCCCGATGGCGGCCTCGGTGAGAAACGCGCGCCGGACGGGCCCCGAGAACCACAACTCGTGGGCGCGGCGCGCGATCCGGCCCGGGGGCGGGAAGTAGACGCTGCCGTGGGCCTGGGCGGCCACCTGCCAGAGGGCGAGGACGAGAACCAGGACCAGGAGGCGGAGGAGGACTTGATGGAGCGTGCTTTTGGCAGGGTCGCGGGATCCGCCGTGCGGGACGTCTCTGCGCCGCCTGGTCGCCGGAGCGGGCACCGCCTTCATGACCGCACCCCGCTCCCGGCCGCCCGCCGCTCCGGGGTCCAGGGGAACAACCGGCGTTCTCCCCACACCAGGACGCCGTTGATGACCAGGCCGAGGGCGCCTGCCCAGACCACGCCGGCCAGGACGTCGCGGGTGCCGTCGGTGGCCAGGCCGGCCTGGGCGATGAAGATGCCGAGGCCTTCACCGAAGCCGGAGAGGAGTTCGGTGGCCACGGCGAGTATGAGGGCGATGGCCGCCGAGATACGGATGCCGGCGGCGATGAACGGGGCCGTGCCGGGCAGTTCGACCCGCAGGAGGACCGAGAGCCGGCCGAAGCCGAAGGCGCGCAGGGTGTCCTTGGCGAGCGGGTCGGTCTCGCCGAGGCCGTAGATCGTGTTGAACAGGACGGGCCACACCGACGCGTACGTGATCAGCGCGACCTTGGTCTCGGTGCCGGTGCCCAGGAGCAGCGAGACCAGGGGGATCAGTGCGACCGACGGCAACGGCCGCAGGAACTCCACGATCACGCGTACGGCGGAGTCGACGACCGGCACGCTGCCGAGCAGCAGACCGAGCGGGACGGCGATCGCGACGGCGAGGCCGAGCCCCAGCGCCCAGGCCCGCAGGGTGGCACCGACCCCGTCGAGGAAGGCGCCGTCGCCCGCCAACTCGACGGCGCGGGCGAGGACTTCGGAGGCGGGCGGAAGGTAGGCGCGCCGGACGACGCCCGCCCGGCCCACCGCCTCGCAGACTCCGAAGGCCAGCAGGACGCCGAGGGTGCCCAGCCACAGATCCTGATGCCGTTTCAGCCGTTGCGGTCGTTTCACTTGACCAGCAGCGTCGCCGGGTCGAGGGCCTTCTTCAACAGCCCCTGTTTCTTCATGAGTTCGGTCAGCCGCCGCAGCTGTGCCGCGTCACTGGAGGCGGGATACGCCGGCAGCCCGATCGACTTGGCCTGGTCCGCGGTCACCTTGGTGTACTTGGGCAGTTCGGCGCGTACGGCGGACGGGTCCTGTGCCGCGATCTTCGAGGCGGCCTCGATGGCACTCTGGAAGGCAGTTGCCGCCTTGGCATGCTCGGCGGCGAACTTCCGCGTGGTGACGTACCCGCTGATGGGCAACGACTGGACCGGAGCCGACCCGCCGTCCAGCAGCACCTTCGCCTTCAACTCCCCCTGGATCGCGCTGTCGAAGGGCTCCACCGCGTGCACGGCGTCCACCTGCTTGCGTTCCAGCGCGGGCCCCATCTGCGGAAAGGCGATCTGCCGGTAGACGGGCCGCCCGACACCCTGCGCGTCGAGGATCGCGTTGAGCGTCAGCGACTGGATGTTGTTGAGGATGTTGACGGCGACCTTCTTGCCCGCGAGGTCGGCGACGCTCTTGATGCCCGAGTCCTTCGGCACCAGTACGTCCATCATGTGCGGCGCGACCCGTACGCCCTCGGCGAGGATGCGGAGGTCGAGGGTGCCCTTCTCGTCGGCCTGCAAAAAGGTCACGTAGTTCGCGCTCGCGATCACGTCGACCTGGCCCTTGGCGAGAGCGGGCAGCGCCTGGATGCTCTGCTGCACTGGCTGGATCGTGACGTCCAGCCCCTCCTTCTTGAACAGTCCGCGGTCCCGCGCGATGTAGAGCGCGGCGGAGTCGGTCAACGGCAGGGCGGCCACGGTGATCTTCGTCCGCCCGCCGCCGCCCGTGGAGCCCTCCCCGTCGTCGCCGCAGGCCGCGAGGAGCAGTGTCAGGGCAGCCGCGACGGCCACCGTTTTCCCGATTCCCGTCCGCAATCGACGTAACGCCATGCGGCATGACTACCAGGGATTTGTCATGATCACCACATGACAGCGAGCCGAACCGTCACTCTTCGGAGAAATACGAGGCGCCGCACGAAAGGCTTCCCCGCAGCCCACGGACCGGCCCGCCCGCCGCGCGTGTTCCCTTGCCGAGCCCTGCCCGCCACGCCACCGTGGTCGCATGAATGTGCGCGAGGCCCCGCCGGTTCCGGACGTCTTCGACCCGCGGCAGTACGCCGCCGGGGTACCCCATGCCGCCTATCGCGTTCTGCGCGACCACCACCCCGTGGCCTGGCAGGACGAGCCCGAGGTGCTGGGCTGGCCGGCCGGGCCGGGGTTCTGGGCAGTGACCCGGCACGCGGACGTCGTGCGCGTCCTGAAGGACTCGGCGACGTACTCCTCCCACCTCGGCGCGACCCAGATCCGCGATCCCGACCCGGACGACCTCCCCTTCATCAGGCGCATGATGCTCAATCAGGACCCGCCGGGCCACGGGCGGTTGAGACGGCTGGTCAGCCGTGCCTTCACCCCGGGCCGCATCGACCGCTTCACGGCCGTCGCGCAGGAGCGGGCCCGGACGCTGTTCGACCGGGCGCTGCGGACGGCCCGCGCGGCGGACGGCACCGTCGACCTCGTCACCGCCGTGACCGACGACTACGCCCTGCTCAACCTCGCCGACCTGCTCGGCGTCCCGGACGGCGACCGCGGTCTGCTGCTGCACTGGACGCAGCGGGTCATTGGCTACCAGGACCCGGACGAGGCCGGCGCACCCGTGCTCGACGCGGCGGGCACACCGGTCAACCCCCGCTCCCCCGCGGCTCTGCGCGACATGTTCGCCTACGCCCAGCAGCTCGCCGCACACAAGCGCCGCCACCCCGCCGACGACGTGCTGACCACGCTCGCCCAGGACCCCGAACTCGCCGACGCCGAACTGGAGATGTTCTTCTTCCTGCTCACCGTCGCGGGCAACGACACGGTCCGCAGCGCCGCTCCCGGCGGCCTGCTCACCCTGGCCGAGCACCCGGAGGCGTACGGACAACTCCGCGCGGGGAAGACCGAACTCACTCTCGCCGTCGACGAGTTGCTCCGCCGGCATCCGCCCGTCCTCACCTTCCGCCGGACGGCCGTCCAGGACACCGAGCTGGCGGGGCGGCGCATTCGCGCCGGCGACAAGGTGGTCGTCTTCCACGCCTCCGCCAACCACGACGAACGGGTCTTCACCGCACCGGACCGCCTCGACCTGTCCCGGGCGCCGAACCCGCACGTCTCCTTCGGCGACGGCCCGCACGTCTGCCTGGGCGCGCACTTCGCCCGGCTGCAGCTGCGGGTGCTGTACGGCGAGGCACTGCGCGCGCTGCCGGCCCTGCGCACGGCGGGGCCGGCCAGGCGGCTGACGTCCAACTTCATCAATGGCATCAAGTCGCTTCCGGTGCAGGTGACTTGAGGCTCAGAGCCCGGCTCTCAGGTGCGGACCTGGATCAGCGCGTGAGTGCCGCCGGTCCGCCACCGTTGTCCCTCGGCCGCCACGAGTGCGGCCTCCGTGGCGGGGTCCAGGCCGGTGATCACGTCGGACTTCAGGGTGCGCAGGGCGGCCACCGGGCCGGGGAAGTGGGCGGTGACCTCACTGAAGGGTGTGGTCGGAGGCCACAGCCGGTCGCCCACCAGGCGGCGGTAGTTGAGGTCGCCCTTCACGATGGTCACCGTGGCCGTGGCGAGTTCCGCGCGGAGGTCGTCGGGCAGGTCCGCGAACGGCAGCGGTGCCGCGGAGAAGGGGTGGGCGCGCAGCGTGAGGCGGCCGTCGGTCATCGCCGACCACAGGATGCGGCCGTACTCGACGGCGGCGCCCTGCGCCCCGGTCAGCCTCCTCAGCGCGTCGAGCACGTCGGCCGTCGTCGCGTCGGAGACGTAGTACGGATACGGCTTGACGTGCAGGACGGCGCGCTGGATGCGCCCGCGTTCGAGGAGGTGGGCGATGAGCAGCAGATCGGGGATGAGTTCGCGGCCCGCGTTGTCGGCGATCAGGCACAGCGTGCCCGCGCCGGACGGCGGGAGCAGCGACCAGAGGGCCTCGCTGTCGTCGGCCACCAGGCCCGGGGCGGCGTCCCCGATACCGGTGTCCGCGGTGGAGAGGCGGAAGCCGAGGTCGGCGCGGTTGCCCCAGAGGGAGCCGTGCAGCAGGGCCCGGTCCTGGTCACCGGCGGACAGCGCGTCGAGGGCGGTCAGCTCCTCGTCCGTCTCGGCGGAGTCGAGCTCGGCCAGCTTGAAGGGGCGGAACGGGTCGATGCCCTGCCAGGGTCCGGTGCCGAAGTAACCGACCGCTTCGAGGAGTTGGCGGTAGAAGTAGCTCTCCGACCAGAGCCAGGGTACGTCGTACCAGGAACGGCCGGTGTACTCGGCCGAGCCCCACGTCTCCCAGCGGGCCCGGTCGTGCGCGTCGGCGGGGAGCGGTTCGACGACGCCCTTGGTGCAGCTCGCGAGCAGCGCGTCGAGTGCGCGGTGCTGTGCGGGGCCGTACGGGAAGGCCTCCCGGACCTGCCGGATGATCGCGGGATGGCGCTCGGCGAGCACGCTATAGGGGAACGAACCCGGCTCGTTGCCGAGGATCACGGACGCGGACGGGGTGTCGGGCATGCGCCTCACCATAGAGCCTCGGTCAGACGGGTCTGATCTCCCGCTCCAGCCGGGCGGCGAGGCTCAGATAACGGGCGCGGCGGGTCACCGGGACCAGACCCCGGACCATGACGTGCCACATCTCGGCCAGCCTGCGGGGCTGGCGGGCGACGGGTTCGAGGGAGTGGCCCACGACGCGGGTGCCGACGAAGAAGCTGACGAGGGAGTGGGCCACGGCGTCGACGTCGACGTCCGGGTGGACGTCCGACTCCTTGATGGCGCCGAGGAGTTTGCGGGAGGCGATGTCACGCCACTCGGTGAAGGGGTGCTCGAGCGGCGGCCGCACCGCGACCGAACCGGTGGCGAGCCGGAGCCCGGCCCGCGGGATCGGCCCCTCGACGGACAGCCGGGCGATGGCAAAAGTGATGCGCATCAGGGTTTCGAGCGAGGAGTAGCTCCGGCCGTCCAGGTCCTTCGTCACCTCGCGCAGGGCCCTGGACTGGAGCTCCATGATGGCGTGGGCCAGGTCCTCCTTCGCCGCGAAGTGGAAGTACAGGGCACCCTTGGTGACTTGGGCGTGTTCGACGATGTCGCTCAGGCTGGTCGATTCGTAGCCGCGGCGGTCGAACAGGTCTGCTGCGGCTGTGATGATCGTCGCGCGAGTCTGCTCGGCGCGTAACTGCCTCGCCATCGGCTGAACACTCCTGGGACTGGAAAGAACGGGTCGTGCTGTTTGTTTTTTACTCCCCGTGAACGATATCTCACCGTGCGGCGGCGCCGACGGTGCACCCGAAGACGGTCGACTCGCCCTGCGTTCCCCGGACTTCCAGGTCTGTCCCGTCCCCGCCGGTCACCTCGATCCAGGTGGGTCGGTCCAGTTCGGCGTACTGGTGGAAGGTGGCGTGGAAGGACGCCGACGATCCCGGTTCGGCGGTCCGCGTGCGGGTGACCTGGCGGGCCGCCTCCAGGAGCAGCATGCCGGGGACGTGGTCGAGTGGGTGGTCGAAGAAAACGGGATGGGCGGTATCTACACGCAGTTGCCAGCGGCCGGGGCGGTCGGGCGGGGCGAGGACGACGTCCGTGGACAGGGCGCGGCCCACGGTGGTGGTCGGCAGGGCGGGCGGGATCGGCAGTGGGGAGACGGTGGCCGCGGTGCGGCCGCCGCGCAGTCTGCGGTAGACGGACTCGCTGGTCCAGCTGACGGAGATGTGCGCGGTCGCGACGCGTTCGCCACCCAGACGTACGTCGGTGTCGTAGCGGAGCGCGGTCGGGCGGCCGGCGCGCCTGCGGACGTCGAAGATCCTGACGTCGAGCACCGGTTCGGCGGGGGCGGCGCCGACGGCCAGGTGCTCGGGATGCGTGGTGAAGCGCAGTTCCTTGAGGACGAAGAAGTGGTCGAGCGGGGCTTCGTACTCGGCGTGCGCGAGGAGTGCTCCGCACTGGCGGACGGTCTCCGCGACGAGCAGCGGTTCGTACGCGGACCGGTCGGGAGACACGTGTAACTGATGGGCGCGCGGCCACTGCGCGAACAACCTGAACCTGTTGGCTCCGGTCCGCGCCCAGCCGGTGAGAAACGTTTCAGCGACGGATGCCCGATGGACGAGCTGACGGGGCACGGTGGCCGTCAAGGTCGATTGAGGCATGTCCCTCCCTCGGTCCCCCCGAAAGCGGATGACAGACCAGACGGAGAGGTGCCCGTGCCGGCGACCGCCAGAGTACGAGGCGACCGGTTGGTTTTTCAATGAGACGTGGGTGGCCCCGAGGGGCGTACGGCCCAGGTGAACGAACGACGGATGCGCGGGCAGGTGCCGCGGGGGAGATCTTCGCGCCGCGCGCGACACCCGCGACGCGAGCCGGAAACGCGTCCCGGAACTCGGCCGGTTGACCGGGATCGCCCCGATTCATGGAGAGCTCGAAGCGGTGAACGCGCCGGGCCGGTTTCCCGTACTTCACGGGAGCACACCGTTCCGCGCCGGCCGAGGAGACGTTCCGGATGCCCCGGATGACCGCACACCGCACCGCCCTGGCGGCCGCCCTCGTGACCCCGTTCCTGCTGTCCCTGTGGGCGGCGGGCCCCGCGCAGGCGCACGGTGCGCCCACGGATCCGGTCAGCCGGGTGTACGCCTGCTCCCCCGACGGCGGCAGCAACGCGCAGTCGGCCGCCTGCAAGGCCGCCGTCGCCGCGAACGGCGCCCCCTTCACGTTGTGGGACAACCTGCGGGTGCCGGACGTGAACGGCAGGGACCGCCAGGTCATCCCCGACGGAAAGCTGTGCAGCGGGGGCCTGCCCGCCTACAAGGGACTCGACCTCGCCCGCTCCGACTGGCCGTCGACGACCCTGAAGCCGGGCGCGACGATGACGATGAAGTACGCCTCGACGATCCCGCACACCGGCACGTTCAAGCTCTACCTCACCAAGACCGGCTACGACCCGAAGAGGCCGCTGACCTGGTCCGAGCTGCCGGAGCAGCCGTTCGCGGCGGTCAAGGACCCGGCGCTGACGAACGGCGCGTACCGCATCACCGCGAAGCTGCCGTCCGACCGGACCGGGCACCACGTGCTCTACACGATCTGGCAGAACAGCAGCACCACGGACACGTACTACTCGTGCTCCGACGTGGTGTTCGGGGCGGCAAAGAGCGGCAGCAGCGGCGGCCGGGCGGCGTCGCCGTCCTCGGCCGGCGGCGGGAAGAGCGCGAGCGGCAGCCCTTCGGCGACCCCGGAGCCTCGTACGACGCCCTCCCGGACCGCCGAGGCCGCGGCGAGCTCGCGGCAGAGCACCACCGCACCCGACAGCACTCCGGTGGCCTCGACGTCCACCGGCGGCTCGGGGCCCTCCGCGCCCGTGATCGCGGGCGGCGCCGCCGCGGTGCTGGTGCTCACCGGCGGCGCCGCCCTGGCGCTGCGTCTGCGTCGACGCTGAACTACCCCTGACTTGGCGTCAGTTGACGTAGACCGTCGCGCCGTTGTCGGTCACCGGGGCGTACTTGGCGGTGAAGTAGCCGCTGCTGAAGCAGAGCGACGAGCCGGACGACTTGGTGAACTGCTGGTTGGTGAAGTTGATGCTGTTGTCGTCGTTGCTCGCCGTGCCGGTCAGGCTGGCGGCCTGGTAGACGCACGTGATGCTGCCCAGCAGGGTGGTCAGCTTGACCGTGGTCTGGATGGTGGAGCCGCTCGCCGGGGTCACGGTGAGGGTGCCGTCGGAGGCCACGGAGGTGGTGTACGGCAGGTTGTCGACCGTGATGCTGCTGACGCCGAGGACGCCGACGACGTTGCTGGAGCAGCTGCTGCTGTCGAAGGTCTGCGCGCTGACCGACTCGGTGGCCGTGCCCGGCGCGGCGGGGTTGTCGGTGACAGTGGCGGTGAACTCGGACGACGTGCACGTGACGCCACTGGTGCCGGTCGAGCTGGAGTAGAGGGTGGCGTTGGTGCCGCTGGC
Source organism: Streptomyces sp. NBC_00005 (assembly GCF_045160215.1). NCBI lineage: Bacteria > Bacillati > Actinomycetota > Actinomycetes > Kitasatosporales > Streptomycetaceae > Streptomyces > Streptomyces sp. NBC_00005. The sequence continues at coordinate 2,903,543 of NZ_CP108316.1, forward strand.
CAGCGGTGCGGTGAGGACGTCGCCGACCGCGACGGCGGTGCCGCCGGCCGAACCGGTGGTGAGGACGGAGGTGTCGGCCGCGGAGGCGGGGACGGCCGCGGGGATCGCGAGGGCGGCGACGGCGCCGACGAGGGTGATGAGGGTGCGAGTGCGCATGCGGGGGTCTCTTTTCTGATGTGTGGGGGCTGAAAGTGGCGTAGGGGGACGCGAGTCGGCGTCCGCCGTTGCCGGTCCGTGACGCCTTCTCCGTACGTGGCGGACCGGCAACGGCGACCGGCCGGTGACCGACCGAAGACCCGTGGGGAGGGCCGCCTGCCGAAACCGGGCGGGGAGAGGCGGGCCCGCACGGACCAGGGGGGAAGTGCCCGTGCGGGACCGTCGGGGGCGTGGGGGTTTCCGGGAACGCGGACGATGCCGCTCGGCGGGATCCGGCGCCACGGATCCGGGGGGAAAGCCAGGGGCAGTTCTAGACCTGAGTGTCAGTCAACGTCAAGGCGCGACAAGGGAGTTGACGATCGTTCAAGAGATGCACTCCAGCCCCGCGCGGCCACTGACGCACAGGTGAGGCACAATCGACACCCTTTTTCCACAACTCCCTTGACCCCTAAAAGTAACCACGGGTAACTTCCTCGACGGCTACTGCGGAGTACGAGAAAGCCCTTACGCCCGCCGGGAGTTGTGAGGAGGCGTGCGCCGCAGTCCGCTGTCCGCGCCAGGACAACGTGCCGCTGATGCCCAACCCGCAATGACTATGCACATGGGAGCAGAAATGGCCTCGTCCTCGGACGTCACCTCGTCCGCCGACCACACCCCGGGGAACCCGGAAAGCGGTTCCTCGCCCGACCCCGCCAGACGCGGGCGGGTCCGGCTGCGCCGCGCCGCCGTGATGGCCGTGCCCGCCGTCGCGGTCGCCGCCGGCCTCGCGATCATGACCGCCGAGGGGGCGCTGGGGGTGTCGTTCTCGATCTCCGGAATGCCCTTCACCGTCACCGCCAAGTCGCTCGACGGCACCGGATTCGAGCAGTTCGGCGACCTCGACAGCATGATCCCGAACAGCCCGAACGCGGGTGACACCGGCGGCCAGGTGCTGATCGTCACCTCCGCCATCAAGAACGCGACGCTGGACAGCCTGTGCCAGAGCGTCGACCTGGGCGGCACGAACCTGCTCATCAAGGCGGGCAGCGGCTCGTCGAAGGTCCAGGCGAGCGACCTGACCACCGACTCGACCGAGCTGTCGGGCGACGCGTCCTTCAACAACATCGAGATCGGCAACGACGCCAGCACGCTCACCAAGGCCGGGGTCAAGGGCAAGAAGGGCGTCTTCAGTCAGCAGGCCGACACGGTGCACATCGCCAACCTGCGGCAGACCAACTACGCGACCACCGCCGGGGTGTTCAAGCTTCCGGGCCTGAAACTCAGCTTCAGCGACTCGGGTTGCTGATGTCGGACACTCCGAAACAAGGCGCGCGGCCCGCTTTCCGTCAGTGGCGGGCCCGCCGTCCGTTCCCGGGCGGGCTGCTGCTCGCCCTGGGCGGGGCGGAGATCCTGCTCACCGAGAAGGCCTCGCTGAAGGTCATCATGCACATCGGCATGCAGGGCCTGACCGGCTACCTGCTGCCGGCCGTGATGCTGCTGTGCGGACTGCTGATCCTCTTCAGCCCCGCCCAGCGCCTGTTCTACTCGATCATGGGCGTCCTGGCCTCCCTGGGCACCTGGGTCACCTCGAACCTGGGCGGCTTCTTCATCGGCCTGCTCCTGGGAATCATCGGCAGCTGCCTCACCTTCGGCTGGCTGCCGGACCAGGAGCCGCGCATCGGCCGCCGGCAGCGCAAGAAGGAAGCGCAGACCGTGGAGACCGTACAAGAGGCCGTACAGCTGTAGTCACGCCTGCCCGGGCCGACCCGGCTCGCGACCGCGAAGCGCGGTCCGCGTCCGCCGGGTCGGCCGGCGGATGGACATCCACGGAGCGGGCCCCCTGAAGAAGCTGAACAATGTACGCATGCTGGACGACCTGGACCGTGCCCTGATCCACGCGCTGCACATCGACGGCCGCGCGCCGTTCAGCCGGATCGCCGTCGCGCTCGGTGTCTCGGCCCAGACGGTCGCCCGCCGTTACCGTCGGCTGCGTACGGAGGCCTCGTTGCGGGTCGTGGGGTTGGCGGACCCCCATCAGGCGGGGCAGACGCAGTGGATCGTCCGGCTCACCGCTGCGGCGAGTTCCGCTCAGGACCTGGCGCATGCGCTGGTGCGCCGGCCTGACACGTCGTGGGTGAAGCTCGCCTCCGGCGGTACGGAGATCGTGTCGATCATCCACACGCCCACGGACGCGGCCAACTCCCTTCTCCTGCGCGACATTCCACGCACCGGCAACATCACCGCGGTCTCCGCGCACCTCCTGCTGCACACCTACCTGGGCGGCCCGACGAACTGGCGCCGGAGCGCCGACACACTGGACGAGAGGCAGCAGCGCGTCCTGCGCGAGCACGAGGCGGACGACCGGCCGTATGTGCCGGTGCCACGCCAACTCTCCGAGCGGGACTGCGAGTTGCTGGTCGCCCTGCAGAGAGACGGACGGGCCACGCATGCCGAGCTCGCGCAGGCGACCGGCTGGTCCCCGGTCACCGTGGCGCGCCGGCTCGCGGATCTGCGGGCGGGCGGCGCGATCTTCTACGACGTCGAGGTCGACGCGGGCCACTTCGGCGCCAACACGCGGGCGCTGCTGTGGATGTCGGTGAGCCCGGCCCACCAGGAACACGTGGCGACGACGCTCGCGGACCACGACGAACTGGCCTTCGTCGCGGCCACCACCGGCCCCACCAACCTGGTCGCCCAGGCCCTCTGCCGCGACCCCGCCGACCTGCACCGCTATCTGGCCCGCCGCCTCGGCTCCCTGGACGCGATCCGCACACTGGAGACCAGCCCGGTCCTCCGGAACCTGAAGGCGGCGAGCCCGATCACGACGGACCTGTCCCGTACGCGGCGCTCCGCTTCGCCGACCCGCACGTGGATGTGACCCCGCCCGTGACTCTGACCCGCCCGTGACTGTGACCCGCCCTGGGGGCTCCGCCCCCAGACCCCCGTTTCGGCCTGAACGGCCTCGTCCTCAAACGCCGGACGGGCTCAAGGATTCAAGCCCCGGCCGGCGACAATTCAGCCCCTCCGGCGTTTGAGGAGCGGGGGTCCGGGGGCCGGCCCCCGGATCGGGACGGGAAGGGGCGGCGGGGGCGAAGAAGCCTCGGCTCAGGCCAACCCACCGTCAGCCTCATCGCCCATCATCCGGCTCGTCAGCAAGCTCACCCCCACCAACACCACCGCCCCCCAGAGCGCCACCTGAACCGCCCGCAGAGCCGACGCCCCGTCACCGACCCGCGCCTCGCCCAGGTACACGCTGCCGAGAATCGCGACCCCCAACGTGGCGCCCAACTGCTGGACCGCGTTGAGCAACCCCGCGGCCGAGCCGATCTCCTGCGGCCGCAGCGGCTTCAGGGCGATGGTGAAGAAGGCGGGGCTGAAGAGTCCCACGCCCAGCCCGACGACCCCCAGCGCGAACAGCAGCAGCGCGGGATAGGAGGTCGGATCCGCCGCGTGGTACACCGCGATGGCGGACAGCACACCCACCAACAGCGCCACGAGGCCGAGGGACATCATCCGACGCCCGTACCGCTTCACGAGGTGCGCGCCCGCGATCCAGGAGGCGACCGCCAGGCCCACCGACCACGGCGCCAGAGTCAGGCCTGCCTTCAACACGTCGGCACCCAGGCCGAGTTGCAGCTGAAGCACGATGACCGTCATCAGCCCGTTGGTGACGGCGAAGAACGACATGGACGTCAACAGCGCCGCGGGAAAGCCGCGGTGGGCGAACAGGCTCGGCTCCACCAGCGGGCTGCGCCCGGCGGCCGCCACCCGCCGCTGGTGCACCGCGAACACCGCCATCAGACACAGCCCGGCCGCGATGGACCCCCAGCTCCACCCCGACAGCGCGGAGAGGTCCGCACCGATCAGCGGACGGACCACGAGCCCGATCCCGGCCACGGCCAGCAACGTGCCGGTCAGATCGAGGGTGGGCCGCTTCGGCGCCCGGTTCTCCAGCAGCCTTGGAGAGAGCGCGAGCACGACGAGCGAGACGGGGACGTTCACCAGGAACGCCGCGCGCCACGAGGAACCGAACAGATCGGCATGGGTGAGCACACCGCCGAGCACCGGCCCGCACACGGCGGCCAGACCCATCACGGGACCGATGGTGCCGAGGGCCTTGGACATCTCGGGCCCGGCGAACATCGCCTTGATCAGACCGATGGTCTGGGGAATGATCACGGCCGCCGCCGCGCCCTGCACGACCCGGAAGCCGATCAGCAGCCCCACCGACGGCGCCACGGCGCACGCGGCGGACGCGAGCATGAACCCCGTGACGCCGATGACGAACAGCCGCTTGCGGCCGGCGATGTCCCCCAGCCGTCCACCGGTGATCAGCAGCACCGCGAACGGCAGGGTGTAGGCGGTCGTGAACCACTGGATGTCGGACACCGACCCGCCCAGATCCGCGTGGATGGCGGGCGCGGCGACCTGCACGATGGTCGCGTCCAGCAGGTTCATCGCCTCACCGAGCAGCAGGGCGGCGAGCGCCGCCCACCGCCATCGGTACGCCGTGGGAGTCGGCGTCAGCACACGCTCAGCAGTCATCGGGGGTCCTCTCCACCGTTGTCGACACGCCGGCCCGGCGCCCACCCCAGCACCCACACACGCACACGGGATCGGGACGCCCTGACCGACCACGGCTCAGCGTGGAGGCGGGCAGAGAGGGTCCTCCAGCCAGTGGCCCGGGATGGAGGATTCCTTCCATCGACGGCCGCTGCGGTGTCGATTTCCCACACGCCGCGGGCGCGGGGTCGTACGTGTGTCCCAGGCCTGAGCCGGTGACTGCTGTTGCTCAAGTGGTTTGCGCAGCCCGGGAGTTGAGGAAGCTAGTTGGGGAAGTCAGTTGTGGAGGTTTCCGGGAGATCGACGACGTGACGGGAGGGCCACCGTGCCCGAGGACAGCGCCCGGCCGACCGGCCGTACCACTGCAGCCGACAGCGGCTCCGCCGCGGACGGGACCGCGCACGCCGCGCGGATCTACGACTACATCCTGGGCGGCAAGGACTACTACCCGGCGGACCAGGAGGCCGGCGACGCCATGTGCCGGGAGTGGCCCGCCCTGCCGGTCCACATGCGGGCCAACCGCGACTGGATGAACCGCGCGGTGCGCTGGCTGGCCACGGAGGCGGGGGTACGCCAGTTCCTCGACATCGGCACCGGCATCCCCACCTCCCCGAACATCCACGAGATCGCCCAGTCGGCGACCCCGGCCGCCCGGGTCGTGTACGTCGACAACGACCCGCTGGTCCTCGCCCTCTCCAAGGGCCTGCTGAACAGCACGCCGGAGGGCAGGACGTCGTACGTCGAGGCGGACATGCGCGATCCGCAGGCCATCCTCGACAGCCCCGCCTTCCGCGACACCCTGGACACGGGGGAGCCGGTCGCCCTGACCGTCGTCGCGATCGTCCACTTCATGCTCGACGAGCACGACGCCGTCGGAATCGTCCGCCGCCTGCTCGAACCGCTCCCCGCGGGCAGCTATCTGGCGATGTCCATCGGCACGGCCGAGTTCGCGCCCGAGGAGGTCGGCCGGGTCGCCCGCGAGTACGCGGCCCGCGACATGCCGATGCGGCTGCGCACCCTCGCCGAGGCCGGGGAGTTCTTCGAGGGCCTCGAACTCGTCGAGCCGGGCATCGTCCAGGTCCACAAGTGGCATCCGGACGGCACGGACGGCGAGGTCATACGCGACGCGGACATCGCGATGTACGGGGCGGTGGCGCGTAAGCCGTAGACGTCCCCCCTGCTGGCCGGTATGCATCATCACGATGCGGCAGCGACAACTTACGCAATGTTGCTGATCACTTGACTACCGGCGGTCACACACGATTGGCTCCGGCCAGCGAGAGTCATCCGGACTGCGTACGACGAGTCGGACGTCGTCCGGGAGCTCCCTCTCGCTGTTCCTCTTGCTCGGCCGCACAGCGAGGTGCCGCACCCTCATGAACACTCCTCCCCCACCTCCCGTCCGCCGCAGACCCGTACGCGTCGCCGCCGCCCTGGCCGCGGCCGGCTGTCTGCTCGCGACCGGCTGCTCCGCATCCGGCGCACGGTCCGACTCCGCCACGGACTCACTCGGCAAGGCGGCCACCGGCCGTCTCAGGGTCGCCCTGGTCACGCACGCCTCGGAGGGCGACACCTTCTGGAACCTGGTGAAGAAGGGCGCCGAGGCGGCCGCCGCGAAGGACAACATCGACCTGACGTACGCCAGCGACCCCGACTCGGCGGCCCAGGCCGAGCTGGTGCGGGACGCGGTCAAACAGAAGGTCGACGGCATCGCGGTGACCCTCGCCAAGCCGCAGGCGATGCAGGGCCCGGTCGCCGCGGCCAAGGCGGCGGACATACCCGTGGTGGGCCTCAACTCCGGCATCGACTCCTGGCAGTCCGAGGGGGTCCTGGAGTTCTTCGGCCAGGACGAGAGCCTCGCCGGGCGGGCCGTCGGCGACAAGCTGGACGACCTCAAGGCCAAGCACGCCCTGTGTGTCATCCACGAGCGGGGCAACGTCGCCCTGGAGGCCCGCTGCGCCGGCGTGAAGAAGACCTTCGGGGGCGAGACCGAGAACCTCTACGTCGAGGGCACCGACGCGAACGCGACCGCCGCCGCGATCACCGCGAGGCTGCGGCAGGACCCGACGATCGACGAGGTGGTCACCCTGGGCGCCCCCTTCGCGCTCACCGCGGTGAAGTCGGTGAAGCAGTCGGGCAGCAAGGCCCACGTCGCCACCTTCGACCTCAACCAGGACCTGGTGAAGGCGGTCGAGAGCGGTGACGTGCAGTTCGCGGTGGATCAACAGCCGTATCTGCAGGGCTATCTCGCGGTGGACGCGCTGTGGCTGTACAGGACGAACGGCAACATCAGCGGGGGCGGGGTGTCCCCCGTGCTCACCGGGCCGGCGTTCGTGACCAAGGCGAACGTGGCCTCGGTCGCCAGGTTCGCGGCACGCGGCACGCGCTGATCCGCACGCCGCGCGACACTTCGTACGTCAATGTCTCGAGAGATTCGGAGACCTGTGGCACGTGCGGTCACTTGTACGGATAGCATCCTGTGCACCCCTTCTCTCCCCCGCTCACGGCCACCCCCGTGTTCTCCCGTCCGTTCCCCTCCGTTCCCCTCCATTCCCCTCCATTCCCCTCCATTCCCCTCCGCTCCGCTGATCGCCTAGGACGACGATGTCTCCACGGACCGGTGCCGGGCGCCGTCTCGGCTCCATACGTCTCTCCCTGATCCTGCTGGCCCTGGTGCCCAGCGTCACCCTCGCCGCCATGTGGGCGCTGACGACCACGCAGATCTTCGGCGAGGGGCTGCGGCTGCGCGGGCAGACCACGCTGAGCCGGTCGACCGGCGCGATGGGCACCGACGCGACGCTCGCGCTGCAGCGGGAGCGCAGCCTGTCGGCGGCCTGGCTGGCCTCGCCGCACGGCACCCGGGCCGCGCTGAACGCGCAGCGCAAGAAGACGGACAAGGCGGTCGCGAAGCTGGTCGGCCAGACCGACGCGATCAACAAGGCGCCCGCGCGCATCTCGGACCGGCTGTACTCGGTGCTCGGCTCGGTGGGCAGCCTGGAGTACTACCGGAGTCAGGTGGACGACCCCACGGACATCACCGCCGCGCAGGCGCTGGACCAGTACAGCTCGATCATCGACGACCAGATCCACGCCTTCCAGGAGCTCTCCCAGGTCGACGACGGCGACCTCACCTCGCAGGCCGGCCCGCTGGTCGCGCTGGAGCACGCGGCGGAGCTGGTCTCGCAGGAGGACGCGCAGCTCACCCTGGCCTGGCCGTCCGGAAAGCTGAGCGAGAAGGCGTGGGCCAACTTCGCAGAGCTGGTCGACACCCGGCGCTGGCTCGTCGAGGACCAGATCGTCCCCTCGCTGCAGGGCAGCGCGAAGACGCAGACCGAGCGGATCCTGCAGAGCCCCGAGTGGCAGACCCTCCAGGACGTCGAGGACCAGGTGCTCGCGGCCCGGGCGTCCGCCACCGCCGGGAAGGTCTCGCTGCCCGACGCGCGCAAGCAGTGGACGGCCGCGCTGAACACGGTCGGCGACCAGTACTCGCGGCTGATCGAGAACCAGACGTCCGGGCTGCTCGACCGCAGCGCCGACAAGGCCGACAGCCTGCTGCTGACCGCCGCCTCGCTCAGCGCGGGCGGACTGATCGCGCTGCTGCTGTGCGTGGGCATGTCCTGGCGGATCACCCGCTCCCTGTCCCGGCGCCTGCGCGGCCTGCGGGAGGCCACGCTGAGCCTGGCCGAGGAAAGGCTGCCGGACGTCGTGGCCCGCCTGGACCGGGGCGAGAAGGTCGACGCGGACCTGGCGACCCCGCCGCTGGACTACGGGCGGGACGAACTCGGCCAGGTGGCACGGGCGTTCAACAAGGCGCAGCGCACGGCGGTGCACACCGCGGTCGAACTCGCCGACACCCGGCGCGGCTTCCAGAAGGTCATCCTCGGCATCGCCCGGCAGAGCCAGAACCTGGTCAACCTGCAGCTCACCAAGCTCGACGCGCTGGAGCGCCGGCACTCCGACCCGGACGTCCTCAAGGGCCTGTACGAACTGGACTCCACGGCCAGCCAGTTGCGCCGCTACGAGGAGAACCTGGTCATCATCAGCGGCGAGCAGCCCAGGCGCAGCTGGCGGGAGCCGGTCGCGCTGATCGACATCCTGCGCAGCGCCGTCGGCGAGGTCGCCGAGTACCAGCGGGTCGAGGTGCACACCGACGAGGACGTGTATCTGGCGCCGCCCGCGGTGGCCGACGTGATCCACCTGCTGGCCGAGCTGATCGACAACGCGACCGTGTACTCGCCCGCGCCGGCCCCGGTCGGGGTGCGGGCCGCGCTGGTGGCCAAGGGCCTGGTGGTGGAGGTCGAGGACCGCGGCCTGGGCATGTCGGAGGAGGACTACGCCTCCTTCAACGCCCAGTTGGCGGTTCAGCCGCAGTTCGACGTGGTGGCGCTGGCCGACGATCTCCGGCTCGGCATGTTCGTGATCGCCCGGCTCGCCACCCGGCACGGCATCGCGGTGACGCTGCGCGCGTCGCCGTACGGCGGGACGACGGCGATCGTGCTGCTGCCGCACGAGATCGTCGTACGGGAGACGCCGGTCCCCTCCGACACCCCCGCTCCGGAGGAGCCGGACACGGTGGAAGAGCCCGTGGAGTCAGTACGCGAGCCACGCCCCGTCACCCCGGCACGCATCGTTCCGGCGTCCGCCGCCGGGCGATGGGGGTCCGCCCGCTCGAGCGAAGCCGAGAGTGGGGGAGGCAGAACTCCGCTCCCCCGCCGGGTGCCCCAGACCAGCCTTGCCGCCGAGCTGCGCGAGGAGTCCACGAGCGACGAACAGGACGGCCACGCCGAGGAGTTCACCGCGGAGCGGGCCGCCTCCTCGCTCGGCGGTTTCCAGCGCGGCACACTCCGGGCGCGTGACGACGACGCCGGGACGCAGTACGACCAGGAGGACGCCCCCGGAACTCGGGAACCGGGTGCACCCCTCCCCGCCGAAGGCACCACTGTCCCCTCGACTCCTCCCGCCGACCGCTGACGAAGGACCACCGCCATGACACACCCCACCCCCGCCACCCACACCCAGCTGGATCAGTTGCTGACCGGACTCGTGGAGCGGGTCGCCGAGGTGAACCACGCCGTCGTGCTCTCCGAGGACGGGCTGGTGGTCAGCAGATCCACCGGGTTCCTGCGCGACGACGCCGAGCGGCTGGCGGCGACCGCGTCCGGACTGATGAGCCTGAGCAAGGGCGTCAGCATGGACTTCCGCGGTGGGCCGGTGCGTCAGGCGCTCATCGAGATGGCGCACAGCTATCTGATCCTGACCTCGGCCGGCCCGGGCGCCCATCTCGTCGTCCTCACCAGCGCGGGCGCTGATGTCGGCGTGGTGGCGTACCAGATGAACATGCTGGTGAAGAAGATCGGCGAGCATCTCAGCGCGGCACCGCGGGCAGGCCTCGGCCCGACCGTCGAGTCCGGCGCGTGAGGTGGGCGGAGGCGACACGGACGGCCGCCTGGTACGGCTGTTCGCGCTGACCGGCGGACGGACCCGGCCCAGCCGCGCCGACTTCACGCTCATCACGACGGTGACCGCGGTGGACCCGCCGCCGACCTGGGCCACCCGGCAGCAGCCCGAGCACCAGCGCATCCTGCGCCGCTGCGCCGAGCCGATCGCCGTCGCCGAACTCGCCGCGCTGCTCGACCTCCCGGTCAGCGTGGTCGTGATCATGCTCTGCGATCTCCTGGAGGCGGGCCGCATCACCGCCCGCCCTCCGCACCCCGTCTCCTGCAAACCGGACCTGGACATGCTGCAGAAAGTGAGGGACGGCCTTGGCCGGCTCTGACGCCATCACCCGGGCGGCGCCCGACACGGTGAAGATCCTGATCGCCGGTGGGTTCGGCGTGGGCAAGACCACCATGGTCGGCTCGGTCAGCGAGATCGCGCCGCTGCGCACCGAGGAGCCGCTGACCGAGGCGGGCCTCGGCGTCGACGACCTCGACGGCATCGAGGAGAAGAAGGCCACCACCGTGGCACTGGACTTCGGCCGCATCACCATCAGCCGCGACCTGGTCCTCTACCTCTTCGGCACTCCCGGACAGCAGCGGTTCTGGTTCATGTGGAACGACCTCGCCCTGGGTGCCCTGGGCGCGGTCGTCCTCATCGACGTCCGCCGCCCGGAATCCAGCTTCGCCGCCATCGACTTCTTCGAACGCCGGAACATCCCCTTCGTCGTGGGAGTCAACGGCTTCTACGGCGACCATCCGTATCCGGCGGACGAGATCCGCGACGCCCTCGCGCTTGAGGACCACGTCAAGGTGTTGCTGTGCGACGCGCGTGAGCGGGCGTCGTCCCGGGACGTACTGATCGCGCTGATCGACCAGTTGATCGCGTCGGCGGTCCGGTCGAACGGGACCGGGCGGCTCACTCGTCCGGGCCGGTGAGGGGTTCGGTCGAGGGCGCGACGATCCGGGCGGTGAGATCGGGCTCCGGCATGTCCCGGTCGAAGGGGAACATGGGGCGGCGGATGCGGTGGTGGCCGAGCCTCGTCAGGTCCTGGTCGACGCCGCCGGGGGTCAGGGCCATCTTCCAGTCCGCGGACATCGTGTAGAGCTCCGGCTCCAGGTAGCCGATCTTGACGATCACGATGTCCGCCGCGCGGGGGGTCAACTCCAGTGCGGTGAAGTCGTGTTCGTGGTGGTACGGCTTGCGCAGCCGGGTCAGGATCACGTGCACGCTTCCCACCCGCAGCACCACCTCGACCTCGGCGTCGACGTCGCCGTGCCGGATCGAGTGGACCACGCCGGTCATGGTGAGCGGTCCGGCGTCCCGGTCGTCGACCTCCGCGCCCGCCGTGACGGTGACCGTCGCACCGACGCCGGCCTTCTCCGCGGCCTCGACGGCGGCCGGTCCCGGCAGGGAGGCGTAGACGACGGTCGGGCCCGAGGGGTCCGCGAACTCCGGGCGGGCCAGGATGCGTTCGAGGCTCCAGGTGACGTCGCCCGCGCCGCCCGCGGTCGGGTTGTCGCCGGTGTCGCTGATGAAGTAGGGGCGGACGGTGGAGGCCAGCGCCTCGTCGAGGCAGTCGTCCAGGGTCCCGGTCGGTGCGACGAAGTCGAAGTCGTGGCGGGCCGTCCAGAAGCCGCGGGCGAGGTGCTCCGCGCCCGCCTTCACGACGTCCGGGGAGGCTCCCGTGACCACCACCGCCGCCCGGTTGCGGGGCTCGTCCGCCCACGCGTAGCCGACCCAGATCGCGGCGTCGGTGACACCGGGCAGCGCCTCCACGTCCTCGACCGCCGCGTACACGCTCTTCGCGGGCTCGATACGGGTCGAGGTCTGCTCCCCGGCCAGCAGCACCGGCACCGGGATCCAGGCCTTGACCGGGCGGGGCGCCCCGCTCGCCAGCAGGTCGACGAGATTGCGGGCGGCCCGCTCCTTGCTGTCCATGGCGTCCTCGTGCGGGGCCATGCGGTAGCAGGTGATCAGGTCGCTGCGGTGGACCAGTTCGCGCGAGACGTTGCCGTGCAGGTCCATGGAGGTCGACACGAGCACGTCCGGACCGACGACCTCCCGGATCCGCGCCAGCAGCTCCACCTCCGCGTCGTCCACTCCCTCCACGGTCATCGCGCCGTGGATGTCGTACCAGAGGCCGTCGAGCGGCCCCAACTCCCCCAGCCGGTCGAGGAGTTCGGCGGACAGTTCGGCGTACGCGGCCGCCGTCACCATGCCGCCCGGCTGTGCCTTGCCGACCAGGGCGCCGCGCCAGTCGGCGGCCTCGCGCAGCGGCGCGCCCGGGTCGAGGAACGGGTAGCGGGTGAGGACGTCGGCGCCGCGCCGGGGATGGAACGCGGGGATCTGGGTGCGGGCCGGGGAGAACGTCGACGACTCGATGCCGAGTCCGGCGACGGCGATGACGGGAAGGGACGACGACACGGGGCTGCTCCTCCGAAGCGCGGCGGGATGTCAGGGGTGGTGGTTGCCGGTGGCCGCGTGCAGCGCGTGCGCCAGCGCCCGCTGCAGTGCGAACTGGCCCGCGCCGACCAGGCCGGCGTCCGCGCCGAGGCTGGCCCGCTCGATCACCAGATGCTCGGTCACCAGCGGATGGCAGCCCTCGTAGAGCTGGCTGCGTACGGCGGCGACGAACGGCTCCAGCGTGGAGAGGATGCCGCCGAGGTACACGGCGTCGGGGTTGAAGAAGTTGACGTTGGCGGCCAGTACCTGGCCGAGGTAGCGGCCGGCCTGGCGGACGGCGCGGGTGGCCTCGGGGTCGGCGTCGGAGGCGAGGCGTACGACGTCCTCGGTGGACGTCACCCGCAGGCCGCGCTCGCGCAGGATGCGGACGAGGGCCGCTCCCGAGGCGACCGTCTCCAGGCACCCCGTGTTGCCGCAGGAACAGGGGGTGTCGTGCGCGGCCTCGACGCGGACGTGGGTGATCTCGCCGGCGGCGCCGGTGCCGCCCCGGTAGAGACGTCCGTCGGCGATGACGCCGGCACCGATCCCGGAGCCCGCCTTCACCATGATCGACTGGCGGTGCTCGACGGGCCGGACGCTGTGCTCGCCGACGGCCATGCAGTTGGCGTCGTTCTCGATGGCGACCGGAACAGCGAACCGTTCCTCCAGCCAGGCCCGTACGGGGAACCGGTTCCAGCCCGGCATGCGCGCGGGCAGCGTCACCAGGCCCGGCTCGACGTCGACCGGTCCCGGCAGACAGAGGCCGACGCCGCGCAACAGCTGCGTGCCGTGGCGCTCGGCGAGGGCCGCGAGCGTCTCCGCCAGTCCCGGCAGGGCCGCCTCGGGCCCGTCCGCCGTCGCAAAGGGCACGGTCGACACGTCGGTGAGACCGCCGCCCGGCAGCACCACACCCACGTGCGCGTGCTTGCCGCCGAGTTCGGCCGCCACCGCGAATCCGTCGCTCCCGCCCAGCCGCAGCACCTTGCGCGGCCGGCCGCCCGCGGACGACACCGTCCCCTCCTCGGCGACCAGCCCGTGCTCGAGGAGCTGGCTCACGGTGAAGGAGATCGTCGAGGGCGCGGCACCGAGCAGCCCGGCGATCTCGGTGCGCGACGTCGCCTGCCCGGAGGCGAGGAGTTCGAGGACGCGCTCGGCCAGCGAGGAGACACCGGGGCCGTTCTTGCGACGCGGCGGACTTTTTTCAGTCATGGACGAAGTAACTTCCGTCGACGGCGTTCGGAGCGACGAGCGTATGCCTCCGGCGTGCTCTCCGCGCTTTCTCCAGAACGGCAGTAACAGACTTTTTACAGCGGGACGCCTGTTTCTTCGGACACCGGGGTCGTTGACTGTCCTCACCCCCGCCTCAGTCCCTTTTCTCCGAGGAGCACCATGTCCCCTGCCCGCACGAGACTCCTGGCCGCCGGCGTCACCCTTTCCGCAGGCACGCTGCTGCTCGCGGGCTGCTCCGGGACGAGCGGCACGTCGTCCGCGTCCAAGAACTCGATCAACTACGCGCTGCCCGCGAACTTCACGCCGAACTGGATCCTGCCGATCGGCACGGCCGCCCACCTCAACACCAACAACATCTCCATAGCGAACACGCTGTGGGAGCCGCTCATCGCCTACGACGGCTCCACCGGCAAGATCGCCTGGAACAAGGCCGGTTCCATCGCCACGGCCGCGGACTTCGCCGCCGACAACAAGAGCGTGAAGATCACGCTGGGCGACCGCCACTGGAGCGACGGAAAGCCGATCACCTCCGGCGACGTCAAGTTCTGGTTCGACCTGATCAAGGCGAACAAGTCGCAGTGGGCGGGCTACAACCCCGGCAAGGCGCCCGACAACTGGACGTCCTTCAAGACCGACGACGACCGCCACTTCACGATCACCTTCGACAAGGCCTACAACCCGCAGTGGATGCTGGCCAACGAGCTCAGCCTCATCAACCCGCTGCCCCAGCACGCCTGGGACAAGGCCGGCAGCCCGAACGCGGCGTGGACGTACCTCAACAACGCGGCCAAGAACATCGGGAGTTACGACAAGAACGCCCTGTGGAAGACCATCAGCGGCCCGTACGCGGTGAAGTCCTTCTCGACGGCGGGCAAGGTCGTCCTGACCGCCAACAAGAAGTACGACGGCGGCGAGAAGCCCGGCATCCCCACGGTGAACCTGCTCCCCTTCACCACGGCGGACGCCGAGAAGAACGCGCTGCGCTCGGGCTCCGTCGACTACGGCTACATCGAGGCGACCGACCTCGACCAGAAGGCGAGCTTCACCGGGCAGGGCTACGCGGTGAAGCCGTGGTCCGGCTGGGCGATCACCTACATGCCGTACAACTTCAACAACCCGGCCATGGGCGCCGTGTTCAAGCAGCTCTACGCCCGCCAGGCCGTCCAGCGGTCGATCGACCAGACGAGCCTCGCGAAGGTCGTCTTCAACGGGACGGCGGTCCCCGGCTACGGGCCCGTTCCGCAGGCCCAGACCTCGGACTTCGTCTCGCAGACGCAGAAGGACGACCCGTACCCGTTCTCGACGAGCGCGGCCAAGTCCCTGCTCACCAGCCATGGTTGGACGGCGCAGGGCGGGGTGATGACCTGCACGAGCCCGGGCACTGGAGAAAGTCAGTGCGGTGACGGCGTCGCCAAGGGCACGAAGTTCCAGATGCAGGTGCTGTCGCAGTCCGGCTCGACGGTCACCGACAACATGATGAGCGCGATCCAGTCGTCGCTGGCGAAGACCGGCATCAAGTTCTCGATCAAGACCGCGCCCGTCAACTCGGTGCTGTCGCAGACCCCGCCGTGCACCGCGAGCCAGTCGATCTGCAAGTGGCAGCTGTCCTTCTTCGGCACGGCCGGCAGCTGGTACTTCAACGCCTTCCCGACCGGCGACTCGCTCTTCCAGACCAAGGGCGGCTCGAACTTCGGCAACTACTCCGACGCCGCGGTCGACAAGCTCATCTCGGCCTCCACGACGTCGAGCTCGACCCAGGCGGTCCAGGACTACAGCGCGGCCCTCGCCAAGGACCTGCCGGTGATCTGGCTGCCGGAGCCCGTCTACCAGATCTCGGTCATGAAGAAGGGCCTGGGCGGTTTCTCCCAGGACTCCCTCGCCAACTTCCATCCCGCGCAGTGGAAGTGGACCAGCTGAGGCATGGACACTCTCGTCTATCTGGCCCGGCGGGTGGCCCAGGCACTCGTGGTGATCCTCATCGTCACGGTCGTGGTCTTCTGCCTGCTGCACGCGCTGCCCGGGGGTCCCGCACGCGGGATCCTCGGCCCGCAGGCGACGGCCCAGCAGATCGCCGCGTTCAACCACGAACAGGGCCTGGACCGCCCGCTGCCGGTCCAGTACGTCTACTACCTCAACACCCTGCTCCACGGCGACCTCGGCACCTCGTACACCCTCAACGAGGCCGTCTCCCAGCTGATCGGGCAGCGCCTCCCGAAGACCCTGGTGCTGACGGTCCTGTCCGCCCTCGTCGGAATGCTCCTCGCGATCCCGCTCGGCATGTGGCAGGCGGTGCGCCGCAACAAGCCGGCGGACTACGCGATCACGACGCTGAGCTTCGTCGCGTACTCGACGCCGGTGTACTTCCTGGGCCTGATCCTGGTGCTGGTCTTCACCCAGACCCTGCGCTGGTTCCCCTCCCAGGCACCCCAGGGGGACACCGTGGCCCAGGTGTTCGCGGACCCGGCCGCGCTCGTCCTGCCGGTGGTCACGGGCGCCGCTTCCATGGTGGCCGTCTTCAGCCGGTACATGCGGGCCGCGACCCTGGAGAACCTCTCCGAGGACTACGTCCGCACCGCCCGGGCGGGTGGTTCACGGCAGGGGGCGATCCTCTTCAGGCACGTGTTCCGCAACTCGCTCACGCCCGTGATCGCGATGCTCGGCTACTACGTGCCCGTGCTTTTCGGCGGTGCGCTCGTCGTCGAGCAGCTCTTCAACTACCCGGGGATGGGGCTGCTGTTCTGGAGTGCGGCGCAGTCCTCCGACTATCCGGTGCTGCTCGGCTGCGTCCTCGTCATCTCCGTCGCGACGGTCGTGGGCACGCTGCTCGCCGACGTCGTCCAGCGGATCGTCGATCCCCGAGTGAAGGCGGGCCGGACATGAGCGCCGTACTGCAGACCACCCCGACGGCGGAACCGGTCGCGGGCTACCGTCTGTCGCTGCGCCGGTTCGCCCGCAACCGGCTCGCGATCGCCGGACTCGCGGTGGTCGTCCTCTTCCTCCTCTTCTGCTTCGTCGGCCCGCTCCTGTACTCCACCGACCAGACCCACACCGACCTCACGCAGGTCAACCTCGGTCCCGGCGGGGCCCATTGGCTGGGTACGGACGCCGTGGGGCACGACGAGCTCGGGCGGCTCATGTACGGCGGGCGGGTCTCGCTGCTCGTCGGGCTCGCGGCCGGCGTCCTCGCGACCGTGATCGGCACGCTGTGGGGCGCGGTGGCGGGCTATGCGGGCGGCTGGGTGGACGCGGTGATGATGCGGGTCGTCGACGCCGGGATCGCCATCCCCGCGCTGTTCATCCTGCTGGTCGTCTCCGCGATCACCACCCCGGACACCCTCGGGCTGATCGTCGTCCTCGGGCTGGTGTCCTGGCTGGTCCCGTCCCGGCTGGTGCGGGCGGAGACGCTCACCCTCAAGAGCCGCGACTACGTGCTGACGCTGCGCGCGACCGGCGGCACGCACGGCCGCGCGATCACCCGGCACATCCTGCCGAACTCGGTGTCGACGATCGTCGTCGCGGCCACCTTCCAGGTCGCCGACGCGATCCTGCTCGTCGCGTACGTCTCGTATCTGGGCCTCGGTGTGCAGCCGCCGAAGACCGACTGGGGCGGCATGCTGTCCGCCGGTCTGACGGCGGCGTACTCGGGACGCTGGTGGCTGATCGTTCCGCCGGGCCTCGCGATCATCCTCGTCGTGTGCGCGTTCAACGCGATCGGCGACGGGCTGCGCGACGCATTCGATGTGAGGGGGCGCGGGTGAACACCGCGGAGAACATTCTGGAGATCGAGGATCTCGGGGTCACGTTCACGACCGACACCGGCGACGTCCCCGCGGTATGTGACATAGCACTGCACGTGCGGCCCGGTGAGACGCTGGCGCTGGTCGGCGAGTCCGGCTCCGGCAAGTCCACGGTGGCCCTGGCCGCGATGGGCCTGCTGCCGGGCAACGCCCGCGCGTCGGGCCGGGTGAGGGTCGCCGGCACCGAGGTCGTCGGCGCCGGCGAGGCCGAACTCGCCCGCCTGCGCGGCCGTACGGCCTCCATGGTCTTCCAGGAACCGGCCACCGCCCTGGACCCGCTCACCCGCGTCGGCGCGCAGATAGCCGAAGTCATACGGAACCACCGATCCGTCTCGCGGGCCGAAGCCGCACGTGAAGCGGTCGAACTCCTGCGCAGGGTCGGCATTCCGGAGCCGGAGCGGCGGGCGTCGGCGTTTCCCTTCCAGCTGTCGGGCGGGCAGCGGCAGCGGGTCGTCATCGCGATGGCGATCGCCAACTCGCCCCGGCTGCTGATCGCGGACGAGCCGACGACCGCGCTCGACGTCACCGTGCAGGCCGAGATCCTTGACCTGCTGCGGGAGTTGGCGGCCGACTCCGGTACGGGCGTGCTGCTGGTGACCCACAACATGGGCGTGGTCGCCGACTTCGCCGACCGGGTCGCCGTGATGCTGCGCGGCGAGGTCGTGGAGACGGGGCCGGTGGAGGAGGTGCTGTTGCGGCCGGGGCACGCGTACACGCGGCGACTGCTGGCGGCGGTGCCTCGGCTGGTGGTCGACGGGTCGGCAGGTGAGGGGCCGGTGGATGACGGGCCGTTGGGTGACAGCACTCCCCCGGCCGAAGTGGGACCGGTGGTCCAACTCCGGGACGTCTCCGTGCACTTCGGGCGTGGCCGCCGTACCGTACGCGCCCTTCAGGAGGTGTCGCTCACGGTCCACCCCGGTGAGACCGTCGGCCTCGTGGGCGAGTCCGGCTCCGGCAAGTCGACGGCGGCCCGGGTCGCGCTGGGCCTGGTCCCGTCGGCCGCGGGGACGGTGTCGCTGTTCGGCGCCGACCTCGGGCGGACGCGCGGTCGTGCGCGGCGTGCCCTGCTGTCCGGCGTGGGCCTGGTGCTGCAGGACCCGGTGGCCTCGCTGGACGCCCGGATGAGCGTCGGGGAGTGCGTCGCCGAACCACTGCGGATGCACCGTCGGGGCCTGTCGGCGGCCGAGCGGCGCGCCCGGGTCGCGGAGGTGCTCGAACTGGTGCGGCTGCCCAGGGAGTTGGCGGGCCGCGGGCCACGCGAGCTGTCCGGGGGCCAGCGGCAGCGGGTCAGTCTCGCTCGCGCTCTGGTCCTCGAACCGCGGCTGCTGGTCGCGGACGAGCCGACGAGTGCGCTCGACGTGAGCGTGCAGCAGACGGTGCTGGAGGTGATCGCCGAGTTGCAGGGCGAGCTCGGGTTCGCGTGCCTGTTCGTGTCGCACGACCTCGCGGTCGTCCAGCAGTTCGCCCAGCGGGTCGTCGTCATGCGGGCGGGGCGCGTCGAGGAAGAGGGACCGACCATGACCACCCTGCTGCGCCCCGAGACCGCGTACACGCGCCGGCTCATCGCGTCCGTGCCCGTACCGGATCCGGTGGTGCAACGGCGGCGGCGCGCCCAGGACCGGACGGGGGCCACCGCGTGAGGCGTGCTCCCGAGGCGGTCGCGGGCGTCGACATCGGCGGCACGACCACCCAAGTCGCCCTGTGCGCACAGGACTTGACCATCATCGACCGACTGGAGGTGCCGACCCCCGCGGCCGAGGGCGGGGCGGCCATGGTGGGCGCCGCACTGGACGGCGTACGACGCCTGCTCGACCGTACGCCCGCACGGCTGCTCGGAGTCGGGGTCGGGGCGGCCGGGTTGGTGGACGCGCGGGCCGGGCGGATCCTGGTGGCGAGCGACTCCTTCCGCGACTGGGCCGGGTTCGAGGTGACCTCGGAGCTCGAACGGGCCCTGGGCGTACCGGCGTTCCTCGACAACGACGTCAACGCGTTCCTGCGCGGCGAGGCGGCGGCCGGTGCCGTCGCGGGCGAACCGCACGTGCTCGGCATGACACTGGGCACCGGGGTCGGCGGAGCACTGTGGCTGGACGGCGCCCTGTACGACGGCCCGCACGGCGCGGCCGGCGAGATCGGACACGTCCCCGGCTTCGGTGAACTGCCGTGCACCTGCGGCGGCCGCGGCCACCTGGAGACCCTGGCGTCCGGCCGCTCGATCGCCGCCCGTTACCGCGAACGCACCGGCCGGTCCGTCAGCGCCCGCCGTGTGGCCGAATCGGCGTCCCTGGGCGACGTGGACGCGCTCGCCGTGTACGAGGCCGCCGGCGCCGGAGTGGCCCGCGCGATCCTGATCACGGCGGGCCTGCTGGACGTCACCACTTTTGTGATCGGCGGGGGTGTCAGCCGGTCCTGGTCGCTCGTGGAGCCGTCGATCCAGCGGACGCTGGCCGCCGAACCGCCGGTCGGCGGACATCCGGTCCGCGTGCTGCCGGCCGGTCTCGGCGGCGACGCGGTGCCGATCGGGGCGGCGGCGCGGGCACGGGCGGAGCTCGATCCACACCGGCACTCCACGGGCAACGGACAAGTGAACGACGGAAACCGGCCAAGCACGACCGTGTGATTGACGCACACGTGTCACTTCTCTACCTTCTGATCGATTTACCGAACTCCGTTCGATATATCGACCGCCGGGCACCCCCGCACGCCCCCTGGAGCGCAGATGAACGCAACGCCGCACGCCGAGCACCCCCACCCTTCCCGCCGCCACTTCCTCGGTATGGCGGCGACCGTCCCGATCGCCGCCACCGGGGCGCTCGCCCTCGGCGCGGGTTCCGCACGGGCCGCCACCAACTCGGCCTACGTCATGTGCTACTTCACCGAGTCACCGGACATGCTGGCCGCCAACTACGGCCTGCATCTGGCCGTCAGCCCCGACGGCCTGCAGTGGACGCCGCTCAACCAGAACGCCCCCGTCGCCACCCCGACCGCGGGCTCCCTCGGTCTGCGCGACCCCTTCATCCTGCGCAAGCAGGACGGCACGTTCGTGGTGCTCGCCACCGACCTGAAGGGCACCGACTGGACGTACGTCAGCCAGTACATCCACGTCTGGGACTCCACCGACCTGCGCACCTTCACCGGCTACCGGCGGATGAAGCTGCACGACATGGACACCCACAGCTGGGCGCCCGAGGCCTTCTGGGACGCGGGCCGGAGCCAGTACGCCGTCATCTACTCGGCGGTCAACTCCAGTGGCCACAACGTCATCATGGTGAACTACACCAGCGACTTCACGACCGCGGGCGACCCGCAGGTCTTCTTCGACCCCGGGTACGACGTCATCGACGGCGACATGGCCGTCGGCGTGGGCGGCTACAACTACCTGTACTTCAAGAAGAACTCGACCCTGGTCGGCGCCCGCTCCACCACCCTGGACCCGGGCAGCTTCACCGAGTTCAGCACCGCCGTCTCGCACAACGGCACCGAGGCCCCGACCCTCGTCAAGTCCCTCACGTCGAGCTCGACCTGGTACCTGTGGGGCGACACCTGGTCCCCCAACGGCGTCTTCTACGCCTGGCAGACCAGCAGCCTGGCGGCGGGCACGTGGACGGCCCTGGACCAGAAGCTGTACACCCAGCCGCTCAACTCCAAGCACCTGGGCATCCAGCCGATCACGTCGACCGAGTACAACAACCTTCTGACCAAGTGGGGCACCCCCACCTGGAACCGGCTCAAGTCCTACAACTACCCGGCCCGTTACGTCCGGCACAGCAACTTCGTCGGCCGCATCGACGAGTACGCCTTCGACCCGTACACCGACTCCCAGTGGAAGCTGGTGCCGGGCCTCGCCGACAGCTCGGGGGTGTCCTTCCAGTCGGTCAGCTACCCGACCCGGTACCTGCGGCACTACAACTACGCGCTCCAACTGGACGTGAACGACGGCACGTCGACGTTCGCCGCGGACGCCACGTTCTACCGGACCGCCGGGCTCGCCGACTCCGCCTGGTCGTCGTTCCGCTCGTACAACAACCCGACCCGGTACATCCGCCACTCCAACTACGTCCTGCGCATCGACCCGATCTCGACCACCACGGAGAAGCAGGACGCGACGTTCCACGTCGGCTACTGAGCCGGTCCACGGCCACGCCGAGGACGACGACGCGGGTGCCCCTAGTCCAGGAGCACCCGCGTCGGTCCGTCGGAGGTCAATGCCGAGGAGGTCAGTCCAGGCCGGCCGACTTCAGCCACGCCTTGGCGACGTCCAGCGGGTCCTTGCTCTGCAGCTGCACCTGGGAGTCCAGGTCGAGCAGGGCCTTGGTGTCGAGCTTGGCCGCGACCGCGTTGAGCGCGGCGACGCCGGCCGAGGACAGACCGGTCTTGTAGACGAGCGGCTGCACGTTCTCGAAGCCGAAGAGGTTCTTCGGGTCCTGGAGGACGACGTGCTTCTCCTTGACGATGGTCGGGTCCGTGGTGAAGAGGTCCGCGGCCTGCACGGTGTTCTTCTTCAGCGCCGCCTGGGTCAGCGGACCGCCCGCGTCCAGCGGCTTGAAGGTCTTGAACTCCAGGCCGTAGACCGCCTTCAGGCCCACCAGGCCCTGCTGCCGGGTCTGGAACTCCGGCGAGGCGCCTATGGTCAGGTCCTTCGCGATGTCCTTGAGGTCCGCGATGCTGGACTCGGACGTCAGCTTGTACTTGTCGGCGGTGGCCTTGTTGACCGTCACCGAGTCCTTGTCCTGCGCGGAGGCGGGGTCGAGGAGCGTCAGCTTGGAGTCCAGCTTGGCCTCGATCGCGGCCGTGGTCGCCTCGACCGTCTTCGGCGTGGCCTTGGGGTCGAGGTAGGCCAGCAGCGCGCCGTTGTACTCCGGCAGCACCGTGATGGAGCCGTTCTTCAGCAGCCCGTACGTCGTCTCGCGGCTGCCGATGTTCGGCTTGTAGGTGACCTTGATGCCCTTGGCCTTCAGAGCCTCGCCGTAGATGTCGGCGAGCAGGATGCTCTCGGCGAAGTTGTTGGAGCCGACGACGACCGTCTTGCCGTCGGACTTCCCGCCCTGGAGCGGATCACTGGACTTGCCGTCGGAGGAGGAGCCACATCCCGCCAGCAGGGCCGTGGTCGCGGCGAGCGCGACGGCCGCCGCGGAGTAGCTCTTGATGGACCTGCTGCGTGGGGCGTTGGAAGTCACGATTCCCGTTCCGGACACTGGGGATTGATGAGAAACAAACTCTGGAACTGATCCAATCCAGCCTGTTCTTATTCAGTCAAGAGCAGCCGGGTCACCAATTGGCCTCAATGCGTGATCGCTTGTGAATGCAGCGTGAACAGACTGGAGCGGAAGCGCAGGCGCTTTGTAACGGATTCTTGACGTAGGGCAACGTTCTTGATCGATCAATGAGGCGGTAGTCTCACCGCAGTTGGCGTCGGTCACAGCGGTAAACGGGGGTCGCTGCGGTGCCATCGTGCACCTTTTTCAGCGATCAGAATCGGTCAATCCGCGTGGTCGCGCGCGATGAGACCCCCCATGAAGGAGGCCCGGTGTCCACGACAGAGGTGGACGCGCCGGCCCGGCCGGCCCCGTCGTCACCCAGGGGTGGCATGAGGGGCTTCGCCGACCGGTGGCCGTTCCGGCGCAAGCTCAACCTCCTCGTCGGCATCCCCCTGGCCGTCGTGGCCTCGCTGCTCTCCTATCTCATCGCCGGCCAGGTGGGCCAGGCGCGGGACGCGGCGTCCGCGGCGGACCTCGTGCGCAACAGCGAGCAGGTGTCCTCGCTGGTCAACGCGGTCGAGAGCGAGCACCGGCTGGCGATCCTGCTCTCCGTGCGCTACGAGGCCAAGAGCCCCGGCGTCGCCTCCACGCTGTCCGCCTACCGCAAGGCGCAGGAGGCGGTCGACACGCAGGTCGCGAAGGTGCGCGACACCTTCGGCGACGCGCTGCCGGACAGCGAGGCGCAGGCGCTGAAGGAGGTCGAGGGCCTCACCAGCCTGCGCGGGACGGTCGAGCAGAGCTATCTGCCCGCGAGCAACATCGACCCCGCCTACGACAACGCCGCCAAGACCCTGATCGCCGGTCTCGGACTGGACCGCAACGCGGAGCTGGCGGTCACGTTCACCGGCAACCTGCTGGACTCCCTGCTGCGCGCCGACGCCGCGCACGGCTCCTTCGAGACCGGCGTGTTCTCCGCGACGACCGGTGACACGAACGCGCAGATCGAGTTCACGACCGCGGTGGGCGCCTACCAGCTCTACACCAGCCAGGCCGAGCGCTTCGCCCGCTTCGCCACCGAGCGGCAGGCCGACGAGCTCTCCGGCATCGAGCACACCAGCACCCAGCGGGACATCGCCGAGGCGTACGCCGAGCTCCAGGTCGCCCCCAGCACTCTGACGGCGGCCACACCGGCGGAGATCAAGGCCGCGTTCCGGAACGCGCTCGACGACTATCCCGCCTATCCGCAGCAGGCGGAGAGCCGCCTGAAGATCACCTCGTCGCTCATCGGGCAGATCGCCGACAGCGCCGACAGCGCGTCCACGATGGCCTGGTGGCGCGCGGGCCTGCTGCTGGCCGCGGCCCTGCTCGGCTTCGTCCTCTGGCTCGCCTTCTCGGTCCTGATACGCCGCTCCGTGGTCCGCCCGGTGCAGGCCCTCACCGGCGCCGCGCAGGAGGTCGCCGAGGTGGCGGGCCGCGAACTGGCTCGGGTGGCCGACGACGACGCCGAGGACGACAGCCCGCCGAAGCTGCGCGAGATGCCGGTCACCGCACGCGACGAGATCGGCGAGCTGGCCGAGGTGTTCAACCGCGTGCAGACCACCTCGATCGCACTGCTCGAGCGGCAGGTGCACAGCCGCCGCAACGTCGCCGAGATGTTCGGCAACGTCGGCCGCCGGGTCAGCAACCTGACGACCCGTCAACTCGCGCTGATCGACGCGGTGGAGCGTGGCGAGACCGACCCCGCCCTGCTCGAACGCCTCTACTCCATCGACCACATCGCCGTCCGTCTGCGCCGCAACGCGGACAGCCTGATGCTGCTCGCCGGCATCCGCGAGACGGTCCTCGACTCCGGTCCCACCGCGCTCACCAACGTCGTACGCGCCGCGCTCGGGCAGATCGAGGGCTTCCAGCGGGTACGGCTGCACGCGCGGACCGAGGTCATGGTGGAGCCCGACATCATCGGCGACCTGACGCTGATGGTGGCCGAACTCCTCGAGAACGCCGTGTCGTTCTCGCCCGCGGGCAGCCCGGTCGAGGTGTACGTACGGGACGCCTCCGGCGAGGATGCCGTGCACGCGGGGGGTGCCTCGATCGTGATCTCCGACCACGGCCTCGGCATGAGCGCCGAGCGGCTCGCCGAGGAGAACGCCCGGCTGATCCGCCGCGAGCGGCTGGACCTGATGCCGACGAAGGTGCTCGGTCTGTTCGTGGTCGGCACGCTGGCGCGCCGCTGGGACGTCGAGGTCCTGCTGTCCCGCACGCCGGGCGGCGGCATGACGGCGGAGGTGACGGTTCCCTCGACGCTGCTGCTGACGATGAGCCCGGTGGGGGCCGCCCTCGGCGGTTCGGCGGCGGAGAAGGGCTCCGGCCTCGCGCCCTCGGCGGGTGCGCCCGGCGGCCCGGCCGATCCGGCCGGTCCCGCGCGGCCGAAGGTGCCCAGTTGGGGCGCCGACGCCGACCGGGCCGCTGCTGTGCCGAGGACCGGCGCCGTACCCGGGCCGCGGCCGTCGGCCGCCGTCGAGCAGAACGCCGGGTTGTCGCACGACACCACCGGCACCGGCCGGCCCGAACCGCTGCCGCGCCGAGTGCCCCGCCGGGAGACGGCCGCGGACACGGCGCAGTCCGGCCCCGGCACGGACTCGGACCCGGCACCTGGTGCTCCGTCCGGATCGGAGCGGACCCCGTCCGTTCCCCGGGACCGTACCGAGGAAGCCCCCGGCACAACCCACAGTCGGTCCGACGATTCAACCCCCGCCCGGCCCGGCGGGCTTGCCGAACCGGTATCGTCTTCCGAGGTCCGGCCGGGTACGACAACGCCGTCCACCCAGCACGGGACCGGCGCGACGGCTCCGGTCACCGAGCCCGGTGCCTCGTCCGCACCTCCCCCGCCCCCCGCAGACGGCTCCTCCCGACCCCTGCGTCGCCGCGTCCGCGGTGCCACCCTCCGTACGACCGTCGATGCCGCCCAGCAGGCGGCGCGGCAGGCCCCGCGGCTCGCCGACGCCGACGCCGTGCGGGACGCGCTCGACGAGTTCGAGGCGGCCGTGGAGCGGGCACACCGCGACAGCGCGGCCGGGAGCCGGCCCGCGACCACCGAACCGCACGACCAGAACCACCTCCCGGAAGGAGCCGAGCAGTGAGCACGTCGACAGGCGACACGCCCCCTACGGGAGCCACCACGCCGGCCGAACTGCAGGCCGCCGCAGCCGACTTCACCTGGCTGCTCAATCGTTTCGCGACGGAGACCGCGGGCGTCGTCGACGCCATCGCCGTGTCCTCCGACGGACTGCTCATCGCCGTGTCCGAGCTGCGCGAGCCCGCCGACTCCGAGCGGCTGGCCGCGATCGTCTCCGGCATCACCAGCCTGGCCGCCGGCGCGTCCGGCAACTACGGCCTGGGCGGCCTCAACAAGGTCATCATCGACCTGGAGGGCGGCCACGTCCTGGTCTCCGCGATCGGCAGCGGCGCCGTGCTCGGCGTCGTCACCGACAAGGAGGCCAAGCTGGGCAACATCGCCTACGAGATGACGCTGTTCGCCAACCGGGCCGGCAGCGCGCTCAGCCCCCAGCTCGTGCTCCAGCTCAAGAACAGCGTCGGCGCCCCGTCGGCACGCTGACCGGTCGCCGCTCCCAGGGCCCGGTCTAGGAGGAAGACAGATCCATGGCGGACGGCTCCCCACCTCCGGGCCCGGACCCGGTCGGCCCCGCCCCCGCCGTACGGCCGTTCCTGGTCACCGCCGGCCGGGTGGCGCCGACGGCGTCCGGCCGGCCGGTGCCGGTCGAGACCCAGGTGGTGGCCACCGCCGAGGGTCTCGCCGTGCTCGACGGGCTCTCCTTCGAGCAGCACGACATCGTCGCCGCCT
This sequence comes from Streptomyces sp. NBC_00005, assembly GCF_045160215.1. Taxonomy (NCBI): domain Bacteria; kingdom Bacillati; phylum Actinomycetota; class Actinomycetes; order Kitasatosporales; family Streptomycetaceae; genus Streptomyces; species Streptomyces sp. NBC_00005. The sequence continues at coordinate 2,930,206 of NZ_CP108316.1, forward strand.
GCCGGCAGCCGCAGTCCATCGCGGAGCTCGCGGCCCGGCTGCGGCTGCACCTCAACGTCGTACGGGTTCTCGCCGAGGACCTGCGCGCCGTCGGGCACCTGGCGATCCATGTGCCCGATGCCGGCGTCACGCACGACGCCTCCGTCCTGCGCAGGGTCATCGACGCCCTGCGTGCCATCCCCGACTCCCAAGGGGTACTCCGTGACTCCGACTGAACCGGCCGGCACCCTCCCGATCGCCCCGGTGGCCGCCGTACGACCGCCGCTGCCGGTCAAGATGGTGATCGCGGGCGGTTTCGGCGTGGGCAAGACCACCGCCGTGGGCGCGATCTCCGAGATCGAGCCGCTGACCACCGAGGCCGCCATCACGGAGGTCGCGGCGGGCGTGGACGACCTCAGCCACACCCCGACCAAGACCACGACCACGGTGGCGATGGACTTCGGCTGCATCACCATCGACCCGACCCTGAAGCTGTACCTGTTCGGCACGCCCGGCCAGGAGCGGTTCGGGTTCATGTGGGACGACATCGTGGAGGGCGCGGTCGGCGGCCTCGTCATCGTGGACACGCGCCGCCTCGACGACTGCTACGCGGCGGTCGACTACTTCGAGCACCGCCAGATCCCGTTCGCCGTCGCCGTCAACGCCTTCGACGGGAAGGTCGAGCACAACCTGGAGGAGGTCCGCTGGGCGCTCGACGTCGCCGACCGCGTCCCGGTCGTCGTCTTCGACGCGCGCGAGCGGGGCTCGGTGCGGGACGCCCTGCTCGTCGTACTGGAACTGGCACTGGCCCGCACAGGGGGCTGAGACAAAAGGCTGGGACAGCGCGCTGAGACAGAAGCGGGCCCGGGGCGGATGGAGGATCCGCCCCGGGCCCGCGGCTTGTGCGGGCGTCAGTTGCTGCGGCGCACCCCGGGCGACACCGTGAACCGCGCCACCGTCCAGAAGAAGCCCAGCGTCACCAGCGCCAGGACGGCCACCAGCGTGGCGCCGCCCACGACCTTCTCGTAGTTGCGCTGGTAGAGGCCGTCGACGATGTACCGGCCGAGGCCGCCGAGACTGACGTACGCGGCGATGGTGGCCGTCGAGACGATCTGGATGGCCGCCGAGCGCAGCCCGCTGAAAATCAGCGGGAGCGCGACCGGGAGTTCGACCTGGAACAGGATCCGCGGCTCCGCCATGCCCATGCCCCGCGCCGCGTCCACCGGGGACGGGTCGACGGAGCGCACCGCCTCGTAGGTGGTGACGAGGATCGGCGGGACCGCGAGGACGACCAGCGGGATCATCACCGGCGTCAGGCCGAGCCCGAGCAGCACGAACATCAGCACCAGCAGGCCGAAGCTGGGCAGGGCGCGCCCTGCGGTGGCGATGAAGGCCACGGTGTTGCCGCCGCGCCCGGTGTGCCCGGTGAGCAGGCCGACCGGCAGGCCGATGGCGGCCGCGATGGCGAGCGCGATCAGCGAGTACTGGACGTGCTCGCGCAGCCGGGTGGGGATGCCGTCGTAGCCGTGCCAGTGGGCGCTGTCGCTGAAGAAGGAGTTGATGAAGTGGAGTACGTTCATCGGACGGCGTCCTCCAGTGCGGCGGCGGCCGGTTCGGGCCGGGCCTCGGGCTCGTCGACGGGGCGGGCCTTGCGGGTGCCGCCGCGGGGCATCCACGGCGTCACCAGGACCCGGACGACGACGAGCAGCGCGTCCGCGAGGATGGCGAGGACGGCCGTGCCGATCACCGAGAGCCACACCAGGCGCGGCTGGTGGTAGATCATGCCGTCGTTGAGCAGGTTGCCGAGTCCGCCCTGGTTGCCGATCAGCATGCCGACGCTGACCAGGGAGATGCTGGACACCGTCGCCACCCGCAGCCCGGCGATGATCGCGGGCGCGGCGATCGGCAACTGGACCTGGAAGTACCGGCGTACGGGCCCGAGCCCCATCGCGGTGGCCGCGTCGAGGGTTTCCTGCGGGACCGATCGGACGCCGTCCACGATGGCCGGGACGAACACCACCAGGCTGTAGACGCCCAGCGGGATCATCACGGTCAGCTCGGTCTGGCCGGTGTAGTCGATGAGGACGACGAAGAAGGCCAGCGAGGGGACCGCGTAGAGGATCGTCGTCACCCACAGCACGGGCGGGTACAGCCAGCGCAGCCGCACGCACAGCTGGGCGATCGGCAGCGCCACCAGCAGACCGGCCACGACCGGGATCAGGGCCAGGCGCAGATGCAGTGCGACCAGGCCCCAGTAGGTGTTCTGCAGGTCGCTCGGGATATGGAAAATGCCGCCGTTCATCCGGCGACCTTCTCGTCACTGCGTCCCTCGGCGTGGGCGGTACGGATCGCCTCGCCGATGGTCTGCTGCGAGACGACGCCGGTGACCCGGCCGTCGGCGCCCACCGCGACCGCCCACCCGGTGGGGGAGAGCACGGCGCAGTCGAGCGCGGCGCGCAGCGACTCCTTGCCGTGCTCGAAGGGCCGCCCGTACGGCAGGAGCCGCGCGAGGTCGATGCTCCCCGCGGTCAGCGCGCCCGGCTCGCTCCAGCCGAGCGGCTTGCCGTCGACATCGGTGACGAGCAGGTACGGCACATCGTTCGCACCGCGCGCGGCGATCTGCTCGGCGGTGGCGTCGACCGCGACGACCGGGGTGGTGAGCAGGTCGAGGCCCGTGGAGGAGAAGAAGGAGAGCCGCCGGATGCCGCGGTCCGCGCCGAGGAAGTCCTCGACGAACGCGTCCGCCGGGTCGGACAGCAGCTCGGCGGGCGGCGCGAACTGGGCGAGGTGGCCGCCGGTGCGCATCACGGCGACCATGGTGCCGATCTTCACGGCCTCGTCGATGTCATGCGTGACGAAGACGATGGTCTTGCCCAACTCCCCCTGTATTCGGAGCAGTTCGTCCTGCAGCCCCTTGCGCACCACGGGGTCGACGGCCGAGAACGGCTCGTCCATGAGCAGCACCGGCGGATCCGCGGCGAGCGCCCGCGCCACACCGACGCGCTGCTGCTGACCGCCGGACAGCTGGTACGGGTACCGCTTGGCGAGCGCGCCGTCGAGCCCGACCCGCTCCATCAGCTCCCGCGCCCGCGCCCGCGCCTTCTCCTTGCTCCAGCCGAGCAGCCGGGGCACGGTGGCGATGTTGTCGATGATCGTGCGGTGCTGGAAGAGACCGGCGTTCTGGATGACGTATCCCATGGACCGGCGCAGCGTGTTGACCGGCTGCTGCGTGACGTCCTTGCCGTCGAGGAGGATCGTGCCCTCGCTCGGCTCGATCATCCGGTTGATCATGCGCAGCGTGGTCGTCTTGCCACAGCCGGACGGGCCGACGAAGACCGTGATCGAGCGGTCGGGTATCTCCAGCGACAGGTTGTCGACTGCGACCGTCCCGTCGGGGTACCGCTTCGTGACTGAATCTATCCGTATCAAAACGCCGAATACCCTTCGGATCTGGCAGGTGCTGCCCGCTCCCGCCACGGTCGCGCGGGCCGTTGGGGGGAGAGTCTAGACGGCTTGTGTTGCGGCGTTCAGTCCGGAGTGTGGCCTGAACCGCGCACGTCCGATCAACCGCCGTCGCGGGCCGATTCCTTGGGGTTCCACTTCACGCGTCTGTGGACAACCTGTGAGTCCACTGATTCTCACCCACCCCTCAGAACCCGCTCAGTGATCCCACAGCCTTCGCCCCGATCGTCACTGACATGAACGAAACGAACGCGGGAGGCGTCCGGCAGCGGTCGGTCGAGATCGTGGTGCCGGTGTACAACGAGGCACACGTCCTCGCCGACAGCATCGGCCGTCTCCACGCATACCTCGAAGAGTCCTTCCCGTTCCCGTTCCGCATCACCGTCGCGGACAACGCGAGCACGGACGGCACCTGGCTGGAGGCGACGGACCTGACCCTGCGCCTCCCCCACGTGCACGCCGTGCACCTGGAGGCCAAGGGCCGGGGCCGCGCCCTGAAGCAGGTGTGGTCCGACTCCACCGCGGACGTCGTCGCCTACATGGACGTCGACCTCTCCACCGGCCTGGAGGGCTTCCTGCCCCTGGTCGCCCCGCTGCTGTCCGGGCACAGCGACCTCGCCATCGGCAGCCGGCTGCACCGGCAGTCGGACGTGGTGCGCGGCACCAAGCGGGAGTTCATCTCCCGCTCCTACAACCTGCTCCTCAAGCTCGGCCTCGCGGCCCGCTTCACGGACGCGCAGTGCGGCTTCAAGGCCGTACGCACCGACGTCTTCCGGGCCCTGGCCCCGCACATCGAGGACACCGCCTGGTTCTTCGACACCGAGCTGCTCGTCCTCGCCCAGCGCAACAGGCTGCGCATCCACGAGGTGCCGGTCGACTGGACCGACGACCCCGACAGCCGGGTCGACATCGTCCGTACCGCCGTCGACGACCTCAAGGGCATGCGCCGGATGCTGCACCGCACGGTGACCGGCCGCACCCGTGTCGCCGTACCCCGGCGGACCAGCACCCCGCAGGTGCCGGCCGCCCGAACCGAACCCGCAGTCCTGCCCGTTGGGGCGAACACCTCCTCCCTGGACCACCTGGAGTACGCGTCATGACGACCCTCGCCCCGCCCCCCGCGCCCGTCCAGGAGGGCCGGCACCGGGCCGCCCCGCCGGCCGACGGCGGACTCGCGACCCGCGCCAGAAGGCTGTTCACCGGCGCCCCCGAGGACCCGCGCTGGGCCCGCCCCGCACTGTGGGCGATCCTGGTCCTGGCCACGGCCCTGTACGCCTGGAACCTCTCCTCCGTCACCGGCAACACCTTCTACAACGCGGCCGTCTACTCCGGCACCAAGAGCTGGAAGGCGTTCTTCTTCGGCGCCCTGGACTCCGGCAGCTTCATTACCGTCGACAAACCGCCGTTCGCCCTGTGGGTGATGGGCCTGTCGGCCCGGGTCTTCGGGTACGGCACCTGGCAGTTGATGCTGCCGATGGTCGCGGTCGGCACGGGCTCGGTGGCCCTGCTGTACCGGCTGGTCAAGCGGGACTTCGGGCCGGTGGCGGGCACGATCGCCGCGCTCGCGCTCACCCTCACGCCGATCACGGTCGCCATCAACCGCGACACCAACCCGGACCCGATCCTCGTCTTCCTGATGCTGCTCGGCGCGGCCGCGCTCCTGAAGGCCGTGCGCACCGGGCGGCTGATGCCGATGGTGTGGTCCGGCGTCGCGATCGGCTTCGCCTTCAACACGAAGATGATGCAGGCGTACGTCGTCCTGCCCGCGTTCTTCCTGGTCTACCTGTGGGCGGCACGGGTCAGCCTCGGCCGCCGCATCCGCAACCTGGCCGTCGGCACGGTGGCGCTGGTCGTCTCCAGCGCCTGGTGGATGGTGATCGTCGACCTGATCCCCGCGTCCTCGCGTCCCTACATCGGCGGCTCGACCGACAACACGGTCTGGGACCTCGTCATCGGCTACAACGGCTTCGGCCGGATCTTCGGCGCGAGTTCGTCGGTCGGGTCGCAGGGCAACGGCGCGAGCTTCGGCGGCAGTTCGAGCATCTACCGGATGTTCAACGAGATCATGGGCGGCCAGATCTCCTGGCTGATCCCCTTCGCGGCGATCGCCCTCGTCGGTGGGCTGGTGCTGCGCGGCCGGGCTCCGCGTACGGACGCCAAGCGCGCGGCCCTCGTGCTCTGGGGCGGCTGGTTCGTCCTGCACTACCTGACCTTCTCCCTCGCCGAGGGCACGTTCCACCCGTACTACGTCACCGCCATGGCCCCCGGTATCGCGGCTGTGGCCGGTGCGGGCGGGGTCGAGCTCTACCGGGCCTTCAAGACGGGCTCGGCGGCGAAGTGGGGCTGGGTGCTCCCGGCGGCCGTCGCGGCCGGTTCGGTCTGGGCGATCGTCCTGCTCCAGCGGGTGTCCGGTTCCGGGACGCTGTACACGGTCGCGGAGATCGTCGTCGGTGTCGCGGGTGCGGCGGCGGTGATCGGCCTGCTGGTCGGGCGGTTCATGCAGCGGCAGCGGCTGGTCGGCTTCGCGGCGCTGGCCGCGATCGTGGCCCTGCTCGCCGGGCCCGCCGCGTACTCCGTCTCGGCGGCGACGACCGCGAGCAACAACGGCACCAACCCCACGGCCGGCCCCAGCACCGGGGGCGGCATGGGCGGCGGTGGCATGGGCGGAGCGCCGAGCGGAAGCAAGGGCGGCGCGCCGAGCGGCAGCAAGCCGAGCGGGAACACTCCGGGCGGCTCCGGCGGCTCCAGCAGCAGCGGCAAGTCGATGGGCCAGCCCCCGACCGGCAACAGCTCCAACTCCTCGTCCAGCAAGGGCTCTTCGTCCTCGTCCTCCTCCAAGTCCGGCGCACAGCAGGGCGGTGGCGGCATGGGCGGCGGCACCCAGGTCACGTCCGACATGATCACGTACCTGAAGAAGCACCAGGACGGCGCCACCTGGCTGGTGGCGGTGGCCACCGACCAGACCGCGTCCTCGATCATCCTGGAGTCCGGCCAGCCGGTGATCTCCATGGGCGGCTGGTCCGGCAGTGACAACGCCATGACCCTCGCCAAGCTCAAGAGCCTGGTGAAGTCGGGCAAGCTGCACTACATCATGATCAGCAGCGACGGCGGCCAGAGCACCAACTCCAAGATCGCCACCTGGGTGAAGAAGCACGGCACGGCGGTCAAGTCCTCGGCGTACAGCTCGAGTTCCTCGACCTCCAGCTCCTCTTCCAGCTCCTCCACCTCCTCCAGCTCGTCCTCGTCGACCAACAGCGGCCTCTACCGCCTGGACGCCTCCGACGTCAGCTGACCCATCCCCCCACCCACAGCGGGCGGGCCGCCGGACTCCCCTACCGGCGGCCCGCCCTTCCGCATGTCCGCCTCCGGTTTCAGCCCCGGTATCGGCCCGCCCGCCCCGTTGAAACCGCCGTGAAGCCGCCCTGAATCCGGGCCCCTGCACGCTCTGCGGCATGAACCCGACGACACCACCGGCCATCGAAGCCACCGGCCTGAGCAAGGCGTACGGAGACAAGGTGGTCCTCGACGGCATCGACCTCCGGGTCCCGCGTGGCACGGTCTTCGCGCTGCTCGGTCCGAACGGGGCCGGCAAGACGACCACCGTCCAGATCCTCTCCACCCTGATCCGCGCCGACGGCGGCGCGGCCCGGGTCGCCGGGCACGACGTGGCCGGCGCACCGCAGTCCGTGCGGGCCGCGATCGGGGTCACCGGCCAGTTCTCCGCCGTGGACAACCTGATCACCGGCGCGGAGAACATGGCGCTGATGGCGGACCTGCACCACCTGGACCGCCGTACGGGCAACCGCGTCAGCGCCGAACTCCTGGAGCGCTTCGACCTCGTGGCGGCCGCGAAGAAGCCCGCCTCCACCTACTCGGGCGGGATGCGCCGCCGCCTCGACATCGCCATGACGCTGGTCGGTTCACCCGAGGTGATCTTCCTCGATGAGCCGACCACCGGACTCGACCCGCGCGCCCGGCACTCCATGTGGCAGATCATCCGCGATCTCGTCGACGGCGGCGTCACCGTCTTCCTCACCACGCAGTACCTGGAGGAGGCCGACCAGCTCGCCGACCGCATCGCCGTCCTCAACGGCGGCCGGATCGTCGCCGAGGGCACGGCCGACGAGCTCAAGCGACTCGTCCCCGGCGGCCACGTCCGGCACCGCTTCCTCGACCCGGCCGAACTCGCCCGCGCCGCCCAGGTGTTGGACGTAGGCCTGCGGGACGACGAGGCACTCACCCTCCAGGTCCCGGGCGACGGCAGCGTCCACACCCTGCGCGCCCTGCTCGACATCCTCGACGGCCATGCCGTCGCCGTCGACTCCCTGACCGTCCACACCCCCGACCTCGACGACGTCTTCTTCGCGGTCACCGGCCACCCCGACCACGAGAAGGTGCAGACCCGATGAGCACGAACGTCGAGACCCTCCACATCCGCGACTCGCTCACCATGCTGCGGCGCAATCTGCTGCACGCCCGCCGCTACCCCTCGATGACGCTCCAGGTCGCGCTCATCCCCGTCTTCCTGCTGCTCCTGTTCGTGTACGTCTTCGGCTCGGCGCTCGGCACCGGAATCGGCCAGAGCGGCGACCGCACCGCCTACCTCGGCTATCTCGTCCCCGGCATCCTGCTGATGACGGCGGGCGTCGGAGCCGTGCCGACGGCGGTCGCGGTGTGCACGGACATGACCGAGGGGATCGTCGCCCGTTTCCGCACGATGGCGATCTCCCGGGCGTCGATCCTGGTCGGCCATGTGGTCGGGGCGGTGATCCAGACGATGTTCACCCTGCTCCTGGTGCTGTCCGTCGCCCTCGCCATCGGCTTCCGCCCCGACGCCGGCCCCGTGGAGTGGCTGGCGGCCGTCGGACTGCTCCTGCTCTTCGTTCTCGCGCTGACCTGGCTCTCGGTCGCCCTCGGGCTGATCAGCAGGACGCCCGAGAGCGCCAGCAACGCCCCGCTGCCGATCTCGTTCCTGCTGCCCTTCGTCAGCAGCACCTTCGTCCCGGTCGACTCGATGCCGTCCTGGATCCGCTGGTTCGCCGAGTACCAGCCGTTCACCACGGTCATCGAGACCATGCGCGGCCTGCTGACCGGCACGGAGATCGGCCACAACGGGTGGATGGCACTGGCGTGGTGCGTGGGGGTCGTGGTCCTCGGATTCGTGTGGTCGCTCCGTCTCTTCGACCGCGACACCCACTGAACACCCCCGGCTCTCAAGAACCAGCTCTCAGGAACCAGCTCTCAACACCCCGCCGGAGAAAGGCAGTTGCCATGACCCCCGTGCACCTCACCCCCGAGCTCGTCGAGAACCCCGTGGGCGCCTACGCCGACCTCCGCTCGCGCCCCGGCCTCCACCACGTCGTCCTGCCCGGCCTCGCCACCCCCGTACGGCTGGTCACCCGCCAGGAGGACGTGAAGGCCGCGCTCACCGAGCCGCGCCTGGTGCGGGACCGCTCGGCGATCGCCGATTCCGGAATGCCGGACCCGCAGGCCGAGTTGCTGGCGCAGGGCACCGGCGGTCTCCCGCCCGAGTACGCCCAGTACCTCTCCGGGCACCTGGCCCTCTTCGACGGCGACGAGCACACCCGCCGCCGCAACCCCCTCACCCGCGCCTTCACCGCCCGCCGGGTGGCCGCGCTGCGCCCCTTCGTGGAGAAGACGGCACGAGAGCTGATCGAGACCCTCGCGGAACGCGAACAGGCCGATCTGCTGGGCGAGTTCGCCTACCCGCTGAGCACGGCCCTCGTCTGCGCCCTGGTCGGCGTCGACCCGGCCGACCAGGACAGGGTCTGCGGCTGGATCCGGGACTTCGCGTACGGCGACGGGAGCAAGGCCCTCGAAGGGCTCGGCGGGGTCGTGGAGTACACGAAGGACCTGGTCGCCCGGCGCCGTACCGAGCCGGCCGACGACCTGGTGTCGGCGCTGCTGGCGGACGGCGGCATGACCGACGACGAGATCGTCACCGTCTTCTTCCTTTTGATCAACACCGGCATCACCCCACCGGCCCTCTTCCTCGCCCACGCGGTCCTGGCCCTCCTCGACCACCCGGACCAGCTGGAACTGCTGCGCGCCGAGCCCGAGTTGATGGGCCGCGCGGTTCCCGAACTCCTCCGCCACGTCACGCTGGTGCGCATGGGCGCCACCCTGTACGCCACCGAGGACTTCGTGTTCGCCGGCACACGGCTGAACCAGGGCGAGGCGGTGACGGTCGCCCTGTTCGCCGCCGACCACGACCCGGCCGCGTACGACGCCCCCGAACGCCTCGATGTGACCAGGGAGTTCGGCCGCGGCGACGGTCATCTCGCCTTCGGGCACGGCCCGCACTACTGCATCGGCGCGGCGCTCGGCCGACTGGTGACCGGCGTCGTGTTCGAGGAGCTTCTCGTACGACGGTCCGCCGCACCGGAGTTGGCCGTGGACCGCGCCGACGTGCGGTTCGGACACTGGCCCGGGGACGGATTCCACCTGCTCGGCCTGCCCGTCAGGCTGTGACCCGCACCAGGCCGAGGGCGGCCTCCCGCAGCCCGGCCACGTCCAGGGCGGCGTACGTGGACACCGCGTCCTCGTAGGCCGCCTTGTCGGCGTTCTCCGCCTCCTCGCGGGCGCGTGCCGAGCTCATCGTCGGCTGGAAGTTGCGCACGGCCCGGAAGCGTTCGGCGAGGGCGGTCAGCCGGGCCCCACGGGCAAAATCGCCGTCCGTGAGGGCGACCGCGCCCAGGGCGAGCACCAGCGCGCCGCACACCGGGAAGTCGACCGTCACGTGCTGCGGAGCCGTCCTGGGGCGGCTCAGCAGGGCGGCGAGGCGGTCGGGCAGGGTGTCGGCGAGCGCGGCGACGAGGTCGGTGCGGCCGTGCCGGGCGTGTGCGGTCAGGGCGACGGACTGGAGCTCCAACACCCAGTTCTCCTTGAGGAGTTCGTCGCCGTAGTCGGGGCTCGTGGTGCGCTCGATGCGCACCAGGGCCCGGCGCCACAGCCCGAGCCCTGTCTCGACGTCGCCGCGCGCGAGGGTCAGCTCGGCGCGGGCGCACAGGTCGGCGGTGAAGACGTCGGCGGCGGCGTCCTCCGGCTGATGCCGCATCGCCTGCTCCAGCCAGTACTCGGCCGCGTCGAGGTCCCCGGTCTGCAGATGGGCGAGCATCATGCCCCACCGCACGCCGATCACGTCGGTCCACTCGCCGAGGCTCTCCAGGGCGGCCAGGGCGGTCCGGAGATTCACCAGCGCCTCGGCGCCGTGCTCGCTCTGCAGACACAGTTCGGCGACCCGGCCCGCGGGCCAGAAGCGCAGCAGCGGAACGTCCCGGTCCCCCAGCAGGGCGGCCATGCGGCGGGCGGCGGCCAGGGCCAGGTCCGGCTGGTTCTCGCCCTCCCAGACATAACTGGCCAGGCAGTTGGCCATCCCCGAGAGCAGCGGGGCCTCGCTGTCGCACAGCTCGGCCAGGGCCTGGTGGTCCACGAGCACCTTCGGGAGGGCGCACAGAACCGCGGCCACGGCCCGCGCCATGGTGTCCGGCTCGGCGGGCGGCAACCGGCGCAGGGTGACCAGGGTGCGCGCGGCGCCCGGCCCCACCCCCATGAACAGGTTGGCGGTCAACATGGCGGCGGCGGTGCGGGTCGGCTCCACGTACCGCGGACCGGGCCGGTAGTGGGACAGGGGCCGGGCGGTGTCCCCCGTGAGGGCGATCAGGCGGGCGTAGTTGCCCTCCACGATCCACACTCCGCCCAGTACGGCGGTGACCGCGGCCATGGTGTCGTGGTCCTCGCGGGCGAGCGCCAGCCGCAGCGCCTGGACGAGGTTGTCCTGCTCGGCGCGGATCAGCTGCCAGGGCGCGAAGGGGTCGGCGCGGAAGGGCACGTCGTGGTGGGCGACCCCGAAGTCCCTTGCCCAGCACAGGAATCGCCCGGTGACCACCGCGTCCTCGCCGGCCCGTTCGCGGTGGGCGGCGGCGAACTCCCGTACCGTCTCCAGCATCCGGAAGCGGGTGCCGTACGGAGTGTCGGTCACCTTGAGCAGGGACTGGTCGACGAGGTCCTCCAGGACCTGCAACGCGTCCATTCCGCCGACGAGTTGCTCGGCGGACTCGGCCGTGAAGCCCGCGGGGAAGACGGACAGGGCCCGCAGCGCCGACCGGGCGTGCTCGTCGAGGAGGTTCCAGGACCAGTCGACGACCGCGTGCAGGGTGCGGTGGCGCTGCGGGGCGTCCCGGGGGCCGCCGCGCAGCAGCGCGAACCGGTCCTCCAGACGGCGGGCGATCTCGGCGACCGACATCACCCGGACCCTGGCGGCGGCGAGTTCGGTGGCGAGCGGCAGTCCGTCGAGGCGGCGGCACAGGTCGGCCACGGCGTCGGCGGACAGGTCGACGTCCGGGCGGGCCGCGCGGGCGCGCTGCTCGAACAGCTCGACGGTGGTGGCGAGATCGAGCTCGGGGAGTGGGTGGACGGTCTCGGAGGAGAGGCCCAGCGGGGCGCGGCTCGTGGTGAGGATCCTCAGCTCCCTCGTCCGCGACACCAGGGCCTGGACGAGGTCCGCGACGCCCTGCACGATCTGCTCGCAGTTGTCGAGGACGAGCAGTGCGGGCCCGGAGCCGAGGGCGCCCACGATGCCGGCGATCGCGTCGCCGCCTCCCGCACCGGGCCGCAGGCTCTCGCCGACGCCCAACGCGGAGGCGACCTCGGCGGCCACGTCGCCGTCGTGTCGGACACCGGCGAGCGGCACCAGATGCACGATCCGCTGCTCGGCGTCCCGGGCGACGGCGCTCACCAGCCGTGTCTTGCCGAGGCCGCCAGGACCGACGACCGAGGTGACCCGGGCGCTGTGCAGCAGCCGTGTCACGGCGGCGACGTCGGCGTCCCGGCCCAGGAGGGGGTTGGGTTCGTACGGCACCCCACGCCGGACGACGGGGGCCTGGCCGCGCAGGAGTTCCTGGTGGAGTTCCTGGAGGGCGGGTCCGGAGTCGGTGCCGAGCTCGTCGCGCAGCCGGCGCCGGTGGCTGTCGTACGTGGCCAGGGCGGCGGCCGGACCGGCGGTGGCCGACTGGCAGCGCATCAGCTCCAGAAGGAGTTCCTCGTCGCCGGGCCGGACCTCGGCCAGGGAGGCGAGCGGGCCGACGGCTTCCGCACGGCGGCCCGTGCGGGCGAGGGCGAGCGCGCGGGAGCGGACGAGCACGTGGTGGGTCGCCGCCCGCTCGGCCCGCAACTCGCCGACGGGATCGTCGAGTTGGGCCTGCTCCGCCGGGACGGCGTCCCACAGCGCCAGTCCCTCGTCCGCCTCGGCGAGGGCGCCCGCGTGGTCACCGGCTCGGGTCTTCTCGGCTGCCGCGGCGGCGAACAGCAGGACGGCGGCGGCATCGACCTGGTCCTCGCGCAGGGCGAGGCGGTAGCCGGTGGGGGTGCTGGCGATGACCTCGGCGCCCAGCTGCCGCCGCGCGCGCGACACCAGGATCTGCAGCGCCTTTGTCGGGTTCTCCGGCTGCTCGTCGGGCCACAGCCCGTCGACCAGCCGCCCGGCACCGCACCCGGCCCGCAACTCCCCCGCCAGCAGCGCGAGCAGGCCGCGCAGCCGGGGCGCGGTGATCTCCTGCCCGCGGTGGGAGACGGACGACAGCAGCGTCAGCTCGATGGTCACCGCGCCAGCGTAGTCAGCGCGGTGACCAGGAGGTCAGGCCGCCGCGGAGCCCTCTGCCGCCACGGGAGGTCAGGCCGCCGCCGCCGACTGGGCCGCGACCGGAAACCCCTCCGTCCGCAGCACCTGCCCACCGCCGTCCACCGCGAACACCTCGCAGCCGTTCTGCGAGGCGGCCCACCCGACGCCCTCGGCGCCCATCGCGAAGGCGGCCGTGGCCACGGAGTCCGCCTCGGTCAGGGTGGGCGCCACGACCGTCATGCTGAGCAGTCCGGTCGCCGGGCGCCCCGTGCGGCCGTCGATGATGTGGTCGCCGCGCTCGTAGCGGGCGGACGTGGCGACCGCGCCGTCGGTGAGTTCGAGGACGGTGCACAGCTTGTCGGCGTGCTCGGGGTGCCGTACGCCCACCCGCCAGGGGCCGCCGGCGGCGACCACGTCACCGCCGGCGTTGAGGACGAACCGCCGCGCGCCGGCCGCCCGCAGCAGGTCCGCCGCCCGCTGCACCGACCAGCCCTTCACCACCGCGCACGGGTCGAGCCCGCGCCCCGGCAGCCGTACGTCGAACGCGCCGTCCGTGGCGACCCGGTAGTGCTCGCACAGGTCGAGGACCTCGCCGAGGTCCGCACTGAGTTCGTGCCGCTCCAGCTCGCCGCGGCCGTAGCAGGACACCTCGCTGCCGGCCTTGAACGGGCTGAACCGCTCGTCCACCTCGCGCAGCCAGGCGTAGACGGAGTCCGCGGCCGCCGCGAAGTCCCCCTCGTCGTCCACCCGCAGCGAGACCGGGAAGCCCATGACGTGTTCGACTCGGTGCATGATCAGCCCTTCGCGTCGATCGCGGCCTGGAGGGACTCCTTGTAGCCGCCGCTGGTGATCGTCGCACCGGACACGGTGTCGATGTCCGCGCTCTGCGCCTTCAACGTCTCCGAGATCAGCACCGGCACCGCGGCCGTCGTCTGCGGATGGTTCGGCTGCTGCAGCATCTTCACGGCGGTGATCTTGTCGCCCTCGAAGGTCACCTGGACCTGGACGGGGCCCTTGGAGGTGTTCACCGTCGTACCGGACACGGTCTGCGACGCGGCGGCCGTGGCGGAGGACGAGGCGGACGCCGAGGGCGACGAGGACGAGGAAGACGAGGAGGACGACTTGCCGTTGTCGTCGATCGCCGCCTGGAGGGACTTCTTGTAGGCCTCGCTGGTGATCGTCGCACCGGACACCGTGTCGATGTCCGCGCTCTGCGCCTTCAACGTCTCCGCGACCAGTTTCGGCACCGCGGCCGTCGTCTGCGGATGGTTCGGCTGCTGCAGCATCTTCACGGCGGTGATCTTGTCGCCGTCGAAGGTGACCTGGACCTGGACGGGGCCCTTCTCCGTCTGGAGGAGCGTGCCCTTGACGACCGTGCCGGAGGAGGAACCCGAGCCGGAGGAAGAGGACGCGGAGGGCGTCGAGGCGGACTCGGTGGTGGTCGTCGTAGCGCCGATGGACGGCTCGTAGCGCCAGACGGGGACCAGGCCCGCGATGCTCAGGACGACGACAGGTATGGCTCGCTTCACGATGTATCTCTCATCCCGCCAGGCTGAAGCGCTCGAAATGGATCTGCTGCTTGGGCACGCCCAGGTCGCCCAGGCTGCGCAGCACCGCGTTCATCATCGGCGGCGGCCCGCACAGGAAGACGTCCCGGTCGGCGATGTCCGGCACCAGCTGGGCCAGTTCGCGCGGGGCCAGCTGGTCGGGGACGGGCGGGCCGGTGACCAGGTGCAGCTCGGAGCCCTTGGCGTGGGCGAGTTCGCGCAGTTCGTCGTAGAGGACGGCGTCGCGGTCGCTGGAGACGCGGTAGATGACGACCGCGTGGCCCTCCAGGTCCTCCAGGATGGCGCGGATCGGGGTGACGCCGACGCCGCCCGCGATGAGCAGGGACTCGGACTTGACGCGGTGCAGGGTGGTGAAGGCGCCGTAGGGGCCCTCGGCGAAGACGCGCGTGCCGACCTTCACGTGCCGCAGGGCGGCGCTGCCGTCGCCGGCCGCCTTGGCGGTGAGGCGCAGCGTGCGGCCGTCGGGGGCCGCCGAGAGGGAGAACGGGTTGGCCTGCCACCAGCGGTCGCGGGTCAGGAACCGCCACAGGAAGAACTGGCCGGCCCGCGCGGGCATCCGGTCCAGGTCGCGGCCGGTCATGTAGATCGACACGACGTTGTCGGACTCGTGGACGACCGAGGAGACCCGCAGCTGGTGGCGCCAGTTCCGCCACAGCGGGAGGACGAGGCGGCCCAGGACGACCGCGCCGAGGGCCACGCCCCACACCGCGTACCAGTACGCCTTGGCGGCGGACGACGAGGTGAAGCTCGTACCGACCGCGACCTGGTGGGTGAAGGCGAGGACCACGGCGACGTACGTGTAGAGGTGGATGAAGTGCCAGGTCTCGTAGGCGAGTCGGCGGCGGGCGTAGCGGGCCGAGACGGCGCCGACCACGAGGATGATGCCGAGCGCGACGATCGCGCGGAGCACGCCCTCGGTGGTCTCGGCGAGGTCGACGAGCTCGCTGACCGGGCCCACACCGGCGCCGTCGGCGTAGCCGAAGGTGATGAACACGGCGTGCGCCAGGAGCGTCCACAGGAGGGCGAAGCCGGTCCAGCGGTGCCAGGAGGTCAGCCGGTCCATGCCGATGCGGCGGTCGAGCCAGGGCAGCCGGGCCACCAGCACCAGCTGGAAGGCCATGACGAGGGCCCCGTAGAGGCCGAAGAGGCGGCCGATCACGATCAGGGCGTTGGAGGCGGCGAAGCCGGGCTGGACGAAGAAGTAGGCGACCACGGCCGCGTTCGCGGCCAGCACGGCGTACAGGCCCGTGCGGGCCACCACCCTTGGCCGTATCGCCGTGGGGGGCGCGGGGGGCGATTGGACGGTCGTCACGGGACGGCAGCTCCTTGATCGGGTCCTGGGTAACCGAGCTTGACCGGCGGGAGCTGTCGAGAACCTGTCGGACAACTTTCAAGTACTTATCGATGTTGTCGCTGTGAGCCGGACGACAGTGGCCCGGCCGCCACGTGACGCACTATGAGCGGGTGGAAAAAGTACGCCTCCTCGTCGTGGACGACGACCCGCCCATCGCCGATCTCGTGGCGACCGTCGCGCGCTACGAGGGCTGGGACGCGGTCACCGCGAACTCCGGTGAGGAGGCGCTGCGGCTGGCCGGCGAGTTCCATCCGGACATCGTGGTGCTCGACCTGATGCTGCCCGACGTGGACGGCTTCGGCGTCCTGGACCGGCTGCGCGGCTCCGGCACGATGGTGCCCGTGGTGTTCCTCACCGCGCGGGACGGCGTCGCCGACCGGGTGGCCGGGCTGACCCGGGGCGGTGACGACTACCTGGTCAAGCCGTTCGCCGTGGAGGAGCTGATGGCCCGGCTGCGGACGGTGCTGCGGCGCAGCGCCGGGCCGAGCTTCCAGCGGTCGGTGCTGCGGGTGGCGGACCTGACGATGGACGAGGACACCCGCGAGGTGCGCCGCGGCGACCGGCAGCTCACCCTCACCCCCACCGAGTACGAGGTGCTGCGCTACCTGATGCGCAAGTCGCCCACCGTGCTGACCAAGGCGCAGATCCTCGACCATGTGTGGGAGTACGGCTTCGGGGGCCGCTCCAATGTCGTCGAGCTGGTCGTCAGCCGGCTGCGCCGCAAGCTCGACGACACGGGCGACCCGCTGATCCACACCGTGCGGGGCTTCGGGTACGTGGTCCGGCAGGCGGCCGAGTGATCCGCCGGCTGTGGCGGGCGTACCGCGGGATGCGGCTGGGCACCCGGCTGGCGCTGGGCCTGGGAGCGCTGGCTCTGGTGGTGTTCGCGGTCGTCGGCACCGCGCTGACGACGTACATGCGCGACTATCTGGAGAACCAGCTCGGCTACCAGATGAAGGTCGTCCAGACCGTGCAGACCAAGGACGCCGAGGCCAACGGGACGGTGACGCAGAAGCCGTACTGGGGCTGGTTCACGGCGGTCTACGACGTGAAGGGCGGCTCGGCGGTGCTGCGGCAGCCCGCCGACATCCCGCACGACATCCGCCCGCTGACCGCGCTCGCCCGGACGATGGCGGACTCCGACACGGAGATCATGCGGACCGTGTACATCGACGGGTCGGGCACCTACCGGCTGCGGGCCTGCGAGGTCGAGCCCGGCGTGGTGCTGGTCAGTGCCGCGCCCATGTCCGAGATCGACGACACCATCGACCGGCTGATCACGGTGCAGGTGATCGCCTTCGGGCTCGCGCTGCTGGCGCTGGTGATCTTCGGCCGGCGGATGCTGCGCCGGGGCCTGAAGCCGCTGAGCGACATGGCGCACACGGCCCACGGCATCGCCTCGCACGACCTCAGCGAGACGGCGGCCCGGCTGCCGCTGCGCGCCGACGAGCGGGGCGGCGGCCCGGAGGTCGAGGAACTGCGCACGGCCTTCAACACGATGCTGGAGCACATCGACGACTCCCTCGCGGTCCGCGCGGAGGCCGAGCAGCGCCTGCGCCGCTTCGTCGCGGACGCCTCGCACGAGCTGCGCACCCCCTTGATGTCGGTGCGGGGCTACGCGGACCTCTTCCAGTACGCCGCCGCCAACGCCCCCGAGGAGCGCGACAAGCACCTGGCCCGGCTGCGCGCCGAGGCGGCCCGGATGGGGTTCCTGCTGGACGACCTGCTGCTGCTCGCCCGGCTGGACGCGGCGGAGGTCGACGCCCCGCTCCGGCTCCAGGACACCGACCTCGGCGACCTGGTCCAACAGGCGGCCGACGCCTTCCGCGCGTCCCACCCCGAACACCCGCTGGCCGTCTTGGCGCCCGAGGCGGCCCCGAGGCTGCGCGTGGACCCGCAGCGCATCCGCCAGGTCCTGGACAACCTGCTCACCAACGCGGCGGTGCACACGCCGGTCGGCACGGAGGTCTCGGTGTCGGTGTCGGCCGGGACGGACACCGCCTCGGTGCGGGTGGCCGACGCGGGCCCGGGCATCCCGCCCGCCGACCGCGAGCGCGTCTTCGACCGCTTCTACCGGGTGGACAAGGCGCGCAGCCGGGACCGCGGAGGCAGCGGCCTGGGCCTCGCGGTCGCCACGTCCCTGGTCTGCGCGCACGGCGGCACGATCGCGCTGACCGGCGAGCCGGGGGCGACGGTGTTCACGGTGACGCTGCCGCTGCGGGCCGGGGAAGGCCACCCGGACCACTGACGTCGGTCCCCCCGCCCGGGCACGACGTCCCGACGGTGGGCCGGGTTCTTACGGACCCGTGACGGACGGGCGCGGCCCCCGCGTCCGGCCCGCGCACGGCCCTAGCGTGAGCGCATGCGTGTACTGGTCACCGGCGGTGCCGGGTTCATCGGATCCCAGGTCGTGACGGCTCTGGAGGCCCACGGGCACGAGCCCGTCGTCCACGACGTCCGTGCCGACCCGGGGGCGGATGTGCGCAACCCCGTCGCCGTGCGCGGCGCCCTGTCCGGCGTGGACGCCGTGTGCCACCAGGCGGCGATGGTCGGCCTGGGCGCCGGCTTCGCGGACGCGGCCGAGTACGTCTCCCACAACGACCTCGGCACCGCCGTCCTGCTCACCGCCATGGCGGAGTCGGGCGTACGGCGGCTGGTGCTGGCCGGGTCGATGGTGGTGTACGGCGAGGGGCACTACACCTGCGAACGCCACGGCGTCGTACGGCCGGGCCCGCGAACCGTTCCCGACCTGGACGCCGGCCGCTTCGAGCCGCCCTGCCCGGTGTGCGGCGCACAGCTGTCGCCCGGCCTGGTCGGGGAGGACGCCCCCCTCGACCCGCGCAACGTGTACGCGACGACCAAGCTCGCCCAGGAACATCTGGCGGCGGCGTGGGCGCGTGCCACGGGCGGCTCCGCGGTGTCGCTGCGCTACCACAACGTGTACGGGCCGGGCATGCCCCGCGACACCCCGTACGCGGGCGTCGCCTCCTTCTTCCGCTCGGCACTGGCCCGCGGCGAGTCCCCGCGGGTCTTCGAAGACGGCCGCCAGCGGCGGGACTTCGTCCATGTGCGGGACGTGGCGGCGGCCAACGTGGCGGCGCTGGAAGCAAGTTCGGGCGAGGGAGCCCTGACCGCCTACAACACCGGCAGCGGCGAACCGCACACCGTCGGCGATATGGCCCGGGCGCTGGCGGCGTCGTACGGCGGCCCCGACCCGATCGTCACCGGCGAGTACCGCCTCGGCGACGTCCGCCACATCACCGCGGACTCGGCCCGGCTGCGCGCGGAGTTGGGGTGGAAGCCGGAGGTGGCCTTCGAGGAGGGGATGCGGGAGTTCGCACGGGCTGGGATGCGGGAGGCGTAGGGCCTGTGCCGAGTTCACGCCTCCGGGGTGCAGGCGCGGAACGCAGAACAGGCCCCTGACCTTCTAGGACCGGTGGTACTGCCCGTGTTCACGAAGCGGCGGCGGGCAGTACCACCTCGAAGCGGCAGCCGCCGGGGACGTTGCGGACGGTGGCTCGGCCCTCGTGCGCCTCGACGATGCCGCGGACGATCGCGAGGCCAAGTCCCGCGCCCGCAGGCGGGGTTCGGGCATGTGTGCCGCGCCACCCGGTGTCGAAGACGCGCGGCAGGTCCTCCTCGGGGATGCCGCCGCAGCCGTCCGTGACGGACAGGACGACGCCGTCGGGGCCCCGCTCGGCGGTCACCGCGACGGTGCCGTCGGCGGGGGTGCGCCGGATCGCGTTCACCAGCAGGTTGCCCAGGACCCGGCTCATCTCCTTGCCGTCGACCTCGACCGGCACGGGCTCGACCCCGTCGCCGATCAGCCGTACGCCGTGCTCGCGCGCCAGCGGGTCGGCGCCCGCGAGCGCGTCGCCGACCAGGTCGTACAGCGAGATCCGGCTCGGGCTCAGCGCCAGCGCGCCCGCGTGGATGCGGGAGAGTTCGAAGAGGTCGCCCACCATGTCGTTGAGGCGCTCGACCTCCGTACGGATCTGTTTGAGGTAGCGGTCGGGGTCGGCGGCCACGCCGTCCTCCAGGGCCTCCGACATCGCGCGCAGTCCGGCGAGCGGGGTGCGCAGGTCGTGGGAGATCCAGGCGACGAGTTCGCGGCGGGAGGACTCCAGGGCGCGTTCGCGTTCCCGGGACTCGGTGAGTTTGGCGCTGGTGGCCTCCAACTCACGGCTCAGCGCGGCGAGTTCGGCAGTGGCGGGACCGACGGGCGAGGTGAAGTCGCCGCCGTCGCCGAAGGAGCGGGCGGCGAGGGTGAGGGCGCGGCTGCGGGCGGCGACCCAGCGGCCGAGGAGCAGCGCGGTGGCCAGGGAGACCACGGCGGCCATCGCGACGACGGTCGTGACGACCTTCAGGTCGTGCCCGGACAGGAACATGGCCTGCGCGACCGCGAGGGTCCCCGCGAGCATCGCGGTGACGGCGACGGCGGCGACCACGCCGAGGTGCAGGGCCAGCGAGCGGCGCCGGATGAGGAGGAGTACGCAGGCACCGAGGAGACCGGCCGCGGCGGCGCCCAGGAAGGCGAAGAGGGCGATGAGGAGGTTGTCGCGCATGGTCACGCCTCCGCTTGCGAGCCGTCGAAGCGGTAGCCGACGCCCCACACGGTCTGGATCAGACGGGGCCTGGCGGGGTCGTCCTCGACCTTGCCGCGCAGCCGCCGGACGTGGACGGTGACGGTCGACAGGTCGCCGAAGTCCCAGCCCCACACCTCGCGCATCAGGTCCTCCCGGCTGTAGACGCGGCCGGGGTGCCGGAGGAAGAAGGCCAGGAGGTCGAACTCCCGGATGGTGAGGGCGAGTTCGGCACCGCCCTTGAGGGCGCGGCGGGCCGCCGGGTCGACCGAGAGCCCGGCCGCGCCGAGCGTGCCGGACGGCTGGGCGGGCCGGCTGCGGCGCAGTACGGACTCGACGCGCAGCACGAGTTCGCGGGGGCTGAACGGTTTGGTGACGTAGTCGTCGGCGCCGACCTCGAGCCCGAGGATGCGGTCGTCCTCGTCGCCGCGCGCGGTGAGCATGATGACCGGCACGGGCCCGTGGCCCCGCATCCGCCGGCACACCTCGAGGCCGTCCATGCCGGGCAGCATCAGGTCGAGGACGACGAGGTCGGGCCAGTGGGCGGCGGCGCGGGCGAGGGCGTCGGGCCCGTCCCCGGCCCGGTCGACGACGTATCCGGCCCGGTCGAGGTACCCGGAGACGACCTCGGCGACGGTGGGATCGTCGTCGACGACGAGCACCCGGGCCCCGGCCTGTCCGTACTGCTGCTGCTCCATGGAGCCAGCCTCGCACCGCGCACGCGCCTGCGCCGCTGTCGGCTCCCGACGTCCCTGTTTCGTAAGGAGCCAAGGCCCGATATGCCCTTTTCGCGCTCGTAGGGTGAATGCCGTGACAACCCCTTCCGACACAGACGAAAGAGCAGCGGGCGCGGCGTCCGTGGACGTCGTACTCCCCTGTCTCGACGAGGCCGAGGCCCTCCCCCGGGTGCTGGAACGCATCCCGCCCGGATGGCGCGCGCTCGTCGTGGACAACGGCTCCACCGACGGCTCGGCGGACATCGCCCGCGCTCTGGGCGCGCGAGTCGTGCACGAGGCGCGGCGCGGCTTCGGCGCCGCCTGCCACGCGGGCCTGACCGCCGCCACGGCGGACATCGTCTGCTTCTGCGACTGCGACGCCTCCCTCGACCCGGCCGATCTGGTGCCGTTCGTGCGCCGGATCCTGGCCGGGGAGGCCGACCTGGTGCTCGGCCGCCGCCGCCCGCAGTCCCGCGGCGCCTGGCCCCCGCACGCCCGCGCCGGCAACCTCGCCCTCTCCCACCTGCTCCGCCGCCGCACCGGCCTGCGCCTGCACGACCTCGGCCCCCTGCGCGCCGCCCGCCGCGAGCCGCTGCTCGCCCTCGGCCTCACCGACCGCCGCAGCGGCTACCCCCTCCAGATGGTCGTACGCGCCGCCGACGCGGGCTGGCGCATCGGCGAGTACGACGTCCCGTACCACCCCCGTACGGGCGCCTCCAAGGTGACCGGCACCTGGCGCGGCACCTGGCAGGCGGTGCGGGACATGAGCCGGGTACTGGCCCAGCCGCCGGTCGAACCGCGGGCCCGGGAAGGAGCCCGCCCGTGACGATCCGTGCCGCCTCCCCGACCCTCCTCGTCATCGCCAAGGAACCCAGGCCCGGACGGGTGAAGACCCGGCTGACACCGCCGTTCACCCCGCAGGAAGCGGCCGCGCTCGCGGAGGCGGCCCTCGCGGACACCCTGGACACGGTGGCACGGACGCCCGCACGCCGCCGGGTCCTGGTCCTGGAGGGCGAACCGGGCCCGTGGCTGCCGTCCGGCTTCGAGGTCGTACGGCAGTGCCCGGGCGGCCTCGACGAACGGCTGGCCGCCGCCTTCGCGCACTGCGAGGGCCCGGCGCTCCTCATCGGCATGGACACCCCGCAGGTGACGCCCGACCTGCTCACCGTCGACTTCACCGACTGCGAGGCGTACTTCGGCCCCGCCGAGGACGGCGGCTTCTGGGCCCTGGGGCTGGCCGACCCCGACCCCGCACTCCTGCGCGGCGTCCCGATGTCGACGCCGCGCACGGGTGCCGTCCAGCGCGCCCGGCTGGCGGGACTGCGCGTGCGGGACCTGCCGCGAATGCGGGACGTCGACACGGCGTACGACGCGAAACTGGTCGCCAAGACCGCACCCGACGGACGCTTCGCCACGGAGCTGGCGCGCCTTGCGGCGGCGGGGCGATGAGCGGCGGACAAGAAGTCACGACGCGGTTCGGGCGGGAGACGACGGCGCGGATGGGGCGCCAGGCCGGTGCGGTCACGGCCCACCTACGGCGGGGCGTCGATGACGACGTCGCTCCCCTAACCGGCGCTTCGCCGACCGGTCGGGGCGCCGGCACCGACGGCCCGCGCCCTCACACTAGGGGCGGCGACGACACCCCGCCACCGGACGCCCTCGCGGACGAGGACGGCGGCACCTGGCCGACCCGCACGCTCGTGGACGACGGCACCTGGTCCGCCGACCCCTACGCCGACGCCCTGCGCACCGGCCGGGGACCCCTGTTCCTGCGCCGTGCCGACGGGTGGCTGCTGCTGCTCGAAGTGGAGCGTTGGTGCGCGGAGGCCGACGCGGTGGACCTGGCGGTGGTGCGCCGCTGCGAGGGTGCGGTGCTCGACGTCGGCTGCGGACCGGGCCGCCTGGTAGCGGCGCTCGGCGCGCGCGGATGGCCGGTGCTCGGCATCGACGTGAGCGCGGCGGCCGTGACCCGCACGGTCGCCCTCGGCGGCCAGGCCCTGCGCCGCTCGGTCTTCGAGCCGCTGCCCGGCGAGGGCCGCTGGGGCACCGCCCTCCTGATCGACGGCAATGTCGGCATCGGCGGCGACCCGCAGGCCCTGCTCGACCGCATGGCCCAACTGCTGGCTCCCGGCGGCTTGTTGATCGCCGAGACGGTTCCGGCCCCGGACGTCGACGAGCGGGTACGGGTGCATGTCACCGACGCGCGAGGAGCCACCGGCAGCCCCTTCCCCTGGGCCCGGCTCGGCACGTCGGCCCTGCTGCGGCACGCGGACCGCGCGGGCTGGCGGGCCGTCGATCAGTGGACGGCCGGCGGCCGCAGCTTCGTCGCCCTGCGCAGCCGCAGCACGAACAGCAGCGCCGAGCCGCCGAACAGTACGGCCGTCACCAGCAGCCAGCGGGCGAGGAAGCCGTCCGCGGACAGGCCGGTGGCGGACGCGTAACGCGCCGTCACCCGGCCGCCGATCAGCGGGAACCAGACCAGCAGGAGCAGCCCGGACAGGGCGGCGGGCACGCGGACGTACATCACCTGCGTGCGACGCCGGCCCGCCGCCTTCACCAGGGCGCGGTCCGCCGCCGCGTACAGCGGCAGCAGCACCAGGTCGTGCAGCAGGGCCGCGCCCACGATCCACAGCGCCACGCCGAACCAGTCCTGCGCGAGCAGCTGCACTCCCGCGTAGGCGGCGAGCGCGAACGAGCAGGCGAGCAGCAGGAGTTGGAGCGGGCTGCCGATCACGAGACGGGGTCGGGGCAGACGCATCACAGGTCTCCGAACGTCATCCGCGCCACCCACTTGGTGTTGAGCACACCGGGCGCCGCGGGCACGATGACCCGTGCCGGGTGGCCGTGGTCGGGGGTCAGCTCCTCGCCGTTGACGAACAGGGCGAGCAGGGAACGCGGGTCGGCGACCTGGTTGGAGCGCAGCGCGGCCCGCCGGAAGGCGCCGTGCCGCTGCAACGACTCCACGAACACGTCGGGCGGATCCTGGTCGTGGCCGACGAGGGCCGCGAGATCCCGCAGCCGTACGCCGCGCCACCACTGGTCGGAGGTCGACCAGCCCTCCACGCATGCGATGGGCAACGCCGAGCTGTGCAGCGGGAGTTGGAGCAGTTCGGTGCGGCTCAGCCGGACGGTTCCGGAGCGTCCCGTCATGACCAGGCGCCACGCCTCCTCGCTCCTGTCCGCCGCGCTGATCCCGGCGTACGCGGCGGTCTTGTTGATCTGGAAGCCGCCGGGACCGCTGCCGGGATCGGCGCCGCCATGAGGGGCGAGGACGGCGGTCCGGCGCAGCCCGTCGAAGTCCTGCCCGACCGTCGTGGCGAACAGCAGCAGCGAGCCGCCCCCGACCAGCCCGAGCGCGCCGCGCCGGGAGACGGTGGGCGGGTCCGGGTTCGGGGACACCAACTCGCTCTTTTCCTCGCGCAGTTGACGCAGATTGCGCAGGGCCATGGGCGTCTTGAGCACGGCGTGCGCGACGAAGGCGGCGAAGAAGACCCAGGCGCCGTAGAAGTGCAGCGGGTAGAAGGAGCCGGGGAAGACGTAGTCGAGCTGGACGTTCAGCACGCCGGTGACGAACTCGAACAGGCCGCCCCCGACGAGCAGCAGCAGCGAGAGCCGCTCCAGCGCGTGCGTGAGGGAGCGGGCGGGCGGCAGCGTGAAGAGCTTCGGCACGACCGACCACAGCTTGGCCAGCAGGACGGGGATCAGCGTGATCCCGAGGGTGACGTGGACGCCCTGCGTGAGCCGGTACAACCAGTGCGGGTCGGTCGGCCAGGAGAAGAGGTAGAAGCCGAGGAGCCCTTTGTCCGGGGTCTTGTCGTTCACCGGCGACAGGTCCGGGTTGTAGGCGGCGTACGACAGCAGTCCCGTCACGAACAGCACCGTGATCCCGCCGAGCAGGACGATGCCGAGCACGGAGGTGAACCAGGGGCCGCGCAGTGGGCTGCGCCAGAAGGAGGGCGAGAAGGGTGTCCGTCTCATGCCCCGACCGTAGATCCGGGGCACCCCCGGAACGGGTGCGCGAACCATGACGAAACTCTGACATCCGCGCATGTCAGCCGTCCGGGGGAGGTCGTGCGGCCTAGCGTTTGCGCCGTGAATCGCGACCTGCGCCGAGACCTGTACGCCGCCGCGGCCGCCGCGCTGCTCGTCGTGGCGGCCGTGGTCGTCGGCACCGGCATCGAGCACCGCGACGGCTCACTCCGCGTCGAATGGCCCCCACTGCTGGCGACCTGGGAGCCGCACGTCGGCCCCGGCACCCCGGCCGCGCTCGCCGTCGCGGCCGCCGTGGTGGCGTACGGCCCGACCCTCGCCGCCCGACTGCCCTGGCGACCCCTGCTGCTCACCGTCTGGGGGACGGCGTTGGCCTGGACGTGGTCCCTGGCCCTGGTCGACGGCTGGTACCGGGGCATCGCCGAGCAACTGACGACGCGAAACGAATACCTGCAGGTCATCGGCCGCTTCCACGACATCCCCGGCACTCTGCGGGACTTCACCCGCCACATCCTGATCGACGCTCCGGACAACTGGCCCGCACACGTCGCCGGTCACCCCCCGGGCGCCACCCTCACCTTCGTCCTCCTCGACCGGATCGGCCTCGGTGGCGGCGGCTGGGCGGGCACCTGGTGCATCACGGTCGGTACGACCGCGACGGTCGCGGTCCTCGTCGCCGTACGGACACTCGCCGACGAGAAACTCGCCCGGCGCGCGGCCCCCTTCCTCGCCCTGGCCCCGGCGGCGGTGTGGGTGGGAACTTCCGCCGACGGCTACTTCGCTGCGGTCGCCGCCTGGGCGATCGCGTTCCTGGCCCTGGCGGTGACGGGCCACCACCCCCGCCGGACCGGCTTCGTCTCGGGCCTCCTCTTCGGCCTGACCGCGTACCTCTCCTACGGCCTCACCCTCTTCGCCCTGATCGCGGCCGCCGTCCTGCTCCTCGGCTCCCACCGCACCCGCCCCCTCCCCTCCCTCCTCGCCGGACTCGCCGTGGTCCCGGCCGTGTTCACCGCGCTGGGCTTCGACTGGTGGGAGGCGTATCGCCTGCTGGTCACCCGCTACTACCAAGGCGCGGGTGGCGTACGGCCGTACGGCTACTGGGTGTGGGCGAATCTGGCCTGCACCGTGTTCATCGTCGGCCCGGCGACGGCGGCAGGACTGCGCCGCACGGGCACGACCCTCACCCGACGCGCCCCGGCACCCGACTTCCGCCTCGGCGTCCTCGTGGCCGCCGCCCTGCTCGCCCTCCTCGTCGCCGACGCGTCCGGCATGAGCAAGGCGGAGACGGAACGCATCTGGCTGCCGTTCGCGCTGTGGCTCCTGCCGGGCTGCGCGTTCCTGACGGGCCCGCGCGGCTGGCTCGCCGCGCAGGCCGCACTCGCACTGCTGGTCAACCACCTGCTGCTGACGGGCTGGTGACCTGAGCGGGTCCGGCGAAGTCCGCTGCGGTACGGCAGCGCCCTGAAGGGGCGCGGGGCTGTGTCGATATGCGGCTCCGCCGCGTGAGCGCGACCAGCCCCCACCGGCCCGCGCCCGCGGCGGAGCCGCATGTCGATGCGGCATGACCGTGCTCCCAGCGGAGCGTCACGGCAGCGGCTGTTCCGCCCAGATGACCTTGCCGTCGGGCGTGTACCGCGTCCCCCACCGCTCCGTGAGCTGGGCGACCAGGAACAGGCCGCGGCCGCCCTCGTCCTCCGTGCGGGCGCGGCGCAGGCGGGGGGAGGTGCTGCTGCCGTCGGAGACCTCGCAGATGAGGGCGCGGT
Source organism: Streptomyces sp. NBC_00005 (assembly GCF_045160215.1). Lineage (NCBI taxonomy): Bacteria > Bacillati > Actinomycetota > Actinomycetes > Kitasatosporales > Streptomycetaceae > Streptomyces > Streptomyces sp. NBC_00005. Next base: position 2,957,261 of record NZ_CP108316.1, read on the forward strand.
CGCGGAGGAGGCGGAGCTGGACGGGGCCGGTGGCGTGGCGTATGGCGTTGGTGACGAGTTCGCTGACGACCAGTTCGGTGGTGAAGGCCAGGTCGTCCAGGCCCCAGGCGGCGAGCTGTCCGGTGACCGCGGTGCGCGCGCGGGAGACGACCGCCGGGTCGCTGGGCAGGTCCCACCGGGCGACCCGTTCCGGGCCGAGGACGTGCGTGCGGGCGACGAGCAGCGCCACGTCGTCGCTCTGCCGGGCCGGCAGCAGCGCGTCGAGGACCGCCTCACAGGTGTCCTCCGGCGGCCGGTCGGAGACGGCCAGGACGCTGCGGAGCCGGTCCAGTCCGGAGTCGATGTCGCGCAGCCGGTCCTCGACCAACCCGTCGGTGTAGAGCACCAGTTGGCTGCCCTCGGCGAGTTCCAGCTCGACGGTCTCGAAGGGCATGCCGCCGAGGCCGAGGGGCTGGCCGGAGGGCAGGTCGACGAACTCGACGGTGCCGTCCGGCGCGACGACCGCGGGCAGGGGGTGCCCGGCGCGGGTGAGGGTGCAGCGCCGGGACACCGGATCGTAGACGGCCAGGAGACAGGTCGCACCGACGATGCCGGAGTCGGCCTGGGTGCTCTCCACCGCCCAGCCCTCGCCCCGGTCGAGCCGTCCGACCAGGTCGTCGAGGTGGGTGAGGAGGTCGTCGGGCGGCAGGTCGAGGGAGCAGAAGTTGTGCACGGCGGTGCGCAGCCGGCCCATGGTCGCGGCGGCGTGCAGCCCGTGTCCGACGACGTCGCCGACGACCAGCGCCACCCGGGCGCCGGACAGCGGGATCACGTCGAACCAGTCGCCGCCGACACCGGCCTGCGCGGGCAGATAGCGGTAGGCGACCTCGACGGCGCTCTGCTCGGGGCGGCCCTTCGGCAGCAGGCTGCGCTGCAGGGCGAGGGCGGTGTTGTGCTCGCGGGTGTAGCGGCGGGCGTTGTCGATGCAGATCGCCGCGCGGCCGACCAGCTCCTGGGCGAGGGAGAGGTCGTCGTCCTCGAAGGGGGCGGGCTTCTCGGAGCGGTAGAAGCTGACCACGCCGAGCGTGGTGCCGCGGGCCCGCAGCGGCACGGTGATCAGGGAGTGGACGCCCGCCGCGAGCACCCGTTCCAGTCGCTCCGGGTCCTGTGCCAGCCAGCCGCCCGCCTTGGCCAGGACGGACTCCATGACGGACTGCGTGGTCTCCAGGCTGCGGGCCTGCGGCGTGGACGGAACGTACTCGACGGTGTCGCCGACGTCGTAGAGGTTGTGGGGCTGCTTGCGTACGGCGCGGATGGCCACCCGGCGCAGCGCGCTCCGGCCGCCGAGTTCCTCCGGTTCCTCGCCGCGCAGCACCGCGTCGGGCAGGTCGACGGCGACGAAGTCGGCGAACCGGGGCACGGCCACCTCGGTCAGCTCCTCCGCGGTCCGGGTGACGTCGAGCGTGGTCCCGATCCGGACACCGGCTTCGTGCAGCAACTCCAGCCGCCGGCGCGCGAGTACGGCCAGCCGGCCGACGCCGGGCTCCCCGACGAGCAGCAGCCGGCTCTCGGCAGCGCCGAGGATGTCGCCGACGGTCGCGGCCGGCTGCGGCGTCGGCGGGTATGGGGGTACGACGGCTCGGACGACGGCGGGCGAGGTGGCCACCGGGGAGGGGGCGGATGCGTCGAACGCGGGTGCCTCCGCGGCAGGTACCTCGGCCGCAGGCGCCCCGGATGCGGCCGGCCCGGATGCGGTCCGCCCGGCAACCGGTGGCGACGTCGGCAGCCCGAGTCCGCTCAACCGCGGCCCGCCCAGGATGCGCGCCTCCACCGCGACGCCCGACTCCCCCGCCGCGCCCATGACCTGACGCCGCAGCAGCGTGGCGACGCGGCCGCCGGACAGGGGGACCTCGTCGAGGGTGCGGTTCGGTGAGGCGATGAGTTCCTCGGCCCGCTCCCGCAGCACGGCCAGGTCGATCCGGCCGAGACTGTCGCCGTCGCGCCCAATGCCGTGCCCCGGCGCGGGATGCCCGGACGACCCGAGCGCTCCGCCCGCGTCGAGGCCCGCCCGCCGGTACGCGGCAAGCAGCGCCCGTTCCCGCTCCGTGGCCTGATCGAGGAGCCGGCCCTCGATGTTCCGGGCGGCCGCGCGGACCAGCCGCAGCATGGTGGGGTCGCCGTCGTCGCGCAGACAGGTGAGGTCGAGGACGGCCTCGATGCGTCCGCTCAGCGGGTTGCGGACGGGCGAGCCCGCGCAGGCGAAGGGCTGCAGGCAGTCGGCGAAGTGCTCGCGGCCCACGACGTAGATGGGGCCGCGCTCGGCGAGCGCGGTGCCGACGCCGTTGGTGCCGGCCACCGCTTCGGAGGCGTCGAATCCCGGGGCGAAGTTCACCTCGTCGAGGCGGTCGCGCAGCGCCCGGTCCCCGCCGAGCCGCTGGATCATGCGGCCCCGCGGGTCGCACAGCGCCACCGTCATGCCCATGTCCGCCAGCGAGGCGGTCAGTTCCGCCAGCACCGGGTCGGCCGCGCGCAGGAACCGTTCGTCCAGCGTCAGGTCCTGCTCATAGGGGAGCAGGACGTGGTGCGCTTGGAGTCCCGCGGAGCGGCAGCGCTTCCAGGACTCGAGCACCGAGCCCCGGACATCCGCCTCGACTCGCGCACCGGCCAGAAAACGTTCGTGGGCATCGACGAGTCCGCCGATGTCGTCCCAGGCGACGGACAACGGGATCACTTCCTCACCTGGGGCCGGCCGGTCGTGTACCGCCACTCGGTTCGCCCCCGGCGGAGCCCCAAGCATTTTCACCCTAGACCTGCTGTGACCCACACCACAACATCGAACACATATAGGGCAACTCTGCATGCGCCATTGAATGATCCATTCAGCATCTCTAGCATCACCGGGTGATTGCATTCACCTCCGCTGCATGCACTCCCGCCGCATCCACCCCTGGCTCAAGGAGAATCCGTGTTCCCTGCCAGACGTCCATGGCGCTTCACGGCCGCCGCCCTGCTGCTGACCGCGGGCCTCACCGTCCCCACGATGTCGACGGCCACGGCCGCCCCGGCCACGCCGCCCCAGGTATGGCCGACTCCCCAGCACATCGAGGCGAAGCCGGGCCGACTCACCGTCCCCGACCGGGTCGTGGAGATCGTCGGCCCGAAGACCGACCCGTCGGCCCGCCGCCTCGTCGAGTCCGTCCTGCGTGACGCCGGGGCGAAACGGATCACGAAGGTCGACGCCGACGACAGGCCACCGGCGGCCGGACTCACCGTCTACCTCGGCGGCCCCACCGAAAACCCCGCCACCGCAAGGGCGTTGAAGCAACTCGGCGCCAAGTCCCCGACCGGCCTGGCCTCCGGCGGCTACACCCTCGCCTCCGGACGCAAGGACGGCCGGTCCCTCCTCGCCCTGTCCGGAGTCGACACCACGGGCACCTTCTACGCCGCCCAGACCCTGCGCCAACTGGCCACCGCACAGGGCACGTTGCCCCTGGTGACCGTCCGGGACTGGCCCACCGCCGCCCTGCGCGGAGTCGTCGAGGGCTTCTACGGCACCCCCTGGACCCACGCCGAGCGCCTCGACCAACTCGACTTCTACGGCCGTACGAAGCAGAACGTCTACGTCTACTCCCCCAAGGACGACGCCTACCTCCGCGCCCAGTGGCGCGACGAGTACCCGGCCGCGGAGCTGGCCCAGCTCAAGGAACTGGTCGACCGTGCCGCCGCCAACCACGTCCGCTTCACCTACGCCCTCTCCCCCGGCCTCTCCGTCTGCTACTCCTCCGCGTCCGACATCGCCGCCCTCACCCGCAAGTTCGACTCGCTGTACGACATCGGCGTCCGGTCGTTCGCGATCCCGCTCGACGACATCAGCTACACGCAATGGAACTGCGACGCCGACGAGAAGGAGTTCGGCACCGGCGGAGGCGCCGCGGGCGCGGCCCAGGCACATCTCCTCAACGAGGTGTGGAAGGACTTCTCCGCCGACCACACCGGCCTCCAGCCCCTGGAGATGGTCCCCACCGAGTACTCGGACCTCGCCGACTCCCCGTACAAGAAGGCCCTGCGCGAGAAGCTGGACCCGTCCGTCGTCGTGGAGTGGACCGGCGTCGGTGTGATCGCGCCGACCATCACCGCCGACCAAGTGGCGCAGGCCCGCGAGGTGTTCGGCCACCCGATCCTGGTCTGGGACAACTACCCGGTCAACGACTACGTCACCAGCCGTCTCCTCCTCGGCCCCTACACCGGCCGCGAGCCCGGCGTCGCGTCGAAGGCGGTCGGCGTGACCGCCAACCCGATGATCCAGGGCGAGGCCAGCCGCCTCGCGCTGTTCACCTCGGCCGCCTACCTCTGGAACCCGGACACCTACGACCCCCGCGCCGCCTTCCTCGCCTCCGTCCGCGACCTCGCCGGGCCCTCGGCCGCGCCATGGATGCGCGTCTTCGCCGAGAACAACTACTCCTCCCAGCTCGACCCCACCGAGTCCCCCACCCTCACCCGCCTCATCGCGGCCTTCCGCACGGCCTACGACCACGACAGCGGCCTCGACCGGGCGGCCGCCGCCCTCACCGCGTACTTCACCGACATGGCCGCCACACCCCGCGAGTTGCGCGCCCACCTCGCCAACCCCGGCTTCCTGAAGGAGACTTCGGCCTGGCTGGACAAGCTCGGCCGCTACGGCACCGCGGGCGAAACCGCCGTGGACCTGCTGCTGGCGAGCAAGAAGGGCGACACGGACGCCGTCACCACCTACTGGAACCGCCTCAAGTCCGAGCGCAAGGAACTCGACTCGATCCCCCAGCAGGTCTCACCGGGCGTGATGGACCAGTTCCTCTACAAGACGATGCTGGACTCCGCGCCCGACCCGGGAGCCGACGCCTCTTTCAGCCCGGCCTCCCTCAGCCTGCAGCCCGACGCCACCGAGACGGTGAAACTCACCCTCGCCGACAAGCGCTCCACCGCCTCCCGCACGGTCTCCTGGAAGCTCGCCGTGCCGGACGGCGTCACCGTCTCCCCCACCGAGGGCAGCGTCACCGTCCCCGCCGGGGGCAGCGCCTCGGCCACGGTCACGGTGACCGCCGGGACGGCGCAGGGAGTGCGCTCGCTCGTGCTGTCCGGCACCGGAATCCTCACCCGGGCCATCCCGGTCCTGGTCACCGACGGCACGGGCACGTCCAGGGCCCTGACCGCCAACTTCAGCGGCGCGTCGGTGAGTTCGATCGACCTGGCGTCCGGGAAGAGCACCGCCGTCACGGTGGGCGCCAACCCCGGTGAAGTGGTCGTGAGCTCCGACGGGCACACCGCCTACGCCGCCAACCAGGGCTCCAACACGGTCAGCGTGATCGACGTGGCCGCCGGAAAGGTCACCGCCACGGTCCCGGTGGGCCGGGTCCCGGCCGGCCTCGCCCTGACACCGGACGGCCGTACGCTCTGGGTCGCCAACTACACCGACGGCACGGTCCAGCCCGTGGACACCGGCACCCTGAAAGCGGGCGCACCCGTGACGGTCGGTTCCGGCCCGGAGAACATGGCGATCACACCCGACGGAAAGACCCTGTACGTCGCCGACATCCACGACAACACGGTCACGCCCGTCGACCTCACCACCCTCGAGGCCGAGACCGCCGTCCCCGTCGGCCCCAGCCCCTTCAACGTGGTCGCCGCGCCCGACGGCAGGACGGTGTACGTGTCCAACTCCGGCGGCTCGACGATCACTCCGATCGACACCACCACCAACGACACCGAACCGACCCTCCTCGTCACCGGCCAGGCCTACGGCCTCGCCCTGTCACCCGACGGCCGCACCCTCTGGGTCAGCCCGAGCAACGGCGACACGGTCACACCGGTGGACACGGTGACCGGCGCCCCGGGCAAGCAGGTGACGGTGGGCAAGTCGGCCTTCGACGTGGGCCTGAACTGGAACGGCAGCACGGCATACGTCACCACCGCCGACGGAAACGCCTTGGTGCCGATAGACGTGGCGTCAGGGAAGGCAGGGACTCCCTTCACCACCGGCGCATATCCACTGGCGGTGGCGCTGACCCCCTGAAGGGGCGCGGGGCCACGGAGCTCTCAACTGGCGGTACGCCGAATCCTCCCGGCGTACCGCTTCTCCAACCCCAGATTGCCCTCGAACCCACCGGGAACGTTGGCCGAGACATAGACCGGCGGCCGATCCCCCGAGTCGAGCAAAAGCTTCGAGGCCTCCGCAACGGCCATCTGGACGAGCATCACGCCGGTGAGCGTGGACAGGGCACACACCGAGCCGCCACCGGGAAGCTCCAGCAACGCGTCCCCCCGCGGAGCCCGATTGTCGAGGACGACGTCCGCAAGGTCGACAAGCTTCTTGCCGCTCGGGTGGGCCGCCGGGACGGCATGGGTGTGGCTGAGGGAGGTGATGGCGAGGACGCGGTGCCCCTCTTCCTTGGCCCGCAGGGCCATCTCCACGATGACGTTGTTGACGCCGGAGTTGGAGATGATCACGAAGAGGTCCTCGGGGCTCGGTGTCGCGAGCCGGTAGAGCCGCTCGGCCACACCCGGGCTGCGCTCCAGGAGCGGGTCGTCGAGGACGCTCGGGTCGTCGCCGCCGTAGAGGACGAGGTCGGCCATGCTGAGGCGGTTGGTGGGGACCAGACCGCCCGCGCGGCCCGCGAGTTCGAGGACCATGGCCTGGGAGTGGCCGGTGCCGAAGGCCTGGATGACGCCGTTGGCGCGGATGCAGTCGGCGATCAGCCCGGCGGCGCCCGCCACCTCTTCACGTGCGGACTCGGTGATCTTCTGGAGTACGGCCAGGCTCTCCCGCGCGAAGCCCTCGGCGCTCACAGACTCGACGGACACGCGATACTCCCCACTGGTGGATTGAACCACCCCATCTGACTGCACAGGTGAATCAATAAATCACATGGTTCATGCAGCGAGCAATGCGCGAACATCGCTCGCTTTTGTGGTCCTGGTATTCAATCCGTACCCCGAAGGGTGGCTGATACCTTCTCCTCATGCCCTCGACGGACGTCACCACACTGATCCGCACCGAGCTTCCCCGGCTGGCCGGATCACTCCGGAAGGTCGGCGAGCTGATCCTGGAGGATCCGGCCGCCGTCACGCATTGTTCGGCCGCCGAGCTGGGCCGCCGCACGGGCACCTCGCAGGCGACGGTGACCCGTTTCTGCCGCGCCATCGGGCTCGACTCCTACCAGCATCTGCTGATCGAGCTGGCCCAGGAGCGCGGCCGCGGCGAGGTCTCCGACTGGGGCTCCACCGAGATCGACACCGACATCTCGCCCGACGACAGCCTGGAGCGGGTCGTCCAGGTCGTCGGCGTCGCGGACCTGCGCGCGATCCAGCAGACCATCGACCGCATCGACCTCGACGCACTCGAGCGCGCCTCCCAGGCTCTCGCCAAGGCCCGGCGCATCGATGTGTACGGCGTCGGGGGCAGCGGCGCGGTGGCCCAGGAGACCGAGACCCGACTGTTCCGCATCGGCTGCTCGGTCCGCGGCTGGACCGAGGTGCACGGGGCGGCCACCTCGGCGGCCCTGCTCACCCCGGCGGACGTGGCCATAGGCATCTCGCACTCCGGCGCCACCCGCGAGACCCTCGAACCGTTCGAGATGGCCAAGGAGCGCGGCGCCACCAGCATCGCCCTCACCACGGACCCGCGCTCGCCGCTGGCCCGGGCCGCCGACATCCGGCTCATCTCGGCCACCTCGGAGACCAGCTTCCGCACCGGCAGCATCGGCGGCCGGCACTCCGTCCTGATGCTCGTCGACTGCCTCTACGTCCGGGTCGCCCAGCTCTCCTACCAGCGCGCGAGCGCCTCGCTGGCGCTCACCGACCACATCACTCCGCAGCATGCGGTGAAGTCGCGCCGGACGAGGTGAACCAGTCCGGCGGCCGGCACTCGATGTGACCACGGTTGCATGGATGAACCACCGAGGAAACGTGAAGATGGTTGATTGAACCATCCAGGCGATGCCAGGATGGGGCTCCGCCGAGCATCCTCGTAGGAGACCCATGCGCGTCACCTCTGCCGAGTCGACCGAGCTCTTCGTCGGGACGACCGAGCATCCGCACCAGGTGATGGCCGTCGAACTGAGCCACACCCCGGGCCGCACGGTCCGCCTCACCGTCGCCGGCCCGGGCGTCCGCAGCACCGGGGAGACCCTGGCCACGGTGGGCGACGACGGCACCGTCCGTGCCGAGATACCCGTGACGAGCGACCTCGCCCCCGGCGACCTCAGCCAGGTCACGGTCACGGCCGAGGACGCCGACGACCCGACGACGACCGCCGAGCGCACGGTCGGTTTCACGGCCGCCGAGCCCGGCTGGACCATGTTCATGGTCAGCCACTTCCACTACGACCCCGTCTGGTGGAACACCCAGGCCGCCTACACGGAGACCTGGGACGTCGCCGACGACCCGGCCACCACCGGTCTGCCCGCCCGCACCTTCGACTCGCGCGGCCAGTCCGGGATGAGCCTGGTCCGCGCCCACTGCGACCTGGCCCGGCGCGACCCGGCGTACACGTTCGTGCTGGCGGAGGTCGACTACCTCAAGCCGTACTGGGACTCCTTCCCGGAGGAGCGCGCCTTTCTGCGGGAGCTGATCCGCACCGGCCGCGTCGAGATCATGGGCGGCACCTACAACGAGCCGAACACCAACCTCACCGGCGCCGAGGCCACCGTACGCAATGCTCTGTACGGCGACGGGTTCCAGCGCGGGATCATGGGCTCGTCGCCGGAGACGGCCTGGCAGCTGGACGCGTTCGGGCACGATCCGCAGTTCCCCGGGCTGATGGCGGACGCGGGGCTGAGCTCCAGTTCGTGGGCGCGCGGGCCCTTCCACCAGTGGGGGCCGACGCTGTCCGTCTTCGGCGAGGAGCCGCGCGATCCCCAACGCATGCAGTTCCCGGCCGAGTTCAGCTGGATCGCCCCGTCGGGGCGCGGACTGCTGACGGCCTACATGGTCAACCACTACGGCGCCGGGTGGGCGATCGACAACGCGCCCGACCTGGCGGCGGCGGAGGCGGCCGCCCTCAAACTGTTCCGGGGTTTGAGGAAGGTCGCCCTCACCCGCAACGTCCTGCTCCCGGTCGGCGGCGACTACGCGCCGCCGTGCCGCTGGGTGATGAACATCCACCGGGACTGGAACGCGCGGTACGTCTGGCCGCGCTTCGTCAGCGCGGTGCCGAGGGACTTCTTCGCCGCAGTCCGCGCGCAGTTGGACGCCGAGGGCCGCAAGGCCTCCCCGCAGACGCGGGACATGAACCCCGTCTACACCGGCAAGGACGTCTCCTACATCGACACCAAGCAGGCCCAGCGGTACGGCGAAACGCTGCTCGCCGACGCTGAGGCCTGGGCGACGCTCGCCTCGCTGGTCACCGGGCACCCGTATCCGGACGCCGCGCTCGACAAGGCCTGGCGGCAGCTGATCTACGGCGCCCACCACGACGCCATCACCGGCTCCGAGTCCGACCAGGTCTACATCGACCTGATGACCGGCTGGCGCGAGCTGGCCGATCTCGCCGAGACGGTGCACGCCGACGCGACCCAGGCCCTCGCCGACCACGTCACCCCGGGCAGCGGCGCCGACCTGGTCGTCTTCAACTCCGCGACCTGGCCGCGACGGGATGTGCTGACAGTGGACGACCCGGGGCTCGTCCCCCTCGGTCTCCCCGCGGTGCGCGAGGAGGACGGTCGACTGCGGGTCGTGGTACCGGAGATACCGGGCATCGGCTTCAAGGCCCTTCCGCTCGGGGAGGGTTCCGTCCCCGCGTGGGCGCCCGGCGAGGGCACGACCATCCGCAACGAGTTCTACGAGGTCACGGTCGACCCCGCGCGAGGCGGCGGCGTCAGCAGTCTGCGCGCGCTCGCCGAGGGCGGCCGGGAGCTGCTGCGTGCCGGGGACATCGGCAACGAGCTCGTCGTGCAGGAGGAGTACTCGAGGCACCCGCGTTTCGGCGAGGGCCCCTGGCACCTCACGCCGACCGGCACCACCGCCGCCCGCAGCCGTGACGTGCGGGCCGACATCGATGTCGATCACTCACCGGCGGGATCCCGGATCACCGTCCGGGCCGACCTCGGGCTGTTCCGGTACACGCAGCGCCTGACGCTGTGGACCGGCGTACCGCGCGTCGACGTGACCACCACCATCGACGGCTACGACGGCGCGGACCGGCTGATCCGGGTCCGCTGGCCCTGCGACGTGCAGGGCGGACTGCCGGTGCACGAGGTCGCGGACGCGGTGATCGGGCGCGGATTCGGGTTCGTCGACGTGGACAGCGAGCGGTTCCCGTGGACGCTGGACAACCCGGCCAACACCTGGTTCGGGCTGGGATCCACGGCACGGGTCGAACTACGCGACGACACGGGCGCGTTGCTCGGCCACCGGTCCATCGGCGTCGCCGAGCTCGTGTACGCGTCCTGGGACGAGGCCGGTGAGCTGGGCACCGCGCTCGCGGCGGCCCTCGTGCGCTCCGGGGTCACGGCGACCTCCACGATCGCCGGCGGCCCGCGCTACGGCGACCTGGAGGTCGACTCCAACCTCCCCGACATCCGGATCGCCGTCGGCGGCCCGGACCGCAACTCCGTCGTCGCCGAGGCGCTCGGCTGGGACCCGGCCGCCGGACGCGAACTGCGGCGCCGGCTCACCGAGAGCGACGTGGCGGCCGTCTGGGTCGCGCCGCGTGCCTCGCTGCGCGAGGAGTGGGTGCCCGGGGCCGACCTGCGGGACCTGGAACGGCTGCCGCTGCTCGTGGTGGCGGGCGCCGACGCCGAGGGCGACGCGAAGGCGGTCGACGCGCTGATCGCCGACCTGGACGACGCGACCGTCACGGCCACGGCGGCGGGCGGCGGCGAGGCGCTGCCACCGGGCGACGCCTGGGACGGGCGCGGCTTCGCCGTCCTCAACCGGGGCACGCCGGGCTGCGTCGTCACCTCCTCGGGCGACCTCTACATGTCGCTGATGCGTTCCTGCACGGGCTGGCCGTCCGGCATCTGGGTCGACCCGCCCCGCCGCACGGCCCCGGACGGCTCGGCGTTCCAGCTCCAACGCTGGTCCCACACCTTCGAGTACGCGGTGGTCGGCGGCGAGGGGGACTGGCGCCAGCAGCAACTGCCGCGCGTGGGCCATGAGTTCAACCATCCGCTGAGCGCGCGGGTACGGGGTGCTTCCGAAGAGGCGGCCCTGCCGGGGGAGTTGGCCCTGCTCGCGGTCGAACCGGCGGGCGAGGTCCTGCTCGACGCCCTCAAGCCGGCCGGTTCACCGCTCGCCCGCGGCAGCGTGGCGCCGGCCGATCCCGGGCGCGGGGTCGTCGTTCGGATGCACGAGGTCAACGGACGTCCGGTTCGGGCGCGTGTGCACGGGCCGCGGGCCTGGACGCGGGGCGCCCGCGCGGACGTACTGGAGACGCCGGGAGAGCCGCTGGCGCCGGACGAACAGGGCGTGCTCGGCGTCGGGTTGACCGGCTTCGAGGTCGCGACCGTCCTGGCCACGCCCGCCGAAGGCTCCCGCGCCTCCTACGACCCCGGTGTCGCCGCCCACGAGCCCGCGCAGCCGGTCCACACCCGCTACTGGCTGCACAATTCCGGCCCCGCACCGCGCGGCAACATGCCGGTCGCCGCGTACGTCTCACCGACCACGCTCACCGCCTCCGGCGGCCCCCTCACCGCGACCGTCCGGATCGCCTCGGAACTCACCGACGCGCCCGTCTCGGGCACCGTGACCGTCGAGGTCCCGCCCGGCTGGTCCGCCGAGCCGGCCCAACTGCCGTACGCACTGGGCCCGGGCGGCTTCACCCTCACCGAGGTCACGGTGACGCCCCCGCCCGACGCCGTGCCCGGCCGACACTGGCTGACCGCGCGACTGTCGTACGAGGGGCAGACCTACGAGGACGTCGTGGCCCTCGACGTTCCGGGCGGGCAGGCAGGGCCAACTCTCCTGGCCGATCTGGGAGTTGAGCAGATCACCGTCCGCAGAGACGAGCGCACCCGGCTCCCGGTGACGGTGCACAACACCACCCGCGGCCCGATCAACGGCACCCTGTGGGCGGTGTCCTCCTGGGGCACCTGGCCGGGGATCGGCCCGGGCTGCCAGGGGTTCGCGGTCGCCGCCGGGGAGCAGCTGGACTGCCACATCGACGTGGACGGGAGTGCACTGCCGCCGGGCTCGTACTGGCTCATGGCAAAGCTCGCCTGGCACGGGCGCGTCGCCTACACGAAGGCAGTCGCACTGGAGGTGATCCCATGACGGAACACGCAGCTGTGGTACGAGGCGAGGGCGTCCCGAAGGACCGCGTGGACGCACTGCTGAAGACGGTGCCGGTGGCGCCCCAAAGGGGCGCTGGGCAGCATCGACTTGCGGCTCCGCCGCGGAGCGCGATCAACCACGACGCCACCGCAGACGACCGACGACCCACCACGGCACCCCTGGCGGAGCGACAACGCAGACGCTGGGCCACCCAGGTGGTGGTCGCGGACGAACTGGCCCGACGAGCCTGCGCGGAACGGGGATTGACGCCTCCCGAGGAGGCATCCCCCGCCCGCCTGCTGGCCGTCGCCGGAACCGACGTGGCCGACCTCGGCAGCATCGTCGCCGCGGCGCTAGCCCACTCGCCGTCCGCCCGGACCCTGCTGGCCGAGCTGGAGGCCGGACAGGACGTGCCGGAAGAGGCCGTGGAGGACTACTACGAGCGCAACCGGGACCGCTTCCTCACCCCGGACGCACTACGGCGCGGAGTCGACCCGTTCGGAAGGACGGCACCCGCGGACTTCCTGCCGTACGAGCAGGCCCGCGAGGGCATCGCGCGCGAACTCCGGCGCGCGGCGGGCCATCGCGCCTTCTTCGACTGGTTCGACCGGGCCCGGGCCGAAGTCGTGTACTCCGCGGGGCACGAGCACCCCGGCGACCCCTCGCACCCGGACCACGAACACCGCCACTGAACACGCACGGAACCGAAACGCAACACGGGAACCCATTGACCTCCGATGAATTCTGGTCCACCTTTTCATCAATCGGAGTCGAAGTTGGTTGATTGAACCAGCCATCGGCTGGTCCCAGGAGGGTGGACATGCGCGCTGGAAGACTGACCGCATCCGTGGCGGGAATCATCGCCCTGACGTTCACGGCGGCCGGCTGCGGCCTGTCCGGCGGATCCGACGGCGGGGACGCCACCGCCGGTGGCTGCAAGGTCGACAAGGGCAACGTGGGCTCCGGCAGGCTGACGGGTGACGTCAAGGGACAGATCACCTTCCAGACGACGAATCTGAAGAAGGACTTCGGGGACTTCTTCAACGGAGTGATCAAGGACTTCGAGAAGGCCCACCCCGGCGCCAAGGTCAAGTGGATCGACGATCCCGGCGACAACACGTTCACCCAGCGCACCGTCGCCGACGCCCAGGCCTGCACCCTGCCGGACGTGCTCAACCTCAACGCCGAGACCGCGACCGCGCTCACCAAGGCCGGCTACCTGCTCAATCTGGGCGTCAAGGACCCGGGCGTCGCGAAGCCCTTCGTTCCGGCGTTCTGGAAGTCCAGCACCTTCAAGGAGGCCTCGGGGTCGTCGATCCACACCGTGCTCCCCTGGTACACCGGCGGCATCGTCCTGACGTACAACACGGACCTGCTGAAGAAGGCCGGGGTCGACCCGGCGAAGCCGCCGACGACCATGTTCGGGCTGTTCGCGGACTACGAGAAGATCGCCAAGGCGGGCAAGGGCAAGTACTACGCGACGATGGCCAACCCGGTCTGGCGGATCCCGGCCGACTTCGACCAGATGAACATCAAGACGCTGTCCGCCGACGGCAAGTCCGCCGTGTTCGCCAATGATCCGAGGACCACGCAGTGGGTGGCCTGGATGGCGAAGCTGTACAAGGAGGGCGCCATGCCGAAGGACTCGCTGTCCTCCAGCAACGACCCCTCCACGCTGTACAGCCAGGGCAAGGTCGCCTACGGCTCGACGAACCCGAGCTTCGTGCGCTTCGTCAAGCAGAACAGCCCGTCCATCTACGCCAAGACCGGCGTCGGCCAGCAGCCCTTCGACGCGCTCGGCCACACCACCGGTGCCCCGCAGTACATATCGGTGGCGGCGACCAGCAAGCACGCTCCCGTGGCGCTGGCGTTCGCGAAGTACCTCACCAACGCCGAGAACCAGACGGCCTGGTGCAAGGACCCGAACGTGGTGATCTTCCCGACGACCACCACCTCGCTCAACGACCCGTTCTTCCAGAAGGTCTCCGGTGACGATCCCTTCTCCGAGGCCCGCAAGCTCGTCGCCGAGCAGCTGAAGACCACCACCGCCTACCAGACCGTCCTCTCCCCGGCCGCGCAGAACGCCATCGTGGCGCAGGTGCAGCTGGCCATGCAGGGCAAGAAGAGCCCCGAGCAGGCCGTCAAGGACGCCCAGTCCAAGGTCGACGAGCTGCTGAAGCAGGCGGGCTGACCGTGGCGACACAGACCACGAAGCCGGTGTCCGTGCCCGGTGCGGAGCGCACAGCCTCCGCGCCGGGCACGGCCCCGTCCCGTATACGACGACTCGGCCGGGCGCTGCTTCCCGGCCCCGCTACCGACGCCAACGGAGCGGCGCTGTACCGCCGTTGGTGGCTGCCCTGGCTGTGGAGCACGCCCGCGATCGTCTGCGCGGTGGTGTTCGGCGTGTTCCCGTTCCTCAACACCGTTCTGCTGTCGTTCACCAATGCCAAGCCGCTCGGCGGCGCCGCGAGCTTCGTCGGGCTGTCCAACTACACCCGGATGCTGGACGACTCGGACTTCTGGCTGGCGACCCGCAACAGCATCCTGTACGCGGTGATCGTGGTTCCGCTGATGGTGCTGCTGCCGCTGATGCTGGCCGTCCTGGTGGAGAAGAACCTGCCGGGCATCGGCTTCTTCCGCTCCGCCTTCTACACCCCTGTCCTCGCCTCCAGCGTGGTCGTGGGCCTGAGCTGGCAGTGGCTGCTGGCGGACGACGGACTGATCAACACCTGGCTGCAGAAGGCCCATCTGATCCAGAGCGCCATCCCGTTCCTGTCCGACTCGTGGCTGATCCTGCTGTCGGCGATGGGCCTGACGCTGTGGAAGGGCCTCGGCTGGTACATGATCTTCTACCTGGCCGCGCTGGGGAACGTGCCCAAGGAGCTGCACGAGGCGGCCTCCATGGACGGCGCCGGCGCCGTCCGCCGCTTCTGGCACATCACCATGCCGGGCGTACGCCAGGCCATGATGCTGGTCGGCACGCTCACCGGCATCGGCTCGCTCAGGGTGTTCACGGAGATCTACATGCTGGGGAGCTCCACCGGCGGCCCGGGCGGCGCCGACCGCACCCTGCCCTTCTACATCCGGGACGTCGGCCTGGACCCGATCACCGGCAACGCCGGTTACGGCTCCGCGGTCAGCGTCGCGCTGTTCGTACTGACCCTCGGCCTGACCCTGCTGGCGCAGCGCCTGACCAAGGAGGACGAGGCATGACGACCGCTGTGGACAAGCCCCGGCGCCTGATGCCGCGCTGGCGGGACTACGGCCGCCCTCGCGAACTGGTCGTCCGCTACCTGCTGTTGCTGTTCGTGCTCGGCATCACGGTCGGCCCCCTGGTCTGGCAGCTCCTGGCGTCCCTCAAGAGCACGAGCGAGGATGTCTTCGGCGCGAACGCCTCGCTCCTGCCGCACCACCCGACGCTGCGCGCCTACCGGCAGGTCTTCAGTCAGGTGCCGGTCGCCACGTACATCAGGAACAGCACGATCGTGGTGGTCCTGTCGATCGTCAGCCAGCTGGTGTTCTCCACCACGGCCGGCTACATGCTCTCCAAGCCCGGCTGGAAGGGCCGCAAGGCGGTCTGGGTCGTGCTGGTCGCCTCCATGATGTTCCCCTTCGAGTCGATCATGGTGTCGCTGTTCCTCAGCATCCGCGACCTGGGCCTGGTCGACAACCTGGTCGGCGTGTGGCTGCCCGGGTTCGTCGGAGCCATCAACGTCCTGCTGATGCGCGGCGCGTTCCTGGCGGTGCCCCGCGAGATCGAGGACTCGGCGATGCTCGACGGCGCGAACGAGTGGCAGCGCTTCAAGTACCTTTACCTGCCCTCTGCCTGGGGCGCGATCCTGGTGGTCACCATCAACACGTTCATCAGCGCCTGGGACGACTTCCTCTGGCCGCTGATCGTGCTGCGCTCCGAGAGCCACATGACGCTGACGCTGGGTCTGTCCCGGCTGCAGAGCTCGTCGTTCGGCTACGACCAGCGGGTGGTCATGGCCGGTTCGGTGATCTCCGTGATCCCGGTGCTGGTGCTGTTCGTGATCACGCAGCGGTGGTTCTACAAGGGCGTCTCTTCGGGGGCCGTCAAGCTCTGATCTCTCGGGTCTCTGTGATCTGTCCGGATCTCTCAGATCTCCAGCACGGCGGGTACGGCGCCGAGCGCGGCCCGCGCGGACCCGGCGACCCGGATCTCCCCGGTCTTGGTCCCGGCGAGTCGGTCCCTGTCGAGCGGCAGGCTGACCGAACGGCACTCGCCGGGTGCCAGGTCGACACCCTCGAACGCGAACAGTTCGAGGGTGCGCGGCCATCCGGACGTGATCAGCCTCCGCAGATAGACCTGCACGACCGTACGCCCCTGCCGCGCACCGGTGTTGGTGACGTCGACCGTGGCGGTGTGCCCGTCCGTGCTCGGCGAGCCGTACTCGAAGCTCGTGTACGCCAGCCCGTGCCCGAAGGCGTAGAGCGGCTCGGCGCTCTCGTCCACGTAACCGCCGTACTCGGTGTCCTTGTGGTTGTAGTAGACCGGGAGTTGGGCGACCGAGCGGGGCACGGAGACGGGGAGCCGGCCGTGCGGCTCGGCCAGTCCGAGCAGCACCTCCGCGATCGCCTCGCCGCCCCATGGGCCGGGGTACCAGGCGGTGAGCAGGGCGGCCGCGGTGTCGGGGACGACATGCGGGCGGCCCTGGATCAGCACCACCGCCGTCGGTGTGCCGGTCGCGACGACCGCGTCCAGCAGCGCGTACTGCGCCCTGCCGAGCCCCAGGCCGGCCAGGTCCGCGCCCTCGCCGCAGGTCATCTCGGAGACGGTGGTGAGCGCGGCCCCGTTGGCGGCGAAGTCCGTCTCCGTCGTACGGGCGCTGCTGCCGCCCAGCACCAGTACGGCGAGGTCGGAGGCGGCGGCCGCGGCGACCGCCTCGGGGATGCCGGAGAGGTCGCCGCCGGTCAGGGCGCAGCCGCGGGCGTACCGGATGTCGGTGCCGGGCGGGGCGAGCCGGCGCAGTCCGTCGAGCACGCTCGTGCCGGTGCCGGGGTGCTGCGGGGCGGTGTAGTCGCCCGACTGGTGGGCGACGGTGGCGGACTGCGGTCCCAGCACGGCGATACGGGAGACCCGCGCGGAGACGGGGAGCACGCCCCCGTCGTTGCGCAGGAGGGTGACCGAGGCCCGGGCCAGGTCGGTGCTCAGCGCCCGGCCCTGCTCGCGGGACGGCAACTCGCCACCCCCATAGGGCCGTTCGAAGAGCCCGAGACGGAACTTGAGGCGCAGGACGCGCGCGACGGCCGCGTCCACGGCGGCCTCCTTGACCAACCCCCGCTCGACCGCCTCCGCCAGGTGCGTGAAGCCCTCGTCCCACAGGCTGAGGTCGATGCCGGCGTCGAGCGCACGGGCGCCCGCGGAGACCTTGTCGCCGGTGATGCGGGCCAGCCGGTCCACGGCCAGCCCGTCCGCCATCACCAGCCCGTCGAACTCCCAGCTCTCGCGCAGGAGTCCGGTGAGCAGGGCACGGTTGCCCGAGCACGGCATCCCGTCGACCTCGTTGTACGCGGCCATGACGGCGGCGGCTCCGGCGCGGACGCCGGCGCGGGCGGCGAGGAGGTGGATCTCGTGGAGCTCCCTCGAACCCAGCTCGGACTCGGCGGAGTTGCGACCGCCGACGGTGGCGCCCTGCCCGGCGAAGTGCTTGAGAACCACGGGCGCCTTGTCGGCGGCGAAGCCGTCCACCGGTGTGCCCTGCATGCCGCGCACGAGTGCCTCCGTCAGGCGGGCGGCGAGGTACGGGTCCTCGCCGAAGCACTCCTCGGTACGGCCCCAGCGGGGGTCGCGGGCGATGTCGAGGGCCGAGACCAGGGCCAAGTGGCCGCCGCGGGCGCGCAGTTCGGCGGCGGCGTGCGCGGCGGCGCGCTCGTACAGCTCGGGGTCCCAGGTGGCGCCGACGGCCAGGTTGACGGGGAGGACCGTGCCGTCCAGCGCCATGTGGCCGTGCGGCACCTCCTCGACGAACAGCGCGGGGATGCCGAGCCGGCTGCGCTCGAGAACGTGCCGTTGCACCGACTCGGCGAGGGCCGCGCTGTCGTCGGCGCCGGGCCCGCTGCCGTGCTCGACGCCGGACCAGGCGTCGGCGCGCATCAGCCCGTAGAGGGCGCCGAGTCCCTCGAAGCGGTCGGTCTCGGCGTACAGGGCGTCGGTGAGTTCGTAGCCGCCGTCGGGGGTGCGACGGTAGGCGTCCCAGCCGTACATGCGCTGGTTGAGCTGACCCACCTTCTCGCGCAGGGTCATCCGGGCGAGGAGGTCGCGGACGCGGGCGTCGACGGGGGCGGCGGGGTCGCGGTAGCTGCTCACGCGGTGTCTCCGTACTCGATCCGGGCGAGCTCCACGGCACCGCGGCAGCCGTCGGCCACCCAGTCGAGGGTGAGGCCGAGGGTCCGCAGGCGGGCGGTGAGGGGTGCGGTCAGGGGGCCTTCGGGGCCGAGAAGGCCGCCGGTGGCGACGACGGGTTCGCCCGGGCGGGGGTCCAACGCCGTGACGGTGTCGGTCAGTCGGTCCACGGCCCCGTCGAGGATCGCCTCCGCGACGGGGTCCTTGTCCAGGGCCGCCTCGGCCACCAGCGGGGCGAACCGGGCGAGCCGGGTCGGGGGCTCGGCCATGACGACGGGGAGCAGGTGCATGCGGTAGGCCTCGCGGTGCGCGCGGGGCCAGTCGAGGGCGGCGCGGCCGTCGTACGGCGGGCGCGGGAGGGGAGGCAGGGCGCCGGGATCGTCGTGCGGACGGACGGGGCCGGCACCGGGCGCACCCGCATCACCGCCGCGCCGAGCAGGGCCGTCACCCGGCCCGCCCCGGCCGCCGTTGTCATCGGCGCCACCGCCGCCGGGCGCGCCCGTTGCGCCGTCCGCCTCGCTTCCGTCGGCATACGGCAACACCTCGGCCGGCAGGCCCAGCGCCTGCCCCACCGAGCCGGCCAGCAGCGTCGCCGGCCCCCGTCCGTCCGCCATCCGCAGCGCGGCCCGTACCGCCTCGCGGCCGATCCAGAAGCCGCTGCCGTCGTCGCCGAGGAGCCAGCCGTCGCCGTCGACCGTGGCCGTGCAGCGGCGGCCGGTGATGCGCATCGCGACCGCGCCCGTGCCCGCGACCAGGGCGAGGCCGTCCGTCGGGGTGCCGGGGGCGGAGGCGAACGCGGCCTCGATGTCGCTGCTGACGGCGAGCGCGGTGGCGGTGATGCCCACCTGACCGAGTGCGGCGGTGAGGGCGGTCAGGGCGTTGAGCCGACCGGGGTCGTCCTCGTCGGCCCCCGTGGCTCCCGCGAAACCGCCCGCCACCGCCACGACACGACCGCGCGCCGACTCCGGCACCGCCCGGGCGACCGCATCGGCGAGGTGGTCGATGAGCTGGGGCAGCGGGACGGTGAGGGCGTTGCCAGGACCGGCGGCGCCCTCGCCGAGGAGGCGCCCGTCCGCGGCGGCGGCCAGGACGGCGCGGGTGCGGGTGCCGCCGGCGTCGAGGCCGACGACCAGCGGCGCTCCCGATCCGCCGGAAGTTTGGTTCAAATCGCTATTCATTACCGACCATGGTGGTTGATACATTCAGCAAGGACAAGCCCCGTTCCGTGGACGAGCAGGCCCTCGGGCCTGTGCCGACATGCGGCTCCGCCATGGGGCCCCGACCCGAGGAGGATCCCATCCATCCACTCCGCTTCGGCGTCAACTACACGCCCCGCCGCGGCTGGTTCCACTCCTGGCACGACTTCGACCCGGAGCACGCGCGCGAGGACCTGGCCCAGATCGCAGGGCTGGGCCTCGACCACATCCGGGTCTTCCACCTCTGGCCGCTGCTCCAGCCCAACCGCACCCTCATCCGCACCGCCGCCGTCGACCAGCTGGTGCGGCTGGTCGACCTGGCGGCCGAGGCCGGCCTCGACGTCATGGTCGACGGCGTGCAGGGCCACCTGTCCAGCTTCGACTTCTACCCGGAGTGGACCCGCAGCTGGCACCACCGCAACGTCTTCACCGACCCGGAGGCCGTCGAGGCGCAGGCACAGTTGCTGCGCACGCTCGGCCGGGCCCTCGCCGACCGCCCGGGCCTCATCGGTCTCCAGCTCGGCAACGAGCTCAACAACCTGGTCGAGCACAACCCGGTGACGGCGGACGAGGTCGACCACTACCTCGACACGCTGCTGGCGGCCGCCCGGGAGGGCCTGCGCCCCGGGCAACTGGCCACGCACTCCGCGTACGACGCCGCCTGGTACGGCGACGACCACCCGTTCACGCCGGAGGCCTCGGCCCGCAAGGGCGATGTGACGACCGTCCACCCGTGGGTGTTCTCGGCCAACTGCGCGGGCCGCTACGGGCCCAACTCCTTCGAGGTGCAGCACCTCGCCGAGTACGGCACGGAACTCGCGAAGGCGTACGCCGACGATCCGTCCCGGCCCGTCTGGGTCCAGGAGACCGGCGCCCCCGAACCACACATCCCGGCCGCCGACGCCCCGCGCTTCGCCCGCGCCACCGTCCTCAACGCGGCCGACTGCGAAGGGCTGTGGGGCGTGACCTGGTGGTGCTCCCACGACGTGGACCGCTCACTGGCCGACTACCCGGAACTCGAGTACACGCTGGGCCTGTTCGACTCCACGGGCCGCGCCAAACCCATCGCCGACGCCCTGGCGGAGACGGTCGCCGAACTGCGCGCGAAGCCCGCCTTCCCCCAACCGCGCGACACCGCCCTGGTGTTGGACTGCACACCCGCCACCCGCTCCGTGTCCGGTCCGGGCGGCGCGTACTTCGAGGCGTGGATGCGACTGCGCGAGCAGGGTGAGCGCCCGGCGGTGGTCCTGGCCGAACGGGCGGACGACCAGGGGTACTTGGCGTCGAGGGGGATCACCAGGACCGTACGACTGCCGTGAGCACCGTACGACTGCCATGAGCACGTACGACTGCGTGAGCACCGTACGACCGCCGTGGCGGCCGTCAGACGCCGGCCAGTACCTCGGCCACGGCCCGCAGGTTGACCCGCCCGCGCCCGAACGAG
Source organism: Streptomyces sp. NBC_00005 (assembly GCF_045160215.1). Classification (NCBI taxonomy): domain Bacteria; kingdom Bacillati; phylum Actinomycetota; class Actinomycetes; order Kitasatosporales; family Streptomycetaceae; genus Streptomyces; species Streptomyces sp. NBC_00005. The sequence goes on from NZ_CP108316.1 coordinate 2,978,493, forward strand.
CACAGGGCGCCGCCCTCCGGCAGCCCGGTGTCCACGCGGACCGCGTCCGGACGCCGGGCCAGCAGGGCGTCCCGGAAGCGCGCCTGCCAGGGATGCAGCCCTGCGTCGCAGGTGGCCACGACCAGCGGCGAGGCGGCGGATATCCGCAGGATGCCGTCGACCAGGGCGCCCGGATCGCACGGCTCCCCGCTCACCGCTGTGCCGTTGGCCCTCGGGTCGAAGGGGCGCAGCTCGGTCAGAAGGTCCTCGCCGCCCCAGTTGAGGGCGGGGTGCGGAGGCGCGAAGAGGTCGACGACGTGGGCGCCGCGTACGGGCTCCGGCACGGACCGGCCGCGCACGGCCCGGCGTGCCGCCTCCAGCCCGGCCCCGGCGTCCCAGCCGGCCACGGCCCCGGCCGGGGTCGCGTACCGCTCGGCGAGCCGCCGCACCCGTCCGGCCGCCTCCCACACCCGCTCCTCGGACAGCCGCCCGGACTCCAGGGCGTCGAGCACCGCGTCCCGGCAGCCCAGCGTGACCTCCAGGTCGGGTACGGCGACGATGACCTGGTCCGCGCCCGCGGCGAGGGCGATGCGCGCGCCGGCCGCCTCGCCGTAGCGGTCGGCGATGGCCTTCATCTCCAGGGCGTCGCTGACCAGCACGCCGTCGAAGCCGATCTCGTGGCGCAGCAGGTCGCCCAGGACGCGGCGGCTGAGGGTGGCGGGACGGTTGGCGTCCAGCGCCGGATAGACGACGTGCGCGCTCATCAGCATCGGCACGCCCGCGGCGACGGCCGCACGGAACGGTTCGAGGTCGGCGCGCAGCTCGTCCAGCGACCGCGGGTCGACCGCGAGGTCGTGGTGGCTGTCGGTCTCGGTACCGCCGTGGCCGGGGAAGTGCTTGGCACAGGACGCGATGCCGCGCGCCTCGGTGGCGGTGATCCAGGCGTGCAGATGGCGGGAGGCGAGCTCGGGGTCGGCGCCGAAGGAGCGGGTGCGCACGATCGGGTTGTCCGGCCTGAGCTGGAGGTCGGCGACGGGGGCGTACGAGGCGGTGATGCCGAGCGTGGCCAGGTGACCGGCGAGCGCGTCGGCGCAGCGGGCGGTCAGGTTCGGGTCGTCGGCGACACCGAGGGCGTAGGACCCGGGAACCTCGGGGGCGCCCGCACCGACCAGGTGGCCGATGCCGCCGCCCTCGTTGTCGATGGCCACCAGCAGATCGGGGCGGATCGCCCGCAGGGCGTCGGTGAGCTCACGGACCTGCTCCGCGTCCCGCACGTTGCGCGTGAACAGGATGACGCCGCCCAGGCCGCGGTCGATGAGCCGCTTGAGGGTGTCGGGGAACGTCGTCGTGCCCTCGAAGCCCGCGACGAGACAGCGGTGGACCGCCTCGTCCAGATCGGAGGAGACGGAGGACGGGGCAGGGCCCACAATCACGTACTCGGAGGTCACTCCAGGATTGTTCTGGCTTAATCAGCCGAAAGTCAACACTTCAATGGATGAATGATTCACTTTCCGGGGACGGATCGGGGCTGTCTGCACAGGTCAGCGCGGTCGGCCGGGGGCAGGACCGTCCCGGAAGGCCGACGGCGGCCCGGGGGCCTGAACGCGGACGGCGAGGGGCCGGCAGGGGCGGAACGGCGGACCGCCACGGGCGGAACCGGCGGCCGTCCTCCGCGGGCCGGCAGGGCAGCCGTCGTCCGCCCGCCCGCGCCCCTTCGGCTCCCGGACACCACGCCGTCACGCCCGGCGGGAACGGTTCCGCCGTCCCCTCCTGGTTCGCCCCGTATCCGTCCGCTCAGGCGCCGCACCCCGCCGCCCCGGCGTGACGTGGAAGGACGACGTGCGCCGTGTCCCTGCTCCCGCTCGACGACGCCCCCGGATCGCTCCCGCCGCCGATCCGCACCACGGTCCCCGCCGCGGCCCTCACCCCGGCCGCCTCCGCCACCCTCCGCACCGGAACGCTCTCCCCAGCCGTCCCGGCCGTCATGTCCCCCATGCCCCTCCCCTCCGGCGCACGGCCGCTTCTCCGGCGCGCCCTCGTGCTGCTCCCCCTCCTCCTGATCGGGGTCTGGGCGGCGATCGACTGGCGCACGGTCTACGACGGCACCGCACGGCTCGGCTCCGCCGACCCCGCGTGGCTGCTGGCCGCGCTGTTCTTCACCTGCCTGACCTGGCTGTCCGCCGCGTGCGTGCGGCAGGGCGCCCTGCCGGAGCGGCTGCCGACGGGACTGCTGATCGCCTCGCAGTTCGCCGCCGGCGCGGCCAACCACGTCCTGCCGGCGAGCCTCGGCGCCCATGCCGTCACCCTGCGCTTCCTGCAGGGCCGCGGCATCCCACTGGCCCGGGCCACGGCCTCGCTCGCCCTGTACTCGCTGGTGCGTCCGATCGCGAAGACCGCGGTGCTCCTCGTCTTCCTGCTGACCGCCCCCGAACTGCTGCGCCTGGATGAACTCGTCCCGGACGGGCGGACACTGCTCCTGGTCGCGGGAGGCGCGTCGCTCGGTCTCGTCACGACCGTCGTGCTGACGACGGCCGTACCACCGCTGCGCCGCCCCGTGCTCTCCGCCGCGCGCGCCGCCCTGACCGACGTACGGCTGCTGCACACCAGCCCCGCCCGCATCCTCGCCCTCTGGGGCGGCGCGGCCGCCGCACCGCTGCTCCAGGCGACCGTGATCTTCTGCATGGGCGCCTCGCTGGGCCTCACGCTGAGCTGGGCACAGGTGACCTTCGCGTTCCTGGCCGCCAGTACCGCGGTCGGCGCCGTACCCGCACCCGGCGGCATCGGCCCCGTGGACGCGGCGGTGGTGTTCACGCTCGTCACGCTCGGCGCCCCCATGGACCTGGCGGCGGCGGCCGTCATCGGCTACCGGGTCCTGACGGTCTGGGTGCCCCTGCTGCCGGGCGCGCTGGTGCTGTCGGCACTGGTGCAGCGGAAGGTGCTGTGAGCCCGGCGAAACGCTCGGGTAGTTCCCCTCGCCCCTCGCCGAGCGACCGCGGGGAAACCGTCGGGCTTCGGCCGTTCTGTCTGTGACATGCGGATGTCCGGCTGGTCAAACGTGCGGGTGACAGCGCGGGCAGCTCTGTCATGCAGGCCGTCGACCGGCCAGGGGCGCGGACATCTGACCTGCACGGTTCCCAGCGGCAACATTCCCCGGCCGACGTGCCGAGCAGGTGTCGTACCGCCAGGTGAGACGGGAACGACCGCTTCCGGCCGGATCGGGTCTGGCGCAATGCCGTACGCGAATCGCAACCGAAGTGACAGGAAACAGTCACGCTGCGCTTCTGTGTGTGTCGGATCCGTGCACGAAAACAGAAGTTCTCGTGCCGAACCGACCCGCCAAGTCCCGACAGGAAGGCCCGGACCATCAAGTCACGCCACCCCGCCCCCGTGATCGCGTTCTTCGACGTGGACGAAACACTGCTCGCCACCCCCGCCCGGTACGACTTCCTCCGCTACCGGCTCGGCGAGTCGCCCTACGCCTACGAAGTGGATCAGTTGGGCGCCATGGCCTCACTCGGCATCGACCCTCCCGACCTGCTGCGGTCCTACTACCGCCTCTACGCGGGTACCGCGTGGGCCGAGCTGATGGAACAAGGGCGGCACTGGTACGAGGAGGTCCGCCAGGGACGCCGCACCGGTCCGCCGTTCATCGCCCCGGCCGTGACCGCGCTGCGCGCCCACCAGGACGCCGGGCACCTCACCGCGCTGGTCTCCGAAGCCTTCACGCCGTGCCTGGCCCCGCTGTGCGAGGACATGGGCGCCGACCTCGTCCTGTGCACCGAACCCGGCCTGGACAGCAAGGGGTGCCTGACCGGCGAGGTACGCCACCCGATGACGGCGGCGGCCAAGGCCGAGGCCGTCGTCCGGGCCGCGGCCGAACACCGTGCGGACCCACGGGACTGCTTCGGCTACGGCACCCGCACCGACGGTCTCGGCCTGCTCACCGCCGTCGGGAACACCACCGTCGTCGACGCCCGTGCGGCCCTGGTGTCCCTCGGGTAGCACTCCGGCCGCGGTCCCGCGCGAGCAACCCACAGCGCCGAGCCCCCCTCTACAGGGATGAGGCAGAGGGGGAGGACGGGACGTGCGGAACGGGGAGGCGGCGGCAGCCGTGCCCAGGGACGGGGCGCGGATCGGCCGGATCGGCCGCTATCCGGTGAGGTGGCACAACGCGTTACTGGCCCTGTGGACGGCGATCTGGTTCTTCGTGGCCGAACGTCACGGAGCCGTGTCCTGGCACTACTTGAGAACCGGTCAGCAACTCCTCTTCAACCAGACCCCCGGCGGCGGCCTCGCCCTCTACGCCAACCACCCCGAGCTGCAGATCGGCCCGGTCAGCTTCCTGGTCGCAGGACTGTTCGCCCCGTTCCCCGCCCAGCTCGGCGAGAAGCTTGCCGACGCGTTCATGTCCGGCCTCGGCCTGTACATGCTCGTGCTGGTCGGCCGCGCCGCCGCCGACCACTACCGGGGGACGGGGCTCAACCACAAACGCCTCCAGCAGCGCGTGCTGATCGCCGGAGCGGCCTTCATCCCGATGTGGGTGGAGGTCGCGGTGCGTTTCGCCCATCTCGACGACGTGCTGGCGCTGTTCTTCACCACCCTCGCCGTCCGCGCGCTGGTCCGCGGCAACGCCACCGCCGTGGGGGTCCTCCTCGCCCTGGCGGTGGACTCCAAGCCCTGGGCGGTCGGCTTCCTGCCCCTCCTGCTGGCGCTGCCGCGCACCACACGCCTGCGTGCCGCCGCCTGGACCGTGGGCCTGGTGGCCGTCGCGTGGCTGCCCTTCTACCTCACCCACCTGGAGACCCTGGCCGCGGCCCACTTCACCATCCCCAACCAGCCCGCGTCGTCCCTGCGCTGGTTCGGCGTGCACGACCCCGCCACGCCCTGGTGGGACCGCCCGGCCCAGATGGCCCTCGGGATCGCCCTGGGCGCCCTGGCCGTGCGCCGGCACCGCTGGCCGGCGGTCGTGCTGCTCGCCGCCGACGCCCGTATCGTCCTGGACCCGAGCGTGTACACGTACTACAACGCCTCGGTCCTCCTCGGCACCCTGATCTGGGACTCGATCGGCCAACGCCGGCTGGTCCCGTGGGTGAGCTGGCTCGCCCTCATCTCCCTGTACGGCAGCGCCCTGCTCGTCCCGTCCGCCGCCGCCCAGGGCCTCATCCGCCTCGCCTTCGCGGCCGGGTCGGCCGCCTACGTCCTGTGGTGGCCCCAACGCACACCCCGCAACAGACGCCACGGCCGACGGGCACAGGGCGCGGGGCACGTCGTACGGCCGCTCAGTCCTCCTGCGGAGCCAGACGCAACGAAATGCTGTTGATGCAGTACCGCTGGTCCGTCGGCGTCGCATACCCCTCGCCCTTGAAGACGTGCCCGAGGTGCGACCCGCACCGCGCGCACCGCACCTCGGTCCGCACCATCCCGTGCGTGCGGTCCTCGATGAGCTCCACGGCGTCGGTGTCCTTCGGATCGAAGAAGGACGGCCAGCCGCAGTGGGAGTCGAACTTCGTGTCCGAGGTGAACAGTTCGGCGCCACAGGCCCGGCAGGAGTAGACGCCCGTCGTCTTGGTGTCGGTGTACTCACCGGTGAAGGCGGGCTCCGTGGCGGCCTGGCGCAGTACGGCGTACTCCGACGGGCTCAGCTCCGCACGCCACTGCTCGTCCGGCTTTTCGACGTCGTACGACATGAAGCTCAGCCCCTTACTTCGTGAGACGGTCCAGGATGCGCGGTCCGAGGTCGGTGACGTCGCCCGCGCCCATGGTGAGAACGAGATCACCGGGCTTCGCCATTCCCGCCACGATCTCCGGTACCTCCGTCTTGTCGTGGACCGGCGTCACGTCGGCGCCCGCGGCCCGCGCCGCCTCGATGATCAGCGCGCTCGTCACACCGGGGATCGGGTCCTCACGGGCCGGATAGATGTCGAGGACGACGGACGCGTCCGCCAGCGCCAGCGCCTGGCCCATCTCCGTGCCCAGCTCCTGCGTACGGGAGAACAGGTGCGGCTGGAAGACGACCAGGATCCGGGCCCCGCCCGCCGCGGAGCGCATCGCCTCCAGGTCGGCGGTCATCTCCGTCGGGTGGTGGGCGTAGGAGTCGATGACCTGGACGCCGGCCGCCTCGCCCTTCAGCTGCAGACGGCGCTTCACGCCGGTGTACGCGGCCAGGGCGGGCGCCAGCTCGTCGGCGGGGACACCCAGCGCGACGCCCGCGGCGAGCGCGGCCACGGCGTTGTGCGCGTAGTGGCGGCCGGGGACGGAGACGGCGAAGGTGCGCTCCCGCCCGTCCAGCACGACGGTGACCTCGCTCTTCAGCCCCTGCGGGACGACGGACAGGACGCGCACGTCGGCGTCCTCGGCCTCTCCGTACGTCACCGTTCGCACCGCACCGGCCAGCCGCCGGGTCAGCTCGCGCGCACCCTCGTGGTCCGCGTTGATCACCAGCGTGCCGCCGGGCACGATCCGTCCGGCGAAGGTCTCGAAGGACTCGTAGATCTCGTCCATGGACGCGTAGTTGGCGTGGTGGTCGAGCTCGACGTTGAGGACGATCGCGACCTCGGGCGCGTACTTGTGGAAGCTGCGGTCCGACTCGTCGGCCTCGGCGACGAAGATGTCGCCCTCGCCGTGCAGCGCGTTGGAGCCCGGCGCGTCCAGATCGCCACCGATCGCGTACGACGGCTTCAGGCCCAGCTCGCTCAGCGAGACGGCCAGCATCGACGTCGTGGTGGTCTTGCCGTGGGTACCGGCGACCGCGATCGGCCGCAGCCCGTCCATGAGCGCGGCGAGGGCGTCCGACCGGTGCACCACGGGAATCCCCAGCTCGGCCGCGCGCGCCAGCTCCGGATTGTCCTTCCGGATCGCCGACGACACGACCACACAGCTCGCGTCGTCGGCGAGGTGCTCCGCCGCGTGCCCGATGTGCACGGTGGCACCGAGGGCCCGCAGCGCCTCGGCGGTCTCGGACTCCTTGGCATCACTGCCCGCCACCTTGGCCCCGCGCTGCGTGAGGATCTTCGCGATCCCCGACATCCCGGCGCCGCCGATCCCGATGAAGTGCGGTCGGTCCATGGCGGTGGGAAGGCCGGGTGCCATGCGTGTCTCCCTGGAGTGGTGCGGCGAACGTTCAGCAGCCCACCCTATTCGTCTTGCACGCGCCGGACGAAGCGGCCGACTGCTACGCCTTGCTGTGCGAGAACAGCTTCAACACCGGCACCCCCACCTTGTGCCGGGCCCGGGACGCCCAGTCGCGGTGGAAGAACTCCTCCACGTAGTGGGGATCGGTCAGCACGATCACCTCATCGGCACCGACCTCACCCACGAGAACCTTCAACGCATCCAGCGGATGATCCTCGATCAACCGCCCCTCCGCCTCGCAGCCGGCGACATGCAACGCCTGCAGCGACACCTCCAGGGCCCGCTCCCCGAAGGGCCTCGCGGCCTCCCCCTCGGGTACCTCGCGCTCGTGCGCGACCTCGTCCAGTTCGCCGAGCGCGACGTCGTCGATGGCCCGCAGCAGGCGGTCCGCCTGATCGCCGCGGGGCTGGAGCAGCACGTGGAAGGAGACCTCCTCGTCCCCGTGCAAGCTGGTGACGAACTCCACGTCTGCGGACGTCAGGGCCTTCTCGATCATCAATACGCTTGTGAACACCGGGCGCCCCTTCTGCGGAAACCATCCTGCCCCGTGATGTCACGGGAACGACTGCGAGAATCAGTGTGCCCGCCCGAAGCTGAGCGGAACGGATGATTCCGCCGTTTTCGGGACGAGCGGTACCGCTGAACGATTTTCAGGACCGCTGGTAGCGGGTGAAGAGAAACCCCTCCTCCTCCAGCAGCGACGCGAGCACGAAGCGTTGCGGAACCGCGACCGACGGCCCGCCCGCGATGCGCTGCGCGTCGCCGGCGGTGAGCATCGGGGCCACGGTGAGACAGAGCTCGTCGAGCACTCCGGCGGCCACCCACTGGCCGAGCAGCCGCGGGCCGCCCTCGGTCAGCAGCCGGGTGTGCCCGAGCTCGCCCAGGGCCCGTACGGCGCGGGCGGGCTCCACGCCGACGCCATCGCCGGCGATCACCACCCGGGCGCCGGCCTTCTCGGCGGCGGCGACGCGGTCGGGGGCCGCCGAGGCACCCGTGAGGATCAGGGTGGGCACCAGAGGCGAGGTGAACAGGGGTAGGGAGAAATCCAGCTCGAGGCTCGCGCTGACCACCGCGATCGCCGGTGCCGGCCCCTGTCCGGCCGCCTCCCGCAGCTCCGCGAACTCCGCACGCGCGCGTGCGGGCCGGTACCCCTCCTGCCGTACCGTTTCCGCGCCGACGACCACCACGTCCGCCAGCGCGCGCAGGGTGCCGAAGATCCGCATGTCGGTCGCATGGGAGATCGGCTGCGAGCGCCCGTCGTGCTGAGCGGCCCCGTCGAGCGTGGACACCATGTTCGCCCGCAGCCAGGGAACGGGCTGCCCACCGGCGGTCGGCTCGGGGTAGGCGTAGGCGGCGGCGAGTTCGGCGAGGCTCCACTCGCGGTCGGCCGGCGCTTCGAAAGCACCCACCCCACCGGCCCCACCCCCCTCACCGGGGGTGTTCAGCGCTGTCTCGTCGGTCACAGGGAACAGGCGTCGCATGTCGTGCAGTCTGGCACGCGGCTTAGCATGGTGAACCGTGTCGTCCTCCCCTTCCGCCCCCGGTATCGACCCGATAGCCGACGCGGCCCCGCTGTCCCTGTGCGCCCGCGCGCCGCACGTCCCCGCGGACCGGCTGGTCGCCGAGATGGTGCCGCCGCCGCGCTTCGACTCGGTCCGCTTCAGCACGTACATACCCGACCCGAACCAGCCCAGCCAGACCGAGGCCGTCCGGGTCCTCGATGGCTTCGCGGGTGGGCTCGGCGGAGCGCACGCCGTCGGCGGCGGAAAGCGCGGCTTCTTCGGGTTCGGGAGGGCCAAGGCACCGAAGATCCCGGCCGGCCCCCGCGGCGTCTACCTCGACGGCGGCTACGGCGTCGGCAAGACCCACCTGCTCGCCTCCCTCTGGCACGCCACCCCGGCGGAGCCCGCGCTCAAGGCGTTCGGCACCTTCGTCGAGCTGACGAACCTCGTCGGCGCCCTGGGATTCCAGCAGACCGTGCAGACCCTTTCCGGCCACCGCCTCCTGTGCATCGACGAGTTCGAGCTCGACGACCCCGGCGACACCGTCCTCGTGTCGACCCTGCTCGGCAAGCTCGTCGACGCCGGCGTGGCACTCGCCGCCACCTCCAACACCCTTCCGGGCAAGCTCGGTGAGGGCCGTTTCGCGGCGGCCGACTTCCTGCGCGAGATCCAGGGCCTGTCCGCCCACTTCCACGCCCTGCGCATCGACGGCGAGGACTACCGCCACCGCGGCCTGCCCGCAGCACCGGCGCCGTTCTCCGAGGAGCAGGTGACCAAGGCGGCGTACGCCACGGCGGGCGCCTCCCTCGACGACTTCCCGCATCTCCTCGACCATCTCGCCAAGGTCCACCCCAGCCGGTACGGCGCGCTGACCGACGGCCTGAAAGCGGTCTGCCTCACCGATGTCCGGCCCGTCCCCGACCAGTCGACGGCCCTGCGGCTCGTCGTGCTCGCGGACCGGCTCTACGACCGTGAAGTGCCGGTCCTGGCCGCAGGACTGCCCTTCGACCGGCTGTTCAGCGAGGAGATGCTGAACGGCGGTTACCGCAAGAAGTACTTCCGGGCGATCTCCCGGCTCACGGCACTGGCACGCGATGGCAAGGGACTCGCCGCGGGCGACTAGTTCGCGCCACCCCACCAGCGCATTTCAGGCTCTCTTCAGCTCGAAACGTTAAGTTAACCCTGCAAACAACTTTGCACGGCTAACCTGTCTCTTGACCAGTCGTTGACCAGCGACTGACCTGCCATTGATCAGTGATTGAGCTGTCCTTGGCAGAGGCAAGTGGCGTGAACCACCTGGAGGGGGGCGTATGTTCCGCATCACGACGGCCCGGACCGCGATCGCGCTCCTCGCCGCCGTCCTGCTCGCCCTCCAGTTCTTCGCACCCAACACTTCCTTCGCATCCGCGCACACGATCCGTCAGGTCGAGGCCAAAGCCCAGCCCGGAATCAAACTGTCCGGCAAGGCTCTGCGCAGCGAGACGGTCACGGTCCGCCACTGCGACCACTCGGGGGACCCGACCGGTCCCCTGCGTACCCGCGACCGCCACCGCGCGGTCGACTTCGCCCCCGAGGGTCCCGATCGCGGCCAGCAGGCCCAGGACCCCGCGTCCGCGCACCAGCCGGCCGCGCCCCGGGCGCCGCACATGTCGAGACCCTCGACATCCCACTCTCCGGCAGCACTTCAGGTCTTCCGCTGCTGAGCAACTGAGCTGCTGCCCAACCGAGTTCAGAGCAGTCCCCCCACATCTGTTCCCACACCGACGCGCCGTTGCGGCGCGCCAGGAGGAGTCACCACATCATGCAGCCCCTCATCGACAACGCCCGTACGTTCGGACAGCGCCCTGAGGAGTTCGCCAAACTCGCCGAAGGCCAGTCCCCGCAGGTGCTGTTCATCACCTGCTCCGACTCCAGGGTCGTCCCGGCCCTGATCACGGGCGCCCGCCCCGGCGAGCTCTTCGAGCTGCGCACCGCGGGCAACATCGTCCCGCCGTACGCCTCCGAACACCCCACCAGCGAGGCGTGCACCATCGAGTACGCCGTGGAGGTGCTCGGCATCCGCGACATCGTGGTCTGCGGACACTCGCACTGCGGCGCCGTCGGCGCCCTCGTGCGCGGCGACGACCTGACCGCCGTCCCCGCGGTGCGCGACTGGCTCTCGCACGCCACCCCGCGCCCGGCAGGCGCGGTCGAGGACCCGGCCGTCGCCGAGGGCGTGCAGAGCCACGTCCTGACGCAGCTGCTGCGGCTGCGCTCCTACCCGTACATCGAGAAGAAACTGAAGGGCCGTCAACTGTCCCTGCACGCCTGGTACTACGAGGTGCACACCGGCACCGTCCTGGCGCACGACGCCGCCTCCGACGCCTTCGCGGCCCTGTGAGCGCCACGATGACAACCAAATTCCCTCACCTGCGGCAGGACTTCGCCGCATCCCTGGTCGTCTTCCTGGTGGCGCTCCCCTTGTGCGTGGGCGTGGCCGTCGCCTCCGGCGTCCCGGCCGAACTCGGCCTGGTCACCGGCATCGTGGGCGGCCTGGTCACCGGCTTCATGCGCGGCAGCAGTCTGCAGGTCTCCGGGCCCGCGGCGGGTCTGACCGTGCTGGTCTTCGAGGCGGTGCAGGAGTTCGGGCTGCCGGCACTCGGCGTGGTCGTGCTCGCCACCGGCGCCCTCCAGATCCTCATGGGCACCCTGAAGCTGGGGCGCTACTTCCGGGCCATCTCGGTCTCGGTCGTCGAGGGCATGCTGGCCGGCATCGGTCTCGTGCTGATCGCCGGGCAGCTCTACTCGATGGCGGACGCCAAGGCGCCCGCCTCCGGCCTGGCGAAAATAGCCCAACTCCCGGGTGCACTCGTCGATGCCGTCCAGAACAGGGAGGCGCTCGCCTCGCTCCTCCTCGGCGCCGGCACCATCGCCGTACTCGTGCTGTGGAAGCGGATGCCGAAGCAGGTGCGCACGGTCCCCGGACCGCTCGCCGCGGTCGGTCTCGCGACCCTCGCCGCGCTGGTGTTCTCGCTGCCGGTCGCCACCGTCGAGGTCAAGGGTCTGCTGGGCTCCATCCAGCCGCCCTCGCTGAGCGCCTTCGGCGACCTCGCGAACATCGGTCTGCTCGGCACGGTCGTCGCGTTCACCCTGATCGCGTCCGCCGAGTCGCTGTTCAGCGCGGCGGCCGTGGACCGGCTGCACGACGGGCCGCGCACCGAGTACGACAAGGAGCTGGTCGCGCAGGGCGCGGGCAACGCACTGTGCGGGCTCCTCGGCGCCCTGCCGATGACCGCGGTGATCGTGCGCAGCGCGGCGAACGTCCAGGCGGGCGCGCGGACGAAGGCGTCCCGTGTACTGCACGGCGTGTGGCTGCTGCTGTTCGCCGCCCTGCTTCCGGGCGTCCTCGCCTACATCCCGATCCCGGCCCTCGCGGGCATCCTCGTCTACTCCGGCGCCAAGCTGATCCCCGTCCGCGAGATCGTGTCGCTGTGGCGCGAGCACCGCGGCGAGGCGCTGATCCTGGTCGTCACGGCCGTGTCGATCGTCGCGGTCAGCATGTTCGAGGGCGTCCTCATCGGTCTGGCACTCGCCGTCGCCAAGACCGCCTGGGAGGCCTCGCACCTCAAGCTGGAGATCGTCGACAAGGGCGCGGGCCCCGTCCAGGCACACCTCTCGGGCAACGCGACCTTCCTGCGGCTGCCGAAGATCCTCGACAGCCTGGAGGCGCTGCCCCAGGACCGCCCGGTCGAACTGGACCTGTCCGGGCTGCACCACCTCGACCACGCCTGCCGTACGGCCCTGGAGAACTGGGCCGAGCGACACAGCGAGGTCGGCACCGAACCGGTGCGGGTCACCGCTCGGTAAGCGCGTCGATGGCCGGTCCCGGGTCCTTCGTGGCCCGGGACCGGCCATCGGGCATATCGTTGCAAGAGCAGACATACGAGGCCTCTGGACAGAGGGGGTCATCATGCTCGAGGAGCTGTTGACGGCAGCCGTCGCGGTCGGTGCCGCCGGGGTCGTCTACGTCACCGCGGCGGCACGGGTCGTCAAGCAGTACGAGCGCGGGGTGGTCTTCCGGCTCGGGCAGCTGGCCGGCGAGGCGCGGCCGCCCGGATTCACCATGATCGTTCCGTTCGTGGACCGGATGAGCAAGGTGAACATGCAGATCGTCACGATGCCGGTGCCGGCCCAGGAGGGCATCACCCGGGACAACGTGACCGTCCGGGTGGACGCCGTCGTCTACTTCAAGGTGGTCGACGCCCCCAACGCCCTGATCAATGTCGAGGACTACAAGTTCGCGGTCTCCCAGATGGCACAGACCTCGCTGCGCTCGATCATCGGCAAGAGCGACCTGGACGACCTCCTGTCCAACCGGGAGAAGCTCAACCAGGGTCTGGAGCTGATGATCGACAGCCCGGCGATCGGCTGGGGCGTGCAGATCGACCGCGTCGAGATCAAGGACGTGTCCCTGCCGGACACGATGAAGCGCTCCATGGCCCGGCAGGCGGAGGCCGACCGGGAGCGGCGCGCCCGGGTCATCAACGCGGACGCCGAACTCCAGGCCTCCAAGAAGCTGGCCGAGGCCGCCAAGGAGATGTCCGAGCAGCCCGCCGCACTCCAGTTGCGGTTGCTGCAAACGGTGGTGGCGGTCGCCGCCGAGAAGAACTCCACCCTCGTGCTCCCCTTCCCGGTGGAACTGCTGCGCTTCCTGGAGCGGGCACAGGAGCACCCGCACGAGCACCCCCACGAGCAACAGCACTCCCACCAGCACGACCAGCAGAGCGATCACCAGATCGAGAAGTGACACGAGCTACGCGCGTGGTTCCCCAGCCACGCGCCTGGTGATAGACACAGCGAGGTCACAGTTCCTGTCCGCCAACAGGAAGGTTGCACCTCCACATGTCTGCGACACGACGTCAGATCCTCGCCCGTACCGGCGCCCTGGGAGCAGGCATCGCCTTCACGGGTGCCCTCTCCGAACTCTTCGCCGGAACCGCGGCGGCCCAGGACATCGGCCACACCGGCTACGGCCCCTTGGTCCCCGACCCGGACGGCCTGCTCGACCTGCCGGCCGGCTTCCGCTACAAGGTCCTCTCCCGGGAGGGAGACCGGCTCCGCTCCGGCGAGGGCACGGTCCCCTCCAACCACGACGGCATGACCGCCCTGCCCGGCAGACACGGTCGCGTCCACCTGGTCCGCAACCACGAGAACCGCCCCACGGCGAAGTTCGCCGTACCCACCGTCGCGGGCCTCACCTACGACCCGGCGGGCCAGGGCGGCTGTACGGCCCTCACGCTGGACGGACACAACAACGTCCTGTCCGAGCGCGTCGCCATCGCCGGTACGGCCGTCAACTGCGCGGGCGGGCCCAGCCCTTGGGGCACCTGGCTGACCTGCGAGGAGACCGAGGACAAGGCCGGCACCAACGGCTACACCAAGGACCACGGCTTCATCTTCGAGGTCCACCCGTCCGACCCGCACCGCACGGGCGCCGTACCGCTGACCGCGATGGGCCGCTTCCAGCACGAGGCCACCGCGATCGACCCCAGGCACGGGGTCGTCTACGAGACCGAGGACGCGTTCCTCAAGCCCTTCGGCCTGTTCTACCGTTTCCTCCCCAACAAGCCGCTGGGCGGCGTCGGTTCGCTGCGCGCGGGCGGCCGGCTGCAGGCGATGCGCGTGCCGGGCGTACCCGATCTGTCCACCATCCAGGAGACCGGCGCGACCTTCGACGGCATCGAGTGGGTCGACGTACCGGACCCCCTCGCAGCCCAGACCCCCGTCCGCCTCCAGGACTTCGGCCCGAAGGGCATCACACACGCGCAGAAGCTGGAGGGCTGCTACTGGGGCGGCCGGTGCGTGTACTTCGTGTCGTCGTTCGCGCACAGCGCCGAGGGCTCGGCGGCCGACCACTTCGGCCAGATCTGGCGCTACGACCCCTCGTCGCGCCGGCTGACCCTGGTGATCGCCTTCGGCCCGGACACCGACGTCCAGCTCCCCGGCGAGTCACCGGACAACATCTGCCTCGCGCCCAGCGGCGGCCTCATGGTCTGCGAGGACGGCAACGGCGCCCAGCACGTCTTCGGTGTCACCAGGCAGGGCGAGGTGTACGCGATGGCCCGCGGCCGCCAGAACATCGGCACCCCGGAGGCCCCGGAGTGGGGCGAGTTCGCCGGGGTCACCTTCTCGCCGGACGGCCGCACGATGTACGTCAACTGCTACACGCCCGGCACGACGTTCGCGGTGACGGGACCGTGGCGCAGGTAGCCATGCCCCGGCCCCACGGCTGACGCTCCGCCCTGCGCCGCGGGCTCGCGATCGTCGCCGAGGTGGCAGTGCGGAAGCTCGCTTCGGATGCGGGGACGGCGGCGATGACACGCCCGTCCCCGCATTCGGCGTTCCGGACACCCACCACGGCCGAGGAGCGGGAGCTGCGCCTCGACCGCCCGACCGCGCCGACAAGCAGTGGAGGTTCCGCCCCGGCGACATCGAGGACCGTGAGGTGCGGCGATCCGATGATCGTCCGATTTATCCCGTTATGTTCATGCGGTGATCATTCAAGTACGCCAAGTAGCCGCCGCCTGTGCACTCGGCGCCGCGCTCACCGCCTGCGGCGCCCCCGACGCGCCCCACACCGCTCGCCCGGCCCCCTCCGCGACCTCCGCCGTCCCGTCCCGGCCCCCGACCCTCGCCCCCGGCCCGGCCGGCCTCGTCCCCGTCTTCAAGAACGGCGCCCGCACGCAGGGCAAAACGGTCGCGCTCACCTTCGACGCCGACATGACCGCCGACGAGGGGGCACGGGCGGCGGCGGGTGAGCACTTCGACAATCCGCAGCTCATCGCGACGCTACGAGCACTGAAGGTCCCGGCGACCGTGTTCATGACCGGGCGGTGGGCCGACGAGTACCCGGTGGAGGCGCGGTCCATCGGGCGGGACCCGCTGTTCGAGGTGGCCAATCACTCCTACAGCCACTACGCCTTCACCGGGAACTGCTACGGGCTGCCGACCGTCTCGGAAGCCCGGATGCGGTCGGACGTGGAGCGGGCGTACACCGCGTTCCGCAGGGCCGGGGTGCCGGATGCGATGCCGTACTTCCGCTTCCCGGGCGGGTGTTACGACCAGCAGGCCCTGAAGGCGCTGGCAGCGACCGGCGTCACCGCCGTGCAGTGGGACGTGGTGAGCGGCGACGCGTTCGCGACGGACGCCGACGCGGTGGCCCGGCAGGTGCTGGAGGGGGTGCGGCCCGGGTCGGTGGTCGTCATGCACTGCACGCGGAGCGCCGCCCCGGTGACCGAGCGCGCGGTACGGACGATCGTGCCGGAGCTGCGCAGGAAGGGCTTCCGGTTCGTGAAGGTGTCCCAGCTGATCGGAGCCACGGGCGGCCGGCGATGACCGGCTTACGCTGGAGGCATGAGCGACGACGGCGACGACGCCTACTGCTTGATCGACGCGACCCGGCCGCCGAGGGCCGACGGGCCGCCGTACGCCGAGTGCGTGCTGTGTCGCGAGCCGACCGAGTATCCGGAGTCGTACAAGGGGATCACTCTCTGCCCCGTCTGCGAGTGGCAGGAGGCGCAGCGGACGGCCTGCTCAGGGTGACCGGCGGGACGTGAGGGCGCAGGCCACCGCGGTCGCCACTGCGGCGAGGACCGCGGCCGCGGCGAGCGGCAGCAGGGGTACGGGGACGGTGCCCGACTGCGAGCCCTCGACCAGGCCGCTGACCGCCGCATGCGCGGGCGAGCCCGTCGAGACCGCCGACAGCAGCGCCGCGAGCAGGGTCGCCGGCACCGCTCGGCCGGGTGAGCGCAGCACCGGCCAGTTGGCGAGCGCACCGACGGCCGTACCGAGCAGCGCGCAGGCCAGCGCGGCGAGCAGCCCGGCCAGGCCGGCCGGAAGCAGCTCCACCCGGGTCTTGTGGTCCGTGCTCGCCGGTGCACTGATCAGCGTCACCATGAGGGTGGTGACCGTACCGAGCGCCACCGCGGTCATCAACGCCACCAGCAGCCGGGCCAGATGCGCCCGCCCCGGCCCGGCGGCCGTGGCCACGCACGCGCGTGCGGCGGGCGGTTCGACCGTGACGCAGATCCGAACCAGCCAGGCGGCGACGGGCAACAGGGCCGCGGCCGCGTAGCCGAGCGAGTCGAGCACCGGCTGTCCGCCCTGCACACCGATCCCGAGGAAGGCCGCGTACAGGATGATCGGCGGCAGCCAGCGCTGCGAGCGCACGAGAAGGGCGGCCTGGTAGCGGAGGAGGGCGGTCATCGGTGGCTGTCCTTGTCGGGCTTGTCGAGGGGCTGCACGCTGACCACGTGCCACGGCGGTCGGGCCGTCAGCAGGGTGCGCAGCACGACGTCGGAGTGGGACGCGGGGACGGCGAGGCGGTACACGCCCGGCGCGGTCTCCTCGGCCGAGACGAGGGTGCCCAGCACGTCGGTGGGCGGCTGCCCGCCCCGCGGGCCCTGCGCCTCGACCACGACCTGCGGGCCGTCGTCCGGCGCGGTGATCTCTCGGGTACGGGTTTCGAGGGCGCCGTCGCGCACGGTGTATGTCGTGTCGGGCGCCCCCGCCAGGCGGCGCGGGTCGTGGTCCACGAACACCACGGCTCCGCCGACGGCGGTGCGCTCGGCGACGGCCCGTTCCAGCTCTTCGCGGGCGGCCGCGTCCAGGCCCGTCCAGGCCTCGTCGAGGACGAGCAGCTCCGGTTCGGCGAGCAGGGCCTGCGCCACGGCGACCTTCTGGCTGCTCCCCTTGGACAGCTGGGCCATGGGGGTGCCTGCGTAGGCGGCCGCGCCGAAGCGGTCCAGCCACTCGTCCGCGGCACGGGCCGCCGTCGGGCGGGACAGGCCGTGGATCGTGCCGAGGTGGGTGAGGTAGCCGTGCGGGGTGAAGGGGAGGGCGGAGGGGAAGCGTTCGGGGACGTAGGCCGTGCGGGGGCGGCCGGTGATGCGGCCCTCGCTGGGGGCGTCGATGCCGGCGAGGAGGCGCAGGAGGGTGGATTTGCCGGTGCCGTTCGGTCCTTCGACGCGGATCAACGTGCCCGGCGCCACCGCGAGGTGGACGCCGCGTAAGACCCAGGGGCCGCGGATGCCGTAGCGGCGGCCGACGTTGTCCAGCCGAAGATCGCGTTGCATGGAGGCATCCTCGCAAACGTGACACCGCCCGCGCCCCTTTAGGGTTGGCCGGTGTGAGCCATGATGTGACGCCCCACGGCGACAGTCCTTTCCGGTCCGAACCCAGCGAGCGCGATCAGGCGCCGCAGTACGTACTGCCTCTCGTCGTACGCATCGAGAAGGCGGCGCCGCCCGCCCGCACCGACGCCCTGGAGACCGCCGCCCGGGCCGTTCTGGTGATGCTCGGCGACGAGCGGTCCCTCGGGGACGGCGAGTGGTCCCAGGTCATGCGGGACTGGCAGGACGCCCGGATCCGCAAGGTGGTGCGGCGCGCCCGCGGCGCCGAGTGGCGGCGGGCCGAGGCGTTGCCCGGGATCACGGTGACCGGGAAGTCGGCGGAGGTACGTGTCTTCCCGCCCGTGCCGCTCGACGGCTGGCCCAAGGACCTCGTCAAGTTGCAGGTCTCCGGTACCGATCTCGACGATCCGGAACCGCCGGTGGAGGCGGACCCCGGGGCGCCCGTGCTGTGGCTGAACCCCGACCTCGACATGTCCGCCGGAAAGGCGATGGCCCAGGCGGGGCACGGCGCCCAACTGGCCTGGTGGGAACTGTCGGACGAGGAGCGGAAGACCTGGCGGGACGCGGGCTTCCCACTCGCCGTACGGAGCGCGGACCCGGGCCACTGGGGTGAACTGACCGCGAGCGGGCTGCCGTTGGTGCGCGATGCGGGCTTCACGGAGATCGCTCCCGGGCTGACCGTCGCAGTCGAAGGAGGCAGTCGCTTCTGCCCTCTCCCGCGCGAGCGGCAGCAGTAGGCGAGCAACTCGCCGCCGGGGCAGGGCTGGACCGGGCTGTGCTGTGACCGGCCGGCGGCCCGGCCGTAATTCGGTTGACCGGGCCATGTGGCAACGGTGCACTGTGGCCGGACGCCACGAGTCGTGGAGCCGATATCCCAGGAGGCAGCGGCAGCTATGGAGATTCGTTCCACGGCCGATGAGGACCTTGACGTCTTCGTCGACACAGTCCATGCCGCGTTCGGGCTCTTCCCGGAAACCCCGATCGAGGGCGGCGGGCTCTGGTGGTCGGCGCTCGAAATGGACCGCTGTCTGCTCGCTCTGACGGCGGACGGGCGGCCCGTCGGCACCGCCGGTGCGTACTCCTTCGAGCTCACCCTGCCCGGTGAGACCCTCGTCCCGGCCTCCGGGGTGACCGCCGTCGGCGTGCTGCCCTCGCACCGGCGCCAGGGCGTGCTCAGCGCGATGATGCGGCATCAGCTCGCCGAGCTGCGGGCCCGCGGGGAATTCCTCTCGGTGCTGCTGGCCTCCGAGGCCCTGATCTACGGCAGGTTCGGCTACGGGCCGGCGGCCTACACGGCACAGCTGACGGTGCCGCGCCACAAGGCCGCCCTCGCCGTTCCCCGGGCACGCGGAGTGGCCGACGCACCAGCGACCGGCTCGGACAACGGCTCGGTCGAGGTGCTGCGTCGTGCCGAGTGCGGCGAGATTCTGGAAGAGGTCTACGACCGGTACCGCCGCGCCCAGCCCGGCGCGCTGTCCCGGCCGCACCGCTGGTGGGCCTTGGGCGCGGGGCAGCCCCCGGTCTCTGCGAAGCCGCGCTACGTCGCCGTCCACCGGGACGCCGACGGCGTCCCGGACGGGTACGCCAGCTACTCGATCGAGTCCGGCACCTTGACGGTCGACGAGACCATCACCACCGACAACGCCGTCTTCACGGCCCTGGCCCGGTTCGTGCTCGGACACGACCTGGTCACCAAGGTCGTGTTCAAGCACGTCCCGCCCGAGCACCCGCTGCGTTGGCAGCTTGCGGACCGCCGCGCCGGCGAGGTGAGCGGCGACATGGACTGGCTCTGGGTGCGGCTGCTGGACGTCCCGCGTGCGCTGACCGCGCGCGGCTGGTTCACGGACGGCGAGCTCGTCCTCGACGTCGACGACCCGTTCCTGGGCGAGCACGGCCGCTACCTGCTGACGGTCCGGGACAACAAGGCCGACTGCGTCCCGACGGACCGGGAGCCCGACCTGTCCCTGGACGTGAGCGACCTGGGCTCGGTCTACCTCGGCGGCACCGCCCCGAGCACGCTCGTGCGTGCCGGACACATCCGGGCCCACCGCCCGGGGGCGGCCACCCTGGCCGACGCCCTGTTCCGCGCCGAGCGCGCCCCGCACTGCCTGCACTGGTTCTGACCCCGCGCTTCACCGACCCTGAACAACCGAGCCGCCGCAGGACGTACCGTTCGGCGAGGACGCCCCCGGACCCGATGCCCCTACGCTGGCCACCAACTTCGCCAAGGCGATTCTCGCGCACCGGAAATGACAGCGATTTCGCCGAACTGGTTCTGCCGGAGCGGCGACGCGGAGACTCTGCACCGGGTTGCTGACCATGGTCCGACCGACCCGGCCCGGCCCGGTCCGCCGGACGAGGTCCGTGGACTCTTCCGGTTACCGCACGACTACGGCCGGGTCCGCCGCGGCGGCCATCTCCCAGCCCCGTACAGATGGACAATGGGCCCGGTGAGGAGACGTGGCGATGTCCGAGCGCATGATTGACACCGATGGTGTGGCCCTGTGCACCGAGCCTTTTGGCGATCCGTCGGACCCACCGATCCTGCTCATCATGGGCACCGGGGCTTCGATGCTCTGGTGGGAGGAGGACTTCTGCCGGATGCTCGCCGAGGGCGGACGGTTCGTGATCCGTTACGACCACCGCGACACCGGTCGATCCCTCACCTACGAGCTGGGCCACCCCGGATACACCGGCGCGGATCTGGTCGGCGACGCGGTCGGCGTACTCGACGCCTACGAGATCCCGGCCGCGCACGTGGTGGGTGTCTCGGCCGGAGGGGCCATTGCCCAACTGGTCGCGCTCGACCATGCCGATCGAGTCCGCTCGCTCGTCCTGATCAGCACCTCCCCCGCTACGTCCGGCGACCGCGAACTGCCGCCGCCGACCGAGGAGTTCGTGCGGTTCGTGTCGTCCGCACATGCCGATTGGTCGCAGACCGCCTCGGTGATCGATTACCTGGTCGACTACTCGGGTGTGCTCGCAGGCGGCCGGCGCCTGTTCGACGAGACCGCCGTCCGCGACCTTGTCCGTCGCGACGTCGAGCGGGCACACGACTTCGCCGCCGTGCAAAACCACGACTCGCTTCCGGACGGCGAGCATTCCCGAGAGCCCTTGTCGTCGATCGCCGTGTCCACCTTGGTGATTCATGGGACCGCGGATCCCATGTTCCCCGTCGGGCACGGCGAGGCACTTGCGGAAGAGATCCCCGCCGCAAGGCTGTTGCCCTTGGAAGACGCAGGCCACGGGGTCGACCGAGCAGACTGGGAGACGATCGTTGGCGCGGTCATCGCGCATACCGCCGCAGAGACACAGGGTTGATGCGGTCGCCGAAAAGGCCCTTGAGGGTTGTCCGCCGGACCGCCGCCGACTGTCCGACCGGACGGTGATCACGAATCCGGCGGCACGCCCGGCCCGCTCAGGTGTGACCGCTGCCGCCCGTACCAATGAGGCGGCCGACAAAGTCGATAGTGGCGGCGCCAAAATCGACGAGACCCTTCCCCGTCCCACCACCAACAGCGCCGGCGTCGCCCGGGCTCGGGGCGATCTCTCGGACGACCGACGCTTGCGAAGGGGCTGCGACGGCCGGGCCGACAGCGGCGACGATGGCAGTACCGGTGACGATGGCAGCGATCGCCACCCGAGCGAGGGGCTTGAGTTCCATGGCCAATCTCCTGAAAGCAGCGAAATAGGGAGCTTGATCAGGATAGGTACCGATTTCGCCGCACTCCCGGCAACGCGCTCGGCGAAACCGGCTCGACCGGAACTGTCCCTCGGACACTGTTCATCCCGCGCAGCCTTGACTCCCGCGTACGCCTCGCGGCCCGACCCCGGTACGCGGGCGGAAGGGAACGTATCCGAAGCACCGCCATCGGCACCTGTAGGGTCCAATAGCCCATTGCCCACACGGGACGAGAGCAGGTGAGAAGCACAATGCAGGCTCAGGCCCCCACCGAGATCGCGCCCGGCTCCTGCACCGTGGTGCCCGATCACCCGGCGCTGCGATGACCCGGCTCGACGGCAGGGTCGAACGGGGCAATCGGACCCGGCAGTTGGTGCTGCGTCGTACCGTCGACATCGCCTCTGTCGAGGGGTTGGAGGCGCTGTCCGTCGGGCGGATCGCGACGGAGTTGCAGCTCAGCAAGAGCGGGGTGTTCGCACTCTTCGGGTCGAAGGAGGAGCTGCAGCTCGCCACCGTGCGCGAGGCGGGCCGCATCTTCACCGAGCGGGTGATCCGTCCCGCCGAGGAGGAGGCGGCAGGGCTCGGCCGCGTGTGGCGGCTGTGCGAGCTGTGGCTGGAGTACTCGCGGGGGCGGGTCTTCCCGGGCGGCTGCTTCTTCTACGAGGTGATCGCCGAGTTCGACGCCCGCTCGGGTCCGGTGCACGACGCCGCGGTGCGCGCTCAGCGCGACTGGACGACCCATGTGGAGCGCACGATCACCGGGGCTTGCGATGCCGGCGAGCTGCAGGCCGGCACGGACCTGCCCCAACTCGCCTTCGAGCTCGTGGCGTTGATGGAGACGGCCAACATGGTCTCCGTCCTGCACGACGAGGAGAGCGCCTATCGGCGGGCCCGGGTGGGCATCGCGGCACGGTTGCGGACGGCCGCGGTCGATCCGGGGCGGGTTCCTCAAGTTCCCTGAGCTGCTTGCTCGTTGAGCGGCAGTCGAGACTGCGAAACGGGTCGGACAAACAAGTAGCACGATCGTTCGCATAGTTTTAGGCTCGGTTCATGACTCTCACCGAGGCGGGCATCGTCGAGCTGGACCGGATCGCCGTACGCGAGGCGGTGCGAGTGGTGGATCTGGCGCGGGACGAGGACTGGGGGCGGGACACCCCGTGTGCGGAGTGGGACCTGCGGCGGCTCGTGGCGCACATGGCGGCTCAGCATCACGGGTTCGCCGCCGCCGCGCGGGGTGCGGGGCGGGAAGCGGCGTACTGGCGCGAGCCGGAGGACATGAGCGAGCCGGGACGGGTGCACCGGGGGGCCGCGGCGGCGGTTCTCGGCGCCTTCGCCGAACCCGGCGTACAGGAGCGGGAGTTCGCGCTGAAGGAGCTGGGCGGGAGCTTTCCCGGCCGGATGGCGATCAGCTTCCACTTCGTCGACTACGTGGTGCACGCCTGGGACGTCGCCGCCACGCTCGGGGTGACGGTGGAGCTGGCGGACGACGTGCTCGGCGCGGCACTCGTCGTCGCCCGGCGCGTGCCGACCGATCCGGCGCGGCGGGGGCCGGGGTTCGCGTTCGCACCCGCGTTGGAGGTGCCCGAGGGGGCCGGGGTACTGGAGGAGGCGCTGCGGCTGCTGGGGCGGGCGCCGGAGCAGTGGCCGACGAAGGGCAGGTGAGGGACGTGTGACTTTGCCAGCCGATGTGATTCTTTACCTGCCGTTTGAACAACGCGAGTGTCCCGTGCGTATCTCCTGGCACCGGCGCCGGCCAAGCACCTTGCGCCCATGACCAGTTGGTTTCACCCGGGAGGAACCTTTGCTGCGTATCAACGGTACGGCCCTCCTCATCGCGGCCATCATCGCCACCCTCGGCGCACTCGCGTTCCCCGTGTGGTCGTACGCCGACCGGTCGGGCACCGGTCAGGCGAACGTGGCGGCGGGGACCGTGAACACCCAGTGGGGGCCGCTGACCGCCGCCGACCGCGATCTGATCGTGCGGGTGCGGCTGGCCGGCCTGTGGGAGCTGCCCGCCGGGCAGCAGGCCATCGAGCGCGCCCCCAGCCAGGCGATCAAGGAGGCGGGCGACCACCTCATCGTCGGTCACACCGACCTCGACAAGCGGGTGCGCATCGTCGCGGCCCAGCTCGGCGTCGCGCTGCCGAACCAGCCGAACGAGCAGCAGCAGGGCTGGCTGCAGGAGATGAACGCGGCGACGGGCGCGGAGTACGAGTACAAGTTCGTCAATCTGCTGCGCGCCGCGCACGGCAAGATCTTCCCGGCCATCGGCACCGTCCGGAACACCACCCGGAACACGCTCGTACGGCAGCTGGCCTCGGACACCAACCAGACGGTGCTCGACCACATCACGATTCTGGAGAAGACCGGCCGGGTCGACTTCGACGCCATCGCCAACGACGCCGTGTCCGGCACCACCGCCAGCCCGACCGGCCCCTCGGCGCCGGTCCCCGGCCAGGTGGCGCCCTCGGCGCCCGCCGCCGAGGCCACCGGCGACATCGGTACGACCTCCCGGCCGTCGCCGGGCGCACCGGGCACGGTCAACACCAACCGGCCGGATCCGGTGGACTCGGCGGGCATGGTGCAGTGACCGGGCCGAAGTCCGGGGCGGGCGCCTGCCAACCTCAAATGTTGCTCTGAACGTGAGCCGGGAGGGGTTCGGGTCCCGGCGGCGGGGCCATACCCCCGTCACGTCCGAGGAGACGTGACACCGGATCCGGATGTAGCCGAGGAGGGGACGGACCATGGAGCGACTGGGGACGGGCATCGGATGGCGGCCGGAGATCGCCGACGCCGTGGAGCGCATGCCGGGCATCGACTGGGTCGAGGCCGTGGCCGAGAACGTGTGCCCCGGGCACCTCCCCGAGTCGCTGCGGCGGCTGCGCGCCCGCGGGGTGACCGTGATCCCGCACGGCGTATCGCTCGGCCTCGGCGGCGCCGACCGGCCCGACGAGGGCCGGCTCACCGCACTCGCCGAGCGGGCCGAGGCCCTGGGCTCGCCACTGGTCACCGAGCACATCGCGTTCGTACGGGCGGGCGGGCCGCTGACGGCGTCCCCGCTGCTGGAGGCCGGCCACCTGCTGCCCGTGCCGCGCACCCGGGATGCCCTCGACGTGCTGTGCGAGAACGTCCGCATCGCGCAGGACGCGCTGCCGGTGCCGCTCGCCGTCGAGAACATCGCCGCGCTGCTCTCCTGGCCGGGCGAGGAGCTGACCGAGGGGCAGTTCCTGTACGAACTCGCGGACCGGACCGGCGTACGGCTCCTGATCGACGTGGCCAACCTGCACACCAACCACGTCAACCGCGGCGAGGACCCGGCCAAGGCGCTCGCCGAACTCCCCCTGGAGGCCATCGCGTACGTCCATGTCGCGGGCGGCTTCGAGCGCGACGGCGTCTGGCACGACAGCCACGCCCACCCGGTGCCGGACCCGGTCCTCGACATCCTGACCGACCTCGCGTCACGGGTCTCACCACCGGGAGTACTGCTGGAGAGGGACGAGAACTTTCCCGAACCGGGCGTGCTGGAGGGGGAGTTGGAGGAGATCCGCGGGGCCGTGGAGAAGGGGCGGGCCATACGGGAAGAGGCAGCGACGGCGACGGTGGCCGAAGCAGCGGCGGAGACGGTGGCTGTAGCAACAGCGGAGACGGTGGTCGAAGCACCGGCGGTGACGGTCACGGGATCCGTCGCCTCGTCCGCCCTCCCCACTCCCACTCCCACCTCGACGTCCCCCGCCCCTTCCACCGACGCCGCCCGTCAGCGGCTCGGACTCGCGGAGGCCGCCCTGTTGTCCGCGCTCGTCGCCGGGACGCCCGTGCCGGAGGGGTTCGACCGGGTGCGGCTGGGGGTGCAGGCGCGGGCGCTCGCCGGGAAGCGGGCGGACGTCGCGGCCAAGGTCGCGCCCGAATTGCCCGAGATCCTCGGTGATGCGTACCGGCCCGCCTTCCTCGCGTACGCCCACAGTCACCCGATGACCGGCGGCTACCGCCAGGACGCCCTGGACTTCGCCGGGCAGCTGCTGCTTGCCGGGCGGCTCGAAGAAGGGCGCGCCCTGCGGGAGTTGCGGGAGTGGTGGCTGGAGCGGTCGGGGCCCGCGCCACGGTCACAGCGCCCGGCGATGGGGGTCCCCACGCTCGAGCGAAGTCGAGAGTGGGGGAGGATGGCCCGGGCGGCTCGGCGGGTGTTGCTGCACCGCTGAATGTGCCGGGGATAACGTCCGGCCGGGCCCGGGGCCTGCTGAACCCCGCAGTAATATGCGAATCCCGCACCCGAGACACACGAGCGTGCGGTGCCGTGACAGGAGGCACCATGCGACCGCGACCACCCGTACCCGGCCGAGGCATATTCAGCGGCACCGGCGTCATCATCCTCGGCCTGCTCGCCACCTTGCTGGCGCTGATCTTCCCCATCTGGTCGTACGCCGACCGCTCCGGGACCGGCGCCGCCGTACTGAACGCCGACACGGTGTCGACGCAGTACGGGCCGCTGTCGGCTCTCGACCGTGACTTCATCACGAAGGTCCGGCTGGCCGGCCTGTGGGAGCTGCCCGCCGGGCAGGAGGCCGAACAGAAGGGCACCACCGAGGCCGTACGGACGGCGGGGCAGCACCTCGTCGAGGGGCACACCTTCCTCGACCAGCGGGTACGGGACGTCGCCGCCAAGCTCGGGCTCCAGCTTCCCAACGAGCCCAACGCCCAGCAGCAGCAGTGGCTGGCAACCCTGAACACGGCCCAGGGCGTCGACTACGACCGCAAGTTCGTCAACATCCTGCGGCTGGCGCACGGCAAGGTGTTCTCGGTCGTCGCCCAGGTCCGCGCGACCACCCGCAACTCGCTGGTGCGCGCGCTCGCCGACGACGCGAACACGACCGTGCTGGACCACATCAAGGTCCTGGAGGCCACGGGATACGTCGACTGGGACGCACTCGCCCGGGACATGGCCTCCGCGAGCACTCCCCCGCTGACCAACTCCCCGGCTCCGCCCGGTCCGACGACGGATCCGAGCCCCGTCACCCCGGTCCAGCCGTCGTCGTCCCCGACCTACACGCTCCCGCCGGCCGCCTCCAGCCCGCCGTAGACCGCGCCCGTACTCCAAGCGGAACGTCACGTACCCGCAACGCTCCGTCCGGATTGTGAACAGGGCATGGCGTTGCACAGACCGTTTGGCATAGAAACGCGGCATGTTCTGGGTGCTTCTCCTGCTGCTGGCCTGGGCCGCCGCCGGCACCGCGTGCACGCGGCTGTGCCTGGCCGCCGTACACGCGGCGGCCTGCGAGGAAGACGTCGAAGCGGATGCCCGGCGCCATGATCTGACGCTCTACGAGGCCGCGTTCCTGTCCGGCGGGCCCGGACGGGTCGCCGATCTGACCATGGTCTCCATGGCCCGGCAACGGCGGCTGCTGCTCGCCCACACGGGCTGGGCGACGGTGGTCGACCCGCGCGGGCGGGACGACATGGAGCGGTCCGTCATAGGGGCCATCGGGCCCGAGGGGCAGAGCCGTATCGCCCCGGTGCGGGCCGCCGCGGCCTCCGCGGACGCCGTCGCCGGTCTCGCCGACCGGCTCGTCGACGCGGGCCTGGCCATGCCCGCCGGCGCCCGGACCACTGTCGCGGCCGGAGTGCGCCAGGTGCGGCTCGCCGCGGTGGCCGTGCTCGCGCTGGGTGCGATCGCTCTGCTCGTGCCGGCCCAGCCGGACATGCCGCGCGGCCTGGTCGCCCTGTGGTTCGCCCTGCCGCTCGCACTGGCACTGAGCTGCCTGGCCATCGCCCGGGTCGAGGTCCACCCGTACTCGCGCTGGGCCTCCCCGGCCGGGCAACGGCTGTTGGGCGCCCTCACCCGGCGCACCGCGAGCGGCGACGAGCGTACGTACCTCACCACCGTCGCCGTACGAGGCGTACGCGCGGTCGACGAACCGGACCTGCGTGCGGCCTTCGCCCACCGTGACCAGTCCTGGCGTGAACCGCACACCGGGGGCGCATAGGGGGCATTGAGGCCGACACCGCCGGGGCGGTGCTTGCCTTCTCCCGGCACCGAACGAAACATCCCTTTTGTCGCTGCCGTGCACCGAAGGGATACGTCATGAGAGCTGCCGCCCTCTACTCGGCCGCCGGGTCCTTGCTCCTGACCGCCCTCGCCGCCGCCCCGGCCGGCAGCACACCCGTCGCGCCGGACTCGGCCGAACGGCAGGGGACGACGGTGGCCGCCGCGCGCGCCCGGGCCGCCGGCGTCGACTTCGGGAAGTGCTCCACCGCGCAGGACATGCCGGGCACCATGCAGTGCGGCACGGTCTCCGTCCCGCTCGACTACGCGCATCCCGGCGGCAAGCAGATCAAACTGACCGTCAGCCGGGTACGGGCCACGCACAAGGACCCGCACAACAGCAAGCGCAGGGTGCCCAGGCAGGGCACCCTGGTCTACAACCCTGGCGGGCCCGGCGGCGACGGTCTGTACTTCCCGCTCGTCGGCCTGCTCCCGGAGTGGAAGCGCATCGCGGCGGCCTACGACCTGGTCGGCTACTCCCCGCGCGGCGTCGGCCGGTCCGCGCCTCTCTCCTGCCAGGACCCCAAGCGCTTCTTCAAGGCGCCCTCGCAGGCGCCGACGCACCCCTCGGAGTCGTACAAGCAGGAGCGCATCGCGGAGGCGAAGGCCTACGCGCTCGGCTGCGCCAAGCGGTCGGGCAGCGGGCTCAAGTACTTCAACTCCCTCAACAACGCCCGTGATCTGGACGTCCTGCGGGCTGCGCTGGGCGAGGACAAGCTGACGTTCATGGGTGCCTCGTACGGCACGTACTTCGGGGCGGTGTACGCGACGCTGTTCCCCTCGCACGTGCGGCGGATGGTGTTCGACTCGGCGGTGGACCCGTCTCCCGATCAGGTCTGGTACCGCAACAACCTCGACCAGTCGGCCGCGTTCGAGAGCCGCTGGGCGGACTTCCGGGAGTGGATCGCCCGGCACGACGACGTGTACGGGCTGGGCAAGAACGCCGTCGCGGTCCAGCACAGTTACGCGAAGGCCAGCGCGCAGCTCGCGGCCGAGCCGGCGGGCGGCAAGGTGGGACCGGCGGAGCTGCAGGGCGCGTTCCTGTCGGCCGGGTACTACGACGACTACTGGCCGACCCGCGCGCAGGCGCTGTCGGCGTATCTGAAGGGCGACCCGAAGCCGCTGATCGAGCAGGCCGGTCCGGCCACGGAGGCGGCGGCCGAGGCGGAGAACTCCAACGCGGTGTACACGGCCGTCGAGTGCAACGACGCGCCCTGGCCGACGGACTGGAAGGTCTGGGACCGGGACAACACGCGGCTCGCGCGCACCGCGCCGTTCGAGACCTGGGACAACGTGTGGATGAACCTGCCGTGCGCCTACTGGCCGGCGGCGCGGCAGCAGCCGCTCGACGTGCGGACCGGGCCGGGTGAGCTGCCGCCGACGCTGATCCTGGCCGCCGAGCGGGACGCGGCGACACCGTACGACGGCGCCGTGGAGATGCACCGGCGGCTGTCCGGCTCGGTCCTGGTGACCGAGCGGGACGCCGGCACGCACGGCATCGCGGGCGGCCCGAACCGCTGCGTCAACGGCTACCTGGACGCGTACCTGCTGGAGGGCCGCCTGCCTGCCGAGCGCGCGTCCTGCGCCCCGCACGCGGAGCCCAAGCCGGCGGCACCGGGCGAGCGGTCCCACCCGACGCCCATGAAGGAGTCGCCGAAGGGGAAGGCCGCCCGCCGCTGACTTCGGGCCGGCTACGCCAGGCCCGCGATGAGCTCCGCGATGTCCTTGCGGCGGCCCGTGTAGAACGGGACCTCCTCGCGGACGTGCATCCGGGCCTCGGAGGCACGCAAGTGGCGCATGAGGTCGACGATGCGGTAGAGCTCGTCGGCCTCGAAGGCCAGGAGCCACTCGTAGTCGCCGAGGGAGAACGACGCGACCGTGTTGGCGCGCACGTCCGGGTAGCCGCGGGCCATCTTGCCGTGGTCGGCGAGCATGCGGCGGCGGTCCTCGTCGGGCAGCAGGTACCAGTCGTAGGAGCGCACGAACGGGTACACGCTGATGTAGTTGCGCGGCGTCTCGTCGGCGAGGAACGCGGGGACGTGCGAGCGGTTGAACTCGGCGGGGCGGTGCAGCGCCATGTTCGACCAGACGGGCTCCAGGGCGCGGCCCAGCTTGGTGCGGCGGAAGAGGTTGTACGCCTCCTGCAGCTGGTCGCTGGTCTCCGCGTGCCACCAGATCATGAGGTCGGCGTCGGCGCGCAGGCCCGACACGTCGTACGTGCCGCGGATCGTCACGTCCTTGGCGGCGAGCTGGTCGAAGAGCTCCTGGACCTCGTCGGCGTAGCCCGCGCGGTCCTCGGGCAGCACGTCCTTCAGCTTGAAGACGGACCACAGGGTGTAGCGGATGACCTCGTTGAGGTCCTTGGCCAGCTTGCCCTTGTTCGCGATCCGGTCAGGGGCAGTGGTGGGGGCGTCGTCACTCATGCGGCTATTCTCCCGCTCCGCCGTGCAGACTCTGCACCGGGTTGGCGGTGAGCTCCTGCACACGGCTCAGCTCACCGTGGATCTGGTCCACCGCCGCGTACGCGCTCGCGATGCAGGCCGGGATGCCGACGCCGTCGTACTGCGCGCCGCACAGGGCGAGTCCCGGCAGCTTGGCGACGTGCTCGCGGATGCGGGCCACGCGCGCGTAGTGGCCGACGGGGTACTGGGGCAGGCCGTCGGTCCAGCGCGTGACCCGGGTTTCGAGGGGGGTGGCGTCGAGCCCGGTCGCCGCCCGGAGATCCTGTCGCGAGACGTCCACCAGGCCGGCGTCCTCGCGCTGGAGGATCTCCGTCTCGCCGTACCGGCCGACGGAGGTGCGCAGGACGACCACGTCCGGGTTCTCGTCGGCGATCCAGCCCCACTTCTGGGAGGCGAACGTCGACGCCTTGATGGTGCGCCCGTCGACCGGCGGCACGAGGAAGCCGCTGCCCTCGGGGAGGGTGGTGTCGGCGCGGCGGTAAGCGAGGGTGACCAGGGCCATGGACGCGTACTCGACGGCGGCGAGCTCGGTCGCGGCGGCGGGGGCCTCGGCGCGCAGGAGCGTGGCGGCTGCCGGTGCGGGGAGGGCTACGACGACCGCGTCGGCGTACAGGACACGGTCCCCGGCGGCGATGCGCCAGGCCGCGCCTTCGACGGCGCCGGCACTTTCACCGGCGCCTACTGCGCTGCCGTCCTGCTCCGTCCGCTCGATGCGGCGAAGCTCCTTGACCGGCATCCCGGTCAGGATCTCGCCGCCGCGCGCCCGCACCGACTCCGCCACCGCGAGCGGCAGGCTGCCCACGCCGCCCTCGATGCCCATGAAGACCGGGCCGGTCTGCTGAGCCGCGGCCGCCTTGGCCTGGATCTCGCGGACGCCCTCCGTGAGCGAGTCGTGCGTCTTCGCGACCTGGTAGAGCTGCGGGACCGCCGAGCGCATCGAGATGCGGTACGCGTCGCCCGCGTACACACCGCCGAGGAGCGGTTCCACCAGGCGGTCGACGACCTCGCGGCCCAGCCGCGCCGCCACGAACTCCCCGACCGCCACGTCGTCGCCGACCTCCGTGCGGGGCAGGTCGGCGTCGCGCTCGATGCGGGCGAGGCCCTCGTCGGACAGGACTCCGGCCAGGGCGGCGGAGGTGCCCGGGACGCCCATGACGTGGCCCTTGGGCATGGGGCGCAGGGCGCCGCGGGTCCAGATCGAGGCCGTCGCGGTGGACGGCGGCTGGAGGCGGTCGTCGAGGCCCACCTCGCGCGCGAGGGCGACGGCTTCCGGCCTGCGGGCGAGCATCGACTCGGCGCCGAAGTCCACGCGCGCGCCCGCGATCTCGCCGGGCAGCAGCTTGCCGCCGACACGGTCCGACGCCTCGAGCACGGTCACCCGCGCACCGCGCTGCAGCAGCCGGTGGGCCGCGGCCAGCCCGGCGATTCCGGCTCCGATGACGACGACCTGCCCGGTGCCCGTACGGGTCTCCACTTCGCGCATGTCCCCAGCCTCTCAGACCCCACTGACAGCCCGTCCGCACCCCGGTGTCCTTCACGAGTCCCGACCGTGACCGCATCGGGACCGTCCGGATCCAACCTCCGGGCCCCTCCCGGCGTCGAAGGAGCGTCAGTCGTCACGACCCTCGGGGGTAGGCCCACATGCGCGCACGACGTTCCGTACGACCCGTCCCGGCCCTGGCCGGGATCCTGCTGGCCACCGCGCTCGCGCTGACCGGATGCGGCGGGAGCAGCAGCTCCGATTCCGGAAACAAGTCCGCCGCCGACGGCGCCGCCGCCCAGAGCGACGCGAAGGGGGCCGCACCGGGCGGAGAGCAGGACGCGAGCGGCGCCAGGGCGACCCGGGCGCCGAAGCTGACCGCGAGCCACATCATCCGCACCGCCTCGCTGACCGTGCAGGTCAAGGAGGTACCGAAGGCCCTCGACGACGCCCGCACCACCACGGAGAACGCGGGCGGCTACGTCGGCAACGAGACCACCAGCCGCGACGAGGAGGGCCACGAGCGCACCCGTGTCGTGCTGCGCGTGCCGGTCGACAAGTACGACGAGGTGCTCGCCGACCTGCAGGGCGCGGGCAAGCTCCTGGACCGCACCGCGAAGGCCGAGGACGTCACCGACCAGGTCGTCGACGTGGACAGCCGCATCAAGTCGCAGCGCGCCAGCGTGGCCCGGGTCCGCGAGCTGATGGACCAGGCGACCAAGCTCAGCGACGTGGTGGAGCTGGAGGGCGAGTTGAGCACCCGGGAGGCGGACCTGGAGGCGCTGCTCGCCCAGCAGGCGTCGTTGAAGGACCGCACGAGCCTCGCCACGATCACCCTCTCGCTGTCCGAGACGCCGGTGAAGAAGGCGGCCAAGGACGACGATCCCGGGTTCCTGGACGCCCTGGCCGGTGGCTGGGGCGCGTTCGTGACGATGCTGCGCTGGCTCGCGGTGGCGTTCGGCGCGGTGCTGCCGTTCGCCGCGGTGGCGGCCCTGATCGTGCTGGTGTGGCTGCGGCTGATCCGGCCCCGGCTGCCGCGCCGCCCGGCCCACGTGCCCGCGGCGAGCGCACTGGGCCCGCTGCCGACGGCTCCTCCCGCGCCGCGGGACCCGAGCACTCGCGAGGGCGACAAGGACTGACGACGGGCCTGAAATGCCCTGCCCCCGTAGCGTGTTCACATGGACATGAGCACTGCGCGGGAACGACTGGTCGTGATCGGCGGCGACGCCGCGGGGATGTCCGCGGCGTCGCAGGCACGCCGGCTGAAGGGCCCCGACGAGCTGGAGATCGTGGCGTTCGAGCGCGGCCACTTCACCTCCTACTCGGCGTGCGGCATCCCGTACTGGGTGGGCGGCGACGTCGAGGAACCGGACGAGTTGATCGCCCGTACGCCCGAGGAGCACCGCGCGCGGGACATCGATCTGCGCATGCGGACGGAGGTCACGGAGATCGACGTGGCGGGCGGCCGAGTACGCGCGCGTGACGTCGATTCCGGCGCCGAGTCCTGGACGTCGTACGACAAACTCGTGATCGCGACCGGCGCGCACCCGATCCGCCCGGACATGCCCGGTGCCGACGCCCCCGGTGTGCACGGGGTGCAGACGCTGGACGACGGCCAGGCGCTCATCGACTCGCTCACGCGCACGCGTGGCCGTCGCGCGGTGGTCGTCGGGGCGGGCTACATCGGCGTGGAGATGGCCGAGGCGCTCATCAACCGCGGCTACGAGGTGACGGTCGTCAACCGCGGCAGCGAGCCGATGGCCACGCTCGATCCGGACATGGGCCGCCTGGTGCACGAGGCGATGGAGGGCCTGGGCATCACCATGGTCAACGACGCCGAGGTGACCAAGCTGCACACCGGTGAGGACGGCCGGGTGCGGGCGGTGGCCACGGAGGATGCCGAGTACCCGGCGGACGTGGTCGTGCTGGGCATCGGCGTCCGTCCGCAGACGGCGCTCGCCAAGGCTGCCGGACTCCCCCTCGGCGCCCACGGCGGTCTGCTCACCGACCTGTCGATGCGGGTGCGCGGGTACGAGAACATCTGGGCCGGCGGTGACTGTGTCGAGGTCCTCGACCTGGTCTCCGGCCAGGAGCGCCACATCGCGCTGGGCACCCACGCCAACAAGCACGGCCAGGTCATCGGCACCAACGTCGGCGGCGGCTACGCCACGTTCCCCGGCGTCGTCGGCACCGCGGTGTCCAAGGTGTGCGACCTGGAGATCGCCCGTACCGGTCTCCGCGAGAAGGACGCCCGCCGGGCCGGCCTCCAGTTCGTGGCGGTCACCATCGAGTCGACCAGCCGCGCCGGTTACTACCCCGGCGCCTCCCCGATGACGGTGAAGATGCTCGCCGAGCGACGGACGGGCCGTCTGCTCGGCGTGCAGATCGTCGGCAGGGAGGGCGCGGGCAAGCGGGTCGACATCGCGGCAGTGGCGCTCACGGCCCGCATGACGGTGGAACAGATGACAGCCCTGGACCTGGGCTACGCCCCACCGTTCAGCCCCGTCTGGGACCCGGTACTGGTAGCGGCCCGCAAGGCCGTGGCCAAGGTGCGGGCTTCCTGACGGCTACGCCGACCCGTTGATCCGCTCGATCGCCTGCCGGGCCTGCTCCGCCGGCGGCCGCGCCGGCAACGAGGACACCGACGCACTGGTGGACACGGCGGCACCGGACGACACGGCGACCGGCTGCTCCCCCGCCGGCTTCGCATGCGAGGCACTCCGCACGGACCGCAGACGGTGGCTCACCGCCTCGTCGAGGGTCACCGGCCGCTGCATCTGCGCAGCCAGTCGTCCGGCTTCCTGGCCGAGCCGGGCGACGTCCTCCCACGGCAACTTCACCACCAGGGAGATCTCGGCCTCACCGTCCGGTGTGGCCTGCATCGGAGGAGTAACTCGGTCGTTCATCGCCTGTTCCTCACGTCGTCCCCGCGACCCGCCTTCCCCGTGCCGCGGGCGGTTGAGGAGTCATACGCACGCGCGCGTGCCCGTGTTCACCGATTCGCCCGGCCCTCCGGGGGCACTAATTCCTTGTGGTCATCCCCGTCCATGACGTGAACCCGGTGCGCCGCACCCCCTGGGTGACGTATGCGCTGATCGCCGCGAACTTCCTCGTCTTCCTGTCCACGCCGGGCCTCGCCGGTTCCGTGGCGGGCGACAGCGGCCTGTCCCAGCTGTGCCATCTGCAGGCGTTCCTGGACCACTACGCGGCGGTACCGCGGGAGTTGATCCACCATCAGCTGCCGTCGGCCGTCCCCACGGGCGCGGTCGGCGCGGGCACGCACGGAGCGGGCTGCGTGGTGGCCCCGCCGAGCTACGACAAGTCCCCGGCCGTCAGCGTCTTCACCGCGATGTTCCTGCACGGCGGCTGGCTGCACCTGCTCGGCAACATGCTCTTCCTGCTGATCTTCGGCAACAACGTCGAGGACCGCATGGGTCACATCAGGTACGCGCTGTTCTACGTCGTCTGCGGCTACGCGGCGGCGTACGGCTTCGCGCTCCTCAACGCCGACTCGGGCGACCCG
The DNA here is from genome assembly GCF_045160215.1 of Streptomyces sp. NBC_00005. Classification (NCBI taxonomy): domain Bacteria; kingdom Bacillati; phylum Actinomycetota; class Actinomycetes; order Kitasatosporales; family Streptomycetaceae; genus Streptomyces; species Streptomyces sp. NBC_00005. Next base: position 3,013,459 of record NZ_CP108316.1, read on the forward strand.
CTGATCGGCGCGTCCGGGGCGATCGCGGGTGTCCTGGGCGCGTATCTGGTGCTGTATCCGAAGGCCAGGGTCTGGGTCCTGGTGCCGTTCCTGATCTTCCTGCCGCTGAGACTGCCGGCCTGGCTGGTGCTGGGCTTCTGGTTCGTGCTCCAGGCCGTGTACTCGTCCGGCGAGGGCATCTCCGGCGCGGGGACGGTGGCGTACGCGGCGCACGTCGTCGGCTTCCTCGCCGGCATGCTCCTCGCCTGGCCACTCAAGCCGGGCACTCCCCCACCGCCGGAACCGCGCGGCCTGCTGTTCGGCAGGCGGGCACGGCCCCGGCACACGTGGTGAGGCGCCGGAAGCGGATCTAGTGCCCCGGCAGGCAACGTTTGCCCGAAAGGAGCGGCGTCCGGTGCGTGCTCTCGGCGTGCCGGCTGGAAGCCCTCGTACTGGACGTACTTGGGCTTTCGGCCGGTGCGGCGAGTGGGGGCACCTCCCACGCCCTTAAGGCAGTGGGGGAGCGTGCCGGGCGTCGCGACCGGGCGAACGTTGCCTGTTGGGGCACTAGCGGGCGGTCTGCGTGTGGACGTACTCCACGAGGCGGGTCAGCGCGTCCGGGTCGGTGGACGGCATGACGCCGTGGCCGAGGTTGAAGACGTGGCCCTCCAGGCCGGTGGCCGAGTCGAGGACCTCGCGGGTCTTGGCCTCGACGGCCTCCTTGGAGGCGAACAGGACGGTCGGGTCGAGGTTGCCCTGGAGCGCCTTGCCGGGGCCGACCCGACGGGCCGCCTCGTCGAGCGGGACGCGCCAGTCGACGCCCACGACATCCGCGCCGGCCTCGCCCATGAGCTTGAGCAACTCGCCGGTGCCGACGCCGAAGTGGATGCGCGGGACGCCGTATCCGGAAACGGCCTCGAAGACCTTGGCGGAGGCGGGAAGCGCCGAGCTGCGGTAGTCGACCGGGGCGAGGGCGCCGGCCCACGAGTCGAACAGCTGGACCGCCGAGGCGCCGGCCTCGATCTGCACTTTCAGGAACGCAGCGGTGATCTCCGCGAGACGGTCGAGCAGGTCGGCCCACAGCTCGGGGTCGCCGTACATCATCGACTTGGCGTTCTCGTACGTGCGCGACGGACCGCCCTCGACGAGGTAGCTCGCGAGGGTGAAAGGCGCGCCGGCGAAACCGATGAGCGGGGTGGCGCCGAGCTCGCCGGTGAGCAGGCCGATGGCCTCGGTGACGTACGAGACGTCCTCGGGGGTGAGGTCCCGCAGCTGGGCCAGGTCGGCGCGGGTGCGGATCGGGCGCTCGACGACCGGGCCGACGCCGGGTTTGATGTCGAGGTCGATGCCGATGGCCTTGAGCGGGACGACGATGTCGCTGTAGTAGATCGCCGCGTCCACGCCGTGCCGGCGCACCGGCTGAAGCGTGATCTCGGCCACCAGCTCGGGCCGCGTGCAGGACTCGAGCATGGGGATGCCCTCGCGCACCTTGAGGTACTCGGGCAGCGAGCGCCCGGCCTGCCGCATGAACCAGACCGGGGTGTGCGGCACGGGCTCACGCCGGCAGGCCCTGAGAAAGGCGGAGTCGTACGTCGCGGTCGGCGGCTGGCCCACGGGGCTCTCGTTGGAACTCACGGGGAAAGTCTCGCACGGTGCCGACCCCGCGTTTCGACCCCGGTCGTCACGCCCGGCCCGGCAGCGGGGGGCCGGGGCGGCAGCCCCCGGCGACGGCCACCCCCACGCCGGTCACGGGGTGTCTGGCCCGCACCGAGCCACCGTTCCCCTAATCTTCCCGCATGGCTGCGGCTCAGGGACGACTGTCGGACGGCGCTGACGGAATGGACGACTCCAAGGAGGGGGACCGGGATGGGAGCGGTACGGCTCCGCCGGCTTTCCAGGCCGCGGTCCAAGCCCTGCGCAGCAGCCGACTGAGGCCGCAGATCGAGGTCGAGGCGACGCGCGCGCCACAGCGACTCGCCCCCTTCGCGTACGCACTGGAGGCCACGGTCGTCGACGGCGACCAGGACCTGGCCGACGGCCGCCTGGTGCTGCTGCACGACCCGGACGGGCACGAGGCCTGGCGGGGCGCCTTCCGGCTGGTGACGCTGGTGCGCGCGGAGCTGGAGCCGGAGATGGCCGCCGACCCGCTGCTGCCCGACGTGTGCTGGTCGTGGCTGACGGGCGCGCTCCAGGCCCGCGGACTGTCGTACGGCGAAGCGAGCGGCACCGTCACACGGGCGAGCTCCCACTACTTCGGCGGTCTGTCGGAACGCCCGGCCGCCTCACAGATCGAGATCCGCGCCTCCTGGACGCCCCGCGAGGGTCTGGGCGGTGTCCCGGACACGGCGGCGCACCTGACGTCCTGGTGCGATCTGCTGGCCCAGGTCGCGGGTCTGCCGCCGGCCGGTCCGGGCGACGCGTCGATCGTGACGCTGCCGCAGCGGCGGGACCCGCAGTCACGCTGACCGTCACTTTGTCGATACGGCCACTTTCAGTCACGAACAGGGCCTCGAACGAAACGAATCGTTCAGCAATTGATCGATCGCGCGTCCGAATTGCACTGATTGTTACTCACTAAATCGTGATCTTTCCCTAAAGGACTTCGGGTTTGATGCCGAAGACGACTGTGACCTTGAAAGTCGTCCCACACCCCAGGAGGCCTGGTGTCCGTTCTCCTCGAGCAGCCCGCAAGCCTGGTCGCCTACCGCCCGAACAAGCCGACCGCCATGGTGGTCGTGGCCGACCCGCGCGTCCGCTCCACCGTCACCCGCCACCTGTGGGCGCTCGGTGTGCGCGACGTCATCGAGGCCTCGTCCATCGCGGAGGCTCGTCCCCGCATCGGCAACCCTCGCGACATCTGTGTCGCAGACGTCCACCTGCCCGACGGCTCCGGACTCACCATCCTCTCGGAGACCCGCGCGGCGGGCTGGCCCAACGGCCTGGCCCTGTCCGCCGCCGACGACATCGGCGCCGTACGCAACGCCCTCGCGGGCGGAGTCAAGGGCTACGTCGTCACCGGCACCCGTACGAACGTCGGGCTCCCCACCCGGCCGGGCGCCGCCCCCATCGGATCCGCCGCCGCCCGTATGCACCGCCGCCCCCCGGGTGCCCCGAGTCACCCGGGTGGCTATCGCGAACTCTCCGGCCGTGAGGTCGAGGTGCTGCGACTGGTCGCGGAGGGCCAGTCGAACAAGGCGATCGGCGTCTCGATGGGCCTGTCCGCACTGACCGTCAAGAGCCACCTCGCCCGCATCGCCCGCAAGCTCGGCACGGGTGACCGCGCCGGGATGGTCGCGGTGGCTCTGCGGACCGGCATCATCCACTGACCCTTACCCCACACACACACTGACCCGTACATCACTGCCATTCACGGACGTGAACAGGATCGGCCGCTGGTTCCTCGTCCGTGTCCCACCTGTCGTGAACCGGATCTTTCACCGACCTGACTGGTTTACGACCCCCAGGCGCCCGTCGACGGAACGTTACGTCGGCGGGCGCTGTCCATACACAGATACCCTTGACAGGTGACCGACGCCCAAGACACCGCAGCAGACAGCTCACTGCGAACCGCCGGAGGCGCCCCTCCGGAAGACGGCGGAACTTCTGTTACGGGGGCGCCCGATCCGGAGCCGATCCCTTTGCTCGAGCCGCGCGAGGGCATTCCGCCCGTGATCGCCGACGCGGACGCGCTCGCGGAGGTGGTCGCCGCCTTCGCGGCCGGTTCCGGCCCAGTAGCCGTCGACGCCGAACGCGCGTCCGGCTACCGCTACGGTCAGCGCGCGTATCTCGTGCAGCTGCGCCGCGAGGGTGCGGGGACCGCGCTGATCGATCCCGTGGCCTGCCCCGATCTGTCGGGGCTCGGTGAGACGCTCTCCGGCGTCGAGTGGGTGCTGCACGCGGCCACGCAGGACCTGCCCTGTCTGCGCGAAATAGGCATGGTGCCGACGCGACTGTTCGACACCGAGCTCGCGGGACGCCTCGCCGGGTTCCCCAGGGTCGGCCTCGGCGCCATGGTCGAGGGCGTCCTCGGCTTCGTACTCGAAAAGGGGCACTCCGCCGTCGACTGGTCGACGCGTCCGCTGCCCGAGCCGTGGCTGCGGTATGCGGCGCTGGACGTCGAGCTCCTCGTCGATCTGCGGGACGCGCTGGAGAAGGAGCTGGACCGGCAGGGCAAGCTCGAGTGGGCGCGGCAGGAGTTCGACGCGATCGCTTCGGCTCCGCCGCCGGAGCCCCGTAAGGACCCCTGGCGGCGTACGTCCGGGATGCACAAGGTGCGGCGGCGCCGGCAGCTCGCCGTGGTGCGCGAGCTGTGGCAGACGCGGGACCGGATCGCCCAGCGGCGGGACGTGTCGCCGGGGAAGGTGCTCAGCGACGCCGCCATCGTGGAGGCCGCGCTGTCGCTTCCGGCCAACGCGCACGCGCTGGCCGCCCTGACCGGGTTCGGGCATCGCATGGGGCGCCGCCAGCTCGAGCAGTGGCAGGCCGCGGTGGATCGCGCCAAGGAGCTGGCCGAGACGCAGTTGCCGGCGCCTGGGCAGCCGCTCACCGGTCCTCCGCCGCCGCGGGCCTGGGCCGACAAGGACCCTGCGGCCGCGGCTCGCCTCTCGGCGGCGCGGGCTGCGGTTTCGGCGCTGGCAGAGCAGGTGAACATGCCGCAGGAGAACCTGATCACGCCGGACACCGTGCGGCGGGTCTGCTGGGAGCCGCCGAGTGTTGTCGATGCGGAGTCCGTGGGGGCTGCGCTGGCGGGGTTCGGTGCGCGGCCCTGGCAGGTCGAGCAGGTGACGCCTGTGCTGGTGGCCGCGCTGTCCGCCTAGCCGCCGTCGGGTCCCCCTCGTGCGACGGCCGCGGGTTCGTCGTGGCCTGTCGCGCCCCTTACCTCGTCGCTCCTCTCGTGAAGCCGTTGTAGATGTAGCGCTGCAGGCACAGGAAGACGATCAGGGTCGGCAGGATGACGAGGATCGCTCCTGCCGAGATCGTTTCCCAGTGGGCGCCGAAGGGGCCCTTGAAGCGGAACAGCGACGTCGAGATCACGCCAAGATCCTGGGACGGCATGTAGAGGAAGGGGATGTAGAAGTCGTTGTAGACGGTGATCCCCTTCACGATCACCACCGTTGCGATCGCCGGTTTCAGGAGCGGGAAGATGATCTTTCGGTAGATCGTGAAGGCGTTGGCGCCGTCGATGCGGGCCGCCTCGTCGAGGGAGGTCGGGATGGATCGTACGAACTGCAGGAAGATGTAGATCGAGACGATGTCCGTGCCCATGTAGAGCGCGATCGGCGCCCAGAGGGTGTTGAACATCCCGAAGCTGTTGACGATCTGGAAGGTCGCCACCTGCGTGGTGACGCCCGGGACGAGGGCCGCCAGCAGGAAGAGTGCGACCACCAGCTTCTTGAAGCGGAAGGTGAAGCGGTCGATGGCGTATGCCGTCATCGAGCCGATGAGGACCGTGCCGCCGACGGCGAACACCAGGATGAAGGCCGTGTTGCCGAAGGCCGAGAGCATCCGGCCGTCCTGGAAGGCCGTCACGTAGTTGCGCAGGTTGAACAGGTCGTCGGGGAGCGTGAGGGCTCCGCTGCCGTTCGCCATCTCCTTGTCGGACTTGAGGGACGTCAGCAGGACCACGCCGAGGGGCAGCAGGACGACCACGGCCGCGGCGATCAGCGACAGGTACATCAGGGTGCGGGCAACGGCTCGGCGTGTCATACGAGGTCCACCTTGTCGTCGGGGACGAGGCGGCGCTGCAGCCAGGTCACCGCCAGGATGATCAGCAGCAGCACGACGGCGGCCGCCGAGGCGAGCCCCGTCTTGTTGAACTGGAAGGCCAGCTTCACGGTCTGGATCACGAAGGTCTCGGTGCCGGTCGCCCCGCCGGTCATGATGTACGGGACCTCGAAGGCCGACAGCGAGCCCGAGATGGACAGGATCACGGTCAGGGCCAGGACCGGCCTGATGCCGGGCGCGATGATGTGGCGGAACTGCTGCCAGCGGCCCGCGCCGTCCAGTTCGGCCGCCTCGTACAACTCCCCCGGGATGGACTGGATCGCGCCCAGGAACAGGACGAAGTTCAGGCCCATGTAGCGCCAGACCGAGACGCCGGCCAGGGAGACGTTCGCGGAGACCGGGGTGCCCAGCCAGGCGTGGTCCGAGTGGTGGCCGACCAGGCTCAGCACCGAGTCGAGGGTGCCGCCGTCCTGGAAGAAGTAGAGGAACACGAAGCCGATCGCGACCCCATTGATCAGGTACGGGAAGAACAGCACGCCCTTGAAGAAGTTACGGAAGCGGACGTTGAAGCTCAGGACCGTCGCGAAGTAGAGGGCCGCGACGATCTGGACGACCGAGGCGGCCAGGTAGTAGCCGCTGACCCAGAACACCTCGAAGAGTTCCGGGCGGGTGAAGAGTTCGGAGTAGTTCTGGGCGCCCGTGTAGTGCAGTTCGGGGCTCACTCCGTCCCAGTCGGTGAAGCTGTACGCGACCATGTTGGCGATCGGCGCGTAGGTGAAGGTGATCAGCAGGGCCAGCGGGGCGAGCAGGAACAGCCAGGGGGTGAGGCCCCGCCACACACGCGTGCGGCGCGGGGCGGGGGCCGCCGCCGGGCCGGTCGGCGGCGGCCCCGCGACGGCCCCGACGGCCGCCTTGTGCGTGGTGTCCGTCATCAGGACCCCACGGTCTTCTGCGCCTCGGTCCACTTCTTGCCGAGGTCGGCCAGGAAGCCGTCGAGGCTGCCCTTCCTGGCGCCGCGCGCGAGGTCGACCAGGTCCTGGCGGTAGTCGGGCTTGTAGATGCCGACCTCCGACTGGTTGTCGATCTCCTTGACCTGGGCGCCCTTGGCGTCGTTGACCTCGATGAACTTCACGCCCTCGTCCTCGTACGGCTTCAGGACGGAGGGCAGGGGCGCGTCCTTGAGCGGTGAGATCGCCAGGTTGTCCTTGTCGTAGCCGGACTTGTCGGTGAACCAGTCGATCCAGGCGCGGGCCGCTGCCTTGTGCTGGGAGTTGACGTTGACGGCCTGGTTGTAGTCAGGTGCCACAACTGCGCAGAATTTTCCGCCCACTTGGGCCGGGAACGGCATGAAGCCGATGTCGTCGGGGCTCACGCCGGCCTTCCTGGCGGCGTCCTGGAACTGGATGATCGCCCAGGTGCCGAGCCACTCCGTGGCGATCCGGCCCTTGGCCAACTGGGGCTTGGACAGCTCCCAGTTGGTGGTCGCCGGGTCCTTCTCGACCAGGCCCTGGTGCACGATGTCGTACAGCAGCGTGTCGCCGACGCGCAGGTCGGTGCCCTTCGCCCACGGGTCGCCCTCGGCCAGTTTGGTGGTGGCCTGGGTGTCGCAGTTGACGGAGCCGTTGACGTACGTCCAGGAGGTCAGCGGCCACTGGGCGGCGAAGTTGGTGTAGTACGGGGTCGCGTCGGTCCTGGACTTGATGGCCTTCAGATCGGCGAGGAACTCGGCAGGTGTGGTGGGCCACTTGGTGACGCCGGCCTGCTGCCAGACCTTCTTGTTGTAGACGAAGCCGGGGGTCACGCCGATCGGGCTCTGGCCGTAGACCTTGCCGTCGACGGTGGTGAAGTCGGTGAAGCGGTACTTCTTGCTGCGTTCGGCTTGAGTGCCGAGCGAGGCGAAGAACTTGGGGTAGTCGTTCTTCTTGATGACGGCCGGGATCAGCAGGACGTCGCCGTAGTCCTTCGTGTTCATCCGGATCTTGACGTCGGCCTCGTAGTTTGTGAGGGCCTCGAACTCGACCTTGACCTTCGGATACGTCTTGTTGAACGCGGCGGCGTACTTCTTCATCGTGCCGTCCTGCACGAGGTCGGTCCGCTGGGTGAGGACCTTGATGGTGCCGGTCACTTTTGATGGATCGTCAGGGGCCTTGGCCTCCGCGCCCTTTGACGTTCCTCCGGTGCCGGTGCATCCCGAGAGCAACAGGGCGGTTCCGGCGGCGATGGCGAGGACTGTACGGCGGTTCATGTGCATCAGCTCCGTTCACGGGACGGACGAGCACGAGCGGGTTGGCTGGTTCGGAACTCTGACAGCGCTTCCTTAACCGGTAAAGTCCCTATTCCGCCAAGGCTGGAGAAAACTTCTCGCTGACTGGGCTGAAACGGTTTAGGGAGTGTGCATGCTGGAGGCGACACCGCTCACCGAGGGATGGGTCCTGCGGCACGAGGGGGACGGGCTCGCGGCCGTGGTGCCGGGCTGCGTGCACACCGATCTGCTGGCGGCCGGGGTGATCCCGGATCCCTTTCTCGGGCGGAACGAGGCCGAGGTGGCGTGGGTGGGGCGCCGGGAGTGGACGTACGAGACCGTCCTGCGGGCCGGTTCGGGGCACGGTTCGGGGCACGGTTCGGGGCGCGGGCATGAGCAGACCGATCTCGTCTTCGAGGGGCTCGACACCGCCGCAGAGATCCTGGTCGACGGTCAACTCCTGGGCCGGACACGGAACATGCACCGGTCCTACCGCTTCGACGTGACCGGAATGGGGGGCCGGCTGTCGGTGCGGTTCGTCTCCGCGTACGCCGAGGCCGAGGCGGTGCGCGGGCGGGTCGGCGAGCGGCCCGCCGCCTACGCCGAGCCGTACCAGTACCTGCGCAAGATGGCCTGCTCGTTCGGCTGGGACTGGGGGCCGACGCTGGTGACGGCCGGAATCTGGCGGCCGGTGCGGCTGGAGCGGTGGTCGACGGCCCGGATCGCGCGGGTGCGTCCTGTCGTGACCGTCGAGGGCGGCGAGGGGGTGGTCGAGCTGCACGTGGAGGTGGAGCGGACCCGGGTCGAGGCGCCGCTCACCGTCGAGGCGACCGTCGGCGGGGTGCGGGCGCGCGCGGAGCTCGACGGGACGGCGGGGGTCGTACGGCTTCGGGTGCCTGACGTACGGCTGTGGTGGCCGCGCGGATACGGTGAACAGCCTTTGTACGACGTCGAGTTGACGCTTCTGCACGGCCACGAGCCGCTGGATGCGTGGCGGCGGCGGGTCGGCTTCCGGACTGTCGAACTGGACACCTCGGCCGACGCGCACGGCACGGGATTCACCCTCGTCGTCAACGGCGAGCGGCTCTTCGCCCGGGGCGTCAACTGGATCCCGGACGACGTGTTCCCGTCCCGGATCACCCGCGAGCGGTACCGGGAGCGGCTCGGGCAGGCCGCCGGAGCGGGTGTCGATCTCGTACGGATCTGGGGCGGCGGGATCTACGAGAGCGAGGACTTCTACGACGCCTGTGACGAACTGGGGCTGCTGGTCTGGCAGGACTTCCCGTTCGCGTGCGCGGCCTACCCGGAGGAGCAGCCGCTGCGGGGCGAGGTGGAGGCCGAGGTGCGCGAGAACGTCGTACGGCTGATGCCGCATCCCTCGCTCGTGCTGTGGAACGGCAACAACGAGAACCTGTGGGGGTTTCGGGACTGGGGGTGGGAGGAGCGGCTGGGCGGGGACTCGTGGGGCGAGGGGTACTACCTCGGCGTACTGCCGCGGGTGGTGGCGGAGTTGGATCCGACGCGGCCGTACACGGCGGGCAGTCCGTGGTCGGGATCCTGGGACCGTCATCCGAACGATCCGGCGCACGGCACGCACCACTCGTGGGAGGTGTGGAACCGGGAGGACTACGCCGAATACCGGAGTGAAGTGCCGCGGTTCGTCGCCGAGTTCGGGTGGCAGGCGCCGCCCGCGTACGCCACGCTGCGGCGGGCGCTGCCCGGTGAGGAGCTCGCGGCCGGCTCCCCCGGCATGCTGCATCACCAGAAGGCGGACGACGGCAACGGGAAGCTGGAGCGCGGGCTCGCGCGTCATTTCGCCGTGCCCGAAGGAGACTTCGACCGGTGGCACTACCTCATGCAGGTCAACCAGGCGCGTGCCGTCGCCGCCGGGATCGAGCACTGGCGGTCGCACTGGCCGGTGTGCGCGGGCACGGTGGTGTGGCAGCTCAACGACTGCTGGCCGGTGACGTCGTGGGCGGCGATCGACGGCGACGGGCGGGAGAAGCCGCTGTACCACGAGCTGCGGCGGCTCTACGCGGACCGACTGCTGACGCTCCAAGTGCGGGATTCCGGGCTGGTGTTGGCGGCCGTCAACCAGGCTGCCGAGGCATGGACGGGCACGCTGGTCCTGCGGCGGATGTCGGTCGAGGGTGCGGTGGTCGGGGAGGCGAGCGTGGGGCTGACCGCCGAGGCGCGGGCGGTGGGCGTCGTCGGCATTCCCCGGGAGCTGGAACCGACCGGTCCCAAGGAGTTCCTGGTGGCGGACGCGGACGGGCTGCGCGCCGTGCACTTTCCCGTGCCGGACCGTGAAGTCCCTTATCCACGGGCCGAGTTCAACGTGACGGTGTCGCCGGGTGCCATCACGGTGACGGCCCACACCCTCGTACGGGATCTGCTGTTGCAGGCCGACCGGCTGGACCCGCGGGCGCGCGCCGATCGCGGGCTCGTCACGCTGCTGCCCGGGGAATCGGTCACGATCGGCGTGCGGGGCTGGGAGACTCCTGATCCGGATGCCGCCCGATCCGCCCTGTACTGCCTGGAGACCGCCCCATGACCACGTCCCGCGTCACCATCAAGGACGTCGCCGCGCGCGCCGGGGTGTCCAAGGGTGCCGTGTCGCTCGCCTTCAACCACAAGCCGGGGCTGTCGGACGCGACCCGGGACCGGATCTTCAAGGCGGCCCGGGAGCTGGGGTGGGCGCCGAACCTCACCGCGCGGACGCTGGCCGGGTCGCGGGTGGACGTGGTGGGCCTCGCGATTTGTCGCCCGGCGCGGCTGCTCGGGCTGGAGCCCTTCTACATGGAGTTCGTGTCGGGGGTGGAGAGCGTGCTGACCGAGCACTCCTGCTCGCTGCTGCTCAGGCTCGTACGCACGGTGGAGGAGGAGGTCGGGCTGCAGGAGGCGTGGTGGCGCGGGCGGCAGGTCGGCGGATCGATCCTCGTCGACTTCCAGGCGAACGACGACCCCCGGGTGGCGGCGGCCGAGCGGCTCGGGATGCCAGTGGTGGCCGTCGGGCACCCTTCGCTGACCGGCTCCCTCACCTCCGTGTGGACCGACGACGCCACCGCCGTGACGGAGGCCGTGCGGTACCTCGCGGCGCTGGGGCATCGGCGGATCGCCCGGGTGGGCGGGGCGGCGGCGCTCGGGCACACGGCGATGCGGTCCGCCGCCTTCGACGAGGCGGCACGGATCCTTGAACTGGCCGGCGCCTGGCAGGTGACCACCGACTACTCCGGGGAGGCGGGAGCGCGGGCAACCCGGTCGCTCCTCGCTTCCGCTCCGCCGGACCGTCCGACGGCGATCGTGTACGACAACGACATCATGGCGGTGGCGGGGCTTTCGGTGGCCGCGGAGATGGGGCTGTCGGTGCCGGGGGATGTTTCGTTGCTGGCGTGGGACGACTCGCAGTTGTGCCGGCTCACGCATCCGACCCTGTCTGCCATGAGTCATGACGTGCACGGATTCGGGGCGGATGTGGCGCGGACCTTGTTCGGGATGATCTCCGGGGACGGGGCCGGGTCGCATCCCGTGCCGACGCCTGTACTGACTCCTCGGGGGTCCACGGCGCCGCCTCGGTGAGGGTTTGTCCGGGGTGCGGGTCCGATGTGGCTTGTCGGGCAGTCCCCGCGCCCCTGAAAAGTCCGCCCTGCCCGATGTGACGTTCGCCGCTCCAGGCGTCAGGGGTGTGCAGCTACGTTACCCGTAAGTAGCATGGGTCCTGAGCGCGCGCTCAGTGCAGCGCATCGCAGCAGTGCAGATCCCGCACCCTGGAGGAGAGCCATCGTGCCTCGTACCGTCAGGGACGTCGTCTTCGTCGACGGCGTCCGCACCCCGTTCGGCAAGGCGGGCCCGAAGGGCATCTACCACGAGACCCGGGCCGACGACCTCGTCGTGAAGGCGATCCGGGAGCTGCTGCGCCGCAACCCCGGTCTCGACCCCAAGAAGATCGACGAGGTCGCCATCGCCGCGACCACGCAGATCGGTGACCAGGGCCTGACCATCGGCCGCACGGCCGGGATCCTCGCCGGCCTTCCGCAGTCCGTCCCGGGCTACTCCATCGACCGCATGTGTGCCGGCGCGCTGACCGCCGTCACCGCGGTCGCCGGTTCCGTGGCCTTCGGGGCGTACGACATCGCCGTCGCCGGTGGTGTCGAGCACATGGGCCGCCACCCGATGGGCGAGGGCGTGGACCCGAACCCGCGGTTCGTCAGCGAGAAGCTGGTCGACGAGTCCGCGCTGTTCATGGGCATGACCGCGGAGAACCTGCACGACCGGTACCCGCAGATCACCAAGCAGCGCGCCGACGAGTACGCCGTGCGCTCGCAGGAGAAGGCCGCCAAGGCGTACGCCGACGGCAAGATCCAGGCCGACCTCGTTCCGATCTCCGTGCGTCGCACCAACCCGGAGGCCGGTGAGACCGGCTGGGGTCTGGTGACCGCCGACGAGCCGATGCGGCCGGGGACCACCCTGGAGAACCTCTCGGGTCTGAAGACGCCGTTCCGTGTCCACGGGCGGGTCACCGCCGGTAACGCGGCCGGTCTGAACGACGGCGCCACCGCCTCGCTCATCGCCTCCGAAGACTTCGCCCGTGAGAACAACCTGCCGGTGAAGATGCGCCTGGTCTCGTACTCCTTCGTGGGTGTCGAGCCCGAGGTCATGGGCTACGGCCCGATCCCGGCCACGGAGAAGGCCCTCGCGCAGGCGGGGCTCAGCATCTCCGACATCGGTCTGTTCGAGATCAACGAGGCGTTCGCCATCCAGGTCCTGGCGTTCCTGGACCACTACGGCATCGCCGACGACGACGCGCGCGTCAACCAGTACGGCGGCGCCATCGCGTTCGGTCACCCGCTCGCCTCCTCGGGTGTGCGTCTCATGACGCAGCTGGCCCGCCAGTTCGAGGAGCAGCCCGAGGTCCGCTACGGCCTCACCACCATGTGCGTCGGCTTCGGCATGGGCGCCACGGTCATCTGGGAGAACCCGCACCACAAGGACGCCGGAGGCGACAAGTGAGCACCACCGAACTCCTGAAGGGCGCGGCCGAGCTGTTCCCCGACGAGGTCGTGACGTCCGCGCACGTACGCCACCTCGACCTGCCGTTCGGCGCCGGGCGCTTCGCCCTGGTCACGCTGGACAACGGCTTCGACCACACCAAGCCGACCACCTTCGGCCCGGCCTCGCTGGCGAACCTGAACACCGCCATCGACCAGGTCGAGAAGGAGGCCGCGGCCGGCGAGATCGTCGGTGTCGGCATCACCGGCAAGCCGTTCATCTTCGCGGTCGGCGCCGACCTCAAGGGCGTCGAGCTCCTCAAGGAGCACAAGGACGCGCTCGCCATCGGCAAGGGCGGCCACGAGGTCTTCAAGCGCCTCGCCGGCATCGCGGTCCCGACCTTCGCGTACTACAACGGCGCGGCGATGGGCGGCGGCGTCGAGGTCGGTCTGCACTGCGAGTACCGGACCGTCTCGAAGGCGCTCCCGGCCTTCTCGCTCCCCGAGGTCTTCCTCGGTCTGGTCCCCGGCTGGGGCGGCTGCACGCTGCTGCCGAACCTGATCGGCGCCGACAAGGCCGTCTCGGTGATCATCGAGAACAGCCTCAACCAGAACAAGCAGCTCAAGGGCCAGCAGGTCTTCGACCTGGGCATCGCCGACGCCATCTTCGAGGGCGCCGACTTCCTGGAGCAGTCGCTGCTGTGGACCGCCCAGGTGCTGAAGGGTGACGTCGAGGTCGAGCGTCCGGTGATCGACCGTGGTGAGGCCTGGGACCAGGCCGTCGCCAAGGGCCGTTTCATCGCGGACTCGAAGGTGCACGGTGCGGCCCCGGCCGCCTACCGCGCGCTCGACATCATCGCCGCCGCCAAGAACGGCGACCTGCAGCAGGGCTACGACGCCGAGGACGTCGCGCTCGCCGACCTGATCATGGGTGGCGAACTGCGCGCCGGCATCTACGCGTTCAACCTGGTGCAGAAGCGCGGCAAGCGCCCGGCCGGCGCCCCGGACAAGTCCCTGGCGCGTCCGGTCACCAAGGTCGGCGTCGTGGGCGCGGGCCTCATGGCCTCGCAGCTCGCGCTGCTGTTCCTGCGCCGCCTCGAGGTACCGGTCGTGCTGACCGACATCGACCAGGAGCGCGTCGACAAGGGTGTGGGCTACGTCCACGCCGAGATCGACAAGCTGCTCGGCAAGGGCCGTATCAACCAGGACAAGGCCAACCGCCTCAAGGCCCTGGTCAGCGGTGTGCTGGACAAGGCCGAGGGCTTCTCCGACGCGGACTTCATCATCGAGGCCGTCTTCGAGGAGATCGGCGTCAAGCAGCAGGTGTTCGCCGAGGTCGAGGCGGTCGCCCCGGCGCACGCGATCTTCGCGACGAACACCTCCTCGCTGTCGGTCACCGAGATGGCGTCGAAGCTGAAGAACCCCGAGCGGGTCGTCGGCTTCCACTTCTTCAACCCGGTCGCGATCCTGCCGCTCCTCGAGATCGTCCGCGGTGAGCAGACCGACGACGCGTCGCTCGCGACCGCGTTCGCCGTCGCCAAGAAGCTGAAGAAGACGGCGGTTCTGGTCAAGGACGCCCCGGCGTTCGTCGTGAACCGCATCCTCACCCGCTTCATGGGCGAGATCCAGAACGTCATCGACGAGGGCACCCCGGTCGACATCGCCGAGAAGGCGGTGGAGCCGCTGGGCCTGCCGATGTCTCCTCTCGTCCTCCTGGAGCTGGTCGGTCCGGCCATCGGCCTGCACGTCTCGGAGACCCTCAACCGGTCCTTCCCGGACCGCTTCACGGTCTCCCCGAACCTCGCGGCCGTCGTCAAGGCGGGCAAGCGCGGCTTCTACGTCTACGACTCCGGCAAGCCCGAGCTGGACCCCGAGGTCGCCGCGCTCCTGAAGCAGGGCGACAGCGTCCTGACGGAGGAGCAGGTCCGCGACCGCGTCCTGGACGCGGTGGCGCAGGAGATCGGGCTCATGCTCGACGAGGGCGTCGTCGCCGAGGCCCAGGACATCGACCTCTGCCTGATCACGGGCGCCGGCTGGCCCTTCCACCTGGGCGGCATCACGCCGTACCTGGACCGCGAGGGTGTCTCGGAGCGCGTGAACGGCAAGAAGTTCTTGGCTCCGGGTGTGGCGTCGGTTCCGGCATAACGGCGTAGCACGGCAGCACAGGTGAAGAGGGGCCTCCGCCGGCGGGCGGAGGCCCCTCTCTCGTGCACGAAGGGCGGCTACGACCGCCAGGGCCCCAGCGGGGCGCCCGTCGCGTCGTAGGCCATCGCCGGGGCCGGGCGACCCGGCAGGCACCGGCCGGCCCTCACGCGGCCGCCGCACGGGCCCCGTCACACCTCCCGCCACGCCTCCAACGCCAGCCCCGGCTCGTCCTTGCGGCGAGTCAGGAGCAGTTGTCCGGTCGACGGGGACAACGTTGCCGCCACCACTCGGCCGTCCTCGTCCACCGCCAGTGACACCCCGGCGTCCAGGGGGAGTTGGGGTCCCGACTCGGTCCACCAGGCGCCCGCCGACTCCTGTTCGGTGGGATACGCGGCGAAGGCCACTCGGCCGCTTGCCGAGCGTTGGGCGAGCAACGTGCAGTCGTGGCCGTCGAGTTCGCAGCGGACGGCGGAGACGGGGCCCGGTCCGGCGGACGGCAGGAGCGCGACCGGCTTGCCACCGGGGCGCCAGGCGCACAGGTCGCCCGAGTCGTCGGTGTAGAAGAGGGTGGTGCCGTCCGCGGAGGTGGCGAGGGCACGCAGGGTGCCGGGGCGGACCGGGGCCTCCATCGCCTCCTCCAGGGCGGGCTGCGCCCCCGGCTCCTCCTGCCGCCAGTGCAGGATGCCGCCGGGGACGGCCGCGTACACCTCGACGCGTCCGGACTCGCCCGTCACGGCCGCCAACTCCTCTTGTACGTCACGCCCCTTGAGGTCGCGCCAGGGATCCCAGCCGCCCTTCTCCCGCTGGGCGAGCATGCTCACCCCGCCGCCCTTGTTGCGGACGAAGACATGGGCGCGCCCCTCGGCGTCGACCGCGACGGCGGGAGTGCCGGTGTGCTCGCCCTTCTTGTCGGGGTGCCCGACGGAGGCCCAGTCGAGGGCCGCGAGGCGGGGCCGGAAGTGGGTGGAGTGGACGAGGCCGGACTCGCCGGAGGCGGTGGGCCGCCAGGAGACCAGATGGGCGTAGGAGTCGCTGCCCTGCCCGACGGCGGGTGCGAGGCGCAGCTTCTGGTCGCCGCCGACCTTGTGCGGGGGTGACCAGGGGCCGCCGGGTCCGCGTTCCGCGCGGCACAGGACGGCGTCGTCCGTCGGCAGGTAGACACTGAGCCGGCCGTCGCGGCCGCGTATGAGCCAGTCGCCGTTCACCGGTTCACTCTATGCGGGACGGCATCGCGACCGCGGCTCGGCCCCCGGGTGACGCGCACCTCCACGCGGGTCCCTTGAGCACGGTGGGGCGCCGAGCGGGCAGGCTGTTCCCAGCAATCACCGCACGCGTGCGGCCACCGCACGAGTAAGGAAGCCGACCTCATGACCGACAAGCTCACCGTGAGTGTCCTCGGCACGGGCATCATGGGCGCCCCGATGGCCCGCAACCTCGCCCGCGCCGGACACACCGTCCGCGCCTGGAACCGCACCCGCGCCAAGGCCGAGCCGCTCACCGCCGACCGCGTCCACGTCTATGACTCCCCCGCCGAGGCGGTCCAGGGCGCCGACGTCGTCCTGACCATGCTCTACGACGGTCCGGCCGCCCTGGACGTCATGCGCGAGGCGGCCCCCGCCCTGCGCCCCGGCGCCGCCTGGGTGCAGTCGACCACCGCCGGCATCGAGGCGATCGACGACCTGGCCGCGTTCGCCCGCGAGCACGAACTCGTCTTCTACGACGCCCCCGTGCTCGGCACCCGCCAGCCCGCGGAGGCCGGTCAGCTGACCGTGCTGGCCGCCGGGCCCGTCGAGGGCCGGAAGGCGGTGGAGCCGGTGTTCGACGCGGTCGGCACCCGCACGGTGTGGACCGGTGAGGACGGGGCGGCCGGCAGTGCGACCCGGCTGAAGCTGGTGGCCAACAGCTGGGTCCTCGCCGCCACCGCGGCGACCGGCGAGGTGCTGGCCCTGTCGCAGGCCCTCGGCGTCGACCCGCAGGACTTCTTCGACCTCATCGCCGACGGCCCGCTCGACATGGGCTATCTGAAGGCCAAGGCGGGCCTGATCCTGAACGACCGGCTCTCTCCGGCCCAGTTCGCGGTGGGCACGGCGGCGAAGGACGCCCGTCTGATCGTCGAGGCCGGCCGGAACAACGGCGTCCGGCTGGACGTCGCGGCCGCGAGCGCCGCACGTATGGAGCGGGCTGCCGCGCAGGGCCACGCAGACGAGGACATGGCGGCGGCGTACTTCGCAAGCTTCGACGAGAAGCGGGACGACTGACCCGGCGCCGGCACCGGCTGTGCGAGCCTTGCCGCATGGACGAGACCTCCCCCCTGCTGGTGATCGTCGACGCCGCGAACGTCGTCGGGTCGGTCCCCGACGGCTGGTGGCGCGACCGGCGGGGGGCCGCGGAACGTCTCCGCGACCGGCTCGCGGCCGACGGTCTCCCGGGCCGCTCCGGCCCCGTGGAGATCGTCCTCGTGGTGGAGGGGGCGGCGCGCGGGGTGGAGTCGGTACCCGGCGTCCAGGTCGAGTCGGCGCCGGGCAGCGGGGACGACCACATGGTCGACCTGGTCGCCGGGGCGGGCGAACGCTCGGTACTGGTGGTGACGGCGGACCGCGAACTGCGCCGGAGGGTGGCGGAGTTGGGGGCGGAGGTGACGGGACCGCGGTCCGTCAGGCCGGCGTGAGCACCGCTCCCACCGCGCCCGGAACGCCGACCGGCCCCGCGGCCCCGCCGGAGCGGGACATACGGGGCCGGAGTGTCGGGGCGTGGCGAGAAGGTCGGCTGCTTCTCGTTGCCGCCCGGCGGGTTCAGGAGTTCGCCGACTCCGCGGCCTGCTGGCGTCCGAGGCGGCTGTGGGAGCGGCCGTAGAAGAAGTACACGACGAAGCCGATCACCATCCAGATGCCGAACCGGAGCCAGGTCTCGGCCGGCAGGTTCAGCATCAGCCACAGCGAGGCCAGCACCGACACGATCGGCAGGAACGGCACCAGCGGGGTGCGGAAGGTGCGGGGCAGGTCGGGACGGGTGTTGCGGAGGATGATCACGCCGATCGCGACGACGATGAACGCGAACAGCGTGCCGATGTTCACCAGTTCCGCGAGTTCGCTCAGGCTGGTGAAGCCGGCCAGGATCGCGATGACCACGCCGAGCAGGATGGTCGGCCGGTGCGGGGTCTTGAACCGCGGGTGGACGTGGGAGAAGAACCGCGGCAGCAGTCCGTCGCGGCTCATCGCGAAGAAGACCCGGGTCTGGCCGAGGAGCAGGATCATGCAGACCGTGGTCAGGCCGACCGCGGCGCCGAAGCTGATGAAGCCGGCGAACCAGGGGTGCCCGGTGGCCTTGAACGCGTCGGCGAGCGGGGCGTCCACGGACAGCTTGGTGTAGTGCTGCATGCCGGTCACGACGATCGACACGGCGACGTAGAGCGTGGTGCAGATGATGAGCGAGCCGATGATGCCGCGCGGCATGTCCCGCTGCGGGTTCCTGGTCTCCTCGGCGGCGGTGGCGACGACGTCGAAGCCGATGAAGGCGAAGAAGACGACGGACGCGGCGGTGAAGATGCCCATCACGCCGAAGTTGGAGGGTGCCCAGCCGAACATCAGCTGGATGAGCGGCGACTGGAGACTGTCACCGGCCGGGACCTCCTGCGCCTTCGGGATGAACGGGTCGTAGTTGTCGCTCGTGATGAAGAAGGCGCCCGCGATGATCACGGTCAGGACGACGGTCACCTTGATGGCGACCACGACGGCGGTGACCCGCGCGGAGAGCTTCGTGCCGACCACGAGGACGGCGGTGAGCACCAGCACGAGAGCGGCGGCGAGGATGTCGAAGCCGAAGCCGTCGGCGCCCTCTCTCCCGGTGAGCGACGCCGGCAGGTGCCAGCCCGCGTTGTCCAGCAGCGAGGCGATGTAGCCGGACCAGCCGACCGCGACCACCGCGGTGCCCAGCGCGAACTCCAGGACCAGGTCCCAGCCGATGATCCAGGCGGGCAGTTCGCCCAGAGAGGCGTACGAGAAGGTGTACGCCGAGCCGGCCACCGGGACGGTGGAGGCGAACTCGGCGTAGCAGATCGCGGCGAGCGCGCAGACGACGCCGGCCACGACGAAGGCCAGGGCCACGGCGGGGCCGGCGTTGTTCTTGGCCACCGTGCCGGTGAGAACGAAGATGCCGGTGCCGATGATGACGCCGACGCCGAAGACCGTCAGATCGAGTGCGGACAGGGACTTCCTGAGCGCGTGTTCGGGTTCCTCGGTATCGAGGATGGACTGCTCGACCTTCTTCGTCCGGAAGAGGGTGCTGCTCACGGGCTTACCTCCCACGCTTTGTCGTCCTCGACATGATCGAGAGGGGGCGTGGTACGTATGCCCCGACGCGGGCGGATTCACGCGAACGGGCCGGTTTCACCACTCTTGGCAGTGGTGGAACCGGCCCGTTCGGGCGTGTCAGTCGCGCGCGGGCTCCACCGAATCGACCTGAGCCGCGGCCCGGTTGAACCGGCCGTCCAGCTTGGAGACCAGCCCGGTGACCTGGCGGGCGATGTCGGGCGCCGTGAGCCCGATCTCCGTCATGACCTCGGCGCGGGCGGCGTGGTCGAGGAAGCGCGGCGGGATGCCGAAGTCGCGCAGTGGTACGTCGACGCCCGCGTCGCGCAGGGCCTGCGCGATCGAGGAACCGACGCCGCCGACACGGGAGTTGTCCTCGACGGTGACGACCACGCGGTGCCGCTCCGCCAGCGGCGCCATGGCCTCGTCGACGGGCTTGACCCAGCGCGGGTCGACGACCGTGGTGGAGATGCCCTGCTTGTCGAGCAGCGAGGCGATCTCGAGGCACATGGGGGCGAGGGCACCCACGGAGACGAGGAGCACGTCCGGGGTGTCCGTCCCCGGCTCGCGCAGGATGTCCATGCCGCCGACGCGACCCACGGCGGGTACGGCGGGGCCGACGGCGCCCTTCGAGAAGCGCACCACGGTCGGCGCGTCCTTGACCTGGACGGCCTCGCGCAGCTGGGCACGGACCTGGTCGGCGTCGCGCGGGGCGGCGAGCCGGAGTCCGGGCACCACCTGCAGGATCGACATGTCCCACATGCCGTTGTGGGAGGCGCCGTCGGTGCCGGTGACGCCGGCCCGGTCCAGGACGAAGGTGACCCCGCACTTGTGCAGGGCCACGTCCATCAGGACCTGGTCGAAGGCGCGGTTGAGGAAGGTGGCGTACACCGCGAAGACGGGGTGCAGTCCGCCGGTGGCGAGGCCCGCGGCGGAGACGGCGGCGTGCTGCTCGGCGATGCCGACGTCGTAGATCCGGTGCGGGAAGGCGTCCGCGAACTTCTTCAGGCCGACCGGCTGGAGCATCGCCGCCGTGATCGCGACGATGTCCGCCCGCTCCTTGCCGAGCCGGACCATCTCGTCGCCGAAGACCGAGGTCCAGTCGGCGCCCGAGGCCTTGACGGGCAGGCCGGTGTCGGGGTGGATGGGGCCGATGCCGTGGAAGCGGTCGGCCTCGTCCTGGAGGGCGGGCTGGTAGCCGCGGCCCTTCTCGGTGAGGCAGTGCACGATCACCGGGCCGCCGAAGCGCTTGGCGCGCGCGAGCGCCGACTCCAGCGCCTCGATGTCGTGGCCGTCGATCGGGCCGACGTACTTCAGGCCCAGGTCCTCGAACATGCCCTGCGGTGCGATGAAGTCCTTGAGGCCCTTCTTCGCCCCGTGCAGGGTCTCGTAGAGGGGCTTGCCGACGACCGGAGTGCGCTCCAGGAGGTCCTTGCCGCGGGCCAGGAAGCGCTCGTAGCCGTCGGTGGTCCGCAGGGTCGCCAGGTGGTTCGCGAGGCCGCCGATGGTCGGTGCGTAGGACCGCTCGTTGTCGTTGACGACGATCACCAGCGGGCGGTCCCCGTCGGCGATGTTGTTCAACGCCTCCCAGGCCATGCCGCCCGTCAGCGCGCCGTCACCGATCACGGCGACCACGTGGTCGTCGCGCTCGAGGATCTGGTTGGCCTTCGCGAGGCCGTCGGCCCAGCCGAGCACCGTGGACGCGTGGCTGTTCTCGATGACGTCGTGCTCGGACTCGGCCTGCGAGGGGTAGCCGGACAGGCCGCCCTTCATCTTCAGCCGGGAGAAGTCCTGGCGGCCGGTGAGCAGCTTGTGGACGTAGGACTGGTGGCCCGTGTCCCACAGCACCTTGTCCTTCGGGGACTCGAAGACGCGGTGCAGGGCGATGGTCAGCTCGACCACACCGAGGTTGGGGCCGAGGTGGCCGCCGGTCTTGGAGACCGCGTCGACGAGGAAGGTCCTGATCTCCTCCGCCAGCTGGTCCAGCTGCTCCAGGCTGAGCCGGTCCAGATCGCGCGGTCCCCTGATGCGGGTCAGCAGCGGCACCCGTGCCTCCTTGCAGTAGAGCTGATCGAGCTGTTGCCGGGCTTGTCGAGTCTAATGTTCCGCCTTTGCGGACGACGCCCGGGCGGTGCGTGATACGTCACGCGATCGGCTGTACCCAAGATGTGGCGTTCCTACGACATGACTGTGCCCGGTACCGCCGTTGGCACCGGGCACAGGTCTTCAGGGGCGTTACGCGCGTCCGGCCGTCTTCTGCGTCTTACGGGTGATCGCGTCGATGACGACGGTCGCCAGCAGAACACCACCGGTGATCATGTACTGCACCGGGGAGGCGATGCCCTGCAGGGCCAGCCCGTACTGGATCGAGACGATCACCAGCACGCCGAGCAGCGCGTTCCAGGTGCGGCCACGGCCGCCGAACAGGGACGTGCCACCGATGACGGCCGCGGCGATCGCGTTCATCAGCAGGTCACCGCCACCGGCGCCCTGGTTGGCCGAGGCGATCTTCGAGGCGATGAACAGACCGCCGATCGCCGCGAACGTACCGGAGATCGCGAAGACCGAGATCCGGACCATCTCCACGTTGATACCGGCACGCCGGGAGGCCTCGACGCTGCCGCCGAGCGCGAAGATCTTGCGGCCGTACGAAGTGCGGCGCAGCACGAAGTCCGTGATCAGCAGGACGCCGACGAAGATCACGACGGCCAGCGGCAGGCCCTTGTACTGGTTGTAGAGGATGGCCACGGCGAAGGAGACGATCGCCAGCAGCGCCGTGCGCAGGATGGTTTCGCTCAGCGGCCGCGACGGCACCCCGGCGGCCTCGCGGCGACGGTTGCCGAAGAAGGAGCTGAGGAAGAACAGCGCGGTCACCGCGATGGCCAGACCGTAGGCGGCGGCCACGTCGCTGAAGTAGTACGTCGTCAGCTTGGCGACCATGCCGTCGCTGTTGAGGTTGATCGTGCCGTTGTCGCCCAGGATCTGGAGCATGAAGCCGTTCCAGAAGAGCAGACCGGCCAGCGTGACCGCGAACGCGGGCACACCGATCCTGGCGAAGACGAAGCCTTGGATCGCGCCGGCCGCGGTACCGGTGAGGATGGCCAGCACGAAGGCCAGCCATTCGCTCATGCCGTGGGTGACGTTCAGGACGGCGAAGGCGGCGCCCGCGAGACCGGAGACCGAGCCGACCGACAGGTCGATCTCACCGAGCAGCAGCACGAAGACGATGCCGACGGCGATCATGCCCGTGCCCACCATGGTGATGGAGATGTCGGACAGGTTGTTCGCGCTCAGGAAGTTGGAGTTCAGGCTCTGGAAGATGATCCAGATGATCACCAGGCCGATGACGACCGGGGTGGACCCCAGGTCGCCGGCCTTGATCTTGCGCTTGAACTCGGTGAGGTAGCCCGCGAATCCCTGTTCGCGCACCAGCAGCCGGGGGTCGACGACGGTCGCGGCTCCGGCCGCCGCTTCGGGGTTCTCCACCACGTGGTCCCCGGGAGGCGTGGAGGTCTTGTCGATGCTCACTTCTTGATCTCCCCAGTGGTGCGCGCCGCACGACGGGTCACGGCGTTGTCCGTGGCACCGGTGATGGCGGAGATGATCTCTTCCTGCGAGGTCGACTTGACCTCGAAGACGCCGTTGTTACGGCCCAGACGCAGGACCGCCACCTTGTCGGCGACAGCCTTCACGTCGGCCATGTTGTGGCTGATGAGGACCACGGCGTGACCACGCTCCCGCAGTCGCTCCACCAGGTCGAGGACCTGGGCGGTCTGCTCGACGCCGAGGGCGGCGGTGGGCTCGTCGAGGATGACCAGCTTGGGCTCACCCAGCATGGAGCGGGCGATGGCCACGGTCTGGCGCTGACCGCCGGAGAGCGAGGCGATCGGGATACGGACGCTGGGAATGCGGATGGACAGCGTGTCCAGCAGTTCGCGCGAGCGGCGCTCCATCTCGACCTCGTCGAGGACGCCGTACCTGCGGACCTCACGGCCCAGGTACAGGTTGCCTACGACGTCGATGTTGTCGCACAGCGCGAGGTCCTGGTAGACCGTCGCGATGCCCAGGTTCTGGGCGTCGTGCGGCCGGTTGATCGACACGGCCTTGCCATCCCATTCGATGACGCCCTCATCGATGGGGTGCACGCCGGCGATCGTCTTGACCAGCGTGGACTTTCCGGCGCCGTTGTCGCCCACCAGGGCGACCACTTCACCGGCGTGGACCTCAAGCTCTACGTCGGTGAGCGCCTGAACGGCACCGAACCGCTTGGAGACCCCGCGCAACGCCAGCACGGGCGTAGCGGACACGTGAACCATCTCCTTCGCCGCCTGACCCGGCGGGAGGTTGTGCAGAAAAAGGTGGGGGTGCTGTTCCGTCCGGCGCCCCGCGACGAGCTTGCGGGGCTGTCTGATGTGCGGGGCGCCGGAGGAGCCTTCGGAGCGTGCGTCCCCGTAGGGGAATTCAAGAGCGAATCCCCCTACCTGGGAAGGGACGCGTCGCTGCTTACTTCAGGCCGATCTTGTCGCAGGCGGCCTTGTACTGGGCCGTGCAGATGTCGGCGACCGTGTAGACGCCGTCCTTGATGACGGTGTCGTTGATGTTGTCCTTGGTCAGCGACTGGACCGGGACCAGGACGGACGGGATCTGCTTGGTGGTCGGGCTGTCGACCTTGTCCTTGGCCACGGAGTCGAGCGACTTGCCCTGAGCGAGGTCCACGGCCATCTCGGCAGCGGCGTCGGCCTCGGGGGCGTACGGCTTGTAGACGCTCATGTACTGCGTACCGGCGACGATGCGCTGGACACCCGCGAGCTCCGCGTCCTGGCCGGTGACCGGGACGTTGGAGATACCGGCGGCCTTGAGGGCGGTGATGATACCGCCGGCCATGCCGTCGTTGGCGGAGTAGACGCCGACGAGGTTCTTCTTGCCGATCGCCGAGATCGCCGCGTCCATGTTGGCGTTGGCGTTCTCCGGCTTCCAGTCCTTGGTGTCGTAGGACTTGCCGATGGTGACCTTGCCCTTGAGCACGTCGAGCGCGCCCTGCTTGAACTGGGCGGCGTTCGGGTCGGTGGACGACCCGTTCATCATGACGATCTTGCCGGACTTGGCCTTGGAGCCGAGGGCCTTGAGGAGGGCCTCACCCTGGGTCTTGCCGACGGTCACGTTGTCGAACGAGGTGTACGCGTCGATCGGGCCCTGTGCCAGGCGGTCGTAGGCGACGACCGGGATGCCGGCGTCCTTGGCCTTCTGGACCGAGTTCTTGATGGCGGCGGAGTCGACCGCGTCCACGATCAGGACGTCGACCTTCTGGGTGACCATCGTGTCGACCTGCTGGGCCTGCAGGCTGGCGTCCTGCTTGGCGTTGGCGTAGACGAGCGTTCCCTTGTCGTTCGTCAGCTCCTTGACCTTCTTCTCGATCAGGGGCTTGTCGAACTTCTCGTAACGCGCGGTCTGGTTCTCCGGAAGCAGGAGACCGACCTTGATGTTGTCGCCCTTCTTGGCGGACGACTCGGAGGAACCACCGCCGGATTCCTTCGCACTGCCACAGGCGGCGAGGGAAACGGCCATCGCACTCGCCGCAACGGCAAACGCGGCACGACGCATACGCGTGTTCACTTCAGAAACCTCCCTGACGAGGCCGCGTCGTTGCGGCCGAGGTGGCTGGAAGTCAACTCGGCCGCACGTGCGACGTCAAGAAGTAAATCCTTAACGAGATGGCAACGGTGCCATCCGTTCTCTAAGTGAAGGCAGGGGTCGCTGCTGACAGCGAACCATCCAAAAGGGTCGAATCGCCCATCTCGCTGAGTGCGAGAGCGAGCGCTCCGAGCACTTCCGCACGGCCCCCAAGTGCCCCCGGGAGAACGGACAGTTGGCGCGCGGCGCTGGGAATGGCGTAGCGGCCGACGGACTCCCTGATCGGCCCGAGCACCAGCTCACCGGCCTCGGCGAGATCACCGCCCAGGACCACTCGGCTCGGGTTCAGCAGATTGCAGAGATTGGCGACTCCACTGCCGATGTGACGGCCGACGTCGGCGATCACCCGACGACAGCCCGGGTCTCCGTCCCTTGCCAGCCGTACGACGCCTTCCATCGTGAGGTCGGTGCCGTGGCTCGACTGGAGCAACGGAAGCACATAGCGCGCTGCGGCAAAGGTTTCCAGGCATCCCCGGTTCCCGCAGCGGCAGACGGGACCGGATTCGTCGAGTGTAATATGTCCGATTTCGCCTGCGGTGCCCCCGGGGCCCCGGTAGATCTTCCCGTTGATCACCAGACCGGCGCCGACACCGCTCGCGACCTTGATGTACGCCAGGTCCCTGACCCCCCGGCCACTGCCCCAGACCAGCTCGCCCAGGGCGCCGAGGTTGGCGTCGTTGTCCACGTGCACCGGCACTCCGAGGCGCCCCCGCAGCTCCTCGGCGGGCCTGGTGCCGGTCCAGCCCGGCAGGATCGCGGTCGAGCCCAGGGTGCCGGACTCGACGTCGATCGGGCCGGGCACGCCGAGGCCCACGCCCGCGATCTTGGAGCGGTCGACCCCGGTTGCTGCAATCAGGCGATTGACCAGCTCTTCCGCCCGGTCGAAGCCCTGTGTCGAGGAGGCGTCCACGTCCAGCGGCTCGGACTCCTCGGCGAGCACCTGGTGGGCGAGGTTGCCGACCGCCACGCGCAGGTGCGTGTGCCCGAAGTCCACGCCGATGACGATGCCGGCGTCGCCGCTCAGGGAGACGCTGCGGGCCCTGCGGCCGCCCGCCGAGGTGGGCGTGACCTCGACCGTTCCGCCGTCCTTGAGCTCGCGGACGATGTTGGAGACCGTCGCGGCGGACAGGCCCGTGGTCCTGGCGATCTCCGCCTGCGTGAGCGACCCGGCCAGCCGGACGGCCCGTACGACCCGTTCCAGGTTGGCTCGGTGCAGTGACGACTGCGACCCCGGAGTCTCCACGACGACCTCCTGCGCGCGGGACCGCCTCAATGAGGTCCCGTCTATGTCCAACTAGTGAACTCTAAGCTGAGCCGTTCGGGTCGCCTCCCGTCAAGAGGTTGAACCGTATCCGCGTTCGTGTACACATGGCGACGCGCCGCCCCCGAGCCGGGAGCGACGCGTTCGGAAGCGGTCGGGCCGCTACTTCAGCGCGCCCGCCGTCAGTCCCTGCACCACCTGCCGCTGGAAGATGATGTACGCCGCCAGCACCGGCAGCATCGCCATCACCAGACCGGCGAAGAGGCCGGACCAGTCGCCCTTGTAGCCCTGGCTGGCCGCGAGCTGCACCAGGCCCTGGGTGAGTACGCGCTTGTCCGGGTCGGTGTTGAGCACCGTCGGGAGCATGTACTGGTTCCACTGCCCCAGGAAGTTGAAGATCCCCACGCTGATCAGGCCGGGCTTGGCCATGGGCAGCATGATCTGGAAGAACGTCCTGCTGTGCGAGGCCCCGTCGACGAAGGCCGCCTCGGCGATCGAGGTCGGCAGGGTCCGGAAGAACGCGGTCAGGAAGAAGACCGTGAACGGCAGCGAGTACGCGATGTAGACGAGGATCAGGCCGTGAATGGTGTTCAGGAGGCCCATGTTGTTCACGACGTAGAACAACGGGACCAGCGCCAGCATGATCGGGAAGCTCATGCCGCCGATGAAGAGGAAGTAGATGAAGCGGTTGCCCGGGAAGTCGAACCGGGCGAGCACATACGCCGCCATCGAGCCGAGCACCAGCGTTCCGATGAGTGAACCGCCCACCACCAGAATGGTGTTGAGGAAGTAGTCGCTCATGTTGGCGTCGGTCCAGGCCCGCGCCCAGTTGTCGAAGTGCAGCTTGTCCGGCAGCGCCCAGGGCGAGCTGAAGATGGAGTTGTCGTCCTTGAAGGACGTCATCACCGCCCACACCAGCGGCATGACGACCATGAACGCCCAGAGGATGAGCATCCCGTGGGAGAAGGCGTTGAGGACGTTTCCTTCCTTCTTCTCCTTCACGGGCGGGTCGGCCGGGACGTCGACCTTGCTGATGGTGGCGCCGGACTCGGCCGGCACGGGGGCGGGGGTCTGTGTCGTCTTCATCTGATCAGTACTCCAGCCGCTCGCGCCGGCCCAGCCGCATCACGATCGCCGCGAAGGCCAGCGTGACGACGAGCAGGGCGACGCCGATGGTGGTCGCGTAGGCGGCCTGCCCGTCACGGAACGCCTTCTGGTACACGTACAGGACCATGACGGTGGTCGAGTAGTCGGGACCGCCGGGCCCGGTCGTCATGATCTGCACGACCGCGAACGACTCGGCTCCCAGCGCGAGGATGCCCATGTAGACCCAGCCGGACTGCACGGTGTCCCAGAGCAGCGGCAGGGTGATGCGGAAGAACGTGGCGAACCGGCTCGCCCCGTCGAGCAGCGCGGCCTCGTACAGGTCCGCCGGGATGGAGGCCATCCCGGCGGAGAAGAGGACCACGAAGAAGCCGACCGAGGACCAGACGAGCACGGCCATCACGCACCACAGGGCGAGGCTCGGGTCGCCCAGCCAGAGCGGCTGGACGCTGTCGAGCCCGATCCCGCGCAGCAGGGAGTTGATCGCGCCGCTGTCCGGGTTGTACGCGAAGGCGAACAACAGGGCGACGATCGCGATCGAGAGCACCTGCGGAAAGAAGTAGACGATTTTGTAGAAGGACGAACCGCGGACACCGGAAATCACCGGGCCGCCGCGCCTTCTCCGTCCGCCCACATTGATCATGAAGGAGAAGAACAAGGCCAGACTGATCGTCACCACCGGCAGCACCAACGCGAACAGCAGGCTGTGCTGCAACGACTTCCAGAAGATCTCGTCGTCGAGCATCCTTTTGTAGTTGTCGAAGCCGACCATCTTGAATTCGGGGCTCAGGCCGGTCCAGTCCGTGAACGAGTAGTAGATGGACTGGATGAACGGCCAGACGACGAAAAGCGCGTACAGCCCCAGGGGCAGTGCCAAAAACCCCACGATGAACCGGTACTTGCCGTGCTGCATTACTACCTACCCCGATCTCTGGGCGGGTGCTGCCGCTGGTGACGGACCCTCACTGGTGCTTGTAGTGCTTGATCGACGTGTCCTTGGCGGCCGCGTCGGCGAAGCCCTGGATCTTCTTGATGGTCTCGGCCGGGGTGGCCCGGCCGGCCATCATCTCGCCGAGGCCCCCCACACCAATCTGCTCCTTCTGCAGCTGCACGTACCAGTCCTGGAGACGCGGGTTCAGGACGTTGTCCCCGGCCAGCTTGAGCGCCGCGACACCGGAGGTGAGGCCCGGAGTCAGGGTGATGCCACTGGTGCCGCCGTTGAACGCGGTCAGCGACTTCACCTTGCTGGTGAAGTTCTTCGAGGACGCCTCGCTGAGCATGATGCGCAGCTGCTCCATGCCGCCCTCGGGGTTCTTCGCCTTGGCCGGCACGATGAAGGGCTCGCCGCCGGACGCCCAGATGGTGCCGAAGGGCATCTTGTCGGAGCTGTCGATGCCGGTGGGCGCGGAGACGGCGAGGTTGAAGTCCTTGGGGATGACGTTCGCCGACTCGTTCTCCACCCAGGAGCCGTTCGGGATGAACAGCGCCTTGCCCTTGGCCCACGCGGTCTGCGACTGGATGTGGTCGAGGCCGGGGGTGCCCTTGAGGATGTAGCCCTTCTTGTAGAGCTCGTAGTAGGCGTCGAAGCAGGCCTTGACGGCCGGGTGCTTCCAGGCGTTCGGCTCGAGGTTGTCAATGGCGTCGAGGACCTCGCGGCCGCCGACCTTGCCGATCATCGGGTACAGCGAGAAGGGGATGTAGTACGGGTACTTGCCCGCGTACGTCCAGCCCGCCATGCCCTTCTTCTTGGCCTTCTCGCACACGGCGAGCATCTCGTCCCAGGTCTTGGGGTACTCCGCGTCGAGCGAGTCCAGGGCCTTCTGCGAGTACCAGACGCCGTACACCGTGTAGGCGTAGTACATGATCCAGACCGGGTCGCCGTCGAACTGGCCCATCTCCACGATGCCGGGGCGCAGCGTGTCGCGGACCTTCTTGTTCGGGTCGTCGTAGGACGGCGCGTCCAGGAGCGGGGTGAGGTCGGCGAGCTGCTTCTTGCCGACCAGGACGCCCATGTCCATCTGCTCGGCGCCGGAGTTGTCGATCAGGTCCGGCGGGGTGCCCTGGTTGAAGCGGGGCTGGAGCGTGGACTGGATCTTCTGGGTGGCGGAGAACTTCACCTTCACCTTGGGGAAGTTCTTCTCGTAGATCTTGACGGCGTCCTGGGCGTACTCCTTGCCGAAGCCGCCGTCGAAGAGGACGAACTCCATCCCCGCGGTGTCGTTCACGCCCAGCGGGTTCTTGGCGGTCTTCTTGCCCGCCTTGGCCTTGTCGCCGCTGTCGTCGCCGCCGCTGCTGGCACACGCCGACAGGAAGCTCATCGTGGGTACGGTGATCAAACCGAGCGCGGCGGACCGCTTGATCAGATCGCGGCGGCCGACACCCGCGGTGCCGTTGTTCTCGGCGGAAGTGGATCCCATGCTCAAGTCCTCGCCTTCTCCAGGACTCAGGCGGTGAACCGGATCCTCCCCGGCACCGCGGTCAGGTCAAGCAGGGTCGTGCAGGCTGTGCGGATCGTGAAGAACGGATCGGGTGAATTGCCGACAGGTATAGTCCACTTCCCGCCAGCGGAGCAAGATCGAATGCAAGGTTGGCCAATGGTCTTATCCGAGTTGAGACCTCCAGGAAATATGGGCCACCTGTGACCACC
Organism: Streptomyces sp. NBC_00005; assembly: GCF_045160215.1. Taxonomy (NCBI): domain Bacteria; kingdom Bacillati; phylum Actinomycetota; class Actinomycetes; order Kitasatosporales; family Streptomycetaceae; genus Streptomyces; species Streptomyces sp. NBC_00005. Next base: position 3,043,547 of record NZ_CP108316.1, read on the forward strand.
TTGCCGGATAAATCCGCGACATAGGCCCCGAATGCCACAGGCAACACCCTTGACATCACTGACCACTTGGCCCACTACTGGTCTCTGCGCGTCGAAATTGACAACGTTGTCCGTGAGCGCAGGGAGGGTGCTGGCGTATGCGGCACAGAGCTCAGCACAGATGGGGTCACAGATGGGGTCCGGCGGTCGTGTTGGCGGCCGCTTTTGCTTTGGCGGTGGGCTCCCAGGGAGCAGCCACCGCACTGCCGGAAAAGGCGCCGGCCCCGGACCAGGACTTCGCGTCCTCGTTCGAGGCGGGCGATCCGGCGCCCGACTGGCTCAACACCGTCGACACGACACCGGACGGCACCAACCGGTCCTCGGGCGTCGACGGCGGCTACAGCACCGGCATCCCGGGCAACGTGACCGACCACGTCACGGACGTACGGGCCAGCGCCGAGAACACCGACGGCGGCGAGGTGAAGGAGAACCTCGTCGACGGCGAGTCCGGCACCAAGTGGCTGACCTTCGAACCCACCGGCTGGGCCGAGTTCGACCTGGACAAGCCGATCAAGCTCGTGACGTACGCGCTCACCTCGGCCAATGACTTCGCCGAACGCGACCCCAGGGACTGGACCCTGCAGGGCTCCACGGACGGCAAGGACTGGAAGACCCTCGACACCCGCTCCGGCGAGTCCTTCTCCGAGCGCTTCCAGACGAAGTCGTACGACCTGGCGGAGCCCGCCGAGTACCAGCACTTCCGGCTCGACATCACCAAGAACAACGGCGCCGACGACATCCTGCAGCTGGCCGACGTGCAGTTCTCCACGGGCGGCAGCGGCGGCCCGGTCCCGCAGGACATGCTGTCGCTCGTCGACCGCGGCCCGAGCGGATCGCCCACCGCGAAGGCGGGCGCCGGGTTCACCGGAAAGAGGGCCCTGCGCTACGCCGGACGGCACACCGCCGACGGGCGGGCGTACTCGTACAACAAGGTCTTCGACGTGAACGTCGCCGTCGGCCGGGACACGCAGCTGTCGTACCGGCTCTTCCCGTCGATGGCGGACGGGGACCTCGACTACGACGCCACGAACGTCTCCGTCGACCTGGCCTTCACGGACGGCACCTATCTGAGCGGCCTGGGGGCGACCGACCAGCACGGGTTCGCGCTGTCGCCGCAGGGGCAGGGCGCCTCGAAGGCGCTCTACGTCAACCAGTGGAACAACGTGGTCTCGCGGATCGGGTCGGTCGCGGCCGGGAAGACCGTCGACCGGATCCTGGTGGCGTACGACTCCCCCAAGGGCCCGGCGAAGTTCCGCGGCTGGCTGGACGACGTGTCGATCAAGCGCGTCGCGCCCGAGAAGCCGAAGGCCCACCTGTCCGACTACGCGCTCACCACCCGCGGCACCAACTCCAGCGGTGGCTTCTCGCGCGGCAACAACTTCCCCGCGACGGCCATGCCGCACGGCTTCAACTTCTGGACGCCCGTGACCAACGCGGGCTCGCTGAGCTGGCTGTACGACTACGCGCGGGCGAACAACGACGACAACCTGCCGACGATCCAGGCGTTCAGCGCGAGCCACGAGCCGAGCCCGTGGATGGGTGACCGGCAGACCTTCCAGGTCATGCCGTCGGCGGCCTCCGGCACTCCGGACACCGGTCGTGAGGCCCGCGAGCTGGCCTTCCGGCACGAGAACGAGACCGCGCGGCCGTACTACTACGGGGTCAAGTTCGAGAACGGCCTGAAGGCCGAGATGACCCCGACCGACCACGCGGCGGCGCTCCGCTTCACCTACCCCGGCGACGACGCGAGCGTCGTCTTCGACAACGTGACGGAGCAGGCCGGGCTCACGCTCGACAAGGACAACGGGATCGTCACCGGCTACTCGGACGTGAAGTCCGGGCTGTCGACGGGCGCGACCCGGCTCTTCGTCTACGGCGTGTTCGACAAGCCCGTGAAGGACGGGTCCTCCAGCGGCGTCAAGGGCTTCATGCGGTTCGACGCGGGCAAGGACCGTACCGTCACCCTCCGCCTCGCCACCTCGCTCATCAGCGTCGACCAGGCCAAGGACAACCTGCGCCAGGAGATCCCGGACGGCACGTCCTTCGACACAGTGAAGAGCCGTGCCCAGCGCACCTGGGACAAGCTGCTCGGGAAGGTCGAGGTCGAGGGTGCGACGCCGGACCAGCTGACCACGCTGTACTCCAGCATGTACCGGCTGTACCTGTACCCCAACTCCGGCTTCGAGAAGGTGGGTTCGACGTACCAGTACGCGTCCCCGTTCTCGCCGATGCCGGGACCGGACACCCCGACGCACACCGGCGCGAAGATCGTGGACGGCAAGGTGTACGTCAACAACGGCTTCTGGGACACCTATCGGACCACCTGGCCGGCGTACTCCTTCCTGACGCCCTCTCAGGCGGGCGAGATGGTCGACGGGTTCGTGCAGCAGTACAAGGACGGCGGCTGGACCTCGCGCTGGTCCTCCCCCGGCTACGCGGACCTGATGACCGGTACCTCCTCGGACGTCGCCTTCGCGGACGCGTACGTCAAGGGCGTCCACTTCGACGCCGAGGCGGCGTACGACGCGGCACTGAAGAACGCGACGGTCGTGCCTCCGGCGTCGGGCGTCGGCCGCAAGGGCATGGCCACCTCGCCCTTCCTCGGCTACACGAGCACGGACACCGGCGAGGGCCTGTCGTGGGCGATGGAGGGCTACGTCAACGACTACGGCATCGCGGAGATGGGCCGGTCTCTCTACAAGAAGACGGGCGAGAAGCACTACAAGGAGGAGTCCGAGTACTTCCTCAACCGCGCCCAGGACTATGTGAATCTCTTCGATTCCAAAGCGGGCTTCTTCCAGGGGAAGGACGACAAGGGCAACTGGCGTGTGGACTCGTCCAAGTACGACCCGCGCGTGTGGGGCTACGACTACACGGAGACCGACGGCTGGGGCTACGCCTTCACCGCTCCGCAGGACAGCCGGGGCCTCGCCAACCTGTACGGCGGCCGCAGCGCCCTCGCGGACAAGCTCGACAAGTACTTCGCCACCCCCGAGACGGCGTCTCCGGACTTCGTCGGCTCGTACGGCGGTGTCATCCACGAGATGACGGAGGCGCGGGACGTGCGGATGGGCCAGTACGGACACTCCAACCAGGTCGCCCACCACGTCAACTACATGTACGACGCGGCGGGCGAGCCCTACAAGGCGCAGAAGAACGTCCGTGAGGTGCTGTCGCGCCTGTACACCGGCAGCGAGATCGGGCAGGGCTACCACGGCGACGAGGACAACGGCGAGCAGTCGGCCTGGTACCTCTTCTCCTCGCTCGGCTTCTACCCGCTGGTGATGGGCAGCGGCGAGTACGCCATCGGATCGCCGCTGTTCAAGAAGGCGACGGTGCATCTGGAGAACGGCCACGACCTCGTCGTCAAGGCGCCGAACAACAGCGCGAAGAACGTGTACGTACAGGGGCTGAAGGTCAACGGCCGTACGTGGACGAAGACTTCGCTCCCCCACGAGCTGCTCGAGAAGGGCGGGGTCCTGGACTTCGACATGGGGTCGAAGCCCTCGTCCTGGGGCACGGGCAAGAACGCGGCACCGGTGTCGATCACCCAGGACGACAAGGTGCCGACGCCCCGTGCGGACGTGCTGAAGGGCGAAGGGGCACTGTTCGACAACACCTCGGTGACCGAGGCGACCGTGACCTCCGTGGACCTGCCGGTCTCCGGGCCGGTCAAGGGGCTGCAGTACACGGTGACTTCGGGAGCAGACCACACCAAGGCGCCGACCGGCTGGACGCTCCAGGGCTCCACCGACGGCACCACATGGAAGACCCTCGACGAGCGGTCCGGCGAATCCTTCAGATGGGACCGGCAGACCCGCGCGTTCACCGTGGGGTCTGCGGGTACGTACGGGAAGTACCGTCTGGTCCTCGACGGCGAGGCGGTGGTCTCGGAGGTCGAACTGCTCGCCTGAGCAGCCGAGTTGGAGGTCTCATGCCGCTTCCCGTGCCCGTCCCGCCCGAGGGTGTCGATCCGGCCTGGCTGCCGGACGAGGCGTTCCGGCCGATCGGCACCCGGCGGACGCTGGTCCGCGGATCGGGTCCACTGGTGGACACGGTGCACGGGGAAGTGGCACGGGCCTGTGAGCGGTTCGGGGGCCGCGTCGAACGCGACGCGGCCCCCGGGCCGTTCGACCTGGTGCTGGAGCTGACCGGCCCCCAGGAGCTGGGGGACGAGGGCTTCACGTGCCGGCGCGAGGACGGTCGTACGACCGTCGGCGCGTACGGCGGGGCCGGGCTGCTGTACGGCCTGCTCCACGTCGTACGGCTCGGGGAGGCCGCGTTCCACGGGGAGCGTCAACGGGAGTACCACGAACCGGCGTTGGCCCTGCGGATGCTGGACCACTGGGACAACGTGGCCGTGCACCCGGTCATGGGCCAGGTGGAACGCGGGTATGCGGGCGGGTCGCTGTTCTGGGCGGACGGGCGGGCGCGCGGCGAGTTGGAGCGAGTGCGGGCGTACGGACGGCTGCTGGCGGCCTGCGGGATCAACGCCGTCGCGGTGAACAACGTCAACGTCCACGAGACCGAGGCACACCTGCTCACCGACCGGATCGGTGAAGTGGCGGCCATCGCGGGCGCGTTGCGCCCCTACGGCGTCCGGACGCATCTGTCGGTCACCTTCGCCGCGCCGGTGGTGCTCGGCGGCCTGGAGAGGGCCGACCCGCTCGACGCGGGCGTGCGGGAATGGTGGGCCGAGACGACGGCACGGGTGTACGAGGCCGTCCCCGACTTCGGCGGGTACGTCGTGAAGGCCGACTCGGAGGGGCAGCCGGGGCCGTTCGCGTACGGTCGCAGCCACGCCGACGGAGCGAACATGCTGGCCGCCGCGCTCGACCCGCACGGCGGGACCGTGCACTGGCGGGCGTTCGTCTACAACCACCACCAGGACTGGCGGGACCGGACGACGGACCGGGCACGGGCCGCGTACGACCATTTCGTGCCGCTGGACGGGGAGTTCGCCCCCAACGCGGTGCTCCAGGTGAAGCACGGGCCGATGGACTTCCAGGTGCGCGAGCCCGTCTCGCCGCTGATCGGCGCGATGCCGGACACGCGGCTCGCGGTGGAGCTGCAGGCCACGCAGGAGTACACCGGGCAGCAGCGGCACGTGTGCTGGCTCGGGCCCATGTGGAGCGAGGTGCTGCGGTTCCGGCTCGAAGAGGGCGCCTGCGCGGGGGAGTTGGCGCGCGGCGGACTCGTGGCGGTGTCGAACGTCGGGGACGACCCGTTCTGGACCGGGCATCCGCTGGCCCAGGCCAACCTCTACACCTTCGGCAGGCTCGCCTGGCAGCCTGACGCGGATCCGCACGAACTCCTGGACGAGTGGCTCGGGTTGACGTTCGCCCCGGTCCCGGAGGGGCTGTGTGACCTGCTGAGCGGGTCCTGGCGGACGTACGAGAAGTACACCGCACCGCTGGGCGTGGGCTTCATGGTGCAGCCGGGGCACCACTACGGCCCGAGCGTCGACGGCTACGAGTACAGCCCCTGGGGCACCTACCACTTCGCCGACCGGGACGGCATCGGCGTCGACCGGAGCGTGGCGGGCGGTACCGGGTACGCCGGGCAGTACGCCAAGCCGTGGGCCGAGATGTACGAGTCACCGCAGACCTGCCCGGACGAACTGCTGCTGTTCTTCCACCATGTGCCGTACGGGCACGTGCTGAAGAGCGGGAAGACCGTGATCCAGCACATCTACGACACGCACTTCGAGGGCGTGGCGGAGGTGGAGGAGGCCGTGGAGACGTGGGCCTCACTGGCCGGGCAGGTGGAGCCCGGGCGCCACGCGCGGGTGGCGGAGCGGTACGCGGAGCAGCTCCGCAGCGCCCGCGAGTGGCGCGATCAGATCAACAGCTACTTCTTCCGGAAGTCCGGAGTGCCGGACGAGTCGGGGCGGACCATCTTCTGACGCGGCGCCTCGAACGCGTCGGCGTCCGGTCTGAAGGGGCGCACCGTTCAGTGGAGGCGCAGGACCGCGACGCCGAGCGGGTCGAGGGTGAGGGGCTCGCCCTCCTCGGTCCGCTTGCCGGTGAGCAGGTCGGTCGCGGTGGTGTGGGCGTCCAACCGGGCTGGTTCCGGGGCGTGGTTGAGGAGGAAGAGGAGTCGGGTGCCGTCGGGGGCGGCTCGGTGGGCGGTCTCGACGGTCGGGTGGTCGGCGTACGGTCCGAGGAGGTCGTGGCGGGCGAGGACGCGGCGTACGACCTGGTCGACGCCCGGCTGGTCGAGGGCGGTGGCGACGTACCAGCCCTCGCCCTCGCCGTACGGGTGCCGGGTGACGGCCGGGGTGCCCGCGTAGAAGTCGGCGCCGTACGTGGCGACGGGCTCGGCGCCGCGCGGCAGCACGATCTCGAAGACGAGACGGGCCTCGCAGACCGACTCCCCCAGGTGGACGGGCTGTACGAACTCCGCCGGGCGGGAGTCCCACTCGTCGACGCGGATGCCCATCAGGTCGGCGAGCGGGCCGGGGACGTCGGTCAGGAACGCGCGGTCGTGCTCGTCGACCCGGCCGGAGAGGAACGTGGAGAGCACGGTGCCACCGCGAGCGGCCACGGCTTCGAGGCGGGCCGCCAGGTCGCCCTTGATCATGTGCAGGGCGGGGGCGAGGACCACGTCGTAGCCGGTCAGGTCGGCGGTCTGCGGTACGACGTCCACGTCGGCGCCGGCCTCGCGGGCGGCGCGGTAGTAGGCGTGGACGACATCGACGTAACGGACCAGCCGGGAGGGGCCGTCGGAGATCTCCAGGGCCCACCAGCTGTCCCAGTCGTAGACCAGGGCGGTGCGGGCGGGGGTGCGGGCACCGAGCGTGACGTTCTCCAGGAGCTCCAACTCCCGGCCTAGATCGGCGACTTCACGGAAGACCCGGGTGTCGTCGCGGCCCGCGTGGCCGATGACCGCGCCGTGGTACTTCTCGCAGGCTCCGCGGGAGGCGCGCATCTGGAAGTACAGGGCGGCGTCGGCGCCGTGGGCGATCGCCTGGAAGGTGGTGAGGCGGAGTTCGCCGGGCCGCTTGAGCGGGTTGACGTCACGGCAGGCCGTTGTGGAAGGGGTCTGTTCCATCAGCCAGAAAGGGGCGCCGTTTTTCAGCCCCCGCATCAGGTCGTGGGCGAGGGCGGCCCGGGTCGGCGGGGCGTCCAGGGGTGGGTAGTTGTCCCAGGAGGCGAAGTCGAGGTGGGGCGCCCAGCGGTGGTAGTCGAGAGGGCGGAACATGCCCATGAGGTTGGTGGTGACGGGTGTCTCGGGGTCGTGCCGGCGGATCGCCTCCTTCTCGGCGAGGAAGCAGCCGAGCAGTGCGTCGGTGGTGAAGCGGGAGTAGTCGAGGGTGGTGCCCTGGAAGGCGGTGTGGTCGGGGCCGCGCCAGTGTTCGGTGAGGGCGCTCGGCGGCTCGATCTCGGCCCAGCCGGTGTAGCGGTGCGACCAGAAGGTCGTGCACCAGGCGTCGTTGAGGGCGTCGAGGGTGGCGTACTTGTTCCGCAGCCAGGTGCGGAACGCGTCGGCGCACAGCTCGCAGTAACAGACGCCGCCGTACTCGTTGTTGATGTGCCAGGCGAGCAACGCCGGGTGGTGGGCGTACCGTTCGGCGAGCCGGTCCGCCAGCGCGGTCGCGAGGCGGCGGTACGCGGGTGAGCTGGGGCAGAAGTTGTGCCGCTGGCCGTAGCGGTGGCGGCGGCCCTCGAAGTCGGTGCGGTTGGCCTCGGGGTACTTCTTGGCGAGCCAGGGCGGGAGGGCGGCGGTGCCGGTGGCCAGGCAGACCTGGCGGCCCTCGGCGGCGGCGCGGTCGAGGATGCGGTCGAGGATCGTGAAGTCGTAGGTGTCCTCGGCGGGTTGGGTGAGGGACCAGGAGAAGACCCCGACGGTGAGGGTGTCGATGCCGGCCACCGTGAACAGGCGGTGGTCCTCGTCCCAGACCTCGTCCGGCCACTGCTCGGGGTTGTAGTCGCCGCCGTAGGGGATCTTGGCGGTCGGCGGGAGCTTGCCGTCGTTTCGGAAGGTCATGCGGTGAAGTCCTCCTGGGTCTCGGCGATCACCGGGCGGCTGCTGTGCAGCAGGGAGAGCAGCAGCGGGGCGGCCAGCAGGGCGGGCAGGGCCTCGGTGAGCAGGGCGGTCGCTCCGGCGGCCAGCACGAGCAGCGAGGCCGCGGCGAGGGAGGCCCTGCCGTGCCGGAACAGGAAGTACGCGGCGAGGCGGGCGGTGTCTCGGGTACGGAAGGCGAAGAGCGAGGTCAGCACGAGGGCGTGGGCACCCCAGAGGAGGGACGCGAACCCGATGCCGGCCAGCAGCAACGCCCACCAGCCGGGCAGTCCGGTCGCGGAGAAGTGGGTGAGCGTGAACGCGATCACGGTGAGCCAGGCCAGCAGAGGGGTCCAAAGTCTCAGGGCCGCAAGGGCGTTGAGGCGCCAGCCGCGCGCATAGGTGCGGGCCGGGTGGAGGTCGGCGAGGTCGCGGCTGCGGTGGTGCAGGGCGTACAGCGCGGCAGAGAGGGCCGGACCGAGCGGGAGCAGGCATACGGCCGCGAGCGGGAGGTTGGAGGGCTCGGGGCCCAGCAGAAACAGCGCGGCCAGCCCCGGCGAGGCGGCCGCCAGCAGGAGGGCCTCGACGGTGACGAGGGTGTGCACCAGGGCGGCGGCGCGGGACAGGGGGCCGTCGCCGAAGGAGGTGGAGGTGGGGGTGGCAATGGAGGCGGGGGTCGCAATGGAGGTGGAGGTAGAGGTGCGGGTGGATGTGCGGGGGGAAGCGCCGGCGGGGGTATAGCTGTGCGGCGGCTGCTGTCGTCCGGCTCGGACGCCGGGTGCCGGGCCGGGGCGACCGGCGTGGAGAGCGGCCTCCGCACCGGACGGACCGGCGTGAAGGGTGGCTTCCGCACCGGGCCGACCGGCCTGAAGGGTGGCCTCCGCACCGGACGGACCGGCCTGAAGGGCAGCCTCCAAACCGGGCCGACCGGCAGGGAGAGCAGCCTCCGCACCGGACGGACCGGCCTGAGGGGCGGCCTCCGCACCAGGCCCACCAGCCCGAAGGACACCCCCCGCACCCGACCCACCAGCACCCGCCGACGCCAGGCCCAACCCGCTGACGCTCGGCGCGACACCGCGCCCCAATCGCGTGCCCCCTGCTGCTTCGCCTGCGGTGCTCATCGCAGCCCCTTCCCCAACAGCCTGCGCTCGTCCCACCATTGCGGTGCCTCCTCCTCGACGGGGCTGAGCTCGACGAGGGTGATCTCGTGTCTGGTCAGGGTGAGGTCCAGCGTCAGTCGGCCGTCCTCGACCGGCAGACGTCGGTGTCCGCGGGCGGGTTCGGCCGCTTCGTGGAGTACGTCGAGTTGGTGCGGGCGCGGCGAGCGCGGGCTGCCCATGCGCTGCCAGGCCGTACGGGCGTTGCCGTGCTCCTCGTCCACTGTGGACCGGCGTACGAACACCTCCGCCGAGCGCATCGGGACGGACAGGCGCAGGACGTGCCGTTCGGGGCCCGCGGTCTCGCCGCTCGCGTCGACCGGCGCCCAGGCCAGGACGGTGACGCGGCCGTCGGTGTGCCGGGTGACCAGGTGGTCGTCGCCGCGCGTCAGCAGCTCCTCCCCCATCCGGGCCATGAACGCGTACAGGTGGTACGTCGGCTTCTTCACCTGCCGGTGCGTGAGCAGGCCGAAGCCGCCGTGGAACAGGGCGGTCGGGACGCCGACCTCCTCGAACATGTCGCTGAACGTCCAGTACGAGAAGGAGTCGGCGTGGTCGCCGCCGGCCGCCAGCACCGGTGCCAGGTACGCGGCGTGGAAGGCGGTGTCGTGGACGGGGTTGTCGGGTCGGTAGGAAGAGTTGAACTCGGTGATGTGGACCGGGAGTTCGGCCAGCCCGGTGCCCTTCAGGAGCTCGCGCGGCGAGGCGAACTGTTCGAGCAGGCGGGTCGCCGGGGCGAGGGTCTGGTGGACGCCGAACGGCACGTGCTGGGCCGGGCCGGAGGTGTAGGCGTGCTTGGAGACGAAGTCGACGGGCACGTCCCGGTGTTCGGCGAACTCGGCGAACCGCTCCAGCCACTCGTCGGCGCCGGGCGAGATCGCCGGGCCGCCGACCTGCAGCTCGGCGTCCACGTCCTTCACGGCGTGCGCGGTCACCTCGTAGAGCCGGTGATAGGCGGCCTCGTCCGCGCCCTCCCAGAAGTCGGGCAGGTTGGGTTCGTTCCACACCTCGATCGGCCAGGTCCGCACCTCGTCGAGGCCGTAGCGGTCGACGAGGTGGGCCACGGTGGCCCGCACCAGGCCGGCCCACTCCTTGTGCGAACGGGGCGGGGTCACATGGCCGTGCCACCAGAAGACCGTCCGCTCGCCCGACGCCAACTCCTGTGGCATGAAGCCGAGTTCGACGAACGGCCGGATCCCGAGCCCGAGATACGCGTCCACGACCTGATCCACGTAGGTGAAGGAGTGCCGGACCCGGTGCTCGCCCTCCCACTCGTAGGGCCGGTGCACTCCCATGCCGTCGCTGAGCAGCCCGTGCCCTCGGATGTGCCGGAAGCCGATGTCCCGTTGGAGCAGGGCGAGGGAGTCCTGGTAGTCGCGGCGCAGGGCGAGTTCGAGGCGGCCGGTGCCGACGCAGTGACGCCAGGCGTCGGACAGCCGGCCGCTCCCCTCCTCCGGTACGAGGACGGGGACGGTCACCCGTTCTCCTTCTTGAAGCGCTCGTAGGCCTTGTTGTGCAGATCGACGAGCTGCTGCATGTTCTTCGCCTTCAACTCTGTGACGTACGCGCCCCATTCGGACAGCGGGCGCTTGCCGAGAATGAACTGGAGGGTGTTCTGGGCGACGTGGTCCCTGAGCGGGGTGTCCCATAGCGAGGCCTGCTCCTGCTCGGCGGACTGGAGCGGGTGGGCCGGGGCGACGGGCAGCTGCTTGCGCTGGGACATCGCGTCCTGGAACTTCTTCTCGTCCGGGCTGAAGTTGGAGGAGACCAGGGCCCAGCTGCCGCCGTACGTGAAGACACCGTTGAAGAAGCCGTAGTCCTTCTGGAGGTCCTTCGGGGCGTCCGGGTCGGAGCCCATGAGGGTGATGCCGTCCTTGAGCTCGTACTTGCCGCCGGAGTAGGTGTACGTGACGCCCTCGACGCCCCACTTGCAGAACCGCTGCCCCTCGTCCGAGTACCAGAGCCAGTCGACGAACTGCATCATCGCGACGAAGTCGGTGCTCTTGAGGGCCTTGCTGGAGACCATGACGCCGTTCTCCAGCCGGATGCCGTCCAGCACGATCGGGCCCGCCGGGCCGAGCGGCACCGGGATCATCTCGATCTTCGCGCCCTTGACCTGCTTGGTGAGGTCGTAGCGGTAACTCTGCACCAGTTCCTGCGGGTTGGCGCTGATCGCGAAGGACTTCTCGCCCAGCAGCTTCTGTATCGCCTGGTCGTCGGTCTGGGTGAAGCTCTCCGGGTCCATCAGCTTCTCGGCGACCAGTTTTCTCAGGTACTCGATCATCGCCCGGTACTGGTCCAACGCACCGGTGAAGACGAACTTCTTCGCCGTCGAGTCGAAGCTGATGTTGTCGTAGGTCCAGCCGGCATGGACCCCGTACGCCTGGCCGAGGTAGCTCTGCAACGCCCCCACGGTGAAGGGGGTGTTGGTGCTCCAGCGGTCGGAGAAGGGGTAGCGGCCGGGGTACTCCTCCTTGATCGCCTTGAAGACGTCGTACACCTCGTCCCAGGTGGTCGGCAGGCTCAGGCCCAGCTTGTCCAGGACGTCCGTGCGCAGGGAGAGCGAGTAGCCGGACTTGGGCTTCTCGTGCAGGCCGGGCAGCAGGTAGTACTTGCCGTCGGACTGGCGGATGGAGTCGAGTTCGGGCTCGAGCTTCCATTTCTTCACCTTGGCCTGGAAGTTGGGCATCAGGTGCGCGTAGTCGCTGACCGGGAGGATGGCGCCCGAGGACACGAAGGCCACCTCCGAGGGGTGGTACGTCTTCGGGATCAGGAAGGGGGCGTCGCCCGAGCCGATGAGGACGCTGCGCTTCTTCTCGTAGTCGACGAGCGGCACGTCCACGGGCTTCAGGGTGACGCCGGTGAGCTTGGTAACCTCCTTCCAGAACAGCCAGTTCGTCTTCATCGGATAGCCCGGGTTGTCGTTGTGGAGCATCGAGAAGGACAGCGCCTTGGTCGCCTTGAACTGCTGGCCGGCGCGATACTCCTTCATCGCGCCGTTCTGCTTCTTCGACAGGTCCTTGCCGTCCCCGCCGCCGTCGCCGCTGCCGCAGCCGGTGAGAGTGGCGAGGCCGATGAAGCCGGCGGCGGCCAGGATCTGGCGCCGCGACAACTGGCCCGCGTTCTGCTGTCCTTCGGTCTTCACGGAGACTCCTTTGTTCCGTAAGTCGGTTGAGGGTGTGCGCCGGCCGCGGATCGTCAGCCCTTGACGGCGCCGAGCATCACGCCCGAGACGAAGTAGCGCTGGACGAACGGGTACACGCAGAGGATGGGCAGCGACGTCAGCACGATCGTGACCGCCTGGATGTTCGCCGCGACCTGGCTGAGCTGCTCCGTGGCGGCGCCCGCGTTGCTGCCGCCGGTGGCGCCCGCGATCATGTTGCGCAGATAGACGGTGACCGGCATGAGGTCGGACTGGTCCATGTACAGGAAGGCTCCGAACCAGGAGTTCCAGAAGGACACCGAGTAGAACAGCACCATGGTCGCGACGACCGCCTTCGACAGCGGCAGCACGATCCGCAGCAGGATGCCGTACGTACGCAGGCCGTCGATCTGCGCGGCCTCCTCCAGGTCGCTCGGCAGACTCTCGAAGAAGGCCTTCATCACGAGCAGGTTGAAGACGCTGATCGCGTTCGGGAGCGCCAGCGCCCACACCGTGTTCTTCAGGCCGAGGCTGGTGACCAGCACGTAGTTGGGGATCAGCCCGCCGGTGAAGAACATGGTGAACACGGCGGCACCGACGAGGACGCTGCGCCCCTTGAGATGCTTCTTCGACAGGACGTACGCGTAACAGATCGTCAGGACCATGGCCACGGCGGTCGAGACCACCGTGTAGAAGACCGTGTTGCCGTAGCTGCGCCAGAACACCGAGTCGTGGAAGACGATGCGGTACGTGGTGAGGTTGAACCCCTTGGGCCACAGGGTCACTTCACCGGCCCGGATCTGCCGCCCCCCGCTGAGCGAACGGGCGATGATGTTGAGAAAGGGGTACAGGGTGACGACCACGACGGCGGTCAGGATCACGCCGTTGACGCCCTGGAAGACACGGTGGCCCCGAGTGGACCGGTGCACATTCACCACAGGCTCGTCCCCACCGTGCGACGCGAGAGCTGGTTGGCGGTCGTGATCAGCACCAGCCCGATGACCGCCTCGAACAGCCCGATGGCGGCGGCGTAGCTGAAGCTGTTGGACTCAACACCCGCCCGGTACACGTACGTCGAGATCACGTCGGCGGTCGGATACGTCAACGGGTTGTACAGCAGCAGGACCTTCTCGAAGCCGACCGCCATGAACGTGCCGATGTTGAGGATCAGCAGCGTGACCATGGTGGGGCGGATGCCGGGCAGCGTGACGTGCCAGGTCTGCCGCCAGCGGCTCGCGCCGTCGATGCGCGCGGCCTCGTACAGGTCCTCGTCGATGGTGGTGAGCGCGGCGAGATAGAGGATCGTGCCCCAGCCCGCGGTCTGCCAGATCTCCGAGCCCACGTAGATCGTCCGGAACCATTCGGGTTCCTGGATGAAGCGGATCGGATCGTGTCCGAACCAGCCCAGTACGTGGTTGACCGGACCGTCGGAAGCGAGCATCTGCAGGGTGATGCCGGCGACGATCACGATCGACAGGAAGTGCGGCAGGTACGACACCGACTGGACGAACCGTTTCAGCGAACGCCGGCGCACCTCGTTGAGCAGCAGCGCCAGCACGATCGGGATCGGGAAGCAGAAGACCAGCGTCAGCCCGCCCATCCACAGCGTGTTGCGGAACACCTGCCAGAAGGTGGGATCGGTGAGGAACATGCGTACATAGCGCAGCCCCACCCACTGCTCACCGAAGATCGACCCACCGGGCTCGAACCGGCGGAAGGCGATCACGTTGCCGATCATCGGCAGATAGCGGAAGACGAGGAAGAACAGCAGCGGCAGCACGGCCAGCGAGTACAGCTGCCAGTCGCGGCGCAGCGCCCGCCGCCACCCGCCGCGCGGAGCCCGGCGCGGCGGGGGCGGAGCCGGCTTCGGTGGGTCCTGGGTGCCGGGCGGAGAGGCCGACGTGGTGGAGGTGCTCATGCTCGGGCCTCCCGTGGCAGAGAACTGGCCGAAACTTTCGAGCTCTTACCGGTAACTTTGCGGCAACCTATGGGCACTCAGAAAGCGCTGTCAATGGTTACTGCAGCGCTCTGTGGAGACCTACGTGGGAGAGTTGCAATCCGCTGCCGACGGGGTAGAACACGAAAACCGTCGAGCTGAACCCCGCAAGTTTCCAGCGTCCGACCGACTCCTGCGAGGTGCCCCCGTGCCCGCGTTCGACTTTCCGCTGCCCGAGCTGGAGCGCCATCGTCCGGCCCCCGAAGAGCCCGCCGACTTCGACGAGTTCTGGCGGGACACCCTCAAGGAGGCAGCCCAGTGGGACCCGTTGGTGTCCCTGCGACCGGTGGAGACCGGGCTACGGCTGACGGAGTCCTGGGACGTGACGTTCCGGGGCTTCGCGGGGGATCCGGTCCGCGCCTGGTTCAGCAGACCGGCAGGGGTGTCGGAGCCCCTCCCCGCCGTCGTCGAGTATGCGGGGTACGGCCGCGGCCGTGGCCTCCCGCACGAGCGGCTGACCTGGGTGAACGCCGGGTACGCGCATCTGCTGATGGACAACCGCGGCCAGGGCGACCAGTACGGCTGCGGCGGCGACACCCCCGACCCGCAGGCCGGGGCGACGGCGGGCGGCCCGGGCCCGGCGGTGCGCGGACTGACCGCCCCGCACGACTATCACTACCGTCGGCTGATCACGGACGCTGTCCGGGCGGTGGCGGCGGTGCGCGCGCTGCCGGGTGTGGACGCGGCGCGGACCGCCGCCGTCGGCAACAGCCAGGGCGGCGGACTCGCGCTGGCCGTCGCGGGACTGGTTACGGACCTGGCGGCGGCCCTGGTCACCGCCCCTTTCCTGTGCGGCATCCGGCGGGCACTCGACCTCACCGACGCGGGCCCGTACGGCGAGATCCCGGCCTATCTGGCCGTCCACCGGGGCGCCGAGACGGCCGCGTACCGCACGCTCTCCTACATGGAGGGGATCTCCTTCGCTCGCCGCGCGCACGCGCCGGCCCAGTTCGGGGTCGGCCTGCGCGACACCGTGTGCCCGCCGAGCGGGGCGTACGCCGCGTTCAACCGCTATGCGGAACTGACCGACGACGCCCCGCGCAAGGAGATCCACCCCTATCCGTACAACGGCCACGAGGGCGGCGACGCGGTGCACGTACGCCGCCAACTCGCTTGGCTGCGAGAGGTGTTGGACTCGTAGTTCCCGTTGTCAGCCGGTCGCGATGGTGAACACGTGCAGGTCGGTGTTCTCCGGCAACTTCACACTCGCGATCGTCTTCCCCTCGGGTGCCGCGAACGGCTTGGTGGCGAAGATGTACGTCGCCACCGGGTCCTTGTCCGCGCCGGCGACGTTGCGGTACGCGGTCTTGGCGACGACCTCGTTGCCGTACTGGACGGTCCCGGCGCCGCCGCCCACGGTCCAGTCGGTGAAGGAGAGGTCGACCGTGTCGGTGGTGCCGTCGCTGTAGGTGACGGTGGCCTTGGTCTGCTGGTTGCCGTTGACCGCGCTGCCGACGAACGACAACTTGGCCGCCGGGTCGGCGAGTTCGACGGTCTGCCCGGCCGCCGAGACGTTGTCCGGGCGGGCGGAGGGCGAGTCGGGCCAGCTGAAGGTCAGCCCGTCGACCGTGCCCTGCCCGCCGGGCGTGAGGCCGGCCGCCGCGAGGGCCTGGCGGGAGTAGCTCCAGCCGCCGCCGTCGTAGTCGGCCTCGTCGTGCTCGCCCTCGTCGTCCGAGACACCGGTGTTGTTGTAGGCGGCGAGGAGGGTTCCGGGGGCGGCCACCGTCAGGGCCACGGGCTGCTCGTACGAGGTGTCGTCCGACGTCACCGTGACCTTGGCGTCGTAGAAGCCCTGTTTCATGTCCTTGCCGGAACTCAGGGTGATCTCCTGCGAGCTGTCGACGACCGTTCCCTCGGCGGGAGTTGCGGTGATCCCGTCGGGCACCTCGACCTTGAACCGCACCTCGGGCCCGGTACCGCCGCTCATCGACAGGGCACGGATACCGACCTTCGCGCTCTCGCCCGGTGCGATCGTCGCCGTGGTCGGACCCACACCGATCTGGTACGGCTGCTCGCCCTCACGGAAGGAGGGCGGGGCGTCGGAGGGGTCGCTGCCCCACTCCTTGTCCGGCGTTCCGGAGAGCGTGTAGTCGAGCCGGCCGCCGTCCCGTACGAGGGAGGACGGGAGCCAAGAACGGTCGGCGGTACGGCCGTCGACCTTCAGGGACTGGATGTACGGGGAGTCGGCGGCGGCGCCGTCCGC
This sequence comes from Streptomyces sp. NBC_00005, assembly GCF_045160215.1. Lineage (NCBI taxonomy): Bacteria > Bacillati > Actinomycetota > Actinomycetes > Kitasatosporales > Streptomycetaceae > Streptomyces > Streptomyces sp. NBC_00005. Next base: position 3,060,088 of record NZ_CP108316.1, read on the forward strand.
GCGGATGGAGATGTCGTTGCCGTGCGGCCGGTCGATCTCGACGCGGGGGAACAGCGGTGAGGCGAGGGCGAGTTCGGCGCGGGACGGCACCTGCGGGTACATGCCGAGCGCGGAGAAGACGTACCAGGAGGACATCGCCCCGAGGTCGTCGTTGCCGGGGATGCCCGCGGGTTCGGTGGACCACAGCTGCCGCATCGCGGCGCGCACCGTCTCCTGCGCCTTGTACGGGGCGCCCGCATAGTCGTACAGGTAGGGCACGTTGATCGACGGCTCGTTGTCCAGTTCGGACTTGTCGCCGCCGCTACCGGTGAAGACCCAGCCGCCGTCGGCGTCGTGGAAGAAGGTGTCGAGGCGGGCGAGTGCCTTGTCCTTGCCGCCCATCGCCGCGAACAGGCCGGCCGGGTTGTGCTGCACCATCCAGGTGTACTGGGCGGCCGTGCCCTCGACGAATCCGTTGCCGGTCGACGGTGTGAACCCGGTGACCCAGCTGCCGTCGGCCTTGCGGTTGGCGATGTAGCCGCCGGTGGGGTCGGCGGCGGTGTTGAAGTTGTTCTGCCACCACTGGGAACGCTTGGCGAAGGTGGCCGCGGTGTCCTTCTCCCCTGCCGCGGTGGCGAGTTGGGAGAGGGAGAAGTCGGCGCCGGACATCTCGAGCGTCTCGGCCGCGCCGCCCCAGGCGTTGGAGACGGACGGCATGTAGTGCAGCTTCACGTACTTGTCGAGGGAGGGTCGTTGGCCCACCGAGAGCACCGGCTTCCCGGCGGCCGACAGGTCCTGTTCGGTGGGGACCGTGGCCGCCTCGACGAGCGAGTCCAGCGCGCCGTGCAGGTCGAAGTCCGTGCCGCCGAACGCGCGGATGCCCGCCAGGGCGGTGGGCGAGGGGTCGCCGTTCATGACGTGGGTGCCGCTCGCGCCGTGCAGCCAGCGGTCCCAGACGCCGCCGTTCTGCTGGGCGAGTTCGTACAGCGACTGCGCGATGTCGGAGCCCGTGCGCGGGCTGAGCAGGGTCAGCAGCTGCACCTGGTTGCGGTAGACGTCCCAGCCGGAGAAGGTGCCGTACTGGGCCTGATGGCCGCGTGCCACGGTGTGCACCTTGCCGTCACTGCCCCGGTATCCGCGGTCGGCGTCACTGATGAGGTTCGGGTGCAGAAGGGCGTGGTACAGCGCGGTGTAGAAGGTGGTGCGCTCGGCATCGGTTCCGCCGCCGACCCGGATGGCGTCCAGGCGGTCGCGCCAGGCACGGTGGGCCGCGTCCCGCACCGCGTCGAAGGAGCGGTGCGGCGGGTTCTCCGCCGCGAGGTTGGCGGCGGCGCCGGCCTGACTCACGTACGAGATACCGACCTTGACGTTCACGGGACCGGCGCCGGGCTCGAACTCGACGTAGCCGCCGGCGCCCTTGCCCGCGACGGGCTGCCCGCCCTTGGAGAAGCCACCGGTGCCGCCCGTCGCTTCACGGGACCCGGGGCTGAGCGTGTCGTCCTGCCAGGTGCCGTTCGCCTTGAAGTCACGGTCGAAGCGGGCGGTGAAGTACACGGTGTAGTAGGCGCGTTGGCCTTCCGGATCGAGGTAGCCGCAGAAGTCGCCGGAGGTGACGGAGCCGGAGACCGTGCGGGTCGCCGGGTCGATGCGGACCGACGAATCGGTGGAGCCCACCTCGGAGTTGGCGGTGCGGATGAGCAGGGAGGCGGGCTTGTCGGCCGGGAAGGTGAAGCGTCCGGAGCCCGTCCGGGCCGTCGCCGTGAGGTCGGCGGTGACCCCGGAGGCGAGCCCCACCTTGTAGTGCCCGGGCTCGGCGGTCTCGTCGGCGTGGCTGAAGTCGGACGCGTACACGGCGTCCTTGGTGTCGCTCGCGGGCGAGGAGGTGACCTCGCCGGCGTACGGGAAGAACGGGATGTCACCACTGCCGCCCGCGCAGCCCGTGCCGGACATGTGGGTGAGGCTGAAGCCCCGGATGCGGGTGGCGTCGTACTGGTAACCGCCGGGCGCGGCCGTGCGCGTGGCGTCGCCTCTGGTGTTCTCGGGACTCCAGGAGAGCATGCCGAAGGGCGTGACGGCGCCCGGGAAGACGTTGCCGCCGTTCCTGGTGCCGATGAGCGGATCGACGTATGAGGTCGGGTCCCGGACGAGATCCGGTGGGGCGGCGGCGGTCGCCGCGAGGGCAGGGGTGGCACCGCCGACCGCGAGTACCGCGGCCAGCAGCAGGGACGTGGGACGGAAACGCATGACGCGGCCCCTCCTCCTTCGGACGGGTCGCGCACCACAGGTCGCACAAGCCGCAGGGACAGTAGCGTGCGCCACGCGTACCACGGAAGAGTGCGTACGGGCACGGGGCTCGCGGGACCCGGCACCCGTACGGGCCACGGGACGACCACGATCGGACGGCACGGCCAACTGGCTTGACATCGTTGTCTGTTGACGCGGTACAGTCATGTGCAGACCAATCGACAACGTTGTCGCACAGCACGGCGTCGTCACAAGCCAGCACCATCCGGAACAGGTACTCCCCCGGCCTGCCCCGGCTCGCGGACCCGGTGGCCCGACACACCGCCACCGGGTCCGCCCCGAGCGGCGGTTCAGCCGACCGGCCCCCTTGCCTCCCTGCCGATGCCCTCTCGCTATGCTCGCGAGGCTTGCAGAAGGAAACAGAACGGGGGCAGACATCCATGGGCAGCGCCATGCCGTCGCGAATCTCCGGGCCACTCGGGTCAGACGCTTCCTGACGCCCGCCATCCGGCCAAGTCCCGGCAGGGCGACACCCGCCCGGCGAGTGCGCGAGCACGCGACTCCACGGTCCAGGACGAGAGACGGCGCCCACCCGCGCCCTGCCTTCCGTCCCCCTCCCCCCACGCACGGACAAGAGACCGCCCCAGCAGGAGGATCACCACCCCATGACCCGATCCACGACCGGGACCACGCGACTGCACAGCCTCACCACGCTGGCCATCGGCGTCACCGCGACGATGGCCCTCACCGCATGCGGTGCGGACGCGGACAAGGACTCGGCGGCCAGCCCACGGAGCAGCGCGAGCCCCACCTCGCAGGGCGTGGTGACGAAGGAGACCGCCAAAAAGGTGGTCGACGACTACGAGAGGGTCAACAACAGCGCCAACAAGGCCCGCGACGAGAAGCTACTGGCCACGGTCGAGGCCGGGCAGGTGCACGAGCAGTCGAAGGCGGACTACAAGCTGTTCAAGACCTGGTCCGCGAAGGACCAGAAGGAATACGGATCGCCCTTCTTCTACAAGAACCGCACCTACTACCTGCCCGCCACCGGCACCGCCACCTGGTTCGCGGTCAAGGCCAAGTCGTCCGGATCCGATGACGACGCCCTCTTGATCTTCGACAGGACCGGAGGCACCTACAAGCTCGTCGCGTCCGCCTACAGCGACGAGGCGCTGCCGGAGATCGCCGTCGACCGGAACGGGCTCGTCACGGCCGTCGACGCTTCCAAGAAGGTCGGAACGCTCGCCCCGGACCAACTCGGCACCGTCTACGAGGACCTGTTCGAGACCGGCGGCCAGAAGGCTGCGAAGCAACTGGCCACCACCAGCGCCACCAAGGACTCGGTGAAGGTCTACAAGGAGCGTGACACCGGCAACCTGGCCCGCTACGCGACCAAGAAGTACTTCGCCAAGGAACCCTCGCACCCGAAGGTGTACGCGCTGAAGCTCGCCGACGGTGGTGTGGTCACGGTCTTCCCGACCGCACACACCCAGGAGAGAATGCTGAAGCCCCAGTACATGAGCTCCTTCCAGATCGGTCCGAACGACGAGGAGGCCGTCTACAACTCCACGAAGCGAACCGTGATCACCGACTTGTTCCAGGGCCAGGGCCTTGCCGAACTGTCCACCAAGGGCAAGCCCAGGGTGACCGCCATCGGGTACCGGATGGTGGACTCCCACTGAGCTTCGCCCGACTGCCTGCTCGCGGGACCCGATGGGCAACGGCTCAGCGCCCACCGGGTCCGCCCCGAGCGGCGGTTCAGCCCACCTGGCAGGGCAGGCTCGTCGCCGTATCACCGCCGTCGCCCGAGACGACGTAGCCGAACGTCGTGCTCTCCCCCGGATCCAGCGAACCGTTCCAGTCGGCGTTGTGGACCATCACGTCCTGGCCGCTGTAGGTCGCGTTGCCGCTCCAGAGGCTGGCCACGGACTGGCCGCTCGGCAGCGTCCAGTCGACCATCCAGCCCAGCATCGGGACGTCGCCGCTGTTGGTGACGGTCACCTCGGACTGGTAGCCGCCGCTCCAACTGCCGGTCGTCCTGCGGGTCGCCTCGCACGTGCCCGGTACCGGGTCGGTCGGGTTGCCCGGGTCGTGAATGCCCGTCACCTCGCCGTTGCCGCCGTCGAAGACGACGTCGGAGCAGGAGTAGAAGGTCTCCGCGCTGTCCGAGCGCTGCCACACCATGTAGATGATGTTCCGCCCGGACTTGTTCGCCGGAAGCTGCCCCGTCCAGGAGTAGTTGGCCTCCACTGTGCCCGGGGTGCCGTTGAGCGGCGGGTGGTCGACCGAGAGGAACGGGGTGTCCTCCATGTCGTCCCAGGTGAGCGGCTTGGTCGGGTCGAAGCCGTCCTTGGTGATGTAGACGTAGAACCAACCCGGGTGCGCGGCCCAGGCGTTGTACGAGAAGTCGACGGTCGCGCCCGAGGTGAGGTGGGTCAACGGCCAGTCGGCGCTGGGGGTGTTGAACCCCGTGAAGTTGGTGTTGCCACCGCTGCACAGCTCGCCGTCCGGCACGAAGCCGCGGGTGCGGCCGGCGCCGTCGGAGCGCAGCACGGAGAACCAGTTGTAGAACGGCGTGGTGCCGCTGACCTGTTGGGCCGCCTTGCAGGCCGGGTTGACGGGCTTGATCTCACCGGTGTCGGTGAGCCCGTCCTGCCAGCACAGGAAGGTGCGGCTGCCGGGCTTCATGGGGGTGCCGTGGGCCTCAGCCTTGCCGCCCGCCGTGACGACGAGGGCTAAGGCCGGGAGGGTGGCGAGGAGGGAGACGAGGATGAGAAAGAGAGCTCTGGTGGGGGGCGTTAATCGGCGCGGCGGTCGGCTTGCCCTTGTTGTTGTCAGGATCATGACAGATGAGTTCCTTCAGTACGTCCGTGCGGATGGGGATGCGGGCACGCGGATGGAGGTGTGGAGGTGCGCAGGTACGGATGTGAGCGGGGTGGGGGCGACCGGGCGCGGCGGGTTCCGGTCCGCCGCCCCTATGGGAGCGCTCCCACCCCACCAGTGGGGAAGCTAGCGCCGGTTGGCCCACTTGTAAACGGCTGGTGCAACCGGGTGCTCAGGGCATCCGGTGCACCGGATAGGCCGACTGGAAGGCCAGCCGCCGGTCGGCGTCGTGGCCGATGGCCGTGAGCAGGTCGTCGAAGGCCAGGAACTCCTCCCAGGCCGGACGTCCGCTCGCCGCCGCGAGCCGCGCGACCACGAGATCCTCCAACTCCTGTACCCGCTTGCCCTTCCAGATCTTGTCGGCGACGCTCACCAGCAGGTCCTCGACGCCGAGGTCCGGCCGGGTCCACGCCGCGTGCGTCTCGGCGAACCGGGCCGACTCCGGGTCGACGCCCCTGGCCAGCAGCAGCGCACGCCCGGCCGCCTCGTGCGCGGAGCCGGGGCCGGACAGTTCGGTCGGGTGTGCCGTCTTGCCGATGTCGTGCGTGGCCGCCCCGAAGAGGACGGCGTCACGGTCGAGCCGGACCGCCGGGTGCTCCCGTGCCATCCAGTCGACGAGTTGATGCGCCACGTCGTGAACGGCCCGGAGGTGTGCCGCCAGCCGGGGCGAGGCGTCGAGGTCGCGCAGCAGTCGGGCCGCATCGTCCGGCAGCGGGCGCAGGGAGAGCTCGCCCGGGTCGTGGAGGGCACGTTGAAGGAGGTCGGTGGTGGCCACGCCGTCAGGGTAGGCGGGTGGACACGCGAACGCCGCCGGGCGTCCGGTTACACCGACGCCCGCCTCGTACGGACGACTTGGTCCCCTGCGGGCTGAAGCCCGGTGGCCGTTGCCCTTGAGGCCGGGGGCAGTTCGACGGTGAACTCCGTGCGGCCGGGAACGCTGTCCACGTCGATACGTCCGCCGTGAGCCCTCACGATCGCCACCGCGATGGCCAGCCCCAGCCCCGACCCGCCGGCCCCGCCCGGCGCGCGCGAGCGGGACGTGTCGGCGCGGGTGAACCGCTCGAAGACCCTCGGGAGGAGTTCCGGCGGAATCCCCGGCCCGTCGTCCCGCACCCGAATCACGCATCGCTCGGCCGTCGCCTCCACCTCCGCCACCACCGTCGTGCCCACAGGCGTGTGCATACGTGCGTTGGCCAACAGGTTGGCCACCACCTGGTGGAGCCGTGCCTCGTCGCCGGCGACCGCGGCCGGGGCGTCGTCGAGGGACAGGACGAGCTGCCAGTCGTGTCCGCCGCCCGCCGCCCGCGCGTCCCACAGCGCCTCGGCGACCACGGCCGCGAGATCGACCTCACCCGATTCCAGCGGCCGCCCCTCGTCCAGCCGGGCGAGCAGCAGCAGGCCCTCGACCAGGCCCGTCATCCGCGCCGACTCCGCCGACACCCGGCGCCACGCCAGCACCGGTTCGATGCGGTCCGTGCCGAGGTTCATCAGTTCCGCGTAGCCCGCGATGGACGCCAGTGGCGTACGGAGTTCGTGGCTCGCGTCGGCCAGGAAGCGCCGCATGCGTTCCTCGCTGCTGCGTACCTGCTCCTCGCTGCGCCGGCGTTCGGCGAGGGAGGACTCGACGTGGTCGATCATCCGGTTGAGCGCGGCACCGACCTGGCCGGCCTCGCTGCCGGCGTCGGTGTCCCGGGAGGGGACGCGGGTGAGGCCGGTGACCTCGCCGCGGTCCAGCGGGATGCGGGAGACCTCGACGGCCGTGGCGGCGACCCTGCCCAGAGGGCGCAGTTGGCGTCGTATCACGACCGCGGAGACGACCCCCGCGACGGTCAGGCCGGCGGCCGCCACGCCCGCCTCGACCAGGACCAGTCCGCTGATCATGTCCTGTACGTCGTCCATCGGGAGGCCGGCCAGGACGCGGACGCCGTTGTCGTCCAGCGCGGTGACGCGGTACGCGCCGAGGCCGGGGACGGTACGGGTGTGCTTCGAACCGTCGGTGGCGATGCCCGCCAGGGCCCCCCGCTGGGCCGCGGTCAGCGCCAGCGGTGCCTTGTCCTGGCCGACCAGCGCCCCGGCGACGATCGCCCCCTTGTCGTCCAGGCGGGCGGCCAGCATGCCGGCGGGTTGGCCGTTCTCGTGCAGGAACCCGAGGTTCGTGTCGAGCGTCGGGTGGATCGAGGCCCCGCCCAGGCTGCGTTCGGCGGCGTCGCCGACCCGGTCGTCCAAGTTGTCGAGCAGATAGGCGCGTTGGGCGAAGACCGTGGTGAGCGCCATCGCGGCGCACACGACGACGAGTGTGGCGGTGATGTAGAGCAACAGGCGCGTGCGCAGGGAGCGGACACGCGGGCGGGCGGTCATCTGCCGTTCTCCGTGGGCCTGATGGCGTACCCCATCCCTCGTACGGTGTGGATCATCGGCGCCCGGCCCTTGTCGATCTTCCGGCGCAGGCTGGAGATGTAGACCTCGACGAGGTTGCCGCCGCCGTCGAAGGAGCTGCTCCACACCTGGTCGAGGATCCGGTCCTTGCTCAGCACCTGGCGTGGGTGGTTCAGCATCAGCCTGAGCACGTCGAACTCCTTGGCGGTGAGCTGGATCCGCGTACCGGCGCGGTGCACCTCGCGGGTCTCCTCGGTCAGGACGAGGTCGCCGAGGACGTGTACGGGATCGTCGGCGCGGCTGTGTCCGGTGCCGGCCCGGCGCAGCAGGCCGCGCAGCCGCAGCACGACCTCCTCGAGGGAGAAGGGCTTGGTCACATAGTCGTCGGCGCCGTTCTCGAGGCCGTCGATGCGGTGCTCGATCGCGTCGCGGGCGGTGAGCATGAGCACGGGGAGCTTCGGGTTCTCGTACCGGAGGCGGCGCAGTACCTGGATGCCGTCCAGGTCGGGCAGCATCCCGTCGAGCACGACGGCGTGCGGGGCGCAGTCCCGGGCGATGCGCAGCGCGCTTCGCCCGTCGGCGGCCGGGTAGGGCCGCCAGCCCGCCTCGGTGACGGCGACGGACAACAGCTCGGTGAGCCCGGGCTCGTCTTCGACGACGAGCACACGGACCCGACCGGTTCGGGACGCAGAGGTGCCTGACATGTCTCGATACTGTCCCGGTCCGCTGGGGGAACCCTGTGTTCCACCTGAGCATGGGTGATGACCTGGGAGATCCCGGCACGGAAACGACGAAGGCCGCACCCCCGGCGAACCGGGGGCACGGCCCTCAACTGCCTTGCCGTACCGCCTACTTGCGGATCAGGCTGCGCAGCACGTACTGCAGGATGCCGCCGTTGCGGTAGTAGTCGGCCTCACCGGGGGTGTCGATGCGGACGACCGCGTCGAACTCGACGCCCGTGTCGGTGGTGACCTTGACCGTGGCGGGGGTGGTGCCGTCGTTCAGCTCGGTGATGCCGCTGAAGGAGAAGGCCTCCTCGCCGGTCAGGCCGAGGGTCTCGGCGGACTGGCCCGCCGGGTACTGCAGCGGGATGACGCCCATGCCGATGAGGTTGGAGCGGTGGATGCGCTCGTAGGACTCGGCGATGACGGCCTTGACGCCCAGCAGCGAGGTGCCCTTGGCCGCCCAGTCGCGGGACGAGCCCGAGCCGTACTCCTTGCCGGCCAGGATGACCAGCGGGGTGCCCTGCGCGATGTAGTTGCGCGAGGCGTCGTAGATGAAGGCGACCGGGCCGCCCTCCTGCGTGAAGTCGCGGGTGTAGCCGCCCTCGGTGCCAGGCGCGACCTGGTTGCGCAGGCGGATGTTGGCGAACGTGCCGCGGATCATGACCTCGTGGTTGCCTCGGCGCGAGCCGTAGGAGTTGAAGTCACGACGCTCCACACCGTGCTCGGTGAGGTACTTGCCGGCCGGGGTGTCGGCCTTGATCGCACCGGCCGGGGAGATGTGGTCGGTGGTGACCGAGTCGCCCAGCTTGGCCAGGACGCGGGCGCCCGCGATGTCGGAGACCGGGGTGGTCTCCATCGTCAGGCCCTCGAAGTAAGGGGGCTTGCGGACGTACGTCGACTCGGCGTCCCACTCGAAGGTGTTGCCGGTGGGGATCGGCAGCGCCTGCCACTGGGCGTCGCCGGCGAAGACGTCGGCGTAGGACTTGTTGAACATGTCCTCGCCGATGGCGTTGGCCACGACGTCGTTGACCTCGGCCTCGGAGGGCCAGATGTCCTTCAGGAAGACCGGGTTGCCGTCCTGGTCGGTGCCCAGCGCGTCCTTGGTGATGTCCACCTTCATGGAGCCCGCGAGGGCGTACGCGACGACCAGCGGCGGGGAGGCCAGGTAGTTCATCTTGACGTCGGGGTTGATCCGGCCCTCGAAGTTGCGGTTGCCGGAGAGGACCGAAGTCACGGCGAGGTCATGGTCGTTGACGGCCTTGGAGACCTCCTCCGGCAGCGGGCCGGAGTTGCCGATGCAGGTGGTGCAGCCGTAGCCGACGAGGTTGAAGCCGACCTTGTCGAGGTAGGGGGTCAGGCCCGCCTTGTCGAAGTAGTCGGTGACGACCTTGGAGCCCGGGGCGAGGGTGGTCTTGACCCACGGCTTGCGGGTCAGACCCTTCTCCACGGCCTTCTTCGCGACGAGCGCGGCGGCGACCATGACGTACGGGTTCGAGGTGTTGGTGCAGGAGGTGATGGCCGCGACCGTCACCGCGCCGTGGTCGATCTCGTAGGTCGAGCCGTCGGGGGCCGTGACCGTGGTCGGGCGGGTCGGTACGCCGTTGGAGGAGGCCGGGGAGTCGGAGGCCGGGAAGGACTCCTTGCCCGCCTCGTCGTCCTCGGCGACGTAGTTGCGGACGTCCTGCGCGAACTGCTGCGAGGCGTTCGCGAGGACGATGCGGTCCTGCGGGCGCTTCGGGCCGGCGATCGAGGGGACGACGGTCGACAGGTCCAGCTCGAGCTTCTCGGAGAAGTCCGGCTCGGCCTTCGGGTCCAGCCACAGGCCCTGCTGCTTGGCGTACGCCTCGACGAGCGCGACCTGCTGCTCGTCACGGCCGGTCAGACGCAGGTACTTCAGGGTCTCGTCGTCGATCGGGAAGATCGCGGCGGTGGAGCCGAACTCCGGCGACATGTTGCCGATGGTGGCGCGGTTGGCGAGGGAGGTGGCGGCCACGCCCTCGCCGTAGAACTCGACGAACTTGCCGACGACACCGTGCTTGCGCAGCATCTCGGTGATCGTGAGGACGAGGTCCGTGGCGGTGGTGCCGGCGGGCAGCTCACCGGTCAGCTTGAAGCCGACGACGCGCGGAATGAGCATCGAGACCGGCTGGCCGAGCATCGCGGCCTCGGCCTCGATGCCGCCGACGCCCCAGCCCAGCACACCGAGGCCGTTGACCATGGTGGTGTGCGAGTCGGTGCCGACGAGGGTGTCGGGGTACGCCTGTCCGTTGCGGACCATGACCGTACGAGCGAGGTGCTCGATGTTGACCTGGTGGACGATGCCGGTGCCGGGCGGGACGACCTTGAACTCGTCGAAGGCGGTCTGACCCCAGCGCAGGAACTGGTAGCGCTCCTTGTTGCGGCCGTACTCCAGCTCGACGTTCTGGGCGAAGGCCTCGTTGGTGCCGAACTTGTCGGCGATGACGGAGTGGTCGATGACCAGCTCGGCCGGGGCCAGCGGGTTGATCTTCGCCGGGTCGCCGCCGAGCTCCTTGACGGCCTCACGCATGGTGGCGAGGTCCACGACACAGGGCACGCCGGTGAAGTCCTGCATGATCACGCGGGCCGGCGTGAACTGGATCTCCTGGCTGGGCTGCGCCTGGGAGTCCCAGCCGCCGAGGGCGCGGATGTGGTCGGCGGTGATGTTCGCGCCGTCCTCCGTGCGGAGCAGGTTCTCCAGCAGGACCTTGAGGCTGTACGGCAGTCGGGCCGAGCCCTCCACCTTGTCCAGCCGGAAGATCTCGTACGACTCGTCGCCCACCTGCAGCGTGCTGCGGGCGTCGAAGCTGTTCGCCGACACGACAGTCTCCTTCATTGATGTGCGCGTACTCACCACACGCCGACACTTTGCGGCTACCGCCGCGTGGTGCCGCCACGGCATCTTGGCCGATCCGCTAAGGTAGGGCTAAGTTAGGTAACCCTTACCGGGGTGGCGGCTGCGGTGCTCCTCGGCAGTTATCTCGATGTCGAGATAACTCTAGTACATGAGGCCGGGATGGTCATGCCCGGCCTCCTCATTCACTGCGCCCCGACGACTCCGGCCGCCCCACCCGCACGACCGGGCCCGCCAGGCGATTATCCGGCCGAACGGGACGTTTGGCGCGGGCGGGACGAACCATTCGCACACCGGGGCGGAATCGGGCCCATCAGTGCGCCGAGTCGGGGTATCCGACCTGAGCGGGGGAAGTCCGACCGCCACGAAGGGAGACACCCATGCCGCTCACCTTCCGCAAGAGTTTCCGGATCCTCCCCGGGGTGCGCCTGAACATCAACCGGCGCTCCTGGTCCCTGACCACCGGCGGCAGGCACGGCCCCCGGCACACACACAGCAGCTCGGGACGTCGTACGACATCGATGGATTTGCCCGGACCCTTCGGATGGCGGCGCACCCGTACCGCGAGGCGGCGTTGACGGCCCGTCACCCGAATGGACCCCCCGGACGGGCCCCATCTCATATCTGAGATAGCCTCAAGCTCATGGCAGACGACTACCTCGTACGCATCGGCAAGCTCATCCGTGACGCGCGGCAACACCGTGGCTGGACACAGGCCCAGCTGGCGGAGGCGCTCGGCACAAGTCAGAGCGCTGTCAACCGCATCGAGCGCGGCAACCAAAACATCAGCCTTGAGATGATCGCTCGAATCGGCGAGGCCCTGGAAAGCGAAATCGTCTCGCTGGGCTATGCGGGCCCGATGCATCTGCGGGTGGTCGGCGGTCGCCGGCTGTCCGGGGCCATCGACGTCAAGACGAGCAAGAACGCGTGCGTCGCGCTGCTCTGTGCGTCCCTGCTCAACAAGGGGCGCACGGTGCTGCGCCGGGTGGCGCGGATCGAGGAGGTCTACCGGCTGCTCGAGGTGCTGAGCTCGATCGGTGTGCGGACGCGGTGGATCAATGACGGCGTCGACCTGGAGATCGTGCCGCCCGCCGAGCTGAACATGGCGGCGATCGACGCCGATGCGGCCGTACGGACGCGGTCCATCATCATGTTCCTCGGTCCGCTGCTGCACCGTATGGACCGCTTCAAGCTGCCGTACGCGGGCGGTTGCGACCTGGGCACGCGGACCATCGAGCCGCACATGATCGCGCTGCGCCGGTTCGGGCTCGACGTCACCGCCACCGAGGGGCAGTACCACGCCCTGGTGGACCGGGCGGTGCGGCCCGACCGGCCGATCGTGCTGACCGAGCGCGGGGACACCGTCACCGAGAACGCGCTGCTGGCCGCCGCGCGGTCCGACGGCGTCACCGTGATCCGCAACGCGTCCTCCAACTACATGGTCCAGGACCTGTGCTTCTTCCTGGAGGCGCTCGGCGTCCGGGTCGAGGGCATCGGCACCACGACGCTCACCGTGCACGGCGTGCCGGACATCGACGCCGACGTGGACTACTCCCCCTCCGAGGACCCGGTCGAGGCGATGAGCCTGCTGGCGGCCGCGGTGGTGACGGAGTCGGAGCTGACGGTGCGTCGGGTCCCGATCGAGTTCCTGGAGATCGAACTCGCCGTCCTGGAGGAGATGGGCCTCGACCACGACCGCACGCCCGAGTACTTCGCGGACAACGGCCGTACGCGACTGGTGGACCTCACCGTCCGGCCCTCCAAGCTGGAGGCGCCGATCGACAAGATCCACCCGATGCCGTTCCCCGGCCTGAACATCGACAACGTCCCGTTCTTCGCGGCCATCGCCGCCGTCGCCCAGGGCAAGACCCTCATCCACGACTGGGTCTACGACAACCGTGCCATCTACCTCACGGACCTCAACCGCCTCGGCGGGCGCCTCCAACTCCTCGACCCGCACCGCGTGCTGGTCGAGGGCCCGACCCGCTGGCGCGCCGCCGAGATGATGTGTCCGCCCGCGCTGCGACCCGCCGTGGTCGTCCTGCTGGCGATGATGGCGGCCGACGGCACGTCCGTACTGCGGAACGTGTACGTCATCAACCGCGGTTACGAGGATCTCGCCGAGCGGTTGAACTCGGTGGGGGCGCAGATCGAGATCTTCCGGGACATCTGACAGCCCTTCGGCGAAGTGTCGCCGCACCCCATTCGACCTGTATGGATGCAGGTCCGGAAGGGGCGCGGCGGCACCTCTGGCACTTCTCTGGGACCTTGCGCCGAGAGCGAGTTGCTCCCGGTCGCCTCGCACGTCGCCCTCACCCCGGTCCGGGGCTTCGGCATGCGCACGGCCGAGACGCACGTCCGTCTCTCGTACGCCGCCTCAACCGATGACCTTCACGAAGGCGTCACCCGGCTCAGGGCGTTCGTAGCCGCGCTCCAGTAGGGCGGCCCGTCAGCCGTCCTTGCGTACCGCGGCGTCGAGGAGGGGGCCGAGTTCCCGGGCCACGGTCGTCAGGGCACGGACGTCCTGCTCGGCCCGGGCGATGAGAATCGCCCCCTCCAAGGCACTGATCATGAGCGTGGCCAACGCTTCGGCGCGCTCCTTCGGCACGCCCATCTCCGTCAGGGCGTGGGCGACCGAGCCGCTCCAGGTGCCGAAGGCGGCGGAAGCGGCCTCGCGCGTGGCCACGGTGGACTCCGCGCAGTCCACCGTGGCGGCGGCCACCGGGCAGCCGCCCGCGAAGCCGACGGCCGCGTACTCGTCGGTCCACTGGCGCACCATCTCGGCGAACAGCCCGCTCGGCGTCGGCTCGGACAGCGCGGCGAGGAAGCGGGTGACCCGGTTGCCCGCGTACCGGCCCGCCCAGCCGACGGCCTCGTTGACCAACTGCTCCTTGCCGCCCGGGAAGTAGTGCTGCAGCGAGCCGCGCGGCGCCTGTGCGTGGACGGCGACCTCGCGCATACCGGTGGAGCCGACCCCGTCGCGCCGGATGAGCTGCGCCGCGCTGAAGACCATGCGCTCGCGCGGCCCACGTCCGGACACCACTGTCGCCGCCATCCTCGACCTCCGTCACCGTTCCGTGGGCTTTCCGGAGTCCACTCTATGACCGCCGTCATGGAGTGGACTACTATGACCGCTGTCATGATCAGCGGTAACAGGGTCGGTCCGGCCCTGCCGCGGGGACAGAAACGGCGGTACATCGTGGCGTACGTGGGTTTCGTCGGCCTCGGGATCATGGGGCAGCCCATGGCGCTCAACCTCGCTCGTGCGGGAACGCCCCTCGTGGTCTGGAACCGCACGCCCTGCCGATGTGAACCCCTGCGCGCCGCCGGAGCCGAGGTCGCGGCAGACCCTGCCGAGGTCTTCGACCGGGCCGACGACGTCGTGATCCTCATGCTGGCCGACGAGACGGCCGTCGACGCGGTACTGGGCCGTGGCACTGCGGACTTCGCCGCGCGGGTCGCCGGACACACCGTCGTCCACATGGGCACGACCTCGGCCGAGTACTCGGGCAGCCTCCAGGACGACATCCGGGCCGCGGGCGGAAGGTACGTCGAGGCCCCGGTCTCCGGTTCCCGGGTCCCGGCCGAGCAGGGGCAGTTGGTGGGAATGCTGGCGGGGGACGCCGATGCCGTGGAAGCCGTACGACCCCTGCTCGCCCCCATCTGCCGGGAGACGTTCGGCTGCGGTGCGGCCCCGGGCGCCCTGCTGATGAAGTTCTCGGTGAACCTGTTCCTGATCACGCTGGTCACCGGGCTGACCGAGGCGTTCCACTTCGCCGACCGGAACGGACTCGACCAGCGCCTGCTCCGGAACGTCCTGGACGCGGGACCGATGGCCAGTTCCGTTTCCCGGGTGAAGGCCCCCAAGCTGGTGACCCGTGACTTCACCGCTCAAGCGGCGGCCGCGGACGTACTGAAGAACAACCGGCTGATCGCGGAGGCCGCCCGCAAGGCCGGTCTGGCCTCCCCCCTCCTCGACATCTGCCACACCCTCTACGACGAGACCGTCGCACGGGGCCACGGCGGCGAGGACATGGTGGCCGTACTGCGCGCACTGGAGGCCAGGACCGACGGCGCCGCACCGCCCGACGCCGTCACGCCCCCTGCGGAGGACCACGTATGAGCTGGACGATCGAGCGGCACGGCCGAGTCGCCGTCGTGACGATGACGACCAACCCGGTCAACGCGCAGAACCGCGCCTTCTTCGCCGACCTGCACGAGGCGTTCGACCGCCTCGAACGCGACCACGCGCAGTCCCCCGTCGTCCTGACCGGCACCGGCGCCCGGTTCTCCGCCGGCCTCGACCTCGGCGAGCACTTCCCTCTCTTCGCCGGCGACCCGGCGGCCGTCGCCGCCTGGTTCCAGGAGTACCGGGCGACGAACATGCGGCTGTTCACCTACCCGCGCCCGACCGTCGCCGCGGTCAACGGGCACGCCTTCGCCGGAGGTCTGATCACCGCCGCCGTGTGCGACTACCGGGTGGCCGTCACCGACGGGTCGGCGCGGTTCGGGCTCAACGAGGTACCGATCGGCATCCCGATGCCCGCGGTGTACGTCCGTATGCTCGCCCACGCCTGGGGCGACCCGGTCGCCGCCCGCACCTGCCTGCTCGGGGAGATCTTCACCCCGGATCAGGCGCACGCGCTGGGCATGGTGCACGAGCTGACTCCGGCCGGGGAACTGCTGGAGCGCGCCGTCGCCGTCGCCGAGAAGACACCCGAGGACTGCATCGAGCAGTACGCGTTCACCAAGCGGGCCTGCCAGGCCGCCGCCCTGCGTGACATCGCCGAACTCGCCGACCCGCTCGACGCCGAGCTTCCCGCCGGGATGACGAGCGAGCAGGCCCGGCACGCGCACCGGCGCTACTGGCAGGAACTCAAGGGCCGCCCCGCGCAGTGGTGAGCCGGCGACACCTGGCGCACGGGAGAGGAATGCACACCAACTCGCCTTATAGGGACGTCCCTCTCACCCGAGCAGGTGACTCACCGGCCGGCCTCCGTAGTGAACAGTGGGACCGTCCGTGGTGAGCTCGCTCAACCCGAGGCCGGCTCGTGTGCCCACCACGACGGGACGGAAGTCCCGGTCTGCGGGAATCCCACCGCCTGCGCCGGTGGGTGCCTCGACGAGGAACCGCCCCTCGGCATCGGACCAGCGCAGCGACGTGAACGTGAACTCGCCCTGCTCGTGGCCGAATCCGTCACCGGCGTCGTCGTACAGGTCGAACCGGCCGTCGGCGCCCGGATACACACGGACCTCCAGCGGAGCGTCGGGCACCTCGTCGGCGTAGGAGACCACGGGACCGAGCGGAAGCACCGAGCCGGCCCGAACGAAGACGGGCATCTGCTCGAGCGGGGCCGCGGCATCGATGGTCCGGCCCCCGGTGTGCCGCTCGCCCGTCCAGAAGTCGTACCAGTCGCACCCGGCGGGAAGGTAGACCCGCCGGGTCCGTGTGGAGTCGGTGATCGGCGTGGAACCCGGGCCGAAGTACATGGGTTCGGTCACGGGGCAGATCATCAGCGCGGGCCCGATCATCAGCTGGTCGTCGATGTCGAACACGGCAGGATCGCTGCGGAAGTCGAAGGCCAGCGCACGCATGCCGGTATAGCCGCGGTGGGCCTCCCAGCCCTGGAGTGTGTAGAGGTACGGCAGCAGTCGGTAGCGCAGATGGATGAAGGCGAGGATCGTCTCGTAGGTGGTGTCGCCGACGTCTCCGAAACGCCAGGGTTCACGCGGGGTGTCGGTGCCGTGCGAGCGGAACATCGGCAGGAACGCGGCGAATTGGAGCCAGCGGACGTAGAGCTCGCGGTATCCGAGGTCGTCGCAGCCGTCGGGGAAGTCCCCGCGCCAGAACCACTGTTCCTTGCGGTCGACGAAGAACCCGCCGATGTCGCAGGACCAGCGGGGGTTGCCGGTCATGCAGAAGTTGAGCCCGTCGGCGATCTGGGCGCGCAGCGTGGCCCAGGTCGCGGTGACGTCTCCCGACCAGGTGACCGCTCCGTAGCGCTGCTGGCCCGGGCTGCCGGAGCGGGTCAGGATGACGGGGCGCCTGTGCGGGTCGGCTCCGCGCTGGCCCTCGTACAGGCCGCGGGTGTGCATCAGCGCGTAGGCGTTGAGGTGTTCGGCGTCCAGATACTTCTTGCTCTCGTCCGTGTTGATACGGGCCCGGGTGGCGGCGTCGGGTTTCACCGTGCCGTTCCAGTCCGCTTCGAACGGCTCGGTGCAGTCGGCCCACCAGGCGTCGACCCCGAACCGGAAGTACCCCTCGTCGGCCTGCTTCCAGTAGAGCTTCCTGGCATCCGCGCTGAAGGCGTCGTAGGTGGCGTCGTTGCCGAGCAGGTGTCCCTGTTCCCGCATCTCGACCTGGTCGGGTCCGTCGTTGTGCATATCGGGCCAGACGGAGACCATCAAGCGGGTGTTCAACTCGTGCAGGTCCGCGCAGAGTTGACCCGGATCGGGATAGCGGGTCGGGTCGAAGCCCTTCTGCCCCCACTGCTCTCCGGTCCAGCTCTTCCAGTCCTGCACGACGCAGTCGAGGGGGATGTTCCGCCGCCGGTGTTCGCGGGCGATCTCGACGAGTTCTTCCTGGGAGGCGTAGTGCTCCTTGGACTGGAAGTAGCCGAGCGCCCATCGGGGCAAGGGCGGCACCTGACCGGTCAGCGCCCGGATGCGCCCGATGATGTCGTCGATCTCCGGGCCGAGGACGAAGTAGTAGTCCAGCTCGTCGTCGGTCTCGGTCCAGAAGCGGGTTCCGTCCGGGCCGTCGGCGAACGAGGCGTATGCGCAGCTGTCCCAGAGCATTCCGTAGCCGGCGGTGGAAACGATGACCGGGGCGGCCACCTTCAGGTTCTGCTGGTACAAGTACTGCTGGTGTCCTCGGTAGTTGAGGATGCCTTCCTCGTGCTGGCCCAGGCCGTGGATGGCCTCTCCTTCGGCGAGTTCCAGGCGCAGCGTGGTCGAGTACGCCGTACGGTCCACGACGCGCGGTACGGAGTCGGCCACCGCCTTCGGTCCGTCGGGTCCCTGCACGTTCGTCATGTGCGTGTTCGCGGCGCGGAGGGGGCGGTGGACGTCGATCTCTTCCAGAGTTCTCGTCTCCGCTCCGTCGTGCGGTTCGCGCACCAGCAGCCGGTCCGAGCTGTCCGTCCAGGTGAACGCGCCGCTGAGGGCGTCGATCCTGAGCCGCAGTGCGGGCGTCGAGACGAGGAGTCCGCCGTCGACTTCGGCCACGTGCGGAGCGGTGGCGGGTGCCGGGAGGACCATGAGGCTCTCGGCGGTGCCGAAGCGGTCCCGCCGCGTCTGTACCACCCGCATGATCTCGGGGCCCAGGACCTGGATCTTCATCCGCCCGGTGTCCGTGAGGACGACGACTGCGTCGGCTTCGACGCGGTAACTGGTCACGAACATCGAGGTACTTCACTCCTTGGTGGCGCCGGCCAGCATGCCGGACACCAGGGCTCGCTGGGAGAAGAGGAACACCAGGAGCACGGGCAGGACGGTGACGAGGGCGGCCAGGGCGAGTTCCGGACGCATGATCTGGTTTCCGAGGCCGGCGGAGGTGTTGAAGGCCGATGACGAGGTGAGCAGGTTGTTCAGCCCCACCTGGGCCGGGTACTGCGAACTGTTCGGCAGCATGACGAACGGCAGGAAGAAGTTGTTCCAGTTGCCGACGAAGTTGAAGAAGCCGACCAGTGCGACGACCGGTTTGGCCAGCGGCAGGGCGATGAGCCGGAAGACCTGCCACTCCGAGCAGCCGTCGATCCGCGCGGCGGCCAGCAGGTCGGCAGGGATGTTGGAGGAGAAGTAGATGTAGGTGAGGTAGACCCCGAACGGGAAGAACGAGAAGGGCAGGATGACCGACCAGATCGTGCCGTCCAGATGGACCGCGTTGATCTCGAGGTACAACGGCAGGACCAGCGCGGCCGAGGGCATCAGCATCACCAGCAGCGTGATGGTCAGCAGCAGCCGGCGGCCGATGAACCGGGTGAGTGCCAGGCCGTATCCGGCGGGGATGCCGGTGACGAGGGTGATGGCCAGCGCGCCGAAGGTGTAGAGGGCGGAGTTCTTCAGCCAGTCGAGGATGGCCCCGTCCTGGAAGCCGTACAGGTTGTGCCAGGTGTCGGCGAGCCCGCTCAGGGATCCGAGGGAGAACGGGGCGCCGCGCAGGATCTGGCCGTCACTCTTGGTCGGCGCGAGCAGCAGCCAGATCACCGGCAGCACGAAGAACAGCAGGAAGAAGCCCAGGACGATGATCCATGCGGCGCGGTCGGCCAGGCCCATCGGGCGGATCCGCCGCGATGTCGTGGGACGGCGAGGTCCTGTGCGGGGCTCGGCGGCCGTGCGCCGGGCCCGGTCGGCGGAGGGGGTGAGCGTCATGACGGCCTTTCAGTCCCGGTCGAACAGCCCGGCACGGAAGACGACGAGTGCCGCGCAGCCGAGCCCGAGGAGGAGCAGGTCGACGGAGAGCGCCGCGGCGCCGTTGAAGTCGCCCGCCTGGAAGGCGTACTGGTAGGACAGCTGGTTGGGTGACCAGCTGTCGGGGATCATGCCCCAGCTCGCGGTGGAGACCAGTTGGGGTTCGACGAAGAGCTGGGTGCCCGCCGCGAAGGCGAGGATCAGCATGTACGCGATCCACTTGGTGAGCATCGGGATCTGGATGCGCAACGCGATCTGAAGGGTGCTCGCGCCGTCGATCCGGGCCGCCTCCAGGATCTCGTCGGGGATGTTGTTGAGCGCCCCGTACATGATCACGATCCAGCCGCCTGCCCCGGTCCAGAAGGCGATGACGGTGAAGAGCACCGGCAGATGACCGGGGGAGATGACCTGGGCGAGGGTGTGCCAGCCGAGGGCGTCCAGCAGCCATCCGACCGGGCTGGAGGCCGGGTCGAGCAGGATGAGCCACAGCAGCACACTCGCCACCCCGGCGAGCGCCCCCGGCAGATAGAAGAGGAACCGCAGGGCGGAGGAGCTCCGGCGCATCCGGCCGTGCAGCATCAGGGCGAGCAGCACGACCAGGACCATCAGCACGACCAGCCAGACCAGCAGGTACAGCCCGATGTGGGCGAAGGCCGGGCCGAACCGGTAGTCGGCGAAGGTACGGGTGAAGTTGCCCAGCCCGACGAACTGGCCGCGGGAGTTGGACAGGGCCAGCCAGAGGGCGTAGCCGGTGGGCAGGACACCGAAGGCGAGCAGCAGGACGACGTAGCCGGAGACGAAGAGGTATCCGGCGCGGCCGAGCGGGTTGCGGGCGCTGCGGTCGCCCCGCTTCGGTCGGACGGCGCCGCGCTTCGGCCGTACGGCGGGGAGGGCGGAGGGGGCGGTCATGGGGTCACCTCACCGCCCGACGGTGTAGCCGAGGGACTTGGCCTTGTCGGTGATGGCGGTCTGCCAGTCGCCGAGCGTGCCGGTGAGCGACTTCCCCGAGTTGAGAGCGGGGACGACGGTCGATGCGTAGATCGCCTCCTGGCTGTACTGGGTGGCGGACCAGCCCGGCCACACCCGCTCGGCGGCCTGCTGGAGGACGGGGCCTATGTCACCGGCGAAGTAGCCGGTCGTGGCCTGGTTGGCGAGCCAGGCAGTGGCGGCCGTCTTGTAGGCGGGGTAGGTGCCGGCGGTGGCCTGGTAGTCGTTGGAGGTGGTCATCCAGGTGACCAGGTCGGAGGCCGCCTTGAGGTTCTTGCTGTGGGAGGAGACGAACCACAGGCCACCGCCGACGTTGCCGGTGTAGTTCGTGGTGTCGCCGGCGAACTTCAGGGGGGCGGCCGCCGCGATCCGGCCCTTGGGGGTCTTGAAGGTCGAGTTGAACAGCACCTGGCCGTACCAGGACGGGCCCGGCAGCATGAGCACCTTGGCGGCCTTGTTCTTGACGAAGCCGGCGCTGAAGACGGTGTCCTTGGAGACCGACCCCTTGGCGATCAGACCGTCGAGCAGCTTGGCCATCCGGGTGCACTTGGGGTCTTCGAGGTTGACGGTGACCTTCTTGCCGCTGGTCACGGTGCTCGCGGGACACTGGCTCGCCCAGAAGTACACCTCCGGGGCATAGGAGTCACCGGCGGTGCCGACCAGATAGCCCGGATGCTCCTTGGCGACCTTCTCCCCGAGAGCCTGGTACTCCTCCCAGGTCGTCGGGACGGTGTATCCGAAGGAGTCCATCAGCTTCTTGTTGTACCAAAGGACGTTCTGGGCCAGGTCGTTGCGAACGCAGTAGGTCTTGCCGTTGAAGACGCATGGGTCCAGGGCGCCGTCGGCGAAGCCACTGAGAGTGGTCTTCGGGATGATGTCCTGGCTGACGGGGGCGGCGTAGGGCGTCTTGCCCTGGGAGGCCCAGGTGCCGTCGTTGACGTTCGCGGTGAAGGCGACGTCGGGCCAGCCGCTGCCGGTCCGGTCGAAGAGCTGCACCTTGGTCTGCAGGTCGTTGGCCCCGTTGGCGTCGCCGCTGTACGTGACGATCTTCAACTTCACGTCCGGGTGCGCCTTCTGATAGGCCTTCACGCCCGGTACGCGGGTGGCGTCCGCCCAGACCGTGATCTCACTGCCCGCTTTCTGGGGCATGGGCGAGAACTTCGCGGCGGCCCCGTCGGCCGAGGGGGTGGGATCCGCGCTGGCGCAACCGGCCAGCGAGAGCAGGCACATGACGCCGAGAGCCGCGACGGCGCCTGTGACACGTGGACGAGAGGAGTGCGGGCGGGACGAGTGCGGACGGGAGGAGTACCGAACACCGTTGTTCATGGCTGACCTCGTTTGCGCTGGATTGCCGGGCGATCGTGCGTGATGAGGTTCGTGGGCGGGGACGCCGGGTGGTCATGCCTTGGGCGGGGTGACCGTCTCCGCGTCGACGTACGGCCGGAGCACGGCCGGGTAGTCGAGTCCGGCGGGCAGCGCGACGCCGGGGCCGGTGGGCGCGTGGACGATGCCGTCGGCGTCGATGCCGCTCTCCCGGCTGATGGGGTTTCCCATCACCAGGGACTCGTAGTACGTCGTGTTGGAGATGGCCATGCACAGGTGCCGGTTGGGGATCTCGGGTCCGTGCACCTCGGCGCGCAGCCGGAAGGCGTCGGCCAGGTGGGCGGTGCGCATGGCGCCGGTGAAGCCGCCCCGCAGTTGGGTGGAGGCGCGGACCCCGAAGGTGGCGGCGCCGGCCTGGATGAAGTCGGCGGAGTTCATGTGCGCCCCGTCGGAGGTCTCGGCGACGAGCAGGGGCACCCTCACCGCGTTCGCCAGGCGCTGGTACGCGGTGACGCTGAACTCGCGCATCGGTTCCTCGTACCAGAGGTATCCGGCATCGGACAGCGCGTTGCCGACATGGATGGCGTCGGGCAGATCGAAGCCCGCGGAGCCGTCGAACATCAGCGGGATGTCGTCGCCGACATGCTCGCGCAGCGCCACGGACAGCTTGGCGTCGCGTCGCGCATCGCCCCAGGCGTGCAGCTTGATGGCCGGGTAGCCGAGCTCCAACGCCTGGTCGGCGATGTCCAGATACTCGGCGACGGAGGAGTAGGTGACGGTGGAGGCGTACGCGGGGATGGAGGTGCGGTAGCCGCCCAGCACCTCCCAGGTGGGCCGGCCCGCGAGGCGCCCCGCCAGATCCCACAGTGCCGTGTCGACGAGACCGAGGAGGTACAGCGGCAGCTCCTCGATACGGTCCAGCTCCCACAGCCGGTGCCAGAGCCATTCGCGCCTCAGCGGGTCCTGACCCACCAACTCCTCGCGCAGCACCCGGTCCAGCAGGTCCGCCAGCATGACGGCGGAGCCGCGCCGCGGGCTCATCGCCACACCGTCGACCCCCTGGTCGGTGCGGATGTGCAGCACGGCGGCCTCGCCCGCCGGTGGGCTGCCCCTCAGCCCGTGCCGCCAGACGAACGGCGGGTCGGCGGCGGGTACCCGGATCGGATAGCTCGCGACATCGGTGATGCGCAACGGTGTCCCACCTCACAGAGAAGCCGAAAATGCGTTGGAAACATAATTCGTCATACGAATGTCGTCAAGGGATATGCAGCTAGAATGCGGGCACGCATCGGAGCGGAGGGGCGGTCGCCATGACGGACACGGGCACGGACACAGGCACGGACAGCGGAGGCGGTCCACCCGTGTTGCAGCCCTGGACCAGGCGCCCGGCCCGGCTGGCACACGCCGTCGTGGAGGCACTCGCCGACCGGATCGTGGCGGGCCACTTCCCTCCCGGCTCGGCGCTGCCCATCGAGCCCGACCTGTGCGAAACCTTCGGGGTCAGCCGCACCACCGTCCGCGAGGCGGTCAAGGCCCTGGAGGCCAAAGGGCTGGTCCGCGCAAGACAGGGCTCCGGAACCACAGTCACACCGCAGGAGAACTGGAACCTTCTGGACCCCGTCGTACTGGCCGCCACCTTCCAGCACGACGACCAACTCGTGGTTCTCGACCAACTCGTCGGCGTGAGATCGGCATTGGAGTCCCAGATGGCCGCCCAGGCGGCGATCCTGGCGACGGAGGACGATCTCCGCGCCATCGAGGAGCTGCTCGTGCGGCTGGACGGGGAGACCGCGACCCCGCACCGCTTCATCGAGACGGATCTCGTCTTCCACGGTCGGATCATGGAGGCGTCCCGCAACCGGCTCGCGAGCTCCATCGTCCGCAGCGTCCACACCCAGGCCCGGACCACCACCCTGTACAGCGGCGCACCCGACACCCGCGCCTGTGAGCTGGCCAACACAGAGCACCGGCAGTTGATGCAGCACCTTCTCGCCCGGGATTCCGAGGGGGCCGCGCAGGCCATGACGTCACACATCGAGGACGCCTGGCAGCGCCGCCGCTCACCGGCCGGCCGTCGGCCGACCTCGTAACCGGCGGACCGGGCAAGTTACTGCACAGTACCTATTGCCGCAATTCGTATGACGACTAATGTAACCGCCGTTTCGTTTCGGCCACTGGAAGGTGCCACGTGCGGTTCACACGTTCATTTCCCTCGCCCCAGGGCCGGGCGAGCAGAGCCTGCCTGACAGCGATCGCTGCCCTCGCCACGGTGACCGCGACGGCGCTGGGCCAGGCGACGCCCGCCTTCGCGGCGCAGACGGCGATCCTCCACGTCTCGCCACACGGCCACGGCACCGGCTGCTCAGCGGCCCACCCTTGTTCGATCGAGCAGGCCAAGGCGAAAGTGCGGACCCTCAACTCGAACATGAGGGCCGATATCGTCGTCCAACTCGCAGGCGGTACCTACCGGCTCTCCGCGCCGCTGACCTTCACCCGGGCCGACTCCGGCAGCAACGGACACACGGTCAGGTGGCAGGCCGCGCCCGGCGCCCGCCCCGTCATCTCGGGGGCACAGAAGGCCACCGGCTGGACCCGGCACGACCCTGCGAAGAACATCTGGAAGGCCAAGGTCGGCACCGGTTTCGACATCCGTCAGCTCTACGTCGACGGCGTACAGGCCACCCGCGCCCGCACCCAGCTGAACCGCGCCGACCTGACCTCCGACGCCAACGGCTACACGTTCACCAGCGACGCGCTGAAGTACCTCAACAGCCTGGCCGATCCCGGCCGTACCGAGATCGACGCCCTCGGCTCCTTCACCAACCGCTACTCCCCGGTGGCGGACATCAGCGACGGCGTCATCACCATGAAGCAGCCGGCCTGGAACAACAACACCTTCGGGTACGACACCATCGGCAACCCCTTCAGGCAGGGGCCGCTGTACATCGAGAACGCGTACGAGTTCCTGGACACAGCGGGCGAGTGGTACCTGAACACCCGCACCGGGACCCTGTTCTACAAGCCCCTCCCCGGCCAGAACATGTCCACCGTCGACGTGGAGATGCCGAGGCTCGAGTCGCTCCTGTCCGTCGGCGGCACCTACCAGGCCCCGGCGACCCACATCACCTTCTCCGGCCTGCAGTTCTCGCACACCAGCTGGCTGCAGCCGTCCACCGGCCAGGGGTACGCCAACCAGCAGACCGGCGCGTTCGTCTACGGCGACTGGCAGCGCCCTTCGGACGCGCTCGGCTCCTGCCAGTACGGCTGCAAGCTCTTCGAGGCGACCCGTCCCCACTGGCACCAGATGCCGGCCGCCGTCCAGGTGTCGGCCGCCTCCCACATCAGCTTCACCGGCAACCGGTTCACCCAGCTGGGCCAGGTGGCCCTCGGCATCGGCAACGACGCCAACGCGCACGCCACGGGCGTCGGCCTCGGCGCCGACACCGTCAGCGTGACCGGCAACGTCTTCACCCAGGGCGCGGGCGGCGGTGTCGTGGTCGGCGGTCTCCAGGCCGACGCCCATCACCCCAGTGACCCCCGGATGACCAACCGGAACATCACCATCAGCAACAACGTGATGCATGACCTCGCGCTGGACTACCGCGACATGACGGCCGTGCTGGTCACCTACGCCACCGACTCGACGGTCTCCCACAACGAGATCTACGACATGCCCTACACCGGCATCGCGATCGGCTACGGCTGGGGCACCAACGACCCAGGCGGCAGCCAGGACTACGTCAACCGCGGGCTGTACGACTTCCAGCCCGTCTACAGCACCCCCACCACCCTGAAGAACCTCAAGGTCACCGGCAACTACCTGCACGACGTGATGCGGACGATGGACGACGGCGCCTGCATCTACACGCTCTCGGACGGGCAGGGCACCCGCATCGACCGGAACTACTGCGCCGACAACAGCGGCCACTACGGCATCTATCACGACGAAGGATCACGCGACTACACCGACATCAACAACGTCTTCCGCGACACCGGCGACTGGGACCACGAGAACTCCAACTCCACCAACAACACAGGCGCGCTCACGGTGACGGACAACTGGACGAGCAACCCCTCCATCAGCCTGACCGACGGGCAGCGCGGCAACACCGTGACCGGCACCGTCGTCGTCAGCGACGGCAACTGGCCCAGCGGCGCCAAGCGGGTCATGGAGAACGCCGGCGTCCACCCCGAGTGACCCGCCCGGCAGGTCCGGGGCGTGGCCGGGCTGGGGACATCCGAGTCGCACGCGCACGCCTCCGTGGCGCCGGGCACCCTTTGGTGGGCCCGGCGCCACAGCTCGTTGCGGAGGGTTTTGTTCTACAGAACCTTGACGCCCTGCCGCTCTTCTGTAGAGGATTCCCGTATCGGTACCCCTGCGGCGCGAGGAGGCGCTCAGCATGGTGGTGGTGTCCTTCGACCGAGATCCGGACACATACCGGCACTGGAAGCTGCGGACCGACGGGCCGGTCGCCTGGCTGGAGCTGGACGTCGACGAGCAGGGTGGTCTGGTTCCGGGGTACGAGCTGAAGCTCAACTCCTACGACCTGGGCGTCGACATCGAGCTGTACGACGCGCTGCAGCGGCTGCGCTTCGAGCACCCCGAGGTGCGCTCGGTGGTGGTGACCAGCGCCAAGGAGAAGGTCTTCTGCGCCGGGGCGAACATCCGGATGCTCGCGGCCTCCCCGCACGCGTGGAAGGTGAACTTCTGCAAGTTCACCAACGAGACCCGCAACGGCATCGAGGACGCCTCCGCGCACTCGGGGCTCACCTTCATCGCCGCCGTCAACGGCTCCTGTGCGGGCGGCGGTTACGAACTCGCGCTCGCCTGCGACCGGATCCTGCTGATCGACGACAACTCCTCGTCGGTCGCACTGCCCGAGGTGCCGCTCCTCGGCGTGCTGCCCGGCACGGGCGGGCTGACCCGGCTGACCGACAAGCGCCGCGTGCGCAAGGACCTGGCCGACGTCTTCGCCACCCGCAGCGACGGCGTCCGGGGCAAGACGGCGGTGGACTGGCGGCTGGTGGACGAGGTCGTGCCGCGCCGGGACTTCCGTACGGTCGTCGCGCAGCGAGCCGTCGAGGCGGCGGCACGCAGCCCGCGCCCGGACGACGTGCGCGGTATACAACTCGCTCCACTGAAGCGGGAGTTGAGCGAGGACGCCATCGTCTACCGGCATGTGCGCGCCGAGTTCGACCGTCCGCTCGGCCTCGTCCGCATCACCGTACGCGGACCTTCCGGGGACGCGCCCGCCGACGCCGCGGCGCTCCACGAGCAGGGCGCCGACGGCTGGTTGCTGGCTCTCACCCGGGAACTCGACGACCTGATCCTGCGCCTGCGGGCCAACGAAGTCGAGCTCGGCACCTGGGTGTTGCGGACGGAGGGCGACCCCGGGCTCGTACTCGCCCATGAGCGGTCGGTGTCGGGTGCGGCGGCGGACGGGGACTGGCTCGGCAACGAGATCCTGCACTACTACAAGCGCACTCTGAAACGCCTCGACGTCACCAGCCGCAGTCTCGTCGCGCTCGTCGAGCCGGGCAGCTGCTTCGCGGGGCTGCTGACGGAGCTGGCCCTGGCCTGCGATCTGCAGTACATGCTGGACGGGCCGCCGGTCGAGGATCCCGACAGCGACGCCCGCGCCCAACTCGCGCTCTCCGAGGCGAACTTCGGCACCTTCCCGATGGGCAACGGCCTGTCCCGTCTCCAGTCCCGGTTCTACGGGGACGACGGCCACCTCGACTGGCTGCGCCGGGAGGCGGGGCAGCCCCTGAGCGCCGCCCGGGCCCGCGAGCTCGGCCTCGTCACCGACGCGCCCGACGACATCGACTGGGAGGACGAGGTCCGTCTCGTCCTGGAGAACCGGGCGGCGCTCAGCCCGGACGCGCTGACCGGGATGGAGGCCAACCACCGGTTCGTCGGCCCGGAGACCATGGAGACCAAGATCTTCGGCCGGCTCAGCGCCTGGCAGAACTGGATCTTCGTACGGCCGGGCGCATCAGGTCCGGAAGGCGCGTTGCGCCGCTACGGCACCGGGCAGCGGGCGGTCTACGACCGGAAGCGAGTGTGATCCGATGGCCACGGACATCGACTACGACGCCAAGATCCCCAACAACGTCGGCCTCGCCGACGACCGCCGGCTGCAGCGCGCGCTGGAGGGCTGGCAGCCCAAGTTCCTCGGCTGGTGGGGCGAGATGGGCCCGGCGCTGGAGAACCACGGCGTCTATCTGCGCACCGCCGTGTCGGTCGGCCGCGACGGCTGGGCGCACTTCGGCCATGTCAACGTGCCGGACTACCGGTGGGGCATCTTCCTGGCCGAGCCGGCTCCCGACCGACGCGTCGCCTTCGGCGAGCACCGGGGCGAGCCCGTCTGGCAGCAGGTGCCCGGCGAGTACCGCGCCGAACTGCAGCGGCTGATCGTCGTCCAGGGCGACACGGAGCCGGCCTCCGTCGAGCAGCAGCGTCTGCTCGGGCGCTCCGCGCCCAGCCTGTACGACCTGCGCAACCTCTTCCAGGTCAACGTGGAGGAAGGGCGGCACCTGTGGGCGATGGTCTACCTGCTGCACGCCTACTTCGGCCGGGAGGGCCGCGAGGAGGCCGAGGCGTTGCTGCACCGCAACTCCGGCAGCCCCGACGCGCCGCGCATCCTCGGCGCGTTCAACGAGGAGACCGCCGACTGGCTCGCCTTCTACATGTTCACGTACTTCACCGACCGGGACGGCAAGTACCAGCTCGGGTCGCTCAGGGAGAGCGCCTTCGATCCGCTGTCGCGGACCTGCACCTTCATGCTGAAGGAGGAGGCGCACCACATGATGGTCGGCACGACGGGTGTCGACCGGGTGGTGATGCGGAGTGCTCAACTGGTCCGGGAACACGACACGTCGGACATCGCCGCGTGCGGCGGCATCCCGCTCGACATCATCCAGAAGTACATCAACTTCCACTACACGGTCTCCCTGGACCTCTTCGGCAGCGAGACCTCCACCAACGCGGCGAACTACTACACCGCCGGGCTCAAGGGCCGCTGGCAGGAGGAGCGGCGGACAGACGACCACCAACTCACCGAGGACGGCGTCCTGTTGGACAAGCCGGACGGCGACGGCACCTGGTCGGTCGACGAGGTGCCCGCGCTGCTCGCCCTCAACCTGGACCTGCGCGACGAGTACATCGCCGACTGCCGGACCGGCGTCAAGCGCTGGAACCGCATCCTGGACGAGCACGGCATCGGCTTCCGGCTGAAGCTCCCGCACCCCGGCTTCAACCGCCATGTCGGCCTCGCCGCCGGTCACCACGTCACCCCCGACGGCACGATCGTCGACGAGGAGACCTGGGAGGCGAGCCGCCACCACTGGCTGCCGACCCCCGATGACCTGGCGTTCGTACGGTCGTTGATGCAGCCGGTGTACGAGCGGGGGAAGATCGCGAGCTGGGTGGCGCCGCCGGTGAACGGCATCAACGGCAAACCGTTCGACTACGAGTACGTCCGACTGGTGTGAGGCGGTCCGGATGCCCGAGGTGTTCAACGCGGCCGACTGGCTGGTCGACCGGCAGGTGCGAGAGGGCAACGGCGGCCGCACGGCCGTCGTCACCCCCACCCGGAGCCTGACCTACGAAGAGCTGTCCGGCGAGGTCCGCCGGGCGGCGGCCGGGCTGCGTGCCCTCGGGGTACGGCCCGAGGAGCGTGTCCTGTTCTGCATGGCGGACGACGTCGGGCTGTTCGCCGGCATCCTCGCCGCCTTCCGCATCGGCGCGGTGGCGGTGCCCGCCTCGACCATGCTCACCGGACCGGAACTGGGCAGGCTGGTGGCGGACTGCCGTAGCCGAGTGGTGCTGGGATCGGCGGAGTTCGCGCCCGTGGTGCGGGCGGCCGTGCGGGAGGCCCCGGAGGTCGAGCACGTCCTCCTGACCGAGGAGGACCGGCGGCAGCCGCTGGACGCGGGCACGGACGAGGCGCCGTATCCCACCTGGCCGGACTCCCCCGCGCTGTGGCTGTACACCTCGGGCACCACGGGCACCCCCAAGGCGGCCATGCACCGGCACGCCGACATCGCTCTCGTGGCGGAGAACTACGGGCGGCAGGTGCTGGGCATCGGGCCCGACGACCGCTGTCTGTCGGTGGCCAAGCTGTTCTTCGCCTACGGCCTCGGCAACTCGATGTTCTTCCCCCTGGCCGTGGGCGGAACGGCCCTGCTGGAGCCCGCCCGGCCCTCGCCCGCGCTGTTCGCCGAGCGGGCGGCGACCGACCGGGCCACCGTCCTGTTCGGCGTGCCCGGCTTCCTCGGGGCGCTGCTCGCGAGCCCGGACGTACCGGACGACGCGTTCGCGACCGTACGGGTCGGCGTCTCGGCCGGGGAAGCGCTGCCGGCGCGGATCTACCAGGGGATGCGGGACCGGTTCGGCGTGGAGGTCCTCGACGGGATCGGGTCGACGGAGATGCTGCACATCTTCGTCTCCAACCGGCAGGGGCGGGTCCGTCCGGGCTCCTCCGGCGAACCTGTTCCGGGGTACGCCGTGGAACTGCGGGACGCGGAAGGCCGCGTGGTGGTGGGCGAGGGTGTGCCCGGCGAGCTGTATGTGCGCGGGGAGTCGGCCGCCGTCGGCTACTGGTGCCGGGCCGAGACGACGCGTCAGGTCTTCCTCGGCGACTGGGTGCGCACCGGCGACACCTACGTCCGCAACGGCGACGGCACCTACACCTGCATGGGCCGCACCAACGACCTGCTCAAGGCGGGCGGCATCTGGGTCTCGCCCGCCGAGGTCGAGGAACGGCTGCTGGCCCATCCGGACGTGGCCGAGGTCGCCGTGGTCGGCGCACGCGACGCGGACGGCCTGGACAAGCCGGTCGCGTGCGTGGTGCCGAGAGCCGGCCGCGAGGTCGACCCGGACGCCCTCGTCGCCTGGTGCCGCGAGGGTCTGGCCGCCTTCAAACGCCCGCGCGCCGTCATCGGACTGCCCGAGCTGCCCCGTACGCCCACCGGCAAGATCCGCCGCAACGTGCTGCGCACCATGGTGCGCGACGGCTCCCGGGCCGAGGCCCCCGCGTCCGAGGAGGCGCTGTGATCGACGGCGAGACCGTGGTCGACACGCATGTCCACGTCCCGAGGCTGTCCACACTCAAGCCGGCCTGGTTCGAGTGGGCGCAGACCTTCGGCCGCGGCCATCCGTGGCGCGACGCCTACGACGAGCGCGGCGATCCCGTCCCCGAGCGGCTGGACGCCCTGCTGGAGTCCGAGGGCGTGGACCGCGCGCTGCTGTTCTGCGAGTACAGCCCGCGCGCCACCGGCATCCAGCCCATCGAGGACCTGCTGCCGATCGTCGCGCACAACCCGGTCCGCTTCCGTCTGGTGGCGAACGTCAACCCGCACCTGCACCATCCGGTCGCGGCCGAGGCCGAACGCCAGCTGGGCCTGGGTGCGGTCGCGGTCAAACTGCACCCCGTGCACGGCGGTTTCGACCCGGCCGACAAGGAGCTGTATCCGCTCTACGCCCTGTGCGCGGAGCGCGGCGTCCCGGTGATCGTGCACTCCGGCACCTCCAGCTTCCCCGGCGCCCGCGCCCGGTACGGGGATCCGCAGCTGCTGCTCGACGCCGTGGAGGACTTCCCGGACGTGCAGTTCGTCTTCGCGCACGGCGGGCGCGGCTGGTGGTACGACACCGCGGCGTTCCTCGCCCTGGCCCGGCCGAACGTCTGGCTCGACCTCGCCGGTCTGCCGCCGCGCAGACTGCCCGAGTACTACGCCCGGTTCGACCTGCCGAGGCTGGCCGCACGGTGGATCTTCGGAACGGACTGGCCGGGGGTGCCGGGCACGTCCAACAACGTAGCTGGGCTACGGCAGTTGGGGCTGCCCGAGGAGACTTTGCGGGCGGTGCTGTCGGGCAACGCGGCGAAGGTGTTTCCGGGGTTGGGGATCTGAAGGTTTTCGGGGCAACGGCACAGGCGCGCTCAGCCCTCGAGTTCCTTCCATCGCCGCTGGGCCGCCGTGCTCCACTCGGCGTGCCTGCCGTGGAAGAGTTCCGTCGCCCTGGCGCCGCTCCAGCCCGCGGGCAGCAGCTTCGGGGGGAGCCGCGGGTCGAGGAAGGGGAAGCGGCGCCACTCGTGCACCAGCCTGGTCAGGTCGTGCAGGACGGCGTCACCGTCGGCCGGACGCAGCCCCGTGAACTCGTCGACGAACGCCTCGTACCGGTCCTCCACCTCGCTCAGGTCCCAGGCACGGGCGACCATGGCCGCCTCGCTGCCCACGGCGCCGTAGGTCGCGGTGAAGGACATCGCGCCGTCGGCCAGTCCGAGTTCCTTGAGGACGCCGAGCGCCTCCCCCTCCCGGTCGGCGCGGGGCGTGATCCACACGCCGGGTTCCGGGGAGCCGAAGCCGGCCCAGCTGAGCCGGGTGCGGACGCGGTGCCGCAGGTCCCGCTTGGGCTCCGGCACCGAGACGAGGACCACCAGCCAGGTGCCGTCCCAGACGCGCTCCCCGCTGCCGAAGTCGTAGATGCGCTGCGCGCCCTCGGTCAGCAGCCGCCGCCCCGGCGGGGTGAGGGACCAGCGCACCCGGCGGCCCACCCGCTCCGAGGCCAGCCAGCCCTCCGCGGCGGTCCGGGCGAGCGACTGACGGGCCGACTTCTCCTCGACGCCGAACAGCGCGAGGGCCTCGACCAGCGCCGACGTCCACACCGGCCGGCCGCTGGGCAGGACGTACTCGCCGAGGACGGTCATCAGCAGCGACCGGGCGCTGGTGTCGCCGACCTCCCGACGCCTGCTGACCACCGGCCGTGCGGACGTGTCCTTCGCCATGCCCCGTCACTTCCCTCGCTGCCGGTCCGCGACCACCGGGTCCGTGACCACCGGTCCTTCTACACAATATCTTGTCGCTGCGCGAGCTCTCAGTAGAGTGTCGGCGAGGGGTGCGACCTGTTCACGGAGGGCCGGGGTGAGCGCGGTGCGCGCCGCCGACCACCCGGTGCGGCGGCGCGACCGAGCGGCGGTCAGTCCTTCTTGAGGGTGACCTCGTGCCGCTGTACGGCGTGGAAGCGGGGCAGGGGCAGGATGCCGTGGAAGCGGAGTTCCGTGACCGTGGCCTCCACGCTGACCCTGCCCGGGGCGATGGCCGGCGACGGCGTGCTCGTGTTCTCCCAGCGGTGCTTGGCGCCGTCGCACACGGCGATGGTGCCGCCGACGCCCTGGACCACGGTCACGGAGCTCGGGCTGATGGAGGAGCTCGTCGAGCTGTGGCTCACGGACGCGCTGACGAAGGCCGGGCCCGTGTTCTCGACGCAGCGGTAGGTGCCGGTGAGGGTGACGGTGCCGTCCTCGGCGATGCGGCCGGTCGGGTCGACGGTCACGCTCTCCTGCGGGTCCACGGCCACGGTGTCGTGCGGGGCCGCGGCCGCCGGAACGGCGGGAGCGGCGAGCAGGAACAGCGCGGCACCGGCCGCGAGGGCCAGGGCGGGACGCTTGGACATCGGAAACCTCCTGTAGGTGGGGCTTCCTGTGGTACCCGGCAGGCGGGCCCCTGGCCGTGACCGTCACCCACTCGGTGGCGAGTCCGCATCGACGGTCGTGGAACCGTCCGGGTGTTGTCCGCGTGTTGTCACGCTTCACGACCGGCCGTTCCGATGAGTTCGCGACGGGAGGATGGTCTTATCCACAGGGACCGAACGGACGGCCCCGACCGACGTGGAGGTGCGCCATGTGTTCCCACCAGTCTTCGACCCCGTCCTTCGACGGCAACCTCGTGCACGTCGTCGCCGCCCACCCCGAGCAGGGCTGGAGCCTCTTGTGCGACGGCGCGATCATGTTCGACGACACGGGTGAGCTGACGCCCGACGGCCAAGCCGTCGGGCCGCACCGGGTGCCCGTCGAGCGACTGGCCATCGCCGCCTGATCGCACGGGCCCTAGGGCAGTACGGCGAACCCGTCGAGTTCCACCATCGCCTTTTCGTCCCACAGGCGTACGACCTCCACGACCGCCATCGCCGGGTAGTCACGGCCCGCCAACTCCCGCCAGAGACGGCCCAGTTCGGGAGCCAGGGTGCGGTATGCGGCGACGTCGGTGGTGTAGACGGTGACGCGGGCGAGGTCGGCGGGGGTGCCGCCGGCCGCGCGCAGGGCGGTGAGCAGGTTGGTGAGGGCTCGCTCGAACTGCTCGGGCAGGGTGTCGCCGGTGACCTTGCCGTCGGCGTCGAGGGCGGTCTGGCCGGCGAGAAAGACGACGCGGCTGCCGGTCGCGACGACTGCGTGGGAGAAGCCGGTGGGCGGGGAGAGGTCGGGCGGGTTGACGCGCTCGGTGCTCACTGCGGTGCCTCCAGGTCGGCGTACAACTCCTTGGCGATGATGCCGCGTTGGACCTCGCTCGCGCCCTCGTAGATACGCGGGGCGCGCACCTCTCGGTAGAGGTGTTCGAGGAGATGGCCGCGGCGCAGGGCTCGGGCGCCGTGCAACTGGACGGCCTTGTCGACGACATACTGCGCGGTCTCGGTGGCGATCAGCTTCGCCATCGCCGCGCGCTTCGGGACACCCGGGGCACCTTCGTCGTACGACGCCGCCGCCGCGTACACCATGAGGCGGGCCGCGTCGGTGCGCAGCGCCATCTCGGCGACCTGGTGGCCGACGGTCTGCAGATCCTTCAACTTGCCGCCGAACGCGTCCCGTTGGGCGGTGTGAGCGAGGGTCGCGTCCAGTGCCGCCTGTGCCATGCCGACCGCGAACGCGCCGACGCTGGGGCGGAACAGATTGAGCGTTCCCATGGCGACCCGGAATCCACGGTCGAGCTCACCGAGCACGTCGTCCGCCGTGACGGGTACGGCATCGAAGTCGAGGGCGCCGATGGGGTGCGGCGAGAGCATGTCGAGGGCCGTACCGGTGAGCCCCGGGCGATCGGCCGGCACGAGGAAGGCGGTCACGCCACGGGCGCCGGCGCCGGGGGTGGTGCGGGCGAAGACGGTGTAGAAGTCGGCCTCGGGCGCGTTGGAGATCCAGCACTTCTCCCCGGTGAGGCGCCAGCGGGAACGGCCGTCGGGGTCGGCGGTGACGGGGGCGGTGGAAGGCGTGCCGCCGGGCTCTGCACTGGACGACACGGCGGAGCGCGAGCCATCGGGTCCGATGGCTCGTGGGTCGGCAGACCCCGTCTCCGGATCCGCGTGCAGGTCCAGGGCGGCCGCGTCCGAGCCCGCTCCCGGCTCGCTCAGGGCGAAGGCGGCCACCGCCGTGCCGTCCGCGACCCGGGGCAGCCAGCGCTCGCGCTGGGCCGGCGTGCCGTGCGCATGGACCGGATGGGCGCCCAGCCCCTGCAGCGCGAGCGCCGTCTCCGCCTCCGTGCAGGCATACGCGAGCGACTCCCGCATCAGGCAGAGGTCGAGGGCGCCGGAGGTGAACAGGCGGGCCAGGAGGCCCAGTTGACCGAGCTCGGCGACCAGCGGGCGGTTGACGTGACCCGGTTCGCCCTTCTCCGCGAGCGGGCGCAGCCGTTCGGCCGCGAGGGTGCACAGTTCGGCACACCAGGCGGTTTGTGCCGGATCGAGCGAGAATGCGGGCATTGCTGGTCCCCTCTCTCGGCAGGTCCCCACGACGTTATCGCGCACCGTTGACTGTCGTCACCAACACGATACGCTCGACACGCGAGCCCACCACGACGCCCAAAACGGCAAGGGGGCGCACCGCCATGAACGTCTCGGCCCACGTCGACACCTTCGCGCGCGACCACCTCCCGCCGCCCGAAGACTGGCCAGAACTTCGGTTCGACCTGCCGGAGCTCCGTTACCCCGATCGGCTGAACTGCGCCGCCGAACTCCTGGACCACGCCGACCCGGGCCGCCCGGTGTTCCACACCCCCGCCGGCCCTTCCTGGACGTACGGCGAGCTCCGCGCCCACGTCGACCGCCTCGCGCACATCCTCACCCGCGACCTCGGCATCCTCCCCGGCAACCGCGTCCTGCTGCGCGGCCCGACCACGCCCTGGCTCGCGGCCTGCTGGCTGGCCGTGCTGAAGGCGGGCGGGGTCGCCGTCACCGTGCTGGCCCAGCAGCGGCCGCACGAGCTGGCGGTGATGTGTGACATAGCACTGGTCCGGCACGCGCTGTGCGACATACGGGCCGTCGACGACCTGGCGAAGGCCGAGATTCCCGGACTGCGGATCACGACGTACGGCGGCGACGCCCCCGACGACCTCCTGCGCCGCACGGCGCCCGACACCCCGTATCCGACCGTCGCCACGGCGGCCGACGACGTCGCGCTGATCGCGTTCACGTCCGGCACGACCGGTCGCCCCAAGGGGTGCATGCACTTCCATCGTGATGTGCTCGCGATAGCCGACACCTTCGCCAAGCATGTGCTGCGACCCCGTGCGGACGACGTCTTCGCGGGCAGTCCCCCGCTCGGTTTCACCTTCGGACTCGGCGGGCTCGTCGTGTTCCCGATGCGGTTCGGCGCCAGCGCCCTCCTGCTCGAACAGGCCCACCCCAAACAGCTGTTGCCGGCCGCCGCCGAGCACCGGGTCTCCGTCCTGTTCACCGCCCCGACGGCCTACCGCGCGATGCTCGACGAACTCGACGCGTACGACATCTCGTCCCTGCGCCGCTGCGTGTCCGCCGGCGAGAACCTGCCCGCCGCCACCTGGCAGGCCTGGTACGAGCGGACCGGGCTGCGGATCATCAACGGCATCGGCGCCACCGAGCTGCTGCACATCTTCATCTCCGCGGCCGACGAGCACATCAGGCCCGGGACGACGGGCGTGCCCGTACCGGGTTGGCACGCGCGCATACAGGACAAGAACGGAGAGCCCGTGCCCGACGGGGAGCCGGGGCTGCTCGCCGTCCGCGGGCCGGTCGGCTGCCGCTACCTCACCGATCCGCGGCAGCGCGTCTATGTGCGCGACGGCTGGAACGTCACCGGCGACACCTATGTCCGCGAGAGCGACGGCTACTTCCGCTATGTCGCCCG
Source organism: Streptomyces sp. NBC_00005 (assembly GCF_045160215.1). Taxonomy (NCBI): domain Bacteria; kingdom Bacillati; phylum Actinomycetota; class Actinomycetes; order Kitasatosporales; family Streptomycetaceae; genus Streptomyces; species Streptomyces sp. NBC_00005. Next base: position 3,096,819 of record NZ_CP108316.1, read on the forward strand.
CGCCGACGACATGATCATCTCGGCCGGGTACAACATCGCCGGACCGGAGGTCGAGGACGCCCTGCTGCGGCACCCGGACGTGGTGGAGGCGGCCGTCGTGGGCCGGTCCGACGAGGCGCGCGGGCAGGTGGTCGTGGCCTACGCCGTCCTCAAGGAGGGCGCCGAGCGGGACGCCGAGTCCCTGCGCGGCTTCGTCAAGTCCGAACTGGCGCCCTACAAATGCCCCCGCGAGATCGTCTTCCTGGACGCGCTGCCGCGCACGGCGACCGGCAAGCTGCAGCGCTTCAGGTTGCGCACCGAACGGAACGCCGAAGGTGCCGTCGAACGTGACACCGAAGGTGACCAGCACTGATGCCGACGACCTAAGATGATCAACGTGTCCGACCAGCATGCACCACGGTCTCTCATCGTCACGCTCTACGGCGCGTACGGCCGCTTCGCGCCGGGCCCCGTGCCCGTCGCCGAACTGATCCGGCTGCTGGCCGCGGTCGGCGTGGACGCGCCCTCCGTGCGCTCCTCGGTCTCCCGCCTCAAACGCCGCGGGCTGCTGCTGCCGGCCCGAACGCTGCAGGGCGCGGCCGGGTACGAACTGTCCACCGACGCCCGCCAGTTGCTCGACGACGGCGACCGGCGCATCTACGCCACGGCGCCGCCCGAGGACGAGGGCTGGGTACTCGCCGTGTTCTCGGTGCCGGAGTCGGAGCGGCAGAAGCGGCATGTGCTGCGTTCGCGGCTGGCCGGACTCGGCTTCGGCACGGCGACGCCCGGGGTGTGGATCGCTCCCGCCCGGCTCTACGAGGAGACCCGGCACACCCTCCAGCGGCTGCGCCTCGACCCGTACGTCGACCTGTTCCGCGGCGAGCACCTCGGGTTCGCGGCGACCGGGGAGGCCGTCGCCCGCTGGTGGGACCTGGCCGCGATCGCCAAGGAGCACGAGGCGTTCCTCGACCGCCACGCGCCCGTGCTGCACGAGTGGGAGCACCGGGTGGACACCCCGCCCGAGGCGGCCTACCGCGACTACCTCCTCGCCCTCGACTCCTGGCGCCACCTCCCCTACGCCGACCCCGGCCTGCCCGCCCGGCTCCTCCCCGAGGACTGGCCCGGCGTCCGCTCGGCCGGCGTCTTCCGGGACCTGCACGAGCGGCTCAGGGACGCGGGGGCCGAGTTCGCTGGCGTGTGACCTCAGCCACATCAGATGTCACTCACGCAACCCTCAGCTTGTTCTGTCCCTCTTCTCAAGTTTCTTACCTAGCGTTCGGCGGGCCGTCGCCAGGTAAGGAATGAGGACTGTTGCGCATGACCACCACGGCAAGGGCTCAGGGAGCCACCGTCTGGCTCACCGGACTGCCGAGCGCGGGCAAGACGACCATCGCCCGCCTCCTCGGCGAACGCCTGAAGGCCGAGGGACATCGCGTGGAGGTCCTGGACGGCGACGAGATACGCCGCTTCCTCTCCGCGGGCCTCGGCTTCTCCCGGGCGGACCGCAACACCAATGTGCAGCGCATCGGCCTCGTCTCCGAGGTCCTCGCGCGCAACGGCGTGCTCTCCGTCGTCCCCGTCATCGCGCCGTACGCGGACAGCCGTGAGGCGGTACGCAAGCGGCACGAGGCCAGCTCGACGCCGTACATCGAGGTGCATGTCGCCACCCCGGTCGAGGTGTGCAGCGAGCGGGACGTGAAGGGGCTGTACGCCCGGCAGGCCGCGGGGCAGTTGCGGGGGCTGACGGGCGTCGACGACCCCTACGAGCCGCCGGCCGACCCGGACCTCGTACTGCCGACGCAGCTCCAGACGCCCCCGGAGTCGGCGGACGCCGTGCACGCGGTGCTGGCGGAGCGGGGGCTGGTGTGAGCGCGACGACCACCGGCTTCACGCTCTCCCACCTGGACGCGCTGGAGTCCGAGGCGGTGCACATCTTCCGCGAGGTGGCGGGCGAGTTCGAGCGGCCGGTGATCCTCTTCTCCGGCGGCAAGGACTCCATCGTCATGCTGCACCTGGCACTGAAGGCCTTCGCTCCCGCGACCGTCCCCTTCTCGCTGCTGCATGTGGACACCGGACACAACTTCCCCGAGGTGCTCGAGTACCGGGACCGTGTGGTGGCCGCACATGGGCTGCGCCTCCATGTGGCCTCCGTACAGGACTACATCGACCGCGGTGTGCTGCGCGAACGTCCCGACGGGACCCGCAACCCGCTGCAGACCCTGCCGCTCACCGAGAAGATCCAGGCCGAGAAGTTCGACGCCGTCTTCGGCGGCGGACGCCGGGACGAGGAGAAGGCCCGCGCCAAGGAGCGGGTGTTCAGCCTCCGCGACGAGTTCTCGCAATGGGACCCGCGCCGCCAGCGGCCCGAGCTGTGGAACCTCTACAACGGCCGGCACGCGCCCGGCGAGCACGTCCGCGTCTTCCCGCTGTCCAACTGGACCGAGCTGGACGTGTGGCAGTACATCGACCGCGAACGGATCGAACTGCCGGAGATCTACTACGCCCATCACCGCGAGGTCTTCCGGCGGGGCGGCATGTGGCTGACCGCCGGTGAGTGGGGCGGGCCCAAGGACGGCGAGACCGTCGAGAAGCGGCAGGTGCGCTACCGCACGGTCGGCGACATGTCCTGCACCGGTGCCGTGGACTCCGAGGCCGACACCATCGCCAAGGTGATCGCCGAGATCGCCGCCTCCCGGCTCACCGAGCGCGGCGCGACGCGTGCCGACGACAAGATGTCCGAGGCCGCGATGGAAGACCGCAAACGCGAGGGGTACTTCTAGTCATGACCGTGGACACGCTCCGGTTCGCCACCGCGGGTTCCGTCGACGACGGGAAGTCGACTCTCGTCGGACGGCTGCTGCACGACTCCAAGTCGGTCCTCACCGACCAGTTGGAGGCCGTCGCGCACGCCTCCCGCAACCGCGGCCAGGACACCCCCGACCTCGCCCTCCTCACCGACGGCCTGCGGGCCGAGCGCGAGCAGGGCATCACCATCGATGTCGCCTACCGCTACTTCGCCACCCCGCGCAGGCGGTTCATCCTCGCCGACACCCCCGGCCATGTGCAGTACACCCGCAACATGGTGACGGGTGCCTCCACCGCCGAGCTGGCGATCATCCTGGTCGACGCCCGCCACGGGGTCGTCGAGCAGACGCGGCGCCATGCCGCCGTGGCCGCGATGCTCCGCGTGCCGCACGTGGTCCTCGCCGTCAACAAGATGGACCTGGTCGGGTACGAGGAGAGGGAGTTCGAGCGCATCGCCGAGGACTTCGCGGGCCACGCCGCGGAGTTGGGGCTGCCCGGTTTCACGCCGATCCCGGTCTCCGCGCTGGTCGGCGACAACGTCGTGGACCGCTCGGCGCACATGGACTGGTACACGGGTCCGGCGCTGCTGGAGTTCCTGGAGAACGTACCCGTCGGCACCGACGCGGCGTCCGCCGCCCCGGCCCGCTTCCCCGTGCAGTACGTCATCCGGCACGGTGAAGTCCGTTACTACGCGGGTCAGTTGGTGTCCGGTGCACTGCGGGTCGGTGACCGCGTCACCGTCCACCCGTCCGGCGAGACCTCCGAGATCACCGGCATCGACGTGCTCGGGATCCCCGAGGAGGAGGCACACGCACCTCAGTCGATCAGTGTGCGGCTGGCCGACCAACGGGACGTCTCCCGCGGCAACATGATCTCGTCGGGGGCCGAGGCTCCGGCTCTCACCCAGGACGTCCGGGCGGCCGTCTGCCACCTGGCCGACCGCCCGCTGCGGGTCGGCGACCGCGTGCTGCTCCGGCACACCACCCGCACCGTCAAGGCGATCGTCAAGGACCTCGCCGGAGCCGCCGCGTTGAGCGTGAACGACCTCGGACGGATCACCGTGCGCACCGCCGAGCCCTTGGCCCTCGACGACTACGCGGTCTCCCGCCGCACGGGTGCGTTCATCCTGGTCGACCCGGCCGACGGCGCCACGCTGACCGCCGGCATGGTCGAGCTGTCGTAGCGCGTCCGCCCCGGTACGCCCTCAAGTCCCCAGTGTCAGGCGGGGCTTGGGGGCGTCCGTGCGTCCGGTCTGGGGGCGGCGGCTGCCCGCGCCGTACGGGGCCGGCCAGGCGACGCCCGGACCGGCGTAGTCCTGTTCGGCGGCCGCGTGCAGGGTCCAGTGGGGATCGTAGAGGTGGGGGCGGGCGAGTGCGCACAGGTCCGTACGCCCGGCCAGGATCAGGGAGTTGACGTCGTCCCAGGAGGAGATCGCGCCGACCGCGATCACGGGGACGCCGACGGTGTGACGGATGCGGTCCGCGTACGGCGTCTGGTACGACCGCCCGAACTCCGGCCGCTCCTCGGCCACGACCTGCCCGGTCGACACGTCGATCGCGTCGACGCCGTGCGCGACGAAGGCGCGGGCGATCTCGACGGCGTCCTCGGCCGTCGTGCCGCCCTCGGTCCAGTCGGTGGCGGAGATGCGGACGGTCATGGGCTTCTCCTCGGGCCAGACCCCGCGTACGGCGTCGAAGACCTCCAGCGGGAAGCGGAGACGTTTCTCCAGCGAGCCGCCGTAGGCGTCGGTGCGCCGGTTGGTCAGGGGGGAGAGGAAGCCGGAGAGCAAGTAGCCGTGGGCGCAGTGGAGTTCGAGGAGGTCGAAACCGGCGCGGGCGGCCCGCCAGGCGGCCGCGGCGAACTGCTCCCGGATATCGGTGAGTTGGGCGCGGGTGAGCTCGCGCGGGGTCTGACTGTCCGGCTTGTAGGGGAGCGATGAGGCGGCCGTCAGCGGCCAGTTGCCGTCCTCCAGCGGCTCGTCCATGCCCTCCCACATCAGCTTGGTCGAGCCCTTGCGGCCGGAGTGCCCGAGCTGCACGCCGATCGCGGTGCCGGGCGACTGCGCATGGACGAAGTCGGTGATCCGTTTCCAGGACTCGCCCTGCCGGCCGGTGTAGAGGCCGGCGCAGCCCGGGGTGATGCGGCCATCAGGGCTCACGCACACCATCTCGGTCATCACCAGCCCCGCCCCGCCGAGCGCCCGTGCGCCCAGGTGGACGAGGTGGAAGTCGCCGGGGACGCCCTCGGTGGCCGAGTACATGTCCATGGGCGAGACCACGACCCGGTTGCGCAGGGTCAGACCGCGCAGCCGGAACGGCGTGAACATCGGGGGCGTACCGGGCGGGCAGCCGAACTCGCGCTCCACGGCGCCGGTGAAGCGGGCGTCGCGCAGACGGAGGTTGTCGTGGGTGACGCGGCGGCTGCGGGTGAGGAGGTTGAAGGCGAACTGGCGGGGCGGCTGGTCGAGATGGAGGCCGAGGTTCTCGAACCACTCCAGGCTGGCGCGGGCCGCGCGCTGGGTGGAGGCGACGACGGGGCGCCGCTCCTCCTCGTAGGCGGCCAACGCCTTGTCCAGGGAGGGCTGTTCCTCCAGACAGGCGGCGAGCGCGAGGGCGTCCTCGACGGCGAGCTTGGTGCCGGAGCCGATGGAGAAGTGGGCGGTGTGGGCGGCGTCGCCGAGCAGGACCACGTTGCCGTGGGACCAGCGCTGGTTGACGACCGTGCGGAAGGTGGTCCACGCGGACTTGTTGGAGCGCAGGGACCGGCCGTGGAGTGCTTCCGCGAAGATCTTGGCGCAGCGTTCGACGGACTCGGTCTCGTCGAGTTCCTCGAAGCCGGCCGACCGCCACACGTCCTCGTGCATCTCGACGATCACGGTGGACGCGTCGGGGGCATAGGGGTAGCCGTGCAGCTGCATCACGCCGTGCTCGGTCTCGGCGATCTCGAAGCGGAAGGCGTCGAAGGCGAAGTCGGCGGCAAGCCAGATATAGCGGCAGTGGTGCGTGGCCACATGGGGGCGGAACACATGGGCGTAGGCCTCGCGGGTGGTGCTGTTGACTCCGTCGGCGGCGATGACGAGGTCGTACGCCTCCGTGAGCCAGGCGGGGTACGGGGCCTCGGAGCGGAAGCGGAGTTCCACGCCGAGGGAGCGGCAGCGCTCGTGCAGGATCTCCAGGAGGCGCTTTCTGCCCAGGGCTGCGAAGCCGTGGCCTCCGGAGGTCTGGCGGGTGTTGCGGTGGACGATGTCGATGTCGTCCCAGCGGGTGAAGTGCTTCTGCAGGGCCTCGTAGACCACGGGGTCGGCGTGTTCGATGCCGCCCAGGGTCTCGTCGGAGAGGACGACGCCGAAGCCGAAGGTGTCGTCCGGGGCGTTGCGTTCCCAGAGGGTGATCTCTCGGGACGGGTCGAGGCGTTTCAGCAGCGCCGCTGCGTACAGGCCTCCGGGGCCGCCGCCGATGACCGCGACTCGTAGGGGATTCATGGTTACCGTCCCCTCCATTTGGGAGGGCGTTTCTCCGTGAAGGCCGCGTGGAACTCCGCGTAGTCCTCGCCGTTCATGAGGAGGGCCTGGGTCGAGGCGTCCAGTTCGACGGAGGCCGCCAGGGGCATGTCCAGTTCCGCCGTCAGCAGGGCCTTCGTCTGGGCGTACGCCAGGGCCGGGCCGTCTGCCAGGCGGCGGGCCAGCGTCTGTGCGGCCTCGTCCGCCCGGCCCTCGTCCGTCAGTTCGCTGATCAGGCCGATGCGCTCCGCCTCTGGGGCGCGGACCGGGTCGCCCAGCATCAGCAGCCGGGTCGCGTGGCCGAGGCCGACAACCCTCGGCAGGAGGTAGGCCGCGCCCATGTCGCCGCCCGAGAGGCCGACGCGGGTGAAGAGGAAGGCGAAGCGGGTGGTCGGGTCGGCGATGCGGAAGTCCGCGGCCAGGGCGAGGACCGCTCCCGCGCCTGCCGCCACGCCGTGCACCGCCGCGATCACCGGGAACGGGCACTCGCGTACGGCGCGCACGACCTGGCCGGTCATCCGGTTGAAGTCGAGGAGCTGGGCGGTGTCCATGGACAGGGTCGCGCCGATGATCTCGTCGACGTCGCCGCCCGAGCAGAAGCCGCGGCCCTCGCCGGCCAGCACCAGGGCGCGCACGGACCGCTCGCGGGACAGCTCGGCGAGCAGGTCGCGCAGGTCGGCGTAGGCCCCGAAGGTGAGCGCGTTGAGCTTCTCGGGGCGGGCGAGGGTGACCGTGGCGACCCCGTCGGCGTGCTCGACGCGCAGGTGCCGCCACTCGGAGGTGCGAGCGGCGGAGCCGGTGAAGGGACTCATGACGTGCGACCTCCTCGGGGGGCGGGCACTGCCTCACTGAGCTCTACCCTTGGAATTTATCACCCATCCGTGACTGTCGTCACGAGGGCGCGATAGGCGCGATGGAGCAGACCGGCTGCGGCTGCGGACATCACCGCGGATCTGACCTGGACCGGTCACATCCGTCACGGCTCGGCGATAGGCCGGTAACGGCGGGCACGGCCGCGCGAGGCAAGCCGTTGCTACGGGTAAGCCGCCCATCAACGGGGCCGAAGGTCCCGCGTACGGTGCCCGTCGGACGCCTCTGCCGGGCGGCGCCGTACCATTTCATAAGGTTGAAAGCAGGACAGCCTGCTCATGAACGGACCCGCCTTGCAAGATCGCCCCTCTGCCTCCGCCTCCTGGCGCATCGCGCTGCCGCATTCCGTCGCGGCCGTGCCCGTGGCCCGCGCACTCGTGCGCACGGCGCTGGCCGAGCTGAACCACGGGGCCGACTGCGACACCGCGGAACTGCTCACGGCGGAGCTGGTCGCCAACGCCGTGGAACACACCGTCGGGGACTCCCCCATAGAACTCGTGGTGGAGCTGCTGCCGAGCGGCTGCCGGGTCGAGGTGCACGACCCCGACCCGGTGCCGCCCTTCGGTCTCACCAGGCCGAACGGTAAGGAGCCCGACCCGTGGCAGGAGCACGGGCGCGGGCTGCTGCTGATCCGTGCGCTCAGCTCGTCCTGCGGACACCGGCCGACCACGTCGGGCAAGGCCGTGTGGTTCCGGCTGCCGGTGATGCCTGAACAGCGCCGTTCGGCGTGATCGCTTCCCTGGGGCTCCGACGGCTCACGCCAGCGTCGCGACCAGGACCGCCTTGATCGTGTGCATCCGGTTCTCGGCCTCGTCGAAGACCACGGAGTGCTCGGACTCGAACACCTCGTCGGAGACCTCCAGCTCGGTGAGCCCGTGGCGCGCATGGATCTCGCGGCCGACGTCGGTGCCGAGGTCGTGGAAGGCCGGCAGACAGTGCAGGAACTTCACGTCGGGATTGCCGGTGGCACGAAGGACGTCCATGGTCACGGCATAGGGGCCGAGGAGCGCTATGCGCTCGTCCCAGACCTCCTTGGGCTCACCCATCGACACCCATACGTCGGTGGCGATGAAGTCGACGCCACGCACACCCTCCTTCACGTCCTCGGTGAGAGTGATCCGGGCGCCGGAGGCCGCGGCGAGCCGCTGGGCCACCTCCACGATCGTCTCGTCCGGCCACAGCAGCCGGGGCGCGACGATACGCACGTCCATGCCGAGCAGGGCACCGGTGACCAGGTAGGAGTTGCCCATGTTGTAGCGGGCGTCGCCGAGGTAGGCGAAGGCCGTCCCGGTCAGCGGCTTGTCGGTGTGCTCGGTCATGGTGAGCACGTCTGCCAGCATCTGGGTGGGGTGCCATTCGTCGGTGAGCCCGTTGTAGACGGGGACCCCGGCATGCACGGCCAGTTCCTCGACGACGCCCTGGCCGTGCCCGCGGTACTCGATCCCGTCGTACATCCGGCCCAGCACGCGCGCGGTGTCCTTCACGGACTCCTTGTGCCCGATCTGTGAGCCCGACGGGTCGAGGTACGTCGTCGAGGCGCCCTGGTCGGCGGCGGCGACCTCGAACGCGCAGCGCGTGCGCGTCGACGTCTTCTCGAAGATCAGCGCGATGTTCCGGCCCCGCAGGTACTGCGGCTCGGTCCCGGCCTTCTTGGCTGCCTTCAGCTCGGCGGCCAGCTCGATCAGACCGAGGAACTCCTGCTCGGAGAAGTCGAGCTCTTTGAGGAAGTGACGGCCGGCGAGGGCGGTCGGGACTGTCGCCACGGGGCACTCCAGGAATGCGGGAACAAATACCCTGGAACTCTATACGAAGTTTTGCATTTCTATACAGCCTCACGTTCGATCTATACGGCCTCACGTTCGACCGGGCAACTCATGCAGCGCGGGCCGCCCCTGCCCCGGCCCAGTTCGCTGCCGGGGATCTCGATGACCTCGATGCCCTGCTTGCGCAGGTGTGTGTTGGTGGTGGCGTTGCGCTCGTAGGCGACGACGACGCCCGGCTCGACGGCCAGGACGTTGCAGCCGTCGTCCCACTGCTCGCGCTCGGCGGAGTGCACGTCCTGGGTCGCGGTCAGGACGCGGATCTCGCTCAGCCCGAGGGCGGCGGCGATGGCCCGGTGCATGTGCTCCGGCGGATGGTCGGTGACCTTGAGTTCCTTGTCCCCGACGCCCGGTTCGATGGTGTACGAGCGGAGCATGCCGAGGCCCGCGTACTGGGTGAAGGTATCGCCGTCGACCATCGTCATCACGGTGTCGAGGTGCATGAAGGCGCGCCGCTTCGGCATGTCGAGGGCCACGATCGTCTGGGCGGAACCGGCGTCGAACAGCTTGTGCGCGAGCATCTCGACGGCCTGGGGCGTGGTGCGCTCGCTCATGCCGATCAGGACGGCGCCGTTGCCGATCACGAGGACGTCGCCGCCCTCGATGGTGGACGGGTAGTCGGCCTGCCCCTCGGACCAGACGCGGAACGTTTCGTCACGGAAGAGGGGATGGTGGCGGTAGATCGCCTCGAAGTGGACCGTCTCGCGCTGCCGGGCGGGCCAGCGCATGGCGTTGATGGAGACGCCGTCGTAGATCCAGGCGGAGGTGTCGCGGGTGAAGAGGTGGTTGGGGAGGGGGCCGAGGAGGAAGTCGTCGAGGTCCATGACGTGGAAGCGCACGGAGGTCGGTTCCGCGTGCGCGGCCAGGAACTCGCGCTTGGTCATGCCGCCCACGAGCGCCTCCACCAGCTCCGGCGCGGGCAGGTTCTCGAAGGCGGCTCTGAGGTGGTCGGTGGCGAGGACGCCGTACTCCTTCTCGTCGAAGACCCGGTCCAGGACGAGGGTTCTGGCCGCCGGGATCTCCAGGGCCTCGGTGAGCAGGTCGCCGAAGAGGTGGACGGTGACCCCTCGGTCGCGCAGGACGTCGGCGAACCCGTCGTGCTCGGCGCGTGCCCGGCGCACCCAGAGCAGGTCGTCGAAGAGGAGGGCGTCCTTGTTGCTGGGCGTGAGCCTTTTGAGCTCGAGATCGGGCCGGTGCAGTATGACGCGGCGCAGCCGCCCGGCCTCGGAGTCGACATGCATTCCCATGCCTCCATCCTGACCACCGGGCGGCCTGTTGACCCGCGGGTCGGCGGTTTCTTCGTCTTCTTGTTTTCGTCCTCGCGACGATAAAGAGCCGCTGCGCCCGGCGGTCGTCACCGGCCGCCTGGACCTCGCTGCGCCTGGTCGGTCAGCGGGAGCGCCTGTCCCGTCTGCTGCTCCGCCCGCATCGGCGCCCACAGCGTCGCGCCGGAGACCAGGGCAATCACGGCGGACGCCACCAGGACCGGTACGTTCCCCAGCGCCCCTGCCAGCGCCCCGCCGCCCAAAGCGCCGACCGGCACCGTCACCAGAAGCACCGCCTGGTTGAAGCCCGCGACGCGGCCCTGCAGACCGGCGGGCGCGATCAGCTGCTGCAGGGTGGTCAGGGAGATGGACCAGACGGTGACGGCGAGGCCGTACGAGACCTGGTAGGCGATCAGCAGCGGGAAGGCGGGCCCGGCGGACGCCGCCGGGACCAGGAAGCCCGCGGCGCCCGCCACCAGTCCGCAGATCCTCGTCGCCCGCCACAGCCCCAGGCTCTCGCCGAACCGTTTGGCCACCACGATGCCGAGCACGGTGGCCGCGCTGAACGTGGCGTAGGTGATGCCCAACTGCCAGGAGGGCAGGTGGAGTTCGCGGCTCGTATACAGCACGTAGAGCGCGGCCGCCGCTCCACTGCCGAGGTTGAGCCCGGCGCCGGCCAGCACCATCCGGAACAGCGGCCGTTCGCGGCGTACGACGTCGAGTCCCGCTCTCAGGACGGCAGTCGGCGAGGTGCCGGGGGCGTCGCGCTGTGCGGCCCGGGTGTCGAGGGCGGCGGGCAGGGCGAACAGCACCAGCGCCTCCACGGCGTACGCGGCGCTGCCGACCACGAGCGCCGGGCCGGTGCCGGTGAGGCCGACGAGGACGCCGCCGAGGGCCGGGCCGCCGATCTGGCCCACGGTACGGGCGCCGGTCAGCACGGAGTTGGCGGCGAGCAGCCGGTCGGGGGCGACGACTCGGGGCAGCGCCGTCTGGAGGGCGATGCTGAGGGTGAAGGTCAGGGTGCCGGAGACCGCGGCGACCGCGTAGAGGTGCGGCCAGGTGATGTGCCCGGCGGCCCGGGCGAGCGGGACGGAGCCGACGACCAGGGCCTGGAGGGAGGTGGCCAGGACGAGCAGCCGGCGCAGGCGTACGCGGTCGACCAGCACTCCGGCGAACGGGCTCAGCACCGCCCCGGGCAGATACGTCAGCGCCAGGATCGCGGACGCGGCGAACGGTCCGGCGTCCAGGACGGTCACGGCCAGCAGGGTGAGGGCGAGCGCGGTGATCTGGCGGCCGACGGAGCCTGCCGTCTGCTCCACGCACAGCAGGACGAAGGGGCGGTGCCGGCGCAGCGGGCGACCGTCGGGCGGGACGGTCACCCGTCAGATTCCGGTGCAGGGCACGGGCCAGCGTCCGATCCGCGGCGGCAGCGACACCGCCCAGCCGTCGGTCAGCCGGACCAGCCCCTCACCGGCCAGGAGTGCGGCCGCCTCGCGCTGCACGTCGGTCAACTCGTCCAGTGGGGTGCGGACCTGGAGGGTGTCGAAGGTCGAGAGCAGGTCGGGGTCGTCGAGGATGTAGCGGGCCGATGTACCTCTGTTTCGGCGGTCCATGACGGTGACGAAGTCCGGGCCGCGCCGGTGGTAGAGCATCCCGTAGACATACCCCGCCGAAGGGCCGGTCACGGCGCCGTCGTCCATCCGCACCGGCTCGCCCCAGGTGGGCAGGGAGACACAGGTCCGTCCGTCGCGGAACAACAGGCCGAGTTCCAGGGCCTGTTGGAGCCAGTCGTCGAGCGCGTCGGCGGACATCCGGTGGCCGTCCTCGGTGAGCAGGCGGTGCAGTGCCGCACCGGTGCGCCCGTCCTCCAGCCGGCGCAGGGCGGCCGCCTGCCAGCCCGTGAACCGGTGGGTGCGCCTCGGCCAGCCGTGCCGTCGGTCGTGGACCACAAGCGCGTCGCCGTCCTCGGTCAGCGTCAGCCGTGAGCCGGGGTGGCCGAGCAGCCAGGCCTCGACGGCCTGCTGGAGCCGTGCCTCGGGCTCGCCCACGAGACCGGCGTCCTCCGTGTCGAACAGGTAGACCAGATCGGCGAGTTCGCCCTCGGGCAGGTCGTAGACGTGCTGGTACATCTCGGCCGGGCCGCGCTTGCCGAAGCCGAGGCCGGGGTCGTTGAAATGGGGGCTGAACCGCTCGAGTTGGATGCGGTGGGCGCCGCTCGGCGGCTGGAGGTGGACGAGCGCGGGGAGTTGGTCGACGACGCCGGTGTAGTCGTCGGCGCTCTCGCCAGGGAAGCCGTAGAGGAGGTTCCAGGAGCAGGTGAGCGAGTGGTTCTCGCACTCGCGGAGGGTGCGGATGTTGCGGGCGCCGGTGACGCCCTTGTCCATCAGGTCGAGGACCCTGCTGCCCAGGCTCTCGATGCCCGGCTGGATGTGCACGGTGCCCGAGTCGGCGAGGAGGGCCAGTTGCTCGCGGGTGAGGTTGGACTTGACCTCGTAGTGCATGCGCAGGTCCCAGCCGCTCGCGGCGGCCCGCGGCAGGAAGTCCTTGAAGTACGCCATGTCGATGATGTTGTCGACGGTGACGACGTCGAGGATGCGGTGCCGGCGGACGAGGCGGTCGACCTCCGACCACAGGCGCTCGCCGGGCTTGGCGCGGAAGGTCATGGCCGAGCCGTTGAGCCCGCAGAAGGTGCAGTGGTGCTTCTCGCCCCACCAGCAGCCGCGCGCCCCTTCGACGACGAGCTTGGGGTGCACGTACTCGGCGACCGCGGAGGCGTCGAGCTCCGTCTGCCACTGGTCGTAGTCGGGTGAGGGGATGTCGGCGGGCGCCACGGTGCGCCGCGATTCGGCGTTGGCGCGCGGCACTTCGCCGTCCCACCAGCACAGGCCCGGTACGTCCGCGGGGGGCGTGCCCTCGTCGAGGTGACGGAGGAGGGCGGGGAAGGCGTACTCCCCCTCGCCGCGCACCACGTGGTCCACGAACCGGTGGTTGCGGTGCAGGGCGTGCCCCATCGGGCCGTCGCAGTTGCTGCCGCCGAAGACGACCGCCAACTCCGGGCGGCGGCGCTTGAGTTCGCGGGCCAGCGCGAGCGAGGACACGTTCTGCATGAAGGTGGTCGTGAAACCGACCACGTCGGGCTCGTCGGCGAGTACCGCGGCCGCGCACTCGGTGATGAAGTCGGCCGCGTACGCGCGCATTTCGCACGCCGCGTCGACGTCGATCCCGTGCCGGACGGCGTAGTCCGCGAGCCGCGCGGTGCCCCAGTGGGGGTCGTCGTAGAGCACTCCCGAGAAGACCCAGTCGCCGAGGCCGTGGAAGATCGAGTCGCTGCCGACCCGCACGTAGTCGCCCGGCCGCAGCCGCCCGCCGGAGTGCTCCAGCAGGAACTCCGCCCAGCGCAGCGAACCGTGGAACTCGCGCACCTCGTCCTGCGGACGGGTGCGCGAGACCAGGGCGTGCAACAGGCCCACCTGCAGCGACGGCAGATCGATCGGATGCCAGGGCATGGTCACCAGGTGGACGCGCATGCCCGTCCGTCGCGCGGTCAGCGGGTCGGCCGCTTCTCCACGATGCGCGGCTGCCGGTTGGTCTTCTCTTCCTCGCGGACGACTACCTTCTTGATCTCCACGGGGTACCCCGCCCTCCTCGAACTGCCCTGACTGGCAAGGCTGTTCAAGTTAGGCGGGGTTACGTGTGGGACACAAGGGTTCCATGGAGCTTGTGTGAACACGGCTCACGATTGGCTCAAAGCCGTGGGTCCACCGGCTCCGACTCCAGCGCCAGGACCCCGAACACGGCCTCGTGCACCCGCCACAGCGGCTCGCCCTCCGCCAGCCGGTCCAGGGCCTCCAGGCCGAGGGCGTACTCGCGGATCGCCAGTGACCGCTTGTGGTTCAGGAAGCGGCCGCGCAGGCGGACGAGGTGGTCGGGGCGTGTGTACTCCGGACCGTAGATGATCCGCAGGTACTCGCGGCCCCGGCACTTGATGCCGGGCTGCACCAGCCGGCCCTGTTCGCTGCGCAGCAGCGCGCCGAGCGGCTTGACGACCATGCCCTCGCCGCCGCGGCCGGTCATCTCCAGCCACCAGTCGACGCCGGCCCGCACCGACTCCGGGTCACCGGTGTCGACGTAGAGCCGCCGGGTGGTCTGCAGCAGGCCGCTGCCGTCGTGCTCCACCAGCCGGTCCAGCAGGGCGAGTTGCTCGTCGTGCGGAAGGCCGGCGAGGCTGCGGCTCTGGACGGCCAGGATCTGGAAGGGCGCCAGGCGCACGCCGTCCAGGCCTTCCGTCGTCCAGCAGTAGCGGCGGTACGCGTCGGTGAACGCGGCGGCGTTCGAGGCGCGTTCACGCTGGCGGGCCAACAGGTCCGCCACCTCGACACCACGCGCCGCGGCGCCCTCCAGCGCGGCGAGCGCACCCGGGAACACGGCGCCCGACGCGGCGCCGACGGCCGCGTACTGCGAGCGCAGCAGCCCGGACGCCTTCAGCGACCACGGCATCAGCTCGGCATCCAACAGAAGCCAGTCCGTGGCGAGTTCGTCCCAGAGGCCGGCCTCGCCGATCGCCGTGCGGACGCGGCCGAGGATCTCCTCCGTCACCGACTCGTCGTCGAAGAACGGCCGTCCGGTACGGGTGTACAGCGCCCCGGTTGGTCCATCGACCCCGAAGCGCTTGCGCGCCGCCTCCGCGTCCCGGCACACCAATGCCACCGCCCGCGAGCCCATGTGCTTCTCCTCGCACACGACCCGCGCGACGCCGTCCGCCGCGTACTGCGCGAAGGCCTCGACGGGGTGCTCGAGGTAGCCCTCGACGTGCGAGGTCGCCGTCGGCGCCATGGTCGGCGGGAGGTACGGCAGCAGGCGCGGGTCGACGGCGAAGCGGCTCATGACCTCCAGGGCCGCCGCCGCGTTCTCCTCGCGGACGGCCACCCGGCCGGTGTGCCGGGTCTCCACGACCCGGCGGCCGTGCACGTCGTTCAGGTCGAGCGGCCTGCCGTCCTGCCCGCCGGGCGCCTCGGTCCGCAGCGGCTTCGCCGGCTCGTACCAGACCTGCTCGGCCGGTACGTCGACCAGCTCCCGCTCCGGCCAGCGCAGCGCCGTGAGCTTGCCGCCGAAGACGGCGCCCGTGTCCAGGCAGATGGTGTTGTTGAGCCAGGTGGCGTCGGGGACGGGAGTGTGACCGTAGACGACCGCCGCCCGACCTCGGTAGTCCTCCGCCCACGGGTAGCGCACCGGCAGCCCGAACTCGTCGGTCTCGCCGGTGGTGTCGCCGTAGAGCGCGTGCGAGCGGACCCGGCCGGACGTGCGGCCGTGGTACTTCTCGGGCAGGCCGGCGTGGCAGACGACAAGGCGGCCGCCGTCGAGGACGTAGTGGCTGACGAGCCCGTCGATGAACTCCCTTACCTGCGCACGGAACTCGTCGCTCTCGCCCTCCATCTGCTCGATGGTCTCGGCGAGGCCGTGGGTGTGCTGGACCTTGCGGCCCTTGAGGTGACGGCCGTACTTGTTCTCGTGGTTGCCGGGAACGCACAGCGCGTTGCCCGACCCGACCATCGACATCACGCGGCGCAGTACGGCCGGGCTGTCGGGGCCGCGGTCGACGAGGTCGCCGACGAAGACGGCGGTGCGGCCCTGGGCGTGCACGCCGTCGTCGTAGCCCAACTTGCCGAGCAGCGACTCCAGTTCAAAGGCGCAGCCGTGGATGTCGCCGATGATGTCGAACGGGCCGGTGAGGTGGGTGAGGTCGTTGAAGCGCTTCTCGGTGACGACGGAGGCGTTCTCGATGTCCTCCACACCGCGCAGGATGTGCACCTTGCGGAAGCCCTCGCGCTCCAAGTGCCTTACCGAGCGGCGGAGTTCGCGGATGTGGCGCTGGATGACCCGGCGCGGCATGTCGGCCCGGTCGGTGCGGCCCGCGTTGCGCTCGGCGCACACCTCCTCCGGCACGTCCAGCACGATGGCGATGGGCAGCACGTCGTACTGCCTGGCCAGCTCGATCAGCTGCCGCCGGGAGTCCTGCTGCACGCTGGTGGCGTCGACGACGGTGCGGCGGCCGGCGGCGAGGCGCTTGCCCGCGATGTAGTGCAGGACGTCGAAGGCGTCCCGGGTGGCACTCTGGTCGTTCTCGTCGTCGGAGACCAGGCCGCGGCAGAAGTCGGAGGAGATCACCTCGGTCGGCTTGAAGTGCCGGCGGGCGAAGGTCGACTTGCCGGAGCCGGAGGCGCCGACGAGGACGACGAGGGAGAGGTCGGTGACGGGAAGAACCCGTCCCTTGCGCTCTGTTGTGTTCTCTGCTGCCTCGGTCATGCTGCCTTCGCCTCCTTGTCGTTCTTCTCGGTCGCCGTCGCGGTCTTCCCGGTCACCGTGGTCTTCTCGGGCTTCTCGGTCTTCAGCACGAACACGGCCATCTGGGTGGGCGGTCCGACCTCGGGGTCGTCCGGTCCGACGGGTACGAACTCCACGCCGTACCCGTGCCGTTCGGCCACCGACCCCGCCCAGGCGCGGAACTCCTCGCGGGTCCACTCGAAGCGGTGGTCGCCGTGCCGGACGTGGCCGGCCGGGAGGGACTCCCAGCGGACGTTGTACTCGACGTTCGGGGTGGTCACGAGGACCGTGCGCGGGCGGGCCGCGCCGAACACCGCGTACTCCAGGGCGGGCAGCCGTGGCAGGTCGAGGTGCTCGATGACCTCGCTGAGCACGGCGGCGTCGTACCCCTTGAGGCGGTTGTCGGTGTAGGCGAGGGAGCTCTGGAAGAGCTTGACGCGCGAGGCCTGCCGCTCCCCCATGCGGTCCAGCTTGAGCCGCCGGGAGGCGATGGTCAGTGCGCGCATCGACACGTCGACACCGACGATCTCGGTGAACCGCACGTCCTTGAGCAGCGCCTGCACCAACTGCCCCTGCCCGCAGCCCAGGTCGAGGACGCGGGCCGCGCCGGACTCCTGGAGCGCGGCGATGATCGCGTCCCGCCGCTGCACGGCGAGCGGTGTGGGCTTCTCCTCCGCCTCGGTCTCCGCCTCGACGGCGTTGTCGATGTCCTCGACCTCGCTGTCGTCCGCCTCCGCGAGCCGAACCAGCTCCAGCCGCTCCATCGCCTCGCGGGTCAGCGACCAGCGGCGCGAGAGGTAGCGGCTGGTGATCAGCTTCTGCTCCGGGTGCGCGGGCAGCCAGCCCTCGCCGGCCCGCAGCAGCTTGTCGACCTCGTCCGGCGACACCCAGTAGTGCTTGGCGTCGTCGAGGACCGGCAGCAGGACGTACAGATGACGCAGGGCCTCGGCGAGGGTCAGCGTCTCGGACTCCAGGACGAGACGCACGTACCGCGACTCGCCCCACTCGGGGAACTCGGCGTCCAGCGCGACCGGTTCGACGGTGACCGCCCAGCCCAGCGGCTCGAAGAGACGTCGTACGAGCTCGGGGCCGCCCCGGGCGGGCAGCGCGGGCACCTCGATGCGCAGGGGCAGCGGCTGCGCGGCGCGCTCGGGGCGGGCGTTGCACACGCCCCTCATCGCACTGGAGAAGACAGCGCTCAGCGCCACCGCGAGCAGCGAGGAGGCCGCGTACGGGCGGTCGTTGACGTACTGGGCGAGCGCCGCGTCGGGGGCCCCGCCGCGGCCCTTGCCCTTCCCCCGCCGCACCAGCGCCACCGCGTCGACCTCCAGCAGGAGCGCCGCCGTGCAGCGCTCGGCGTCCGCCTCGGGGTAGAGGACGTGCGCCTTGCCGTAGGACGTGGAGAACGCCTGCGCCTTGTCGGGATGCTTGTGCAGCAGGAAGCCTAGATCGGTGGCCGGGCGTTCTGGGGTGCCGGTGGTGGTGAGGGTCAGGAACAAGGTGGGTACACCTCGGGATGGGTGGTGAACTGCTGATATTCGACTCAACGTACAGCGAATACCTGCGGCACACTCAGGATTTTTTGCTCCGTACCTCGACCCGGTCGCCCTCCTCCCGGACCAGCACCGCGTGCGTCGGGGCGGGGCGGTCCGTCGGCCAACCCGCCGTGAGATCGGGGGCGATCGTGACCGCCGAAGGGTGGACCCGGGCCTGGCGGGCGATGTGGTCCTTGACGGCGATACGGGCCAGGTCGTCGCGGGTGCGGGAGCCCGGGGGCAGGGCGTAGGCCTCGGCCACCGTGCCCGGCAGCCAGTCGAAACGGTCGACGTCCTCGGCCGCCAGCCGGGTCACCCCGTCCTCGGTCACGGACAGGCCGATGCCGTCGGCGTAGCGCCGGTCCCTGAGAAAGGCGCGGCGCAGCAGCGGATCGGCCGTGGCGATCCGGCCCTTCGGGAGGAGGATCTCCACCAGCCGGAAGGTCACCAACAGGCCGTCGGCGCAGGAGAGTTGGACGTCGAACATCGGCAGGCGGCGGTCGTCCCCGTCGAAGCCGGCGAAGCGGGCCTCGACCCGTACCTCGCCGGTGGCCGGGAGCGGTCCGTGGATGTCGAACGACGCGACGCGGTGCGGGAAAGCGGCCACGTCCGGGGCGATCTCCGGTGACCAGCGCGAGAGTCGGTCGTGCGGGACGACGTGCAGGGCCGCGTCCAACAGGCCCGGGTGCAGCAGGCCGGGCGGGACCGTGCCACGTGCGACGTCCAGGACTCCGGAGGCCGCACCGGTCGTCTCCCGCACCGAGACCAGGTACTGGAACGCGGGGCCGTGGAAGAGCGTCCCGGCGGTGTAGGGGTCGTCGGCGTGGACGGCGTCCGGCAGCGGTGCGAAGGGTTCGGGCGGCGGGGCGGCCGCGCGTTCGCCGACCAGGACCGTGGCGGTCGCCGCCGGTTCGAAGCGGGACAGGGCGGGGGTAGCCGCCGCCCGCCACGTCAGCAGGGTCACGGTCAGTTCGCCGTCGCCGGGTGCTCCCTCGACACGTACCCCATCGACGCGTACTCCCTCGCCGGATACGCCGTCGACAGGGGTGACCTCCGTTCTGAGGCGGACCGGCTCCGCGACCCGGATCCAGCGGTGCAGCCGGACGTCGCGCAGGGCCCGGACGGGCTTGCCCGTGTGCGCGGCTGCCGCCCTCGCCAGCAGGTCGAGGGTGCACATGCCGGGCAGCGTCGGGACGGTCCAGGTGGGGCGGTGGTCGACCAGCCAGGTGTCCACGGCGGGGTCGAGGACGATCTCGGTGCCGGTGGCCCCGTCCGTCGCCGCTCCTTCCGTCACGGCTCCCTCCGATACGGCCCTTTCCGCCACGGCTGCTTTCACCGTGCCCCTTTCTGCCGTGCCCCTTTCCGTCGTGCCCCCTTCTGCCCTTTCCCCTTCCACCACGCGCATCGCGAGGTCCCGTACGTGATAGATGCGGGTCCCGTCGACCCACAGCCACGCCTCGGCCACGGCGTGGTCGGTGCCCCTCTCGCGGATCTCCAGTTCGACGGTGACGCGCTGGTTGGCGGGGACCACCTGGCCCCGGTAGGTCCAGGACAACGGGCGGGTGGGGGTGGTGAGTTCGAAGCGGGGACGGCGTAGGCCGTCGGTCGCGCCCGTCTCGATCAGGTACGTCTGCAGGAGCCGGTGCATGGCTTCGATGCCGAGCGAGCCGGGCTGTACCGGGTCCGAGAAGAAGTGCGCCTTGAAGAACCACTCCCCCGGGTCCACGTCCTTCTCGGCGCGCAGGCGGCCGAGTCCCGAGGCGCCGCCGTCCGGCCAGTAGCCGGTCACGCGGTCCAGCATCAGCAGCATCGGGCCGGCGGGCGGCAGTACCGCGGTCCGCCCGCAGGGTTCCGCCAGGCGGGCGGCCTCGGCGTCCGTGGGCGGCAGGCCCGCCTGGTCGGCGAAGGCCTCCGGCGGGAAGAAGCCGAAGACGGTGGTGGCGTGGAAGACCGGCAGGCCGTCCGCGAGGCAGTCCACCTCGAAGGACACGATGACCATGTCGCCGACGCGGGAGATCTCGCGCAGTGCGGAGCGGGTGCGCACGGTGGCCGTGTCCGGGCCGACGGGGCCGCTCACGGTCGCCGTTCCGTCGAGGTTGCGGAACAGGAGATCCCGGTCCGAGGTCAGTGCGCAGCCCACGTACGTGGCGAGCCAGCCGCACGGCTGGAGGGCGATCTCCATCAGCACGGCCGTCGGCAGCACCGGGCTGTCGTTCTGCTCGAAGTACCAGCTCCCGGCGCTGACGTCGTACTCCGCGACCACCTCCACGCCGGCCTCCATGGCGCCGGGCGGGCCGTCGACCGAGACGATCCGGCTGATGAAGTGGTACGGCGGACCCGGGAGCCGGGGTACCCGACGCGCGTCCTGCGCGGGGCCGTAGAGCCCGGGGAACGCCTCCGACGGGCGGCCCAACGCGCTGGCGAGCAGGGTGGGATACCCGTACGCCGCCTCGGTCGGCACAGGCAGGAGCTCGGGTTCCTGCTCCCGCTCGGGCTCGGGTTCGGGCTCGCGGTGGTCGAGCATCCGCGAGTGCTCCAGCGGCCAGTCCCGCACCAGCCGCAGGCCGAGGCCGCGGGCGAGGAACGCCTTGACGCCGTCGACCGTGCACAGGACGTCGGCCACCAAAGTCGGCTCGTCCGCCTCACCGCCCTCGTCCCCTACCGACAGCTCGCGGACGAACACCTCGTACGTCAGCAGGCGGGCGGCGGGGGTGACCTGGCCGCGGCACAGCATGCGGTACGCGGCGTCGGGGACGGGTTCGAAGCGCCAGCCGTCGCGGTCGGCCGTGCAGCCGAGTGCCGCCAGATGGAAGGCCATCGCCTGGAAGCAGCCCTCCAGCATCAGGGTGCCCGGCATGCAGGGGTCGTCCTTGAAGTGGCCGGCGAAGAACCAGTCGTCGGGGCCGATCGGCGTCTCGGCGCGCAGATGTCCGCGTCCCCAGGGGCCGCCCGTGGGGTCGAACGCGGTCACCTCCCCGAGCAGCAGCATGCGGTCGGCGGCGATGCGCGGGGTGCGGACGTGGGCGCGGGTCGCCCGCAGGTGCGGGCCGAAGCAGTCGTACGGGCGCCCCTCGGCGAAGGCGCGTACGGCGTCCGGGCCGAACGTGCTCCGGGTGGCGGGGAGTTGGGGTTGGGGCGGGACCGGAGTGTCCGGAGCGTCGGCGGCCGGATCCCACAACACACCGCCGGTGCCCGCCAGTTCGGCGTCCGTGAAGAAGCCGGCCTGGCCGTCCCGTACGGTCAGGCGCAGCTCGTCGCCGACGTGGCAGTCGTACTCGAAGAAGAACAGCCGGACGCCGTCGTGCTCGCCGTGCCCGACGATGCGGATCTCGAAGCGGAGGGTCTCGCCGGGGGCGGGCGGGCTGCCGTGGAACGTCAACTCGCAGCCGAGCAAGCGGTATACGCGTTCGCCGGCATGCCCCTGCAGGTCGGCGCCGAGCCAGCTGATGAGCAGCAGGTCCGCCTGACCGGCCTCGACCATGAGCCCGGCGGGCATACGGCCCGTGGGGTCCAGGTACCAGCTGTCCGGCCGTACGTCGGTCTCGGTCCAGATGGTGCCGGTGCCCATGGAGGCGGGCACCGCGTCGATGCCGGTGACGCGGTCGGCGAGCAGCATGGGCGGCTGCGGCATGCGGGTCTGGCGGGGCAGGCCGTCCTGTGGTGCGAAGTGGGGGCCGAGGAGGTCGGAGATCCTGCCGGTCGCGAGCTGTTCCAGTTGGTCACGGGTGAAGCGGGGGCCGGGGTGGGGTGCGGGGCCGGGCCGGCCTGCGGGGCTGGGCCGGGATGTTGGGGCGGGGTGGGGTGCGGGGGCCGGGCGGAGTGCGGGGACGGTCGCGGGGACGGGGGCTCCGTTACGGAGGAGGGTTTCGGCTCGTCGGCGCATGGCCAGGAAGTCCTGGTGGACTTTCGACTGTTGGGCCATGAACTCCTGGAAGGCGGAGGTCAGTCCCTGCTGGTGTGTCGTGGTCGCCGTCAGCACGCGTGCCAGGCGGGCAGGGCCGACTCCTGACGACTTCGGCGGCCGGGGAGGTTCGGCCGGCGTGATCGGCGGCTGGGGAGGGTCGGCCTGTGTGATCGGCGGCAGCCACGGTGCCCTGGGCATCAACTGGTGTGCCGTGGTGGCCTGTTCGACGAGCAGGCGGGCCGGGAGGACGCTCGCGGCGACCGTGGGGAGTCGGGGTGCGCGGGGCATCTCCTGGCTGTCCGCCGTGACCGGCGGGGGTACCCGTACGGGCGACGGGTGGGCCGGGAAGGTCAGCGAGGCGGTGGTGTGTTCTGCCCGCGGTGGCGTGATGGACGCGAGGTGGTCGAAGAGCGCGTCCGCGTTCAACGGCACGCCCGCCGCGACGAGTTCGGCGACCGTTCGGACGAGCCGGCGGATGCCCTGGCCCTCGGTGGCGTCCAGGGACACGGCGAGGTGGTCGCGGTCGCCGAGGATGCGGTCGATCCAGCCCGTGCACAGCCCGCGCGGACCGTGCTCGATGAACACCCGTACGCCGTCGGCGTACGCGTTCTCCACCATGCGGTCGAAGTTGATGGTGCCGACGGCCTGCGCGGTGACGGCGTCGGCCGCCGTGTCGCGCGTCGGCGTGTACCACTCGCCGCTCGCGCCGGTGTAGAACCGCACGCCCGGCACCGGGTCGGTCGGGCGGTGGTGGAGCTGCCGCCACTCCGTGCGCACCTCTTCGACTTCGGGCGCGTGTACGGCGATCTCGTAGTCGAGGCGGATGGCGTGCCCGGTGGGCAGCGCCGCCAGCAGACGCGCGCACTCGCTCTCCTCGCCGCCGACCACGCACATGTCGGGGGCGTTGACGGCCATGAGATGCACGGCCCGACTGTCCTTGAGCAGTTCGCGTACGGCGTCGACCGGGGCGTTGACGATATGGCTCGCCCAACGGTCGCCGCGTACCCCGTACTTCGCCCAGGCGGCACGGACGGCGTCGAGGCGGCCGACCACACCGTCCGTGAAGACCGCCGAGTCGCGGATGTCGGCGACCAGCGACCGCACGTCGCGCCAGGCGCGCAGGGACACCAGCGCGGCCGACTCGCCCGAGGAGTAGCCAAGCGCGGCGGCGGGTGCGATGCCGAGCAGGTCGCGGCTGATCTCGGTGTGGAACTGGGAGAGCAGGGCCGCGCCCCAGATCTGGTCGAGGACGTGTCCGTGCGGGGGTCCTTCGGCTGCCGGGGCGTGGCGGTGGGCCCAGCCGACAGTGTCCGCCAACGGGCCGCAGCGGGACTCCAGTTCGGCGGTGATCGTGGGAAACGCCAGCATGAGTTCGCGTCCCATGCCCGGGTAGGCCGCCGAACCGTTGGTGTAGACGAAGGCGACCTCGCCGTCCACAGGACGCTCGCGGAAGGCCACTCCGTCCGGGCGGATGCTCTCGCCGGCCAGCCAGCGGCGGGCGGCACTCGCGCGGGCGGCGAGCTGTTCGGCGTCCGTGGCGACGATGACCAGGCGGGCGGGGCCGGTGTCGGACTCGTGTCCGGCCGCGAGCGCGGCCAGGGTGCCGGGCAGGTCCCGGCCCGAGAAGACGTGCAGGCGGGGGGCGGGTTCGGCCGCCCAGGCGGCGGTGTCGGTGTCCCCGGCGGCACGCAGCCGGGCCCGGGCGGGCGGTGCGTCGAGCGGGGTGACGATCACCTCCGCGGTACGGACGCCGAGCGCCGGCACGGCCGGGGCGCCCACGGCACCGGGCAGGGCCCGATGGTGCAGGGCAAGGGCGGCACAGGCCACGGCGAGCAGTCCAGTGGCGGCGTGGGGCGCGCCGAAGAGGGCGGCCGGGTCGAAGCCCGGGGTGCTCTCGCCCTGCGCTCCCGCAGCGACCCCACGAACGCTTTCGCCACGCGGCTCCACAGGCACGTCCCGACCGCTCCCGCCCTGTCCTCCCGCGGCCACTCCCCGCCTGCTCTCGTCGTGCGGACCCACGGTCTCGCCACGAACGCTCCCGTCACGCGGTCCCACCGTCTTTCGCCGGGGGCCCTCGTCACGCGGCCCCGCAGTCGCACCCCGAGCGCCTTCCTCGCCCGCCCTCGCAGACACATCGCGACCGCTCTCACCACGCACCCCCACCGTCATGTCGGCAGGACCCAGGCCCAGTTGGTCGAGAAGTGCGATCACCCGGTCGCCGTCCCTGCGGGCGTCGTCCAAGCGCTTGAGGACCAGGGCGACCGCCGCGTCGCCGGGTGCGCGGTCGATGCCGAGTTCGGCGAGCGCTGCCCGGTGCACCGGTTCGTGGGAGAGGTCGACGGCGCCGACCAGGGCGGCGTCCGCCTCGCCCGTGGCCAGTGCCCGTGCGGCGAGGTCCAGGGCGACGAGGCCGGAGGCTTCCTCCGCGCTGACCGTGAAGCTCGGCCCGCGCAGGTCGAGTTGGGCGTTGAGGCGGTTGGCGACGACGTTGGGCATCGTGCCGAGGACGGCGGCGGCGTCCAGCGGCGGGGCGAAGGCGTCCCCGGTGCCGGAGTCCCCCGACCAGGCCGCGGCGCGCGCTCGCGCGTGGTGCCGGGCGACCTCGGGATCGCAGCCCATCCCGACGAGCACCATGGTCCGTTCGCCCGGCAGGACGGTCCCGCGGGCCGCCTCCCGTGCGGCCTCCGTGACCAGCAACTGCTGGGCGTGGGCGCGCTCCAGATCGTGCGGCGGGAAGCTCAGGCCCGCCAGCTCGACGTCCACGGTGGAGCGGGGAGCCGTCGTCGGGGTGCCGGTCAGGAGGGCGTGGGTCAGGTCGTGCACGTCGCGTCCGTCACCGACGCGGGCGCCGATCGCGACGATGGCCACCGGCTCCACGGGGGCCGGGTCGGGAGTGGGTGCGTCCCGCACCGGACGGGCGACCGCGCCCTGTGTCTCCTCCCACGCGTCGACCACCAGATGCGCGTTGTTGCCCCCGAACCCGAACGCGCTCACGGCAGCCCGACGCGGCCCCTCCCACGGCTCGCTCCGCCGCAGCAGCCGTAGCGGCGTGCCTTCGAGGGCGTCGGTCGGGTCGTCCGCCCCGACGGTCGCGGGCCGGATGCCGGTCCGCATCGCGCCGAGGACCTTGAGGAGTCCGGCGAGTCCGGCCGCCGTGACGGGATGGCCGAGGTTGGACTTGACCGACCCGATCGGCAGGTCCGGGCAGCCGTCGAAGACCCTGCTCATGGCCCGGATCTCGACCGCGTCGCCGACCTGGGTGCCGGTCGCGTGGCACTCCGCCAGCGACACGGTGCGCGGGTCGATCCCGGCCGACTCGTACGCCAGCCGCATGGCGCGCACCTGACCGGCCTCGGCGGGGGTGAGCAGTCCGCCGTCCCGGCCGTCGTTGGACAGGCCGATGCCCCGGATGACGCCGAGGATCGGCCGGTCCTCGGCCACGGCGTCCGGCAGCCGCATCAGCGCCACGCA
Organism: Streptomyces sp. NBC_00005; assembly: GCF_045160215.1. Taxonomy (NCBI): domain Bacteria; kingdom Bacillati; phylum Actinomycetota; class Actinomycetes; order Kitasatosporales; family Streptomycetaceae; genus Streptomyces; species Streptomyces sp. NBC_00005. The sequence continues at coordinate 3,122,288 of NZ_CP108316.1, forward strand.
GGCAGCGCCCTCGGCCGGTACCAGCCCGTCGGCCCCGCGGTGGAAGGGCCGGCTGCGTCCGGTGCGGCTGAGCGCGGACAGGGCGCCGAAGCCGAGGTGGATGAAGAGGTCGTCGGCGCGGTTGACGGCGCCCGCCAGCATCAGGTCGGCGGTGCCGTCGCGCAGCCGGTCGCAGGCGAGTTTGACGGCGTAGAGGGAGGAAGCGCACGCGGCGTCCAGCGCGTACGCGCCCGCGCCCAGCCCCAACGCCCGCGCGGCGAGGTGCGCGGGCAGGCCGGAGGAGAAGCGGTCACGGGGGTCGGGGCGCCTGCCCGGACCGTACGCGCCGTCCCACAACTCCCTTACGGAGTAAGGCTGTTCCTCGCGCCATACGTGCTCGGCGTACCGCGCGAGTGCGGCGCTCGGGAAGGACAGGTTGCCGAGGACGAGGCCCGCCCGGGGTGCCGCGCCGTCCGAGTGTCCGCTGTTGCGCAGCGCCTCGCGGGCGCAGTGCAGGGTCCACCGGAACACCGGGTCCAGGCCGGCGAGTTGCTCGGGCCCGAGCAGATAGGCGTCGGGGTCGAAGACGGAGTCGAAGCCCCGTACGTACCCGCCCCGGGAGGCGGTGGCGGGCTTCGGCAGGCGCCAGTGTCCTTCGGGGGCGGCGGACAGGCTCACCCGGCCGGCCGCGATGTTCTCCCTGAAGGTGCCGGGGTCGAGCGCGTCGGGGAGGACGCAGCCCTGTCCGACGACGGCGATCGGTTCGAATCGTCGTGTGAGTCGCATCATGCGTGCTGTCTCGCTCTCCGATGGCGACGGGTCAGGACGGGCGCAGGACGAGGGACACTCCGAGCAGTTCGGCGCGTACGGCGCCGTCCTCGTCGAGGAAGCCGATGTCGCACAGGGCGCCCTCGTCCCGGACGTCCCGGGCCCGGACCACGCACCGCACCGGGCCGGTCGCGGGGCCCGTGCGGTGCACCCGGTACTCGGTGGCGGACATCGGCAGGGTGGCCCCGCCGAGCGCCGACTGAGCCCAGAGCACGGCGAGTTGGAGTCCGCCGTCGGTGACGGCCGGGTCGGTCCACCAGGTCGACCACGGGCGGTCCGTGTCCCAGCCCAGTTCGCGCAGTCCGGCCAGGGTGCCCCTCGCCCCGGTGGTCGAGATCCCGTCGATCGATCGCAGGGCCTGGAACAGGGGGCCGTGGAACAGGACATGACCGTCGTAGATCTCGGCGCGGTCGCAGGGGCGGAGGTCGGTCGGTTCGCTCCAGGTGCCGGGAGCGGCCGGCTCGGCGGACTCCGCGCCGTAGTGGGCGGCGCCGCCGTCGCCGAGGAGGCGGAGGGAACCGTCGTCGCGCCGCTGGACGGCGAGGCGGTGTCCGGCGCCGTGCAGGTCGTCGAGGGCCACGCGGCGCAGCACGTTCACGTTCCGCAGCATGCTCACGTTCCGCGGCCCGTTCACGTTCCGCGGCCCGTTGCCGGCTGCGGACATGCCGGTCAGCCACTCCAGGGCGAGGGCCAGGGGCAGCACCGGGGTGCCGGCGATGGTGTGGTCGAGCAGGTAGGGGTGGGAGTCACCGGTCAGCCGTAGCGCGGCGTTCGACTCCTGTCGTGCCGGACCGGCGAAGGCCTCGGCCGCGCCCCGGCCGGCGACGACGACCTGGGTGTCGGGCCCCGGGGCCGTGAAGAGTCGTACGAAGGCCTGGGCGCCAGCTTCGACCGGGATCGGCTCGACGCCCTGGCTGCGGAAGTGGTCCTCGAGCTCGGGCCCGACCATCCCGCCCTGCCAGGGCCCCCAGGCGATGGCGCCGACCCGGCAGTCCGGGCGGGCGGCCCGCTCGGCGTGGGCCACCTGGTTCAGCACCTCGTTGGCCATGGCGTAGTCGCTCTGGCCCGCGTTGCCGTAGCGTGCGGCGACCGACGAGAACACGCACAGCGTGTCGAGCGGATCGTCCGCGGTGGCGGCCAGCAGCGCCCGCAGCCCTTGGGCCTTGGTCTCGAAGACCTGGTCGAACTGGGCGTCGGTCTTGTCGCCGAGCCGCCTGTCCGCGATCACTCCGGCGCCGTGCACGATCCCGGTGACCGGTCCCCACTCCTTGCGTATCTCGTCCAGGGCCGCGGCGACGGCCGCCTCGTCCCGTACGTCGACGGCGAGATAGCGGACCTTGGAGCCGGCCGCCTCCAGCGCGGCCACGGTGCTGCGGACCTCGCGGGCGGCCAGGACCGCGGCGACGGTCGCGGGCACGTCGGCGGTGGAGCCGTTCTCCCGGCGGGCCCGCTCCATGACCGCACGCTTGAGCGCCAACTCGTCGGTGGCGTCCCGCAGTTCGGCGGGCTCCTCGTCCAGCGGGCTGCGGCCGAGCAGCGCGATCCGCGGCTGATGGGCGCGGGCGAGGGCCAGCAGCGAGGCCGCGGTGACCCCGCGGGCGCCGCCGGTGGCGACGATCACCGAGTCGGGTCCGACGGTCGTGGAGTCCGCGTCGGGCACCGGCACCTCGACCTCGGCCACGGTCAGCCGTGTGCCGTCGGCGCGCAGGCCGACGTCCAAGGTGTCGCCACCGGTGAGCAGTTCCCGTACGACGGCTTCGGCGACGGCCTCCGGGGTACGGTCCGCGCGCTCGCAGTCGATGGCCTTGACCCGAGCGCCGGGCCACTCCCGGGCGGCGGTCCGGGTCAGGGCGGCGAGCCCGCCGGACCAGGCACGGACCCCGGCGCGCCCGCCGGTGCCGAAGTCACCGCCGGTGTCCTGCACGGTGACGAACACTCCGCCGCCGTTCTCGAAGCGGGGCGCCAGCGTGCGTGCGACGCGGAACGCCTCGCGGTGGACGTCGAGTGCCTCCTCGGGCGTGGCCGGTTCGCGCAGCCCGCCCAGGAACACGACTCCGTACGCGTCGTTCGGGACCTCGGTGGCAACCGTGGCCCACAGGCCTTGCGCGTTCAGGCCTGCGGCGACGTGGGCGGCGATGCCCTGGCCGTCGTCGGTGACGACGAGCATGCCGCCGTCCAGTCCGGCCGGTTCCAGCCCGGACGCGGGGGCCGGGACGGCTCGTACGGCGTGGTGGACGAGGGGGGTGGTGGCGAGCGGCGGCGGGCTGTCCTGCTCAGGCCCGGTGTCGCCGCCCGCCCGCAGCTTGCCGACGATGTCGCCGACCGTGCGCAGCCAGCCCAGCTCCGACGTCTCCACGGCCGGCAGATCCGGCGCCTCGGACCGCAGCGCCGACAGGATCTGCACCCGCTTGATCGAGTCGACGCCCAGATCCGCCTCCAGGTCCATGTCGGAGGCCAGCATCTCCACCGGGTAGCCCGTCTTGTCCGCCACGATCGACAGCAGCAGGTCCTCCAGGTCCACGGTCGGCGGGGCGGCGGGCGGTTCGGGGGCCGGGGGTTCGGATACGGCCGGTCGCGGTGTGATCGGCGGTGCGACGGGAGCGGGCGCGACGGCCTCCGGAGGAGGAGGCGCGAGGGAGGCGAGGGAGGCGACAGGGGCGAAAGCCGGAGCCATGGCGGCCACGGGTGCGACCGGGGCCGCGGTCACGGCCGCCGGGTCCGGGTACACACCGCCGCCGTACGAGTCCTCGAAGGCCCTGAGAAACGCCAAGTGACTCTCGGCCATGAGTCGTTGATACGTCGCGTGGGCCTCGGCCGCCTGCTCCTGGTACCGCGCGTGCGCCTCGGCCGTCTGCTGCTGCGCCGCCACGACCGGGTACGCTGCCGGAGCCACGGCTGCCGGGACCGGGGCGGGTGTCGAAACCGCGGCAGGTGTCGGCGCGGGCGCCGGAACCGGGTTCGGCGGCGGGAGTTCGGCGGCGCCGCCGGCCGGCGGGTAGGGACGCCCGTGGTTGCTGCCCTGGATCGGGGTGGTCATCTGCGGCCTCCGGCCCGTCTCTGCTTGCGTCTTGTCGTCGATGGCGTACGGCGCCCACAGCGCGGCGAAGTCCACCTCGACCCCCTTCAGGGCCAGGCGGCCGAGGCCGTCGTGCAGGCTGGTCATGCCGCCTCGGCCCTTGGCGTCGAGGCTCACCGCGCAGTGCGGGCGGTCGCCGAGGATCTCGCCGACCAGCCGGGTCAGCACGGCGCCGGCGCCGACCTCGACGAAGGTGCGGACTCCCGCGCGGTACATGGCCTCGATCTGGTCGGCGAAGCGCACCGGCAGGGCGAGGTGGTCGGCGATCCGGCGGCGCGTCTCGTCCGGATCGGCCGGGTAGGGCGCCGCGTCGGAGTTGCCGTACACCTCCAACTCGGCTTCCTCGAAGGGCACTTCGCGCAGGAAGTCGAGGAAGGGCCCGCTCGCCGGTGCGACCAGCGGGCTGTGGAAGCCGGTGGCCGCGTTGAGCCGTCTGGCGGTGAGCCCGGCGGCGGCGAGCTTCCGCCCGGCCGCCTCGATGGCCTCCTCGGTGCCGGAAAGCACGGTCTGGCGAGGGCTGTTGTGATTGGCCACCCACCATTGCGCCGGGTCCGCGTCGTCCGTGAGCGCCGCCTCGATGTCCTCGCGCGAGGCGGCCACGGCGAGCATCGCGCCGGGCACCTCTGCCGCGTCCCGCATCAACTCGCCGCGCCGGCGCGCCATGCGGACCAGGGTGTCCGCGTCGAAGACACCCGCGGCGTGCAGGGCGGTCAGCTCGCCGAAGCTGTGCCCGGCGACGCAGTCCGCGCGTACGCCGACCGCGTCCAGGACGGACAGCAGGGCCAGGCTCTGTACGGCGAGGGCGGGTTGGGCCCATTCGGTCTCGGTCAGCAGGGCCTGCTGGGCGGCGCGGTCGGTGTCGTCGAAGACCGGCACGGGGAAGACCACCCGGTGCAGCGGACGGTCCCCGACGGTGAGGTCCGCCGCCCGGTCCCATACGGCCTGCGCCTGCGGGACGTGCAGGGTGACATCGGCGCCCATCCCGACGTACTGGCTGCCCTGCCCGGAGAAGAGGAAGGCGACGCGGCCGGGCTCGGCGGGTCCGGTCGCGTGGTGGATGCCGGTGGGGGTGGAGAAGGCGGTCCCCGGATCCCTGCCGAGCACGGCCGCCGCCTGACGGAGTTTGTCCGCGAGGTCGGCGGTGCTCTCGGCGGTGACGGCGATGCGGTGGGCCTTCGCCGGGTCGAAGGCGAGTTGCGTCCCGAGGGCGACGGTCGCCAAGTCGCCTTCGTCGGCCGCGAGTTGTTCCAGATCGGCCAGGATCTCCGCCGGAGAGTCGGCGGCGAGGAGGACCAACTCCGAGGGGACGGTACGCAGCAGCGGGGGCCGTCGGGCCGTCGTCCCCTCCCCCGGCACGTACTCCTCCAGCGTGAGGTGGAAGTTGCTGCCCCCGAAGCCGAAGCTGGACACGGCGGCGCGGCGCGGGTGGGCCGAGTCGCGGACCCAGGGGCGCGTCTCGGTGTTGAGGTAGAGCGGCCCGCTGCCGAGGTCGAGTTTCGGGTTGGGGCGGTCGACCTTAATGGTGGGCGGCAGCATCCGGTGGTGCAGCGCCAGGGCGGCCTTGAGCAGCCCGGCCGCGCCCGCCGCGGACTTGGTGTGCCCGATCTGCGACTTGACGGAGCCGAGCGCGCACCAGGGTCCGTCCTGCCGCCCGGTCTCGCCGAGCACACCGCGCAGGCCCGTGTACTCGGCGAGGTCCCCGGCCCGGGTGCCGGTGCCGTGCGCCTCGACGAGCTCGACGGTGTCCGGACCGTAGCCAGCGGACTCGTACGCCCGCCGGATGGCGCGTGCCTGTCCCTCCGGCAGCGGGGCGTACACGGCGGTCGCTCGCCCGTCGGAGGAGCTGCCGATGCCGCGCAGTACGGCGTAGATCCGGTCGCCGTCGCGCTCGGCGTCGGCCAGCCGCTTCAGGGCGACCATGACCAGGCCCTCGCCGAGGACGGTGCCGTCCGCCACGTCGGAGAACGGACGGCAGTCTCCGGTCGCGGACAGCGCCGGCGTCTTCGAGAAGCACATGTACATGACGATGTCGTTGAGGGTGTCGACGCCGCCCGCGATCGCCATGTCGGCCTTGCCGAGGGCGAGTTCGTTGACCGCGGCGGACAGCGCGGCCAGTGAGCTGGCGCAGGCCGCGTCCGCGGTGTGGTTGGTGCCGTGCAGGTCGAACTTGTTGGCGATGCGTCCGGCCACGACATTGCTGAGCAGCCCGGGGAAGGTCGCCTCCTGCCACGGCACGTAGTGGTCGGCGATGCGCTCACAGATGGCCTGGGCGTCCGGCTCGGGCACCCCGTGCTCGCGCAACGCCTTGAGCCATACGGGCCGTTGCTGCCGGTTGGACATGCTGTACAGCAGTTCCAGCGCGCCGGTGCCCAGCATCACGCTGACCCGGTCGCGGTCGAGGCCCGCCAGGTCGCCGCCGGTCGCGTCGGTGAGCACCTGGTCGGCGACCATGAGCGCGAGCAGCTGTGAAGTGTCGGTCGCCTCCAGGGTGTTGGGGGGCACGCCGTAGGTGAGGGCGGGGAAGTCGACGGGCGAGAGGAAGGCGCCGCGACGGCCGTAGGTGCGGTCCGGGGCCGACGGGTCCGGGTCGTGGTAGTCCTCCACGAGCCAGTGGGTGGGCGGTACGTCCGTGATCAGGTCCCGCCCGTGCACGACGGTGCGCCAGAAGCCGCCGACGTCGGAGGAGCCGGGCATGAGCGCACCGGCGCCGACGATCGCGATGGGCACCTGTCGGGGGCGATGAGGTTCGGGCATCGATTCCACCTGGGTGTGTGAGGCACGGCAAGGCCAGGCCTGTCTCAGGGCATGGCACAGCAGCGCGAACAGCGCTGAGAGAAAAGGAATGTGACTACGAGTCGGGGGACTATGAGTCGGACAGTGGGCGCGGCGCGAAGGCGAACGCCTCGGCGGGCACCGGCACCCCGTGGGTGCGCAGCTGGTGGGCCCGGGTGAGGACCGCGGCGCCCTCCAGGAGGTTGCGGGCGATCTGGACGGCCGGGCGGCGGCCGGGCTCGGCGAGGAAGCTGCCCTCGGTCCAGCGGTTGAAGGCACCCATCGCGGGCCCGCACCAGATCTGGTAGTCGGCCCGGCGCGCGGTGTCGCCGTCGATCGCCCAGCGGCTGGACAGGCCGAGGTACCAGCGGAAGACCAGGGCCATCCGGTGCTTGGGGTCCTGTTCGGCGCGGGTGAGCTCGGCCGGGTCGCGACGCCGCCAGAAGCGCAGCACCTCGGCCCAGACGTCGTCGACGGAGGCACCGAGCACCTGGCGTTCCAGCCGCTCGCGCTCCTGTGGTGGCAGGGCCTCCAGGGACGGGTACGTCCGGTAGATCTCGTAGAGGCGGCTGCCCCGGACCGCGAACATCGTTCCCCGGCCCAGCACTTGGACCTTGGCGCCGAGCTCGAACATGTCGGCGGCGGGGGCCGTGGTGACGTCGGCGAGGTCGGCCCGGGCGAGCAGTTCCTTGGCGTCCTCGGAGATCCCGGCCTCGTCGACGATCTGGTTGACCGTGCCGGTGACCACGTAGGCGGCGCCCAGGGCGTAGGCGGCGGCGACGCTCGCCGGGGTGCCGAGGCCGCCGGCCGCGCCGACCCGGACGGTCCGGTCGTAGCCGTACCGTGCGGTGATCTCGTCGCGCAGCCCCAGCAGGACGGGCAGCAGGGACACCAGCGGCCGGTTGTCGGTGTGGCCGCCGCTGTCGCCCTCGGCCGTGATGTCCTCGGCGACCGGTACACGGGCGGCGAGCCGCGCCTCTTCCTCGGTCAACTGGCCTTTGGCGACCAGGGAGTTCAGCAGCTCGGCCGGGGCGGGTGACATGAACTTCGCGGCCACCTCCGGCCGGGACACCTTGGCGAACACGCGGGTGCGCCGGTGGACCCGGCCCGTGGCGTCGGCGCGCAGCCCGGTGGCCGAGCAGCGCACGACCGCCGGGGTGAGGTCCATGAAGGCCGACGCGGAGACGATGGGCACCCCGCGCCGCAGCAGCAGCTCGGCCACCCGGTCCTCGACGGCGGGCTCGTTCGGTGAATGGATCAGGTTCACACCCCAGTTGGGGCGGTCACCGAGGGCGGTGACGAGTTCGTCGACGGCGGCCTCGACCCGTTCGGGGGCGAGTCCCCCGGCACCGAAGAAGCCGAGCATCTCCGCCCGGGCCATGGCGGTCACCAGTCGCGTGGTGGCGATGCCGTTGGCCATCTCGCCGGCGACGTAGGCGAATCGGGTGCCGTGCGTCTCGCCGAACGACCGGTCGCCCAGCCATTCCGGGTACAGCGGCGGCAGCGTCCCGACGAGTTCGCCGGGGCCGCCCACCCCCAACTGGCCGCTGTCCAGGTCCCGTACGACGTCGACGGGCTGCCGTATCGAGCGGACGGCCGCCACGATGTCCGTACCGGAGACCGCCACGCTGTCCGCGGCGGGGACACGTGTCACCGTGGTCATCGGGCACCCGCCAGGCTGTTGCGGGCGGCTTCCGCGACCGGCTTCAGATACGGGCGGGTGAACATGCTGAAGTGGTTGCCGGGCACGGTGATCACGCTCAACTCCCCCAGTTCCACGGTGTTCCAGCCGTTGGGCGAGTCGAAGTGCATCGGGACGCGGTGGTCCTGTGGGCTCAGCGGTGCGAATCCGTGCTCCGGTTTGACCAGGACCAGCGACAGGTCCGAGGGCAGCGGCCGGTACAGCGCGAAGGCCCGCAGACCGGCCTGGTAGGTGCCGACCACATTGACGAGGTGGGACTCGTACGCCTCGGGGTCGGTCGCGCCGAGGGCCCGTGCGATCTCCTCGCCCTGTTCCTCCAGGGGCTTGGCGCGGTCGACGCCGCAGCTGCAGTTGTCCGTGGCGAGACAGGCGATGTGGCGCAGGGCGAGGAGTTCCTCGACGGCCCGCAGGTCGTCGTCGGCGGGCGCGCCCCGGCCCGGCAGCGGTACGTAGCTGTCGAACAGGACGACCCGGTGGACCTTCTCGCCGGCTTCGCGCAGCTGTCGTGCCGCCTCGTAGGCGATCACCCCACCGAAGGAATGGCCGCCTAGGAGGTAGGGGCCGCGCGGCTGGATCAGCCGGATGTCCTCGACGAAGACGGCCGCCAAGTCCATGACGTCGTCAAGGGGTTCGTGCTTGCCGTCGAGGCCGGGCACCTCGAAGGCGTAGCAGGGGCGGGCGTCGCCGAGGGCGCGGGCCAGCGCGGTCAGGTAGAGCGCCGAGCCGCCGAGGCCGCCGGCGCAGAAGAAGGGGCGGGGCGAGTTGAGGGGGACCAGGCGGGTCGGCGTCGGCGTTTCCTCGCGCACACCGTCCGTGCTGTGGTCGGGTTCCACGAGGTACCGGGCTGCCTCGTCGATGGTGGGCACCTCCATGAACAGGGTGTGCGGGATGCGGTATCCCAGCCAGTCGGAGAGCCGGGCCTGCAGGGACGCGACGGACAGCGACTCCAGCGCGTACTCCTCCAGCGGCCGAGCGGTGTCGATCTCGGCGGCGGGCAGGCGCAGTTCGGCCGCGATGCTGGTGACCAGCCAGTCTCGTACGGCGGTCATGGTGAGCCCGGCACCGAGCGCGGGAGCCGTCAGCGCCAGGTCGGCGGCGACCGCGCGGGGCGGTGCCGCGAAGTGCGTGCGGGCCAGCTCCTGGGCCTGGGCGACGACACACTCGACGAGTTCGAAGGCGGGCAGGCTGCCCGCGTAGTACGTGTGGTCCCGGCCCTGCAGGGCCTCCAGCCGGTCCAGGACACCGTCGCGCAGATCGTCGGCGCCGAAGTGCGGCATGAACGCCCACTCACGGTGCAGCCGCACCTCGTCGAGGCGTCCGCCGAGCGCCGCGATGTCCTCCCCGAGCAGCGAACCGACGTCCTCGGGGCTGCCGTACGAGTAGAAGGTGTGGACGTCGCTGCCCTCGTGGCGGTGGTGGTAGGCGACGCAATGGCCCCTGGCCGTACGGCTGTCGTTGTGCTGCTTCAGGAAGTGGAAGGCGGAGTCCGGCAGGCCGGAGGCGCGGGCCACGGTGGTGTGGTACGCGTTGCCCCGGATGCGGGCGGCGAGTTCGCGCTCGTCCTCGGTGGCGTCCAGGACCGGCAGCAACCGGTCCAGAGCCACGGTGAGGACGAGGTCGTCCGCCTCGATCAACTCCCCGTCAGCGCACACCCGTACGCCGTCCGCGTGCCGCTCGACCGACTCGACGCGCACCCCGAGACGCAGGTCGTCCAGTTCGTCCGCGACCCGTTGCCACAGTGTGTCGAAGCCGCCGGCGATGGTGAACGCGCCCGGGTGGCCCAGGAGTTGTGGCTTGTTGCCCAACAGTCCGGTCATCTCCGCGTACTTGACGAAGTACAGCGCGGGGACGTCGTCGTCGAGGTAGCCGTAGCCGGCCGCCGTGTAGCCGGTGCCGAAGGAGGCGGCCATGGACTCGAGGCCGTGCTCGGCCAGCCACTGCGTCACGGGGGCGGCGAGGGCCTTCGCGGAGTGCGCGAGGCCGGGTTCGCCGATGCGCGGGAACTCGCGCTCGCGGAGCGCCTGATAGCGGCGGAACGTTTCCCTACGGAAGAAGGACGTGTCCTGCGGCGTCGGAACACCCTGCTCGACATCGAGGATCCGGTACGGGGTCGTCGCCTCGGTCGGCACACCCAGCTCGGTGGCCAACTCGGCGACCCGCTCGTACTGGTTGGTGCAGATGTGGCCGCCGAGGTCGTAGGCGCGGCCGTCGATCCGAACGCTCTCGCACTTTCCGGCCACCGACTCCCGTGCCTCCAGGACGGTGACCCGGTGTCCGGCCCGCTCCAGTTCGCGGGCGACGGTCAGCCCGCTCGGCCCGGCGCCGACGACGACCACGCGGCGGGCGGGGGCGGTGGCAGTGGTGGGCGCGGTCGTGATGGTCCTGCTGGGCCTCAACAGCGCGGTCAGTTCCGGCGGTTGACGCTCGCCGAGGCGGGCGTACGACGCGGCCTGGTAGATCAGCGCCCGCAGATGGTTCAGGGACGCGGTGGAGTGCGGCGAGCGGGCGAGGGCGATGCCGAGGTCGGGCGGGGCCAGGCCGGGGTCGAACGCGGTCCGGTTGACCGCCTCGTCGTCGGCGGGGGTGTCCAGGCGCAGGTCGCCCAGGTCGAACCAGGGGCAGCGGTCCTCCGGCCAGACGCGGGCCGGGTCGAGGGCGCTGTCGGTGGTCGCGGGCGTGCCGTCCAGGGGGTGCAGCTGGGCCTGGAGGACGTTGTGGACGCCGGTGGTGCTCAGGCGGGTGCGCAGGTCCTCGCGGAGGAAGGCGGGGGCGCGGGTGTCGCCCTGCGGGCGGGGGATCTCGTGCGGCGCGTCCGGCGGCCACCACAGGTCGCCGTGGTCGAAGTCGCCGCGCTCCAGCGGTTCGTCGACCGGGTGGACCCGGAAGCGGATCAGCCACTGGCGGCCGTCCTCGGCGACGAAGCCCTGCGGCACCTGGGAGTAGAAGTCGTAGGTGGCGTAGGACCCGGCGGTCCTGATGTTGTTCCAGATGATGGCCCGTACTTCGGGCTTCTCGCCGATGTTGCGGGCGCGTTCCTCGGGGGTGCCGAAGCTGCGGCGGAAGATCTCGGCGGTGGAGGCGAAGAAGGTCGGGCCGGTGTTGAAGGTGAGGTCGAGCAGTCCGGGTGCGAGGCCGCTCGCGGTGTCGGCGTCGCCGTCCAGCAGCCGGAGGGTGAGGCCTCGGACGGTCGGTTTGACGTCGTCGGTGCCGACCGAGTTGCTGTAGCGGGCGAGCACCGGGAAGCGGCGGCCGGGGCGGAGGAAGCCGTGGGCGGGCAGGTCTGGGGCGTCGAGCACGGTGAGGGTGCCTCGGGCCGCCGTGGACGTCGCGTGGAAAAAGCGGTCCCGGCGGGTGGCGGAGGCCACGGTCAGCGCGGACATGTCGATCAGGACGCGCCGGAAATCGTCGTCGACGTCGTACATGCGCGGGTCGCGGGGACCGGTGGCGAGGATCAGGCCGTTGCCGTCGGCGTTGCTGGGGTTCATGAATGTTCCTCGGTGAACTGGCCGGTGGACTCTGTTCCCTGCACCGACACCAGGAGCGTGCCGGTCTCGCGGTCGACCTCGCCGCTGAGCAGCGCCGCCTTGCACACCCGGCGCCGCACCTTGCCGCTGGTGGTCTTGCGCACCAGGCCCGGTCGGCCCAACACGACGGTGTGGCAGGCGAGTTGGTGGTCGGCGTAGACGAACTTGCGGACGGTCGCGCAGATCTCGGCGGCGAGGTCCGCGTCGATCCGCTTACGGGCGGTCTCGGCGAAGACGACCAGTCGTTCGGTGGAGTCGCCGTCACCCGTGAGGTCGCCGGGGAAGGTCTCGTCGGGTCCGAGGGCGAAGGCCACGATGCCGCCGGGCCGGATGTCCCGATGGCACTCGCGGACGCTGTTCTCGATGTCGGAGGGGTAGACGTTGCGTCCCCGGACGATGATCAGGTCCTTGATCCGGCCGGTCATGAACAGCTGGCCCTCGTGCAGGAATCCGAGGTCGCCGGTGCGCAGGTACTCGGTCGGATCGTCGTCGCCCGTGACGGTCGCGTGGAAGATCTCGCGGGTGGCCTCGGGGCGTCCCCAGTAGCCGGCGGCGGTGGTCGACGACCGTACCCAGATCTCGCCGACTCGCGCGGGCGGGCACGGGACGCCGGTGTCCGGGTCGACGATGCGGATCCGGTCCTCGGGCTTGCTGGAGAAGCCGCAGCCGTAGTAGTCGACGTGTCCGCCGGCGTCGTAGGAGGTTCCTTCGACAGGTGGGTCGACGGGTACGACGTCGCCCTCCGCCAGCGCCTGTTTGTCCAGACGCAGCACGCCCTGGCCGCGGTTGGTGACGCTCGCGGTGTTCTCCGCCAGGCCGTAGGCGCCGTAGAACACGTCGGGCCGGACGCCGGTGACGGCGAACGCGTCGAGGAAGGCGCTGATGGTGCGGGTGCGGATGGGTTCGGCGGCGGTGATGGCCATCTCCAGGCAGGACAGGTCCCAGGCGGCGCGCATCTCGGGGGTGGTCTTGCGGATCGCCAGGTCGTAGGCGAAGTTCGGCGCCGAGGTGATGGTGGCCCCGACCCGGGACATGACGTCGAGCCAGATCCAGGGCCGTTGGAGAAAGGTGAGCGGCGACAGGATGTGGGTCGTCGAGTTGCCGATCGCGGTGCTGAGGAACACGTTGATCAGGCCCATGTCGTGGTACTGCGGGAGCCAGAACACGCCTCTGGTCTCGTCGTTGAGGCGGAGGTCGACGACGTTGGCGGCGATCTCGTGGACGAGGTTGCCATGGGTGACCATGACGCCCTTGGGGGTGCCGGTGGAGCCCGAGGTGTACTGCAGGAACGCGGTCTCACCGGGGCCGGCGGGCTCGTACCAGGTGTCGGGATCACAGTCCGCGCCGCCTCGTCGGCCGGGGCGGCGGTCGGTGCGATACCAGGGAATGCGGGGCCAGTTGTGCTCCGAGCGGCCGAGGAGACGGCCGACCGAGGAGGCTCTGCGGGAGCGGTCGAAGAGGCCGTTGGTGAGGGCGGCCGTCGCACCCGAGCTCTCCACTATGGCGTTGAACCCGGCGAGGTCGCGGGAGAGCCGGAAGGGGTTCGGGGGGTAGACGGGCACGGGCAGCACGCCGGCGGCGAGGCAGCCCATGAACGCCTTCAGGAAGTCGAGGGAGGGCGGATAGACGAGTACCGCGCGGTCACCGGGGGCGAGTCCCCATGACCGCAGGGAGCGGGCGATCTCGTCGACGGCCTCGGTGAGTTCCCCGGCGCGGAGCGTCTCGGCGTCCTCGCCATGGTCGTCGACAAAGGTGAAGAGGAGCCGGTCCGGCTCCTTTTCATAGAGGCGCCACAGAGCGGATAACAGTGAATTTCGCTGTGCGATGACGAACGTCATTGGGCCGTCCTGTAAAGGGGAACACCAAAAGACCGATCACGCCGGCGAAGAATCAGCCAGACGTTGTTGCACGCTCAAGAAGTTACGTGTGGTCCAGTCCATTGTCAACGGCGACCGGAGCGGCCAACTCCCCCTTCTCATCCCGTTTTTCACCCCCATTTCAGACATTGAACCGACCGCGGATCGGGGTCGGCGTTCGACTTTTCCTGTGGGTTTCCCAAGCTGTGAGACGGCTTTGCCGCGCACGCCATCAAGCAAATTTTTGGAGCATTTATCCGCCATTCCCACAGGCCAGGTAAAAACCCGATGACAAATCGCCTGGTGGGGTTTGTGATCGACGGCCGCGCCGCGCGCGACGCTCCGTGGCGGGCTTCGGTTCCCGCCGACCGGTGTGGCTCGTCCCACTCCCGTACGGCCGAACCGCCACGGGTCGCCTCCCGTGTTGCCGTCGCGTTCCCCGACACGGGGGAACGGACCGAGGCAGGCACGGAAGGTGGCAACGAGATGAAGGCTCTGCGTATCGTCCTGATGACCCATGGCACCCGCGGCGACGTCCAGCCGCTTGTCGCCCTGGGCCGGGAGTTGGTCCGGCGCGGGCACGCACCCGTGCTCGCGGTCCCGGCCGGATCCGCGGACATGGTGCGGGCTGCCGGGCTGCCGCTGGAGCAACTGCCGGTGGACTGGCGGGAGTTCCTCGCCTCGCCGCCCACGCCGGAACGCAGCTGGGTCACCTCCAGCGACAGCGCGGAGTTCCTCGCCGGGCTGCGTACGGTGATGGCGGCCCACATCGGCGACATCGCCCGGACCCTGTTCCGGGTGTGCGAGGGCGCCGACCTCATCGTCTCCGGTTCGCTGACCGAGGACATCGCGGTGCTGATCGCCGAGGCCCAAAAGATCCCGCTGGCCCTGCTGCACCTCTTCCCGGTGCGGCCCAACCATGTGGTGCCGAACCCCTTCGTGACCAGCAAGGCGTCCACGGCCCCCGGCGCCAACTGGAAGACGCACATCGAGTACGAGCGCGCCTCGTGGGAGATGCGCCGCGCGGGCGTCAACCAGCTGCGCGGCGCCTTCGGCCTGGCACCGACGGACCTGTCCACCCCGCTGCGCGCCCAGCAGCTCGGGGCGCTGGAGATCCAGGGCTACAGCTCGCTGCTGATGCCCGGCATCGAGTGGCCGGAGCAGCGCCCGTTCGCCGGCTGGCTGGAACTGGAGGGCGAGGACCGCGCACTGGCCGCGGAACACGGCCTGGACGCGGAGCTGGAGAGCTGGCTGGACGCGGGCGACGCCCCCGCCTACTTCGGCTTCGGCAGCACGCCCGTGGCCGATCCCGCGGCGGCGGTGGCGATGATCGAGCGCGCCACCGGGGAGCTGGGACTGCGCGCCGTGGTGACCGCCGGCTGGGCCGGGCTGCCCGCGGCGGCGGTCGGTGATCCGTCCCGGATCCGCGTGCTGGACAGCGCGGATCTCACGGCGCTGCTCCCCCGGTGCCGGCTCGCGGTGCACCACGGCGGCTCCGGCACCACCGGGTCGGCCGTCCGGGCGGGCGTGCCCTCCCTGGTGGCGTCCGGGATGCTCGACCAGCCGATGTGGGGCGAGCTGGTGCGGCGGCGGGGTGTGGGCATGCATGTGCCGCTGCACCGGCTCGACACGGTCGGGCTGCGCTCCGCGCTGTGGAAGCTGCACGATCCGCGGATCGTCGGGGAGGCGCGGGAACTCGGGCGGGCCGTACGGGCGGAGGGTGACGGGGTTGAACAGGCTGCGGATCTCGCGCTCGACTTCGTCCATCGTCCGTTCCTCAAGGCGTGTGCCTAGTGCCGCAACAGGCAACGGCACTAGTTGCGGTCGTTGAGCGGCTGTTCGGGTCGTTGTGGCTGGTCGCGCCCCGCGGCCGAGCCCCCGATCGACACGGACCCGCGCCTGTGTGGGGCGCTTCCGTGGGCCGTCTTCTCCCACTTGTACGGGGCGCGAATGAGCTGCCAGAGGCCGCGCCAGCCGGCGAAGGCGTGCAGGAGCCAGTACAGCGGGACCAGGGCCGCCGTCCACCAGGACATCCGGCGGCGGCGGGCCGCGATCAGCATCGATACGGCCATGACGGCGCCGCTGGTCCACATGGCAGCGGCCTGAACACCACCCCCGCCGGTCAGGGGCAGCACGAAGGCGATCGGCCAGCACATGAAGACGACGGGGGTGCCGAAGACGATGCCCAGCAGCGACACCAGGCCGGTCCAGCCGAACCGCCGGACGGTGTCGGCAGGTCGCCTCGTGTAGACGAGGCCCGTCAGTAGATAGCCCTTGAGCCAGCGGGTGCGCTGGGTGATCCAGGCCCAGGGACGGGCGGGGCACTCCTCCCAGGTCGTGGAGTCGGCGATGTCGACCCGGTGGCCGGTCGAGGCGAGCCGCAGACCGAGGTCGGCGTCCTCGGTGACGTTCCAGGCGTCCCAGCCGCCGACCCGGCGCAGGACGTCGGTGCGCAGGTGGTTGCTCGTGCCACCCAGCGGGATCGGCAGGCCGAGCCGGGCCAGGCCCGGCAGCATCAGGTCGAACCAGAACGCGTACTCCAGGCTGAACAACCGGGTCAGCAGGTTGCGGTGTTCGTTGTAGTAGTTCAACTTGGCCTGCACACAGGCCAGTTCGTCGCCGCCGGCCGCGAACTGCCGGGCGACCTTGCGCAACTGGTCGTGCTCCGGCCGGTCCTCCGCGTCGAAGATCACCAGTAGTTCGCCGCGGGCCAGCATCAGCCCGAGGTTGCAGGACCGCGGTTTGGTCTGCGGCTTCCCCGGGGCCAGCGGGACGATGCGGACGAAGTCCGGGGGCTCGGCCTCCCGAACCGCACGGGCGGTCGCCTCGTCGCGGCGCTCCACCAGCACCAGGATCTCCAGCTTGTCCTCGGGATAGTCCAGTTCCGCGAGCCAGCGCACGGTGTCCCCGATGACGGCCTCTTCCTCGTACGCCGGCACCAGGACGGTGTAGGTGGGGAGTTCGGCGTCGGACAGCTCGCCAGACGGTGCGGGCGGCCGCCGCGAGGACACCGCCGCGAGGAACACCTTGAACAGCAGCCCGAGGCTGAAGAGCGAGGAGACGGCGGTGACGACGACGCCCAGGCCGCCGGCCGCCGACGCGCCGGCCACCGTGAGCGCGAGGACGTACGCCGCCGCCTTCTGCCACGGTCTGACGCCGGTCCGGGCGGCATGTTCCGGGAAGTTCCGGGTGAACGCGTTGGCCATGTCGTCGGCGACCTCGTCGAGACGCGTGTCGACGACGAGTTCCTGCAACTCGCGCCGCCCGGCGTCCCGGAACACCAGTTCCTCACCGGGGAACCACCGGCTGAGCGCGGCCCGGTCCGGTAACGGGTCGGCGGTGGCGACCAGGACTCCGGCGGCGGTCCGGCGGAGCGGGAGCCAGTCGTCGGCGAGCATCTCGGCGGCGGGGATGTGGGCAGAGCAGGCCGGATCGACGTCTGCTGACAGGTCAGGCGTCGACCGGCCTGCCGTGATGGGGTGCATCAGGGCATGCCTCTTCATCGCAGGGAGCAGGGGAAAAGGGAAGGGAAGGACGGGGAAGGACGGGGAAAGTCGCGGGGGGTTCAGTGGAACGGGAGCAGGGAGCAACAGCGGGCCTGCGTCAGGCGCCTGCGTTACACGGATCTCTGGTAGGCGCTGAAGCCCCGCAGGGAAACGGCCACCAACAGCACCGCGAGCGCGGCCAGTCCGCCGCACCGGGTGAGGACGGTGATCCAGTCGGGGGTGGCGCCCAGGGCCGAACGCCCGGCGACCAGCGCCCAGTTGACGGGGTTGAAGCCCGCGATGGCGCGCATCCAGTGCGGCATCAGCTGCGCCGACATGAACGCCGACGACAGGAAGGTGAGGGGAAGGAGCAGGAAGGTGTTGAGCGCGATGACGGTCTCGCGCCGTCGCACCAGCAGCCCGATGGTGTGGGACAGGGCGCTGAAGACCATGCCGAGCAGCACGGCGGCGGTGATCAGTACGACCACGCCGGGGACGCCGCCCGCGTAGTGCGCGCCGCCCGCCCGGCCGAGCAGGACGATGATCAGCGACTGCACGACCGTACTGAGCCCGTGCTCCACGACGACGCAGCTCACCATCGCGCTGCGGCGGACCGGAGTGATCAGGAAGCGGTTGAGGGTGCCGCGCTCGATCTCGTCCAACGTGCCCATGCCCGCCCAGGAGTTGAACGAGAGGGCGTTCATCACCACGATGCCCGGCACGAGATAGTCCAGGTACGAGGTGACGCCGAAGCCGGGCAGTTCGACGATCCTCTTGAACAGGCTGCCGAACAGGAAGAGCCAGATGACCGGTTGGACCATCGTGATGGCCAGGTATCCGGGCTGACGGACGACCACGCTCAGTCGGCGGTGGGTCAGCCACAGGGTGTCGACGAGCGCGCCGTTCATGCGAGGGCTCCGATCGGCTCGACGGTCGCGGGGGGACGTCGGCCCACGTGGCGCAGATACACGTCGTCCATCGAGGGCCGGGCGACGGTGACGGCGGCGACGGGCAGACCGGCCTGGTCGAGGGCGGCGAGCGCGGCCGGTACGGCGGCCGCACCCTCGTCGGCGCGGGCGCTCAGCCTGCGCCCCTCGACAGTGATCTCCCGGAGGCCGGGCAGGGTGGCGAGCGCCTGACGGGCGAGCTGTTCCGCGCGGGCGTCGGGAGTGGACCGCAGTTCGATGCGTACGGCGTCGCCGCGCAGCTCGCCCTTCAGCTCCTCGGGCGTGCCCGCGACGACGATCCGCCCGTGGTCGACGATGGCCAGCCGGTGGGCGAGCCGGTCGACCTCCTCCAGGTGGTGGGTGGTCAGCAGGATGGTCAGGGCGTTGTCGGCGACCAGCCGTTCGATCTCGTCCCACATCGCCGTGCGGGACTCGGGGTCGAGCCCGGTCGTCGGCTCGTCGAGGAAGAGCACTTGGGGCGTGTGCACCAGGCCGAGGGCGACGTCCAGTCGGCGCTGCATGCCTCCCGAGTAGGTGCGCACCTCCCGTCCGGCGGCGTGACCGAGGTCGAACCGGTCGAGCAACTCCCCGACTCTGCGCGAGAGTTCGGCGCCGCGTAACCCGTAGAGCCGCCCCTGCAGGACGAGGTTGTCGCGTCCGGTCGTCATCGGGTCCGCGCCGGACCGCTGGGCGACGACGCCGATGGCGCGGCGTACCAGGTCGGGGCGGCGCAGTGCGTCATGTCCGGCGACCCGCACCGAACCGGAGTCCGGGCGGGCCAGGGTGGTGAGGATCTTCATGGTGGTCGACTTGCCGGCGCCGTTGGGGCCGAGGAGTCCGAAGACCTGGCCGGGCTCGACGGTGAACGAGAGACCGCCGAGCGCGCGCACGCCTGACGGATAGGTCTTCACCACGTCGTGCACCTCGATGGCGTGGACTGCCGGCGAGGGGACTCTCTGCGCTGGGACCGTCTGTAAGGGGATCGGCTGCGGGGGGACGGGCTGCGGGGGGACTGACATGAAACGCCTCATGTCCGATCGAACGTGGTGTGCAGGACGGTGTGGGCCGCTCCCTGTGCGGAGGAGACGGCCAGGGTGATCTCCAGGACGTGCAGGGCGTGCCGGGCGGTGAGTTGTGGGGTCGTGCCGCCGCGGATCGCCGCCGCCAGGTCGGCGATGCCACGGGCGAAGTCCATGTCGTGCCCGTGGTGGCGCTCGTAGCGGAAGGGGTGGTCCGCCGGGAGGACGAGGGGCACCTGTTGGGGCTCGGACAGATAGTGGGGCGTCGACTCCGACATCTCCGTCCTCGTGCGGACCGTGACCTCGGCGCCGTAGTCCCAGCATTCCGACACGGACAGCACTCCGTCGTCGCCGACGATCCGCAGCGAGTGGTCCTCGGGGGCCACGGTGCTGCAGGTCAGCCGGGCGACGACACCGGAGTGGAAGCGGATCAGGGCGCAGGTGAAGTCGGGGGCGAGTGCGGAGGGTTCCACCTCCGGGGTTTTGTCCGGCTGGAGCAGACCGCCGTACGACATGACCTCCGACGCCGGTCCGAAGAAGGCCGTGAGCCAGGTGAGGTAGTAGCCGGCGTGCTCCAGGGTGGGTCCGACGCGGAACTCGTCGGCGTACGGCCAGGGCGCTCCGGAGGGGCCGGCCCAGCTGCGGAAGTTCATCTGGTGCACCGCACCGTCGTCCAACTCGGCGTAGACGAGACGCGGTTGACCGATGCGGCCCTCGGCGAGGGCATGCGCGAGGGTTTGCGCCGTTTCACCGAGGAATGAGCAGGGGGCCGACGACAGGATCAGGCCGTGCCGCTCTGCGTACTCGACGAGTTCGGTGGCCTGCCCCAGCTCCTCGGCGAAAGGTTTCTCCGAGTAGACGTGTTTTCCCGCCTCCAGACAGCGGCGGGAGACCTCGTAGTGGCTGTGGGGATTGGTCAGGTTGACGGCGATGGCAACCGAGTCGTCCGCCAGCAGTTCGTCGAGCGAGGCGTACGGACGCAATCCGTGGTGTTCGGAGAATTTCTTGGCCCGTTCGGCGTCGGAGTCGTGGACACCGCGGAGGGACAAGTCGGGGTGGTTGGGAAGAGTGGCGATGTAGAAGTCGGCGACATAGCCGCAGCCGATGAAAGCGACACCCGTCGCCTTCGAGTTGGAGCCGTCCATGCGTGTCGTACCTGCCCTTCGGGAAAACGGCAGCGCGCAGCCAACGACGAAATTGCGGGGAAGAGCCGGCCGCGCAGAATTCCTGCGCGGCCGGAAAGGGTGATCAGACCTTCAAGGAGACGTATTCCTTGCCCTGTTCGTTCTCCACCAGGACCTTGGCGACGTCGTCGCTTGCGATGGCCGCCGAACCGTCGAGGTTGGCGCCCTTGTCCTCGTCCGCGACGACCCAGCTGCCGGCCACCTCGCGTTTGCCGTCCTTGCTCTCCACGATGAGGCGGCAGTGCTCACCCACCGGGATCCCGTTGACCGAGGCGTTGACCCGGACCCAGGACGCGGCCGGGGTCACCCGTACCGTCATCCGGCTGCCCGTCGAGGCGCTGGTGCCCGAGGCGACCCGGGTGCCGGCGGGCGGGGTCGCGGGGGCCGTGACCGTGGTCGCCGGGGGGTCCGCGACCTGGTTCGTGCCTCCGCCGGCCTGCCGGCCGATCAGCACACCGCCGCCCAGTACGGCAGCGGCCGCGACCGCGGCGACCGCGACCAGGGCCGTCCGTCGTCGGCGTTCCACGCCGTCACGTTCGTTGCGCACCTGCCGGATCGTGCGCTGCAGCAGCAGATCGCCGCCCTCCGGCGGACCGTCGAGGAACGCCTCCGGCGGCACTTCACCGAGTGCCGCTTCCATCTCCCGCAATCCGTCCAGTTCTTCACGGCACCGGTCGCACGCGGCCACGTGTTCGTCTACGGCCCGCACCTCCCGCTCGTCCAGCGTGCCGAGGACGTAGGCGCCGAGCAGTGCGCTGTCGTGTTCCTTGATGCTCATGCCGCCACCTCCTTCAGCGCGACGAGCTTCGCTGTCTTCGGTTTGTCTCTGTACAGGTCCCGTAGCTGTTTCAAGGCATAGTGTGAACGGGATTTCACGGTCCCGGGAGGTATTCCCAGAGTCTCCGCCGCCTCGTTGACGCTCCGGCCCTGGAAGTAGATCTCGTTCAGCACGTCCCGGTGGTCCGGGGAGAGCCGGTCGAGGGCCTCCATGACGAGCATCGAGTCCACGACGCCGTCCGCGTGGTCGTTCGCCACCGGGGTGGTGCCCGCGGACTCGGCGACCTCCTTCGGACGCGCGGCCTTGGCCCGGAACCGGTCCGTGATGATGTTGCGGGCCACGGTGAGCAGCCAACCGCGCACCGAGCCCTTGCCGTTGACCAGGGCCTCCTGGTTCTTCCAGGCCCGGATCAGGGTCTCCTGGACCACGTCCTCCGCGGCGGCATGGTCACCCGTGAGCCGCTGGGCGTAAGCGAGGAGGGCCCTGCCGTGTTCCTCGTACAAGGAACGGATCAGTACCTCGTCGCTTGTTCTCTGCTTGTCCCGAGCGCGGGACCACAGCGCCGCCATTCACTTTCTCCCGTCCTCTCCTGAGCTGACGCGCTGTACACGAGTGGCAGCCGGAGTCGGTTCGATCCGAGTTCGGAATTTTTTTCTCCGCTTCACGCGGGCCGCGTCGTTCCGGCCGCGTCACGCGGGCGACGTCACGCCGGACGGCAGTGGCGACCCTCGTTCAGGCAGCCGACCAGCGCGGACATCCGACGGTCCGTCATCACGTTGATGAACTGGGCGTGATCCGTCTTGGGATCGCGCTTCTCCTCCGGGAAGGAGTCGACCGCGTACGGCGTGCCGTGGGGCAGGGCGTACGTGAGGGTGACGCGCAGTTGCGGCACGGCGAAGGTGGCGTGCGGGCAGACTCCGTCGGCCGCCGGGAACACCACGTGCGTACGGTGGTCGGGGCTGTCCGTGGACAGACCGTCCCAGCAGCTGGGGAAGTCCAGGGTGCGGGTCGGTCCGCTGCCCCTCGGACACAGGGTGTACTTGGTCGTGAAGCGGTCCCGGTAGCCCGAACAGCCCCACTGCGCATGCACGTTGGTGTCGCCCGTGTAGAGCGCGACCGGGTCGCCGGTGACCAGGCGCAGGAACCGGGGCATGGCGACCACCTTGCTCACCGGGTTGCCGCGGAACTCGATCGCGACCGAGGACGGCGTCAGGATCGCACCGGTGTTGCCGTCCGTCCCGCCGCCCATGGCGTGGGCGTCCGCCCCCGTCCGGTCCAGCCGCCGCAGCACGGGCCAGTAGTACGTGGAGCGGTCTCCGCCGACACAGGTGGTGCCGGCCGCGGCCAGGCTCTCGTTGCTCGACAGGGCGGTGGTCGACACATTGCCCACGTAGTCGTGGATGTGGTGGGCCGAACCGGAGACGCCGGGCGAGACCACGAGGTTGTCCGCGTTGCGGTGAGCGTTCTCATTACGGCCGCAGTCCTCGCTGTACGTGCCGGTGGAGGCGTCCGGCAGAACGGCGGCCAACGGGGTCCGGGCGACCGAGACGATGTCGACGTAACGGTCGGCGGCGGGCGCCGCCTGTGCCACGGCCGGACGGCCCGCAACGAGGAGACCGGCCCCCAGGACGGCCGACACACCGACGGCCGCGGGCACACATATCCGGAGTAGACGGGCTCTTGAACGGAAGAGTCGGATCCACACGTGAAGCAGCGTGGCAGCAATGTCTAGACCAATCAAGTCCCCTTTTGAACCATGGCGGAATCTTGGGATTCGTTGGCCGGGAAGCCGCCTGTTGTTGAACGGCGGTTCAGCGGAACAGCTGTCCTCGGACCGCTCCGTCGGGGAACTCCGCGGTGTGCAGGTTGGCGTAGAAGCCGGTCGGGGCCTTCTTGATCTGCGCGAGGACCGACGGGTCCTGGACGCTGACGGTGCCGGAGATCGCGAAGATGTTCTGCGGGACCGGGGTGACGAACAGCGGGACCTTCACGTCGCCGTTGCGGCCCAGCACCCCCTGGTGGACGTGACCGGCCAGCGGGGCGCCGATGTTCACCCAGGCCACGGAGTAGCCGACCCGGCCGGTGCCGGGGTACAGGAACGTGACGGCGTGGCCGTCCGGGTCGCCGACCCGCTTCGGGTCGCCGGTCGGCACCTCCTGGCCGCCGTCGGCGAGCGCACGGAGCTTGCCGCCCCGGATGATGCTGAGCGGGTTGACGGGCTTGGCCAGCGTCCGCAGCTGGCCGCGGACGGCGCCGCCGGGGAACTCCTTGGTGTGCAGGTTCACGTAGAAGTCGGCGGGATCGGTGCGCAGTTGACGGGCGAGCGCGGCGTCGGTCACCGAGGTCTGGCCGGCGGCGGACTGCACGGTGGACGGCATGGCCGTGGTGAACAGGCCGACCTTCACATCGCCGTTGGTGCCCGTGGCGCCCTCGTGGATGTGTCCCAGCGTCGGGTGGTCGATGCCGTTCCAGGAGAGGGCGAACGTGATGCGGTTGCCCTTGACCTTGACCAGCGCCACGGCCTTGCCGTCCGGGTCGCCCACGGCGGGACCGCCCTTGACGGGCACCTCCTGGTCGCCGGAGAGCTGGGCGATGAGGGAGACGGCCGGTTCGTTCGGCGAGACGGCCTGCGGGGGTGTGGCCGACGCCGTTGCGGCCGAGCCGCCGGCGCCGTGCATGCCGTGTCCGTCGTGGGCCAGCGCGGGTGACGCGGCGAACAGGCCGGTGGCGAGCACGGTGGCGGACACCGCGAGAGAGAACTTGCGCATTCTTTTCGTCCTTCCGGGATTGGGTCTCATTGATGGGGTCCCATTTGCTGCCCGAATCACGAGCGGGCGCCGCCACCGGTTCAATTCAGGGCCGTAGAAGAAAACTGAACCCACTACCCCCTCGGCACGTGTGGGACGCGGGGATGCGACCCCTTCCGATTCACCGCTGAGAGAGGTCACCACAATGCGCGCACGGACGGCTCTGATCGCGATACCGCTGGCTCTGGGGCTGGTCGCCTGCGGCGGGGGGAAGGACGACGGCGGCACGGCGAAGGGGTCCGGCGGCAGGAGCGAGGCCATCGCGGTCAAGGACTCCGGTGTCGGCTCCATCCTGGTCGACGGCGAGGGCCGGACCCTGTACGCCTTCACCAAGGACAAGGGCGGCGCGAGCAGTTGCGACGCCAAGTGCATCGCGGTCTGGCCCGCGCTGACCGGCAGTGCCAAGGCCACCGCCGGCAAGGGCGTGAAGTCCTCGCTGATCCAGGTGGCCAAGAAGTCGGGCGGCGCGGTGCAGACCACGTACGGCGGCTGGCCGCTGTACTACTACGTCGGTGACGCGGCGCCCGGTGACGTCAACGGGCAGGGTCTGGACGGGCAGTGGTTCGTCGTCGGGGCGGACGGCAAGCTCGTGCGGAACGGCACCTGAGAGCACCCCTTCAGCACGCGGATGGCACGCGAGAGCCGGTCGACGGCCCGCGTGCCGTCCGCGTTCTGCTGTCCGCCCGCTGAACCGCCTTTTCGTGCCGGCGCGTTGAACCGCTGCGCTGCGGGAGGCGTTCCTGGTGCGAGGCAGGACACACCCGCCGATCCACGCCCCCCAGGGAGGAGCCCCATGGCCGAGATCAACATGCCCGGAGACGAGGTGGAGCGCCTCGGCACGCTCCTGCGGCAGGTGATGGACCTGATCGACACCAAGTCGAGCGGCTTCGACGCCACCGCGGTGGGCCGGCCCCTGGTGGACGCCGGCGACAACTTCGACCGGAAGTGGAACGACGGTCGCACCCAGCTCAAGCGGAACAGCAAGGACCTGCGGGACGCCTGCGAGGCCATCGTGAAGGCGTTCGCGGACGCCGACAACCAGCAGGCGTCGGCGCTCGACGGCAATGACGGAAGCAAGTGAAGCCCGTCCCGGGACGGCGACGGCCGGACGAACAAGAGGAGCACGGTCCATGACCAACGGTTCGCAGAGCTTCGGGATCGCCATCCCGGACAACTGGACGGAGTACGACCTCAGCGGCGACACGCTCGCCGAGCGGCGGGCCGAGATGCTGCGGCAGACCCCCGACAAGCCAACGCGGGACGTCGTCAACCAGGCCTTCCGCAATGCGCGACGGATCATGGACGGCGCCCGCCGGCGCGGCGCCGTGTACGCCGCGGGCACCACGACCATGTACGAGGACGGCCTGCTGATGGCCGGTCTGCTGATCTTCAGCATCACGCCGCCGCCCGGTGAGGACTTCTCCGCGCACGGCCTGGCCAAGCAGTTCTCCGCCACCGGGGAGAGCCGCGGCGAGGGCACGACGCGGACGTTCACCACGGAGACGCTGCCCGGTGCCGGGCAGGTGGGCCGGCTGGTGGGCATCGAGGAGAGCGAGGTCGCCGCCGGGGTCTCGTACAAGCTGGTGGTGATGCACACGGTGGTGCCGGTGCCCGACAGCAGGCGGGTGCTCATCGTCACCTGCTTCAGCCCGAACATCCCGGTCGCCGACCAGCTGTACGACCTGTTCGACGCCATCACGTCGACGTTCGCCTTCGGTGAGGAGGCGCCGGTCGCGGCGGCGAGCTGACCGACCGCACGAGAAGGCCCGGCCCATGTGGCCGGGCCTTTTTCTTGTGTCGGGCACCAACTGACCTCTACGGCAAAGACGTTCGCCCCCGACCGGGACCGGCCGGGGGCGAACTGTCGTACAGGGCCTGTTGTGCGGGGTGCTAGTCCACCGTCGTGTGCGGCACCCGGACCGTGAGGAACCGGCCGTCGCCGAGCTGGAGGTGGGCGCGGCCCGGTTCGCTGTCCTCGCCGAGGATGCCGCGCGGGACGCGGGCGCCGACCAGTTCGCCGTCGCTCGCCGAACGGGGCGCGAGCAGCGCTCCGCAGCGGTTGCGGCGGACGATCGCCTGCCAGCCGGAGAGGCCGCCGAGCAGAACCTCGTTGTTGCCGGCCACGACCAGACCCCAGCCGTCACCGGCGCCGCCCCGGGCGAGGGCGGCAAGATCGCCGTCCAGCTCCGAGTTGATCATCAGTTCGGCGTCGTCGACCAGGATCGCGCCGGCCGGTGAGTCCACCTTGCCGAGCGCCGCGCGGAAGGCCGCCACCTCGACGTCGGAGTCGGTGAAGACCTCGACCACCCCCGGGTGTCCGGACAGCTTGCGCAGGGGCGAGATGCGGGGCGTGATCACCACGAGCTTCGTGCCCGCCTCGATCAGCGAGCGGGCCATGGTGAGCAGCACGGTGCTGCGGCCGGAGCGCGGCGGTCCGCCGATCACGAAGGACGGGACCAGGGACATGTCCGTGCCCTGGGCGGAGAGTTCGTCGCCGCCGACGCCCACCATCGCCCACAGCGGGGAGACGCCCCGCGGCCTGCGCTCCAGGGCCTCCTCGAAGCCGAGCCGCTCGGGCAGCACGTCGACCCTGAACGGCCGCCGCGCGTCCGGGACTTGGGCGTCCCGCTCGGTCGTGCGCTCGGCCAGGGCGACCAACGCGCGGGCCTGCGCGGCGCCGCTCGGGTCGGTGCCGTCGACGAGCGCGATCTGGGCGTTCGTCGTGTCCTTGGGCTGGATGGCGCGCCCCGCCGCGAGGTCCTCCGGGACGGAACGGGCGGTCAGGCCCACCATCGAGTAGTCGTTGCGGTCGTTCAGCCGCAGCACCAGCTTGTCCTCGGTGGTCGAGGAGAACCGGCTCTGGCTCAGCACCCGGTCGCCCGCCAGCACCAGGTGCACTCCGACGCTCGCGCCCTCGCGCATCAGCAGCGTCATCGCGTCCATCACACTGCCCTGGTCGTACGCGCCGAAGTCCCGCTCGAACGCCTCGAACCGGTCGACCAGCAGCAGCACGTGCGGCGGCCGCTCCTGCTCGGGCAGGATCCTGCGCAGCTCAGTGAGGTCCGCGACGCCCTGCCGGCCAAGCAGCGCGCGGCGCCGGCCGACCTCTCCGGTGAGCCGGGACAGCAGCCGCACCACACGCTCGGTCTCACCCCGGTCCACCACCGCGCCGCAGTGCGGCAGTCCGGTGAGGGCCTGCAGGGCGCCGTTGCCGCAGTCGAGGCCGTAGAGGTGGACGTCGGCGGTGCCGTGCGCCCCGGTCAGCGCGGCGGCCAGGGTGCGCAGCGCCTGGGAACGGCCGCTGCGCGGTGAACCGATGATGTGCAGATGGCCCGTCCGGTCGAGGTCGAAGACGAGTTCGCGCTGCGCCTGCTCGGCGGGGACGTCGACCAACCCGTAGGCGACGGGGGCGAGTTGACCGGCATCGGCGGGTGCGGAGACCAGGTCGGCGAGCGCCATCGAGTCGGGCAGCGGCGGCAGCCACGGGCGGCGGGCGGGCGGGACGGCCAACTGTTCCGCGGCGCCGCGCACCGCCTCCACCAGCACCGACAGATCCGTGACCGGCTGTACGGCGCGCTCGGCGACGGCCGTTCGGGGCAGCGGGTCGCCCAGTTCCTCCCAGTGGAGTTCGGTGAGGACCGGGGCCCGGTGCTCCTCGTCGAGGTCCGAGGAGTCGAGGCGCCGGCCGCCGATCCGGCCGGTCTGGAACGGCAGCAGCGCCGCGTGTCCGAGCCGGGCGTAGGCACGTCCCGGGGTGCGGGGCGAGAGCTGGCCGGAGTCGGGGGCGTCGATGATGTCGCGGCTCTCGCCGGTGTCGGTGGTGCGCAGGGCGATCCGCAGGTTGGTGTTGGCCCGGATGTCGGCGGTGACCGCGCCGGAGGGGCGCTGGGTGGCCAGCATCAGGTGGATGCCGAGCGACCGGCCCCGCTGCGCGATGTTCACCAACCCGGAGACGAAGTCGGGCAGTTCGCGGATCATCGAGGCGAACTCGTCGATGACCAGCACCAGTCGGGGCATCGGGACGAGCTCGGGGCGCCGGGTGCGCTTGTCGGTGTAGTCGTCGATGTCCTTGGCGGCGGCCTGGGCCAGGATGTGTTCGCGGCGCTTGAGTTCGGCGCCGAGGGAGACCAGGGCCCGCTCCACGAGATGGGTGTCCAGGTCGGTGACCATGCCCACGGTGTGCGGCAGTTCCTCGCACTCGGCGAACGCGCTGCCGCCCTTGTAGTCGATGAGGACGAAGTTCAGCTCGTCGGGGCGGTTGGCGACGGCGAGGCTCGCCACCAGGGTCTGCAGCAGTTCGGACTTGCCGGAGCCGGTGGTGCCGGCGATCAGTCCGTGCGGTCCGTCGGCGGCGAGGTCGACGGAGAACGGCCCGTCGACACCCTCGCCCAGAATCGCCCTGGTGCTACGGCCGTTGACGACCCATCCGGCGGCCACCCCGTCCGGCACCGGCGGTTCCAGACCGAGCACGTCGAGCAGTCGTACGGAGCCGGGCAGCAGGTTCTCCTCGGCGTCGTCGCCCACGTCCCGCAGCGGGGCGAGGGCGCGGGCGACACCGACGGACCAGGCGCGGCTCGGCGCGTCCATCAGGACGCCGTCCACCGGGTCGGCGCCGGTCTGCTCGACGCGCAGCCGCCCGTCGGAACCGGCGACCGCCACGGCCTGGCACTCCTCGGGCAGCAGCCGCGCCTCGTCGTCCACGCACACCGCGTACACGCCGACCGCCGGGCCCTCGCGCAGGATCTGGATGACGCCGGGGAGGGCGCGCAGCCGACGCGCCCCGTCGAGGACGACCAGGACGTCGGGCTCGCCGGCCGCACCGCCGCGTGCCCCGCGGCTGCCGGCGGCCTGCCGGGCGGCGATCACGGCGCAGATCTCGGCGATACGGCGGCCCACCGACTCGGTGGTCGCGCCGACCAGGCTGCGGGTGTCCTCGCCGAGCGGGGCGGTGTGCGGCAGCCAGTGCACCCAGGACCAGCGGTCCTCGCCGCTGCTGCCCGCGAGTATGCAGATCCGCAGGTCGGAGGGGCTGTGCAGGGTCGCGGCCTGCGCGGTCAGCCAGCGCACCAGGGGTACGGCGGCCTCGCCGCCCGCGACGCCCAGCACCCCGGCCGCGCGCAGCGGCACGGTGACGGGTACGGCGCGCGTGGTGCGGGTGATCCGGCGGCGGTGCTCCGCCTCGGCCGGGTCGTCCAGTTCCACGTAGGCCGGCCGGTCGGCCACACCGAGCCGCAGCAGCAGGAAGTCGTCGTCGCGCCAGCGGCGTTCCCACAGCCGCAGCCGCGGTCCGGCGGCGATGAGCAGCGCGGCGGCCGGGTCGGGGCCGGCGCTGCGGCGGGCCCGCTGCTCGGCGAGCACCGCCTCGTCCACCTCCCCCTCCAGCTCGGCCTTCCTCCGCTCGTACTCGGCGACCTGCTCCTGGTGGTTCTCCTTGCCGCGCTTCTTGTTGGAGAGCTGGCTGACCAGGGCGATGACCGGGGACAGCAGACCGAAGACGAGGAAGCGGAGGTTGCCCAGCAGCAGGACGGAGACCCCGGCCATCACCAACGGGGCGAAGATCAGCGGCAGTTGGAGCTTGTTGCGAGCCGGCTTGCCGGGCGGTATCGGCAGCTTGAACCGGTTCTGCACGGGCGGCGGCAGCAGCCGCGGCGGACGGTTGTAGTCCAGGCCGACGCCGTCCTCGGAGGGGACGAGGGCGGCGTCGGGGTAGGTGGGGGCGGTCAACTCCAGCAGGGTCGGGCCGACTTCGAGGACACCGCCGGCCGGCCACTCGGTCCACTCGGGTACGGCGGTGTCGTCCAGCAGCGCCTGCTCCCCCCGCGCCGAGCGCACGGTCGCGGTGCCGTCGGCGGAGACCTTGAGGTGGGCGGCCGTCTTGGCGAGACCGTCGGCGGTCAGCCGGATCCGGCAGGCGTGGGCGGCGCCGATCTCGTAGTCGCCCGGCGGCAGCCGGAACACGGCCCCGGCGTCGGCGCCGCCGACCGCCCGCACCTCCGCGACCCCGTCCGGCTCCCGGCCGGGCGTGGCCACCGGTGCGTCCAGGGACAGCAGGCTGCCGGCCCGGAGGCCGGTGGCGCCCACCGGCTGGTCGTACGGCAGCGGGGTGTCGCTGTGGAAAAGGACCGGCTGCGCGTCGGGGTCACCGCCGCGCAGCCGCCGGCGGAGTTCCTCGGCGAGCTCGCCGACCGGAACCGATGGATCGGCCTCGATCACGATGTCCGCGGTCTGGCCCTGCTGCGGGTCGACGGCGGTGACGGTCAGACGCATGGTCGGTGCTCCTCGGTGCACGCGGAGGTATGCGGGGGTGTGCTGTGGGGACGGCGACGGCCGGCCGGACCGGACCGTGGTGGCCCGGCCCGGCCGGCGTGAGTGAACGGGCCTACTTGGAGAGGCTGTTGCCCATGTCGGAGTCGAGCTGGTTGAAGCCCTTGCCGACGCCGTCCACGTACTTGGAGATGCCCGTCAGGCCCTCGACGACCGAGCGGTAGCCCTTGGAGAAGTCCTCGACGAAGGGCTTGAACTTGGTCTTGGCGGCGGGGGTGTTGTAACCGTCCTCGGTCAGCGCGTCCAGGTCCCGCTTGATCTTCTCCAGCTGGGCCACGGCGGTGTCGTACTCGTTCATGGTGCTGGAGGCGGTCGCGGAGGTCTTCTCGTCGTTGACGATGTAGTCGGCCATTGGAATTCTCCCGTTTCTTGATAGGTAATTCGCCGCGGTGCGGGTTTCTTCGGTGGCTTTTCTTGGTCCGGCGCCATACACACGTGGGGCGCGCGGAAGTGGTTCAGAGGGTGACGGGCTTTTCGTCGTTCGAATGCGCGAAGTCGACGTCGGCGTTGTTGTTCAGGCCGCCGAGCACCTTTGTGGGCAGGCTGGAGACGGCCGTCTCCGGGCCCTTGGTCTTGAAGATGTAGGAGTTCTCCAGCTTCGTGCCGGCGAGCGAGCTGCCCACGCCGTTGCCGAGCCGGATGCCCGCGTTCTCCAGGGTGGTCATCGGGTCGGCGCCGTTGGCGCCGATCTGGTAGGCGGCGCTGATGCCCGAGTTGAAGACGCCCTTGAGGACGCCGGTGACGGCCTCGTAGCCGTACTCGCGCAGCTCGGTGACCGAGGTGGGGCCGCTGGTGTGGGAGTAGTACTCGTGGACCGGTGAGTGCTGCTCGTTGACGGAGCCCGCCGCGTCCACGTCGGTGACGGTGTTGCCGGTTCCGTCCTTGACCTTGGCGGCGCCGCTGTCGCCGACGTCGACGCCGAAGTTGGTCTGGTTGCCGCCCTGGCCGGTCTTGGTGACGGTGCCGTCCACGCCGTTGCCACCGACGTTGAGGGTGGTGTTCTCACCGCCGGCGTTGCTGTTGAACGTGGCGTTGCCGTCCGGGTGTTGGGTGATGGTCACGCCGTTGCCGGGGTCGGTCGTGGTCGCCGTGCCGTTGTTGAAGGTGCTGGTCGGGCCGTTGCCACCGGGCGGGACGACGGTGGGAGCCGCGCCCGGGGCGTGCGGACCGTAGACGGTCGTGCCGTTGCTGAGCGCGGCGTGCGGGGGCTGGACCGGTCCCTGGTGTCCCGGGGGGAGGGTCGGTGTGTTGACGCCGGGCCCCGTCAGCGTGCCGTCCTTGCCGATGGTGACCGTGTCGGCCGGGCCGTTGCCACCGCCGGGCGGGGAGACCTCGAAGGTGCCCTGGCCCTTCGAGGTCACGTCGAAGCCGCCGCCGCGCACGGTGGACTTGTCGCCGCCGACCGGGACGTCCACGCTGGGGCCGCCGTTGTTGCCGCCGACCTTGAAGGTCTCGGGGCCCGGGGCGTCCTGGGGGTTGATCGGGTTGTGCGGGCCGTCGACCACACCGGACTTCTGGCCGGCGGTGCCCGCGTTCTCCTGGCCGCCGGGGGTCTTGGTGACGGTGACGTTGCCGGTGTCGACGGTGGTCTTGCCGCCGAAGAAGCCCTCGTGGTGCACGGTCGGGCCGCCGCCCGGCGTGGTGACGGTGACGCCGCTCGCGCCGTCGCCGTGGATCGTGCTGATCGGGGTCTGCCCGGGTCCGTTGCCGATCGGGTTGCCCGCGGTGTCGATGGGTGCGCCGGTGTTGGGGTCCACATGGGTTCCGGAGGGCCCGAGTTCGTGGACGCCGCCGGGGCCGAAGGTGCCCTGGGCCGGTCCGTAGGTGGTGGTGAACTCGCCCTCGTGGCCCGGGTTGTCGTTGTGGGTGACCGTGCTGCCGGGCTCGTGGATCGGGTCGGCGCCGTGGGTGGTGATGGTGGGGCCGTTCGGGCCGTTGGACAGCGTGTTCTGACCACCCGTCATCCCGGGCTTGCCGAACAGGCCCCAGCCCTCCTGCTGCGGGGTGGTGACGTTGACCTGGCTGTTGGTGCCGCTGATGTCGGCGCCGCTCGGCGAGTTGTGGACGGTGGCCTGGCCATTGCTGTCGACGCTGTGCCCGATGCCGGACCCCTCGTGGACGGTGGCGGTCACCGGGCCGTTCGGACCGTCGGTGATGGTGGTGGTGAAGCCGCCGTCGGAGTGGGTGATGGTCTGCCCGTTCGAGGTGATGGTGTTGCCGTGCGTGTTGATGACGGTCGTGTCGGCCGGGTTGAGCTGGGTCGCGCCGTTGGGGTGTTGGGTGATGCCCGACGGAACGTTGGCGATGGAGCCGTCGGGTCCCTGCGCGGTGAGACCGCCGTCGGGGCTCACCGTGGCGCTGGTGGGCAGTCCGTTGCCGTCCGGCTGGTGGGTGAAGACGACGTCTCCGTTGCCGTTCACCGTGGTGGAGACGCCTTGCGAGTCGATGCCGTTCGGGCCCAGCGTCGCCTGGGCTCCGCCGTCTCCGGTGTTGGCGATGGTCGCGACGGGGGTGTTGCCTTCGGTGGCCGGGTGAACGGTGATCGGGCCGTCTGCGACGGTGCCGTTGTTGTCGACGCCGAAGGTGCCGCCGTTGTCCGTGGCGACCGTGCCGTTCGGGCCGTGGCCGACCGTGGTGTTGGGGCCCGCCGGGGCGGTCGTGGAGACGGAGCCGTCGTTGTTGACGGTGCCGTTCGCGACGTTGCTGCCGCCCACGTCGGTCTGGGCGCCGTTCTTTGTCAGGGTGGAAGTGCTGCCGTCGGTGGTGACCTGCGTCGGGGCGCCCCCCTTCGGCGGGGTGACAGTGACCGCGGGCGGCTGCCCGGTGCCGTGGTTGCCGACCGTGGTGGGGGCGTTGGCGCCGGTGCTCACGGTGGTGCCGCCGTGCGAGACCGTGGAGATGCCGTCGGTGCCGTGGCTGACCTGGATCGGGTTGGCGCCGGTGGTACCACCGTTGATGCCGTTCGGGCCGTGACTGACCTGGAACGGGCCGTGGTTGACCGTCGTGGTGCCGTTCGTCACGGAGGCCGTCGTGCCGTTGTTGCCGGTGACGGTGACGGTGTGGTGGCCGCCCCCGTCCACGCTGATGGTGGTGTTGCCCAGGGTGACCGGGTTGCCGGGAGTGGGCTGCGGGGCGCCCTGGACGCCGGTGTTGCCGGGGCCCGGGGTGACCGTGATCCGGCCGTCCGGGTCGACCTTGAACTCCTGGCCGTTGTGCGCGATGGCCGCGGAGCCGTCCTTGTTCAGCGTGGTCGAGCCGGAGGTGATGACCCCGTCCGGTGTCTGGTGGATGCCGTCGACGTTGAAACGGCCGTTGGGACTGACGTTGAAGCCCTTGCCCTCCGGCCCCTTGAACGTGACGTTGTCCGGTGAGAACTCCACCGAGTGGGTACCGTCCGTGACCGAACCGCCGCCCGTGTGGTCGGTCTTGAGACCGCCGACCGAGACGTCGCCGTTCGGGGTCACCGTCACCGGCGGGTGTCCGCCGGCCGGCGTCACGTCGAGCGTGCCGTTGTCGCCGTGGAACTGCACGGTGTCCGGGTTCGGGCCGCCGGTGTTCACCGTGAAGCCGTTGTCGCCGAGGGTGGTGGTGTGCCCGCCCGGCGTGGTGATGGTCGCGCCGCCGCCTCCGGGCAGGGTCGTCGTGGTGGCGCCGTCGGTGACGGTGACAGGGTTGTTGGTGTGCGTGGGCGGCACCGTGACGCCCTGGCCGCCCGGGCCGCCGTTGTCGACGTGGATGGTGCCGCCGGCGTCGATCGAGGTCTGGGTGCCACTGGGCAGCGTCACACCGTGGTCGAAGTGGCCCGCGTCCGCGTTGATCGTGGTGTGGTTGCCCAGGTCCACGCCGATGGTGCCGTTGCCCGGGTTGTGGGTCACGAGCGGCGCGGCGCCGTCCCCGGGGTGCGCGGTGTTGAAGACCGAGTGGGTGCCGTTCTGGTTGTTGACGGAGAGGCCGGGACCGTGCACCCCGGAGAAGCCCGGGCCGTTGGTCGCGCCCACACCGCCGGGCGTGGAGATCTCGTGGCCGTTCACATGGAACTGCGGCCTCGGACCGGCGCCGTCCACACTGGGCGTGCTGATGGTGGTGACACCGCCCTGGTGGTTGACGTTGCCGAAGGAACCGGACGTCTTGAACTCGCCGTTCGGCGTCAGCTCCGTACTGATCGTGGGCTTGTCGGCGCCGACCCCGAAGTGCTCGTTGATGCCCGGCCCGAACTCGCCGCCGACCGTGTTGATGCCGTTCTCGAGCTTGCCGGGACCGGTCAGCGGGGTCTCGATCTTGGTCGTCGTACCGTTCGAGGAGATCTTGTCCCCGTCCGGCGACTTGATGGTGTTCGCGCCGTCCTTGGTCTCCGAGGTGAAGCCGTCGGGGGTGGTGGTCTTCGTGGCGGTCGGATTGTCGTTGGCGAAGGGCAGGTCGGTGCCGCCCACCGGGTCCGCCTTGGGCCCGCCCGGGTCGATCTTCGCCTCGGTCTTGGTCCCGTCCGGCGTGGTCACCTTGGTCTTGAGCACACCGTCGGCCGGGTCCGAGCTGGTCGAGCCGTTAATGCCGTGGAAGCCCGTCTTCTGCGGCTGCCCCTTGCCGTCCACGTGCAGGATGCCGCTCGGTTTGAACTTGCCGTCGACGATGCCGAGGCTCCCCTTGGAGAACGCCTTGTCGATGTTGCTCTTGAACTTGCCCTTGGTGGTGAAGGCGTCCTTGATGCTGTTGGCGAACTTCGTGCCGCCGAAGACCGAGAGCACACCGCCCGAGGCTGCACCGATGAGCGAGCCGATGGCGGCGGGTCCCAGGTCGAACTTCTTGCCGTCGGCCGCCGCCGTGATACCGGCCGCCGCGAAGCCGAGCGTGAACTCGGTGCCCACGTCGAGCGCCACCTTGCCGGCGAGGGCAAGCCCCGGTTTCGCGCTGAGCCCCACCAGGCCCTTGCCCAGCGGGTTGATGACCTTGCGGACCAGCGTCGAGCCCTGGACGATCTTCGTCAGGGCGGCCGAGACGGTCCCGGCACCCTTGCCCAACTTGGCCAGCGCCGGGGCGAGTTTCGCCAGTTTGGCCACCGCCCCGCCGACCTTGCCCAGCGCGCCGAGCAGCACACCGCCGGGCACCAGGGTCAGGATGCCGATGACCAGATCGCCCACGTCGATCTTGCCCTGCGAGACCATCCGGATCACCGAGAGGCCCAGCAGGAGCGCGCCCAGCAGCACGCCCACGACGGGCAGGAAGACCGCGATGATGCCGACGATGATGCCCGCGATGATCTCGATGAACGGGTTGTCCGCGAGGAAGTCGCCGATCTTCTTGAAGAAGCCCCGCTCCGCGATCGCCTCCCGTGCCGCGTCGTCCAGGACGACCGAGGCCCGACGTGAGCCGTCCTCCCGCAGCCGCTCCGCGTCACGGCCGAGCGCCTCGGCCGCCGACAGCCGGTTCTTGGCCTGGTCGACCTGGCCCTGCTGACTGTTGTGCGCGTCGACCTGGTCCGGGGTGGCGTCCGCGGCCAGTGCCGGTACGTCGGTCTTCGCGGTGTCCGCCACCTCCTGCCCCTCGTCGATCGCCCGGTCCAGCATCTCCTGGGCGTTCGTCAGGGTGTCGGCGTACGTCGTGTAGGCCTCGGCGGCGTCCCGGAAGGAGTCCCGGGTCTTCACCAGCATCCCCGGCAGGTCCTTGTTGATCCGTTCCCGCAGGGCGTCCATCGCCTTGCCCTGGCCCTGCCGGATCGCTCCGCCGTCGCTGAGCAGGTCGACGGCCTCACCTGCCCCGTCACCGAGTTCCTGGTAGGTCTTGGCCAGCGTCCGGATCCGCTCCGGATCGCCGGGGGTGGGGTCGCTCGCGAACCCCAGGATCTCCCAGCCGGTGGTGTGCCGTCGTGCCATCTCAACGCCTCCCCGCTTCTCGTTCGTTCGGCGCCCAGAGCACGCGCGTCGCCGCGGAACGGTTCAGAACGTTTGAACCGGCCGCCCGCCCCGCCCGTGTGACGGCCGACGCGCTCGCAGCGGCGCGTCGACGGCCCTGACGGAGGAGGACGAGAAAGATGCGAGACGCACCAGCGGCGGGCACACGGGCGACCACAACTCGGGTACGGCGCACGGACGTTCAGCGCAGAACGGCACAGGCGATGGCGGTGTGCTCACTCGCGCTCGTCACCTGGCTGGCGCTGCCCACGCCCGCCCATGCGGCGGTGCCTCAACAGGCGGGCAGTCAGGTGCTGTTGGCCGCGGACGTGACGAAGTTCTACGTCGTCAAGGATCCGAAGGACAACGGCGGCAAGCCCGACACGCTGTTCGACATCGCGCAGCGCACCCTCGGCGACGGCAACCGGTTCGAGGAGATCCTGGTG
This sequence comes from Streptomyces sp. NBC_00005, assembly GCF_045160215.1. Lineage (NCBI taxonomy): Bacteria > Bacillati > Actinomycetota > Actinomycetes > Kitasatosporales > Streptomycetaceae > Streptomyces > Streptomyces sp. NBC_00005. The sequence goes on from NZ_CP108316.1 coordinate 3,158,900, forward strand.
CTGAACAGCGGCCGGGTGCTGCCGGACGGTTCGGTGTTCGTCAGCCCGGACCAGCTGACCCCCGGGTTCGCGCTGGCCCTCCCCGAGGACGCGACCGGCGCCGGTGTCCAGGTCGGTGTGCTGCCGCAGGCGAAGACCACCACCGGGTCCGGGCAGACCGCGGCCACGCCCAGCGCGGCGCCGACGGCGACGGCGACCAAGGCCTCGGGCGCGGCGAGCGGTCCGTTCGCGGCCGTCGGCAACAAGGTTCCCCTCCCCGCACTGGTCGGCGGCATCGCCGGCGTCACCGCGCTGACCGTGGTGATCGTCGCGCGCCGCCCGCTCGGCCGGGCCGCCCGGGCCACCGGTTCCGGGGTGGCCCGGGCGGGCCGGGTCCTGCGCCCGCGGCTGCCGCGCGGCATGGCGCTCGCCCTGCGCCGGCGTCGCCGGGGCGCCCTGGCCAGGCGGCTTGCGGCGGACACCCGTACGCCCGTGGTGGTCCGTCAGGCGCTGCGCGAGATCGTCCCCGCGAACACCTCGGAGACGGCCCGTTCCGTCCGGGTCTACAGCGTGCTGGCGGAGCCCACCAAGCTGCTCGCCTCGGTCTCGGGCACCGACCGGGCCCCGGCGCCGTGGACCGCCGTCGCCCCGACCCGCTGGGAGCGCACGGGACTGCCCTCGGTCATCGAGGGCGATCCCTCGGCCGACCTGGGGCTCGCCCTGCCGCACCTGGCCCGGGTGGGCGTGAGCGAGCGCGACGCGCAGGTCATGGTCGACCTCGGCCAGATCAACGGCGCGCTGAGCGTCACCGGTGATCTGACGGTCGCCCAGGACACCGTGGCGGCGCTGGTGCGAGGTCTGCTCGAACTCCCCCGGCAGCGCACGGTGGTGGTCTCGGTGGACCCGAGCGCGAGCGCCCTGCCCGGACTCAACGGCCTGGTACGGGTGCGCTCGGTGTCCGAGGTGAAGGGCCGGGCGCCCGAGGAAGTGCTCAACTGCGCCGAGGAGTTGGGGGTCGGGCTGGTGCGCGGTGCGGCCCGGACCGGTGAGGTCACCGGGTTCGTCGTACTCCTGGACCCGCCGACCGCCGACGAGGCACGCGCGCTGGCGGACCTGTCCGCACCCGACGCCGGCGGCTGGATCGTGCTCACGGTCGGCGACGTCCCCGGAGCGCACTGGCGGTGGTACGCCGAGTCCGACGGCACCGTGGACCTGGGCGTGCTCGGCCTGCAGGTGATCGTGCCCACGCAGACGCTCGCCGGTGCGGGCACCGGCCGCGTCTGACCTGTCGTAACAAGCGAAACACCCCTGTCTCCGCCCCGGCGGCCGGTCGACCTCCTCCCCGGCGGCCGGGGCGGTTCCGCACCCGAACGAACCCCTTACCCGAACAGAGTCGAGGTACAGCCATGCGCGCATTCACCTACGTTCCGGTCGCGTTGACGTTGGCGGCGGTCATGTCGACGGCCGCGTGCGGGAGTTCACAGGTTCCGGCCTCTGAGGCGAACGCCGCGGTCGCGGCCGCGGCCGCGACCACCGTCCAGGACGCCGGGGCCCAGCCCACCCAGGCGGGCCGGCTGAGCGTCTGGCAGAGCGCCGAACTGGGCCCGGTCGTGACCGACGGCGCCGGATTCACCCTGTACCGGTTCGACGACGACACGGCCTCACCACCGGCCTCCACCTGCACGGGCGACTGCGCCGCGGTCTGGCCACCGGTCCCCGCGGACGGGGCCACAGCGGGACAGGGCATCGACTCCGCGCTGCTCGGCTCGGTCACCCGGCCCGACGGCACCAGGCAACTCACCGTGGCCGGCCGACCGATGTACCGCTACACGCAGGACACCCAGCCACGCCAGGCCAATGGGCAGAGCGTCGGCGGGACCTGGTTCGCCACGGCACCCGACGGAAAGCGGGCCGGCCGAACGGAGAAGCTGCCCGCGCTCTCCACGGTGGCCGACCCGAAGCTCGGCGACATCGTCCGGGACGGCAAGGGCCGTACCCTCTACCGCTTCACCAAGGACACCGCCTGGCCCATGAGGTCCAACTGCCAGGGCGACTGCCTGAAGCTGTGGAAGCCGGCCGAGCCCGTGGACGTGCAGAACCTCAAGGGCATCAAGTCCAAGCTGATCAGCACCTACACCCGTCCGGACGGCGAAAAGCAGCTCTCGCTCAACTGCTGGCCGCTCTACTGGTACACCGGCGACGAGAACCCCGGCGACACCCTCGGCCAGGGCATCGGCGGCACCTGGTTCGCGGTCCGGGCCGACGGCGAACTCTCCAAGTGACGTGCCGGGAGCCGAACCGCGCCGATCCCGACGAGCGCGGTCACAGTCTCCCGGCCCCCGGTGTGAGCGCCACGCAACTGAACCTCCCACACGGCCTAACAGACCGGAAACCGCCCGGCGCGACGGTCGGACTAGCGTCGTGACACATGAGGGTGTGGGAGCGGTGGCAGCCAGTACGGCCGATGCCCGGCTGGCGCAGTATCAGGGGCCGGGTGGCGGTGGTCATCACGGTTCCGATCTGCCTGCTGCTGGCGGTCGCCGGTCTCGCCGTGAACGGCCGGGCCGAGGCCCTCGGCGACGCCCGGACGACCCGCGCCGAGGTCGGACTCAGCCTGCGGGTCCAGGCCCTGGTGCACCAGCTGCAACGCGAACGGGGCCTGACCAACGGCCTGTTGGGCGGTGAGAAGGAGTTCCGCACGCCGCTGACCGCCACGCGCACGCGCGTCGACACGGCGCTGCGCTCGATGCGCGGCGAGAGCGCCGTCGAGGGCGTCGTCCGCAAGCGTCTGGGACGTCTCGCCGGCATCCGCGCTGCTGCCGACCGGGGAAGCGCCGACCGGGCCGCGACGCTCACCTTCTTCACCACCGCCGTCGACGCCCTGAACGCCGTCGACCCGGTGGCGCGGACCGCGACGCGCGCCGACGGTCGACTGAGCGACGGGCTCGCGGCGCTGAGGGAGCTGGCCGCGGCCAAGGAGTCCGTCGCCCTCGAACGCGGGCTCCTCAACGGCGTGTTCGCCGAAGGAGCCTTCCACGGCCGTGAGTACCTCACCTTCACCGAGGTCCGCGCCACCCGCGTCGCCGCCCTGGCGCGCTTCCGGCAGCTCGCCACCGCACCCCAGCGCGCGGCCCTGAAGAAGGCCTTCGCGACCGAGGACGCCCAACGCGCCACCGCCTACGAACGTCGGGCGGAGGACGCCGCCGACGGCTCCGCGCTGCGTGCCGACGCCGGCACCTGGTGGACCGCGATGACCGTGCTCGTCGACGATCTGTACGCCGTCCAGCAGTCGGTCGGTGACGCTGTGCGGGACCGGGCCGACCGGCTCAGCCACGACGCCGAGACGGACCTCGCCGCCTACCTCGTCGCGGGAGCGCTCATGGCCGCGCTCGTCGCCGGCCTCGCCGCTTTCGCCTCCCGTTCCCTCACCCGCCCGCTCCGCGCGCTCGCCGAGGCCGCCCACGACGTGGCGCGGCACCGGCTGCCCGCGACCGTCGCCCGTATCCAGCAGTCTCTGCAGGACCAGGCGGAGCTCCTCCCGCCGGCGGACGACGCCCCGGACACCCCCGATGCGCAACGGCTGGGCGGTACGGCGGAGATCGCCGCGGTCGCGGCTTCCCTGCACCAGGTGGAACACACCGCCCTCCACCTGGCCGCCCAACAGGCCGGCCTGCGCCGCAACACCACCGAATCGCTCGCCAATCTCGGCCGCCGCAACCAGAACCTCGTGCGCCGCCAACTCGGCCTCATCACCCGCCTGGAACGGCAGGAACTCGACCCGGACGCCCTCGCCGAACTCTTCGAGCTCGACCACCTCGCCACCCGTATGCGGCGCAACGCCGAGAACCTGCTGGTCCTGGCCGGGCAGAATCCACCGCGGCCGACGGCGGCACCGGCCGACGGACTGGAAGTCGTCCAGTCCGCCGTCGCCGAGGTGGAGCAGTACCCGCGGGTGCTGATCGCGGCCGTGGAGCCGGTGCGGGTGCGTGGGCACGCCGTCGCCGATGTCGCCCATCTCCTCGCCGAACTCATCGAGAACGGGCTGACCTTCTCGCCGCCGGCCGAACCCGTCGAGGTGCACGGCTGGTACGACACCGAGGACGACACGTACTGCTTCGCCGTCGTCGACCACGGCGTCGGCATGTCCGAAGCCGACAAGGAGCGCGCCCACGCCCGGTTCTCCGGCTCCGGGGAGGAGGCCCTCCTCGCCGCGCCCACCCGGTTCCTCGGCCACCTCGTCGTCGGGCGCCTGGCCCACCGCCTCGGCGAAGGCACCCAGGTCCACCTCTTCGACACCGCCGGCGGCGGCGTGTCCGCGCTCCTCGCCCTCCCCGGGCGCCTGCTCGCCCCCGCCGAGAGCCCCTCCGCCGCACCTCCGCCCGCCAGGCCCGCCGTGTCCTCGCTGCTCAACGGTTTCCGAGCAGGGATCGCTCGCGCCGAAGCCCGAACCACTCAAGGAGCGTCATCGTGACCACCGCCGTCCAGAGTTTCGGCTGGCTCATCTCGGAGTTCGTACGCACCGCCGACGGTGTCACCGACGCCGTCGCCGTCTCCTCCGACGGCCTGCTCATGGCCGCCTCGGACAGCCTCGGCCGCGATCGCGCCGACCACCTCGCCGCCGTCGTCTCCGGCATCACCAGCCTCGCTCAGAACGCGGCGACGACACACGGCTTCCGCGGCATGAAACTCGTCATGATCGAAATGCTCGGAGGCTTCCTCATGGTCGGCCGCATCCGCGACGGAAGCTGCCTCGGCGTCCTGGCCGCCGAGGGCTGCGACGTCGGCCTGGTCGGCTACGAAATGGCCGTACTCGCCGACCGCGCAGGCGAGTTGCTCACCCCGCAGCTGGTTCGCGAACTCCACTCCGCACCCGTGGCGGCGCGATAGCCGGTCATGAGTTCCTGCTGCGGAGAACCTCTGCGGGCGGGTGGCCGGATTGGGTCGCCGTACGTGCGAAAGCCCCCAGGGTGGTGATCCTGGGGGCCTCGGCGCTTCGTGGTTACGACAACTGCGACTGGACCTCGGAGGAGATCTGTTCCAGGTGGTCCAGGTCGGTGAGGTCGAGGACCTGGAGGTAGAAGCGGCGGGAGCCGATCTCCGCGTAGCGGCCGATCTTGTCGACGACCTCGGACGGGGTGCCCGCCAGGCCGTTTTCCTTCAGTTCGTCGACCTCGCGGCCGATCGCGGCGGCGCGGCGGGCGACCTCCTGGTCGTCCTTGCCGACGCAGACGACCAGGGCGTTGGAGTAGGTGAGGTCGCCGGGCGCCCGGCCGGCCTCCTCGGCGGCGGCGCGGACCCGGGCGAACTGGCGCTCGCTGTCCTCGATCGAGGCGAACGGCATGTTGAACTCGTCCGCGAAGCGTGCTGCCAGGCGCGGGGTGCGGGTCGCGCCGTGGCCGCCGATCAGGACCGGGATCCTGTCCTGGGCGGGCTTGGGCAGCGCGGGCGAGTCGGTGAGGTCGTAGAACTTTCCGTGGAAGTCGAAGGTCTCGCCGATCTTCGTCTGCCACAGGCCCGTGACGATCTCGAGCTGCTCCTCGAGACGGCCGAACTTCTCCTTCGGGAACGGGATGCCGTACGCCTTGTGCTCCTCCTCGAACCAGCCTGCGCCGAGGCCCAGTTCGACACGGCCGCCGGACATCTGGTCGACCTGCGCGACCTGGATGGCGAGCACGCCGGGCAGGCGGAAGGTGCCGGCGGTCATCAGGGTGCCGAGGCGGATGCGCCTGGTCTCACGGGCCAGGCCGGCCAGGGTGAGCCAGGCGTCGGTGGGGCCGGGCAGGCCGTCCGCGGAGCCCATACGGAGATAGTGGTCGGAACGGAAGAATGCGTCGAAGCCGAGGTCCTCGGTGGCCTTCGCCACGGCGAGCAACGTGTCGTAGGAGGCCCCCTGCTGGGGCTCGGTGAAGATGCGAAGATCCATGCCTCCATCCTGCACGCCCGGGTGCCGGTCAACCCCACTGGTCCCCCCGACCACTCCCGTCCTCGGTCGGGTGAAAATCCGTCAACGCCGCGCCCGGGGCGCTCTCGCCCCAGTGACCCGGCCCGGTAGTGATCGTTGCTCGTGCGGAGCCGGACCGCCCGGCGCCCGCACCGGCCTGTCGTCGCCGGAGTGTCACCCACATGGCCTCCCCGCGGGGCCTGGGGCCGAGGAGGCCGTCATGTCCGAAGAGTCCGTTCCGCAGCAGGGCGGGGGCGCCGGCCGGCCGAAGGGATTGCTGCAGCAGATGGAGGAGCTGATGGCGGCGCTGAACGCGGACCTGTCGGCACTGGACGCGGACCTGCAGTCGGCGGGGCGCGGCACACAGGAGGGTGAGGTCGGCCGAGGTCCCGGCCGCTAGGGCCCTTCTGATGGATCTCCGTGGAAGAAGGAGCGGCGTTCGGTGCGTGCGATCGGCGTGCGGCGTGGAGGGTCAGGTGGCGGAGCCACCTGGCCCTCCACGCCGTGCGGTGAGCGTGCGTGCCGAACGCCGCGACGCCGCGGAGATCCATCAGAAGGGCCCTAACCCGCCTCCTTCTCCGGTAACGCCTCCTCCCGGTCCGCGAGTCTGCGCAGCATCTCCCGCACCCGGTCCCTGGATTCGTCCGCCGCGTCGATGGCCTCCATGCACTGCCAGTAGGTGCCCTCCTCGTCCGCGGCGCAGGCGAGACCCACAAGCGCGATGCCCACCTCGCCCAGGAGGCCGCCGAGGCAGAGCAGGGCCTGACGGGCGTCGCCCAGGTCGGTGAGCTGGGCCGCGCGCAGGTCCTCGGTGGCGAGGTGCGGGGTGTCCAGTACGCCGCAGCCGCGGCCCGCCAGCTCGGTCAACCCCAGTGCCTCGCCCCGCAGTTCGGGTGGGCCGCTGACCGCGAGGCGGCTGCCTATCGCCTGTGCGAGAGCCTGCGCCTGCCACACCTCCGTCATCGTCTCCGGCGCGCCGCCGCTCCCCGCCAGGGCCCGTCTGCTCGTCACGATGAGCCGCACAGCGTCCATGCGCTGCCCCCGTCTGTCACGACGCGCTGCCCGCACGTCCGCCCGAACTCCGTTGTCCACTACCCAGAGTGAGGGCGTGCGGGACGAAACGCCAGAGGTAGACGGAAATCTGTGGACAACAAATCGGTTTCTGGCGGGATTTTGACTCCGGAGAGTGAAAGTGGACTGAACAGCTCCCTACGGCGCCGGAAACCTCCGCTCGTTGCGGTCGATCTTCGCGTCCAGCGCCGTCAGCGGGTCGATGCCCAGCACCTCGCACAGCTGCAGCAAGTAGGCGAGCACATCGGCGACCTCGTCCGTCACGCGGTGCGCCGTGTCCGGGTCGTCCATGACCCGGGACGACTCCTCCGGCGTCAACCACTGGAAGATCTCCACGAGTTCGGAGGCCTCCACACTGAGCGCGGCGACGAGGTTCTTGGGGGTGTGGTACGGCTGCCAGTCGCGGGCGGCCGCGAAGTCGGCGAGCCTGCGCTGCAGTTTCGCCACGTCGGGGGGTTCGTGCGGGGGTTCGTGCGAGAGCTCACGCGAGGGTTCGTGCAGGGGTTCGCCCAGGGGATCGGTCACGGTTCCAGGTGTACCACCGTGACTCCGTCCGCCCCGTCGGTCCCGTCCGTCCCGTGGACGGCGTCCACCCCGGCGACCCACGACGCGTCGCTCACCGCCGCCACGAGGCGGATGTGACCGCGTCCGCCCATCCGCGCGGCCAGCCGCAGCAGTTCCCGTCGCTGCCGCGGGTCGAGTGAGCGGTCGAAGCCGTCGGCGAGGACGGTGAGCGTCTGCATGGCCGCGGGCACCTCCCCGGCGGCGTCCACCTCCAGGACGCCCGGCCCGGTGAGCAGGACCAGGGCGAGGGCCACGTACCTCAACTCGCCTTCGCCCAGGCGCCGCAGGGCCGTCCGGAAACCGTCGCCGCGGTCGAGCAGGGCCCGGACGGTCCCGTCGCCCAGCGGCTCGGCGAGCACGTCGGCCACGGGCCCCGCGCATCCGGCGCGCACCGCGTCGACGAGCTGGGCGTGCCGTCGCCGGCACTCGGCGCGGGTGCGCCACAGGACGTCGGCGAGGTTGTCGCAGCCGCCGAGGAGCCGGCCGGAGCCCAACGGCACCGGGGCCCGCATCCGACCGGGGCGCGGATCGCAGGCGAAGACGGACCGCAGGGCGACGACCATCTGCTCGGCGGCGGCGAGCACGCGGCGCTGTCCGTCGGTCTTGCCGGCCACGCGCAGGGGCAGCAGTGCGGTGCCGAGCCGGTCGTCGGGCAGCGGGGCCCGCGTCACGGGTGCCGAACCGGCGGTGTGCCAGGCGGCCTGCACAGTGCGGCGGGAGGGGTCGCGCAGGGCGGTCTCCAGCAGGACCAGCCCGCCGGCCGTCAACCGCTCCCCCACGATGCGCAGTTCGGGCTCGGCCTGCACGGCGACGTCGAGCCGGACCGGCCCCTCGGGCCCGTCGGCCGTAGCGCCGATACGGAACCCGCGCCGCCGCTGCGCGTCGGGCCGCGCCCGCTCGGGCACACAGGCACCCGGATCGGGAAACGCCTCCCCCACCTCGGCACCCCCACCGAGCCGGGCCAGCGCCTCGTACGCCCGCAGCGCACTCGTCTTCCCGCACCCACTGGCCCCGGCGAACAGCGTCACCGCCCCGAGCCCGAAGCTCACCCGCCGATGCCCCGCAAAGGCGGACAGCCGCAACTCGGCGACACAGGGCCGATGAGACCCCGCGACATCCGGTTCCGGCGGCGGGCCCGGTTCCGGGGGCGGCATTCCGGATGGGTCCCAGGCGGGTGAGCCGTATGTCTTCGTCTCGGGTGGCACAGGTGACGCGGTCATTTCCGGACCGTAGGGCTCCGGCCGGGAGGCGAACCGTTACGGCGTCGGGAGCTTCCTACGATCGGGGGATCATGCTCACGTACCGGACACGCCAGCGCTTTCCGTGAGGCCGCTGACCTCGGTGTCCGCCGGGGTCAGCAGGAAGACGTTGCGGTCGACGCGGTGCATGCCGCTCGCCAGGCCGAAGACGACTCCGGTGCTGAAGTCGAGGACCCGCTTGGCGACTTCGGGCTCCGCGCTGCTCAGGTCGAGCAGGACGGGGATGCCGGCCATCAGCGTCTCGGCCACCTCGCGGGCGTCGGCGAAGACGTTGACCCTGAGAACCACGAAACGGCGGCGCACCTCCGTGTCGGAATCCGGGAGCGAACGATGCCCCACCGCGGACGGCCAGGCGTCGCGCCCACGCAACGGCACCACCTGGGCGAGCCCTTCCCACTGCTCATCGGTGACGTCGTGGCTGTTCACCGGTTCCCCCCGAACTGACCGAACTGACCCGCACTCATTGCCTGCACCAGCCAATTCTTACGCCAAGTCACCCGTTCGGCCCAACAGCGACACGATCCGCCACCGTCACAACCGTTTTCGCGGCGATCGACACAGGTCTGGTATGACCGGTTTCCTGCCCGATCGAGGCTTCTTACCTGGCTCACACCGGACTCTTCACCTCCCCCGACATCTCGCTCACCGGGCCCGACTAGCGTCCCGTGACGTGCACTTGGCAGAAACACAGCTGGTGGCACCCGGCCGGCGGATGCAGTCGGCGGTGTCCGCCGCCCCGGAACCCCCCGCCCAGTGGCATCGCGTCCTGACACTGCTCGCGGACGTCAGCCTCTTCATCGGCACGCGTTCGGTGTGGACGCAGGCGGCCAGTCACCGGCTGCCCGTGGCCGCGGTGATCTCGGTCTGCTACGCCTCGATCCTCGTGTGCGGAGTACTGACGCTGGTGGTGCGCAGAGCCCGGTCGCTGGCGCGTCTGGACCTGTGCGTCCTGGTGACCGCCGTGGCCCTCGCGCTGTGTACGTGGGTCATGAATCACGGCGGTTCCGACGAGGCGCTGCTGACCACGCAGGCCGCCAAGGAGCTGGTCGCCGGGCACGCCGTCTACGGGCATCCGTGGCCCTGGCTCTTCACCCGCGGCGTCGCCCTCACCCCGACGATCACCGGCGGCTACGACTTCACGTACGGCTATCCGCCCCTGGCCCCCCTCCTCACCGTCCCCCTGCTGTGGCTCGGCCACGGCGGCGCCCCGGCGACGGCGGTGAGCACCGGCGCACTCGTCGTCGGCACGGTCGTGCTGTGGCGGATGCTCCCCGTGCAGTGGCGGTCGGCGGCGACCATGGCCTGCCTCGGCTTCGGTTTCCTCCCGACGTACGCCCGGCTCGGCTATCCGGCGATCACGGCGCTGGCCCTGCTGATCCCGGTGGTGGTGCGCTGGCCGCGGATCGGGCGGGGCGGGCGCCTGGGGGCGGCCGGTGTGGCGCGGGCCGCCTGTCTGGGCGCCGCCTGCGCGGCGCAGCAACTGCCGTGGTTCCTGGCGCCGTTCCTGCTGGCCGGGATCTACGCGGTGCGCCGGGGCGAGCTGGGCGGACGCGCGGCGACGTTCGTGATACTGCGGATCGCCGGCGTTGCCGCCACCGTGTGGCTGCTGATCAACACGTACTTCCTCGTGAGCGAACCGGGCACCTGGATCAGCGGCATCGCGCTGCCGCTGATCCAGGGGGCGACGCTGCACGGGCAGGGCCTCGGGGACATCTCCCTGTACTTCACCAACGGCAGCGACCGGCTCGACTGGTACTCGCACGCCAGCCTGCTGTTGGCCGCGGCCCTGCTCGCGCTGCTGGTCCTGTTCATGCGCCGCCTGGGACCCGCGGCGACCGTCCTGCCCTGGTGCGCCTTCTTTCTGGCGACCCGTTCCCAGGACGGCTACTACCTGATGATGACGCCGCTGTGGCTGGCGGCGGCGGTGACCGCTCCCCCGTCGGAGTTCGTCCGCGCCTGGCAGCCGCGCCCGCGTCCGCTGAAGGGCCCGTACCGCCGTACGGCACTGATCGCGACGTCCGCGCTCCTGGTCTCGCCGGCGCTGGTGAGCGCCGCCGTCGCGGTCACCGGTTCGCCGCCGCTGCACCTGCGGGTCACCGCGGTGCGACGGCTGTCGGCGAACGTCATCTCACGGCTGACCCTCCAGGTCACGAACGTGGACGACACCGCCCTGACGCCGCACTTCATGCTGACCACGAACCAGGGCTCGAGCAAGTACTGGTCGCTGGTGCGGGGCCCGGCGACGGTTCCCGCCCACAGCACCGTACGGATCGAGATCAGGCCCGCCGCCGGGAAGTACGCCCTGCGCACTCAACCGAGCACCCGTGTCCGCCTGCGGGCCTTCACGGCGACGCCGCAGACCCTGTCCAGTGCCGACGTCCGGCTGGTGACCCCTACTGCCGACTCCCGGTCCCACCGGGCCGGTTGACGCAGGCTCTCAGGCCGCCGTACGTACGAAGCGGAGCGTGGCGGCGACCGTGGTCAGGCCGCGGATCATGCCCATCTGGTTCCAGTCGAGGCCGAACTCGGAGCGGTCCACGGTGAACTCCGTGTCCAGGGTGAGCGCGTCGGAGTCCGCGCCGACCAGGCGTGCGGTGAGGGTCTGCGGACGGCTGATGCCGCGCACGGTCAGCTGACCGGTGACCTCGACGGTGTCGGCGGCCCGGACCTGCGCACCACGGACGGCGAAGGCGATCTCGGGGTGGCTCGCGACGTCGAAGAAATCGGCGGAGCGCAGGTGCTCGTCACGCTTCTTGTTCTTGGTGTCGAGGGTGGCCGCGTCCAGGGTCAGGGTGCCCGTGGCGGAGCCGTCGGGCCGCACCTCGCCCTGTCCGCCGACGGCGCCGAAGGTTCCCTTGACGGTGACGAGGCCCCACATCGTCTTGTGGCGCAGGGCGACGGTGGAGGCGGCGGCGTCGAGCTGCCACACACCGGTTTCGACGGCGACGGTCATGATCTTCTCCAGGGAGTGCCGAGCGGGGAGCCAGCCACGGAATGATTCAAATTTGGATGACTGCACTGCACGCTAGTCCATTATCCAAATCTGGACAACCACCTCGTCCAAAATTGAACAACGGGTAGACTCGGCACCATGGCCGACCCCGAGGAGCACCCCACCGACCTGCCCGAATGCCCGTCCGCGCAGGGTGCGGGACTGCTGCCGAGGGAACTGCGGGCCTGGATGGTGATGCTGGCGGCCGTGGGGGCGGTGGAGCAGCGGCTGGGCTCCGTCGTGAAGGAGCGGCTGGACGTCTCGCACGACGAGTTCCTGATCCTCTGCCTGCTCGCCGAGCAGCCCAGGGCGGGTCTGCGCATGACGCGCATCGCGGAACTCCTCGGCCGCCCCAAGACCCGGCTGACCTACCAGATCGCCTGTCTCCAGCACGCCGGGCTCGTCACCCGCAAGTCGGTCTGCGGCGACAAGCGGGGCGTCGAGGTCGCCCTCACCGACAAGGCCCGCCGTCTCCTGGAGGAGGCCTCCGGCACCCTTGCCGCGACGGTCACCGGCGCCCTCTCCCACGTCATGGGCCCGGACCAGCACGAGGCGATGTACGGTCTGCTGCCGGACCTCGCCGCGGAGCCGGCCAAGCCCGAGGCGCGGTAGGAGTCGAAGGGCGGGTGGGCCCCTTCCCGCTCGGACGGTACGCCCCGTGGGCTGCGGCGGTGCGGGCCGCCGCAGCCCGGTCGGCTACTGAGCCCCGCCGGAGCGGCTCCGCACGATCGCGAACGCCGCCGCTGCCAGGCCCAGTACGCCCACGATCAGTCCGGCGACACCGAGCCCGCGGGCGGTGGAGTCGCTGCTGTCGGAGGCGGCGGCCGACGTGGAGTTCTTCGCCGCCGTCGCGGAGGCGGCCGACGTGCCGGCGTCGTCCGACGCCCCCTTGGCCGTCAGCTTGAGGACCGGTGCCGGGTTCTCCGGCTCCTCGTCGCCCTTCGCGGCCTCCTCGATCCAGCGGACGGTCTTGCCGTCGGAGTACGTCTGCAGGGTCTTGAAGGTCAACTGGGCGGTGTCGTCGGGCAGTTGACCGAAGGCGACGTTGAAGTCCTCGTACTGTCCGGCGCCAATCCTGCCGCCGGTCCAGGTGATCTCGGAGACGGCGTCGGTGATGGTGCCGTCGTCGGTCTTGACCGGAGTCTTCAGCTTCGTGTTCGTGACCTTGGCGGTCCAGCCCTCCTGCGGCGTGACGAGCACGCCGAGGACGGGGTGGTCGGTGGGCAGGAAGACCTGCACCTTGGTGGTGCTTGCCGTGTCCTCCTCGTTGGGGACGCGGAAGGTGAGGACGCCGTCCGTGGCGCCCTTCGCGTAGCTCTCGGGGTGGACGGTGACGTGCGCGGAGGCGATGCCCGCGGCGGTCAGGACGCCGGCGGCGGCCAGAGCGGTGACGACGCCGACGCGGCGCAGGGTGGTACGTGCGCTGGACATGGGTGGGTGAATCTCCGTACTGGGGAAGGGATGTCGAGGTCAGATCGCGTACGACATCCCCGGCGGCGGGCCGCGCCGCTGCACCGCGTGCCGCAGCAGGAGCCGCCGCAGCGGCCTCGCACCATCGGCACACAGGCGTACGGCGTCCCGCGCGACCGGCAGGCGCCACGCCCCGGCGCGGACCTGCCACCAGGCCACCAGGCCCGGTACGAACGTGGCGGCCCGGCGCAGCAGCGACCACAGCGCGGCCTCGCCGCGCCGCAGCCACCAGGTCAGCACCACGGCCGCACCGACATGGGCGGCGGTGGCGTGCGGGGTCAGGGCGTGGGTGTGGGCCATGCGCATGCCGTCCATGCCCTGCATACCGCGCATGAGCGTCATGGCGTGCGGCCGTACGGCGTCGAAGGCGAGGTGCAGCCCGCCCTGGGCCGTCAGCGTCCCCGCGCCTATGGCGAACAGGGACCGCTCCCGGCCGCCCAGCAGATACCCGGCCCCGAAGAGCGGCACGAACCCGACGGCCTGCACCCCCACGGGCGGCGCCGTCCCGGTCGCCAGTGCGTGTCCCCCGGCGGCGAGCAGAACGCACAGCGCGGCGAACACCGCCGCGCGCAGCCCGCGTACCGAAGGAGACGCCTTCATGGCGCCCGATACTGCCACGCGCGGGGGCGGCCCCGCGCTGCGGATGGCCAAGCGCACAGGTGCAGACTGGAGTCCCGACCGGACGACGTGGCGAGGTGGTGAAGGGATGGCGGCGGACCTGCGCATCCGTATCGAGGGCGTCGACCTGCCCGGCCGCTCGTGCGGGCCCGACGACGGCATCCCGTCGTACACGAACATCCATGTGGCCGTGCAACGCCGGGACCGGCCGGGCGAGTTGCTCGACCCGCAGCCCGGCGACGCCTCGTCCGCGAGCTGGACCCTGGAGTGCGCGGTCACCGGTGCGGACGTCAAGGGGCCGTATGTACAAGGGCGTTCGGGTGGCCGGTTCGTCTATCTGTCGTGGGGGACGGTCGACGGCTCCGGTGCCTTCGACATGTTCCGGCGCGCGAAGCTGATGCTCGACGCCGTGCCCGCCGACGTGCTCGACACCGCCGTACGCGAGGGGCTGTTGGTGGGGCGTCTTGGGCTGACCGACGGGCACAGGCACCCGCTGTGCGCGCGGGTCGTGCCGCCGCGGATCACCTGGACCGCCGGGCCTGCCGTTCAGGGGTGAGCGTCGGTGTGCCCGGAGCGGGCTGCGCAACACGGGCGCCGTGACAGCCCGCGCTACTGGGCATGCAGGCCCTGGCGCCCGGCGGCGCCGTCCACCACGAGGCCGCTCCCCGGCACATGACGGCGGCGGTCGCCATGCACGCCGACTGCAGGGGCGACGACTGCGGCGGCGGCCATGTCCAGCACGCCGACCAGATGTGTGCGTCGGCGGCGCTCAGCGGCGGGCCGACGCTGCCCGTGCCCGTCGCCGACCCGGTGACCGTGCCGGTACCCGCCGACATCGCCTGCCCGTACGCGGGCACGGCCCCGGACGGCGCAGATGGCGAAGACGGAGAAGGCCAAGGGCGTCTACTCCCCCGCCACCTCCATGGCCGGCGACATCGTCAGTGGACAGACCGCCGAGATCACGGAGATGAACAAGCTCCTCGGCAAGGGCTGACCGTGCCCGAGGGAGGGGACTCCGCTCAGGCCCAGGAGCTGTAGCCGCCGTCCACCCGTATCGCCGTGATCCCGCTGATGTAGCGGGCCCCGCAGCGGTCCTGCGGCAGCACCAGCTGGGATCCGGCGCGGTCGAGCGGGGTGTCGTCGATGCTCACCGCGAGCAGCACGGGCGCATGCGCGAAGTCGGGGTCGATCTCGGCCCAGGACAGCAGGGCGTGATGACCGTCCGTGCCGGTGACGGCGATCAGGAAGCGCAGCCGGTCCTTGCGCCGGGCGGGGTCGAAGCCGGGGCCCGCGTCGAACAGCACGTCGTACAGGAGCGGCCCGGCGAAACGGTGGTGCTGCACCCCGCTGGTCCGGCACTCGAAGGCGACCCGCGCCCGGTGCTGCGGCCAGCCGAGCAGGTCGGGCACGGTCAGTCGGGCCGGGCGGGCGAGATCACCGGTCAGGGCGAGCTCGGCGACCGGCTGCGTCAGGGTCTGGCTCACGGGCTACCACCTCCCGGGTGACGGTACCCGGCAGGGCGCTCCCCACAAACGCACATGCACACCAAAACCAGCGATGCCCAAGCTCATGCGATGCCACAAGGCACTCACACCTTGCATTTGCGGTCGAAGAGATGCCCGGCGAGAGGGATGTTGATGAGGGGAATGCCGGTGAGGGGGGATGCCGGTGAGGTGCTATCGGTCCAGGGCCGACAGCACCTCCGCGCAGATCGCCAGCGCCGTCTCCGTCGGAGTACGCGCGCCGATGTCGAGGCCGATCGGGCCGTGGATGCGCCCGAGGAGCTCGTCGTTCAGGCCCGCCTCCACGAGCCCGGTGGCGCGGCGCTCCTGGGTGCGGCGGGAGCCCAGAGCCCCCACGTACGGGAGGCCCGAGGTCAGCGCGGTGTGCAGGGTGGGGACGTCCACGTCGGGCTCATGGCTGAGCATGATCAGGCAGGTGGCCGCAGGACGCTCGGCGAGCAGCTCGGCGGCGTCCCGCGCGGCCGCCGTGACCGTGGCACCCCAGCCGAGCAACTCCGCCTGGGCGACGAGGAGTTCGGCGAGTTCGCCGCCGCCTACGATGACGAGGCGGGGGACCGCGGGGCAGGTCTCGATGAGGACGAGTCCGGCGTCCGTGGAGTGCACCTCGCGGTCGGCGCGATGACGGGCGAGCAGGTCGCGGGCACGCGCGGCGGCCTGCGGCGGCAGGTCCGGGTCGTCCGGCGGCGGGCCCGGGGTGACCACGGTGCTCACGGCACGGACGCGCCGCTCGTCGAGCCAGGTGATCAGCGCGGCGTCGGCGCCCGCGGCGAGCAGCTGCCACCAGCGGGCGGGGACGGCGGGCAGCGGCTGCAGCAGGATCTCGGCCTGTCCCCCGCAGGTCAGCCCCGCCTCCTTCACCCCGTCCTCGTGGACGGACACCGCGCACACACGGGCGGTGTGCCCGGGCGGGAGCGCGGCGGCCTCGGCGGCCAGCTGCCGGTCGAACGCACCCCCGTAGAGGGTGCCGTGGCAGGTCCCGTCCGCGTCGATCAGGAGCGCGTCGGCCGGGCGCCTGGGCCCGAAGCCCCGCTCGGTGACCGGCCGCGCGAGGACCGCCGTACGGCCGCCGGGGCCACCCTCCCTCAGAGGGGGGACCCCCAGCCGTGCCATGTCCGCCAGTTCACGCATGTGCCCAGCGTAGTCAGTACACGTCCCGCACGTACCTTTTGTCGGTGGTGAGCTGCTTGACGTAGACCGCCGCGCCCGTCTCGTCCAGGCCGCCGTGCACCACGGCGATGTCCTTGAGGGCCTGGTCGACGTCCTTGGCCATGCGGGAGGCGTCGCCGCAGACGTAGAAGTGGGCGCCGTCCTGGAGCCAGGACCACAGCTGCGGGCCGTGTTCGCGCATACGGTCCTGGACGTAGACCTTGGCCCGCTGGTCGCGGGAGAAGGCGGTGTCCAGACGGTCGAGGGTGCCGTCGGCGAGGAAGCCGGTGAGCTCGTCCTCGTAGTAGAAGTCGGTGGCCCGGTGCTGCTCGCCGAAGAACAGCCAGTTGGGGCCCCGGTGGCCGAGGGCGCGGCGCTGTTCCAGAAAGCCGATGAAGGGGGCGACTCCGGTTCCGGGGCCGACCATCACCATCGGCGTACTCGGGTCGGCGGGCGGACGGAAGTGCGCGGAGCGCTGCACGTGGACGGGGACGGGGGTGTCCGGTTCGGCGTCGGCCATGAACGGGGAACAGACGCCCTGGCGGGGGCGGCCGTCCAGGTTCTCGTAGCGGACGACGGAGACGGTCAGGGAGACCAGGTCGGGGTCGGTCAGCGGGCTGGACGATATGGAGTACAGGCGGGGCTGCAGGCGGCCCAGCACCTCGGCCCACTCCTGGGCGTCGGCCCGGACCCCGTGCTCGGCGACCACGTCCACGGCCTGCCGGCCCCAGGACCACTTCGCCAGCTCGCCCTTGTTGTCCGGGCGCAGCAGCTTCTTCAACTCCCTTGGGTCGTGGGCCCGTTCGGTGACGAAGCGGAGCAGGCCCGGGGTGATGCGGGTGATGTCCAGGTGGCGCAGGAGGGCTTCGCCGACCGGGACCTCGCCGGCACCGTTCAGGTCGACCGCGGTGTCGGTGTCCAGGCCGGTCACGGACAGCCATTCCTCCACCAGGGCACGGGAGTTGAGGGGGCGGACGCCGAGCGCGTCACCCGCCTCGTAGCGGAGCGGGGTCTCGCTGTCGCGGGTGTCGAAGGTGAACCGGCGGACCTCCTTGCCCGCGCCGGGAAGGCTCAGCAGGCGGTTGCCGGTGAGGCGGGCGGTGACGGGGGCGGGCTTCTTCGGACGGGGAGCGGGCGGTGTCGTGGCGGAAGCGGCCGGAATGGCCGGAGGGAGGCCGGATGCCTGTTCCGGAGCCCCGGTCGGGGCCGGCTCCGATGTGTCCGCCAGCGCGCCGAGCACCTGGTCGAGCCAGGCGTGCGCCGCGTCCTCGTAGTCGGGCTCGCAGTCCGTGCGCGGTGCGAGGCGCAGCCCGCCGAGCTCGTCCAGGCGCTGGTCGAGGCGGCGGCCGTGGCCGCAGAAGTCGCCGTACGAGGAGTCCCCGAAGGCGAGGACGGCATAGCGGCGCCCGTCCATGCGCGGGGTGTCGGGCGCGGCCAGGGTCTCCCAGAATCCGGCGCCGTTGTCCGGGGCGTCGCCGTCGCCGAAGGTGCTCGTGATCACCAGCAGGTCGGCCTCGGCGGGCAGCGCGGCGGGGTCGGTGTCGTCCATGCCGACGAGGGACGCGGCGTGGCCGATCGTGGTGAGCCGCTCGGCGGTGGCGGCCGCGAACTCCTCGGCGTTGCCGGTCTGCGAGGCCCAGAGGATCACGACCTCCCGGCGCGGCTCGGCCACCGCACCGGACGGCACCGCGAGGGGGGCCGCCGACCGCGAGTACATCCCGGCGAGCACGCCGTTGACCCACAGCGCGTGCTCGGGGCTGAAGGGCGCGGACGGCGGCAGCACCGGCACGCCGGGGGCGCCGGACGGGATGCCCGCGAGGAACCCGACGAGGTACTGCCGTTCCTGCGCGGTGAGCGCGGGCGGCGCGGCGGGCGCAAGCCCGAAGGGATCGGCGGCCGGAAGGGACAGGGGCGCGGGTACGAGTGCGGGTGCGACCTCAACTGCCGGTTCCACGACCGGCGTACGCACCGTCACCGGGGTCGACACCTTCGTCAAGGACACCGCGCACACCTTCAACTCGGGCTGGAAGGAGAGCGGATCGACGGCGTCACTCGTCACGGCGTTGACGCTCAGATACTCGCCGAACAGGTCGTTCCAGTGGAACGGCGCGAAGCAACTCCCGGGCCGCACCCGGTCGGTGACCACCGCGGGCAGCACGGCCCGCCCGCGCCGCGAGGCGACCTCCACCGAGTCGCCGTCGGTGACACCGAGGCCGGCGGCGTCCTGCGGATGGAGTTCGACGAAGGGGCCGGGGTTGAGCTTGTTCAGCTTGGGCACCTTCGCCGTCTTGGTCAGCGTGTGCCACTGGTGCTGCAACCGCCCGGTGTTCAGTACGAACGGGTAGTCGTCGTCGGGCATTTCGGCGGCCGGGATGTGCGGGCGGGCGAAGAAGGCGGCGCGACCGCTCGCGGTGGGGAAGGTGAGGGAGCCGTCGTCGTCGACGTACCGGATGGGGTTTCGGTCGGGCCCGTCCTCGCTCGCGGCGGGCCACTGCACGGGCGTCTCACGCAGCCGTTCGTACGTCACCCCGCGCAGGTCCCATCCCGTCTTCGGGTTCCAGGCCTGCTTGATCTCCTCGAAGATCTCCTCGGCGCTCTCGTACGAGAACCCCTTCTCGTACCCCATCTCCCGGGCGACGGCCGCGATGATCCGCCAGTCCGCCGTCGCCTCGCCGGGCGGGTCGGCGGCGGGACGGGCGAGGGTGAGGTTGCGCTCGCTGTTGATCAGGACGCCCTCGGTCTCGGTCCACAGGGCGGCGGGCAGGACGACATCGGCGTACGCGTTGGTCTCGGTGTCGGCGAAGACGTCCTGCGTGACGACGAACTCGGCGGCCTCCAGGCCCTCGATGACCGTCTTGCGGTTGCCTACGGAGGCGACGGGGTTGGTGCAGATGATCCAGCAGGCCTTGATCTCCCCGTCGGCCATCTTCCGGAACATCTCGACGGTGCCCTTGCCGACGCCGTCGGCGCGCAGGCTGCCGGGCTCCAGCTCCCACAACTCCTCTACGAACGCCCGCTCTTCGTCGACGAGCACGGACCGCTGACCGGGCAGCCCCGGACCCATGTAGCCCATCTCCCGTCCGCCCATGGCGTTGGGCTGACCGGTGAGGGAGAAGGGACCGCTGCCGGGGCGGCAGATGGCACCGGTGGCGAGGTGGAGATTGACCAGGGCGTTGGTGTTCCAGGTGCCGTGCGTGGACTGGTTGAGACCCATGGTCCAGCAGCTGGTCCACTCCCCGGCCTCGCCGATCAGCCGGGCGGCCTCGCGGATGTCGTCCTCGGGGATGCCGGTGATCTCGGCGACGGCGGCGGGCGGATAGTCGGCAAGGAAGTCGGGCATCGCGTCCCAGCCGTCGGTGTACCGCGCGATGAACTCCGGGTCGGTGTGCCCGTTCTCGTACAGGAGATGCAACAGCCCGTTCAGCAGGGCCAGGTCGGTGCCCGGTTTGATCTGCAGGAACAGGTCGGCCTTCTCGGCGGTGGCGCTGCGGCGCGGGTCGACCACGACGAGCTTGGCGCCGGCCGACTTCACCCGGTCCATCATGCGCAGGAAGAGGATGGGGTGGCAGTCGGCCATGTTGGAGCCGATGACGAAGAAGACGTCGGCCTTGTCGAGGTCCTGGTACGAGCCGGGCGGTCCGTCGGCGCCGAGCGACAGCTTGTATCCGGTGCCCGCGCTGGCCATGCACAGCCGCGAGTTCGACTCGATCTGGTTCGTCCTGACGAACCCCTTGGCCAGCTTGTTCGCCAGGTACTGCGCCTCGAGGCTCATCTGCCCGGAGACGTAGAAGGCGACGGCGTCGGGACCGTGCTCGTCGATGACGGACCGCAGCCTCCGGGCGGTCTCCCCGACGGCCGCGCCCACGGCGTCCGGCACGGGCTCCTCGCCCCGCTCGTGCCGGACCAGGGCCGTGCTGAGCCGTCCGGGAGCGGCGAGCAGGTCGGCGGTGGTCGCACCCTTGGTGCACAGCCGGCCGAAGTTCGCCGGGTGCTCCTTGTCGCCGGACGCTTTGAGGACCGTACGGCGTCCGTCCGGTCCGAGCCCGACATCCAGCACGATGCCGCAGCCCACACCGCAGTACGAGCAGACCGTCCGCACCTTCGTCGCCTTCGTCGTGTCGGCGTTCCGCGAGTCCGGCGCGACCACGGGCACCCCCTGTCTCTCCTGATCGTCCCGTGCGAGTCGAGCTTCCGTGACCGTACGAAATGCCCATTACACGGGTGTCTCCTGAGCCGGTCATCAGGGGTTACGCCCGGCGCACAGGGGTGGGGCGGGCAGTGTGAGAGGGGGATGCGGCGAACTCCGGGGCGGTGACGCTGCCCCTTTCAGGGGCGCGGCTGTATCGATGTGCGGCTCCGACGCGTGGGCGCGGCCGGCCGCGGACGCCCGCCGTCGATCGACCGCCGTGCCGTCGCCAGCTGCGGGTTCGTCGTGGCCGGTCGCGCAGTTCCCCGCGCCCCTTCGGGGGCGCGGTCGAACCGCCGTGGACTTCAACAGGTGGCCGGATACGGCCAGGGCGGCGGCGGAGAGCGTCGGTGGCCCATTGCCGACGCTCTGCCCTCCCGCATGGCCGCCGCCCTGCCGAGGTCCCCTCACCTCCGAGGCATTTCACCAACAAGTGTTGGTCTTATTCGGGTGGGGGTCAAGGGAGGCGACGCAAGGACTGCCGGTCGGAGTTACCGTGAGCGCGTGACGTCCGATTCGACCGCCGGCGCGGCGGAGCCTCCCCGCGTCGACCCGATGGCCGCGCTCGCCGTCCTCGGCGACGAGTCACGGCGGCAGCTGCTCGACTTCGTACGGCGGGCCCGGCGGCCGGTGACCCGCGAGGAGGCGTCGGCGGCGGTCGGGATCTCCCGCAAGCTCGCGGCCTTCCACCTCGACAAGCTGGTGGCCTCGGGCCTGCTCCAGGCCCGGCACGGCGGCAACGGCCCACGCCGGGTGGGCCGCGCACCGAAGGTGTACGAGCCCAGCCCGCACGCCCTCTCCCTGAGCCTCCCCCCACGCCGCCACGATCTGCTGGCCTCACTCCTGACCGAGGCGCTGACGGCACAGAAGCCGGGGGAAAGCGCACAGGAGGCGTCTTTCCGCGTGGCCCGGGAGAGGGGCGAAGCTCTCGGCACCGAGACCCGCTCCGGCGATCTCACGGCCACCCTGGAATCGCTCGGATTCGAGCCCGCCGACGTGGGAGCCGGCCGCACGGTGCTGCACAACTGCCCCTTCCATCCGGTCGTCGCACAGGCACCGGATTTGATCTGCGGCATGAACCACGCCTTCCTGAGCGGCTACCTCGCCGCCTCGGGACGGCCCGGGACCACCGCCGTACTGACCCCCCAACTGGGTATCTGCTGCGTCGAGTTGCGCACCGAGCGATAAGGCATATGCGTTCACGGTGATTTAGTGAAGAAGAAATGCCGTGCGCGTTCGAATTCACGATCCCTTCCGTTTCTTCACGGAATGCGGACGGAATGTAATGCGCCCATTGAGGCGGGGAGGTCCGATCTCACAGACCACCCCCGGTCGAAAATGAGGCAACGAAACGACCGATTAACGGACGCGTAGTCGTCGGGAATCGTCACCCCGGTCCACTCCTGTGCACCGCCGTTCACACAGCGTCAGGAGAGGCTATGTCCTTCTTCGCCAGGGCGTCCTGGCCAGGAGACCATCGCGACGAGCTCGTCGCGGGCGCGCTCGTCGCGGCCGTGGTCGTCGTACTCGGATACGCCTCGGGCATCGGCGCATCCCTACCGACCACCGTCGACACAGCGTCCCCGCCGACCGCCGGGACTCCGTCCCCGTCCCGCCAGCCCACGGCCGGCTCCGCCACCGGTCCCCCCGACACCTCCGCCGGGAATTCGGGATACGGATCGTCGGGCGGTTATTGGGCAGGGGGCGGCGACAGCGGAATTCCCGTGGCCGGTGACACGTCTGTGCCGAGTGGGGAAAACGGCCACGATCACGGTACGGGCGGCACAGGCGGCGGACACGGATCCACTCCGTCAACCTCCCCTTCCCCGACCCCGTCACCCACCTCTTCGGACAGCTGCGACGACGGCGAAGTGCGGCTCGTACAGCCGCTGTTGAACGGCGTGGTCACTCCGGTGACCGGTCTGCTGGACGGCCTGCTCGACTCGGCGTCCACCAGTCCGTCACCGTCACCCTCTCCGTCGTCGACGTCGGCCTCGACCGACACCCTCTCGTCGCTGTGCGTCGGCGTGGCCTCCTCGCCCTCGGTCCTCCCGGAGGTCCTGCCGTGAGACGCCGCGCACCGTCCCTGCTCGCCGCCCTCCTGACCGCGTTCGCGGCCCTGCTGCTCGCCGCACCCCCCGCCTCGGCCCACACCGAACTCGAGTCCTCCGCCCCCAAGAACGGCTCCCGCCTCGCGCACACCCCCACCACCGTGCGGCTCACCTTCAGCGAGCCGGTCGAACTGGCCGACGTACACGTCAAGGCGGCCGGCAAGCAACTGACCCTGTCCCGGGGCACGCACGGCAACGATGCCATCGAGGTCACCGTCCCGAAGTCCGCAGGCCTGGACCGCCTTGCCCTGGTTTGGCAGGTACTTGACATGGAGGACGGGCATCCCACATCCGGGACGCTCTCCTTCCGGCTCACGGCGAAGGCGAAGGCGGCGACGACGGCGAACCACGCGGCCGAAGCCTCGGCGGCGGTCCCGGAGCCTTCCGAGGCGGTGCACTCGGCCTGGGTCGCCGTGCGCTGGGCCGGCTACCTCTGTCTCGCCCTGTTCGTCGGCGGCCTGGCGTTCCTTGCGCTGCTCTGGCCACAGGGCGCGTGGGACCGTCGTACGCGCCGCATCCTCACGCTCTCCTGGATCACCGGCCTCGCGGCGAGCCTGCTCGCACCCGGGCTCCAGGGCGCGTACGGAGCGATGGGCACCCTCGGCGACGTACTCCGACCCGCCACCTACACCGACCTGTTGGCCACCGAGGTCGGCATCGTGGCCGCCTGCCGGGTGCTGATGTGGGTGCTCGCCGCCATCGTCCTGGCCGCCCTGCTGCAGGGCGGCGACCGGGCCGCGCGCTCGCCCGGCTGGCGCGTCGGCACCCTGGCGGTGGGCTTCGGGCTGCTGCGTACGACGAGCATGACCGGCCACAACTCCGAGGGCACACACCCCGGTTGGGGCGCCGTGGCCGACCTGGTCCATCTGCTCGGCGTCTCGCTGTGGCTCGGCGGTCTGACGCTGCTGCTGCTCGGGGTGCTGCCCCGGCGCCGTCCCGAGGAGCTGTCGTCCGTCCTGTCCGGCTACTCGACGCTGGCCGGAGTGTCGGTCGCGGCGATCGCCGCGGCGGGGGCAGTGCTGACCTGGCAGGTGGTCGGTTCGTTCGGCGCCCTGTTCCACACCGACTACGGGCGGCTCCTGCTGCTCAAACTCGCCGTACTGGCCGCCGTGTTGCTGATCGCCCAACGCAGCCGCGGCTGGGTGAGGACGCGGCTCGACATCGCCGTGCTGCTGCGCGGCGACCGCGCCACCGTACGGCCCTTCGTGCACTCGGTCGCGGCCGAGACGGGGCTCGTCCTCGTCGTTCTCGCCGCGACGAGTCTGCTGGTCACGTCCGCCCCCGGCCGCTGACCGGCGCCTGTCCCACCCCGCTCCCCTCCAAGGGATCTCACAAGGGAGACGCACCACCATGCACACAGAAGAAACCACCGCACCCCCGCGCCACGGGCGCTCCCGCGTGGGCAACCGGGTGCTGATCGCCACCGGCCTCGGCGCGGGCCTCGCGGCCGTCGCCGGCCTCGGCCTGCTCCAGGCATCCGCCGGGGCCTCGACCCCGCAGACCGCCGCACCGGCGGCCGAGGCCCAGTCGATGTCGGACATGGACCACTCGGCCACCAAGGCCGCTGCGGCCGACTACACGATCGAGATCAAGGACTACAAGTTCGCCCAGCCGAAGCTGACGGTGAAGGTCGGCCAGACCGTGAAGTGGGTCAACGAGGACTCCGCTCCGCACACGGTCACCACCACCAGCGGCCCGGCCAAGTTCGACTCCGGCACGCTGAACAAGGGCGACAGCTGGTCGTACACCTTCACCAAGGCCGGTACGTACGAGTACTACTGCGCGGTCCACCCGGACATGACGGCGTCGGTCACGGTGGTCGCGGACGACAGCGGCGGCAGCACCGGCGGTTCCACCGGGGGCTCCACGGGCGGGTCGACCGGTGGGTCCACCGGCGGCAGCACGGGCGGCTCCACCGGTGGCAGCACGGGCGGTTCGACGGGTGGCTCGACCAGCGGGGGCAGCAGCTCCGGCGGCACCAGCGGCGGGGACGGCGGCGACGAGCAGTGCGTCAGCGTCCAGCAGGTCCTGCTGCCGATCCTGCAGCACATCAACAAGGCGCACCTGGAGCAGTCCCCGGGCCAGCAGGTCCAGGACGCGCTCCAGCTCGACAGCTACATCAAGATGCACACCGTCTGGCTCGAGTCGATCCTCACCCCGGCGGTGAACGGCGGCGGCAGCGTGGCCGACGACACCCTCAGCGTGCTCCTGCAGCACATCAACTCCGCGCACCTGGAGGAGTCGCCGGGTCAGCAGATCGCGGACATCCTCAACCCCGACGCCTACGTGAAGATGCACACGGTCTGGGCCGAGCACCTGCTCGCCCCCACCGAGAACTACGTCACCAACTCCTGCTGACCTCCCTTCAGCAGGACGCGGCGGGCCGGCCGAGTCGCAGTCGGCCGGCCCGCCGCCGGCTCCATTCTTCCCGCCCGTCACTCCGCTCGCCCACCGAGGTGCCGAGATGACCACCGAAACCGTCCCCACCGCCGTCCTGCCCCCGCCCCGTCCGGGCCCCGCCTGGCTGCCCGACCCCGGCACGTACGGCGCCGCCCCGGACCGCTGCATCACCGAACTGACCGCCCGCTTCGGCCCGTTGACCACGTTGCGCCGCCGTCTCACCGCGCTCGCCGCCGACCTCACGGTCGCTCCCGAACCCGAAGACTGTGTCCTGAGCCTGGAGTTGGCGGGCCGGGTGCTGCGCGGCAGGGTCCTCACCTTCGTCAGTACGAGCATCACGCCGGAGGCCGACGGCTCCCGCCTGCGCGTCCTCGGCGAACTCGCCCTGGCCGACGCCCCCGCCCCGGCCGCGCTGACGCTCCGCGTCGTCGACCGCGCCGCCGACCGTCTCCTCGCCCTCGGCACCCTCGGCCTGCCGTACGGCCCGGTCCGCCGTACGACCGGCCTCACCCTGCCCCGCACCCGCCCCGCAGACCGCATCCGGCTGCTCGTAGCCGCGGAGTTCACATGCCCCGCCTGACCTTCCTGCGCACCCTGCTCGCCGCCCTCGTCGTGGCCGGCGCCGCCACCGTCCTGCCCGCCCCCGCGGCGCAGGCGGCCACCACCCACCAAGTCCTCATGTCCGGCTACGCGTTCAGCCCCCGCACCCTGACCATCACCGCCGGGGACACCGTCACCTGGACCAACCAGGACCAGGCACCCCACGACGTCAAGACCACCTCCGGCCCCGCGTCGGTCCACTCCCCGATGCTCGACAAGGGGGGCACCTGGAGCCACACGTTCACGACGCCGGGGACCTACGGCTACGTCTGCACCGTGCACCCGAACATGACCGCCCAGCTCGTCGTGCAACCGGCCGCGGCACCCGCCCCCACCGTCCACCGGCACCCGACGCCCGCCGCACCCACCACCCGGTCCGCCGCCACGATGCCGTCCATGCCCATGGAGCACTCCAGCAAGGCCGCCGCCCCCGCCGCCTCGAAGAAGAACGAGGGGTCCCCCTCGCCCACGGCCTCCACCTCCACGTCCGCCTCGGCTGCACCCGCGGCGGCACAGCCCGCCCTGGACACGCAGAACGCCGCGTCCGCCACCCGCCCCCTCAATCCCCTCCTTCTCCTGACCGGCGTCGTCGCGGGCGTCGCGGTCCTGTGCCTGCTGCTGGTCGGTTCCCGCTCGGCCACGGTTTCCCGGAACGACGAGCCGGGTACAAGCTGACTCACACCCGGCGCAGCACCACGAGCACGACCAGGAGCACGGTGGCGCCCGCGCTCATCCCGTGGGCGACGACCGCGGTGAGGGGGAAGTGGCGCTCGGCGGTCCTGTCACCGCGGGAGTGCCGCCCCGGGGCTGGGCAGCCGGCGCAGCAGCATCAAGAACCCGAACGCGGCGACGGCCGGCACCACGGCACAGGCCGCCCAGGCCGTGCCCCGCACCGCACCCGCACCCGCACCCGCCAGGTACGCCGTCCAGCAGGCCGGACCGGCGACGGCCGGCACCACTTGACCCACGACGCCACAGCGGCAGCCGCGTCGCACCCGGCGTGCGCTGCCGCAGGCCGCCGTGGCGGATCCGCACCGAGGCGAGACAGCCGCCCGGTCCCGCCGTCGGCAGCCACGCGCTCAGAACGAGGACACCCGCGCGGTCCGCCCCCTTCCGTCCCGTCACGGCACGTCCTGCCCGGCACACCGCACAGCGCTGCCGCGGGCCGGACATCCTTTCCCGGACTCACCCGTAGGCATGAACAGCGGTGCGAATCCGTGGCGTGGAGCCGCCGCTCCTGCGCTTCATCCGGCGTTCAGCCGGGCGCGCACAAACTTGGAGCGTTCGTTTTCTTGAACTGTTCGTGTTTATGCGGCTAGGTTGTCCCCATGACCGCGTCCCAGACCCCGAACACCGCCGCTGAGCTGCGCGGTGCCGGCCTGCGGGTGACGGCCGCCCGCGTCGCACTGCTCGAGACCGTCCGCGCCGGCGACCACCTCGGCGTCGAAGCGATCGCCTCGGGTGTGCGCGACCGCGTGGGCCACATATCCCTGCAGGCCGTGTACGAGGCCCTCCACGCGCTCACCACGGCAGGGCTCGTGCGCCGTCTCGAGCCGCCCGGCAGCCCGGCCCGGTTCGAGGGTCGCGTCGGGGACAACCACCACCACCTCGTCTGCCGGTCGTGCGGCGCCGTCGTCGACGTCGACTGCGCGGTCGGGCACGCCCCTTGCCTGACCGCCTCCGACGACCGCGGCTTCGCGGTGGACGAGGCCGAGGTCATCTACTGGGGCCTGTGCCCCGACTGTTCCAGCAAAGCCACCAGTTCAGCACCCTGATCCACCCAGTTCGGAAGGACTGTCATGTCTGAGAACCCCGATGCAATCGTCACCGACCCCAAGGCTGAGGGCACCGGTGGCTGCCCGGTAGCGCACACGCGCGCCGCGCACCCCACCCAGGGCGGTGGCAACCGCCAGTGGTGGCCGGAGCGTCTGAACCTGAAGATCCTCGCCAAGGACCCCGTCGTGGCGAACCCGCTCGGTGGGGACTTCGACTACGCCGCGGCCTTCGAGGCCCTCGACCTGGCGGCCGTGAAACAGGACATCGCCGAGGTACTGACCAGCTCCCAGGACTGGTGGCCGGCCGACTTCGGCAACTACGGCCCGCTGATGATCCGTATGGCCTGGCACAGCGCCGGCACCTACCGCATCAGCGACGGCCGCGGCGGTGGCGGCCGCGGTCAGCAGCGCTTCGCGCCGCTGAACAGCTGGCCGGACAACGGCAACCTCGACAAGGCCCGCCGTCTGCTGTGGCCCGTCAAGAAGAAGTACGGCCAGTCCATCTCCTGGGCCGACCTCATGATCCTCACCGGCAACGTCGCCCTTGAGCAGATGGGCTTCGAGACCTTCGGCTTCGGCGGCGGCCGCGCCGACGTCTGGGAGGCCGACGAGGACGTGTACTGGGGTCCCGAGAAGGTCTGGCTGGACGACCAGCGCTACACCGGCGACCGTGAGCTGGAGAACCCGCTCGGCGCGGTCCAGATGGGCCTCATCTACGTCAACCCCGAGGGCCCCAACGGCAACCCGGACCCGCTGGCCGCGGCCCGCGACATCCGCGAGACGTTCCACCGCATGGCGATGAACGACGAGGAGACCGTCGCGCTGATCGCCGGTGGCCACACCTTCGGCAAGACGCATGGCGCCGGCCCGGCGGAGAGCGTCGGCGACGACCCCGAGGCCGCCTCCATCGAGCAGCAGGGTCTGGGCTGGAAGTCCACCTACGGCACCGGCAAGGGCGGCGACGCGATCACCAGTGGTCTTGAGGTCACCTGGACCACCAAGCCCACCCAGTGGAGCAACGACTTCTTCGACATCCTCTTCGGCTACGAGTGGGAGCTGACCCAGTCCCCGGCCGGCGCCAACCAGTGGGTGGCCAAGGACGCCGAGGCGATCATCCCCGACGCGCACGACGCGTCGAAGAAGAAGCTCCCGACGATGCTCACCACCGACCTCTCGCTGCGCTTCGACCCGATCTACGGTCCGATCTCGAAGCGCTTCCACGAGAACCCGGCCGAGTTCGCGGACGCCTTCGCCCGCGCCTGGTTCAAGCTGACCCACCGTGACCTGGGCCCGAAGTCCCTGTACCTCGGCCCGGAGGTGCCGGCGGAGACCCTGCTGTGGCAGGACCCGCTGCCGCAGGCCGAGGGCGAGGTCATCGACGCCGGTGACATCGCGGCCCTCAAGGCCAAGCTCCTCGACTCGGGGCTGTCCGTCTCGCAGCTGGTGTCCACCGCGTGGGCGGCGGCGTCCTCCTTCCGCGGCAGCGACAAGCGCGGCGGTGCCAACGGCGCCCGTATCCGCCTGGAGCCGCAGCGCGGCTGGGAGGCCAACGACCCCGACCAGCTGGCGCAGGTGCTGCGCGTCCTGGAGGGCGTCCAGTCCGAGTTCAACTCCGGCGCCAAGAAGGTCTCCCTGGCCGACCTGATCGTCCTCGGCGGTGCCGCCGCCGTGGAGAAGGCCGCGAAGGACGCCGGCGTCGCCGTCGAGGTGCCCTTCACGCCGGGCCGCGTGGACGCGACGCAGGAGCAGACGGACGCCGAGTCGTTCGCCGCGCTCGAGCCGTCGGCCGACGGGTTCCGCAACTACCAGGGCAAGGGCAACCGCCTGCCGGCCGAGTACCTGCTGCTCGACAAGGCGAACCTGCTGACCCTGAGCGCCCCCGAGCTGACCGTCCTCGTCGGCGGCCTGCGCGTCCTGGGCGCGAACCACGCCGAGTCCTCGCACGGCGTCTTCACGGACACCCCGGGCACGCTGACGAACGACTTCTTCGTCAACCTGCTCGACCTGGGCACGACGTGGAAGGGCACCTCCGAGGACCAGACCACGTTCGAGGGCCGCGACGCCTCGGGCGAGGTCAAGTGGACCGGCACCCGTGCCGACCTCGTCTTCGGCTCGAACTCCGAGCTCCGCGCCCTCGCCGAGGTCTACGCGAGCGACGACGCGAAGGAGAAGTTCGTGAAGGACTTCGTCGACGCGTGGGTCAAGGTCTCGAACCTGGACCGGTTCGACCTCGTCTGAATCACTCGCTGAAAACGGCGGGGCCGGCCCACCAGGGCCGGCCCCGCCGTCGTGCTCCGAGCCGTCGGAACGGGCTGATCAGACACCCTTCGCGCCATGCTCCAGGATGATCACGCGACTGCGATCGGGCGGGGAGCAGAGCGACAGGACGACGTGTCGGACCTGTTCCAGACGTCCGACACTCGCTCGAACACGGCTGCCAGCCCCTGCCCGCCGCCGATGCACATCGTCTCCAGTGCGTAGCGGGCCTGTCTGCGGTGCATCTCCCAGGCCAGCGTCGCGAGGATGCGCGCCCCGGTCGCGCCGACGGGATGACCGAGTGAGATACCGGAGCCGTTGACGTTGATGCGCTGCTCATGGTCGGTCGCGGTCAGTCCCAGCGCACGGGTGCAGGCCAGGACCTGGGCCGCGAAAGCCTCGTTGAGCTCGATCAGGTCGAGCCGGATCCCAGCCCTCGCGGGCTACTGACCTGTAGCCCAAGGCGCCTGACGACACGTCAGAACGTGCGTCAACCATGCGTCAAGTTGTCGCCCACAGCGCACATGACGCACATGGCACGAACCTGCAGCTCAGGCGCCCTTTGCTGCAGGCTCAAGGATCGCGACACACTCAACGTGGTGCGTCATCGGAAACAGATCGAACGCCCGCAACGTCCGCACCCGGTACCCCCCGTCCCGGAAGTACCCCAGGTCCCGCGCCAGCGCCGCCGGGTCGCAGGCGACGTAGGCGATCTTCCTCGCTCCCAGGGACGACAGGTGCTCCACCGTCTTCTTGCCGGCCCCCGCCCGCGGCGGATCCAGGACGATCAGGTCGACCTCGGTGATCCCCGTACGCGGCAGAACCGCCTCCACCTTGCCCTGCTCGATCCGCACCCGGTCGAAGTCGGCGAGGTTGTGCCGGGCGTCCTCGACGGCCCGCTTGCCGGACTCGATGCCGAGGACCGCGCCCTTGTCGCCGACCCGGTCGGCGAGCGCGCCCGCGAACAGGCCGACGCCGCAGTAGAGGTCGAGGGCCATGTCGCCCTTGCGCGGGAGCAGGCCCTGCATGACCGCCTTCACCAAGGTGTCCGCCGCCATCGGGTGGACCTGCCAGAAGCCGCCGCTGCCCACCCGGTACGTACGGCCGTCGGCACGCTCCCGCACGAACGCACGGCCGTGGACACGGTGGATGCCGCCGTCCTTCTCCTCGACGCGCATCACGGAGACGGGCTTGTCCAGCTCGACCAGGGGGAGCCGGGCGCCCGGCCGGGGCTCCAGGATCACCATGCGGTCCTGCGACCCCGTCGCGGCGATCGCGTCGACGGACTCCATGCCGGACCAGTCGCGCTCCTCGATGCCCAGCTCGCTGATGCCCGGCGCCGCGATCATGCAGTGCTCGATCGGCTCGACCTCGTGCGAACGGTGGCGCCGCAGCCCGGCGTTGCCGTCCGCGTCCACCGCGTACTGGACCCTCGTACGCCACTGCGGCACCTCACCCGCGGGCAGCTTGTCGCCCTCGGCCGGCATGACCGTGCCGTCCCAGCCGGCCTCCTCGGGCGTGAGGCCCGCGAGCCGCTGCAGCTGCTCGGCGAGGACCTCGCCCTTGAGCCGGCGCTGCGCGCCCGGCTTGGCGTGCTGCCAGTCGCAACCGCCGCAGCGCCCGGGACCGGAGTAGGGGCAGGGCGCCTCGACGCGGTCCTTGGAGGCCGAGAGCACCGACACCGCGTCCGCGCGCAGGAACCGGGCCCCCTCCTCGCCCTCGGTCACCCGCGCCACGACCCGCTCGCCGGGCAGCGCGTGCCGGACGAACAGCACCTGGCCCTCGGACGTACGGGCGATGCAGTGCCCGCCGTGGGCGACGGGGCCGATCTCGACCTCGTACTCCTGACCCACCAGCGACTTCTTCGGTTCTGCCTGCATGGCGGGGTGACTCCACAACATCGAATACGAAACGGCCGGACAACAGCCCACCAGTCTACGTGGGTGCCGTCCGGCCGTTGACCAGCGAGCGTCAGCTCTGGTTGCCCGAGGTGCCCGTGCCCGTGGGCTCCTTCGGCCGGTGCCCCTGGGCGGGACCGCGCCGCACCGCACCCGGCGCGTTCCAGTCCTGCCGCTTGCGGGCCCGCTGCTTGGCGACCTCCGAGGACTGCAGCTGGTAGGGCACCGAGGTGACCATGACGCCCGGCGTGAACAGCAGCCGGCCCTTCAGCCTGAGCGCACTCTGGTTGTGCAGCAGGTGCTCGTACCAGCGGCCCACCACGTACTCGGGGATGATCACGGACACCGCGTCCCGCGGCGACTGGTTGCGCAGCCCCTTCACGTACTCGATGATCGGCCGCGTGATCTCGCGGTACGGCGAGTCCAGCACCTTCAGCGGTACGTCGATCCCGCGCCGCTCCCACTCCTCGCGCAGCGCCTTGGTCTCCGCCGGGTCGACGTTGACGGTGAGCGCCTCCAGGGTGTCCGAGCGCATCAGCTTGGCGTAGGCGAGGGCACGCAGCGTGGGGCGGTGGATCTTCGAGATCAGGACGACCGAGTGGACACGGGACGGCCGTACGCTGTCGTCGCTCGGGCCCTCGGGCGCCGCGATCTCCGCGGACACTCGGTCGTAGTGCTTACGGATGGCCGTCATCGTCGCGTAGAAGATCACCATGCCCAGCAGCGCGACCCAGGCGCCGTGGGTGAACTTGGTGACCAGGACCACCACCAGCACCAGGCCGGTGAAGAACGCGCCGAACGTGTTGATGGCGCGCGAGCGCATCATGTGGCGGCGCTTGGCGACGTCCTTCTCGGTGGCCAGGTGGCGGTTCCAGTGGCGGACCATGCCGGTCTGGCTGAGCGTGAACGACACGAACACGCCGACGATGTACAGCTGGATCAGCCGGGTCGAGTCGGCGCCGTAGATGACGACGAGCAGCATCGCCGCGCCGGCCAGCAGCACGATGCCGTTGGAGAAGGCGAGGCGGTCGCCGCGGGTGTGCAGCTGGCGGGGCAGGTAGCGGTCCTGGGCGAGGATCGAGCCGAGCACCGGGAAGCCGTTGTAGGCGGTGTTGGCCGCCAGGAACAGCACCAGGGCGGTGGCCGTGGCGAGCACGACGAACAGGAAGCTGCCCTTGCCGAAGACGGCCTCGGCGACCTGCGTGATCACCGGGTTCTGGACATAGTCGGCGCCGACCCCGACGCCGTTCTTGAGCAGGTCGGTGGCCGGGTTCTCGGCCATGCGGACCTTGGTCGTCAGGGCGAGGACGATGATGCCGCAGAACATGGTGACGGCGAGCAGGCCCATCGCGGCGAGCGTGGTCGCCGCGTTCTTCGACTTGGGCTTGCGGAAGGCCGGCACGCCGTTGGAGATGGCCTCGACACCGGTGAGCGCGGCACAGCCGGAGGAGAAGGCGCGCAGCATCAGGAAGACCAGCGCGAATCCGGCGAGTCCCTGGTGCTCGGCCTTGATCGTGTACTGCGCGGTCGGCGCCTGCATGGTGTCGTCGAGCACCAGCCCGCGGAACGCACCCCACGCGATCATGATGAACACGCCGCCGACGAAGACGTAGGTGGGGATCGCGAAGAGCTTGCCGGACTCCTTGACGCCGCGCAGGTTCATCAGCGTCAGCAGCACGATCACGCCGACGGCGCAGAGCACCTTGTGCTCGACCACGAAGGGGACCGCGGAGCCGAGGTTCTCGATGCCGGAGGCGATCGAGACGGCGACGGTGAGGACGTAGTCGACGAGCAGCGCACTGGCCACGGTCAGGCCCGCCCTGGGGCCCAGGTTGGTGGTCGCGACCTCGTAGTCGCCGCCGCCGCTGGGGTAGGCGTGCACGTTCTGCCGGTAGGAGGCGACCACGGTGAACATCAGCACCACGACCGCGAGCGCGATCCAGGGGCTGAAGTGGTACGCCGACACCCCCGCGATGGACAGGACCAGCAGCACCTCTCCGGGGGCGTAGGCCACGGAGGACAGCGGGTCGGAGGCGAAGACGGGGAGTGCGATGCGCTTCGGCAGGAGCGTTTCGCCCAGCCGGTCGCTGCGCAGTGCGCGCCCGATCAGAATCCGTTTGGGCACGTCGGTCAGTTTGGACACAACAGGTAATCGTAGGCGTTCGAACGTGCGCCCAACCACCTGCCACCCCACATCTGCTCTCCGGGTGAAAACAGGGGTGGCTCCCGCTGCGGTTTCCGCAGGTCGGCGGAGCGCCATGCCTATATGACAAACACCGCCCGTTTCCCCTGACTTCACCGCCCTGTCGCCGTCCCCTGGAGGTCCCATGCACACCACCGCAGAGTTGATCGGCGCCGCGGTGGCCCTCGTCGGCCTCGGAATCCTGACCCTTGCCAGCGTCCGCAGCATCAGCCGCCGCTGACGTCCCGCCCCTGGACAGCAACCGTGCACAGGGGTGCCGACGTCCTACCGCGCGTGTGTAGCTTGGGCGTCGGTCTGAGACCCTGATGCTGAGCAGTAGTTTTTGGACACCGGAAGGACGGTCGTGCACATCGTCATCATGGGCTGCGGAAGAGTGGGTTCCGCTCTTGCCCAGACCCTGGAGCAACAGGGGCACACGGTCGCAGTGATCGACCAGGACCCCACGGCCTTCCGCCGCCTCGGCCCGGGATTCGGCGGCCGCCGGGTCACCGGGATCGGCTTCGACCAGGACACCCTGCGCGAGGCCGGCATCGAGGAGGCCGGTGCCTTCGCCGCCGTATCCAGCGGCGACAACTCGAACATCATCTCCGCGCGCGTGGCCCGCGAGATGTTCGGTGTGGAGAACGTCGCGGCCCGCATCTACGACCCGCGTCGTGCCGAGGTCTACCAGCGCCTCGGCATCCCCACCGTCGCGACGGTCCGCTGGACGGCCGACCAGATGCTGCGCCGGCTGCTCCCCTCGGGCGCCGAGCCGCTGTGGCGCGATCCCACCGGCGGCGTCCAGCTCGCCGAGGTGCACGCCTCCGCCGCCTGGGTCGGCCACAAGATCAGCAGGCTGCAGGAGGAGACGGGCGTCCGCGTGGCGTTCCTGACCCGGCTCGGTGAGGCGATCCTGCCCACCTCGCAGACGGTGCTGCAGGAGGGCGACCTGGTGCACGTGATGATGCGCACCGACGAGATCGACAAGGTCGAGGCGTCGTTCGCCAAGGGCCCCGAAGAGGAGGGCGGTCACTGATGAGGGTCGCCATTGCCGGTGCCGGTGCCGTAGGCCGCTCGATCGCGGGCGAACTGCTGGAGAACGGTCACGAGATCCTGCTCATCGACAAGGCGCCGACCGCCATCTCGGTCGAGCGCGTCCCGCAGGCGGAGTGGCTGCTCGCCGACGCCTGCGAGATCACGTCGTTGGACGAGGCGGCCCTCCAGCGCTGCAACGTCGTGATCGCCGCGACGGGCGACGACAAGGTCAACCTGGTCGTCTCGCTCCTGGCGAAGACGGAGTACGGCGTCCCCCGCGTCGTGGCCCGCGTCAACAACCCCAAGAACGAGTGGCTCTTCAACGAGTCCTGGGGCGTGGACGTGGCCGTCTCGACCCCGCGTCTGATGTCGGCGCTGGTCGAGGAGGCCGTGAGCGTCGGCGACCTGGTCCGCCTGCTCCGCTTCAGCCACGGCGACGCCAACCTCGTCGAGCTGACGCTGCCGGAGGAGTCGGCCCTGGCCGGCACCCAGGTCGGCGACGTGGAGTGGCCCGAGGACACGTCCCTGGTCACCATCATCCGCGGCACCCGAGTCCTCACCCCGTCCCGCGAGGACTCCCTGGAACCGGGCGACGAACTCCTGTTCGTCGCCGCCCAGGCCCGCGAGGAGCAACTGGAGGACCTGCTGTCGGTGCGCCGGGAGGACGCGGCGGGCTGAATCCTTCGCGGAGTACGACGACGGAGCGCCCGGAGATCTCCGGGCGCCCCGATCACGTTCCAGCACCGTCCGGCACCTTCCAGCCCGTCCGGCACCTTTCAAGCCCGTCCGGCGTTTGAGGACGAGGCCGTTCAGGCCGAAGCAGGGGCCTGGGGGCGGCAGCCCCCAGAGGCCGGCACCGACGCCGGGGGACTACGCCTCCCGACGGTGCCTACCGCCCGCAGCCTCACCCTGCTCCGCGGCCACCGCCGCCTTCCGCTCCTTCTCGGCCTGCTCTTCCGCTTCCATCTCCGCGAACACGTCGATCGGCGCGGGCGCCTTCGCCAGGAACACCCAGGTCAGCCACACGGCGAGCAGGAACGGCGGAATCTTCAGAGCGACCAGGACCCAGCCCAGCTGAGCCGTGTTCGCCCACCAGTACAGCGGGAAGAGGATCGCGCACTTCGCGAGCAGAATCAGACCCCAGGCCCAACTGGCCTTCGCGTACGCCTTCTTGCGGCCCGGGTTGCGGGTGCGCCAGGAGAGGTTCTCCTTGAACACGGGCCCGAGGATCAGCCCGAGCAGTGGGACCCCGCACAGGGTCGTGACGATGTACGCCAACGCCAGGCCCAGCGTGTAGAGCATGCCGGGCAGATAGAAGTCCTTGGCGTTGCCCGTCATCATCGCGAAGACGACACCGAAGGCGACGCCGAAGACACCGCTGAACGCGTGCTTGACGGTGTCCCGCATGACCAGGCGGACCACGACGAGCAGCAGGGACACGACGAGGGCGGCGATGGCCGACCAGTGCAGGTCCTTGTTGATCGTGAAGATGGTGACGAAGAGGAGGCCTGGCAGCACCGTCTCGACCATGCCCCGGACTCCGCCGAATGCCTCGAACAGGGCGGCCTCGGTCACCGCCCGCGCATCGTCGGCTTCAGTGTCTTCGGTCGGCTTGTCGAGCGACGTCACCGGCTACTCCCGTCCGAGGGGTCTCAGTTCGTATTTCGGATTGAACAGCACCCGGCGGCCCCGGCTCAGCGAGACCCGGCCCGATGCGATCAGTCTGCGGCCCGGCTCTATCCCGACGATGGAGCGCCTGCCGAGCCACACCACGTCCAGGGCGGCGGAACCGTCGAACAGCTCGGCCTCCAGGGCCGGGACGCCCGCACGCGGGCGCAGGGTGACCGTGCGCAAGGTACCAGTAACCGTGACGATCTGTCGGTCGTGGCAGTCACCGATCCGGGTGCAGCCCGTGGTCGCCGTGTCCTCCCGCAGCTCCTCCGACTCCAGGTCCTCCTGCGACGAGGAGAGCCGGTCGAGCATGCGCCGGAACCGGCCCACCGGCTTTTCGGAACGAGGAACAGCACTCATGTCTGAAAGCGTACCGGGGTGCTCTGACACGTACGCACTCGCGGGCTCGGCACTTGCGTACCCGCGGGCCTAGCGCTCGAACCGATAGCCCATGCCCGGCTCCGTGATGAAGTGCTTGGGGTGCGACGGGTCCGCCTCCAGCTTCCTGCGCAGCTGGGCCATGTACACCCTCAGATAGTTAGTCTCGGTCCCGTATGACGGACCCCACACCTCCTGGAGCAGCTGCTTCTGGCTCACCAGCCGGCCCGTGTTGCGTACCAGCACCTCCAGCAGATGCCATTCCGTGGGCGTCAGCCGTACGTCCTTCCCGGCCCGGTTGACCTTCTTCGCGGCCAGGTCGACGGTGAACTCCTCGGTCTCCACGGAGGTGACGTCGTCCTCGCCGGCGCCGACCGGCTCGGCGCGGCGGACGGCGGCCCGCAGCCGGGCGAGCAGTTCGTCCATGCCGAAGGGCTTGGTGACGTAGTCGTCGGCGCCCGCGTCCAGTGCCTCGACCTTCTCGTCGGAGGTGTGCCGGGCGGACAGCACCAGGATCGGCACACGGGTCCAGCCGCGCAGGCCCCTGATCACCTCGACACCGTCCATGTCGGGCAGGCCCAGGTCGAGGACGACCACGTCGGGGTGGCGCGCGGCCGCGAGCTGGAGGGCGGTGGCGCCGTCGTGCGCCGCGTCGACCTCGTACTTGCGCGCCTTGAGGTTGATCACGAGGGCGCGCACGATCTGCGGCTCGTCGTCGATCACGAGCACCCGGGTCATGTGACCTGCCTTTCGGGTTCCGCTGGGTGGAGAAGGTCCTGCGCGCGCGTGTCCGCCGCGCGCAGGGTGAGGACCATGGTGAGGCCGCCACCAGGAGTGTCCTCGGCGTTCAGGGTGCCGCCCATGGCCTCGACGAAGCCGCGCGCCACAGCGAGCCCTAGCCCCACACCGGCGCCGCGCGGGGCGTCGCCGTAGCGCTGGAAGGGCTCGAAGATGCGTTCCTTGGCATCGTCGGGGACACCGGGGCCGCGGTCGACGACCCGTACCTCGACGCGGTCGGCGATGGCGCTCGCGGCGACCAGGACGGCCTTGTCCTGCGGGCTGTACTTGACGGCGTTCTCGACCAGGTTGGCCACCGACCGCTCCAGCAGCCCCGGGTCGACGGCGACCATGGGCAGGGTCTCCGGGACGTCAAGACCGACGCTTTCCTCGGGCACGCCGACCAGCGCCATCGGTACGACCTCGTCGAGGTCGACCTCGCGGATCAGCGGGGTGACCGTGCCGGTCTGCAGACGGGACATGTCGAGGAGGTTGCCCACCAGGTGGTCGAGCCGGTCGGCGCCCTCCTCGATGCCTTCGAGGAGCTCCGCCTGGTCCTCCTCGGACCACGCCACGTCGTCCGAGCGCAGCGACGACACCGCCGCCTTGATTCCGGCCAGCGGCGTCCGCAGATCGTGGCTGACGGCGGCCAGCAGCGCCGTACGGATGCGGTTGCCCTCGGCCATGGCCCGGGCCCGCTCGGCCTCCTCCTGCAGGCGCCGGCGGTCCAGTACGACGGCGGCCTGGGCGGCGAACGCGGCCAGCACCCGGCGGTCCTCGGCGGGCAGCACCCGGCCGGTCAGCGCCAGCGCCATGTGGTCCCCGACCGGCACGTCCACGTCCGCCTCGTCCGGCCGCTGCAGCGACGGCCCGAGGCCGGCACGGCCTGCGCAGGTCCACGGGTCGTGGTCGCTCGCCCGCTCCAGCAGGGCCGCCGACTCCATGCCGAAGGTCTCGCGGACCCGCTCCAGCAGCTCTTCCAGGCCGGTCTCGCCGCGCAGCACGTTGCCCGCGAGGAAGGACAGGATCTCCGACTCGGCGCGCAGCCGGGCCGCCTGGTGGGTGCGGCGGGCGGCGAGGTCGACGACCGAGGCCACGGAGACCCCCACGGCGACGAAGATCACGATGGCGACGATGTTCTTCGGGTCGGCGATGGTCCATCGGTGCAGGGGCGGTGTGTAGAAGTAGTTCAGCAGCAGCGAGCCCACCGCGGCCGAGGCCAGCGCGGGCAGCAGACCGCCGAGCAGCGCCGCGGCGACCGTCACCGCCAGGAACAGCAGCATGTCGTTGGCGAGTCCGAGCTGCACGGTGTTCAGGAGCGCCGCCACGACCACGGGGCCGATCACGCCGACCAGCCAGCCCCAGATGATCCGGGACCGGCCGAGCCGAGCGCCCCGGGCCACCGGCAGCCCGCGCCCCTTGCCGGCCTCGCCGTGCGTGATCAGGTGGACGTCGAGGTCGGGCCCCGAGTCCCGGGCGACCGTGGCGCCGACGCCCGGCCCGAAGACGTACTGCCAGCTCTTGCGCCGGGACACGCCGAGCACGATCTGCGTGGCGTTCACCCCGCGCGCGAAGGCAAGCAGCGCCGCCGGTATGTCGTCGCCGACGACGTGGTGGAAGGTGCCGCCCAGGTCCTCCACGAGCGTGCGCTGTACGGCCAGTTCCTTCGGCGACGCGGCCGTGAGCCCGTCGCTGCTGGCTATGTAGACGGCCAGGACCTCGCCGCCGGCGCCCTTCTCGGCGAGGCGCGCGGCCCGCCGGATCAGGGTTCGTCCCTCGGGTCCGCCGGTCAGGCCGATCACGATCCGCTCCCGCGAACCCCAGATCTTCGACACCTGGTGGTCGCTGCGGTACTGCTTCAGGTACTCGTCGACCCGGTCGGCCACCCACAGCAGGGCCAGCTCCCGCAGCGCGGTCAGATTGCCCGGCCGGAAGTAGTTGGACAAGGCCGCGTCGACCTTGTCCGGCTGGTAGATGTTGCCGTGCGCCATCCGCCGGCGCAGCGCCTGGGGTGACATGTCGACCAGCTCTATCTGGTCTGCGCGCCGCACCATCTCGTCCGGTACGGTCTCCCGCTGCCGTACGCCGGTGATCGACTCGACGACGTCGCCCAGGGACTCCAGGTGCTGGATGTTGACGGTCGAGACGACGTCGATGCCCGCCGCGAGCAGCTCTTCCACGTCCTGCCAGCGCTTGGCTTTGCGGGAGCCGGGGACGTTGGTGTGCGCGAGTTCGTCGACAAGGGCCACCTGGGGGGCTCGGGCGAGCACCGCGTCGACGTCCATCTCGGTGAAGCCGGCCCCGCGGTACTCCAGCTGCTTGCGCGTCACCTGCTCCAGGCCGTGCAGCATCACCTCGGTGCGCGGCCGCCCGTGGTGCTCGACGAAGGCCACCACGCAGTCCGTGCCACGCTCCACGCGCCGATGTGCCTCCGACAGCATCGCGTACGTCTTGCCGACGCCCGGTGCCGCACCGAGGTAGATCCGAAGCTTGCCGCGTCCCATGGCCCCATTGTCTTCCGGTCACTGCTGCCTGCGCAGCGTCGACCCTACGACCAGCAATCGCGACAAATAGAGCCAGGACCGGCCGCGGAGCTGTCTTTGACGGAACTCTGACGCCGGGCGGGCTCAGTGCTCGACGATCTCCCCGTCGCCGAGCTCCAGGACCCGGTCGGCGAGGTCCAGCAGGGTCGCGTCGTGGGTGGCGACCAGAGCGGTGACCCGTTCGCTGTGGACGACGGCCCGCAGCAGCTCCATGACGGCGTGACCGGTCTCCGCGTCCAGCTGGCCGGTCGGCTCGTCGGCGACCAGCAGCGAGGGGCTGTTCGCGAGAGCGCGGGCGATGGCGACCCGCTGCTGCTGGCCGCCGGACAGCTCGCCGGGCCGCTGTGCCGCGTGGTCGGCGAGGCCGACCAGGGCGAGCAGCAGCTCGACGCGCTCCTCGCGCTCGCGGACGTCGGCCCGGCGCAGCCGCATCGGCACGCCGACGTTCTCGGCGGCCGTGAGGATCGGGATGAGCCCGAAGGACTGGAACACGAAGCCGACGCGGTCGCGGCGCAGGGCGAGCAGCCCGTCCTCGCCCAGCTCCGACAGGTCGAGGCCGTCAAGGGTGACCCGCCCCTCGTCCGGTACGTCGAGTCCGCCGACGACGTTGAGGAGCGTCGTCTTGCCCGACCCCGAGCGCCCCTTGAGGGCGACGAGTTCGCCGCGCGGCACCTCGAAGGAGACGCCGCGCAGGGCGTGCACGGCCGCCGCTCCGTGGCCGTAGGACTTGTGGACGTTCTCGACCCGCACCATGGTCTCGGTGACCACCTGGCTCATGTGCCCTCCCCCGTGAAGCCGTCGCCGGGCGTCAGTATCGTCAACCGGCGCCCGGTCCTTCAACGGTTCAGCTCGGGTTGTCCCCGTGGGTGAGGGTCTCCCAGGCGACGAAGAGGTTGTTGCTGCCGGCCGGGCGCTGCTGCTCGGTCAGCGTCCGGGTGTTGCTCATCACGATGCCGAGGCGGTTGTGCAGGGCGTTGTAGCCGACCTCCGTGACCGGTCCGAGCCCGAGCTTCAGCGAGCCGCCGCACAGCCAGCTCGGGACGGCCGCGCCCAGCTGGTACTTGGCCTGGAACCCGAGCGCCTGCCGCAGCCGTTCGCCGACGTCGGTGCCGTAGAGGTCCTGGCCCTGGATCCGGCTGGTCTCGGCGATATGGGAGATCGCGGAGATGCCGTAGCCCGTGTGGGTGAAGTCGCGGCAGGTCTCCTGGGTGAGCCCGGTGACGAAGGTGGACTGCCCCTGCCAGTAGCCCACGATCTTCGCCTTGGTGTCGAGGTTCTGGCTGGGCACGGTCTTCGGCAGATCGCCGTCGGAGGACAGGTACACATAGGCGGCCGCCCGGGTGCGGAACTTCGCCATGGCCTTGTCGTACGACGCCTTGTCCTCGAGGAAGACGGAGATGCCCACGGCGGCCTCCATCATCGACAGCTCCCAATTGCCGTTGGAGTTCGAGCCGTTGATGATCTCGGGGAGGTAGACGTTGCGGAGCATGGTCGCGAAGCGGCCGGAGTTCGCCCAACTCCCCGTGTACGTGTACTTGATGATCTCGGCGGCCTTCGGCCAGGAGGAGCCCGCCCAGCCGGTCTGCAGGGGCGCGTTGCTGTTGGTGTGGTCCTTGATCACGGCGGACCAGGCGTCCATCAGCTGGATGGCCTTCTTCGCGTACCGGTCGTCACGGGTGATGTACCAGGCGAGCGCGTCGGTGTACGCGGCTATCGCGTCCTCGCGCTCGTCCGTGCAGCCGTAGTTGGGGTTGGAGTAGGAGCCGCACTCGACGGTCGCCCGCGGCTTGGGCGTGCGGTTCGGATCGGCGTACTTGCTCGCCATCATCTGGTCGAAGGCGCCCTTCCAGGGCTGGGCACCGGCGTTGACCTTGCCGCGGGTGAAGTCCAACTGCGCCTTGGAGACGGTGACTCCGGGGTGGGCGAAGGCGGTGGGGGCGGCGTCGGCATGGCGGGCAGCAGGCCAGGTAAGCATGCCCACGACAAGCGCGGAGGCGGTCACAAGAAGTGCGGTGCGGCGCATGGTGGGGGCCATCCGTTCTCGTATGTGAACAACGGGCGCCTTTATGAACACGGGCGTTGGGTCGAGACCGTAGGTACAGACCAATTGCCCGTCAAGGGTGCGCGCACGAAAAAGGGCCGCACCCCACCAGGGGTACGGCCCTCTTCCCGCGTCTGCCTAGCGGACCTCGGTGATCTCCGGGCCGCGCTGCAGCTGTCCCATGCCGCCGGAGAAGCGCGAGCCCTCCTCCTGCTGGACACCCTCGGGGACCATCTGGGCGTCGTTCGGCAGCTTGAGGACGATCGGGTCGCGGGGCGCCATCGGGCCCTCGCCGCGGACCACGACCGTGTCCCGGAAGATCTGCTCGAGCAGGCCGGCCGCCTGCGGCTGCACCGCGCCCTGACCCGAGATCACACCGCGCAGGAACCAGCGCGGACCGTCCACACCGACGAACCGCACGACCTGGAAACCGCCCGTGCCGTCCGGCAGTTGGACCGGAACCTGGGCACGCAGCTCCCAGCCGAGCGGGCCCTCGACCTCGTCGATGATCCCACCCTGCTGGGTGATGCCCGAGCCGATCTCCTCGCGCACCTCGCCCCAGATGCCCTCGCGCTTGGGAGCGGCGAAGGCCTGCAGCTGGATGGCGCTGTCGCGCAGCACGACGGTCGCCGCGACGATCGCGTCGCCCGCGACCTCGACCCGCAGCTCCATGCCGTCGACTCCGGGCACGAAGAGTCCGCCCAGGTCCACGCGGCCCTCGGCGGGGTCGCGCACCTCGGTGTCGTCCCACGGCCCGTCGGGGCGCGGCTCGGGCTCGAGCCTCACGCGCTCGCGCTCTTCGTCGTCCGCCTCAGTGTCGACACTGTCGACGACCTGCTCGGCCTCGCCGGCCGCGCCCTCGGCGGCATCCTTCTTCTTGCGACGTCCGAACACGTCACTGTCCTTCCCGGTCGGATACGACCGATGCGTATCGATTCCCACCCGCCCGGCCGCCCACGGCGGCCTGACCGCTTGTGCTGTTCGTTCCGGTCACCGCGGCATGACCCCCGGTGGATCCGAAGCCCCCTTCGGCCCGCGCCGCATCGGGAAGCTCCGCGACCTCCTGGAAGCGGACCCTCTCGACCTGCTGGACGACCAGTTGGGCGATCCGGTCGAAGCGCTCGAACCGCACGGACTCGCGCGGGTCGAGATTCACCACGATCACCTTGATCTCCCCACGGTACCCGGCATCAACCGTCCCCGGGGCATTCACGAGGGCGACACCGCAGCGGGCGGCGAGGCCGGATCGCGGGTGCACGAAGGCCGCGTACCCCTCCGGGAGGGCGATTGACACCCCGGTGGGCAGAACGACCCGCTCGCCGGGCTTCAGTTCGCACGCCTCGACGGTGCACAGATCGGCTCCCGCGTCACCGGGATGTGCGTACGACGGAAGCGGTACGTCCGGGTCGACGCGACGGATGAGCACGTCGAGTTCCTGACGGGGGGCACTGCTCACGGGTTCACCTCGAAGGCGCGGGCGCGCCTGGTCTGGTCCGGGTCGTCCATGGCGGCCCGGATCTCCTCCGGGCGGCCGTTGTCGATGAAGTGGTCGACCTTCACCTCGATGAAGAGGGCGTCGGCGCGGACTGCGACGGGCCCCTCCGGGCCGCCGATGCGTCCGGTGGCGCTCGAGTAGATCTTGCGACCCGCCACCGCCGTCACCTCGGCCTCCAGGTGCAGCACCGTCCCGACCGGCACGGGGCGTACGAAGTCGGTCTCCAGGCGTCCGGTCACAGCGATCGTCCTGAGCAGCCAGTTCAGGGAGCCGAGAGTCTCGTCGAGCGCGCTCGCGAGCACCCCGCCGTGCGCGAGGCCCGGCGCCCCCTGGTGGGCGGTCTTGACGGTGAACTCGGCGGTGATCGTGACGCCCTCGCCGGCCCGGGCCGCCAGGTGCAGCCCGTGGGGCTGCCCGCCACCGCACCCGAAACACTGTTC
Organism: Streptomyces sp. NBC_00005; assembly: GCF_045160215.1. Taxonomy (NCBI): domain Bacteria; kingdom Bacillati; phylum Actinomycetota; class Actinomycetes; order Kitasatosporales; family Streptomycetaceae; genus Streptomyces; species Streptomyces sp. NBC_00005. The sequence continues at coordinate 3,203,251 of NZ_CP108316.1, forward strand.
GTAGTGGGCACCGAGCAGCTCACCTGGCGCGGGAGCATCGGGGTGCCGCACCGGTTTCACCGCGTCGGCAGGAGGCTTAAGAGCTGGGGAAGTACCACTCACAGGCGCAGACCTTACCCGCGCGTCGGCCATATCCGGACACCGTGTCAAGCTTGGCTCCATGCAGCTCTCCGCCACCCCTTACGAAGAACGTCTCACCGCCCCTCGCACGTGGTGGGCGATCTCCTTCCTGGTGGGCGTCTCGTTCGCCCTGATCCTGCTGCCCTTCGGGACGCTGCCGATGCTCGGCGGCCTGGTCGGCGGCACGGCGGCGACGGCGGTCGTGGCGAGTTCGTACGGCTCGGTCCGCATCCGTGTGGTGGGCGGCTCGCTGATCGCGGGCGAGGCGAAGATCCCGGTCACGGCCCTGGGCGAGGCAGTCGTCATGGACCCGGAGGAAGCGCGCGCCTGGCGCACCTACAAGGCCGACACCCGCGCCTTCCTCCTGCTGCGCGCCTACATCCCCACGGCCCTGCGCGTGGAGGTCACCGACCCGCAGGACCCGACGCCGTATCTGTACCTGTCGACGCGGGAGCCGGAGCGTCTGGCGCAGGCCCTGAAGACGGCCAGGGAAGCCGTCGCGTAACGCTGCGGCCCCTCACCAGGGGTCTCAGGGCCCGAGCTCCTTGCGGATCTCGCCCATCGTCAGCGGATCCTCCGGAGCCTCCAGGGGCGGGAGTTCGGGAAGCGCGTCCCAGGGCACCTGAATCTTTCTCAGGTCTTTACGAATCCGCGCCGCCAGTTTCTTCGTGTCCCGGCGGTTCATGACCGCCCCTACCGCGGCTCCGACCATGAAGGGCATGAGGTTCGGCAGGTCGCGGACCGTCCGCTTCATGATCTGCTGGCGCAGTTCGCGCTTCATGTGGCCGTTCAGGGCCGAACTCACGGTCGACGGCTTGGTCACGTCGATCCCGCGCTCTCCCGACCACGAATTCAGATACGCGGTGCTGCGCTGCTTGAGGTTGCCGGCCGGGCGTACGCCGTAGACCTCATGGAGTTCGGCGATCAGCTTCAGCTCGATCGCGGCGACTCCGGTGATCTCGGCGGCGAGTTCCGTCGGCATCGCGGGCGGCACGGGCAGCATGGCCGCCGCTCCGATCCCCGCTCCGACCGTCGACGTGGCGGCGGCCGCGCCCGCCACGAGTTTGTCCGCGAGCTGCTCGGGCCCCAGGCCCGGGAACTGCCTGCGGAGTGCCGCGAGGTCCCGTACGGGGATCCGCGGGGCGTTCTCGATGATGCGGTCGGCGAGGTACGCCAGGCCCGCCCTGGCGGCGCTGCCGCCCTTGCGGACGCCTTCCCTGGCCTTGTCACGGATCACCGCGACCCGTCGCCTGGCGACGGGCGCGGGGGTCTGCGACAGCGCCGGGAGGTCGTCACGTCCGACCGCCGGTTCGAGCGAGGCCGATCCCGTAGACCCCGTGTTACCTGGGGTCGTACCGGATGAGCCCCGCTCGTCGTCACGCGCGCCGTGAGGGCCGGCGGGCGGCCCTTCGTCCGCCCCCGGAAGGGAGCGGCGCTTCCAAGGAGGGGTCGAGCCAGTCACGGCCGACCCGTCCTCAGTCGCAGTCGCGGCAGATCGGCTGGCCGTTCTTCTCCCGGGCCAGCTGGCTGCGGTGGTGCACCAGGAAGCAGCTCATGCAGGTGAACTCGTCCTGCTGCTTGGGCAGCACCCGGACAGCCAACTCCTCATTGGAGAGGTCTGCTCCGGGCAGCTCCAGGCCTTCGGCGGCCTCGAACTCGTCGACGTCCACTGCGGAGGTCGACTTGTCGTTCCGCCTGGCCTTCAGCTCTTCAAGGCTGTCCGAGTCGACGTCGTCGTCGGTCTTGCGTGGGGTGTCGTAATCCGTTGCCATGTCGCGCTCTCCCCCTCTGGGTGTCTGCGGTGTCTCCAGCGCACGTAACGCGTGAGAGGCCGGACTTGTGCCCGACCCGAGGCGGAGATTTTGCCTCACATCAAGGTCTGTTACTCAATCGACACCCAACCGGACTCCTCAAGAGTGATCGGCTTGGATGGCGAACGGGACCGTACACGGTCCCCATGCCGCACTTCAAAGGCGTCTCACCCTGTACTTCCCGTGATCAGGACACCCGAAAACCCGGATTATCCCGGCTTTCCGACTGCTCTGATGATCACGGAGAGTAGATGGCTGGAAAATCGCCCTTGTGATCGATCACACACAGGGAAGCCCATTCGGCGGCCAGAAAATTCCGCGCAAAGCGAACATCCCCCGTGTGTCGGCGACATGGTCTCAGATCGGCAGCGCAACCCGCATCACGAGCCCACCTCCTTCACGCGGCTGTGCCGAGATGTGCCCGCCGTGTGCCCGGGCCACGGACCGGGCGATGGACAGACCGAGACCGACGCCCTTGTCGCTGCCCGTGCGCTCCGTACGCAGCCGCCGGAAGGGCTCGAAGAGATTGTCGATCTCGTACGCCGGTACGACGGGTCCGGTGTTGGTCACGACCAGGACCGCCTGGCCGTGCTGGGCCTCGGTGGTGACCTCGACCCAGCCGTCGTCCGGCACGTTGTACCGCACGGCGTTCTGTACGAGGTTCAGGGCGATCCGCTCGAGCAGCACGCCGTTGCCCTGGACGACCACCGGCTTCTGCTCGCCGCGGATCACCACGCCCTTGGCGTCCGCCTCCGAGAGCACCTGGTCGACGGCCTGCTCGGCGACCTCGGCGAGGTCCACCGGCTTGCGCTCGACGATCTGGTTGTCGCTGCGGGCGAGCAGCAGCAGCCCCTCGACGAGCTGCTCGCTGCGCTCGTTGGTGGCCAGCAGCGTCTTGCCGAGCTGCTGGAGCTCCACCGGCGCGTTCGGATCGGACAGGTGTACCTCGAGGAGCGTGCGGTTGATCGCCAGCGGTGTCCTCAGCTCGTGCGAGGCGTTCCCGACGAAGCGCTGCTGGGCGGTGAAGGCGCGCTGGAGGCGCTCCAGCATGTCGTCGAAGGTGTCGGCCAGTTCCTTGATCTCGTCGTCCGGGCCGTCCAGTTCGATCCGGCGGGACAGGTCCGAGCCCGCCACCGCGCGCGCGGTGCGCAGGATCCGGCCCAGCGGCGACAGGACGCGGCCGGCCATGGCGTAGCCGAAGGCGAAAGCGATCACGGCGAGGCCGAGCAGGGCCAGCAGCGAACGGCTGAGCAGGTCGTCCAGGGCGTGCTGGCGCTGGACGGCGTCGCACTGCTTGAGGATCGTGTTGAAGTCGTTCGGCGACGCCGAGTTCAGGGCGGGGCAGGTGGGGCTGGTGATGTCGAGGTTGGCGCCGGACACCTGGAAGGACTGGCCGCTGCCCTCATGGAGGGCCTGGGCCGCCAGCAGGTAGATGATCGACAGCAGCAGGATGCCGGCGATCAGGAACATGCCGCCGTACAACAGCGTGAGCCGTATACGGATGGTCGGGCGCAGCCAGGGGAAGGGCGGCTCGGGCTTCCTGGGGTCCCAGGTGGGCTTGGGAGGTGCCGTGGGGAGAGCGGGTGTTGCGGCCATCGCGCATCAGATCCGGTAGCCGGAGCCGGGCACGGTGACGATGACGGGTGGCTCGCCCAGCTTGCGGCGCAGGGTCATGACCGTCACGCGCACGACGTTGGTGAACGGGTCGGTGTTCTCGTCCCAGGCCTTCTCCAGGAGCTGCTCCGCGGAGACGACCGCGCCCTCGGAGCGCATCAGCACCTCCAGGACGGCGAACTCCTTGGGCGCGAGCTGCACCTCCTTGCCGTCGCGGAAGACCTCGCGGCGGTTGGGGTCGAGCTTGATGCCCGAGCGCTCCAGCACGGGCGGCAGCGGCACGCTGGTGCGCCGGCCGAGGGCACGCACGCGTGCGATGAGCTCGCTGAACGCGAAGGGCTTGGGGAGATAGTCGTCGGCGCCGATCTCCAGGCCCTCGACACGGTCGCTGACGTCGCCGGAGGCCGTGAGCATCAGCACGCGCGTGGGCATGCCGAGTTCGACGATCTTGCGGCACACGTCGTCGCCGTGCACGAGTGGGAGGTCACGGTCGAGGACGACCACGTCGTAGTCGTTGACGCCGATGCGCTCCAGGGCGGCCGCACCGTCGTACACGACGTCGACGGCCATGGCCTCCCGGCGCAGTCCGGTGGCCACCGCATCGGCGAGCAGCTGCTCGTCCTCGACGACGAGTACGCGCACGTCGCTTGTCCTTCCTGTGTCCACCCGCGTAGCGCCTGAAGGGCACACTCGGGCAGGGGTCTTCATCGGTGTGTGCCTCCATCCTGCCCTTTTCGGCCATAAGTCGGCTGTAAGACGGGTGGGCTACGGATGAGGGCCGGATGAAGGACGGGTGTGAGACCCGGGAATGCCAGATTTTCTCGCCGGGTTGAGGTTTCCGTGGAAGGGAGCGGGGGGAGGACGGTTCATACCCCGCGATCACGCTCTGCTAGTGCCGCAGCACCATGCGGCACGGCGCAATCCGCTTTCCGCAGAGTGGGCGTGGGTGTCCGGCACTGTCGCCGCCCGGCGCGGCAGCGTTGGGCACCTGCAGGAGTCGTGATCGCCCCTTCCGAACGGCACACCCCCGTGCCACCGACCCACGACCCAGGACGAGGGGGCGCAGCATGGACGCATTCACCGCAGGACTTCTGCAGCGCATAAGGACGACCGAGTCCGACCTGACGCGGGCTCGCGACGAGGGCGACGACTTCCTCGTCGAGGTGGAGCAGGCAGAGCTCGACGACCTGCGCCGCCTTGCCGCCGAGCACGGTGTGGAGGTCAGCGCCTAGCGTCTGATCAGCGCGTATGTAAAACAGCGGGCCCCCGGCGAATCCAGCGCCGGGGGCCCGCTGCGTTGTCGTACGACGGCGTTCACGCGCTGTTGGCCGTGAATCCGCCTGCCGGTCGGATTCTCAGTCGTGCCAGGCGCCGAAGTCCTCCAGGAGGCGCTGGAGCGGCTCGAAGACGCCCGGGGTACCGGCGACAGCCAGCTCGTATGCGGGGCGCTCTCCGGGGCGGCCACCGGTCAGCGCGCCCGCTTCCCGGGCGATGAGGTCGCCCGCAGCGAGGTCCCACGGGTGCAGCCCCCGCTCGTAGTAGCCGTCGAGGCGGCCGGAGGCGAGGTCGCACAGGTCGACCGCGGCCGAGCCGCCGCGTCGGATGTCGCGCAGGAGGGGGATCAGCTTCCGGGAGACCTCGGCCTGGTGGGTGCGGACCTCGGTGACGTAGTTGAAGCCCGTCGAGACCAGGGCCTGGTCGAGGGGTGGCGCGGGGCGGCAGGACAGTTCGCGCTCGCCCTCCCAGGCGCCCGTGGCACGGGCTCCGCCGCCGCGGACCGCGTGGTACGTCTCGCCGCGCATCGGGGCCGCGACGACTCCGACGACGGTCTCGCCGTCCTGCTCGGCCGCGATGGAGACGGCCCAAGTGGGCAGTCCGTACAGGTAGTTGACCGTGCCGTCGAGCGGGTCGATCACCCAGCGGATCCCGCTCGTGCCCTCGGTGGCGGCGCCCTCCTCGCCGAGGAAGCCGTCGTCCGGGCGGCGCTCGGAGATCAGGTCCGTGATCAGTTTCTCCGCCGCGATGTCCATCTCGGTGACCACGTCGATGGGGCTCGACTTGGTCGCGGCGACCGCGAGGTCGGCCGGGCGGCCGTCCCGCAGCAGCTCCCCGGCGCGGCGGGCGGCCTCCTGGGCCAGCGCGAGCAGTTCCTGGTGCAGGGGGTCGGTCACGGGGCTCCTCAGACGTAGGGGCTGTCGACGCCCGCGGCGGCCGGGCGGGGGGCGCGGGCCGGGCAGCAGCCGACCGGGCAGAGGTTGTGGCTCGCGCCGAGCTCGCCGAGGGCGCAGGGCGTGACCTCCTCGCCGCGCTCCACGGACGCGCGCTCCAGGACGAGGTCGCGGATCGCGGCGGCGAAGCGCGGGTCGGCGCCGACCGTGGCCGAGCGGCGCATCGGCAGGCCCAGCTCCGCCGCCTTGGCCTTGGCCTCCGTGTCGAGGTCGTAGAGGACCTCCATGTGGTCGGAGACGAAGCCGATGGGAGCGATCACGACCGCCGGGGCACCGGCCGCCTGCCGCTCCTCGAGGTGGTCGCAGATGTCGGGCTCGAGCCACGGGATGTGCGGGGCGCCGGAGCGCGACTGGTAGACGAGCTGCCAGGGGTGGTCGACGCCGGTGCGCTCGCGGACCGCGTCGGCGATCAGCTGCGCGACCTCCAGGTGCTGCTCGACGTACGCGCCGCCGTCGCCGTGGTCCTCGACCGGGCCGGAGGTGTCCGCGGACGCGGTCGGGATGGAGTGGGTCGAGAACGCGAGGTGCGCGCCGTCCCGTACGTCCTCGGGGAGGTCGGCCAGGGACTGCAGTACGCCGGCGACCATGGGCTCCACGAAGCCCTCGTGGTTGAAGTAGTGCCGCAGCTTGTCGACCTTCGGCAGCGCCAGGCCCTCGGCCTCAAGGGCGGCGAGCGAGGCGGCGAGGTTCTCGCGGTACTGGCGGCAGCCCGAGTACGAGGCGTAGGCGCTGGTGGCCAGGACCAGGATGCGGCGGCGGCCGTCGGCGACCATCTCGCGCAGGGTGTCCGTCAGGTAGGGCGCCCAGTTGCGGTTGCCCCAGTAGACCGGCAGATCAAGACCGTGTCCCGCGAAGTCCTTGCGGAGGGCGTCCAGCAGGGCGCGGTTCTGGTCGTTGATCGGGCTGACCCCGCCGAACAGGAAGTAGTGCTGCCCGACTTCCTTCAGGCGTTCCGTGGGGATGCCGCGCCCACGCGTCACGTTCTCCAGGAACGGGACCACGTCGTCCGGGCCCTCCGGGCCGCCGAACGAGAGCAGGAGCAGGGCGTCGTAGGGAGTGGCATCGAGCGCGTCTGACATGGGTCGATCCTGCCACCCGGCACTGACGGCCGGGAAACGGCGGGGTGACGAGCGGGGGCGGGCCCCTTTTTGGACACGTTCACCGGCAGCTGACCGGGTGCATTAGGGTTACCTCACTCGTAAGCTGTATCAGCCGCGTTCGCACCTTACTGAGCCGTACCCATCGGAGACCCCGTGCCCAGCCCCTACCGCGCCCTGTTCGCAGCCCCCGGCTCCAAGGGCTTCTCCACCGCGGGCCTCCTCGGCCGGATGCCGCTGTCGATGATGGGCATCGGCGTGGTCACGATGATCTCCCAACTCACCGGGCGCTACGGGCTCGCGGGCGCCCTGTCGGCCACCATCGCGCTCGCGGCCGCGGCGTTCGGGCCGCAGATCTCCCGACTGGTGGACCAGCACGGGCAGCGCAGGGTGCTGCGCCCGGCGACGCTGGTCGCGCTCGTCGCGGCGGCCGGGCTGCTGCTCGCCGCGCACTTCGGATGGCCGGACTGGGTGTTGTTCGTGTGTGCCGCCGGCATCGGTTCCGTGCCGAGTCTCGGCGCGATGATCCGCGCCCGCTGGGCCGCCCTGTACCGGGGCACTCCGCAGCTGCACACCGCGTACTCCTTCGAGTCCGTGATCGACGAGGTGTGCTTCATCTTCGGGCCGATCATCTCCATCGGCCTGTCGACGGCCTGGTTCCCGGAGGCGGGGCCGCTGCTCGCCGCGGGCTTCCTGGCGATCGGCGTCTTCTGGCTGACCGCCCAGCGCGCCACCGAGCCCGAGCCGCACCCGCGCGAGAAACAGGGCGGCGGTACGGCGATGCGCTCCCCCGGACTGCAGGTCCTGGTGGCCACGTTCGTGGCGACCGGGGCGATCTTCGGGGCGGTCGACGTGGTCACCGTGGCCTTCGCCGACGAGCGGGGGCACAAGGCCGCCGCGAGCGTCGTGCTCGCCCTGTACGCGGCGGGTTCCTGCGCGGCGGGGGTCGTGTTCGGGCTTCTGCACTTCAAGGGGGCGCCCGGACGTCGCTGGCTGCTGGGCATATGCGCGATGGCCGTGAGTATGATCCCCCTCCTACTGGTCGGAAACTTGCCGTTTCTGGCCGTGGCGCTGTTCGTTGCGGGCCTGTCCATCGCTCCCACGATGATCACGACGATGTCCCTCATCGAAGAGCACGTACCACGCGCGCAGCTGACCGAGGGCATGACCTGGGTGAGCACCGGGCTCGCGGTCGGGGTCGCGCTCGGCTCCTCCGTGGCCGGCTGGGTCATCGACGCGGCCGGCGCGCGTGCCGGGTACGGGGTTCCGGCGGTGTCCGGGGCCGTCGCGGTCGCGGTCGGTTTCCTGGGGTACCGCCGGCTCAGCAGGCCGGCTCCGCGTCGGGGAGGCACCGTTGAGCAGCACAGCGAGCGGGAAGAACGGCACGTGGCGTAACTGGGGCGGCAACGTCGCGGCCCGTCCCGCGCGGGAGGTCGAGCCGGCCTCCGTGGAGGAACTGTCGGCGGCCGTGCGCAAGGCCGCGGAGGACGGCCTGACCGTGAAGGCCGTCGGCGCCGGGCACTCCTTCACGTCCATCGCCGCCACCGACGGTGTGTTGATCCGCCCTCAACTATTGACCGGCATCCGCAAGATTGATCGCGATGCCATGACTGTCACGGTCGAGGCGGGCACCCCGCTCAAGAGGCTCAACATGGCTCTGGCCCGCGAGGGTCTGTCGCTGACCAACATGGGCGACATCATGGAGCAGACGGTCTCCGGCGCCACCAGCACCGGCACGCACGGCACGGGCCGCGAATCGGCGTCGATATCCGCCCAGATCAAGGGACTTGAGCTGGTCACGGCCGACGGCTCGGTGCTCAGCTGCTCCGAGAAGGAGAATCCGGAGGTCTTCGCGGCCGCCCGGATCGGCCTCGGCGCCCTGGGCATCGTCACCGCGATCACCTTCGCCGTGGAGCCGATCTTCCTGCTCTCGGCGCGCGAGGAGCCGATGCCCTTCGACAAGGTGCTCGCCGAGTTCGACGAACTCTGGGCCGAGAACGAACACTTCGAGTTCTACTGGTTCCCGCACACGGGCAGCACCAACACCAAGCGCAACAACCGCAGCGCGGGCCCGGAGAAGCCGGTGAGCCAGGTCGCGGGCTGGTTCGAGGACGAGTTCCTCTCCAACGGCGTCTTCCAGGTGGCCCAGTGGGTCGGCCGCGCGGCGCCCGCAACGGTCCCGACGATCGCCCAGATCTCCAGCAAGGCCCTGTCTCCGCGCACTTACACCGACATTCCGTACAAGGTCTTCACTTCACCGCGCCGGGTGCGTTTCGTGGAGATGGAATACGCCGTTCCGCGCGAGGCCCTGGCCGAGACGCTGCGCGAGCTGAAGATGATGGTCGACCGCTCCGGCCTGCGGATCAGCTTCCCCGTGGAGGTGCGTACCGCCCCGGCCGACGACATCACGCTGTCCACGGCTTCGGGCCGCGACAGCGCATACGTCGCCGTCCACATGTTCCGGGGGACGCCGTATCAGGCGTACTTCACCGCCGCCGAGCGCATCTTCACCGCCCACGAGGGCCGGCCTCACTGGGGCAAGGTGCACACCCGGGACGCCGAGTACTTCTCCGGGGTCTACCCGCGCTTCGACGAGTTCACCGCGCTGCGGGACCGGCTCGATCCGGACCGGCGCTTCCAGAACGACTACCTGCGGCGGGTGTTGGGGTCGTAGCCATTGGTTCCGTTTCTGACGATTCCGTGAACTACGCCACGTTCAAGATCCCGGAAACCGCTCAACGGGCGGCCGGGACACGCCCCTTGCCAGAAGTTGAGCGGCGTGCCACCCACGCACGTGGCCCGAATGGAGTACTGTTGCGAGCCCTGGGTCCGGTCTCCCGCCAGGGCGTCCGTGACCTTCAAGGACCGCCGGGAGGGGGCTAGTTGCACAGGGTGACGGAGTATGTCACTTAGCGTTGCGAATAGGTAACCGTGCCATAACGGCGTTGCAGGGCCAGTGCCCGACACGCCGGGCAACTCGGCAAGGTTGTGGCAGGCTGCACCCGGGCAGGCCACACTCGACTAGCGGAAGCAGCGACGCACGTGACGTCGGCAGGCACCACCCGGGAGGTCCCCATGCCCGAACTGCGTGTCGTGGCCGTCTCGAATGACGGCACACGGCTGGTGCTGAAGGCTGCCGACTCTACGGAGTACACGCTTCCGATCGACGAACGGCTGCGTGCGGCGGTCCGCGGCGACCGTCCCCGCCTCGGCCAGATCGAGATCGAGGTGGAGAGCCATCTCCGCCCCCGTGACATTCAGGCGCGTATACGTGCCGGTGCCTCCGCGGAAGAGGTCGCCCAACTCGCCGGTATCCCCGTCGACCGGGTACGCCGTTTCGAGGGCCCCGTGCTCGCGGAGCGCGCGTTCATGGCCGAGCGGGCCCGCAAGACGCCCGTCCGCCGCCCCGGTGAGAACGCCGGACCCCAGCTCGGCGAGACCGTCCAGGAGCGGCTGCTGCTGCGCGGCGCCGAGAAGGACACCGTGCAGTGGGACTCGTGGCGCCGCGACGACGGCACCTGGGAAGTCCTGCTGGTCTACCGGGTGGCGGGCGAACCACACTCGGCGAGCTGGACGTACGACCCGCCCCGGCGGCTCGTCCAGGCCGTCGACGAGGAGGCGCGCTCGCTGATCGGCGAGTCCGAGGACCTCGCGACCTCGCCGGAGCCCAGCTTTCCGTTCGTACCGCGTATCGCACGGCTGCCGCGCGACCGCCCGCTGGACCGCGCCCTCGACCGGGAGCGGCCGAGCCTGCCGGCGCAGGCGTCCGAGCCCGTCGAGGAGAGCACGAGCGAACGGGACTCGCTGACCAGCCTGTTGGAGGCGGTGCCGAGCTTCCGCGGCGACCTGGTGGTCCCGGAGCGCCCGGTGGACACCCCGCCTCCGCCGCCACCGCCGGAGGAGCCCCCCGCCGAACCCGAGGCGGAGGAACCCCCTGCGCCCGCGGCCTCGGCAGGTTCCGCCTACGCGGACGTCCTCATGCCCCGCGCGGTCACCAGTCACCGTGACCGCCTCGTCGGCGCCACGGACCGCCAGGCCGAGGCCGACGGCGTCCGCCCGGGCCGTCGTGCGGCGGTGCCGAGCTGGGACGAGATCGTGTTCGGGACGCGGCGCAAGAAGCAGGAGTAGGCAGTCGTACGACAGTGACACGAGAGTTGAGGGGCAGCATCGAAAGGCGCTGCCCCTGCTCTTTGCCCCTCGCCTTCTCGTTGCCCCTCGTCGCCGGACTAGCGGGGATCGGGTCCCACGGCCACCGGCCGCGAAGGATCCGACGACCACTCCGACCACGAGCCCACGTACAGGGCCGCGTTGACCCCCGCGACGGCCAGTGCCAGCACCTCGTGCGCCCCGGAGACACCCGAGCCGCAGTACACGCCGACCTCCGAACCGTCGGACGCGCCAAGGGACTTGAAGCGCTCGGCCAGTTCCTCCGCCGGTCGGAACCGCCCGTCGGCCGCCACGTTCTCGTTCGTGGGCGCCGACACCGCACCCGGGATGTGGCCGCCGACCCGGTCGATCGGCTCCACCTCGCCGCGGTACCGCTCCCCCGCTCGTGCGTCGAACAGCACCCCGGCCCGCGCCAGCGCCGCCGCGCCGTCCGCGTCCAGCAGTCCCGCACCACCCGACACCGGTTCGAAGTCGCCCTCGGCCGGCGTGGGCACGGACGTCTCCAACGGGCCCTCCCAGGTCGGCAACCCGCCGTCGAGGACCCGCACGTCCGGGTGACCCGTCCAGCGCAGCAGCCACCACGCACGCGCGGCGGCCCAGCCCTGCCCGCCGTCGTACACGACCACCGGCGTCCCGGCCGAGACGCCGGCCCGGCGCATCGCGGCGCCGAACACCTCGAGGTCGGGCAACGGGTGGCGGCCGCGTTCACCCGGGGTGGAGGCGAGCTCCGAGTCCAGGTCGACGTAGACGGCACCGGGAATGTGCCCGGCCGCGTACGCGACCCGGCCGTCGAAGGGCGGCTCGCCGGCCGCCTTGGCCACACTGAGCTGCCAGCGGACATCGAGCAGTACGGGCGGGGTCCGCCCGGCCAGGTCGCCGGCGAGTTCGGAAGCGGAGATGATGGCGTTCATGGCCACCATCCTTGCGCACGGGGTGGCCGCATCGTCCGGGTCCGACTACTCTGCTCCGCCGGACAGGCCCGATCACGAGGCGTACGGGTTCGGGCACATGCTGTACAGCTGATCGCCATCCGTCGGCAATCGCACAGAAGCGGACGAGAAACCGCACACCGGGCATCCTCCGGGCGAGCGGCGCGCCCGAAGCGCGCGGCAGCACCGGTGGTGCGAGCATCGGCACGGGGATTCCGGAGAGCGGAAGCGACACGGCCACCGCGAGGGGTCGAGGAGAGAGTGACGATGACCGAGGCACGGGGGTCGGCCGGCCCGAACGGCGAGACGCACGCTCGGCACGCGCCCGGCACGCCCTGCTGGGTGAGCCTGATGGTGCACGGTTTGACCGCGACCCAGGACTTCTACGGTTCGCTGTTCGGCTGGGAGTTCCAGCCGGGCCCCCAGCAGCTCGGTCCGTACTCCCGGGCCCTGCTCGACGGTTACGAGGTGGCCGGCATCGGCCAGCTGCCGCCGGACCGTCATCTGCCCATCGCCTGGACGCCCTACCTCGCCTCGGACGACGTGGACGTGACCGCCGAAACGGTACGGCTGTGCGGTGGCACCATCGGGGTCGGCCCCCTGGACGCCGCCGAGGCCGGCCGCCTCGCGATCGGCTCGGACCCCTCCGGCGCCGTCTTCGGCATCTGGCAGGCCGCGGAACACCACGGCACGGCCATCACGGGCGTGCCCGGCACCCCCGCCTGGAACGAGCTGCTGACCTTCGAATCGGCGAGCGTGGCCAAGTTCTACGAGACGGTCTTCGGCTACGAGGAGGAGCCGGTCGTCTCCGCCGACTTCGACTACGTGGCCCTGCACATCGAGGGCCGCCCGGTCGCCGGCATCCACGGCGTGGGCAACTCCCTTCCCCGCGACCGGGGTCCGCACTGGATCACGTACTTCGAAGTCGCCGACACGGACGACGCGGTCGGCCGCCTGGTCGACCTGGGCGGCCACGTCCTCAAGCCGCCCATGGACAGCGCCCACGGCCGCGTGGCCACGGTCGCCGACCCCGAGGGCGCCCGCTTCTCCCTGATCGAAAGCCCGCGCTGAGACGCGGGCGGGCCGGGTCCTGACCTCGTAACCCTCGGCCTCCGACTGATTGCAGGCGCCGGGGGCAGGGGATCTACCCCGCCACCAAAGCGCTGGACGGTGGAGCGGAGCTACGGCCGGCTGATGCTTCGCCGCCGCCCGGCCCACGACCGCGAGACCCGCTCGGCCCACTCCGATGCCGTGATCCAACTCGTCGTCCCGGGACGAAATAACGGGAGGGCACAACCGCTTACCAGTACAACGAAACAACGGGGTGGCCCTCCCTCCTGGAGGCCGGCCCAGGGAGGGGACGGGAGCCGATGAGCCTTCGTCAGTTCGAGTACGCCCTGGCTGTTGCCGAGGAGGGCTCGGTGACGGCGGCGGCGGAGCTGCTGCGCGTCGCTCAACCGTCGGTGTCCCAGCAGATCCGCGGCCTGGAGCGGGAGCTCGGCGTGGAACTGTTCGCCCGCACGCCGACCGGACTGGTGCCCACCGTGGTCGGCCGCGCGTTTCTGCGGGAGGCGGAGGTCGCGGTGAACGCGGCACGGCGGGCGAGGGCGACGGCGCGGGCCGGTGCCGATGAGCTGGTGGGCGAGTTGGTGGTCGCGGTGCAACTGGGCCTGGGCACGCGGCAGCTGCCGGGCGCGCTGGGCGCCCTGCGTCGCCGCTTCCCACGACTGGAGGTCACCGTCTTCGAGGAGCCGAACTCCGCCGAGCTGGAGCGGCTGTGCCGCCGTGGCGTGCTGGATCTCGCCCTGATGGCGGCGTGCGAACGGAGCCCCGCCGACGCCCACCACCTCGGCGACGAGGAGTTCGTCGTGGTGCTGGGCGCCGGGCACCCGCGGCTCGCCGCGGACCGGGTCGAGCTGCGCGAACTGAAGGGGGAGCCTTGGGTGAGGTTCGACCGTGACAGCGTGCTCGACGCCGTACTGCTGGACGTGCTGCGGGACAACGACCCGACCCCGACGACCGCCGCCCGCGTGTCCCAGACGGCGACGGCCGTGCGCTGGGCCGCCCACGGGCTGGGGGTGACGCTCGTCCCGGCCTCCGCGGTGCCCCATGGTCACGAGCACCTCGTTCGCCCGGTGTTCCCGGTCGTGTCCCAGCCCGTCATCGCCGTGCTCCGGCCCGGTGCGGGACCGGCAGAGACGGCCCTGCTCGAATTCCTGCGTCAGGAGAGCTGGCCCGAACCCGCATTCTTCTCACCGGCGTCCTGACGGCCGGGAAGGAATCGGGGCGCCGTTGAATTCCTTTCGCCGAAACCGGCGTTCCGGAATTCCGTCGGCGTCACCGCCTGGGGAATTCGCCGCCGTCCACGACGAGATTGCTCCCGGTCAGCCAACTCGCCCTTTCGGACGCGAGGAACAGCACCGCGTGGGCAATGTCGTCGGGCTGACCCTCGCGCCCCAGCGGCGGGGTGTCGTCGGCGTTGGTCTGGCCCGGCGTCAGGTCCAGGCGCGCCCACTGCTCCCGCGTTTCTTCTCCGCCGGGGGTGGCGACTCGGCCGGGAGTCACGGTGTTGACGCGGATTCCGAACGGGGCCTGCTCCAGGGCCAGTCCCCGGCTGTAGTTCTCCAGCGCCGCTTTCGCCGCCGTGTAGTGCAGGAACGGTCCCAGCGGGGTGAGGACCGCGGCCGAGGAGACGTGCACGACGACCCCCGAACGCCGTTCCCGCATCCCCGGTACCAGCAGCGAGTCCAGCCGCACCGACGCCAGGTAGTTCAGGTCCAGCGCGTCCTGCCACTCCTCGTCGGGAATGGCCGAAGCGTCCTTGTACGGTCGCGCCCCACCCACGTTGTGGACCAGGACGTCCACCCCGCCGAGCACCTGCTGCGCGGCCGCGGCGAGCGCCTGCGCTCCAGCCCGCGTCCGCACGTCGGCCGCCACGAAGGCGGCCCCCTCCGGCACCGTGCTCGTCGCCGACCTGGCGGTCGTGAGCACCTCGGCGCCCGCGTCCAGGAGTTGGCGCACGACGGCCGCTCCGATTCCGCGAGAACCACCCGTGACCAGGGCCCGCTTTCCCTTGAGTTCTCGCGTTCCCGATCCGTTCTCGATCGTGGTCATGCCACCGGTCCTTTCGATCGCGTAATGGTCCGCTCGACGGAAGAAGGATCGGCGTGCGCAGAGCGCGAATCTTCGGAGAAATCGCGGTGAGCACCTCGTCGAGCTGTTTCACGGTACGTAGGAGAAAGAACCGGAGGCAAAGACGAAATGTCAGTACGCGCTATAGGGAGTTCCTATGTCCCCGGGCTGAAACAGCGGGAGAAGACGGCCTCTTGACCCATGCTCGGTCCTAGGACGGCGGCGAGCATCAGGCCGACCACGTGGCCGGCGGGTTCGCGGCTCAGGCCGGATCGATCGGCAGAACGTCCGGCGAGAGCACGCCGGCACGCGCAGCGGCGCTCGTCATGTGGCGGCGGTGATGACGTCGGCACAGCACCTCGTAGCCGATTTCCGCGACGGGGCCGTTCACATCGCCGACGACGACCTGCTCGCCTTCCACTACCATCTCGCCGCCCACCGTGCGGGCATTGTGTGTGGCACGCGCCCCGCACCAGCACATCGCCTCCACCTGGAGGGCCTCTATCCGGTCCGCCAGCTCGATCAGCCGCTGCGAGCCCGGGAAGAGCCTGGTCCGAAAGTCGGTCGTGATACCGAAGGCGAAGACGTCGAGGTCCAGGTCGTCCACGACCCGTGCCAGCTGGTCGATCTGCTCCGACGCCAGGAACTGCGCCTCATCCACGATCAGATAGTCGACCCTGTCGCCCTGCGACATCCGACCCACGACATAGGCGTACAGATCCATCCCCGGCGCGGCCTCGACAGCGTCCGTCACCAGACCGAGCCGCGAAGACAGCTTGCCCTCCCCCGCCCGGTCGTCACGCGTAAAGATCACGCCCTGCAGACCCCGCGCCGACCGATTGTAGATTCGCTGCAGAGCCAGCGTCGACTTCCCACAGTCCATCGTTCCGGAGAAGAACACCAGCTCGGACATGGCGAGTTGAGCACCTTTCGGCGGAGAGGATTCGGAGGTCGGGCTTCAGGAGCGTACTTCGAGCAGGGGGATCAGCTGCTCGGCAGGGGTCATCGAACCGTGGTTGCCGACCATCGCCGACTCCTTCGGCTCCCGCTCGGAGGCGATGATCAGGACGTCGTCCCGCGCGGCCGCCACCACGTCTCCGATACGGGCGTAGACGCGCTCGTCGATCCGCGGGCCGAACCAGCCCGCCGCGATCGCCTCGTCCCGCGAGGCCACCCAGAACTGCTCGCCGAGCACCTCGCGCCAGCAGGTCAGCACGTCGTTCTCGGCGCCCGGCACCGCGTACACGTGCCGGGCCCGGCCTTCGCCGCCCAGCAGGGCGACGCCGGCGCGCAGCTCCCAGTCCTCGTCGAAGTCGATGCGGTGCTGCTCGTCGAAGGGGACGTCGATCATGCCGTGGTCGGCGGTGACGTAGAGCGCTGTGCGCGGCGGGAGTTGCTCGGCGAGGCGCTGCACGAGCCGGTCGACGTGCATGAGTTGGCCGCGCCAGGTGTCCGACTCGACGCCGTAGCGATGGCCGGCGCCGTCGAGCTCGGCGTAGTACGTGTAGACCAAGGAGCGGTCGCCGGCGGCCAGTTGCTCGGCCGCGAGGTCCATGCGGTCCTCGCCGGACAGCCGCCCGTGGAACCGTCCGCCGCTGAGCGCGACCTTGGTCAGCGGGGTGTTCTCGAAGTGGGGCGACGTCACCTGGGCCGTGTGCACGCCCGCGTCGTGGGCGAGCTGGAAGACCGTGGGGTACGGCTGCCACGCGCGCGGGGAGGTCCACGGCTGCCAGCGCAGCTGGTTCATCAGCTCGCCGGTCTCCGGGTTGCGCGCGGTGTAGCCGGGCAGGCCGTGCGCGCCCGGCGGCAGGCCGGTGCCGACGGAGGCGAGGGAGGTCGCGGTGGTCGCCGGGTAGCCGGTGGTCAGGGGGCGCCCGGTGCCGCCGCGCGAGCTGCCGAGGAGCGAGGTCATGAAGGGCGCCTCGTCCGGGTGCGACTTCAGCTGCTCCCAGCCCAGGCCGTCGATCAGGAACACGCAGTTCCGGTCGGTGGGGGCCAGCTCGGTGATCGCTGCGGTCATGCCCGGTACGGCCATGCCGGCGGCCAGCGTGGGCAGCAGGTCCGCGAGGGAACCGCTGCCGTACTCGGGGAGCGGCGCGGAGTCGACGGCGAGGGGTTCCGGGTGGGAGTCCCAGGAAATGGGCTGAACCATCAGCGGGTGACGTCCGCGGTCGCCTCGGAGAGCGACTGCGCGAAGGCGAGCGCCTGGCGCACGGTCTCCGGGCCGTCCCCGGCCTCGCTGACGCGCAGGCTGAGGTCGTCCGCCGTGGAGCTGCCCGTGTACCCGTGGTCGGCCTCGCAGTTGGGGTCGCCGCAGGCCGCGGGTTCGAGGTCGATGCGGGCGACGGCGCCCCAGCCGATGGTCAGGACGACCTCGCGGGGCAGGGTGCCCACCGTGTACTGCTCCGGGTTGGCGACCACCCGGCTGACCACGACCGACGAGATCCGGCCGAGCTTCACGGACTCCGTCGACGTCGTGGCGTACGGCGTCGGGGAGGTGCTGTCCGCGGCCTGCTCGTCGGTGTGGCTGACGATGAAGCGGTTGCCGGTGAGGACGAGCACGGTCACATGCCGCCGCACCTCGTTCTGGTCGAACGTCGTCTCCTGGTGGACCAGGTACGACCGGATGGGCTCGCCGCCCACGGCGGCCTCCACCGCCTCGGCCACGAGGGCCGGGTAGTAGCCGCTGCGCTCGATCGCCGCTCGCAGCCCCTGGGTCGTCGTACTGGTCTTGGCCATGACGTCCATCCTACGGGGGTGCACTGACTGCGAGGCACCGGTCATGGCTGTCCGCCCACACGTCTCAGTAGACGGGAAGCGTGCGCGGGCCGAGGTCGTCGCGGGCCGGTGGCGGGGCCAGCCGGACGGAGGCGCCGAGGACGGTCAGGCCGTGGGGTGCGACGACAACCGGCTCCAGGGTCACCGCCACGACCTCCGGGTGATCGTCGACCAGCCGGGACACCCGCAGCAGCAGCTCTTCCAGCGCAGGGGTGTCGACCGGGGTCGAGCCGCGCCAGCCGAACAGGAGCGGTGCCGTCCGGACCGACCGGATCAGCGAACCCGCCTCCCGGTCGGTGACCGGGACCAGCCGGTGCGCCATGTCGCCGAGCAACTGGGAGGCGGCTCCCGCGAGCCCGAACGACAGGACGGCCCCGGCCGCCGGGTCGATGACGGCCCGGACGACCGTGTCCACGCCGCGTGGTGCCATCGCCTGCACCACCGGCCGCAACTCTTCCGGCTTCCCGAACAGCTCGGTCAACTCGGCATACGCGCGCCGCAGTTGCTCCTCGTCCGCGAGATCCAGCCGTACGCCGCCCAGGTCGGCGCGGTGCCGCAGGTGCGGGGCGGTGGCCTTGAGAGCGACCGGGTAGCCCAGGGTGTCGGCGGCCTGTGCGGCGTCGTCCGGGGTGAAGACGGGGACCGCCCTGCGTACGGCGATCCCGTACCGTCCGAGCAGCTCGCACGTCTCCTCGGTGCCGAGTGTGAGGCCCTGCCCGCGCGCGAGCATCGCGTCGATGAGCCCGGCGGCTCCCTTCTCGTCGATGTCCTCGTACTCGGGCACCTTGCCGGGCTCGGCGATCTCGCGCCGCCACTGGGCGTAGTGCACGGCCTCGGCAAGGGCGCGGACGGCGCGCTCGGCGGCGGGGTAGGCGGGGATGAGGCGCGAGCAGGCTTCGGGGGTGGGTTCCTGCGCCCGTACAGGAGGGGGCAGTTGCTGTGACGGGCGGAGCCGGCGGGTGCCGGTGGCCGCGGTGTCCGGCTGCGGTGCGGTACTCGCCGCGGCCGACAGTGCCTCCGCGAGCCCTCCGAGCTCCACGTGCACGACGAGCACCGGCTTGCCCGGAACCTGCTCGGCCGCCGACCGCAGCGCCTCCGCCAGCTTCGCGTCCCCCGGCGTCGCCTCCCCGATCGCCGGTATCGCGGTCACCACCACCGCGTCGCACGAGTCGTCCCCCAACGCCCGCAGCAGTGCGGCGTGGAAGTCCTCGGCCGAAGCCGCCGTCGTCAGGTCCAACGGCCTCAGCGGCCTGAGCCCCTCGGACAGACACGCGTCGTACGTCAGGAGCCCCAGCGACTCGGAGTTCCCCAGAATCGCCACCCGCGGCCCGGTCGGCAGCGGCTGCCGTGCGAGCAGCAACCCGGCGTCGACCAGCTCGGTGATGGTGTCCACCCGGATCACCCCGGCCTGCCTGAGCAGCGCGGACACCGTCGCGTGCGGCAACCGCGTCGCCCGTACGGCGTGCCCCTGCGGGGCGGATCCGGCGCCCTGGACCACGACCAGCGGCTTCGCGGCCGCTGTCCGGCGCGCGAGGCGGGTGAACTTGCGCGGGTTGCCGATGGACTCCAGGTACATGAGGACGACGTCGGTGTCCGGGTCGTCGTACCAGTACTGGATGACGTCGTTGCCGGAGACGTCCGCGCGGTTGCCGGACGACACGAAGGTCGAGACGCCCGTGACCCCTGTGACTCCGCCGCCGCGGCGTTGCAGCCGGGACAGCAGCGCGATGCCGATGGCGCCGGACTGGGCGAACAGGCCGATCCGGCCGGGGCGGGGCATCACGGGGGCGAGGGAGGCGTTCAGCCGTACGTCGGGGGACGTGTTGATGACCCCGAAGGCGTTCGGCCCGATGATCCGCATGCCGTACGTGCGCGCGTGCCGTACGAGTTCGCGTTGGCGCTCGCGCCCCTCGGGGCCGCTCTCGGCGTACCCGGCGGAGACGACGACGAGTCCCTGCACGCCGTGTTCACCGCACTCGGTGACGGCCTCGGGGACCTGCTCGGCCGGCACGGCGACGACCGCGAGGTCGACGGGCCCGTCGATGTCCCGCACCGAGCGGTACGCGGGGATGCCGTCGAGCTCCTTGAGGTCTTCGGGGAACGCCTTGTTCACGGCGTACAGCGACCCGGTGAAGCCGGCGTCGCGGATGTTGTCGAGGATGCTGCGGCCCACGCCCTTGGGGGTGCGGCCGGTGCCGACGACGGCGACGGAGCCGGGCACGAGCAGCCGCCGTACGGACCGCCCCTCGGCGCGCTGCTCCCGCGCGCGCTGCACGGCGAGCGAGCGGTCGGTGGGTTCGAGGTCGAACTCCAGGCGTACGACGCCGTCCTCGAAGCTGCGCTTCTGGGTGTACCCCGCGTCCATGAACACCTTGATCATCTTGGTGTTGGCGGGCAGCACCTCGGCGGCGAAGCGGCGGATGTCGCGCTCCCGGGCGACCGCGCCGATGTGTTCGAGGAGGGCGGAGGCGACGCCGCGCCCCTGGTGGGCGTCCTGGACGAGGAAGGCGACCTCGGCCTCGTCGGCGGGCGCGGACGCGGGCATGCCATCGGTACCGATGCGGTCGTAGCGTACGGTGGCGATGAACTCGCCGCCGACTGTGGCCGCGAGTCCCACCCGGTCCACAAAGTCGTGGTGCGTGAAGCGGTGGACGTCCTTGGCGGACAGGCGAGGGTAGGGCGCGAAGAAGCGGTAGTACTTCGACTCGTCCGACACCTGCTCGTAGAAGCTGACCAGGCGCTCGGCGTCATCAACGGTGATGGGGCGGATGCGCGCGGTGCCGCCGTCGCGCAGCACCACGTCGGCCTCCCAGTGTGCGGGGTACTCATGCCGGTCCGGCGAGGTCTGCATGGGGCCCAGAGTACGGCTCGCGTCCGACACGGGCGCGAGGCAGTCTGTGGAGAACACGGCAGTCCGCTCGAGAACAGAACAAGGACGGAAGTCGGGCCGAGGCCGCGGTCCGACGACCCACTCCGGACGGGACGAAGAGCCCGCTCCGGACGTGCTTCACGTGTGGGAAACTGGTCTAGACAACCCTGAGACTCTGAAGGGCAGCATCACATGGCTGAGCGCCGCGTCAACGTCGGCTGGGCCGAGGGCCTTCACGCCCGCCCCGCTTCCATCTTCGTCCGGGCCACCACGGCCGCAGGTATCCCGGTGACGATCGCCAAGGTCGACGGCAACCCCGTCAACGCGGCCTCCATGCTGGCCGTCCTCGGTCTGGGCGCCCAGGGCGGCGAGGAGATCGTCCTCGCCTCCGACGCCGAGGGCGCGGACGTCGCCCTCGACCGGCTGGCGAAGCTGGTTTCCGAGGGTCTCGAGGAACTTCCCGAGACTGTCTGATTCAAAGCACCACAGAAGGGCTCGTCCGAATTACCGGACGAGCCCTTCGCATTTCCCGCGCCAGGGCAGCACAAATTCTGATTCCGGGCAGCAGAAATAGTCCCCAGCGAATTCTTCTCCCTTTGTATACGGCGCGCACGTTAATGCCGCAGACCCGTCACGTTTACGGCATGTTGCGAGTTCCTCACACGGTCGGTGCGATCACCGCCGGAGGCGAACCGCAGCCGGTGCACCGCGCTGGAGCGCTCGGTGTGCAGCGTCGTGACGGCACGCGCGCGCTCGCTGTCGCCGCGGGCCACTGCGTCGACGATCGCGCCGTGCTCCGCCCAGGACTCCACGGGGTTGGCGGGCGCCTCCACGGCGTACATCCAGGCGATCTTGTGGCGCAGCTGGGTCAGCATCGAGGTCAAGGCGGGGCTGCCGGAGGCCTGGGCGAGCGTCTCGTGGAACCAACCCCCCAGGGAGCGCAGATCCTCGCTGTTGCCCCTCCTGGCCCGCTCCTGGCCCAGTCTGACCAGGCCGCGCAGCACCTTGAGGTGGGCCTCGGTGCGCCGCTGGGCGGCCCGGGAGGCGCCGAGCGGCTCCAGGAGCATGCGCATCTCCAGCAGGTCGGAGGCCTCCTGCTCGGTCGGCTCCGCGACGCACGCGCCCGCGTGCCGCCGGGTCACCACGAAGCCCTCCGCCTCCAGGGTGCGCAGCGCCTCGCGGACGGGCACGCGCGAGACGCCGTAGCGGCGCGCGAGGAGTTCCTCGGTGAGCCGGCTGCCGCGCTCGTAGACACCGGCGACGATGTCGTCCCGGATCGCCGTGCACACCGAGTGCGCCGGAATACGCATGACCGACCTCCGACTTAATCCCCGTGAAACGTCGATGATTGACGTGTGTTCCGTGACTCTATTGCACGGAGCCGGAATTTCCGATGGCGGGCCGGAATCCATGGATATTTTTTGGACAGCGGGGCACCAGAAAAGCCGAAAACCCCGGCTCGGGAGCCGGGGTCTCAGGGGATCTTGCGGTTCGTCGTCAGACGTTCACGCCGTGCGAGCGCAGGTAGGCGACGGGGTCGATGTCCGAGCCGTACTCGGGCGTCGTACGGGCCTCGAAGTGCAGGTGCGGTCCGGTGACGTTGCCGGTCGCGCCGGAGAGGGCTATCTGCTGGCCCGGGGTGACCGTCTGGCCCACCGAGACACCGATGGACGACAGGTGGCCGTACTGGGTGTACGTGCCGTCGTGCATCTTGATCACGACCTGGTTGCCGTAGGAACCGCCCCAGCCCGTCTCGACGACGGTGCCGGAGCCGACCGCGTGGACGGTCGTGCCGGTCGCGGCGTGGAAGTCGATGCCGGTGTGGCTGCCGGAGGACCAGAGGGAGCCACCGGTCTTGTAGCCGGTCGAGACATACGAGTTGGAGATCGGCGCGACGAAGGTGTTGAGGCGCTTGCGCTCGGCCTCGCGGGCGGCCCGCTCCTTGGCCTCGCGCTCCGCCTTGGCCTTCGCGGCGGCCTTCTTGCGCTCCGCCTCCTCGGCCGCCTTCTTGCGGGCGGCCTCCTCGGCGGCCTGCTTCTGGGCATCGGCCTGGGCGTCGATCTTGTCGGCGATCGCGTCGCCGATGGTGATGACGGGG
This sequence comes from Streptomyces sp. NBC_00005, assembly GCF_045160215.1. Lineage (NCBI taxonomy): Bacteria > Bacillati > Actinomycetota > Actinomycetes > Kitasatosporales > Streptomycetaceae > Streptomyces > Streptomyces sp. NBC_00005. The sequence goes on from NZ_CP108316.1 coordinate 3,226,094, forward strand.
GTGAGGCCGGTCTGCTCGACGGAGCTCTCGGCGGCGAGCGCCGGGGCGGCGAGGGTGCCGATGACACCGGTGGTGGCGAGGGCCGCGACGCCGGCGGCGCGCGTGCTGGTGCGGTGCATCCGGCTGGGACGACGGTGCTTCCCGGTGGCGCGGGTGAACGCCATGTAGTGGCTGGTCCTTTCCTTCCTTCTCGCCTACCGGGTTAGCTGACGGGTTCGGAGCAGGAAGGTCTCCTACGGACCCCCTCGCTGCGCGCGCGGGCGTCCGATTCACCCCAGGGACTACGTGGGTCCCCGGCTCCCCTGGCTCGCGCCGTACGGGGACTCGGCGATGGCTGTCCGGTTGCCGCGGATGCGGCTCGGTGCCTGACGGACAGCCCGGACGACGCTAAGCGGGGCGACTTTCAATCCCCAAACGGATCACGCGTTTTGTAGCGCATGCCACAGGTCAGACAGGCAACCTCTCCCCCAATTCGGACATTAGGGGGCCCTGGTGACTCATCAGTCACCAGGGCCCCTGCGCGCGTGTGCGCCGACCGATCCTCTACTCGGCCGTCACGACGGTGACTTCGCCGATCCCGAGGGCCTCGACGGGCTCCTTGATCGCGGCCGCGTCACCGACGAGGACCGTCACCAGGCGGTCCACCGGGAAGGCGCTCACGGCCGCCGCGGTGGCCTCCACGGTGCCGGTCGCGGCGAGCTGCTGGTACAGCGTCGCCTGGAAGTCGTCCGGCAGGTGCTGCTCGACCTGGTCGGCCAGCGTGCTCGCCACGGCCGCCGCGGTCTCGTACTTGAGCGGCGCGACCCCGACGAGGTTCTGCACGGCGACGTCGCGCTCGGCGTCGGTCAGGCCCCCTTCGGCGAGCGTGCGCAGCACGGTCCACAGGTCCTGCAGGGCCGGTCCCGTGTTGGGGGTGTCGACGGAGCCGCTGATCGCGAGCATCGCGGCACCGGAGCCGTCCGGGGCGGACCTGAGTACCTGGCCGAACGCGCGCACACCGTAGGTGTAGCCCTTTTCCTCACGCAGGACGCGGTCCAGACGGGAGGTGAGCGTGCCGCCCAGGCAGTACGTGCCGAGCACCTGCGCGGGCCACACGCGGTCGTGCCGGTCGGGGCCGACGCGGCCGATGAGCAACTGCGTCTGGACGGCGCCGGGACGGTCCACGACGATCACGCGCCCGGTGTCGTCTGCCGTCACCGGAGGCACAGGACGGGGCTCGGCCTTGGAGCCCGTCCACGCGCCCAGGGTGTCCCCGAGCAGCTCGTCCAGGTCGATGCCGGTGAGGTCGCCGACGACGACCGCGGTGGCCGTGGCGGGCCTGACGTGCCGGTCGTAGTACGCGCGTACGGCCGCGGCGTCGATCTTCTCGACCGTCTCCTCGGTGCCCTGACGCGGGCGCGACATACGCGAGTTCGCCGGGAACAGCTCCTTGGAGAGCTCCTTGGCGGCGCGGCGGGACGGGTTGGCCAGCTCGTGCGGGATCTCGTCCAGGCGGTTGCGGACGAGCCGCTCGACCTCGCTGTCGGCGAACGCCGGCGCCCTGAGCGCGTCGGCGAGCAGGCCGAGCGCCTTGGCGAGGCGGGAGGCCGGGACTTCGAGGCTGAGGCGGACGCCCGGGTGGTCGGCGTGCGCGTCGAGGGTGGCGCCGGCCCGCTCCAGCTCGGCCGCGAACTCCTCGGCGGAGTGCTTGTCGGTGCCCTCCGAGAAGGCGCGCGCCATGATCGTGGCGACGCCTTCGACGGCGGCCGGCTCGGCCTCCAGGGGCGCGTCCAGGAGCACCTCGACGGCGACGACCTGCTGGCCGGGGCGGTGGCAGCGCAGGACGGTCAGGCCGTTGCCGAGCGCACCGCGCTCCGGGGCCGGGAAGGCCCAGGGCCTGGCCTCGCCCGCCTGGGGCTGCGGGTGGAACTGCATCGTGGCGAGCTCGGTCACTTGGCCGCCTCCTCGTTCTCGTCGCGGGCTTCGATCGTGGCCTCCGCCTCGGGGTCTTCCGGGGGATCCGCGTCCTCCGCGGGCTCTCCCGAGACGGGCTCGTAGACGAGCACCGCGCGGTTGTCGGGGCGCAGGCGGGCCTTGGCGACCTCCTTGACCTCCTCGGGGGTCACCTCCAGGACGCGCTGGACGGCCGTCAGGGCGAGCTGCGGGTCGCCGAACAGGACGGCGTACCGGCACAGTTCGTCGGCGCGGCCCGCGACGGTGCCGAGCCGGTCCAGCCACTCGCGCTCCAACTGGGCCTGGGCGCGCTCCATTTCCTCGGCGGTGGGACCCTTCTCGGCGAACCGGGCGAGCTCCTCGTCGATGGCGGTCTCGATGACCGGCACCTCGACGTCACCGGAGGTCTTCACGTCCAGCCAGCCCAGGGAGGGCGCTCCGGCCAGCCGCAGCAGGCCGAACCCGGCCGCGACGGCCGTACGGTCGCGCCGTACGAGCCGGTTGTAGAGACGGGAGGACTCGCCGCCGCCGAGGACGGTGAGCGCCAGGTCGGCGGCGTCCGCCTCGCGCGTGCCGTCGTGCGGCAGCCGGTAGGCGGCCATCAGGGCGCGCGCCGGGACCTCCTCCTCGACGACCTCGCGCAGCTGCCCGCCGATGACCTCGGGCAGCGAGCCGTCGCGGGGGGCGGGCTTGCCGTCGTGCGAGGCGATGGACCCGAAGTACCTCTCGACCCAGGCGAGCGTCTGCTCCGGGTCGATGTCACCCACGACCGACAGAACCGCGTTGTTGGGCGCGTAGTACGTGCGGAAGAACGCGCGCGCGTCCTCCAGCGTCGCCGCGTCCAGGTCGGCCATCGAACCGATCGGGGTGTGGTGGTAGGGGTGGCCCTCCGGGTAGGCGAGGGCGGTCAGCTTCTCGAACGCCGTGCCGTACGGCACGTTGTCGTAGCGCTGCCGGCGCTCGTTCTTGACGACGTCCCGCTGGTTCTCCATGGACTCGTCGTCGAGAGCGGCGAGCAGGGAGCCCATACGGTCGGCCTCCAGCCAGAGGGCGAGCTCCAGTTGGTGGGTGGGCATGGTCTCGAAGTAGTTGGTGCGCTCGAAGCTGGTGGTGCCGTTGAGCGAGCCGCCCGCGCCCTGCACCAGCTCGAAGTGCCCGTTGCCCTTGACCTGACCCGAGCCCTGGAACATGAGGTGCTCGAAAAGGTGAGCCAGGCCCGTGCGTCCCTTGACTTCGTGGCGCGATCCGACGTCGTACCAGAGGCACACCGCCGCGACGGGGGTCAGGTGGTCCTCGGAGAGCACCACGCGCAGGCCGTTGGCCAGGCGGTGCTCGGTCGCTGTCAGGCCCCCGGTGCCTGCCTGGTCTGTGGCCGTGTGACCCATGGGCATGTACGTCCCTTCGATCGCGGGTGCGGTGGTTCGAACCGCGGTTTTCCTGCCGGTCCTGCCACTGTATGCAAGCGTGCGGACCGTCGGCGAAGTTCCCGGACGACGTACGCCCACAGCGGATCGCGTAACCTGCGGGCAGCCGCGGCAGGGTGACCCCCCGCGAGCCGAGCCGGACCGCCGACACCGGGTCCTGGCCCGCGTTGTCAGTGCCGCGGTCCACAATGGTCCGCGTCAGATACCGTTCACGCTTCAGCAAGGAGCCGGCAGCGATGGCCCGCCGCAGCACGAAGACCCCGCCGCCCGATGACTCGTACGAGGAGAAGATCCTCGACATCGACGTCGTCGACGAGATGCAGGGCTCCTTCCTCGAGTACGCGTACTCGGTCATCTACTCCCGAGCCCTGCCCGACGCCCGTGACGGCCTCAAGCCGGTGCACCGCCGCATCGTCTACCAGATGAACGAGATGGGGCTGCGCCCCGACCGCGGCTATGTGAAGTGCGCGCGCGTGGTCGGCGAGGTCATGGGCAAGCTGCACCCGCACGGCGACGCGTCGATCTACGACGCCCTGGTGCGCATGGCCCAGCCCTTCTCCATGCGCGTGCCGCTCGTCGACGGCCACGGCAACTTCGGCTCGCTGGGCAACGACGACCCGCCGGCCGCCATGCGGTACACCGAGTGCCGCCAGGCCCAGGCCACCAGCCTGATGACGGAGTCGATCGACGAGGACACGGTCGACTTCACGCCCAACTACGACGGCCAGGAGCAGGAGCCGGTCGCCCTGCCCGCCGCCTTCCCGAACCTGCTGGTGAACGGCTCGTCGGGCATCGCGGTCGGCATGGCGACGAACATGCCGCCGCACAACCTCGCCGAGGTCATCTCCGCCGCCCGGCACCTGATCCGCTACCCGGGCGCGGACCTCGACACCCTGATGAAGCACGTCCCTGGCCCCGACCTGCCCACCGGCGGCCGCATCGTCGGCCTGGCCGGCATCCGGGACGCGTACGAGACGGGCCGCGGCACCTTCAAGATCCGCGCCACGGTCGAGGTCGAGACCGTCACCGCACGCCGCAAGGGCCTGGTCATCACCGAACTGCCCTTCGCGGTCGGCCCCGAGAAGGTCATCGCCAAGATCAAGGACCTGGTCGGCTCCAAGAAGATCCAGGGCATCGCCGACGTCAAGGACCTCACCGACCGCGCCCACGGCCTGCGCCTGGTCATCGAGATCAAGAACGGCTTCGTGCCGGAGGCCGTCCTGGAGCAGCTCTACAAGCTGACGCCGATGGAGGAGTCCTTCGGCATCAACAACGTCGCGCTGGTGGACGGCCAGCCGCTCACGCTCGGCCTCAAGGAGCTCCTGGAGGTCTACCTCGACCACCGCTTCGAGGTCGTGCGGCGCCGCAGCGAGTTCCGCCGCACCAAGCGGCGCGACCGCCTGCACCTGGTGGAGGGCCTGCTCACCGCGCTCGTCGACATCGACGAGGTCATCCGCCTGATCCGCTCCAGCGAGAACAGCGCGCAGGCGAAGGAGCGCCTGATCGAGCGCTTCTCCCTGTCGGAGATCCAGACCCAGTACATCCTGGACACGCCACTGCGCCGTCTGACCAAGTTCGACCGGATCGAGCTCGAGTCGGAGAAGGACAGGCTCAAGGCGGAGATCGCCGAGCTGACCCGGATCCTCGAGTCGGACGCGGAGCTGCGCAAGCTGGTCTCCTCCGAACTGGCCGCCGTGGCAAAGCAGTTCGGCACCGAGCGGCGTACGGTCCTGCTGGAGGCCTCGGGCGCCCCCTCGGCCGCCGTGCCGCTGCAGGTCGCGGACGACCCGTGCCGTGTGCTGCTGTCCTCCACGGGCCTGCTGGCCCGCACGTCGAACGGCGAGCCCTTCCCGGAGGACGCCGACGCCCGGCGCTCCAAGCACGACGTGATCGTCTCGGCGGTCCCGGCGACGGCACGCGGCGAGATCGGCGCGGTGACGTCCTCGGGGCGTCTGCTGCGGATCAACGTCGTCGACCTCCCGCAGCTGCCGGACACGTTGGCGGCGCCGAACCTGTCCGGCGGGGCTCTCCTGTCGGAGTTCATCTCCCTGGAGGACAACGAGACGGTGGTCTGTCTGACCACGCTCGACGAGTCCTCCCCCGGCCTCGCCCTCGGCACCGAACAGGGCGTCGTCAAGCGTGTGGTCCCCGACTACCCGTCCAACAAGGAGGAGTTGGAGGTCATCACGCTCAAGGACGGTGACCGGATCGCCGGCGCGATCGAACTTCGTACCGGCGACGAGGACCTCATCTTCATCACCGACGACGCACAACTGCTGCGCTACCAGGCCTCGCAGGTCCGTCCCCAGGGCCGTCCGGCGGGCGGCATGGCGGGCATCAAGCTCACCGACGGCGCGAAGGTCATCTCCTTCACGGCCGTGGACCCGGCGGTGGACGCGGTCGTGTTCACGGTCGCGGGCTCGCGCGGCACGCTCGACGACTCGGTCCAGACGACGGCCAAGCTGACCCCGTTCGACCAGTACCCGCGCAAGGGCCGCGCCACCGGCGGCGTCCGCTGCCAGCGGTTCCTGAAGGGCGAGGACTGCCTGTCCCTGGCCTGGACGGGCGCAGTTCCGGCCAAGGCGGCGCAGAAGAACGGCACCCCGGTCGACCTCCCGGACATCGACCCGCGCCGCGACGGCTCGGGCGTGTCCCTGGCGAAGACGGTGGCGGTGGTGGCCGGCCCGGTCTAGACCGGCGGCTCCACGAGATCCTCGTCGGGGTCCTCCTCCGGATCCTGTACGAAGCGCAGGACGCCCCACATTCCGGCCTCGTCGGCGGTGTGTGGGGCATCGTTCCCGCACCCCTCGAGTTCCTTGCGGAGGGCGGACGCGTCGATGCCGGAACCGATGAGGACGAGCTGGGTCAGGCGTGCGTCGCCGGGAGCCCAGGGCTCCGGGTAGAAGCGGAGGAACCGCCCCACGGTGTGTACGGCGTAACGGTTGCGGACGTCGTACGCCCCGAAGTCGACGTACCCCTTGATCCGGTACAGCCCCTCGGGCCTGCTGTCGAGGAACTCCATCAACCGGCGTGGATCCATGGGCAGTTCGCCGGTGAAGGACAGGCTGTCGTAGGCGGCGTGCAGGTGGGCGGAGTGGTCGTCGTGCTCGCCATGACCGTCATGGTCGGCCAGATCGTCGAAGGACAACTGCCCGATGCGCTCCTCGCTCGGCCGGCAGTCGAAGAGGAACTCGGCGTCGACGCGCCCGTACGTCGCGGGCACGACGGCGGCGCGGTCGACGAGGGACCGGACGAGTCCGAGGACGCGATCCGCATCCGGCGCCCGGTCGAGCTTGTTGACGACGACGAGGTCGGCGAGGGCGAGATGCCGGTCGACCTCGGGATGCTTCACGCGTGTGTCGTCGAACTCGGCGGCGTCGACGACCTCGACGAGGCCGCCGTACACGATCCCCGGTTGCTCACTGGCCAGCACCATCCGCACCAGTTCCTGCGGTTCGGCGAGGCCGCTCGCCTCGATGACGATGACGTCGATGCCCGCGGTGGACCGGGCAAGCCGCTCCAGGTACTGGTCCAGCTCGCCGACGTCGACGGCACAGCACAGACACCCGTTCCCGAGGGACACGGTCGAATCACCGAGCGCACCGGCGACGGCCATGGCGTCGATCTCGATGGCACCGAAGTCGTTCACGATGGCACCGATCCGGCTGCCACCGCTGCGGTGGAGGAGGTGATTGAGGAGGGTGGTCTTGCCGGAGCCCAGGAATCCGGCAAGGACGACGACCGGGATCTGCCGGAAGCTGTGGCTCGGCTGACTCAACGTGCGACCTCTCTGACACCGACGCGTACACCGGATCGCGGGCCCGGCGCACGTACGAGGATTGAATGCCGGACCAGGATACGAGCCGGAATAATCACTGCGAAGTGAACGATTGTTAGCAGCACTTGCGGGGCAGACGTTGGGGAAGGCGCCGGAGCGTGCGACCCTCGCTTCCCTCCGTGCGCCTCCTCTCCGCCTCCCTGCCGATCAGAGCCGCTCGGCATCCTGGGAGACGGCAAGCGCCGCCCACCGCTCGCCGGTCCCCCTCAGTCGACCCGCACCCCGACGACCGGCGCACGGCCGCCTGATTCGGGGGTTGACATGGCCACACAGAATGCTGGGACACGACTGCTGGGGGTAGCCGCACGAACAGGGCTCGGCTTCGCTGCCGGAATCCTGACCGCCCTCGCCGCGCAGCAGCTCCTGCGCAACGGCTACGGAGATCGTCACGCCGAGTCCACCCAGCAGCGGCTGCAGCTCTACCTGCTGAACAAGGCCCTGGACGACCCCGACCTCGCCGCGGTGCTCAGCACCGTCGAGGTGGAATCACCCACCCAGCGCCGACAGTTCCTTTTCGCGAATGCGCTCTACTCGAATGCGCTTCTCGCCTACCGCAGCGGCGTGGTCACGTGGGAGGAGCTGTACGGCTATCTCAGGATCACCTGCCGAAACTCGATATTCCGGGATTACTGGGAAGCAACCCGCCCCCATCGCGCCAGTCTTGTCGACACCTCGGACGAGGCCCGCGTAGGGAGAATGATGGACAGCCTCATCCAGGATCTCGATGACGCCGACACCGACGAGTGGTGGGTGGTCGGCGAACCGCCGACCGAGAGCTCATGAGACCTTCACAGCCGCCCACCGCCTGATGATCTGCTCAGATGGTCAAGTTGCCTCACCCGTCAACACCTTGATCAAGACCAGGTCTCGATCGTGGGGAATCGGCGACTGGTTCTGCGAATCATCAGCAGGCTCACTAGGCTCAGAGCAATACTTGGGCCCGTTCTTGCTCGCTACACATCACAAGGATCGGGGCCTTTCTTTGAACATCGTGCGCCGCCTCGGTGCGACACCGCGCGAACGCGGCAGCCTGAATGGCGAAACTTGTCCTGATATTTTCGAACTCAGCGACGGAAACTTCGCTGTTATCGGGACGGAAGCGACGGCTGAACTCGACGGCAAGCTACCGCCCGATGCGGGTCGCGCCGACTACGAGCGCATCGTGATCATCACTCGGGAAACCCTGCTGCGCGCCAAGGCGGACATTCCCGACGCTTGAGCCAAGAGCGGCTCCGGGCAGCGAATCCATCCTCAGCTTCGCCGCGTTCCGCCCCCCGCACGCCATCGATGAGCGGTGCAGGGCCAGCCCCGACCGAGCAGAACAGCAACCCGCTCCCCCTGCTCACCACTCACGCAAGGCCCGGCACGGGATCGGTGCCGGGCCTTTGGTGCGCTTCAGGCCACCTCCGGCACCGCCACCGGCGCCCCCGGCCCCACATACCGCGCCGCGGGCCTGATGATCTTCGAGTCCTCCGCCTGCTCCAGGATGTTCGCACCCCAGCCCACCACCCGCGCCGCCGCGAACGTCGGGGTGAACATCTCCCGCGGCAGGCCACACAGTTCCATGACGACGCCCGCGTAGAACTCGACGTTCGTATGCAGCTCCCGGCCCGGCTTCAACTCGGCCAGGATCGCCTCGACTTGGCGCTCGACCTCTACGGCGAACTCCACGCGCGGGCCGCCGAAGCTCTGCGCCACCTCGCGGAGCATGCGCGACCGGGGGTCCTCGGTGCGGTAGACGGGGTGGCCGAAGCCCATGATGCGGTCGCCGGCGAGGACGCGTTCGCGGATCCAGGGGTCGATGCGGTCGGGGGTGCCGATCGCGTCCAGGGTGTCCAGCGCGCGGCTGGGCGCACCACCGTGCAGCGGACCGGAGAGCGCCCCCACGGCCCCGACGAGGCACGCGGCCACGTCCGCTCCCGTCGACGTGATGACGCGCGCTGTGAAGGTTGATGCATTGAAGCCGTGATCAATGGTTGAAATCAAGTACTGCTCGACCGCCCGCGCCCGCCTCGGGTCCGGCACCGAACCCGTCAGCATGTAGAGGTAGTTGGCCGCGTAGGAAAGGTCGTCCCGGGGCTCCACCGGTTCGAGGCCCCGACCCAGCCGATGCAGCGACGTGAGCAGCGTCGGTACGACCGCGGCCGCCACGAGGGCGTCCCGGCGACGGTCGGCCGCGTCGATGTCGTACACCGGCCGGAAGCCCTTCGCCGCGCCGAGCAGCGACAGTGCGGTGCGCATGCCGGCCAGCGGGCCGGACCGCCCGCTCGCCGCCGCAATGGCGGGCAGGGTCACGCGTACCTCGTCGGGCACCCGCCGCAGGGCCGCCGTCTCGGCGGTGAAGGCCGCGCACTGCGCCGCGTCCGGCAGTTCGCCGTGGACCAGGAGGTACCAGACGTCCTCGAAGCCGCGGCTCTGCGCCAGTTCGACGGCCGAGTACTGGCGGTAGTGATAGAAGCCCTCGAGCCCCCGGACGTCCCCGATCTCGGTGTCGGTGACCACGACACCGGCGAGTCCTCGCGGCACGTCGATGGTGGCGGCTGCTGACTTGTTGATGGACATGATTCCTCCCTGGACTTGATTCGACTGTCCATGATTGACTATTTCTCTGTCAATATTGATTGAATCAATACAAGTCAATGTTCCTAGTCCATATATCGTCATGCCGATACGGTGATCCCATGCGCGATCAAGAGCCCTCCACCGGTCACTCCGAGCGGCGGCTGACCACAAAGGAAGCCGCCGAACTGCTGGGCGTGAAGCCCGAGACCGTGTACGCGTACGTGAGCCGCGGCCAGCTCAGCAGCCGACGCGTGCCCGGCGGCCGGGGCAGCACCTTGGACGCCAAGGAGGTGGAGGCCCTCTCCCGGCGCAACAGGCGGGAGAGCAGCGGGAGTTCGGCATCAGGCGGCGAGCTCGCCGTGCGGACCCGCATCACGCTCATCGAGACCGACCGGTACTACTTCCGGGGCGTCGACGCCACCGAACTGGCCAAGCGCTACTCCTACGAAGAGGTCGCCGAGTGGCTGTGGACCGGCCGGATGCGCCGCGGAATCGCGTTCACCGCACCTCGGGCCTCGGTCGCCGTGGCCCGCCGCGCCGTCGACGCGCTGCCCGAACACACCGGCCCGACCGACCGGTTGAGGGTCGCGGCGATCGCCGCCGCGGCCGCGGACCCGGTGCGTTTCGACCTCTCCGAAGACGCCGTGCTCGGCACCGCGCGCACCCTCATCCCCACCCTCGTCGCCGCCCTGCCACCGGCCCGGCGCGCCCACCGCGACGAGGGTCCGCTGGCCCACCGCCTGTGGGCGCGGCTGAGCGGACGGGAAGCCGACGAGGCCTCGCTGCGCGCGCTGGACACGGCGCTCGCGCTCCTCGTCGACCACGATCTCGCCGCCTCGACCCTCGCGGTGCGCGTGGCCGCGTCGGCCCGCGCCCACGCCTACGCGGCCGTCTCCGCCGGGCTCGGCGTGCTCGAGGGCCCCCTGCACGGAGCGGCCAGCGGGCTCGCCCACCGGCTGCTGCTCGACGTGCTCGAGGAGGGCGACGCGGCCCCCGTGATCGCGGAAGAGCTGCGGGCGGGCCGCCGCATTCCGGGGCTCGGCCACCGCCTCTACCCCGGCGAGGACCCACGCGCGCGTGTTCTGTTCGGGCTTCTGGAGGAGATCCCCCGCGCCGCTCCCGCCCTCGCCGCGGCCCGCGACATCGTGGCCACCACCGCCCGGCACACGCCACTGCACGCCAACGTCGACCTGGCCCTGGCCGTGCTCACCGCGTCCTCCGGCATGCCCTCCACGGCCGGCGAGACCATCTTCGCCGTGGCTCGTACGGCGGGCTGGATCGCCCACGCGCTCGAGGAGTACGGGGAACGCCCGCTGCGCATGCGCCCGAGCGGCCACTACGTCGGCCCGAGGCCGCCCCAGCCTCTGCCGGAGTAGGACACGAGCGCGGCTGGAAGTCACCGCAAACCAAGTCAGGTTAGGCTCACCTCTGTGAGTACGTGCTCAACCGTCTCCCGGGAGCTCGACGAGCCGATCTCGGGAACCGCGGCCACCGCGAGGACCTGGCTACTGCTGGAGCAGTCGGGCCCCTGGGGCGCCAATGCGCTCACTTCGAGCCACCTCGATCCGGCACTCGGCCGCGCGCTGGAGACCGCCGCGAAGGGCACGGGCGTACGCATCGCGCTGATCCGGCGCCCGGGAAGGCACGCCGACTGCGGCACGCCTGCCGCGCGGCAGGTGTACGCGGCCCACACGGCGCCCGGCAACACATGGGTGCACTCCGCCAGGACCTGCGATCCTCGGGCTCTGCTCGACCTGGACTTCGCCGCGCTCGGCAGGGGCGAGCACCACACCTTCGACTCGGCACTCGGGGCCCGGCCCCACGCCGGTGATCCGCTCGCCCTCGTCTGCACCAACGGCAAGCGCGACCGCTGCTGCGCGCTGCTCGGCCGCCCGCTCGCGGCCGAGCTCGCCTCCTCCGGGGTGGAGGGCGTCTGGGAGGTCACTCATCTGGGTGGCCATCGCTTCTCCCCCACACTGCTCGTGCTGCCGTACGGATACGCCTACGGCCGCGCCGAGGCCCACGCCGTCAAGGAGATCCTCAACGGCGTCCAGGAGGGGCGGATCGTCGTGGAGGGATGCCGCGGCAGCTCCGCCTGGGAACGGCCCGGTCAGGCGGCCGAGCTGGCCGTGCGCGCGGCGGTGCGCGAGTACGCGGCGGACGTCCTGAGCGTCGTACGGACGGACGGGGCCGCACCGCACTGGCAGGTGACCGTCGCCCACGAGGACGGACGCCAGTGGCGCGTCGATGTGGCCCAGGGCGCGTCCCTGCCGCCCCGCCCGGAGAGCTGCAGTACGTCGGTTCTGGGGTCACCCGCGCGTATGGAGGTCCTTGCGGTGCACGAGTCGAGGACGACCGCACTCGCGAGGTGACCCGGCCGATCAACGCGAGCTGACCCGGCCGATCAACACGTCGATCCACTCGCCTCAACACTTCGACCTGCTCGCCTCAGCATTGATCAAGAGATCCATGCCACACCCCCTACGGCAGTTCCGGCACGTCCACGTACGGTCGTGGGTATGAGCCCCACTCCCCCCGCACGCCGCCTGCGCCTCGGTTTCCCGAAGCGGGTGTTCTCGCAGGTACTGCTGATGCAGGTGGTGATCGCCGCAGGAGTTGCGGTGCTCGCGACCGGGCTGTTCCTGGCACCGCTGAGCAAGCAGCTGGACCAGGAGGCGATGCGCCGTGCCCTGGCCATCGCCGAGACCACCGCCCAGGACCCGCAGATCGCCGAGGGGCTGCTGACCACGCCGCCGACCAGGAACGGTCCGGTGCAGAAGGAGGCCGAGCGGATCCAGCGGGCCACGCACGCCGAGTACATCGTGGTGCTGGACCGGAACTGGGTGCGCTGGTCGCACCCCACAGCAGCGCAGATCGGCCATCGCGTCTCCACGGACCCCCGAGACGCCCTGGCGGGCAAGGAGGTCATGGAGATCGACAAAGGCACCCTGGGCCGCTCGGCCCGCGGCAAGGTGCCCCTGCGGGACGCCGACGGCAAGATCATCGGTGCGGTCTCGGTCGGGATCAAGTACGACAGCGTGCGGGCCGAGCTCATCGGCGCGATCCCCGAGCTGCTCGCCTACGCCGGGGGCGCGCTGGCCGTCGGTGCGCTGGCCGCCTGGCTGATCTCGCGGCGGGTTCAGCGGCAGACCCGTGACCTGGCGTTCTCGGACATCTCGGGGCTGCTCGCGGAGCGCGAGGCGATGCTGCACGGCATCCGGGAGGGCGTCGTCGCCCTGGACCGCGCCGGCCGTATACGCCTCCTGAACGACGAGGCCCGTCGCCTGCTGGACATCGACGAGGAGGCCGTCGGCCGGTCTCCCGACGAGGCGCTCGGTGAAGGACGTACGGCCGACATCCTGGGCGGGCGGGTGACGGGCACCGACCTGCTCACCGTCCGCGGCCAGCGCGTCCTGGTCGCCAACCGCATGCCGACCGACGACGGCGGCGCCGTGGCCACCCTGCGCGACCGCACCGAGCTGGAGCAGCTCGGCCGGGAACTCGACTCGACGCGGGGCCTGATCGACGCCCTGCGCGCCCAGGACCACGAGCACGCCAACCGCATGCACACGCTTCTGGGGCTGCTCGAACTGGAGATGTACGACGACGCCGTGGACTTCGTCGGCGAGGTGGTCGGCGACCACAGGACCACCGCGGAACAGGTCACCGAGAAGATCCAGGATCCGCTGCTCGCCGCCCTGCTGGTGGGCAAGGCGACGGTCGCGGCCGAGCGCGGCGTCGCCCTGTGGGTGTCGGACCGGACGCGGCTCCCGGACCGGCTGATCGATCCCAGGGGGCTCGTCACGATCGTCGGGAACCTGGTGGACAACGCGCTCGACGCGGTCGCGGGCACGCTCCACGCGCGCGTGGAGATCGAGTTGCGCGCCGAGGGACGTACCGCTGTCCTCAGAGTGCGCGACACAGGGCCCGGAATCCCTGTCGAGCAACGCGAGTTGGTCTTCACCGACGGATGGTCCACGAAGGAGCCGCCGGCGCACCGGAAGCGTGGCATCGGGCTCTCCCTGGTGCGCAGGCTCGCCGAGCGGCAGGGGGGCAGCGCCTCGGTCGGTGAGGCGCACGGCGGCGGCGCGGAGTTCACCGTCGTCCTGCCGGAAGCGCTGACCGAGTCGGCGCCTGCCCTCACCGCGTCCGCGGACACGCCCGTCAAGGAGGAGTCGCAATGATCGAGGTCCTGGTCGTGGACGACGACACCAGGGTCGCGCGCGTCAACGCCGCCTACGTGGAGAAGGTGCCGGGCTTCCACGTCGCCGGCGAGGCGCACAGCGCGGCCGAGGCGCTGCGTCAGCTGGAGCTTCTGCCCCGTCTGGACCTGGTCCTCATGGACCACTACCTGCCCGACGGGACGGGTCTGGCGGTCGTCCAGGAGATGCGCCGCCGCGGCCACCAGACCGATGTGATCATGGTGACGGCGGCCCGTGACGTGTCGACCGTGCAGGCCGCGATGCGGCACGGCGCGCTGCAGTACCTGGTCAAGCCGTTCGCCTTCGCGGGCCTGCGCGCCAAGCTGGAGGCGTACGCGGATCTGCGCCGCACGCTCGACGGCGGCGGCGAGGCGGAGCAGGCCGAGGTCGACCGCATCTTCGGCGTCCTGTCCGCTTCTTCGGAGCCGGGGCTGCCCAAGGGGCACTCCCCCACCACCGCGGAGCTGGTGCGTCAGTCCCTGATGAACGCCGAAGGCCCGCTGTCCGCCCAGGAGATCGCCGACCGGACCGGCGTGAGCCGCCAGACCGCCCAGCGCTACCTGAAGCTCCTGGAGCGCACGGGACGGGCCCGGCTCACCCTGAAATACGGCGACGCGGGCCGCCCTGAACACCGTTACGTGTGGGCGACCCGCGCCTGACGGGCACGGCCGGTGGGAGCGGGGGAAGGGGCCGTACCCCCTATGGATACGGACTCAGCCCGCGGCTTTCTCCACGAACTCGGTGGTGAACGTCTTGCTCAGATCCACCTTGGCGTTCTTGATGTTGGGGTTGAACGCCTTGAGCACCTTCTCGACGGTCTCGGGACCGTCCTTGGGCATGACGCCGTCGTCGGTGAACATCGGCAGTGTGCTCTCGATGGCCGCGGCGTAGAGGAGCTTGTTGCCCTGCGAGTAGTCGGCGGGCATCTTGTCGGCGATCTGCGAAGAGCTGTGGGTGGACATCCACTTGAGCGTCTTGACGAATGCATTGGCCAACTTCTGGACGGTGTCCTTGTGACTGTTGACCCAGTCCGTCTGCATGTACAGGCTCGACGACGGGTACGGGCCGCCGAGTGCCTCCTGTGATCCCTCCGGGGTCCGCATGTCGAGAAGGACCTTGCCCGCCTTCTTGTCCAGGATCGTGGCGACGGTCGGATCAGTCGTCATGCCGGCGTCGATGGAGCCCTGCTGCAGCGCCGAGATGAAGGTCGGTCCGGCGCCGACGGCGACCGGCGTGAACTCGCTGACCTTCACGCCGTTCTTGACGGCGAGGTACTTGGTGAGGAAGTCGGTCGACGAGCCCAGACCGGTGATGCCGAGCTTCTTCCCCTTGAAGTCCTTGGGCGAAGTGATGTCTCCCGCCGCCTTCTTGGAGACGATCTCCACCTCTCCGGGCGCGTGCGAGAACTGCACCACGGACTCGATCGCCTTGCCCTTGGTCTGGAGGTCGAGGGTGTGGTCGTAGAAGCCGACGGCCCCCTGGACCTGACCGGAGACGAGCGCGGTCTCGGCCTGGACGCCGGCGGGCTCGCTCAGGAGCTCCACGTCGAGGCCTTCGGCGTCGAAGTAGCCGAGCCGCTGGGTGAGCATCGCGGGCATGTAGATGACCTTGTCCAGGCCACCGACCATGATCTTGACCTTCGTGCCCTTGCCGTCACCCTTGCTGCCGGAGCCGGTGGAGGCGGTGCTCGACGCGTCGTTGGCACAGGCGGTGAGGGAGGAGAGGGCGAGCAGGCCGGCGGCGGCCAGGGTGGTGTATCTGCCGGACTTGCGCATGGCGGTTCACGTCCTTGTGAGAGGGCTGTGCGGGGAGAGGAGAGGTGGTGCGGTGGGATTCAGCTGTCGGAACCCGCCGGCTTCCACCGGAAGATGCGGCGCTCGGCGAAGGTCAGCAGCCCCTCGGCGGCGAGTGCGACGACGGCGAGGATGACCATGGCCGCGTACACACCGGCCGTGTTGAAGGTCCCCTGCGACTGCGCGATCAGCAGGCCGACGCCCTTGGTCGCGCCGATGTACTCGCCGACGATGGCGCCGATGAGGGCGAAGCCGAAGCTGACATGGAGACTGGTGAAGATCCATGAAGTAGCGGAGGGAACGACCACCTGAAGCGTCACCCTGCGGTCGCTCGCGCCGAGGATCCGGGCGTTGGCGACGAGATTGCGGTCGACCTCGCGGGCGCCCTGGAAGGCGTTGAAGAAGACCGGGAAGAAGACCAGGACGACCGCCGAGGCAACCTTGGAGGCGGGGCCGAGGCCGAACCAGATCATGAAGACCGGGGCAAGGACGATCCTGGGAATCGAGTTGAGCACCTTGATGTACGGACCGATGACATCGGCGAGGAAGGCGATCCGCCCCAGGGTGATGCCGAACACGACACCGGCGGCCACACCGATGACCCAGCCGAGCAGCGCCTCGTACAGCGTGTACCAGATCTGCTCGCCCAGGGACCCGATGGCGGTTCCGTGGTTCACCCAGGTCCAGATCTGATCCCAGATCTTCGAGGGCATCGAGAAGTTGAACGGGTCGATGACCTTGGTGCGGGCGAGCAGCTCCCACAGGCCGAGGACGGCGACCAGGAGCAGCACCCGCGCGACCGCGATGACGATCTTGCGTCTACGGGCGGCACGCGCGCGTGAGTGCGTGCGGTTCGTCTTGCTGCCGGGTTCTGTCATGGTCAGTGCGACCTGGGCCTCGGGTATGACGTCAGGCGACATCGGCGGCACCCCTCTCGCGGGTGATGCGGACCTCTTCGCCCAGGGACTCCCAGATCTCGCGGTAGATCTCGATGAACCGTGGCTCCAGGCGCACGGACTCGACCTTGCGCGGCCGCGGCAGGTCGATGTCGAAGACCTGCTTGACGGTGGCGGGACCGGCCGTCATCACGACGACCTTGTCGGCCAGCGCGATCGACTCCTCCAGGTCGTGCGTGACGAACACGACGGAGGCGCCCGTGCCCTCCCACAGCTCCAGCAGCTCGTCCGACATCAGCGCCCTGGTCTGCACGTCGAGCGCCGAGAAGGGCTCGTCCATGAGCAGGATCTCGGGGTCGTTGACGAAGGTCGCGGCGAGCGCGACGCGCTTGCGCTGGCCACCGGAGAGCTGGTGCGGGTAGCGGTCCTCGAAGGCGGCGAGGCCGACCCGGGCGAGCCATTCACGGGCCTTCTGCTTCGCCTCCGCCTTGGGCACGCCGCGGAAGCGCGGGCCCGCCATGACGTTGGACAGGACCGTGCGCCACGGGAAGGTGGCGTCCTGCTGGAAGACGAAACCGACCTTGTCGCCCACGCCCTGGACCGGATCCCCGGCGACCAGAACCTCGCCCTCGGTGGGCTCCTCCAACCCGCTGACCAGGGTCAGCGTGGTCGACTTGCCGCAGCCCGTGGGGCCGACGACCGCCACGAACTCACCGCGCCCGACCGTGAGATCCAGCTCCCTGACGGCCGTGTGCAGACCCCCCGACGGGGTCTTGAAGATCTTGCTCGCGCCCCGTAGCTGGATGGCGGGGCTGGTGTCTGCGCTCATGGCCGGGGACGGTAGATGTGGCCCGGGCCACAGCAGCAGCCTTGTGAGCGCATGCCGTTCTTTTGCTTACAGCAGCCTGTTGTGCTCGTTTTGCGCGCGCTACAACTGCGGAGCCGAAACATGGGTTTAACGCCCACCTGGCCTTGACAGAAAGAGGCCCGATGATTGACGTCCTGGTCGTGGACGACGACTTCCGCGTCGCCGAGATAAACGCCAAGTACGTGGGAAAGGTTCCCGGCTTCCGGGTCGCCGCCCGTGCGCACAGCGCTGCCCAGGCGCTGGCCAGCGTGCAGCGCGGGGCCATCGACCTGGTCCTGCTCGACCACTATCTGCCCGACCAGACGGGCCTCGAACTCGTCCACCGCATGCGAGACCAGGGCCACGGCGCCGACGTCATCATGATCACAGCGGCAAGCGATGTGACGACCGTGCAGGCCGCGATGCGCCTCGGCGCGCTGCACTATCTGGTCAAGCCGTTCACCTTCGCCGCCCTGCGCACCCGCCTCGACTCGTACGCCGCCCTGCGCCGCACCGTCGACCGGGTCGGTGGCCGCGGCATCGCCGGCCAGGACCAGGTGGACCGGATCTTCGGCGCGCTGCGCACCACGCCGGCACCCTCGTCACCGGGCCTACCCAGCGGTCACTCGGAGCCGACGAGCGACCTCATCTGCCGCGTTCTGCACCACGCCGACCACCCGCTCTCGGCCCACGAGGTGGCCGCGGAGACGGGCCTGAGCCGCTCCACGGCCCAGCGCTACCTCCGCCACCTCGAACAGGCCGGCCGCCTCCGCCTCTCCCTCAAGTACGGCGACACGGGGCGCCCGGAGCACCTGTACGCATGGGTGGCGCCGTAGCCCGAGGACTGCGCCTCATGCCGTACGACGGTGAGCAGCGCGGCGCCTACGCGGCTCCCGCCCCCGTCAGCGCCCGCACCTCGGTCTCCGCGTGCTTGGCCTCGTCCGGGACCTCGGCGGAGGTGACCGTGCCGAGCCAGCCCGCGAGGAAGCCCAACGGGATCGACACGAGGCCGGGGTTCTGGAGCGGGAAGTACTGGAAGTCGACGGCGGGGAACAGCGAATCCGGACTGCCCGAGACCACCGGCGACAGCACGACTAGGGCCAGTGCGGGGACGAGCCCGCCGTATACGGCCCATACGGCACCGCGGGTGGTGAAGCCGCGCCAGAACAGCGAGTACAGCAGCACCGGGAGGTTCGCGGACGCGGCGACCGCGAAGGCGAGACCCACCAGGAAGGCGACGTTCAGGTCACGGGCCAGGAGTCCGAGGGCGATCGCGACCACGCCGATGCCGACCGAGGCGACGCGCGCCACGGCCACCTCGCTGCGCGGCTTGGCACGGCGGCGCCGCAGGGACGCGTACAGGTCGTGGGCCACGGACGCCGAGGAGGCGAGCGTGATTCCGGCGACCACCGCGAGGATGGTGGCGAAGGCGACGGCGGCGACGATCGCGAAGAGAACCGTTCCTCCTGTGGAGTTCGCGCCGCCGCCCAGGTTGAGCGCGAGGAGCGGAACCGCCGTGTTCCCGGCCGCGTTCGACCCGCGTACCGCCTCCGGCCCCACGATCGCGGCCGCACCGAAGCCGAGAATGATCGTCATCAGGTAGAAGCCGCCGATGAGCCCGATCGACCAGAGCACCGACCGCCGTGCGGCCCGGGCGGTGGGCACCGTGTAGAAGCGGGACAGGATGTGCGGCAGCCCGGCCGTGCCCAGCACCAGGGCGAGGCCGAGACTGATGAAGTCGAAACGGGCGGTCCAGTCCCCGCCGTACTTCAGCCCCGGCGCCAGGAACGCGTCGCCGTGACCACTGCGCTCGGCCGCCGTCAGCAGCAGCCGGTCGAGGTCGCCGTGGAACCGCAGCAGGACGAGCACGGTCAACGCGACCGTACCGCTGAGCAGCAGAACCGCCTTGACGATCTGGATCCAGGTGGTGGCCCGCATCCCTCCCAACGACACATAGATCACCATGAGCGCGCCGACGCCGATGACGGTCCAGGCCCGCGCCGCCGCGCTCGTACCCCCGAGCAGCAGCGCGACCAGGCTGCCCGCACCCACCATCTGCGCCACTAGATACAGAACGGACACGGTGACCGAGGAAGTTCCCGCCGCGATCCGGACGGGCCGCTCCCGCATCCGCGCCGCGACCACGTCGGCCAGCGTGAACCGCCCGCAGTTGCGCACCAGTTCGGCGACCAGGAAGAGCACCAGCAGCCAGGCGACGAGGAAGCCGACCACATACAGCAGCCCGTCGTATCCGAACAGGGCGATGAGCCCGGTGACGCCCAGGAAGGACGCGGCCGACATGTAGTCGCCCGCGATGGCAAAACCATTCTCCATGGGCGAGAAGAGGCGCCCGCCCGCATAGAACTCCTCCGCCGAACCATGCCGGTTGCGGCTCACCCACGTCGTGATCGCCAGCGTGACGGCGACGAACGCGCTGAACAGAAACAACGCCAGCGTCTGGTGATCACCCGTCATGAGGCACCGCCTTGGGCGCCGCGCGTCAGTTCCTGGGTGTCCCAACGCAGTTCGAGCGCCGCCCGGTCCCTGCGCAGCCGCGCATGCCGGGCGTAGGCCCAGGCGAACAGGAAGGTGGTGAGGAACTGCCCGAGCCCCGCGAGCATCGCCACGTTCACCGCGCCCGCCACGGGACGCGCCATCAACCCGGGTGCGGTCGTAGCGGTCACGACGTACCCCACGTACCAGACGAAGAAGACGGCGACTCCCGGCACCACGAACCTCCGGTACCGGCTGCGCACTTCCTGGAACGCCGCACTGCGCTGCACCTCGAGGTAGACGTCTGCCGCAGCCGCAGCCTCGTCCTCGCTCGCCCTGCGCGCAGCACGGGCTTCGGGTACGGGCACGGACCCGCCGACACCGTCCAACTCGCCCCATCCGGAGGCGAGTGCGTCGTACCACGGGTCTTCGTACCGCACACCCCCGGACGCCTCTGCGAGGGACGGCTCGTGACCCTCACGGTGCTCGGCCGGACCGTCGGCGCCACCCCCGCCTTCACGGGGACGACCGTTGCTTGACTGCATGCCCAAGGATGGACAGAACGGGAAGATCCCCGACTCTTCTTCCCCGCTCTTCACCCCATCAGGTGACTCAACCCGCTGGTGGCCGTACGAGCCCCTTCGCATACGCGTAACGCACCGCCTGGGCACGGTCCTTGAGCCCTGTCTTGGCGAAGAGGTTGTTGATGTGTGTCTTCACGGTCGCGGTGGAGACATGCAGCTTGCGGGCGATCTCCTGGTTGCTGAGACCGTCGGCGATCAGCAACAGCACCTCCGTCTCCCGCGCGGTGAGCCCGTCCGGCGCCTCGGTCACGGTCGCCGGCTGCGGCTCCGGATCGGACAGCCGCTCCAGCAGCCTTCGTTGGATGCTCGGCGACAGCCCCGCGTCCCCGGACAGCACGCTCTGCACGGCCCGTACGATCTCGTCCCCGCCCGCGTCCTTGGTGAGATAGCCCCGCGCTCCCGCCCGCAACGCCGGGAACAAAGACGCGTCGTCCGCGTACGTCGTGAGCACCACGACCTGCGTCCCGGGGTGCTCCGCGCGAATACGCCGGGTCGCCTCCACACCGTCGCAGCGGGGCATGCGCAGGTCCATCAGCACCACGTCCGGGGCGAGTTCGGCGACGAGCTTCACCGCCTCGTCCCCGTCCCCCGCGGCGCCGACGACCTCGATCCCGGGCAGCAGGCCCAGCAGCATCACGATGCCCTCACGCACGACGGTCTGATCGTCCGCGACCACCACGCGCGCGGGCTGCTCCTCCGTCCCTCCCGTCATACAGGCACCTTCAGCGTCACCATGAACCCCTCCTCGTCCGGCCCGGCCTCCAGCGAACCGCCCAGCAGCTCGGCGCGCTCGCGCATGCCCAGCAGACCGTATCCGGCACCCGCCCCGGTGAGCTCACCCGGCGAGCCGCCCGAGTCCCGTACGTCCAGCGTCACTTGCTGATCGCTGTAGTCCAGCCGCACCCGCACCTTGGCCCCCGGCGCATGCTTACGGACGTTGGTCAGGGCCTCCTGGGCGACCCTGCGCACGGCCTGCGACGCCTCGGCGGGCAACCGCCTGCGCTCACCCGTAATGGTGACCTCGGCACCGGCCGTCGTACCGACGAGCTGCGAGAGGAAGTCCTCCAGCGGTGTCAGCTCGCCGCGCAGTGCGGAGAGCGCCTGCCGTGTCTCGTCGAGACCGTCGCGCGCCATGCCCCGAGCGGCCACCACCCGCTCCAGGATCTGCTCCCGGTCGGCACCCCGCTCGATCAGCAGCCGGGCTGCCTCCAGGTGCACGAGCTGCGCGGAGAGGCTGTGCGCCAGCACGTCGTGGATCTCCCGCGCGATCCGGGCCCGCTCCCCGAGCGCCGCCGACTCGGCCTCCGCGGCCCGGGCGGCCCGCTCATGGGCGAGCAGCCGCTGGGCGTTGCCCCGGGCCTCGGCGTCGAGGCGCAGTGTGTAGCCCGCGAGGGCGAGACCGATGACGGTGACCGCAGTCGTCAGCGGGTTGTCGTTGTTGAAAGCCCCGTACAGGCCGAGTGCCATCCCGGCGACAGGCACACCGACTGCAAAGGGCAGCCGCTCCAGCGAAGCGACCCCGCACCCGCACCACATGACGAGGGCAGGAACCCGGAACTCCGAGGCCTGGGCCAGGATCGCGATGCCTTGCAACAGTGCGAGCGTTCCCAGCGAGGGCCACAACCGGTGCTGCAGAGTGAAGCGGAAGAAGGCCCAGGCAAGCACTGCCGCCAGGAGCACCACCCCGGCCGCCGCGCCCCTCTTCCAGCCGTGCACATGGCTGCCGCTGAAGGCTCCCCACAGCAGCATGCCGAGGACGAGCAGCCGCACGACCCAGGCGAGCAGGCGCCGGGGCTGGGAGACTCCCTCGCGCCCGAGCGCCTCCCGCGAGGGCCAGCGCGTCCACGCGTGCCGCGTCACACACGCTCCTTCCGCGCGGGTCGAGCCATGTGGTCACGGTACGCCGTGGTCACACCCGCCACCGGGGCGAGCGACTGGGCCCGCCAGACGAGGATCCCGGAGCGGACCAGGAGGGTGGCCGCCAGGGCGATGAGCAGGGCGGAGCTGTCCTGATGCACGCCGATCGCCGAGCCGAGTGCGAAGAGACCGACGCGCAGGGCGATGCCGACAATCCAGACGGTCACGCTCGCCTTGGTGCTCTTGCTCCATACAGTGCCGTCCGGCTCCGCCCATATTCGGGTCGTCCAGGCCCAACCAGCCCCAGTGGCAAGGCCGATGAGCAGCTCGGTGCCGAGCAGGGCGATCGATTCTGTGCGGTGGTGTGCGTCGACGATTCCGGGCTCGCGCAGCGCCACGACGGCGAGAATCACAGGCAGAAGCCACCAGCGCCTGTCGGTGCTGATCTGCCGTGCACGGAACTGTCGCACGAGTACAACGGCGACCACCGCCGCAATCACCAGCGCATTGACCAGCCCGGACATCAGTGCCTCCGTGAGCGAAGAAGGGCGATGCCGGCAGCGAGTGCTGTCGACGCCTTCGACGCTACGGAAATTCACAGGTCAGCAGATCGGAGCGGGGGTGGATCGTGGGTGGATCCGCTGAGCACTACGGGCTCCACCCACGGGTGGAGCCGCCCCGCGGCTCCGGCTCCGGCCCCGGCCCCGGCCCCGGCCCCGGGCCGATCATCGCGACGTGAACCGACCGCCCTGGACCTGGATCGTCGGTCCGACCTGGGCGGGCAGCGGTCACGCGCCCTCGTTGCTGAGCCAGAGCTAGAAGCCAAAGCCAAAGCCGAGGCTGAGGCTGAGGCTGAGGCCGAGCCGGACAGATCTACTGCCCAGCCGACCAGTTGGGTCCGGCACCCAGCACCCAGCACCCAGCACCCAGCACCCAGCACCCAGCACGAGCCAACCCGTCCGCCACGTACGGCATTCAGCCCCGGCCGGTCACCTCGCCCCATGCCGGAGCACGGCCAAGGCCAAGGCCCAGGCCAAGCAGGCCGGCTAGAGGCAAGCGGGCCGGCCAAGCCCCTACGCGGCCGAATCCCCGCTCGCCCAAGGCCGCCCGCCCAGGCCAGTTCCCGTGAGGGCGAGCCGATCACCTCACCCCAGGCCCAGCCCGGACGAACCCCACGCCCGGCCCAAGCCGAGCGCAGCGTCTACGCGTCGATGCGCGACCGGTCCAGCGTCGCCGCCGAGCTGGAGATGAACTCCTTGCGCGGTGCCACGTCGTTGCCCATCAGCAGATCGAAGACCTGCTCGGCGGAGTCCAGGTCGGAGAGGTTGATCCGGCGCAGGGTGCGATGGCGCGGGTCCATCGTCGTCTCGGCCAGCTGGTCGGCGTCCATCTCACCGAGACCCTTGTAGCGCTGGATCGAGTCCTTGTACCGGACGCCCTTGCTCTGGAACTCCAGCAACTTGTCGCGCAGCTCACGGTCCGAGTACGTGTAGACGTACTTGTCCTGGCCCTTCTTCGGCTGGATGAGCTCGACGCGGTGCAGCGGCGGCACCGCCGCGAACACCCGGCCCGCCTCGACCATGGGCCGCATGTACCGGTGGAACAGCGTCAGCAGCAGGGTCCGGATGTGCGAGCCGTCCACGTCGGCGTCGGTCATCATGATGATCTTGCCGTAGCGGGCCGCGTCGATGTCGAACGTCCGGCCCGAGCCGGCTCCTATGACCTGGATGATCGCGCCGCACTCGGCGTTCTTGAGCATGTCGGTCACGGACGACTTCTGGACGTTGAGGATCTTGCCGCGGATCGGCAGCAGCGCCTGGAACTCGGAGTTCCGCGCAAGCTTGGCCGTGCCGAGCGCGGAGTCTCCCTCGACGATGAACAGCTCGCTGCGGTCCACGTCGTCACTGCGGCAGTCCGCCAGCTTCGCCGGCAGCGACGAGGACTCCAGAGCCGTCTTCCGGCGCTGCGCGTCCTTGTGCTGCCGGGCCGCGATACGCGTACGGGCGGCGGCGACCGCCTTCTCCATGACCACACGGGCCTGCGCGGCGGCATCCCGCTTCGTGGAGGTCAGGAACGCCTTGAGTTCCTTGGTGATCACCGTGTTCACGATGCGCCGGGCCGCCGAGGTACCGAGGACCTCCTTGGTCTGGCCCTCGAACTGCGGCTCGGCGAGGCGGACGGTGACGACCGCGGTCAGGCCCTCCAGAGCGTCGTCCTTGACGATGTCGTCCTCGGCGACGCGCAGCAGCTTCTTCGCGCGCAGCACCTCGTTCATCGTCTTGGCGACCGCCTGCTCGAAGCCGGCGACGTGGGTGCCTCCCTTGGGGGTGGCGATGATGTTGACGAATGACTTCAGGGTCGTGTCGTAGCCGGTCCCCCAGCGCATCGCGACGTCCACGGCAAGCTCGCGCGTGACCTCCGTGGGCGTCATCTGACCGTGGTCGTCCAGGACCGGGACAGTCTCCTTGAAGGTTCCCTGGCCGGAGAAGCGGAGGACGTCGCAGACCGGCTTGTCGCTCGCCAGGTACTCGCAGAACTCGCTGATGCCGCCGTCGAAGCGGAAGGACTCCTCGCCCTTGCTGCCGCCCTCGCCGAGGCCGAACTCGTCGCGCACGACGATGGTCAGGCCGGGCACCAGGAACGCGGTCTGGCGGGCACGCTGGTGAAGGTTCTCCAGGGAGAGCTTGGCGTCCTTGAGGAAGATCTGGCGGTCGGCCCAGTAACGCACGCGCGTGCCGGTGCGGGTCTTGGGGATCCGCTTGACCTTGCGCAAGCCACTCTCGGCCTCGAACTTGGCGTCCGGGCCGTTCGTGGCGAAGGCTCCCGGCACACCGCGCCGGAAACTGATGGCATGGGTGTTGCCGCTGCGGTCCACCTCGATGTCCAGTCGCGCGGACAGGGCGTTCACCACGGAGGCGCCCACACCGTGCAGACCGCCGGAGGCGGCGTACGAGCCGCCGCCGAACTTGCCGCCGGCGTGCAGCTTGGTCATGACGACCTCGACGCCGGACAGGCCCGTCTTGGGCTCGACGTCGACCGGGATGCCGCGGCCGTTGTCACGGACCTCGACCGAGGCGTCGTCGTGCAGGATCACCTCGATGTGGTCGCAGTAGCCCCCCAGGGCCTCGTCGACGGAGTTGTCGATGATCTCCCACAGGCAGTGCATCAGACCACGGCTGTCGGTCGACCCGATGTACATACCTGGGCGCTTGCGCACGGCCTCGAGCCCCTCGAGGACGAGCAGGTGCCGCGCGGTGTAGTTGGAACCGTCCCGGTCTGCTCCTGCCAGCAGCGCTGTGGACGGCACGGACGTCTCGGCGGTCACGCGGTTCGCTCCTCGCTGAATTTCAGGTGGGGCCCTTGTGGGTAAGGGCACGGCTTCGGTTGCCGTCAAGAGGGTACCGAGGCCTGGTAGAGCCGTTGTAACGCCACCCTCGTCTGAAGTGAAGACTAGTCCAGAGTCGCATGCCTGTTCGATCCCTCGATGGAGTGAAGTACATATCACGTTCCCTTCCAGGCATGAACCATTTAGGCTCCGGGCACGTCCTCATGAACAACCGGCAACCCAGCCGGGAGGACCCGACCTTGACAGACCGCGCGAACCCGTAAGACACATAGACACGCAATACGGCACATTCGCCGCCAACCGGCAGCAGACAGCCGGCCTCGAAAGATTTTTTCGAGGAAAGGCCCCGGGCGGGAACGTTTTAGGGCTGGTTGGATGTTGACCCTGGTACGACAGCTCGTCGAGCTAGAGAAGAGGCGACGTGACTACTGTTCTGACCCCCGCGAGCCCGCTGACGGCCGCCGATCGCTGCGACCGCTGCGGCGCACAGGCATACGTGCGCGTTGTACTGCTCAGCGGCGGCGAACTGCTCTTCTGCGCCCACCATGGCCGCAAGTTCGAGCCGGAACTCAAGAAGATCGCCGCTGAGATACAGGACGAGACGGAGCGGCTGACCACCATTCCGGCATCCGCCTCCGAAGAAGAGCGCTGACACCTCGCGTCCACGACGAGCCAGCTCCGGCACAGGCCGGTGTACGGGCGGCGCGGCCCCTGCTTCAGGGACCGCGCCGCCCGCGCTCGTACCGGAAGGCCGCTCAGGCCCCGTCAGCGGCCCTGTGGGGCCCGCTCACCCCGCTGGCCCGGCCCAGCGCCCGTAGAACCTCGGACACGCGCGTATAGACGCCGGGACTGCCCGCGCGACCGCAGCCGCTCCCCCAGGACACGAGACCGATCAGCTTCCCCTGGGCGACGAGGGGCCCGCCGCTGTCCCCCTGGCAGGCGTCGTGGCCACCTTCCGTCTCCCCGGCGCACAGCATGCTCTTGGCGAGGTACGTGCCGTCGCCACCGCCCGGATACGCCTCCTCACACTGCGCATCGGGCAGCACATGCAGGCGCGTCGCCCGCAGACTGTGCGGGTAGTCGCCGCCACCTGTGAGGTCCCCCCATCCGGAGACCGTGGCGCTCGCACCCGGCTTGTACGCAGGATCGCCGGAGGCCGCCATCTCGATGACCGAACTCTGCGGAAGGTCTTCGGCGAGGGTGAGCACGGCGAAGTCCTCGGCGTTGGTGCCGCTGTCGTAGTTCGGATTCACCTTGATGTCGCGTACGGGGATCTCCTGGCCGCGGTCCGAGAGCAGGTCCGTACGGCTCGCGATGACCTTGAGGTCGAGGACGCGCTTCGACGGCACCCCCAGGACGTCCTCACCCATGCAGTGGGCCGCCGTGAGCACGGTCGTACGACTGATGGCCACACCGCCGCAGAACTGCCCCGCCCGCGTACCCCCGAACCGGTCACGGCTGGACAGCGCCACCGTCCACGGACTCTCGGAGACGTCGATCGGAAAACTCCCTATGACAACGCTGTCGGCAGCCACAGGGGCGGTGGAAAGCAACGGTATTGCGGTCACTGCGGCCGCAAGGACCAGCGGCCGGGCCAATGCCCGGACAAAGGGACGACGCATGCAGGCTCCTCACTCTGGGTCGGTCGTGGGAGACCCAGAGTCATCCAGCCCGCCGCACCCCGCACCCGCGCGACAGCACGAGAAGGCCCGGTTCCCCACGAGGGAGAACCGGGCCTTCTTTGTCGTACGACGGCGACCTAGTCGAGGTAGTCGCGCAGCACCTGGGAACGCGACGGGTGGCGCAGCTTCGACATGGTCTTGGACTCGATCTGGCGGATGCGCTCGCGCGTGACGCCGTACACCTTGCCGATCTCGTCGAGGGTCTTCGGCTGACCGTCGGTGAGACCGAAGCGCATGGACACGACGCCCGCCTCACGCTCGGAGAGCGTGTCCAGGACGGAGTGCAGCTGCTCCTGGAGGAGCGTGAAGCTGACCGCGTCGGCCGGGACGACCGCCTCGGAGTCCTCGATGAGGTCACCGAACTCGCTGTCGCCGTCCTCGCCCAGGGGGGTGTGGAGGGAGATGGGCTCACGGCCGTACTTCTGGACCTCGATGACCTTCTCGGGGGTCATGTCGAGTTCCTTGGCCAGCTCCTCCGGGGTGGGCTCACGGCCCAGGTCCTGGAGCATCTGGCGCTGCACACGCGCGAGCTTGTTGATGACCTCGACCATGTGCACCGGGATACGGATGGTGCGGGCCTGGTCGGCCATGGCGCGGGTGATCGCCTGACGGATCCACCAGGTGGCGTACGTGGAGAACTTGTAGCCCTTGGTGTAGTCGAACTTCTCGACCGCGCGGATCAGACCGAGGTTGCCCTCCTGGATGAGATCCAGGAAGAGCATGCCACGGCCGGTGTAGCGCTTGGCCAGGGAGACCACCAGACGGAGGTTGGCCTCCAGGAGGTGGTTCTTGGCGCGGCGGCCGTCCTCGGCGATGATCTCGAGCTCGCGCTTGAGCTTCGGGGCGAGCTTGTCGGCGTTGGCCAGCTTGTCCTCGGCGAACAGACCGGCCTCGATGCGCTTGGCGAGCTCGACCTCCTGCTCGGCGTTGAGCAGCGGGACCTTGCCGATCTGCTTGAGGTAGTCCTTGACCGGGTCGGCGGTGGCACCCGCCGCGGCGACCTGCTGGGCCGGCGCGTCGTCCTCGTCCTCGTCGGAGAGCACGAAGCCCGCGCTCTCGGCGCCCTCGGGCTCGTCGGCGCCCTTGGGGGTGTCCTCGGCCGCTTCCTCTTCGACGACTTCGGCGTCGTCCTTCTTGGCACCGGTCTTCTTCGCCGCCGTCTTCTTGGCGACGGTCTTCTTCGCGGTCGCCGCCTTCTTGGCGACCGTCTTCTTCGCGGCGACCTTCGCGGCGTCGTCCTCGACGGACCCTTCGGCTGCGGGCGCCTCCGGGGTGGCGGTGGCGGTGGCCTTCTTGGCGGTCA
This sequence comes from Streptomyces sp. NBC_00005, assembly GCF_045160215.1. Classification (NCBI taxonomy): domain Bacteria; kingdom Bacillati; phylum Actinomycetota; class Actinomycetes; order Kitasatosporales; family Streptomycetaceae; genus Streptomyces; species Streptomyces sp. NBC_00005. The sequence goes on from NZ_CP108316.1 coordinate 3,254,853, forward strand.
CCGTCTTCGCCGCAACCGTCTTGGTGGCGGTGCGCTTGGCCGGACTCTTCGCTGCGACGCTCTTTCGGGTGCGCTTGGGCTCTGCGGCACTGACCATCAGCGTCACACCCTCTTCCTCGAGGATCTGGTTGAGGCTGCGCAGTACGTTCTTCCACTGAGTGGCCGGAATCTGGTCAGCTTCGAAGGCCCGACGCACATCGTCGCCGGCGATCTGCCCCTCAGCCTTTCCCCGCTCAATCAGAGCCATGACAGAGACGGACTCGGCGATCTCCGGCGGGAGCGTACGGGATGTGCTGGCCGACACGAACAACCTCTCGGAACGTTGGAAAACGGCTTCCGGCCCCGTCCACGGCGGACAGGAGCCGACCGCCGACTTGGGGATTGGGCCGACGGTGCGGGCGGGGGCCGGGAAGATACACAGCGCCGTAAACGGCGTCCGTATTCCCTCCTCGGCTGTCACCTCTTAGGTCATCGCGCTGCTCCCGCGAGTGTTACGCCCAATCTGCGTGGCCCGAGTCACACCCCGTAAGCGCTCAAAATCGGTCAGACATGGACAGATAAGGCCATCCCAGGGTCAGATCGTGGCTTTCCCGAGGGCCTCGCGGCCCGTCGCACCGTCGGACCCCGCAGGATCTCCGGGATCCTGCGGGGTCCGACGGAGGCGGTTCGGCGGCAGGGCGATGTCACAGGAGGGGGAGACATCTCCCGACCGCGCCGCCCGCGGTGTGCGGTCAGTGTTCGCGCGGTGCGGGCACCACGCGCTCCACCTCGGGGTGGACGGTGAGCAGTTGACGCATGGCCGACTCGGCCGCCGTGCCGTCACCGGTGGCGAGGGCGTCGACGATCCTGCCGTGATGCCCCAGCGACGCCTCGTTCGGCCGGTCACAGCCCGTCACCGGGCCGCCGGAGACCTGGAGGGCGGACGAGACGATCCCGGAAAGGTGCTCCAGCATCCGGTTGCCCGCGACCTGGATGAGCAGGGAGTGGAACTCGGCATCGGCACGCGCGAAGGTGATGGCGTCACCCTGCCCCATGGCGTGGCCCATGATCTCGACCATGTCGGCGAGCCGCTGCTGGACGTCCTCGCGCCCGTGCCCTGCGGCAAGACGAGCGGCGAGCGGTTCGATCGTCCAGCGCAGCTCGCTCAGCTCGCGGCGCTGGTCGTCACGCTGCGGCCCGAAGGCGCGCCATTCGATGATGTCCGGGTCGAGGAGGTTCCAGTCGCTGACGGGACGCACGCGCGTGCCGACGTTCGGGCGGGCACTGACCAGGCCCTTGGCCTCCAGAACGCGGAGCGACTCACGGACGACGGTGCGGGAGACCTCGAAACGTTGGCCGATCTCCTCGGGCACCAGCGGACGGTCTGCGCCCAGGTCGCCGGAAACGATCATCTGGCCCAGCTGCTGGACGAGTTGGCCGTGCAGCCCGCGTCCGCGGCTGCCGGCGGCACGCCGGCCCACGCGGCCCAGCTCCGGGTCCGCGCTCTCCCAGGCGGGGGCTCCGACGCGGTCGACCACGGGGGTCTCGGCATAGGGGTAGCGGTCGAGTTCGCCCGGGCCGGCGAGGCCGGAGTCTGCGGAGCGGGCGGCGGTCATCATGGTGTGCGCAAGGGTACTCACGGATCCTTTGTCGGCGCCGTTCTCAACTCCCTTGAGGTCTTTGGTGAAAAGCACACGAAAGGGTGATCGCTCACCCCGTCGCAATTGACGCCTTATCGGAAAGAAATGGGCTTTCCTCTGGGAGTTGCGCGCAGGGAGGGACGAAAGCGCACGGACGGTCGTCATCGGACCCTGCTGCGCAGGGTGGTGAGCAGATACGCGCAGAGCAGAGCGGTGAGCGACAACGTCAGTGCGCCGCCCACGGGTTGGGAGACCACCCGCGCCACGGCGGTCAGATAGCGCTCTCCCCCGACGGGCCACTGCACCAGGAGCACCTCGCGCAGCCGCAGGGGAAATCCTGCCGCCGTGCGCACGGACGATCCCGCCAAGGCCTTTTGTACGAGGGGAACGACGAGGACGGGTACGGCGATCACGGCCGCGAGTCCTGCCGTGGTGGACCGGAAGACGCCGGCCGCCAGCACTCCGGCCCAGGCGCATCCGACGACCAGCCCGAGCCAACTCGCGCTCAGCGAAAGCCAGTCCGTGGGAACTTGCGCGAGTTCCCGTCCGTAGACGAGGTAGAGAACTTCGGCGTCGCAGCCGACCGTGAGGAAGGCCAGCATCAGCGCGGTGGCCGCGGCGACGAGGAGTTTCGCGGCGAGCAGCCCCAGCCGACGGGGCACGGTGCCGCGATCCGCCGCCAGCGCGGGGTGGCGGAACTCGTCGCCGAAGGCCAGCGCACCGAGCAGCCCCGCACCGAGCGCGGCAGGCGGCAGCGGCAGCTCCCGCGGCCACGCGGCCAGCAGGCGCGCCTGCGGGGTGTGCCCGATCCGGGCCAGGAGGACCGCGGCGACGGCGGACACGACGAGTACTGCGGCCCCGGTGAGAAACCCGGTGCTGATGCCTGCGGCACGGCGGAGTTCGTAGCGCAGGGGGCGGAGGGGGGTGCGGGCGGGGCGGACGGAGATGGGGGGCGGAAGGGGAGACAGGCCATCCAGGTCGTCTCCGGCCGGGCGTGCGGCCGGCATCGGGGCCCGCCCGGACGCGACGCGTGGATTGGGTTCGGTGACGGGCGACTTCAGCTCGTCGGCGTCACGGGGCCCGTCGACCTGAGCCAGGGAATGCGATTCAAGGCGCATTTCGTGGAACGCACCAGCAGGTGTCGAGGATTTCGGTTCTGCGCCTGATGGTTGGGGTGCATCGGCAGAGGCCGAACAGCGCGGTGCCGCAACGCGATGCCGGACCTCATCCCTTGCACGCGACCTGTCCTGCGACACCTGCCGCTCGTCGGCGGTTTCCGGCTCCCTGACGGGCGCCTCCATCGCTCCGGACCCCATGTCGCCGGTCTCGTCGGCGAGTTGATGTACGAGGATGCCGTGGCGGAACGCTGTCTCGCCGACGTCGGCGCAGCTACTGCCGTACACGGAAAGGCGGTTGCCGCCCTCGCGTACGACCTCGACGGAGCGCTGCGCGCTGCGGGCCTCCTTGGTGAGCAGGGCGGCGAGGCGCGCGACGTGCGGGCTGCGGACGGCGACGCGGGGGCGCAGCCGGGTGCGGGCGAAGTCGTCGGCCTCCTGGTCGGCGACGAGCCTGCCCTGCTCCAGCGTGACGACCCGGTCGGCGCTGCGCGCGGCCTCCTTGGGGTCGGCCGTGGTGACCAGGACGGTGCCACCCTGGGCTGCGTGCGCACGCAGCATGTCGTACAGCCAGCGGGTCTCGCGGGTGGAGAGCCCCTCGGCGGGCTCGTCGAGGACGAGTGTGTGCGGATCGGACAGCAGGGCGCAGGCCAGGCCGAGGCGGCGGTCCATGCCGCGCGAGAGGGTGCCGAGGCGCTCGTCGCGCAGGCTGACGAGGCCGACCACCTCGAGCACCTCGTCGGCACGGCGGACGGTGACCCCCGCGGCGGCGCACAGCATGCGGAGATGACCGCGGACCGTGCGGGCGGGGTGTCCCGGTACATCGCCCAGGAGCACGCCGACTTCACGCGACGGATGGGCGATGCGGTGCAGGGGGCGGCCCCTGAAGTAGGTGATGCCACGGCCCTGTTGGAGCTCGAGCATGAGTTTGAGCGCGGTCGTCTTGCCTGCCCCCGGCAAGCCGAGCAGCGCCGTGACGCGGCCTGCGCGTGCGTCGAAGGAGACATCGTCGACGGCAGGCGGAAGCTCGTTGCGGGGAATGCTGGTCAATCCGAAAGCCTGGATCACTCGCAGCAAGATAGCGCGCTATGTCCGTTTTTTCGGGTATCGCGCGCCCGCTGCACAGGCCGTCACCGGTCCGCTCGAAACCCTGTCGCCATCCGCTACTGGGCCCCTCGCGCCAAGTCCGGGCTCCGCCCTCACACTTCGGGGCGCAGCATCGGAGGGTTGAGCAGCGTGGCCCCGCCGGCCCGGAACAACTGCGCCGGGCGGCCGCCCTGGCGTGTGGTGGTCCCGCCCGTGGGGACGAGGAAGCCCGGCGTGCCCGTCACCTTGCGGTGGAAGTTGCGCGGGTCGAGGGCCACGCCCCACACCGCCTCGTAGACCCGGCGCAACTCGCCGACGGTGAACTCGGTGGGGCAGAACGCCGTAGCGAGGGACGAGTACTCGATCTTGGAGCGGGCGCGCTCCACGCCGTCGGACAGGATCTGGGCGTGGTCGAAGGCGAGCGGTGCCACCGGTTCGCCGTCACGGCCGTAACCGCCCTGCTGCAGCAGTTCCTCGACCGGCGCCCAGCGCGCGTTGCTGGCATCGCCGCCGGCTCGGGGTGCGGGCAGGTCGGGGGCGAGCGCCAGGTGGGCGACGCTGACGACGCGCATGCGGGGGTCCCGCTTGGGGTCGCCGTAGGTCGCGAGCTGTTCCAGGTGAGCGCCGTTGTCCTGAGCGGGAACGGGCGGTTCGTGGGCGCGCAGCCCGGTCTCCTCGGCGAGTTCGCGTGCGGCGGCCTGCGCCAGATCCTCGTCTGCCCGTACGAAGCCGCCGGGCAGCGCCCAGCGCCCCTGGAACGGTGGTTCGCCCCTGCGTACCGCCAGCGCGCACAGGGCATGGCGGCGCACGGTCAGCACGACCAGGTCCACGGTGACGGCGAAGGGCGGAAATGCTGACGGGTCGTAGGGCATGCGGCGATCATAGTCGTCTGCTTGACGATAAACACTCCCTTCGTCGGCCGCTTCGATGGCTGATCCACTTCGGTCCGGTATGGGTCTCACCCTCTGGTCCGGGCCGTTGTGCGGTGGTGCGTCATCCGAGGTCACACTCCCAATTGCAGCCCGTCGGCCGCCTCCTCCACCATGGCGAGACCGAGTCGGCTGACCCGTACGGAGAAGGGGGCGCCGGCGACCCGAAGCCCCGTCAGAACGGTCTCGCCCAGGGGGGCGCTGTGCACAGGGCGCAGCGTGACCGTCCGGGCGGGGGCGTCGGGGCGGATTCCCGCGAGTGCGACCGGCAGCAGCACGCCTGCGGCGGCCGCGGTGGCGGCGGGGCGACAGGCCGCGGGGTGCGGGAGGGGAGCGCTCCCGTCGGTGCGCTGCTCCCCCGCGTACATCTCGGGGAGCCGGTATCCGAAGGTCTCGGCCGCCGCCAGTGTCCCTTTCAGCAGCGAAGTCGCGTCCTTCTCGTAGCCGGCGGCGGCCAGGCCCGCGACGGCGATGGCCGTCTCGTGCACCCGTACGGCACCGCTGCGGTGGCCGAACGGGTTGTATCCGGCCTCCTTCGCGCCCAGTCCGCGCAGGCCCCAGCCCGAGTCCATGGCCGGACCGCCGAGCAGCCGTGCGAGCTGTTCGGTCTGCACCTTGTCGAGCAGTCCGGGAGCCAGTTCGCCCCCGCCGAGCAGACCGGTGTCGAGGAGGTGGGCGGCGGCAGCACCCAGGTGCGGCACCGGGGCACCGTCGGGGGCCCGCGCGGCCGCCGGTCGTCCCCCGCCCAGGTCGTCGATCCAGAAGTCCTCCCGGAACGCCGTCCGCAGCGCCTGGGCCCACTGCCGCAACTCGGCGCCGCCCGGCCTCCCGCACGCATCGAGCAGATCGGCGCCGAGCAGGGCCGCACGGTGGGCATGGGCCTGCGTCTCGCAGCGGACGGGACCGCCGGGGTGCGGGTCGCACAGGTAGGTGCCGTCACCGACGGTTGTCCGCAGCCAGGTCAGACAGAGCTCGGCCGCCGGCAGCAGTTCCTCTGTCTCGGCCTCGGGAAGTCCCCAGCGGCGGGCCTCCGCGAGAAGTACCGGGAAGAGGAGGGTGGCTTCGGTGCCGGTGCAACCCGGCGGCAGATGGGTTCCGGCGTCCCGTCGCGGCCCGGGGATCAGGCCGGACTGCGGTCCCGTGCCCGGGAGTTGGGTGTGGGCGAGGGTGCGCAGCGTGCCTGCGGCGAGGCGGGTACCGAGAGGCAGCGTCATCCGCGCCGCTCCGAGTGCGTCGGCCGGGGCGAGACCACAACGCCAAGGGGCTCCTGCCGCGAGATGCATGTCGGACGGGTGCGCGGGGTCGCGCAGCAGCAGAGCGTGGAGGTCCTCGACGCTTGTCCGCAGTAGCGACTGGACCCTGGGGTCGTCGCCGGACGCCTGAGCGGCGACGAACGGACTCGTGGCCGCGCGGCCCACGGCCCGGACGGGTCCCGCTCCGTCCTGCCGTACCCGCAGCTCCACGCTTCTGCTGCCGCCTGGGGGCAGCTCGAACTCCCAGCGCAGCAGCCCCGCGGAGGCCAGCGCGTCCGCGGGCGGCGGATCCGCCGTGACCAACGAGTTCCCCGTGGCGCAGGACCAGCGCAGGCCCGAGTCGTAGACGCTGGCGGGCAGTTCGGGCAGCGCGGCGCCGGACGCGATGACACCCAGCTCGGCCAGGTCCGTGCCGAGGGCGACCTCGATCGGCACGCGCAGGGGGCGCAGGGCCGCACTGTGCAACGTGATGCGCTCCGTGCCGTCCGCATGGCGAATGCGCTCGATGACGAGGTCAGGGTCGGGGCCGGAGTGCGGTGAGGCACGCAGCGTGCCCACGAAACGGGCCCGGTCGGCCGCGGTCATCCGGGCCTGCACCGCCTGCGGTTCACGCCCGGCCACGCGGACCTGACAACGGGAGAGCAGGCGTCGGCCCGCGCGATAGAACCCCTCCAGCCCTTGGCCGGTCATCTGCCCCTGTTCCGTCGAGATGGCGAGCCCTGGGAGCGCGACGCACATCATGGCGGTGTGGGTGGACGGCAGCTCGGCGGACCGACGGGGTGCCGGGAGCGGGGCCGGTGACGGAGCGGCTCGGGGCGGTGGGGCGGCTCTTGATGGCGGGAAGGCGGACGAGCGGGGAGTCGGGCTTGCGGGCGGGGACAGGGTCCGGCCCGGGCTTGGGGGTGGGGGCAGGGTCCGGCCCGGGCCTGTGGTGGACGACAGTGAGCGTGGCCGGCCCGTGGGTGGATCGGAGCGTTGGGTCGGGCTCGCCAACCGGACCGGAGGCTGGTCCGGGCGCGCCGGCCGGAGCCCGGAGTGGCCCGGCTGGGGTGGATCGAGTGCACAGCGCCCCAGGTCGGACGGTCGAGCCGTGGTCTGACCCTGGTCGGTAGGCCTGCCAGGGGATCGGTCCTGATCGGCAGGCCCCGCTGCGGACCGGGGTCGGTCCACCGGTGAAGGCGGACGCCGGTCCTCGCCGATATGTGAAGATGCGCGCGGGGCGTCGGTGGCACAGGGCGGCTCGTGTCGGCCGACACGGTCCGAGCCTGTCGGCAGATCGGCGCCTGTCCCTGGAGACAGCGCTGACCGGCCGACGCCGACACGGTCGTAGTTGGCGGCGGCGGGCGGAGTCGGCTGATGCATGGGGTGGCTTCCTCTGCGCTCGGTGCGCCTCGGGCTTGTGCGGCGCCGGGTGGGAGGATCCGGAGGGGCGTGGGCTGTGAGGCGGCCCGGCCATCCGGGCGTTCCGCCACACAGGTGAACGGAAGGGGGGTCCTCCGGGTCACGCCCGTATCGGGCCGACCCGACCGAGTGGCTCCGATCCGAATCGCACGCGGAGACTTCTTGCTGCCGCACGCGGATCGCCCCGCGACTCCCATCGGTCCGGCCGCACCGACGGGCGCTCTCCCGGCAATTGCTCACGCCTCCCCCTCTGCGCCGTCGCTTCCGGGACGCAGGCTTCCGGGGCGGCTGTCGCGGCGGCGCCCAGTGCCCTTCCCGGAGGTACGCGGGCGCGTGCGGCCCGTTCGTGCGGAGCCGGGATGGGCGTCACCTGCCGCAGGCGTGCGGGGACGAGCGGCGGCCGCACCGCTTCCCCGGCCTTCCGCCCTCGCCGAGCGCGGGCGGCCGCCGACCGTGCTGCCGGGGCGGACACGGCGTCGCGGGCGGGAAGCCCCCTCCGAGACGGGCTCCGACAGCGGCCCCGACGCCGGCTTCGCCTCCGACTCATACGCGATGGCCTCGGCCGGCACCGGCCCTGCGGCCTCCTCTTTGCCGACCAGCTGCTCCTCCTCGCTGACCGGTTGCTGATCCTTACTGACCAGCTCCTGTTCCTTGCCCTGCAACGGCTGGACGGTCACCCGCCCGCGGTCCTGCCGCTCCGCACGCAGGCAGCGGCGGATCGACTCCGGGTCCAGGCCCTCGTTGCAGGCCTGGTGCAGCAGACGGGCGAAGAGGTAACCGGGGTCCGCGCCGAGTGCCATGGCGAGGGCTTCCCTGGCCTCCAGATCGTCGCCCGTGGACCAGGCGACCCAACCGGCCAGCGTCAGTGGTGCCGCCGCGTGTTCGCCGTAGGGTCCGACGCACCGGCGGGCCAGGGCCCGCCAGAGCCGGAGTGCGGAAGCGGCCTTCTCACCCTCCATCCACTCGGCCGCGCGGTCTCGGGTCGCGCGGTCCTGCAGGCCGAGAATCAATGTCGCGGCTTCGTCGTGTCCGAGCAGTTCGTCATCGCGGAGATCCGCCACGAGCGCGCCGGACAGGGGCGGGGCGTCCGCCAGCCGGTGCATGATCCGCGCGGCCAGCTCCAGGGTCTCCTCGGCCACGCCCGCGCGGCTGGCGTCGTCGAGAATCCTGGGGACCATCGCCATGCTCGCGGCATCCAGGGCACTCTCCTGTTCCAGGGCGGCAGCGGTCTCCCAGGGCAGCAGCCTGGCCCGCAGTTCTCGCAGAGTGCCGCGCACCTGCAGGCCGGCGTAGGTGGCGGCGGCGGCCAACACGGACGTGCCGGGCAGCCCCATGGGCAGGCCTTCAGGCGGGCAGCACGCCTCGTTCCCGCAGCAGTACGACCAGAAGCGCCCGTCCGAGATGCACAGCGCCTCGATCACCGGCACGTCGAGGTGACCGCACTCGACACGCAGTTTCTGGGCCAGCGGGCGCAACCGCTCCATGACCTGCCGCCCCGACTCTCCCTTCGCGGGCTCCTGGCAGAGGTAGGCGACCATCTGCTCCGGCCGTGCTCCCCTGCGCTCGCTGCCCGTCACCAGCCCGTGAGCCAACTGCTGGGACACGGACGCCCAGTCGTCCAGGCTCGCCGGAATGCCGAGCCGGGCGCGGCCGCCGAACCGGCCGCGGCCGTCCCTGTCGTGCAGGGCGACCAGGACGATGCTGTCCTCCGGGCGGTACCCGAGCAGATACGGCAGCGCGTCCGCCAGTTCGGCCGGGGTGCGCAGCGTGACCTGGTGGTCGGCGCCGTGGCTCTCGTAGGCGGTGCAGTCGAGTCGGCCCGGGCGGCCCGAGCGCTCGTCGAACGCGTCCTGTGCGCCGTGCGTGCCCTGGGTGTCGCGTCCGTCGTGGTCGTCGGAGGCGGTCGGACCTGCGTACGTTTCCCGCCTCGCGGGTTCGCCGTGTCCGTCGTTGGATTCGTGACCGTCACGTCCGGCGGCCTTGCCGTTTTCGGGTGATCCTGTGGTTTCGCCGTGATTCGTCATGCGAAGACGATCTCGCGGATCGTAGGACTCCGTTTTGCCCTGTGGATAAGTCGGATCAGGGACACGTCAAGTCGATGCCCGACGGGATCAACTCGCCCGAACCTCAAGGCGTCCCGGCATCTCCCTCCCCCCTCCTCCACAGGCCCGGTCCGGATTGTCACTGCCGTCCTGTTTGATGGGACGCATGGAGCACACGAGCAACACGGAACTCCGGGCGGCCGCCGACGCTGTCCTCGCCCGCCTCGTCGGGGACGCCACGGGCGCGGCCCGACTGCGCGAGGACCAGTGGCGGGCGATCGAGGCGCTGGTCGCCGACGGACGCCGTGCGCTCGTCGTGCAGCGCACGGGGTGGGGCAAGTCCGCGGTCTACTTCGTGGCGACATCGCTCCTGCGGGCCCGGGGCAGCGGCCCCACTGTGATCGTCTCCCCGCTTCTCGCGCTGATGCGCAACCAGGTCGAGGCTGCGGCCCGAGCCGGCATCCACGCGCGAACCATCAACTCCTCCAACTCCGAGCAGTGGGACACGGTTCAGGACGAGATCGCCGCGGGTGAGGTCGACGTCCTGCTGGTCAGCCCGGAGCGGCTCAACAACCCGGACTTCCGGGACCAGGTACTGCCCAAGCTCGCCGCCACCACCGGACTCCTCGTGGTGGACGAGGCGCACTGCATCTCCGACTGGGGGCACGACTTCCGCCCGGACTACCGGCGACTTCGCACCATGCTCGGCGATCTGCCGCCGGGCGTGCCCGTGCTCGCGACCACCGCCACCGCCAACGCGCGCGTGACCGCCGACGTCGCGGAACAGCTCGGCACCGGAGGCACGTCGGACGCTCTGGTGCTGCGCGGACCACTGGACCGGGAGAGCCTGAGCCTGAGCGTGCTGCGGCTGCCGGACGCCGCGCACCGGATGGCCTGGCTCGCCGACCACCTGGGCGACCTCCCGGGCTCCGGCATCATCTACACGCTCACCGTGGCGGCCGCCGAGGAGGTCTCCGCCTTCCTGAGACACCGCGGGCACACTGTCGCCTCCTACACGGGCAAGACGGAGAATGCCGACCGGCAGCAGGCCGAGGACGATCTCCTCGCCAACAGGGTCAAGGCCCTGGTCGCCACCTCCGCGCTGGGCATGGGCTTCGACAAGCCGGACCTCGGGTTCGTGGTGCACCTCGGCTCACCGTCCTCCCCGATCGCCTACTACCAGCAGGTGGGCCGCGCCGGACGCGGCGTCGAGCACGCCGAGGTGCTCCTGCTCCCTGGCAAGGAGGACGAAGCGATCTGGGAGTACTTCGCGTCGCTCGCCTTCCCGCCGGAAGACCTGGTGCGCCGCACTCTCGACGTCATGGCACACGCGGACAGGCCCTTGTCTCTGCCCGCCCTGGAGCCCTTGGTGGAGCTGCGCCGCTCCCGTCTCGAGACGATGCTCAAGGTTCTCGACGTGGACGGGGCGGTCAAGCGGGTCAAGGGCGGCTGGATCGCGACCGGGCAGCCGTGGACGTACGAGGCGGAGCGGTACGACTGGGTCGCACGGCAGCGCAGGAGCGAGCAGCAGGCGATGCGCGAGTACGCGTCGACGACGGACTGCCGGATGGAGTTCCTGCAGCGCCAGCTGGACGACGAGGGCGCCAAGCCCTGCGGCCGCTGCGACAACTGCGCAGGAGCGCGGTTCACCGCGGACATGTCCGCGACGGCGCTGGACGCGGCACGCGTCGATCTCGGTCGGGCGGGCATCGAGGTGGAGCCGCGCCGCATGTGGCCGACCGGCCTTCCGGCGATCGGCGTCGAGCTCAAGGGGCGCATTCCGGCCGGTGAACAGGCCGCTTCGGGGCGGGCGTTGGGCCGTCTGTCGGACATCGGCTGGGGCAACCGGCTGCGGCCCATGTTCACGCCCCAGGCCCCGGACGGCCCCGTGCCGGACGACGTGGCGAAGGCGGTCGTGGGCGTGCTCGCCGACTGGGCCAAGGGGCCCGGTGGCTGGGCCTCGGGTGCCACGGACGCCCAACCACGCCCGGTCGGTGTGGTCACCGTCGCCTCGCGCACCCGCCCCCAGCTGATCAACTCCCTGGGTGCACGCATCGCGGAGGTCGGCAGGCTGCCGCTGCTGGGCTCCGTGGATTACGCGAGCGACGCGCCCCGCGTCTCACGCAGTAACAGCGCGCAGCGCCTGAAGGCACTCGACGGCACGCTGACCGTGCCGCCCACCCTCGCTTCCGCGCTCGCGGAGGCAGGGGGCCCGGTCCTCCTCGTGGACGACTTCACCGAGACCGGCTGGACACTGGCGGTGGCGGCCCGCATGCTCCAACGTGCCGGTGCGCAGGCGGTGTTGCCACTGGTTCTGGCCATCCAGGGCTGATCGCCACGCAACACCTCGCGCCTGCTCGACGGCGTCACTCTGGACCACCTCGGGCCCAACGGCGTACGAACGTGGGGTGAACGGTCGCCTCATGCGTCGTGGCGCAGCACACCGGGTAGGGATATAACCTGCATACCCGCAGATTCCGGTCAGTGGCCCCAATTGCACGTTGCCGCATCCAAGTTCGACAGGAAGAATTGAAGTCCGCTCCCCGCACGGTTCGCCCGTGGTCCGGTAGGGCTCTGCTGCGGTGCGCGCTCCCCCGAACATGACCCCGCCCGCAGTGTGGGCGCGTAGCCGAAGGGAGGACCGTGACCTTCGGATTCGCTCCGTCCTCGGCGGCATCCACGTCGACGTCTGCCGACCTGTCCGCCGCATCCACCAACCCTCTCACCCGCATGCTCGAACCCTCGGAGTGGGCCGCCGCAGGAATCCCCCTGCTGTGCAACCCCCGTGAGGTCGTCAGCGGACTCCATTCCCGGCACCGCCCCAGGCCGGCGACCGCGGTCGTGGCCGTACTGGACCCGGACGAACGCGTGTGTGCGAGCGCCTCGTTCACCCGTCGCCCGACTCCGGCCGACGGATGGATGTTCCGCAATTCGCTGCTCGCCCAGCTGCGCCGGGTCATCCCGCACGACCTGCGCCGCCGCACACCGGTGCGTACCGCCGTGCTGCTCTACTGCCGTGAGGGCGACGGGCATTGGACCGAGGAGGACGGCGCATGGATGTGGGGCCTGCGTGACGCGTGCACACTGCACGGACTGCGCTGCGGGGCGTACATCACTCTGACCCGGGACGGCTGGCAGGTCCTCGGCGAGGGCCGCGGCGGGCGCCGCCCCAACGCCGACTCGTCACCGGAGCCTTTCGGCCTGTCCGAGGCGCCGCCTCCGCTGCCACGCACCGGCGGTGCCGCCTCGGAGGTCCTGCGCCGCGCGGCGGCCCGCTGAGATCACCGCCGGGCCATGCCCGCCGACGCTCTTCCCTCGTACGCGCTCCTTCACGGCGCACCGGGCGAGGGAAGTTGCGTACGCCGGTCTGGGCCGCCGGCATCCCGAGCAACCCCTGCCCGGGATGGGGCACCTCGCTCCACGACCGCGAGCGGCGGACACCAGGCCCGCGCGCCGGCTCTCCCCACGACCTCGTCAGACACCACGAGGCAAGGCGAACGCACGCGCAGAACGGGCATCCCCGGTGTCATCTGCGCACGCCGCAACGCCCACCGTGCCAATTGCCGCGGCGGCGGCGCCCAAGTCGCTCCGGCATCCCTGCGGACGGACCGGAAGGACTCAGACGCCCGCGCCCAGCACCGAGTTGATCTGCTGCGGGTCTCCGCAGACGATCAGCAGGGCTCCGGCCCGGGTGAGGGCCAGCGGCAGGGCGGCGGCGACCGCGTCGGAACCACCATTGACGGCAACCACGACCACGGGGCGCGAGGCCGCGCGACCGGCGACAGAGGCGTCCATGTAGAAGACGTCGTCGCCCGCGTCGTGCTGCGCCCAGTAGGAGGCTTCACCGAAGGACAGCTCGTGGGCGGCCCACGGGTGATGTTCGCCGGTGGTGACCACCAGTACGTCACCGGGGGCACGCCCTGAGTCCAGAAGCAGGTCCACGGCTTCCTCGGCGGCGTCGAGCGCACCGTCCGGCGAAGCCGGGATCAGCTGGATCTGCGGGGTGGCCGAAGCAGTGACGGGGGCGGCAGGGGCAGCCGGGACCGAAGGTCCGGGCTTCGCTGTGGCCACGTCACGCGACGTGCGTTGCACCGGCGGCGTGGGCCGGAGCGGACCAGGACGGCCGGGCCGCGGCGGAGCCGCGGGACGGGGGCCGGGTACGGGACGGGGGGTCGGCGCGGAGCGGCCACTGGCCGGAGTAGCGCGGGGACCCTGGGCACTCTCGTGAATCTGAGGCTCCTCGGGAATGAGAGGCATGAGCTGATGTTTATCAAACGTTGGTGCGGCTCGCGTCAGCGGGTGGCACATGAGTGCGAGCGGAATCGTCAGAAGTCGAAGCCGAGCTGCCCCTCGATCTCCGGAACGTTTCCGTCCGCCCAACTGCGGACCTTCTTGAGGTGCCGCCACTGGGGCAGCGCATCAAGATACGCCCACGACAACCGGTGGTACGGGGTGGGGCCCCGCTCCGCCAGTGCGGCCTTGTGCACGGGCGACGGATACCCGGCGTTGTCCGCAAAACGGAAGTCTGCATGGTCGACACCCAGTTCGGCCATCATTTTGTCGCGCTGAACCTTGGCGATCACCGAGGCCGCGGCGACCGCCACGCACGACTGATCGCCCTTGATCACCGTACGGACCCGCCAGGGAGTGCCGAGATAGTCGTGCTTCCCGTCAAGGATCACCGCGTCCGGACGGACCGGCAGAGCCTCCAGGGCGCGCACCGCCGCCAGGCGCAGGGCGGCGGTCATGCCCAGTTCGTCGATCTCCTCCGGGGAGGCGTGACCCAGGGCGTACGAAATCACCCACTTCTCCAACTCCACGGCAAGAACGGTGCGCCGCTTGACGGTGAGCAGCTTGGAGTCGGTGAGACCCTCGGGGGGCCGGCGCAGTCCGGTGATCGCCGCACAGACGGTGACCGGGCCGGCCCACGCACCACGCCCCACCTCGTCGACGCCGGCAATGATCTTTGCTCCGGTCGTGGCGCGGAGGGAGCGCTCGACGGTGTGAGTAGGCGGTTCGTACGGCATGGCGGTCTTAGCCTACGCCCCGCCGATCACCCGGCGACACCCCGGTTCCCGGAGTCGGGTCACGACCATCACGACCGGCGCTCAGCCACCACTCGGCCGCAGCAGCGGAAGCATCAACTGGTCGACCATCTCCTCGAGATCACGATCACCCCATTCGCTGCCGCTCATCTTGGATCGGTACATCATGATGGCCGGGATGGCATCGAAGACGTAGCCGTTCGCCGCATCGTGACGGACCTCGTTCCGCTCTATTCCACGGGTGATGACCTCGCGGAGCAGCTTGACGGTGGGCTCCACGATCCCGTCGAAGATCACGGCATGGAAGCGCTCCGCCTGGATCGGATCGCATTCGTGAATCACTGCGCGAACCGCGAAACCAGGACGGGAGAACATCGCGTCGCGGGCGTCCCGGCACAGCGCGAGCAGGTCCTCACGGACACTGCCCAGATCGGGCGCCTGCTCGAAGCGCGGCAGTCCGGCCTGCAGCGCGTCCGCGACGAGATCCTCCTTGGACGGCCAGCGGCGGTAGACCGCGGCCTTGCCGGTCTGGGCGCCGGCGGCGACGCCCTCCATGGTGAGGCCGTTCCAGCCGACCGTACTGAGTTGTTCCAGCGCGGCTTCGAGGATCGCGCGTTCGAGCACGGCGCCGCGCCGACGGAGGGAGGCCGCCTGAGCGGGGGCGGCCGTCCAGCGCGAGGTAACCATCTGAGTGTCTCCAGCGAGCGTGGGGAGCAGGGGATTTCGGGGCGGGAGTGCACCACGCGGCAGCATCGGGGGATTCGCCACGCGACATCAACATTAAGTGAACGCTTGCGTTCACTATTGGGGACTCACTACCGTGGGCGCGGCAGTGAACGCGAGCGTTCACTAAGGCACTTGTGGGGGACCCATTGTGACAACCTCTCAGTTGATCAAGGACCAGAAGCCAGGTGCGGCTCGTCGGAGCGGACATCCCGGCATCGCGCTTGCAGTCATCGCGGCCTGCCAACTCATGGTGGTACTCGACGCGACGATTGTGAACATCGCGCTCCCGCACATTCAAGACGCGCTGAAGTTCAGCACCACCGACCTCACCTGGGTCGTCAGCGCCTACACACTCACCTTCGGCGGCCTGCTGCTTCTCGGCGGCCGGGCCGGGGACATCCTCGGCCGCCGCCGGGTCTTCATGACCGGCATCCTCCTGTTCACCTTCGCCTCGCTGCTCGGCGGACTCGCCCAGGAACCCTGGCAGTTGCTGGCCGCACGCGTCCTGCAGGGCATGGGTGGCGCGATCGCATCGCCCACCTCGCTGGCGCTCATCACCACGACGTTCCCCGAAGGCCCGGAGCGGAACCGGGCGTTCGGCGTCTTCGCCGCTGTCTCCGCGGGCGGTGGCGCGATCGGTCTGCTCGCGGGCGGCATGCTCACCGAGTGGCTCGACTGGCGCTGGGTGCTCTTCGTGAACGTACCGATCGGCGTACTGATCGCCGTCCTCGCACCGATGTACATCAACGAGTCCGAACGGCACTCCGGCCGCTTCGACATCGCGGGAGCCGTGACCTCGACAGCGGGCATGGCTTCCCTCGTCTACGGCTTCATCCGCGCGGCGGACGAAGGCTGGCGGGACAGCCTGGCCATCGGGTCCTTCGGCGCCGCCGTGGTCCTGCTGGTGGCCTTCGCGCTGATCGAGTCCCGGGCCAAGGAGCCCATCACCCCGTTGCGGATGTTCGCCGACCGCAACCGCTCGGGCACGTACGTGATCATGCTGAGCCTGGCCGCGGCGATGTTCGGCATGTTCTTCTACATCGTGCTCTTCGTGCAGAACGTGCTGGGGTACAGCCCGATCCAGGCCGGCCTCGCCTTCCTGCCCGTGACGGTCGTGATCGCGCTCGGCGCGGGGCTGTCGCAGCGGTTCCTGCCGGTGCTCGGGCCCAAGCCCTTCATGCTCACCGGCTCGGCTCTCGCGGTGATCGGACTGGCCTGGCAGACCCTCATCAGCTCCGACAGTTCGTACGCCGGCGGGGTGCTCGGCCCGATGCTGGTGTTCGGCTTCGGCATGGGCCTGAACTTCGTGACGCTGACGGTCACGGCGGTCTCCGGTGTCGCCCAGCACGAGGCGGGCGCGGCCTCCGGACTGCTCAACGCCACACAGCAGGTGGGAGGTTCGCTGGGCCTCTCCATCCTGACGACGGTGTTCGGGTCGGCCAGCAAGGACGAGGCGAAGAAGCAGCTGCCGAAGTTCCTCACCAACGGTTCGGCAGAGCAGAAGGCAGAGTTCGCGAAGACGCACCAGTTGCCCGGCACGTGGGGGCACGAGGTGCTCGCCCAGGGCATTTCCATGGGCTTCGTCGCGGCTGCGGCCATGGCCGTGCTCGCCCTTGGCGCAGCCTGGTTCGTGATCCGGGTCCGCAAGAGCGACCTGGAAGCACTCGCCGGCACAGCGGGGGCGCCGGTGGGCTGACCCGCCCGCGCCCGCATCGGGCCGTGGATGGCCGGACCGGGTCCAGGGGACCGACGGCGAGGACCTCGGTCCGGCCATCCGCATACGCCCGGCAGGGCGCAGCGACATCAGAACCGAGAGCACCGCCCACACCATCACGAACTGCATGACCACCCCCAGGACCTCTCGCGCGTCACCTGCACGTACCGACTCATGCGCTGCACAGCTGATGCCACGACAACGGACGGGTAGTTACGCAGAGTTCCCAAGAAGCACAGAGAGTTTCCATCGGCCCTCGTCGCACGCTCCCCGAAGCGGGAGAGGGCTCAGACCGGCATCACCCGGACGTTCGGACCCAGTCGGGCAATGCCTCCGTCAGTGCCACCCATTCGGCGGGCGGCAACCCCGCCTTCCCGGCGGCGATCACGCCACCCACGATGGCGCAGGTCGTGTCCACGTCTCCGCCGACCTGCGCGGTCGTCCAGAAGGCCTGCTCGTAGTCGCCGAGGGCCCGCGCGGCCGACCAGAGCGCGAAGGGCACGGTGTCATGGGCCGACGTACGCCGTCCGCAGCCCAGTACGGCCGCGACGGTGCCGGCGTCGCCGTAGTCGAGCATGTCCCGTACGCGCCGCAGGCCGGCGCCGACGGCGCTCTTCGGGACCAGGGCGACGACGCCGTCGAGGAGTGCCCCGGGGCTCGGCGGGCCGCCGGGAGCGGCCACCAGCGCGGCGGCGGCCGCAACCGCCATGGAGCCGACGACGGCCTCGCGGTGCTGGTGCGTGGGATAGGCAGAGATCTCCGCCTGGTGGGTCGCCTGCTCCGGATCGTCCGCGTACCAGGCGCCCAGAGGGGCGATCCGCATCGCCGCGCCGTTGCCCCAGGACCCCTGTCCGTTGAAGAGCTCTGCGGCGAGCTCCCGCCAGTCGGCGCCCTCCCGGACCAGTCGCAGCAGGCGGTTGACGGCGGGGCCGTATCCCCGGTCGAAGTCGTGATGCTCGGCGAAGGAGTGCGCCAGGGCGTCCTGGTCGATGCGCCGATGGGCGGCCAGGACGGCGACCACTGAACAGGCCATCTCCGTGTCGTCGGTCCACTGCCAGGGGCCGGGCGGCAGCTCGCGACGCTTCAGCAGCGGGTAGTTCGCCGGCACGAAGAACTGTGAGCCGAGGGCATCCCCCACCGCCAGTCCACGCAGGCTGGCCAGGGCACGGTCCAGGCGCCCGTCGGGAATGGAATCAGGGGTCATCGCTCTGCCACTCTATCCAGTGATCCCGTACGGTTCCGGATCTCGCCAGCGTTCGAACGGCCGGTCAAGCGCGTACTTGCCGTCGTCCCCGAGAACGAGCATCCGCATCTCCGCGTTCCCCGGATTCGACAGTGACTCGAATTCCGCGACCGTCCAGTGGAACCACCGCATGCAGAACAGCCGCATGGCCAGACCGTGGGTCACCAGCAACACGTTGGACGGGTGGTCGGGGGCCTCGAAGCTGCGGTACAGGCTCTCCAGGAAGTTGCCGACCCGGTCGTACACGTCGGCACCGGACTCCCCCTGGGCGAAGCGGTAGAAGAAGTGGCCGTACGCGTCCCGGTAGGCCTTCTGGAGGCGCACATCGTCGCGGTCCTGCCAGTTTCCCCAGTCCTGTTCGCGCAGCCTGGGCTCCTCGCGCACCCGGATGAGCTCGGGGTCGAGATGGAAGGCGCGCAGGGTCTCGTGCGTACGGCGGTACGGGGACACGTACACGCTGACGCGCTCGCGGCCGAATATCTCGCGCAGCCGCTTGCCGGTCTCCTCTGCTTGCTGCCAACCGCGCTCGGTCAGCGCCAGCGCGTGGTCGGGCTCGCGCTCGTAAACGGTGTCATCAACATTGCCCGTTGACTCTCCGTGCCGGACAAGGACGATGCGCCGTGGTCGTGCCATGCCAAAACCCTAGATCGGGTGACGGCTGATCGAGCACTCGTACGCGCTCTATACGGCGTAGGTCACACACTTCCTGCACCATGAGTCACCCCAGGGAGCTCAATTAACGCGTCCGGTTTTCAAACTTGGGGGAAGGATCAGACGGTCCAGGTCGGCTCCAGCTCGACGATGTCGCCCGTGAGGGCCGCGACGTCTGCCTCCGTCTGAGCCCGCAGAGCCAGTCGCTCCACGCGCTCCGTGCGGTACTTGCCGTGTTCGGCGGCCTGCCGCCACATCGACAGCACCAGGAACTCATGTCCCGGTGCTTCGCCGAACAGGCCCCGGATCATGCCGGGAGAGCCGGCCATGGCGGGGTTCCAGACCTTCTCCTGCATCAGCGTGAAGTGCTCGGCGCGCTCCTCGTGCACTCGGCAGAGGGCGACCCGCAGCAGGTCGGCGTCCGTGAAACGCGGCTCGAAGCCGGTCTTCACGTCGAAGCGGTAGTCGAAGAGCTTGACCTGGGCATCCTTGAAGGTGCCCGACTGGGCTGCCGCCAGCCGATCGTGGGATCGGGCCATGAAGGAGTCGTAGAAGGCACGGCTCTCCCAGAAAGCGAAAATGTGCGCCACTCCTGTCCGTCCCCGGCTCCAGCCACCACCTTGTCCCCGAAACCCCGGCTCCCCCAGAAGCCCCGCCCACTTTCGCTGCCCCCGCTCGAAGCCGCGGCGGTCCACCACGGTGCAGCGAATCCACTTGACCAGCACCGCGCCATCGTAAGGCCACGGAGCGTGGCGCCGGTCACTCTCCGGCGGACAGCTCTGCGGCACCCGTACGCGCGCGCGTGGCAGGATGGACAACCGGCCTTGTCCGTCCGGCAGTTCGGGGCGGCGGCAGCGTACGGGGAACGGGGAAGGGGAAGTCTGGTGAACGGCCTCAACAAGGGGATCCGCAAGGCCGAAGTCGCACTGAAGTGGGATCCGAGTCCGACGGGAGAGCCGCCCACCGATCTGGACATCGTCGCCGCCACCTACCTGGCGGGCGATCCGTACGGCGCCCCCGACTACGTGGTGCACTTCGACAGCCGCTCTCCCGACGGCACCATCTACCTCAACCGGGACAGCAAGGACGGCAAGGGCTTCGGCTGGGACGAGGTCATGACGCTGGAGCTCGACCGGCTGAACGGCCGGTACGCGCGCGTGGTGGTCGGTGTCGTCATCCAGCAGCGTTCGGCACACCGGACCTTCGTCGGCGTGCTCAACCCGGGCCTGCGCATCCGCGAGGGTTACAACGTCCTGGCCGAGGGCGATTTCGGCGACGTCCTCGGGGCGACGGCGGCCACGGTCGGGGAGTTTGTACGCGACGAGACCGGCGGCTGGAACTTCGACCCCGGTGTCCACGGCTTCGAGGACGACCCGGCGACGTTCACCAGCATCATGGGCCAGGCGCACCAGCCCTGACTGACGCCGTACGGCACGGAGGGGCACCGACGCGTGGTCGGCGCCCCTCCGCTTCAGGGACTACCTGTCAGGCGGGGACGTGCCCCGGCCCGGTGTCAGCTGCAGCCGCTGGTCGAGCCGCAGCCCTCGCAGATGTAGCAGGAGCCGGCCCGCTGCATCTTCGTACCGCAGGAGAAGCACAGCGGGGCGTCGGCCTGGATGCCCAGCTGCATCTCCACCAGCTCGGCGCTGGTGTGGGCCTGCTGCGGGGCGGGCTTGGCCGCCTCGACCTGAGCCTTCGGCGTGGCGACCGCCTTCAACTCCTGTGCGCGCGGCGCCGACTGGGCCAGGCCCTCTACGTCCATCTCGTCGTCGGAGGGCTCGTACGAGCCGGTCTCCAGGTGACGCTGGCGCTCATCGGCGGAGTGGATGCCGAGGGCGGAACGCGTCTCGAAGGGCAGGAAGTCGAGCGCCAGGCGGCGGAAGATGTAGTCGACGATCGACTGCGCCATCCGCACGTCCGGGTCGTCCGTCATGCCGGCCGGCTCGAAGCGCATGTTGGTGAACTTCGAGACGTACGTCTCCAGCGGCACGCCGTACTGGAGACCGACGGAGACCGCGATGGAGAAGGCGTCCATCATGCCCGCGAGGGTGGAGCCCTGCTTGGACATCTTCAGGAAGACCTCGCCGAGACCGTCGTCCGGGTAGGAGTTGGCGGTCATGTAGCCCTCGGCGCCGCCGACCGTGAAGGACGTCGTGATGCCGGGACGGCCCTTGGGCAGGCGCTTGCGGACCGGGCGGTACTCGATGACCTTCTCGACCGTCTCGCGGATGGTCGCCTCGGCCTTCTCCGTGACAGCGTCGGCCGCGGACTTTCCCTTCTCCTTGGTCTTCGCGGAGAGGGGCTGGCCGACCTTGCAGTTGTCGCGGTAGATCGCGAGCGCCTTGACGCCCATCTTCCACGCCTCGAAGTAGACCTCTTCGACGTCCTCGACGGTCGCCGTCTCCGGCAGGTTGACCGTCTTGGAGAGCGCGCCGGAGATCCACGGCTGGATCGCGGCCATCATGCGGACGTGGCCCATCGCGGAGATGGAGCGCTCGCCCATGGCGCAGTCGAACACCTCGTAGTGCCCGTGCTTGAGGCCCGGGGCGTCGACGACATTGCCGTGGTCGGCGATGTGGGCGACGATCGCCTCGATCTGCTCCTCCTGGTAGCCCAGGCGGCGCAGGGCCTGCGGAACCGTGCCGTTGACGATCTGCATCGAGCCGCCGCCGACCAGCTTCTTGAACTTGACCAGGGCGAGGTCGGGCTCGAGGCCGGTGGTGTCGCAGGACATCGCAAGGCCGATGGTGCCGGTCGGGGCGATGACCGACGCCTGAGCGTTACGGAAACCGTTCTTCTCGCCGAGACGCAGCACGTCCTGCCAGGCCTCCGTGGCGGCGGCCCAGATCGGCGAGTCCAGGTCGTCCATGCGGACGGCCACGGTGTTGGCGTCGGCGTGCTGCTTCATGACGCGGTTGTGGGCACTCGCGTTGCGCGCGTAGCCGTCGTACGGGCCGACAACGGCGGCGAGTTCGGCGGAGCGCTTGTAAGACCTGCCGGTCATCAGGGAGGTGATGGCACCGGCGAGCGCGCGGCCGCCGTCGGAGTCGTACGCGTGACCGGTCGCCATCAGCAGGGCGCCGAGGTTGGCGTAGCCGATGCCGAGCTGGCGGAACGCGCGCGTGTTCTCGCCGATCTTCTGGGTCGGGAAGTCCGCGAAGCAGATGGAGATGTCCATCGCGGTGATGACGAGCTCGACCACCGTGGCGAACCGCTCGGCGTCGAAGGACTGGTGGCCCTTGCCGTCGTCCTTCAGGAACTTCATCAGGTTCAGCGAGGCGAGGTTGCAGGACGTGTTGTCCAGGTGCATGTACTCGCTGCAGGGGTTCGAGCCGTTGATACGGCCGGACTCCGGGCAGGTGTGCCACTGGTTGATGGTGTCGTCGTACTGGATGCCCGGGTCGGCGCAGGCCCAGGCGGCCTCGGCCATCTTGCGGAACAGGCCCTTGGCGTCGACCTCTTCGATGACCTCGCCGGTCATCCGCGCGCGCAGGCCGAACTTGCCGCCCTGCTCGACCGCCTTCATGAACTCGTCGTTCACCCGGACCGAGTTGTTGGCGTTCTGGTACTGCACGGAGGTGATGTCATCGCCGCCGAGGTCCATGTCGAAGCCCGCGTCGCGCAGGGCGCGGATCTTCTCCTCTTCCTTCACCTTGGTCTCGATGAAGCCCTCGATGTCAGGGTGGTCGACGTCGAGGATGACCATCTTGGCGGCACGGCGGGTGGCGCCACCGGACTTGATGGTGCCCGCGGAGGCGTCGGCGCCGCGCATGAAGGAGACCGGGCCGGAGGCGTTGCCACCGGAGGACAGCAGCTCCTTGGAGGAACGGATGCGGGAGAGGTTCAGGCCGGCACCGGAGCCGCCCTTGAAGATCATGCCCTCTTCCTTGTACCAGTCGAGGATCGACTCCATGGAGTCGTCGACGGACAGGATGAAGCAGGCCGAGACCTGCTGGGGCTGCGGGGTGCCGACGTTGAACCAGACGGGACTGTTGAAGCTGAAGATCTGGTGCAGGAGGGCGTAAGCCAGCTCGTGCTCGAAGATCTCGGCGTCCGCGGGCGAGGCGAAGTACTTGTAGTCCTCGCCTGCCTTCCGGTACGTCTTCACGATGCGGTCGATCAGCTGCCTGAGGCCGGTCTCGCGCTGCGGGGTGCCGACAGCACCGCGGAAGTACTTGCTGGTGACGATGTTGACCGCGTTCACCGACCAGAAGTCGGGGAACTCGACGCCTCGCTGCTCGAAATTGACCGAGCCGTCGCGCCAGTTGGTCATGACGACGTCACGGCGCTCCCAGGCCACCTCGTCGTACGGGTGCACGCCGGGAGTGGTGTGGATGCGCTCGATACGCAGCCCCTTGGTCGCCTTGGTGCCCTTGGCGCGGGAACTCCGTGCCGGACCGCTCGCCGTCTCTGTCATGCCGCCTCCCTGTACGGGCTAAAACGCCCTGAAGTGCCGCGATGTTCCCGTGGCACGGTGTTGTGTCTGGTGCTGCGGGCAGGTCTCAACGCCCCCCGCAACAGGTCTTCGGTCGCCGCCTCGTGGTCGGGTCCGGGATCCTGGCCCGGTTCCGGCCCGCCGGTCAGTCGGCGGCGTGAGCGGGCTCGGGAACCTGAGTGGTCCCTCCGCGCCCGCGGTCGTCTTCCTGGCTCCCTGCGACAACGCCCTCGCGGTCGTCGTTGTCCGCGGCGGCGGGTCGCGTCTCCTCCCTGAGCTCCGCGATGGCCGCCTCGAAGTCGTCGAGCGAGTTGAACGCCCGGTAGACGGAGGCGAATCGCAGATACGCGACGAGGTCGAGCTCCTGCAACGGGCCGAGAATGGCCAGCCCCACGTCGTGGGTGGTCAGTTCGGCGCTTCCCGTGGCCCGCACCGCC
This sequence comes from Streptomyces sp. NBC_00005, assembly GCF_045160215.1. Lineage (NCBI taxonomy): Bacteria > Bacillati > Actinomycetota > Actinomycetes > Kitasatosporales > Streptomycetaceae > Streptomyces > Streptomyces sp. NBC_00005. The sequence continues at coordinate 3,278,549 of NZ_CP108316.1, forward strand.
TCCTCGACCCGCTGGCCGAGCTGGGCGAGTGCGTCCTCGGTGACAGGCCGTCCCTGGCATGCCTTGCGCACGCCGTTGATGACCTTGGTACGACTGAAAGGCTCGGTGACTCCGGATCGCTTGACCACCATGAGCGAGCACGTCTCCACAGTCGTGAAACGACGGGAGCAGTCAGGGCACTGGCGGCGCCGGCGGATCGACGTACCGTCGTCGGTCGTACGGCTGTCGACGACACGGCTGTCGGGGTGCCTGCAGAAGGGGCAGTGCATGATCTCCCAACCCTCCTCACAGCAGACTCAATAGCCTCGCTGGGCCTCATGGGCCCCTCGAAGCAGCCCCAAGCATAGGCGATCGCCAGGGGCCTGAAGACCCGGGGGACCACAACTTCTGGGCTGCTGCTGCAATCCAACCACTAGATGTGGGGATTGGCCCATACATACACGCCACGCGCGCGTGTCGCGCAGGTATTGGCATGTGCCACGCGACCGGGGCGTCGCACCGGATACGGCGGTGCACAGCCGTACCGTTGCGGCACATGCGGAGATACCGTGGGCGCCACAGGGAGAGGACGTGGGGCTCCCGCAGAGATGGTGGCTGGCTCCCGGTTGACGGAATGCCGGGTGGCAGACTGGGGCAGTAACCCACGAGGTCAGCACCTCGGCGGTGAAGCGTACAACAATGGGCTCTTTTGTCCGCCGGATATCGCGTTAGCCATACACCCAGACACATGATCAAGTCAGGCGATCCACGTTTTTTCACTCGAACGTGTGTTTGGCGCAACCTTTCGAAAGCAACTACCGTTGTCCAGCAGGGAGACCATCGAGAGGGGCCGACGTGACCACCACCGCAGACAGTGCCACCATCACTGCCCAGGACCGCTCCCAGGGCCGACTCGAGCCGGTGCATGCGATGAACGAAGCCGTGAATCCCGAGGGGCACAAGCGCTCCCTACCGGGCCGACCTCCAGGCATCCGTGCGGACAGCTCGGGGCTCACCGACCGGCAGCGCCGGGTGATCGAGGTCATCAGGGACTCCGTGCAGCGGCGCGGCTACCCGCCGTCGATGCGGGAGATCGGCCAGGCGGTCGGCCTGTCCAGCACCTCCTCGGTCGCACACCAGCTGATGGCACTGGAACGCAAGGGCTTCCTGCGCCGAGACCCGCACCGTCCGCGCGCGTACGAGGTCCGCGGCTCCGACCAGGGCGCCTCCGTGCAGCCCACCGACACCGCCGGCAAGCCCGCGGCATCCTACGTCCCGCTGGTCGGCCGCATCGCCGCCGGTGGCCCGATCCTCGCCGAGGAGTCGGTCGAGGACGTCTTCCCTCTCCCCCGCCAACTGGTCGGTGACGGCGAACTGTTCGTACTGAAGGTCGTCGGCGACTCCATGATCGAGGCCGCGATCTGCGACGGCGACTGGGTCACGGTGCGCCGCCAACCCGTCGCCGAGAACGGCGACATCGTCGCGGCGATGCTCGAAGGCGAGGCCACCGTCAAGCGCTTCAAGCGCGAGGACGGCCATGTCTGGCTCCTCCCGCACAACGCGGCGTACGAGCCGATCCCGGGCGACGACGCGACCATCCTCGGCAAGGTGGTGGCAGTGCTGCGGCGCGTTTGACGGCTGCGGCGGGCGGTTCGCAAGGAACCGCCCTCTGACCGGGCCCCGGGACCCCTGCGCCGGTTCCGGGGCCCTGTGCTGTCCGGCCCCGGCGGCCGGTGGCTTTGGATTGGGGGTTGGTCTGTCGCGGCGCCGCGACAGACCAACCCCCAATCATTCGACCTCGATCACTCGACCTCTGCTTCGGCCTCTCCTTCAGCCGCTGTTTCGGCCTCTGCTTCGGCCTCTCCTTCAGCCGCTGTTTCGGCCTCTGCTTCGGCCTCTGCTTCGGCCTTCTTTGCCGTCGCGTCGATCGCCGCCAGCGACTTCCGGACCTGGTTGCGGTCCGTCGTCGACCAGAAGTCCGGCAGCGACGCCTTCAGATAACTCCCGTACCTGGCCGTGGCCAGACGCTGGTCCAGTACGGCGACCACGCCGCGATCCCCCGATGCCCGTACGAGGCGGCCGGCACCCTGGGCCATGAGCAGCGCGGCGTGCGTGGCGGCAACTGCCATGAAGCCGTTGCCTCCCCCGTCCTCCACCGCCTTCTGGCGGGCGCTCATCAGCGGGTCGTCAGGACGCGGGAACGGAATCTTGTCCATGACGACCAGCTGGCAGCTGGGGCCGGGAACGTCGACGCCCTGCCAGAGCGACAGGGTGCCGAAGAGGCAGGTCTTCGGATCGGCGGAGAAGTTCTTGATCAGCTCGCCGAGCGTCTCCTCGCCCTGGAGGAGGATCGGGAACTCCGGGATCCGGGAGCGCAGTTCCTCGGCGGCGAGCTGCGCGGCCCGCATGGAGGAGAAGAGGCCGAGGGTGCGGCCACCCGCCGCCTGGATCAGCTCCGTCAGCTCGTCCAGCATGTCCGCACGGTCTCCGTCACGTGCGGGGCGCGACAGATGCTTGGCGACGTAGAGGATGCCCTGCCTGGGGTAGTCGAAGGGGGAGCCGACGTCGACGCCCTTCCACTGCGGGAGTTCCTCGCCCTGTGTGCCCTCCGGGGCCAGCCCGAGGGAGGCGCCGACACCGTTGAAGTCGCCGCCCAGCTTGAGCGTCGCGGAGGTCAGGACGACGGAGCGGTCCGCGAAGAGCTTCTCCCTCAGCAGGCCCGACACGGACATGGGGGCAACGCGCAGGGAAGCGCCGAAGCGGTCATGGCGCTCGTACCAGACGACGTCCCACTCAGAGCCGTTCGTGATCCGCTCCGCCACGTCGTGCACCGTCTCCACCGAGGCCAGCGCCTGCTTGCGGACCGCATCCTCGTCCTGGACGGACTTGTCGCGGGTCGCTCCGATCGCGGAGATCACCGTACGGCAGGCGTCGCGCAACGCCATGAGCGCATACCCGAGGTCCTCCGGGATCTCCTCCAGGCGGCCCGGCAGGGCCAGCTCCATCAGCCGCTCGAAGCCCTCGGCGGCGGTCTGGAGCTGGTCGGCTGCCTTCTCGTTGGCGAGCTTCGCGGCGCGGCGCACCGCGCGGTTGACCTGGCCCGGCGTGAGTTCACCCGTGGCCACTCCGGTGACCCGGGAGACCAGCTCGTGTCCTTCGTCGACGATCAGCACCTCGTGCTGCGGGAGGACCGGGGCGCCTTCAATGGCGTCGATCGCGAGCAGCGCATGGTTGGTGACGACGACTTCGGCGAGCTTGGCGCGCTCCCGGGCCATCTCGGCGAAACACTCGGCGCCGTACGCGCACTTCGTGGCACCCAGACACTCCCGCGAGGAGACCGACACCTGCGCCCAGGCGCGGTCGGAGACTCCGGGCGTGAGGTTGTCGCGGTCACCGGTCTCGGTCTCGTCCGACCACTCGCGCAGCCGCAGCAGGTCCTGGCCCAGTTTGCTGGTGGGCGCGGCTGCCTCGAACTGGTCGAAGAGGCCCTCCTCCTCGTCCTGCGGGACGCCCTCGTGGAGGCGGTGCAGGCAGAGGTAGTTCGACCTGCCCTTCAGCATCGCGAACTCCGGGCGGCGACGCAGCAAGGGGTGCAGCGCGTCGACGGTGCGGGGCAGGTCCCGCTCGACGAGCTGGCGCTGCAGAGCGAGCGTGGCCGTCGCCACGACGACACGCTCCCCGTGCGCGAGCGCGGGCACGAGGTAGCCGAGCGACTTTCCGGTGCCGGTGCCGGCCTGGATCAGCAGATGGGATCCGTCGTCGATCGCCTCCGCGACGGCTTCGGCCATGGTCACCTGGCCGGGGCGCTCCGTACCGCCGACGGCAGTGACGGCAGCATGCAGGAGTTCGGGGAGTGAGGGCTTCGTCATAGCGCGACCACCCTACGGCCCGGCACTGACAAACGGGTGATCAAGGCGGTGGCGAGGGGCGGGATCAAGACCGGGTGCTCCTCGGGTGAGGGTCGGGGCGGATCGCTTGGGCAGGTCGGCTCGACGGCGTGTGAGATCGGATCGGGCGCATGCGATATCGGCTCGGGTGGGTGTGGGGTCGGCTCGGATGCGTGTGGGATCAGCGTGGAAAACCGGCTCGGCGGAGATGGGAACCGGATCGGCGCGAGCGGTGTACCAAAAGTGACGACGTTGCGACGCAGCGTCACAGCAGATCGCGTAGGGACCGGTCTCGGACCATGAAGGCGGCTCGCTTGGCGGGCAGGTCGACCTCGGCGGAGAACCGGAAGCCGGCGCTCAGAAAGGCAGCGACGGAAGGGGTGTTGCGAAGGTCGGGTTCCGCGATGACGCGTGCGCAGGCAGGCCGCTTGTCGAGGGCGAGGTCGGCCACGGCTCTGAGCAGGGTGCTGCCGAGCTTGCGGCCACGGTCGGCGACCCCGCCGATGAGGAGGTGGATTCCGGTGTCATGAGGTCGAGCGGGGAAGTAGCGGGCCAATGGGTCGAGATCAGCCCGGTAGATCTCCCAGTAACTCATCGGCGTGCCCTCCAGCACTCCGAGGCACGGAACGCTGCGTCCGTCGCCGGAGAGCTGGGCCCGCAGGTGGCTCTCGGTGACGGTCTCGAGGCCTGCCAGCTCCCAGAACTCCGCGACGGCAGGGTCGTTCATCCAGCGGCTGATCAGCGGTAGGTCCCGCTCGACGTGCACGGGGACGAGGTGGAAGACGCCCACGGGTGTGACGACCGGCCCCCAGTCGGCGACGCGGTCGAGAAGGTCCTCGTCGCCCGCGGTGACGGAAATGGGCGAGGTCATGTCTTCACGCCGGCTTTGTGCCTCGCCGGAGTCGGTTTCCGCCGCGAAGAGCGCAAGCAGCTCGTCGGGCAGACGCAGGTCCAGCGTGTCCTCGCTGTCCGTGCCCACGCGGGTACTGCTCTCAGCCGTGAAGGGGCTCGTGTCGGCACCGGTGTCGGTGCCGAGGGCGGTGGCTGCGTGTGCGGTGGCGTCGGTGGGAGGCACTGCGACGCTCCTCTCAGAAGACGGGGTGGGGCATGTTCCTCAGAGCGAAAGGGAGTTGGTGGTGATGGGCAGTGGTCGGCAGTAGCTGTCAGGAATGGAGGGGATTGGCGATGGTGACGTAGACGGACTGGGTGTCGACCGGGCCGACGAGTTCGTCGAGGCCGTGCAGCCGGGTCAGGAGATTGGCCTTGCAGCGCAGGACGGGTGAGTCCAGCAGGTGGGCGGGTAGTGAGGTGCGCAGTCGCGCGGGACCGGAGGCGACGTCGCCGAGAAAGCGGCGGAAGGCGGCGAGCAGCAGCCGTTCGTCGGCGAGGCGCTGGGATCCGAAGGCGCCGATGAGGCCGAGCACGTTGTTGATCGCAAGGTAGTAGGCGAATCGCTCGTCTGTGACCTCGTCGGAGACGAAGGTGTCGCTGTACTCGCCGATACCGGGCAGCCGGGCGTCGAGCTCCGTGCGCCGGGACTCGCGGAAGTAGTAGCCCTGGTTGTCGCGGTAGCGGCCGCCTGCGGGCCAGCCGTCGGCGTCCAGCAGGAGCAGCGTGTTCTGCTGGTGGGCCTCCAGGGCGATCCCCGCCTCCGCGTCCAGCCACAACACGGGACGGACGACCTGCTCGAGGTAGCGCAGGAACCACTCAGCGGCAACCGCCTTGCAGGGGCGACCCGTTCGGCCCGCGATGCGCGTGACGACCGTCGCCAGTCGGGACCGCAGGATCGACGGATCCGTCTCCAGGGGGCGGCGCGGCGAGCCCGCTGGGGTCCTGCCTGCTTGGACCTGCGGCCGGGGCGACACGAGTCCGGCGACGCAGGAGACGTCGTCCGACGGGCTGAACGGGTTGTGCCGGATCATCACGTCGAGTCCGGGCACGGGGCTGCCGTCCGGCGCGTCGACCGCCAGCCAGGCCGGGTCGCGGACGATGTCGAACCCGGGGTGGGCGGCCCGCCACTGCTCGGACAGGCCGCTGCGCAGCAGGCGGTGGACCTCGACGCCTCGATGCAGTTCCTTACGGAGGTTCTCGCGACAGGAGTTGGTGATCCGCAGGCCCAGCGACAGCTTGAGCATGGCCGGGGAGTTGGACCGATAGATGGTGCGTACGGAGGAGGTGGGGTGCCATGGGGGGCCATGCGTGCCGAGGTCGCGGAGGAGTCCGGCGTCGAACAGGGCCGCGGTCTCGGAGCGTTGCCGGACCTCGCGCAGCTGCCAGGGGTGCAGAGGCAGGGCTGCGTAGCCGTCGGGCAGCGACAGATCGGCTTCGGCGAGGCGTGCCATGAGCTGCGGCGCGGGGACGAGGCGGCCGCGCTCGGTCCAGGCGGAGTCCGTGGCCAGCGCGGAAGGGGCGACAGCCAGCCAGTGAAGGGGAAAGGAACCGTGCAACTCCGGTGAGTACAGGCCGGCCTCGGCTTCGGAGAGGCCTTCGCGGCTCTTCGGAGTGGGGTGCAGCGGATGCCCGAGCACGAGTGCCTGCTCGGCCGCGAGAAAGAGCTCGGGTCCATCGCCAGGGTGTTCCCGGCGCTCACGGATGAACGTGACGGTACGACGGAGGGAGTCGGCGACGCGGGCGACCAGGTCGGGGGTGGATGTGCAGGGGGTCGCGGGGGTGGTGCGGGCGGCGTTGGCACTTTGTTCGGGGGTGGCACCGGCCAACGAGCGGACGGCTGCGCCGCTGGTGAGGTCGGGAGCGGTGCCGCTTTCGGGGGTGAGGGTGGTGCCGCGCTCGGGGGCAGGGACAGCACTGTTCGCGACGGCGGGGGTGACTGGCAGTGGGTTACAGATGGTCGGCTGCGCGTCGGGGGAGGCGGTCGTCGGAGAGCAAGGCCTCGTTGCGGAAACGGAGGTAGGTGCGGGTGGGGTGGTGGTCGTCGCCACGGGTCCCTGGGTGGGAACCGATGGGGTGCCTGCGGTGGGCGCGGGACCGGGAGCAGGAACCGATGGGCTGCCTGCGCTCGGCGCGGGAGTTGGGGCAGGAACCGTCCGGGCAGGGCTGGGGGCAGGAGGTGTCGGGATCGCGGTGGTCACGGAATCCGAGGAAGAAGCCGTTGGAATGGCGGTCGTCACGGGATCCGAGGAAGAAGCCCTCGGAAGGGCGGTCGTCACAAGCCCAGAGGAAGGAGCAGTCGAGATGCCGGTTGTCGTTGCAGAGCCGGCAGTAGCGGGCAAGTCGGCCGTGTGGTCACCCGTGTTGGACGTCTCCCGAGCGAGTAGCACGGCGACTGTGACCGCGTCGGCCGACGGGGATCCTTCGGGGGCAGTGGCGAGGACCGGGAGACCGAATCGGTGCCATCCGGTCGGGGACCAGTAGTGGACCGGGGTGAGGAGGGCCGTGCCACTGGCAGGCAAGGGGATGCTGAGCGTGCCGTCCTCGGGGGCCCGGAGGCCGGCTTCACGTACCCAGCAGCGAAGCAGGTTCTCGACGGCCGCGGCATTGGCTGCGGTGCGCGGGTCGGGGTGCTCCAGGAGGTCGGCGTGATGGGGCCGCCCGCCGGGGGCGCGGAGCGGGCTCTCGGTGACGGAGGCTTTGCGCTGCTCCGGGACCCTCTCTTGGTCCCGTGTCGTCCCGGGCTCCCAAGGCATCCGGGGCTCCGATGACGACCCTTGCTCCGGCACCCCTTGTGGCTGCCGGTCCGCTCCGCACTCCGGACCCCGGCCCGCTCCCAGGCCTTCTTCGTGCTCCGGAATCCCGCCTACCCCTGTGCCTTGCTCCGGCACCCTCTGTGGCTGCCCGTCCGCTCCGCACTCCGGACCCCGGCACACTCCCGGGCCTTCTTCGTGCTCCGGAATCCGGCCTACCCCTCTGCCTACTTCCTGCCCCGGAACCCCGCTCGCCCCTGGGCCCCGGTCCTGCTCCAGAACCCGGCTCACCCCTGAGCCTCCGTCCTGCTCCAGGACTCGGACCGCCCCTGAGCCACTGTCCTGCTCCAGGACGCGGCCCGTCCCTGAGCCACCGTCCTCCCCCGCGCCCCCAGCTGCTTCTGCGTCCACCCACTGGTCAACGTCCCAGCACTCCCCCGAGGCTCCTCCCCCACCCGAAGCCCACTGCACCCTCTGTTCCGGCTCCACCCTCTCTTCCGGCTCAAGCCCCTGATCCCGCTCCAGCACCAGCCCCGCATCCTCCTTCCGCCCTCGCTCCACGTCCCGCTCCTGCTGACAAGGCACTGATGGAGTCGTCGGCGTCGATTCGGCGTCGTGGGAGGGCGATGCGTCGCAGGAGTTTCGCTCCGGGGTGTGGGCGCGGGCGTCGGATGTGGGGGTGGGATTCAAGGTGGTCCTCGTGGGTGGTTCTGGCTCGTGCGGTGACGAACCTCGGTCGTACGGCGCTACGGGCGAAGTGGAGGTATGAGCGATGTCCTGGTTTCGAGGGGAGGCAAGTCGAGATGTTGTCGGTTGTGCGGGGCATCCACGGCGAGCATCGATACCCCGACGCGGCCGCAAGAGGGAGCGCGGGCAGGGGCGTTGATGCCGACGGAACGCACACGTGCGCGCCCGCAGCAGTTGCCGTACTAGCCCGCCCGCTCGGCGCGATCGCCCTGACGGCGGTGCCTGGGATCGGGGCCGTGCAGTCGTCGTGTGCCAGGTGGCCGGCCGGTGCGGTCGTGGTCGCGGGACGCCGTCTGCACCGCTTCGGCCAGTCGGTCGAGTACCGCGGCCGCCTGTTCGTCGCTGATCGTCAGGGGTGGGAGCAGTCGCACGACGCTTGCATGGCGGCCCCCCAGTTCGACGATCAGGCCACGTCGCAGGCACTCCCGTTGGACTGCGGCCGCGAGTTCGGGAGCGGCCGGTCGCGGGCTGACGGCGCCGGAGTCCCGTACCGCCGCCGGAGTCACCCCGCCGTTGAGAGGCCCCCGATCGACATCGACCCCGCCGAACTTCCCCTCCAAGCCCTCCGAATCCGAGCCCCCACTGACATCACGGGAACCCCCACCGCCCTGACCGCCCCCGCCGCCGAAGCCCTCGCGATCTCCCTCCGCATCCACCAACTCCATCCCGATCATCAGCCCCCGCCCCCGTACGTCCCCGATGCAGGGAAACTCCCTTGCCAGGGAACGAAGTTGGTCGAGCATGCGGGAGCCGAGGGTGGCCGCTCGCTCGGCGAGGCGGTTTTCGCGGACGTAGGTCAGGGTGGCCGTGCCCGCGGCCATGGCGAGTTGGTTGCCGCGGAACGTGCCTGCGTGGGCGCCGGGTTCCCAGACGTCGAGCTCGTCGCGGTAGACCACCACGGCGAGGGGGAGGCTGCCGCCGATGGCCTTGGAGAGCACCATCACGTCGGGGGTGACGCCGCTGTGTTCCACCGCCCAGAAGGCACCGGTCCGTCCGACCCCCGTCTGGACCTCGTCGGCGATCAACGGGATGGAGCGGGTCGCCGTGATCTGCCGCATACGCCGCATCCACGCGTCCGGCGCGGGAATCACCCCGCCCTCGCCCTGCACGGGTTCGAGGATCATCCCGGCGGGATGCGGCACCCCCGACTTGGGGTCGCCGAGGACGGACTCGGTCCAGCGAGCGGCGAGTTCAGCGCCGCGGGGGCCGCCGACACCGAAGGGGCAGCGGTAGTCCTGCGGATAGGGCAGGCGTGCGACCCGTACGTCCGAGGCGTCCCCGGAGGCTTCGAGCGCACCGGCGGTCATGCCGTGGTAGGCGCCGGTGAAGGCCAGGATTCCGGTGCGGCCGGTCGCGGCGCGGACCAGCTTGAGCGCGGCCTCCACCGCGTCGGTTCCCGCCGGCCCGCAGAACTGCACGCGCGCGTGGTCTGCGAGACCGGGCGGCAGGGTGTGGAACAACTCGGTGATGAAGGCGTCCTTGACGGGTGTCGCCAGGTCGAGGACGTGCAGCGGGGCACCCGAGTCGAGGACTTTGCGGATGGCCTCCAGTACGACGGGGTGGTTGTGGCCGAGGGCGAGCGTTCCGGCGCCGGAGAGGCAGTCGAGGTAGCGGCGGCCGTCGGCGCCCTCGATGGTCAGCCCCCGGGCCCGCACGGGCACGATCGGCAGGGCACGCGCATAGGTGCGCGCCGCCGACTCGCGCGCCGACTGGCGTCGCAGGATCCCCTCGTGCGCGGCCCGCACCGTCGCGGACACCTCACCGACAGCACGCCGTCCAAGAGTTCCCTCGGACGTACTCCCGCCGCATGCAGACTCGGCCACGACTCCCTGTCCTCCCGCCGGGGACCGCACACGGACAGCAGACCCCCCATCACTACCAACCCCCGATTGCTCACCGGGTTACGGGTTGCCTCAAGATCCTTGCCGTGACGGAACCGTTGCCGTTCCGTCGGAAGTCCCCCACAGCGAGCGCATAGTGTGTGATGCCGTTCCAAGGAGCCGTGAGCTCAAGCGAGATCACCTGCGCCGAGCGCAGGATCGCGGCCGCAGCGCCCAGTTTGTTCAGTTCGTCCAGTGCTTCTCAGGGGGAGTCAGACCATGCGATCCATAAGGCCGTCGTTCACCGTTCGCCGGGAAAGGGGCGCCCGCCGTAGAACTTCCCCCGTTCTTGCCGCCGTTGCCCTCGCATCGGCGCTGGCGCTCACCGCCACCGCCTGCAACTCGGGCGACACCAAGGCGGACGGCCAGGCCTCCGCTTCCGCGACCGACACCAGCGGCGACGGCAAGATCAAGATCCCGGACGACATCAGGAACAGGCTCAAAGAGCACGGGATCGACATCGACAAGTGGAAGAACGGCGCCTGGAAGAACTGGGACAAGGACGACTGGCTGCGCGAAGCCGACGACTTCATCAACCCGATCATCAAGGGCCTGTGGAACCCGGACCGGATGCGGGACGCCAACGACCCGGACAAGGGCGTCGACGACAACGACCTCTCCGGTGACCAGGGCGTGACCGACCCGACGCCGGCGCCGGTGGACGCGAAGGCCGTGGCGCCTACGTACCACGCCAACGCGGCGACGGCAGGCAAGGTGTTCTTCGACTCCCCCGAAGGCACGATGGTCTGCTCGGCGACGGTCGTGGAGGACCCGGCCCACCCCGGCAAGTCGAACATGGTGTGGACGGCGGGCCACTGCGTGCACGCCGGCAAGAACGGCGGCTGGTACCGCAACATCGCGTTCGTGCCGTCGTACAACAACGCGGGCAAGACGGCCGACCAGCTGCAGAACGCCACCAAGGAGGAAGTCGCTCCGTACGGCGTCTGGTGGGGCAAGTGGGCCCAGACCTCGGACCAGTGGATCGAGCAGGGCGGTGAGACGGGCGGTAACGGTGCCTCGTACGACTACGCCGTCATCCAGGTGACGCCGGAGAAGGGCGGCAACGGCAAGTCACTGGAGGAGACGGTCGGTTCGGCCCTGCCCGTCGACTTCAACGCCCCGGCCGTGCCGAAGGTCTCCGCCATCACCGCGACCGGTTACCCGGCCGCACCGCCGTACGACGGCCAGAAGCTGTACCAGTGCCAGGACAAGCCGGGACGCCTGTCGATCAACGCCTCGGACCCGACGATGTACCGCATCGGCTGCTCCATGACCGGTGGCTCGTCCGGCGGCGGCTGGGTCGCGACAGGCTCGGACGGCAAGCCGGCGCTGGTCTCCAACACCTCGATCGGACCGGTGAGTTCGGGCTGGCTGGCCGGACCGCGCCTCGGTTCCGTGGCCAAGGGTGTGTACGACTCGGTCAGCAAGAAGTTCGCGAGTCAGTGACCCGGACCTGGCCGCAGACGGGGATGGGCGCCTCACAGAAATCTTCACGGCCCCATCCCCGTTCGCCCTCAACTCCACGGGCATAGTGGGGTGTCGCTTCAGGGCGGGTTCCGCACCGAAGCACCTCAGAGCTGACAAGCCCATGACACACGACATTCATGCTTCAACGGGGGTTACCGCACCATGCGTTCCACACGTACGCCCACAGCGTCCCGGCGCGGGCGGCGCACCGCACTCGTCGCCACCTGCCTCGTCGCCGCCCTGGCGCTGACGGCCACCGCCTGCAACACGGGTGACGACAAGGCGAGCGACAAGCCCGACACCACCACGTCCCAGGCGGCCGACACCGGGGACGGCAAGGTCAAGATCCCGGCCGACATCGCCGGCAAGCTCAAGGAGCACGGCATCGATGTCGACCAGTGGGCCAAGGGCGGCTGGAAGAACTGGGACAAGGACAAGTGGCTCAGTGAGGCGAAGGACTTCGTCAACCCGGTGATCAAGGGCCTCTGGAAGCCGGAGCGGATGAAGTCCGCGAAGGAGGCCAACAAGACGGTCTCGACGAAGGACGCGGCCGCCGACCAGGGCGTCAGCGACCCGGCGCCGGCCGCCGTCGAGGCGTCCGCCGAGAAGACGCCGTACCACCAGTACGCGGCCCCGGTCGGCAAGGTCTTCTTCGACTCCCCCGAGGGCTCGATGGTCTGCTCGGGCACGGTCATCAAGGACGTGAACCACCCGGGTAAGTCGAACCTGGTATGGACGGCCGGCCACTGCGTGCACGCGGGCAAGGGCGGCGGCTGGTACCGCAACATCGCCTTCGTGCCGGCCTACAACGACCTCGGCAAGTCGGAGTCCGAACTGAGCAACGCCAGTTCCTCCCAGATCGCCCCGTACGGCCAGTGGTGGGCGAACTGGGCCTCGACCTCCAGCCAGTGGATCCAGGGCGGCTCGGAGACGGGCGGCGCGGGTGCCGCGTACGACTACGCGGTGCTGCACGTCAAGCCCGAGCAGGGCTCCAAGTCCCTTGAGGAGACGGTCGGTGCGGCGCTCGACGTCGACTTCTCCGCCCCGTCCGCGACCGAGGTCACCAAGATGGGCGCCTGGGGGTACCCGGCGGCTCCGCCGTACAACGGTCTGAAGATGTTCAAGTGCGTCGACCAGCCGGGCCGGTTCTCGCTGAGCGCGTCCCTGCCGACGATGTACCGCATCGGCTGCACCATGACCGGCGGCTCGTCCGGCGGCGGCTGGTTCCGCGTGGTGAACGGCAAGACCGAGCTCGTGTCGAACACCTCGATCGGCCCGTCCGACAACACCTGGCTCGCGGGCCCGCAGCTCGGCAAGAACGCCGAAGCGCTCTACGAGAACATGAGCAAGACGTACGGCGGTCAGTGACCCGTCACACCCGTACAAGTGCCGAAGGCCCGCTCCCTGCGACAGGGGCGGGCCTTCGGGCTGTTCTACGACGGCGGCGTGAGCAGCCGCTGTTCCATGACCGCTCAGGCGGCCGGCGCCGGGACGTACGGCGCGAGATCCGCCGCCAGTTCCTCGTGCACCCGCACCTTGAGCAGCGTGCCCTCCGGGGTGTGCTCCTCGGAGATCACCTCGCCCTCGTCGTGGGCGCGGGCGACCAGCTTGCCGTGGGTGTACGGCACGAGGGCCTCGATCTCGACGGACGGCCTGGGCAGCTCGTTGTCGATGAGCGCGAGCAGTTCCGCAATGCCCTGGCCGGTGCGGGCCGAGACGGCGATGGAACGCTTCTCGATCCGCATCAGCCGCTGGAGCGTCAGCGGGTCCGCCGCGTCCGCCTTGTTGATCACGACGATCTCGGGCACGTCGGTGGCGCCGACGTCCCTGATCACCTCGCGCACGGCGGCCAGCTGCTCCTCCGGGGCGGGGTGCGAGCCGTCCACCACGTGCAGGATCAGGTCGGACTCGCCGACCTCCTCCATGGTGGAACGGAACGCCTCGACCAGGTGGTGCGGCAGGTGCCGTACGAAGCCGACGGTGTCCGCCAGCGTGTACAGACGGCCGCTCGGGGTCTCCGCCCGGCGGACGGTCGGGTCCAGGGTCGCGAACAGGGCGTTCTCGACCAGGACGCCCGCGCCCGTGAGGCGGTTGAGCAGGGAGGACTTGCCTGCGTTGGTGTAGCCCGCGATGGCGACGGACGGCACCTTGTTGCGCTTGCGCTCCTGGCGCTTGATCTCGCGGCCGGTCTTCATGGCCGCGATCTCCCGGCGCATCTTCGCCATCTTCTCGCGGATCCGGCGCCGGTCCGTCTCGATCTTGGTCTCACCGGGACCACGGGTGGCCAGGCCGCCGCCCTTGCCGCCGCCCATCTGACGGGACAGCGACTGACCCCAGCCTCGCAGCCTCGGCAGCATGTACTGCATCTGCGCGAGCGCGACCTGTGCCTTGCCCTCTCGGGACTTGGCGTGCTGGGCGAAGATGTCGAGGATCAGGGCCGTACGGTCGATGACCTTGACCTTGACGACGTCTTCGAGGTGGATGAGCTGGCCCGGGCTGAGTTCACCGTCGCAGATGACGGTGTCCGCGCCCGTTTCGATCACGATGTCCCGCAGCTCGGTGGCCTTGCCGGAACCGATGTATGTGGCGGCGTCCGGCTTGTCGCGGCGCTGGATCACGCCGTCGAGCACCAGCGCGCCCGCGGTCTCCGCGAGGGCGGCGAGCTCCGCGAGGGAGTTCTCGGAGTCCTGTGCGGTCCCCGTGGTCCAGACGCCGACGAGCACGACCCGCTCCAGGCGGAGCTGGCGGTACTCGACCTCGGTGACGTCCTCGAGTTCGGTGGAGAGGCCCGCCACGCGGCGCAGGGCCGCGCGCTCGGAGCGGTCGAACTGGTCGCCGTCCCGCTCTCCGTCGATCTCGTGGCTCCAGGCGACGTCCTCTTCCATCAGGGCATCGGCCCGAAGACCTTCGGGGTGGGTGTGCGCAAAGCGCTCAGTGTCCTGGGAAGGGGAAGAAGAGGAGGTCATTGGGTCCTTACGTCGATGGGGATTCCGTCACTGGTCACAACGTACGAATACCCCGGGAGATTCCCGGGACCCGTGCCGCGGACCTGAAGATGGTCGCACGGCACGGCCCGTCTCGTCATCGCCTTATTTCGCGGCCTTCGCGGGCTTGGAAGCGTTCGCGGCCTTCGCGGGCTTGGCGGCCTTCGCAGCAAGTGGGGCCGACTTCCAGTCCGGGTGACCGGGCATCGGCGGGGTCTTCTCGCCGTACAGCCAGGCCTTGAAGAAGCCGCTCAGGTCGCGCCCGGAGATCCGGGAGGCGAGCCGTTCGTAGTCGGCGGTCGTGGCCGTACCGTCACGGTGCAGGCTCACCCAGTCCCGTTCCACGCGCTCGAAGACGGGACGGCCGATCTCCTGGCGCAGGGCGTAGAGCGCGAGCGCGGCGCCGTCGTAGACGTTGGGCCGGAAGATGCTGATCTTCTGGCCCGGATCGGCCGCCTTGGGCTCGGCCGGCGGGCCACCGGCGGCGCGCCAGCCGTCGGAGGCGCCGTACGCGGCCTTCATGCGCTTCTCCATGGGCTTGCCGGCCTTCTCCTCCGCGTACAGGGCCTCGTACCACGTGGCGTGCCCTTCGTTGAGCCACAGGTCGGACCACGTGTGCGGGCTGACGCTGTCACCGAACCACTGGTGGGACAGCTCGTGCACCATGATCGACTCGACGTACCACTTGGGGTAGACGCTCCCGGTGAAGAGCTCCTTCTCGAAGAGAGAGAGCGTCTGCGTCTCGAGTTCGAAGCCGGTGGAGGCGTCCGCCATGAGCAGGCCGTACGTCTCGAAGGGGTAGCGGCCGACCTTGCTCTCCATCCAGGCGATCTGGTCGGGGGTCTTGGCGAGCCAGGGCTCGAGTGCCTCGCGGTCCTCGGTGGGCACGACGTCGCGTACGGGCAGGCCGTGCGGCCCGGTGCGGTGCAGCACGCTGGAGCGACCAATGGACACCTGGGCGAGCTCGGTGGCCATGGGGTGCCGGGTTCGGTACTTCCAGGTGGTCGTCTTTCCCGTCCGGTCCACGTCGACCGGCAGACCGTTGGCCACGGCCGTGTAGCCGTTGGGCGCGGTGATCCGGATGGTGAACATCGCCTTGTCGGAGGGGTGGTCGTTGCACGGGAACACCAGGTGCGCCGCGTCGGCCTGGTTGGCCATGGCGAGCCCGTCCGCGGTGCGCACCCAGCCGCCGTCCTGGCCCTTTGCGGGCACGGGATCGCTGGTGTGCCGCACGACGATCCGCGTCCAGCTGCCCGCGGGCAGCGCCCGACGGGGCGTGACGACGAGGTCTTCACCCGCGCCGGCGAACGTGGCCGGCTCGCCGTCGACCTTGACCGACTCGACCTTGCCGTGAGCGAAGTCGAGGTTGAGGTGGTCCAGGTCCGTGGTCGTCCGCGCGTTGATCGCGGTGACCGCCTGGAGGGGCTTGCTGTTGGTGCCGGGATAGGTGAACGAGAGGTCGTACGACTCCACGTCGTATCCGGGGTTGCCGAGGTTCGGGAAGAGGCGGTCACCGACGCCCACGGGGCCAACGGGCGCGCTCGCGGCGAGAAGGCACACGGAGACGGCGGAGGCGAGCAGCGCGGTCGCCTTCAGACGTCGGGAACTGCGGGAACTCCGGGGATCACGGCGGAACCGGGCCGGGTTGCCCCGACGGGGGCCATCGGTGTCGGTTCCTGGGGTCTGGGCGCGGGGGGTGAGCAGCATGGATCACGGCTATCAGCGCGCGCGTGCCGGACGGCGACGACTCGCGTTCGACGCACCCGAACGGGTAGGTCACGTGCGGGTGTGCGGCTCTGGGGCCCTCCGTCCCGGGAGCAGTGGATCAGTCCCCGCGCGCCCGCTCAGACCCCCGGCGTCTGCGCCCGGCTCACGTCGTAGACCCCCGGCACGTTCCGCATCGCCCGCATCAGCGCGGGCAGGTGGGCCGCGTCCGGGAGTTGGAGTGTGTAGGTGTGACGGACGCGCTGCTGGGTCGGGGGTTCGACCGTGGCGGAGACGATCTCGGCGCCCTCGAGGGCCATGGCCTCCGTCAGGTCCGCCAGCAGATGGGGGCGGACGAACGATTCGGCGAGCAGCGTGACCCGGCACTCGGTGGTGTCCCCCCAGCGCACGTCGACCTCCGCGCGCCCCGCACTCTTCATGCGCTCCACGCCGGCGCACCGGACGCGGTGGACGGTGACCACACCGCCGCGTACGGCGAAGCCGGTCACCTCGTCGGGCGGTACGGGCGTGCAGCAGCCGGCGAGGCGTACGGTCGCGCCGGGCTGGTCGACGGTGATGTCGGCGGTGGTGGGCCGGGTGGTCGCCCACTCGACGGTGGGTCGGGGAGCGGCCGAGGGCTCCTCCTCGGTCTCCTGCGAACTCTCGGTCTCCTGCGGCCTCTCCTGCCGCGCCTCCTGACCGTCGTCGTGCGTCGGGTGGGCCGCGAGCCACCGTTGGATGGCGATACGGGCAGCGGGCGTGTGAGCGTGCTCCAGCCACTCCCTGGAGGGCTCGGAAGCCGGGTCCTGGCCCATGAGGAGCTGGACCGTGTCGCCGTCCCGCAGGACCGTACTCAGCGTCGCCAGGCGGCCGTTGACACGGGCGCCGATGCACGCGTGCGCGTCCTCGCCGTACTGGGCGTAGGCGGCGTCGACGCACGTCGCGCCCTCGGGCAGGCCGAGCGTGCCGCCGTCGGGACGGTAGACGGTGATCTCCCGGTCCTGGGCGAGGTCCTCGCGCAGGGTGGACCAGAAGGTGTCGGGGTCGGGGGCCGCCTCCTGCCAGTCGAGGAGGCGGGAGAGCCAGCCGGGGCGGGTGGGGTCGACGCGCTCGCCG
This sequence comes from Streptomyces sp. NBC_00005, assembly GCF_045160215.1. Lineage (NCBI taxonomy): Bacteria > Bacillati > Actinomycetota > Actinomycetes > Kitasatosporales > Streptomycetaceae > Streptomyces > Streptomyces sp. NBC_00005. Next base: position 3,295,954 of record NZ_CP108316.1, read on the forward strand.
TCGGCCGGGGACTGCTCCTCCGAAGGAGGAGCGTAGGGATTGCCCAGCGCGATGACGCCGGCCTCGGCGACCTTGTGCATCTGGTGGGTGCGGATGAGGACTTCGACGACCTGGCCGTCCGCGCGCGCGACCGCCGTGTGGAGGGACTGGTACAGGTTGAACTTGGGGACGGCGATGAAGTCCTTGAACTCCGAGACCACGGGCGTCATACAGGTGTGCAGTTCGCCGAGGACGCCGTAGCAGTCCGCGTCCTCGTTCACCAGCACCAGCAGGCGGCCGAAGTCGGAGCCGCGCAGCTGGCCGCGCTTGCGGGCGACGCGGTGGACGGAGACGAAGTGCCGTGGCCGGATGAGGACTTCGGCCGGGATGCCGGCGTCGCGCAGGACACCCCGTACCTCGTCGGCGATCTCGGCGAGCGGGTCGTCGGCGCGCGAGGCGTTGTCGACGATCAACTCCCGCGTGTGCTCGTACTCCTCGGGGTGCAGGATCGCGAAGACGAGGTCTTCCAGTTCGGTCTTGAGCGCCTGGACGCCGAGCCGTTCGGCGAGCGGGATGAGGACGTCGCGGGTGACCTTGGCGATGCGCGCCTGCTTCTCGGGGCGCATGACGCCCAGGGTGCGCATGTTGTGCAGCCGGTCGGCGAGTTTGATCGACATCACGCGGACGTCGCTGCCGGTGGCGACGAGCATCTTGCGGAAGGTCTCGGGCTCGGCGGCGGCGCCGTAGTCGACCTTCTCCAACTTCGTGACGCCGTCGACGAGATAGCGGACCTCGGCGCCGAACTCCTCACCGACCTGATCGAGCGTCACGTCCGTGTCCTCGACGGTGTCGTGGAGCAGAGAGGCCGTCAAGGTCGTGGTCTCCGCGCCGAGTTCGGCGAGGATCAGGGTCACCGCGAGCGGATGCGTGATGTACGGCTCACCGCTCTTGCGCATCTGGCCGCGGTGCGAGGACTCCGCCAGCACGTAGGCGCGGCGCAGGGCATCGATGTCACCGCTGGGGTAGTGGGCCCGGTGGGCGTCGACGACATGACTGATGGCGCTGGGCAGCCGGTCACGGGTGGCGGGACCGAGCAGGGCGGCACGGCCGAGGCGGCGCAGGTCGATCCGCGCCCGCCAGCGCGCCGCCGAGCCTGCTACCGGACCTGGGGTCGCGGGGTTCGTGGCCTCCGCACTCATGGGCACCTCCGGCTGCGTGGACCGGCGGACGGGGTGCCCCAGGGCGGACACGGCTCAGGGGATGGCAACGGTCCCCCGTCCGGGCCGGTGCTTGATGCTACCGAGCCCATCACGTGCGACTGACCGCCTCTCGCCGAGCGTGAAACGGATCACCCATTCGAGCGAAGGTCTGAACGTTTACGATTTTGCGCCACATGACGCGCGGCCGACCGTGGTTTCGAACGCCCCGTCGCCGCCTCGGTAGTTGACGCGTGCATCACCCGACACACACTCCTGTGATCCCCAGCCGCCGCGTTGGTCAATGGCCGAACGATTCCAGCCACTGGGCGTCGATCTCGCCTTCGGCGACGATCACCGCGGGACCGGTCATCTCGATCTCGCCGTCGGGGCGCTCGGTGATCACCAGCCTCCCGCCGGGCACGTCGACGGTGTACGTCGCCGGGCTCCCGGTGACGGCCGGGTCGGCACCGTCCCTGCGGGCGGTGGCCACGGCGACGGCGCACGCGCCCGTGCCGCACGAGCGGGTCTCGCCGGAGCCGCGCTCGTGCACGCGCAGGGCGACATGACCGGGGCCGCGGTCGACCACGAACTCGACGTTCACCCCGTCCGGGTACGCGGAGGCCGGGCTGAAGGGCGGCGGCGAGAACAGGTTGCCGGCGTGCGCGAGGTCGTCGACGAACGCGACCGCGTGCGGATTGCCCATGTTCACGTTCCGTGCCGGCCAGCTGCGCTCGCCGACACTCACCGTGACGTCCCCTTCGGGGAGGCGCGCCTTGCCCATGCCGACGGTGATGTCACCCGCGGCGGAGCCGCTGACGGATGCAGTCTTGGCGATGTGCACGCTCTTCACGCCCCCGCGCGTGGCCACCGCGAGGTCGCCCTCGCCGACGTACCCGGCGCGCTGGAGGTAGTGCGCGAAGACGCGCACGCCGTTGCCGCACATCTCCGCGATCGAGCCGTCGCCGTTGCGGTAGTCCATGAACCACTCGGCCTCGGCCGCCATGTCCTGCGCCTCGGGGTGCGCGGCGGACCGCACCACGTGCAGCAGGCCGTCGCCACCGATGCCCGCGCGGCGGTCGCACAGGGCGGCGACGGCGGTCGGGGGCAGGTCGATGGCGTTCTCGGGGTCCGGGACGATCACGAAGTCGTTCTCCGTGCCGTGCCCCTTGAGGAAGGCGATCCGCGTGCTCATTCCTCGATCGTACGGGGTGGGTACGACACCGGGTCGCACGCAGGGAGCACGGCTGCGCACGCGCGCGTAGTGAGGTCAGCGCAGCCGGGCCACGCGCCACACGGCCAGTACGACCACGGCCGCCACGACCACGACGTAGGCGAGCACGACCCGCCAGTCCGGACGGCGTCCGGAGCCACGCTGCGGAAGTCCGGGCCCCGTGTAACCCACCCGGCGGGCGGCCATCATGCCCCAGCCCGCCGCGCAGGAGCAGATCAGCAGCCCCAGCATGGCGATCACGGCCCCGCTGTCGCCGAAGTCGAAGGCGAGCGGGAAGGCGAACATCAGGGAGCCGACCGCGGCCAGGGCGACGATGGGGGCGAGCTGCCAGATGCGCAGCCTGCGCTGCGGGCGCAGCTCGACCTCGACCTCGGGGCCGCCGACGAACATCTCCTCGGGCTCGGGGCCGTCGGCGGTCACACCGCCCTGTGTGTCGTCGGGCCCGTCGGGGCTCAGACGGTCCTCGTCCTGCTCCGGCTCACCGTTCTCGACGGTGAGGGGCTCGGTGCCTTGTGCGGTGTCGCGAGGGCCGGCCTCCATCGCCACGCGCCCTCCCAACTAGGACTCCACTTGGTCGATCGAAGCTCGATGATGGCACGGCGCCGGAGGCCGGGACGGCGGCCGGAGCGTCCCGATGCCATGACGTGATCAGGCTGTAACCGGTCGTTCGACCAACGCCAGTGCGAGGTGCGGAAGTTCTGTGAGATCCGCCGCAGCCCCACTGAGCCAGTGCACCCGCGGGTCGCGCCTGAACCAGGAATCCTGGCGGCGCGCGAAGCGCTTGGTGGCGCGCACGGTCTCGGCCCGCGCCTCCTGATCGGTGCACTCCCCGGCGAGCGCCGCGAGCACCTGCTGGTAGCCGAGTGCGCGGGCTGCCGTACGCCCCTCGCGAAGTCCCCGCGCCTCCAGCGCACGCACCTCGTCCACGAGCCCCGCGTCCCACATCCGGTCGACCCGGCGGGCGATGCGCTCGTCGAGCTCGGGACGGGCCACGTCGACGCCGATCTGGAGGGTGTCGTAGACCGAGTCGTGGCCGGGGAGGTTGGCGGTGAAGGGCTGGCCGGTGATCTCGATCACTTCGAGGGCCCGGACGATACGGCGTCCGTTGCTGGGCAGGATCGCCTGCGCCGCCTCGGGGTCGGCGGCGGCCAGCCGGGCGTGCAGTGCCCCGGAGCCGCGCAGCGTGAGTTCCTCCTCCAGGCGGGCCCTGACCTCGGGGTCGGTGCCGGGGAACTCCAGGTTGTCGACGGCCCCGCGGACGTACAGGCCGGAGCCGCCGACCAGGATCGGCCAGCGGCCTTCGGCGAGCAGTCCGTCGATCCTGGCGCGGGCCAGCTTCTGGTACTCGGCGACGGACGCCGTGACCGTCACGTCCCAGATGTCCAGCAGGTGGTGCGGAACGCCGTCCCGCTCCTCGGGCGTCAGCTTGGCGGTTCCGATGTCCATCCCCCGGTAGAGCTGCATGGAGTCGGCGTTGACGACCTCACCGCCCAACTGCCGGGCGAGGAAAACGCCCAGATCGGACTTTCCAGCCGCGGTCGGTCCGACGACGGCGATGACTCGGGGGGCGGAGGGTGCGGTGCTCACTGCACCAGTCTCGCAAACCCCGGGGGCGCTCCTCGAACGAGTTACGTGACGGCGCATGGGCGGGGTCGTTGCCCGTTGCGAGGTTCTCGCCGTCGGTTTTCGGGAGGCGGCGACCCGGGCGACGCAAACGGACGCACCGGACGACGCGGGATTTCGCCCGCATGAGTAACGTATGGAGTGGATATGGGCGTTTTCGCACGACTTCTCCGGAGGTCGAAGCCTACGGAGGAGGCGTCAACCGCCGAGGCGCAGGCCGACACACCGACGGCCGAGCCCGCGGTCGAGGAGGCGGCAGCAGAGGCGAAGGGGTCGGCCGAGGCCGAGGAGCGGACCGAGGTCGAGCCGGTGGAGCCGGAGGCCGTCGAGGCCGCCTCCGGTGATGGCGTCGAGATCCCCAAGCAGCAGTCCGCCGAGGAGGCGGCCGACAGCGAGGCCGGCGAGGACGCCCGCACGTAATCGCCCCGCGCGCGAGCGAGCCGAAGTGGCGCGCCGGTGGCGAGAGGCCGACCGTGCTCAGCCTTCGGGTCTGCGCGCGCTCGGCCTCTCGTCACCGGCCGCTGTGCACCGGGGCGGAACCGAGCGCGGGATCAACGGAAGGTGGACCATGGGTCTCCTGGACAATTTGAAGGCCAAGCTCTCCCCGGCCAAGGACAAGGTCTCCGGCCTCGCGCAGCAGCACGGGGACAAGGTCACGCACGGTCTCGACAAGGCGGCGAAGGTCGTCGACGAGAAGACCAAGGGCAAGTACAGCGGCAAGATCCAGACCGGGACCGGCAAGGCCAAGGGCGCCATGGATCGACTCGCGCACAAGGACGACACGGGCACGGGCAGCGGCACGACCGCGCCGCCGGACTCCCCGCCGCCGGCTTCCTGAACACCACGGCACACGACGGACGGCCGCGGGGCCCGAGGGCTCCCGGCCGTCCGCCGTTTCCCCTGCACTTCCACGACCCGTGCACGTCTACGACCCGGACGGCTCTACGGCCTGGTCTCGTCCCTGGCCGCTTCCACGCCAGGTCTCGCCCCCGGCACCTCTACGACCAGGTCGCGACCACGTACCCCACGCCGTACGGGGCGTCCTCGTACAGCAGCGCGCCGGCGAGGTCCGCGCCTTCGGCCGCGCCCGCGAGGACCTGCCAGGGGGCTCGGCCCGATGCCTTCAACTCGTACGCCAGCTCTGCGTCCAGCGCCTCGACGGCCGCCACGTCCGCCGCCCCCAGCGCACGCGCGACCTCCGCGTCGAAGGGTGCCGCCCGCTCGTCGAGATAGCCGGGGGCCTTGAGCGTGCGACAGGCGCTGGCGTCGCCCATCACCAGCAGCGCCACTCGCTCGGCCCCGGCGGCGATTTCCCTTCCGACTTCAATACACCGCTCGGCCGCGAGAGGTTCCCCCACGCCAAGTCCCTCGATGGGGGCGCCGGACCACGCCGTCCGCCGAAGCAGCCACGCGGCCACCGCCAGCGAGGGCGGAAGCGTGCGCCGAGCGGCTTCCGGGGCTGAGACGTCCGCCCCGGCGTCCTCGGCCCTGCCCAGCTGCACGTCGACGTCCACGCCGAAACCGTGGAAGGTGCCCCTCGTGCCCGTCGGATGCGTGCCGCGGCCGCTCTGCTCGGCGGGGCCGACGACGACGAGCCGGTCGGGACGGGCAGCGGCGAGCACGCCGAGGGCGTCCGTGCACGCGGCGCGCAGGACGTCCAGTTCGGCAGCGGCACCCGCGGCGACCTCGGGCACGAGGAGCGGCGGGCAGGGGCAGACTGCGGCGGCGACAAGCATGATCGGCAGAGTAACCCCGCAGCCCGCCGGCAAACACCGCGCGCGGTGGACCGGTCAGTCGCAGCCGCAGCCGCTGCCCGTCGCGACCGGCAGCGGCGCGGGAACGCCGATCTTCGGCAGGCCCAGCATCACGCCCGCCGGCTTCGCCGCCTCGGCCTCGTTGCGCTTCTCCCAGGCGTCCCCCGCGCGCGTGCGGCGCACGTCGCGGACGGCGCCCTCGGCGAGGAGGTGGTGGGGGGCGGCGTACGTTATCTCGACCGTCACCACGTCGCCCGGGCGCACCTCCTGGTCGGGCTTGGTGAAGTGGACCAGTCGGTTGTCGGGGGCGCGGCCGGAGAGGCGGTGCGTGGCGCCGTCCTTGCGGCCCTCGCCCTCGGCGACCATCAGCTCCAGGGTGCGGCCGACCTGCTTCTTGTTCTCCTCCCAGGAGATCTCCTCCTGGAGGGCGACGAGACGCTCGTAGCGCGCCTGGACGACCTCCTTGGGGATCTGGTTCTCCATGGTCGCCGCCGGGGTGCCGGGACGCTTGGAGTACTGGAAGGTGAAGGCCTGCGTGAAGCGGGCCTCGCGGACGGCGTGCATGGTCTGCTCGAAGTCCTCCTCGGTCTCGCCGGGGAAGCCCACGATGATGTCGGTGGTGATCGCCGCGTGCGGGATGGCCGCGCGGACCTTCTCGATGATCCCGAGGAAGCGCTCCTGGCGGTAGGAGCGCCGCATCGCCTTCAGGACGGTGTCCGAGCCGGACTGCATGGGCATGTGCAGCTGCGGCATCACGTTCGGGGTCTCCGCCATCGCCGCGATCACGTCGTCCGTGAAGTCACGGGGGTGCGGGGAGGTGAAGCGGACGCGCTCCAGGCCCTCGATCCTGCCGCAGGCCCGCAGCAGCTTGCTGAAGGCCTCGCGGTCGCCGATGTCGGAGCCGTACGCGTTGACGTTCTGCCCGAGCAGCGTGATCTCGGAGACGCCCTCGCCGACCAGGGCCTCGATCTCGGCGAGGATGTCGCCGGTGCGGCGGTCCTTCTCCTTGCCGCGCAGGGCCGGGACGATGCAGAAGGTGCAGGTGTTGTTGCAGCCGACGGAGATCGACACCCACGCCGCGTAGGCGCTCTCGCGCCGCGTCGGCAGGGTGGACGGGAACGCCTCCAGGGACTCGGCGATCTCGACCTGGGCCTCTTCCTGCACGCGCGCGCGTTCCAGCAGGACGGGCAGCTTGCCGATGTTGTGCGTGCCGAAGACGACGTCCACCCAGGGCGCCCGCTGCACGATGGTGTCGCGGTCCTTCTGGGCCAGGCAGCCGCCCACCGCGATCTGCATGCCGGGGCGCTTGGTCTTCATGGGCGCGAGGCGGCCGAGGTTGCCGTACAGCCGGTTGTCGGCGTTCTCGCGGACCGCGCAGGTGTTGAAGACGACGACGTCGGCGTCACCGTCCGAGCCCTCGGGGGCTCGTACGTAACCGGCATCCTCGAGCAGACCGGACAATCGCTCGGAGTCGTGGACGTTCATCTGGCACCCGTAGGTGCGTACCTCGTAAGTCTTCACGCCCACTGACTGGCTCCGGTCGCTGCTGATGGTCATGCCCCAAGGGTAAGGGCGCGTCGGCAGCACCCACTCCAGAGCGGTCCTGGCGCCCCATGAAAACCCCGTAGGCGCCAGGAACCCCATGGGCACCCCATACCGCTGCCGGGCCGATGGCCCCGACACCGTCCTGACAGGGCCTCATGGCGCGGAGGACTACTGGCGGATGCTCTTCGAGCGGCAGCCGCACAGCCGCTCGTACGTCTCCGCCCCCATGCGCCGGCTGATGAACTGGTACTACCTGCGGCTGCTGATCACCGCGACTCCCGAACAGGTCGGCGTACGAGCGCCGCTGTCGGCGCTCTCCCTTGCCGAGTCGCTCTGCCCGAGCGGCAGGAACCCGCTGCCGGGTGCCGCACAGCTCGCCCGGACCCGAGATCGCCAAGGCCCAGCGGTACCGACTCAGGGCTCGATCAGCCCCGCCCGGATCGCATACCGGGTGAGTTCCAGGCGGTCGCGCATGCCGAGCTTGGCCAGCAGGTTCGCGCGGTGGCGCTCGACCGTCTTCGCGCTGATGAAGAGCAGCTCGCCGATCTCCTTCGAGGTGTGGCCCTCGGCGACCAGCTTGAGGATCTCCTCCTCGCGCTCGGTGACGGCCCGCGTGGGCAGGGCGTCGCCCCTGTGCAGCCGGTCCAGGTAGGAGCGGACGAGGGCCCGCTCCGCCCCCGGGTAGACGAACGGCTGGTCACGCATCACCGCCCGGCACGCCCCCACCAGGTCGCGGTCGGCGGCGGACTTGAGGACGTAGCCGCTGGCGCCGGCCTTGAGGGCCTCGAAGAAGTACTGCTCGTTGTCGTACATCGTCAGGACGAGGATGCGCAGGGCGGGCAGGCGGCGGGAGAGTTCGCGGGCCGCCTGGAGGCCGGTCATGCGGGGCATGGCGATGTCCAGTACGGCCAGATCGACGTCACGCGCGCGTGCCAGCTCGACCGCCTCCGCCCCGTCCCCGGCCTCGGCGACGACCGTCAGATCCGGCTCGCCGTCCAGGATGAGCCGCACTCCGTGGCGTACGAGCGCGTGGTCGTCGGCGAGCAGCACGCGCGCGGGGGACGTCATCAGCGGCCTCCCGCGGCAACCGGTATCCGCAGGCGCACGTCGGTGCCCTGCTCAGGGCCGGGTTCGAGCGCGAGGTCGGCCCCTATGAGCAGCGCGCGTTCGCGCATGCCGCGGATTCCGGCGCCCTCCGTGGCCGTGCCGAGGCCCTTGCCGTCGTCGCGGACGAGGAGTTCGACGCCGTCGGCGACCGGCCGGAGGCGGACTTCGGCGCGGTGGGCGCCGGCGTGCCGGGCGGTGTTGGTGAGCCCTTCCTGGGCCACGCGGTAGACCACCAGTTCCGACTCCTCGGTCAGCGGGGGCAGGTCGCCGGGGACGTGGTGGCGCACCGTCAGCCCGTGCGTGGTGAACTCGGCCGCGAGCGCGCGCAGGGCGCTGACCAGGCCGAGTTCCTCCAGGACACCGGGGCGCAGCCGACGCGCGATGCGGCGGATCTCGTCGAGGCCCGCCCGGGTGGCCTCCTGCGCCTGGCCCACCTCCTCGCGCAGTTCCTCGGGCGCCCGGTCGGCGACCCGCTTGAGCTGGAGGAGAACGGCGGTCAGGGTCTGGCCGACCTCGTCGTGGAGCTCGCGGGCGATGCGCTGCCGCTCGCGCTCCTGCGCCGACAGGGCACGGGCCGCTCCGGCCGCGCGTTCGCTCTCCAGCCGGTCGAGCATCGTGTTGTACGTCGTGATCAGCTCGGCCGCCTCCGCCGGACCGGCGACGACCGCGCGGGCACCCGGGCGCAGCAGGTCCGCCGTGGACATGGCCCGGCCGAGCTGTCGTAGCGGACGGAGTCCGAGGCGCAGCACGATCGCGTGGCCGGCCAACAGTGCGGCCAGGCCCACGACGACGACCAGTGCCTCGGCCGGCAGGACGGGCGTCGACACGGTGACCGGGCCCAGCAGCAGGGCGGCAGCCACGACCAGGCCCGTGGCGTTGAGGGAGAAGATCCGCCAGAACAGTGACACGGTCCTCCCTCTCCCCCTCTTCGCGGGCGCTCCCGGCATGGCTTCGGCCAGCCTCGCCGTCCGCCCCCGGCCGCGTATATCCGTCACGTCACCCATGTCGCCACCGTACGGGCGGATGACAGCATGCGAACGGGCCGGGGTTGATCACCGGCAGTCCGACCATGCCGCCTACACCAGGGGGAGAAACGTGTCTGCGCCACGACTGAGGGCGACGCCGCTGCCGGGCATCGGGGTCCGGTACGACCTGGTGACCCGCGACCAACGCCATCTGTCCGTGGTGGCGCACCGCGACGGCGCCCGCACGGTGAACGTGTACCGGGCCGACGACCCCGACTCCTGTGCCCAGTCGCTGCGGCTGACCGGCTCCGAGGCGGGCGCGCTGATTGACGCGCTGATGCCGTCCCACCACAGCGCGAGCCTGCTGTACACCTCCGATCTGGGCCTGGTCGCCGAGCGGATCGAGGTGGCCGCGGCCTCGCGCTGGAACGGACGGGTGCTGGGCGACACGCGGATGCGGACCGAGACGGGCGCGTCCGTGGTGGCGGTGCTGCGCCGGGCCGAGGCGATCCCGTCGCCGACGCCGGACTTCCGGCTGGCGGGCGGCGACATCGTGATCGTCGTCGGCACACGCGAGGGCGTCGACGCGGCCGCGGCGATACTCGGGCGGGAGTGAAACGGTGCACTCCGCGGTGTTGTTGATCGAGTTCGGTTCCATCCTTCTCGGCCTCGGCCTGCTCGGCCGGTTCGCCGGCCGCTTCAGCCTCTCCCCCATCCCGCTCTACCTGCTCGCCGGTCTGGCCTTCGGCGAGGGCGGGCTGCTGCCGCTCGGGGCGAGCGAGGAGTTTGTCGCCATCGGCGCCGAGATCGGCGTCATCCTGCTGCTGTTGATGCTGGGCCTGGAGTACACGGCAGGTGACCTGGTCACCAACCTCAAGGCGCACTATCCCTCGGGCCTGGTCGACTGCCTGTTCAACGCCGTGCCGGGCGCGGTGGCGGCGCTGCTGCTCGGCTGGGGACCGGTGGCCGCCGTGGTACTGGCCGGTGTCACCTGGATCTCGTCGTCCGGTGTCATCGCGAAGGTGCTCGGCGACCTGGGCCGGGTCGGCAACCGGGAGACCCCGGTGATCCTCAGCGTGCTGGTGCTCGAGGACCTGGCGATGGCGGTGTACCTGCCCATCGTGACCGCGCTGGTGGCCGGTGCCGGGCTGCTGGCCGGGAGCGTGACGCTGGCGATCGCGCTGGGGGCGGCGGGGCTGGTCCTGTTCGTGGCCGTCCGCTACGGGCGCGTCATCTCGCGGTTCGTCTCCAGCGACGACCCGGAGAAGCTGCTTCTCGTCGTGCTGGGGCTGACGATCCTGGTCGCGGGTGTCGCGCAGCAGCTCCAGGTATCGGCCGCCGTCGGTGCCTTCCTGGTCGGCATCGCGCTGTCCGGGGAGGTCGCGGAGGGCGCCCACACCCTGCTGAGGCCCTTGCGCGATCTGTTCGCCGCGGTCTTCTTCGTGTTCTTCGGGCTGCACACCGACCCGGCGAGCATCCCGCCCGTTCTGCTGACCGCGCTCGCGCTGGCCCTGCTCACGGCGGCGACGAAGATCGCCACCGGATACTGGGCGGCGCGGCGGGCCGGCATCTCGGTCAAGGGTCGCTGGCGGGCGGGCGGCGCGCTGGTGGCACGCGGCGAGTTCTCGATCGTCATCGCCGGGCTTGCGGTGAGCGCCGGGATCGAACCGTCCCTCGGCCCGCTGGCCACGGCGTACGTCCTCATCCTGGTCGTCCTGGGCCCGCTCACCGCGCGCTACACGGAGCCGTTGGCCCGGCGCCTGAGCGAGCGCCGGGTCGCCCGCGCCGAGTCCCGTACGGATTCGTCGCAGGCGGCGCAAGCGGGTGCGTCGGTGGGCGACTGACGAACCCGCCGGCGGGCGCGCCGCAGGGCCTCACGCGCCGTCGGGCACCCACCCCTGGCGGCGCAGCACCGCCGACACGTCCGGGGCCTCGTAGTGCTCGCCCTTGAGGACCTTGCCGTCGGCGCGGCGGGCGACCAGGCCGTCGGGGCCCAGCTTGGTCATGTTGGAGCGGTGGATCTCGGCGAGCACGGCGTCGAGGTCGATGCCGTGGACCAGGGCCGTGCCGTAGGCGACGTAGACGACATCGGCCAGTTCGTGCGCCAGTTTGTCGAGCGGGCCGGTGACCGAGACCTCGGCGACCTCCGCGGCCTCCTCCGCGAGCAGCTCCCGGCGGTGAGCGGCCAGCGGGGACGGGACCTCGGTGGGCGTACTGCGGGCGTCGAGCCCGACGGCTAGGTGGAATTGGCGAACCAGGTCGGCGGGCGATGAACTCATACGGCGACTTTATCGACCGCCACTGACAACGCCCGGTCGTGATCCCGTTGTGACCCCTGCCCTGGTCAGCATCGCGTACCGGCTGGCAGGATCCTTCGCATGTCCAAGAAGTTCCCCCGGATCGGCCGGCGTCGGGCCCTGCAGGGCGCGGCCGCCTGCTTCGTCGCCTTCGGGTTGCTGCTGTGGTGGCTGGTGCCCCTGGGCGAGGCCGCTCCGAGCGGGACGATCAAGATCAGCACGGGAACGCCGGCCGGGGTGTACCAGCAGTACGCCAAGCTCCTGAGCACCGCGCTCGACGCGGACATGCCGAACCTGAAGGTGAAGCTGCTGACCAGCGACGGCTCGCAGGAGAACGTCGGGCGCGTGGCGACCGGCGGCGCCGACTTCACCATCGCCGCGGCCGACGCCGTGGAGACGTACGAGCTCGATGACAACCCGGGTGCCCGCCAACTGCGCGGTGTCGCCCGTCTCTACGACGACTACGTGCAGCTCATCGTCCCGCGCGACTCGGACATCAAGTCCGTCGCGGACCTGAAGGGCAAGCGGGTGGCGATAGGGCCGTCTCGCTCGGGTGTGCGGCTGATCGCCAATCGGGTGCTCAAGGCGGCGGGCATCGACGCGAAGAAGGACATCAAGCCGTTCTCCGACGGCATCGACACCGGACCTGACCAGCTGAGACAGCACAAGATCGACGCGTTCTTCTGGTCGGGCGGGCTGCCGACGCAGGGGCTGGCGCAGCTCGCCGACCGCTTCACCTTCCGGTTCGTGCCGATCCAGGGCGCCCTCGTCGCCAAGCTGCACGACCAGGGCGGCGCCACCCGCTACTACCGCGCCACCAACATGCCGGAGTCGGCCTACCCCAGCATCCAGAACGGGGTCGCCGTGCCGACGTTGGCGGTGTCCAACCTGCTGATGACGCGCGAAGACGTGAACCCCCGGCTCACCGAGTGGGTGACCCGCACCGTGATCAAGAGCCGAGACGGCATCGGCACGCGCGTCCACTCCGCGCAGCTCGTCGACCTGCGTACGGCGATCTACACCGACCCGCTCACCCTGCACGACGGCGCACGGCGCTACTACCGGTCCGTCAAGCCGTAGCGCCGCTCCTCAGCCGAAGAGCCCCCCTCAAGCCGCAGGACTGTTCCTCAAGCCGTAGGACTGTGCCTGGGCACCGACACCGTCACCGTCAGCCCGTGCGGCTCGTGATGGCCGTACGAGATGGAGCCGCCGCCCGCCGCGAGCAGAGTGCGCGAGATGGACAGGCCGAGGCCGGAGCCCTTGATGTTCTGGTGGCGGCCGCTGCGCCAGAAACGGTCGCCGACGCGCGCGAGCTCCTCCTCGGTCAGGCCCGGGCCGTTGTCCGTGACCATGACGGTCGAGGCGTCGCCGTCGGCCGCGACCGTCACCTCGACGCACTCGTCCTCGGGCGTGAACTTGACCGCGTTGTCGATCACCGCGTCCAGGGCGCTGGAGAGGGTGACCGGGTCGGCCCAGGCGGTGGTCGGCGGGCAGTCGCCCACCAGCCTCACGCCCTTGGCCTCGGCGGTCGGCGTCCAGGCCGCGATGCGCTCGGCGGTCAGCGCGCCGACGTCGGTGATCCGCAGGTCGGCCTCGGTGTGCTCGGCCAGGGCCAGGTCGAGCAGGTCGTCGAGGACCTCCGCGAGGCGCTTGCCCTCGGTACGGACCGATGCGACCTCCTCGTTGTCCTCCGGCAGTTCCAGTGCGAGCAGTTCGATGCGCAGCAGCAGCGCCGAGAGGGGGTTGCGCAGCTGGTGCGAGGCGTCGGCGACGAAGGCGCGCTGCTGCTCCAGGACGTCCTCGACGTTGTCCGCCATCTCGTTGAACGCCCGGGCCAGGCGCCTGAGTTCCGGCGGTCCGCCCGCGGCCGCGACCCGGGACTTCAGGCGGCCGCTCGCGATCGCGTGGGTGGTGGCGTCGAGGACGCGGACGGGCCTGAGCACCCAGCCGGTCAGCCTGAGCGCGGCGCCGACGGCCAGCAGCATCGCGGCGATCTCGCCCACGCCGATGATCAGCCAGCCGTGCAGGATCCGCGAACGCATCGGTCCGGTCGGCGAGTCGGTGACGACGACCGCGACGACGTCTCCGTCCCGGATCACCGGCGAGGCGACGACGAGACGGTTGCGCTGCCAGGGCCACACCTGCTTCGGGTCGTGGCTGCGGCGGCTGAGCTTCGCCTCGGCGAACGCGTCGCGCACCACACCCGCGTCGGGGAGGAAGAAGCTCGCCGGCGCCTGGGCCATGGGGATGTCGGTGCGGCAGAAGACCCCGGCGCGGATGTCGTAGACGCCGTAGTAGCTGTTGAGTTCGCTGCGCAGGGTCTCGAGGCGCTCGTCCGTGGACGTACGCGTGGAGCTGCAGGCGTCGGTGACGAACTGGGCGAGGGCGGCGAAGCGCGCGGTGTCGTCGATCCGGTCGACGACCACCTTCTGCTGCTGGGCGGCGGCCACGCTCACGGCGAGCGGGATGCCCAGCGCGAGCAGCATGGCCGCCATCAGGACGATGAGCAGCGGAAGAAGACGTGTACGCACCCGTGCACGCTACGAGGCCGGGGCGACGAGCCGGTAGCCGACGCCGCGTACGGTCTCGATCAGAGCGGGCATGCGCAGCTTGGCGCGCAGGGACGCGACGTGCACCTCCAGGGTGCGTCCGGTCCCCTCCCAACTGGTGCGCCACACCTCGCTGATGATCTGCTCCCGGCGGAAGACGACCCCGGGGCGCTGCGCCAGCAGGGCGAGAAGGTCGAACTCCTTGCGCGTCAGTTGGACAACCGAACCGTCCACGCTGACCTGCCGGGTGGGCAGTTCGATGAGCACGGAACCAAGACGCAGCTCGCTCTCGCCGCCGGCCCCGGCGTCCTCGTGGACGGTGCGCCGGCTGACGGCGTGGATCCGGGCGAGCAGCTCCCCGGTGTCGTACGGCTTCACCACGTAGTCGTCGGCGCCGAGGTTGAGACCGTGGATGCGGGAGCGGACGTCCGAGCGGGCGGTGACCATGATCACCGGGGTGCTGGTGCGCTTGCGGATCTTGCCGCAGACCTCGTAGCCGTCCTGGTCGGGCAGTCCCAGGTCGAGCAGCACGACGCCGAAACCGTCACCCTCCGGAACCAGTGCCTGGAGAGCTTCCTCGCCGCTACGCGCGTGCGTGACGTCGAAACCGTGCCGCGCCAGAACCGCAGAAAGTGCGGCGGCGACATGGTTGTCGTCCTCGACGAGGAGCAGTCTCATCCGGGCCTCCTTCGGTTCATCGGCCGTACGATCAGGATGAAGAGAAAAATGTTTGCACGCGCGCGTGCACCAAGGCAGTCACGCTGATGGACGACGACGGCGTCAAGTGGGTTCCGGTTGCGCCCCTCTTCCGTTACCCGGCCGATACTCACCCGCGGACAACTGCTACGACACGTGTCCGATTGCTATCGGATCGTGATGCTCAGATTCCCCTCAGATGTAATGACGCTGGTCGTTGAGGGTTACTACTGTCCTCCGAAACCGAGGAGGACGGAGCCTGAGAGCGATGACCGAAGTATCGGTGGCCAAGGAAGATGTGGCCGCAACAGGCGAGCTGGTCGTCCTGAAGAGCGTCAACAAGCACTTCGGCGCGTTGCACGTACTCCAGGACATCGATCTGACGATCGCCCGCGGCGAAGTCGTCGTGGTCATCGGACCCTCCGGGTCCGGGAAGTCCACCCTGTGCCGCACCATCAACCGCCTGGAGACCGTCGACTCGGGCTCGATCGCGATCGACGGCAAGCCGCTGCCCCAGGAGGGCAAGGAGCTGGCCCGGCTGCGCGCCGACGTCGGAATGGTCTTCCAGTCCTTCAATCTCTTCGCGCACAAGACCGTGCTCGAGAACGTGATGCTGGGCCAGATCAAGGTCCGCAAGGCCGACCGTAAGAAGGCCGAGGAGAAGGCCCGGGCGCTGCTCGACCGGGTCGGCGTGACCACACAGGCGGACAAGTACCCCGCCCAGCTCTCGGGTGGCCAGCAGCAGCGCGTCGCCATCGCGCGGGCTCTGGCCATGGACCCGAAGGTCATGCTCTTCGACGAGCCGACCTCGGCCCTCGACCCGGAGATGATCAACGAGGTCCTGGAGGTCATGCAGCAGCTCGCCCGGGACGGCATGACCATGATCGTCGTCACCCATGAGATGGGCTTCGCACGATCGGCTGCAAACCGCGTGGTGTTCATGGCGGACGGCCGAATCGTCGAGGAGGCTGCGCCAGACCAGTTCTTCAGCAATCCGCGCAGCGACCGCGCCAAGGACTTCCTGTCGAAGATCCTTCACCACTGACGGTTCGCCCCGCAGAGCCATGGCCGGCCCTCACACCTTGCCGGCCCTCATCTCTTCACCTGCCAAAGGATGTTCATCATGAAGCTCCGCAAGGTCACCGCCGCCTCGGCTGCCGTACTCGCCCTCGCTGTGGCTGCCACGGCGTGCGGCTCCAGTGACGACAAGGACAGCGGCTCCTCCAGTAGTGGCGGCGGCGGCAAGATCAAGATCGGCATCAAGTACGACCAGCCCGGCCTGGGTCTGAAGGAGCCGAACGGTTCCTTCGCCGGCTTCGACGTCGACGTGGCGACCTACGTGGCGGGCAAGCTCGGCTACAAGCCCAGCCAGATCGAGTTCGTCGAGACCAAGAGCGCCGACCGTGAGAACGCCATCGCCCGCGGCGACGTGAAGTTCATCGCGGCCACGTACTCGATCACCGACGAGCGCAAGCAGAAGGTCGACTTCGCCGGCCCCTACCTGCTTGCACACCAGGACCTGCTGGTCAAGACGGACTCGGACATCACGAAGGCCACGGACCTCAACGGCAAGAAGCTGTGTTCCGTGACCGGCTCGACCTCGGCACAGAACGTCCACGACACGATCGCCCCGAAGGCCCAGCTGAAGGAGTACAGCGGCTACTCGGAGTGCATCGCCGCTCTGCAGAGCGGTGCCGTGGACGCGGTGACCACCGACGACTCGATCCTCGCGGGCTTCGCGGCGCAGGACAAGTACAAGGGCCAGTTCAAGCTCGCCGGGCTCAAGCTCAGCAACGAGAACTACGGCATCGGTGTGAAGAAGGGCGACACCGCGACCCTCAACAAGATCAACGACGCCCTGACGAAGATGGTCAGCGACGACTCCTGGCAGAAGGCCGTCGACGCCAACTTCGGCCCGGCCAACTACAAGAACGAGCCTGCGCCGAAGATCGGCCAGATCGTCAAGTAAGGCAAGGCTCCGGCCGAGCACCGCAGGGGTTTCTCGGACGCGCCGCCGCCCGCCGCGATCACGGCGGCGGCGCGCCACGCCCTCCACACACCCGGAAGCGCGGGAGATCGTGTTCGACTTTCTTGAAGGTTACGACGTCCTCGGGGCGTTCTGGATGACGGTGAAACTCACCGCCCTCTCCGCCGTCGGCTCCCTGATCCTGGGCACCCTGCTGGCCGCGATGAGGGTCAGCCCGGTCCCGCTGATGCGCGGGTTCGGCACTGGCTACGTCAACATCGTGCGGAACATCCCCCTGACGGTCATCATCGTCTTCACCTCGCTCGGCCTCGCCGACATCTTCGGGGTGACGATGGGCGCGCCGGACGACTTCGCGGCCCAGGGCTTCCGCCTCGCGGTGCTCGGTCTCGTCGCCTACCACGCGGCCTTCGTCTGCGAGGCACTGCGTTCCGGAATCAATACTGTGCCCGTGGGACAGGCCGAGGCGGCCCGTGCCATCGGGCTGAGCTTCAGCCAGACCCTCCGGTTCATCGTGCTGCCGCAGGCGTTCCGTTCGGTCATCAGCCCATTGGCCAACGTACTGATCGCCCTGACCAAGAACACCACCGTGGCGGCCGCCATCGGCGTGGCCGAGGCCGCCTACCTGATGAAGAAGATGATCGAGAACGAGGCCCAGACCCTGGCCATCGGCGCGGTCTTCGCCCTCGGGTTCGTGGTACTGACCCTGCCCACCGGCCTCATCTTTGGTTGGCTGGCCAAGCGACTGGCGGTGAAGCGATGACCTCGGTCCTTTACGACGCCCCCGGCCCGCGGGCCAAGCGGCGCAACGTGCTCTTCTCGGTAGTGTTCTTCGTCCTGCTCGCCCTCCTGTTGTGGTGGGTCTGGCAGACGATGGACGACAAGGGCCAGCTGCAGTGGGCCCTGTGGGAGCCGTTCACCACGTCGGAGGCGTGGACGACGTATCTGCTGCCCGGTCTCAGCGACACCCTGAAGGCCGCCGCGCTCTCCATGGTGATCGCGCTCCCGCTGGGTGCCTTCTTCGGCATCTCGCGCATGTCCGACCACCGGTGGGTGCGGGTCCCCGCCGGCATGGTGGTCGAGTTCTTCCGGTCGATCCCGGTGCTGCTGCTGATGCTGTTCGCCAACGAGGTCTACGCCCGCTCCTCGAACGTCAGCAGCGAGGAACGGCCCTTGTATGCGGTCGTCACCGGCCTGGTGCTCTACAACGCCTCGGTCCTTGCCGAGATCGTGCGGGCTGGCATCCTCGCCCTCCCCAAGGGGCAGACGGAGGCCGCGTACGCCGTCGGCCTGCGCAAGGGCCAGACGATGACCAGCATCCTGCTCCCGCAGGCGGTCACGGCCATGCTCCCCGCCATCGTCAGCCAGCTCGTGGTCATCGTGAAGGACACCGCACTGGGCGGCGTGATGATCGGCTACACCGAGCTGCTCAACGCGCGCAGCACGCTCGCGGCCAACTACGCCAACGTGATCCAGAGCTTCGTCGTGGTGGCGATCATCTACATCATCGTCAACTTCCTCCTCACCAGCTTCGCGAGCTGGCTCGAGGGCAGGCTCAGGCGCAGCAAGAAGAGCACGGGCGCGGTTCTCGGCGAGGACACCGAGGTCAACCCGGCAGCGGTGGGCGGCGGCTTCGGGACCGGCGGTGAGGGCGGCGGCCCGGGCGGCTTCACTTTCACCAAGAAGCCTTGATGATCTGATGCACAGTCAAGTGGCCTGAACAACACGGAGGCAGTGGCATGATCGCCACTGCCTCCGTCACTTGACGCAAGCACCGGCAATGGGTTGCATACGTTCTGTGATCGTGCACCCTGCTCCAACTTCCTGTTCACATACGTCCTTCAGGACGCCGCCGCGGGCAGGGGGCGCCGCGCCGTGGACCCGGTGATCATCGTCGGAGCCGGGCCCGTCGGGCTCACGCTCGCCCTGGCACTGGCCCGTCAGGAAGTGCCTTCCGTCGTGCTCGACGAGGGCCCCGGCAAGGACGAACCGCGCCCCGCGCGCACCGTGGTCCTGCGCGAGGAGACCGCGGCCCTGACAGAGCGGCTGACCGGCGTGCCGCTCGCGCGGGAGGGCGCCCACTGGGCCGGATGGCGGTCGCTGCGGCGCAAGCAGGTGATGCGCGAGGTCACGTTCGGCGACGCCGATCCCGCCCCCCTGCACATCGCCCAGCACGTACTGACCGGCGCCCTGCGCGAAGCATTGGCCGGCGAGCCGCTCGTCAAGCTCGTCGTGGACAGCCGTCTCGACACGGTCGAGCAGGAGTCCTCCGGTGTCACCGCCCACACCCGCGGCCCGAAGGGCACGTGGTGGCGCGGCAGTTACCTGGTCGGCTGCGACGGTCCGCGCTCCACCGTGCGCAAACTCCAGGACATCCGCTTCCCCGGCCGTACGGCGGTGGAGCGACACGCCGTGGCCGCGCTGCGCACGGAACTTCCCTGGACCGACGAGGCGTTGCTCCATCGGACGCCGCCGTGGCGGACGTCCGGGCCCTCGGCCGCGGAGATCACCGCCCGCCCCCTCCCGGACGGCGTGTGGCGCCTGGACTGGCTGCTGCCGCCGGGCAAGGACCTGGTCACGCCCGACCTGCTGCTCGCCCGTGTCCGCGAGACGCTCATCGGCTGGACCGGCGGCCCGACACCGTCGTACGAACTGCTCGACACCGGTGTCCACACCGTCCACCACCGGCTGGCCCGGCGCTGGCGGGTCGGCCGGGTCTTCCTCGCCGGGGACGCGGCGCACCTGCTCGGCGCGCTGGGCACACAGGGGCTCGACGAGGGGCTCAGGGACGCCGACAACCTGGCCTGGAAGCTGGCGCTCGCCTGGCACCACGGGCCGCACGAGGCGCTGCTCGACAGTTACCAGGCGGAGCGGCGCGGAATCGTCGCCGGCCGGCTGCGCGCCGCCGACCAGGTGCTGCCGCTGCTGCGCGGCGGGGCAGGGCTGCGCGCGTACGTGCCCGGCTCGGCCCGCGGCCACGACGCGCTGCTCACGGACGGTCACCTGGGGCGCGGCGCGCTCGGTGCGCCGGGGGCGTACGACAACTCGCCACTCGCACCCCGACACCTCGAAGCAGAGGTCCCCGTGGACACGGAGCCCGGCGCGCAGGTCACCGATGTGCGGGTCACCGCGGAGGACGGTTCCTTCGTACCGCTGCGGGACCGGCTCGGGCGCGGGGCGCTGCTGGTGGTGCTGGTCGCGCCGGGCACGGGTGTGTGGGACCGCAAGCACTGGGTGACCGCCGGGATCATGCCCAGGCTGGCGGCCGCGGTGGCCGCGCTCCCGCACCCCGCCGAGCTGCTGGTCGCCGAGAGCTATCCGGGCGCGGCCGCCCACACCGTGTTGCTGGTACGGCCCGACGGCCACCTCGTCGCGGCGCTGGGCGGCGTACGTCCGGCCGACCTCTACGCGGCGGCGGAAGCGACGCTGGGAGGGCCCTCGAAAGCGGAGGCCACGGTCGGCTCGGCCGCGAAGTGACCGTACTCACCGTCACCGTGGGGTCCACATAGTGACGGTGAGTTGACCGGTCTGCACTGCCATGGTCTACTCCGGATCGTGACCGACACCTGTGTGCGCCTGTGGCGGAGGGTCCACATGGACCTCGTCCGCTATGCGGGCTGCGTGTGTCGCCCGTCCTGCTGAATTCGCATCCCCTCTTTCCCGCGCGCGCCGCTCCTGTGCTGTCGCGCGCTCTTCGCGAACGTTCTTCAGGACGGTGCCCGTGTCTGTCTCTCCCTCCCTGTCTGCGGCGGTTTCCGTACCGACCCAGGCCGACCTCCTCGACTTCGTACGGCGTACGGCCGCCGACGCCGAGCTGATCGCCTCGCTCCCGCTCGACCCCGAGGGCCGCACCTGGGTGCGCCTCGAGGGACCCGGCGGCAGCGAGGCCTGGCTGATCGGCTGGCCGCCCGGCACGGGCACCGGCTGGCACGACCACGCCGAGTCCGTCGGCGCCTTCGTGACAGCGGCCGGTGAGCTCAAGGAGAACTCACTCGCCGCCCGGCTGCCCGCCGACGGCTGGAAGACCCTGGAACTCACCGACGGCGTGGACCGCGAGCGTCAGCTGCCGAGCGGCAAGGGGCGTGCCTTCGGCCGTCACCACGTCCACGAGGTGCTCAACGAGTCCACCGAGCGGCACGCCGTCTCCGTGCACGCCTACTACCCGCCCCTTCCGCAGATCCGCCGCTACAGCCGCGTGGGCCAGGTCCTGCGTCTCGAGCAGGTCGAGCGCCCGGAGGACTGGCAGTGAGCGGCACGGGCGAACTGCCGGTCGGCATCGACGAGTTGCTGGAGCGGGTGCGCGAGGGCTACGAGCGGATTGAGCCGAAGGAGGCCTACGACGCCGCCCGGACCGGCCAGGCGCTTTTGGTGGACATCCGTTACGCCGCTTTGCGCGAGCGGGACGGTCTGATCCCGGGCGCCCTCGTAGTCGAGCGCAACGAGCTGGAGTGGCGCCTCGACCCGCAAGGCAGCCACCGTGTGCCCGAGGCCACGAGTCACGAGGTGCGGGTCGTGGTGATCTGCAACGAGGGGTACGCCTCGAGCCTCGCGGCAACGTCCCTGCACCAGTTGGGGCTGGGACGGGCCACCGATCTGGTCGGCGGATTCCAGGCGTGGAAGGCGGCGGGACTGCCGGTGGCCTCGTAGACGGTTCGCGCTCGGTCGTCGTGGGCGTCGGCGCTCGGTCGTCGTCCGCTATTGCCTCGTGGCGGGCGACGACGGCGTCGGCCAGGAGTGACCGCGGCGGCGGCGATCCGATGGTCACGCTTCACCGAGCGCGGCACGCATCCGTGCGGCCGCGCATCGAGGGCCTTCTGCCGCGTCAGAACCCCTCGTCCCCGAGGAACTCCGTGTCCTCGCCCTCTTCCTCCAGCGCCTGTCTGACCACCCGCAGCGCCATGCCCTCGGGATAGCCTTTGCGGGCGAGCATGCCCGCGAGACGGCGCAGCCGCTTGTCGCGGTCGAGGCCGCGGGTGGAGCGGAGCTTGCGGGCGACGAGTTCGCGCGCGGTCTCTTCTTCCTGCTCGGAGTCGAGCTGGGAGACGGCCGCGTCGATCAGCGTGGATTCGACGCCCTTGGTGCGCAGCTCCTGGGCCAGCGCGCGCCGGGCCAGTCCTCGGCCGTGATGCCGGGACTCCACCCAGGCGTCCGCGAACGCGCTGTCGTTGATCAGCCCGACCTCCTCGAACCGTGACAGCACCTCGTCCGCGGCGTCGTCGGGAATCTCCCGCTTGCGCAGGGCGTCGGCGAGCTGCTTGCGCGTGCGCGGGGTCCCGGTGAGCAGGCGCAGGCAGATCGCCCTTGCCCGCTCGACCGGGTCCCCCGGAGGCTCCTCCTGCTCGGCCCTCGACAAGGAGGAGGAGCCCCCGTCTTCACCGGACGCCTCGCCGCGCCGTCGCTGCCGACGCCCGCGAGTGCCGCCCGCACCACGGGCCCCGCCACCGCGGGATCCACTGCCGCCACGTCGAGAGCCGCCGCCCGCCGAGCCGGAGCCGAGCCCCGAGCCGCCGTCCGACCACTCTCCGCCGCCCGGTTCGTCGCCGTACAGCCCGTCGTCGTACGACGGGTCGGTGTCGCGCGACCCGCTCCCGCCGTACGACTCCGCGCGGCCGTAGTCCCCGTCCACGCCGTGCGCCGGGTTCTGCCCGTACGCATCGGCGCCCTGCCCGGCAGGGCGCCCGCCTCCCTGCCCCCGCTCACGCGGAGCGTCCAGGTGGGCGTATTCGGCCCAGTCTGTTCGCCGTGTCATGTCAGCTCTTGGCAGCCGGGGCCTTGGTCTTGACGGCCTTGGCCGCCGGGGCGGGCACCGTCTTCGCGGCGTCGTCCGCGGTGGCGGAGACGGCGGCGTCCGCGCCCGGCTCAGCGGTCGGCTCCTGCGGCCGCACGCCCACGCCCAGCTTCTCCTTGATCTTCTTCTCGATCTCGTTGGCCAGGTCGGGGTTGTCCTTGAGGAAGTTGCGCGCGTTCTCCTTGCCCTGGCCGAGCTGGTCGCCCTCGTACGTGTACCAGGCGCCGGCCTTGCGGACGAAGCCGTTCTCCACGCCCATGTCGATCAGGCCGCCCTCGCGGCTGATGCCGTGGCCATAGAGGATGTCGAACTCTGCCTGCTTGAAGGGCGGCGCGACCTTGTTCTTGACGACCTTGACGCGGGTGCGGTTGCCGACCGCGTCCGTGCCGTCCTTCAGGGTCTCGATACGACGGATGTCGAGCCGCACCGAGGCGTAGAACTTCAGCGCCCGGCCGCCGGTCGTGGTCTCCGGAGAGCCGAACATCACGCCGATCTTCTCGCGGAGCTGGTTGATGAAGATCGCGGTGGTCTTGGACTGGTTGAGCGCACTGGTGATCTTCCGCAGCGCCTGGCTCATCAGACGGGCCTGCAGACCCACGTGGGAGTCGCCCATCTCGCCCTCGATCTCCGCGCGCGGGACGAGCGCGGCGACGGAGTCGATGACGATCAGGTCGAGGGCGCCGGAGCGGACCAGCATGTCCACGATCTCCAGGGCCTGCTCGCCGTTGTCCGGCTGGGACAGGATCAGGTTGTCGATGTCGACGCCGAGCTTCTTCGCGTACTCGGGGTCGAGAGCGTGCTCGGCGTCGATGAAGGCCACCTGGCCTCCGGCGCGCTGTGCGTTCGCCACCGCGTGCAGCGTCAGGGTCGTCTTGCCGGAGGACTCCGGTCCGTACACCTCCACCACTCGGCCGCGCGGGATGCCGCCCACGCCGAGCGCGACGTCGAGTGCGGTCGACCCTGTGGGGATGACCTCGATGGGCTCGTTCGGCCGCTCGCCCATGCGCATGACCGCGCCCTTGCCGAATTGCCGTTCAATCTGTGCGAGCGCGGCGTCGAGCGCCTTCTCGCGGTCGGTTCCTGCCATGGGTTCCACCCGGTTTGCTTGAGTCGATCGCTTCACGTCAAAGACGCTAACGCCTGCCACTGACAATGCGTCCCGACGCCCGTCCAGCCTGTGGATAACTCGGGCACTTCTCTGTCAAAACCGTGTCGAACTACCCGTAGAGAGCTTCGCCGGAACCTCCATAAGAATGGATGTTCGATTTTGGTGTCAAGCGCACCACGCGGCACCTCCGAGACTACGTCGGCGGTCCGACAGCGACCGGACTCCGGGCCTCCCGGCCGCTGTTCACGCCGACGTGCCGCCCTGGCCACGTCTCGTCCGACTCCTCCTCGTCCGGCTACTTCCCGCGGCGTACGCCAGGTGTCTTCGGCCGGAGGACGACTGGGCGCGGCGGTCTCGCGAGGCTGGAGGCATGGAGACCAAGAAGATCGTCCGAGGCGGCGGCAAGGCGGCCCGTCCCCGTGCCGTCACCGCGTCGCTGGCCGCGCTCCTCCTGCTGGCCGTGTCCATCGCCGTCCAGATCGCCGCCGGCGCGGACTATCCCGCCGTGCCGCCGGGCCTCGTCATCCCGCTCGTGGCGGCGGGGCTGCTGCTTTGGCGCGCGAACCGGTGGACGGCCGGGCTTGCCCTCGTGATCGGCGTGTTCCTCGGCGTGGGCGCGTTCGTGACCCCGAACGCCGGTGACCATCTCTCGTCGGGGGACGCGGCGCTCGTCGTCTCGACCATCGCCGAACTCGTAGCCCTCGCCGGCCTGGTCGTCGCCGGAGCGGCGGCCATGCTGCGGACGGGAGCACGGGACTGATGGCAGCGGAAACGGTGCCGAGGCGGCAGTCGGCCCCGGCGGCATGGCGGGCCGGGATGCGCCCGGCGGAGCGCCTCTGCCACGTCGTCGGCCTCCTTCTGATCCTCTCCGGCCTTGTGCACCTTGTGGTGTTCGCCGTCGACGGCGGCCCGTGGGACGGGCCCGTCTCCTGGCGCAAGCCCGTCACGTTCGGGCTGTCTTTCGGGGCGACGCTCATCGCGGTCACCTGGGTGACGTCGTATCTGCGCGTCGCTCCGCGGCTGCGCGCCCTGCTGCTCGCCGTGTTCGCCGCCGACTGCGTCGTGGAGGTCGGCGGCATCACCCTTCAGGCCTGGCGCCGGGTGCCCTCACACCTCGACATGGAGACGCCGTTCGACACCGCGGTGTCCATGACGCTGGCGGTGGGCGGAGGCGTCCTCGTGGTGCTGCTCACCGTGTTCGCCCTCGCCTCGTTCCGGCACCGGCCCGCGGGTCCCGCGGGGATGGCGCTCGCGGTGCGCTCCGGCTTCGCGATCCTGCTCGTCGCGCTCGCTTCGGGCGCCGCGATGATCGCGCGCGGTGTCGTGCTCACCCGGACCGGGCACCAGGAGGCGGCGTACCACTCGACGGCCCCGCTCAAGCCCCTGCACGGGGTCAGCCTGCACGCGGTCCTGGTCCTGCCGGTGCTGGCCTGGTTGCTGTCCCGCACGTCCTGGAACGAGCCGGCCCGGCGGCGGATCGTGGCCGCGGCGACCGGTTGCTACGTCGCCGCCGTCATCGGCGCCGGGGTGTGGGCCGTCCTCACGTACTGAGCCGTTGGCGTCCGCCGACCCCGGCCGCTTCTCAGGAGGAGGAGCCCTCCCCCGGCTCCCTCACATCGTCCTGTGCCGCTTCGGGCCGTCGTATCCACAGCTGAATCGCGCGCGTGAGCAGACCCGGTCCCGATCCCCCTCTTCGGTGTCCGTGGACACGAGGGTCGTCCGTGACCGCGTACCGCTTCACGTACGCCCCCAGGAACGCCTGCAGCGTGGCGATGGCCGGGATGGCGATCAGCGCGCCCACGGCGCCGAGCAGTGCGGTGCCGGCGATGACCGAACCGAAGGCGACGGCGGGGTGGATGTCAACGGTCTTCGCGGTCAGCTTGGGCTGCAGCACGTAGTTCTCGAACTGCTGGTAGACCACGACGAAGATCAGCACCCACAGCGCGTACCAGGGATCGACGGTGAAGGCGATCAGCATGGGCAGGGCGCCCGCGAGATACGTGCCGATGGTCGGGATGAACTGCGAGACCAGGCCCACCCAGACGGCGAGCACGGGCGCGTAGGGCACACCCAGGATCTGCAGCAGGATGTAGTGCGCGATACCGGAGATGAGCGCCATCAGGCCGCGCGAGTAGATGTAACCGCCGGTCTTGTTGACGGCGATCTCCCACGCGCGCAGCACCTCCGCCTGGCGTGCGGGCGGCAGTACGGAGCAGATCGCGCGCCGCAGCCGCGGGCCGTCCGCGGCGAAGTAGAACGAGAACAGCGTGATCGTCAGCAACTGGAAGAGGCCGCCGATGACCTGGGCGGACACGTCCAGGACGCCCGTGGCGCTGTTCTGCACGTAATTGCGCAGCCAGTCGGAGCGGAGCAGTCCCTCCTGGACGTCCACGCGTCTCAGCTCGGTGTGGAAGTGCGTGTTGATCCAGTTGATGACGGAGTCGAGGTAGTCCGGGAAGTCCTCGACGATCTTGATGATCTGGCCCGCGAGCATGGAACCGAGCAGGGTGACGAAGCCCGCCGCAACGATCATCACGGTGAGGAAGACAAGGCCGGTGGCCAGCCCCCTGCGCATGCCGCGCGAGGCCATCCAACTCACCGCGGGCTCGATGGCGAGGGCCAGGAAGAACGCGATGAGGATGTTGATCAGCAGACCGGTGAGCTGGTGGAAGGCCCACGTGCCCAGTTGGAAAACGGCGTAGAGGGCGAGCACGAGGACCACGGCGCGCGGCAGCCAGCGCGGCATGCGGGCGTTCGGCCCGGCGGCGCCCTCGGCCGGGGGCCGGTCGGGCGGCGTCGTGCCGAACGGGGATGCGTGCTGGGCCGTCGGCCCGGTCTCGTCAGTGGGTGCCACGGATCAAGTCTCGCCCACGGGTCTGACAATCATCTGCCGTCCTGCGATCTTCGTGACCGATCAGCGCTTCTCCCCCGGAACATCCATGACTGTGCAGACGATGCGCCACACGTCCTTGGCGTCCCAGCCGGCGTCCAGCGCCCCGTGCACGGTCCGGCCGCCGAGCTCCGCCATCACGTGGTCGCGCGCGAAGGTGTCGGCGTATCCCGGACCGAAGTGATCCGTCATCCGCTGCCAGAAGACCGTCAACCGCATGACTCCAGTATCCCGCCCCTTGAGAGTGGGCCTGAGCCGGGACCCCTTGCCGAGACCGCTTTCCGCCCTACGGTCTGACGCATGTCCGAAACCGGAGCTTCTCCACTCCCTGCCACGCCACCGGCGCGCTCGCCGCTCTTCCGCGCCGAACAGTTCGTCTGGCTCACCGCGCGCGTGCTGGAACAGCGCCTCTTCGCCCACCACTTCCTGAACGGGGGCGCCGACCCGGTGGAGACCGCCCTGGACGCGTACCGCAACGAGGACGGCGGGTACGGCCACGCGCTGGAGCCCGATCTGCGCGGCCCGGTCAGCCAGCCGCTGCACACCGGGCACGCCCTACGCGTCCTCGACGCCATCGGGCGCTGCGGCGGACAGCGTGTGGAACGCGTGTGCCGCTATCTGACCGCCGTCTCCACGGCGGACGGCGCGCTGCCGGCGATCCATCCCAGCCAGCGCGGCTATCCGGCGGCTCCCTTCATCCCGATCGTGGACGACCCGCCCAGCGAACTCCTCTCCACGGGGCCGGTGGTGGGTCTGCTGCACCGCAACGAGGTATGGCACGCCTGGTTGTTCAGGGCCACGGACTTCTGCTGGCAGGCAGTCGAGTCGATGGAGAAGTCCCACCCCTACGAGGTCGAGGCCGCCGTGGCCTTCCTGGACTCCGCTCCCGACCGCCCACGCGCGGAGGCGGCCGCCGACCGCCTCGGCCGCCGGGTGCGCGAACACCGGCTCGTCGCACTGGACCCGAGCGACCTCGCCGCGTACCCGGTGGCGCCCGGCTACGCGCCCGGTGAGCACCACTTCCCGCACGACTACGCGAAGACGCCGAGCTCCCTCGCTCGCGCGTGGTTCACGGACACCGAGATGACGCGCTCCCTCGACTTCCTCACGGACGCACAACAGAAGGATGGCGGCTGGCCCATCCGCTGGCGCCAGTGGGCACCGGGCACCGCCCTGGAGGCACGCCCCATGGTGACCATCGAGGCGCTGCGCACACTAAGAGCGCACGGCCGCACCATCGGCTGACCCCGGAGGTCGTCACCCGCCCATGGCCCGCACCCCGGCGGTCACCACCACGGCCGCCGCCACGACGAGCAGGAACGGGGCACGCAGGACCAGCGCAAGGGCGGCTGCGGCAAGCCCCGCGGCCCTCGCGTCGAGCACCAGGACATGCCCGTCGGCGAAGGCCTGCTGGGCCGTGAGCGCGGCGAGGAGGGCCACCGGCAACAGCGCGGCCAGACGCCTGACGAGCGGCTTCTCCAGGGCGCCCGCGGGTACGAGCAGTCCGCCGAGCTTGACGGCGTAGCAGCCGAGCGCGGTCGCGCCGATCGCGATCCAGGTGTTCAACGGTCTTCCTCTGGTACGTCGTTGTCGTGTGCGTCGGTACGTGACGTGCCCCTGCGGCGGCCCTCCAGGCAGAGGACGACGGGCGCCGCAAGCGCGGCCACCAGGACGGGCACTCCGGCAGGCAGTACGGGCAGCAGACCGAGCCCCAGGAGGACGGCGAGGCCTGCGACGGCGCGCTCGGTGGTGGTCTTGAGCATCGGTGCGAGCAGCGCCAGGAAGACGGCGGGCCCGGCCGCGTCGAGGCCCCATGCGTCGGTGTCCCCGATGGCCTTGGCGCCCAGCGCCCCGAGCAGCGTGGTGAGGTTCCACAGCACATACAGGGTGAGCCCGGTGACGAAGAACCCGATGCGCGTACTCCGCCGCGTGGGCTGCGCCAGCGCGACCGCGGTCGTCTCGTCGATGACCCACTGGGCGGCGAACGGCCGCACCGCGCGCGGGAGGGCCAGCAACTGGGACAGACGCAGCCCGTAGAAGGCGTTGCGCACGCCCAGGAAGAAGGCGCCCGCCGCTGCCGTGAGCGGGCTGCCCCCGGCCGCGAGCGCCCCCACCAGGGCGAACTGGGACGCGCCGGTGAACACCACGAGGCTGAGCGCACAGGTCTGCAGCACCGTGAGCCCGCTACCGACCGAGGTCACCCCGAAGGCGAAGCCGGAAAGTCCTACGGCGACGCCGACTCCGAGGGCGTCCCGGACGACGGCGGCATCAGGCTTTCCTCCACCGTCGGGCCGTATGTCTGCGCGAGCTGTCTGTTCTGCCACGCGTCGGACGGTAGGAGCAGCCGCCCTCGCGCGTCTTGTACGTTCTTGCGCTCACGCCGGTAAGCACCCGGCGGTACGCCGACGATCCGGGTGAAATGCCGGTTCAGGTGCGGCTGATCGGTGAACCCGACGGCAACCGCTGCATCCGCGGGCGTCGCACCGGCGTCCAGCAGCCGTCGTGCCTGCCGTACCCGGGCGTCCGTGAGCCAGGCGTGGGGAGGCATCCCGTAGGCGTCCCGGAACGCCCGCAGCAGCGCGAACGGACCGGTACCGAGATCGGCCGCGAGTTTCTCCAGGGTCGGCGGCTCGGCCATGCGCTCCTCGAGCACTGCACGCGCGCGTGCAGCGACCCGGGCCCCCGCCGTCCGCACCTCCCGCCGTGGCAGCGGCCCGCCGTTCAGCCTGAGCAGCCTGGTCACGGCGACCCGCAGCAGCGTGTCGGCGGCGAGCGCGTTGCCGTCCTCCGCGGCACGCAGCACCTGATGCACGAGCCCCACGGTGTACGGATCATCGAGCACCGGACTGACGAACCCCGGCGTCCCGCGGATGAGAGTGGTCTCGGCCGCGATCTCGGCCACCACCTCCGGCGCCGGATACACGGCCCCATACCGCCATCCCTCGGGCACACCGGCCCGCCCCGTGTGCGGGGTATCGGGATTGACGAGCGCGAGCGCCCCCGCCCCGGCGTACTGATCGGCACCACGGTGCCGAAAGACCTCGACCCCGTCCGCGATGGCGGCAATGACGAAGTTCTCGTGGGTATGCCGCACAAACTCCTTGCGGATGTACCGGGCGCGCAGCAGATCGACCCCGGGCAGCTCGGCGTACTGCCAGTGCCTCGCCAATTCCTTCCCGGAACCCGCCATGGCCCCCATTCTCCGCCAGGCCGCTGATCCAAAGCAGCCATAGCCCGCACCCCCACCCACCCGCAGCCGCCGACGCACGGGAGCGGGTCGCGGCGGTGCGGCGCAGCCCGCCGCCTACGTGGTCCCAGCCCCGTCCCACTCAGCCACGAGACAGATGCCCCACCAGCGGCGGGCTCGCCGCACCGCCGCGACCCCGACCCACCCCACCAGCATCCGGCGGGCCCGACCCACCGGCACCCGGCGCTCCCGACCCACCCACCGGCACCCGGCAGCCCCGGCGAAGCCCAGCGCAGCGGACCTGCAAGCGGACCCCGCAACAGAACCGCAGGTCAGAGCCATTGTCAGTGGCCGGGTGCAGGATGGACGCATGGTCAGCTCCGCACACCGGGCCCTCGACGGCTTCTCCCCCGCCACCCGCGGCTGGTTCACGGGCGCCTTCTCCGCGCCCACCGCGGCCCAGGCGGGCGCCTGGCAGGCCATCGGTGCGGGTTCGGACGTGCTGGTGGTCGCCCCCACCGGCTCCGGCAAGACCCTGGCCGCATTCCTCGCCGCCCTGGACCAGCTGGCCTCGGCACCCCCACCGGCCGACCCAAGGAAACGCTGCCGTGTCCTGTACGTGTCGCCGCTCAAGGCCCTCGCGGTCGACGTCGAGCGCAACCTCCGCAGCCCCCTGACCGGCATCCGCCAGGAATCCGTGCGCCTGGGCCTGCCCGAGCCCGAGGTGAAGGTGGGCATCCGCTCCGGCGACACCCCGCCCGCCGAGCGCCGCGCCCTGTCCACCCGCCCTCCGGACATCCTGATCACCACCCCGGAGTCCCTGTTCCTGATGCTGACGTCGGCCACACGCGACGCGCTGACCGGCATCGAGACGGTGATCCTCGACGAGGTGCACGCGGTGGCGGGCACCAAGCGCGGCGCGCATCTCGCGCTCTCCCTGGAGCGGCTGGACGAGATCCTCCCGAAGCCGGCCCGCCGCATCGGCCTCTCGGCGACGGTCCGCCCGGTCGACGAGGTCGCGCGGTACCTCTCGCCCAGCCGCAAGGTGGAGATCGTCCAGCCGAAGTCGGGCAAGGAGTTCGACCTCTCGGTCGTCGTCCCGGTCGAGGACCTGGGCGAGCTGGGCGGCTCCCCGGTCGCCGACGGGTCCGAAGGTACGGAGCGCCCGTCGATCTGGCCGCACGTCGAGGAGCGGATCACCGACCTCGTCCAGGCCCACCGGTCCACGATCGTGTTCGCCAACTCCCGCCGCCTCGCGGAGCGCCTGTGCAACAGGCTGAACGAGATCGCGTACGAGCGGGCCACGGGCGAACCCCTGGACGAGCACCACGCCCCGGCCGAGCTCATGGGCGGCTCCGGAGCGGCCCAGGGCGCGCCACCCGTCATCGCGCGTGCCCACCACGGCTCGGTCTCCAAGGAGCAGCGCGCCCTGGTGGAGGAGGACCTCAAGGCGGGCCGCCTGCCCGCCGTGGTCGCCACCTCCAGCCTCGAACTGGGCATCGACATGGGCGCAGTCGACCTCGTCGTCCAGGTCGAGTCCCCGCCCTCCGTCGCCTCCGGCCTGCAGCGCGTCGGCCGCGCGGGACACCAGGTGGGCGCGGTCTCCACCGGCGTGGTCTTCCCGAAGTACCGCGGCGACCTCGTCCAGGCCGCGGTGGTCACCGAGCGCATGCGCACCGGCTCCATCGAATCCCTGAAGGTCCCCGCCAACCCCCTGGACGTCCTGGCACAGCAGCTCGTGGCGATGACCGCCCTGGACACCTGGCAGGTCGACGACCTGCTCGCCACGGTCCGCCGCGCGGCTCCCTTCGCCGCCCTCCCGGAGTCGGCGTTCACGGCGGTCCTCGACATGCTGGCGGGCCGCTATCCGTCCGACGCGTTCGCCGAGCTGCGCCCGCGCGTGGTGTGGGACCGCGTCGCGGGCACGATCACTGGCCGCCCCGGCGCACAGCGCCTCGCCGTCACCTCCGGTGGCACCATCCCCGACCGCGGGCTCTTCGGCGTCTTCCTCGCCGGAGCCGACCCGAAGAAGGGCGGCGGCCGGGTCGGCGAGCTCGACGAGGAGATGGTCTACGAGTCCCGCGTGGGCGATGTCTTCACGCTCGGCACCAGCTCCTGGCGCATCGAGGACATCACACGCGACCGCGTCCTGGTCTCCCCCGCTCCGGGCGTACCGGGCCGGCTCCCCTTCTGGAAGGGCGACCAACTCGGCCGCCCGCTCGAACTGGGCCGCGCGGTGGGCCAGTTCCTGCGCGAGGTCGGCTCACTGCCCAAGGAGGACGCCCGCCTGCGCCTCCTCGCGGCGGGCCTGGACGCCTGGGCCGCGGACAACGTCCTGTCCTACCTGGACGAGCAGCGCGAGGCCTGCGGCCACATCCCGGACGACCGCACGATCGTCGTGGAGCGCTTCCGCGACGAGCTCGGCGACTGGCGGGTCGTCGTGCACTCCCCCTTCGGCGCCCAGGTGCACGCCCCGTGGGCGCTGGCGCTCGGCGCCAAGCTCTCCGAGCGGTACGGCATGGACGCCCAGGTCATGCACGCCGACGACGGCATCGTGCTGCGCCTCCCGGACGCCGACCTCATGAGCCTGGACCTGCTCGACCAGGAGCCCATGAAGGCGGGCACGGAGTACGACGCCGAGCAGGCACCCGTGGGCGCCGCCGACGTCGTCTTCGACAAGGGCGAGGTCGACCAGGTCGTCACCGAGCAGGTGGGCAGCTCCGCCCTGTTCGCGTCCCGCTTCCGCGAGTGCGCCGCCCGCGCGCTGCTGCTGCCGCGCCGCAACCCGGGCAAGCGCACCCCGTTGTGGCAGCAGCGCCAGCGCGCCTCTCAACTGCTCCAGGTGGCCAGCGAGTTCGGCTCGTTCCCGATCGTCCTGGAGGCGGTCCGCGAGTGCCTCCAGGACGTGTTCGACGTTCCCGGGCTGGTCGAGCTGATGGGCGACCTCGAGGCCCGCAAGGTGCGCCTGGTCGAGGTCACCACTCCCGAGCCCTCCCCCTTCGCCCGCTCCCTCCTCTTCGGATACGTCGCCCAGTTCCTCTACGAGGGAGACTCACCGCTCGCGGAGCGCCGAGCTGCCGCGCTCTCCCTGGACTCGCGACTGCTGGCCGAGCTGCTGGGCCAGGCGGAGCTGCGCGAGTTGCTGGACGCCGAGGTGCTGACGGAGCTGGAGCGGGAGCTCCAGTGGCTCACCGAGGACCGGCGCGTCAAGGATGCCGAAGGTGTTGCGGACCTCCTGCGCATGCTCGGTCCACTGACCGACGCCGACCTGGCCGAGCGCGGCGCCGAGCCGCAGTGGGCCCGGGAACTGGCCGGCGCCCGCCGCGCGATCAAGGTCCGCATCGCCGGCGCCGACCACTGGGCAGCGATCGAGGACGCGGGCCGCCTGCGCGACGCCCTCGGCACAGCCCTGCCGGTCGGCGTCCCGGAGGCCTTCACGGAACCGGTGAAGGACCCCCTCGGCGACCTCCTCGCCCGCTATGGACGCACCCACGGCCCCTTCACGTCGACCGCAGTGGCGGCCCGCTTCGGCCTCGGCGTGGCCGTCACGGAGGGAGCACTGCAGCGCCTCGCCGCGAACGGCCGTGTCGTACAAGGGGAGTTCCATCCGGCGGGCATCGGCCAGGAGTGGTGCGACGCGACCGTGCTGCGCCGCCTGCGCCGCCGCTCCCTGGCCGCCCTGCGGCACGAGCTGGAGCCGGTGGCCCCGGCCGCGCTCGCCCAGTTCCTCCCGCAGTGGCAGCACATCGGCAAGGGACACGGGCTGCGCGGTATCGACGGACTGGTGCGTGCCGTCGAGCAGTTGCAGGGCGCGTCCGTGCCCGCGTCGGCCCTGGAGAAGCTGGTCCTGCCGTCCCGCGTCGCGGGCTACACGCCCGCGATGCTCGACGAGCTCACCGCAGCCGGAGAGGTCGTCTGGGCCGGTGCAGGAGCCCTCCCCGGCAAGGACGGCTGGGTATCCCTGTACGTGGCGGACGCGGCTCCGCTGCTCCTGCCCCCGCCGCACCCTCTGGAGCTGACGGCGCTCCACCAGTCCGTCCTGGCCGCCCTCTCCGGGGGCTACGGCCTGTTCTTCCGCCAGATCACCGACCAGGTCCGCGCGACGACCCACCCCGACGTCACCGATCCCCAACTGGCCGACGCCGTCTGGGACCTGGCCTGGTCCGGACACCTCACGAACGACACGCTGGCCCCCATGCGCTCCCTGCTGGGCTCGGGCCGCACCGCGGGCTCCACGGCCCACCGCGCCAAACGCAGCGTCCCGCGCGGACGTTACGGCTCGCTGACCGCGGCCGCCCGCCCCGCCTCCCGCAGCGGCCCACCGACCGTCGCCGGCCGCTGGTCCCTCCTCCCCGCGCGCGAAGCGGACCCCACCGTGCGCGCACACGCCCTCGCCCGCACCCTCCTCGACCGGCACGGCGTGGTCACCCGGGGCGCCGTCTCCGCGGAAGGCGTAGAGGGCGGCTTCTCGGCGACGTACCGCATCCTGGCCGCCTTCGAGGAGAGCGGCCAGGCACGGCGCGGCTACGTGGTGGAGGGGCTCGGCGCGGCACAGTTCGCGATGGACGGCGCGGTGGACCGCCTGCGCGCGGTGTCGAACGCCCGCGACCGCGGCGAAGCCCTGCCGCAACCGTCCGCCGACGGCCCGCCGGGCGGCTTCCCTGCCGCACCTTTCGGCTCGCCCCACGCGTTCACCGCACCCGGGGACCACACCGCCGATGCCGACCCGCCCCATGGCCACACGCCGCACGACTCCGACGACCTCGGCAGCTTCGACTGGACCGACGGTTTCGAGTCGGCGGACGGCTCCACCCCGACCGGCGAGGGTGCCCGCCGCAACAGGCCCGAGATCGAGCTCACCGGCTTCGACGACGACTCGGGCTTCCCACCGCGCCCCACCTCACGCGACGAGTACATCTCACCTCGCGACTTCGCCACCCCCGGCGCAGGCGGCCGCCGCAACGGCCCAGGCTCCGCACCCGGCTCGTACGGCACCTACGACTCCCGAGGCTCCGCCTTCACCGGCCGCAGCCCCCGTTCCTCCCCCGACTCCCGAGCCGTCGTCCTGGCCGCCGCCGACCCCGCGAACGCGTACGGCGCGGCGCTCCCCTGGCCGGAACCCCCGACCGGCGCGGGCCACAAGCCGGGCCGGAAGGCGGGCTCCCTGGTGGTCCTCGTCGACGGCGAGCTGACGCTCTACATGGAGCGCGGGGGCAAGACCCTGCTGGCCTGGCCCGCCGACCCGGACGGCACAGCGACCGAGGACCCACGCCTGCAAGCGGCCGCCGAGTCCCTCGCCGCAGCCGCCCGAGCGGGCTCCCTCGGCACAGTCACGGTGGAGCGGGTCAACGGCGCCTCGGCCCTGACGTCCCCCATCGGCACCCTCCTGGAAGGAGCAGGCTTCATCGCCACCCCCCGGGGCCTGCGCCTACGCGCATGAATCCCACCACGCGCCACCCGCCATCCACCGCCCACCGCCCACCGGCACCGGCCCGCACCCACACCCACACCCACACCCACACCCAGTCTCACCCAAGGCCACTCCGCCCCGCTCCACCCGGCCCCGTGCCACCCTTGACCCATGCCCGAAGGAGACACGGTCTGGCAGACGGCGAGACGCCTGCACGACGCCCTCGCGGGCAAGGTGCTGACCCGCAGCGACCTCCGGGTGCCCAAGTACGCCACGGCCGACCTCACGGGCCGTACCGTCCTGGACGTCACCCCGCGCGGCAAGCACCTCCTGACCCGCATCGAGGGCGGCCTGACGCTCCACTCGCACCTGCGGATGGACGGCTCCTGGAAGGTGTTCGCGAACGGCCCGCGCTGGACCGGCGGCCCCTCCCACCAGATCCGCGTGATCCTGGGCACCGAGGACCGCACGGCTGTCGGCTACCGCCTCCCCGTCCTCGACCTCCTCCGCACCTCCGACGAACAGCGCGCAGTCGGCCATCTCGGCCCCGACCTCCTCGGCCCGGACTGGAACCCCGAGCAGGCCCTGGCCAACCTCCTGGCCGACCCCTCCCGCCCCCTCGGCGAAGCCCTCCTGGACCAGCGCAACCTCGCCGGCATCGGCAATGTCTACAAGAGCGAGCTCTGCTTCCTGCTCGGCGCCACCCCGTGGCTCCCCGTCGGTGCCCTGCCGGCCGACCGCGCGGCGAAGCTGCCCGCGCTCGCCAAGAAGCTCCTGGAGGCCAACCGCGACCGCCCGGTGCGCACCACGACGGGCCGCCGCGGCCAGGACCTGTTCGTGTACGGCCGCGCACCCCGCCCCTGCCTGCGCTGCCACACCTCCGTCCGCGTGGCCGACCAGGGCGACGGCTCCCGCGAACGCCCCACCTACTGGTGCCCGAACTGCCAGACGGGACCGGCCCCGAGCACCACCAGATTCCGCGGAACTCAACGCCGTACAACTAATTGACGATCCGTCAGAAACCCTCGTACCGTCCCTTCATGCCCGTCAAGGCGTACGAACTCACCGGACGCACCGCATTCGTCACCGGGGCCGCCGGCGGTATCGGCCGCGCCTCGGCCGTGCTGCTCGCCGAAGCGGGTGCCACGGTCCACTGCGCCGACCGCGACGCTCAGGGCCTGCACGAGACGGCGACCCTGATCAAGGACGGCGGCGGCACCGCCCGTACCCACCACCTCGACGTCACCGACCGGGGCCGGCTCAGACAGGCCGTCGAGTCCTGCGAGCGCCTGGACGTGATGGCCGCGGTCGCCGGGATCATGCACAGCAGCCCGGTCCTGGAGACCCGGGACGAGGACCTCGACCGGGTGCTGAACGTCAACTTCAAGGGAGTGCTCTACGCCTGTCAGGAGGCCGCCCGCCTGATGCTCGACCGGAAGAGCGGCGGCAGCATCATCACCATGGCCTCGGGCGCCGTCGACACCGGTCGTCCGGGCCTGCTCTGCTACGGCGCGGCCAAGGCGGCCGTCGTCCAGCTGACGAAGACGCTGGCGAACGAGGTCGGCCGGCACGGGATCCGCGTCAACGCGGTCGCGCCGGGCTGGATCCGCACGCCCATGACCGACCGCCACGAGGCCGAGGCACAGGCGCAGACCGAGGCGCTGATGGCCCGGATGTCGCCGCTTGG
The DNA here is from genome assembly GCF_045160215.1 of Streptomyces sp. NBC_00005. NCBI lineage: Bacteria > Bacillati > Actinomycetota > Actinomycetes > Kitasatosporales > Streptomycetaceae > Streptomyces > Streptomyces sp. NBC_00005. The sequence goes on from NZ_CP108316.1 coordinate 3,332,953, forward strand.
CCGGGTCGGCGAACCGGAGGACGTCGCCCACACCGTGCTGTACCTGGCCTCCGACGCGTCGTCCTTCACCACCGGCCAGATCCTGCGTCCCAACGGCGGGGTGGCGATGCCGTGGTAGCCCGGGCCGTCCGCCAGGCGGCGCGCCAGCGCCCCGCCCCGACGGCCCCCTCCGCCCGCGCCTTCGGCACACAGTGCACCGGCAACAGACTCAGCCCCCACCCCCCGGCGGCCACCGCCCCCTCGATCACTCCGGCACCGGGCTCGAACACAAGCCGCAGCACCGCCCACCACCACAGCACCCCGAGCCCGAGAACCGCCCCCCGGCGAACTATCGGCCATGCCATCGACGCCACCTCCAGCCCCGAAGCCAGACCGCGGCCGTCACCCACAGGAAGGGCGCACCGACGGCACACGGGCGCAACGCATCGCAGGCATCCACCATGACCGCCCCGAGCCGCACCGGCAAACGGACCCGGACCGCCGTCCAAAGAAAGCACTCCGACAACACGAAAACCCCGACCGCACCTCCCCAGTTCTCCCTGGAGAGGCCCCGGCCGGGGCCTTGCACGTGCACGTCGACTCAAGCAGCCACACGCGTGAACGTCACGCGGCGACCACGTCCACCGCTTCGGCGGGCGCCTTGATGGTCACCCGTTCCGGTGGCACTCCGGTCACCGACACAGAACCCAGCATCGGACGAACCGGCGCGGGTACAGACTCGGTGGCCGCGGCAGACCGGGCCAGCTCGGCGAGGGCGAGCTCGTCGCTCACTTCCCGCATGAGCTCGGACATCCGTACGTCCAGCGCGTCGCAGATGGCGGAGAGCAGCTCGGAGGAAGCCTCCTTCTGCCCCCGCTCCACCTCGGAGAGATAGCCGAGTGAGACTCGGGCGGACGAGGAGACTTCGCGCAGAGTACGGCCCTGGCGCTGGCGCTGCCGACGCAGCACGTCACCCAGCAGGCGACGGAGCAGAATCATCGGTGGCTCCCTCCTCGGACCGCGTAGCCGCATCCTTCACGCCCCACCGTACCGCCTCGCGCTGCGGCCGTGCGGGGAGCGATGTCGTGTTCACTCAGGGCTGCAAACATCAAAACCCCCCGTTCTGTTCCGTATCCTGTGCCAGCTCATTCCCGGTCTGTTCGCTCGCAAGCTCCTTCAGGAGCAGTGCGAGTACGCTCCGTACACTCTCCATACGAATTTCCGCGCGGTCGCCGTTCAACCGCAGGGCCTCTACTTTTCCGCCACCGGCGGAACCGGAATCCCCTGCGAAGGGGCCGTCCACGGCCACGAAAACCGTCCCGACGGGCTTCCCGTCCTGCGGTTCCGGCCCCGCGACACCGGTGGTCGCGAGGCCCCAGTCGGCGCCGAGCGCCTTGCGCACACCGACCGCCATCTGGGCCGCGACCTGCGGATCCACCGCTCCGCGCTGTGCCAGCAGAATGGCGTCGACACCCAGCAGCTCATGCTTCAGCTCGGTGGCGTACGCGGTCACCGAACCACGGAACGCCTTGGACGCCCCGGGGACGGCTGTGATTTCCGCCGCAACCAGTCCGCCGGTGAGCGACTCGGCAACCGCGAGGGTCTCGCCGTTCACTGTCAGTAGTCGCACCACGTCGGCGGCAGGGGAATTCATGCTTGCGTCTCCTCCGACGCGGCCCTGCGCTCGGCGATTCCCTGCCTGCGCAGCACAATGGCCTGTCTCACATAGTCGAGCCCGGTCGCCACGGTCAGGACGACCGCCGCCGCCATCACCCACCACCTCAGTGTGGCCAGCCAGCCCGTCAGCGCCAGGACGTACATCCCGACGGCCACGCCCTGGGTGAGCGTCTTGAGCTTGCCGCCTCGGCTGGCCGGGATGACGCCGTACCGGATGACCAGGAAACGCATCAGCGTGATCCCCAGTTCCCGGCCGAGGATGACGATGGTCACCCACCACGGCAGGTCGCCCAGCGAGGAGAGACAGATCAGCGCCGCCCCCATGATCGCCTTGTCGGCGATGGGGTCGGCGATCTTCCCGAAGTCGGTGACGAGGTCGTACGTACGCGCCAGGTGGCCGTCGAAGATGTCGGTGATCATGGCGACGGCGAAGGCCGCCCAGGCCCAGGCGCGCCAGGCGGGGTCGTACCCGCCGTCGGCCAGCATCAGGGCCACGAAGCCGGGCACGAGGACCAGCCGGAGCATGGTGAGCAGGTTGGCGATGTTCCAGACGCTGGCCTGGTTGACGGCCGCGGCCGCGATCTTCCCGCCCCGCGCCGGCTTCACGCCGCCCGACGTCACGTCGGACGCGTCACCGGAATCGGCACCGGACGCCCCGCCCGGCACCACACCTGACGCCGTGTCGGAGACCCCACCGGAGGCGCTGCCCGAGGCCGTGCTCGTGGGTGCGCCCTGCGCGCCGGAGGAGCCGTTCGCCGCCGATGCCGGTACTCCGGTCATCTGCCCGCCTCCTCACTACATGCGAGCTCCAGCGGCTCGGCCACCAGGTCGACACCTTCCGTACCGACCACCTTCGCCTCGACCATACGGCCGACGCTCAGACCTTCGCCGCTCGTGAGCAGCACCTGGCCGTCCGTCTCCGGCGCCTGGTGCGCCCCGCGGCCGTACGCGCCCTCCTCGTCGTCGACCGACTCGACGAGCACGTGCACCGTCTCGCCCACTCGCTCCTCCGCCCGCTGCGAGACGAGCTCCTCGGCCAGCCGGGAGACACGTGCCAGCCGCTCGGCCACGACGTCCTCGTCCAGCTTGTCGTCGTACGTCGCCGCCTCCGTGCCCTCCTCGTCGGAGTAGCCGAAGACGCCGATGGCGTCCAGCCGCGCGCTGTTGAGGAACCGCTCCAGCTCCGCCAGGTCGTCCGCGCTCTCGCCCGGGAAGCCCACGATGAAGTTGGAGCGCACGCCCGCCTGGGGGGCCTTGTTCCGGATCGTGTCGAGCAGCTCCAGGAAGCGGTCGGTGTCCCCGAAGCGGCGCATGGCGCGCAGCACGCCGGGGGCGGAGTGCTGGAAGGACAGGTCGAAGTACGGAGCGATCTTCGGCGTCGAGGTCAGGACGTCGATCAGCCCGGGGCGCATCTCGGCCGGCTGGAGGTAGCTGACCCGCACGCGCTCGAGGCCGTCGACCTCCGCAAGCTCCGGCAGGAGCGACTCCAGCAGGCGGATGTCGCCCAGGTCCTTGCCGTACGAGGTGTTGTTCTCGGAGACCAGCATGATCTCCTTGACGCCCTGCTCGGCCAGCCACCGCGTCTCGTTCAGTACGTCGCTCGGGCGGCGGGAGATGAAGGAGCCGCGGAACGACGGGATGGCGCAGAAGGAGCAGCGCCGGTCGCAGCCGGAGGCGAGCTTCACCGAGGCGACCGGGGCGCCGTCCAGCCGGCGGCGCAGGGGCGCACGGGGGCCGGAGGCCGGAGCGAGACCCTCCGGAAGATCGACGGGAGCCACCGGTGCGGCCGGACCGTGTCCGGGCAGGGCGACCTCGGCAGCGGACTCCTGGCGCTCCGCGGGGCTGATCGGCAGCAGCTTGCGCCGGTCGCGCGGGGTGTGGGAGGCGTGGATGCCGCCGTTCAGGATGGTCTGCAGGCGGTCGGAGATGTCCGCGTAGTCGTCGAAGCCGAGCACGCCGTCCGCCTCGGGGAGGGCTTCGGCGAGTTCCTTGCCGTACCGCTCGGCCATGCAGCCCACCGCCACGACGGCCTGGGTTCTGCTCTGGCCCTTGAGGTCGTTGGCCTCGAGGAGGGCGTCGACTGAGTCCTTCTTGGCGGCCTCGACGAAGCCACAGGTGTTGACGACGGCGACGTCCGCTTGCGCGGCGTCCTCCACGAGGTCCCAGCCGTCCGCCTCCAAGCGGCCTGCGAGCTCCTCCGAGTCCACCTCGTTACGGGCGCAGCCAAGGGTGACGAGTGCGACGGTACGGCGTTCAGGCATGCGCTCAAGACTACTTTGTCTCACTGACAGCCCACGTCGACGGGGCTGGCGATCTTCGCCAGCCCCGCGGGAACACGCATCAGGTCAGGTCCTAACCGACCTGGGGATCGCCCTTCGTATACGTGAGGCGCTCCACCGCACCCTGCTGGAAGTCGTCCTCGATCTTCTTGCCGTTGACGTAGAGCTGGATCGCGCCGGCGTCACCGAGGACGAGGTTGATCTTCTCGTTGTCCTGGAAGGTCTTGGAGTCGCCCTGCTTGAGGAGCCCGTCGAACAGGAGCCGGCCGTTGTGGTCCTTGGCCGAGATCCAGCTGCGTCCGTCGGCGGCACTGACCTGGACCGTCACCTTGTCCTGGGGCGCGGCCGCGATGGCGCTGTCCGAGGGGTCGGACTTCGGGTTGTCGGTCTTGCTGCTCTTGGGCGTGGGCGAGGCGGACTTGCTGGCGGTGGGCGTGGATCCCTCGGCGACCTGTGTGTTGGCGCCGCCGTCGTCGCCGCCCTTGAAGGCGGTGAACCCGACGAAGCCGACAACGGCGACGATGGCGGCGACCATGGCCGCGGTCCAGTTGGGCCCGCGCCGCTCGGGGCGGATGCGTTCCGCCTCGAAGAGGGGTGCTGCCGGGGTCGGGGCCGGACGGCCACCATGGTCGGCGTCGTACTGCGCGAGCAGCGGGGCCGGATCGAGGTGGACAGCCTTGGCCAGGGTCCGGATGTGGCCTCGGGCGTAGACGTCTCCGCCGCAGGGGGCGAAGTCGTCGGCCTCGATGGCGTGCACGATGGCGATGCGGACCCGGGTGGCGTTGGTGACGTCGTCGACGGTCAGCCCGGCCGCGATGCGCGCCTGCCGGAGGGCATGGCCGACGGAGAGGCGGGCTGCCTCGCGATCGTCTTCGAACGGACGCTCGTCTTCAGGGGAGTTGCCGATGGACACGGGGGCGCCTTTCGAGCGTTTAAGCCACCTGTGCTGGAGGTTCAGTCTATGGGGGGTACAAAAGGGTGGGGCAACCGGGCGGTGGGACTTTGTAGCCCATCGGAATGGCCGGACACGCCGATGGTGGGGTACGCGATTGTCGCTTCCCTCAACTTGACGTACGCCGAAGGGAAACGGTTGCTCAATGATCCCTTACGGGTGAGTCACGAACCGACATCGCTTGTGGCACCCGAGAGGGTTCAATCTCAAGCCTCCCCGCGGATCACCGCGAGCACGCCATCCAGCTCGTCAGCCTTCACAAGAACGTCACGAGCCTTCGACCCCTCGCTCGGCCCGACGATCCCCCTGGACTCCATGAGGTCCATCAGCCGCCCGGCCTTGGCGAAGCCGACACGCAGCTTGCGCTGGAGCATGGACGTCGACCCGAACTGCGTCGAGACCACCAGCTCGGCCGCCTGGCACAACAGGTCGAGGTCGTCGCCGATCTCCTCGTCGATCTCCTTCTTCTGCTTGGTGCCCACGGTGACGTCGTCCCGGAAGACGGGCGCCATCTGGTCCTTGCAGTGCTGGACGACGACGGCGACCTCCTCCTCGGTCACGAAGGCGCCCTGCATACGGGTGGGCTTGTTCTGCCCCATCGGCAGGTACAGCCCGTCGCCCTTGCCGATCAGCTTCTCGGCACCGGGCTGGTCGAGGATGACGCGGCTGTCGGCGAGCGAGGAGGTGGCGAAGGCGAGCCGCGAGGGCACGTTCGCCTTGATCAGACCGGTCACCACGTCGACCGACGGCCGCTGCGTGGCCAGCACCAGGTGGATGCCCGCCGCGCGCGCGAGCTGCGTGATGCGCACGATCGAGTCCTCGACGTCCCTCGGCGCGACCATCATCAGGTCGGCGAGCTCGTCGACGATCACCAGCAGATACGGATACGGCTGCAGCTCCCGCTCACTGCCCTCCGGCGACTTCACCTTGCCGTTGCGCACGGCCTCGTTGAAGTCGTCGATGTGGCGGTAGCCGTACGCCGCCAGGTCGTCGTACCTGAGATCCATCTCCCGTACGACCCACTGGAGCGCCTCGGCGGCCCGCTTGGGGTTGGTGATGATCGGCGTGATCAGGTGCGGGATGCCCTCGTAGGCGGTCAGCTCGACCCGCTTGGGGTCGACCAGGACCATACGGACGTCCTCGGGAGTCGCGCGGACCATGATCGACGTGATCAGGCAGTTGATGCACGACGACTTACCGGAACCGGTGGCTCCGGCCACCAGGACGTGCGGCATCTTCGCGAGGTTGGCCATCACATAGCCGCCCTCGACGTCCTTGCCGAGCGCGACCAGCATCGGGTGCTCGTCCTCGGCGGCCGCCGCCAGGCGCAGCACGTCGCCGAGGTTGACCATCTCGCGGTCGGTGTTGGGGATTTCGATGCCGACCGCGGACTTGCCGGGGATCGGGCTGATGATCCGCACGTCCGGGCTGGCGACGGCGTACGCGATGTTCTTCGTCAGCGCGGTGATCCGCTCGACCTTCACCGCGGGGCCGAGCTCGACCTCGTAGCGCGTGACCGTCGGCCCGCGCGTGAAGCCGGTGACGGCGGCGTCGACCTTGAACTCGGAGAAGACGTTCGTGAGGGAGGCGACCACCGCGTCGTTGGCGGCACTGCGCGACTTGCCGGGCCCCCCGCGCGTGAGGAGGTCGAGCGAGGGCAGCGAGTAGGTGACGTCTCCGGACAGCTGGAGCTGCTCGGCGCGCGGCGGCAGATCGTGGATCTCCTCCGGCGCGGCCTTGGTGAGGTCCATGACCTCCGCCTTGAGCTTCTCCTGCTTGGGGCGCGCCGCCGGGACCGACTTCGGAGCCGGTGCCGGCACCGGCGTGCTCTCCTCGCGATCCCCGACGCTCACCCCCTGGGTGAGGTCGGCGACGATCGGCGAGGGCGGCATCCCGTGCATGACGGCGCCGTCGAGCGCGGCAGCGGCGGCCGCGGCGACGTCCACGGCGTCCATCGGACGCGCCATGTCGGGCTGCGGCACCGCGGACCTCCGCGGACGGCCACGACGCCGGGAGAGGGCCTCCTGCTCCGCACCGTCGGGGTCGTACGCCTGCGGGGCCGGACCACGCTTGCGCGTGCGCGGGGGCAGCGCCTCGCGCCACTGGTCGTCGTACCGCTGGTCGTCCTCGTCGAGCTCGTCCTCCTCCGGGTCGTGGAGGATGCCGAGCTTCACGCCGAGCAGCCGCAGCCGCTGCGGGATGGCGTTGACCGGAGTGGCCGTGACGACGAGCAGACCGAAGATCGTCAGCAGCACGAGCAGCGGTACGGCGAGTACGTCGCCCATCGTGTACGTCAGCGGGGTCGCCGCACCCCAGCCGATGAGGCCGCCGGCGTCCCTTATCGCCTGCATGCCCTCGCTGCGGGCGGGTGCGCCGCAGGCGATGTGGACCTGGCCGAGCACGCCGATGACGAGCGCGGACAGGCCGATCACGATGCGGCCGTTGGCCTCGGGCTGCTCGGGATGCCGGATGAAACGCACGGCGATGACCGCGAGCAGTATCGGCACGAGCAGGTCGAGGCGGCCGAAGGAGCCGGTCACCAGGATCTCGACGAGGTCGCCGACGGGGCCGCGCAGATCGGCCCAGGTGCCGGCGGCGATGATCAGCGCGATGCCGAACAGCAGCAGCGCGATGCCGTCCTTGCGGTGTGCGGGGTCGAGGTTCTTGGCGCCGTTCCCTATGCCGCGGAACACGGCGCCGACGGCGTGCGCGACGCCCAACCAGAGGGCGCGCACGAGCTTGTAGATGCCGCCGGTCGGGTTCGGCGCCGGCTTCGGAGGCGGTGCCGCCTTCTTCGCGGCGGCTTTCTTGGCGGGCGCCTTCTTGGCCGGGGCCTTTTTCGCAGCGGCCTTCTTCGCCGGAGCCGCCGCCTTCTTCGCGGGCTGCTTCTTGGCAGCGGAGGGACGTGAGGCCATAGGTGTGAGGTTACCGGTGGAGACGGCAGCGGACACGTGTGCCCACTGCTTCACCCGTTCGTGTCGCCCGGGAACGGGCGCGGAACTGACGCGTCCTCATGCGCAACTGGGCCGTGCCTGAACGTCAGTTCTGCGAGGACACCGACGACGTGCTGCCGGCACCCGGCTCCAACGCGTCCAGCGCCCGCCGCAAACCCGTGAGTTTGCGTTCGAGATGAGCCGCGGTCGCGACGGCCGCCGCGTCCGCCGACTCGTCGTCGAGCTGCTTGGACAGCGCCTCGGCCTGCTCCTCGACCGCCGCGAGCCGCGCCGACAGCTCGGCGAGCAGACCGGCCGGCTCCTTGGCCTCGCCGACCGCGGCCTTGCCGCCGCCCTCCAACTGGAGCCGCAACAGCGCCGCCTGCTCCCGCAGCTGGCAGTTCTTCATGTACAGCTCGACGAAGACCGAGACCTTCGCGCGCAGCACCCACGGGTCGAACGGCTTGGAGATGTAGTCGACCGCACCCGCCGCGTACCCCCGGAAGGTGTGGTGCGGGCCGTGGTTGATCGCGGTGAGGAAGATGATCGGGATGTCCCGGGTCCGTTCTCGCCGCTTGATGTGCGCGGCCGTCTCGAAGCCGTCCATTCCCGGCATCTGGACGTCCAGCAGAATGACCGCGAAGTCGTCCGTGAGCAGTGCTTTGAGCGCTTCCTCCCCGGACGATGCCCGCACCAGCGTCTGATCGAGCGCAGAGAGGATGGCCTCCAGCGCCAGCAGATTCTCCGGCCGGTCATCGACCAGGAGGATCTTGGCCTTCTGCACCATGGCCCGCCCTCCTCGCCCCGGATGTGCACCGGGCGCCGCCCCTGGGGACGACTCCCTTTCGCCGCCCGTCCTTGTGCCGGTCATCGTAGCCGCACCCCGCCTGTCGCCACACCCTGTCACCGTGATGTCACTGTGCACGTAGCAGAAACGTAGCGGGAGACCAGAAGGTTCCCCGAATCCCGTACTTCTACACGGCATCGGCCACACTGAGTCAGCAACTCCGCGTGAACATCGATAGTTCCCGTCACTCCCCCCGCATCCACTGCTCCATCACCGACAGCAGATGATCGGGATCGACCGGTTTCGTCACGTAGTCGGAGGCGCCCGACTCGATCGCCTTCTCCCGGTCGCCCTTCATCGCCTTCGCGGTCAGCGCGATGATCGGCAGGCCTGCGAACTGCGGCATCCTGCGGATCGCCGTGGTCGTCGCGTAGCCGTCCATCTCCGGCATCATGATGTCCATCAGGACGACCGCGACGTCGTCGTGCTGTTCCAGGACCTCGATGCCCTCGCGGCCGTTCTCGGCGTACAGCACGGACAGCCCGTGCTGCTCGAGGACACTGGTCAGCGCGAACACGTTGCGGATGTCGTCGTCGACGATCAGCACCTTCTGGCCGCCGAACCGGATGCCGCGGCGCACCTGCGGCGCCGCGTCCTGCTCCGCGGCCGACCACTGCTCCTGATGCGCCAGGCGCTGGCCGGCGTCGAATCCGGACCTGCGGCGGCGCCTGAAGAGCGCCGCGGCACCGTTCTGCGTCTCCCGGTACGACTTCACCTCGGCCGGCGTCTCGACCGCCACCTCGGAGAGCTGGGCCAGGTCCGCGGCGGCCACCAGGTCGCCGGCCTGCAGGGCGGGCAGGGCCTGCTGGTATCCCTGCGGCGGCAGTTCGCTCGGATGCAGCGGCAAATACAGCGTGAACGTCGAGCCGCGCCCCGGCTCGCTCTGTGCGTGGATCTCACCGCCGAGCAGCTGGGCGATCTCCCGCGAGATCGACAGCCCCAGGCCGGTACCGCCGTACTTGCGACTCGTCGTGCCGTCCGCCTGCTTGAACGCCTCGAAGATCACCCGCATCTTGCTGGCGGCGATACCGATACCGGTGTCGGTCACCGAGAACGCGATCAGGTCCGCGTCCGGATCGGTCATCGAACCGGCCTCGAGCAGCTGCTCCCTGATCGCCATCGGGACGTCCCGGCCGGCGGGCCGGATGACCAGCTCGACGGCGCCCGAGTCGGTGAACTTCACCGCGTTGGACAGCAGGTTCCGCAGCACCTGCAGGAGCCGTTGTTCGTCGGTGTGCAGCGTGGCGGGCAGCTCCGGAGACACCCGTACGGACAGGTCGAGGCCCTTCTCCGCGGTCAGCGGCCGGAACGTGGCCTCCACGTAGTCGACGAGCTGGACGAGCGCGATACGCGTCGGAGAGACGTCCATCTTGCCCGCCTCGACCTTCGACAGGTCGAGGATGTCGTTGATCAGCTGGAGCAGGTCGGAACCGGCGCCGTGGATGGTCTCGGCGAACTCGACCTGCTTCGGAGTGAGGTTCGAGTCCGCGTTGTCCGCGAGCAACTTGGCAAGAATCAGCAGCGAGTTGAGCGGTGTACGCAGCTCGTGCGACATGTTGGCGAGGAACTCGCTCTTGTAGCGCATCGACACCGCGAGCTGCTCGGCACGCTCCTCCAGGACCTGCCGCGCCTCCTCGATCTCGGTGTTCTTCACCTCGATGTCCCGGTTCTGCTGGGCCAGCAGCTCGGCCTTCTCCTCCAGTTCGGCGTTGGACGCCTGGAGTGCCTTCTGCCGGTTCTCCAACTCGGCCGAACGCTCACGCAGTTGCTCGGTCAGTTCCTGCGACTGCTTCAGCAACTGCTCCGTCTTGGTGTTGACGGAGATGGTGTTGACGCTGGTCGCGATCATCTCGGCGATCTGGTTGAGGAAGTCCTTCTGGATCTGCGTGAAGGGAGTGAAGGAGGCCAGCTCGATGATGCCGAGCACCTTCCCCTCGAACAACACCGGGAGGACGATCACTTGCGCGGGCGGCGCCTCGCCGAGGCCCGAGGAGATCTTCAGGTAGCCACTGGGCGCGTTCTCCACCAGGATCGTGCGCTTCTCCTCGGCGGCCGTCCCGATCAACGCCTCGCCCGGCCGGAACGACGTCGGCATGGAGCCCATCGAGTAGCCGTACGACCCGAGCATGCGCAGTTCGTACGCGTCCTCGCTTTCGGGGCTCAGCTCCTTGCCGTCGACGGGCGTCATCGCGACGAAGAACGCGCCGTGCTGGGCGGAGACCACCGGCGTCAGCTCGCTCATGATCAGCGACGCCACGTCCTGCAGATCGCGGCGGCCCTGCATCAGAGCGGAGATGCGCGCGAGGTTGCCCTTGAGCCAGTCCTGCTCCTTGTTGGCGATCGTGGTGTCGCGCAGGTTGGCGATCATCTTGTTGATGTAGTCCTGCAGTTCCTGGATCTCGCCGGACGCGTCGACGTCGATCTTCAGGTTCAGGTCGCCGCGGGTCACCGCGGTCGCCACGCGCGCGATGGCGCGCACCTGCCGGGTGAGGTTCCCGGCCATCTCGTTCACGGACTCGGTGAGGTCGCGCCAGGTGCCGTCGACGTCACGCACGCGTGCCTGGCCGCCGAGCTGGCCCTCCGTGCCCACCTCGCGGGCCACCCGGGTGACCTCCTCGGCGAAGCTCGACAGCTGGTCGACCATCGTGTTGATCGTCGTCTTGAGCTCGAGGATCTCGCCACGGGCGTCAATGTCGATCTTCTTTGTCAGGTCACCCTTGGCGATGGCCGTGGTGACCATCGCGATGTTGCGCACCTGACCGGTCAGGTTGGACGCCATCTGGTTCACGGACTCGGTGAGGTCCTTCCACGTACCGGCCACACCGGGTACGTGCGCCTGCCCGCCGAGGATGCCGTCCGTGCCCACCTCACGGGCCACCTTGGTGACCTGGTCGGCGAACGAACTCAGCGTCTTCACCATGGTGTTGAAGGTGTCCGCGAGCTGCGCGACCTCACCGCGCGCCTCGATCGTCACCGTCCGGGTGAGGTCGCCGTTGGCGACCGCGTTCGCGACCTGGGAGATGTTCCGCACCTGCATGGTCAGGTTCTTGGCCATCAGGTTGACGTTGCCGCTGAGGTCCTTCCAGATGCCCGTGATGCCGGGAACGTGCGCCTGGCCGCCCAGGATGCCCTCGGTGCCCACCTCGCGGGCCACCCGAGTCACCTGCTCGGCGAAGCTGGACAGCTGGTCGACCATCGTGTTGACCGTCGTGACGAGTTCGAGGATCTCGCCCTTCGCGTCGACGGTGATCTTCTTGGACAGGTCGCCCTTGGCGACCGCCGTCGTGACCTCGGCGATGTTGCGCACCTGGATGGTCAGGTTGTTCGCCATGAAGTTCACGGACTGCGTGAGGTCCTTCCAGGTGCCGGAGACGCCCTGCACCTCGGCCTGACCGCCGAGCTGCCCCTCCGTGCCCACCTCACGGGCGACCCTGGTGACCTCCTCCGCGAAGGACGACAGCTGGTCGACCATCGTGTTGAGGGTGTTCTTCAACTCCAGGATCTCCCCGCGCGCGTCCACGGTGATCTTCTGGGACAGGTCACCACGGGCCACCGCGGTGGCGACCTGCGCGATGTTGCGCACCTGGGCCGTCAGGTTGCCGGCCATGCCGTTCACCGAGTCGGTCAGGTCCCGCCACACACCGGCGACGCCGGGCACCTGCGCCTGCCCGCCGAGGCGGCCCTCGGTGCCCACCTCGCGGGCCACACGGGTCACCTGGTCGGCGAACCCGGAGAGCTGGTCGACCATCGTGTTGATGGTGTTCTTCAGCTCCAGGATCTCGCCGCGCGCGTCCACGTCGATCTTCTGCGAGAGGTCACCCTGGGCGACCGCGGTGGTGACCTGTGCGATGTTGCGCACCTGGGCGGTGAGGTTGCCCGCCATGCCGTTGACGGAGTCGGTGAGCTCCTTCCACGTACCGGCCACCCCCGGTACGACCGCCTGACCGCCCAGCCGGCCCTCCGTGCCCACGTCCCGGGCCATCCGTGTCACCTGGTCGGCGAAGGACGACAGCTGGTCCACCATCGTGTTCACGGTGTTCTTCAGCTGGAGCATCTCGCCGGAGACGTCCACGGTGACCTTCTGCGACAGATCGCCGTTGGCCACGGCCGTCGTCACCTGGGCGATGTTGCGCACCTGCCCGGTGAGGTTGCGGAAGGCGGTGTTGACCGAGTCGGTCAGGTCCTTCCACGTACCCGCCGCGCCCGGCACCTGCGCCTGCCCGCCCAGCTCACCCTCGACGCCGACCTCCCGGGCCACCCGCGTGACCTCGGAGCCGAACGACGACAGCTGGTCGACCATCCCGTTGACGGTGTTCTTCAGCTCGAGCATCTCGCCGGCCACGTCGACGGTGACCTTCTGGGAGAGATCGCCGTTGGCCACAGCCGTGGTCACGGCGGCGATGTCCCTCACCTGAATGGTCAGATTCCGGAACACCGTGTTGACGGAGTCCGTCAGGTCCTTCCACGTACCCGCCGCGCCCGGCACGTTCGCCTGACCGCCCAGCTGCCCCGCGGCACCGACCTCGTTGGCCACACGCGTGACCTCGTCCGCGAAGATCCGCAGCGTCTCGGTCATCTGGTTGATCGTGTCCGCGAGCTGCGCGACCTCGCCGCGTGCGGAAACGGTCACCTTCTGCGACAGGTCACCGTTGGCGACCGCTGTCGTCACCTGCGCGATCCCGCGCACCTGGGCCGTCAGGTTGCCGGCCATGAGGTTCACCGAATCGGTGAGGTCCTTCCACACACCGGCCACACCCGGCACCTGCGCCTGCCCGCCGAGCTCGCCCTCGGTGCCCACCTCGCGCGCGACTCGCGTCACCTCGGAGGAGAAGGACGACAGCTGGTCCACCATCGTGTTGACGGTGTTCTTGAGCTCCAGCATCTCGCCGGCGACGTGAACCGTGACCTTCCGGGACAGATCACCCTTGGCCACCGCGGTCGTCACCAGGGCGATGTCCCGCACCTGGGCCGTCAGCCGGTACGCCATCGTGTTGACGGAATCCGTGAGGTCCTTCCACGAACCCGACATGCCACGCACGCGTGCCTGCCCGCCCAGCTTGCCCTCGGTGCCCACCTCGCTGGCCACACGTGTGACCTCGTCGGTGAACGTCGACAGCTGATCGACCAGATTGTTGACGGTACGGCCGACCTTGAGGAACTCCCCGCGCAGCGGATGCCCGGTCCCGTCCGGCGCCTGCGTCCGCAGCTCCATGCGCGGCGACAGATCACCCTCGGCCACCGCCGACAGCACCCGCCCGACCTCGGAGACGGGCCGTACCAGGTCGTCCACGAGCGCATTGGACGCCTCGATGGCCGCCACCCAGGAACCCTCGTAGGCGCCCGTCTCGAGCCGCTCGGTGAGCTTGCCCTCACGGCCCACCATGCGCCGCACCCGCGACAACTCGCCCGTCAAATGCAGATTGCGGTCGGCCACCTCATTGAAAACCGCCGCAATCTCAGACATCACGCCGTCACCGGACACCGTGAGCCGCTTACGGAAGTTCCCGTCCCGCATCGAGACGAGAGCCACCAGCAGTCGGTTCAGGGTCGCCGTATCCACCGCGGTGGTCCCACCGCGCGGTTTGCGCTGGTCTTTCAGGGACTGTCCGCCTTTCGCGCGCGTTTTAGTGCCCCGCGTCGCTGCGCCAGACTCCACTGTGTCCCTCCCGCAGGGGTCGACCGTTACTGCTGTGCTCGCGTACTACTGCTCGACGTTCCAGTTACTGCTGCGTGTTTCTGCCGGATATACCGGGCCGCACCACGGGCTGCTGCCCACAGGACGCGGTACACACTCAGGCTGCCCGGACCTTCACAAGAAGCTTGCCCAGTGTTTCACCCTGCCTGAACCCGGCCATAACAGTTCGGCAGCTTCGCACATCGTCCGCACACCCTCTGGGCGGAAACACTGCAGACCGGCATCCGCATGGACGGCGAAGGTAAGTAACCTTGCATGCGGCTGTCCAGCCGCGCCGGTCCGTCCGGCCTGGGCGGTGGCACGAGAACGAGCGGGCATCGGAGGGGCGGCCGCACACATGACCACCGGACTGATCCCGGGGGGACAACCCCCGGACCCCCGGCCGACGGGCGGCCTGCCGCATCAGCGGCACGAGCCGGTCGGCCAGGCAGCCCTGCCCGTCGACAACCGGACGAGGAGTTCTGTGATCACCGCGCGCGCGGCCGCCAGCTTCGAGCCCGTCGGACGATCGGTAGCGACCGCCCGCTCCTTCGTCCGCGACACCCTCCAGGGCTGGGGCTTTGCCGACATCGTCGACGATGCCGTGGTCCTCACCAGTGAGCTGGTCACCAACGCCGTGGTGCACGCCGGCACAGCCGCGGACGTCCTGTGCCTGCGCACCGACGACGGCGTACGCATCGAGGTCGGCGACCGCTACCCGGAGCGTGAGATCCCCCTCCAGGGCCACCCCGTCAACATGGGCAGCCCCGACCGCGAGGGCGGCCGCGGACTCCAGCTGTGCGCGGCCCTCGCCGGCCGCTGGGGCGTCGAGTACACGCCCACGCACAAGCAGGTCTGGTTCCAACTCGCCGTCCCCGAGCGTGCGGTCGGCACGCGCGCGGCAGGCCCGTCCCTGCCCGCCGACCTGCTCCCGCTCGCCGACGGCAGGGTGCGCGTCGCGGTCGTCCAGATCGACCGCACCGGCTCCATCACGTCGTGGAACGAGGACGCGGAGGAACTCTTCGGCTACGCGGCCGAAGGAGTGATCGGCAAGCCCCTCACCGACCTCGCCGCCTGGCCGCACACGCCCGGCACCAGCACGGGCATCGCGGAGGCGCTCCGACTCTCCCGCTGGGAGGGCAGTTACGGCATAAGGGGCGCCAACGGCCGGGTCACTCCGGTGTACGCCTCCCACCTCCGCGTCCGCGACACGGGTGGCGAGCCGTCCACGGTCTGCCTCCTGGTCCGCGACCACGAACGGGCCGTCCTGCAGACCCCGTTGCGCATGCCGGCCTCCGACTCGTCGACTTCCGCCGACGGCCAGAACACCGACCCCTTCGAGGTGTTCATCGGCTCCCCGGCCCCGGACGACCTCGACGGCCTCCTCCAGCGCACGGTGGAGCGCGCCCGCGACATGCTGGATGCCGACTCCGCCTTCCTGCTCCTCGCGACCGACGACGAAACGGAGTTGGAGGTCCGCGCCTCCACGGGCCTGCCCTCCGCCCGCCAGCGCTTCGCGCGCGTGCCCGTCGAGGCAGGCCCCGGCCGCTACGGCTCGGCCCGCATGCCGGCGGTCCACGACGACCTCTCGGCCGTACCGGGCGCCGTACCGCTGCTGAGCGGCACGGGCATGCGCTCGGTCGTCACGGTCCCCCTGAAGGTCGAGGGCCGCCTCACCGGCTCCCTCGGCGTCGCGGCCGAGAGCCCCGGCAGATACTCCAACGAGGAGGCCCTACGCCTCCAATTCGCCGCCGACCGCATCGCGTTGGCGGTCGAGTCGGCCCGCCTGGGCGAGCTGGAGCGCCTGCGCCGCGGCTCCCTGAGCTTCCTGGTGGAGGCCTCCGACCTCCTCGCGGGCACCCTGGACCGGGACCAGACCCTGGCGCTGATGGCCCAGATGACGGTCCCCACGCTGGCCACCTGGTGCGCCGTCTACACCATCGCCGACCAGGCCTCCGAGCCGTACCTGTCGTACGTCCTGCACGAGGACGAGGAACTCATCGACGGCATCAAGTCGTTGCTCTCGAAGGTCTCCCCGCCCGACCCGGTACCGACCCCCGGCGCCCGCGTCTGGTCCGCCCCCGGCGAGGTAGCCCACCAGGCGGCCCTGCGCAGCTCCATGCGCAGCCTCGGCCTGAGCGGCGGCCCGACCCACCAGATCGCCTCGGGCATCGGCCCCACGCTCGCCACAGCTTCCGCGGTGGGCGGCGAGACGGTGGTCCTCCCCTTGGTCGCCCGCAACCGCGTCATCGGCATGCTGACGCTCGGCAAGCCCACCGACGAACACTTCCGCCAGGAAATCCTGGAACTGGCCGAGGACTTGAGCCGCCGGGCCGCTCTCGCCCTCGACAACGCCCGCCTCTACTCCGAGCGCACGGCCATCAGCCAGTCCCTCCAGCGCAGCCTCCTGCCGCCCGAGCTCCCCGAGATCGACGGCGTCGAGGTCGAGGTCATCTACCGCGCGGCCGGCGAGGGCAACGAAGTCGGCGGCGACTTCTACGACCTCTTCCCGATCAGCGACGGCGCCTACGGCTTCGCCATCGGCGACGTCTGCGGTACGGGCCCGAACGCGGCGGCGGTCACGGGCCTCGCCCGGCACGCCCTGCGCCTGCTGGCCCGCGAGGGCCTCAGCGGTCCGGCGGTCCTGGAGCGTCTGAACTCGGCCATTCTCGACGAGGGCGCCCGCAGCCGCTTCCTGACCCTCCTGTACGGCGAGATGCGGCCACAGGAGGACGGCAGCGCGGAACTGAAGGTGGTCTGCGCCGGCCACCCCCTCCCGCTCCGCCTGCGTCAGGACGGCACGGTCGAACCCGCCGCCGAACCGCAGCCGCTCCTGGGCGTCATGGACGACCTGGAGCTCTACGAGCAGACGGTCACCCTCGACCCGGGCGACGTCCTGCTGTGTGTCACAGACGGCGTCACGGAACGCCGCGAGGGCACCCGCATGCTGGGCGACGACGGCCTCACCGACGTCCTCACGACCTGCACAGGCCTGACGGCCGGCGCCGTCGCTGCCCGCATCATGCGCGCGGTGGAACGCTTCGCATCCGACGCCCCGTCCGACGACATGGCGATCCTGGCGATGCGGGTCCCGGGCCTCCACAAGGACTGACAGGCCTACGAGCACGAAAAAGGCCCCGCCCAATTGGGCGGGGCCTTTCGACTGGAGCCCCCAAACGGAATCGAACCGTTGACCTTCTCCTTACCATGGAGACGCTCTACCGACTGAGCTATGGGGGCCAGTTGCCCTGGGAGGTTTCCCTCGCGGCAACGGAATAGATCATACCCCGAACATACACGTGCTCCCAACTGCCTCGCCCGGTACCGACCGCTCGCTCAGAAGGCAGGCTGGAGCAGTCCGCCCAGTGCATTGCAGGCACCCACGATCCGCTGCATGTCCCGCTTCGTCAGCGCGGCGTCCACGGGCAGCGCGAGGGTCTCGTCGGCGGCCCGCTCGGTCTCCGGCAGCGACACGCACCGGCGGAATTCCGGCAGCCGGTGCACAGGCGTCTTCACCGGCACCCGGCACTCAACTCCCCTGGCCCGCACGGCCCGAGCGAAGGCGTCCCTGTCCGGTCGCCCATTCCCGGGAACACGCACGACGTACTGCTGATAGGTGTGCCCGTCACCCCCGTCGGGCGTCCGCACACCCCTCAACTTGGCGTCGAGATAAGCGGCCCGCTCCCTCCGCTGAGCGATCTCGTCGTACGGCACCTCGGACTCGCCCTGCTCCAGCACCAAAAGCCCGTGCCGCTGCCCCACACCGTGCAGCCGCGCGATGTCGGCCGGCCGTCCGAAGCGGTGTACGACAACTACCGCCGCCGTTCGCGGAGTTACGGCCGCCTCGACAGCGGACGGGTCAAGGCCGTACGTCAACGGATCTATGTCGGCGAACACCGGCAGCGCGCCGGCGAGGGCGACGGCCCCGGCGACCTCGGCGTTCCCGAAGGCCGGCACGACAACCTCGTCACCGACTCCGACGCCGGCGGCCCTGAGCATTGCAGCAGTACCCATGCTTCGGATGGTTGTTGCGCAACGTGAACTTCAAGTGACGCAGAACAAAAAAGGGTTGGACCCCGAACCGAAGTTCTGGATCCAACCCTTTGAAGAATTGTTCGGCGGCGTCCTACTCTCCCACAGGGTCCCCCCTGCAGTACCATCGGCGCTGTAAGGCTTAGCTTCCGGGTTCGGAATGTAACCGGGCGTTTCCCTCACGCTATAACCACCGAAACACTATGAAACTGTCCAGCCACGCCACGCTCTGTGAAACGTGGGGCTGTTCGTGGTTTCAGAACCAACACAGTGGACGCGAGCAACTGAGGACAAGCCCTCGGCCTATTAGTACCAGTCACCTCCAGCGGTTACCCGCCTTCCAGATCTGGCCTATCAACCCAGTCGTCTACTGGGAGCCTTACCCCATCAAGTGGGTGGGAATACTCATCTCGAAGCAGGCTTCCCGCTTAGATGCTTTCAGCGGTTATCCCTCCCGAACGTAGCCAACCAGCCATGCCCTTGGCAGAACAACTGGCACACCAGAGGTTCGTCCGTCCCGGTCCTCTCGTACTAGGGACAGCCCTTCTCAATATTCCTGCGCGCGCAGCGGATAGGGACCGAACTGTCTCACGACGTTCTAAACCCAGCTCGCGTACCGCTTTAATGGGCGAACAGCCCAACCCTTGGGACCGACTCCAGCCCCAGGATGCGACGAGCCGACATCGAGGTGCCAAACCATCCCGTCGATATGGACTCTTGGGGAAGATCAGCCTGTTATCCCCGGGGTACCTTTTATCCGTTGAGCGACGGCGCTTCCACAAGCCACCGCCGGATCACTAGTCCCGACTTTCGTCCCTGCTCGACCCGTCGGTCTCACAGTCAAGCTCCCTTGTGCACTTACACTCAACACCTGATTGCCAACCAGGCTGAGGGAACCTTTGGGCGCCTCCGTTACTCTTTAGGAGGCAACCGCCCCAGTTAAACTACCCATCAGACACTGTCCCTGATCCGGATCACGGACCCAGGTTAGACATCCAGCACGACCAGACTGGTATTTCAACGACGACTCCCCCCGAACTGGCGTCCGGAGTTCAAAGTCTCCCAGCTATCCTACACAAGCCGAACCGAACACCAATATCAAACTGTAGTAAAGGTCCCGGGGTCTTTCCGTCCTGCTGCGCGAAACGAGCATCTTTACTCGTAGTGCAATTTCACCGGGCCTATGGTTGAGACAGTCGAGAAGTCGTTACGCCATTCGTGCAGGTCGGAACTTACCCGACAAGGAATTTCGCTACCTTAGGATGGTTATAGTTACCACCGCCGTTTACTGGCGCTTAAGTTCTCAGCTTCGCACGCCCGAAAGCGCACTAACCGGTCCCCTTAACGTTCCAGCACCGGGCAGGCGTCAGTCCGTATACATCGCCTTACGGCTTCGCACGGACCTGTGTTTTTAGTAAACAGTCGCTTCTCGCTGGTCTCTGCGGCCACCCCCAGCTCACCGAGTAAATCGGATCACCGGTGATGGCCCCCCTTCTCCCGAAGTTACGGGGGCATTTTGCCGAGTTCCTTAACCATAGTTCACCCGAACGCCTCGGTATTCTCTACCTGACCACCTGAGTCGGTTTAGGGTACGGGCCGCCATAAAACTCGCTAGAGGCTTTTCTCGACAGCATAGGATCATCCACTTCACCACAATCGGCTCGGCATCAGGTCTCAGACTATGTGTCAGGCGGATTTGCCTACCTGACGTCCTACACCCTTACCCCGGGACAACCACCGCCCGGGCTGGACTACCTTCCTGCGTCACCCCATCACTCACCTACTACCACCTTGGTCCGGCGGCTCCACCACTTTCCTTTCCCCGAAGGGTCCGGAACGGCTTCACGGCCTTAGCATCAATAGGTTCGGTGTTTGACGCTTCACAGCGGGTACCGGAATATCAACCGGTTATCCATCGACTACGCCTGTCGGCCTCGCCTTAGGTCCCGACTTACCCTGGGCAGATCAGCTTGACCCAGGAACCCTTAGTCAATCGGCGCACACGTTTCTCACGTGTGAATCGCTACTCATGCCTGCATTCTCACTCGTGAACCGTCCACCACTGCCTTCCGGCGCGGCTTCACCCGGCACACGACGCTCCCCTACCCATCCATACAGGCGTTGGCCCTATTGTATGAATGACACGACTTCGGCGGTACGCTTGAGCCCCGCTACATTGTCGGCGCGGAATCACTAGACCAGTGAGCTATTACGCACTCTTTCAAGGGTGGCTGCTTCTAAGCCAACCTCCTGGTTGTCTCTGCGACTCCACATCCTTTCCCACTTAGCGTACGCTTAGGGGCCTTAGTCGATGCTCTGGGCTGTTTCCCTCTCGACCATGGAGCTTATCCCCCACAGTCTCACTGCCGCGCTCTCACTTACCGGCATTCGGAGTTTGGCTAAGGTCAGTAACCCGGTAGGGCCCATCGCCTATCCAGTGCTCTACCTCCGGCAAGAAACACACGACGCTGCACCTAAATGCATTTCGGGGAGAACCAGCTATCACGGAGTTTGATTGGCCTTTCACCCCTAACCACAGGTCATCCCCCAGGTTTTCAACCCTGGTGGGTTCGGTCCTCCACGAAGTCTTACCTCCGCTTCAACCTGCCCATGGCTAGATCACTCCGCTTCGGGTCTTGAGCGTGCTACTAAAACGCCCTATTCGGACTCGCTTTCGCTACGGCTACCCCACCCGGGTTAACCTCGCAACACACCGCAAACTCGCAGGCTCATTCTTCAAAAGGCACGCAGTCACGAGGCAAGCACAAATGCTTGCCCGACGCTCCCACGGCTTGTAGGCACACGGTTTCAGGTACTATTTCACTCCGCTCCCGCGGTACTTTTCACCATTCCCTCACGGTACTATCCGCTATCGGTCACCAGGGAATATTTAGGCTTAGCGGGTGGTCCCGCCAGATTCACACGGGATTTCTCGGGCCCCGTGCTACTTGGGTGTCTCTCAAACGAGCCGTTGACGTTTCGACTACGGGGGTCTTACCCTCTACGCCGGACCTTTCGCATGTCCTTCGCCTACATCAACGGTTTCTGACTCGTCTCACGGCCGGCAGACCGTAAAGAGAGATCCCACAACCCCGCACACGCAACCCCTGCCGGGTCTCACACGTATACGGTTTGGCCTCATCCGGTTTCGCTCGCCACTACTCCCGGAATCACGGTTGTTTTCTCTTCCTGCGGGTACTGAGATGTTTCACTTCCCCGCGTTCCCTCCACTTGCCCTATGTGTTCAGGCAAGGGTGACAGCCCATGACGACTGCCGGGTTTCCCCATTCGGACACCCCCGGATCAAAGCCTGGTTGACGACTCCCCGGGGCCTATCGTGGCCTCCCACGTCCTTCATCGGTTCCTGGTGCCAAGGCATCCACCGTGCGCCCTTAAAAACTTGGCCACAGATGCTCGCGTCCACTGTGCAGTTCTCAAACAACGACCAGCCACCCATCACCCCACCCTGAAGGGCGAGTTCACTGGGGCCGGCATCCCGAAGGACGAGCAACGCTCGTACCCTCAGACACCCAACAGCGTGCCCGGCCCGTGTCCGCCCGGAGATCATGCGTTCCACGCTCCGAAGAGCAGTACTTGCAAGCCTCCGACCCGAGACCCAGGCCGAATAATCAACGTTCCACCCATGAGCAACCAGCATCGGACGTACGCCGATGTACTGGCCTCTGACCTCACCCCGTGGGGATCGGTAAGAAGTGCTCCTTAGAAAGGAGGTGATCCAGCCGCACCTTCCGGTACGGCTACCTTGTTACGACTTCGTCCCAATCGCCAGTCCCACCTTCGACAGCTCCCTCCCCACAAGGGGGTTGGGCCACCGGCTTCGGGTGTTACCGACTTTCGTGACGTGACGGGCGGTGTGTACAAGGCCCGGGAACGTATTCACCGCAGCAATGCTGATCTGCGATTACTAGCAACTCCGACTTCATGGGGTCGAGTTGCAGACCCCAATCCGAACTGAGACCGGCTTTTTGAGATTCGCTCCACCTCACGGTATCGCAGCTCATTGTACCGGCCATTGTAGCACGTGTGCAGCCCAAGACATAAGGGGCATGATGACTTGACGTCGTCCCCACCTTCCTCCGAGTTGACCCCGGCGGTCTCCTGTGAGTCCCCATCACCCCGAAGGGCATGCTGGCAACACAGAACAAGGGTTGCGCTCGTTGCGGGACTTAACCCAACATCTCACGACACGAGCTGACGACAGCCATGCACCACCTGTACACCGACCACAAGGGGGGCACTATCTCTAATGCTTTCCGGTGTATGTCAAGCCTTGGTAAGGTTCTTCGCGTTGCGTCGAATTAAGCCACATGCTCCGCTGCTTGTGCGGGCCCCCGTCAATTCCTTTGAGTTTTAGCCTTGCGGCCGTACTCCCCAGGCGGGGAACTTAATGCGTTAGCTGCGGCACCGACGACGTGGAATGTCGCCAACACCTAGTTCCCACCGTTTACGGCGTGGACTACCAGGGTATCTAATCCTGTTCGCTCCCCACGCTTTCGCTCCTCAGCGTCAGTAATGGCCCAGAGATCCGCCTTCGCCACCGGTGTTCCTCCTGATATCTGCGCATTTCACCGCTACACCAGGAATTCCGATCTCCCCTACCACACTCTAGCTAGCCCGTATCGAATGCAGACCCGGGGTTAAGCCCCGGGCTTTCACACCCGACGTGACAAGCCGCCTACGAGCTCTTTACGCCCAATAATTCCGGACAACGCTTGCGCCCTACGTATTACCGCGGCTGCTGGCACGTAGTTAGCCGGCGCTTCTTCTGCAGGTACCGTCACTTGCGCTTCTTCCCTGCTGAAAGAGGTTTACAACCCGAAGGCCGTCATCCCTCACGCGGCGTCGCTGCATCAGGCTTGCGCCCATTGTGCAATATTCCCCACTGCTGCCTCCCGTAGGAGTCTGGGCCGTGTCTCAGTCCCAGTGTGGCCGGTCGCCCTCTCAGGCCGGCTACCCGTCGTCGCCTTGGTGAGCCATTACCTCACCAACAAGCTGATAGGCCGCGGGCTCATCCTTCACCGCCGGAGCTTTCAACCCCTACCCATGCGAGCAGGAGTGCTATCCGGTATTAGACCCCGTTTCCAGGGCTTGTCCCAGAGTGAAGGGCAGATTGCCCACGTGTTACTCACCCGTTCGCCACTAATCCCCACCGAAGTGGTTCATCGTTCGACTTGCATGTGTTAAGCACGCCGCCAGCGTTCGTCCTGAGCCAGGATCAAACTCTCCGTGAATGTTTACCCGTAATCGGGTCGACACCACGAGAGCGGAACAACCACCGGAATAAGGCGGTCGTTCACAGCGTCCTCGCTGTGTTTTGTTTCAAAGGAACCTCGCCCCCACCGGATATCCGGCAGGAGACGGGGTATCAACATATCTGGCGTTGATTTTTGGCACGCTGTTGAGTTCTCAAGGAACGGACGCTTCCTTTGTACTCACCCTCTCGGGCTTTCCTCCGGGCGCTTCCCTTCGATCTTGCGTTTCCGACTCTATCAGACCGTTTCCCGATCCGATTTCCTCGGCGCTTTCCAGGTTCCCGCTTTCGCGTTTCTCTTTCCGGCGGCTCCGACTTTATCAGAGATTCTGAGTCGGATTTCCCGGCCCGATCGGGGACTGGTTCCGGCACACGAAGTGCCCGCGTTCCCGTTCAGGCGGAGCCGTAAACGTACTGGAGCGGGGCGCCTCGATGCAAATCGAGGCGCCCCGCTCCACGTTGACGCGTACGAGGAGTCGTACGCCGGTCAGACCTCGACCACGACAGGGAGGATCATCGGCCTGCGCCGATACCTGTCGGAGACCCACTTGCCGAGCGTGCGGCGGATGAGTTGCTGCAGCTGGTGCGGCTCCACCACCCCGTCCTGGGCCGAGCGTTCGAGTACCTCCGTGATCTTCGGGATCACGTCGCCGAAGGCAGAGTCCTCGATGCCCGAGCCGCGGGCCTGGATGTGCGGCCCACCCGTGATCTTGCCGGTGGACGAGTCCACCACCAGGAAGACGGAGATGATGCCCTCATCGCCGAGGATCTTGCGGTCCTTCAGTGCGGGCTCGCCGACGTCGCCGACCGAGAGCCCGTCGACGTAGACGTAACCCGCCTGGACCTTGCCCGAGATCTTGGCCTTGCCCTCGACGAGGTCGACGACCACGCCGTCCTCGGCGATGACGATGCGGTCGTGCGGGACGCCGGTCATGGCGCCCAGTTCGGCGTTGGCCCGCAGATGGCGCCATTCGCCGTGAACCGGCATCAGGTTCTTCGGGCGGCAGATGTTGTAGAAGTACAGGAGCTCGCCGGCCGACGCGTGGCCCGAGACGTGCACCTTGGCGTTGCCCTTGTGGACGACGTTCGCTCCCCAGCGGGTCAGGCCGTTGATCACGCGGTAGACCGCGTTCTCGTTGCCGGGGATCAGCGACGAGGCCAGGATCACCGTGTCGCCGTCGACGATGCGGATCTGGTGGTCCCGGTTGGCCATGCGGGACAGGGCCGCCATGGGCTCGCCCTGCGAACCCGTGCAGACCAGCACGACCTCGCTGTCGGGCAGGTCGTCCAGTGTCTTCACGTCGACGACCAGGCCCGGCGGGACCTTCAGGTAGCCGAGGTCCCGCGCGATGCCCATGTTGCGGACCATTGAGCGGCCGACGAAGGCGACCCGGCGGCCGTACTCGTGGGCCGCGTCCAGGATCTGCTGGATGCGGTGGACGTGGCTGGCGAAGCTCGCCACGATGATCCGCTTGCTGGCGCTGCCGAAGACCTGGCGCAGGACGTTCGAGATGTCGCGCTCGGGCGGGACGAAGCCCGGCACCTCAGCGTTCGTCGAGTCGGCGAGGAGCAGGTCGATGCCTTCCTCGCTGAGCCGTGCGAACGCGTGGAGGTCCGTGAGGCGACCGTCCAGCGGGAGCTGGTCCATCTTGAAGTCGCCCGTGTGGACCACCATTCCCGCAGGGGTGCGGATGGCGACCGCCAGGGCGTCCGGGATGGAGTGGTTGACCGCGACGAACTCGCAGTCGAAGGGGCCGACGCGTTCGCGGTTCCCCTCCGCCACCTCGAGGGTGTACGGGCGGATGCGGTGCTCCTGGAGCTTCGCCTCGATGAGGGCGAGGGTCAGCTTGGAGCCGATCAGCGGGATGTCCGGCTTCTCGCGCAGGAGGTAGGGGACGCCACCGATGTGGTCCTCGTGGCCGTGCGTGAGCACGATGCCCTCGATGTCGTCGAGGCGGTCCCTGACGGACGAGAAGTCCGGCAGGATCAGGTCGATTCCGGGCTGCTCCTCCTCCGGGAAGAGCACGCCGCAGTCGACGATCAGAAGACGGCCGCCGTACTCGAAGACCGTCATGTTTCGGCCGATTTCCCCGAGGCCGCCGAGCGGGGTGACCCGCAGGCCACCTTCGGGGAGCGGCGGGGGCGAACCGAGTTCAGGATGCGGATGACTCAAAAGACTCTCCTCACCACACGCGCCACGTACCGGTGGGCACGTGGCGCGCGTGACGTTCGTGCATGAGCAGTTGTCGTTGTGGGGTGCGGGCACCGGTGGCCCGCGTATTCAGTTGTGAAGTCTGGTGTCAGAGCTGTACCCCGCCGGCGGCAAGATCGATCTTGAGCTGGGCGATCTCCTCGGGCGAGCACTCGACCATGGGTGCGCGCAGGGGACCCGCGGGCAGGCCCTGGAGGGCGAGGGCGGCCTTCGTCGTCATGACGCCCTGGGTGCGGAACATGCCCGTGTAGACCGGGAGCAGCTTCTGGTGGATCTCGGTGGCCTTCTGGACGTCGCCGGAGACGAACGCCTCGACGAGGGCGCGCAGGTCCGGAGTGACCACGTGACCGACGACCGACACGAAGCCGACCGCGCCCACGGAGAGCAGCGGCAGGTTCAGCATGTCGTCGCCGGAGTACCAGGCGAGGCCGGAGCGGGCGATGGCCCAGCTGGCGCGGCCGAGGTCGCCCTTGGCGTCCTTGTTCGCGACGATGCGCGGGTGCTCGGCGAGCCGGACGAGTGTCTCGGTGCTGATCGGGACGCCGCTGCGGCCGGGGATGTCGTAGAGCATGACGGGCAGTTCGGCCGCGTCGGCGATGGCCGTGAAGTGCCGGTACAGGCCCTCCTGCGGGGGCTTGTTGTAGTACGGCGTCACGACCAGGAGGCCGTGGGCGCCCACCTTTTCGGCGGCCTGGGCCAGTTCGATGCTGTGGTGGGTGTCGTTCGTGCCGACGCCGGCCACGACGTGGGCGCGGTCGCCGACCGCCTCCAGTACGGCTCGTACGAGATCCGATTTCTCCGCGTTGCTGGTGGTGGGGGACTCACCGGTGGTGCCGTTGATGATCAGGCCGTCGTTGCCTGCGTCCACCAGGTGGGTGGCGAGCCGCTGTGCGCCGTCGAGGTCGAGTGCGCCGTCCGCCGTGAAGGGCGTGACCATGGCGGTGAGGACCCTCCCGAAGGGGGTCTGCGGAGTGGAGGTCGGAGCCATGGGTAACACGCTACTCGCTGCTCAATGCGTGGTCTGCCCTTGGGGTGCGGGATAAGTCCGGACAAATGCGGAGCCCGGTACTGCCTGCTCGGGGGTTCAAGCAGTACCGGGTCCGTTTGATCAGGCTAGATGAACTTCTCCAAATGTCGCAATACGGACACTTCGCCAGGCTGACCCGTACATCTGTGCTCTGTTGGGGAACAGGGATGCGCTACGGCGCCACACGGCCGTTCGCGTTGAAGGCGGCGTACGTGAGCGGCATGAGCCTGGCCCACTCGGCCTCCATCTTCTCGCCGACCATCTCGATCTCCCGCTGCGGGAAGGACGGGACCGTCGCCAGTTCGTGCTGTGTGCGCAGGCCGAGGAAGTGCATCAGCGAGCGGGCGTTGCAGGTGGCGTACATGGACGAGAAAAGGCCGACCGGGAGCACCGCGCGGGCGACCTCGCGGGCGACGCCCTGGGCGAGCATCTGCTGATAGGTGCGGTACGCCTGGCGGTACGACTCCTCCATGGCGTGACCCACGAGCTCGTGCTGCTCCGGGGTGCCCTCGACGAACACGTACTTGCCAGGGCGGCCCTGCTGGACGAGCTTGCGGTCGGTGCCGGGGACGTAGAAGGCCGGCTGCAGCTCCCGGTAGCGGCCGGACTCCTCGTTGTACGACCAGCCGACGCGGTGCCTCATGAACTCGCGGAAGACGAAGATCGGAGCGCTGATGAAGAAGGTCATCGAGTTGTGCTCGAACGGGCTGCCGTGCCGGTCCCGCATGAGGTAGTTGATCAGGCCCTTCGAACGCTCCGGGTCCTTGTTCAACTCGTCCAGGGACTGCTCTCCGACGGTCGACACTCTGGCGGCGAACAGCACGTCGGAATCGGCCGCGCTGTGTTTGACCAGTTCCACGGTGACATCGCTGCGCAGGTCGATCTTGAAATCGTCGTCGGGGGTGGAAGTCACGGTTCGGCGGGTCCTTCCCATCTCGTCTCTTGGCGACGCCACTCTACGGCCCGCCAAACGGGACGTTCACTGTCGTGACCGAAGGAAGTCGGTGAAACCGGGCACCTTTTGGGGCATTCGCTCGTCTGTGTTGATGACAGTGATTCGTTCGACCCCGTAGGGAGATGCACCCCCGATGTTCCGCCGGCGTGAGCCCGTCCCGTTCGCCTTCCTCGCCGAAGCCGACAGGTTCCGCAGCAATGTCACTCCGCCCGCCCGTGAGCGGGCGTCCATCGGTCAGATAGCCGGGCGCTGGCTGCTCGGACTCACCCTCGTCGCCGGGCTCGTGGGCTCGCTGGTCCTCGGCATGCCGGCGCTGTCCACGGACACCGCCACACCGGCTCAGCAGTCACAGGCCTCCCAGGGGCACTGACTCCATCCGGCCCCCCAAGGGTGGTGAGCAGGAACGCAGGCGGATAGCCTCACCGGGCACAGCCCACGCATGGATTGAGTGAGGACCAGCCGTGCCCCTGCCCTTCCTGACGGCCGACCGCGCTTTCGAGGCAGCCGACGATGTCGCGTTGCCGTTCGACGACCGCGACCGCTGGCGGCGTCCCTACCGTCCGGGGCCGTGGCGCGTGGGCATGGCGGCGCTCTGGCTGCTGCTCGCCTCGTTCGTGCTGTTCGCGGCGGTCATCATCGCGTTCACCGCTTCGGCGTCCGAGGCCGGCGTGGTCTTCGGCATCGCCCTGGCCGCCATCGCGTGCGCCCTGCGGCTGTTGCGCGTGGGCGCGTGGGTGAGTGCGCGCGGGCTGCGCCAGGTGGGCTTCTTCAGCACGCGTACGACCCCCTGGGAGGGGATCCTCGCCGTGCAGACGGTGCAGCAGCCGGTGCGCTGGCTCGGGCTGCCGCGCACCGTGCAGGGGCAGGCACTGGTCCTTGTGCGCAAGGACCGTGCCGGGCAGGACGCGCCGGTGCTGCTGACCACGCACAACGCCGACTTCCTCGCGCGGGAAGGGTCGTTCGACCGGGCGGCCGACACGATCGAGGCATGGGCTGCGGAGAACAGGCGCGGCTGACCCGACATACGTACGAAGGGGCCGGTCCGCGGTGAGTGCGGGCCGGCCCCTTCGGCGTACGGCTGTGGTGCGGGCGCCGGCTTCAGGCCTCGACCGTTCGGCCGTCGTGCAGGGCGATGGCGCGTTGCATGGCCTTGCGGGCACGTGGGGTGTCGCGGGCGTCGTGGTAGGCGACGGCGAGGCGGAACCAGCTGCGCCAGTCGTCGGGAGCCGCCTCCGTCTCGGCCTTGCGCTTGGCGAACACCTCGTCGGCCGAGTCGCGGTCGATACGGCCGCCGGGTGTGCGCTTCAACTCGTCGACGGGCAGGCCGCCTTCGGCGTCGAGTTCGGCGGCGAGGGCGTTGGCCCTGCGGACGAACTGGGTGTTCTTCCACAGGAACCACAGGCCGATGACCGGCAGGATCAGCACCGCCACGCCGAAGGTGACGGTCAGGAGCGTGCCGGACTGGATGAGCATGACGCCGCGGCTGCCGACCAGGACGAAGTAGAAGACCAGGACGGCGGCCGTTATGGCATAGGTGAGCTTGGCTCGCATGGCGGGTGTCAGCCCAGGTCCAGGAAGTGTTCCAGGCCGAAGGTCAGGCCGGGGGTCGTCACCACACGGCGGGCGCCGAGCAGGATGCCCGGCATGAAGCTGCTGTGGTGGAGCGAGTCGTGCCGGACGGTCAGGGTCTCGCCCTCGCCGCCGAGCAGGACCTCCTGGTGGGCGAGCAGGCCGCGCAGACGGATCGCGTGCACCGGGATCCCGTCGACACTGGCGCCGCGCGCACCGTCCAGGGCCGTCACCGTGGCGTCCGGCGCAGGGGCCGAGCCCGCCTTGGCACGGGCCTCGGCGATGAGCTGGGCCGTGCGCGTCGCCGTACCGCTCGGGGCGTCCACCTTGTTGGGGTGATGCAGCTCGACGACCTCGACGGACTCGAAGTAGGGCGCGGCGATCTGCGCGAACTTCATGGTCAGGACGGCGCCGATGGAGAAGTTCGGGGCGATGAGGACGCCGGTCTCCGGGGACTCGGCGAGCAGGCCCTTCAGCTGCGCGAGGCGGTCGTCGGTCCAGCCGGTGGTGCCGACGACCGCGTGGATGCCGTGACGCACGCAGTACTCGAGGTTCTCCATCACCGAGGCGGGCGTGGTCAGTTCGACCACGACCTGGGCGCCGGTCTCGGCGAGCGTCTCCAGCTTGTCGCCCCGACCGAGGGCGGCCACCAGCTCCATGTCCTCGGCCGCCTCGACGGCCCGTACCGCCTCGGAACCGATCCGGCCCTTGGCACCGAGGACCGCCACGCGCAGCTTGCTCATCTTCTTGCTTCCTTACCGGAGTTCCGGGGTCTGGGAGTTCCGAGTCGATTAGGCGACGGCCTCGTGCAGACGGGACGCCTGCTTGTCCTTGAGCGGGCCGATGACCGACAGCGAGGGCCGCTGTCCCAGGATCTCGCGGGCGACCGCACGCACGTCGTCCGGGGTGACCGACGCGATCCGGACCAGCAGGTCGTCGACCGACATCTGCTCGCCCCAGCACAGCTCGCTCTTGCCGATACGGTTCATCAGCGCGCCGGTGTCCTCGAGGCCCAGGACCGTGGAGCCCCGGAGCTGGCCGATGGCACGGCCGATCTCGTCGTCGGACAGGCCGTGCTCGGCGACGTGGTCGAGCTCGTCGCGGCAGATCTTCAGCACGTCGTGGACCTGCGAGGGCCGGCATCCGGCGTACACACCGAAGAGGCCGCAGTCGGCGAAGCCGGAGGTGTACGAGTACACGCTGTAGGCCAGGCCGCGCTTCTCTCGGACCTCCTGGAACAGGCGGGACGACATGCCGCCGCCGAGCGCCGTGTTCAGCACTCCGAGGGCCCAGCGGCGGTCGTCCGTGCGGGCGAGGCCCGGCATGCCGAGGACGACGTGGGCCTGTTCGGTCTTGCGGCCGAGCAGTTCGACGCGGCCCGAGGCGCGGATCGTGCGGCTGCCGTCGCGCGGGGCGATGGGGGCCGCCTCGGCGTTCTTGAAGGCGCCCGCCTTCTCGAAGGCGGCACGGACCTGTCGTACGACCTTGTTGTGGTCGATGTTGCCGGCGGCCGCCACGACCAGGTGGGTCGGGTCGTAGTGCTTCTTGTAGAAGCGGCGGATGCGGTCGGCGGTCAGGGCGTTGACCGTGTCGACCGTGCCGAGGACCGGGCGGCCGAGGGCGTTGTCGCCGAACATCGTGTGCGCGAACAGGTCGTGCACGCAGTCGCCCGGGTCGTCCTCGGTCATGGCGATCTCTTCGAGGATCGCGCCGCGCTCGACGTTGACGTCGTCTTCGAGGATGAGGGACCCCGTCAGCATGTCGCAGACGACGTCGATGGCGAGCGGCAGGTCGGCGTCGAGCACGCGCGCGTAGTAGCACGTGTACTCCTTCGCCGTGAACGCGTTCATCTCGCCGCCGACCGCGTCGAGGGCGGAGGAGATGTCCAGCGCGCTACGGCGTGAGGTGCCCTTGAAGAGCAGGTGCTCCAGGTAGTGCGTGGCGCCGTTCAGAGACGGCGTCTCGTCGCGGGAGCCGACGTGCGCCCAGATGCCGAAGGTCGCGGAGCGCACCGAGGGCAGGGTCTCGGTGACGATGCGCAGGCCGCCCGGGAGGGTGGTCTTGCGGACCGTGCCGATGCCGTTCTCGCCCTTGATGAGGGTTTGGGTACGGGCGACGGCCCGCGCCTCCGAGGAGGTGCGGGCCGTCGCCTTGAAGCCACGGGGCGTCACTTGTCGCCGTCGTCCTTCTTGTCGTCGTTCTCTTCGCCCTCGATGACCGGGATCAGGGAGAGCTTGCCGCGGGAGTCGATCTCGGCGATCTCGACCTGGACCTTCTGGCCCACACCGACGACGTCCTCGACGTTCTCCACGCGCTTGCCGCCGGCGAGCTTGCGGATCTGCGAGATGTGCAGCAGACCGTCCTTGCCCGGGAGCAGCGACACGAACGCACCGAAGGTCGTCGTCTTCACGACGGTGCCCAGGTAGCGCTCGCCGACCTCCGGCATGGTCGGGTTGGCGATGCCGTTGATCGTGGCGCGGGCGGCCTCGGCCTGCGAGCCCTGGGCGGCACCGATGTAGATGGTGCCGTCGTCCTCGATCGTGATGTCGGCGCCGGTGTCCTCCTGGATCTGGTTGATCATCTTGCCCTTCGGGCCGATGACCTCGCCGATCTTGTCCACGGGGATCTTGACGGTGATGATCCGCGGGGCGTTGGGGGACATCTCGTCCGGCGTGTCGATCGCTTCCATCATCACGTCGAGGATGTGGAGGCGGGCGTCACGGGCCTGCTTGAGAGCGGCGGCCAGGACGGAGGCCGGGATGCCGTCCAGCTTGGTGTCGAGCTGGAGGGCGGTCACGAACTCCTTGGTGCCGGCGACCTTGAAGTCCATGTCGCCGAAGGCGTCCTCCGCACCGAGGATGTCGGTGAGGGTGACGTAGTGCGTCTCGCCCTCGATCTCCTGGGAGATCAGGCCCATGGCGATACCGGCGACGGGGGCCTTCAGCGGCACACCGGCGTTCAGCAGCGACATGGTGGAGGCGCAGACCGAGCCCATGGACGTCGAGCCGTTGGAGCTCAGCGCCTCGGAGACCTGGCGGATCGCGTAGGGGAACTCCTCGCGCGTCGGCAGGACCGGGACCAGGGCGCGCTCGGCGAGGGCGCCGTGGCCGATCTCGCGGCGCTTGGGGGAGCCGACGCGGCCGGTCTCGCCGGTGGAGTACGGCGGGAAGTTGTAGTTGTGCATGTAGCGCTTGCGGGTCACCGGGGAGAGGGTGTCCAGCTGCTGCTCCATGCGGAGCATGTTGAGGGTGGTGACGCCCAGGATCTGGGTCTCGCCACGCTCGAACACCGCGGAGCCGTGCACGCGCGGGATGGCCTCGACCTCGGCGGCCAGGGTGCGGATGTCGGTGACACCGCGGCCGTCGATGCGCTTCTTCTCCTTGATGACGCGCTCACGGACCAGGGACTTGGTCAGCGAGCGGTACGCGGCGGAGATCTCCTTCTCGCGGCCCTCGAACTCCGGCAGGAGCTTCTCGGCGGCGAGCGCCTTGACGCGGTCCAGCTCGGCCTCGCGCTCCTGCTTGCCGGCGATGGTCAGCGCGGAGGCGAGCTCCGGGCGGACGGCGGCGGTGAGCGCCTCCAGGATGTCGTCCTGGTGGTCGAGGAAGATCGGGAACTCGCCGGTCGGCTTGGCGGCCTTCGACGCGAGGTCGGCCTGGGCCTTGCAGAGCACCTTGATGAAGGGCTTCGCGGCTTCCAGACCGGCGGCGACGACCTCCTCGGTCGGCGCCTCGGCGCCGCCCTTGACCAGCTGGATGGTCTTGTCGGTGGCCTCGGCCTCGACCATCATGATCGCGACGTCGCCGTCCTCCAGGGTGCGGCCCGCGACGACCATGTCGAAGACGGCGTCCTCGAGCTCGGAGTGCGTCGGGAAGGCCACCCACTGGCCGTTGATCAGCGCGACGCGGACGCCGCCGATCGGGCCGGAGAAGGGCAGACCGGCCAGCTGCGTGGACGCGGAGGCGGCGTTGATCGCCACGACGTCGTACAGGTGGTCGGGGTTGAGCGCCATGATCGTCGCGACGACCTGGATCTCGTTGCGCAGGCCCTTCTTGAAGGACGGGCGCAGCGGACGGTCGATGAGGCGACAGGTGAGGATGGCGTCCTCGGAGGGACGGCCCTCACGACGGAAGAAGCTGCCGGGGATCTTGCCGGCGGCGTACATCCGCTCCTCGACGTCCACCGTGAGGGGGAAGAAGTCGAGCTGGTCCTTGGGGTTCTTGGAGGCGGTGGTGGCCGACAGCACCATGGTGTCGTCGTCCAGGTACGCCACGGCGGAGCCGGCGGCCTGCTTGGCCAGGCGGCCCGTCTCGAAGCGGATGGTGCGGGTGCCGAAGGAACCGTTGTCGATAACGGCCTCGGCGTAGTGGGTCTCGTTCTCCACTAGCGTTTTCTCCGATACTTTTCGTCTTTTGTCCCGATCCGCCCGTGTGGCGGGGGGACGTGGCGCGGAGAAGCGCTCCATCTGGTGCGGGCCGGTCTTCGATCGAAGCACCCGGGGTTCGCATTGCCCGGGGGCCACTACCGAGGACCGGCGGCGGCGAGGTGCACTTCTCCTCGTGGTATTGCGTTGTGCTACCACACTACAAAGGGGCAGTGACACTCCGCACGTACAGCAAAGGGAGCGGCCCCCTCAGTGTGGGAACCGCTCCCTTCACGGCGTCTTACTTGGCGCCCGCCGCACCGCGGCGGATGCCCAGGCGGTCGACCAGCGCACGGAAGCGCTGGATGTCCTTCTTCGCCAGGTACTGCAGGAGGCGACGGCGCTGACCGACCAGGATCAGCAGACCACGACGGGAGTGGTGGTCGTGCTTGTGGGTCTTGAGGTGCTCGGTCAGGTCCGAGATCCGGCGCGAGAGCATGGCGACCTGGACCTCGGGGGAGCCGGTGTCGCCCTCCTTCTGGCCGAACTCGCTGATGATCTGCTTCTTCGTAGCGGCGTCGAGCGACACGCGTACTCCTCGTGGTCTTGAGTGGCCTCCGAGTGCCCCTGGTCCACTTCTCAGGGGAGCTTCCGTGACTCGGGAGGCGGGGATCCGCTGGGCGCGGCCTCCAGAGCGGTGTGCTCCGGGGGTGCGTACACAAACGGCCGTCAGCCAGGGTACCAGGCAGTCAGGGGCCTTCTCGCCAGGTCCGGAAACCGCGGAGGCGGCGCGAGGGCGGCCACTAGGGTGAGCGCACAGATCGTTTGCGTACGTCGGGAAGGGGTCGCTGCGGCATGGCGGAGACGGAAGAGGAGATCAAGGCGCGCAAGGAGCGGGAGCGGGACGAGCTCTACGCCCTCGACATCTCCGGCGTCGAGTGGCAGAGCGCGCCCGGCACCGAGGAGCACGAGGAGCGGGTGGAGATCGCCTACCTTCCCGCCGGAGCCGTGGCCATGCGGTCCTCGCTCGACCCGGACACCGTGCTGCGCTACACCGAGGCGGAATGGCGAGCCTTCGTACTGGGCGCGCGCGACGGGGAGTTCGACCTGGAGCCGGCGCCGCACAACGGGGGGCCGACGGCGGACGCGTAGGCCTTCGTACGACGGGGTGGGGTTCGGCCGGTGGACCGGCGAACCCCACCCCGTCGTCGTATGTGCACGGCCGCGGCTACTTCGCCGCGATGCTCTCGATACCCAGGACGAGATACACCCACCTGGGCCGACCCTTGGCGGGGCCGTCGACCTTCTTGACGCCGAGGAAGACCCGCCCGTCCTGGACGAGGATGTCGTTGTACTCCGTCATCGTCATCAGCTCGGCCTCCTGCGGCAGGTCGAAGTAGGTGTACGGGGTCTCCCTGCCCGTCCTCGGGTCCAGGCCGACCAGTGCCGAGGGCGTGATGTGGTCGTCGGTCTCGCGCAGGGCGAGGAGCTCGTCGCCGCTCATCCGCACCGGATACAGCAGTGAGCCGGGGCCGGAGTCGAACTTCTTCGTGGTGTTCCCGGTCGCCAGGTCGAAGCCGATGATCCAGTTGGAGTTGGCCTTCTCCCCCGACTCCTTGCTGCGCAGGAAGACCTGGCCGTCGCCGACGGTGATGGTCGGGCAGTCGTCGGCGGTGAGGTAGTCGTCGTAGGAGCACTCGCCGACGTAGGTGCCGTTCTGCAGGCGGATCACGGCGCGGATCTTGCCCTTGGCGTCGAGGGAGAGCATCTCGGAGATGCCGATCTCGCCGGCCTGGACGGCCAGGACGGGCGGCTCGGCGGACGGGATGTCGAGGTCGTGGATGCCCTTCGCGGCGGAGTAGGTCCACAGCACCCGGCCCGACTCGGGGTTCACCTTGCGCGCCTTGTAGGTGATGGCGTCCGTCGAGCCGAGGGGGGCGTCGTGGTGCCAGCACTCCTGGCGGACGAGCAGCGCGCCTCCGCCGGAGGCGCCCATGTCCTGGCAGGAGCCGGTCGATGTCGTACGCCACAGGCGGTCGCCCGTGTCCATGCCGTACGCGTCGGTGCCGCCGCCCCAGGTCACGACGACCGTGCCGTGCGTCAGGGTCACGCTCGGGGTGTCCTGGGTGGCGCCGCTCGTCGCGAGGCCTTCGGCATCCCCCGCCTTGGAGTAGGGGAAGTCGGTCTCCCAGATCTCGTGGCCGTCGTCGAGGTCGAAGAAGGCCACGTGGTTGCAGTAGGCACCGTCGCGGTCGTTGGCCCGGAAGAGGACGGCCGTACGGTTCTCGTTGGTCACATGGCGCGTGTAGCCGCAGATCGGGCCGTCGAGGGGGAGCTTCCACTTCTCGTCGCCTGGGGAGGCGTCGGTGCCGATGGTCAGGCCGATGACGGTCTTGTTGATGCCCTTGGCGAGGATCTTGTCCGTGGCCCACATGCCGGGCATCTCGTAGTGCTCGCCCGGGCTCAGGTCGTCCACGGAGAAGCGGAAGGCCATTTTGCCGGTGGTGTTCGCGGGCTGCTTCTCGACGGTCTCCCGGACGTCGAGCCGCCCCTGACCGGTGGCGGCCGGCCTGCCCGACGCCTTCGCACCGGCACCACCGCCCCACAGGAGCCAGCCGCCGGTGCCCACCGCCGCGACGAGAACGACCACGAGCGGAACCAGCAGCCACTTCCGGCGGCGCCTCTTCTGGTGGGTCTCCGCGGTCAGGGCGGACTGGGTGTACATCGAAGGGGGCGGGCCGAAGCTCACGCTGGGGTCCTTTTTCTGCGAAGTGGTCACGGAGGCGCACCTACTATGCCGGGCGTCTTGATCACCCACGCGACCGGGTGATGTCCGCCGCCGTCATGGTCCTTACGGGGTACGGCAGTTCGGGGGCTCTCCGCGACTGCTTCTCTTCACGTTCTGCGCAGCGGGTTCACGAATATCGCCCGGTTTGTTCACCAATACGTCGGCCGTGTACGGCACTTCCGGGCCGGTTGTGACGCAGTGGTCAGGCGCTCAGGGGTGGACGGGCCTGCCAGGGGGAGGCTTCTGGTGATTAGGCTGGGACAAGGCGCGTCGCCAGACCCATGGACCAGGGAGCGGCGCCCCAGGGGGAAAGCCGGTGGAATCGGACGACCTCGGAACGACACAGGACGACAAGCAATGGTCGCCCCAGCACGGTATGAGGGTGCTCGACCACACCAGGAGGAATTGTGAGCAGCGATCGGGACGGGATCCGCGGGGGCTGGGCCACACCCGGCGATGACCAGCCCGACGCGGAGTCCGCCATCGAGACGACGGGCGAGTTCACCATCGACTACGCGCCGCCCGCTTGGTACACGCAGAACGCGTCGGAGGGCGCGGGCGGTGGCGGCGGTGCGGGTGGCGGACCCGGAGCAGGTGGCGGATCCGGTGGGCCAGGTGCGGCCGGGTCCGGTCCTACGGCGTCCGGAGCGGCCGGTGCGCCGGGGGCGGCCGGTGCCGGTCCGGGCGGTCCCGCGGCCGCCCCGGGGGCGCCCTCTGCCACCGGATCTCCCTCGGACTTCTCGATTTCCTCGCTGCCCGGGCTGACTCCGCCGGCTCACTCGATTCCGAAGCCTCCCGCGTCCGGCGGCCCGGCCTCCACTCCGGCGCCGGCTCCGGGGGCTCCGTTCACGCCCCCTCCGCCTGCTCCGGCGCCCGGGGCTCCCTTCACGCCCCCTGCGGCGACGCCCGCGCCGGGGGCCCCTTTTACGCCGCCGGCTCCCGCACCGGGCGCGCCGTACACGCCGCCTACGCCGCCCGCCCCGCCGAGTGGCGCTCCGGGAGCGGTGCCCAGGCTTCCAGTGGGGAGCGGATTCGAGCCTCAGCCGACCGGGGATGCCTCGTCACCGACGGCTGTGCCGAACATTCCTGCTGGTGGGTTCCAGTCGCAGTGGGGGGCTCCGACTGCTCCGGTGACTCCCCCGGCTCCGGTTTCTGCGGATTCGGCTGATTCGGCTGATTCTTCGGGGGCTTCGGGGGCTACGGATTCCTCTGCTTCCTTTGCTCCCGCTGCTTCCTCTCCTTCGCCGGCTTCTTCTGCGTCTTCGGCTTCCTCCGCTTCCGCGGCCTCTGAGGACGAGTCCGGGAACGGTGATCTGGAGAGCGGCGCCACCATGCGGTTCTCCTCGGTGGCCCTGAAGCGGGAGATCGCCGAGCGTGCCGCTGCGGCCGAGGCCGGACCGGAGTTGGCGAACGAGGACGACGCGCAGAGCGCGGAGAACCCGGCTTCCGACGAGACCGACGGATCCATCGACGCGGTTGCCACGGACGAGGGCGCGGAGGTCGACACCGCAGCCGAGGCCGAGGGCGACGACGTCGAGGGGACGGACACCTCCGCGGACGCGGAGACCGACACCGCGGAGGAGCCGGACGAGTCGGACGAGGAGTCCGGCTCGGCCGACGTGGTCGAACTCCGGGACTTCTCCGGGTCCTTGGAGGCAAACGACGCCGACTCCGCTGCGGAAGCGGAGCCTTCGGCGGATGAGTCCGAGGAGGACGCCGGTTCGTACGAGACGGACGAGGCGGCTCCGGCCGACGCCGAGGCAGACGCGGAGGCCGAGCCCGAGGACGCCGCTCTTCAGGACGACGCGCCCTCCGCGGACGCCGAGCCCTCGGATGCGGTGATCGAGGACGCAGTGCGTGAGGACGCGGTACGTGAGGACGCCGAGCCCTCCGACGCCGTAGCCGTGGACGCCGTTTCTCAGGACAGCGAGCCCCAGGACGCCGTTCCGAGCACAGCCGACGCCCCGCAGGACGCGGCGCCCGCGTGGGCTCCCCCGCCGGCGCCGCAGGGTGGGCTGCCGCCTCTGCCGCCGTCGTACCAGCCCGCCGCGCCCGCGCCGGCGGCCCAGTGGCCCGTACAGCCGCAGCCGCAGCAGCCGGACCCGGCGGCGCCCGCGCAGCCGCAGCCCGCGGCCGCACAGGGCCAGCCGCCCGTGCCCCCGCAGCAGCCGCACTTCCAGCCGCAGGCCCCGCAGCCCGCCCCCGCGGCCTGGAACCAGCCGAACCCGGCCCCTGCCCCGGCGGCACCGCAGCCGCCCCCCGGCTTCCCCCAGCCCGGCACCCCGGCCCCCGCGGCCCCGAGCACCCAGCCGGAGTCCGCCCCCGTGGCGTCGCAGGCGGGTTACGGCTTCCCGCAGGCCCCTGCCCCTGCGCCCAACGCGCAGGCCGGCTACGGCTTCCCGCACCCCGGCGGCGCCCCGGCCCCCGCGCCGAACACACCCGGCGGCTACGGCTTCCCGCCCAATACCGCCCCCAACCCCCCGGCCCAGCCCGGCGGTTACGGCTTCCCCCAGCCCCCCGCACCGCAGGCCCAGCCGCAGCCCGGCGTACCGCCGCAGCCGCAGCCCCACGCGCAGGCACCCCAGCAGCCCGCCCCGCCTGCCCCGAACGCACCCGGCGGCTACGGCTTCCCGCACCCCGGCGCCCCCGCCCCGGGCACCCCGCACGCCCAGCCCGCCCCCAACCCCCCGGCCCAGCCCGGCGGTTACGGCTTCCCGCAGCCCGGCATGCCCCAGCAGGGACAGCCCCAGCAGCCCAACGCGCAAGCGCCGCAAGCGCCGCAGCAGCCGCAAGCCCCCCAGCAGCCCGTCGACCCCCGCGCCGGGGCCGCCTGGCCGCAGCCCATGCAGCACGACCAGCGGCAGATGACCAACCCCGGTGCCGCGCCGCTGGGTTACACCGCTGCCGTGGAGCTGTCCTCCGACCGGCTGCTCAACAACAAGAAGCAGAAGGCCAAGAGCGGGCGGCCCGCGGCCGCGCCGAGTCGGTTCAAGATCGGTGGGAAGAAGGAGGAGGCCGAGCGGAACCGCAAGCTCGAGCTGATCCGGACGCCCGTGCTGTCCTGCTACCGGATCGCGGTCATCAGCCTCAAGGGCGGCGTCGGCAAGACCACGACCACCACCGCCCTGGGCGCCACGCTCGCCACCGAGCGGCAGGACAAGATCCTCGCGATCGACGCCAACCCGGACGCCGGCACGCTCGGCCGCCGGGTGCGCCGCGAGACCGGGGCGACCATCCGTGACCTCGTCCAGGCGATCCCGTACCTCAACTCGTACATGGACATCCGGCGGTTCACGTCCCAGGCGCCGTCCGGCCTGGAGATCATCGCCAACGACGTCGACCCGGCCGTGTCCACGACCTTCAACGACGAGGACTACCGGCGGGCGATCGACGTGCTCGGCAAGCAGTACCCGGTCATCCTGACCGACTCCGGCACCGGTCTGCTCTACAGCGCCATGCGCGGTGTGCTCGACCTCGCCGACCAGCTCATCATCGTCTCGACGCCGTCGGTGGACGGTGCGAGCAGTGCCAGTACGACGCTGGACTGGCTGTCCGCGCACGGGTACGCCGATCTCGTCTCGCGGTCCCTCACCGTCATCTCGGGTGTGCGTGAGACCGGCAAGATGATCAAGGTGGAGGACATCGTCAGCCACTTCGAGACGCGGTGCCGCGGCGTCGTGGTCGTGCCCTTCGACGAGCACCTGGCCGCCGGCGCCGAGGTCGACCTCGACATGATGCGGCCGAAGGTCCGGGAGGCGTACTTCAACCTCTCGGCGATGATCGCGGAGGACTTCGTACGGCACCAGCAGATGCACGGTCTGTGGACCAGCGACGGCAACCCGCCGCCGGTCGCCGCCCCGCCGATGCCGGGCCAGCAGTACGCCCCCGGTCAGCCCATGCCGGGGCAGCCGATGCCCGGGCAGCAGGTCCCCGGTCAGCCCCCGGTTCCGGGACAGCCGGGCCCGTACCCGCAGGCACCCCAGCCGCCCCAGCCCGGCCAGCCGTACCCGCAGCCGGGTCAGCCCTACGCCCAGCCGGGCCAGCCGCCTGCCCAGCCGGGGCAGCCGTATCCGCAGGCCCAGGCCCCGGCTCAACCCGGGCAGCCCTACCCGCAGCCGGGTCAGCCGTACCCGCCGCAGCCCGGTCAGCAGGGACACCCGGGTTACGGCTACCCGCAGCAGCCGGACGGGCAGACTCCGCCCCCTCCCCCGCCGCCGCAGCAGTAGCCCGTGAACAACGAAGGGCGGCCGGTACCCGAGGTACCGGCCGCCCTTCGGCGTCGTAAGCGGCAGAGAACAGCAGCGAACGGCAGAGAGAGACGAACCGCGGCTATTCGGCCGCGGACACCAGCTCCCGGCAGCGCTTCACGTCCTCGGCCATCTGCTCCAGCAGGGCGTCCAGCGACTCGAACTTCGCCTGGCCGCGCACGAAGGCCAGGAAGTCGACGGCCACATGCAGGCCGTACAGGTCCAGGCCCACGCGGTCGATGGCGTACGCCTCCACCGTGCGCTCGGTGCCGTCGAACTGCGGGTTCGTGCCGACGGAGATCGCCGCCGGCATCACCTCGCCCTGGGCGTGCAGCCAGCCGGCGTAGACGCCGTCGGCCGGGATGGCGGTGTGCGGAAGGGTCTCGACGTTGGCCGTGGGGAAGCCGAGTTCGCGGCCGCGCTGGGCGCCGCGGACGACCACGCCCTCCACCCGGTGCGGGCGGCCCAGGATCTCGCCGGCTCCCTCGACGTCGCCCTCGGCGACCAGACGCCGGGTCAGGGTCGAGGAGAAGGGTTCGCCGCCGCCCGCATCGCCGGTCACGAACAGGTCGACGATCTCGACCTCGAAGTCGTAGACCTTGCCCTGCTCGACGAGGAACTCGACGTTCCCCGCGGCCTTGTGGCCGAAGCGGAAGTTCGGGCCCTCGACGACCGCCTTGGCGTGCAGCTTGTCGACCAGGACCTTGACGACGAAGTCGGCCGGCGACAGCTTCGAGAACTCGGTGGTGAAGGGGAGGATGAGCAGCGCGTCCACGCCCAGGTCCGCCATCAGCTCGGCACGGCGGTGGTGCGGGGCCAGCAGCGGCGGGTGGCTGCCGGGGCGGACGACCTCGCTGGGGTGCGGGTCGAAGGTGACGACCACGGAGGGGACGCCCCGCTCGCGGGCGCGGTCCACAGCATGCCGGATGATCAGCTGGTGACCGCGGTGGACTCCGTCGTAGGAGCCGATGGTGACGACGCTGCGCCCCCAGTCCTCGGGGATGTCCTCCAAGCCACGCCAGCGCTGCACTGTGACCGCTCCTCGAACCCGTGTCCGTATCTACCGACCTCTTACGCAGGTCTAAGGGTGCCATGCCGGGCGCTGACTGCCCTCATCGGCATGGGGGCTGTGACCCGACGCACGCAGGAACACAGCTCAGGCGGGCATTCGTACGCCGGACAGGTTCTCGATCATGCGGCGGGCGCTGGGGCCGACCACCGCCGCCCAGGCCTGCGGGGTGTCGGTCAGCCAGCCGGCCATGCGGGCGGCGAAGCCGGGGACGCTCCGGCCCAGGTCGACCAGACCACGGTCGAAACGGGCCGCGCCGTCAGGTGTCCGGACGAGGAGCAGGCCGGTGGCGTGTACGAGGTCGCGCACGTCGTCGCCGCCGTGCC
The DNA here is from genome assembly GCF_045160215.1 of Streptomyces sp. NBC_00005. Classification (NCBI taxonomy): domain Bacteria; kingdom Bacillati; phylum Actinomycetota; class Actinomycetes; order Kitasatosporales; family Streptomycetaceae; genus Streptomyces; species Streptomyces sp. NBC_00005. Next base: position 3,375,154 of record NZ_CP108316.1, read on the forward strand.
GGACCGCGGCGTGCAGCAGGGCGTCCAGGACGGCGGGGGCGTGTTCGTGGGCCAGGAGGAGGTCGAGGAGTTCGCGGCGCAGGAGGCGGGAGGCGGGGGCGCCGGGAGCGGCGAGCACGGCGGCGAGGGCGGCCCGTACCTCCTCCGAGCCGCCGTCGAGGAGACCGGAGACCAGGGGGAAGAGCACGGCCCGGGCCGCCGGTCCCTGGTCGAGCCGCCGGTCGACGTACGCGGCCACGTCGGCGGCGGTCTCCGGGCGCTGCTCCACCGCCTCGCGCACGAGCGCGGCGACCCTGCGGGCGAGCGGAGGCGTGGTGACGTCGGCGAGTGTGCGCAGTGCCCGACCGGCGTCCGGCCTGCGCATACGGTCACGGAAGGCGTCGAGGACCGGCTCCGGGTGGGTGGCCAGCGCGGGGACCAGCGCGCTCGGCGGGAAGTGCGGGTCACCGGCCGCGAAGTGCCGTAGCGCCTGCGGGAGATGGCGGGCACGCGTGCGTGGATCCCGTACGAGGAGGGCGAGCGCGCCGCCGTGCAGGGTGGAGTCGGCGGGGCGGGAGAGCAGGGCCAGCGCCGCGTAGCGGAGCAGTTCGCGGTCGGCCTCCGTGCGGACGTGGGGGGCGGCCCGCAGTCCGTAGGCCACCGCCGCGACCCGCCGCGCGGGCCGCTCGTCGTGCGCCCACCGGTCGACGGCCCGGCAGACCGCCGACGGCTCGTCCTGGGCCAGCACCGCGAGCAACTCGTCCGCCCTGCGGTGTGCGCTCTCCACGAGCACCTCGGTCAGGTCGTCCAGGGCGAGGTGCCGATGGGTGTGCAGCAGCGCCTGCGCCGCCTTCGCGACGGTCGCGCGCGGGGTCGCGGGGAGCGGGCGGTCGTCGTCGAACCAGGCGGTGAGGAGGGGTTGTACGGCGGTGGGGTCGGCGGCGAGGAGCCGGGATACGGCGTCCAGGAAACGGGTGTCGGTGTCCGGGCTGCTGTCCGTGCCGGTGTCTTGCGGCGGGCCGTCGGCCAGGAGCAGGCGGCGGAGCAGGTCGAGGCGTTCGGACTCCGGGAGCGGCAGGGCCGTCCAGAAGGCGGGGGCGAAGGCATCCGGGACCTCGGGGGCGGGGCGGCAATCGCCGTCCGCTTCCCGGGAGTTCGGGCCGTCCTGCCTGCGTTCCGCCACGAGCCGGTCGGCGAGCTGCCGCAGGACCGCCAGGTACGGAATGGCGTCCGGTACGCGCAGCAGAGTTTCGGTGAGGAGGCGGGCGGCCCACCAGGAGTGCGGGTCCGTCTCCAGGGCGCGCGCCAACTCCTCCAGACGGACGGCGAGTTGGGACGTCCCGTGCTCGCGGGCGAGGAGCAGCAGGGCCTGTACGACGGGGCCGATGCGGTGGTGCGGGACGGCGAGGGTGCGGGCGTCGTCCGGGGTGGGGCGGCGGTGGACCAGGGCGTCCAGGGCTTCGTCGAGGTCGAGGTGCATGCCCTGGATCCAGTCGGCGAGTTCTTCGTGGGCGAAGCGGTAACCGCTGCCGACGGGGACGACGAGGCCCTCGGTGAGGACGGCGGACGCCCAGCCGGTGCCGCCGCCCAGCCTCTTCGGGACGGGCCCCCACGGGAACACCGCCTCGAACGCCTCCCGGTCCAACTCGCCCTGCCCTGGGCCGAGGCTGCGGCGGGCGGCCTCGTGGACCTGGCCGGAGACCTTCGCGGCGAGGCGGCGTACGGCGGTGCCGCGCAGGCCGTTCTCGGCGGCGAGCCGGACGGCGATGCGCAGGCACATCAGGTCGAGGTGGGCCGCGAAGACCTCGTCGCGGTCCACGCGTGCGTGGGGGGCGTCCTGGAGGGCCGCGCGGACCTCGGAGAGGAGGCGGAGGGTGAGGGGGTGGCGGGCGTCGGGGTCGGTGAGGGCGCCCTCGGGGATGCGGTAGCGGGCGCGGGCCTTGCGGGCCTCGTCCTCCCGGAGGTCGCCGAGGTGCACGCAGGGCCCGCGGCGGAGCCGCTGATCGATGCAGCCGCCCCCGCCGCCTGTACCCGTCCCGTCACCAGGGGCTCCGCCCCTTCGACCCCGCCAAGGGGCTGCACCCCCTGGACCCCCATCGGCCTGAACAGCCTCGCCCTCGAACGCCGGACAGGCTGAAAGACACTGACCGGCGTCCCGAGGCGCGAGGCCGTTCTCCAACGCCGGACAGGCTGAGATGTGCGAGCCTTCCCAGTACTCCGCCCTGCACGCCACCACCAACCGCGCCCCCGCCTCCCGCAGCCAACTCGCCGTTCCCTCCGTCCACTTCCGCAGGCGGTGTGCCAGGACCGGTGGCATCTCCTCGGGGCCGTCCAGGAGGAGCAGCAGGGGCCGGTCCGCTGCCCGTGCCACCGCGGCCAGGCGCTCCGGCGTGATGTCGCCGAGGTCCGCTGCAGGCGTCGCCTCGGACGCCCCGACGATGCGTGCGGCGCGGGTCAGTGCCCGGCGAGCCGCGTCCGCGACCGAGGTGTCGTCGTCCTTGAGGTCGGCGCCGCGCAGCCACAGCGTGGGGGCCGGTTCGGCACTGCTGTTGCGGCGGGCGGCGAGGGACGCGAGTTCCGTCGTACGGCCGCTGCCGGGTGCCCCGACGAGGCCGAGGACGGCGGCCGGGCCCCGGACGAAAGCAGCGAACTCCCGTGCCGCCACGGCCCGTTCGACCGGCTCGACCAAGTCGCCCGCCCGGCCGACGTACCCCGCCAGTGCTCCCGGCGGGCCGTCCTGGCCCACCGAAGTGGCCGTCAGCTCCAGTACGCCGGCCAGGTTGAGGTCGGCTCCGTACGCGGGCACCGTCGCCGCGTTCCGGGCGAGCAGGGCGGCGAGTGGGCCGTCGGGGACGGGGCGGAGGGGGACGGCGAAACCCACGTCGCGCTGGCCGGACTGGAGCGCGGTGCCGAGGACGCCGACCACGGTGCCCGTCGCGGCGTCCAGGACCGGTCCCCCGGCCGCCCCGCCGCCCAGCCGCAGGGCGTCCCGGCCGGCCGTGCCGATCGCCAACTCCAGTGCGTCGTCGAGGAGATGGAAACGGTCGGTCGCCGCGTACGTCACGGAGTTCGTCGCGCCGAGCACCCGGGCCTCGCGCCAGCAGCCGGCGGCGATCTGCACATAGGTGCCCGTCTCGACCCGGTCCCGCACCGTGACCGGCAGCGGGTCCACGCCGAGGCCCTCGGTGCGTACGAGGGCCAGGTCCAGGGCGGGCAGCGGGGTGACGGCGTCCGCGGTCACGAGGCAGGTGCGGTCACCGGCGGCGTGCAGGACGAGCCTGGCCAGACCGTCGACGGCCTCGTGGCTGGTGAGGACGGTGCCGTGGTGGTCGGCGACGAAGCCGGTGCCGCGGGGGCGGCCGGCGAGGTCGTGGATGCGGACCAGGGCGTCGTCATGGGCGAGTCCGGTGCGGGCACCGTCCGTCGGCGGTCGTCCGCCCCCGCTGCGCGGGCCCCGTCCCGCCATGGCCGAACCTCCCCGCCGTACACCTGTGCCCTCAGTTCGACGTTAGGCGCGGGTTGATCAGCGGGACAGATCGCGTGGCGAACGCGCCCCCTTCCGCTCCCTCGGTTCACTCCGAGCGCCTGCCCGGACGGGTGAACAGACGGGGATCGGTGGATACACCCTAGGGGTGGGGGAACCGAGGGGGACCGTGGAGCGGCGGCACAACCCCGTGATCGCCGCTCCACGGGCGGGCAGCCTCGGTGTCCCTGTCGGGCAAGGCTGCCGGGCCGGGCTGTCGGAGCCTCAGCCGAAGACGGCCAGGCTCTTCGCCTTGCCCTTCTGCTCCTCGACGAGCGCGAGGAAGCGGCCCTCGGGGTCGAAGACGGCGACGGGGCCGCCGCCCGCGTACACCTCGGGCATCTCGAGCCGGACGCCGTTGAGGAGCAGCCGGGCCCGCTTGGCGTCCACGTCCCAGCGCGGGAACGCGGCCGCGGCCGCCTCGGCGATCGGCAGTACGGTCAGCTCCTGCTGCAACTGGTCCAGCGTGCGGGCGGAGTCCAGCTTGTACGGGCCGACACGGGTGCGGCGCAGGGCGGTGAGGTGGCCGCCGACGCCCAGGTCGGCGCCCAGATCGCGGGCCAGGGCCCGGATGTAGGTGCCGGAGGAGCAGACGACGGACACCACCAGGTCGAGCACCGGGGTGCCGTCCTCGGCGACGGCGTTCCGCACGTCGTACACCGCGAAGGACGAGACGGTGACGGGCCGGGCCGGGATCTCGAACTCCTCGCCCTCCCGCGCCCGCTTGTAGGAGCGCACGCCGTCGATCTTGATGGCGCTCACCTTCGACGGCACCTGCATGATGTCGCCGGACAGCTTGGCGATCCCGGCGTCGACGGCCTCCCGGGTGACCTTCGAGGCGTCGGCCGACCCCGTGATCTCGCCCTCGGCGTCGTCGGTCAGGGTCGTCTGCCCGAGGCGGATCGTCCCCAGGTACTCCTTCTCGGTCAGCGCGAGGTGACCGAGCAGCTTGGTGGCCTTCTCGATGCCGAGGACGAGCACGCCCGTCGCCATGGGGTCGAGGGTGCCGGCGTGCCCGACGCGGCGGGTGCGGGCGATGCCGCGCATCTTGGCGACCACGTCGTGCGAAGTGAAGCCCGACGGCTTGTCGACGATGACAAGCCCGTCGGGCGTCCGGTTCTTCTCGGTCATTCGGCGGTGTCGTCCTCGTCTTCACCCGGCTTCTTGTACGGGTCGGCGTCGCCGGCGTACGCGGCACCCGCCGAGACCTCGCGCACCTTCTCGTCGGACTGGCGCGCCTTGTCGAGGAGGTCCTCGATGGTCTTGGCCGTGTCCGGCAGGGCGTCGGCCACGAACGTCAGCGTCGGCGTGAACTTCACGCCCGCCGCCGCGCCGACCGCGGAACGGAGCACGCCCTTGGCGCTCTCCAGGCCCGCGGCCGCGGCCGCCCGCTCCTCGTCGTCCCCGTACACCGTGTAGAAGACGGTCGCCTCTCGCAGATCCCCGGTGACCCGGGTGTCCGTGATGGTGACGTGCGAGCCGAGCCGCGGGTCCTTGATCCCGCGCTGCAGCTTCTGGGCCACCACCTCTCGGATGAGGTCCGCCAGCCTCTTGGCACGCGCGTTGTCGGCCACTGGTCCGTCTCCTTAAGTGCTTACTTCTTGCTTCAGTCTTCGTCGCTGTGGAGCCTGCGTCGAACCGAGAGCAGTTCGACCTCGGGCCGCCCGGCGACGAGCCGCTCACAGCGGTCCAGTACGTCGTTGAGGTGCCCCGTGTCCCCTGAGACCATCGCGAGCCCGATCTCGGCCCTGCGGTGGAGGTCCTGGTTGCCCGTCTCCGCCGCGCTCACCGCGTACTTGCGCTGGAGTTCGGCCACGATCGGACGGACGAGAGAGCGTTTCTCCTTGAGCGAGTGGACGTCGCCGAGGAGCAGATCGAAGGACAGAGTCCCCACGTACATGAGTGTGTCCGGATGTCCCGCCGGTTCGGGGTATGGGCGCCACGCTTCGACGCCGATACGGGAACCGTACACGCAACGGCCGGGGCCGATCGACGGAATAACTCCCGCCGACCGGCCCCGATCGCGTGCTGGGATCAGACGCGCGGCTTCTCGCGCATCTCGTACGTCGCGATGACGTCGTCGACCTTGATGTCGTTGAAGTTGCCGAGGTTGATACCGCCCTCGAACCCTTCGCGAATCTCGGTGACGTCGTCCTTGAAGCGACGCAGACCGGAGATGTTGAGGCTCTCCGCGATGACCTTGCCGTCGCGGACGAGGCGCGCCTTGGTGTTGCGCTTGACCTCGCCCGAGCGGACCAGGACACCGGCGATGTTGCCCAGCTTGGACGACTTGAAGACCTCGCGGATCTCCGCCGTGCCGAGCTCGACCTCCTCGTACTCCGGCTTGAGCATGCCCTTCAGGGCCGCCTCGATCTCCTCGATGGCCTGGTAGATCACCGAGTAGTACCGGACGTCGACGCCCTCGCGCTCCGCCATCTGCGCCGCGCGGCCCGCAGCGCGGACGTTGAAGCCGATGACGATCGCGTCGGAGCCGGTCGCCAGGTCGATGTCCGACTCGGTGACCGCACCCACACCGCGGTGCAGGACGCGGATCTCGACCTCTTCGCCGACGTCGAGCTGGAGCAGCGAGGACTCGAGAGCCTCCACCGAACCGGACGCGTCGCCCTTGATGATGAGGTTGAGTTCCTGCACCAGACCGGCCTTGAGGGCCTCGTCCAGGTTCTCCAGGGAGAACCGGACACCACGCCGGGCGAAGTTGGCGTTGCGCTCACGCGCCGCGCGCTTCTCGGCGATCTGACGGGCCGTACGGTCCTCGTCGACGACGAGGAAGTTGTCGCCGGCGCCCGGGACGTTGGTGAGACCGAGGACGAGGACCGGGGTCGAGGGACCCGCCTCTTCCACGTTCTCGCCCTTGTCGTCGAGCATCGCGCGGACACGGCCATACGCGTCGCCGACCACCATGGTGTCGCCCACCCGCAGGGTGCCTCGCTGCACCAGGACGGTCGCGACGGCACCGCGGCCGCGGTCGAGGTGGGACTCGATCGCAATACCCTGCGCGTCCTGCTCCGGGTTGGCCCGCAGGTCGAGCGAGGCGTCCGCGGTGAGGACCACGGCCTCCAGCAGGCTCTCGATGTTGAGGCCCTGCTTGGCGGAGATGTCGACGAACATCGTGTCGCCGCCGTACTCCTCGGCCACCAGCCCGTATTCAGTGAGCTGACCGCGCACCTTGGTCGGGTCGGCACCCTCGACGTCGATCTTGTTGACCGCGACGACGATCGGGACGTCGGCCGCCTTGGCGTGGTTGAGCGCCTCGACCGTCTGCGGCATGACGCCGTCGTTGGCCGCGACGACCAGGATCGCGATGTCGGTCGACTTCGCACCACGGGCACGCATGGCGGTGAACGCCTCGTGGCCCGGGGTGTCGATGAAGGTGATCCTGCGCTCTTCGTCGTTGACCTGGGTGGCGACCTGGTACGCACCGATGTGCTGCGTGATACCGCCGGCCTCGCCCGCGACGACGTTCGTCTTGCGGATGGTGTCAAGGAGGCGGGTCTTACCGTGGTCGACGTGACCCATGACGGTCACGACCGGCGGACGCGCGACGAGGAACTCCTCGCCACCCTCGTTCTCGCCGAACTCGATGTCGAAGGACTCGAGCAGCTCGCGGTCCTCCTCCTCCGGGCTGACGATCTCGACGACGTAGTTCATCTCGCCGGCGAGCAGCTGGAGGGTCTCGTCGGAGACGGACTGCGTGGCAGTGACCATCTCGCCGAGGTTCATCATCACGGCGACGAGCGACGCCGGGTTGGCGTTGATCTTCTCCGCGAAGTCGGTGAGGGACGCACCGCGCGACAGGCGGACGGTCTGTCCGTTGCCGCGAGGCAGCATCACGCCGCCGACGGACGGGGCCTGCATGGCCTCGTACTCCTGGCGCCTCTGCCTCTTCGACTTGCGACCTCGACGCGCGGGACCGCCGGGACGACCGAAGGCGCCCTGCGTGCCACCACGGCCACCGGGACCACCGGGACGACCGCCGAAACCGGGACGACCGCCGCCGCCACCGCCGGGACCACCGGGACGACCGGCGAAACCGCCGCCACCGCCGCCGGGACCGCCGGGACGACCGGCAAAGCCGCCACCGCCGCCGCCGGGACCGCCCGGACGACCGGCGAAACCGCCGCCGCCACCAGGACGACCACCGCCGCCGCCGCCACCGGGACGACCGCCACCACCGGGACCGCGGCCGCCGGGGCCACCGCCACCGGGACGCGGACCGGCAGCAGGACGCTGCGGCATCATGCCGGGGTTCGGACGGTTACCGCCGGGGCCACCGCCGGGACGGGGACCTCCACCCTGCGGACGGGGCATGCCGCCCGGGCTCGGACGCGAGCCACCCGGAGCCTGCGGACGAGGACCGCCCGACGCGCCCTGGGGACGGGGACCGCCCTGGCCCTGCGGACGCGGAGCGCCGCCGGGGGCACCGGAACCACCCGGGCCGCCGGGACGCGGGGCACCACCCGGACGAGGCGCCTGGGGGCGCGCCATGCCGGTGGAACCACCAGAGGTGAACGGGTTGTTGCCCGGACGGGGACCGGCCGGACGAGCACCGGGACGCGGAGCGCCGCCACCCTGACGCGGAGCGCCGGGACGGTCGCCTCGGTCACCGCGGTCGCCTCGGTCACCGCGGCCCTGACCGGGACCGCCCGGACGGGCACCGCCCGGACGCGGGGCCTGACCGGCCGGACGCGGGGCGCCAGGACGGGGACCGGACCCGGAGCCGGAGGAGGCAGCCGGAGCGGCGGGAGCCGCCGGAGGTGCCGTGAACTCGGGCGTGGTCGGAGCCGGGGACGCCGGGGCGGGCCGCGGCGCGGGCTTCGGGCCCGGGGTGGGACGGGTGCCGGAAGCGGCCGGAGCGGCGGGAGCCGCAGCGGGCTTCTCGGCGGCGGCCGGCTTCGGGGCCGGCGGGCGCGGGGCGGCCGGACGGGCGCCCTGCGCGGGAGAGGGGGCTGCCGGACGAGCCGGGGCAGCCTTGCGGGCGGAAGCGGGCTTGCCGCCACCGCCGCCCTGCTGGAGGGCGTCCGTCAACTTACGGACAACGGGCGCTTCGATGGTCGAAGACGCCGAACGGACGAATTCACCGAGTTCTTGGAGCTTGGCCATGACGACCTTGCTCTCAACCCCGAACTCCTTGGCGAGTTCGTATACCCGGACCTTAGCCACTTCGCTCCTTTTAGGTCCGGGTTGCGTCCGGACCGTCGCTACTTCATGGGCGTACTCATCGCGTGCTCATCGAGTGCTCATCGCAATCTCGACCTACTTCCAACTCGCGGGGTACCAGGGCCGCACGGGGGTTCCGCACGACGCTTCTTACGGTGTTGCCTGCTCGACGTAGAGGCGCAACGCCTTTGTGTCGAGCGCTCCCGGGGCGCGCAACGCCCTCGTGAACGCCCGGCGGCGGACCGCCAGGTCGAGACAGACCAGGGCGGGGTGCACATACGCACCCCGGCCGGGCAGCGTACCGCGATGATCGGGGACACATTCACCCTCGACCGCCACGATGCGCAGCAAGTCCTTCTTGGCCGCTCGATCCCGGCACCCCACACAGGTGCGCTCAGGGCATGCGCGGGCTCGCGTCCGGCCAGACACTCTTAAGTCTACCTCCCCGCGGCGACCTCACCCCTTTGGGGCAAGAATCGAACAGTTCCGCGCACACAACTGTCGTGATCTAAGCCATAGGCGGCTTGGATCTATTCCCCGCGCTGGTCCTCGGGCTGCTCGGTGTCCGGCCGGATGTCGATCCGCCAGCCGGTCAGGCGGGCCGCGAGGCGGGCGTTCTGCCCTTCCTTGCCGATCGCCAGCGACAGCTGGTAGTCCGGCACCGTCACGCGCGCGGAGCGGGCGGCGAGGTCGACGACGTCGACCTTGGAGACCCGCGCCGGGGACAGCGCGTTCGCCACCATCTCGGCCGGGTCGTCCGACCAGTCGACGATGTCGATCTTCTCGCCGTTCAGCTCGCCCATCACGTTGCGCACGCGCCCGCCCATGGGGCCGATGCACGCGCCCTTGGCGTTCAGGCCCGACCGGGTGGAGCGGACGGCGATCTTGGTGCGGTGACCGGCCTCGCGGGCGATCGCGGCGATCTCGACGGACCCGTCGGCGATCTCCGGCACCTCCAGGGCGAAGAGCTTCTTCACCAGGTTCGGGTGCGTGCGGGAGAGGGTCACGGACGGACCGCGGACGCCCTTCGCCACTCGTACGACGTACGACCTGATCCGCATGCCGTGCGGATAGGTCTCGCCCGGCACCTGCTCCTGCACCGGCAGGATGGCCTCGAGCTTGCCGATGTCCACGAGCACGTTCTTCGGGTCACGGCCCTGCTGGACCACGCCGGTGACGATGTCGCCCTCGCGCCCCGCGTACTCGCCGAGCGTCGCGTCGTCCTCGGCGTCGCGCAGCCGCTGCAGGATGACCTGCTTGGCGGTGGTGGCGGCGATACGGCCGAAGCCGGACGGGGTGTCGTCGAACTCGCGGGCCTCCTGGCCCTCTTCGAGGTCCTCGGGGTCCTCCTTCGCCCACACCGTCACGTGGCCGGTCTCCCGGTTGAGCTCCACGCGCGCGTGGCGGCGGCTTCCCTCGGTGCGGTGGTAGGCGATGAGGAGGGCCGACTCGATCGCCTCGACCAGCAGGGGGAAGGAGATCTCCTTCTCCCGAACCAAGCCCCGCAGGGCACTCATGTCGATGTCCACGGCTACGCCTCCTCTTCCTTCTTGTCGTTCTTCTCGTTGTCCTTGCGGCTGAACTCGACCTGCACGCGCGCCCTGTCGATGTCCGCGAAGGAGAGTCTGCGGCTGGTGGGCCTGCGGCCCTTGACTCCGGGCACTTCGAGGTCGAGGCCCTCGTCGTCGACCTTCAGGATCCTGGCGACCAGTTCGGCGCCGTCGGTCAGCTGGAACTTCACCAGCCGGTCCAGGGCACGCACGTAGTGCCGGTGCTCCTTGAGGAGGCGCTCCGCGCCCGGGGTTCCGACCTCGAGGGTGTACTCGCCCTCGCCCATCGCGTTCGTCTCGTCGAGCTTCGCCGAGAGCGCGCGGCTCACATCGGCGATCTGATCCAGGTCGGCACCGGTGTCGGAGTCGACGACGACGCGCAGCACCCGCTTGCGTCCGACGGAGTCCACTGCGATCTCTTCGAGATCCAGCCCCTGAGAGCTGACGAGCGGTTCCAGGAGCTCTCGCAGCCTCTCGCTCTGGGTGGTGCTCATCCGGGTGACTCCTCGGCCGCGTGTGCTGTTGTGGGAAGGTCGCGTGTCTGGTCAAAGGGTATCCGGTCGCAGAGTGTGTTGCCGCCCACCGTCCGTCGCACACCTCCCGCAGCCGGGGCGGTGCCGATGAGGGGCAGCGGCCGGGTGCGCGGGTACCGTGATCACCGGCGGGCCGCCCTTCCCGCCCCTGTGTTCGTACGAGCTCCCCGAGGACGCCTCCCGTGCCGTACCCCCCAGCGCCGCGCACCCCCTCGGGTCCGCGCAGAAGATCCCTGCTCGCCTCGGCCGCCGGCGCCGCCCTGCTGGTGGGCTGCTCCGACGGGTCCGGTGACTCCGAGGAGATCACCGGTGGCAGCACGTCGGTCACCCAGAAGGCACGCGCGCGTGCGGCCCGGGACAGCGCGGGGCTCGCGGAACGGTACGACGCCGTGCTCGCCGCGCATCCGGCGGTGGCGGAGCGGCTGCGGCCGCTGCGGGCCGAGGTCGTCCGGCACACGGAGGCGTTCGGTGGGGCGGTCGCGAACGGGTCCCCGCCGTCGTCGTCCGCCGCGTCCTCTACGCCTGCCGCCGCACCCACGACCGAGAAGGACGCCCTCGCCGGGCTCGCCGCCGCCGAGCGGGCACTTGCCGACCGGCGGATGGCGGCGCTCCTCGACGTGCCCGGCGAGCTGGCACGGCTGCTGGCCTCGGTGGCGGCGGCCGGAGCGGCGCACGCGTATCTGCTGACGGAGGGTGCCAAGTGAGCGAGCAGAAGCAGCTGAAGGCCCTGCAGGCGGCGCTGGCCGCCGAGCACGCGGCGGTGTACGGCTACGGAGTCGTCGGCGGGCGGATCGGCGAGAGACGGCGTACGGAGGCCCGGTCGGCCTACGTCGCGCACCGCGCCCGGCGTGACGCGCTGGTGCGCGAGGTGCGGGATCTGGGCGGCACGCCGGTGGCCGCGGCGGCGGCGTACGCGCTGCCGTTCCCGGTGCCGGACTCGGCCGCGGCCGTACGGCTGGCCGCCGTGCTGGAGGACCGGGTGGCCGGGGTGTACTCCGACGTGGTGCGGGCAACCGGGGGCGAGCGGCGGCGCACGGCCGCCGAGGCGCTGCGGGAGGCGGCGGTGCGGGCGGTGCGCTGGAACGGCGAGAGCGTAGCCTTCCCTGGGCTCGCCGAGCGGGCGGCCACCGCCTCCGCCTCGCCGGCACCCACGGCGTAACGCGTACTGGAAGGGAACGACTCGCGCATGGCTTTCGCACCGCCGCAGCGTCTGGTCAGGGCGCTCGGTGAGACGGCACCGGACGGCGACGACTGGCTGGAGAAGCTGCCCGCGGCGGCCCAGCAGGCCGTCGCGCTACGCGAGTTGACCGTGGAGCGGGTGCAGGTGCCTGGTGGCCGCAGCAGCCTGGTTGTGCTGGTCCGGCGCTCCGACGGCACCCCCGCTGTGCTCAAACTGGCCCCGCCGCGGTTTCGGCCGGAGGCCGAGCGGGCGGCGCTGGCGCGCTGGGGCGGCCTGGGTGCCGTGCAGGTGCTCGAGGAGCCGGCTGTCGAGGGCGTGCTGTTGCTGGAGCGGCTGCATCCCGATGTTTCCGTGCGGTCGCTCCCCGAGGCGAAGGCACTGCTGGAGGCTGCGGGGACGCTCCGACGGCTGTGGGTGGAGCCGCCCGGTGATCATGTCTTCGAGACAGTGACCGAGCGAACGGGGCGGCAGGCCGAGGCGATGAGGGCCAGTGCGGTGGCGGACTCCGGGGTGGCGATGCTGGTCGACGCCGCGCTCGCCGCGCGTGAGGAGCTGTTGGCTGCGCCGCCTGAGCGGCGGTTGCTGCACGGGACGTTCCGGCAGAGCAAGGTACTGGCGGGTGAGCGGTCTCCTTGGCTGGCCGTGGGGCCCGATCCGGTGGTCGGTGAGTGTGCGTTCGATCTGGCTCGGCTCGTGCGGGACCGGGTGGAGGATCTGATCGCCACACCGTCCGGCGCCGCGACGACTCGGCGGCGCGTCAAACGGCTCGCCGAGTCGCTCGACGTGGATCAGGAGCGGTTGCGGGGGTGGACGTTGTTCCGGGCCGTGGAGTCGGGGGTGCGGGCACTGCGCGTGGGGCGGCCCAAGGATGCGGAGTTGTTGTTGGAGTTTGCCGGGTGGCTCTGAGGTACGTGCGGTTCGTTGCGGGGTGCGGGTGCGTTGTGGCTGGTCGCGCCCACGCGGCGGAGCCGCACATCGATACGGCCCCGCGCCCCTTCACCGGCGTTCTACTCACCCTTCTCGCGCAGTACCGTCCGGACTCCGTCCTTCCATACCTCCGTCACATGTGAAGGCAGCGCCGTGAGGTCGTACGCGTTGCCCTCGACGAGGACCAAGTCGGCTCGGCGGCCCGGCTCGATCAAGCCCAGGTCGTCGTAGCCCAGCAGGCGCGCGGACGATGATGTGGCCGCGGCGAGCACCTCGCCCGGGCTCATGCCGCACTCCTCCATCAGCGGCAACTCGTCCAGGTTGGTGCCGTGCGGGCCGATGCCGCTGTCGGTGCCCATGGCGATGCGGACGCCCGCCTCGGCGGCCCGGCGTACGGAGTCGGCGTGCACCTCGGCCACCTCCGCGGCCTTGCGGACCATGGCGTCGGGGATCTGGACTCCGGCCTCGGCCGCGCGGATCACCGCCACGGGAGCGATCAGCGTGGGCACGAGCCAGGTGCCGCGTTCCAGCATGAGGTCGATCGCCTCGTCGTCGAGGTAGATGCCGTGTTCGATCGAGCGGACTCCGGCGCGGACGGCGTTCTTGATGCCCTCGGCGCCCTGGGCGTGGGCCATGACGTAGCGGCCCTGGGTGGTGGCCTCGGCGACCAGGACGTCCAGTTCCGCCGGGGTGAACTGGCTGTGCCGGGGATCGTCGCGCGGGGAGAGGACCCCGCCGGTGGTGCACACCTTGAGGACCTCGGCACCGGCCCGCAACAACGTGCGGGCGGTGCGGCGCATCTCGTCCGGGCCGTCGGCGATCGCGGGCGGCCGGCCCGGGTGCGGTACGGCGAGACCGGCGCAGTGGCCCGAAGGCATCCAGTTGTCGCCGTGGCCGCCGGTCTGGCTGATCAGGCCGATGGAGATCTGGACGCGCGGGCCGGTGACGAGGCCGTCGTCGACCGCCTGTTTGACGCCCAGGTCGGCGCCCGCGGCGTCGCGGACCGTGGTGATGCCTGCTTCGAGGGTGCGCCGCAGGTTCACCGCCGCCTCGAAGAACTGGTACGAGAACGGCTTCTGCAGGGCCCCGAGCAGGCCGATCCCGTTCAGGGTGAGGTGGACGTGGCAGTCGAAGAGGCCCGGGAGGAGGGTGCGGCCGGTGCAGTCGACGTGGGTGTCGCCGTCGAGATCCGTCCCCACGTCGACGATGCGGCCGTCGGCCACCACCACGTCCGCGGGGGCGGGGTCGGCCCCGGTGCCGTCGAAGACGAGGCCGCCCGTGAAGACCGTACGGAGTGCTCCTGCGCTCATGCCGTCACCGCCACCTGCTCGTCGGTCTCCGGTTCGGGGGCGGTGCCCCGGGCGAGGAGTCGTTCGGCGAGCGCCGCGAGGGCCAGGACGACGAGGTTGGCGCCGAGGCCGACCAGGCCGACGTTGACGTTCCCGGTCAGCCCCTTCTCCCAGAACGTCAGCCAGATGACGACCAGTTCGCCCGTGAACAGCCCGGCCAGGACGGGCACCTTGCCCACCGGGCGGCGGGCCAGGAAGCCCAGGGCGATGGCGGGGGCGAGCTGGACCGTGCCGCTGTAGGTGAGCAGCAGCAGGTTGGCCAGCAGGTCGGGGCGGAAGATCGCCAGGAGGAGCGAGAGGCCGCAGGCGGCCACCACCGTGCCGTGGTTGATCCAGAACTGGGTGCGCTCGCCCTTCACCCGCGCGATGTTGCGGGCCACCAGCGACGAGATGCCGATCAGGATGCCCGCCGCCGGCACCATCGCCGTCGCGATGGCCGCGATCACGACCAGCCCGGTCGCCCACTCGGGCAGCACCTGCTTGCTCAGGGTCAGCAGGATGCCGTTCGCCGAGCTGCCCGGCTTGAGCACGAGGACGGCGGCGAAGCCGACGATGATGGGCATCAGAAGGCAGAGTTCGTACAGCGGCATCCATGTGTAGTTGCGACGCAGCACCTTGGGGTCGCGGGCGGACATCACGGCGGGCCAGGCGTGCGGCAGGCACATCAGGCCGACGCCGATGGCGCTGACCAGCATGCTCGTGGTGAACCAGACGTGGTCGGCGGGACCGGCGTGGATCGTCAGCATCTCGGGGTGCAGCTTGTCGATGCGGTGGAACATCGCGGTGACGCCGCCCGTGAAGTGGGCGGGGACGGCGACGAGCAGCACGGCCAGGACGACCAGCATGACGACGTCCTTGAAGTACGACGTCATCGCGACGCCGTGCAGGCCCGCCCACAGGACGAAGGCCACGACCAGCACGCAGCCGATGATCATGCTGAGGGTGCCGGAGGCCGAGTCGCCGGTGACGAGCTGGACGATCAACCCCAGTCCGGTGATCTGGAGTTGGAGGTACGGCAGCACGAAGACGACGCCGAGGACGGCCGCGACCGTGCCGAGCAGCTTGCTGTCGTAGCGGTCCTCCAGGTAGTCGCCCTGGGTGAGGTAGCCGCGCTCCTTGCCGAGCGACCACAGGCGCCTGGCGAGGAAGAACAGGACCATGTAGCCGATGGGGACGTACGGGAGGGCGTACAGGGCGGCGACTCCGCCACTGAACGCCAGGCCCGCCATGCCGAGGAAGGTGAACGTGGTGAACACCTCGCCGGCCTGCAGGAACCACATGCTCACCGCGCCGAAGTTGCGTCCGCCGACGGCCCATTCGGCCAGGTCGGCGGCGGGCTTGCGGCGGCCGACGAAGCCGAGGACGCCGATCAGCACGATGCCGGTGAAGGTCATGACGACGATGGTGGTCACTTGTCGCCCTCCTCGGCGGTCTCGCGGGTCATCAGACGCTCCGTCAGCAGCAGCGCGGGCGTGCACATCACGCACCACACCGCGCCCCAGACGAGCATCCGGGGCAGGCCGAACCACAGCCCGTCGGTGTTGACGAACGGCAGGAAGGGCATGAGGGCCAGCGCCAGCGCGGGCACGGCGGGGATCAGGTGGTAGGGGCGCACTGCGCCTCCTTGGCAAGTCGGTCCAGCCGGCGGACGGCCAGTTCGGCGAGCAGGGCAGAGCCGTCGCAGACCACGCTGTCGTCGAAGGCGGCGAGCGGGGAGTGGTTGCTGGGCGCGGTCTCCGGATCGCCGGTGGCGTCGGCGCCGAGGAAGACGAAGGCCCCCGGCACCCGGTCCAGGACCCGGGAGAAGTCCTCCGAGCCGGTGATCGGGTCGGCGAGCTGCTCGAAGCTCTCCTCCCCGAAGGCCTCGCGGACGGTGTCGGCGAGGAAGTCGTGCTCGGCGGTGTGGTTGACCGTGACCGGATACTCGGGGACGAAGTCGACCTCGGCGGTGAGGCCGTGGGCCGCGGCGATGTCCTTGCAGAGGCGTACGGCTACTTCGGCGGCGCGTTCGGCGGCGGCCGGGGAGAAGGTGCGCACGGTCGCCTCGAAGACGGCGTCGTCCGGGATGATGTTGCGCCGGGTGCCGGCGTGGAAGGTGCCGACGGTGACGACGACCGGATCGAAGACGTCGAAGCGCCGGGTCACCATCGTCTGCAGAGCGGTGACCATCTCGCAGGCCGCCGGCACCGGGTCCAGCGCGGCGTGCGGCCGGGAGCCGTGCCCGCCGGCTCCGACGACCCGTACGTGCAGGCCCGCCGAGGCCGCCATCAGCGTGCCGGGTCGGGAGGTGAAGACGCCCGCGGGGTACGACGACGAGCTGACGTGCAGTCCGTAGGCGGCGTCCACCGGGCGGCCCGCCGCCTGCAGCACGCCCTCCTCGACCATGTGCCCGGCGCCGTCCCAGCCCTCCTCCCCCGGCTGGAACATGAACACCACGTCCCCGGCGAGGCTTTCGCGCCGGTCGGCGAGCAGCCGGGCCGCGCCGACCAGACCGGCGGTGTGCAGGTCATGGCCGCAGGCGTGCATGGCGCCCTCGATCCGGGAGGCGAATTCCTCACCGGTGCGCTCGGTGACCGGCAGGGCGTCCATGTCTCCGCGCAGCAGCACGACGGGTCCGCCGGGCTCGCCCCCGCCGCGCAGGACGGCCGTGACGGAGGACAGCGACGTACCCGTGCTGATCTCCAACGGCAGTCCGTCCAGCGCGGCCAGCACCTTCTCCTGGGTGCGCGGCAGATGCAGTCCGATCTCCGGTTCCCGGTGCAACGCCCGGCGCAGGACGGCCAGTTCGCCCTGGAGCTCACGCGCATCGTCTCGCAGACTCATCCCTCTCCCCTCGTACGTCGCTCACGCAACTCCAGGACGCTGCCCAGCCATGCGGGCGCTCGCGCGTCGGACGGCGTGCGGATCTCTCGTCCGGTCCGCCATGATGAGAGGGCGGTGCATCACCGCAGGAGAAATTCGAGGAATCCGCCGTGTGACGGATGTGAATCCGAAGGATCCGCCATGCTGTCCGAGTCCGACCTCGCCCTGGTCAACGCGCTGCAGGTCCGTCCGCGCGCCCCCTGGTCGCTGATCGGCAGGGCGCTGGGCGTCGGTCCGGTCACGGTGGCCCGGCACTGGGAGGGGCTGGTCGAGCGGCGCGAGGCGTGGCTGACCGCCTATCCGGGCTCCGCGGTCGGGGAGCGGCTGGTCTTCGCCTTCGTGCAGGTGGACTGCGCGCCCGGCGAGGCGATGCGGGTGGCCCGTACGGTGGCCGCAGATCCGCATCTGACCGCGGTCGACTATGTGGCGGGTCCCTGCGACCTGGTGCTGCACCTGGTGGCGTCGAGCCTGGAGGCGGCGTCGCGCTACGTGGTGGACCGGCTGTCGGGGCTGCCGGGAGTGGTGGGGACACGGACGCTGGTCGCGCCCCGTATGTACGCGGAGGGCAGTCGCTGGCAGGTGCGGGCGATCTCCCGCGCCCAGCGCGGCACACTCACGGCCGTGGAGCCCTCACCGGGCATGTCGCCGCGGTTCGGGGAACTGGACCGGGCCCTGCTGCTGGCCCTCGGGGAAAACGCCCGGGCCACGCACACCGAGCTGGCCGAGCGGCTCGGGGTCGGTGCCAGTACGGTTCGCCGTCATCTGAACGCGGCCCTGGCGGGCGGGCTGATCCGGTTGCGCTGCGAGATCGCCCGCTCGCTGTCGCCGGCGCCGGTGACGATGCTGCTGTGGCTGCGGGTACCGCCGGATCAACTGGAGCGGTCGGCGCGGACGTTGGGACGGTTTCCCGAGGTGCGAATGTGTGCGGCGGTGAGCGGGGCGGCGAATCTGCTGGTGGGTGTGTGGCTGCGGTCGCCGGCCGATGCGGTGGGGCTGGAGAGTGAGATGGTGGGGAAGCTGTCCCGGTTGGAGATTGTTGACCGGGCGGTCACGCTGCGGCCGGTCAAACTCGGCGGTTGCCTGCTCGACGAGCGGGGCCGCATCAGCGGGCGGGTCCCCA
Organism: Streptomyces sp. NBC_00005; assembly: GCF_045160215.1. Classification (NCBI taxonomy): domain Bacteria; kingdom Bacillati; phylum Actinomycetota; class Actinomycetes; order Kitasatosporales; family Streptomycetaceae; genus Streptomyces; species Streptomyces sp. NBC_00005. The sequence goes on from NZ_CP108316.1 coordinate 3,393,355, forward strand.
TGGACTTCTGGGCGGACGCTTAGGGCGGCACAGCTCGGGGCTGCAGGATGTCCTCGGGCTGCGGGTGCGTTGTGGCTTGTCGCGCCCACGCGGCGGAGCCGCATATCGATACAGTCCCGCGCCCCTTCAGGGCGTTCGTCCGGCCGTCAGCTTCAGGGCCAGGACGGGGCAGTCTGCTGCTGCTCTGCGGGCTCGTTTCACCGTTCTCGCAGGAACAGGCGCCCCATCCACCATCGGGTAGCCCCACTCGTCCGGCGTGATGTGTTCGGGGAGCAACTCGGCGCACAGGCCGTGCCCTTGGCAGGCGGTCCAGTCGATGTCGATGTGCTGGGCGGTGTCGGCCATGTCAGCTCTCCTCGTGCGGGACGGGCAGCAAGGGTGTCGGGTCGGTCGCCGTGCACAACCCCCGTGCGTGGGCGTCGAGTTCGGCGGTGAAGGTGGTCAGGGCGCTGCGGACCAGGCGGATCGTGCCGTCGGGGTGGTGGCAGGCGCCGCGGCCCTCGACGAGGCCGGACCAGCGGGCGATGTCGGCACGGTCGGTGCCCTGGGGGCCGGGTGTGGCCAGGGTCCGGAAGGCGGCGGCGATCCGGGGCAGGCCGTTGAGGCAGGGGCCGCACTGGCCGGCCGACTGGAGGGCGAGGTGGCGCAGGACGCGGGCCGTCTCCGCGAGGCCGCAGCGGTCGGCGGGGAGGGCGGCCAGGACGCCGGCGCCCATCGTCGTGGCGTCCAGGGGGAGTTGGGCCGCTTCGGCCGCCGGGATCCAGGTTCCGTGGTAGCCGCCGAGCAGGACTGCGGACATGCCTTCGACGGGGACGATCCGGTGCAGTGGCATCCCGAACGGGGCCTCCACGACCCGGACTTCACGCCCCGGCTCATGCACCGTGCACAACGCGCTGCCCGGCTGGGCCGGGGTCCCGGCGGTACGGAACCAGTCCGCGCCGTAGCGGGCGACCAGTGCGAGATGGGCCAGGGTCTCCACGTTCTGGACGAGGGTCGGGGCCCGGCCCACCCCGCGTTCGCGGACCGGCGGGTCCTGGTGGGCGGGCAGCGCGGCGCCTCCGCCGACGTACTGGGCGAGAGCGGACGCCTGACCGGACAGGAACCGTTTGGGGACTCGTACGACCTGGACGGCGACGGGGTCGCCGCGCCGGGCGAGGGCCGACTCCAGGTAGGACGCGCCGTCCTCCACCGCGAGGTGGGCCCGATCCGCGCCGACCGCCCTGGCGGCCACCTGGACTCCGTCCAGGACGAGGTGGGGCGAGAGGGCGAGCAGTGTCTTGTCCTTGCGGCTCGCGGGCTCGCCCTCGGCACCGTTGGCGACGACGACCGGGGCACGCCCGGTACGGCGGCCTGCCTCGGCGACCGCGGCCAGCTTGCGGTGCACGGGGAACGCCGCTCCCCCGCGCCCGGTGAGGCCCGATGCGGCCACGGTTCTCAGGAGGGCGGCCGGGTCACCGTAGGACAGTGGGCCGTAGCGCTGTTCGTGGGTGGTGAGGTCGGCCGGGGCGCCGCCGGGGGCGAGCAGCCGCGGGGACATGTACAGGTCGGGGAAGGTCGCGGTCATGAGCGGACTCCTTCGGCCGTGCGGAGAAGGGCGGCGGGGGTGCGGCGGGCGGCGCGGGCCGAGTGCGCCACGCGGATGCCGAAGGCGGCGATCACGGCGGCCACGCAGGAGACGGTCAGCCAGGTCATCCAGTCGGTACCGGTGTCCGTGCCGATGCCGATGCCGTGCACCAGGGCGACGGGCCAGGAGACGTACGCCAGCCAGTGGACGGCACGCCAGGCGCGGTGGCCGATGCGTTCGCGCAGGAGGCTGGTGATCAGGACGGCGAGCATCAGGTCGAGGGCGACCGTGCCGAGGCCGAGCCACAGGGGCTGGTAGTCGGAGGCGAAGGGCACGAGGACATCGAGGACGGTGATGTCGACGTAGCTGTCGACCACCGCGAACGCGATGTGCAGGGCCAGGAAGGCCGTTGCGGAGAGCGACAGGGTGCGGTGGAGGGATACGGTGCCGAAACGGGGCAGGCCGGGGACCTTGCCGCGGAGCCTGACCGCGATGCCGAGCAGGACGACGACCGTGAAGAGGACGAGGCAGACGGCGCCGGTTGCCCTGTTGGCGTACCAGAGGGTTTCGGAGGTCATGCGACTGCCTCCATGTCGGCAACAGCGGTGGGCCAGCTGGGAGTTGTGACGACCGTGCCGTCCTGCGCGACCAGCCGGGCCGGCAACCCCCGTCGCGTCAGCCACCGTTCCGCGCCCGCGCCCTTCACCAGGGCAGCCGTGGTCGCCGCGTTGGCGTCGGCGCAGGTGGACGCGGCGACCGAGACGGTGCGCCAGGGGCTGCGGACCGGCAGGCCGGTGCGCGGGTCCACGATGTGGTGGAGGTCGTGGCCGCTGCGGCGCCAGTTGCGGGCACCGGTGCCGGAGGTGGCGAGGCCGCCGCTGCGCAGGCCGACGGTGGCGTACGGGCCCTGCGCGGGCGTCTCCTCGACCGGGGCGGTGACGTCCTGGACGCGGATCTGCCAGCCGCCCGCCGGCGGCTCGCCCGCCACGGCCGTGTCACCGCCCAGGCTCACCAGGACTCCGCAGCCGGACGCCTCGGCGAGCATCGCGGCGGCCTTGTCGGCGGCCCACGCCTTGGCCGTGGCGCCCAGGTCGAGGCGGACGCCGGCCGGGACGGTGACCGCGCCGGACGCGCGGTCCAGCCGCACGGTGCGCCAGCCCGGGGCCCGCCTCACGGTGAGCCGCACCGGGCGGTCGTCCTCCTGGACCAGGGTGAAGTCGCGGTCGTAGCCGATCGCTTCCATCGCCGAGCCGACCGTGGGGTCGACGGTGCCGTCGGTCGCCTCGGCCGCGTGCAGGGCGACCGCGAGGGCCTCCGCGAGCAGAGGGCTGACCCGGACCGGGCGGCCCGCCGTGCCGTCGAGGGCGGCGAGCTCCGAGTCGGCGCGGAAGCGGCTGCAGGCCGCGTCGACCTCGGCGAGGTGCCGGGCCAGGAGCAGGTTGCAGGAGTCGAGCAGAGCCGGGTCGGTGACGACCAGGCGGACGGTGGTGCCGAGGGCCCGCCACTCGGTGGCGGCCGTGGTGCGGGTCTTCACGGGCGTGCTCATCACGACGCCCCCGAGGTGGAGTCGGTGGAGCCGCTTCCGTCGGAGGAGGTGAGGCCGCCGGAGGAGGAAGACGACGAGGACGAGTCGTCCGAGGTGCTGCTGCTCGACGAGGAAGAGGCAGAGGACGAGGAGGAGGACGAGGAACTGTCGGAGGAGGACGAGTCAGAGCTGGAGTCGTTCGTGCTGCTGGAGTCGTTCGTGCTGCTGGAGTCGTTCGTGCTGCTCGTGCCGCTCGTGCTCGAACCCGTCCTGCTGCTCGCCGAGTTGGCCGCCGCGTCGGAGTCCGCCTGCATGGTGCCGATGAGGGCGAAGACCCCCGCGGTGGCCGCGAGCGTGATGGCCGCGGCGGTGGCCGCGGTGCGCCGGGCACCTCTGCGGACGGCTGCCGCGGCACCTCGTTCTCTGGTGGACATGACCGTTCCCCTCCCATAGTGACGCTCTGTCACGCACTACGGTCGGGGAACGGCCTGAGAGAAGTCTGTGAGGCGCCTTTAGGGTCCCGGAGACGTTTCTGAGGAGTTCCTTTAGGCGGCTACGGCGACTAGGCGGTGAGGCGGGCGATCGCCTCGTCCACCGTCAGCTCCTCGCGCTCGCCGGTCTTGCGGTCCTTCAGCTCGAGGACGCCCTCGGCGGAACGGCGGCCGGCGACCAGGATGTGCGGTACGCCGATGAGTTCGGCGTCCGTGAACTTGACGCCCGGGGAGACACCGGCACGGTCGTCGACGAGGACGCGGAGGCCGGCGGCGCGCAGCTTCTCGGAGACGTCGAGGGCCAGTTCGATCTGCAGGGCCTTGCCCGCGGCCACGACGTGCACATCGGCCGGCGCGACCTCCTGGGGCCACACCAGGCCGTGCTCGTCGGCGGTCTGCTCGGCGAGGGCCGCGACCGCGCGGGAGACGCCGATGCCGTAGGAGCCCATGGTGACGCGGACCGGCTTGCCGTTCTGGCCGAGGACGTCGAGCTTGAGGGCGTCGGCGTACTTGCGGCCGAGCTGGAAGATGTGGCCGATCTCGATGGCACGGTCCAGCTTGAGGCCGGTGCCGCACTTCGGGCAGGGGTCGCCCTCCTGGACGACCACGACGTCGACGTACTCCGCGACCTCGAAGTCGCGGCCGACGAGGACGTTCTTCGCGTGGATGCCGCTCTTGTTGGCGCCGGTGATCCAGGCGGTGCCCGGGGCCACGCGCGGGTCGGCGATGTACTTGACCTTCTCGCCCAGCCCCTGCGGGCCGACATAGCCGCGGACCAGGTCCGGGCGGCCCGCGAAGTCCGCCTCGGTGACCAGCTCGACGACCGCCGGGGCGAAGTGCGCCTCGACCTTGCCCAGGTCCACCTCACGGTGGCCGGGCACGCCGATGGCGACGATCTCGCCGTCGACCTTCACGAGGAGGTTCTTGAGGGTGGCGGAGGCCTCGACGCCGAGGTACGCGGCGAGCGTCTCGATGGTCGGGGTGTCCGGGGTGGGGATCTCCTCGAGCGCGGGTACGCCGGTGGCGTCCACCGGCTTCAGCTCGTAGGTGATCGCCTCGGTGTTGGCCGCGAAGTCGCAGTTCGGGCAGTCCGCGAAGGTGTCCTCGCCGGCCTCGGCCGGAGCGAGGAACTCCTCCGACTTGGAGCCGCCCATCGCGCCCGCGGTCGCGGCGCAGATGCGGTAGTCGAGGCCGAGGCGCTCGAAGACGCGCTGGTAGGCCTCCCGGTGCAGGGCGTAGGACCGGGCCAGGCCCTCGTCCTCGGTGTCGAAGGAGTACGAGTCCTTCATCAGGAACTCGCGGCCGCGCAGGATGCCGGCCCGCGGACGGGCCTCGTCACGGTACTTGTGCTGGATCTGGTAGAGGATGACCGGCAGGTCCTTGTAGGAGGACGCCTGGTCCTTCACCAGCAGGGTGAAGATCTCCTCGTGGGTCGGACCGAGGAGGTAGTCGCCGCCCTTGCGGTCCTGGAGGCGGAACAGCTCGGCGCCGTACTCGTCCCAGCGGCCGGTCGCCTCGTAGGGCTCCCTCGGCAGCAGGGCGGGGAGCAGCACCTCCTGGGCGCCGATCGCGTCCATCTCCTCACGGACGATCCGCTCCACGTTGGCGAGGACCTTCTTGCCGAGGGGAAGCCAGGACCAGATACCGGCCGCCGTGCGGCGGACGTAGCCGGCGCGGACGAGGAGCTTGTGGCTGAGGACCTCGGCGTCCGCCGGGTCGTCGCGCAGCGTCTTCGCCAACAACTGGGACATGCGCTGGACCGGTGCGTTCGCCATGGTTCTCGTACTCCTGCTGCGTGAGGGTGATGTCAGGAGGTTAGCCGGGGGGCCGGTTCCGTTGGAAATCGGTTAGCGGTGCCGGAGAGGGAGTGGGGCGCCCATCACGGCGTACGGCTTCGGGGCGCTCGGGAAGAGGACCTGGCGGGCCAGGTCCTGGTAGCCGAGGGAGTGGTAGAGGCCGCGGGCGGGGCTGTCCATGTCGATCGCCGACAGGATCGAGCGGGGCTCGTCGGCGGCGTCGGTGATGGTCGTGATCAGGGAGCGGCCGATGCCGCGGTTCTGGTGGCTCGGGTGGACGTGCAGCTCGGTGATCACGAAGGAGTCGTCGAGCCAGCCGCCGTGTCCCTGTGCGCGCAGGTAGGGCTCCACGACGGTGGACCACCAGTGCGTGCGGTCGTTCGGCATGCCGTAGACGAAGCCGACGAGGCGGCCTTCGCTGGTGGCGCCGAGTGCGCGGGCTCCCGGGTACGTCATGTGCCGCAGGACGATCTGCCGCCGTACGGCGACCTCGTCGACGCCGAGTCCGAAGGCCACGGCCTGCACGGCGAGCGCCTCGTCGACCCGGCCGGGCAGGTCGAGCGGGCCGATCACGACGTCGTCGGGTTGGCGGTGTCCGTGACCGGGAAAGCGCAGCATGCCGGGGAGACTACAGGGCTCGTACGAGGGTCAGAACAGCCCTGTGAGGTGCCTCTAGAAGAGAATGCTCATGAACGCGCCGACCTCCTGGAACCCCACCCTCTGGTACGCCCTTCGCGCCGGGGTGTTGAAGTCGTTGACGTAGAGGCTGGCGATGGGGGCGACGTCCGCCAGCGCGTACCGGAGCACTGCCGCCATGCCCGGTGCGGCGATCCCCAGCCCCCGGTACTCGGGGGCCACCCACACCCCCTGGATCTGGCAGGCCTGGGCGGTCGCGGCGCCGATCTCCGCCTTGAAGACGACCTTGCCGTGATCGTCGAGGCGGGCGAACGAGCGGCCGGAGCCCACGAGTTCGGCGACCCGGGCCTGGTACAGCAGCCCGCCGTCCCCGGCGAGCGGCGAGACACCGACCTCCTCGGTGAACATCGCCACGCACGCCGGCATGATCGTCTCCATCTCGTCCTTGCGGATACGACGGACGTAGGGATCCGGGGCGATGTCGGCGGGCATGCGGTCGGTGACCATGAGCGGCTGCTGGGCGCGGACCTCGCGCGCGGGACCCCAGCTGGGTTCGAGCAGGCGCCACAGCAGCGTGGTCGCCTCGACGGGGCCGACGATCGACGAGCAGCGGCGCCCGGCTCTGCGCGCGCGATCGGCGAAGGCGCGCACGGCGCGCGGGGTGGCGCAGATCGGGACGAGGTTGGCGCCCGCGTAGCAGAGGGAGGTCAGCATGCCCTCCTCGTAGAAGCCCCACATCTCGCCGCCCAGCCGCCACGGGTCGAGGCCCGCGACCTGGACCCGCGAGGTCACGAAGGCGTTCGTGACCGGCTCACGGCCGAGTACGGCGAGCGCGGCGTCCAGGTCGCTCGGCTCGAGCACCCGGGAGGTGGTCTGGGTCAACACGTGCGGGGCCTCACCCTGGGGTTCTGCTGATCTCCGCACTGTACCTGCCGAATTTGTGCCGCGCCGCCCCGATGGGACGGCGCGACGGAGCACGCGCGTCAGCCGTGACTCACGGGGTACCCGTGGCCGACTTCGATCTCGTCGATCCGTAGCTGACGGTAGAAGTTCGGGACGGTCTCGGCGGACCAGGTGGTGGGGACGTCGAGGCGGATGTAGCGGGTACGGAGCCCGCCGCCGAGGTCGACGAACCTGACCCCGCGGGCGCTTTCGAGCACACCGGCGCGCACCTCACGCCAGGTCGTGCCGTCGTCACTCACCGACACCGTGTAGTCCTTGATCCTCGCCGAGTCCTCCTTCCTGCCGAAGGTCTCCCTGTTGTACGTCGGCGACCACTCGCGCTGGTTGATCCCGAGGAAGGCGGCCTTGCGGACGCGGCCGAGGTCGAGGGTGTAACTGGCGGGCAGGACACCCTTGTTGTCGGTGTAGGTGGTGAAGTCGCCGTCGGTGAGGGCCGGTTCGCTCGCCCGGACCGTGCCGGTCGGGTAGACGCCCTCGCGGTCCGGCGCCGTGCGCACCTTGAACACGGTGTCGTACGGGTCCCAGGTGCCGATGCCCTTGATGGTGAGGGTGCCGTCGCGCTGGTCGAAGTGGAGCTTCCTGCCGGTGCGCAGGTCGGTGATCTTCTCGACGCGGTAGCCGTTGTCGCGGACGCGGACCTGGTCGCCGCTGGTGGGCCGGGTGGTGACATGGACGTACTGCGTCCGCGGGTCGGCGCGGCTGATGGTGACGTAGCCGTACGAGCCGTCGTTCCAGGCGCCCGGCTGCATGCCGCCGTACATGAAGCCGCCGGCGTCGACGCCGTGCAGGGACTGCCAGATGGGCGGGAGGTAGTCCTTCATCAGGCCGAGGAACTTCTCCTGCTGGGGTGGGAAGCGGCCGTTGACCATGGCGGTGAAGTCCATGAGGGACTTGATGGAGTTGCCCGCGTTGGCGATGTAGCGGTCGACGTTGAGGCCGGTGGACACCGGGCGGTCCTGGCCGTCGTACCACCAACTGCCCGTGTCCGGGACCTTGTAGCAGGACTCGGTGAGGCGGGGCATGGGGGTCCAGATCGCCGACGGCTGGTCGTACGGCGGGGTCATGCCGACCTTCTGCTCGTGGGACACCATGTCCATGATCGGGGTGTCCTCGTTGTTGTTGCTCAGGGTCATGTCCGGGCGCAGCTTGCGTATCTGTTCGTAGAGCTGGTGCTGTTCCCAGTACTCGTTGTCGTTGTCGATCCAGAAGCCCGAGAGCTTCGGATAGTTCTTCATGACCTCGAAGAAGTTGTCGTAGCTGAACTCGCCGAAGCCGGGGCGGGTGGTGAGGTCGACGTCGTGGCCCTTGTAGGCGGAGTAGGCGGCCGAGTCGAGGGTCTCGACGCCCTGCTCGTTGTGCCACTGGGGATCGTCGGTCATGTAGAGGATGACCTTGATGCCCTTGGCGTCGGCCGCCTTGATCAGCTCGCCGAGGATGTCCCGCTCGGTGGAGCAGGAGCCGGGGATCTTCGACGGCCAGGGGCGGGCGTAGCCGAGGCGGGAGTGGAAGGTTGCGAGCACGATGTAGCTCGCGCGGATCTTGCGGGCCTCGTCGACCCAGTAGTCGGGGTTCCAGCCGCCGTCCGTGACGTCCTTCTCCCAGGAGTCGCAGTCGAGGTGCTTGGGGGCGGTGAACATGCCCCAGTGCAGGAACATGCCGGCGGTGGCGTTGCGGAGCATGGTCTGGCGGGGCGGGGGCTGCTCGGCGGCGCGGGCGTGGGCCGCGGGGGCGGTCGCGAGCAGCAGCGCGAGGAGGGTGGTCCAGAGGGCGAGGAGCCTACGGCGTCTCATACGGTCACCTTGGTCATCCGACGTATGCGGTGGACGTACGTATCTCTTGGGACGGTTGGGCCGGTGCGGCCCACACGGTCTCGCCATACATCGGAGCTGTCAAGGTAACTGGAAACAATACTTACGCCCCGCCACAAGGGATGTGACGGGGCGTGGGAAAGTGCGGGTGGGTCAGCCCGCGACGGACACCGACGGCTCGCCCGAGGTCACGCCGTCCGCCTCCATCTGCTCGGCCAGCTTCATGGCCTCCTCGATGAGGGTCTCCACGATCTTGGACTCGGGGACCGTCTTGATGACCTCGCCCTTGACGAAGATCTGTCCCTTGCCGTTGCCGGAGGCGACGCCGAGGTCGGCCTCGCGGGCCTCGCCCGGGCCGTTGACGACACAGCCCATGACGGCGACGCGCAGCGGGACCTCCATGCCGGTCAGGCCCGCGGTGACCTCCTCGGCCAGCTTGTACACGTCGACCTGGGCGCGGCCGCAGGACGGGCAGGAGACGATCTCCAGGCCGCGCTGCTTGAGGTTCAGGGACTCCAGGATCTGGTTGCCGACCTTGACCTCCTCCACGGGAGGCGCGGACAGGGACACGCGGATCGTGTCGCCGATGCCCTGGGAGAGGAGGGCGCCGAAGGCGACGGCCGACTTGATCGTGCCCTGGAAGGCGGGGCCCGCCTCGGTGACACCGAGGTGCAGCGGGTAGTCGCACTGGGCGGCGAGCTGCTTGTAGGCCTCGATCATCACGACCGGGTCGTTGTGCTTGACCGAGATCTTGATGTCCCGGAAGTCGTGCTCCTCGAAGAGCGACGCCTCCCACAGCGCGCTCTCGACGAGGGCCTCGGGGGTCGCCTTGCCGTACTTCTGCAGCAGGCGCCGGTCCAGGGAGCCCGCGTTGACGCCGATGCGGATCGGGGTGCCGTGGTCCTTCGCGGCCCGCGCGATCTCCTTCACCTTGTCGTCGAACTGCTTGATGTTGCCGGGGTTGACCCGGACCGCGGCGCAGCCGGCCTCGATGGCCGCGAAGACGTACTTGGGCTGGAAGTGGATGTCGGCGATGACCGGGAGCTGGGACTTGCGCGCGATGGTGGCGAGCGCGTCCGCGTCGTCCTGTGTGGGGCAGGCCACCCGCACGATCTGGCAGCCGGAGGCCGTGAGCTCGGCGATCTGCTGGAGGGTGGCTCCGATGTCGGAGGTGCGGGTCGTGGTCATCGACTGCACGGACACGGGGGCGTCGCCGCCCACCGCCACGGTGCCGACCTGGATCTGCCTGCTCTGCCGGCGCTCGGCAACCCTGGTCGGAACGGACGGCATGCCGAGAGAAATCGCAGTCATCTGCTGTGCAACCCCAAGTCGTGGATCAAGGTCCGGTCCCGGAACGGCGGGCTCCAGGCTTCGAGATTACGTGATGTGCACGGGGCCGGGCACTCCCCCACCTCGAACCCACTCGGCGGGGGGACCCCCACGGCCGTAAACCCACTCAATGGAAGGCGGCCCGGCGCACAGCATGCCGGGCCGCCCCAAACTCCACGTGTCTAGGTGATTTTCACCGGGTTGACGACGTCCGCGACGAGGACGAGAAGGGTGAAGCAGACGAAGACTCCGGCCACCACGTAAGCCACCGGCATCAGCTTCGCCACGTCGAACGGGCCCGGGTCCGGGCGGCGCAGCACCTTTGCCACGTTGCGGCGCAGTGCCTCCCACAGCGCGCCCGCGATGTGGCCGCCGTCCAGCGGGAGCAGCGGGAGCATGTTGAAGAGGAACAGGGAGAGGTTGAAGCCGGCGACCAGCATCACGAACATCGCGAGTTGCTGGCTGGCCGGGATGTCCAGGGTGAAGATCTCGCCGCCCACGCGGGCCGCGCCGACCACGCCCATCGGGGAGTCCGCGGCCCGCTTGCCGTCGCCGAAGGCCGCGTCCCAGAGGCCGGGGATCTTGGCGGGCAGGCTCGCGATGGAGTCGACGGCGTCGCCGACGCGGTCGCCCATCCAGGTCAGGGACTGGCCGAAGTCCTGCTGGACGATGCCGGTGGCCGCGCTGAAGCCGAGGAAGCCGGCGTTGACGTACTTGCCCTCGACGATCTGGCCGCTGGAGTCCTTCTTGGCGACCTGGTTGCTGGCGATCGTGGCGTGCAGGGTGACGTCCTGGCCCTTGCGGTCCACGACGATGGGCACGTCCTTGCCGGGGTTCGCGCGGATCAGGTCGGACAGCTTGTTCCAGTCGTCCGTCTTCACGCCGTTGAAGGAGACGATCTTGTCGCCCGGCTTGAGGCCCGCCGCCGCGGCCGGGGCGGCCGGGTCGGACTTCTTGCAGGTGTCGCGGTTCTCGCTCTGCGCGATGACGCACTGGGAGACCGAGCTGACGGTGGTCGTCTGCTGGGCGATGCCGAAGCCCATCAGGACGGTGAAGAACAGGCCCACCGCCAGGATCAGGTTCATGAAGGGGCCCGCAAACATCACGATGACCCGCTTCCAGGGCTTGCGGGTGTAGAAGAGGCGGGTCTCGTCGCCGGGCCGCAGTTCCTCGAAGGCCGCCGAGCGGGCGTCCTCGATCATGCCGCGCCAGGGTGAGGTGGAGCGGGCCTCCAGCCTGCCGTCGGGGCCGGGCGGGAACATGCCGATCATGCGGATGTAGCCGCCGAACGGGATGGCCTTGATCCCGTACTCGGTGTCGCCCTTCTTCCGCGACCAGATGGTCGGGCCGAAGCCGACCATGTACTGGGGCACGCGGATGCCGAAGAGCTTGGCCGTGGACAGGTGCCCCAGCTCGTGCCACGCGATGGAGACCAGCAGTCCGAACGCGAAGACGACTATGCCGAGGATCATCATCAAGGTCGTCATGCACGCGCCTCCGCGGTCGCCGTAGTCGTCTGCCCTGTCAGTTCCCTGGTACGGGCCCGTGCCCAGGTCTCCGCTTCGAGGACGTCCGGCACGGTGAGTGAGGTTCCCGTGCGCGGGGTGCCGTGCTCCTCGACCACCCGGGTCACGGTCTCCATGATGGCGTTGAACGGCAGCGCGCCGCCGCGGAACGCCTCCACGCACTCCTCGTTGGCCGCATTGAACACCGCCGGGGCGGTGCCCGCGAGCTCACCCACGTGCCGGGCGAGGTTCACCGACGGAAACGCGTCATTGTCGAGCGGGAAGAACTCCCATGTCGACGCCTTGCTCCAGTCGAAGGCGGGCGCCGCGTCCGGGACGCGCTCGGGCCAGCCGAGGCCGATGGCGATGGGCCCGCGCATGTCGGGGGGCGTCGCCTGGGCGATCGTAGATCCGTCGGTGAACTCAATCATCGAGTGAACATACGACTGGGGATGCACGACGACCTCAATGCGGTCGAAGGGAATGTCGTACAGCAGGTGTGCCTCGATGACCTCCAGGCCCTTGTTGACCAGGGTCGCGGAGTTGATCGTGATCACCGGGCCCATGGCCCAGGTGGGGTGGGCGAGGGCGTCCTGGACGGTGACGTCCGCCAGTTCGGCCTTCGTCCGGCCGCGGAAGGGGCCGCCGGAGGCCGTGACGACGAGTTTGCGTACGTCCGCGCGCGTGCCGGCCGCGAGCGCCTGGAACAGGGCCGCGTGCTCGGAGTCGACCGGGATGATCTGCCCGGGCTTGGCGAGCGCCTTGACCAGCGGGCCGCCGACGATGAGCGACTCCTTGTTGGCGAGCGCCAGGGTGCGGCCCGCCTCCAGGGCGGCGAGGGTCGGGGCGAGACCGATGGAGCCGGTGATGCCGTTGAGCACCGTGTGGCAGTCGGAGGCCGCGAGCTGTGTGGCCGCCTCCGGTCCGGCGAGGATCTCCGGGAGCGGCTCCCCCGCGCCGTACTGCGCGGTGAGCGCCTCACGCAGTGCCGGTACGGCGTCCTCGCGGGCGACGGCGACGGTCCGCACCCGGAGCCGGCGGGCCTGCTCTGCGAGGAGGGCGATCCGGCCGCCGTTGGCCAAGAGCCCGGTGACCCGGAAGCGGTCGGGGTTGCGCAGCACGAGGTCGATGGCCTGGGTGCCGATCGACCCGGTGGAGCCGAGGATCACCACGTCCTTGGGGCCGCTGCCCGCCACGGGGTCGTAGACGAGGTGCGGGTCGGCGAGGGCGGGGGCCGCAAGCCCCGTCGTCCGCCCGGAGGGCGGGCCTTGCGGCGTCAGGTGCGTGCCCTCGGCGCGCCGGGCGTCGGCCTTCGTACTGGATGTACCCGGGTCGGCGCCCGGTGCGGCGAGAGTGCGTGCATGGCGTCGCGGGGCAGACGGGGCTTCCGGCCCGCGCCCTCGGGGGGCTGGACTGTCGGTCATCCCTCCATTGTTGCCGTAAGGACCGTGTGTGAGGACACTGCGTCCCCCTCATCCCCCGCACGGGGGGGCGAGGGGGACGCCTTTGTCATCGACCGGTCATCGGATCGGCCGGTGCAGGTTCTCCTTCTCCGAGGCGCCCGGGTCCGCCGCGGCGATCCACGGTCCCTCGCCCGACGGGTCGACAATGCCGTCCTCCAGCCACTCGTACGTGCCCGACATGATGCCCTTGACCAGCTTGCGGTCGACGTCGTCGGTGTTGGTCCACAGGCGGTCGAAGAGTTCCTCGACGCGGATGCGGGACTGGCGGCAGAAGACGTCGGCCAGTTGGTAGGCCTCGCGGCCGTGGTCGCCCTGGCTGCGCAGGAGTTCGGCCCGTACGCAGGCCGCGCTCATCGCGAACAGTTCCGCGCCGATGTCGACGACGCGGCCCAGGAAGCCCTGCTTGGTCTCCATCCTTCCCTGCCAGCGGGACATGGCGTAGAAGGTGGAGCGGGCCAGTTTGCGGGCGTTGCGCTCGATGTAGCGCAGGTGCCGGGACAGGTCGACGTCATGCTTGAACTCGCCGTAGGTGCCGGGGAGTTGGCCTTGTCCCGCGACGAGCTTCGGGAGCCACTTGGCGTAGAAGACGCCCGCGTTGGCGCCCGCCTTCGCCTTTTCCTGCAGGGATTTGTCCGGGTCGATGAGGTCGCCGGCCACGGAGAGGTGGGCGTCGACCGCCTCGCGCGCGATCAGCAGGTGCATGATCTCGGTCGAGCCCTCGAAGATGCGGTTGATGCGCAGGTCGCGCAGGACCTGTTCGGCGGGGACGGCCCGTTCGCCGCGGGCGGCCAGGGAGGCGGCCGTCTCGAAGCCGCGGCCGCCGCGGATCTGGACGAGGTCGTCGGCGATGAGCCAGGCCATCTCGGAGGCGTAGAGCTTGGCCAGCGCGCCCTCGATGCGGATGTCGTTGCGGTCCTCGTCGGCCATCTGTGAGGACAGGTCGAGTACGGCCTCCAGGGCGAAGGTCGTCGCCGCGATGAAGGAGATCTTCTGACCGACGGCCTCGTGGTGGGCGAGCGGCTTGCCCCACTGCTCGCGGGCCGCCGACCACTCGCGGGCGATCTTCAGGCACCACTTGCCGGCGGCCACGCAGGACGCGGGCAGGGAGAGGCGCCCGGTGTTGAGCGTGGTCAGCGCGATCTTGAGGCCGGCGCCCTCGGGGCCGATGCGGTTGGCGGCGGGGACCCGGACCTGGTGGAAGCGGGTGACGCCGTTCTCGATGCCGCGCAGGCCCATGAAGGCGTTGCGGTTCTCGACCGTGATGCCGTCCGAGTTGGTCTCCACGACGAACGCGGTGATGCCGCCCTTGTGGCCCTCGCTCTTCGGCACCCGCGCCATGACGACCAGCAGGTCGGCGACGACGCCGTTGGTGGTCCACAGCTTCACCCCGTCGAGGACGTAGTCGTCCCCATCGGGTACGGCACTGGTCGCGAGCCGTGCCGGGTCGGAGCCGACGTCGGGCTCGGTGAGGAGGAAGGCGCTGATGTCGGTGCGGGCGCAGCGGGGCAGGAACTGCTCCTTCTGCTCGGCCGTGCCGAACAGCTTCAGCGGCTGCGGTACCCCGATCGACTGGTGCGCCGACAGCAGCACGCCGATCGCGGGGCAGGCGGAGCCCGCCAGGGCCAGGGCCTTGTTGTAGTACACCTGGGTGAGGCCGAGACCGCCGTACTTGGTGTCGATCTTCATGCCGAGGGCGCCGAGGTCCTTGAGGCCGTTGATGACCTCGTCGGGGATCCGGGCCTCGCGCTCGATCAGCGCCCCGTCCACCTTCGTCTCGCAGAAGTCGCGGAGTTTGGCGAGGAACTCCTCTCCGCGCTGGACGTCCTCGGTGGGCGGCATGGGGTGCGGATGGATGAGGTCGAGGCGGAAGCGGCCGAGGAAGAGTTCCTTGGCGAAGCTCGGCTTGCGCCAGTCCTGTTCACGGGCCGCCTCCGCCACCTGGCGGGCCTCGCGTTCGGTGACGGTGGGGCGTCGGGAAGATGGTGCGGGTGCTGCGGACATGAGGGCCACCTCGCCGCGAATCGGGATCTTGGTCCAGTTTTGGTTACCGACGGGTGCTACCCGATCGTATGTACCCGATTCACGGAGAGGTCACCACCCTTCACGCAACCGTTCAGCCGATATCGACCGAGTAGCTCTTGGTGTCGAGGCGGCCCGTGCCCTTGAAGACCTCGGTGCCTGACTCGATGCCGGAGACGTATTTGTCGTTGCTCAGGAGCTTGCGCCGGACGAGTGCCTGGGTGAAGTCGTCCAGGTCGAGCGTCGCCCTGGTGGTGTTGGTGCGGCGGACGAAGGAGTAGACGTTCCAGCCGATGTTGCCCTGGTAGATGTCCCACTGGGTGCCGCCGAGGCTGACGCTGCCGTACTTGGTGCCGAGGGGGCCCGCGCCGCCCTGCCGGTTGAGCCAGATCATGACCTCGTCGGTGGGCTGGTCCTGCCAGTCGGCGGTGTTCTTGGCGTGCAGCCACAGGTCGTAGGAGACGTTCATGGTGCCGGGGGTGGAGGGCAGCGTGAAGTCCCAGGTGGTCCTGACGGGCTTGCGGTCGCCGACGCGGATCGGCAGCCCGGTGGACGCCTTGTCGACCTTCCAGCCCCAGTGCCAGCCGAGGACCGTGCTCGCGTACGACTTGACGTCGGAGTCGGTGCCCTTGCTGTTGTTGGCCCAGCTGTAGTTCGTGCCCCAGGAGATGGTCGAGCCCGACCGGGAGTTGTCCCAGACGCACTGGCTGCCGGTGGCCTTGTCCTGGCCCCAGAGGTTGTTGTTGACGTAGTACTTGCCGAGCGTGACCGTGTCGAAGGCCGTGCACTTCCTGCCGGCCTCGCCCGCCTGGGCGACGGTGACGCCGGCGGCGGCCGTGAGGGCGACCGCGGAGGCGAGGAGGGTCTTCGCCGGCTTGGACATACGCGGTCTGCGGTGTTGCATCGGGGGTCCTTCCGGGGGACGGTTCGGGTACGACCTCTCAGTGGCCGCCGAGTGCCGGGAAGGTTGCCGCCCGCCAGAAACGACACCTCGGAAAAGAAAGGTGTCGAAGCGCTTCGACAACCTATGGACACCCACCCCCGCTAGAGCTAGTGTCGAACCACCCTCACCCGCCCGTATTCGCAATGCGCACTGTCGAAGCGCTTCACACCGCTTGGAGAGCTGGATGGTCACCCTCGCCGAGGTCGCCCAGCACGCCGGAGTCTCGGCGAGCACGGTGAGCTATGTCCTCAGCGGCAAGCGGTCCATCTCCACGACCACCCGGCAGCGGGTCGAGCAGAGCATCCGCGAGCTCGGCTACCACCCGAACGCGGGCGCGCGCGCCCTGGCCAGCAGCAGGTCGAACATCATCGCGCTGATGGTCCCGCTGCGCACCGACATGTATGTGCCGGTGATGATGGAGATCGCCATCGCGGTGGCCACCACGGCCCGGACGCACGGCTACGACGTCCTGCTGCTGACCGGCGAGGAGGGCCCCGACGCCGTACGCCGCGTCACCGGCAGCGGCCTGGCCGACGCGATGATCCTGATGGACGTCGAACTCGACGACGAGCGGCTGCCGTTGCTGCGCGGCACCGACCAGCCGTCCGTGCTGATCGGGCTGCCCGCCGACACCAGCGGCCTGACCTGTGTCGACCTCGACTTCAAGGCGACGGGTGCCCTGTGCGTCGAGCACCTGGCGATGCTGGGCCACCGCGACATCGCTGTCATCGGCGAGGCCCCCGCGGTCTACGAGCGGCACACCGGCTTCGCCGAGCGCACCCTCGACGGACTCCGCTCCCGGGCACGGGAGTTGGGCATCGGGGTGCTGCACCGGCCGTGCGAGGGCGGTTACGACGCCATGGCCGTCACCCTTGCCCGCATCCTCGACGAGCGCCCGGGCACCACCGGCTTCGTCGTGCAGAACGAGTCGGCGGTCGAGCCGCTGCTCGCCCTGCTGCGCCAGCAGGGGCGTGCCATCCCCGAGGACGTGTCGGTGGTCGCGGTCTGCCCGGACCAGGTCGCCGTCCAGGCCTCGGTGCGGCTGACGTCCGTCGCCATCCCCGCGCAGGAGATGGGCCGGCACGCCGTGGAGCGTCTGGTCGCCAAGCTCGACGGCCGCGGCAAGGACGAAGTCGTGCTGATCGCACCCGAGTTGACGGTACGGGCGAGCACGGGACCGGCGCCCTCGACCACGTCCTGAACACCTCTCGACACCTCCTGATTCGAAAATCCCCCGTCCCGTGTCCGTAGCCGCTGGTCAGGCAGCGCCTTCTGTTTGGAGGGTCACTTGGTAGCCGAGTTGGTTGAGCTGGCTCACCAGGCGTCGGGTCTGCCTGGCCCGGCCGGTGCGTTCGAGGAAGTACTGGCCGGTGAGGTCGGCGTATTCGGTGTCGTGGGTGAACATGTGCCAGACCGCGATCAGGATCGAGTGCTCCAGGGCGACCAGGGCACGCTTCTTGCCGCGGCGGGCCACGATGCGTCGGTAACGGGCGGCGAGATAGGTGTCCTTGGTCCGCGACGCGGAGACGGCGGCCTGGCCGAGGGCTGCCTTGAGCCAGGGGTCGCCGTGCCGGGTCTTGCCGCTGCCGGTCCGGCCGCCGGACTGGTGGTTGCCGGGACAGACGCCGGCCCAGGAGGCCAGGTCGGCCGCGCTGGGGAAACGGTCGATGTCGGCGCCGATCTCGGCGAGGATCACCTGTGCCGCGCGGGCCTCGACGCCGGGGATCGTCACAAGCAGCTCGATCCGGCGGCGAAAGGGCTGCAGCATCACCTCGATGTGCTCGCTCAGGCGGGTCTCGGTGGCGGTGCAGGCATCGATCCGGTCCAGCATCGCCCGGGCCAAGAACGCGTGGTGGCTGGTGAAGTTGCCGGTCAGCGCCTCGGCCAGGGCGTCGGTCTTGCGGCGCATGCTGCCCTTGGCCAGGTCCGCCAGGACGTGTGGGTCGCGTTCACCGGCGATGAGGGCCTCGAGCATCGCGCGGCCGGAGACGCCCAGAATGTTGGAGACCGTCGAGGACAGTTTGATGCCGGTGTCCTCCAGCAGCTTCTCCAGCCGCTGGGTCTCGCGGGTGCGTTCGCGGACGATCTCGGTGCGGTAGCGGGTGACGTCCCGCAGCTGCCGGATCGGTTGCGGGGGCACGAACGAGGGTCGGACCAGGCCGTGTTCGACGAGCTTGGCGATCCACTCGGAGTCCTTGACGTCGGTCTTGCGGCCGGGCACCGACTTCATGTGGCGGGCGTTGAGCAGCCAGCATTCCATGTCGTGTTCCAGCAGGTAGAACACCGGTTTCCAGTAGACGCCGGTGGCTTCCATGCCGACCACGGTGATGCCTTCGGCGAGCAGCCAGTCCCGCATGGCCAGCAGGCCGGAGGTCACCGCGGAGAAGGTCCGCACCTCGCTGCGGCGCCGCTTGCCGGTGCTCGGCACGCGGACGCAGACCTTCACGTCGACCTTGCTGATGTCGATCCCCGCCACGCGTTCGTGGATCACGTCCATCCCGTCGGCACCCCCTCCGGTCATCGGCCGCGAGCACGCGACCGTCCGGCGGGGGTCCGGCAGGCGGAAGAGTCTGATTCACGTGCTCGGAGCAACACATCCGGGTGCCTGTCGGTGGACCCCCAGCGTCCTACTGACCCACGGGCTCGGAACGCGCCAAGGCGATACGACGTCCGCCGGACGACCACACACCGATTTTCACGCACACAGGGTGTCGCCGTCAGGCGACCGGATTACTGACCCCCTTCCGGTGCCCTCTCGGGCACCCTCATGTCCCTTCGGGAGCACCCCTCGTGAACCAGCCTGCCGAAAACCAGCCCAGTCACGGCACGGTCAGCCTCGCGCAGTCGTCACCCACCGTCGGCACCTTCCGCGAGCGCGACGGCGCGCTGGAGTGGAGCGGCCGCCAGGAGACCCTGCGCATCGAGCCGTGGGGCCCGGACGCGGTCCGGGTGCGGGCCCGGCTCGGCGGACCGATCCTGGAGGGCCTGCCGGGCGCGCTGCTCGACGAGGCGCCGGCCACCGAGAGCAGTGTCAAGATCGGTGACGGGGAAGGGCAGTTGACCGTCGGCTCCCTCACCGTCGAGGTGAGCGCCGAGGGCCTGATCCGCTTCCTGCGCACGGACGACGGCAGCGAGGTGCTGGCCGAGGAACGCGCCCACTTCTGGTGGCCGGGCTCGCGCCTCTACACCGCCGTCGGCAACGGCCACCACCGTCTGGAGCAGCGCTTCGCCGCCTACGACGACGAGAAGCTGTACGGCCTCGGCCAGCACCAGCACGGCCGGTTCGACCAGAAGGGCCTGGTCCTCGACCTGGTCCAGCGCAACGCCGAGGTCGGCATCCCGGTGCTCTCCTCCAGCCGCGGCTACACCCTCCTGTGGAACAACCCGGCGATCGGCCGCGTGGAACTGGCACACAACGGCACCCGCTGGGTGGCCGACTCGGCCCGCCAGATCGACTACTGGGTCACCGCGGGCGCCCCGGCCGACGGGCAGCGCCGCTACAGTGCGGTCACGGGCCGTACGCCGATGCTGCCCGAGTGGGCGGCGGGCTTCTGGCAGTGCAAGCTGCGCTACCGCACCCAGGACGAACTCCTCGCGGTGGCACGGGAGTACAAGCGCCGGGGCCTGCCGATCACCGCCATCGTCTGCGACTTCTTCCACTGGACGCATCTGGGCGAGTGGAAGTTCGACCTGCGCGAGTGGCCGGACCCCGCGGCGATGGTGCGCGAGCTGGAGGAGCTCGGCATCAAGCTGGTGGTGAGCGTGTGGCCGTCCGTGTCGCCGCTGAGCGAGAACCACCAACTCATGGAGCAGCGCGGCTACTTCATCGGCACCCAGTACGGCCCGATGGCGCACGCCGACTGGCCCGACAAGGGAGTCGCGTCCACGGTCCAGGTGGCCTTCTACGACGCCACGAACCCGGACGCGCGCGAGTTCGTCTGGGAGCGCGTCCGCGACAACTACCTTCTGCCGTACGGCATCACGGCCTTCTGGCTGGACGCCTGCGAGCCGGAGCTCAAGCCGGGCTTCCAGGAGAACCTGCGCTACTGGACGGGCCCCGGCCTGGAGGTCGGCAACAGCTACCCCGCCGAGAACTCCCGCACCTTCTACGAGGGTCTGCGGGCACAGGGTGAGGAGGTCATCACCCTCAACCGCTCGGCCTGGGCGGGCAGTCAGCGCTACGGTGCCGCTCTGTGGTCCGGCGACATCGGCACCGACTTCCCGACCCTGCGCCGCCAGATCGCGGCCGGCCTCAACACGGCCCTGTCCGGCATCCCTTGGTGGAACACGGACATCGGCGGCTTCCACGGCGGCGATCCGGACGACCCGGCGTACCGCGAAGTGATGGTCCGCTGGTTCCAGTTCGGCGCCCTGTCCCCGTTGATGCGCCTGCACGGCTTCCGAGACCCGGGCATGCCGCTCGGTCCGGACATGACCGGCGGCCCCAACGAGGTCTGGTCGTACGGCGAGGAGGCCGGCGCGATCCTGGAGCGGTACCTGCGCCTGCGCGAGCGTCTGAAGCCGTACGTCCTGGAGGTCATGCGGGAGGCGCACGAGGAGGGGCTGCCGCCCATGCGGCCGCTGTTCCTGGAGTTCCCCGAGGACCAGGCGGCCTGGTCGGTCGACGACGCGTATCTCTTCGGCCGGGACCTGCTCGTGGCCCCCGTGCTGACCGCGGGTGCCACGGCCCGCACGACCTATCTCCCGGCGGGCGCGACCTGGACGGACGCGTGGACCGGTGAGACGTACGAGGGCGGTACGGCCGTGACGGTCGACGCCCCGCTGGACCGCATCCCGCTGTTCCTGCGGGACGGGGCGCGGCTGCCTGTGGCGGAGTAGCCGGGCCTGGATGCGGAAGTGCGGCCGGTCCCCCCACGAGAAGGACCGGCCGCACTCTCGCGTTCGCATGTCAATTGCGGCAGACCGAGGCCAGGGAGCGGACGAGGGCACCGGTGTGCAGCAGGTCCGGGTGCTTCTCGTGGTGGATCTCGACGACGGCCAGGGCGAGTTCGGGCTGGCAGGTCGGGGCGGTGCGCGCCGGGGTGGAGTCGGCGACGGCGCGGACGAGGTCCGTGTTGATGCGGTTGATGGTCTGGCGGACGACGTTCAGGTCCGGCTTGGTGGTCGGTGCCCGGTCGGGGTGGGCGGTCCACTCGGCGTAGAGGCCGCGCTGGACGACCTTGTTCGCCTCGATCTGGTCGCGGAAGATGCGCCGGACCTCGTCGGGGTCGGCGCCGATCTGCTGGGCCTGGGCGGCGACGGAGTCGAGGACCTGCTGCTCGCGCGCCGGGTCGTCGATGGGGCTGTCGGTGCCCCACTTGGCGGCGGCCACCAGGTCGGCGGTGGCGAGGCGTTCGGCGGACAGGGCCGCCACGGGCTGCAGGGGCCAGGCCTGGTGATGCAGTGGCGGGGCCATGGGTGCCGCCACCGCGGTGCCCGGCAGGGCGAGCAGCGCGGAGGCGGCGATCAGAGTGGCGCGGAGGGGGGTGGGGATTCGCATGGTGCCCATGAAACCCACCCCACCCCCGACTCCTCAACTGCTGCTGACGTTCTCGCTGTTGACGACGAAGTCGAGGCCGCCGGACGAGGACGTGATCTCGAAGCCGAACTGCAGGTCGCCGATGGTCACGTTGCCGAACCAGCCCTTGGTGTCCTTGATCCACTTCAGGATCGGCAGGACGTTGACGGTGCCGGAGGTGGAGTTCGAGGTGCGGACGAACGAGAACACGTCGTTGGAGCCGTTGTTGCCCTTGTAGACGGTCCAGGTCGAGCCGCCGAGCGTGACGTTGCCCTGGGAGGTGCCGAGCGGGCCGACGGCTCCGGTCTTGTTGACCCAGAGCATGATCTCGTACTTGTAGTTGGTGTCCCAGATGTCGTACGACGTGTTGTACGCGCCGGAGGACGGGACGGAGACGTTGTAGCTGCTGGAGAGCGAACCGAGCGAGGTGATCGACTTGTTGATCACCTTCTTGGCGTTGGGGTAGGACTTGATGCCGCCGGTGTTGGGGTGGTTGGCGTTGACACCCCAGTTGGTGCCGGAGTTGGCCCAGATGCACTGGGCGCCGGCGCCCGAGCCCCAGATGTTGTTGTAGAGCGTGTACCCGTTCAGGCTCGTGTTGCCGTACTGGGCGCAGGAGCTCCAGACGGCGGCGGAGGCGGGGGCGGAGGCGAGGCCGACGGTGGCGCCGAGGGCCATCGCGGGGGCCAGAACGGCCATGGTGACCTTGCGCAACGTGCTCGTTGCCATGGTGTCCCTTCCATGGGTGGGGGGAATTGCGGGGGTGGTTACCACGCCCCCAGGGCGAGGACGTGGTCTTCTCCGGCGACGAGGTCGAGCGGTTGCGTGCCGGAGGAAGTCCTGAGTTCGACGCGGTGACTGCGGGTGGGGCGCAGCACCGCGGTCGCTTCGTGCGGGTTCCAGGTGAGGTCGAGCTCCGCCCCGAACCGGGTGCGAATGCCGAGAAGTTGGCCCTTCGGGTACGCCTTGGGCAGCGCGGGCAGCAGGACCAGGCGGTCCGGGGTCGACTGCACGAGCATCTCGATCAGCACGGCGGGCAGGGTGTGTGCGGCGTCGGCGTTGTAGACGTCGCGGTTCGGGTAGTGCGCGCTCATCAGCGAGGCGTGGAAGAAGTCGCCCCTGAGCACCTGGCCGAGGGCGTGCGCGACCCGTTCGCCGTCGCGCAGGCGGGCGGCGACGAGGGCGTGGTGCAGATGGCCGTGGGCGGAGTCGTTCTCGGCGCCGCGCAGTTCGAGGGCGCGGTGGGCGGCGGCCGCGAGGTCGGGGGTGTCGTACGGGTTGATCTCGTCGAGCGGCCAGACGCCGTAGAGGTGGCTGAGGTGCCGGTGGTCGTAGGTGTCGTCGAGGCCGGGCCAGGCCCACTCGGCGAGGGCGCCGTCGGCGTTGATCCGGTGCGGTGGGAGCCGGTCGGCGAGTGCGCGCCAGCGGTCGGCGTGCTCCGGGTGGTACCCGGCGGCCGTCAGCAGGGCGTGGCGGGCGGCCGAGAGGTCCATGGCCGCGTTGATCGCACCCCAACTGGCGTTCGCGGGGCGGTTCTCGGGCGAGTAGGAGGGGACGACGACGAGATGGCCGTCGGCATCGGGGCGCGGATCGGTGCGGGTGAGGAAGTCCTCGTAGAACAGGGCGACTTGGGCGAGGGCGTGGGCGGTGCGGGGGTCGCGTTCGCCGCGGGTCTCGTCGTGGTCGACGAGCGGCTTGAGCAGCCAGTCGGCGCCCGCCGTCCACAGGTGCAGGGGGTATTCGCGGCTGAAGTGGTACGTCAGCCCGGACTCGCCGTCGGTGTGGGCGGGGGCGACGACTCCGCGGGCCCCGAAGACCGCGCGGGCGTTCGCGGCCCAGTCGGGGAGCTGACGTTCGATCAGGGAAGCGTGTGCCGCCGTCACTTCGGGGAGCGCGGCGGCCGCCGCGGACGCGGTCTGGAGGTTGAGGTTGGCGTCGTTGGTGAACGCTCCCGCCCACGCGGTGTTCCAGTCGCCGGTCCACAGGCCGACCAGACGGGGCGGGAACAGGCCGCTCGCGGACAGCAGGTGGTAGCGGCCGGCGGCGAAGAGGCGCTCCAGCAGGGCGGGGCTGTCGGGGTGCGCGAGCAACTCCGAGCCGGACAGGGCGCGTTCGGCAGGGTCCGCGTCCAGGTCGAGGGTGACGCGCTCGTAGGCGGGGCGGTGGAGGGCGGTATGACGGTCCAGGAGGGTGGTGTACGGGTCCTCGTCGTCCGGCAGCAGTGCGCGCAGGACGTGGGCGTGGGACGTCGTGTCCAGGTCGCCGGTGTGCCGCAGCACCCGGGTCAGCAGCAGGACCGAGTCCGCGCCCGCGACCCGCACACCGGGGGGCGTGAGCGTCGTACTGCCCCCGGCGACGACGAGAAGCGTCACTCCGGTGTACGCCGTGTCGGTACCGGGATAGCGGACGCGCTGCGTGAGCAGGGCGCCCTCGGGGGTGAGGAGCGCGCCGTCGCCGACGGCGAGGCCCGGGGGCGCGCTCGGCAGCCGGTGGTCCAGGGCGATGTCGAGGTCGGGGGCCGTGACGTGCTGGACGATCACGTCGTCGGCGCGCGACACGAAGACGCGGCTGCTCCAGCCCTCGCACACCGCCTTCGCGACGCCGGTGGTGAAGTCGACGGAGCGGCGGTAGCGGCGCGGCTCCTCGCCGGGCGACCTGCGCAGCCGTACCTGGAAGGCGGGGTGGAAGGGCTGCACCCACTGCAGGTCGCGTCCGTCGGTGAAGCTCTCGGCCGCGTGCAGGTCGCCCGCGAGCAACCGGTCCTGAAGTGCGGGGAGTTCGGCGGCGAGTCGGGGCGGGCGGCGGGCCCCTTCGTCGCCGTTGGGGCGGACAAGGGTGTGGTGCGTGACGACGACCCGCTCGTCGTTCGGATCGCCGAACACGAGGGCGCCGTGGTGGCCGTTGCCGCTCAGGAAGCCGTCCTCCCAGCGGGTGGCGGGGAGGGGTTCCCAGGTTCCGTGGACGATGTTCATGACCGCAACACCACCACGCCGTACCGGCCGAGGGTGAGCCGACCCTCGACGGTCGTTCCCGTCAGCAGGTCGTGGTGGGTGCCCGGCACCTCCACGGTCACCGACTCGCGCCCGTGGTTGAGCACGAAGAGCAGGCCACCGCGGCGGACCGCCTCGACCCGGTCGGGCAGGCCGTCGAGGACGGGGCGGGCGCCGGCGTCGGCCGCGACCTGGGCGAGGAGAGTGCGCAACGCGTGCGGCTCGGGAAGTGTGGAGACGTACCAGGCACGGCCGTTGCGTAGAACGGCGGGCAGCCCGTCGAGTTCGCCTCCCTTGTACGCGGCTTCGACCGACGCATCCCCGGCCGCCTCGATCTCTTCCGACCACAGGGTCCCGCGGAAGCCGTCGGTCTCGGCGGTCTCCCCCGCGTCCAGCGGCCACCACTCGTGCAGGGTGCGGATGCCGAAGAGTTCGCGCAGCCGCGGGTCCATGCCGCCGGGGCGCACCCGGTCGTCCTCGTCGGCGACACCGGTGAGAAAGCCGCAGACGAGGGTGCCGCCGCCGCGGACGTACGCGAGGAGGTTGTCGATCGCCGCGTCCGTGAGGGCGTACAGCTGGGGGACGACGACCAACTTGTAGGCGGTGAGGTCGTGTTCGGGGTGGGCGAAGTCGGTGGTGAGGTGGGCCTGCCAGAGGGCGCGGTGCCAGGTGGTCAGGACCTGGGTGTAGTCGACCTGGGTGGAGAGACGGCCCTCGTGGGCGCCGGCCCACCAGGAGTGCCAGTCGTGGAGCACGGCGATGTCGTTGGCGGTGTGACTGCCCGTCACTTCTTCGCTGATCAGGGCGAGTTCCGCGCCGAGCTGCCTGACCTCCTGGTACGTACGGCCCTGCTCGCCCGCGTGGCTGACCATCCCGGAGTGGAACTTCTCCGCGCCCTGGCGGGACTGGCGCCACTGGAAGTAGCAGACGGCGTCGGCGCCGCGGGCGACGGCCTGGAGGGACCAGAGGCGGTTGAGGCCGCGCGGCTTGGGGTGGTTGACGCCACGCCAGTTGACCGGTCCCGCCGCCTGCTCCATCAGCATCCAGGGGCCGCGGGCCTGCGAGCGGGTCATGTCCTGGACGAGGGCACCGCTCTGGGCGCCGAACGGGTCGCGCGGGTCGGGATAGAGGTCGACGGAGACGACGTCCTCCTCCCCCACCCACCGCCAGGCGTCCTGCCCGACCCACAGCGGCATGAAGTTGGTGGTGACCGGAATGCGGTCCGGGGTGTGCCGGCGGACGATGTCACGCTCGGCGACGTAGCACTCCAGGAGCATGTCGGACGTGAAGCGCTTGAAGTCCAGGACCTGGGCGGGGTTCTTCATGTAGTGGGCGTGGCGGGGCGGCAGGAGCTCGTCCCAGTCGCCGTAGCCCTGGCTCCAGAAGGCCGTTCCCCAGGCGGAGTTGAGGGCGTCGAGAGTGCCGTACTTCGTCTGCAGCCAGCGGCGGAAGCGGGCGGCGGCCTCGTCGCCCCAGTCGTAGGTGCAGTACTCGTTGTTGATGTGCCACATGGTGAGGGCGGGGTGGCCGCCGTAGCGGGCGGCGAGGTCCTCGGTGATGGCGGCGGCGTAGCGTCGGTAGGCGGCGCTGGAGTGCGAGAAGTGCTGGCGGCCGCCCCACCATTCGGTGCGGCCGTCCTCGTCGGCGGGCAGGGTCTCGGGGTGGAGGTGCCCCATCCACGGCGGGGGCGAGGAGGTGGGGGTGGCGAGGACGACGCCGATGCCGTTGTCGTACATCAGGTCCATGAGCCGGTCGAGCCAGCCGAACTCCCGTGCCCCCGGCCGGGGTTCGAGCTCGGCCCAGGAGAAGACACCGAGGGTGACGGAGTTGACGCCGGCGCCCTTCATGAGGCGGACGTCCTCGAGCCAGGTCTCCTCGGGCCACTGCTCGGGGTTGTAGTCGCCGCCGAAGAGGATGCGGCCGCGGGTGGCGTCGGCGAGCGTCGGCCTGTCGGTGGCGGGCATCAGACGGGCTCCCCGTACTGCACCCCGCGCCCGTTGGTGGCGAGGTAGACGCGGCCGTGGATCCGGGGATCACCGGCGATGACCTCGCCGATGTACCCCCACTGGTGCTGGTCGTCGTTGATCCGCACCCAGCTCTTCGCGCCGTCGTCGGAGCGGTAGACGGCGGTGCTGGTCTCGGTCGAACCGACCTGGTAGATCGCCGGGTAGTCGGCGCCGTCGGCGGCCTTGCCGAAGCCGAGGGTGTACGAGGCCCAGCAGCTGTCGACCTTCGAGAAGGTGGCCCCGCCGTCGGTGGACCGGTGGAGCCCGTTCCACTTGGTGCTCAGCCACAGGTCGCCGGAGCGCCCCGGGGCCGCGACCACCTTGAACTGGCTGTCGCCGGAAGGCAGTCCGGTCGCACGCGCCGTGAAGGTACGGCCACTGTCAGTGCTGGCGAGTAGCTTTCCTGTATCGGTGTCGTACGCGTAGAAGAGCGTCGGGTCGGCCGGGTCGGCGACCGGCGTGGCGCCCTTCGGGAAGGAGGAGATCTCGGTCCAGGTGGCTCCGTTGTCCGCCGAGCGGTGGGCCGCGTACTTCGTGCCGTCCCAGTGCACGAAGGACCACAGCAGCACGCTGCCGTCGGCGTTGGTGGCGATCGGCCCCGGTGCGTCCTTGGCGATGGTGGGCTGGGCCTCGAAGGGCGCCCAGGTCTGCCCGCCGTCGTTCGAGTAGGCGCCGTTGCCGTTGTCGCCCCAGCCGGTGCGGACGACGTACGCCGGCTTCGTCCCGGCCTGCGCGAGTCCCGTCGCCGACCCGAACACGGGATTCGTCGTCATGCCGCGCGACGGGGACGCCGTGAGCCGGTCGTGGTACAGCACGCCGATGTCCCGCGAGCCGCTGAGCAGGTGCGCCTCCCCGACCGGGGGTGACACCAGCTGGACCACGGACGTCTCTTCCAGCCCGCGGATCTGCGGGGCCCAGTGCTTGAGGTCCCGGGTGCCGTAGAGGGTGGCGCCGGTGCCGTAGACGACATGCCGGGAGTCGTACGGGTCGATGCCCACGGCCTGGATCCACCAGCCGAACTTCGGCTTGTCGGCACCCCAGTTGAGGAAAGGAGTCTCGGACACGTCGAAGACAGCAGCGTCCTTGAGGGACGTCCAGGTACGGCCGCCGTCGGTGGTCCGGTAGAGGGTGTCGGTGTCCGCCCAGCGGTTGTTGGTGGAGACGACGACCGTCCCGGGCCGGCGGGCGTCGACGGCGACACCGCCGTAGCCGAAGGTGTCGGAGGAGCCGTCACTCGTGGTCCCGCCGGGCTTCACGGGCGTGACCTCGGTCCACTTGCCCCTGACCGTGGCGAGCTTGTGCACGCTGCCGTCCGACTGGCCGTTGGGTCCGGGCGCGTTGGCGTACGTCAGGTACAGCTCGCGGGTGAGGCAGTCGTACGCGGCCCGGATCGGGACCTTGGCGGAGGTGCCGGCGGGCTGCCCGGGCACGGCTTCCCACGTGCTCCCGTCGGCGGTTCTGTAGAGGTTCGGGGAGGTGCCGTCGGAGTCTCCCCAGCCGGCGTAGAGGGTGCGCCCGGCGGCGACGAGGAGGGTGACACCTTGACCGCTCGCGCTCGGGCTGCCCGGGAAGTCACCGGCAGCGGCCCAAGTGGCCCCGCGGTCGGTCGACTTGAGCAGCCCGTCGTGCCGGGTCCCCAGCCACAGGGTGTCGCTGTCGCGCGGATCGACGAGCAGCCGCTCCCCCGCACCCCGCCCGTCCTCGTTGGCGCCGAGCTTCACCATGAGGTCGGTGCGCGTCCAGGAGGCACCGCGGTCGTCGGAGCGCAGGACGGCACCGTTGCCGGCCCAGGACTGCGCGTAGGTACCGACGGCGAGATAGAGCCGGTCCGGGTGCACGGCGTCGACGGCCATCGCCTCGACACCGAGAAGGTTCCAGTCGTCCGAGTCGAAGTGGTCGATCAGCGGCGTCCAACGAGCGGCACGGTCGTCCCACCGATAGGCACCACCGATGTCGGTACGGGCGTAGGCGAGACCACGCACCGACGGGTGGAACAACACACCGGTGACGAAACCGGTGCCACCGATCACGGCGTTGCGCCAGCGGTAGGAGGGAGTGGTCTTGGCCCCTGCCTCGGCAGCGTGCGCGTGCCCCGGGAGCAACGGAACGGCGGTGAGCGCGGCAGCGGCCGCGGTACCGGCGAGAACGGCCCGGCGGCTCAGACGGGACGCGAGCATGACACATACCTCGATCTGAAAGGAGGGGGAGGAGGAGCGCGCCCATAAGGGGCGCGGGGAACTGCGCGACAAGCCACAACCAACCCGCAGCCGCCGTACGACCGACCAACCCTGCCCAGTGGGCGGGCGAACCGGTCAGCCCTTCACCGCACCGGTGAGCATGCCCTTCTTGAAGTGCCGCTGGACGAACGGCGACAGCACGGCCACCGGCAGCAGAGCCATCACCATCACGGCCATCTGGATGGCAAGCGGCGACAGTTGACCGGTGTTGATCTGGGCGGCCAGACCCACGGGCCGTTCCTGCTTCTGCACCAGCTGGATCATGACGTTCTGCAGCGGCATCATGTCCTGGTCCGTCAGATAGATCGACGCGTTGAACCAGGCACTCCAGTAACCGACCGCGTAGAACAGGGAGATCACCGCGAGCACCGCCCGCGAGAGCGGCATGACGATCTTCCAGAGGATGCGCCACTCCCCCGCACCGTCGATGCGCGCGCTGTCGATCAACTCCGGTGAGATGCCCATGAAGAACGAGCGCAGCACCAGGATGTTGAAGACGCTCACCGCACTCGGCAGGATCAGCGCCAGATAGGTGTCGGTCAGGCCGAGGGACTGCACCAGCAGATACGTCGGTATCAGGCCCGCGCCGAAGAACATCGTGGCCAGCAGCAGCATCAGGAACCAGCGGTGCCCGAGCGAGCCGACCCGTGAGAGGCCGTACGCGCACAGCACCGACACCGCCATGCTGAACAGCGTGCCGACCAGGGTCACGCCCATGCTGACCATGGCGGCGCGCTGCACCTGGCCGCCGCTGAGGAGTTCGCGGTAGGCGACGAAGGTGATGCCCTTCGGGACGACCACCAGACCGCCCGTCGCGTCGATGGTCTTCCGCGACGAGAGGCTGGTGACGATCACGATCCAGAGCGGGAAGAGGATCCCGAAGCAGGCCAGGGTCAGGACCAGGCCCTTGCTCGCGACACCGGCCTTCGAGGGCTCCTCCTCCCAGGCCTGGCGGGGTGGGGCCGCCCACGGACCGGGCCTGTCCGCGGACCGTGCGGGCTTGTCGATGACGGTGGTCACTTCTTGTACACCCCCTGCTCACCCATGAGATGGGCGACCTTGTTGGCGATCAGCACGAGGGCCAGGCCGACCACGCCCTTGACGATGCCGGCGGCCGCGGCGTAGCTGAAGTCCTGGTTGCGGATGCCGTTCCACCACACGTAGGTGTCGAGGACCTCGGCGGCCCCCGGCCCCACGGAGTCGCGTTGGAGCAGGAGTTGCTCGAAGCCGACGGTGAGGGCGTCGCCGACGCGCAGCACCAGGAGCAGGGCGATCACGGGACGCAGGGCGGGCAGCGTGATGTGCCACATGCGCCGCCAGCGTCCGGCGCCGTCCATGGCGGCTGCCTCGTACAGGTCGTTCGAGACGGACGAGAGGGCGGCGAGGAAGACGATGATGCCCCAGCCGGCGTCCTTCCAGACGCCCTCGGCCGTCACCAGGAACTTGAAGATGCCCGGGTCGGTCATCAGGTCGATGCCGTTGTAGCCGTGCTGGCGCAGGGTCTGCGCGATGATGCCGGCGCCGCCGAAGATCTGCTGGAAGACGGTGACGACCAGCACCCACGAGAAGAAGTGCGGCAGATACATGATCGCCTGGGCGACCGCCCGGACCCGGGGCCTGACCACGCTGTTGATGAGCAGCGCGAGCAGGATCGGGATCGGGAAGAACAGGACCAGTTGCAGGAAGAACAGCACGAACGTGTTCTGCACCGCGTGCCAGAAGGCCGAGTCCTGGAATATCTGCTGGAAGTTCTCGAGGCCGATCCAGGGGCTCTGCAGCATGGCGACGAAGCCGTTGTCGCTGAGGTAGGGGTCGTAGTCCTGGAAGGCGACCACGTTGCCGAGGATCGGTATGTAGTTGAAGAGCAACAGCAGCAGCACCGCCGGCAGCGTCATCAGGATCAGGGTGCGGTCGCGCCTGAACCTCAGCCGGAAGCTCAGCTTTCCCGAGCGCCCTCTGCCCGTCCTGGCTTCCCCGGATCCGGTGGCACCGGACGCCGGCGGCCCCTTCTTCGTCTGCGTGTTCTTCGCCTCGGCCCTGCTACGAGGCACCGTGCTGTGCGACACGGCCGTTCTCCTTGCCCTCAGCCCTGCCCGCCCGGGGTCACTTCGCCGAACCGTTGTCGTCGAGCAGCTTCTTGTACCAGGCCCGCAGGTCGTCGCCGCCCTTCTTCTTCCAGTCGGACACGGCCGTCTGCATGTCGCTGATCTTCTTGCGGCCGCGGACGATGTCGTCCTCCAGCTGCTCGAAGTCGTTGGCGAGGTTGGTCCAGCGGTTGGGCTCGGTGATGGTGAGTCCGTAGAAGGAGGACTTCTTGGTGAAGGCGCCCATGCGCTGCTGCCACTCGACCATCTGCTTGGTGACGTCCGGGAGATCGGGGTACGCGATGAAGGCGGCCGGGTCGCCGGTGTAGTCGTAGGCGCCGTTGACCTCGTTGGTGCCCTGCGTGGTCTTGACGGGCAGACCCTTCTTCACCGTGTAGTCGGTGCCCTCGACGCCGTACTGCGTGAGCATGTGCTCCTTGGTGCCGTAGGGCGCGGCGCAGTAGTTGGCGAGCGCGAGGAAGTCCTTGATCTGCTGCTTGGACGCCTTCTTGCTGACGAAGGTGAAGATGTTCGCGGGCTGCACCGCCCACAGCGTGGGGTCGCCGCCCTCGGGGCCGAAGATGTCGAAGGCGCCCATCTCGAAGTCGGGGTTCTGGGTGAGCTGCTGGGCGGTCTGGCCGTACCAGGCGGAGAGGTCGCCGTTGAAGACGAGGACCTGGCCGGCGGTGAAGCGGTTGGCCGCGTCGCCCTTGGCCGCCTTGGCGTCGGGGTGGACACAGCCGGCCGCGTACAGCTTGCGGGTCCACTCCAGGGCTTCGAGGTACTCGTCGGTCTCGATGCGGTTGACCAGCTTGCCGTCCTGGAGGTTCCACCACAGCGCCTTGTCGCTGCCGGGCAGCGCGCCGAAGATGTTGAAGGCGGACCACTTCAGGTCGTCGCAGGCCCACACCTTCGACTTCGCGCTGGTCGCGTCCTTCGCCCAGGACAGGAACTCGTCCGGCGTCTTCGGGAGGTCGTAGCCCTTCTTCGTGAAGATGTCCTTGCGGTAGAAGGGCGCGATGTTGGTGACGTACGAGGCCGGCATCGGGATCGCACGCAGCTGCCCGCCGAAGATGGCGCGCTGCCAGGCGTCGGTGGGGACAGCCGCGAGGTTCGGGTAGTCCTTGACCTTGTCGCCCGAGAGGTAGGGGCCGAGGTCGGCGAACTTGGCGTTGATGGCGCTGGGTATCTTGCCCGACAGGTTCCAGCCCGGGATGACCACCGCGTCCGGGATCTCGCTGGAGGCGAGGACCGCGCCGAGCTTCTCGTCGTAGGTGTTGCCGTCCTGGTTCTGCCAGGTGATCTGCACGCCGACGGCTTCGTTCATGGCCTTGTAGTAGGGGTTGCTGTTGGACGGCGGGGTGCCCCACAGGGGCGCCATGATCTTGAGCTTGCCGCCGCTGCCGAGCTTCTTCGGGACGCCCGTCTTGAGGTCGGCGTCCGCGATCGCCTTGGTGAAGCCCGCCGCCGAGCCGTTCTTGGCCGGGATGTCCGGCGTCACCACGCTCGTTGCCGCAAAGGTGGGGAGGAGCTTCTGGGCCGCCTTCCCGGACGTCGTGCCGTCCTTGTTCCCGTCCTGCCCGCCCCCGCAGGCGGCAAGCAGCGGCATCCCGCCCGCGACCGCTGCGGTGGCGACCGCGGTGGAGGCGAGGAAGCTTCTCCGGCTGGGCCCGGAGGAGGCGGAAGCGGCGTTCGGCGTCATTGCGTCAACCCTTCATGGCGCACCAGGACACCCGGCGGTGGCCGTCGGCTGCGGTGTCTTGTGTGGAACTGGCTGAGCCGAAGCGACCTCGGCCCTCGATCGTCGGATGTATGCGCGCCTTCCGGCGGCAGCTCCTCGGTGTCGAGAGATAGTCGAAGCGCTTCGATGTTGCTGCGAGGTTAAGTGACGACCACAGGGTGCACAAGGGTCGATTCCAAGATTCCTCCGAGGTGTCCCGGATTCCGTCGCACTCATATGCCGCTTGAAATGTCGGTGCAGGAGTCGCACTTGTTGCCCCGTGGTGTCTTGACACCCGACCTCTCGTCGAATGAGCATCGAAGCGCTTCGAAAGCGCTACGCCGTTCCATCGCAAGGGGACCCCCACGTGACCGCACAGACGCCGCCCACGCCGCCGTTCCGCGATCCGCAACTGCCGTTCGCGAAGCGCATCGACGACCTGTTGGAGCGGCTCACGCTCGACGAGAAGATCTCCTTCCTGCACCAGTTCGCGCCCGCCGTCGAACGCCTGGGCGTCGACGCGTTCCGCACCGGGCAGGAGGCACTGCACGGTGTGGCCTGGATGGGTCCGGCCACCGTCTTCCCGCAGGCCGTGGGCCTCGGCGCCACCTGGAACACGGACCTCGTACGCCGGGTCGGCGAGGCGGTGTCCAAGGAGACCCGCGCCATGCGCGCCCACGACGACCGGATCGGCCTCAACGTCTGGGCGCCGACGGTGAACCTCTTGCGCCACCCCCTGTGGGGCCGCAACGAGGAGGGCTACTCGGAGGACCCGAAACTCACCTCCGCGATCGCCACCGCGTACACCCGCGGCCTGCGCGGCGACCACCCGACGTACTGGCGCACGGCGCCCGTCCTCAAGCACTGGCTCGCCCACAACAACGAGACGGACCGGGCGACTTCGTCCAGTTCGGTCCGCCCGCGCGTCCTGCACGAGTACGACCTGCGCGCCTTCCGCGAGACCGTCGAGGCGGGCACGGTGGCCGGGGTGATGCCGGCGTACAACCTGGTCAACGGCCGCCCCAACCACGTCTCCCCGTACCTGCGCGAGCAGCTGCGCGCCTGGACCGACGAAGACCTCCTCGTCTGCTCGGACGCGGGCGCGCCCTCCAACCTGGTCGACTCCGAGCACTACTTCGACAGCCACGAGGAGGCGACGGCGGCCTCCCTGCTGGCCGGCGTCGACAGCTTCACCGACCACGGCACGGACGGCTCGAAGATCGTCGCTCGCATCCAAGGCGCCCTCGGACAGGGCCTGTTGACCGAGGGCGACATCGACACGGCCGTCCGCCGTCAGCTCTCCGTACGCTTCCGGCTCGGCGAGTTCGACCCGCACTACGACCCGCACGCCGGCATCAAGGACTTCGACACCCCGGCCCATCGCGCGCTCGCCCAGGAAGCGGCCGAGCAGGCGGTCGTCCTCCTCAAGAACGACGGCCTGCTTCCGCTGGCCCCCGACACCCGCCTCGCCGTGGTCGGCCTGCTCGCCGACGAGTGCAAACTCGACTGGTACAGCGGCACCCTCATCCACCGCTCCACCCCGCTGGAGGGCCTCTACGAGCGGTTCGGCGCCGAGCGCGTCGAGTTCGCGGAGGGCGTGGACCGGGTCCTGCTGAAGACGGCCGCCGGTACGTTTCTCCACGTCCCCGCGGCCGCCGACGCCCCGGACGAGGTGCGCGGCGCCGAGGGCGCCCTCGACCCCGCCCTGCTCGCGGGCCGCACGGACCTGCCCCCGCTGAGCACGGACGCGACCGGCACCGAGTTCGCGCTGATCGACTGGGGCGAGGGCGTCCTGACCCTGCGCGCCCCCGACGGCCGCTATCTGTCGGTGGCCGAGGACGGCTACGTGCGCGCCTCCGCGGACCAGCCCGGCGGCTGGGTGGTCCAGGAGACATTCACTCTGGAACCCCACGAAAACGGTCACCTCCTCAGACACGTCGGTACAGGTCGCCACGTCTCGGTCGCCGCCGACGGAGTAAAGGTTGCCGACGAAAATCCGGAAATGTTCGAGCTCATCGTGACCGAACGCGGCGAGGACGCAGTAACGCAGGTCACTGCGCGCGCCGACGTGGTGCTGGTGGTCGCGGGCAACGACCCGCACATCAACGGCCGCGAGACCGAGGACCGCACGACGCTGCGCCTGCCCGCCCACCAGGAGCGCATCCTGCGCGCCGCCCGCGCCACGAACCCGAACACGGTGCTGGCACTGGTCTGTGCGTATCCGTACGCCGTCGCGACCGCCGCGCTCCCGGCGGTGCTGTGGACCGCGCACGGCGGCCAGGCCGCGGGCACCGCCCTGGCCCGCGTGCTGTCCGGCGACGTCTCCCCCGCGGGCCGCCTCCCGCAGACCTGGTACGAGGGGGACGGCGACCTGCCCGACCTCTTCGACTACGACGTGATCGGCGGCCGCCAGACGTACCTGTACTTCGAGGGGACGCCACTGTTCCCGTTCGGACACGGCCTGTCGTACGCCTCGTTCGCGTACGGCGACCTGTCGGTGCGAGTGGACGACGCGGCGGCGCACGTCTCCTTCACGGTCACCAACGCCGGTGATGTCACCGCCGACGAGGTCGCGCAGCTCTACACGCGCGCCGTGGAGCCGACGGTGACGCGCCCGCGCCGCGAGCTGCTGGCCCACCGCCGGATCACGCTGGCGCCGGGCGCGAAGGCGGACCTGTCCTTCGAAGTCCCGTTGTCCGCCTTCGAGTTCTGGGACGTGGCCCGGAACGGGTGGCGCCTGGAACCGGGCCCGTACGACGTGCTGGCCGGCGCCTCCAGCGAGGACATCCGCCTGCGTACGACGGTGATCCTGGACGGCGCTCCCGACGCCCCGCGCCCCGTCCTCCAACACGGCCTGAACGCGGCCGACTTCGACGAGCAGAGCGGGGCCGCGATCGTCGACCGCACGAAGGTGTCGGGCGACGCGGTGACGCCGGCCGCGGGCCGGGACGCCGAACTGGTCTACCGCGACTGCGACTTCGGGGACGGCGTCACGGAGCTGACGGTCACCGTGGCGGGCGAGGGTGTCGTGGAACTGTCCCTGGACGGAGGCGCGGTGCTCGCCGCACTGACACCGGACACGGCGGACTCGGACGACCCGGTCGACCCGTACGCCTACACCACTCTCGGCGCCGGCATCGTCGCCGAGGGCGTGCGCGACGTCCACCTCAGACTGCGCGGCGCCTTGCGGCTCGCGCACGTCGGCTTCTCCGGTTGAGGGTCCGGAACAAGTCGACGCCAAGAAGGGGCCCGGCACCGGAAGGCATCGGTGCCGGGCCTCTTCGAGGAGCCTATATGAAAATGGTTCCCATTTACTAGAGGGTCGGTTCAGAGGTCCGTCTCAGAGAGCCAGCCCGGTGAGGACGAGCACCCGCTCGTACGTGTAGTCGTCCATCGCGAACTTGACGCCCTCGCGGCCGACACCGGACTGCTTGGCGCCGCCGTACGGCATCTGGTCGGCGCGGTAGGAGGGGACGTCGCCGATGACGACACCGCCGACCTCGAGGGCGCGGTGGGCGCGGAAGGCGGCCTGGAGGTCGTGGGTGAACACGCCCGCCTGGAGGCCGTACTTGGACTCGTTGGCCGCGGCGAAGGCCTCGGCCTCGCCGTCCACCCTCTGCACGGTGAGGACGGGTCCGAAGACCTCCTCGCAGGAGATGGTCGTGTCGGCCGGTACGTCCGTCAGGACGGTCGGCGCGTACGAGGCGCCGTCCCGCTTGCCGCCGGTCAGGAGCGAGGCCCCGGCGTCGACGGCTTCCTGGACCCATGTCTCCACACGCTGGGCGGCGGCCTCGCTGACCAGCGGACCGACGTCGGTCTTGTCGTCGCTCGGGTCGCCGGTGACCTGGGCCTCGACGGCGGCGACGATGCGCGGCAGCAGGCGGTCATGGACGGAGGCGTCGACGATCACCCGCTGCACGGAGATGCAGGACTGGCCGCCCTGGTAGTTGGAGAAGGTGGCGATGCGGGTGGCGGCCCAGTCGAGGTCGGCGTCGGAGGCGTAGTCGCCGAGGACGACTGCGGCGCCGTTGCCGCCCAGCTCAAGGGTGCAGTGCTTGCGCGGCACCGAGTCCATGATCGCGTAGCCGACCTTCTCGGAACCGGTGAAGGAGATGACCGGCAGGCGCTCGTCCTGGACCAGGGCGGGCATGCGGTCGTTGGCGACCGGGAGGATGCTCCAGGAGCCGGCCGGAAGGTCGGTCTCGGCGAGCAGGTCACCGATGATCAGCCCGGAGAGCGGGGTGGCCGGGGCGGGCTTCAGGATGATCGGCGCGCCGGCCGCGATCGCCGGAGCGATCTTGTGGGCGCACAGGTTGAGCGGGAAGTTGAAGGGCGCGATGCCGAGGACGACGCCCTTCGGGAAGCGGCGGGTGAGGGCGAGACGGCCCTGACCGCCGGCGTCGGTGTCGAGGCGCTGGGCCTCGCCGCCGTTGAACCGCCGGGCCTCCTCGGCGGCGAACCGGAAGACGGAGACGGCACGGCCGACCTCACCCCGGGCCCACTTGATCGGCTTGCCGTTCTCGGCGGAGATCAGCTGGGCGATCTCCTCGGTGCGCTCGACGAGCCGACGGCTGACGTGGTCGAGGGCCGCGGCGCGGACGTGGGCGGGGGTGGCGGCGAAGTCGTCAAGGACGGCGTGGGCGGCGGCGACGGCCTCTTCGACCTGGGCGTCGCTCGGCACGCTCACCTTGCCGACGAGGCGGCCGTCCCACGGGGAGGTGACGTCGAAGCTGTCCTCGCCGGTGACCTGGCGGCCGGCGAGCCAGAAGGCGTGGGTGGAGGTCATGTGGGTCCCGGCCCTTCCGCGTTAGGGGGTGTGTGCGGGGTGGATCGTGCTTCGGGTCCACGGTAGGGGGGTGGGGGCGGGGGTGCGTTTGGCCGGGGCGTAGTGGTTGGGGGCGTGGGCGCGCCGGTTTGGCGGGGTGGGGTCAGCATCTTTCAGCCCGTCCGGCGGTCGAGGACGAGGCCGTCAGGCCGATACGGGGGTCTGCGGACAGAGCCCCCGGCAACGGCCGCACCACCGCCGGGTGCCTGCTCCGACCCGGGTGCCTACTCCGACGTCGTCGCCTTCAACGCCAGCCACAGTTCCATCCGCACGTCCGGGTCATCCAAGGATCGACCGAGGATTTCCTCGACCCGCCGCATCCGGTACCGCAACGTGTGCCGATGCACCCCCAGATCCGCCGCCGCCGCGTCCCACTGCCCGTGCCGCGACAGCCACGCCCGCAGGGAGGCCACCAGATCGCCCCGCCCGGTCGCGTCGTGCTCGTACAGCGGCCGCAGCAACCCGTCCGCGAACGCCTTCACCGCGTCGTCCGCCAGCAACGGCAGCACGGACCCCGCCGCCAACTGCTCGTGCCCCACGCACACCCGCCCCCGCCGCCGGGCCACCGACAACGCCTGCTCGGCCTGCTTGTAGGCGGCCGCCGCGGCGATCGGCCCCACCGGCGCCGACAGCCCGACCACGAGCTCGTCCTCGTCACCGGTCTGCTCCCGCCCCTCCGCGGCCCCGGCCCGCGCGGCCTCCAGGCCCGCCGCGTACTCCCCGCACGCGGCGACCGCCGCACCGCCGTCCACGGCCAGCGCGATCAACCGCTCGCCCTCGGGCACGACCAGCACGGGCTCCCCCGCCCGCGCGGCCGCCGACTCCACGACCTCGGCGAGCGCGGCGAACGGATCGCCGCGATCGCCGCCCGCGCCGGCGGCGGCCCGGGCGGCAGCCGACGACGCCGACTCGGCGACGATCATCCGGAAGGGGGCGTCCAGCAGACCGCCGTACAGATGGCCCGCCACGGCACGCGCGTGGTCCGGCTCTCCCGCGAGCAGCATGCGCAGCACCGCCGCGCCGATCCGCCCTTCCGCCGCCCGCAGCGACCTCGACCGTTCGGTCGTCAGGGTCAGCAGCGCGATCGCCGAGTGGACCGCGTACCGCTCCGCGGTGCCGAGGGCCGCCGCCGTGCCGACCGCCAGCGCCGCCCGCGGCCGCCGCCCCGTGCCCAGCGAGTGCAGTTCGACGCGGTCCTCGTTGTCGGGCGGTCCGACCACCGAGGACGCGGGCGCCTGCCGCTCCCTCAGCCGCTCCACGTCCGCCGTCAGCCGCGCGGCCCGCCGCAGGGCCCACTCCGGTGCCGCGGCGACGACGGCGCCCGAGGCGTCGTAGAGCGCCGCCCAGCCGTCGACCTGCGAGGCGAGAGCGGACAGCACCCCCTCCGGACCGTGGGTCAGCGCCTGCTTCGTCAGTTCCCGCTGCGCGGCGAAGCCCGCCGTCACCGCCCGGTACTGGTCGGCCGCGATCGCCGCGGACACGGCCTTGCTGATGGCGAGGAAGGGCGTGCGGCGCGGCACTTCGAGCAGCGGCAGCCCCTCGTCCCGCGCCGCGTCGACGAGCGCCTCGGGGATCTCCTCGTAGTTGACCCCGACGGCGAAGCCCAGCCCCACCACCCCGGCCCCCACCAGCCGCTTCACATAGCGCCGCATCGACTCCGGATCCGCCGCGTCCAGCTTCAGCGCGGTGATCAGCAGCAGCTCCCCGCCCTCCATGTACGGCACGGGATCGGCGAGCTCGCTGACGTGCGCCCAGCGGACGGGCACCTCCAGGCGGTCCTCACCCGCGCGCACGGTGAGCTTGAGCGCGGAATGGTGGACGAGCGAGGCGAGCGTCGGGGGCATGAGGCCTTCAGGTCTGCGGGGATCGGGCGAACCTTGTGATCTTTTGGCCGCCACGTATGAACGACCTATGCCGATTCTGCCTCACCGTACGGTGCCCCGGTGCGGTGAAGTACGGACCTAGGGGGCTTCTGATGGATCTCCGTGGAGGAAGGAGCGGCGTTCGGTGTGTGCGATCGGCGTGCGGTGTGAAGGGTCATGTGGCGGAGCCACCTGGCCCGTCGCGCCGTGCGGTGAGCGTGCGTGCCGGGCGTCGCGACGCCGCGGAGATCCATCAGAAGCCCCCTAACCCCTCAGATCCACCAGCAGCGGCGGCGCGTGCTCTCCCGTCACGTTCGTCAGCGACAGCACCGCGTGCCCCGGCGGCACCCCGTGCGCCAGCTCGGACGCCGACCACCGTTCGCGTTCGACCTGGCGGACGGTCACGGCCCGCTGGGTCGGCGCCTTGCCGGTGATCACGCGGCGCAGCACGTGCAGGGCCTTCCCGGCCGGCGTCTCGGCGATGATCTGCCGGTCGGTGACGTCCCGTGCCTCGATCCACTCCTTGCCCCACACCTCGGCGAAGTCCTGCCCGTCCCAGGGGGTGAGCCCGGACAGCGCCATACGGCAGCCGGTGGCGCCGAGCAGCGGACCGCGCAGCGGCCTCGGTACGTCGTCCAGTGTCCGCAGGGTCAGCACGGCACCGGCGTTCGCCGACCGCAGCCGCTGGACCCCGCGCACCGCCTCCGGGGTGACGACCCCCGTCGCGTCGTCCAGCACCAGGCAGGCGAACAGCGACCGGTCGTCCCGTACCGCCACGCTCGCCGTGAACTGCGCGAGCACCAGCCGCGCCAGCATCCGCGAGGCGTCCGCGTGCCCGCGCTCAGGCAGGTCGATGCGGACCCGCACGGGGTGGTCGAGGGCCTTGAGCGAGAAGGGCTTCGACTGTCCGGAGGTGTCGAAGAACCCGGCGAAGGCCGGCCGGTCGAGCAGCGCCACCCGGTCCGCCAGTACGGCCGCCACGTCACCGGGGTGCCCCAACTGCCGCTCCCGGGCATCCAGTTCACGCAGCAACGACTCCTGCCCCGAGCCCTGCAGCGCCGTACGCAGGGTGTCCAGCGGCCCGGGCGCCCCGTCGAGC
This sequence comes from Streptomyces sp. NBC_00005, assembly GCF_045160215.1. Classification (NCBI taxonomy): domain Bacteria; kingdom Bacillati; phylum Actinomycetota; class Actinomycetes; order Kitasatosporales; family Streptomycetaceae; genus Streptomyces; species Streptomyces sp. NBC_00005. The sequence continues at coordinate 3,433,738 of NZ_CP108316.1, forward strand.
AGCTGCCGCAGCTCCGGCACGGAGGGGAAGCGCCCGTGGACCGCCCGGAAGGGACCCAGGAGCTGAGCGAGAACCGTCGTCGACTTGCGGCTGTCATTGCCCGGGTGCGGATCGGCGAGGTCCCCGACCAGCGCCTCGGCGAGCACGGCCGCGGCCTCGTCGGGGTCGCCGGTCCCGCCGTACAGGTCCAGGTCGTACACCGATTCCGGATTCCCGATCCGTACGACGACGTCGTACGCGTCGATCGGTCCGAGCCCCGCGCCCGCCGCGCCGACCACGACCACGGCGGCCCGGCCGGCGAGGGCGTGCAGGCAGAGCGACTCGGCGAGCGGCCGCACCAGGGTGCCGGTCTTGCCGGAGCCGGCCGGTCCGACGGCGAGCAGGGAGGTGCCGAGCAGATCGGGGCCGAGACCGAGTCCGGCCCCGCGGTAGGCGTACGGGTTGCGGGGGTCGTCGGCGGTCGTGCCGAGCCGCACCTGCCCGGTCACCAGGTCGTGAGGGGAGAGCCGGGCCGGCAGGTCGCGTTCCCCGGAGGGGTGCAGACAGGCGGCGGCGCCGTCCTTGAGCACGGCACCGGTGAACGCGGCGAGGGTGTGCCGGCCGCTGCGCACGCCCTGCCAGGCGCGGACGATGCGGGCGTGGTCCACGTCCCGCATCAGCCCCGAACGGGCGTCGGCGGCAAGCCGCTCGGCGGCGTCGGAGGCTCCGGCGGCGCGGAGTTGGGGCCACTCGGCGGGGTCCTGTTCGGGGGTGGGCGGCCGTTCGGCGCGGGGTGCCTCGCGGCGCCAGGCGGGCGGGCCGTAGCGGCGCCAGATCTCGCCCCAGCGGCCGAGGCGGCCCACGCCGATCATGATGACCAGGGCGATCACCACGTAGTAGGCGTAGACGACCACGACCGAGCCGAAGCTGTGCGGCTGGGCCCAGGAGTCGGGGATCATCGCGTAGAGCGGCAGCAGCCACCAGCCGCCGAGGTAGCCGTTCCACAGCAGCGACCAGATGAGCCAGCCGACGAGGAAGGCGATCAGCGCACCGCTGATCAGCTGGCGGGCGGGGATGAGTTCGGGCTCCTCCTCCGGCCGCGCCCGGTGCCCGAACCGCCATACGCCGGGCAGCGCCTCGGGCCGCGGTGCCCGCAGCCACGTCAGGAAGGCCGACCCGTCCGGCCGCGGGGGTACACCGGGCGCCGCGGTGGGCCTGGGCGGCATCGACGGGACCTGCGGTGGTCCCGCCGGACGCGGCACAGGATTCGCATGCGTACCCCGTGCGTCGTGCGTCCCGTCGCTGTCCATCGCCCTCGCTCCCTGACCAGCCGTTCCGTCCACCTTCAGCGGTCAATCTAACGCGCCGGCATGGGGAGTTCACCGCTTACGCGGCCGCGGGCGGGGAGCGGACCTGGGAGCGGACCAACAGGCTCCGGATATTGTCGTCCGTTCACGTGGGATGCGGAAAACGGAACGGGGACGCACGGTGACCGAGCAACTGGCCGCAGGCGACGAAGACTTCGTCCGCCCGACGCCCGCGGGGCGGGGCGTGGCCTGGGACGACCCCGGCACCCGGCGGGCCTGGTGGCGGCAGACGGGTCGCAGTCTGCTGCTCGTCGCCACGTGCGCCGCCTGGTGGACCTGGTACGCCGGGATCACGATCCCCGTACGGGAGCGGGTGGTCTGGCTGAACGTCGCCTTCTTCCTCTACTCCCTCTTCGGTCTGCCGCTCCAGCTCCTGGCGGAGCTGCCGAACGGGTGGCGGGTGCGCCGCGTGCTGCGCGCCCACCCCTGGCACATCGCGGAGAACCCGCCGCACGGCATCTCGGACCACCCGAAGGCGCGGGACGTGAGCGACGCCTGGTTCGAAGTCCCCGACCCCGCCGATCCGGAGAGCCGCCTGCCCCTGATCATCAGCGCACCGCTGTGGTGGACCCGGCGCATGCGTGCCGGTGCCCCGGCCGGGCGCAGGGCCCGGATCGCCCGGCTCTGGTACTGCGGCGTCCCCGGCGACGAGGTGGTCATCGCCGCCTCCCGCAGCACGGAGACGGCACCCCGCCGACTGCGCCACCGGTACCTCCGGTACGGCCTCATGCCGGAAAGCCCTGCCCGGACCGACGCGGCCGCCCCGCATCCCTCGCGCAGCGCCCTCTCCCACCCGGCGACGGGTCGTGCGATGCGCCGCCGCCTGTTCACCCTCGTGGCCGCACTCCTCCTCGTCTGGCCCACCGTGCTCTTCCTTCAGATCGCCGAGGTGGTCGCCGACGAGGACCACGACAAGATCGGGTTGTTCGGGCTGGCCCTGCTCTGCGAACTGACGCTCCTCCCCCTCCACATCTTCCTGATCGTCGCCACGCGCCGCATGAGGCGCACACTGGCCACGAACACATGGCGGCTGGTCGACTGCGAGATCCGCAGGCGCGGGAAGCAGCAGCTGATCCGCCTGGGCGACGTCACTCTCACCACCCCACCCAGCTCGTCCGCGGACTCCCGCCTCACCCAGCTGTGGATCGCGGGGCACCCCCGCCGGCACTGCGTGATCTCCGCCCCCGGCGGCGCCAGGCCGCTCCGTGTCGCAATGTCCACCACGGACAATCGAAACCCCTGACACCGCCCACATGGAGCATGCCCACACCCCTCTCCCCGTCCTAGCCTGCGAGAAAAGAAGGCACGAGTCCGCAAACCCCCAGGAGCCCCTCATGAGCGCACTTCCGCAGGAGCGCCGGATCGTCACCGCCATCCCCGGTCCGAAGTCGCAGGAACTGCAGGCCCGCCGTACCGCCGCGGTCGCGCAGGGCGTGGGCTCCGTGCTGCCGGTGTTCACGGCGCGCGCGGGCGGCGGGATCATCGAGGACGTCGACGGGAACCGGCTCATCGACTTCGGTTCCGGCATCGCCGTGACGTCCGTCGGCGCGTCCGCCGAGGCCGTCGTACGCCGGGCCTCCGCGCAGCTCGCCGACTTCACCCACACCTGTTTCATGGTCACCCCCTACGAGGGCTACGTGGAGGTCGCCGAAGCCCTCGCCGAGCTCACGCCGGGTGACCACGCCAAGAAGTCCGCCCTGTTCAACAGCGGCGCCGAAGCCGTCGAGAACGCCGTCAAGATCGCCCGTGCGTACACCAAGCGGCAGGCCGTGGTCGTGTTCGACCACGGTTACCACGGCCGGACCAACCTGACGATGGCCCTGACCTCGAAGAACATGCCGTACAAGCACGGCTTCGGTCCGTTCGCGCCCGAGGTCTACCGCGTGCCCGTGGCCTACGGCTACCGCTGGCCGACCGGTGCCGAGAACGCCGGCCCCGAGGCCGCCGCGCAGGCCATCGACCAGATCAGCAAGCAGGTCGGCCCGGACAACGTCGCCGCGATCATCATCGAGCCGGTGCTCGGCGAGGGTGGCTTCATCGAGCCGGCGAAGGGCTTCCTGCCGGCGATCAGCAAGTTCGCGAAGGACAACGGCATCGTCTTCGTCGCGGACGAGATCCAGTCCGGGTTCTGCCGCACCGGCCAGTGGTTCGCATGCGAGGACGAGGGCATCGTCCCCGACCTGATCACGACCGCCAAGGGCATCGCGGGCGGTCTGCCGCTCGCCGCCGTGACCGGCCGCGCCGAGATCATGGACGCCGCGCACGCGGGTGGCCTGGGCGGCACCTACGGCGGCAACCCGGTGGCCTGTGCCGGCGCGCTGGGCTCCATCGAGACCATGAAGGAGCTCGACCTCAACGCCCGGGCGAAGAACATCGAGGCGATCATGAAGAGCCGCCTCACCGCCATCGCCGAGAAGTTCGCCCACAACGATCGATGCAGCATCGGCGACGTCCGCGGCCGTGGCGCGATGATCGCCATCGAGCTGGTCAAGGACCGTACGACGAAGGAGCCGAACCCGGAGGCGACGGCCGCGCTCGCCAAGGCCTGTCACCAGGAGGGTCTGCTGGTCCTGACCTGTGGCACCTACGGAAACGTCCTCCGCTTCCTGCCTCCGCTGGTCATCGGCGAGGACCTCCTGAACGAGGGCCTTGACATCATCGAGCAGGCCTTCGCGCGCATCTGAGCCACAAGGAGTCCGCAGCTCACGCATAGCGCGCGCGTCACTTGCGCACCATCCGCCCCAGCCCTTGCAGCCGCTGGGATTCCGGGGCCGGGGCGGACGGCGTCAGGCCATGTGAAGAACGTGTGCGAGGTGGATGGCGGGACGCGATTCCGCCTGTCTTCCACCCATCGCCTGCCGTACGTTCTACCCAGATGAGAGATACACCCCGCCCACAGGGGACTGTGGGCGACATCAGGCCGGGGCCTCCCCAGCTTCGACCTGGTCGTGCCCTCGCGCACACACCCGGAGCTTCCGGCTCCGGATCTCCTCACCGATCGGACAGTCGCCCGCCCCAAACCCCCCGGGGTGGGCGTCGATCCGATCTGATCGGCCGCCTCGGAACTACCCCCCCTGTTCCGGGGCGGCCGACCTCCTTTCTTCTCCTTCTCGGGCTTCCCGCCCTCCTCTTCGCGCTGATCACCTGGCAGGTCGTCTCGGACGGCCTGCTTCTGCGCGTCGACGAGCGGGTCAGCCGGGCCCTCGTGCACCCGGACCGCTTCTCCGAACTCCTCGCCGACCTGGGCAACATCCAGGTCGCGGTGCCGGTACTCGCCGTCGTCCTGGCGTACGTGGCCCGGCGGGGCCGTGCGGCGGGGACGTACCGCTGGTGGCTGCCGCCTCTCGCGGCCGCTCTCCTGATGGCGCTGGTCCCGGCCCTGGTCGTCCCCCTCAAAGTGCTGATCGACCGACCGGGCACCCCCGTCGTGCCGCCGGCCACCGGCTACTACCCGTCCGGCCACACCGCGACGGCCGCCGTCGCCTACGGCTCGGCGACCCTGCTCCTGCTCCCCTGGCTGCGCTCGGCGTACGCCCGCCGCGGACTGCTCGTGGCCTGCGCCGTCGTCAACCTCGCCGTCGGGTTCGGCCTGGTCCGGCGCGGCTACCACTGGCCCCTGGACGTGGCGGCCAGCTGGTGCCTGTGCACGGTACTGATCACGTCTTTGTGGATCTTCCTGGTCCGCGCCGACCGCACGGGTGGCCGACGCGGGCACGGTGAGTCCGTCTAGACCTCTGGCCATCAGGCGCCCGTCAGGTGCCCTCCCCACTCGCCAGGCCCGCCGCCGCCTCGTGCATCGCCAGTTCGAGGAGTGCGGGGTCCGTGAGGGTGCCCGAGCCGTCCGGTGGGATCAACCAGCGCACCCCACCGGTCGAGCGCCCCGGGTACGGCACCACGATCCAGGTGCCGGCCCCCGCCGTACGGATACCGGTGCCCAGCCAGCGGGCCGCGGTGCCCGGCGGCACGAGGAAACCCATGCGCGCGTCCCCGAAGTCGACCAGCACCGGGCCGGGCCGGTCGAGGAAGCGGGTGAGGACGTCGAGCGTGGGATAGCCGAGCTCGCCCGGCAGGATGAGTACGTCCCAGGCCTTGCCGGCGGGCAGCAGCGCGATCCCCAGGGGGTTGCGTTCCCACTCCCAGCGGCAGGCCTCGGGATCCGGCGCAACGGATGCCAGCCACTCCACCGCCGGTTTCGCCCCAGCCATGAGAAGACCTCCCTGTCTCTCCTGGACGCCGGTCGCGTCACGGGAGAGAGGGAGGTCACCCGGCCTGCATTACGCGGGTTTCCCGCACCCGTCGGAGTGAACTGGGTCACACTCACCGGGGGCTGGGATGCGCCTGACGCGTCTCGTTCAGGAATCGAACCCGAGACCCAGTCTGTCCATCGTCCGCAGCCAGAGGTTGCGTCGGCCGCCGTGCGCGTCCGCGCGGGCCAGCGACCACTTGGTGAGCGCGATGCCCGTCCAGGCGAAGGGCTCGGGCGGGAACGGCAAGGGCTTCCTGCGGACCATCTCGAGCGAGGTGCGCTCCGTGGTCTCCCCCGCCAGCAGGTCCAGCATCACCTCGGCGCCGAAGCGGGTGGCGCCCACGCCGAGGCCCGTATAGCCCGCCGCGTAGGCGACGTTGCCGTGGTGGGCGGTGCCGAAGAACGCCGAGAAACGCGAGCACGTGTCGATCGCGCCGCCCCACGCGTGCGTGAAGCGGACGCCCTCCAGCTGCGGGAAACAGGTGAAGAAGTGCCCGGCGAGCTTGGCGTACGTCTCCGGCCGGTCGTCGTACTCGGCGCGCACCCGGCCGCCGTAGGGATAGATCGCGTCGTAGCCGCCCCAGAGGATGCGGTTGTCGGCGGAGAGGCGGAAGTAGTGGAACTGGTTGGCGCTGTCCCCGAGGCCCTGACGGTTCTTCCAGCCGATCGACGCCAGCTGCTCGTCGCTCAGCGGCTCCGTCATCAGCGCGTAGTCGTAGACCGGGACGGTGTACGCCCGCACGCGCTTGACCAGGTTCGGGAAGATGTTGGTGCCGAGCGCGACCCTGCGGGCGCGGACCGAGCCGTACGGAGTGCGTACGGCCATGCCGGCGCCGTACGGCTTCAGGGTCAGGGCGGGGGTGTGCTCGTGGATGCGGACGCCCAGCGCGAGGCAGGCGCGCTTGAGGCCCCAGGCGAGCTTCGCGGGGTTGAGCATGGCGACGCCCCGGCGGTCCCACAGGCCCGCCTGGAATGTCGGTGAGTCGACTTGTTCCCGTACCGCTTCGGCGTCCAGGAACTCGACGCCGTCGGCGAGGCCCTCGCGCTCCAACTCCTGGTACCAGTCGCGCAGTTCCCACGCCTGATACGTCTCCGTCGCGACGTCGATCTCGCCGGTGCGCTCGAAGTCGCAGTCGAGGGAGTGGCGGGCGACCGCCTTTTCGATCTCGTCGAGGTTGCGGGCGCCCAACTCCTGCAGCTTGTGGATCTCGTCCGGCCAGCGGGCCAGACCGTTGGGCAGGCCGTGGGTGAGGGAGGCGGCGCAGAAGCCGCCGTTGCGGCCCGAGGCGGCCCAGCCCACCTCGCGGCCTTCCAGCAGGACGACATCCCGCCCGGGGTCGCGCTCCTTGGCGATGAGCGCGGTCCACAGTCCGCTGTAGCCGCCGCCGACGACCAGCAGATCGCAGGTCTCGGCGCCGGTGAGCGCGGGCTCGGGGTGGGGCTTGCCGGGGTCTTCGAGCCAGTACGGGACCGGCTGTGCGTCAGAGAGTGACTTTGTCCAACGATTCATGGCGCTTGGGGCCATGATTTCAACTCCCTACAAGGGTTTTGCGTTTACGCCTTTTGCTTGTTTCGGCGATTTCCGATGAGCATCGAAGACAGGACCAACAGTACGGCGACCAGGAACATGGCCGTACCGATGACATTGATCTGAACGGGCGTTCCGCGCTGTGCCGAGCCCCAGACGAACATGGGGAAGGTGACGGTCGAGCCGGCGTTGAAATTGGTGATGATGAAATCGTCGAAGGAGAGCGCGAAGGACAGCAGCGCACCCGCGGCGATTCCGGGGGCCGCGATGGGCAGGGTCACTCGAAGGAAGGTCTGCACGGGACTGGCGTACAGGTCCCGGGCCGCCTCCTCCAGGCGCGGGTCCATCGACATCACGCGCGCCTTGACGGCGACGACGACGAAGCTCAGGCAGAACATGATGTGGGCGATGAGGATCGTCCAAAAGCCCAGCTGCGCACCCAGGTTGAGGAACAGGGTGAGCAGCGAGGCCGCCATGACGACCTCGGGCATCGCCATCGGCAGGAAGATCAGCGAGTTCACGGTGCCCCGCGCGCGGAACCGGTAGCGGACCAGCGCGAAGGCGATCATCGTGCCGAGAACCGTGGCGCCGACCGTCGCCCAGAAGGCGATCTGGAGGCTGATCGACAGCGAGCCGCACAGGTCGGCGACACCGCACGGGTCCTTCCACGCGTCGGTGGAGAACTGCTGCCATTCGTAGTTGAAACGCCCCTTCGGTTTGTTGAAGGAGAACACCGTGACGATGACGTTCGGCAGCAGGAGATATCCGAGTGTCACCAGTCCCGCGATGACGACGAGATGGCGCTTGAGCCAGTTGACGAAGGGCATTTAGACCAGATCCTCCGTCCCGGACTTGCGAATGTAGATGGTGACCATGAGGAGAATCGCCGCCATCAGGATGAAGGAGAGGGCCGCGGCCGTCGGATAGTCCAGAATCCGCAGGAATTGCGTCTGGATCACGTTTCCGATCATGCGGGTGTCGGTCGAGCCGAGGAGTTCGGCGTTGACGTAGTCACCGGCCGCCGGGATGAAGGTCAGCAGCGTGCCGGAGACCACGCCGGGCATCGACAGCGGGAAGGTGACCTTGCGGAAGGTGGTCCAGGGCTTGGCGTACAGATCCCCGGCCGCTTCGTGGAGCCGTCCGTCGATGCGTTCCAGCGAGGTGTAGAGCGGCAGGATCATGAACGGCAGGAAGTTGTACGTCAGTCCGCAGACCACGGCGAGTGGTGTGGCCAGGACGCGGTCGCCCGAGGTCCAGCCGAGCCAGTTCGTCACATCCAGGACGTGCAGCGTGTTGAGGATGCTCACCACCGGGCCGCTGTCCGCGAGGATCGTCTTCCAGGCGAGCGTGCGGATCAGGAAGCTGGTGAAGAACGGCGCGATCACCAAAACCATGATCAGGTTCCGCCAGCGGCCGGCCCGGAAGGCGATCAGGTACGCCAGCGGGTAGCCCAGGACCAGGCACAGGATCGTGGCAGCGGCCGCGTACAGAACCGAGCGCCCGAACTGCGGCCAGTACTCGGACAGCGCGTCCCAGTAGGTGGCGAAGTGCCAGGTGACCTTGTAGCCCTCCTCCAGGGAGCCCGTCTGCACGGACGTGGAGGCCTGGTAGATCATCGGCAGCGCGAAGAAGACGATCAGCCAGAGGAGGCCGGGGAGCAGGAGCCAGTACGGCACCAGGCGGCCCCGCTTGCGCGGGGGTTTCTTCTCGGGGACCGGCGCCAGGGGTGGCGCTTCGGTGACCGTGGCCATCAGGCGGCCTCCTCGTCGACCATCTCCACGCCGGCGTCGATGTCCTGCGCGGCGTCGAGGCCGAAGGTGTGCGCCGGGTTCCAGTGCAGGACGACCTCGGCACCGGGCACCAGCCGGGCGTCGCGGTCGATGTTCTGGGCGTAGACCTCGAACTCCGGGCAGACCGGGCTGTCGATGACGTACTGCGTGGAGACGCCGATGAAGCTGGAGTCGGCGATCTTGCCGGTGATGCGGTTGCGCTTCTCGGCGATCTCGCCCGCGTCGTCGGCGTGCGTGAGGGAGATCTTCTCCGGGCGCACGCCCACGAGGACCTTGCCGCCGGTCGTCGTCGGCGCGCTGCAGCGCGACTCGGGCAGCACCAGCTTGCCGCCGCCCGCCTTGAGGACGATGTCGTCGCCGCTCTTGGAGTCGACCTCGGCCTCGATGAGGTTGGAGGTTCCGAGGAAGTTGGCGACGAAGGTGGTGTTGGGGTTCTCGTAGAGGTCGGTGGGCGAGCCGAGCTGTTCGACGCGGCCCGCGTTCATCACGGCGACCGTGTCGGCCATGGTCATGGCCTCCTCCTGGTCGTGCGTGACGTGGATGAAGGTGATGCCGACCTCGGTCTGGATGCGCTTGAGCTCCAGCTGCATCTGGCGGCGCAGCTTGAGGTCGAGGGCGCCGAGGGGCTCGTCGAGGAGCAGCACCTTGGGCGTGTTGATCAGCGCGCGGGCCACCGCGACACGCTGCTGCTGGCCGCCGGAGAGCTGGTGCGGCTTCTTGCGCGCCTGCTCGCCGAGCTGGACGAGGTCCAGCATGTCCTCGACCTGCTTCTTCACCGACTTGATGCCGCGCCGGCGCAGGCCGAAGGCGACGTTCTCGAAGATGTCGAGGTGCGGGAAGAGGGCGTACGACTGGAAGACCGTGTTCACCGGCCGCTTGTACGGCGGCAGGTTGGTGACCTCGTCGTCGCCGAGGTGGACGGTGCCGCCGCTGGGCTCCTCCAGGCCGGCGATCATGCGCAGGGTGGTGGTCTTGCCGCAGCCGGAGGCGCCGAGCAGGGCGAAGAAGGAGCCCTGCGGGACGGTCAGGTCGAGCGGGTGTACGGCGGTGAAGGAGCCGTAGGTCTTGCTGATGCCGGAGAGGCGGACGTCGCCGCTGTGGTCTTTCGTCATCTTCGTCACGCCCCTGTGAGCTTCGCGAACTTCTGCTGGTAGGCCGTCTCTTCCTTCGAGCTCAGTGAGCGGAAGGCGTGGGACTTGGCCTGCATGGCCTGGTCGGGAAGGATCAGCGGGTTCTCCGCCGCCGACTTGTCGATCTTGGCGAGATAGGGCTTCACTCCCGCCACCGGACTCACGTAGTTGATGTACGCGGCGAGTTCGGCGGCCGGCTCCAGCTCGTAGTAGTAGTCGATGAGCCGCTCGGCGTTCGTCTTGTGGCGTGCCTTGTTGGGGATCAGCAGGTTGTCGGTGGACGTCATGTAACCGCTGGCGGGGATGACGTAACCCACGTCGGGGCTGTCCGCCTGGAGCTGCACGATGTCGCCGGCCCAGGCGATGCAGGCGGCGAAGTCGCCCTTGCTGAGGTCGGACGTGTAGTCGTTGCCCGTGAAGCGGCGGATCTGGCCCTTGTCGACGGCCTTCTGGAGGCGGGCGATCACCGCGTCGTAGTCGTCGTCGGTGAACTTCGCCGGGTCCTTGCCCATGTCGAGCATGGTCATGCCGATGCTGTCGCGCATCTCGGTCAGGAAGCCGACGCGGCCCTTGAGCTTGGGGTTGTCGAGCAGGTCGGAGACCGACTTCACCTCGACGCCGTCGAGCGCCTTCTTGTTGTAGGCGATGACGGTCGAGATGCCCTGCCACACGTACGAGTAGGCGCGGCCCGGGTCCCAGTCGGGGTCGCGGAACTGCTCCGACAGGTTGGCGAAGGCGTGCGGCAGGTTGGACGCGTCCAGCCTCTGGACGTAGCCCAGGCGGATCATGCGGGCGGCCAGCCAGTCGGTGAGCACGATGAGGTCGCGGCCGGTGTCCTGGCCCGCGGCGAGCTGCGGCTGGATCTTGCCGAAGAACTCGTCGTTGTCGTTGATGTCCTCGGTGTACTTGACCTGGATGCCGGTCCGTTTGGTGAACGCGTCCAGCGTCGGGCGGTGTTTGCCGCTGTCGTCCACGTCGATGTACTCGGGCCAGTTGGAGAAGTTGATGACCTTCTCCTTGGCCGAGTGGTCGTCGGCGGAGACGCCGCCCTGCGTCTTGCCCGCCGCGGGGATCCCGCAGCCGCTCAGCGCACCGAGGCCGCCGACGGCGAGCGCGCCGCCCGCGGAGGTGCGCAGCAGGGAACGGCGGGTCATGGCGGCCCGTCCGTTGCGGAAACTGCGTCGCACGGCGGCCGCTTCGGCGGGTGACAGGCGGTCGGGCTCGTACTGCTTCATAGCGCGTGCTGCCCTTTCGGGAGGTGGCGGCCGCCTGCGGGCGGCCGTCAGGTTCTGCTAACGGTCCCCGAAGATCGTGCGGTGCCAGTCCTTCCTGGCCACCGCCGTGTTGTCGAACATGACGTGCTTGATCTGGGTGTACTCGTCGAAGGAGTACGTGGACATGTCCTTGCCGAAGCCGGACGCCTTGTAGCCGCCGTGCGGCATCTCGCTGATGATCGGGATGTGATCGTTGATCCACACGCAGCCCGCCTTGATCTCGCGGGTGGCGCGGTTCGCCCGGTAGACGTCGCGGCTCCAGGCGGAAGCGGCGAGACCGTACGGGGTGTCGTTGGCGAGCCTGATCCCATCGTCATCCCCGTCGAACGGGAGCACCACCAGGACGGGCCCGAAGATCTCGGACTGGACGATCTCGCTGTCCTGAGCGGCGTCCGCGACCAGGGTGGGGCGGTAGTACGCGCCCTTCTCGAGGTCTCCCTTCGGAGCCTCGCCGCCGGTCACCACGCGCGCGTAGGAGCGCGCCCGGTCGACGAATCCGGCGACGCGGTCGCGCTGGACGTGCGAGATCAGCGGACCGAGGTCGGTGCCGGCGGCGAAGGGGTCGCCGAGCCGGACGGTCTCCATCAGGGCGGCCGTCCTCTCGACGAACGCCTCGTAGAGGGGACGCTGCACGTACGCGCGCGTGGCGGCCGTGCAGTCCTGGCCGGTGTTGATGAGCGCGCCCGCGACGGCGCCGTTGGCGGCGGCCTCCAGGTCGGCGTCGTCGAAGACGACGAAGGGTGCCTTGCCGCCGAGCTCCAGGTGGAGACGCTTGACGGTCGCGGTGGCGACCTCGGCGACGCGCTTGCCGACCGCCGTGGAGCCGGTGAAGGAGGTCATGACGACGTCGGGGTGGCCGACGAGGTGCTCGCCCGCCTCCTTGCCGGTGCCGGTGACGATGTTGATGACACCGTCCGGGATGCCCGCGTCGGTCGCGGCCTGGGCGAACAGCAGGGAGGTGAGCGGGGTGAGCTCGGCGGGCTTGAGCACGATGGTGTTGCCCGCGGCGATCGCCGGGAGGATCTTCCAGGCGGCCATCTGGAGGGGGTAGTTCCAGGGCGCGATCGACCCGACGACACCGATGGGTTCACGGCGTACATAGGAGGTGTGGTCCCCGGAGTACTCACCGGCGGACTGCCCCTGCAGATGCCGGGCGGCACCCGCGAAGAAGGCGGTGTTGTCGATGGTGCCCGGCACGTCGAACTCGCGCGTCAGCTTCAGCGGCTTGCCGCACTGGAGTGACTCGGCGCGGGCGAAGTCCTCGGCGCGGTCCGCGAGCACGGCGGCGAAGCGGTGCAGGGCGTCGGACCGCTCGCCGGGGGTGGTGGCGGCCCAGCCGGGGAAGGCCTCGCGTGCGGCGGCCACGGCCGCGTCCACGTCGTCGGGGCCGGCCAGCTCGTATGTGTACACCTCCGCGCCCGTCGCCGGATCGACGACCGCGTGGGTTCGGCCGGAGGTGCCCTTCGTCAGGCGGCCCGCGATGAACTGCGCGCCGTCCGCGAAGCGGTCCTGCGCCGGAAATCGTTCCGGGGTGCTATTGCCCGGGTTGTGCATGTCGCTCTCCTCCGCCGTCGCCCCGCAGCTCGTGAGGCGGGTGGCGTAGCTCCAGCTCGATTTGACTGCCGATCCTGACAGAGCGAGTGCCGTCCAACAAGTGATTCCGTTGTTGCCTTTTGGTTACGCGACGGAATCTGTCGACCAGGTGTCGAGTGAGCTTGGAAAAGGCGGGACGGAATGTCAGTGGTGGCTGCCAGACTCGCGTGCATGGAAGAGATCGCGGAGGGGACCACGGGGACGATCGGCTCCAGGGAGGCCCTGATCAGGGAGGTCCGCGCCGGGGCTCGGGTGAAGTATCTGCACTTCTGGGGTCACCGGGCGCGGGCCGACGGCCAGGTGGGTTCGAGCTGTCTGAGTCAGTGGTGGCCGTCGCCGTTCACGGTGGACGGGGTCACGTACGGGACGGCCGAGCACTGGATGATGGCCGCCAAGGCGCGGCTGTTCGACGACGCGGAGGCGGAGCGGCGGGTGCTGGCCGCGGACCATCCGTCCCTCGCCAAGAAGGCCGGGCGGCTGGTGCGCGGCTTCGACGAGGAGATATGGGAGCGCGAGCGCTTCGGGATCGTGGTCGAGGGCAGCGCCCACAAGTTCGCCGCGCACGCGGATCTGCGGGAGTTCCTGCTGGGCACGGGCGAGCGGGTGCTCGTCGAGGCGAGCCCCGTGGACCGGGTGTGGGGCATCGGCCTCGCGGCGGACGACGAGGCGGCGGGGGATCCGGAGCGGTGGCGGGGGCCGAATCTGCTGGGGTTCGCGTTGATGGAGGCGCGGGCGCGGCTGCGCCAGGGCTGAGCGGGACGGACCGCGCCGGGGTCAGCCCTGGGCCAGGAAGGGTGCCGAGACGCTGGGGGCGGAGTTGTAGTAGGGGTCGTCGTCGTCCGTGCGGTTCTTGTCGTCGTTGATGGCGATCACGATCGCGACGACCAACAGGGTGATCGTGGCGACGCCGAGGACGATCCCGATGACGCCCGTGATGAGGCCCGACTGGGCCTGGCCGCGGTTCGTGGCCTCGCCGCGGTCGGCCCGCCGCTTCCCCTTGACGGCGAAGATCACGGCGAGGACACCGAGGATGACGGAGACGATGCCGTAGATGCAGAAGAGGCAGCAGGACAGGATGCCCAGGACCATCGCCGCGACACCCATGCCGTTCTGCGGCGGCGCCTGCATCCCGGGCCAGCCGTAGCCCTGCGGGTAGCCGGGGTAGCCGTACCCGCCAGGCGCACCCTGGCCAGGCGCTCCGGGTCCGCCGGGTGCTATCGGCGGGGGCGGCACGGAGGCGTCCGCCCAGCCGTTCTGGGGCGGGACCGTGCCGGGCTGTTGGCCGTGTGCGGGCGGTCCGTAACCGGGGGCGGCGAAGCCGTCGTTGGGCATGGACGTCACGGTGGCCTGGTCGTGCACGGAAGGCGGCTGCTGGGACGCGGGCGGTTGGTCCTGCGGGTACGACGGCAGCCCGGGCGCGGCCGGCCGCGCGTCCTTCTCCAACGACGTCTTGTGCTCCGGCGGCGCCCACGGGTCGTGACCCGCCCCCGCGTCCCCGCCCGACTGTGTCCCGTCCGCCACGTCCCCATCCCCCTCGTCGATCGTCACGCCATGGTAAAGCCTCGTCCGCGCCGTAAAACCGCCAGGACCACCGCTTGCTCCGGCTCCGGCGGCCCGCCGGTCCGGGGCCGTCCTACGATGATCCCTGAGTCATCGATCAGCCGATCACCCGCGTCCCGCCCGGCCGAGCCGCCCCGGGGCGCCGTTCCGGGGAGGAACCCTTGACCGAGCACCTCGACCCGTCCGCCGCCGCACCGCGCGACCTGCACGCCTTCATCGCCGGACTGCCCAAGGCCGAACTGCACGTCCACCACGTCGGCTCCGCCTCCCCGCGCATCGTCTCGGAACTGGCCGCCCGCCACCCCGACTCCAGGGTGCCCACCGACCCCGAGGCTCTGGTCGACTACTTCACGTTCACGGACTTCGCGCACTTCATCGAGGTGTATCTGTCCGTCGTGGACCTCATCCGCACGCCGGAGGACGTACGGCTGCTGACCTACGAGGTGGCCCGGGACCTGGCCCGGCAGCAGGTGCGCTACGCCGAGCTGACCATCACCCCGTGGTCCTCGACCCGCCGCAACATCGACGAGTTCGCCTTCATGGACGCGATCGAGGACGCCCGCAAGGCCGCCGAGGCCGAGTTCGGGACCGTGCTGCGCTGGTGCTTCGACATTCCCGGCGAGGCCGGCCTCGAGGCGGCTGAGGAGACGACGCGGCTCGCGACCGACGACCGGGTGCGGCCGGAGGGGCTGGTGTCGTTCGGGCTCGGCGGGCCCGAGATCGGGGTGCCGCGGCCGCAGTTCAAGCCCTACTTCGACCGGGCCGTCGCCGCCGGTCTGCGTTCGGTGCCGCACGCCGGCGAGACCACCGGCCCGGAGACGGTGTGGGACGCGCTCACGCACCTGGGCGCCGAACGCATCGGGCACGGCACCAGTTCCTTCCGGGACCCGAAGCTCCTCGCGCACCTCGCCGAGCACCGGATCCCGCTGGAGGTCTGCCCGACCTCCAACATCGCCACGCGTGCGGTCCGCACCCTCGCCGAGCACCCGATCAAGCAGTTCGTCGAGGCCGGGGTCGTCATCAGCATCAACTCCGACGACCCGCCGATGTTCGGCACCGACCTCAACAACGAATACGCGGTCGCCGCACGCCTGTTGGAGCTCGACGAACGGGGCCTCGCCGCCCTCGCCAAGAGCGCCGTCGACGTCTCCTTCCTCGACGAGCCCGGCAAGGCCCGGATCCGGGACGAGATCGATTCCTACACCTCGGGGTGGCTCGCCCCCTGACTCCCTCCACAATGGGGGCCATGCAGAACGTGACCGCCGTGGCCCACCGCGGCGACCCCTACCGCGTCCGTGAGAACACGATCGACTCGCTGCGTTCCGCGCTCCAACAGGGCGCGGACGCCGTCGAGATCGACGTACGGCTCACCAAGGACGGCGTCCCGGTGCTGTTGCACGACGAGACGCTGAAACGGCTGTGGGAGCACGAGCGGCCCCTCGCCTCCCTGTCGGCGGACGAGGTGCGCGGCCTCACGGACGGCGGGGTGCCGACGCTGGCCGAGGCGCTGGCCGCCGGCGACGGCACCCGGCTGATGCTCGACCTGCCGGGGACGCGGGATGTCCGGGCGGCGCGCCGCGTCGTGGACGCCGTACGGGAGGCCGGGGCGGCCGACCGCGTCTACTACACCGCCGACGCCGCCGCGATGCTCGCCGTCCGCGCCGCCGACCCGTCCGCCGAGATCGCCCTGACCTGCACCAGCCTGGCGCCTCCGCGTCCCGCGCTGCTCGCCGCGGTGAAGCCGCGCTGGCTCAACTACCGCTTCTCGCTGGTGGACCGCGACCTGGCCGCCCGCGTCCACCGCGACGGGTACCTGCTGTCCGTCTGGACCCCGGACACCCGCCGTTCCATGCGCCGCCTCCTGGGCCTCGGCGTCGACTCGATCACGACCAACCGGGTCGAGGTCCTGTGCGGCCTGCGCGACGGGGGCTACACCCGCGAACGCTGAGCCACGGTCGCCGGATCGGCCGGCCTGGCGCGGGTGACGTACTGCGGGACGGGAGTGTCGTCCTTGCCGGTGTCGCGGACCAGGCCGTAGCGGATCACCCCGTCGTCGGGGCCTGTCCCGATGTCCTTCTCGATCGCTTCCCGGGTGGTCGGGAAGACGTTCAGGCCGTAGTCGGCGCCGCGTTCGTTCTGGGTGAGGGTGACGCTGCCGTCGAGGTAGAAGTACTCGTTCTGCCACATCTGTTGAGTGCCGGACGGCAGGACGTCGAACCCGGTCGCCGCGCTGCCCATGCCGGTGGCCGTGGTGTCGGTGCCGCTGGTGCGGTCGTCCATGCGGCGGCCACCGCCCGAGGCGACGTGGAAGAGCTTGCCCTTCAGGCCGGTCCAGCTCGGCATGACCAGACTGCCGGCCCGGTACTGCGGCGAGATCTGCCAGCGCACCAGGACATAGCCCTGACCGCTGAACGTCACGCTGTCCCCGCGGTGGTTCATGGTGGCGTGCGCGCCGGCGCTGCTGGTGAGGCCGGACGCGGGCCGGTGCGGGAGTGCGGCGGGCGGGGTGTCGGGGTCGGGCGCCTTGTCGACGGCGTCGACGACGCTGCCGTAGAGCTCGGTCCTCTCCTTCGTGGCCGAGGGGGACGGGGCGGGCGGGGCGGTGGGGGACGGCTGGCGGTGTGTGCTCGCCGCCGTGGGGGTGACCGCCACGCGCGGGGGCGGGGTGTGCGGGGTCGTGACGACGTACGCGCCGCCCGCGACGATGGTCGCGCTCGCCGTCACCGCGACGGCGGGCTTGGTCAGGACGCCGAGCATCTTGGCCGACCAGCCGACGGACGTGGCGGCCGCGGCCGTCTTGCCGCCCAACGCCAGCGAGAGCGTGAAGCCGACCGGAAGAGGTACGAGCGCGATCCCGACCAGGAGCCGCTCCGCCGGTACGACGGAATCGCGCGCGTCGCCGCAGTAGGCGCAGCCCCTGATGTGCCGGGCCAGCCGCTTGCGCCAGACCGAGTCGGGCCGCCCGTCCCAGCGGCCGGTCAGTTCCCGCAGTCCGGGGCACGCCCCGTCCAGGGCGCGCACGATCCCGCGCGAGGTTTCCAGGCGCTCCTTCATCCGCTGGACGCGCACGGCCGCGTGCTGCCGGCTGATCCCGACGGCCGCCGCCAGTTCGCGCCGGGTCAGCTCGCCCGCGACCTCCAGCCACCACAGCGAAAGGAGTTGCCGGTCCTCGTCGTCCAGCCAGCGCACGGCCTCCGCGACCTCGCGCCGCTGCCCCTCCAACTGGAGCCGCAGCACGGTGAGTTCGGCGAAGTCGGTGGCCTCGCGGGCGGCACTCTCGTCCAGTTGTTGGGGGGACCTGCGGCGCGCCCGGTCCCGTATCTGCCGCATGGCGATCGCCATCAGCCAGGACCGGAAGCTGTCCGGGTCGCGCAGCGAGCCGAGGTTGTCGACGGCGCGCAGCATCGTCTCCTGGACGACGTCGTCGACGTCGGCGTGGCCGTTCAGCGCGCGGCCGACGACGTTGTAGACCAGCGGCAGCCAGCCCGCGACCAGGTCGTCCAGTGCCTGCCGGTCACCTGCCTGCGCGGCCGCGATGGTGGAACGCCACTGCCGCCCGTCCATGCCGACCCCGTCCGTCCTCTCCGAGTTCACTCGCCGTCCGATCGCACCCTCTCAGCCTGACCTGTGCTGTTGGCAATGCCGAAGATCACAGTGCGTTCCCGGTGCGGGCGGTCCATGGGGGGGGCTCCCGGGTGTGAGGGGAATGGGGGACGGGAGGGGAGACGCGGTGGAGGCGGGCCGGATAACACTTTTTCGCCGACCGGGACGGTGGCAGGGCCGCCCGCAGGGGCGATCAAGTGGCGAGCGCCGGGACGGGCTTCGGGGTGAGTGTCTCGAGCTGCTTGATCTTCTTCCGTACGACGTACAGCGGGAGGATGCCGAAGATCCCGAACGACATGTCGATCACCGACCACCAGAAGGGGATCCCCCGGATCGGGCCGCAGATCAGGGCGAGCGGGATGATCCCGGCACAGGCGATCATCGCGAACTCGACGACCCAGATGTTGCGTACGGGGTCGCGGTAGGGGCCGTAGAAGGCGACCGCGATGACGAGGTGGGCGAAGGCCAGCCAGTCGGTGCCGTAGAGCAGGAAGGGGTAGTCGGCGTCGGCGGTGTCGAGTCCGCGCCGGACGCGTGCGATCCAGTCCGTGAGGGCGGGGAGGTGGTCCGGCACGGACAGGGACCTCAACAGGTCCTCGGTCCAGCGCAGTTCGTGGACCAGAGGGAAGGCCGTGGCGCCGCTGAGCACCAGACAGACGACGAAGAAGACCAGCCAGACACGGATGCCCTTCAGCAGGGCGGCTCTGTCGCTCATGGCAGCAGCGTACGCCCACTATTGAACGTGTTCAAAACCCGTTTCCCTCACCCGCGCGCGTCTGTCGCCCCCACGGTGGGGGACGCCGACGGTGCGACCGAGGGCGCGCTCGTCCTCGTCGAGGTCGAGGCCGAGGTCGAGGGCAGCGCCGACGGTGCGCGGGTGGGGAGGGAACTGCGGGACGGGTCGGTGGTCCGTGTTCCCTGGGCGGGCGTGGGGGTGGCGGGTTCGGGTGCCGTCATCGACGGCGTCCGGGTCGGCGTCGGCTCGGGCGCCGAGGGGCTGCTCGCGGGCGGCGGCGCCATGGGAACCGCCGGGGAGGCGGGGCCGTCGGAGCCGGTCAGCCGCAGGGGCAGTACTACGAGGGCGGCGACACCGCAGGTCAGGGCCGCTCCGGCGGCCGCGCGCAGGACGCGGCGGCGGGTCGCGCCGCGGCGGATCGCCTCGTAGCGGCCGGGGGGTGCGCCGAGGTACTCGGCAGGGGGCCGCAGGATGACGGTCAGCGGGTCGTCGGGGTCGTACTCCGGGCCCTCGTCAGAGTGTGTGATCAAGGCTTCTCCTCAGATGGGCGCGGAGCAGTTCGCGGGCCGCGTGGAGGTCGGCCTTGACGGTTCCTTCCTTGCGTCCGGTCAGCACGGACACCTCCCGGATCGGCATGTCAGCGTAGTAGTGCAGGAGGATCGGGACGCGCAGTCGTTCCGGGAGGGACTGCACGAGCAACCGCACCGAGGGGTCCGCCTGTTCGGGGTGCGGGGCCACCGCCGCCTCCGTGGTCGCCCGGCGCACGGCCCGGCGCTCGCGCTCCAGCTTGCGCCAGTGGTCCCGGACGAGGTTGGCCGCGGTGACGTACAGAAAACCGCGCGGTTCCGCGACGGACGTCCAGCGGGCCCAGAGCCGGGTGAACGCCTCCGAGGCGATCTCGTGGGCCGTCTCGTCGTCGTCGACCAGCCGGCGGCACCAGCCGGCGAGACGCGGGTAGAGGGCGGCGAACAGCTCGGACGCTGCCTTCTCGCGGGACCGTTTCAACGTTCTCCCGGGTCGTGGGGTACTCGTAGCAGAACTCGTGGCGGAGCTCGTGGGGGAAGAGCCCGGGCCGACGGCGTACGTTCCATCGGCCCGGGATCCGGGGCGGATCGGGTCGGATCCCGGGTGGATCGGGCCGGCCGGTCAGGGGTTCGCGGAGCTCAGTGCCGCGAAGACGATCACGTTGTCGCGGTATCCGTCACCGGTGCGCTCGCCGCCGCACGTGATGAGACGCAGCTCCGGCCGGTCGACGTTCCCGTACACCTCGTCCGACGGGAAGTCGGCCTTGGCCACCGTTTCCACCTTCGTCACGGCGAACACCGCAGCCGTGCCGTTCTCCAGGCGCGCCACGATCTTCTCGCCCCGGTGCAGGTCTCCCAGGTGCCGGAAGACTCCGTCCCCGTAGGCGCCGACCGTGACATGGCCGAGGATCACCGACGGGCCGGTCTGGCCCGGTGTCGGGGAGTGCTCGTACCAGCCCGCCCGGTCGTGCGCCTGGATCGGCGGCACCTGCACGCTGCCGTCCGCGGCCAGCCCCAGCTTCATGACCGGGGTGTCGACCCCGATCGCCGGTATCCGGAGGCCGACCGGGGTCGATCGCCCCACCGCCGACACCGACTTGGCGGGGGGCGGCGCGGAGGACGACGGTGTGCTCGCAGTGCTCGTGTGCGCGGGGCTCCCGGTCGTGGTGCCGGAGGCGCCGCAGCCCACGAGCAGCGCGGCCAGCACCGCGGTGGCGAAGGCGCGCCCGGAGAACGGGCTCATGCCCCGTTCGCCTGCCGGCGGCGTACGAGGAAGACCGCGCCGCCGCCCAGGACGACGGCCGCGGCGGCGCCCCCGCCGATCAGCGCACCCGCGCTGGAGGAGTCCGAAGACGTCGGCACCACACCGGTGTTCGGCGCACCGCTCGGCCTGACGGAGACCTGGCCCGAGGACGGCGCCCGGGTCGGGGCCGCACTCGGGACGGCGCTGGCGGGCGCGGAGGTGGGTTCGGCGCTGGGAGCGGTGCTGGGGGCACGGGTGGCGCTGGGTACGGGGCTCGGGGTCGAGCTCGTCCCGTCGGCGAACGCGGGCACCGCCCCCGCCAGCACGGCGGTGCAGGCAAGTGCCATGACACTGAAGCCGGTTCGGCGCATGAATCGCTCTCTTTCGTCGGTCCGCCCGGTGGTCGGCGGGCGGGCTGTGTCACTGATCGAGCGGAGAGACGAGGCAGCGGTGGGGCGGGTTGTAAAGAGCTGGCAAAGTCATGACACCGCCGCCCCGCACCAGGGCGGCCACGGCCTCTGCGACACGGTCGCCTCCGTCCTGCACCCCTCGCTCGTCGCACCCGGCGCGCCGGGCCTGGCCCGGCTGTACGAGGCGACCTCCACGGCGACCGTAGGCGGAGGAGGGCGTCGACGCGGGGCGTCGGCAAGCGACGACAACGGCGCTGGGGGCACGCCCACTGGGGGAGCGCGTACCGGACCCCGCGACGCCGGGCAGATCCGCCGGACAGGGCCTACTCCGCGGCCAGCGCGTCCCTCAGCTCGACCCGTCGTCGTATCCCCAACTTCTTGTATGTGCTGGTGAGATGGGTCTCCACGGTGCGTCGGGCGAGGTGCAGCAGATCGGCGATCTCCGTGTTCGTGCGGCCGCCGGCGGCCAGTTGGGCGATGCGGAGCTCGCTGCCGGTGAGGGAGCCGGAGCCGGTGCGGACGACGGCGGCACGGCGGGCACCGCCCTCGCGCAGGGCCTCCTCCGCGCGCGTCCGCAGCCGCAGGGCACCCAGCCGTTCGGCGCGTTCGGCCGCTTCCCGCAGGCAGTCCCGGGCGCGGGCGCGGTCCCCGGCGGCGGTCAGCTGACGGCCCTGTGCGATCAGCGCGGCCACCAGCTCCGGTTCGGTCGCGGCGGGCGCGTCCCGCAGCACTCGTACGGCCTCGTCGGCCAGTTCCAGACCCCGGCGGCCGCCCGTGACCGTGCCGAGCGTGCGCAGGGCGCGGCCCACCGGGCGGGGCGTACCCCACTCCCGGGCCAGGCGCAGTTCCTCCTCGGCCAGGGCGAGCGCCTCCCGGGGGCTGCCGAGGGCGAGCCGGCACTCCGCGGCGGCCGAGCGCCACGGCGTGACCACCGGGCTGACCACCTTGCGGGCCGACTGGCGGCGGCCGCACTCCAGGAAGTCGTGCAGCGCCCCCGCCGGGTCGCCCGCGGCAGCACGTTGCAGGCCCCGCGCGTACAGGAAGCGGTTCAACTCCCAGGAGTCGGGCGCCTCCCGCAGGTCGAAGCCGTCCGCGAGCCGCCGCGCCTCGGCCGTGCGGCCGGTCTCCACGAGGGCGATCAGGGTGTGGGCGTGCGCGTTGGAGGGTCCGGTGTCGGGCAGGAGGGGCGGCTCGGCCGGGAGCCGCCCGTACTCGCCCCGGGCCGCCGCGATGTCGGCGCGGGTGCTGAGCAGGGCCAGGTGCATCGGGTGCAGCAGACCGGGGCGCTGACCGGCCAGGCCGCGCTCCACGAGCTGTTCCGCCTCGTCGAGTTCGTCGGCCCACTGGGCGACCGCGGCGGCCGTGCCCACCAGGAAGGGCTCGGTCAGCGGGTCGGACGGTTCGGCGAGCAGGGCGCGCAGCCGCTGCATCGCGTCGTCGGCCGAGGTCAGCCCGGCGGTGGCCGCGTAGCGCACGAGCAGCGCCCGGGTGGCCGGGCCGAGCAGCTCCGGGGCGCGTTCGGCACGGTCGCACAGCCGGCGGTACACCTCGCGGCGGACCGTCTGGTCCTGTTCGGACAGCAGAGCGGACGCGCTCTGCAGGATGCCGGCGAGATCGCCCTCGTCGGCGAGCTGCTCGTCCACCGCGCGCAGCAGGTCCACCGCCGCGCGGGGCCTGCCGCGCCCGGCCAGCGCGGTGCCCAGGGCCATGGCCGCGCGCACCCGGTCCTGCGGTGCGCCCGGCAGCCGCAGCGCCTCGGTGAGCCGGGGGATCCCGGCCGAGGACTCGCGGCCCGCGCACTCCAGCGAGCCCAGCTCGGTCAGCAGCCGCTGCCGCCGTTGGTCGGGCAGGGGCTCTTCCAGGGCCCGGCGCAGAAACGCGACGGCGTCGTCGGTGCGGCCCTCGCGCAGGGCCAGGGACACGGCGTCCTGGAGCACGCCCGGTGCCCAGGAGTCGCCCACCGCGTCGGACAGCAGCAGCTGCCGGGCCACCGTCTCGGTGGTGGCGCCGCCGTGCAGCATGGCCTCGGCCGCCGTCCGGTGCGCGGCGCGCCGCCGGGCCACGGGCACGCCGGTGAGCACCGCGTCCCGCAGCAGGGGATGGGCGTAGCGCGGCCGTCCGCCCGGGTCCGGGCGCAGCGCTCCGAGCCCGGTCGTCGCGGTGAGCCAGCCCGCGACCCGGGCCGGGTCCGCGCCCGCCAGCTCGGCGAGCAGCGCGGCAAGGCCCTCGGCGGGAGGACCGAGGCCCACCGGTGCGGGCGCGTTCAGGTCCCACCCCTCGTCGAGGACGGCGAGCGCCCGTGCCACCTCCGAGGTGCCGGGCCCGGCGCTGTCCAGCCACCACGACACGGCCGCCTGGTACTCCCCCGGGTACAGCGCGGCGGACGTCTCCGGCACGGCGGGGTGATCGCCCTGGGCCCCGAGGTCGTGGAGGAGGGCCCGCAGCAGCAGCGGGCTGCCCGCCCCGGCCCGTACGCAGCCGTCGATCCATGCCTGCGAGGCCCCCGGGAACTCCGCGCGCACCAGCTCGGCCGCCGACCGCGCCGTGAGCGGGGCGAGGGTGTGGGTGCGCACGTGGGCGGGCGAGAGGGTGTGGGTGAAGCCCGGTGTGGGCGGATCGATGTCGTACTGGCTGCGCTCGGTGACGGCCAGCAGGATCGGCAGGGCTAATCGGTCCACGTGCCGCGCGGACTCCACCAGCCAGCGGTACGAGGGGGCGTCGGCGAGGTGGACGTCGTCCACGACGACCAGCAGGGGGGACTCGTCGGCGTACGAGTCGAGCACCCGCCGCAGCAGGGCGCCCAGCTCGCGCTCGCTCCCCGTCGAGCCACTCCGCTCGAATTCCGGTACGGGACCCAGGAGTTGGAGCACGGCGGCGAAGGGCACCGCGGCGTCGCCCGGGGAGCAGCGGGCGCGCAGCACCCGCATGCCGTGCGCGAGGGCGGCGTCGGCGGCGGCCTCCAGGACGGTGGTCCGGCCGGTGCCGGTGGCGCCGCGCAGCAGCACCAGACCGCCCGCGCCGGCCCGGGCACGCGCGGCCGCGTCCGCCAACAGGGCGCCGGCTCGCCGGTGTTCGCGCGGTTGTTCACGCTGCGCTTCGGACATCCCTGTCTCCCTGCTCGGACGTGACGTGTTCCGGAGTCGAGGACGCGTGCCGCCGTACCGGCGTGCCGTGACAAGTCCCACGGTGGCTGAAAGCGGACACCGGAGAACCGGACGGTCCGGTGCCGTCGTGGTAGCCGTACGGCCGATCTCGTGGTGCCACTCGTGGTGCTCCACGATTGCGGCCGCCCCACCCGCCCCACGAGTGTGGAGAGCGCACATCTGCCACCGGACCCGCAGAGGTGGCAGGCACGTGGACATGGGGGAAACGGTTGCTCGGCTCAGCGCGGACCACACACCCCGGTACGGCCGACGTACCGGAGCGGATACCCGTGGCGGTGCACGCCCCCGACCCGATCCTGCGCGAGGGCGCGACCGGCCAGCTGCGCCGGTACCCGGAGATCGAACTCCGGGACGAGAGCGCCTCCGGGCCCGGCACGGTCGCCCTCATCGTCGGCGACGAGCTCGACGAGGCCGCGCTGACGCAGTTGCGCCGAGTGGTGCGCAGCGAGGGGGCGCGGGCGGTGCTCGTGGTGAGCGCCCTCAAGGAGGCCGAGCTGCTCGACGTGATCGAGTGCGGGGTCGGCGCGATCGTGTGGCGGCACGAGGCCACCGCGACCCGCCTGGTACAGGCCGTGCTCGCGGCCGCGCGCGGTGACGGCGACCTGCCCGCCGACCTGCTCGGCCGGCTGATCAACCAGGTGGGAACGCTGCACCGCAGCGCCGCCGGCCGCACCGGCAGCCCCTCCTCGGGGCTGGCCCCGCGTGAGGTGGACGTACTGCGTCTGGTCGCCGAGGGACTCGACACCGGAGAGATCGCCGGCAAGCTGTCCTACTCCGAACGCACCGTCAAAAACGTCATCCACGGCCTCACCACCCGGTTGCACCTTCGCAACCGGGCACACGCCGTGGCCCATGCCCTGCGGGAAGGCTACATCTGACCGATCGGGCAGCCCACTCCGGCCCCCCGGGCAGCGTGGTCTGCCCTGCTGCCGTCCCCTGCGGGTCTGCGCGGACGGTCGGGACGGAGGGCAGGATCGGGTACGGCGGCAGGTTTCGTGCGGTGTCGAGCACCGCGGGGCGGGAGCACGACGGTGATCCACGAAGTGGACGAGGTCCTCAAGGGGCTGCTCGTCGGCGGCGCGTTGGCGGGTTCCGGCATCGACGTCGCCTTCGACGCCCCGACCCGCGACTGGGCCGCCCGCCGCAACGCGCCCACCATCAACGCCTACCTGTACGACATCCGGGAGGACGTCAACCGCCGTCAGCGCGGCCATGTCCCGGTGCACGACGAGCGTGACGTGGTCGTCAAGCGGCGCCAACCTCCGCGCTGGTTCCGGCTGTCGTACCTGCTGACCGCGTGGACGAAGCAGCCCCAGGACGAACACCGGCTGCTGTCCGCCGTGCTGGCCACGCTGATCCCGCGCGAGATGCTCGGCCCCGAGGAACTCCCGGGCGCGCTGGGCGCGTTGGGGCTGACGGTGCCGGTGTCGGTGGCCGGCATCCAGACCGAGTCGCGGTCGCTGGCGGAGATCTGGTCCGCGCTCGGCGGTGAACTCAAGCCGTCCCTCGACCTGGTGGTCACCGCCCCCTTCCCGGCCTATCCCGAATACGACGCCGGCCCGCCCGTCACCGAGGGCGCGGCGGTCCGCGTCCGCACCCTGGACGACCGACCGCCGGGGACGGAGGAGCGCGCGCACCGGCCCACGCAGGTGGCGGCGGCACGGGACGCCCGCGAGGCGGCCCGCCGCGGCCGGGGCGCGGGTCGCACGACGTGACCACGCAGACCCCGACGCACGAAGCGACCCCGTCCGCCCTCGCCGCCCCGCTCCTCGCCCGTCTCGACGGTCTGCGGGACAGTGTCGCCCGGCTGGTGGAGCACCGGTCCGCAGACGACCCCACGGCCGCGGACCCGCTGCGCGGCCTCTACCTGTCGCAGGAGGCGGTACGGCATCTGCTGCGCCCCGCGGAGCCCGTACGGGTCCCTCTCCCCTCCGCCGCCGGGCTCCCGCACGACCGGCTCGCCGACCTCTGCGCGCGTCTCGGTCTGACCGAACTCGACGCCGCCGTGCTCCTCATCGCCCTCGCCCCCGACCTGGATCGCACCTTCGAGCCGCTGTACGGCTATCTGAACGACGACGTCAGCCGTCGCCGGGCCACCGTCGCGCTCGCCCTCGACCTGATCGGCGTCCCCGTCCACTCGGCGGGTGCGCGGGCCCGGTTCCACCCCACGGCTCCGCCGGCCGGACTCGGGCTGCTCAGCGTGGAGGAGCCCGAACGCCCGTTCCTCAGCCGCTCGTTGCGGGTGCCCGACCGCCTCGTGGCGCACCTGCTCGGCGACGACACCCCCGACGCGACGCTCGCCGGGCTGCTCCACCCGCTCACCGCTCCACCGGAGCCGTACGAAGACCAGGAGCCCGGCCCCGACGGCGAGTTCACCGTCTTCGTCCGCCGGCTGGCCACCCTGCTCACCGCCGGCGCTCCGCTGACCGTCTACCTCCGTGAGCGGCGCGAGGGCGACGGGCTCGCCTGCGTCACGGCCGCCCTGCGCACGGCGGGCGTCACGGCCCTGCGCTTCTCCGGTCCCGAGGACCGCGTCCCCGAGCTGCTGCGGGAGGCCAGGCTGGGCGGCCACACGGTCGTCGTCTCCGGGCTGCCCGACCAACCGGCCGCGCTGACACGGGCGTTGGCCGCGGCCACGGACGTGCCCGTGCTGCTCGCCGGTCCCCGGCCGTACGATCCGCACTGGTGCGACCAGGACCCCCTCGTGCTGGATGTGCCCCCGCAGCGGGCGGGAGCGCTGCGCACCTGGTCGGCCGCCCTCGGCGGGGAACCCGACTTCGACCTGGCCGCCACCGTCGCCCCGTATCACCTCCCCGGCGACCGGATCACCCGCGCCGCGCACGCGGCCCGGAGCCTGGCCCACTTCGAGGGCACCCCGCTCTCCCCCGCCCATCTGCGCCTGGCCGCCCGCCAGCAGTCCGCCTCGGGCCTGGAACAGCACGCCCGCCGGATCCGCCCCGCCGTCGACTGGCACGATCTCGTCCTGCCCGACCGGCCCCTGACCCAGCTGCGCGAACTCGCCCTGCGCGCCCGCCACCGCGACCGGGTGCTCGGCGACTGGCGGCTCAGCGCGGGTGGCGGCCGCGGCCGGGGCGTGCTCGGCCTGTTCGCGGGCGAGTCCGGCACCGGCAAGACGCTCTCGGCGGAGGTGGTCGCCGCCGAACTGGGCCTCGACCTCTATGTGGTCCAACTGTCGTCCGTCGTCGACAAATACGTCGGTGAGACCGAGAAGAACCTCGAACGCATCTTCACCGAGGCCGACCGCACCGACGCCGTGCTCCTCTTCGACGAGGCCGACGCCGTGTTCGGCAAGCGGTCCGAGGTGAAGGACTCGCACGACCGGTACGCCAACATGGAGAGCGCCTATCTGCTCCAGCGGCTGGAGTCCTTCGACGGCATCGCCCTGCTCACCACCAACCTGCGGGCCAATATCGACGAGGCGTTCAGCCGGCGTCTGGACCTGGTCGTCGACTTCCCGTTCCCGGACAGCGGGCAGCGCCTGGCCCTGTGGCGGCACGGCCTGTCCCATGTGCCGTGCGTGGAGGACGTCCAACTCGGTTCCGTGGCAGCCGACTTCGAACTCGCCGGCGGCTCGATCCGCAGCGCCGTGGTGACCGCGGCGTACCTCGCCGCCGGGCGGGACGACCTCGTCACCTCGGCCGACCTGCTGGAGGGCGCCCGCCGCGAGTACCGCAAGGCGGGCCGTCTGGTCCCGGGCGAAGGCACCTGGTAGCGACCGCTCGGCCGTCACCAGGACCCCTCAGTCCTGCACCCGCCACTTCTGGTTGGGCGTACCCGAGCACGTCCACAGCTGTAGTTTTGTCCCGTTGCCGGTCCCGTTGTCCTTGGCGTCCACGCACTTGTCGGCCTGCGGGTTCACCAGGTCGCCGGCCTGGCTCAGCACGAACTGCTGTGCCGGGTTGCCGCTGCACCGGGCCAGCTGGATCGCCGCCCCGTCGTCCTTGGAGCCCCAGGCCACGTCCATGCACATGCCGAGGGAACGCACGGTGCCGTCACCGCGGAAGTCCCACTTCTGGTTGGCCGATCCGGCGCAGTCCCACAGCTGCAGCGGGGTGCCGTCCTTCGCCTTCCCGTTCTGCTCGTCGGTGACGTCGACGCAACGATTCGAGGCCTGCCCGATGATGAGCTGCCCCACGGCCGAGGCGGACTGCTTGGGCGTGGCCTTCGACCCACCGGACTGCTTGCCACCGCCCGTCGACCCCGAGCCGCCCGACCCGTTCGCCTTCTCGGTCTGCCCGCCGCCGCCCTGCGCCGGAGTGGACGACTCCGGGGCGGCGGGAGTGAGCGCCGGGGTGGGCGTCGGGGAAGGGGCCAGTGTCGCGCCCGCCTCGACGGACTTCTCGGTGGCGCCCGAGTTGACGGGAGGCTTGTAGGCGATCCACAGCATCACGAACGTGATCGCCAGAGCCATGAAGACCCCGAAGAACGTGGCGAGCCAGCGCGGCAGGAAACCACGCTGGAGGTAAGTCCCCTCCACGGCAAGGGGGTTGGCCCCGGAACGCAGCACGTTCAGCGTGTACGGGCGCTGCTCCTTCGCCCCGAACCAGATGATCCGCCGCGGCTTCAGGGCCGCCTTGACGAAGGCGGCCCGGCCCGGCTCGATCTGCACATTGCTCGGGTGGAGGTCGTACGACAGCTGGTCGCCGTTGTCGCTGCCGCTGACCGAGGCGGTCAGCCTGGTGTTGCCCAGATTGTCGATCGCGAGGCGAGGACGTCCCCGGAAGCGTCCCTTGACGGTCGGCGGGACGAGTTCCGCCCGCACCTCGGTGAACGGGGTGATCGTCAGATTCCCCTCGGGGACGGTCGTCGCCTCGGGATGCTCGGTCGGCGTGATCCGCACCGCGTACGGATTCGGCCCGGCAGCGGCGTCCGGGGTGCGCGGCGGAGCGAACGTCAGCTCCACGTCCCCCGTCGTCCCCGGATACAGCCGCAGGGACGGGGGCTCCACCGTCGTCCACGGGGCGACGGGACCGACGGGCTCGAAGCGGTACTCGTCGACCACGTCACCGGTGTTGCGCAGGCGCAGCCGCACCGTCGTACTGCCCCCCGCGTCCACCGTCGCGGAAGCGGGCTCGAGGGAAGTCCAGAGCGTCATGTCAGCCGGCACCCGTCACACCGTGAACTTGACGGCTTCGAGCCAGTGAGAGTTGTCGAGGGTGCCGCCGAAGATGTAGGCGGGGCGTGGCTTGGCACAACCCTGGGTGCCCCAGCCGGAGTCGCTGACGTGCGCCACCTGGCAGACCTGGCCGCTGCCGATGTTGATGGCGAAGCCCGACATGTACGGGTCGTCCTTCTTGGATCCGCCGATGTAGTTGTTCTCGCCGTCGGCGATGATGGCCGTCCACTGCGGTTCCCACTTGCCCCTGCCGTCGGTCGACTGGGGGTTGTGGACGAAGGCGTTGGCGGCCGAGCCACCGGTGCCGGTCACCGCGATGTTGAGCGCCTTGATCGGTGCCTCCTGGCCCGTCGTACCGGCCATGGTGCCGTCGCACACCGGCTTCTGCCAGCCGCGCCCGGTGACGAAGGCGCGGTAGCAGATGTGCCGCCCGGCCGGGTCGTCCTTGGCGAGGCGGCGCACGGCGGTGGCGGCGGTGTCCTGCGGCGGCTTCGCGGTCACGGTGGCCGTGGCACCTCCGCCGCCACCGCCCGCACCGCCGCCCGACGCCTGCCCATCGGCCGCGGGTGTGGTGGCCGCACCGGTGGGCGGCGGCGGCGGCGTCACCGACACCGAGGGGCTGGGGGCCAGTGTCGCGCCCGCCTCGACGGACTTCTCGGTGGCGCCCGAGTTGACGGGAGGCTTGTAGGCGATCCACAGCATCACGAACGTGATCGCCAGAGCCATGAAGACCCCGAAGAACGTGGCGAGCCAGCGCGGCAGGAAACCACGCTGAAGGTAAGTCCCCTCCACGGCAACGGGGTTGGCCCCGGAGCGCAGCACGTTCAGCGTGTACGGGCGCTGCTCCTTCGGCCCGAACCAGATGATGCGGCGCGGCCTGAGAGTCGTCTTCACGAACGCGGCGCGGCCGGGTTCGATCTGCACGTTGCTGGGGTGGATGTCGTACGACAACTGGTCGCCGTTGTCGCTGCCGCTGACCGAGGCGGTCAGCCTGGTGTTGCCGAGGTTGTCCACGGCGAGGCGGGGGCGTCCCCGGAAGCGTCCCTTCACCGTGTGCGGCACCAACTCCGCCCGCACCTCGGTGAACGGGGTGATCGTCAGATTCCCCTCGGGGACGGTCGTCGCCTCGGGATGCTCGGTCGGCGTGATCCGCACCGCGTACGGATTCGGCCCGGCAGCGGCATCCGGGGTGCGCGGCGGAGCGAACGTCAGCTCCACGCTCCCCGTCGTCCCCGGATACAACCGGAGCGTCTGCGGCTCGACGGTCGTCCAGGGGGCGATCGGCCCCACCGGTTCGAAGCGGTACTCGTCGACGACATCACCGGTGTTGCGCAGGCGCAGCTGCACGCGCGTACTGCCCCCCGGATCGACGGTCGCGGAGGCGGGTTCCAGAGAAGTCCACAGGCTCACGTCATCACGCTAGGGGCGGGAGCGGTGCCGGTCAGGAGGCTTTGGGGCACACCCCCGTGACCGGCGGGGCAGAGTGGTGGCGGTCAGTCCTGCAGGTCGTCGAGTCCCGGCTTCGCGCGGGGCCCGGTCGAGTAGGGCCGCAGGGTCATCTTCTGCGAGCTGTTGCCGGCCATCCCCTGGAACTGGCGGAGGCTCACCTTGATTTCGAGGTTCCCGTAGTTGGGGTCCTTGTAGGTGACGACGCGGTTCGACTTGTCGTAGGAGTCGATGAGGACGGCGTGGACCGTGTTCTCCATCGCGGCCGCCGACCGCTGGGTCAGGTCGACCACCGGGCCCACGTCGCTCTTCCCCAGCTTGAACCTGCGCCTGATACCGGCATAGCAGGGCAGGCTCTGGTTCTCGATGGCGAGGCGTACGTCGTTGAGGCTCTGGCTCGCGTCGATCTGGGCGGGGGCGGTGTCGAGGAGCTTGCTGACCTCGTCGCCGGCCGCGCCGACCTTCTTCACCAGCTGCTTGGCGCGGTCGTACGCCTTGACGTAGACCTGGTGGATCGAGTCGAACTGCGCCTTGTCGTCCTGGAAGTCCAGCTTGCCGACCGAGGCGTCCGCCCCGATGGACCGGCGGGCGAAGGCGGCGACCTGGTCGCGGGTGATGTCCGATTCGTTGGGGTTGTGCGAGCGCCAGGTGTCGAGCGTGCGCACCATGGCGCCCAGGGACTCGCCCATCATCATCACCGCGAGCTCGCGGCCGTTGACGTTGTTCCCCTGCTGGTGCTCCTGCCGAAGGCGCTCGTCGCGGACCTCCGTGGACGGGTAGGCCCGCATGGCGACGGACAGCGCCTGGACGGGCAGCCCGTGGTACTCGGCGATGGCCTCCAGGACGTAGAGCCAGCAGGACGGCCCCTGTTGCACGGCCAGTTGGGTGACCCGCTGCACGACGCCGGCCGCCGTGGGCACGGCGGGCGCCGGTGCCGGTTTCCGCTGCACCGCGGGCGCCGGTCCGCTCATCACCCGCCGGGCGTTGTCCACCGCACGGCGCTCGCCCGAGTCGTTCACGTCGGAGACCCGCACCCCGGCGCCGTTGTCCGTTCCCGGGACCGGGCCGGCCATCTGGTCCTGGTAGTGGGTCAGTTCGTGGGCCCAGTCCTCCTTGGTCATGGTGTCGCC
Source organism: Streptomyces sp. NBC_00005 (assembly GCF_045160215.1). Lineage (NCBI taxonomy): Bacteria > Bacillati > Actinomycetota > Actinomycetes > Kitasatosporales > Streptomycetaceae > Streptomyces > Streptomyces sp. NBC_00005. Next base: position 3,465,598 of record NZ_CP108316.1, read on the forward strand.
GACGACCACGTTGGGCCCGGAGGTGTAGGCCTTCGCCTGCAGCTGCACGGCCGACTCCCGGGCCAGGGAGCCCGTGTGCACGCGCACGCCGCTGAAGTCGGCCCCGCCGAACCGGGCCTCCATCTCGCCGCGCAGCGCCGGGTCCATGGACTGCCCGGAGGAGCGCACCACGTCGTGCACGAGGGCCCGGCGCTGCACGGACGGCACATGCCCGCAGCCCGCGTCGTGCTCGTGCCGCTCCTCGGTCACGGCCCTGGCCACCGCGGCGTTGCCCGCCAGGCGCTGGAGGTCCAGCATGCGCTGCGCGGTCGTACCCGGTGCCGGGACAGGGCGAGCCCGCTGCTGGTCGCTGTCCTCGCGGCCTCTTGTCCCCTGTGCGCGCACGGCACTCCCTCGTTCCCGGATGACTGGCCCTCCAGCGTTACCGGGCTCCCTCATGCGCGAGAAGGGCCGTAAGGGCAGACCCGGGGGCAGGTCCGTGAGGCAGGACCGACCGGACTGCCCTTGCGGGCAAGGGAGTTGCCCCCGGTCCGGCACCGGGGGACGTTTCCGCGCCGCCCCGCGCGCGTGAGGCTGGGGGAGTTCCTGACTCGCACCTCGAGGAGAGCAGAGCATGCCGTCCTACCTGTCGCCCGGCGTCTACGTCGAGGAGGTGGCCAGCGGCTCGCGCCCCATCGAGGGAGTGGGCACGTCGGTCGCGGCCTTCGTGGGGCTCGCGCCGACCGGCCCGCTGAACGAGCCGACCCTGGTCACCAACTGGACTCAGTACGTGGCGTCGTTCGGTGAGTTCACCGACGGGTACTACCTCGCGCACTCGGTCTACGGCTTCTTCAACAACGGCGGTACGGCCGCGTACGTGGTCCGCGTCGGCGGCTCCGCCGAGGGTGCCGCGGCCGGTGGCGCCCCCGCCGCCGTGACCGGTTCCGCCGCCAGGGCGGCGCTGCCCGCCGCCGAGCCGGCGCAGCTCGGCACGTTCACCGTTACGGCCATCGCCTCCGGCGGCAACGGCTCGCTGAGCGTCGAGGTCGCCGACCCGGAGGGCGAGGGCCCGGCCGAGCGGTTCAGGCTGATCGTCAAGGACGGCGACAAGGCCGTCGAGAACTTCGACGTGACCGCCAAGAAGGGCGGCCGCAACTACGTCGTCACGCAGGTGAAGGAGCGCTCCAAGCTCATCACCGTGACCGAGGCCGCGCCGGCCGCGCAGCTGGCCCGCCCGGACAACCAGACGGTGGCCCTCGCGGCCCCCGCGGCCGCCCCCGCCGCGCCGGAGAAGCCCGTCGAGGCCTCGCATCCGGGACCGGCCACCTACCTCGGCGACTCCGCGGACCGCACCGGCTTCGGCGGCCTGGAGGCCGTGGACGAGATCTCCATGGTCGCGGTGCCCGACCTGATGGCGGCCTACCAGCGCGGCGCGATCGACCTGGAGGCCGTCAAGGCGGTCCAGCTCGGACTGATCGCGCACTGCGAGCTGATGGGCGACCGGGTCGCGATCGTCGACCCGCCGCCGAGCCTCAATGCCCGTCAGATCCGGGTCTGGCGCCAGGAGACGGCCGGCTACGACTCCAAGTACGCGGCCCTGTACTACCCGTGGATCAAGACGTTCGACCCGGCGAGCGGCCAGTCCCGGCTGATCCCGCCGAGCGGTCACATCGCCGGCATCTGGGCCCGCAACGACTCGGAGCGCGGTGTCCACAAGGCGCCCGCCAACGAGGTCGTACGCGGCGCGGTGGACCTGGAGATCCAGATCACCCGCGGTGAGCAGGACCTGCTCAACCCGATCGGCGTCAACTGCATCCGCTCCTTCCCCGGCCGCGGCATCCGCGTCTGGGGCGCGCGCACCCTCTCCTCCGACCCGGCCTGGCGCTACCTGAACATCCGCCGGTACTTCAACTACCTGGAGGAGTCGATCCTGATCGGCACCCAGTGGGTGGTGTTCGAGCCGAACGACCACGCCCTGTGGGCCCGGATCCGGCGCAACATCTCGGCGTTCATGGTCAACGAGTGGCGCAGCGGCGCCCTCTTCGGCCAGCGTCCCGAGGAGGCGTACTACGTCAAGTGCGACGAGGAGACCAACCCTCCGGAGTCGGTCGACGTCGGGCGGGTCGTCTGCGAGATCGGCATCGCGCCGGTCAAGCCCGCCGAGTTCGTGATCTTCCGGCTGGCCCAGTTCTCCAGCGGCAACGGGGAGTTGGAGGAGTAGATCCCGGCACCCCGGGCTCCTCCGCCTCCGTAAGCCCTTCATCGAAACCCTCACAAGGACAGCGAACAGATGAGTCTCCAGCCGGGTGACGCCCTCACCTCACACAATTTCGGCCTGCAGATCGACGGCGTGATGGTCGAGTACCTCGCCGAGGTCAGCGGACTGAGCATCGAGCAGGACGTCATCACGTACCAGCAGAACACCCCCAACGGGCAGAACGTCGTCAAGAACCTGCCGGGCGTGAAGAAGAACGGGACCTGCACGGTCGTGCGCGGTATGACCCAGTCGGCGTCGTTCACACAGTGGATCAACGAGTCGATCTCCGGGCAGATGACCACGGCCCGCAAGAACGCCTCGATCATCATGATGGACTTCCAGAACAACCCGGTGAAGCGCTACCACCTGCGCAACGCCTGGTGCAACAAGATCGACGCGAGCACGGTGAAGGCGGGCGAGGCGGCGGCCCTCACCGAGACCGTGACCATCGCGTTCGAAGAACTGGTCATCGAGTAATGCGGCGTACGGCTGCCAGGGCCGGCGCCGCCGTCACGTTCTCCGGCGCGGACGCGGCGGAGACGGGCGTGGAGTTGCCGGCACCGGAGGCGACACCGGCCCCGGCGGCTCCCGTCCCGGTGCAGCAACAGGAGTCGCTGCGCACCGAGTTCCCCTTCCAGCTGCCGCGCGGATACGTCGACGAGGCGGGCACCGTCCACCGGGACGGCGTGATGCGCCTGTCGACGGCGCGGGACGAACTCGTGCCGCTGCGTGACGTGCGGGTGCAGGAAAATCCGGCGTACCTGTCGGTGGTCCTGCTGGGCCGGGTGATCACCCGCCTGGGCACGCTGCCCATGGTCCACGACGGGATCGTGGAGAACATGTTCGCCTCCGACCTGGCCTTCCTGCAGGACTTCTACCGCCAGATCAACGCGGAGGGCCACACCCGCGCCGCCGTGCAGTGCCCGCACTGCGCGGAGCCCTTCGAGGTGGAACTCGGCGGGAGCCGCCTGGGGGAATCGTGACGTACGCGACCGACCGACTGCACGAGGAGATCGCGTACGTCGCCTATCACTTCCACTGGGGCCTGGAGGAGATCCTGGACCTGGAACACCACGACCGCCGTCGTTTCACGGGCGAGATCGCGTCCCTGGTGACGCGGGCCGGGGCGGAGGGCTGAGCAGTGGGGTTTCTGGACCGGTTGCGGAAGCGGGCCGACGGTGGCGGCGGCGAGGCGGTTGCCGCGCCGCAGGTGGACGCCGCGCCGAAGGCCGCGAGCACTGACGTACGTCCTGTGGTGGCCGCCTCCTGGCCGGGGCTGCCGCCGATTCGGCGTGCCCTGGCTCCGGGGCGCGCCGGCGTCGCGGACGCCGGGTTCGGCGGGCGCCTGCCGACGTGGCAGAACCCGTCGTTCACCGCCACGGCGTCCCACGCGGTCCTGGACGGCCGGTCGAGCGCGACGCTCGGCGACGCGGCCGCCACGGCCCCGACGTCGGCGTCGGGCCGTCCGGTGCCCGGGCTCGAACGCCCCCTGGGCACCTTGCCGTTGACCGGCCCCGAGCCGGTGGTACAGCGCGCCCCGGCGGTCCCGCTGCGCGTGCTTCCGCCGAGGCAGTTCGGTACGGCGGGGGCTTCGGAACGGGGTTCGGCCTCGGGAGGCCTGGCGCGTGCGGGTGGCGGTCCGAGGGTGAGGGTTGCTCCTGCGGTGGGGCGGCCTGTCCCGGGCTCGGGTGCGAGTGCGGGTTCGATGAGCGCGGGCAGCGGACCGGTGGTCTCCGGCCCATCGGCTTCCCCGTCGGCTGCGGGTCTTTCCTCCCCGTCGGGTTCGGCTCCTTCTTCCACATCGGCCCCTTCGGGCATGTCGGCCGGTACGGGGGGTCCGAGCGCGGGCGCGCCGTCCGTGCAGCGAGCAGTCCCGGTCGGTCCGGTGTCTTCCGCGCCGGTGTCTTCCGCAACGGCCGGGGCGATCAGCGCCGGGACGGACTCCGCAGTGGTGCCACCTGTCCCCGTTCCCGGGCTGCGGGTGACCCCCGTCCCGGCCGGTTCCTCGTCCCGGCCGAAGTCGCTGACGAGAGCGCAGAGCGGGACGACCGCAGCCCAGCGACGCACCCTGCCGGTTGCTCGGCGGGGGCCCGCGCCCAAGGGCGGTACGACGGCCGCCGCGACCACGACGGGCGACCCTGGCGGCTCGGCGACGGCTTCAACCGACGGCGATCGAGAGGGAGTTCACCCCGCGAACCCCTCACCCACAGCCGCCTCGCAACCGCCCGCCTCAGCAGCTCCGACAGTCCCGCACGACGGTCCCACGGTGCAACGCGCCCCGGTCGGGCCCACCGCCGGGTCGGCCCACAGCGCAGGCCCCGGAGTCGGACGTAGCGCCGAGGCCCCCGTCTCCACCGCCGCCGTTCCGCCCACCGGCGGCCCCAGCACCACCCATGCCCCAACCGCCGGGAACACGTCGGCTGCCGGACCCCGTTCCGGTGCCGCGACGCCCACCGAAACGCGGCCGGTGCGCGGTGGCCCGCCCAACGCCTCCCCACTGCCCGGACCCGCACGCCCTCCGGCCGGAGCGCCCCAGCCCGCGATCCAGCGCAGCCAGTCCGCCGGCTCCGGCCGGCCGCAGTCCTCGTCGACCGACGGCAGTCGTACGACGTCCCCGGCCCCGACCGCTGCCGCACTGACGCCACCGGGCCGGAGCACGCCCGACAACACCGGCTCAACACCCAGCACCTCGGCCGCCGTTCCGCCCACACCGACGCACGTACAGCGGAAGCCGGCCGACACATCCAATCCGCTTGCCCCGACCGCTGCCACGCCGACACCCCCGGGCCGGAGCACACCCGACAACACCGGCTCAACACCCAGCACCTCGGCCGCCGTTCCGCCCACGCCGACGCACGTACAGCGGAAACCGGCCGACACACCCGCTCCCGCTGCCCCGACCGCTGCCACGCCGACACCCCCGGGCCAGAGCACACCCGACAGCACCGGCTCAACCCCCGGCATCGCGGCCGCCGTTCCGCCGACCCCGACGCAGGTACAGCGAAAGCCGGCCGACACACCCGCTCCCGCTGCCCCGAACGCGCCTGCCCGTCCGACCCAGGCATCCACCACTCAGGGCACCGCGACGACCGGCCGCGCGGGGACTCCGAGCACCGCCAGTTTTTCCGTCCCGCTCCCTACGGCACCCCAGGTGCAGCGAGCGGCGCAGGCGCCCGGCAGCACACCCGTACCCGCACACCACGACACGGCGGCCAACAGCGACACCCCGCCCGTCCGCCGGACGCCTGCCGCGGCCACGCCCGTACAGCGGACGACGGCCACCGCGGCATCCGCGCCCGCACCCCGGACGACCCCCTCCGAAGCCACCCCGAGCCCCGCCCCACAGCCCTCGACCGGTTCCGCGCCCTCCCAGCCCGCAGGCACCCCCACCCGCCGGGCCACGGGTCCCGCCACCCCGCCGTCCGCCAACTCCCCTCGCCCGACGGCTAGTTCGGCCACCCCCTCCCCGGCCTCGACGCCGCCCGTCCAGCGAAGCGCCACCCGCCCCGCGCGTCCGGGCCTCGGAGCCCCGATCGCCTCTCAGCCCGTGGCCCCCAAGAGCCCGCAGAGTCCGCAGCCCCAGTCGGCCTCGCGCACCTCACCGCAAACGCCGAACTCGCCTTCCCCACAGCCCAGTTCGTCGCCCCAGCCCGTCCCGGCGCCCCCCACACCGACCCCCTTTTCACCCTCCCCGTCGATACCCGTGCCGCCCTCCGCATCGGCCCCCCTTTCGCCACCCTCACCGAACCCCGTCGGGCCCCCCGTCCAGCGCACCCCCGCCGCCCAACCCCCCGTCCCCCCACGCCACTCCCCCTTGGGCGCCCCCCTCACCACGCCTCCCGCCGACGCCACACCTCTCCTCGGCGCTCCCACGGCTCCGTCTTTCCCGACGACGCCTTTCACCGCCGTACCGCACCAGCCGCCGGTGCAGCGCGCCGCGACCACCGCGCCCCTCACCGCCGTATCGCACCAGCCCCCGGCGACACCCCCCGAGGCCGCTCCCCCGGCGACCCCGCTCACCCCGCCGGGCAGCCCCCAGGCACCACCAACTCCCCTCCCCACCCCCGCAATTCAGCGCAAGGCGGTGGCCCCCGCCCAGCCCACGCCCCTCCGCCACCGGGCGCCCCGGCCCACCACGGCCGACCGCTCCCCCCTCCCCGTGGCGCCCCTCACCCCGCCCCCGGCCCCGGGATCGGCCGGGCCCGCCGCCGCGTCCGCTCAGGCGCCCGTCGTCCAGCGCTTCGGGTTCGGCAAGAAGACGTCCAAGGCCTCGGCCAAGGCTCCGGCCGCGCCCCCGGCGGGCCACACCGTCGGTGCCCTCGCCGCCGCCGCGGCCGCCACCGTCGGCACGACGCTGACCGGGCGTACCGCCACCGCACCACCCCCCGCCTCGCACGGCGCCGGCGCCCCACCGCCGTACTCACAGAGGGCCGACGGCCCGCCCCCACCCCCCTACTCCGCGACTGCGGCCGCGGCCGCGCCCCCGCCCGAGTACCGGGAGGTCCCCGCCGGGGCGTTCGACCCGCGTGAGCTCACCGACTTCCAGCTCGACGAACTCGTCCACCGGATCATCGGCCGCGTCACCCGGCTGATCCGCACCGAACTCCGCCTGGACCGCGAACGGATCGGCAGACTCCGCGACCCCCGCCACTGACCAGGACCGACAGAACGACAGAAAGGCCCACCCTCGATGTCCCGCCAGGACCCGGGCTCCACCATCTGGTTCACCCTCAGCATCGACGGCGAGAGCCTCGGCTACTTCAACGGATGCGAGGGGCTGTCGTCGCAGGTGGAGGTCGAGCACCGCCAGGAGGGCGGCAACAACGGCTTCGTCTGGCAGCTGCCGACCCGGGTCACCTTCTCCACGATCCGGCTGACCCGCCCGCTCACCCCGGACACCACGAAGGTCGCCAAGTGGATCTCGTCCGTGCAGACGGGGATCAAGCGGCCCACCGCCCAGATCGCGGCGCTGCGCGCGGACGGCTCGGAGGTGGCGCGCTGGGGGCTCATCGACGTGCTGCCGGTCAGCTGGACCGGGCCCTCCCTCGATCCCGCCAGTCCGGCGGTGGCGACCGAGGTGCTGGAGATCGCTCACCACGGTTTCACGGACTGAAGCGGGAGCGGGAGACATGGCGAAGGGCAGCAAGGGCGCGGGCAAGAGCCTCGTACGCGCCGCGCTCGCGATCCACGAGCCGCCGAAGGGCAAGAGCAGGGCGCCCGGCGGGATCATCAAGACGTTCAACTTCGACTTCAACCCGGCGCAGCTGTCGATGAGCCGCCGCGCCCAGTGGAAGGTCACGCCCGCACAGATCGAACGGGACGGCCCGCTCCCGGAGTTCATGGGCGCGGAACCGCGCGAGATGAGTGTCGAGATCTTTCTCGACTCCTCCGACCAGCCGACCAGCAACACCGTCCTGAAGAAGGTCGAGTCGCTGCTCGGCTGCTGCGAGGTGACGAGCAAGAGCATCGCCGCCAAGCAGCCCTCCCCGCCGTGGGTGGTCTTCCAGTGGGGGTCGTTCTCGACGGCCCGGTTCACGGCGTACGTCAGCTCCGTGGAGGCCAACTACACGCTGTTCTCCACGACCGGCGTGCCCATCCGCGCCACCTGCAGGCTGCAGCTGCACGAGATCCCCAGCAAGACCAAGGGCCAGAACCCGACCTCCGGCGCGCTCACCGCGCAGCGCGTGCACCGGGTCGTGGCGGGCGACTCCCTGCAGTCGCTGGCCTGGCGGGAGTACGGCAACGCGGCCGCCTGGCGCTCCATCGCCGAGGCCAACGGCATAGACAACCCGGGGCAGTTGCCGACGGGCATCGAACTCGTGCTGCCGGCCGCCGAGGAGGTGCGTTCCTGATGGTGCAGTCCGCGTTCTCCAACGTCGTCGATGTGAAGATCAACGGCGCCAAGCTGCCCCCCGAGTTCGCCCCGGACCTCGTGGACAGTTACGTCGACCAGGGCGTCGGGGTCCCGGCCGCGTTCCGGCTCACCTTCCGTGACCCCTACCGGCTGCTCCTGGGCAAGCTGAACATCACCTTCGGCACCAAGGTCGTCTTCTCGCCCGTGACCGACGGCCAGGGCGCCGGCGATCCGCTGCTGACCGGCGAGGTCACCGGCCTCGAGGCCGACTACGACGGCACCGGCACCTTCACCGTCGTGCGGGGCTACGACCTCGGGCACCGCCTGCTGCGCCAGCGCCGGGTGGCCGCCTACCGCAACCAGAGCGCCTCCGACATCGCCCGCAAGCTGGCCGCGCAGGACGGTGTGCCCATCGGGCGGATCGCGTCCACGAAGACGGTGTACGAGTTCATCAGCCAGTCCAACGTCACCGACTGGGACTTCCTCGCGCGGCTCGCCGACGAGAACGAGATGGTCATGTCGGTCGACGCGGACGGGAAGTTCCAGTTCGTGAAGCCGAAGTCGGCCTCCGGGGCGCCCTCTCCGAACACCGACGGCGAGAAGAGTCCGTTCGTCCTCCAGGCCGGGCACGACATCCTGCGCCTGCGGGCCGCCGTCACCGCCGCCGACCAGGTGGGCAAGGTGGAGTCGCGCGGCTGGGACGTGACCACGAAGAAGAAGCTCACCGCCACCGCGCCGGCGACCGCCAACCCGGGCATCACCATCGGCACCACCCCGGGCGCGGCCTCGGGCAAGTTCAAGACGGCCAAGCTCGTCGAGACGGGCACGCCCTACGACAAGCAGAACGAGGTGAAGTTCGCTGCCGACGCCCTCGCCGACGACGTCACCGGCTCGTTCGCCGAGCTGGAGGTCGTGGCCCGCGGAAATCCCAAGCTGCGCCCGGGAGTTCCGGTCGCGCTGGCGGACGTCGGCACGCCCTTCGAGGGCAAGTACACCGTCACCTCCGTACGGCACGTCTTCGGCGACGGGAAGCACTACGAGGCCTGGGTGACGGTCAGCGGACGGCAGTGGCGTTCGCTGTACGGGCTCAGCTCAGGCGGCACGGACACCGCACCCCGGCTGCCCAGTGTGGCCAACGCGCTGGTCACCGACGTGAACGACCCGCTCAAGCAGGGGCGGGTCCGGTTGCAGTTCCCGTGGCTGGACGACACCTATGTCAGCGACTGGACGCGGACCGTGCAGCTGGGTGGCCTCGGCGGCGGCGGGGTGTTCCCGATGGACGTCAACGACGAGGTGCTGGTCGCGTTCGACCGGGGTGCTCTCGACCATCCGTTCGTGATCGGCGGGCTCTACAACGGCCGGGACAAACCGACCGTCGTCAGTGATGTGCCGCTGCACGACACCGTGCGCAGGAAGGCGAGCCGGCACACCGTCTCCGACCGGGACGGCAACCGCATGGACCTGCTCAGCCAGAAGACCGGCCTGCGCAAGCAGGGCGTCCGGCTGATCTCCGGCGACAAACAGCTGACCGTGTTCCTGGACCGGACGAAAACCGAGATCACCGTGGACAGCAAGGGCTCGGTCACGATCAAGGGCAGCCGGTCGGTGTCCGTGGAGGCGGGCACCGACCTGACGCTGAGCGCGCGGCGCAGGCTGACCATCAAGAGCGGCGGCCCGCTCAGCATCCAGGGCGGCGGCATGGTCAACGTGCGGGCCGCGGGCGAGATCGGGGTGAACGCGGTGGGCGCCCTGAACCTGAACGCCGTCGGCGTCGCGAACCTCACCGGCGGAGGCACCGTACAGATCACCTCGGCCGTCAACACGACGATCAAGGCGCCGACCACCCTGGTCGGCTCCCCGGTGTTCGGGGTCACCACCATCCCTGTGCCGATGGTGATCCCGTGAGCCGTTTCCGTGAGAGGCAGGTGGGCGGCTGATGGCCGAGCAGTTCGTCGGGTCCGGCTGGTCGTTCCCGTTGCGCATCGGGCCGACCGGCGGGATCGCCCTGGTCAGCGGGGAGCGGGAGATCGAGGAGGCGATCCGGCTGGTCCTGTCGACCGCGCCGGGCGAGCGGCCCATGCGGCCCGACTTCGGCTGCGCGATCCACGACCTGGTGTTCGCGCCGGTCAACGAGCAGACCGCGGGCCGCATCCAGCACGAGGTGCACGTCAGCCTGGACCGCTGGGAGCCGCGCATCGAGGTCGAGGACGTCGAGGTCACGGCCGGCTCCGACCAGAGCGTCCTGTTCATCGACGTCCGCTACTCGATCCGCGGCACCAACAACCCGCGCAGCCTCGTCTTCCCGTTCTACGTCATTCCGTCCCACGAGGAGCCCGACGCCGGCCCCGGCGCGGGCAACTCCCTTGAAAGCGACCGCTGATGGCCCTGCCCTCACCCAACCTCGACGACCGGCGTTTCCAGCAGTTCGTCGACGACGCCAAGCGCTACATCCAGCAGCGCGCCCCGGAGTGGACCGACCACAACGTCTCCGACCCCGGCGTCACCCTCGTCGAGACGGTCGCCCACATGGCCGACCAGATCGTCTACCGGCTCAACCGGGTGCCCGAGAAGAACCACCTGGCGTTCCTGGACCTCGTCGGGATCACGCTGTTCCCGCCCTCCGCCGCGCGCACGGACGTGACGTTCTGGCTCTCGGCGCCCCAGGAGGAGCCGATACCCGTGCCGGTGGGCACCGAGGTCGCCACCACGCGCACGGAGAGCGAGGAGGCGGTCGTCTTCGCCACCGAGCGCGAACTGGCCGTGATTCCCTGTGAGTTGGGCCATCTGCTGGTGCAGCACCGGGGCGAGCAGGTGGTCGACCGGACGCCCGACCTCACCGAGGGCGGCAAGGACGTCCTGTGCTTCGCCGAGTCTCCCGACCCCGGCGACTGCATGCTGCTCGGCCTGACCAACGCCGTACCGCACTGCGCGGTCTCCCTGGACCTGGACAGCCGGGTGGACGGCGTCGGCGTGGACCCGCGGCAGCCGCCGCTGGTGTGGGAGGCATGGACCGCGGACGGCTGGCAGCCCTGCGAGGTCGACCGGGACGGCACCGGCGGCCTCAACCGCCCCGGCGAGCTGGTGCTGCACGTCCCCGGCGGGCACGTCCTGTCCCGCAACGCCGGCCAGGAGGCCGGCTGGCTGCGCTGCCGGGTCACCGAACCCCTCCCGGGCCAGCCCTTCTACACCACCTCCCCGACGATCCGCGCCGCCGAGGCCTTCACCATCGGCGGCACGACCGCCGTCGTGCACGCCGAGACGGTGTACGACGAGGCACTCGGCGAGTCCGACGGACTGCCGGGCCAGCGGCTGCGACTGGCGCACGCGCCCGTGGTCGGCGACGACCCGCCGGTGCTGCTGCAGACCGCCGAGGACGACGGCTGGACGGACTGGCAGGTCGTCCCGCACTTCGCGGCCTCGGGACCGTACGACCGGCACATCACGGTCGACGCCACCAGCGGCGAGATCGCCTTCGGACCGGCCGTGCGCGAACCCGACGGCGGCCTGCGCCAGTACGGCAGGGTCGCCCCCAAGGGCTCGCCCGTCCGCGCCCGCCGCTACCGCACCGGCGGCGGCCGCGCGGGCAACGTGGCGCGCGGCGCCGTCCAGATCCTGCGCACCTCCATCCCGTACGTCTCTGAGGTCGTCAACCGCGAGGCCGCGCGCGGCGGGGTGGACGGCGAGACGGTCGAGGAGGCCAAGGTCAGGGCGCCCATCACGCTGCGCGCCCAGGAACGCGCGGTCACCCTGCGCGACTACGAGGAGCTGGCCCGCCGCGCCGCCCCCGAGACCGCACGCATCACCTGCCTCGAGGGCGAGGAGAGCGAGCACGGGGCCTACGCGGTACGGGTGTTGGTGGTGCCGCAGGCGGTCCCCGACCCCGGCGGCCGGCTCCGCTTCGAGCAACTGGTGCCCGGCGACGCCCTGTTGGACCGCATCACCCGCCACCTCGACGAACGCCGCCTGATCGGCACGAGGTTGGCGGTCGGTCCCCCGTTCTACCAGGGGGTCACCGTCGTGGCCACCGTGCACGCCTTCCGGGGCGTCGACACCGACCGGGTGCGCCGCCAGGCCCACGACGCCCTCTACCGGCACCTCGACCCCCTGACCGGCGGGGCGAACGGCACCGGCTGGCCGTTCGGCCGTCCCGTCCAGTCCGGGGAGGTGTTCGCGGTGCTGCAGCGCGTGCCGGGTGTGGAACTGGTCGACGAGGTGGTCCTGCACCCTGCCGACCCGCTGACCGGCAAGCGGGGCGAGGCGACGGACCGCATCGACCTGTCGGCGCCGTCGCTGGTGTTCTCGTTCGACCACCGGGTGCGGGTCATCGGGGACGGCGCGTGATGGCCGTCGACCGGCCCACGGAGGTGGGCACATGAGGGGATCCATCGACGGCCTCGGCTCCTCCGCGCCGATCGGCATGATGCTGCCGGCCGTGTTCGCCGACGACGACCTGGCCCAGCGCTTCGTCGCCGGTCTCGACGAGGTGGTCGCGCCGATCCACAGCGTGCTCGACTGCCTCGACACGTACTTCCGGCCGTCCCTCGCGCCGCTCGACTTCACCCAGTGGCTGGGCGGTTGGGTCGGCGCCGAGACCGACGGCAGCGAACCCGAGCCGCTGCTGCGGGCCGCCGTGGCCGCCGCCGCGTATCTGCACCGCATCCGCGGCACCCGGCGCGGGCTGGCCGAAGCGGTCCGGCTCACGTTCGGCGTCGCACCGGAGATCACCGAGAGCGGGGCCGCGGACTGGAGCGCCCGCCCGCTCGGCCCGGTGCCCGGCGATCCGCGCCCCCACCTCCACGTCCGTCTACGGCTGCCCGACCCGACCCCGGCGGACCACCACCGCCTGGACACCCTCGTGGCAGCCGCCCGCCCCGCCCACATGCCGTACACGGTCCAGGTGACCGCCGGCGCCCCCGCCGAAAGGACCCCGGAGAAATGACGACCACCCAGAACTGCGCCGATTGCGGCACCCGCGCGGAACCGGGCCAGTCGTTCTGCGACGCCTGCGGGGCCGTACTGAGCTGGACGGACCGGCCCGGGGGACGAAGCCCCAGCGGGGCCGACGGCCGTTCCGCCGGGAGCACAGGCGGCTCCGCGCGGGGCACGGGCGACTCCGGCCGCGCGACCGGCGAACCCGCCGGAGCCATGGGCGCCTCCGGCGGGACCACAGACGGCTTCAGCGGGGCGGGCGACAGCTCCGCGCAAGGCGCCGACGGCTACGGCCGGGCTCCCAGCGAATCCGGCACAGCCATGGGCAGTTCGAACGGGAACAGGGACGACTACGGCGCCGCTGACGACGGCACCGCGCGAGGCGCCGACGGCTACGGCAACACCACGAACGGTCCCGGCCCGAACACCGCCGGCTCCACCCCGACCACCGGCGACTTCGGCCGGACTCCCGGCGAATCCGGCACAGCCATGGGCAGTTCGAACGGGAACAGGGACGACTACGGCGCCGCTGACGACGGCACCGCGCGAGGCGCCGGCGGCTACCGCGACACCGCGCACGCTTCGGGCGGTACCACCGGCAACTCCGCCCGGAACACGGACGACTTCGGCGGTGCCACCGGCGAATCCCGCGCCGCCATGAGCGGATCCGGCGGGAACACAGGCGGCTCCCCGCAGGGCGCCGGCGGCTACGGCGGGGCTTCGGACGGTGGTCCGGGGGACCCGTCCTTCGCGACGTCCCCGGCAGGATCGGCCGCCTCGGCCGGATCCTCCGCACCCGTTCCCGCCGCCCAGGCCTCGGGCCCAGGCGCCGGCCCCGGCTGGGACGCCTTCGCGCGGGCGGACGGTGGTGCGGGGCTGGCCCGCACTCCGAGGGACCTGCTGAGCGCGGGTACGACGACCACGGAGCCCGGCGCCTCGGCCGACCAGGCCGCCGCCTCTCACCAGGACTCCCAGCCGTCCGCTTCCCGCACCCCCGGGGGCACCGGAGCCGCCGACCGGAGCGGGAGCGCCGCCTCCCCGACCGCCGCCTCGCACCCCGTCACCCCGCCCGTGGACGACACCGCCCCCACCGAACCCGTCCCCGCCTCCAACGCCTCCGCGGACGCGGACGGCATGACGGACCGTGCCCGGCGTCTCCTCGTTCCGGTCGCCGACCCGGAGCCCCGCCCCACGACGACACCCTCCGTCGCCCCGGTCCTGCCCGGCCGTCCGGCCGCCCAGCGTCCGCAGGCCGTACGGGCCCCGGGTGAGGAACTCGGCGCGGACGGCGGCACGCCGTGCCCCTGGTGCGCCACCCGCAACCGGCCCGACCGACACTTCTGCACCCGGTGCGCGATGCCCATGGCCGGCGAGGCGCAGGCACCGGCCCGACTGCCCTGGTGGCGACGGCTCGTGGGCCTCGGCAACCGCGAGACCCCGTGGGCGGGCGACCGCCCGCGCCTGCGCCGCACCTTCGACCGCATACTGACCTGGCTGGGTGCGGCGATCGTCCTGACCGTGCTGATCATGCTGGCGTTCAACATCCCCAAGGCCGTCCAGGCGACCCGGGACCACTTCTCCAAGCGCGCCTCGGTCGCCCCGGACAGCTATAGCGCCTCCCGCTCCTACCAGGGGCACCCACCGCGGTTGCTCTTCGACAAGTACAGGAACACCTGGTGGGGCCCTGGGGTGGCGGACTCGGGAAAGGGTCAGTGGGTCGAGGCCAGGTTCGACGAGCCGACCCGGCTGCTGGACCTGATCATCACGCCGGGCGTCTCCACCCAAGCCGCCCAGCTCTCCCAGTCGGCGCTCCCGCACCGCGTGAAGGCCACCATCACCCTGGCCAACGGCAAGACCACCACCCGTGAACTCGTCCTCGACCAGAGCGCGGGCGGCCAGCGCGTCTCCTTCCGTGTCGGCGAGGTCACCGCGGTCCGCTTCACGATCGAGTCGTCCTACCAGACCTCGGGGAGCAAGCAGGTGGCCATCGCCGAGATCGAGTTCTTCGGCCCGTCGCACGCGAGCTAGCCCCGAGCGGGTACCGACCCGTGTGACCACGCTTTCCGGACGGCCCTGGCCGGCGCCACCGCGCCCCAGGGCCGTCCGCGTGTTCGCCAGCGATACCCGCGAACCGTCCGCGGCAGACCCCGGAGCGGCAGCGTTGTGCAATGCGAAATTTTGTGTTGCAGACGTGGTGCCCGCCCTCGCGCACCTCCTACGTTCCCCTCTCAACAGACCGGTCCTCACCCCAACTCACTGTCATCCGGTGTCATCCGGGCCGCTTCGACGCGCCCGTGCACCTTCCGAGGGATTCGAGGAGCTTCGATGAACGCACTCTCCGTACGTGGTGCGGTGGCGGTCGCCGCCTCCCTGTGCGCGCTGGCCGGGGTCACCGCGTGCGACGTCCAGTCCGGCAGCAGCACCACGGGCGCCGCCGGTACGAGCGCCTCCCCCGCACAGGCCAAGAACCTCAAGGTCGGCTGGTCGACGATCTACCTGACCCCGTCGTGGATGCAGCAGACCCTGA
Source organism: Streptomyces sp. NBC_00005 (assembly GCF_045160215.1). NCBI lineage: Bacteria > Bacillati > Actinomycetota > Actinomycetes > Kitasatosporales > Streptomycetaceae > Streptomyces > Streptomyces sp. NBC_00005. The sequence goes on from NZ_CP108316.1 coordinate 3,481,144, forward strand.
AGATGCTGCAGGGCGACGTCGACAAGCTGAAGTCGGCGGGCAAGGTCTCCTCGTTCAAGACCTTCAACGCCAACGGCGACACCTCGCAGCAGATCGCCCAGATCCGCGCCATGATCCAGCAGAAGTACGACGTGATCCTCGTCGACGCGGGCTCCTCCACCGCGCTCAACCCGGCGCTGGAGCAGGCCTCCGCCGCGGGTATCACCGTCGTCGCCTTCGACTCGCTGCCGACGAGCAAGAAGGTCATCCGGGTCGGCACGGACCAGAAGGCCTGGGGCTCGATGATGGCCACGTGGCTGGCCAAGAAGCTGAACGGCAAGGGCAGCATCATCGCCATGAACGGCCCGGCGGGCGTCGCCGTCAGTGAGGACCGGTGGTCGGGGGCCGCGGCGGTCTTCAAGAAGTACCCCGGCATCAAGATCGTCAGCAATGTGCACAGCGAGTACAACCTCGCGCCGGCCGCCCAGGCCTTCGCCTCGGCGTACTCCGCCCACTCCGACATCAACGGCGTCTTCTCGCAGGGCGGCGCACTGTCGGCGGCGGCGCTGCAGACCCTGGTCAAGCAGGACAAGAAGCTCGTCCCGATCACGGGTGAGAACTACAACGGCTTCCTGAAGCTGTGGCAGGCCAAGCAGAAGGAAGGGTTCTCCTCCCTGGCCACCGCCCAGCCCAACTACCTCGCGGTGATCGCCATGGAGGCGGCCGTCGCCAAGCGGGAGGGCGTCGCCGTCCCCCAGGACATCACCGTCCCGCTGCCCGAGATCACCGACAGCAACCTGTCGCAGTACGCGAAGCCGAGTCAGCCGGACGACTCGTATCCGATCAACGCCCTTCCGCAGTCCCAGATCGACAAGCTCATCGGCAAGTGAGCGGGTGAGGAGTTGACCACCGTGCCGCCGCTGCTCAGCGTCGAGAAGGTGTCGAAGTCGTTCGCGGGCAACCGGGTGCTCACGGACGTGAGTTTCGAGGTCGAGCCCGGGGAGGTGCTGGCCCTGGTCGGCGAGAACGGGGCCGGCAAGTCCACCGTGCTCTCCCTCGTCACCGGGCTGCTGGCACCCGACTCCGGCCGTGTCGTCTTCGACGGCACTCCCGTCGCCCGGGCGTGGTCTCCCCACCGCGCCCGGGCCGCCGGGATCGGCTCCGTCCACCAGGAGCTGAGCCTCAACCCGCACCAGAGCGTCGCGGAGAACGTCTTCCTGGGGAACTGGCCCAGCCGCCGGGGCCTGGTCCGGGGCGGTGAACTCGCCGCGCGCGCCCAGCCGTTGCTGGAGCGGGTCGGCCTCGACGTCGACCCGCGCACCCCGGCCGGACGACTGCCGCTGGGCAGTCAGCAACTGGTCGAACTGGCGAAGGCCCTGGCGGGCGAGCCCCGTCTGCTCATCCTGGACGAGGCGACCTCGGCGCTGGACGAGGACCAGGTGGGCGCCGTCTTCCGGGTGGTCCGCGAACTCCGCGACCAGGACGGCTCGGTGATCCTGGTGAGCCACCGCATGGCCGAACTCCTCGCGGTCGGCGACCGGTTGACGGTCCTGAAGGACGGCGCGGTGATGGCGACCCGGAAACGGGCACGGACGGATCACGACGACATCGTGCGGCTGATGGTGGGACGGGAGCTGTCGGATCTGTTTCCGGCGAAGGCGGCTGCGGCAAAGGCGGAGGCCGTAACGCTGGCTGCGGCAACGGTGGACGCCGTAACGCCGGTCGCGGCCAAGACGGAAGGCGTGACGGCCACGACGGCGGACGCCGTGACGACGGTCGCGGCCAAGGCGGACGCCGTGACCACGGCGACGACAGCGGCCATGACGACTGCCGGGCCGACGACGGCTACGGCGAAGACACCGGCCGTAACGGTGGCCCTCGCGACAGCAGAGCCCGGCGCCGCAGGAGACTCCGCTCCCGAATCCCTCCTGCGCGTACGGAAGTTGACTGTCCCCGGCGCCTGCTCCGGCGTCGACCTCGACCTCCCGCCCGGGCGCATCATCGGCCTCGGCGGGCTGCAGGGACAAGGCCAACGCGAGGTCCTGCGGGCCCTGTTCGGCCTTGCCCGGCACACCGGAGACCTGAGCCTCGACGGACGCCCGGTCCGTCTGTCCTCCCCCCGCGACGCCATCCGCCACCGCATCGCGTACGTCCCCGAGGACCGCAAGACCGAGGGCGTCCACACCATGCGCACCGTCCGGGACAACCTCGCCCTGCCCAACCTGCGCGCCCTCTCCCCCGCGAGCCGCCTCACCACGGTCTCGCGCCGCGAGGAGACCGCGCTGGTCGACGACCTGATCGGACGCCTGCGCATCAAGGCGGCCTCCCCCGCACAGGAGGCCCGCCGTCTGTCCGGCGGCAACCAGCAGAAGGTCGCGCTCGCCAAGTGGCTGCCGACCGCGCCCCGCGTCCTGCTGCTCGCCGAACCGACCCGCGGCATCGACATCGGCACCAAGCGCGAGATCTACCACCTGCTGCGCCGCCTGGCCGACGACGGCCTCGCGGTGCTGGTCACCTCCGGAGACACCATGGAACTGGTCGGCCTGTGCGACGAGGTGGCGGTGATGTACGAGGGGACGGTCGTCGACCGCCTCGCCGGATCAGACCTGACGGAGGAACGCCTGGTCAGGTCGTCGGTCATGGGCGTCGGGAGCGTGGTCCGTGCGTGAGCGCCTCGCGGGTGCCGCCCGCGGCAACACCGACCTCCTCGCCCTGACGGCACTTCTGCTGGTGCTGCTCGTCGCCTACCAGCACTACGACTCCAGCCTGCTCACGCCCGCCTCCATCACCATCCTGTCCGCCCAGTTCCTGCCGCTGATCCTGGCCGCGGCAGGACAGACGACGGTGATGCTGCTCGGCGGGATCGACCTGTCGCTGGGTGCGGTACTCGGGCTCTCCATGGCCGTGTTCGCCACCTACGAGGCGCACAGCGCGGGCGGTGTGGCGGCCGCCGCGCTCGTCGCCCTGCTGGTGGCCGTCTCGGCGGGCGCGGTCAACGGGACGCTGGTCGCGTACGCCGGACTGCCCCCGATCGTCGTCACGCTCGCCACGTCGTTCCTGTGGAGCGGGGTGACGCTGGTCGTCCTGCCGCAGCCCGGCGGCCATGTGCCGGGCGGGCTGGTGGCCGCGTACAACAACGGCTGGAACGGGATCGCCCTGCCGGCGGTCGCCGTCGCGCTCGTCCTCGCCGTCTGGAAACTGCTGCGCACCACCCGGCACGGGCTCGCCCTCTACACCGTCGGCGGCAACGAGCACGGCGCCTACGCCAGCGGGCTGCACACCCGCGGGGTGAAGATCTCGGGGTACGCCCTCGCCGGCGTGTTCACCGGTCTCGCCGGCATCGGCCTCGCCGTCCAAACCGGCTCCGCGGACCCGACCATCGGCACCCCGTACACGCTCAACTCCATCGCCGCCTCGGTGCTCGGCGGCATCAGCTTCTTCGGCGGGGTGGGCCGGATGCGCGGCACCGTCCTGGGCGCGCTGGTCATCGGCCTGCTCACCAACCTGCTGCTGTTCACCGGGATCTCGCCCTTCTACCAGCTCATCGCGCAGGGCGTGATCCTCGTCGTGGCGCTCGCCCTGAAGACGTATCTGACGCGGGAGGCGGCCGTATGAGCAGCAGCCTTGCACCACTGACCGCACTGCGCGGCAGCCGGGCGGCCTGGGCGTTCGGCGTCCTCGCTCTCACCTGGCTCGCGGCGATCCTCTTCGCGGACGGCTTCGACAGCGTCTCCAACTTCCGCTATCTGGTGCAGACGGCGTCGTTCCTGGGCATCGTCGCGGTCGGCCAGACCCTGGTCGTCATGATGAGCGGCATCGACCTGTCGGTGTCGGGCGTGGTCGCGCTGTCCGCGGTGGTGTGCGCCAAGGTCGCCTCCGGCGCAGGCGGCGGCACGACGGCCGTGGTGGTGGCGCTGCTGCTGAGCGCGCTGGTGGGCGCCGTGAACGCGGCCGGAGTGGTGTGGCTGCGCGTTCCGCCGATGGTGATGACGCTGGCCACCGGCACGATCCTGTCCGGCGCCCTGCTCGTCTACACGGACGGCTCGCCCAGCTCGGCGCAGCTGCCCCTGCTGGACTCGCTCGCCAACGGCCGCCTGCTGGGCGTCCCTTGGGCGTTCGTGCTGTGGCTGGCCATCACGGCCGCCGCCTTCTGGCTGCTGCATCTGTCCCGCACCGGCCGGTACGCCTTCGCCCTCGGCGCCGGCGAGGACGCCGCCCGCGCCTCCGGAGTACCCCTGGTCACCACGGCGTTCACCGCGTACGTCTCCTGCGCGCTGCTCGCCGGTGTGGCGGGCCTGGTGCTGCTCGGCTTCACCGGCACCAGCTCGCTGACCATGGGCAGCCCGTACCAACTCCTGTCCATCGCCTCGGTCGTGCTCGGCGGCACCTCCATCCTCGGCGGCCGCGGCCACCTCCTCGGCACGGTGGGCGGCGCCCTGCTGCTCACCCTGCTGACCGCACTGCTGACCTCCTGGAACCTCTCGGAGGGCGTACGGCAGGTCGTCCTCGGCGTCCTGATCATCGGCCTGCTGCTGATCTACGCGAGGGAGCGCCGTACATGACGGACGTCGAGGAACTCCTCCGGGACCTCGTACGGATCCCGAGCGTCAACCCCCGCGGCCAGGAAGGCGACGGGGGCGAGACGGCGGTCGCGGAGTACGTACGGGACTGGCTCGAACGGCACGGTGTGCAGGCCGAGTTGCACGAGGTGCTGCCCGGGCGCTGCAACGTCGTGGCCGTCGTGCCGGGCCGCCGTCCCGAGGCGATCCTGCTGGAGTCGCACCTCGACACGGTCGAGACGGACGGCATGACCGTCGATCCGTACGAGGGTGTGGTCCGGGACGGGCGGCTGTACGGGCGCGGCGCCTGCGATGCCAAGGGTCCGCTCGCGGCGTTCATGCTGGCCGCGGCCGAACTTGCGGGCGGGGAACCGCCGTTGCACACGCTGGTGCTCGCCGGGGTGTGCGACGAGGAGCACGCGTACCGGGGCGTACTGCATCTGATCGACGCCCTCGCGGACCGCCGCGTCGTGGGCGCGATCGTCGGCGAGCCGACAGGGCTGGTGCCGGCGGTCGCGCACAAGGGAGTGGTCCGCTACACCGTACGGACGACGGGGCGGGCGGGACACAGCTCGCGCCCCGAAGAGGCGGTGAACGCGATCACGTCGATGGGACCGGTCATCGCCCACCTCGCCACGACCGCTCCGGATGTCCCGCCGCACCCGCTCCTCGGCCCCGCGACCCGCTCGATCACCCGGATCCGGGGCGGCACCGGTCCCAACACCATCCCCGGCACCTGCGAGGTGGACATCGACCGGCGGACGTTGCCCGGTGAGGGGTTGGAGGCGGTCTGGGAGCACGATCGTGCGGAACTGGCCGCTTTCGGCGCGGAGTTGGACCCACCGTTCACGGTGGACCCGGCGCTGGACACACGACCCGACGCGGCGATCGTCACCGCACTCGGTAGAGCTCTGGCAGCCCACGGCCTTCCCTCCACGGCTGCGGGGATGCCCTTCGGCACCGACGCCAGCAAGCTCGCCCGCGCCGGAATCCCGTCAGTGGTCTTCGGCCCGGGCTCGGTGACGGACGCGCATGCGGCAACGGAGTCGGTGGAACTGGCCGAGGTGGAACTGGCCGCGAGGGTCGTCGTGACAACGGTCCGAGAAACGCAAGGTCGGGCAGGCGCCCCGCAGGGGCGCGGGGCTGTGTCGACATGCGGCTCCGCCGCGGGGCGCGACCAGCCGCACACGACCGGCAGACGCCCACGGGCCGAAGACCCCGCGGCGGGAGGGCGGCCGTGCGCCTGACCGACCACGTCACCCTCGTCGCCAGCGGCGCCGCCGGCTTCGATCTCACCGACCCCCTGGACTGCCACGTCTATCTGGTGCAGGGCAGCCGGCACAGCGCCCTCATCGACGCCGGAGCGGGCCGGTCCGGGCCCGTGGTCACCCGGGCCGTCGACCACCTCCTCCTCACCCACGGCCACGCCGACCACGCGGGCGGCGCCGCAGCCCTGGCCGAGCACCTGCCCGGACTCCGCGTCCGTGCCGGCGCCGCGGCGGTGAAGTGGATCGCCACGGGAGACGAACAGGGCCTCAGCGTCGACAAGGGCAAGGCCGCCGGGGTCTACCCGCAGTCGTATACCTTCACCCCCTGCCCCCGCGTCGAGCCCATCGCGGACGGCGAGGAGATCGACCTCGGCGGCGGCGTCGTCCTGCGCGCCGTCGCGACGCCCGGCCACGCCGACGGCCACGTCTGCTACCACCTGCGCACCCCCGGCTACCGGGCGCTGTTCTCCGGGGACTGCGTCTTCACCGGGGGCCGTATCTCACTGCAGAATCTGCACGACTGCCGGGTGCCCGAGTACGCGGCCAGTCTGACCCTGCTGGCCGAGCTGGACGTCGACGCGCTCTTCCCCGGCCATCACGAGGTCTCACTCGCCCGCGCCGGACGGCACCTGGTGGCCGCCCGCGACACGGTCGCCCGCGGACTGCTGCCGAGGAGTACGACATGACCGCCACTCCGGGACCCCCGGCCCGCCGCAACCAGTCCTCCTCGCTGCGCCGCGCCCTCACCGTTCTCGAGTACGTCCGCGACCACGCCGGCACCGGCCGGGGCATCTCCCTGACCCGGCTCGCGGAGGAACTCGACATCAACAAGAGCACGGTGCTGCGGCTGGCCGCGCCCCTCATGGAGGCCGACCTGCTGGTCCGCGACCGGGAGACGGGGTGGTTCCGGCTCGGCCACGGCACGCTGCGGCTCGGCCAGGCCTACCTGTCCTCGCTCGATCTGAGGACCGTGGCCACGGAACCGCTGCGGCTGCTCCAGCACGCGGTGGGGGAAACCTGCCATCTGGTGGTGTACGAACAGCCGGACGTCGTCTACGTCGACAAGGTCGAGAACGAGACCAACGTCCGCATGGCCTCCCGGATCGGCAGCCGTGTCCCCGCCTACCGCACGGCCGTCGGCAAGGCCATCCTCGCCTGGCAGGGCGAGGAGGCGTTCCGGGTGGTGGTGGCCGCCGGGATGCCGCCGGTCACCGCGCACACCTGCACCGATCCGCAGCGGCTGCGCACCGAACTCGACCGCGTCCGGCGCCAGGGCTACGCCATCGACGACCGCGAGAACGAGCCGGAGGTGCGGTGCGTCGCCGCCCCCGTCTTCGACCACACCGACGCGGCGGTCGGCGCGGTCAGCGTCTCCGGTCTCACCACCCGCATGACTCCCGCCCGGGTCCGCGAGGTCGGCCCCATGGTCGTGCGCACCGGCCTGGAGATCTCCCACGTCCTCGGCTCCTCCAGGGTCCGCGACACCGGCCGCTGAACCCGAACCCCGCTCCGAAAGGCGCCCCATGGAAAGCCCGTTGCCGACCTCTCCGGCTTCCCCTGCCTCCACGGCGTCGACGTACGCCTTCGTCGAGGACCTGCGCGCCGAGGGCACCACCGAGGTGCTCGACCGCGTCCTCGGCACCTACGGCTGCGACACCCTCACCGTCGCAGCCGCCTACCACCGCGCGCGTGACGTCACCCCGCACGGCCCGGCGCGGGTCACCCTGCGCCGCGACGGCACCCACGTCGTCCCGCCCGCCGACCTGTTCGACGGCCTGCGCCTCACGCCTCCCGTGCAGCCGGGCGCCGAGGAAGAACCGCTGCGCGAGGCACGCAGGCGTACGGCCGAGCGGGGCGCGGCCCTGCACGGCTGGACCGTGTTCCTGCACAACACGACCCTGGGCCTGGCCCACCCGGACGTCACCCAGCAGAACTGCTTCGGCGACCGGGCCGCCCCGGCGGACCTGTGCCCGGCCCACCCCGACGTGCGGGCGTACGCCGTGGCCCTCGCCCGTTCGGTGGCCCGCCTCGGCGTGGACGCGGTGGTCGCCGAGTCCCTCCACTACGGCACCTTCGGCCACGGCTACCACCACGAACGCAGCTTCGTCCCCCTCGGCCCGGCGGAGGACTTCCTGCTGGGTCTGTGCTTCTGCCCGCACTGCACGGGGCGCGCCGAATCGGCCGGAGCGGACGCCGGTGCCGCGCGCGCCGCGGCGGCCCGTACGGTCGGCCGGGTGCTGGACGGCGCGGATCCGCGGCCCGGCGGGCCGGGCATCGACGACCTGCCGGAGCCCGTCGCCGCGTACGTGCGTACCCGCACGGACACCGTCACCTCGCTCGCCGCGACCGTGGCCGCCGCGGTGGCCGCCGAGGGCTCCCGGCTGGTCTTCCTCGATCTGACCGGCGCGATCAAGGGCTATGCGGACGGCCTGCCGACGGGCCCGCTCGCCGTCGACGAGGCCTGGCGAACCGGCGTCGACCCGGCCGCGATCGGCGCCGTCGTCCCCGGCTACGCCGTCCTCGCCTACGCCCGTGACCCGGAGCGGATCGCGGCCGACGTCGCCGCCCACCGGGCCGTCCTGCCGGGCGGCTGCTCGCTGCGCGCGGTGCTGCGCCCGGGGTTTCCGGACACCGAGTCCGCCGAACACCTGGCCGCGAAGACCGCCGCGGCCACCGGGCCCGGCGGTGCCGACGCCGTGGACTTCTACCACTACGGCCTGGTCCCGTTTCCGGTGCTGGACCGCATCCCCGGGGCACTGAAAGAACGTAACCCACGCTTTACAGGGGGGATTCGTGGTGACCGTGTGCGCGGGTGCTGAAGGAGGCTTGCGGCAATTTCTGTGGTGACGTAGGTAGGTGAACCATGAACCTGTTCACCCGAGCTGCGTCCCTGCGCCGCCCGGCTCCCCCCACCGCACCCGCCCCGCAACTCCCCCTGGAGCCACCGGCCTTCGCCCCCACGGTGAACCGGCCGGATCCGGCCCTGGCGTCGTTGACCGGCGAATGGCAGATCGACCCGGCCCACAGTCGCATCGGTTTCTCCGTCCGCCATGCCCTGGTGACGACGGTGCGCGGAGCCTTCACGGAGTACCAGAGCCGCCTCTACTTCGACGGCCGCGATCCGTCCCGCTCACGGGCCGAGATCGTCCTCGCCACCGGGTCCGTCGACACGGGGGTGGAACAGCGCGACGGCCATCTGGTCGGCCGTGACTTCCTGGATGCCCGGACCTATCCGCACATGCGCTTCGTCAGTTCGACGGTGCGCCTCGCGGACAACGACGTCTACCGCATGAGCGGCGACCTCACCATCAAGAACACCACGCGTCCGGTCGACCTCGAACTCACCTACATAGGACACGTCACCGACGCGTTCGGTGACGAGCGGGTCGGTTTCGACGGCACGACCACCATCAATCGTTCCGACTGGGGCCTGACCTACAACCAGCGACTGGCGGAGGGCGGCGCCATGGTGAGCGAGAAGGTACGCCTCCAGTTCGACATCGCCGCCATCCGCGTACTCCCCGCCTGACCGGAATCCGTGACCGGCATCCCTGGCCGGCATCCCGCCTCCGGTGACAACCCGGGTCCTTCGTCACCACGACGAAGGCCCCGGGCCGGAGGCCGCGGACGTACACCTCGTGAGGAGGGCGGTACCGCGACGCCTCACAACCCCACGATCTTGTTCCACCTCTTCGCGAACTCCACCCGCTCCTTCGACGTGATGTCCCGCGCGATCACCAGCCGCTTGCGCATCGCCGCGTCCGGGAAGATCAGCGGGTTCTCGGCGAGGGCCGCCGTGTCCTTGTCCTTCGAGGAGGCGAGGACGTCCTGGGCGGCCGGGACGGGGCAGACGTAGTTCACCCAGGCGGCGAGTTCGGCGGCCACGGCGGGCTCGTAGTAGTAGTCGACGAGCCGCTCGGCGTTCCTCATGTGCTGGGCGCGGTCCGGGATCATCAGCGAGTCGGCCCACAGCTCCGCGCCCTCCTCGGGCACGAGGAAGCGGATGTGCGGGTTGTCGGCCTGGAGTTGGATCACATCGCCGGAGTACGCCTGACAGGCCAGGACGTCGCCGCTGACCAGGTCCTTGGTGTAGTCGTTGCCGGTGAAGCGGCGGATCTGGCCGCCTGCGACGTACTTCTCGACCTGGTCGCAGACCTTGTCGAAGTCGGCCGCCGTCCACTTGGTGATGTCGACGCCGTTGCCCTGCATCAACAGCGCGAACGACTCGTCGAGGCCGGACAGCAGGGTCACCCGCCCCTTGAGGTCGCTCGCCCAGAGGTCCGAGACGTGCCGGATCTCCCGGCCGAGCCTGCGGCGGTCGTAGGCGATGCCGGTGATGCCGGACTGCCACGGCACCGAGTACCTGCGGCCGGGGTCGAACGCGGGCGAACGCAGTTGCGGATCAAGGTACTTGGCCACGTTGGGCTGCTTCGCCCGGTCCATCTCCTGGACCCAGCCCAGCCGCACGAACCGCGCGCACATCCAGTCGCTCATGACGATCAGATCGCGGCCGGTCTGCTGGTGGTTCATCAGGGCGGGACTGATCTTGCCGAAGAACTCGTCGTTGTCGTTGATCTCCTCGGTGTACTTGACGGAGATCCCCGTGCGCTTCTCGAAGGCCTCCAGCGTGGGCCGCCGGTTCGGGTTGTCGTCGTCGGTGTCGATGTACAACGGCCAGTTCGCCCAGGTCAGCCTCTTGTCACTGGCGGACACGTCGGCGACGGCACGGTCACCCGGGTGCACATACGCGGCGGGCACCCCGCAGCCGGCCAGGCCGCCGAGCACCGCGCCGCCGCCCAGCGCGCGCAGCAGGGACCGGCGGGAGAGCGAGGAGGTCTTCGGCGTCAGGGGCATCCCCGCAGCATGCCGCCCCTGCCTGTGGGACGACAATCGACGCAGCGTCGAGTACGTCCGCGCAGGCCGGACACCCTGTCCATCATTTCCCTACGGCGGCCCCGGGCATCCGGCGCGGATGCGCAGCCGGCACTCGGGGGACCCCGGCCGTCGATCGGAGCGCGGGCGTCGGCGTCGTGGTCGGCGCGGGCAGGTACCGAGGGAGGCCGACCTCCACCACCAGACCGCCGGCCGGGCGCGTCACGGCCAGCACGCGACCGCCGTGCGCGGCGACGACTGCAGCCACGATGGACATGCCGAGGCCCAGCCCGTCCCGTTTCCGGACCCGATCGGGACCGAGCCGGCGGAACGGCTGGAAGAGCCCGGCCGCCTGGTCCGGCGGGATCACCGGCCCGCTGTTCTCGATCCGCAGTCCGGGGCGGCCCGCCGCGTCCACTCCGGTCCACACGCTCACCCAGGCGTCCTCGCCGGCCGGAAGGTTGTGGCGCACGGCGTTCTCGGTCAGGTTCACCACCAGCCGTTCGATCAGCTGCGGATCCCCCAGCACGGGCGCGGGCTCCAAGCGGGCCATCACCCGGCACCCGGAGTCCGGGCGCCCCGAGTCCGGACTCCGGGAGTCCGGCAGCCGCTCCCCCACGATCGCCGCCAGGTCGACGAACTCCCGTCGCTCCAGGCCCCGTTGGCTGCGCGCCAGCGTCAACAGGGCGTCGATCAGCCGCTCCTGCTCCTGCCCGGCCGCCCGCACCCGCAGCAGGGCCGCCCGCAGGGACTCCTCGGACGCCCCCGGGTCGGCGAGCGTCACGTCGACGATGGTCTGCTGGAGCGTGAGCGGCGTGCGCAGTTCGTGCGAGGCGTTGGCGACGAACTGCTTCTGCGCCTCGAACGCGCCTTCCAGCCGGGCCAGCACGTCGTCGAAGGTGTCCGCCATCGCCTTCAGCTCGTCGTCGGGGCCGGGCACGGCGAGCCGTTCGTGCAGGTTGTCGGCGGAGACACGGCGTGCGGTGGCGGTCATCGTCCGCAGCGGCGACAGCACCCGCCCGGCCATCACCCAGCCCAGGACGACGGACGCCAGCGCCATCACGGCGAGCGCGATGGCGGCCTCGACGAGCAGATCGTGCAGCTGGTCCTCGCGGATGATCCGGGCCACGGCGCTGATGGTCGCCGGCGCGGCCGGCACCGCGTCGCCGCCCGGCACCCCGGGACTCTCGACCGAGGAGACGGTCCGGCTGCCCGCAACGGAGTGCACGGCGAGGAAGTAGACGAAGCCGAGCAGCAGCGCGCCCGCCACCACGAACAGGGCGCTGTAGAGGAGGGTGAGCCGCCACCGGATGCTGCGCGGGAACACCTGCGACAGCGCCCTCATCGGATGCGGTACCCGGCCCGGTCCACCGTCTCGATCAGCGGCGGCTCCCCCAGCTTGCGCCGCAGTCGGCTGACGGTGACCTTCACGGTCTGGCTGAACGGATCCGCGGCCTCGTCCCATGCCCGCTCCAGGAGTTCCTCGGTGGACACGACCGCCCCCTGCGCCCCGAGCAGCAGCTCCAGTACCGCGAACTCCTTGGGGCTGAGCGGCAATTGGCCCCCGGCCCGGCTCGCCTCCCGGCGTGCCGGGTCGAGGCGCAGCTCGCCGCGGACCAGGACCGGCGGCAGGGCGGGCTGCGCACGGCGCGCCAAGGCCCGTATCCGCGCGACGAGTTCGGTGAACGCGAACGGCTTGGACAGATAGTCGTCGGCGCCCAGTCCGAGCCCCGCGACCCGGTCGGCGACGGTCCCGGACGCGGTGAGCATCAGCACCCGCGCACGACTGCCGCCCGCGGCCAGCCGTCGGCACACCTGGTCACCGTGCACCCCGGGCAGGTCCCGGTCCAGTACGACGACGTCGTAGCCGTTGACCTCGGCGCGCTCCAGGGCGGTCGGACCGTCGAGCGCGAGGTCGACCGCCATCCCCTCCCGCCGCAGCCCGCCCGCCACGGTCTCGGCGAGCTCTTCGTGATCCTCGACCACCAGCACACGCATGGCCGTCAGTGTGGCGGGAGGCCGGTTACACCCGGATAAGAGCAGCCGTTCCGCTGCTGTAACCGGCCGGGGAGTTGCCTGGGCGTCGTAGGCAAAGCACCCCACCACAGGAGGAACCCATGCGCGCACTGGCGACCCGGCCACAGCGCCTCGCCCTCGGCATCGCCGTCCTCACGGCCGCCGCCCTCGGCACGGTCAGCGCGTCGGCCGCGCAGGCCACCGGCACATCGACGCTGCCGGCCTCGAAGCACGCCGGCACGGAGGTGTCGGTCGCGCAGGAGCAGAGCAAGGGCGGCAAGCACCCCGAGCCGCCCAAGGGCGCCGCGTTCGCGGTGGCGTACCACCCGACCGCGGGCGCCCCCGACGACGTCAACACTGCCGACGAGGACTTCGCCGCCTGCATGAAGGACGAGGGTCGGGCGGTCTTCCCGCACTTCCACGCCTCGAAGGACGACGAGGGTCACGTACGACTGGAAGTGAAGGTCACCGACGGCGACTTCGACCCGACGTCCAAGGCGTACAAGAAGTCCATGAAGGCATGCGGACCGGTCCTGGAGAAGACCGGCATCACGTTCCCGTCCGCTCCCGGTCTGCCGCCGCTGCCGGGCAAGCCGGGTGAGCCGGGCGGGGAAGGCCCCTCTCTGCACACCGAGAAGGGCAGGCCCGGCGACGACCTGCCCGGTCTGACCACCGGCGTCCAGAGCGCCTGACCACTGCGGAGGGGGCACAGGAGGGGGAAACCGTGGCCCCGGACGGATCAACTCCCGTCCGGGGCCACGGCTCTGTGGTGACGGCTACGCGTCCAAGGACGTCATCACGTGCTTGATCCGCGTGTAGTCGTCGAAGCCGTACGCCGACAGGTCCTTGCCGTAGCCGGACTTCTTGAAGCCTCCGTGCGGCATCTCCGCGACCAGCGGGATGTGGGTGTTGATCCACACGCACCCGAAGTCCAGCTTCTTGGACATCCGCATCGCACGCCCGTGGTTCTTGGTCCACACCGAGGAGGCGAGGGCGTACTCGACGCCGTTGGCCCACTCCACCGCCTGCTCCTCGTCCGTGAAGGACTGGACGGTGATGACCGGTCCGAAGACCTCCTTCTGGACGATCTCGTCGTCCTGCTTCAGCCCGGACACGACGGTGGGCGCGTAGAAGTAGCCCTTCTCGCCCACCTGGTGACCGCCAGCCTCGACCTTGGCGTGAGCGGGCAGCCGCTCGATGAATCCGCTCACCTGCTTGAGCTGGTTCGGGTTGTTCAGCGGCCCGAACAGCACGTCCTCGTCGTCCGGCTGCCCGGTCTTCGTCTCGGCCGCGGCCTTGGCGAGTGCGGCCACGAACTCGTCGTGGATGGCCTCCTGAACGAGGACGCGGGTCGCCGCCGTACAGTCCTGGCCGGCGTTGAAGAAGCCCGCCACCGAGATGTCCTCGACGGCCTTGGGGATGTCGGTGTCTTCGAAGACGACGACCGGCGCCTTGCCGCCCAGCTCCAGATGGACGCGCTTGAGGTCCTTGGACGCCGACTCGGCGACCGACATGCCGGCGCGCACGGAGCCGGTGATGGACGCCATCGCCGGGGTCGGGTGCTCCACCATCAGGCGGCCGGTGTCACGGTCGCCGGTGATGACGTTGAAGACGCCCTTGGGCAGGATCGACCCGATGATGTCGGCGATGAGCACCGTCGACGCGGGGGTCGTGTCCGAGGGCTTCAGGACGACCGTGTTGCCCGCGGCGATCGCCGGGGCGAACTTCCATACGGCCATCATCATCGGGTAGTTCCACGGCGCGACCTGCGCGCAGACGCCGACCGGCTCACGCCGGACGATGGAGGTCAGCCCCTCCATGTACTCGCCGGCCGAGCGCCCCTCCAGCATCCGGGCCGCGCCCGCGAAGAAGCGGATCTGGTCGACCATGGGCGGGATCTCCTCGGACCGCGTGAGCCCGATCGGCTTGCCCGTGTTCTCCACCTCGGCCGCGATGAGCTCCTCGGCCCGCTCCTCGAACGCGTCCGCGATCTTCAGCAGGGCCTTCTGCCGCTCGGCGGGGGTCGCGTCGCGCCAGGCCGGGAAGGCCGCGGCGGCGGCCGCCATCGCGGCGTCCACATCCGCCTGGCCGGACAGCGGCGCGGTCGCGTACGCCTCGCCCGTCGCGGGGTTGACCACCTCGGTGGTCCGTCCGTCGGCGGCGTCCCGGAACTCACCATTGACGTAGTTGCGCAGACGACGCAGCTCGGTGCTCACTGCCGGCCTCCTGTCAGATCTGATCTGTTTGCGGTGTCCCACTCACTGAGACACCCACCCTAATCCGCGCACCCACGTTTTCAACACCCCCAGTCACATCAGAACTGCGAAATCCGCAGGTCTCGGCCGCGTAAACAACGAATTTCATCGCTCCGCCCTTGCGGAAGCGTCGAGACGTCGTGCACAGTGAGGTCGTGGCCAGTCGAAGCGCAGAGCACAGGGACTCCCGCGAGTCCAGGAACGGCACTCCGAATCTGGATGCCGTCTCCCTCGCCATCATCGAACAGCTCCAGGAGGACGGCCGCCGGCCGTACGCCGCCATCGGCAAGGCGGTCGGCCTTTCCGAGGCCGCCGTGCGCCAGCGCGTGCAGAAGCTGCTCGACCAGGGCGTGATGCAGATCGTCGCCGTCACGGACCCGCTCACCGTGGGCTTCCGCCGGCAGGCGATGGTCGGCGTCAACGTCGAGGGCGACCTGGACCCGGTGGCCGAAGCGCTGACCGCCATGCCGGAGGTCGAGTACGTGGTGATGACCGCGGGCTCGTTCGACATCCTCGCCGAGATCGTCTGCGAGGACGACGACCACCTGCTGGACGTCATCAACAAACGCATACGGGCGCTGCCAGGCGTGCGCTCCACCGAGAGCTTCGTCTATCTGAAGCTCAAGAAGCAGACCTACATGTGGGGAACCCGATAACCGTGAGGACCCGATAACCGTGAGCACCAAGGACCTCAGCCAGACCGCGTACGACCACCTGTGGATGCACTTCACCCGCATGTCCTCGTACGAGAACTCCCCCGTCCCCACCATCGTCCGGGGCGAGGGCACCTACATCTACGACGACAAGGGCAAGCGCTACCTCGACGGTCTCGCGGGCCTGTTCGTGGTCCAGGCCGGCCACGGCCGCGTCGAGCTCGCCGAGGCGGCGTTCAAGCAGGCGCAGGAGCTGGCGTTCTTTCCGGTGTGGTCCTACGCCCACCCGAAGGCCGTGGAGCTGGCCGAGCGGCTCGCCGGCGAGGCTCCGGGCGACCTGAACAAGGTCTTCTTCACCACCGGCGGCGGCGAGGCGGTCGAGACCGCCTGGAAGCTCGCCAAGCAGTACTTCAAGCTCACCGGCAAGCCCACCAAGTACAAGGTGATCTCCCGCGCGGTCGCCTACCACGGCACCCCGCAGGGTGCCCTGTCCATCACCGGCCTGCCCGCCCTCAAGGCCCCCTTCGAGCCGCTGGTCCCCGGCGCGCACAAGGTCCCGAACACCAACATCTACCGCGCCCCGCTCTTCGGCGACGACCCGGAGGCCTTCGGCCGCTGGGCCGCCGACCAGATCGAGCAGCAGATCCTCTTCGAGGGCCCGGAGACGGTCGCCGCGGTCTTCCTGGAGCCGGTCCAGAACGCCGGCGGCTGCTTCCCGCCCCCGCCCGGCTACTTCCAGCGCGTGCGCGAGATCTGCGACCAGTACGACGTCCTGCTGGTGTCGGACGAGGTCATCTGCGCCTTCGGCCGCCTGGGCACGACGTTCGCCTGCGACAAGTTCGACTACGTCCCGGACATGATCACCTGCGCCAAGGGCATGACCTCGGGCTACTCCCCGATCGGCGCCTGCATCATCTCCGACCGCCTGGCCGAGCCGTTCTACAAGGGCGACAACACCTTCCTGCACGGCTACACCTTCGGCGGCCACCCGGTCTCCGCGGCGGTCGGCCTCGCCAACCTCGACCTGTTCGAGCGCGAGAACCTCAACCAGCACGTCCTGGACAACGAGGGCGCGTTCCGCTCGACCCTGGAGAAGCTGCACGACCTGCCGATCGTCGGCGACGTCCGCGGCAACGGCTTCTTCTACGGCATCGAGCTGGTGAAGGACAAGCACACCAAGGAGTCCTTCAACGACGAGGAGACCGAGCGCGTCCTGTACGGCTTCCTCTCCAAGGCGCTCTTCGACAACGGCCTGTACTGCCGGGCCGACGACCGCGGCGACCCGGTCGTCCAGCTCGCCCCGCCGCTGATCTCCAACCAGGAGACGTTCGACGAGATCGAGCAGATCCTGCGCGCGACGCTGACGGAGGCGTGGACCAAGCTCTGACCTCCACGGAGATCCCCCTTGAGGACTTTCTCGTAGATCGTTCTTGAAGATCTTCCGCTGGGATGATCAACACCGGCCCCGGTGCCGCCCGTTCGAGTGAGAAACGGGTGCCCGGGGCCGTGTGCTGTCCGGCATCCCCACCTGAACTGCCTAGCGTGCCGAGTGACCGATCGGCCCTGTCTTCGTTCCCCCGCACGGGGGATGTGGCACGGCAAAAACGGATCTGAACCGAGGTGTACGCGGATGGTGGCCCCGCCGGACAACGACGTGCTCTGGGCACGCGCCCTGCACTTCCAGCACAGTGACGGCTCGCCCGCGCTCACCGGCGTCTCGCTCGGGGTCCGCGAGGGCGAGATCCTCGCCGTCAGCGGCCCCCGGGGCAGCGGCAAGACGACCCTGCTGCGCTGCCTGTCCGGCCTGGTGCCGACCCAGCGCGGCGAGGTCTGGTTCAACAGCGCGCCGGTCCACACCATGGGCCCGATGACCCGTGAGCGCCTGCGCCGCGACCGCTTCGGCTGGATCGACCCGGCACCCGTGCTCGTACCCGAGCTGAACGCCTGGGAGAACGCCGCCCTGCCCCTGATGCTCCGCGGCACCAGCCGCCAACGCGCCAAGACGGCCGCCCTGGAGTGGCTGGAACGCCTCGACGTCGGCGACAAGGCGCGCAGACGCCCGCACGAACTGAAGCAGGCCGAGCGGCAGCGCGTCTCGATCGCCCGGGCCCTCGCCCCGGCCCCCACCGTCCTGTTCGCGGACGAACCCACGGCCCCCCTGCACCGCGCCGACCGCGCCCACGTCCTGCGCACGCTCACCACGGCGGCCCGCTCGCACGGCATCACGGTCGTCCTGGCCACCCACGACGCGGAGACCGCGGCCCTCGCCGACCGCACCGTGTCCCTGCTGGACGGCCGCCGCGTGAACACGGTCCACCTGCCTCCGGTGACCGAGAGGGAAGGCCGGGCCGCGTGCTCGCTCTCCGTCTGACCCGCGGCGCCCACCCGGCCGTACAGCTGCGCCGCGCCCTGTTGGCGGTGGCGTCGGCCGGCACGGGCTTCCTTCTGCTGTGCGCCCTCGGCTACGCCATGAGCCACGCGGACAACCCCGCCGCCTCGGTCCTCCGGCTCGCCTGGTGCCTGACCCCGCTGGCCGCCACCGTCCACTTCGCGGTGGCGGTGGCCCGCACCGACCCGGCCACGAAACCGCGGCCCGGTCTCTCGGCCATCGGCCTGGGCCCGGCCCGCCTGATGTCGATCTCGGCCGCGACGACGACCCTGTCCTGCACGCTGGGCTCGATGCTGGCTCTCCTCTTCTTCCTCCACCTCCGCGGCGACCTCACCGGCATCCCCTTCGACGGCGCCGCCTCCGCGTTCCTGGCCGCGGACCAGCCGCTGCCCGTCCCCGCGGCCCTGACGCTCCTTGCGCTGGTCCCGGCGATCGCGTCGGTGACGGTCGCGCTGGTCCTGCGGCCGCGAGACACCAGGCCGGGCACGGCACGGGCGACAGGACGCGGATACGGCCGCTTCGGGGCGTACGGCCGGTCGGTGGCACGGGAGACCTTCGGCGCGTACGGCCGCTTCGGCGCCCGCTTCCGGATCGCCGTACGGCAGCCTGCCGCGACGCCCGACGCCGTACCGCCCGCCGTGAACGGGTCCACCCCTGCAGAGCCGCCCCCGGGTTCCGTCGCACCCGACCCCGACCCCACCCAGCCCCCGGCTCCCCGCAACGCGCCCGCGGGCCTCCCCTGGGGCGTCACCGTGCTCACCGCCGGCCTGGCCGTGGAGGCCTACGCCGGCCGTGCGACAAGCGCCCCCGGCCTCGGCCTGGGCAGCCTCACCTCCGGCACCCCCGCGGTCCTCGCCGGCTGGGTCCTCACCGCCCTCGGCCTGACCCTCGTCGGCCCCGGCCTGACCCACCTCTGCGGCCGCCTCCTCCAGGCGGCCCGGCCCGGCGCCCTGCGGCTGCTGGCCGGCCGCGTCCTCATGGAGGAGGCCAACCGCATCGGACGGCCCCTGGGCGTCGTCTCCGCGGTCGCCTCCGGCGCGTTCGCGATGACCGCGCTGTACGACACCAACGCCCCCGCCTTCGGCCCTCTCAGCACCTTCGGCACGCTCCTCGTCACCGGCTGCACCGTCGCGACGCTGCTCACCTCCGCGGTGGAGGCCAAGCACGCCCGGGCGGACACCACGGCCGCGCTGCTGCGGCTCGGCGCCCCCACCACGATGCTGCGCAGTGCCGCCGCCCTCCGGGCGGGCGCGCTGCTCGCCGTGTTCGCCCCGCTGACCTTGATCGTGGCCGAGCTGGCGGCGCTGCCACTGGCCCGCTGAGAACTCGTAGGAACACGATTCCCAGGAGGCGATGAGTTCCGCACGGGCCCGCGGTCTACCCCTGCGAACGCCACGCATCCGATGGGAGACCTCACATGTACCAGCAGATGATCTTCGTGAACCTGGCCACCAACGACGTCGACGCGTCGAAGAAGTTCTTCACCGAGCTCGGCTACACGATCAATCCGCAGTTCAGCACCGACGACTGCGCCTGCGTCGTGATCAGCGACACCATCATCGCGATGTTCCTCAGCAAGAAGCGCTACGCGGACTTCACGAAGAAGGAGATCGCCGACTCGACGAGGACCAGCGAGGCGCTGCTGTGTCTGAGTGCCGAGAGCCGCGAGAAGGTCGACGAGCTGGTCGAGAAGGCGATCGCCGCGGGCGGCACGGGAAACAACGACACCCAGGACCACGGCTACATGTACGGCCGTTCCTTCGACGACCTCGACGGCCACAGCTGGGAGGTCGTGTGGATGGACCCGGCGGCCGTCCAGGGCTGAGCGGCAGGGGTGCCTAGCATGGGCCCGTGCAGACGAGCCCGGCCCATGCGGCCCACCACGACGACCGCGAGATCGAGACGCTCGAGGACTTCGACGCGACCGTCTCGGCCCGCGGCACTCTTGCCGGACATCGCGTACAGGGCGTCGATCTGACGGACCGTACGCGGGAGTTGCTCACCACCGACACCGCCCGGGCCGTCTTCCTCGGCTGCCGGATGCGTGACGACGCGGCGGCGAAGGTCCGCGCCGACGGCGCCCTCGTCTTCCCGCCCGTCCCGTACCTGCCCTTCGACCCGTACCGCGGTCACCTCTACACGCCCGACGAGCTGTTCGCCTCGCTCGACAAGGGCTACGAGCAGACACCGGACGCCCTCGCCTACGCCTGGTTCCAGCGCACCAAGGCGGACGGCGACATCTACGCCTCGATGCTGCGCGCCGTCCACGACGACTCCGTCTCCGACGCCCTCGACGAACTGCTGCGCGGGGCACGGGTGGTGGGCGTCATGGGCGGCCACGCGATGGCGCGCGGCACCCGGGCGTACGCCGGTTCCGCACGGCTCGGCCGGGAGCTGACACACGCCGGGTTCACCGTGGCGACCGGCGGCGGCCCGGGCGCGATGGAGGCGGCGAACCTGGGCGCGTACGCGGCGCCGTACGACGAGGCCGTGCTGGACGAGGCCTGCGAACTCCTGGCGAAGGTACCGTCGTTCTCGCCCTCGATCACCGAATGGGCCCGGGCCGCCTTCGAGGTGCGCACCCGCTGGCCGAAGGGCAACCACTCCCTCGGCATCCCCACCTGGTTCTACGGCCACGAACCGCCGAACCCCTTCGCGTCGCACATCGCCAAGTACTTCGCCAACGCCACCCGCGAGGACGGCCTGCTGGCCCGCTCCAACGCGGGCGTGGTCTTCCTGCCGGGCGCCGCCGGCACCGTTCAGGAGATTTTCGACAACGCGACGCCCAACTACTACGAGTCGCGCGGCGAACCGACGCCCATGGTCCTCGTCGACCGGGAGCACTGGACCGAGCGGCTGCCCACGTGGCCCCTCTTGCGGGCCCTCGCCCGGGAACGGTCGATGGAGTCCCGTATCGCCCTCGTTGACCGGATCGAGGAGGCTCCGGAGGCCTTGAAACGTCTCGCTGATTAATAAGAGAGCAAAGCCAACAACCTAGATCCGCATACGCATTGACACTCCTTATCGAACGCTTATAAACCTGTGAGTCTCCTGGGGAAAGTGAGGCTTCGCCTCCACAGACGCTCCACTTCCCCCGTAAGCCCCCCGCAGTTGCGCATCCCGTGAAGGGCAAACGTGTCCATAACCCGCCGTACCGCACGTCGTTCCGTGCAGATCCTGGGCGTTGCCGCCGCCTCCTCCGCGCTCGCGCTGAGCGCCGCGGGCAGCGCACTCGCCTGCAACATCAGTGAGTTCTCCGCCGAAGCCAAGTGCGACGGCGCCAAGGGCGTCATCAACGTCACCGACGTCGACGCCTCCGGCACCTCGGCCGTCATCACCGTGTTCCTCGAGAACAACGGCGCCGACGTGCAGCAGATCGGCAAGCCGACCGAGGTCAAGGGCTCGCGCGAAGGCGTCACCGTCACCTTCGCCGAGGACTGGAAGCCGAACGCCGAGTACCGCATCCACGTCAAGGCGGGCAACCGCGTCGACGAGGACATCAAGCCGAACCTGACGACCCCGTCCGAGGGCTGCTCCAAGGACGAGTCGACCCCGCCGGCGACCCCGTCGCCGTCTGAGTCCGCCTCGACCCCGGCCGAGGAGAGCCCGACCCCGACTCCGTCGGCCTCGGACAGCACCACCGCTCCGGCCGGCACCTCGAGCAACGCGCCGTCCCCGGCGGCCGGTGACTCGAACCTTGCCGAGACCGGTGCGAACTCCAACACCGGCCTGATCGCCGGTATCGCGGGCGCGCTCGTCGTGGTCGGCGGCGGCGCCGTCTTCTTCGGCATGCGCCGTCGCGGGGCGAACAGCGGCAACTGACGCCTCACTTCGCAGCAACACCGTGGCCCGTCCCCTCGTGAGGGGACGGGCCACGGTCGTTCATCCGAACGTCGCCCGCTCCAGCCAGAACTCCAGCAGCTCCCGCTCGCCGACGATCTCCAACTCCGGGCTGTTCAGGGGCAGTCGGCGGAAGAAGGCGAGGAGCACGGAGGTGAGCGGGCCGCGCAGGGCGACGGTCGCCCGCTCGTGGCCGCGGCGCCAGGCGACGCCGTCCTCGAGGAGTTCGACGATCCACTCGGCGTTCAACTCGGGCGCGGTGTCGGTGGCGTGGAGATGGATGGCGCGGCCGGGGCCGTGGAATTCATTCGCCGCCCGGTGCGGGACGTTGCGCTGGATGTACTCCACGATCTCCAGCCACTCGTCGAGCGCGTCGGCGGCGACGTCCGGCGCGACATCGTAGGGCAGACCGGCGGTGAGGGTGGCGTCGGCGCGGTGGACGGTGATCTCGTGGGTCATCCGACGCGCCCAGAAGCCCGAACTGGGCGTCCCGGCCCACCCCCACACCTTCGCGTCCGGCCCGGCCTCCCGGAGCGTCCCGACGACCATCTCGCCGGTCTCGCCGAGCCAGGCGTCCAGCGCGGCGGCGTCGCCGCGGGCCTCGGGACCGTCGTGCATCGGCACCCGCTCGTCCGGAACGTGCTCCTGGGCCCGCGTCCGCACCAGCAGCTCCACCCAGCGCAGGGCGCCACCCATGTGCCGTACGAGCTGTTCCAGGGACCAGTCGGGGCAGGTCGGCACGGTCGCGGACAGGTCGGTACCGGATGTCACCACGGCTCTCAACCCGGCCACCTGGTGGGCGATTTGGTCGCAGTAGCGGTCGTGCGCGAGCAGTGTCATGCCCGCACCCTATGAAGGGACCGGTCAGCCGACCACGACGATTTCCGCCACGTCGAACTCCACCCCCACCGCGTCCCCGACCTCCGGCGCCTCCCGCAGCGCCACCGCCGCCTCGAGCCGCGGCGCGTCCTCCGGCTGCAGCTGTACGGCGACATGGGTGCCCTTGAAGGTGCGCGCGGCCACGGTGCAGCGCAGTCCCTCGTCGGCGGGGACCAGGCGCACCCCGGCGGGCCGTACGAGCAGGGTGCGCGTCCCCTGCGGGGCGTCCTCGGGCACCGGCAGCTTGCCCCAGGGCGTGTCCGCGGCCTGGCCGGCCACCGTGCCCTCGACCACGTTGTCGAACCCGAGGAACCGGGCCACGAACTCGTCCGCCGGCCGCTGCCACACCTCAAGTGGCGTACCGGACTGGGCGATCCGCCCGTCCCGCATCACCACGACCCGGTCGGCGAGCGCGAAGGCCTCGCCCTGGTCGTGCGTCACGGCGAGCACCGTGGTGCCCAACCGGCCGAAGAGTTCGCGGAGTTCGACGACCAGCCGCTCCCGCAGCGAGCGGTCGAGCTGCCCGAGCGGTTCGTCGAGCATCAGCAGCCGCGGCCGGGGCGCGAGCGCGCGGGCCAGCGCGACGCGCTGCTGCTCACCGCCGGAGAGCGAGGCCACGGCGCGCCCGGCCGCCCCCGGCAGACCGACGAGGTCCAGCAACTCCCGTACCCGCCCCTGCTGTTGGAGCCGTGTGGCGCCGTGCATCCGCAGCCCGAAGGCGACGTTCCCGCCCACGTCCCGCTGCGGGAAGAGCTGATGGTCCTGGAACATCAGGCCCACCCCGCGCTTGTGCGCGGGCACACCCGCCTGGTCCCGACCGTCGAGCAACACCTGCCCGCCGGACAGGGGTTGGAGCCCGGCAACCGCCCGCAGCAGCGTCGACTTGCCACTGCCGCTCGGCCCGAGCACGCACACGATCTCGTGCTCGGCGACATCGAGGCCGACGGCGTCGAGCACGGCGCGCCCGCCGAACCGCACGGTCGCGTCCTCAAGGCTCAGCAGCCTGCTCCGCATCAGAACTCCCCGGTCCGGTCGGTACGGAGCCGCTCCAGCACCAGCAGCGCCACCGCGCACACCACCATCAGAATCGTCGAAAGGGCCATCGCCTGGCCGTAGTTGAGCTCGCCCGGCCGGCCGAGGAGCCGCGCCACGGCGACCGGCAGCGTCGGGTTGTCGGGCCGCGCGATGAACACCGTCGCCCCGAACTCCCCCAGCGACACCGCGAATGCGAAGCCGGCCGCGACCAGCAACGCCCGCCGCACCATGGGCAGATCGACCTCCCGCCACACCCGCCACGGCGACGCCCCGAGCACGGCCGCGGCCTCCCGCAACCGCGCGTCCACGGCCCGCAGCACGGGCAGCATGGTCCGTACGACGAAGGGGACGCCCACCAGCGCCTGCGCGAGCGGCACCAGGATCCACGAACTGCGCAGGTCGAGCGGCGGCTCGTCCAGCGCGATCAGGAACCCGAAGCCGACGGTCACGGCGGAGACGCCCAGCGGCAGCATCAGCAGCGCGTCGAAGCCGCGGACCAGCCGGCCCGCGTCCCGGCGGGTGAGGGCCGCGGCGGCGAGACCGCCGACCAGCACGGCGATGGCGGTGGCGACGAGGGCGTACTGCAGCGAGTTGCCGATCGCCTCGATCGGCGGGACGAGGAAGGTCCCGCCGTCCTCGCTGGTCAACGCACGGTAGTAGCCGAAGTCGGGGGCGCCGAGCGACCGTTGCACCAGCACGGCCAGCGGCAGGACGAGCAGGACGGCGATCATGGCCAGGACCCCGGCCAGCAGCGCCCACTGCCCGGCCCCGCGCGGCCGCCGGGCCGTGACGTTCGCGTCCACCAGCCGCAGGGCCGTCTCCCGCCGCCGTACCGTCCACGCGTGCACGGCGAGGATCACGCCCACCGCCACGAACTGGACGATCGTGAGCACCGCGGCCGTGGAGAGGTCGAAGATCTCGGACGTCTGCCGGTAGATCTCCACTTCGAGCGTGGAGAAGGTGGGACCGCCGAGGATCTGCACCACGCCGAAGGAGGTGAAGGTGAAGAGGAAGACCATGAGAGCGGCCGCGGCGACGGCGGGCGCGAGGGCGGGCAGCGTCACCCTCCGCCAGGCCTGGAGCGACGACGCGCCGAGCATCCGCGCCGCCTCCTCCTGACGCGGATCGAGCTGCCCCCACAGCCCGCCGACGGTCCGTACGACGACGGCGTAGTTGAAGAAGACGTGCGCGAGCAGGATGGCCCAGACGGTGGTGTCCAGCCGCACGCCCCACAGCTCGTCGAGCAGTCCCCCGCGCCCGACGAGCGCCAGGAACGCCGTACCGACGACGACCGTCGGCAGGACGAACGGGACGGTGACGACGGCCCGCAGCACCTGCTTGCCCGGGAAGTCGAGGCGCGCGAAGACGTACGCGCCCGGCAGGGCGATCAGCAGCGTGAGCGCGGTGGACGCGAGCGCCTGCCAGGTGGTGAACCACAGGACGTGCCGGATGTCGGACTGCGTGACGACGTCCACGATCCGGCCGAACCGCCAGGCCCCGTCGACCTTGAGCCCGCGCGCCACGATCGCGGCGACGGGCCAGGCGAAGAACACCGCGAAGAACGCGACGGGCACGGCCATGAGCCCGAGCCGCGCCGCGCTCCCCGCCCGGTCCTTGTGGACGGCCGCGTCGGTTACTTCAGTACGAGCGAGGTCCACGACTTGACCCACTGGTCACGGTTGGCGGCGATCTTGGTCGGGGCCATGATCTCGGGGTCCTTCGCGGCGGGCCCGTACTCGGTGAACTCCTTGGGCACCGTCGCCCCCTCGATGACCGGGTAGACGAACATGTTCAGCGGCATGTCCTCCTGGAACTCCTTGCCGACCAGGAAGTCGATGAAGGCCTTGCCACCCTTGCTGTTCTTGGCGTTGCTGAGCAGTCCGGCGTACTCGATCTGCCGGAAGCAGGTCCCGTACGACACCCCGGTCGGCGCGGTCTTCGGCTTCGGGTCGGCGTAGATGACCTCGGCGGGCGGCGAGGAGGCGTACGAGACGACGAGCGGCCGGTCGGCCTTGGCCTTCTTGCCGCCGGCGGACCCGGAGAACTCCTCGTTGTACGCCTGCTCCCAGCCGTCGACGACCTTGACCCCGTTCGCCTTGAGCTTCTTCCAGTAGCCCTGCCATCCGTCGTTGCCGTACTTGGCGGCGGTGCCGAGCAGGAAGCCGAGGCCGGGCGAGGAGGTGGAGGCGTTCTCGGTGACGAGGAGGTTCTTGTACGCGGGCTTGATCAGGTCGTCGAAGGAGGCCGGCGGGGCCAGCTTGTGCTTGCTGAAGTAGGCCTTGTCGTAGTTGACGCAGATGTCGCCG
Source organism: Streptomyces sp. NBC_00005 (assembly GCF_045160215.1). Lineage (NCBI taxonomy): Bacteria > Bacillati > Actinomycetota > Actinomycetes > Kitasatosporales > Streptomycetaceae > Streptomyces > Streptomyces sp. NBC_00005. The sequence continues at coordinate 3,507,195 of NZ_CP108316.1, forward strand.
GAGTCGATCGGCGTGACCCGGTGCTTGGTCTGGTCGACCCGGTACTGGGCCTTGATGCCGGCGGCGCCCTTGGCCTCGTACGACTGGAAGAGACCGTTGTCGAGCGCCCGCGAGAGCAGGGTGTTGTCGACGCCGAAGAAGACGTCGCCCTGCGGGTTGTCCTTGGTGAGGATGGCCTTGTTGACGGCCTGCCCGGCGTCGCCGTCCTTGAGGACGTGGACCTTGTAGCCGGACTGCTTCTCGAAGTCGGCGAGGACGCTCTTCGAGACGGCCCACGAGTCGTGACTGACGAGCGTGACGGTCTTGGAGTTCCCGGAGCCCTCGCTGCCGGACGACGACCCGCACGCGGACAGCGTGATCAGGCCGAGGCCGACCGCGGCGGCCACGAACGCCTTGGTGTGCATGTTGGTGTGCACTGAATTTCCTCCTGGCTGACCAGGAAGAGACGCGGCCCTGCCCGGGACCGCCGGAGGATTCCACCGGCTCCCGGGCAGGGCGCAACAGCTCGAGTGAAGACCGAACTTCCTACCCAGAATGACCTGGGCAAGGTTCAGAGGGTCTGCGGCCCGATTGCCGCACTCTCAGCGCTGTGGCGCTCCCCTGTCGGAATATGAAGATGTACGTACGGGCTCAGATTACCGCTCGGTGGCCGCGAGCTGACCGCAGGCCCCGTCGATCTCCTGACCACGGGTGTCCCGAACCGTCACCGGCACACCGTGCGCGGCGATGGCCTCGACGAACGCCTTCTCGTCCTCGGGCCGGGACGCCGTCCACTTCGACCCGGGCGTCGGGTTCAGCGGGATGAGGTTGACGTGCACGGGCTTGCCCTTGAGCAGCCGCCCGAGCCGGTCACCGCGCCAGGCCTGGTCGTTGATGTCGCGAATGAGGGCGTACTCGATGGACAGCCGGCGTCCGCTCTTCTCGACGTACTCGAACCCGGCGTCGAGAACCTCGCGCACCTTCCACCGCGTGTTCACGGGGACGAGGGTGTCACGCAGCTCGTCGTCGGGAGCGTGCAGCGAGATGGCGAGCCGGCACTTGAAGCCCTCGTCGGCGAACCGGTGGATCGCCGGGACGAGCCCGACGGTCGACACGGTGATGCCGCGCTGCGACAGCCCGAGCCCGTCCGGGGCAGGGTCGGTGAGCGCCCGAACAGCTCCGACGACCCGCTTGTAGTTGGCGAGCGGCTCACCCATCCCCATGAAGACGATGTTGGACAGCCGCGCCGGCCCGCCGGGCACCTCCCCGTCCCGCAGAGCCCGCATCCCGTCCACGATCTGATGCACGATCTCGGCGGTCGACAGATTCCGGTCGAGCCCCGCCTGCCCGGTCGCACAGAACGGGCAGTTCATCCCGCACCCCGCCTGCGAGCTGATGCACATGGTCACCCGGTCCGGGTAGCGCATCAGCACGGACTCGACGAGCGTGCCGTCGAAGAGCCGCCACAAGGTCTTCCTCGTCGTCCCCTGGTCGGTCGACAGATGCCGTACGACGGTCATCAGCTCGGGCAGCAGCGCGTCCTGCAACTTGCCGCGCGAACCGGCCGGGATGTCGGTCCACTCCGCCGGGTCGTGCGCGTACCGCGCGAAGTAGTGCTGCGAGAGCTGCTTGGCACGAAACGGCTTCTCGCCGATCTCGGCCACCGCTTCCTTGCGCTCGGCAGGGGTGAGATCGGCAAGGTGCCGCGGCGGCTTCTTGGCTCCGCGGGGGGCAACGAAAGTGAGTTCTCCGGGCTTAGGCATAGCCGTACCAGTGTCGCAGATCAAATGGTGTGACCAGGGGCGCGAGCCGTGCGTTGTGGTCGTTGACGGTCGTCTCTGGTCGTCGTGGGCCCTCCTCGGACGGCCCAGTGACGGCCCGAAGGCTCGCACCCTGCGGCTACGTCGATGCAGGTGGCTGGCCTAGCTCAGGTCCAGCACCACAAGTTGCTCACCATTGAGAGGATAGATCGCGACCTGCCCGTGCGGATCAAGCCGGAGCGGCGCACCGGCACCCAGAGCTTCGAACCCAAGTCGGCCGTACCAGCGAGCGAGGGCCGGTTTGTCGATGTCTACCTGGGCGTACAGGACGCCGTAGTCAGCGGCGCCGTACTCATCGACGAAAGCCCTCACCAGCGCCTCACCGATCCTGTCGCCCCGCCGCTGGGGAGCAACGGCGACGGCCTTGAGTTTCGCGATAGAGCGAGCTACGCCGGCCACCACCGGCCGTGGGGCCTCCGCCGCCTGTAACCGGCGCAAGAGACTGCCAGGCGGCAAGGCGAGGAGCGCACCGACGAGCTGAGCATCCTCTTCCGCTTCGGCGACTAGCGCCCGGCGTAGACCCGCTCCAGACGTGCCATAGGTACCCGCATCAATGTGCTGTGCCGCATAGTCGAGATCGTCATAGTCGGTGTCAATCGCCGAAAGCAGATCCAACACTCGCTGTCCCTCACCACGGCGCGCCTGCCTGATCGCAACCCCTTCGACCTCGCAGACGTACGCAGATCCCGACGCTTGCGCTTCAAGAGTGCTGCCCCGTCTACGGCGCGGCTTGTTCTTCTTAACCCTCCCCATGTGCAGCCACGGTAGGGCCTTCCACAACCCGACACCAGAGCGCCCAAGCCTGACGCATTAGGGGCCTCCAGACGACTGGCCACTGAACACATTTAGTTCGATTCGCTTGTTCGAGTGTCATGTCATGACCTTAAATGTACGATCTCTGATTCTGGCCATCAGATTCGAGGGGTGGGGACCCATGGTCGATGCAACAGGTGACTCGAAAAGCAAAGCAAGGCGCTCCACTCTGTACCGACTCATCGATACGGAGTCCACTGGCGCCGGACTTCGAGAAGCGCTCGCCGATTACTACGCGAGCCATGAGGACTTCACCGTCGAATCGACTGAAATCGATGGAGTTCCCGCCATAGCGATTTGGGGAATCGTAGGCAAGAAGGACCGGACAGACTGGAGTACCGCCTTCAAATCCCTTACAGGAAAAGATGCGAAAATATCAAACCGCGCCGCAGCCGGGGCCATCATGATAGGAGTATCCGGAGGGCCATATGCCCTAACCTTCGGCATGGGGCACCTACTCATCGACCCGTCTCGAATAGATCCCGGATTTGGACTTTCGTTCTCAATTCGATCCATTGAGCCGAAGCTTATTCGACAGGTGACACGCAACATTCTTGACAGTCGAGCGAGAGTGGACCGTAGCACCGTACCTGGAGGACAGTCGATTCGAGGGTTCGGGATCGAGTCCTATGGAGAAATCGTCAGTCGACTCGCGGGTACCCTCGAAAAAGCGTCAATGACTTTCAATAGGGAAAAACCAAAGAAGGTCGGCATAGCCGCCGCCGACTCTCTAAAAATACCACTGGGCGTAAAGCCTGCGGACCTCATCGGAGACCTACACGAGATAACGAGAATCACCCAAACTTCTTCACCCGTTCCCGAGTTGGGATTTATTGACCAGATTCGATCGCTCAAATCGAGCAATAAGCAGGTCAGCAAACTCGAAACCAAACTGTCGCAAGCGCTGAGCTCCGCAGACCGAGGACCCTTGGCTTTGACCCTCCCCGCAGAGTGCGAAGAGCATGAACATGCGACGAATTCGTATCGCATCAAGATTGCCTCGGAGCGCTTCGAGGTTCTCGAAGAGCTGAACATCGCAGATGTTTTGGAACGTGTTGAATCCCTTCCTCTTGGTGAGCGGATGGACGCCCTGCGATCTGGCTACATTCAGATGTGCTCTGACGCTGATGGTCGAGACAAGGTCAGTAGACAAATCAAGGCACACAAGTGGCTAGCGTTTGAGGCAGGACTAGACGCCGGACACTACTTTTATCACCAAGGGCGCTGGTTCGAGGTGGGGGACAACTATCTCGACTTCCTTCAGAGTCGACTGGATGAGGTGTTTGCCCGCCCAGCATCAATTCGGCTACCTAAGTGGGACAGCCGCTGGGCAGAGGAAGAGGACTATAATCGGGAGGCCGCAAAAGCCATCCCCGGTGGCGCCGTCTGCCTCGACCGGAAGAAGATCCACACGAAACAACACCCCTACGGAATCGAGGCCTGCGACATAATCGGACCGAACAATGAATTGATACACGTCAAGAGAGCTTCCAGCTCCGCCCCACTAAGTCATCTATTTGCCCAAGGGTGGACATCTATTGAAGCACTTAGAGCTGACCGAGAAGCAAGAGTCAAACTTCTAGCTCGCATCAGGCAGCGGAGCAACACTCACGCTTTCGATCCAAGCGTGAAGCCGAAAAAGCTAATCTACGGCATTGCCATCAAGGATGACGCAACGGTCTCCAGGGGAAACCTGTTCACCTTTTCCCAGGTGGCACTCATGAGAGCCATTAACGCGCTGGAAAACGCTGATGTCGATGTGGAGGTCATCCCCATCGCTCAATAAGGGCAGGGCCACTCTGCCGAGTAAGGAGCGGCCCAGGGCTCGCACAGGAAGAGACCCGGACACTTCGTCCGGGTCTCTTCCTGTGCGAGCCCTCATGCTCGTACGGCCCTGTAGAGCCCGTGAGGCCGACTACCGCGCCCCACTGCCAGCTCTGTACCGTGAAACCGGCCCCTCACAAGCAGTAGGAGGCAGCACGCAATGCGTGGTCTCGGAGATCACCTCAGCATCGGCGAGCGGATCGCGTTCTACCGCAAGCGTCGCGGCTACACGCAAGAGGTCTTGGCCGGCCTGGTCGGCCGAAGCACCGACTGGTTGGCGAAGATCGAAACGGGGCGCCGGAAGCCGCCGCGTATCGACATGCTTGCCGAGCTGTCACGCATCCTGCGCGTACCCCTCGGGGACTTGCTCGGTCAGACCGTGCTCGTGGAGGACGAGAGGCAGCAGGACGACGTTCCGGCCGTGCGCGACGCGCTCATGAGCCCGCGGCGCCTGTCGCGCTTGCTCTTCGGTCCCGAGGCTGAGGTACAGCTTCCGACCCCCGCCCCCGTAGCCGTGCGTGTGGAGCAAGCATGGAACGACTACCAGGGAGGGCGACTCGGCAGCGTCATTGCGGCCCTTCCGACGCTTCTGCAGACAGCTCAAGAACTGGAAGAGCGAGCGGCGCGTCGCGGCGACGATCGTAGCGACTGCTGGGCCGTGTCGGCTCGCACACACCACCTCGCAGCGACGACGCTCGCAAAAATCGGTGAGTCAGACATCTCATGGCTTGCTGCCGAGCGCGCGATGCGGGCCGCTGACGAGTCGGACGACCCGCTCGTACTAGCATCTGCCGCGCGTTCCGGCACGCACGCGCTACTGGCCAACGGCCGGTATGACGAAGCACTGGAACTGGGCAACACGGCCGCCGCATGGCTGTCGTCGCGGGTCACCGAGAATGACCCGGCAGCGCTGAGCCTGCTGGGCATGATCCACCTTCGCGCCTCTGTGGCGGCAGCTCGTCACCAGGACCGACCCACCGCGACGGGCTTGCTGGACCGAGCCGAGGAACTCGCGGACGACCTCGGGTCGGATGAGAACTACTGGCAGACCGGCTTTGGACCCACGAACGTGCTGCTTCACCGTCTGTCCGTTGAGCTAGACCTCGACAACGTGTCGTACGTGGTGGAACACGGGCGGATCAACGTCGACCACATGCCGCAGGAGCGCAGCGTCTCGCACCGAATCGACTACGCGCGCGCCCTGTCGCTCGTCGGGCAAGGTGATGAGGCGTTCACGGAGCTGCGTACGGCTGAGCGCACGTCGCCGCAGCTCGTACGCAACAATCCCAGGGTGCGCGAGACGCTGCGGGACCTGATCAAACAGTCCCCCGTCACCGGTGGCTCGCGCTCATCCGAAGTGTTCGTGATGGCTCAGCGGTGCAGGGCGGTGCAGTGAGTTCAGGCAGTCGTGGAGTGCTCGGGGTCGTCGGGTCTGCGGCCGGAGGCGTAGAGGTACTGCGCGCCGGTCTCGTAGAGCCCGCGATGGATCGCGGATGGCAGGTGGCTGTCACGCTCACGCCGACCGCGGGTCAGTGGCTACGGCTCAGCGGCGAAGTCGAGCGGCTGGAGAAACTGACCGGCCTGCCCGTCCGCGATGAGCCACGGTTGCCCGGCGACACCCGGCCGCACCCGCCGGTTGACTGCTACGTTGTCGCCCCCGCGTCGGCCAACATGGTCGCCAAGCTCGCGACCGGCCTAATGGACAACCAGGCTCTGACGCAGGTGGGCGAGGCCATCGGCACCGTCGGTCTGCCGGTCGTCGTCTTCCCTCGGGTGAACGCGGCACACGCTCGCCATCCGGCGTGGCAGCACCACATCGACACCCTCCGGGCTGGGGGCGTGCACATCGTCTACGGGCCAGATGTGTGGCCGCTGTACGAGCCTCGGGAAGCGCCGGCAGGGCGTGCACTTCCATGGTCCGCCGTACTGGACATGGTGGATGAGGCAACCCAATGACGAATCGTCAACCCGCCTGACCTGCAAGGAAAGAGGACCCGGACAGTCTGTCCGGGTCCTCTGCCGTTCCCGGCCACATGCTCATTGGCATGTCAGGGATCAATGAGCAAAGCGGCGAGTTGGAAGGCATGACTCGTACTGAACTCGCTTTGATCAAAGCGAGTTTGAGCGAGGCGCGCGCCAAGGTCGAAGGACTGCTGAGGCGCGCGGACGGACTCACGGCGAGGGTGGAGTCTCGCTGCCAACAAGCTGCTCAAGGCGGTCAAGCCGCTCGCCAAGTAGGTGCAGGGCGTCATGAATCGTGCTGAGTTCCGCGGCGAGGGCGCTGAACGCTGGGCTGCTGCCCGGCTCGGTACCGAGGGGCACAGAAGGATCGCGAACGAATGTCCCGCGGCCCTGCTGAGTAAGAACCAGCCCCTCGTCACGGAGCTGACCGAACGCACTCTGAACAGTCATGAGCTGCACGCCAAGTTCCTTGGCGAGCTTGCGAGCGGCTGGGAGTTGATCGCCCGGCTCGTACTCGCGATCGGGGCCCGTGATCTTCTCGCGGAACTCCGCCGCGATCTCCTTGGCCGTAGGCGTCTGCTTGGGCGCTTCGGGGCTCTGGTCCATGGCATCGAGAGTAGCCGGACCTAGGTCAATCTCTGATCCTTCGGCGAACACTCTTGACAGTCAGATTGACCTAGGTCAATCTGAACTCACGCCGGAACGGGCGCCCGGAAGGGCTTCACCTCTGTGCCGGTGCACGACAACTCCACAGCGTGATCCACCGCAGATGCGACGGCCGTGACGACTCCGGCCGAGGCGAGTGGAGACCAGTCGGTCACCTCCCGTCAGGGACACGCGCCGACTCAAAAGAACGGATCTGCCCAAGGGCAACGACGCCGCGCGAAGAGACCGAGATGCGATTCCTCGGAAGAGCGGGACTGAGGCACAGATCCATATCGCGTACGACGGGCCGTCACCTCCCGCAAAAGGCGTCCAACGCGGCTCAGGTCCGCGCACCTCTTGACCTAGACCGCTCCGCTGCACCTCGTGCGGCGGCCGGCTGCCTCCTCCGCTCGTCTCGCACGAGCGGGGTTGAGGGGAGCTGCGACAGGTCGTTCAGTGCTCCACTGCCCCGCCGCACTCGCGGCTCGGGGCTCTCCGGGCGGTCGCCTCTCGCCAAGGACCGCGACCGCCCCAGCATCCCTTCGATGTCAGGAGAACTGCCATGCGTACGTACATCGGCCGCCAACAGGCCATCTCTGCCGAGGACTTCGCGGAACTGGCACTCGGCACCCCGGTTGAGCTGTGGCTCGGGGTCGAGGGCGAGACGGACGAAGAGCGCGCGGCCCGCGAGGACGCGGCGCGCGACATCCTCGCCGACAACCCCGACCTTCCCGACGACCTGATCCGCATCGCCGCGCGGGTCATCGAGGAGAACCCGGATCTGTTCGACGTCATCCCCCTGGTCCGTCCCGCCCGCCGTCGCACGGCGCGCAAGGGGGTTGCGGCATGACCACTGCCCCCGCCCCCGAGGCGCCCACATCCGGGGTGCCGCCGCTGACCCGTCCTGAGATGGGGCTCGCCGGAGTCGGCGCGCTCGCCGCGGCCGGAGTCGGCGCGCTCGGTCTGATCTCCTCGTTCGACGCCGTGTCCGCTGCCGCGCTGCGCTGGGGATTCACCTCACCGTGGATGCTGCCGGTCGGTATCGACGTGGCCATCCCGGTGTTCACCGTCGCCAACCTGCTGTTGATCCGCATGGATATGGCGCTTGCCTGGGTGCGGTTCGTGCCCTGGGCGCTCACCCTGGTCACTTGCGGTTTGAACATCGCCGCAGGACAGGGCATATGGGCGAAGGTTGCGCACGGCACGATGCCGCTGCTGTGGGTGGTGTTCTCCGAGATCGGCGCGCACATCTACGCCGTCCGCATCGGCGCCGCCACCGGCCGACGGATGGAGAAGATCCGGTTCTCCCGCTGGCTGCTCGCCTTCCCCTCCACCTTCGCGCTGTGGCGCCGCATGACGCTGTGGGAGGTCACCTCCTACACGGAGGCGCTGACGCGGGAGAAGGAACGGCAGTTGGCCCGCGCGGACCTGCGCGAGCGCTACGGCCGTCGGTGGCGCTCGAAGACCCCGCGGCGCGAGCGCGTGATGCTGCGCATGGGCGAACTCGCCCCCGATGCCGTGCCGGTCGCACCCGAACCGCAGGCCCCGGAACCGCAGCGTGAGGCGCCCAAGCCTGCGCGCACGCGAGCGGCCAAGAACAAGGCCACCGCACAGCAGCGCACCCCGGCCGAACTGCTTGCCGAGGCACGTACGGTCACGGCCGACTGGACGGACGCCGCGGTCAACGCCGAGGCATTGCGCAAGGTTCTGCGCTGCGGTTCCGCTCCGGCCCGGCTGGTCCGTGACGCCCTGCTCGCTGAGCGGGCCGACAGGCGCGCCCTGCACTCCGTAGAGGCCCCCGACGCCGCATTGACCGGCGAAGGGGTGGCCGCCTGATGGCCGCCTACGGCAAGTGCTTCGACCCATCCGGCGCCCGGTTCGGAGTCCCCACCTTTCCATGGCGGTTCGCCCCGCATGGCTACGCCACTCGTCGGCAGCTGCGGGCCCGCGGGTTACGGCCCGGCGGTCAACCGGTCGCCGCACAGGTGATGCGCCGCCACCGGGGCCGCAAGGCGGGAGTGCAGGTCGCCTACCTCTACCGCATCGACCTGGCCAAGCCCGTCCGGCCGATGACCTCCCGCAGGTGCGGTGCGCTCGCGCTGGCGATGCTCGCCCGCCGCACCTGCCCCAAGTGCCAGGTCATCTACGACTACTGCCTGCCGACCTCGCTCGGCATGTGCGTGCTGTGCGCCTACCCCGACACCACCACCCCCGCCAACACGAACGCCAACCCTGCGTCCATGAGGAGGGATTGACCATGGCCAAGCCCAACACGAACCGCCTGGACCGCGAGATCCGGCAGACGGAACGCAAGCTCGAAGCGGTCCGTAAGGAAGAGATGTGGCCGCTCACCGGCCAGGAGCGGCGGGCGGTGCTGAGGGCGCTCGCCGGAGGCTCGTACAAGGTCGTCCGAGGCAAGAGCACCGGCCGCGCGGAACGGAAGCTGGAGACGCTGTGGCAGTCGGTGCAGTCCCGACTCACCGCGGAGCTGACCGCGTTGCAGACGGAGCGGCAGCGGATCGTCAACGAGGCCGCCACCGCCAAGGCTGCAAAGAAGTCCTCGGGGTGGTGGTGACCATGCCCGGCAAGGACACGCCTCCTGGCGAGTGCCCGCAGTGCTGGCAGCACGCCCACGACCGGAGCATCCACCGCAGGCTTCGCCCCCGCGAGGACTGCCGGCCGTGCCTGGACCACATGCACAACGGCTGCCCGTACCTCGTGCCCAAGAGGAAGTCGAGTTGGTGGTGAACCTGAAACGGATCACCCGTCTCTTCCGCGGCTCGGGTGGCTCACTCGGTCGGCCGCTGCCCGCCGACTCCGCGCGGGTCATCTGCCTGTCCGGCAGCAAGTTCGGCGTGCACGGCGTGATCCCGGCGTCCTACGCCCGCTTCACGGTCAGCCGTCGCCGGGCGTGGGGGCACGACGTCCGCGCCTATCCGACCACCGGCCGTGACGGCACCCCGTTGACGGTCGTCTACACCCGCGTTGCCTATGCCGACGACCCCGGCCTTGACGTCCTGGTCACGGTCTTCGAGTTCCCCAAGGGCAGCGCGCTCCCGTTTGGCATGTAACCCAACGGGCCCGACCGCTCATCGCCTACAGCGTTCGGTCGCGCTACGTGACCTACCAGATGTCCAGGAATTCCCAGACGGCTTCCGCGATGCGGTTCTTGCGGCGGTGTTCCTTGCTGCAGTAACGCCGCTTTCGCCAGCGGCTTTCTGGTTGCTGCACCGGCTTGCCGCACCACTCGCACGGCCGCGTCTTGACCTCAGATTTCCCCATGCCACCCCCCGTAGCACTGCCGTGCGGGGTCCGTCCGCCCACCTCCTACAGCGACGGCCGGACCCCGCCCTGCCTCCCATTGGAAGGAACCTTCAGTGAAGCACCCCGACGACGACAACGAACTCTTCAACCGGCTCGAAGCTGAGATGACGGCCGACGAAATCCATGTCGTCGACAACGGCCGCGACCTCGACGCGTTCCGCGACCTCGACTCCCGCGTGGTCGACCTCGACAAGGCCCGATCCGCCCGCACCGGGTCGCCCGCCCCGACCCCCGATCCGCTGCCCGACTCCCGCCCGACCGAGTCGGCCGAGTCGGCCGACCCGGATGATGAGGAGTCTGCCGACTCGGTCGCCCGACCGGTCGACCGGCCCGACCTCCCCTTGCCGGGTATCACCACCTACAAGCGTCGGCCGATCGTGCCGACGTGGCTGACCTCGAAGCCGGGGTTCGTGGCGACCGCCCAGCGGGCGAGTGGCAACGCCTTCTACGCCACCGCCTTCCATGGCATCCGGACCCCCTGGTACGCCCTCCAGCTCACCCTCAACTCGCCGCGCGGTGCGGCCCGTTTCGTGCGGGACACCAACCGGTGGGTGTGGGACGCGGAGGGTGCTCCGCTGCGCGAGTACGAGGTGCGCAGGGAGAACACCGCCGAGTACCTGAAGCTGTCGCGGCAGCGGGACGGGCGCGTACGGCTGCGCGTGCTGGTCACCACGGTGGCGCTCGTCTTCGGCGCCGCGTTCGCGCTGACCATCTACGTGCTCGCCCCGGGATGGCTGGGGGTGCTGGCATCGGCCGCGGTGCTGGTCGCCGGGTTCTGGGGTGCCCCGCAGGACCATCCCGTGATCGGGCCCGCGGTCCTGAAGACCGAGATCCAGAAGCTCACCGGGCCGATCGTGCTGCGCGCCCTGGACAACATCGGCAACCCGAAGCTGACGGCCGCCATCAAGAAGGGCGGCGACATGAACGGGATGCGCTTCACCTCCGAGATCACCCGCGATGGCCCCGGCTACCGCGCCGACTTGGACCTTCCCTGGGGGGTGACCCCGGAGGACATCATGGAGGCCCGCAAGCCGCTGGCGTCCGGGCTGCGCCGCAAGGTCGGCTGCGTGTGGCCCTCAGCCGACCCAACCGAGCACGAAGGTCGGCTGATCCTGTGGGTGGGCGACAAGCCCATGAACGAGACCACCAAGCCCGCCTGGCCGCTGCTGAAGTCGGGCACCGTGGACCTGTTCAAGCCGGTCGTGTTCGGCAACGACCAGCGCATGGCCGACGTGGCCGTGACCCTCATGTTCGCGAGCGTGGTCGTCGGCTCCATCCCGCGCATGGGCAAGACGTTCCTGATGCGGCTGTTCCTGCTCATCGCCGCCCTTGACCCGCGCGCGGCGCTGTACGCGTTCGACTTCAAGGGCACCGGCGACTTCGGCGCCCTGGAGCCGGTCTGCCACCGCTACCGGGCCGGAGACGAGGACGAAGACATCCTCTACGTCCTCCAAGCGCTGCGGGAGCTGCGGGCGGAACTGCGCCGTAGGGCGAAGGTCATCAAGTCCCTGCCGCGCTCGCGCTGCCCGGAATCCAAAGTGACCCCGGAGCTGGCCAACGACAAGTCCCTCGGTCTGCACCCGATCGTCGCCGGATTCGACGAGTGCCAAGTCCCCTTCGAGCACGAGAAGTACGGCGCGGAAATCGAAGAGATCGCCACCGACCTGGGCAAACGCGGCCCCGCCCTGGGCATGGTGACCCTGTTCGGCACGCAGCGCCCGGACGCCAAGTCGCTGCCCACCGGCATCTCAGCCAACGCCGTGCTGCGGTTTTGCCTGAAGGTGATGGGGCAGCCCGCCAACGACATGGTGCTGGGCACGTCGATGTACAAGGCCGGATACCGGGCCACCATGTTCTCCCGCTCCGACCGCGGGATTTGCTGGATGGCCGGTGAGGGCGACGACCCCCGCATCGTCGCGAGCGCGTTCGTCGACGCGGTCGGCGCCGAGCAGGTCGTCGCCCGCGCTCGCAAGATGCGCGAGGCGTACGGCAACATCACCGGCCACGCCATCGGCCAGGAACCCGAGAGCGGTGAGGCCGCCTTCGACCTGCTCGCCGACATCCTCAAGGTCGTGCCGGCCGATGAGGACAAGGTGTGGAACGAGAAAGTGGCCGCCCGCCTAGCCACCCTGCGGCCGGAGGTCTACGGCGGCTGGAAGGCCGAGACGGTGACCACGAACCTGCGCCCGCACGGCATCACGGCACAGGACGTGTGGGGCACCACCGACAAGGGCAAGGGCACCACCCGCCGCGGCATCGCCCGCGCCGACATCACCACCGCCATCACCCAGCGTGATGGAAAGCGGTCCGGGGACTGACCGCGCACGGGTGCTAGGTCTAGCAGCCTCCGCTGCTAGACCTAGCACCCCCGCTAGCACCCCAAACCGGCTCTGATCAGCAACCTCGCACCTAGCACCCGACCTGCGAGAACGCCGGAAACCCCGCCTGGAAGGCACCCCATGACCCTCCTTCTCCTTGCTAGCGCCTGCCTACTCGCCGTCACTCTCGGTTACGTGAGTCTGTGCAGGGCGAGCCCGTACGGCGACTGCCGCAAGTGCCGCGGCTTCGGCTTCGCGATGAAGACCGACCGCAAGGGCCGCCTCAAGCGCGGCAAGCCGTGCCGCCGATGCAAGGGCCTCGGCAAGCGCATACGCGTCGGCCGCCACCTCTACAACCTCTGGCTGCACGTCTACCGCCACGGCAGCGACACCCCCGCCAAGACACCTCCTGCGAAGGGATAACCCGATGGCCGTCACCGTCTCCCTGGTCGCCCTGTTCGGCCTGGTCCTGTTCTTCCTGCTCCGCTCCAACACCCTCGGCTACGGCTCCGCGTTCGTCGCCGTGATGTTCGGCTTCTACCTCGCCTCCACCGGCGCCTCCGGCCCCGTCACGGAGCTGACCGCTGCCGTCGTCGACGCCCTCGGCAAGATCTAGGAGAGCAGTCATGAACGAACCCATCGTGGCCCGGCACTGGCTGGCCATCGCCGCCCCCAAGGCCGCACCCGCCATCGCCACCACGACCGTGCTCGCGCTGGCCCGGATCTGGAACGCCAACGGCGCCGAACACTCCGTCGGCAACGCCGCGTTGATGACCGTCCTGTCCGCTGGGGCCGCCGCCGCGGGCGTGGCCGCAGGCAACAGCACCGGAGACTCCGTGCTTGCGGGGACCGCGTTCGCCGCCTCCGGCGCGCTCGCCTTCGCCGGGGTGGCCGGATACGCCGACGGGCTGCCGCTCCCGCTGCTGTTGTGGTCGCTGGCCACCGCTGGCGCTTACGGGCTCGCCGCCCGCTACTGGCGCAAAGACCGCCGCGAGACGGTGGCGTACGAGCGGCAGACGAGCGAGCGGCGCGAGGAGTACGCCCACGTCGAACGCGTCGAAACCCTCCGCGCCACCACACAGATCGAGGTGGCCCGCACCGGCGCCGCCTACGCGGAACAGCTCGCCGCCGCGCTCGTCACCCGCGCCACGCTGCCTGGCTTCGACCCGGCCGCGCTGGAGCGCGCGGGCCTGCCCGAACTCCCCACCGCTGAGAGGAAGTCCCTATGAGCTTCGAGATCCGCGTCATCTGCGCACCGGCCGACATGGTGCGCATCTCCACAGCACTGGGCAAGGCTTTCCAGACCGGCCTCTTCCGCAGCGTCCCCGCCCGGGACGGGCAGAGCAAGCGGCTGTACGTCACCGCCGACCACCGGCCCGAGCCGGAACCGAGGCTGACGCCGGAAGAGGCATACGCGCTCGCCCCGAGCATCATCAGCGAAATCGGCTGGACCGCCCGCACTCTGGCCAACTCGCCGTGCTTGACGGAGCTGGAGCGGGACTTCTACCTGCGCAAGGCGGCCCTACTGGACCGCATCGCGCTCCTGGACGAAGCCGAGGGCATGTCCGGCGACGCGAGCGAGACTGCCGACGCGGCAGCCCTGCGCCTGCTCGACATGGACAAGGTCGGCCCCGTGGCGGCCGACGCCATCAACGACCCGCGCGGCTACGTCCGCCAGGAATACGCCCGCTGGGTCAAGGACCAGTAGCTGTGGCTGGGGCGGTCGCCTCTCGCCAAAGACCGCGACCGCCCCGGTTCTCCGTCCCTTCGAAAGAACAGGAGACATCCAGCATGACACCTGACCGCAAGGCCCCGCGCCCACGGGCAACGACCCATCTGGACGATGACCACCTGCGCACCGCGCTGTACCTGGCCACCGCCGGAGTGCCGGTGCTGCCGCTGCGGGACGGGAAGGTGCCGTTCGGTAACTGCCGTGTGTGCGCCAAGAACGCGTGCGGCGGGCGGCCGAATATGAAGCGCGCGGGCGCCTGCCGCTGCCCCGCTCCCTGCCACGCGTGGGCCGCTGCCACCACCGACCGGAAAGTCGTCATTTCCCCTCTGTGGGTGGCGGCATGGGGGCGGGCCGTCTGCGTCGGCTACCACCCCGGAGGGGCGAGGTTGACCGTGGTCGACCTCGACAACGTGGCGGCCGTCGCCTGGGCTCGCGAGACCCTGCCCGCCACCCGCACGGTGCCGACGACGCGCGGTGAGCACTGGATCTACCGGGGCGTTATGGGGTCGCACAACGCGGTCCGGGCGGGCGTCGACATCAAGTCCCTGATGTCGTACGCCCGTTGGCTCGGTCCGGGCGCCGGCCGCATGGCCGATCTGCCGGCGGCCGTCCGCGCCCTGGTGGTGAAGGAAGAGACCACCCCCGCCCGCGGGGAGGTGGTCTCTTCCCTCCCCGAGCGCGCCACGTGGGACCGGACGGTGGCCACCGGATGCCGTCACACCGAGGGCTACGTCCGCACCGGCCTGGAACGGGGCCTCACCCTCGTGCGCTCCCGCGTCGAATCCGGCGCCGGATCACAGGCGTTCGGCGTGGCCCGCTTCCTCGCCGCACAGCACACCGCCTGCCCCGGCCCGTGCGGACTGGACGTGATCGGGGAAGAGATCGTGGCCGCGGCCGTCTCGGTCGGTGTCCCCGAGACCTACGCCCGCCGAGCGGTCACCAACGGGCTCAGCGCGGCCGAGCGGAGCGCCGCATGACCTATAACCCCTTCAATCCTCTGAAACAGCCTCAGAACGCCACACGGGCCGCACCGAGGGCCACCGTAGGCGACCGAAAGGACGTCGCCGAAGGCGTCCGCATTCTCCTGGGTTCTGACCCGCGTTCCGGCGATGCCACCGAAGGGAGGGCAGCCTCATGACCGCACAGCCTGTGGACGGCACCGACCTGTGGGCCGGACTGCCCACCCTCGACGAACCGCCCGCACCCGTGTGGGAGGACCCGGTCCCCCTCGCCGGACCCCGCAAGCTCGTCCCCTTCCCCGCTGCCTCCCTTCCGGGGTGGCTGCGGGAGTTCGTGGCCGCGGTCGCCGAGGAGACACAGACCCCCGTCGACCTCGCCGGATGCATCGCCCTGTCCGTGCTCGCCACCGCGGCCGGCGGCCGGTCGGTGGTGCAGGTGCGCGGGCACTGGCGTGAGCCCACCAACCTCTACGTCGTCGTCTCGCTGCCGCCCGCCAACCGCAAATCCGCCGTGTTCGGCCTGCTCACCGACCCGCTGTACGAGGCGGAACAGCAACTGCGCACGCTGACCCAACCGGCCATCGTGGAAGCCGAGATGACCGCCCGCCTCGCCAAGGAAGCTGCCGACAAGGCCACCGCCAAAGCAGCATCCGCGGGCGCGGACGAGCGAGACGAGATGGTGACCACCGCGATCGCGCTGGCGCAGACCGCGGACAGCGTCCGTGTGCCGGCCAAACCGCAGTTGCTCGCCGACGACACCACCGCCGAGACCGTCACCTCCCGCATGGCCGAGCAGGGCGGCCGGATCTCCGTCATGTCCGCCGAGGGCGACATCTTCGACATCATCGCCGGACGCTACTCCGGCAAGCCCAACATGGGCGTCTTCCTCAAAGGCCACGCCGGAGACCGCCTCAAGGTCGACCGGCAGACCCGAGAGGAATACATCGAACACCCCGCCCTCACCATGGGGTTGTGCGTCCAACCGCAAGTCTTGGACGACATCGGGCGGCAGGAGGGGTTCAAGGGCCGCGGCTTGCTCGGCAGGTTCCTCTACTCGGTTCCCGAGTCGCTGGTCGGCAGCCGCAAGATTGAACCCGACCCCATCCCCGAGCAGGTGATGCAGACCTACCGGCGCCACATCCTCGACCTGACGCTGTTCCTCGCCGAGTGGACCGACCCCGCTCTCATCCAGCTCACCCCCGAGGCGGTCGCCACCCTCACCGCCTTTCAGGCACGGGTGGAACCGATGCTGGAAGCACGCGGCGGCATCATGGGCCAGATCGGCGATTGGGGCGGCAAGTTGGTCGGCGCCACCGCCCGGATGGCCGCCCTGCTCCACCTCGCCGAACACCTCACCAAAGGCCACACGGTGCCCGTGGCGGAAGCGACCATGAGCGCCGCGATCGCGCTGGCCGAGTACTTCATCAGCCACAGCCTCGCCGCGTTCGACTCGATGGGCGCCGACCGCATCGCGGAACGGGCCCGCACTGTGTTGGAGGCCCTGCGTAGCCACGGGTGGCGCGAGGTCAGCAAGCGGGACCTGATGGTCAAGCTCTCCCGCTCCGAGTTCCGCACCGCCAACGACCTCGATCCGGTGCTGGCCCTGTTGGAAGACCACGGATACGTGCGAGCCCAAGCCGTGCATCGGACCGGAGGACGCGGCCGGCCGCCCTCCCCCCGCTACCTGGTCCACCCCCGCCTGACCGACCCGACCGCCTGACCCCCGCCACAGAAACCACAGAATCACAGAAATACCCCCGCAAGCCACTGACCAGCACAGACAGCCGCGCCAGGGGCTCGCGGAGCGCTGCCACAGAAACGAACCGAGAAGCCACAGAAATAACCCGGCACCGGCCGCACCGGTCCGGCCGCTTATTTCTGTGGAGCTTTCCGCGATTTCTGTGGCAGCCCGCACCATGCGGCATCGTCGCAGGTCAGGACCGCAATCCAGGGTTTCTGTGTATTTCGTGGTTTCTGTGGCGGCACCCCGCCTGGAGACGCCATGGCCGCACCGCCCGCAACTGACCCCCGCACAACTCTCCGGTCCGGCCTCCCGGACCGCTACCTCACGCCGGAAGACCTCGTGACGCTGTTCGCCCTGGAGAGCGTCGAAACCGTCTACGCATGGCGCCGGAAGCGCACCGGCCCGCCTGGAATCCGCATAGGCAAGCACCTTCGCTATGACCCCGCCGCCGTCTACCGCTGGGTCCAGGAGCAAGCCGACGACGACTGACACCACCGAGCACACCCAACCCCAAAGTGGGGAGCCGCAGCGCGGCTCCCCGCTTTCGCACTCACGAAGGGGGTCGCGCCTCAATGGCAGGCCACATCCAAGACCGCTGGTACAAGATCGAGACCAACGCCGACGGCAAGCCCGTCAAAGTGAAGACGGACCGCTACGGCAGGGGCTCGCGCTATCGCGCCCGGTACATCGGACCGGACGGCACCGAGAAGTCCAAGAGCTTCCCCGACGGACAGAAGCGCCTTGCCGAAAAGTGGCTGTCCCAGATCGAAGCCGACATGGCGCGCGGGCAGTACATCGACCCACGCGCCGCCCGGATCACCTTCAAGAGCTACGCCGAGAAGTGGCTCAAGGCCCACAGCGCGGATCTGTCCAGCCAGATCGTCACCGAACAGCGGTTGCGCCTGCACGCGTTTCCCGTCGTCGGCACCCGACCACTGGACTCGTTCCGCCCCGAGCAAATCCGTGAGCTCGTAAGTGCGTTGGAGATGGATCCTGCCGTGAGCGGCGGGTACGCGCGCAACATCTACGGCGACGTTCGAGCCGTGCTGAGTGCGGCCGTGGACGACGGGCTGTTGCCCCGGAACCCGTGCTCCGCGAAGTCCGTCCGCCCGCCGGCGACCGAACGGCGGCGCGTTATGCCGTGGCTGCCTGCGCAGGTGCAAGCGGTCCGCGCAGCACTCCCGGAGCGATACCAAACCATGGTGGACGTCGGCGCGGGGTGCGGACTCCGGCAAGGCGAGATCGTCGGACTCGCTGACGACGCACTGGACTTCGAGGGAGGCATCCTGCATGTGGTCCGACAGGTGAAGCTCATCCGAGGAAAGGCCGTGTTCGCCCCGCCGAAGTGCAACAAGGAGCGGGACGTACCGCTCCCGTCGTCGGTAGCCGAGGCCATCCGCGCCCACATGGACGCCTGCAAGCCGGTTGAGATCACGCTGCCATGGCGAAAGCCGGACGGCCCGAAGATGACGGCCCGCCTCCTGTTCACGAACACCGCGAGCGGAATCGTGTGGCGCAGCAACTTCAACATCCAGGAGTGGAAGCCCGCACTCGCGGCGGCTGGCCTCATCGCAGATGCCGGGGAGGACGGCAAGTACGAGTCCGCGCGCGAGCACGGCATGCACGCGCTGAGGCACTTCTACGCGTCAGTTCTTCTGGACGCCGGAGAGAGCATCAAGGCCGTCAGCCAGTACCTCGGACACTCCGACCCTGGCCTGACCCTGCGGGTGTACGCGCACCTGATGCCGAGCAGTCAGGAGAGGACCCAGCAAGCCATAGACACCGCGCTGGCAACGGTGGTCAAAAAAGGCAAGTCACCACAGGGGCGACAGCCCTAACATTCCGTCATGGGGATAACCAGAACATGCGGATGGTGCGGCGTCCGCTGCAACATGACGATGCATCACAAGCCAGTCGACATCACAAGCGGAGGCTGGGGCGGGGGGCTCGTGCACATGGCGTTCCAGTGCGACGGCTGCGGGCGCCTCAGTCTCGCTACCGGCAAACGTCAGTCTCTCCCCCAGGAGACCCGCCTTCTGGTGGACGCCGCTCCATCCTGGTTGCCCCTCTACCGCGACAGCCGCTCATTCCCTGACGTGCCAGAGATCATCGGCGAGATGGCTGCAGAAGCCCACACCTGCCGGGGGATCGGCGCCAATCGAGCCGCTGTGTCCCTCGCTCGCGCGGTCGTCGAGGCGACCGCGAAGGCAAAAGGCATCACCACAGGATCCCTGCAGAAGAAGATCGACGCTTTGTTCGATGAGCGGTTTATTCGCGAGCACGTCCGAGACGCTGCTCATGAAGTGCGGTTCGGAGGAAACGAAGTAGCTCATGGTGATCTCGTCAGCGAGCCAATGGACGCAGCCACCGCTAGCGAGATCCTTGGCCTGATGGATGAGATCTTGGAAGAGGTGTTCCAGTCCCCCGCGCGAGTAGCCCGACGCAAGCAGCAGCGACTCGAACGCGAACAGCGTCAGAAGGAAGGCTCTGACCAGTCGGAGGAAGAGGACCAGCCGATCCTCAACGCCTCAGCAGAAATCATTGAGATCCAGTACAGCGACGAACCGCCGTTCTGATCAGCCACACGGCCCAGAGACGGCCCAGCAACCCGAAACAGGCCCTCTACCCACACCAAACGCGCAGGTAGGGGGCCTTTTCACGTCTGCTGACTGCCAGTTCTCCGGGCTTAGGCATAGCCGTACCAGTGTCGCAGATCGCCCGCACCCATCGACCCGCCTGTCAGGATTCCTTGACACCGACCGATCTGTCAGGCAATCCTGACAGCATGAACGCTGAGGAATCGCCGGCCGCCGACTTGATCGGACAGGTCACCGGCCAGGTAACCAGCAAGGACCCTGCCGTCGGGCTGCAGGCCGTCGTCGCGCTGCGGCGACTTCTGGAGGAGCTGGAGCGCCTCCACGTGGACAACGCCCGCGACCAGCGCTGGACCTGGCAGAGCATCGCGTCGGCGCTGCAGGTCAGTCGGCAGTCCGTCCATGAGAAGCACGCGACCCGCCGCAAGACGACCGGCAAGGAGAAGTGACCTGTTCGACCGATTCACCGAGCTCGCCAAGCGGGCTGTCGTGGCCGCCCAGGACGCCGCCCTGTCCATGCGGCACGATTTCATCGGCACCGAGCACCTGCTGCTCGGCCTGATCCAGACGGCGGGCCCCGCGAGCGAGGCACTCCGCGCGCATGGGGTGGAGCCGGCGCGGGCACGCGAGACAACCGTGCGGCTGCTGACGGAGGCCGGCGTGGCCGCGACCGGCGGGCAGGAGGCCAAGGACGCCCTGGCCTCGATCGGCATCGACGTCGCCGAGATCCAGCGGCGGGCCGACGACGCGTTCGGCCCCGGGGCCTTCCGCTTCCCGCGACCCCCTTTCACGCCCCGCGCCAAGAGGGCCCTGGGTCTCGCCCTGGGCGAGGCGAACGCACTGGCGCACGAGCACATCGACACCGGGCATCTCCTGCTCGGTCTGCTCGACGAAGACGAAGGGATGGCCCTTCAGGTACTGCGCGCACTGGACCAGGACACGGCCGCCCTGCGGCAGGCGGTCCTCGACCGGATGGCCATGGTGTAAGCCCGCTCCGCCCTGCAGACGTGACGGCCGACGGGGACCGCCCCATGGCCGCCGGCCGCCGACGCCACATCACCACCAGGCCGCAGAGACTAGGCGGCCGTGTGCTCCAGCTTGTCCTTGAGCAGCTGCTCGTTGCGCGGCAGTTCCTTGCGCACCTGGGGGCGGACGACGAGGGGCAGCAGGACCTTGCCGATGCCGTGGCCCTCGAAGTCGAGGTCCATCGTCAGGTGGGAGCGGCGACCGTCGTCGAGCGGGGTGATCCTGCCGTGGACGTTGCCCCGGACGGGACCGTCGATGCCACGCATGCCCCAGGCGTGCGGCGGGTCGTACTCGGTGAACTCCATGGTCATCGGCATGTCACGGCTGCCGACGTGCCGGGTGATCCGCAGCCGGGAGCCGACGCCCAACGGGCCCTCGTCGAGCTGCTCGGCGGAGACCGCGCTCAGCTGCCATTCCGGCATGTGAGAGGGATCGATGACAAACGCCCAGACGTCCTCGGGGGTGCGGTCGACGTCGATCTCTTCATGGAAGGCGGACATGACGCCCTCCTTTCAGGGAGATCCCCTTTGAGGGCTTACACCGGAATCGTCCCACTCGGTCGACGGCGACGCCATCGACCGAGTGGGACTTCCGGAGCGTTGGGCCGGAGCCGTCAGCCGGAGCCGACGAACAGCACCATCAGCAGCCACACCACGGGCGCCGTGGGCAACAGCGAGTCCAGCCGGTCCATGATTCCGCCGTGCCCGGGAAGCAGCGTGCCCATGTCCTTGATGCCCAGGTCGCGCTTGATCATCGACTCGCCGAGGTCACCCAGTGTGGCGCTGGCCGCGACCGCGAAGCCGAGGAGCAGGCCCTGCCACCAGGCCCCGTCGTCGATCAGGAACTGCATGCACAGCGCGCCCGCCACCATCGCGAACGAGACCGCGCCGAGCAGTCCCTCACGGGTCTTGCCGGGGCTGATGCGCGGGGCCAGCTTGTGCTTGCCGAAACGCCAGCCGACGGCGTACGCGCCGGTGTCGCTGACCACCGTCAGCAGCAGGAAGGTCAGGACGCGCCACGGGCCGTCGTCGGCCGTCAGCATCATCGCGACGAAGGTCGCCAGGAACGGGACGTAGAAGGCCGCGAAGACGCCCGCCGTGACGTCTTTGAGGTAGCCCTCGGGCGGCTCCGTCATGCGCCACACGAGGACGGCGAGCGCCGTCAGTGCCATGGCCACCCACGCGCCCTCGGCGCCCCGGACGTACCCGGCGACGACCATCGCGGCGCCACCGAGCGCCAGCGGGACCAGGGGCGCCTTGATGCCCTTGCGCTCCTCGAGCCGACTGGTCAGCTCCCACAGGCCCACCACGACGGCGACGGCGACCACACCGACGAAGGCGGCCTTGACGACGAACAGGGACGCGATGATCACCACGCCGAGCCCGACACCGACCCCTATGGCCGCACCCAGGTCGCGTCCCGCGCTCTTCTTCTGCGGCGGGGGCGCCGGCTGCGGGGCGTCGGGCATGGGCTCCGGATTCTGCTGCGCCGCTGGGTAGGGCGGCGACTGCGGCGGTTCGTCGCGGAACAAGGGGCCGCTCAGCCGAGCGGCCCCCCGGTCGTCATCCTGGTCACCGCCGTACGCGGGTACCTCGGGCACGATGGGCATGGGGCGAGTCTGCTGCGCCTCAGGCGCATCGTACGCGGGACCCGCCGGGGCAGCCCCCTGGACAGGTCCCTGGTCGGACGGCCCCCAGTACCCGGCCTGCGACCCGGTGTGGGGCGGCGCTCCCCAGGAAGAGTCGTTCATCAGACCTCGAGCAGCTCCGCTTCCTTGTGCTTCAGGAGCTCGTCCACCTGGGCCACGTATTTGTGGGTGGAGTCGTCGAGTTCCTTCTCGGCACGGCGGCCCTCGTCCTCGCCGACCTCGCCGTCCTTGATCAGCTTGTCGATGGCGTCCTTGGCCTTGCGGCGCACGGAGCGGATG
Source organism: Streptomyces sp. NBC_00005 (assembly GCF_045160215.1). Taxonomy (NCBI): domain Bacteria; kingdom Bacillati; phylum Actinomycetota; class Actinomycetes; order Kitasatosporales; family Streptomycetaceae; genus Streptomyces; species Streptomyces sp. NBC_00005. Next base: position 3,529,862 of record NZ_CP108316.1, read on the forward strand.
GACACGCGCGCGTCCTCGGCCTTGCCCTTGGCGACCTTGATGTAGTCGCGGCGGCGCTCCTCGGTGAGCTCCGGGAACACCACTCGGATGATGTTGCCGTCGTTGCTCGGGTTGACGCCCAGGTCGGAGTCGCGGATGGCCTGCTCGATGTTGCGCATGGCCGTCTTGTCGAACGGGGTGACTACCGCCATGCGCGGCTCCGGCACGGAGAACGAAGCCAGCTGGTTGATCGGCGTCGGCGCGCCGTAGTAGTCGGCCACGATCTTGTTGAACATCGCCGGGTGCGCACGACCGGTACGAATCGCGGCGAAGTCCTCCTTGGCGACCACGACGGCCTTCTCCATCTTCTCCTCGGCCTCGAGGAGGGTCTCTTCGATCACCACTTGCTCCTGCGTGTCTTGAGTAAGGCCCGGCTGCGGTTCCTTGGTGGGGCGGCGGCCGGCTGCGTCGCGTCTTCTTCCTGCACGGTTCCCGACCCGCAGGACATTGTCCATCCCCCGGTCAGGGTCCGTCGGTGTTGCCCGTCAGTCCCGGCTGCCCTGCTCACCCACAAGCGTGCCGATCTTCTCACCCTTGACCGCGCGCGCGATATTGCCCTCCGCCAGGAGCTCGAAGACGAGGATCGGGAGCTTGTTGTCGCGGCACAGCGTGATGGCGGTCATGTCGGCGACCTTCAGGTCGCGGGTGATGACCTCGCCGTAGCTGAGCGAGTCGAACTTGACGGCCTCGGGGTTGCTCTTCGGGTCGGAGTCGTAGACCCCGTCCACGCCGTTCTTGCCCATCAGCAGCGCCTCGGCGTCGATCTCCAGGGCGCGCTGGGCCGCGGTGGTGTCGGTGGAGAAGTACGGCATGCCCATACCGGCACCGAAGATCACCACGCGACCCTTCTCCAGGTGCCGCACGGCCCGCAGCGGGATGTACGGCTCGGCGACCTGGCCCATGGTGATGGCGGTCTGGACCCGGCTGTCGATGCCCTCCTTCTCCAGGAAGTCCTGGAGGGCGAGGCAGTTCATGACCGTGCCCAGCATGCCCATGTAGTCCGAGCGGGCCCGGTCCATGCCGCGCTGCTGGAGCTCGGCGCCACGGAAGAAGTTGCCGCCGCCGAGGACGACCGCGACCTGCGCCCCGTCCCGCACGACGGCGGCGATCTCGCGTGCGATCTTGTGCACCACGTCGGGGTCCACACCCAGGCCCCCGCCACCGGAGAAGGCCTCACCGGACAGCTTCAGCATGAACCGGCCGCGTACTTTGCCGTCGTCACTCTTCTGGGGCTTGGTGGTCATCGGAGATCCCGCCTCTTTCACGTGGTGCACATACGAAGAAGGCCATTGCCGGTGGGGTGTTGTTCGCATCCCATGCTCGGCAATGGCCTCCTCGTCAGATCTGCTGTCGTCCGTCACGCGCCCGCGTGACGGCGTACCGGACGACTGCACTCGACCCTATCGGGCCGGTGCGCCGATCGCGGCACGGACTCAGATGCCGACCTTGATGCGCGTGAAGCGCTTCAGGGTGACACCGGCCTCGTCCAGAACCTTCTGGACCGACTTCTTGTTGTCGAGCGCGTAGGGCTGACCGAGCAGCGTGGCGTCCTTGAAGAAGCCGTTGAGGCGACCCTCGACGATCTTCGGCAGGGCGGCCTCGGGCTTGCCCTCGGCGCGGGTGGTCTCCTCGGCGACGCGGCGCTCGGACTCGACGACCTCGGCCGGCACGTCCTCCTTGGAGAGGTACTTCGGCGCGAAGGCGGCGATGTGCTGGGCGACACCCTTGGCGATCTCGGCGTTGGGCTTGTCCAGCTCGACGAGGACACCGATCTGCGGGGGCAGGTCGGGCATCGTGCGGTGCATGTACGCGCTGACGAAGCCGTCGGAGAACTGCGCGAAGCGGTCCAGGACGATCTTCTCGCCGAGGTTGGCGTTGGCCTCGTCCACGAACGCCTGGACGGTCTTGCCGGCCTCGATCTCGGAGGCGAGCAGGGCTTCGAGGTCGGCCGGGGACGTCTTGGCGACGTGCTCGGCGATCGCGGCGGCGGCGGCCTGGAACTTGTCGCCCTTGGCGACGAAGTCCGTCTCGCACTTCAGCTCGACCAGGACGCCGGAGGAGTTGTCGTCGGCGATGATCGAGACCACGGCGCCGTTCTCGGCGGAGCGGCCCTCGCGCTTGGCGACGCCCTTCTGGCCCTTGATACGGAGCGCCTCGACAGCCTTCTCGACGTTGCCCTCGGCCTCGTCCAGCGCCTTCTTGCAGTCCATCATGCCGGCGCCGGTGAGCTCACGAAGCTTCTTGACGTCGGCGGCGGTGTAGTTCGCCATGAGTCTGTGAATCTTTCTGGAAGTCTGGAAGATCGAAGATCTACGGGGTCTACGGCCCCTGTCTAGTCGGGGGCCGCTGACTCTCCGCCGACCTACGGGTGAACGGCGGGAGCGGACTTCACCCGCGCCGGAGGCGCCGGTGGATGGAGCACCGCTCCCGCCGTCAACTGAAGACGCTGATGGATCAGGCCTGCTCGGCGTCCGCGGCCGGAGCCTCGGCAGCAGCTTCCTCGGCAGCAGCTTCCTCGGCGGCCGGAGCCTCGGCGGCGGGGGCCTCAGCAGCGGGGGCCTCGGCCTCGGCGGCCGGAGCAGCCTCGGCAGCGGGCGCCTCGGCAGCGGCCTCGGCCGGCTTCTCGGCCTCGTCGGCCTTCTTCTCACCCTCGAGCAGGTCGCGCTCCCACGCGGCCAGCGGCTCGCCCGCGGCCTTGTCGCCCTTGCCCTCGGTGGCGACACGGGAACGGGAGATGAGGCCCTCGGCGACCGCGTCGGCGATCACACGGGTGAGCAGGGTGACGGAGCGGATCGCGTCGTCGTTGCCCGGGATCTTGTAGTCGACCTCGTCGGGGTCACAGTTCGTGTCGAGGATCGCGACGACCGGGATGTTGAGCTTCCGGGCCTCGCCGACAGCGATGTGCTCCTTCTTGGTGTCCACGATCCAGACGGCACTGGGCACCTTCTGCATCTCGCGGATACCACCGAGGGTCTTCTCCAGCTTGGCCTTCTCGCGCGAGAGCACGAGAAGCTCCTTCTTGGTCAGACCGGACGCGGCGACGTCCTCGAAGTCGATCTGCTCGAGCTCCTTGAGGCGCTGCAGACGCTTGTAGACGGTGGAGAAGTTGGTGAGCATGCCGCCCAGCCAGCGCTGGTTGACGTAGGGCATGCCGACGCGGGTGGCCTGCTCGGCGATGGCCTCCTGCGCCTGCTTCTTCGTGCCGACGAACATGACCGTGCCGCCGTGGGCGACGGTCTCCTTGACGAACTCGTAGGCGCGGTCGATGTACGACAGCGACTGGAGCAGGTCGATGATGTAGATGCCGTTGCGCTCCGTGAAGATGAAGCGCTTCATCTTCGGGTTCCAACGACGGGTCTGGTGACCGAAGTGGACGCCGCTCTCCAGCAGCTCCCGCATCGTGACGACGGCCATGGCCGTTCTCCTTGGTGTTCTCGGTTGTACCGCGGGCGCCGGAGGGCGCTCGCGCCTGACGCCCACATGCGCCGTGCCACGAAGGACCGAGGGGCGCTGACACAGACCTCGTGCGAGGCCTGATGTCGGGGCGTGCGAAGTCGACCCGGTGACCCGGATCGCCAAAGGAAGTGTACGGGACCCACGAGGCACCGGGTGACGCCGCTGTCCACAACCAGGGAGTAGTCCACAGATCCCGGCCATGATCGACGGGGGTGCGGGACGGTTCCGGCATGCGAGTGATGCGACGTGTACCGATGACCTGGGCGGCGGCACTGCTCGGGCCGGCGTTGGCCGCCCTGACGTCTTGGGCGTGGGCGGACGCCGCGCCACCACCGCCGGCCCCGTCCCCGTCCGTCCCGGCCGTCGGCCGCGCCTGGCCGGTCGGGACGCACCCCGCGGTCCTACGGGGCTGGGAACCTCCGGCGACGGCGTACGGCCGGGGTCACCGGGGCGTGGACCTGGCAGCACCGGCCGGTACACCGGTACGGGCGGTGGCGGCGGGCCGGGTGTCCTTCGCCGGCAGGGTGGCCGGACGGGGTGTGGTGTCGGTGGAACTGACAGGCACGGATCTGCGAACGACGTACGAACCGGTGCGGGCGTCGGTGCACAAGGGTGACGAGGTGAAGGCGGGCGAGGCGGTCGGCACGGCGGAACCGACGGGCTCGCACTGCGCGGTCACGTGCGTGCACTGGGGTTTGCTACGGGGAGACACCTACCTGGACCCACTGTCACTGCTCCCCCCGTGGCTGCTGCACAGGGGGCCGTCGAGGCTGTTGCCTGTGCTGGGAGTGCCGCTGCCGACTTGAGCGACGCCACCGTCTGCCACTAAGCCCAGCCGTGGCCTGCGGGCAGTCGTGCCGCTCGGGGCGGCTCCCGACCCGAAGAGAGGCGGCACCCCGCCGGCGCGAGGCAAGCGAAACGCGCCGACCGCAACCCCTGCCGGCCTCAGCCGCGAACCCCCCGCAGTGCCATGGCCACCGCGGCATCAGTGATCGCCGCCGGATCCTCCGCAGCCCCCAGCTCGATCCGCCGCACCGCCGCGTCCACAACGCCCTGCAACAACATCGCCGCCAGCCGAGGCTCCGCGTGCCCCAGCTCCCCCAGGGCCTCGCCGATCATCGCGACGAGCCCGCCGTGCGCGGCCCGGATCTTCTCCCTGGCCCCGGCGTCCAACTCGCTCGCCGAGATCGCCACGACCGCCCGGTGCCGCCGGTCCCCCACCAGCGCCAACTGCTGCCGCACATACGCCTCGACCTTGGCCTCGGCGCCTTCCGCCGCGGCCATCGCCGCGGAAACCTCGGCCGCCCACACCGGGAAATCGACCTCGCACAGTTCCTCGACGACTGCCGCCCGGGACCGGAAGTACTCGTACACGGACGACCGCGCGAGCCCCGTCCGCTCGGCGAGGGCCGGGAAGGTCAACGCCTCCGTCCCACCCTCGGACAGCAATGACCGAGCCGCGTCCAGAAGGGCGGCTCGCTGCATCGACCGGTGCTCGGCCACGGAGGCCGCTCGAATCCTTGGCACGTCAACCACTTTACGGACACGCCACCCCCGACGGGAGTGAGTCGCCTCGACATCGCCGCAACGCAGCCTCGCCGATCCCTGCTTCTGCCTGGGGTCAGCGCCCGAAACTCGCCAGCTTGGCCCGCAGCTGCAGCACCGACTTGGTGTGGATCTGACTCACCCGGCTCTCGGTCACGCCGAGCACGTTCCCGATCTCGGCGAGCGTGAGTCCCTCGTAGTAGTACAGCGTGACGACGGTCTTCTCCCGGTCGGGCAAGGTGTTGATCGCCCGCGCCAGAAACCGCCGCAGCTCCCGGTCCTCGGCGACTTCCACGGGGTTGTCGGCAGCGGTGTCCTCCAGCGTGTCCATCAGACTGAGCCGGTCGCCGCCCTCGCCCCCCACGTGCAGCAGCTCTTCCAGGGCCACCACGTTGGCCAGCGACAACTGGCTGAACACCGCGTGGAGTTCGTCCACCGGAATGCCCATCTCGGAGGCCACTTCCCCCTCCGACGGCGTCCGTCTGAGCCGCGCCTCCAGCGTCGCGTACGCCCGCTCCACGTTCCGTGCCTTCTGCCGCACCGACCGCGGAATCCAGTCCAGGGCCCTGAGCTCGTCGATCATCGCGCCCCGGATCCGGGTGATCGCGTACGTCTCGAACTTGATCTCCCGGTCGATGTCGAACTTCTCGATCGCGTCGATGAGCCCGAAGACCCCGGAGGAGACGAAGTCGGCCTGCTCCACGTTCGGCGGCAGACCGACGCTCACCCGTCCCGCCACGTACTTCACCAGCGGCGAGTAGTGCAGGATCAGCTGCTCCCGCAGCCGCTCGTCCCCCGTGTCCTTGTACGACCGCCACAGCTCGTCGAGCGTCGAGGGAGCGGGCGGCCGCACGCTGCCACCGTCACGGGCGGCTGGGGGGATCGCCGCCCGGTCGGACCCGGAGGTGTGCTGGGGCATTCGTCGCCTTGTGCCGTTCTGCCGTGAAGTGGGGGTGCCTGGGTGAGCTGTCGGTCTGATGTCGAGATGCCTGTCTGCGTCGGAATCCACGTGAGCGTAGCGTGACTGGAGTGTCGCGGTGCGCGAAGGACGGCGCGGAACCCGTGCGCAGATACGTTCCGCAGTGCGCCCCACCGAGTCACGGCGGTCGCTGTGCGTGACTACCGTGAGACGCCAACTGCGAGTATTTGCACAGGTGTCAGGCTTCCCCCGGACGGCCGAACACGCTCGGTCAGCATCGACTCCGACCCCCGCGGACGGAGATCATCGCCTGGCGTGTCAACTTCCAGCCGTCGCCGTGTCGTTCGACGTAACCGAGTGATCGGAGTTCGTACAGTCTCGCGATCGCGTCGTCCTGCGTGGTCTGTGCACCCCGCGCGATCTCGCGGGGCGACGCCGCGCCCCGGCCGGGCAGCGCGGCCAGCACGCGCCGGGCCCCCGGCTCCAGCAGATCGCGGGGCAGCACGGGTCCACGCCGGTCCGGGGCCAGCTCCCCCATGTCGCCGACCAGTTCGACGACTTCCGCGACGTCGGTGACCAGCACGGCGTCGCCCCGCAGGAGTTCGTGCACTCCCGCGGACAGACCACTGGTGGCCGGCCCGGGCACCCCCATCGTGTGACGCCCGAGCCGCTGAGCCGCCCGTGCCGTGACCAGCGAGCCGCTGCGGTAGGCGGCTTCGACGACGACGGTACCCCTGGTCAGGGCGGCGATCACCCGGTTGCGGACGATGAATCTGCTCGGCGTCGGATGATCACCGGGCGGCAACTCCCCGATCACCAGTCCCTGTTCGGCGATCCTGGAGATCAACTCGGTGTGTCCGCGTGGGTAGGGCCGGTCCACGCCGCAGGCCAGGACCGCGACGGTGGCACCGCCGGCGCCGAGCGCGCCCCTGTGCGCGGCGCCGTCGACCCCGTAGGCGCCGCCGGACACGACCACCCACCCGTGCTCGGCGAGCCCGGCGCCGAGCGTGGCCGCCATGTGCGCCCCGTACTCGGTGCACGCCCGTGCCCCCACGAGGGCGACGGATCTGAGCGCCCACATCCGCAGACTGGGCCGCCCCCGCACCCACAGGCCCAGTGGCCGCGCGTCCCCCAGATCATCGAGCTGCCCGGGCCACTCGCCGTCCCCGGGCGCCACGAACCGCACCCCGGAGTCCTGTGCGACAGCGAGATCCCGCTCGGGCTCGACCTGCCGTGCCCGGGCCAGCAGCCCGGCCCACCGCTTGTCGGTCACCCCGACGAGCTGCGGCCCGCCCTCGCGCAGCCGCCGCGCCACTTCCACCGCGCCGAGCTCCCGCAACCACCGCCCGCCGACCTCGTCACCCGGTTCGAGAACGCGACTCAGAAGGACACGGGCGAGCCTCTCGCCTGCCGGATCGCCGTCGACGCTCACGTCAGCGCCCCGATGGCCATGGGCACGCCCCGCGGCACACCGGTACGCAGTTGCAGCGCCAGGGCGACGTCCGTCGCGTCGGGCCGGTCGTGGCCGACGAGGTCCGCGACGGTCCAGGCGACCCGCAGGACGCGGTCGAGTCCGCGGGCGGTCAGCACGCCGCGCTCCAGACTGCGTTCGGCCTCGTCCATCGCCCCGGTCAAGGCGTGCCAGCGGCTGCGCAGTTCGCGGCCGGGGACTTCGCTGTTGGTCCGCCACGGTGTGCCGGCGAGCCGGGCCGCCGCCCGCTCTCTGGCCGCCCGCACCCGGTCGGCGACCGTCGCGGTGGACTCGCCCCGTGCGCCGCGCTGCGTCAGCTGGGCGCGGGTGACGCGGTCCACCTCGACGCGCAGGTCGACCCGGTCGAGCAGTGGCCCGGACAGTCGCGCCTGATAGCGGCGGATCGCCGAGGGCGGGCACTCGCAGAAGTCGTCCACCTGCGAGAAACGACCGCAGGGACAGGGATTCGCCGCGAGCACCATGAGGAACCGCGCCGGGAAGCGCACGACCCCCGCGCTCCGGGCGATCACGACGTGCCCCGCTTCCAGCGGCTGCCGCAGGGCATCCAGGGCGTGGCTGCTGAACTCGGGCGTCTCGTCGAGAAAGAGAACACCTCGATGCGAGAGCGACACGGCGCCCGGCCGCGCGATGGCGGGGCCGCCGCCGACGAGCGCCTGCATCGTGGCCGAATGGTGCGGGGCGCAGTACGGAGCGACGTCGATCAGGGGTTTGCCCGGCGGCAGCAGTCCTGCCACCGAGTGGACCGCGGTGACCTCGAGCGAGTCGGATCGGGTGAGCGGGGGCAGGATGGCGGGCAGTCGCTCCGCGAGCATCGTCTTCCCGGCGCCGGGCGGGCCCTCCAGGAACAGGTGATGCCCACCCGCCGCGGCGACCTCCACCGCGGTCCTCGCCGAGATCTGACCCACCACATCGGCGAGGTCATGGTCCTGGTTGTGCTGTGCCTCGCCCAGGCTGTGCATCCCCGTGGCCGCGCCGGTGCCGGGCACCCGCAGACCGGCCAGGAGCGGATCCGGACGGCCGTGCTCCTCCGGTTCCTCGTCCGGTACGGGCTCGTCCGCCAGGACGGCGATCAGCTGCCGCAGGCTGCGTACGCCCAGTACGGACACGCCGGGCACCAGCGAGGCCTCGGCGGCAGCGCACTCCGGCACGACCACCTGCTCGTAGCCGGCGTCCGCCGCGGCGAGCACCGCCGGCAGGATGCCCCGGACGGGCCGGACCCGGCCGTCCAGACCCAGCTCCCCGATCATCACGATGTCGGCGAGCACCCGCGGGTCGATCCGCTCGGCGGCGCCGAGCACGGCGCACGCGACGGCGAGATCGAAACCACTGCCGGCCTTGGGTACCGACGCCGGGCTGAGCCCGACCGTGAGTTTCTTCTGCGGCCACTCACCACCGGAGTTGACGACCGCCGCCCGTACCCGGTCCCGGCTCTCGGTCAGGCTCTTGTCCGGCAGTCCCACCAAGGTGAACGCCGCCACTCCTGGTTCCAGATCGGCCTGGACCTCGACCACCACACCCTCGACGCCTACCAGCGCCACCGAGCACGTACGCGCGAACCCCATCAGGCCACCCCCCGCGCGTGCTCGACCACGGGTGCGCCGCGGTCGGGGAGCACCACGCCGACCAGGTCGATGCGGACGCCGCCCGGCGGGGCTCCTCCGTGTTCCTGCGCCCACCGCTGCGCCAGCCCGCGCAGGCGTTCCGCCTTCGTCGGCGTGACCGCGGCCATGGGGTGCTGGAAGACGCCCGCCCTGCGGGTCTTCACCTCGCAGACCACCAGGACGTCCCCGTCCCGGGCCACGATGTCGATCTCGCCCGTCCTGCCGGCGCGCCAGTTGCGCTCCAGGACCGTCATACCGGCGTCCGCCAGCCGCCGCGCGGCCAGGTCCTCGCCGTACTTGCCCATCGCACTGCGTTGTGCGCTGCGTGTGTTCATGTCGGCACCACCTCCGGCGCCAACGATGAGGGCAGCTCAGCGAGCTATTGGATCTTGGTGGACAGCGCGAGAGTTGTGGACAACCTCGTCACCCACGCGAGCGAACATCAGCCGCCCGGCAGCTCCAGATCGCTCTTGTTCAGCTCCTCGATGTTCACATCCTTGAACGTGAGCACCCGCACCTGCTTCACGAAACGAGCCGGCCGGTACATGTCCCAGACCCAGGCGTCCGCCATCGACACCTCGAAGAACACCTCACCCTGGACCGAGTGCACCTGCATCTCGTAGTCGTTGGTCAGGTAGAAACGCCGCTCGGTCTCGATCACGTATTTGAACAGACCGACGACATCGCGGTACTCCCGGTAGAGCTTCAGCTCCATCTCGGTCTCGTACTTCTCGAGGTCCTCGGCGCTCATGGCAGCTTCCCCTTCAGCCGTGCGATCCCACCATTGTGCGCCAGTCCCGCGAGCCTCTAGACGATTTCCGTGTCAAGGGTTACGGGCCTGGCCGGGGGACCTTCGTCGAGCAGCCTGGTCAGCAGCTCGGCGAGTCTGGTCGGATACACCGTCTCATGTGCCCGGGTCAGTTCCCGACAGGTCCACCAGCGTGCTCCGGCGACGCTGCGCCGCTCCAGCTCCGTGAGGCCCGTGGCCTCGGTCGCCGTCTGCTTCGTACGGGCCAGGTAGTACCACTCGTCCTGGTCCCAGCGGCGGCCCGCGAAAGGAAAGGAGCACCTGCGCCGCCACAGCACGGGGCCGAGTTCGACGTCGGTGATGCCGGTCTCCTCGGCGAGTTCCCTGCGGGCGGCCTCTTCTCGGGTCTCCTCGCCCTCCAGCCCGCCGCCCGGCGTGAACCACCAGTCGTCGGCCGGATCGTCCGGCTCGTGGCCGTGCAGGAGAAGGATGCGGTCGTCGGGGTCGAGCAGGACAACCCGGGCCACCTTGCGCAGCCCGCCCTGGTACGACTCCTCGTATGCGCCGGACGCCTCAGCGGGCACCCACGGGCTCCGTCCGCGCCCGGGAGCGCCGCCCGCCCGTCCGCTTGGCGATCGGGCCGTACGCGCCGCCGCCGAGGACGAGGACGGCCCCGGCCACGATCAGGGTGACGATGATGCGCAGCGGGCCCGGCTGGGAGATCGCGCCGAGGGTCTCGAAGCCGGTGGGGCGCTCCAGCATGCCGTTCATGGGCCAGACGACGGCGTCCACCCGAGCCGTCACGGCGGAGCTCGCGACGGTGCCCTGGGCCGCGTCGCTGAGGTGGGCGGAGGAGTCCAGGGAGCCTTCGCGCTCGTCACCGAGCAGGAACAGGCGCCCCTTGGGGACCTTCACCGTCGGGATCTTCTTGTCCTCGACGACGCTGCCCTTGAGATAGGACTCGTCGATCTGCTTGCCGTTGACGGTCAGCTTGCCGTTCGTGCAGCAGGAGACCGTGTCGCCGCCGACCGCCACCACGCGCTTGACCACAGGCGCGTTGGTCACCCAGGTCTTGTCGTTGAAGACGACCACGTCGCCCCGGCGTATCTCGCTGCCGTCGATGCGCTGGGCCAGGACCCGGTCACCGGCGTCGATCGTCGGCGTCATCGAAGTCGTCGGCACGGTGTACGGCCGGTAGATCACCGCTCCCCAGGCGAATCCTCCGAGGAACAGCACACAGCCCAGTGCGACCGCCAGTCCGGACAGTCGCTGTCCGGTCTTGGTGCCCACCGGGCCCGTGCTTGTGCCGCCGCTGCGCGGGGCCGTACGCGTAGTGCTCTCGCCACCCATGGGTCCGCACCTTACCCGGCGGTACCTGACCCGGTCAGCCCTTGCACCGCGACCAAGGTCACAAGCTCCACAAGGGTTTCACGAGAGACCGGTAAGCCGGGTGAGCCACGGTCCGAGGGGCGGGCTCAGCGGGTCTGCGCGACCGAGATCCGCCTACGACGCCACAGGGCCACCGGCACCACACCGGTCAGGGCGAGCGCGTTCGGAGCGGCCGTCAGGGCGCCCGCCGCCGAGGACTGCTTGCTCAGACCGGGCTGGTCGAAGGTGTCCGGGATCGGGAGGGTGTCCCAGCGGGTGATCGGCCAGGCGATGACGACGGCGCGCCCGACGACCTTGTTCACCGGGACCATGCCGTTGTGCTTGTCGCTCTGGTTGTAGCGCGAGTCGCGCGAGTTCTGGCGGTGGTCGCCCATGACCCAGATGTAGCCCTTGGGGACCTTCACCGAGAACTGGCCGCCCTGGTCGTCGACGCTGCAGGGCGTGTTGCCGGCGTAGACGAACGACGTGTCGTTGAGCGCCTTGCCGTTGACCGTCAGCGGGCCGGAGCCCTTGCAGGAGACGGTGTCGCCGCCGACGCCGATGACGCGCTTGATGAGGTCCTTCTCCTCGGCGGACGGCATCAGGCCGATCCAGCTGAGGACCTTCTGCAGCGCGTTCGGAGTGGCCGCGGGCTCGCCCGCCAGCCAGTTGTCCGGGTCGTGGAAGACGACGACCTCGCCGCGCTCCGGCTTCGAGCCGAACCAGGGGGTGAGCTTGTCGACCAGGACACGGTCGCCCTGCTGGAGGGTGTTCTGCATCGAGTCCGACGGAATCGAGAACGCCTGCACCAGGAACGTCTTGATCAGCAGCGCCAGCACGAGCGCGATGCCGATCAGGATGGGCAGCTCCTTCCAGAAGGAGCGCTGCTTCTTGGACTTGGGGGGTGTCCCGCCCGCGTCCTTCTCCTCGGTGCGGTCCTGCTTTCCTGGCACCCTGCCGTCCTCGGTCGCCCCGGAGTCACTCCCGGAGGTCACGGCGCTGTCCGCGGCCGGGACGGCTGCGGACATCCCGGGCTGTCCGCGGTGCTCCTCGCCGTCGTGTCCGGACCGTGCGCCAACCGCCACATCCCCCACGCCAACTCCTTACTCTGTGCCGCTGCCTGCCCCAGATGCGACGCAGGCCCACCACTCCCATAACGAGCGGGAGTTCCGCAGGGGTCGGGAGTTGGATCGATCCGTTCAGATCGTCGGAGGCAACCCTATGCGACAGCTGGGGGGACGCGGTCGTCCCCGACACGGAGTTGGAAACGGAGGCGAAAGTTTTAGGTTCCTTCAAGGAAGTCCAGTGGCCGAAGGGCCAGGCGATGACCTTCGCCCGTCCCACCACGGAGTTCAGGGACACCGTGCCGCCGTAGTCGGTGTTCTGGTGGGCGCGGGAGTCCGCGGAATTGGCCCGGTGGTCGCCCATCACCCACAACCGCCCCTTGGGGACGGTGATGTCGAACTCCTGGGTTGACGGGGCGTTTCCGGGATAGAGGTAGTCCGTCTCGTTCAGGGGAACGCCGTTGACGGTGACCCGCCCTTGCGCGTCACAGCACTTGACGTGGTCGCCGCCGACACCGACCACCCGTTTGATGAGGTCCTTCTCGTTGGCGGAAGGCAGCAGGCCGATAAAGGTGAGTCCCTCCTTGACCTGCTTGACGACGACGGGGTCGTTCTTCTTCGTCGTGGTCTGCTCGTCGGCGAGCCAGCCCCCGGGGTCCTTGAAGACGACGACGTCACCGCGCTTGGGCTCGGAGCCGAACCAGGGGGTGAACTTGTCGACCAGGACGCGGTCGCCGATCCGGATCGTCTGCTCCATGGAGCCGGACGGGATCACGAACGCCTGGACGAGGAACGTCTTCAGGACCAGGGCTATGAGGACGGCGACGCCGACGAGGAGGGGTATCTCCTTGACGGCGCTGCGCCGTCGGCGCCGTTTGACCTTGCGCTGCAGCTGGCGCCGCTCGGCGCGGGTGCGACCGCCGCCTCCGGCCGGGGCGGAGGTGCGGCGGGAGCCGGTGGGCAACAGGTCCTCGGCCGCGCTGTCGGCGGCACCGCGGGGTTTGCCACGGTTACCCATGCGCACCGTCCGCGGCAGGCACGCGCGCGTAGGCGCCGGGGCGCTGCAGGCGGGTCCAGTGGGCGCTGGGCCAGACGATCCAGTCGGCCCGTCCGATGACCTCGGCCAGGGGGATCATGCCGCCGCCCGGCGAGCCCAGGTGGTCGCGGGAGTCGCTGGAGTCGCTGCGGTGGTCGCCGAGGACGAAGAGGGTGCCGTCGGGTACGACGACCTTGAAGGACACCGAGGACGGACTGTCACCGGGGTACAGGAACGTCGACTCGTCGACCGACCGGCCGTTCACCTCGATCCTCCCCTCCTTGTCGCAGCAGACCACGTGGTCTCCCCCCACACCCACCACGCGCTTGATGTAGTCGGCGTTCCCGAAGTACCCGGTGCCGTCGAACACGACGACATCGCCGCGCCGCGGCTCGGCACCGAAACGGTACGCCAACTTATTTACGAGAACGCGGTCCCCGATCCTCAATCCGTTTTCCATGGATCCGCTGGGAATCTGGAAGGGTTGCACCACGAAAGCGTTGAGGAGCAGCAAAAACACCAGGCAGACCAGCACGGTCAGAGAGATCAGCCCGCCCGGCAGCCAGTCGGTGATCCGCGACACCAACGCGAAACGCGACCGGTCCTCCGGTCCCTGTGCGCCCGAGAACTCCTCGGAAACGGAAGGGCTGGAGGAGCGGTCGCGCTCCGTCGGCTGAGCTTCGGTGTCCATCGAGGCCAGATGCTATCCGGCCCCGCTGTGACGTCCGAGAGGCGCTCAGTTGTCGCGCTTCTCCTTGATCTTCGCGGCCTTGCCGCGCAGCTCGCGCAGGTAGTACAGCTTGGCGCGACGCACGTCACCGCGGGTGACGAGCTCGATCTTCTCGACGATCGGGGTGTGCACCGGGAAGGTGCGCTCGACGCCGACGGAGAAGGAGACCTTGCGGACCGTGAAGGTCTCGCGGACACCGGCGCCCTGGCGACGGATCACAACGCCCTTGAACTGCTGCACACGGGAGCGGTTGCCCTCGATGACGCGGACGTGGACGTTGACGGTGTCACCCGGGCGGAAGGCCGGGACGTCGCTGCGCAGCGACGCGGAGTCGACGGTGTCGAGCAGGTGAGACATTTCGTCTGCTTTCTTCGCTGATGCCACAGGTCATCAACGGGCGATAGGTGTTCCTGAAGGATGCTGTCCGTGTCGGGGCGGGCGTCGTGTCCCCCCGTGGCAGGGGCGCGCGCCGGACGACGCACAACAGCGGCCTATTCTTCCACGCCGTCTGGCCTGCGCCAAAATCGGCCGTACGGCTCCCCCTCCGGGTCCGGGGCCCAGCCCAGGATGGAGAGCATCTCGCGGTCCTTCTTGTCGAAGGCCTTGGGGTCGCAGTGCGCGATGAGGTCGGGCCGGTTGGCCGACGTACGCTTCAGGGCCTCGTCGCGGCGCCAGCGGGCGATCTTGCCGTGGTGGCCGCTGAGCAGCACGTCCGGGATCCCGCGGCCGCGCCACTCGGGCGGCTTGGTGTAGACGGGGCCTTCCAGGAGGTTGGCCATGGCACCGGGCGCGAAGGAGTCGTCGCGGTGGGACTCGGCGTTGCCGAGGACGCCGGGCAGCAGGCGCGCCACGGCCTCCGTGACGACCAGGACGGCAGCCTCGCCGCCGGCCAGGACGTAGTCGCCGATGGAGACTTCGTAGACCGGCATGCGGGTCGCGTACTCGTCGATCACGCGGCGGTCGATGCCCTCGTAGCGCGCGGGCGTGAAGATCAGCCAGGGGCGCTCGGAGAGTTCGACGGCGAGTTCCTGGGTGAAGGGGCGGCCGCTTGGGGTGGGGACGATCAGCGCGGGTGCGTGGCAGCCCGTCTCGTAGCCGTCGGCGAGGGCGGAGTCCAGGGCGTCGCCCCAGGGATCGGTCTTCATGACCATGCCCGGGCCGCCGCCGTACGGGGTGTCGTCGACGGTGTTGTGGCGGTCGTACGTCCACGCGCGCAGGTCGTGCACATGGACGTTCAGCTGTCCACGCGCGCGTGCCTTGCCGACGAGGGAGACGTTCAGGGGCTCCAGGTACTCGGGGAAGATCGTGACGACGTCGAGGCGCATCACGACTCCTCCTCCGACGAGTCCCGCGAGGAGGCGATCTCGGCCTGGTCGTCGATGAGGCCGGGCGGCGGGTCGATGACGGCCTTCTGCTCCTCGAGGTCGATCTCCGTGACGATCTCCTCGACGAACGGGATGAGCACCTCGGTGCCGTCCGGACGCTCCACGATGAACAGGTCCTGCGAGGGCAGGTGCGAGATCTCGGTGATCCGCCCGATCTCCGCACCGTCCTTGGTGACCACGTCGAGGTCCATCAGCTGGTGGTCGTAGTACTCGTCCTCCTCCTCGGGGAGCACCTCCGGGTCCACCTCGGCAATCAGGAGTGTGTTGCGCAGCGCCTCGGCGCCGTTGCGGTCCTTCACGCCCTCGAAGCGCAGGAGGAGACGGCCGCTGTGGACGCGGCCGGTCTCGATGGTGAGCGGGCCCGTCGAAGTGGGGTCCGTCTGCAGTACGGCGCCGGGCGCGAGCCTCAGCTCCGGCTCGTCGGTGCGGACCTCGACGGTGACCTCGCCCTTGATGCCGTGGGCACGGCCGATGCGAGCGACTACCAGCTGCACTTGCTTGCTTCTCCTGATCTGAGTGCATCCACGACTACGGGCCGGGGACGGCCCAGTGGCCCTCCCCGGCCCGAGCCGGTGCTGCGTTTGGCGTCAGCGGACGTGGTCCACGTCGACGAGGTCGACGCGGACACCGCGGCCGCCGATGGCGCCCACGACGGTGCGCAGAGCGCGTGCGGTGCGGCCGTTGCGACCGATCACCTTGCCGAGGTCGTCGGGGTGGACCCGGACCTCGAGAACGCGCCCGCGACGCAGGTTGCGCGAGGCGACCTGCACATCGTCAGGGTTGTCGACGATGCCCTTCACGAGGTGCTCGAGAGCCTCCTCGAGCATGCTCAGGCCTCGGTCGGCGCAGCCGCAGAAGACTCGGCCGGAGCCTCGTCCTTCTTCTCAGCCTTCTTCTTCTGGGTGATGGCCTCACCCTTGCCCTCGTCGTCGCCACCAAGGGCCTCGAACGACGGACGCGCGGCCTTCGGGGCCGGCTGCAGCAGAGGAGCCGGGGCGGGCTCGCCCTTGTACTTCTGCCAGTCGCCGGTCAGCTTCAGGATGGCGAGGACGGGCTCGGTCGGCTGCGCGCCGACACCCAGCCAGTACTGCGCGCGCTCCGAGTCGACCTCGATGCGCGAGGGGTTCTGCACCGGGTGGTACAGACCGATCTCCTCGATCGCACGACCGTCACGACGGGTGCGGGAGTCGGCGACGACGATGCGGTAGTGAGGCGAACGGATCTTGCCCAGACGCTTCAGCTTGATCTTGACTGCCACGGGAGTGGGTTCTCCTGGTTTTGACGTGGTTGGGCACGGCGAGACTGCCGCGTGGGGTTGCGGTACCCGAGTGCCCGATGGACGCGTCAGCCGGAGGCGAGAGGGTTCCTGTGCGGCTGTCGAGTACAGCTAGCCATTGTGCCACACCCCGTGGGTCGCGTCCGCCGCGGGTGCTGGAAGGCATGCCTGCGGGGCACCCGGCGTTCCGGGTGCCCCGCAGGCCAGACATGTCGGCTACGACATCCGGGATGCGGCTGCCACGAGCAGCCGCATCCTCAGCCTGCCGCCGCCACGGCGACCTCCGGAATCCGGAACGGCTTCCCGCAGCCACCGCACACGATCGGCGCCTGGGCCAGGACCGACGGGACGACGCGCACGTTGCGGCCGCAGTCGCACACCGCCTTCACTCGCACCCCTCCCCCGGACGAGCCGTGGCGGGCGGCCGGGCCCCGGAAGCTCTTCGGGGTGTCGGCGGAGGTGGCTGCCGTGTGGGCCTTCAGGGCGCGCTGGAGCCGCTCGATGGTCGGGCGGTAACGCCGCTTGGCCTCGGGGTTGAGCGTGACCAGCGAGAAACCGCTGCTGGGGTGCGGCTCCTCGGGGTGGTCCAGGCCCAACTCCTCGGCGATCGCAAGGAATCTGCGGTTGTGGTAGCGGCCGGCACGGGACGTGTCGCGCACGCCGCGCGAAGCGGCGATGCCATGGACTGCCTCATGGAGCAGTCGCTCGAAGGAGAGCTCGTGACCGCACGCGGACGAGGACTCTCCGATCAGGGACTCGGGCGCGGCCAGATCGGGCAGCTCGGGGTGGTACCGCTGAATGTCGGCCCACGCCTGTGCCAGCTCTGCGGCGAGAACAGGTGGTGTCTGTGTCGTGCTCACGTAATGACAACGAGCGGGGGTGCCGCTGTGTTCCTATTCCGGGCCATCCCAAATAATTTGCACGTACCCGTCAGTTGCCGCTGATGCGTCCGGACGAGGACGGGTGCGCTGATCTGCGGAGAAACCTCACAGCTCGCACCAAGGTGGTACGTAGTCCGAACTACGACCCGGCGCGTAGACGACGTCCACGGTCCGGTGCGGCTGTGATCCGCAGGTGCGCAAGGGGCGTTTCGGCCGCTCTCGCGACGGAAGGCGCTACCTCAGTAAGCGCGCGCGACGACCGCGACGTTACCGGGCGCGTCCTCGTGCTCGGGAACCGCCCCGTCCTCGCCGACCAGACACCGTACGGTCACCGCGCGCTCGGCCAACCTGGCCTCGCCTTCTTCGCCTAGATCCGCCCACGGGATGCGCGCCCACCCGCCGGCGCCGACCGCCTCGACGGCCTCCTCGATCGTGGACACGTCCGTCGTACGGAACTCGCGGCGCTCGCGCGACTGCCGCAGGAGCAGCGCCTGGTCCTCGTCGAGGACCCCGGGGAGCAGACCCACGAGGGAGTCGATGGCCACCGGCTCCTTGCCACCCGGGATGCGGCGGGCCAGCATCGCCGTGCCGTTCTCCAGGTCACGGGGCCCGAGCTCGATCCGTACGGGCACGCCTTTGAGCTCCCAGTCGACGGCGCGGCGCCCGAAGGGGACGTCCGTCCGGTCGTCCACGTGGACGCGGATGCCCGCGGCCTTCAGCCGGTCGGCGATTTCGCGGACCTTGGCCAGAACCGTGTCGTCGCCCTTGATCGCGAGGACGACGGCCTGGATCTGCGCGAGCCGCGGCGGCACACGCAGACCGTCGTCGTCGCCGTGCGTCATCACCAGGGCGCCGATCATGCGCGTCGTCGAGCCCCAGGACGTCTGCCAGACGAGTTCCTGTGTGCCTCCCCTCGACAGATACCGGGTGTTGAATGCCTTGGCGAAGTTCTGGCCCAGTTCGTGGCTGGTGACCATCTGGAGGGCCTTGCCGTCGCCCATCATGCTCTCGAGCGTGAGGGTGTTGATGGCGCCCGCGAAGCGCTCCTTGACCGTCTTGCGGCCGGACAGGAAGTCCATCGCGAGGACGTTCTCGAGGAAGTCCCCGTAGACGTGCCGCTGGATGTGCGCGGCGAAGTCCCGCGCCTCCTCGTAGGTGGCGTGCGCGGTGTGGCCCTCCTGCCACAGGAATTCCGTCGTACGGAGGAAGAGGCGGGGCCTGAGCTCCCAACGCACCACGTTCGCCCACTGGTTGATGAGCAGCGGCAGGTCGCGGTAGCTCTGCACCCACTTCGAGAAGTACTCGTTGATGATCGTCTCGGAGGTGGGGCGGACGACGGCGGGCTCTTCGAGTTCCTTTCCGCCGGCATGAGTGACCACCGCGAGTTCGGGGGCGAAGCCCTCGACGTGGTCGGCCTCGCGGGTGAGGTAGGACTGCGGGATCAGCAGCGGGAAGTACGCGTTCTGCGTGCCCGTCTCCTTGATCCGGGCGTCCATCTCGGCCTGCATCCGCTCCCAGAGCCCGTACCCGTACGGTCGGATCACCATGGTGCCGCGCACCGGCCCGTTGTCGGCCAGCTCCGCCTTGTTGATCAGATCCTGGTACCAGCGGGGGAAATCGTCCGCGCGGGGCGTGAGAACGGATGCCTTTGCCATGGCGCGATGCTACGGGCCCACGTTGCCGGGATGTGAATTCTTTTCCCCCGCACAGACAACCCACAAGCCGGGCCCGACAACCCCTGGACGAGCGGTCGAGTGCGGAGTTATCTGGCATACGGGGGAAGTACGAGCGCACTTCACGGGGGCTACGGAAACGGGCACAGCGGCAACTCTCGGCGGATTGGGGCGCTTTGATGACACCTACGCTCGTGCGGCAGCACCATTCTCACGCGGGCGAGACGTCCCGCGTGGACCCGTGTGCACGCGCGCGTGACTGGTCCGAGATCCAGGAGCGGATGCTGGTCCCGCTCTACGAGGCCGTCTACGAGCGACTGGAAGTGGGCCCCGGCACCCGGCTGCTGGGCCTGGGCTGCGGCAGCGGGCTGGCTCTCCTGATGGCGGCCTCCAGAGGCGCCGCGGTCACCGGTGTCGACGCCTGTTCCCCCGAGCGGCTCGCCCTCGCGCGGGAGAGGCTGCTTCCGAAGGCGTGGGACACGCGCGCGCGTGAGGACCGACGGCTGGTCGACGGCTCACCACAGGACGCGGCCGGCGCGGAGACGCCCGCGTACACCCTGGTGACCGCTTTCGAGCCCATCGGGTGTCTCGCGGGCGACTCGGAGGGGCTCGGCGGGCTGTTGCAGGCAGCGACACCGCTCGCCGGGCGCGGGGCGCCCGTGGTGCTCGCCGGCTGGGGTCCGCCGGAACGGTGCACCACGTCATCCGTGCTGCGGGTGGCCACCAGGCTGGCGGATCCGCTGCGCAGCACGGGCAGTTGGCGCCCCGCCCTTCGCGACGACCTGGAGGAGGTGGCCCAGCGGGCGGGCCTGAAGCCCGACGGCTCGGGACGGGTCGCCTGCCCGTTCGGCTACGCCTCCATGGACAGCGCGGTACGGGGGCTGCTGTCGACGGGCCTGTTCGACGCGGCGGTCTCGGCGACGGACCAGGCACAGGTCGACAAGGAGCTGACCGAGGCCCTGCATCCGTATCTGCGCCGGGACGGGACGGTGTGGATGCCGAACGTGTTCCGGTATCTGATCGCCCGGACGCCGTGACGGGTCGGAATGTCCGGGGTGCCCCAAGGTTAAGAAGTTCCTAGAAATGCACGTGCGAATGGTGTGAAGAAAGCTCGGGAGGAAGCTTCCTGCCGCGCTGAACTGCACGCCGCCCCCATAACCTTGCAAACCGCTCGGGGGATCTACACATCTGCATACAGGAGCTGTTGTGCTGCACCACAAGACCGCGCTGCGCCTCGCCGCGCCCGTGGCCGTCCTCGCTCTCGCGCTCACCGCCTGTGGCGGCGGGGACGACAAGGCCGACTCGAAGAGCCCGGCCACCGCGCAGGCCAAGGCCTCCCCGACACAGTCGGCGGCCTCCGGCGGCGAGATGGGGACCGGCGAGGCCGCCACGGGGAAGTTCGAGGAGGACCCCGGCGTGGTGACGTACGGGATCGTGGCCCAGAAGGTCGTCCTCGGCACCGAGGCCGACGCCAGGAAGGTCGTGGCCGACGCGAAGGACGCCGAGGGCAAGGTACTGGCCACCGCCCAGGTGAAGTTCACCCACAAGAGCGGTCCGGCGCTCACCGACTCGGCCGACGTGAACGACGGCACCGAGGTCTACGCCGACGGCGTGCCGGGCGCGATCCTCGTGGGCGCGGACGAGAGCTCCGTCGCCGGCTGCGAGGACGCGTACGACGTCGAGAGCTGGAAGCAGGGCGAGAGCCATGTCTTCTGCGAGACGTACCTGGTACCCGCGGACGCGAAGAGCGTCGAGGTGCACTGGGCGGAGGAGGACGGCGAGCCGTACATCTGGAAGTTCCCCAACTCCTAGGCGCCGCAGGGGTGGCCGGACTCCGGTCACCCCTCGCCCTTGGCGAACCGCGTGACCCCCGCGACCCGGTACGCGTCCGCCTCCTCCAGGGTCTCGTTCGCCAGCAACGCCTGGGCCAGTGCGTCCAGTTGGGACCGGTGGTCGCGCAGTTTGCGGCACGCCTCCTCGTAGCACTCGTCGACGATCCGGCGCATCTCGTGCTCGATCACGTCCAGGGTCTGCGGGGCCGCCGAGAGGCCGTACGCCTGCTGGGCGTCGCTCGGCAGTGCCGACAGGCGGCCGACGCGCTCGCTCATCCCCCACCGGGCGACCATCCCGCGCGCGATGTTGGTGACCTGCTCCAGGTCGTTCTCCGCGCCGGTCGTGACGACCCCGTAGACGACGTGTTCCGCAGCCATGCCGCCGAGTGCGCCGATGATGCGGCCGCGCAGGTACTCCTCGGTGTACGCGTACTTGTCGGACTCCGGTGTCGAGAGCGTCACGCCGAGGGCCCGGCCGCGCGGGACGATGGTGATCTTGCGGACCGGGTCGGCGCCGGGCTGGAGCATGCCGAGCAGGGCGTGCCCGCTCTCGTGGAACGCGGTGCGACGGCGCTCCTCCTCGGGCATCACCAGCGGCCGTTCGGCGCCCAGTTGGACCTTCTCCAGGGCCTCCGAGAGGTCGGACTGCGACACCGTCTCCTGCTTGCGCTTGACCGCGAGGAGGGCGGCCTCGTTGGCGAGGTTGGCCAGTTCGGCGCCGGTCATGCCCGGGGTCGTACGGGCGACCTGCCCGAGGTCGACGTTCTCGGCGAGGGGGATCTCGCGGGTGTGGATCTCCAGAATCGCCTCGCGGCCGCCGCGGTCCGGGGGCGAGACCATGACCACCCGGTCGAAGCGGCCGGGGCGGGTCAGGGCCGGGTCCAGTACGTCGGCGCGGTTGGTGGCCGCGATGACGATGACGCCCTCCGAGCCGGAGAAGCCGTCCATCTCGGTCAGGATCTGGTTCAGCGTCTGCTCGCGCTCGTCGTGACCGCCCATGCCGGAGCCGCCGCCGCGGGCCCGGCCGATGGTGTCGATCTCGTCGATGAAGATGATCGACGGAGCCACTTTGCGGGCCTCCGCGAACAGCTCACGCACGCGTGAAGCACCGACGCCGACGATCATCTCGATGAACTCGGAGGCGGACGCGGAGAAGAAGGGCACGCCCGCCTCGCCGGCCACCGCGCGCGCGAGGAGGGTCTTGCCGGTGCCGGGCGGGCCCGCCAGCAGCACGCCCCTCGGCATCTTGGCGCCCATCCTCCGGTAGGCGTCGGGGTTCTTCAGGAAGTCCACGACGTCGTTGAGTTCACCCTCGACCTCGTCGATGCCCGCCACGTCCTCGAAGGTCGTGCGCGTGGCTCCCGGCTGCAGCTCGACCGGCTTGGGCGGCGCCTTGCGCCCGAGCATGCCGCCCGCGCCGCCGAGCCCCGCGCTCATCCGGCGCGCGATGAAGATCCAGAGCACGACCAGGAGCAGCATCGGCGCCAGCGAGATCAGGAGATTGGCCAGGAAGCTGCGGTGTTGGACGACCGGCTCCGCGGTGACCGTGACGTTGTGCTTGGTCAGGTCCGTCCAGATCTGGTCGTCCGCGAAGGACGGGCGCTGGGTGTTGAACTTGGTGTATTTGCCGTCGCCGCCCGGGTTGTCCTGCTCCTTCTTGAGCTGGCCCTGGATCGCGTCGCCCTTGGCGTAGATCTTGCTGACGTTCCCGGCGTCGACCTGCTTGCTGAACTCCGTGTACGAGATCGTCGGCTCGTCGCCCTCGTTGAAGAACGAGAGGATCAGGTTGGCGATCAGAAACACGACCAGCGCGGTCAGGATCAGGCTCCACCAACCGCCCCGCATCTTCCGCCCGCCCGGCGACGGCTTCGGAGGCTCCTCGGGGGTGCCCTCGGTACGCCAGGGCTGGTCGGGCGACTTGCGCGGCGGAGCAGGGTTGGTCATATCGGGACGTTACGACAGGAAAGCCGTACGGGCATGCGGATGGACGACGCCGGGGGCGCCCCTGGAGAGGGGCGCCCCCGGCGTCGTACGAAACGAACCGTCAGCCCATGAACTTCTTGAACTCGTCCGGCAGCTCGAAGTCCTGCGGTGCCTGCTGGCCCGGCACACCGAGGGCGTTGCCGCCCTGAGCGGCCGCGGCGCGGCGTGCGGCCTCCTCCTGCTCCTGCTGCTTGCGCTTCATCGGGTTGCCGGAGCGCTGCTTGCCCTTGGCCTGCTTGGGCTGCTTCTTGCTGCGGCCGGGGCCGCCGCCCATGCCCGGGAC
The DNA here is from genome assembly GCF_045160215.1 of Streptomyces sp. NBC_00005. Lineage (NCBI taxonomy): Bacteria > Bacillati > Actinomycetota > Actinomycetes > Kitasatosporales > Streptomycetaceae > Streptomyces > Streptomyces sp. NBC_00005. Next base: position 3,553,173 of record NZ_CP108316.1, read on the forward strand.
CCCCGGCATGCCGGGCATGCCGCCGCCCTGGGCCATGCGGGACATCATCTTGCGGGCCTCGAAGAACCGCTCGACCAGGTTCTTCACGGCGCTGACCTCGACGCCGGAACCCTTGGCGATACGGGCGCGGCGCGAGCCGTTGATGATCGTCGCGTCCTGGCGCTCGCCCGGAGTCATCGACTTGATGATGGCGGCCGTGCGGTCGACGTCCCGCTCGTCGATGTTGTTGATCTGGTCCTTGATCTGGCCCATGCCGGGCATCATGCCGAGCAGCTTGCTGATGCTGCCCATCTTCCTGACCTGCTCCATCTGGGCCAGGAAGTCGTCCAGGGTGAAGTCCTGGCCCTTCTTGGACGCCAGCTTGGAGGCCATCTTCTCGGCCTCTTCCTGGCTGAACGTCTTCTCCGCCTGCTCGATCAGGGTGAGCAGGTCACCCATGTCGAGGATGCGGGAGGCCATCCGGTCCGGGTGGAAGGCGTCGAAGTCCTCGAGCTTCTCGCCGCTCGACGCGAACATGATCGGCTTGCCGGTGACCTGGCGGATCGACAGGGCCGCGCCACCGCGGGCGTCACCGTCGAGCTTGGAGAGCACCACACCGTCGAAGCCGACGCCGTCGCGGAAGGACTCGGCGGTGTTGACCGCGTCCTGACCGATCATCGCGTCGACGACGAACAGGATCTCGTCCGGCGAGACGGCGTCGCGGATGTCCGCGGCCTGCTGCATCAGCTCCTGGTCGATGCCCAGGCGGCCGGCGGTGTCCACGATCACGATGTCGTGGACCTTGGCCTTCGCGAACTCGATGGAGTCCTTGGCGACCTTGACCGGGTCGCCCACTCCGTTGCCCGGCTCGGGCGCGTAGACCGCGACGGCGGCGCGCTGGGCGACGACGCTCAGCTGGTTCACGGCGTTGGGGCGCTGGAGGTCGGCGGCGACCAGGAGCGGCGAGTGGCCCTGCCCCTTCAGCCAGTGGCCGAGCTTGCCCGCGAGGGTGGTCTTACCGGCACCCTGCAGACCCGCCAGCATGATCACGGTCGGCGGCTGCTTGGCGAAGCGCAGGCGCCTGGTCTCGCCGCCGAGGATCGTGACGAGTTCCTCGTTGACGATCTTCAGGACCTGCTGGGCGGGGTTCAGCGCCTTGGAGACCTCGGCGCCGAGGGCACGCTCCTTGACGTTCTTGATGAACGTCCGTACGACGGGCAGCGCCACGTCCGCTTCGAGGAGCGCGATGCGGATCTCGCGGGCCGTGGCGTCGATGTCCGCCTCGCTCAAGCGCCCCTTGCCGCGCAAGTTCTTGAAGGTCGCTGAAAGGCGATCGGAGAGAGTATCGAACACGGCGGCGTCGGTCCTCGGAGTCGGGGGCAGTGTGAGCGTCTTCCAGGGTATCCGGCCACGCAAGGCAATCGTCCCCGCCCGCTGCATACAGTGGGCGGGGACACCCGGTTCGTCCCCCGGGACCGGGACGGCGCGGGGTCACCCCCGCAGCGTCTCCTCCAGCTTGCGCGCCAGGGAGGACGCCTCCTCGGCGGGCAGGGGCGCGCCCTCGGGGCCGGTCACGTAGAAGGCGTCCACGGCGTTGGCACCCAGCGTCGACACGTGCATGCTGCGCACCCGCACCTTCGCGTCGTCCAGCGCCCGCCCGATCCGGTGCAGCAGGCCGGGGGCGTCCTGTGCGCGCACCTCGATCACCGTGGCCAGCCGCGACGCGGCCGAGGCGACGGCCACCCGGGGCGGCGGTGCCACGACGCCGCGGCGGCGCGGATAGGCGGCGTCGCGCTCGGCGAGGCGGCCCGCGATGTCCAGGGAGCCGTCGAGGGCACGGACCAGGTCGGCGCGCAGGCGGGCGGCCTGGGGCAGTGAGCCGTACTCGGCGGCGACCCGCCAGTCCAGCAGCAGGACCGATCCCTCGACGCCGTCCGGCAGGTCCAGGGCACGCAGCTCGGCGGTGCGGACGGTCAGCCGGTGCATGGCGAGGACACCGGCCACGGCGGGCAGGACGCCCGGCCGCTCCGGGACGGCGATCAGCAGCTCCACGCCCAGCGGCTCCGGATCGCCGGAGGGCTGTTCCTCCGTGGGCGCCTCGGTCTGTGCGCGCAGGGACAGCACCGGGCTGCCCGTCGCGATCGCCTCGATCGCGAGCCGCTCCTGCTCGGCGGTGGGCGCGGCGGCCTCGGGTTCGTCGAGGACGTCCCCGGCTAGGACGGCGGCGACCCGCTTGACCAGGTCGGCGACGAGCGAGCCGCGCCAGGACGACCAGGCGGCCGGGCCGGTGGCCAGCGCGTCCGCCTCGGTCAGGGCGTGCAGCAGCTCCAGCGTGCCCTGCGAGCCGACCGCGTCGGCGACCGAGCGGACCGTGGCGGGGTCCTCCAGGTCGCGGCGGGTGGCCGTCTCGACGAGCAGCAGGTGGTGGCGTACGAGCGTGGCGAGCACGGCCACCTCGTCGCGGTCGAAGCCGATGCGGGCGGCCACGTCCTTGGCGATGATCTCCCCGGCCACCGAGTGGTCGCCGGGCCAGCCCTTGCCGATGTCGTGCAGCAGGGCCGCGACCAGGAGGAGGTCGGGGCGGTGGACACGGCGGGTGAACTCGGAGGCGCGTACGGCCGTCTCGATGAGATGCCGGTCGACGGTCCAGATGTGCACGGCGTTGCGCTGCGGGCGGCAGCGCACCCGCTCCCAGTCCGGAAGGAGCCGCGTGATCAGGCCCTCTGCCTCCAGCGCCTCCCAGACGTCGATGGTGGGGTGGCCGGAGCCGAGCAGGGTGACCAGCTGTTGGCGCGCCTCGGCGGGCCAGGGCGTGGGCAGCGGGCGCACGGTCGCCGACAGGCGGCGTACGGCGTGCAGGGAGAGCGGGAGGCCGGCCTGCGCGGCGGCCGCCGCGGCACGGAGCGGCAGCACGGGGTCGCGCTCGGGGCGCGCGGCACGGGCGAGCACCACCTCGCCGTCCTGTTCCACCACGCCTTCGGCCAGCGGAGAGCGCTCGACGACGGGCTTCCCGCCGCCGAGCATGGCGCGCAGTCGTGGCCGCACGGCGCGCGACCTGAGCACGCGCCCCACCTCGCGCCAGGTGACGTCACTTGCGTACGAGATGACCCGCGCCGCCTCGTACACCTGCCGCAGCAGCGTGTCGGCGTCCAGCAGGCCGAGCTCGGCGGCGACCTGGTCCTGCTCCTGGAGCGCGAGCCGGTCGGTCGCCCGCCCCGTCGTCAGGTGCAGCGCGTCGCGCACGTCGAGCAGCCGGCGCCGGGCGTCGTCGAGGCCCTCGCGCGGGGCGTCGGCCAGCCAGGAGGCGGCGACGGCGCGCAGGGTGGTGGCGTCCCGCAGCCCGCCGCGGGCCTCCTTCAGGTCCGGCTCCAGCAGGTACTGCAGCTCGCCCTGGCGCTCGGCGCGCTCGGCGCACAGCTCCTGGAGTTCGGGGAGACGTTTCGGCGCCTGGTTGCGCCAGTCGGCGAGGACGGCCGTCCGAAGACCGGCCGTCAGGCCCAGGTCACCGGCGATGTGGCGGGCGTCCAGGAGACCGAGCTGGACTTTCAGATCCTCCCCGGCCGTCTTGCGGGCCTCCCCCGGGGTGCGCACCGAGTGGTCGAGGGAGAGGCCGAGGTCCCAGACGGGGTACCAGATGCGGTCGGCCAGGGCGGCCACCGCGCCGGAGTCGCTGCCGTCGTGGAGGAGGAGCAGGTCCAGGTCGCTGCGTGGGGAGAGTTCACCGCGGCCGTAGCCGCCGACGGCGACCAGGGAGGCCCCGCGCAGTCCGTCGGCGCCCGCGTTGAAGAGCCCCGACAGCCAGTCGTCCGTCAGCGCGGACAGGGCCGTACGGCGCGGCGGCCCGGACTGCGCCCCCTCAGTGAGGAGACGCAGCCGGGCCGCCGCGTAGCCGCTGGGTCCCGAGTCCTCTGCTTCCTTGCGCACGTCCGTACTCGACACCCAGCGACTCCTGTCCTTCTTCTTCTGTTAGAGCGCGTCCGGGCCGCGCTCGCCGGTCCGGACCCGTACGGCCGTCTCGACCGGAAGGGACCAGACCTTGCCGTCACCGATCTTGCCGGTTCGGGCCGCCTTGACGATGACGTCGATCAGCTGCTCGGAGTCGTCGTCCTCGGCCAGTACCTCGATACGGATCTTGGGGACCAGGTCGACCGTGTACTCGGCGCCCCGGTAGACCTCGGTGTGTCCCCGCTGACGACCGTAGCCGCTCGCCTCGGTGACCGTCAGACCGTGGACCCCGAAGGCCTGGAGGGCTTCCTTGATCTCGTCGAGCCGGTGGGGCTTCACGACGGCGGTGATGAGCTTCATGCGTCCACCTTCTTCGTCTCCGGGGCGGCCAGAGCGGAGCTGCCGAGACCACCGCCGGCGCCGCTGAAGTCGTATGCGGTCTCGGCGTGCTCGGCCTGGTCGATGCCCGCGACCTCTTCGTCCTCGGTGACCCGCATACCGATGGTCTTGTCGATGAGGAAGGCGAGGACCGCGGAGGCGACCAGGGAGTAGCCGAGGACCGCGCCGACACCGGCGAACTGCTTCCACAGCTGGGTGAAGGAGTGGTCACCGTAGAAGACGCCGGTCGCGGTGGACTGGCCCTTGCCGGTGGCGAAGAAGCCGATGAGCAGGGAGCCGAGGATACCGCCGACCATGTGGACGCCGACGACGTCGAGGGAGTCGTCGATGTTGAACTTGTACTTCAGGCCGACGGCCGCGGCGCAGCCGACACCGGCGATGACGCCGACGGCGATCGCGCCCAGCGGGCTGACCGCACCACCGGACGGGGTGATCGCGACCAGACCGGCGACGGCACCGGAGGCGGCGCCCAGCGTGGTGAACGCGCCGTGGCGGATCTTCTCGTAGGCGAGCCAGGCCAGCATGGCGGCGGCGGTGGCGACCTGGGTGTTGACGAACATCAGCGCGCCGACGCCGTCGTCGTTGCCGAGCCACGAACCGGCGTTGAAGCCGAACCAGCCGAACCACAGCAGACCGGCACCGAGCATGACCAGCGGAAGGCTGTGCGGACGCATGGGGTCACGCTTGAAGCCGACGCGCTTGCCGATGACCAGGATGACGCCGAGGGCGCCGGCACCGGCGTTGATGTGGACCGCGGTACCACCGGCGAAGTCGATCACACCGAGCTTGAAGGCCCAGCCGTCGGCGCCCCACACCCAGTGGGCGACCGGGACGTAGACGACCGTCAGCCACAGGGCGACGAAGAGCGACCAGGCGGAGAACTTGACGCGGTCCGCGATGGCACCGCTTATCAGGGCCGGCGTGATGACCGCGAACATCATCTGGAAGACCATGAAGACGAAGATCGGGATGGTGTAGCCGTCCCAGAGTTCCGTCAGTCCGACGTTGCTCATGCCCAGCCAGTCGGAGTTAAAGCCGATGAAGCCGTTACTCGAACCGAAGGCGAGCGAGAAGCCGTAGAGAATCCACAGGATGGTGACGATCCCGATGCTGATGAAGCTCATCATCAGCATGTTCAGGGTGCTCTTGACGCGGACCATGCCTCCGTAGAAGAAGGCGAGTCCCGGTGTCATGAGCAGCACCAGGGCGGAACAGATGAGCATGAAGCCTGTGTTTGCGGAGGACAGCTTGGGTGCCTCCGCGGCAAGCGTGATGGCGGCTGGTGCCATCGGCGTCTCCTCGTCATTGGTACGGCCCCGTGCGGGCGAAGCCTTAAGCGGGCATGAGGGGTGGGCCGGTTATGCGCCATGAGATTGGCGCAGCGCGGTTTCGTTGGAAGCCCCTCGTTGTTTCGCCGCCGTGACGAAGGCGCCTTCTGTGTTACGCCTCGATGAACTGCCGGATGTCGGCCGAGTCGATCGTTATCGTGGCGCAACCTTCGTCGAAGGTCGAGAACCGGCCGCGGGGCGGCCTTCCGATGACCTGGCATGGGGGAGCCGAGTCGGGCAGTTCGGGAGGGCCGGCCCGCGGCCGGAGTTCAAGGGTTGTGCTGCGGTCTCAGACCGCTTCGGCGGTCTCGGGCAGCTCCACTGCGAGCTTCTCGGTGAGGTCGACGACCTCGGCCAGATCGCCGAAGTCGCGTACGGCCGTGTCGACCGTCTTTCGGATTCGAGTGTTCACGCGCTCGGAGCGGACCTTCTTGGCGATGTGCATGGCCTGCTCGGCCAGCACCGTGCTCCGCTCGGGCTCCCGCTGCAGCAGGTGCACCGTGGCCATACCGATCAGGTTCAGTGCGTACGAACGCTGGTGCTCGTCATCCCGGGCGAACAGCTCGACGGCGCGCTGCATCACGGGCTCCGCCAGGGACGCGTACGTGGGGCTGCGGCCCGCGACGTACGCGAGGTCGCGGAAGGAGTGGGAGTTCTCGCCGTGCAGTTCGGCCTCGGAGAAGAAGCGGATCCAGTCGGGGTCCGGGTCGTCCCACTCGTCCACGTCGGCGAAGGTGTCCTCGGCCATCCGGACCGCCCGCTTGCACTTGCCGGGCTGCCCCATGTTGGCGTAGGCGCGGGCCTCCATCGCATACAGCATCGACTGGGTGCGGGGGCTCGCGCAGTCCCGGCTGCCGTACTGCGCGAGGTGGATCAGCTCAAGCGCGTCGTCGGGCCGCCCGAGGTGGATCATCTGGCGGCTCATGCTGGAGAGGACATACGAGCCGAGCGGCTTGTCGGCGGCTTCCTTGGCGGCGTGCAGGGCGAGGACGAAGTACTTCTGCGCGGTGGGCTGCAGCCCCACGTCGTACGACATCCAGCCCGCGAGCTCGGCCAGCTCGGCGGCGACCTTGAACAGCTTCCTGGTGGTGGCCTCTGGCTGGGGCTCCTGGAGGAGGTCCGTCACCTCGTGCAGCTGGCCGACGACCGCCTTGCGGCGCAGGCCGCCGCCGCACTGGGCGTCCCACTGCCGGAACATCACCGTCGTGGACTCCAGGAGGTCCAGCTCGGGCTTGGAGAGCCGGCCGACGCGACGGGACGCGGCCGAGGGCTCGGGCTCCGACTGCGGGCCCTGGGGCGAGGGCACCAGCCAGCGCTGCATGGGCTCGATGAGGGACGGACCCGCGGACAGGACCAGCGAGGTCCCGAGGAAGCCGCGCCGCGCCAGCATCAGGTCGCTGCGCGAGAACTCGCTGAGCAGGGCCACCGTCTGCGGGCCCGTCCAGGGCAGGTCGACGCCGGAGACCGACGGTGACTGGCGGGCGGCGCGCAGTCCGAGGTCCTCGACGGAGACCACGCAGCCGAAGCGCTCGGAGAACAGCTCGGACAGGATCCTGGGGATCGGTTCGCGGGGATTCTCGCCGTCCAGCCAGCGGCGCACCCGCGAGGTGTCCGTGGAGATGTGATTGGCCCCCAACTGACGTGCCCTGCGGTTGACTTGGCGGGCGAGCTCGCCCTTCGACCAGCCGCTGCGCACGAACCAGGAGGCGAGCAGCTCATTGGGGCGCTTGTCCGTGCTGGTCGCGGTCGTCCCGCTTCCGCCGTTGCCGCTCACTGGAACGCCCCCATCCCTGAGACCACTTGTCGCTGAGTGCGCCAAGCCCTATCAGAATGCCGGTAAATACAGCCGCCCGTCCGGCGGTTGTCATCCTTCGAACGGAAAGCCGAGTTGCCTCCGGCATACCCACGAGTGCATGTGCCCCCAGGACCCGTGCACTCAAAGTAATCCTACGATCACCCGTCCAGCCATGGCGATCCCGGAAACGCCACCATTCGCCACCCCTTCGAATGAACTCACGGTCGCCTGCACACGATTCACTTGACATAGACCGACCGGGAGTAGGCGGAGCGTTGCACTCAGGGGCGCGCATCGCCGAGTTCACCACCCGGGGCACCTCGAGCGCCGCCTGGACCGTGCGGGGCCGGTGAGTCCGGAACACAGGGTCACGATCCGCATCCGCGTCGTAACCACCGACGCGTCGGACCCGTTGGAGGGGGCATGGGCTTCACGATCGGCGGCATCCGGGAGATCCGCTCCGGCTCGCGTCGGCGCGGCCGCTCCTCGGAGTGCACGGCCGTCGCCGAGTTCACCGGGCTCTGGGGCTGGGACGTGGTACCGGGAGCGCGGGCCGCGGCAGGCGCCTGCTCCTGCGGCCGGGCGGACTGCAGTGCACCAGGGGCGCACCCCCTGGAGTTCGCGCCCCACGTGCCGGCCGGTGCCACGCTCGACGAAGTGACCAAGACCTGGGGCGAGTTCCCCGGGGCGTCGGTCATGCTCGCGGTCGGCCGGGCGTTCGACGTCATCGAGGTGGCCGAGCCCGCCGGCCGCCGCGCCCTGGTCCGCCTGGAGCGCATGGGCCTCCCCCTCGGTCCGGTCACCGCGACCCCGGAGGGCCGCGCCCAGTTCTTCGTCGCCCCCGGCGCCGCCACCGATCTCCCCGGCCTCCTCTACCGCATGGGCTGGGACGACCCGACCTCCCTCGACCTCCGCGGGCTCGGCCCCGGCACCCACATCACGGCCCCGCCCTCCGACCGGGGCGGCCTGGGCCCGGTGCGCTGGCTGCGGCCGCCGGCCCTGGACTCGGCCACGAAACCGCCGGCGGCACGCCTGCTGCTGGGGACGCTGGCGTACGTGGCGCATCGGTCGCGGGCGTAGCCCTGCCGGGCGGCAACAGCGAAGGGTCCCATCGCATCTGCACCATGCGGCGGGACCCTTCTCGCATGTTCACAACCCTCGCACCGCCACCATCAATCGAGGAACGGCGACGGCGAGCAACCAGGTCCGCGAGAGCGGCGCCAGTTGAGGCGTAAAAGGAGTGTCACTCTCCGATGAGGGCGTCAACGAACGCCTCCGGCTCGAACGGCGCCAGGTCGTCCGCGCCCTCGCCGAGACCCACCAGCTTGACCGGCACACCCAGCTCGCGCTGCACCGCGATCACGATGCCGCCCTTCGCCGTACCGTCCAGCTTGGTGAGCACGATGCCGGTGATGTCGACGACCTCGGCGAACACGCGCGCCTGCACCAGGCCGTTCTGCCCGGTCGTGGCGTCGAGGACGAGCAGGATCTCGTCCAGCGGGGCGTGCTTCTCGACGACGCGCTTGACCTTGCCGAGCTCGTCCATGAGCCCGGTCTTGGTGTGCAGGCGCCCGGCGGTGTCGATGAGGACGACGTCGGAGCCCATCTCCTTGCCCTCCTTCACCGCGTCGAAGGCTACGGAGGCGGGGTCGCCGCCCTCCGGCCCGCGCACGGTGTGGGCACCGACCCGCTCGCCCCAGGTCTGGAGCTGGTCCGCGGCGGCGGCCCGGAAGGTGTCGGCGGCGCCGAGCACGACGCTGCGACCGTCGGCGACCAGGACGCGGGCGAGTTTGCCGGTAGTGGTGGTCTTGCCGGTGCCGTTGACGCCGACGACCATCACGATGCCGGGCTTGCTGGCCTCGGGCTCGGTCTTCACCGTGCGGTCGAAGTCGGTGCCCAGCAGCTTGAGGAGCTCCTCGCGCAGCAGGCCGCGCAGCTCCTCGGGGGTACGGGTGCCGAGGACCTTCACGCGCTCGCGCAGTCCCTCGACCAGTTCCTGGGTGGGGGCCACACCGACGTCGGCGGTGAGCAGGGTGTCCTCGATCTCCTCCCAGGTGTCCTCGTCGAGGTGCTCGCGCGACAGGAGCGTGAGCAGCCCCTTGCCGAGCGCGTTCTGGGAGCGGGAGAGGCGGGAGCGGAGGCGGACGAGACGTCCGGCCGCCGGCTCGGGGACCTCGATCTCGGGGACTTCGAGGGCAGGCGGTTCCTCGACGGCGACCGGGGTCGAGCCGTCCGGAAGATCCACCTCCTCTATCGTCCGGCGCGGTTCGTCGCGGGGCGTCTCGGCCTCGTCGCCGACGTGCGGCTCGGCCGGAGGGGCGGTGATGTCGGGTGCGGCGGGGGGCGGCGGGGGCAGCGACTTCTTGCGCCGGCTGCCGACGACGAGACCGCCGAGCACACCGAGCACGACCACGGCGATGACTACAGCAAGGATGACGGTTTCCATAACCCGTCCAGTATCAGCCATGGCCTCGGCCGAGCCCAGCTTGTGCCTTCCTCCAAGGGTGTACGGCCCGATCGTGTCGTACGGCGGGTGCGCGGCTATGGATGTCTGACGGTCCGTCAGCTACCGTCCCCCTTCGCATCCACCACGTGAAGGGGGACCCCCATGCCCGTCACGGTCGTCCGTTTCAACCTCGTCGAACCCGGCGCCACCCCGGCCTCGCTCAGCGCCCGCTACCAGGCCGCCCTCGAGATGGCCGCGTACGCCGACGACCGCGGGATCACCACCGTCCAGACCGAGGAGCACCACGGCGTCGAGAACAACTGGCTTCCGTCGCCGTTCGCCTTCGCGGGCGCGGTGTTCGGGGCGACCCGGCGCATCGCGGTCACCGTCTCGGCGGTCATCGGCCCGCTGCACGACCCGCTGCGGCTGGCCGAGGACATCGCCGTACTGGATCTGCTCAGCGGCGGCCGGCTGGTGACCGTCGCCGGGATCGGGTACCGGCCCGAGGAGTACGCCCAGTTCGACGTGGACTGGAAGCGGCGCGGAAAGCTCCAGGACGAGCTGCTGGAGACCGTGCTGAAAGCCTGGACCGGCGAGGAGTTCGAGTACCGGGGCCGCACGGTGCGGGTCACCCCGCGGCCGTTCTCCGACCCGCATCCCCTGCTCCTGGTCGGCGGCTCCTCGAAGGCCGCCGCCCGCCGCGCGGCCCGCCTCGGCCTCCCCTTCTTCCCCAGCGCCCACCTGCCGGAGCTGGAGGCGTACTACAAGGAGAAGCTCACGGAGTACGGCACCGAGGGCTGGACCATGATGCCGACCGCCGAGACCCCGCTGCTGCATCTCGCCGAGGATCCCGACCGGGTCTGGGCCGAGCACGGCGAACACTTCCTGCACGAGGCGCGGACGTACGCCTCCTGGCAGTCCGGCGACATCACGTCGGCGGTGCGGTCGGCGGCCACGAGCGTGGCGGAGCTGCGCGCCGAGGGCGTCTACCGGATCCTCACCCCGGACGAGTGCGTGGCCCAGGGCCTCGACAACCTCGTACTGCATCCGCTGGCCGGCGGGATGCCGGTGGACGAGGGATGGCGCAGTCTGCAGCTGCTGTGCGAAGACGTACTGCCCCGGCTCGGTGCGTGAGCCGGGGCAGTACGTCCTACGGGTGTCGAGGAGGCGGGCAGCGGGGACTTGGCCCGTCTCCTCGAGTTCGGAGGCCTCGTGACGAGGCTCAGCCCATCTCCTCCAGCGCCTTGCCCTTCGTCTCCTTCACGAACTTCAGGACGAACGGGACGGAGAGCGCCGCGAAGACCGTGTAGATCACGTAGGTCGTGGAGAGGTTCCACTCGGAAAGCGACGGGAAGCTCGCGGTGATGGCCCAGTTGGCGATCCACTGCGCGGAGGCGGCCACGCCCAGGGCCGCGGCGCGGATCCGGTTCGGGAACATCTCGCCGAGCATGACCCAGACGACCACACCCCAGGACAGGGCGAAGAAGAGGACGAAGACGTGCGCGGCGACCAGCGCGGTCCAGCCCTGCGCGGCCGGCAGCTTGCCGTCGACCAGGTCGTAGGAGAAGGCCCAGGCCTCCAGCGCGAGGCCGACGACCATGCCGATCGAGCCGATCAGGGCCAGCGGCTTACGGCCGACGCGGTCCACGAAGATCATGGCGATCACGGTGCCGACGATGTTGATGATCGACGTGGTGAACGAGTAGAGGAACGAGTCCGTCGGGTCGACGCCGACCGACTGCCACAGCGTCGAGGAGTAGTAGAACGCGACGTTGATGCCGACGAACTGCTGGAAGACCGAGAGGCCGATACCGACCCAGACGATCGGCTTGAAGAAGAAGCCGCCGCCGAGCAGGTCCTTGAAAGTGGACTTGTGCTCGCTGTTCATCGCGTGCTCGATCTCGGTGACCCGGGCGTCGAGGTCGATGTGCTCGCCCTCGACCTCGGCGAGGATCTCGCGGGCGCGCTCACGCTTGCCGACCGAGACGAGGAAGCGGGGGGACTCGGGGATGGCGAAGGAGAGCAGGCCGTAGAGGACGGCCGGGATCACCATGACGCCGAGCATGACCTGCCAGGCCTCCAGGCCCATCAGGTGACCGCGCTGGTCGCCGCCGGCGGCGTTCAGCAGACCCCAGTTGACCAGCTGCGAGATCGCGATGCCGATGACGATCGCGGCCTGCTGGAAGGAACCGAGACGGCCGCGGTACGCCGGCGGTGCGACCTCGGCGATGTAGGCCGGGCCGATGACCGAGGCCATGCCGATGGCGAAGCCGCCGACGATGCGCCAGAAGGAGAGGTCCCACAGCGCGAAGGGCAGCGCGGAACCGACGGCGCTGATGGTGAACAGCACGGCGGAGATCTGCATGCACCGGATGCGCCCGATGCGGTCGGCTATCCGGCCGGCGGTCGCGGCACCGATGGCACAGCCGATCAGGGCGATGGCGATGACCTGGGCCAGGGCCGCCGAGCCGATGTCGTAGCGGCCGCGGATCGCCTCGACGGCGCCGTTGATCACGGAGCTGTCGTAGCCGAAGAGGAAACCGCCCATCGCGGCCGCCGCCGCGATGAAGATGACGTGCCCGAGATGATCGGGATGAGCCTTCCCGGCTCCTGACTTGTGTGCCTGCGCGGTGCTGGTCACGTTCGAACTCCTCGGGCCACCGGCGTCGCTGCCGGAGTGGGGGTGAGCCCTGTCAGATCCGAGCGGGCGTACAGGTACACGCCGCTCACACCTGAAGGTAAAAGCAACGTTTCCGAGACTATGCCTTCATGTTTCGAAGTCAATAGCCCGTTGACTGTGAGCTTTTAGATAGAGGACCTTCGATTGTGTTCAGTTCTTGAAGTCAGGGTTAGCGAAGCCGCTGGGAGATGACCTTCGACACACCGTCGCCCTGCATGGAGACGCCGTACAGCGCGTCGGCGACCTCCATGGTCCGCTTCTGGTGCGTGATCACGATCAGCTGCGAGGCCTCCTGCAGCTCCTGCATGATGCGGATCAGCCGCTGCAGGTTGGTGTCGTCGAGGGCGGCCTCGACCTCGTCCATGACGTAGAACGGGCTCGGCCGGGCCTTGAAGATCGACACCAGCATGGCGACTGCGGTGAGGGAGCGCTCACCACCCGAGAGCAGCGACAGCCGCTTGACCTTCTTGCCCGGCGGACGTGCCTCGACATCGACGCCCGTGGTGAGCATGTTGTCGGGATCCGTCAGGATCAGGCGCCCCTCACCCCCGGGGAACAGCCGGCTGAAGACACCCTCGAACTGCCTGGCCGTGTCCCGGAAGGCCTCGGTGAAGACCTGCTCGACGCGCTCGTCGACCTCTTTCACCACCTGGAGCAGGTCGGCGCGGGTCTTCTTCAGGTCTTCCAGCTGCTCGCTGAGGAACTTGTGGCGCTCCTCCAGCGCGGCGAACTCCTCCAGCGCGAGCGGATTGACCTTGCCGAGCTGCTGGTACGCCCGCTCGGCGGCCTTGAGCCGCTTCTCCTGTTCGGCACGGTGGAAGGTCTTCGGCTGGTTGCGCGGGTGCTCCGGATCCTCCGGCAGCTCCTCGCCCTCGGCCGGGGGCGAGGGCGGCACCGGCTGGTGCGGGCCGTACTCGGCCACCAGCCCCGCCGGCTCCACGCCGAGCTCCTCCAGCGCCTTGGTCTCCAGCTGCTCGATCCGCATCCGCTTCTCGGCGCCGAGCACCTCACCGCGGTGGACGAAGTCGGTCAGCTTGTCGAGCTCGCCCTTGAGGTCGCGGCCCTCGCCCCGGGCCGCGGTCAGCTCCTGCTCGCGCCGCGCCTTGGCCGCGTCGGCCGCGGTGCGCTCCTCGTCGGCCCGCGCCAGGGAGACCTCGACGTGCGCGAGCAACTGCCGGGCGCCGGAGGCGACGGCCTCCGCCACGGACGCCTCGTGCCGCAGCCGGGCCCGGCGCTGCTCGGCACGCGCGCGTGCCTCGCGTTCCGCGCGGGCGGCCCGGTCCAGCGAATCGGCCCGCCCGGCAAGCCCCTTGACCCGCTCCTCGTGCGTACGGACCTGGAGCCGGGCCTCCATCTCGGTCTGGCGGGCGTTGGCTCCGTCGGCGGCGAGACGATCCCGTACCGACGCGTCAGGCTCTTCCTCGACCGGCATCTCCTCGGCGACGGCGAGCCGTTCGGCGAGTTCCTCGGCCTCCTCGAGGGCCCGGTCGAGCGCGTCCTGCGCCCGCGCGGCAGCGGCGACCGACCGCTCGGCCTCCCCTGCCGCTCCTCGCGCCTGCCCCGCAAGCCGCCCCAACTGCTGTGCCACGGCGGACTTCTCCCGGTCGGCGGCCCGGCGCCGCTCCCCCAACTCCTCGACGAGCCCGGCACACTCCTTGTGCCGCTCACCGGCCGCGTGCTGCGCCGCGGTCAACTCCTCGCAGCGCACGGCCAGTTCTTCCAGCTCGGCGGCGGCCTCGTCGACGGAGGCCTGCACTTCGAGCAGACTGGGCGCCCCGGCGGAACCGCCGTGCGCGAAATGCGCCCCGAGCACGTCGCCTTCGGCGGTGACGGCGGTGAGGTCCGGGCGGCTGTAGACGAGGTCCTCGGCGTCTTCGAGCGTGCCGACGAGGACGATCCCGCGCAGCAGGCGCCGTACGGCGGGCATGAGGTCGGAGGGGGCACGGACCAGGTCGGCGGCGAAAGGGTGCGGTGCGGGCCGTGGGTCGTCTGCGGGTGCGTCGTGGCCGGTCGCGCCGTTCCCCGCGCCCCTTTGGGACGGTGCCGGTTCGTCCGGCGCTCCCGCCAGCAGCAAAGCCGCCCGGCCCGCGTCCTGCTTGCGCAGCAGCCGGATGGCGTCGGCCGCGGCGGACGGTGAGGTGACCGCGAGCGCGTCCGCCGCCGCTCCGAAGGCCGCCGCCAGCGCGACCTCGTAGCCCGGAGTCACCGTCAGCAGCTCGGCCGCCGGGCCCAACAGCCCGGTGAGACGGTCCTTCGCGCCGAGCAGCGCGCCCGTGCCGTCCTTGCGGCGCAGTCCCAGCGCCAGCGCCTCGTGCCGGGCCTGGGTCGCGGCCCGCTTGCGTTCCGCCGCGGTGGTCGCCTCCCGGGCTGCCGTCAGGGCGGCCTCGGCGTCGGCCAGCTGCCGCCTCGCCGCCTCGTGCTGCTCGCCGAGTTCCGCGTCGCCGGCGTCGAGGCCGTCGACCTCGGCCTTGAGTGCCTCGTACTCCTCCTGGGCGGCGACGGCCCGCTCCTGGGCCTCGTCGCGGGAGGCAGCCAGGCGGTCGATCTCGGCCTGGGCGGAGGCGGCGCGCGAACGCGCCGCGTTGACCTGGCCGTTCAGCCGGGCGAGGCCCTCGCGGCGGTCGGCGATGGCACGGGCCACGTCCTTCAGGCGCCGTTCTTCCTGCGCGAGTTCACGCTCCAGCTCGGCGCGGTGCGCGACCGTGTCCTCCAGCGCGTGCTCGGCCGCCTCCAGGGCCGCTTCGAGCTCGGCCTCCTGCTCCCGGATGCGGGCGGCCTCGCGCTCCATGTCCTCGGGGTCGCGGCCGCGCCGCTCCTCGGGCGGCGCCGAAGTCGCGCTCTTCACGCGCGCGTCGGCCAGCGAGATCGTGCCGCGCACCCGCTCGGCCAGCTGCGAGAGCTCGTACCAGGTCTGCTGGGCGCGCTGCAGCCGCGGAGTGAGCTGCCGTACCTCGTCCTCCAGGAGCGCCTCGCGCTGCAGGGCCTTCTTCAGCTCCTGCTCGGCGCTCTCCTTGCGCTCCTTGAGTGCCGCCTCGTCCGCGATCTCGGCCTTCAGCGCCTCCCGCATCCGGACGAGGTCGTCGGCCATCAGTCTCAGGCGGGCATCCCGCAGATCCGCCTGGATCACGGCCGCCCGCCGGGCCACCGCCGCCTGCCGGCCCAATGGCTTGAGCTGTCGGCGCAGTTCGTCCGTCAGGTCCTGCACGCGCGCGAGGTTGGCCTGCATCGCGTCGAGCTTCCTGAGCGCCTTCTCCTTGCGCTTACGGTGCTTGAGGACACCCGCGGCCTCCTCGATGAAGGCGCGGCGGCCCATCGGGTCGGCGTGCAGGACGGAGTCGAGCTGGCCCTGGCCGACGATGACGTGCATCTCGCGGCCGATACCGGAGTCGGACAGGAGTTCCTGGATGTCGAGGAGACGGCAGGTGTCACCGTTGATCTGGTACTCGCTGCCGCCGTTGCGGAACATGATCCGCGTGATGGTGACCTCGGCGTACTCGATGGGCAGGGCCCCGTCGGAGTTGTCGATGGTCAGCGAAACCTCGGCACGGCCAAGTGGCGGACGCCCGGTGGTGCCGGCGAAGATGACGTCCTCCATCTTGCCGCCGCGCAGCGACTTGGCACCCTGCTCGCCCATGACCCAGCTCAGGGCGTCCACGACATTGGACTTGCCCGAGCCGTTCGGGCCGACGACACACGTGATCCCCGGCTCGAACCGGAGCGTGGTCGCCGAGGCGAACGACTTGAACCCACGGAGGGTCAGGGCCTTGAGGTGCACGCCGCCGGACTCTACCTTCCGCGGATGTCTCACTCCATGAACCCGCGGTTTCACCCATGAACGTGCAGGGCACACCAGACGTTAAAGAGGGTGAAAGAATGCGCGGGGGAAAGAAAGAAGGGACGCCGAAGCGTCCCTTGCAAACTGTGAACTCTGACAACTTAGCGGTTGATACGGGCGGCCCAACCACTGCTGTCGTGGTGCGATGCAGTGATCAGGTGAGCGCAGGCTCCGCCTGGTGTGCGTCGATGCTCTCCATGATCCTGTCGTGAGAAGCGGCAGCCGCGAGCGAGTCATTCTCCGCCTGGATCCGTACGAGCTCGGATTCCAGGTCCTGGACGCGCTGCTGGAGCCGTCGCATCTCGGCGAGGAGTCGAGGGTCGGAGCCGCCGACGTAACCGAGAAGCGCCTTTGCCATGATGGATGGTCCTCCACACTGAGTGACCGACCGAAGCGGTGTGGGTCGTGAGGGAATCGCACCCGCGGTGCTTGACACTCTTGAGTTCGTGCTGCTGTTCATCCATGCCAAACAGCTAAGGTGCGCGGGGTGCTTTCAGCGTCTCACCAAAAAGTTTGACGGTCAACACGATCACGCCCTGTATTGGCGGGCAACCCGGTGGCACGCGGCCTGAAAGCGGCGGCGCTGCGACTCCTGCGGGGCCCTCCAGGGCGTGGCGATCATTATTAGGTGGGGAGCCTGCCACGACTAGCGGTTCTTGGCAACCACCAGGCAATTTCCGCTTCCGACAGCTGCCGGTGGCATGTCCCCGCGCTGTCGCCTGGGCCTTTTTACAGAATGTGCTCAGCGGATGGCGAAGCCGTCGTACCCCCCGCGGGGTGTGTCCCAGATCTCGGTCACACCGTCGACCCGGCCGGGCGTGTCGTCACCCTGGAGCCAGCCGAGGAGCCCCTCGCACCGCTCCCGTGGCCCCTCGGCGACCACCTGGACCCGTCCGTCTCCCAAATTGAGAGCAAAACCACTCACGCCGCCGAGCTCGAGGGCCTTGGCCCGGGTGAACCAGCGAAAACCCACACCTTGGACGCGTCCCCGCACCCAGGCCACCAGTCGCACATCCTCGCTCATGGGTGCAACCTAACCGGCCAATGTCTCTCGGGACACTTCCTCCTCTGGCGCCATGCGGTACCGTCCCCACCCAATGAATCTCATATGAAACTCACTCGAATGAGTGAGTTGGGTCACCGGCAAGATCAATTGAGTCGGGTGGCCGCCAAGGACGAGGAAGGCCAACACATGGGACGCCACCGACGCTCAGCCGCCGGCCGCGCCGCCACGGGCCGCGCCACGGGGGTCACAGGAAGGGACGGCTCGTACGCGAGCGGCTACGACCCCCAGCAGTACTCGTACAGCTACGACCCGCCGCAGACGTACCCGGGTGACGACCTGCCCACCATGGGCGTCGCCCCTTATCTGCACACCGAGCAGTACGCCGAGGCCTCCGCGCGGAGTGCCGCGTACCTCTTCGCCTCGGAGGACGACTACGCCGCGGTCTTCCCGGAGCACGGGTTCTCGCCCGACGGCGGCTCCCGGCGCGGAAAGTCGCGCCGCCGCAGGAAGAAGGCCGTGACACCGGTGCGCACCGGTCTGCTCGGCGTCTCCGCCGCCGTCGCCATCGGCACGGTCGCGGTCGCCACGGGTGCGGTGCCCGGTCTCGACAACTACAAGCTCGGCGGCGGTGGCAGCGGCGACAAGGTGCAGGCCGCGAACACGCCGACCAACTCCGCGACGGAGCAGGGCGGTACGTCCGGCAGCGCCGACGGCCGCGACGAGGATTCCTCGACGAGCCGCGACGCCGACCGCTCGGCCTCGCCCTCGCCGGCCCCGTCCACCTCCTCGGCCGCGCCCACCGAGGCGCCGACGAAGAAGCCCAAGGCGCCGGCCGCCAAGAAGCCGAAGACGACGCCTTCGCAGAAGGAGAACAAGCCGCCGAAGAAGACCACCGCTCCGGTGACGGTCTCCGCGGAGGCCGCCGCCTCGGCGCAGGTGCTCAAGCTGGTCAACGAGGAGCGGGCCAAGGTCGGCTGCAGCGCGGTCGCCGCCAACAGCACGCTGTCGGACCTGGCCGAGAGCTTCAGCGACGCCATGGCCGCCGACGGCTTCTTCGACCACACCGACCCGAGCGGTGCCACGCCCTGGGACCGGGCGGCGAAGCTCGGCATCACCGACCTCGGCGGCGAGAACATAGCCCGGGGCCAGGCCGACGCGGCCGCGGTGATGGACGCCTGGATGAACAGCCCCGGCCACCGCGCCAACATACTGAACTGCGACTTCAAGACGCTGGGGGTCGGCGTGCACTTCGGGGCGGGCGGCCCTTGGTGGACGCAGGACTTCGGCTACTGAGCACTCCACGCAGCGCTAACTATTGGTTAGTGCAATCTGTTGGTTAGCGCTGCGTTCGAGTACCGTTGAGTCATGGACTCCACGCAGGACCGCCCGGAGGTGCAGGACCTCCCCTACAACGTGTTCGCCAAGGCCTGCCCCTCGCGCGGCACGCTGGAGCACGTCACGGGACGCTGGGGCACACTCACCCTCGGCGCGCTGCGGGAGGGATCCCTGCGCTTCAACGAGCTGCGCCGGCGGGTCGACGGCGTGAGCGAGAAGATGCTGTCGCAGACCCTGCACGCGCTGGAGCGCGACGGCCTGGTGCACCGCGAGGCCCAGCCGACGAACCCGCCCCGCGTGGACTACGAACTGACCCCGCTCGGCCACGAGGTCGCCGAGCGGCTCCTGGGCCTCATCCACCTGCTGGAGGGCCGCATGGACGACGTCCTCGCGGCACGCGAGCGCTACGACGAGATGCGCGGCGCCCTCTGACACTTCGGGCAGAAGTAGCTGGACCGGTTCATCCAGGAACGCCGGCGCATCGGTGTGGCGCACCTCTTGCAGGGCAGCCCCTCGCGGCCGTACGCGTCGAGCGACCGGTCGAAGTAGCCCGACTCCCCGTTGACGTTGACGTACAGGCTGTCGAAGCTGGTGCCGCCGACGGCGAGCGCCTGGTTCATCACGTCCCTTACGTGGCCCAGGAGTTCGGCGGTGCGCGGGCGGGTGAGGGTCGCGGTGGGGCGTTCGTAGTGGATGCGGGCGCGCCAAAGTGCCTCGTCCGCATAGATGTTGCCGACGCCGCTGATCAACGACTGGTCGAGCAGGGCCCGTTTGATGGTCGTGCGCTTGCGGCGCAGGGCCTGGTGGAAGGCCTCGTCGTCGAACAGCGGATCAAGGGGGTCGCGCGCGATGTGCGCGATGACGTCCGGCAGGCCCTCGGGGGTGTTGTCGTGCAACGACAGGCCGCCGAAGGTGCGTTGGTCGACGAAGCGGAGCTCCGTGGCAAGAGCGTCGGCGAACCGGACACGGATCCTGAGATGTTTCTCGTCGTGGGCCGCGTTCGGCTGGACCAGGAGCTGGCCGCTCATACCGAGGTGCGCCAGGACCGACTGATCGGTGTCCTCCAGGGGCAGCCACAGGTATTTGCCGCGGCGGCTGGGGAGGCCGATGCGATGCCCCTTGAGGCGGTGCGCGAAGTCGTCGGCGCCGGCGACATGACGGCGAACGGCACGCGGGTGCAGCACCTCGGCGTCGGCGACGACACGGTGGGCGACCCACCGCTCCAGGCCGCGCCGGACGACCTCGACCTCGGGCAACTCGGGCATCACAACCCCCGTAGCGGACTGTGTACGATCCGAGCGCCCGCCCCGGGAGGGACGGGCGCTCGGGTGCGCTGTTCTTCAGAGACCTTCGTCAGGCGGAGACGGAGGACGGGCCTTCGCCGTCCTCGGCGGCCTTCTCGGCCGCCTGCTTGGCGCGCTCGTCCGCCGCGGCCCGGATGGACCGCCACGCGGATTCCGCGGCCTGCTGCTCCGCCTCCTTTTTGCTGCGGCCGGTGCCGGTGCCGTACGAGACGCCTCCGACGCGGGCGGCAGCAGTGAAGGTCTTCTCGTGGTCGGGGCCGGTCTCCGTGACCAGGTACTCGGGCACGCCGAGGCTTTCGGTCGCGGTGAGCTCCTGGAGACTGGTCTTCCAGTCCAGGCCGGCTCCGAGGTTGGAGGACTTCTCGATCAACGGGTCGAAGAGCCGGTGGACG
This sequence comes from Streptomyces sp. NBC_00005, assembly GCF_045160215.1. Classification (NCBI taxonomy): domain Bacteria; kingdom Bacillati; phylum Actinomycetota; class Actinomycetes; order Kitasatosporales; family Streptomycetaceae; genus Streptomyces; species Streptomyces sp. NBC_00005. Next base: position 3,573,617 of record NZ_CP108316.1, read on the forward strand.
AGCTCGCCCGCCGCTTCCAGACCCTGGTCGAGATAGACAGCGCCGATCACCGCTTCAAGGGTGTCGGCGAGGATGGACGCCTTGTCCCGCCCGCCCGTGCCCTCTTCACCCCGGCCGAGCCGGATGAAGGAGCCCAGTTCGAGCCCGCGGCCCACCTCCGCCAGCGCACGAGAATTGACCACCGCGGCCCGCAGCTTGGCCAGTTGGCCTTCGGGCAGGTCGGGGTGGGTGCGATACAGCGTGTCCGTGACCACGAGACCGAGCACGGAGTCCCCGAGGAACTCCAGCCGCTCGTTGGTCGGCAGACCGCCGTTCTCGTACGCGTACGAACGGTGGGTCAGTGCACGCACCAGAAGGGCGGACTCGAGCTTGTACCCGAGCCGCCCTTCCAGAAGCGTGTGGGACGAGGCCGTGCTGTCCGACTTTTTCCTGGCGGTTGGGTCCGCCTTGGCGTCATCCGCCTTCTTGGCAGTGGACACGGTGCCTCTCACCAGCCGCTCAGACCTCGAGAACCTGGCGCTTGTTGTAGGTGCCGCAAGCCGGGCACGCGATGTGCTGCAGCTTGGGCTCGTGGCAGCGCTCGCACGCAACCAGGGTGGGGACCGCAGCCTTCCACTGCGACCGGCGGTGGCGCGTGTTGCTGCGCGACATCTTCCGCTTCGGAACAGCCACGGCTACTTCTCCTGCTTCTCGTCGACGTGCGCTGATCGAGGCGCGTCGTCGCTCATCTCGTCCTTCTCGCCGGGTTCGAGCGAACCGGCGAGTCCCTGCAGTGCCGCCCAACGGATGTCGACGGCGTCGTGATGGTGGTCCGGGTCGTCCGTGAGCCGCGCCCCGCACTCGGAGCACAGGCCCAGACAGTCGTCCTGGCACACCGGCTGCATCGGCAGTGCGAGCACCACCGCATCACGCAGCACGGCCTCGAGGTCGAACAAGCCGTCCTCGATGAAGAGCCTGTCCTCGTCTTCCTCGGCGTCGTCGGCCGGTTCCGCTTTCACGCGGCCACGGTCGTCGGCGTCAGGGTACGAGAACATCTCCTGGAAGTCCGCTTCGAGCTCCAGCTCGAGCGGCTCCAGACACCTTACGCACTCCCCCTCGGCCAGTGCACGGGCGGTGCCTGTGACAAGCACACCTTCCATGACCGACTCGAGCCGGAGCTCGAGCTCCACCGGAGCGCCTTCCGGCACTCCGACGACTCCCGCGATCCCGAGATCCTTGGGAGCGTCGATCTCGCGGGTCAGGCGCTGCAGCGCACCAGGCCGCCGCCCCAGCTCGTGCGTGTCGAACACGAGAGGCTTGCGGTGGTCGAGGCGGGCGTTCAGAGCCATTCCTGCTTTCGATCTTCTGAGCTCAGAGGGACACTGCCCTTCGATGTCGCCGGGCAGCGCAGATCGCGGACGTACACGCGACCGAAGAGCCAGGATACTGGACCTTTCCCTCACGGCCCAATCCGGTGTCCCTTACTGGCCGCGCCCCTGCTCGTAGGCCCTCAGCTGCTCGGCGCTGATCATGCCGGTGTCGAAGAGGCTGGTCTCGTCGAGGGCGTACCCCTGCTGAGCGTGCTGCTCCTGCTGCACCTGGTTGGGGTCGTACGCCGCCTGCTGGGCGTCGTAGCCCTGGTAGGCATACGGATCGGCCTGCTGGTAGCCGTACGCGTCCTGCTGGCCGTAGCCCTGCTGCTGGTAGCCGCCGGCGTAGGAGTCGGGCTGCTGCTGGTAGCCGTACGCCGGCTGCGGCTGGCCGTAGTCCTGCTGCTGGGCGGGCTGCTCGGCGGGGGTCTCGGTGACGGCGGCGAGGTCGGCCAGGTAGTCGGCGTCGCTGGAGTGCTGGAGGGACGTCGGGTCGTCGGCGAGGGCGCCGAGGTCGTCGGTGGCCGTGCGCCCGTGCAGGGTCTGGCGGCCGCGGCCGACGGCCTCCAGGGTCTTGGCGAGGACCGCCTCGAAGGCGCCGAGCTTGACGTCCACGTATGCGTCGGCGTTGCGGCGCAGGGTCTCGGGGTCGTGACTGCGCTCGGGGGCGTCCTCGTCCTCGTAGCCCTGCTCGTCGAGGCCGGGGCCGGTGCCGAGCAGCTTCTCGCGGCCGCGGCCGACGGAGCCGAGGGTCTTGGTGAGGACGACCTCGAAGTTGGCGAGCTTGGAGTCGACGTAGTCGTCGGCCTCGGCGCGGATCTCCTCGGCCTCCTGGCGGGCCCCGGTGACGATGCGGTCGGCCTCGGTCTGGGAACGGCGGGCGACCTCGGTGTCGGAGATCAGGGAGCCGCGCTCGGCGTGCGCCTGCCCGATGATCCGGTCGGCCTCCTGACGGGCCTGCTCGACCATCTCCTCGCGGCCACCGATCAGCTCCTGGGCCTGGGCCAGGGAGTCGGGCAGGGCCGCGCGCACCTCTTCGAGCATCGCGAGCAGATCCGCGCGGTTGACCACGCACGAGGCCGACATGGGCATGGCCCGGGCACTGGAGACCGCCGCGACGATCTCGTCGAGCTTCTTCTGCACGTCCACCGTGTGCTCGCCACTCTCTACGGATGTGTTGGAGACGGACGGGACGACTGTACGGCCATGAGGCGATCGCCGGACACCGGGTGACGGACCGTCAGACGCTCAGTCCTTCGCGAGCCGCTCGGTGAGGGCTTCGAGGACGAGTGGCGGTACCAGGTGGGAGACGTCTCCGCCCCAGGTCGCGACCTCCTTGACCAGGGAGGAGGAGAGGAAGCTGTAGGTGGGGTTGGTGGGCACGAAGAGCGTCTCGACACCCGACAGGCCGTTGTTCATCTGGGCCATCTGCAGCTCGTAGTCGAAGTCGCTGACCGCGCGCAGGCCCTTGACGATGGCGGGGATGTCGCGCTGCTTGCAGAAGTCGACGAGGAGGCCGTGGAAGGCCTCGACCTTGACGTTCCCGTACTCGGCGGTGACCTGGCGGATCAGGTCGATCCGCTCCTCGATCTCGAACAGGCCCTTCTTGGACTGGTTGATCATCACCGCGACGTAGACCTCGTCGTACAGTCTGGAGGCGCGGGAAATGATGTCTAGATGTCCGTTGGTGATCGGGTCGAACGACCCGGGACAGACGGCGCGGCGCACTTGAGATCCCTCGCTCTCCGGTCCGGTCATCGTGCGTCTTCGCACGTAGAGGCGGCGCGACCGTACCAAAACGTTCCCTCGCCGTAGCGACGGGCCCGGATCGCTTCGAAGCCGTCCGGCCACCCGAATTCACCGCCTCTGGTGCTGCGCTCCACGGTGACGAGGGCTTCCGCCGCGAGCCAGCCCTCCGTACGGAGTGTGAGCAGAATCTCGCGAAGATCGTCGTCCGAGACGGCGTACGGGGGGTCGAGGAAGACGAGGTCGTACGGCGTTGCCGGCGCCGCGGTCCGGATGATCTGTTCGGCTTTGCCCGCCCTCACCTCGGCACCGGGAAGGCCGAGGTTCTTGACGTTCTCCCGGATGACGCGGGCGGCTCGGGCGTCCGCCTCCACCAGGAGGGTGTGGCCGGCGCCGCGGGAGAGGGCCTCCAGGCCTACGGCTCCGGAGCCGGCGTACAGGTCAAGGACCCGTTCGCCGTCCAAGGGGCCGCCGAGGAGGGACTGCCAGGTGGAGAAGAGACCTTCGCGTGCGCGGTCGGAGGTGGGGCGGGTGCCGGTGCCTGGCGGGACTGCGAGGCGACGTCCGCCGGCTGCGCCGGCGATCACGCGGGTCATCTTTGGTCCTTGTTCGAGGGTGGCTACGGATCCAGTCTGGCAGCAGGTCCGTCGTGGCTGCTCGCGCTCGCACGGCGGAGCCGCATATCGACCGGCGGAGCCGCATATGACACGGCCCCGCGCCCCTTTTATGGCGCCGCACCTCAGCCCTTTTCCAGGTACTGCTCCCTTTCCTCGTCCAGGAGGGCATCCAGCGCGGTGCGCAGGCCGGGGAGGCCGGTCAGCTCCGGGTCCGCCGCCACCACTGCCGCCGCCTCCTCCCTCGCCTCCGCGATGACCTCCTCGTCCTCGATGACCGCCAGGACCCGGAGGCTGGAGCGGGAGCCCGACTGGGCCTGGCCCAGGACGTCGCCCTCGCGGCGCTGTTCGAGGTCGATGCGGGAGAGTTCGAAGCCGTCGAGGGTGGCGGCCACCGCGTTCAGCCGCTGGCGGGCCGCGCTCGCCTCCGGCATCTCGGTGACCAGGAGGCAGAGGCCGGGCGCCGAGCCTCGGCCGACGCGGCCGCGCAGCTGGTGGAGCTGGGAGACGCCGAAGCGGTCGGCGTCCGTGATCACCATCGCCGTGGCGTTCGGGACGTTGACGCCGACCTCGATGACGGTCGTGGCGACCAGGACGTCGGTCTCGCCGGCGGCGAAGCGGCGCATGACCGCATCCTTGTCGTCGGGGTGCATGCGGCCGTGCAGTACCTCGACCTTGAGGCCGTTCAACGGGCCCTTGGCGAGTTGGTCCGCCACCTCGAGGACCGCGAGCGGTGGACGCTTCTCCGCCTCGTCCTCGGGGGACTTCCTGGCCTTCTTGGGGTCGCCCGGGTCATCGATGTCGTCGCCGATCCGTGGGCAGACGACGTAGGCCTGATGCCCCTTGCCGACCTCCTCGCGCACCCGCTCCCACGCGCGGGCCAGGAAGTGCGGCTTGTCGGCGGCCGGGACGACATGGCTGGCGATCGGTGAGCGGCCGGCCGGGAGTTGGTCGAGGACCGAGGTCTCCAGGTCGCCGAAGACGGTCATGGCGACGGTGCGCGGGATGGGCGTGGCCGTCATGACCAGGAGGTGGGGTGGCTGTTTTCCCTTGCCGCGCAGGGCGTCGCGCTGCTCGACGCCGAACCGGTGCTGCTCGTCCACGACCACGAGTCCGAGGTCGTGGAACTGCACCTTGTCCTCGATCAGCGCGTGCGTGCCGATCACGATCCCGGCCTCACCCGTGACCAGGTCGAGCAGCGCCTGGCGGCGGCCGGCGGCGCCCATGGAACCGGTCAGCAGCACGACCTTGGTGGCCTGATCGGCCCCGCCCAGCATGCCGCCCTCGGCCAGCTCGCCCATCATCTCGACGATGGAACGGTGGTGCTGCTGGGCGAGCACTTCGGTGGGGGCGAGCATGGCGGCCTGACCACCCGCGTCGACGACGGCGAGCATGGCGCGGAGGGCCACCATCGTCTTTCCGGAGCCGACCTCCCCCTGCAGCAGCCGGTGCATCGGATGCTCGACGGCCAGGTCGTCGAAGATCTCCTTGGAGACCTTCTGCTGGCCCTCGGTGAGGGTGAAGGGGAGGCGGGCGTCGAAGGAGGTGAGGAGGCCGTCGGGGGCCGGTTTCCTCGGTACGGCCGGGAGTTGGGCGTCGGCGTGCCGGCGGCGGGCCAGGGCCACCTGGAGGACGAAGGCCTCGTCCCACTTGAGGCGGGAGCGGGCGTCCTCGATGTCGGCCTTGGTGTGCGGACGGTGGATCTTGAGGAGGGCCTCGGGGAGGGAGACCAGGTGGCGGCCCTCGCGGAGGGAGTCCGGGAGCGGATCGACGGCGTCCTGGGCGCTGGGCAGGACCGTCTGGAGCGCCTTGCCGATCTTCCACGACTCCAGTTTCGCGGTGGCCGGGTAGATGGGGATGAGGGCGCCGGCCCAGGTCTCGACCGTCTCTTCGCTGTCGCCCCGTAGCAACTCGTAGGCCGGGTGGGCCAGTTGGAGGCGGCGGTTGAAGACGGAGACCTTGCCCGCGAACAACGCGCGCGTGCCCGGCAGGAGGTCCTTGTGGGGCTTGTGAACTCCGTTGCCGAAGAAGACCAGTTGGAGGCGGCCGCTGCCGTCCGTGATGGTGACCTCGAGCCGCTGGCCCTTGCCCCGGGGGGCTTTGGAGGAGGCGAAGGTGTGCAGCCGGGCGTCGGCGACCATGGCGACCACCGTGACGTGCTCGTCCATGGGGAGGTCGGCGAGGTGGGTGAGCTGGCCGCGCTCCTCGTATCGGCGCGGGTAGTGGTGCAGGAGGTCGCCGACGGAGTGCAGGCCGAGGTGCTCGGCCATCACCTTCGCGGTGGCGGGGCCGAGCACTGACTTGAGTGGTTGCTTCAGTGGTTCTTCCAGTGCGGGCACGAGATCCATTGCACACCACGCCACTGACAATCCCGTATATGTCTCGGGAAAGACCTGGTCAGGCGGCTCGTTCCGGCCGTAGGATGGCGCGCTCCGGCCATCCCCCGCGGTCACCGCCCCATCAGGGACCGCCCGACCCCGCGCCGTCGCGATGTCCCCCCACCGGCGCAGCGACGATGGACTCCCAGACCTCGAAGTCATCCCAGCCGTCCCAGCCACCTCAGCCGCCTCATACGTTCCAGGTCGACCTGCGCGGCCTCGTGGACCTGCTCTCCCATCACCTCTACTCCAGCCCCAAGGTCTACCTGCGGGAGCTGCTGCAGAACGCCGTGGACGCCATCACCGCCCGGCGTGCGGAGCAGCCCGACGCGCCGGGCCGGGTGCGGCTGTACGTGGATTCTCAGGGGGGTGCTTCCCTGCGCGTCGAGGACACGGGGGTGGGGCTCACCGAGTCGGACGTGCACAGCCTGTTGGCCACCATCGGGCGCAGTTCCAAGCGTGCCGACGGGATCGCCGACGGGATCCAGGAGGTCCGCTCCGACTTCCTCGGGCAGTTCGGCATCGGCCTGCTCGCCTGCTTCGTGGTCGCCGAGCGGATCCGGGTGGTCAGCCGCAGCGCCCGTACGCCGGACGCGGCGCCCGTGGAGTGGACGGCGAGCGACGACGGTTCGTACACCGTTCGAACCCTGCCTCACGAGGCCCGGCCCGAACCGGGCACCACCGTGCACCTGGTGGCGCGGGCGGGGGCCCGCGAGTGGCTCACGCCCGAGCGGGTGCTCACGCTGGCACGGGACTTCGGGTCCCTGCTGCCGTACGACGTCCGGGTCGGCGACGAGGCGGTCACCGACCTGCCCGCGCCCTGGGACCGGTCCTACCCCTCCCCCGCCAACCGGCGGGTGGCCCTGGCGCGGCACTGTCACGAGGTGTTCGGCTTCACCCCGCTGGACTCGATCGAGCTGGACGTGCCGCTCGCCGGGATCCGCGGTGTGGCGTACGTGCTGCCATCGGCGGTCAGCCCGGCCCAGCGGGCGACGCACCGCGTGCACCTCAAGGGCATGCTGCTGACCGAGCGGGGCGAACAGCTGCTGCCCGACTGGGCGTTCTTCGTGCGGTGCGTCCTGGACACGGACAGCCTGCGGCCCACGGCCTCGCGCGAGGCGCTGTACGAGGACGAGACGCTGGCCGCCGTGCGGGAGGCGCTGGGCGAGAGGATCCGGTCCTGGCTGACGGGGCTCGCGGCCGGTGATCCGGAACGGCTGGCGGCCTTCCTGTCCGTGCACCACCTGGGCGTGAAGTCCCTGGCGCGGCACGACAAGGAGATGCTGCGCACGATGCTGCCGTGGCTGCCCTTCGAGACGACCGACGGGCGGCTGTCCCTGGAGGAGTTCGCGCAGCGGCACCCGGTGGTGCACTTCACGCGGACCGTCGAGGAGTACCGCCAGGTCGCGCCGATCGCGTCCGCGCAGGGCGTCGGGGTGATCAACGGCGGTTACACGTACGACAGCGAGCTGGTCGAGGCGCTGCCGTCGGTGCGGCCCGGAACGGTGGTCGCCGAGCTGGACGCGGACACCGTGACGGCGCATCTGGATGCCGTGGACGCGGCGGAGGAGCTGGCGCTGTCGGGGTTCCTGGCGGTCGCGCGGGCCACACTCGACCCTCTGGCATGTGACATAGCGCTGCGCGCCTTCCACCCCATCTCGGTGCCCGCCCTGCACCTCGACGACCGATCGGCCCGCCACGAACAGGCCCGCGCGGACGCCGAGGAACAGGCCGACGACCTCTGGGCGGGCATCCTGGGCTCGCTGCGCGGCAGCGCCCCCCGCGCGCGTCTGGTGCTCAACCACCTCAACCCGCTGATCCGGCGCATCAGTTCGCTCGGTGACCCGGAACTGATCGGCACCGCCACGGAGTCCCTGTACGGGCAGGCGCTCCTGATGGCACAGCGCCCGCTGCGGCCGGCGGACACGGCGCTCCTGAACCGGGCGTTCATCGGCCTGCTGGAATGGGCGACCCACGGCGACTCGGACTCCACGGCGGGCGGTCACTGATGAGCGAGATCACGGACTTCGACTCCCTGCGCCGGGCGATGGCGGAGAACTCCGAGCGGCCGGAGGGGGCCGCCCGCAACACGCGCGCGGAGCAACTGCTCGTCGAGGCCGAGAGGTTGGCCATTCCGCTCGCCGTGATCGAAGCGCTCGGACACCAGCTGAAGGTCTACAACTACAGCTCCGAGAAGGACAGGATGTTCGTCCCCTTCGCGCGCCTGCTGCGCCTGTGGGACGAGCGGCCCGAGGACTTCGACGAGTACGAGGTGCACTCGCTGCACTGGGTCTTCAAGTGGATGTCGTCCGGCATGCTCGACCAGCCGCACATACCGCTCGCCTCCATCGAGAAGTGGCTCGGCGAGATGGAGCACCGCTACCGGCTCGCCGGGCACTCCGAACGCGCCGTGCGCAGCGCCGAGTTCAGCGTGGCCGCGCACATCGGTGACGTCACGCGCGCGGAGCGGGCGTACGCCGCGTGGCTGGCCGCCGACCGGGACGACATGGCCGACTGCCACGCGTGCGAGCTGAACGGGCAGGGCTGGTGGCAGGCGGAGCGGGGACGGGACGCCGAGGCGCTGGAGCTGTGGGCGCCGGTCCTGGAGGGCGAGTTCACCTGCGCCCATGAGCCGCACTCCGTCCTCGCGTCCTCCCTGACGCCCCTGCTGCGGCTGGGCCGCACGGACGAGGCACGCGCGCACCATCTACGGGGTTTCCGGCTGGTGCGGGGCATGGAGAGCATGCGGGGCGCGTACGCGGACCACGTGGAGTTCTGCGCGCTGAGCGGCAACGAGGCGCGCGGCCTGGAGCTGCTCGCCGAACGGCCGGCGTACTTCACGGACACCGGGCATCCGCGCAGCATGCTGGACTTCCTCAGCGTGGTGACGCTGCTCATGGAGCGCCTGGGCGAGGCGGGTCTGGGCGACCGGCAGGTGCCCGGTCCGGCCGGCCGGACATGGACGGCGCGCGAACTCGCCACGCACGCGCGTGCGGAGGCCCTCGCCCTGGCCGCGCGTTTCGACGAGCGCAACGGCAACGCGTACGTCAGTGAGCGGGCACGCGCGCGTATGGCGCAGCGCCCGCTGGTCGAGCGGCTGCCGCTCGGGGTACGGGCGGCGCGCCCGGTCTCCGTGCCTGCCGTGGCCGCGCCGGTCGCCGCGACCGCGATTGCGCCGGACCTGCCCGCCCTGCTGACCGAGGCCCGCCGGCTGTCGGACACCCTGCAGCCGAACGCCATCGACGCCTGGGCCGCGGTCTCGCGCGCCGCCCGGGGCGTCGAGCTGGATGCCCGCGACCACGCGGAGATCGTCGACCACCAGGCGATGGACCGGGGCCCCGAGGGCGCCGAACTCTTCGAACGGGCCGCCGAGTTGTACGCGGAGGCGGGCGACCCCGGTGAGGCGCTGGCGGCACGCACGCGTGCGGCGTACGTACGCGCCCTGACGGGCCGGGTGGACGAGGCGCTCGCGGCGGTCATCGAGCCGTACGACCGGGTCCTGGCGCTCTACGCCGACGAGGCCACGGGTGTACGGCAGACGGCGTCCGTGCTGATGGGGCGGGCGCGGATCCTGATGCGGCGGGTGCTGGCCACCGACGAAGCGGCCGGCGAGACGGCGGACGAAACGGTTCTCTCCGATGCCGAGGACGCCGTGCGCGAGCTGCTCGCGCTGGTCGGCGGGTATGCCGGGGACGACGTGCGGATCGTTTCGCGGGGCGCCGAGGCGCAGGCCATGCTCGCGGAGCTGGCGGTGCGCGGCGGGGACCTGGAGGCGGCCGTGGACCTGTTCGGGCGGGCCACCGCCGGGTTCGTCGGCGCGGGGCTGCCGTGGTTCGCGGCGGAGTACGAGGCGCGGCGGGCCGGGCTGGCCCATCACCTGGGCGACATCTCGGGAGCGGAGCGGTCGCTGCGGGCGGCCCTGGAGCACGGCGGAGCCAACCTGGAGGCGGTCGGGCGGGCCCAGCTGCACCTCCAGCTCGCCGAGGTGCTCGGTGGCCGGGGGCTGTCCGTGGAGGCCGCCGAGCACGCCCTCGAGGCGGCGCACTGGGCCGACGAGGCGGGCGAGGCCCAGACGTACGGCGCCTGGGCCCGACAGCAGCTCGGCGGGCTCCTACTGCGCCAGGGGCGGTGGGCCGAGGCCGCGGAGGTGCTGGAGTCGGCGCTGCCCGACCTGAGCGCCGAGACGCACGGCGACGGCGCCATCGTCCAGACGCAGTGGTGGCTCGGCGACTGTCTGAGCGAGATGGGCGAGCACCGCGAGGCGGCCGAACGGCGGCTGCAGGCGGCCGAGATCGCCCGCCACTGGCCCGAGCAGCACGACCACGCCACGCTCGCCCATCTCGCCGCCGAGTCCCTGGGGGCCGCCGGACTGCCCGTCGAGGCGGACCAGGCGTACGCGCGCGCGGGCGACCTGTGGCGCTCGCTCGGCAACGTCCACGGCCTGGTCCGCTCGCTGCGCGCCCGCGCGTGGCTGGCGCTGCGGGCGGAGGACGGGACGGACGCGGCAAGGGAGTTGATGGCGGGCGCGGTCCGGGAGTGCGAGGCGGCGCTGGGCGCCGCCGGTGCCGACGAGGAGGCCCGCGAGCGGCTCGTCGCCGAACTCGGGCACACCCACCGCCAGTTCGGCGACCTGCTCGCCCGTTCCGCCGCGGAGGACGCCGACGACGACTCGATCCGGGCCGCGCTCGAAGACGCGCTCTCCCAAGTCACCGAGGCCATCGCGGTGTTCGCCGCCCTGGGGGACCACACCCTGGACAGCCGTACGGGCGCCGAACTCGCCGCGGGCTGGCTGGAGACCGACCTCGGCCGCCCCGCCCGGGCGGCGGCACGCGCGCGTGCGGTGCTCGCTGCGTACGACGCGGGCGACGAGGACGAGACGGCGCAGGGGCGCCGGGCGGAGGCGGAACAGATGCTGCAGGTGGTGGAGGAGCAGGAGGCCGACTGAGGGGCGGGGCGGCAGCGAGGCCGGCTGAGACCGGGAGCAGGAGGCCGACGGCGGCGCTACTCGACGCCGATCAGCAGCAGCGCCCCCTGCCGCCCGCCCCGGTACACCACCGTGTCGACGGCGAGGTACGCCTCACGCACGCGTGCCTCCAGGTGGTGGGCGACGGACTCCGGCGTCTCGTCGCCCAGGACGAGGGTGACGAGTTCGCCGCCGGCCTGGAGCATGCGGTCGAGGACGGTCTCGGCGGTGACGGTGACGTCGGAGCCGATCACGGCCACGTCGTCCTCGATGAGGCCGAGGACGTCGCCGGCCTGGCAGATGCCGGCCATGGTCCAGGACTGGCGCTCGGCGACGGCGACCTCGGCGTAACGGGTCGCGCCCGCCGCCGAGGTCATCGACACGACGTCCTCGTCGAAGCGGCGCTCGGGCTCGTGCACGGCGAGCGCCGCGATCCCCTGGACCGCCGACCGGGTCGGGATCAGGGCCACTCGGATGCCCTCGGCGCGGGCCTGCTCGGCCGCCGCGGCCGCGGTGTGGCGCAGGTCGGCGTCGTTGGGCAGCAGCACGACCTCGCGCGCGTGCGCCCGCCGTACGGCGTCGACGAGTTCGCCGCTCGCGGGCGGCTCCCCGGGGCGCGCGAGCACGGTGGTCGCGCCGGCCTCGGTGTACAGACCGGCCAGGCCCTCGCCGGGCACCACGGCCACCACGGCGCGCTGCACCCGCTCGCGGGGCGGCCGCCCGCCGCCGGTGGTGTGCACGTCGCCGAGGCCGAAGTGGGTGATCCGGATCCGGTACGGCCGCCCGGCCTCCACGCCCGCCTCCACGGCGGCGCCCGCGTCGTCCACGTGCACGTGCACGTTCCACAGCCCGTCGCCGCCGACCACGACCAGGGAGTCCCCGAGGGCGTCGAGGCGTGCCCGCAGCCGCGCCACGGCCGCGTCCTCGGCCTCCAGCAGGTAGATCACCTCGAAGGCGGGGCCGCCCTCCTCCAGGGCGTCGGCGCACTCTTCGGTGCCGGCGACGGACGCACCGCCGACTGCGGCCGGGACGGCGTCCGCACCACCCGCCACCACGATCTCCACGCGCGCGTGCCCCCCGGAACCGGAAACCGCGACGGCCGTCGGCGCCTCCCCCGTGAACGTCTCCACCAGCGCCGCGAGCACTGCCACCAGCCCCCGCCCGCCGGCGTCGACCACCCCGGCGCGCCCCAGCACGGCCAGTTGCTCCGGGGTGGCGGCGAGCGCGGCGCACGCTCCCTCGTAGGCCGCCCGTGCCACCGCCCCGCAGTCCCCCTCGGCTCCGGCGGCCGCTTCGGCGGCGGCGGAGGCGACCGAGAGGACCGTGCCCTCGACGGGGTGGGCGACGGCCTGGCGGGCGGAGTCGGAAGCGTGCCGCAGGGCCAGCCGCAGGCCGGAGCCGTCGGTGTGGGGCGTCTCACCGTCGGCGGCGAGCACCTGCGCCATGCCCCGCAGCAGCTGGGCGAGGATCGTCCCGGAGTTCCCCTGGGCGCCTATCAGTGCCCCGTGCGCCATCGCGCGCGTGGCGTCGGCCAGCGTCGGTCTGCCGGGCTCCACCACTTCCCCGGAGCCGACCGCGTGGGCCGCGAACACGGCCTCCACCGCGGCGACGGCGGACTCCACGGTCAGATACAGGTTGGTGCCGGTGTCCCCGTCGGCCACGGGATAGACGTTGATCGCGTCGATCTCCTCGCGCGCGCGGCCGAGCGCCTCCAGCGAGAGTCCGCACCAGGTGCGCACCGCGAGAGCATCGAAGAATGTCTGCGGCACCTGCGCCACCTGCGCCTCCTTGAGCTGCTGGACTGGACGCAGCGTAGACCCCGGGCCGCCGTCCGCCGGAAGAGGGCCGGGGCCGAGGCCCTGAGCAGCCATGGTAGTTTCGTTGTACTGGCGCAGTCGTTGTATGCTGCTCCGGTTGCCCGATCCACATCGGGCCATCCCCCTGGCACCGCCACTCAGATCTCTGATCCTGCGATCTGGATCCCGGCATGCCGGGATCCACCGTAAGTGCATCTGAAGTCTTTGGAGTGACCCGTGGCTGCCAACTGCGACGTCTGCGGCAAGGGGCCGGGCTTCGGCAACAACATCTCGCACTCGCACCGCCGTACGTCCCGTCGCTGGAACCCGAACATCCAGCGCGTCCGTACCGTGGTCGGCGGGACGCCGAAGCGCGTGAACGCTTGCACCTCGTGCATCAAGGCCGGCAAGGTCTCGCGCTGACGCACAGCTAAGCGCGCGGCCACTGCTGGTTCGCTGCACTGAGCCGGTCCACCTCGTGTGGACCGGCTTTTTGCTGTGCCCTGCCGCGGGTGTGCTGCCACAATCGTGCGAATGCGCTTCGGCATCCTGGGCCCCCTGGACATACGCACCGACGACGGCACCCCGTTGGACCCCGGCGGCCCCCGCCCCCGCGCGCTCCTCTCCCTGCTGCTCCTCGACGCCGGCCACACGGTGTCCACGCAGCGCCTGACCGACGGCCTGTACGGCGCCGAGCCGCCCGCCGGTGCCGCCAACGCCCTCCAGTCGCAGATCTCCCGCCTGCGCAGACGCCTGGCCCCGCACACGGACGTCGAGGCGGGCCCCGCCGGCTATCGCCTCGCCGTCCCGCCCGACTCCGTCGACGCCCATCGTTTCGAACGCCTCTCCAAGGAGGGGCGGGCCGCTCTCGCCGCCGGTGACCACGCGCGGGCCGCGGCCCGGCTGCGCGAGGCGCTCGCCCTGTGGCGCGGCCCGGCCCTGCCCGACCTCCCGGACGCGCACGCCGAGGCCGCCCGGCTCGAAGAGCTCAGGCTGGCCGCCGTACAGGACCGGATCGAGGCGGACCTGGGGCTCGGCGGCGGCCCCGAGCTCGTACCGGAACTGCGGGCGCTGCTCGCGGCCCACCCGCTGAGCGAGCGGCTGTACGGGCAGCTGATGCGGGCCCTGCACGCGTGCGGGCGGCCCGCCGAGGCGCTCACGGTGTACGAGGACGCCCGGCGCACGCTCGCGGACCAGCTGGGCACCGATCCGTCGCCCGAACTGTCCGCGCTGCACCTGGAGCTGCTCCAGGGCGGCGAACCCGAGCGGCAGCGCCTCCCGGTCCAGCTCACCCGCTTCGTCGGCCGCGAGAGCGAACTCGCCCGGATCGCCTCCCTCCTGGCCGACGCCCGCCTGGTCACGCTCACCGGACCGGGTGGCGCGGGCAAGACCCGGCTGGCGGTCGAGGCCGCGAACCATCACGCCGGTGTCTGCTTCGTCGAGCTCGCCCCGCTCACCGAGGGCGCCCAGATCCCGTACGCCGTCCTGACCGCCCTCGGGGTGCGTGAGGGTTTCCGCACGCCCGCGACCGACAGCACGGACCGGCTGCTGGCCGCCCTGGAGGATCGCGAGCTGCTCCTCGTGCTCGACAACTGCGAGCACCTGGTCGAGGCGGCCGCCCGGATCGCCGCGCTGCTGCTCGGCACGTGCCCCGGCGTGCGCGTCCTCGCCACCAGCCGGGAGTCTCTCGGGATCACCGGCGAGGTGCTGGTCCCCGTGCCGCCGCTGCAACCGGAACCGGCGGTGCGGCTCTTCCTCGACCGGGCCCGGGCCGTACGCCCCGGTTTCGAGTCCCACGCGCGCGTGCCCGGCATCTGCGCCGCCCTCGACGGCCTCCCCCTCGCCATCGAGCTGGCGGCGGCCCGCCTGCGCACCCTGACCCCGGACGAGCTGGCGGACCGCCTGGACGACCGGTTCCGCCTCCTGTCCCGGGGCGACCGCTCCAAGGCGCCCCGGCACCGCACCCTGCGCGCGGTCGTGGGGTGGAGCTGGGACCTGCTGGACGAGGAGGAGCGGGAACTGGCGCGGCGGCTGACCGTGTTCTCCGGGGGCGCGACGCTGGAAGCGGTCGAGGCGGTGTGCGGGCTGTCGTACCCGGAGGACGTGCTGGCCTCGCTGGTGGAGAAGTCGTTCCTGGAGGTGTCCGAGGGGCGCTACCGGATGCTGGAGACGATCCGGGCGTTCGCCGCCGAGGACCTGCCCGACCCGAGCGGTCTCAGGGACGCGCACGCCGCCTACTTCCTGCGGCTGGCCGAGCAGGCCGAGCCGTACCTCCGCGGCGGCGGGCAACTGCCCTGGCTGGCCCGGCTGACCGCCGAGCACGGCAACCTGGACGTGGCCCTGCGCCATCTCGTCCGGGCGAACCGCGAGGACGCCCTGCGGCTGATGGCGCTCCTGTCCTGGTTCTGGCGGCTGCGCGGGCTGCACGGCGAACAGCTGCCGACGGCCCGCGAGTTGCTGGCGGCCGTCGGTGATGCGCCGCCGCCGGGCCTGGAGGAGGAGTACGTCCTGTGCGCGATCAACGCGCTCTCCGGCGACGGGGACCATCCGGTCGGCCAGGAAGGGCTCACCGCGCGCGTGGACGCCGTCCTGAGCACCTGTGAGAGGCCGCTGCGGCTGTCGTACGTCCTGGTGCTGTGGTCGGTCGCGATCGGGCCCCGGACTGCCACCAACGAGCAGGCTCGCGCCCTGGCCCGCGACGACCCGTGGGCGCGTGCGCTGCTCGACGTGGGCCTCGGCTTCCAGGCGCAGTTCGCGGGCCGGGCACGGGAGTCCGAGGCGTGTTTCGCCCGGGCGCTGGAGGGGTTCCGCGCCACCGGCGACCGCTGGGGCATGGCCAACTGCCTCGATCCGCTCGGCGTGTTCGCCCACGCGCGCGGGGACTCCCATCGCGCGCTGGAGCTCTTCGACGAGGGACTGGCGTACGTGCGGGAGCTGGCCGCGCCGGAGGAGACCGCCGATCTGTTGCGCAGCCGAGGGATCGTGCTGCTGCACCAGGGGGACGCGACCGGTGCCGAGGCCCACTTCGAGCAGGCGCTGACGCTCGCGCGTGCCGCCGGTCTGCCGGACAAGGTGGCCGCCGCCCGGCGCGGCCTCGGTGACACCGCCCGCCTGACCGGGGACACCGCACGCGCACGCGTGCACTACGAAAACGCCCTGGAGGCGTGCGCCGCCAACTGGTTCAGCGTCGGCGAGACCGTACGCATCCTCATCGGGCTCGGCCGCACGGCCACCGCCGAAGGGGACACTGAACAGGCCCGCGACTGGTTCCGGCAGGCCGCCGAGCTCTCCGTCGAGGCGACCGGCGACCTCGAACTCGCCGAATCGGCCGAGGCGTTGGCATCGGTCGCCGAGTCCCCGGAGCGGGCCGCCGTACTGCTCGGTGCGGGCGCGGGCCTGCGGGGCGCGAGCATCGAGGGCGCCTCCGACGTCGTACGCACCGAGAAGGACGTACGCGCGAAGCTGTCCCCGGAGGCGTACGACAAGGCCTTCGAGCAGGGCCGGAGCCTGCGGTCAACGGCGGTCAGCGAGCGGTAGGGGAACGGTCAGCGCCTCCCTGGAGGCTGCTGCCCATGACGCAGAAGACGAACGCACACGACCTCAGCCACCTCACCGTCCTGGTCTCCGGCGCGAGCATCGCCGGCCCCGCACTCGCCCTGAACCTCGCCCGCCTCGGCGCCCGGGTCACCGTCGTCGAGAAGGCCGCCGAACTGCGCGGCGGCGGCTTCGCGGTCGACTTCCGCGGCCACGTCCACCGCTCGGTTCTCACCGCGATGGGCATCTGGGACGAGATCCACGCCCGCCAGACCCACATGGGCCGCCAGGCCGTCGTCGATGCCGACGGCACCCCGCGCGTGGACCTGCCCGCCGAAATGATGAGCGGTGACGTGGAGATCTTCCGCGGCGACCTCGCGCAGATCATGTACGAGCGGACGAAGGATTCCGTCGAGTACGTCTTCGGCGATTCGATCACGTCCCTCACGGACACCTCCCAGGGAATGGACGTCACCTTCGAGCGGGGCGCGCCCCGCCGCTTCGACCTCGTCGTCGGCGCGGACGGACTCCACTCCAACACCCGCCGGCTCGCCTTCGGCGACGAGTCCCGGTACCTGCGCTTCTTCGACCACTACGTGGCCGGCTTCGACATCCCCAACCACCTGGGCCTGGACCGCACCGGCCGCGTCTACAGCGAGCCCGGCCGCGCGGTAGCCATCGGCAACTACGACGGTGACCCGGAGCGCGCGGGCGCCCTGCTGGTCTTCCGGTCCGAGCAGCTGACGTACGACCGCCGGAACGTCACGGCGCAGAAGCAGATCCTCATGGACCGTTTCGCCGGGATGGGCTGGGAGGCCCCGACCGTTCTCAAGGCCCTGGAGCAGGCCGACGACCTGTACTTCGACGCGATCGCCCAGATCCACGTCGACCGCCTCACCAAGGGGCGCGTGGCGCTGCTCGGCGACGCCGGGTACGGGGCGACCATGGGGGGCATGGGCACCGGCGTGGCGATCGTCGGCGCCTATGTGCTCGCCGGTGAACTCGCCCTCGCCGGCGGCGACTTCGGCACCGCCTTCGCCGAGTACGAGACGCGCATCCGGGACTTCGCCAAGGGCTGCCAGAAGATCTCGGGCAACGCGGGCCCGTTCTTCGCCCCGCCGACCGAGCGCCGCATCCGCAGCCGGGATCGCATGTACCGGGTCCTCAGCTCCCGCCCCCTGGCCCGCTTCTTCAAGAAGCTGACCGAGAAGGCGGCGACCGACATCAAGCTCCGCGACTACCCTGCCTGAGCGCCCAGGCATGGTCCACGGGCCCGATCCCCCCGCCCAGTGCGAACCCGGCCGCGATCGCCCCGGTGACGTACTCCTTGGCCGCCGCCACCGCCCGTGGCACGGACTGACCCTTCGCGAGCTGCGACGCGATCGCCGAAGCGAGGGTGCAGCCCGTGCCGTGCGTGTGCCGGTTGTCGTGCCGGGGGGCGCGCAGCCAGTGTTCCTCGGAGCCGTCGGTGAGCAGGTCGACCGCTTCACCGGGCAGATGACCGCCCTTGATGAGCACCCACCGCGGCCCGTACGACAGCACGGCCGCGGCCGCCTCGGGCAGCTGCGCCTCCGACTCGACCCGTACGCCGGTGAGTTGGGCCACCTCGTCGAGGTTCGGGGTCGCGACGGTCGCCACGGGCAGCAGCTTCGTGCGCATCGAGTCCAGCGCGGAGGCCGCCAGCAACGAGTCCCCGTGCTTCGAGACCCCCACCGGGTCCACGACCGCCGGCACGTCCGTCCCACCGATCAACTCGGCGACGGCCTCGACGAGTTCGGCCGAGGCCAGCATCCCGGTCTTCACCGCCTGTACGCCGATGTCGTCGACGACGCTGCGGTACTGGGCCCGCACCGCCTCCACCGGCAGCTCCCAGGCACCCTGCACACCAAGGGAGTTCTGCGCGGTGACGGCCGTGACGACGCTCATGCCGTGCACGCCGAGCGCGAGCATCGTCTTCAAGTCGGCCTGGATTCCGGCTCCTCCGCCGGAATCGGAGCCCGCGACCGTCAGAACCCCGGGCTTCACGACTCGATGTCCCCGAAGTGGTCCCAGCCGCCCTTGCTGGTCCACGGCGCCCCGTCCACGGTCACCTGGGGCAGCGCCGAGGGGTTGAGCACCTCGCCGATGACCTTCCAGCGGGCCGGCAGCTTCACGTCCGGCGGGAAGGTCGCCACGATCGCGTGGTCCTCTCCCCCGGTGAGCACCCACTGCATGGGGTCGACGCCGACGGCCTGCCCGATGTCGTTCATCTGGGACGGGATGTCGATCGCGCCGGAACGGATGTCGATGCGGACCTTGCTGGCCTCGGCGATGTGCCCGAGGTCGGCGATCAGCCCGTCGCTGACGTCGCACATCGCGGTCGCACCGAGCGCCGCGGCCGCCGGGCCCGCGTGGTACGGCGGTTCGGGGCGCCGGTGCGCCTCCACGAACGCCCGCGGCGAGCGGAATCCGCGGGACAGCACCGCGTAACCGGCGGCGGACCAGCCCAGCCAGCCGGTGACCGCGACGACGTCGCCGGACTGGGCGCCGCCCCGCGTGATCGGCTCCTGGTTGCGCAGGTCGCCGAGCGCGGTGATCGACACCATGATCGTGTCGCCTCGTACGACATCCCCGCCGACCACGGAGGCGCCCGCCACCTGGCACTCGTCGCGCAGCCCGTCCATCAGCTCGCTCGGCCAGGTGACCGGGAGTTCGCCGGGCACGACCAGGCCGAGCAGCAGCGCGGTCGGTACGGCGCCCATGGCGGCGATGTCCGCGAGGTTCTGCGCGGCGGCCTTGCGCCCCACGTCGTATGCGGTGGACCAGTCCCGGCGGAAGTGCCGCCCCTCCAGGAGGATGTCGGTGCTGGCCACGACCCGTCGGTCGGGCGCGGCCACCACCGCGGCGTCGTCGCCGGGGCCGACCCGGACCGCCGGGGTGGTGGTGAGACGGGAGGTGAGCTCCCTGATGAGCCCGAACTCCCCGAGCTCACCAACAGTGCCCTTCATTGCCCTTGCTCCACTTCTGTCCCTTGCCGTGCCCAGTCGCGCGTCATCAGTGTCCTCGATACGGTCGAGGTGGCCGTCAACTTCCGTCATGCCCGCACCTCGGCGCGGAGGTCGCGGGCTCCGCAGGTCTCCCCGCGGCGAGCGGCGACGCGATACCGTGGCGTTCCTTTTCCCCACATGATCCTCGTGGCCGCCCTGGAGGTTCCGTGGTACAGGCGTACATCCTGATCCAGACGGAGGTCGGCAAAGCGTCGACCGTCGCCGAGACGATCAGCAAGATTCCTGGAGTCATCCAGGCCGAGGACGTGACAGGACCTTATGACGTGATCGTGCGGGCCCAGGCCGACACCGTGGACGACCTCGGCCGCATGGTGGTCGCGAAGGTCCAGCAAGTGGACGGCATCACCCGCACCCTGACCTGCCCCGTCGTCCATCTGTAGCCCCCGTCTACCCTTGGCCGGTGAACTCCTTCCGTCACCGGCACCGCACTGTCTTCGGGCTGCCCGCTCTCGCCGCCGTGCTGATCACGGCCACGGGCTGCTCCTCAGCAGACGACAGCGCCCGGGCTGTGGTTCCAGGCCCGGGCGCGAAGGTCACCAAGCTGTGCCACAACCTGGACAAGGTGCTGCCGTCCAAGGTGGACGGCCTAAACCGCCAGGATCCCGAGCCCGCCTCCGCGTTGACCGCGGGCTGGGGCGACCCGGCGATAATACTGCGCTGCGGTGTCGAGCGGCCCTCGAAGATGACCGACCCGGAGGCCGACGGGGTCGAGGTCGACGGCGTCGGCTGGCTGCTGGAGAAGCGGGACGACGGTTCGTTCCGCTTCACCACGACACTGCGCAAGGCGTACGTCGAAGTGAGCATTCCGAAGGACCGCACGGGAGACGGCATGGCCCCGCTCGTCGATCTGGCCCCTGCCGTCAAGAAGGCGATCCCCGAAGGGATCGCCGACTAGCTCAGCGAAGTCCCGTCGACCTGCGCAGCGCCGCCTGCACCAGCAGGTCCACCAGTTCCGGATAGCTGATGCCGCTCGCCTGCCACATCTGCGGGTACATCGAGATCGGTGTCATGCCGGGCATCGTGTTGATCTCGTTGATCACGAACTCGCCGTCCTCGGTGAGGAAGAAGTCCGCGCGCACCAGGCCCTCGCAGGACGCGGCCTCGAAGGCCTCCACCGCGAGCCGCTGCACCTCGGCGGTCTCGGCCGGCGTCAGCGGCGCGGGCACGATCCCCGGGGTCGAGTCGATGTACTTCGCCTCGAAGTCGTAGTACGCATGCGCGTCCGGCGGCGGGATCTCCGAGGGCACGCTCGCCCGCGGACCGTCCTCGAACTCCAGCACCCCGCACTCGATCTCGCGGCCGCGCAGCGCCGCCTCCACGATGATCTTCGGGTCGTGCCGCTGGGCCTCGGCGATCGCCTCGCCGAGCCCGGACAGGTCGTCGACCTTGGTGATGCCGATCGACGAACCCGCACGCGCGGGCTTCACGAAGAGCGGCCAGCCGTGCTCGCCGGCGAAGTCGACGATCTTCTTGCGGGCGGCCGACTCGTCCTGCTGCCACTCGCGCGGCCGGATCACCACGTACGGGCCGACCTTGAGCCCGAAGGAGGTGAACACCCGCTTCATGTACTCCTTGTCCTGGCCGACGGCCGAGGCGAGCACGCCCGCGCCCACGTACGGGACGCCGGAGAGCTCCAGGAGGCCCTGCAGAGTGCCGTCCTCGCCGTAGGGGCCGTGCAGGACGGGGAAGACGACGTCGACCTCACCGAGCGCCTTGGGCACCGATCCGGGCTCGCTGACGACGACTTCGCGGTTGCCGGGGTCGAGGGGGAGCACCACGCCGCCCTCGCCCGACTCGGCCACGTCCTCGACCTCGGGCGTACGGCGGTCGGTGATCGCCATGCGTTCGGGCTCGTCGACGGTGAGGGCCCAGCGGCCTTCCCGCGTGATGCCGATCGGCAGGACGTCGTACTTGGTCCGGTCGATGGCCCGCAGGACGGCGCCGGCGGTGACCACGGAGATCCCGTGTTCGGAGCTGCGCCCGCCGAACACGACGGCCACGCGCGGCTTGCGAGGCGGCTGCTCAGGGCTCTGGGGGAGGTTCTCGGTGCTCATATCGCGTTGAGGGTACCCGGTGGTAGGGCCGTGATACAGCGCGCCTCGACCGGGGTCGCTCAGCGTCGTTCGGGCTTCGCGCTGCGCGACATCAGCTCCTTCACCGCGACCACGGGGGACTTGCCCTCGTGCACGATCGCGACGACCGTCTCGGTGATCGGCATGTCGACGCCGTGCCTGCGGGCCAGATCCAGCACGGACTCACAGGACTTGACGCCCTCGGCGGTCTGCTTGGTGACCGCGATGGTCTCCTGCAGGGTCATGCCCTTGCCGAGGTTGGTGCCGAAGGTGTGGTTGCGCGACAGCGGCGAGGAGCAGGTCGCCACCAGGTCGCCCAGGCCCGCGAGTCCGGAGAAGGTCAGCGGGTCGGCGCCCAGCGCGACCCCGAGCCGGGTGGTCTCGGCGAGCCCGCGCGTGATGAGCGAGCCCTTGGCGTTGTCGCCGAGGCCCATGCCGTCCGCGATGCCGACGGCGAGCCCGATGACGTTCTTCACGGCACCGCCCAGCTCGCACCCGACCACGTCCGTGTTCGTGTACGGCCGGAAGTACGGCGTGTGGCAGGCCGCCTGGAGCCGCTGGGCGACCGCCTCGTCGGTGCACGCGACCACGGCGGCGGCAGGCATGCGGGCGGCGATCTCGCGCGCGAGGTTGGGTCCGGTGACCACGGCGATGCGATCGGCACCCACCTTGGCGACGTCCTCGATCACCTCGCTCATCCGCATGGCGGAGCCCAGTTCGACGCCCTTCATCAGGGAGACGAGGATCGTGTCGGGCGCGAGCAGCGGCGCCCATTCGGCGAGATTGCCGCGCAACGTCTGCGAGGGGATGGCGAGGACGACGAAGTCGGCGCCGTGCGCGGCCTCGGCGGCGTCCGTCGTCGCCCGTACGCTGTCCGGGAGTTCGACACCGGGAAGGTAGTCGGGGTTGGTACGCGTGGAGTTGACGGCTTCCGCGAGTTCGCCGCGCCGCCCCCACAGAGTGACCTCGCACCCCGCGTCGGCGAGCACCATGGCGAACGCCGTGCCCCACGAACCGGTGCCGAACACGGCTGCCTTGACGGGCTTGCTCACGTACTCTGCCCCTCTTCCTGCTCGGCCTGCTCCGGAACATGCGTCTGTGTCTGCGTCCTGCGCCGCTGCTCGATCCGCTCACGGCGCGGGTCGTACGGCGTCGTGGGCGCCTTCTCGCCGCGGATCTCCTCCAGCTGGCGGGTGATGGCGGCCATGATGACCTCGGTCGCCTCCTTCAGGAGGTCCGGGGTCAGCTCCTTCTCGTAGAAGCGCGAGAGGTCGACGGGCGGGCCGGCGAGCACGTGATGGGTCTTGCGCGGGCGGAGGTTGGGCCTCTTCGCGTACGGCGGGAGCAGTTCGTTGGCCCCCCACTGGGCGACCGGAATCACCGGGCACTTGGTCGTCAGTGCGACCCGCGCGGCACCCGTCTTGCCGATCATGGGCCACTGGTCGGGATCCCGGGTGATGGTGCCCTCCGGGTAGAACGCGACGCACTCACCGCGCTCCACGGCGTTGATCGCGGCCCGGAAGGCGCTGAGCGCGTCCGTGGTCTCGCGGTAGACGGGGATCTGTCCGGTGCCGCGCATGGCGGCGCCGACGAATCCCTTCTTGAAAAGGCCGCTCTTCGCCAGGAATCGCGGAACCCGCCCGGTGTTGTACTGATAGTGCGCGTACGCGAAGGGGTCCACGTGAGAATTATGGTTCACCGCGGTGATAAATCCGCCCTCGGCCGGAATGTGCTCCATTCCGCGCCAGTCCCGCTTGATCAGAACCACCAGTGGCGGTTTGCAGAGGACCGCTGCGAAGCGGTACCAGAAGCCGATTCTGCGGCGGGGCACGCGGACACCTTCCTCTAGGGCCTTGGGGGGCCGCACAAGTGTCGCCCCAGGCCGCCGGTCTGTCGAGAACACCGTACGCCCCGACGCCGCGACCGCCAGATGGCACAGGTGACGGCTGAGTGACAATGGCCGCGACAAGAGAGGGACGGAACACCGGTGCAGTGGACCTTGGTCATACCCCTGAAACCTCTGGCGCGGGCCAAGAGCAGGCTCTCGGACACCGCCGCCGACGGGCTGCGCCCGGGCCTCGCCCTCGCCTTCGCCCAGGACACCGTGGCGGCGGCGCTGGCCTGCCCGGCGGTCAGGGATGTGGCGGTCGTCACGGACGACGCCCTGGCCGGCCGTGAGCTGGCCGCGCTGGGCGCCCGGATCGTCGCGGACGAGCCCGGGGGCGGCCTCAACGCGGCCCTGGCGCACGGCGCGGCCGCGGTACGCACCGCACGCCCCGAAAGTCCCGTTGCGGCCCTGAACGCCGATCTTCCGGCACTACGTCCCCTGGAATTGCGCCGGGTCCTGGACGCGGCCGCGGAATTCCCCCGCGCTTTTCTCGCCGATGCGGCCGCAATCGGCACGACCTTGCTGGCCGCAACTCCCTCCCATGAATTGTTCCCCGCATTCGGCCCCGATTCCCGCGCCCGCCACCGAGCATCGGGAGCCATGGAACTGTCCCTCGACGCGGTGGATTCCGTACGCCAGGACGTGGACACCGGCAACGACCTGCGCGCGGCGCTGGCGCTCGGGGTGGGGCCGCGGACGGCGGCGATGGCGACGCGGCTGCTGATCGCGGGACTTTAGCGCCCCGAAAGGGGCGCGGGGCGGTATCGATGTGCGGCTCCGCCGTGTGGGCGCGACCGGCCACGACGCACCTGCGGCCGGCGAACGGCCCGCAGCCCGATGGCGAGTCGCCGGAAGCACTACGCTGACCGACATGCATGCGACCGCATACACGTACGACGCCGAAACCCGCAGCGGCAGCGTGCTGCTCGACGACGGCACCCCCGTCCCCTTCGACGCCGACGCGTTCGACGCGGGCGGGCTGAGGCTGCTGCGCCCCGGCCAGCGGGTGCGCATCGAGGTCGAGGGCGCCAAGGACAGCCCCCGCATCACGCTCGTGACGCTGCAGACCCTCTGAACGACGCTCGGGGCCCGGCCCCGAACACGCCGCGGGCCGGACTCCACGGGGAGTCCGGCCCGGCGCGTGAGTGCCCCTGTGCCCTTACCTCTTGCGGGCCGTGGCCTTCTTGGCGGTGGTGGTCTTGCGAGCCGTCGACTTCTTGGCGGGAGCCTTCTTGGCCGTCGCCTTCTTCGCCGGGGCCTTCTTGGCGGTCGCCTTCTTGGCCGCGGTGGTCTTGGCGGCGCCCGTGGCCTTCTTGGCCGTCGTCTTCTTCGCGGTCGCCTTCTTGGCGGTGGCCGTGGTCTTCTTGGCCGTCGTCTTCCTCGCCGTGGTCTTCTTCGCGGCGGCGGTCGCCTTCTTGGCGGTGGTCTTCTTCGCCGCGGCCTTCTTGACGGTCGCGGAAGCCCCGCCGGTCAGGCTGCCCTTGGGCGCCTTCTTGACGGCGACCTCGCCGCCGCGCGGCAGCTTCTTCGAGCCGCTCACCAGGTCCTTGAAGCCCTGGCCCGCGCGGAAGCGCGGAACGGAGGTCTTCTTGACCCGAACCCGCTCGCCCGTCTGGGGGTTGCGGGCGTAGCGGGCCGGGCGGTCGACCTTCTCGAACGAACCGAAGCCGGTGACCGAGACCCGGTCCCCCGCGACGGTCGCGCGGACGATGGCGTCCAGGACCGCGTCGACAGCCTCGGCGGCCTGCTGACGGCCACCGACCTTGTCGGCAATCGCTTCTACGAGCTGCGCCTTGTTCACGTCTTCCCCTTCGGAGACATTGCCAGAACGAAAGTGTTCAAGCTTTTTCGCACGTTAGGCAGATATATACCGCAAATCAAACACGAAACGGGCTAATCACCCGTGCGCCGCAACGAACTCGGCTGCCCCGGACGTGTTCAACGGTCCTCTTCGGGGAATCGACCCTCGTCGAGGTCCGCGGTGAACGCCTCCAGACGCCTTGCCGCGTCGGCGAGATCGTGCTTGGCCGCGGCCGTAATGACCAGCAGCTTCCGGGTCAGCGCCATCCGTACGCCCTCCGGGACTTGCAGTGCGCGCACCCTTGTGTGCGCTTCCTTCAGTTGGCCCGCGACTGCCGCATAGAGCTTGAGTTGGCCGTCGTGTTCCATGCACAGATTGTGCCATCTGGGGCGAGTTGTCGCCTGCGGGGGTCGCAACTGATGCCTCAAACGGCCTTCCGGGCCTGTCCGGAAGTCGCTCCTACAGGGCTCGGCTACCCCCACAACAACCGTCGTAACGTGGGAAGTTGGCGAAAACCGCGAGGGCCGTCGGGGCAGTTCGGGCGCAGACACAGCTGTACCCCCGATCGGGCTGATCGGGGGTACAGAGGAGGTGTTCCGGTGGCCGAATCCCGTCAGGTTCCGGCCCTTGGCGTCGACCTGGGTCAGACGTTCAGCGTCCGCGGCTTGTACGAGGGGCGCTTGGCCTCGTACGCGGAGATGTCGGCTTCGTTCTGGAGGGTGATGGAGATGTCGTCCAGCCCGTTCAGCAGCCGCCAGCGGGAGTTCTCGTCCAGCTCGAAGGAGGCGGTGATGCCCTCGGCGCGCACCTCGCGGGCCTCGAGGTCGACGGTGATCTCGGCCTGCGGGTCCCGCTCACTGAGGTCCTGCAGCGCGTCCACGATCTTCTGCTCGATGACCACCGTGAGCAGGCCGTTCTTCAGCGAGTTGCCGCGGAAGATGTCGGCGAAGCGGGAGGAGATCACGGTCTTGAAGCCATAGTTCTGCAGCGCCCACACGGCGTGCTCACGGGAGGAGCCGGTGCCGAAGTCGGGGCCGGCGACCAGGACCGTGGCGCCCTGCCGCTCCGGGCGGTTGAGGATGAAGTTCTCGTCCTTGCGCCAGGCCTCGAACAGCCCGTCCTCGAACCCGTCCCGCGTGACCTTCTTGAGCCAGTGAGCAGGGATGATCTGGTCGGTGTCGACGTTGCTGCGACGCAGCGGAACGGCCCGGCCGGTGTGCGTGGTGAATGCTTCCATGACTCTCAGACTCCAGCGGGCGTACGGGTCTCGGCGTCGGACAGGTCGGCCGGGGAGGCCAGGTGGCCCAGGACCGCCGTCGCGGCGGCGACCTGCGGCGACACCAGGTGCGTACGGCCGCCCTTGCCCTGCCTGCCCTCGAAGTTGCGGTTGGAGGTGGACGCGGAGCGCTCACCCGGGGCCAGCTGGTCCGGGTTCATGCCCAGACACATCGAGCAGCCCGCGTGCCGCCATTCGGCGCCGGCCTCCTTGAAGACGATGTCCAGGCCCTCGGAAACGGCCTGCAGACCCACCCGCGCCGAGCCCGGGACAACCAGCATCCGTACGCCGTCGGCGACTTTGCGGCCCTCGACGATCGCGGCCGCGGCACGCAGGTCCTCGATACGGCCGTTGGTGCACGAGCCTACGAAGACGGTGTCCACGTTGATGGAGCGCAGCGGCTGGCCGGCCTCCAACCCCATGTATTCCAGGGCCTTTTCGGCGGCGAGGCGCTCCGAAGCGTCTTCGTACGAAGCAGGGTCGGGGACGTCGGCCGAAAGCGGCGCGCCCTGACCGGGGTTGGTGCCCCAGGTGACGAACGGCGCCAGCGACGCGGCGTCGATGACGACCTCGGCATCGAACTCGGCGCCCTCGTCCGACTTCAGCGTCTTCCAGTACGCGACGGCGGCGTCCCAGTCCTCGCCCTCGGGGGCGTGGGCGCGACCCTTGATGTACGCGAAGGTGGTCTCGTCGGGGGCGATCATGCCCGCGCGGGCACCGGCCTCGATCGACATGTTGCAGATGGTCATCCGGGCCTCCATCGAGAGCTTCTCGATGGCGGAGCCGCGGTACTCCAGGATGTAGCCCTGGCCGCCGCCCGTGCCGATCTTGGCGATGATCGCCAGGATCAGGTCCTTGGCGGTGACGCCGTCCGGGAGTTCGCCGTCGACCGTGATGGCCATGGTCTTGGGGCGGGCCAGCGGCAGCGTCTGGGTGGCGAGCACGTGCTCGACCTGGGAGGTGCCGATGCCGAACGCCAGCGCGCCGAACGCGCCGTGCGTGGAGGTGTGGGAGTCACCGCACACCACCGTCGTACCGGGCTGGGTCAGACCCAGCTGCGGGCCGACGACGTGCACGACGCCCTGCTCGACATCGCCGAGCGAATGCAGGCGCACACCGAACTCGGCGGCGTTCTTCCGCAGCGTCTCCAGCTGGACCCGGGAGACCGGGTCCGCGATCGGCTTGTCGATGTCGAGGGTCGGGGTGTTGTGGTCCTCGGTCGCGATGGTGAGGTCTAGACGGCGCACCGGGCGACCGCTCTTGCGCAGACCGTCGAAGGCCTGCGGGCTGGTCACCTCGTGCAGGAGGTGCAGATCGATGAAGAGGAGGTCGGGCTCGCCCTCGGCGCGCCGGACGACGTGGTCGTCCCAGACCTTCTCCGCGAGTGTCCTACCCATCGCTTTCCCTCCGGCCGGCAAAGGTGCGCCGGCCCAACTAGAGATCTTGTGGAGGCGACGCCCACGGCCCCTGTTCCCGGGCAGCCGCCGCCAGGCCCGTTGATCCGCGGGCCGCTGTGCCTACAAGGGTTGCGCGTCTCACGAGAAAAGGAACTTGCGTTTCACAGAGTGAGACGCGAGTATCGTTTCATGGACAACAGTAGCGGCGTCGGCGTCCTGGACAAGGCAGCCCTTGTCCTGAGCGCCCTGGAGTCCGGTCCGGCCACCCTCGCAGGCTTGGTCGCTGCCACCGGACTCGCACGACCCACGGCCCACCGTCTGGCCGTGGCTTTGGAACACCACCGTATGGTGGCGCGCGACATGCAGGGCCGCTTCATTCTCGGCCCCCGCCTTGCCGAGTTGGCCGCGGCCGCCGGTGAGGACCGCCTCCTCGCGACGGCGGGCCCGGTGCTCACGCATCTCCGTGACATCACCGGCGAGAGCGCCCAGCTCTACCGCCGCCAGGGCGACATGCGCATCTGCGTCGCCGCCGCGGAGCGCCTGTCCGGACTGCGGGACACGGTCCCGGTCGGCTCGACGCTCACGATGAAGGCCGGCTCCTCCGCGCAGATCCTGATGGCCTGGGAGGAGCCGGAGCGTCTGCACCGGGGTCTGCAGGGCGCCCGCTTCACGGCCACCGCACTCTCGGGCGTACGCCGCCGCGGCTGGGCCCAGTCCATCGGCGAGCGGGAGCCGGGCGTCGCCTCCGTCTCCGCGCCCGTGCGCGGCCCCTCCAACCGCGTGGTGGCCGCGGTGTCGGTCTCCGGTCCCATCGAGCGCCTCACGCGCCACCCGGGCCGTATGCACGCCCAGGCGGTCATCGACGCCGCCGCCCGCCTCTCCGAGGCACTGCGCCGCACGGGCTGACCCCGGGAGCCTTCGGGTACGTCAACGGGGAGGGCCCGCCTCAACGCCGCGGCAGACCCTCCCCGCTCCCCCGAACCCCCCTGTCATCCGGCTTCCTCGGCCGCCTCCCGCTCAGCGGCCCCCGACCGGTACGCGAACCGGTCCTTGGCATAGCGCCCCCGCCGCTCCAGCGGCACCTGGCCGTGCGCCCCCGCGAGCCCGAACGCGGGCATGTCGAAGTAGATCGACTCGTACGACCCCTCGGGCACCACGTAGGTCTCGTGCCACAGCCCCACGTGCCCGCGTGCCTTCCCCGCCCGCTCCGTGCGGTTGAAGATTCCCCACGCCCTGTGGTGGAGCATCTCGGGCGAGTGCGCGTACGCGTAAAGCTTCTCCTTGGACTCCCAGTACTGGACGACGTAGTACGTCCGCGGCGAAGCGGTCAGCATCACGTGCCCCAGCAGCCCCCGGTCACGGTCCCGCGCAAGCTCCCCCAGCATGCGGAACATTGCCAACATGACCGGCAGCCACTGGTGCACCGCCCAGAAGTGATTGACCCGCATCCCGATCAGCAGAACGACCACATCGCCCTCGGCATCCGCGGTCGTACGGCCCGACACCGGCTTCGCGAACATCACGGCCCCTGCCTCCCTGGTCGGATAGCGGCACTATCCTTCTGGTCGATGCTTGGATAGTGACACTCCCCAAGGAAAGGCGCAAGACATGCGGCTGGCCGAACTCAGCGAGCGCAGTGGGGTGTCCACCGCGACGATCAAGTACTACCTGCGCGAAGGGCTGTTGGCGCCCGGCCGGCAGATCAACGCGACCACCTCCGAGTACGACGAGGAGCATCTGCGCCGGCTGCGGCTGGTGCGCGCGATGATCCAGGTCGGCCGCATTCCGGTGGCGACGGTCCGGGAGGTGCTCGGGCATGTCGACGACGACTCGCTGGGCCGTGCGATCCGGCTCGGCGCCGCCATGTGGGCACTGCCGCAGGTGCCGGAGCCGGACGAGGAGGACGAGTACGTCCAGGCCGCGCACCAGGAGGTCGCCGCGCTCCTCGACCGGCTCGGCTGGGAGAACGCCAAGCGGCTCGCGACCATCTCCCCCGCATACCGCTCACTGGTGGTGTCGGTGGCCGCGTTCCGCCGGCTCGGCTACGACTGGGGAGCCGAACTGATGGCGCCGTACGCCGAGTTGATGCACCGGACGGCCGTCCTCGACCTGGACAACATGGAGACGCACCCCTCGGAGGAGGAGCGGATCGAGTTCGCGATCCTGGGGGCGATCATCAACGAGCCGATCCTGCAGTCGCTGCACCGGCTGGCCCAGGAAGAGGAGACAACACGGCGGTACGGCTTCGAGTAGCCGGCGCCGGACACGACGAAGGCCCCCCACCGAAGTGGAGGGCCTTCACTGTGCGTACCCCCGACCGGATTCGAACCGGCGCTACCGCCTTGAGAGGGCGGCGTGCTAGGCCGCTACACAACGGGGGCGAGGATCTTGCGTTGCCGCAGATCCGAGCTGGTCTACCTGGACTCGAACCAAGAATGACGGTACCAGAAACCGTAGTGTTGCCAATTACACCATAGACCAATGTGGTTAAACCTGTGCGTACCCCCGACCGGATTCGAACCGGCGCTACCGCCTTGAGAGGGCGGCGTGCTAGGCCGCTACACAACGGGGGCCCTAGCGATCCTGCATCGAAGTCAGTGGGAGCTACCCGAGCTGTCCTCGCGGGAAGGATCTGTACCCCCGACCGGATTCGAACCGGCGCTACTGCCTTGAGAGGGCAGCGTGCTAGGCCGCTACACAACGGGGGCTTCGCGGAGTTGATCTCCGCCTTTGCAGATGAGCTCTGCGAGCTGGCCTACCTGGACTCGAACCAAGACTAACTGAACCAGAATCAGTCGTGCTGCCAATTACACCATAGGCCACTGGAACGCAAACCCCTGTGGGGATCTTGTTCTAGTTTGCTCCTCCGGTTTCCGGCCTTTCGGCCCGCTCCCCGGCGGCGCAGGAAGAACATTACCTGAAGGTGGACGGGGCTCCAAAACGGGTATCGGCGCCGAGGATCGCGGGGAGTTCGGCGAGGGAGGCGATCCGGTGGGGGCCCGTGGGGGCGTCGGCACCGGTGTGCGCGCCGCGGTCGATCCAGACCGACAGCAGTCCGGCGTCGGCTGCTCCGCGCCCGTCGATCTCCGGATGGTCGCCGACGTACGCCACTTGGTGCGGGGCGAGTTCCAGTGCCTCGCAGGCCGCGAGGAAGGCGCCGGCCTCGGGCTTGGAGACGCCGAGTTCCGCGGCGCACAGGATGGCCTCGAAGCGGTGGTGCACCCCGAGCAGGCGCAACTTGTGGTCCTGGACGTGGATGCTGGAGTTGGACAGGACGGCGTGGCGGTGGCTGGCCGCGAGGGCGTCCAGGGCGGGCAGGACGTCCGGGAAGAGCGCCCAGGCGGCCTCGTAGTGCGTCCTGTACTGCCGGAACCACGCGTCGGCCTCGTCGTCGGTCAGCTGCTCGCCCAGGAACACCCGTACGCGGTCGCGCCGCTGGCCCTCGAAGGTCACCTCTCCCGCCGAGAAGCGCGCCCACTGCTGGTCGGTGATCGCCCGCCAACGCGCGATGGCCTGCTCCACGGTGTCGTACCCGTCGAGCAGGCCTTCGGCGGCGAGATGGCCGCGCATGCCCACGCGGTCCGCGGTGGTGTAGTCGAAGAGGGTGTCGTCGACGTCCCAGACCACGGCGTGAATGCTCATGATCCGACGGTAGGTGTCAGGCCGTGAGCTTCGCCAGTGCCGCGTCGATGCGGGCGAGCGTCTTCTCCTTGCCCAGGATCTCCAGGGACTCGAAGAGGGGCAGGCCGACCGTGCGGCCGGTGACGGCGACGCGGACCGGGGCCTGGGCCTTGCCGAGCTTGAGGCCGTGGGCCTCGCCGGCGGCCAGGACGGCCTCCTTGAGGGACTCGGGGGACGTCCAGTCCGCCGACTCCAGCTTCTCGCGGGCCGTACGGAGCAGGGCGTCCGAGCCCTCCTTCATCGCCTTCTGCCAGCTCGCCTCGTCCTCGACCGGCTCCTGCAGGAACAGGAAGTCGACGTTGTCCGTGATCTCCGAGAGGACCTTCAGGCGGGTCTGGGCGTGCGGGGCGACCGCCTGCCACTTGGCCTCGTCGAAGTCCTCCGGGGACCAGGGGGCGAACGGGGCCCGCAGCCACGGGGCGCAGCGCTCCGTGAAGTCCTTCACATCGAGGAGGCGGATGTGGTCGGCGTTGATCGCCTCGCACTTCTTGAGGTCGAAGCGGGCCGGGTTGGGGTTCACGTCCGCGATGTCGAAGGCCGCCACCATCTCGTCGATGGTGAAGATGTCCTGGTCCGCGGAGAGCGACCAGCCAAGCAGCGAGAGGTAGTTGAGCAGGCCCTCGGGGAGGAAGCCGCGCTCGCGGTAGAGGTTGAGCGAGGACTGGGGGTCGCGCTTCGAGAGCTTCTTGTTGCCCTCGCCCATCACGTACGGCAGGTGGCCGAAGGCCGGGATCTGCTTCGCGATGCCCAGCTCGATCAGCGCCTTGTACAGGGCGATCTGGCGCGGGGTGGAGGAGAGCAGGTCCTCGCCGCGCAGGACGTGGGTGATCTCCATCAGGGCGTCGTCGACGGGGTTCACGAGCGTGTACAGGGGCGCCCCGTTCGCTCGTACGATCCCGTAGTCCGGGACGTTCTCCGGCGTGAACGTCAGCTCGCCGCGGACCAGGTCCGTGAAGGTGATCGTCTCGTCGGGCATGCGGAAGCGGACGATCGGGGTGCGGCCCTCGGCCTTGTACTCCTCGACCTGCTGCGCGCTCAGGTCGCGGCAGTGGCCGTCGTAGCCGGACGGCTTGCCGGCGGCGCGGGCGGCCTCGCGACGGGTGTCCAGCTCCTCCTGGGAGCAGTAGCAGTGGTACGCGTGGCCGGCGTCCAGGAGCTTGTGCGCGACGTCCTTGTAGAGGTCCATGCGCTGCGACTGGCGGTACGGCGCGTGCGGGCCGCCGACCTCGGGGCCCTCGTTCCAGTCGAAGCCCAGCCAGCGCATCGCGTCTAGCAGCTGGTTGTACGACTCCTCGGAGTCGCGGGCCGCGTCGGTGTCCTCGATGCGGAAGACCAGCGTGCCCTGGTGGTGCCGGGCGAACGCCCAGTTGAACAGGGCGGTGCGCACCAGGCCCACATGGGGGTTGCCGGTGGGGGACGGACAGAAACGGACGCGAACGGGGGAGCCGGGTGCGCTAGCCACGCTTGACAACCTTGTTGGTGAGAGTGCCGATGCCTTCGATGGTGACGGCGACCTCGTCGCCGACGGTGAGCGGCCCGACGCCTGCCGGGGTGCCCGTGAGGATCACGTCGCCGGGGAGCAGCGTCATGGCCTCGGAGATGTTGGCGATCAGATCCTCGATCGGGTGGATCATCTCGCTGGTGCGGCCGAGCTGGCGTTGTTCGCCGTTGACCGTGAGCTGGATGGTCAGATCGGACGCGGTCTCCAGGTCCAGGTCCGTCTCCACCCAGGGGCCCAGCGGGCAGGACGTGTCGAAGCCCTTGGCCCGCGCCCACTGCTTCTCGCGCTTCTGGACGTCACGTGCGGTGACGTCGTTGGCGCAGGTGTAGCCGAGGATGACGTCCTTGACGCGCTCGCGCGGGACCTCGCGGCACATGCGGCCGATGACCACGGCCAGTTCGGCCTCGTGGTGCAGTTCCTCCGAGAACGAGGGGTACTGGATGTCGTCGCCGGGGCCGATCACCGAGGTGGACGGCTTGAAGAAGGCGAACGGGGCGTCGGGCACCTCGTTGCCGAGTTCGCGCGCGTGCTCCGCGTAGTTGCGGCCGAAGGCCACGACCTTGTTGGGGAGCACCGGCGGCAGCAGCCGCACCTTGCTCAGGGGGACCTTCGTACCGGAGAGCTCGAAGTCCGCGAACGGGATGCCCTTGATGATGTCGAGGACGAGCTCGTCCGGCTTGTCGCCCTCGACCGCGCCGAAGGCGACGTTCCCGTCGATGGAGAATCTGGCGATGCGCACGGGATCCTGGCGCCCCTCACTGAGCCGGCTGGAGTCTGACGCTCCAGGCTAACGCGGGGACGGGTCTGCGCTTCGCGCATTTGTCGCGGCCGGGGCGGCCGGGGCGGCCGCCCTGAGTGATCTTCGGCCGGTGCGCGTACTACTCCGCGACGGAGGCCGTGACGGGGGCCTCGTCGAGGATGGTGCGCCGGGGGTTGGCCGTCTGGGCGGGAAGGTCGACCGAGTGCTCCAACTGCTCCAGGGTCTGCAGTGCGTCGGCGTCCTCGAGGTGGGCCAACGTCGTGCGCCGCGGGTTGGCTATGTTGTGGAACATCATCGTCGTCTTCACGGTTGTACTCGACCTCGTCGGTGCAGGCGCCGGCTCGGGTCCAAGGGCCCCTCGCGCGGGCGCGGTTGTCAAAGTGTTACGTCTTGTAAAGCGTCAGGCTAAACATGCAATTCCCCGCCGAAGACGTGAAGACCCCATGATCAGCATGTGAGTTTGCTCACGAACCTGTGGGCAAAACGGTCAATCCAGACCGACAACTCACCCCTACGAAACGGACATTGACCCCCTGAAGCCATCATTCCGCTCCTGATCATGGCGACTGGGACACCGCTTGCCCCCGAGGGACTCGCGGGCATAAGTCCGTTATGGACGAGATAACTTTCTACGTCCGGTAACCCGGCACTCACGTGCTGTCACGTAGGTCACGGCATCGTCCTCGGCCCTTGTTGGAGATCCTGCACTGTGCTGGAATTCCACGGACCGCCGCAGGATCGAGCCGGCGCACAGGGGGCGCAACGAGCGCCGCGTGACGGCGAGAAGGGGGAGCCAGCGCCGGTTACTCACGACCACTAGGGGGCGCATTCAGGGCGCTCCCTAAAACGCCGACACCGTGTCTTTCCGTTCACGCGGAGAGGCGCCTGGTCCAGAGGTTGCGACGCTAGTGCAGGGACGTTTCAAGAGGGATGGCAGTGCTTCGGCGGAGCCGGAGCCGCACGGCGGGACTGGCCCCAATGCCGGCAGTTCCTCGCCCCAGCACGCCCAGAACCCGGGCCCGGCGCCGTCGGGCGACGGCGGAGGGCCCCCCGGCGCCACTGCCCCGCCGGTCAAGCCGTCCAAGGGCCCGAGCGGTCCGGGATCGCGCGTAGCCCTGCGCAACTGGCGTATCTCCACGCGCCTGGTGTCGCTGCTCGCGCTCCCCGTGGTGGCGGCCACCTCGCTGGGCGCACTGCGCATCAGCGACAACATGGACGACATCCAGCAGCTCGACAACATGAAGCTGCTGACGGACATGACCAAGCAGGCCACCGAGCTGGCCGCCGCGCTCCAGGAGGAGCGCGACCAGTCCGCCGGCCCGCTGGCGCACGGCTCCAAGGCGAGCGACTACACGGTCAAGGGCTACCGCGACAAGACGGACCGGGCCGAGCAGAACTTCAAGGACGCCGCCGAAGAGATCGACGTCTCCGGCAAGGACCACAACCTCCAGGGCGTCCGCGAGAGCCTGGTCAGCGTCGTCAGCGACCTGGGCACGCTGGAGAAGGTCCGCGCCAGCGCCTACGAGGCCAAGGGCAACTCGACCCAGACCGTCGAGTCCTACCACCGCCTCATCACGCACCTGCTGGACCTCTCGCAGGACATGGCCGAGGCCACCAGCAACCCCGAGATGATCCAGCGCACGCGCTCCCTGGCCGCCTTCTCCTCCGCCAAGGAGTACGCGTCCGTACAGCGCGCGGTCCTCGCGGCGGCACTGCCCGCGAACAACACCGCGGTCGGCAAGCTCTCGGAGAACGACCGGCTGTACGCCCAGTCGGCGCTGCAGAGCCAGGGCTCGGAGCTGCGCAGCTTCAAGAGCATCTACGGCAACGACAGCGCGGCCGCCCTCCTCAAGCCCATCGAGGAGAACAACGCGACCATCAAGGCCACGGACACCTACGCGAGCCGTGCCCTGGCCAGCACGGACGGTCTGGACGACCTGCAGAAGCGGTCGTACCAGGACTGGGTGGACGACAGCTCGACCAAGATCGAGCAGATGAAGAAGATCGAGCACACGCTGCTCGAGGACATGGAGCAGAAGGCCCGCGCGCTGCGCGCCGAGTCCGAGCGCGAAGCGATCATCTCCGGTGCGCTGATCCTGCTCGTGCTGGGTGTCTCCCTCGTCGGCGCCTTCGTCGTCGCCCGGTCCATGATCCGCTCGCTGCGCCGCCTGCAGGAGACCGCCACCAAGGTCGCCCAGGACCGGCTGCCCGAGCTGGTCAAGCAGCTGTCCGAGTCGGACCCGCAGGACGTCGACACCTCCGTCGAGTCGGTCGGTGTGCACTCCAAGGACGAGATCGGCCAGGTGGCCGCGGCCTTCGACGACGTGCACCGCGAGGCGGTCCGCCTCGCCGCCGAGCAGGCCCTGCTGCGGGGCAACGTCAACGCGATGTTCACCAACCTCTCGCGCCGCTCCCAGGGTCTGATCCAGCGCCAGCTGTCGCTGATCTCCGAACTGGAGTCCCGCGAGGCCGACCCCGACCAGCTCTCCTCGCTGTTCAAGCTCGACCACCTCGCGACGCGTATGCGCCGTAACGGTGAGAACCTCCTCGTCCTCGCCGGTGAGGAGCCCGGCCGCCGCTGGACCCGTCCGGTCCCGCTGGTCGACGTGCTCCGCGCCGCCGCCTCCGAGGTGGAGCAGTACGAGCGCATCGAACTGGCCGCCGTGCCGACGACCGAGGTCGCCGGCCGCGTGGTCAACGACCTCGTGCACCTCCTCGCCGAGCTGCTCGAGAACGCCACCTCCTTCTCCTCGCCGCAGACCAAGGTCAAGGTCACCGGTCACGCGCTGCCCGACGGCCGCGTCCTGATCGAGATCCACGACACCGGTATCGGCCTCTCCCCCGAGGACCTCGCGGCGATCAACGAGCGGCTCGCCTCGCCGCCCACCGTGGACGTCTCGGTCTCCCGCCGCATGGGTCTGTTCGTGGTCGGCCGGCTGTCGCAGCGCCACGGCATCCGCATCCAGCTGCGCCCGTCCGACTCCGGTGGTACGACCGCGCTGGTCATGCTCCCCGTCGATGTCGCCCAGGGCGGCAAGAAGCCGCAGGGCAAGCCCGGTCAGGGCGCCGGCGGTGCCGGTGGTCCGGCCGCCGCGCAGGCCGCCGCCGGTGTGGCCGCTGCACGGCGCCAGGCCGGTGCCGGCGCTCCGGGCGGTGGCGCCCTCGGCGCAGGTGCTCCGGGTGGCGGTGCTCTCGGTGCCGGTGCGTCCGCCGGTGGCGGTCTGCTCGGTGCCGGTCAGGGGCCTCGGGCCGCGCTGCCGGGTGCCGGTGCGCCGGGCGGTGGCCGTCCGGGTGCGCCGGGCGGACCGCGTGGACCGCAGTCTCCGGCAGCCCCGCCGCAGGGCCGGCCGACTCCCGCGGGTGCGGGCGCCGGGTTCGGTCAGGCGCCGGGTGCTCCGCAGGGTCTGCAGGCCGCAGGCACGGGTCAGGACAGCTTCGGCGGCGCTCGTGGCGCCGTACCTCCGCAGTCCCCGAACGCCGGCAACGGCAGCGAGAAGGGCACCGGTCGGCGTGGCCGTCAGCCGCAGCTGCCGGGCCGTGGTGGTCCGCGGGCCGAACTGCCCGGCGGCAACCAGCAGTCCTCCCGCCCGAGCTGGAGCGACGAGAACGCGCAGCCGCCGGTGCCGCGTGCCTCGCTCGACACCCCGCGCGGCCATGACGAGACCTCCCGGATGCCGCGCATCGACGACCGTCAGGGCCCGGGCTCGACGTCGGAGATGCCGGCGATCCCGCGGACCGACGACCGCCAGGGCGCCGGCTCCACCTCCGAGTTCGGCCGCCCCGACTTCGGCGCCCCGGCGCCGGGCAACCCGCAGCACACGGGCCAGTTCGCCCGTCCCGGCACGGACTCGCCGCAGAACACCGGCCAGTTCGGCCGCCAGGACTTCGGCGCGCAGCAGCAGCCGGGCGCGAACGGTTCGCAGAACACGGGCCAGTTCGTCCGCTCCGACGTCTTCGGCGCTCCGAGCGGCCAGGGCGGGCAGAGCAACACGAACAACCCGAACAACCCCGCCAACACGGGCCAGTTCGCCAGTCCGCAGGCGTACGACGGCAGCTCCACGGGCCAGTTCGCGACTACGGGCTACGACAGCGGCTCCACCGGGCAGCACTCCCTGCCGGGCCGGCAGAACCCCGCCAACCCGGGCAACACAGGGCAGTTCGAGCGCCCGCAGCAGACCAACGGCAACAACCACGGCGACTTCGGTGCTCCGCGGCCGCCGGTCCCGCCGCGTCCGCAGCAGCGGCCCGCCCGTCAGGAGCCCGAGGCACTGCCGCCGGCGTCCGGCCCGGGCGACGGTCGCACACCGCTGTACGACACGCTGGAGACCAACTGGTTCCACGGCACGCAGCAGGGTGGTCAGCAGAGCAACGGCTCCGCCCCGGCCCCGCAGCAGTCGCAGGCACCGCAGGCTCCCGCCCCGGCCGCTCCCGCGGCTCCCCAGACCGCCGCCGCTTCCCAGCGGCCCGTCACCTCTTCGTGGCGCAGCTCGCCGAACGACGACCTCGTCCGGCAGGCAGAACGTGTCCGGCAGCCCGCGGCGGGCGGCGTCACCACCTCCGGCCTGCCGCGCCGGGTGCCCCGGGCGAACCTCGTCCCGGGGACGGCTCAGCAGCAACAGCACCAAGCAGGTCCGGCTGTCTCGCGTGCGCCTGACGACGTACGCGGCCGCCTGACCAATCTCCGTCGGGGCATCGCGCAGGGTCGCCAGGCCGGTACCGGCCAGACCGGCAGTTTCCCGAGCCCCACTCACCAGCAGGAGCATTAGTTGAGCCAGATGAGCCAGGCGGCACAGAACCTCAACTGGTTGATCACCAACTTCGTGGACAACACCCCCGGTGTGTCCCACACCGTCGTCGTGTCTGCCGACGGTCTTCTTCTGGCGATGTCGGAAGGCTTCCCGCGTGACCGCGCCGACCAGCTGGCGGCCGTCGCGTCCGGGCTCACCTCGCTGACGGCCGGGGCCTCCCGGATCTTCGAGGGCGGCACCGTGGCGCAGACGGTCGTCGAGATGGAGCGGGGTTTTCTCTTCCTCATGTCCGTCTCGGACGGCTCGTCCCTGGCCGTGCTCGCGCACCCCGAGTGCGACATCGGCCTGGTGGGCTACGAGATGGCGCTGCTGGTCGACCGGGCGGGCGCGGTGCTCACGCCGGACCTGCGCGCCGAACTGCAAGGCAGTCTGCTCCACTGATCCCCACCGGCACCACCCGTCTCACCAAATCACCGTCCGGCCGCCACAATCCCCCCACCGGCCCTGTCAGACGGCACGACTGACCGACTTGCTGTCCCGCCCGGAGGATTCATGACCCCGCCCACCGCCTCTCATGATCCGTACGCGGAGCCGTACGAGGATGAGGGCGACCAGCCGCTGGTACGTCCGTACGCGATGACCGGCGGCCGGACCCGGCCGCGCTATCAGCTCGCCATCGAGGCGCTGATCAGCACCACGGCCGACCCGGCAGCACTCATGGGACTGCTCCCGGAGCACCAGCGCATCTGCCACCTGTGCCGTGAGGTCAAGTCGGTCGCGGAGGTGTCGGCGCTCCTGGCCATGCCGCTGGGCGTGGCCCGGATCCTTGTCGCGGACCTGGCCGAGGCCGGTCTCGTCGCCATTCACCAGCCGGGCGGCGACGAGACGACCGGTGCGCCGGACGTGACACTGCTCGAAAGGGTGCTCAGTGGACTTCGCAAGCTCTGAACCGAGCCGGGCCACCACCTCCGCGAAGATCGTGGTGGCGGGTGGCTTCGGCGTGGGCAAGACCACGTTCGTCGGGGCCGTCTCGGAGATCAACCCGCTGCGCACCGAGGCCGTCATGACGTCCGCGAGCGCGGGTATCGACGACCTCACGCACACCGGGGGCAAGACGACCACGACGGTCGCCATGGACTTCGGCCGCATCACCCTGGACCAGGACCTGATCCTGTACCTGTTCGGTACGCCCGGCCAGGACCGCTTCTGGTTCATGTGGGACGACCTGGTGCGCGGCGCCATCGGCGCGATCGTGCTCGTGGACACCCGCCGTCTCGCCGACTGCTTCCCCGCGGTCGACTACTTCGAGAACTCGGGTCTGCCGTTCGTCGTCGCGCTGAACGGCTTCGAGGGGCACCAGCCGTACGCTCCCGAGGAAGTGCGCGAGGCCTTGCAGATCGGCCCGGACACCCCGATCATCACGACAGACGCCCGTCACCGCTCCGATGCCAAGAGTGCGCTGATCACACTGGTCGAGCACGCACTCATGGCACGGCTGCGCTAGCACCAAATCGGCCGTGCCATACGGCAGTTGTCGTAGATACACCGGAGCCGGCTGTGTCCTTTGACACGGTCGGCCCCGGTGTTCATAACGTTTCGGCAGAGGAATCGAGTGGTACCGCCACGCGTCGCGGTCAACCGGTCTCGCTGCGCTCACAATGGCCCCGCCTTTTGGCGGGGCTCGCTCTTTATGACCGATTTATCTGGGGCTTACATCACTCGGAATCCTGCCCTCCCGCTGTTTGGAAGTGCGCAGGCCGTCGTGCTGGAATGCCTGAACTGCCCAATAGTCAAAGACGTACTCAGTAGTACTGCGTACTCAATGTCGTACTGGGCTCTGAGACACTGCGGCACAACGTTGGTGCCGACCGCCGGAAGGTTGTTGGTCGAGTGAGGCGAAGCAAGAACGGTCCCGAGCCGTCGGCACGGGGCAACTTCACCCCGCCGCCGCGCGGAGCGGCGCCCGCCCCTGTGCCCGGTTCGGAGCCGACGGCCGTTCCCGCACCGAGCGGCGGCCGTCTCTCCCCCCGCAACTGGCGGGTGCCGACCCGGCTGAACGCGATCCTGCTCATACCCGTGGTGGTCGGCCTCGTCATGGGCGGCTTCCAGGTGAAGGGCTCGATCGACACCTGGCAGGAGGCGCAGGACGCGGAGAACACCGCCCGTCTGGTGCGGGCCTCCCTGACCTACGCCAACGCGGTCAACAACGAGCGTGACATCACCGCGGCACCGCTGCTCAAGGGCAAGGGTGAGACCGCCGCCGACAAGAAGACGGTCGCCGCGGCCCGCAAGACGACGGACGAAGCGGCCGACGGCTTCGACGAGGCCGCGCAGAACATGCCGCAGAAGGCCGGCCTGCTGCGCCGCCTCAAGCTGTTCCGCCAGGCCGAGCCCCAGCTGGCCACGCTGCGCGCGACCGCGTACTCCTCCAAGGTCTCCGGAGTGCAGACCGAAGAGGGCTACGTCGCGATCGCCCACCCCCTGATGGAGTTCGCCAACGAGCTGGGCCTGGGCACGGGCAACATCACCAGCTACGGCCGGACCGTCTACGCGATCTCGCTGACCCAGGCCGCCCTGTCGCTGGAGCGGTCGATCGGCATGCACCTGCTGATCAGCCCCGGCCCGAAGGCCGCCGACCTGGCCAAGCAGCGCGTCGCCCTCTCCTCGTACGCCTACCTCGAGGGCATCGCCATCGAGGAGTACAAGGCCGGTGGCACCGAGGCGGACGCGCAGAAGCTCGTCGACCTCGAGGCGAAGGCCACGACCAAGGGCGCGGCCATGGCCAAGCAGGCCGCCGCCCAGGCAGCGGCCAACAACCAGAAGTACGTGCCGCCGCCGTCCAAGCCGACGGACATGGTCACGGCCCTCTCGACGCTGCAGACCACCGACACCAGCGCCCGCGCCCTGCTCGCCCAGAAGGGCATCACCGCCGAGAACTGGTGGGCGGTCAACACCCTCCGGTACGACGTCTACCGCCAGATCCAGGCGGACATGGCCGACAAGGCCGTGAACGAGGCCTCGGACATCGCCGACAACGCCAAGCGCGACGCCCTCATCACCGGTGCCGCCGTCGTCGTCGCCCTGCTCCTCGCGTTCATCCTGGCCGGCGCGGTCGCCCGCCAGATGTCCCGCTCGATGCGCCAGCTGCGCAACGCCGCCTTCGGCATCGCCGAGCAGCGCCTGCCGATGCTGGTCGACCAGCTCTCGCGCACCGACCCGGGCCGCGTGGACACCCGCGTCCAGCCCATCCCGATCAACACCCGCGACGAGATCGGCGAGGTCGCCCGCGCCTTCGACCAGGTCCACCGCGAGGCGGTCCGACTGGCCGCCGAGCAGGCCCTGCTGCGGGGCAACATCAACGCGATCTTCACCAACCTCTCGCGCCGCAACCAGTCGCTGATCGAGGGCCAGCTGACCCTGATCACCGACCTGGAGAACAACGAGGCCGACCCGGACCAGCTGGAGAACCTCTTCCGCCTGGACCACCTCGCGACCCGTATGCGCCGCAACGGCGAGAACCTCCTGGTCCTCGCCGGCGAGGAGCCCGGCCGCCGCTGGGACCAGCCGGTCCCGCTGGTCGACGTACTGCGCGCCGCCTCCTCCGAGGTGGAGCAGTACGAGCGCATCGAGCTGTCCGGCGTCCCCGAGGCCGAGATCCACGGCCGCGCGGTCACCGACCTCGTGCACCTGCTGGCCGAGCTGCTGGAGAACGCGACGACGTTCTCCTCCCCGCAGACCAAGGTCCGCGTCACCGCGACCCGGCTGCCCGACGGCCGCATCATGATCGAGATCCACGACAAGGGCATCGGCCTCACCGCCGAGGACTTCGCGGACATCAACCACAAGCTGGCCAACCCGCCGACCGTGGACGCCGCGATATCCCAGCGCATGGGCCTGTTCGTGGTCGGCCGGCTGTCCGACCGGCACGGCATCCGCGTCCAGCTGCGTCCCTCGGGCGAGCAGGCCGGTACGACCTCGCTGGTCATGCTTCCCGACGCGATCACCCACGGCGGTGGCGGCGGCGAGCAGCAGCCGCGCGACGAGTTCACGGTCTCGCAGATCATCCCGGAGCAGAACTACCGGGGCGAGGACTTCAACAACGGCCTGCCGATGCGCACGGCCGCCGAGCTCGGCTTCGACGACAGCCGCTACTCCGAGGTCCCGGACGACATACGGGAGCTGGACCCCGTCGGCCGCTCGCTGATGCGCGAGGAGCGCCGTGCGGCCCTGGAGGCCCAGGCGACGGACGTCCCGGGCCAGGAGCCCGGCTCCCCGTACAGCGACGCGTTCGACCAGCAGCCGTCCTACGACAACGGCCGCGGCGGCTTCCCGGAGCAGCAGCCCGGCGGCTACGACCCGCGCCCCGCGTACGACGAGCCGCAGCAGACTCCGTACGAGGAGCAGCAGCGCCCCGCGTATGACGAGCCGGCTCCGCGCCCGTCGTACGACGAGCCGTACTACGCGCCGAACGGCGGCCTCCCGCAGAACGACACGTTCTCGTCGAACGGCGGCTACCCCGAGCCCTCCTATGCGGAGCCGGTCCGCGAGGAACCGCCTGCCGCCCCCTCCTCCGTCCCGGAGTCCTTCCCGGCCTTCGAGGAACGGCGCTACCAGGACGACTGGCCGCAGCAGGACGGCTACCAGAACGGCTACTCGTCCGAGTACGCTCCGGAAACGGAACCTGCGCAGGCCAATGACGTCGGTGAACCCGACCGCGTAGGCTTCGACCGTCCGGGACCGGCCGCTTCCGCCGCCCACGCACTGACCGACGCCGGACTGCCCCGCCGCGGATCCCTCGGGAGCGCTGCGAGCGGTTCGAACGGCGCTCGGCACGTGAGCCAGGAAGCGCCGGCCCCCAAGCCGGAGAGCAACGGCAGCACCCAAGGCAACGGAATCGGCCCCGGCGGCGACTGGCGTTCGTCGAACGACGAGCGCTGGCAGCAGGCCTCGCAGCTCCGGAAGCCCAAGGCGGGCGGGGTCACCTCCTCCGGCCTGCCGCGGCGGGTACCCAAGGCCAACCTGGTCGAGGGAGCCGCCGAGACCACCCCCCAGGGCGGCCCACAGGTCTCCCGCGCTCCCGAGGACATCCGGGGCAGGCTGAGCAACCTGCGTCGCGGCGTCCAGCGAGGACGCAACGCAGGTAGTGAAACGAACGGTCAGGGCTTCGGCTCTGACAGCACCTACAACCAGGAGCGTTAGTGTGAGCCCGATGAGCCAGGCGGCACAGAACCTGAACTGGTTGATCACCAACTTCGTGGACAACACCCCCGGTGTGTCCCACACCGTGGTGGTCTCCGCCGATGGACTCCTTCTGGCGATGTCCGAAGGTTTTCCGCGTGACCGCGCCGACCAGCTGGCGGCCGTCGCGTCGGGTCTGACCTCGCTGACCGCCGGTGCCTCGCGCATCTTCGAAGGCGGCAGCGTGAACCAGACGGTTGTGGAGATGGAGCGGGGATTCCTCTTCATCATGTCCGTATCCGACGGTTCCTCACTCGCAGTTCTCGCTCACCCCGAGGCGGACATCGGCCTCATTGGGTACGAGATGGCCCTTCTGGTGGACCGTGCCGGGTCGGTCCTGACACCGGATCTTCGTGCCGAGCTCCAGGGCAGCCTGCTCAACTGACAGACAGACGGTGCGTTTTGGCGTCCCGGGGCCGTAAGGTTTCGGGACGCGGCTCCACAGGGATCGGGTGCCCGGCACAGTCGGAGGAGGAGAAAGTGGCAACACCCCCAGGCGGTTCGAATTCGGGTAACTGGTCGTACGGCCCTGCCCAGGGCCAGGGCGACGGTTCCCAGAACCCGAACCGTTACAACTTCCCCTCCACCCCGAGCCATCGGCGTCAGCAGCCGTACGCGCCGCAGGGTCCCGGGCCCTCGCCGTACGACCAGCCGCCGGCGCCGCGTATCCAGCCCGTGCAGCCGCAGCGACGCTCCCCTGAGCCGGCGCCCGCGGGTGCGGCGAACAACCCCCTGGTGCGCCCGTACGCCATGACCGGCGGCCGGACGCGCCCGCGCTACCAGCTCGCCATCGAGGCGCTGGTGCACACCACTGCGCAGCCGCACCAGATGCAGGGCCAGCTGCCCGAGCATCAGCGGATCTGCAACCTCTGCCGTGAGATCAAGTCGGTCGCCGAGATCTCGGCGCTCCTGACGATCCCTCTCGGCGTGGCCAGGATCCTCGTCGCCGACCTGGCGGAAGCAGGACTGGTCGCCATCCATCAGCCCGGCGGCGACGAGAACGCCGGCGGCCAGCCAGACGTGACACTGCTCGAAAGGGTGCTCAGTGGACTTCGCAAGCTCTAGCGGCGGTCCTTCCCGCTC
Source organism: Streptomyces sp. NBC_00005 (assembly GCF_045160215.1). NCBI lineage: Bacteria > Bacillati > Actinomycetota > Actinomycetes > Kitasatosporales > Streptomycetaceae > Streptomyces > Streptomyces sp. NBC_00005. Next base: position 3,618,489 of record NZ_CP108316.1, read on the forward strand.
CACGACCTCGGCGAAGATCGTGGTGGCGGGTGGCTTCGGCGTGGGCAAGACCACGTTCGTCGGGGCCGTCTCGGAGATCAACCCGCTGCGTACCGAGGCCGTCATGACGTCTGCTTCGGCAGGCATCGACGACCTCACCCACACCGGAGACAAGACGACCACGACGGTCGCCATGGACTTCGGCCGCATCACCCTGGACCAGGACCTGATCCTGTACCTCTTCGGTACGCCCGGCCAGGACCGCTTCTGGTTCATGTGGGACGACCTGGTCCGCGGCGCCATCGGCGCGATCGTCCTGGTGGACACCCGCCGTCTCGCCGACTGCTTCCCCGCGGTCGACTACTTCGAGAACTCGGGTCTCCCCTTCGTGATCGCCCTCAACGGCTTCGACGGCAACCAGCCGTACAACCCGGACGAGGTCCGTGAGGCCCTGCAGATCGGCCCGGACACCCCGATCATCACGACGGACGCCCGCCACCGGGCCGACGCGAAGTCGGCGCTGATCACTCTGGTCGAGCACGCGCTGATGGCACGACTGCGCTGACCCTCCCTGCAACTGGGCCCCTCCTCGGAGGGGCCTTTTTGTTTGCGGCGACGCACACGAAGGACGGCCCATGAAGAAGGGCCCCTCTCGGCTGAGAGGGGCCCTTCTTCATGGCGTCGTGCAGGCTCAGTGCCAGCTGTGCGGGGCGCGGAAGCCGCCCTCGCGCTCCAGGCGGCGCCAGCCGGCCTTGGCGCGGCCACGGTGGGTCTGGGCGTCCGACTGGGCATCCGACGGGGCGGCCGCCGCGCGGGCCAGGAGGATGGCCGTGATGGCGGCGACTTCCTCGGGCTCGGCGTGGCCCTTCTCGACACGAATGTCAGGGGTGTTCATAGGTCTCAGTCTCCGTGAGAGAGGTTTCCGCGAGGGTGTCGCGGAGGGTCCGCTGGGTTACTGCGGGGGGTTGCCGTGCTTACGCGACGGCAGGTCGGCGTGCTTGGTCTGCAGCATCGTCAGGGAGCGGACGAGGATCTCGCGGGTCTCGGTCGGGTCGATGACGTCGTCGACCAGGCCGCGCTCGGCCGCGTAGTACGGGTGCATGAGCTCGGACTTGTACTCCTTGACCATGCGGGCCCGCATGGCCTCGGGGTCCTCGGCGTCGGCGATCTGCCGGCGGAAGATGACGTTGGCGGCACCTTCGGCGCCCATCACAGCGATCTCGTTCGTCGGCCAGGCATACGTGAGGTCGGCACCGATGGACTGGCTGTCCATGACGATGTACGCACCGCCGTACGCCTTGCGCAGGATCAGCGAGATCCGCGGCACGGTCGCGTTGCAGTAGGCGTAGAGGAGCTTCGCGCCGTGCCGGATGATGCCGCCGTGCTCCTGGTCGACACCGGGCAGGAAGCCCGGGACGTCCAGGAAGGTGACGATCGGGATGTTAAAAGCGTCACACATCTGGACAAAGCGCGCAGCTTTTTCGCTCGCCTCGATGTCCAGGACGCCCGCGAGCGTCTGCGGCTGGTTGGCGACGATGCCGACGACCTGGCCGTCCAGGCGGCCCAGCGCGCAGATGATGTTGCGGGCCCAGCGCTCGTGGACCTCGAGGTACTCGCCGTCGTCGACGATCTCTTCGATCACCTTGGCCATGTCGTACGGCCGGTTGCCGTCCGCCGGGACCAGGTCCAGCAGGACCTCGCTACGGCGGTCCGCGGCGTCCTCGGACTCCACGCGCGGGGGGTTCTCGCGGTTGTTCTGCGGGAGCAGCGACAGGAGGTAGCGGACTTCGGCGATGCAGGTCTCTTCGTCGTCGTAGGCGAAGTGGCACACCCCGGAGGTCTCGGCGTGGACGTCGGCGCCGCCCAGGCCGTTCTGGCTGATCTCCTCGCCGGTGACCGCCTTGACGACGTCCGGACCGGTGATGAACATCTGCGAGGTCTCACGCACCATGAACACGAAGTCGGTCAGGGCGGGGCTGTAGGCCGCACCGCCCGCGCACGGACCGAGCATCACGCTGATCTGCGGGATCACCCCGGACGCCTTCGTGTTGCGCTGGAAGATGCCGCCGTAACCGGCCAGCGCCGAGACGCCCTCCTGGATGCGGGCACCCGCACCGTCGTTCAGCGACACCAGCGGGGCACCGGCCGCGATGGCCATGTCCATGATCTTGTGGATCTTCGTGGCATGGGCCTCACCCAGCGCCCCGCCGAAGATCCGGAAGTCATGGGCGTACACGAAGACCGTGCGGCCCTCCACCGTGCCCCAGCCGGTGATCACACCGTCCGTGTACGGCTTCTTCGCCTCCAGCCCGAACCCGACCGCACGATGCCGACGCAGCTGCTCGACCTCACGGAAAGAGCCCTCGTCCAGCAGCAGCTCGATGCGCTCCCGGCCGGTCAGCTTGCCCTTGGCATGCTGAGCCTCCGTCGCCCTCTCACTCGGGCCGGCCAACGCCTGCACACGGATCTCGTGCAGCTCGGCCACCCGGCCACGCGCGTCCGTCGGCTCACCCGTCGACTCACCCGGCGCCTCATCCAAAACGGTCATGTAGTGACCTTACGAAGCCCACCAAGGAAAGCGAGCCGTCGACTCCGTACAGTCTCCGGCCCGTTTTCCTGGTACCACTGAACAGAACCTCGACGGCATGCAGGCGTTCCGACTGCTCAGAGGGCGTCCGGCTTGTAGAGGTCACACAAAGCCGTCAGCTGAGAGTCAGCTCACATCCGTGCGTCGCACATGCCACGCCTGGGGTAATCCGCAGGGTCGCGCGACGGCCCGTGACGAGGACCTCGACCGTGTCGTCGGCCCTCACCACCCCGCGCACCGGACGGTCCCAGATGATCTCGAACGGTTCGCCCGTTCGGGGTGGCTCGCTCACGCAGAGGGTAGCGGTGCGGCCGTGGTGGCGTACGAGGACGCTCGCGGGCGCGGAGGCGGTCAGCGGCCCCGCCGTGCCGGGCTGCCAGAAGTTGGCGGCCGTCAGGCCGAGGGAGGGGACCCGGACGGCCTGGCAGGTGCTGTCGTTGACGAGGAGCGACAGCCAGTGGCGGTCGGCGGCGCGGGACGCGACGGTTCGGCGGGAGGCGCCGGGCATGAGGACGTAGGCGTAGGTGGCGTCCGTCGGGTCCGTGCCGTGGTCGAGCCAGAGGGTCTGCCAGCGGCGGGTGGCCTGCTCCGTCGTACTGGTGGTGTTGATGTCGGACCAGGCGCCGGTGCGGTCCTCGCGCAGGGTGTGCGGGGCGTCGTCGGGGAACAGCCAGCCGCCGTGGCCCTCCAGGTGGGCCCAGCCCCGGCCGCGTACGAACTGCTGCGTCCCGCCCTCCCCCAGATTGCGGTTGTCGACGACGGTCTCGACCCTTACGCCGTCGGTGCAGGTGATGCCGGCGCCCAGGCAGATCACCGCGTCCTCGACGCAGAACCACGACTTGTGGGCCTGAAGCGTCGAGCCGAGGCCCTTCAGGTGCTGCCCGACGGCCGCGTACGCGCCGTCCGTCGTGCCGCCGACCCAGCGCACGTCCGGCTTGGGCGCGCCCCACTCGCCGCCCGCGTTGTCGGGCAGGCGTCGGGTGGAGACGGTGGTGCCGGGGAGGCGGTACCAGTCGACGGTCGGCCAGAACCAGTCCGTGTACTGGTCGGACCTGCCCTCGGGCCACCAGAAGAGCATTCCGGCTCCGGTGTGCAGGCCGCGTGGGTTCTCGCCGTTGCCGCACTCGTAGTAGGTGATGCGGTCGCTGCACATCGCGATGTTCGCCGTGAAGCCCGGGCCGCGGTGGACGGCGCGGTCCATGGCCGGGAAGAGGCGGTGGCCGGCGGGTTCCGGGGCGGCCGGGACCGCCGAGCCGGCGACCGTGTGCAGACGGGCCAGGTCGGCAACGTCGAACTGAGGGGCCGTCAGGATCGGTGCCACCGTGTCCCGTTCGATCCAGCCCTTGACGGCCGCGTACCAGCGGTCGCGTTCCGCCGCGCTCGCCCCGCCGGCCAGCAGGGCGACGGCCGCGATGATGCCCTGACCGTGGAAGTGGTCGCTGCGCATGACGTGACGGTCGTCGGCCTTGAGGTAACCCCGGCTGATGGCACGGCCGTTGACGCCGTCCATCACCAACCCGTCGTGGATCAGGGGCGCGTAGGCGTGCTCGACGCTGTCGAGGACGATCTGCCGGTTCGGGTCGGTGACCTCCCACGCGGAGCCCGCGAGCAGCGTGAACAGGCGGCCGAGGCCGTCGAGCATGACCTGTCCGTACGTCCCCGAGTACGCGACCCAGGTGTGCTGGACGAACGAGCCGTCCGCGTACAGCCCGTCCCCCTTCGTGACGTAGGGGAAGACCGGGGAGAGGGCGTCGCGGGCGAGGGCCAGCTTGGCGTCCGCGCGGCCCAGGACGCCGCGGAGGGCGACGGAGCGGCACAGGTCGACGCGGTTGGCACCGGTGGAGGTGCCGGAGTAGTCGGTGAGCATCGCATCGGGGATGAAGTGGTCCACGGCGGCGCAGGCCGCTTCACGCTGGGCGTCGGTGAGGTGGTCGTACAGGGCGGCCGTGATGTCCATCAGCAGGCGGGGGCTGCCGATCTGCCATTCCCACCAGTTGCCGTAGCGGGTGGTGGAGGGGTTGTAGACGGTGGCGGAGAGGTGGTCGAGGCCGCGCAGGACGTCCGCGAGGAGGGCCGGGTCGCCGGTCGAACCGGTGCCCTGCTGGACGTAGGCCTGGGTCATCGTCCACAGGCGGCTGTAGCTCTGGGTGATGCCGGCGGGCGGGTCGTAGAGGTAGCCGGGCCAGAGCGAGGTGGGGGTGGGGGCCATGGTGGCCCGGACCGCGCGGGCCAGTTCACCGGTCTCGGCCAGGCGGGAGGCGTAAGGCTCCGCGGTGGGGTCGTAGCCGGTGCCGAGGGCGATGTCGAGCCAGCGGCGGCGGAGGGCCTCGTAGGGGTCCGGTTCGGCGGCGCGGGCGACGGGCGCGACCGCGGCCATGAGTGCGGCGGTGAGCAGGACGGCTCGGCGGGTGGGTCTCAGGACGGCTCTGCGGTGGGGGTCCATGCCATGGGCATCTACCACCTCAGCGTCATCACGCCAACACCTTGCGGATGATGTTGAAACTTGAACGGAATAGGTCTACGGTCATCCGCGTTGAGTAGTTCAACGTTCAACATCATCGACATTCCTTCGAAGGAGCACGCCATGGTGAACCCCGACCTGACCGCACTGACCGGCGACTACACCATCGACGCGGCCCACTCCGCGATCGGCTTCACCGTTCGTCACGCCATGGTCACCAACGTCAAGGGCAAGTTCCTCGACTTCAGTGGCACGCTGCAGCTGGACGGCGCGGAGCCGTCGAAGTCCGCGGCGTCCATGGACGTCAAGATGGACAGCATCGACACCGGGTCCGCGGACCGGGACGGTCACCTCAAGAGCGCGGACTTCTTCAAGACGGACGAGTTCCCGGCGATGACCTTCCGTTCCACCTCGGCGGAGGCTCTCGGCGGCGACGACTACCGCATCACCGGTGACCTGTCGATCCTCGGCGTCACCAAGCCGGTCACCATCGACCTCGAGTTCAACGGCGCCGCGAAGGACCCCTTCGGCAACGAGCGCGTCGGCTTCGAGGGCAAGGCGGAGATCCTGCGCTCCGAGTGGGGCCTGACGTGGAACGCGGCGCTGGAGACGGGCGGTGTGCTGGTCTCCGACAAGATCAAGCTGAACTTCGACATCTCGGCGATCAAGAACGCGTGACGTCTTCTTTCCCGAGCGCGCCCGTCCTCGTACGTCGAGGGCGGGCGCTCGGCGTTCTCACGCCTCCAACTTGCCGATGACAGAGGCCAGTCGGGCCGCCCGCGTCCGCGGGGTGAGGGCCTGGAGCAGCCCGAGCATGACCTGGTACCGGTCCGTCCTGCCGAGCTTGTCGAAGGCCGCCTTGGCGCGGGGGTTGTGGTCCAGCGCCGCGGCGAGGTCGTCGGGCACCGTGGCGTTCTTCTGCGATGCGTACGCCGCCTCCCACCGGCCGTCCGCCCGGGCCGCGTCCACCTCGGCGAGGCCCGCGGGACGCATACGGCCGGCGGCGGCCAGTTCCGCCACTCTGTGCACGTTGACCACCGACCAGAGGCTGCCCCGTCGGCGCGGCGTGATCCGTTGCAGGAAGTACGCGGCGTCGAGGCTCCTGCGTTGGCCGGTGATCCAGCCGTGGCACAGGGCGAGGTCGTTGACCTCGGCGGCGGTGACGGAGAGCTGGCCCGAGCCCTTCTTGGCGATCTTCACCCAGAGGCCGGCGTGGGGCGCGGGGTGGGCCGTCAGCCAGGCGTCCAGGTCGGCTGCGGAGGTGAAGGGGCGGGGTTCCTCGTCGTCGTTCGCGGTCATGGGGACACCGTAGGGAGGAAGTAGGCCGTGAACCGTCCTACTTCCTCCCCGCCGGCGACGGACTCAGTAGTGCACGCTCGGGTACCAGTCGCCGCGGCCCCGCGGGGTCAGGTCGAGGGCGCTCCAGACAGGGGTCAGCAGGTCGATGCCCCGCTCCTTGATGTCGTCGGCCATGCGCGGGTGGGCGGAGTAGAAGTGGCGGACCGTGCCGTCGGCGTCGCGGGTGAACACCGAGACGGTGGAGTCCTGTTCACCGTCCTTGTCCTCACTGCCCGTGTCGTACTTGAACGTGCTGTCGCCGCAGCTCAGCAGCCGCAGCCGGTGCCAGCCCCGGTCGCGGGCGTACTGCCGCAGGGTGGGCGGGTCGGCCGCCGCCGCGATGACCAGGTCGGCGTTGCGGGTGATGTGGTGGGCGATGCCGTCGAGGCCGTCGATCCAGAGCGTGCACATCGGGCAGGGGTCGGTCTGTGCCTTGCCGTACATGAACTGGTAGACGATCAGGGGGCGTTCGGGGGCGGTGAACAGTTCGCTCAGCGTGACCTCGCCGACCGGGGTGTCGCCGGCGTCGAGGTCGGCGGGGCCCTCCAGGAAGACGTAGTCGTCGACCGGGGGCCCGGGCGGGAGGGTGCGGCGCAGGGCCGCGACCCTCTCGCCGTGGCGCATGAGGTCGATCTCGGCTTGGCGCAGTTCTTCACGGGCGGCGAGGTATTCCGCGGATTCGCCGGGCAGTCGGGTGTGCCGCAACATCGCGTCCTCCTGGGGTGGCCGTCCCCCGTGCAGGTCCTTCGAGTCTAGGGCCCTTCTGATGGATCTCCGTGGAAGAAGGAGCGGCGTTCGGTGCGTGCGATCGGCGTGCGGCGTGGAGGGTCATGTGGCGGAGCCACCTGGCCCTTCGCACCGTGCGGCTGGGGGTCCCCCCACGCCCTTGAGGCAGTGAGGGAGTGCGTGCCGGGCGTCGCGACGCCGCGGAGATCCGTCAGAAGGGCCCTAGGCGCCGCGCAGAGCGCCAGCAGGAGTGCACCGGTCGCGCCGGCGACGGCGACCAGCAGGGCGCCCTCGGTGCCGTGGGCCTGCGCGAGGGCGCCGGACACGGCCTGTCCGGCGGCCGCGCCCAGGGGGCCGCCGGCGCACAGGACGGTCATGGCGACCGCGGCACGTTCGGCGGGGGCGAGCCGTTCGGTCAGGGCGTACAGGCTGATCATGTAGGGCGCGACCGTGAGGCTCGCCACGGCGACGGCGGCGGGCACGGACACCAGTCGCGCGCCGACGAACAGCGTCACCATGCCGGCGCAGAGCGTCGCGGCGAAGGTGACGTAGCGCGCGCGGAGGGAGAACCGGTGGGGCAGCCAGGCGCAGGCCGCGCCGGCCAGGGCGCTGCCGACGCCGAACTCGGCGTAGACGAGCCCCGAGGCGCCGGGCTGCCCGATCGTGGCGGCGTACACGGTGACGGCCGTCTGGACCGCACCGAAGACCGCACCCATCGCGGCCATCGCCAGGAACATCACCGCCAGTGCGCGCCACGGCAGTTGCGGCTTGCGGTGCTCCGGCAAGGGCTCACGGGGCGTGTCCCGGTGGGCGTATGTCAGGGCGAAGGGAAGGGTGGCGGTGGCGGTCAGGCACATGGTCACCACGGCGGGTGCGAGCGGGCCGACCGACGCCAGCAGCCCGACGACCGCGGGACCGGCGACGAAGCTCGTCTCGTCGGCGGCCGCCTCGTACGACAGGGCCGAGGGCAGGAGTCGGTCCTCACCGCCGTCACGCAGGAGACGGGACCAGTGCACCCGCACGAGCGGTCCGACCTGGGGCTGGGTCAGTCCCACCAGAGCGGCGGCGGCGAACATGCTCGCCCGGCTGCCGTGGCTCGCGGCCAACAGGGCTGCCCAGGCGGCGAAGTTGGCGAGTGCGGCAAGGGCTCCGACGGTCCGATGGCCGTGGCGGTCGGCGAGAGCGCCGACCACCGGGCCACCGACGGCGATCGCGATGTTCTGCGTCGCACTGGCGAGGCCGGCGAAGGCATAGCTGTGGGTGGAGGCCTGAAAAAGGATGAGGGTGGAAAGGGCCGAGGACGCGTACGGCAGGCGGGCCAGGAATCCCAGGGGGAAGAAGCCCACGCCTGCGACGCGCGGCAGGGAGCGGTACGACACCGATGTCTCCGTCGGGCATGTCGAGGAGACGCGCTACCCAGCCACCAGCGCGCCGACGGGCCCGATTCTGTCCGGGACCGTAGCGCGGGCGGCCGGAGGCTGTACACCACCTGGACCGCCCGCGCACCCCGTCACACGTCCCGCGCCCTGAACAGCACTGCCCCGACCGCCAACAGCCCCACCGCGTAGGCCGCCAGGACGCCCAGCCCCGGCCACGGACCGATCGGCAGGCGGGCCAGGTTCTTCGTCGCCTGGACGGACAGGCCCGCCGGCATGGGGAACCAGCGCTGGACGCGCTGTTGCCAGGTGGGTGAGGGGAGGACGTTCGCCAGGAGCGGGACGACGTAGAGCAGGCCGAGGCCCACGGTGATCGCTCCTGCCGAGTCCCGCAGGAGCGTCGCGGCCGACAGGCCCAGCACGGCCACCAGGGTCAGCACGAGAACCGAGCCGGCCGCGGCACGCAGGGTGGGGCCGTCCGTGAGGCTCGGCGACTCGAAGCCGTTCGTCGGGAGGATCAGGCCGGCCGTCCAGAGGGAGAGCAGGGTCGCCACGACCCCTGCCCCGGCGGTCAGGAGGGACAGGGCGGTTGCCTTCGACAGCAGGACTCGCCACCTCACCGGCATCGCGGTCACCGTCGTACGGATGGTGCCGGAGCCGTACTCCGCGCCCATCGACAGGGCGCCCAGGATCAGGCAGGCCGCCTGGCCGAGCCAGACTCCGGTCAGGCTGAGCTTCACCGTGTCCTCGTGGCAGGCCTCGGGGGACGGGCAGACGCGGGACGTGAGCGAAGCGGCCGCCGCCGCTCCCACCGCCACCGTCAGGATCACGGTCGCTGCCAGCAGCCACCATGTGCTCGGCAGCGTGCGGAGCTTCGTCCACTCGGCGTGGAGGGGCCTCATGCGTCCCTCCTGCGCAGGCTCCAGGCCGCCAGCAGCAGGGCAGCCACCGCGTAGGCGGCCAGGACGCCCAGGCCGTTCCACGGGGTCAGGGGGTAACAACCGCTCTCCGGGAGGCAGTTGTTCTTGACGAACGGGTAGCGGGTCACTCCCTGCTCGATCGCGAACGCCGCCGCCGGGGTCACCCGCAGCAGCCACTGGCCGACCGGGAGGGGGAGGGCGAAGGACAGGATCTGCGGGAGGATCATCAGGACCACCACCGTGGCGATCGCCCCTGCCGTGTTGCGGAGCAGGGCTCCCAGCCCCAGCGCCAGGACCGCCACCAGGGACAGCAGCAGTGCGCTGCCGGTGATCGCGCGCAGTGCCGGGTTCTCCAGGAGGGAGAGGTCGGGGAAGGCGGGGGGCTCGAAGCCGTTGTCGCGCAGGGTGGACTGGGCGAGGGTGAAGGCCAGTGCCGTGGCCGGGAGGGTGACGGCGAAGGTCGCTCCGGCCATCACCAGGGTCTTCGCGGCCAGCACCTTCCGCCTGCCGGGCGTCGCCGTGAACGTCGTACGGATCAGGCCCCGTTTGTACTCGGCCGTCACGAACAGCGCGCCCAGCGCGACCATGAACAGGACGCCCACGGAGATTCCCTGGAAGCTCATCTGGACGGTGTCGCCGAGGGTTTCGTCCGGGGCGATGTCACCGCGGCCGGTCAGTGTGTAGACACCGGTCGCGGACACGCGCGTGGTGCCTGGCTCGGCGTCCTGGGGGGTCGGGCCGTTCGGGGTGCCCTTGCCGACATCCGTGCTCGTCCATTTCGGGGTCGGCGAAGTGCCGCTGAGAGTGAGGTCGTCGAAGGTTCCCTTCGCCACTCCCCCGTCGGCCGTCTCGCTGGTGCCGCCGAAGGAACGCCGCAGGTTCTCGTGGGTGGGGGTCGCGACGAACGCGCCGATCTGCACCGTACGCGGCAGGCCCTTCAGTCGTACGTCCTTGATCTTGTGCCACTCGTGGCCGTCGCGCGATGCGTACGTGGTGACGTGGTCGCCCGTGCGCGTCAGGCGGAGCCAACTCGGTGCGGTCGTGAGGTCGCTCGGGCCGCCCGCGGTGTCGTGGGTGAAGTTCCATTGCGTACGGACGCCGTGGTCGGGGGTGGTCAGGACCGCCGCGTACGGGGCGCCCGCCTGCAGGCTCTGTTTGAGGATGAGCCCGGCCTTCGCCCAGGGCTCCGCCGCCTTGCCGTTGCCGCTCTTCAGGGCGGTGACGCGGACCGTGACCGTGCCGTCGCCGGTCAGCGGGCGGTGGGTGAAGTGGAAGGAGTCGCGGACGACTGTGCCGTCGGGGGCGAGGGTGGGGTGTTCGAAGCCACTCGTGACCGATCCGCTCGCGCCGAGCTGGGAGATCACCACCGTCACGGCGGCGGCGACCACGAGGACCAGCGGCCAGGCGCGGACCGTGACGAACTTGGTCCACTCCGCGCGCAGAAGGTGGAGGAAGCCGGCTCGGGTCGGGTGGAGTCCGGAGCGGTACGGGGTGACGGTGGGGGCGGTCATCGGGTCACCTCGCCGTCGGGGGTGGAGGTGAACTCCGCCGCGTCGCGGGTGAGTTCCATGTACGCCTCCTCCAAGGTGGCGCGATGCGCGCCCACTTCGGCGAAGGGGACACCCGCGTCGCCGAGGAGCTCGACGATCCTGCGGGCGGGCAGTCCGGTGATCGCGAGGGTGTCGCGGTCGGTCACGGCGACGGTGGCGCCCTCGCGGGCGAGGAGTTCCATCGCCTCCGTACGGGCTTCGGTGCGGAGCCTGACGCGGTCGCCGGACGCGGCGGCGAGGAGGTCGGACACCGCCCTGTCGGCGATCAGGCGGCCGCGGCCGATGACCACCAAGTGGTCGGCGGTGTCCTCCAGTTCGCTCATCAGGTGGCTGGAGACCAGGATCGCGCGGCCTTCGGAGGCGAGGTGGCGCAGGAGGGTGCGGATCCACTGGATGCCCTCGGGGTCGAGGCCGTTGACCGGTTCGTCGAGGATGAGGACCGGGGGGTCGCCGAGGAGCGCGGCGGCTATGCCGAGGCGTTGGCGCATGCCGAGGGAGTAGCCGCCGGCCCTTCTGCGGGCCGCCGACTCCATGCCGACCTGTTCGAGGACCTCGTCCACCCGGCGCATGGGCAGGCCGTGCGAATGGGCCAGCCAGCGGAGGTGGTCGCGGCCGCGGCGGGCGGGGTGCAGGGCGGCGGCGTCCAGGAGGGCGCCGACCTCCAGCAACGGGGTGCGCAGGGCGTGGTAGCGACGGCCGCCGATGAGCGCCTCGCCCTCGTCGGGGGCGTCCAGGCCGAGGACGGTGCGCAAAGTGGTGGACTTGCCCGCCCCGTTGGGACCGACGAAGCCGGTGACCGTGCCGGGCTCGACCGTGAAGGAGAGGCCGTCGACCGCGAGGGTCCGGCCGAACCGCTTGCGCAGGTTGCGGACTTCGATGGTTGCGTCGCTCATGGTGAGGGAGGCTAGGGGCGGGGGCGCGCGGGTGTCGTCACGCCGGGGAGGTCCCTCACGTGGGGGACGCTGTCCGGGGTGGGGCTCGGCACAATGGCCCGATGGCCCGATGGGCGAGCCGAGGGGGCGGTGGCGGTGACGAAGTGGGTGCGGTCGCTGCCCGCTGTTCTCGCCGGGCTCTCCGTCTGCGAGGTACTCGTCCGCAGCAGCGGTCCGCACATCGGCCCGCGCAGCGGTCTCGCCGCCGTGCTGCTGCTCGCCGTCGCCGCGCCCCTGCCGCTCGCCCTGGTGCTGAGGTCCGAGCGGGTCGCCCGGGGTGCGGCCGCGCTCGGTCTGAGCGGCGCCTGCGTGCTGGCGCTCGTGCCGTTCCGGTCGCTCACTGTCGCCGCGGCCGTGGCACAGCTGACCTGTGTGTACGTGCTCGTCCGGGCGGGGTGGACGCGGCTCGGCGGTGTCCTCGTCGTGCCGTACGTCGTGACCGCCCTGGTCAGTGACCACCCGACCACCCAGGTCGCCGCCGTCCTCGTCGCCACGTTCGCCGCCGCCGCGGCGGCGACCGGCATCGCGCAGCAGGTGCGCTCCACCGCGCTCGCCCACAGCGCGACCGAGCGGGCGTTCGCGGACACCCTCCTCGAACATGCGGCGCGGGGTGAACGGGCCCGTATCGCAAGGGAGTTGCACGACGTCGTCGCCCATCACATCTCGATGATCGCCGTGCAGGCGGAGAACGCACGGCTGACCACGGCCGGTCTGCCCGCCGAGGGCGCGACCCGCTTCCTGGCCATCGGGGACACCGCGCGCACCGCCCTGACCGAGATGCGCCGGCTGCTGGGCGTCCTGCGGGAAGACGCCCAGGGCACGGACACCGGTGTGCGGCGCAGGCCGCAGCCGGGGCTGGGCCAGCTCCTGGAGCTGCTCGACGAGTCGCGGGACGCGGCCGGTTCGCGCACCCGGCTGATCGTCAGCGGGCCGGTGGCCGCGCTCGACCCCGGCATCGAGGTCACCGCGTACCGGATCGTCCAGGAGGCGCTGACCAACGCGCGCCGGCATGCGCCGGGAGCGGCCGTGGACGTGGAACTCCGTTACGGAGCCGAGGAGTTGGCGGTGCGCGTGCGCGACAACGGGCCCGGGCCCGCGGCATCCGGCTCTCCCGGGCACGGGCTGCTCGGCATGCGCGAGCGTACGGCGACCGTCGGCGGCACGCTCCACATCGGTCCCGCCCCCGGTGGCGGCTTCCTGGTCGAGGCGCGGCTGCCGGTCAAGTCGGAGGCGCCGGCGTGAGTGCGGGAGCGGACATCCGCATCGTCGTCGCCGACGACCACGAGGTCGTCCGCGCCGGGTACGCCGGACTCCTCGCCACCCAGCCCGACTTCACGGTGGTCGGCACCGCACACGACGGCGCCGAGGCGGTGCGCGTGTGCCGGGAGCAGCTGCCCGACATCGTCCTCATGGACGTACGCATGCCGGTCATGGACGGCATCCGGGCGACCGCCCTGCTGCAGGGGCCGGACGCGCCGCGCGTGCTGGTGCTCACCACCTTCGACCTCGACGAGCACGTGTACGACGCCCTCGCCGCCGGGGCCAGCGGGTTCCTGCTCAAGGACGTGACGGCGGAACGGCTCTTCGAGGCGGTGCGGGTGGTCGCCGCCGGTGAGGCGCTGCTCGCGCCCGCGATCACCCGGCGGCTGATCGCCGAGTTCGCCCGGATCCGCCCCAAGGCCCCCACACAGAGCACGCTCGCGGCACTCACCCCGCGCGAGACCGACGTCCTGCGGCTGCTCGCCGAGGGGCTGTCCAACCCGGAGCTCGCCGAGCGCCTGCACGTCGGCGAGGAGACCGTGAAGACACACGTCAGCCGGATCCTGTCCAAGCTGGGACTGCGCGATCGTACGCAGGCGGTCGTGATGGCGTACGAGAGCGGGCTGGTGGTACCCCGGACGGGCTGACCGCGTCAGCCCGCGCAGGCCTGCCGGACGGCGCGCTCGATGCTGTCGAACTGGGCCGCGGTCGGCACGACCCGAACCCGGCCCTCGCCGCGGGCGTTGCGCGTGCCGGGTGTGGGCATGGCCCGGCCGACCGATGGACATCGGCCGGACAACCCCCTTTCAACCCTCACTCGGCCGTACGGCGAGCCGTGCCGCCGCCGCTCGTCTCCGGGGCACCGGCAGCAGCCACCACGCCGACGCCACCGACAGCACCGCGCCGACGGCGATCCCTTCGAGTCGGGTCGGGAGCAGGTTCTGGGCGTCCTGGCCGAAGTAGCCGAGGAGGAGGGAGAGGGCGCAGGTCAGGCCCGCCGCCCAGTAGGCGTAGTTGAGGGGGCGCAGCCACAGCGCCACCGTGAGCACGGCGAACATCAGCGCCACGGAGGCGTGACCCGAGAGGCCGGCCGCCGCCACGCCGGCCGCCAGGAGCGTGCCGAGCGTCGCCCCGGCGAGGCGCTCGGCTCCCTTGCGCAGTACGTCGGTCCGGCCGCGGTTGCCACTGGCGGCGACGTACGCGGTGAGGACGACCCAGGGCCAGTGGTCGTCGAAGAGCAGGTGGCCGAGGGCGAAGGCGGTGGCGATACCGGCCGCCATCTGGAGGGCCATGCGCGTACTGGGCCGGGGGTGGAGCCGGGAGCGGCGTGGCGCCTGCTCGGGGGCCGGTTGTGCACGCCAGGGCCCGAACCGGTCCCCCACCCCCTGCACCAGCCATACGAAGCCGCAGGCCAGCGCCCCGATCAGCGCCGACCAGAACCAGGTCACCAGCCCGCTCTGCGCCTCGCGCGGCAGGGCGGGTCCGGGGACGACGAGGAGGGCGACGAGCGGGAGGGTCAGCAGGGTGCCGGCCTTCGTGGCGGCCGTGCCGTAGCGGCGGATCCAGATCGCCAGCGAGATGCCTGCCGTGAAGACGGCGGCGCCGATCGCGTAGTGGGAGGCGATCAGGCGGCCGAGGAAGACCGAGGCGCCCGCCGTCACGGGCAGCACCACGAGCGCGGTGAGCCGGCGGCGTACATCGGCGGTGCGCTGGGAGGCGGCCAGGGTGAGGGTCAGGGCGACCGCGAGGACGAGTACGTCGGTGTGGAGACCGGCGGCGTCCTCCAGCGCCAGCGCGACGGCCCAGCAGAGCAGCACCGCGGTCATGGTCAGAGCCGCTTCGTACGCGTTGCGTATCAGTTTTGCGGTCACTCACCTGATATTACGGCCATTGTCCGCGCCAAGGTAGTAAGTATTCGCGTACGATCATTGCCATGGAGCACCTTTCCGAAGCCGCCCGGATCCGTCGCGGTGTCGTCCGGCTCAACCGTCGGCTGCGGCACGAGCGCGCCGACGGAAGTCTCAGCCCCAACCAGCTGTCCGTGCTCGGCCATCTGCACCGGCACGGGCCGTCCACGCCCGGTGAGGTCGCGGCGGCCGAGCGGCAGCGCCCGCAGTCGCTGACCCGGGTCTTCGCGGAACTGGAGGCGGAGGAGCTGGTCGTGCGCGCGCCGGGCACGGCCGACCGGCGGCGGTCCGTGCTGTCACTGACCGAGGAGGGGCGCCGGGCCCTGGAGCGGGACATGGCCGAGCGCGACGCGTGGCTGGCCGGCGCGCTGGCGTCGCTGAACGCGACGGAACGGGGAGTGCTGGAGCTGGCGGGCGCACTGATGGAGCGGCTGGCGGACACACCGGACACCTCCGACGAAGCCTGAACTGCCCGTCCCCGTAGGGGAGTCAGAAGCCTCCGCCGAAGTCTCCGCCGCCCCCGAAGTCCCCTCCCCCGCCGCCGCCGAAGCCGCCGCTGAAGTCGCCGGAGTCGAAGTCCGCGCCGGAGGTGTCGCCGCCCTGGTAACCGCCGCCGAAGTCGCCGTATCCGGAGCCGTAGTCGGCCGCGTACGACGGGCCGGCCATCATGCTGCCGAGCAGTGTGCCGACCAGGAGGCCGGGGAGGAGGCCACCGCCGAAGTAGCCGCCGGCCCAGGGGCCGTAGGCCGGGCCCGCGTCCCAGTAGGGGCGTCGGCCGTATGCGGTGTCGACCTCGCGGATGACGGGGTCGCGGCCGTCGGCGAGGCGGGTGCGGTCGGCCGCGCAGACGGGGACCTCGCGCGTGGCGCCGCCCGGGGGCGTCCAGGTGGCGTCGGCGACGGAGGGGCCGTGGCGCGGGTCGAAGAAGCAGGGCGGACGGCGTTCGAGCAACGGGCCGCCCTCGCGGCGGGCGGCGAGCTGGGCCAGCGAGAAGCGGCCGTCCTCCAGGGCCTCGGTGACGGCTCGCACGTCCTCGGGTTTGCCCGCCTCGGCCATGGCCGACTTCGCCTTCTCATAGGCGTCCAGCGCGCGTTCGTAGTCCGCGCGCATGGCGTCGTCGGCGCCCGCCTCCCCCGGATGGAAGTCGAGGCGGTCCAGCTCCTCGCCGAAGGCCGTGATGTCCTCGTCGACCACGACCCGCAGCTGCTCCAGCGCGGCCCGCTGCTCCTCGGCCCTGCGGCGCCGGTTGCGGCGGACGAGGGCGAAGGTGCCCGCGCCGCCGGCCACCAGCACCGCGCCCACGGTGATCAGCGCCGTGGACGACACCCCGCTGTCGCCGGACGAGGAGTCCCAGCTCGACGGGGCCGAACCGCCGATGTTGGTGAGGGCGCTGCTGGTGAAGTCGTCCAGCTGGGTCTTGGCGTCCTTTTCGCCCTGGACGCTGGTGACGAGGTTCTGTACGGCGGTGGGCGGCAGGACGGAGGCGTCGGCGCGGGCGTCGAAGCGGTCGCCGAGGCGGATCGCGTACAGGCCCGTGATGCCGGTGGCGGTGCGGAGGTTCTCGAAGAGGTTCGTCGTCGGCTGCCCGGCGGGCAGGACCGCCACGAAGAGGGGCTTGTCGGCGTCCTTGATCTGCTTGGCCAGGGCGTCGGCCTCGGCGGACGACAGCTGGACGGAGGCCGCCGGGTCGACGTAGACGGGGCTCTTGCGGAGGGCGTCGGCGATCGTCGAGACGCTGGTGGCCGCGGAGGCGGGCGAGGGGGCCACCGCCAGTACGGTCAGCGCGGCGAGCACCAGGGCCGCGAGCAGCCCTGGAAGGCTTCGGGTCCGTACGACGGACTTCATACTTCGAAGCTACCCGAAGCCTCCCAAAACCGGGCATCCGCAGAGATGCGGATTTGTCTCAGGCAGCCCGGTAGGCCGCGCTCAGCTTCTCCACCGCCGCTCCGTACCGCCCGGTGAGCGAGAGATGGTCCGCGTCGGCGAAGGGCTTCGCCACCGCCGCCGTGAGGTGCTCGCCCACCTTCTGCTGGACGATCAGCCGCGCCTTGGTGACGAGCGCACGGCCCGCCTCCTCGGCTCCCGCCCGCTCCGCCACCGCGGCCGCGATGCCGAGCGCCTTCAGCGTGGCCGCGCCGCCCGCCGGCGCCTTCGTCAGCGTCGTCAGGCCCCAGCCGTACGGGAACTGCGGGTCGTACGCGGCGTCGCCGACGTTGACCGGCAGCTGGGCCTCCGTCTTCGGCCAGGTGACGGGGAGCTGCCCGGTGAAGGGCCGCCTGCCGTAGAGCACGTCGGCCACGCCGTCGCCCTCCGTTCCCGGCAGCCAGGAGGCGACCAGGCCATCGATGGCGCCGAGCCGGTCGCCGATCAGCTGGGGGCGCCCGGAGACGATCAGCACCGCGCACTTCATGGCCGCGCACACCTTGTCGACGGCGGCCTTGTCGGCGGCGGACAGCTCCAGGTCGTTGCCGTTGCCGACGTCCCCGACGCCCTCGGCGTACGGCGTCTCGCCGACGACGACCACGCCGACGTCGTAGCCGCTCAGCGGGGCCGACGCGTCCTTGGAGTAGGTGACGTCGCCGCCCGCGTTCCTCATCCCCTGCAGGATGGTCGTGCCCGGGGTGATGTTCCCGGACGAGCCCTGCCAGGTGACGGTCCAGCCGCCGGACTGGTTGCCGATGTCGTCGGCGTTGGACCCGGCGACATAGACCTTCTGCGACATCTTCAGCGGCAGGACACCGCCGGCGTTCTTCAGCAGGACCTGCGACTCGGCGGCCGCCTGCCGGGCGACGGCCCGGTGCGCGGCGGAACCGATCTTCGCGGCGCCGCTCGTGTCGGCGTACGGCTTCTCGAAGAGCCCCAGCCGGAACTTCTGCGTGAGGATGCGGGACACGGCGTCGTCGATCCGCTTCTCACTGACGCGACCGGCCTCCACCTCGTCGACGAGCGTCGCGCCGAAGTCCTTGTAGGTGTACGGCACCATCATCATGTCGACGCCCGCGTCGACGGCCGTACGGACGTGGGAGCCGTAGTCGCCGGGGAGTTGGTCGATGGCGTTCCAGTCGCTGATCACGAAGCCGTCGAAGCCCATACGGCCCTTGAGCACGCCGTTGATCATGTCGGCGCGGGCGTGCATCTTCACCGGGCCCTGCCCGTCGCCGAGGATGTCGAGCGAGGAGTAGGACGGCATGACCGTGCCGATGCCACGGTCGACGGCTGTCTCGTACGGCGCCAGGTGGACGGCCTCCAGCTGCTGCCGGGTGACCTTGGTGACGCCCTGGTCGATCGTGTACGTGCCGGTGGTCGAGGAGCCGTACTCGGTGCCGCCGTCGCCGACGAAGTGCTTGGCGGTGGCGAGGACCTTGTCGTCGTCCTTCAAGTCCTTGCCGTTCGCGGCTCCTTGGAGGCCCTGGATCACCGTCTCCATGGACTCGACGAGCGCCGGGTCCTCGCCGAACGACTCGTAGGAGCGGCCCCAGCGTTCGTCCCGGGTGACGCAGAGGCAGGGTGCGAAGTCCCAGGGGACGCCGGTGGCCCGGACCTCGGAGGCGGTCACCGCGCCCGCCTTCTCGGCGAGTCGGGGATCGCGGGTCGCCCCGATGCCGATGTTGTGCGGCATGATCGTGGCGCCGACCAGGTTGTTGTGGCCGTGCACCGCGTCGACGCCGTAGATCAGCGGGATCTGGAACCGGGTTGCCTGCGCCCGGAGTTGGAAGCCGTCGATCATCTTCGCCCAGGCCGCCGGGGTGTTGGGCATGGGTGTCGAGCCGCCGCCGGAGAGCAGTGAGCCGAGGTCGTAGGTGGCGATGTCGCCCCCTTCGCCGATCGCACCACGCTCGGCCTGGGTCATCTGGCCGGCCTTCTCCTGAAGGGACATGCGGCCCACGAGGTCGGCGACGCGCTTCTTCACCGGCAACCTGCTGTCCAGATACGGCAGTCCGTGCGCGTCGACGACGACCAGCGGGGTCTCGGCGGGGGGCTTGGCGCCGGTGACGGTCAGCTTGAGGGGAACGGTCTCGGCGGGTTCGGCCGCCCTGTCCTTGAGGGTGGGGACCTTGATGGTCCGTGTCGCGCCCGAGGCCGTACCGGCGGGGAAGGTGAGGGTTCCGGCGACCGGGGTGTAGTCCTTGCCGGGTTCGGCGGTGCCGCCGGTCGTCTCGTACGCGACGGTCACCGGGTCGTCGATCGGGGCGGAGCCGGTGGTGGCGACGGTGACCTTCACCGCGGCCGTGCCGCCCTCCTCGACCGGGTGGACGGTGGTGTCAGTGGTGACGGAGGCGCGCAGGCACTGGTCGGCCTTGCCGTACAACTCCACGTCGTCCATGGCGAATTGGCCCTGCACTCCGACGGGGAGGGTGACGGCGTAGCCCCACATCCCGGTGAGGCCGAGGACGTGGTCGATGCCGCCGACGGGCTGGTAGTCCGTGCGGTACGCGAAGTCGGTGAAGGGGATCTCGACCTGTTTCCAACCGGTCCAGTCGTCGGTGAAGGAGGTCGTCCACAGTTCAGAGGCCTCGCCGTTCGCGCCGCCGTCCTTGATCTCGAAGGCGACCTTCCTGCCGTTGTCCCGGCCGTCCCACCACAAGCGGATGCCCTTGTGGGCGGACCAGTCGTGGGCGGGTTCGTTCGCGGCGAAGTCGTGGGTGAAGCCGCCGTATCCGCTGATGTCGTAGGTGCCGGTGAGCACCTTCTCGCCCTCGGGGGCATCGCTGCGCGGGGTCAGCTGGAGCGCGGGTGGGTCGTCGTTGTCGCTGCCCCAGGTGAAGATGCCCTCGGCGGGCTGGGAGGCGAAGGGGACCTCGCCCTCGAAGCGGTCGACGGGGACCGGGGCCGGGTCGTCGGCCGCCTGGGACACGGTCGGCGACAGCAGCGCGGCGAACAGGGTGGTGGAGACGAGCAGGGCGGTTCTTGGCATGGACCTTCCCTCGGCTCTCTGGTTCACTCTGGCTCACACAGTTCACTCATGACTTAGATCACGTCGTGAGTTAACTAGCGGCCCGCAGACCCGTCAAGACGTCTCGTCAGGAAGGGCGACGCACCATGAGGAGATCCCCCCACGCACTCCGGCTGCTGCTGGCCGGGCTGCTCTCCACGGTCGGTGTCACGGCAGCGGTACCCCCGGCTCACGCGGCCGGCGAGCAGGTCACCGCCTGGCTCACCACCACGGACGACGCCGGCGGCCGGCACGTGGTCCGCGGCCTGCAGCAGCAGGCGCCGTTCGCCTTCCAGTCCGGCACCGGGGGCGGCGGTGAGAACATCACCGTCGACGAGAACACCCGGTACCAGAGCTTCACCGGCGGCGGCGCGTCCTTCACGGACACCGCGGCCTGGCTGATGAACAGCAGCGGGGCGCTCTCGCAGACGACCCGGGACGCGACGATGCGGAAGCTGTTCTCGCCGACGGACGGGATCGGGCTGTCGTTCCTGCGCAACCCGATGGGCGCCTCGGACCTGGCGCGGTACGGGTACACGTACGACGACGTGCCGGCGGGGCAGACGGATCCCTCCCTGTCCCGGTTCTCGATCGCGCACGACCTCGCGGACGTCGTCCCGCTGACGAAGCAGGCGCTCCAGCTGAACCCGTCCCTGACCGTCATGGCCTCGCCGTGGACCGCGCCCGCCTGGATGAAGGACAGCGGGCAGCTCAACGGGGGCTGGCTGAAGGCGGAGGACTACGGGGCGTACGCCTCGTACTTCGTGAAGTACCTGCAGGCGTACCGGGATCAGGGCGTCGACGTCTCGTACGTGACGGCACAGAACGAGCCGACGTGCTGCTCGGGCTATCCGTCGATGAGCTGGAACGCGTCCGGCCTTGCCTACTTCACCAAGAACGAGCTGCTGCCGAAGCTGCAGGCGGCGGGCCTGTCCACCAAGGTCCTGGCGCACGACTGGAACTGGGACACCTACGACTCCTACGCCGCACAGACGGTGGACGACGCGGCGGTGCGCGACCACCCCAACTTCGGCGGGATCGCCTGGCACGGCTACGGCGGTGACGTCGGCAAGCAGACGTCCGTGCACAACCAGTACCCGCAGCTGGACGCGTTCGGCACCGAGCACTCGGGCGGGACGTGGATCGCGAACCAGCAGCGCGAGGACATGCTCAACATCGTCGACTACACCCGGAACTGGGCGAAGTCGGTGACCAAGTGGTCGCTGGCCGTGGACCAGAACATGGGCCCGCACAACGGGGGTTGCGGCACCTGCACCGGCCTGATCACCGTGCACGACGGGGACGGGGCGAGCGGGACCGTCGACTACACGGTGGAGTACTACACGATGGGCCACCTGACGAAGTTCGTACGGCCGGGAGCCCAGCGCATCGCGTCCACGGCCTCCACCACCGTGCCGAACGTGGCGTGGCGCAACCCGGACGGTTCGAAGGCGCTGATCGCGTACAACGACGGGACCGCCGCGAAGACGGTGACCATCAACTGGGGTTCGCAGCACGCCACTTACTCCCTGCCGGGGAAGACGTCGGCGACGTTCACGTGGTCGGGGACGCAGACGGACGGGGGCAACCGGTCGGGGTCCTTCGTCGGCCTGGCCGGCAAGTGCCTGGACGTGGCGGGCGGTTCGAGCGCGAACGGTACGGCGGTGCAGGTCTACGACTGCAACGGCTCCTCGTCCCAGCAGTGGACCGTACAGACGGACGGCACGGTACGGGCCCTCGGCAAGTGCCTTGACGTGACGTCGGGTTCGACCGCCGACGGGGCGAAGGTGCAGTTGTACGACTGCAATGGAACCGGTGCGCAACAGTGGTCGTACAACGCCTCGACCAGTGATGTCGTGAACTCGGCCACGAACAAGTGCCTCGACGTGACGGACAACTCGTCGGCGAACGGGGCGCGGGCGCAGATCTGGTCGTGCACGGGGGCTGCCAACCAGAAGTGGCGGTTGCAGTAGGGCGGGCCGGGTCCCGCCGGTGGGGGGGGCGGGGCATGCGGCGTGCGGGGGTGGCGGCGGTTGCCGTGGTGGGTGTCGTCGGTGGGGTGTTGACGCTCACCGGGTGTGGAGCCGTCGATCTGCCGCTCGCCGGCGTGCGGGTCGCCGCGGACGCGTCGGCCTGGGCGCTGATCCGGCCGTGCGGGGACGACGACTACCGGACGCCGTCGCTCGACGGGTGGGCCGGGGCCGCCGGGAACGGGGCGAGCACCACGGGCTGGGAGGTGAAGCAGGAGAAGCTGCGCGGGGACGCCGACTTCCCGCTGTTCTCACCGCCGGCCGACTGGAAGGCCCGGCACCGGGGCGCCCAGCGGCTGCTGCCGAAGCACCACTACTCGCTGACCTTCGGCCACTACGTCACCGGCGACTCCTACAACGGGATCGCCGACTTCTCCGCGGAGAACATCGCGAAGCTGAAGCCCGGCCAGGTCTGGGCCGACGGCCGGGCGATGAGCCGCGGCGCGTTCGAGAAGCGCGCCGCGGACTCCTGCTGAATCGACGCGGCTACTGCGCGGGCTCCACCCCGGCCCGCAGCAGCCCGTACGTGTAGGCGTCCTCCAGCGCCTGCCACGACGCCGCGATGACGTTCTCCGCGACACCCACCGTGGACCACTCGCCCGCACCGTCGGACGTGGAGATCAGGACGCGGGTCGTGGACTGCGTGCCGTGGACGCCCTCCAGGATGCGCACCTTGTAGTCGACGAGGTCGAGCTTGGCGAGCTGGGGGTAGATCTTCTCGAGCGCCACGCGCAGGGTGCGGTCGAGGGCGTTGACCGGGCCGTTGCCCTCCGCGGTGGCGACGATGCGCTCGCCCTTGGCGTAGAGCTTGACCGTGGCCTCGTTGGCGTGGATGCCGTCGGGGCGGTCCTCGACGATGGCACGCCAGGACTCGACCTCGAAGTACTTCAGCGGCCTGCCCTCGACCTCGCCGCGCAGCAGCAGTTCGAAGGAGGCGTCCGCCGCCTCGTAGGTGTAGCCCCTGAGTTCGCGCTCCTTGACCCGCTCGACGACCCGGCCGACCAGCTCGCGGTCGCCGCCCAGGTCGACGCCGAGCTCCTTGCCCTTGAGCTCGATGGAGGCGCGGCCCGCCATGTCGGAGACCAGCATCCGCATGGTGTTGCCGACCAGTTCGGGGTCGATGTGCTGGTACAGGTCCGGGTCGACCTTGATCGCCGAGGCGTGCAGGCCCGCCTTGTGGGCGAAGGCCGAGACACCGACGTACGGCTGGTGGGTGGAGGGCGTGAGGTTCACGACCTCGGCGATGGCGTGCGAGATACGGGTCATCTCGCGCAGCGCGCCCTCGGGCAGGACCTTCTTGCCGTACTTGAGCTCCAGGGCGGCGACGACCGGGAAGAGGTTCGCGTTGCCGACGCGCTCGCCGTAGCCGTTCGCCGTGCACTGGACGTGGGTGGCGCCCGCGTCGACGGCGGCGAGGGTGTTGGCGACCGCGCAGCCCGTGTCGTCCTGGGTGTGGATGCCGAGCCGGGCGCCCGTGTCGGCCAGGACCGTCGAGACGACGGCCTGGACCTGAGCGGGGAGCATGCCGCCGTTGGTGTCGCAGAGGATGACGACGGAGGCGCCCGCCTCGTAGGCGGCCCGTACGACGGCCTTCGCGTACTCCGGGTTGGCCCGGTAGCCGTCGAAGAAGTGCTCGCAGTCGACGAACACCCGGCGGCCCTGCGCGCGCAGGTGGGAGACGGTGTCGCGGACCATCTCCAGGTTCTCGTCCAGCGTGGTGCGCAGGGCGAGTTCGACGTGCCGGTCGTGGGACTTCGCGACCAGGGTGATCACTTGGGCGCCCGAGTCCAGGAGCGCCTTGACCTGCGGGTCCTCGGAGGCCTTCGCGCCGGCCCGGCGGGTCGCGCCGAAGGCGACGAGCTGGGCGTGCTTGAAGTCGATCTCCTGCTGGGCGCGGGCGAAGAACTCGGTGTCCCGCGGGTTGGCGCCGGGCCAGCCGCCCTCGATGAAGCCCACGCCGAAGTCGTCCAGGTGCCGTGCGATGGCCAGCTTGTCCGCGACGGTGAGGTTGATGCCCTCGCGCTGCGCACCGTCGCGCAGGGTCGTGTCGAAGACGTGGAACGAATCGTCGAGCTCGCTGGTTTCGGTCATGGTGTCAAGGCTCCTGTGTTGGATCTCGGTCGTTACCGGAATGACCGGCTCCACCGTCCCCCAATGGTCCCTCGCGCTTTGCTCCCGGCTGAAGGTGGGCCAGAAAAGCGAAAAACCCCTCGCGGGTGCGAGAGGTCTGCGCGCGGGTCGAGGACGACGGTGTCCGCCCGTACCTGGTCGTACGTGGCGGTCACTGCGGACCGGCGCGCCTGCTGCCAATAATCATGGCGAACGAGAGCACGGGGGCAGTCTGGCACAGACCGCCCGCGCGCTCACCGTCCGTCTCAGGATGCGAGCACTGTGCTGATCACCGCAGGTGCCGGACGAAGACGTCGGCGACCCCGTTGCCGTCGCCGGGGACGAGGTTGGTGGCCGTGGAGGAGAAGGCCGCCCGGCCGCCGGCGCTCAGGGACACGGCGTCGGCGGGGCCGTCGGACTGGCTGCCGTCGGCCGCGAGGCTGACGCGTTCGACGGCGCCGGTCTTCAGGTCCTTGAGGAAGATGTCGGCGACGCCGTTGGTGTCGCCCGGCACCAGGTTGTCGGCGCTGGAGACGAAGGCGAGGCGGCGGCCGTCGGCACTGAGGCTCACGCCGTCGCTGCGGCCGTCCGACTGGGTGCCGTCGGCCGCGATGCTCACCCGCTGCGTGGTCTTCTCCTTCCGGTCGAAGAGGAACACGTCCGTCGTCTTGTTGGTGTCGTCCGGCACCAGGTTGTTCACGTTGGACGAGAAGGCGACCCAGCGGCCGCCGGCGCTCATGGACGGGCCGAAGGAGCCCTCCTTGATGACGTGGCGGGTGGGGATGCTGACCTGCTCCGTGGTGCCCTCGGCCCGGTCGCGCACGTACACGTTCGTGCCGTGGGTCCACTCGTGCGCCGGGTCCAGCTGCGCGGCGGTGGTGAAGACGACGTAGCGGCCGTCGGCGCTGAGCGAGGCCTGGAAGGCGTCGCTGTCGCCGAGGGCGCCGTCGGTCGTGTACTGGACCAGCTCGTCCTTCCCTGTCCTGCGGTCGTGCACGATCACGTCGTCCCGGCCGTTGGTGTCGCCGGGTGCGGCGTCCGAGGCCGCGGTGCTGTAGGTGACGTAGCGGCCGTTCGCGCTGACGGCGGGCTCGTGGTTGAACTCGGCGCGGGGCGGCTCGGTCGCGTGGCCGGTGCTGATCCGTTCCGTCCGGTGCGTTCTGCGGTCGACGAGGTAGATGTCGTCCAGGCCGTTGTCGTCGCCCCGGACCAGCGCGGCCTTGGTGGCGAAGACCACGTACTGGCCGTCCGGGCTGATCGCGGGATCCTCGGCCGGGCCTTCGGCGACCCGCTGGGTACGGCCCGTGCGCAGGTCGCGGACGAAGACGTCGGCGGTGTCGTTCCGGTCGCCGCGGACCAGGTTGTCGGCGGCCGAGACGAAGGCCACGTAGCGGCCGTCGGCGCTGATCGCCGGGGTGGAGGAGGCGCCGTCGGCCTCGTGTCCGCCGGTGGCGACGCTCACCCGGGAGGTCCGGGACGGGGCGGAGTCGGCGTGGGCGGCCGGGAGGGCGGTACCTCCGAGCGCGGCCACGAGGCAGGCGGCTGCCAGGACGGTGCTGCGTCTTACGAGGCGCATGGAAATCCCCCCTGGATTCCTTGCAAGTGCCTTGGATGCAAGTGCCTTGGATGCGGGTCGAGTTCAGCCGATGCCGATGCCGGTACGGCCGAGGCCGAAAGGACACCCAGGCCTCGGCCTCGGACTCGGCTTCAGCGCATACGGCGGACGAAGCCGTCGTAGTGGCCATTGGTGTCGCCCGCGACGAGCTGGCTGGAGTAACTGCCCAGGCCGATCCGCCGGGCTCCCGCGCTCACCGTGTAGATCGCCACGGACTCGTCCGTGACGGGCTCGCCGGTGGCGGACTCGCTGACCAGGCGGGTGGAGCCGGTGCGCAGGTCGCGGAGGTAGACGTTGTCCGGCCCCGACTGTCCGTCCGCCGGCCGCGGCTCGGCGAGGTAGGCCACGTAGCGGCCGTCCGGGCTGAGCACGGGCTCGCTCACGCGGTCCTCGCCGGCGGGACCGGCCTTGACGCGCCGGGTGACGTCCGTGCGCAGGTCGCGGACGTAGGCGGTGGAGTCGCTGCTGGGGGTCTCACCCGGGACCAGTTCCTCCTCGCCCCAGTACTCGAAGGCGATCGTGCGGCCGTCCGCGGAGAGCGAGGCGGGCATCGCGTACCGCTGGGCCGGGGTGCCGTCCGGCTTGACGTTGACCTGTTCCTCGGTGCCGGTGCGGCGGTCGTGCACCCAGGTGCGCCCGTTGGAGCTGCGCGGCACCAGCTGTGTGTACGCCACATAGCGGCCGTCGTCGCTCAGCCCCTGCAGCAACGAAGGGTTGTCCGGACGGTCCCGGTTGCTGATCCGCTCCACGGTGCCGGTGCGCCGGTCGAGGAGGTACACGATCCCGAAGAGGTCACCGGGGTCCTTCTCCATTCGGTCGGCCTTGGCGTTGAAGGCGATGTAGCGGGCGTTCGGCGACATGGTGGCGGCGGCCGTGAAGGCGGAACCTCCGTCGAGGGCGACGCTGATCCGCTCCGTGCGGCCGGTGCGCCGGTCGTGCAGGTAGATGTCCTGGGCCGCCTCGTTGGTGGGCGGGTTGTCCCAGTGGACCAGGTTCCTGGCGTTGGAACTGAACAGCACGTACCGCCCGTCGGCACTGATGGCCTGCGCGTTCGACTCGCCGCCGACCGCCTGGGCGCCGTCCGGACCGACGCTGACCCGCTCGACGGTCCCCTTGCGCAGGTCGCGCACGAAGACGTCCGAGTTCCCGTTGGTGTCGCCCGGCACCAGATTGGACGCGTACGCCGAGAAGACCGCGAACCGGCCGTCCGCGCTGAACTGCGGTCCGTACGCGTTCTCGTTGCCCTGCTCCCCCGTCCCCGTCAGCGTGACCCGCTCGGTCTGCGGCCTGGGCGCCGGCGCGGCGGTCGCGGGCAGCGTGGCGGCGCCCCCGAGCGTGACGGCCAGAACGGTGACCGCCAGGGCGGCGCGGTACTTGCTCCTGAGCATGGTGTTCCCCCGTGGTTGGTCGTTTTCATTGCACTGGGCTGGTCGTTGCACCGTGCACCGTGCTGGTCAGTGCAAGGTGCTGGTCATTGCGCGGTCCGCGTCATTGCACTGTCCGCAGGAAGACGTCCGACACCCCGTTGGTGTCCCCCTCCACCAGATCGGGTGATGCCGACTCGAACGCGACGACGGTGCCGTCCGCGTTGACGGAGGGGTGCCCGGCGGGCAGGTCGTTGCGGCCGCCCCCGCGGTCGACGCTGATCAACTGCCGCTTTCCGGTGGCGAGTTCGAGCAGATACACGGAACCGCCCGAGGTGTACGCGAGGCGCGTGCAGGCGCCGAGCGCGAGCAGCGCCGCCGCCCCTGCCGAGCCCGTGAGCAGCACGCGACGTAAGAGGACACGTGCGGCGGCTCTGGACATGATTCCCCCTGTGTTCCCCATGGACGCTTCTCCCCCGGCCCCGCGCCGGGGACTCTCTTCGAGGCAAGCGCACCACAGGACACAGGGTCAATCGGCCGTATTGCGTACAACCCGGGCGACAGGTCACGCGTCCGCGAGGAGCCCCTCGTCCAGGAACTCCCGTACGTGGCCGAGAACTTGCGCCCGATCCGTCCCGCGCAGCCCGATCGCCACATGGATGGAGAAGCCGTCCAGCAGCGCCCGCAGCCGGGCCGCGAAACGGTCGGGGTCGACCCGGCGGAACTCGCCCCGCGAGACCCCTTCCGCGATCAGCGCCACCAGGTCGCGGTGCCAGACTCCCTCGATGGCGGCCTGCCGGTCGCGGGCGGCCTCATCGGCGTTCTGCGAGCGGTTCCAGACCTCCAGCCAGAGGGTCCAGTGGGGGTCGCGGTGGCCGTCGGGGACGTACAGGTCGACGTACGCTTCGAGCCGTTCGCGGGCCGTGCCGACACGGCCCAGCAGCCGTCCGCGCTCGACGCCCAGCCGGCCCTCGCTCCACTCCAGGGCCTGCAGCAGCAGCTCGTCCTTGGAGTGGAAGTAGTAGAGCAGGTGGCCACTGCTCATGCCGACCTCACGGCCGAGGGCCGCCATGGTGAGCTGCTCCAGGCCACGTTCGGCGATCATGCCCATGGCGGCGGCGAGGACCTCCTCGCGCGGCGGCGCGTTCTTGCGCGCCCGTGCCGCACCGGCCATCGGGACTCCTCCGGATCTTCCAGATCTTCTCTTCTGGATCTTCTCTTCTAGATCTTCGGCTGCTGCTGGGTGATGCAGTGGATGCCACCGCCACCGGAGAAGATCGTACGGGCGTCCACCAGCGTCACCGTCCGTTCGGGGAGCAGTCGGCGGAAGATGCCGGCGGCGATCTCGTCGCGCGGGTCGTCGAAGCCGCAGAGCACGACGCCGCCGTTGCACAGGTAGTGGTTGATGTAGGAGTAGTCGGCCCAGTGGCCGTCGGCCTCCAGGGCGGTGGGCGCCGGGACCTCGACGACCTCCAGGCTGCGGCCCCGCGCGTCCGTCTGCGCCCTGAGCAGTCCGATGACCTCCTTCGTCACCTCGTGGTCGGGGTGCGCCGGATCGGGCTGGGAGTGCGCCACCACGACACCCGGGCGGGCGAAGGCGGCGACGATGTCCACGTGGCCGAGCGTGCCGAAGCCGTACGGAGGGTAGTCGCCGGTGAGGCCGCGCGGCAGCCAGATCGCCTTGCGGGTGCCGAGCTGGGCGTGGATCTCCGCCTCGACCTGTTCCTTCGTCCAGCCCGGGTTGCGCTCGGGGCCGAGCTGGACCGTCTCCGTGAGCAGGACGGTGCCCTCGCCGTCGACGTGGATCGCACCGCCCTCGTTGACCAGCTTCGAGGTGTACGTCTTCGCGCCCACGACGTCCGAGACGTACGCGGCGATCTTCGCGTCGTGCTCCCAGCGGGCCCAGCTCTGGGCGCCCCAGCCGTTGAACGTCCAGTCCACGGCGGCCAGTTCACGCCCGTTCGTGAGGAACGTGGGCCCGATGTCCCGCATCCAGGCGTCGTCGAGGTCGCGCTCGACGGTGTCGACGCCCGGCCCGAGCAACGCCCGCGCGTCCGCCGACTGCCCCGGGCCGCACACTACGGTCACCGGCTCGAACCGGAGGACCGCGCGGGCGACCGACGCCCAGGCGATACGGGACCCCGCGAGGTCGTCCGGGTTCTCGAAGGTCGGGTTCGGTCCCGGCCACGCCATCCAGGTGCGCTCGTGCGGGGTCCATTCGGCGGGCATGCGGAAACCGTCGGCTGCGGCCTTGCTCATCTGGGGGTCCTTGTCCGTGAACATCACAGGAAGTACAGGCGGTTGAGGGAGACGGACTCGGCCGGCTCCGAGCGGATCGGCTCTCCGTCGAGGGTGACCAGACCCGTGCCCTGGTCGACGTCCACCGCTCCGGTGCGGGAGTTGAGCCGTAGGTCGGCGGGGCCGATGCCGCGGGTGCCGCGGACGGCGACCCGTCGGCGGCGGGTGGGGATCGCGTCGTTGTCCTGGTCCAGCGCGGCCTGTGCGACGAAAGCCACCGAGAGGTCCGCGGGCGTGGCCCCGTACGCGCCGAACTGCGGCCCGAGAACCAGGGGTTCGCAGGTGTCCGTCGCCGCGTTCGGGTCGCCGACCACGCCGTACGCCGGGAAGCCGGACTTGAGGACGAGCTGCGGCTTGGCGCCGAAGTACTCGGGCCGCCACAGCACGATGTCCGCCAGCTTGCCGACCTCGATGGACCCCACCTCGTGCGAAAGTCCGTGCGCGATGGCCGGGTTGACGGTCAGCTTGGCGATATAGCGCAGGACGCGCTCGTTGTCGTGCTCGTCCGGGGCGCCGAACTCGGCCTTCATCTTCCCGGCCATGGCGAAGGTGCGGCGGACCGTCTCGCCGGCCCGTCCCATGCCCTGCGCATCCGACGAGGTGATGCCGATCGCGCCCAGGTCGTGCAGCACGTCCTCGGCACCCATGGTCCCGGCGCGGATGCGGTCGCGCGCCATGGCGGCGTCGCCGGGCAGGTCGGTCTTG
The DNA here is from genome assembly GCF_045160215.1 of Streptomyces sp. NBC_00005. Taxonomy (NCBI): domain Bacteria; kingdom Bacillati; phylum Actinomycetota; class Actinomycetes; order Kitasatosporales; family Streptomycetaceae; genus Streptomyces; species Streptomyces sp. NBC_00005. Next base: position 3,648,579 of record NZ_CP108316.1, read on the forward strand.
AGGTCGTGGACGGAGACGATCATGCCGTAGTGCTCGGCGACGGCGTCCCGGCCGAAGGGCAGGGTGGGGTTGGTGGAGGAGCCGATGACGTTCGCGACTCCCGCCATCTTCAGCACATTCGGCACATGTCCGCCGCCGCAGCCCTCGATGTGGAAGGCGTGGATGGTACGGCCCTCGAGCACCCGCAGGGTGTCCTCGACCGACAGGCATTCGTTCAACCCATCGCTGTGCAGGGCGACTTGGACGTCGTACTCCTCGGCGACGCGCAGCGCGGTGTCCAACGCCCGCGTGTGGGCGCCCATGTCCTCGTGCACCTTGAAGCCGCAGGCGCCGCCCTCGGCGAGGGCTTCGACCAGCGGAGCCCGGTGCGAGGACGAACCGCGCCCCAGGAAGCCGATGTTGACCGGCCAGGCGTCGAAGGCGTTGAACGCGTGCCGCAGCGCCCACGGCGAGTTGACGCCGACGCCCCACACGGGCCCGAACTCCTGGCCGATGATCGTGGTCACGCCGGACGCCAGCGAGGCCTCCATGATCCGCGGCGACAGCAGATGGACGTGCGGGTCGACGGCGCCGGCGGTCGCGAGAAGCCCCTCGCCGGAGACGATCGACGTACCCGTGCCGACGACGACGTCGACCCCGTCGAGGGTGTCCGGGTTCCCGGCGCGCCCGATCCCGCAGATCCGGCCTTCCCGGATCCCGATCGACACCTTGCGGATCCCCTGCACGGCGTCGATCACGACGACGTTGCTGATGACGACGTCACAGGTCTCCCGGACGGCCGCCGCCTTGAGGTGCAGTCCGTCGCGGGCGGTCTTGCCGAAGCCGGCCAGGAACTCGTCGCCGTAGAGCTGGGAGTCGGACTCGACGCGGATCGTCAGCCCGGAGTCGCCGAGGCGGATGCGGTCGCCCGCGCGGGGCCCGTGGGTGGCGGCGTAGGCGTAGGGGTCGATGCTCATCGGTCCGCTCCCAGATATCCGCAGGCGGCGGCCCTGCGCAGGGCCTCTTCCTTCACCCCGGGCGCGTCCAGCGCCCCGTCGACGAGCCCAGCGAACCCGATCGCGATCCGCTCGCCCCCGATCGGCAGGAGCCCGACCTCGACGCTCTCCCCCGGCCCGAAGCGGACCGACGACCCGGCGGGCACGGCGAGCCGCATCCCGTAGGCCTCCTCCCGTACGAAGTCGAGGCGCGGGTTGGCCTCGAAGAAGTGGAAGTGGGAGGTGACGGAGACGGGGACGGTGGCGGTGTTGGTGACCGTCAGCCGCACGACGGCCTCGGGCTCGGCGTGCGCCGGGCCCGGCAGGAGCGCTCCTGGGGCCCGGTCCCCCAGTCCGCCGCCGATCGGATCGCTCACGACCGCGAGCCGCGAACCGTCGTCGAAGACGGCCTCGACATGCACCTCGGTGACGACGTCCGCGACGCCGGGCAGGACGTCGGCCGGACCGAGGACGGACCGTGCGCGCTCGATGGCCTCGGCGAGGCGGGCGCCGTCCCGGGCGGCCTCGCACACGGTGTCCGCGATGAGCGCGGTCGCCTCCGGCACGTTGAGCATGAGGCCACGGGCCCTTCTGGCCCGAGCCAGCTCGGCGGCCCCGAAGAGCAGCAGCCGGTCGCGTTCCGTGGGGGTCAGTCTCATCCCACCCTCCTTATTTAGAGCAACACTCTAAACGGTAAATCCCCGATCTGGAACGCTTGACGGACGACCAATACCAGGTTCACATTGAGCGTCACTCTAAGAAAGGGAGACCAGCCATGCCGATAGAACAGCGCGGAGTCGACACCATCCCCGACGAGGAGCGCACCAGCGGACCGCGCGACCTCGTCTCGATCCTGCTCGGCTCCAACCTCTGCTTCGGCGTGATCGTCTTCGGCTGGCTGCCGCCGTCCTTCGGGCTCGGCTGGTGGGCCTCGCTCGGCTCGATCGTGATCGGCACGGTGGTGGGCACGGCGCTGACCGCCCCGCTGGCCCTGATCTCCCTGCGCACCGCGACCAACCTCTCGACCTCCTCCGGCGCCCAGTTCGGCGTGCGCGGCCGGCTGGTCGGCTCGGTCGTCGGCCTGCTGCTGGCCCTCGGCTACACCGCGCTGACCGTGTGGATCGGCGGTGACGTGATGGTGAGCGTGCTCGGCCGGCTGTTCGGACTACCGGCCGACGGGATGTCGTACGGCGTCGTCTACGCATTGCTCGCCGCGGCGACGGTCGCGGGCGCGGTCTACGGCTACCGCGTCCTGCTGGCCATGTCCCGCGTCCTCGCGATCGGCATGACGGCCCTGCTGGTGCTCGGCGTGATCGCGTACGCCCCGCACTTCACCACGAACGCACTGCCGGAGACGGGTGGTTACCTGCTGGGCGGCTTCTGGCCGACGTGGTTCCTGGCGACGGTGGCCGCCGGCCTCTCCGGCCCCATCGCCTTCATCACGCTCCTCGGCGACTACACGCGCTACATCTCCCCGGCCCGCCACGCCTCACGCCGGGTCCTGCACGCGACCTGGCTCGGCCTGACGGCGGGCCTGCTGGTCCCCCAGCTCTTCGGCACCTTCACGGCGTACGCGGCCCGGGCGGCCCTCGACTACGCCGGACCGCTGGTCTCCGCCTCCCCCGCCTGGTACCTGATCCCCCTGCTCCTGGCGGCGTCCGCGGGCTCGGTCGGCAACGCGGGCCTGATGCTCTACTCCATGGGCCTCGACCTGGACGCGATCCTGCCGCGCGCGTCCCGGGCCGCGGCCACCTGCACGGTCGCCGTGGTCGCCACGGCCAGCGTCTTCGTCGGCCACTACTACTCGAGCGCACAGGACGCCATGACGTCCTTCGTACTGCTGCTCACCGCGATCGGCACCCCATGGGCCGTGATCACCCTGATCGGCTTCGCACGCTGCAAGGGCGTCTACGACGCCGACGCCCTCCAGGTCTTCAACCGCCGCTCCCGGGGCGGCGTCTACTGGTACCGCGCGGGCTGGAACCTCCCGGCGACGGTGTCCTGGGCGGCGGGCGCGGGCGTCGGCCTGCTGGCGGTGTCACTGCCGTCGTACGAAGGGCCGTTGCTGTCGCTGACCGGCGGGGTGGACTGCAGCTTTGTGCTGTCGGGGCTGGCGGGCGCTCTGGTGTACCTGCTGCTCACGGCCGTCGCACCGGCCTCGGAACCCGCGAGGGCCGCCACGGACACAGAGTCCGCAGCGGCCCTGACGACCACGTCCGATGCCTAGGATCAGCCCGGCGTCGCGCCGGCTGCACGGCGCCGTTGCCTGCAGCCGACCTGATCCAAACGACAGGGCCTAGCCCAGCTGATGCATCCAGCCGTGCTTGTCCTCCGCCGTGCCGCGCTGGATGTCCAGCAGGGCCTCGCGGAGCCGGAGAGTGACCTCGCCCGGCTCGCCGCCCGCCTGCTGCCACTCGGCGCTCGCGCGCTTGACCGTGCCGACGGGGGTGATGACGGCCGCGGTGCCGCAGGCGAAGACCTCGGTGAGGGTGCCGTTCTCGGCGTCCCGCTGCCACTGGTCGATGGAGATGCGGCCCTCCTCGGTCTCGTAGCCCAGGTCGCGGGCGACGGTCAGCAGGGAGTCGCGGGTGACGCCCTCGAGGATGGAGCCGGTCAGGGAGGGCGTGACGATCTTGTCGGCGTACACGAAGTACAGGTTCATGCCGCCGAGTTCCTCGACCCACTTGTGCTCGACCGCGTCGAGGTAGCAGACCTGGTCGCAGCCCTTGGCGGCGGCCTCGGCCTGGGCGAGGAGGGAGGCGGCGTAGTTGCCGCCCGTCTTGGCGTCGCCCATGCCGCCGGGGACGGCGCGGACGCGGTCCTCGGAGAGCCAGATGGAGACCGGCTTGACGCCGCCGGGGAAGTAGGCGCCGGCGGGGGACGCGATGACCAGGAAGAGGTACTCGTTGGCCGGCTTCACACCGAGGCCGACCTCGGTCGCGATCATGAACGGGCGGAGGTAGAGGGACTCCTCGCCGCCGTGCGACGGCACCCATGTCCTGTCCTGCTGGACCAGGGCGTCGCAGGCCCCGATGAACGTCTCGACCGGCAGCTCGGGCATGCCGAGGCGGTGCGCGGAGCGCTGGAAGCGGCGGGCGTTCATCTCGGGGCGGAAGGTGGCGACGGAGCCGTCGGGACCGCGGTAGGCCTTGAGGCCCTCGAAGATCTCCTGCGCGTAGTGCAGGGTCATGTTCGCCGGGTCGAGGGAGAGCGGACCGTACGGAACGAGCTGGCCGTCGTGCCAGCCGCGGCCCTCGGTCCACTTGATCGTCACCATGTGGTCGGTGAAGTGGCGGCCGAACCCGGGGTTCGCCAGGATCGCCTCGCGCTCCGCGTCGGAGAGTGGCGAGGCCGAGGGCTTGAGCTCGATCGTGGGCGTCGTCATGAGTGGTTGTCCTTCACCGGTTGTGTGTGACGGGCCGCGCTCACGCCTCGCTACTGTCAGTGGCCAGTGCTAGGACGTCCGAGCATTCCCTCATTCCGCGGCTCCGCGTTCGATTATCGCAAGCGGGAGTCCGAATGGGGGCACCGCCCACGCCCTTAAGGCTGTGGGGGAGAAACGGCGTGAAATGCGGCCCAGGGGATGATGGTGGCACCCGGCGGGGGACATGCGAAAGCCGCCGGGTGCGGAGTGACCCGGCGGCTTCGAGGTTTTCGAGTGTGCCGCGGGTCAGCCGGCTACTCGTACGGCCAGCGCGTCACCGATCTCGGACGTGCTGCGGGCCGGCTTGCCGGTGCGCTCCGCGAGGTCGGCGGAGACGGCCTCGTCGATACGGGCGGCCTCGGCCTCGTAGCCGAGGTGACGCAGGAGCAGGGCGACGGACAGGACCGTGGCGGAGGGGTCGGCCTTGCCCTGGCCCGCGATGTCGGGCGCCGAGCCGTGCACGGGCTCGAACATCGAGGGGAACTCGCCGGACGGGTTGATGTTCCCGCTCGCGGCGACGCCGATGCCGCCGGAGACGGCCGCGGCGAGGTCGGTGATGATGTCGCCGAAGAGGTTGTCGGTGACGATCACGTCGAAGCGCTCGGGCTGCGTGACCAGGTAGATGGTCGCCGCGTCCACGTGCATGTACTCGGTGGTGACGTCCGGGAACTCCGCCGCCACCTTGTTGAAGACGTTGGTCCACAGGTGCCCCGCGAAGGTCAGCACGTTGTTCTTGTGGATCAGCGCGAGCTTCTTGCGCGGGCGGGCCTGGGCACGGGCGAAGGCGTCGCGGACCACGCGCTCCACACCGAAGGCCGTGTTGACGGAGACCTCGGTGGCGACCTCGTGCTCGGTGCCCTTGCGGATCGTGCCGCCGTTGCCGGTGTACGGACCCTCGGTGCCCTCACGGACCACGACGAAGTCGATGTTCGGCTCGCCGGCCAGCGGGGTGGCGACACCCGGAAGGAGCTTCGACGGACGCAGGTTGACGTGGTGGTCGAAGGCGAAGCGGAGCTTGAGCAGGAAGCCGCGCTCAAGGACACCGGACGGGACCGACGGGTCACCGATGGCGCCGAGCAGAATGACGTCGTGCTTCTTCAGCGCGTCGAGGTCGGCCTCGGTGAGGGTCTCACCGGTGGCGTGGTAGCGCTGGGCACCGAAGTCGTACTCCTTGGTCTCCAGCTTCACATCCTGCGGAAGGACGGCGGAGAGGACCTTCAGACCTTCGGCCACGACCTCCTGGCCGATGCCGTCACCGGGAATCACTGCGAGATTGATGCTGCGAGACATGTCGGCACCCTACTCCCCGTCCCATGGGATGACACGCCATGTCCGCGATACGGACAGGCCGATGGCCGGGGGCGACGGAGGGCTCCGACTGGTCGCCCCCCGTTCACCCGTACGTATGGCGGGCGTTGGCCTTCGCTGGGAACTTCCCTTTCATGGACCTTCCCGACTTCGGCATCCCGCCGCAGCTCGCCCGCCGGATGAGCATGGCCGAGCAGCACGAGTACCTGCGTACGAAGCTGTCACGGCGCCGCACACTGGTGACGGCGGGCGCTGTGGCGGCGGGTGGGCTGCTGACCGGCTGCGGCGGCCCGGGAGCGCCGAGTACGAACCCGTCGCCCGCGACCTCGAAGGTCCACGGCTCCGTCGTCTCCCCCTTCGGCCGCCACCTCTCCTTCGGCGCCGACCCCAAGACGCAGATGCGCGTCTCCTGGCAGGTGCCGCTCGCGGTGAGGAAGCCGTACCTGCGGGTCGGCCTGAAGCCCGACGACCTGGGCCGGAAGATCGGGGCCGAGGTCCGCGACCTGCACACGCCGGGCGTGACGGGCGTGCGCTCGGCGCTGGAGCAGTACTACCTCCATGCCGCCCTGGACGGCCTGCGCCCCGGCACGACGTACTACTACGGCGTCGGCCACGAGGGCTTCGACCCGGCCTCCGCCGCCCACCGCTCGACCATCGGCTCCTTCCGTACAGCGCCGGCGGCCCCGCGGAGCTTCGTGTTCACGGCCTTCGGCGACCAGGGCGTCAGCCAGGCAGCCGCCGCCAACGACCACGTCATCCTGCGCCAGAAGCCCGCCTTCCACCTCCACGCGGGCGACATCTGCTACGCCGACACCAACGGCCAGGGCAAGAAGTCGGACGGCTACGACCCCGCGTTCTGGGACCTGTTCCTCAAGCAGAACGAGTCGGTGGCGAAGTCGGTCCCGTGGATGGTGACGACCGGCAACCACGACATGGAGGCCTGGTACTCGCCGGACGGCTACGGCGGCCAGCTGGCCCGCTGGTCCCTCCCGGACAGCGGCTTCGACGCCCGCACGGCGCCGGGGGCGTACGCGTTCACGTACGGCAACGTCGCCTTCGTGGCGCTGGACGCGAACGACGTGTCGTACGAGATCCCCGCCAACTTCGGCTACACGGACGGCAAGCAGACGAAGTGGCTGGACAGCAAGCTGGCCGAGCTACGGGCGGCGAAGTCGGTCGACTTCATCGTCGTCTTCTTCCACCACTGCGCCTACTCGACCTCCGCGCACGCCTCCGACGGCGGCGTGCGCGCCGAGTGGCTGCCGCTGTTCGCCAAGCACCAGGTGGACCTGGTGATCAATGGCCACAACCACGTCTACGAGCGGACCGACGCGATCAAGGACGGCGAGGTCGGCCGGCCCGTGCCCATCGGTGCGTCGACCGATCCGACACGGGACGGGATCGTGTACGTCACGGCGGGCGGCGGCGGCCGTGACCTGTACGGCTTCCCGGTGGGCGTGAAGGAGAGCTACGAGGGGCACGTCACGCGGCACGACTCCGTCGACACCTTCCAGTGGACGAAGTCGAAGGCCTCAAGCAAGGAGACCGTGGAGTGGTCGCGGGTGCGCTACCGGGGCTTCTCCCTCCTCGCGGTGGAGGTGGAGAGCGGCCCGAAGCCGGTCCTCAAGGTGTCGGCGCTGACGGACGACGGCAAGCGCGTCGATCACTTCGAGGTGCGGCGCGGGGCGTGAGTCCGCGCCGCACCCCGAACGGGTGCGGCTCCCGGCTTACCTGCGGTGTTGCTGCTCAGTGACCCGTCGAGCCGCCGTTGTCCCTGCGGTCGAGGGCGCGCTGGAGGGCGGCTGCGGCGTTCTTGCGGTCGGACTCGCTCGTGCGGGAGATGTGACGGACTCGGCGGCGTGCGGTCGTCTCGGCCATGGAGAATCGACTCCTTCGACATCCTGGAGTGCGGAAAGGGGTTACGAGACGCCGGATGGGGCGGGGAGCGGTGCCGCAGGGGTTGCCTGCACGGGGCCCGGCTCACGACCGCCATTCGCTTGGTCGAGCGAGACGTTCGGCTCCTACAAAAGTAAGGGAGCAACCCCGGTCTGTCTCCACAATTACTCGGACTTCCTACTATCTGAGACGGCGGGGTGAGTCACACGGCTCTGACCTGGGGTTTCATGAATTTCCCTCCCGCCGTCGTTTGATCTTTCAGCCCGTCCGTCGTTTGATCTTTCAGCCCGTCCGTCGTTTGGTCTTTCAGCCCGTCCGGCGTTTGAGGACGAGGCCGTTCAGGCCGATGGGGGTCCAGGGGGCGGAGCCCCCTGGCGGGGTCGAAGGGGCGGAGCCCCTGGGGACGGGGCGGGAAGGGGCGGCGGGGGCGAAAACACCCCGGCCGGCACCCCACGCAGGGTGCCCAACTCTCCCCACCGGAGCAAGGATGGACCCAGGCGGCCACACCCCGCCCCCGGTCCGGGAGGGAGACCCGATGACCACGGAACACCCCCGCACACTGGCAGTGACCCAGCACCGGTTCGGCGCCCCCGAGGTCCTGCACCTGGAGGAACACCCCCGCCCCACACCCGCCCCCGGCGAGATCCTGCTCCGAGTCCGCGCGGCCGGCGTCAACACCGTGGACCTCCTGGTCCGTTCGGGCACAGCCCCGCTGTACGGGAACCCACCCTTCACGCTGGGAAGGGACGTCTCCGGCACCGTGGAAGCCGTCGCGGAAGACGTCACCCGCCTCCGCCCCGGCGACGAGGTCTTCGGCAAGATCGACGCCGGCGGATACGCCACCCACGTCACGGCCCCGGCCACCCACTTCGCCCCGAAGCCCGCCCCCCTCGACCACATCCACGCGGCGGCGGCCCCCACGGCCACACTCACCGCCTGGCAGGCCCTGATCGACATCGCCCAAGTCGGCCCGGGAACCCGCGTGTTGATCCACGCGGCGGCCGGCGGCGTCGGCCACGTGGCGGTGCAGCTCGCCAAGGCGGAGGGCGCCCACGTCGTCGCCACGGCCCGCGCCGACCGGCACGACTTCCTGCGCGACCTCGGCGCCGACGAGCTCGTCGACTACACGACGACCGACTTCACCGACGCCGTGCACGACATGGACGTGGCCCTCGACCTCATCGGCGGCGACTACGGCCCGCGCACCCTGAACACCCTCCGGCCCGGTGGCCTGCTGATCTCGGCGATCCCCGGCGATCTCGGGCTGGCCCCGGAGGACGTGGAGGCCCGCGGCATGCGCTTCACGGTCGTCCAGGCGGAACCCTCCGGAGAACGCCTCGCCAAGATCGCCGCCCTGCTGGCGAGCAACCGCATCCGCATCCACGTGGAGGCGGCCCTCCCTCTCGCCGAGGCGGCCAAGGCGCACGAGCTGGGCGAGGCGGGCCACGCGAAGGGCAAGCTCGTCCTCGTGCTCCCCGACTGACTCCTGCTGAGCAGCGGATCGGATCGCCCACACGACTGATCCTCCGCACGGCACGCGACACCGAAATCCAACAACGGGAACGGTGAGGTCATGAGCGACAAAGGCAAAGCATTCCTCGAAGGCGGCCCGGACGATCTGCGCGACCGGATCGTCCAGGTCACGACATCCGGAACGGATCTGAAGATCGAGCTCCGGGGCGGCTACGAACACTTCAGGCCGACCCCGCGCCAGACGGAGACGTCCGAGGGGAAACTCCCCGTCTACGTGTGGTGGGAGCGGACGGAGCTGCCCGGCTAGTACCGCGGCCGGCAACGTTTGCGCGACGGGGCGAACGTTGCCTGTTGCGGCACTGGCTCACCGCAGCGCCGGCGCCACCGTCCGGCGGAAGCCCTTCGGGTCGTCGGTCCACACCATGTGCCCCGCGTCCGGCAGAACCACCCGTCGGACGCGCGGCAGGGCGCGCTCCAGGGAGTCCACGGCAGAACGCGGCCGGATGTCGTGGGCTCCGTCGACGATCAGCACGGGCACGTCCAGGTCCCGGCAGGCGGCGTACAGCTCGGGCGTGCCCCAGCTGCGCTCGCGTTCGGCGTTGAGGACGTTGTTGCACTCGTAGTTGATCCCGAACCAGGGATCGGCCATCCGACCGGAGTGCTCGAGTGCCCTCTCGCGTTCCTCGAACTCGGCCGACCACTGGAGCACCGCCCACTCCCGCTCCTCCTCCTCGGAGCGCTCGGCCCGGTCCGTCAACTCCCGCCAGCGGGCGAGCCGTTCAGGACGCTCACCGAGCCGGGCGAGAAGCCTGTCCACGAAGGCGTCGTGCCAGTCGGAGTCGGGCCCGATGCCCGTACCCGCCACGTACACCAGCCCGCTCACCCGCTCCGGGTGCGCCAGCGCATAGCTCAGCGCGAGCTGCGCACCCCAGGAATGGCCGAGCAGGCGCATCCGCTCCAGCCCGAAGTGCCGTCGTACGGCGTCCAGATCGGCCACGAACCGCTCGCTCGTCCACGGCCCCGCACACCGCTCCGAGCGCCCGCATCCTCGCTGGTCCCAGCGGACGACCGTGGCCAGGTCGGCCAGCTGCCCCGCCACGTCCTCGAACATGTCCCACAGCCCGGGTCCGCCGTGGCACAGCACCAGGGGCTCGCCCCGGCCGGAGGCGCTCGCCCACAGTCGTACGCCGTCGTCCGTCGTCACCGTCATGACGCCATTGTCCGCGCACGGAAAGGCCGGGCCGCCTGCTCAAGGTCCGGCCTTTCCGCATGAGTTGGCATGAGTCGGCGGCTCAGCCCATGTGCGGGTACGTGTAGTCCGTCGGCGGGACCAGCGTCTCCTTGATGGCGCGGGTCAGGGTCCAGCGCTGCAGGTTCTGCGGGGCGCCGGCCTTGTCGTTGGTGCCGGAGGCGCGGCCGCCGCCGAAGGGCTGCTGGCCGACGACGGCGCCGGTCGACTTGTCGTTGATGTAGAAGTTGCCGGCCGCGTAACGCAGCTTCTCCATCGTGTACGCGGCGGCGGCACGGTCGTTGGAGACGACCGAGCCGGTCAGCGCGTAGTCGGACACCGACTCCATCTGGGTCAGCATCTCCTCGTACTTGTCGTCCTCGTAGACGTGCACGGCGAGGAAGGGGCCGAAGTACTCGGTGCGGAAGACCTCGTTCTCGGGGTCGATGCACTCGACGACGGTCGGGCGGACGAAGTAGCCGACCGAATCGTCGTACGAACCGCCCGCGACGATCGTGCAGTTGGGGTCCGCCTTCGCGCGGTCGATGGCGGCCTTGTTCTTGGCGAAGGAGCGGTCGTCGATGACGGCGCCGATGAAGTTGGCGAGGTCGGTGACGTCGCCCATGGTCAGGTAGTCGACCTCGGCGGCGAACTCCTCCTTGAAGCCGGAGTTCCAGATGGACGCCGGGATGTAGGCGCGGGAGGTCGCGCTGCACTTCTGGCCCTGGTACTCGAAGGCACCGCGGGTGAGGGCGGTCTTCAGGACCGCGCGGTCGGCGCTCGGGTGGGCGACCAGGAAGTCCTTGCCGCCGGTCTCGCCGACCATGCGGGGGTAGGTGCGGTACTTCTCGATGTTGTTACCGACCGTCTTCCACAGGTACTGGAAGGTCTTGGTCGAACCGGTGAAGTGGATGCCGGCCAGGTCACGGTGCTCGAGGGCCACCTTGGAGACCTCGATGCCGTCACCGGTGACGAGGTTGATGACGCCCTTGGGCAGCCCCGCCTCCTCCAGCAACTGCATGAGCAGGACGGCCGCGTGGGTCTGGGTCGGGGACGGCTTCCACACCACGACGTTGCCCATCAGCGCGGGGGCGGTGGGCAGATTGCCCGCGATCGCGCTGAAGTTGAACGGCGTGATCGCGTAGACGAAGCCCTCCAGCGGGCGGTGGTCGAGGCGGTTCCAGACACCGGTGGAGTTGGCCGGGGGCTGCTCGGCCAGGATCTGGCGGGCGTAGGCGACGTTGAAGCGCCAGAAGTCGATGAGCTCGCAGGGACAGTCGATCTCGGCCTGCTGGGCGGTCTTCGACTGGCCGAGCATGGTGGACGCGGCGAGCGTCTCGCGCCACGGTCCGGACAGCAGCTCGGCCGCGCGCAGGATGATCGCGGCACGGTCGTCGAAGGACATCGCGCGCCAGGCGGGCGCGGCGGCGAGGGCCGCGTCGATCGCGTCCTGCGCGTCCTGCTGGGTGGCGTTGGCGTACGTGCCGAGGCGGGCCTTGTGGTTGTGCGGCTGCACGACGTCGAAACGCTCGCCGCCGCCCATCCGCTTCTCGCCGCCGATCGTCATCGGCAGGCCGACCGGGTTCTCGGCCAGCTCCTTCAGCTTGGCCTCCAGCCGGGCACGCTCGGGCGAGCCGGGGGCATAGCCGTGCACCGGCTCGTTGACGGGGGTGGGGACCTGGGTCACAGCGTCCATGAGATCCGTAACTCCTTGAACTTGAGCGGGTGTTCGGGCCTTGAGGGGTGGCTAGCCCTTGCTGATCATGCTGCGGAGGAAGAAGCGCAGGTTGGCGGGCTTCTCCGCCAGCCGGCGCATGAAGTAGCCGTACCAGTCCGTGCCGTAGGCCGTGTACACGCGCATGCGGTGCCCCTCGGCGGCCAGCCGCAGGTGCTCGTCGCTCCTGATCCCGTACAGCATCTGGAACTCGTACTCGTCGAGCTTGCGCCCGGCCTTGCGGGCGAGCTCCTGGGCGATGGAGATGAGCCGCGGGTCGTGGGACCCGATCATCGGATACCCCTCGCCCTCCATCAGAGTCCCGAGGATCCGGACGTACGCCTTGTCGATCTCGTGTTTCTGCTGGTACGCGACCTCGGCGGGCTCCTTGTACGCGCCCTTCACGAGCCGCACGCGGCTGCCGCTGCCGGCGAGGCGGCGGGCGTCGGCCTCGGTGCGGAAGAGGTAGGCCTGGATGACGCAGCCGGTCTGCGGGAAGTCCTTCCGCAGCTCCTCGTGGATGGCGAACATCGAGTCGAGGGTGGTGTGGTCCTCGGCGTCGAGCGTGACGGTCGTACCGATGGCGGCGGCGGCCTCGACGACGGGCCGCACATTGGCTAGCGCCAGCTCGTGGCCGCCCTGGAATGTCGGGGCGGGCCCGGAGGGCCCTTCGAACAGGGCGGTGGTGGGCGACGGGAGGGATTGCCCGAACATCGAGAGCTTCACCGACATCTCGACCTGCTCGCCCAGCTCCAGCCCCTTGAGCCGGTCGACCAGCTCCAGGTACGCGTCCCTGGCCGCGGCGGCCTGCTCGGGGGTGGTGATGTCCTCGCCGACGACGTCCATCGTCAGCTCCAGGCCCCTGCCGGTGAGGCCCTTGATGACCGGCACGATGTCGTCGACGGTCTCACCGGGGATGAAGCGGTCGACGACCTGCCTGGTCACCGGGGCCGCCGAGATCAGGCGTCGCATCCGGTCGCTGCGCGACGCGGCAAGAATCACGGGACCCAGCACGGGGCACCTCCACAAACCAGCAGACAGGACCACCGTGAAAACTAAGGATCCCTCCGATCGTCGACCATCGACAGCTGTCACGCATCCGTGCCGCAGATCTCAGACAGATGTATGAAGGGGCTTGGGAAATGCGGGAGAATGCCCGAGTGACAGCCGACTACAAAGGTGACTACCAGGAGCTGGTCGACGAGATCTCGGAGCTGCTCGGCGTCCCCGCGACCCTGGAGAGCCGGGACTTCGAGCTGATCGCCTTCGGCGCGTACGACAGCGAGGGCGACCTCGACGCGTCGGATCTGGATCCGGTGCGCACCCGCTCGATCCTGACGCGGCGCTCCACGTCCACCGTCCGCTCGTGGTTCGAGGGCTTCGGCATCACCCGGGCGACGGGCCCGGTCCGTATCCCGCCGACGCCCGAGGCAGGCGTGTACCGGGGACGCATCTGTCTTCCCGTACGCCATCGGGGCGTCGTCCTGGGCTACGTCTGGCTGCTGGACTCCGACCCGGGCCCGACCGAGCAGCAGCTGAGCGCGGCCATGGACGTGACGGTCCGCATCGGCGCACTGCTCGCGGACGAGGCCCAGCACGGCGCCGACCTCACCCGGGAACTGCGCGCGGTGCTCACCGCCGAACGCGGCTGGCCGCAGGACATGGCGGTGGCGGAGCTGCGCACCGCGCTGGGGTCGCGCGCGGACGGCCTCCACACGGTCGTCTGTGTGACGCCGTGGCCGTCCGCCGACCCGGACGACGCCCCTTCGGTCCGTACGGTGCCGGGGGCGACGGCGTTGTGCATGGTGCCGTGGGGAGCCGAGTCCCAGTCCCTCGCCCTGCTGGTGCGGCTGCGCTCGGCGGACGTCCTGACCCCGGCGACCTCGGCGGCGGGGCGGTTGCTGGAGCGGGCGCGGCTGCTGGACCGCGGCGGCACCGCGGCGTCCGGGATCGCCACCGCGCGCACGGGCCTCGCGGAACTGGCGACCTCCTGGCGAGAGGCGTCCGGGGCGGCGCGGGCCGCGCTGGCGGAGCCCCGGCTCGGCCCCGTCGCCGAGTGGGCCCGCATCGGCCCGTTCCGCCTGCTGACCTCGCTGCCGCCGGAGGTGGCCCACGACCCGGTGATCGGCTCCCTCCTCTCCCCCGCCCACCGCGAACTGGCCCGCACCGCCGAGGTCTACCTCGACTGCGCGGGCCAGGCCGGCCGCACCGCCGCCGAACTGGGCATCCACCGCCAGACCCTCTACTACCGCCTCTCCCGCGTGGAGAAGCTGACGGGCCTCGACCTGGACGACGGCGAGGACCGGCTGCTGCTGCACATGGTGTTGAAGGGGGCACGGCTGTAGCACGGGGACGGCGGACGGCATGGTCCACTCCGGGCATGCCGCTGCTGATGATCGACCCGACGGCACCGGCGCCTCGCTCAACGGCGCCTGGATGATCGGTGATTCACCGCAGGCCGACATCCGGGGCGCGATCAACGTCGACGCGCACAGTGTGTGGGTGTCGGGCGGCCGGCCATGGACCGAAGGCGCCTACCGGCCCACCCACATCGCCCCCGACACCGCGTCCGCCATCGACCACGTCGTCAAGGTCACGGGCTGACGCCACCGAGGAGGTCGGCGACCGCGGCGATCCCTTCCACGATCGCCCGCTCCGTCACATCACCGAATCCCAGGACGAGTCGGTCCGGGGACGCGGCCCCCGAGGACCGGCACGCACTCATGCCGTACAGGCCCACCCCCCGGTCGCGCGCCTCGGCCACCACTGCCCTCTCCTCGACGCCCGACGGCAGGTGCGCCACCGCGTGGAACCCCGCCGCGAGCCCCGACAGCCGTACCGCCGGGGCGTGTTGGGCGAGGGACGAGACGAGGGCGGTGCGGCGGGCCGAGTACGTCGTGCGCATGCGGCGCAGATGGCGGTCGTAGCGGCCGGACTCGATCAGGCGGGCGAGGGCGAGCTGGTCGAGGGCGGGTGAGCCGCGGTCGGCGATGCGTTTGAGGTCGGTGAGCGGCTCGGTGAGCGCCGGCGGGCACAGCAGCCAGCCCAACCGCAGCGCGGGGGCGAGGGACTTGCTGACCGTGCCGATGGAGATCACGCGATCGGCGGCCAACCCCTGCAGGGCACCCACCGGTTCGCGGTCGTAGCGGAACTCGGCGTCGTAATCGTCCTCGATGACGTACGCGTCCCGCCGCTCGGCCCACTCGATCAGCTCGTGGCGACGGGCGGGCGCCAGCACCACACCCGTCGGCCACTGGTGGGCGGGCGTGACGATCACCGCCCGGGCGCCGGTCGCGTCCAACGCCCGTACGTCGACGCCGGCTTCGTCGACCGGCACCGGTACGGCCGTCAGGCCCGACGCCTCCGCGGCCGCCGTCGCGGTGGCGGGGCCGCCGGGGTCCTCGTAGGCGACGACGCGCACTCCGCCGCGGGCGAGGGCGCGCAGGGTGAGGCTCAGGCCCTGCGCGTAGCCGGAGCAGACGACGGTCCTGGCGGGGTCGGCGGCGGCGCCGCGCACCCGCCGCAGGTATCCGGCCACCACCTCGCGCAGGGCCGAACTGCCGCGCGGATCCCCGTAGTCGAACTCCGCGGTCGGCATGGTGCGGGCCGCCTCCCTGGTCGCCCACAGCCAGTCTGCGAGCGGGAAGGAGGCCAGGTCCGGGACGCCGTGCCGGAAGTCGGCGATCAGCCGGGGGCGGGCGTGGGGCGGGGGTGCCGCGGGGGGCGGCTCCACCTGCGCGCAGGCCGCCACGCGGGTGGCCGAGCCGACGCGGGTGACGAGGTAGCCCTCGGCCTGGAGCTGGGCGTAGCAGTCCTGGACGAGACCGCGGGACAGGCCAAGGACGCGGGCGAGCTCGCGGGAGGACGGAAGGCGTTCACCGGCCTGCAGCCGGCCCGAGCGGATCGCGTCGCGCAGCTGCCCCTCCAGCTGCGCACACAGCCGCTCCCCACCGTCCCGGTCGACGGTCAGAAGAAGTTCGGGCGACAAACCGGCCCACTGCACAGCCATGGAATTGGAGCTTAACGGGGAGCCGGTCGAAACCTAGCGTCGTAGTCATGACGACTTCGCCGGACTGCCCCGCCCAAGTGATCACTCCGCCCGCGCCCCTGCTGTCGCGTCCCCTGCTGCTCCGCTTCGTGAGCCTGATCGGCGCGAGCGTCAGCTTCTTCCTGCTGCTGTCGGTGGTGCCCGCCTACGCCGCCGAGGCGGGCGGCGGGAGCGCGGCGGGCCTCGCCACCGGCTCCCTGATGCTCTCCACGGTCCTCGGCGAACTGGTCACTCCCCGGATCGTCGCGCGCCACGGATACCGGGTGACCCTGATGGCCGGCCTGTTCCTGCTCGGCGCCCCGGCCGTGGTGCTCACGGTCTCCGGGAGCATGGCGTGGATCGTGGCGGTCTGCCTGGTGCGCGGTCTGGGCTTCGCGCTGACGATCGTCGCGGGCGGCGCCCTGACCGCGTCGCTGATCCCCGCGCAGCGGCGGGGCGAGGGCCTGGCCGTGGTGGGCGTGGTGTCCGGGGTGCCGTCGCTGATCGCCCTGCCGCTGGGGCTGTGGCTGGTCGGGCAGGTGGGGTACGGGACGGTCGCCGTGATCGGCGGCGTGGCGGCGCTGGCGGCGATCGCCTCCGTGCTCGGGCTGCCGGACCGGGCGGCGCGGGCGGAGAAGCCGAAGGTGTCGGAGGATCCGAAGGAGCCGGAGGAGTCGATCGGCGTGGTCCGCGGGCTGCGCACGGGCGCCCTGCTGCGACCCGTCGTCGTGTTCGCCGCGACCGCGACGGCCGCCGGGATCCTGGTCACCTTCCTGCCGCTGGCCGTCCCTTCGGCGTCCGCCGCCGTGGTCACCGTGGCGCTGTTCGTGCAGCCCGCCGCCTCGACCGTGTCCCGCTGGCTGGCGGGCCGGTACGGCGACCGGCACAGCAGCGCCCGCCTCGTCCTCCCCGGCCTGCTCCTGTCGGCGGCGGGTGTGCTGGTCATCGCCGCGACCGGCAGCGTGGCGGCCGTCATCGCGGGCACCGCCCTGTTCGGGGCCGGCTTCGGCATCGCCCAGAACGCCACGCTGACGCTGATGTACGCGCGGGTCTCGGCCTCCTCCTACGGCACGGTCAGCGCGCTGTGGAACCTCGCGTACGACGGCGGAATGGGCGTCGGCGCCGCCGGCTTCGGTGTCCTCGCGGGCCTGACCGGCTATCCGTGGGCCTTCGCGGTGACGGCGGTCCTGATGCTGGGTGCCCTGGCACCGGCCCTGCGCGATCTCCGCCACACCGGCTACTGAAAATGATTGTCATCATGCTACGGTCGGCGCACTCGTCCTTGACCACCCCTTTACCCGGAGGGTTCCGTGCGCCTGCCCGCTCGCCGCCTGCTCCCCGCCATCGCCCTCACCGCGGCCTCGGCCCTGCTCACCGGCTGCTTCTCGGGGGCCTCCACCGAGGGGGACGGTGACGGGAGGCGCATCCGCGTCGCGATGATGCAGCCCCCGCGCTCGGGCCTCTCGCCCCTGTCCGACGATGCGTTCAAACTGTCACGCTGGTCGACCGCCGAGACCCTGGTGACGCTGGACGCGGACGGCGACGCCGAACCCGCGCTCGCCACCAAGTGGACGCAGTCCGGCCGGAGTTGGACCTTCGAAATACGCGACGGCGTCACCTTCCACGACGGCACGGAGCTCGACGCGAAGGCCGTCGTCCGCTCCCTCACCAGGGCCGCCACCGCCTCCCCCAAGCCCCGCATCCTCGACGGCGTCGACCTCACCGCCGAGGCCCACCAGGACACCGTCGTCGTCACCACCGCCGCCGAGGACCCGCTCGTCCCCCAGCGGCTCAGCTCGCCGCAGCTGTCGATCCTCGCGGCGAAGGCGTACGCCGGGAAGACGGTGAACCCGGTCGGCGCGGGTACCGGCCCCTTCGAGCTCGTGTCCGTCGACGGCACGTCCGCAGCCACCCTCGACCGCTACGACGCCTACTGGGGCGACAAGGCCAAGTCACCGGGAATCGACGTGAAGTTCGTGCCCGACGGCACCGCCCGCGCGGCGGCGCTGCGCAGCGGCGAGGCGGACATCGTCGAGGCGGTGCCCGTCTCGCAGGCCGCGCTGCTCGACCAGGACCTGATCACCGAGGTCCCGATGCCGCGCACGAACACGCTGTACCTCAACACCTCCGACGGCCCCTTCAAGAACCCCTCCCTGCGGGCCGCCGCCCGCGAGGCCGTCGACGCCGAGTCGATCGTGAAGGGCGTGTACGAGGGTCGCGCCGACGTCGCGGAGGGGCTGCTGGGGCCCGCGCTGCCGTGGGCGGCCGAGCTGCGCGCGCCGGTGTCCCGCGCCAAGGCGGGCAAGCCCTCCGGCGCGACCATCACCATCGGCACCTTCACCGACCGCGCCGAACTGCCCGAGGTAGCGGCCACCCTGCAACAGCAGCTCCAGAAGGCCGGATTCAGGGTGAAGCTGGAGGTCCGCGAGTACGCGAACATCGAATCCGACGCGCTGGCGGGCAGGTTCGACGCGTTCGTCCTGTCCCGGGCGACGGTCCTCGACTCCGGCGACCCGGCCGCGTACCTCTACAGCGACTTCGCCTCCGACGGCTCCTTCAACCTCTCCCAGCTCGCGGACCCGGACGTGGACAAGGCGCTGCAGAAGGCCGGTGGGGCAAGGGCCGGTGCGGACCGGCGCAAGGCGGTCGTCGCGGCCGAGGCCGCCGTGCTCGCCACCGACGCCGCCATGCCGATGCTCCACGAGCGCGTGATCCAGGGCGATGCGTCCTCCGTCGCGGGTGCCGCGCACGACCCGCGCGAGCGGGAGCTGGTCACGGCGGACACGTACGTCAAGTGAGCCTGCGCACAAGGGTGTTGCCGACCGCCGCCGGATCGACACGCACCCTCTGTCTCGTCTCCGTCCTGGCCGCCGTGGGTCTTCTCCCCTGGCTCTCCGGCAAGGACCCCGCGCTGACGGTCCTGCGGGCCCGCTCCGCCGAGCAGGAGCCCACGAAGGAGGCCTTGGACGCGGTACGCCGTGACCTCGGTCTGGACGTGGGTCCCCTTTCCCTGCTGGGGAGTTGGACCGGTGACCTGCTGCACGGCGACCTCGGCACCTCCTGGGTGTCGGGCGCCGACGTCCTGCCGTCCGTCGTCGCCGGGCTCCAGGTGTCGCTGGCGCTGATGGGCGCGGCGTTCGGCGTGGCGGTGCTGCTGGCGTGCGCGCTGGTGGCGCCCGTGCTGGTACGGGGGCGGGCCTCGGCCGGGGCATGGGCCGCGGTGCCGGCCGCCGTACCCGAATTCCTGCTGGCCACGGTGGCGTTGCTGGTGTGCGGGGTGTGGCTCGGGTGGCTGCCGACGTCCGGCTGGCAGGGGCCCGCGTACATGGTGCTGCCCGCACTCGCGCTCGGCATCCCGGCGGGCGGGCTGCTCGGCCGGCTGGTCGCGGACGCGCTGCCCGCCGTGCTGGACGAGCGGTGGGTGGAGCTGTGGCGGGGTGCGGGGGTGAGCCGTACGCGTGTCTCGGGCGCCGCCCTCCGGCGCGTACTGCCCCCGCTGGTACCGCAGTTCGGGATGGTCGCCGTCGGGCTGACCGGGGGCGCGGTCGCGGTGGAGACCGTGTTCGCCGTGCCCGGCATCGGGCGTACGGCACTCGGCGCGGCCAAGTCGCAGGACCTGCCGCTGCTGCAGGGGGCGGTTCTCGCGCTGCTGCTCCTCGGGCTGACCGCGGGTGCGACCGCCGCGTTCACACGACGCCGCCTGCTGGGCCCGGCACTGAGGGACGCCTCCCTCACCCTGCCCCCGTCCCGTCCGGTCCGTACCCGCCCCGCGATCCCGTTGACCCTGTTCACACTGCTCGCCGTGGCCATCGGCCGGGGCCTGCTGCGCGACCCGTACGCCGTACACACGACGGACCGGCTGGCCGCCCCCTCCTGGTCGCACCCCCTCGGCACGGACGCCCTCGGCCGGGACGTCCTGGCCAGGCTCGGGCACGGCGCCGCCCCGACCGTCGGCACAGCAGCCGCCGTATGCCTGCTGAGCCTGCTGCTCGCACTGGCGCTCGGCTTCCTGCCCGGCGTCGCCGCGGGAGCGGCCGACATCGCCAACGCGCTGCCCCCGGTGATCGTCGGCATCCTGGTCGCCGCGGCCGCCGGGCCCGGCACCGGCGGCGCGGCCCTCGCGGTCGCCCTGATCTCCTGGCCACCCCTGGCCGCGCACGCGGCCGCACTGGTGCAGGAGGTACGCGCGTCCTCCTTCCTCACCGCTCAACGGGCCATCGGTGCACCGCCGTTGTGGATCCTGACCCGGCACGTGCTCCCCTCGGTGGCCGCACCGGTCGCCCGGCACGCGCTGTTGCGCCTGCCCGGCATCGCCCTGGCCCTGGCCTCCCTCGGCTTCCTCGGCCTGGGCGCCCAGCCACCCGCCCCCGAGTGGGGCCTCCTCCTCGACGAGTCACGCGCCTACGTGGAACGGGCCCCGTGGGCAGCCCTCGCCCCAGCCCTGGCACTGGCCCTGCTGGCCGCACTCGCGATCTCGACAGCGACGCACACCCAAGGCCGAACCGCCCCCAAGGAAACCTCCGTTGAAGCCTGAAGCACTGCTCACAGTCCACGACCTACGGATCACCTTCGGCGCAGCCGAGGCCGTACGCGGCCTGTCCTTCGACGTCCGTCCGCGCGAAGTCCTGGCGATCGTCGGGGAATCGGGCGCGGGCAAATCCCTGACGGCGCGGGCACTGTTGGGCATGGTGCCCCGGGGGGCGACGACCAGCGGGAGCGTCCGGCTACGGGGCTGCGCGGACCTCGCCGCCCAGCGCGGCCGCCGTATCGCCCTCGTCCCACAGGACGCCCTGTCCGCCCTCTCCCCCGTCCACCCTGTCGGCGCCCAACTCGCCGCCGCCGTACGCTCGGTGGGCCGCGTCTCTCGCCGCGAGGCCCGCTCCCGCGCCGTCGCCGCCCTCGAACGCGTCGGCATCCCCGACGCCGTACGCAAGGCACGCGCCTATCCGCACGAGTACTCCGGCGGCATGCGGCAGCGGGCGGTCATCGCCATGGCGACGATCAACGAACCGGACGTCCTGGTCGCCGACGAACCGACGACAGCGCTCGACGAGGAACGCCGGGACCAGGTACTCGAGGTGCTCGCCGAGCAACGCACGGCCGTCGGCGCGGCGCTGGTCCTGGTCACGCACGACCTGGACGTCGTACGACAGCACGCGGACCGCGCGCTGGTCATGTACGCCGGACGCCTCACCGAACTCGGCACGGCGGAACGGGTGTTGAACCGTCCCCTGGCTCCGTACACGGCCGGCCTGCTGGCGTCGCTCCCGCAGAACGTGCCGCCCGGACGCCGCCTCCCCACCCTCCCCGGCGCACCCCCGGCCCCGGGCGCCCTGCCGCCGGGCTGCGCCTTCGCCCCGCGCTGCCCCCTCGCGACGGACCTGTGCCGGCACGAGGAACCGGAGCCGCGGCCGCTGGACGGCCGGCTGGTCGCCTGTCACCACCGGGAGGACGGGTGAGCACGCCTCTGCTCGACGTCCGCGACCTCTTGGTCCGCTACGGCACCGTGACGGCCGTGGACCAGGTCTCCTTCTCGCTCCGGCCCGGCGAGACCCTCGCCCTGAACGGCCCGAGCGGCTGCGGCAAGTCGTCCACGGCGCTGGCGGTGCTCCAGTTGCGCCGCCCGGACGCAGGCCAAGTCCGCTTCGAGGGACGGGAGTTGACGAGCCTGACCGAGCGCGAACTCCGCCCCCTCCGCCCGCGCATGCAGCCCGTCTTCCAGGACCCGTACGGCTCCCTCAGCCCCCGCCACCGCATCCGCGACGCGGTGGCGGAACCCCTGAAGGTCCAGGGCCGCTGGAGCAGGACCACCGGTCCCGTCCGCGTGGCCGAACTCCTCGACCGGGTCGGCCTCGACGCCTCGTACGGCGACCGCCGCCCGCACGAGCTCTCCGGCGGCCAGTGCCAACGCGCGGGAATCGCCCGGGCGTTGGCCTCCGACCCGCGCCTGCTGATCCTCGACGAACCGGTCTCGGCCCTGGACGCGTCCGTCCGGGCCGGCGTGGTGAACCTGCTCGCGGACCTCCAGGACGAGCTCGGCCTCGGGTACCTGTTCATCTGCCACGACCGGGCGGTGGTACGGCACTTCGCGGATCGCGTCCTGGAGATGCGGGACGGGCGGATCAGCTCTTCGCAGCCCCGGCGATCACGCGGCGCAGACCTTCGGCCAGCTGCTCCGCGTCGGTCGCCGTGTCCGGATCGAAGACCCACTGCACCATGAGCCCCTGGAGCAGGGTCTGGTAGAGGCGGCCCTCGGTGTCGACGGCCTCCTTGCCCTGCTCCTCCTCCGGGATGTCGTTGAACAGGGGCAACAGACCCGACCGGCCCTGCTCCTGCGCCTCCACGAGCATCCGGCGCACCTCCGGCATCCGGTCGCCCTGGACGATCAGCTCGAAGCTCAGCAGCCAGATCGCACGCGACTCGTCCACCGCACCGACGATGTTCGCCCACACCGCCTGGAACCGCTCCAGCGACCCGGCAGGGGTCGCCTTCGTGGCCTCACCCGCCCCGCCGGGTTCGAACCGGTCCCCCGTGGCCTCGACCAGGGCGACATACGCCTGCACCAGCAGCGCATCCTTCGACCCGTAGTGATAACCGATCGACGCCAGGTTCGTCCCCGACTCCTTGACGATGTCCCGCGCGGTCGTCCGCAGGAACCCCTTCTCCAGCAGGCAGCGCTTGGCGCCTTCGAGCAGATCCTCACGATGTCCCATGCCCACACCCTACTCACGATCCATACAACCGTCCTATACGCACGACTTATACAAGCGTTCTAGACAAGCGTTTAAGACGCCCGTACAGTCACTGCCATGACGAACTCGCCGAGCACCACCGCACCTCCGGCCGGCCAGCGCGCCGGACGCCGTGAATGGACCGCACTGGGCGTGCTGATGCTCCCGCTGCTGCTGGTCTCGATGGACGTCTCGGTCCTCTACTTCGCGATCCCGGCGATCAGCGCGGACCTGGAGCCGAGCGGCACACAGCAGCTGTGGATCTTCGACATCTACGCCTTCGTCCTCGCGGGCCTGCTGATGACGATGGGCTCGCTGGGCGACCGCATAGGCCGCCGCAAGCTCCTCCTGATCGGCGCCGCGGCCTTCGGCACCGCCTCACTGATCGCGGCCTACGCGAACAGCGCCGAGACCCTCATCGCGGCCCGCGCGGTCCTCGGCATCGGCGGCGCGACCCTGATGCCGTCGACGATGGCCCTGATCCGCACGATGTTCACCGACGCCGGCCAGCGCGCGAAGGCGATCGGCCTGTGGTCCGGCGTGATGACGGCCGGCGTCGCGCTCGGCTCGGTGATGAGCGGCGTCCTCGTCCAGTACTTCTGGTGGGGCTCGGTCTTCCTGGTCAACCTGCCCGCGATGGCACTGCTGCTGGTCCTCGGCCCGTTCCTGCTGCCGGAGTCGCGCGACCCGAACCCCGGCCGCTTCGACTGGCTGAGCGTCCCCCTGTCGATGGCCGCCGTGCTCCCCGTCATCTACGGCCTGAAGGAGATCCCGTCCGAGGGCTGGCACGCGCAGTACGTCGTCTCGATCACCGTCGGCCTGCTGTTCGCCGCCCTCTTCGTCCACCGTCAGCGCACGGCCACGAACCCGATGATCTCCCCGGCCCTGTTCCGCGGCCGCGGCTTCGCCCCCTCCGTCGCCCTCAACCTCGTCGCCACGTTCGGCATCATGGGCTCGGCGTTCTTCACCACGCAGTACCTGCAGTCGGTGCTCGACAAGAGCGCGATGGAGGCGGCCCTGTGGGCGCTGCTCCCGTCGGTGCCGATCGGCATGGCGGCTCCGCTGGCGACCACCCTGGTCCAGAAGGGCGTCAACCGCGCCTACGTCGTCACCGCGGGCTTCGCCATCGCGGCTGCCGGCTACGCGCTGCTGGCCCTCGCGGACACGGACTCACTCTGGCTGGTCCTGGCCGCGTGCGGTGTCCTCGCCTCCGGGATCGTCATGGTCATCTCCCAGATCACGGACCTCGCGATGAGCAGCGCCCCGGTGGAGCGGGCGGGCTCTGCGTCCTCCCTGATGGAGACCGGCGCGGAGTTCGGCGGCGCGCTGGGGATGGCGGTCCTCGGCTCGATCGGTACGGCGATCTACCGCCACGACATCCCGGCCTCGGCCCCCGCCGCGGCCCACGAAACCCTCGGCGGCGCACTGGCGATCGCGGGCCGGCTGCCGGGCACCACCGGCGACGCCCTGGCCACGGCGGCCCGGGAGGCGTTCACCAGCGGAATGCAGGGAGCGGCGATCGCGGGAACGGTGCTCCTGGCGGGCGCGGCCATGCTGGCGGCACGGGCGCTGCGCGGGATTCACGTCGCCGACAAGTAACTGAACATGCAAACGCCGGACGGGCATTCTCAGCCCGTCCGGCGTTTGACGACGAGGCCCCTCAAGGGCCGAAAGCGGGGGCCCGGGGGCGGCAGCCCCCAGGCGACGGCAACCTCAGACCAGGTTCACCGAGCGGGCGAACGTCGCCCCGATCTCCGCCTCGACCTCGACCAGCACACCGGGGGCCACCGTGTCGTCGACGGTCAGCACGGCCAGCGCCTCGCCACCCGCCGCCGCACGAGCGACCTGCATACCGGCGATGTTGATACCCGCCTCACCGAAGATGCGCCCCACCGTGCCGACGACACCGGGACGGTCCTCGTACCGCAGCACCACCATGTGGTCGGCGAGCGCGAGGTCGACGTCGTACTCACCGACGGCCACGATCTTCTGCAGGTGCTTGGGGCCGGCCAGCGTGCCGGAGACCGACACCTCCTCGCCGTTGCCGAGCGTGCCGCGCACGGTGACGACGTTGCGGTGGTCGGCCGACTCCGAGCTGGTCGTCAGCCGCACCTCGACGCCGCGCTCCTGCGCGAACAGCGGGGCGTTGACGTACGACACGGTCTCGTCGACGACGTCCTCGAAGACACCCTTGAGGGCGCTGAGCTCCAGCACCTTCACGTCGTGCTGAGTGATCTCGCCGTACACCTCGACGTCGAGACGGACAGCGACCTCGCCGGCCAGCGCGGTGAAGATGCGGCCGAGGCGCTCGGCGAGCGGCAGGCCCGGCTTGACGTCCTCGGCGATGACGCCGCCCTGGACGTTCACCGCGTCGGGCACGAGCTCACCGGCGAGGGCGAGGCGCACCGAGCGGGCGACGGCGATACCGGCCTTCTCCTGCGCCTCGTCGGTGGAGGCACCGAGGTGCGGCGTGGCGACGACCTGGTCGAACTCGAAGAGCGGGGAGTCCGTGCAGGGCTCCTTCGCGTACACGTCGAGACCGGCACCGGCGACCCGGCCCTCCTTGAGGGCGGAGTACAGCGCCTCCTCGTCGACGATCCCGCCGCGCGCGGCATTGACGATGCGCACGCTGGGCTTGACCTTGCGCAGCGCCTCGTCGCCGATGAGTCCGACGGTCTCGGGGGTCTTGGGCAGGTGCACGGTGATGAAGTCGGAGACCTCGAGCAGCTCGTCGAGCGACAGCACCTTGACGCCCATCTGGGCGGCGCGCGCGGGCTGGATGTAGGGGTCGTAGGCGACGACCTTCATCCCGAAGCCGGACATGCGCTGAGCGACCAGCGCACCGATCCGACCGAGACCCACGACACCGAGGGTCTTCTCGGCGAGCTCGACGCCCGTGTACTTGCTGCGCTTCCACTCGCCGTTCTTCAGCGCGGCATTGGCCTGCGGAATGTGGCGGGCGGTGGCGACGAGGAGCCCGCAGGCGAGCTCCGCGGCGGTCACGATGTTGGAGGTCGGGGCGTTGACGACCATCACGCCGGCCTTGGTGGCGGCGGAGACGTCTACGTTGTCCAGGCCGACGCCGGCTCGTGCGACGACCTTCAGCTTCTTCGCGGCGGCGATCGCCTCGGCATCGACCTTGGTCGCGGAGCGGATCAGGATCGCGTCGACGTCGGCGATGGCGGGGAGCAGTTCGGCTCGGTCCCCTCCGTTGCAGTGCCGGATCTCGAAGTCCGGGCCAAGCGCGTCCACAGTCGCGGGCGACAGCTCTTCAGCGATGAGTACGACAGGTTTCGAGCTCACGTGAGTCCTCACATGTCCAATGCGGACGGCCGTCCCGACGGCCGCTGGCGGTGGAGGGTACTGGCCGCGTGGAAGACGCACGACGCTGTGGGCCTGACGCGTATGTAGTAAGGCAGTGTAGTGGCGCGGCGATGGTCGTCTTGCGCCTCTGCGGAAGGATCACCCGGACGTGGCTGGACGGGCCGGACAACTAGGTCCGGCCCCTGCGGCCTTTGAGGAGCGGGGTCCGGGGCGAAGGCCCCGCGACGGCGCCCCGGGTCGGCGGCACCGTCGCGGAGCGCTCGGCTCACGCCTCTTCGTCGACCCAGCTCATCAGCTTGCGCAGCTGCTTGCCGGTGGTCTCCAGCAGGGACTCGGCGTCCTTCTGCTTGTACTCGTTGTACTTCTTCAGACCGCCGTGGTACTCGGCCATCCACTCACGCGCGAAGGTGCCGTCCTGGATCTCGGCGAGGACCTTCTTCATCTCGGCCTTGGTGGCGTCCGTGATGATCCGCGGGCCGGTGACGTAGTCGCCCCACTCGGCGGTCTCGGAGATCGACCAGCGCATCTTCTCCAGGCCGCCCTCGTACATGAGGTCCACGATCAGCTTCAGCTCGTGGAGGCACTCGAAGTACGCGATCTCCGGCTGGTAGCCGGCCTCGGTCAGCGTCTCGAAACCGGCCTTGACCAGCGCGGCCGTACCACCGCAGAGAACGGCCTGCTCACCGAACAGGTCGGTCTCGGTCTCCTCGGTGAAGGTCGTCTTGATGACGCCGGCGCGGGTGCCGCCGATGCCCTTGGCGTACGACAGCGCGAGCGCGAAGCCGTTGCCGGTCGCGTCCTGCTCGACGGCCGCGATACACGGAACGCCGCGGCCCTCCTCGTACTGACGGCGCACCAGGTGACCCGGGCCCTTGGGGGCGACCATGCAGACGTCCACGCCCGCCGGGGGCTTGATGAAGTCGAAGCGGATGTTCAGGCCGTGGCCGAAGAACAGCGCGTCGCCGTCCTTGAGGTTGTCCTTGATGGACTCCTCGTAGACCTGGGCCTGGATCGGGTCCGGCACCAGGATCATGATGACGTCGGCCTCGGCGGCGGCCTCGGACGGGCTCACCACGCGCAGGCCCTGCTCCTCGGCCTTGGCCTTGGACTTGGAGCCCTCGTGCAGACCGACACGGACGTCGACACCCGAGTCACGGAGCGACAGCGCGTGGGCGTGGCCCTGGCTGCCGTAACCGATGACCGCGACCTTGCGGCCCTGGATGATGGACAGGTCGGCGTCGGCGTCGTAGAACAGCTCGGCCACTTTGGGTTCTCTCCTTGGTGTGCAGGTGTTGCGTCCCACCGTATGACGGCGGGCGGAAATGAAGTTTCGGGGTCTCGGAATACGGGCGGCCGACGACCGCCGACCGCCCGTTTCCGGTCGTGGGTGAATCTTCTACGAGGGTTACGCGGACCGGTCGAGGGCGCGCAGGGACCGGTCCGTGATCGAACGGGCGCCGCGGCCGATCGCGATCGTGCCGGACTGGACGAGCTCCTTGATGCCGTACGGCTCCAGCATCTTGAGCATGGCGGACAGCTTGTCGCTGCTGCCGGTGGCCTCGATGGTGACGGCCTCCGGGGAGACGTCGACGGTCTTGGCGCGGAACAGCTGGACGATCTCGACGATCTGGGAGCGCGTCTCGTTGTCGGCGCGCACCTTCACCAGAACGAGTTCGCGCTGAACGGCCGAACCCGGCTCCAGCTCGACGATCTTGAGCACGTTGACGAGCTTGTTGAGCTGCTTCGTCACCTGCTCGAGGGGCAGGTCGTCGACGCTCACCACGATGGTGATGCGGGAGATGTCGGGGTGCTCGGTGACACCGACCGCGAGCGAGTCGATGTTGAAGCCGCGGCGGGAGAACAGGGCGGCGATCCGGGCCAGGATGCCCGGGGTGTTCTCCACCAGGACGGAGAGCGTGTGCTTGGACATTTCTCTTTCGTCTCTCTCGCTCAGTCGTCTTCGTTGTCGCCGAAGTCGGGGCGGACGTCCCGAGCGGCCATGATCGTGTCGTTCGAGGTGCCTGCGGCGACCATCGGCCACACCATCGCGTCCTCGTGGACGATGAAGTCGACGACGACCGGGCGGTCGTTGATGGAGTTCGCCTCTTCGATGACCTTGTCGAGGTCCTCGGGGGACTCGCAGCGGATCGCGTAGCAGCCCATGGCCTCGGACAGCTTCACGAAGTCGGGCACGCGCGTGCCGGCGCTGGGCTGCTTGCCGTCGGCGTCCGGGCCGGAGTGCAGCACGGTGTTGGAGTACCGCTGGTTGTAGAAGAGGGTCTGCCACTGGCGGACCATCCCGAGGGCGCCGTTGTTGATGATGGCGACCTTGATCGGGATGTTGTTCAGGGCGCAGGTGGTGAGCTCCTGATTGGTCATCTGGAAGCAGCCGTCGCCGTCGATCGCCCAGACGGTCTGGTCCGGGGCTCCGGCCTTGGCGCCCATCGCGGCCGGGACCGCGTAGCCCATCGTTCCGGCGCCGCCGGAGTTCAGCCAGGTCGCGGGCTTCTCGTACTGGACGTAGTGCGCGGCCCACATCTGGTGCTGGCCGACGCCCGCCGCGAAGATCGTGCCCTCCGGTGCGAGCTGCCCGATGCGCTCGATGACCTGCTGCGGGGACAGCGAGCCGTTGTCGGGCTGGTCGTAGCCGAGCGGGTACGTCTCGCGCCAGCGGTTGAGGTCCTTCCACCACGCGGTGTAGTCGCCCTGGTGGCCCTCGCTGTGCTCCTTCTGCACCGCCTGGACCAGGTCGGCGATGACCTCGCGGGCATCCCCGACGATCGGCACGTCGGCGGCGCGGTTCTTGCCGATCTCCGCGGGGTCGATGTCGGCGTGGACGATCTTGGCGTACGGGGCGAAGCTGTCCAGCTTGCCGGTGACGCGGTCGTCGAAGCGGGCTCCGAGGGCGACGATCAGGTCGGCCTTCTGCAGCGCGGTGACGGCGGTGACCGCACCGTGCATGCCCGGCATTCCCACGTGCAGCGGGTGGCTGTCGGGGAATGCGCCGAGCGCCATCAGGGTGGTGGTGACGGGCGCTCCGGTGAGCTCGGCGAGAACCTTGAGCTCGGCGGTGGCGTGTGCCTTGATGACACCGCCGCCGACGTAGAGGACGGGCCGCTTGGCGGAGGTGATCAGCTTGGCGGCCTCGCGGATCTGCTTGGCGTGCGGCTTGGTCACCGGGCGGTAGCCGGGCAGGTCCATGACCGGCGGCCAGGAGAAGGTCGTCTGCGCCTGCAGCGCGTCCTTCGCGATGTCGACCAGGACCGGGCCCGGGCGGCCGGTGGAGGCGATGTGGAACGCCTGCGCGATGACCCGCGGGATGTCCTCGGCCTTGGTGACCAGGAAGTTGTGCTTGGTGATCGGCATGGTGATGCCGACGATGTCCGCCTCCTGGAAGGCGTCCGTGCCGATCGCCTTGGACGCGACCTGGCCGGTGATCGCCACGAGCGGCACCGAGTCCATGTGCGCGTCCGCGATCGGGGTCACCAGGTTGGTGGCACCGGGACCGGAGGTCGCCATGCAGACGCCGACCTTGCCGGTGGCCTGCGCGTAACCCGTGGCCGCGTGGCCCGCGCCCTGCTCGTGGCGGACCAGGACGTGCCGCACCCGGGTGGAGTCCATCATCGGGTCGTACGCGGGAAGGATCGCACCGCCGGGAATGCCGAATACGGTGTCGGCCCCGACCTCCTCGAGAGAGCGGATGAGGGACTTCGCGCCCGTGACGTGCTCGGGTGCGGACTGCCGTCCTCCGGATCGGGGCCGCGGCTGCGGATGGGCCCCGGTGGCCTGCTCGGTCATCGGCATTCTCTTCTCGATGCTGAGGGTTTTTGCGAGGTTTGTGCGGTGTTCAGGCGCTGCACGACTGGTGCCTGTGCAACAAAAAACCCCTCGTGCCGTAAGGCAAGCGAGGGGAGCGCGCCGGGTGCGGTCGCTGGGAGTTCCGGGTCGGTCCGGACATCACCAGCTCAGCCGACGCGCTTTCCAAGTACGAGAATTCGGGTGCGCATGGCACAGACCCTCTCTCCGGCACGCACCACGTGTCAAGTGGGTGGGACGGGAGTCTCATTATGTGAGCGGAGGGCACGTCCGCCTCCCGGAACGACGGGTGCACCACCTGTCCACAGCGCGGCGCACCCTTCCCATGGCCCACTCACCTCCGGGGCGCCACAGTCGGTGTCGGCTCCCTCACACCGCCCGCGAACGCCGGCTCGATCGGACCGTGCGGCACCGGATAGTGACCGGAGGCGAGCGCCCTGCGCAGCCGGTACTCGTCCAGTGGCCCGGAGAACGCCATGCCCTGTCCGTGCGTGCAGCCCATCGCGCGCAGGGCGACGACCTGCTCGGGCAGGTCCACCCCTTCGGCCACGGACTGCAGCCCGAGGTCGCCGGCGATCCGCAGCAGCCCGCTGGTGATCTTGTGCAGCCGCGCCGACTCGACGACGCCCTCGACCAGACTGCGGTCGAGTTTCAGCACGTCGACGGGGAGTCTGCGCAGCGCCGTGATCGCCGCGTAGCCGCTGCCGAAGCCGTCCAGCGCGATCCGGACGCCGAGTCTGTGCAGGGCGCCCAGGCGACGCTCCAGCTCGTCCAGGGAGACCCGGGGGTCGGTGTCGGCCAGCTCGATCACCAGCGACCCGGACGGCAGCCCGTGCCGGGTCAGCAGCGCCTCGATCGAGCCGAGCGGCATCGACCGGTCCAGCAGCCGCCGGGCACTCACCCGGACCGCCACGGGCACGGCCAGCCCCGTCGCGGTGCGCTCGGCCGCCTGCTCGACGGCCTCCTCCAGCATCCAGCGGCCCAGCTCCGCGGTCCTGTCGCTGTCCTCGGCGACCCGCAGGAACTCGGCAGGGGTGAACAGCACCCCCTGCGAGGACCGCCAGCGCGCCTGGGCCTCGACCGAGGTGATCCGGCCGTCCGCCAGGCAGACGACGGGCTGGTGCAGCAGCGCGAACTCGCCGTCGTGCAGCGCGGCACGCAGGCGCGTGGCCAGCTCCGCCTTCCGTACGACGTCCTGCTGCATCTGTGGGGCGTACAGCTCGACGCGCCCCTTGCCCCCCGCCTTGGCTCGGTACATGGCGAGGTCCGCGTTGCGCAGCAACTCGCCCGCGCCGAGGCCGGGTTCGGCGAAGGCCACGCCGATGGAGGCGGCGACCCGGACATCGTTGCCGTCGATGAGATACGGCTGCGAGAGAGTGATCCTGAGGCGGTCGGCAAGCTCCAGGATGTGCCGTTCGCGCGCGGAGCGGTCCCGGGTGCCGTCCCCGACGATCAGGGCCGCGAACTCGTCGCCGCCCAGCCGGGAGGCGGTGTCGCCCTGCCGGACCGCGTCCTGGAGTCTGCGGGCGGCCTGGACGAGCAGCTCGTCCCCGGCCTGGTGCCCGATCGTGTCGTTGACGGCCTTGAAGCCGTCGAGGTCGATGAAGAGCACGGCCGTGCCGCGCAGGGCGGCGCCGCGGTCGGAGGCGCGACGGCCGGACAGGGCCTGCTGGACGCGCCGGGTGAACAGGGCGCGGTTGGGCAGGTCGGTGAGCGGGTCGTGTTCGGCGTTGTGCTGCAACTGCGCCTGCAGACGCACCCTTTCCGTCACGTCCCGGCTGTTGAAGATGAGGCCGCCGTGGTGACGGTTGACGGTCGACTCGACGTTGAGCCAGCCGCCGTCGCCGGACCGGAAGCGGCATTCGATGCGCGTAGTGGGTTCCTCGGGCGGGCTGGCGGCGAGGAAGCGGCGCACCTCGTGCACCACGCAGCCCAGGTCCTCCGGGTGGATGAGATTGGCCAGTTCCGTACCCACCAGGTCCTCGGCGGGGCGTCCGTAGACCCCGGCGGCGGCCGGGGAGACGTACCGGAGGATGCCGTTGGGCGCGGCGATCATGATGACGTCACTGGAGCCCTGCACCAGGGAGCGGAAGTGGTTCTCCTTCTGCGCCAGTTCCTGGGTGAGGGTGATGTTGTCGAGCAGCATGATGCCCTGGCGCACCACGAGGGCGAGCACGACCGTGCCGCCGGTCAGGAGCACCACGCGGTCGACGCTGCGGCCGTTGAGGACGTTGTAGAGGATCCCCAGCGTGCAGACGGCGGCGGCGAGATAGGGCGTGAGGGCGGCCAGGGAGCCGGCGATGGGCCGGGCGGCCGGATACCGACTGTGATCGCCTCCCTGGGGGGCCGCATGGTGCTGGTGCGCGCCGCCCCGCTGGCCCGGCAGGTGTTCGTGCACCACGCGCGTGTACCCGTCGGCCTCGTGCCGGTCGGCCTCCGCCTGCCGGGGCGCGACCCAGGGCGCGTACGCGAGGAGCAGGGAGCCGGCGAACCAGCCCGCGTCGAGCAACTGGCCCGAGTGGTAGCTGTTGTGGAGCAACGGTGAGGTGAACAGGGCGTCGCACATCACTGTCAGCGCCAGCGCGCCGATGGCGGTGTTGACCGCCGTGCGGTTCACCGCCGAGCGCCTGAAGTGCAGCGCGAGCACCATGCTGACCAGGGCGATGTCCAGCAGCGGGTACGCGAGCGAGAGCGCGGTGTGCGCGACGCTCGGCCCGTCGAACTTGGCCGCCTGGGCGAGCGCGAGACTCCACGACAGCGTGAGCAACGAGCCGCCGATCAACCAGGCGTCGAGCGCGAGGCAGACCCAACCGGCCTTCGTCACCGGCCGCTTGGCGAGCACCAGGAGCCCCACGATCGCGGGCGGCGCGAAGCACAGGAAGAACAGGTCGGCATAGCTGGGGGAGGGCACCTGCTCGCCCAGGACGACCTCGTACCACCCCCACACCGCGTTGCCCAGGGCGGCCATCGCCGAGGAGAGGGCGAACAGCAGCCAGGCGGGTCGAAAGCGGATACGGCGGCTGCGGGCGTACAGGAAGAGCGACACGGCGGCGGCGGCCGCGGCGGCGCTCAGCCCGAAGTCACCCATGATCAGCGCGACTTCGTCCGAACCCCAGTTGAGCGCGGAACCGACGGCGTATCCCGCGCAGACCAGGGCCAGGACGAGTTGGTGGACCAGGCCGGGCCGTCCGCCGACCGGCGGACGCGGCAGCAGCGCCCCCGGCGAAGGCTGTGCCCGCAGCGCTCCGTCGAGGGTCGTCATGGGAGGCAGGGGCGAGCTCACCGGGCGCTCCCGGTCCTAGTCGCTCCCGGGCCCGGGTGCGCCGGGTGCGCATGCCTCCGGCGGCTGTTGTGCCTGCGGTGGTGGTTGCCGTGACGGCAGCCGTGACTGCCGTGGTGACCGCGTCTGCACGCGGCCGTACGCCAGGGTCGCCGTCGGCAGCCCCGTCGCGTCGGATCGCTCGCCCATAGGCCGTGCATCGCCCGTCGCCCCCCTCACAGTCTGAAATGTCCATCCCCGGCGCCGAACGGTGCACGGCGCAGCCCCTGTTCGGGACGATACACCAGTCTCGTCACTCAGGGACATAGTTCCTCTACGCTCCGTGACGGCCAGCGGTAATGCGGGCACGGACCGCGTCCGGAAGGTAGCGGAGGGTACCGGAAACGGATTACGCGCCTGTTGCGCCGGTCGCGCGGATCACACGCGGGACGCTCCGGTCGTCGGGGTCACGCGCCGGTTGCGCCTGTCGTAAGGATCACGTTGCGCAACGGCTCCCGGTTCACGAATCGGGTCAACTGGTCCACAAGGAGTCGCTTCGCCCGGGGCAGGAACGCGGACGTGGGTCCGCCGACGTGGGGGCTGATGAGAACGCCGTGCGCGCGCCACAAGGGGTGCTCCCTGGGCAGCGGTTCGGGGTCGGTGACGTCGAGGGCGGCGGTGATGCGGCCGCTCTCCACTTCGGCGAGCAGGGCCTTGGTGTCGACCACGGGCCCGCGGGAGACGTTCACGAGGAGCGCGCCGTCCTTCATGCGCGCGAGGAAGTCGGCGCCGACCAGACCACGGGTGGTCTCGGTGAGGGGCGTGACGAGGACGACGACGTCCGCTTCGGGAAGCAGCGCGGGCAGATCGGTGAGCGGATGCACCGGGCCGCGCGCCGTGGTGCGTGCGGAGCGCGCGACGCGCGCCACCCGCGCGACCTCGAACGGAATGAGCCGGTCCTCGATCGCGGATCCGATCGATCCGTATCCCACGATGAGGACGTTGCGGTCGGCCAGCGCGGGCCGGAATCCGCCGAGCCACTCCCCGCGGCCCTGGGCGCGCACGAAGTCGGGGACGCCGCGCAGCGAGGCGAGGATCAGCGTGAGCGCGAGCTCGGCGGTGCTCGCCTCGTGCACCCCGCGCGCGTTGCACACCCGCACGCCGGGACCCAGGTGCTTCAGGCCCGGTTCCAGGCTGTCGATGCCGGCCGACAGCGTCTGTACGACCTGGACGCCGCTCAACTCGGGCAGGGGGCGTACGCCCACGCTCGCGGGCTTCATGTAGGGAACGACGTAGTAGGCGCAGTCGGCCGGGTCCGCGGGGAACTCCTCGTCGCCGTCCCAGAAACGGTAGTTGGGGCCTTCGGGAAGCCCCTCGATGGTGTCCGGCGGGATCGGAAGCCACACGTCAGCAGTCATGTCAGGAGGCTATGTCAGGGTCGCGGGAGCGCAGAGGTTAGGTTGGGGGGCCAGGAGAGGGAGGGTCACGAGCAGGTGGAGCGCAGGACGATCGGCGCGGGGGCACTCGCGGTGGGGGCCGTCGGCCTTGGGTGCATGCCGATGAGCTGGGCGTACAGCGGGTCGCGGCAGCGGGGCGACGAGTCGCTGAAGGCGGTGCACCGGGCGCTGGACGCGGGTTCGACGCTCCTGGACACGGCCGACATGTACGGCCCGTTCACCAACGAGCTGCTGGTGGGGCGGGCGTTGAAGGAGCGCCGCGAGGACGCCTTCGTGTCGACCAAGGTGGGGCTGCTGGTGGGCGAGCAGCACATCGTGGCCAACGGCCGCCCCGGCTATGTGAAGCGCGCCTGCGACGCGTCGCTGCGGCGCCTGCAGACGGACGTCATAGACCTCTACCAGCTGCACCGCGAGGACCCCGAGGTCCCCGTCGAGGAGACGTGGGGCGCGATGGCGGAGCTCGTCCAGGCCGGAAAGGTACGGGCGTTGGGGCTGTGCGCGGTCGGTGCGCGCGGCGGCCGCCGGTCCGGCGGGCGGCTGCACGACGCGACGATTCGGCAGCTCCAGCGGGTGCAGCAGGTGTTCCCGGTGAGCGCGGTGGAGGCCGAGTTGTCGGTGTGGTCGCCGGAGGCTCTGGAGTCCTTGCTGCCGTGGTGCGAGGCGCGCGGCGTCGGCTTCCTGGCCGCGATGCCGCTCGGCAACGGTTTCCTGACCGGCACCCTCACCCCCGGCGAGGGCTTCGAACCGGACGACGTCCGCGCCCGCCACCCCCGTTTCACCGCGGAGATGATGGCCTCGAACCAGCCGATCGTGGTCGGCCTGCGCCGCATCGCGGCCCGGCACGGCGACGAGGTCACGCCGGCCCAGGTGGCCCTGGCCTGGGTGCTGGCGCAGGGACGGCACGTGGTCGCGGTCCCGGGCACCAAACAGGAGCGGTGGGCGACGGAGAACGCGGCGGCGGCTGCGTTGCGGCTGGAGCCGGAGGACCTCGCCGAGGTGGCGCAGCTGCCGAGTGCGCGGGGATCCTGGGACTGAGGACAGCGGACGCGAGACCGGAAGCGGACGGGTGGCCGCGGTCCCCCGCGGATTCGGGATCTGTTGATCGGGAACCTGCGGGGCGCGAGCGGTGTAAGACAAGTAGAACCTGCCGCTGGACCGCCGCTCGAAGGGACCAAGATCGTGCTACGACGAGTTGTGCCGACCGTGTTGGCCACGACCGCGCTCCTGCTGACGGCCGGCTGTTCCTCCAGCGGCGGGGGTGGAGGGTCCCCGGGTGGCGATGGCGGTGCGACGCCGGGAAGTGCGACCGCGAACTCCTCCCCGGCGGAGCAGTCCACCGAGCAGGCCGCGCCCGCCAAGGGCTCGGTCAAGGTGCTGCGTACGGTCACCACGGGCCTGAACACCCCCTGGGGTCTCGCCCCGCTCCCGGACGACAGCGCCCTGCTCGTCGCCTCCCGGGACAAGGGGACGATCACCAAGGTCGACGCGAAGACGGGCAGGAAGACCGAGCTGGGCACGGTGTCCGGGGTCTCCCCGGCGGGCGAGGGCGGCCTGCTCGGCATCGCCCTCTCCCCGGACTACGCCTCGGACCACATGATCTACGCGTACTTCACCTCGGCCTCGGACAACCGCATTGTCCGCATGCTGTACGACGCCAAGAAGCCGGCCGGTGAACAGCTGGGCGCGCCGGACACGATATTCAAGGGCATCCCCAAGGGCTACATCCACAACGGCGGCCGGATCGCCTTCGGCCCGGACGAAATGCTGTACGCGGGCACGGGCGAGAGCGGTGACCGGGGCCTGGCCCAGGACAAGAAGTCCCTGGGCGGCAAGATCCTCCGCCTGACTCCGGAGGGCGAACCGGCTCCCGGCAACCCGTTCCCGAACTCCCCCGTCTACACCTACGGCCATCGCAATGTGCAGGGT
Source organism: Streptomyces sp. NBC_00005 (assembly GCF_045160215.1). Lineage (NCBI taxonomy): Bacteria > Bacillati > Actinomycetota > Actinomycetes > Kitasatosporales > Streptomycetaceae > Streptomyces > Streptomyces sp. NBC_00005. The sequence goes on from NZ_CP108316.1 coordinate 3,685,136, forward strand.
CTGGCCTGGGACTCCAAACAGCGCCTGTTCGCCTCGGAGTTCGGCCAGGACACCTGGGACGAGCTGAACGCGATCAAGCCGGGCGACGACTACGGCTGGCCCAACGCCGAGGGCAAGTCGTCCGACTCCAAGTACCACAACCCGATAGCCCAGTGGCACACGGACGATGCCTCCCCCAGCGGCATCGCCTACGCCGAGGGCTCCATCTGGATGGCGGGTCTGAAGGGTCAGCGCCTGTGGCGCATTCCCCTGAAGGGCACGGAGGCTTCGGCCGCCCCGCAGGCCTTCCTGTCCGGCGAGTACGGACGCCTGCGCACGGTGGTGTCGGCGGGCGGCAACAAGCTGTGGCTGACGACCAGCAACACGGACGGCCGGGGATCGCCGAAGAGCGGGGACGACCGGATCCTGGAGCTGGAGGTGAAGTAGGCGGCCTCGGTCACTCCTCGGTGAGCGCCGGCTCCTCCGACTTCTCCGGCTGACCCGGCTGATCCGGCTCCTTTGCCCCCTCCGACTTCTCCAGCTGCTCCGACTCCTGCGGCTCCTGCGGCTCCTGCGGCTCCTCAGAGTCGGGCAGTCGTACGACGACCTTCCCGGACGCGAGATCTATCGGTCCGCGCCCGGGGTCGTTGTCCCCGACGTCCTCCCGGGTCAGCTCCAGCCGCTTCTGTTCGTCGCGGGTGTGCTTGCGTCCCGGGGCGAACAGCTCCTCGAAGGCGTTGAACACGGTGTCCCCTCTCTCATCCGGCGGCCAACCGGTCCCCGTCCCCCGTCGGAAACAGCCCCAGCCGATGGGCCACGGCGGCGGCCTCTCCTCTTCCTGAGACGCCGAGCTTGGCCAGAATGTTCGAGACGTGGACGCTGGCCGTCTTCGGGGAGATGAAGAGTTCCTCGGCGATCTGGCGGTTGGTGCGGCCGGCGGCGACCAGGCGCAGGACGTCGCGTTCCCGGCTGGTGAGGCCGAGGGATTCGGCGGGATCGGCGGTCCGCCGGTCCGGGACGCGGCTCAGGGCGAGGCGGGCGCGCTGGGCGAGCAGAGTGACGGAGTCGGCGAGCGGGCGGGCGCCGAGGTGGTCGGCGACGGCGTGGGCCAGGCGCAGGAGCTCGGCGGCGCGGTCGCGCTCGTCGTCACCGCCGGCCACGAGGAGGGACTCCGCCAGGCGGTGACGGACGCGGGCGAGGTCGTATGGGCGGTCCAGGCATTCGAAGGCGGTGACCACGTCCGACCAGGTGTCGGCGGTGTCCTGGCCCTCGGCTCGGGCGAGTTCGGCGCGGACCCACTGTTCGTGGGCGAGCCAGATGGGAGCGTCGGTGGTGGTCTTCTTGGCGGCCTCGCGGAGTCGTTCGAGGACGTCGACGCGGCCCTGGGCCGCGGCGGTCAGGGCGGGGGCGTCGGCCTCGGCGGTGGCGGCGGCGAGGAGCAGGGGCCAGCCGTAGCGCTGGGTGCCGGGTGGGATGCCGGAGACCAGGACGCGGGTCAGTTCGGCGCGGGCGTCGAGGAGGCGGCCTTCGCCGGCGGCCACACCGATCTCGATGCGGGAGAGGAGGAGGGTGTGCTGAGGCATGGGATCGTGCGTGCCCAAGTAGGCGCGGGCGGCGGCCAGTTGGCGGGCGGCCTCGGGCAGGTCGCCGCGGCCGAGGGCGACGTGCGCCAGGCACACGGCGCCGCCGCCCTGGGGCTTGGCGCTGAGCCCCACGCGCAGGGCGCCCGCCGCGGCGTCGGCGGCCTCGTCCCAGCGGCCCAGGGAGTACAGCGCCTCCGAGAGGTTGGCCCACACCCAGGCCTCGGAGTCCAGCTGACCGAACTTCCGGGTGTGGGTGAGGCCCTCCTCGAGGATGGGCACGGCTTCCCGGGTGCGGCCGACCGCGTCGAGCTCGGAGGGCAGATTGACGTAGGCGCGGCCGGCGACGTACGGGACGCCTTCCTCCAGCGCCCGCTTCTTGACCTCCCGCATCTCCGCGAGGCCCGGCTCGACGGAGCCCGCGTCGACCATGAGGCCGCCGAGGGTGAGGCGGGCGTTGAGTTCGATCTCGCGGGCGCCGACCATGCGCGCGTACTCGACGGCGCGCTCGGCGGCCGAGAGGGCGTCGGGACCGGGTTCGTGGAGCATCGACCAGTTGGCGACGGTGGCGAGCACCTCGGCGTGCACCTCGGAGGGCGGCAGGCCGCGCATGAGCTGCTGGGCGGTGGCGAGTTCCTGCCATCCGTCGCCGCGGGCCAGGGCCTGCACCAGCCGCGAGCGCTGGGCCCAGAACCAGGCGGCGCGGAGCGGGTCGCCCTCCTCCTCGAGCAGATGCAGCGCGCGCTTGGTGATCTTCAGAGCGCGTTCGCGTTCCCCGGACAGCCGGCCGGCGACGGCGGCCTCGGCCATGAGGTCGAGGTAGCGCAGGGGGGTGGTGGCGGGGTCGCAGCCGCAGGGCGGATAGACCTCGGTGTAGTCGATGGGGCGCAGCCGGTCCCGCACGTCCTCGGGGGCGGTGTCCCACAGCTCCATCCCCCGCTCCAGGAGCCGGAGTTGCTCGCTGTAGGCGTGGCGGCGGCGGGCCTCGACGGAGGCGTCGAGGACGGCGGGGAGAGCCTTGGCGGCGTTGTGGGAGTGGTACCAGTAGCTGGCCAGGCGCATGACGCGCTCGTCGGCGGGGACGAGCGTGGGGTCGGCCTCGAGTGCCTCGGCGTAGCGGCGGTTGAGGCGGGAGCGCTCACCGGGCAGCAGGTCGTCGCTGACGGCCTCGCGGACCAGGGAGTGGCGGAAGCGGTAGCCGTCGCCGGCGGGCGTGGCCAGCAGGATGTTGGCGTTCACGGCGGCCCGCAGGGCCTCGATGAGGTCGTCCTCGGCGAACCGGGCCACGTCGGCGAGCAGGCGGTACTCCACGGTGGAGCCGCCCTCGGCGACGATCCGGGCGACCCGCTGGGCGCTCTCCGGCAGGCTCTCGACGCGGACCAGGAGCAGGTCGCGGAGGGAGTCGGTGAGGCCGGTGCCACAGCCCTCGGTGGCGCAGACGGCGAGTTCCTCGACAAAGAAGGCGTTGCCGTCGGAGCGTTCGAAGATGTCGTCGACCTGGGTGGGGTCCGGTTCGGAGGCGAGGATGCCGGCTATCTGGCGGCCCACTTCCTCCCGGTTGAAGCGGCCCAGTTCGATACGGCGGACGGTGCGCAGCCGGTCGAGTTCGGCGAGCAGAGGGCGCAGCGGGTGGCGGCGGTGGATGTCGTCGGCGCGGTAGGTGGCGAGGACGACCAGGCGGCCGGTGCGCAGGGTGCGGAAGAGATAGGCGAGGAGGTGGCGGGTGGAGGCGTCGGCCCAGTGGAGGTCCTCCAGGGCGACGACGACGGTGCGGTCGGCGGCGACGCGTTCCAGGAGGCGGGCGGTGAGTTCGAAGAGGCGGGCCATGCCCTCCTCGTCGTGCCGCCCACCGCTGGACTCGCCCAACTCGGGCAGGAGGCGGGTGAGTTCCTCTTCCTGTCCGGCGGCCGCGGCGGTGAGCTGGTCGGGCAGTTCGCGGCGCAGCGCGCGCAGGGCGGTGGAGAAGGGAGCGAAGGGCAGTCCGTCGGCGCCGATCTCGACGCAGCCGCCGAGCGCGACGACGGCACCCTGGCGGCAGGCCGCGGTGGCGAACTCCTCCACGAGCCGGGTCTTGCCGACCCCTGCCTCCCCGCCGAGCAGCAACGCCTGCGGCTCGCCCGCGGCAGCGCGGGCGAGCGCGTCGTTCAACGTCTTCAGTTCTTCGGCACGACCCACGAACACCGGACTGACGGACCTGGTCTCCACGAGCCCGAGCATCGCACGGGGGTCCGACAGCGCGGCACCGGTTTTCGACCGGACCGTGCTTCCGGGGAGCGCGGCGGTGCTCGGCCGACCGGTGCCCGCGGAGGGGACTCCGGCCTTCGAACGCACCGCTGCCCCCACCGCGGGGAGGCGCGGTGAGGGCGTGGGCAGGGTCTGTTTCGTGCGGTCTTCGTCCTGCCGAGGGCGGCCGTCCCCCGCGCGGCCGTCCTCCCGGAGCCCCGCGCTCACGCCGCGCGGGCGGACCGAAGCCGGCTCGGGCGCCGGCTATGGGCTTCGTCCTCCGTGGCGCGCCGGGCGGCCTCGCGGCGGGCGGCGCGGCGTCCGAGGACGGCCTCGCGGACCAGGCGCTGGTGCTGGGCCTGACGGATCAGGTCGGCGGAACGGATCTGGGAGATCTCGAACTCGTACATGTGGTGTCCCTTGTGAGGTGCGGGTTTCGGGCTTCGCTTGTTGCGATGCCTCAACCTTCGTCTCCAAGGGGGGTACGCCACATCGGGAGAGTTCCGCATCTTCGGCGGTGCCGGGGGCCTTAGATGCGCGTGAGGGGCCCCAGGGCATCCGTAAGGTGCTTACGGATGCCCTAAGACCCCTCAGTGACCTGCGGTGATTCAGCTGGCGGAAGGCAGCCCGAGCAGGACGTCGGTGTACTTGAGCACGGCCAGGAGCAGGCCGATGACGCCGAGCGCGACACCGCCCCAGGCGACCGACTTGATCCAGACCGGCTGTGCCTTGCCGGGCGCGCCGAACGCGGGCCGGGCCAGCACCACGACGCCGACGACCAGCGCGAGCAGCGCGAACACGCCGCCCCACAGCGCGGTGGCCTGCCAGGCGTCGCCGTAGCCCTCCTTGAGGAGCTTGGCGACGCCGGAGGACGACGAGGTCTGTGCGTGCAGCTGGCCGATGAGCGACTGGCGGGCGGCCGCCACGGTCCCGACCCAGCTGCCGGTCAGCGAGACGATGCCGAGCGCGGCGGAGACGACGGCGCCGGCGCCCTGTCCGACACCGGAGGGTTCCTCGCCATCGCTGCCGTCGCTCTCGACAAGGTCTGCCTCGGCGGTCGCCTCCTCGGGAGTTTCCTCGGTGGTTTCCTCGTTCGCCTCGGCTTCGGTGGTGTCCACCGTCTCCTCGTCGGACTTCACTTCGGTGGCCTCGGTTCCGGCCTCGTCAACAGTTTTGGTGGTTCCCATACCTCGCACCGTACGGACGCTGTCTGAGAGGTCTCTAAATGATCGTCGAGGCCTCTTCTTACTGATCGTTGTGCTCGGCACGCGCGCGTGCTTCACGCCACTCCGGGGCGAGGATCGACCACACCTCGAGGTCGTGCCGCACCCCACCATAGGGGTGCGCCTGGCGGCGTACGCCATCGCGGGTCATTCCGAGACGCCGGGCGACGTTCAGGCTGGGCACGTTTCCCGACGCGGCGACCCACTCGACACGGTGGATGCCGCGCTGCTCGACCGCGAAGTCGATCAGCACCCGCATCGCGCGCGTGACGAGTCCGCGCCCGACGCCGGCGGGCTCCAGCCAGCAGCCGACCTCGCAGTTGCCGTGCTCGGCGTCGAAGTTCAGGAAGAGCACGCCGCCCACGAGCTTGCCCTCCAGCCACAGGCCGTGCAGGGCGGCGGTGTCGGCGGCGCGCATGTCGGCGTACCGCTGGAGCATGGCCCGCGCGGAGGCCACGTCCGTCTCCTTGGAGCCGAACGCGATGAACTGCCCGATGAACTCCCGCCCACGATCGAGGTGCGCCAGGAACTCCTCGGCGTGCCAGGGCTCCAGGGGGCGCAGTTCTGCACCGTCACCCAGAGATATCGCGTACATCGTCTTCCCACCCCTTCGCCAGTACGTCCGCCACCTCGGCGTCCGTCGCGGCGGCCAGCCTTTCATGGGCGGCGCGGCACTCGGGCGGTTCGATGCTGATGCGGGGCAGGCGCTGGTCGAGCCAGCGGGGCAGCCACCAGTTGGCGCCGCCGAGCATGTGCATGAGGGCGGGGACGAGAAGCGTACGCAGCACGAAGGCGTCGAGGGCGACGGCGGAGGCGAGTGCGATGCCGAACATGGCGATCACGCGGTCGCCGCTGAGGACGAAGGCGAGGAAGACCGAGATCATGATGACCGCGGCGGAGTTGATCACCCGGCTGGTCTCGGCGAGCCCGACGCGGACGGCACGCCGGTTGTCGCCGGTCTCCAGCCACTCCTCGTACATCCGGCTGACCAGGAAGACCTGGTAGTCCATGGAGAGTCCGAACAGGACGGACACCATGATCACGGGGAGGAAGGGCTCGATGGGACCGGCGCGGCCGAGGCCCAGCAGCTCGCTCCCCCAGCCCCACTGGAAGATCGCGACGACGACACCGAAGGCGGCGGCGACCGCGGCGACGTTCATCGCGGCGGCCTTCACCGGTATGCCGATGGACCGGAAGGCGAGCAGCAGCAGGAGACAGCCGAGCCCGATGACGACGCCGACGAACAGGGGCAGCTTGCCGACGATGACGTCGGCGAAGTCGTCGTAGCTGGCCGTGACACCGCCGACGTGCACGTCGAGCGATGTACCGGTCTCGGCGCGCGGCAGTACCTCGGTGCGCAGCCGGTCGACGAGATCGCTGGTCTTCTGCGACTGGGGCGCGGACTCCGGGACGATCGTGAAGTACGCGGTGTCGCCGCCGGTGTTGTAGGTCACCGGGGTCACCGAGGCGACGCCCTCGGTGGTGCGGATCGTGGCGTCGAGGTTGTCGAGGGCGAGCTTGTCCTCGGCGCCGTCGACGTGCGTGACCAGGGTCAGCGGACCGTTCACGCCCGGTCCGAGTCCGTCCGCCAGCAGGTCGTACGCCTGCCTCGTGGTCGACGTCTCGGGGTCGTTGCCCTGGTCGGAGGTGCCCAGGTGGAGGGAGAGCGTGGGCAGCGCCAGGACGGTCATGACGGCCAGCGCGACGACGCCCAGCAGCTTGGGGTGCCGCTCCACGAAGGCCGACCAGCGGGCGGCGAGCCCGGTCGGCAGCTCCGGTTGGGGCCCGTGCTCCTCCAGGTGGCGCCGTTCGCGCCGGCTCAGGGCACGCGGGCCGATGAAGGACAGCAGGGCGGGGAGCAGGGTGACGGAGGCCGCGACCGTCAGGACGACGGTCAGGGAGGCCGCGATCGCGACCCCGTTGAGGAAGCTCAGCCGGAGGATCAGCATCCCCAGCAGGGCGATGCAAACGGTGGCACCTGCGAAGACTACGGCGCGTCCCGTGGTCGCTACGGCGTTGGTGACCGCCTCGGTGACCGACAGCCCGCGCTTCAGTCCGCGCCGGTGTCTGGTCACGATGAACAGCGCGTAGTCGATGCCGACGCCGAGCCCGATCAGCATGCCGAGCATGGGCGCGAAGTCGGCGACGGTCATGGCGTGCCCGAGCAGCACGATCGCGGCGTACGCGGTGCCGACGCTCACCAGCGCGGTCGCGATGGGCAGCATCGAGGCGGCGAGCGAGCCGAAGGCGAGGAACAGGACGACGGCGGCGACGGCCACGCCGACGATCTCGGCGACGTGGCCGCCCGACGACTCCGTGAGCGCGACGGCACTGCCGCCGAGCTCCACCTGGAGTCCGTCGGCCCGGGCCGCCTCGGCCGTGTGGACGACCGCCTCGACCTCGGACTTCTTGATGTCCTCGGCCCGGTCCTCGAAGGTGATCGTGGCGTACGCCGTGTGCCCGTCGGCGCTGATCCGGCCCGCTCCCTGGCCGTCGTAGGGGCCGACCACGGACGCGACTCCGGGCAGGTCCGACATCTGCTCCAGGGTCTCCGTCATCGTCTGCTCGACGTCGGCGGCGCGGACGGTGCCGGACGTGGTGTGCCAGACGACGGTGTCGCTGTCGCCGCCGGAGCCCGGGAATCCGTCCTGCAGCAGCTGCATGGCCCGGCCGGACTCGGTGCCGGGAGCCTCGTAGTCGTTGGAGTAGGCCGAGCCGGTGACGGCTGCGGCCGCGGTCAGACCGCCGAATGCGAGGAGCCACAGCAGGACCGCGACGAGGCGGTGCCGAACACACCAGCGTGCAAGGGCTGCCACAAACGTGCTCCCAGAGTGGATTTGTGGATCTTTGACCGGGAACATTCGTTCATGAGGTGAACCGCCCGCAAAGAACGCATGAGCAATGCGAAGACCACTCTTGCAGGCGAAAGTGATCGTTTACCGCGTTCGTGCGTTTATTCACAGGAGTGGGAGCCAGATCACAGGACAGTAACGATAACTCTGTCACCTCAGTCGAACTGGTCCCCCAGCGCCATCACCATCGCCCCGACGATCAGCAGCCACAGCGCCCGCCGGGTACGCCCCCGGGACCCCAGCACAGCGGCGAGCGCGCAGACTCCGGCGCCGAAGGCGTAGGCGGTCGGCACGAGCGCGGGAGCGGATCCCATGGCGCGGAGCGTCGACGCGGCCAGCCCCGCGAGAGCCAGCAGCACACCGGTCCCGGCCGCCGCCCAGCGGGCCCGCCGCGCGTCCTCGGCCGGATCCACGGCGTCGTGCAGCTCGGACATCTCGGAATCACCGCGTCCACTCATGGCGGGCGAGCGTAGCGCCTCCGCCTGAGAATCCCGGTGCGAGGCGTCGCGGGCAGCTGTTAGCGTGCGCCCGTCCACCGCCCCCGGCTCCTCGCCGACGACCGAAGCGGGTGCATTGTTTGAAGGTCCGACCGAGCTCCTACGCATCTCTTTCCACTACGAAGGACTCAAGGAGCCCGTTCACCGATGTCCGACATCACACCCAGGACCTCGAACGACCTCACTGACCGTGTGACCCACCCGAGTTACCCCCGCAGCAGCCGCTACGACGCCCGCTGGACCGTTGACAACCAGATGGGCCCACACGCGCTGTGGCTGCTCGAGTGGCTGGCCCCCGCGCTCGGGCTGGAGGAGCTGCGCCCCGGCGCCCGCGTCCTCGACCTGGGCTGCGGCCGCGCGATGACGTCCGTCTTCCTCGCCAAGGAGTACGACGTCCAGGTCACCGCGGCCGATCTGTGGGTGAAGCCCGACGAGAACGCCGTACGCATCGCCGAGGCGGGCGTCGCCGACCGCGTGCTTCCCGTGTTCGCCGAGGCGCACGACCTGCCCTTCGGCGAGGGCAGTTTCGACGCGATCGTCTCCATCGACGCCTACCAGTACTTCGGCACGAACGACCTGTATCTGGCCGAACTGACGCGGCTGTTGAAGCCGGGCGGGCGGATCGGGGTCGTCGTACCGGCACTGCGTCAGGAGCCGGAGGGCACCGAACCGCCGGAGCATCTCGAGCCGTGGTGGGAGCCCGGCTTCTGGTGCTTCCACTCCCCCGACTGGTGGCGGCGCCACTGGACGCGCAGCGGGGCCGTAGAGGTCGAGGCGGCCGACTGGCAGCCGGAGGGCTGGCGGGACTGGCTGCTGTGGTGCGACGTGGTCGCCGAGGAGAGCACGGACGACTTCCACGTGCGGATGTCTCGCCGAAGCGCGGAGATGCTCCGCGTGGACGAGGGGCGTGCGCTGGGTTTCGTACGGCTCGTGGGCCGCCGCGTCTGATCGCACGCACCGGCCCGTGACACACCTGGGGGGATGCACCGACTGCGGTGCATCCCCCCAGGGTTCGGGACTACCGGCCTCAGCCTTCGCTGACGCCCAGCTTCTCCAGGATCAGTTCCTTGACGCGGGCCGCGTCGGCCTGACCCCGGGTCGCCTTCATGACCGCGCCGACCAGGGCGCCGGCCGCGGCCACCTTGCCGCCGCGGATCTTGTCGGCGATGCCCGGGTTGCCGGCGATGGCCTCGTCGACCGCCGTACCCAGCGCCGAGTCGTCGGAGACGACCTTCAGGCCGCGCTTCTCGACGACCTCGTCCGGGGTGCCCTCGCCCGCGAGGACGCCCTCGATGACCTGGCGGGCCAGCTTGTCGTTCAGGTCACCGGAGTTGACCAGCGCGGTGACCCGGGCGACCTGCTCCGGCGTGATCGACAGCTCGTCGAGCGACTTGGCGGACTCGTTGGCGCTGCGCGCCAGTTCGCCCATCCACCACTTGCGGGCGGAGGCCGCGTCGGCACCGGCGTCGATCGTGGCGACGATCAGGTCCAGCGCGCCGGCGTTGAGGATCGCCTGCATGTCGAGGGCCGTGATGTCCCACTCGGCGACCAGCCGGTTGCGGCGGGCCAGCGGCATTTCGGGCAGCCCCGCCCGGATCTCCTCGACCCACTCGCGCGAGGGGGCCACCGGCACCAGGTCCGGCTCGGGGAAGTACCGGTAGTCCTCGGCCTCTTCCTTCACGCGGCCCGAGGTCGTCGACCCGGTGTCCTCGTGGAAGTGGCGGGTCTCCTGGATGATCGTGCCGCCGCTGTTCAGCACGGCGGCGTGCCGCTGGATCTCGAAACGGGCCGCACGCTCCACGGACCGCAGCGAGTTGACGTTCTTCGTCTCGGACCGCGTGCCGAACTTCTCGCGGCCGTGCGGGCGCAGCGACAGGTTCACGTCGCAACGCATCTGGCCCATCTCCATACGGGCCTCGGAGACGCCGAGCGCCTTGATGACCTCGCGCAGCTCACGGACGTAGGCCTTCGCGACCTCGGGAGCACGCTCGCCCGCACCCTCGATCGGCTTGGTGACGATCTCGATGAGCGGGATACCGGCGCGGTTGTAGTCGAGCAGCGAGTGCGAGGCGCCATGGATACGGCCGGTCGCGCCGCCCACGTGGGTCGACTTGCCGGTGTCCTCCTCCATGTGGGCGCGCTCGATCTCCACGCGGAAGGTCTCACCGTCCTCCAGCTGTACGTCGAGATAGCCGTTGAAGGCGATCGGCTCGTCGTACTGGGAGGTCTGGAAGTTCTTCGGCATGTCCGGATAGAAGTAGTTCTTCCGGGCGAAGCGGCACCACTCGGCGATCTCGCAGTTCAGCGCGAGACCGATCCTGATCGCGGACTCGACGCCGATCGCGTTGACGACCGGGAGCGCGCCGGGCAGGCCGAGGCAGGTGGGGCAGGTCTGCGTGTTGGCGTCCTGACCGAGTTCGGTCGAACAGCCGCAGAACATCTTGGTCTTGGTGCCGAGTTCGACATGGACCTCGAGGCCCATGACGGGGTCGTACGACGCCAGCGCGTCCTCGTACGACTCCAGGTCGGTCGTGGTGGTCACGGTGAAACTTCCCTCTCAGCCCAGCAGGACGTCGTCGTCGCCCAGCCGCTTCAGCTCGCGGTACAGGATGGCGAGGCCGGTGACGATGCCGACGGCGGCGACCGTCGCGTCGATCAGCCGCAGCGTGTCGTTCTCGGCCTTGGCCTTCTTGATCCGCTTGGCGACACCGAACGCGCCGACGGCGGTGGTGGCAATGGACACGTACGTACCGGACTTGGACTTCTTGAAGTCCTTGGCCTTGGACAGTGCCTTGGTCACAGCGACGGAGCCTCCTCGAGGAGCGGGTGCCCCCACTTTTCCACGAAGGCGGCCTCGACGGCGGCGCCGACCTTGTAAAGACGGTCGTCCTTCAGGGCCGGGGCGATGATCTGCAGACCGACCGGGAGGTTGTCCTCCGGAGCGAGACCGCAGGGCAGCGACATGGCCGAGTTGCCCGCGAGGTTCGTGGGGATGGTGCAGAGGTCGGCCAGGTACATCGCCATCGGGTCGTCGGCGCGCTCGCCGATCGGGAAGGCGGTGGTGGGAGTCGTCGGCGAGACGATGACGTCCACCTGCTCGAAGGCCTTCTCGAAGTCGCGCGTGATGAGCGTGCGGACCTTCTGGGCGGAGCCGTAGTAGGCGTCGTAGTAGCCGCTCGACAGCGCGTACGTGCCGAGCATGATGCGGCGCTTGACCTCGGGACCGAAGCCCGCCTCGCGGGTGATCGAGGTGACCTCCTCGGCCGAGTGGGTGCCGTCGTCGCCGCTCCGCAGGCCGTAGCGCAGGCCGTCGAAGCGGGCGAGGTTGGACGAACACTCGGACGGGGCGATGAGGTAGTACGCCGACAGCGCGAGGTCGAAGGACGGGCAGTCCAGCTCGACGATCTCGGCGCCCAGCTCCTTGAGGAGGGCGACCGACTCGTCGAAGCGCTGGATGACACCGGCCTGGTAGCCCTCGCCGCGGAACTGCTTCACGACGCCGACGCGCATGCCCTCGACGCTGCCGTTGCGGGCGGCCTCTACGACCGGCGGGACCGGCGCGTCGATCGACGTGGAGTCCAGCGGGTCGTGCCCGGCGATGACCTCGTGCAGAAGCGCCGCGTCCAGGACCGTACGGGCGCAGGGCCCGCCCTGGTCGAGGGAGGACGAGAACGCCACCATGCCGAAGCGGGAGACGGCCCCGTACGTCGGCTTCACACCGACCGTGCCGGTGACGGAGGCCGGCTGGCGGATGGAGCCGCCGGTGTCGGTGCCGATGGCCAGGGGGGCCTGGAAGGAGGCGAGCGCGGCGGACGAACCGCCGCCCGACCCACCGGGGATCTTGGTGAGGTCCCAGGGGTTGCCGGTCGGCCCGTAGGCGCTGTTCTCGGTGGAGGACCCCATGGCGAACTCGTCCATGTTGGTCTTGCCGAGGATGACGACGTCGGCGGCCTTGAGGCGCTTGGTGACGGTCGCGTCGTACGGCGGGATCCAGCCCTCGAGGATCTTCGAACCGACGGTCGTCGGGACGCCCTCGGTGGTGAAGATGTCCTTGAGCGCGAGCGGGACGCCGGCGAGCGGGCCGAGCTTCTCGCCCCTGACCCGCTTCTCGTCGACGGCGCGGGCCTGCGCGAGGGCGCCCTCGCGGTCGACGTGCAGGAAGGCGTGCACCTTCTCGTCGACGGCCTCGATGCGCGCGAGGTGGGCCTCGGTGACCTGGACGGCCGTGAGTTCGCCGGAGGCGATCTTCTCGGCGGTCTCGGCGGCCGTGAGCTTGATGATGTTGACGTGGTCCGTCATGGCGGTTAGTCCTCCCCCAGGATCTGCGGCACCTTGAAACGCTGCTGCTCCTGGGCCGGGGCGCCGGAGAGCGCCTGCTCGGGGGTGAGCGACGGACGGACCTCGTCCGCCCGCATGACGTTCGTCAGCGGGAGCGGGTGCGAGGTCGGCGGTACGTCTTGGTCGGCGACCTCGCTGACGCGGGCGACCGCGCCGATGATGTCGTCCAGCTGTCCCGCGAAGTGTTCGAGCTCTTCGGGCTTCAGCTCCAGACGCGCCAGCCGGGCGAGGTGGGCGACCTCCTCGCGCGTGATGCCAGGCATGCAGCGTTCCTCTGGGGTGAGTGTGTTGGGTTTGGCCCAATCCTATGGGGCGGGGGCCCTTGACCGTGAAACGGTTTCCCGGACCCTACGCCCACGAGGCACCCGGTGCCCGGCCCGGTCACCGGGTGGAGGGCATGCCGCCGGTCGCCGTGGCCAGTGGCGAGGGCAGACCCGACGGGCGACGTCCACCCCTGCGTGGGCCCGCACGAGTGGGCGGGCGGGAGGTCTGCCCGGCGGTCTACTCGTCGGTCGCCGCTGCCGGGAGCGCCGCGCGAGGCCGTTGCCAGCCACGCGAGCCGCGGGCCCGCAGCCACGCCGTCGTCTCCTCGGCCGGCATCGCCGCGGCCACCAGCCATCCCTGTACGGCGTCGCAGCCCATGTCGCGCAGCCGCTCCCAGGTCTCGTCGTCCTCGACGCCCTCGGCGACGACCAACAGGCCGAGCGAATGCGCGAGATCGACCGTGCAGCGGACGATCTCCGCGTCCTCCGTGTCGACGGCGAGCCGGGCCACGAAGGAGCGGTCGATCTTCAGCTCGCTCACCGGCAGCCGCCGTAGATGCACCAGGGACGAGTAGCCGGTGCCGAAGTCGTCCAGGGACATCTTCACGCCGTGGCCGGTCAGGCCGGCCAGCGTGTCGGCGGCGCGCTGGGGGTCCTCGAGCAGGACGTGTTCCGTTATCTCCAGTTGGAGCGCTCCCGCCGGGACTCCGTGCCGGGCCAGCCGCGCGGCGACGGAGCCCGCGAAACCGGGCGTGTGGACGTCGCGGGGCGAGACGTTGACCGCGACCGGCACGAACAGGCCCTGGGACCGCCACCGGGCCACCTGCCCGAGCGCCGTCTCCAGCACGTACTCCGTGAGATGCGGCATCAGACCCGAGGACTCGGCGATCGCTATGAACTCGTCCGGCGGCACCTTCCCCCGCTCGGGATGCACCCAGCGCACCAGCGCCTCGAGCCCGGCCACCTGACCGTCGAAGCGGACCTTGGGCTGGTAGTGCAGATGTACCTCGTGCGCGTCGAGGGCGCGGCGCAGATCACCCAGCAGTCCGAGCCGGTCCGGGGTGTTCGAGTCCCGCTTGGACTCGTACACCTCGACGCCCGTACGGTCCCGCTTCGCCTGGTACATCGCCACGTCCGCCCGCCGCAGCAACCCCTCGGCGTCCAGGGCGTGGTCCGGGAAGACGGCGACTCCGGCGCTGGCCTCCAGGACGAGGGTGAGCCCGTCGAGGTCGAGCGGGGAGCTGAGCGCGGCGACGAGCCCGCGGGCCAGTCGGGTCGCGGACGTCGTGGAGTCGGCGACCGGCAGTAAAACGGCGAACTCGTCGCCACCCAGCCGCGCGGCCTCCGCTCCGCGCGGCAGTGCGAGGCGCAGCCGGTCGGCTATCTGCAGGAGCAGCCGGTCACCGGCGAGATGCCCCAACGTGTCGTTGACCGACCGGAAACGGTCCAGGTCGATCAGCATCAGGGCGGAGCGGGCGCCGATGCGTTCGGCGTCGTCCAGCGCGGTCCAGATGCGCTCCAGCAGCCACTGCCGGTTGGGCAGTCCCGTCAGCGGGTCGCGCAGCTGCTCCTCGGCCCGCGCGCGGGCTATCCACAGAGTGGAGTCGAGGGCGATCAACGGGATGGAGAACAGCGGCAGCAGCACCGGCTCGGCGGCGGCGACCACACAGATCAGCGGGGCGATGCCGAGCAACGCGACCGCGACCAGGCCCTGTCTGACCAGGGCGGTCCGGGCGACGGTGGGCAGACCGCCGCGGCGCGGTGCGTGCAGATACCAGAGCAGGGTGCGGGTGACCAGGAGGTACGCGATGGCGACCAGCACCACCTGGGGCGCTGTGTAGAGGGTCCAGGTGTCGGGGATCCAGGGCTGCTCCACGGACGGCACGCGCCCGAAGGCGCCGAGCACCAGGGCTCCGGCGCCGATGCCGAGGATGTCCACCGCGCCGTGCAGGACGCCCTGGCGCCAGCGGTTGCGGCGGGCTATGCCGACCAACACGACGACGGTGAGGCTGACCATGCCGGCGGGCACCCAGCCGTAGAGCATCAGGACGGCGAGGGTGAGGGCGGCGCCGGAGCCGGTGCCGCCCCACCAGCGGGAGCGGCCGAGCATGACCAGGTGGCCGACGATGATGCCGGTCAGCACGGCCAGCGCCCAGCCGACGGTGCCGGACGGGAAGAGCGCATGGGTCCCGGTGAACGCCCGGTAGAAGCCGGCGCCGAGGACGAAGGCGGCCGCCGCGACGACCGCCGCGGGCAGCGCGGGCCAGGACAGGTGCCGTTCGTGTTCCGCGTCCGGCAGTCCCGAAGAGTGGTCGGTCGTGAGGTGCGGGGCGCGCCCGTCCGTCGCGGTGTACTGTCCGGTGGCGCGCCCCTCCGCGCCCGGACGCTCCGAAGGCCGCCCGGCCCACCGGCTCGCCCGCCACGCGTCGGTGACCCGGCGCAGCCGTGAGTCAGGGGCGGCGCTCTCGGTCGGTTCCATTCCCGTCCCTCTCACAGCCGGCGGTGCCCACGCCACGCGGCCCGATGCCCGACAACCATCAACGGCACCGCGTTGGAAAACCCTTCCCCTTGCTCGTCAAGAGCAAGGGGATGCCCCAACCGCAGCTGGGCACGGCAGGTGCACACCTCAACAGTAGGCCGCAGAAGGCTTCCACGGGCAGCGGTCGTCGACGGTTGCCCGAATGCGCCCCGGCCACCCGTATGCATCTGGTATGCGCCGATCGGGTGGCCTTCAACCGCTACTCCTCTGTGGGAAGCGCAACTTCGGCCGCCGCGTCCGGCCCCTGTTCCAGCAGGACGTTGAAGCCCTCCTCGTTCAGAACAGGCACTTTGAGCTGCATCGCCTTGTCGTACTTCGAACCAGGATTGTCACCCACCACTACGAAAGAAGTCTTCTTCGAAACAGAACCGGTCACTTTCGCTCCGCGGCTCTGCAGCTCTTCCTTGGCGCCGTCGCGGGTGAAGTGTTCGAGAGTGCCGGTGACGACGACCGTAAGCCCTTCCAGGGGACGCGGGCCTTCGTCCTCACCGGAGCCCTCTTCCTCCATGCGGACGCCGGCCGCCTTCCACTTGCGGATGATCTCCTGGTGCCACTCCTCGGCGAACCACTCCTTGAGGGAGGCGGCGATGATCCCGCCCACGCCGTCGGTGTTCGACAGCTCCTCCTCGGTGGCCTGCTCGATACGGTCGATGGAGCGGAACTCGCGCGCCAGCGCCTCGGCGGCGACCGGGCCCACGTGACGGATCGACAGGCCGGTGAGGATGCGGGCGAGCGGGCGCTCCTTCGCCGCCGCGATGGTCTCCAGCATGGCGAGGGCGTTCTTCTTGGGATTGCCCTCCTGGTTGGCGAAGACCGTGGCGATCTTCTCCTCGCCGGTCTTCGGGTCGCGCTTGGGCAGGCCGCTGTCCTGGTCGAGGACGTACGCCCTGATGGGCAGCAGCTGCTCGATGGTGAGGTCGAAGAGGTCGCCCTCGTCCTTCAGCGGTGGGTCGGCGGGCTCCAGCGGCTTGGTCAGGGCGGCTGCGGCGACGTATCCGAAGTACTCGATGTCCAGGGCCTTGCGGCCCGCCAGATAGAACAGGCGCTCGCGCAACTGGGCCGGGCAGGCACGGGCGTTGGGGCAGCGCAGGTCGACGTCGGCCTCCTTCATCGGCCTGAGCGCCGTACCGCACTCGGGGCACTCGGTCGGCATCACGAACTCGCGCTCGCTGCCGTCGCGCAGGTCGGCGACCGGTCCGAGGATCTCCGGGATGACGTCACCGGCCTTGCGCAGCACCACGGTGTCGCCGATGAGGACGCCCTTGGCCTTCACCACGTCCTGGTTGTGCAGCGTGGCGAACTCGACCTCCGAACCGGCCACCGTGACCGGCTCGACCTGGGCGTACGGAGTGACCCGGCCCGTACGACCCACGCCCACGCGGATGTTGATGAGCTTGGTGTTGACCTCCTCCGGCGCGTACTTGTACGCGATCGCCCAGCGCGGCGCGCGGGAGGTGGAGCCGAGTCTGCCCTGCAGCGGGATCTCGTCCAGCTTGACGACGACTCCGTCGATCTCGTGCTCCACGGAGTGGCGGTTCTCGCCGTAGTACGCGATGAACTCCCGTACGCCGTCGAGGCCGTCGACCACCTTGTTGTGCCGGGAGGTGGGCAGGCCCCAGGTCTTCAGCAGGTCGTAGCCCTGGGAGAGGCGGGTCAGGCCCTCGAAGCCCTCCAGGACGCCGATGCCATGGACGACCATGTGCAGGGGGCGGGTCGCGGTGACGCGGGGGTCCTTCTGGCGCAGTGAACCCGCCGCAGCGTTGCGCGGGTTGGCGAAGGGCTTGTCGCCCGCCTCCACCAGACGGGCGTTGAGCTCCTCGAACTTCTCCATCGGGAAGTAGACCTCGCCGCGGATCTCCACGAGATCGGGGACCTTGTCGCCCTGAAGACGGTCCGGAATCTCCGTGATCGTCCGCACGTTGGGCGTGATGTCCTCGCCCGTACGGCCGTCGCCGCGCGTCGCCGCGCGCGTGAGGCGGCCGTGCTCGTAGGTGAGGTTGACGGCGAGACCGTCGACCTTGAGCTCGCACAGGAGGTGGTGGACGGACCCGCCGACGTCCTTCGCGACGCGCTCGGCCCAGGCAGCCAGCTCCTCGTCGCTGAAGGCGTTGTCCAGGGAAAGCATGCGCGAGCGGTGCTCGACGGAGGTGAACTCCGTCTCGTACGCCCCCGCGACCTTCTGGGTCGGCGAGTCGGGCGTGCGCAGCTCGGGGTGCTCCTCCTCCAACGCCTCCAGGGAGCGCAGGAGTTTGTCGAAGTCCGCGTCACTGATGACCGGAGCGTCGTTCACGTAGTACCGGAAGCGGTGCTCCTCGATCTGCTCAGCGAGCTTCGCGTGCTTCTCCCGTGCCTCGGCGGGCACCGTCGTCTCCGCTTGCTTGTCGCCGGCCACCGTAATGTCCTCCCGTTACTCTGGGTTGTCCGCGAGGGATCTCGCCGCCTGGACGCAATGGGCGAGGGCCTTGCGCGCGTAGTCCGGGGAGGCCCCCGCGAGTCCGCACGACGGCGTGACCGTGACCGCCTCCGCGAGCAGCCCCGGTTGCAGCCCCAGCCTGCGCCACAGCGTCCTGACACCCATGACGCTACCGGCAGGGTCTGACAATCGACTGTCCGTGCCCGGCACGACACCGGCGAACAGCCGGGTCCCCGCTTCCACCGCCTCGCCGATCACGTCGTCGTCACGCTCGGTGAGGAGCGAGAAGTCGAAGGAGACCGCCGCCGCGCCCGCCCGGCGCAGCAGGGCGAACGGGACGTCCGGTGCGCAGGAGTGCACCACGGCGGGGCCGCCGGTGTGAACCCCGACGACGTCGCGGAGCGTGGCCTCGACGAGCTGGCGGTCGACAGCACGGTGAGTGCGGTAGCCACTCGCGGACTTCACATGGCCGCGGAGTACGGCCACGAGGGAGGGCTCGTCGAGCTGGAGGACGAGTTGTGCGCCGGGGATGCGTCGCCCCACCTCCTCCAGATGCAGCCGCAGGCCCTCGGCCAGGGAGGCGGCGAGGTCGCGGCAGGCGCCGGTGTCGGAGAGAACCGCCTCGCCGTTCTTCAGCTCCAGCGCGGCGGCGAGCGTCCACGGCCCGACCGCCTGCACCTTCAGCGGCCCCTCGTATCCCTGCGTGAACTCCTCCAGCGCGTCCAGGTCCTCACCGAGCCAGGACCTGGCCCGCTTGGTGTCCCGCCCCGGTCGGTCACCGATCCGCCAGCCGCTGGGCTCCACGCGCGCGTACAGCTCGACGAGCAGGCCGGCGGTCCGGCCGATCATGTCCGCGCCGGGGCCGCGGGCGGGCAGTTCGGGCAGGAACGGGAAGTCCTCGAAGATGCCGGTGACGGTCTTGGCGGCCTCGCGGGCGTCGCCGCCGGGCAGGGAACCGATGCCGGTGGCTGCGCCGAAGCTGAACGGGGTGTTGGTGCTCACCCCCGAAGCCTACGTAACCCCGCGGTGGGGGCGCCGTCCCTGGGGCTGCCGCCCCCGGACCCCCGCTTCGGCCTGAACGGCCTCGTCCTCAATCGCCGGACGGGCTGAAAGACACCGCCCGGCGCCAGGACGTCGCCGTCAGCTCCCCGGCCGTACCGTCAGGTCGTTGATCTCCGCATCCCTCGGCAGGTCGATCGCCATCAGGATCGTCGTCGCGACCGACTCCGGGTCGATCCACTTCGACGCGTCGTACTCCTTGCCCTCCTGCTGGTGGACCTTCGCCTGCATGGGGCTGGCGGTGCGGCCGGGGTAGACCGAGGTGACGCGGACGCCGGCCGCGTGCTCCTCGTGGCGGAGCGAATCGGCCAGGGCCTTCAGGCCGTGCTTGGACGCCGCGTACGCGGACCAGTCGGCGTGGGCGTTGAGGCCCGCACCGGAGTTGACGAAGACCACATGGCCCCGGGCGACCCGGAGTTGGGGCAGGAAGTGGCGGGTCAGCTCGGCCGGGGCGATCAGGTTGACGTTGAGCTGGTGGCGCCAGGACCTGGGGGTCAGGTCACCCACGGGGCCCAGGTCGACCACGCCCGCGATGTGCAGCAACGAGTCCACACGGCCCGGCAGCGTCTGGTGCGAGAAGGCCCAGCTCAGCTTGTCGGGGTCGGCCAGGTCGCCGACGAGCGTCCGGGCGCCGGGGTACTCGGCCGCCAGCTCCTTCGCACGGCCGGCGTCACGCGCGTGCAGGACGACCTCGTCCCCGCGCGCGTGGAGGCGGCGGGCGACCGCCGCGCCGATGCCGGAGCCCGCTCCGGTGATCACATGTGTAGCCATGCCCGCCATGCTCGCATCACGCCCGTGTCATGCGATGCCCTGGTCCGCGGCGGGAGCCGCTGATGTCACAGCCTCCAGGTACGCCAGCGCCCCCACCGGCTCCTCCGCGAAGAACACCAGGTCGGTGAGCGGAAGGGGCAGGAACCCCTCGTCCTCCATGCGCCGGAACTGCTCCTTGAGTCCGTCGTAGAAGCCCGCGGTGTTGAGCAGGACCACCGGCTTGTCGGTGTGCCCGTGCTTCTTCAGTTCCAGGATCTCGGTGGCCTCGTCGAGCGTTCCGGTGCCGCCCACCATGATCACCACGGCGTCGGCCTTCTCCAGCAGCAGCCTCTTGCGCTCGGCGAGGTCCTTCGCGATCACCATCTCGTCGGAGCCCTTCCGCGCCTTGGCCGCCAGGAAGTCCACGGAGACCCCGCAGAGCCGGCCTCCCGCCTCCTGCACGCCGTCGGCGACCACCTTCATCAGCCCGACGTCCGAGCCGCCCCAGACGAGCGTGTGCCCGCCCTTGCCCAGCAGTTTCGCGAAGTCGCGCGCGGGGCGTGTGTAGCGGTCGTCGAGGTCGGCGGCGGAGAGGAAGACGCAGATTCGCATGAAGCCACCGTACGCCGGAAGAACCGGGCGCCTGCGAGCGCTGTTCAGGTATGGCCGAAGGACACACGATCACCATCGAGCAAGCCACCCAGCACGTGCGCGTGGTGCACGGCGACCAGGTCCTGGCGGAGAGCGAACGGGCGCTCGTCCTCAAGGAGACGGGCTGTCCGGAGCGGTACTACATCCCCGCCGAGGACGTACGACTCGACCTGCTGAGCCCTTCCGACACCCACAGCTACTGCCCGTTCAAGGGCACCGCCTCCTACTGGTCCGCGCCCGACGCGGCAGACCTGGTCTGGGCGTATCCCGATCCCAAGGCCGACGTCGCCGAGATCAAGGATCACCTCTGCTTCTACGAAGTCGAAGTGTCGTGAGCGATTAGTGTCGATTAGTTCCGTGCCATGGGGCAGTCTCCACAGGCATGGACAAGAAGACGCTTTCGCGTGACGGCACCTCCATCGCGTATCAACGGACCGGACAGGGCCCGGCGGTCATCCTCGTGAGCGGAGCGATGTCGACGGGCGCGACCATGGCCCCGCTCGCCGCGCTCCTCTCGGACCGTTTCGGCGTCATCGCCTACGACCGTCGAGGCCGCGGCGGGAGCGGCGACACGGCGCCCTACTCGGTGGCGCGCGAGGTCGAGGACCTCGCCGCGCTCGTCGACGTGGCGGGCGGCGAGGCGTCGCTGTACGGCATCTCGTCGGGCGGCGCGCTCGTCCTGGAGGCGGCGGCGAGCGGGCTGCCGGTCCGTCAGGTCGCCGTGTACGAGGTGCCGTTCGCCGTGTACGAAGGCGGCGCGAAGGAGCGCGCCGAATACACCGCGCACCTCGACGAGGCGCTCGAGAACGGCCGGCACGGGGACGCGGTCGAGCTGTTTCTCCGGCTCACCGGGCTGGCCGAGGAGATGATCCAGGGCGCCCGCCACTCCCCCATGTGGGCCGGCATGGAGGCGATCGCGCCGAGCCTCGCCCACGACAACGCCGCCATGGGCGACGGCCTGGTGCCGCGGGCACGGCTCGCCTCGATCACCATGCCGGTGCTGTCGGTCGCGGGCGGTGCCAGTCCGGACTGGCTGCGCGAGGCCGCCCGTGCCGTGGCCGAAGCGGCACCCCGGGGGACGTACCGGAGCCTGGAGGGCCAGACCCACATGGTGGATCCGCACGTCCTCGCACCGGTGCTGGCGGAGTTCTTCGCGCCATGACCCCGGCGCGGTGACTCCTGGGTGGTGACCCCGTGGGGCTACACCGCCACGCTCGTCGCGCGCGTGGTCGTCGCGATCGTCGCCGAGCCCACCACGCGCGTGCCGTCGTACAGCACGATCGCCTGGCCGGGGGCGACGCCGCGGACCGGCTCCGTGAACGACACCTCCAGGGTGCCGTCGACGAGCTCGGCGGTGACCTCGGTCTCGCCGCCGTGGGCGCGCAGCTGGGCCGTGTAGGTGCCGGGGCCGGACGGGGCGGTGCCGCACCAGCGGGGCTTGATCGCGGTCAGCCCGGTCACGTCCAGGGCGTCGGCGGGGCCGACCGTCACCGTGTTGTCCACGGGCGAGATGTCGAGCACGTAGCGCGGCTTGCCGTCGGGCGCCGGGGTGCCGATGCGCAGGCCCTTGCGCTGGCCAATGGTGAAGCCGTACGCGCCCTCGTGCGTGCCCAGCTTGGCGCCGGACTCGTCGACGATGTCGCCCTCGGCCTTGCCCAGGCGGTTCGCGAGGAAGCCCTGGGTGTCGCCGTCGGCGATGAAGCAGATGTCGTGCGAGTCGGGCTTCTTGGCGACCGCGAGGCCACGACGCTCGGCCTCCGCGCGGATCTCGTCCTTGGTGGTCACCGTGTCGCCGAGCGGGAACAGGGCGTGCGCCAGCTGCCTCTCGTCGAGGACCCCGAGGACGTACGACTGGTCCTTGGCCATGTCGGAGGCGCGGTGCAGTTCGCGTGTGCCGTCCTCGTCCACCAGCACCTTGGCGTAGTGGCCGGTGCAGACCGCGTCGAAGCCGAGGGCCAGGGCCTTGTCCAGCAGGGCGGCGAACTTGATCTTCTCGTTGCAGCGCAGGCACGGGTTCGGGGTGCGGCCGGCCTCGTACTCGGCGACGAAGTCCTCGACCACGTCCTCGCGGAAGCGGTCGGCGAGGTCCCAGACGTAGAAGGGGATGCCGATGACGTCCGCGGCGCGGCGGGCGTCGCGCGAGTCCTCGATGGTGCAACAGCCACGCGCGCCCGTGCGGAACGATTGCGGATTCGCGGACAGGGCCAGGTGGACGCCGGTCACGTCATGGCCGGCCTCGGCGGCGCGGGCGGCGGCGACGGCGGAATCCACTCCGCCGGACATGGCGGCGAGTACGCGAAGAGGGCGGGGGCGCTGCGGGATGTCAGTCATAGCCCTTCAAGAGTAAGGGGCGCGGGAACCGGAGCCCACGAGTATCCGTTGGTGATCACATGGGGGCGAGGAAGCAGGACACCGACAAGCGGCTGGGGCGGCGGGCGCTGCTCATCGGCGGGGCGGCGGCTGCCGTGGGCACGGCCGTGCTGGCGCGCGACGAGTTGTCGCATCTGTGGTGGCGGCTGCCCGGGGTGGAGAAGCCGCGGGTGGCGGGCGCGGTCGACTTCCGGGGAGCCCGGTGGGTGGCGGCCTCGTCGGCGAACTTCCGGCGGGCCGACCGGCCGGACGACTACGCGATCGACCGGGTGGTCATCCATGTCACCCAGGGCAGCTTCGCGAGCGCGGTCAAGGTCTTCCAGGACCCGGACCACCGGGCCGCGGCCCATTACATAGTCCGCAAGGACGGGCGCATCACGCAGATGATCCGTGAGCTGGACGTGGCGTTCCACGCGGGCAACCGGGAGTACAACGAACGCAGTGTCGGGATCGAGCACGAGGGATTCGTGGAGCGCGCGTCCTCGTTCACGGACGCGATGTACGCGGCCTCCGCGCGACTGACGGCGGGCGTCTGCGGGCGGTACGGCATACCCGTCGACCGGGAGCACATCATCGGGCATGTGGAAGTGCCGGGAACGGACCACACCGATCCGGGGCCGCACTGGGACTGGGACCGGTACATCCGGCTCGTACGGCGGGCTTCGGCGGCCTCGCCGGGTTCATCGGCTTCGTCAGCCCCACCGGCTTCGTCAACGAAGTTGTAAAAGATTGACCGAACTCTTGCCGGGTCCGGGGTGTCCGATGCGTCCCGTACCCCACGCGCGATCAGGGCGTCATCAACTTGGCTTTTTTTCAAGGGAGTTGTCGGGTGATCGACGCTCACGGCACCTTCACAGCGTGCGCGGCTCGCTCCTAGTTTCGCCCCAGCGCTCACACAGCCCCCGGGCCAATCATCCCGGGCCATGACTCACATCACGGATCCCGATTCCGGTATCGGCAGACACGACAAGGGCGAGCACCGCGGCGAGCACCGCGAGGACAGCCCCGCGAAGAGTGAGCACACCAAGGACGTCCGGGGCGGCCGGCGCAGGGGCAAGGGACTGCACCGGCGGACGTTCCTCGGCGGCATGGCCGGGGCCGGCCTCGGGGCGGTCGCGGCGGGCGGGGCGACGTTCTCGCTGCTGACCGACGCGGGGCGCAACAAGGCGGGCGCCGCGACCAACACCGCGACCCTGACCGTCCCGGACCTCCTGGAGGGCACCTCCTCGGACGGCACCACCACCTTCACCATCAAGGCCGAGACCGGTACCAGCGAGGTGGTCAGCGGCGTCACCAGCTCGACCGTGGGCTACAACCAGTCGTATCTCGGCCCGACCATGAAGTGGACCACCGGCTCCACGGTCCTGCTCGACATCACCAACGACATCGGCGAGGACACCACTGTCCACTTCCACGGCGCGCACGTGCCGGCCAAGATGGACGGCGGTCCCCAACTCGCCTTCTCCGACGGCGAGACCTGGTCTCCCACCTTCGAGGTGAAGGACGAGGCCAGGACCCTCTGGTACCACCCGCACGCCCTGGGCACCACGGCCAAGCAGGCCGTGCACGGCCTGGCGGGCATGATCATCGTCGAGGACGACTCCGACACGTCCTCGGCCCTGCCCAGCGACTACGGCACCGACGACATCCCGATCATCCTGCAGTGCCTGGCCAGCGACACTGGCGGGGACATCAAGTACGACCTGACCGGCTATCTCAGCAGCGGCCTGGTCTACCCGGTGCTGTGCAACGGCACGAACGTCGACGACACCACGCTCACCTTCGAGGCCACCAAGACCCGCACCCGCTTCCGGATCCTCAACGCCTCGCCGTCCGACATCATCACCGTGCAGCGCAGCGACGGCGGCACGATGACCCAGATCGCCACCGACCAGGGCTATCTCGCCGAGGCCGCCGACGTGACCAGCATCCGACTGGTCGCCGGCGCCCGCGCGGAGATGGTCATGGACCTCACCGACGACGTCACGCTCCAGGCGGTCATCACGACCGGCTGGGTGCGCGGCGGCAGCGGCACGTACGACTTCCTGGCCGTGACCGCGAGCGGCACCGACACCCCGGACGACCTGCCCAGCACGCTCACCACCATCGACCGGTACGACACCAGTGACTTCACCGCCCGGACGATCACGCTCGGCCAGAGCGGCACGACCATGCTGATCGACGGTTCGGCCGGCACGAGCATGGCCTCCATGGCGATGATCAGCACCACGCTGGGTTCGAAGGAGATCTGGACGGTCAAGAACAACACCCAGCTCGAGCACTCGTTCCATCTGCACGACGTGCCCTTCCAGTTGATCTCGATCAACGGCGAGGATCCGAGCGGCGTGGAGCTGGGCTGGTACGACACGTACGAGGTGGTCGGCGGCGGTTCCATCGAGATCGCCATGGAGTTCACGGACTTCGCCGACGACACCTACATGTACATGCTCCACTGCCATCTTCTGCAGCACGAGGACGAAGGCATGATGGCGTCCCTCATGGTGACGGAGAGCTAGTGCTCTGAAGCGCGGCGGGGTCCGGTCCGGTTGGCAGGCTCGGTGACCGGGCCCCGTCGTCAGGTCAGCCCCGCCGCGCGCGCCCTTTCCACCACCGGGCCGATCGCCTTCCCGACCGCCTCGACGTCCGCCTCCGTGGAGGTGTGGCCGAGGGAGAAGCGGAGGGTGCCGCGGGCCAGGTCGGGGTCGGTGCCGGTGGCCAGCAGGACGTGGCTGGGCTGGGCGACGCCCGCGGTGCAGGCGGAGCCGGTGGAGCACTCGATGCCCTGGGCGTCGAGGAGCAGCAGCAGGGAGTCGCCCTCGCAGCCGGGGAAGGTGAAGTGGGCGTTGGCCGGGAGGCGGTCCACCGGGTCCCCGCCCAGGATCGCGTCCGGAACCGCCGTAAGGACCGCCTCGACCAGGCTGTCGCGCAGGGTGCCGATCTCCCGCTCGAACCACTCGCGCTGCTCGGCGG
This sequence comes from Streptomyces sp. NBC_00005, assembly GCF_045160215.1. Classification (NCBI taxonomy): domain Bacteria; kingdom Bacillati; phylum Actinomycetota; class Actinomycetes; order Kitasatosporales; family Streptomycetaceae; genus Streptomyces; species Streptomyces sp. NBC_00005. Next base: position 3,710,843 of record NZ_CP108316.1, read on the forward strand.
CCAGTCGGCCGGCGACCGCGAAGGAGGCGACCGCGGGGACGTCGAGGGTGCCGGAGCGGACGTGGCGTTCCTGGCCGCCGCCGTGCAGGACGGGTACGGGGGTGTACTCGCGGCCCAGGACCAGTGCACCGATGCCGTACGGGCCGCCGATCTTGTGGCCGGAGACCGTCATGGCGGCGAGGCCGGAGGCGGTGAAGTCGACCGGGACCTGGCCGAAGGCCTGGACCGCGTCGGCATGCAGCGGGATGCCGAACTCCCGTGCCACGTCGGCGAGTTCGCGGACCGGCATGACCGTGCCGATCTCGTTGTTCGCCCACATCACGGTGGCCAGGGCCACGTCGTCGGGGTTGCGGGCGATGGCCTCGCGCAGCGCCTCGGGGTGGACCCGTCCGTACGGGTCGACCGGGAGGTACTCGACGGTGGCGCCCTCGTGTTCGCCGAGCCAGTGGACGGCGTCGAGGACGGCGTGGTGCTCGACGGGGCTGGCGAGGACGCGGGTGCGGGCCGGGTCGGCGTCGCGCCGGGACCAGTACAGGCCCTTGACGGCGAGATTGTCGGCCTCGGTGCCGCCGGAGGTGAGAACGACCTCGCTGGGGCGGGCGCCGAGCGCTTCGGCGAGGGTCTCGCGGGCCTCCTCGACGGTACGGCGGGCCTGTCGGCCGGAGGCGTGGAGGGAGGAGGCGTTGCCCGTGACGCTCAGCTGGGCGGTCATCGCCTCGACTGCCTCGGGGAGCATCGGGGTGGTCGCGGCGTGGTCGAGGTAAGCCATGGTGGGGCCGATTCTACGGGGCCCCCGCGGCTGGGCTCGGCCCAGTGTGCCCCTGCCGCGCCGCACCTCGGGCCGGCGGTGCCGCGGCTCGTCCCAAGCCGCTTGCCGCCACGGCGGAGGTGACTCCTAGAAGCTCCACGACACAGTGCTGTCCACCTGCATGAACGCCAGCAGGACGAGCAGGTCGGCGACGCCCAGGCCCAGTCCCAGGAAGGCACGGCCGCGGCGCGCGGTGCCCCGCCACAGAGCGGCGCCGGCCAGGGCGATCGCGATGGGGCCGAGGAAGATGTTCAGAACGAGGAGGCCCAGGAGGCCGAGGATGAAGGACGCCACGGCCATGCCGTCGGCGTCGCGGGTACCGGTGCTGCGGGTGGTGGTGGCCGGTGCGGTGAGTTGCATGACGGGTCAGCTCCAGAGTTTCGGTCGTACGGACGGGTGGTCAGCTGGTGGACGTGCTCTGCCTGCGGCCGTGGCGCTCGCGGAGCGCGAAGATGCCGAGCCAGGCGGCGATGACGAGAGCCGCGACGAGGGTGAAGGTGAACGGCGCGTGGGCCACGGTGCCCAGCACCGCGCCGAACAGCAGGAGTGCGGCGACGAGGAACAGCATGGGATGAACCCCTCCGAGACGCCCGGGGGACGCCTCTCGTTAAGTTTCGGTGAACGGTTGTAGTAACACTTGTTCACTGACTCAGAAGTCTAGCGCGTCTGAGGACTTTTCAATTCCAGAGAACAGTTGTTAACTGGATGACATGAGTCACACCCTCGGCATCCGGCAGGTCCAGAAACAGAAGACCCGACAGGCGCTTCTCGACGCGGCGTTGGGTCTGCTGGAGGAGCAGAGCCTGAGCAGTCTGGGCCTGCGCGAGGTCACACGCGCCGTCGGAGTCGCCCCGACCGCCTTCTACCGCCACTTCCGCTCGACGGCGGATCTCGGCGTGGCCCTGGTCGAGGAGGCGCTGGGCAGCCTGCACCCGATGATCCGGACGACGGTGTCCGCGGCCGACGACAGTGCGCAACGGATAGGGCGCGCCATCGAGTTGATCGCCGGCCACGTGGACGCGCACCCCGCCCACATCCGTTTCATCGCTCGCGAGCGCCATGGCGGGGTCCAGCCGGTGCGGGAGGCGATCCGGGACCAACTGGCCCGGTTCGCCGAGGAGGTGAAGGACGAGCTGGCCAAGGACCCCGAGTCCGCGGGCTGGAGCGACGACGACCTGCTCATGCTGGCCCATCTGTACGTGGACCAGATGCTGATCACCGCGTCGCTGTTCCTGGAGGCGCTGGAGGGTTCGGACGAGGAGCGCGAGCACGTCGCGCAGGTCGCGAGCCGGCAGATGCGGCTCATCAGCATCGGGCGGCATCACTGGCTGGGCTGAGCGGGCGCGACCGGGCCCGCACGCCGGGCAACACACAGGGGCGGCACCCCCGTTCACCGGGAGTGCCGCCCCTGTCGTACGGCGTCGTACGTCGTGCGAGGTCAGTTCTTCGTGGCCTGCGCGGTGGGGGCACCGCTGGGTGCGGCACCGTTCCCGCCGGCACCGCCCTGGCCGCCGCCGCAGCCGCCGCCCTGGCCGCCCTGCCCGCCGGGACCACCCTGGCCGCCGCCGGCCGCGGCACCCGCGCTGGGCGCACCACTGGGCGCACCCGAGGGGGCACCGGACGGCTTCGCGGTCGCGTTGCCGGTGGGGGCGCCGGACGGAGCGCCACTCGGGCGGCCCGAGGCGTTGCCGGTCGGCATGCCCGAGGGGTTGCCGCTCGGCGCCTGACAGGCCTGCTGCTGACCGGAGTTGCCACTGTTCGAGGACGACGACGAGTCGCCGGAGCCACAGGCCGCCAGGGCCAGAGGCGAGAGCGCCAGCAGCGCCACCGCGGGGATGAGACGCACACGCTTCATGAGAAACAACTCCAAGAAAGATGAGTGAGGCCTTGAGGCGGGCACTCAATCAACGGCGCTTAGGGCTTCCTTGGGGGTGCCCTGTCCCCGGCCTGTGGTTCAGGTAAAGCGGATCCCAAGAGAGCGCGCTGACCTGCTACTTCACCAACCGTCCTGGCCTACTCGCTGGTACAACTCCGTGACAGAAGCGGCCGCGGCGGCCAGCTCCGCGCGCACCTCGGGCGGCGAGAGGACCTCAACCCGGTCGGAGAACGCGAGCAGTTGGCGGACCTCGCGGACGAATCCGTAGGACAGTCGCGCGGTCACCCACTCGCTCTCGCCGTCGTCGTCGGGGAGTTCGGCCAGCTGCGAGGCGTTCAGGCGCAGGAACATGTCGAGGCGGTCGCGCCGGACGCGGACGGTGACGTCGAGTCCGCCGGGGCGTTCCTCCACCTGACGGCGCAACACCTCCCAGACGTCGGCGAGTTCGACGCCCGTCCGCCGCTTCACCGCCTCTTCGAGGACGGTGGCGGACTGCACCCGGTCGACGCGGAAGAGCTGCGGCTTCGCACGGCGGTCGGCGACCAGGTACCAGACACCCGCCTTCGACACGAGCCCGTACGGATCGACGGTGTACGTCCGCGCCTCCTGGTCCCCGCTGTGCCGGTACCGCAACCGCAGCCGCCGGTCCGCGAAGACGGCGTCCTGCAGGGTTTCCAGGTCGACGGCGGGCTGCGGGCCGCCCTTCCAGCGCGTGGCGTCGACCAGGATCCGGCGGCTGGTCACCTCGGCGGCCGGGCGGTACGGCGCCGGCAGTGCGGCCATCACCTTGCGCAGCGCCGAGCCGAGTGCCGCGTCCAGGCCGAGCGCGGCGTGCGCGCCCTGTGCGGCCAGGATGAACAGCGCCCGGGACTCGTCGGCGGTCAACCCCGTGACGTCCGTACGGAATCCGGCGAGCAGCTCGATGCCGCCGTGCCGCCCGCGCTCGGCGTAGACGGGGACGCCGGAGGCCGAAAGGGCCTCGATGTCGCGGTAGATGGTGCGCACGGACACCTCGAGCCGGTCGGCGAGTTCGTGCGCGGGCACGCGGCCGCGGGTCTGCAGGAGCAGCAGGATCGAGAGCAGGCGGTCGGACTTCACGGCACCAGAATCCCGCCGCGCGAAGTCCACGGCAAATGTTGACGGATACTGTCAGGTTATCCGGGGGAACCTCTGGGCGACGAAACCCGAACAGAGAGGCCCGTCATGGACCCCATCGACCCCCGCCCCGTGTACTCCCGCGCCACCGAGCAGACCGCCGCGCTGATCAAGACGGTCACGCCGGAGCAGCTGGACGGTCCGACGCCCTGTACCGAGTTCGACGTACGCGATCTGCTCGGTCACATCGTCGGCGGCTCCCTGCGCATCGCGGTGGTGGGCGAGGAGGGCGACGGCGGCAAGGTGCGCGCCTTCGTGGACGGAGTGGCCGACGACGCCTGGCCGACCACGTACGAGGAGATGCGGGAGCGGGTGCTGCGGGCCTGGGCGAGCGACGAGCGGATGACGGCGCCGGTGCGGGTGCCCTGGGGCGAGGTGCCGGGACGGGCCGCCCTGGCGGGGTACGTGATGGAACTGGTCACCCACACCTGGGACTTGTCCGACGCACTCGGCCACCCCCTCGAACTCGACCCGGAACTGGCCGAGTTCGCGCTCGCCACGGCCAGGCAGGTGCTGCCGGAGCCGGACCGCGAGGGCGAGGACTTCCCCTTCGCCTCCGCCCGGCCGGCGCCCGAAGGGGCGGACGTCTACCGGCAGTTGGCGGCCTGGCTCGGGCGGGAGCCGATCAGCCGAGCCTGACCCGGGCGAGCTGGCGGGACTGGGCGACCAGGCGGTCCGCGCTGTCCCAGACCTCGGCGTCCTCCTCCAGGAAGCCGCCGGCGAGGTTGCGGGTGGTGATCGAGACGCGCAGCGGGCCGGGGGCCGGGCGGGAGCGGACGTGGACCGTCAGCTCGACCGTGGGGACCCAGCCGGAGAGGCCGATCTCGAAGGCGGTGGGCGGGAGCGCGTCCACCGCCAGCAGGAGGGAGAGGGGGTCGGCGTCACGGCCGTCGGCGAGGCCGAACCACGCCCGCATCTCGCCCTTGCCGGACGGTGCGCCGACCGCCCAGCCGAGGGTGGCGGGGTCGAGCTTGATCATCAGGCGGTCGGTGATCGCGGAGCTGCCGGAGAGGGGCGCGGGGCCGTCCTGGGGACCGAAGCACTGGTCCATGGGCGGGAACGCGGGCGGCTTCGCGGTCGTACGGACGTCGTCGGGCAGCGCGTCCAGGTCGCCGTAGGAGGCGAGGACGCGGATGCGTTCCACCTCGCGGCCCTGCTCGTCGTACTGGAAGAGCGAGGCCTGGCCGCTCGACAGGGTCCGGCCGGTGCGGACGGTTTCGGTGCGGACGACCGCCGGGCCCGGCTGGGACGCGGTGAGGTAGTGCGCCGAGATCGTGAACGGGTCGGAGTGCGGCAGGGCGTCCGCGAGCGCGCGGCCCAGGACGGCCAGCAGGTAACCGCCGTTGACGGCGTTGATGATGGTCCAGCCGGCGGACAGGTCGATGTCGTACACGCCGGGTGCGCGCGGGGTGAGCGCGGTGTCCCGGTCGAACTCGCTGTCGCCGATGGTGGCCCGGACGGCCTGCGCGGAAGCTGCTTCTGACATGCCTGAACGGTACAACGAGAAACTACTAAGCGGTAGCTTTCAGCGTTACGGCAGCGTGACACCTGTCTGCACACTCCCCTCCTCCCGGGTGAGGTTCCGGCAATTTCTTGGTAAGTGTCCGCACTCGTCCGAAACCCAGGACCCCCTCTCCCCCTCTATGGGGACATGAGCCTCACCGGGACTCCGTTCCTCTACACCCTGATCGTGCTGGCCACGGTCGCCCTGGCCCTGCCGCTCTTCCTGTGGTCACGGATCCGCGGGCCCAGGGCCCTGCGCGGCGCGGCCCGGATGCTGATGCTGCTGTTCGCCCAGGGGACGGCGGTCGCGCTGGTCTTCGTACTCGTCAACAACTCCAACAGCCTGTACGACAACTGGGCCGACCTGCTCGGCACGGGAAATCATGTGCAGCAGGCGGCCAACCTCGGTGCGGACGGCACCGGCGGCATAGCGCTGAAGCGGTTGCCGAAGGTCAGGCAGAGCTTCACCGCGGCGAACGGGCCGGGGATGCGCGATGTGCGCGAGACGCAGCTCAAGGGCCGCGTCTCCGGCGTGAACGCCGAGGTCTACGTCTGGCTGCCGCCCCAGTACAACGAACCGCGCTACCGCCACCACAGGTTCCCGGTGGTCGAGTTGCTGCCGGGCTACCCGGGCTCGGCCAGGGCGTGGTTCGGCTCCCTGCACGCGACCCGGCAGCTGGCCCCGCTGATGCGCAACGGCCAGGTCGCGCCGTTCATCCTGGTCGCCCCGCGCACCAACCTGCTGGCCGGGGTGGACACGGGCTGCGCGAACATCCCGGGCCAGGTCAACGCCGACAGCTGGCTGAGCATAGACGTACCGAAGATGGTCATGGACAACTTCCGGGCGCAGCCTGCGCCCAAGGGCTGGGCGGTCGCCGGGTACTCGGCCGGCGCGCACTGCGCGGTGAAACTGGCCGTGGCGCACCCGGGCCGCTACATGGCGGCGGTCAGCATGTCCGGCTACAACGACCCGATCGGCGAACGCAATTCGCTCGCCGCGCAGAACCTGACGCTGAGGGCCGAGAACAATCCTTACCTTCTGCTGAAGAAGGCGCTCACCCCGCCCCGGATCGCGCTGTACGTCTCCGGCCAGCCGCACGACGGCTACGAGGCCGGCATCGCCCTCGCGCAGACCGCGAAGGCACCGACGACCGTGCACGTCGTCTTCATCCCGAAGAGCGCGGGCGGGCACACCATGGCGCTGTGGCGGCCGCAGGTGGTCCCCTCGTTCCGCTGGCTCTCGGTGGAGATGGGCCAGCACCACGTACGGACCCGGCGCTCTACTCCTCTCGTACCGTCGAGCGCCGGTTCCACGCACGCGGCGCTCGCCAGTGGAACTTCATCGCGAGCAGCCGCAGGACGAAGGCGGTGACGACCGCGAGCCCGCTGGTGAACGGGGTCAGGGCGTCGAAGCGGATGCACAGGACGACCATGGTGGCGCCGACCATCGCCGGGACCGCGTACAGGTCGCGGTCCCAGCGCAGCAGCGAGGGCACCTCGTTGGCGAGGACGTCCCTGAGCACGCCGCCGCCGACCGCGGTGGCCAGGCCGAGAGTCGCCGACTGGGCGAGGCCGAGCCCGTACTCGTACGCCTTCGTCGTCCCGGCGACGCAGAACAGGCCGAGGCCGGCCGCGTCGAAGACGTTCACGCCGGCCTGGATGCGCTCCACGTGCGGATGGAGGAAGGGGACGAGGAGCGGGCGGGAAGTAGCCCAGGTCCTTGAATCCTCCCCCTCGCTCGTAACGAGGGGGATTCCTGGCTCAGGCTGCCTCCTGGAGCAGCGCTCCAGGAGGTCTTCCGCCATCAGCACCAGCCGGGTTGAGACCAGCCCGGACGAGCATCACCCGGGCGGAGTTCTTGTCTCTCGGGGAGGAGACTCCGCACGTGGAGCAGGTGTAGGTGCGCTCACCCAGCGGCAGGCGATGCTTGGTTCTCGCATCGCAGTGCGCGCAGTCCATCGTGGTGTGCGCGGGGTGGACGAGGCGGACGTCCCGCCCGTGCTTGCGGCCCATCTTGATCAGGGCCTGTTTGGTGGCACCAATGGCGGCGTCAGCGGCCTTGCGGCCCATCGTGGTCTTGGCGAGGAACTTCGGCCGGAAGTCCTCCACCGCGAGGGCGTCGTGGTCGCGCACGACCTTCTTGGCCCACTTGCGGCCGGTGTCCTCGCGTTGCCTGGCGATCTTCTTGTGCGCCTTCGCCCGCAGCTTCTTCGCCTCGCGGTAGCCGTTCGAAGCAGCCTGGCCCTTCGCCGGTTTGCGGCGGGCCATCATCCGGTCGTACCGGGTCAGCTTCTGCTTCGCCTTCCCGCCGTGCTGGGCGTGGGGGAGGTCGTGGGCGCCGGAGGTGGTGGTCGCGGTCTCCCGCACACCCCAGTCGACACCGATCACGCGGCCGGTTTCCGGCAGGGGCTCGACGGTCACGGGGACGACGAACGAGCAGTACCAGTGCCCGAGACTGTCCTGGTACACGCGCACCGACGACGGCTCGGCGCGCAGCTTCCGCGACCACACCACCGTCAGGACGATGCCCCCAGCCAGGTGCAACCGGCCGCTCTTCAGGCGGAACCCGTGCTTTGTGTAGTTGAGGGTGGGCAGCGCCTCACGCCTGGTCTTCCACGTCGGCATCCCGGCCCGCTGCTTCTGCGGCAGGCGTTCCCTGATGTCCTTCTGCGCCTTCGCGCGGGACTTGCCGAAGTCGCGGATGATCTGCTGCTGAGGAACCGATGAGCCCGCCCGCAGCCACGGAATCGTCCTGCGGGCTTCGGTCAGCATCTTGTCGAGCTGCGCAGGACCGCACGTCTGCTTCTCCCCGGCGGCCTTGTTGTGTACGTACACGGCCTTGGACCTGGCGACACACTCGTTCCAGATCCACCGGCACCTGCCCCACTCCGCCGCCAGGGCGGTGCGTGCCGCGGACGGCACGCGAAGCCTGAACGTGTACCGGGCGTACCCGACCTCCGCGGCCGCACTCACGTGCACCAGGGCACCCCCTCCAACGGTTCCCGGCCGGGGATGCCGTGGCATCCCGGCCCCTCCGAGAGGACCGTACGTACGACGGCCGCACGCGCGTGCCCCGATCGCGCAGCCGCCACCCCAACCGGTGATCACGGGAACGCACGTTCGCGTCGTTCCGGTGCCGGACAGCCGTACGGGCGCTCCGCGCCCTGAACCGGGTGCGGCGACGCCCCCGCCACAACGCACGGATGCGGTTCCTCCCGGCATGAACGCTGGGGCATCCCCGCAAGAAGCAGGTGAAGGCGGCCGGGGCCACGGCCCCGATGATCAGGTCCCTCAGCAGCCCTCCGCCCAGCACGGTGACCTCGGCGGGCACGGCGATGCCGAAGACGTCGAAGTTCTTGCGGACGGCCAGCAGCGCACCGGAGATGGCGAACACCAAGATGCCGACGTGGTCGAGCGTGTGCCGGACGGAGGAGGGTCCGTACGGGCCTTACAGGACCGGTTTGCCCGTGGTGTAGATCCACTTCAGGAACAGGTCGTCGAGGTTCTGTCCGGAGATCTTCTCGGCGAGCCGGATGAACTGCCCGGTGTTCGCGTTGCCGTAGCGGTGGATCCTCGTCCAGGTCGGCAGCAGCTTGAAGAACGCCTTGTCGCCGATGCGTTCGCGCAGCGCCTGGAGGGTCATCGCGCCGCGCTGGTAGACCGCGGAGGCGAACATGGTGTCGCGCTGCGGGTCGCCGACGACGGTCTGCCAGAAGGCGTTGTCGGCGGGGCGGGCGTTGTAGGCGGCCAGGAACGAGTCGTGGGCGCTGCGGGTGCCCTGGTGCTCGGCCCACAGCCACTGGGCGTAGGTGGCGAAGCCCTCGTTGAGCCAGATGTCCTTCCAGTGCGCGACCGACACCGAGTCGCCGAACCACTGGTGGGCCAGCTCGTGCACGATCGTCGTCTCGTTGCGCACGGCCGAGTAGGCGGGCTTGCTCTGCACCTCCAGCGAGAACCCCGCCTCCGGCATGTCGTCGACGATCGCGCCGGTCTCCTCGAAGGGGTACGGCCCGAAGACCTGCGACCAGTAGTCGGTGGCCGCGGCGGTCACGGCGTACACGTCGACACTGTTGCTGTTGGCGAGGACGGGGTCGATGGCGACGTAGATCGGGATGCCGGAGGGGGTCCTGCCGGTCTTCACGTCGAACTTGCCGATGGTCGCGGTCGCGAGATAGGTCGCCATCGGCTTGCTCTCGCGCCAGTGGGCGTACGTCGAGTCGCCCTTGTCGTACGTCGAGACCAGCCGGCCGTTGGAGACGCCGGTCAGGCCCTTGGGCGCCTTGATCCGGATGTCGTAGGTGGCCTTGTCTGAGGGGTGGTCGCTGGACGGGAACCAGGTGGAGGCGGCGTTGGGTTCGCAGGCGACGAAGACGCCGTCGGCGGTCTTCATCCACCCGTAGTCGGAGCCGAAGACGATCGGGCCGCTGAGGGGTTCGGGGACACCGCCGTAGGTGACGGTGACCGTGAAGTCGTGACCCTTGCGCAGGAAGTCGCGCGGGGTGATGCGCAGTTCGTCGCCGTCGCGCGTGAACTGGGCGCGTCTGCCGTTCACTTCGACTCTGGTGACCTCCAGCTTCTGCAGGTCCAGATCGAAGGAGGACAGGGTCTGGGTGGCGCGGGCCGTGAGGGTCGTACGGCCGTCGAGGCGGTCGGTGTCCGGGTTGTACGCCACGTCGAGGGCGTAGTGGCGGGCGTCGAAGCCGCCGTTGCCGAGGTTCGGGAAGTAGCTGTCACCTATGCCATCGGCGCCCGGAGTGGGGGCTGAGGAGGCCGCGATGACCATGAAAGAAGCCGCCGCGGTGAAAACTAAGCTCCCGCGCGAAGCGCGTCGTTTGAGGGTGGTGGTGGGAGACGGGCGGGCGGCTCCTAAGCGTGTCGAACGGGAGAGTCTCATGTGTCGTCCCTTTCGAGCGTGTGCCGATAAGTCGGACACGGACGACGATGAACTCTCCCGTTCGGTCATGTGCATGACTTTGCCAACTTGTCATGCGTTACTTGTCGGTTGACTCCTGGCCCTCGCCCTCCGGGGTCACAGCCGCATCGGTGGTCTCCGAGGACTCGGTGGTCTCCGCGGCCTCAGCGGCATCGGTGGTCTCCGCGACATCGGCGGTACCGGTGCCGACCACCGCCGCCGCCAGCGCTGCCGACGTCTCCGCCGACTCCGCCAGCACCTCGTCCGAGATCAGCTCGGCCGCCTCCTTGGCCACGGTCAGCAGCACCGTGTCCTGCGGGGCCTGGTCCTCGAAGTTCTCCGGGTGGTGGCAGGCGACCTGCTGGCCGGGCTTCAGCTCCAGGAGCGGCGGCTCGGTCGTCTTGCAGATCTCCGTCGCCTTCCAGCACCGGGTGTGGAAGCGGCAGCCGCTGGGCGGGGAGATCGGCGAGGGCACGTCGCCCTTGAGCAGGATGCGCTCGCTCTTGACGTTCTTGCGCTTCGGGTCCGGGATCGGCACCGCCGACATGAGCGCCTTGGTGTACGGGTGCATCGGCGCCCTGTACAGCGACTCGCGGTCGGCCAGTTCGACGATCTTGCCGAGATACATCACCGCGATCCGGTCCGAGACGTGCCGGACGACCGACAGGTCGTGCGCGATGATCACGTACGTCAGGTCCAGCTCCTGCTGGAGGTCGTCGAGCAGGTTGACGACCTGGGCCTGGATCGACACGTCCAGCGCGGAGACCGGCTCGTCCGCCACGACCAGCTTGGGGTTGAGGGCGAGCGCGCGGGCGATACCGATGCGCTGGCGCTGACCGCCGGAGAACTCGTGCGGATAGCGGTTGTAGTGCTCGGGGTTGAGGCCGACCACCGACAGCAGCCGCTGGACCTCCTTCTTCACCCCGCCCTCGGGCTGGACGCCCTGCAGCCGGAACGGAGCGCCGACGATCGTGCCGATCGTGTGCCGCGGGTTCAGCGAGGAGTACGGGTCCTGGAAGATCATCTGCACGTCACGGCGCATGGGGCGCATCTGGCCCACACCGAGGTGCGTGATGTCCCTGCCGTCGAACTCGACCTTGCCGGCGGTCGGTTCGAGCAGTCGGGTGATCAGCCGGCCCATGGTCGACTTGCCGCAGCCGGACTCGCCCACGACACCGAGGGTCTCGCCCTTGCGGACCTCGAAGTCGATGCCGTCGACGGCACGCACCGCACCGGTCTGCCGCTGGAGCAGCCCCTTGCGGATCGGGAAGTGCTTCTGGAGCCCGGTCACCCTCAGCAGGGTCTCGCCGTGGGCGGCGTCCTTGGAGAGGGTGGCACCGTCGCTCTGCGCAGGGATGGTCACTGCTTTGTCCTCGCTCACAGCTTCGGCGCAATCTCTTCGGTCCAGATACGCTCCCGCTGCTCCTGGCTCATGTGGCAGGCGGCCCAGTGCCGGGTGCCGACCTCGGCCAGCTCGGGCCGGACCGTGCGGGTGACGTTGTCCTTCGGAATGTCGGCGTACGGGCAGCGCGGGTTGAAGGCGCAGCCGTCCGGGATGTTGATCAGCGAGGGCGGGGAGCCCTGGATCGGGATGAGCCGCTCGGTCTCCTCACGGTCGAGCCGGGGCATCGAGCCGAGCAGGCCCCAGGTGTAGGGGTGGCGGGGCTCGGAGAACACCGACTCGGCCGGACCGCGCTCGATGCAGCGGCCGCCGTACATGACCAGCAGGTCGTCGGCCATCTCGGCGACCACACCGAGGTCGTGCGTGATCATGATGACCGCGGAGCCGAACTCCTTCTGCAGATCCCGGATCAGGTCGAGGATCTGCGCCTGCACGGTGACGTCCAGGGCGGTGGTCGGCTCGTCCGCGATGAGCAACTCGGGGTTGTTCACCAGCGACATGGCGATCATCGCGCGCTGGCGCATACCGCCGGAGAACTCGTGCGGGTAACTGTCCACACGCTGGTTCGGCTCCGGGATGCCCACGCGGTCCAGCATCTCGATGGCCCGCTGCCGGGCCACCTTCTTGTTCACGTTGTGGTGGACCCGGTAGGCCTCGATGATCTGCTGGCCGACGCTGTAGAACGGGTGCATCGCCGACAGCGGGTCCTGGAAGATCATGGCCATCTTCCGGCCGCGCAGCCGCCGTACGTCGTCCGGGTCGGCGGTGATCAGTTCCTGGCCGTCCAGCCACACCTCGCCGGAGACCCGGGCGTTCGCCTGACGGTGCAGGCCCATCACCCCGAGCGAGGTGACGGACTTGCCCGAACCGGACTCGCCGACGATACCGAGGGTCTGACCGCGGCGGACGTCGAAGCTGACGCCGTCCACCGACTTGACCAGACCGTCATCGGTGTTGAAGTGGATGCGCAGATCGCGAACGGAGAGGAACGCGTCGTCGGCGTCGGTGGGGGCGACGGTGGCCGGTTCGCCGAGCGCCGCCTTTTCGAGCTTGCTCACGAGTACCTCACGCGGGGGTCGATGGCTGCGTACACCAGGTCGACGATGAGATTGCAGAAGACGATGAAGAACGCGGCGACCAGCGTCACGCCCATGACGATCGGCAGGTCGTTGTCCTTGATGGCCTGGATGGAGTACGCGCCGATGCCCTGCAGGGAGAAGACGGTCTCGGTGAGCACCGCGGTACCGATCAGGGTGCCGAAGTCCATGCCGAAGATGGTGACGATCGGGGTCAGCGCAGCCCGCAGACCGTGCTTCGTCACGACCGTCCGCTCCTTCAGGCCCTTGGCGCGCGCCGTCCGGATGTAGTCCTCACCCATGGTCTCCAGCATGCCCGCCCGGGTGAGCCGGGCGTAGAGGGCGGAGAAGAGGAACGCGAGGCTGATCCAGGGCAGCATCAGATGCCAGGCCCAGTCGGCCGGGTTCTGGGTGAACGGCACGTAGTCGGTGCTCTCCCAGATGGGCCACTGGTAGACGAACAGCGCGTTCATCACCTGGCCGGTGAAGAAGATCGGCAGCGAGACGCCGGCGAGCGCGATGAACATCGAGATGCGGTCCACCGGCTTGCCCTTGCGCAGTGCCGAGATGACACCGGTGGTCACACCGAAGATCACCCAGATCACCGCGGCACCGACGGCCAGCGAGAACGAGATCGGGATGCGCTGCGTGAGCTGCGGCCACACCTCGACGTGACTCTTGAAGGAGTACCCGAAGCACGGGGCGTCACAGTGGGTCGCGTCGGGGCCGAACTTGTAGTCGGCACCCACGAACAGGCCCTTGAGGTAGTCCCAGTACTGGATGTAGAGGGGCTGGTCGAAACCCAGGTTCTTCTTGATCGCGGCAATGGACTCGGGGTTGGCGTCCTTGCCGACGTACTGGGTGGCCAGCTGGGTGGCCGTCTGGCCGCCGAGGCGCGGGACCAGGAAGAAGATGGCGAAGGTGACTGCGCTGACTACCAGCAGCAGTACCAATGCGCCCAAGACGCGTCGGATGATGTACGCAGCCACAGCTGTGCGGCTCCGAGCGGCCGGGACGGGGTTGTCCGTCCCGGCCGCCCGGTGCCTTCACCTGCCTTTCAGGGAATCCGGCCTGTGCTTACTTCGACGAGCTCAGCAGCAGGTAGTCGTACATACCGAGGTACGCCTGCGTGACCGTCACGTTGGTCGCGGACGTAGGCCGGAGCAACAGGTTCTTGCGGTAGACGAGCGGGACGACCGAGGCGTTGTCGAGCACCATCTTGTCGATGTCGCCCCAGGCCTTGGTGCGGGCCGCGTCGTCGGTGTTGGCGATCGCGGTCTTCAGCGCGTTGTTGATCTTCGGGTCGTTCAGCTCCATCAGGTTGTTGCCACCCGAGGGCTTGATGGCCGCGCCGTTGATGATCTGGTCCAGGAAGCCGTAGCCGGTCGGCCAGTCGGCACCCCACGCCATGGAGAGCATGCCCAGCTTGTGCTCGTGGACGTAGCTCGGGACACCGGCGAAGTTGGAGAAGTACTTGCCGGAGGGGAACTGCTTGATGTCGACCTTGATGCCGACGCTCTTGAGCGAGTTCTGGATGGCAGTGGCCTGCGCGATCTCGGCGGGACGGTCGGAGCGGGCGGTCAGCGTGGTGGAGAAGCCGTTCGGCTTGCCGCACGCCTTGAGCTCTGCCTTGGCCTTGGCCGCGTCACCCTTGTGCCCGGCGGACGGGTAGGTGTCGAACTTGGTGTAGCCGTTGACCGACGGCGGCAGCAGCGTGGTGGCCACGTCGCCCTTCGGCGTGCCGCCGATGGCGTCGAGGATCGACTGCTTGTCGATCGCCCACTGGACCGCCTTGCGGCAGTGGATGTCGTTGAACGGCGCCACGTTCACGTTCAGCGCGATGTACGAGGTCGCACCGGCGTAGGAGTTGTCCGTCTGCTTGGCGTACTTGCCGGACAGCACCTTCGGCTGGGTCTGCGGCTGGACGCCGGTACCCGCGATGTCACCGGTGATCTTGTCGGCCAGCAGGTCGTTGTCGATCGTGACCGGGTTGACCTTGAACTTGACCGTGATCTTGTCCGGCAGCGCCTTGCGCACCGGGTCGGTCTTCTGGTCCCAGTTCGGGTTGCGGACGAGGGTGGCGCTGCGGCCCTCCTCGTACGACTGGAACTTGTAGGGGCCCGAGGACACGATGTGCTGCACGTACTTCGCACCGTCGTCCTTCGCAGCCGGCACGGGGGCCGTCTGGGAGAAGGTCGCCAGGTAGTCGAAGTCGGCGAACGGCTGGTTCAGCTTGAAAACGATCGTCTGGTCGTCCGGAGTCTCGATCGACTTCAGACCGTCGGCCGACTTGTCCTTGTAGGGACCCTTGTACTTGTCGCCACCGATCAGGTAGCTCTTGAAGTACGTGGGACCGTTGGACAGCGCCTCGGGTGCGAAGTTCGAGCGCTCGATCGCGTACTTGACGTCCTTGGACGTGATCGGCGTGCCGTCGGAGAACTTCAGGCCCGAACGCAGCTTGTACGTCCACGTCTTGGCGTCGGCACTGGGCTTGCCCAGGGACTCAGCCAGGTCGGGAACGACCTGCAGACCGGCCTTGCCCGCCGCCGGCTTGAACGTGACGAGCGTACGCGCGTAGAGGCGCGAGAAGTTCTGTACGAACCCGTAGTACGTGTTGCCCGGGTCCAGGGAGTCCGGCACGTCGGAGTCCTCCAGCGTGACCGAACCCCCCTTCTTGTTCGACACGTTGACGATGGCGTCGAGCGCCGCGTCCTTCTTGGCGCTGCCGCCACTGCTGTTGTCGTCGCTGCCGGAGCCGCCACATGCGGCAGCTCCCAGCGAGAGTGCCAGCACCGACGCCACTGCGGCGGTAACCCTTCTCGTCTTCACGTGAGGAATGCTCCCTCTATCGATGGATCACTTGCTGCGAGGGTCGAGTGCGTCACGCAGCCCGTCACCCAGCAGATTGAAGGCCAGGACGGTGATGAAGATCGCCAGTCCGGGCACGAACATGTACTGCGGATCAGCTGTGTAGAGATCCACGGCGTTGCTGAGCATGCCGCCCCAGGAGGCCTGCGGCGGAGCGATGCCGACTCCGAGGAAGCTCAGCGCAGCCTCGAAGAGAATGTTCGTCGGGATGATCAGCGTCGAGTAGACGAGGATCGGCGCGACGAGATTGGGGAGCAGTTCCCGGAACAGGACGTATGGACCACGTGCCCCGAGACTGTGGGCCGCCTCGATGAACTCCCGCTTCCTGAGACTCATCGTCTGGGCGCGCACGATGCGGCCGATGTACGGCCAGCTGAAGAAGCCGATCACGAAGATCAGCACGCAGATGCGCAGCGACAGTCCGTTGAGTCCGAAGAAGCCGTCCTGCACGGAGGCGGAGATGGCGATGGCGAACAGCAGGAGGGGGAAGGCGAGGAAGGTGTCCATCAGCTTGCTGATGACGCTGTCCACCCAGCCGCCGTAGTACCCCGCGACGACACCGAGCACGGTGCCGATCACCACCGACAGCATCGTGGCGCCGCCGGCGACGAGAAGCGAGACCCAGGAACCGTCGATGATGCGGGCGAGCATGTCGCGGCCGTACTGCGGCTCGACACCGAGCGGGTGCGCCCAGCTCATGCCGCCCCAACCGCCCTTGGGCGCCAGCAGCGCCGGGTCGATCAGGTTCTGGTGGAACTCGTCGGGGTCGAGCCCGAAGACCCACTCGATCGGCTTGGCGAGCACAGCCATCAGCACGAGGCAGATGACGACGATGCCACCCGCCACCGCCACCTTGTCCCGCTTGAACCGGGTCCAGGCGATCTGTGTGAGTGAACGCCCTTCGATCTGGCTCTTCTTGGCCCCGGCGAGCACGGCCTCGGGCTGCGCTCCGGCTTCCGCCCCCGTGGTCTCGATCGGTGCGGTCACAATGACCTGACCCCTCTCGCCGGTGGTGACCGGCCTTTGTCCGCCGCTGTGGGCGGCTTGGTTCGCTTGCCTGCTGCGCGGTGGCCGCAGATGGTTACGGCCCAACTGTCCGCTGATCCCTCGATTGGTACCGATCGGTACTCGCTCACAGGATCGATGACGTCGCATCTGAGAGGCGAGTCTTCAACGTGCTCGCGATCACGCGCCAGGTCTGATGGAGAAAGTATGCGCAACCGTGATGACGACTGAGGGATTCCGTTATCCGGACGTTCAGTTGCGGGGGTCGGACGGAGGCAATTGGGCCCATAACGGCACAATCGGCACCTTTCCGCCTTGATCTACGCGCGGAGACGGCCGCAACCCAAAATTCTCACCGTTTCCGTAACTGGCGAGGCGACGGCGCGTGGTGACAGGTCAGTAGCCGCCGTGCACCGGCGGGTAGCCGTACCCGGCCACCGGGGCCTGGACCGGGGCAGCCGCGTGGGCCTCGCGGTCGTAGAAGGGGCGGGCGCTCGCGCGCATCCACAGCGCGACCGGGTCGTACTCGTCGGACATCGCCACCGTCGACACCGGCAGTCCGTCCGGGACGGCGCCGATGGACTGCTGCATCATCGCCCGCACCGAGTCCACCGCGGGCGGGCTCGTGTCGTACACGTCCAGACCGATGGCGAGGTAAGGCGCCCCGAGCGCCGGCTGCACCCAGGCGCGGCGCAGCGAGCGGACGGCCGGGGTGTGGTGGGCATTTCGCGCGAGCTCGGCGTAGAACTGCGGGATCTCGATGCCGGGTTCGGACAGCCGGAGAGGACCGGCGGCCTGGCGCTCCAGTCCGGTGGCGATGCGGCGCAGGTCCAGCCAGGGGATGCCCACGCCGCCGCCGGGGGCGTGCGGGTTGAGCCAGAGGCCGAAGTGGTCGGGGTACAGGGTCCGGGCGACGTCCAGGCCGTCGACCACCTCGTACGACCTGTTCCAGCCGCTGGCCGAGAGTTCCTGGGCGGAGGTCACACACGGGGCATAGCCGTAGCCTTCGACCTCCATGTTTCCGTACTGGGCGTCCGGGGAGCCCGCCTGGCCGTGCCACAGCAGCATCCAGACCTGGCCGGAGCCGGGGGTCGCGAGTGCGCGGAGGAGTGCCTCGTAGGCGTCGTAGCGCCCCGGCGTCACCTGGCGCAGCATGTGCTCGACCTGCCCGGTCGTGGTGCCGCTGGCGCTCACGTGTACCGCCCCTTCTTTGAGTTGCCCCGGGTATGAACCCAGCTTAGGCGCTCCGCTGGGCTGGGCCGTTGAGAGCTCGGGACCCGTCGTGCGTCGTCAGCTGCGGGTTGTGGGGTTCGCCGCGCCCACGCGGCCGAGCCGCACATCGGTACCGCCACGCGCCCCTGTGGGGGGCGCGTCTCAGTGACCGTACTGATAAAAGGGGCGGACGTTTTCCCTCATCCAGTTCGCCACCGGATCGTCCGTCACGTCCAGGAGGACCAGGTTGACCGGCCACGGGGTCGGGGCCCTGGTCACCGCCCGCTCCAGGGCTCCCAGCGGAAGTGCCCTCAAGTCGCCCTCCAGCTGGGAGAGTTCGACCCCCACGAACAACACCGGGTCCGCCGTCTCGACGGCCGCGAGGCAGCGGCGGGCCGTGACGATCACGCCCGTCTCCGCGAACTCCGCGGACGCGGCGGCCAGGAAGTCGATCGGCTCGTCCTGCCAGTCCGGTTCGAAGAGCTTGACGCGGGCGCCGGCGGCCGGGCCGTCCAGCGGGGTGCGGCCCACCCGGCACAGTTCGGCGACGGCGGCCGGCGGGAGCGGGACGCCGACCACACCGTCCGGGTTCACGGCGAGCCCGACCTGCGGGGGCAGACCGCGGGCGAACTCGACGGCCGGGGCGATCGTGAACGACATGTGGGAGCCGACGACTTGGCGGAACTGCTCCTCGGAGCTGAAGACCGGGACGTATGCCTGGCCCTCGATCTCCAGCGTGGGCAGGTCGAGGGGGCCGCTGTGCGGGCCGCCGCCGCTCGGCAGCGGCACCCACACGAAGCTGCGGCCGAGCACCTCGATGATCCGGCCGCCCGCCGAGGGCATGCCGAGGGAGGCGGAGAGCACCTCCTCCAACTCGTTGCCGGGCCATCCGCCGTGCGGATGGGGGTGCGCCTGCATGGGAAAGTCCGCGGGGAGATCCGCTGGGAAGTCCATCTGTGTCCGACCGCCTGCTGAGAACCACTGCTGTGGCTGGAAAGGCTAGCGGGTGGGACGGACAAAGGGGTCGGCCCGCGAATCCCGGCTCGTGAATCCCGGTCCGTGAACCTCGGCCCGTGGATCTCAGCCCGCGGATCTCAGCCCGTGAAGCCGATCCTGCGCAGCACGTCCGCCGCGTCCCGGTCCAGCAGCACCGCCGAGCCGCAGCCCTCGGGCAGGTCGCCCTGCTCCACCGAGCGGATCAGACGGGCCGCCGCCGAGCGGTGGCGCAGGAACGCGTAGCGCGAGACGCCGCGGCCGCGCTCGCGCTGGCCGTCCAGGGCCGTGCCGGGCGGGACGTCGAGCAGCAGCAGGTGCAGGGTGCCGCCGCGGCGCCGCGCCTCGCGGGCCAGCCAGCCGCGCACCCAGGCCTGCGTACCGCAGTCGTGCACGACGACACCTGCGCCGCTGCGCAGGGCGCGGCGCAGTCCGGCGTAGTGGGCGAGGCGGACGAGGGGGCGGTAGACCGCGTACGGCAGGAAGCGGGGCGCGCGGGCGTCCCAACGGTCGCGGGCGTCCTGGGAGTCGATGCGGATGCCCCGCACCGCGCGCTCCATCAGCGTCGACTTGCCGCTGCCGGGCAGGCCGGTGATCACGACGAGGTCGCGCGGGCCGAAGAGCAGGGCGTGCGGGCTGTGGCCCGAGCGGTCGCGAAGGTCGCGGACCACGGGTGCCGGCCGGACGCCGCACGCCTCCTGGGCCGGGGCCGAGTGCTGCTCGGGCAGCGCGACGGCCGAGCTCGTGGCGTACGCCGTGGTCCTGTTCACCGTGATCGTCCTCCCCTGGGGCCGGGTACGGATCCCATGCCCTTCGAGTGTAAAGAGAAGGTAATGCGCGGTGTCTCGTGTTTTCGTGATCGCCTTGCCACAAGCCGGTTACAGATGCGGCCTGCCACCCGCCGACGAGGCGTGCAATGATGTGCCCGCCAACTGCATACCGGCCGTTCGAATCCGCGCGGGAGAGTCCTCAGTGAAATGTCACACATCACTGGGGCGCCGAAGGAGCAAGTCCCTCCCTTGAATCTCTCAGGCCCCGTTACCGCGCGGGCGAGGCACATCTGAAAAGCGGGCCACTGCGTCAGTGGCCCCACCCAAGGTGCAAGCCAGAGCCCACACTTGTGGTCATCCACAGCCGTGGTCATGGCGAACCTCTCAGGTTCCGATGACAGATGGGGAGGAACGACCTCGCCCGTGTCATGCCTTGGGAGACGACCGTCCGATGAGCAGCACCGCACCCCGTCACACCGCGCTCGATGCCCTGCATCGCTCGCTCGGCGCGACGATGACCGACTTCGCAGGCTGGGACATGCCCCTGCGCTACGGCTCGGAACGCGACGAGCACCTCGCCGTACGCACCCGCGCCGGCCTCTTCGACCTCTCGCACATGGGCGAGATCACCGTCACCGGCCCCGAGGCCGACCGGCTCCTGAACCACGCCCTGGTCGGCAACATCGCCTCCGTCGGCGTCGGCCGCGCCCGCTACACCATGATCTGCCGGGCCGACGGCGGCATCCTCGACGACCTGATCGTCTACCGGCTCGGCGAGACGCAGGCCGCTTCTTCCACGTACCTGGTCGTCGCCAACGCCTCCAACGCCCAGGTCGTACTGGACGCGCTCGTCGAGCGTGCCGCCGGCTTCGACGCCGAGGTGCGCGACGACCGCGACGACTACGCGCTGATCGCCGTGCAGGGCCCCGAGTCACCCGGCATCCTCAAGTCCCTCACCGACGCCGACCTCGACGGCCTGAAGTACTACGCCGGCCTGCCCGGCACCGTCGCCGGCGTCCCGGCCCTCATCGCCCGCACCGGCTACACCGGCGAGGACGGCTTCGAGCTGTTCGTCGCCCCCGGTGACGCGGAGAAGCTGTGGCAGGCGCTGACCGAGGCCGGCGCGCCGGTGGGGCTGATCCCCTGCGGGCTGTCCTGCCGGGACACCCTGCGCCTGGAGGCCGGCATGCCGCTGTACGGGCATGAGCTGTCGACCTCGCTCACGCCCTTCGACGCCGGGCTCGGGCGGGTGGTGAAGTTCGAGAAGGAGGGCGACTTCGTGGGGCGTGCCGCCCTGCGGGACGCCGCCGCCCGTGCGCAGGAGAACCCGCCGCGCGTCCTGGTCGGCCTGGTCGCCGAGGGCCGCCGGGTCCCGCGCGCCGGGTACGCGGTCGTCGCCGGCGGCGAGGTGATCGGCGAGGTCACCTCCGGTGCCCCCTCCCCCACGCTCGGCAAGCCGATCGCGATGGCGTACGTCGACGCGGAGCACGCGGCACCGGGCACGCCCGGAGTGGGCGTGGACATCCGGGGCAGCCACGAACCGTACGAGGTCGTGGCGCTGCCCTTCTACAAGCGCCAGAAGTAGACACTGGGCGCGGGCGACCGCATCCGCGGACGTGACCCCGCACACATCTTCCCTGCTCACACGCACTGTCAGCAGTCCCCCCTTCGTCAGCACTCCCTCGCGTACAGGAGAATTCAGGCCATGAGCAATCCGCAGCAGCTGCGCTACAGCAAGGAGCACGAGTGGCTGTCGGGCGCCGAGGACGGCGTCTCGACGGTCGGCATCACCGAGTTCGCGGCGAACGCGCTCGGCGATGTCGTCTACGCCCAGCTTCCCGAGGTGGGCTCCGCCGTGACCGCGGGCGAGACCTGCGGCGAACTGGAGTCGACCAAGTCGGTCAGCGACCTGTACTCCCCCGTCACCGGTGAGATCACAGAGATCAACGAGGACGTGGTGAACGACCCGTCCCTGGTGAACTCGGCCCCCTTCGAGGGCGGTTGGCTGTTCAAGGTCCGCGTCACCGAGGAGCCGGCCGACCTGCTGTCCGCCGACGAGTACACCGCCCAGAACGCCGGCTGAGGAGCCGTAGAAGCATGTCCGTACTGAACACGCCCCTGCACGAGCTCGACCCGGACATCGCCGCCGCGGTCGACGCCGAGCTGCACCGGCAGCAGTCCACGCTCGAGATGATCGCCTCGGAGAACTTCGCCCCGGTCGCGGTCATGGAGGCCCAGGGCTCGGTCCTCACCAACAAGTACGCCGAGGGCTACCCCGGCCGGCGCTACTACGGCGGCTGCGAGCACGTCGACGTCGCCGAGCAGATCGCCATCGACCGGGTCAAGGAACTGTTCGGCGCCGAGTACGCCAACGTCCAGCCCCACTCCGGCGCCTCCGCCAACCAGGCCGCCCTGTTCGCGCTGGCCCAGCCCGGCGACACCATCCTCGGCCTGGACCTGGCCCACGGCGGCCACCTGACCCACGGGATGCGGCTGAACTTCTCCGGCAAGCAGTTCGACGTGATCGCCTACCACGTGGACTCCGCGACCGGTCTGGTCGACATGGCCGAGCTGGAGAAGCTCGCCAAGGAGCACCGCCCCAAGGTGATCATCGCGGGCTGGTCGGCGTACCCCAGGCAGCTGGACTTCGCCGAGTTCCGCCGGATCGCCGACGAGGTCGGCGCGTACCTGTGGGTCGACATGGCGCACTTCGCGGGTCTGGTCGCGGCCGGGCTGCACCCGAACCCGGTGGAGCACGCGGACGTCGTCACGTCCACCACGCACAAGACGCTGGGCGGTCCCCGCGGTGGCATCATCCTCGCCAAGAAGGACTTCGCGAAGAAGCTCAACTCGTCCGTCTTCCCGGGCTTCCAGGGCGGCCCCCTGGAGCACGTGATCGCGGCGAAGGCGGTCTCCTTCAAGGTCGCGGCGGGCGAGGACTTCAAGGAGCGCCAGCGCCGTACGGTCGAGGGCGCGAAGATCCTCGCCGAGCGGCTGACGGCGCCCGACGCCCGCGAGGCCGGCATCAACGTGCTCTCCGGCGGCACCGACGTGCACCTGATCCTCGTCGACCTGCGCGAGTCCGAGCTCGACGGACAGCAGGCCGAGGACCGCCTCCACGAGGTCGGCATCACCGTCAACCGCAACGCCGTACCGAACGACCCGCGCCCGCCGATGGTCACATCGGGCCTGCGGATCGGCACCCCGGCCCTGGCGACCCGCGGCTTCACCGCCGAGGACTTCGCCGAGGTCGCGGACGTCATCGCTCAGACCCTCAAGGCGCCGTCCCCCTTCGGAGAGGCCGACGCCGAAGCCCTCAAGGCCCGCGTGCGGGCCCTGGCCGACAAGCACCCGCTGTACCCCGGTCTGGGCAAGTAGTCCCGTTTCGCGTGGATGCCGCGCACACTGGGAGGTGTGCGCGGCGCCCCGCTCCCGCTCCACCCCGGCGTGGAGCCCCTCGCACCACCCCCCGTTCTGAGGAGTCACCGTGGCCATCTCGGTCTTCGACCTGTTCTCGATCGGCATCGGCCCCTCCAGCTCCCACACGGTCGGCCCGATGCGCGCGGCACGCATGTTCGTCCGCCGGCTGCGCAACGAGGAGGTGCTGGGCTCCGTCGCGTCGGTACGGGCGGAGCTGTACGGCTCCCTCGGCGCGACCGGCCACGGCCACGGCACCCCCAAGGCGGTACTGCTCGGCCTGGAGGGCGCCTCACCGCGGACCGTGGACGTGGAGGGTGCGGACGAGCGGGTGGAGGCGATCAAGGCATCCGGCCTGATCCGGCTCCTCGACGAGCACGAGATCCCGTTCTCCTTCGCCGACGACCTGAAGCTGCACCGCCGCAAGACCCTCCCGTACCACGCGAACGGCATGACCCTGTGGGCGTACGACGCCTCGGGTACGGAGCTGCTGTCGAAGACGTACTACTCGGTGGGCGGCGGCTTCGTCGTCGACGAGGACGCGGTCGGCGAGGACCGCATCAAGCTGGACGACACCGTGCTGAAGTACCCCTTCCGCACCGGGGACGAACTGCTGCGCGTGACGAAGGAGACGGGCCTGTCGATCTCGGCGCTGATGCTGGAGAACGAACGCGCCTGGCGGACCGAGGACGAGATCCGCGAGGGGCTCCTCGACATCTGGCGGGTCATGCAGGCGTGCGTGTCGAGCGGCATGTCCCGCGAGGGCATCCTGCCGGGCGGCCTGAAGGTACGGCGCCGGGCCGCCATGTCCGCCCGTCAACTCCGGGCCGAGGGCGACCCGTTGGCGCACGCGATGGAGTGGATCACGCTCTACGCGATGGCGGTGAACGAGGAGAACGCGGCCGGCGGACGGGTCGTGACCGCCCCGACGAACGGCGCGGCGGGCATCATCCCGGCGGTCCTGCACTACTACCTCAACTTCGTGCCGGGCGCGGACGAGGACGGGGTCGTCCGCTTCATGCTGGCCGCGGGCGCGATCGGCATGCTCTTCAAGGAGAACGCGTCCATCTCCGGTGCCGAGGTCGGCTGCCAGGGCGAGGTCGGCTCGGCCTGCTCGATGGCGGCCGGCGCGCTGGCGGAGGTGCTCGGCGGATCCCCCGAACAGGTCGAGAACGCGGCCGAGATCGGCATGGAGCACAACCTCGGCCTCACCTGCGACCCGGTCGGCGGCCTGGTCCAGATCCCGTGCATCGAACGCAACGGCATGGCCGCGGTCAAGGCCGTCACGGCCGCACGGATGGCGATGCGCGGCGACGGCTCGCACAAGGTCTCCCTGGACAAGGTCATCAAGACGATGAAGGAGACCGGCGCCGACATGTCCGTGAAGTACAAGGAGACGGCGCGGGGCGGGCTCGCGGTCAACATCATCGAGTGCTGACGCGCGGTTGCCGACGCGCAGAACCCGACGCACCGAGCCTGACCCGCAGTGCTGTGTCACATGTTCCTGTGAACGTTCCCCCGAAGGCTACCGTCGGGTAATCCACCACCCCTAGTCTGCCGCCGACTCGGCGACGGACCAGGGGAGTTGACACATGCACAGGGTGAGACGGTGGGCCGCGCTGCTCGGCGCGGCGGCGCTGCTGACGGCAGGGGCGGTGGGCCACGCGCAGGCGGCGTCGGCGCAGTTCTCCCAGACGACGACCATCGGTACGCACAACGCGTACGAGAAGGACAAGTACACCTACTTCGCACAGGCGTTGGACTCGGGAGCCTCGCTGCTCGAGCTGGACGTGTACGCGGACAGCGTGAACGGCCGCTGGCGGGTCAGCCACAGCAGTCCGCTCGCCAACGACAACAACTGCGAGTACGCGGACAGCCCGGACGAGTTGTACGGCCAGGTCCGCAACCAGGACCTCGGCAGCTGCCTGGACAACATGGCGGCCTGGGAGCAACTGCATCCGGACCACGCGCCCGTCATCGTCAAGGTCGAGATGAAGGTGGGCTTCAACAACGACGCCGGCCTGGGCCCCGACGAGTTCGACACCCTGGTGTCGAAGAAGCTCGGCGGCAGCGTCTACAAGCCGTCGGACCTGCTGGGCTCCTCGTACTCCACGCTCGACGCGGCGGCGAAGGCGAACGCGTGGCCGACGCGCGATGCGCTGAAGGGCAAGTTCATCTTCGAACTGATCCCGGGGACCGTCGAGGAGTCCAACCCGTTCGACACGTACTGGACGGACGAGGAGTACGGCGACCATCTGCGCGACCTGTACGCGGCGGGGAACATCTCGGCGGCGCAGGCCTTCCCGGCGGTGCTGGGCGCGGAGGCGGGCGACCCGCGCACGAGCCGCTACGACGCCACGATCCGCCCCTGGTTCGTCTTCTTCGACGGGGACGCGGCGACGTACGTGAACAACGCGTACGACACGTCCTTCTACTCCACGAACCACTACGTCCTGATCATGACCGACGCGTACAACGTGTCTCCGGCAATCTCGTCGACGGACCCCACGGACGCGGAAGTCGCCGCGCGGCTGGCCCTGTTGGCGGCCGACCACGCCAGCGTGATCACCTCCGACTGGTCGGCGAAGTCGGCGTCGGTGCTGGGTTCTGTGGCCGACAGAAGCTGACGTTTCCACCTGGTTTCCACATCCGGAACGGATCACCCGTGCCAAGGTGGGGGGTACATCAACTCCATCAACTCCTGTCCCCCCACCGGCAGATCAGGGAGTCCCTCCATGTTGCGCGGCATCGACGTAAGCGCGTACCAGTCCTCCTCGTACGACACGGACGGCCTCTCCTTCGTCTTCATCAAGGCGACGGAGGGCCGTTCGTACGTCAACCCGAGACTCGGCGCCCAGACGAAGAGGGGCCGCGACGCCGGCCTCGTCGTCGGCTTCTACCACTTCCTGTGGCCGGGCAACCTCCAGGCCCAGGCGGAGTACTTCGTCAAGCACGCCCCCGAGAAGGCGGGCGACATCCTCGCGGTCGACTGGGAGCGCAACAGCTCCGGAACACACGCGAGCAACGCGGAGAAGGACCTGTTCATCCGCAAGGTGAAGGAACTGCGGCCGAACAACCAGGTCCTCCTCTACGCCAACAGGGATTTTTGGCTCAACATCGACACCACGTCGTACGCAGGCGACGGCCTGTGGATCGCCGACTACGTAACGGCCGGCAAGCCCCGCATCAAGGCCAAGTGGCGCTTCCACCAGTACACGAGCACACCGCACGACAAGAACGTCGCGGACTTCGCCGACAAGGCGGCACTGAAGGAGTGGGCGGACGGCGCGTGAGTCATCCGTCCTGCGTGGCGGCCGATCGGGCACGGAGCTGCTGCGCGGGCGGACTCGCCGCCGCACTCCGGAACGAGCGGCGATGCGCGGAGATGAGGGGAGCTTGTCGTCATGGGTGGGACAGTCAGTGCGGTCAGCAGTAACGGGGTGTACTCGTTCACCAAGCCGAACCGGGAGAGTGTCACGTTGCTCGCGGGGCTCGGGGTGGAGGGGGACGTGCATGCCGGGGTGACGGTGAAGCACCGGTCGCGGGTGGCACGTGACCCCTCGCAGCCGAATCTGCGGCAGGTGCACCTCATCCACGAGGAACTCTTCGACGAGGTGCGGCAGTCCGGGTTCGAGGTCGTGGCCGGGCAGCTCGGGGAGAACGTGACGACCCGTGGGATCGATCTGCTCTCCCTGCCCAAGGGGACGCTCCTGCGGCTCGGGGCCGAGGCCGTCGTCGAGGTCACCGGGCTGCGGAATCCCTGTCTGCAGATCGACCATTTCCAGGCCGGGTTGTTGAAGCAGGTCGTCGTGCGGGACGCCGACGGCGCGCTCCGGCTCAAGGCCGGGATCATGGGCGTCGTCGTCAGTGGTGGGGTGGTGCGGCCCGGGGATCCGGTGAAGGCCGAGCTGCCGGACGGTCCGCACCTGCCTCTTGAGATCGTCTGAGCAGTATGCCTCTCGCGATCGTCCGAGCCGTACCGCTCCGCGGACTCCTACCCGCGGAAGTCCGCCGGGCGTTCCCGTGATGCCTCCGCCAGGGCCTTGGTCACCCCGTCGACGCCCTCGCGCAGCCCGTACACCGGCGTGCCGGGCTGCTGGCGCCAGGAGTCGTCGAGGCCGCCGGTGTCGACGGTGTCGAAGCCGAGTTCGTCGATCAGGGCGCGTACCTTCCGCTTCGCCACCTCGTCGTCGCCCGCCACCGGGAGCGCCAGGCGGTCGGGTGCGCCGGCCGGGCGGGGGCGCTCCAGGATGTCCTGCGCGTAGGTCCCGTTGAACGCCTTGATCACGGGGTGGCCGATCCTGCGTTCCGTCCAGCGGCTCTCGGTGAGGCCCTCGTCCTCGATCGCCGCGATCCTGCCGTCGCGCTGCGGGTAGTAGTTGCCGGTGTCGATGACCGCGACGCCGTCCGCGGCCTCGTCCAGCAGGCCGGAGGGGAGGTTTTGGAGCGCCTTCACGGGGATCGTGACGACGACGATCTCCGCGCCGCGCGCCGCCTCTTCCACGGGTACGGGAGTCGCGCCGGTCTCCTCGGCCAGTGCGGTGAGCGTGTGGGGGCCGCGGGAGTTGGCGACGGAGACTTCGTGGCCGAGGGTGGTGAGCCGCCTGGTGAGGTTTCCGCCGATGTTTCCCGCGCCGATGATGCCGATCTTCATGTCTGTCTCGCCTCGCCCTTCCGGGGGTGGGTGCCGGTCGTGCCGATGCGCAGCACCAACCTCCGGACGGCCCGAAATGTTCCTTGACCCGGTGGAAGGGTGACGGCGGGCTCCCCTACCCTCCGAACGGGTCCTCCAGTTCCTTCCGGACCACGTTCACGGCGGCCTCCGCGTCCCCGTCCGCGACCGCGCGGACGAGTGCCTCGTGGACCTCGTCCGCGGTGTTCGGGTCGTGGGCGCGCAGGCCGGTCAGGGCCAGCAGGTCGACGAGGCCGGTGCGCAGAACGGGCGTGAACTGGGTGAAGAGATCGGCCAGTACGGGGTTGTGGGCGGCGGCGAGCACGGCCGCGTGGAAGGCGATGTCGGCATCGGCGGTGGCGGCGGCGCGACGGCCTTCCAGTGCGGCTTCCATCGCGGTGACGTCCTCGTGCGTACGGCGGCGCGCGGCCAGGCGGGCCGCCTGGAGGAACTCCCCGCCGGCACCACCCACGCCCTGCTCCTGCGCGACGGCCGCGCGCTCGCCCAGGGCCCGGCGGCCGACGTCCTCACCGGCGATCAGGTCGGCAAGTGCTTCGACCTGCCACTGGTACTGGAGCGGCACGACGGCCGCTGGAGCGTGCGGATCCGGCGCCGGCCACGAGGTTCGGGACATGAGGATGCGGATATGACAATCCGGACGTGACGATGCGGACATGACGAAGGGGCGCCCGTGCTCCCCGAGCCGGGCGCCCCTTCCGCTCACGTCACTTGCTCAGGTGCGCCCAGAACTCGTCGAAGCTCAGGACCTTGTCGCCGTCGAGGTCACGGGCCTTGATGATCACCTCGGCGACCGACTCGGTGACGTTCCAGTCGCCCTCCTGGGCGAGCGCGGCCTTGAACTCGGCGGCGGTGATGAAGCCGTCACCGTCAGTGTCAATCCGCTGGAACTGCTTGCGCGCTTCTTCGATGTCCGCCACCGATCCGCCCCTTTTCTCCGTACCTGCATGTCTTGCTGTCTTGCTGTCGCAGGTCAGATTAGCTGGCCGTGCGAGCCTCCAGTGCGGCGACCACCCAGGCGAACTCCTCCTCGTGGGCGGAGAGCGTGGTCCCCTTGAGGACGGCCATCAGTTCCCGGTAGCGGGCCAGGCGCACGTTGTGGGTCGCCTTCATGCGTTCCAGTACGGCGGCCCGGTCGGCCTTGCCGAGCAGGTCCTTCAGCACCTGGTCGGCCTTCGGGGACTCGGGGTCGATCCCCTTCTCACGGGCCTGACCCACCAGCTCGACCAGCCGCTTGAAGAACCACATGGACGCCCCGGAAGGGGTGTCGTGCGCCCGGTCGGCGGCGTTGAACTCGGCCGCCTGCCGCATCTGCGCCCGGAACTCCGGATCCTGCACCATCTCGGCCAGCTCCACCCAGGCGTCCACCTGCTCGGGCGTCGGGTCCTCCGGCAGATCCAGCGCGCTCGAGCGCATCCGGTCCCGGATGTCCGGGTCGGCCAGGTCGAGCCCGTGGAACATCTCGTCCACGAACTCCTGCAGGATCCGCCTGCGTTCGGCTGCCGAAAGCCTCGCCAGGTCGTTCATCAGGGTCATCTCCTCTGCGGTCGAACCGCGTCGCGCCACGGTCGACAGCACCGCACGGGTCACCCGCAGCGAGCGGATCTGCGCGTCCAGCGCCACCACGTGCGCGGCCGCCACCTCCGCGACCGTCCGCTCCCCGCCCAGCACTGTGCGCACGTCGTCCAGGCCGAGGCCCAGCTCGCGCAGGGTGCGGATCAGTTCCAGGCGGGCGGCGGACTCGGCGTCGTAGAGCCGGTAGCCGCCCGTGGAGCGGGTCACGGGGGTCAGGACGCCCTCGTCGGACCAGTAGCGGATGGTGCGCACGGTCAGGCCGGTGGACCTCGCCAGCTCGCCGATGGTGAAAAGTCCGGTGCCGTCGTACGGGGGGTCTGGGGGGTGTCCCCCCGGGTAGTGCAGCATGTCTGCGAGTCTGTGCCTTCCAGTGGGTGGAGACTCAAGGAGCGCGGTGATGGAGACTTTGCGGGACATTCTCGACGCGGTCGCCCACGGTGTCTTCCCGCCCGCCGACGGCCGTACGACGGTGGTCCCGCAGGCCTGTGACCGGGACGCGGGCGTCCTCGCCTTCACCGCGCACGCGGTGGTGTTCACGGACGAGGACCCGGAGTGGGTCCACGAGACGCTGCGCGCCGTGGACTGCGACGCGCTCGCGGCGCCCATGAACCCGCGGTTCCTGGCTGCGCTCATCGAGCGGACGGGACGTACGTCCGAGACGATCGACGCCATGCTGGTCGCCTCACCGCTGCCGGGCGAACCGCCGCTCGCGCTGAAGGAGATCGAGGACGCCGGCCATTCCCGTGTCGTCTACGCCCGCGGTCGGCGCGACGAGGTGCGCGCCTGGACGACGGACGGCGGTGTACTGGTGACCGGGCGCGGGATCGGCGGCCGGCTCGAGGTCTCGGTGGAGGTGGACGAGGACGTACGGCACCGGGGGCTGGGGCGGCTGCTGGTGACCGCCGCCCGCCATCTCGTCGAGGAGCCGCTGTGGGCGCAGGTCGCGCCGGGGAACGCCCGCAGCATGCGGACGTTCCAGGCGGCCGGCTATCGACCGGTGGGCGCGGAGGCACTGCTCCTCGCCCGCCGGGCCGGGTCCGGACTCAGTGCCAGGGCGCGTAGTACGGATTGCTCTCGCAGTCGCTCATGATCTCGGTCTTGGTCTTCTTGTCGACCGGGCAGACGCCGATGATGTACTGCCGCGCGATGCCGCCGGGGAAGGCGACCTCGACCTGGTCGGCCCACTTGTGGGTGTCGCCGATGGTCTTGTTGACGTCGACGCCGCCGGGAGCGTCGATGTAGTAGTTGTAGCCCGACTTGTACCAGGTCTTGTACAGGTCGTGGTCGTACGTCGTCGAGACGTACGGGGAGGGCTGGTTGACGAGGACGTACTGCTCGATGTCGTACTGGCCGCCGATGACGTCCTTGGGCTGGAAGCCCTGCTCGAAGACGACTCCCGGGCCGCGGTTGTCGCTGCGGTAGAGCGTGCCGCAGGTCTTGCGCCAGACCGGTTCGGGGGTGATGCGGTCGACGTCGACGCGGCGGTCGGCCGCCGCCTTGACCGGGTCGGCGAACTGGGGACAGGCAGGCGCGGCGGCCTTCGCGGGGGTGACGGTGGGGACGGTCGCGGCCGTCGTGGCGAGGACGGCCGCGAGGGACAGGACGGCGGCAGCGGCCCGCCGCCGCAGGCGAGTTGTGATCATGCGCTGCACGATTCCGGTTCCGCGGCGGCGGACTGTGGATCATCACTCGTTCGTCGGCGTGTCCCGCCCCTTCTCAACTCACGGTGTTTCAAGGGCGATTCAGCGGAAGATGCCCGTGTGGCCGAGCGAGTAGCGGCCCGGCTGCGGGTACACCGCGAGGCCGTGCGGGCCGCTGCCGACCTTGATGCGGGCCAGCTGGTTGCCGGTGCGGGTGTCGATGGCGTACACCTCGGCGTTGTAGCGCCCCGACAGCCACAGGACCTTGCCGTCCGCCGAGACGCCGCCCATGTCGGGGCTGCCGCCGCCCGGCAGATGCCACTTCTTGATGAGCTTGTTCTTCGCGAAGTCGAAGAGGGAGATGGTGCCTTCGCCGCGGTTGGAGATGTACATCACGCGTGAGTCGCGGCTGACATAGAGGCCGTGGGCGCCCTTGCCGGTCGGCAGGAGGGTGGGCCTGGTGAACTTGTCGCCGTCCAGGATCCACACACCGTCGGCCATCATGTCGGCGATGTAGAACTTCTTTCCGTCGGGCGAGATCTTGACGTCCTGCGGCATCGCGCCGTGGAACGGCAGCTTCTCCTGGCCGATCACCTTCATCTTCTCCGTGTCGACCTTGAGCAGCTCGCCGCTGAACTCGCAGGAGACGATGAAGTAGCGGCCGTCGGGCGAGAAGTCGGCGTGGTTGACGCCGTAGCAGCTGACCGGGACGGTCTTCTCGCGCTTCATGGTGTGCGCGTCGCGGAAGACGAGTTCGCGGTCGAGGGAGGCCATGACGATCGCGTACTTGCCGTTGGGCGTGAAGTAGAGGTTGTAGGGGTCGTGCACGTCGACGGTCTTGCCGGCCTTCCCCGTCTTCGGGTCGATGGGGGTCAGGGTGTTGCCCTTGTCGTTGTTGACCCACAGCGTCTTCAGGTCCCAGGAAGGGACGACGTGCTGGGGCTGCGCGCCGACCGGGATCGTCTCGATGACCTTGTACGTCTTCGGGTCGATGACCGAGACGGTGTTGGAGTTGGTGTTGGGGACGTAGACGCGGGAGGGGAAGTCCCTCACCGCCGGGGACAGTTGGTCGGGGCGGTCGGCCGCGTACACGTCGTCCGGGTCGAGGACGGGCGGCATGCCGGGCAGCCCCAGCGCGGCCGCCTTCTTCTTCACGGGGGCGACGGCGCCCTTGGTGCCGAGGGCCTCGTTCTCGTGGTGCC
This sequence comes from Streptomyces sp. NBC_00005, assembly GCF_045160215.1. Taxonomy (NCBI): domain Bacteria; kingdom Bacillati; phylum Actinomycetota; class Actinomycetes; order Kitasatosporales; family Streptomycetaceae; genus Streptomyces; species Streptomyces sp. NBC_00005. The sequence goes on from NZ_CP108316.1 coordinate 3,742,947, forward strand.
GGCTGCTGGTGCAGGCGGCGAGGCCGGTGAGCGCGGCCAGGGCGGTCGTCGCGATCAGGGCGCGGGTGAGCCGGGTGGGGGTCATCAGCTGAACAGCTCCGTGGTGGTCACGGCGGCCAGGCCGCGGTGGGCGAGTTCTTCCAGTACGACGGGGAGGGCGGCGACCGTGTCCGGGTAGCCGAAGTGCAGGCTCACCACGGATCCGCCCCGGATCTCGTCGAGGACCTTGCGGGTGACGGCGTCGGCGCCGGGCCGGGTGTAGTCGAGCGAGTCGACGTCGTACGAGAGGACGTGCGGGTAACCGGCGCCGCGGGCCAGGCGTACGACCAGCGGGGAGGCGAGGGGGGCGCGGGAGGGGCGGAACCAGGTGCCGATGGAGCCGGTGAGGTGGGTGAGGCGGTCGGCGCAGGCGGTGATCTCGGTGCGGGCGTCGGCCTCGGACATGGTGTTGACGGCCAGGTGGCGCTGGGTGTGGTTGCCGAGGTCGTGGCCGCCGTCGAGGATGCGGCGGGCCAGGTCCGGGTGGTCGTCGAGCCAGGTGCCGACGGCCAGGACGGTGATGCGGGCGCCGTGCTTCTCGGCCTCGGTGAGCAGGGAGCGGGCGATGGCGGGGTCGCCCTGGCCGTGGAAGGTGAGGGCCACCCGGGGGTGGGTGCGGGGGCCGTGGGTGAGCTGGGCGGGTTGGCCGGGGTAGCCGCGGGGGGCCGGGGCGGCCGATGCGGTGGGGGGATCGGTGGAGGGGCGCGGCGAGGAAGCGGTGTGCGCGACGGCGCCGTTGGGGGCGCAGCCTGCGGTGAGGGCGCCTGCAGCGAGGAGGCCGGCGCCCGTGCGTAGCGCCGTCCGGCGGTCGGTCGAGGTCACCCGCACCATTTAAAGGGCATTAGACACGAAATCGGCCGATTGACCCGATTGGGGACCCTTGTTCGAGTCGCGGACAGCCCGTCCGGCGATTGAGGACGAGGCCGTTCAGGCCGATGGGGGCCTGGGGGGCGAAGCCCCCGGGGACAGCAACCCCGCTCGCCCGCACCGAACACGGGCCCACCGCCGGAGGCAACCGCTAGCGGTCGGCCACCCTCATCTCGAACCAGGTCGTCTTGCCGCGCGGCAGGAGGTCGACTCCCCAGCGGTCGGAGAGCTTGTCGACGAGGAACAGGCCCCGGCCGCTGATGTCCGTCTCCTGCACCGGCATCAGGCAGGGCAGGCCCCGAGAGGGGTCGCGGACCTCGATGCGGATCCAGCCCCGGCGACGGCGCATACGGAGACCGAAGATGCGGGCGCCGGTGTGGCGGACCGCGTTGCCGACCAGTTCGGAGACGAGAAGGACGGCGTCCTCCGTCATCTTGGGGGTGAGGCCCCACTGACGGAGGACCACGACCTGGGTGAGACGGCGAGCGGTGGCGGCGGACTCCGGGCGGGACGGCAGCGGGACTTCCGCCTCGGTCGGATTGCCGAACAACTCGAGCGCCTTGAGCGCCCGTTCGTCCTCGACCGCAGGCGACCAGCGCGCCGCGGTCGCACGGCCGTGTCCCCGCGGCTGTTCGATGCCCTCCAGCCCCGCCATGCCCCCATCATGGCCGCCCACGGCGCCCTCCGGGGCCGTTCCGGAGGAATACGCCCCCCGGAATGCGTCGCTCCGAATGGGTCGATCGGCATATGTCAGAGGCAGTTCGGAGGCCTTGACGGCCTGTTTGACCTGCGCTGAAGGCTCTACTGGAGGCAATAGCCGGTCTCCCTCGACAAGGCAGACTTAAGGTTGCCTTAAGGCTCCCATAAACCGCCCCATCGAGGGACCCGGATCAGACATCGCGTCAATTGCAAGTGGTTCAGAGGAACTTCGCCTTGCCCGGGCCCTCCTCCACGAAGCTGCGCATCCCGCGCTCCCGGTCCTCCGTCGCGAACAGACCCGCGAACCAGTTCCGTTCGACGGCCAGACCCGTCTCGAGGTCCGTCTCCAGACCGGTGTCGACCGACTCCTTCGCGGCCCGGAGCGCGATCGCCGGGCCCTGCGCCAGCTTCGCCGCCCACTCGTGCGCGGCGGCGTAGACCTCCTCGGCCGGCACCACCCGGTCCACCAGGCCCAGCGTCAGCGCCTCGTCCGCCTTGACCATGCGGCCCGTGAAGATCAGGTCCTTCGCCTTCGACGGGCCGATCAGGCGGGACAGACGCTGGGTGCCGCCGGCGCCCGGGATCAGGCCGAGCAGGATCTCCGGCTGGCCCAGCTTCGCGTTCTCGGCGGCGATCCGGTAGTCCGCGCACAGCGCCAACTCGCAGCCGCCACCGAGCGCGTAGCCCGTGATCGCCGCCACCACCGGCTTGGGGATGCGGGCCACCGCCGTGAACGAGTCCTGCAGGGCGCGGGCGCGCAGCACCATGGCCGCGTGGTCCATGGCCTGCATCTCCTTGATGTCCGCGCCCGCCGCGAACACCTTCTCCCCGCCGTACACGATCACGGCCCGTACGTCCTGGCGACGGGTCGCCTCCTCGGCGAGTTCCTTCAGCCGGTCCTGGGTGGCGACGTCCAGCGCGTTCATCGGCGGGCGGTCCAGGCGAATGGTGCCGACGCCCTCGGCGACTTCGAGATTCACGGTCATGCAGGCAGGTTAACGGGGGCTAACGGCCACCGGCTCGGTGCTGTCGGTCACATTCGGCCGGGCGTCCGGGGGCCGCGCGGCGGTAGCCGCATATCGATTGCAGCCCGGGCGGACACAGCACGAACACCGACGACAACGGCCCCGGTGCCGTGTCTCACACCGGGGCCGTACATCACAAGCCGTGGATCACACGCCGTAGATCAAACGACGTCTACGACGTCTACGACTTCCACTTCTCCCACGACATGTTCCAGCCGTTGAGGCCGTTGTCGGGGTCGACCGTGCGGTCGTTGGAGCGCTTCACGACCACCACGTCGCCGGTGATCGAGTGGTCGAAGAACCACGCGGCCGGCAGCCCCCGGTCGTAGCCGCCGCGTACGTCCTGCAGGCCTATGCAGCCGTGGCTGGCGTTGTAGTTGCCGAAGGCGCCGCCACCCCAGTAGTTGCCGTGGATGAAGGTGCCGGAGTTGGTCAGGCGCATGGCGTCGGGGACGTCCTTGATGTCGTACTCGCCCTTGTAGCCGACCGTTTCGCCGTTCATACGGGTCACCCGGAGCCGCTCGCTGATGACCATCTGGCCGTTCCAGGTGTCGTAGCCGGGCTTGCCGGTGGTGACGGGGATGGTCTTGATGACCTTGCCGTCCTGGGTGACCTTCATCTTGTGGGTCTTGGCGTCGACGATCGAGACCTGGTTGCGGCCGATGGTGAACTTCACGGTCTTGGACTGCTCACCGTAGACACCGGAACGGCCCTCGACGCCGTCGAGGTTGAGCTTGACGGTGACCTTGGTGCCGGACTTCCAGTACTTCTCGGGGCGGAAGTCGAGGCGGTCGTTGCCGAACCAGTGGCCCTCGACGTCGACGGCCGGCTCGGTCTTGATGCTGATGGCCTTCTCGACGTCCTCGGGATGTGTGATGCCCCGGGTGAAGCGGATCGAGAACGGCATCCCGACGCCGACCGTGGAACCGTCCTCGGGAGTGAAGTCACCGATGAAGGTGTTCCTCGGGGTGAGGGTGATGAAGCTGGAGTCCTCCGCCGCCTCACGGCCCTTGGAGTCCTTCGCGACCGCGTGCACCGTGTACTTGGTGGACGCCGCCAGATGTGTGGACGGCGTCCAGCCGGTGCCGCCGCCGGTCATCTTCCCTGCGATCTCCGCGCCCTTGGAGTCCTTGACCTCGACCGCCGTCAGCTTGCCCTTGCCGACGCTGACCTTGAGCGCGCCCTTGGTGTCGACGGACTTGGCGCCGTTCTTGGGGGCGATGGTGACGACGGCCTGCGACTGCTTGCTCTGCGCAGAGCCCGACTCCTTGCCCTTGCCGTCGGAACCGGATGATCCGGAACCCGAGCCTCCCCCTCCGCACGCGGTGACGCTCAAGAGCAGCACCCCGAGTATCAGTGCCGGCAGTCTCCGGCCCCCACGCCCGCGCGCGTCAACCGACGCCCCCGATATCGGCCGCACGTTCAAGTTGCTCTCCCCTCGCCGGGCCTGGTCAGGCCCGCACCCCGGCGCGTCATGCACGCATTGGCGCATATTAACCACAAGGTTTTGGGGATCGTGTCAGGTGAAGGTCACCGTTCAGTAGCAACATCACCCAGGCGCCTGACCCAATCCCCGCCTCCCCTACGGTTACTTGACCGCGCCGCCCGCCTTCCACTCCTTCCAGCCCATATTCCACCCTCCGAGCCCGTTGTCGGGAGCGACCTTTTTGTCATTGCTGTGGACGACCTGGACGACGTCCCCGATGAGACTGCGGTCGAAGAACCAGCCGGCCGGGGTGTCGGAGCTGCCGCCCTTGACGTCCATGAGCCCCACGCACCCGTGGCTGACATTGACGTGCCCCGGGGCGTCCGGCGCCCAGTAGTTGCCGTGCAGGAAGGTGCCCGAGCCGGTCAGGCGCAGTGCGTGCGGGACGTCCGGGATGTCGTACTCGCCCTTGCCGTCCTTCTTCTTGAAGCCGACCGTGGCACCGTTCATCCGGGTCAGTTCGAGCATCTCCATCACCACCATCTTCCCGTTGTAGGTGGTGTGCTTGGGCGCCCCGGCCGTGATCGGCACGGTCGCCAGCAGCGCCCCGTCCCGCCGTACCTGCATGGTGTGTTCGGCCGCGTCGACCACGGAGACCTGGCTGCGGCCGACGGTGAAGGAGAAGGTCTTGTACTGCAGCCCGTAGACGCCGCGCGCGCCCTCGACGTCGCGGAGCCGGAGGGAGACGGTGACCTGGGTGCCGGGCTTCCAGTACTGCTCCGGACGGAAGTCGAGGCGGTCCTTGCCGAACCAGTGCGGGCGGATCTCGACCGCCGGTTTCGCCGTGACGTGAATGGCGCGCTCGACGGCGGCGCGCTTCTCGATCTCCCGGTTGAACTCCAGGGAGACGATCATTCCGGTGCCGACCGTGGCGCGGTTCTCCGGGGTGACGTACCCGATGAAGCGCTCGTCGGGAACGAACGTGGTGAACGTCGCGTGCCGTGCGGACCTCCGTCCGTGGCCGTCCAGGGCCACCGCGTCGACCGTGTACTTGGCGGCCAGCGCGAGCTTCGCCTCGTCGGGTTCCCAGCGCAGGCCGTCCTCCGAGACGCGGCCGGGCACCACGGACTCCTGTGCGTCCTGGGACTTGACCACCTTCACCTTCTCCAGGCGCCCGCTGGGCACCTGTACCCGGAGCGTCCGCCCGGGCCTGACGCCCTTGCTTCCGTCGTCCGGGGAGATCCGGATGACGTTGTCGGGTGCCGGGGGTTTGCCGAGTGTCTCGCCGATCTCGCTCCTGTCCGTGGATTCCGAAGTGCAGCCGGCGGCTCCGGCCAGCAGCCCTGCCCATGTCAGTACGGCGGCCAGCGCGGCCCCCGCGCGCCGTGCGCGCCCTTGTGCATGCCTCACGGGCTGCCCAACGACCGGGCCGGTCCTGGGGAAACGTGAGTGCGAGCCGTGCTCTGGGCAGAACAGTGGAAAGGACGACGCGAGGGGGAGCCGCGGCCGGGACGCCGTGCGCTGCTTCAAGGTCGTTCCACGAGCCGTGGGAGGCTGACAGGTGTCCAGCGCAGCCGAGCAGGAGGCGGTGGCCGAGGGGCGCGCCGTCGAGGAGGGGCGCCCGGCCCCCGCCGTCAACGGTGCGCGGCGCAGGGCGCCGGGCGTGCCCGTGCGACCGGGTGCGCCGACGCCGCTCGGGGCCAGGTTCCGGGTCGGCCCCGACGGGGTGGCGGGCACCAACTTCGCGCTGTGGGCGGGCGGGGCGGAGGCGGTGGAGCTGTGCCTGTTCGACGGGGACGGCAAGGAGACGCGCGGGCGGCTCACCGAGCTGACGCACGAGATCTGGCACGGCTTCGTCCCGGGTGTGATGCCCGGGCAGCGGTACGGCTACCGGGTGCACGGCCGCTGGGACCCGTGGGCCGGCAGCCGCTGGAACCCGGCGAAGCTGCTCCTCGACCCGTACGCGCGCGCGGTGGACGGCGACTTCAGCCTGCCGCCGGAGGTGTACGGCCATGTGCGGGACTGGCCGCAGCAGCAGGTGGCGGACACCGTGCGCGACGACCGGGACTCGGCGCCGTACGTCCCCAAGGGCGTCGTGGTCCACGATGACGACGACTGGGCCGACGACCGCCGGCCGAAGACGCCGTGGGCGGACTCGGTCATCTACGAGCTGCATGTCAGGGGATTCACCAAACTGCACCCGGGCATCCCCGAGGAACTGCGCGGCACCTATGCGGGGCTGGCGCACCCCGCCGCCATCGACCACCTCGTCGGGCTGGGCGTCACGGCCGTCGAGCTGCTCCCCGTCCACCAGTTCGCCCACGAGGACCATCTGCTGCGCCGCGGCATGAAGAACTACTGGGGCTACAACTCCATCGGCTACTTCGCCCCGCACGCCGCGTACGCCGCGTCCGGTACGACGGGCCAGCAGGTCGGCGAGTTCAAGCGCATGGTGCGCGCGCTGCACGCGGCCGGCATCGAGGTCATCCTCGACGTGGTCTACAACCACACGGCGGAGGCGAACGAGCTCGGTCCGACCTTGTCGTTGAAGGGCATCGACAACCGCGGCTACTACCGCGTGCAGTCCGACGCGCGGCGGTACGCCGACTACACGGGCTGCGGCAACACCCTGCACGTCGTCCAGCCGCATGTGCTCCGCCTCATCACCGACTCCCTGCGCTACTGGGTGACGGAGATGGGCGTGGACGGCTTCCGCTTCGACCTGGCCGCCGCGCTGGCCCGCTCCATGCACGACGTCGACATGCTGTCGCCGTTCCTCGCGGTCATCGCGCAGGACCCGGTGCTGCGGCGCGTGAAGCTGATCGCCGAACCGTGGGACGTGGGGTCCGGCGGGTATCAGGTGGGGTCCTTCCCGCCCCTGTGGACGGAGTGGAACGACCGGTACCGCAACGCCGTTCGGGACTTCTGGCGGGGCGCGCTGCCGGACGTGAGGGACCTGGGATACCGGCTGTCAGGCTCCAGCGACCTGTACGCGTGGGGCGGGCGGCGGCCGTACGCCTCGGTCAACTTCATCACCGCGCACGACGGTTTCACCCTCCGCGACCTGGTGTCCTACGAGCGCAAGCACAACGAGGCGAACGGCGAGGGCAACCGGGACGGGACCGACGACAACCGGTCGTGGAACAGCGGGGCGGAGGGCGAGACCGCCGACGAGCGTGTACGAGGGCTGCGGCGACGGCAGCTCAGGAACCTGCTGACGACCCTGCTGCTGTCGACGGGCGTACCGATGCTGGTCTCGGGCGACGAGCTGGGGCGTACGCAGCGCGGCAACAACAACGCGTACTGCCAGGACAACGAGATCAGCTGGCTGGACTGGGGGTTGCTGGAGGAGCCGGGCTGGAAGGCCCTGTTCGACCTCACGGCCCGGCTCATCGACCTGCGCCACCGGCACCCCGTCCTACGCCGCCGCGCCTTCTTCTCGGGGCGGGCGCACTCCGCCGACGGCCTGCGGGACCTGGCCTGGTTCACCGCGCGCGGCACGGAGATGACGGAACGGGACTGGTACGCGCCCGCCGCCTCGCTCGGCATGTATCTGTCCGGGCGGGACATCCCGGGCCGGGACGAGCACGGCGACCCGATCCTCGACGACAGCTTCCTCGCCGTCCTGCACGCCGGGGACCGTCCGGTGAGCTTCGTCCTGCCGGGGCCGCCGTGGGCGGAGCGGTACGAGGTGGTCGTCGACACGTCGAGGGAGACCCAGGCCGAGGAACCGGGGGTGGTGCACCGGGCGGGGGCGGCGATCACGGTGCCGGCGCGGGCGGTGCTGCTGCTGAGGGTGGTGGGTTGACGGTCGTCGGCCGAGGTCGGTCGGCTGAGGCAACGTTGCAGGCCCATGAACTCCGCGCGGGATTCCTGGTCATGAGGGTGACCGGCTGATCACACTGAAGCCACCCCCCTCTCACCTCTGCAAGGACCCCCCATGCCTGAAATATCCCGCCGCGCCTTCGGTGGTCTCGTGGGTGGCGGTGCCGTGACCGCCGTCGCCTGTGCCACCACGTCCGCCGAAGCAGCCGAATCCGCCCCTGCCGAGCGTCCGTTCGAGGCGCGTACCGCCTCCGCGTCCGGAAAGCGTCCCAATCTCCTGGTCATCCTCGGCGACGACCTCGGCTGGGCGGACCTCTCCTCCTACGGCGCCCCGCACATCAGGACGCCGAACCTGGACCGGCTGGCCCGGCAGGGCGTGCGCTTCACGGACGCCTACTCGGGGTCGGCGACCTGCTCGCCGACCCGGTTCAGCCTGTACACCGGGCGCTATCCGGGCCGTACGAAGGGCGGGCTCGCGGAGCCGATCGCGAACAGGACGCAGGGGCTGGACCCGAACCACCCGACCCTGGCCTCTCTGCTCAAGAAGGCCGGTTACTCGACGGCCCTGATCGGCAAGTGGCACTGCGGCTGGCTGCCGGACTACAGCCCCACCAAGTCGGGCTGGGACGAGTTCTTCGGCAACCACGGGGGCGTGCTGGAGTACTTCTCCAAGCTCGGGCAGCTCGGCGACTACGACCTCTACGAGGGCGACGCCGAGTACAAGGACCTGCGCTACTACACGGAGGTCCTGACCGAGCGGGCCGTCGAGTACGTGAGCCGTGACCACGACACTCCCTGGCTGCTCAACCTCAACTTCACCACCCCGCACTGGCCGTGGCTGGCGGAGGGCGACGAGGAGACCGGCGCGGAAATCGCGGCGAAGATCAGGGCCGCCAAGAGCCAGGCCGAGGTCGGCGCCGCGCTCAACCACTACGACGGCGGCTCGGTCGCCAAGTACACGGAGATGGTGCAGAGCCTGGACGCGGCCGTCGGTGAGGTGCTCACCGCGCTGCGCCGCTCCGGACAGGAGGAGCACACGCTGGTGTACTTCGCCAGCGACAACGGCGGAGAGCGCTGGTCGTACCTCTGGCCGCTCAGCGGCGAGAAGTTCGTGCTGCAGGAGGGCGGCATCCGCGTGCCGACGATCGTGCGCTGGCCGCACCGCATCGACGGCAACCAGGTCAGCCACGAGCCGAACTTCTCCCCCGACTGGACGGCGACCTTCCTGGAACTGGCGGGCGCGCGACCCGATCCGGCCTACCCGCTGGACGGCACCAGCCTGGCCGGGTACCTCCTGCGGGGCCAACAGCTCCCGGAGCGCGACCTGTTCTGGCGGGTGCGGGCCAACCGGGCTCTGCGGCGCGGCGACTGGAAGTACTACCAGGACGCCACCGGCAAGGACCACCTCTACGACCTCGGCGCCGACCTGCGCGAGCAGGCCGATCTGGCCCCCGACAAGCCCGAGTTGCTCGCGGAACTCAAGGCGTCCTGGGAGAAGACCGCCTCCGGTCTGCTCCCGTACACGGACTAGCGGCGGTGCCGGACCAACAGAGGTGCCGGACTAGCCGAGGATGCCCCGCTCGTACGCCGTGGCCACCGCCGCCGCGCGGTCCTTGACGCCCAACTTGCCGTACAGGTGGGTGAGATGGGTCTTCACGGTGGCCTCGCTGATGAACAGTTCGCGGGCGATCTCGCGGTTGGACGTGCCCTTGGCGACCAGGGCGAGGACCTGGCGCTCGCGTGCGGAGAGGGGCTCGTTGGCGGGTGCCTTCGGGGTGCGGACCGCGGAGACCAGGCGGGAGGCGACGGCGGGGGACAGCATCGTGCGACCCTCCGCCGCGGCGCGGACGGCGGTGAACAGCTCGTCGCGCGGGGCGTCCTTCAGCAGATAGCCCGTCGCGCCCGCCTCGATTGCGGGCAGGGTGTCGGAGTCGGTGTCGTACGTGGTCAGGACGAGGACCTTGGCGCGGGCGCCGCGCCGGGTCAGTTCCGCGATCGCGTCGACTCCGCCGCCGCCCGGCATACGCAGGTCCATGAGGATCACGTCGGGGTCGAGGGCGGCGGCGCGTTCGAGGGCCTCGACGCCGTTCGAGGCCTCGCCGAGGACCGTGAACCCGGGGGCCGACTCGAACATGCCGCGCAGGCCGTTCCGTACGACTGGATGGTCGTCGACGATCAGCAGGGAGATCGGCGCGTCCGCGGTCACGTCATGTGTCATGGCGGACCAACGGTACGCGAGCCGACAGGGCCGTGCCGTGCCCCGGTTCGGTCTCCACGGTCAGCGAGCCGGCGATGCGTTCGGCGCGGGCGCGCATGCCGTCGAGGCCGAAGCCGCCGGAGTGGGTGCGGGTGGGCAGGGCGAGGGGGTCGAAGCCGGTGCCGTCGTCGCGGATGTCGAGGATGACTTCGTCGCCCAGGAAGGAGAGGGTGACGCCGACACGGGTCGCCCGGGCATGGCGGGCCGCGTTGGACAGGGCCTCCTGGACGATGCGCAGGAGGGTGGCCGCGACCTCCTCGTGGAGCTGTTCCGAGGTGCCGGTGACCGTGAACTCGGCGCGTACGCCGGTCCGTTCGCCCCATTCGGCGACCGTCTTCTTCAGGGCCTCGGGCAGTCCGTCGTTCTCCAGCGCCACCGGAGCCAGGTTGTGCACGGAGCGGCGGGCCTCGCCGAGGCTGTGCCGGGCCAGGTCCATGGCGCGGCCCATGTGCTCGCGGGCCTGGTCCCGGTCGGGTGTGTTCGCGACGACCTGGAGCTGGGCGATGATGCCGGTCAGGCCCTGGGCGATGGTGTCGTGGATCTCGGCCGCGAGGCGCCTGCGCTCGTCGGCGACCCCGGCTTCCCTTGCCTGGACGAGGAGTTGGGCGTGCAGGGCGGCGTTCTCGTCGAGTGCCTGCTGCAGAGCGGTGTTGGTGCGTTCCAGTTCGGCGATGGTGGCGGCCCGGTCGCGGGAGCGCTGCTCCTCCTGCTCGGTGACGTGGGCGACCACCCACTGCAGGCCGAAGTTGACGGCCAGGAGCCCGGCGAACGCGGCCCACTGGGCACCGCCGTGCGGCAGCCCCCCGGCCTGTGCGCCGGCCACGATGACCGCGCTCGCGAACAGTCCGAGCCGCCGCCACATGCCCGGAATCAGCTCGTCGGCGTCCATGTAACCGGAGGCGGCGTAGAACGCGAAGAACGGGTTGATCCAGGTGAGGGCGAAGGCGATCCCCCAGCGGACGATGTAGTAGGCCGTCCCGGCCCGGGACGGGATCCGGCCGCGGCCGGCCCGGCGGGAGCGGGTGCCGTGCCACCACAGCTGCAGCGCGACCGCGGCGGCGACCAGGGCCCCGAGGGTGTACCAGTGGGGAGGACGGTCGATCAGGCCGGCGGAGGCGACCGCGAGGGCGACACTGACGCCCAGGAGCCCGTACGGCCCCCAGACGTGCATCTGCTCCAAGCGCCTGTCGATCTGCGTGTCCCCGGCGGTCATGTCCCCAGTCTGCACGGCCGACCGCCTACTCCCAGCGGAACCAGCGGGACGCGGCACCCGTCAGCAGCAGGATCCACACCGCCAGCACGCCCAGGTGGGTCCAGCCCGGCCAGTGCCCCGCCGCCGCCTGGTTGAGGGCCTGCGCGGCCGCCCCGAAGGGGGTGTAGCCCACGATCCGGGCGAGGAGGTGCGGCATCTGCTGCACCGGCAGCCACACGCCCGCGCAGAACATCGACGGGAAGAACACCGCGGACCCGATCGCGCCCGCCATCTTCGTCGTACGGGACAGTGCCGACACCACCGATCCGAGAGCGAGGGCGACCGTGACGGCCAGCAGCAGGGCGATGACGTATCCGAAGAGTTGCTTCGGCACGCGTACGTCGAAGCCGAGCCGTCCGACCACGAGGACCAGCAGCGCCGAGGCCAGGGAGGCCGCGCCGTACACGAGCATCTGCGCCAGGAGCAGGGTGGAGGGGCGGACCGGGGTGGTGGCCATGCGGCGCAGGATGCCGCGCTCGCGGTAGCCGGTGAGGGTCTGCGGCATCGACTGCAGGCCGCCGACGATCAGGCCGAGCAGTACGGCGACCGGAACGTAGGCGTCGATGGTGCGCAGGCCGCCGAGGTCGGCCTGGTGGTGCCGGAAGGACGGGATCGAGCCGAGGATCACCAGCAGCAGGGTCGGGAACAGCAGGATCCAGAAGATGGCGCCGGGCTCGCGGCGGAAGAGGCGGACCTCGGTCTTCAGCACGGCGGTGCTCGTACCGCTCTTCGGTGCGGCGGTGCTCGTACCGCTGTTCGCTACGGCGGTGCTCATGCCGCGGCCTCCTTCGTCAGGTCGAGGAACGCGTCGTCGAGGGTGGCGTCCACGACGCGCAGCTGGTGGGCGGTGATGCGGTGGCGGGCGAGGAGGGTGATGACGGCGTTGACCGTCTCGTCGGTGCCGGCGAGCGTGACGCGGCCGTCCTTGTGCTCGACGGACGCGAGCGCGGGGAGCGTGTTCAGGTCACGGTCGTCCAGCGGGGCGGACGGGGTGAAGCTGATGACGGTCGCTCCCGCCGAGCGCCGGATGAGTCCTGCCGGGGTGTCCAGGGCGGCCACCCGGCCCTTGTCGATCACGGCGATCCGGTCGCACAGCCGCTGGGCCTCCTCCATGAAGTGGGTGACCAGCAGGACGGTCACGCCGCCGGCCCGCACGTCCTCGATCAGCTGCCAGGTGTCCCGGCGGGCCCGCGGGTCAAGGCCGGTCGTCAGCTCGTCCAGAACGACGATCCGCGGGTTGCCGATCAGGGCGAGCGCGATGAACAGGCGCTGCTTCTGGCCACCGGACAGCTTGCCGAAACGGGCGGTCAGCCTGTCGGTCAGGCCCAGGCGCTCGGCGAGCGGACGCCAGTCCAGCGGGCTCGGGTAGAAGGCGGCGTACAGCTCGAGAGCTTCCCGGACGGTGAGCTTGGGCTGCAGTTCGCTCTGCTGCAGCTGGGCGCCGAGGACGCGGGCCACGCGTGCGTGGTCGGCGACGGGGTCGAGGCCGGTGACGCGGACGCGGCCGGCATCGGGGACGCGCAGGCCCTCGACGCACTCGACGGTGGTGGTCTTGCCGGCGCCGTTCGGGCCGAGGATCCCGAAGATCTCGCCCTCCTCCACGGCGAAGGAGACGCCGTCGACGACGGGCCGGCCTCCGTAGGACTTGCGCAGTTCGGTGACTTCGATGACGGACATGGCATCAGCGTCGCGGGCGGCGGGTGTCCGGCACATCGGCCGTCGCGCTCGAAGGGACATCAACCGATCGGTTGATGCCGTCCTACGACCCCTCCGGGTTGGTTGTACGACCCCTCGAACGCGCAGGTCGTAGGACCAGCGGCCGATTCCGTTCCGGCCAAAACTCGGTGGGCGTTGTCAGTGCCGGTCCGTAGGCTCACAGCTGATGGCCACGACACCTGCAACCACCAAGGAACCCGGAGACACCACCGACCGATCCGCCGTACGCACGCTGCTGCGCCTGTGGCCGTACGTACGGCCCGTGCGGGCGCGGCTGTTCACCGCCGCGTCCGTCGCCGTACTCGCCTCGTGCGCGGGGCTCGTCATCCCGCTCGTGCTGAAGTGGATGGTCGACGGGCCGGTCGCCGACCGGGACCCCGCGGGAGTGTGGCTCGGGGCGCTGTACCTGCTGCTCCTCGGGTTCGCCGAGGCCCTGCTGTTCGGGCTGCGGCGGTGGCTGGTGGCGCGGCCGCTGTCGAGCGTCGAGGCGGGGATGCGGGCCGATCTGTACGGGCATCTGCAGCGGCTGCCGGTCGCCTTCCACGACCGGTGGGCGTCGGGGCAGCTGCTGTCGCGCGGGACGACGGACCTGATGCTGGTGCGCATGTTCCTCGCCTTTCCGCTGACGTTCCTGCTGGTCAACGGGGTGACGATTGTCGTCGGCGTGGCGATCATGCTGTTGCAGGACTGGACGCTGGGGCTGGTGATCCTGGGTCCGGCCATCCCCGTGATGGTCACGTGCGTGATCTTCGAGAAGCGGTACGCCCATGTGGCGCGGCTCGCGCAGGACCAGGTCGGCGATCTGACGACGGTCGTCGAGGAGAGCGTGCTCGGGATCCGGATCATCAAGGGGTTCGGGCGGCACCGCAGTCAGGCGCGGGCGTTCCGGGAGCTGACGCGGACCCTGCGGGGGACGGAGCTGCGCAAGGCGGGGCTGCTCGCCACGATCTGGGGCGTCATCGTGACGCTGCCGGAGGTGGCGATCGGGGCGGCGCTGGTGCTCGGCACGGTGCAGGTGGCCGATGGTGCGCTGTCCGCCGGGACGCTGGTCGCCTTCCTGTCGACGGCCCTCGCGCTGCGGTGGCCGGTGGACTCGATCGGCTTCCTGCTGGCGATGAGCCAGGAGGCGGCGACGGCCACGGAGCGGTACTTCGAGGTGATGGACGAGGAGCCCGAGGAGGCGACAGCCGCGGGCAGTCGCGGCGCCGGCTCAACGGGCGTCAAGGACAACGGACTTCGCTTCCACGACGTCCGGTTCCGCTACCCCGACGCCCCGGCCGGCTCCCCACCCGTCCTCCACGACATCGACCTGCACATCCGCCCCGGCGAGTCCATGGCCCTGGTGGGCGCCACCGGCAGCGGCAAGACGACCCTGACCGCCCTCGTCCCCCGCCTCCACGAGGTGACGTCGGGCCGCATCACGCTGGACGGCGAGGACATCGCCGGGATGCCCCGGGAGGCGCTGCGCGCCCTCGTCGCCGTGGCCTTCGAGGAGCCCACGCTCTTCTCCGCGAGCGTCGGGGACAACGTGCTCATGGGGGCCGACGACAGCGCGGGCGCAGCCGAGTTGAACCGCGCGCTGGCCGTCGCGCAGGCGGACTTCACGCACGCGCTGCCCCAGGGCACGGACACCCAGGTCGGCGAGCAGGGCCTCAGCCTCTCGGGCGGGCAACGGCAGCGGCTGGCGCTCGCCCGAGCCGTCGTGGGAAGACCCAGGTTCCTCGTCCTCGACGACCCCTTGTCCGCCCTGGACGTGCACACCGAGGCCGCGGTCGAGGCCGCGCTGCGGGACGTGCTCACGGACACGACCGCCCTCATCGTGGCGCACCGCCCGTCCACGGTCCTGCTCGCCGACCGGGTCGCCCTGCTGTCCGGCGGCCGGATCACCGCCGTGGGCACGCATCACGAACTGCTGCGCACGAACGCCGAGTACGCCCACCTGATGTCCGGCACCGGGGAAGCGGAGGACGACCGATGACGGCCACCACCACGTCCGTCCCCGCGGCGGACGACGAACCGGACCTGCCCCGCCCGAAGGGCGCCGAGGACCCCTTCGACAAGGACGTCCTGCCCACTCCCCCGGGCGCCACCGCCACCCTGCTGCGCTCGCTGCTCGCCCCGATGAAGGCCCGTGTCGCGTTCACCAGTTTCCTGCTGCTGCTCCAGCAGGCGGCCGTCCAGGCGGGCCCGCTGCTGGTGGCGTACGCGATCGACAGCGCCGTACCGGCGTTCCGGGACCAGCGCCACGGCCCGTTGATCGCGGTGGCCGTCGGCTATCTGCTGTGCGCGCTGGTCTCCGGCGGGCTGCAGTACGCGTTCATCATCGCCTCCGCGCGCGTCAACCAGGACGTGCTGCTCGACCTGCGCGGCCGTATCTTCCGGCATGCGCAGGCGCTGAGCATCGACTTCCACGAGCGCTACACCTCGGGCCGGCTGATCTCCCGCTCGACGACGGACGTGGAGTCGCTCAGGGAACTGCTCAGCGAGGGCCTGCAGGAACTCGTCACGGTCATCCTCTCGTTCGTCTACATCTCGGCGATGCTGCTCTGGCTGGATCCGGGCCTCGGCGCCGTCGCGGTGGTGTCCTTCGTGCCGCTGTACCTCCTCGTACGGGTCTACCGGCGGCGCGCGGTACGGGTGTACCGGCTGCGATCGACCGCCATCGCCTCCGTCATCGTCAAGTTCGTCGAGACCATGAACGGCATCCGGCCGGTGCGCGCCTTCCGTCGCGAGGCCGCCAACGACGCCGACTTCCGGGTGCTGAACCGGCGGCACGAGCGGGTCAACGGCGACGCCCTCCTGGAGATGGCCCGGTATGTCGTCGGCTCCCGGCTGGTCGCCAACACGGCCGTCGCGGGGATCGTGCTGTGGGGCGCCTACCGGGTTGCGGGCGGCTCGCTCGAACTGGGCGTGCTGGCGGCAGCGGTCCTCTACCTGCGCCGCCTGTACGACCCCATCGACCGGCTCGGTATGTTCCTGAACTCGTACCAGTCGGCGGCGGCATCCCTGGAGAAGATCGCCGGGCTGCTCGCGCAGACGCCGACGGTGCCGGAGCCGTCAAGTCCCGTGGAACTGCCCGCACTCGAGAGCGAGCACCCCGGCCGCGAGGTCGTCTTCGACGGCGTCCGCTTCGGCTACCGCACCGGCGGCGAGGTCCTGCCCCGCTTCGACCTCACCGTCCCCGCCGGGCAGACGGTCGCGGTGGTCGGCTCGACCGGCGCCGGTAAGTCGACGCTGGCCAAACTCCTCGCCCGCTTCTACGACCCCTCCGACGGCCAAGTCCTGCTGGACGGCGTCGACCTGCGCGAGCTGGCCGTGCCCGAACTGCGGCGCGGGGTGGTGATGGTGACGCAGGAGGCGTTCCTGTTCTCCGGCACGGTCGCCGAGAACATCGCCATCGGCCGCCCGGAGGCGACCCGCGAGCAGATCGAGGGGGCCGCGAAGGCGATCGGCGCGCACGACTTCATCGAGGCGCTGCCCGACGGGTACGACACGGACGTACGCAAGCGGGGCGGCCGCATCTCGGCCGGGCAGCGCCAACTCGTCGCCTTCGCCCGTGCGTTGCTCGCCGACCCGGCCGTGCTGATCCTCGACGAGGCGACCAGCTCCCTCGACATCCCGGGCGAACGGGCCGTGCAGCGGGCGATGTCGACGGTGCTGCACGGACGTACGGCGGTCGTCATCGCGCACCGGCTGTCGACCGTCGAGATCGCGGACCGGGTACTGGTCATGGAGCACGGGAGGATCGTGGAGGACGGCAGCCCGGCCGAACTCGTCGCGGGCACCGGGCGGTTCGCGGATCTGCACCGGGCGTGGCGGGACAGTCTGGCGTGACGGCGGGCACAGGAGGCGGGGGCTGATGATCGACGCGTACGAGGATCCGGGCGAACCCGACCGTCGTGGCGGCGGGCGCTATCTGTGGTGGCTGGTCCGCTGTCAGCCCGGCCGGTCGCTGGCCGGCGCGGTGCTGGGCAGCGTGTGGATGGTGCTGCTGGCGGCGACGCCGTATCTGCTGTCCCGGGCGATCGACGACGGTCTGGAGCCCGACGACTATCCGGCGCTGGCGGGCTGGACGGCCGCGCTCTTCGGGGTCGGCGCGTTCAACGCCTGGCTGAGCATCATGCGGCACCGCACGATGACGCGGGTGCGGATGGACGCCAACTTCCGCACGGTGAAGGTGGTCGTGGGTCAGGCGGTCCGGCTGGGAGCCGCGCTGCCGCGCCGGGTCGGAGCCGGGGAGGTCGTCACCATCGGGGTGGGCGACGTGCAGACGATCAGCCAGTCGCTGACGGTCGTCGGCCCCGGGGTCGGCGCGGTCGTCGCGTATCTGGCGGTCGCCGGCCTGCTGCTGGCGATCTCCCCACTCATCGCCGCCGTGGTCCTGCTCGGCATCCCCCTGATCGTCGTCCTCGTAGGGCCGTTGCTGGCCCGGCTGCAGGGCACGGAGACCGAGTACCGGGAACGGCAGGGCGTGCTCACCGCGCGGATCGCGGACCTCGCGGGCGGGCTGCGGGTCCTCAACGGCCTGGGCGGCAAAGGGCTGTTCGCCGACGCCTTCCACCGTGACTCGCAGCGGCTGCGCCGGCAGGGCTACCGGGTCGGGGCGGTGACCAGCTGGGTCCAGGCGCTCGGGGTCGGGCTGCCGACCCTGTTCCTCGCGGTGGTGACCTGGCTGGCGGCGCGGCTCGCCGCCCAAGGGTCCATCAGCATCGGCGAGTTGGTCTCGGTGTACGGCTATGTGGCGGTACTGGTAGGGCCGGTGGCCTTCTGGGTCGAGTGCGGGTACCAGATCAGCCGCGGGCTGGTGGCGGCCCGGCGGGTCGTACGGTTCCTGCAACTGGAGCCACTCGCCGACACCGGCGTCCGGGACGCCCCCGCGGAACCATCGGTCCTGCACGACCCCGAATCGGGCGTACGGATACAGCCGGGCCGCCTGACCGCCCTGGCCTGCGCCCACCCGTCCGACGCGGCAACGGTCGTGGACCGCCTCGGCCGGTACACCTCGTCGAGGGCGACCTGGGGCGACATACCGCTGGACGAGATCGCCCTGCCCCAGGTCCGGGCAAGAATCCTGGTGGCCGACCACGAGGCAGACCTCTTCGCAGGAATACTGCGCGATGTGATCGCCGGTGCAGCAGCGCCCTTCAGGGGCGCGGGGCTGTGTGAACATGCGGCTCCGCCGCGGGGCGCGACCAGCCACAACAAACCCGCAGCCGCCCGACAAGAACCCGAGGCACCCTCTGAGGCGCACCTGTCCGCAACCCTGCACGCAGCCGTAGCCAACGACATCGTCCAGGGCCTGCCGGACGGCCTCGACTCACCCATCGACGCCCAGGGACGCAACCTCTCCGGCGGCCAACGCCAACGCATCCGCCTGGTCCGAGCCCTCCTCACCGATCCCGAGATCCTCCTCGCCGTCGAACCGACATCGGCCCTCGACGCCCACACCGAAGCCCTGGTCGCCCGGCGCCTGCGGGACGCGCGGGAGGGCCGTACGACCCTGGTCACGACCACCTCACCGCTGGTTCTCGACCAGGCGGACACCGTCTACTACCTGGAAGAGGGCAAGGTCGCAGCCGTCGGCGGACACCGCGAACTGCTCGACGGCGAGCCGGGATACCGCGCGCTGGTGGCCCGGGACGCGGACGAGACCGCCACCGAGGAGGCCGTACGGTGACGGCACATCACCTCCCCGTCGCCGGACCCGCCGACGTCCGCCGGGCCGTGATGCGCCTGGTGCGGGCCGACCGACGGGCCTTCGCCGCCGTACTGGCGCTGAACGCGCTCGCCGCAGCGGCCGGGTTGGCCGGCCCCTGGCTGGTCGGCCGGATCGTCGACGAGGTGCAGAACGGAGACGGCGTGAGCGCCGTCGACCGGCTGGCACTGTGGATCCTGCTCTGCTCACTGGCCCAGCTGATGCTGGCGCGCTGGGCGCGCTACGTGGGGCACCGGTTCGGGGAACGGACCCTGGCCCGCGTACGGGAGCAGTTCGTCGACCGGGCGCTCGCGCTGCCCGCGGCGGTCCTGGAGCGGGCGGGCACCGGCGATCTGACGGCGCGCGGCACGGCGGACGTGGCCATGGTCGGCACGACGCTGCGCGATGTCGGCCCGGAGCTGCTCATCAACACCGTGCAGGCGGTGTTCCTGCTCGGTGCCGTCTTCGCCCTCGACCCGCTGCTCGGCGCGTGCGGTCTGCTCGGGCTGATCGGCATCTGGTGCACGCTGCGCTGGTATCTGCGCCGGGCCCGCGACGGCTACCTCGCCGAGGGCGCCGCCACCTCCGACGTGGCCGAGATCGTCGCGGCGACGGCGTCCGGCGCCCGCACGGTCGAGGCGCTGCGGCTGGAGCGGCGGCGGATCGCGGCGAGCCGGGACGCGCTGGAGACGTCCCGGCGCACACGGCTGTACACGCTGTTCCTGCGCACCGTGTTCTTCCCGGCGGTGGAGGTCTCCTACCTCGTCCCCGTCGCGGCCGTCCTGCTGGTCGGCGGGGTGCTGCACGGGCAGGGCACGCTGAGTCTGGGCGCGGTGGTGGCGGCGGCCCTGTACCAGCAACGGCTGAGCGGACCGCTCGACGAGATCCTGATGCGGATCGAGCAACTGCAGAGCAGCGGCGCCTCGTTCGCCCGCGTGGAGGGCCTGGCCCGGGCACCGCGGGCCCGGGAGGCCGAGTCGCCCACGCCGGCCGACGACCGGATCGACGTGACCGGGGTGCGGTACGCCTACGACCGTGGCGGCGAGGTGCTGCGCGGGGTCGACCTGACCGTACGGCCGGGCGAGCGACTGGCGGTCGTGGGCCCCTCCGGCGCCGGGAAGACCACGCTCAGCCGGCTCCTCGCGGGCGTCGACGCGCCGACGGAGGGGACGGTGACGGTCGGCGGGGTGCCCGTGGTCGGCCTCGGACCCGAGCAGCTGCGCCGTCAGGTCGTGCTGGTCACCCAGGAGCACCACGTGTTCCTCGGCACCGTCCGCGAGAACCTGCTGATCGCCGAACCGTCCGCCACGGACGAGCAGTTGTGGTCCGCCCTCACGGCGGTCGGCGCGGAGGACTGGGTACGGGAGCTGCCGGACGGCCTCAACACCCGGCTCGGCGACGGCGGTTCGCGTACGGACGGCTCGCAGGCCCAGCAACTCGCCCTCGCCCGCGTCGTCCTGGCCGACCCGCACACCCTGATCCTCGACGAGGCCACGGCGTTGCTGGACCCGACGACGGCCCGGCACACCGAGCGCGCCCTGGCCGCCGTACTGGAGGGCCGCACCGTCATCGCCATCGCCCACCGTCTGCACACCGCCCACGACGCGGACCGCGTGGCCGTGATGGAGGACGGCCTCCTGACCGAACTGGGCACGCACGACGAGCTGGTGGCGGCCGAGGGGGCGTACGCGGCGCTGTGGCACACCTGGCACGGGGAGCCCTCCTGATGGTGCCGCCCGACCCGCGCCACGGGTCCGCATACCGGACATGAACATCCGGACAACGAACCATTTCCGGCCAACTTCCTGACGCGCCCCTGACAGAAAGCGCCATCCGGTGCCAGGCTTCCCACGGCCGCTTCACAGCAACCCCACAGTTATGCCGCTGTGTCGTCACACGGCCGCGTGCACCTGGTTCTGCATTGGTTCAGTTCTGCCCAGCTCTGCCCGGACGGTCGACCCACCGTCCGGATCTCCCCCTGGCCGCGCAATCCGCGGCCATGCAGAAGGAGTCAGTGTTGAGACGCAATTCCTCTCGCAGACGCACCTCCCACATCCTCGCCGTCGCCGGCGTCACCGCCCTGCTCGCCGCGGCCGTCCAGTCGGGCGCCGCGTCCGCCGTCCCGGACAAGACACCGTCGGCCGCGGGCAAGGCGAATCCGGCCCACGCGGCCGTCAAGCTCACCCCCTCCCAGCGCGCCGAGCTGATACGCGACGCCGACACCGCCCGCGCGCAGACCGCGAAGGACATAGGTCTCGCCGCCAAGGAGAAGCTCGTCGCCCGTGACGTCGTCAAGGACGCCGACGGCACCCTCCACACCCGCTACGAGCGCACCTACGACGGCCTGCCGGTCCTCGGCGGCGACCTGGTCGTCGACACCGCCAAGTCGGGCGCCACCAAGGGCGTCATCAAGGCGACGAACGCCGCCATCAAGGTCTCCGACGTCACCCCGGACATCACCAGGGCGGCCGCCGAGCAGCAGGCCGTGAAGCGCGCAAAGGCCCTCGGTTCCACCAAGGCCACCGCCGACATCGCGCCGCGCAAGGTGATCTGGGCGGCGAACGGCAAGCCGACCCTGGCGTACGAGACGGTCGTCGGCGGCCTCCAGGACGACGGCACGCCGAACCAGCTGCACGTCATCACCGACGCCGCCACCGGCAAGAAGCTCTACGAGTACCAGGGCATCGAGAACGCGACCGGCACCGGCAACACCCAGTACAGCGGCACGGTCCCGCTGACGACGACCCAGTCGGGCTCGAACTACACGCTGACCGACGGCGACCGCGGGGGCCACAAGACGTACAACCTGAACCGCGGCACGTCCGGCACCGGCACGCTGTTCTCCCAGACCAGCAACACCTGGGGCAACGGCACCACATCGAACGCGGCGACCGCGGGCGCCGACGCGCACTACGGCGCCGCGGAGACCTGGGACTTCTACAAGAACACCTTCGGCCGCTCCGGCATCAAGAACAACGGCGTCGGCGCCTACTCCCGCGTGCACTACGGCAACTCGTACGTGAACGCGTTCTGGGACGACGGCTGCTTCTGCATGACGTACGGCGACGGCTCCGGCAACGCCGACCCCCTGACCTCGCTCGACGTCGCCGGGCACGAGATGAGCCACGGCGTCACGTCGAACACGGCCGGCCTCAACTACAGCGGTGAGTCGGGCGGGTTGAACGAGGCCACCTCCGACATCTTCGGCACCGGCGTCGAGTTCTACGCCAACAACTCGTCCGACGTGGGCGACTACCTCATCGGCGAGAAGATCGACATCAACGGCGACGGCACGCCGCTGCGCTACATGGACAAGCCCAGCAAGGACGGCTCGTCCAAGGACAGCTGGTACTCCGGTATCGGCGGCATCGACGTGCACTACTCCTCGGGCCCCGCGAACCACTTCTTCTACCTGCTGAGCGAGGGCAGCGGCGCCAAGGTCATCAACGGCGTCAGCTACAACTCGCCGACGGCGGACGGGCTTCCGGTCACCGGCATCGGCCGGGACAAGGCGCTGCAGATCTGGTACCGGGCGCTGACCACGAAGTTCACGTCCACCACCAACTACGCGGCCGCCCGCACCGGAACGCTCGCGGCGGCGGGTGAGCTGTACGGCACGACGTCCACCGAGTACAAGGCGGTGCAGGACGCGTGGGCGGGCGTCGCGGTGGGTGCGCGCTCCGGTGGCGGCGGCGGTGGCGGCACGTCCTTCGAGAACACCGCGGACGTGTCGATTCCGGACAACGGGGCGGCCGTGACCTCGTCGGTCACCGTGTCCGGCCGGACCGGCAACGCCCCCTCGAACCTTCAGGTTTCGGTCGACATCGTGCACACCTGGCGCGGTGACCTGGTGATCGACCTGGTGGCCCCGGACGGCTCGACGTACCGCCTGAAGAACTTCAGCTCCTCCGACTCGGCGGACAACGTCAACGAGACCTACACGGTCAACGCCTCCTCCGAAGTCGCCAACGGCGCCTGGAAGTTGAAGGTCCAGGACCAGGCGGCGCAGGACACCGGCTACATCAACAGCTGGAAGCTCACCTTCCCGTAGACCGGCCCCGAGGGTCCCAAGTCAGGGCGCCGCCCCGGTGGTTCGACTCCCCGGGGTGGCGCCCTCTTTTTGCCGCACACATACCAGCCACTGGTTTGACCTTTACCGAGGTCAAGTCCGTTTACATTCCGGCAATGTTCACCCGGGAGTCGATTTTCGGCCAACATCACCAGGGGGTCATGACATGTACGCGCCCCCGGTGCCACTCTTCCTCACAACCGCCGCACAACTTCACAGCAAATCCGGCCGGGCGCCCCACGCCGTGCCGGACTCCCCCACCACAAGGAGCTTGTGTGACCCCCCTCTACGCGCGTCACAAGCGTTCGACCCTGGCCATAGCCACCGCTGTCGCAGCCGGCGCCCTGCTCACCACCGGTCTGACCGCCGGTTCGGCCGCCGCCCAGATCCCGGTGGACTCCGCGGCCAAGACGCCGCTCGCCGCCGCGCCCGCCGCGCTGTCGGACGCCGCCCGCACCACGCTCATCAAGAAGGCCCAGGCCGACGTCGCCGAGACGGCCCAGAACATAGGTCTCGGCGCCAAGGAGAAGCTCGTCGTCAAGGACGTCGTCAAGGACGCCGACGGCACCGTTCACACCCGCTACGAGCGCACCTACGCGGGCCTGCCGGTCCTCGGCGGCGACCTGGTCGTCCACACCGCGAAGTCCGGCAAGAGCGAGGGCGTCACCAAGGCGACGAAGGCCGCCATCAAGGTCGCCTCGCTGAAGCCGCAGATCACCGCGGCCAAGGCCGAGAAGCAGGCGGTGAGCGCCGCCAAGACGCTGGGCTCCGCCAAGACCGCGGCCGACGGCGCCCGCAAGGTCGTCTGGGCCGGCTCCGGCAAGCCCGTCCTCGCCTACGAGACGATCGTCGGCGGCCTCCAGGACGACGGCACCCCCAACCAGCTGCACGTCATCACCGACGCCGCCACCGGCAAGAAGCTCTTCGAGTACCAGGGCATCGAGAACGCGACCGGCACCGGCAAGACGCTGTACTCGGGCACGGTCAGCCTCACCACGTCCGGGTCGGGCACGTCGTACACGCTGACCGACGCCTCGCGCGGCAACCACAAGACGTACAACCTGAAGCACAGCAGCAGCTCCGGCACCGGCACGCTGTTCACCGACACGGACAACGTCTGGGGCACCGGCGCCGCCTCCAGCTCCACCGCCGACCAGACCGCGGCCGCCGACGCCGCCTACGGCGCGCAGGAGACCTGGGACTTCTACAAGTCCACCTTCGGCCGCAGCGGCATCAAGAACAACGGTGTCGGCGCCTACTCCCGTGTCCACTACGGCAGTTCGTACGTCAACGCGTTCTGGGACGACAGCTGCTTCTGCATGACGTACGGCGACGGCGAGAGCAACACGCACCCGCTGACCTCGCTGGACGTGGCCGGCCACGAGATGAGCCACGGCGTCACCGCCAACACCGCGGGCCTGGAGTACTCGGGCGAGTCCGGCGGTCTCAACGAGGCCACCTCCGACATCTTCGGCACCGGCGTCGAGTTCTACGCGGGCAACGCGTCCGACAAGGGCGACTACCTCATCGGCGAGAAGATCGACATCAACGGCGACGGCTCCCCGCTGCGCTACATGGACAAGCCCAGCAAGGACGGCGGCTCGGCGGACAACTGGTCCTCGGGCGTCGGCAACCTGGACGTCCACTACTCGTCCGGTGTCGCGAACCACTTCTTCTACCTGCTGTCCGAGGGCAGCGGCTCGAAGACGATCAACGGCGTGACCTACAACTCGCCGACGTCCAACGGCTCCACGGTCACCGGCATCGGCCGCGACAAGGCGCTGCAGATCTGGTACAAGGCGCTGACCACGTACTTCACGTCGTCGACGAACTACAAGTCGGCGCGTACGGGCACGCTGTCGGCGGCGTCCGCGCTGTACGGCTCGACCAGCACGGAGTACAAGGCGGTCGCCGCGGCCTGGTCCGCGGTCAACGTGAGCTGACCCGAGGGGGGTTGGCGGGCGGTACCCGGGACGAAGGCATTCCCGGGTGCCGCCCTACTCTTGTGTCCCATGCGCCTGGAGGACTTCACCTACGACGACGTCGGCGGGACCCGCCGCGGCGGGTTCTGCCCGCCCGGCTTCCGCCCCCTGCACGTGCGCTCGCGCATCGGCGAGGGTGAACCCTGCTTCCGCAGAGCGGCCGATGCCGTCCTGACCTGGGAGATGCACCGGGAGCTGGGTGTGGGCATCGACGCGAGCGCGGAGCGGGCCGCCCCGGACGTCGACGTCACCGTCACCCTCGCCGGGGTGATCAAGGCCCCCTGCCGCATCATCTACACGGTCGAGGAGCCCCGCCGCGCCGGCTGGGCGTACGGCACGCTGACCGGACACCCGGAGTGCGGCGAGGAACTCTTCGTCGTGGAGCGCACGGGAGACGGCACGGTGTGGCTGACGGTGTCCGCGTTCAGCCGGCCCGCGAAGTGGTACGCGCGGGCCGGCGGCCCGGCCACGCGGGGGCTGCAGAACGCTTACGCGCGGCGGTGCGGCAAGGTACTTCAGCAGTTGTGTGCGCCGGTGTCCGAGGACTGAACGGGGTTGGTGTGGCCGTACTGGGGGCTGCCGCCCCCAGGCCCCCGCTGTCGGCCTGACGGCCTCGTCCTCAAACTCCCCCAGAGGGGGTACCCCCAGACGGGCTGAATCACCGCATGAGTACTCCTGCCCCCTCCCCCATCTCCTCCGACGGCACCGCCACCAGGCCCAACTCCGCACCGGACGCCAGCAGTCGGTGGGCGGGCAGGATGCGGACCGTGTAGCCGTACGGGCCGGTGCGATCCAGGGAGAGCGGGCCCTCGTAGACCCAGCGGCCCTCCGCGTCGGGGCTGCCCGCCGGCTTCAGCGGGACCGTCGCCGCGTCCGCGATGTGGTCCTCCGGGTCGACGCGGCCCGAGACGACCTGCACCTCCACGTCGTCCGGCCCGAGTTCGCCGAGGCCCACGCGCACGCGCAGTCCGAGCGTGGTGCCGAGTTCCGCGGTGGCCGTGGCGGCAGACGTCTCCACGTGGTCGACGGTGACGTCGTGCCAGGCGGACCGCACCCGTGCCTTCCAGGCCGCGAGTTCGCGTGCGGAGTCCGGGTCCAGCGTGCGGTGCGCGTGGGCGGCCGGGGCGTAGAGGCGCTCGACGTACTCACGGACCATGCGGCCGGCCAGCACCTTCGGGCCGAGCAGGGTGAGGGTCTGGCGCACCATCTCGATCCAGCGGTCGGGCAGGCCGTGCTGACCCCGCTCGTAGAAACGGGGGGCCACCCGCTGTTCCAGCAGGTCGTACAGCGCCTCGGCCTCTATGGCGTCGCGGCGGTCGGGGTCGGTGCCGACGCCGTCCGCCGTGGGGATCGCCCAGCCGAAGTCGGGCTGGAACCACTCGTCCCACCAGCCGTCCAGGACCGAGAGGTTGAGGCAGCCGTTGAGGGCGGCCTTCATACCGGACGTGCCGCAGGCCTCCAGCGGGCGCAGGGGGTTGTTGAGCCAGATGTCGCAGCCCGGGTAGAGCTTCTGCGCCATCGCCATGCCGTAGTCGGGGAGGAACACGATGCGGTGGCGCACGCGCGGGTCGTCGGCGAACCGCACCAGCTCCTGCACCAGCCGTTTCCCACCGTCGTCCGCCGGGTGTGCCTTGCCCGCGACCACGATCTGGATGGGGCGTTCCGGGTGCAGCAGAAGGCTCATCAGACGGTCGCGGTCGCGCAGCATCAGGGTCAGGCGCTTGTACGAGGGGACGCGCCGCGCGAAGCCGATGGTGAGGACGTCCGGGTCCATGACCCCGTCGATCCACCCCAACTCGGCCGTCCCCGCGCCGCGTCCGCGCCAGGAGGCCCGCAGCCGCCGGCGCACCTCGTCCACCAGTTGCTCGCGCAGGTTCCGCCTGAGCTCCCAGATGTCCTGGTCGGCGATGTCCCCCACGGCGTCCCAGCGGTCCGAGCCGCCGACCGTCAGCGCGTCCTCGGTGCGCTGTGCGCCGATCTGCCGGGCGCCGAGCCGGAAGACCTCGGGGGCGACCCAGGTGGGCGCGTGCACCCCGTTGGTCACGGAGGTGATCGGTACCTCTTCGGGGTCGAATCCCGGCCACAGGCCGGAGAACATCTCGCGGCTGACCTGGCCGTGCAGGAGGGAGACGCCGTTGGCGCGCTGCCCCAGGCGCAGACCCATCACGGCCATGTTGAAGAGGTTCGGTTCGCCGCCGGGGTAGGTCTCCATGCCCAGCCGCAGGATGCGTTCGACGTCGATGCGCGGGAGTTCGGCGGCGGCGCCGAAGTGGTGGGCGACCAGCTCGCGGTCGAAGCGGTCGATGCCGGCGGGGACGGGGGTGTGGGTGGTGAAGACGGTTCCGGCGCGGACCGCTTCCAGCGCGGAGTCGAAGTCGAGCCCGCCGTCACAGAGTTCGGCGATGCGCTCCAGGCCGAGGAAGCCGGCGTGGCCCTCGTTGGTGTGGAAGACCTCGGGCGCGGGGTGGCCGGCGAGCCGGCAGTACGTCCGCACCGCCCGGACCCCTCCGATCCCGAGCAGCATCTCCTGCAGCAGACGGTGCTCGCTGCCGCCGCCGTAGAGCCGGTCGGTCACCCCGCGTTCGCCGAGGTCGTTGTCCTCGACGTCGGAGTCGAGCATCAGGAGGGGGACGCGGCCGACCTGGGCGAGCCACACGCGGGCGTGCAACTGCTTGCCGCCGGGCAGGGCGAGGGAGACCTGGGCGGGGGTGCCGTCGGGCTCTTCGAGGAGGGCGACGGGCAGTTCGTTGGGGTCCAGGACCGGGTAGTGCTCCTGCTGCCAGCCGTCCCGGGACAGGGACTGGCGGAAGTAACCGTGCCGGTACAGGAGGCCTACGCCGATCAGGGGAACGCCGAGGTCGCTGGCGGCCTTCAGATGGTCGCCGGCGAGGATGCCGAGGCCGCCGGAGTACTGGGGCAGGGCTGCCGTGATGCCGAACTCGGGCGAGAAGTAGGCGATGGCGGCGGGGAGTTCGCCGGACTGGGCCTGATACCAGCGGTCGCCGCTCACATAGTCGCGCAGGTCGTCCGAGACCTCCGTGAGACGGCGCAGGAAATGGCGGTCCTCGGCCAGCTCCGCGAGCCGCCCGGGCGACACGCTCCCCAGCAGCCGTACGGGATCGCATTCCGAGGCGGCCCAGTGCTCGGGGTCGACGGACTGGAAGAGGTCGCGGGTCTCCGCATGCCAGGACCAGCGCAGGTTGCGGGCCAGATCGCTGAGCGGACGGAGGGGTTCGGGGAGAACGGGTCGGACGGTGAATCGACGGATCGCCTTCACATTCCACCTCGACGCGTGTCGCTGTGCGGACGCACAACTCTGTGCGTCTCGTCGTCAACCTCGACGGTATCGGTGCGGAGGGCTCCGCAACCACGGCACGTCCAAGAGCACAACAGACTCGTACAGAGTCCGGAAAACACCGCAACCTTCACCCGTCCCCCATGGCCGACATGGCCGATTCCGCCCACGTAGGCCCTCTTGTGGGCCTTCTCCACCGCACGAGAGGCTGCCAGGTGGAGTCAACAGGGAGGGGGACTCGACCATGCCACGGACGCGAAACCGGCGTCTGCGCTGGGCAGGGGGCCTGACCGCGGTGGCCTGCGCCACCGCTCTCTCGGCCATCACCATGCCCGCGCACGCCGCAGCGGAAGGGCTGATACTCGGCGCCGGAGAACCCGGCGCCGTCAGCGGAAGTTACCTGGTGACACTCAAGGGGGGAACGAAGGCTCCGTCGGCGACCGGAAAAGACATCGCCGAGAAGTACGGGGCGAAAATAAGCCACACCTACGGCACGGTCCTCAACGGCTACGCGATCAGGGCGAACGAGAGACACGCGAAGCTGCTCGCGGCCGACTCCCAGGTCGCCTCGGTCGCCCAGGACACACGGGTGTCGCTCGACCACACGCAGAAGAACCCGCCGTCCTGGGGCCTGGACCGGATCGACCAGCCGGGCCTGCCGCTGAACAAGAGCTACACCTGGCCCGAGTCGGCGGGCCGCGGGGTGACGGCCTACGTGATCGACACCGGCATCCGCATCACGCACAAGGACTTCGGCGGCCGGGCGAGCTACGGATGGGACTTCGTCGGAAACGACAAGACCGCGTCCGACGGCAACGGCCACGGCACCCACGTCGCCGGCACCATCGTCGGCACGACGTACGGCGTCGCCAAGCAGGCCAAGGTCGTCGCCGTCCGCGTCCTCGACAACAACGGCTCCGGTACGACGGCGCAGGTCATCGCGGGCATCGACTGGGTGACCAAGCACGCGAAGAAGCCCGCGGTCGCCAACCTCAGCCTGGGCGGCTACCACAACGCCCAGCTGGACGCGGCCGTACGCAACTCGATCGCGTCGGGCGTCACCTACGCCGTCGCCGCGGGCAACGACGGCCTGCCGGCCGCGCTCTACTCGCCGGCGGACGTGAAGGAGGCCATCACGGTCGGCGCGACCGACAACAAGGACGCGCGGGCGAGCTTCTCCAACTTCGGCTCGGCCGTGGACCTGTTCGCCCCCGGAGTGTCGATCACCTCGGCCTCCTACGCGAGCAACACCGGCAAGGCGACCTTCTCCGGTACGTCGATGGCATCGCCGCATGTGGCGGGCACGGCCGCGCTGTATCTGGCCGACCATCCGAAGGCGGCACCGGCCCAGGTCTCCAAGGCACTCGTCAGGCTGGCGGTGTCCGGGAAGGTCTCCGGCCGCGGCCTCGGCTCACCGGACGAGCTTCTGCAGGTGCCGGGTTCTTAACACCGCGGTTCCGATACCGGCCCCGTTTGTTCACGAACGGGGTCGGTCTTGTGTGTAGACATACGCGTGAGTAGTTAACAAAGTGCCGGATTGCCCACCCGAATAGGGTGGGAAGGCTCCTCCGGTACACCCTCGGGTACTCCACGGACACACCACGCAGGACCCACCTCCCCACAGCCCATCCGCCCACCCACGTTGACGCGGACAGGAGCGGTCATGCCCGCCACGCACCACTCGTCAGCACCCCCGACGCCCAGCACCGAAGCACCCCCCGTGCGCCCCACCGCCGCCGCACCGCCGGCCCCGGAGCCACCCTCCGCGGGCGAGGCCGCCGGCATCGGGCGCATACCCGTCCTCGACGTCCGCCCGGTCGTCCAGCACGGCCGCAGGCCGGCCAAGGCCGTGACCGGCGAGTCGTTCGAGATCTCGGCCACCGTGTTCCGTGAGGGCCACGACGCGGTCGCCGCCGACGTCGTCCTGAAGGACCCGCAGGGCCGTCCCGGTCCATGGACCCCGATGCGGGAACTGGCCCCGGGCACCGACCGCTGGGGCGCCACCGTCACCGCCGGCGAACCCGGCCACTGGACGTACACCGTGGAGGCCTGGGGCGATCCGGTCACCACCTGGCGCCATCACGCCCAGATCAAGATCCCTGCGGGGATGGACACGGAACTGGTGCTGGAGGAGGGCGCGCGGCTGTACGAGCGTGCGGCCGCCGGGGTGCCGGGTGTGGAATGTGACACAGTACTGGCCGCCGTCGACGCCCTGCGGGACGAGACCCGACCGGCCGCCTCACGCTTGGCGGCGGCGTTGACGCCGGAGGTGGACGCGGTCCTGGCCCGGCATCCCCTGCGTGAGTTCGTCACCGCCTCGCAGACCCTGCCGCTGCTGGTGGAACGCGAACGCGCCCTGTACGGCGCCTGGTACGAGTTCTTCCCCCGCTCCGAAGGCACCCCCACCCAGCCGCACGGCACGTTCCGCACCGCCGCCCGCCGACTGCCCGCCATCGCCGCCATGGGCTTCGACGTGCTCTACCTGCCGCCCATCCACCCCATCGGCACCACCTTCCGCAAGGGCCGCAACAACACCCTCTCCGCCGGCCCCGACGACGTCGGCGTGCCCTGGGCCATCGGCTCCCCCGAAGGCGGCCACGACAGCGTCCACCCCCAACTCGGCACCATCGAGGACTTCACCTGGTTCGTCCAACAGGCCGGCGCCCTCGGCCTGGAGGTGGCCCTCGACTTCGCCCTGCAGTGCTCCCCCGACCACCCCTGGGTGCAGAAACACCCCGAGTGGTTCCACCACCGCCCCGACGGCACCATCGCCTACGCCGAGAACCCGCCGAAGAAGTACCAGGACATCTACCCGATCGCCTTCGACGCCGACCTCGACGGCCTGATCACCGAAACCCTGCGGGTCCTGCGGCTGTGGATGAGCCACGGCGTGCGCATCTTCCGCGTCGACAACCCGCACACCAAACCGGTCCTGTTCTGGCAGCGGGTGATCGCCGACATCAACGCCACCGACCCCGACGTCATCTTCCTGGCCGAGGCCTTCACCCGCCCCGCGATGATGCACACCCTCGGCCAGATCGGCTTCCAGCAGTCCTACACCTACTACACCTGGCGCACCGCCAAGCAGGAACTGACCGCATACCTGCAGGAGCTCTCGGGCGAGGCGGCCGCCTACATGCGGCCCAACTTCTTCGTCAACACCCCCGACATCCTGCACGAGTTCCTCCAGCGCGGCGGCCGCCCCGCCTTCGAACTGCGCGCCGTACTGGCCGCCACCCTCTCCCCCGCCTGGGGCATCTACTCCGGCTACGAACTGTGCGAGAACACCCCCATCAGGGACGGCAGCGAGGAATACCTCGACTCCGAGAAATACCAACTCAAGCCCCGCGACTGGGAGTCGGCCGAACGCCAAGGCCACACCATCACCCCCCTCATCACCAAACTCAACGACATCCGGCGCTCGAACCCCGCCCTGCGTCAGTTGCGCGACCTGCACTTCCATCACGCGGACCAGGACGCGGTGATCGCGTACTCGAAGCGGAGCGGCTCGAACACGGTTCTGGTGGTCGCCAACCTCGACCCTCACCACACCCAGGAGGCCACGGTCTCGTTGGACATGCCGCAACTCGGCCTGGAATGGCACGAGTCGGTGCCGGTGCGTGACGAACTCACCGGCGAGACCTATCACTGGGGCAGGGCCAATTACGTACGCCTACAGCCTGGCCAGGCACACGTGCTTACTGTCGGCCGGGGGTCCGGGGATTGGCCCCCGGATGAGCACAGCACCGTCCTGCGACCGTCCACCCCGCAGATCGGAGGGTCACCCACAACATGATCGTCAACGAACCCGTTCCCGACACCTTCGAGGACACCCCTGCCAAGGACCGGGACCCGGATTGGTTCAAGCGTGCGGTCTTCTACGAGGTCCTGGTCCGTTCCTTCCAGGACAGCAACGGCGACGGCGTGGGCGACCTCAAGGGCATCACCGCCAAGCTCGACTATCTGCAGTGGCTGGGCGTCGACTGCCTCTGGCTGCCGCCCTTCTTCAAGTCACCGCTGAGGGACGGCGGTTACGACGTCTCGGACTACACGGCCGTACTCCCGGAGTTCGGTGACCTCGCCGACTTCGTGGAGTTCGTCGACGCCGCCCACCAGCGCGGCATGCGCGTCATCATCGACTTCGTCATGAACCACACCAGCGACCAGCACCCGTGGTTCCAAGAGTCGAGGAAGGACCCCGACGGGCCCTACGGCGACTACTACGTCTGGGCCGACGACGACAAGCAGTTCCCGGACGCGCGGATCATCTTCGTCGACACCGAGGCCTCCAACTGGACCTTCGACCCGGTCCGCAAGCAGTACTACTGGCACCGCTTCTTCTCCCACCAGCCGGACCTCAACTACGAGAACCCGGCCGTCCAGGAGGAGATCACCTCCGCCCTCCGCTTCTGGCTGGACCTGGGCATCGACGGCTTCCGCCTCGACGCGGTGCCGTACCTCTACCAGCAGGAGGGCACCAACTGCGAGAACCTTCCGGCCACCCATGAGTTCCTCAAGCGGGTACGGAAGGAGATCGACGCCCACTACCCGGACACGGTGCTGCTCGCGGAGGCCAACCAGTGGCCGGAGGACGTCGTCGACTACTTCGGCGACTACCAGAGCGGCGGCGACGAATGCCACATGGCATTCCACTTCCCGGTCATGCCACGGATCTTCATGGCCGTACGACGGGAATCCCGCTACCCCGTCTCGGAAATCCTCGCCAAGACCCCGGCCATTCCCTCCAGCTGCCAATGGGGCATCTTCCTGCGCAACCACGACGAGCTGACCCTCGAAATGGTCACCGACGAGGAACGCGACTACATGTGGGCCGAATACGCGAAGGACCCGCGTATGCGCGCCAACATCGGCATCCGCCGCCGGCTCGCCCCGCTCCTGGACAACGACCGCAACCAGATCGAACTGTTCACCGCCCTGCTGCTGTCCCTGCCCGGCTCGCCGATCCTCTACTACGGCGACGAGATCGGCATGGGCGACAACATCTGGCTCGGCGACCGCGACGCCGTACGCACGCCGATGCAGTGGACACCGGATCGCAACGCAGGTTTTTCATCCTGTGACCCCGGGCGGCTCTCTCTGCCGACCATCATGGACCCCGTCTACGGCTACCAGGTCACCAACGTCGAGGCGTCGATGTCGTCGCCCTCCTCGCTGCTGCACTGGACCCGCCGGATGATCGAGATCCGCAAGCAGAACCCGGCCTTCGGGCTGGGGTCGTACACCGAACTGCCGTCGTCCAACCCGGCGGTGATCGCCTTCCTGCGCGAGTACGAGGACGACCTGGTGCTGTGCGTGAACAACTTCTCGCGTTTCGCGCAGCCGACGGAGCTGGACCTGAGCAGGTTCAGCGGGCGGCACCCCGTCGAGCTGTTCGGCGGCGTGCGCTTTCCGGCCATCGGTGAGCTGCCGTACTTGCTGACGCTCGGCGGGCACGGCTTCTACTGGTTCCGGCTGCGCAAGGACCCCGCGTAGCGCCTCGTAGAACCCGGGGTGGGGCGGTTTCCCCTGTCCCACCCGGGGCACGCATCA
Source organism: Streptomyces sp. NBC_00005 (assembly GCF_045160215.1). Classification (NCBI taxonomy): domain Bacteria; kingdom Bacillati; phylum Actinomycetota; class Actinomycetes; order Kitasatosporales; family Streptomycetaceae; genus Streptomyces; species Streptomyces sp. NBC_00005. The sequence goes on from NZ_CP108316.1 coordinate 3,776,644, forward strand.
GTAACACCCCGACCACCCGGGGAAAGGAATGTGACGCCATGGCGGAATCTGTCACACTTTCCGGCACGACAAGTCCTGGCCTGCTGGCGTCCCTCGATCCACTTCTGCGGGAATGGCTGCCCCGGCAGCGCTGGTTCGCGGGCAAGGGACGTCCGGTCACCGGGTTCACGCTGGTCGCGGCCACCGAGCTGCTGCCGGCCGACGGCAGGCTGGCTCTGTACCACCTGCTGGTGCGCGTCCACCAGCCGATCGCGCTCGGCGCCGAGCCCCGTCCGGGCGACTGCTACCAGCTGTTGATAGGCGCGCGCGAGGCGCTGCCGCCCCGGCTGGCGCCCGCGCTGATCGGACACGTGGAAGAGGGCCCGCTCGCCGGACGCACGGTGTACGAGGCCCTGCACGACCCCCGGCCCGCCGAGGTGCTCCTGGAGGCGATGCGCACCCAGGCCCGCATCGGCGGGCTGCGCTTCGAGCGGGAGACCGCCCAGGAGATCCGGCCCGGTCTGGTGCCGCGCATGGTGACCGCCGAGCAGTCGAACTCGTCGGTCGTCTACGGAGATACGTTCATCCTGAAGCTGTTGCGCCGGATCGTGCCCGGCGTCAACCCCGACCTGGAACTTCCGCTGGCGCTCGCCCACGAGGGCTGTCCCCGGGTGCCCGCGCCGACGGCGTGGCTCACGGCGGAGCTGGCCGGGGAGTCGTATGTGCTCGCCGTCCTCCAGCCGTTCCTGCAGGGCGCGGCGGACGGCTGGGAGCTGGCGCTGCGCGAGCTGGCCAAGGGCGAGGACTTCGTCGCCGAGGCGCGGGCGCTCGGCCGCGCCACCGCCGAGGTGCACACCGCGCTGGCCCGCGCGCTGCCGACGGTGACGCTCGGCCACACCCAGCTGCAACTGCTGGCCGACGGCATGATCGAGCGCCTCGACGTGGCCGCGCAGGCGGTGCCCGCGCTGCGGCCGTACGCGCCCGCGCTGCACTCCGCGTTCTCGGCGCTGGCCGATCTGGCCGCTGAGGGCCGTACCTGGACCGCGCAGCGCATCCACGGCGACCTGCACCTCGGGCAGTGCCTGCGCTCGCCGGCCGGTCAGTGGTGGCTGATCGACTTCGAGGGCGAACCGTCCAAGCCGCTGGCCGAGCGGCGGATGCCGCAGCCGCCGCTGCGGGACATCGCGGGGATGCTCCGGTCCTTCGACTACGCGGCCCACTCGGCGGGACCGCATGCACAGGGCTGGGCCGAGGCGTGCCGGGCCGCTTACTGTTCCGGGTATGCGGAGGTCAGCGGCAGCGATCCGCGCACCGACCCGGTACTGCTGCGCGCCTACGAGACGGACAAGGCGATCTACGAAGTCGTCTACGAGGCCCGCCACCGCCCCGACTGGCTCCCCGTACCGATGGCGGCGATCGAGCGTTACGCCCTGTCCGACCTGACCTGACCTTTGCCGAGGAGGCGCCGCCCGTGACCCCCCGCCCCACGCCCAGCGGTTCGGATCCGAAGAAGAAGGCCGCGAAGGCCGCGGAGAAGGCGACCGAGCCCGAGAAGCCGGTGAAGAAGGCGGCGGCGAAGCCCACCGCCGAAAAAGCAGTCACCGCGAAGGCGACCAGCAAGAAGGCGACCACCCAGAAAGCCGGCGCGAAGAAGGCAGGCACGAAGAAGACCGGCGCGGCCAAGTCCGCCGAGACCAAGTCCATCGAGACCAAGTCCATCGGGACCGAGTCCGCCGCGAAGAAGAGCACCACCAAGAAGGCAAGCGCCAAGAAGACGAGCGCCGTCGCCAGGAAGGTCACCGCGTCGAACCCGGCTGCGTCGCCGGAGGCCGTCGTCTCGCCCGCCCTGGACGCCGGCGACCGCGAACGGCTGCTCGCCGGTGCCCACCACGACCCGCACACCGTGCTGGGCGCCCACGCGGTGCCCGGCGGGGTCGCCTTCCGGGTCTTCAGGCCGTACGCGCTGTCCGTGACCCTCGTCGCCGGCGACCTGCGGGCGGAGCTGCACGACGACGGGGACGGTTTCTACTCCGGCCTGCTGCCCCTGTCCGAGGTCCCCCCGGCGTACCGGCTCCTGGTGGCGTACGAGGGGACGGTCCAGGAGGCCGAGGACGCGTACCGCTTCCTGCCCACGCTGGGCGATCTCGACCTGCACCTGATCGGCGAGGGCCGGCACGAGGAACTGTGGACGGTGCTCGGCGCGCACCCGATGACGCACCAGGACGTGCCCGGCACCCGCTTCTCCGTGTGGGCGCCGAACGCACGCGGCGTGCACGTGGCCGGCACCTTCAACTTCTGGGACGGCACCGGCCATCCGATGCGCTCGCTCGGCTCCTCCGGTGTGTGGGAGCTGTTCGTGCCGGGGATCGGCGAGGGCGAGCTGTACAAGTTCGAGATCACCCGGCCCGACGGTTCGAAGACGCTGCGCGCCGACCCGCTGGCCCGCCGCACGGAGACGCCGCCGAACACGTCGTCCGTCATCACCGCCTCGCACCACGAGTGGCACGACGCGCAGTGGCTCGAACAGCGCGGGGACACCCCCGCCCACGAGGCACCCTTCTCCGTCTACGAGGTCCATCTCCCGTCCTGGCGGCCCGGCCTGACGTACCGTCAACTCGCCGACCAGCTCCCCGCGTACGTGAAGGACCTCGGCTTCACCCACGTCGAACTGATGCCCGTCGCGGAACATCCCTTCGGCGGCTCGTGGGGCTACCAGGTCACCGGGTTCTACGCCCCCACGGCCCGCCTCGGCACCCCCGACGACTTCAAGTACCTGGTGGACGCGCTGCACCAGGCGGGCATCGGCGTCCTGATGGACTGGGTGCCCGCGCACTTCCCGCGCGACGACTGGGCGCTGGCGGAGTTCGACGGCCGCCCCCTGTACGAGCACGAGGACCCGCTGCGCTCCGCGCACCCCGACTGGGGCACGCTGGAGTTCGACTACGGCCGCCGCGAGGTGCGCAACTTCCTTGTGGCGAACGCCGTTTACTGGTGCAGGGAGTTCCACATCGACGGCCTGCGCGTGGACGCGGTCGCCTCGATGCTCTACCTCGACTACTCGCGCGAGCCGGGCCAGTGGGTGCCGAACGAGCACGGTGGCCGGGAGAACCTGGACGCGGTGGCGTTCCTGCAGGAGATGAACGCGACGGTGTACCGGCAGGTGCCGGGTGTGGTGACGATCGCGGAGGAGTCGACGGCCTGGGACGGCGTCACACGGGCCACGCACCACCGGGGCCCGGGCGGCTTCGGCGGGCTCGGCTTCGGTCTGAAATGGAACATGGGCTGGATGCACGACTCGCTGGACTACATGAGCCACGAGCCGGTGCACCGCAAGTACCACCACAACGAGATGACGTTCTCGATGGTGTACGCGTACAGCGAGAACTACGTCCTGCCCATCTCGCACGACGAGGTGGTGCACGGCAAGCGCTCCCTGGTCTCCAAGATGCCGGGCGACTGGTGGCAGCAGCGCGCCAACCTGCGCGCCTACCTGGGCTTCATGTGGGCCCACCCCGGCAAACAACTCCTCTTCATGGGCCAGGAGTTCGCGCAGGGCGCGGAGTGGTCGGAGGCCCACGGCCCGGACTGGTGGCTCCTCGATCCGGCCTACGGAGCCGAGCCCGATCACCGCGGGGTCAGGGACCTGGTCCGCGACCTCAACACCGTCTACCGCCACACCCCCGCCCTGTGGCAGCGGGACATCGACCCTGCCGGGTTCCAGTGGATCGTCGGCGACGCGGCCGAGGACAACGTCTTCGCGTTCGTGAGGCTGGACGCCGACGGCGTCCCGCTCCTGTCGGTCTCCAACCTCTCGCCCGTCGCCCGCCACGACTACCGGCTCGGCGTTCCCGACGACGTGCCGGCCTGGCACGAGACCCTGAACACCGACATCGCGAAGTACGGCGGCGGTGACGTCACGAACCCGGACGTCATCAAGCCGGAACCCCAGGGCTGGCACGGCCGCCCGGCGAGCATCCGCCTGACGCTGCCACCACTGTCGACGGTGTGGCTGCGCCCGGCGTAACCCCTCTTCGAACGCCGGTCGGGCATTTCAGCCCGTCCGGCGTTTGAGGACGAGGCCGTTCAGGCCGAAGCGGGGGTCTGGGGGCGGAGCCCCCAGGACGGGGGGCGGGCGCCGGCCATCATTCGAGCGCAGCGGCCAGCGTCTTCGGCAGCGCCCGACTGTGCACCACCCCCAACCGCTGCGTGGCCCGAGTCAGCGCGACATACAGATCGCTCGTCCCGTACAGCCCCGGCTCCACCACCAGCACCGAGTCGAACTCCAGCCCCTTCGACTGACGCGGATCGAGCAGCACGACGGTCTGCGTCAGATCGGGCTCACCCCCCGCCGTCACCCCGTCCAGCACAGCGGCCAGCCGCCGGTGCAGATGACGCGGAGCGATCACCGCGAGCCGCCCCTCCTCGGGCGTCAGCTCCTCGACGGCCTTGGCCACCGCCCCCGGCAGATCGTCACTCGCCCGCACCCACGGCCGCACGCCGGTCGACCGCACGGAACTCGGCGGTTCGAAGTCCGGCCGCTCGGCCCGCACCACCGCGGCCGCCACGTCCATGATCTCCGCCGGGGTCCGGTAGTTGACGCCGAGCCGGGTGTGCTCCCAGCGGTCCTCGACGTACGGCTGCAGGATCCCCGCCCACGAACCGACTCCCCCGGCCTCCGCGGTCTGCGCCGGATCGCCGACCAGGGTCATCGAGCGGGTCGGGCTGCGCCGCATGAGCAGCCGCCACGCCATCGGCGACAGCTCCTGCGCCTCGTCGACGATGATGTGCCCGAACGCCCAGGTCCGGTCGGCCGCCGCGCGCTGGGCGGCACTGCGGTGGTCGTCCTCCTCGTGCCGCTCGGCGAACCGCTCGGCGTCGATGATGTCGTGCGCGGACAGGACCTCCGCGTCCTCCTCGTCGATGTCCTCGAACTCGTAGGTGCGCGAGGCGTACGACACGTCCAGCACCCCCTGCGCATAGGCGACCTGGGTCTCCCGCTCGCGCTCCGCCCGCGCCCGCCTCAACCGGTCGTCCTCGCCGAGCAGTTCGGCCGCCTCGTCCAGCAGCGGTACGTCCGCCACGGTCCACGCCCGCGTCACCGGGCGGCGGATGGCGGCCGCGTCCTCGTCGGGGACGTAACCCACCGGGTCGGCGAGGAAGTCGGCGACCAGGCGCTGCGGGGTCAGGCGCGGCCACAACTGGTCGATGGCGGCCCAGACTTCGGGGTTCTCGGCAAGATCGTCGCGGATCTGCGTGATGTCGCTCGGGTCCAGCAGGTTCGTACCGTCGAACGGGTCCGTGCCGATGCGTTCGGCGACCATGTCGGTGAGCGTGTTGAGGATGTGGCCCTCGAAGTGCTCGCGGGCCACATTGTGCGGTAGCTCCGCCTCGCGGGTACGGTCGCGGGCCATCTTCACCAGGCCGTCGTCGAGCATCAGGATCTCGCGGTCGTGCTCGATCGCGATCACCGGGTCGGGCAGCGCCTGCCAGTCGCGGACGACCTCGACGAGCACGTCCGCCATGTCGGCGCGGCCCTTGACCGCGGCCGCCGCACGGGTGTCGCTCGCCGTCGCCCGCACCCCGGGGAACAGCTCCCCGACCGTCGCGAGCAGCACACCCGTCTCGCCGAGCGAGGGCAGCACCTCGCCGATGTAGCCGAGGAAGGCGGGGTTGGGGCCGACGATGAGGACGGCCCGCTTGGCGAGCAACTCCCGGTGTTCGTAGAGGAGGTATGCCGCCCGGTGCAGGGCGACGGCCGTCTTGCCCGTGCCCGGACCGCCCTCGACCACCATCACCCCGCGGTAGGGCGCCCGGATGATCTCGTCCTGCTCGGCCTGGATGGTCTGCACGATGTCGCTCATGCGGCCGGTGCGCGCGGAGTCGAGCGCGGCCAGCAACACGGCGTCGCCGGTGGGGTCCTCGTGGCCGGTCCTCTCCTGGTCCCCGAGGTCGAGGATCTCGTCGTGCAGGTCGGTGACCCGACGGCCCTCGGTGGTGAGGTGCCGGCGGCGGCGCAGGCCCATCGGGGTGTGACCGGTGGCCAGGTAGAAGGGGCGGGCGACCTCGGCACGCCAGTCGATCAGGATCGGCGTGCGCTCGACGTCGTCCGTACGCAGCCCGATGCGGCCGATGTGGTGGCTCGTGCCGGAGGTGAGGTCGATCCGGCCGAAGCAGAGCGAGCCGTCGACGGCGTTGAGCGCGGTGAGCAGCCCGGAGCGCTCGGCGACGAGGATGTCGCGTTCCAGCCGGGCCTGCATGGGTGTGTTGCCCTGCGCGAGCGCGTCCGTGACGCCGGCCTCGGTGTCCCCACGCAGGGCGTCCACGCGCGCGTACAGCCCGTCGATGAATTCCTGTTCGTGCTGCAATTCAGCGTCTTCACTGTGTGGAAAGCCGGTGTTTGACAATTCCGCTCCCGCCCGGATATGATGCCTTCAGTGAATCTCTTCGCGACTCAGCCCTATTGAAGTCGCGAACCACTCAATATACCCAAAGAAATCCCCCGAGCACAATTGCTCGGGGGATTTCTTCATATCCGGCGAGGTCAGAGCACGTCGGCGATTTCCTCCAGAAGCCGCCGCTTGGGCCGGGCCCCCACCATCGCCCTGATCGGCTCACCGCCACGGAACACCATGAAGGTCGGCATCGACAGGACCTTGTACGCGTTCGTCGTCTCCGGGTTGGTGTCCACGTCCAGCTGGACCACCCTGAACCGCTCGCCCTCCTCGTCGGCGAGGGCGCTGAGCACCGGGCCCATCTGCCGGCAGGGCGGGCACCAGTCGGCGGTGAATTCCACGAGTACCGGAAGGTCGCTGCCGAGCACTTCCGTCTCGAAGTCCGCATCCGTCACCTCGGCCACTCCCGTCGCCTTGATCACTTGAAGATCCCTCCCAGTTCGCACACCGGTTCCGGACCGCCCGGAACATCCGCCTCGGCGGCCAGCCCGTCCCGCGCCCGCTCCGCCTTCGCCAGCTGCGCCCCGACCGTCGCCCGCACCGTCCGCAGCTCGCCGATCAGCGCGTCGAGCTCGTCCAGCTTGCGGCGGTAGACCGCGAGCGAGGCCGGGCAGGAGTCGCCCTCCGGGTGCCCGGCGCGCAGACACTCCACGAACGGCCGCGTCTCCTCCAGGTCGAACCCGAAGTCCTGCAGTGTCCGGATCTGCCGGAGCAGCTCGAGATCGCCCTCGTCGTAGGTGCGGTAGCCGTTCCCGGAGCGTCGCGCGGGCAGCAGCCCGCGCGACTCGTAGTACCTGAGCGTCCGCGTCGTGGTCCCGGCCCGTGCGGCCAGCTCGCCGATTCGCATGCCTACGAACGTAATCCTTGACGCCAACGTCAGGGCAAGGGCGGATTCGTCAGCGGGGCGACGGGCCGGGGCGCGGGCCCAGCAGCCACTCCCCCGAGGGCGGTCCTCCGTGCATCTCCGCGTCGTCGTCCTCGTCCTCCTGAGAGAACCACTCCTCGTCCTCGCTCCCGTCCCGCACGCCCAGCAGCCGGCGCGTGAGCCGGTCGCGGTCGGAGAGGAGTTCGTCGAGGGCCTCGCGGACGTCGGCCGGTTCGGTGCGCGGCGCCTCGCGTTCCGCACCGATCAGGACCGACCGTCGTACGAGCTCCTTGGTGAAGGAGGCCGTCGTGCCCTCCGTCCGGGCCACCACCTCCTCGGCGATGTCCTGGTCGAGGCCGAGTCCCGCACCGTAGAGCGCGAGCAGGGCGGCGCGGCCCTCCGCGTCCGGGAGGGGGATCTCCACGGCGAGGTCGACGCGACCCGGGCGCTGGACGAGGGCCGGTTCCAGGAGGTCGGCCCGGTTGGTGGTGAGGAGGAACGCGACGTCGGCGTCGTCGCCGAGGCCGTCCATCTCGTTGAGGACCTGGAAAAGCAGGGGCTGTTCGCCGTTGCCGTAGTCGCGGGCCTCGGCGATCAGGTCGCAGTCCTCCAGCACGACCAGCGCGGGCTGGAGCATGCGGGCCAGGGCGCAGGCCGGGCCGATGGCGTCGATGCTCTCGCCGGACAGGATCACGACCGTGAACTGCGGGAGGTGGGAGAGGAGATAGCGGATCGTGTGGGTCTTGCCGGTGCCGGGAGGACCGTAGAGAAGGAGTCCCCGGCGCAGGTGCTGGCCCGCGGCGCGCAGCTGTTCGCGGCGGCGCGCGACCCCCACGACCTGCCGTTCCACCCGCTCCAGGAGCCCCTCCGGCAGCACGATGTCCTCGCGGGTCAGGCCGGGGCGGCGGTGGAAGCGGAACGGGCCGAGGCCGTGTCCGAACTCCGAGCCCTCGAAGGAGAGCACCTGACCGCGGAAGATGTTGTGCTCGCGCACGAGGGCGTCGAGCTCGGCGAGCAGGCGGTCCGCGAACTCCTTCCGGTCGGCGAGGACTTCGACCTCGACCTTGTTGCGTCCGTACTCGTCCTGCGGGCCGCGCAGCAGTACGGCGAAGCGTTCGTCGCCCTCCGCGCCGAGGTAGAACCCGCAGGAGACGCAGGCCAGTTCGTCGTCGGGCGAGATCGGCAGATGGGCGTAGTCGACCGCGCCGACCACGAAACGGTCGTAGCGGTCGGCGGCCTCGATGATGTCGCCGAGGGTGAGCTCGCCGTGGTGCTGGGCGCCGCGCATGCCGATCAGCTCGTGGGAACGGCCGTCCGCGGCGAACCAGCGCTCCAGGGCGAGATGGACGTTGGGCAGGTCGAACGGCGCGTACGCGGTCTTGACCACCGGGCGGTCCGTCGGCGCCGAACCCAGGTGCTCGCGCAGCCGCTTGGCGAGGTCGCGGCTGCCGTCGGCGTCACCGCGCCCGGGGCGGGCGACGGCCGTCAGGAACTCGTAGAACAGCTCGTTGACCCGCTCGAGCGACAGGGGCGAGGGGTCGCGCGCGGCGCCGTACTTCGCCTCGTACTGCTCGTTGCTGAGGATCTCCACCCCGTCGGGGTCCCCCATGTCCGCCTCCGTGCGTTCGACCGTCTGCGAGGCCATCCAGCCTGGTCCCCAACCGACCGACGGGTCAAAGGATTTGGGGCAAGTGGCGCCAAACGGTCTACGGCACGCCTACAGAACGGCGGATCCGTGGGCCTCGACGGGGACTCCGGCCGACTCCTCGACCTCCAGCAGCGACGCGCTCTCCCGCTCCTCCTCGAAGGCCCTGCGGCCGCCGCGCAGCCCGAACAGGCGCTTGGCGAGGGCGATGTAGAGGACGGCGAGGATGTTGAGGACCAGCGTGCCGATCTTCAACCAGCTGACGTGCTCAGTGAGTTCGTAGATCTCCAGGGGGAGGAACGCGGCGGTGGCGACCACCGTCAGGTACTCCGCCCAGCGCTTGGCGTACCAGAGGCCGACCGCCTCGACGAGCTCGATGAGCGCGTACGCGAGGAGCAGGCCGGCCACCAGCAGCAGCGTGGAGTGCTCGTAGCCGAAGGTCTTCTGGATGGTGCCGACGACCGGTGAGTGGTCGAGGTCGTAGTGGAAGTGGTTGAAGACCGGCCGGAAGACGTCGAGATACTCGTCGAAGAGCTTGCGGACCGAGTCCTGGCTGTTGCTGAACTTCCACACGGCCGCCGCGACCAGCACGATGAACACGCCGCGCACGGCCCGCTCGACCGCCAGGAAGCGCAGGATGAACAGGTCGCGCAGGACCTTGCCGCGCGGCACGAGGGGCGCCCGGTCCGCCGGCCCCGATCCGTGCGGCTCGCCGAGCACGAAGTCGCCGCAGCGCAGACAGCGCCAGACCTCTCCGAGAGCGGTCTCGGCCTGCAGCCGTGACCGCAGGCGGAGTTCGTCCGGCGCGTAGGTGATGTGCCCCTTGCGCGCACACGTCCGCCGGTCCCAGTCGATCTTCATCCCCCGTGCCTCCAACGAACGTGCCGCATGTAGCCGCGTGTACCGGACCGGCGCCGCACGCTAGTGGACGACGGTAAGAGATCGGTGAGGATCGGTGAGCCCTGACACGACGAAACCGAGCGGCCGGGTCCACGGGGGAGGGACTCGACCGCTCGGCGTTCTCGACCGGGCGACCGATCGACGGGGGAGTTGTTCGATCGCCCGGAAGTCTCCAGGGCTCAGGCCTTGGCGAGCTCCTTCTCGCCGCCCTGCTCGGGCACGTCCGCCGGGACGTCGTGCTCGGCCTCGTCCAGCAGCGTCTTCTCGTCGAAGGGCAGCTCGCCGGCGAGGACGCGGTTCACGCGGTCCTTGTCGACCTCGCCGGTCCAGGTGCCGATGAGCAGGGTGGCGACGGCGTTGCCGGCGAAGTTGGTGACGGCGCGGGCCTCGCTCATGAAGCGGTCGATGCCGATGATCAGGCCGACGCCGTCGACCAGGGCCGGCTTGTGCGACTGCAGACCGCTGGCAAGGACCGCGATACCGGAGCCGGAGACACCGGCGGCACCCTTCGAGGCGACCATCATGAACAGCAGCAGGCCGATCTGCTGGCCGATGCCCATCGGCTGGTCCATCGCGTCGGCGATGAACAGCGAGGCCATGGTCAGGTAGATCATCGTGCCGTCGAGGTTGAAGGAGTAGCCGGTCGGCACGGTGATACCGACGACCGGGCGGCCGACCCCCAGGTGCTCCATCTTCGCGATGAGCCGCGGCAGCGCGGACTCGGACGACGAGGTGGAGACGATCAGCAGGAACTCCCGGCCGAGGTACTTCAGCAGGTAGAAGAGGTTCACCTTGGCCACGAGCTTCGTCAGGGTGCCGAGCACGATGACGATGAACAGGAAACAGGTGATGTAGAAGCCGGCCATGATCGCGCCCAGCGCCTTGAGCGCATCCATGCCGGTCTCGCCGATCACGGCGGCCATCGCACCGAAGGCACCGACGGGCGCCGCCCACATGATCATGCCGAGGACGCGGAAGACCAGCTTCTGGATGTGCTCGACCCCGCGCAGGATCGGCTCACCGGAGCGTCCCATGGCCTGCAGCGCGAACCCGACGAGCAGCGCCACCAGGAGGGTCTGCAGCACCACGCCCTCGGTGAAGGCGGAGACGAACGTGCCGGGAATGATCCCGAGCAGGAAGTCGACGGGCCCTTCGGCGGCGGCCTTCGCCTGCTCGTGCCCGACGCCCTTCACGGCCTCGGTCAGATGCATCCCGCTGCCCGGGTGGATGATGTTGCCGACGACCAGGCCGATGGCCAGCGCCACGAAGGACATGGCGATGAAGTAGCCAAGGGCGAGCCCGCCGACCTTGCCGACCTTGGCGGCCTTCCGTACGGAACCGACACCGAGCACGATCGTGCAGAAGATGATCGGCGAGATCATCATCTTGATCAGGTTCACGAAGCCCGCGCCGATCGGCTTGAGCTCCACGGCGAAGTCCGGCGCGGCGAACCCGACGGCGATGCCGAGAGCCACCGCGATGATCACAGCGAGGTAGAGATAGTGCGTGCGGTCCCGCTTGGCGGGTGCGGCAGGTGCCATTGTGCTGGCCACGGCTGCCCTCCTTGACGACGTCGTCGGCATCATCCGGCGTGCGGCTCACGACCGGCGGAATCCGGACTGCGGCTCACGTCCGGGTTATGGGGAATGCCGTGACTATCCCTCGCCCTGTGAGGGCGGTCACCCTTCCGTTCATTTAGTTCACACTTAACGTGAGAGGCACACTGACGACATGCACATCCCCGTCCCGCGAGTCCGCAGCCTGGCCGGCCAGCTCTTCGCCATGCAGGCCGTGCTGATAGCGGTGGTCGTGGCCGGATACGCACTGTTCACGTACGTCAGCGACCAGCGGCAGGCCGAGGACGCCGCGCGGCGCCAGGCCACGGCGGTGGCCCGCTCCGTCGCGGACTCCCCCTCCGTGCGGGAGGCGATCGGCACGGCGGATCCGACGGCCCGGCTGGAGTCGTACACGCTGCAGGTCCAGAAGCACACCGGGGTCGACTTCATCACGATCATGAACCCCGAGGGCATCCGCTGGACCCACCCGGACAAGAAGCAGATCGGCAAGCCTTTCCTCGGACATATCGGCCCCGCCCAGCACGGCCGCACCTTCACCGAGACGTACACCGGCACGCTCGGCGAGTCCTGGCGCGCCGTCACGCCGGTGTGGGACGGCAAGCGGGTCATCGGCCTGGTGAGCGCCGGCATCAAGGTGGAGGCGATCAGCCAGCGGGTGCAGGACCAGGTGACGGCCCTGCTCGGCGTCGCGGCCGGCGCGCTAGGCCTCGGCGCCATCGGCACGTACGTCGTCAACGCCCGCCTGCGCCGCCACACCCACGGCATGAACGCGGCCGAGCTCAGTCACATGCACGACTACCACGAGGCCGCCCTGCACGCCGTACGCGAAGGGCTGCTGATGCTGGACGGGCAGTACCGTGTGGCGCTGATCAACGACGGGGGCCGGGAGTTGCTGGGTATTCCGTCCGAGGAGGACGTGGTGGGCAGTTCGGTCGCGGACCTCGGACTGCCCGCGCCGCTGACGGGTGCGCTGCTGGCTTCGGAGCCGCGAGTGGACGAGGTGCATCTGGCGGCGGCCCGGGTGCTGGTGGTGAACACGTCGCCGGTGTCGGGGGGTGAGCGCCGGGGAACGGTGGTCACCTTGCGGGACGTGACGGAACTCCAGTCCCTGATGGGCGAGTTGGACTCCGAGCGCGGCTTCACGCAGGCCCTGCGCTCGCAGGCCCACGAGGCGGCGAACCGGCTGCACACCGTGGTGTCCCTGATCGAGCTCGGCCGGGCCGAGGAGGCCGTGGACTTCGCGACGGCCGAGTTGGAACTGGCGCAGGCGCTGACCGACCAGGTGGTGGCGGCGGTGAGCGAACCGGTGCTGGCGGCCCTGCTGCTCGGCAAGACGGCCCAGGCCAACGAGCGGGGTGTGGAGCTGGTGGTGTCGGAGGACAGTCGCCTCGACGACGGTCTGCTCCCGCCGAGCCTGCCGGCCCGCGACCTGGTGACGATCCTCGGCAACCTGATCGACAACGCGGTGGACGCGGCCCAGGGCAGCATCGGCGCCCGGGTGACGGTGACGGCGTACGCGGAAGGGACCGAGCTGGTGATGCGGGTCGCGGACACCGGCGCGGGGGTGGATCCCGCCCATGCCGAGCTGGTGTTCCAGCGGGGATTCTCGACGAAGCCGGCCGGTCCCGGCGGGCGCGGTCTGGGCCTTGCGCTGGTACGGCAGGCGGTCACCCGGCAGGAGGGGACGTTGACGGTGGCGGAGGGTCAGCAGGGCGGCGCGGTGTTCGAGGCGCGGCTGCCCCTGGGTACGGCGGTGGGTCCGGCCGACGTGGCCGGGCGTGCCGTGGTGAGAGGTGACGCATGACGACCGAGCAGCCCATCCGCGTCCTGGTCGTGGAGGACGACCCGGTGGCCGCCGACGCGCACGTCATGTACGTCGGCCGGGTGCCGGGCTTCGTGGCCGTGGGCAAGGCGCACACGGGCGCGGAGGCACGGCGCCTGCTGGACCGTACGCCCGTGGACCTGCTGTTGCTCGACCTGCATCTGCCCGACGTGCACGGTCTGCAGTTCGCGCGGTCGCTGCGGGCGGCCGGGCATCAGGCGGACGTGATCGCGGTGACGTCGGCGCGTGACCTGACCGTGGTGCGGGAGGGGGTCTCGCTGGGAGTGGTGCAGTACGTCCTGAAGCCGTTCACCTTCGCGACCCTGCGGGACCGGCTGGTGCGGTACGCGGAGTTCCACGCGTCGGTGGGTGAGGCGAGCGGGCAGGACGAGGTGGACCGGGCGTTGGCGACGCTGCGGGCGCCGGGGCCCGCGGCGCTTCCCAAAGGGCTGAGCGCGCCGACGCTGGAGCGGGTGACGGTGGCGCTGCGGGACTCCACGGAGGGGCTGACGGCCGCGGGACTGGCGGAGGCGGTGGGCATTTCAAGGATCACCGCCCGCCGCTATCTGGAGCACCTGGTCGACGCGGGCCGGGCGGCGCGGAGCCCCCAGTACGGGACGGTGGGGCGACCGGAGTTGCAGTACCGCTGGGTTCGGCGCGAGCGGGGCTAGCGGGATCGAGGGCATCGGGTCGCCGGACACTCTTTGGCGTCAGGTCTCCGCACACTCATTGACCTGACTAGACCACTCCTCCTACCTTCACCGGGCAACCATCTCGGCCAACAACGACGTAGGCCCGTAGGAGGTCGTGCCCGTGCGCCCCACCGCCGCCCGCCCCCACTCAACCACCATGCTCACCGCACTCGTTGCCCTCTCCCTCGCCGCAACCGCCCTCACGGCGTGCGGCAGTGGCTCCGGCAGCGACCCGGACACCGTCAAGGTCTCCTACAAGCAGTCCACCGACAACTCCGTCAAGGTGATGGACGAGTTCCTCGCGAGCATCAAGAAGCAGTTCGAGAAGAAGTACCCCGGCAAGAAGGTCGAACTCGTCCCGATCAAGGCCCCGGACTCGGAGTACTACACCAAGCTCCAGCAGATGCTGCGTTCCCCCAAGACCGCCCCCGACCTGGTCTACGAGGACACGTTCCTCATCAACTCGGACATCACCAGCGGGTACTTGAAGCCGCTCGACCCCTACCTCGCCAAGTGGCCGGACTGGAAGCAGTTCATCGGCACGGCGAAGTCCGCGGCCAAGGCCGAGGACGGCAAGACGTACGGCGTCCCGGACGGCACCGACACCCGGGGCCTCTGGTTCGACAAGGGCATCTTCAAGAAGGCCGGGCTCCCGGCCGACTGGCAGCCGAAGACCTGGGACGAAGTCCTCAGCGCGGCCCGCACCATCAAGAAGAAGGTCCCGGGAGTCACCCCGATCAACGTCTACACCGGCAAACCCGCGGGTGAGGCCGCCGCCATGCAGGGCTTCGAGATGCTCCTGTACGGCACCGGCGACGGCACCACGGATCCCCTCTACGACGCGTCGTCGAAGAAGTGGATCGCCGGCAGCCAGGGCTTCAAGGACTCCCTGGCCTTCGTCGACACGGTCTACAAGGAGAAGCTCGGCACCGACGTCGCCACCGCCCTCGACCCCAACATCCAGACCATCGTCCGCGGCGAGATGCTCCCCAAGGGCAAGCTGGGCATCGACCTCGACGGCTCCTGGCTGCCGCAGGACTGGCTGAAGGGCAGCGGGCACGAATGGCCGCAGTGGTCGAGTGAGTTGGGCCTCGCGTACATGCCGACCCAGCACGGCCAGGCGCCCGGCAAGGTGAGCATGTCCGGCGGCTGGACCTGGGCGATCCCCGCCAAGGCGGGCAACCCCGACCTCGCCTTCGACTTCGTCAAGACGATGCAGACGAAGGCGAACGCCCAGAAGTGGTACATCGCCAACTCCGGCATCGCGGTCCGCAAGGACGTGGCGGACGACCCCTCGTACGCCGCCGCCCAGCCCGGCATCAAGTTCTTCACCGACCTGGTCGCGAGCACCCACTACCGGCCCGCCTACCCGGCGTATCCGAAGGTCTCCACCGCGATCCAGGAGGCGATGGAGGGCGTGACGACGGGCGACACGTCCGTCGACAAGGCGGCGAGCGGCTACGACGACGCACTCAAGGAAGCCACGAACAACCAGGTGGTCCGGAAGTGAAAGGCGGCGACCACCGATGACCGCCGCCACCCCGCACGCGGGGGCGGGCCCGGAGACCGTCAAGGCACCTCCGGGCCCGCCCGCCCCCGGGCCCTCGCACCCACCGCGAACTCCTCTGTCCCGCAAGCTGATCCGGGTCCTGCCCGTCTCCCCCGCAGTGGTCCTTCTGCTCCTCTTCCTCGCGGGCCCGATCGCCTACTGCGCGTACATCGCCTTCACCGACCTCCAGCTCACCGGCCAGGCCCACTCCTCCTTCGTCGGCCTCGCCAACTTCCGCAAGGCCTTCGGCGACGAGGAGTTCCTCAACGCCGTATGGCTGACCCTGGTGTTCACGGTCGTCTCGTCCCTCCTCGGCCAGAACACCCTGGGGCTGGCCCTGGCGGCCCTGATGCAGCGCGCGTCGAAACCGGTGCGCACGCTCACCGGCGGCGTCGTCATCACCGCCTGGGTCCTGCCGGAGGTCGTCGCCGGTTTCCTCCTCTACGCCTTCTTCCGCCGCGAAGGCACCCTGAACGCCGTCCTGGACCGGCTCCATCTCCCGTCCCAGAACTGGCTGTTCACGCTTCCGATCCTGGCGGTGTCCTTCGCGAACGTGTGGCGCGGCACGGCCTTCTCGATGCTGGTCTACTCGGCGGCGCTGAACGAGATCCCGAAGGAGATCACGGAGGCCGCCGAGGTCGACGGCGCGGGCGGCTGGCGCCGTATGTGGCACATCACCCTGCCGATGATCCGCCGCTCCATCGGCACGAACCTGATGCTCAACACCCTCCAGACCCTGTCCGTCTTCGGTCTGATCTGGGTGATGACGAGGGGCGGCCCGGGCGACAAGAGCCAGACCCTGCCCCTCTACATGTACGAACAGGCCTTCCAGAACAGCATGATCGGCTACGCCACCGCGGTCGCCCTGCTGCTGCTCCTGGTCGGCTCGCTCTTCTCCCTCGTCTATCTGCGCCTGCTGCGGACGGAGGTCTGACGGACCCATGGCCCTGACACTCGCCTCCCGCCGCAGAAGCCGCCGACTGGCCGCCGACGTGGGCCTGTTGGCGGTGGCCGTCACCTTCGCGCTGCCGCTGGCGTGGGTGCTCCTGTCGTCGGTGGACCCCCACGCGGACCTACGGGTGAAGGCCCCCGACGGCGTCACCTGGTCCAACTTCGACGCGATCCTGACCTCGGACATCACCTTCACGCCGCTGCTGAACAGCCTGATCCTGTGCGGGGGCGGGACGCTGCTGACGGTGGTGTGCGCGGCCCTGGCGGCGTACCCGCTGTCCCGCTTCCGCTCCCGCCTGAACCGCCCGTTCCTGCTCACCGTCCTCTTCGCGACGAGCCTGCCGATCACGGCGATCATGGTGCCGGTGTACGCGCTGTTCGTTCAGGTGGACCTGATCGACACCATGCAGGGCACGATCCTCTTCTTCGCCGCGTCCCAACTCCCCTTCGCCATCTGGCTGATGAAGAACTTCATGGACGGCGTACCGAAGGAACTGGAGGAGGCGGCCTGGACGGACGGGGCGTCGTCGATGCAGTCACTGGTACGGATCGTGCTGCCGCTGATGGGTCCGGGGGTGGCGGTGGTGACGGTGTTCTCGTTCGTGATGATGTGGGGGAACTTCTTCGTCCCGTTCATGCTGCTCCTGACGCCCGACCAGATGCCGGCCTCCGTCAGCATCAACGAGTTCTTCGGGAACCGGGGCATGGTGGCGTACGGGCAGCTGGCGGCGTTCTCGATCGTCTACTCGACGCCGGTGATCCTGCTGTACGTGCTGATCGCCCGGCGGCTGGGCGGGGGGTTCGCCCTGGGCGGGGCGGTCAAGGGGTGAGGCCACCGGCCGGGGTGAAGCCGCGGGCCGGGTGAAGCCACCAGCCGCGGTGAGGCCATCGGCCGGGGTGCAATCCCCACCCGCGGTGAGACCCCGGCCGGAGGTCACGCCTCCGGCAGCACGCCCGCCCGGAACGGCTCCACGCCCACGACCCTGCGCACCCGCACCGGCTCGATCAGCAGCATCACCCGCCGCTCCCCCGCCAGCAGCCACGGATACCGCTCCTGCCCGATGTACTTCCGCGTCAGCCGGTCCATCGCCCGCTCCGCCTCCTCCCCCTCCACGAACCGCACGACCCGCCCCCGGATCTCCGCCCGGTCGTACGGGTTCTCGGGGTCGTGGTGCGACAGGGAAACGTTCGGATTGCGCCGCAGATTCTGCTCCTTCACGCGGCCGATCGACGTGTTGACCATGACGTACTCGCCTTCGAGATCCGCCCACATGGGCGAGACCTGCGGCGCTCCGTCCGGACCCACCGTCGCGAGATGCCAGAAGTTCGGCGCCAGCAGCCGCTCGCGAATATGCCCCTCTACCTTGCCATTCGCCTCTTGCACGAAGATCACGCTCCTCTTCTGCCGCCCGCCCGGGCGGCCCGGCGCCATCCTCGCGACCCCCGCCCGCCCGCCGACAGACGATCTTCAGCCAGCCCTTCGGCATGCTGAAACCGTACGTTCCTACAATCCGTGTTCCTGGCCGAACAGACCGTAGTCATCGCACCCGGGCGCCCCTAGCTTGTGCCCGTGCACCAGCCTTCTCCCCACCCAAACCGCCCGAATCACCCCAACCGTCCCTCCCCCGCCGCCCCGCCCTTCAACGCGACCGCAGCCCGCCGTCTGCGCGCCGCGCTCAACATGGGCCCCGAACACGTCGCCTACGGTCTGCGCGCCTCCTACGGACTCCCCTACGTCACTCCGGACCTCGTCGTCGCCTGGGAACGCGGTCTTGCCAGCCCCAGCAACCCCGAACTCAGCGCCCTCGCAGGCGTGTTGTGGTGCTCCCCCGGTGAACTCATCGGGAAGCCGCGCACCTTGCGGGAGCACCGCATCGCCCGCGGTCTCGCCCCGGAGGACATCGCGCGCATGGTCGGCCTGGAGTTCCTGGCGTACATGCACATGGAGGAGCACAACAGCTGGCGCGGCAACGACCGCCAGTCCGCCACCCTCGCCGAGCTGCTCGACCTCTCGCTCCCGGACTTCGTCACCGTCACGGGACGCGAGGCGAAGCTCGCCGATCTGCTCCGCAGTGCCGCGACCACCCGCTGGCAGGCGTACGTCCGCCCGGTGGGCAAGGTGGTACCCCTGGACCGGCGCCTCCTGGAGGACAGCCTCCAGGCGCTGCACCAGGACTACCAGGGGCAGATGGTCGCCTCGCTCAACTGGGGCGCCACAAACGCGGCGAGCGACTCGAGCGAAGCCGGCCGGGACTTCCTGAACCGGATCGTCGACCACTTCTGGGCCGCGGTCCAGGACAACACCGACTAGGAGGCCGACCCCGCGTTCAAGGGAGTGCGGGGGACGCCACCGGCTAGAACACCGACTCCGCCTCGTCCATGCGGTCCTTCGGCACCGTCTTCAGCTCGGTGACCGCCTCCGCGAGCGGCACCATCACGATGTCCGTCCCGCGCAGTGCCGTCATCCGCCCGAACTCACCCCGGTGCGCGGCCTCCACCGCGTGCCAGCCGAAGCGCGTGGCGAGGACGCGGTCGTACGCCGTGGGGACGCCACCGCGCTGCACATGGCCGAGAATGACCGGCTTGGCCTCCTTGCCGAGCCGTCGCTCCAGCTCGTACGCCAGGGCCGTACCGATGCCCTGGAAGCGCTCGTGGCCGAACTTGTCGATCTCGCCGTGGCCGTAGTCCATGGAGCCGTCGGCCGGGTGGGCGCCCTCCGCCACACACACGACCGCGAACTTCTTGCCGCGGGCGAAGCGCTCCTCGACCATCTTCACCAGGTCGGCCGGGTCGAAGGGCCGCTCCGGCAGGCAGATGCCGTGCGCGCCCGCCGCCATCCCGGACTCCAGCGCGATCCAGCCCGCGTGGCGGCCCATGACCTCCACCACCATCACGCGCTGGTGGGACTCGGCCGTCGTCTTCAGGCGGTCCATCGCCTCCGTGGCGACCCCGACCGCGGTGTCGAAACCGAAGGTGCGGTCCGTGGAGGAGATGTCGTTGTCGATCGTCTTCGGGACGCCGACCACCGGCAGACCGGCGTCGGACAGCATGCGGGCCGCCGTCAGCGTGCCCTCGCCGCCGATCGGGATCAGCGCGTCGATGCCGAACTCCTCGACCATGTCCTCGGCCCGCTCGCAGGCCTCGCGCAGCCGGTCGCGCTCCAGGCGGGAGGAGCCGAGGATGGTGCCGCCGCGGGCCAGGATGCCGCTGACCGCGTTCAGGTCGAGGCTGCGGTAGTGGCCGTCCAGCAGGCCGGCGAAACCGTCCTCGAAGCCGATGACCTCGTCGCCGTAGTGGTCGACCGCTCGGTGCACGACCGACCGGATGACAGCGTTCAGGCCGGGGCAGTCGCCGCCTGCGGTGAGAACTCCGATGCGCATCGTGCTGTGTCTCCAGGTCGCTGTTGGTACCGGTGAGCCAGTCCGATTGTTTCACGTCCCACAGCGGGGGTGCCGCTTGCCTTCCGACGGGCAGGATGCCCATCCGGGGCCCCTCCACCGACGGGCGCCTAAACCACGCTCAGAGGTATTGTCAAGAGGGTTCTGCTCACCTCGGTGGGCGATTTTTCTGGCCCCGAAGCTGGCCCCGAAACGGAGAGGGAGCACGCGTGACGCGCAGCGTGTACGTGACCGGTATCGACCGCGGCGACGGCCGCCAGGTCGTCGAGCTGGGAGTCATGGAGCTCCTGACCCGGCGGGTCGACCGGGTCGGGGTGTTCCGGCCGCTCGTTCACCACAACCCCGACCGCCTGTTCGAGCTGCTGCGCGCCCGCTACCGGCTGTCCCAGGACCCGGCCACGGTCTACGGCATGGACTACCACGAGGCGTCCGCCCTCCAGGCGGAACGGGGGACGGACGAGCTGGTGTCGACCCTCGTCGACCGCTTTCACCTCGTCGCGCGCGACTACGAGGTCGTCCTCGTCCTGGGCACGGACTTCGCCGACACCCAGCTCCCCGACGAGCTCTCCCTCAACGCCCGCCTCGCCAACGAGTTCGGGGCGTCCGTGATCCCGGTCGTGGGCGGCCGCAAGCAGCCCGCCGAGTCCGTGCTCGCCGAGACCCGCAACGCCTACCGGGCCTACGACGGGCTGGGCTGCGACGTCCTCGCCATGGTGACCAACCGGGTCGCCCGGGAGGACCGGGACGAGATCGCGGGGAAGCTCGACTCCCGGCTCCCGGTGCCGTGCTACGTCGTCCCCGACGAGCCCGCGCTCTCCGCCCCCACGGTCGCCCAGATCGGCCAGGCCCTCGGCGCCAGGGTCCTGCTCGGCGACGACTCGGGACTGTCGCGCGACGCCCTCGACTTCGTCTTCGGCGGCGCGATGCTGCCGAACTTCCTGGGCGCCCTGACCCCGGGCTGCCTGGTCGTGACCCCGGGCGACCGCGCCGACCTGGTCGTCGGCTCGCTGGCCGCGCACAGCGCCGGCACCCCTCCGATAGCCGGCGTGCTACTCACCCTGAACGAGGTGCCGAGCGACGAGATCCTCACCCTCGCCGCCCGCCTCGCCCCGGGAACCCCGGTGCTCTCGGTACCCGGCAACAGCTTCTTTACCGCCGCCGAACTCTTCTCCCTGGAGGGGAAGTTGAACGCGGCCACACCGCGGAAGGCCGAGACCGCGCTCGGGCTCTTCGAGCGGTACGTCGACACCGGCGACCTCCTCGACCGGGTCTCCACGCCCAGCAGCGACCGCGTCACGCCGATGATGTTCGAGCACAAACTGCTCGAACAGGCGCGCTCCGACAAGCGCCGGGTCGTCCTCCCGGAGGGCACCGAGGAGCGCGTCCTGCACGCCGCCGAGGTGCTGCTGCGCCGCAGGGTCTGCGACCTCACCCTCCTCGGGCCGGTCGACCAGATCCGCAAGAAGGCCGCCGACCTGGGCATCGACCTCGGCAAGTGCCAGTTGATCGACCCCGCCACCAGCGAACTGCGCGACTCCTTCGCCGAGAAGTACGCCAAGCTCCGCGCCCACAAGGGCGTCTCCGTCGAGCTGGCGTACGACGTCGTCTCGGACGTGAACTACTTCGGCACGCTGATGGTCCAGGAGGGGCTCGCGGACGGCATGGTCTCGGGCTCCGTGCACTCGACGGCCGCGACCATCCGCCCCGCCTTCGAGATCATCAAGACCAAGCCGGACGCCGACATCGTCTCGTCCGTCTTCTTCATGTGCCTCGCCGACAAGGTCCTCGTCTACGGCGACTGCGCCGTGAACCCCGACCCGAACGCCGAGCAGCTCGCCGACATCGCCATCCAGGCGGCCGCCACCGCCGAGCAGTTCGGCGTGGAGGCACGGATCGCGATGCTGTCGTACTCGACGGGTACGTCCGGCTCGGGCGCCGACGTCGACAAGGTGCGGGAGGCGACCGAGCTGGTGCGCGCGCGGCGCCCCGACCTGAAGACCGAGGGGCCGATCCAGTACGACGCCGCCGTGGAGCCGACGGTCGCGGCCACCAAGCTGCCGGGCTCCGAAGTCGCCGGTCAGGCAAGCGTGTTGATCTTCCCGGACCTGAACACCGGCAACAACACCTACAAGGCCGTGCAGCGTTCGGCCGGCGCCATCGCGGTCGGACCTGTGCTGCAGGGCCTGCGCAAGCCGGTCAACGACCTGTCCCGGGGCGCCCTGGTCCAGGACATCGTGAACACCGTCGCCATCACGGCCATCCAGGCCCAGAACTCGAACGAGAAGGCAACCGCCCAGTGAGCCCGTCCCGCGTCCTCGTCCTCAACTCCGGCTCCTCGTCGGTGAAGTACCAGCTGCTCGACATGCGGGACAGCAGCCGGCTGGCCGTGGGCCTCGTCGAGCGGATCGGCGAGGAGACCTCACGGCTGAAGCACACGCCGCTCACGACCGGCGATTCCCGCGAGTGGAGGGGGCCGATCGCCGACCACGAGGCCGCCCTGAAGGCCGTGGCGGAAGAGCTGGCCAAGGACGGGCTCGGGCTGGACTCGCCCGAACTCGCCGCGATCGGGCACCGGGTCGTGCACGGCGGGAAGACCTTCACCGAGCCGACCGTCATCGACGAGGCCGTGCTCGCCGAGATCGAGCGGCTGATACCGGTGGCCCCGCTGCACAACCCAGCGAACCTCACCGGCATCCGTACGGCACAGACCCTGCGGCCCGACCTGCCCCAGGTCGCCGTCTTCGACACCGCCTTCCACACCACGATGCCTGAGTCGGCGGCCCGCTACGCGATCGACGTGAAGACCGCCGACGAGCACCGGATCAGGCGGTACGGGTTCCACGGGACCTCGCACGCGTACGTGTCCCGGGCGACGGCAAAGCTGCTCGGCAGGGCGCCCGCGGAGGTCAACACCATCGTGCTGCACCTCGGCAACGGGGCGTCCGCCTCCGCCGTGCGGGGCGGGAAGTGCGTGGACACCTCCATGGGGCTGACGCCTTTGGAGGGGCTCGTGATGGGTACGCGATCCGGAGACATGGACCCGGCCGTCATCTTCCATTTGATGCGCGTTGGCGGAATGTCCACGGACGAGATCGACACTCTTCTCAACAAGAAGAGCGGACTCGTCGGACTGTGCGGTGACAACGACATGCGGGAGATCCGCCGCCGCATCGACGAAGGCGACGAAGAGGCCGGACTCGCCTTCGACATCTACATTCACCGTCTGAAGAAGTACATCGGCGCCTATTACGCCGTACTCGGCCGGGTGGACGCGATCGCCTTCACCGCCGGGGTCGGCGAGAACGCGGCGCCGGTGCGGGAGGCCGCCGTGGCGGGCCTGGAGCAGCTGGGCCTGGCGGTGGACGGGGAACTGAACGCCGTACGCAGTGACGAGCCGCGGCTGATCTCGCCCGCACACGCGCGCGTGGCCGTCGCCGTGGTGCCGACCGACGAGGAACTGGAGATCGCCACACAGACCTATGCACTGGTCGGGCAGTAACAATATGCGGCTCCGCCGCGTGGCCGGCTGATGAATACACCGCAGTAACACGCCTGAGCGCGGACCCGCCCATTTGTATCTTCCGCCAGACGGAATATTCCGCGGCGAAACAAACCGATAGGATCGCCCCATGCGCCGTTCGAAAATCGTCTGTACTCTCGGCCCCGCGGTCGACTCCCACGAAATGCTGGTCTCGATGATCGAGGCCGGAATGAACGTGGCCAGGTTCAACTTCAGCCACGGCACCCACGCCGAGCACCAGGGGCGGTACGACCGCGTCCGTGCCGCGTCCAAGGAGACCGGCCGGGCCATCGGTGTCCTCGCCGACCTCCAGGGCCCGAAGATCCGTCTGGAGACCTTCGCCGAGGGCCCGGTCGAGCTCGAGCGCGGTGACGAGTTCGTCATCACCGTCGAGGACGTCCCGGGCGACAAGTCCATCTGCGGCACGACCTACAAGGGTCTGCCCGGTGACGTCGACCGCGGCGACCAGATCCTGATCAACGACGGCAACGTCGAGCTGAAGGTCCTGGACGTCGAGGGCCCGCGGGTGAAGACGATCGTCATCGAGGGCGGTGTCGTCTCCGACCACAAGGGCATCAACCTGCCCGGCACGGCCGTCAACGTCCCCGCGCTGTCCGAGAAGGACGTGGAGGACCTCCGCTTCGCCCTCCGCATGGGCTGCGACATGGTCGCGCTGTCCTTCGTGCGGGACGCCAAGGACGTCGACGACGTCCACAAGGTGATGGACGAGGAGGGTCGCCGGGTCCCCGTCATCGCCAAGGTGGAGAAGCCGCAGGCGGTGGACAACATGGAGGGCGTCGTGATGGCGTTCGACGCCGTCATGGTGGCCCGTGGCGACCTGGCCGTCGAGTACCCGCTCGAGAAGGTCCCCATGGTGCAGAAGCGGCTCATCGAGCTGTGCCGCCGCAACGCCAAGCCGGTGATCGTGGCGACCCAGATGATGGAGTCGATGATCACCAACTCCCGCCCCACGCGCGCCGAGGCGTCCGACGTCGCCAACGCGATCCTGGACGGCGCCGACGCGGTCATGCTGTCCGCCGAGTCGAGCGTGGGCGCGTACCCGGTCGAGACCGTGAAGACGATGTCGAAGATCGTCGCCGCGGCCGAGCAGGAGCTCCTCAGCAAGGGCCTGCAGCCGCTCGTGCCGGGCAAGAAGCCGCGTACGCAGGGTGGTTCGGTCGCGCGTGCCGCGTGCGAGATCGCGGACTTCCTGGGCGGCCGGGGCCTGGTGGCCTTCACCCAGTCCGGCGACACCGCCCGCCGGCTCTCGCGCTATCGCGCGCAGCAGCCGATCATCGCCTTCACCACCGACGAGAACACCCGCAACCAGCTGACGCTCAGCTGGGGCGTGGAGTCGCACGTCGTGCCGTTCGTGAACACCACGGACGAGATGGTCGACATGGTCGACCAGGAGATCGCCAAGATCAACCGCTTCAGCCCGGGCGAGATCGTCATCATCACCGCCGGCTCGCCCCCCGGCGTCCCCGGCACCACCAACATGCTCCGCGTCCACCACATCGCCGGCGGCCAGGGCAACTAGCAACCCCGTAAAGGGTCTTGTACGGCGCTGAGGGCGCCCCCTGCGACAGGGGGCGCCCTCAGTTGTGTGCGGCTCCCGAACGGGCCTGTGGGCGGCGCTCAGCCGGTTCCTTCGGTCGTGTACACATGCATGCCGGGTACGTGCAGCGTGCCGCCGAACTGACCGGCCTGGACGACCTTCACGTTGGTGAAGTAGATCAGCGGGATGTTCAGCGGCGGCGGGCTGTCCGGGCTGAACGTGATCGGGATCAGACCGAACAGGTTCCCGGAGATGGACTCCGTGTACATCGTCGTGTCGCCGTCACGGATCGTGGACGTCGTGCCCGAGCCTGCCTGCACGTGGTACGTCTTGTCCTGCTGGGTGTCCTTGACCGTCTGGTGCAGGTCGCCGATGTCGGTGCCGCCGGAGATGACGTACTTCAGCACCTTCTTGGTGGTGCCGTTGGCCGTCTTCACCTCGACGACGCCCTGGTAGTCGGCGCCCTTCAGCAGCAGCGAGCTGGCGTTGAGGTACCAGGGGTCGTCCGCCACCGGCACCTTGTTGTCGACGCCGCTCTCGTCGTCCGTGGCGGTCGGGCAGTTCTCCGCGTCCGTGGAGGAACTCGCGGACGGGCTCGCGGAGGAGGTGGCCGACTCGGCCGCCTTCTCTGCCGCCTTGGTGGCCGCCTCGGCCGCCTTGGTCGCCGTGTCGGTCGTGTCCTTCACGGTGCCGTTGACCGTGTCGGTGACCTTCTTGGTCGTGTCCTTGACGGTGTCCGACACGCTTGAGTCCGAGGACGACGCGTCCTTGCTCGCGCTCGCCGAGGCGGACGCGGACGGCGTCGGGCTCGCGCTCGACGTGGAGCTGCCGCCGGTGAAGATGCCACCGATCGCGTCGCCGATGTCGTCCAGCAGACCGCCGCTGCTCGCGGACGCCGAGGGACTCGCCGTCGCGGTGTCGCCGCTACCGGAGTCCGAACTCGACGCGCTGGCCGACGGAGTGGGCGTCGCCTTGTCGTCGGAACCTGAATCCGACGAACCCGACGACGTCTTGCCGGAGTCCGAGGACTCCTTCGACGAGTCCGTGGACGAGGGCGAGGGTGTCGCCTTGTCCGCCGACTCGCTGGAACTCGCCGAGGCGGACGGCGACGGCGAGGCCGACGCGTCGTCGCCCAGCGCTGCCACGCAGTCCTTGTACTCGTCCGCGGTCAGGCTCTTCGCCGTCGGCGTCGAGGAACCGCCGCTGTCCGCGAGGGCGAGCGAGGACGTGAACCCCATGCCCATGAGGACCGCCGTCGGCATGGCCACCGTGGCTATCGCCTTGCCTGCCGGCATGTGGAACCGGGTGAACAGCGGCTTCTTGGGTGCCGCATGCCGCGGCCCGGTTCTCACACGGGACTCGTCCACATCAGTCCCGTGGGTCACCTCGTCAGCCGGCACTGTGCCTCCCGTTCGCCCCGTTCGCCGGGCTCGTTCCTGACAGATCGTTCGGCTCGCCCACCACGGGCTTGAGGATGGTGGTGTCCGGGTCCAGGGCTCCCGGGGCGTTTCCCGCTCCCGTGGTGTCCTCCCGTGCCGGCTCCTCGGCGGGCGGCTCTCCCGGGGCCCACGCCACGGCCAACGCGCCGCCGACGAGGGCCAGCAGGAAGCCGATCAGGAAGCCGCCGAGGTTGGACACGGGGATGGACACGAGCCCCAGCAGAATCGCCGCGATACCGGCGAAGGTCCGCACGTGCTTCTGGAACCAGAGGCTGAAGCCCAGAACGACGAGAAGCACCCCGATGATCAGGGACCCGGCGCCCGCGGTCGTGGCCATCGCCAGCGTCAGATGGCCCACCTGCAGGTGGGCGTACGGGAAGTAGGCGATCGGGAGTCCGGCGAGCATGACGAACAGGCCGGCCCAGAACGGCCGCGTGCCCCGCCATGCGCGGAACTGCACCCTCCGGCGACTGAACTGGCCGGCGGGTACGGCAGGAGTCTCGGCGCTCATGGAAAACAGCTCCCTGCTGCGGCTTGCTGTGGTGATGGTGCTGTGGTGGTGAGTTGTGCTGTGTGTGAAGAAAGTGGTGGAAGGTTGACGGGCGGGGGCGCCATCGGCTCCCCCGCCCGTCACCGAGTGCCTAGAAGCACTCGTGAGTACCCGTCGAGACGGACATCTTCAGCCCGCTGAGCTTGAAGGTTCCGGCGGTGGTGGCCCACGCCGTCTGCTTCACGCCGGTCAGCGTGGCCGACTCGGCCTGCTGCGCGAATCCGTACGGGTTCGCGGCGTCTCCGCTGTGGATGCCGGGACCCTTGCTGGCGCTCCCTGCGGCCACACCGATGTCGATGTTCTTGAACGTCGCGTCGGCGCTCAGGTCATCGAGGTCGATGTACAGGTTGTCGGCCTCGACCGGCTTGCTGCCGCCACCGGCCTTCAGGACCAGGCTGACAGTGCCGATCACCGGGATGTCCGGGGTGACCACCGACTGGCACAGGCCCTTGATGGTCGCGGACTTGAACGCCGAGACCGCGACCGGGTGTGCCGTCTTCTTGCCGTCGAGGGTGTACCCCGAGTCAATGGCTCCGTACTGCGAGAAGCCCGTACCTTCCAGCGAGTCGGTCGACACCTTGAACTGCTGGCCGGACACGCTGAACGACGCGGCGAGAGCGCCCTGCGCGAGGGCGACACCTATCGCGGCCGTCGCGGCGACGCTGGGCACCATGACCACAGCGAACCGCTTCCATCTGGTCCCGCCACGCACCTGGGACTCCATATTTCCTCCTTCTCGGACGTACATCTCCTGACCCTGACTGCCCCCAGTTGGCGGCTCAGCCGGGCAGGGATGGGAGAAGTGCTACGTCCTCGGGAAGGAGAGCGCCTGCACTCGGAGGCGCAAAAAATCGCGCACCGATCACCGGCGATCACCCCCGAGCGACAAC
Organism: Streptomyces sp. NBC_00005; assembly: GCF_045160215.1. NCBI lineage: Bacteria > Bacillati > Actinomycetota > Actinomycetes > Kitasatosporales > Streptomycetaceae > Streptomyces > Streptomyces sp. NBC_00005. The sequence continues at coordinate 3,804,431 of NZ_CP108316.1, forward strand.
CACTGGTCGCGCCTGACACGCATCACGCACAACCTTGCTGGACAGGCTTCACCGAGTGGGCGAAGACCCCCCTGTCCAAGAGCTGGCACCCATGACGCCGGCTCTACTCGGTGGGGACCCAGGAACCCCCGCGACCCAACCGGCTGTCGGGGTACGGGAATGGACCGAGCGTCGCCGATCGTGGTGCATTCTCGCCGCCCGCACAAGGGGCTTCGTTACTGGGTAGTAACGGCCGGATAACCGAACAACGACCCACAGGTCTCGGGCGGCGACGGAGGGTGCAGTCAGAGCCAGAGACAAAACCGTTGATCATTGGACAGAAACCGACAGATCAACGACCGAAACTTACTTGCAGTAACAGCGGCCGCGATTACCAAGATTTGGTAAAGCGCGGCCGCACTGACGTTCCATCGGCAAATCTTTCACTTGGGCATCACATGCCCCGGCGTTTAGCGACAGGTCAGAACCGGCCCGTCGCCCCGCTCAGAACAGTGCGCGTGCGAGCGCCCGACGCGCCGCCGCCACCCGCGGATCATCCGCCCCAACGACCTCAAAGAGCTCCAGCAGTCGCAGACGTACCGTGTCCCGGTCGTCACCCGCCGTGCGCCGGACCGTCTCGATGAGCCGCCCGAAGGCGTCCTCGACATGACCGCCGACCAGATCCAGGTCCGCCGCCGCGATCTGGGCCTGCGCGTCGGCCGGCTTCTCCGCCGCGTCCCTGCGCACCTGCTGCTGGTCCAGTCCCTGCACCCGCTGGAGCAACTCGGCCTGGGAAAGGCCCAGTTTGGCCTCCGGATTGCCCGGGTCCTCGCTCAGCACGTTCTTGTACGCCTGCACCGCGCCGCCGAAGTCCCCCGAGTCCAGGGCCCTTACGGCCGCCTCGAGCAGCGCGTCGTACGGCCCGGCCGGCGCCTCCTCGGGCTCCGTCTGGGCGCCGCCCGGCTCGGCTTCGGGGTCGACCGCCAGACCGGTCAGACCGAAGCGCTGCTCGGCGACCTGCACCAGCTGGTCCAGGGTCTGCCGGATCTGGGCCTCGCCCGCGGCCCCCTGGAAGAGCGGCAGCGCCTGCCCGGCGACGACGGCGAACACCGCCGGGATCCCCTGGATCCCGAACTGCTGCATCAGCATCTGGTTGGCGTCGACGTCGACCTTTGCGAGCAGGAAGCGCCCGGCGTACTCGACGGCGAGCCGCTCGAGGACGGGGCTCAGCTGCTTGCAGGGCTCGCACCACTCGGCCCAGAAGTCGATGACGACGGGCACCTCGGTGGACCGCTGCAGGACATCGCGCTCGAAGCCGGCCTCGTCGACGTCGATCACGAGATCCGCCGGGGAGACGGCACCTGGCACGCCGCCCTGCCGGGCGGCTTCGGCGCGCGCCTGCTCCGCCTTCGTCTTGGCCTCCTGGGCCGCCTTCACCGCGGCGAGGTCGACGACTCCGCTCATGGACATGTTCCGTGGCTGCATGCGTCTATCCTCCCCCGTCCGCGCGTCTGCGTGAAAAGCGTTCTGAAAGCCGGTCGTGCAGCGTGGTGTTCGGCGCCGGGTCCCCACCCCACGCCAGTGGTCGTCGCTCGCGCACGTCCCGCGCGAGCTTTCGCTACGAGTCGTAGCGTAATGGCACGGGGTGCCTCCCGGACACCACCCCCCGGTGATCTCCCTCACGGCCTCACAGGAACCGCCGGTTATGGTCGTGGGATGCAGAGCCGCACTCCCGTCCCGCGCGCCACAGGACGCCCCCGCAGCGCCGCCGCGGACACCGCGATCCTCGCCGCCACGCGGGAGGCGCTGGTCGAGCTGGGCTGGTCGAAGCTCACCCTGGGAGACGTGGCGACCCGGGCCGGGGTTGCAAAGACAACCCTCTATCGCCGCTGGACCGGTAAGAACGAGCTGGTGGTCGACGCGGTGGCGGAGCTCTTCGACGAGCTCGCGCTCCCCGACCGCGGCACCCTGGCCGCCGACATCGAGGGCGTGGTCCTGCAGTTCGCCGCGATCCTGGCCCGCCCGGAGGCCAAGAGCGGCCTGATGGCGGTGGTCGCGGAGTCCACCCGCGACCACGCGCTGCGGGAGCGGATCCGCGAGTCGATCGTGGACCGCCAGAAGCGGCTGGTCCTGGAGGGCCGGACCCGCGCCCAGGCGCGCGGCGAGCTGCCCCAGGAGACGGATCCCGGGGAGGCGGCCCGCACGGTCGACCTGATCTTCGACGTGGTGGCCGGGGCGGTGGTTCACCGCACGCTGGTGAGCGCGGAACCGGCGGACGAGGAGTGGGTGCGCAGTTTCACCCAGGTCCTGCTCCTCGGCCTCACAGGGGCCTCTCGGTCCGCCTAGTGCCGCGGCAGGCACTAGAAACCGGCGGGCTCCGTGTACACCCCCCACTCGTCCCGCAGCACCCCGCAGATCTCACCGAGGGTCGCCTCGGCCCGTACGGCGTCGAGCATCGGCTCGATCATGTTGGACCCGTCCCGGGCGGCACCCACCATCGCATCCAGCGCGGCGCGCACGGCGGTCTCGTCCCGGGCGGTCCTGCGGGTGCCGAGCGCCCGTACCTGCTCGCGCTCGACCTCGTGGCTGACCCGCAGGATCTCCAGGTCCCCGGTGACGGACCCGTGGTGGACGTTCACGCCCACGACCCTCTTGTCGCCCTTCTCCAGGGCCCGTTGGTACTGGAAGGCCGACTCGGCGATCTCGCCCGTGAACCAGCCGTCCTCGATGCCGCGCAGGATCCCGGAGGTGATCGGACCGATGGGGTGCCGGCCGTCGGGATGCGCCCGCAGCCCCCGCTCCCTGATCTGCTCGAAGATCTTCTCCGCGTCCGCCTCGATCCGGTCCGTCAGCTGCTCGACGAACCACGAACCGCCCAGCGGATCGGCCACGTTGGCGACCCCGGTCTCCTCCATGAGCACCTGCTGGGTGCGCAGCGCGATCTCCGCCGCCTGCTCGCTCGGCAGCGCGAGGGTCTCGTCCAGGGCGTTGGTGTGCAGCGAGTTGGTCCCGCCGAGCACCGCCGCGAGCGCCTCCACGGCCGTACGCACGACGTTGTTGTACGGCTGCTGGGCCGTCAGTGAGACACCGGCGGTCTGCGTGTGGAAGCGCAGCCACTGCGCCTTCTCGGACCTGGCGCCGTAGACGTCCCGCATCCACCGCGCCCAAATGCGCCGGGCCGCGCGGAACTTGGCGATCTCCTCGAAGAAGTCGACGTGCGCGTCGAAGAAGAAGGACAGCCCGGGCGCGAACACGTCCACGTCCAGTCCGCGGCTGAGCCCCAGCTCCACGTACCCGAACCCGTCGGCCAGCGTGTACGCCAGCTCCTGCGCGGCCGTCGAGCCGGCCTCGCGGATGTGGTACCCGGACACGGACAACGGCTTGTAGGCGGGGATCCCGGCGGCGCAGTACTCCATCAGGTCGCCGATGAGGCGCAGATGCGGCTCGGGCTGGAAGAGCCACTCCTTCTGGGCGATGTACTCCTTGAAGATGTCCGTCTGCAGCGTGCCGTTGAGCACGGAGGGATCCACGCCCTGCCGCTCGGCCGCGACGAGATACATACAGAAGACGGGAACGGCCGGCCCGCTGATCGTCATGGACGTGGTCACGTCGCCCAGCGGGATGTCCTGGAACAGGACCTCCATGTCCGCCGCGGAGTCGATGGCCACCCCGCAGTGCCCGACCTCGCCCAGCGCGCGCGGATCGTCGGAGTCGCGCCCCATGAGGGTCGGCATGTCGAAGGCCACGGACAGGCCCCCGCCGCCGTTGGCGAGGATCTTCTTGTAGCGCTCGTTGGTCTGCTCGGCGTTCCCGAACCCGGCGAACTGCCGGATGGTCCACGTCCGCCCTCGGTAGCCGGTCGCATACAGCCCGCGCGTGAAGGGGTACTCCCCCGGCCACCCGATCCGCTCGAAGCCCTCGTACGCATCTCCCGGCCGGGGCCCGTACGCGGGCTCCACGGGATCCCCGGAGAGCGTGCCGAAGTCCGCCTCACGCTTACGCGAAGCGTCGTACCGGGCCTGCCAGCGACGGCGGCCCTCCTCGATGGCATCAGCGTCCATGCCTTCAAATTTACTTGGACGTCCTAGTAAATGTCGAGGTAGTAGGACGTCCAACTAAATGGTTGAGAGGAAACCGCCGCACGCACCCGGGCGTACGGCGGTGTCGCTCAGGCCTTGGCGACCGCGGGAGACTCGTCGCCGACCTTGGCCTCCAGCTCGTGGCTGATCTTCCGCTCGACGAAGAAGGCGGCCGTCGGGACCGTCCCCGCGAGCAGCACCCACAGCTGCTTGCCGACCGGCCACTTCGCCTTGGAGCCCAGGTCGAAGGCAAAGATCAGGTAGACCACGTAGAGCCAGCCGTGCGCGATGGCGACGACGCGGGTGAAGTCCGCGGCACCGTCGACGTCCAGGCCGTACTTGGCGATCATGCTCAGGCACAGCAGGACCAGCAGGACACCGGTGACGTAGGCCATGACGCGGTAGCGGGTCAGCACGCTCTTCTTCATGGCGTCGAGCGTAACCGCACGTTCCGGGAGATCTTGGGCCGGGTCAGTCCTCGTCGAAGTCGCTCGCGGCCACCCGCAGCGGCCGCAGCATCGCGAAGATCTCCGCGCACTCCTCGGCGTCGTACGCACCGAGGCCGAAGTCCATCGCCATCAGGTCGCGGGTGGCGGCCTCGACGACCTCGCGGCCCTTGTCGGTGATGGACGCGAGCGTGCCGCGCCCGTCGTTGGGGTTGGGGCGCTTGTCCACCAGGCCCGACTTCACCAGCCGGTCGACGGTGTTGGTCACCGACGTCGGGTGCACCATGAGCCGCTCGCCGATCTTGGACATCGTGAGCTCGCCCTCCTTGGAGAAGGTGAGCAGCACCAGCGCCTCGTACCGCGCGAACGTCAGTCCGTACGGCTTGACCACGGCGTCGACCTCGCCGAGCAGGATCTGGTGCGCGCGCATGATCGACGTGATGGCCGCCATGGACGGCACGTTTCCCCAGCGCCGCTTCCAGAGTTCGTCGGCGCGGGCGATGGGATCGAAGGGAAGACTGAGCGGCTTCGGCACGGCACTGACACTACCGGCCGGTCACATGGTGGTCAGCCCCGTCTCGCCTTTCGGTCCGCCGGGCTTGAAGGGCGAGCAGCAGACAGCACACCGCGCCCAGCGCTCCGGCCCCCGCGACCGTGGCCGGCACCCCCGCGAACTCCGCCACGACTCCCGCCAGCGCCATCCCCACCCCCTGGATCGTCATCAGCCCGGCGGTGAGCAGGGTCATGGCCCGTCCGCGCAGCCCCTCGGGCACGGCCCGCACGAACCACTGGTCCAGGCCCAGGGTGTACGCCGACCCCGCGCCCGAGAGCAGAAGCAGCAGGAGCGAAGGGACCAGGCCCGGGTGGAGGACGTAGCCCAGGTACGGGAGGAGGCTGAAGGTGACCAGGGGGAGGGCGATGCGTTCGCGGGTGGCGGGGCGCAGGCGGGAGCCCGCGTACAGCTCGCCGGCGATCGTGCCCACCGGCAGCGCGCACATCAGCAGGCCGAGGCCGACGGAGCCGACGGCCAACCGGTCGGCGTACGGGGCCGCCAGGGCCTCCGGTGCCACGGAGAACATGGGCGGCACCCAGAAGAGGAGGAGCAGTGCGCGTACGCGGCGGTCGGCGAGGACCTGGCGGGCGCCCTTGAGGGAGTCCTTCACCAGGGCGTTGCCCGCCGACGCACGAGCGGGCCTGGGCCGGGTGCCGAAGCGCAGCAGGACGGCGGAGGCGCAGAAGGTGGCCACGGTGATCAGGAGGGCATGGCGCGGGGTCAGGGCGATCAGGAGCAGTCCGCCCAGGCCGTAGCCGACGAGCAGGGCGCTCTGCGAGACGATCCGCAGCAGGGAGCGGCCCAGCACGAACAGTTCGCCGTCGCCGAGGATGTCGGCGAGCGTGGCCATCCGCGTCCCCTGGAACACCGGCGCGACGACGGCGACACCGCAGCGCAGGGCGAGCAGGACGGCGATGTGCGTACCCGGCAGCACCATCAGCGCCACGCAGCCGGCCTGTGCCATGTCACATACCACCAGCACCCGTCGGGCCGGGAAACGGTCCGCGACGCCCGCCAGCACCGTCCCCCCGACGACGTACGGCAGGAAGCCCAGCGCGAAGGCGAGCGCGCTCATCAGGGGCGAGCCGGTGAGGTCGTAGACGAGGACGGACAGCGCGATCTCGCTGACGATCACGCCGAGCAGGGAGAGCGCGTGGGCGGCGAAGACGGCACGGAACTCACGGACGGCGAACACGCGGCCGTAGCCGGTGGGGACGGCGGGAGAAGGCGGCACAGGAAGGGTCGTCGTGCCCTCGGACTCGTCTGGCATGGGCAGCAGCGTGCTCGGCCCGGGCGAGGCATCCTAGAGATTCGGCACGGGCCGAATGTCCCTGTTCCCGCTCGCTGTTCCCGCTCGATCCTTCGGAGGTGGTGGTCATACCGTCGCGTCTGCACTTCGGGGAGGACGACTTCCTCCGGTGCCGCTTCGCCGTGTCGCCGCTGTGGGAGACGCAAGAGGTCGTGCGCATGCTCAAGCGGCCCGAGCGGCAGGGCTACCACGCGCACTGGCTGCGCCGGATGGGCCGGGTCGCGGCCGGGCTCGACCTCACGGACCTGTGGCTGCTGATGCCGCAGCCCGGCCACTGTCCCGACTGGCTCTGCCCGCCCCCGATCGGACCGGCCGCCACCTTCGAGGAGGAGATCGCGGCCGTACGGGCGAGCGATCCGCAGGCGGCTCGCGCGGACACGGCGAAGTCGCTGGCCGACACCCCGGGCGCGCTCGACTCCCCGCGGGCCCGCGAGTGGCTGCGGAACCCCGCCCGCATGATCCAGCATCTCTCCGACGTGATGGAGGAGGCCTGGCACACCCTCGTCGCCCCGGACTGGCCTCGTCTGCGCGCCCTGTTGGAGGCGGACGTCGCCTTCCACTCGCGGCGGCTCGCCGAGGTGGGCCTCGGTGGACTGCTGCCCGAGATCAGCCGGCGCTTCGGCTGGCGCACGGGCACGCTGACCGTCGAGTTCAGGGGCGAGCACGAACGGCGACTCGGCGGGCAGGGCCTGGTCCTGATGCCCAGCGTCTTCATCTGGCCGGACGTCGTCAGCACCTTCGAACCGCCCTGGCAGCCGACCCTCGCCTACCCGGCCCGCGGCATCGGCGGCCTGTGGGCCGAGCCCGCCGCCCGCGCCGACCGCGCCGACGACGTCCTCGTACGACTCCTCGGCCGCGGCCGTGCGGCAGTACTCACCGCCCTGGACGAACCCGCCACCACCAGTGCACTGGCCCACCGCCTGAGCCTCGCCCCGTCGTCCGTCTCCGCCCACCTGACCCTGCTGAGGGACGCCGGCCTGCTCACGGCCCGGCGATACGGCCATCAGGTGCTGTACGAACGGACACCGCTGGGGATGGCGCTGGTGTCCGGGGACGGCTGACCCGCTTTCAGCCCGTCCGGCGTTTGAGAACGAGGCCGTTCAGGCCGAGGGGGGTCCAGGGGGCGGAGCCCCCTGGCGGGGCGAGAAAAGCCCGGCGACCGCCAGGTCAACGCCGCCCAGCCCGACGCAGTCGAAGCCGCACAGCCCGCTGAGCCACCGGCCCGAGCTCCTCCAACGCCGCGACCAGCACCCCCAGTTGCTCCAGCGCGTCCAACGCCGCCGAAGCCCCCGCCGCATCCACCCCCTCGTACAACTCGATCCCCACGAACGCGGCCGCCACCGCCCGGGCCAGCCCCGCGGGATCCGCGAACTCCCCCAGCGGTGTGTCCGCGAGCACCCTCGTCAGTACCGTCTCGATCTCCGCGATCCACAGATCGAGCCCCGCCGCGGTCGCCGGCCCCAGCGTCGCGTGGGTCTGCGCACCGGCCAACAGCTGCCCGAGCAGGGCGACATGCCCCCCGGCGCGCTCCGCCTCGTGTATCTCCCGCCCCACGGCGAGCAGTTCGGACAGCGACGTCACCGCGGCGAACCGCTCGCGGTACCGCCCCACGGCCTGCTCCGCCCCGTACCGACAGGAGGCGGCGAGCAGTTCGTCCACCGACCCGAAGTGGTAGAAGACCAGCGCCTGGTTGACCCCGGCGGCCGTCGCGATCGTGCGGGCGGACACCTTCGCGATCCCCTGCTCGGTGAGCGTCCTGAGCGCCCCCTCGAGGAGTTTGGCCTTGGTCTCCTGGGACTTCGCCGTCTCGGGACTCACGCGCGCAACTCCTCGCGCACGGGCCGCAGTCCGGGCCGCACGCCGCAGGTACGGATGTCCGTGTACGTCGCCGCGAAGGACCCCTCGTAGCCGAAGAGCGGCCCGAAGTACTTGTTCACCACCCGGACCCGGATGCGGAAACGCCCGGTGTGGTCGTCGAAGGACTCCCGCACCTCGGCTCTCGCCCCGATCAGTTCCGGCACCCGCACGTCCACCACCCCTTCCCGGAACCGGTGTTCGCCGGACCGGATCAGCAGCGACCCGTCGGCCTCGGCACGGAAGTACAGGTCGCTGGCGAGGTGCTGGTGGGTTCCGAGGTAGTCCAGGATGCGGTCGCCCTTGGGGCTCAGCACCATCTGGGCGTCGAAACGCCGGGAACGTCCGGGCAGGTCGAAGGTGCGCACGAAGGTCACCGTCTCACGCCCGAAGCCGTCGGCGTACGGAACGTTCTCGATGGTGAAGGGAACACGGCGGCCCTGCTGCGGCACCAGGATGTTGCGGGTGGTGCCGAGCGCGAGGAAGGGCTTCACGAAGAGCCCGCCGTGCCAGATCCGGTCCATCACGCCCCGCCCGACGCACGCCTCCCCGCTCGCCAGCCCGACCGAGAAGCGGCGCTGCAGCTGGGGGTGGAGGCGGTCGAAGTCCGCGCCCATGACCGTACGGAAGATCGACGTCGTCATCGCTGGTTCTCCAGGGTGCGCAGCAGTCGGGGGGCACGCACGCGCGTGGGCGGTGTGCGCAGGCAGCGGCGGGCGGCCGGGGTGGTGGACCGCGGCGGCGCGAAGAGGGCCAGCGAGAGGGCGACCGTCGCCAGCAAGGGGGTGGCGTAGAAGAAGAGGGGAGCGAACGGGCCCGTCAGTCGCAGCAGACTGCCGTAGCCGAAGCCCGTGCAGGCGAGGACGATCGCCAGGGCGCGCACCAGCAGCTCGGCCAGCCAGTTGGCCCGCGCCCGCTCCGGAGTGATGCCGTGCTCCAGCCACAGCCGGAGGCGGTCGAAGGACCAGGCCGTCGCCCAGCCCATGAGCGGGCGGAACAGCAACCGGTCGGCCAGGGCGCCGAACCCGCCCCAGCGGGGCCGGTAGTCGTAGCCGGTGAGGAAGCGGACGCCGTCCCCGTCGGGGATGTAGCGCCAGTAGCCGCTGCCCTCGGCCAGCAGCGAGAGCGGATGCGGGGAGGCGAACCGGAGCGCGGACGTACGGGTCCCGTCCGGGCGTTCCCGCTCACCCGCGGAGACTCCGGTGCCGGCGACCGTGAGGAAGGGCAGCACGCGCGTGGCGTACCGGAAGTGCTGCGGTTCGCCCTCCGCGCGCGGGAGGTTGTCGATCTCGGTGAAGCGGAGGTCCCAGCGCTGGTGCTGGGAGGGGTCCTGCGTCCGCGACCACAGTGCGTCGAGGTCGGTGCGGATCCGCGCCTCGATGTAGAGCCCCAAGTGCCCCATGTGAATCCCCCAGGTCAGCAGGTTGTTTGAGCGACTGCTCAAACAGCTCGACCATGAAAGTACACCGTTTTGAGCGACCGCTCAAACATGGGGCACGAGAAAACCCCGGCCCGCGCGGGCCGGGGTTTTCGGGTACGAGCCGCTGGCGCCCTACTCGGCGAGGTACCGCTCCACCGTCTCCACCTTGGAGGTGAGACCGTCGCTCACTCCGGGCCGGATGTCGGCCTTGAGGACCAGCGAGACGCGCGGCGCCCGCTCCTCGACGGCGGCAACGGCGCGCTTGACGACGTCCATGACCTCGTCCCACTCGCCCTCGACGGAGGTGAACATCGCGTCGGTGCGGTTGGGCAGGCCCGACTCGCGGACGACGCGGACGGCGTCGGCCACGTACTCCCCCACCTCGTCGCCGACCCCAAGCGGCGTCACGGAGAACGCGACGATCATGCGGTCACGGCTCCTTCCTTGCGGGCGCGGGCGGCGATGACCTCATCCTCGGCGGCGCGCTTGAGCTTGCGCTCGGCGAAGAAGCCGCCGGTCGGCAGGACGGAGAGGACGAAGTAGAGGGCGGCGGTCCCCAGGGGCCACTTCGTGCGGTTCCAGGCGTCGGCCCAGAAGACCACGTACAGGATGAACAGGACGCCGTGGACCATGCCCATCACCGGCACCGCGTTGAAGTCCGTGGTCCGCTTCAGCACGGAGCAGACCAGCAGGAGGAGGAAGGACACGGCCTCGGGGGCCGAGACGAGTCGGAGCCGGCGCAGAGCGGTGGCGGTCTTGATGTCCACGGGTCACCTTCGGTGGTCGGTGGGAGAGACGGTGGGAGAGGCGTCGAGTTTGTGAACGCAAGCACAAACGTTCAACCATTGTGACAAACCGTCGGGCGTGGGTTCGGCCGGGGGTGGGTGACCGCACCCCTAGGGGTGCGGTCAGGGGCTTTCTCCACCTACGGGCTCTGTTCGGCCGACCGACCCGGCCGCTACCTTCGCAGCGTGGCGATGTTTCGACTTCAAGGCAGCAAGGTGCTCGCCGTCGACATGACCGGGGACGCCGTGAAGGCGAAGAACGGCTCCATGGTCGCGTACGACGGGCAGATGGCCTTCAAGAAGATGAGCGGCGGCGGTGAGGGCATCCGGGGCATGGTGACCCGGCGGCTCACCGGCGAGCAGATGACCGTGATGGAGGTGAAGGGGCACGGGACGTGCTGGTTCGCGGACCGCGCCTCCGAGATAAATCTCGTGGGTCTCCAGGGGGACAAGCTGTATGTGGAGTCGAGCAATCTGCTCGCGACCGACGCCGGTCTCAGGACCGGCACGACGTTCACGGGGCTGCGCGGCGCCTCGCAGGGCAACGGGCTGTTCACGACGACCGTCGAGGGCCACGGCCAGGCGGCGATCATGTCGGACGGTCCGGCGGTGGCGCTGCGGGTGAGCGCCCAGTACCCGCTGACGGTCGACCCGGGCGCCTACATCGCGCACCAGGGGAATCTGCGGCAGTCCTTCCAGTCCGGTGTGACGTTCCGCACGCTCCTCGGGGAGGGCGGCGGCGAGGCCTTCCAGATCCGCTTCGAGGGGGACGGCCTGGTGTACGTCCAGCCGAGCGAGCGGAACACGATCGCGGGGGACGTGTGACATGACCTTCCGCGAGATCAACTCCAAGATGGTCGAGGCGACCCTGTCGCCCGGCCAGCGGCTGTTCAGCCAGCGCGGCGCGATGCTCGCCTACAAGGGCGAGGTGTCCTTCACGCCCAACATGCAGGGCGGCCAGGGCGGGATCATGTCGATGATCGGCCGCCGGGTCGCCAACGAGGCCACACCGCTGATGAGCGTCGAGGGCAGCGGCACGGTCTTCTTCGGGCACGGCGGCCACCATGTCCAGGTCATCAACCTCGCCGGCGACACCCTCTACGTGGAGGCGGACCGCCTGCTCGCCTTCGAGGGCACGCTCCAGCAGGGCACGATGTTCATGGGCTCGCAGGGCGGGGTCATGGGCATGGTGCGCGGCCAGGTCACCGGCCAGGGCCTGTTCACCACCACCCTCAAGGGGCAGGGCTCGGTGGCCGTGATGGCCCACGGCGGCGTCTTCGAGATCCCGATCACCCCGCAGCGCCCGGTCCACGTCGACCCGCAGGCGTACGTCGCCCACCACGGCGACGTCCGCAACAAGCTGTCCACGGCACTGGGCTGGCGCGACATGGTGGGGCGCGGCTCCGGCGAGGCCTTCCAACTGGAGCTCAGCGGAAACGGCGTGGTGTACGTCCAGGCCTCGGAGGAGAAGCTGTGAGCGCGTACGGGACTCCGGGCGGCCCGACGGTCTTCGACCCGACGACGCTGCCCGTCGACGACAACGTCAACAAGTACACCTTCTGCGTGGAGCTCAAGGGGAGCCAGTGGTTCCTGCAGAAGGGGAAGATGATCGCCTACTACGGCTCGATGGAGTTCAACGGCATCGGGCACGGCCGGCTCGACCGCCTTGTCCGTACGTCCTTTCATTCGCCACTGCACGCGAGCGACTGGGTCGTGGCGGAGGGCTCGGGCAAGATGCTGCTCGCCGACCGGGCCTTCGACGTGAACTCGTACGACCTCGAAGAGGGCAACCTGACCATTCGCTCGGGCAACTTGCTCGCTTTTCAGCCAACTCTCGCACTCAAGCAGTCGATCGTGCCGGGTTTTCTGACTCTGATCGGAACCGGAAAGTTCGTAGCTGCATCTAACGGTCCGGTGGTGTTCATGGAGCCCCCGATCCGGGTGGACCCGCAGGCGCTCGTCGGCTGGGCCGACTGCCCCTCGCCGTGCCACCACTACGACCACGGCTACATGACGGGCCTGATGGGCGGCCTACGTGCGATGACGGGCCTCGGCGGGGCCTCCGGGGAGGAGCACCAGTTCGAGTTCGTAGGGGCCGGCACGGTCCTGCTCCAGTCCTCGGAGGCGCTCATGGCCGAGCAGGCCACGGGGGCCGTTCCGCAGCAGGCGGGGGTACCCGGTGGCGGCGGGGGGCACACAGGCCCCGCACAGCAAGCCGGCGCACCGCGCCTTCCCGGACAGCTGGGGGACCTCCAGCGTCGCTTCGGGCTGTGAGCGGTAGTCTGCGGAGTGTGACGTCGAACGTGTGCGCGCCGTCACGCCACCCTCATTAGTTCGCCTTTCAACATTTTAGGTAGACTTCATTCATGGAGACCGAGACGGCCACGCCCTGGCTGACCGATGCGGAGCAGTGCGCCTGGCGCACCCACCTGGAGGTCAACAGGCTGTTGACGTACCAGCTCGAGAGGGACCTGCAGCCGTTCGGCCTGACTATGAACGACTACGAGATCCTGGTGAACCTCTCCGAGTCGGAGGATGTACGGATGCGAATGAGCGATCTCGCGTCCGCCACCCTCCAGTCCAAGAGCCGCCTCTCCCACCAGATCACGCGGATGGAGAACGCGAACCTGGTCCGCCGCGAGAACTGCGAGTCCGACCGCCGCGGCCTCTACGCGGTCCTGACCGAGCACGGCATGGAGACGATGCAGAAGGTCTCGCCGCATCATGTGGCGTCGGTGCGCAGGCACTTCATCGATCTGCTGTCCCCCGAGGCCATGGCGGAGGTCGACAAGGCCCTGAAGCCCGTGGCGCAGCACCTCCGCGGGCTGCGGGGCCGCCCCTAACCCGCCCCTGGCGCACTAACGGGCAAGCGGAAGGCGGAGTTCGAACAGGGCTCCGCCTTCCGGCGCGTCCCGGACGGTGAGCGTTCCGCCGTGCCGTACGGCGACGTCGCGGGCGATGGCGAGCCCGAGCCCGGCCCCGCCGTCGTCGCGGCTGCGGGCGTCGTCGAGCCGTACGAACCGCTCGAAGACCCGCTCACGGTCGCTCTCGGGTACGCCGCTCCCGTCGTCGGTGACGGTCAGTACGGCGTGGGATCCGTCCGGTCCCGTGGACTGCCGTACGGACACCGCGACCGCCGACCGCGCGTGCCGCTGGGCGTTGTCGAGGAGATTGGCGAGCACGCGCCCCAACTGCCCCCGCGATCCCGCCACTTCGACGGCCTCGGCGTCCACGGTCACGCCCCTGCGCCGTTCCGCCTCCTCCCGCGCCAGCGCACCGAGGTCGAAGCGGGCGTCGGCCGGCCGCTCCCCCGCGTCGAGACGGGCGAGCAGCAGCAGGTCGGCGGCCAGGCGCTGCAGTCGTACGGTGTCCTCGACGGCGCCCTCCAGGTCCAGCAACTCGGCGTGTTCGGCGCCCACTTCGAGCTGGGTGCGCAGGGACGCGATCGGGCTGCGCAGCTCGTGGGAGGCGTCGGCGACGAACCGGCGCTGGCGCTCCACCGAGGTCTCCAGGGCGGACAGCGTCTCGTTGGTGGTCCGGGCGAGGCGGGCGATCTCGTCGTGGGTGTCCGGGACCGGCACGCGGCGTGCGAGGTCCTCGGAGGCGGTGATCGCGGCCATCTCGGTGCGGATGCCCTCGACGGGGCGCAGGGCCCGCCGGGTGACCAGCCAGGTCACGCCCGCGACGACGCCGAGCAGCAGCGGGAACCCGATCAGCATGACGGTCTGCGCGGTGCGCACGGCGCCCTGTTCCGCGGAGAGCGGGGCGCCGGCGTACACGGTGAGCTCGCCCTTGCCGTCGACCTCGACCTTCACCGCGGCGAAGCGGTAGTCGGCGCTCTCCCCGTCGATCGCCGCCGAGCCGTTGGTGAAGGTGGTGTCCTTGTCGATCTCGCCGGGTTCGAGAGTGGACCCGGAGTCGTCCGCGTCGTCGTCGGACTCCCCGTTCTCCTCCGCGCCCTCCTGCGCACTCGCGGGAGCGCTCGGCTGCGACCGCGGCTTCACCTCACCGGTGCCGGTGCCGCTGATCCGCTGCAGGTCCTGGCTGGCCGCGACCAACGTGCCGTGCTCGTCGACGATCTGGACCGGCTCCTCGTCCTCGTCCAGGGAGAGCTCGTCGTACGGCTTCCCCACGGCCAGGTCGGTGGCGACCGACCGCGCGGTGCGCTCCGCCTGCGAGCCCGCCTGGCCGACCAGGTTGGACCGCAGCGACAGCAGGACGGCGACGCCGGCGGCGATCAGCGCCACGGCGACCACGAGGGTGGCGGCGAGGGTCGCCCGGGACCGGACGGAGCCGAACAGGCGCCTCATCTCTCCGCCTCCAGCCGGTAGCCGGCGCCGCGGACCGTGCGGATGAGCCCGGCGCGCAGCTTGCGCCTGAGCGTGCTGACGTAGACCTCGACGATGTTCGGGTCGCCCTCGTACGCGAAGTCCCAGACGTGCTCCAGGATCTCGGCCTTGGACACCACCGCGCCGGCCCGCACCACGAGCTGCTCCAGGACGGCGAACTCCTTGGCCGTCAGGGTCACTTCGTCCTCGTCCAGGAAGACGCGGCGGGCGGCGGTGTCGACCTTGAGGCCGCCGTGGACGTGCACGGGCGAGGCACCGGCGCCCTGCATGCGCCGCCTCAGCAGCGCTTTGACGCGGGCGACGAGGACGACGTACGAGAACGGTTTCGTCAGGTAGTCGTCCGCGCCCGTGTCCAGGCCCTCCGCCTCGTCGTACTCGCCGTCCTTGGCGGTGAGCATGAGGATCGGCACGTCGTGGCCGGCGGCGCGCAGGGCGGCGCAGACGCGGTAGCCGTTGAGGCCGGGCAGCATGATGTCGAGGATCACGAGGTCGTAGGCGCTCTCGACGGCGCGGTGCAGGCCCTCCCGGCCGTCGTGGACGACGTCCACGGCGTATCCCTCGGCGGTCAGGCCCTTGGCCAGGGACAGGGCGAGACGCTTTTCGTCCTCCACGATCAACAATCGAGAGGGGTGGCGCGCAGCGCCTCGAGTAGGGCGGTGGTGGGTGACGGGCGGGCGCATGCGTACAGGGTGGCAAAACGAAGCTGAAGATCCCTTCAGGCGGCTTCAGGTTGCCCTCAGCGTCGGTCCGCCACATTGGTTCCCGTCGAACGAAACAACGTGAAGCACATCGACTCGGGAGGAACCCTCATGAAGCGCAACATCGTCATCGCCACCGTCGCCGCCGCGGCGCTGATCGGCGGCGGCACCGTCGCCGCCTACGCGGCGGGGGGCGACGACGCGCCGTCGACGCAGCGTGAGGCGAGCGTCCGGGTCGCGGACGACCGGAGCGAGGACACCGTCGAGATCCGACCGGAGGCCGGCAGCGGCGCCGGGGTGACCGCCGACGACGCCATCGCGGCCGCCCTGAAGCACACGCCGGGCACGGCCGTCGCCGCCGACCGTGACGACGACGGCTCGGGCGCCTGGGAGGTGGACGTCGTCAAGGGCGGCGGCACCGAGTACACGGTCCAGGTCTCCCCGACCACCGGCAAGGTCCTCGGGGCCCACCGCGACACCGACGACGACAACGACGGCCGCGAGGACCTCGCCGCCCTGAAGGGCACGAGCGTGGACGCCCGCGAGGCCGTACAGGCCGTCGCCTCGAAGGGCACGGTCACCGACGTCGACCTGGACGACGACGGGCCCGCCGCGTGGAGCGTCGAGACCGCCAAGGGCGAGTGGCACGTCGACGCCCGCACGGGCAAGGTCACCCAGGACCGCGACGACGACTGACGACGGACAACTGCCGGTTGGTGACGGGTGATCGGCGATGGGCGACCGGCGCCCGCCGTCAGACGAGGGGTACGGGGCTTCCCGTGCCCCTCTCCCGTCGTGTGCCCGTCGCCACGGCCGCCGCCGTCAGCAGGACGACCGCGCCGGTCGCCGCGAAGCACCACCCGGTCGGCAGCCGCCCGGCCAGCGCTCCCGCGGCGGCCGCACCGCCCGTACTCCCCGCGTTGACGGCCGTGTTGACCCAGGCCCCGGCCTGGACCCGGGCCTCGGGTGCGGCTGCCTCGTCGGCGATGAGATACGCGGTGGTGAGGGCCGGGGACACGAAGAACCCGGCCACGGCGACGACCACGGCCAGCGTGGCGAGGCCCGGGACCAGACCGGCGCCGAGCAGGGCCAGTCCCAGTCCGGCGATGAGCAGGGGCAACCGCACCACCGCGGAACTCCCCCAGGTGACGGCCCCGTTGAGCAGCCCGCCGACGGCGCTTCCGGTGGACAGGGCGGCCAGGATCCAGGCCACGCTGTCGGCGCCGTACCCATGCCCCTCGGTGAAGGCGACGACCAGCAGGTCGACGACGCCCAACGCGAGCCCGACCGCGGCCGTCGCGGCCACGGGCCGTCCGAGCCCGCGCAGCACCCGCCGGCCGCCCGCGGCCCGCCGCGCCTTCCGGTCCCCCGGCCGTACCGCCCGCACCGCCGGCGACGACACGAACCCGGCCGTCCCCACCACGATCAGCGCCGTCCCGAAGACGATGCCGGCCGCCGGCGGGGCGAACCTCATGAGGACGCCGACCAGCAACGGCCCCGAGACGAACAGCAGTTCCTCGGCGACGCCGTCGAGGCTGTAGGCGCGCTGCAACAGCGCCCGGTCCGGGGCGAGTCGGCCCCATACGGCGCGCATGGTCGGGCCCAGCGGAGGAGTGCAGGCGCCCGCCGCGGCCGTCACGGCACCCAGGACGAGCGGCGAGACGGCGCCCGGACGCCGGACGAGCAGCGTCAGCAGCCCGAGCAGTGCCGCGTAGGCCGCGACCATGGGGACGAGCGTGCGGCGCGGGCCGTAGCGGTCGATGAGGGCCGCCCGGGCGGGCGACAGGAAGACGCTGGTGCCGCCGAACAGCGCCATGACGGTGCCCGCCACCGCATAGGACCCGGAGGCCCGGTTCACGGCGAGCATCACGGACAGGGGGACGATTCCGTACGACAGCCTGCCGAGCAGGGCGGCGGCGAACGTGCGGCGGGCGTGCGGGATGCGGAGCACGACGGCATAGGTCGGCCGTGCAACAGACGTGGAAGACACGGGAGTTCCTCGACTCGAGGCGGGAAAGGGGACGCCTGATCGCCGCGCGGGGCGTGCGGTCGATCACCGCTCGCCGTGCGCGGGCTCGGGCGTGCCCTATGCCAAGAGGAGGTACATGTCGGTCAACGTAGCAACAGGGGCGGCTCGTTGCCCACGGAAATAAATCCGCGTCAGCCCTGTGTCAGTCCCGCCACCAGCTCGTCCGCGGCGCGGTACGGGTCCAGGTCCCCGGCCACGATCCGTTCCGCCAGCGCGCTCAGACGGCGGTCGCCGTGCAGGTCGCCGATGCGTTCGCGCAGGGCCGTGACCGCGATCGTCTCGACCTCGCGGGAGGCGCGGGACAGGCGGCGCTCGGCGAGGACGCCGTGCTCCTCCATCCACGCCCGGTGCTTCTCCAGGGCCTCGACGACCTCGTCGATCCCCTCGGCGCGCGCGGCGACCGTCTTGACGATCGGCGGGCGCCAGTCGCCGGGACCGCGGGACTCGCCCAGGCCCAGCATGTGGTTCAGCTCGCGCGCGGTGGCGTCGGCGCCGTCCCGGTCGGCCTTGTTGACGACGTACACGTCGCCGATCTCCAGGATCCCGGCCTTCGCCGCCTGGATGCCGTCGCCCATGCCCGGGGCGAGCAGGACGACGCTCGTGTCCGCCTGGGAGGCGATCTCGACCTCCGACTGCCCGACACCGACCGTCTCGACCAGGATCACTTCGCAGCCCGCCGCGTCCAGCACCCGGATCGCCTGCGGGGCGGACCAGGCGAGGCCGCCCAGGTGGCCCCGGGTCGCCATCGAGCGGATGTAGACGCCGGGGTCGGAGGAGTGCTCCGACATCCGGACGCGGTCACCCAGAAGGGCGCCGCCGGAGAACGGGGACGACGGGTCGACGGCCAGGACGCCGACCCGTCTGCCCTGCTTGCGGTACGCCGTCACCAGCGCGGAGGTCGACGTGGACTTGCCGACGCCCGGGGAACCGGTCAGACCGACCACGTACGCGTTCCCCGTCAGCGGCGCCAGCGCCTCCATGACCTCCCTGAGCTGCGGGGACGCCCCCTCGACCAGCGAGATCAGCCGGGCCACGGCCCGCGGCCGGCCTTCCCTGGCCTGGGCCACCAGGGTGGAGACGTCCTGCATCACAGCTCCCGTTCGGAGAATCGCGTACGACAGAGGCTTCAGGCCTTGGGTACCCGCACGATCAGTGCGTCACCCTGACCGCCTCCGCCGCACAGCGCAGCCGCGCCCACGCCGCCGCCCCGGCGCTTCAGCTCCAGCGCCAGGTGCAGGACGAGACGGGCGCCGGACATGCCGATCGGGTGGCCCAGGGCGATGGCGCCACCGTTGACATTCACCTTTTCCGTGGAAACACCGAGGTCCTTCATTGACTGGACCGCGACGGCCGCGAACGCCTCGTTGATCTCGATCAGGTCGAGGTCGGAGGCGTCCAGGCCCTCCTTCTTCAGGGCGTGCGCGATGGCGTTGGACGGCTGGGACTGGAGGCTGTTGTCCGGTCCGGCCACGTTCCCGTGCGCACCGATCTCCGCGATCCACTCGAGGCCGAGCTCCTGCGCCTTGGCCTTGCTCATCACGACCACGGCCGCCGCACCGTCCGAGATCTGCGAGGCGGAACCGGCGGTGATCGTGCCGTCCCGGGTGAACGCCGGGCGCAGCTTGCCCAGGGACTCCGCCGTCGTGTCGCCGCGGATGCCCTCGTCCTTGCTGAAGACGACCGGCTCGCCCTTGCGCTGCGGGATCTCCACCGGGGTGATCTCTGCCTCGAAGATGCCGTTCTTCTGGGCGGCGGCGGCGCGCTGGTGAGACAGCGCCGCGATCTCGTCCTGCTCGGGACGGGCGATCCCGAGGCGCGTGTTGTGCTTCTCCGTCGACTCGCCCATGGCGATGTTCTCGAAGGCGTCGGTCAGACCGTCGTGCGCCATGGCGTCGAGCATCTCGATCGCCCCGTACTTGAAGCCCTCACGGGACTTCGGCAGCAGGTGGGGCGCGTTGGTCATCGACTCCTGGCCGCCCGCGACGATCACGTCGAACTCGCCGGCGCGGATCAGCTGGTCGGCGAGCGCGATGGCGTCGAGGCCCGACAGACACACCTTGTTGATGGTGAGCGCCGGGACGTTCATCGGGATGCCGGCCTTGACCGCGGCCTGGCGTGCCGGGATCTGTCCCGCGCCGGCCTGCAGTACCTGACCCATGATCACGTACTGCACCTGGTCGCCACCGATCCCCGCACGGTCGAGGGCGGCCTTGATCGCGAAGCCGCCGAGGTCGGCTCCGGAGAAGGACTTCAGCGAGCCCAGCAACCGTCCCATGGGCGTCCGGGCGCCCGCGACGATCACCGAGGTACTGCTGTTCGTTCCAGACATGAGGTGCGATCCCCTTCCAGCTGCACAGCTGAAGAAGTGAACGAGGGTTTACTTCGAATGTACTGAGCGGTAGAGCACTCCGTCATCGGGCCGTCGGTGTGATCGCGCGCACGTTGCGTAACCACACAGGGAGCGCTGCACTAACACCATGCTGACGCGAATCGACCACATCGGGATCGCCTGTTTCGACCTCGACAAGACTGTCGAGTTCTACCGGGCCACGTACGGCTTCGAGGTGTTCCACTCCGAGGTCAACGAGGAGCAGGGCGTCCGCGAGGCCATGCTCAAGATCAACGAAACCTCCGACGGCGGGGCCTCCTACCTGCAGCTTCTGGAGCCGACGCGACCGGATTCGACCGTCGCCAAGTGGCTCGACAAGAACGGCGAGGGTGTCCACCACATCGCTTTCGGTACGGCGGATGTCGACACGGACGCCGCGGACATCAAGGACAAGGGCGTACGCGTTCTGTACGAAGAGCCGCGACGCGGTTCCATGGGGTCACGGATCACGTTCCTGCACCCCAAGGATTGTCATGGCGTTCTGACAGAACTGGTCACTTCGGCGCCTGTTGAGTCACCTGAGCACTGACCCCCGTACATATGGGCCGGTAGGGTTGGGGGCGGTCGCCACTTCTGTGGGGGGTGACCGCATGCCGGGGTCCGGGTTTCGGGGGGCGAGCGCGGGGCAGCAGCCCCTGGTCCGCCGTTGATCTGACACCATTCCCCGGGGGCCCCGTTCGGCGGATGGACGGAGCTCGTTTGGCCAGACTTGCGACCAGGGGACGGATGGGACCGCGCAGTGCGGGGCTACGAACGCCAGGAGCGAGAGCCGGCGGCTGACGTCGACCACCTCTCTCGGTTCGAGGCCGAGATGGAGCGGCTGAAGACCGAGCGGGAAAAGGCGATTCAGCACGCCGAGGACCTCGGCTACCAGGTCGAGGTGCTGCGCGCCAAGCTTCACGAGGCGCGCCGCACCCTCATGTCCCGGCCCTCCTTCGACGGCGGTGACATCGGCTATCAGGCCGAGCAGTTGCTACGGAACGCGCAGATCCAGGCCGACCAGCTGCGGCTGGACGCCGAGCGCGAGCTGAGCCAGACGCGCGCGCAGACCCAGCGCATCCTCCAGGAGCACGCGGAGCAGGCCGCCCGGCTGCAGGCCGAGCTGCACCAGGAGGCGGTCACCCGCCGCCAGCAGCTGGACCAGGAGCTGGCGGAGCGCCGTCAGACCGTCGAGTCGCACGTCAACGAGAACGTGGCCTGGGCGGAACAGCTGCGCGGCCGTACCGAGCAGCAGGCGCGCCGGCTCCTCGACGAGTCCCGTGCCGAGGCCGACCAGGCCCTGGCCGCCGCGCGTGCGGAGGCCGAGCGGGTCGCCACCGAGGCCAGGCAGCGGCTGGAGGCGGACGCCGAGTCGGCCCGCGCGGAGGCCGAGCAGCTCCTGCTCCGGGCCCGTACGGACGCCGAGCGGCTGCTGAACGCCGCGTCCTCGCAGGCCCAGGAGGCCACCGACCACGCGGAGCAGCTGCGCACCTCCACCGTCTCGGAGTCGGACTCCGCCCGCCGCCAGGCCCAGGAGCTGAGCCGGGGCGCCGAGCAGCGCATGACCGCGGCCGAGGAGGCGCTGCGCAAGGCGCAGGCCGAGGCCGACAAGCTCGTCACCGAGGCCACCGCGGCGGCCGAGAAGGCCCTCGCCAGCGCCGAGTCGACGAACGAGCAGCGCACGCGTACGGCGAAGGAGCAGGTCGCCCGGCTGGTCACAGAGGCCACCGAGAAGGCCGAGGCCACCAGGGAGAGCGCCGAGCAGGTCGTCGCGGACGCCCGCGCCGAGGCCGAGAAGATCGTCACCGAGGCCGCCGAGAAGGCCCGGACGATCACCGCCGAGGAGAGCGCGACCCAGCTGTCCAAAGCGGCCAAGACCGCCGAGGACGTCCTCAACCGGGCGCAGGAGGACGCGCAGAACACCACCAAGGCGGCCGCCGAGGAGGCCGAGCGGATCCGCCACGAGGCGGAGACCGAGGCCGACCGGCTGCGCGCCGAGGCGCACGACATCGCCACACAGCTCAAGGGCTCGGCGAAGGACGACACCAAGGAGTACCGCGCCAAGACGGTCGAGCTGCAGGAGGAGGCGCGCCGGCTGCGCGGCGAGGCCGAGCAGCTGCGCGCCGACGCGGTGGCCGAGGGCGAGAAGATCCGCGCGGAGGCCCGCAAGGAGGCCGTCCAGCAGATCGAGGAGGCGGCCAAGACCGCCGAGGAGCTGCTGGCGAAGGCCAGGCAGGACGCCGACGAGCTGCGCCAGAAGGCCACGACGGACAGCGAGAAGGTCCGTACGGAGGCCATCGAGCGGGCGACCACCCTGCGCCGGCAGGCCGAGGAGACCCTCGACCGCACCCGCAAGGAGGCCGAGCGGCACCGCGCCGAGGTCGTCGAGCAGTCCGAGGGCATCAAGGCCGACGCCGAGCGGGCCGCCCTCGAACTGCACGAGGAGACCGAGCGGGCCATAGCGGCCCGCCGTGCGGAGGCCGCCGAGGAGCTGACGCGGCTGCACACGGAGGCCGAGGACCGTCTCGCCGCCGCCGAGCAGGCGCTGACCGACGCCCGCCAGGAGGCGTCACGCATCCGCCGCGAGGCCGCCGAGGAGGCCGAGCGGCTGCGCACCGAGGCCGCCGAGCGGATCCGCACCCTGCAGGCGCAGGCCGAGGCGGAGGCCGAGCGGCTGCGCAACGAGGCCGCGTCGGACGCGTCCGCCTCGCGTGCCGAGGGCGAGGCCATCGCCGTACGACTGCGGTCCGATGCGGCCGCGGAGGCCGAGCGGCTGAAGTCGGAGGCGCAGGACACCGCCGACCGGGTACGGGCGGAGGCGCTGGCCGCCGCCGAGCGGCTGGGCTCGGAGGCGTCCGAGACGCTGGCCGCCGCGCAGGACGAGGCCAACCGGCGCCGCCGCGAGGCCGAGGAACTCCTCGGTTCGGCACGCCAGGAGGCCGACCAGGAGCGCGAGCGGGCCCGCGAGCAGAGCGAGGAACTGCTGGCGGTGGCGCGCGGCCGCGTCGAGGAGGCGCAGGCCGAGGCGCTCAGGCTGGTCGAGGAGGCCGACCGGCGCGCGAACGAGATGGTGTCGGCCGCCGAACAGCACGCCCAGCAGGTGCGGGACTCCGTCACCGGGCTGCACGAGCAGGCCCAGGAGGAGATCACCGGGCTGCGCAGTGCCGCCGAGCACGCGTCGGACCGTACCCGGCGCGAGGCGCAGGAGGAGGCGGACCGGGTCCGCGCCGACGCCTACTCCGAGCGGGAGCGGGCCACCGAGGACGCCAACCGGATCCGGCGCGAGGCGAACGAGGAGACGGACGCCGCCAAGGCGCTTGCCGAGCGCACGGTTTCGGAGGCGATCGCGGAGTCGGAGCGGCTGCGTTCGGACGCTGCCGAGTACTCCCAGCGGGTCCGTACGGAGGCGTCGGACTCGATCGCCGAGGCCGACCAGGCCGCGGCACGCACCCGGGCGGACGCCCGCGACGACGCCAACCGCATCCGGTCGGACGCGGCCACACAGGCGGACACCCTCATCACCGAGGTCACCGCCGAGGCGGAGCGGCTGCAGTCGGAGACGGCCACCGAGGCCGAGCGGGTGCGCTCCGAGGCGATCGCCAAGGCCGAGAAGCTCATCGCGGACGCCACCGGGGACGCGGAGCGGCTGCGCGCCGAGGCCGCCGAGACGGTCGGCTCCGCCCAGCAGCACGCCGAGCGGGTGCGCGGCGAGTCCGGGCGCGTCAAGGCCGAGGCGGCGGCGCAGGCCGAGCGGCTGGTCAACTCCGCGCGGGAGGAGGCCGAGCGCACGCTCGACGAGGCCCGCAAGGACGCCGGCAAGCGGCGCCAGGACGTGGCCGAGCAGGTCGACACGCTCATCACGGAGACCACGGCCGAGGCCGACAAACTGCTCTCCGAGGCGCAGCAGCAGGCCCACAAGACCACCGCCGATGCCGAGGCGCAGGCCGACAGCATGGTGGGCGCGGCCCGCAAGGAGGCCGACCGCGTGGTCTCGCAGGCGACGGTCGAGGGCAACACCCGAGTGGAGAAGGCCCGTACGGACGCGGACGAACTGCTCGTCGGCGCCCGCCGGGACGCCACCTCGATCCGTGAGCGCGCCGAGGAGCTGCGCGACCGCATCACGGGCGAGATCGAGGCGCTGCACGAGCGGGCCCGACGGGAGTCGGCCGAGACGATGAAGTCGGCGGGCGACCGCTGCGACGCGCTCATCACGGCCGCCGAGGAGCAGCTGGGCAAGGCGCAGGCGAAGGCCAAGGAGCTGGTCTCGGAGGCCAACTCCGAAGCGGGCAAGGTCCGTATCGCCGCGGTGAAGAAGGCCGAGGGGCTCCTGAAGGAGGCCGAGCAGAAGAAGTCGGCGCTCGTGAGGGAGGCCGAGGAGCTCAAGGCCGAGGCGATCCGCGAGGCCAAGCGCACGGTCGAGGAAGGAAAGCGCGAGCTGGAGATCCTGGTGCGCCGGCGCGAGGACATCAACGCCGAGATCTCCCGTGTCCAGGACGTCCTGGAGGCGTTGGAGTCTTTTGAGGCCCCGACAGCGGGCAAGGACGGCGGCGTCAAGGCGGGCGCCGTGGTCGGCGCCCCTCGTTCGGGTAAGCCGTCGGACAGCTAACCGACAGGTCCAAATCCGGTGTCATCTGGGGCCTTTGACCAAGTTTTTGGCAAGTGGTCCGAGGGTTAGCCACTCAAAAGGGGTGTCATTCTCCAGATCAAACACGTATCCGCTCGATGACACACCGCTTCGGCCCCTAGGATTCCCCCTATCACCTCACCGGTCTCATTTGACAGGAACCCCATGAGCGACACTTCCCCCTACGGCTTCGAGCTAGTGCGGCGTGGGTACGACCGCGCTCAGGTGGACGAACGGATCTCCAAGCTCGTCTCCGACCGTGACAGCGCTCTCGCCCGCATCACCGCTCTGGAAAAGCGCATCGAGGAGCTCCACCTCGAGACGCAGAACGCCCAGGCTCAGGTAACCGACGCGGAGCCGTCGTACGCCGGCCTCGGCGCGCGTGTCGAGAAGATCCTCCGCCTCGCCGAGGAGGAGGCCAAGGATCTGCGCGAGGAGGCCCGTCGCGCGGCCGAACAGCACCGCGAGCTCGCGGAGTCGGCGGCCCAGCAGGTCCGCAACGACGCAGAATCGTTCGCTGCGGAGCGCAAGTCCAAGGCCGAGGACGAGGGCGTCCGGATCGTCGAGAAGGCCAAGAGTGACGCCTCTCAGCTGCGTTCCGAGGCGCAGAAGGACGCGCAGTCGAAGCGCGAGGAGGCCGACGCCCTCTTCGAGGAGACCCGCGCCAAGGCCGCGCAGGCCGCCGCCGACTTCGAGACGAACCTCGCCAAGCGCCGCGAGCAGTCCGAGCGCGACCTGGCGTCCCGGCAGGCCAAGGCCGAGAAGCGCCTCGCGGAGATCGAGCACCGCGCGGAGCAGCTCCGCCTGGAGGCCGAGAAGCTGCGCACCGACGCCGAGCGCCGCGCCCGCCAGACGGTGGAGACGGCTCAGCGCCAGGCCGAGGACATCGTGGCCGACGCCAACGCCAAGGCCGACCGGATCCGTTCGGAATCCGAGCGCGAGCTGGCCGCCCTCACCAACCGCCGCGACAGCATCAACGCCCAGCTCACGAACGTCCGCGAGATGCTCGCGACGCTCACGGGTGCCGCGGTGGCCGCGGCCGGTTCACCGGCCGAGGACGAGCCGATCTCCCGTGGGGTTCCGGCGCAGCAGACCCGGTAGTCAGCAGCAGCCGGTAGTCAGCAGCAGCATCAGAGGCCCGCACCATCTCCCCCGAAGGTGCGGGCCTTTGGCGTACGCGGATCAGTTCGGTGTACGGATCACTTCCCGCGTACGAGGGGCAGGAAGACCTCGTCGACGATCTCCACCAGCGTCGCCTCCGTCATCGGCTCGCTGCGCATCACGATCTCGTTGCGCACCAGGTCCGTGGGCAGGGTCATGATCCGCGGTGAGATGTCGGCCGTGGGGATCTCGCCCCGGTCGACGGCCCGTTCGAGCAGCGTCGTCATCACGTCACGCATGATGTCGAAGACCTCGACCCGCTGTTCGCCGATCTCCGCCAGCACCCCGTGCACGACGTCCTGACCGATGTCGCGCTGCCGCTCGGCCATCATCCGCAGGACGGCCAGGACGTCCTCGCGCAGCGATCCGGTGTCCGGGACCCGGTCGGCCACGGATCCGCCCTGGCGGTGGCGCAGGGCCGCGATCACCATCTCCGCCCGGTTGCCCCAGCGGCGGTAGAGGACCTGCTTGCCGGTGCGCGCACGGGCCGCGACGCCCTCCATCGTCAACTTCGGGTAGCCGACGGCCTGGAGCTCCGCCCAGGCCGCGTCCAGGAGTTCGGCCTCCAGGGCGGCACCGCGCCGCCGCGTGGTCTCCGCGGGCACTGACCCACCTCCTTAAGAGACCTTGCGTCTCTAATCACGGGCAGTCTATCGTCGCCGTAAGAGACGCATCGTCTCTTAGGTACTCGAGGGGGGGACCCGTATGCCCGAAAAGCCGTCCAAAGAACGCCTCGACCCCGCCGTCCTCAAACTCGCCGCCATCCTCGTCCTCGGCGCCCTCGCGCCGCTTCTGGACAGCACGATCGTGTCGATCGCGATCCACACCCTCGGCCATGACCTGCACGCCTCCACGGCGACCGTGCAATGGGTGAGCACCGGCTATCTGCTGGCCCTGGCGATGGTGGTGCCGGTCAGCGGCTGGGCCGCCGAGCGGTTCGGCGCCCGGCGCGTCTGGCTCGGCGCACTGGTGCTGTTCCTCGCCGGATCACTGCTGTGCGGCCTGTCCTGGAACATCGAGTCCCTGGTCGCCTTCCGGGTGCTGCAGGGCCTGGGCGGCGGTCTCCTGCTGCCGGTGCTGCAGACGCTGGTCATCCGGGCCGCGGGCGGGCAGCGGCTCGGGCGGCTGATGGCCGTCGTGTCCCTGCCCGCCCTCGTGGGACCGATCCTCGGTCCCGTGCTCGGCGGCCTGATCATCTCCCACCTCAGCTGGCGCTGGATCTTCTACGTCAACCTGCCGGTCTGCCTGCTCGCCATCGCGCTCGCGTGGCGGGGCGTTCCCAAGGACGCGGGCCGGGCCACCGCCCGTCTCGACCTGACCGGCCTCCTCCTGGTGTCCCCCGGGCTCGCCGCGCTGATCTACGGCCTCTCCGAGGTCGGCAACCAGGGCGGCTTCGGGCACGCGCGCGTGCTGGTGCCGATGGCCGGCGGAGCCCTCCTGGTCGTCGCCTTCGCCCTGCGCGCCCTGCGCACCGCCCAACCCCTCGTGGACCTGCGGCTGTTCCGGGTGCGGGCGTTCGCCGTGTCCTCGGCGCTGACCTTCACCAGCGGGCTGACGCTCTTCGGCGGCATGTTCCTGCTGCCGCTGTACTACCAGCAGGTGCGGCACGAGAGCGTGATCGCCGCCGGCCTGCTGCTCGTACCGCAGGGCATCGGCGCGCTGCTGGCCCGGACGACCGGCGGCCTCACCGACCGCCTCGGCCCCCGCCCGATCGCGGTGACGGGCCTGCTGCTGACCGCCCTCGGCACGCTCCCCTTCGCCGCGCACACCCATGACGACCTGTTCCTCTCCCTCGCGCTCGTCGTGCGCGGCTTCGGCATGAGCGCGGCCAATCTGGCCCTGATGGTCGGCGCCTTCCAGGGCCTCGCCCCCGAGCGCGTCCCGCACGCCAGCGCCACCACCCGGATCGTGCAGCAGCTCGGCGGCTCCTTCGGCACGGCCGTCCTCGCCGTCCTGCTCCAACGCGGTGGCGGCACCTCCACCGCCTTCGCCGACACCTTCCTGTGGACGACCCTCCTCACGTTCCTCGCGGTCGGTGTCGCACTCCTGCTCCCCGCATTACAGAAGGAGGTGAGCCCGGTGCCCGCTCAAGTGGCAGCCCCCGAACCCCGGTCTTAGCGTGGCCGCATGATCGAGCTCGAGGGCCTGACCAAGCGCTACGGCGAGAAGCTGGCGGTCAACAACCTCACCTTCACCGTCAGACCCGGCTTGGTGACCGGGTTCCTCGGGCCGAACGGCGCCGGCAAGTCGACGACGATGCGGATGATGCTCGGGCTCGACCGGCCCACCGCCGGGGACGTCCGTGTCGACGGCAAGCACTACGACCACCTCAAGGACCCCCTGACGTACATCGGCGCCCTGCTGGACGCCAAGGCCATGCACGGCGGCCGCAGCGCCTTCAACCATCTGCTGTGCCTCGCCCAGAGCAACGGCATCCCGAAGCGGCGGGTGGCCGAGGTCCTCGACACGGTGGGCCTCACGGCGGTCGCGAAGAAGAAGGCGAAGGGGTTCTCGCTCGGCATGGGCCAGCGGCTCGGCATCGCGGGCGCCCTGCTCGGCGACCCGCGGATCCTGATGTTCGACGAGCCGGTCAACGGCCTCGACCCCGAGGGCATCCACTGGATCCGCAACCTGATGAAGTCGCTGGCGGCGCAGGGCCGTACGGTCTTCGTCTCCTCCCACCTGATGAGCGAGATGGCGCTGACCGCCGAACACCTCGTCGTCATCGGGCAGGGGCGGCTGCTCGCCGACACCTCCATGGCCGACTTCATCGAGCAGAACTCGCGGTCGTACATCCGGATCCGCTCGCCGCAGCGCGAGCGGCTGCTCGACGTGCTGCACGAGGCCGGGGTCACCGTCGTCGAGTCCGGCAGCGGGGCGATGGAGGTGGACGGCGGCAAGGCCGAGCAGATCGGCGAACTGGCCGCGCTGCACCAGATCGTGCTGCACGAGCTGAGCCCCCAGCAGGCCTCCCTGGAGGAGGCGTTCATGCAGCTGACCGCGGAGTCGGTGGAGTACCACGCGCACGCCGACACGTCCTATGACGCGCCCACCGACACGCCTCCCGTGCGGCAGCAGTGGGGCGACGACTGGCAGAGGAGCTGAGCATGGCGGCGGTCCAGGTCGTGCGGTCCGAGTGGACCAAGATCCGGTCGGTGGCGTCCACGGTGTGGACGCTCTCCCTCGCCGTGGTCGTCACCATCGCGCTCGGCATGCTGATCTCGGCGTTGTCGAGCCACGAGTTCGACAACATGAGCGCGAAGGACAGGATCTCCTTCGACCCGACGTTCATCAGCTTCGCCGGCATGAGCCTCGGCCAGCTCGCGATGATCGTGTTCGGGGTGCTCGTCGTCTCGAACGAGTACAGCACCGGAATGATCCGCACCTCGCTGGCCGCCGTGCCGCAGCGCGGCATCTTCCTGTTCAGCAAGATCGCCGTCGCGACCGGCCTCGCCCTCGTCGTCGGCATGGCCACCAGCTTCGTCGCGTTCTTCCTCGGGCAGGCGATGCTCGGCGCGCACAAGGCCTCGATCGGCGACCCGCACGTGCTGCGCGCCGTGATCGGCGGCGGCATCTACATGACCCTCATCGCGGTGTTCTCCATGGGCGTCGCCACGATGCTGCGCTCGCCGATGCTGTCGCTGGGCATCCTGATGCCCTTCTTCTTCCTGATCTCCAACATCCTGGGCAACGTCGACGCGACGAAGAAGATCGGCCGGTTTCTGCCCGACCAGGCCGGCAGCAAGATCATGCAGGTGGTCACACCGATCGACGACGACACTCCGTACGGCCCCTGGGGCGGCCTCGGGATCATGGTGCTGTGGGCGCTCGCGGCCCTCGCCGGCGGTTATGTGCTGCTCAAGAAGAGGGACGCGTAGCCTGCTGGGGAAGCGGAGGCCACAGCTTTACTTTCTTTTGAGCGGAACCGTCAGCCGCTCGATATCCTCCTAACCCTTACGGGGGCGTGTGCCCCGCTGTCCTGAACCTTTCGATGGGTGCGGAGCATGATCGAGGCTGTCGGCCTGACCAAGCGCTACGGCGACAAGACCGCCGTGTACAACCTTTCCTTCCAGGTGCGGCCCGGCGCCGTCACCGGCTTCCTCGGGCCCAA
Organism: Streptomyces sp. NBC_00005; assembly: GCF_045160215.1. Classification (NCBI taxonomy): domain Bacteria; kingdom Bacillati; phylum Actinomycetota; class Actinomycetes; order Kitasatosporales; family Streptomycetaceae; genus Streptomyces; species Streptomyces sp. NBC_00005. The sequence goes on from NZ_CP108316.1 coordinate 3,834,196, forward strand.
CGGCTCCGGCAAGTCGACGACGATGCGCATGATCCTCGGCCTGGACAACCCCACCGCGGGGCAGGTGACCATCGGCGGCTACCCGTACCCCAAGCTGCCCAACGCTCCCCGCCAGGTCGGCGCACTGCTCGACGCCAAGGCCGTGCACGGCGGCCGCTCGGCCCGCAGCCACCTGCTGTGCCTGGCCCAGCTGTCCGGCATTCCGGCGCGCCGTGTCGACGAGGTGCTGGGCGTGGTCGGGCTCCAGGAAGTGGCCAGGAAGCGCTCCAAGGGCTTCTCCCTCGGCATGGGGCAGCGCCTCGGCATCGCCGCCGCGCTCCTCGGCGACCCGCAGGTGCTGCTGTTCGACGAGCCGGTCAACGGCCTCGACCCCGAGGGCATCCTCTGGGTGCGCAACCTCATGAAGGCGCTCGCCGCGGAGGGCCGTACGGTCTTCGTCTCCTCCCACCTGATGAGCGAGATGGCGCTGACCGCCGACCATCTCATCGTCATCGGGCGCGGACAGCTGTTGGCCGACATGAGCATCAAGGACTTCATCTCGGCGAACTCCGCCGACTTCGCGCGCGTGCGCACGCCGGACGCCGAGCCGCAGCTGCGCGAGAAGCTCACCTCCGCGCTCACCGAGGCGGGCGGGCACGTGCTGCCCGAGCAGGACGGCGCCCTGCGGATCACGGGGCTGCCGCTCCCCCGCATCAGCGACATCGCGCACGACGCCGACGTACGCCTGTGGGAGCTGTCGCCGCACCAGGCCTCGCTGGAGGAGGCGTACATGCGGATGACGCAGGGGGCCGTCGACTACCGCTCGACGACCGACGAGAAGGTGGGGCTCATGCAGCCGCTGCCGCCCGGCGTGCAGCCGCCGATGCCGGTGCCCGGGCAGGGCCAGCCCGACTGGTACGCCCCGCCGCCGCCCCAGCAGGGCGGGCAGCCGTTCGCGATGCCGCAGGGGCAGCCGGGTCCGTACGGCGGCGCGGGACAGGCCCCGGCGAGTCCCTACGGCGCTCCGGGCGCGGGTCAGCCCAACCCGTACGCCCAGTCGGTGCCCGCGGCGCCCCAGGCGCCCGCGCAGCCGTCCGCGCAGCCCCAGCCGACCGCCTCCGCCGCCCCCGCCGACCTGACCAAGCCCGAGGACGCCCGATGAGCACGCCCCAGCCCCCGATGCCGCAGGCCGCCGCACCCAACTGGCAGGCGGCGGCGCCCGGTTCGCCGCACGCCGGCTACACCTCGCCGATCCCCGTCGTGCGCACCCACCTCGGGCACGCGATCTCCTCGGAGTGGACGAAGATCAGGTCGGTGCGCTCCACGATGTGGACGCTCGGCGTGTTCGTGCTGCTCGTCGTCGGCATCGGGCTGCTGACCGGCGTGGTGATCGCCTCCAACGAGGGAGAGGCGGGCCTGGCGAACGAGAACCCGCTGTCCTTCGGTGTCTTCGGGCTGCTCCTCGGCAGCATGTGCATCATCACGCTCGGCGTGCTGACCACCGCCTCGGAGTACGGCACCGGCATGATCCGGACCACGATGACCGCGTGCCCGTCCCGCGGGCGGGTGCTGGCGGCGAAGGCGATCGTGTTCTTCGCGGTGGCGTTCACCGTCACGTTCGTGTCGGTGCTCCTCGTCGCCCTCGCGGATGTGGCCATGCTGGACGGCGCCCGGCAACCGACCGGCAGCGAGTGGCTGAAGGGCACCGTCGGCATCTCGCTCTACCTCGCGCTGCTCGGGCTGCTCTCGCTCGTCATCGGCTCGATCATCCGGCACTCTGCGGGCGCCATCACCATCATGATCGGCCTTGTGCTGGCCCCGCTGGTGATCGCGCTGTTCATGTTCTCGCAGGCGCTGGAGGGCGTGCGCCAGGCGCTGTTCGAGTACTCGATCCCGAACCAGCTCAGCGTCTTCTACTCCAACTCCCTCAGCGACTCGGGCCCGACCGGCTGGGACCCGCTGTGGATCGCCCTGGGCGTGACGGCCGCCGCGTTCGCGGGCGCCCTGGCACTGCTGCAGAAGCGCGACGTCTAGCGCGGGCTTCAGAACTTCGGCGCGTTACGGGACCGCTGCACCCGCGTGGTGCGGCGGTCCTTCGCGTTCCAGCACGCCTTGTGCCAGTGGCGGCGCTCGTCGACGCCCGAGTGCTCCGGCCAGGCCACGACATGCGGGACGCCGGAGGGGATCATCTGGTCGCAGCCGGGACAGCGGTACGTCTTGCCCTGCGCGCTCGCGCCCGCGACGTGCCGCACGCTCCACTCCTCGCCCTGCCAGCTCTCGGTGGACTGCCAGCCGCCGTAGCGGCCGGGCGAGTCCTCCTCGGCGCTGCGGCCGGACGAACCCGACGAGCCGACTCCCTTGGGTCGGTTGCGACGCGGGGACACAGGACACCTCACGGGGCTATACAGGAAGCACGGATCGTGTCCAGCCTACGGGGCGCGGACGGGGGTAGGCGTAGAGGACCAACCGGCGCAAGTCCCCCGCCGTTGTCACCCATTCTGCAGACAATCCGCAAATCTCTTCGCCAGGCCGTGTCCTCGGCACGTGTCAGACGGTTATGCGGGTGGGGGAGCTCCGCGTCGGGGCCAAGGAAGCAGGAAAAGCAATGCACGTAGGAAGTTTCGTGTTGGCGGCCCAGTTCCCTGGGCAGGGCCAGGGGGAGGCGCTGCACCGCGCGGTCCGCTCGGCCGAGGTCGCCGAGGAAGCCGGCCTCGACTCGGTCTGGCTGGCCGAGCACCACTTCGTTCCGTACGGGACATGCCCGTCGGCGATCACGCTGGCGGCGTTACTGCTCGGCCGGACCAGCCGCATCCGGGTGGGCACAGCGGTCACCGTACTGCCCACCGCCCACCCGGTGGCGGTCGGCGAGCAGGCCGCGCTGCTGCACATCACCTCCGGCGGGCGCTTCTCGCTGGGCGTGGGGCGCGGCGGGCCCTGGGTCGACCTGGAGGTGTTCGGCTCGGGCATCGAGGCGTACGAGAAGGGGTTCCCGGAATCACTCGATCTGCTGGTGCGCTGGCTGCGCGAGCCGTCGGTCGCCGCCACCGCAGGCGGGCGCTTCGACTTCCGTGAAGTCCCCGTCGTACCAAGGCCGTCGGAGTCTCTGTCGGACGCGCCCGGTCCCGAGGTCGTCGTCGCGTGCACCTCGCCGTCGAGTGTGCGGCAGGCCGCCGCGCGCGGGCTGCCGATGCTGCTCGGGATGCATGTCGGGGACGAGGAGAAGGCCGAGATGGTCGCCCTGTGGCGGCAGCTGGCGCGCGCCGCCGGACATCCGGCGGACGCCGTCCTCGGTGCGGCCCATGTCTCGGCCGGCGTCTGCCAGATCGCGGACCGGCGTACGGACGCGGTGGAGGCGCTGACGAAGGCGATGCCGGGCTGGCTGAAGCAGGGACTCGAAGCGCATGTCACGGTGGACGGCCGGATCCGGCAGATGCGCGACCCGCTGGCGTACACCGAACTGCTCTGCGGGCTGCACCCGGTGGGCACCCCGCGCCTGTGCGCCGACCGGCTCGCGGCCACCAGCGAGCGGACCGGCATCTCCCGCTTCGCCCTGCTCGTCGAGGGCTCGGGAGACCTGGCGGCCACCGAGGAGAACGTACGGCGGCTGGGTGCCGAGGTGCTCCCGCACCTCGGTTGAACGGGCCGGCCCGGTATGGGGACACCTCCCGGGCTCGAGCGGAACCGAGAGCTCGGGGGAGAGCTTGCCGCCCCAGTACTGAATGCACCTCCCGCGTACGGAGCGGCAAGCAAGCGGCTGGCTCCTCAGCAGTCCCGGAACTCCGGGGACTGGTTGAGCAGCTGACTGCGGACCGAGGTGAAGCGGGCCAGCGTCTCGTCGACCGAGACGTCCAACGGGAACACCGCCACCCGGTGGCAGTTCTGGAAGGCCAGCCGCACACCGAAGTGCCTTTGCAGCGCGCCGCGTATCGCGTCACTCGCGAGCGCACGCAGCAGCTGACCGCGTGCCTGCTCGTCCGGCGGGGGCGTCTGGTTGTCGGCGAAGTTGCCGCCGTCGACCTTCAGCTGGGCCACCAGGGAGCTGATCATCTCCCATGCGTAGGGCAGGGAGGTCCGGACGCAGTCGACGAATTCAGCTTCGTCGACCTCGCCTCGCTCGGCCTTTTCGAGTAGGGCCGGTGAGACGTCGAGCGACATGGGTTCTCCTCTCGCACCCCTGTGATCGACAGGGGTTGCCGGACAGATAAGGGAGTTCGCGATACCGAACACGCTCAGTACCCGTCTCGCGACCTCCCGTTTACTACGGTAAGCAACGGACGGTGACGGCACCAGGAAAATGCGTACATGGAGAGGTCCCATTGGGCCCACAATCAGCCACAAATGAACATGGGTTGTCTCGGGTCTTCCCGGACAACAGGGACGGCCCGGAGGACCTCGTTCGAGGGTGGTGGTGGGAGACAGGAGGGCGAATCGCGTGCACCCCGCCCCGTCGAGTAGCGTTGCCGACCATGCGTCTCGTCATTGCCCGATGCTCCGTCGACTACGCGGGCCGGCTCACCGCCCATCTCCCTTCGGCGCCCCGCCTGATCCTGGTGAAGGCGGACGGCAGCGTCTCGATCCACGCTGACGACCGCGCCTACAAGCCCCTGAACTGGATGTCCCCGCCCTGCACGCTGAAGGAGGGTGCGGACACCGAAGAGGGCGTCTGGACCGTCATCAACAAGGCGGGCGAGAAGTTGATCATCACGATGGAGGAGATCCTCCACGATTCCTCGCACGAACTCGGCGTGGATCCCGGCCTGATCAAGGACGGCGTGGAAGCACACCTTCAGGAGCTCCTCGCCGACCGCATCGAGACCCTCGGCGAGGGCTACACGCTCATCCGCCGCGAGTACATGACGGCCATCGGCCCGGTCGACATCCTGTGCCGGGACGCCGAGGGACGGACCGTCGCGGTCGAGATCAAGCGGCGCGGCGAGATCGACGGCGTGGAGCAGCTCACCCGCTACCTCGATCTGCTGAACCGCGATCCCCATCTCGCCCCGGTCCGCGGCGTCTTCGCGGCCCAGGAGATCAAGCCGCAGGCGCGGGTCCTCGCGACGGACCGGGGCATCGGGTGCGCGGTGCTGGACTACGACGCGCTGCGGGGCATCGAGGACGACAAGCTGCGGTTGTTCTGAGTCCCTCTGCTACGACGAAGAGGGCCGGGTCCGTCGAGACGGACCCGGCCCTCTTGCTGTCGGTGCCTCAGATGACCGAGTCCGCGCTGCTGCTCGTCGGCGCGCTCGCCGAACTGTTCGTCTCCGCCGGGGCGCTGGAGGTCGCCGGGGCACTGGAGGACGGGCCGCTGGCCGAGTCGGAGGTGGACGGTGTGGTCGTCGGCGGATCGGTCGGAGCGGTCGGCGTGGCCGACGGCGTCGGGGAGGTCGGCGGCGTCGACGTCGGAGGCTTCGTGGTCGGAGGCTTCGTGGTCGGAGGCTTCGTGGTCGGGCTCGAAGACGGCGGCTTCGTCGTCGGCGACTTGGTCGGCGAGCTCGACGAGCTGCCTCCCGAACCCTTCGTCCCGCTCGGGTTGTCGGACGGCGGCGTCGGGTCGTCGGAGGTGCCGTACGTGCCGTCGGGGCCCGGATCGGTCGGCCGGCTGGTCGCCGTACCGGTGTCGCCCTTGCCGTCGTCGCTCTTCGGCTTGTCGGCACCCAGGCTGCCGTCGTCGGCGCCCTGGCTGGCGGACGGGTTGACGCCGACCTTGTCGGACGGGGTGTTCGCGTCGTTGTTGGACGTCGCGCCGAGCGTCACGACCGTGCCGAGCACGGCCGCGAGCAGCGCACCCGCGCCGGCCGCGACCAGGTTGCGCCGGGCGAGGCCGCGCAGGCCGCCCCGGTGCGGCTTGGGCGACGGGCCGCCGGACGTGGACCGGTGGACGAGCAGCGTTGAGGTGTCACCGGAGGGCGGCAGCATCGGCGGGACGCCCGGCAACGCGGCCGGAATGCCGCGGGGCGGCGACTGCGACTCCTCGTAGCGCGCGTCCGGGACCTCCTCGCCCGCCGTCGAGCCGAGGCCCGGCGTCGTGCCGGAGCGGTCGGCCACCAGGGCGAGGGCGCGGCGTCCGGCGACGGTGCCGCGCTTGTCGGCGGACGCGCCGTGCAGGCCGACGGAGGCCTCCAACTCGGTGCGGGCCCGGTCGAGTTGCCCCTCGCAGAGTGCGAGGATGCCCAACTCGTGGTGGAAGTAGGCCTGTTCGGACACCTCGCCGGCCAGCCGGGAGGCCTCGGCACCGGACCGCAGCGCCCGCTCCCAGGCGCTCCAGTGCAGGCCTGCGGCGAACGCCGGCGCCGCCGTGCGGGCCAGCTGCACGGTGACGCTCTCCTCGCCCTCGGCGGGCGCCGTCGTGCCCGGCACCAGGATGCCGAGGGCGGCGAGCAGGGCGTCGGCCTCGGCGCACACGCGCTCCGGGGTGACCGAGGGGTGCCCGGCCCACCAGGCGTAGTGCTGGGCGGCGGTCACGGCCCGCACGTCGACGTCGTCGCCGTATCCGGCGGCCTCGAGCTGTGTGAGGACCCCGGCGGCGAGCCGGTAGCGGGAGCCGACCGGGGAGACCAGTCCGCAGCCCGCCAGCTCGCCCAGGGCGGCGTCCGCGTGGGTGTCGCCGACCAGCGCGGGCAGATGGGCCTGGTGCGGCACCTCGCCGCCGAGCGCGACGGCGAACCGCAAGGTGGCGCGCGCCGAGGCGCTCAGGCGGGAGGCCAGCAGCGGCGCGGGCGCGGCGGCTTCACCGAGGGACGGCAGGGGTACGTCGTCGCCGTCCTCGGCGCCGAAAGGCGCGTCGAAGGGCGCGTCCACGGGCAGCGCGTCCCGGAAGGCGAACTCGTCGGCTGCGTCGGCCGTGTCGGCACCAAGGCGCGTCTGGTCACGCTGGCGCAGCAGGGCGCCGGCCTGGACGAAGCGCAGCGGCAGGCCCTCGGACTCGAACCAGAGGTCTCCGGCCCAGTTGGCCTCCTCCTCGGTGAGCACGCGGCCGACGGCGCGCTCGATGAGGTCGACGCCGCCCGCGCGGTCGAGGCCGCCGAGGAAGACCTCTTCGAGGGCGGAGTCGGCGGAGGGCGCGGGCACGTCGGGCGTCGCACCGATCACGAAGGCGCACTCGGGCGTCGCGTCCAGCAGCTCGTCGAGCCCCGCGCCGCCGAACTCGACGTCGTCGAGGACGACGACCGCGCCGATCTCACGGACCAGCGCGAGCAGTTCGTCCTGTTCCGGACGGTGCAGGGGCGCGTTGTAGACGGCGTAGAAGAGGTCGTACAGCAGGTCGCTCGCCGTGCGGTGGAAGCCGCTGAGGCGGACGACGCCGTCGGGGGCGAGGTCCGCGCAGTCCTCGGCGACGAGGTCGAGGAGGCTGGTGCGGCCGGAGCCGGCCGGGCCGGTGAGGCGTACGGAGCGGCCGCGGGCGAGGAGACGGACCAGGCGCTCGCGGTCCTCCTGGCGTTCCAGGAGCGGCAGCGACGGCTGGGCCGGTCCCGGCGGCACGGGCGGCTTGGCCGCGCGGTCCACCTCGGCACGCTCGGCAGTCGTGAACTTCTCGGGCCGGCCCGGGCGCTCACCCGGCGGGCAGGCCTCTATCTCGCTGCCGTCGACGGGGTTGACGGTGAGCAGGTAGTCGCCCGTGACGAGCTGCACCGTGCGTGCGAGCGCGGGCGTGCTCTGTCCGAAGTCCGGTGTGAGGGGGTCCCTGGGCGGGCGCTGACGCGACGAAGGGCCGTCGCCGTCATGGCCGTACTCCTCGGGTCCCCGGTTGTTCGGGTCCATAGGTTTCAAGCCCCCCAAAAGCGTCGTGTGTGCCTCGAGCCCCTCCCGGCCTTGCTGCACACCGCGCTGTCGCTTCTGGTCCGGGCCCGCTCGCAGGGATGTTGGCAGCGGGCGACCGAACCCTAAACCTTCGCTCAGTATCTACGACAGCCCGGGGTACCGCGCCGTGCGAGACGTCACAGTCTCGTGAGGATTGCACACGACGTGTCCTGGGCGGATGTGCGCCCAGTGCTCCCCCGCATCCCGGTTCACACCCGTTCGAGGGGTCACACGCGGGGCAGTGACTCCACCCCGATGCCGCCCTCGATCGCCAGGATCCGGTGCAGCCGGGTGGCCACCAGCAGGCGCTGCATCTGCGGCGGAACGTCGCGCAGCACCAGGCGCCGGCCACAGCGGCCGGCCCGCCGGTGGACACCCATGATCACCCCGAGTCCGGTGGCGTCCCAGGAGTCCAGTTCGGACAGATCGAGCACCAGGTCGCCGACTCCGTCGTCGACGGCCGAGTGCAGGACCGTACGGGCGTCCGCCGCGCTGCGGACGTCGAGGCGGCCCCCGACGACCAGCTCGGCGTGGTCGCCCCTGATGTACATATGCGCTCCCCGTGAGTGCGGTGGCGTACTCCGTGACGGTGGCTGTGCAACGTCTGACTGCTTCAGCGGCGACGAGGTTGCCGTCTGTAAGCGAACCGATACCGAATTCACCCCAGCGGGTGACACCCCCGGGGTCTGTGCGGTTTCAGTGGCTGTACGTACTGATGTTTCAGTACGTGTAGAAGCCCTGCCCGCTCTTGCGTCCGATGTCACCGGCGTCAACCATCCGGCGCATCAGCTCCGGCGGTGCGAACTTCTCGTCCTGCGACTCGGTGTAGATGTTGCCGGTGGCGTGCAGCAGGATGTCGACGCCGGTCAGGTCCGCCGTGGCCAGCGGGCCCATCGCGTGACCGAAGCCCAGCTTGCAGGCGAGGTCGATGTCCTCGGCGCTCGCCACGCCCGACTCGTACAGCTTGGTCGCCTCGACGACGAGTGCCGAGATGAGACGGGTCGTCACGAAACCGGCGACGTCGCGGTTGACGACGATGCAGGTCTTGCCGACGGACTCGGCGAACTCCCGCGCGGTGGCGAGGGTTTCGTCGCTGGTCTTGTAGCCGCGCACGAGTTCGACGAGCTGCATCATCGGCACCGGCGAGAAGAAGTGGACGCCGACGACCCGCTCGGGGCGCTCGGTGGCCGCCGCGATCTTGGTGATCGGGATCGCGGAGGTGTTGGAGGCGAGCACGGCGTCCTCGCGCACGATCTTGTCGAGGGTGCGGAAGATCTCGTGCTTGACCTCGAGCTTCTCGAAGACGGCCTCGACGACGATGTCCGCGTCGGCGGCGGCGTCGAGGTCGGTGGTCGCGGTGATGCGGCCGAGGGCGGCGTCGGCGTCGTGCGCCTCCAGCCTGCCCTTGCTGACGAACTTGTCGTACGAGGCCTTGATGCCGTCGGTGCCACGCTTCAGTGCTTCGTCGGTGACGTCCCGGAGGACGACCTCCCACCCCGCCTGCGCGGAGACCTGGGCAATGCCGGAACCCATCAAGCCGGCGCCGATGACGGCTAGCTTCCGTGCCACTGTTACGACTCCCCTTTGAAACGCCTTACACCTTGTTTAGGTTGCCTCTTCGGCGGACCTTAGCGCTCGTGAGGTGCCGTGTGACCGGTAAGTAATGCGCGTCACGTCTCATCTGACGGACATCACACCGGCTCGGGTCATTCCGTGCCACGGACGGCGTAGTTGAGCACCTTCTCGCCCAACAGCTCCTCCATGTCGTCGAGAAGGACCAGCACCTCTCGTGACACTTCGCCCGGATTGCGCTCCTTGAGCATCTCGCGGCCGACGACCGCCATCACGGTGCTGTGCACCCAGCCGAGCTGACCGGCGATCAGGTGCGGCATCGGGTCCTCGTCGGCCGCGCCGGTCTCCTCGCGCAGGGCCTCTTCGAGATTGGCCTGAACCTCCTGCCCGATCGCCCACAGCCGGGAGCGCAGCGCGGGCGCGTCGTCGATGACGCGCATGAACTTGGCGTAGCCGGCGAACAGTCCGACCCGCGGCGAGACCGCCTCGACCTCCTCGCGCAGCTCCCGCAGGACGGCGGCCGCGGCCGACTCCCCCTTGTTGCGGCCGCGCACCCAGCGGGCCATCCGGTCGACGAGACCGGCGGAGCGGTCGAGGAAGAGGTCCTCCTTGGCGGGGAAGTAGTTGTAGACGGTGTTGACGGAGACGTCGGCGGCGTCGGCGATCTCCGCGACCGTGACCGCGTCGAAGCCGCGCTCGATGAACAGGCCCGTGGCGACATCCGAGATGTACTGCCGGGTCTGCCGCTTCTTCCGCTCCCTGAGCCCCTCTGCCATGTCCGAATCCTAGCTTTCGCTGGGCCCACTGAAAACTTGGAGTCATTGCAAAATTTCAAGGACTCTGTTTTTCTGGTCGGCATGCCAGCAGTCCCAGCAGTCATCAGCGCGGCCCGACTGGCCCGCACCTTCCAGACCAAACGCGGCCCCGTGGAGGCCGTCCGCGGTATCGACCTCACCGTCCGCGAGGGCGAGATCCTCGGCTTCCTCGGGCCCAACGGCGCCGGCAAGACCACCACCCTCCGCATGCTCACGACGCTGCTCACCCCCACCGGCGGCGCGGCCACCGTCGCCGGCCACGACCTCGCCGCCGACCCGGCGGGCGTACGGAGGGCCTGCGGCTACGTCGCCCAGTCGGGCGGGGTCGACGGGCAGATCAGCGTGCGGGAGGAACTCGTCACCCAGGGCCGCCTGTACCGCCTGACCAGGACTCAAGCGATCGAGCGTGCCCGGGAGTTGGCGCACGACCTCGATCTCACCGACCTCCTCGACCGCAGGACGTCCGCGCTCTCCGGCGGTCAGCGCCGCCGCCTCGACATAGCGATGGCGCTCACCCACCGCCCGAAGGTCCTCTTCCTCGACGAGCCGACGACCGGCCTGGACCCCGGCAGCCGTGCGGACCTGTGGGACCTGATCCGCCTCCTGCGCGACGCCCACGGCACCACCGTCTTCCTGACCACCCATTACCTGGACGAGGCCGACGCCCTCTCCGACCGTCTGGTGATCGTCGACAAGGGAGTGGTCGTGGCGGAGGGCACGCCGAGCGCGCTCAAGCTCGAGCACGGCAGCTCGATCGACGCGAGCCTCCAGGACACGTTCCTCGCGATCACCGGCCGCGGGCCTGCCGCTCCGGCCGACGCCGCCCCCGTAGCCGTATAGGAATCCGATGCTTCTTCACGACACGGCCCTCATCTACGGCCGCTATCTCCGGCAGTCGCTCCGCTCGCGCTTCGCGCTGCTCTTCGGCGTGCTGATGCCGCTGCTCTATCTCCTCTTCTTCGGCCCGCTGCTGACGCATTTGCCGCTCGGCGGGCAGGGCAGTTCGTGGCAGTTGCTTGTGCCCGGGCTGCTGCTCCAACTCGGCCTGTTCGGGGCGGCGTTCGCGGGGTTCTCGATCATCATCGAGAAGGGTCAGGGCGTGGTCGAGCGGATGCGCGTGACCCCCGTCAGCCGCCTCGCGCTGCTGCTGGGCCGGGTGCTGCGCGACGCCACGGTCTTCGTCTTCCAGGCGGTGCTGCTGGTGCTGGCTGCCGTCGCGATGGGCCTGCGCGCACCCCTCGGCGGGGTGCTGATCGGCTTCGCGTTCGTCGCGCTGCTGACGGTCTCGCTCGGCTCGCTGTCGTACGCGGTGGCGATGAAGGTCGACACCCCGCAGGCGTTCGGCCCGCTGATCAACGCGATGACGATGCCGTCCATGCTCCTGTCCGGCCTGATGCTGCCGATGACCCTCGCGCCCACCTGGCTGGACGTGCTCTCGCACTTCATGCCGTTCCGCTATCTGGTGGACGCCGTGCGGGACGCGTACGTCGGCTCGTATACGACCGGTCACATGCTGTACGGCGCCTTGGTGGCCCTCGGCTTCGCGGCGCTGTCCGTGACAGTGGGCACACGTGTGTTCCGGACGGCCGGAGCGTAATTACGCTGGCCACATGGTCAATCTGACGCGCATCTACACGAAGACCGGCGACAAGGGCACCACCAATCTCGGCGACATGAGCCGGGTCGCCAAGACCGATCTGCGGATCTCCGCGTACGCCGACGCCAACGAGGCGAACGCGGTGATCGGCACGGCGATCGCGCTGGGCGACCTCGACGAGGAGATCGTCAAGGTCCTCACCCGCGTCCAGAACGACCTCTTCGATGTGGGGGCCGATCTTTCGACGCCGGTCGTGGAGAACCCCGAGTTCCCGCCGCTGCGGGTCGAGCAGTTCTACGTCGACAAGCTGGAGGCGGACTGCGACCACTTCAACGAGCAGCTGGAGAAGCTGCGGTCCTTCATCCTCCCGGGCGGTACGCCGGGTGCGGCCCTGCTGCACCAGGCCTGCACGGTCGTGCGGCGGGCCGAGCGCTCGACGTGGGCCGCGATGGAGGCCCACGGAGAGGTGATGAACCCGCTGACCGCGACCTACCTCAACCGGCTGTCGGACCTGCTGTTCATCCTGGCGCGGGCCGCCAACAAGGCCACCGGGGACGTGCTGTGGGTGCCGGGCGGGGAACGCTGAGAAAGCCGGGCAGGGAGTAGCGGGAGTGCCGGGCGGGGAGCGCTGAGTCCTGACGCTCCCCGCCCTCCCCCTCTTCTCAGTGGTCCGTGTCGTCCTGGGCCGCGTCCTTGTCCGCCCGGGCCAGCGCGGACTCGGCGTCGGACACCTTCTTCTGCATCTCCGGGAAGCCGGAGGGGATCGCGGACGAGGAGGGCGGGGTGGCCGCGGAACCGTGTTCGCGGGCGCAGCCCGCGGTGAGCCCCGCGAGGAGGGCGATGGCGACGGCCGCGACCTTCAGGCGCATCAGCTCGCGCCCTCGTCGTTGTCCTTGCACCACGTCGTGACGTCGGCCAGGTCCGTCTTCCGCTGCTTCAGCGTGGTGACCAGGGACTTGCGGAAGGTCAGCCGGTCCTGGAGAAACGTGGCGATCTCGTCGTGACCCGCCGCCTTCGCGTTGTCCACCCGCTGCTGCAGCCGCGCGATCGAACCGCGCTTGCCGGCCCCGGCGTTCAGCCGCTTCAGGGCGCGGTCGATGCGGTGGTCGATCTTCGGCGCACGCTTGCACAGCGCCTTCGCCCCGTCACCGGTCGGCGTCGCTGCCGGAGCAGGTGTGCTCTCGGCGGCCGCCACACCGGTGCCGGTCGCCAGGAGTGCCGCCGCGGCCAGCCCCACGAGGAGGGTGCGCCGTCGTCGTCGTACGTACATCTCAGCCTCCGTTCCGCGGACGGCCGCCTTCGGCCGTCCGCATGGCGTGGAGGCTAGGAAGCGTCTTTGGGGAAACTCTGTGACCGGTTTGCCCCGGCTGTGCCGATCAGCCAGTCCCGGCGGGCGGGTGGGGTACCGCCGGTGGACGGCAGCCGTACCTCGAAGCGGGAACCGACGCCGTGCGGCCCGTCCGTCACCGTGACGCTCCCCCGGTGCAGCGCCGTCTGCTGGGCCACCAGCGTCAGGCCGAGTCCGGAGCCCGAGCTGCCGGGTCCGCGTGCGAAGCGTTCGAAGATCCGGCTGCGGGTCTGCTCGGGCACGCCCGGTCCCTGGTCGTCGACCGTGATCACTATCTGCTCGCCCTCCTGCCGCACCCCGACCGTCACGGTCGCCCGGCCGGCCGCGTCCCGCCCGTGGGCCAGCGCGTTGCCCAGCAGGTTGTCGAGGAGCAGGCGGAGGCCCGGTTCCCAGCCGTGGACCGTCGGTCCGGGTGCCGCCTCCAGCGTGATGCGGGCGTCCGGGGCACGGCGCCGGGCCTCGGCCACCGCCGCGTCCGCCGTCTCCGTCACGTCCACGGTCCGGAAGGCCTCCGCCTCGACGAGGTCCCCGCGGCCCAGTTCGCGCAGCATCACCAGCAGGTTCAGCAGCCGGGCGTGTTCGCCGCGCAGATCGGCCAGGACCTCGGTGCGGTCCGGCTCGGGCAGGTCCGGGTGGTCGGCGAGGATGTCGAGGTTGGTGCCCATGCTCATCAGCGGGGTGCGCAGTTCGTGGGAGGCGGCCGCGGAGAAGGAACGGGCCGTGTCCAGCGCCTCGGCGGTACGGGCGGCCTGTTCGTCGTAGCGGGCGAGGACCGTGCGCAGGGTGGCCGCGAGTTCGTCGACCTCGGTCACCCCGGTCGGCTCGTCGGGCGGCCGGACGGTGCTGGTGCGCGGGTCGAGTCCGGCGGTACGGCGGCCCAGGCGGCGCAGCGGGCCGGTCGCACCGGTGGCGATGCCCCAGGCCAGCAGGCCGGACAGGGGCGCGGCGAGCAGGCTCGTCACCGCCACCCGGCGCCGTACGAGCCGGAGTTGGGTCTGGTCGGCGGCGTTGGGTGAGAAGACCCACAGGGTGCCCGGGCCGCGGGCGGTGGTGATCGGCACGGACAGCGCGCGCCAGCTGGTGCCGCCGTCCCGGACGGTGACCGGTGCGCTCGCCTGCGCCGGCAGCGGGACCGAGGCGTCCGGCTGCGGCCCGCCGCTGAAGGTGGCGTCCCGTCCGATGACGCGTACGCCGACGTCGAGGGCCGCGCTGTAGAGAAGCCGTTCCCTGTTGTCGGCCGCCTTGGGCCGGCCGTTGGCGCTGGCCCGCAACAGGGCGCGGGCGTCCGGGGCGACGGCGGCGGCGCGGGTCCGCAGATGGCCGTCCTCGGCGCTGTGCAGATCGCGGTTGACCAGCTGGAGCAGCAGCCATCCGGAGGCGAGCACGAGCAGCGGCACGGTGACGCCGACGGCGAGCCCGATGCGGGTGGACAGTCTCACTGCTCTTCTCCAGGGCTCATGGCTCTTCCCGCAGTACGAAGCCCACCCCGCGCACGGTGTGGACCAGCCTGGACCGCCCGTCCGCCTCCAGCTTGCGCCGCAGATAACTGACGAAGGTGTCGACGGCGTCCGTGCGCACGTCGAAGTCGTAGCCCCACACCCGTTCCAGGAGCTGGTCGCGGGTGAGGACGAGCCCGGCGTTGCGGGCGAGCGTCTCGAGGAGTTCGAACTCGCGCCGGGTCAGCTCCAGGGGCCTGCCGTCCCGCTCGGCGGTCCGGGCCGCCGGGTCGATCACCAGGCCCGCGACCCGCAGCGCCTCCCCCGCGGGCGGGCGACGGCGCAGCAACGCGCGCAGCCGCAGCACCAGTTCCTGCAGGGCGAACGGCTTGACCAGGTAGTCGTCGCCGCCCGCCTGGAGCCCGGCGATCCGGTCGGCGGTCTCGTCGAGCGCCGAGAGCATGAGGACGGGGACGTCCCGGCCGTCGCCGCGGAGCCGTTCGCACACCTCGATGCCGCTCATGCCGGGCATCGACACGTCGAGGACGAGGACGTCCGGTGGCGCCTGCTCGATCGCCGCGAGCGCCTCACGGCCGCCGTCCGCCGTCCGCACCCGGAAGCCGCTGAGCCGCAGTCCGCGCTCCAGCGAACGGCGGATGGCCGGGTCGTCGTCCACGACCAGCACCGCTCCGGCACTGCCCGTCTCGCTCATGCGCCCCTCCCCTCACCGCCTGGTCAGGGTACGGCCCTCCTCCAGGCGGGCGGGAGCGGCGGTCGGCGGGTCAGAGCCGACGGTAGATCTCCCGGCGTGTACTCACCCTTGTGTACACAGGTGCCTGTCGGCGCGGCTCTGCATCCTTCGGCGTACGCGCGGACCATCCTCCGGAAGCACGCCGAGCGCCCGGGCCGCGTGTTGGATGAAGTCATGGCCCTGCGACTCCCCCGCCCGCACCGCTTCGACGTGTACGTCGCCGTCGGCGGGCTGCTCGGCGGCCTGCTCCTGGTGGGCCTCGGCCTCGGCACCCGGACGTCCGACGATCCGATCACGCTCTTCGACGGCCCCTGGCCGGTCCTGGTGCCGCTCGTCGTGATGGCCGGCTGCGAGCTGCTGCGCCGGACCGCCCCGCGCATCGCCCTGCTGACCGGCACGGTCGCGATCACCGCGGACCTCACGACCCAGGGCAACATCGCCACGATCCTGATGTTCACCGACCTCGTGTACGCCGCCGTCCTGTACGGCCCGCCCGCCTCGGCCCGCCGCATCCCCTGGATCACCGGACTGCTCACGGTCGCCGGGACGCTGGTGCCGTTCGCGGTGTGGCGGGAGCCGGAGGCCCTGCTGATCGGCGTGGTCACCGGCATCGCGGCGTTCGGGCCCGCGGCCACCGGCTGGATCGTCCGCGACCACCGTGACGCGGCCGTCGCCGCCGGTCTGCGCGCCGAACAGACCGCGCTGCTCGCCGAGATGGACCGCACCCAGGCGGTCTCCGCCGAACGGGCGCGGATGGCAAGGGAGTTGCACGACATGGTCGCCAACCACCTGTCGGCGATCGCCATCCACTCCACGGCCGCGCTGTCGATCGACAAGCCGGGCACCTCGAAGGAGGCCCTGTCCGTCATCCGGGAGAACAGCGTGGCGGGACTGGCCGAGATGCGCCGCCTGATCGGCCTGCTCCGGGATGCCGACGGCGACTCCGAACCCGCCCCCGCACCCACGCTGGACAGCCTCGCCGCCCTCGTCGCCACAGCCTGCGCCAACGGCCTCGACGTCACCCTCGACACCGACCACGGCCGGGTCTCGGCCCCCGTCGAACTGGCCGCCTACCGCATCGTCCAGGAGTCCCTGACCAACGCCCTCAAGCACGCCTGCCCCGGCCGCGTCACCGTCGCCCTCGCCCAGCGGGACGGCGTGCTCGACGTGCGGGTGGCCAGTCCGTACGGTCACCGGGACGGCCCGCGCGCGCCCGGCTCCGGCGCCGGACTGGTCGGGATGCGGGAGCGGGTCGCGCTGCTGGGCGGCACGTTCGAGGCCGGTCCCGACGGCGCCTGCTGGGCCGTACGCGCCACCCTCCCCGTGACCGAAGGAGATCCCGCATGAGCCGGCCCGTCCGGGTACTCGTCGCCGAGGACCAGTCCGCCGTACGCGCCGGGCTCGTCCTCATCCTGGGCAGCGCGCCCGACATCGAGGTGGTCGCTGAGGCCGCGGACGGGGAGCAGGCGGTGGCGCTGGCACGGGAGTTGAGGCCCGATCTCGTCCTGATGGACATTCAGATGCCGCGTCTGGACGGGGTGTCGGCGACCCGGCAGGTCGTCGCCGAGCGCCTCGCCGACGTCCTCGTCCTCACCACCTTCGACCTCGACGAGTACGTCTTCGGGGCGCTGCGCGCGGGCGCCGCCGGTTTCCTGCTCAAGAACACCGAGGCGAAGGACCTGTTGGACGCGGTACGGACGGTCGCGCGCGGGGAGGGCCTGATCGCTCCGGCCGTCACCCGCCGCCTGATCGCCGAGTTCGCCGCCAAGCCCGTACGGGAGCCGACCGCCGACCCGGCCGTCCTCGACACCCTCACCCGACGCGAACGCGAGGTGCTGTCCTGCCTCGGCGAGGGCCTGTCCAACGCCGGCATCGCCACCCGGCTCGACATGGCGGAGGCGACGGTGAAGACGCACGTCAGCCGTCTCCTCGGGAAGCTGGAGCTACGCAGCCGGGTCCAAGCAGCCGTACTGGCACAGGAGTTGGGGATCTAGAACGATCCCGCACACCCACCTTCCGAGTGGTCCAGACCTATTGACCGCTGGTCCAGACCTTTCTATTCTCGCGGCACCGTGGGCGCGAAGGCTCAGTCGCGCCCCACCCCCTTCACAGAGGGAGGCGCAGCATGCGCTTCAGACACAGAGCCGCGGCAGGGTTCGCGACCCTGTTGCTCCCGCTGGCCGGTCTGGTCGGCCTCGCGAGCCCCGCCCAGGCCGCGACCACCGCCTCGGCGACCTACGCCAAGACCCAGGACTGGGGCACCGGCTTCGAAGGCAAGTGGACGGTGAAGAACACCGGCACCACGGCCATCAGTTCCTGGACGGTCGAGTGGGACTTCCCCTCCGGTACGTCCGTCACCTCGGCCTGGGACGCGGACGTCACGTCCTCCGGCACCCACTGGACCGCCAAGAACAAGTCCTACAACGGCTCGATCGCCCCGGGCGCCTCCGTCTCCTTCGGCTTCAACGGCGCCGGTTCCGGCTCACCCTCCAACTGCAGGCTGAACGGCGACAGTTGCGACGGCACGACGGTCCCGGGCGACGCGGCACCGTCCGCGCCGGGCACCCCGACCGCCTCCTCCGTCACCGACACCTCGGCGAAGCTCTCCTGGTCGGCGGCCACCGACGACAAGGGCGTCAAGAACTACGACGTCCTGCGTGACGGCAAGGTCGTCTCGACGGTCACCACCACGAGCTACACGGACACCGGCCTGACCGCCGGCACCGACTACTCGTACACCGTGCAGGCCCGTGACACCGCCGACCAGACCGGCCCGGTCAGTGGCGCGGTCGCCGTGCACACCACGGGCGGCACCACCGACCCGCCCCCGACCGGCGACAAGGTCAAGCTCGGCTACTTCACCGAGTGGGGCATCTACGGCCGCAACTACAACGTCAAGAACCTGGTGACGTCCGGCTCCGCCGCGAAGATCACACACATCAACTACGCGTTCGGGAACGTCACGAACGGCCAGTGCGCGATCGGCGACTCCTACGCCGACTACGACAAGGCGTTCACCGCCGACCAGTCGGTGAGCGGCGTCGCGGACACCTGGGACCAGCCCCTGCGCGGCAACTTCAACCAGCTGCGCGAGCTGAAGGCCAAGTACCCGAACATCAAGGTGCTGTGGTCCTTCGGCGGCTGGACCTGGTCCGGCGGCTTCGCGCAGGCGGCGGCCAACCCGGCAGCCTTCGCGCAGTCCTGCTACAACCTGGTCGAGGACCCGCGCTGGGCCGATGTCTTCGACGGCATCGACATCGACTGGGAGTACCCGAACGCCTGCGGCCTGAGCTGCGACACCAGCGGCGCCGCGGCCTACAAGAACCTGATGTCCGCACTGCGCGCCAAGTTCGGCTCGAACAACCTGGTCACCGCGGCCACCACCGCCGACGGCACCTCCGGCGGCAAGATCGACGCCGCGGACTACGCGGGCGCGGCCCAGTACGTCGACTGGTACAACGTGATGACGTACGACTTCTTCGGCGCCTTCGACGCGGACGGCCCGACCGCCCCGCACTCCCCGCTCACCTCCTACAGCGGCATCCCGACGCCCGGCTTCACCACGGCCGACGCGATCGCCAAATTCAAGGCGAAGGGCGTACCCGCGAGCAAACTGCTGATCGGCATCGGCTTCTACGGCCGCGGCTGGACCGGCGTCACCCAGGACGCCCCCGGCGGCACCGCCACAGGGCCGGCCGCAGGAACGTACGAACAGGGCATCGAGGACTACAAGGTCCTCAAGACGTCCTGCCCGGCGACCGGAACGATCGCGGGGACGGCGTATGCGCACTGCGGCAGCAACTGGTGGTCGTACGACACCCCGTCGACGATCGCCGGGAAGATGAGCTGGGCCAAGTCCCAGGGCCTCGGCGGCGCGTTCTTCTGGGAGTTCAGCGGGGACACCAGCAACGGCGAGCTGGTGAGCGCCATCAGCAACAACCTGTAGGAACTCGGGCGACGTTGACGCTCCCCCGGACTTCGTCCGGGGGACCCCCACCCAACGAGTGAATGTGGCTACGCCACATTCACTCGTTGTCCGGGCGGGGCCGCCTCAAGCCACGCGAGGAAACCGGTCAGCGCGTCGTCGCTCATGGCGAGTTCGAGACGCGTGCCCCGGTGCACACAGGTCAGGATGACGGCGTCGGAGAGCAGCGCCAGCTCCTCCTCGCCCTCGGGCAGACGGCGGCCGGCGACCTCGATCGCGGCACGCTCCAGGATGCGGCGCGGGCGGTAGGCGTAGGAGAAGACGCGGTACCACTCGATACGGTCGCCGTTGTAGCGGGCGACTCCGTAGCTCCAGCCTTTTCCGCTGGTGTCGGGTTTCTCGGGGACGTCCCAGCGCAGGGAACAGTCGAAGGTGCCGCCCGAGCGCTGGATCAGTCTGCGGCGCAGGCCGAAGACGAACAGCCCCAGCACCACAAGAGCGACTACGACTCCGCACACAGTCAGAGCGAGGACCATCGACACCGACCTCCTCGTCTCCTAGGTACCGAAAATAGGTAACGGAACGGAAAAAACACCTATATCTGCCTCAGCCGCGGTCGGCTCCGGATTGCTCCGGTGCCGACCGCGGCTGAGTGACGTCATTCCAAATGTCGGCGTCAGCGCGTCGCTGTCGCCGCACGCAGTCGTACGTCCGCGCGGCGCTCGGCGGAGGCGTCGCCCTCCGCCTTCGCGCGCTCGAGCTCGCGCTCCGCGCGCTGGACATCGATCTCGTCCGACAGCTCGGCGATCTCGGCCAGCAGCGACAGCTTGTTGTCCGCGAACGAGATGAAACCGCCGTGCACCGCGGCGACGACCGTTCCACCATCACTCGTACGGATGGTCACCGGGCCCGACTCCAGCACACCGAGCAGCGGCTGGTGACCGGGCATGACGCCGATGTCGCCGGACGTGGTGCGCGCGACGACCAGGGTGGCCTCGCCGGACCAGACCTCTCGGTCGGCCGCGACCAACGCGACGTGCAGCTCAGCAGCCAAGGTGGCTCCTCGGGTCACCACCCGGCGGTTCGGCCGGGTGTTGGTTACAAGTCTAGTGGGCGTGAAAGAGGGGGCGGGACGCACCCGCCCCCTCAGTCGAACTCAGGGAGTTCAGGAGACGCCCAGCTCCTTGGCGTTGGCCTTGAGGTCCTCGATGCCACCGCACAGGAAGAACGCCTGCTCCGGGAAGTGGTCGTAGTCACCGTCGATGATCGCGTTGAACGCGGTGATCGACTCCTCCAGCGGCACGTCCGACCCGTCGACGCCGGTGAACTGCTTGGCGACGTGGGTGTTCTGGGACAGGAAGCGCTCCACGCGACGGGCACGGTGGACGGTGAGCTTGTCCTCCTCGCCCAGCTCGTCGATACCGAGGATCGCGATGATGTCCTGGAGGTCCTTGTACTTCTGCAGCACCGTCTTGACGCGCATGGCGGTGTTGTAGTGGTCCGCCGCGATGTAGCGCGGGTCCAGGATGCGGGACGTGGAGTCCAGCGGGTCCACGGCCGGGTAGATGCCCTTCTCGGAGATCGGACGGGAGAGAACCGTCGTCGCGTCGAGGTGGGCGAACGTGGTGGCCGGGGCCGGGTCGGTCAGGTCGTCCGCGGGGACGTAGATCGCCTGCATCGAGGTGATCGAGTGACCACGGGTCGAGGTGATGCGCTCCTGGAGGAGACCCATCTCGTCGGCCAGGTTCGGCTGGTAGCCCACCGCGGAGGGCATGCGGCCGAGCAGGGTCGACACCTCGGAACCGGCCTGCGTGAAGCGGAAGATGTTGTCGATGAAGAACAGCACGTCCTGCTTCTGCACATCGCGGAAGTACTCCGCCATGGTCAGACCGGCCAGGGCCACGCGCAGACGGGTGCCCGGGGGCTCGTCCATCTGACCGAAGACCAGGGCGGTCTTGTCGATGACGCCCGACTCCGCCATCTCCTCGATGAGGTCGTTGCCCTCACGGGTGCGCTCACCGACACCGGCGAACACGGAGACACCGTCGTGGTTGTTGGCGACGCGGTAGATCATCTCCTGGATGAGCACCGTCTTGCCGACGCCGGCACCACCGAACAGACCGATCTTTCCACCCTTGACGTACGGGGTGAGAAGGTCGATGACCTTGACGCCGGTCTCGAACATCTCGGTCTTCGACTCGAGCTCGTCGAAGTTCGGAGCCTTGCGGTGGATGCCCCAGCGCTCGCCGTCGTAGGTCTCGTCGACGTTCAGCACCTCACCGAGGGTGTTGAACACCTTGCCCTTGGTGAAGTCACCGACGGGCACCGTGATGGAGGCACCGGTGTTGGTGACCGGGGCCTGGCGGACCAGACCGTCGGTGGGCTGCATCGAGATCGTGCGGACCAGGCCGTCACCCAGGTGCTGGGCGACCTCCAGGGTCAGCGTCTTCTTCTCGCCGTCCTTGGCCGGGTCGGCCACCTCGACGTGAAGGGCGTTGTAGATCTCCGGCATGGCGTCGACGGGGAATTCCACGTCGACGACCGGGCCGATGACCCGGGCGACGCGGCCCGTGGCAACGGCCGTCTCAACTGTCGTCGTCATTACCTGTCACTCCCCGCGGTCGCGTCGGCCAGGGCTGCGGAGCCACCGACGATCTCGCTGATTTCCTGGGTGATTTCGGCCTGGCGGGCCGCGTTGGCAAGCCGCGAGAGCGTCTCGATGAGCTCTCCCGCGTTGTCGGTCGCCGACTTCATCGCGCGCCGCGTGGCAGCGTGCTTGGAGGCAGCCGACTGGAGCAGCGCGTTGTAGATACGGCTCTCCACGTAGCGCGGCAGAAGGGCGTCGAGGACGTCCTCCGCCGAGGGCTCGAAGTCGTACAGCGGAAGGATCTCGCCCTTGGGGGCAGCCTCCTTCGCGACCTCTTCGAGGCTGAGCGGCAGCAGGCGGTTGTCGACCGCCGTCTGCGTCATCATCGAGACGAACTCGGTGTAGACGATGTGGAGTTCATCCACGCCGCCCTCGGCCGTGTCCTTCTCGATGGCCTCGATCAGCGGACCCGCGACCTTCTTCGCGTCCGCGTACGTGGGCTCGTCGGTGAAGCCCGACCACGACTCCACGACCTTGCGCTCGCGGAAGTTGTAGTGGGCCAGACCGCGGCGGCCGACGATGTACGTGTCGACCTCCTTGCCCTCGGCCTCGAGACGCGCGGTCAGCTGCTCCGCCGCCTTGATGGCGTTGGAGTTGAACGCGCCCGCGAGACCACGGTCGCTCGACAGGAGCAGCACCGCGGACCGCACGACCGTGTCGGCCTGCGTGGTCAGCGGGTGCTTCGTGTTCGAGCCGGTACCGACCGCCGTGACCGCGCGGGTGAGCTCGGTCGCGTACGGCGTGGAGGCCGTCACCTTGCGCTGCGCCTTGACGACGCGCGAGGCGGCGATCATCTCCATCGCCTTGGTGATCTTCTTGGTCGCGGTGACGGATCGGATGCGACGCTTGTAGACCCGGAGCTGGGCTCCCATGAGTCAGGTCCCTTCCTTACGTCACTTGGCCGCGGCCGGAGCGTCCTCGCCGAGAAGCTTGCCGTCCGAGGTCTCGAACTGCTTCTTGAACTCGGCGATCGCGTCGGCAATGGCGATGAGGGTGTCGTCCGACATCTTGCCGCCCTCCTTGATGGAGGTCATGAGGCCCTGCTCCTTGCGGTGCAGGTACTCGAGGAGCTCCTTCTCGAAGCGGCGGACGTCGACGACCGGAACGTCGTCCATCTTGCCGGTGGTACCGGCCCACACGGAGACGACCTGGTCCTCGGTCGGCATCGGCTGGTACTGAGCCTGCTTGAGCAGCTCGACCAGGCGCTGACCGCGCTCCAGCTGCGACTTCGACGCGGCGTCCAGGTCGGAACCGAAGGCGGCGAACGCCTCCAGCTCGCGGTACTGGGCGAGGTCGAGGCGCAGACGGCCGGAGACCTGCTTCATCGCCTTGTGCTGCGCGGAACCACCGACTCGGGAGACGGAGATACCGACGTTCAGCGCGGGGCGCTGACCGGCGTTGAACAGGTCCGACTCCAGGAAGCACTGGCCGTCGGTGATGGAGATGACGTTGGTCGGGATGAACGCCGAGACGTCGTTGGCCTTGGTCTCGACGATCGGCAGACCGGTCATCGAGCCCTTGCCCAGGTCGTCGGAGAGCTTCGCGCAGCGCTCCAGCAGACGGGAGTGCAGGTAGAAGACGTCACCGGGGTAGGCCTCGCGCCCCGGCGGACGGCGAAGGAGCAGCGACACGGCGCGGTAGGCGTCGGCCTGCTTCGAGAGGTCGTCGAAGATGATGAGGACGTGCTTGCCCTCGTACATCCACTGCTGACCGATGGCCGAACCGGTGTACGGCGCCAGGTACTTGAAGCCGGCCGGGTCGGACGCCGGGGCGGCGACGATGGTCGTGTACTCCAGCGCGCCGGCCTCTTCGAGGGCGCCACGCACGGAGGCGATGGTCGAGCCCTTCTGACCGATGGCGACGTAGACGCAGCGGACCTGCTTGTTCACGTCGCCGGAGCGCCAGTTGTCGCGCTGGTTGATGATCGTGTCGACGGCCAGGGCGGTCTTGCCGGTCTGACGGTCACCGATGATCAACTGACGCTGGCCACGGCCGATCGGGGTCATCGCGTCGACGGCCTTGTAGCCGGTCTCCATCGGCTCGTGCACCGACTTACGGGCCATGACGCCGGGAGCCTGCAGCTCCAGGGCACGGCGGCCGGACGTCTCGATCTCGCCGAGGCCGTCGATCGGGTTGCCGAGCGGGTCGACGACGCGGCCGAGGTAGCCCTCGCCCACGGCGACCGACAGGACCTCGCCGGTACGGGTGACCGGCTGGCCCTCTTCGATGCCACTGAACTCACCGAGGACGACGGCGCCGATCTCGCGCTCTTCCAGGTTGAGCGCGAGGCCGAGGGTGCCGTCCTCGAACTTCAGCAGTTCGTTGGCCATGGCCGAGGGCAGGCCCTCGACCTTCGCGATGCCGTCGCCGGCAAGGGTGACCGTACCGACCTCCTCGCGCGAGGCCGCGTCCGGCTTGTACGACTGGACGAAGTTCTCCAGCGCGTCCCGGATCTCCTCCGGCCGGATCGTGAGCTCCGCCATCTGGGTTCCCTGCTCTCCTTGTTGGGCCCGAAGTTTCAACTTGGGGGTCTGGGGGCGACCCCCAGGAATCCTCTGCACGGCCCAACCGGGCCGTAAGTACGTACTGCTGTCCTGCTGTACTGCTATGAAGTTGCTGCTAGCCCGCCAGTCGGCGGCCGGCGTCCTCGATGCGGTCCGCGATCGAGCCGTTGATGACCTCGTCGCCGACCTGCACCCGGATCCCGCCGAGGACCTCGGGGTCCACGTCGATGTTGAGGTGCATCTTGTGGCCGTAGAGCTTCGCGAGGGCGGCGCCCAGGCGCTGCTTCTGCGGGTCGCTCAGCGGCACCGCCGAGGTGACGACGGCGACCAGGCGGTCCCGGCGCTCGGCGGCGAGCTTGGACAGGGACTCCAGTCCCGACTCCAGGCTACGTCCACGCGGCGCGGTCACAAGGCGCGTCACAAGACGCTCGGTCGATGCGGCGGCACGGCCGCCGAGCAGCCGGTGCAGCAGCTCGATCCTGGCGGCGGTGGTGGCCTTGCGGTCGGTCAGCGCGGCGCGCAGCTCGGTGTTCGAGGAGACGATCCGGCCGAACCGGAACAGCTCGTCCTCGACGTCGTCGAGCGAGCCCGCCTGCTGGGCGGCGGTGAGCTCGGCGGTGTTCGCCAGCTCCTCCAGCCCGTCCACCAGGTCGCGGGACTGCGACCAGCGGGAACGCACCATGCCGGACACCAGGTCGGCGGTCGCCCCGCCGACCTGGGAGCCGAGCAGGCGCTGGGCCAGCTCGGCCTTGGCCTCACCGGCCTGCGCCGGGTCGGTCAGGACCCGACGCAGCGACACCTCGCGGTCGAGCAGCGCGGTGACGGCGGCCAGCTCTTCGGCGAGCGAACCCGCGTCCACGGACGTCGAGTCCGTCAGCGAGTCAAGACGCTCACGTGCGGCTGCCAGGGCCTCGCGGCTCGCTCCGTTCATCGCGCGGCCTCGGCCTTCTCCTCGAGGTCCTCGAGGAAGCGGTCGATGACGCGGCTCTGCCGGGCGTGGTCCTCGAGGGACTCGCCGACGAGCTTGCCGGCCAGCTCCGTGGCGAGGTGCCCGACGTCCTGCCGCAGCGCGGACGAGGCGGCCTTGCGGTCGGCCTCGATCTGCGCGTGACCGGCGGCGACGATCTCCTCGCGCTGCCGCTGGCCTTCGGCGCGCATCTCGGCGATGAGCGTGGCACCCTGCTCCTGCGCCTCCTGGCGCAGACGCGCGGCTTCGTGCCGGGCCTCGGCGAGCTGGGCCTTGTACTGCTCGAGAACGCTCTGCGCCTCGACCTGAGCGGCCTCGGCCTTCTCGATGCCACCTTCGATCGCCTCGCGGCGCTCCTCCAGAACCTTGTTGATGTTCGGGAGCAGCTTCTTCCAGAAGAAGAAGAACACGATGGCGAAGGCGATGGCGCCGACGAGCAGCTCGGGACCGGCCGGGATGAGCGGGTTCTGCTCTTCCTCGGCGGCCAGCTGTACCCAATTGGCGATCACATCAGTGCCTTTCGTCGAATACGTGTCGGGTAAGGGTTGATCACGTACCGAACACGAACGGCATAACGATGCCGATGAGGGCGAGCGCCTCACAGAAGGCGAAGCCGAGGATCTGGTTGGCACGGATCAGACCGGCAGCCTCGGGCTGACGGGCCAGGGCCTGGGTGCCGTTACCGAAGATGATGCCGACGCCGACGCCGGGGCCGATGGCTGCGAGACCGTAGCCGATGGAGCCGATGGAGCCGTGGACGGTGTCAGCAGCAAGTGTCTGGAGAGCGGACATGCCGGTTCTTCCTTCTCTTTCATGGACCGGTGGGGGTTGGCCACCGGACGTCTCGGGGTTGCGGGCGGGTGTTGCTCGGCTCAGTGGTGCTCGGCGAGAGCGCCCTGAAGGTAGGAGCAGGCCAGCAGCACGAACACGTACGCCTGAACGACCTGCACGAAAAGCTCGAAGAGGATCATGACCATGGTCATGACGAAGGAGACACCGGCCGCCGGGACCATCCAGCTGTTCATCAGGTACCAGGAGGCGACGGTGAACATCACCAGCATCAGGTGGCCGGCGAACATGTTGGCGAAGAGTCGCACCGCGTGCGTGAACGGGCGGACCAGCAGGTTCGAGAAGAACTCGATGACCATGACGAGCGGCAGCACGCCACCGAGCGACTTGTCGTAGCCCGTCACGTTCTTGAAGAAACCGACGAAGCCGTGACGCTTGAAGGTCAGCGAGACCCACGTGATGTAGACGACCGCTGCCAGCACCACCGGGAAGGCGAAGACCGAGGACACCGGGAACTGGGCCAGCGGGATCACGGACCAGATGTTCATGATCCAGATGAAGAAGAAGAGCGAGACCATGAACGGGACGTACTTCTCGCCCTCGCGCTTGCCGAGCGTCTCGTAGACGATGCCGCGGCGCACGAAGTCGTAACCGGCCTCGCCGACCATCTGCAGCTTGCCCGGGATCACCTTGGCCTTGCCGAAGGCTGCCCAGAAGAAAACGATGACGACAGCGGTGGCGATGAACGCGAGGAGCATCACCTTGTTGAACTCGAACCCCCCGACCGTCGCGATCGGCTTGAAGAGGAACGAGTGCAGGCCCGGAGCCGGAAAACCACACCCGTTGTCGGACATGATCCGACAGCTCCAGTCAAAGGCGAGCTGGGTCTGGTCAGCACTCACCACGGGCTCCTTCGGCGTGACGCATGGGTACGGCAACCTCGTTGTGTCGGCGCGGCGCGCAGCCGCGAGTCGGCACCGGACTGGTGTTACGGATGTGAGGGCGGCTGGGGGGCATCAAGCCTCGCGATTGAGCAGGCGTCAGCTCAGATGCCCGCGCCCGCGATGCCGCAGTTGGCACCGGACGATAGCAGGAGATCTCACAGGCCTTTATCCCGCCCCTACCCCTCACGACGACGATCCGGTCTTCTCGGACTTGCCGTTCTTCTCGGAGTCGGGATCGATGTAGAAGAGCTTGGCTTTCATGTGCGCACGAGCCTGCGCAGCCATCCACACGACAGTCGCGACGACGAGCGAGACGGCGAACGTCTTCGCGTTGAAGAGGTCGGTGTCCTTGAAGACGGCCACGAAGATCAGGAGCAGCAGCAGCTGGGCGACGTAGAGCATCAGCCCCATGGCCTGGAACAACTGCGGGAGCGTTTTTGCCACCCACTGCAGGACGTACAGGCCGATTCCCATGAACAGGATCGCCAGCACCGTGCCGACCGCCGCACCGAGCGCGCCCTTGCCACCCGCGACCGCAGCGCTGACGGCGACGGCAATCGCGCCGACAGCCGCTGTGGGCACAGCGGTCTGCAGAAGGTTCCGGGCGTCATTGGACGGCATGGCGGCAGCTCCGCTTTCGCAGGGGGCGGTGGGGTGTCGTCATGGACGAGCGTAGTCCCGGATCGAGAGGCGAACTCACGGCCAATGGACCGTCGTAGTACGGCCTTTCAGCTCTCTCCGGGGTTCTCGTGAACCGTATCACAAACTATTTGATGCGGTCTTTACCTAGGAGGTGTGCTCGCTGTCACACATGAGAGTGATGGTGCGCGTCTGTGCAGAAACACGGCCGACTTGTCTGGTATTGGGGGTCTTCGTTCCCCCACGACTTGGCAATGCTCTAGTCAGATTCTTACCTTGCCGAGGTCAGCGCGACGTTCCGGCTTTCCGCCGGTCCAGGAAGCGCGAACGGCCACCGAGGGCGGTCGCTCCGTTGACTCCCGACACACCTGCGGCGACCGGAGCGCGCTGCTCCTCCTCTTCGGCCGGCGTCGTCTGCGCCGGCGTCGACGCGGCCTCGGCGACGGCCCTGCGCCGGCGGTAGCGCGGCGGCACGAAGTGCTCGGCCCAGCGCGGGGCACGCGGCGTGAAGCGCGGCAGCAGGAGCAGCAGCAGGCCGATCGCGCTGAGGATCACGATGCCCAGGACGATCCACATGGACGCCGAGTTGACCGAGTAGGCGAGCGCACCGAACGCGATCAGCGCCGACCAGAAGTACATGATGAGGACGGCCCTGCTGTGCGAGTGGCCGATCTCCAGCAGACGGTGGTGCAGGTGTCCCCGGTCGGCGGCGAAGGGCGACTGCCCGCGCCAGGTGCGGCGCACGATCGCGAGGACCAGGTCGGCGGCGGGGATCGCGATGATCGTCAGCGGCAGCAGCAGCGGGATGTAGACCGGCACCATCTGGTGCACCGCCTGGCGCTCGGACCCGCCGAACAGGCTGTCCGGGTCGACCTGCCCCGTGATGGAGATCGCGCCCGCGGCCAGCACCAGCCCGATCAGCATCGAGCCCGAGTCGCCCATGAAGATGCGCGCGGGATGCATGTTGTGCGGCAGGAAGCCCAGACACATGCCCATCAGGATGACCGCGAACAGCGTGGCGGGGGCGGCAGCCTCGATGCCGTACGAGTACCAGATGCGGTAGGCGTACATGAAGAACGCGGCGGCCGCGATGCACACCACGCCGGAGGCGAGGCCGTCCAGGCCGTCCACGAAGTTCACCGCGTTGATCGTGATCACGACCAGCGCCACCGTCAGCAGCGTGCCCTGCCACTGGGTCAGCGCGACCGTGCCGACCTTGGGGATGGGCAGCCAGAGGATCGTCAGACCCTGCATGACCATGACGCCGGCGGCGATCATCTGGCCGCCCAGCTTGATCAGGGCGTCGATCTCGAACTTGTCGTCCAGGACACCGATCAGCCAGATCAGGGCGGCACCGGAGAGCAGCGCCCGCGGCTCGTTCGACTTGGTGAAGACCTCGCTGAGGTTGGTCAGATGGTCCGCGACCAGCAGGCCCGCGCACAGACCGAAGAACATGGCGATCCCGCCGAGGCGCGGAGTGGGTTCCCGGTGCACGTCACGGGCCCTGATCTCCGGCATGGCTCCGGCCACGATCGCGAACTTCCGTACCGGCCCTGTCAGCAGATACGTCACCGCGGCCGTGATGCAGAGCGTCAGCAGGTATTCACGCACAGGCTTCCCCACAGGTCTCGCTGGCCATCTCAGCCCCACACCCTAGCGAGGGACGCATATGAGTGGGGACTTCCGGGTAGCGACGATGGTTGCACGCGTGCCTGTGCAGGCAGGCTGCACCCAGGTGCACGCTGGTGCGTGTACCCCCGCTCAGCCGGTGTACGGCTGAAATCTACCGGTCAGCTCGCGCACCTCGTCACGCGCCTTCTGGCTTTCGGTCTCGCCCCGCAGCACCTCTGCGAACAGGGCGGCGATCCGCTGCATCTCCTCCTCTCCCATGCCTTGGGTGGTCACCGCGGCGGTGCCGAGCCGCAGGCCACGTGCGTCGCCGTGCGGCAGCGCACAGCAGTCGAGCACCATTCCGGCCGCGGCGAGCCGCCCGCGCGCGGTGCGTCCGTCGACGCCGAGGGGTGCCGGGTCGGCGGTGATCAGGTGGGTGTCCGTGCCGCCGGTGGTGACGACGAGGCCTTCCGCCGCCAGCCCGGCCGCGAGCACCCGCGCGTTGGCGACCACCTGATGGGCGTACACGGTGAAGGCCGGTGTTGCCGCCTCGCCGAACGCGACGGCCTTGGCGGCGATGGTGTGCATCTGCGCGCCGCCCTGGGTGAACGGGAAGACGGCCCGGTCGACCCGCTCCGCGAGCTCGGCGCCGCACAGGATCATCCCGCCGCGGGGCCCGCGCAGCACCTTGTGCGTGGTCGCGCAGACGACATCGGCGTACGGCACCGGGCTGGGCGCCGCTCCCCCGGCGACGAGCCCGATGGGATGGGCGGCGTCGGCGATCAAATACGCCCCGACCTCGTCGGCGACCTCGCGGAAGAGGGCGTAGTCGATGTGCCGCGGATAGGCGATGGAGCCGCACACGATCGCCTTGGGGCGGTGCGTACGGGCCAGCGTCCGCACCTGCTCGTAGTCGATGAGCCCGGTCTCGGCGTCGACGCCGTACCCGACGAAGTCGAACCAGCGGCCGGAGAAGTTGGCGGGCGAGCCGTGCGTGAGGTGGCCGCCGTAGGGGAGGCCGAGGGCGAGGACGGTGTCGCCTGGCCTGAGCAGGGCGGCGTACGCGGCCAGGACGGCCGACGACCCCGAGTGGGACTGCACGTTGGCGTGCTCGGAGGCGAACAGGGCCTTCGCACGGTCCACGGCGATGCGCTCGGCGACGTCGACGATCTCGCAGCCGCCGTGGTGCCGGGCGCCCGGATATCCCTCGGCGTACTTGTTGGCCAGGGCTGAGCCGAGCGCGGACAGCACGGCGGGCGAGGAGAAGTTCTCGGCGGCGATGAGCTGCAGCGTCGTCGACTGCCGGTCGAGCTCGGCGAGCAGGATCCCGGCCAGCTCCGGGTCCTGCCGGCGCAGGACATCGGCCTCGAGGGTACGGGTGACCGGCATGATGGGCTCCGGGGGCGTCGACGGTGACGTACGTCCAATGTAGGCCCGGGGCGGGTGGGGTGCTCGGTTGTTACGCCGTTGCAGGTACACCGGTGAACGCTGTGCCGACGCGTCCCGCTTCAAGCGCGTGCCGGCACTCCCGTCAGCGCCGTGACCACCGGATCCAGCGCCTGGTGTATCTCGTCCCCGATGGAACGGAAGAACGTCAGCGGGGCGCCGTACGGGTCGTACACCTCGTCGGCCTCGGCAGTCGGGGCCAGGAGCCACCCGCGTAGAGCCGCGGCCGCGCGGACCAGGGCGCGGGCGCGGGCGACCACGCCGTCCTCCAGTGGGGGGAGGGTCGCCGGGTCTATGGCCCGGACCAGGCGGGTGAACTCCTTCAGGGTGAAGGTGCGCAGGCCCGCCGAGTGGCCCATCGAGATCACCTGCTGGCGGTGGTCGCGGGTCGCCGTCAGGACGAGGTCGGCCATGATGACGTGCTCGTCGAGCAGTTCCCGGCCCTTGAAGCCGGTGGCGTCCGCGCCGAAGTCGGCGAGGACCGTCTCCGCGTTGGCCTCCATGGATGCGCCCTCGTGGCCCCAGGTGCCCGCGCTCTCCACGATCAGCCCGCCCCACAGCGGATCGCCGAGCCGGTCCGCCAGGGCATGGCGGGTCAGCCGCTCGGTGATCGGCGAGCGGCACACGTTGCCGGTGCTGACGTGGAGGATGCGGAAGTTGGTCATGGGGAGCCCGAATGTCCCCGTGTCTTCCCCGTTGCCTATGCCACGCCCCGCGTCAGGGGCCGTCAATTCGCCACCTCGAGGTCGGGTACGACCTTCCGGAGCTCGTCCGCCGTCAGCGCGCCCTCGCGCAGCAGCACCGGTACGCGGCCGGTGACGTCGACGATGGAGGACGGGGCGATGCCGGGGGTCGGGCCGCCGTCGAGGTAGACGGAGACGGAGTCGCCGAGCATCTCCTGCGCGGCGTCACAGTCCTCCGGAGCGGGGTGGCCCGTCAGGTTCGCCGACGACACGGCCATGGGGCCGACCTCGGTCAGCAGCTCGATGGCCACCGGGTGCAGCGGCATGCGCACGGCGACGGTGCCACGGGTGTCACCCAGGTCCCACTGCAGGGACGGCTGGTGCTTGGCGACGAGCGTGAGCGCGCCCGGCCAGAAGGCGTCGACCAGTTCCCAGGCCAGCTCGGAGAAGTCGGTGACGAGACCGTGGAGGGTGTTCGGGGAGCCGATCAGCACGGGGGTGGGCATGTTGCGGCCCCGGCCCTTGGCCTCCAGCAGCTCGACGACCGCCTCCGAGGAGAACGCGTCCGCGCCGATGCCGTACAGCGTGTCGGTCGGGAGGACCACGAGCTCGCCACGGCGGACGGCGGACGCGGCTTCGCGCAGACCGGTCGTGCGGTCGGTCGCGTCGTTGGTGTCGTATCGCCGTGCCATATCTAGCGGGCCTCCTCGTACACGTACTGCGGGATTGAAGTCGGCCGGCTCACGGCAGCGCCTTGCGGGCGGTCGCGAACCGGGGTCGGTTGTTGAGGTCGGGGTGGTCGGCCGCGTCGGCCCAGCCCCGCTCCTCGGTGAAGATCCACGGCACCTGGCCGCCCTGGGTGTCGGCGTGCTCGATGACGACGACGCCGCCGGGGCGCAGGAGCCGGTGTGCGGTCCGTTCCAGACCGCGGATGAGATCGAGGCCGTCCTCCCCTGAGAACAGGGCGAGTTCGGGATCGTAGTCCCGCGCCTCGGGGGCGACGTACTCCCACTCCGTGAGCGGGATGTACGGCGGGTTGGAGATGACGAGGTCGACATGGCCGTCGAGGTCGCGGAAGGCGTCGAGAGCGTTGCCCTGACGCAGGTCGACCCTGGATCCCTCGACGTTCTTGCGGGTCCACCGGAGGGCTTCCTCGGACAGCTCCACGGCGTGCACGCGCGAGCGCGGGACCTCCTGCGCGAGCGCGAGCGCGATGGCGCCGGAGCCGGTGCACAGGTCGACGATGCGGGGCTCGACGACGTCCATGGCGCGTACGGCGTCTATGGCCCAGCCGACCACGGACTCCGTCTCGGGCCGGGGCACGAACACGCCCGGCCCCACCTGGAGTTCGAGATACCGGAAGTAGGCCCGCCCGGTGATGTGCTGCAGCGGCTCGCGCTGTTCACGCCGGGCGATGACCTCCCAGTAGCGGGCGTCGAAGTCCGAGTCCTTCACGGAGTGCAGCTCGCCCCGCTTCACGCCGTGCACGGACGCGGCGAGCTCCTCCGCGTCGTTGCGCGGCGAGGGCACGCCGGCGTCGGCCAGCCGCTGGGTGGCCTGTGCCACCTCTGCGAGCAGCAGGTTCACGCAAGTCCTCCGTGTCGTACTCGGTCGTGCGTACGTGCGCCTTACGCGGCCGCCAGCTTCGCCGCCGAGTCCGCGTCGACGCAGGCCTGGATCATCGCGTCGAGGTCGCCGTCCAGGACCTGGTCCAGGTTGTACGCCTTGAAGCCGACGCGGTGGTCCGAGATGCGGTTCTCCGGGAAGTTGTACGTACGGATCTTCTCGGAGCGGTCGACGGTGCGGACTTGGCTGCGGCGGGCGTCGGCGGCATTCTTCTCCGCCTCCTCCTGCGCCGCTGCGAGCAGCCTGGAGCGCAGGATACGCAGTGCCTGCTCCTTGTTCTGCAGCTGGCTCTTCTCGTTCTGGCAGGAGGCGACGACTCCGGTGGGAATGTGCGTGATGCGCACGGCGGAGTCGGTGGTGTTGACGGACTGGCCGCCGGGGCCGGAGGACCGGTAGACGTCGATGCGGAGGTCGTTGGGGTTGATCTCCACGTCGACCTCCTCGGCCTCGGGGGTCACCAGGACACCCGCGGCGGAGGTGTGGATCCGGCCCTGGGACTCGGTCGCGGGCACGCGCTGCACGCGGTGCACCCCGCCCTCGTACTTCAGCCGGGCCCAGACGCCCTGCCCGGGCTCGGTCGCGCCCTGGCCGCCCTTGGTCTTCACGGCGACCTGGACGT
The DNA here is from genome assembly GCF_045160215.1 of Streptomyces sp. NBC_00005. NCBI lineage: Bacteria > Bacillati > Actinomycetota > Actinomycetes > Kitasatosporales > Streptomycetaceae > Streptomyces > Streptomyces sp. NBC_00005. The sequence continues at coordinate 3,867,891 of NZ_CP108316.1, forward strand.
CCTTGTAGCCGCCCAGCTCGGACTCGGTGGCGTCGATGATCTCGGTCTTCCAGCCGATGCGCTCGGCGTACCGGAGATACATGCGCAGGAGGTCCCCGGCGAAGAGGGCGGACTCGTCGCCGCCGGCCCCCGCCTTGATCTCCAGGATGACGTCCTTGTCGTCGCTCGGGTCGCGCGGGACGAGCAGCAGGCGCAGCTTCTCGGTGAGCTCCTCGCGCTGCTTCTCCAGATCCTTGACCTCGGCGGCGAAGTCCGGGTCGTCGGCGGCGAATTCCTTCGCCGTCTCGATGTCGTCGCCGGTCTGCTTCCAGGAGCGGTACGTGGCGACGATCGGGGTGAGCTCGGCGTAACGCTTGTTCAGCTTGCGCGCGTTGGCCTGGTCGGCGTGGACCGACGGGTCGGCGAGCTTCGTCTCCAGGTCGGCGTGCTCACCGACGAGTTCCTCGACGGCCTCGAACATCTTGGGCTCCTGTACTGCTGGGAAAAGGGGAAGGCGGGCGACCAAAAACGCCGGTCCCGGCGCGCCTGTTTCAGGGCGCGGCCGTGGACCGGCGAATTGGAGCTCGCTACTTCTTGGAGCCGGCAGCAGCCTTGCCGAAGCGGGCCTCGAAGCGGGCCACACGGCCACCGGTGTCGAGGATCTTCTGCTTGCCCGTGTAGAACGGGTGGCACTCGGAGCAGACCTCGGCGCGGACGGTGCCGCTGGAGATCGTGCTGCGGGTGGTGAACGACGCGCCACAGGTGCAGCTGACCTGCGTCTCGACGTACTCGGGGTGGATGTCGCGCTTCAAGGTGTCTCCTAGTTTCGGGAGGGCGCCGGGTCGCAGCCGCAGGATGCTGCCGCGTGAACCGGGGCCGACGTACCAGTCTGCCAGGACTGGGGCCATCCCCCAAAACGGGGGGTGACTGTCGTTTGTTCCCCGCGGGCCGGGGGGGCTGGTCGCGCCCACTCGGCGGAGCCGCGGATCGATACGGCACCGCGTCCCTCAGCCGGCGCTGACCACGCCCTTGGCCTCGCCGCTCGCGGTGCCCTGGGTGGCCGACTTGGGGATCGCCCGGTCGTTCTTCAGGGCCGTCCAGACCTGCTGGGACTTCGCCTTCTCGACGATGACACGGTTCGGGTTCGCGGGGTCGTACTGGACCGGCATCGTGACCATGTTCATCTTCGACGAGCTGATGCCCTTGAGGCCGTTCGCGAAGGACATCAGACGATTGACCGAGCCCAGGTCGGAGTCGGTCGTCACCGTCTTGGTGGCGGTGTTGGCGAGGTTGTAGAGCTTCTTCGGGCTGGTGAAGACGCCGATGTCCTTGACCTGGTTGACCAGCGCCTTGATGAAGGCCTGCTGGAGCTGGATACGGCCGAGGTCGGAGCCGTCGCCGACGCCGTGCCGGGTGCGGACCAGGCCGAGGGCCTGCTCGCCGTCGAGCTTGTGCGTGCCGGCCTTGAGGTTCAGGTGGCTCTCGGAGTCCTTGATGTCCTTGGTCGTGGTGACCGGGACACCGCCGAGCTCGTCGATGAGCTTCTCGAAGCCGCTGAAGTCGACCTCGAGGTAGTGGTCCATGCGGATGTCCGTGAGGGACTCGACGGTCTTCACCGCGCAGGCGGCGCCGCCCGTGGAGTACGCGGAGTTGAACATCACGCCGGTCGCGGCGTCATGGGTGTCGCCCTTGGTGTCGGTGCACTCGGGGCGGTCGATGATGGTGTCCCGCGGGATGGAGACCACGCTGGCCTTCTTGTGGCCCTTGTAGACGTGGATGATCATCGCGGTGTCGGAGCGAGCGCTGCCGTCGTCCGCGCCGCCGCCGAGCTTCTTGTTCTTGCCGGACCGGGAGTCCGAGCCGAGGACGAGGATGTTCTCGGAGCCGTTGTCGACCTTCGTGGGCCGGGCCGTGCCCAGGGCCGAGTCGATGTCGACGCTCTTGATGTTGCCGTTGAGCTTGAAGTACACGTATCCGGCTCCGGTGCCGCCCAGCACGACAATGCCCGCGGCGACCCAGGCCGTGACGACCAGGCCCTTGTGGCGCTTGTCACGCGGCTTGCGGCGACGGCCCTTGGCGCTGTTGCGCGAGCCGTTGGTGCCGGGCGTTCCCGGTATGCCGGGTCCCGGCGTGCTCTCGGCGGACATGTGCTCCTCAATCTCGTTCCGGTCGGTTACCCCCTGCTTTGAGGGACAGGCCTGTCGATACGGGTCGTACCGCACCATCGTCGCTCCGTCGGGTCAGACGGAGAAACTCGAGAAAGGGTTGCACAACGCAAAGTGCCCAACCCGTGGAAGGTTGGGCACAGAGCGTCACGACAGTTTACGGCTGTAACTCGCTCACCTGCGGTTTCAGCCGAAGAGGTCGTACTGCTGGAAACCGGTACCGACCGAGATCCTTGTGGCAAAGATCTCGCTGGTGGCCTTACCGGTGCCCTTGTACAGATAGAGCGTGCCGCCGGGTGTGCGAGCCAGGAAGTCGGCCTTGCCGTCCCCGCTGATGTCGCCGACCGCGTCGAAGGCGTTGTAGCCGGTCCAGGCGCTGCGCACCTTGATACGGGTCGAGAAGGCGCCCGTGCCGGACTTGCCGGTGCCCTTGTACAGGTACAGGTCTCCGGTGCTGCTCTTGCGGGCGAGCAGGTCGGCCTTGCCGTCGCCGGTGAAGTCGCCGTGCGCGCGCAGGGAGTTGTACTGGTTCCAGCCCGTGCCGACCTTCACGCGGGCCGCGAACGTGCCGTTGCCCTTGCCGGGATAGATCCACAGGGTGCCGGCGGAGTCGACCGAGAGCAGGTCGGGGAGGTAGTCGCCGGTGACGTCGCCCGGGGTGACGATGCGGGTGCGGGTCTTCCAGTCGCTGAAGATCTTCGTCTTCGACCAGGAGCTGCTGGAGGGCACGTAGTGCAGCCAGTAGACGTCGCCGGTGCTGCTCTGGCGGAGCACCAGGTCCTGGTAGCCGTCCCGGTCGAGGTCGGTCTGCAGGGCGACGTTCACGCCGTCGTACGACCCCACCGACACACGCGCGGCGAACGAGGTGCCCTTGGAGTCCTTCTCGTACGCCTCCTTGGTGGAGGAGTTGCGCACCCAGAGATCGGCCTTGCCGTCGGTGTAACTGAGGTTGGTGTCGTCCACGTTCGCGTAGGCGGCGCCGATGTAGGTGCTGACCTTCGAGAAGACGCTGTAGTAGCCCTTCGCCACGCAGTCGGCCACGCCCCACGAAACGACGCCGACGATCCGGTTGTTCACGATCAGCGGCCCGCCGGAGTCCCCGTTGCACGCCGCCTTCGTACCGGTGTCGCTGCCGCTCTGCGTGCCGGCGCAGATCATGTGGCCCTTGACGTAGTCGCTGCCGTACACGCCGGTGCAGGTGCTGTCTGCGTGGATGGTCAGCGTGGCCGACTTCAGCGTCTCGGAGATGTCCTGGCTGGTGGAGCTGGTACGCCCCCAGCCGTAGAGCTTGGCGCTGGTGCCGCCCGCGTACGAGGTGGTGTCGCCGGACGTCGTCATGCGGATCGGCGTCGCCTTGACGGGAGCGGCGAGGGTGAGGACGGCGATGTCGTTGTTGATGGTCGTCGGGCTGTACGACGGGTGGTTCCACTGCCGCAGCGGCAGCGAGACGGTGCCGCCGTGCAGATCGGTGCTGCCGGAGCTGTCGGTGGTCGGCAGCTGCGAGGTGCCGGTCAGGACGGCGCCGTACGCCTTCCAGTTGTAGCTCTTGCCGTCCTCGTCCTTCACGCAGTGCGCGGCGGTGAGGATCTTCGTCGGCGAGACGACCGTGCCACCGCAGAAGAAGCCGAGGTCGTCGCTCTCGTCGGTGGTGCCCCGGTCGTCGTAGTACCAGAGCTGGGCCATCCAGGGCGCCGAGGTGATGGCGGTGTCGGTGCCGCCGACGACGTACGGGCTCACGGTGGAGCCGGTGGTGCCGGAGGAGTCGGTGGTGCTCGCGCTGAGGGACGACTTCTGCGTCGCCTCCCCCGCGGTGCCGTCGGTGGCCAGAGCCCCGGCGATGCGCTTCGTCAGCGCGGCGGTCGACACGGTGCTGGTGGCCGGCTTGACGGTCGGCGTCGGCACGGAGGTCGCGGCACCGGCGGACGAGGTCAACAACGCGGCGGCAACGGCGGCGGCGACACCGGCGGCGGCCACGGGCAGGCCGATGCGTATCCGACGTCTGCGACGACCACTGCCGGACAAGAACGTACGCAAGGAGGTCCCCCCAGGGAGATAGGAATGGGGCGCGATGAAACACCCGTTCCTATCAGCGCCAAAAGGTCGTCCCCCGTCACTTCTGTGACGGGGGACGACCTTCACGCCCTGGGGGCGCGGAGCTGTGCTTTCAACGGCGACTAGTCACCATTGCCGGGCATGGGCGTCGTCTTCTGGATCTGCAGCAGGAACTCGGCATTCGACTTCGTCTGCTTCATCTTGTCGAGCAGCAGCTCGATCGCCTGCTGCTGGTCGAGCGCGTGCAGCACGCGACGCAGCTTCCAGGTGATGGCGAGCTCGTCGCTGGCGAGCAGGATCTCTTCCTTACGGGTACCGGACGCGTCGACGTCCACCGCCGGGAAGATGCGCTTGTCCGCGAGCTTCCGGTCGAGCTTGAGCTCGGCGTTGCCCGTGCCCTTGAACTCCTCGAAGATCACCTCGTCCATGCGGGACCCGGTGTCCACCAGCGCGGTGGCGAGGATGGTGAGCGAGCCACCGTCCTCGATGTTGCGCGCCGCACCGAAGAAGCGCTTCGGCGGGTACAGCGCGGTCGAGTCGACACCACCGGACAGGATGCGACCGGAAGCCGGCGCGGCCAGGTTGTACGCACGGCCCAGACGCGTGATCGAGTCGAGCAGGACGACGACGTCGTGGCCCAGCTCCACCAACCGCTTGGCGCGCTCGATGGCGAGCTCGGCGACCGTGGTGTGGTCCTCGGCCGGGCGGTCGAAGGTCGAGGAGATGACCTCGCCCTTGACCGACCGCTGCATGTCGGTGACCTCTTCCGGACGCTCGTCGACCAGGACGACCATCAGGTGGCACTCGGGGTTGTTGACGGTGATCGCGTTGGCGATCGCCTGCAGGATCATGGTCTTGCCGGTCTTCGGCGGGGCCACGATCAGACCGCGCTGGCCCTTACCGATCGGCGCGACGAGGTCGATGATGCGAGTGGTCAGCACGCCCGGGTCGGTCTCCAGGCGGAGCCGGTCCTGCGGGTAAAGCGGCGTCAGCTTGTTGAACTCCGGGCGCCCGCGCCCGGATTCGGCCGCCATGCCGTTCGCCGAGTCGAGGCGGACGAGGGCGTTGAACTTCTCGCGACGCTCGCCGTCCTTGGGCTGACGCACGGCACCGGTGACGTGGTCACCCTTGCGCAGACCGTTCTTACGGACCTGGGCGAGGGACACGTACACGTCGTTGGGACCCGGCAGGTAGCCCGACGTACGGATGAAGGCGTAGTTGTCGAGGATGTCCAGGATGCCCGCGACGGGGATCAGGACGTCGTCCTCGTTGAGCTGCGGCTCGGCGCCGCCGCCCATCTCGTCACGGCCACGACGGCCACGACGGTCCCGGTAACGACCCCGGCGACCGCGGCGGCCACCCTCGAAGTCGTCGTCGTCCTGCGGGCCGTTGTCACGCTGCTGGCGGTCCTGACGTTCCTGGCGGGCGCCGCCCTGCTGACGGTCCTGCCGGTCCTGGCGCTGCTGGCCACCGCCCTGGCCGCCCTGCTGCTCGTCGCCCTTGTTGCCACGGCGGTCGCGGTCACGGCTTCCGCGGTCGCGGTCGCGGCGGTCGCGACGGCCCTGGCGGCCGTCGCCGTCACCGGCGTCGTTCTTGGCCTCGCCCTGCGCCTGCGGGGCGGACGTCTCGGCCTTCGGCTCGCTCTTCGCCTCGGCGGCGACCGTCTCGGGGCTGCCCGCCTCGGCGGTGGCGCGGCGACGACGGCGCTCAGCGGGGGCGTCGTCGCTGGCCGGCTGGCCGGGGATCTCGATCTGCTGCTGGGCCACGGCCTTCTCGGCCGGAGCGGCCGCCTTCTTCTCGGCCTTCTCGGCGGCGGGAGCTGCTTCCTCGCCCGTACGAGCCTTGGAGGTGGCACGGCGCTTGGGCTTGGTCTCGGCAGCTGCCTCGGCCTTCGCCGGGGCGGCACCGCCCCCGGCCTGCGCCTCCTTGATGACCTCGATCAGCTGGCTCTTGCGCATGCGCGCCGTGCCCCTGATGCCGAGGCCGGATGCGACCTGCTGCAGCTCGGCCAGCACCATGCCCTCGAGGCCGGTACCGCGGCGCCGCCGGGAGCCTGCACCGGTGGCAGGCGCGGAGGCGTCCGTGGCGGGCGCGGCAGCGGTCTCCTCGACACGTGCGCCCATCAGATCGGTGGTGTCGCTCACGAAGGGTCCTTCCCTGGAGCGGACGTCGGCCTGTCTGGCTCGGCGACCGGTTGTGCTTCCGGCTTTCGGTCCTTGCTGTGTGGACCGTGCCGGGGCGGTGGTCCGCCAAAAGTGGCGGAGGCAATATCTGGGATGGCGCTTCCCAAAGCCGTGGCCGTGGCACCGAATGACGGTGTCACGTGGCTTGGTCGCACCGATTCCGGAGCGTGCCCGGCAAGTCGCTCAGCGCCCGCGTACGAGGTACTGCCCGCGTACGTCGTACGGAACACAGTGCGGCTTGGGAGGCTCCCGGAAGAATGTCTGTCCCGGACGGGGACACGAAGCACCTCGCCATGGTGGGGTCGGGTGCAGACTTGAGATTAACACTACCGGATCCAACAAACATTCCCCCTCTCGAAATCCGGCAACCGCCGGCTTCTAAATGTCACTGGCGGTCGCGAGCGGCAGCACGCTCGCTCCCTGGGCGTCGAGTTCAAGCCGATTCGCGGCCCACCCCTCGCCCGCCAGATGGGCGACCTTGTCGGCGCTGTCGGCATCGACCAGCGCCAGCACGGTGGGTCCCGCACCCGAGATGACTGCCGGGACTCCGTCGGCCCGCAGCCGCTCCACCAGTGCCGCGCTCTCCGGCATGGCGGGCGCGCGATATTCCTGGTGAAGACGGTCCTCGGTGGCGGGCAGCAGCAGCTCGGGGCGTCTGGTGAGCGCCTCGACGAGCAGCGCGGCCCGGCCCGCGTTGGTGGCGGCGTCGACGTGCGGCACGGTGCGCGGGAGCAGTCCGCGCGCGGTCTCGGTGAGGACCGGCTTTCCGGGCACGAAAACCACCGGAACGATGGAATCGGCGGCATCCATCCTGATCGCACGCGCGGCACCCGCCTCCATCCAGGAGAGGGTGAAACCGCCGAGCAGACAGGCCGCCACATTGTCGGGGTGACCCTCGATCTCGGTAGCGAGCTCGAGCAGCGCCGTGTCGTCGAGCTTCGACTCCCCGCCTATGGTCACGGCGCGCGCGGCGACGATACCGGCGCAGATGGCGGCCGAGGAGGAGCCCAGACCGCGGCCGTGCGGAATGCGGTTGGCGCACACGATCTCGAGGCCGCGCGGCTGCCCGCCGAGCAGGTCGAAGGCGGTGCGCAGGGAACGTACGAGGAGGTGGTTCTCGTCACGCGGCAGCGTCTCGCTGCCCTCACCGGCGATGTCGATGTGCAGCCCGGAATCGGCCACCCGGACGACGACATCGTCGTAGAGCCCCAGCGACAGGCCGAAGGCGTCGAAGCCCGGGCCGAGGTTGGCGCTGGTGGCGGGGACGCGCACCCTTACGGCGGCGGCGCGGAAGGCGGGACCGGCCATCTCTCGATGACTCTCCTTGAGCTGCGTGATGGTCGAAGACATTCGATACGACATCGGATACGTACGTGGAGACCCCCAAGGCCGCAACGACGGCGCGGCACCGTCCACATGCTCCATGTGCGGAGGCATATGCGGCGGGCGGGTTCAGTACAGCCTATCGAAGGAAGCTTCTGTGGCGACATAGGGCGCACAGGAGGCGCACGATGCGTGCCGTAAGCCCCCTGTGCACCCCTTGGAGGGAGTTCCCGATCAGGCCAGACCGAGGCGCTCGGCCGCCGTCACCGCGTCGACCGGGACGGTGACCGGCTGCGGGGCGCCGGCGACGGCCCAGTCGGGGTCCTTGAGGCCGTTGCCGGTGACGGTGCACACGATGCGCTGCCCCGGGTCGACCTTGCCCTGCTCGGCCGCCTTCAGCAGACCGGCGACGGACGCGGCGGACGCCGGCTCGACGAAAACGCCCTCCTGCGCGGCCAACAGCCGGTAGGCGCGCAGGATTTCACGGTCCGTCACCTCATCGATGAGGCCGCCGGACTCGTCCCGCGCGGCCAGGGCGTACTGCCAGGAGGCGGGGTTGCCGATGCGGATCGCGGTGGCGATGGTCGACGGGTCCTTGACGATCTCGCCGCGCACGATCGGGGCGCTGCCGGATGCCTGGAAACCCCACATTCGCGGGGTGTGCGTGGCGGTGCCGTCGGCGGCGTACTCCTTGTAGCCCTTCCAGTACGCGGTGATGTTGCCCGCGTTGCCGACCGGGAGGACGTGGATGTCGGGGGCGTCGCCCAGCATGTCGACGATCTCGAAGGCGGCCGTCTTCTGGCCCTCGATGCGCACGGGATTGACCGAATTCACCAGCGCCACAGGGTAGTTGTCGCTGAGCGCGCGGGCGAGGGTGAGGCAGTCGTCGAAGTTGCCGTCGACCTGGAGGATCTTGGCGCCGTGCACGAGCGCCTGCCCCATCTTGCCGAGCGCGATCTTGCCCTGCGGGACGAGAACGGCCGAAACCATGCCGGCCCGCACGGCGTACGCGGCGGCGGAGGCGGACGTGTTGCCGGTGGAGGCGCAGATCACAGCCTTCGCGCCCTCCTCCTTGGCCCTGGTGATGGCCATGGTCATGCCGCGGTCCTTGAAGGACCCCGTGGGGTTCGCGCCCTCCACCTTGAGGTGGACCTCGCAGCCCGTGCGCTCGGAGAGCACCTGCGCGGGCACGAGGGGCGTGCCGCCCTCGCGGAGCGTCACGACCGGCGTGGTGTCGGATACCGGCAGCCTGTCCCGGTACTCCTCGATGATTCCGCGCCACTGGTGGGTCATTGCTGGTTACTCTCCTTCAACCCGCATGATGCTGGCGACACCCCGCACGGTGTCGAGCTTGCGCAGCGCCTCGACGGTCCCGCTCAGGGACGCGTCGGACGCGCGGTGGGTGACGACGACGAGAGAGGCCTCGCCGTCCTTGCCCTGCTGCCGAACCGTATCGATCGAGACACCGTGCTCTGCGAACACGGTCGCGACCTGGGCGAGAACACCCGGTTTGTCGGCCACGTCGAGGCTGATGTGATACCGGGTGACGACTTCACCCATCCCCGACACGGGCAGCGCGGCATACGCCGACTCGCCGGGCCCCGTTGCCCCGCTGAGTCGGTTGCGGCAGACGGCGACGAGGTCGCCGAGCACGGCGGAGGCGGTGGGCGCACCACCCGCACCGGGTCCGTAGAACATGAGCTGCCCGGACGCGTCGGACTCCACGAACACGGCGTTGTACGCGCCGCGCACGGAGGCGAGCGGGTGGCTCAGCGGAATCATGGCGGGGTGCACGCGCGCGGTGACCGATCCGCCGTCCTGCGCCCGCTCGCAGATGGCGAGCAGCTTGATGGTGCAGCCCATGTTCTTCGCCGAGGCGAAGTCGGCGGCGGTGACCTCGGTCATGCCCTCGCGGTAGACGTCGTCGAGACGCACCCGCGAGTGGAAGGCGATGCCGGCGAGGATGGCGGCCTTGGCGGCGGCGTCGAAGCCCTCGACGTCGGCGGTGGGGTCGGCCTCGGCGTATCCGAGCGCCGTGGCCTCGTCGAGGGCCTCCTGGTACCCCGCCCCCGTGCTGTCCATCTTGTCGAGGATGAAGTTGGTGGTGCCGTTGACGATGCCGAGCACCCGGTTGACCTTGTCGCCGGCGAGGGACTCGCGCAGCGGCCGGATCAGCGGGATCGCGCCGGCGACGGCGGCCTCGTAGTAGAGGTCCTTGTCGTGCTGCTCGGCGGCGGCGTGGAGAGCGGCGCCGTCCTGGGCGAGCAGCGCCTTGTTCGCGGAGACGACGGACGCGCCGTGCTCGAAGGCGGTGGTGATGAGGGAGCGGGCGGGCTCGATGCCGCCGATGACCTCGACCACGACGTCGATGTCGCCGCGTTTGACGAGGGCGGTCGCGTCGGTGGTGACGAGGCTCGGGTCGATGCCCTCACGGACCCGGTCGGGCCGCCGCACGGCCACGCCCGTCAGCTCGACGGGCGCCCCGATCCTGGCGGCGAGGTCGTCGGCGTGCGTCGTCATGATGCGCGCCACCTCTGAGCCGACAACCCCACAGCCCAGCAGCGCCACCTTCAGCGGACGCGTACGCATCATCCGACCTCGTTTCCTCATACCGTCTACGGTTGGACCAGTCTCACTCACCGGACGGGAGTTTCTATCCCATGTCCGGATCGTGAGACATCTATTTCATTTGTACGGGGGTGGAAGACAGGAGATCTTCCACCCCTCCGTTTTGTGCGTCAGCCGACGTCGAGACGCAGCAGGTCGTCCTCCGTCTCGCGGCGGACGATGACGCGGGCCTCGCCCTCCTTCACGGCGACGACGGGTGGCCGGAGCACGTGGTTGTAGTTGCTGGCCATGGACCGGCAGTACGCACCCGTGGCCGGCACGGCGATGAGGTCACCGGGCGCCAGGTCGGACGGCAGGAACGCGTCCTTGACGACAATGTCCCCACTCTCGCAGTGCTTGCCGACGACGCGCGCGAGCATCGGCTCGGCGTCCGAGGTCCTGGACACGAGGGCGACGCTGTACTCGGCGTCGTACAGCGCGGTCCGGATGTTGTCCGACATGCCGCCGTCGACGGAGACGTACGTCCGCAGCCCGTCGAGAGGCTTGATGGTGCCGACCTCGTAGAGCGTGAAGGCGGTCGGCCCGACGATGGCACGACCGGGCTCGACGGAGATGCGCGGGGTGCGCAGCTTGGCGCCCTCGCATTCACGGGTCACGATCTCGGTGAGGGCCTTGGCGATCTCGTGGGGTTCGCGAGGGTCGTCATCGCTGGTGTAGGCGATACCGAGGCCACCGCCGAGGTCGATTTCCGGCAGCTCCACGCCGTGCTCGTCGCGAATGTCCTTCAGCAGCCCGACAACCCGATGGGCGGCGACCTCGAAGCCGGACATGTCGAAGATCTGCGACCCGATGTGGGAGTGAATGCCGATCAGCTCGAGCCCGTCGAGCTGAAGCGCGCGCCGCACGGCCTCGGCGGCCTGCCCGCCGGCCAGCGGGATCCCGAACTTCTGGTCCTCGTGCGCGGTGGCGATGAACTCGTGGGTGTGCGCCTCGACTCCGACGGTGATACGGATCTGCACGCGCTGCCGCTTGCCCAGCGACTGCGCGATGTGCGCGACCCGGACGATCTCCTGGAAGGAGTCGAGGACGATACGCCCGACTCCGGCGCGGACGGCCCTGTCGATCTCGTCTGCCGACTTGTTGTTGCCGTGGAAGGCGATGCGTTCGGCGGGCATGCCGGCGGAGAGGGCGGTGGCGAGTTCGCCGCCGGAGCAGACGTCGAGGTTGAGCCCTTCCTCGTGCAGCCACCGCACGACGGCACGGGAGAGGAAGGCCTTGCCGGCGTAGAAGACGTCGGCATCGGCCCCGAAGGCGCTGCGCCAGGCACGCGCCCGGGCCCGGAAGTCGGCCTCGTCGAGCACGTAGGCGGGGGTGCCGTACTGCTCGGCGAGGGTCTTCACGTCGATGCCGGCGACGGTGACCACTCCGTCCTCGTCACGGGTGACGGTCTCGGCCCACACCTTGGGGTCGAGGACGTTGAGGTCGGTGGGCGGGGCGGAGTAGTGGCCCTCGGGGAGGACGTCGGCGTGACGGGGCCCGGCGGGGTGTGCGGAACGGCTCATGTCAGATCTCTTCTTGGCTCTTCGTGGCTCAGAGGTGGTCGGGTGCGTCGATGCCGAGCAGGGACAGGCCGCCGGCCAGCACCGTCCCGGCGGCTTCGGCGAGCGCGAGCCGGGCACGGTGGGCGGCCGAGGGTTTCTCGTCGCCACGCGGAAGCACGGTGGGCACTACGGCGAGGACGGCATCGGCGACGGTGACGAGATGCCGGGCCAGGCTGTCGGGCGTGCGGTGTGCTGCCGCACGGGCGAGGACGCGGGGGTGGTCGGCGAGGGCGGCGAGAAGGACGGCGGTGTCCTCTCGTACGTCTGCCTGTGCCTCTTCCGGTTCTTGTACGTCTCCGGGCTCGGAGGTGAAGCCCAGGTCGGCGGCGTTACGGCTGAGGGCCCGGGTGCGGGCGCAGGCGTAACGGACGCGGAAGAGAGGGTTGCTCTCACGCTGGACCAGGTGATCGGCGGTGATACGGGGCCGGTCGTGGGCGGCGGGATGCAGCAGCGCCCAACGGGCGGCGTCGGGGCCGAGGAGGGCGGGGTCGTCGGGGGCGGGGACGGGCCGGAGGTTCGCGGGCTCGCGGTGGTCGACCTCGACGCGACCGCCCTGGGAACCGACGATGCGGGTGAGCGCATCGGCGATGACTTCGGCTCGGATCTCGTACGGGATGCGCAGTTCGACGACGTGCCCGGCGAGGGTGTCGCTGTGTCCGTACGCCATGCCCTCACGGAGGATCTCGCTGGTGAGGGCGGCCGCCGATGCCGCTGCGCCCTGCAGGCTGATGTTGATGAACCCGGGCCCGGTGACGACGACGTCGGCGACACCGGCTGTCCGGGCGAGGTGCTGCTGCAGGATCTCGGCGACGCGCAGGGGCGGCTGCCCGGCGGGCCGGGCGAGCTGGAGGGCGATGTTGGTGGCGTAGTCGCCACAGCCACCCGGACCGGGTGGCGCGACAACGGCCCGTTGCGGTACGGCCACGCTCAGCTCCCCCTCGTCGACAGCACGACGCACCGCGCGCAGCACGGTGCGGGAGAGCTCGACGGGGGTCACGGGACAAGCGTATGGGAGGAGGGGGGTGGGTAGGCGAGCCGGTTTGGGCGAGGGTCCGGGATGTGGACGGGCCGTGGACCGGGTGAACCGGTGAGCACTGGGCCCGCGTCAGCCGCCGGCGCGCCCGGCCCGCTCCGCCTCACCGACCCCGAGCACACTCCCGACCCCGTGCTCACCACCCTCTTCTCCCCTACCCCTGCCACGCCCGCTCCGCTCGATCAACTGCTGTACGAGGCGCACGAGTTCGGCAGGCTCGAAGGGCTTGGCGAGGAAGGCGTCGACACCGACGTCCAGGCCGGTGTCGACCTCGTACGAGGTGCAGGCACTGACGATGGCGAGGGGCAGGTCACGGGTCCGCGGATCGGCCCGAAGCCGGGCGGCGGTACGAAGGCCGTCGAGGTGGGGCATGACGACATCGAGGGTGACGACATCGGGCCGCACCTGATGAACGACATCCAGACACTCGGCACCGTCAGCCGCGGTCACCACCTCGAAACCCTCCAGCTCGAGATTGACCCTGATCAGCTGCCGGATGACCTTGTTGTCGTCCACAACAAGCACCCGACCCGACGCGCCTGGCACAACTCGAGAGTAGGTCCGGACCGGCCACCGCGTCCGGGTTTTCCCTACTTCTGGCACTTGCGGGGGACGGGGGGTGCTTGTGGGTGCGGGTGCCGGATCGGGCGGGGGGCGGGGGGATGCGCGGGATGTGGCAACGCCGGGGGCGACGTCAGGGGGCTGCCGTGTGGGCGGCAGGAGGCGGGGCCGGGTACGACGTCAGGCGGCGACTGCGGGGCAGCGTCGGAGGCAACGCCAGGGGGTGGCATTGAGGCAACGGGGTGCGGTGGCGAGGGGGTGGCAGCGAGGCCAACGCCGGGGGCGGTGGCGAGGGGTGATGCCCCGAGCGACGTCGGAAAACCCGTTCATGAACACCCCGGATCAGCTGGTAGGGTTCTACCCGTCGCCGCACACAACGCAGCAGACACGCCCCCGTAGCTCAGGGGATAGAGCAACGGCCTCCGGAGCCGTGTGCGCAGGTTCGAATCCTGCCGGGGGCACTCGCCAGTCAGCCAGCAAAAATCATGCTCTGACCTGTGCGGATGCCGACATGAGAGAGCGGGAGTCAGTCTCACTGACTCCCGCTCTTTCTCGTTGTCTCTCACCGTTCACGCACCATCTGCGATACACGCGCTACACCCTCAGTGTCCGCAGTCGCCCACGACCAACCACACGGCCTTCCTGAACCGTCGGCGCTACCAGGCACCTTCTGCCATCATCCAACAATGGCCGCAAATCAGGACCCATCGCCTCGCTCGGCCAGAAAACGCATGCTACCCACGAAGCAGACCGAGCGAGCTGCCGTCAACGCGACGAGGGCATTCTTGGAGAATCATGAGTGCGTCGTCCAAGAGGTGGATACCGGAAACGACTACGGGAAAGATCTCCTCGTAGACCTCACCGAGAATCTTGAGATAACTGGCGAGTCCATAGCCATCCAAGTAAAGGGGGGCGCAAGTTTCTTCCGATCAGGCAATTGGGGAATTCCTGCCAAGTCTGCGGATTTGCGCTTGTGGCTCGATTCATCCATACCCATTTTCGGGTTAGTGCACGATCCCACTGCGAATGAGATTCACTGGATGAACCTCAGCGCCTATGTGCGCGAGGACATGGTGGCTTACCGCGATTTTAGACCGACGGGAAAAAGCGGGCAGGGTGCAGCGAACGAACTAACAGGCCACTTCGTAGTTTTCCCGAAGGGACAAATACTCACCCATGAGACGTGGCCGCACTTCCGAGAATCGGCACGAACTTACTTGGTGAGATCTGGAGGGCACACTCTCCTCAACCTCCTAGACGTCGACCCGGGGAAACAAGAAGCAGCCGTGGCAGACTGCTTCGCACTGGGACGCGGTGACGTGCGTGCACTCTTGATGGTAAGGCAATTGATCGAGCGACTTCCCGGTCAAGCTCTGTGCCTAGCCGTGAGAGTACTCTCCCACTGCATCAGCCATCCCGATATTTTCTGGCACGAAGGCAACTGGATCCCGCAAAGCACTCGAAAATCAATCGCCTCGACTTTCTCGTGGACGCCTCGGGAAATCTTCCACACGATCAGGGAAGTGGATACACAGGACGAGCTACAAAAATGGCAAAGAGGGTCCAGCGGACAATGCCTTTTCCTGATCCTACTTGCAGACAAAGAGCTTACTGCGAAAATACCAGAGGCAGTACAGATAGCCTGTTCAGCAGACGAGACGCAAGTTGCCGTCATAATGCTTTATCTACACCAATACGTCATGGCAACTGAATCCAAGCCGAAAGAAAAGCTGCTGGAAGCGATCGAAGAGATCGTGGATACCAACCCGAAACTCGAAGGCGAACTCCTGACTTGGGAGCTCCACGGGATCATCGCAGAGCACGGATGGGCAGACATCTTCTAGGATCAGCAGTGATTTGAGGAAAGCAAGAAGCTTTCCTCAAATCACTGGGTACTAGTCCCCGTCCTCTCTCAGCGCCAAATCAATTCGGGCATTAGCCATTTCCTCGTGGCCATCGATGCAGCCGTGGTATCGGCGGTGGATCACCTCGGGCGAGTTGCCGACCCGCCGGGCCACCTCCGCGATCGGCACCCCGGCGTTCAGCCACCGCGTGATGCAGGCGTGCCGTAGGTCGTACGGACGTCCGGCCAGCGGTGAGGCGACGCGCTCAGGCGGGAGCGCGTACTCCCGTGCTTCCTCCCACACTCGCCAGTAGGTAGATGAGCCGACCACTCCCCCGCGCTCGTTGCCGAACACTCGCCCTTCCTTGGCCGTGCCGAACGTCTTCCGGTGCGTCTCAAGGATGGCGATCAGGACGGGCGGGATAGGCACCGGGCGATCCTTGGTGGCTTCCCTTGCCTTCAAGCCCCGGCGGTCGTGCCGCTCGCCCGAGTCGGTCCACTGCTTCCCAGAGACGGGGCGCGTCTCGCGCAGCGTCAACGTGCCCCATCCGGTCTCCGGGAGGTGGCAGTCCGACCACCTGAGCCCAACCGCTTCGGCGGGGCGAAGGCCGGCGTAGTACAGGACCGCGTAGAAGGCCACCAGGCGGCGCCCTCGGCAGCGATCCCACGATCCGACGTAGGAGACAGCCGTAAGCAACTGCCGGGCCTGTATGGCGTTCACGAGCACGCGGCGGTCCACCACGTCGTTGGAACCGACGTGCTTACGACGGGCCCGCTGAAGCGGGTTCTCCGGAAGATCTCCGGCGACCACGGCGTATTCGAGGGCTGTGTTGAGAGTGCGGCGACGTCGCCTGTACGTGTCACCCGCCGCTGGGGTGCCGTCCAGCTTGTAGCTCAGGCGGTACAGCACGCCCTCGAACACCTCGGGGTTGGTCAAGTCCCCCAGCGGTCGGCCTGTCGTTGTGATCCAGTCGTACGCGGCCTTGAGTTCGGCCGGCGGCTTCTCCCCTGCGTTCGCGGGGACGACCGACCACCGGAAGGCCAGCCGCAGGTCTTCGTCGTCGGGAGCGCCATCCCCGTGCCCGACCATGGCGAGCGTCACGGCTGCGAGGCTGTCCGCCATGCCCTCACGGGTCTTGGCCGCGCTCGTGCGCCAGCGTCCAGCCACGTACTTCCGGCAGAACTCGAACCAGCGCAACCGCGGCTTGTCCACCGCTTCAACGGCTTCAGCCGCCGCTCGGACTTCGGACTCAGGCTGTCCGCTTTCGATCTCGAAAGCCTCGCCCCGGCGCATGGCCTGCCACAGCTCGTTGCGCCGGTTTTCGGCAAGCGTCGAGGTGGCGAAGGTTGCACTGCTCACCTTCCCTCCCACGACCCATCGGAGTTGGTAGGGCCGCGCCTTCCGGTTGAGCTTCGAGACCTTCCACAGCCGGACGTCGAGGGAGTACCCGGGCCTGGCCGATCCGTGGGGGCGAAGGGTCTGAGCGTCGTTCTCGTTGCTCACGCAGCGTCCTCCCGCTCCGCGAGCCACCGCTCGTACTCGGATCGACGAATGCGAACGTCCCCGTTCGGCAGCTTGATCGAACGGGGCGCCTTTCCGAGTTGGCGCCACCGGTAGAAGGTGGACGGGGCGACCTTGAGATCAGTAATGACCTCTTTGACGGTCATCTTTTCGTCCCGTGTACGCGCACTCATTCCGCCATCCCTTCGGCTTCGGCAGAACCGGACAGGCCGGACAGCCCCGATTTCGACTGTCCGGGGCGTTCGGGCTGGTCAGGTGGGGTAGCCGGACAGTCGGACAGCTCGGACACCTCCGGTACGCCCTGTGTCCGGGTCTCGGTGTCCGGGTAGTAGCGGCCGCTGCCGTCCCTGGTGAGCTGTCCGTCGGCGGCCATGCGGGAGCAGGTGCGGCGGATGGTGTCGATGTCGACCTGCGGCAGGTCTCCGGCGATGTCCTTCGGCTTCGCCCCGGGATTGGCACGGACGTGCCGCAGGATCGCGGCGCGGGTGTCGCCCACGGTGTGATCGGAGACCGGGCCGTCCAACAGGTGCCAGGCTCCGGAGGCGGCTTGGAACTGAAGCGCATACTCGGCTTCGTCCACGTCCCGGCCGGTGACGTGCAGAATGCCGTCTGCCTGCCCGCGGGCCCGCTTGAGTACGAGCGTGGCGTCCGCAGCGCCCGCGATGCCGTTGGTCCCGGAGACCTCTGTGAGGAAGTCGTCGGAGCCTGCCTTACGGACGTGGTGGACGAGGACGACGGCGATGCCGTAGTGGTCTGCGAGCCGCTTGGCGTAGCCGACGGAGACGTAATCCGCGTCGTACGCGGACACCCCTTGCGGGGCTTGGCCGCGCATCTTGGCGAACACGTCGATGACCACCATGCGGGCATCGGGGTTGCGGTCCAGCCACTGTGCGATGGCCTCGGTGCCGCCCTGGGGGAAGGGCGGGCATTCGGTGACCAGGGTCAGGCCGGCCGGGGCCTGTTGTCCGCCCAAGAGTTTGCCCATGCGGGTCTGGAGGCGGCGCGGGGTGTCTTCGAGGGCGAGGTAGAGCACCGGGCCGCCCTGGACGGGCACGGAGTCGAACGCCTGACCTCCGGCCGCGACCGCGAGCCCGAGCCCGAGGGAGAGCCAGGACTTGCCGACCTTGGGCGGTCCGGCGAGCAGGCTGACCCCTTCGGCGAGGATGCCGGGCACAGCCCATTTCGGCTCGGGGAAGTGCGCGGCCATGAGCTGATCGGCCGTCCATGCGGTCCGTGGGCGCTCCCGCTTCGGCGCCGCCGCTGCCGGGGGTTGCGGGTCGCTGGGCACGGAGTACAGGTGCAGCGGGGGAATCGGGTTGGTGCTCATGCCGCGACCCTTCGGGGGCGGTTGGCTCCGGCTCGCAGGCCGGAGGCGATAGTGCGCCGCGCCTCGCGCTCGCCCTGTCCGACTTGCAGCGCGGCGGAGAGGAGCCAGCCGGTCACGTCGGCCTCGCTCAGCTCGCCCCCGGCGACGAGCTGCCCGAGGGCGACCGAGGCGAGGTAGAGCGCGGTGTTGTGCTGGTGCTCGCCAGAGCCGGAGACGCGCGCCAACTCGCCGTTCACCGCGGCGCTCAGGAACGCGGTGCGCCGATCGCGGGTCGCGAGCGCGACCGTGATGGGTCGCTGCGGGGGCAGTGGCGCGGGGCGCAGCAACTTCGTGAGCCACGTGGGCAGCGGTGCGACGGCAGCGCCATGGACGGTCGCGTACGGCTGACCGTTGACGGTGCTGCCCGCGGCCACTACGTAGCCGCCTGCCGCGCGGGTGTCGACCTTCCAGCCGAGCTTGCCTGCTGTGTTGCGCAGCGGCTCGCCCTCGGGGGTGGCGAAGTACAGGTGCGTGCCGCCGCTGGGTGTCTTCACGACGTGCGTGTCCGGGGTGAGTTCGCGGATGCCGTCGTGCGGCTCGTACGTCACGAGGTGGCTGTCCCAGTGGTGCCGCTGGCACAGGGCGAAGAACACCCCCATGCCGTCGCGGATGTCCGGGTGGGTCCATTCGGCCGGCGGTGTGTCGTCCGGGCCTTTGGGGGTGTCGAGGTCGACGACGACCAGGCCGGAAGGTCCGGTGGCGATGCCGATGTTGTAGGGGGCGTGCGTCCAGCAGCGGGTGATGCGTTCCGGGTCAGTGGTGGCGCGCTGTTCCCAGGCTGTGATGGCGGGGCGCTTGTCGCCGGGCCGGAGGGGGAAGACGTGCCAGCCGCGCGACGCAGCGTCAAGCGCAGAGGTGAGCTGGGCAGTGCCGTCCGGGTGCGGCATGCTGGGGTTCTCCTGTTCTGTCTTCGGATGGGCAGGGAGAACCGCGGCGGCGGGCGACCTTGCTGGGGAGTCCCGCCGCCGCGGCGTTGCTAGTGGTTCTTGGCCCAAGCTGCGTATTGCTGCCGGGTGTAGTGGCGCGGGTCGCAGATGACGGCTGTGTCGTCCAGGTCCATCAGGCGTTGTGCGGCTCGGGTGGCGAGGTCGGCCGCGTCGCTGGTGTCTCGGTCGGCTTCATCGCTGAGCGCGATCCGGTCCAAGAGGGCGGCTTTGCGAAGCCAGTACTCGCGGTGCAATCCGTCGTGGTACGGCATGTCGGCCGCGGTGCGGGCCGTCCATCCGATCTCGCTGACGATGCTCGGGGCGAGCGCGTACGCCTGCTCCGGCGTGGGCCACGGCTTCGGCTCGGGGCAGTGATCGGCACTGACGTACAGGCGGGTGCGCTGACCGTCGCGGGTGGGGTGCTGGCGCACGGGCCCGGCGGTGAACGCCTCGGACAGGGCCTGACTGACGCGGTCGCTGTCGGTCGGGTCGCAGATGATGCGGATCTCGAACATGGCTTCCTCTGTCTCCCTCGGGGTCAGTGCGTGCGCTGCGGGTTGGGGTTGTTGAGCCGTCGGGCGGCGGCGTCCAACTTGGCGGTCAGGGCGGCGGGCGGGGCGTCGCTGAATGCGTGCAGGGCGACGGCGGCGGCGATGATGACGTCGCACAGTTCGTCGGCTACGTCCGCCGCAGTGTGGGTGGTGCCCTTGCGCGGGTTCTGGCCGGTCATGCCGATGTAGGCGGCGGACGCCTCGCCGGTCTCCTCAACGACCTTGATCAGGCGCATCGCCCTCTCGTGCTCGCCCTCGCCGTTGGCGGCATCCAAGGCGGTGACGATGCGGCCGACGACGGGCCACAGGATCGCGCTCATGCGGACTTCCTCTCGGTGGTAGGCAGTTGCAGGGTCATGGGCTCGGGTGCGGCTCGCTTGGGCAGCTGCCGCACGGTGGTCTGTTTGCTGGTGGTGGGTGCGTCGTCGTGGAAGCGCTGTGTGCCCAGATCGCGGGTCCCTGCCCGGTAGCGGGGAGCCTCGGGGTGGGCGTGGTTCCACTGCTCCGCGCATACCTTGTGGACCGGCTCTTGGGTGTGTGAGCGCATCGGCGTGGGCTTGCCGCACAGAGCGCAGGTCAGGTCTTCGAACCGGTCGAAGTGCGCCGCGTCACGCCAGATCAGGAGTCGCACAGCGGGCCCCTGTCACGTGTCCCGGTGGTGCGCGGGCAGCTCGGGCAGTCCCGCACGCTCCAGGGCGGCGGGGTCGAAGCCGGGCAGCGCAGCGCGGGTGACGAGGGCGGCGGCGAGCTGTTCGGCGTAGGCGGCGCCGCTGCGGGCGACCTCAACTTGTGTGGTGCCGCGGATGGTCTCGACGCGTTCGACGTGGGCGCGTTCCTCGCGCCGGTCGCTCACGTGCCGCTCGTACGCCACGCGCTCACGGCGGTCGGTGCGCCAGTACCGGGCGGCGAGCCCGTAGGCGATGGCTGTGGCGAGCACGCACAGCAACAGGGGCAGGGAGAGTCCGTCGGCGTATCCGGCGACTCCGGCGAGGGCGAGCCCACCGGAGGCGGCGAACGCGGTCCCGGCGATGACGCTGTCTCCGGCGCGGCCGACGCTCGCGCACGCGCCGGCCGCCGCGGCGGCGAGGGAGAGCGCGGTCATCAGCACGGCGTTGCCGACGGAGTGTTCGGCGCCGTTGGCGTTCCAGATGCGGGCCAGGATCAGCACGGTGGAGGTGGCGAGGGCGGGCGCCGCCTTGGGCGCGATGATGGCGAGCCAGTGTCGGGCGATGATCTGTTCGTTCATGGCCGGACTCCTCACAGTTGCGGGATGGCGTTGATGACGGCGGCGGCGAGCTGGTTGATGGGTCCGGCGGCGCCTGTGGAGGCGAGGAAGAAGCCGAACCCGGCGGCGATGAACGCGGAGCCGTAGCCAAGGGACTTGGAGCGCAGTAGGAAGAACAGGACGAGTCCGAAGAGCAGGACCAGGGAGACGGTCACGGCCATGGGTGGTGCCTCCTTCGGGTGGTGGGGCGTGGTGGTCAGTGGGTGCCTTCGCGGTAGATCCGCTGAGCGCGGTTGAAGAGCCAGCGCCCGGCGCGTATGCGCTTGCCGGTGGCCTTGCAGCGGCGGCAGCTCTTGCCGCGCTTGGGCCGTCCTTTGCGGTCGGTGGTCGTGGCGAAGCCGAAGCCGTGGCACTTGCGGCAGGTGCCGAACGGGCTGCCTGCACAGACAGCGGCGTAACCGAGCGTGATGGCGAGCAGGCAGGCGGTAGCAAGGGCGATGAGGGGCATCGGGGGCCCTTTCTCGGGGTTTTCGGGGTTTGGGCAGGTGGGGTGCTATCCGCTAGTTCGCTGATCAGGTGCTACATGGGGTGCTAGCGGGGGTGCTACCGGTAGCAGGTCACCCCGCTACCGGTAGCAGTCGGCCCGGCTAGGCGGCGCCCCGATTTTCGTCACGTTCCGCAATCACCTTGGTGAGGTCGTCCCGGACGATGCCGCGGCGCGTGGTGCGCTCGCCGTCGTCGGTCATCCCCGCCACACCGCGGGTTGTGATGCCGTGCGGCTTGAGCGCACTGGTGACGTTCTCGCCCTTCCAGCCGCCGTAGACCTCCGGCCGCAGCTCTGCCAGCCGGGCGGCGATGCGCTCGTTCCACACCCGTTCCTCGGTCGGCGGGACGACCGCGGCGACGTCGGCGAGCAGGTCGTACGACGGGCCAGTCGTGCTCTCGGCTTCCTCTCCGAGCGCGTGCCCGGACAGCGTGCCCTCCGCCTTGCGCAGCGCGAGCGCGCGCTGAGCGATGGCGTGCGTGGCGTTGTCGTCCAGGTAGGCGGTGCGCACCACGACCGGCAGCGCCGTCGCGCCGGCGAGGTAGCCGTTACCGGCGTCGATCTCCGGGCGGAACGAGGTCGCCCGTACGCCGTTCTTGTACGCGGACGTGCCAAGGATCATGTCGTTCTCGACCTGTCCGGCGACCTTGAGGGCGAAGCGGATGGACACGTTGCCGCTGATCCCGGTCGGGAGCGAGTCTTTGTCGGGGCGCTGCGTGGCCAGGATCAGGATGACCCCCAGCGCGCGGCCCAGCTTGATGATGAACTCGGCATCGTCACCAGCCTGTTTGCCGTACTTGGGGTGGGCGAACAGGTTCTGGCACTCATCGAACACACCGACCAGCGGCCACAGCTTCAGCGAGCGCTTGTCGGCAATCTGCCGGGTGATGCGCTTGTCCGGGCACAGGTCCCGCGGCAGCTTCTTGATCGCAGCCGCACGGCGCATGACCTCCGCACGCAGCAACTTCAGGGAGTCAGCCGCGTACTTGATCGAGTCGTCGTCGATGCCGGAGACGAACCGATGCGAGACGCATTCGAGGGAGTCCAGGTCACCGGTGCCCTTGTTCTCGTGCAGCCACAGTTCTACCGACGGGTCCAGGGCGGCGCCGCAGGCCAGCACGCGCACCGAGGCGGTCTTGCCCTGGCCGGGCAGCGAGCCGATCAGGATGTTGTGCTGGATCATCGGCACCGACTGAGCCCGCCCGCGCGGGTCGATGCCGAACGGGTTGCGCTTGAAAATGTCGTGCCGACGGGCGTTGGCCAGCTGCCACTTGACGATGCCGGTCTTGGACAGGTCCCTGTCCCCCACCCACAGGATCAGGCGCCCCTCGTGCTCGTTGGGGTCGGCGTCCGGCCACACGCACCCGAGCGGGCGGCGCAGACCAGAGGCGAGTCGGGCACGCCGGTCGGCCACATCGGCGACCGTCACACCCAAGGGCAGGTCGATGTCCGCGCGCCAGCCCGGACCCTCGCGGGTGATCGGGGAAACGAACCGGATGCCGTCCAGGCCCTTGGCGACCGCAGTTGCGATCTGGCCGATGCCGATGGACGCCATGGCCTTGACCACGATGTCGCTGGTCAGCTTCTGCACCTCGGTCTTGATGACCGCACGCGTGGCCAGGGGCGCATCGGCCGGCGCTCCGGCGAGCCCGAACCCAAGCACGGCCACCGTGGCGGCGACGACCTGCGTCATCGGCGCCGCGCCGAACACGAGGAACAGGCCCAGCCCGAGGGTGAACAGTCCGCCGAGGACGGTCAGGAGCATCCGCAGCCGGACCCGACGATCCCGCTGGCGCGAAAGCTTCAGGTACAGCTCCGAGTTCTCGCGCCGCGCCTCAGCCTGCCGCAGCGGCTCGCCCTCCGCATCAACGGCCCAACGTCCAATCCTGCCCAGGGTGTTGAGGGCACCGCGCGGGGAGCGCCAGATGAGCTTGGGCACGTACAGGAACGGCACGCGGACCGCGTGGAAGGCGATGGTGTGCCCCACGTGCCCGGCCAGCCAGCGCATCGCCTCGGCGAACTCCGCGCGAGACTTCATCCACACCGGGATGACGTCCAGCCGCTTGGAGTCGCGGATGCGGTCGATCAGACCGGGGCCCGTCCGAGTCGACGCGGGGCGGTCGACCAGAGCCGGGCCGGAGTCGTCCGACTCCCCCGTCTCCGAGTCGGCCGACTCGGTCGGCTGCGGGTCACCCGACCGGTCGGGCCCGGAGTGGGCGGACGCGTCGGTCGTGCCGTTGGGCGACTCGGTGCGGGCGGATCGTGCCTTGTCCAGGTCGACTACGTCGCCCTTGGAGTCGGTGGCCATCTCGGCTTCCAGCCGGTCGAAGAGTTCGTTGTCGTCGTCGGGGTGTTTCACTGAGACTTCCTTCTCTCGGGAGGGATGGCGGGGCCCGGCCGCTGCTTTGGTCGGTTGAGACCGGGCCCCGTGCGGGTTATGCGGCGCGCTGTTCCTCGGGGTGGGCGCAGAGGATGCACATCCCGAGCGAGGTCGGGAGGCAGTAGTCGTAGGTGATCCGGCACTTGGGGCAGGTGCGGCGGGCGAGCATCGCCAGGGCGAGCGCCCCGCACCTGCGGGAGGTCATCGGCCGGACCGGCTTGGCCAGGTCGATGCGGTACAGGTAGGCCACCTGCACCCCGGCCTTGCGGCCCCGGTGGCGGCGCATCACCTGCGCGGCGATGGGCTGTCCGCCCGGCCGCAGACCGCGGGCCCGGAGCTGTCGACGGGTGGCGTAGCCGTCCGGAGCGAAGCGCCACGGGAACGTGGGAACCCCGAACCTCGTGCCGCTGGGGTCGTAGCACTTGCCGTATGCCCCGGACATCAGGCAGCCGCCTCGGTGCCGTCGCTGTCGTCGTCCACGGGGTGCAGGGAGCGTCCGTCGGCCCGCTCGCGGAGCAACAGGTCCCGCAGCACTCGGGAGTTGGCGGCTGAACAATGCAGCTTGGTGCGGATCGCCTCAGCGTTGATCGCGTCGTCTGACCAGTCCGCCGTGGCCTCCCGCGCCTCGGCCAGCAGTTCGGCCGGGGTTCGCGGCGCCTTCGCTGCCTTGCCCTTGGCTTTGCCGGAGGCGGCTCGCTTGCGCGGCGGCTTGGGCGCCTCCTGCTTCGGCGGCACGGGCGGAACGTCCTCGCTGGCCGGGGCCAGCTCCCCGAGCTTCAACAGCACCCGCTCCGGGCGGGGCGTCTTCGAACGCCACCGCCGACCGTGCCGTTCTCGAAGCTCCGCGCGGGCCAACTGCCGCTCCCGCTCCCGCTTCAGCCCGTCGGAGTAGGAAGTGATCTCCCACAGCGTCATGCGGCGCCACAGGGCGAACGTCGACAGCGGGGCGAGCAGCCAGCGGGAGAAACGAACCTTCTCCATGCGCCGGCCGGTGGCGGCGCCGATCCGTACGGCGTAGACGTGCGCGCCGATCTCGGAGAACACCACCCACAGCAGCGGCATCGTGCCGTGCGCCACCTTCGCCCACAGCGTGTGCCCGGCGGCGACGTTCAGCCCGCACGTGATCAGGGTGAGCGCCCAGGGCACGAACCGCACCCAGGCGAGCGCCATGTCCATCCGGATCAACAGCAGGTTGGCCACGGTGAACACCGGAATGGCCACGTCGATGCCGACCGGCAGCATCCACGGCTCACCAAAACCCCAACGGGTCGCGGCGGCCGACACCGCGTCGAATGAGGCGATCAGCCCCAGGGCACCGACACCCGCCGCGGCGAGCGCGCCAAGTCCGGCAAGGCCCATCTCCGGCTTCGTCAGCGGCGGAACCGCCGGGCGCCCCGTCTCGGTTGCGGTCGTCATGCCGCCGCTCCCTTCCGGGAGGACCGGCGACGGCTCACCAAGCGCGCCAGCGGGACGACGTTGAACAGCTCCGGGGCGTGTGCCTCGATCACCTCAGCGGCGATTCGCGCCACGTCGTCCGGCAGGTTGCGGTACTCGGGGTCGGCGAGAATGTCACGCGCCGCGTCCAGACGGGCCGTGCGCTCTTCCTCGGTCTCGCCCTCCACCCCGAGCCACAGCTCAACCGGGGTGCCAAGGGCAAGTTCCACGAAGTCCTCAGCGGATACGGCCTGTTGGTGGCCGACGTACATGCGCATGGTGCTCTCCTGAGTCGATGGGTCAGGGAGAACCGCGGCGCGGGCGACCTTGCTGGGGAGTCCCGCCGCCACGGCAACTCCACGCCTTAAAGCGTGGTGTGTATTACCTACCACTCACGTTGGCAGATCGATTCCGGGCCGTCAAGCGCTCTGCCTTTGAACCCGGACTGCCGGTCTGCCTCGCGGCGATGACTCAACCTTCGTCAACAAGGGGGGAGTTCGGGAGCGTGCACTTGGGGGTGCACTCGTGCACCCCCAAGTGCAAACCCTCTGCACCCCATGGGCTGACCTGCGTAGAGTGACGTTGCGTCAAGCTGGTACTACTGCCGCTCTCTGGGGGTGCGATGGCAGACCGGAACGCCAGGCTGGCCGCGCTCATGCAGGAAGCCGACTTCTCACACAAGTCACTTGCTCGCGCTGTGGTCGCCGCCGCCGCTCGGGCAGGTGAGGACATCACCTGTGACCACACGTACGTGACCAGATGGCTCAAGGGCTCCATCCCGCGCGGCAGCATTCCGCAGTTCATCGCCGACGCCATCGGGCGCAAGTTGGGGCGTCACGTCACGATCGATGACACCGGGATGGGCGAAGCGGCAGTCTCGGCGATCAAACCAGAGTTGGGGCTCGACTTCGCGGACAAGCCGGAGAGCACAGCCAAGACCGTGACCGACCTTTGGCGCGCCGACCTGGCCGACGCTGAGACGCTGGTTCGGGCACTGCCCGACTCAGCGGCTTGGAACACTGCATCTCTGCGCTGGATCGTGGCCCCACCAGACGGAGAGCTGACGCGAGCGGGTAGCCGGGCGGTCGGCGCCGTAGACGTGGACATGGTGCGCTCGACAACCGACGCATTCAGCATCCTCGACGGGAAGTTTGGCGGTGGCCATGCCCGAAGGGCGCTGATTCAATACCTGCACACGGATGTCCGGCCGATGTTGGAAGGCACATATTCCGATGCCGTAGGCAGACAGCTCCACTCTGCTGTTGCCGAAGCGCTCTTGCTCGCTGGATTCATGTCGTACGACAGCGGATTGCACGGCATAGCGCAGCGCTACTTTATCCAGGGTCTACGCATGTCACAGACGGCTGGTGACAGGCTTCTTGGCAGCAGCATTCTCTCTGCGATGAGCCATCAGGCGACGTTCCTGGGGCGATACCGGGATGCCGCGACTCTCGCCCGCGCCGCATACGCAGGCCCGGCCGGCAGCCTGGGGCCAACGATGGCGGCACACCACATCGCGATGGAAGCGCGAGCTCTCGCCCGCCTCGGAGATGGGCGCGGCTGTGACCTCGCTCTTGCAGAGGCAGAGCGGAAGCTCAGCCAGAGGACAATCGACAGCGATCCGCCATACATCGCCTACTTCGATGAGGTGGAACTCTCAGCCGAGATGGGCCATTGTTTCCGTGATCTGGGGCGCTCGATCGAAGCAACGGAGCGCGGTGCAGGATCCATTTTCGGCGATGGCCTCAACAACCGAAGTGACTTCTTTGCGACCATGGTGCAGGCCGAGTCCTACATCATTCACGGCGAGATCGGCCGTGGTTTTGAGTTCGCGCTGAGTGCGCTGCAACTTGGCGAGGGGTTGAAGTCGGCGCGCTGCGTTCAGTACGTGCGTGAGTTCCAAGGGCGCGTCTCGGACGGGATGAGGCAGGCCACGGAGTTTCGTGCATTTGAGGAACAGGCCCGCGGCTTCCGCCTCTGGCAGCGCGTCGGGGCTCGCTCCTAGCCACGCAGGCACGACCTCAACTCGACATCGGTGGCAACCGGGCGCAGACTTGAAGTAGGTGTTGTCGTATCCGGTTAGGGATCTGACACCAGAAGGCCAGCACACACGTGCCTGCGAGATCAGACGCCTCGCGAGGCTACATATTGCCGTTGCGGCCGCAGAGTTTCATCCGAAGAGATGGGGCCGCAGCAACGGTTTAAGGCGGCGGAGTACGCCGGGATGAGTGAAATACCGAAATGCACGGAGCGTAATCATGGTGCACGGCAAGGCTGATAGCCGCGCAGATTGGGGCCAAGTAAGAGGGCTATATGAACAGATGTCAACAATCCTAGGCAAACCAAACGGCCAGGCCGCTGTCTCGGAAATTCCGGGCCCACCGGAATTGCCAGATATTATTTCAGGACCGCTGGCACTTCGATTCGGGCGTGTCTTCTCTGCCTACGCAGGCATCGAAGAGATTTTTGGGAATGATCTGCTTGAGGTAATGTCAGAAGTGGACAATCTCGATGGATCCGACCGGGATCGGTTCCGGCAACTTTATGCTGATCTACGCTTCGAGCAACTCCCACCCTATAAGGCGAGCAAGACAAAGCGACGTCGACCTCGACCGTTCGAAGCCGCAATAGAAACATGCCGACGCATTCGCGACATTAACACTCTTCGACGAGTAATCTCAAACGGGAAGGTTCCTACCGCAGGAATCCTGGGAGGGTCAGCAAACTACGGCAGGTTCTACAACGTCAAAGGGCATCCCAGACTGGAGGCTACACCCAGTGATCTAGATATTCTCCTAGTGGTGCCGAACGCCAAAGAGATACCGGAACTGTGTGCCACACTAGGCAGTTTTTGGGAGCTCGACAGCGGAGAGCTTGAGAAACTTGTGGCCCGATCACGCATCCATCAAACACTCGTTGAAACGGACCCTCAAAGCGGCACTTTGCTGAGTCAAAAGATCCCCATATGGAAGAGTTCGCCCGATGCATTTATGGAGCAGAGAGGGCTAGAATCTAATTATGACATCAGTTTGCACATAGCCAGCCTCGATGTGTTCGAGAAGATAATCCTCCACTCGATGTCGAAAATACCCGATGATAGACGCACAATGATACTCGACTATCGAGCTGACAGGCCACTGCGGAAAATGGCCAGTCGCGGGTTCAATGGCATCGACGTATTGCTTACCCAGCAATACACTAAAGTCGATTCCGGATTCCTCTCGGAGGTGCAAGTATTCGACTCCTACGGCCAAAGATTTAAGCCGGGAATGCATCAGGGATTGGTTATGCCAGAGTTTGATATTCGATGGGACGATCAACCGTTGTCGCTCCGAGCGCCGATTGCCCATTTCAAATGGAAGGTGCTTGAGAAGCTACGTCAAGAGCGAGGCCAGCGCCCATGGGAAGTCCAACTACTCAGTTTGAGTCATGCTCGCTTTAGCATCTTCGCGCCGCATGTCAAGCAGCAAGTAGACAACCTTTCGATCGAATCCTGAATTTCCCATTCAAAGATGCGCCCGCTGGAGCTGGATGGACGACGCAGCTAGAAGGGCGCCCAGCCACGACGCGAACCGCCTGAACGCAGGGTTTCTACGCGCTTCTCGACTTCTTCGGCCGCTCGCGGATTCGTGTCGGCGTTCTGCGAGAGCCACGCGACCATGAGCAGCTCGCGGACGCTGCGAAGTACAGCGTATCCCGACCACTCCCGGACTTCGAAGCCGTAACCCTGGACGAAGTCGGAGTATTCAGCCTCTGTGTGCCAGCCGAAACTGTCGTAGTACATCGCCGTCTGTATCAGGTCCCACTCCCGCGGACCCGTGACGAAGCCGTCCAGGTCGATGACCTTCGGGTGGCCAGCCACGTCACGGAGGACGTTGCCGACGTTGAAGTCTCCGTGTACAGGTCCCGCCGGGAGAGCGAACTGTAGACGGTCGTACTCAGCCGCCAACTCCTCAGCCAGAGATCGGAGATAGGCGCGGGTTCCGGCAGGGATAACGGCACGCCTCAAGCGATCTCCCACCCTGTCAAAGGGGCGAAGGGGAGGCAGAGAAAAGGGCGGCGGTTCCAATTGGTGAAGCCGCCGCAGAAGTTCGCCCATCTCGCGCGTACTGGCGTACGTGTCACCGTCGGCCAGTCTCTCCCAGAACGTCACGGGGTGACCGTCGATGACGACCGGCTGTTTGGCCGCCGTAACGAGTCGAGCCGCCGGATATTTCTCGGCAGCGAGCCATTCCGCTACGGCGACCTCCCTACGCACAGAGCTAAGTCGATCGGGACTACGGCCTACCCGGGAGACGATACGGCCGTCGTCTACACGAAACACCGCGTGATCCCCGAACCTCAGCATCGCGATTCCGTCCGGGTTCAAGTCAGCAATCTCGCATGCCTTGCGCAGGATCGTCGCCGCCGCATCCGCGTCGAATTCGGTTCGCTCGGTCGTCGTCATGCCGTCCTAGTCCTCCGTTCGGCCGGCAGGGACCGGACTTCCCGCCCCTTACCAGAGCCCTTACCGATGAGTCCCTGTCCCTCCATCTGGGCGATGGCGGAACGGACGGCGGTCCGTGACGCGCCGAACCGCTCGCATAGCTCCTTCTCGGTGGGGAAGCGGTCGCCGACCTTGACCCCCTCAGCCTCCAAGAGGTCGGTGACCTTCTCGACCAACGGACGACGGTCCCCGGTCCCTACCACGTACCAGCCGGCACCCTGTACGGATTCGATCAGTCCTTCACCCTTGAGCACTCCTAGGGCGCGCTCGATGGTGCTGCGACTGACACCGTGGTCGCCCATGAGCCGCGCTTGAGACGGCAGAGCTTCTGTGATCTCGCCCCCCTTGATCTTCTGGCGCAGAGAATCAGAGACCTCCAAGTACGTACCTCGCGGACTCGCCTGCGGCACGTAGCCTCCCCTTCCAGTTAGGTGGCGGCTTCCTCGACCGGCTACCAGCGTCCCACGCGCCCGGTTGCCCGATACCTAGTGTCCCACCTGTCCGGGTGTCCGGTTATGTCTCTCACCTGCGCAAACAGCCCGGACAGCTCAAACTGCCAGTGTCCGGGGTGTCCGGTCACAAACGGCTGTAACACCCCAGGACCGGGGGTGTTACAGCCTGTCGGCGAAGCCGACCCCTCGATGGGCGCAGGAGCCGGAGGCGACTTCGGACTTCGCACTATCTGCGATACAGGAGGGCACCACATACCTCCCGATATCAAGGAAACTGCTGGTCAGATGGCATTCGCAAGCCGAAGATTGATTGTGCTCCGGAGCCGTGTGCGCAGGTTCGAATCCTGCCGGGGGCACTTCGAGTGAAGTGCCTAAAGACCCCGCCATCAGCGAGTTCGCTGAGTGCGGGGTCTTCGCGTGTGTGCAGCCGTATGCCGCTCTGAGCGGCTCAATGTCGGGGTCCGTGGACTGTTCGTGGACACGATCTTGAGGCATCTGTTCTGGTCAGACCGAGGAATGGCGACGGCCTGGGCCGGATCCAGGGCCGCAAGCTGTTGTCCGCGCATTCGGCCAACTCGGTCGCGTCCACGCCGGAGTTGAACAAGGTCGACAGCGCCGAGTGCCATAGGTCGTATGGACGGGCGGTAAGCGGCGAGGCGACCACTCCCCCGCGCTCGTTGGTGAACAGCCGCCCGTTTTTCGCAGGGCCCAAGGTGTAAGCCGCGCGCGACCAGGGCGTTGAGAATCCGCCGACGTCATCATGTCGCGCACCGGCGTATTCGCCTTGAAATGTTGATGTCGGCGAGTCAGGTCCGCACAGAGCAGCTACATGGAACGCAACAACGTGAGTTCCGGGGAAGGGACAACTCCAGGAACCCCGCTCAAGGCCAGTCGAACATCCTCTGCGACGTCACCCTCTGCGGAATGCATCGCTTCGCCGAGAAATGCATGCGCGACGCTCTTGGCGAACGAGATCAAATCACTCTGGCTGCACACGGGTGCCGCTCGGACTGAGTCAAAGGACAGGATGTCCTCGTAGATGACAACGCCGAATCGATTAGTGAACTTGCGTTCTTGCCAGCGGAGGAAACTTAGTCCTGGGATGAACTCGGCAAGCGTGGCGACAATTTCCGAGTTGGAGAATGCCACTCCCCTGACCTTGGATTCACGGCCCACAACGATGACTACCTTGCCGCCCTCACTGACTACGCGCGCCATCTCGGTGAGCGAAAGGGCCATGTCAATGCAGTACTGGACGACGGTAAGGAACCTGTTCTGCCGGTTCTTCCTGTTGGAGCCGATTTCCGTGCGGGCCGCCGGGAGCACGTTCCAGCCGATTCTCTCCACAGCCGGACGGTAATTTTGATGATAGTTGAATACGTTGACATATGGTGGCGATGTGACCACCAGCCCGGCGCACCCGTCCTGCAGGGGCACTTTGCGGGCGTCAGCAGCAATTACTTGAGCCTCCGTGGAGGAAGGGGGAAAGTCGACGACCAGTTCGCGCACTTGCCTCCAAGCCCTGGCGATTTTGTTGGGCTCGGTTTCTTTCTTGTCGCCCATGCCGAGCAGCAACGTGGTGGCAAAAATGCGAGCGAGATCGGGATCTACGGCATTTCTGTGGCCATCAAGGAGATGATCGATCGGGCTGGTCGCAGAATCGTTGCCGAAGAGTGTCTCCCCCTGCCACAACGTCAGCTTCTCGATATGAGAGGCTGCCTGATTCAGCAGCTCATTTCGAGATTGCCGAGGGAGAGAGGCGAGCCGGAGAATTCCCGCCAGCTCCAAGGCTGCGGGGTTGATTTCACATCCAGCAGAGGGCAGTCCGCGTCGGATACTTTCAAGGACGGTTGTTCCGCTTCCGAGAAACGGATCGAACACCATCCCCGAGCCGGGATAGTAGACATCGATGAGCTTACTCACCAGTCCCGGTGTGAATTGCCCACGCCAGGGCAGCGCGCTCACACGTTCTCTCACCCGTACGTCCAGCTCGTCCTGCTGAATGAAGGATCGATCGGTTTCGCGCGCTCGCACCGCGGCGATAATGTCTTCGGCGTTCATAGCCCTTTTTCTAGAAGTATCCCTTCGCGACCACGTCTTCTTCACTCGGATCGCATGCTTCAAAGAGCGACCGGAGATGATCAACGAAGCGCTTCAGGACATCATACCTGATTGGATTGGCGTCAAGGTAATCGACATATTCATTCCTCAGCAGCCTTCGCTTCGCTGCTGATGCGTACTCCTTTCGCTTGTTTGAGCCGAGCCTCTTTCCGCGGATGATCAAGACCTCGTCGATATCCGTTCCGGCTGTGCTGATGGGCGTCATATCCAGGTATTCACAGATCAGATAATAGCGTGCGGCCGGCACTGCGACCTTGAGATCGTGAGAAGTGGCACTCGCTTCCTGAAACATGGTCTTGTCCAGGTTCGTTTTACATTCCGCTGCAACATAGGCGAGCCAAACAGCTGCGCTGGACGTTGCCGAAGGCGGAAAATTAGGCTCGAAGGATGCCTTCAAATACGCGCGCCGACTGACGGTGAAATCTTGGTCCTTCCGGCGGACCTTCATGGCAATGTCACTTGCGGAAGCGGTGAGGGAGCTTGAAAAATAGGCGGCCGCGAATGCTGGCGCCGGTCCGGCATGGAGATCCTGTTCCTTCAGTTGTGGAATCACGCGCGGATCAATGAGCCAAGGCAGGAACTCTTCAATGATCGAGTTATCGATTTTCAGTTGCCCTCGCTGACGGAACAGGAAATCAGATTCACTGTCCCAGATCAAATCGACCTCTATGCTTCTCTTGTAGGTGTTGAGCAAGTCCACGTAGGCCTTGACCAGCTCATCTCCCGTCGCGTCCACCTGCTTCATCTGAGATACCCACGACCGATACTTGTGCAACGCCTCGTTGGCTGATTCCAGATCCCCCTCCGGAAGCTTCGTATTCTTGAGCAATTCATCAAGCTTGGATCGGTGTGGAGTTGGCCTTTCACGTGCATCAGAAGGCTCACTCACGGGAGCCATCTCTCCCTCCACGGGGAAGGCTTCCTGTGTTAGGGCAGAGTCATTGAAGCTTCCGTTGCTCATGTGCGGAGCATATCCGCCTCCGATTCAGCTGATGTGGTTGTCGACTGGTTGACACCCGCCAGGAACAGGCGATTCCAGTTGGTGCGGCGCCGACGATGTCGTGCCGACCCGCGGGTTCCGGGTCGTCGAGCGTGATGCCCGGGAGCTGACGTGCCGGGTGTCTGCGGGCGGGCCGTCAACGCGGCCACCTCGTCGAGCCCCGAGACCGCGGCAGCCTGATCACCATCGCCGGGCTACCGATGGAGACATCTGCCATGTCCGCTCTTGACCGCCAGACCGCCTACTGGGACGCCGCCGCGGCCACGAAACGGTTCACGCACCCGTTGCACATGCCATGGCTGGACGGCGTCAGCCGACGTGCCGCGGTTCTCGACTACGGCTGCGGATACGGCCGGACCATGGCTGCCCTCGCGCAGCAGGGCTTCGAAAACCTCTCCGGCGTCGACACCTCGCCCGGCATGGTCGCCCGAGCCCGCAGTCTGCACCCCGCGATGCGCTTCACCGTGCTGGACGCCCCGCCGACACTGGCATGCGCGGACGCGAGTGTCGACGTGGTCATGCTCTTCGCAGTGCTGACCTGCATTCCCGGCAGCCAGGCGCAGCGGCGGCTGATCGGCGAGTTGGACCGTGTGCTCAAGCCCGGCGGGCTGCTTTACCTCAGCGACATGCTGCTGCAGGACGACGAGCGTAATCGCGACCGTTATGCCAGGTTCGCCGAACGCTACGGCACCTACGGTGTGTTCGAGACAGACGACGGCGCGGTGTGCCGGCACCACGAGAGCGACTGGTTCATGTCCCTGCTCGCCGGATGCGCTGCTGTCGACACCCGGCGGATCGCCATCACCACCATGAACGGGCATGAATCGGCAGGCATTCAGATCCTGGCTCGCAAGGCGTCCTCAGCTCACCGGTTTCCTGCCCGCTGACACGGCAGCCGGAAGACGCATCCACAGGTGTTGATGCGATGAAGGGGCGGGGCCTCCGCCCCCGCGGGGCCGGGTACTTACCCGCTGTTCACGTTCGTCATGGCGAAGGAGGTCCCTGATGAGCGCCGGGAGGCCCTGTTGCGCGCTTGTGGGAGGCGCTGACAACGGAGTTCGGCAGCGGGCGCGTTACTCCCCCGGCGGTGATGGCCCAGCTGCGTTGTCAGTGGTGGTCCGCATACTGGGCTCGACGGGTGGGGACGGGGTCGAGGGGGGCTTGTGCGGACCATGTACAGCGGAGAACTGTCGGTCAGTTATAAGCAGTTCTACGTGGAAAGCCGGGCCGATGGGCGCGGCACAGCTCATCCGTGGGATCCCCGTGCCGGGCAGAGGAACGGTCTGTGTGGTGGTGCTGTCCCCGGCCATCTCTTTCTCACCACCGGTCTGCACACCGGGCACGTCGGCCTGACCGTCGAAGTGCACGATGCCGTACCCCCGCTCGACGACGAGTGGGAGGAGGTGGTGGAGGTCTCGTTCCGGCCCGGCTCACCCTCGACAGTCGTGTTGCCGTGGGGGGATGGGCCCTTGTGCGACGTGGATCTGACCGTGACGGACTACCGGGTGCGTTACTGCGGACGCGGCATGGACCACACGCCGGACGACGAAATCGCCGTCCTCGAAGGCGGGGAGCCGTTCGATCACTATCTGCTGCAGTTCTGGCCGGCCCCGCCCGGCGAAGACCGGATCGTCCGGCAGACGTCCCGGAGCGCGGCCTATTGGCACGAAGTGGCCGGTCGCCAACCGCCGCCTCCCTCGGCGGAGGCGTGGGCCCAGGCTGAGAGGCGTCGGCGGGAGGACGAGGAGCGACTCGAAGCGGCTCGCGCAGGAACGGGCGGAAACACAGTCCTGGGGCGGGCAGTTGCCCAGTCCACGTCTGCGTGGGGTCGGTGGCCATGTGATGGGGCTCGTAGAGCTGGATCGCGAGCTCATCGACAGGGTTGAGGCGGCGGGGGCTGCGGGGCAGTGGATTGTTGCCCGCTGGGCTGCGCGCCGGGCCCTCGCGGAAGCCGGCCTGAGTGACGTCGACTGGATTGTGCCGGCGCTTGAGGCGTTGGACCGCGGGGACGAACTGCCTGCACCGTTCGACGACGAACGGCGCGCCTGGGACCGCTTCTTCGCCGATCGGCGCATCCCCCACACGTTCGTCGATACGACCGATGGCAGACCGGACGAGTTTCTGCAACAGGCCATGGCCATACCCGCGTTGTTCGCCGCGGCAGGAACCGACCCGCTGCGCGACGCACTCGACGCGCTCTTCGCCGCGGCGGCCACCTACGGCAGCGCCTGTCCACGTCTGTTCGCGGAGGCGCGACGGCAGTTCCCCATGCTCCAGCGTTAGGGGCAGTTTCGGCCGACGCCGCCATGCGGGCGGTCAGGCCGTGGTATCGATCGGTCCGCCGAAGCGCTCCTCGCGGGCTACCGTGAACGTTTCTGCTGGTCAACCCGCTGATGGTCTGACCGCTGAACGCAGTGAATCTTCCGGCGGTCCAGCTACCGATAGGGCCGAGTCCTGGTTGTCCCTGGTGATCATCACGAGATCCTCAGAAGGAGAACCGCCTTGCTCTTGCAGTACGCCGCCCGTCTCACCACCGCTCTCGCCACCGTGGGAGCCCTCCTCTTAACCGCCTCCACGGAAGCCCAGGCCGGCGCCATCGGCTCGACCCCCGTGAAGACCTTCGAGTACAGCGTGGGCGGCATGACGATGAAGGTTCCTACCGGGTGCTTTTTCACCCACATCATCCGAGGGGCCGGCCGGAAGATCACGTACCAGAACGCCGGCGTCGACTGCGCCTTCGTCGGGGCGCTCAGCAGCGGGTTCTGCAACTGGCGCATCGACTTCACCTACGGCGACACGAACAACAGGACCTATCGCACCTCGCGAGGCCGAACGCACAACGAGTGCAAGATCGACCCCATGCGGAACAACTCTCCGCAGAGGCTGCCTCGTTATGGCAAAGCATGCGCCCATCTCTACGTCAGTGGTGTGCGGCGTGTGAGTCAGTGTCACAACGTCACGGAGTGAGCGTCCTCATGGCCGAGCAGCGACATGAACCAGGATCGGATCAGACGAATCGCAACAGGGAGACTCGGCGGCGGCGAGTCGCGAACGGTGCGTTTCTTGCGGGCCTTGTGGCGGGCCTCGTCTTCTTCGGGTTCTTCCCAGGGTTGCCTCATGTCATCGACTGGGGCGCCGTCGCCGTGTCCCTCGCCGTTGGTGGGCTGGCCCGTTGGGCCTGCCAGTCGTGGATGACCCGGACGAACGAGAAGAAGCTCCAACGTAGGTGACGGGACGGCATGCCATGGACATAGACCCGGCATGCCGCGGCGCACGGGCAGAGCCGACTCGCGCTTCAGGCCGTGCGCTTCCGTGACGTCGTCTTCTTCGCCGGCGTCTTCTTTGCAGTGGTCTTCTTCGCCGTCGTCTTCTTCGCCCCCTGTGTCGACTTCGCCGTCGTCTTCTTCGCCGATGCTGATGCCGAAGTCGATGTCGACGCCGTCTTCTTCGCCGTTGTCTTCTTGGCCGTGGACGTCGACTTCTTGCCGGTCGTCTGTTTCGGTGTCGCCCGGGACGACTTGCGGGCCGGGAGGCGTCTGACCTCTGCCTTCTCGTCCGAGGGCTCCGGCTCCTCGCCCCGCGACTGCTTGGCGGCCTGCACGCTCTTCTCCAGTGCCGCCATGAGGTCCAGGACCTTGCCGCCCATTGCCGGTTCCGGGGTCGCCGGGGGTGTCTCGCCGGCCGCCTTCGCCGCGACGACCTCCTCCAGTGCTTCGCGGTACTCGTCGTGCAGTTCGTCGAGCTCGATCTCGCCCAGGGTGTCCATCAGCGCGTCCGCCAGGTCGAGTTCCTTGTCGTTGATGTTGACGTTCGTGTCGGGGGCGACGCCCTCGGGGGCGCGGACCTCGTCCGGCCACAGCAGGCCGTGCATGGCGATGGCGTCCTCCACCACCCGCAGCATGCCCAGGCGCTCCCGCCCCCGCAGCGCGTACTTCGCGATCGCCACCTTGTTGCTGCGTTTCAGGGCCTCACGCAGGAGGGTGTACGGCTTTGCGGCCGGGGCGCCGCCCGCCGCGAGGTAGTACGACGCGTCCATCTGGAGCGGGTCGATCCGGTCCGCCGGGACGAAGGCCACGATCTCGATCGTCTTCGCGGTGGGCAGCGGCAGCTGGGCGAGGTCCTCGTCCGTGATCGGGATGATCGTGCCGTCCGCGTCCTCGTACCCCTTGCCGATCTCCGCCCCGCTCACCTCCTTCTCCTCCAGTTCGCAGACCTTGCGGTAGCGGATGCGGCCGCCGTCCTCCAGGTGGATCTGGCGGAAGGAGATGGAGTGGCTCTCGGTGGCGTTCACCAGCTTGATCGGGATGCTGACCAGACCGAACGAGATGGCACCGTTCCATATGGATCGCACGTTCAGCACCCTTTCAATCGGTTTACGACGTTCCAGACAAGTTTGCGTGGGATTCTTATCGTATGACGCCGATCACAGAGGTGGAGGGGAGACGGCTCGCGCTCAGCAACCTGGAGAAGGTGCTGTATCCGGGGAACGGGTTCACCAAGGGTGAGGTGCTGCACTACTACGCGACCACCGCAGACGTCCTGCTTCCCCACCTGCGGGATCGGCCCGTCTCCTTTCTGCGGTATCCCGACGGGCCGGACGGACAGGTCTTCTTCACCAAGAACGTGCCTCCCGGTACGCCCGACTGGGTCACCACCGCCGAGGTGCCGCGAGTGGAGGGGCCGGCGCGGATGGTGTTCGTACAGGATCTGGCGAGTCTGATGTGGGCGGCCAATCTCGTCACCGAGTTCCACACGCCGCAGTGGGTCATCGGGGATCCGGGGGTCGCCGATCGGATCGTCTTCGATCTCGACCCCGGTGCGCCCGCCACCGTCGTCGACTGCTGCGAGGTCGCGGTGTGGCTGCGGGAGCGGCTCGCGGCGGACGGGTTCGACGCGTACGTCAAGACCTCCGGGTCCAAGGGGCTGCATCTGCTCGCCGCCGTACGGCCGACTCCGTCCGACCAGGTCAGCGAGTACGCGAAGGGGTTGGCCGTGGAGGCCGAGAAGGCCATGCCGCGGCTCGTCCTGCACCGGATGACGCGGAGTCTGCGGCCCGGGAAGGTGTTCGTCGACTGGAGCCAGAACGCCGCCCGGAAGACCACCGCCACGCCCTACACGCTGCGGGCACGGGCCGAGCCCACCGTCTCCGCCCCGGTGACCTGGAGCGAGGTCGAGGCGTGCGGGGCGCCGGCCCAACTGGCCTTCCGGGCAACGGACATCGCGCCCCGGGTGCAGGACTACGGCGACCTGCTCGCCCCGCTGCTCGATCCGGACGGCGCGGGATCGCTGCCCTGAGCCAGTCAGACGACGGACAGAAAGAAAGACGGACAGCCCACGCGCTGTCCCGCGTTCAGCCCTCTGGCCAATCCACGGAATTTCCCGGTCCGCCCCCGTTGCGGGTGCACCCTGGCTCCAACAAAAACCAGCCAAGGGGGGCACCCCATGACGAACGTTCTGTCAAAGGATCAGCCTGGATCATTAGCACCAGCCCACTCCCGCACCGTCCGCCGTACCGTCGTCGTCGGCTTGACGGTCCTCGCCCTCGGCGCCGTGCCCTGGGCATCCACATCGGCTTCGTCCACAGCAGCCTCATCCACATCAGCCATCCCGAACCGGGCTCCGAAGCCCGCCCCGAGTGCCGCGGTGATCAACGACTGGAGCGAGACCGCCGTCGCCGTCGTCCAGACCGACGCCAAGCGTCCGGGGCCCGAGCAGTTCCTCTGGTACGGCTTCGTCGACGCCGCCGTCTACAACGCGGTCGTCGGCATCGAGGGGCGGTACGCCGAGTACAAGTGGCACGAGCGCGGGCCGCGGTCCGCCTCCTCCGAAGCCGCCGCCGCTGCCGCCGCGCACCGGGTGCTGCTGACGTACTTCCCGGCCTCACAGTCGCGGCTCGACGCCGCCTACACCGCCTCCCTCGCCAAGATCCCGGACGGGAAGGCCGAGGACGACGGCGTCCGCTTCGGTGAGCGCGCCGCCTCGCGGATCATCCACCTCCGCGAGAACGACGGACGAGGCGCCCCGGTGACGTACGACAAACCGCCCGCGCCCGGCGTCTGGCGGTCCACCCTGCCCGCCAACGCGCCCATGGTCGACCCCTGGCTCGCGAAGGTGCGGCCGATGCTGCTCGGCTCGTCCGACCAGTTCCGGCCGGGACCGCCGCCCGCGCTGACCTCGAAGGCCTACACCAAGGACTTCGCCGAGGTGAAGGCCATGGGCGCGAAGACCGGATCGGCGCGGAACGCGGCGCAGACCGAGACCGGGCGGTTCTTCAGTGACGTGCTGCCGGTGCAGTTCCAGGCCGCCTATCGCGGGTACGTCCAGCGGCACGGGCTCGACATTGTCGAGGCCGCGCGACTCTTCGCCGCCACCGGTACGGCCACGGCCGACGCGGCGATCACCGCGTGGGACAGCAAGCTGAACTACGGCCAGTGGCGGCCGATCACCGCGATCCAGCTGGCCGACACCGACGGCAATCCCGCCACCGCGCCGGACCCGTCCTGGCTGCCGCTGCTCGACACTCCCCCCTATCCGGACTACATCAGCGGCCACTGCATCAACGACGGCGCCGTGATGCGTCTCCTGTCCCGTCTGACCGGCGGTGACATCGACTTCCGTATCTCGTCCGCGGTCACGGGCACCACTCGTACGTACACCAGTGAGAAGGACTACAACCGGGACGTGATCAACGCCCGGGTCTGGGGTGGGGTGCACCTCCGCACCAGTGACGTCGTCGCCAACAAGGTCGGCGGCCGCATCGGCGAATGGGCGCTCGACCACTACTTCAAGCCCCTTCGTTAGGAGGTCGCACAGAAGGTTGCACAGGGGGTCACACCTTCGTCCACGTCTGCCGGTCCCGTGCCATCGCGTGCAGCGCCTCCACGTCCGCCGGCTTGAGGACGCCGCCGAGGCGGGCCAGGCCGTCGAGGTCCGTGTCCTTCAGGACGCGGACCTCGCGGAGCGGGGCCGGGATCGAGACGTCCGAGGGTTCCGCGAGGGCCAGGACCGGGTGCACCTCGGCCGTGAGCGCGTACGACGCCCGGTCGGCGTCGGCGCGGACGCGGCGCAGGAGGGGGTGGGGTTCGCGGCGGCCGAGCGTGACCATGGGGTCGGCGACCGTCACCCGCTGCTTGCGGGCGTACAGCGTGTGGACGGCGAACAGGCCGCCCGGACCGATCACCAGGTGGTGGACGCGGTCGCCGCCGGGCAGCGGGATCGAGTGCAGGGTGTGCCAGCCCGCGCCGTCGAGGCGGTCCAGGGCCTCGCCGACCGTCTGTTCCGCCGCCAGCGCCCTGCGCCGGGGGTCCGGACGCAGCCGGTGGGACGGGCCGGGATCCCGGTCCAGGGCGACCAGCAGCGCCTCGCCGGGCCGGTTGGGCGCCAGGTCGTCGTCCGGGTGGAGGGAGAGCCGGGCCAGCTCGGCCGGGGTCGGCACCGGCGGCGGGCCGACCGTCACCGGACCGGTCAGGAAGGGGCCCAGGACCTGGAGCACTCCCTCCCGCTCGTCCTCGCTGAGCAGGTTGACCCGGGCGGCCTCACGGTCGTACCAGGCGATGTTCCGCCCGTCCGTGAGGCAGACGTAGAGCCGCTCCTGGCCGTGCCGCCAGGACGGTATGACACGCAGTCCGGTCATGGACCATCACCCCTTGACCATGGGAACAGGCGGGGTGCTCCCCGGGCAAGAACCCGGTTACCTTTGAGAGGAGTTGGGAGGGGCACTTGGGGAGGCCTTTGTTGCGTACCCGCAGGAAGCAACCCGACGTACCGGCTCCGGACAGTCCATGGAGCGAGATAGTGCCCGGACTGTGGATGGGCGGGCACGAGTTCAGGGGTCAGACCGGGCAACTGGAGTTCGCTGTCGTGCGGGACGAGTTCGATCTCGTACAGACCCTGCTGAGACTGCCGGGGCACGGGCCCGACCCCGGCGTGGAGCACCATGTGTGGGCGATACCGGACGGGCCGCTGGACGGCACACAGCTCGCGGGCGTGATGCGCCTGGCACAGGCCGCGAGCGAGGCACTGGACGAGGGCCGCAAGGTCCTCGTCCGCTGTTACCACGGGTACAACCGCTCGGGGCTGGTGATCGCGCACGCCCTGGTCCGCCGGGGGCACCCCGCCGAGCAGGCGATCCGGCTGATCCGTTCCCGCCGCTCGCCGTGGGCGCTGCACAACGATCTCTTCGTCGACTATCTGCGGGCGGGGCTGCCGACGGCCCGGCTGCTGGAGGAGCTGACCGAGTGAGGCAGAGCAAGGTCGGGTAGCGAGGTAATCGTTTCGCCGGACGAATAGGGTGTACCGGGTCACCGGTCGTTATGAGCCACAGGAGTCCAGTGCGCCGCACCCGCGCCGCCCGCACAGCGCTCGCCGCTGCCGCTCTCGCCCTGCTGGCGGCGGGATGCGGTGACGCGGGCGGGCTGCAGGGTGCGGGGTCGACGCCGACCGCGACCAGTCCGGCCAAGCTCTGGCCGAGCCTGACTCCCGCCTCCAGCCCCGCCTGGAACTACGACAACGGCGAGGCCGAGGCCATGAAGGGCGTCACGGCTCCGGGCGACGACATCCGCAAGGTGGATCCGGTGGACGTCATCAAGGCCGAGATCTCCCAGCATCCGGACGACTACGACGGCTCGAAAGCGCCGTATCGCGAGACGGCCCGCCGGATGGCCTACTGCGGCAAGAAGCCGGCGAACGCGAAGTGCCCCCTGCTCAAGGCGTACTACCGCGACCTCACCGGCGACGGGCACCCCGACCTGACCCTGGGTTTCCGGCTGCTGCCCGGCAACCAGACGGCCGTGCGCGTCTACACCGTCGAGGGGGGCCGGGTGATCCAGGTCATGTCCAACAACGACGCCGTGAGCGGCGTCGAGCTGGCCGGGCACTCCGTGATCATCCACGCGCCGTCCGACCTCTCGGACTACGAGTACCGCTTCCAGTGGACCTGGGACCCGGACCAGCACCTCATGCTGCTGACCCACGACGAGATGCTGCACATCGGCAAGGGCGAGCGCCTGTCGAGCCCGTCCGCCTCGCCGTCCGCGTCCCCGTCCGCCTCTCCCTCGGCGAGCCCGTGATGAGGCTCGCGCTCCCCCAGTGGGCCGGCACGCTCGCCGTGAAGGCCGCCGTCTTCATCACGGTGATGTGCTGTGCGCTCGCCGCGCTGCTCGGCGTGCTCGTCCACGTCTCGGTGACGAACCAGACCGTCGGTCAGGCCCGCGACCTCGCGTTGTCCCGGCTGGCGGACGCGACGAAGGCGTACGAGGCAGGGGACACGCTGGTGCCGGGCACGGGCGTCGATCCGCCGGGGCTGCCGGACGCACTGCGCGAGCTGGCGGTGGACGGGGACCGCGGCACGATGGTCTCCGACCGGCACGGGCGTCCCACGATGTGGGCGGCGGGTCCCGCGGACCGGAACCGGGCGCTCGCCGTCGAGGTCGACTACTCGCAGCAGTCCCGCACCATCGCCGGCCTGGACCGGGCGATCCTGTGGTCGTCGGGCCTGGCGATCGGGGCGACGCTGCTGGTGGGCGCGATCGCGGTGACCCGGGTGACCCGGCGGCTGCAGACCACGGCGCAGGTGGCCCGGCGGATCAGCGGGGGCGACCTGGACGCGCGCGTCGGCGATCCCCGTACGAAGGATCCGGCGCACCCCCATGACGAGGTGGCCGCGGTCGCCGCCGCGCTGGACTCCATGGCGGCCTCGCTGCAGGGCAAGCTGCTGAGCGAGCAGCGGTTCACGGCGGACGTGGCGCACGAGCTGCGCACCCCGCTGACCGGACTGCACGCGGCGGCCGAGCTGCTGCCGCCGGGGCGGCCGACGGAGCTGGTGCGGGACCGGGTCGCCGCGTTGCGCACGCTCACGGAGGATCTGCTGGAGATCTCCCGCCTGGACACCGGGCGGGAGCGGGTGGAGCT
This sequence comes from Streptomyces sp. NBC_00005, assembly GCF_045160215.1. NCBI lineage: Bacteria > Bacillati > Actinomycetota > Actinomycetes > Kitasatosporales > Streptomycetaceae > Streptomyces > Streptomyces sp. NBC_00005. The sequence goes on from NZ_CP108316.1 coordinate 3,911,115, forward strand.
CGACGCGGAGGAACTGGGCGCGCTGGCCGAGCGGGTGGTGCGGGCGTCCGGCACCGACACGTCGGTCGTCGTCCTGCGGGACGCCCGGGTGGAGACCGACCGGCGGCGGCTGGAGCGGGTGCTGGGCAATCTCGTCGCCAATGGGCACAAGCACGGTCGGGGGCCGGTGTCGCTGACGGTGGAGGGGCCGGTCGTGACCGTGCGGGATCACGGGGACGGGTACCCGGACTATCTCGTGGAGCACGGGCCGCAGCGGTTCCGTACCGAGGGGGGTGCCAAGGGGCACGGGCTCGGGTTGACCATCGCGGTCGGGCAGGCGGAGGTGCTCGGCGCCCGGCTGGAGTTCGCGAACGCGGTGGATGGCGGGGCTGTGGCGCGGCTGACTCTTCGTCAAGGGGACTGAGAAGAGCTCGGGACCGCCGGCCGTTCGTCGGCCGCGGTTTTGTGAGGGCCTGTGGGGTCTCTTGCACAGTTCTCCGCAGTTCTCCGCAGTTCTCCGCGCCCCTGAAAGACCGGGCGCTCCTATGGACCAGCTTGACGGGCGGTGCCCTGGGGCTGCTCCTAATGTGGCGAATAGTCAGCTTCACCCCCGTTCGTGGAGGTACCCCCATGTCCCTGCGCAACGTCCTCACTCGCCTGGCGATAGCCGGCGCCGCCGGTGCACTCGTCACCTCCATGGCCGTCACCCCCGCCCTCGCGGACGACGACTGGAACGCCGGCAGCGGCGACCCCGGCTCCAGCAACCAGGACGACCCCGGCCAGGACGGCGACTGGAACCAAGGCGGTGACGGAAACCAGGGCGGTGACGGAAACCAAGGTGGCGACGGAAACCAGGGCGGCGACTGGAGCCAGGGCGGCAACCAGAACAACCAGCGGCTCTACCAAGGCGTCGTCACCGCGAGCGAGTTGCTGCTGCGCAGTGCGCCGAACCGCGGCAGCCAGGTGATCCGGGTCGCCCACCGGGGCCAGCGGGTCTCGATCTTCTGCAGGACCCCGGGCCAGAGCGTCCAGGGCAACCGCACCTGGTACCTCCTCACGGACGGCACCTGGGCGTGGGGCTCGGCGCGCTACATCGACACCATCGGGACTACGCCGCGCTGGTGCTGACAGTCTGAGATCACATGACCCCCTATTTGGGTAAGTTCCGGACATGACCAAGGCCGGAACCACCGTGGTACAGGCGGACACCCCCGCTCGCGCGGTACGTCTGCCCCGGCGCCGTGGCATCGAACTCGCCCTCATCGTCGTCGCCGTACTGCTCTGCGTGTACGGCTACTGCAATGTCGGCCTCGCCAGGAACGGCACGATCCCGCCCGGTGCCGCGGGTTACGGCGCCGGGCTCGGAGTGCTCGCGCTCCTCGCCCACTGCGCGGTGCGGCTGCGGGCCCCGTACGCCGACCCGCTCCTGCTGCCCATCGGCGTCCTGCTCAACGGCCTCGGTCTGGTCCTGATCTACCGGCTCGACCTGGAGACCCCCCACGACCACGCGGCTCCCACCCAACTCGTGTGGTCCACCCTGGGCGTGACCCTGTTCACCGTGGTCGTCCTGATGCTCCGCGACCACCGCGTCCTCCAGCGCTACGCCTACGTCTGCGTCGTCGCCGCGCTCGTCCTGCTTCTGCTCCCGATCCTCTTCCCCGCCGTGAACGGCGCCCGCATCTGGATCCGGATCGCCGGATTCTCCATCCAGCCGGGCGAGTTCGCGAAGGTACTGCTGGCGGTCTTCTTCGCCGCGTATCTGGCGGCCAACCGCAGCGCGCTCGCCTACACCGGCCGTCAGGTCTGGCGGTTCAGGAGAATCCAGCTGCCCACCGGCCGGGTGCTGGGCCCGATCCTCGCCATCTGGCTGCTGAGCGTCGGCGTCCTGGTCCTGGAGCGCGACCTCGGCACCTCGCTGCTGTTCTTCGGCCTGTTCGTCGTCCTGCTGTATGTCGCGACCGGCCGCACCGGCTGGATCGCCGTCGGTCTGCTGCTGGCCGCCCTGGGCGCCGTGGCCGTCGGCTGGCTGGAGCCGCATGTGCACGGCCGCGTCCAGGACTGGCTGCACCCCTTCGCGTCGATCGACGCCGGCCAGGGCCCCAACCAACTCGCCCAGTCCCTGTTCGCCTTCGCGGCGGGCGGCGTCCTCGGCACGGGCCTCGGTCTCGGCCACGCGATCCTCATCGGCTTCGCGACGAAGTCCGACTTCATCCTCGCGACGGCCGGGGAGGAACTGGGCCTGGCGGGCCTGTCCGCGATCTTCCTCCTCTACGGCCTGCTCGTGGAGCGCGGCTACCGGGCCGGCCTCGCCCTGCGCGAACCCTTCGGGCGCCTCCTCGCCGTCGGGCTGGCCTCGATCGTTGCGCTCCAGGTGTTCGTGATCGCGGGCGGGGTGACCGGCCTGATCCCGCTGACGGGCATGGCGATGCCGTTCCTCGCGCAGGGCGGCTCGTCGGTGGTCACCAACTGGGCGATCGTGGCGCTGCTGATCCGGGTGAGCCACTCGGCACGCAGTCAGTACGACGGGGAGGCGGCACCCTGATGACGCAACACATCCGGCACGCCGCCTTCTTCTGCGCCGTCCTGCTGGCCGCGCTCCTCGTCAACGCCGTCCGCATCCAGCTCTTCACGGCCCAGTCCTACGACGACAACCGCGCCAACCGCCGCTCCACGATCGCCCGTTACGGCCAGCCGCGCGGCGACATCGTGGTCGGCGGCGAGAGCGTCACCGGCTCCCGGGACTCCGGCGAGCAGCTCCGCTACGAACGGACGTACACCGACGGCCCGTTGTACGCCCCGGTCACCGGCTTCGCCTCGCAGGTGTACGGCACGACGCTGCTGGAGCACACCGGGGACGCGGTCCTGTCCGGCACCGACCCGATGCTCTCGCCGTTCCCCCTGGTGAACAACCTCACGCGGGCCCAGAACCGGGGCGGCGACGTCGTGACGACCCTCAACAGGGCGGCGCAGCAGGCGGCTTACGAGGGGCTCGACGGGCGCAAGGGCGCGGTGGCGGCGATCGAGCCGTCGACGGGGCGGGTGCTGGCGCTGGTGTCGAGTCCGTCGTACGACCCCGCCGTGCTGTCGGGGAACGCCGCGGCGACGGCGCGGTCCTGGTCCCGGCTGAACGACGACCCGGACAAGCCGATGCTCAACCGGGCGGTGCGGCAGACGTATCCGCCGGGTTCGACGTTCAAGGTGGTCACCGCGGCGGCCGCGCTGGACGCGGGTGTCGTCACGGACCTCGACCGGGCGACCGACTCGCCCGATCCGTACCGGCTGCCGGGGACGACGACCACGCTGATGAACGAGGGCGACGGATGCGAGGACGCCTCGCTGCGGGACGCCTTCGAGTGGTCCTGCAACACCGTGTTCGCGAAGCTGGGCGTGGACGTCGGCGTGGCGGACATGGCGGCGACGGCGAAGAACTTCGGCTTCAACGACGCGAAGGTGCGCATCCCCTTCTCCGTGGCGCCGAGCACCTTCGACAACTCGGTCGACAGGGCCCAGCTGGCGCTGTCGTCGATCGGGCAGTACAACACGCGGGCCACGCCCCTGCAGATGGCGATGGTCGCGGCGGCCGTGGCGAACGGCGGGCAGGTGCGGTCGCCGTACCTGGTGGAGCGGACGACCACCAGCAACGGCGCCACCGTGGGTACGGCTGGCTCGCGTCCCGCGCGCGAGGCGATGAGCCCGGAGACCGCCGACCGTATGAAGGAGCTGATGGAGGACGTCGTGACCGAGGGCACCGGCACGAACGCCGCGATCCCCGGCGCCGTCGTCGGCGGCAAGACCGGCACCGCCCAGCACGGCGTCGGCAACGCCGGGACACCGTATGCCTGGTTCGTGTCGTGGGCGCAGGGCGACCACGACCTGGATCCGAAGGTCGCGGTGGCCGTGGTGGTGGAGGACGGTTCGGCGGAGCGGGGGGACATCACCGGGGGCGGGCTGGCGGCGCCGATCGCCCGGTCGGTGATGGAAGCGGTGCTGAACTCCCCTTCACACAGCGGCAGTTGACCCGAATCGGCTCACGTACTGAGACGGGGGCTGGGCTCGGCGGAGCTCCCGACCTATCGTTCGGTCCATGACGACATCCGAAGCCGCGTACCAACTCGCCCAGGCCAATATCGGCCGCCTCAAAGCCCCCCTGGACTCACCGCAGTTGAAGGACTTCGTCGACAGCCTCGACCCCGTGAACGCCGACGCCGACGCGGCGGAGGGCTTCGTCTGGCGGCTCGAAAGCGACTCCGGCAACGCCACGGACGTGGCCGTCTTCGGCGACGAGTGGCTGATCATCAACATGTCGGTGTGGCAGGACGCCGACGCCCTGACCGCGTTCATGTACGAGGGCCGCCACCGCGAGATGCTGGCCCGCCGGCGGGAGTGGTTCGAGCGGGTGCGGGACATGATGGTCGTCATGTGGTGGGTGCCGGCGGGGCACCGGCCCACGGTGGCGGAGGCGGAGCAGCGGCTGCTGCACCTGCGGGCCAACGGGCCGACGCCGTACGCCTTCACGCTGCGGACGTCGTTCCCGGCACAGGGAGCCGAGCCGGTGCCGTTGGCGGTTCCGGACGATCTGGGGTGCTCGGTCTAGCGGCGGCGACCGGTCGTCATTCGATCGCCTTCCGGGTCTCCGAGCGGATCTGGAGGGTGGTCTTCGCGGATGCCTCGAGGTCGACGTCGGACGGGGACTGGGTGATCGTCTCCTCGGTCACCTCGGCGACCACCGCCGCGGTGTTGCCGTCCGCCCAGGCGCAGACCGGGTACGTCAGCTTCGTGCCGAGCTGCTCCTGGGTGACCACCTCGCAGGTGACCGTGATGCCCGAGCCGCCCGGCTGGAAGTCCTTCGGCTGCACGGCCACCGTCATGCCCTCGGTCTCGCCGACGCCCTTGAGCATGCCCTTGCGGCCCTGGTCGGTGTGCTGGAACCGGCCGTACATGCCGGAGATCACCAGCTGGCCCTTGGTGGTGTCGCCGCCCAGGCTGTACTGGCCGACCTTGGAGTCGGTGACCTTGGCGTCCCAGGCGCCGTCCATCTCCTTCTCGATCTTCTGACCCTCGGTGTCGGAGAGGTCGTCCGTGAGTTCGTAGCGCCCGTCCAGCAGTGTCTTGGGCAGGGTCAGGGCGAACTCGGCCTTTGGGAAGCCGCTTTCGACCTTCGCTCCGATCACCGCGAGCCCCACCACGATCGCCACGATCACTCCGACGACCCCGCCCACGATGCCGAGGATCAGCCCGACCCGCCGCTTCTTCGGCGGCGGGCCCCAGCCGTAGGGCTGCTGCGGGTAGGGGGCCCCGTACGGCGGCGCGGGCTGCTGGCCGTACGGCGGGACGGGCGCTTGGCCGTACGGCTGCGCGGGCGGCTGCTGCCCGTACGGACCGGCGGCGTAAGGGCCTTGGGGCGGCGGCTGCTGACCGTAGGGATTCTGCGACCCGTACGGTCCTTGGGGCGGCGGAGGCGGCTCAGGCGTGGACACGTCAGCACGCTACTGCATGCGGGTGACCTGTCACCCCTCGGTCATGCCCGCCTCGATCGCCTCCGTCACCTCCGACACCCGTTCCTGCTCCTCCGCCGCGAACCGTTCCGCATCCAGCTTCTCCGCGATCTCCTCGTCCTGGGCCATCAGCAGGTCCAGGTTCGAGTTGCCCATCTCGAACACGCCCATGTCGACGTACGCCTGCTGCAGCCGCTTGCCCCACAGCCCGATGTCCTTGACGCAGGGCACAATCCGCGAGAACAGCAACTGGCGGAACAGGGCCAGGAATTCGGACTGCTCGCTGTACTCCTCCGCCTCCGCCGTCGGGATGCCGAAGTTCTCCAGGACCTCGACCCCGCGCAGGCGGTCGCGCATCAGGTAGCAGCCCTCGATGACGAACTCCTCGCGCTCGCGCAGTTCCGCGTCGCTGAGCTGCTGGTAGTAGTCGCGCAGCGCCATGCGCCCGAAGGCCACGTGCCGGGCCTCGTCCTGCATGACGTAGGCGAGGATCTGCTTCGGGAGGGGCTTGTCCGTCGTGTCGCGGATCATGCCGAAGGCGGCGAGGGCCAGGCCCTCGATCAGGACCTGCATGCCGAGGTAGGGCATGTCCCAGCGGCTGTCGCGCAGCGTGTCGCCCAGCAGGGACTGGAGGTTGTCGTTGATCGGGTACAGCATCCCGACCTTCTCGTGCAGGAAGCGGCCGTAGATCTCCGCGTGCCGTGCCTCGTCCATCGTCTGGGTCGCCGAGTAGAACTTGGCGTCCATATCGGGGACCGATTCGACGATCCTCGCCGCGCAGATCATCGCGCCCTGCTCGCCGTGCAGGAACTGGCTGAACTGCCAGGAGGCGTAGTGCTTGCGCAGTTCGCCCTTGTCCTTGTCGGTCATCTTGGCCCAGTGCTTGGTGCCGTACAGGGACATCGACTCGTCGGGGGTGCCAAGCGGGTCGTACGGGTCGACCTCCAGCTCCCAGTCGATCCGCCGCTGACCGTCCCACTGCTTGTCCTTGCCCTTCTGGTACAGGGCGAGCAGGCGGTCGCGGCCGTCGTCGTACTCCCAGCCGAAGCGTGCCGCGCCGGTCGCCGGCACCTGCCAGTGGGGGTCGCCCGGGTCCTTGGCGTACAGGTCGTAAGTCGGCATGTCTCGCAGGCTCACACGTGGTAGACGCGGGGTCAACAAGTCGCGCGCGAGGGATTGACGAGCTTGCTGACAGGCAGTCTCATAAGCGGTGGAGGATGTGACCCCGGGTAACAGAGGTGGGAGAACCATGACGACCCTGACGGAAGCCGACGCGCTGGACGGGCTGCGCGACGCGCTCGGGCTGCTCAAGGACCGCGAGCAGGTGGCCGAACGGCTCCTCGCCTCCTCCGCCAAGCACTCCTTCGACCCGGACAGGGAACTGGACTGGGACGCGCCCTTCGAGGAGGGCAAGTGGTTCTGGCCGCCGGAGCTGGTCTCGCTGTACGAGACGCCGATGTGGAAGCGGATGAGCGAGGAACAGCGGATCCTGCTCTCCCAGCACGAGGCCGCGGCGCTCGCCTCGCTCGGCATCTGGTTCGAGCTCATCCTCATGCAGCTGCTGGTCAGGCACATCTACGACAAGGCGGCCACGAGCGCGCACGTGCGGTACGCCCTCACCGAGATCGAGGACGAGTGCCGGCACTCGAAGATGTTCGCGCGGCTGATCTCGCGCGGGGACGCGCCGTGGTACCCGGTGGCCCCCGTGCACCAGCACCTGGGGCGGCTGTTCAAGACGATCTCAACCACGCCGGGATCCTTCACGGCCACCCTGCTGGGCGAGGAGGTCCTCGACTGGATGCAGCGGCTGACCTTCCCGGACGAGCGGGTGCAGCCCCTGATCCGCGGCGTCACGCGCATCCACGTGGTCGAGGAGGCCCGGCACGTCCGGTACGCCCGCGAGGAGCTGCGACGGCAGATGGTGACGGCGCCGAAGTGGTCGCAGGAGTTCACCCGGGTCACCTCCGGTGAGTTCGCGCGGGTGTTCTCGGTGGCCTTCGTGAACCCCGAGGTCTACACGAACGTAGGGCTCGACAAGCGGGAGGCCATGGCGCAGGTGAAGGCGAGCGGGCATCGGCGGGAGGTCATGCAGACCGGGGCGAAGCGGCTGACCGATTTCCTGGATGACATCGGGGTACTCAGGGGGGTCGGTCGGCGGCTGTGGAGGTCGTCCGGCTTGCTGGCCTAGCCGACTGCAGCACCCCAGGGTCGCGGGGCTGCATCGATGTGCGGCTGCTCGCGCGGGCGCGAGCAGCCGCCACCCACGCGCGGACAAAAACGACCTCGCGGCTACGACGACTACGCTGCACCCATGACCCCCGCCGCCCCCGCTTACCGCCGCCTCAGCGTGGAGGAGCGACGAAGTCAGCTCCTCGAAGCCGCGCTGAACCTCTTCGCACACCGCGTTCCCGAGGACGTCTCCCTCGACGACGTGGCGGAGGCGGCCGGGGTGTCGCGACCGCTGGTGTACCGGTACTTCCCCGGCGGCAAGCAGCAGTTGTACGAGGCCGCCCTGCGATCCGCCGCGGACGAACTCCAGCAGTGCTTCGACGAGGCCCACGAGGGTCCCCTCCTCCCCCGCCTGGCCCGCGCCCTCGACCGCTATCTCGCCTTCGTCGACCAGCACGACGCCGGCTTCAGCGCGCTGCTCCAGGGCGGCAGCGTGGTCGAGACGTCCCGGACGACCGCCATCGTCGACGGCGTACGCCGAGCCGCCGCCGAGCGCATCCTCAGCCATCTCGAGGTGACGAACCCCGGGCTGCTGCTGCGGATGACCGTACGGATGTGGATCACGGCGGTGGAGGCGGCCTCCCTGATCTGGCTCGACGAGGAGAAGCAGCCGCCGCTCGACGAACTCCGGGACTGGCTGGTCGACCAGTTCGTGGCCGTCCTCTCGGTGACCGCGAGCCGGGACCCTCAGACCGCCGCGCTGGTGCAGGCGCTGGCTGAGGAAGCCTGAGACTGGTGCCGTGAAGAGCGAAGACACCCCCTTCGAGGGCGGGCCGATGGACGGCCGCGTGCTGCCGGTCATGGTGGGTCCCACCGGGCACCCGCCCAAGACGTACCGCATCCCCGTGCCGGACGCCGCCGGCGGCCCGCCCACCGTGCTGGTCTACCGGCGCGTGCCGCGCGGCCACAGCAAGCGGCTCGGGCTGCCGCGCGGGTGGAAGTACGAGTACGACCCCACGGGCAGGGAGGACAAGCCGAAGTGGCCGTGGTCCAGGCCAGACGCCACGCCGGGCGGCAAGCCGGACGACACCGACGGGTGACGAGGTTGCGCCGAACCGCGCACACCCGGCGCGCGTTCACGCCAGAGACGTCAAAGCTCACTGTGCGGAGCAGAGGGGCTGCCCCGCACCGGAGGTGATGACGTGTCAGGAAGGCTTCTGCGTCTGGTGTGTACGGCGGCAGTGGCGGCGGGCACCGTCCTCGCACCGCTGCCCGCCGCGGCCGTACCCGCACCCGAGCCGGGCGGGCGCACCGTCTCCCAGCAGCTGACGGACCTTCATCGGCTGTACCGGGAGGCCGAAAAGGCCACCGAGACCTACAACGCCACCGCGGAGAAGCTGAAGAAGCAGCGCGCCGAGGTGACCCGCCTGGACCGTGCGCTGGCCCGGGCCCGCCTCTCGCTGCACGACAGCCGGGGTGCGGCGGGCCGTCTGGCCAGGCAGCAGTACCAGGGCAGCACCGACATCTCCCCGTACGTGCGCCTGCTGCTCGCCCGCGACCCTCAGCAGGCGCTCGACCAGGGCCATGTGATCGGCCAGTTGGCGCGGGAGCGGGCCGAGACGGTCGGGCGGCTGACCGGCACCGAGAAGAAGGCCGACGAGCTCGCCCGCAAGGCCCGCAAGGCGCTGGACGACCAACTCTCCCTCGCCCAACGGCAGAAGAAGGACCGGGACGACGTACGCGGGCGCCTGAAGGACGTCGAGCAACTCCTCGTCTCGCTCACCCCCGAACAGCTGGCCACGCTCGCCCAGTTGGAGAAGAACGGGATCGCCAAGGCGCAGCAGCAGTTCATGGCGTCCGGCGCGCTGAGCGACGACCGCGAGCCGTCACGGGAGGGCGGCCGGGCACTGCGGTACGCCGTACAGCAGCTGGGCAAGCCGTACCAGTGGGGTGCGCAGGGGCCGAAGACGTACGACTGCTCGGGGCTGACCTCACAGGCCTGGGACCATGCGGGGTCGCCGATCCCGCGGACGAGCCAGGAGCAGTGGGCGCAGCTGCGGAAAGTCCCCCTCCAGCAGCTGCGCCCCGGTGACCTGGTGGTCTACTTCCCCGAGGCCACGCACATCGCGATGTACGTGGGCCGGGGCATGGTGATCCAGGCGCCGCGCACCGGCGAGGACGTCAAGGTCTCGCCGATCGCGACGTATCCGGTTCTGGGAGCGGTCCGTCCGGACGGTGGTCAGGCTCCGGCGACCGAAGCGAGGTAGGCCCCCGTCTTCTCCGGCTCATAGAAGAAGTTCTCGAAGTCGGCCGGATCGTTGAACCCGTTGGCGAACCGGTCGGCCACCGGCGGCAACTGCCCGGCCGCACCGATCAGGTTGAGGATGTGCTCCGGCGGCGGCGCCAGCATCGCGTTCGTCCACTTGGTGACGTGCTGCGCGGTGTCCCAGTAGCGCTCGAAGGTCCCACGCATCCAGTCCTCGTCGAACTCCTTCTCGCCGTGATCGAGGATCGAGGCGAGATACGAAGCCGCGCACTTGGACGCCGAGTTGGAGCCCTGGCCGGTGATCGGGTCGTTCGCGACGACCACGTCAGCGACGCCGAGGACCAGGCCGCCGCCGGGCAGACGGCCGACGGGGTTGCGGACGGTGGGGGCGTAACGGCCCGCCAACACCCCTCCCGCGTCGGTCAGTTCGACCTTCGTGGCCCGCGCGTACTCCCACGGCGTGAACTTCTCCATGAGTTCCAGGGTCAGGGAGAGGTGCTCCGCCGGGTCCTTGACGCCGTTGAAGACGTCGAGCGGGCCGCCGGGTATGCCCTCCCAGAAGAGGATGTCCGCGCGGCCCGAGGTGGTGAGCGTCGGCATGACGAACAGCTCGCCCACGCCCGGGACCAGGTTGCAGCGGACCGCGTCGAACTCCGGGTGCTCGGGGCGCGGGCCGAGCCCGTGGACGTACGAGACTGCGAGGGCGCGCTGCGGCTCGGTGTACGGCGAACGGGACGCGTCCCGGCCGAACATGGACACCAGCTCGCCCTTGCCCGCCGACACCAGCACCAGGTCGTACGTACGGGAGAAGTAGTCGAGGTCGGAGACCGCCGCGCCGTGGATGACCAACTGGCCGCCGCGCTGGGCGAACGTCTCCATCCAGCCGGCCATCTTCACGCGCTGGTCGACCGACTGGGCGTACCCGTCGAGCCGGCCCACCCAGTCGATCACGCGCTGGGTCGGGCCGGGGTCGTGCGAGCCGGGGGCCGCCACCGAGACGCCGAGTCCCTCGATCTTCGGGGCCTGGGACTCCCAGAAGTTCAGCTGGAGATCGCGCTCGTACTGCAGCGCCGTGTGGAACATGCACTGCGTCGACATGACCCGGCCGGAGCGGATCTCGTCCGCCGTCCGGTTCGACATCAGGGTGACCTCGTACCCGTGCGACTGGAGTCCGAGAGCGAGCTGGAGTCCGGACTGGCCGGCTCCGACGACGAGTATCTTCCGCATGCGGGTGGTGTCTCCTACGGACGACGACTGGGGGACTACTCGGGGGTTTCCTCGAGTGCGTGGGCCACGAGCGACAGGAGGGTCTCGATCACCGAGATCCGACGGCGCGCATCCATGATCATTACAGGTATGTGCACGGGGATCGTCAATGCCTCCCGCACGTCCTCCGGTTCGAACCGCTCACTGCCGTCGAAGTGGTTGACCGCGACGATGTACGGCAGTCCGCAGCTCTCGAAGTAGTCGAGCGCCGGGAAGCAGTCCTTGAGGCGGCGGGTGTCGGCCATGACGACGGCGCCGATCGCGCCGCGCACCAGGTCGTCCCACATGAACCAGAACCGCTGCTGGCCCGGCGTGCCGAACAGGTAGAGCACCAGGTCGTCGTCGAGTGTGAGGCGGCCGAAGTCCATGGCCACGGTGGTGGTCAGCTTGCCGGGCGTGGCGGTGAGGTCGTCGTGCTCCTCGCTCGCCTCGGTCATCAGCGCCTCGGTCTGCAGGGGCGTGATCTCCGAGACGGCGGTGACCAGGGTGGTCTTGCCGACGCCGAAACCGCCCGCCACGACTATCTTCGTGGCGATGGGGGCGCGCGTGCGGTCCGTCTGCCAGGGCTGTACGGGCCCCTCTTCGGCGAGGAGCGGGGAGACACCGCGAGCGGCGTCAGAGACGACGGAGTCCACTCAGCACCCTTTCCAGCAGAGCGCGGTCCGGACGGCCCGAGCCGTGACCGGTACCTGTTCCGTACACGCGTATCTTGCCCTGGTCCGCGAGGTCGCTGAGCAGCACGCGGACCACGCCGAGCGGCATCTTCAGCAGCGCGGCGATCTCGGCCACCGTGCGCATGCGGCGGCACAGTTCGACGATGGCCAGCATCTCGGGCATGACCCGGGGGCCGACGGTGTTGTGCGTCAGCTCCTTGCGCTCCTCGGGGGCCTCCAGCGCGGCCACGAACGTCTCCACGAGGAGGACGTGGCCGAAGCGCGTACGGCCACCGGTGAGCGAGTAGGGGCGGACGCGGGCGGGCTTGCGGTCGCCGCCGCGCATGGGGAGCTTCTTCGGCGCACCGCTCATCGGGGGCTCCCGGCGGAGTCCTGCTCCAGGGATTTGCGGAGCTCGCTGCGGAGTTCGGGGGTCAGGACGTGGCCGGCACGGCCGACGAACAGGGCCATGTGGTAGGCCACCACGCTCATGTCGCAGTCCGCGGAGCCGTGCACGCCGAGGAGCGAGCCGTCGCTGATCGACATCACGAAGAGGCTGCCTTCTTCCATCGCGACCATCGTGTGTTTCACGGTGCCGGAGTCCATCAGCTTGGCCGCGCCGATGGTGAGGCTGCCGATGCCGGAGACGATGGTGGCCAGGTCGGCGGAGGAGCCTCGGGGGCCGGTGGGCCTGGCTCCGCGGGTCTGGCGGGCCTCGTCGTTGCGGCCGGGGTCGGAGGAGAGCAGGAGCAGGCCGTCCGAGGAGACCACCGCTACTGACTGGATGCCCGGCACCTCCTCGACCAGGTTCGTCAGCAGCCAGTGCAGGTTACGGGCTTCACTGCTCAGTCCGAAGGTACTGGGCGCGGTCAACTGCTTGCCTCCTCGACAGTGCCCCCCGTGGCTTCTTCGGATACGGCGTGTACGGCGTGTTCGGTGGTCGGCACCTGGTTCTGCGCCGTCTGTTCGGCGATCTCCGCCTCTACGTCGCGGTAGCCGGCCTGGGCGCCTTGGCGGAACCCGCCGAGTCTCCTGCGGAGTGCCTCCGCGTCTATGGAGCCGCTGCGCGGGCGGGGTGGGGCGGTGGGGGTGGTGATCTTGGGGGTGCGCTTGGGGAGGCCCTTGGCGGTGAGGGGTTCCTCGTCGGACGCACGGGAGTGCTCGGCCTCCGCCTCGGCTTCGCCTCCGGCAGGGAGTGTGCTCCCACCCGCACCACCCGTGACAGCTTCGTCGTCGGGTGCGGGTGGCCCCGGTGGGGCGAACTCGCCGTCACCGGCTGCGCGTTGGGGGTGAAGCGGGCGCGGCTCGGGGGCGGGCTGGAGGTGGGCCGCATCGGGTGCGGGCTGCGGGTGGCTCTGGGCAGTCTCGGGTGCGGGCTGCGGGTGAGCCTGAGCTGCCTCGGGCGCGGGCTGCGGGTGAGCCTCGGCTGCCTCGGGCGCGGGGTGCCCAGGGTTCTCCGGCGTCTCGGCACTCGGCTGACCGTGGCTCTGAGCCGTATCGGCTGCCGACTGGGAAGGGCTCGCTGCCTCATCGGCCGTCGGCTCGCCAAGAGCCTCCGCCGAATTGGTCGCCGGCCGGCCAAAGGCCTGCCCCGCGTCCGCCGCTGCCTGCCCAAGTCCCTCCGCCGGATCGGCCGGCGATCGGCCAAGAGCAAGCGCCGCATCCGGCGCCGGCCGGCCATCGGCCTCGACCGCTTCGGCTGCCGACTGGCCGAGGCTCTCTGCTGTCCCGGCCGCCGACCCGCCGCGAACCTCCACCAGATCGGCTGCCGGATCGCCATGACCCTCGATCACCCCGGCTTCCGACTGACCAAGGTCCCCCGTCACCTCGGCCCCCGCTCCGCCGTGAACCTCCACCCCGGGCACCGGAAGCAGCAGTTCCATCGTCGTCTCGACCGGCGGGACTTCGGGCGACGGGTGGGGTTCGGCGGGGGCCGCCGGGGGCTTCTGGCTCGGCTCCGGGACGGTGGCGGGGGCTTCCGGGGACGGGCGGTTCTGCAGTGCCTTTTCCGCCAGGGCCACCAGCGGGTCGGTGGACTTCGAGCGGCCGTACAAGACGTTGGAGTTGGCCTCCGCGTCCGCGCCCGGGAGGGAGAAGGTCTGGGTGGTGCCGGGGGCGGGGGTGGAGGAGGACGGGACCGCGGACGGCTGGGCCGATGCCAGGAGGGGCTTCGGCAGGACCACGACCGCGGTGACGCCGCCCTGCTTCTGTTCGCGCAGCTGGACGCGGACGCCGTGGCGGTGGGCGAGGCGTGCGACGACGTAGAGGCCGAGGCCCAGGCCCTCCTCGCCCTCGTGGTCGTAGGGGGAGTCCGGGTCGAACTCGGCGAGGCGGGTGTTGAGGCGGGACATGCGCTCGTCGGTCATGCCGATGCCCTCGTCCTGGACGGAGAGCATGACCTCGCCGTTCTCCAGGAGCCAGCCGGAGACCTCGACGGGCACGTCGGGCGGGGAGAACGCGGTGGCGTTCTCCATCAGTTCGGCCAGGAGGTGCGACAGGTCGTCCGCGGCGAAGCCCGCGACATGCGCGTGCGGCGGCAGCACGGCTATGCGGACGCGCTCGTACCGCTCGATCTCGCTGACCGCGGCGCGGACGACGTCGACGAGCGGGACGGGGTGCGCGCTCTGCTGGACGTGTTCGGTGCCGGCGAGGACGAGGAGGTTCTCGCTGTGCCGGCGCATCACCGTGGCGAAGTGGTCGAGCTTGAAGAGGGTGGCGAGGCGGTCCGGGTCGTGCTCGCGCTCCTCCAGGCCCTCGATGACGGCAAGTTGGCGTTCGACCAGGCCCAGGGTGCGCAGGGCGAGGTTCACGAACGTGCCGCCGATGCTCTCGCGCAGCCGCTCCAACTGGGCTGCGGAGTCGGCGAGTTCGGTGCGCAACTCCTCGCGGGCGTCGGCCATCTTCTGGCGCTGGCCGACCAGGTGCTTGCGGTCGGCCTCCAGGGTGGCGATGCGCTCGTGCAGGGCGGCAGCCTGTGCGTGCAGGGCGTTGACGGAGCGGACGACCTGCGCGAACTCGTCGTCGCGGCCGGTGAAGGTGATCGCTTCCTCGGCCGCGGGGTCCGCCGAATCGGCGAGGCGGGCCGAGCCGCGGCGCAGGACGGAGAGCGGGCGCGTGAGGGTGCGGGCCATCGCCGTGGCGACACCGACGGCGAGCAGCATGAGGGCGCCGAGGACGGCGATGCGCATCTCCAGCGCGCTGACGTCGTCGTCGCGCAGCTGGGCGAGGTCCTTGGTGCGACGGTCGAAGAGGGCGGACTCCGCGCCGCGCATGGCGTCGATGCGGGCGGAGAGCGCGGCGTCGACCTTCGTGGCGCTGGTGCCGAGTTCGGACGTGCTCAGCGTCGGCTGGTCGGTGAGGACGGCGAGGTACTTGTCGGCGGAGTTGACCTCGGGACCGGTGACCGTGGAGTCGTACGAGGTCCGGGCGGCCTTGGTGGCGGTCTCGTGGAAGTCGGCGAGGGCCGCGTCGGAGCGCAGCCGGGCCTGCTGGGCGGCGGCGCTCAGCGCGTTGCGCTGCCTCGTGTCGGCGGCCGAGGAGGTGGTGACCGTGGTCGCCAGGCCGGTGGTGGGGTTGATGACGCTCTGGGTGGACGTCGGCACGTTGAGGGCCGCGAGGAGGAGCCCGCGGGCGGCGGCCGACTGCTGCACGGCGGAGTCCAGCTCGGCGAGGGCGTATGCGCCCGATCCGGCCCGCGGCGGCATCTGCTCGGCCAACTGCTCGGCGAGCCGGTGCAGTTCGGTGATGGCGGCGGAGTAGGCGTCGTGCGCCTCGATGGCGGTGCTCTTCCCGGTGAGGGCGGAGCGGCGCAGGGCGGCGATGCCGTCGAGGTCACCGCGCAGGGAAGGAGGCGTGTCGGTGTTCTCCCGCAGGTCCTCGACCTGCCGGTCGACGCGGGCGCTCGACTGCTCGGCGGGCGCCTTGGACTTGGGCCGGCCTGCGGCGATGTACGAGGTCACCTCGTCCCGCTCGTCGGCGAGCGAGTGGGCCAGGCCCAGGGCGTCCTGGGTCTGCTCGGCGAGCGTCACCAGGTCCTGGGAGTCCTTGAGTTGGCCGGAGGCGGCGAGGACGGAGGGCGCTCCGGCCCCGGCGATGGCGGCGGCCACGACGGCCACGGCGACGACGAGCCGGTTGCGTACATGGGTGGGCCGGCCCTTGCCGGTGGTGGTGCCGGTGCTGCCGGGCGTGCCCTCCACGCCCGCTGCGGGATCCGTCTGCTTGCCTGTGCGACGAGGCCGCGTCTTCTGCACCGGTGCTCGCATTCCTGACTCGTGATACTCATGGGCCCGGGTGACGCTCCGTCAACTGAAGCCGACCGTGCGTACCCCCGGTACGGTCCCCGACCCTCCCAGTGCCGGTGAGCAGTGGCCGAGCATCACCTGACCCGCCACCCGAAGGAGTGAACATCGGAGGGGAGTTGGCGAGCAAGTTCCTCGGACGTATGCGATGACCTTGCGCGGCGGGCCGGTTGGACGTCCGCGCCGGGCGGTGGCACTATTCGCCGACACGGGTTCCCGGAACAACGGATTCCACCCCAAACCAGGCGTCTGACCTGCGCGAGTGCGCCAATTCGGCGACCAATGCCAGCCTTTGGCGACCCTTGTGAAGACGTCGTGCAGACTGGCCGAATGCGTACGGAACTTGTCTCGGAGCCCGGCGATCCCGCCCGCCCCAACGAGGACTTCGCCTCGGTGGCCCTGCCCGCTTCCGGCCAGGGCGGCGCCCTCGTCGTCCTGGACGGAGTGACGCCCCCGCGCGGCGAGACGGGCTGTCTGCATTCGGTCCCCTGGTACGTCGCGCGCCTGGGCGGCGCCCTGACCGAACTGACCGTTTCGCTCCCGGATGTTCCGCTGCCGCAGGCCCTCTCCCGCGCCATCGCCCGCACCGCGTCGGCGCACGCCGCCACCTGTGACCTTTCTCACCCACGCACACCGCAGGCAACGGTGGTGGTGGCGCGGTGGTCGCCGCAGACGGTCGAGTACCTGGTCCTGTCGGACTCGGCACTCCTGGTCGAGTCGTCGGAGGGCTCGGTCGCGTCCCTCCTGGACGACCGGCTGTCCCGGCTGCCCCGTTCCTCCCTGGCGACCGACGCCCTGGTCGACTCCACCGTCCGCAACAAGGAGGGCGGCTTCTTCACCGCGGCGGCGGATCCGTCGGTGGCGGAGCGGGCGGTGACGGGCGTGCTGCCTCGCGGAGACGTCCGCGCGCTGGCGGCGCTGACCGACGGGGCCACGCGGTGGGTGGAGAAGTTCCGCGAGGGGGACTGGGCGGACTGCTTCCGGCTCGTACGGAAGGAGGGGGCGGGGGCGCTGGTGGGGCGGGTGCGCAGGCTGGAAGCCGCGGACACGGAACGGGTGTTCCTGCGGCGGAGCAAGACACACGACGACGCGACGGTGGTCCACGTGGAGCTGTGACGCCCCCGGCCCACGGCCCGGGCGCCCCGGCGCTCCCTTGCCCCTACTTCTCCATCACGCGGTTCAACTGCCCGAGCAGCCGGGCCAGTTCGGACACCTCCCGGCGGTCCCAGTGGGTCAGCTGGCTCACGTACCGGGCCCGGCGGGCCTCGCGTACCTTTGTCACCCGCTTGCGGCCCTCGTCCGTGAGGTGGACCAGCCAGGCCCGGCCGTCCGCCGGGTCGGGTTCGCGGGCGACCAGGCCGAGGTCCTCCAGGGCGCGGAGCTGCCGGGACATGGTCGCCTTGCCCACGCCGATGTACGCGGCGAGCTCGGTCGCGCGCTGGCGGCCGAGTTCGTCGAGGCGGATCAGCAGGCCGTACGCCGCCGGCTCCAGGTCGGGGTGGACCTCGCGGGCCATCTCGCCCTGGTTGGCGCGGGCGCGCCGGAACAGGACCGTCAGTTCGCGCTCCAGCGACAGGTACTCCTGGTCGGCACCGCTCGCCGACAACTCCGCCGGGAGCCGGCGCTCGTCCCCGTTTCCACCTTCGTGCACGTCAGCCCCTGCCTCGGTTTCCCGATCCTGAAAGTTTCCGCCGAACCCCGTCGTTACCGCAGCTCCACCAGTATTTCGCAGGGCTAGACCAACGGCAGCCTCCGGCCCCTCTTCCCACCCGCTCTTCTACGTGCGTAGCTTCATTACGAGACCGACGGCTGGCATGCACACGCCAGTCCCATGTGGCCCCGCACTGGCCCCCACGCAGCATCTCCGAGCATCACCGAGCCTTCGGAGGCACGCCATGCCCGTGCACAGACCCGGATCGGTACGCCCCCGGCGCCTCTTCCTCGCCGGGCTCCTGCTCGCCGCCCTCCCTCTCGCCCTCGCCGTCCCCGCCTCCGCCGCGGACACACCCGCCCGCGGCTCCGCCCGCATGGGCATGGGCGTCCTCGCCCACGACGGCCAGAACGGCACGCCCTGGGCCACTGCGGCCGTCCAGACGGAGGGCGTCGACGTCTCCGGCCATCAGGGCAACGTCGCCTGGTCGACCCTGTGGAGCAGCGGGGTCAAGTGGGCCTACACGAAGGCGACCGAGGGGACGTACTACACGAACCCCTACTTCGCCCAGCAGTACAACGGCTCGTACAACGTCGGCATGATCCGCGGTGCGTACCACTTCGCCACCCCGGACACCACGAGCGGTGCCACGCAGGCCAACTATTTCGTCGACCACGGCGGCGGCTGGTCCAAGGACGGCAAGACCCTCCCCGGCGTCCTCGACATCGAGTGGAATCCGTACGGCGACGCCTGCTACGGCAAGTCGGCGAGCGCGATGGTCGGCTGGATCGCCGACTTCCTGAACACGTACAAGGCGCGCACGGGCCGGGATGCCGTGATCTACACGGCGACCAGCTGGTGGACCGACTGCACCGGGAACTACGGCGGCTTCGCGTCCGCCAACCCGCTGTGGATCGCGCGGTACGCGTCGGACCCCGGCACGCTGCCCGCCGGCTGGAGCTACTACACGATGTGGCAGTACACCTCGTCGGGGCCGACCGTCGGGGACCACGACAAGTTCAACGGGGCCCTGGACCGGGTGGTCGCCCTCGCCAACGGCTGACCCTCCCCCGTACGCACAAGACGAAGGCCCGGGCCTCCCTCACGGGACCCGGGCCTTGCCTGTCCGATGGCGTCCGTCACGCCGCCACCGGAACCTTCGGCGTCACGCCGCCACCGGAACCTCCCGCGTCGCGGCGCTCGTGGCGGGCGCGAGGGCCAGTTCCAGGACCTGGCGGACGTCCGTCACGGCGTGGACGTCGAGCTTGTCCAGCACCTCCGCGGGGACGTCGTCCAGGTCGGGTTCGTTGCGCTTGGGGATGACGACCGTGGTGACGCCCGCCCGGTGCGCGGCGAGCAGCTTCTGCTTCACGCCGCCGATGGGCAGGACCCGGCCGGTCAGCGAGACCTCGCCGGTCATCGCCACGTCCGTGCGGACCAGGCGGCCGGACAGGAGCGACGCCAGGGCCGTCGTCATCGTGACGCCCGCGCTCGGGCCGTCCTTCGGGACCGCGCCCGCCGGGAAGTGGATGTGGACGCCGCGGTCCTTGAGGTCCGCGACCGGCAGCTCCAGTTCCGCGCCGTGGCTGCGCAGGAAGCTCAGCGCGATCTGTGCCGACTCCTTCATCACGTCGCCGAGCTGGCCCGTGAGGGTCAGACCCGCCGCGCCCGTCTCCGGGTCGGCGAGGGACGCCTCCACGAAGAGGACGTCTCCGCCCGCTCCGGTGACCGCGAGGCCCGTCGCCACACCCGGGACCGCCGTACGGCGCTCGGCCGGGTCGGTGGCGGACTCGGGCACGTGGTGCGGCCGGCCGATCAGGGCGCGCAGATCGCCGTCCGTGATGGTGAACGGCAGGTCCCGGTCGCCCAGTTCGTGCTGGGCCGCGACCTTGCGGAGCAGCCGGGCGATGGACCGCTCCAGGGTGCGCACGCCCGCCTCGCGGGTGTACTCGCCGGCGAGCTTGCGCAGCGCGCTCTCATCCAGGGCCACCTCGTCCTTGTCCAGACCCGCCCGCTCCAGCTGGCGCGGAAGCAGGTGGTCGCGGGCGATGACGACCTTCTCGTCCTCGGTGTAGCCGTCGAGGCGAACCAGCTCCATACGGTCGAGCAGGGCCTCCGGGATGGCCTCCAGGACGTTCGCCGTGGCGAGGAACACCACGTCGCTCAGGTCGAGTTCGACCTCCAGGTAGTGGTCGCGGAAGGTGTGGTTCTGCGCCGGGTCCAGGACCTCCAGGAGGGCGGCCGCGGGGTCGCCGCGGAAGTCGGAGCCCACCTTGTCGATCTCGTCCAGCAGGACCACCGGGTTCATCGACCCGGCCTCCTTGATGGCGCGGACGACACGGCCGGGCAGCGCGCCGACGTACGTACGCCGGTGGCCGCGGATCTCCGCCTCGTCCCGCACGCCACCGAGGGCGACGCGGACGAACTTGCGGCCCATGGCGTGCGCGACGGACTCGCCGAGCGAGGTCTTGCCGACGCCGGGCGGGCCGACCAGGGCCAGCACGGCGCCTCCGCGCCGGCCGCCGATCACGCCGAGACCGCGGTCACTGCGGCGCTTGCGCACCGCCAGGTACTCGGTGATCCGCTCCTTCACGTCCTCCAGTCCGGAGTGCTCGGCGTCGAGGACGGCCTTCGCGCCCTGGATGTCGTAGACGTCCTCGGTCCGTTCGTTCCACGGCAATTCGAGGACGGTGTCCAGCCAGGTGCGGATCCAGGAGCCCTCGGGGGACTGGTCGCTGGACCGCTCCAGCTTGTCGACCTCCTTGAGGGCGGCCTCCCGTACGTTCTCCGGCAGGTCGGCGGCCTCCACGCGGGCGCGGTAGTCGTCGGACTCCTCGCCGTCCTGCTCGCCGTTCAGGTCGCGCAGTTCCTTGCGTACGGCTTCCAGCTGGCGGCGGAGCAGGAACTCGCGCTGCTGCTTGTCGACGCCCTCCTGGACGTCCTTGGCGATGGTCTCGGCGACGTCCTGCTCGGCGAGGTGGTCGCGCAGCTGCTGGGTGGCGAGCTTGAGACGGGCGACCGGGTCGGCGGTCTCGAGCAGCTCGATCTTCTGGTCGGTGGTGAGGAAGGGCGAGTATCCGGAGTTGTCCGCGAGCGTGGAGACGTCGTCGATGGCCTGCACGCGGTCCACGACCTGCCAGGCGGCGCGCTTGCGCAGCCAGGCGGTGGCGAGGGCCTTGTACTCCTTGACCAGTTCGGTGACGTGACCGGGCTGCGGCTCGGGCACGCTCTCGTCGATCCTCGTCCCCTCGACCCACAGCGCCGCGCCCGGCCCTGTGGTGCCGGCGCCGATACGCACCCGGCCGCGGCCGCGGATCAGGGCGCCCGGGTCGCCGTCGGCCAGCCGGCCGACCTGCTCGACGGTGCCGAGCACTCCCGTGCCCGGGTACGTCCCGTCGATGCGTGGCACCAGCAGGACCCTGGGCTTGCCCGGCTCGGACCGGGCGGCGGCCTGGGCGGCCTCCACAGCGGCGCGTACGTCGGGGTCGTTCAGGTCCAGCGGCACCACCATGCCGGGCAGCACGACCTCGTCGTCGAGTGGCAGCACGGGCAAAGTGAGCGGTGTGGACGTCGAAGCCATGATCTACCCTCCGGCAGTCAAGTTGAGTTACATCGACTCAATGCACGGGGCTCCGCGAATGTTCCCGGGGTGACGTTCGCTGTCAGCGATCGGGGTGTTGCTGCCTGCGTCGGCCGGGCCACCGCTCCCGGACTCCCGCTCCGGCCTGGTCGCCCTGATCCTCAAACGCCGGACGGGCCGAGATGCATCCCCGTTCACAGGAAGGGCCTGCAAACTGCAAGCTCGTTCACAGGGGGAAGCGCATGAGCGAGGAACAGCGGCGGGGGCCCGCCCGGCGTGCCGTGATCGCGGGGGCGGCCGTGGTGGCGGCAGGGGCAGCCGTACCCCTCGTCGTGCGGGCGGTGGGCGGCGACGGCTCCGGCACCGCCGGGCCCACCGGGAGCACCCCCGCCGCCAACGCGGCCCGCCGTACCGCCGCCCCGGCCACGAGCCGGGCCCCGTCCCCGACCCCCAGTCGCCGCCCCCGATCCGACCACCGCCCCAACATCCTGCTCGTCCTCACCGACGACCAGCCGAAGGAGACGGACTGGGCACTCCCCCGGACCCTCGACTGGCTCGGCGGAAACGGCGTCACCTTCGGGCGCGCACACGCCAACACCCCGCTGTGCGCGCCCTCCCGCGCCTCGATCATGTCGGGGCGGTACGCCCACAACCACGGCGTCCTCGACACCCAGCACCCCTACCACCTGGACCAACGCACCACCGTGCAGCGGCAGTTGCACGAGGCCGGCTACCGCACGGGCCTGTTCGGCAAGTACCTCAACTTCTGGCACACCGGCGACAACCCGCCGCACTTCGACGAGTGGCTGCTCCAGGAACCGGTGGCGTACTACAACGGCCACTACAACGACAACGGGACCGTCCGGAACCTCCCCGGCTACAACACCGCCGTCATCAAGGACCGCGCCCTCGCCTTCATCGAGGCCTCCCGCGTCGACGAGCGGCCCTGGTTCGCGTACGTCGCCACGCGCAGCGCGCACGAACTGAACATCCCTGAGCGGCGGTACGCCCACGCGCGCGTGCCCTACTGGGAGGGGCGGTCCTCCGTCTTCGAGCGCGACAAGGCCGACAAGCCGCCGTTCCTGCGCAGGGCGCACCACTCCTTCGCCCAGGGAAAGGCCCTGCGCGAACGCCAGTTGCGCACCCTGCTCTCGGTGGACGACGCGATGCGCGACTTCCGCACGAAGCTGCGCTCGCTCGGCCAGTTGGAGAACACCCTGGTGCTGTTCACCAGCGACCACGGCCTGTGCTGGGGCGACCACGGCTGGCTGCGCAAGTCGGTACCGTACCGGCCGAGCCTGGAGGTGCCCTTCCAGCTGTCGTGGCCGGCCGGCGGCTTCGGATCGGGCAGCGGCGACGACCGGCTCACCGGCCACGTCGACATCGCGCCCACGTTCCTGGACGCGGCCGGCATCACCCCGGACACCCCGCACGACGGCCACTCCCTGCTCGACCGGCGCAACGACCGCACCCACCTGCTCGCCGAGTGGTGGTGGAACCAGCAGGACAAACAGCCGATCCACACCTGGGCGTCGTACATCGGCAAGGCGGAGCAGTACACCGAGTACTACCGGACACGCCTCGACAAGAGGGGCCGTCCGCAGGGCAGTGGGGAGGTGCTGTTCCGGGAGTACTACGACCTCGCCAAAGACCCCTGTCAGCTCGCCAACCGGCTGCACGGGGCGAGCGAGGAACAGGAGCGCGGGCTCGGCGTTCCAGGCCTGGCCCGCGGACTGGCCGCGGCCCGCACGGCGGGTTCCAAGGGCTCCTAGGCCGCCCGTCCCGCCCGGTACCAGCGCCTGATCAGCGGCCACGTCGCCATGCCTATCGACAGCGAGATCAGATGGCCCCAGTTGGTCATCGGGTCCGTGAACTCGATCAGGTCCTGGACCAGCATCCCGCCGAACAGGACCAGCACCGGCCAGCGCAGCCACGGCGTGAGCAGCCCGGCCAGGGCGCCGACGCTGGCGGCCACCCCGAAGCTGATGCCGTAGTCGAGGCGGTGCAGGGAGCTGTCGGGGAGGTGGCCCACCAGGACCGCGAGACCCACCGGGCCCTCGGTCGCGAGGGTGGCCAGGACATGCCCGAGCAGGAAGACGACGGCCGTGCGCGCCCCGCCTATCCGCCGCTCCAGGGCGGTCAGGACGACCAGGAAGACGACCACGTACGGCGAGGTGATCCCGCCCGCGATCCACAGCGCGCTGGCCAGCAGCACCAGCACGGGCGTCTGCACGAGGTGCGCCACGTCGGTGCTGGAGGCCTGGTGCAGCGTGTGGACGAGGGAGGGGGCGGCGTACGCGGTGATCAGTGAGGTGAGGGCCAGAACGGCCGCGTAGCCGAAGGTGAACGGCGTTCCGGTGGGGGTGGGCAGGAGGCGCCAGGGGCGGACGGTACGGACCGCGGGGACGGGCGCCGGCACCGTGGTCGCGCCGGTCGCCGTGGCTCTCGCCGAGCCGCGCTGACGCGGCATGCCGTCCAGGAGTTCGCAGGCGTCCGGAAGGCGCGCGGCGTCGGGACGGGACGCGGCCAAGGGTTCCGCTTCGGCCGTCGCGGTCGGTTCCACGGTGAGGCACTCCTTCCGTTCACCCCACCCTTTCGCAATCCCACGGGTCGCTGTCTATGACAGAGGCCACGAAAGCGGCGATTCACAGCAACCTTTAAGGCTTTTTCCACGTCCGCCCGGCATTTGCGCGCCCACCGCTTTTCCGCGCTCCACGCTTTTCCCGCGCCGGGGACAGCCGGGGACAGTTCGGGGACAGCCGCGGACCTACGCGTCCGAGGGCAGTCCCGCCCCCGTCACCGTGAGCGACCGAAGCACCCGATCCAGGTACGCCCGCATCCGCCCGACCATGTCGAACCCCTTGGGGTCGAGCACCCATTGCAGCTGCAGTCCGTCCATCACGGCCGCGAGTTCCTGCGACACCGCCACGAGGTCGGTGCCGGGCTTCAGTTCGCCGGCGTCGACGGCCCGCCGCAGCGTGGCCGAGGTGTGCTCCACGAGTTTGGCGTACCGCTCGGTGAAGTAGGCGTGCGCGGGGTGGTCGGGGTCGCCCGCCTCCGCGGCGA
Organism: Streptomyces sp. NBC_00005; assembly: GCF_045160215.1. Classification (NCBI taxonomy): domain Bacteria; kingdom Bacillati; phylum Actinomycetota; class Actinomycetes; order Kitasatosporales; family Streptomycetaceae; genus Streptomyces; species Streptomyces sp. NBC_00005. Next base: position 3,935,538 of record NZ_CP108316.1, read on the forward strand.
GGACGTTGAACATGCGGGTGCGGCCGAGCCGTTGGCTGTTGTACTCGGCGAGCCGGGCGATGGTCGCGAAGCACTCGGTGGCCGAGACGAAGTCGCGGGAGAAGAACTTCTCCCCGTCGGCCCGGTCGATGCGCGCGAGAACCTGCACCAGCAAATCCTCCTTGCTGCGGAAGTGGTGCAGCAGCCCGCCCTGGGTGATCCCGACATCCTTGGCGATCCGGGCCAGGGAGGAGGCGTGGAAGCCCCACTGCGCGAAGTGCTCGACGGCGGCGTCGAGGATCCGCAGCCGCCGCTCGTCACCCACGGCGTACGTCCCGCGGCCTGGGCCTTTGCGCGGAGGGCGGCTCTCCTTGTCGACCATGACCGTCACGATAGCCCGGCTGCGGGCACGCCGGTCCTGGCGTACGGCACGCGCGCGTGACCGTCGGTTACACGAGTAATCACCGCCTTCTTTTCAAGCCATGTGCACGGTGATTCAGGCCACGCGACCAAAACCTACTACCCACTCGGTTTTGCTGCTTCCCTGATCGGGCCGGCGCGGCAACGAAGCCGCCCCCGTCCCCAGGAGTCGCCATGGCCCTGAGCCACGACGCGCCGCTCGACGAGACGCCCTCCCCAGCGCTCGAATCCGCTCGCGCGGGTGAACCCCCGTCGTCCACCGGGCATCCCCTGCCGTCTGCGCCCGCCAGCCTCGTCCTCGCGCTCGTCCTCGCGCAGTTCGGCGCCTATCTCGCCGTGCTCACCCCGGTGATGGTGACCCTCGCCCTGCGGGTCGCCCAGATCGTGCCGGAGGCGGACCGCGGTGCCGCGCTCGGCCAGGTGCTCTCGGTCGGCGCCCTGCTGGCGATGATCGGCAACCCGGTCTTCGGCGCCCTCTCCGACCGCACCACCAGCCGCTTCGGCCGCCGTCGACCCTGGCTGATCGGCGGCATGGTGACCGGTTTCGCCGGTCTGCTGGTCGTGGCCCTCGGCACCGGAGTCCCGGCGCTCATGGCCGGCTGGGCGCTGGCCCAACTCGGCATCAACGCCGCCCTGGCCGCGCTCACGTCCACCGTCCCGGACCTGATCCCGCCGCATCAGCAGGCCCGCGTCTCCGGCCTGGTCGGCAGCACGATCTCCCTGTCGATGATCGGCGGTTCGGCGCTGGCCCAGCTGTTCTCCGGCTCCATGGCCCTCGCCTTCCTCGTCCCCGGCGTCATCGGGATCGGCGCGGTCGGCTACCTGGCCGCCGTGATGAAGGACCGCCCGGCCCGCGCCGGCGCCTTCGCGCCGTACTCCGTCAAGGAGTTCCTGCGCAGCTTCTGGGTCAGCCCGCGCAGGCACCCGGACTTCGCGTGGAACTTCGCCGGCCGCTTCCTGGTCTTCACGGGCGCCTCCTGCGTGACCAGCTACCAGGTCTACTTCCTGATGGACCGTCTCGGGTACGACAGCGCCCAGGTGACCGGCAAGGTCTTCACCGGCACCCTGGCCATGGTCGCCGCGACCGTCCTGGGCTCCCTGCTCGGCGGTCTGCTCTCCGACAGGTCCGGCCGCCGCAAGCCGTACGTCCTGGGCGCCTCGCTCGTGATGGCCGTCAGCCTCGCGATGATCGCCTCGGCCCAGACCTTCGGCACGTACGTCGCCGCGCTGGTCGTCTTCGGTCTCGGCGAAGGCCTGTATCTGTCGGTCGACATGGCGCTCGCCGCGGCCGTCCTGCCCAATCCCGAGGAGTCCGCCAAGGACATGGGCGTCCTCAACATCGGCAACGCCCTCCCCCAGTCCCTCGTCCCCATCGTCGCCCCGGCGCTCCTCGCGATCGGCGGCGGCGGCAACTACGGCGCGCTGTTCCTGTTCGGGGCGATCGCCGCCGTACTGGGCGCGCTCGCCGTCCAGTTCGTCCGCTCGGTCAAGTAGATCCCGTCGTAGGCAAGGAAGTTCAGGATGACCACCCCCGCGTACCGCGATCCGGACCGCCCCGTCGACGAACGGGTGGACGACCTGCTGGCCCGCATGACCCTTCAGGAGAAGGCGGGCCAGCTGTTCCACACGATGCTCGCCATGGGCCCGGGCGGCACGCTCGCCGAGAAGGGCGGCTTCCTCCGGTACGACACCACCGAGCTGGTCGCCGGGCGCCACCTCACGCACTTCAACCTGATCGGCCAGGGCGGCGCCCGCGAGACCGCCCAGTGGGTCAACCGGGTCCAGGAACTCGCGGCGGACACCCGGCTCGGCATCCCGGTCACCCTCTCCACCGACCCCCGCCACGCGTTCACCGACAACCCGGGCGCCTCCTTCCTCGCCGGGGACTTCTCGGCCTGGCCCGAACCGCTGGGGCTGGCCGCGATCGGCGACGCGGAGCTGGTGGAGCGGTTCGCGGACACCGTGCGCCGCGAGTACCTGGCGGTCGGCTTCCGGGTCGCGCTGCACCCGCAGATCGACCTGGCCACCGAGCCGCGCTGGTCACGCCAGTCCGGCACCTTCGGCTCCCGCGCCGAGGTCGCGGCCGAGCTCGTACGGGCGTACGTACGCGGCCTGCAGGGTCCGAGGCTCGGCCCGGAGTCGGTCGCCGCCATGGTCAAGCACTTCCCCGGCGGCGGCGCGCAGAAGGACGGCGAGGACCCGCACTTCCCGTACGGGAAGGAGCAGGTGTACCCGGGCGGGATGCGCGAGTACCACCTCGCACCGTTCGTGGCCGCCGTCGAGGCCGGCTGCTCGCAGATGATGCCGTACTACGGCCAACCCGTGGGCACCGACTGGGAGGAGGTCGGCTTCGGCTTCAACAAGGGCGTACTGACCGGGCTGTTGCGCGAGCGCCTCGGCTTCGACGGCATCATCTGCACCGACTGGGGCCTGCTGACCGACGGCGAGATCATGGGCGAGCCGGCCGAGGCGCGCGCCTGGGGCGTCGAGCACCTCACCGTCGCCGAGCGCGCGGCCAGGGCGCTGGACGCCGGCAGCGACCAGTTCGGCGGCGAGCAGTGCCCCGAGGTGATCGTGGAACTGGTCCGCTCCGGGCGGATCTCCGAGGAACGGATCGACCGCTCCGTACGGCGGCTGCTGCGCGAGAAGTTCGTGCTGGGGCTGTTCGAGAACCCGTACGCCGACCCCGACAAGGCCGAAGAGACGGTCGGCGCCGCCGAGTTCACGGCACTCGGCGAGGCCGCCCAGCGGCGCGCGCTGACGGTGCTGAGCAACCGTGACCTGCTGCCGCTGCGGGGCCGCCCCGACCTGTACGTCCAGGGCGTGAACGAGCAGACGGCGGCGGCGTACGGCAACGTGGTCGCCGACCCGGCCGAGGCGGATCTGGCGGTACTGCGGCTGAGGACCCCCTACGAGCAACGGCCCGGCGCCTTCGAGTCGTTCTTCCACGCGGGCTCGCTCGCGTTCCCGGAGGACGAGCTGAAGGAGATCCTGCGGCTGCTGGACACGGTGCCGAGCCTGGTGTGCGTGAACCTCGAACGGCCCGCCGTACTACCGGAGATCGCCGAACGCGCGGCGGCCCTCGTGGCGGACTTCGGAGCGTCGGACGCGGCCGTGCTGGACGTGGCCTTCGGGCGGGCGAAGGCCGAGGGCAGGCTGCCGTTCGAGCTGCCGCGCTCGATGGCGGCGGTGCAGGCGGCCCGGCCCGACGTGCCCGACGACACCCAGGACCCGGTGTTCACGCACGGACACGGCCTGGACGTCTGACAACTCCCGGGGCCCGGCCTGTGGGGGGAGCGGGCCCCGGGTTCCCCTCCGGTCACCTTTAATACGCATGGCCGTAAAGCAGAGTTCGTGCAGGATGGGGCCATGACCGCCAGCTACGACATCCCTGTGGTCCTGGACCGTCGCGAGGGCCCGTACGGCGAGGTCGTGCTGCGCCGGCACGGCGAGTTACTGCAGATCATCGCCAACGGCTGCTTCCTGATGGACACCTCGGACGGCCGCTCGGAGCGGCTGCTCGTGGACGCCGCACGCGAGGCCCTGGGCCCCCGCGCGGAGCCGAACGTGCTGATCGGAGGCCTGGGCGTGGGGTTCTCGCTCGCGCATGCGGCGGCCGACCCCCGCTGGGGCGCGATCACGGTCGTGGAACGCGAGCGGGCCATCATCGACTGGCATCTGGACGGTGCCCTCGCCGCCCTGTCGGCATATGCCATCACCGATCCGCGCACGGAGATCGTGGAGAGGGATCTGATCGCTTACGTCAATGAGACATCCGACACGTTCGACGCCCTCTGCCTGGACATCGACAACGGCCCCGACTGGACCGTCACCGAGGGCAACGACGATCTCTACTCGCCGAGCGGACTGACAAGCTGCGCAAGGGTGTTGAAGCCGGGCGGGGTACTGGCCGTTTGGTCCGCGCAGCCCTCTCCGGAATTTGAAGGAACCCTATGGAATGCCGGGTTCCAACAGGTGCGTACCGAAGAGATCCCGGTTGCCCGGGGCGTTCCCGACGTCGTGCACATCGCTGTCAGACCTGGATAGCCGAGGCGCGGTAACTCCCCGTACTCTGCTTCCCTGGCGCAGATCATTCAAGCGTCAATCGCAAGCATGCGCAGGCATGTGACAGTAAACGGATCACCCCACGGATTCCGGAAAGCAACTCAGGGGCGGGCGATGGAGCAGACCCACACATCCCACAACGGCACGACGGCGACCCCGGGCGCACAGCGACGGGTCCTGGTGGTCGAGGACGACCCGACCATCGTCGACGCCATCGCGGCCCGCCTGCGCGCCGAGGGATTCCTCGTGCAGACGGCGGGTGACGGCCCGGCCGCCGTCGACACCGCAGAGGCCTGGCAGCCCGACCTGCTGATCCTCGACATCATGCTGCCCGGCTTCGACGGTCTGGAGGTCTGCCGCCGCGTGCAGGCCGCCCGTCCGGTGCCGGTGCTGATGCTCACCGCGCGCGACGACGAGACCGACATGCTGGTCGGGCTCGGAGTCGGCGCCGACGACTACATGACCAAGCCCTTCTCCATGCGGGAGCTGGCCGCCCGCGTGCACGTGCTGCTGCGCCGGGTGGAGCGGGCCGCACTGGCCGCGGCGACGCCCAGAAGCGGCATCCTGCGGCTCGGCGAGCTGGAGATCGACCACGCCCAGCGGCGGGTGCGCGTGCACTCGGAGGACGTGCATCTCACGCCCACCGAGTTCGACCTGCTGGTCTGCCTGGCCAACACCCCGCGCGCGGTGCTCTCCCGTGAGCAGCTGCTCGCCGAGGTGTGGGACTGGGCGGACGCCTCCGGCACCCGGACCGTCGACAGCCACATCAAGGCCCTGCGCCGGAAGATCGGCGCCGAGCGGATCCGCACGGTGCACGGCGTGGGTTACGCGCTGGAGACTCCGACGCCATGAGCGGCGGGCCGGCCGCACGGAGAAGCCCCGGGGAGCCCTGGGGCGGCGTAAGCCCGTTCTCGATCAAGACCAAGCTGGGCGCACTCGTCGTCATCGCGGTCCTCATCACCACCGGGCTGATGATGATCGCGATGCGCACGGCGACGGAGCTGCGCTTCATCACGGTCTTCTCGATGGTCGCCACACTGCTGATTACGCAGTTCGTGGCTCATTCGCTCACCGCGCCGCTGGACGACATGAACGCGGTCGCCCGCGCCATCTCGCACGGCGACTACACCCGCCGGGTGCGCGAGAACCGCCGTGACGAACTGGGCGACCTGGCGCAGACGATCAACCGCATGGCCGACGACCTGGAGGCGCAGGAACGTCAGCGCAAGGAGCTCGTGGCCAACGTCTCGCACGAGCTGCGCACCCCCATCGCGGGCCTGCGCGCGGTGCTGGAGAACATCGTGGACGGCGTCTCGCCCGCCGACCCCGAGACCATGCGCACGGCCCTGAAGCAGACGGAGCGGCTCGGCCGGCTGGTGGAGACGCTGCTGGACCTGTCGCGGCTGGACAACGGCGTCGTACCGCTGCGCCAGCGGCGTTTCGAGGTGTGGCCGTATCTGTCGGGCGTGCTGAAGGAGGCCAACATGGCCGTGCCCGCGCGCGCGGGCATCGCCTCGGGCTCCGGCAGCCACACCCGTACGGACGTCCATCTGCACCTCGACGTGTCCCCGCCGGAGCTGACCGCGCACGCGGACCCCGAGCGCATCCACCAGGTCGTGGCGAATCTCATCGACAACGCCGTCAAGCACAGCCCGCCGCACGGCCGCGTGATCGTGAAGGCACGACGCGGACCGCAGCCGGAGTCGCTGGCGCTGGAGGTGCTGGACGAGGGTCCCGGCATCCCCCCTTCGGAGTGGCACCGGGTCTTCGAGCGGTTCAACCGGGGCGGCGCGGGCACCTCCAACGGGCCGGGCAGCGACGGCGGTACGGGCCTGGGCCTGGCGATCGCCCGCTGGGCGGTGGATCTGCACGGAGGCGGGATCGGCGTGGCCGAATCCGAGCGGGGCTGCCGGATTCTCGTCACCCTTCCGGGAGAGACATCCGTTCAAAGTTGACGTAAAGTCCGAACCGGAGCCTCAAGATCCACGGGCGTCCGCGCTGACGGACACGTGTGATCAGGCACACGCCCGCACGCTGCGCGTACAGGGCCTGCATCGGCGTTTCCGGCCACCCCCCGATCCGTAGCGGAACCACGCTTGTTTCCCGCCATTTCCAGGCCCGAAACACGCTTTCCGGTGTGACTTACACGACGATGGACCGGCCCGGCCTGACCTTCGCGGTCTTGGGGGCGTAGCCTTAATTCCCGCTGTCCATCACCTTGTGAAGCGGAAGAGGGCGGTTGCCGCCGTGTCGCCACAGTCCCCCAGTAACTCGAGCATCTCGACCGACGCAGACCAAGCGGGCAAGAACCCCGCTGCGGCGTTCGGCCCCAACGAGTGGCTCGTCGACGAGATCTATCAGCAGTACCTCCAGGACCCGAATTCGGTAGACCGAGCCTGGTGGGACTTCTTCGCCGACTACAGGCCGGGCGCGGCTGTCGCCTCGGCTCCGTCGGGTACTGCGGCCGCGGGGGCCGCACAGGCCACCACCCCGGCACCCGCGGCGCCCGCCCCGGCTGCGCAGGCTCCGGCGGTTCCCGCGCCGGCCCCGAAGCCCGTGGCCGCCGCTCCGGCGCCCGCTCCCGCGAATGCGGCCCCGGCTCCGGCCAAGCCCGCCGCTGCCGCCAAGCCGGCCGCCAAGGCCGCGCCCGCGACCGAGGCCCCCGGCGGCCCGGAGCTGGTGACCCTGCGCGGTCCCGCCGCCGCCGTCGCGAAGAACATGAACGCCTCGCTGGAGCTGCCCACGGCCACGTCCGTGCGCGCGGTCCCGGTGAAGCTGCTCTTCGACAACCGCATCGTCATCAACAACCATCTGAAGCGCGCCCGGGGCGGGAAGATCTCCTTCACCCACCTCATCGGCTACGCGATGGTGCAGGCCATCAAGGCCATGCCGTCGATGAACTGGCACTACGCGGAGAAGGACGGGAAGCCCACCCTCGTCAAGCCGCAGCACGTCAACTTCGGCCTGGCCATCGACCTGGTGAAGCCCAACGGCGACCGCCAGCTCGTCGTCGCCGGCATCAAGAAGGCCGAGACGCTGAACTTCTTCGAGTTCTGGCAGGCCTACGAGGACATCGTCCGCCGCGCCCGTGACGGCAAGCTGACGATGGACGACTTCACCGGTGTCACGGTCTCCCTGACCAACCCCGGCGGCCTCGGCACCGTCCACTCCGTGCCGCGTCTGATGCCCGGCCAGTCGGTCATCATGGGCGTCGGCTCCATGGACTACCCGGCCGAGTTCCAGGGCACCAGCCAGGACACCCTCAACAAGCTCGGCATCTCGAAGGTCATGACGCTCACGTCGACCTACGACCACCGGGTCATCCAGGGCGCCGCCTCCGGCGAGTTCCTGCGGATCGTCGCGAACCTCCTCCTCGGCGAGAACGGCTTCTTCGACGAGATCTTCGAGGCCCTGCGCATCCCCTACGAGCCGGTCCGCTGGCTCAAGGACATCGACGCCTCGCACGACGACGACGTCACCAAGCCCGCGCGGGTCTTCGAGCTGATCCACTCCTACCGGGTCCGCGGCCACGTCATGGCCGACACCGACCCGCTGGAGTACCGCCAGCGCAAGCACCCCGACCTGGACATCACCGAGCACGGCCTCACCCTGTGGGACCTGGAGCGCGAGTTCGCCGTCGGCGGCTTCTCCGGCAAGTCCCTGATGAAGCTGCGCGACATCCTCGGCGTGCTGCGCGACTCGTACTGCCGCACCACCGGCATCGAGTTCATGCACATCCAGGACCCGAAGCAGCGCAAGTGGATCCAGGACCGCATCGAGCGCCCGCACTCCAAGCCGGAGCGCGAGGAGCAGCTGCGCATCCTGCGCCGGCTGAACGCGGCGGAGGCCTTCGAGACCTTCCTGCAGACGAAGTACGTCGGCCAGAAGCGCTTCTCCCTCGAGGGCGGCGAGTCGGTCATCCCGCTGCTCGACGCGGTCATCGACAGCGCTGCCGAGTCCCGCCTGGACGAGGTCGTCATCGGCATGGCCCACCGCGGCCGCCTGAACGTCCTCGCCAACATCGTCGGCAAGTCGTACGCGCAGATCTTCCGTGAGTTCGAGGGCAACCTCGACCCGAAGTCGATGCACGGCTCCGGCGACGTGAAGTACCACCTGGGCGCCCAGGGCACCTTCACCGGCCTGGACGGCGAGCAGATCAAGGTCTCGCTGGCCGCCAACCCGTCCCACCTGGAGACGGTCGACCCGGTCATCGAGGGCATCGTCCGCGCCAAGCAGGACATCATCAACAAGGGCGGCACGGACTTCACGGTCCTGCCGGTCGCCCTGCACGGTGACGCGGCCTTCGCGGGCCAGGGCGTGGTGGCCGAGACCCTCAACATGTCGCAGCTGCGCGGCTACCGCACCGGCGGCACGGTCCACATCGTCATCAACAACCAGGTCGGCTTCACGGCGGCTCCCGAGTCGTCGCGTTCCTCGATGTACGCCACGGACGTGGCCCGCATGATCGAGGCCCCGATCTTCCACGTGAACGGCGACGACCCCGAGGCCGTGGTCCGCGTTGCCCGTCTGGCCTTCGAGTTCCGCCAGGCGTTCAACAAGGACGTGGTGATCGACCTCATCTGCTACCGCCGCCGCGGTCACAACGAGTCGGACAACCCGGCCTTCACCCAGCCGCTGATGTACGACCTGATCGACAAGAAGCGCTCGGTGCGCAAGCTCTACACCGAGTCCCTCATCGGTCGCGGCGACATCACCCTGGAAGAAGCGGAGCAGGCGCTCCAGGACTACCAGGGCCAGCTGGAGAAGGTCTTCACCGAGGTCCGCGAGGCCACGTCCCAGCCGGGCGTCGCCCCGGTCTCGGACCCGCAGGCCGAGTTCCCGGTCCCGGTGACCACCGCGATCTCCACGGAGGTCGTGAAGCGGATCGCCGAGTCCCAGGTCAACATCCCCGACCACTTCCACCCCCACCCGCGCCTGCTGCCGCAGCTGCAGCGCCGGGCGACGATGGTCGAGGACGGCACGATCGACTGGGGCATGGGCGAGACCCTCGCCATCGGCTCCCTGCTCCTGGAGGGCACCCCGGTGCGCCTCTCCGGCCAGGACTCCCGCCGCGGCACCTTCGGCCAGCGCCACGCGGTCCTCATCGACCGCGAGACGGGCGAGGACTTCACCCCGCTCCAGTACCTCGCCGAGGACCAGGCCCGGTACAACGTCTACGACTCCCTGCTCTCCGAGTACGCGGTCATGGGCTTCGAGTACGGCTACTCGCTGGCCCGTCCCGAGTCCCTCGTGATGTGGGAGGCGCAGTTCGGCGACTTCGTCAACGGCGCTCAGACGATCGTCGACGAGTACATCTCGGCGGCGGAGCAGAAGTGGGGCCAGACGTCCGGCGTCACCCTGCTCCTCCCCCACGGCTACGAGGGCCAGGGCCCGGACCACTCCTCGGCCCGCGTCGAGCGCTTCCTCCAGCTCTGCGCCCAGAACAACATGACGGTCGCGATGCCGACCCTCCCGTCGAACTACTTCCACCTCCTGCGGTGGCAGGTGCACAACCCGCACCACAAGCCGCTGGTGGTCTTCACCCCGAAGTCGATGCTGCGCCTCAAGGCCGCCGCGTCGAAGGCGGAGGAGTTCACGACGGGTCAGTTCCGCCCGGTCATCGGCGACTCCACGGTCGACCCGGCCGCGGTCCGCAAGGTCGTCTTCGTGTCGGGCAAGCTGTACTACGACCTGGAGGCCGGGCGCACCAAGCGCGGTGCCACCGACGTGGCGTTCGTCCGCGTCGAGCGGCTGTACCCGCTGCCGGGTGCCGAAATCCAGGCGGAGATCGCCAAGTACCCGAACGTCGAGAAGTACCTGTGGGCCCAGGAGGAGCCGGCGAACCAGGGCCCCTGGCCGTTCATCGCCCTCAACCTGATCGACCACCTGGACCTCGCGGTCGGCGCGGACATCCCGCACGGCGAGCGCCTGCGCCGCATCTCCCGCCCGCACGGCTCTTCGCCGGCGGTGGGGTCTGCCAAGCGGCATCAGGCTGAGCAGGAGCAACTGGTGCGTGAGGTGTTCGAGGCGTGAGCCTCTGAACAGGGCTGACTGAAGGGCCCGGTTCCGAGTTCTGGTGAACTCGGGGCCGGGCCCTTCGGCTCTCTCACGGCATCCGGGGTCTCACAACATCTGCGGCTCGAAATCCCAGTAGGGGCGCCGCCCTTCGAGCATGTACCGCACCTGCCGGTGCTCCTCGAAGAAGTTCTCGGTCAGCATGTGAACCGCCTCCCGACGCACGGACTCCGCCTCCTCGTGCTGCCCGGCCGCCTCGAGGTCCTGCGCGAGCCCCGCCGCAAGGTTGAGCGTGAGGACGTGGGCGTCCCCGACCGCGGTGCGGGCCCGTGCCAGGGCGTCCCGGCCCAGCGCCACCGCACGCTCCAGCCGACCGGTCCGGGCAAGGGCCGTCGCCGTGTTCATCGCACTGCCGATGGACCAGAGATGAGCGGTGCTCAGGGCCCGCTCCATCCCGGCCCTGGCGCGCTCCGCCCGGGGCAGTGCTCCGTCGGAATCACCCTGGTCGCCCTGGATGAGGGCACAGTTGTCCAGTGCCCCCGCCACATAGGGGTGACTGTCGCCGAGGAGTCGTACGTAGCCCGCGTGGGCGGATTCGGCCAGTTCGCGGGCTTCGTCGAACTCGCCGATGTCGCGCAGCAGCATGGCGTAGTCCGTGCTCAGCATCAGGGTCTCGGGGTGGCCGGAACCATGTCTGCGCAGCATGCGTTCACGTGCCTCGCGCATCAGGGGGCGGGCCCGCAGATTCGCCCCCTCGCGGCGCAGGCACAGCGCGAGGTTGTGCTGGGCCAGCAGCGCCTGGGCGTGGTTGCGGCCCAGCACCTCCACATGCAGCCGGAAGTTGAGCTCCTGCAGGTCCAGCGCCTCGCCGTACCGGCCGAGCAGCCGCAGCGTCCAGGCGGTGTTCAGCGCGGCGTCGAGCGTCGCCGGGTCCCGGCCGCCGCTGAGCGCGATATAGGCCTCCAGGACCTCCCGGTGGAGGGCGAGGGACTCCTCGTACCGGCCCAGCAGCCGGAGCGCGATCGCGAGGTTGCCGCGGATGTCCAGGGTGCGCGGGACCTCGTGGTCGCCGAGGTCCGTCGCCGCCTGCTCCACGGCGTCCTCGTACAGCAACCGGGCCTCGTCGTACCGCCCCAGCGCCATCAGGGTGCCGCCGAGCCCGTTCTTGGCCCGCAACACCTGGATGGGGCTGCGCTCGGGGTCGGCGGTGGTCCGGTCCAGGGCCTCCCGTCCGATGCGTTCCGCCTCCGCGTAGTTGCCGAGACGGCGCTCCATGTTGGCCAGCTGGTGGACGGCACGCAGCACGGACGGGTCGGTCTCCGCGGAGGTCGTGGTCCAGGCCGCGACGGCGGACTTGCTGAGCTGCCGGCCCTCCCTGTACTCGCCCCGGACCCGCAGGTACTCGATGCAGTTGAGCACCAGTGCCCGCACGTCCAGGTCCGTGGAGTTCAGTGCGCCCGTCGGTTCCAGGTGCGGGATCACCTCGGCGTATCGCGACCAGTGGACCCGCTGGCCGGGCCGGCGGGGATCGGCCGCGACGAGCACACGGCGGGCGGTCTCGGCCGCCTGCCGCGCCTCCTCGGGGCCCAGATGTCCCCGTACGAAGCGGTGAAAGAGCCGGTGCATGCGCAGCGTGCCGACGGTCTGGATGTCCATCGGCCCCTGCTCGTACTCCAGCCGCGTCGAGGTCGCCTCGGACAGCACGCGCAGCGCGGTGTTCCAGCTGCTCGGCTCGGTGACCAGGGAGACCAGGTGCTCGGGCAGGTCGCCGGCGCGGACCGACTGGACCAGGCCCAGCGGGATCACGTCGGGCGAGAAGAAGGCGAAGAGGGAGAGCAGCTCGTAGGCGTTGGGATGCTTCTCGCGCAGGGTGTTGACGGTCTGTCCCCAGGCCACCTGGAACTGCTTGCGGTACTCCTCGGAGGGGACGACGGGCACGGCGTGCGGATTGCCGTCCCGGATACGGGTGATGTACGCGTCGATGTCGGCGGTCTGGTTCAGCTCCACCCAGGCCGCGGTCTGGTCCATGAGCAGCGGATGGTCCTCGACCGCGGCGGCGAGGCGGTCCGCACTGTCGGCGGTGAGCCGGCCGCTGCGCCGACAGGCGAAGTCGACCGACTCCGCACGGTCGAACGGCGGGAGTTCGATCTCCTCGCCGACCCACCGGCGCCACTCCTTGCGCGGCGTCGTGACCACGAGGTGGCCCGCCGGCCCGTCGGGCAGCAGTGCTTCGAGGTCCTTGGGGTCCTCGGCCCCGTCCAGGACGACCAGCCAGCGGGTGCGGTCGCCCAGCGCCCGCTTGGCCGCCTCTATACGGCTGCGCAGCGCGTCGCCGGTGTCCACCTCGACGCCCAGCTTGTCGGCGAGTCGCGCGAAGTCCTCGCGGGCCCGGGGCCGCACCGCCGCGCGGACCCACCAGACGAGGTCGTACTCGCCCTTGTAGCGGTGGATGTACTCCGTCGCCGTCTGCGTCTTGCCGATCCCGCCGGGCCCGCGCAGGGCGATGCGCGTCCCCTCGCCGCCCTCGGTGAACGCGCGGTGCATGCGTTCCAGGACGCGCTCCCGGCCGGTGAAGTCGCGGTTGTGGCGCGGGGCGTTGTCGATGCCGGGCCGCTCCTCGGGAAAGCGTGGACCGTGCTGCCGGTCGAGGCTGACCGGACCGCCCGACGGCGGGGTCACGTCCAGCAGGTCGAGGAGTACGGCGGCGGCCCGGTCGGCGTCGAGGCCGCGCAGCGGCACCACCCGCCCGAGCCGTTCGGCGGCCGGCGGCAGGGTCGCGGCCGTGACGGACACGGCGGCGATGCGGTGCCCCTCCCTGGGCATGACCTCGGCCAGGACGTCGGCCCAGGCCTGCCGCCGGGCGTCGTCGAAGCGTACGAACCAGTCGTCGATGAGGAGCAGGAGCTTGCCGGGCCCGGCCAGCAGACTGGTCAGCCGCTCGGGTTCGGGCCGAGTGTGCAGGGGGTCCCAGCGGGCCGACTCCGGCACCACCCCGGCGTATGCCAGCCGGTACTCGATCCACGTCGCCCAGGACCAGGACTGTCCCGCGTAGACGACCGTGACACGCTCAGGGGACGGGGATGGCATGCCGGAGGTCTCCTTCCGACGTAGATGAGAGCTACGTCGTGGTCCGTCAACTCCACGTTAAACCAGACTCCTTGACGATACGGACAGCTGCTCGCCGATCCGGTCCGCGGCATGCCGGATGATGCGTTCCAGGTCGGGACAGTGCACGCTCGGGTGACGGAAGTGGCCCGTGGGAGGGGCGTAGCGGTGGGCGTAGTTGCCGCCGCCGCAGACCCGGACGACCGGGCAGTCGCGGCAGACCTCGCCCAGTGCGTCGAGGCCGGCCCGTAGGACGGCGATCCGCGGGTGGCGCAGCGCCTCGTCGAAGGAGTTGCGGAAGACGTCGAGGCCGGTGGCGGGCGCTCCTGGGAAGGCCGTCTTCAGCGAGTCGATCCGCTCGATCGTGCCGTCCGTCTCGACGACGACCGCGGTGATCGGCGACAGGCCCACCGCGTCGGTCCGCGAGGAGCCGCCCAGCAGCAGCGCCACGATCTCGGTGAAGAGCCGGACCCTCGGCCGGTCCGGTGCGCCGTCGTTCCACCACAGGTCGAAGGCGGTGGCCAGCCAGTCCCCGTACGGCGTCGGTGCGGGACGGTGGCGGCCGGGCGGGCGCGCGCCCCAGTGCTGGTGCGGGAGGAGGAAGTCGAGCGAGGGGGGTGCCTGTGCGCGCAGCGAGCGGTAGACCTCGGCCGGGTCGGTGGCCGGGTCGACGGTGCAGAGGATGCCCGCGTAGGCGTCCGGCCGATGCCGGGCGAGCAGTCGGGCGGCGCGGCGGACCGCGGGCCAGGACGGGCGGCCCGCGTGGTCGATGCGACGCGCGTTGAGTGCGGCGGTGCCGCCGTCGAGGCTGAGCCCGACCTGGATGCCGGCGTCGGCGAGACGGTCGAGGACGGGGCGGGTGAGGAGAGTGCCGTTGGTCTGGACGGTGACCGTCACACCGGTGCCGTCCGGGACGGCCTCGCGCACCGCGTCGGCGTACGCGACGACGGGCTCCGGTCCGGTCAGCAGCGGCTCGCCCCCGTGCAGATCGATCCGCACGGCCCGCATCCGGTGCGCCTCGACGTGTTCGGCGATGCGGTGGGCGGTCTGGCGCATGGTGCGCTCGTCGGCGTGGTGCGGACGGTCGCGCCAGCTGCGGTCCGGGCCGCGGTAGATGTAGCAGTACGTGCAGGCGAGATTGCAGCGGCTGTGCACCTTCAGGACGAACTGACGGAAGCCGTCGCCCGTCACGGCCCGGCTCCGGCCAAGCGCGGTGCCGGGTCGGGCGAGTCGCCGTAGTAGGCGGCGGGGGGTTCGTCCGCCGCGTCGCGCTCGCGCAGTTCGGCCAGGACGGAGGCGAGGGCGGGGTGCGGGGCGTCCGCCGGGCGGTCGAAGACAGGCAGGGGTATGTCCCCTGCGTCGTCAGGAGCCGTCATGCGTCGCTCCCGCCGTTCGGCTCCAGGGCGTTCAGGGCGGCCCGGGCCCGCGCCGCCGCCTCCCCGTCAACCAGCCCGGCCTCCGCGTACAGCCTCAGCGCGGTGAGGTACTCCTCGGCGGCGCGGGCGGGCGCCGAGGCCCGGCTCAGCGCCGACCCGCGTTCGACGCGAACCCCGGCCTCCGCGGCGGCCAGTTCCAGGTCCCGGTACAGTTCGGCGGCCCGCAGCAGGTGGTCGGCCACGGCCTCCAGGTCGGAGCGCCGGCCAGCGTGCTCGGCTAGGCGCTCGGTGGCGAGTGCGCGCAGCCGCCAGGCCCGCGCCGCGAGCAGGGCGTCGTCGGTCTCCCGCGCGGCCGTACCCAGTATCCAGTCGGCTTCGTGGAGGTCGGACAGGCCGCCCTGGGAGAGGTTCCGGTGCAGCAGCGCCTCGCTCAGTTCCACTCGGTACCGCGGCAGTTCGGGGTCGCTCTCGGAGGTCTCGTCGACAGCCATGCGCAGCACCCGCACGGCGTCGTTCCACTCCTGGGCCCCGCCCAGTGCCAGGCCCAGGCGGTGCAGCAGCCCCGGACGGGCCGGGTCGTCGAGGGGCAGCGCGCCCGCGGCCTGCCACCAGGACCAGACGGCTGCCTCGAGATCCTCCGCCGCCTGCGTGAGTGCGCGCGTCGCCAGATAGGCCTCGCCGAGCCGGTCGAAGCACACCGACCGCAGTTCGCCGTCGTCCCCCGCGTACTCCAGCGCCTGATTGAGTACGTTGACGACTCTGCGGCGGGTACGGGGATCGCGTTCCGCGTGCCGGGTCAGGTCGAGGGCCGCGGCCGTGTCCAGGCAGATCCGGCACAGCTCGTGCGGCGCGGCGCCCTCGGCCGCGAGCAGCGGCAGCACTTCCCGGAAGCCGACCTCCGCCAACTCGGCTGCCTGGAAGGCGAGTTCGTATCGCGCCGGGACTGTCTCCCCCGGGCCGGCCTCCCGTGCGGCCTCGTGCCGGGCCAGCGCGAGCAACGCGCGGGCCTCGAAGAGACGGGCGCTGGGCCGCTCGTTGCGCAGCCGGTGCTGTGTGGCCAGGCCCGCCGCCTGTTCGAACTGCCGGGCGGCCCACTCCTGCGGCGTTCCCTCCTCCGGCCCGAGCGCGTCGTGGCCGACGCGTGCGACCAGCGAGGCCGCGCACAGCGCCGCGGTGGCTCTGAGCTCGATGCCCTGCGTCACCAGGGAGGGCTCCGCGCCGAGCGGGATCTCCTCCAGTCGCTGCCGCGCCTCCCGGTAGGCCAGCAGAGCCAGCCGCCGCGACGTCGCGTGCGGTTCGCCGAGGTCGTCGGCGAACCGCGCGGGCAGTGTCGCGGCGGCCCGGCCCGCCGTCTCGAGGTCGGCCGCGATGTGCAGCAGGATCTGCGCCTCCATGATCAGTTCGGCTGGATTGCTCTTGCGGGGCCGGGGCAGGACCTCGTAGGCCTCCCGGAGGCTGTCGGCCGTCCCTGCCGCCTGCCAGCGGGCCAACAGCGCGTCGGCGAGCCGGCTGCGGAGCCTGCGCCGGTCGTCCTGCCAGCGCTCCACCTCGAGTGCCCGGCGCAGCAGGCCGATGCCCTCGTCGAGGTCGCGGGTGGTGCCCTGCCCGGCGTACCGGTCGAGCAACTCGTGCGCCCGCGAGGTCAGTTCCCCCGGGCCGGTGCCGGGCGAGGCCGCGGGGGCCTTCCCATAACGGGCGAGGACCTGCGAGGACACCCGGGCGAAGGCGCGCAGCAGGCGGTCGCCGGTACCGTCCTCGACGACGGGACGCGCGGCGGCGGCGCCGGAGAGGTAGGCGGCGGCCAGCGCGGGAAAGTTCCGTGCCGACCGGCCGTACTGCCGCTCGACGTAGTGCGAGCTGTGCTTGAGCACCAGCCGGGCCTCGCCGCCGGGAAGGTGGCGCAGGAGTTCCTCGCGCACCTCGTCCATGAACTCGTATCCTCCGTCGGCCACGGCGTCGCTGCGCCTCATCAGCCCGCCGAGCAGGACCTCCGCCATCGCATCGGGTCCGCTCGCGGGCAGCATGGCCCGCTGCACGAGCTGCATCACGGGCAGTACGAGGGGCACGGTGGCCAGGTACTCGGCGAGGTGCCGCGCGTCCTGCGAGGCGGTCCGCCGGAAGGCCCTGACCCGGTCGCGCGCGCTGATGTCATCAGCGGCGCGCGCACGTGCCGTGGCCGCCGGATGGTCGGCGCGCACCCAGGCCGCGGAGGTGACCAGGCGCTGGGCGGTGGCGTCGCAGACGAGGCGGACCCAGTTGCCCAGGGAGGCGGGTCGCAGCGCCAGGACGGGGACCGGCAGGGCACCCACGGGGCGCGGTCCGGCGCGTTCGGAGCGGAACTCGAGGCCGCCGGCCGGGCCTTCGCGGCGACGCAGCTCTCCGGAGAACGCGGGCAGATGGGTGCCACGCCACATGCGCTGCGGCAGGGGCTGGAGGACGGCGAGCGGGGCGCAGGAGGCCCAGTCGTGCAGGAGCTGCTGCATCCGGCCGCCGCGCCAGAGCGGTCCGGCGCAGTCGCTGAGCACCAGGGTCAGCCGGCGTCCGCTCGGGTCGCGCAGCAGGCCTGGGCCGTCGGCGGGTGCCGCGGGGTCGGGCGAGGAGGTGACCCGCACCTCGTCCCGCTCGCCCTCGTGGACGTAGTAGAGCCGGATCTCCCGGAAGGCTCCGGCGCGTTCACAGACCTGGTGCAGTTCGGCGAGGGTGTCCTGCCACACCACCGTGGACGAGGAGACGTCCATGACGAGTTGCAGCCGTGCCTCGCGACGCTGCTCGCGGGACGGCAACGGGACGACGACACCGGTGTCGGCCGCCCGCTGCGCGGTGGCCTCCTCGTCCAGCCCCGAGAACACGGGACTGCCGGGCGTCCGGAAGCGGTTGAGCGGCCGTAACGCGCGTTGCAGGGCGAGCGGTTCAGGCAGTACGGAGGCTGCCGGAACCCGCGCGGCGACCACCGCGCCGACGCCCTCCGCGCCCTCTCCGGTCGCCGTGCCGGAGGGCGAGGGGGATCGGCGGTCCGTGGCCCGGGTCCGGGCGGGCACGGCCAGGGACGCCTCGGACGGCATGGAGGCGCGGTGCGTGAGGAAGGGTGGGCTGTCGCCGCGAGAGTCCGTGGAATCCCCCGAGGACGGTTCGGTGGTCGCCAGGCCGGGGACGTGACGGGCGAGCCAGAGCGCGTCCGCGAGTTCCTCGGCGTCCGGAGCCAGCCCGGCCTCGCGCAGCCGGCGGGCGAGCGACTCCAGCGACTCGGCGACGGTCATGGCCGGTTACCGCTGTCCCGTGTCCGGCGAGCCCATCAGCAGCCGGGCGAGCTCCGCGCGTCGCGGGCTGCCCGGCGGAGCCACGCGCTGGGTGAGGAAGATGGCGTTGAGGAGCTGGTCAGTCGGGCGGTGCGCGCCGGTCCCGCCCGTGGTGAACAGCTCGACGAGGTCCCGGTGGTCCTGGTCTGCGCCGTCCCCGAAGTGAGCCTGGACCAGGGCGGCAAGCCGGTCGCCGCGCGGCGGGTCGAGGTGCAGGTGGATGCAGCGGCGCAGCAGCGGCGCGGGAAACTCGCGCTCGCCGTTGCTCGTCATCACGATCACCGGGAAGGCGTGACAGCGGATCCGGCCGCCGGTGACGGGCACCCGCAGCCCGTCGTCCGTGAGGACCTGCACGGCGCCCTGGCCGGGGCGGTCGGCGATGCGTTCCAGCTCGGGGATGCCGAACTCGCCCTCCTCCACGATGTTCAGCAGGTCGTTCGGCAGGTCGATGTCGCTCTTGTCCAGTTCGTCGATGAGCAGGACGCGCGGGCGTTTCATCGCCAGCAGGGCCGTACCCAGCGGGCCGAGCCGGATGTAGCGGCCGATCGAGGGGTCGTGCCGCGCCTCGGCGGACTCCGCCGTCTCCTCGGCCCGGGTCCGGTCCAGCTGGGCATCCTGGAGGCGGCCGATCGCGTCGTAGGTGTACAGGCCCGACCTGAGCTCGGTGCGGCTGACGATGGGCCACTGCAGCACACGGCCGAGCCCCAGTTCGTGGGCGAGGGCGTGGGCCAGGGTGCTCTTTCCGGAGCCGGGCTCACCCGTGACCAGCAGAGGTCGCCTCAAGTAGAGGGCCGCGTTGACGAGTTCGATGGCCTGCGAGTCCTGAACAGGCAGCGGAGGACGATGACCGAGTCGCCGCGCGGACGCGCTGTCGATGGGCGGCACCGTGTACACGTCGTCCAGGGGGGCGCCGTCGAACCGGCGCCAGGGCGGGGGCGGTGGCAGTAACTCGATGCGCGCCGGCGCGGGTTCGCCCTGGCCGCGATAGACGGGCCACTCGCTCATGGTTCGCTCCTCGTCGACGGTCGATGGCACGGCACGGCACGGCACGGCCGACGAGGGCGAGCGGCGCCCACAACGGGCCCCTGAAAACGTACCCATCCAAGATGGGCGCACGGTTGATTTTCGGCCAGCCGCTGTCCGGTGTCGCCGGATGTCCACCGGGATTCATGGGGCGTCGAACACCCCCTCCTCCGCGGGCAGCGGGCGACGCGGATCGTCGTAGAGCACGGCGACCATGTCGGCCCAGTGACGCCCGTTCCCTCTGCTGATGTCTTCTCTGATACGGCGGATGCGGTCCGGCAGTTCAGCCGGACCCCGCACCTCCTTCAGGAACCCGACGGTGGACCGGTGCAACTCGTCGCAGTCGGTTCCGCACTCCTGCCCCGGGTGTCCGCCGTGGTGCCACAGCGCGACGCCGTGTCCGGCGTCCAGCGCCAGGCGCATCGTCGCGTGACCGGCTCCCGTCCCGGCCCGCAGGCACTGCACGGGGATCTCCCCGGGGGTCATGTCCGCGAACTGGCGGGCCTGATGCGGACTGCCGTTGAAAACGGTGTACTTCGCGGTCAGCCGCCCGGAGGCCAGCATCCCGTGCCAGCGCGCATCCCAGGATTCGGCCGGAACTCCCCGGCGCTCGATGTCACGAATCACCACAGGACGGCGCACGCCCAGCAGTTGCTGGCGCGCCCTGTCCCACAGCCGCGCCGAGTCGTAGATCTGCCACTCGTGCACGGGAAGGTCGAAGTGCCTCAGGTCCAGGGCGACTTCCAGCGGCGCCGGCAGCTCAGGGCGGTCGACCGACTCGAACGCCTCGGCGAGCGGCTCGGCGATCACGGACCGCAGACGGCGCAGTTCGACACCGGGCCCGGTGGTCTGCCCGTAGCGGGGTACGTCGCTCTCCTCGCCCCCGTCGTCGACGCGCAGTGTCCAGTAGACGCGGGAGGCGTCGTCGTCGAGGGGCTCCAGCTCCAGCAGCACCACACCGCGCCCGCCGGGTCCGGGATACGGCTCCACGGACCGCTGTTCCCCGAGGAGCAGCCCGGGAGGCAGTGCGGCGTCCAGCACGTTGGTGTGCAGCGACGGCAGCACCCGCACGAGCCGGTCGTCGATCCATTCGCCCAGCCGTTCCACAGCGGCCCGGTCCTTGGGCTCGCCGGCCTGCACGAACAGCTGGACCAGCCGGAGGTAGCGCAGGAAGACGTACGCCCGCTGCGGATGGTCCGCCTCGTAGAGCTGCCCATGGCCGTCCCGCCAGGAGACGGGGAGATGAGGGCGGCCGGCCGGGTCGTCGCCGCGCGCCGTGCGGACCAGCTGGGTGATCGTGTGGGGGGCGTCGGGCGGCTCGATCGCGGCCAGCAGGGCGAGCGCCTGCCGACGATCCACGGGGCTCCAGCCCTCGCCCTCGCGCTCGGCGGGTGTTCCCGGCAGCTCCATCTGCCGGCCGACCCAGTTGTGGAGCACTCTTCGCCGAGCCTGGTGCCACTCGTCGTGCGCGGCGGTGACCCGGTGGTAAAGAGCGCCGAAGCGCCGCATTGCCGATACCGCTATGGACAGCCCGCCGTCCCGGTCGCCGCGGCGGCTCTTGATGACGGCGACGACGGCTCCGGTGGCCGGATCCAGCACCGGGCCACCGGAGACTCCCGGGGGGAACTCGTTGCTGGGGCCAAGACGCAGCCCGTACGGCCCGTCCTGGGCGCTCACCGTCGCCTCCCCGTTCCAGGCCGACGCCGCTCCGCCCTCGGTGGGCCGGTAGCCGTACACCAACCGGTGTTCGCCCAGCGGGTGGTCGGACCGGTCGCTGAGCCAGACGCACTCGTGCTGCACCGAGGTGTCGAGCAGCCGCACCAGTGCCATGTCCTGCTCGACGGGCACGTTCGTCCGCTCTTCCGCCTGCCCGCCCACGCCGCCGTCGTGAAGGCACGCCTCCAGCCGGGCGCCCACCGGACGGCCGTCGTGCAGCCCGGGGCCACGTACCCGGAACTCCTCCTCGCCTCTCTCGCCGATACGGCCGAGCAGCACATGCGCGCAGGTAAGCACCCAACCCGGCGCGACCAGGAAGCCGCTCCCCCACATTTCGTCGTCGCCGGGGCGCGCCGAGTGGAAGTGGACCGTGGCGTTCTCGATGAGGGTCTTGAGGCGAGGGTCCTGCAGCTCAGGCATCCGCGGCGGATTCGGCGGCGGCCCGCGCGCGGCGCTCGTCGAGCTTCCACACGAGGCTGACCTCCAAGGACGCCTTCGCTTCGCCGTCGGCGAGCACGGCGATCGCTTTGCCGGGCTTCGCGACGATCTCGACACCGAAGGTGATGCTCGCCTCGTCCGGCTGCGCCGACCGCGCCGCCTCCAGTACCGACTGCCCGACGCCCTGGATCAGCTCGCCCAACTGCTCCAGCTTGGCCGCCGCGGTCCGCCCTACGCCGATGTCGAGATCGTCGGCCCCATACCCATCGGGTTTTGTCGCCCGTTGTGTCGGCGTCACCCGGGCCAGCACCGTCTGGCCCCCAGGCAGCGTGATCTCGCGCAGCGTCTCGTCCATGGCTCCCCCGCCCTGTGCACGGCTCTGCTCGCCCATACCTCAACTCGCCTTCGGCAATGGGCTCTTGAACTGCGACGAGGCTATCTGCCCGCATGGTTCCGGAGGGAGACCGCTAACCGGCCAAGTGGCGCATATTCTGAAGGCATGTACTTCACCGACCGAGGCATCGAAGAACTGGCGAAGCGGCGCGGCGAGGAAGAGGTCACCTTCGAGTGGCTCGCCGAGCAGTTGCGGATGTTCGTCGATCTGAACCCGGACTTCGAGGTGCCGGTGGAGCGGCTGGCGACATGGCTGGCGCGGTTGGACGACGAGGACGACGAGTAACCCGATCAGGATTCAGACGAATAGCCCGATCAGGATTCAATCGCGCGGCCGCGCCAGGTCGTACGCCAGCCCCAGCGCACCGTGCACCAGCAGCAGCGCCCCCGCCACGATCCATCCTCCGCTGCGCCGCCGTACGCCCCACGCCGTGAGTGGGAGGCCCGCTGCTGCCTGGGCCAGGGACAGGGCGCGTGCCCTGGGGGTACCTGACCAGGGCATCCAGGGGCCCAGCCGGCTGCTGTCGACCGCGTCGAGTTCCGCGCGGACCGCCTCGCGCCAACCCGACCATTCGATCTGGTGGGCATCCGGTCGGCCTCGGGCGATCTCGCGGAGGCGGTCTGCGGTTTCGCCGGGGGCGAGGCCAGTAGGCAAGGACACCCCCGCGCGCGTGAGGACCGCGAGCAGGCTGCACAGCCTGGCTCGGGCGTCCGACCCGAAGTCCGGCTTCGTCAGTTCTTCGAGGGACTGCATGTCCAGTACGGGGTCCAGGCCCAGGCGCGCGGCGAACGTGCGCATCGCCTCGTCCTCGCCGGCCGGGGTGCCGTTCGCGAGCCAGACGTAGCCGACGGGGCGGCGGAAGCCGGACGCGAGTGTGTAGCCGGCGCGGTCGGCGTCCCACCACAGTGCGAGTACGGGCCAGGGGGCGCCGACCGCGAGGGCGGTGGCCCAGCCGGTCAGGACGCGGTCGACGGGTTCGTCACCGTGCAGCCACGGGGTGCCCTCGGGGACGAGCACGCTCCAGTCCTCGCCGGCGCCGGTGAGCAACAGGCGCTCGCGCAGCAGGTGGGCGGCGGGGGCGACGGACTCGGGTTCCGCCCGGCAGAGCAGCAGGGCGCCGGCGGCGAGACCTGCGGGACCGGGGCGTGGGACTTCCGTCGACATGGTCACAAACTAGGGCGATTCCTGCCTTCGGTCATTTTCGAGGCGTCGCACGTCATCAGATCGGGTGTCTTGACTTTCCGTAGCCGCGATATATCGTGAATTGCAGGAGACGCGATATGGCGCGTTGCGACGGGGAGGTCTGCACCATGTCCGAGTGGTCCGTCACGGAACCCAGGAAGCTCACGTTCGACGAGCCCGTGCGGGAACTCCACGTCCGCATCGTCAACGGAACGGTGAACGTGGTGGGGACCGACGAAGGTTCCGCCCGCATGGAGGTCACCCAGATCGAGGGACCACCCCTGGCAGTGACCCAGCAGGGCGGCACGCTCACGGTGGCGTACGACGACCTGCCCTGGAAGGGCTTCCTCAAGTGGCTCGACCGCAAGGGGTGGCGGCGCAGCGCCGTCGTCTCCCTCGCCGTCCCGGCCGACACCCGCGTCGAGGTGGGTGTCGTCGGCGCCGCGGCCGTGGTCTCCGGGCTCGACGGACGCGCGGAGCTCAAGGGGGTCACCGGCGACACCACGCTGGTGGGGCTCACCGGCCCGGTCCGCGCGGACACCGTCTCGGGGAACGTGGAGGCGCAGGCCCTCAGCGGAGACCTGCGGTTCAACTCCGTCTCCGGGGATCTGACCGTGGTCGAGGCGGGTTCGTCCGTCAAGGCGGACTCGGTGAGCGGCTCAATGATCGTCGACATCGATCCGGCCGGCCGGCCGACCGCGATCAGCCTGACGAGCGTCTCGGGCGAGATCGCCATCCGGCTGCCCCACCCGGCGGACGCGGACGTGGAGGCGAACACCGCGAGCGGCACGGTCTCCAACGCGTTCGAGGACCTGCGGGTCAGCGGCCAGTGGGGCGCCAAGAGGATCACCGGCCGGCTCGGCGCGGGCAGCGGCAGCCTCAAGGCGACGACCGTCTCGGGCTCGATCGCCCTGCTGCGCAGGCCCCCGGCCGAGGACGAGCCCTGGGACGTGGAGCCCGAGGCCACCGGTCCGGAGGACATACGCCGCGAGGACATCCGCGCGGCGGCCGAGCAGACAGCGGCGGGGGCCGACCCGGCAAGCACCCCGGCGGCCGAACCGCACAGCGACTCGGGGGACAATTCCGTTTCCGGCCCGGGTGACGGTGCGACCGACACCCCGGCCGACGGCACGACCGACAAGAAGGTGCTCTGACATGCCCCCCGTCTTCGCCCACGGCCGCCTCCGCCTCTACCTGCTGAAGCTGCTGGACGAGGCCCCGCGCCACGGCTACGAGGTGATCCGCCTCCTCGAGGAGCGGTTCCAGGGGCTGTACGCACCGTCGGCGGGCACCGTCTACCCCCGCCTGGCCAAGCTGGAGGCCGAGGGTCTGGTCACCCACACCACCGAGGGCGGCCGCAAGGTGTACGCCATCACGGACGCCGGCCGCGCCGAACTGGCCGACCGCAGTGGCGAGTTGGCCGACCTGGAGCTGGAGATCCGCGAGTCGGTCGCCGAGCTCGCCGCCGAGATCCGGGCCGATGTACGCGGCGCGGCGGGCGATCTGCGGCGCGAGATGCGGGCCGCGGCCACCGAGGCGCGCCGCGGCGGCGGCACCAAGGGCCGCGGTGAACAGGACGCCCCCTTGGGGGACTTCGCGGACCACGCCGACAAGGAGGCGTGGCGCGCCGCCAAGGAGGAGATGCGGCGCGTCAAGCAGGAGTGGAAGGAGCAGGCCCGGCGCGCCAAGGACGAGAGCCGCAGGGCCCGCGACGAGGCTCAGCGCGCCCGGCGCCAGGCCAAGGAGGCACAGGAGCGGGCCCGGGCCCAGGCACAGGAGGAACTGCAGCGCATCGGCCGACGCGTGCAGGAGCAGGTGCAGGACCACTTCGCGCGGGGCGACTGGCCGACGGGGGTGCGGGAGGGCCTGACCGAACTGGCCAAGGAGTTCGGGGACTTCGGGAAGGACTTCGGCAAGGAGTTCGGGAAGGACTTCGGCTTCGGCCGGGGCGGCACCGGCACTTCGGCGCCGCAGCCCGAGTACACGCACACCCCGGAGGACTTCCCCGGCGAGTACGAACCGGCCTGGGCACACGAGGAGTCCAGTGGCGACGCGGTCCGCGACCTGGACCGCCTGCTCGACCGCTTCCGGGACGACATCCGCGACGCGTCCCGCGACCACGGCGTCACGGACGAACAGCTCCGCGACGCCCGCCGCCACCTGTCGTCGGCGGCAGCACACATCGGCGCGATACTGCGCAGGCCGAGGATCTGAGCAGCGGCATCGGAGGGCGGGTTCCTCTGACGGTGCGCCCGGCGAGAACGTCAGCCGCACCGCCAGAGGTGGCGGCGCCCCTTGCCGCCCGGCGAGAGGGAGGCGTAACCGACGTTCGCGTCAACGCAGTTGAGGCGGTAGGGCAACTGGCCGGCATCCAGCTCGACCACCACCTGGCCGGAACCGGCATCGTCGCCCGCGCCCGCATCGCACCCCCACCGGCACCGGCACCGGCACCGGCACCGGCATCAGGGCATCGGCGGCGGCTCCCGGCAGACGGCCGACCCCCGCGCTCGCCCCCTCCGCCGCCCACCGCCCGCCCGCCCACCCGGCACGAAGTCAGGCATGCGGTCGGCAAGTTGGATGACGATGACGTTCTCCCCACCCCTGACGCGACCGCCGCCCCGGCGCTCCGCCGCCCCGGCGCTCCGGCGCTCCGCCGCCCTGGCACCCCGGCGCCCTAGCGTCCCGCCGCCCCGGCGTCCCTCCGCCCCGGCGCTCTGGCGCCCTGGCGCCCCGCGCCCCATCCCCCAGCGCCCGCGCTCAGCCGGCCTTGGCCTCTCCCCCGCCGTACAGCACCCGCGTCAGCGACTCGTGCGTCACCCCGTGGTCGGTGAGGATCTCGGCGGGTACGCCGGGGCGGAGGGTCAGGGCCAGGAGGAGGTGTTCGTCACCGACGTGGCGGCCGCTGCGGGCGATCGCAGTCCGCAGCGCCGTGACCAGGACGTCTTTGGCGCCCCGGCTGAAGGGGCGGCGCCCCGACCACCAGCCCTTTTCCTTGTGGTCGCCGGACATCGCACCGACGCCGTGCACCTCCTCGACCCGGGCGATGATCTCCGACACGTCGATACCCAGCCCGGCAAGGGCGTCGGCCTCGGCCTGGGACAGCCCCGCGCGCCGCCGCGCCTCGGCAACGGCTCCCCGCACCGACTCCTTGCGTTCGCCGACCAGTCCGAGCGAGGCCAGCGCGAACGAACCGCGACTGCCGTCACGGTCGAGCAGCGCCAGCAGCAGGTGCTCGGCCTCGACGGACTGCGCCCCCGACCGTTCTGCGTGCCCGACCGCACTCTGCACCACAGCGCGGGCATCCTTCGTGAACCGCTCGAACATCAATGCCTCCCGTACTTCTTGTGCACGGCCTGCCTGCTCACACCGAGTTCCGCGGCGATGTCCTGCCACGACCAGCCCTGATTGCGCGCATTGCGCACCTGTACCGCCTCCAGCTGCTCCAGCAGCCTGCGCAGCGCGGCGACGGAGCGCAGTCCGACCCGTGGATCGCGGTCGCCCGCGCGCTCGGCGAGATCCGTTGCTTCGGTCATGATGTCAACTTACGTTGACACCACGAGCCATGTCAACCATGGTTGACAAACGTCGACGGCCGACCCGGTTCCGGGTCGGCCGTCGACGAAAAGGGGGCTGTCAGCTGTTGGTGAGCACGATCTTTCCGAACTGCCCCCCGGACTCCATCCGTTCGAAGCCCTCGCGGGCCCGGTCCATCGGCAGCGCCTCGTCGATGACAGGACGCACACCGGTGGCGGCGCAGAAGGACAGCAGGTCCTCGAGTTCGTCCTTGGTGCCCATCGTGGAGCCGACGACCTTGAGTTCGAGGAAGAAGATGCGGGTCAGTTCGGCGTGCGAGGGCCGGTCACCGCTCGTCGCGCCCGAGATGACGAGCGTGCCGCCGGGCTTCAGCGACTTCACCGAGTGCGACCAGGTGGCGGCGCCGACGGTCTCGATGACGGCGTCGACGCGCTGCGGCAGCCGTGCACCGGACTCCACCGCCTCGACGGCACCGAGTTCCAGGGCCCGCTTCCGCTTGGCCTCGTCGCGGCTGGTGGCGAAGACCCGCAGCCCCGCAGCCTTCCCGAGCACGATCGCGGCCGTGGCGACACCGCCGCCGGCACCCTGCACGAGGATCGAGTCGCCCGGACGTACGCCCGCGTTGGTGAAGAGCATGCGATACGCCGTCAGCCAGGCCGTGGGCAGACAGGCGGCCTCCTCGAAGGAGAGCTCCTTGGGCTTGGGCAGGACGTTCCAGGTCGGCACGGCGACCTGCTCGGCGAAGGTGCCCTGGTAGTGCTCGGTGAGGATGGAGCGGGGCTCCTTGGGGCCGACGCCGTGACCGCTCTGTCCGATCACGGAGTGCAGGACGACCTCGTTGCCGTCCTCGTCGACACCGGCGGCGTCGCAGCCGAGGATCATCGGCAGTTTGTCCTCGGGCAGGCCCACGCCCCGCAGGGACCAGAGGTCGTGGTGGTTGAGGGAGGCGGCCTTGACGTTGACGACACTCCAGCCGTTACGTGCCTCGGGAGCCGGACGGTCCCCCAGCTCGAGGCCGTTCAGCGGCTGGTCGCGGTCGATTCGGGCGGCGTAGACGGCGAACATGACCTTGACGATAGGTGGCGACCCGGACCGACGGAACCGTAAGGCCCTGTGACACACGCCCTCTTGTCAGGGACCACGCGCGGATGCCGGTCGGCACCATCCAGACCCGCCACGCCCTCCAGACCCGCCAGACCCTCCAGCCCGTCCGGCGTTCGAGGACGAGGCCGTTCAGGCCGATACGGGGGTCTGGGGGCAGAGCCCCCAGCACCGGCACCCCCACCGGCCCGCAGCCGCCGACGGCGAGCCGCACCCACAGGCGACGTCCACCCCTCGGATCACCCGCACGGGTGGGCGGGTGGGTAAAAAATGGCCCCGCCCAAACGGACGAGGCCATTCAGCCGACGCGCAGCGTCAACGCCGGGCAACACCCTCGGCCCGAGCCGCAGCCGCAACAGCCGCAGTCACCGCAGGAGCGACCCGCTCGTCGAACGGCGACGGAATCACGTAGTCCGCGGCGAGGTCGTCCCCGACGACCCCCGCCAGCGCCTCGGCCGCCGCGATCTTCATTCCCTCGGTGATCCGAGAGGCCCGCACCTGCAGCGCGCCCGCGAAGATGCCCGGGAACGCCAGCACGTTGTTGATCTGGTTCGGGAAGTCCGACCGACCGGTCGCCACGACTGCCGCGTACTTGTGCGCGACATCGGGGTGCACCTCGGGGGTCGGGTTGGCCATGGCGAACACGAACGCGCCCTCGGCCATCGAGGCGACGGCCGCCTCCGGGACCGTACCGCCGG
This sequence comes from Streptomyces sp. NBC_00005, assembly GCF_045160215.1. Taxonomy (NCBI): domain Bacteria; kingdom Bacillati; phylum Actinomycetota; class Actinomycetes; order Kitasatosporales; family Streptomycetaceae; genus Streptomyces; species Streptomyces sp. NBC_00005. The sequence continues at coordinate 3,963,880 of NZ_CP108316.1, forward strand.
AGACGCCGATGAAGACGTCGGCGCCCTCGAGCGCCACCTCCAGCGACCCGGCGATCCCCGCCTTGTTCGTGAACCCGGCGAGCTCGCGCTTGACCGGCGTCAGGTCCTCCCGGTCCGCCGACACGATGCCCTTGCGGTCCGCGACCGCGACGTCGCCGATGCCGGCCTCGACCAGCATCTTCGCGATGGCGACACCCGCCGCACCGGCGCCGGAGATGACGGCCCGCAGATCGCCGAGCCCCTTCCCGGTCAGCCGTGCGGCGTTGCGCAGGGCCGCCAGGGTGACGACCGCCGTGCCGTGCTGGTCGTCGTGGAAGACCGGGATGTCCAGCCTCTCCTGCAGCTTCCGCTCGATCTCGAAGCACCGCGGTGCCGAGATGTCCTCCAGGTTGACCCCGCCGAAGGACGGCGCGAGCCGCACCACGGTCTCGACGATCTCGTCCACGCCGGTGCAGGCGAGCGCGATCGGCACCGCGTCGACGCCGCCGAACTGCTTGAACAGAATCGCCTTGCCCTCCATCACCGGAAGGGAGGCCTCGGGGCCGATGTCGCCGAGTCCGAGCACGGCCGTACCGTCCGTCACGACGGCGACGACCGACGACTTCCACGTGTAGTCGTGGACGAGATCGGGCTGCTCGGCGATGGCGCTGCACACCTTCGCGACGCCGGGCGTGTACGCCAGGGACAGGTCGTCCTTGTCACGGACCGGCACGGTGGCCTGCACGGCCATCTTGCCGCCACGGTGCAGCGCGAACGCCGGATCGAAGGAATCGAGGGGCTCGGCCCCGCCGTCCTGATCCGTACTGCTGTCGCTGCGAGGATTGACGATCTCCGCTGCCACTTTGTTTTACCCCTTAAGTCTTCATTGATTGAGGGTGGCCACTCCTGGTGAGGGGTGGGCGGGACCGCGTATGCCCGAAATTTGTTGATGCGTACGGGTCATACGCGACGGGCGCGCCGCACACGCGCCCCGAGCCCCGGATGAGGGGTGTAGAGAACCTTCTTACCGGACACACCGGGCCGAGGACGAGTCCAATCGGTGCAAGCTCACACCGCACGGCCGGAAGGCCACGTCTCGGCGACAAAGAACATCACGAAATATGGGGACACGTCCTCGACGAGGCCTTGACCAGCGGTCGAAGCAGTGATCAACGCCTCGGAGTGCGGGTCCGCATCCCGAGATGCGCCGAAGATCTTGCGGCCGGAACGCCGGATTCCCGTAGATGATCCGGTCATGTTGTACCGAACTGGTGCGATTCGGGGGTGACCCGTTATCTGATTTTGACATGGCTGGTCGTCTGAACGGCTGAGTCCAAATGGCAAGATGCGGTAAACACACGAGGTCGCGACACCCGAAGGTGTGTGTTCTCGTCGACCCATCGGCAACTCCACCCATCCGCCGGAGGAACCCAAAATGACCGCAAGCTCCACCCGTCGTACGACCGCCGCACACTCCCGTCTGGCAGCGGTCGGTGCGATCGCGGTCGCAGGCGCCCTGATTCTCACCGGTTGCGGTGACCAGACGAAGGACAAGTCCTCGGGCAGCAGCAGCGCGGCGGCGAGCTCGGCGCCGCTGGCGGACAAGCTGCCGCAGTCGATCCGCGACACCGGCGTCATCAAGGTCGGTTCTGACATCGCGTACGCGCCGGTCGAGTTCAAGGACAGCTCAGGCAAGACGGTCGGCATCGACCCCGACCTGGCGGCCGCCATGGGCAAGCAGCTGGGGGTGAAGTTCGACTTCCAGAACGGCACCTTCGACACCCTGATCACCGGTCTGCGCTCCAAGCGGTACGACATCGCCATGTCCGCGATGACCGACACCAAGGACCGCCAGGAGGGCATCGACTCGGACACCGGCAAGAAGGTCGGCGAGGGTGTCGACTTCGTGGACTACTTCACGGCCGGTGTCTCGATCTACACCCAGAAGGGCAAGAACACCGACATCAAGACGTGGTCCGACCTGTGCGGCAAGAAGATCGTGCTGCAACGGGGCACGGTCTCCGAGGACCTCGCCAAGGCCGAGGCCAAGAAGTGCACCGGTGGCAAGACGATCTCCATCGAGGCCTTCGACAACGACCAGCAGGCCCAGACCCGCCTGCGCGGCGGCGGCGCCGACGCCGGCTCCTCCGACTTCCCGGTGGCCGCGTACGCCGTGAAGACCTCGGGCGGCGGCAAGGACTTCCAGATCGTCGGCGAGCAGGTCGAGGCCGCGCCGTACGGCATCGCGGTCGCCAAGGACAGCACGCAGCTCAGGGACGCCCTGCAGGCAGCCCTCAACGCGGTCATCGAGAACGGCGAGTACGAGAAGATCCTCACGAAGTGGGGCGTCACGGACGGCGCCGTCAAGGAAGCCGCCGTCAACGGCGGCAAGTGACCGCGGCCGCGGCACTGAAAGGCAACACCCGTGACTGTTGACATCGACAAGACGGACGGGCCGGCGGACACCCCGCCGGCCGGCCCGGAGGCCATCAAGGCCATCCCGGTCCGTCACTACGGACGGTACGTCTCCGCCGTCATCGCGATCGCGCTGCTCGTCGCGATCATCTACGCGTTCTCCCAGGGAAAGATCAACTGGGGCGCGATTCCTGACTACTTCTTCGACGACCGCGTCCTCACCGGCGTGGGCAAGACGCTCCTGCTGACCGTCCTGTCCATGGTGATCGGCATCGCGGGCGGCATCCTGCTCGCGGTGATGCGCCTGTCGAAGAACCCCGTCACGTCGTCCATCGCCTGGTTCTACATCTGGTTCTTCCGCGGCACGCCCGTCCTGGTGCAGCTGGTGGTCTGGTTCAACCTGGGCCTGGTGTTCACGTACATCAACCTCGGTCCGATCTACAAGGACTACTGGTCGAGCTTCATGACGCCGCTCCTGACGGCGCTGCTCGGTCTCGGCCTCAACGAGGCCGCGTACATGGCGGAGATCTGCCGTGCCGGTCTGCTCTCGGTCGACGAGGGCCAGACCGAGGCGTCGCACGCACTGGGCATGAGCCATGCCAAGACGCTGCGCCGGATCGTCATCCCGCAGGCGATGCGCGTGATCGTGCCGCCGACGGGCAACGAGGTCATCAACATGCTCAAGACGACCTCGCTGGTGTCGGTCGTCCAGTACTCCGAGCTCTTCCGCGTCGCACAGGACATCGGCCAGACCTCCGGTGCCCCGGCGGAGATGCTGTTCCTCGCCGCCGCCTGGTACCTGCTGCTGACCTCGGTGTTCAGCGTCGGCCAGTACTACCTGGAGCGGTACTACGCCCGCGGCTCCAGCCGGAGCCTGCCGCCGACGCCGCTGCAGAAGATCAGGGCGAACCTGCTGTCCCTGTCGAACCGTCCGTCGGCAGGAGGTGCCGCATGACCGCCATGGTGAAGTCCGAGGGCGTCCACAAGTCCTTCGGTCCCCTCGAGGTCCTCAAGGGCATCGACCTGGAGGTGAAGACCGGCGAGGTGTTCTGCCTCATCGGCCCCTCCGGCTCCGGCAAGTCCACCTTCCTGCGGTGCATCAACCACCTCGAGAAGATCAACGCCGGTCGGCTGTCCGTCGACGGCGAGCTGGTCGGCTATCGCCAGAAGGGCGACAAGCTGTACGAGCTCAAGGACAGCGAGGTCGCGGTCAAGCGCCGGGACATCGGCATGGTCTTCCAGCGCTTCAACCTGTTCCCGCACATGACCGCGCTGGACAACGTCATGGAGGCGCCGGTCCAGGTCAAGGGCAAGAACAGGGCCGAGGCCAGGGAGCGCGCGAAGCAGCTCCTCGACCGCGTCGGCCTCGCCGACAAGGCCGCCAGCTACCCCATGCAGCTCTCCGGCGGCCAGCAGCAGCGCGTCGCCATCGCCCGGGCCCTCGCCATGGACCCGAAGCTGATGCTCTTCGACGAGCCGACCTCGGCTCTCGACCCCGAGCTGGTCGGCGACGTCCTCGACGTCATGCGCGACCTCGCCGAATCCGGCATGACGATGATCGTCGTCACCCACGAGATGGGCTTCGCCCGCGAGGTCGGCGACAGCCTGGTCTTCATGGACGGCGGCGTGGTGGTCGAGGCCGGCGACCCGCGCGACGTGCTGACCAACCCGCAGCACGAGCGGACGCAGGCCTTCCTGTCGAAGGTGCTGTAGCGGTACGACGGCGAAGGGGCGGTACGGAAGCTGCACAGCTTCCGTACCGCCCCTTCCCGTCTGCCCCTTTCCGTCTGCCCTTTCCCGTTCAGGCCGACAGCGGGGGCCCGGGGGCGGCAGTCCCCGGAACGGTCACTTCAACGCCAGCAACAACGTGTCCGAGGGCGAGCACCACACCGCCCGAGCCTCCCCGAACCCCTTCTCCCGCAGCACCCGTGCGTGCCACGAGGCCGAAGGCATGTCCCCGTCCGCATGGTCGCCGTAGATCTCGAAGCGGCGAGCCGTCGGCCCGGCCAGCACCGGATCCTTGGCGGCGAGCTGCCACCACTCGGCCCAGTCGAGGGCGCCGTCGCGGGTGGCCTGATCCATGCGGGCATGGCGCTGGACGCGCTCGGCCGCGTTGATCCGGGGCGTGGTCTCGTCGATCATGTGGTCGGCGTTCATGAAGACGCCGCCGTGGCGGACGACTTCCGCGACCTGACCGTAGAGGACCGCGAGGGGCTCGCTGTGCAGCCAGTGGAGGGCCGTGGCGGTGAGGACCGCGTCGTAGGTCTCGTACGGCAGCCGTGCGGGCCAGTCGGGGTTCTTGAGGTCGGCCTCGACGAAGGAGACCCGGTCGTCGCCCTCGAAGGTGCCGCGGGCGATGGCGAGCAGGGCGGGGTCGAGGTCGACGCCGGTGCTGACGGCCTTCGGGAAGCGGCGCAGCACACGGGCCGTGATGCTGCCGGTGCCGCAGGCGAGGTCGAGGATGCGCGGTTCGGGCCCGGCGAGGGCCTCGACCATGTCGAGCATGATCCGGAACCGCTCCTCGCGGTCCGGCATGTACCACTCCTGCTGCCGGTCCCAGCTCTCCTGCCAGGCCTGCCAGTCGGTTCCGGTGTCGGTGGTCATGGGAGCCCCCTCTTCGGACGTACACGTAATACCCTGGAAGCACGATCAGCCGTTACCCGACCGCACCCACGACCATAGAGCGCCTCCGTAAGGACTACAAGTGGAACTGGCCTATTACTCGGACTACGCCGTGCGCCTCGTCAACAGCGAGGAGCCGGCCCGGGGCAAGGACTCCCTGACCTCGGTCGAGGCCGTCCGCGAGCTGTTCGGTGCCAACCAGTCGGCCGCCCGGCGCGCCACCGACGCCGACGTGACGCGGTTCCGCTCGGTCCGGGCGCGGCTGAGGGCCGTGTTCGAGGCGGCGGACAAGGGTGACGAGACGCTCGGGGTGGACCTGCTCAACTCCCTGCTGCTGGAGTTCCCGGTGAGCCCGCAGATCTCGGGCCACGACTTCCGGGACGACGACGGGCGCCCGCTGTGGCACATGCACCTCGCGGACCACCCGTCCAACGCGACCGCCGGCTTCGCGGCCATCGCGGCGATGGGCCTGGCCTTCCATCTGACGGAGTACGGCGTCGACCGTCTGGGCCTGTGCGAGGCGCCGCCGTGCCGCAACGCCTACCTGGACACCTCGACCAACCGCTCCCGGCGCTACTGCTCCGACCGCTGCGCAACCCGCGCCAACGTGGCCGCCTACCGCGCCCGCAAGCGCCTGGAGGCCGACCGGTCCGCGAAGACGGGCCTGGCGGCCGACAGCACCCAGCGCGCGACGGCGAACGGCGAGCGCTGATCCGGCTTGAGCGGCCGATAGCGGAAGCGGACCTTGCCCAGGATCAGCTCGTCCGGCACGACACCGTAGTCGTTGCTGTCGCTGCCCGCGAACGCGTTGTCCGCGAGGACCCACCAGCCGCCGTCGCGCCGGTCCGTGGCGCGCTTGACGATGAGCAGGTCCTGCTGGAAGGGATGGCGCAGGACGACGACGTCACCGGGCCTGATCCGCCCCCGGTACAGCACCAGGAGCCAGTCGCCCTGATACAGCGTGGGCACCATCGACGGGCCGGTCACCTCGACCCACCCCAAGGGCTGGACCGCCCGCCCGCCCTCGGTCTCCTGCGACAGCTCCGGCATCCCCGGCACCTCCCCGGTCCGTTCCTCCACCAGTCTCAGTCTGACCCTGGACTTTTGTCCTAAGCCCATGGGGGCACCCGCGAAATAGCCTCTCCCAGGGAGTAATGTCGCACCTGAGAAGACGATCACGAGGAAGGAACGCTCCATGCTTTCCCGCCTGTTTGCCCCCAAGGTCAAGGTCAGCGCACACTGCGACCTGCCCTGCGGTGTGTACGACCCGGCCCAGGCCCGCATCGAGGCGGAGTCGGTGAAGGCCGTGCAGGACAAGATGGCCGCCAACGACGACCCGCACTTCCAGGCTCGGGCCACCGTCATCAAGGAGCAGCGCGCCGAGCTCGCGAAGCACCACGTCTCGGTGCTCTGGAGCGACTACTTCAAGCCCCCGCACTTCGAGAAGTACCCGGAGCTGCACCAGCTGGTCAACGACGCCCTGAAGGCCCTCTCGGCCGCCAAGGCGTCCACCGACCCGGCGACGGGCCAGAAGGCTCTGGACTACATCGCCCAGATCGACAAGATCTTCTGGGAGACCAAGAAGGCCTGACGAACGTCCGGTTCGTCAGGACCGGCGATCGGTGCACCATCGCGGGTCCACGGGCACTCCGAAGGGGCCCGACCGGGAAACCGGTCGGGCCCCTTCGCCTTGTCGCCCGGTCGGCGGGGAGGAAGACCGGGCAGGCCCTGGTGACTTCAGGCGGTGCGCAGCCAGACCGTGGTGTCCGGGGGCAGCAGTCCGTCGTCGTCCAGGGACGCCGAGGCGAGAAGGAGTTCGCGGGCCTCGGGGGGGGCCATCGGCCGGTGGGAGAGGTTGACGGCGCACAGCAGGCCGTGGCCGCGTTCGAAGAGGAGTGTGCCGTCGGGGCTGTCGAGCCAGCGCATGTCGTCGCGGTGCAGGCCCGGGGTGGTACGGCGCAGGCGCAGGGCGTCGCGGTAGAGGTGGAGCATGGAGGCGGGGTCGGCCTCGTTGGCTTCGGCGGTGTACGACTTCCAGTTCTCGGGCTGGGGAAGCCAGGGGGTGGAGCCGGGCGGGCCGTAGCCGAAGGGTGGGGTGTCGCCGCTCCAGGGCAGCGGGACCCGGCAGCCGTCGCGACCCCGGACCGTGTGGCCGGAACGTTCCCAGGTCGGGTCCTGGAGGACGTCGTCGGGGAGGTCCTCGACTTCGGGGAGGCCGAGTTCCTCGCCCTGGTAGATGTAGGCGCTGCCGGGCAGGGCCAGCATGAGCAGGGCCGCGGCGCGGGCGCGGCGGGTGCCCAGAGCCGGGTCGGAGGGCTCGGTGCGGGCCTGCAGCGGGGCGGTCAGGCCGGTGTGGGCGCGGCCGTAGCGGGTGACGTGGCGGGTCTCGTCATGGTTGGACAGGACCCAGGTGGCGGGGGCGCCGACGCCCGCGAGGTCGCTGATGCTGCGGTCGATGACCCTGCGCAACTCCTCTGCCCGCAAAGGGCATTTGAGGAAGTCGAAGTTGAAGGCCGTGTGGAGTTCGTCCGGGCGGAGGTAGCCGGCCAGGCGGCCGGGGCGGACGTGGGCCTCGGCGACGAAGACGCGGGGCTCGGGGTAGCTGTCGGCGAGGGCACGCCAGCCGCGGAAGATGTCGTGGACGCCGTCGCGGTCCCAGTGCGGGTGGTCCGGCCGGTCCTCGTGGGCGATGACGGAGAACTCCGGCAGCCCGAGGTCGGGGAGCGCGGGGTCCTTGGCCATGCCGTGGGCGACGTCGATGCGGAAGCCGTCGACGCCGAGGTCGAACCAGAAGCGCAGGATCGACTCGAACTCGGCGCGGACCTCGGGGTTCTCCCAGTTCAGGTCGGGCTGTTCGGGGGCGAACAGGTGCAGGTACCACTGGCCGTCGTCGGTGCGGGTCCAGGTGGGGCCGCCGAAGGCCGCGTGCCAGTCGTTGGGCGGTTCGCAGCCGTCCTCGCCCTTGCCGTCGCGGAAGACGTATCTGTCCCGCTCCGGGGATCCGGGGCCGGCGGCGAGTGCCTTCCGGAACCAGGCGTGCCGGTCGGAGGTGTGGTTGGGAACGATGTCCAGGATGACGCGCAGGCCGAGTCCGTGGGCCTCGGCGATGACCTGCCGGGCCTCGTCGAGGGTGCCGTACGCGGGGTGGATGTCCCGGTAGTCGGAGACGTCGTAGCCGCCGTCGGCCAGGGGCGACGGGTACCAGGGGTTGATCCAGATCGCGTCGACGCCGAGGTCGGCCAGGTAGGGCAGGCGGGAGCGGAGGCCGGCGAGATCGCCGGTGCCGTCGCCGTCGGCGTCGGCGAAGCTGCGTATGTAGACCTGGTAGATCACGGCGGAACGCCACCAGGGGTCGGGGGATGTGCTCACGTTGTGCCGGGTTCCTGACTGTTCGTCGTGCAGGTGGGGGGTGGGCGGCCTCGCGGCTCGTGTCAGCCCTTGACGGCGCCGTTGGTGAGGCCGCGGACGAAGTACCGCTGGAGGAACAGGAAGACCGCGAGCGGGACGAGCATGGAGAACAGGCCGGCGGCCGTGACGAGTTCCCAGCCGGTGCCCTGCTGGTTCAGCAGGTTGCTGACCGCGATGGTGACCGGCTGCTTGTCGCCGGGGCCCACGAAGACCAGGGCGACCAGGAGGTCGTTCCACACCCAGAGGAACTGGAAGATCGCGAAGGAGGCCAGGGCCGGGGCCGACATCGGCAGGATCAGCCGGTAGAAGGTCTGGAAGTGGCTCGCGCCGTCGATCTTGGCGGACTCGATGACGTCCCTGGGCAGGGTCGCCATGTAGTTGCGCAGCAGGTAGACGGCGAGCGACATGCCGAAGCCGATGTGCGCGAGCCAGGCCGCCGGGAAGGTGCCGTTGAGGTGCACGGAGGCGTACAGCTTGATGATCGGGACGAACGCGACGTAGTTCGGCACGACCAGCAGGCTCACGATGACGATGAAGAGGGTGTCGCGTCCCTTGAACGTCATGAAGGTGAAGGCGTAGGCGGCGAAGGCGGCGATGAGCAGCGGCAGGAACACGGCCGGGAGGGTGATGGCCATGCTGTTGAGGAAGGCCGTGCCCAGGTCGGCCTGTTCGATGGCCTTGGAGTAGTTGCCGGTGGTCAGGTGGGTGAAGCCGCCGGGGTGGGCCAGCAGGGTCCACCAGCCGCTGGAGTTGGCGTCGTCGACGCTGCGGAAGGAGGTGACGACCACGCCGAGGGTGGGCACGGTCCACAGGGCGCACACCAGCAGCACGCTCAGCTTGGTGGGCAGCCTGCGCCGGCGGTTCCTGCCGGGGGGCGTCTTGACGGGGGCCGGTCGCGCCGGTGCGGAGACCCTCTGCGTTGTCTGCGTGGTCATGCCGACTCCTCCGCCCTGAACTGGCGAATCTGGTAGATCATGATCGGCACGATGGCGATGAGCAGCATGACGACGATCGCCGACGCGTAGCCGTAGTTGTAGTTCGTGTAGAGCTGGTTGAAGAACTCCAGGCCCACGACGTTGGTGTTGAAGGACCCGTTGGTCATCACGTACACCACGTCGAAGACCTTCATCACGGTGATGAGGACCGTGACGAAGACGGTGATGATCGTTCCCCTGATCTGCGGAATGACGATCCGCCAGAAGATCCGGCCCTCGGCCGCGCCGTCCAGGCGGGCCGCCTCCAGGGTCTCGGCGGGGACGCCCTTGATCGCGGCGGACAGCAGCACCATGGAGAAGCCCGCCTGTCCCCACAGCAGCATGAGCATGAGCAGCATGCTGTTGGCGTGCGCGGTGCTCTGCTGGAGCCAGGGGACGGGGTCGTGGCCGAAGGCGGTGACGACCCCGTTCAGCAGGCCGGTCTGCTCGGTGCCCGCGGGCTGGGTGGCGTACATGAAGCGCCAGACCGTCGCGGAGCCGACGGCGCTGATGGCCATGGGCAGGAAGATGATGGTCTTGGCCGCCTTCTCCGCGGAGGAGGACAGGCGGTCGGCCAGTACGGCGACGAGCAGTCCCACCGCGATGCAGGTGGCGGGGACCAGGGCTATCCACAGCAGTGAGTTGAGCAGGGTCTGCCGGAAGGCCGGCGTGCCGAGGAGGCTGGTGAAGTTGTCCAGTCCGACGAAGCGTGAGCCGTCGCTGCTCTTGAGGCTGTCGACGACGGTGACGACCGTGGGGTAGACGAGGTAGACGCCGATCGCCGCGACGGCCGGCGCGATGTAGAGGTAGGGCTTGATCCGCTCTTCCCAGCGCCCCGTGAGGGTTTCGGCGAGTCTGTTGAGCACCCAGTAGACGGCCAGGGCGGCGGCGATGCCCGCCAGCACCGTAAGCGCCGTCGAGAGTACTTGGGCCACGACGGTTCCTTCCTCGAGCACGTGGGGATTCGGGTCGAGCGGGCGGGCCGCCGGGAGTGCGTCCCGGCGGCCCTCCGTCGGTGGTCAGGAAGCGGGCCAGCTGGCGTCGATGTTCTTCAGGGCGGTGTCCAGGGACTCCTCGCCCGAGATCCAGGCCGTCATGTCCTTCCAGAAGGTGCCGGTGCCGACCGCGGTGGGCATCGCGTCGGAGCCGTCGAAGACGAAGCCGGTGGAGTCGTAGGCGACCTTGGCGACCGCCTGGGTCGTCTTGAGCGGGTAGGCGGAGAGCGGGAAGTCCTTGTGCGGGGAGATGAAGGACGAACCGTTGCCGGCGGCGGTGGTGCCGAGGTCGGTGGCCGCGAGCAGCTTCATGACCTTGCGGGCCGCGGGGCTGTCCCGGTAGATGGAGGCGGTGTCGCCGCCGCCCTCGACGGGATTCTCACCGTTCGCGGTGGCCGGCGGAAGACCGAAGACGCCGACCTCGGAGTCCAGGTTCTTCTGGACCGCCTTGGGGAAGAAGCCGGTGATGAAACTGCCCTGCTGGTACATGTAGCAGCCGGGCTTGGTCTTGAACATCGCGTTGCCCGCGGTGCCGAAGGCGTTGCTGGCGATGGACTTGCGCTCGCCGAGCACGTTGCCGTCGGTGAAGGCGATCTTCTGGAACTCGGCGGCGGCTTTGCGGACCAGCGGCGAGTCGAACTTGACCTTGTGCGCGACCCATTCGTTGTACTTGTCGACGCCGCCGTACTTCAGGACCAGGTTCTCCAGCCAGTCCGTGGCGGGCCAGCCGGTCGCCGTGCCGGACTCGATGCCCAGACACCAGGGCGTCTTCCCGTCGGACTTCATCTTCGCCGTCAGGGTGTTGAGTTCGGCGAGGGACTTGGGCGCGGTGTACCCGGCCGACGCGAACGCCTTCTTCGGATAGAAGACCAGGCCCTTGACGTTCATGCTGATCATCAGGCCGTAGGTCTTGCCGTTGGACTTGGCGACGTCCAGCGTGCCCGCGGTCATGCTCTTGCTCAGCGTGGGCAGGTCGAGGACGTCGTCCAGCGGGGTGATCTTGCCCTTGGCCGCGAGGTCCTTGATGATGCCCGGCTGCGGCAGCAGCGCTATGTCCGGCGCGTCGCCCGCCTGCACCTTCTGGACGAGCAGCTGGTTGATGTTGTCGACCCGGCGCCACTGGACGGTGAGGCCCTGGGCCTTGGCCTCGGGGGCGAGCTTGGCCTTGAGACCGTCGATGATCGGCTGGTCCATGCTCGTCCAGACCGTGATGGTCTTCTTGTCGCTCGCGGCGCTGCCGGAGCCGGACGAGCAACCGGTGGCGAGCAGGGCGAGCGCACTGAGCGCACTGACACCCACAACCAGCTTCCGTGTGGACATGCGTTCCTCCTTGGCCGGTGCGCAGGTGGCGGGAGGTTCTGCCGTCACGCACCAGTGGTGGCCTCGTCTGCCGGGGCGGGTCTTGCACGAGGCCACCGCGGCGGGTTACTAATTCGGGTTAGTGGGCGAAAGCTAGCCGCCTGCCGTTTCTTGCGTCAAGGACTTGTTACGAGGGAGTTATCCGTGGATGACCACGTGTGCCCGCGGGGCCGGCCCGGCTCAGAGACCGGCGGGTCCACCGGCCGGCGGCGCCGTGGAAGCGCGCAGCACGAGCGGGCAGTGCACCAGGGTGCGCCCGGTCTGCAGGGCGGGCCCGCCCACGGCCAGCTCCTCGGCGGCCAGCCGGCCCATCACGTCGTACGGCAGCCGTACGGTGCTCAGCGCCGGGTGGATCTCGGCGGCGAGCTCGAACTGGTCGTCGTACCCCATGACCGACATGTCCTCGGGCACCCGGACCCCCGCCTCCAGGAGGGCCAGGAGCGCGCCGAAGGCCATCCGGTCGTTGCCGCACATGATCGCGGTCGGCCGGGGGCCGCCGCGCCGCAGCAGCTGCCGCGCCAGCTCGTAACCGGAGTCGGCGTGGTAGTTCCCGGACAGCACGGTGTGCTCCCGGGGGTCGAGCCCGGCGCCACGCAGTGCCTCGCGGAAACCGCGCAGCCTGGCCTTGGTGGCCCAGACGCTGGCCGTACCGGTGAGGTAGGCGATGTTCCGGTGCCCGAGGTCGAGCAGCGCCTGGGTGGCCTCCCGTCCGCCGCGCACCTCGTCGGGCAGGATCGACGGGATGGGGTCGCCCGGGACGAAACAGTTCAGCAGAACCGCGGGGACCCGGGTGGCGTCGTCCGGGAGCGTCACCGCTCTGGTGCCGGCCACGGCGAAGATCAGGGCGTCGGCCTGGCGGTCGAGGAGTTCGCCGACCAGCTGTGCGGCCTGACGGTTCGAGCCGCCGGTGTTGACCAGGAGCAACAGGTTGCCGTGGCGTATCGACGCCTCGTGCGCCCCCTTGATCGCGGCGGCCGCGAACACGCCGAAGTCGACGTCGTGACTGACGAAGCCGATGGTCGCGCTGCGTCCCTGGCGAAGCCCCTGCGCGGCACGGTTGGGGCGGTAGTCGAGTTCGGCGGCCGCTCGCAGAACGCGCTGCCGGGTCTCGTCGCTGATCGTCTGCCCGGCGGTCTGGTTGAGGACGAAGGAGACAGTCGCCGGCGAGACGCCGGCCAGCCGCGCGACATCGGTACGGCGGGTCCGTCTGTCCTTCGGTCGGTGATCTTCATGGGTTGACACGCGGCAAGAGTACGAGATGCCCCCGCCCCCGAGAATCGGTCGGCGCACCGGGCGGCCTCATGTGTTTCATCACGCATTCCACCTTTACGAGAGGTATCTGTGCTATGCCCGCATGGCTCCACTACGCACCCGCGAAGGGCTGGATGAACGACCCCAACGGCCTGGTCCACTGGCAGGGGCGGCACCACCTCTTCCACCAGCACAACCCGGACGGCAACGCGTTCACCAACCAGCACTGGGGCCATGCCAGTTCCCCGGATCTGCTCACCTGGACCGAGCACGAGACGGCGCTCTTCCCCGGCCCGCCCGAAACCGCGCCCTACGACGCGACGGCCTGCTTCTCCGGCTGCGCCGTAGCCCACGACGGCGGCGTCTCGATCCTCTACACGGGTGTCCTCGGCGACGCCCAGCTCCCCTGCCTCGCGCGCGCTGTCGACGACGGGCTGTCGGGCTTCGTCAAGGACCCGGCCAACCCCCTTCTCCCCGCTCCGCCCGCCGCCGACATCACCGAATTCCGTGATCACAGCGTGTGGCACGAGGACGGTGCGGACGGGAGCGGCAGGTGGCGGCAACTGGTCGCGGGTGCGCGCCGGGAGCACGGGGGCTCGGTGTTCGCACTGTCGTCGCCGGACCTGCGGACATGGGACTACGACGGCGTCTTCGTGGACCGGGCCGCCGCGAAGGTACCGGGCGCGGTGTGGGAGTGCCCGGACTACTTCGCCGTGGACGGTACGGGGGCGCTGCTGGTCTCGGTCATCCACGGGGACGACGAGAACGACGAGGAGGGGCACGGGGTCTGGTGGATGACCGGCACCCTGTCGGACGACGGTTTCGAGGTGCGCGAGAGGGGCCTCGCGGACGTCGGCGACCGCTTCTACGCGCCTCAGTCGTACGGGGCCCCGGACGGCCGCCGGATCCAGTTCGGCTGGATCCGTACGCACGAGGACCCGGCCGGCCTCGGCGGTCCGGCGGTGGGCTTCATGTCCCTGCCGCGCGAGCTCTCGATACGGCAGGGTCGCGTGCACTGCGAGCCGGCGGCCGAACTGACGCGGCTGCGGCGCGCCTCAACGCCCCTGCCGACGGGCGGCCCGACCCGCCTCGACGAAGCGAGAACCGCAGGTGAGCTGGTACTCGACGCGGCGGCGGCGGACGGCGTCCGGTGCGTCGCCCTCCGTTCCCCGGACGGAGCCGAGACGACCGTGGACCTGGCGGCGTTCGCCGGAGCCGACGGACCGCTGCGCCTGTTCTGGGACGCGGGCATCATCGAGGTCTACCGCGGCGGCATCGCGGGGACCTGGTCGGACCTGCACGTCGCCGAGGTCGCCGAACTGCGGCTGGACGGCGGCCCGGATGCGGCGGGCGGCCGGGCCCGGCTCTGGGAACTCGCCCGGCCTGACCGCCATGCCGGCCCGGCCGTCTCACCCGACGCCGGATGACGGCACGGCCGGCGGCACGGGGCAGCGGCGGGACGGACGACCACGATCTCCCGTCCGCGAACTCCGCGTCGGCCCCAGCTCACGGCCCGGACACCGACTGACCGCGCGTTTCCGCATCCAGGACCGAGCAGTCCGCACACCGTCCGCCTCCGAAGGGGCCGACCGGGAAACCGGCCGGACCCTTCGGCGTGACTGGTGCCGGACCCCTTCGGCGTATCTAGCGGCCGTCGTGGGAGTCCTGGCCGTCATGCCCGTCGTGGTCGTCCTCCCCCGCCTCCAGCAGCCCCGCCGCCGCGCCCACGATCCGGGGATCCGGGCTGCCGACGACCTCCTCGTCCTTGTCGGAGTAGTCGAAGCGGGCCAGGACGCTGCGCATGGCCTCGACGCGGGCCCGCTTCTTGTCGTTGCTCTTCACCACCGTCCAGGGCGCGTGGTCGGTGTCCGTCTCGCGGAACATGGCGACCTTCGCGGCGGTGTAGTCGTCCCAGCGGTCGAGGGAGGCCAGGTCCATGGGGCTGAGCTTCCACTGTCGTACGGGGTCGACCTGGCGGATGGTGAAGCGGGTGCGCTGCTCGCCCTGCGACACGGAGAACCAGAACTTGATCAGGTCGACGCCGTCGTCCGCGAGCATCCGCTCGAACAGCGGGGCCTGGCGCATGAAGCGGCGGTACTCGTCGTCCGAGCAGAAGCCCATGGCCCGTTCTACGCCCGCCCGGTTGTACCAGGAGCGGTCGAAGAGGACGATCTCACCCGCCGTCGGCAGGTGTTCGACGTACCGCTGGAAGTACCACTGACCGCGCTCGCGCTCGGTCGGCTTCTCCAGCGCCACCACCCGTGCGCCGCGCGGGTTGAGGTGCTCGGTGAACCGTTTGATGGTGCCTCCCTTGCCGGCCGCGTCGCGTCCCTCGAAGACGATGACGAGTCGGCGCCCGGTCTCCTTGATCCAGCTCTGCAGCTTCAGCAGTTCGATCTGCTGGAGCCGCTTGTGCCAGTCGTACTCCTTGCGCTCCATCCGGTGCCCGTAGGGGTAGTTCTCCCGCCAGGTGTCGATCGGGCTTCCGTCCGGGCGGATGAGCACGGGGTCGTCGGGGTCGGTGTAGTCGACCTTCAGGTCGGCCGATTCGGACAGCAGGGGCGGCATGGTCATCCTTGCTCCCGGTCTCAGTGGAACTGCGGCACGATGAGATAGATCCCGTACGCCACCACGGCCGCGCACGCGAGGAAGCACAGGCCGGCCTGCGCGACGCCGAAGGACGAGGCCCCGCCGCCATCCTCCCGCGCCCCTTCGAAACGGGCGAGGCCGAGGACGCCGAGGGCGAAGACGACGACCACGGCGACGGTGACGCCGATGCTCACCGCGGTGACCTGGCCGAGTGCGTTCCAGTCGAGTGTCATGCTGCGAACTCCCCGTGTTTCAGGCGGCCGTGCCGACCGGAGTCGGCGGCGCGGTACGGACGGCGATCTCGTGGTGGTCGTTGACGTTGTTGGCGTGCACCGGGTTGCGCCGCGAGAGGAGGACGATGCCCGCGGCGACGGCGGCACCGATCAGGGCGACGACGACCGTGCCGAAGTTGCCGCCGTGCTTGACGGCGCTCGCGGAGACGCCGCCGACCAGCGCGGCCGAGGGCAGGGTGATCAGCCAGCCGACCACCATCTTGCCCGCGACGCCCCAGCGGACCTCCGCGAGGCGCCGGCCCAGGCCCGCGCCGAGGATGGAGCCCGAGGCGACCTGCGTGGTGGACAGGGCGAAGCCGAGGTGGGCGGAGGTGAGGATGACGGTCGTGGACGCCGTCTCCGCGGCGAAGCCCTGCGGGGACTGGATCTCGGTCAGGCCCTTGCCCATGGTGCGGATGATCCGCCAGCCGCCCAGGTAGGTGCCGAGACCGATGGCGAGACCGGCCGAGGCGATGACCCACACCGGCGGGCCGGCGTCGTGGCCGAGGGCGCCGGCGGAGATCAGGGTCAGCGTGATGACGCCCATGGTCTTCTGCGCGTCGTTGGTGCCGTGGGCGAGCGAGACCAGCGAGGCCGAGGCGATCTGGCCGAGCCGGAAGCCCTTGGTCACCGACTGCTTGCGGCCGCGGGCGGTGAGCTTGTAGGCGAGGTAGGTGGCGATCAGGGCGGCGATCCCGGCGACCAGCGGCGAGGCCAGGGCCGGGATCAGGATCTTCTCGACAACCTTGTCGAAGTGCACGCCGTGGGCTCCGGCGCCGACCCACACAGCGCCGATCAGCCCGCCGAACAGGGCGTGCGAGGAGCTGGACGGCAGCCCGACCAGCCAGGTCAGCAGGTTCCACAGGATCGCCCCGACGAGCCCCGCGAAGATCATCCCCGGACTGACGAGGGTGTCGTCCACGATGCCGCCGGAGATCGTCTTGGCGACCTCGGTGGACAGGAACGCGCCGACGATGTTGAGGACGCCGCTGATGAGCACCGCGGTCTTCGGCTTGAGCGCGCCGGTGGCGATGGACGTGGCCATCGCGTTCGCGGTGTCGTGGAATCCGTTGGTGAAGTCGAAAGCGAGGGCCGTGACGATGACGACCGCCACGAGGAACGTGATGTGGTCCATTCCCACATGGGAACAAGCGCTTTCGTACAGCAGGCGAACGCGAGGCAAAGCGCCGTCCAGGACCAGGCACCCGGCCGGTGAGGATCGTGCGATGCTGACGTGGTGAACCGTGAGGATCTGGTACGGCTGCGACAGGCACGCGACCGCATGGACCGCGAGTACGCCGAGCCCCTCGACATCCCCGCCCTCGCCCGCACCGCGCTGATGTCGCCGGGGCACTTCCAGCGCAGCTTCCGGGAGGCCTACGGCGAGACCCCGTACGGCTATCTCATGACCCGCCGGGTCGAACGCGCCAAGGCCCTCCTGCGCCGCGGCGACCTGACCGTGACGGAGGTCTGCATGGCGGTGGGCTGCACCTCCCTCGGCTCCTTCAGCGCCCGCTTCACCGAGTTGGTCGGCGAGACACCGAGCTCCTACCGGGCTCGCTCGCACGAGGAGAGCGCGGAGATCCCGCCCTGCGTGGCGCGGGCGTACACGCGCCCGACGCGGGCGTATCGCCGCTGACGACCGTAGGTTGGTCCCATGGACCTGAAACTGAACAACTGTTTCATCGCCGTCGACGACCACGACAAGGCGATCGCCTTCTACTGCGACGTCCTGGGCCTGGAGATCCGCAACGACGTCAAGTACGAGGGGATGCGGTGGGTGACCGTCGGGTCGCCGCTGCAGCCGGACGTGTCGATCGTCCTGGAGCCGCCCGCGGCGAACCCCGACCTCTCCCCCGCCGACCGGGAGGCGATGGAGCGGCTGCTGGCCAAGGGCGTGCTGCGTGGGGTCAACTTCACCACCGAGAACTGCGACGCCCTCTTCACCCGCGTCCAGGAATCGGGCGCCGAGGTGATCCAGGAGCCCACGGACATGCCGTACGGGGTCCGGGACTGCGCGTTCCGGGATCCGGCGGGGAACATGCTGCGGTTCATGGAACGAGCCGCGTGAGCCCAAGCCCACGGACCCTGTGGACCTACGCCTTCATCGACCGCCCGGCCGACCTCTTCGGGCAGGCGGGTGAGTTCTGGACGGCCGTCACCGGCACTCGACTGTCCGAACTCCGAGGTGAGCAGAAGGAGTTCGCAACCCTGCTCCACGACGGGGCCGACGCCTGCCTCAAGGTGCAGGGGGTCGCATCCGGCCCCGGGGGCGCGCATCTCGACTTCCCCGTCGACGACGTGGAGCGGTTCGCGAAGTCGGCGGTGCGGCTCGGGGCGGAGGTGATCGCCGATCAAGGGACCCTGGTCGTACTGCGGTCCCCCGCCGGGCAGTTGTTCTGCACCCAGCCGTGGGACGGTGCCTCCGTCCGGCCGCCCGTCGTGCGCGGCAGCCGCCTGGACCAGGTGTGCGTCGACGTCGCGCCGTCCGCGTACGACGCCGAAGTCGCGTTCTGGAGCGGCCTGTTGACCGACTGGCAGTCACTGCCCGGCTCGCTCCCCGAGTTCCACGTACTCAGGCCGCCGACGGGCCTCCCGATCCGTATCCTCCTCCAGCGGCTCGGCGAGGAACGCCCGGCCACCGCCCATCTGGACCTGGCCTGCGCCGACATCGAGGCGACCCGCGCCGCCCACGAACGGCTCGGCGCGAAGACGGTTGCCACCGGCCGCCACTGGACGGTGATGCACGACCCGACCGGCGGCACGTACTGCCTGACGGGCCGCGATCCGGAGACGGGCGGGCTGCCCGACAGCACGTGACGCACCGGCCGTTACGGCGACTTCTCGGCCGGGCCGGGGACCCTGGTCACAGCCGCAGCCGTGCCGCCCGCCCCCGCAGATAGCGCTGTTCGGGCAGGCTCAGAGTCCCCGCGGCCGCGGACTCGTAGGCGGAACAGGCCAGTTCGTACGCGCCCGCGCGCTCCAGCAGGTGGCCGCGGACCGCGTCGACGCGGTGGCCCAACTCCGGTTCCATCTGGTCCAGTTCGGCGAGCCCGGCCGCCGGACCATCCACCATGGCGACGGCCACGGCGCGGTTGAGGCGTTCGACGGGTCCCGGAACCAGACGGACCAGCACCTCGTAGAGACCGAGGATCTCCTGCCAGTCGGTCGCGGCCGCGGACGGTGCCTCGTCGTGCACGGCGGCGATGGCCGCGCGCACCCCGTAGGGGCCCGCGCCGCCGCGGGACAGCGCCCGGACCACCAGCGCGACGCCCTCCTCGATCGCGGCCTTGTCCCAGCGGGCGCGGTCCTGTTCGTCGAGGGGCACGAGCTCGCCGTGCGGGCCGGTGCGCGCCTCCCGGCGGGCGTCGGTGAGCAGCATCAGGGCCAGCAGACCGGCCACCTCCCCGTCGTCGGGCAGCAGACGGTGGACGGTACGAGTCAGCCGGATCGCCTCACCGGCCAGTTCACGGCGCTGCAGGACCGCTCCGGACGTCGCCGTGTAGCCCTCGTTGAAGATCAGGTAGAGCGTGTGCAGAACGGCGGGCAGCCGGTCCTCCCAGTGGTCCGGCCGCCCGAAGCGCACGCCCCGCACCTTCTGCTTGGCGCGGCTGATGCGCTGCGCCATCGTCGCCTCGGGGACCAGGTACGCGCGGGCGATCTCCGCCGTGGTCAGGCCGCCGACCGCGCGCAGGGTGAGCGCGATCTGGGCGGGCGGGGTGAGGTCCGGATGGCAGCACAGGAAGAGCAGCGTGAGGGCGTCGTCCTCGCGGGGCGCCCGGTCGGCTCCCGGCGGCGGGGCGGTGAACGCGTCGCGCGGAGTGAGCGCCGCCGCCCGCTCCTCCCGCGCCCGCCGCGCCGAGTCCGACCGCAGCGCATCCGTCAGCCGCCGCGAGGCCACCTTGATCAGCCACCCGCGCGGGTTGTCCGGCACGCCCGCCGACGGCCACTGCCCGGCCGCCGCCAACAGCGCCTCCTGTACGGCGTCCTCGGCGGCGTCGAAGTGTCCGTACCGGCGCACCAGCGCGCCGAGGACCTGCGGCGCGTGCAGGCGCAGCAGGTCCTCGACCTCGGTGGTCGGGCGCATCAGGGCTCAGACGTCCCCGGAGCCGTCGTCGATGGGCCGGATCACCACCGGGTAGGCGGGCGCCCCGGCGGGCTGGGGGCATTGGAGGACGCGCTCGGCGATCTCCGTGACGCGCTCCAGGCTCGCGCAGTCCAGGACCCAGTAACCGGCCAGCAGTTCCTTGGTCTCGCTGTACGGGCCGTCGGTGATCACGCTCTTGCCGTCGTCGCCCAGGCCGACCAGCCGGGTCTTCGCCGGCGCGGCCAGGCCCTGTCCGTCGATCATCTCGCCGGTCTCGGCGAGGTCGTTGTTGAGGGCGCCCATGAAGGCGTACATGGCCTGGACCTGCTCCTGGGTCCAGGCCGGAGAGTTCGGCTGGGCCTTGCCCTGCATGGCCTCGTAGTCCGCCTGCGTGCCCTGCACCATCACCAGGTACTTCATGATTCCGCTCCTTCGGCTCTCACCGCCCGTGGTGGGCGGCTCTCACGGGGGACGTCGGAGCCGGGCCGGGATTCTCGACACCGGATTCAGGAAATTCTCGACGCGGGTTCAGGATTCTTGCGGGGCCGCCTCTCCGGGCTCCTCCTCGGCTTCGGCGCCCTGGGCGGCCGATGCCTCGCACTCGGGGTTGCGGCAGGGGCCGGGCACCCACCGCGGGACCCACGCACCCAGGGTCTTGTGGCGCTTGATGATCGTTTCCACGGGCTGTCCGCAGGCCGGACAGACGGATTCTGAGCTGTCCATGCCCTCAGCGTAGGCCGGTCAGCGCCCGCGCGCGTATGT
Source organism: Streptomyces sp. NBC_00005 (assembly GCF_045160215.1). NCBI lineage: Bacteria > Bacillati > Actinomycetota > Actinomycetes > Kitasatosporales > Streptomycetaceae > Streptomyces > Streptomyces sp. NBC_00005. The sequence continues at coordinate 3,984,593 of NZ_CP108316.1, forward strand.
GCGGACGAGGACGCCGTTGCCGAACATGCGCACCGACTCGAGCGTGAAGTCGGTGACGGAGAAGCCGGCGCCGAACATCGGCATGCCCGAGCCGTAGACCTGCGGGTAGGTCTTGACCACCAACTCGTCGATCTCGCCGAGCAGTTCACCGGCGAGCTGCGAGCCGCCGCACAGGTAGATGCCGAGCTCGCCGTCCTCGGCCTTGAGCTCACGGACCTTGCCGACCAGGTCCTGAGCGATGATCTCGACGTGCGGGTCGGGGGACTCCTTCAGGGTGCGCGAGGCGACGTACTCGCGCAGGTGGGCGTAGGGGCTGGTGATGCCCTCCCGCAGCGCGACGTCGTAGCTGGCCCGGCCCTGGATGATCGTGTCGAACCTCTTGTTCGGCAGGTCGTCGATGCCGAGGGGGCGGCGGCCGTGGGTCGGCAGGGTCTCGGGGTACTCCCCCGTGAGGAATCCGAAGAACTCCTCGTCGACGAAGGCGAGCATGGACGAGGCGTCGCCGCCCGGGTCCCCGATGAACCCGTCGATGGAGCAGGCGACGAAGTAGGTGAGCTTTCGCAAGCTGTTCTCTTTCCGTAGGCTGCGGATTCGTGTGAACCACTTCGTTTGTAGTGCTTCAGTTGTAGTGCTTCACTTGTAGTGGTTGCAAGCGGGTTTCCGGGCGTTTCCCGGAGTGGAGTCAAGTGGGAGAGAGGGTTCCGAATGGCGGGCAATCCGCAGCGCAGGGCGGCTCTTGTCGACGCCGGGGTCGAAGTGCTCGCGCGCGAGGGGGCGCGCGGGCTGACGTTCCGCGCGGTGGACGCCGGGGCCGGGGTGCCCGTGGGCACCGCGTCCAACTACTTCACCGGCCGCGACGACCTGCTCCGCCAGATCGATGCCCGGCTGCACCAACGGCTCGCGCCCGACCCCGAGTTGCTCGCCGAGCTGATGCGGGCGCCGAAGGACCGCGCCCTGGTCACGGCCCTGATGCACGACCTGATGGCCCGGGTGACCGGCGACCGCACGGGCTATCTGGCCCTCCTGGAGATGCGCCTCGAAGCCACCCGCCGCCCCGAACTGCGCGCCTCTTACACGGAGTCGGTGCGCGCCGACCTGGAGCAGGGCATGGAGTTCCACCGGGCGGCGGGACTGCCCGGCGGGGACGAGACCGTCGCCGTGCTCTACCTCGCCATGCTCGGGCTGATCCTGGAGCACCTGACGCTGCCGGGCGTGCTGGACGGCGTACTGCCCGGTGTGAGGGTTCCCGAGGGTCTGGTCGAGCGGATCGTGGCGACCGTCGTACCGAAAGGCCCGGTCAGTTCCGCGGGTCGCGCCACATCGGCCACATCTGCGGGCCGTCCGGGAGGTCGAGGGGACGGCCGGTGAACTCGAAGCCGAGGCGCTCGTACAGTGCGCTGCTGCGGACGCTGCTGGCTTCCAGGTAGGCGGGCAGACCCTCGCGGTCGCAGCGGTCGAGGACGTGCCGCAGGAGCGCGCCGCCGATCCCCTCGCCCTGGCGCTTCGGTGTCACGCCGATCATCCACAGGTACTCGTGGGCACGGCCGGCGGGATGGATCTCCGCCGTCAGCCGGCCGATCAGCTCGACGCGCTCGTTCGCCGGATCGACGACGGCGCGCAGTCGGGCGGGCCCGTCGTCCTCGTCGTCGTGCTCCTCGTCGTCGTGCTCCTCGGCGGGCACGGGCAGCCACAACGCGCACGCGCTGCCGTCCTCGGTGACGTCGATCCGGCCCTCGGCGAGCACGATCTCGGTGAAGGCGGCCATCAGCCGGTGGTGGGTCGCACGGCGGTACTCGTCCCCGGGAAAGACCCAGCCGCTGACCGGATCGTCCTGGAAGGCCTCGTCCAGCAGCCGTACGACCAGTTCCCGGTCGCCCTCGTCCGCCGTCCGGATCGCCACGCCCATCTGCCGCCCCCTCGTCTCAACCATCCTTGCCCGTACGGGCGTTGAGCCTATCCGGAACAGAACGCAGAGGCGGGCCCCGCACACCGTGGGGATGTGCGGGACCCGCCGGTCCGGAGCCTCGGCGGCCGCGCGGGGTCAGGAGCCGCACGGCCACCCCGGTGGACTCCGGGGTCTGGGTCTGTGATCTGGGGTCTCTGGTCTGGGATCTCTGGTCTGGATCTGGGTGAGGGACTGAGGCAGGTCAGGGGGGCCGGGAGGGTTTCCGTCAGGGGGTCCGGGAGGGTTTCCGTCAGGGGGTCCGGGAGGGTTTCCGTCAGGGGGTCCGGGAGGGTTTCCGTCAGGGGGTCCGGGAGGGCTTCGGTCAGTTGCTGCGCCGCGTCACGAACTCCAGCAGGGCGAGCAGGCCACCCGCCTCCGCGGGGTCGGCGACCGCCCGGGACAGCTCGTGCATCGCACGGGCCATCCGGTCGGCTGCCTGGACCTGTGCCCAGTCCCGCCCGCCGGCCCGCTCGACAGCGAGAGCCGTGCGTGCGATCCCGTCCTCGTCCCCCTGCTCGTACGGCGCTTCGTACAGCTCTGCCAACTCCGAAGCGGCCGGGGTGCCCGAGGTGAGCGCGGCGACCACCGGCAGGGACTTCTTGCGGGCCGCCAGGTCCGCACCGACCGGTTTTCCGGTGCGGCGCGGGTCGCCCCATATCCCGATGACGTCGTCGATGAGCTGGAAGGCGAGCCCTGCCTCGCGGCCGAACGCGTCCAGCGCCTCGACGTCCTCGCAGGACGCACCCGCGTACAACGCGCCCATGGCGCACGCGCATCCGAGCAGCGCGCCCGTCTTGGCCTCGGCCATGGTCAGCACCTCGTCGAGGGTGACCTCGCCGGGGCCGCGCTTCTCCATGGCCATGTCCGCCTGCTGGCCGGCGCACAGCTCGACGACACAGGCCGCGAGCCGGGCCGCGGCCGGCCCGGACGCCGGGTGCGGGTCCTCGGCGAGCAGCCCGAGGGCCAGCGCCTGCAGGGCGTCCCCGGCGAGGATCGCGTCGGCGTCACCGAACACGGTCCACGCCGTGGGCCGGTGCCTGCGGGTGGTGTCCCGGTCCATCACGTCGTCGTGCAGCAGCGTGAAGTTGTGCACCAGCTCCACCGCCGCGGCCGCCCGTACGGCCGCCTCGCGCGCCCGGGGCCCGCCGAGCGCGGCGGCCGCGGTGAGGACGAGGGCGGGGCGGATCGCCTTGCCCGCGTTGCCCGCCGCCGGAGTGCCGTCCGCGTGCTCCCAGCCGAAGTGGTAGAGCGCGATCCGGCGCATGGAGCCGGGCAACGAGTCGAGGGCGGCGCGCAGTTCGGGGTCGACGGACGCCCTGGTGCGCTCCAGGATCGCCGTCGCCTCGTGCCTGTCGAGCGGCTGTGCCGTGGTGTGCTGCTTCGCCTCCGTCATGAACTCGGCCATGGGATCTCCCTCGGTCAGTCCGCGGACGGTGGCGCTTCCGCTCCGGCTGGGCGCATACGACCGGGGTGTACCCGCCCCGGTGGGCGGGGACACGGCTCCCAGGTGGAGAAACGTCACCTCCACCGGCCGATCTCGACGTTCTCCAGGACACCGAGCGCGTCCGGCACGAGGACCGCGGCCGAGTAGTACGCCGTCACGAGGTAACTGATGATCGCCTGTTCGTTGATGCCCATGAAGCGCACGGACAGGCTCGGCTCGATCTCGTCCGGGATGCCGGCCTGCTGCAGTCCGATGACGCCCTGCTCGGCCTCGCCGGTACGCATCGCGATGATCGAGGTCGTACGGGCCTCGGAGACCGGGATCTTGTTGCACGGGTAGATCGGCACACCGCGCCAGGTCGGGATGCGGTTGCCCGCCACCTCGATCGTCTCGGGGACGAGTCCGCGCTTGTTGAGCTCGCGGCCGATCGCGGAGATCGCGCGCGGGTGGGCGAGCAGCAGCTTGGTGCCGCGCCGCCGGCTGAGCAGCTCGTCCAGGTCGTCCGGGCTGGGCACGCCGTCGTGCGGCTGGAGCCGCTGGTCGTACTCGCAGTTGTTCAGCAGTCCGAACTCGCGGTTGTTGACCAGCTCGTGCTCCTGGCGCTCCTTCAACGCCTCGACCGTCAGCCGCAGTTGCTGCTCGGTCTGGTTCATCGGCTGGTTGTAGAGGTCGGCCACGCGCGAGTGGATGCGCAACACGGTCTGGGCGATGCTCAGTTCGTACTCGCGGGGCCTGGCCTCGTAGTCCACGAAGGTGTGCGGGATGTCCGGCTCGCCGCTGTGGCCGGCCGCGAGGTCGACTTCCTTCTCGCCGTACTTGTTGGTGCGCTGCTCCGGGATCGCGCGCAGTTGCTGGAGGTGCTCCCGCAGGGAGTCGGAGCGCTCCGCGACCTGGTCGACGTCCTGGCGGGAGAGGATCAGCACGGTGCACGCGGTGTCCGCGCGGGCCGTGTACTCCCAGATGGCGTCCGGGTCGAGCAGTGCCGCGTCGCCGAAGTAGGCGCCGTCGGCGAGCACGCCGAGGACCGCGTCGTCGCCGTAGGGGCCCGTGCCGATCTTCTCGACCCTGCCGTGCGCCAGCAGGTACACCTCGTCGGTCTGGCTGCCGAACGAGGCGATCACGGATCCCGGCGCGAACTCCTGCTGCCGGCACCGCTGGGCGAGCTCCGCGAGCACCTCCTCGTCCTCGAAGTCGCGCAGTGCGGGCAGTTCACCCAGCTCCGCGGGGATGACCTCGACCCGGTCGCCGGTCTTCACGAACGTGATGCGGCCGTCCCCCACGGCGTAGGTCAGTCGCCGGTTGACCCGGTACGTACCGCCCTGGACGTTCACCCACGGCAGCATGCGCAGCAGCCAGCGTGAGCTGATCTCCTGCATCTGGGGCGCGGACTTGGTCGTGGTGGCCAGGTTCCGTGCGGCAGCCGTGCCCAGACTCTGCTGCGGCTTGCCCTGCTCCGAACGGACCTCTTCGCCTACCGACATATGAGAATTGCCCTCCCGGTCATACAGCCGGCGCCGATCTGCGCCGCTGCGTCGATCTCCACGCCCAGCCTCCCATCACGGAGCGTGTCGGTGCTATTACACGAAAGAGCGGGAATGGATCACCGCCGACTGGGCACAAATGGGGATCCTGTCCAACGGCCGTGGTGAGCGCGGGTTGTCCGGATCGGCTCGCACACCGTGCGAACGAGGAGTCGCGGACGTCCGGTTTCGGTACATGCAGCGGTACGAGGCGACCGCGACCGGTGGTCGTCCGCGCACCACGAAGGAGGCGGTCATGGCCTCACCCATGTCCGCGAGCAGCTTTCTGAACGGCCTCGGAGCGGAGGGCCTCACGGTCGTCGAGGTCGGGGACTGGAAGCATCACAACCGCAACCACAAGGGCCCCTGGGGCCCGGTCCACGGCGTGATGATCCACCACACGGTGACGAGCGGCAGCGAACACACCGTGGACCTCTGCCGGGACGGCTACACCGGCCTGCCCGGCCCTCTCTGCCACGGCGTCATCACCAAGGACGGCACGGTCCACCTGGTCGGCTACGGCCGTGCCAACCACGCAGGCCTCGGCGACGACGACGTGCTGCGCGCGGTGATCGCCGAGAAGGCGCTCCCGCCGGACAACGAGGCGAACACCGACGGCAACCGCCACTTCTACGGCTTCGAGTGCGAGAACCTCGGCGACGGCGAGGACCCCTGGCCCGCGGCCCAGCTGGAAGCGATCGAGAAGGCCGCGGCAGCCGTGTGCCGGCACCACGGGTGGACGGAGCGGTCGGTGATCGGCCACCTGGAGTGGCAGCCGGGGAAGGTGGATCCGCGGGGGTTCACGATGGCCTGGCTGCGGGAGCGCGTCCGCGCGCGGCTGAAGTGACGGCACCCTGCGTTGGTGCGGGCCCGGCTGGGGGCTGCCGCCCCCCTCCCCCCATGCCCCCGCTTCGGCCCATAAGAAGCCTCGTCCTCAAACGCCGGACGGGCTGAGTCATGCCGACCGGCGCGACAATGGGGCCGTGAGCAGCCCCGATGACCTCGACCTCGCAGCACTGCGCCCTCAGCTGCCCTCCCCCCTGCAGGAGATCGAGGACGACCGCTTCACCCGCCACGGCCTCCGCCTCCTCCTCAAGCGCGACGACCTGATCCACCCGGAGCTGATCGGCAACAAGTGGCGCAAACTCGCGCCGAATCTCATCGCGGCGGCCGGCCGCACCGTCGTCACCTTCGGCGGGGCCTACTCCAACCACCTGCGCGCCACGGCCGCCGCGGGCCGCCTCCTCGGGCTGTCCACGGTCGGCGTGGTCCGCGGCCAGGAGCTGGCCGACCGCCCCCTCAATCCCTCCCTGGCCCGGTGCGCTGCCGACGGCATGCGACTGCACTTCGTCGACAGGTCGACGTACCGCAACAAGAGAGAACCGGCCACCCTCGGGCGCGTGCTGCGCACGACCGGCGCCGAGGACGCGTACGTCGTCCCGGAGGGCGGCAGCAACGCGGAAGCCGTGCGCGGCTGCCGGGCCCTGGGCGAGGAACTGCGCGGCCACGCCGACGTCGTCGCCCTCGCCTGCGGCACCGGCGGCACACTCGCCGGGCTGGCCGCGGGGCTGGCCCCGGAGCAGCACGCGCTCGGCGTACCCGTCCTCAAGGGTGGCTTCCTGGCCGCCGACACAGCGGGTCTCCAGGAGGAGGCCTTCGGTGGCCGGCGCGGCGACTGGACGCTCGACGAACGCTTCCACTTCGGCGGCTACGCGCGCGTACCCCCCGAACTCGACGCCTTCGCAGAGGACTTCGAGGACCGTCACGGCGTCCCCGTCGAGCGTCTCTATGTCGCCAAGTTGCTGTACGGACTTGTCGTTCTGGCACGGGAGGGCGCGTTCCCGCGCGGGTCGACGGTGGCTGCCGTGGTCACCGGACGGCCCTTCCCGCAGGTGTTCACGGCCCCGTAGGCCTTCACGGCACAGGGCTACGCCGTCTCCCGGTAGGCCGCCGCCTCCTCCAGGTCCAGCCTGCGCAGCAGTGTCCGCAGCATCTCGTCGTCGATGTAGCGGCCGTCCCGCAGCCTCACGAACATCGCGCGCTCGGCGCCGATCATCTCCCGGGACAGCCGGCGGTAGGTGTCGTCGACGGATTCGCCGGTGACCGGATTGACCTGGCCGAGGCGTTCCCAGACGGCGTTGCGGCGGCGCTCCAGGACCTGTCGGAGACGGTCGGCGAGGGGTGGTGGGAGCTCGTTGCGCTCGTCGGTGAGGAGTTCGTCCAGGCGCTGCTCGGCGACCCGTGAGGCCTGCGCCTGGGCGTTCGCCTCCGCGAGGGTCTCGGCCTGCACGTCCCGGGCGGGGAACTTCACCAGGCGGATCAGGGGGGCCAGGGTGAGGCCCTGCACCACCAGCGTCCCGATGACCGTCGTGAAGGTCAGGAACAGGATCAGGTTGCGCTGCGGGAAGGGGCCGCCGCCGTGCACGGTGAGCGGGATCGAGAAGGCGATGGCCAGCGAGACGACGCCCCGCATGGCGGCCCAGGACGTGACCATCGACCCTCTCCAGGTCGGGTTGTCCTCGCGTTCCCTGATCCGCGCGGACAGCATCCGCGGGACGAACGTCCCCGGGTACACCCACAGGAACCGGGCGACGACGACCACCAGGAAGAGGGCCACCGCGTACCAGGCGGCGTCGGCACCCTGGTACTCGCCAAGGCCCTTGAGGACCACGGGCAGTTGCAGACCGATGAGCGCGAAGACCGCCGACTCGAGGACGAACGCGACCACCTTCCACACCGCCTCCTCCTGGAGCCGGGTGGCGAAATCGACCTCCCACGCGCGGTGTCCGAGGTAGAGGGCGACGACCACGACCGCGAGGACACCGGAGGCGTGCACCTGTTCGGCGACGGCGTAGGCGACGAACGGGATCAGCAGGGACATGGTGTTCTGCAGCAGCGCCTCCTTCACGTGCGTGCGCAGCCAGTGGATCGGCAGCATCAGCACCAGCCCGACCACGACGCCGCCGACCGCCGCCAGCAGGAACTCGCCGATTCCGCCGATCCAGGAGGCGCCCTCGCCGACCGCGGCCGCGACGGCCACCCGGTACGCGGTGATCGCGGTCGCGTCGTTCAGCAGGGACTCGCCCTGCAGGATCGTGGTGATCCGGGAGGGCAGCCCCACCCGGCGGGCGACCGCCGCCGCCGCGACCGCGTCCGTCGGCGCCACCACCGCGCCCAGCACCAGCGCCGCGGGCAACGGCAGTCCCGGCACGATGAGATAGGCGACCCAGCCGACGGCGAAGGTCGCGAAGAGCACGTATCCCACCGACAGCAGCGCCACCGGCCGCATCGAGGCCCGCAGGTCGAGATACGAGCTCTCCACGGCCTCCTTGTGCAGCAGCGGGGGCAGGACCAGCGGCAGCACGATGTCCGGGTCGAGGGTGTAGTCCGGTACCCCGGGGACGTACGAGACGGCGAGCCCCACCGCGACGAGCAGCAGCGGGGCCGGCACCGGGGTGCGCCGGGCGGCCGCGGCGATCGCGGCGCTGCCCGCCACCAGCAACAGCAGTGGCATCACGTCCATCGTCCTCGCCCGCCCTCGTTTTTCCGCGCGGCCGTCCGCACAGCCGTCGTAATCTGGCAATCATGAAACAGTGCACGCACGCCGAAGCGCTGCCAGACCCGGAACCCGGTCCGCTCAGCGAGACGTGCCTCGAGTGTCTGCGGGACGGCACCCACCCGGTTCAACTGCGCCTGTGCCTCGCCTGCGGCCACATCGGCTGCTGCGACTCCTCGCCGGGACGGCACGCGACGGAGCACCACAAGGATTCCGGCCACCCGGTCATGCGCACGTTCGAGCCGGGTGAGAACTGGCGTTGGTGCTTTCTCGACCACGTTCTCGTGTGACCCTGGACAACCGGGGAACGACCCACGATCCGGACGGTTCGACCGTCTGACGTCTGGGTACGTCAACCCGGCGCGCGTTCTTCCCAATTGGAGCCGCAGACCCCTAGACACGGAGCGTGTCCACAGTTTTACTGTGAGTGACGGCAAGGGGTCGGGGTCCCGGGGACAGAAAACTTCAGAGCGCGATAGCGTCACCGCTGAACCACACATCGCGTTAGCCCGGGGGGCGACCCTCGGCCCCGAAAAGCTTGTACCACCTTGGAGGTGAGGGTGTCCCAGATCGCAGGCGAGCCCGCGACCCAGGACTTCGTGGAAGTCCGGCTGCCGGCTGCGGGTGCCTACCTGTCGGTGCTGCGTACGGCGACTGCCGGCCTCGCAGCCCGTTTGGACTTCACCCTCGACGAGATCGAGGACCTTCGCATCGCGGTGGACGAGGCCTGCGCGATCCTGCTCCAGCAGGCCGTGCCCGGCTCGGTGCTCAGCTGTGTCTTCCGGCTCGTCGACGACTCGCTCGAGGTCACCGTCTCGGCCCCGACCACGGACGGCCACGCCCCGGCGCGGGACACCTTCGCCTGGACAGTTCTGTCCGCACTGGCGGGCAAGGTCTCCTCCGCGGTGGACAAGGACAAAACCGTTTCGATCAGCCTCTACAAACAGCGCGGCGCCGGCCCCGGGCCGGCGTGAGGACAGGGGACGGGCCGGTGCGTGACGAAGAGCGCGGCACACGAGAGCTGCCGGCCGAGGGCACAGGCGGGTCCCGACGCACAGGGGACGCCGTCAGCGGCACCGACGGTATCGACGGCATCCCCGAGCAGGCCCGGCCGCACCCGGAGGACGACTCCGCGGAGCTCGGCCTCGTGGACGACGGGCAGCATGATCGGGAAGGTGCCGTGCAGAGCACGCCTCTGGACGGACGGAACGGGGTCACCCCGGTCCGAGCAGAGGCGAGGGCTCGGAGAAGGGCGACGGGCGGGACGATGAGCGAGCACGAGCGAAACGCCGAGGGCAACGGGCAGGGCGCGCAGAGCGTGCAGCAGGCCACGCATCACGACCCGCATGACCGCAGCGGGGCACGCGCGATGTTCATCGAGCTGCGCCTGCTGAAGGACGGCAGCCCGGAGTACGCGGATCTGCGCAACAAGCTGGTCCGCATGCACCTGCCGCTCGTCGAGCATCTCGCGCGCCGCTTCCGCAACCGCGGCGAGCCGCTGGACGACCTCACCCAGGTCGCCACCATCGGCCTGATCAAGTCGGTCGACCGCTTCGACCCGGAGCGCGGCGTCGAGTTCTCGACGTACGCGACACCCACGGTCGTCGGCGAGATCAAGCGGCACTTCCGCGACAAGGGCTGGGCGGTGCGGGTGCCGCGGCGCCTGCAGGAGCTGCGCCTCGCGCTCACCACGGCGACCGCGGAGCTCTCGCAGCAGCACGGCCGCTCCCCCACGGTCCACGAGCTCGCCGAGAAGCTGGCGATCTCGGAGGAGGAGGTCCTGGAGGGCCTGGAGTCCGCCAACGCGTACTCCACGCTGTCCCTGGACGTCCCCGACACGGACGACGAGTCCCCGGCCGTGGCGGACACGCTGGGCGCCGAGGACGAGGCCCTGGAGGGCGTCGAGTACCGCGAGTCGCTCAAGCCGCTCCTGGAGGACCTTCCGCCCCGGGAGAAGCGGATCCTGCTGCTGCGCTTCTTCGGCAACATGACCCAGTCGCAGATCGCCCAGGAGGTCGGCATCTCGCAGATGCACGTGTCGCGTCTGCTGGCGCGCACGCTGGCACAGCTGCGCGAGAAGCTGCTGGTGGAGGAGTAACCCCTAGGAGCAACCCCTAGGACCGCTTGCCGTCCTGCGCGCGACCCGGGCCCCGGATCCCGAGGGCCTGGGTCGTCGCCGGATTGATCAGCAGGACCAGCGCGGCGACGGCGACGACCGCGAGCGCGATACCCGCCGGGATGGCCACGCTGTCGGCCTGCAGCAGGTTGTAGGCCACCGGCAGCGCCATGATCTGGGTGATGACGGCCGGGCCCCGGCTCCAGCTCTTGCGCCCGAGCAGACCGCGGGCCGCCAGCAGCGGCAGCAGGGCGAGGACGACGAGCGTGATGCCGCCGGTGACGGCGGACCGGCGGTCGTCCGGGTCGCCCGTGAGTCCCTCGACGAGCATCCACACGCCCCCGACGAGCAGCGCGAGCCCCTCGAGTGCGGCGAGCGCTGCGGCATACGTCAGGCGCCGCGGGCGGGGGCCGGTGTCTTCCTCGGTGGCGTGGGTCTGCTCACTGGTCACCTCTGAAGGGTAGCCCTGGGGACGCAGGCCCCCGTGGCGAGGTTGAGCCGGACCCCCGTGGTGAGGCTCACGCCCTCGCCTCTTACCCGATCCCTACCTCGGCCTGTGCCCAGTACCCCCCAGTAGGTACGCTGCAACTCATGCGTGCACTTCTCGTGGTCAATCCGGCGGCAACCACCACAAGCGCACGTACGCGCGATGTCCTGATCCATGCGCTCGCGAGCGAGATGAAGCTCGAGGCGATCACCACCGAGTACCGCGGCCACGCGCGCGACCTCGGCCGGCAGGCCGCGGACAGCGAGGACATCGACCTGATCGTGGCCCTCGGCGGCGACGGCACGGTCAACGAGGTGGTCAACGGCCTGCTGCACAATGGCCCGGACCCCGAGCGCCTGCCCCGCCTGGCCGTGGTCCCCGGCGGCTCCACCAACGTGTTCGCCCGCGCCCTGGGTCTGCCCAACGACGCCGTGGAGGCGACCGGCGCACTGCTGGACGCCCTGCGCGAGAACAGCGAACGTACGGTCGGCATGGGCCTCGCCGCGGGCACGCCGGGCACCGAGGACGAGGCGGTGCCGGCCCGCTGGTTCACCTTCTGCGCGGGGCTGGGCTTCGACGCGGGCGTGGTGGGGCGGGTCGAGCAGCAGCGCGAACTGGGCAAGAAATCCACGCATGCCCTTTACCTGCGCCAGGTCGCACGCCAGTTCCTGCAGGAACCCAATAGGCGACACGGCACCATCACTCTGGAACGACCCGGCCAGGAACCGCTGACCGATCTGGTGCTGTCCATAATCTGCAACACCTCGCCGTGGACGTATCTGGGCAATCGTCCGGTGTACGCAGCGCCTAAGGCCTCGTTCGATGCCGGGCTCGACGTAGTCGGTCTCAGCCGTATGTCGGCGGTCACGGCTGCCCGATATTCCACGCAATTGCTCACTTCGTCCCCCGAGCGCGGGGTCCACGGCAAGCATGCGGTGACCCTGCACGACCTGGACCAGTTCACCTTGCATTCGAAGGCGCCTCTACCCCTCCAGATGGACGGCGACCACCTGGGGCTGCGTACGAGCGTGACGTTCACAGGCGTACGCCGTGCACTGCGTGTGATTGTGTGAGCAGAAAGGGCTGAAGTCCTTTCACTCGAACGTTTAGGCCAGGATCCACCCCATGGAAGTACGGCTGTGACCTAGTCGACACCGAGGAATCAAAAAAAACTTTCCGGAAGGGGTTGTATCCGCCGCTGAGGTTTGCGAGTCTCTACGTGGCGATCGAGACGGCCCGCAAGACCGGCCTCAGCAGATCACCGGAACCCCTCTTCACAATCACAGGACCTCGTCAGGGAAGCCTGACGCTCGGCCCTTCACTTGTTGAGGGATTCGTGAAAGCGTTCACATTCACAAGCAACCCGCATGTAATACCAAGGAGAGGTAGCAGCCATGGACTGGCGTCACAACGCCGTTTGCCGCGAGGAAGACCCCGAGCTCTTCTTCCCCATCGGCAACACCGGTCCTGCGCTGCTGCAGATCGAGGAAGCCAAGGCCGTCTGCCGTCGCTGCCCCGTTATGGATCAGTGTCTGCAGTGGGCGCTCGAGTCCGGTCAGGACTCCGGCGTCTGGGGTGGTCTCAGCGAGGACGAGCGTCGCGCCATGAAGCGCCGTGCCGCCCGCAACCGGGCCCGTCAGGCCTCCGCCTGACACACCCGCCCCACAACAGCCTGAGCTTGGCGGCGCGTACAGCGAGTACGCATCTCCCGCCCCCGAGCCGCAGCGCGCAGTACCCCCGATGCGCAGCACAAGCTGGCAACGAGCATTTCAGCCCCGGACCTTGAGGTCCGGGGCTTCTTGCTGTGTCGGGCCCGCCACCTCGCGGGCCCGGCAACTCACGCGCCCGGCGGCCTACTTGTGCGCCTGCACCGGAACGTCCAGGATCACCCGGGTCCCCCGCTCCGGCGCCGGGACCATGTCGAACGTACCGCCCAACTCGCCTTCCACCAGGGTCCGTACGATCTGGAGGCCGAGGTTGCCCGCGGTGTGCGGGTCGAATCCGTCGGGCAGGCCCACGCCGTCGTCCTGGACCGTGACCAGGAGGCGGGCCTCCTTCGTCGTGCCGCCGCGGACCGCGGAGACCTCGACCGTGCCGGTTTCGCCCTCGCGGAAGCCGTGTTCGAGGGCGTTCTGGAGGATTTCCGTCAGGACCATGGACAGCGGGGTGGCCACCTCGGCGTCCAGGATGCCGAAGCGGCCGCTGCGCCGGCCGGTGACCTTGCCCGGCGAGATCTCGGCGACCATCGCCAGGACGCGGTCGGCGATCTCGTCGAACTCGACCCGCTCGTCCAGGTTCTGGGAGAGCGTCTCGTGCACGATCGCGATCGATCCGACGCGGCGGACCGCCTCTTCGAGTGCCTCCCGGCCGCGGTCGGACTCGATGCGCCGGGCCTGGAGGCGCAGGAGGGCGGCGACCGTCTGGAGGTTGTTCTTCACCCGGTGGTGGATCTCCCGGATGGTCGCGTCCTTGGTGATCAACTCGCGCTCGCGGCGGCGCAGTTCGGTGACGTCGCGGAGCAGGACGAGCGAACCGATGCGCGTGCCCTTGGGCTTGAGCGGGATCGCGCGGAACTGGATCACCCCGTCCCTGGCCTCGATCTCGAACTCGCGCGGCGCCCACCCGCTGGCCACCTTGGCGAGCGCCTCGTCCACCGGCCCGCGGGTCGGGGCGAGTTCGGCGGTGGTCTTGCCGAGGTGCTGGCCGACAAGGTCGGAGGCGAGGCCCATGCGGTGGTAGGCGGAGAGCCCGTTCGGGGAGGCGTACTGGACGATGCCGTCCGCGTCGAGACGGATCAGGCCGTCACCGACGCGCGGCGCGGCGTCCATGTCCATCTGCTGGTTCGCGAAGGGGAAGGAGCCGGCCGCGATCATCTGTGCGAGGTCCGAGGCGCTCTGCAGATACGTCAGTTCGAGGCGACTCGGGGTGCGCACGGTCAGCAGGTTGGTGTTGCGCGCGATCACGCCGAGGACCCGCCCCTCCCGGCGTACGGGGATCGACTCGACCCGGACCGGGACCTCCTCGCGCCATTCCGGGTCGCCCTCGCGCACGATCCGGCCCTCGTCCAGCGCCGCGTCCAGCATGGGGCGGCGGCCGCGGGGGACGAGGTGGCCGACCATGTCGTCCTGGTACGAGGTGGGGCCGGTGTTGGGCCGCATCTGGGCGACGGAGACATAGCGGGTGCCGTCGCGGGTGGGGACCCACAGGACCAGGTCGGCGAAGGAGAGGTCGGACAGCAGCTGCCACTCCGAGACCAGCAGATGGAGCCACTCGAGGTCGGAGTCGTCGAGGGCGGTGTGCTGGCGGACCAGTTCGTTCATGGAGGGCACATGTGTGAGCGTACCTGGGGGTATGTGCAGGGCCTAAAAGTGACCGGTGGTCCGTACAGGTCCTGAAAACACCCGCGGGCCGCGGCGCCTGGGAGGGACCCTCAGCCCTCCCGGCACCGCAGCCCGGAGCAATATCGGCCGCGGGGTGTGCGGTCCCGGATGGCCGAAGGATGAGGATCCGGGGCAGTCAGGGCAGAGAGCTCCGGTTCCTCCGTCCGTCCTCCTGTGCGGGGAAGACGGAAGCTCGCGTGTACACGCTCTGTACGCATTGTGGACTAGACCACTACGTGTGTCCATGCGTTGGAGCCTGTTTGTTGTTGTCAGTTCTGCGGCCACACTGCCACTACTCGGACGCCCTAGCATCCACCACGCAGCCTAACCCGTGTGGGTTCATGTGCGGGGCCAGATGGCCATGGCAATTTCCGCGAGAGCCTCCAGCTCCTCCCGGCTCGCCCCGTCCCGCGCCTGCTGGGACATGCCCTGGATGATCGCTCCCGTGTGCCGGGCGAGCGCGGCGGCATCGGTCCCGGCCGGCAGCTCCCCCGCCTCGACGTCTGCTCGTATACGACTCTCGAACGCGGCGATGTTGGCATTGCGCCGCTCGCGCAGGGAGGCCTCGACCTCGGGGCTCGTGCAGTTCGTGGCCGCGTGGATGACGAGACAGCCGTGCGGGTGGCCGGGGGCCGTGTACTCGGTGGCGGCCTCCCGCAGCATCCGCCGCACCGCCGCCCGGGCGGTGGGCTCCTCGGCGAGGGCCCGGTCGCCGAAGGAGCCGTACCGCGTGCCGTACACGGTCACGACCTCCTCGAACAGCGCCCGCTTGTCGCCGAAGGCCGCGTACAGACTCGGGGCCCCGATGCCCATGACTCGGGTGAGGTCGGAGACGGAGGTCGCCTCGTAACCGTGCTCCCAGAAGGCCATCACCGCCTTCTCCAGCGCGGTCTCGCGGTCGAAGGAACGGGGTCGGCCGCGCGGCTTGGACATGGTGCCGGCCGTTGTCTTGGTCTCCTCGCTGCCCACCATGGGGTGAATTGTATAGCGGGTGCTAGAGAAATGTCGGCGGGCTGCTGTACGGTCTTTTCTGTAGCGACCGCTAGGGAATTACAAAGGGGGCGCCGACATGGGCGTACTTACGGGCAGGACGGCACTGGTCACTGGAGCGAGCAGGGGAATCGGGCGGGGGATCGCCGAGCGGCTGGGGCGCGACGGGGCGCGGGTCGCGGTGCACTACGGCAGCAACGAGACGTCGGCGAAGGAGACGGTGGCCGCGATCGAGGCGGCGGGCGGTTCGGCGTTCGCGATCGGGGTCGAGCTGGGGCGGCCGGGGGACGCGGCGGCCCTGTGGGAGGAGTTCGACCGGCATGCGGAGGGGCTGGACGTCCTGGTGAACAACGCCGGGATCGGGAGCACGCGGCCGATCGAGGAGATAGGGGAAGAGGAGTACGACAGGGTCTTCGCGGTGAACGTGAAGGCGCCGTTCTTCATCGTCAAGCAGGGCATGGCGCGGCTGCGGGACGGCGGCCGGGTCATCAACATCTCGTCGGGACTGGCCCGGACCGCCGCGATGCCGAACAACATGGCGTACGCGATGACCAAGGGCGCGCTGGACGTCTTCTCCCGTGACCTGTCCAAGGTGCTGGGTCCCCGGGGCATCACGGTGAACTCGGTCGCGCCGGGAATCATCGACACGGACAACACGGCCGAGTTGCTGCACGGCAGCCCGGACGGCTGGGCGCAGGCGGCGGGGTACTCCGCGCTGGGGCGGGTGGGCGAGACGGCCGACGTCGCGGACGTGGTGGCGTTCCTGGCCTCGGACGCCGGCCGGTGGGTGACGGGGAGCTGGGTGGACGCGACAGGGGGTTCGCTGACGTAGGGGGTTCCGCCAGGTCGTAGGGGGCCGCCGGGGCACAGGGGATCTCGCCGGGTCGCAGGGGATCCTGCCGGGTCGCAGGGGGATCCCGTCGGGTCGGCTCAGTGGGTCTCGGTCACCTTGGCCAGGGCGCGGGGCGCGTCCGGGTCCTGGCCGCGGGCGATCGTGACCTCGTAGGCGAGGAGTTGGAGGGGGATGATCTCCAGGATCGGCTGGACCTCCTCGGCCACACCCTCGGTGGGCAGGACGAAGCCGGCGGAGGCCTGCTCCACCTGACTGCCGGGACCGACGACGAACAGATCGGCGCCGCGGCCGCGCAGCCGGTCGAGGACGGGTTGGAGGGCCTCGCCGCCCTTGCCGTCGGTGACGACCGCGATAACCGGGGAGACGTTGTCGACCATGGCGAGAGGGCCGTGCAGGAGGTCGGCGCCGGAGTAGGAGAGGGCGGGGATGTAGCTGGTCTCCATGAGCTTGAGGGCGGCCTCCTTGGCCGTGGGGTAGCCGTAGCCGCGGGAGGTGATGACCATGCGTTCGGCGAAGCGGTAGCGGGCGGCGAGGGCGCGGATCTCGTCCTGCCGGGCGAGCAGTTGCTCGGCGAGGTCGGGCAGCACCTTCGCGGGACCGCCGTCGCCGCCGCGCAGGCCTTCGACGAAGAGATAGAGCGCGAGGAGGGAGGCCGTGTAGGTCTTGGTCGCGGGGAGGGCCTTCTCCGGGCCGGCCATGATGTCGACGTGGTACTCGGAGACGCCGGCCAGCGGTGAGCCGGGGTTGTTGGTCACAGCGAGGGTGATCGCACCTGCCTCGCGGGCGGCGCGGGTCGAGGCGACCAGGTCCGGGGAGCCGCCGGACTGGCTGACGGTGACGACGAGGACGTCGGTGAGGTCGGGGCGGGCGCCGTACGCGGTCGTGGTGGACATCGAGGTGAGGCCGCAGGGCAGGCCGAGGCGGATCTCCAGGAGGTACTTGGCGTAGAGGGCCGCGTTGTCGGAGGTGCCGCGGGCGGTCAGCAGGACGAAGCGGGGGTTGCGGGCGGCGATCTCCTGCGCCACCTGCCGAATGCCGGGGGCGCCCTGCTCGAGGATGCGCCGCAGCACGGCGGGCTGCTCGGCCATCTCACGGGCCATGATCCGGCCCGGGACGTCGCTCTGAGCTTCCTGCGCCGGGCCCGGGTCCGGCATCGGGTCCCCCGTCGGATCCAGGTCCGCCGTCGAGTCCACGTCCGGCGTCGAGTCCACGTCCGGCGTCGGGTCCGCGTCCCGTGTCGAGGCCGGGTCCCGTGTCGGGTCCAGGTCCCGTGTCGGGTCCGGGTCCGGTGTCGAGGCCGGGTCCGCCGTCGAGTCCGCATCCGGGGTCGAGTCCGCGTCCCGTGTCGAGTCCGCGTCCCCTGTCGGGCCCAGGTCCCTTGTCGGGCCCAGGTCCCTTGTCGGGTCCGGGTCCGGTGTCATGGCGGTCATGGTGGGTTCCTCCCGGGTCTGGGTGCTCGCCGTGCGGGGTGCCGGGCGTCGGCGGCACCGCATCCATTCCACTCCCCCGCGACGAATGACGCCTGTCCCCCGCATGGATGGGCGATGGCGTTCCTACCCCTGGGGCGCAGGAGGCGATTCTGTTAGATTGGTCTAAACCACATAGCCCTCCCGGGTCCTCCTCGAGTCTCCTCTTCAGAACGGCAGGCCAGCGTGGAAGTTGTCATCGTTCCGGACGCCAAGTCGGGCGGCGAGCTCATCGCCGAGGCCATGGCGCAGCTGCTGAGGCGCAAGTCCGAGGCGTTGCTCGGCGTGGCCACCGGCTCGACCCCGCTGCCCATCTACCAGGCGCTCGCGGCCAAGGTGCGCTCGGGTGCCGTGGACGCCTCGCGGGCGCGGATCGCGCAGCTCGACGAGTACGTGGGACTGCCGGCCGAGCATCCGGAGTCGTACCGTTCGGTGCTCAGGCGTGAGGTGCTGGAGCCGCTCGGGATCGGGATGGACGCGTTCATGGGGCCCGACGGGACGGCCGAGGACGTGCAGGGTGCGTGCGAGGCGTACGACCGGGCGCTGGCCGAAGCCGGCGGGGTGGATCTGCAGTTGCTCGGGATCGGGACCGACGGGCACATCGGGTTCAACGAGCCGTGCTCGTCGCTCGCCTCGCGCACCCGGATCAAGACGCTGACGGAGCAGACCCGCATCGACAACGCGCGCTTCTTCGACGGCGACATCGAGCAGGTGCCGCATCACGTGATCACGCAGGGCATCGGGACGATCCTGGAGGCCCGGCACCTGGTGCTCCTGGCGACGGGAGAGGGCAAGGCGGACGCGGTCGCCGCGACCGTGGAGGGGCCGGTCGCCGCGGTGTGCCCGGCCTCCGCGCTGCAACTCCACCCGCATGCCACGGTGGTTGTCGACGAGGGTGCCGCGTCCAAGTTGAAGCTGGCCGACTACTTCCGGCACACCTATGTCAACAAGCCTGACTGGCAGGGGATCTGACCGGCGGGAAGTACGAAAACGCCGGCCGCCCCGGGATGGGGCGGCCGGCATTTTCGTGTCCGGGTGGAACTACACCCCCGCGATGACCTCCGCCGCCGCTCGGCCGCAGACGCGGGCCGCGCCGTGGGTGGCGATGTGGAGGGCGCCCCGGGGGACGGCCTGGTGCAGGCCCATCTCGACGACGACGGTGTCGGGGCGGGCCGCCAGCAGGATGTCGAGGGCCGCTGCCATCCAGGGATGGCGGTGTTCGTCGCGGACGACGGCCACGATGCGGCGCGGGCCGGCCGCGTCCAGGGCTGCCCGTCCCGCCTTCTCGCCGGCGAAGCTGCCGGTCTCCGTGCCGGGGAGGAGGCGGAAGAGTTCCGCCGCGACGCCCCAGGGGGTCTCGTCGCCGACCGCGAAGTTGGCGACGGGGGTGAGGGCGGCGACGTAGGGCGGTTCGGTGAGCGGGGTGAAGTGCTCGGCGGCGGTCACCTTCAAGGCGCGGCGGGCCGCGCGCAGGCCCACCTGGGGGTCGGCGGTGTGTTCCGCGTCGGCCGGCCCCGCCGCGGCGGCGGTCCAGCGGGCCAGGGCCCGTACCCGTTCCGCCGCGTCCGCGAGGCGTTCCTCGGGGAGTTCGCCGGTGCGTACCGCCGAGACGAGGGCGTCGCGCAGGCGTCGTACTGTCTCGTCGTCGGCGAGGCCGCCGCCCACGCAGATCGCGTCGGCACCGGCGGCCACGGCGAGGACGCTCCCCCGCTCGATGCCGTACGTGGCCGCGATGGCCTGCATCTCCATGCCGTCGGTGACGATGAGGCCGTCGTAGCCGAGTTCGCCGCGCAGGAGATCGGTGAGGATCGTGCGTGCGAGGGTCGCCGGGCGGTCCGGGTCCAGGGCGGGGACCAGGATGTGCGCGGTCATGATCGCCCGGGTGCCGGCGGCGATGGCCGCGCGGAACGGGGCCAGTTCGCGCGCCTGGAGGACCGAGGCGTCCACGTCGATGCGGGGCAGGGCGTGGTGGGAGTCGACCGCCGTGTCGCCGTGGCCCGGGAAGTGCTTGGTGCAGGCGGCGACGCCGGCGGACTGGAGGCCGGTCACATAGGCGGCGGTATGCCGGGCGACCAGGTCGGTGTCGGCGCCGAAGGAACGTACGCCGATGACCGGGTTGGAGGGGTTGGAGTTCACGTCGGCCGACGGGGCCCAGTTGAGGTTGACGCCGCAGGCCGCGAGGCGGCGGCCCAGTTCGGCGGCCACCTCCTCGGTCAGCGAGACGTCGTCCACCGTGCCCAGCGCGTAGTTGCCGGGGAAGCTGGAGCCGGTCCGCACCTCCAGGCGGGTCACGTCCCCGCCCTCCTCGTCGATGGCGACGAGGACGTCGTCGCGTTCGGCGCGCAACTGGGCGGTCAGGGCGGCCAGTTGCTCGGGCGAGGCGATGTTGCGGCCGAACAGGCCGACCGAGGCGAGGCCCTCACCGAGGCGCCGCAGCACCCAGTCGGGGGCGGTCGTGCCGGTGAAACCGGGTTGGAGGATGGTCAGCGCATCACGCGTGAGGGTGTCTGTGCCGCTGGCGAAAGTCGTCATCGGTGGGCGTTATCCCTTCACTGCGCCCGCGGTCAGGCCCGCGGCCATCTTGCGTTGGACGAGGAGGAACAGCACGACGATCGGCACGGCCATCATCGTGGCTCCGGCCATCATCGGGGCGTATTCGGTGCCGTGCTTGGTGGTGAAGTTGCCGAGCCAGACGGTCGCGGTCTGGTTCTTCTGGCTGAGCAGCATGAGGGCGTAGAGATATTCGTTCCACGCCTGGATGAAGCCGTAGACCGAGGTGGCGACCATGCCCGGGGCGAGGAGCGGGAAGACCACCCGGACGAAGGCGCCCGTGCGGCTGCAGCCGTCGACCATCGCCGCCTCCTCCAGCTCCTTCGGGATGTTGACGATGAAGCCGCGCAGCGTCCACACCGTGAAGGGGAGGATGAAGGTCAGGTACGTGATGATCAGGCCCGAGAGCTTGTCGTACTGCTCCAGGTCGTTCAGGAGCAGGAAGATCGGGATGATCATGGCGACCAGCGGGACCATCTGCACGGCGAGGATGCCGACGATCACGATCTTGCGGCCGCGGAAGGCGAACCGGGAGATGGCGAGCGCGGCCAGCATGCCGACGACGATGCCGATCGCCACGACGGACAGGGAGACGACCAGGCTGCGCCAGACCGGGCCCCAGAAGTCCGCGATGTCCAGGGCGCGTTGGAAGTTGGACAGCGTGATGCCGGTCGGCAGCAGGCTCGGGTCGGGGTCGATGGTGTCCTTGGCCGGCTTGAATGCCGTGTTGAGCATCCAGTAGACGGGGAAGCCTGCCGTGAGGAAGACGAGGAGGCCGAGGAGGTTCCAGCCGGCCTTCGACTTCCGCGGCCCCGCGGTCGCAAGCGCGCTCATTCGACCTCTCCGATCTTCAGCATCTGGCGCATGTACACGGCGACCACGCCGAGCAGCAACAGCACGGTGATCAGGGCGATCGCCGAGCCCTGCGCATAGTCGTTGACCACGAAGGCGCGGTCGTAGGAGTAGGTGGTCAGGAGCTGGAAGTCGGCCTCCGGGTGGCCGTTGCGCATCACGAAGACCTGCGGGAAGACGCCCATGTCCCAGATGACCGACAGCGTCGTGAGCATCACGATGATCGGCTTGAGGATGGGCAGGGTGACGTACCGGAAGACCTTCCAGGAGCCCGCGCCGTCCAGCCGGGCCGCCTCCTCCAGCTCCGCCGGGACCTGGGTGAGTCCGGCACTGAGCGTGATGACGACGAAGGGGACGGCTCCCCAGACCACGAGCAGCATGATCACGGTCAGGCCCTGCGGCCCGCTCGCGAACCAGTTGTGGCCGATCAGGTCCACCCCGGGCAGCTTGCTGAGCAGCGCGTTGAGGATGCCGTAGTCGGCGTCGAACAGCCACTTGAAGACCGTGGTGGCGACGATGATGGGCATGCCCCAACTGGCCACCAGGACGATGTTGACCAGTGTCTTCACCCAGCCGGAGACCCGCTGGAGGAGCAGCGCGATCAGCATGCCGAGGACCATCGTGAAGACGACCGCACCAGCCGCGAACAGGATCGTCCGTACGACGACCGCCCAGAACTCGCCGTCGCCCAGCACTCCGGTGAAGTTGCTGAACCCGACCCACTCGGCCGGCTGGAAGCCCCACAGCTGGGACTGCCCGAACTTCTGGAAGGAGAGGGTGACCAGACGGACCAGCGGATAGCCGAGGACGAGCGCCAGGATCAGCAGACAGGGGGCGAGCAGCAGCCACGGTGTGGCCGCCCCGCCCGAAGTCCGGCCTCTGGGTGGCTTCTTCACCACGGCCGGCGGTGGTGGCGCCTGCCGCGGCGGCGGCACCTTGGCAGGGGTGGTCGTATCTGCGGCACTCATCGCGCGCTCCTCAGCGGTCCCTACAGGTCGTACGAAAGCGAAGCCCGCACGGGTCGTACGGGAAGCAGGGCCCTGCCGGTGCGACAGAGCCCTGCTCTCAGGTCACTTGGTGTTGATGACCTTGTCGATCGCGGTGTCCGCATCCTTCGCGGCGGCCTCGACCGACTTCTTGCCGGTGCCGATGTCCTGCAGCATGGTCTGCAGAATCTGGGCCTTCTCGACCTGGCCCCAGCCGGGCGCCATCGGGACGAACCAGTTGGACTCGGCCGCGGTGGCCGGGACCGCCGTCGCGGGGTCGTTCTTCAGGGTCGCGAGGTCCGTCTTGTTGTTGGGCAGGTTGCCCTTGGCGATCAGGCCCTTCTGGCCGGAGGGACCGGTGAAGGCGTTGATCCACTCGGCGGCGACGGCCTGCGCCTTCGACTTGACCGGGATGGCGAGGTCCGAACCGCCCAGGAAGACGGGCATGTTCTTGCCGGACGGACCCGGCATCACGAAGTTCTCGAGGTTGTTCTTGAGCTTGCCGGTCTTGTCGTTCTTCGGGTCGGCCGAGGTCGCGCCCTCCCAGGCCGCGCCGAAGATCATGCCGGACTTGCCCTGGCCGTAGACGATGTAACGGTCCGACTCGTCCTTGGTCTTGTCGCCGTGCATGTACTTGTCGACGACGTTCTTGAACGCGGTGAGGCCCTTGACGGATTCCGGCGAGGAGAGGGTGCCCTTCCACTGGCCGCCCGACTCCTTGGCGATGGAGCCGCCGGCGTCGTAGACGAAGGACATGGCGGCGTACCAGTCGCGGGTGGGCTGGTACCAGGCGGAGAACTTGTCGCCCTCCTTCTTCTGGACCTTGTCCAGGGCGGAGGTGAGCTCGGCGTACGTCTTGGGCGTGGACTTGACGCCGACCGAAGCGAACACGTCCTTGCGCCAGTTGGCGACGCGGGTGCCGGCGTAGTAGGGGACGCCGTAGGTCTTGCCGTCGTACGTCACCGAGGCCTTGAGGCCGTCGAGCCAGGCGGAGGAGTTGGTGAACTTCGAGGCGTCGACGGGGGCGAAGGCACCCTTGACCATGTAGCTGAGCATCTCGGTGTTGCCCATCTCGACCACATCGGGGGCCTTGTCGGTGGCCAGGACCGCGTCGAGCTTGGTGTTCTTGTCCGGCCAGCCGTAGTACTCGTGGTTGATCTTGATGCCGGGGTGCTTCTTCTTGACCGCGGCGTCGGCCGCCTTCACCAGGCCCGGCCAGTTGTTCTGCGCGTCGACGGTGAGCCAGACGGTCAGTTCCTTGGCGTCCGCGCCGCTGTTGGAAGAGCTGTTGTCGTCGCCTCCCCCACACGCCGCGATCGAGACCATCATGCCCGCGATACCGATCGCGGCTATCAGCTTGCGCTTCACGCCACCCTCCTCAAGGGATGCCACAAACCCCCCTGCCTCCCCGCGGTGACCGGCGTCGCAGCACGTACCGCCCATGGGGCCGGGACTGGACCAATGGTGTAGACCAGTAGGGGGAGCTTGGACCAGACCATCAGGCCTGTCAAGAGTGGCCGAAAAGCCTCCGACCAGCCGTTATGCGACCTACATATGCAGGAACCTTTAAGTAAGAACCCGTCGAAAACACCGGCTCGTCCGACATGCCTCCGGCAGACCACTTGGCGTTGTGGACTAGACCAGCAGAGATTGCGACGGTATACAGAGGGGATCACGGAGCGTGCGGGGCCAAGCCCGCCCGGAGCCGTGCCACGATGTGAGCCGTGGCCGACGGGAGTCGGTCGCTTCGGCACCCGGAGCCGGGAAGGCAGAGCATGAGCACCGACGTCAGCAGTGCGGAGAACGAGGGTGGGGCCACCGTCCGTACCGCGCGCGTGCCCAAGTACTACCGCCTGAAGAAGCACCTGCTCGACATGACGGAGACGCAGTCGCCCGGCACGCCGGTACCGCCCGAGCGCACCCTGGCCGCCGAGTTCGACACCTCCCGCACCACGGTGCGCCAGGCCCTCCAGGAACTGGTCGTCGAGGGCCGTCTGGAGCGGATCCAGGGCAAGGGCACGTTCGTCGCCAAGCCGAAGGTCTCGCAGGCGCTCCAACTCACCTCGTACACCGAGGACATGCGCGCCCAGGGCCTCGAACCCACCTCGCAGCTCCTGGACATCGGCTACATCACCGCCGACGACCGTCTCGCCGAGCTCCTCGACATAACGGCCGGCGGCCGGGTGCTCCGTATCGAGCGCCTGCGCATGGCCAACGCCGAGCCGATGGCCATCGAGACCACCCACCTCAGCGCCAAGCGCTTCCCGGCACTGCGCCGCTCCCTGGTCAAGTACACGTCCCTCTACACCGCCCTCGCCGAGGTGTACGACGTCCACCTCGCCGAGGCCGAGGAGACCATCGAGACCTCACTGGCCACCCCGCGCGAGGCGGGCCTGCTCGGCACCGACGTGGGCCTGCCGATGCTGATGCTCTCCCGCCACTCGCTGGACCGGGAGGGACAGCCGGTGGAGTGGGTACGGTCGGTGTACCGGGGCGACCGCTACAAGTTCGTGGCCCGCCTGAAGCGGCCTGTCGACTGAGCGCCCTGAACCGAGCGCCCCGAAGGGGCGCGGGGCTGCATCCACAGCGGCTCCGCCGCGGGGCGCGACCAGCCACAACGGCCCCGCAGTCGATCGACGGCATCACGGCGCAACCAGCGGAGCGCCCTGCACGCGGTGTAGCGCAACTGCTGTTCCTGCTCTACGTTCCTCCCGTCGCCGCATGGACGGGAGGACATCCCAGTGCGTACCGCGAACGTCCGCTCCATCGTCATCTGGACCGTCGTCGCGCTGGTCGGCGCGGCGGGCTGGTCCGTACTCGCGCTCGCCCGGGGCGAGAACGTCTCGGCCGCCTGGATGGTGGCGGCCGCCCTCGGCACGTACGCGATCGGCTACCGCTTCTATGCGAAGTTCATCGCGTACAAGGTCCTGAAAGTCGACAAGAACCGGGCCACGCCCGCCGAACGCCTCGACAACGGCATCGACTTCCACCCCACCGACCGCCGCGTCCTGCTGGGCCACCACTTCGCGGCGATCGCCGGCGCCGGACCCCTCGTCGGCCCGGTCCTGGCCGCGCAGATGGGCTATCTGCCCGGCACGATCTGGATCATCGCCGGTGTCGTCTTCGCGGGCGCGGTCCAGGACATGGTGGTGCTGTTCTTCTCCACGCGGCGGGACGGGCGGTCGCTGGGGCAGATGGCCCGCGAGGAGATCGGCCCCTTCGGCGGGGCGGCCGCGCTGATCGCCGCGTTCGCCATCATGATCATCCTGCTCGGGGTGCTGGCCCTGGTCATCGTCAACGCCCTGGCCGCCTCGCCCTGGGGCACCTTCTCCATCGCGATGACCATCCCGATCGCCCTGCTGATGGGCTTCTATCTGCGGGTGCTGCGCCCGGGCCGGGTCGCCGAGGTCTCGCTGATCGGCGTGGCCCTGCTGCTGCTCGCCCTCGTCGCGGGCCGCTGGGTCGCCGAGTCGTCGTGGGCCGCCGCGTTCACCCTCGCGCCCTCGACGCTGGTCGTCTGCCTGGTGGCGTACGGCTTCATCGCCTCGATCCTGCCGGTGTGGATGCTCCTCGCACCCCGCGACTACCTGTCCACCTTCATGAAGATCGGCACCATCGGGCTGCTCGCGCTGGGCGTGGTCATCACGCTGCCGACACTGAAGATGGACGCCGTGACGGACTTCGCCTCGCGCGGCGACGGCCCGGTCTTCGCGGGCTCCCTCTTCCCCTTCGTCTTCATCACCATCGCCTGCGGGGCGCTGTCCGGTTTCCACGCGCTGATATCCAGCGGTACGACGCCGAAGATGATCCAGAAGGAGACGCAGGTCCGGATGATCGGCTACGGCTCCATGCTGATGGAGTCGTCCGTCGCGATCATGGCGCTGGTCGCGGCGAGCATCATCGACCCGGGGCTGTACTTCGCGATGAACGCACCGGCCGGCGCGATCGGCACCACGGTGCAGAACGCCTCGCAGGTGGTGAGCAGTTGGGGCTACAGCATCTCCCCCGCCGAGCTCGCCCAGGCCGCGAAGAACGTCGAGGAGGCGAGCCTGCTGTCCCGCACCGGCGGCGCCCCCACCCTCGCCGTGGGCGTCTCGGAGATCTTCTCCAAGGTCACCGGCGGCGGCCTCCGGGCCTTCTGGTACCACTTCGCGATCATGTTCGAGGCGCTGTTCATCCTGACCGCGCTGGACGCCGGTACGCGGGTGGGCCGGTTCATGCTGCAGGACATGCTGGGCAATGTCATCAGGCCCTTCAAGAACGTGAGTTGGAAGCCGGGCCTGGTCATCACGAGCGGGATCGTGTGCGCGCTGTGGGGGTACTTCCTCTGGGTCGGCGTCCATGAACCCCTCGGCGGGATCAACCAGCTCTTCCCGATCTTCGGCATCTCCAACCAGCTGCTCGCCGCGGTCGCCCTGGCCGTCTGCACGACCCTGCTGGTGAAGTCCGGGCGGCTCAAGTGGGCCTGGATCACGGGGGTTCCGCTCGCCTGGGACGCGACGGTCACCCTGACCGCCAGCTACCAGAAGGTGTTCTCCAGCGACCCCAAGGTCGGCTTCTTCAAGCAGCGGTCCGTGTTCCAGGACGCCATCGACGCCGGGAAGGTGCTGCCGCCCGCCAAGAACATGGACGACATGCACACCGTGGTCACCAACTCCACGGTGGACGGCGTCCTTGCGGCGGTCCTCGCGGTCCTGATCGTCGTGGTGATCGCGGACGCTTTGCGGGTCTGCGTCCGGCACGTGCGCCGCCCCGCGCTGTCCGCGCTGAGCGAGTCGCCGTACGTCGAGTCGAGGATCACCGCCCCGGCGGGGCTCATCCCGACCCGGCAGGAGAAGGAGGAGGAGCGCCGTGCGGTCGTCGGTATTGCTGCGCCGGGCGATTAGGGGTGTGCGCTGGTACGTGCGGGAGTTGACGGACGAGTCGGCGTACGACCGGTACGTGGCGCACGTACGCAAGGACCATCCGGACGCCGCGGTGCCGTCCCGGCGCGAGTTCGAGCGGATGCGGACCGACCGTCAGGAGGAGGACCCACGACAGGGCTTCCGCTGCTGCTGACACGGTGTCGTTGACACCGATGTCGGGCCTTCACGGAATCGACATACCGATATCCGGACGAGGTCTTCCGCTTGCGCGACACCGTGACCTAGATTGCCTGCGCATTACACACGTGATCACAGGTGATCAGTGAGGGGACGGAGCCGCGATATGTCAGATGTGTCCGAAGCGAGACCACCGGTGGTGACACCGGTCAGGGTGGTCATCGCACTCTGTCTTCTCGCGCCCTTCGTGGCGATGCTCTGGGTGGGTTCGTACGCCAAGGTGGACCCGGCGTTCATCGGCATCCCGTTCTTCTACTGGTACCAGATGCTGTGGGTGCTGATCTCCACGGCACTGACGGTGATCGCGTACCAGCTGTGGCAGCGTGACCAGCGCGCCCGCGCCGCGCAGAAGGGCGGTGCGTCGCAGTGAAGGACGGCGTGAACGGCGTCGCACTCGGCGTCTTCATCTTCTTCTTCCTGGCCGTCACGGTCATGGGCTTCCTGGCGGCACGCTGGCGCAAGGCCGAGAACGAGCAGAGCCTCGACGAATGGGGCCTGGGCGGACGGTCGTTCGGCACCTGGGTCACCTGGTTCCTGCTCGGCGGCGACCTGTACACGGCGTACACCTTCGTCGCCGTTCCCGCGGCGATCTACGCGGCGGGCGCGGCCGGCTTCTTCGCGGTGCCGTACACGATCCTCGTGTATCCGCTGATCTTCACGTTCCTGCCGCGGCTGTGGTCGGTCTCGCACAAGCACGGGTACGTGACAACGTCGGACTTCGTGCGCGGCCGCTTCGGCTCGAAGGGTCTGTCGCTGGCGGTCGCCGTCACCGGCATCCTGGCCACGATGCCGTACATCGCGCTCCAACTGGTCGGCATCCAGGCCGTCCTTGACGTGATGGGCGTGGGCGGCGGCGAGAACACCAACTGGTTCGTGAAGGACCTGCCGCTGCTGATCGCGTTCGGCGTGCTGGCGGCCTACACCTACTCCTCGGGCCTGCGGGCTCCCGCGCTGATCGCGTTCGTGAAGGACGGGCTGATCTACCTCGTCATCGCGGTGGCGATCATCTACATCCCGATCAAGCTGGGCGGGTTCGACGACATCTTCGCCAAAGCGGGCGCGGCGTTCGCACAGACCAACCCGGCGACGGGCGCGCCACGCGGCGCGCTGGCCCCCGGCGAGCCGGGCCAATGGACGTACGCCACGCTGGCGTTGGGCTCCGCGCTCGCGCTCTTCATGTACCCGCACTCGATCACGGCGACGCTGTCGTCCCGCAGCCGTGACGTGATCCGCCGCAACACCACGATCCTGCCGCTGTACTCGCTGATGCTGGGCCTGCTCGCCCTGCTGGGCTTCATGGCGATCGCGGCCGGAGTCAAGGTCACCAACGGGCAGTTGGCGATCCCGCAGCTCTTCGAGGACATGTTCCCGGACTGGTTCGCGGGCGTGGCCTTCGCGGCGATCGGCATCGGCGCGCTCGTGCCCGCGGCCATCATGTCCATCGCGGCCGCGAACCTCTTCACCCGCAACATCTACAAGGACTTCATCAAGCCGGACGCGACGCCGGCGCAGGAGACCAAGGTCTCCAAGCTGGTCTCGCTGCTGGTGAAGGTGGGCGCGCTCGCCTTCGTCCTCACCATGGACAAGACGGTCGCGATCAACTTCCAACTGCTGGGCGGCATCTGGATCCTGCAGACCTTCCCGGCCCTGGTCGGCGGCCTGTTCACCCGCTGGTTCCACCGCTGGGCGCTGCTCGCGGGCTGGGCGGTCGGCATGGTCTACGGCACCCTCGCCGCGTACGGCGTCGCCTCGCCGACGCAGAAGCACTTCGGCGGCTCGTCGAAGGAGATCCCGGGCATCGGTGAGATCGGCTACATCGGCCTCACCGCTTTCGTACTGAACGTGGTGGTGACGGTGGTCCTGACCTTCGCCCTGAAGGCACTGAAGGCCCCGGAGGGCGTCGACGAGACAAACCCGGAGGACTACACGGCGGACGCGGGCGACCCGGGAGTCCAGGCGGAACTGCCGCCGGCTACGGCAGGGGCGTCGCACTAGCACCCCAAAGGTGGGTGGGGGCTGCGTCGACATGCGGCTCCGCCGCGTGGGCGCGACCAGCCACCACCCACACACAACCCGCAGCGGGCCGCCGGAAAGCAAGACCACCGGCGGCCCGCTCTTCGTGCACACACCCGCGTGAACACGGTGATCCCGGCGATGAACTGCACGACGTGACCCCGCACGGGAAGGCACCCACCGCATCTACGAGCACCTGGGCTTCGTCCGTGCCCCCAGCGGGACCGGCAGCCGCTCGCGGACCACGACGACCTCACGCTGCTCACCTATGAGTTGACGTTCTGACACTCTCCGAAGTCGCCACGACACAACATATGGGGGTGCTGTTCCCACCCGGCACAAGATGTATGCTCATGCTCGCTGTCGTCGCAGGGGAATCCGGTGCGAATCCGGAACTGTCCCGCAACGGTGTACTTGTGCATGTCTGCCCCTGGGGCAGCCGTGTACGAGCGTCAGTCCGAGGACCTGCCGACAGCGTGCCCGGCCCTCCGGTCCGGGTGCCCTGACGTCCGGGCCTCGTGGAATGGGCCGGTGGACGCGACGCCGTGCGCGCTCGCGTGCTGCCTCCTGCCCTCCGCCTGGCCCACTGCCGAGCGAGGGAGAGCCCCACCGTGACCATCGCGCCAGCCGAACCGGCTTCAGCGACCGAGGCGACCGAGGCCGGGACCGACGGTCCCGGAACCGCGCTGCTGCGGACCCTGACCGAGCTGACCGCCGACCTCCGCGACGCCGACCCCGGCCGGGTCGCCGCCGCGGCACTGCGCGGCCGGTCCGCCCGCGCGGACGAGACGGAGTTGCGCGAACTGGCCACGGAGGCGGCCGCCGGCCTCATCTCGGAGGACCCCGTGTACTCGCGGCTGGCCGCGCGTCTGCTGACGATCAGCATCGCCGCGGAGGCCGCCTCGCAGGGCGTCACGTCCTTCACCGAGTCGGTCGCGGTCGGGCACCGGGAAGGGCTCATCGCCGACCGCACGGCGGAGTTCGTCCGCGTCCACGCCGAACGCCTCGACGCGCTCGTCGACCCCCAGGCGGACGACCGCTTCGGCTACTTCGGCCTGCGCACCCTGCACAGCCGCTATCTGCTCCGGCACCCCATCACCCGTCGCGTGATCGAGACGCCTCAGCACTTCATGCTGCGGGTGGCGAGCGGTCTGGCGGAGGACGACACGATCCGCTCCGTCGACGAAGTCGCCGCGCTCTACCGGCTCATGAGCCACCTCGACTACCTCCCCTCCTCCCCCACCCTCTTCAACTCCGGCACCCGGCACCCCCAGATGTCGTCCTGCTACCTCCTCGACTCCCCGCTGGACGAGCTGGACTCCCTCTACGACCGCTACCACCAGGTCGCCCGCCTCTCGAAGCACGCCGGCGGCATCGGGCTGTCGTACTCCCGTATCCGCAGCCGCGGTTCGCTGATCCGCGGTACCAACGGGCACTCCAACGGCATCGTCCCGTTCCTGAAGACCCTCGACGCCTCGGTCGCCGCCGTGAACCAGGGCGGCCGGCGCAAGGGCGCGGCCGCGGTCTACCTGGAGACCTGGCACTCCGACATCGAGGAGTTCCTGGAGCTGCGCGACAACACCGGTGAGGACGCCCGCCGTACGCACAACCTGAACCTCGCGCACTGGATCCCGGACGAGTTCATGCGCCGGGTCAACGCGGACCAGCCGTGGTCGCTGTTCTCCCCGGCGGACGTGCCGGAGCTGGTCGACCTGTGGGGCGAGGAGTTCGACGCGGCGTACCGCAGGGCGGAGGCCGAGGGACTGGCCCGCAAGACCATCCCGGCCCGCGACCTCTACGGCCGCATGATGCGCACCCTCGCGCAGACCGGCAACGGCTGGATGACCTTCAAGGACGCCGCCAACCGCACCGCCAACCAGACCGCCGAGCCCGGCCACGTCGTCCACTCCTCCAACCTCTGCACCGAGATCCTGGAGGTCACGAACGACGGCGAGACGGCGGTCTGCAACCTGGGTTCGGTGAACCTGGGTGCCTTTGTCGACACGGCGACCGGTGACATCGACTGGGAGCGGCTGGACGAGACGGTCCGCACGGCCGTCACCTTCCTCGACCGCGTGGTCGACATCAACTTCTACCCGACCGAGCAGGCAGGCCGCTCCAACGCCCGCTGGCGCCCCGTCGGCCTCGGTGCGATGGGCCTGCAGGACGTCTTCTTCAAGCTCCGCCTGCCTTTCGACTCCCCCGAGGCCAAGGCCCTCTCCACTCGCATCGCCGAGCGCATCATGCTCGCCGCGTACGAGGCCTCCGCCGAACTCGCCGAACGCAACGGACCGTTGCCGGCCTGGGAGAAGACCCGTACGGCGCAGGGCGTCCTCCACCCCGACCACTACGACGTGGAGCTGACCTGGCCGGAGCGCTGGGCGGCCCTGCGGGACCGGGTCGCGGCGGTCGGCATGCGCAACTCCCTCCTCCTCGCGATCGCCCCCACCGCCACCATCGCGTCCATCGCGGGCGTCTACGAGTGCATCGAGCCGCAGGTCTCCAACCTCTTCAAGCGCGAGACGCTGTCCGGCGAGTTCCTCCAGGTCAACTCGTACCTGGTGAACGACCTCAAGGAACTGGGCGTCTGGGACGCCCGCACCCGTGAGGCGCTGCGCGAGGCGAGCGGCTCGGTACAGGACTTCACCTGGATCCCGGCCGACGTACGGGCCCTGTACCGCACGGCGTGGGAGATCCCGCAGCGCGGCCTGATCGACATGGCCGCGGCCCGCACGCCGTACCTGGACCAGTCCCAGTCCCTGAACCTGTTCCTGGAGACGCCGACCATCGGCAAGCTCTCCTCGATGTACGCGTACGCCTGGAAGTCCGGACTGAAGACGACGTACTACCTGCGCTCGCGCCCGGCGACCCGCATCGCCCGCGCCGCGCAGGCGCAGCCCGAAAAGACCATCCCCGTACAGCAGTCGACCTCCGACGAGGCGATTGCCTGCTCCCTTGAGAACCCCGAGTCCTGCGAGGCCTGCCAGTAATGAGCTCCACCGAAAAGAACCTGCTCGACCCGGGCTTCGAACTGACTCTCCGCCCCATGCGCTACCCGGACTTCTACGAGCGCTACCGGGACGCCATCAAGAACACCTGGACCGTCGAGGAGGTCGACCTCCACTCGGACGTGGCCGACCTCGCGAAGATGACGCCCGCCGAACAGCACCTGATCGGCCGTCTGGTCGCCTTCTTCGCCACGGGCGACTCGATCGTGGCGAACAACCTGGTGCTGACCCTGTACAAGCACATCAACTCCCCGGAAGCGCGCCTGTACTTGTCGCGCCAGCTGTTCGAGGAGGCAGTCCACGTCCAGTTCTACCTGACCCTCCTGGACACCTACCTCCCCGACCCGGAGGACAGGGCGGCGGCCTTCGACGCCGTCGAGAACATCCCGTCCATCCGCGAGAAGGCCGAGTTCTGCTTCAAGTGGATCAACGAGGTCGAGAAGCTGGACCGCCTGGAGTCCAAGGCGGACCGCCGCCGCTTCCTCCTCAACCTGATCTGCTTCGCCGCATGCATCGAGGGCCTGTTCTTCTACGGCGCCTTCGCGTACGTGTACTGGTTCCGGAGCCGGGGGCTGCTGCATGGTCTGGCCACCGGGACGAACTGGGTTTTCCGGGACGAGACTTGCCACATGAACGCCGCGTTCGCGGTGGTCGACACCGTCCGCAAGGAAGAGCCCGACCTCTTCGACGACAAGCTGGACCAGCAGATCACCGACATGATCCGCGAAGCCGTCGAGGCCGAGCTGCAGTTCGGCCGCGACCTGTGCGGAGACGGGCTCCCCGGCATGAACACGGAGTCGATGCGCCAGTACTTGGAGTGCGTCGCCGACGAGCGTCTCGTACGTCTCGGCCTGGCTCCGATCTACGGATCCGAAAACCCCTTCTCCTTCATGGAGTTGCAGGGCGTCCAGGAACTGACCAACTTCTTCGAACGCCGCCCGTCGGCCTACCAGGTCGCGGTGGAGGGCACGGTCGACCTCGACGAGGACTTCTGACGGTACGTCACAGGTGGTGCCGGGCTGCACAGCCCGACCCGGCACCACCTCAAGGCTCGCCCCGCGGACCGTATACGAGGCCAAGTCCGCGCGCCGGCAACAGCGGTGGCCGGAGCTGACCGTTCTGGAGTGGCCCCACCGCGCCTCGTCCATGGACCGTCCATAGGCCCTCCATCGACCGTCCATGGTGTTCCTATGGAGCGGCAAAGTTCTGTCGGCGCATCTGTTCCGCTCTCGTCGCCCCCGGCTACTTTCTGGCCGTCCTGTCATGTCGCGCACAACGCGGCACAGGACGCTCAAAGTGTCATGCCCATGACGGCATCGCGAACTGCCGCCGCTACGCGCGTCACAGGCCTGCCACCAGCGCCGAGGAACCCCACTCCAACGACGGAGGCAGCACCCCTATGCGTGAGAACCCCAGACGGAGCCTGCGAAGACTCCTGACCGTCGCCCTGCCCGCTCTCGCCCTCAGCCTCGCCGGACTCGTCGCCGCCCCGGCGCACGCAGCGCCCGCGGCCACGCACACCTCCCGCGTCACCCAGAACTCCAAGGCCCTCACCTCCCCGGACCGCCAGACGTTCCACTCGACCGGCAAGGCCGGCCAGAAGGTGCCGACCACGCACCTGTGCGCCACCGCGGCCCCCGGTCACGCGTCCTGCTTCGCCCAGCGCCGCACCGACATCAGGCAGCGACTGGCCTCCGCGGTCGCCGCCGCCGCACCCTCCGGCCTCAGCCCGGCCAACCTGCACAGCGCCTACAACCTGCCCTCAACGGGTGGATCCGGCCTGACGGTTGCCGTCGTCGACGCCTACAACGACCCCAACGCCGAGTCGGACCTGGCCACTTACCGCTCGCAGTACGGCCTGTCCTCCTGCACCAAGGCCAACGGCTGCTTCAAGCAGGTCAGTCAGACCGGTTCGACCACCTCGCTGCCGACCAACGACACCGGTTGGGCCGGTGAAGAGGCGCTCGACATCGACATGGTCAGCGCCGTCTGCCCCAACTGCAACATCGTCCTCGTCGAGGCCAACTCCGCCACCGACTCCGACCTCGGCACCGCCGAGAACGAGGCCGTGGCGCTCGGCGCCAAGTTCGTGTCCAACAGCTGGGGCGGCGACGAGTCGTCCTCACAGACCAGCGAGGACACCTCGTACTTCAAGCACCCCGGTGTCGCCATCACCGTCTCGGCGGGCGACGAGGGCTACGGCGCCGAGTACCCGGCAACCTCCCAGTACGTGACGGCAGTCGGCGGCACCGCGCTCTCCACGTCCTCCACCTCCCGCGGCTGGACCGAGTCCGTGTGGAAGACCAGCAGCACCGAGGGGACGGGGTCCGGCTGCTCCGCGTACGACACCAAGCCGAGCTGGCAGACCGACACCGGGTGCACCAAGCGCATGGAGTCCGACGTCTCGGCGGTCGCCGACCCGGCCACCGGCGTGGCCGTGTACGACACCTACGGCGGTTCCGGCTGGGCGGTCTACGGCGGCACCAGCGCCTCGTCGCCGATCATCGCGGGCGTGTACGCGCTGGCCGGCACCCCGGGTTCCAGTGACTACCCGGCGAAGTACCCCTACAGCCACACGAGCAACCTGTACGACGTCACCAGCGGCAACAACGGCTCCTGCTCGACCTCGTACTTCTGCACCGCGACCACCGGCTACGACGGCCCGACCGGCTGGGGCACCCCCAACGGCACCACCGCCTTCACCTCCGGCACCAGCACCGGCAACACGGTGACCGTCACCAACCCGGGCAGCCAGTCCACCGCGACCGGCAGCTCGGCCGGCCTGCAGATCTCCGCCTCCGACAGCGCGGGCGCGACCCTCACCTACAGCGCGAGCGGTCTGCCGACCGGGCTGTCGATCAGCAGCTCGACCGGCCTGATCTCCGGTACGGCGTCCACCGCGGGCACGTACCAGGTCACCGTCACCGCCAGCGACAGCACGGGCGCCTCCGGCTCGACCTCCTTCACCTGGACGGTCAGCACCTCCGGCGGCGGCACCTGCACCTCGTCCCAGCTGCTCGGCAACCCGGGCTTCGAGTCGGGCAACACCACCTGGACCGCGTCCAGCGGTGTCATCACCAACGACAGCGGTGAGTCGGCGCACGCCGGTTCGTACTACGCCTGGCTGGACGGCTACGGCTCCACCCACACCGACACGCTCTCCCAGTCGGTGACCGTGCCGACCGGCTGCAAGGCGACCTTCACCTTCTACCTGCACGTCGACACCGCGGAGACGTCCACCAGCACCGCCTACGACAAGCTGACGGTCACCGCGGGCTCGACCACGCTGGCCACCTACTCCAACCTCAACAAGGCCTCCGGGTACGCCCAGAAGTCCTTCGACCTGTCCTCGTACGCCGGCTCCACCGTCACCCTGAAGTTCAGCGGTGTCGAGGACTCCTCGCTCCAGACCAGCTTCGTCGTCGACGACACCGCCGTGACGACCAGCTGACCCCGCTCGACCCCGTATGACCCCGGGCCCCGGTCGCCGCCTTCGCGGCCGGGGCTCCGGCATGGATCCGGCGTGGATCCGGATCTGTGGGTGACACGTCAGAAGGGAGAGGAGGCCCCCCATGCGTCGAACGATCCGCCACACGACCCTCGCCCTCGCGGCACTCACCCTCGTCCTGGCCGGCTGCGGCGGCGAGCAGGCCGACAGCGGCAAGGACGGCGACACCGTGTCGCCCTCCCCCACCCCCACGAAGAACCCGACGACCACCCCGCCGACGA
The DNA here is from genome assembly GCF_045160215.1 of Streptomyces sp. NBC_00005. NCBI lineage: Bacteria > Bacillati > Actinomycetota > Actinomycetes > Kitasatosporales > Streptomycetaceae > Streptomyces > Streptomyces sp. NBC_00005. The sequence goes on from NZ_CP108316.1 coordinate 4,020,590, forward strand.
GCCCCACGGGCTGTGCGACGGCGTCGACCATCGGTGCCGCCGACAGCGGCCGTACCGTGTGCCTGGCAGTGGGCGACACCGTCCGCATCAGCCTGGACGGAACCTCCAAGCGCCCGTGGAAGCCGGTCACCTCGAGCGGCTCCGTCCTGGAGGCGGCCAACAGCGGGGTCGTCCTGCTGCCCGGCGACGCGAGCGCCGCCTACAAGGCCGTATCGACGGGCAAGACCCGGCTGGAGTCCACGCGGCCGCTGTGCGCCACGCAGTCCGGCCGGGTCTCGTGTCTGGGGATTCAGGAGTGGTGGGTCACCGTGGTGGTGAAGTAGCGCTGCCTGCGCCGCGCGGGGCGCTCGGCCGGGCCGAGGCCCTCGGCCTCCCGGCGGGCTCGCTCGGCCTCGCGGATCTGACGGTCGATACGACGGTCGTGCGCGATGCCGATCACCGACGGGAGGACCAGCAGGACGAGGATGGCGAGAACGGTCAGCATGGCGATCAGTCCTTCGATGTGTGCCGTATCCATAGACACCACTGTCGCGCCGTTAGCTCCTTACAAACAGTGGCAGGACTGCCGCAGACCCTCGAAATACTGCCAATGTCGAGGCACACTGGAGACATGCTGCAGAACGTTGCCGCCGTCATCCTCGACGGTGTGAATCCCTTCGAACTGGGCGTCGTCTGCGAGGTCTTCGGAACCGACCGCAGTGACGACGGACTGCCCGTGTACGACTTCGCGGTCGCGTCCGCCGAGGGCCCGAGCCTGACCTCGCGCGCGGGCTTCTCCGTGCAGGTCGAGCACGGTCTGGAGCGCCTGGAGTCGGCCGACCTGATCGCCGTGCCGGCGGGGGCCTGCTACGAGAGCCGGGAGTTCCCGCCCGAGCTGCTGGACGCCCTGCGGCGCGGTGTGGACCGCGGGGCGCGGGTGCTCAGCGTCTGCTCCGGTGTCTTCGTGGTCGCTGCGGCCGGGCTGCTCGACGGCCGGCGCTGCGCCGTGCACTGGTATCACGCGGAGGAGCTGGCGCAGGCGTACCCGCGCCTGACCGTCGAGCCCGACGTCCTGTACGTCGACGAGGACCCGGTGATCACCTCCGCGGGCACCGCCGCCGGCATCGACGCCTGTCTGCACATCGTGCGCAAGGAGCAGGGCCCGGAGGTCGCCAACAAGATCGCCCGGCGCATGGTGGTGCCGCCGCACCGGGACGGTGGGCAGGCCCAGTACATCGAGCGCCCGCTGCCCCGCTCGCACGGCGACACGGTGGCGGAGGTGCTGGTGTGGATGGAGCGGCACCTCGACGAGGAGGTCACTGTCGAGCAGCTCGCCGAGCGCGCCCACATGTCGCCGCGCACCTTCGCCCGCCGCTTCCAGCAGGAGACGGGAACGACTCCCTACCGCTGGATCCTGCGCCAACGCGTGCTGCTGGCCCAGCAGTTGCTGGAAGGCTCGGACGTGACGGTGGACGCGATCGCGGGCCGAACGGGGTTCGGCACCGCGGCCGCGCTGCGTCATCACTTCCTCCGGGTGGTGGGGACCACCCCGAACTCCTACCGGCGGACCTTCCGGGGACCGGAGGCCGGACCGGACGCCGCCTGACCCGTCACCTCGGCACGGGCTTCAGCAGCAGTTTGTGCGGCCGGAGCGTGATGCCGACCCGGGTGCCGTCGTTGGACCCGGCCACCTGCTCGAAGCGGTACTTGGTCGCCACCGCCGCCGTGATCAGGCTCAGCTGGGCCATCGAGAAGTGGTCGCTGGGGCACTTGCGATTGCCCGTGCTGAAGGGGCTCATGGCGTGTTTCGGCACGTCCTTGGAGCGTTCGGGAAGCCAGCGGTCGGGGTCGAACTCGAGGTTGTCCTTGTACGACTTCGCATCGCGCTGGATCGCGTACGGGCTGTACACGATGTCGGCTCCGGCCGGAATGCGATAGCCACCGAGTTCCGTGTCGGTCACCGCCCGTCGCGTCAATATCCATACGGCGGGCCGAAGCCGCATGGCCTCGATGACGACATTGTTGGTGTGCGTGAGCCGCCGGACATCCTCGAATGCGACGGGCCGGCCGCCGGTCACGGATTCGACTTCGTCGCGGACCTTGTCCGCGTGTTCCGGGTGTTCCGCGAGGACCTGCAGCAGCCACATGATCGTGGACGCGACGGTTTCGCTGCCCGGGGTGACTATCGCGACGACCTGGTCGTGGATCTCCTGTTCCCCGATGGGGTCGCCATTCTCGTCCTTCGCCTCCAGCAATGCCGTCAGCAAATCGTCCGGCTTTTGACCAGATGCCCGGCGCTCGGCGACGATCTCGTCGACGAGGAGATGCAAATCGGCCAGGGCCCGGTTGAATTTGCGATTGGGCGGCAGCGGCAGCTTGTACAGCGGTCCGAGCGGGACCACCATCCGCCGGTACATACCGCGGAAGACGGTGGCGAGCGCGACGCACAACCGCTCGGCACGCTCGTCCATGTAGTCGCCGCGCAGCAGGCAGCGGGCCGCGATGCGCACGGCGACGCGGAAGGACTCGGAGGTGCAGTCGATCGTCTCGCCGGGCTTCCAGCGCTCGGTGAGCGCGTGCGCCTCCTCCTCCATGACCGGCCCGTAGGCGGGGATCGCGTCGAGCCGGAACGCGGGCTGGATGGTGCGCCGTTGCCGCCGGTGGCGGGGCCCGTTGGCGGTCGCCACGCCCTCCTTGCCGAGCAGCCCCTCCAGGGACTCCCACAGCGGGCCGTCGATCTTGAAGTCGGGGTTCAGCGCCAGGGCGCCGGTGAGCGCCGGAGTGGTGGGCGCGTACACCGTCTTCGGGCCGAGCTTCAGCCGTACGACGTCGCCGTACTCGCGCAGTCCGGACATGAAGGCGAGCGGGTCGCGCACCAGCTTCAGGCCGTGGCCGAGAACCGGGACGGCGCCGCCGGCGAGAGGTGGCTCACGCAGCTCCGATTCCGCATATATCTGCGGTTCGGGCTTCACAGACTCGACGGTCATTTCTCACCTGCCGCTTCGTTGTTGACGTACGGGGGCGTGGACCGGTCGTCCCAGCTGTCGACCATGTAACGGCCGGACTCGTGGTGGAACCAGTAGACGGTGCTGAACCAGTTCCGCATATTGCAGACGCAGGCCCTTACGGCGGCACTCAGTTCTTTTCCCCGCACGGTGCCGTCGGCGAGTTCGTCGGCGAAATGTAACGCGCTTCGTTCGGCGACGATGAATTCGGAGATGCATTTCTCGACGCGCCGCCTGATTTCTGCGACGGATTCCTCGAGAGTCAGCCCCTGGTGTTTGATGAGGCTGATTCCGAGATTGTGCACCTCGTCGCCCGCGATTTCCTTCGGGAGCGAGCAGAGGTCGTTGTACCAGGCGGCGAATTCCTGGCTCAGCAGCGCCGCCCGCCGATATGCCGGGTGTTTCCGCACGCTGTCCGGGAGTTCACATCCGGCGCTCGGCTCCAGCAGATCGGTCCAGATCCAGTGCGCAAAGGTGAGGCGGCGCAGTTCGAGGTACTCCTCGACCGTGGGGATGATCCCCTCGGTGCGGTTCCTGAACTCCCGGTCGTACGCCTCGATCACCGCGTGGAAGTGCCGCGCGAAGCGCGCGTTCCACGTCTCGGGCAGGAACGAGTACAGGCGCACCATGCTGTCGGCAAGTCCCGCGACCAGGGGGTCGCCGTGGTGCAGGTGGTCCTCGGGGGTGTCGAGGGCCGCGTGCAGGCTGATCCGCAGAGTGCGCCAGGCACCGGGCCGCCGGTGGACGATGTCGCGGTCGTGGCGGTCGTCCCAGACGAAGAACCACGCACTGTAGTCCGCTATCGCCTGGAGGACCTCGTCCGGGGCGCCGAGGTAGTACCCCGCCATGAGGTCGGTGTAGCAAAGTCGGTCGGCATATTCCTCCACCTTGTCCGCCGACATGAGCCGTTTCTCGAGCAGCCAGGCGCGTGTCTTCTCCTGCAATCGAGGCCAATACGCATGCAGTTGTCGGGGAAATGCGACCTCGATCACCGGGAGTGAGAGTGATGGTGGGACCGCGACCGCGGTCGATGTGGTGCTGTATGGGAAACCAGGCACGAACAAACCCCTCTCAGCCGCCAGTTACGCACGCCCCTCCCGCTGTGCCGGGCGTGCGCCGTTGCGTATCCCCGCACATCCCATTCAGCACTACAACTGACCGTTCTGGGAACGGATTTGCTCCATTCACTACCCCATGGTGCCGAGAATCTCCCCTTGTGTGACTGATTATGGATCACTACAGGCACACATACGATCGAATGTGCGACGGACTGACGAACGGCGCCTGGTCAGGACGGGAAACCTGAACAGACGCCGTGCGTATGGGAGTTGTGCTCGGTCGTGAGGACCGTGAGGCCTCAGTCGTTGGCGACCACGGCGTAGCGGGGCTCGTTCTCGGCCATCTGCCTCAGCGCGTCCTTGCGCTCTCGCTTGGAGAGGCGGTCGATGTAGAGGTAGCCGTACAGATGGTCGGTCTCGTGCTGCAAACACCGGGCGAAGTAGCCGGTGCCGCGGACCTTGATCGGGTTGCCCTTCTCGTCCTGCCCGGTCACCTCGGCGTAGTCCGGCCGGGCGAGCGGCGCGTACGCGGTCGGCACCGACAGGCACCCTTCGTTGCTGTCGTCCAGCCGGCGCTTCTCGGCGGGCAGGTCGACGAGCCTGGGGTTGCAGACGACACCGACGTGCCGCACACCCTCGTCGTCCCCGCAGTCGTAGACGAAGACCTTCAGGTCGACGCCGATCTGGTTGGCGGCCAGGCCCACACCCTCGGCGGTGCGCTGGCTGGCGAACATGTCCGCGACCAGCTGCTGCAGCTCGTCGCCGAAGTCGGTGACGTCCCTGCACTCCTTGTGGAGCACCGGGTTCCCGACGACCGTGATCGGCCGCGAGGTGCCCCGCTCACGCCAGGCGTTCTCGCGCTCCTCGGCCTCCTCGACGTCGATGACGAAACCCTCGTCGTCCACGGGGAGCACGCCCACGTGCTGCTGATCGGTGTCCTGCTGCGCCATGACCGACGTATGCCTTCCTAAACCTAAACAAGGGGTGAAGCTGCTGATACAGGGTACGGGTAGCGCCCCCTGCAGGGGTGCGGGACTGTATCCATGGGCGTCTTCGCCGCGTGGGCGCGACCAGCCACGACGGACCCGCGGTCGGCAACGCTCCTAACAAACCTCTTCGAGATCCCGCCAATCCCGAGAGTCCGGGCTGTCCGCAACCCACCCGTCCAGCAACCCCCGCACCAAGGAGGCCGGGGCGGCGACGCCGCACTCCCGCTCCGGCACCCACAGCTGACCGTCGGTCCGATGCCCCAGCGGCCCGGGATGCCCCGGCTCACTGTGGTCGTGCGGATCCAGATGCTCCCCGTCGCCCTCGTCGGACGGCATCCGCGACTCGGAACACATCCGGCACAGCAGCCGCACCGAGGACGACCAGTCCTCCGCGGCGAAGCCGGCATCCGCGGCCAGCTGCTCCAGCGCGTCCCGGTCCGCCTCGCTGGCCGCCTCGAGCAGCACCACCCAGGTCGGCACGGGCGACGGCGCCCACAGCTCGATCTCATCGAAGACCGGGTAGGAATGGCCCGCCGTCGTGGTCCGCTCCCCGTGCGGCACCCCGTCGTGCAGGACGACCTCGCCCCAGCGCCGCCCGGAGGACGGCAGCGGGATCGACAGCACCTCGATACGGGCGGGGTCCAGCCGCCGCCCCCACACGACCTCGGCCTCCCCCTCGGGGGACAGCCGCACGGCCGCGCTGCCGAGGTCCATGCCCACGGGCTCCCCGGACGCGGTGGCCACGCCCGGCACCCTCAGTCCGTACGCCTGCCAGGCCCGCCGTGCGAGCGGCCAGTCCTGCAGGGCGGTGGCCGCGATGCCGACGTTCCACCAGTCGGGCGCCCCGGTCTCCCGGTCGAGCAGCGCGACGGCCCGCAGACCCGCCGCCCGGGCCTGCTCCCAGTCGTGCCGGAACTTGTGCAGAAGGGCGAGATTGAACCAGGACTCGGACAGCCAGGGCTCCAGATCGGCGGCACGTGTCAGCAGCGCGCCCGCGTCCTCGTACCGGCCGTCGCCGATCAGGGTGAACGCGCGGTCGGTGGCCTGCCGCCAGGAGGCGGAGGGCCGGTGCCGTCCCTTGCCGAAGATCCTCACGATTCCCGCCTGCCAGTTCCGTGGGTGGGCTGGCTAGTGCTGCCCCCGGACACCCTCTCATTCGCATCCAACCACGTACGGCTGGAAGGGCGCTCATTACCCATGGGTTACCCAGCCGCGGGCAGGGTCAGACAGTCCCGTGCGAGGACCCGGGCCAGCGATTCCACGACGTCGGGCGCGTAGTCCTCGCCCGTGGCGAGCCGCAGCTCCTCCAGTGCCGTCAGGGGGCCGCCGGGCCCCGCGTCGCGGGCCTTCTCCTCATACGCGTTGACAGCCCGCACGATCCGGGCGGCGACCGGCTGCTCGCGATAGGGATCGGCCTGCCGCTCCACGACCACGGCGACCGACGGGTCGACCCCGGTCTGGCGTACGACGGCCCCGCCGAGCAGGGCGATCCGGCGCTGCTCGGCCGCGGGCAGCACGGCGGTGGCGCCCGCCGGCACCGGATCGAGAAGGCTCAGCTGTCCGATGTCGTGCATCAGGGCCGCGTACTCCAGCACGGTCAGCTCGGGCCGGGTCAGCCCCAGCTCCCGCCCGACGGCGCGGCAGAGGGTCGCCACGCGCCGGGCATGCCCGGCGGGCGTGTACCCGGCGATCTCGGTGGCGCGGGCCAGCGAGGTGATGGTCTGCCGGTACGTGGTGCGCACGGCGGCGTACCGGCGGAAGGACAGCTGGGTCAGCAGCAGCGGCAGCGAGAACACGGGCAGCGCCCACAGCCCGACGACGGCGACCGCGAGCGCCATCACCGCGCCCGTGGCGCACACCGCCGACCCGATGCCGAGGAGGGCGTGCAGTTCGTCCCGCAGCAGCGGGCCGAAGGGCCACCGGGTCCGGGCGTGCGCGAGCGCGGCGGCGAGCACGGCGTCGCACAGCGCGGTGAGGGCGAGCAGCGCCACCAGCAGCAGTGCGTATGCGGGACCGCGCCACTCGACGAACACCCCCCGGTTGTACAGGGGTTGGAAGCAGACGGCGGCGAATCCGACGGTGAGCACGCGCCGCGCGAGATGGTCGAGCACGGGCCCCCGGCCGCGCGCGACGTGCGGCACGCTGCCGAGGAGGGCGGCGGCGAGGACGACGGCGACGACCTGGGTGACGCCGTGGTGCGTGGCCTGCCCTGCGTCCTCCCCGAGCAGGGCGTACGACAGCGCTCCGGCGGCCCCGAGCGGCGCGGCCTCCCGGACCCGGGCGCCGGTCCAGCGGGTGAGCTCGCCGACGGTGACGAGCAGGCCGAAGGCGAGCGCGGTGGAGGGCTCCTCCAGGCCGGTCCAGAGGGTGACGGCGAGGGAGCCGGCGGCGAGCAGGGCGGCGCAGGTGTGGATGAGGACCGTCAGCGGTGGACGGGCGCTCATCGGTGGGCTCTCGGCCGCGGGGAGAGGGGCGCGGCCGGTGCCGGGACGCGCGGCTGCTCCTGCGCGGTGACCGCCGGATGCCAGCCGTGCCTGCCGAGTGCCCGCACCAGTGCCGTGACCATCAGCGGGTCGAACTGCGATCCCGCGCACCGCTCCAGCTCCTCCAGAGCGGCTGGAACGGGCCGGGCCCGCCGGTAGGACCGCGTGGACGTCATCGCGTCGAAGGCGTCCGCCACGGCCACCACCCGTGCCGACTCCGGGATTTGGGCCCCCATCAGCCCGTACGGATAGCCGCTCCCGTCCAGCCGCTCGTGATGGTGCAGTACGGCGGCCCGGGCCTCGCCGAGAAAACCGATTCCGCGCACCATCTCGTGGCCGTACTCGGGATGCAGCTCGATCACCCGCCGTTCCTCGGGGGTGAGCGGCCCGTCCTTGCGCAACAGCCGTGTGGGGACGCCGAGTTTGCCCACGTCGTGCAGGATCCCGGCGAACCGCAGCACCTCCACGCGCGCGTCGTCCAGGCCGAGTTCACGCGCGATCATCATCGAGGCCTGCCCGACCCGTTCACTGTGGCCGCGCGTGTACTCGTCCTTGATGTCGACGGCCTGCACGAGTGCCCGGATCGTCGCCTGGTGGGCGGCGCGCTCGCGGTGGTACTGCGCGAAGACCCACCAGGACACGCACATCGGCAGCAGCACGAGCAGCGCGGCGAAGGGTCCGTACGGGCTGCGCCACAGGACGGCCATCATCAGTCCGGCGAGCCCGTGCACCGCCACCGGCGCGAGGGATCGTACGAACAGTCCCCGCCAGGCCGGCGGCACCTGCACCCTCCCCCGCCGCCCGCAGGGCGCGGACCCTGCTCCCGTGGTCAGCGCGCGGATCCCGCCGTCCAGGGCGGTCAGCACCAGGCAGAACGCCAGGACGGCGGCCCCGGCGGGCGCGAGCGCGTACGGGAAGTCGGACGCCACGACCGCGTCCCGCCCGCCCAGCGCCCAGTGCACCCAGCTCGCGGCCCACACGCCGAGGACCAGCTGGGCGGCCCGCCAGATCCGGCGCAGCCGGTGCGGCCGCTGGTCGACCCGGGAGAGCAGCGCCCCCGGCAGCACGACCAGGGCGGCGGCGGGCGGCGGCAGCAGGAAGGCCCCGGCGAGCAGCACGGGGTAGAACGTTCCGGCAAAGCGCCAGCGGGCGGCGGCCTGCTCGCAGGATGCGTACAGCACGGCGAGCAACCCCACCGCCCACCAGGGCGTCTGTGTCAGGGGGAGCGGAAGCAGGCAGAACAGGGCGCCGAGGACCGTACAGGCGACGTATGCGCGTGCCCGTGCCGGAACCGCCTCCATCACGCCCTCCCCGGCCGAACCTGCTTCAGGCCGAGGAGCCTAGAGCGGGCCGGGGGGAGTCCGCGGGCTTATGAACCGCGGATTAGCACGTTCGAGTGACGGCAGCCCCGTCCCGGGGAGTTCAGGACTCCTGCGGGGTCGCGGTGATGTCGTGCTCGGGGACGGTCTGCCCGGAGCGGATCAGGTCGAGCCGCCCCAGGACCTTGGCGCGCAGGTCGCTGGGCACGTCGTCATGTCCGCAGCACCGCTTGACGAGCTTCTTCACGGCCTGCTCGAGCCCGTACTTCTCCAGGCACGGCGAGCACTCCGTGAAGTGCTGCTTGAACTTGTCGCGGTCGACGTCCGGCATCTCGCTGTCGAGGAACTCGTAGAGATGGTCGAGGACCTCACTGCAGTCCGTCTCGTGCGGCTCTCCGCAGCTCATGAGCCCGAGCCTTTCGCTTCGTTCGACTCTCCGGCGCCGGCCGGGACCAGTCCGCGCTCACGGGCGTAGTCCTCGAGCATTCCGCGCAGTTGACGGCGGCCCCGGTGCAGCCGGGACATCACCGTACCGATGGGTGTCCCCATGATGTCCGCGATCTCCTTGTACGCAAAGCCTTCTACGTCAGCGAGGTAGACCGCGATGCGGAACTCCTCGGGGATCGCCTGGAGCGCTGCCTTCACGTCCGAGTCCGGCAGGTGGTCGAGCGCCTGCGACTCCGCGGAGCGCAGACCGGTCGACATGTGCGACTCGGCACGGGCGAGCTGCCAGTCCTCGATCTCCTCGGCCGCGGAGCGCTGGGGTTCGCGCTGCTTCTTGCGGTACGAGTTGATGAACGTGTTCGTGAGGATCCGGTACAGCCACGCCTTGAGGTTGGTGCCTTCACGGAACTGGTGGAAGGACGCGTACGCCTTGGCATACGTCTCCTGCACCAGGTCCTCCGCGTCGGCCGGGTTGCGCGTCATGCGCAGCGCTGCCGAGTACATCTGGTCGAGGAATTCGAGCGCGTCCCGCTCGAAGCGCGCAGTGCGCTCCGCGGTCGACTCCGCGCTGACGCCCTGGCCCTCGGGCAGCTCCGCCTGGCCGTTGTCGGTCCCTGCGTCGATCCCAGTGACCGGACCCACCTCCTCAAGATGCTGGGCAGCACCGAAACCGGTCCCACCAGAATCGGAGGATAGACGACGACCCGTCCCCGCCGCCCCTCGAATAGGGGTGGTCTTGGCCGCAGACAGCACCGTCCAGTCCAGGTCAGTGCGGCTGCTGCGGCTCGGGCATGCGGTCGAACCCATGCGGCGGACTTCCTCTCCCACGACGTCGGTGCTGGTCGTTCAGCACTTCTGTCCGCCTCAACAGTGACCGCCCGCCCAGCATTCCCAACCTTTACCCGAGTGACGCGATCCACTGGACGACACCGTCCGTGATGATCTCCAGGGCCCGGTCCTGGGTGATCTCCGCACGTTTGGGCACGGCGAACCCGTGATCGCCGTGCGGCACCTCGACCAACTCGTACGACCCGTCCGGGAACTCCCCGGGCTTGCCGAAGGGGTCGTTCCCGCCCTGTACGACGAGGGTGGGCACCCCGGATCCGAGCAGTTCCCCGGCGCGGGACTTCTCCGGCTTGCCCGGCGGGTGCAGCGGAAAGCTGAGGGCCAGGACGGCGTGTGCGCCCAGCTCGGTGGCCGTACGGCAGGCGACGCGGGCACCGGCGCTGCGGCCGCCCGAGACCACGGGCAGCCCGGGGTCGGACACGGCGGGCCAGATCCCCCGCCACCCCACGTCCAGGGTCTTCGGCGGGGACGCCACCCTCTTGCCGGCCACCCGCCAGGGCTGCTCGACGAGGGCGACGGTCACGCCCTGCCCCGGGAGGACCGCGGCCAGCGCCTGCAGGTCCCGTGCCTCGGTGCCGCCGCCGGCGCCGTGGCTCACCGCGAGCACGAGCCGTGCCTTCTTCGCCGGGTGCCAGGTGATGCGGGCGTCTCCGGCATCCGTACCAATGATCTCGGTCGTCACGTCAGAAGAGTGTGCCCTCTTCGGGCCCCTCCAGCTCCTTCAGCAGCTCCGGGCCGTTGTTGCGGACGTTGCTGACCGCGGTGGACACGGGGTAGGCGCGCATCAGTCCGGCGGGCGGCGGCTCCAGCAGCGACCGCAGGTCGTCGAGGTCGGTGCGCGACGGGTCGAGCCAGGAGTCCCAGCGGTCCGGGGTGAGCATCAGCGGCATGCGGGGGTGAATCTCCGCCAGCGCGTGCGGCCCCTCGGCCGGTGCCACCGCGAGCGGGGTCGTCTCGGCCTCCGTGGTGATGACGGAGCAGGTCACCCACCAGGACAGCGGGTGGTCGTCGGGCAGGGTCTTGTCCCGCCAGAACTCGTAGAGCCCGGCCATCGCGAAGACCGACCCGTCGGCGGGCAGCACGAAGTACGGCTGCTTGCGCGGCCGCTTCTTCTTCCCCTCGACCTCCAGGTCCCGCTCGCCCGTGCCGGTGACCCACTCGTAGTAGCCGTCGGCGGGGATGATGCAACGGCGGGAGGAGAAGGCCCGCTTGTACGACGGCTTCTCGTGGACGGTCTCGGCACGGGCGTTGATCATCCGCGCCCCGCCCTCGGGAGTCTTCGACCAGGACGGAACCAGGCCCCACTTGAGCTTCCGGAGCTGGCGAACCGGCCGCGGGTCCTGCACGTCCTTAAGAGGACGGTCCAGGACGGCGTAGACCTCCTTGGTCGGGGCCACGTTGTAGTCGGGCGCCAGGGTCTCCTCGGGTTCCCACTTCTCGACCTCAAAGATTCCTGCGAGATCCTCGGGCCTACGACTGGCTGCATACCGTCCGCACATACGTGCCACACTGCCAGGCCCACCCGCCACCCGACCACCACCCCTCAATGATTGCGCTACGCGCAAGCCCCTACTGACTGCGACCCGAGGGAGCCCCCGCCACACATGGACACCACCGCAACCGCCTCGCTCGCCTCCCTCTGGGACGAGGTCTCCGGCAGCCAGCCCGACCCCGATCTGTGGGTGGTGATCGCGACTCTGGTCGCCGCGCTCGCCGTGGTCGTCCCGCACACCTTCTGGCGCGTCTTCCGCAACGCCATCACCATCGCCCACGAGGGCGGCCACGGCCTCGTCGCCCTGCTCACCGGCCGCCAACTCACCGGCATACGGCTGCACTCCGACACCAGCGGCCTGACCGTCAGCCGCGGCAAGCCGCACGGCCTCGGCATGATCCTCACCGCGGCCGCCGGCTACACCGCTCCCCCACTGCTCGGCCTCGGCGGCGCCGCACTCCTCGCCGCAGGACACATCACGCTGCTGCTGTGGCTGGCGACGGCCCTGCTGGTGGCGATGCTGGTGATGATCCGCAACGCGTACGGGGCCCTGACGGTCGTCCTCACCGGCGGCACGTTCCTCGTGGTGTCCTGGCTGGCCGGCCCCCAGGTCCAGGCGGCGTTCGCGTACGCGGTGGTGTGGTTCCTGCTGGTCGGCGGCGTACGCCCGGCCTTCGAACTCCAGGCCAAGCGCAGCCGCGGCGGCGCGGGCGACTCGGACGCGGACCAGCTGTCCCGCCTGACGCACGTACCGGCGGGGCTGTGGCTGTTCCTGTTCCACGCGGTGAGCCTGTGCTCTCTGATAGGCGGCGGCAGGTGGTTGCTCGAGGTGTGAGGCAGCCCGAAGGGGCGCATCACAGGGGCGCGGGGTGTCGATGTGCGACTCCGCCGCGGGGCGCGACCAGCCACTACGGCGCCGCACCTGTACGACGGCCCGTACAACCCCCTGCTTATAGAGTGGACCCATGGCCCCGAACCCCGCGCAGACCGCCCTCTGGCCCGCCCCGCACGCGAGCGGAGCCGTCGACGCGACGGTCCACGTGCCCGGGTCCAAGTCGGTCACCAACCGCGCCCTCGTGCTCGCCGCCCTCGCCTCCGAACCCGGCTGGCTGCGCCGCCCGCTGCGCTCCCGGGACACGCTGCTGATGGCGGGCGCGCTGCGCGCGATGGGCGTCGGCATCGAGGAGGGCGTGGGCCCCGACGGCACGGGCGAGACCTGGCGTGTGCTCCCCACCGGCCTGCACGGCCCGGCCACGGTCGACGTCGGCAACGCCGGCACGGTGATGCGCTTCCTGCCGCCGGTCGCCGCGCTCGCCGACGGCCCCATCCGCTTCGACGGCGACCCGAGGTCGTACGAGCGTCCCCTGAACGGCGTCATCGACGCACTGCGGGTACTCGGCGCCCGGATCGACGACGACAGCCGCGGGGCGCTGCCGCTGACGGTGCACGGGGGCGGGGCACTGGACGGCGGTCCGGTGGAGATCGACGCGTCCTCGTCGTCGCAGTTCGTGTCGGCCCTGCTCCTGTCCGGCCCGCGCTTCAACCAGGGCGTCGAGGTCCGCCACACCGGCTCCTCCCTGCCCTCCCTGCCGCACATCCGCATGACCGTCGACATGCTGCGCGCGGTCGGCGCCCAGGTGGACACTCCGGAGTCCGGCGGCGAGGCCAACGTCTGGCGGGTGACGCCGGGTGCCCTGCTCGGCCGGGACCTGACCATCGAGCCGGACCTGTCCAACGCGCAGCCGTTCCTGGCGGCGGCCCTGGTGACGGGCGGCAAGGTCGTCGTCCCCGACTGGCCGGCCCGCACCACGCAGCCCGGCGACAAGCTGCGGGAGATCTTCACCGAAATGGGCGGTTCCTACGAACTGACCGAGTACGGGCTTGAGTTCACCGGTTCGGGTGCCATCCACGGTATCGACGTGGACCTGGGCGAGGTCGGCGAGCTGACCCCGGGCATCGCGGCGGTCGCGGCCCTCGCGGACTCCCCCTCAACCCTGCGGGGCGTGGCCCACCTGCGCCTGCACGAGACGGACCGGCTGGCCGCGCTCACCAAGGAGATCAACGAACTCGGCGGTGATGTGACCGAGACCGCCGACGGCCTGCACATCCGCCCGCGCCGCCTGCACGGCGGGATCTTCCACACGTACGAGGACCACCGCATGGCGACGGCCGGCGCGATCATCGGCCTCGCGGTCCAGGGCGTGCAGATCGAGAACGTGGCGACGACGGCGAAGACCCTGCCGGACTTCCCCGAGTTGTGGACCGGGATGCTCGGGAGCGATGGGGCGTAGGGGACTCACGCCATGCGCCGCTACGGCAAGCACACCGACGAGGACGACATCCGAAGCCGCCCGAACCGCAAGGGCAACCGGCCTCGTACGAACATCCGGCCCAAGCACGAGGAGGCGGTGGACGGCCTGGTCGTCACCGTCGACCGGGGCCGCCTCACCTGTCTCGTCGAGGACCGCGTGGTCACGGCGATGAAGGCCCGCGAACTCGGCCGCAAGGCCGCGGTGGTCGGCGACCGAGTGGCCATCGTGGGCGACCTGTCCGGGGGCAAGGACACCCTCGCCCGTATCGTCCGCATCGAGCCGCGCACCTCGGTCCTGCGGCGCACCGCGGACGACGACGATCCGTACGAGCGCGTGGTCGTCGCCAACGCCGACCAGCTGGCCATCGTCACCGCCCTCGCCGATCCCGAGCCGCGCCCGCGCCTGATCGACCGCTGTCTGGTCGCGGCGTACGACGGCGGTCTCGACCCGCTGCTCGTCCTCACCAAGTCCGACCTCGCCTCTCCCGACGAACTCCTCGAGCTGTACGGGGCGTTGGGCGTCCCCTACGTCGTGACCAGCCGTGAGGAACTGGAGAGCGGCGCGGCGGTGGACCGCGTCCGCAAGCAGCTGGACGGCAAGATGACGGCGTTCGTCGGGCACTCGGGCGTGGGCAAGACAACCCTGGTCAACGCGCTGGTCACGCAGGAGCGGCGACGCAGTACCGGCATCGTCAACGCCGTCACGGGCCGCGGCCGGCACACCACCACCTCGGCGCGCGCGATCCCGCTGCCGGACAGTGCGGGCTGGGTCGTCGACACCCCCGGCGTGCGCTCCTTCGGTCTGCACCACGTGGACCCGTCCCGGGTCATCAAGGCCTTCCCGGACCTGGAGCCCGGCACCGAGGGCTGCCCGCGCGCATGCAGTCACGACGAGCCGGACTGCGCGCTGGACCAGTGGGTGGCCGACGGACATGCCGACCCGGCCCGCCTGTACTCCCTGCGCCGGCTGCTGTCGACCCGTGAGCGGACGGAGGGCGACTGAGCGGAAGCAAGGCGACTGACCTCAGCGTTGTTTGTGAGTGCGCGAGTCCGGTAAGTGCATAATCGCACCGAGCCGGACATACGGGAGGACCACACATGGCGTGGCTGCTGGTAGTAGTGGCCGGGTTGCTCGAAACGGGTTTCGCCGTGTGCCTCAAGCTCTCCCACGGCTTCACCCGCCTGTGGCCCACGGTCGCGTTCTGCATCTTCGCCCTGGGCAGCTTCGGCCTCCTCACCCTTGCCCTGCGAAAGCTGGACGTCGGCCCCGCCTACGCCGTGTGGACCGGCATCGGCGCGGCGGGCACCGCGATCTACGGCATGATCTTCCTCGGCGACCTGGTGTCGACGCTGAAGCTCATCTCGATCAGCTTCGTGATCGTCGGCGTGATCGGCCTCCAGCTCTCCGGATCGGCCCACTAGAGCCTGCGCCGGGCGACCAGCACGCCGTCGCCCGGCTCAAGTGACCGCCGCCCTACGCCACTTGCCGGGGCAGAGCGGTCCGCACCAGGTCCGCCACCCCGCCCTCCCCCGGCGGCGCCGCGACGCAGGACAGGGCGATGCGCACCACGAGCTCGCAGGAGCGCGCCAGTTCGGCGGTGTCCGGCTTGAACGCGCCGGGTCCCGACAGCACGGCCACGGCCCGGTCACGGACCATCGCCACGAAGTCGCCGGGCGACGGCAGCGGTCCGTCCGCCCGCCGCTGCGCCGGCACCGCCGAGGAGGACGGCACCGCGGACAGCGTCGGCGAGGGCAACCGCTCGCTCCAGCAACCGGTCAGCATGGCCCGTACGAGCGCGTTGTCGCGGGCCGTGGAGGCGGTCCACTCGGCGGTCGCGGTCAGCCGTTCACGGGCGTCGCTGTGCGTGGTGAGCGCACGTTCGACCCCGGCGAGGTACGCGTCCGCCTCCCTTCTCACCAGTGCCCGGGCAAGACCTTCCTTGCTGCCGAACTCGTTGTAGAGGGTCTGCCGGGACACTCCGGCCACCGCGGCCACGTCCACCATGCGCACGGCGGACCATGGTCGGCGCGCCAGCGCCGTGTACGCGGCGTCCAGTAGGGATTCCCGCGCTGCAGGCATCATCGCCTCCCTGGGGCGAGCGGCTCTGCGCCCAGATTTGACGCGCGCGGGGGCACTGTCAAGGGTTCGCGAGCGCACGCGCGGGCGCCCTTCGGCGGCAGTGAGCCATCGGGGGGCCGCCCGATGTGCCGCCAAACCGTGAGGAAGGCCCGGTGGCCCCATCGCGACCTCGCCGGATAGCGTGCGTTCCATGCCGGACTACCTCGACGACCTCCGCTTCGCCCACGTCCTCGCGGACGCCGCCGACGCGGCCACCATGGCCCGCTTCAAGGCACTCGACCTCAAGGTCGAGACGAAACCGGACATGACCCCGGTGAGCGAAGCGGACAAGGCGGCGGAAGAACTCATCCGCGGCCAGCTCCAGCGCGCCCGCCCCCGCGACGCAATCCTCGGCGAGGAGTACGGCATCGAGGGCACCGGACCCCGCCGCTGGGTGATCGACCCGATCGACGGCACCAAGAACTACGTACGCGGTGTGCCGGTGTGGGCCACGCTGATCTCCCTGATGGAGGCGGCGGAGGGCGGCTACCGGCCCGTCGTCGGCGTCGTCTCGGCCCCCGCGCTCGGCCGCCGCTGGTGGGCCGCGCAGGGCGGCGGCGCCTTCACCGGCCGCAGCCTCACCTCGGCCTCCCGCCTGCGCGTCTCCCAGGTCTCGAAGCTGTCGGACGCCTCCTTCGCGTACTCCTCCCTGACCGGCTGGGAGGACCAGGGCCGGCTGGGCGGCTTCCTGGACCTGACCCGCGAGGTGTGGCGCACGCGCGCGTACGGCGACTTCTGGCCCTACATGATGGTCGCCGAGGGCTCGGTCGACATCTGCGCCGAACCGGAACTCTCCCTCTGGGACATGGCCGCCAACGCGATCATCGTCACCGAGGCGGGCGGCACCTTCACCGGCCTCGACGGCCGCCCCGGCCCGCACAGCGGCAACGCGGCCGCGTCGAACGGCCTGCTGCACGACGAGTTCCTGGGGTATCTCAACGAGCGGTACTGAGAAACACGGGGTGAACGCGCACGCCCCGAAGTAGCCGCACGCGCCCTCTTGTTGACCCGTGCTTTACCTGCGACTCTGAGAGTCCCCCCACTTGTGAACTTGTGAATTCCTGAACTAACGGACCGGGATCCGTCAGTCACCAGGGGTTCCCTAGGAGGTGGCTCCCTTCCATGCTCGTCCGCGACGCCATGAGCACGGTGGTCCTCACCATCGGCCCCGCCCACACGCTCCGCCAGGCCGCAGCCCTGATGTCCGCCCGCCGTGTAGGCGCGGCCGTGGTCCTCGATCCGGACGCCGGCGGCATCGGCATCCTCACCGAACGCGACATCCTCAACTCCATCGGCCTCGGCCAGGACCCGGACACGGAACGCACCTACGACCACACCACCAGCGACGTCGTCTTCGCCGCCCCGTCCTGGACGCTGGACGAAGCGGCCCGAGCCATGGCCCACGGCGGCTTCCGCCACCTCATCGTCCTCGACCGGGGCGAGCCCGCCGGCATCGTCTCGGTCCGGGACATCATCCGCTGCTGGGCACCGGTACGGCAGCACGTGCCCGCCTGATCGCACAGGTGGGCCGGGCCCCGAGGGCCCGGCCCACCCCTCACCCGCCCGCCTTAGACTCAATCCAAAACCAGCAGGTATCCAAAATCACACCTGTTCGGAAAATGGTCCCCCGGCTGTTAGGCTGGGCTTCATGAGCGACCTTCTGGAACGACTGCGCGGACGCGGATGGCGTATGACCGCGCAGCGTCGCGTCGTGGCCGAGGTTCTCGACGGTGAGCACGTACACATGACGGCCGACGAGGTCCACTCCAGGGCCGTCACCAAGCTGCCCGAGATCTCCCGGGCGACCGTCTACAACACGCTGGGCGAGCTGGTCTCCCTCGGCGAGGTGCTCGAGGTCTCCACCGACAAGCGCGCCAAGCGGTACGACCCGAACGCGCACCGTCCGCACCACCACCTGGTCTGCGCCCAGTGCGGCGCGATCCGCGACGTCCACCCGAGCGGCAACCCGCTCGCCGACCTCCCCGACACGGAGCGCTTCGGCTTCACGGTGTCGGACGTCGAGGTCACCTACCGCGGCATCTGCCCGAACTGCGCGGCGGCCTAGCGCCCTTCGGCCTTCACCGAGGCCCCGGCACCCCTTGGGGATGCCGGGGCTTTGTGCTGCCTACAGGCTTCCTGAATCTGACGGTCCGTCATATCGTCGTGCGGCACCCCCCGCTCCGTACCGAACTCCGCAAGGAGCAACCGTGGGAGATCCGCACCCAAAACTCCACGCCTCCGATCTGACCCGTACCTTCGGCCGCCCGCCCCGCACCGTCGACGCCCTCGGTCCCCTCGATCTCACCGTCGCCTCCGGCGAGTTCGTCTGCCTGGTCGGCCCGTCGGGCTGCGGCAAGTCGACGCTCCTGCGCATCGCCGCGGGCCTGCTCCGCCCGAGCACCGGCACCCTGGAGATCCGCACGTCGAGCGCCCGCCCCGCCGCCATGATCTTCCAGGACTACGGCATCTACGACTGGAAGTCGGTGCGCGCCAACGTCCGCTTCGGCCTGGACGTCCAGCGCGTCCCGCGCCGCGAGGCGAACGCGCGCGCCGACGCGTGGCTGGCCCGTATGGGCCTCGCCGACTTCGCCGACGCCTACCCGGCGACCCTCTCGGGCGGCATGCGCCAGCGCGTCGCGATCGCCCGCGCACTGGCCGTGGAACCCGAACTCCTCCTGATGGACGAGCCGTTCGCCGCGCTCGACGCCCAACTCCGCACGATCCTCCAGGACGAGCTCCTGGACCTGACCCAGTCCACGCGCACCACCACGCTCTTCATCACCCACAGCCTGGAGGAGGCGATCGTCCTCGGCGACCGCGTCCTGGTGATGTCCGCCCGCCCGGGCCGGATCATCGCCGAACACGTGCCGCCGTTCCCGCGCCCACGCACCGGCGACGTCCGCACCACCGCCGAGTTCACGGCCCTCAAGAGCGAGCTGTGGGACCTGCTGCGGAAGGAGGCTGCACCCGCATGACGACGATCGCCCCGAGCAAGGAATCGACCCTGGTACGCCGCCCGGGCCCGGAAGAACTCCACCCCGTGAGCGCCCACCGCCGCCGTCGCGCCCTGGAACTGTCCCTGGCGGCGGCCGTCCCCCTCCTCCTGGTCCTGCTCTGGCAACTGGCCGCCACCCAGGCCTGGATCGACGACCGCGTCTACCCGGCCCCGTCCACGATCCTCGCCGACGGCTGGGACCGCGCCGCGGCAGGCGACCTGTGGCCGGACGTGTGGGCGACGCTCAAGCGCGTCCTGGCCGGCTACGTGCTCGGCACGGCGGCGGGCTATGTCCTGGGCCTCCTGATGGGCTCACTGCCCCTGGTCCGAGCGGCCTTCGAACCCCTCCTGGACGCCCTCTACGTCGTTCCGAAACTGGCCCTGCTCCCGATCTTCCTGAACATGTTCGGCCTGGGCGAGGGCCCGCAGGTGGCCCTGGTGGCGACCACGGTCTTCTTCTTCGTCTGGATCTCCACGATGTCGGCGGTGGTCGCCATCCCGTCCGGCCACCGCGACGCGGGCCGGGTCTTCGGCGCCTCGCCCTGGCAGATGTTCCGGCACGTGCTCCTGCCCGCCTCCCTCCCCTCCGTCCTGGTGGGCGCGCGGATCGCGGCGGGCGTGGCAGTCCTGGTGATCGTCGCCTCGGAACAGATCGCCGCGGCGAACGGCCTGGGGCATCTGATCTTCGACTCACGCGCGCTGTTCCAGAACGACGTGATGTTCGTCGGCATCGTCTGCGTGGCCGTTCTCGGGGTGCTGTTCTCTGAACTGGTGCGCCTGATGGGCCGGTTGCTCACCCCGTGGGCGCCGAAGGACAGGGGAAGGGGACAGTCATGAGAAGGCGCACCTACGGCGCCGCGGTCGTCGCCGTCGCCGCGCTGCTCACGTCGGCGGCCTGCTCGTCCTCGCCGTACTCGGACGACGCCGGGGCGAAGGCGGGAGCGGGAGACCGCACGATCCGCCCGGTCGAAGGCTGCGGCAAGTCGTCCTGGACGGACCCGGCCGACCTCTCGCCGACCCGCACACCGGCCCGCTGCGAGCCGCTCGCCCCTTCCGCGGACCCCCTCCCCAAGACGCGGAAGGTGACGATCGCGACGGGAACACTGAGCGCCGAGTACGTCGCACCGCTCGAAGTCGCCCTGGACAAGGGCGAGTTCAAGGCGGAGGGCCTGGACGTCACGCTCAAGGTGCTGCCCACCCCGGACGCGCTCCCCCTGCTGGCCAAGGGCGACATAGACGCGCTCTGGGCGGCCCCGGAGGCGGCCGTCATGAACGGCATCAAGGGCGGCTTCGACATCAAATGGGTCGCGGGCAACTTCTCGCCCGACCCCAAGTCGAAGAGCGGTCTGTGGGCGCGGCTGAAGAAGGACGAGACGGCGACGCAGGTCCCGATGGCCGGCCGCACGCTCGGCACGATGATCGGCAAGGGCTCGGTGATCGCGTACCCCATGCAGAAGGCCCTCGCCCGGCACGGCGGCGGCCTGGACAAGATCCAGTACCGCCAGCTGGGCTCGGCGGACGTTCTCACGGCCCTGCAGAACGGCGGCGTCGACTCGGCCTGGCTGCTCGACCCGATCTGGCGCAAGGTCGACGGCAAGGCGGGATACGCCTTCCTCGGCGGCCAACCGCTGGGCGAGCCACTGGGCGGACTGCTCTACGGCCGCACGCTGCTGCACGACGACGTGGATGCGGGGGTGGCCCTGCTGAGGGCGTACATCCGGACGGTGAACACGTACTTCGCGTCGGACTACAAGACGGATGCGACCTTCGTCACCTATCTGTCGAAACTCCTGAAGATCGACAAGTCGATTCTCCGGGCCACCCCGTCCCTCCGCATGGACTGGGAGATCCGCAAGGGCACCACGACCCGCCTCCAGTCCGCCTACCGCGCCCAGGGCGCCACCCAGGGAGTCGCACTCCCGGAGTCCAAGACGGTGGACCGAGCCCTCTACGAGGAGGCGGTGGGCCACACCCCATAGATCTCCGGCCCCGAACGCACCGAGGGCCGGAATCCATTTCTGGATTCCGGCCCTCGGCCTTCAGTAGCGGGGACAGGATTTGAACCTGCGACCTCTGGGTTATGAGCCCAGCGAGCTACCGAGCTGCTCCACCCCGCGGCGATGAACGCAACGTTACGTCAGCGACGAGGACAAAGGCAAATCGCTTACGACCAGCATCTCTGCGGCTTCTTCACCACGGCCGATCTTTCAGCCCGTCCGGCGTTTGAGGACGAGGCCGTTCAGGACGAAGGGGGGTCTGGGGGCACAGCCCCCGGGCGGGTGCGGCCCCCAGGCGGGTGCAGCCGAGCACAGGGCAACCCACAACCGCCGCAGCTCAGCGCAGCGTCACGCCGAAAGCTCCTGCCGCAACGCGTCCCGCAACCGAGCCGCCCGCTCAGAAACCTCCGCCGGCCCCAGAGAGACCGCCCGGTCCGCCCACCGCTGCCCCTCCGCCAGCTCGCCCCGACGCGCGTAGACCAGGGCCAGCCGCAACGCCGCCCGCCCGTGCCCCGCGTCGGCGGCCCGCGTCCACCACACCGCCGCCTCGGGCTCGCTCCCCTCGCGAGCCAGCAGCAGCCCGAGGTTGAAGGCGCCGTTGCGGGACCCGGCTTCCGCGGCCACCCGGTACCACCGGGCCGCCTCCACGACGTCCCCCCGCGCCGCGGCCATCATCCCGACGCGCACCTGCGCCCGCCGGTGCCCCTGGGAGGCCGCCCGCTCGTACCACTCCTCGCACTCGGTCTTCTCGTGCACCGCCTCGCCCAGCTCGTGCGCGGGCTCCGGCGGCCGCCGAGCGTCGAGCACGGTCGCCAGCCGGTAGGCGGCCTCCGCGCTCCCGCCCCCGGCCGCACAGCGCAGATGCCGCTCCGCCGCCCGCTCGTCACCGTCCCGCAGCCGCGCCATCCCGACCTGCAGCGCCGCCTCCGTGTGCCCGGCGGCCGCGGCACGCTCGTACCAGCGCAGCGCTACGGCGTCCTCACTCCGTCCGGCGTGCAGGATCCCCAGGTTGAACGCGGCGTCCACGCTTCCCGCCTCGGCGGCCTTGGAGAACCACGGCTCGGCACCCGTGGCGTCGCCGCCCTGCAGCAGCAGGATCGCCAGCGCGTTCGCCGCCTCGCGGTGCCCGGCGTACGCGGCCCGCCGGTACCACTGCTCGGCCTGCCCGGTCCGCCCCTGCTCGGCGCAGAGCAGCCCGAGGTTGTACGCGCCGTTGTCGTCGCCGGCGTCCATCGCCGCCCGGTACCAGCGCTCCGCGGTCTGCGTCTCGCCTCGCTCGGCGTGCAGCGCGCCCAGCGCGTTGGCCGCGTTGCCGTCCCCGTCCTGGGCGGCCCTGAGCCACCACACGGCGGCGCTCTCGGTGTCCCCGGCGTCGCGCAGCAGGAAGCCGAGCGCGCAGGCGGCCCGCGCCTCACCGTCCTTGGCGGACGTCAGATACCAGCGCCCGGCCTCCCGGAGCTCACCGCGCTTCTCCAGGATCGCGCCGAGGTGCAGCGCGGCCCGCCGGTGCCCGCGCGCGGCCGCCTGCCGGTAGAACTGCTCGGCCTGCTCCAGCAGCGCGACACCGTTGTCAGTCCCGCTCTCGCCCTCGCTCACGGCCTTGCGATCAAGCGCACGCGCCAGCCGGTACGCCGCCTCCCGGTGCCCCCGCTCGGCCGCGGCCCGCATCCAGTCCTCGGCCCCGGCGCCCCCGCGGTGCTCCAGCAGGTCGGCGAGCGCATAGGCGCCCAGGGCGTGCCCCTGCTCGGCGGACTGCCGCAGCCAGTACTCGGCGGCGGGCTCGTCCCCGCGCTCACGGTGGTGGCGCCCCAGCGCATGGGCGGCCGCCGCGGACCCGGCAACGGCGGCGATGCGCCACCAGCCGGCGGCCTCGTCGGCGTATCCGCGCTGATGGAGAAGGACCCCGAGGTTGTTGGCGGCGGCGCGGTCTCCCGCGGCGGTGGCAGCACGCAGATGGGCCTCGGCTCCGTCGAGATCACCGCGGCGCAGCAGCATGGCCCCGAGGACACTCATCGCCTCGACGTCGCCGGCTTCCGCGGCGAGCCGCTGACGAACTTCCTCGACGGCCTCCTCAGCCACCTCCCCGGCTTCGTCCGGTTCGGGAGGCTGCACAAATCGCCCTGTCTCGAACAGAGTTGCCTTGTCCCCCATAACGTCCATCGTCGCACCACCTGCAACCTGGGTACACCTGGTATACCGCAGCCAGTGAGGTCACTTCAGCGTTTTGTCGACATGCCCACAGAGAGACAAGTCAAACACAGTTCTCCCAACTCCCCACGGCGGCACGGCCATCCCCCGGGTCGGCACATGCGTTCGCACATCACGAAGGCCCGGATCCTGATGGATCCGGGCCTTCGAATTGAGTAGCGGGGACAGGATTTGAACCTGCGACCTCTGGGTTATGAGCCCAGCGAGCTACCGAGCTGCTCCACCCCGCGTCGTTGTTCGGCAACCGTACCACGACGCGGGCGGCCTTGATCAGCAGCAGTCCTGCTAGCCGCTGGGGCTGCTGCTCGGACTGGGACTGCTACTGCTCTTGTCGCTGCTGCCACCACTCGTCTTGTCGGCCTTGGACTGCGCCGCCTCGGCCCTCTTGAGCGCGTCCTCGAGGTCCTTCTGCGCCTCGCCGTACGCCTGCCAGTCGTTCTTCTTGAGGGCTTCCTGGCCGGCGTCGAAGGCCTTCTGGGCGTCGTTCAGCGCCTCTTGGACCGTCGGGTTGCTGGACGTCGGTGGCTTGGTCGTCCCCTCGTCCGGCGGTGGTGTGGTCGAACTCTCCGCTCCGAAGACCTTGTTGAGGGCCTCGCCGAGGGTGTTCTCGAAGGCGGTCTTGTCGCCGTAGCTGACCAACACCTTCCGCAGCAGCGGGTACTTGAGTCCACCACCGCGTACGTAGACCGGCTCCACGTACAGCAGTCCCCCGTCGAGTGGGACGGTCAGCAGGTTGCCGTACTCGATGTCGGAGTCGCCGCCCTTCAGCAGCTTGATCGACTCGGCGATGTCCTGTTCGGAGTTGAACTGGCTCTGGACCTGTTTGGGCCCGTCGACCGTCGTACTCGTCGGCAGTTTCAGGATTCTGATCTTGCCGTAGTCAGTGGTGCCCGCCTCGGCGTCGACCGTCATGAACGCACTGAGGTTGTCCCGGCCGTTGGGCGTGAAGGTCGTCGTCAGTGAGAACGCCTGCGCCGACTGGTCGGGCATCTTCATGCTCAGGTAGTACGGCGGCACCGCGTTGCCCGACTTGTTGGTCGGGTCGTCCGGCACCTGCCACACCTCGCTGCCGCTGAGGAAGGTCGTCGGGTTGGTGACGTGGTAGCGGGTCAGCAGCTCGCGCTGGACCTTGAACAGGTCCTGCGGGTACCGCAGATGGTCCATCAGCGACTGGGAGATGGCGGTCTTCGGCTTCACCGTGCCGGGGAAGGCCTTCATCCAGGTCTTCAGGACCGGGTCCTGGGTGTCCCACTGGTAGAGCTTGACCTGACCGGTGTACGCGTCGACGGTCGCCTTCACCGAGTTGCGGATGTAGTTGACCTGGTTCTGCTGGGCCACCACCGCGCGCGAGTTGTTGGTCGCGGTCAGCGAGTCGGCCGTCGTGTCACCGAGGGTCGTACGGGAGGCGTACGGGTATCCGTTGGTCGTCGTGTAGGCGTCGACGATCCACTGGATACGGTGGTTGACCACGGCCGGGTACGCGTCGCCGTCGATGGTCAGCCAGGGCGCCACCGCCTCGACGCGCTCCTTGGGAGTGCGGTTGTACAGGATGCGCGAACCCTCGCCGATCGCACCGGAGTAGAGGATCTGCGGCTCGTTGAACGCCACCGCGTAGGCGGCCCGGTTGACCGGGTTGGCGAGGTTGACGCCGCTCTTGCCCGTGTAGCTGGTGGTCTTCTCACCGCTGTCGTCGGAGTAGTCGATCTCCTTCTGGGGACCGCCGACGATCGAGTAGGTGGTGGTCTTCTCGCCGTAGTAGATCTGCTGCTCGTACGTCCCCAGGTCGCCCCGGGAGGGCAGGTCGGACTCGGTGAAGACGGGCTGGCCGTTGGCGTCGGCCGCGGTCCCCTTGGCGGCGACCACGCCGTAGCCGTGGGTGTAGCGGAAGTGGTCGTTGATCCAGTTGTTCTTCGGAATGCCGTTGAGGTTCAGCTCACGCAGACCGATGACCGTGTCTTGATCCCCGCCGTTCTTGCCGTCCTTGCTGTACCGGTCGACGTCCAGGTTGGTCGGGAACGCGTAGTAGTTCCTGATCTGCTGGAGCTGCTGGAACGTGGGCGAGACGATGTTCGGGTCCAGGATGCGGATGCTCGCCGTGGAGTCGACGTCGTCGCGCAGCTTGCTCTTGTCCTTGGTGGTGCTCGTCCCCGAGTAGTCACTGACCTTGGTGTCGTCGATGCCGTAGGCCTCGCGCGTCGCCTTGAGGTTCTTCTGGACGTACGGCGCTTCCTTGGCCTGCTCGTTGGGCTGGACCTGGAACTTCTGGACGATCGCCGGGTACAGCCCGCCGATCAGGATCGCCGAGAGCACCATCAGGCCGAAGCCGATCACGGGCAGCTGCCAGGTGCGCCGCCACAGGGTGGCGAAGAACAGCAGTGCGCAGATGACGGCGATGCAGAACAGGATCGTCTTCGCCGGCAGGTAGGCGTTCGCGTCGACGTACCTGAGACCGGTCCAGTCGTCCGTCGCCTTGAAGTCGCTGGACTTCACCGCGAGGCCGTACCGGTCGAGCCAGTACGCGACCGCCTTCAGGGCGACGAAGAGGCCGAGCAGCACCGACAGATGACCCGTCGCGGCGCCGGTGGCACGCGCGCCCGGGGAGGTGATCCTGAGCCCGCCGTACAGGTAGTGGGTGAGCGCGGCGGCGATCAGGGACAGGATCGCGGCGGCGAAGCCGAAGCCCAGCAGGAAGCGGTACCAGGGCAGGTCGAACGCGTAGAACGAGACGTCGAGGTGGAACTGGGGGTCCTTCTGGTGGAAGGGCACGCCGTTGACCCACATCAGCCAGGTGCGCCACTGGCTGGACGCCGAGGCACCGGCGATCAGGCCCACCAGGGCGGTGATCCCGAGCAGCAGCCAGGTCTTGTACGGCGCGATGCCCATCCGGTAGCGGTCGAGGCTCTGCTGCTCCATCGACATGGCGCTCAGCGGTGGCCGCAGCCGGTGCGCCAGCCAGATGTTGAAGCCGACCGCGAGGGCCATCAGCAGGCCGAAGACGAAGAACAGTCCGATCTTGGTCCACAGGGTGGTGGTGAAGACGGACGAGTAGTTCACCGAGCGGTACCAGAGCCAGTCCGTCCAGAAGCCCGCGAACATGGTGAACGCCATGCCGAGCACGGCAAGGACGCCCAGTGTCATGAGCAGGGTCCGGACACGCCGCGACGGGCGGCCCACTCTGATCCGCGGCCCCGTCGGGCCTCCGCCGCGGTCCGGCATCTGGAAAGCCAAGGTGCGCACCTCGAAGTTCGCTGTCGGTTCGTCAGGTCCGCGTGTTCGTGGACCTTCCGTGGCCCCCCGTGATCGTGGGCCCACACCTATGCAACTTACTCACCGTTTACTCGGTTCCCGATTCCGGCCATGAACGAGGCAGGATTGTGACCATGTCCAACACTCCCATGGCAGCGAGCCCGCTCACCCGGGCCGTACTCGAGATCGACGAGTACGCCTCCGGCCTCGGCTGGGACCAGCCCGCCCGCCTCTTCGCCCTCGTAGACACCGCTCGGCTGCGGTCGCAGGAACCGGCCCTCGCGGCCCAGCTCGGCCTGCAGGACGAGCCCGAGACCAGCGGTCTCACCCCGATCGAGCAGGAGGAGATCCCGGCGGGCAAGCCGCTGGACGAGTTCCTCGCCACGATCGCCTGGCCCGACGCGGTGGCCGGCTGCGCGCTGACGGTGGAGCGGATGATGCTGCCGCCGTCCGCCGAGGCCCAGGTTCCCGAGGGGCTGAGCGAGGCCAAGCTGGCGAAGTGGGTTGCGGACCATCCGGACCGTCAGGAGGTCCGGATGACCGTGGCGGTGCTGCGCGACGGCGCCCGTGACTCGGCCGTGCGCCTGCGCGAGAAGGACGCCCCGACGGAGGTCCTCACGGGTGCCGGCCTGGTGCCGGGCCTGGCGGAGGCGCTGTCGGCGACCTTCGAGGAGTAGGCCTGCGCAGCCCTTCGGGCTACTTGGCCGTGCACTTCGGCAGGTCGGACGTCTTGCCGGTGCGGATGTCCTTCAGCGCGCCGAGGGCGTCGTCGATGGTGTTCACCTTGACCAGGGTGAGCCCACTGGGGGTGTCCTTGGCGGCGGCCGCGCAGTTCTCGGCCGGCGTCAGGAAGTACTGGGCGCCCTTGCCGCGCGCGCCCACCGTCTTCATCTCGATGCCACCGATCGGGCCGACCTTGCCCTTGTCGTCGATCGTCCCGGTGCCGGCCACGAACTTGCCGCCCGTCAGGTCGCCCGGCGTGAGCTTGTCGTAGATGCCGAGCGAGAACATCAGACCGGCGCTCGGCCCGCCGACGTCGGCGAGCTTGATGTCGATGGTGAACGGGAACGTGTGATCCGTCCCCGCGGAGATCCCGACGATGGCGCGCTTCGCGCCGCTGTCGTCGGAGGTGGTGGTCGTGATCGTGATGTTCTGGGTCTTGGTCGCCGTCGTGTTCTTCTTCTCGGCGGCGGCCTGTTCCTTGGCGGGGATGATCGTGAAGACGACGTCCTGGCCGGGCTTGTGCTTGGTCACGAGCTTGGCGACATCGGTCGGCTGCTTCACGGTCGTGCCGTCGACGGCCTTGATCACGTCACCGGCGTGCAGCTTGCCCTCGGCCGGGGAGTCCTTGACCACAGTGGAGACGATCACCCAGGTCTTCACCGGGACATCGAGCTCCTTGAGGGCGGCGACCTTGGCGCTCTCCTGGGACTGGCTGAACTCCTCGGCGTTCTCCTGGGTCGACTGCTCCTCGGTCTTGCCGTCCGGGTAGAGCGTGTTGTGCGGCACGATCTTGCTGTCGTGGGCGAGCCATCCGTAGACGGCCTCGACGAGGTTCATCTTGTAGTCGGCGCTGGTGACCCGCACGGTGGTCATGTTCAGGTGCCCACTGGCCGCGTACGTCTTGCGTCCGGAGATCTGCAGCACCGGCTCGCCGTCGTGGTCCCCGAGCGTGTTCACCGTCGGTCCCGGGGACATCTCCGAGTACGGCACGGGGATGAACACTCCCGCGCACAGAAGCGCGATCAGCATCAGGGTGGAGGCGAGCATCGTCGCGGTGCGGCGTGGCATGCCACGACATTACGGGACGCTGCTGTCAGCGCACCGTCAGCCCCGCCTCTGTCATGTCACGCACCGGAATGGGGCTTCTCCATGGCCTCACGGAAGCGGGCGTACCCGGTGAGCTCGGGCCCGTCGCCGCGCGCCTTGTGGGTCCGGTTGGCCCAACTGCCCCACAGACCGGCACCGATCGCCGCGCAGAGCGGAATCAACAACCACAGGAGCGCACCCATGCCGACCTCCCAACCCCAGTGAGCAACCGCGAGAACTGACTGATCAGCACATTAACCAGCCGCACTGACAACGCTCACGGCAGGTGTGCGGTTACGCAACCCGAGGGGCGCGCAGGGGTATCAGCAGGCCCCCACCCACTCCTCAGTGCCGTCGGAGAAGGTCTGGTGCTTCCAGATGGGCACTTCGTGCTTCAGATCGTCGATCAGCTTCCGGCAGGCCTCGAAAGCCTCGCCCCGATGCGGACACGACACGGCGACGACGACCGCGAGATCCCCGACGTCCAGGTCACCGATCCGGTGAACGGCGGCCAGAGCGCGCACCGGGTACTGGGCGACGACCTTCTCGGCGATCCGCCGCATCTCGGCCTCGGCACTGGGGTGGCACGAATAGCCGAGCCGGTCGACATCGGTGCCCCCGTCGTGGTTCCGCACGGTCCCCACGAACAGCGCGGTCCCCCCGGCGGCGTCGTCCCCCACGGCCTTGAAGACCTCGTCCAAGGAGAGCGCGGTCTCACGGATCGCGATCAGCTTGACGGGATCCTGTGCGGCCAGCTCGCCGGGGTGGTCGTTGGTGGGTGCCATGCCCCCATCGTGCCGCACGCCACTGACGACGCGGAATAGATGTTTCACCCGGCACGCGCGCGTGCGGCTTTGGAGTCTCCTACAGGGCTCGTACGGGGCTCGTGAGGGGCACGCCCTCAGATCCCACGGGGCTCGTGAAGGGCACGCCCTCAGATCCGGCGCCGTGCCTTCCGTGCGCGTCGCACCACGGCCGCCGCACCCAGCAGAGCCACCGTCGCTCCCGCGGCACCGGCCGCGGTCGCGTCCTTGCGGCCCAGCCGCCGGCCGGCGACCGTGTGCCTCCCGGAGACCTCCTCCAGAAGCTCCGCGAGCACTTCCTCGTTGGTCCACTGCGGCCGCCATCCCGCGTCGTGCAGCCGGCTTCCGCTCACCACCCACGGGTACATCGTGTACGCCAGGTCCCCGGCCGGAGACGGCGTCAGCCCGATCCGGTGCAGCCGGGCCGCCGCGCCCAGAGCGACCGCCGAAGGCAGCTCCATCCGCCGGATCCCGCTGAGCTCCTCGACCTCCTCCTGCTCCAGCCAGCCGTCGCAGCCGACGGCGAGCTCGCCCTCGACCTTCTCCAGGACGGCGTACTCCAGAGCGCTGCACAGGTCCTCGACGTGGCAGAACTGCCAGGCGGGCCGCGAACCGGCGACGACGAGCAGCCGGGGCGACTCGAAGTACCTGGTCAGCGCGGTGTCCGTGCCTCCCACGAGCACTGCGGGGCGCACGACGCTGACGTTGAGTCCCGGGTGCGCCCGCGGTGCGCGCCGCGCGAGCCGCTCGATCTCCAGCAGATCGCCCACGCCGGTGGCCTCGGCCGTGGCCCGCAGCTCGGCGTCCTCGGACAGCGGCAGCTCGTTGTCCGGCAGCGCCCCGTACACCATGGCGGACGTACACAGCACGACCCGGTGGATCCCGGCCGCGGCGGCGGCGGTCAGTACGGTCTGCGTCCCCCGTACGTTGTAGGCCGTACGGGCGGCGGGGTCGGTCTCCAGATCAAGATCGAGCGCCAGGTGCACCACCACGTCCGCGCCCCGCAGCTTCTCCGCGATGGCCGGATCCCGCACGTCCAGAATGTGCCACTGTGCCGCCGCGCACTCGCCGCGCCGCTCGTCGATGGCGATGACCTGCTTGATCTCGTCCGAGGTGACGAGCCGCTCGGTGAGCAGGGCGCCGATGCCGGACGCGGCGCCGGTGACCGCGACGACGGGCCCGCGTGCCACGGGAGGGGTTGACTCGTTTCGCGCTGCGCGAACCTGCGGATCTGGGGAACTCACCGGGCGTCTCCAGCGGTTGTCTTCAGTAAGAACGCGAGTGACGCGTCCGTACCAGGTGGCATCCATCCTGCCGCAGGCCAAGAGTCGGCGAAGCACCGAGGCCCGAACCGCTCATGGTGTCTACGCTGGGTGGTGTTATCGGGCAGTCGTGCCGTCGGAGACAACCGGCGGCCTTAACAGCCGAGGAATCCCGTGAGTGACACCCCATTCGGATTCGGCCTTCCGCCGGAGGAGCCGGACGACGGCGACGAGGGCAAGAAGAAGGACCAGGAGAGCGGTGGTGGTCAGGGACCGGACAACCCGTTCGGTTTCGGCGGGCTGCCCGGGGCCGGAGGCTTCGGTGGCCCCGGTGCGGACAATCCGCTCGCCGCCATGTTCGGTTCGCTGAACCCCACCGACCTGGGCGCCGCGTTCCAGCAGCTGGGCCAGATGCTCTCGTACGAGGGCGGTCCGGTGAACTGGGACATGGCCAAGCAGATCGCCCGCCAGACCGTCTCCCAGGGCACCCCTGACGGCACCAAGGACGCGAGCATCGGCCCCTCGGAGCGGACCGCGGTCGAGGAGGCCGTCCGTCTGGCCGATCTGTGGCTGGACGACGCGACGTCGCTGCCCTCCGGCGCCGGCTCCGCGGTGGCGTGGTCGCGCGCGGAGTGGGTCGAGGCGACCCTGCCCGCGTGGAAGGAACTCGTCGACCCGGTGGCCGAGCGCGTCGGCGCGGCGATGGGCGATGTCCTGCCGGAGGAGATGCAGGCCATGGCGGGCCCGCTGATCGGCATGATGCGCTCCATGGGCGGCGCGATGTTCGGCACCCAGATCGGGCAGGCCGTCGGCGTGCTCGCGGGCGAGGTCGTCGGTTCCACCGACATCGGCCTGCCGCTCGGCCCGGCCGGCAAGGCCGCGCTGCTGCCGGTGAACATCGAGGCGTTCGGCAAGGACCTGGGCGTGCCGAAGGAGGAGGTGCGGCTGTATCTCGCCCTGCGCGAGGCCGCCCACCAGCGCCTCTTCGCGCACGTGCCATGGCTGCGCTCGCACCTGTACGGCGCGGTCGACGGGTACGCGCGCGGGATCAAGGTCGACACGGCCAAGCTGGAGGACGTGGTCGGCCAGTTCGACCCGCAGAACCCGGAACAGCTGCAGGACGCCCTCCAGCAGGGCATGTTCCAGCCGGAGGACACCCCGGAGCAGAAGGCGGCCCTGGCCCGTCTGGAGACGGCTCTTGCGCTCGTCGAGGGCTGGGTGGACGCGGTGGTGCACGCGGCCGCGAAGCCCCGCCTGTCGTCCGCGGACGCGCTGCGCGAGACCCTGCGCCGCCGTCGTGCGACGGGCGGCCCGGCGGAGCAGACGTTCGCCACGCTGATCGGTCTGGAGCTGCGCCCGCGCCGCCTGCGCGACGCGTCGCGCCTGTGGGCGTCCCTCACGGACGCGCGCGGGGTCGACGGCCGGGACGCCCTGTGGTCCCACCCGGACATGCTCCCGACGGCCTCCGACCTGGACGACCCGGACGGCTTCGTGCACCGCGAGCAGCTGGACTTCTCCGAGCTCGACAAGATGCTCGGCGAGGCGGCGAGCGGCTCCGCCGGGAAGCCGGACCTGAAGAAGGACACCGGGAGCGAACCCAAGAGCGACGACAAGGGCGACGACACCGAGTGAGCCTGTACGACGACGCGGTCCTCGTCCTGAAGGGGTTCGAGGACCAGGGAGAGCTGCGCCAGGCGTATCTGGACCACTTGGCCGCCCACCCGGACGGCATGTGGAAGGCCTGCCATGCGGGCCACATCACGGCCAGCGCCCTGGTGATCGATCCGGAGCACGGCCGGGTCCTGCTGACCCTGCACAAGAAGCTGCGGATGTGGCTGCAGATGGGCGGCCACTGCGAGCCGGAGGACGCCACCCTGGAGGCCGCCGCACTGCGCGAGGCCACGGAGGAGTCGGGCATCTCCGGGCTGACGCTGCTGCCGGGCGGCCCCGTGCGGCTGGACCGGCACGCCATCCCGGCGCCCTGCCACTGGCACTTCGACGTCCAGTACGCGGTCGTGGCACCGCCCGGAGCGGTCCAGGAGATCAGCGACGAGTCTCTCGACCTGCGCTGGTTCGCCCACGACGAGGTGGCGGACGTGGCCGACGAGTCGGTCGTACGACTGCTGGAGGCGACGCGCGCCAGGCTGTGAGCCCCGGCAACGTGAAAGGGGCGCCCGCATCGGCGGGCGCCCCTTACGTTGGCTTTCCGGACGCTCAGCTCCGGACGACGCTCAGCTCCAGACGTTGCCCTGGTTCTGCGCCCGCGCCCCGTGCTGCCCCATGCCGTATTGCGCGGCCATGCCCTGCCCGATCTGGGCGTTCTGCGGCGGCAGCAGCTCACTCGGCTGGACTAGTGCGTAGCCGCTGCCCATGAAGCTGAGCTCCCAGCCCTCACCGGTGTTGCCGCGACGCCGCCACACCCCCGAGGAGTGCGTCTGGGCCTGCATCTGGACGCGCAGCCCGGTCGACCAGGCGACGATCGCGTCGGCGTCGCAGTTGACGTATTTGTCGGGCGTCACCTGCATCATCAGGGGCGCGCCCGAGGTCATCAGGGCGACCTTGCCGCGGCCGGTGATGTTGAGCTGGTACTTCCCCGAGCCGGAGATGCCGTACTGGCTGTCCACGGCGATGACGTCGTGGTGCAGCGAGGAGTCCATGGCCAGTACGTAGGTGCTGTCGACCGTCAGCCCGTCCTGTTCGACCTCCACCACATGGATGTGCTGGGCGAGGTTGGCGAGGTAGACCGTGCCCTGCCCGTGGCAGCGCATCAGGTTGAGGCCCTCGCCGGTGGCCGCACGCGCGTACGCCTGCTGGGTGCTCTGGTACTCGGCGTCGAACTCGACGAGCCCCTGGTAGGCGACCATGGTGCCCTTGCGGGCCAGGATGTCGTCGTGGCCCTCCAGGGTGACGCGCAGCATCTGCTTGTTCTGCAGGCTGTAGCGCTCCCGGGACTGCGAGTCGTTGAAGGCGAAAAGCGGACTCTGCATGACGTTTCTGGCTCCCCCTCAGCCCCGGACCCGAAGGCGGTCGGTGCTGTCCTCGCTGGGCTGGACGACGACGATGCCCTGACCGGAGAAGGCCATCTGGTAGGCCTCGCCGCTGCCGCGGCCGATCAGGGACTGCGCCTTGAAGCTGCGCTTGCCCTTCACCTTGAGGTTCGGGGACCAGGCGACGAGCGCGTCCGGGTCGACGTACGTCTCGTCCTCGCCGCCACCGCAGTCGACGACGATCGGCTTGCCCCGGGAGGTCAGCGCGACCCAGCCCTGCCCGGAGATCTTGGTGTTCCACAGCCCCTGGCCGGCGAACTTCGCGAGCCCCTTGACCCGCTCGACGCCCCAGGTGAGGGACGCGTCGAAGGCGAGCAGGTTGGTGGCGTTGACGGAGATCCCGTCGCCGTTGAGGTTCATCACGACGACGTTGGCGCCGTAGTCGGCGAGGTAGAGCAGTCCGTCGCCCGAGGCCTTCATCAGGGGTGCGCCCTCGCCGGTGATCCAGTCGCGGGCGATCTGGCGCACGGCCGGCGGGTTGGGCTCGTACTGGATGAAGCCTTCGTAGGCGACCATCGACCCCACGCGCGCGAGGAGGTCGTTTCCGGTCTGCATGGCGACCTTCAGCATGTGGTTGCCGTGGTTCTCCATGCGGGCGGTGACGGGTGCGGGAGCGTAGCCCGCGAGTGGCTGGTTCATGACGGGCTCCCTCAGACCTCGTACGGCTGGACGACGATGAAGTTGCCGGGGGCGCCCCGGAACTGCAGGTTGACGCTCTCCCCGGTGTCGCCCGGGTAGGCGTTGCGGCGCATCCGGACCTGGCTGGAGACGATCACCTGGGAGGCCGCCGACCAGGCGACGACCGCGTTGCAGTCGGCGAAGGTGGTCGGCGTGACCGGCAGGACCACGGGCGTGCCGTGCGTCTTGACGACGATCGTGCCGGTCCCCTGGAACTGCATCGTGAACAGCGCGCCCCCGGGGATGCCGTGTCCCTCGACGCGGCGGACCTCGTACTGGAGGCTTTCGTCGAAGGCGAGGACGTTCTCCGCGGAGACGCAGATCGCGTCGCCCTGGAGCTCGACGGGGTGCAGGTGGGTGGAGTTCTCGGCGAGGAACACCTGGCCCTGGCCGGTGCAGCGCATCAGCTGCATCTCCTGGCCGGTCGCGTTTCCGACGATCCGGCCGGCGAACCCGGCGCCCTTGTAGCTGAAGTCGACCTTGCCCTGGTAGAGCACCATGCTGCCCTGGCGGGCGAGCACGGGCTGGCCACCGATGCCGAGGTCGACGCGGACGAGCTTCTTGTTCTGCTGCGTCCAGCGCTGCCCGGTGGGCGTCTCCTTGAACTGCTGGAGCGCGGCGGTGACGCCCGCACCACCCTGGGGGGCGCCTTGCGGAACGCCGTAGGACTGCTGGCCCGGGACCTGGCCCATGGGGGGCTGCTGACCGTAGCCGGGAGGCGGGGTCGGCTGCCCGTAGCCGGGCGGTGGGGCGGGAGCGTGGGGGGCCTGGGGCGCGTGCGGTGCCTGGGGCTGGCCGTAGCCGGGCGGCAGCGGCGCGGTCTGCCCGGGGGGCTGGCCGTACGGCTGCTGCTGGGGCGGTTGCCCGTACGGTGCGGGCGCCGGTCCTGGGGGCGGCACCGGGGCGCCGCCGGGCGGGGTCATGGGCGCGATGATGGTGGGCGCGGCGTGCACGTTCGGCGCGGGCGCAGGCGCGGGTGCCGGGGGCAAAGTCGCTCCCGGGGGCGGCGCGAAGCCCTGCGCGGCGGGCTGCGGAGCCGGGGCCGGCGCGGGGCCCGGGGCGCCGAACGCGGGCGGTGCGGAGGCCTGGGCCGGTGGACCGAACCCGGGGGCGGCACCGGTCTGCGGCTGCTGCGGAGCGGGCGCCGCGGGCGCCTCCTCCTCCATGACCTCGCCGCCGAAGTTCTTCAGCAGCGCGTCGAGGCCGCCGTCGAAGCCCTGTCCGACGGCCGCGAACCGCCACACGTCCTTCAGGTAGAAGTCGCCCAGCATGACGGCGCGTTCGGTGGAGAACTCGGAGCCGCTGAAGGCGTACCGGGCCACCTCCTCGCCGCCCGCGACGATGCGGATGTATCCGGGGGCGATCTGCGACATCTGCCCGGCGCCGTCGAGCGTCGCCGTGAACGACAGCTTCTGGATCTGCGCCGGGATCCGGTCGAGCGTGACCCGGAAGGACTCCGTGTCACCCGCCTGGGTACCCAGGAGCTGAATGGACTCCTCGGGGGACTTCGGCTGGTTGAAGAAGACGAAGTAGCGGTCGTCCGAAAGCCGTTCGTCGGTGTCGAGACCGAAGCAGCTGATGTCGAAGGTCAACCCGGGGCCGCTGATCTGCACGCCTACGTACAGATCGGTGCCCGCGGTGAGGTCACTGATCCTGGCCTTGTGGCCGCGTTGGAATTCCCTGGCCATGCGTAACGACCGTCCCCCATCCCGAATGCGAGTGCGTCGCGCCAGGCTAACGGCAAACTCGGACACCGGATGAAGTCGGTACACACCCGGTACACAAGCGCCGCCCCCGGGCGGCCATCACTCCCCGCGAGCACCCGGCAGATGCGGCAACCGTTCGGCGGCGACCACGCCTTCGAGATATCCGCGGGCCCGTTCGGTGCGCGGATAGGCCTCCAGGAGCCGCCAGAAGCGGGGTCCGTGCCCGGGCACGAGCAGATGCGCGAGTTCGTGTACGAGGACGTAGTCGACGACGTATTCGGGCATGCCCTGCAGCCGGTGCGACAGCCGGATACTGCCCTCGGCCGGGGTGCACGAGCCCCAGCGTGTGTTCTGGTTGGTGACCCAGCGCACCGAGGTGGGCCGGGCGCGGCCGTCGAAACACTGGGCCGACAACCGCTCGGCACGCTCGGCCAGTTCGTCGTCACCGAGGACCCGTTTGCTTTCCTGGGCGGCCAGCTTGTCGAGCATGACGGTCACCCAGCGCTGCTCCTCCGCCTCGGACATCCGGGCAGGGATTAGTACGACGGTGCGATCGCCCTCGCGGTACGCGGAGACCGTCCTGCGTCGACGGGAGCTCCTGCGGACCTCGATCGCGCTCGTCCCCGAGCCGTTCGGCGGCTGGCTCGTCGTGCTGCGCTGTGGCATTCCGGCGCTGTGCAGTGGGTCGGCGGGCACGCCCCGACGTTACCCGCTGCACACGGGTGAAGTCCCGACTCCGGGACGGTTCCGTGCCGATCGCCCACCGTGCGTCTGATTTGTACGACGAATACCCACACCCTGTGGACAACTTTCGGCACCCGACGGTGAGTCCGGGCATGCTGGATCTCGCCGGGGAAGCCACCCACCGACCGTCGACCGACCATCGACCGGTCACCGACCGACTTCCACCGGCGGACGGGGACGTTCTACGAAGGCTTACGGGGGCCTGTCATGGATGAGTTGGTTCCGATCGCTCCGGCGGTGAAGCCCGCGCTCAGGCGCGGCTGGCGCGATCTCAACACCGTGCAGTTCGGGATGGCGCCGGCGCACGCGCTGACGCTGGGTCCGATGGACACGGCGACGGGCAGCTTCCTCGACCTGCTCAACGGCACCCGCGGGCTGCCCCTCCTGCGCGAGGAAGGGCGCCGCATGGACCTGCCGGACGGTCATGTCGACATGTTGGTGCAGCGACTGGCGCGGGCCGGCCTCCTGGACGACGCGAAGGGCGGCGGGCCGGACGCCGACACACTGCGCGGCAAGAAGGAGGTCCTCGCCCGGCTGCGCCCGGACCTCGCCTCGCTGTCCCTGATCGCCACCGCACCGGACGAGGCGATCAGGCGCCTGGCCGCACGCCGCTCACTGCGCGTGCAGGTGCGGGGTGCGGGCCGGGTGGGCTCGGTGCTGGCCTCGCTGCTGGCGGGCGCGGGGATCGGGGAGGTCGACGTGCGGGACGTCGGCCGGGTCGAGGCGGGGGACGTGGCGCCGGGCGGACTGCCCGCCGAGTCCGTCGGCGACCGCAGGGACGAGGCCGCCCGGCAGGCCGTACGCCGGTCCGCCCCGGACCGTGCACCACGCCGCGGCCGCGCGGCTGCGCCCACTGACGGCGAGCCCGGCTTCTCGCTGGTGATCCTGGCCCCGCGGGACGACGTCGACGTCCACGCACCCGCGCCGACCACCGCGGAACCGCTCATCGCCTCGGGGACGCCGCATCTGTACGCCGGCGTCGTGGAAGCGACCGGCGTCGTCGGTCCCCTCGTCCTGCCCGGTGAGACGAGCTGCGCGGGCTGTCTGCACGAGGGGCGCACCGACCGGGATCCGGCCTGGCCCCGACTGGTCGCGCAGTGGCGCTCCGGCGCGCCACGCCAGGCGCGGCCCTGCGACCTGACGCTGGCCACGACGGTCGCCGGGCTGGCGGCCGCGCATGCGCTCTCGTTCCTGGACGGCCGGGTCCCGACCAGCGCCAGCGCGCGCTGGGAGGTTTCGCTACCCGGTCTGACCTGGCATGCGAGGCCCGTCTGGGCGCATCCGGCATGCTCGTGCGGGGCCGCGGAGAAAGGTAAGGGAGAACACACCTCTAAGGACGAGGATTCGCACGAGACAATGAAGGGGCACTGGTCGCCGAAGGAGTCGTGCCGTAAGGCAGACCCGGCGCGGCCGGCAGGGACTTGGAGGGCGCATGTCTGATCTTCCCCGCAAGGCGGTCACCCGGACTGCCAAGCTCGCCGCGCTCCCGCTCGGCTTCGCCGGGCGGGCGACCTGGGGACTCGGCAAGCGGATCGTCGGCGAGTCCGCGGAGATCGTCGGCCGCGAGCTGCAACAGCGCACGGCGGAGCAGCTGTTCAAGGTGCTCGGTGAGCTCAAGGGCGGCGCGATGAAGTTCGGCCAGGCCCTGTCCGTCTTCGAGTCGGCGCTGCCCGAGGAGGTCGCCGGCCCCTACCGTGCGGCGCTGACGAAGCTGCAGGAGGCGGCGCCGCCGATGCCGACCCGCACCGTGCACCGGGTGCTCGGCGAGCGGCTCGGGGAGGACTGGCACGACCTGTTTCTCGAATTCGAGGACAAGCCCTCCGCGGCGGCCTCGATCGGGCAGGTCCACCGCGGGGTGTGGCACGACGGCCGTGAGGTGGCGGTCAAGGTGCAGTACCCGGGAGCGGGCGAGGCCCTCTTGTCCGACCTGAACCAATTGAGCCGTTTCGCCCGCTTGTTGGGCCCGCTCATCCCCGGCATGGACATCAAGCCTCTGATCGCGGAGCTCAAGGACCGCGTCTCGGAGGAACTGGACTACGGCCTGGAGGCCCAGGCCCAGCAGACCCACGCCGAGGAGTTCGCGGACGACCCGGACGTCCTGGTACCCGGCGTGGTCCACCAGTGCGACCAGGTGCTGATCACCGAGTGGGTCGACGGCGTTCCGCTGTCGGAGATCATCGCGGACGGCACCCGGGAACAGCGCGACCGGGCCGGACAGCTCCTGGCCCGCTTCCTCTTCTCCGGCCCGGCCCGCACCGGCCTGCTGCACGCCGACCCGCACCCGGGCAACTTCCGCCTGCTGCCCGGCGGCCCGGACGGCGAAGGCGAATGGCGCCTGGGCGTCCTGGACTTCGGTACGGTCGACCGCCTCCCGGGCGGCCTGCCGACCCCCATCGGCGACTCCCTGCGCATGACCATCGACGGCGATGCGGAGGCCGTCTACGACCTCCTCTGCGCGGAGGGCTTCGTCAAGGACTCCATCGAGCTGGACCCCAGCGCGGTCCTCGACTACCTCCTGCCGATCATCGAACCTGCCCGGGCCGACGACTTCACCTTCACGCGCGGCTGGATGCGCAGTCAGGCGGCACGTATCGCCGACCCTCGCTCCCCCGCCCACCAACTCGGCAAGCAGCTGAACCTGCCACCGGCCTACCTCCTGATACACCGTGTGACGTTGAGCACCATCGGCGTGCTGTGCCAGCTGGGGGCGACGGTGCGACTGCGCGAGGAGCTGGAGGAATGGCTTCCGGGATTCGTCCTGGAGGAGGCCATGGAGGAGGAGTCGGCCGTGGAGGCGTGATCCGGGCTGCCGTGTTGCGGGTCCGAGGGTGGGCGGGGGGAGGGGGCGGGGGGGAGGCCCCAGAGAAGTCGCCTCACCACCAGCCCGAGTCCAACCGCCCTTCGATCGCCCGGAGATTCTCCCGGGAGCAGGCCTCGCAGAAGTAGCGGCCGGCGCCGTCTTCCACGGAGTAGGTCCAGGTGAGCTGCGGGCCTTCGGCCCGGGCGCGGCAGCGGGCGCACACCAGGGGCTGGGGCTCCGCGGGGGAGCCTGTGTCGTCGCTGCCTCCGGGAAGACTCGTCACCCGGTGACGATAACTCCGCGGTCCGCGGATCGCGGGCACAACGCACTGCGGGGGCCGGTCCGTTCGGACGGACCGGCCCCCGCGGGGAGCTCACGCCTCCCGAGGTCGGGAGGCCATCGCTTCAGGTGTTGTCGACTACTGCATGACCGCCATGGCGAGCGCGCGGCGGGCGCGCATCGAGGCGCGCTCGGCCCGGCGCTGCATCCGGCGGGCGGTCGCCAGGCGCACGGCCCGGCGTTCCCGCTCGGCTTCATGCAGCCGGTCGTGCATATGCGCACGAGCCAGGGCTTCTGGGATGAGTTGCATCTCGCGGGTCCTGTTCTGGCGTGAACCGGTCACGCCGGTGGTGGTGAGATCTTCGATCGCGGAGCCGGCGGGCTCGTTGGTGGACGGCTTCATCGGGGCCTGCTTC
The DNA here is from genome assembly GCF_045160215.1 of Streptomyces sp. NBC_00005. Taxonomy (NCBI): domain Bacteria; kingdom Bacillati; phylum Actinomycetota; class Actinomycetes; order Kitasatosporales; family Streptomycetaceae; genus Streptomyces; species Streptomyces sp. NBC_00005. The sequence goes on from NZ_CP108316.1 coordinate 4,060,625, forward strand.
TTGGGGTCGTTCGTGCGGGGGCGGTCGATCGTTCCTGTGATGTTCATGCCGTGACCGGGTTCTTGCGCGGGCGACCACGCGGCCGCTTCCGGGCAACGACGACACCCTGGACGAACAGCTCGCCACCCCAGACGCCCCAGGGCTCACGCCGCTCCTTGGCGCCGGCGAGGCAGGCCTCGATCAGCGGGCAGGTGCGGCAGAGGGACTTGGCGTACTCGACGTCGGCCGGCGACTCGGCGAAGAAGAACTCCGGGTCGTAGGAACGGCAGGGGACGGGTACGCCGAGGTTCTCGATGGCGTCGTCGAGCGCGGTGAGCGCAGTGAGCGGGATCAAGGTGGAGTCCTCCGTGAGGCCGGGCGGGGGGATCGTTTCGGAAGGCGGTACTGACGGGGCGTGCGCTTCGAGTTGCACGGTTCGTCTTCCTCGTCTGTCGTTCCGGCCCTGTTGGACCGGGTGGCGGCTGGTACCGGGTTCTTTGTTTGTCCCGAGGCTCCTTCGCCTGTCTGTCCCGGTGTTGGGGCAAACAGAAGGGCCGCGGATCCCGGATGGGGTTCCGCGGCCCTGAAGGCGCCGGCCTGATCGTCGATCAGGCTGGATCACTCCAGGGTTCTGGCCCACGGAAGGCCCACATCAGGTGGTGCTGCGTCGTCTGCTTCCGGCTTCCGGCACCGGCCGCCGTAAAGGCATAGGCCGTCGCCTGTGCCACTACTGCTTCCAGTGCCTTGATCGGTCGCTCATTGCGCTCACGGATGGGAAGACCCGCGAGAGACACGGGGGACGCCGGACGCACGGCAGGAATGCCGGACAGACCGGTGCCCGGGTTGGAGGCGCCGAGCATGCACGTGGAGACGACCGAGCGATCGGTCAGTTTGGCGGTGCTGATGGAGCTGCTGCTGATGCTGATCACTTCAATCGCCTCCTCTCGGCGTCTCGGGGGACTGGGGTGAGCCAGTCCGACGGGTATGCAAGTAGAACACGGAATCGGGGCCTCCGAGAAGGCCTCCGTCCCCGTGGACAAGAACCTATGGGGATTCCTGGGGCATGCGCAAACTATTTTTTCGACGAGTTTGAATCAGTCACTTTCTTCGTCCGCTCCGAGCTCACGACCTGCGCAGAGGGCCAGGACGTCGGCCCCGTAGCGGTTGAGCTTGCGCACGCCGACGCCCGGAATCCGTGCCAGTTCGCCGTCGTCGTCGGGGACGGCCTCGGCGATCGCCATCAGTGTCTTGTCGGTGAAGACGCAGAAGGCGGGCTGTCCGCTGCGCTGCGCCTGGTCCGCACGCCACTCGCGCAACCGCTCGTAGAGACCCTCGTCCATGTCGGAGGGGCAGTCCTCGCAGCGCATCAGCTTCATCTCGCCGGCGTCGGTGAGCGTGCGCCCGCACACCCGGCAACGGGCGGGGGTGCGCTGCACACGCCGCGGTACGGCGTCCGGTCTTCTCGTGAAGCCGCGCTCCACTCCCCCGGCGCCACTCGCCACGGTGCGGCCGGCGGTGGCGGTGGAGCCCGGGCGCAGCCCGTCCAGGAACCGGCTGGGGCGGCGGTTGGGGCGGCCGCCTGGCGAGCGGGACAGCGACCAGGAGACGTAGAGGCGCTCCCGGGCTCTGGTGACACCTACATAGAGGAGGCGGCGCTCCTCTTCTATCTGTTCGTCGGTCTTTGCGTAGGTGATCGGCATCATGCCCTCGGCGACCCCGACCAGGAAGACGACATCCCATTCGAGTCCCTTGGCCGAGTGCAGGGAGGCCAGGGTGACGCCCTGCACGGTCGGGGCGTGCTGTGCGTTCGCCCGCTCGTCCAGCTCCGCGACGAGGTCGCCGAGGGTGGCTCCGGGTTTGGCGGCGGCGAAGTCGTGCGCGAGGTTCACGAGAGCGGCGAGGGATTCCCAGCGCTCTCTGACCGCGCCGGAGCCGGCCGGGGGCTGGGGCGTCCAGCCCTCGCCCGACAGCACGGCACGTACTTGGGAGGGCAGGTCCACGGCGTCGTCGAGGAGGGAGTCGTTGCCTCCGAAGCGGGCCGCGCCGCGCAGGGCGACGCCTGCCTTGCGCACTTCGGGGCGGTCGAAGAACCGCTCGGCGCCGCGCAGTTGGTAGGGGACTCCGGCGTCTGCGAGGGCCTGCTCGTACGTTTCGGACTGGGAGTTCGTCCGGAACAGGATGGCGATCTCGCTGGCCGGGACGCCCGCGTCCATGAGCTCGCTGATGCGGCGGGCGGCGCCTTCGGCCTCGGCGGGCTCGTCCGTGTATTCGGTGTAAGCGGGTTCGGGGCCCGGCTCGCGCTGGGAGATCAGCTCCAGACGGTGGTCGGCGGCGCGGCCGCGGGCCTGGGCGAGGAGGCCGTTGGCGAGATGGACGACCTGGGGGGTGGAGCGGTAGTCGCGGACCAGCTTGACGACGGTGGCTCCGGGGTGGCGGGTGCGGAAGTCGAGCAGGTGGTCGGGGGTTGCTCCGGTGAACGAGTAGATCGTCTGGCTGGCGTCGCCGACGACGCACAGGTTGTCCCGCTCGCCGAGCCACAGGTCCAGGAGGCGCTGCTGGAGGGGGCTGACGTCCTGGTACTCGTCAACCACGAAGTGCTGGTACTGGGAGCGGACCTGCTCGGCGATGTCGTGCCGGTCCTGGAGGACGGCGACAGTCAGCAGCAGGACGTCTTCGAAGTCGATGACGGAGCGGTCCCGCTTGAGGTCCTCGTAGACGGAGTAGAGCTGGGCGATCTCTGCCGGGTCGCGGGGGGTGTCGCGGCCGGCCTTGGCGGCGGCGGGCGCGTAGTCGGCGGGGACGGTCTGGGTGACCTTGGACCACTCGATCTCGGCGGTGACGTCCCGCAGCTCGCCGCGGTCGAGGCGGATGCGGCAGGCGGCGGCCGCGTCGGCGACGAGCTGGATCTTGCGGTCGACGAGCCGGGGCATGGAGCCACCGACTGCTTTCGGCCAGAAGTACTGCAGCTGACGCAGGGCGGCCGAGTGGAAGGTGCGGGCCTGGACGCCGGCGGCGCCGAGGTGGCGCAGCCGGCCGCGCATCTCGCCGGCGGCGCGGTTGGTGAACGTGACGGCCAGGACGCTGGAGGGCTGCAGTATTCCGGCGCGCACTCCGTAGGCGATGCGGTGGGTGATCGCCCGGGTCTTGCCCGTGCCGGCGCCGGCCAGCACGCACACCGGTCCGCGCAGGGTGGTGGCCACCTCGCGCTGCTCGGGGTCGAGCCCTTCGAGCACCGCGTCGGCCGAGTCCGGTACCTGCGGGAAGAGGGTGGAGTGCGTTGCTGCTGTCACACGGCCATGCTGCCAGGTCGGCGGAGGCGGGTGAGTCCGTTGTCCACAGGCAGGCACCTGCAGTCGTACTAATGCGGCAGGCGTCACGTCCGGTGGTGTACCGCGTAGGGGAATGGTGGCCCTTTCAAGTACGTTCCATGACTGCGAGCACCCTTCCCCCGGAGCAGCTGAGGAGCGCGAGAGACATGCTGGGCACTGTGACGATGTACAGCACCACGTGGTGCGGCTACTGCCGCCGGCTGAAGAGCCAGATGGACCGCGAGGGCATCGCGTACACCGAGATCAACATCGAGCAGGACCCGGAGTCCGCGGCGTTCGTGGAGAAGGCGAATGGCGGGAATCAGACGGTTCCCACCGTGCTCTTCCCGGACGGTTCGACGCTCACGAACCCGTCGCTGGCGCAGGTGAAGCAGAAGATCGGCGCGTAATTGCTCGGCTGCGGCGCGGAAGGCGGTCTCTGAGGCGTACTCAGGGGCCGTCTTCTTTTGGTTTGTCCCACACGACGATGTAGCGCCACAGCAGTCGGCGGCGGAAGCGGCATCCGGGCAGCAGGCGGCGCGCGGCGCGCCGGGCCTCGCCCCAGGACATGGTCGAGTCCTCGACGGGCATGCCGGAAGGGCCTCGTTTGCCGCCTCGCAGCCGTGCGTTGAGCAGGCTGGCCGGCACGCCGCAGCCGCTGATCACCCAGTCCAGGGCCGTCCGGTTGTACGCCATGCCGACGATCACCAGACGGCCGCCGGGCGCGAGCAGTCGTACCAGGCTGTCGATCGCGTTCTCGAACGGCGCGTGATGGACCACGGCGACGGCGCTGACGAAGTCGTACTTGCCCTCGGCGAGGGTCGTGTCGTCGAGGTAGTCCCCTTCCAGGAATGTGACGTTCCTGGTCGTCGTCTCCGCGCGCGCGTGTCGGATCATCCGGGGCGACCGGTCCACGCCCGTCACGGATCCGGCCTTCTCCGCCAGCTTGCGCGCCAGCAGTCCGTCTCCGCACCCGATGTCGAGAGCCGTCCCGCAGCCGTCCGGCACGGCTGCGAGTACCGCCGGATGGTAGTGGACGTTGTGGTTCCAATAGGGGTCGCTCATCGGGCGCCTGGCTCCCTCAGACGAAGTTCCTCGTCGGCAGCGGCTTGCCGTACCACATCTCGATCAGGCGGGCCGCGATGGAGATGCCGTACGGAGGCAGTACTTCGCCGGACTCGAAGGCGGCACCCAGTTCGTCCCGGGAGAACCAGCGGGCTTCGTGGATCTCGTCGCCGTCGACGTTGATGTCGGTCGAGGTCGCGTGGGCCATGAAGCCGAGCATGAGGCTGGACGGGAAGGGCCAGGGCTGGCTGGCGACGTACTCGACCGCGCCGACGGTGATGCCCGCCTCCTCGAAGACCTCGCGGCGCACCGACTGTTCGATGGACTCGCCGGGCTCGACGAAGCCGGCGAGCGTCGAGAAGCGGCCCTCGGGCCAGTGGACCTGGCGGCCGAGCAGGATGCGGTCCTGTTCGTCGGTGACGGCCATGATGACGGCGGGGTCGGTGCGCGGGTAGTGCTCGGCGCCGCAGGCGGAGCAGCGGCGGATGTGGCCGGCGGCGGCGATGACCGTGCGCTCGCCGCAGCGGGAGCAGAACCGGTGGGTGCGCTGCCAGTTCTCCAGGCCGACCGCGTGGACCATCAGGCCCGCGTCGCGGGGCGACAGCAGGAGGCCTGCCTCGCGCAGGCCCGCGGGGCGCGCGGATTGGTCGATACGGCCGGGCAGCGCGTCCTTCTGGAGGGCGAAGTAACTGACGCCGTCGTCGTCGGTGCCCAGGAAGTAGCGGTGTGCCTCGGTCAGGGGGGCTTCGAAGGAGGGGGTCATGACGAGTTCGGTGCGGCCGTCGGCCGTCTCGTCGACGAGGACCTGGCCGCCGGAGACCACGAAGCAGCGGGTCGTGGGGTGGCTCCAGGCCGCTGCGAGCCAGGCTTCGTCGAGACGGTGGTGGGCGGCGCGGTCGATGCCGCTGGGGGCGGTGAGTGAGACGGGGCGGTCGGCGGTGTGGTCGGTCCAGGTGGTCACAGGTGCTTCCAACTCCCCCGGTGGAACGGATTGTTTCGGCGGGCGGTTCGGCGGGACGTAGGGCAGGGGGCGACCGGTTCCGGTGGGACTGGGCGGTGGCGGGCGGTTGTTCCAGTGTGCTCCGCGTGCGCTGTCGCTCCGGGCGCTCAGGGCGCATGGCGCCATGTCTCGGCGAGATCGCCCCACAGGTGTGCGCTGGTCTCGACGCCCTTGAGGAGGAGGTCGAGTTCGACCTTCTCGTTCGGGGCGTGCCAGCCGTCGGACGGGACGGAGATGCCCAGGAAGAGCACGGGCGCACCGAGGACTTCCTGGAGGTCGGCGGCGGGCCCGGAGCCGCCCTCGCGCGTGAAGCGGACGGGTTTTTCGAAGGCACGGCCCATGGCGCGGGCGACGGACTGCAGGGCGGGGTGGTCCAGCGGTGTCAGGCACGGGCGGGTGGCCGCACCGAACGTGATCTCGTGCCGGATCCCGGCGGGTACCTGCGCGGCGGCCCACGCGCGGACGGCCTTCTCGATGTACTCGGGGTCCTGACCGGCGACCAGGCGGAAGGAGAGCTTCACCATGGCCGAGGACGGGATGATCGTCTTGCTGCCGGGGCCCTGGTAGCCGCCGCCGATGCCGTTCACCTCGGCCGTGGGGCGGGCCCAGATGCGCTCCAGGGTGGTGTGTCCGGTCTCGCCGTGGGTGGCGTGGGATCGGGCGGTGCGCAGCCACTGTCCCTCGTCGAAGGGCAGCTCGGCGAAGAGTTCGCGCTCGCGGTCGGTGAGTTCGACGATGCCGTCGTAGAAGCCGGGGATCGCCACGCGTGCGTGCTCGTCGTGCAGGGCGGCGACCAGGCGGGCGGCGGCGGTGGCCGGGTTGGGGACGGCGCCTCCGAAGGAGCCGGAGTGGATGTCCTGGTCGGGACCGTTCAGCCGGATCTCGCACTCGGCGAGGCCACGCATCCCGGTGCACACCGTGGGGGTGTCCTCGGACCACATGCCGGTGTCCGAGACGATCACGGCGTCGGTGGTGAGCCTGTCCGCGTGCTCCTCGACGAGGGCCCGGAAGTGCGGGGAGCCGGATTCCTCCTCGCCCTCGATCAGCAGCTTGAGGTGGACGGCGGGAGCGGTGCGGCCGGTGGTGGCGAGGTGGGCGCGGACGCCGAGTGTGTGGAAGAACACCTGGCCCTTGTCGTCAGCCGCCCCGCGCGCGTAGAGACGGTTTTCGCGGACGACGGGCTCGAAGGGGTCGCTGTCCCAGCCGTCCTCGCGCGCTGCGGGCTGCACGTCGTGATGGCCGTAGACCAGGACCGTGGGCGCCTCGGGGTCGGTGGAGGGCCACTCGGCGAAGACGGCCGGGGCGCCCGGTGTCTCCCAGACCTCGGCGGTCGGGAAGCCGGTCTCCTTGAGTTTGGCGGCGAGCCAGTCGGCGCTGCGGCGTACGTCGGGCCCGTGGTCGGGCTGGGCCGACACGGACGGGATGCGCAGCCACTCCGCGAGGTCGTGGAGGAAGGCGGCGCGGTGCTGCTCGATGTACGAACGGACGGCGCTGACGGCATTGTCAACGGGCTGGCTCATGGTCACGAGCCTATCGGCCCGCACCGACATCCTCGTTGGGCGGTTCCTCACAGTTTGCTGGCGCAGCGGGCTCCTCCAGCAGCAGCCGCTCCAGTGCGGCCCGGTCGGGCAGGTCTTCCGGTCGTACAACCTCACCAGTGCGTACGTACAGGAACGCGGCGTTGACGGACTCGAGCGGTACGCCCTGCTGCTCGGCCCAGGCAAGCCGGTACAGGGCGAGCTGGAGCGGGTCGGCGGTCCGGGTGCGGTTGGTCTTCCAGTCGACGATCTCGTACGTCGTCCCCTGGCCACCGCTCTCCTTGTAGACGGCGTCGATACGGCCCCGGACCACACGGCCGGCGATGGCGAGCTGGAAGGGGGCCTCGACGCGGTGGGGCGTGCGGTGGGCGTAGTCGGTGCGTTCGAAGGCGTCCTTGAGGGCTTCCAGGTCGCGTTCGTCGGCGATCTCGGCCTCGGTGCCGGGCAGTTCGTCCGGCTCCAGCACGGGCAGGGTCAGCTCCTCGAAGCGGGCCTCTACCCAGGCGTGGAAGCGGGTGCCGCGGCGGGCGGCGGGTTGCGGGGGGCGTGGCATGGGGCGCGCGAGTTCCTGTGCGAATCCGTCCGGGTCGGCGGCCAGACGCAGCACCTGGGACGCGGTGAGCGACGCGGGGAGGGGGACGTCGGTGACGGCCTCCCGCGCGCGCAGGAGTTCGCCGGTGAGGGCGTCGAGGTCACGGTCCCAGGAGGCGAGGGTGCGGGCTTCCTCCGGGGTGAGGCGGGCGGGTTCGCGACGCGTACGGTCCGCATGGGTGCGGGCGCTCTCGAGGTACCCGGTGTCCTTGTGGGGCGACGCCTGGTGCGGGACGGTCGGGCGGTCCGCGGACCAGGCGTCCCAGTCGGCGGGGTCCTCGTCCTCCTCCTCGAAGGGGGTCTCGTCCGCGAAGGGGTCATCGTCCTCGTACGGCGTTCCTTCGTCGTCCGGCGGTGGGGGCCAGTCCGGGTCGTCGTGGCTGTCCGGGTCGTGGGTGGCCGCGGGGTGGCCGTCCTCGTGGGAGGCGAGGTCCTCCAGGTGGGCGAGGACGGTTTCGGCGGCCGCCCGGCGTCGGGCGAGGGACGCGTCGTCCAGGGGCAGCGGCCAGACCTGGTCGACGTCCGCCCGGTGCAGGGCGGGGTTCTCCTCGTCCTCGGCGGGCTCTTCCGCCCACGCTTCGATCTCGCCGTGGCCGGCCTCGCAGTGCTCGTACAGGTCCTGCAGGAAGCCGGACGGACCGCGGGGCTTCTTCTGGGTGGGGCCCCACCAGTGGCCGGATCCGAGGAGCAGGGAGCGGGGGCGGGTGAAGGTGACGTAGCCGAGGCGGAGTTCCTCGGTGTGCTGGTGCTCCTTCATTGCCTCCTGGAAGGCCTTCAGGCTCCGGGAGTCCCATGCGTCCACGTCGGGCAGGGTGTCGGCGTCGCCGCGCAGTTCGTGCGGCAGCACCTTGCCCTGGGCGGTCCACTTCTCGCGGCCCTGGGTGCTGGGGAAGGTGCCGGTGACCAGCCCGGGGACGGCCACGACGTCCCACTCCAGGCCCTTGGACTTGTGGGCGGTGAGGACCTTCACGGTGTTCTCGCCGCCCGGGAGGGCGTTGTCGAGGCCCTTCTCGTACTGGGCGGCGGTGCGCAGGAAGGCCAGGAAGGCGAGCAGGGTGGCCTCGCCGTCGCCGGCGGCGAACGAGGCGGCGATGTCCAGGAAGTTGGAGAGGGTCTCGCGGCGGCGGGCGGCCAGGGCGTGCGGTGACGCCGACAGCTCCACCTCCAGGCCGGTGACGGCGAGGACGCGGTGCAGGACGTCCATGAGCGGGTCGGCCAACGAGCGGCGCAGGTCGCGCAGTTCGGCGGCCAGGCGGGCGAACCGCACGCGTGCGTCCGGGGAGAAGGGCAGCCCGTCGTCCTCCTGCTCGGCTTCGAGCGGCATCTCCAGGAAGGTGTCGAGGGCGTCCGCGAGCGATGTCACCTCGGAGGGGTCGACCCCCTCGACGGCCTCGGCGAGCCGGCGGTCCCGGTCTTCGTCGTCTTCCACGCGCGCGTGGAAGACGAGGTGCCGGGCGCGCCGTCCCAGGAGGGCGAGGTCGCGGGGGCCGATGCGCCAGCGCGGGCCGGTCAGCAGGCGGACCAGGGAGGCGTTGGCGCCGGGGTCCTGGAGGACCTCGCAGACGGCGACCAGGTCGGCGATCTCGGGCAGGTGCAGCAGCCCGGACAGGCCGACCACCTCGACGGGGACGTCCCGGGCGACGAGTGCGCCCTGGATCTCGGCGAAGTCGGTCGCCGTGCGGCACAGGACGGCGATCTCACCGGGCGCCTTCCCGGTGTTCACGAGGTGGGCGACCGAGTCGGCGAGCCACTCGATCTCCTCGGCGTGGGTGGGCAGCAGCGCGCAGCGCACCGTGCCGTCGCGTTCGGCGCCGGGTGCCGGGCGAAGGGCCTCCACGCCCGCGTGCATGGCGCGCAGGGGTTCCGCGAGACCGTTGGCGAGGTCCAGGAGGCGGCCGCCGCTGCGGCGGTTCTCGCTGAGCGCCTGACGGGTCGCCGGGCGGCCGTCGGGGTGCGCGAAGTGCTCCGGGAAGTCGTCCAGGTTGGCGACGGACGCACCGCGCCAGCCGTAGATCGCCTGGCAGGGGTCGCCGACGGCGGTGACCGGATGACCGGTACCGGCCCCGAACAGGCCTGCCAGGAGGATGCGTTGGGCCACCGACGTGTCCTGGTACTCGTCGAGGAGGACGACGCGGAACTCGTCGCGCAGGATGCGGCCCACCTCGGGGATCCCGGCGAGCTGCGCGGACAGGGCGATCTGGTCGCCGAAGTCGAGCAGGTCGCGCTCGCGCTTGGCGGTCCGGTAGCGGACCACCAGGTCGGCGAGTTCGCGGCGGGCCGCGGCAGCCTCGGGGACCTTGCGCAGATCGGCGTTGGTGAGTTTGGCGCCCTCCAGGGTGCGCAGCAGCCCGGCGTCGTACGCGCGCAGGTCCTCGGGGCGTACGAGGTGCTCGGCGAGTTCGCCGTCGAGGGTGAGGAGGTCGCTGACGAGGTCCGCGAAGGAGCGGGTGAGCGCCGGGTAGGGGCCCGGGGCCTCGCGCAGCACGCGCGCGGCGAGCTGGTAACGGGTGGCGTCGGCGAGCAGCCGGGCGGTCGGCTCGAGCCCGATGCGCAGGCCGTGGTCGGTCAGGAGGCGGCCCGCGAAGGCGTGGTACGTCGAGATCACGGGCTCGCCCGGCGGGTTGTCCGGGTCGATGACGTCCGGGTCGGTGACGCCCGCCCTGATGAGCGCCTTGCGGACGCGCTCGGCGAGCTCGCCTGCGGCCTTGTTGGTGAAGGTGAGACCGAGGACCTGCTCGGGAGCGACCTGGCCGGTGCCGACCAGCCACACCACGCGTGCCGCCATCACCGTGGTCTTGCCCGACCCGGCTCCGGCCACGATTACCTGCGGGGCGGGCGGCGCGATGATGCAGGCCGTCTGCTCCGGGGTGAACGGAATCCCGAGGAGCTCCTTGAGCTGATCGGGATCAGAGATACGGGGCGGCACGTCAGAGAGGCTAGCGGCGGCCACTGACAGTGGAGGCCAGATCGGCCTCGGGGCGGGGAGAAGCGCAGGTCAGCACGTGTGGTGTTGTGGATCACCCAGGTCACTCGACCACGTGTCGTCCTTCGGGCCGCGCGCTGCAGGACGCCTGGAACGCGCAGTGCGTGCAGTGCTGGCCGGCGCTCGGTGTGAACCGTTCGTCGAGGACCTTTCCGGCGGCGTTGGCCAGCAGCTCGCCGACCCACTCCCCCTCCAGCGGTTCCTGGGCCTGCACCTTGGGCAGGGTCTCTCCGCCGTCGCGCTGGGCGGCGCCCTGGCGCAGCTGGACCAGTTCGGCGCCGCCTGGCTCGGGGCGCACTCCGTCGAAGGCCTCGTCCACGGCGCCTTCACGGACGGCGAGCTGGTAGACGGCGAGCTGCGGGTGGCGTTCCATCTCGCGTGCCGTCGGCGCCTGTTTGCCGGTCTTGAAGTCGACGACGTAGGCGCGGCCCTCGCCGTCGGCCTCGACGCGGTCCATGGAGCCGCGGATGCGGACCTCGTAGTCGCCCGCTTCGAGGGTGACGTCGAAGCCGTGCTCGCTGGCCACGGGTGTGCGGCCCGTGCGGGCGCCACCGGTGTCGACATGCCACTTCAGGAAGCGTTCGAGCGCCACGCGCGCGTTCTCCTTCTCCTGCGCCGACTTCCAGGGCGCGTCGAAGGCGAGCGCGTTCCACACGGAGTCGAGGCGCTCCATGAGGACGGCGAGGTCGGCGGGGGTGTGTCCGGAGGCGACCTCGTCGGCGAGGACGTGCACCACGTTGCCGAAGCCCTGGGCGACGGTCGCGGGCGCGTCGGCCTTCACCTCGCGGCCCAGGAACCACTGCAGGGCGCAGGTGTTGGCGAGTTGGTCGAGGGCGCTGCCCGAGAGCACGACGGGCTGGTCGCGGTTGCGCAGCGGCACCTTGGACTCGGTCGGCTCGAACATGCCCCACCAGCGGTAGGGATGGGCCGACGGGACGAGCGGGCGGCCGTCCTCGTCGGCGAGCGCGGCGAGGCGGGCCAGGCGGTGGGCGGCGGCCTCCCGGAGGGGGTCGGAGACGCGCGGGTCGACCGTCGTGGCGCGCAGTTCGGCGACGAGCGCTGCGACGGACAGCGGGCGGCGCGGGCGGCTCGTGACGTCCCTGGGCTCGACGCCGAGTTCGGTGAGGAAGCGGGAGGGCTGGTCGCCGTCGTCCGCGGGTGCCTTCACGGCGGTCACGACGAGGCGTTCACGCGCGCGCGTGGCGGCCACGTAGAACAGGCGACGCTCCTCGGCGAGCAGCGCCCCAGGGGTGAGCGGTTCGGCGAGTCCGTCGCGGCCGATGCGGTCGGCCTCCAGGAGCGAGCCGCGGCGGCGCAGGTCGGGCCACAGTCCCTCCTGGACGCCCGCGACGACGACGAGCTGCCACTCCAGCCCCTTGGATCGGTGTGCGGTCATCAGGCGTACGGCGTCGGGGCGTACGGCACGCCGCGTGAGGGTGTCGGCCGCGATGTCCTCGGCGTCGATCTCCGCCAGGAAGTTGAGGGCACCCCGGCCGCCGGTGCGCTCCTCCGCGCGCGCGGCGGTCGCGAACAGCGCGCACACCGCGTCCAGGTCGCGGTCGGCGTTGCGTCCGGCGGCGCCGCCGCGCCGCGCGGACCGCTCCAGGCGGCCGGGCCACGGGGTGCCCTCCCAGAGATCCCACAGCGCCTCCTCGGCCGTACCGCCACCCGCGAGGCGCTCACGGGCCTTGCGCAGCAGTGCGCCGAGCCGCTGGGCGCCACGCGCGTACGTGGGGTCGTGCGCGACCAGGCGTTCCGGCTCGGCCAGCGCCTGCGCGAGCAGCTCGTCGGAAGGCGACGGCAGGGCGTTCCCCCCGGCCCGCTCCTCGTCGCGCAGGGCACGCCCGAGGCGGCGCAGGTCGGCGGCGTCCATGCCGGCGAGGGGCGAGGCGAGCAGGGTCAGGGCGGTTTCGGTGTCGAGCCAGCAGGGGGCAGGTGCGTCACCGGAGTCGCCCTCGCCGGCCTCCGGCCTGGCGCCCTCACCACCCTCAGACCCAGTGTCCTCACCACCCCCAGACCCGGCGCCCCCGCCGCCCTCAGACCCCGCGTCCTCGCGCTCGCTGTCCTCCGGCGCCGCATCCGTTCCCTGGCCGTCATCTCGTACGTCCCCGTCGGCCGTCCCCGAGTCCGCCTCTGCCGCAGCCACCGCCCGCAGCGCTGTCAGCAGTGGTGCCACCGCCGGTTCGTGGCGCAGGGGCAGGTCGTCGCCGTCGATGTCCAGGGGGACGCCGGCGGCGGTGAGGGCGCGGCGGACCGTCGGGATGGTGCGGGAGCCGGCGCGCACCAGGACGGCCATCTCACGCCAGGGGACGCCGTCCTCCAGGTGTGCCCGGCGGAGGATGTCGGCGATGTTGTCCAGCTCCGTACGGGGCGTCGGGTACGTGTGGACCTCGACGCGGCCTCCCTCGCGGACGGGCGCGAGCTCGCGGTGCGCGCGTACCTTCTCCGCCGGGAGCCGGGTGAGCGGCATGCGCTGGGTGAGCAGCCGGGTCGCGCCGAGCAGGACGGCTCCGGAGCGGCGGGAGGTGCGCAGGACCTCGACGGGCGCCTGGCGGCCGTCCGCGCGCGGGAAGGCGCCCGGGAACTCGAGGATGCCGTTGACGTCCGCTCCGCGGAACGCGTAGATCGACTGGTCGGGGTCGCCGAAGGCGACGAGGGTGCGGCCGCCCCCGGCGAGGGCGTGCAGCAGCCGTACCTGGGCGGCGTCCGTGTCCTGGTACTCGTCCACGAAGACGGCGTCGTACTGGGCGGCGAGCCGCTCGGCGGTATCGGGGTGGCGGGCGAGGAGGACCGCGCGGTGGACCAGTTCCGCGTAGTCGAGCACACCCTGCATGTCGAGAACGTCCAGGTACTCGGCGAGAAAGGCGGCAGCGGCGCGCCAGTCCGGGCGGCCGATGCGGCGGGCGAAGGCGTCCAGGGCGCCGGGCCCCAGGCCCAGTTCGCGGCTGCGGGCGAGGACGGCGCGGACCTCGTCGGCGAAGCCACGGGTGGTGAGGCAGGCCCGCAGGTCGTCGGGCCAGCGCACGTGCGCGAGGCCGAGCCGCTCCAGGCCGATCTGGCCCGCGAGCAGTTCGCGGACCGTGACGTCCTGCTCGGGGCCGGACAGCAGGCGCAGCGGCTCCACGAACAGGTCGCTGTCCTGGTGGGCGCGGACCAGGGCGTAGCAGAACGAGTGGAAGGTGGTCGCCTGGGGCGCGCGTGCCGCCCCTATGCGCAGGGCCATGCGGTCGCGCAGCTCGACGGCCGCCTTGCGGCTGAACGTCAGCACCAGGATGCGCTCGGGGTCCCCACCCCGTGCGATCCGCGCCGCCACGGACTCGACGAGCGTGGTGGTCTTGCCGGTACCCGGACCTGCGAGGACGAGCAAAGGGCCGCCCTTGTGGTCAACCACGGAGCGCTGTGACGCGTCAAGACGAGGGGGGGCCGGTAGGGCCGGCGGGGTACGCACCAGTCGGTAAGCGCCACGGTCCCCCTGCCGCACCCTGGGGTGCGAAAGGCGCCTGGTGGAGGAAGAGGAGCTCACGTGGTTCGCCGGTCCTGGTGGTTGTGCTGGTCGTCGGACCACCGCGCGTGGAGGACGGTGATCGGGGGGTGAGGGGGACGCGTGCAGCCGACGCTACGCCGACAAAGGTTGCGGAAGCAGGGCTTCCTCTTCTTCCCTCATGGCACTCGCGCCCCTCACGTCCCTCGCCCCACGAACGTACGGCATGCCACGTACGTGCCCCGGTTCCCCCGTACGGATCACGGGTCACACGCAGGGTCGTCGGATGGCGGAAGCTGTCTGGTGTGACCCTCCGCGCGTTCGCCGCCGTCCCACCGCGCCCGTCTCATGTCGAGGCGCGGCAGGTGGCCCTCGGCGGCCCTGCTCGCCTCCTTCAGCGGTGTGCCCTCGGTGCGGTAGTGGTCGAGCGCCCGCAGTTCGTGTCCCGGGAGCAGGACGCCGTCCGCGCGCACGACCCGCCACCACGCAACGGCTCCTCCGTAGAGGGCCATCACACGGCCGACCTGGCGTGGGCCGCCCTCCTCGAGCCACTCGGCGACGTCTCCGTACGTCATGACACGTCCGGGCGGGATCAGTTCGGCGACCTCAAGGACCCGCTCCGCGTACTCCGGCAGCGCGTCCGTGTGCTCCGGACCGGCATCCGCGTGCTCCGGGTGGGCGTCCTGCGGAAGGCTCTCCTCGCTCATCCGGCCCATCCTGCCCCACGCCACCGACACTGTGACGGGCCGGCGACTGTCCGTATCCCTCGCTCCTGGGCGGCGCTTCCGGCAGACTGTGCGCCCCCGCATGTGCACCCTGACACCTCCGCGTGTCGGTGGGGCATGCCACCATCGTGCGGGCGGTGACTGGTGATACGAGATCAAGAAGAGACGATGAAACAGCAGGGTGCGCACCCAGAGGACGCGGAGAGCACCTCTGACGCTTCGTCGCGCCCGGACACCGGATCCGACTCCACCGCCGACAGCAAGGACAGCGCGTCGAAGGACGTGGACCGGGGCGAGGACGACTTCCTCGACGAGGCGCACATCGACGAGGTCGAGGGCGACGAACCCCTGCTCCCCGCGCGCGTGCACCGTCCGTCCGACCTGATGCGCCTCCTGGTGGGCGTGCTGGCCGTCGTCGTGCTGCTCGCGATCGCCGCGTTCGCGCACGGCACCACCTCGGGGCTTGAACAGGACATCAACAAGGGCACCGGGCAGGCGCCCGATCTGCTCATCAAGATCGCCGGCCTGGCCTCCAGCATCGCGATCCTCCTGGTGCCGGTCGCGTTCGCGATCGAGCGGCTGATCAAGCGCGACGGGCTGCGCATCGCCGACGGCGTGCTCGCGGCGGTCCTCGCGCACGGGGTGACGCTCGCCACGGACCTGTGGGTCGCCAAGGCCGCCCCCGACTCCATCCAGGAGGCGCTCACCCAGCCCTCCCCCGGTGACATCCACGCCCTGACCGACCCGGTGCACGGTTACCTCGCGCCGGTCATCGCGTACATGACGGCGGTCGGCATGTCGCGCCGGCCGCGCTGGCGCGCGGTGTTGTGGATCGTGCTGCTCCTCGATGCCTTCTCGATGCTCGTCACGGGCTACACGACACCGTTCTCGATCATCCTGACGGTGCTGATCGGCTGGACAGTGGCCTACGGGACGCTGTACGCGGTCGGCTCGCCCAACGTGCGCCCCACGGGACGGACTCTGATGGCGGGCCTGCGGCACGTCGGCTTCCGCCCGGTGACCGCGGCCCGCGAGGAACTGCCGGAGACACCGGAGACCGGCGACCGCGGCCGGCGCTACTTCGTCACGCTGGAGGACGGCCCGCCGCTGGACGTGACGGTCGTCGACCGGGAGCAGCAGGCGCAGGGCTTCTTCTACCGCGCGTGGCGCAACCTGACGCTGCGCGGCTTCGCCACCCGCAGCAGCCTCCAGTCGCTGCGCCAGGCGCTGGAGCAGGAGGCGCTGCTCGCGTACGCGGCCATCGCGGCCGGCGCCAACGCGCCCAAGCTGATCGCGACCTCGGAGCTCGGACCCGACGCCGTGATGCTCATCTACGAGCACACGGGCGGGCGCACGCTCGACACCCTGGCGGACGACGAGATCACCGACGAACTGCTGCACGACACCTGGCACCAGGTACGGGCGCTGCAGTCCCGGCGCATCGCGCACCGCAGGCTGGTGGGCGACGCGATTCTGGTGGATCGTTCCGGCAAGGTGATCCTGACCGATCTGCGCGTCGGCGAGATCGCGGCCGGTGACCTGCTGCTGCGCATGGACATCTCGCAGCTCCTGGTGACGCTCGGGCTGCGGGTGGGCGCCGAGCGCGCGGTGGCGTCGGCGGTGGGCGTGCTCGGCCCGGACGACGTGGCCGACTGCCTGCCGATGCTCCAGCCCATCGCGCTGAGCCGCACGTCCCGCGCGACCCTGCGCAAGCTGGCCCGCGAGCGTGCCCAGCGCGAGCGCGAGGCGGTCCTGGAGGCCTCCCGGCAGGCCAAGCAGGCCCGTCTGGAAGAGGCCTCGGACGACACCGGGCCCGTCGTACTCGAAAAGCGCGACAAGAAGGCCGTACGCGCGGAGCTTCGGGCCGAGAAGCGGGCCCTCGACGAGGCCCTGGACGAGGCGCGCGAGGAGGATCTGCTCACGCAGATCCGTCACCAGGTGCTGTTGATCAGGCCGCAGGCGCCGGTCGAACCGGCCCGCCTCGAGCGGGTGCGGCCGCGCACGCTGATGAGTTTCATCGCCGGCGCCATCGGCGCGTACTTCCTGCTGACGCAGCTCACCCACATCGAACTCGGTCCCCTGATCGCGAACGCCCAGTGGGGCTGGGTCCTCGCGGCCGTACTGTTCTCGGCGGCCAGCTACTTCGCGGCGGCAATGGCGCTGCTCGGGTTCGTGCCCGAGCGGGTGCCGTTCCTGCGGGCCGTGGCGGCACAGGTCGCCGGGTCGTTCGTCAAGATCGTCGCTCCGGCCGCGGTGGGCGGTGTCGCCCTCAACACGCGCTTCCTGCAGCGCTCGGGGGTGCGTCCGGGGCTCGCGGTGGCGAGCGTCGGGGCCTCGCAGCTGTTCGGGCTCGGCTGCCACATCCTGATGCTGCTGTCGTTCGGCTATCTGACCGGCACCGAGAAGACGCCGTCGCTGTCGCCGTCCCGGACGGTCATCGCGGGTCTGCTGACGGTGGCGGTGCTCGTCCTCGTGGTCACCTCGGTGCCGTTCCTGCGGAAATTCGTCGTCACGCGCGTGAGGTCGCTTTTCGCCGGTGTCGTGCCGCGCATGCTGGACGTGCTGCAGCGGCCGCAGAAGCTCGTCACCGGCATCGGCGGCATGCTGCTGCTGACCGCCTGCTTCGTGATGTGCCTGGACGCCTCGATCCGCGCCTTCGGCCACGAGGGCACCTCGCTCAGCATCGCCAGCGTCGCCGTCGTCTTCCTCGCCGGCAACGCGCTCGGGTCCGCGGCGCCGACCCCGGGCGGCGTCGGCGCGGTGGAGGCGACCCTGACGGTCGGTCTGATCGCCGTCGGCCTCCCCAAGGAGGTGGCGGCCCCGGCCGTCCTGCTGTTCCGGCTGCTGACACTGTGGCTGCCGGTGCTGCCGGGCTGGCTGGCGTTCAACCAACTGTCGCGCAAGGGTGCGCTGTAGTACGAAGTCCGTATTCGGCGTACCTCTTACGGCTCGTGCCCCGAGCGCACCCGCGCGCGCGACCGCACGATGGGAGCATGCCGAACGCTCCTCGCCTGCGCGCCGCCGCCGTGACCGCCACCGTCGTGCTGCTGTCCGCCCTGCTGGCGGGTTGCAGCGACGACTCCAAGGACGAGGATCTGTCGGCCCAGAAGCTGGACTGGAAGGACTGCCCGGCCCCGTCCGCCGCGGAGGGCGGCGGTGACGCCCCGTCCCCTCTGCCGAACGGCGGCCAGTGGCAGTGCGCCACCCTGAAGGCGCCTCTCGACTGGGCCGAGCCCAAGGGCGACACGATCGGCATCGCGCTGATCCGGGCGAAGGCCAGCGGCGACGCGAGCACACGCATCGGCTCGCTCGTCTTCAACTTCGGCGGGCCCGGCGGCTCGGGCGTCACCACGCTGCCCTCCTTCGGCGAGGACTACGCGAAACTGCGCACCCGCTACGACCTGGTCAGCTTCGACCCGCGCGGAGTCGGCCGCAGCGCCCCCGTGAAGTGTGAGAGCGACCAACAGCTCGACGCTTACTTCCAGCAGGACGGGACCCCCGACGACGCCGGCGAGAGCGCGGAGCTCCTGGACAACACCAAGGAGTTCAACGCGGCCTGCGAGAAGAACTCCAAAAAAGCGGTGCCGCACGTCCGCACCACCGACGCGGCCCGTGACATGGACCTGATGCGGCAGGTCCTCGGCGACGACAAGCTGTACTACTTCGGCATCTCGTACGGCACCGAACTCGGCGGCGTCTACGCCCACTTGTTCCCGAAGAAGGTGGGCCGCGCCGTCTTCGACGCGGTCGTCGACCCGACGCAGGACTCCGAACAGGGCTCGCTCGGGCAGGCCGAGGGCTTCCAGCTCGCGCTGGACAACTTCGCCGAGGACTGCACTTCGAAGACCACGGACTGCCCCGTCGGGGACACCGCGCAGGACGTGAAGGACCGCATCGCCAAGCTGCTGAAGGACCTCGACAGCAAGCCGATCCCCGGCGTCTTCCCCCGCCAGCTGACGCAGACCGCCGCGACGAACGGCATCGCGCAGGCGCTGTACTCGAAGGACTTCTGGCCGTACCTCACCGAGGGCCTGGAGCAGGCGTACGACGGCGACGGCAAGGTCCTCATGGCGCTGTCCGACTCCATGAACGGGCGCAGCGAGAACGGCGAGTACAGCAACATCACGGCCGCCAACATCGCCATCAACTGCGCCGACGACAAGCCCCGCTACAGCCCCGCCTACGTGCAGCAGAAACTGCCCGAGTTCCGGGCCGCCTCGCCCCTGTTCGGCGACTTCCTGGCCTGGGGCATGATCAGCTGCACCGACTGGGCCGTGGCGGGCGCCGCCGACCATCCCGACGTGAGCGCGCCGGGCGCCGCACCGATCCTCGTCGTGGGCAACACCGGCGACCCGGCCACGCCGTACGCGGGCGCGAAGAAGATGGTGGACGCGCTGGGCAAGGGCGTCGGCGTCGAGCTGACGTACAAGGGGCAGGGGCACGGCGCGTACGACAGCAAGAACAAGTGCGTGCAGACCGCGGTGAACGGCTATCTGCTGGACGGAAAGGTGCCGGCGGCGGGCACCGTCTGCTCCTGACGCCGGGCCAGATTCCGGATAAACATGCAGGTCAGAACGTTATCCACAGGCTCCGACAGGTGCGGCTTGATCCGCCTACTATGGCCTGACCGCCTTCCGCTGCTCGATGCGGACGGCCTGTGAGGGGGGAACGCACATGGCGCGATTCGTACGGTGGACGGCGCTGGGGGCCGCCGCGGCACTGCTGGTGGGCGGTTGCAGCAGCGGTTCGTCGTCCGACGACGGCAAGGGCGGTGCGGAGACGAGCGCGGCCGCCTCGCCGTCGTCCGGCTCCTCCGGCACGACCGCCGCGCTGCCCTCCTCACTGACCGGACAGAAGCTCGCCTGGGGCCGTTGCAAGGCCACCGCCTCCTCCTCCGCGCCCGGCAGCGACTGGCAGTGCGCGACGCTCAAGGTGCCGTTGGACTGGTCGAAGCCCGACGGCGGCACGATCGGCCTCGCGCTGATCCGCGCGAAGTCCCGCGGCGGCAAGCGCATCGGTTCGCTCCTGTTCAACTTCGGTGGCCCCGGCGGCTCGGGCGTCTCCACGATGCCCTCGTACGCGGCCACGGTGTCCGTGCTGCGCGAGCAGTACGACCTGGTGAGCTGGGACCCGCGCGGGGTCGGCGCCAGCGAGGGCGTGCGCTGCCGCAGCGACAAGGGCATCCAGGCCGCCGAGGACGTGGACGCCACCCCGGACACCCCGGCCGAGGAGAAGGCGTACTTCCGGGACGCCGTCGACTTCGGCAAGGGCTGCGAGAAGGCCGCCGGAAAGCTGATGGCGCACGTCTCGACGACGGACACCGCCCGCGACATGGACCTGATGCGCCAGGTGCTGGGCGACACGAAGATGCACTACTTCGGCATCTCGTACGGCACCGAACTCGGCGGCGTCTACGCCCACTTGTTCCCTAAGAAGGTGGGGCGGCTGATCCTGGACGCGGTCGTCGACCCGAGCGCCGACACCATGGGCCACGCGGAGAACCAGGCCAGGGGCTTCCAGCGCGCCCTGGACGACTACCTCAAGTCGACCGGCCAGGACCCGAAGCAGGGCTCTCGGAAGATCGCCAACCTGGTGAAGCGGCTCGACGCCAATCCGCTGCCCACCTCGTCCGGGCGGAAGCTGACGCAGACGCTCGCGCTCACCGGCATCGTCCTGCCTCTGTACAGCAAGGCCGGCTGGCCGACGCTGACCAGCGCCCTGGACTCGGCCGAACAGGGCGACGGCTCGGAGCTGCTGGCGCTCGCCGACGGCTACAACGACCGTGATTCATCGGGCCACTACGGCACGACGACCCACTCGCAACGCGTCATATCGTGCCTGGACGACAAGCAGCGGCCGACCGCCGAGGAGACGAAGAAGCTGCTGCCGACGTTCGAGAAGATCTCGCCCGTGTTCGGCGAGTTCCTCGGCTGGGACACGGCCGGCTGGTGCCACGACTGGCCGGTGGCCGGGCAGTACGACACCCCCGAGGTGAGCGCGCCCGGTGCGGCACCGGTCCTGGTGGTCGGCAACACCGGCGACCCGGCGACGCCGTACGAGGGCGCCCGGAAGATGGCCGACGAGCTGGGCAAGGGCGTGGGTGTGGAGCTCACCTGGAAGGGCGAGGGGCACGGTGCGTACGGAAGCGGGAGCGACTGTGTCGACTCCACGGTGAACGCGTATCTGCTGAAGGGGACGGTGCCGAAGGACGGCAAGGTCTGCGCCTCGTAGTCGGGGCGGCTGCCCGGGGACCTACCCGGGCAGGTGCTCCGGCAGCGGAAAGGGGCCCGGCACGCATGGTGCCGAGCCCCTTCCGGAAAGGCGTGCGTCTAGTAGACCGGCTTGTCCGGCTCGATCTGGTTGACCCAGCCGATGACTCCGCCGCCGACGTGTACGGCGTCGGAGAAGCCCGCGGACTTCAGGACCGCGAGGACTTCCGCACTGCGGACACCCGTCTTGCAGTGCAGGACGATCTTCTTGTCCTGCGGCAGGCTCTCCAGGGCGGTGCCCATGAGGAACTCGTTCTTCGGGATCAGCTTGGCGCCGGGGATCGAGACGATCTCGTACTCGTTGACCTCGCGGACGTCGATGATCTCGATGTTCTCGCCGTCGTCGATCCACTCCTTGAGCTGCTTGGGAGTGATCGTCGAGCCGGCGGCCGCCTCCTGGGCCTCCTCGGAGACGACGCCGCAGAAGGCCTCGTAGTCGATGAGCTCGGTGACGGTCGGGTTCGGGCCGCAGACCGCGCAGTTCGGGTCCTTGCGGACCTTGACCTGGCGGTACTGCATCTCCAGGGCGTCGTAGATCATCAGGCGGCCGACGAGCGGCTCACCGATGCCCGCGAGGAGCTTGATGGCCTCGTTGACCTGGATGGAGCCGATGGACGCGCACAGCACGCCCAGGACGCCGCCCTCGGCGCAGGAGGGGACCATGCCCGGCGGCGGGGGCTCCGGGTACAGGCAGCGGTAGCAGGGGCCGTGCTCGGACCAGAACACCGAGGCCTGGCCGTCGAAGCGGTAGATCGAGCCCCAGACGTACGGCTTGTTCAGCAGCACGGCCGCGTCGTTGACCAGGTAGCGGGTCGCGAAGTTGTCCGTGCCGTCGACGATCAGGTCGTACTGGCTGAAGATGTCCATCACGTTCTCGGCTTCGAGCCGCTCTTCGTGAAGGATCACGTTCACGTACGGGTTGATGCCGAGCACGGAGTCGCGCGCGGACTCCGCCTTGGAGCGGCCGATGTCCGCCTGGCTGTGGATGATCTGGCGCTGCAGGTTCGACTCGTCGACCTCGTCGAACTCCACGATGCCGAGCGTGCCCACGCCCGCCGCGGCCAGGTACATCAGCGCCGGCGAGCCCAGGCCGCCGGCGCCCACACAGAGCACCTTGGCGTTCTTCAGCCGCTTCTGCCCGTCCATCCCTACGTCGGGGATGATCAGGTGGCGGGAGTACCTGCGGACCTCGTCTACGGTGAGCTCAGAGGCTGGCTCGACCAGGGGTGGCAGCGACACGGGGACTCCGTTGGTCGGTCAATCACTACAGTTGTTCTCCCCGTAACACTGCCATGGCCTTCTTCATTCCGAGACACCCGTTCCGATCCGCGAGACGAGTTCGTCCCAGTAGCCGGGCATGGTCTCCCAGGGATCGCTGCGGCCGCCCCGGTCGGTGTGGTCGGTGAAGTAGATGGTCGAGGCGCCCTGCCAGCGCGCGATGCGCAGTGCCTCCTCCAGGTGGGGGCGGGGTACCCCGTGGACGAAGTGGCAGAAGCGCTCGGGCGGGTGGTCGGCGGTCCACTCGGCCACCTGCGACCAGCGGTAGTCGCTCCAGGAGCCGGAGAAGGTGACCAGTTGGTCGGCGGTCTCGGCGTAGCCGGCGTACGGATGGGTGCCGTGGCCGAGGACGATGTGGGCGTCGTCGCGGATCGTGCGGAGCGTGGTGACGGTGCGGCGGACCCCGGGGAGCGAGACACGTTCGGTCGGGCAGCGGTCCAGGAGGAAGCCGTCGACCTGGTACCAGTCGATGTGGCGCTGTGCGTCGGAGATCACATCGCTGTGGCTCCGGGCCCCGTACGCGGTGTCGAGGTGGCCGAGGACCCGTACGCCGGCGTTGCGCAGGCGGCCCGCGGCCTCCAGGCAGTGCGGGTCGGGGCGGGAGCCGGGGCCGTCGGCCACGTTGAGGACGACCCAGTGCAAGGGGGTTCCGGGGCGGGTGAGTTCGCCCCACTCGGTGGGGGCGACGAGGGGGTGTGCGTAACCGGGGATGCCGAAGCCGGTGCGCACGTCGGTGCTCGCGGTGCCCGCTTTGGTGCTGGTCAGATACGGCATGCCGCCTCCATCCAGATGTCGGCGAGGGACTCTTCGAGGTTGATGCGGGGCCGCCAGCCGAGCCGGTCGCGTGCGGTGCGCACGTCGGCCTGCTGCCAGCTGCCGCAGCCGTCCGGGTACGCAACCGGGCCCGCGTGGTCCGGTTCGGGGCGCGGGTGGCCGATGGTCGACCTCAGCGGGCCGGGCGGGCCGTCGAGTTCGTGGAGGGCACCGCCGTATCCGGCCACGCGGGCGAGCATGGCGGCGGCGTCGCGCAGGCGGACTGCGCGGCCCGAGCCGATGTTGATGACGCCCTGCGCGGCGGAGAGCGAGGCGGCGTGCACGGCGCGGGCCACGTCGCGTACGTCGATGAAGTCGCGCTGGGCGCCGAGGCCGCCGAGTTTGAGTTCGCCGTCGCCGGACTGCATGGCGCGCCGCATGGCCTCGGCGAGGCGGCCGAGCGGTGAGCCGGCGGGCGTGCCGGGTCCTGCCGGTGAGAAGACCCGGAGGACGACGGCGTCCAGGCCCGAGCCCAGGACCAGTTCGGTGGCGGCGAGCTTGCTCACGCCGTACGGGCCGCCGGGACGGGGGACGGCGTCCTCGGCCGTGGAGGAGCCGGGCTGGCTGGGTCCGTACTCGGCGCCGCAGCCGATCTGCACCAGTCGGGCGCCGCAGCCGCTGCGCCGCAGGGCCTCGCAGACGGTGGCGACGGCGACGGTGTTGTGGCGGGTCAGATCGCGGGCGCCGCCGCGGGTGGCGCCGGCGCAGTTGATGACGACACCGGGGTGGACCGCGTCGAGGAAGCGGGTGAGGGCACCGGGGCTGCCGGACGCGAGGTCGAAGCGGACGTCGGCGTCGTCGCCGCGGCCGAGGGCGGTGAGCTGGACGGCCGGGTCGGCGAGCAGACGGTCGGCGACGAAGCGGCCCAGGTAGCCGTTGGCTCCGATCAGCAGGACTCTCATCGGGCGGCTCCCGGTGCCGAGGCGTCGGGTCGGGAGGTGATCATCTGGGTTCTCCTTCGGAGGGGGAGGTGCAATTGCCTCGGGCGACGGGGCCGGGCGCCTGTGGCGGGGTGAGGGGCGAGGTTCGCCGGGGGCCGTGCGGCCGGGCGGCGGCCGGGCGGCGCTGTGTCGTCACGGCGGGCCGTGCGCGGGGCGTGGCCCGTGCGGGCCCGGGAGTTGGGGCGGGCTTCGGTCCGGGCGGGGTGCGGGGCGAGGTTTGCCGGGCTGCTTGAGACCGGGGCGTCGGCCGGGCGACGGTGTGTGGCTGCGGGGAGCCGTGCGCGGGACGTCGCCCGTCCGGGCCCGCGGCCTGGGCCGGGCTTCCGCCCAGGCGGACGAGTGCGGGCCCGGCGGTGTGTCCGTCGAGGCGCCGAAGGCCGTTGGCGCGTCAGCATGGCTGGTCCGCGGGGGCGTGGGCCGAGGCTCGGCTGAGTGTGCGGGTCGCGTGGATCAGGAGGGTCAGCGCGGCCGTTGAACAGGCGAGGGCCGGGATGCTGCCGGGGCCCCAGGCGTCGATGACGGTTTCCACGGGGGTGGCGAGGAAGCCGCACCCGGGGAGGCGCCCCGCGAAGACCGTGGCCAGGGCGGTCGCCTCGGCCGTGGCGGTGGCCGTCAGGACGAGTGCCGGGGAGCGGGTGAAACCGTGCGTGGTGAGGAGGCGGGCGAGGAGCAGCAGGGCGCCCAGGGTGACGGTCTGGGCGTAGGCCGCGGGCTCGCCCAGGACCGCGCCGCACAGGGCGAGCAGGGCCGTCAGGGCGCACAGGAACAGGGCGAACGTGCCGAGCAGCAGCGGCCGTACGGAGGCGGCGAACTCCTCCAGGCCTCGGCTGGCGCTCAGTCTGCGGCGGGCGCGTACGGCGAAGAGGTGGGCGCTCCAGGCAGCGGGGGCGCAAGCCAGGGTGAGGGCCAGGACGGGGGCCGTGGCCAGGGGCCAAGGGCCGTCGGCGGCGCCGGTGGGCAGGCCGTCGGGGCCTCCGGCGACGGCCGCGCGCAGGAGTCCGTCGCCGAGGAGGGCGTAGGCGACGAGCCAGTACGTCCACACCCGGCTGCCGGACGTGTGCGGGGCGGATGCCGGGGGTGTGCGGTCCGTTGCGCCGAGGGGGCCACGGGCGAGCGCCGCGCGCAGGGCGAGGACCACGGCGAGGACGCCGACGGCGACTGCGATCGCGCGGGTCTGCCCGTGGGTGAGGTGGAGGGCGGCCACGGTCGCGGCGCACAGTGCTCCGGGCAGGAGGGTGAGCAGGGCCCAGCCGGCGCGTGCCCGCGGGGCGTTGAGGGCTGCGGCGCGAGCGGGCGCGTCGTCGTCGCGGGGTACGCGCGCGTACATCTCCTCCGCCAGGGAGAAGACGTCCCGGTGGCGGAAGCGCGCGGCGGTCCGATCGGTGACGCCGTGGGCTTCCAGGGCCGCAGCGATCTCCAAGGGGTCCACCGCCCGTTCGCACAGCTCGCGATGACGGTGCATCAGCGCCTTCACGGGGTCGGCGGCGGTGCGACGGGGGGTGGGTTGCCGCCGTGCGGCAGGGGCTTCGGCGTCGGCACGCGCGTGTGCCGGGGTTTCGGCATCACTACCCGCCTGCACGGGAACTTCGGCATCACCACAAGCGCGTACCGGGAGTTCGGCACCGCCGCCTGTCTGCACCGGACCTTCGGCATCACCACGCGCGCGTGCCGACGCTTCGACACCGCCACACGCGCGTACCGGGACTTCGCCACCGCCGCCTGTCTGCACCGGAGCTTCGGCATCACCACGCGCGCGTGCCGACGTTTCGGCACCGCCACACGCGCGTACCGGGACTTCGCCACCGCCGCCTGTCTGCACCGGAGCTTCGGCATCACCACGCGCGCGTGCCGACGCTTCGACACCGCCACACGCGCGTACCGGGACTTCGCCACCGCCATCCGCCTGCACCGGACCTTCGGCAAAACCACGAGCGCGGTCCTCATCAGCACCGCATCCCGCGCGTACTGGGCCTACAGCACCGCCACCCGCCCGCGCCGGAACTTCCCCACCGCAACACGCGGGTACCGGAAGTTCAGCGTCCCCACCCGCCTGCACCAGAGCTGCCAGAGCTTCGCCAGCGCCACCCGCACGTACCGAAACGTCAGCACCACATCCCGCACAGACCGGAACTTCGGCACCGCACCCCGCACGTACCGGAACCTCAACACCGCCACCCGCCCGCACCGAAACCTCAGCACCACCACCCGCGCCCACCGACACGTCATCGCTGCCGCACCGACAAGGCGCCGCCTCGCCCCCGGCGCTCTCCGTGCCGGGCGTCTCCCCCGTGAGCCATCCCCGCGAGCGTTCGTCCCAGGCTCCGGGGCTGTCCGGCATGCCGGGGCGGTCCAGGGCTCCCAAGTCGCTCATCGTGTCCCCTCCGTGGCCGGCATCGGAGTGGTGGGGCGCATCGGGTTCGTCGCACGGACCGGTGCGCCCGCCGCCCAGCCGGGTCCGCCGCGGGCCACCACGCGCGCGCCCGGGTCGGTCCAGCGGCCGGGGACGTGGGCCTCGGCGGGGACGGCGAAGGGCAGGGGTTCTCCGGTGTCGTCGAGGACGACCCGGCGCACCGGGGTGTGCGAGACGATCTCCAGGTAAATGCCGTGAAATGCCGTGGTGTTCTGCTCGACGGTGAACAGTTCGAGCGCACGCGCGCGTGCCGCGGCGCCCAGCCGCTCGCAGCGCTCGGGGTCCCGCAGCAGCGCGAGACACGCCTCGGCGAGCGCCCGCGGGTTGCGCGGCGGTACGACGAGCCCCGTGCCGCCGATGACCTCGACGACCGCGCCGACGTCCGTGGACACCGTCGCCCGGCCGCAGAACATGGCCTCGACCAGGCTGATCGGGAAGCCCTCGACGACGCTTGACAGCACGGTC
Source organism: Streptomyces sp. NBC_00005 (assembly GCF_045160215.1). Taxonomy (NCBI): domain Bacteria; kingdom Bacillati; phylum Actinomycetota; class Actinomycetes; order Kitasatosporales; family Streptomycetaceae; genus Streptomyces; species Streptomyces sp. NBC_00005. Next base: position 4,087,471 of record NZ_CP108316.1, read on the forward strand.
AGCGCACCGGCGGCGTACGCGTCGGCGAGGCTCGGCAGCTCCGGGCCGCCGACCTCCTCGAAGGAGACGGGGTTGTCGCCGACGGAGTGCGGCCCCTCGGCCTCGTCGGGGAAGAGCTGCGCGGCGAGGGCCCTGCAGTGCCCGAGGTAGGCCTCGCCCTCGGCGCCGACCGGCGCGCCGACGATCCGCAGCCGCGTCTTCGGCTCCTCCTTGCGGATCTCCGCGAAGGCGTGCAGTAGCGAGACCAGGTCCTTGGTGGGTTCGACGCGGCCGACCCAGACCACCGTGTCGGGGTCCGCGCACTCCGGGGACTCCCCCACCTCGGCGAAGTGGGAGGCGTCCATGCCCGGGTAGACCGTACGGACCTTCGCGCGGTCGGCGCCGCAGCGCTCCTGCCAGCGGCGGGCGTGCGCGTTGCCCGGTGTGACGACCGCGGCCCGGTCGTAGATCTCGGCGGCGAGCCTGCCGTGGAAGGCGGCGAGCAGGGACCGCACGGCGGGCGGAGCGTCCGTGGCGGCCAGGTAGTGCGTGCGCAGCCGCACGCCGTACTCGGTCAGCAGCAGGGGTACGCCGTGGAAGTGGCCGGCGAGCAGTCCGGGCAGGGCCGCGGGGCCGCCGGACGTCGCGTGGCACAGGTCGACCGAGCCGAGCCCGTCCTCCTCGTACCAGTCGAGCGAGAGGGGGCGCAGGGCGCGCTCCAGGTGCGCGGCGACCGCGAGCAGGTCCGGTACGCGCGCCTCACGTGCCGCCCGCAGGGCGCCCGGCGCACGACAGGCGCGCTCCAGGGCGCGTACGGCGGCCTCGGAGCGGAGCGCTCCCACCAGCCCGCCTTCGTCGCGGGCGAGTTCGGCGAGCCCGTACAGCGCGCTGCCGAAACGGTCCGCCTCAGCGGCCGAAGCCTGCCCGGAAGTGCCGGAAGGATCCCCGGCGTTGCCCGCGCACAGCGCGGCCGCCAACTCCCCGTAGCACTCGTGGAACCGGCGGCGCGCCCGCCGCCCGTAGCCGACCCCGTCGTCCTCGGCCGTCCACAGCGGTGCCGTCCGCACACGGTTGACCTGCGACGGCAGCGGGACCCAGCCCTCGTCCTCCTGGCGCTCGCTGCGGCTGAGCGCGTAGACGTCGAACTCGTGCTGCCCGAGCCCGCGCACGAGCCGGTCGCACCAGAGCCTGGCGTCACCGCTCACATACGGATAGCCACCCTCCGTAAGCAGTCCGATGCGCACGAGTGCACCCCCGATCTCCCGTATGGGGAGCCACCGTTGACCCGGCGGCTCGCAGCGGGAAGAACGTATGCGGACAAGGCGGTGGTGCGACGGACGGTTGTCCGTCGCACCACCAAAAGGGGTGAACGCTCGTAACTTTCCCGTGCGGGTCGCGTTCCATCGCGCTAAGAGATCAAGCAGTTACGTTCCGTCAGGCGGCGGCCAGCTCTCGACGGGCGGCCCTGCGACGGGCCGCGACCTGGGGGTCGAGTGCCGGTACGGCGGCCAGGAGCTGCTTGGTGTACGGGTCCTGGGGGCTGTCGTACACCTCGTCGGCGGGGCCCGACTCGACGATCCGGCCGCGTCGCATGACCGCGACCCGGTCGCTGACCTGTCGTACGACGGCGAGGTCGTGGGCGACGAAGACGAGCGCGAGCCCGAGTTCGCGCTGCAACTCGCCGAGCAGGGCGACCACCTGGGCCTGTGTGGTCACGTCCAGAGCGGAGACGGGCTCGTCGCAGACGATGACGCGCGGGTCGGCGGCGAGCGCCCGCGCGATGCCGACGCGCTGGCGCTGGCCGCCGCTGAACTCGTGCGGGTAGCGGTCGTAGTGCGCCCCTTCGAGCCCCACGCGCTCCAGCAGTTCCGTGACACGCCCCCGGATGCGCCCCTCGTCCCGCTCGCCCCGCGCGCGGAGCGGATCGGCTATCGATTCGCCCACGCTGCGGCGGGGGTTGAGGGAGGAGACGGGGTCCTGGAAGACCATCTGGACGGCCGGATTCACGCCCACGCGCGCGTGCCCCTCGTAGCGGACCTCCCCGGCCGTCGGCTCCAGCAGGCCGACCAGCATCCGGCCCAGCGTCGTCTTGCCGCTGCCGCTCTCGCCGACGACGCCGAGGGTCTCGCCCCGGTGGATCGTCAGCGACACGTCGTCCACGGCCGCGAACGCCCGCTTGCCGCGCCCGAATTCACGCCGCAGGCCCTTCGCCTCCAGGACGACGTCCCCGGCAGTGCCCGAGGAGACACCCGGGGTGTCCCCCGCCCCGGCGCCGACGGAGACGGTCTCGCCGCCCTCGACCACAACTCCTGCGAAGTCGGCCCCGCCGCCCTCCGTCACAGCTCCTGCCGAGTCGGTCCCGCCGCCCCTAGCCGCAGCACCTGACACGTCAGTCCGGCCATCCCCCGTCACAGCTTCCCGGAGGTCCTCCGGTATCGCCCGCCGCGTGTCCACGCGCGGGACCGCCGCCAGCAGGTCGCGTGTGTACGCCTCCGCCGGCGCGCCCAGCACGTCCGCCACCGGCCCGTGTTCGACCACGCGCCCGTGCCGCATGACGAGGACGTCGTCGACGCTCTCGGCGGCGACGCCCACGTCGTGCGTGACGAGCAGCAGCCCCATGCCGGTCTCCTCGCGCAGCGTGTGCAGCAGGTCGAGGATCTGGGCCTGGACGGTGACGTCGAGGGCCGTCGTCGGCTCGTCGGCGATCAGCAGCTCGGGCTCGCAGGCCAGCGCCATGGCGATGAGCGCCCGCTGACGCATGCCGCCGCTGAACTCGTGCGGCCGCGAGCGGGACCGGCGTTGTGCGTCCGGAATTCCCACCCGGTCCAATACCTCCACCGCACGCGCGCGTGCCGCTCGCCGAGACACGCGCGTGTGCACGCGGTACACCTCGGCGATCTGGTCGCCGATCGCGTAGTACGGATCGAGGGACGACAGCGGGTCCTGGAAGACCATCGCCGCCTTCCCGCCGCGCAGCCGCCGCAGTTCGTCGTCGGACGCCTCCTGTACGTCGGTGCCGGCGACCCCGATCGAGCCGCCGACCCGCGCGCCGGTGCCGCGGTGCAGCCCCAGCAGGGCCGAGGCGACCGTGGACTTGCCGGAGCCCGACTCGCCGACCAGGGCCAGAGCGGCACCCTGCTCCAGTTGGAAGGAAAGGCCGTCGACGGCCCGCAGGTCGCCGAACTCGACGGTCAGATCCGTGACTTGGACGAGACTCACGTCAGTACCACCCGTCGGTCGGCCACCGCGTACAGCACGTCCGCGACGGCGTTGGCGAGGACCACGAAGAAGCCGATCACCAGGACCATGCCGACGACGACCGGGAGGTCGACCACGTTGACGGCATGGACGAGTTCCTGGCCGATGCCGGGCAGTCCGAAGAGGGTCTCGGTGAGGACGGCGCCGCCGATCGCCGAGCCGACGTTGTTGGCGTTCAGCGCGATGACGGGCGCCAGCGCGCCGCGCAGCGCGTGCCGTCCCACGATCGTCCGCTCGGCGACGCCGTACGCCCGGAAGGTGCGGATGTGGTCCTCGGCCAGCGTCTCCAGCATCGCCGCCCTGGTCAGCCGGGCGAAGGCCGCGGCCTCGATGAGGGCGAGCGAGAGCCAGGGCAGGAGCAGGTTCCAGGCCCACTGTTCGGGGTCGTCGGTGAAGTTCACGTACTGCGGGAAGGGCAGCAGTTGCAGTTCGCCGCAGACGACGATCATCAGGACCAGGCCGATGACGAAGACCGGGGTGGCCCAGCCGGCCAAGGTGAGGGCGGTCAGCACCCGCTCGGTGAACCGGCCCCGCCGCCACGCGGAGAGCACACCGGTGCCGACGCCGAGCACCAGCCACAGCACCATCGCGCCGAGCACGAGCGACAGACTCACCGGGAGCTTGGTCAGGATGATGTTCATGACCTGCTGGTCGCTCTGGTAGGAGAGCCCGAGGCAGGGGGCCGAGCAGTGCTCCACCGAGGTGCCGGTGGAGTAGTCCTGACCGGCGATCAGGCCCACCAGGAAGTGCCAGTAGCGCACGTACAGCGGGTCGTCGAGCTTCAGTTGCTGGGCCACCTGGTGCACCTGCTCCGGGGAGCAGCGGGGACCGCAGGTGATCTGGGCGACGTTGCCCGGGGTGGCGTAGAAGACGACGTAGACGATCACCGAGATGGCCAGCAGGGTCACCACGGTGCCGACGGCGCGTCGCAGGAGGAAGCCTCCGAAGCCGCTCATGCGGCGCCCCCCTTGTCGGCCTTGGCCTCAAGCCTGGTGTTCGCCTCGGGCTTGGTGCCGGCCTCGGGCTTGTTGTTGGCCTTGGCCTCGCGCTTGCGGCCCGTGCCGATGCTCAGGCGTGAGGCGGCGCGCGGGTCCAGAGCGGTGCGCACGCCGTCGCCGAGGACGGTCAGCGCGAGCACGGTGACGAACAGCGCGCCCGCCGGGAGCAGCAGGTACTGCGGGGCCGCCTGGTACCAGACGTCGGCGGCGGTCAGCATCTGCCCCCAGGACGGCGTCGGCGGCTTCACGCCGACGCCGAGGAACGACAGGGCGGCCTCGACGCTGATGTTGACCGGCATGAGGATCGCGGCGTACGTGATGACCGGCGCGGCGAGCCCCGGCAGCAGCTCTCTGCGGGCGATGCGCCAGGTGCCCCAGCCGCTGAGCCGGGCGGCGGAGACGTAGTCGAGCCCCTTCAGCGTGAGCGTCTGGGCCCGCACGATCTTCGCGATGTTGCCCCAGGCGATGAACCCGATGACCAACGTGACCAGTACAGGTCGCGGAAAGCTCGACGGGACGATCGCGAGCAGCGCCAACGACATGATCATCAACGGCATGGCGACGAAGATGTCGGTGATCCTGCTCAACAGTTGATCAACCCATCCACGGCCGAGCGCCGAGGCGATGCCCATCACCACACCCACGAAGACCTGGATGACCGTCGCGGCCAGCGCGACCCCCAGCGAGACCCGCGCCCCGTACACGAGCCGCGCGAACAGATCACGTCCGGTCTGCGGTTCGACGCCCAGCCAGTGGTCCCCGCCGATCCCTCCGAAGGAGCCGATCGGCACGCCTCCGCGCGCGGAGTCGACGAGTGACGGGTGGTACGTGGTCGGGTCCTGGCCCTCGATGAGGGTGAGGAGGGGCGCGGCGAGCGCGACCAGGACCAGCAGCGCGACGAGGGCCGCCGCGACGAGGGCGGCGCGCTGCGTACGCAGCCGCCGCCAGAACTGACGAGCCCCCGAGGCGCCGGGAACGGGCTCCACGCCCGTCCCGGCGGCCTCGGCGGCGACAAGTGCCTCGCTCACGGCGCTACTTGACCGCGACCTGCGAGATGTCCAGCACGCCGGTCCAGTCGCTGATCACGACGTTCTTGATGTCGCCGCCGACCAGGCGCTTGTAGACGGGGTGGAACAGCGGCACGGTCAGGGCCTGCTCGCCGATCTTCTTGTCCAGTGCGCCCCACCTCTTGGCGGCCGCGTCAAGATCGGTCAACTTGTTGATCGCGTCAATCTCGGCATTGACCGACTTGTCGTTCAGCAGGCCGTTGTTGAAGTTCGAGCCGTCCTTGACGATCTGCCGGCCGTCGAAGATCGGGGCGAGGAAGGGACCGCCGGAGGGCCAGTCGGCACCCCAGTGGGCGAGGAAGAAGCCGGGCTCGGTCTTCACGCTGTGGATCTTGTCCCGGTAGTCGTTGTCCTCCAGGCCCTGCAGCTTGACCGTGATGCCGGCCTTCTTGAGCGCGTCCTGGACGGCGGTCGCGATCTCCGGGCTGGTCTCGAAGTCCTTGGCGTTGGAGTGGGTCAGCGTGACGGTGAGCCCGTTCTTGTAACCGGCCTGCGCCAGCAGCTCCTTGGCCTTGGCGGCGTTGCCCGTCTTGCCGGCCGGGAAGAGGTCGTACGGCGTGTACCCGAACGACTTCTGGTCCGGCAGGAAGGTGGTGGCAGCCTCGGCGAGCGCGGAACCGCCGGCCGCGTTGACCACGGACGACCGGTCGATGGCGTACGAGATCGCCTGCCGCACCTTGACGTTGTTGAACGGCTTGACCGTCGGGTTGAACGCTATGTAGTTCGTGTAACCGAAGTGGCCCGTGCCGACGCGGGCGGCCAGTTCCTTGTCCCCGCTCACCTTGGCGAGCTCGGCCGGACCGAGGTTGGTGTCCGTCGTGACGGCGGTCGCGTCCGCTCCCTGAGACGCGGACAGCCGCTGGTTGATCACGGACGAGTCCAGCCCCGACTTCACGTCGACCTTGTCCGGGTAGGCCTTGCGCTCGGCGTCCGTCGCCGTCGACCAGTACTTGTTGCGCTCGAGCACCAGGTGCTCACCGTCGTTCTCGTTCTTGACGACCTTGTACGGGCCGGACGAGATCGGGTGCTCCTCGTACTTCGTGCCCGTGTCCTTGGCCTTCGGGACGGGCGTGAACTGCGTCTGCGTGGCCAGGTACGGGAACTCGCCCTCGGGCTTGTTCAGATGGAAGACGATGGTCCGGCTGTCCGGCGTCCCGATCGCCGACAGACCCTTCTTGCCCTTGTCCTTGTACGGCCCCTGGTAGTCGGCCGCGCCGACCAGCCAGTCCCGCAAGTAGGGGGCGCCGCCGGACAGTTCGGGCGCGAAGGAGCGCTCGATGCCGTACTTGATGTCGGCGGACGTGATCGCGGTGCCGTCCTCGTACTTGAGGCCCTTCTTCAGGGTGTACGTCCACACGGTCGCGTCCTTGTTGGGACGCCCGGTGTCGGTGGCGAGGTCGGGGACGACCTTGGCGCCGGCCGCGCCGTCCTCGCGGTTGCGGGTGGTGAGCGTACGGAAGACCAGGGACGGGACGTTGCCACCGCCGGAGGTGTACAGGCGCGCGGGGTCGAAGTCCGTCTGGGCCTCGGAGTTCAGGACCGTGAGCGTGCCGCCCTTGTGGGGCGTGGAGTCGCCGCCGGCGCCGCCCTTGGCATCGTTGTCTTTCGGCCCGCAGGCGGCGGCACCCGCTGCCAGCACCAGGCCTACGGATGCCGCGGCCACGCGGCGCGCTGTGACGGACGGTTGGCGCATCGGAATGACGACCTCTCGGGGTGGTTCGAGCCCGTTTGCCCGAATCGTGAGACAGATGGACGAGGAGTGAGACGAAAGTGAACAGACCTCTGCCCGGGCGTCAGGTCGTCGAAAACCGTGACCGAGTCACGGAAGAGAAAAAGATCGCGACGCGAACGCCTGGGGGCGAGCGTCAGCGACAGTGAATATCGGCCACGCAGAGCGGGGTCACGCCGATCAGCGCCAGCTCTATGGCGGCGCATGCGGAGGCGTGGGGGGTCGACATGCCCAGAAATATGTATGAACTTTCTGCGCATGTCAATGTGACGTATGTGGCGCTTGTCAACTCCCGGGATACGGCCAGGGATTGGGCAGACAGTGGATCCCGTCATGGTCGAGGAACTTGGTCTGCTGCTGCATGACCGGCGCGAGCTGGCCGTTCTTGCTGCAGGTGACATGGCTGTAGCCGAGCCGGTGACCGACCTCGTGGTTGATCAACATTTGCCGGTAGGCGTGAATTTGATCACCGTATGTCTTCGATCCCTGTGCCCATCTGTATGCGTTGATCATCACTCGCTCGGTGGAGGCCGAGTCGCAGGAGACGTTGTCCTCGGTGGTGTCGAGGCCGGACTTGGCGCACCACTTGGCGGTGGTCCCGGGGCTGGCGAGCGTGATCACGAAGTCAGGCTTGCCGGTGTAGATGCGCTCGAAGGTGCGGGCGCCGTTGTGGGCCCAGCTGCGCTTGTCGTTGAGTGTCTGCTGCACGGCCCGGGCGAAGAGTTCGCCGTCGAGCCCGAGCCCCTGCTCCACGTCCACGCGGTAGGTGTACTTCTGTCCCGTGCCCGGCGCCTTGTCGACCCCGGGGACCGCGTCGAACTTCCCCGACCCTTTGAGCGTGGCACTGAGCGGGTACTTCTTGCCCATCGCCTGCGCGTACGTCAGCGTCGCCACGCTCGGCGACGAGGACGGCGCCGGCTGCGAGGCCGAGTCCCTGGCGTCGCGCGCCTGGTCGGTGGCCGACTGCGTCCCTATGGCGTCGTCGTCCCGCCCGTTGGCGACCTGCCCGGCGACGATGACGGCCAGCACGGTAGTGACGGCGGCGGCCGCGATACCGGTGAACGTCCGCCCCTTGGTGCCCCTGACCTGCGCGGGCACGCCGGTCGGCGGCGCGTCGTCGTCGGTCTCGGAGGGGACGCCGACACCGGTGCCGGGGTCCCAGTCGGTGACGGAGTCGTAGGGGTCCGAGGCGTGCGCGGAGACGCCGCTACGGGGCGCGAAGACGTCGTCGTCCTCGTCGAAGGCGTCGAGGTAGTCCTGCCGCGGCACTCCGGGCGGAGCCTGCCGCTGCCGCGGAAGGGAAACGCCGGCCCCGGCGCCCGCCGCACCGTCCTGCCCTCTCAACTTCCCCCAGCCACCGCCGGCTTCACGCTGCTCGGGGTGACCACCGCGGACTCGCGGCGTGCCGTGGGCGGGGGTGCCGTCGGGGAAACGGGGGGTGCCGTGCGCGGGGGTGCCGTCGGGCAGCCGCGGCACTCCACGCGCGGGCGTGCCGTCAGGGAATCGCGGCACCCCGCGCGCGGGGGTGCCGTCCGCCGGCCTCGGCGCCCCGTACGGCGGAGCCGCCTGCTGGCCGGACGACGGCCCGGGCACCCGGCGACCGCCCGAACCACCTTGCTGCGCCCCCGGAACCGAGCCGGGCCCGGCGGTCGGCCGACCGCCCCGCCCCGCGCCCATGTCCCCTGCGTCACCCTCCGCGGCCGCGGCGCCCCCGCGGCGGCTGTGGCGTCCCACGTCTCCCCTCAGCTCCCCGCACTCTCGGCAGCGGTCTCGCCGTCGCCGACGACCGCACCACCTCCGTCGAGGGAAGCCTTGCCCTCGACCGCCGGCTTCCCGGACGGGAAACCGCCGGCCAACTCGCCCGTTTCACCGAGAAGTTCGCAGAACGCCCGGGACACCGTCTCCGGGTACTCCATCATCGCCACGTGCCCCGCCTCCGGCAGGGCGAGCAGGCGGGAGTCGCGGAAGGTGCGGGCCGCCTTCTGGGCCATGCGGAAGCCGACGAGCTGGTCCCGGCCGCCGTAGACGAGCAGGGTCGGGGCGAGCACGCGCTCGGCCTGGCGCCACAGCCCGTGCTGGCCGCCCAGCGTGTACGCGTCGACGAGCCCGCGCGCGGAGCGTGTCAACGCGTCCCAGACGTACGGCAGTTGCAGCCGCCGCTCCATCTCCTCCACGGCGTTGCGGAAACCTTCCGGCGAGACCCGCGCGGGGTCGCCGTAGCAGAGCGCCATCACCCCGCGGACCCGCTCCTCCGCAGACCACTCCTTGGTCAGCCGGGTGAAGAGTCCGGCGACTCCGGGCAGCGCCAGCATCGCCGTCGGCACCGCGCTGCGCTGGACGCGGATCTCCGGCAGCGCCGGCGACACCAGCGTGAGCGTCCGTACGAGGTCGGGCCGCAGCGCCGCGACCCTGGTGGTGACGGCGCCGCCGAGCGAGTTGCCGAAGAGGTGCACGGGCCCGCGTCCGACCGCGTCGAGAAAACGGATCACCGCGCGCGCGTGCCCGGTGACCGAGTAGTCGCCGTCGTCCGGCGGCGGGGAATCGCCGAAGCCCGGCAGGTCGACGGCCTCACCGTCCACGACCCCGTCGAGCAGCTGCATCAGATCCGACCAGTTCTGCGAGGAGCCGCCGAGCCCGTGGACGTACAGCGCGGGTGGCAGTCCCTCACGCGCGGGCGGTCTCGACCGCACCGTCAACGTGATCCCCGGTAGTCCGACCGACCTGAGCCGCTCACCTTCCGCGACTCTGACGGGCGACACCTTCGGGAGCGCATTGGTCGCCGGCACGGACGGCAGCTCGGTCGAAGACATGCGGCAATGTTACGAGACGATCACGCAGTGGCTCATGTGTTCGCCGTCACAGATCGCACGGACATCCCATAGCGTCCGGATCCCGTGTCTCCTAGGCTCGTAGAGAGGGCACCCGCTGTGACCCCTGCTTCTTTCAGGGACATTCGTAGGAAGGGAGCCCAGCCATGGCCGTAGACCCCACCGATCCCGAGACATTCGAGGACGAGGACACGCAGGAGGCGCGGGAGATCGACGTCGAGGCCCCGGAGAACGAGGCCGCGGACCGGTTCACGGACCGGGCGGCCGACCGCGACGACCCCCTCGAGGACGTGGACCCGGCCCGGGCGAACGAGGCCGATCTTGTCGAACAGCGTCGCGTCGTCTCCATCGACGAGGACGACTACCGCTGACGAGGGACAGGAGCACCGGAGGGTGCCGCTGAGCTGGACCGAGGCGAGCGGCTGCCCGCTTCGGGGCGATTTGAAACTCTCTGCACGGCTTTCGTCGCCGTCCGGTCCGTGAAATTCTGCGCTCGCACCGCGCACAGCAGGGTTACCGAAAAGTACGATGGCGGCGCGGCGCACACCGCATGTGGACGAAATTGGGAGGCGGCGTGACAGCCATCGAGCAGACAGAGGCGGCACGCCCGCGGGGCACGCGCCTGCCGCGCCGTGCCCGACGGAACCAATTGCTGGGCGCCGCGCAGGAAGTCTTCGTGGCACAGGGCTACCACGCGGCCGCGATGGACGACATCGCCGAGCGCGCGGGCGTCAGCAAGCCGGTGCTCTACCAGCACTTCCCGGGCAAGCTCGACCTGTACCTCGCGCTGCTGGACCAGCACTGCGAGTCGCTCATCCAGTCGGTACGCACCGCGCTGGCGTCGACGACCGACAACAAGCAGCGCGTACGGGCGACCATGGACGCCTACTTCGCGTACGTCGAGGACGACGGCGGAGCCTTCCGCCTGGTCTTCGAGTCGGACCTGACGAACGAGCCGGCGGTGCGCGAGCGCGTCGACAAGGTCACGACCGAGTGCGCGGAGGCGATCTGCGAGGTCATCGCCGAGGACACCGGCCTCTCGCGCGCGGAGTCGATGCTGCTGGCCTCCGGGCTCGGCGGTCTCGCCCAGGTCGTGGCCCGTTCCTGGCTGCACAGCGACCGCAGCGTGCCGCGCGACCAGGCGGTGCAGTTGCTGACCTCGCTGGCGTGGCGCGGTATCGCGGGCTTCCCGCTGCACGGCACCGACCAGCACCACTGACGGCCGTTTGTTCCCGTCGGCTGTTCGCTCCTGGCGTGCCCCGGCGGAGCGTGCACGTCCCCTCACCGGGCTAATGTGTGCTGGGTACGGCGCGTAAAGGTCGCGCACTTCACTGACCGTCGGAGGGACATAGCCGTGGAGGTCAAGATCGGCGTGCAGCACGCGCCCCGCGAGATCGTTCTGGAGAGCGGTCAGAGTGCCGAGGAGGTCGAGCGGGTCGTGGCCGAGGCACTGGCCGGGAAGTCGCAGCTGCTGACCCTCGAGGACGAACACGGCCGCAAGGTCCTCGTCCCGGCCGAGCGCCTCGCCTACGTCGAGCTCGGCGAGCCGGCGCCGCGCAAGGTGGGCTTCGGAGCGCTGTAGGCACGCAGCACGAGAGGGGCCCGACGACCGATGGTCGCCGGGCCCCTCCGGTTTTCTTCAAGATTTTTTTTCTCCACATATGGAGCACAACTCGCGCACAGAGGAGGATTGCATTCCGCAGGTCACGGGTATGACGGGCTACGACCGTGACGCACAGTGTGGCCGTGTGGGAGGGACCCCATGATGTTGTTCGAAGCGCTCGGCTCCGCACTGCTCGGTCTCGTGCTCGCCTGGGGCGCGAACCACCGGCTTTCGCACCGTCTGCCCGCCCGTTCCATGGTGCTGGCAACGGGCATCGCCGGAGCCCTGTTCGGCGCCTTCATCACACACAGCGCGCTGGGCCCCGGCAACTTCCTGCTGATCCTGCTCGGCGCGGCGATCGTGTCGACCGCCTCGCTGTCCCTGCTGGTGCGTCCGGCGGGCAGACTCCGCCGGCGGTCGGCGCCGGCGTGACCCCGACCGGGACGACGGATGAGAGCTAGGCGGCAAGCCCCAGAGCCGCCATGCGCTTGGTGTGCGCCTCGGTGATCCGCGAGAACATCCGGCCAACCTCGGCGAGGTCGAAGCCGTCCGCGACGCCGCCGACGAGCATCGTCGACAGCGCGTCCCGGTCCGCGACCACCCGCTGGGACTGCGACAGCGCCTCGCCCATCAAACGCCGCGCCCACAGGGCGAGTCGGCCGCCCACGCGCGGGTCTGCGTCGATCGCGGCACGCACCTTCTCCACGGCGAAGCCGGCGTGCCCGGTGTCGTCCAGAACGGCCAGCACGAGTTCCCGCGAGTTCGTGTCGAGCCGGGCCGCGACCTCGCGGTAGAAGTCGCTGGCGATCGAGTCGCCGACGTAGGCCTTGACGAGCCCCTCCAGCCAGTCCGAGGGCGCCGTCTGCTTGTGGAAGCCGTCCAGCGCGGCGACGAACGGCTCCATCGCGCGGGTGGGCTCCTCGCCGATCTCCGTGAGGCGGTCACGCAGCCTCTCGAAGTGGTGGAACTCCGCCGACGCCATCTTCGCCAGCTCCGCCTTGTCCGCCAGCGTCGGCGCCAGCTTGGCGTCCTCCGCGAGCCGCTCGAACGCCGCGAGTTCGCCGTACGCGAGTGCACCGAGAAGGTCGACGACCGCGGCCCGGTACTGGGGTTCCGCGGAGGCCTGGGCCCAGGCCTGGGCGGCCACTCCGGTGTGCTCGGCGGGTGCGTCAGAGGTGTTGTCAGGCGTCGTCATGAAGCGCACAATAGTCCGCTCGCCGAGCCTCGGAAGTCCCTGGTCAATCAGTGTGACGACGGCTACGTGACCAAATCGGCCATCGCATGTGCGAGATTCCGGGGTATGGTGGTAATGCGCCTGCCGACTACTCGACGGGCCGCACGTATGAGGATGCCCGGTCGGTGGCCCGATCGGCTCCGACCCGACAGCCCTCCATATCCGTACGGCAGATTGCGTACGGCGTCCGGAGGGACACCCCTCAGCGGTACGAGCGCTAGAGCGTCGGCAGTGGTCCCGTGCCCTACGGCAAGCCCGTAAGGCAGCCGACGTCCCCCGGCACGGTCCGTCAAAGACCCCCGCGCTCGCCTCGCACCGCGCACACAGAAGAGGCAGCACCCTGACTACCACGTTCAGAGATCTCGGAATCCTTCCGGAGACCGCCGAGGCCCTCGAGGCCGTCGGCATCATCACCCCCTTCCCCATCCAGGAGATGACCCTCCCCGTCGCCCTTTCCGGCACGGACGTCATCGGCCAGGCCAAGACCGGCACCGGCAAGACGCTGGGCTTCGGTCTCCCGCTCCTCGAGCGCGTCACCGTCCCCGCCGACGTGGAGGCGGGCCGCGCTGAGCCCGAGGACCTCACCGACACCCCGCAGGCGCTCGTCGTCGTCCCCACGCGCGAGCTGTGCACGCAGGTCACCAACGACCTGCTGACCGCGGGCAAGGTACGCAACGTTCGCGTTCTCGCCATCTACGGCGGCCGGGCCTACGAGCCCCAGGTCGAGGCCCTCAGGCAGGGCGTCGACGTGATCGTCGGCACCCCGGGCCGACTGCTGGACCTCGCGGGCCAGAAGAAGCTCAACCTCAAGCACGTCAAGGCCCTCGTCCTCGACGAGGCCGACGAGATGCTCGACCTGGGCTTCCTGCCCGACGTCGAGAAGATCATCAACCTGCTGCCGGCCCGCCGCCAGACGATGCTGTTCTCGGCGACCATGCCGGGCGCGGTCATCGGTCTCGCGCGCCGCTACATGTCGCAGCCCACGCACATTCGTGCCACAGCGCCGGACGACGAGGGCAAGACGGTCGCGAACACCTCGCAGCACGTGTACCGCGCGCACAACATGGACAAGCCCGAGCTGGTCGCGCGCATACTGCAGGCCGACGGCCGAGGACTGGCCATGGTCTTCTGCCGTACGAAGCGCACCGCGGCCGACCTCGCCGACCAGCTCAAGCAGCGCGGCTTCGCGGCCGGCGCGGTCCACGGCGACCTCGGCCAGGGCGCCCGCGAGCAGGCTCTGCGAGCCTTCCGCAACGGCAAGGTGGATGTCCTCGTCTGCACCGACGTCGCCGCCCGTGGCATCGACGTCGAGGGCGTGACGCACGTCATCAACTACCAGTCTCCCGAAGAGGAGAAGACGTACCTGCACCGCATCGGCCGCACCGGCCGCGCGGGTGCCAAGGGCATCGCGATCACCCTCGTCGACTGGGACGACATCCCGCGCTGGCAGCTGATCAACAAGGCGCTGGAGCTCAAGTTCAACGACCCGCCGGAGACGTACTCCACGTCCCCGCACCTCTTCGAGGAACTGAGCATCCCCGCGGGCACCAAGGGTGTCCTGCCGCGTGCCGACCGCACGCGTGCCGGGCTCGACGCGGAAGAGGTCGAGGACCTGGGCGAGACCGGCGGCCGCGGTGCACGCGGTCGTGGTGGCCGCAACGAGCGGGGCGGCCGGGGCGAGTCCCGGTCCACCGAGCCAGAGCGCGAGCGCCCGGCCCGTACGCCGCGTCGCCGCCGCCGTACCCGCGGTGGGACGGAGCTGGACGGGACGGCCACGCCGGAGGCAGCGACGCAGGTCTCGTCGCCCGAGGAGACCACCGGTCCCCGCACCCCGCGTCGCCGCCGCCGCACCCGCACCGGTGCGTCGGAGCCGGTGACGGCCACGACCACGGCCCCCGAGGCCGCGGAAGCCGCCGTCACGACGGCGGAGGGCCCCTCCCTGGACGCCCCCGAGGCCCCCGCGAAGACGCGCCGCCGCCGCACTCGCAAGTCCGCGGAAGGCACGACGGCCACGGAGACGGTGGCCGCTGAGGCACCGGCGATCGCGGAAGCCCCCGTGGCCGTGGTGACCCCGGTGGTTGCGGAGCCCGAGGCTCCCGCCGCCGCCCCGCGTCGCCGTACCCGCAAGGCAACTCCCGCCGCGGAGACCGCAGTCGACACCGCCGAGGGGACCACCGAGTCCGCCCCGGAGGCGGCGGAAGCCACTCCGCGCCGTCGCACCCGCAAGGCAACTGCCGCCGCCGAGACCGCAGTCGACACCGCCGAGGCCACCGAAGCCGAGGCTCCGGCCGCCACGCCGCGTCGCCGTACGCGCAAGGCAACTGCCGCCGCCGAGGCCGCAGTTGACACGGCCGAGGCCGTGGAGGCCAAGCCGCGCCGGACGCGCAAGACGGCTGCCGCCGAGATCCCGGCGCAGGCCGCCGACGAGCCCGAGGCCAAGCCGCGTACCCGGACCCGGAAGGCGACGGCTGCGGCGGAGGCCGCGGTCGACACCGCCGAGGCCGTGGAGGCCAAGCCGCGCCGCACCCGCAAGACGGCCGTCGCCTCGGAAACCACCGAGGCCGCGCCCCGTCGGCGTACGCGCAAGGTCGCCGAGTCCGCCGACGCCGTAGCGGCGCCGGAGGCCACCGAGGCGAAGCCGCGCCGTACGCGCAAGGCGACGGCTGCCGCCGAGGCCGCCGTCGACACGGCGGAGGGCACGGAGGCCAAGCCGCGCCGCACCCGCAAGACGGCCGTCGCCTCGGAAACCACCGAGGAGACCAAGCCCCGGCGGACGCGGAAGGCAGCGACCGCCGCGGTCGACACGGCCGAGGCCACCGAGGCCAAGCCGCGCCGCACCCGCAAGGCCGCCGCCGTCGCCATCGCCGAGATCCCGGCGCAGGCGTCCGACGAGCCCGAGGCCAAGCCCCGCACGCGCGCCCGCAAGGCCACGGCACCCGCCGAGGCCACCGCCGACGCGACCGAGGCGAAGCCCAGGACGCGTCGCCCGCGGAAGGCCACGGCCGCAGCGGAGCCCGCGGAGAACTGATCGCTCACTCACCGACGGCCCGGCCCACCTCGCGTGGGCCGGGCCGTCGGCGTTCCGGCGCCTGCGTGCGGGCCCGGTCGCCCCTGATGCACCAGCCCGTCCCGCCCCCGACACCTCCGCCAGATAGCCTCACCTCATGAGCAGGCCTCCGAGCTTCACCCCGCCCCCCGGCGCCCGCGCGCACTCGCTGCGCACCGCGCGCGGAGACTTCGCCGTCGTCGACGCGCCCGTGGCGGACGGCGTCGCCGCCAGGGGAACCGTGCTGTTCGTGCCCGGGTTCACCGGCAGCAAGGAGGACTTCAACCCACTGCACGTGCCGCTCGCGGCGCGCGGTTATCGGACCGTCGCGGTGGACGGGCGGGGGCAGTACGAGTCCGACGGGCCGGAGCACGACGAAGCGGCCTACGCCCAGGCCGAGCTGGCCCAGGACGTGCTCTCCCAGGCCGCCGCCCTCGGCACCCCCGTGCATCTCGTCGGCCACTCCCTCGGCGGGCAGATCTCGCGAGCCGCGGTCCTGCTGGACCACGCCCCCTTCCGGTCCCTCACCCTCATGGCCTCCGGCCCCGCCCAGATCTCCGGCTCCCAGCAGCAGCGCGTCAAGCTGCTCAGGGACGCGCTCGCCGTGATGAGCATGGCCGAGGTGTGGGAGGCGATGCAGGCCATGGAGCCGCCCGAGGAGACCGACACCGGCGAACTCGACTCCGGGCTCGACGACCGGGCGGACCTGCGCCGCCGCTGGCTGGGCAACAAGCCCGCCCAACTCATCGCCACGGGACGCCAGTTGTGCGTCGAACCGGACCGCGTGGCCGAACTGGCCGCCGTACCACTGCCGTTCCACGTCCTGTCGGGTTCCCGCGACGACACCTGGCCGGTGACCCTGCTCGACGACATGGCACTGCGCCTGCGCGCGCACCGCACCGTCGTCCAGGGCGCGGAACACTCCCCCAACACGGACAAGCCTCTCGAAACGGCCTGCGCCTTCGCGGACTTCTGGGACGGGGCAGAGGCCCGCTAGCAACGCGCCCTCACCTACTACGGGCCCAGTGCGGCCCGGTACTGCCTAGAACTGCGTCTGGAGGTGCTCCCAGAACCCGTCGCGCAGTGCGCGCCGCAGGTCCGCCTGGCCGCGCAGGGAGTACTGCAGCAGGCCCTCCGCCTCCACCAGCAGGTCCTGGTCCACCGAGCCGGGCAGGTAGGGGTGGCCGGGCAGCAGTTCCACCAGGGAGTCGCGGCCCCGCGCGGCCAGCCACTTCGCCGCGATCTGCGCGCCGACGAAGCGGACGTCCTCGCGGCCGGGCCGGGCGACAGTGGCCTCGAAGGCGGCCGCGGTGCGCCGGGAGACGTACGGCTTGAAGAAGTCCAGGTCCAAGGTGCGCTGGCTGTCGACCTCCCAGAGCAGGGGCTCCGCCTGGTTGCGTCCCTCGGGGGCCTCGATGCCCCACAGGTGGACGCGCGCCCCGTATCCCTGCGCCGCCTCGACCGCCGACACCAGGTCCTCGTCGCCGCCCAGCAGAGCCGCGTCGCTGATGGCCCGGTGTCTGGCCAGTGACTCCAGGTCCGACCTGATCAGCGAATCGACGCCCTTCTGCTGGTTGTTGGCGTTGAGGTTGCCCAACCGGACCTTCACATCGGGGAGTTCGGCGATCGACTGCTGCTCGGCGGTGTGGATGCGACGTCTCGCGCCGTCGTACCAGTAGACCCGCAGCAGCCGGCTGTCCGCGAAGATCGTGCGGGCCCGGTCGATGAGCGCCTCGATCAGCCCCTCGGCGTCGAGGTCGAACGCCCGGCGGTCCTCCGTGCCGGCGACGAGGCGCCCCGCGGCCGCGTACAGATATCCCGCGTCGACGAAGATCGCATGGGTCGAGGGCGTCTTCGCCACCTCGGCGAGCATGCGCTGCAGCAGCTCGTTCGTGCGGTCGATGCGGGCGTTGAGGGCCGCGAGGTCGTCGTTCATCGCCTCCATTGTCCCGGCGGTCACGCTGCGAACACAACCGGTCCCGGTCAGTCTCCTGCCGACGCCCTGCCGATCCCTTACCGCTGAGTAGTTAGCCGTTCGAAAAATTTCCTTAGCGTAGGGAATGTTTGTAACACGCATCCCGTTGACTACTACAGAACACAGCGAGACGAAGGGAGAAGCAGTGCGCTTCGAAATCATGCGACTCGACGAGGTCAACGGCACGACCGTGGACAGCACTGTCGTGGACGCCGCCTCCGTCAACAGGATCGTTCAGCAGGCCGCCGCCATAGGACAGCGGCTCTGGATCCGACCGGCCGAGAGCTCGGCCGCGTAACAGACGTGACGACGCAGACGTAGTGACACAGACGTAACAACGCAGACGTAGCAACGTAGACGTAACGACGCAGACGCGGACCACCGCAGCAGTAACTTCAGAGCCCCCGTACGGCACCGATGCCGTACGGGGGCTCTGCGCATGTCGGGTGCGCCGCGGGGCTCAGGCGCCCTTGATCACCTGCGTGATGCCGTTGATGATCTGCTGCACGGCGATCGCGGAGAGCATCATGCCCGCGAGCCGCGTCACCAGGACGACGCCGCCGTCCTTGATGAGCCGGATGATCAGCAGCGAGTACCGCATCACCAGCCACAGCACGACATGGATGGCGAGGATCGCCGTCCACACCGACACCTGCATGGCGACACTGTCGGCCTTCTGCACGGCGAGGATGACGGACACGATCGCACCGGGGCCGGCCAGCAGCGGCATGCCCAGCGGTACGAGCGCCACGTTGACGTCCTTGGTCTGCTTCGGCTCGTCGGTCTTGCCGGTCAGCAGGTCGAGGGCGATGAGCAGGAGAAGCAGTCCGCCCGCGATCATCAGGGCGGGCACGGAGACGTGCAGGTAGTCGAGGATCTGGTGCCCGAGGAGCCCGAAGACGGTGATCACGCCGCCGGCGACGCAGACGGCCTGGAAGGCCATCCGCTTCTGCACCTTGCCGGGGCGTCCGGCGGTCAGGGCGAGGAAGATCGGGGTGATCCCGGGGGGATCCATGATGACAAAGAGGGTGAGGAAGAGGGAGCCGAAGACGGCGACGTCGAACATGGGTGAGCCACTGGCCTTGCAGGAGAGAGGGAAGACAGGAGAGAGAAGAGAACGGATGCGAGCGGGACGGAGCCGACGCTCAGGCCCCGCCGGTCCCCGGCACGGGAAACGCGCCCGTCGCCCGCCGTGTGATCTCCCCGTACACCTCGGGATCCGTGACGTACTCGCCGAGCACGCACGTCTTGCGGCTGCCGTGGTAGTCGCTGGACCCGGTGGTCAGCAGCCCCAGCTCCTTGGCCAGTCCGCGCAGCCGCGCCCGTGTTTCCAGGTCGTGGTCCATGTGGTCGACCTCGATGCCGTCGAGTCCTGCGGCGGCCATCTCGGCGATCGCGGACTCCGGCACCGTACGGCCGCGCTTGCTGGCGCCCGGGTGCGCGAAGACGGTGACCCCGCCCGCGGCCTTGACCAGCCGGATCGCCTCGAAGGGATCCGTCTCGTGCTTCTCGACGAAGGCCCGGCCCCCGTCGGACAGCCAGTCCGCGGTGAACGCGTCACTCACGGTCGGTACGACGCCGAGCTCGACGAGCGCGGTCGCGACATGCGGACGCCCCACGGAACCGCCACCGGCGACCCGCTCGACCTGCTCCCAGGTGATCGGCACGCCCAGCCCGTTCAGCCTGGCGACCATGTCCTTGGCCCGCGGCACCCGGTCGTCCCGCACCAGCTCGCGCTCGGCGAGCAGCGCCGGCTCCTCGGGGTCGAAGAGGTAGGCCAGCATGTGCATGGAGACGCCGTCGATACGGCAGGACAGCTCGGCCCCGGTGACGAGCGTGAGCCCCTCCGGCAGCGCGGCGATCGCCTCGGCGTATCCGCGGGTGGTGTCGTGATCGGTCAGCGCGACGACGTCCAGCCCGGCCACGGCGGCATTCCGCACCAGCTCGGCCGGGGTGTCCGTACCGTCGGAAGCGGTGGAGTGGGCGTGCAGATCGATACGCACTACGCGGACTCCAGGGCGGTGACGGAACGGAAGGGGACGCTCAAGGATAACCGGACTTTCAAGGGCTCCTGTCACACCCGAACCTTGCGGGCGCCCCCTACCAGCAACGCCCCCAAGGGGCGCGGGACTGTATCGATATGCGGCTCCGCCACGTGGGCGCGACCAGCCACGAACAACCCGCAGCCGCCGACCGGACAGAAGCCCCCGGGTAGGCGCTACGGCTCAAGCACCCGCGGCGAAAGCGCCCCGCAGGGCACCAGGTCCAGCTCCGCCCCCGCATCCCGCAAGTCCGTCAGCACCAGCTCGTCGTACATCAACAGCCCCGACTGCTCGGGCCACACGACCGCCCACAGCCACAGCCCCCGCGCCTCGCCCGCGAAGACGGCACGGTCGTCGGGGCTGCCGGCGACGTGCCACAGCGGGGTGGGCCGGCCGCCGGCGAGCACCTTGGCCTGGGGTGGCTTCTCGACGTTCATGTACGGTCCCGGGTCCGGACCGTCGATGCCCGCGTACCGCGCACCGAGGCCGACGCCGAGTTCCTCGGAGACGAGGATCAGCTCCCCGATGCCGCCGAGCGGACCGGGTCCCGAGCAGGCCACCGCGGTGGCCCGGCCGCCATGGCGGTCGTCGCCCGCGCAGGCCACGCCCGTGAACAGCCAGCCGACCGGCAGGGGCCACGGCATCCACACCGGTACCTGGGTGCGGTGCACCACGACGCTGAGGGCCTCGACGCTGGGCGGGATCACGGGCTGCAGCGGATGCACGGTGCCGTGCACATCGCACTGCCAGGAATCGGCGAAGAGTCCGGGAGCCCTGACCCGGCCACCACACTTCGGGCAACTGGGTTCGCCCCTCATAGGGCCCCACGGTCCTACCCTCGCTCCCCCACGTCAAGGACGATCACCCGTCCGGACGGAACCCTTCACCGGTACCGCGACCGGAGAAAAATAGATGCACCTTGCATTAATTAGCTGCCCTAACTTACTATGTGCATACACCAACTAATTCTGACCGAGAGTGGAGGAAGCATGGACGACCCATTCGACGCAGGAGCGGGCAGCATCCTGCGGCAGCCGAAGGCCGTGTGGGCGACGGCCGGCGCGTCCGTCGTCGCCTTCATGGGCATCGGACTCGTCGACCCGATCCTGCCGTCCATCGCCAAGGGCCTGGACGCCGCGGCCAGTCAGGTCTCCCTGCTCTTCACCTCGTACTTCCTGATCACCGCGGTCGCGATGCTGGTCACCGGCTTCGTCTCCAGCCGCATCGGCGGCCGTAGGACGCTGCTGCTCGGTCTCGCCTTCGTCATCGTCTTCGCGGGTCTCGCGGGCACCTCGAACTCGGTGGGCGAGCTGGTCGGCTTCCGGGCCGGCTGGGGTCTGGGCAACGCGCTCTTCGTCTCGACGGCCCTCGCGGTCATCGTCGGCGCGGCGAATCCAACAGGGGCCGCGCGTAGCGCGTCGGACAAGGGTGGCGGTGGGCGACGGGCGGGCGGAAGCGCCGCCGCGATCCTGCTCTACGAGTCCGCCCTCGGCCTCGGCATGGCGTGCGGCCCGCTGCTGGGTGCGCTGCTCGGCAACCAGAGCTGGCGCTACCCCTTCTTCGGCACCGCGTTCCTGATGGCGGTCGGCTTCCTGTGCATCACGGCGTTCCTGAAGGAGCAGCCGAAGCCCGCCCGCAAGACCTCACTCCTCGACCCCATCAAGGCGCTCGGGCACGGCGGTCTCGCCTCCGCGGCGGCCTCGGCGTTCTTCTACAACTACACGTTCTTCACCGTGCTGGCCTTCACGCCGTTCGTGCTGAACATGACCCCGTACAAGTCGGGTGCCGTGTTCTTCGCGTGGGGCGTACTGCTCGCCGTCTTCTCGGTGCTCGTGGCCCCGCGCATGCAGGAGCGCTTCGGCTCGCTGAAGGTGCTCGGCGGCTCGCTGGTGCTGCTCGCGGTCGACGTCCTCGTCCTCGGCTACGGCAGCCACACCACGGCCGTCGTCTGCACGATCCTCTCCGGTGCCTTCATCGGCGTGAACAACACCGTGTACACGGAGCTGGCCCTCGGCGTCTCGGACGCACCTCGCCCCGTGGCGAGCGCGGGCTACAACTTCGTGCGCTGGTTCGCGGCCGCTGCCGCGCCGTACTTCGCGCCGAAGATCGAGGAGTGGAGCAACATCCGCATCCCGTTCGTGGTCGCGGCGGTCACCGCGGTGCTGGGCGCGGTGGTCGTGTTCGTACGGCGGCACGCGCTCGCGCACGAGGCCGAGGAGCTGGAGCCGAGGCACGCGACCGAGGACGGCGTCACGGTCTTTGCCAACTGACGGATCGACTGACGGATCAACTGGCCGATTCCGGCGGCGCGTTGGTGAGCTTGCTCACTCGGCGTTCAGTCCAGCGGGACGGATCTGCGGGAGGGGTCCCGCAGATCCGTCCCGCTGGTCAGCCAGCGCTCCTGGAGAGCCTGGGCGCCGTGCACACGCTTCCAGGCCGCCTCGTTCGCCGTCATGGGGAGCAGGGGCAGGAACCGTACGGGGTCGAGGGGCTCGTCGAGGCCGAGGTCCTCGACCAGGCCTCCCGGCTCGGCGACCAGGACGGAGCTGAACGGGGCGCCGGGCCACAGGGGTTCGCCCACGTCGAGCGAGGCGCCCGGGGCCACGACCACACCCTCGACCTGCGGGGACGCGGCGAGTACGGCGAGCGGGCGGAGGACTTTGTCCGTCTCGGCGAGGCCGCCGCGCACGGAGAGGACAAGTTCGGCGCGCGGGCCCGCGACCGGGTCGGCCAGCATCGCGGTGGGATCGCTCATCGGCTGGGCGGACATGCCGAGGGTGGCGTAGCGGACGATGTCGCCCTCCTGGAAACGCAGCACCTCAATGCGGTCCGTACCCAGGAACGTGACCGCCGCGCGCGCGTCCGGTTCGCCCAGCGCGGAGCGCAACCGGGCCTCGACCAGAGGGAGAACATCAACCATGCGGTGAGCATAGAACTCGTCAGTACCGGGCAAAGCGGCGCCTTGACTATTTGGGCGGCTGGTACTCTGGCCCGGTCGTTCGGGGCAGCACGCTGAAGCGTCGCGATCAAGTCCCGACGCCGTTGAGACTCCCTTACGAGGGACCGGCCGGAGGAGGTGGGGCTGTCATGGATCGAAGTCACCCGTGCAGTACCACTCGCTCTTCCTGCCGCTGATCCGGCTCTGGCTGACTGCCGCCTTTCACGCTCACGTCTTCCCGCGGAAGAGCACTTCGTTTCGTTTTGCCTGATCTGTCTGATCTGAATCAGTAGCGAAGCTCGCCACCGCGACGGTGCGGTGCTCCCCGCTTTGTGGACGTGCCAAACACTCGCAGTCAGGACGTCCCCATTCCGGGTAGTTCCACCCGTCGTCGGCGCCCTTTCGTTGCCTGCCACGAAGGAGCCAGCCATGTCGATGATCCGTGACCTCCGCGCCGCGGTCCGGCCGTCCCGCATCTCCCTGCGCAAGGACACCGGCGCGTACGACACGACCCGCGACCCCTCGACGCCGTCGGCCGTCGTCGACTGCGCCGTGTACCGCGACGGCGCCCGCGTCGACACCGGCAAGCCCCTGACCCCGCACGAGGCGATGCGCCGGGTGCGCCGTGACGGCGGCTTCGTCTGGATCGGCCTGCACGAGCCGACGGAGGCCGAATTCGCCGGTATCGCCCGCGAGTTCGGGCTGCACCCGCTGGCCGTCGAGGACGCCGTCCAGGCCCACCAGCGGCCCAAGCTGGAGCGGTACGACGACTCCCTCTTCACCGTCTTCAAGACCATCCACTACGTCGAGCACGACCAACTCACCGCCAACAGCGAGGTCGTGGAGACCGGCGAGGTCATGTGCTTCACCGGACGGGACTTCTTCATCACCGTCCGGCACGGCGGCCAGGGCTCGCTGCGCGCGCTGCGGCACCGGCTGCAGGACGACCCCGAGTTGCTCGCCAAGGGCCCCTCGGCGGTGCTGCACTCGATCGCCGACCACGTCGTCGACGGCTACGTCGCGGTCGCCGACGCCGTCCAGGACGACATCGACGAGGTCGAGACCGAGGTGTTCTCGCCGGGGCGCCGGGGCGGCGTCTCGCGCGGTGTGGACTCGGCGCGGATCTACCAGCTCAAGCGCGAGGTACTGGAGTTCAAGCGGGCCGTCTCGCCGCTGCTGCGCCCCATGCAGCTGCTGAGCGAGCGGCCGATGCGGCTGATCGACCCGGACATCCAGAAGTACTTCCGGGACGTCGCCGACCACCTCGCCCGCGTCCAGGAGCAGGTCATCGGCTTCGACGAGCTGCTCAACTCGATCCTCCAGGCCAACCTCGCCCAGGCGTCCGTCGCGCAGAACGAGGACATGCGGAAGATCACCGCGTGGGCCGCGATCATCGCCGTACCGACGATGGTGACCGGTGTGTACGGCATGAACTTCCAGCACATGCCGGAGCTCCACTGGCGGTACGGCTACCCGATGGTGCTCACCTTCACCGTGGGCGTCTGTCTGGCCATCCACCGCACCCTGAAGCGCAACGGCTGGCTGTGAGCGCGCCTCGATAGGCTGGGCGCATGACAAGCGAGCTGCTCGACCAGGCCCTCGTCGAGGAGGCCACCAAGAAGTCCGGCCTCATCTGGGTCAACGGTCCCGGCGTCCCGGCCCGTGCGCTGTGGCACGTGTGGCACGAGGGTGCCGCCTGCGTGATCGGCGACGGACCGGGCGAGCAGCCGCTGCCGGGGCTGGTCGACGGGGCCGGCGCCGAGGTGACGGTCCGCAGCAAGGACAAGGGCGGCCGGCTGGTGTCCTGGCCGGCGAAGGTCGTGGAGCTGACGCCAGGTTCCGAGGAGTGGGAGGCGACGGTCGCCGAGCTCAAGGGCAAGCGCCTCAACGCCCACGACGGCGAGGCCATGCCCGGCCGTTGGGCCCGCGAGTGCCGGGTGCTCCGGCTGGAGCCGGCCGGGACCTCGGCACCCCTGCCCGACGGCAGCCTGGCCGAGGCACCCCTGCCCTCACCGGCCACGACACGTCAGCCGATCCCGGCGGGCCTGCCGCGCCTGCTCCTGAAGAAGCGCAAGCGCGGATAGCGGGTCACGAGGACGGCAGCTGCTTGCCGTAGTCGACCGTCTCGTTCTTCTTCGGCTCGGTCAGTGTGAAGTCCTTGCCCCAGGACGAGAAGGTCAGCGTGCCGGCGCCGCCCGCGCGCTCCAGGCGGAGCGGGTACGGCCTGCCCTCCAGGGAGACGTCCAGCTTGCCGCCCGAGCCCTCGTCGCCGGTGATGCGGATGGTGCGGGTGCCCGCCTGCTCGTGGTGGCCGTCCGTCGCGAGCGCGCCGTGCAGGGTCAGCAGACCGTCGAGCAGGACGTCCATGTCCGTGAAACCGCTGAACTTCTTGTACGAGGGGTCGCCCTGCGGCACCTTCACGTACTTGCCGTCGAGCTTGCCCCCGGCGGCCGCGTCCTTTTCTCCGTCCGCGTGGTTCCAGAACTCCGCGTCGGCCTTCAGATACAGCTGCCCGCCGATCCGCAGCAGCCCGAAGGCCACCCCCTTGGACGTGACCGAGCCGCTGCCGCCGCCGGACTTCAGGCGCATGTCGAGTGTGTAGGTGCGCCCATTGGTGACCACGGTTCCGGACAGGCGTACCGCCTCGGCGGACTCGGCGGCCGCCCTGGTCTTCGACTGGATCTTGTCGGGCGTCAGCTTGCCGACCCCGTTCGTGCCCGCGTCGGGATCCTCACTGCATCCCGAGAGCAGCCCCGTCCCCGTCACCACCAGTGCGCACATCGCGCTCACCAGCGCGGTCCGACGGGTTCGGCCCTGGGCCATCGCAGTCACAGGTGGGGCTGCCTTTCAGTCGAGGGACGCGAGCGCGTACGGCAGCGTACCGGGGCCGCAGGGGCCCGGCGGAGGCAGACCGTCCGGACCCCCCACCAGGGCGGACCCGATCGGCACGGGCTAGCCTGAAGCCCATCCGAGCGGGCAAATCGGATAAGCGGCACAGCAGCTGCACGCACCACGGAACACCCGTACGAAAAGGAGGCGCAGCCATGGCAGCGGGCGCCCCCAGGATCTTCGTCTCGCACCTCGCCGGCGTCCCCGTCTTCGACCCGAGCGGCGACCAGGTGGGCCGGGTACGCGATCTCGTCGTCATGCTGCGCGTCGGGCGACGGCCTCCCCGCGTGCTCGGACTGGTCGTCGAACTCTCCAACCGGCGCCACATCTTCCTGCCCATGACCCGGGTGACCGGCATCGAGTCCGGCCAGGTCATCACCACCGGCGTGGTCAACGTCCGCCGCTTCGAGCAGCGGCCCACCGAGCGCCTCGTCTTCGGCGAGCTCCTCGACCGGCGCGTCACGCTCGTCGAGACCGGCGAAGAGGTCACCGTCCTGGACGTGTCGGTGCAGCAGCTGCCGGCCCGTCGGGACTGGGAGATCGGCCGTGTCTTCGTCCGCAAGGGCAAGAAGGGCGGCGCCTTCCGACGGGCCAAGGGCGAGACGCTGACCGTCGAGTGGTCCGCCGTCACCGGCTTCTCCCTGGAGGAGCACGGACAGGGCGCCGAGAGCCTCCTGGCCACCTTCGAGCAGCTGCGCCCCGCCGACCTCGCCAACGTCCTGCACCATCTCTCCGCCAAGCGCCGCGCGGAGGTCGCCGCCGCCCTCGACGACGACCGCCTGGCCGACGTGCTCGAAGAGCTCCCCGAGGACGACCAGATCGAGATCCTCGGCAAGCTGAAGGAGGAGCGCGCCGCCGACGTCCTGGAGGCCATGGACCCGGACGACGCGGCCGACCTGCTCTCCGAGCTCCCCGAGGAGGACAAGGAACGGCTGCTGAGCCTGATGCAGCCCTCCGACGCGGCCGACATGCGGCGCCTGATGGCGTACGAGGAGCACACGGCCGGCGGTCTGATGACGACCGAGCCGATCGTGCTGCGGCCCGACGCGACCGTCGCCGACGCCCTCGCGCGCGTGCGCAACCGCGACCTGTCGCCCGCCCTCGCCGCCCAGGTCTACGTCTGCCGTCCGCCCGACGAGACGCCGACCGGCAAGTACCTCGGGACCGTCCACTTCCAGCGCCTGCTGCGCGACCCGCCGTACACGCTGGTCAGCTCGATCATCGACGACGACCTCCAGCCCCTGGACCCCGACGCCGCGCTGCCCCTGGTGGCCGGGTTCTTCGCGACGTACGACATGGTCGCGGCGCCCGTCGTCGACGAGGCAGGGTCGCTGCTGGGCGCGGTGACCGTGGACGACGTACTGGACCACATGCTGCCCGAGGACTGGCGGGAGACCGAGTTCCACCTGGACGAGGACGAGGGTGCCGAGGGGGCGGCCGCCCATGGCTCCTGAGCGCGAGATCAGCCGCGAGCGCACCCCGGCGGGGGCGACGGCGTCCACACGCGCGCGTGTCCGCCTGGACCAGCCGCGGCCGCCGCGCCGGCGCCTGATCCCCGAATGGGATCCGGAGGCCTTCGGACGGCTCTCGGAGCGCATCGCGCGCTTCCTGGGCACCGGGCGGTTCATCGTCTGGATGACGGTCGTCATCATCGCGTGGGTCCTGTGGAACATCTTCGCGCCGCACGACCTGCGCTTCGACAACTACCCCTTCATCTTCCTGACTCTGATGCTGTCCCTGCAGGCCTCCTACGCCGCCCCGCTGATCCTGCTCGCGCAGAACCGGCAGGACGACCGGGACCGGGTCAACCTCGAACAGGACCGCAAGGCGTCCGAGCGCTCCATCGCCGACACCGAGTACCTGACCCGCGAGATCGCCGCCCTGCGCATCGGCCTCGGCGAGGTCGCCACCCGTGACTGGATCCGCTCCGAGCTGCAGGACGTGGTCAAGGAGCTGGAAGAACGCGGCAACGGCCACCACGAACATGCCGTATTCCCGGCAGAACGGTCGCGGGGACGTGACGTAGAAGACCGCTGACCGGCATCCCGTGGCCCCCTCGCGGCGCCGTACCATCGTCCTTATGGCTAGCGAAGACGCGGTGCGCGAGGCACTGGCGACGGTGAACGACCCCGAGATCAACCGGCCCATCACCGAGCTCGGGATGGTGAAGTCGGTGGCGATCGGCGCGGACGGGGCGGTCGCGGTCACCGTATACCTGACGGTCTCCGGCTGCCCGATGCGCGAGACGATCACGCAGCGCGTGACGGACGCGGTCTCCGCGGTCGACGGCGTCACCCGCGTCGACGTCACGCTCGACGTCATGAGCGACGAGCAGCGCAAGGAGCTGGCGACCGCGCTGCGCGGCGGCACGGCCGAGCGCGAGGTCCCCTTCGCCAAGCCGGGCTCGCTCACGCGCGTGTACGCGGTCGCGTCCGGCAAGGGCGGCGTCGGGAAGTCCTCGGTGACGGTGAACCTGGCGGCGGCGATGGCGGCCGACGGCCTGAAGGTCGGTGTCGTCGACGCCGACATCTACGGCCACTCCGTGCCCCGCATGCTCGGCGCCGACGGGCGTCCCACCCAGGTCGAGAACATGATCATGCCGCCGTCGGCGAACGGCGTGAAGGTCATCTCCATCGGCATGTTCACCCCGGGCAACGCCCCGGTCGTGTGGCGCGGCCCGATGCTCCACCGCGCCCTCCAGCAGTTCCTGGCGGACGTGTACTGGGGCGACCTGGACGTCCTGCTGATGGACCTCCCGCCGGGCACGGGCGACATCGCCATCTCGGTGGCCCAGCTGGTCCCGAACGCCGAGATCCTGGTCGTGACGACGCCTCAGCAGGCGGCCGCGGAGGTCGCCGAGCGCGCGGGCTCCATCGCGGTCCAGACCCACCAGAAGATCGTCGGCGTCGTCGAGAACATGGCCGGCCTACCCTGCCCGCACTGCGGCGAGATGGTCGACGTCTTCGGCACGGGCGGCGGCCAGTCGGTGGCGGACGGCCTGACCCGCACGACGGGTGCCACGGTCCCCGTCCTCGGCTCCATCCCGATCGACGTCCGCCTCCGCGAGGGCGGCGACGACGGCAAGCCGGTCGTCCTGAGCGACCCGGACTCCCCGGCGGGTGCGGCCCTGCGCGGGATCGCGGGGAAGCTCGGCGGGCGGCAGCGGGGTCTTTCGGGACTGTCGCTGGGGATCACCCCGAAGAACAAGTTCTAGGTCTCGTACGACAACGGGGGCGCCGTCCTGGTGACGGCGCCCCCGTTGTCGTACCCCTTGCCGGGCGTGGGTGTCGCTAGGCGTACGTGCTGATGTCCTTGATCATGGCGAAGCCCAAGCCGTAAGCGCTCATGCCTCTCCCGTACGCCCCCACGTGCACCCCTTGCTGCGTGGAGCCCGCGAGGACCCAGCCGAACTCGGACTCGCGGTAGTGGAACGACGTCGGGACGCCGTCCACCGGCAGGGAGAGCGTCGACCAGTCCGGACCGGCCAGGTCGTCCGCGAGGGCCCACGCCGTCTCGGTCTGCTGCTCCAGCCAGTCGTCGCGCAGGGAGTGGTCCATCTGCCCGGGCCAGGTGAAGGACAGCAGCCCCACACCCGCGAGCCAGGCCGCCGAGGACACCGAGGTGGCCTCCAGGAGCCCCGTGCCGTCCGCACTGCGCCGTACGGGGTTGGCGGCGACCGTGGCCACGACCGCGAACTTCTCCTTGGGGTCGCCGGCGACCCCGACCGCGTACTCGTTCTTCACGGAGGGCTCGTCACCGTGCCCGATCGAACCGTGCTCGACGGCTCCGTCTGCCGCCGTCCCGACCTGCATCAGCCAGCGCTGCCCCGTGAAGGCCTCGTCGAGGCCGTACCACGGGAAGGGCGCCAGCAGGTAGCCGTCGACCGTGCGCCGGGCGGAGGGGAGTTGTTGTCCACCCTCCGCGGCCGGCGCCTGCGCGACTGCCTGACTCGTCGTCTCCATGTGCCCGGACGCCTCCTCGTTCTCGTCGGACCGGAGCGGCCCGCCCCCCTTCGGGCGGCGTTGCTCGTTCGCATACGGCCCGCACAACAACTCGGCAGCATAGCCACCCCACAACTGGCAGCAGGGAAACCGCCCGGCGCGTGGGTCGCAGGCAGGGCTGGTTCAGGCCGTGCGGAGGCGCCATGGCGTATGAAACGCGTCACGTGCGGCGCAGCTGAACAGCCGGGGCGTACGGCTCGGATGGCCTACAGCTCGGGTGACGTACGGCTCAGGTGGCGTCCGCGTCGAAGGGCGGCCGGTCGTCTTCCTCGGGCTTCTTCGTCATGTCGACGCGGCCGCCGCTGGAACCGGCCGAACCCGAGGACGAGGAGGACGATGACGACGGCGAGTCGGTGTCGCGGCTGTGGACCGCGTCCGTCACCTCGGCCATCTCCTTCTTCAGGTCGAAGCCGTTGCGGATCTCCTTGAGCCCCAGTTCGTCGTTGTCCAGCTGCTTGCGGATGAACGTCTTGGGGTTGAGGTCCTCGAACTCGAAGTCCTTGAACTCCGGGCCGAGCTCCGACCGGATGTCCTCCTTGGCGCTCTCCGAGAACTCACGGATCTTGCGAACGGTCCGCATGACGTCCTGGATGACCTTCGGGAGTTTTTCCGGACCGAAGACGAGCACAGCAAGGACAACGAGCGTCACCAGCTCGAGCGGTCCTATGTCATTGAACACCTGAAGCTCCTTGCGATGTCCTCGGTCCGCGGCCCTCGGTGGTCGGTGCGGGTCTTCCGTGGTCCGGGCCGGATCCACGGTACCCGGCGATCCCGTACGACCGGTACTGTCCCGGGGGCTCCGAGTGCGTCCTCGTGGGCGGTTTGGGGGTTGTTTGCCTTGTGGGGCCCCAGGTGAGGCGGCGACGGGAGCCTCTTGGTGTGATGTTCCTGTGAGTCTCTCTCACGTTTCTCAGCTGCCGTCCGAGGAGCCGAGCACCAGCGAGATCTTCTTCTCCTCGCCGTCGCGCCGCACGGTCAGCTCCAGGCGGTCGCCGGGGCGGTGGGCGCGGGTCTTGACGATGAGTTCCTCGCCGGAGTGCACGCGCTGGCCGTCCACCGCGGTGATGACGTCGCCCGCCTTGATGCCGGCCTTGTCGCCCGGGCCGCCCGCGTTGACGGCGGGGCCGCCGCCGTCGGCCTTCGCACCGACGCGGGCGCCGTCGCCCGTGTAGTCCATGTCGAGGGTGACGCCGATGACCGGGTGGGTCGCCTTGCCGGTGTTGATCAGTTCCTCGGCGACGCGCTTGGCCTGGTTGACGGGGATGGCGAAGCCGAGCCCGATGGAACCGGCCTGTCCGCCGCCGGAGTCCGAGCCGCCGTCGTCGGCGGAACGGATCGCGGAGTTGATGCCGATGACGCGGGCCCTGGAGTCGAGCAGGGGTCCGCCGGAGTTGCCGGGATTGATCGGCGCGTCGGTCTGCAGGGCATCCACGTACGACACGTCGCTCCCGTCGGCGCTGTCGCCGCCGGCCGTGATGGGCCGCTCCTTGGCGCTGATGATGCCGGAGGTGACGGTGCCCTCCAGGTCGTAGGGGGCACCGATGGCGACGACGGGGTCGCCGACCTGGACGTTGTCGGAGTTGCCCAGAGGCATGGGCTTGAGCCCGCGGACATTGCTGACCTTGACGACGGCGAGGTCGTATCCGCTGTCCCGCCCGACGACGGTGGCCTTGGCCGTGTCCCCGCTGTTGAAGGTCACGGATATCTCGCCCGCGGACCCGGTGGACCCGGCGGCCGGTTCGACGACGTGGTTGTTGGTGAGGATGTGTCCCTGGTCGTCGAGCACGAAGCCCGTCCCGGTGCCGGACTCGTCGGTGCCGGTCACATGCAGAGTCACCACGCTGGGCAGGGCCCGGGCGGCAATCCCGGCCACACTGTCCGGAGCCCGCCCCGCGGGCTCCTTCCCGGCCTGCGGCAGCTCTACGGCCCCCACGCCGCCGTTGCGCTCGAGATAGGCCCCGATGGCCCCACCGACGCCCCCGGCCACCAGCGCAAGCACCACGGCTCCCCCGACAAGCGCCCGCTTCACCCGCCGACGCCGCCCGTCCTTGCCCTCGACGGCCGCTCCGTTCTGGTGGAGGGGGGCGGGGGCCCAGGGGTCGTAGTTCTGCCAGGCGGTGGAGGTGGGCGCGGGGGCATGAGCAGCCGACGTCGGCAGCTGGGCCGGAACGCCGTGGAGCTGCGCCGGGACGGGTGCGCCGTGGGGCGAGGGGATGGTGGGGGCCGGTGCGCCGGCGAGGGGCGCGGGGGTGGGCATGCCGTGGGGCGAGTGCGGTGCCGGAGTCGGTTCGGCGTTGGGCGGTTGCGGCGTCAGTGCGGCGGGGGCTGGTGGGGGCGTCGCTGCGGCGTGGGCCGGTGACGGTGTGGGCACGCCGTGGGTTGATGGGGGCGCCGGTGCGGCGTGGGCCGGTGACGGTGTGGGCACGCCGTGGGTTGATGGGGGCGCCGGTGCGGCGTGGGCCGGTGACGGTGTGGGCACGGCGGGGGCTGGTGGGGGCATCGCTGCGGCGTGGGCCGGTGACGGTGGCACGCCGTGGGCCGGTGACGGCGTCGGCAACCCGTGAGCCGGTGGCGGTGTGGGCACGCCATGAGCTGGAGACGGCGCCGTCACGCCATGAGCTGGAGACGGTGTCGGTATCGCCGTGCCCTGCGCGGGTGTCGCCGCCGGGTGCTGCACCGGCGGGGCGGGGGCCCAGGGGCCGGGCCCGCCGTACGGCGGGGTGCTGTAGGGGTCGGGGTCGTGCAGGGGCCTGGGGCGCTCGGCGGTGGGCGCCGCCGCCGGAGCCGAGTCCAGGTGCGTGACGGGCGTCGCCGCGGGGCGGTCCAGCACGAAGTCGCCCTCGGTACCGGGCTCGTCCGACGGCTCCGTCAGGGACGACCTCTCCGGGGCGACGGCCAGGCCGCCGCCGGCCTCCGCACCGGACACGTCCTGGGGACGCCTCAGCTCGAAGTCTCCTTCGGAGGGAACCGTGCCCTCGCCGCGCAGGCCTGCCGGCCGGTCCAGCTCGAAGTCGCCCTCGATGTCATCGTCGCGCGCCGCAGCCGCCACGCCGTCGTCCGGCGTCGTCGCTGCCACCACTCCCGGTGCCGAATCCGCAACGCCCGCCGATTCCACCGCCGCATCCGCAGAGACCGGCTCACTCGGCGCTCCCTGCACTCCCTGCACTCCCGGCGCAGGAGAAGCCCCCTCCGTCTCCCCCGCAGGGTCCTGCGGGCGTGGTCGGCTCCACCACTTGGGCTTCGTGGGCTTCCCCTCGTTCATGCTCTCCCCACAGCCGGCCACCGCCCGGCACGGCTAGTCGGCGGTGGCCTCAGTTGTCGACTCCGCGCGCGGCTCCCTGCCGTGGGCGCGGTCCCACCTGGATTCAACCAGGTTCGTGGGCCGTCGCGCAGAGGCCGGTCAGCGGGAGGTGTGGGGGGAGGAAGGAGCGGAGGTCGAGTCGGGGACGGGTGCGGCCAGAAGGCCGGGGGACGAGGCCTCGGGGGCCGTGGACCAGGAGGTCAGGGTGAGCGGAGGGGTCGCGGTGAGTGGGCGTATCAGCGGGGACATCACGGCGGCGCCAGCCATGACGGGAGCGGTCAGCGTGTGCATGGTCTGCTGCTGGGCCTGCACCGCGGTGGCAGGACCCGATACGCCCGGCAGCAGCGGTGCGGACACCTCGGTCGGGGCCACCGGGGCCTCGCCGAGCGACTGCTGGCCCTGCGCGAGCAGCGGGCCGACGCCACGGCGCCGCTGGGTCTCGGGGGCCGAGGCGGCGCCCGTCCCCTGCGTACGCATCGGGGTCACATTGCTGCCCGCCCCGGTGCCGCCGCGCGCGTCCGCGGTGTCGGTCGGGGTGCCGGTCGTGACGCCGCCCAGCGCGATCGCGGCGAGCGACACCGCGCCGGCGGCGACGAACGCGAACCGCATCCCTCGCGAGGCCGACCGCTCGTGCTCGTGACGGCTGACGTCGTGGATACGGAAGCCGCGGTCCGCGGGCGGCGGGAGCAACGGGGCGTGCGAGGGAGAGGAGGGGACGTAGCCGAACTCGAAGCGCTCACCCCTCTTCAGGCCGAAGACCCCGGTGACGCCCGGCCTTCCGGAGAGTCCGCCCGGGAGTCCTCCCCCGCCGAACGGCGAGCCACCGCCGTCCGGGTCACCTCCGCCGGGAAGTCCCTGGAGACGGGCCAGGAAGCTCTCGGAGGGCGGCGGCGGGGCCGCCTCGGCGAACACGTTCTTCAACTGTCGCTGCGCATCCGCCTCCGCCTTGCACTTGGCGCAGGTGGCCAGGTGGGCGAGGACTCGGTCGCGCGACTCATGACCGAGCTCTCCGTCCACCAGGGCGGAGAGTCGGTCTCCCAGGTGCTGCTCGGCCAGGCGCCTCTCGGCGGGGCTGGGTCGTGATCCACTCACTCCACTCACGCGGTCGCGCCCCCTCCCCCCAGTGCGGGCACACGGGGCACGAAGGAGTGGCGCTCGGCCGCACGGGCCTCCGGCGAACGGTGCGCGAGGGCCTTGCGCAGCTGCGAACGGCCGCGGTGGATCCGGGAGCGGACCGTGCCGAGCTTGACGCCCAGGGTCGCGGCGATCTCCTCGTACGACAGTCCTTCGATGTCGCACAGGACGACCGCCGCGCGGAACTCGGGCGCGAGGGTGTCGAGGGCCTGCTGGACGTCCGCGTCGAAGTGCGCGTCGTTGAAGACCTGCTGGGGGGACGGCTCACGGCTGGGCAGCCGCTCCGCCGCGTCCTCGCCCAGCGCGTCGAAACGGATGCGCTGCTTGCGGCGGACCATGTCCAGGAAGAGGTTGGTGGTGATGCGGTGCAGCCAGCCCTCGAAGGTGCCCGGTGTGTAGGTCGACAAGGACCGGAAGACGCGGACGAAGACCTCCTGGGTGAGGTCCTCGGCGTCGTGCTGGTTGCCCGTCAGTCGGTAGGCGAGCCGGTAGACGCGGCCACTGTGTGTGCTGACGATCTCCTCCCAGGTGGGCGGAGTCCACGCCTGCCCGTCCGCGTCGGTGGAGAAAGTCGCGGTCTGGGCATGGTCAGCGGCGTGGCTGTGGTCAGCAGCGGTGTCGTTCACGGATTTCGGCCTGCCTGCCGAACCGAGAAAGCGCCGCAGCACTCCTCCCCGATCCACAGGCGCAGCCGCACCTCCCCTGTCGGCTCTGGTGGTGTCCAGTGGAGCCCCTACCATAGCCACCTCGCCCGTTAGCTCCGGATAAGCGGTTTTACGAGAAATTGATCTGGGCTGATACCGCTCGGACCCCTGCATCTGCAGTTGCTCGGGCGCCTGCCCCTCATCGTGATCCAACTGTGTCCCCCGTCCTCGTCTCCCACCCCTCTAAACGCCCGGTCCCATCTGCGGGTTCCCGGGCCCAACGGATACAGTCACGCCGAGGCAACCACGGGGACAGGAGAGGGTCATTACCGGCAACCGGCAGACGAGCTGGGCGTTCGCCGACGCCTACGTCGCCGAGGACGAGGTGCTGCGCTGGGCCCGTGACCGGGCCCGTGAGGCGGGCCTGCGCTCGGTGTCGCCCGGCACGGGCTCCGCGCTGCGGTTGCTGGCGGCTTCGGTGGACGCGAAGGCGGTGGCGGAGATCGGCACCGGCACCGGCGTCTCCGGTATTCATCTTCTGCACGGCATGCGCCCGGACGGGGTGCTGACGACGGTGGACCCCGAGCCCGAGCACCAGCAGTTCGCCCGCCAGGCCTTCCGCGCCTCCGGCTTCGCCAGCAACCGCGCCCGCTTCATCCCGGGCCGCGCCCTGGACGTGCTGCCCCGCCTCGCGGACGCCGGCTACGACCTCGTCTTCTGCGACGGCGACCGCCTGGAGTTCCTCGAGTACCTCGCTGAATCGTTGCGCCTGCTGCGTCCCGGCGGCCTCGTCGTGTTCGAGGGTGTCTTCGCCAACGGCCGCACGGTGGACTCGGGCCCGCAGCCCACCGAGGTCCTGCGGCTGCGGGAGCTGCTGCGCGCGGTGCGCGAGACCCAGGAACTGGTGCCGTCACTGCTGCCGGTGGGTGACGGGCTGCTGTGCGCCGTCAAGCGCTGACGGCCTGAACCAGCGGCGCCTGCAAGGCCGTACGCACCCCGCACACACAGCAACCCCGGCACCTCTTGGATGCCGGGGTTGCTGAAAGGGTATGGTCGCGTTCCGCGTCAGCCGACGACCTTCTTGAGGGCGTCGCCGAGCGCGTCGGCCTCGTCAGGGGTCAGCTCGACGACGAGCCGACCGCCGCCTTCGAGCGGAACGCGCATGACGATGCCCCGCCCCTCCTTTGTCACCTCGAGCGGGCCATCGCCCGTCCGCGGCTTCATGGCCGCCATGCTCGTTCCCCTTCCTGAAACCAGCTCATCGTCAAAGCCGACGGCCCCTGGGAGGGCACGCGCGCCTAGCGTGGGTCACGCGACACCGGCATCGAACACATTGCTTCCAGGCCATTATCCCGCATCTCAGCACCCGATGACCAACATCAGTCGGCATCGCTTGGGCAACGCGCGCGAGCAAAACCACTCAATTCGGCGATGTGACTGCGATACTGCGCCGCCGCACGGACTTCCGCCGACCGGAAACCGTCCCGATTTCTTTGACGCAGGTCACACGTCCGCTCCGGTCTCTCGGCGGTGATCTCCGCCATGCTGTCCTACGGACAGGGGCGTACCGGCCGGTACGCCTGAACCGCGACAGCGGAGGGGACACACCATGGCCGACACCGTGCTCTACGAGGTGGGCGACGGACTCGCGAAGATCACGCTGAACCGCCCCGAGGCGATGAACGCGCTGAACATCGCGACGAAGGTCGCTCTGCGGGAGGCGGTTCGCTCCGCGGCCGAGGACGATTCCGTACGGGCGGTGCTGCTGACCGCCGCCGGGGACCGGGCGTTCTGCGTGGGGCAGGACCTCAAGGAGCACATCGGGTTGCTGATGCAGGACCGGGACGCGGGGTCCGGTCGGACCATGACCACGGTGAAGGAGCACTACAACCCGATCGTGCGGGCACTGGCCGGGATGCCCAAGCCCGTGGTGGCAGGGGTGAACGGGGTCGCTGCCGGGGCCGGCTTCGGACTCGCTCTCGCCGCGGACTTCCGTGTCGTGGCCGACACGGCTGCCTTCAACACGTCGTTCGCGGGAGTGGCGCTGACCGCCGACTCCGGCATCTCGTGGACCCTGCCCCGCGTGATCGGGGCCGGGCGGGCATCCGATCTGCTGCTCTTCCCCCGCAGCATCAAGGCCCAGGAGGCGTACGAGCTGGGGATCGCGAACCGTCTCGTGCCTGCGGGTGAGCTGCACGCCGAGGCCGAGAAAGTGGCCCGGACGCTGGCCGAGGGGCCGACGGTGGCCTATGCGGCGATCAAGGAGGCCGTGGTGTACGGCTTCTCGCACTCGCTCGTCGAGACGTTGGAGAAGGAGGACGAGCTGCAGGCTCGGGCGGGGTCGTCGGAGGACCATGTGATTGCGGTGCAGGCGTTCGTGAACAAGGAGAAGCCGAAGTATCTGGGGCGGTGAGCGCCGTTGCGGAGTGCGGGTGTGATGCGGCCGGTCGCGCCCACGCGGCGGAGCCGCATATCGATGCGGCCCCGCGTCCCTTACGGGGCGCTCCTGGCCACGCAGGTTTCCAGGTGATCGTCCACCAGCCCGCACGCCTGCATCAGCGCGTACGCCGTCGTCGGCCCCACGAACCGCAGGCCCCGCTTCTTCAAGGCCTTCGACAGGGCCGTCGACTCGGGGGTGACCGCGGGGACGTCCGACAGCGTCTTCGGGGCCGGCCCCGGGGCAGGCGCGTGGGACCAGATGAACTCGTCCAGCTCACCCGGTGCCCACTCCATGAGCACGCGTGCGTTGGCGAGCGTCGCGTCGATCTTGGCGCGATTGCGGATGATGCCCGCGTCGGCGAGGAGGCGCTCGCGGTCCTCGTCGGTGAAGGTCGCGACCGAGGCGATCTTGAAGTCGGCGAAGGCGGCGCGGAAACCGGGGCGGCGGCGCAGGATCGTGATCCAGGACAGGCCGGACTGGAAGGCCTCGAGGCTGAGGCGCTCGAAGAGGGCGTCGTCACCGTGGACCGGGCGGCCCCACTCCTCGTCGTGGTACGCCACGTAGTCCTCGGTGGACAGGGCCCAGGGGCAGCGCAGCGCGCCGTCCGGGCCGGCGAGCGCGGTGCCGTCGCTCACTGCTGGTCCTCCCGGCCGTGCATCGGCTTGTCCATGGAGACGTGGTGGGCGGCGGCCTGGGCGCCCGCCAGTGCGGACTCCAGGTCGGCGATACGGGCGTCGCGCTCGGCGAGTTCGGCGCCGATGCGGTTGAGGGCGTCGTCCACGTCCGACATCCGGTAGCCGCGGGGGGCGAGCGGGAAGCGGAGGCTGTCGACGTCCGCCCGGCCCACCGGGCGGTCCGGCGGCAGCGGGTCCTGCAGGCGCTCGGGGGCGACCTCGGGCAACGGACCCTGACCCTCTCCGCCGCCCACCACGGCCAGTGTCACCGCGGCGACCACGACGGCGAGAGCGACGACCAGGAACAAGAACATAACCATCGCTGTGGTCCCCACGCTCGATGTTCGGAAGCTGAATGTGTCAGGGTCCGATCGTGCCATGCGACTCTGACAGTTAGGGTCGCAGGCGGCCGAAAGGCCAGGACACCCAGGACGTACTAGGAGAGGTCACAGGGGATGCTCAGGTTGGGCAGGCGCGAATTCGACGCGCACGAACCGGTGATCATGGCGATCGTGAACCGGACCCCCGACTCCTTCTACGACCAAGGGGCGACCTTCCGCGACGAGCCCGCCCTCGCGCGCGTGGAGCAGGCGGTGTCCGAGGGCGCCGCCATCATCGACATCGGCGGGGTCAAGGCGGGGCCGGGCGAAGAGGTGACCGCCGAAGAGGAGGCGCGGCGGACGGTCGGGTTCGTCGCGGAGCTACGGCGGCGCTTCCCGGATGTCGTGATCAGCGTGGACACCTGGCGCGCCGAGGTCGGCGAGGCCGCGTGCGAGGCCGGTGCGGATCTGCTGAACGACGCCTGGGGCGGTGTGGACCCCGCTCTCGCGGAGGTCGCGGCACGCTACGGGGCCGGGCTGGTGTGCACGCACGCGGGGGGCGCCGAGCCGCGGACCCGTCCGCACCGGGTGACGTACGACGACGTCGTGGCCGACATCCTGCGGGTGACCCTCGGGCTGGCCGAACGGGCCGTCGCGCTGGGGGTGCCCCGGGAGTCGGTGCTGATCGATCCCGGGCACGACTTCGGGAAGAACACGCGGCACAGCCTGGAAGCGACGCGGCGGCTCGGGGAGATGGTCGAGACGGGGTGGCCCGTCCTCGTCTCGCTGTCCAACAAGGACTTCGTGGGCGAGACCCTCGACAAGCCGGTGAAGGAGCGGGTGGTGGGGACGCTGGCGACCACGGCGGTCTCGGCGTGGCTCGGCGCGCAGGTCTACCGCGTGCACGAGGTCGCCGAGACCCGTCAGGTGCTGGACATGGTGGCGTCGATCGCGGGACACCGGCCCCCGGCGGTCGCCCGTCGGGGGCTCGCCTAGCCCGTGCTACCGGGCCGCTTCCTTCGAGACCAGCGCGACCGCCTCGTCCACGTCGTCCGTGACGTGGAACAGGAGCAGGTCCTTCTCCGAGGCCTTGCCCTGGGCGATCAGGGTGTTCCTGAGCCAGTCGACCAGGCCGCCCCAGTACTCGCTGCCGAACAGCACGATCGGGAAGCGGGTCACCTTCTGGGTCTGGACCAGGGTCAGCGCCTCGAAGAGTTCGTCCAGGGTGCCCAGGCCGCCCGGCAGGACCACGAAGCCCTGCGCGTACTTCACGAACATCATCTTGCGGACGAAGAAGTAGCGGAAGTTCAGGCCGATGTCGACGTAGGGGTTCAACCCCTGCTCGAAGGGCAGCTCGATGCCCAGGCCGACCGAGATCCCCTTCGCCTCGACGGCACCCTTGTTGGCCGCCTCCATGGCGCCGGGTCCGCCGCCGGTGATGACCGCCCAGCCGGCCTCGACCAGGGCGCTGCCCAGCCGCACGCCCGCCTCGTACTCCGGTGAGCCGGCCTTGGTGCGCGCCGAGCCGAACACGCTGATCGCGGGCGGGAGTTCGGCGAGGGTGCCGAAGCCCTCGATGAACTCCGACTGGATGCGCAGCACCCGCCAGGGGTCCGTGTGGACCCAGTCCGAGGGGCCGCCCGCGTCCAGCAGACGCTGGTCCGTCGTGCTCGACGTGACCTGGTTCCGCCTTCGGAGGACCGGTCCCAGGCGCTGCTCCTCCGGTGGCTGCTTCTTGCCCTCGGGGTTCCCGGTAGCCATGTGCGCTCCCTCCACTTGCGGGGTGTTTCCACCTCAGCGTAGATCCACGCGGGTTACGGACGGGGGACGCGAGCATGTCGGCCGTGGAGCGGCCTGGGCACGGCGGTCACTCCGTCATGCGGTCAGCCATGCCCGCAGGCGCTCCTCGCCCGCCAGGATCTTCGCCGTTTCGACCCGTTCGTCCCGCTTGTGCGCCAAGTGCGGGTTCCCCGGGCCGTAGTTGACCGCCGGGATGCCGAGGGACGAGAAGCGGCTCACGTCCGTCCAGCCGTACTTCGGCTGCGGGGTGCCGCCCACCGCCTCGATGAAGGCCGCCGCGGCCGGCCGGGTCAGGCCCGGCAGGGCCGCGCCGCTGTGGTCGTCCACCACGAACTCCTCCACCCCGCAGTCGGCGAAGACCTCCCTGACGTGGGCGATCGCCTCCTCCTCGGTGCGGTCGGGGGCGTAGCGGAAGTTGACGGTCACGACGCATTCGTCGGGGATGACATTGCCTGCCACGCCACCCGAGATGCCCACCGCGTTCAGGCCCTCGCGGTACTCCAGGCCGTCGATCACCGGGTAACGGGGCTCGTACGAGGCCAGGCGGGCCAGGATCGGAGCGGCCGCGTGGATGGCGTTCGAGCCCATCCAGCTGCGCGCCGAGTGGGCCCGCTCGCCCTTCGTCTTCAGCAGGACGCGCAGGGTGCCCTGGCAGCCACCCTCGACCTCACCGTCGGAGGGCTCCAGCAGGACCGCGAAGTCGCCCTCCAGCCACTCGGGGTGTACCTCGGCCACGTGCCTGAGACCGTTGAGCTCGGCCGCCACCTCTTCGTTGTCGTAGAAGACGAAGGTCAGATCCCGGTTGGGGGCCGGCACCGTCGCCGCGATGCGCAGCTGCACCGCTACGCCCGACTTCATGTCGCACGTGCCGCAGCCCCACAGGACGCCGTCCTCGTCCAGCCGGGACGGGACGTTGTCGGCGATCGGCACCGTGTCGATGTGGCCGGCCAGGATCACGCGCTGCGGCCGGCCCAGGTTCGTCCGCGCGACGACGTTGTTGCCGTACCGCTCGACCGTCAGGTGCGGCAGGGCGCGCAGGGCGGTCTCGATCGCGTCGGCGAGGGGCTTCTCGGTATCGCTCTCGGACGGGAAGTCGACGAGCTGCGCGGTGAGCTCGGCAGCGTCCAGGGTGAGGTCCAGTGGGGTGTCGGCCATGCAGCCGACCCTAACCCGCCGTTCCCACGGCCCACTGTCCACACCCTGCACCTGCGCCACAGAGCCCTCCGCTACCTTG
Organism: Streptomyces sp. NBC_00005; assembly: GCF_045160215.1. Lineage (NCBI taxonomy): Bacteria > Bacillati > Actinomycetota > Actinomycetes > Kitasatosporales > Streptomycetaceae > Streptomyces > Streptomyces sp. NBC_00005. The sequence goes on from NZ_CP108316.1 coordinate 4,128,605, forward strand.
TACGGCGTGCCAGAGCCGTCACCCACCCTCAAACACCGTGGCCGCCTCTTCCGCATCGGGGCGGCCTTCGTTGTCCTGCTCGCCGTCGCGGGTTACCTCGCGGTGCAGTACGTCACCGGAGGCAGAGGCGAGCCGAGCTGCAAGGTGGTCTCGGGGGAAGCTGGCGGGGCGGCGTACGAGTTCACACCGGAGCAGGCGGTGAACGCGGCGACGATCGCCGCCGTGGGCACCGGACGCGGCATGCCCGAGCGGGCGGTGACCATCGCGCTCGCGACCGCGCTGCAGGAGTCGGGGCTGCGCAACATCCAGCACGGCGACCGGGATTCGCTCGGCCTGTTCCAGCAGCGGCCCTCGCAGGGCTGGGGCACCAGGAAGCAGATCCTGGACCCGACGTACGCGGCGGACATCTTCTACCGGCACCTGACCAAGGTGCACGACTACATGAAGCTCCCTCTCACCGTCGCCGCGCAGCGCGTGCAGCGCAGCGGCTTTCCGCAGGCGTACGCCAAGCACGAGCCGGACGCCACCCTGCTCTCCGCCGCCCTCACCGGGAACTCGCCCGCCACGCTGACCTGCGACGGCCGCCCGGCGACGACCCAGGCCGCGGGACCGGACGCCGTACGGGCCGCGCTCGTACGGGACTTCGGGCGCGACGTACTGCAGCCGGCCGGCGCGGAGGTGGGCGCCGCGTCGACGCCGGCGCCTTCCGCAACCCCGAGCACGCAGGCCACCACGCGGACCGTCACCCTCCCCGTGGACGCCGACAAGAGCCCCGCCAAGGGCCGCACCGTCCGGCAGCGCGGCTGGCAGCTCGCGCACTGGGCCGTGGCCAACTCCTCCGCGCTGCACATCCAGCGCGTCTCCTACGGCGGGCGGGAGTGGACCGCCGGGAACACAGACAGCCAGTGGCGCGCGGCCGCCGCGGCGGGGGCCGACGGGGCACAGAAGGCCGCGAGCGCGGTGCGCATCGTCACTGGGCAGTAGTGCGGGCGTTCACTCGCACGGGTTACACACGGCCGGTGCGGGCCACGGTGTGCGCAGGTTTTCGCGCCATCACCCCAGCATCCGTCAAAGCCCTTGAGAACAAAGGGCTGTAAGGATTCCGCACACTTTCGGACCGGGCACTCTTTGCCCGTTTTTATCCGCAGCCGATAATGCGACGCATTGCCAACTCTTTACTTTGGGGCGCCGCAACCTTCGGGGGCTTCGAGCGGTAGTTACAGCGTCCGAGCCCGGACGATCAACCTCCATCGAAGGAGCATCATGTCCCTCCCCCTGACCCGTCGGATCGCCCGTGCCGCGCTGCTCGTCGCAGCGGGAGCGGCCGCCGGGGTCGGTGCGGCCGGCTCCGCGAGTGCGGCCCCCGAACTGCCCGCCACCCCGAACGTCGGCGGCCTGACCGCTCTGGACGGGGCGACCGTGGGCAACACCGTCGACGGTGCGGCGCAGAACGTCACCGGGCTCGCGGGCGACGCCGGCGCAGGCGCGGTCAAGAAGGCCGTGCCGAACGCGGGCAAGACCGGCGGCAAGGTCGCGAAGAAGGCCGCGCCTGCGGCGCAGAAGGCCGCCGGGGGCGCGGCGGGCTCCCTCGGGGCCATCGTCGGCGCCACCACCAGGACGGCCACCAAGGGCGGCGGCCTGCCGACCGACTCCCTGACCAAGGGCGGCGCCCTGCCGGGGACCGGCAGCCTGCCGGTGAAGGGCCTCCCGATCGGCGGCTGACCGACCTGTACGACGGAGGGGGCCCGGGACACTGTCCCGGGCCCCCTCCGTCACGTGTACGGCGGTTACAGACGCTCCACGGCCGCCCGCACCCGCTCGTCCGTCGCCGTCAGCGCCACCCGCACGAACCGCTCGCCCGCCGTGCCGTAGAAGTCGCCCGGCGCGACCAGGATGCCGAGCTCGGCGAGGTGGGCCACCGTGTCCCAGCAGGACTCGTCCCGCGTCGCCCACAGGTAGAGGCTGGCCTCGCTGTGCTCGATGCGGAAGCCGTGCCCCTCCAGCGCCGCACGCAGGGCCGTACGGCGGGCCGCGTACCGCTCCCGCTGCTCGCGGACGTGGCTGTCGTCGCCCAGAGCCGCCACCACGGCCGCCTGCGTGGGCGCCGACGTCATCATGCCGCCGTGCTTGCGGATCTCCAGGAGGGGGCCGAGGACGGCCGGATCGCCGGCCAGGAAGGCCGCGCGGTAGCCCGCCAGGTTCGAGCGCTTCGACAGCGAGTGGACCGAGACGATGCCCTCGTACGAGCCGCCGTTCACGTCCGGGTGCAGAACCGAGACCGGGTCCGCCTCCCAGCCCAGCTCGAGGTAGCACTCGTCGGAGAAGAGCAGGACGCCGTGCTCGCGCGCCCAGGCGACGATCCGGGTCAGCTCGGCCTTCGACAGGACCTTGCCGGTCGGGTTGGACGGCGAGTTCAGCCAGAGGAGCTTCAGGCCCGTCGGGTCGAGCGTGGTGGGGTCGTCGTAGACCTCGTAGTCCGCGCGGGCCAGGCGGGCGCCGACCTCGTACGTCGGGTACGCGAGACGCGGGTAGGCCACCCTGTCGCCCGGGCCGAGACCCAGCTGGGTCGGGAGCCAGGCGACCAGTTCCTTGGAGCCGACGATCGGCAGGACGTGCTTGTGGGTGACCTCGCGGGCGCCCAGGCGGCGCTCCAGCCAGCCGGTGATCGCGTCGCGCAGGGCCGGGGTGCCCCAGACGGTCGGGTAGCCCGGGGAGTCCGCCGCGTCGATCAGGGCCTTCTGGACCAACTCGGGGACCGGGTCGACCGGGGTGCCGACGGAGAGGTCGACGATGCCGTCCGGGTGCGCGGCGGCCGCTTTCTTGTACGGCTCCAGCTTGTCCCAGGGAAAGGTGGGCAGGCGGTCGGAGACTGCGGACACGGGATCTGGCTCACTTTCTGGTACGGCACGAGGCCCTCGTACGTTCGGCGACCGGCCTCGGACGGCAAACGCCTCGGCCCCGTACGGCGATCATGGTGATCCGGCCGTACGGGACCGAGGCGGCGCGGGTTTGTGCGGGCCGCTTGCGGATTACTCGGCGGCCTGCGGCGGCAGCGCGGCGATGAAGGGGTGGTCCCGCTCGATCAGGCCCAGCTTGCTGGCGCCGCCGGGGGAGCCGAGCTCGTCGAAGAACTCGACGTTCGCCTTGTAGTAGTCCTTCCACTCCTCGGGAGTGTCGTCTTCGTAGAAGATCGCCTCGACCGGGCAGACCGGCTCACAGGCACCACAGTCGACGCATTCGTCCGGGTGGATGTACAAGGACCGCTGGCCCTCGTAGATGCAGTCGACCGGGCACTCTTCGATGCACGCCTTGTCCTTCAAGTCGACACAAGGCTGCGCGATGACGTAGGTCACGCTGTCGTTCCTCCTCGATAGGGCGCCGGCGGGCCTCCTCAGGCGCCGCCGCCTGGCGCGCGGGAGCGCGGCGTCGTCGATGCCCGCCTCTAGTATCTCCGTTCTTGGGCATGATCCGAACAGGAGGGGTGAACGGACCTGTGGAAATCTCGGCCGGCGGACGTCTCGAGGTTCGCATCACCGCTGCTGACGTGGGGAAACGAGTCTCCGTACGGCGCTTGATCGAACCTGGAGTCCCGGAAGAGAAGTTCACCGACACGGTGGGTGTTCTCACATCATGGGACGACGGTGTGCTGCTGATCACACGGAAGGGTGGCGAGAGCGTCCGGATTCCGGAATCCGTGCTGGTGGCGGGCAAGGTCGTGCCCTCGGCGCCGGCCCGGCGCAGGGGGCCCGCGGCCTCGTACGAGGAGCTCGCGCACGTCTCCTCGCGCGCGTGGCGGCCGGTGGAGAGCGAGCGGCTGGGCGAGTGGGAGCTGCGGGCCGCGGGCGGGTTCACGCGGCGCGCCAATTCGGTCCTGCCGCTGGGCGACCCGGGCATGCCGCTCGACGAGGCGCTGAGCGTCGTACGGCGGTGGTACGGCGACCGTGGGCTGCCCGCGTACGTCCAGACCGCGACCGGCGCCGAGGGCACGCAGGAGCTGCTGTGCGCGGAGCTGGAGCGGCGCGGGTGGGTGCGCGAGGTGACCGCCGAGCTGTGGATCGGGGCGCTCGCGCCGGTCGCCGACCAGGCGGAGGGCGCGGGCGTCGTGCTGTCCCGGGAGGCCGACGAGGCGTGGCTCGCGCGGTACCAGCGCAAGGGCGTGAGCGAGGTGGCACTGAAGGTGCTCGGGAGCGGGCCGTCGGTGTGGTTCGCGACGGTTCCGGGCTCCTCCGAGGGCGCGGCGCCTGCCGCGATCGGGCGGTGTGTCGTGGACGGGCGGTGGGCCTCCTTCGCCGCGGTCGAGGTGGATCCGGCGCTGCGGCGGCAGGGGCTGGCCACCACCGTGATGACCGCACTGGCCCGGCGGGCGCTGGACGAGGGCGCCTCGGCCGCGTGGCTCCAGGTCGAGGAGGAGAACACCGGGGCGCGGGCGCTGTACGCCGCAATGGGCTTCGCCGCGCATCACGCGTACCACCACTACCGGGAACCTGCGGCTCCCGGAAACGGCCAGTAGTACCGATCGCCGTGAGAGGGCACGAGCCTGCTATGCGTCCCCCATACCCCCCACCGCCCGAGCGGTCCGCCGAACTGCGGCGGCGGTTCGCCCAGGAGGCGCGGTCCGAGCGGCCCGATCTGTCCACGCTGTGCCTGCTGGTGGGCGCGGAGGCGGACGGGGCGCTGGACGAGGCGGGCATGGACGCCGCGCAGATGGAACTGGACCGGCTGGCGGGGCAGCTGCCGTTCCGTCCCGGCGGTCCGCTGTCCTGGGCGACCGCGCTGCACCATCTGCTGGGTGTGCGGGACGGCTTCCGCGGCTCCCCCGCCGACTACCAGCGCCTGGAGTCGTCCCTGCTGCACGAGGTGCTGCGGCGGCGGCGCGGGCTGCCGATCCTGCTGTCGGTGGTGTGGATGGAGGTCGCGCGGCGGGCGGGGGCGCCGGTGTACGGGGTCGCACTGCCCGGACACTTCGTCGTCGGGTTCGGTCCGCAGGAGCAGCAGGTGCTCGTCGATCCGTTCGACGGGGGGCGGGTGCTCGGCGGGGGCGACGCGGAGTTGCTGGTGGCCGGGGCCACGGGGGCGCCGTTGGATCCGTCGATGTTGACTCCGGCGGATCCGTTGGAGGTGGTGTCGCGGATCCTCAACAACGTGCGGGCGTGGGCCGCGGCGCGGCCCGAGCGGTCGGATGTGTCCCTGTGGGCGGTGGATCTGGCGTTGCTGCTGCCTTCGCATGCTGCGCGGTTGCGGTACGAGCGGGCTCAGTTGCTGGTGCAGCGGGGTGACTTCGTCGATGGGGCGGTGGAGTTGGAGGAGTACGCGGAGATTTTGGCGGCGGTGGACGAGGCGGGGGCGGAGAGGGTGCGGGGGCAGGCCCGGGCGGCCCGGGCGTTGCTCAACTGAGTTCGCCCCATCGCCATGGGGATGTCCGGCGCCCCTGAAAGCCAAAAGACAAACGCCTTACAGCCAGCCCTTTTCTCGTGCGATCCGTACCGCTTCCGCTCTGTTCCGTACTGCCAGTTTCTGGATTGCCGTCGACAGATAGTTGCGGACCGTCCCCTGTGACAAATGCAGGGCTGTTGCCAGTTCCGCGTTCGTGGAGCCGTCCGCCGCTGCTCGGAGAACCTCTCGCTCACGGTCCGTCAACGGGTTGGCGCCTTCCGCCAGGGCCGCTGCCGCCAGGGTGGGGTCGATGACGCGCTCGCCCGCCAGTACCTTGCGTACCGCTTCTGCCAGTTGGGCCGCGGGGGCGTCCTTGACCAGGAAGGCGTCGGCGCCCGCCTCCATGGCGCTGCGGAGGTAGCCGGGGCGGCCGAAGGTGGTGAGGACGACCAGTTTCACGGCCGGGAGCTCCTTGTGGACCCGGGCCGCCGCCTCGATGCCCGTGCACCCCGGCATCTCGATGTCGAGCAGCGCCACGTCCACGTCGTGCTCGCGTACGGCCGCCAACACCTCGTCGCCGCGCGCCACTTGGGCGACGACCTCGATGTCGTCCTCGAGGCCGAGGAGGGCGGCCAGCGCCTCGCGGACCATCGACTGGTCCTCGGCGAGCAGCACCTTGATCGTAGGGCTCATGCCCCGGATCCTACGGCCGGTCCGGAGCCCGCGGGCGCGCGGGCGACCAGCCGGAACCCGTGCTTCGTACGGCCCGCCTCCAGGGTGCCGCCCGCCTTCTCCAGGCGTTCGGTCAGGCCCGTCAGACCGTTGCCCGGGCCCTTGCCCGAGCCGCCGGAGCCGTTGTCCTCCACGGAGAGTTCGAGGATCTGGCCGTCCAGGGTCTGCCGCCTGAGCACCTCCACCGTGCACCGCCGGGCGCCGCTGTGCCGTACGACGTTGGTGACCGCCTCGCGCAGTGCCCAGGCCAGGGCCGACTCGCTCTCCTCCGGGATGCCGGTGAGGTCCGGTTCGGCGGGCACGTCGGCGGTGATGTCGGCCGCCGTCAAAGCGACCTGCGTGCCCGCGAGTTCGGCCGACAGGCGCGGGCGGCGATAGCCGGTGACCGCCTCACGGACGTCCACGAGGGCCTGGCGGCTGACCTGTTCGATGTCGGCGACCTGCTGGGCCGCCTTGTCGGGGTGGCCGGGGAGCATACGGCCCGCGAGTTCGCTCTTCAGCGTGATCAGCGAGAGGGAGTGGCCGAGCAGGTCGTGCAGATCGCGGGCCAGGCGCAACCGCTCCTCGTTGGCGGCCAGTTGGGCGACGGTGGCGCGGGCCTTGCGCAACTCCACGGTCGTACGGACCAGTTGCCGTACACCTGTCATCGAGAAGCCGATGAGCAGCACCAGCAGGAAGAGGCCCCAGGCGGCCTCCTGCCCGACGCGCAGGCCCACCAGGATCAGTACGAGGGTGTTCAGCACGATCGTCCAGTACGCGATCCGCAGCGGGAAGGTCACGCCGCAGACCACGGAGACGTACACGAACAGGCCGAGCCAGTTGTCGCCGAGGGTGAGCGACAGGACGACGGTGAGGATCGCGAGGACGGCGACCAGGGCGCCCACGGTCGTGCCGGTGTACGGCCGGCCCATGTTGCGGAAGACCACCGCCAGGTAGGTCCCGACGAAGGCGACGAGGCCCACCCAGCCGGCCGCGGTGGCGGCGGTCGTGTGGTGGCCGGAGACCAGGTCGTTCACCGGCGAGCTGAGGAAGACGAGCCAGGGCACGATCCACACCAGCTTGCGCAGGGCCTCCGCGCGGTTGCGGGGCGGCTGTCCGATGCGGATCAGGCGCTCCACGCGGGCCTCTTCGGGCGCGGGGTCTTCCGTCATGGCGCTCACGCCTTCAGCGTGTCCTTCCGGTACAGCCAGGCCGCGCCGCCGGAGAACAGCAGGAAGAAGGCGACGAGGATGGCGATGTCCTGGGCATGCGGGGCCTGGCTCTCCTCGATGGCCCGCCCGAGGGCAGCGTACGCGTGCGTGGGCAGCCAGTTGGCGATGTCCTGGAGCCAGGTCGGGAAGCTGGAGGACGGGAACCACAGGCCGCCGAGGATGGACAGACCGAAGTAGATGATCATCGTGATCGGGCGGACCGCGTCCCCGGAGGCGAGGTAGCCGATGGCGACGCCGAGCGCGGCGAAGACCAGGCTGCCGGCCCAGATCGCGCCGGTGAGGGCGAGCCACTGCCAGGCGTCCAGGCGTACGTCCTTCACCGCGGCGGCGACCAGGAAGACGACCACGATGGACGGCAGGCTGATGACGGCGGCGCTGGCGGTCTTGGCGAGGACGTATCCGCGCCCGGGCAGCGTGGTCAGCCGCAGCTGGCGTACCCAGCCGCCCTCCCGCTCCTTGGCGATGCGCTCGCTGTTGCCCATCAGCACGGCGGTCAGGGCGCCGAACGAGGCCATGGAGACCATGACGTACGCCGCGACGGTCAGACCGGTGCCGTCGACCTTGCCGTTGGTGCCGCTCTGGTTCGAGGCGAGCAGGAAGATCACCGAGGGGTAGATCACCGAGAAGAACAGGAACTTGCGGTTGCGCAGGGCGCGGAGCAGTTCGAGCTTGATGAGACTGTTCACGACTGCTTGGCCTCCTCGGCCTCGGTGATGGCGACGAAGGCCTGCTCGAGCCCGAGCCCGGCGACTTCGAGGTTGCGGGGGTAGACGCCGAGGCCGTAGAGGGCGTGGACGGTCGCGTCGGCGTCGGTGGACTGGATGCGGATCGTCTGGCCGGAAATGTCGATGGAGGTCAGGAAGGGGAGCGCCCGCAGCGGGGCTTCGTCGATCTCGCCCTCCAGGTCGAAGGCGACCCTCCGCGCCCCCGCCTTCGCCTTGATCTCGGAGGCGGTGCCGTCGGCGAGGAGCCGCCCGCGGTGCAGCACCAGCACCCGGTCGGCGATGGCGTCGGCCTCTTCGAGGTAGTGCGTGGCGAACAGGACCGTCCGCCCCTGGTCGGCCTGCTCGCGCATGGTGGCCCAGAAGGCGTGGCGGGCGGAGACGTCCATGCCGGTGGTGGGCTCGTCGAGGACGATCAGGTCGCTGTCGCCGGCCGTGGCGAGGGCGAAGCGCACGCGCTGGGCCTGGCCGCCGGAGAGCTTGTTGACCTTGCGGTCGGCGATCTGCGCGATGCCGGCGCGGGCGAGGACGTCACTGGCCTGATACGGCTTGGGGTGCAGGTCGCAGGCGAGCTTCACCAGCTCGGCGACCGTGACCTCGTCCATCAGCCCGCCGCTCTGCAGCATGGCGCCCACCCGCCCGGCGACGATGGCCTCGCGCGGGCTGGTGCCGAAGACGCGGACCGTGCCGCCGTCGGGCTGGCGGAGGCCGAGCAGCAGGTCGAGGGTGGTCGACTTGCCCGCGCCGTTGGGCCCCAGCAGGGCCACGGTCTCCCCCGGGTGCAGGGCAAGCGTCAGCCCGTCGACGGCCGGGACGTTCCCGAAGCTCTTGCTCACCTGGTCGAACCCGACCACCGGCGTGGTGGTCGCTGTCGCTGTCGTCGTCATGTGCCCCATCGTGGCCGTGCGGGCCGGGGTCACGGCAGTGTCGGCGGTCCTGACTGCCGGATGACAGATGTCATGCCGGGGCCGGTGACATACGACGAGAGGGCACCCGGCGCGTGCCGGGTGCCCTCTCGTCGTATGTCCGCCAGTTGGGGTTCGTCTCGATCAGTTGGGGTTCGTCTCGATGACGCCGACCCTGTTGGTCGTGCTCAGCAGGGCGGGGCGCAGGGCGACATAGACGTCCTGGGGGGTGACGGCCGTCTTCTTGCCGGTGCCCCGGGTGATCAGGACGCCGTCGAACTGGCCGCCGTAGAGCTGCTTGAGCGCGGCGAGGTCCGGCTTGTCGACGAGCTTGCCGTTGACGGCCTCGACCCGGAGGAACTTCCACAGGGAGTTCTGCGGGCTCATCGGCAGCGAGACCCCCGTGTCCGTCTTGACCGTGACGAGCCCCGACATCGCGGGCTTCGCGAAGGCCTTCATCTCGCGGTCGACCTCGGCGTTGGAGACCGTCGGCTGCTGCGTCGTCGTCGCGACCGTCACCGGTGAGGTCGAGCCGGTCTCCACCTGGCTGCGGTACGCCTCCTTGACCGCCTCGGTCGACTTGGCGACGTCGATGCCCTTGCCCGCCTTGCCGTAGACGGCGACGGCCTTGCCGGACTTGAACTCGATCGTGCCCTCGGTCATCGAGCCGGAGCCGCCGGCCGTGGACTTCAGGGCGGCGGCCAGCTTCTCCTCGTCGACGGGCATGACCGGGTCGATGACGCGGTGGTTGCCGAAGAGGGAGCCGATGACGGAGACCGGGTTGTAGTCGCTCTGCGCGGCCGCGGCGACCGTGGCCTGCTCGTCGAACTGCAGCCCCGCCTGGTCCGGCTTGAGCGTGACGGTCTCGCCGCCCACCGACAGCTTCAGCGGCTTGTTCACGCTGTCGCCGAAGTTCTCGTCGAGCTTCTTGACGGCGTCGTCGCGGGTGCCGCCGCCGATGTCGACGCCGAGCACGTAGGTGCCCTTGGGCACGTCGGAGTGGTTCATCAGCAGCCCGGCGCCGTACGCGAGACCGCCGATGACGAACACTCCGGTGCCGACCAGGACCAGCTTGTTGCGCCCCTTCTTCTTTTTCTTGGGCGCGGAGGAGGACGGCACGCCCGGCGTGACCGGCTCGGGCAGCTTCGGGGGCGTGTGCGGCAGCGGGCCGTCGGTGTGGGAGCCGGGCCCGAACGGCGAGTTCGCGCCCGGCGGCACGACCGGGATGCCGCTGGTGACGGTGTGCCCGGAGACGTTGTCCGGCGCCGGGTAGCCGCCCGTGCCCGGCTCGGGGGCCGGCTTCTGCGGGGTGAGGATCGCGGTGTCGTCGCTGAGGCCGCCGCCGGGACCGAGGCCCGCGCCGTGCGGGGCACCCATGCCGCCGGGACCACCCATGCCGTTGGGGCCACCCATGCCGGCCGGGCCGCCCATGCCGCCGGGTCCGGCAGGTCCGCCGCCGAGGGGCGGCACCAGGGGGCCGTCGCCGGTGACCGGTCCGCCGGTCGGGCCCGCGGGGCCCTGGGCGCCGCCGGGGCCGCCGTGCCCGTTGAAGCCGCTCGCGCCGCCGGGGCCGCCGTAGCCGCCCTGGCCGCCCGGTCCGTTCGGTCCGCCCTGGCCGTTCGGTCCGTTCTGGGGGCCGCGCTCGCCGTCCGAGAAGTACGGCAGGTCGTCACGGCGCGGCTCGCCGCCGCCGGGACGCGCACCGTTTCCGAGCGGTCCCGCGGCCAGCGCCTCGGTGACGTCGAAGGAACCTGTGCCGCCGCCGTGCCCGGGGGCCACGGGCCCGCCGGTCGCTCCTCCGGGGAGCCCGGCGCCGTTCGTCCCGCCGGGCCGGGAGCCGCCCGGCACGCTCATGGAGCCGACCACGCCACCGGGGCGGCCGGTGCCCGGACGCGCGGCGCCGGGAGGGGCACCCGCCCCTGTGGCCCCGGGCCCGGGTGCGGGCGCGCCCGCGGCCGAACCGCCCGGCATACCGGCCCCGTTGGTGGCGCCGCCGCCCTGACCGCCCTTGGCCGGTCCCGACTTGCGGGGCGCGAACCACTCGCTCGTCTTGTCGTCGGCGGGCTGAGCGGGCTCGGCCGGAGGCTCGAAGGTGCTCATGGCCTGGGTGGCCGCCGGCGCAGGCGCCTCGGTCTCCGTGGTCTCGTCGGAGCCCTCGGCGTCCGCGACGGGCGTACGCACGACGACCGGCGGAATGGGCCGCGACCCGGGGATGTTGATCCGGATCCGGGTCGTCAGCGTGGTCTCGGTCTTGCGTTCCTCCGGCTGCGCGGCCGAACGGCCCGCATCCGTACCGGCGTCGGAAGCCATGGGCGTCCCGTACGGCGGCGTGCCCGACGGGTAAGCGGCTCCGCCGCGCCCGTTGGGCCCGGAGGACGGAGTGTCAGTTTCACGACTCAAGGCAGGTTCTCCCGGTTGGCTCCGCCGCCCGACACAACCTCACGGGCGGCTCGGCGGCGCGCACCACCATACTGGCCACTTCTGGCGCGTATCCCATGACCGCTGGGGAAACCCACACGGGACTCCCACGCATGGTTAATGGCGAAGTAGTACGTCACTTGCCAAGTCGGACGTCACGGCCACCTGGTTGCCGCCCCTGTCCAAGGGTGGCGCAGATCACAGCAACAGCCATGCCTCCGAGGAGGAAGAGATAGGAGCCGCCTCCTGCGCCGAAGAGGAAGTCTCCCTCGGGTCTGCTCGCGGTGAGCAGGATGACGGAGATCATCCAGCCGGCGGCGGGCGCGATGGCGCCACCGCGGCTGCGGGTGGCCCGGCCGCCGCCGAGGCAGAGCCCCGCCTCGCCCGCGAGCGCGAGCAGCAGCCCGCCCGGGAACCAGCCGGCCTGCACCAGCGCACCGGCCGCGCCCACGACCACGCCGAGCACGAAGAGCCCCACGTAGAGAAGGCTCCGCCCCGTAGTGGGCCGCTGCAGCGGCTGGGCGAGCAGGGAACCGCGCTCCGTCATGACGCCTCCCCGACGCCGGCGAAGAGATCGGTCTCGCGTGCACCGCCGGCCGGCTCCCCGCGCACCAACTCGTAGTACTCGGTGGTGAACAGGGGTTGCGGCAGTTCGTTGGAGAGCACGAAGTACGGCTCCACGACCTCGATCTGCGTGGCGTGCGCCCGCATCGCGGCGGCCTTGGCCGCGGCGTACCCGGTGCCGTCGATCTCGGTGGTGATCAGCTCGTCGGCCACCACACCCGGGACGTCGCCCACGACGGCGGGCTTGGCGTAGGGCAGAGCGGGCAGATCCGCCTCGAGCCGGGCGAAGGCGTCCTCGGCGACCGACCTCGGCACGCGGTTCCAGTAGACCTTGGGGATCGGCCGGCCCGCCTCGGCGGCCAGTTCGGCGGCGCGCATGGCCACGCGGTGGGCCTGGATGTGGTCGGGGTGGCCGTACCCACCGTCGTCGTCGTAGGTGACGAGGACCTGGGGGCGTACCTCGAGGATCACCTCGAGGAGGTGCCGGGCCGCCTCGTCGACGTCCGCCTGCCAGAAGCAGTCCGGGTCGTCGTTGTCGGGCAGGCCCATCATCCCGGAGTCGCAGTAGCGGCCCGGGCCGCCGAGCAGACGGAAGTCCTCGACGCCGAGCTCGCGCATGGCGGCCGTGAGCTCACCCAGCCGGTGCTCGCCCAGGGCGGCGCCGGTGAGGTGCCGAAGCTCCGGCGGAATGACCTCGCCGCGCTCGCCGAGCGTGCAGGTGACCAGGGTCACGCGGGCGCCCGCGGCCGCGTACGCCGCCATGGTCGCGCCGTTGTTGATCGACTCGTCGTCCGGGTGCGCGTGCACCAGCAGCAGACGCCGGGAGGGCAGTTCCGTCATGGAGCCCACCCTACGAGGCGGCACTGACAGCGCGGCGCAGCCCCGGGGTCAGAACTTGATGCTGCCGATCATCCCCGCGATGTTCGTCGTCAGCTCGCTGATCGTCGGAGCGACGGTCGATGAGGCGAGATAGAACCCGAGCAGCATGCAGACGATCGCATGCCCCGCCTTCAGTCCTGACTTCTTGACCAGAAGGAAGACAATGATCGCCAGCAGCACCACCGCCGAAATCGAGAGTGCCACGGCGGCTCACCTCCAAAGGTCCCAAGAGCGCGGGGGTCGGACTTAGGGGCCAGACAAATCCATGCGACAACCAGCAGGTTCATACCCACTGTGCGCTAGTGATCATAACTATTCGTCCGCGCGCATCGATCGGCGCACGGCCGCACAAGGGGGCGCATGGCCAATATGGTCGGGGCATGACGACGAGGTCCGACTCCTTCCCCCGCCGGCACGCCCGCACCCAGCGGTTCACGCTGGGCGCGCCGCGCGCTTTCACCGTGGCGCCCGACGGCGCCCGTGTCGTGTTCCTACGCTCCACCTCCGGTACGGAACGGGCGAATTCCCTGTGGGTTCTCGATGTACAGGACGGCAAGGAGCGCGTGGCGGCCGACCCGCGCGCCCTGCTGGGCGGCACCTCGGAGGACCTCCCACCCGAGGAACGTGCGCGCCGCGAGCGCAGCCGTGAGGGCGGTGCGGGCATCGTCGGCTACGCCACCGACGCGGCCGCGGAGTTGGCGTCCTTCGCCTTGTCAGGGCGGCTTTTCGCGGCCGAACTGCGGGCGGGCACGGCACGTGAACTCACCGTCCCCGGACCGGTGATCGACCCGCGCCCCTCCCCCGACGGCCGGCACGTCGCCTATGTCGCGCAGGGCGGCCTGCGGGTCGTGGGCGCCGAGGGCAAGGACGAACGGGCGCTCGCCGAGCCGGAGTCGGCCAACGTCACCTATGGACTGGCCGAGTTCATCGCGGCCGAGGAGATGCAGCGTTCGCGCGGCTTCTGGTGGTCGCCGGACTCGGACCGGCTGCTGGTCGCGCGCGTGGACGACACTCCGGTACGGCGCTGGTGGATCTCCGACCCGGCACAGCCGGAACGTGATCCACAGCACGTCGCCTACCCGGCGGCGGGCACCGACAACGCGGATGTGCGGCTGTTCCTGATCGGCCTGGACGGGGTGCGCACGGAGGTCCTCTGGGATCGGGCGCGCTACCCGTATCTGGCCCATGTGCACTGGTCAGAAGCGGGTGCCCCGCTGCTGCTCGTACAGGCGCGCGACCAGCGCAGCCAGTTGTTCCTGGCCGTGTCCCCGGAGACGGGCGCGACCCGGTTGGTACACGCGGACGAAGATCAAGTTTGGCTTGATCTTTTCCCCGGAGTGCCCTGCTGGAGCCCGTCCGGGCAGCTCGTCCGCATCGCCGACGAGGGCGGTGCGCGGGTCCTCGCGGTCGGTGAACGCCCGCTGACGGGACCGCAGTTGCACGTCCGCGCGGTACTGGACGTCTCGGCGGACGACGTGCTGCTCTGCGCGTCGGCGGGTGAGGAGGCCGACGCCCCCGAGACCGGCGAGGTGCACGTCTACCGCGTCAACGAACTCGGCCTGGAGCGCGTCTCGCAGGAGCCGGGCGTGCACTCGGCGGTGCGCGCCGGGGGCGTGACCGTGCTGGTGTCCGCCACGCTGGACCGGCCGGGCGCCCGCGTACAGGTACTTCGCGAAGGCAAGCGCGCGGCGACCATCGCCTCGTACGCGGAAGATCCCGGTATGTCCCCGCGCGTGATCCTCACCGAGGGGAGCGCACGGCGCATCCCGTGCGCCGTCCTGCTCCCCCGCGATCACGATGGCGAGACCCCGCTACCCGTCCTCATGGACCCCTACGGCGGTCCGCACGGCCAGCGGGTGGTCGCCGCCCACAATCCACACCTGACCTCGCAGTGGTTCGCCGACCAGGGATTCGCGGTCGTGGTCGCCGACGGCCGCGGCACCCCGGGCCGCTCCCCGGCCTGGGAGAAGGCGGTCCGCGACGACCTCGCGGCGGTCGTCCTCGAGGACCAGGTGGACGCGCTCCAGGCGCTCGCCGCCGACTTCCCGCTCGACCTGGACCGGGTCGCGATCCGCGGCTGGTCCTTCGGCGGCTATCTGGCGGCGCTCGCGGCGCTGCGCCGCCCGGACGTCTTCCACGCGGCCGTGGTGGGCGCCCCGGTCACCGATCTGCGCCTGTACGACACCCACTACCAGGAGCGCTACCTCGGCCACCCGGGCGAGCGGCCGGAGGTCTACCGGCGCAACTCGCTGATCGACGACGCGGGCCTGGTCGATCCGGCCGAGCAACACCGCCCGATGATGATCATCCATGGTTTCGCCGACGACAACGTGGTGGTCGCCCACTCCCTGCGCCTGTCCTCGGCCCTGCTGGCCGCAGGCCGCCCGCACGAGGTGCTGCCCCTGTCCGGCGTCACGCACATGACCCCGCAGGAGTCGGTCGCCGAGAACCTGCTGCGGCTCCAACTCGACTTCCTCCGCCGCGCTCTCAAGCTGGCCTGAGCGCGACACTCCACAGAGCACCGCAACCAACAATTGAGGAACCACGACGAAGCACCGGCCAGGTCCGCGAGAGCGGCGCCGGTTTAGGCGCAAAAAAGGGGCAACGGGCCGGGGTTACATGGCGAACCCCGGCCCGTTTACGGCACCCGCACGGCCGTACGCTCTAGAGACTGGCCCGTCCGTATATCGGAACCGGGTCGGCGAAGTTGCCTGCGTGTTACTCCTCGGTCGGTACGACCACCTTCTCCTCCGCGAAGTGGCAGGCCGAGTCATGGGCGGCAGGCCCGCTCGTGAGCCGGAACTCGGCCGGCACCGCCAGCAGCGGCACCTCCAGCGCGCACCGCTCCTGCGCCTTCCAGCACCGGGTGCGGAAGCGGCACCCCGAGGGAATGTTCGTCGGTGACGGCACGTCACCCGCGAGGATGATCCGCTCCCGGTGCTCGCGCGCCTCCGGGTCGGGCACGGGAACCGCGGACAGCAGCGCCTGGGTGTAGGGGTGCGTCGGATGGTCGTAGATCTCCGCGTCCCGGCCCGTCTCCACGATCCGCCCGAGGTACATCACCCCGACCCGGTCCGAGATGTGCCGGACGATCGACAGGTCGTGCGCGATGAAGACGTACGACAGCTCGAACTCGCTCTGCAGCCGGTCGAGGAGGTTGATCACCTGGGCCTGCACGGAGACGTCGAGCGCGGAGACCGGCTCGTCGGCGACGATGATCTCGGGGCGCAGCGCCAACCCCCGTGCGATGCCGATGCGTTGGCGCTGTCCGCCGGAGAACTGGTGCGGATAGCGGTTGATGTACTCGGGGTTGAGGCCGACCACGTCCAGCAGCTCCTGGACCTTCTTGCGCCGGTCGCCCTTGGGGGCCACCTCGGGATGGATCTCGTACGGCTCCCCGATGATGTCGCCCACGGTCATACGGGGGTTGAGCGAGGTGTACGGGTCCTGGAAGACCATCTGGATGTTGCGCCGCACGGATCGCAGGGCCTTGCCGGAGAGCGTGGCGATGTCCTCGCCCTTGTAGCGGATCTGCCCCGCCGTCGGCTTCTCCAGGTGGACCAGCATCTTGGCGACCGTCGACTTGCCGCAGCCGGACTCGCCGACGATGCCGAGGGTTTCGCCGCGGCCGAGTTCGAAGTCCACGCCGTCGACGGCCTTCACCGCGCCGACCTGCTTCTTGAAGAGAATCCCCCGCGTGAGCGGGTAGTGCTTGACGAGTCCGCTGACCTGCAGAATCGGCTCAGCCATTCAGGCACTCCCTCCAGAAGTGGCAGGCGCTGCGCCGGTCCTCGTCCACCTCGTGCAGGGGCGGCTCGTCGGTCCGGCACACGTCCTGGGCCATCGGGCAGCGGGGGTTGAAGGCGCAGCCCGGCGGGATGTTCATGAGGTTGGGCGGCAGGCCCTTGATGGCGTAGAGCTCCAGGCCCTTCTGGTCGAGCCGCGGGATCGACTCCAACAGGCCCTTGGTGTACGGGTGCGCGGGCAGCTTGTAGATGTCGTGCACCGGCGCCGACTCGACGATCCGGCCCGCGTACATGACGGCGATCCGGTCGGCGACGTCGGCGACCACGCCCAGGTCGTGGGTGATGAGGATGAGCCCCATGTTGTACTCGCGCTGCAACTCGGCGAGCAGGTCCATGACTTGGGCCTGGACGGTGACGTCGAGAGCGGTGGTGGGCTCGTCGGCGATGATCAACGCCGGTTCCAGGGCGAGGGCCATCGCGATCATGATGCGCTGGCGCATGCCGCCGGAGAACTGGTGCGGGTAGTCCTTGACCCGCTCCCTGGCCGCCGGGATGCGCACCCGGTCCATCAGCTCGACGGCCTTCGTCCGCGCGTCCTTCCTCGACATGCCCCGGTGCACGACGAACATCTCGCCGAGCTGGTCGCCCACGGAGAGCACGGGGTTGAGGGAGGACAGCGCGTCCTGGAAGATCATCGCCATCTCGGCGCCGCGGACCCTGCGGCGCTCTTCTTCCTTCAGCTTCAGCAGATCCTTGCCCTGGAAGAGGATCTCGCCGCCCGTGATCCTCCCGGGGGGAATGTCGAGGATGCCCATGACCGCCTGCGCGGTGACGGACTTGCCCGACCCGGACTCACCGAGCACGGCGAGGGTCTCGCCCGCGTCCACGCCGTAGGTGACGCCGTTGACGGCCTTGGCGACCCCGTCCCGGGTCCGGAACTCCACATGCAGGTCACGCACTTCGAGCAGCATGACGGCGGCTCACCTCAGCTTCGGGTCGAGGGCGTCGCGCACCGCGTCGCCGAGCATGATGAACGCCAGCACGGTGATCGCCAGCGCTCCGGCCGGCCACAGGAGCATGTGGGGGGCGTTGCGGATGTAGGCGGAGGCGGCGGAGATGTCGATGCCCCAGCTGACCGTCGGCGGCTTGAGGCCGACGCCGAGGTACGACAGGGTCGCCTCCAGCGCGATGTACGTGCCGAGCGCGATGGTCGCCACGACGATCACCGGCGCGACGGCGTTGGGCGCGATGTGCCGCAGCAGGATGCGGGAGTCGGAGGCGCCCAGGGCGCGGGCCGCCTGGACGTAGTCGTTCTGCTTGGCGGTGATGACCGCACCGCGTGCGATGCGGTAGATCTGCGTCCACCCGAGCAGCACCATGAACCCGACGACCGGCCAGATCGTGTTGCTGGTCACCACGGAGAGAAGGACGAGACCGCCGAGCACGACCGGGATCGCGAAGAAGATGTCGGTGATCCGGGACATCAACGAGTCCCAGCCCCCGCTGAAGTACCCGGCGAGCCCGCCCAGGATCGAACCGAGGACCGCGACACCGAACGTGGCCAGGACGCCGACGCTGATGGAGATGCGGGTCCCGTACACCGTGCGCGTGTAGACGTCGCAGCCCTGGCCGTCGAAGCCGAACGGGTGGCCCGGCTGTGAGCCCTCCTGGGCCTTGGCGAGGTCGCACTTGAGGGGGTTGCCGGAGGCGATCAGCGACGGCCAGAGGGAGATGACGACCAGGAAGACGATCACCAGCGCCGAGATGATGAAGACGGGGTTGCGGCGCAGGTCCCGCCAGGCGTCGGACCACAGGCTCCTGGGCTTCTCCTGCGGGCCCGTCCCCTCCGGACCCCCCGGTGTCTTCTCCAGCGTCGTCGCCTCGGTCGCCGCCAGGTCCATCGTGCCGCCCATGCCGGTCCCCGCGATGGCGCCCTCGGGTTCGTACGGCGGCTGCTCAGGCATAGCGGATCCTCGGGTCGAGTACGGCGTACAGGAGGTCGACGAGCAGGTTGGCCACCAGGAAGACGAGGACGAGTACGGTCACGAAGCCGACGACGGTCTGGGTGTTCTGCCGGACGATGCCCTGGTAGAGCTGGTAGCCGACGCCGTGGATGTTGAAGATGCGCTCGGTGACGATCGCTCCGCCCATCAGCGCGCCGATGTCCGTGCCGATGAAAGTGACCACGGGGATCAGGGAGTTGCGCAGCAGGTGCCGGATGATCACCCGGTGCCGGGGCAGCCCCTTGGCGACGGCCGTGCGGACATAGTCGGAGCGGCGGTTCTCCGCGATGGAGGTGCGGGTCAGCCGGGTCACGTAGGCGAGCGAGACGGACGCGAGGACCAGGCCCGGCACGATCAGCTCGCCGAAGGTGGCGTCGGTGGAGACCGACGGTTTGATCCAGCCCCACTCGACGCCGAGGAGCAGCTGCAGCAGCAGGCCGGTGACGAAGGTGGGGACGGAGATGACGACGAGGGTGAGGAGGAGGGCGGAGGTGTCGACGGCGCTCCCGCGCCGGAGCCCCGTGATGACGCCCAGCGTGACGCCGATGACGATCTCGATGAGGATCGCCACGATGGTGAGCCTGATGGTGATCGGGAACGCCGTCGCCATCAGCTCGGTGACCTTCTGGCCGTTGAAGGCGGTGCCGAAGTCGCCGGTGAAGATGTTCCCCATGTAGGTCAGGTATTGCTGCCAGACCGGCTTGTCGAGGCCGAACTCCTTCTTGAGCTGGGCGGCCGTGGCCGCGTCGCACTGCCGCTCGCCGCACAGGCCCGCGATGGGGTCGCCCATCACGTTCACCATCAGGAAGATCAGCAGCGTGGCTCCGATGAACACCGGGATCATCTGGAGCAGACGCCGGACCACGTACCTGCCCACGGGGGCTCAGCCGACCTTGATCTCGTTGTAGACGGGGACGCTGAACGGGTTGAGCGCGACGTTCGAGAGGCGGTCGGACCAGCCGGCGCTGCCGTTCTGGTACCAGAGCGGGATGGCCGCCATGTTGTCGCGGACGACCTTCTCGGCGTTCTGGAAGATGCCGATCGCCTTGGTGGTGTCGGTCTCGGTGTTGGCCTGGTTCACGAGCTTGTCGAAGTCTTTGTTGGACCAATGACCGTCGTTGGACGAGGCGTTGGTGTAGTAGAGCGGCTGGAGGAAGTTCTGGATGAGGGGGTAGTCCATCTGCCAGCCCGCCCGGAACGGCCCCGACATCTTCTTCTGCGTGATCTGCGTACGGAAGTCGGCGAAGGTGCCGACCGGGTTGCCGACACACGCCTTGTCGTTGTCGAGCGCGTTGTTGATGGAGTTGCACACGGCGTCGACCCACTCCTTGTGCGACCCCGTGTCGGCGTTGTACGTGATCTTGACCTGACCGCCGGGGATCCCACCGCCCTCCTGGACCAGCTTCTTGGCCTCGGCGGGGTTGTACTCGCAGCCGTCCCCGCACAGCCCGTCCTGGAAGCCGCCCTCCGTGCCGAGCACCGGGGAGGTCCAGTCGGTGGCCGGGGTGCGGGTCTTCTGGAAGATCGTGTTCGTGATCTGCTCACGGTTGATCGCCATGGACAGACCCTTGCGGACCTTCTCCGAGCCGCTCTTGTTCCAGTCCTTGTCGTAGAAGGGGAAGGCGAGCGTCTGGATGATGCCGGCGGGGGTGTTCAGATAGCGGCCACCGAGGTCGCTCTTGACGTTCTTGAGCTGGGCGGCCGGGACGTCGTCGACCAGGTCGAGGTTGCCGGCCATCAGGTCGGTGTAGGCGGTGTTGTTGTCGGTGTAGACCTTGAGGTCCACGCCACCGTTCTGCGCCTTGTCCGTGCCGGGGTACGCGTCCCACTTCCTGAGCGACATCTGCGAGCCCTTGGTGTACGAGTCCACCGTGTACGGGCCGTTGCCGACCGGCTTCTCGACCCACGCGGCGTGGTCGTCGTAGAAGGCCTGGGGCAGGGGCGCGAACGCCGGGTAGCCGAGGGTGTCCGGGAAGGTCGAGAACTTCTGGGTGAGCTTGACGGTGAAGGTCCGGTCGCCGGTGACCTTGAGCCCGGAGAGCGTGTCGGCGGTCTGCTTGCCGGTTTCCGGGTGGACCTTGTCGTAGCCCTCGATGTACCCGAAGAAGTAGGCGTTCTTCTGGTTGTTCTTGAGGCTGGCGCCGTAGTTCCAGGCGTCCACGAAGGACTTGGCGGTGACGGCCTCGCCGTTGCTGAACTTCCAGCCGTCCTTGATGGTGATCGTGAAGTTCTGCGAGTCCGTGGTGTCGATCTTCTCGGCGAGCATGTCCTCGGCGGCGCCGGTCTTCGGGTCGTACCTCTTCAGTCCCCGGAAGATCATGTCGAGGACCTTGCCGCCCTGCACCTCGTTGGTGTTGGCCGGCTCCAGCGGGTTCTGCGGGTCCCCCCAGGAGGAGCTGAGCACCGCGCCGCTGTCACCACTGCCGCCGCTGTCGCTGTCGCTGCTGTCGCCCCCGCAGGCCGTCGCGGCGAGTGCGACCGCCGCCGCGCATGCGGCCCATTTGGCGTGCGTGGCTCCACGCATGGAGTGCCTCCTCAGAAATGCCAGTCCATTACCGGCAAATATCGACTCAAAAGGTGCACACCGCACACGCGTGGAGGCCATTGGGGGATCCCGGACCTGACACACCATCCGGATGGCCGCCCACCGACCCCTCGTCACACCCTCGGAGGGCCGTCGGCGACAATGGATCTCCGGCGCGGAGCGCAATGGATCATCGCCATCCGATGCCGAACCGTTGGATTGCTACGGCGAGATGTACGGATTCCGATACTGAGGAGTCCGCATATCGAACTCGTTGCCCGTTTCGCGCAGTTGGCCCGAATTCGGACACGGATCGATTACGACGTGCTACACGCGTAGCTACAGATTGGTCAAGGCGAGGCAAAGAAAGTAAATAGAAGCCCAAGTCGAGTGAGATTTTATTGACCTTGAACGAATTGCGTTGAAAAAGTCCGGCGTAGCCCGTAGGGAGCGCCCTGCGGAGTCCTTGACCCACAGGGCACGGAGCATCATGACCCCCCCAACCCCTTCCCCGGCCGCCCCGCTCGAGGTGACCGACGAAGACAGCGCGACACCGACGAAGCCCTCCGGCTCACAAGGCTCCGAGAGTCGCTCGCCGGGACGGCTGGCCTGGAACCGTTTCAAGCGCGACCGGGCGGGCGTCATATCCGCCTACGTGGTGATCTTCTTCTTCGTTGTGGCCATCGGCGCGCCGCTCATCGCCAAGCTGTACGGCAAGGACCCGTACACCCTCTACGGCATGAACACCCCGGGCCTGCTCAACCAGTTCAACTACCCGGTGAAGGCCAACGGCGGCATCAGCTCCGACTTCTGGTTCGGCATCGAGCCGCAGCTCGGCCGGGACGTCTTCACCTTCCTGCTCTACGGCATCCGCAACTCGCTGCTGATCGCGACCACCGCCACCCTGCTGACGACTCTGCTCGGTGTCGTCATCGGCATCAGCGCCGGCTACGTGGGCGGCAAGACGGACTACCTGGTCGGCCGTGTGATCGACATCCTGCTGGCCTTCCCGCAGACCCTCTTCTACATCGCGTTCTGGCCCGTGGCGCTGGCGATCTTCGTCGCCTCGGACGAGAACACCCCGGTCTGGCTCACCGTCGTCAGCCTCATCCTCGTGCTGACCGTCTTCGGCTGGGCCTCCATCGCGCGACTGCTGCGCGGCGAGGTACTCGCCCTGCGCGAGCGGGAGTTCGTGGAGGCGGCCAAGGTCACCGGCGCCTCGCCGTCCCGCATCATCTTCAAGGAACTGCTGCCCAACCTTTGGACGCCGATCCTCATCCAGTCGACGCTGCTGCTCCCGGCGTACGTCACAGCGGAGGCCGGCCTCGCCTTCCTCGGCGTCGGTCTGCAGAACCCCACCCCTGACTGGGGCGTGATGATCCAGAACGGCTCCAACTACTACCAGGACGACATCACCTTCATGCTCTTCCCGGGCCTGACCATGGTGATCTTCGTCGTTGCCTTCAACCTGCTCGGCGACTCGGTCCGCGACGCGCTGGACCCGAAGACCAAGCGCTGAACTCCCCCACTCCGCTCGGGCGACGGGGCCCGGTCGGAGCGCACGAAGCATCTTCTCCATCCACAAGAAATCGGGTCAGTCATGTCTCTCTCCCGCAGAAATTTCGTCATAGCCACCTCTGTCGCGGCCGCGGGCTCGACGCTGCTGTCCGCGTGCAGCAGCGGCAACTCCGGCGGCAGCGGGAGCACTCCGAGTGACGGCGCCACCGCGTACACCGGCGCCAAGGTCACGGTCGGCACCAAGGAGGACTCGACCGGCCCGGCTCCGGAGATCGCCGGTGCGAAGAAGGGCGGCACGATCTACGGCCTCGCGCCCGACGACTTCTCCCACCTGGACCCGCAGCGCATCTACTACGCGTACAACTCGACGGTCGCGCTGCTCCTGCACCGCTGCCTGACCAGCTACAAGATCGACTCCTCCGGCAAGCAGAAGCTGGTCGGCGACCTGGCCACCGACACCGGCACCGCCTCCGCCGACAACAAGACCTGGACCTTCACGCTGAAGGAGGGGCTGAAGTGGGAGGACGGCAGCGAGCTGACCGTCGAGGACGTGCGCCACGGCATCGAGCGCTCCTGGGCCTCGTTCATCACCGAGGGCGCCAACTACGTCCAGTCCGCGCTGACCGGCAAGGCCGGCAAGTGGCGTGACGCGTACGAGGGTCCGTACAAGGGCAAGCACCTCTCGCAGATCGTGACGGACAAGGCCAAGCGCACCATCACCTTCAACCTGGCCGAGTCCAAGCCGGACTTCAACTTCACGCTGGCGATGCACTCCTACGCCGCGGTGTCCCCGAAGCTGGACACCAAGGAGAAGTACGACAAGAAGCCGGCCGCCTGCGGTCCGTACAAGATCAAGGCCCACACGACCGACAAGTCGATGGTCCTGACCCGCAACAAGTACTGGGACCCGAAGACCGACTCGATCCGCAACGCCTACCCGGACGGC
Source organism: Streptomyces sp. NBC_00005 (assembly GCF_045160215.1). Classification (NCBI taxonomy): domain Bacteria; kingdom Bacillati; phylum Actinomycetota; class Actinomycetes; order Kitasatosporales; family Streptomycetaceae; genus Streptomyces; species Streptomyces sp. NBC_00005. Next base: position 4,152,146 of record NZ_CP108316.1, read on the forward strand.
TTCGAGTTCGACTTCGGCATCGAGACCCTGGACTCCACCGACCGCCTCATCGCGGACCAGGGCAAGGACCAGTACGCGGTGTCGATCTACAAGGGCGTCCCGGCCGAGCGCATCCAGAAGGTGCTCACCGACCCCGCGCTCAAGAAGCGCAGCTTCAACGGCCTGCTGACCGGTGTCTACTACTACGCGATCAACACCAAGCGCGTCACCGACCTCAAGGTCCGCCAGGCCCTCAACCACGCCTGGCCGCTGCAGCAGATCCGGCAGATCTACGGCGGCCCGTCCGCCGGTGACTTCGCGACCTCGATCATGAGCCCGGACCTCATCGGGTACAAGAAGTACGACGCGTACGGCAAGCTCACCAAGCCGCAGGGCGACCCGGCCAAGGCCAAGGCGCTCCTGAAGGAAGCCGGCAAGCTGGGCATGAAGGTCGTCTACGCGTACCCGCAGGACCCGACCTACGACAAGACCAAGGTCGTCATCGAGAACGCGCTGAAGGCGGCCGGCTTCACGCCGATCATCAAGCCGGTCGACTCCACGTCGTACTACGACCAGATCCAGCAGATCGACAACAGCTACGACGTGATGTGGTTCGGCTGGTCCCCGGACTGGCCGACGGCCTACACCGTGATCCAGCCGCTGTTCGACGGCGGGGCCATCGGCAACGGCATGAACAACATCTCGCAGACCGACATCAGCTGGATCAACGACGGCATCAAGAAGAACGCGGTCGTCCCCGACCAGGCCAAGGCGGGCGCGGCCTGGGCGGCGCTGGACGAGCGGATCATGAAGGAGGTCGCGCCGATCATCCCCGAGACGTTCTCGCGGCGCTACTACGTCTACGGTTCCAAGGTCGGCGGCGCCCAGTTCGACCCGAACTTCTCCGCGACCCTGCTGTACAAGACCTTCGTGAAGGCCTGACGTTCAACCCCTGGCGGGGCGGCCCCGGTGCCGCCCCGCCGCCTCACCCCCAACGGCATCCGTCAGGAAAACCCAACTGCCATGTTCCGCTTCCTTGTCCGCCGGACCCTCGGTGCGGCTGTGATCCTGCTGATCATCAGCGCCCTGGTGTTCGTCCTGTTCTACGCCGCCCCGCGCGACCCCGCCCGTATCGCCTGCGGCAAGGTCTGCACCCCGGAGACCCTGGCACTGGTGAAGAAGAACCTGGGGATCAACCACCCGCTCCCCGTGCAGTACTGGGACTGGCTCAAGGGCCTGTTCGTGGGGCGGGACTACGCCTCGTTCGGGCGCTGCGACGCGCCGTGCCTGGGCTACTCGTTCCAGAACCGCGAGCCCGTGCTGTCCACCATCCTGGACCGCTTCCCGGCCACGATCTCGCTGGCCCTCGGCAGCTCCGTGGTCTTCCTGATCTTCGGCGTCGGCAGCGGCATGCTGGCCGCCGTCAAGCAGGGCAAGACGCTGGACAAGATCGCCAGTTCGGCCTCGCTGATCGCGTCCTCGATGCAGATCTACGTCGTCGGCGTCTTCGCCACCTATCTACTGGTCGACCAGCTGCACTGGCTGGACCGCGCGAACTACACGCCGTTCACGGACAATCCGGCCCAGTGGGCACAGGGCCTCCTGGTGCCGTGGCTGGTGCTCTCACTGATCTTCACCGCCAACTACACGCGTATGACGCGCTCCCAGATGGTCGAGTCGCTCAGCGAGGACTACGTCCGCACGGCCCGCGCCAAGGGTCTCTCCCGCCGGACGGTGTTCTTCCGATTCGCCTGGCGCGGCGCCATGGGCCCGATCGTCACCATCTTCGGCCTCGACCTCGGCACCCTGCTCGGCGGCGCCATCATCACCGAGCAGACCTTCAGCATCCAGGGAATCGGACGGCTCTCCGTGAAGGCGGTCTCGACCAACGACCTGCCGATGCTGCTCGGAGTCGTCCTGGTCGCCGCGGCCGCGATCGTCGTCTTCAACATCATCGTCGATGCCGTGTACGCCCTCATCGACCCGCGCGTGCGCCTCGCGTAAGGAGAGCGAACCATGAGCACCCCCTTCCTCTCCATCCGGGACCTGCGCGTCCACTTCGGCACCGAGGACGGCATCGTCAAGGCCGTCGACGGTCTCTCCTTCGACCTGGAGAAGGGCAAGACCCTCGGCATCGTGGGCGAGTCCGGCTCCGGCAAGTCCGTGACCAACCTGGCGGTCCTGGGCCTGCACGACCCGCGCAACACCACGATCGACGGCGAGATCCTGCTCGACGGCAAGGAGCTGATCACCGCCTCCGAGCGCGAGCTGGAGCAGCTGCGCGGCAACAAGATGTCCATGATCTTCCAGGACGCGCTGGCCTCGCTGTCGCCGTACCACACCATCGGCGCGCAGATCGGCGAGACGTACCGCAAGCACACCGGCGCCTCCAAGAAGGAGGCCCGGACGCGGGCGATCGAGATGCTGCGCCGGGTGGGCATCCCGCAGCCGGACATGCGGGTGGACGACTACCCGCACCAGTTCTCCGGCGGTATGCGCCAGCGCGCGATGATCGCCATGGCACTGGTCTGCGACCCCGAGCTGCTGGTCGCCGACGAGCCGACGACGGCGCTGGACGTCACCGTGCAGGCCCAGATCATGGACCTCCTCAAGGACCTCCAGCAGGAGTTCGGCACCGCGATCATCTTCATCACGCACGACCTCGGTGTCATCGCCGACATCGCGGACGACGTGCTGGTGATGTACGGCGGCCGGTGTGTGGAGAAGGGCACCAAGAAGGAGGTGCTCAACACCCCGGAGCACCCCTACACGCTCGGTCTGCTGGGGTCGATGCCGAGCCTGGACGGGCCGGTCGACGTGCCGTTGTCCCCGATCCCGGGCTCGCCGCCCTCGCTGCTCAACCCGCCCTCGGGCTGCCGCTTCCACCCCCGGTGCGCCTTCACGGAGCAGGTCTCCGGCGGGCTCTGCTCGAGCGCGCAGCCGGCGCTGGAGGTCAGGGACGGCCGCGGTTCGGCGTGCCACCTGAAGCCGGAGCAGAAGCACGACCTGTTCGCCGACTACGCCACGGCGCGTACCAACTGACGTAAAAGAGACGGGACTTCACCACCATGAGCAGCACCACCCCCCTCCTGGACGTCAGCGGCCTGGTCAAACACTTCCCGGTCAAGGGCGGCTTCCCGATCCGGCGCACGGTCGGTGCCGTCCAGGCCGTGGACGGCCTCGACTTCCAGGTCGCCGAGGGCGAGGCCCTGGGCCTGGTCGGCGAGTCGGGCTGCGGCAAGTCGACCACCGGGCGCCTGATCACGCGACTCCTGGAGCCGACGGCCGGCAAGATCTCGTACCGCGGACAGGACATCACCCACGCGGGCCGCAAGCAGCTGGCGCCGGTCAGGTCCGAGATCCAGATGATCTTCCAGGACCCGTACGCATCGCTGAACCCGCGCCAGACGGTCGGCAAGATCATCTCCGGCCCGATGGAGATCAACGGGATCGAGCCGGAGGGTGGCCACGAGAAGCGCGTACGGGAGCTGTTGGAGACCGTCGGTCTCAACCCCGAGCACTACAACCGCTTCCCGCACGAGTTCTCCGGCGGCCAGCGTCAGCGCATCGGCGTGGCAAGGGCGTTGGCCCTGGAGCCGAAGCTGATCGTCGCCGACGAACCGGTGTCTGCTCTGGACGTCTCGATCCAGGCGCAGGTCGTGAACCTGCTCCAGCAGCTGCAGCGGGACCTCGGCATCGCGTTCGTCTTCATCGCCCACGACCTCGCGGTGGTCCGGCACTTCTCGCAGCGCGTGGCGGTCATGTACCTCGGTAAGATCGTGGAGATCGCCGACCGCGACGACCTGTACGAGAACCCGCGCCACCCCTACACGCGGGCTCTGCTGTCCGCCGTGCCCGAGGCCACCGCGGACGACACCCCGGCACGTGAGCGCATCCGTCTGACCGGCGACGTGCCCTCCCCGCTGAACCCGCCGTCGGGTTGCCGCTTCCGCACCCGTTGCTGGAAGGCGACGGACAAGTGCGCGAGCGAGGCCCCGCCGCTGGTCCAGGTCGAGGGCAACAAGCCCGGCCACCTGACGGCCTGCCACTACCCGGAGACGGCGGACACGGTTCCCGCTCCCCGTCTCTCCAAGGACCCCGAGGCGGCGGCCTGACACACCCCTTTACCGTCAGCCGCAACCTCTGTGGAACGGACCTTCTCGGCCCATTGACCCGAGCCCATGAATGTCCGATCCAGGGGAACGAAGGCCCGCGCCTACCCAGGCGCGGGCCTTTGCCTTCTCTCCGGGACCTGCTCAGGTAAGTCGCCGTCCCAACTTTGCCGACCGCCGGTTGTGTCCCTTCGTGTCCCACCACTCGTCGAGATGGGCATGGACGAGGTGCACGAGCTGCTGCAGTCGGTCGGGAGGGGGTACGGCCGAAGTGAGCACATCCGTCCAGGACTTGTCGTCCCAGGGGAGGGTGACGACCCAACGTTCATCCGGTTGGTCCTTGCGGCCCACAGTCAGCCAGTACGTCAGGGTCGCGCTGCGGTCCGGATGGTGCTCGACCGTCATTCTGGTGACGTCGAACCGGAGTCCGTCAGCGGTGACGTACGAGCGGCTCAGAGCCTGCTCTGCCGGTGTCTGTTCCTCCACAGGGGTCAACCACCTTTCACCTCGGCCCACACCCCGACACCAATTTCAGCAGCGAGCAGCGTCGGCGACCGCCGGCTGGTCGACCTTGTAGGCCGTCAGGAGGTCGTTGCGTCCGCCCGGGGTACCGATGATGGTGCGGAACTTCTCCACTCGCGGGCACTGATTGGCGTAGGTGGAGTAACCACCGCGGCCATTGGGGTCCCCGGTCCCGATGGCAGCGCTGATCTTCCGGTCCATCGTGCTGTTCCAGCCGTGCCCCGCCTTGATGTGCTTCCAGCCCCACGTGCTGGTGCCACAGCGCAGGGTGATGAAGGTGGGAGGCCCGACGGGCACCTCGCGGTAGTACTTCTTCAGGACGTAGGTGCGGCTGTGGCTCCTGCACTTGGCGTCAAAGCTGGTGGCCTGTGCTGTGACGGTCTGCCCGGATGCGGGTGACGCGGCGTACGCGGAACCGGCTGCCGGGATCAGCAGAGCCGGTATGACGACGGCAGCGGACAGCGCTGCTTTGACGGCAGTGTGGTGAAGCATGTGTTCCCCTCTGGTCTCCCCGTGGTCAGCGGGGAGTTGATGTACAAAGCGCCTCATCGGAGGCACCGCTTCACCGTTCCATCGCTGACCGAGTGCCGTCAACTGCATATACTCCAGGCCCTGCAGTCGCAGGCCTCACACCGCCGCAAGTTCGCACCACACGTACTTGCCCCGGTTGCCGTGCCTGGACAGGGGCTGCCAGCCCCACATGTCGGCGCACGCCCGGACCAGCGCCAGCCCCCTCCCCTCCTCCGCCTCGACGAGCTTCTCCAACGACCGCGGTGGCTGCGGCGGTTCGGGATCCGCGTCCCACGCCCCGATCCGCAGCACCCCCGCCGACCAGCGCACACGCAGGGCAGCCGGCCCCTTGGTGTGGCGTACGGCATTGGAGACCAGCTCGGTTGCGAGCAGCTCGGCGGTGTCCACGAGCCCGATCAGGCCGTGCACGGTGAGGATCAGGCGGAGGGTGCGGCGGCACACGGTGACCGCGCGGGGATCGTTCGGGATGTACAGGGAGTACTCCCAGGGTTCCGATTCGCTTTCGGGCATGCGTCAACTCCGGTTCAGTGGTGGGGGTTTCGGAGGGCCGCGGAATTTGCGGGCGGTGGCATTGCCGCAGCCGTCGTGGCAGGACGGAGCGGTGCGCTTCCGGTGCCCCGGCATTTCGCAGCGTGTGCGTCGCGTCACTAACGGTAGACCTCGATTTACAGGTCAAGCAAGCTCGTCGCGTAATCTGACCCTGAACGAGTCGCGCTTACAGGCGCGTTGAGCCGAGGAGCGGTGCATGGCCGGGTTGAGGCGCGATCCAACGGCGCGTCAGGTGCGTCTGGGGATCGAATTGCGCAGGCTTCGTGACGTGGCAGGCCTCACGGGCCGAGAGGCGGCGGCACTGCTCGGGGTCAGTTCCGCGCAGATCAACCAGATCGAGTCCGCCCTCACCGGCGTCAGCGAGAAGCGTCTGCGTCGACTGGCCGCCAACTATGCCTGTTCCGATGGGGAGTTGATCGACGCACTAGCAGCGGTGGCGACAGACCGGGCGCGTGGCTGGTGGGAGGAGTACCGCGGCCTTCTGCCCACCTCGTTCCTGGACATCGCCGAGTTGGAGCACCACGCCATCTACCGCGACGATGTGGAATTCCTGTTCATCCCGGGCCTGCTTCAGACCGAGGACTACGCCCGAGCCGCCTTCTCCTCCAGAGTCCCCGAACTCCCCCGCGAGGACCTCGAACTGCGCGTCCGGCACCGAATGCAGCGCAGAGCGATCTTCGAACGCCCCACCCCCACCCCGTACAAGGCAATCATCCACGAGGCGGCGCTGCGCATCCGAGTCGGCGACCGCACCACCTCGCGGGCTCAACTCGCTCGCGTCCTGGAACTCTCCGAGGCGGATCACATCGTCGTGCGGGTCATCCCCTTCGACCTGGACGGCTTCGGCGGGACCTGGAGCACCATGATGCTGGCCGGCGGCACCGTCCCCAGGCTGGACACCGCCGTTCGCGACGCGCCTCACGGCACGGCCTTCATCGACTCCGAGGCTCAACTCAGCGTCTTTCGAACAGTCTTCCGTAGGGTAGAAGCGGTATCGCACAACCCCGCAAGGTCGCGCGATTTCATCCACGCCCTGGCCAAGGAACTGTGAGGCACACCGTGACCACCCCCGACAACTGGCGCAAGTCGTCCTACTCCGGCGGCGGCGACGGCAACAACTGCGTGGAAATCGCCGACAACCGCACCCGAGTAGCGATACGCGATTCCAAGGACCCCGCCTACGGCACCCTCACCTTCCCCACCGAAGCCTTCACCCCCTTCATCGACGCCCTGAAGACCCCTCACGCCGGGAAGCGCTAGCTCCCGTCGCCCGCGCCCTCCTCCAACGCCGCCAACGCCGGATCCAGCACAATGTCCTCGTCCCGTGCCTCGATCGTCGGCTCCTCCGGGAAGTGGCAGGCCGTCAGGTGGCCGGTGTGGTTGCCGGAGATCTGGATCAGCGGCGGCTCCTCGGCCGCGCACTTGTCCTGCGCCTTCCAGCAGCGGGTGCGGAAGCGGCAGCCGGAGGGTGGGGAGATGGGGGACGGGACGTCTCCGGCCAGGCGGATGCGCTCGCGCCCGCCCGTGTCCTGCTCGTCGGAGAGGTTCACCTCCGGGACGGCGGACAGCAGGGCGTGGGTGTAGGGGTGGCGAGGGCGGGTGTAGATGGACGCGCGGTCGCCGACCTCGATGATCTTGCCGAGGTACATGACCGCGACACGGTGCGAGAAGTGCCGTACGACGGCCAGGTCGTGGGCGATGAAGAGGAAGGCGATGCCCAGTTCCTTCTGGACCTCCTGGAGCAGGTTGACCACCTGCGCCTGGATCGAGACGTCCAGGGCCGAGACGGGCTCGTCGGCGACGATCAGCTTGGGTTCCAGGGCCAACGCCCTTGCCACACCGATCCGTTGACGCTGGCCGCCGGAGAACTCGTGCGGGAAGCGGTTGTAGTGCTCAGGGTTGAGGCCGACGATCTCCAGGAGTTCGCGGACGCGCCCCTCCCTTCCGCCCTCCGGCTCGATCCCGTTGATCTCCATCGGGCCGGAGATGATCTTGCCGACCGTCTGGCGCGGGTTCAGTGACGAATACGGGTCCTGGAAGATCATCTGGATCTCGGACCTGACCGGCGCCAGTTCCCTGCGGGTGGCGTGGGTGATGTCCCGGCCGCGGTACGAGATCTTCCCGGCCGTCGGCGCGAGGAGCTTGGTGATCAGCCGGCCGGTGGTCGACTTGCCGCAGCCCGACTCCCCCACCAGGCCGAAGCTCTCGCCGACGTGCACGGTCAGGTCGATGCCGTCCACGGCCTGCACGGCGCCGACCGTGCGCCGGATCGGGAAGCCACCCTTGACCGGGAAGTGCTTGGTGAGCCCCGCGACTTCGAGCAGCGGCTCCCCCGGGCCGGCGCCCGCGTCCCTCGGAGCGGGGAGGACGAGGTCCTCTGTCATGACGTCTCCTCCTAGCCCAGACCGGGCTTGATCTCTTCCACGAAGATGGTGTGTTTCTGCTCCGCCGTGAGGTGGCACGCGGAGGCGCGGTCGGGGGCCAGCAGCGGGCGTTCGGTGACGCAACGGGTGCCGTCGACCCGGTCCTGGAAGGTGCAGCGGGGGTGGAAACGGCAGCCGGACGGCGGCGTGAGGAGGGAGGGCGGGGCGCCGGGGATCGGGTTGAGAGGGGCGGACAGGTCCGAGTCCAGGCGCGGCATGGAGTTCAACAGGCCCCAGGTGTACGGGTGTTGCGGCGAACGCAGGACCTCGCTCGTCGTGCCCCGCTCCACCGCGCCGCCCGCGTACATCACCATGATGTCGTCGGCCATGTCGGCGATGACCCCGAGGTCGTGCGTGATGAAGATGATCGCCGAGCCGAACTCCTGCTGCAGGTCCTTGAGCAGATCGAGGATCTGGGCCTGGACGGTCACGTCCAGAGCCGTCGTCGGCTCGTCGGCGATCAGCAGGTCGGGGTCGCAGACCAGCGCCATGGCGATCATCGCGCGCTGGCGCATACCGCCGGAGAACTGGTGCGGGTAATCCTTCGCCCGCTCCTTGGGATTGGGGATGCCGACCTTGCCGAGCATCTCCACCGCCCGCGCCCAGGCCGCCCTCTTCGAGGCCCCGGTGTGCTTCATGAACGGCTCGGCGATCTGCCGGCCCACCGTGTAGTACGGCGACAGCGAGGCCAGCGCGTCCTGGAAGATCATGGCGACCTTGTTGCCGCGCAACTTCTCCAGCTCCGACTCCCGAGCCGTGGTCAACTCCCGCCCCTCCAGCAGGATTTCGCCCTCGACCGTGGTGAACATCGGGTTGTGCAGCCCGAGGATCGTCAGGTTGGTGACGGACTTGCCGGAGCCCGACTCGCCCACGATGCCCAGCGTGCGGCCGCGCTCCAGGTCGAAGGAGAGCCCGTCGACGGCCTTCACGATGCCGTCCTCGGTCCTGAAGCTGACGTGCAGGTCCCGCACGGAGAGGAAGGCGCCCGCGTCGGCCGGTACGGGCGCCCCGGCTTCCTTGGTCACAGTGGTCACGACAGTCTCCTCATACCCGGCCTAGGACAGCCGCACGCGCGGGTCGATGACGGCGTAGCAGGCGTCGACGACGATGTTGAAAAGCAGGATCATGGTGGCCGAGAACAGCATCACGCCCAGCAGCAGCGGCAGATCGCTGAACGACACGGCGTCCACGGCGAGATGGCCGAGCCCCGGCAGCCCGAAGGTGTACTCGGTGATGATGGCGCCGCCGAGCAAGGACCCGAGGTCGATGCCGAAGATGGTGACGATCGGGATGAGCGAACCGCGCCAGGCGTAGCGGAAGAAGACGTATCTGCGGGACATGCCCTTGGCGCGGGCGGTGCGTACGTGCTCCTCCTGGAGCTGCTCGATCATCGACGAGCGCGCCATACGGGTGTACTGCGAGGCGAAGATCGTGGACAGCACCACCCAGGGAATGATCAGCCCGCTGAACCAGGTGACCGGATCCGCGGTGAAGTCGTTGTAGGCGGGCTTGCTGAAGATGTGCGTCTGGTAGACCAGCGCGGCCAGCGCCAGGGGGCCCAGGAAGTAGATCTGCATCGAACTGAGCACCATCGACCCCGCGGTGACCGTCTTGTCCAGCAGCGTGCCCCGCCTCCAGGCGGCGATCACGCCGGTGCCGAGACCCACGATCAGGAAGACCACCGCGCCGCCCAGGGTCAGCGAGATCGTGATGGGCAGCCGGTCCATGAGCGTGGCCCAGACTTGGTCGTTGGTGTGGTACGAGTACCCGAAACAGGGGGCGGGGCAAGGGCCTTGGGCGAACTGGCTGCTGCCGAAGAGAACGTTGTGCAGGAAGATCCCGTACTGCTCGGGGATCGACTTGTCGAGGCCGAGCACATGGTGGATGTTCGCGAGGCTGGTCGGGTTGCACGTCTTGCCGCACATCAGCAGCGCCGGGTCACGCGGCATCCCGAAGAACAGCAGGAACGTCACGATGCTCAGCAGGAAAAGGATGACGACGGCACCGAGGAACCGGCGGAAGAGGAAGCGCAGCATGACAGGGGCAGCTCTCTGACGTCGACGGGCCGGGCGGTACCCGGTGCGCCCGCCCCGCGGGGCTCACACACCGGGTACCGGTCGGACACGGGCTACTTGATGAACAGACGACGCGGGTCGACGCCGCCGATCACGTCGTCGTAGACGAAGCCGCCGACCTTGGAACCGGCGATCTGGGTCTGCTTGTAGTACGCGGTCGGAACCTCGTTCACCACCTTGGTGAGGAGGTACTTGTCGAGCTTCTCCCACTCCGCCGCGGACTTGACCGGGTCGGTGATCTTGTTGATGCGGTCGATCTCGCTGTTCACGTGCTCGTCGTTGACCTGCGAGTAGTTCGACGAGCCGTCGGCGATCAGCCTGCCGTCGTACAGCGGCGGGATGACGGTCGAGGAGGACGGCCAGTCGGCGCCCCACGCGGTGTGGAAGATGTCGTAGTTGTTGTTCACCTTGCTGACCTGGTCGTAGTACGACTCGGCCGGGATCTCCTGGCGCTGGACGTCGAAGCCGGCCTTCTTGAGGCCCGCCGCCATGGCCGTGGAGTACTGCTGGCCCTCAGGGGTGTTGATGTAGCCGAAGGTCAGCTTCATGTTGAGCTTGCCGGCCTTCTTGAGCAGCGCCTTGGCCTTGGCCGGGTCGCCCGCGGGCTTCTTCTTCTTGCCGTACGGGTCGAATTTCGCGTCGTAGCCACTGACGGTCGGGCTGATCAGACCGCCGGCGACCTCCATGGCGTCGGTGCCGCCGTAGGCACGGACGAACGGCGTGACCGGCAGAGCGTAGGCGATGGCCTTGCGGATGTTGATGTCCTTGAGCTCGGGCTTGTTCAGGTTGATGTTCATCTGGCCGACGTACGACTGGTAGCCGGAGATCGTGCGGGCCTTGAGCTTCGGATCCTTGAGGACGCTGGACAGGTTGCCCGCGTCGACCTGGTTGCTGAGGCTGATGCCGGCCTGGTCGGCGCCGCTGTCGGCGAGGAGCGCCTTGGTGGACTGCTCGAACTGCTGGTTGAACGTGAAGTCCCACTGGTTCACGTACTGGTTGCGGATCGGGTCGCTCTTCGGGTCCCAGTTGGTGTTCTTGACGAGCACCATCGACTTGCCGGACTTGAACGACTGGATCTTGTAGGGACCGGTCGTCACCGGGTTCTTGTCGTACTTCTCCTTGGTGTCGCCCTTGGCCGACACGACGGAGTAACCGGCCATGGCCAGCGCGTACGGCAGGTCCGGGTGCGGCGACTTGAACTTGAAGACGATGGTCTTTTCGTCCGGCGTCTGCAGGACGCTGTCCGGCAGGTGCTTGCCCTTGTACGGGCCGTCCGGCAGCAGCTTGCGGTACTCGGTGCCGGAGGTGTTGGCCAGCCACTGCTGGATGTAGGTCGGGCCCTGGTTGATGAAGGACGCGAACTGCCGCTCGAAGGTCTGGCGGACGTCCTTGGACGTGATCGCGGTGCCGTCCGCGAACTTGAGACCGTCCTTGAGCGTGTACTTCCAGGTCTTGCCGCCGTCCGTGGTGGTCCCGGAGTCGGTGGCCAGGTCGCCGACGACCTCGTGCACCTTGCCGCTGTCGCTGGCCTTGTAACCGGTCAGGCCTCTGTGGATCAGCTGCGCGACCGCCATCTCGTCGGAGACATAGATCTGCGCGGGGTCGAGGTGGGCGAAGCTGTCGCGCTGCAGCACCTCCATCGTGCCGCCCGACTTGGCGCCCTTCACGGCAGCAGCGGGCCCCTGGGAATCCGCCGCGTCGCCGAACTTGATCGACGACTGCTGCCGCTTGGCGTTCTCCTGGTCCTGCTTGTTGTTGTCGCTCGCGTCGCTGCCGCCCTTGCTGCAACCGGTGAGCACGAGTGCCCCGGCCGCGAACACGGACAATGCGGCGTATGCGTGGCGTCCGCTCCTACTCATCACTCAGTTTCCACCCATCTGTGTGTCACCAGTGCAAATCAGGAATGGCCGTGCGGATCCGGGCGAGACGCCCTCGAACTGTCCGGTCAGCGCGACGACTTGGGATCGAAGGCGTCTCTGACCGAGTCCCCGAGCAGGTTGAACGCGACGACGAAGATGATCATCGAGATGCCGGGGAAGAACATGTAGGTGATGTCGTTCTGCAGCACGAGCTCGGTGGAGGCCTTGGCGAACATCTGACCCCAGTCGGGCGTCGGTTCGACGATCCCGACGCCGAGGAACGACAGACCGGCCTCGATCGTCACGAAGTTCGGCAGCAGATACGTGGACTGCACCAGCAGCGGTGTCACCACGTTCGGCAGGATCTCCTTGCGGATGATCCGCCAGGGCGACGCCCCGCTCACCTTGGCCGCTTCGATGAACTCCCGTTCTCGCAGGGCGAGCGTCGTGCCGCGCAGAATGCGGGCGAGGCTCATCCAGCCGAGGACCCACTGCACCACGATCAGCGCGAGCACCCGTACATACGTCGGCGTCTCGTCGCGCGGACTCACGAACAGCGAGACCACGACCGGCATGCTGGCGATGAAGAACAGCTGCGAGGGGAAGGCGAGCAGGAAGTCGATGACGCGGCCGATGGCGTAGTCGGTCTTGCCGCCCGCGTAACCCGCCGTCACTCCGAGGAGGATGCCGGTGACGACGACGGCGAGGGTGACCGCGACGGAGATCATCAGCGAGGTGCGGATGCCGTAGATCAGCTTGGTGAACACGTCGTAGCCGTTGCCCGGTTCGAGGCCGAACCAGAACTCGCCGCTGATGCCGCCGTTGGGCTGCACCGGCACACCCGCGCTGTCGAACAGATCCGGGCGCTCGTCGGCGTACACGGTGTAGGGGTTCTTGCCGTACGCCTTCGAGATCAGCGGAGCCGCCGCCGCGACCAGGAAGAAGAAGATCACGACACAGGCCGAGATCACGCCGGTGCGGTCGCGCTTGAAGCGGATCCACATCAACTGGCCGGGAGACCGGCCCTCCAGCGCCTTGGCCTCGGGTGTCCCCGGAGGCCGTGCCGCGCCGTCGACCACGACCGACGTACCGCCGCCCTCGACGTCGATAGGACTTGTCACAGTTCGCCCATTTCACAGGTGTGGGTGTGCCGAGCCGGCGACCGGCGCAGGGTGTGCGCGATCGCGGACCGGATCATGAAGAAGCGTCAGGGCACCCGAGGATGGCGGGAAACCCGCAGCCGGACGCGCGTAGGCGTAAGCCCGCACTGAGCGGCCGGCTATTTCCTCAGACTGAACCGCCGTATGCGGGAGGGCAGTTGCGTGCTACGGACGGCGTGACCCACCTGGTGTTCGTGACACCGCGCATGGGGCTCCTCCTCATGACTCCACGTGTTCACCAACAGGAGGGGGCACGTGTCTGCCCTCCGACACCCCTGACGGAGGGTCAAACGCCCCCTGGTGCTCGTGAGTCGGCGCTGTCCCCACAGCGCGAGACCCATTGACCCGAGCGCTACGCGGCTAACTATCTGCCATGAGCCAGGTACCGACCACCGTCTTTAAATCTCAATTCAGTCACAGCTGGCTCCTACACCTTCCAAAACTTGGACAAACTGTTCGGGAGGAGAAGGCCACGAAACGGACGTGTTACATGGCTATCGGGCGCGAGGGTCCGCATTACGGACACAGGGCGCCAGAAAATGGGTTGCAAAAAGCCCGGGCACCCCCAAGATGGGGGCGCCCGGGCCTCAAATGGCTTGTTGTCAGCCGTGCTTGGCGCGGCTCGCGGAGCGACCGCGCTCCTTCTGGTCGAGGACGACCTTGCGGATGCGAACGGACTCCGGGGTCACCTCGACGCACTCGTCGTCGCGGCAGAACTCCAGGGACTGCTCCAGGGAGAGCTTGCGCGGCGGCACGATCGCCTCGAACGAGTCGGCGGCGGCCGAGCGCATGTTGGTGAGCTTCTTCTCCTTGGTGATGTTCACGTCCATGTCGTCGGAGCGCGAGTTCTCGCCGACGATCATGCCCTCGTACACCTCGGTGCCGGGGTCGGTGAACAGCACACCGCGCTCCTGGAGGTTCGTCATCGCGAACGCGGTGACGGCGCCGGCGCGGTCGGCGACCAGCGAACCGTTGTTCCGGGTCGTCAGCACGCCGAACCACGGCTCGTGGCCCTCGTGGATGGAGTGCGCGATGCCCGTGCCGCGCGTACCGGTCAGGAACTCGGTACGGAAGCCGATGAGACCGCGGGACGGAACGACGAACTCGAGGCGGACCCAGCCCGAGCCGTGGTTGGACATGTTGTCCATCCGGCCCTTGCGGACGCCCATGAGCTGCGTGACCGCGCCCATGTGCTCCTCGGGCACGTCGATCGTCATGCGCTCGACCGGCTCGTACGTCTTGCCGTCGACCTGCTGGGTGACCACCTGCGGCTTGCCGATGGTCAGCTCGAAGCCCTCGCGGCGCATCTGCTCCACCAGGATGGCCAGCGCCAGCTCACCGCGGCCCTGCACCTCCCAGGTGTCGGGGCGCTCGGTCTCGAGCACGCGGAGCGAGACATTGCCGATCAGCTCGCGGTCCAGGCGGTCCTTGACCTGACGGGCGGTGACCTTGCGGTCCTTGACCGCGGCCTTCGCGCTGGCGCCCTTGCCGGTGCCGCCGCGGCCGACCAGCGGCGAGGTGTTGGTACCGATGGTCATCGAGATCGCCGGCTCGTCGACCGTGATCAGCGGCAGCGGGATCGGGTTCTCGGGGTCGGCGAGCGTCTCGCCGATCATGATGTCCGGGATACCGGCCACGGCGCAGATGTCACCGGGGCCCGCCATCTCGGCCGGCTTGCGGGTGAGCGCCTCGGTCATCAGCAGCTCGGTGATGCGGACGTTGGACATCGTGCCGTCACGCTTGATCCACGTGACGGTCTGGCCCTTGCGCAGCTCGCCCTGCTCGACACGGAGCAGCGCGATACGGCCGAGGAAGTTGTCGGCGTCCAGGTTCGTGACGTGCGCCTGGAGCGGGGCCGCCTCGTCGTACTCGGGAGCCGGGACGTGGGACAGGATCGTGGAGAAGAACGGCTCCAGGCTGTCGCTGTCGGCCGGGACGGTGCCGTCCTCCGGCTTGGTGAGCGAAGCCACACCGTCACGCGCACAGGCGTAGACGATGGGGAACTCGATCTGGTCCTCGTCGGCGTCGAGGTCGAGGAAGAGGTCGTAGGCCTCGTTGACGACCTCGTCGATGCGCGAGTCGGGGCGGTCCGTCTTGTTGATGCACAGGATGACGGGCAGGCGGGCCTGCAGCGCCTTGCGCAGCACGAAGCGGGTCTGGGGCAGCGGGCCCTCGGAGGCGTCGACCAGCAGGACCACCGCGTCCACCATCGACAGACCGCGCTCGACCTCGCCACCGAAGTCGGCGTGGCCCGGGGTGTCGATGATGTTGATGGTGATGACGTCGCCGCCATCCTTCGGGTGGTACTTCACGGCCGTGTTCTTGGCCAGGATCGTGATGCCCTTCTCACGCTCCAGGTCGTTCGAGTCCATCATGCGGTCGTCGAGCGACTCGGCGGCGTGCGCCGCGAAGGCACCGGCCTGCTTCAGCATGGCGTCGACAAGGGTCGTCTTGCCGTGGTCGACGTGGGCGACGATGGCGACATTGCGGATGTCGTGGCGCGTGGCCATATTGCGGCGTACTCCCGGAGTGTGAGGAAGGCCTGTGCGTACGTCCGTGTGACGCGGCCTTGCCGGGCTTGACACGCCACGGCCTTACCCCATGGTACGTGGCCCTGGGAGAGGCAGCCTCCGCAGGGCCACGCGGCTCAGTCTCCGGACGGGCTCGCGGAGGGCTTCGCGCCCTTCTTCAGGAAGCCGATGTCCTCGTAGAGCGGGGTCTGGAAACCGAAGGATCCGGCGTTCACCAGGTCTTTCTTCGTGGCCGTCAGCTGGGGGCGCTGGTAGAGCGGGATGGAGCCGGCGGCCGCCCAGATCCGGGAGTCGGCCTTGCGGAGCAGGGAGCGGTTCTCGTCGCCGTCCAGGGTGGCGGCGGCCTGGTCGAAGAGCTGGTCGACCTGGTCGGTGCCGATGCGGGTGTAGTTCTGCTCGACGTCGAGCGAGCCGTCGGCGGCCGGGACCGGCTTGGCGTAGACGGGCCGGGAGTCCGTGGCGGGGAAGGCGGAGGCGGGCCAGGAGTACAGGGCGAGGTCGAACTGACCGGACGCGATGTGGTCCTTGAAGTAGCTCTCGTCGGAGACCTTCTTGATCTCCGTGCTGATGCCGACCCGCTGCAGCATCCGGCTGATCCGGTCGGCCACGGTGCGCAGGACTTCCGAGCCGGCTCCCGACGGGAGCACGAAGCGGAGGCTGAGCGGCTTGCCGTCCTTGGCGAGCGCACCGGCCGCGGCACCCGCCGGGGCGGCGGTGCCCTTGGGGGCGTAGGCGCCGGGTGCGCCGCCCTGCTGCAGCTGCTGCTCGGCGTACTTGCCGTCCGCGAGGTGCTTGCCGCCCTCCTCGCTGCCCTTCCTCTGGTGGTCCCGGGGGTCCTTGTCGTCCTCCCCCTTGTTGTCCGCCTTGTTGTCCTCGTTGGCCTCGCCGACGATGTACGTCCCCTCGTCGCCGCCCTCGGACTCGTCGTCGGTCTTCCTGCCCTCGGCGCCGGCGGCCTTCTCGCCCTTCTTCGCCTGCTCCTTGACGGGACCGCCGCGCACCCACCCGGCGTCCGCGAGCAGTGCCTGCGCCTCCTTGGTGTCCTGACCGCCGAGCGCGCCGCTGTTGTCGGCGTAGACGGCCTGCCCGGACAGCGCGAGGTGGCTGCCGACGGGCACCGCGGGCAGCCCGAGCGGCTTGAGGACGACCTCGGCGAGCGCCTCGCGGTCGAGGGCACGGGCGACGGCGCGGCGGACGCGCTCGTCCGCGAGGGCGCCCTGGGAGCCGTTGAGGGCGAGCTGGGTGTAGGCCGGCTCCAGCGACTTGCGGACCACGAGACCGTTCAGGGCCTTCGCCGCGGTGCGCCCCGCGCCCGGGCCCATGAGCGGCGTGGCCGTGCCCTTGGCCCGGTCGGCCACGGCGATGCGCTGGGCGTCGGAGGGGTCGATCTCGGCCAGGTCGATCTTCCCGTCGGCCAGCGCGGTGGCCCGCTTGTCCAGCGGTACGGCCTTGAAGTCGATCTCGGTGAGCTTCGCGGGCCGGCCCCACCAGCGCGGGTTGCGGACGAGGGAGACCTGCTCGTTCTTGCGGTCGACCTGCTTCAGCGCGAAGGGCCCGGCGGTGACCTTGAGCTTGGTGCGCGCCCCGTCGTTGAAGGCGTCCGGCGTCCCCATGACGTCCTTGGGGTACAGCGGCGAGAACAGCGACTTCCAGTCGGCGTACGGCCGCGCGAAGGTGACCTTGACCTCGAGGTCGTTGGCGCCGCGCTCGATCTTCTCGATGCGGTCGTAGCCGGCGTTGCGGGCCGTCCAGTACGAGCTGTCCTTGCCGGACAGGGCGCGCCACTGGGCGACGAAGTCGGGGGCGCCGATCTCGCGGCCGTCGCTCCAGACGGCCTGCTGGTCGAGCTTGTAGAGGACGACCTGCTTGGGCTCGGTCTTCACGACCTTGGCCGACTCCAGGTAGTCGGCGTTGCGCTGCGGCCGCCCGTTGACGTCCAGCCGGTACATGGAGGGCAGGACGGCCTGCGCGATGCGGCTGGTGGCCGCGTCGGCGTCCGACTGGAAGGTGTTCAGGGTGTCCGGCATGTCGTCCACGGCCCACCGCAGCGTGCCGCCGTCGACGACCTGGCCACGGGCGGCTGGGGCGATGTCCTGGCCCGCGAGGGGCTTGCCCGCCTTGTCCTCGGAGGCGCAGCCGCCGAGTGCGGGCACCACGAGCACACCCGCGGTGAGGAAGGCGACCGAGCGCATGACCGCGCTGCGACCGGGCCTGGGGCCGACGCCGTGGTGGGACATCTCTGCTACCTCCGGGGAGCCGCTCCCGCCGGTGACATGGGTGGGGGTCTGATCACATTTGGCGGTATTTTGGAGTTGATCAGATCTACGGCACCACTGAAGAGGAAAGGGTTCGCCTACCGGGAGCGACACGGCGACAGGCGCGGGGAAGCTCACCCGTGCGGCGCAACACGCGCCCCCGGCGCACACAGAGCGCTTGCGGGCGTGCACTGGAGGCGTTCAATCCGCCAATCGCTGCACATCCCTTCCCACCGGCAGGTGTGACGCGCAACACTCGCAGGCGCATGAACGTTGCCACCTGGGGCCTGACGGCCCATGGAAGTGAGGTCACGTCATGTCCGTGCAAGACGACCTGACGACAATGCAGCGCTGCCTGGACGACCTGTCCCGGTCCGTGGGCCGCCTGGAGAAGCAGCTGGGCAGTGGCGGGCTCGACATGCGCCGCGTCCGTGCCGACGCCGATCACCTGCGGGAGAGCGTCGCGCTCCTGCGCGACGCGGCATCGACTCCGGCTGCGCCCCGCAAGCCGGAACTCGTCACCATCCCCGACACCCCCTACGACCCCTCCCTGTGGGTCGACACGGACGACGAGGGACTCGGCGCCCGCGACCGCCACGCCCCCTGAACCCGACCGGAGTCATGAGTTGGCCACTGGTACGGAACCACATCTGAACAGCGGCGGCGTACGGACCGGTACGCGCGCCGCGATCGACGCCCCGCATCTGCGGACCGACCGCTGGTGGCTGGCCCCGGCCGCCACCGCGGCCGGTCTGCTGGCCTTCATCGTGTACTCGACGTGGCGGGCCTTCGCGAATGCGGACTACTACTCGGCGCCGTATGTCTCGCCGTTCTACTCGCCGTGCCTGGCGGAGAACTGCAAGAACATGCCCTCGGGCCCGAACGCCGACCTCTTCGGCAGCTGGTGGGCGATCTCCCCGGCGATCATCATCCTGATCTTCCCGCTGGGCTTCCGCCTGACCTGCTACTACTACCGCAAGGCCTACTACCGCGGCTTCTGGGCATCGCCCCCGGCCTGCGCGGTGGCCGAGCCGCACAAGAAGTACTCCGGTGAGACCCGCTTCCCGCTGATCCTGCAGAACATCCACCGGTACTTCTTCTACGCGGCCATCCTGGTCGCCGGCATCCTGACGTACGACACGGTGCTGTCCTTCCGGGACACGGACGAGAACTGGGGCCACATGGGCCTCGGCACTCTCGTGTTCCTGGTCAACATCACGCTGATCTGGGCGTACACGATCTCCTGCCACTCCTGCCGGCACATCGTCGGCGGGAAGCTCAAACACTTCTCCAAGCACCCCGTGCGCTACCAGGCGTGGCAGTTCGTCGGGAAGCTGAATGCCCGTCACATGCTGCTTGCCTGGGCGTCGTTGGTGAGCGTGGCGCTCGCCGACTTCTACGTCTATCTGCTCGCTTCAGGCGCCTTCGACGATCCGAGGTTCTTCTGATGTCCGTGGTCGACCGCCAGGAGTGGGACGTTGTCGTGGTCGGCGCCGGGGGCGCCGGACTGCGTGCGGCCATCGAGGCGCGCGAGCGCGGCGCTCGTACGGCCGTGATCTGCAAGTCGCTGTTCGGCAAGGCGCACACCGTGATGGCCGAGGGCGGCATCGCGGCGGCGATGGCCAATGTCAACGAGCACGACAACTGGCAGGTCCACTTCCGCGACACCATGCGCGGCGGCAAGTTCCTCAACCAGTGGCGGATGGCCGAGCTGCACGCGCAGGAGGCCCCGGACCGGGTGTGGGAGCTGGAGACCTGGGGTGCCCTCTTCGACCGTACGAAAGAGGGCAAGATCTCGCAGCGCAACTTCGGCGGCCACGAGTACCCGCGCCTCGCGCACGTCGGCGACCGCACCGGCCTCGAACTCATCCGCACCCTCCAGCAGAAGATCGTGTCGCTCCAGCAGGAGGACAAGAAGGAGACCGGTGACTACGAGTCGCGT
The DNA here is from genome assembly GCF_045160215.1 of Streptomyces sp. NBC_00005. NCBI lineage: Bacteria > Bacillati > Actinomycetota > Actinomycetes > Kitasatosporales > Streptomycetaceae > Streptomyces > Streptomyces sp. NBC_00005. The sequence continues at coordinate 4,172,084 of NZ_CP108316.1, forward strand.
CTGAAGGTCTTCCAGGAGTGCACCATCACGCGGATCCTCAAGGACGGCAGCCGGGTCTCCGGTGTCTTCGGATACGAGCGTGAGACCGGCCGTTTCCTCGTCCTCGAAGCCCCGTCCGTGGTCATCGCGACCGGCGGCATCGGCAAGTCCTTCAAGGTGACGTCGAACTCGTGGGAGTACACGGGCGACGGACACGCGCTCGCGCTGCTGGCCGGGGCGCCGCTGCTGAACATGGAGTTCGTGCAGTTCCACCCGACCGGGATGGTCTGGCCGCCGTCGGTCAAGGGCATCCTCGTCACCGAGTCCGTCCGCGGTGACGGCGGGGTACTGCGCAACTCCGAGGGCAAGCGGTTCATGTTCGACTACATCCCCGACGTCTTCAAGGAGAAGTACGCCGAGTCGGAGGAGGAGGGCGACCGCTGGTACGAGGACGCGGACAACAACCGGCGTCCTCCGGAGCTGCTGCCCCGCGACGAGGTGGCCCGTGCGATCAACTCCGAGGTGAAGGCGGGCCGCGGCTCCCCGCACGGCGGCGTCTTCCTGGACGTGTCGACGCGTATGCCGGCCGAGGTCATCCGGCGCCGACTGCCGTCCATGTACCACCAGTTCAAGGAGCTGGCGGACGTGGACATCACCGCGGAGGCGATGGAGGTCGGGCCGACCTGTCACTACGTGATGGGCGGCATCGCGGTCGAGTCGGACACCGCCGCCGCGCGCGGGGTGCCGGGGCTGTTCGCGGCCGGCGAGGTGGCCGGCGGCATGCACGGCTCCAACCGGCTCGGCGGCAACTCGCTGTCCGACCTGCTGGTGTTCGGGCGCCGGGCGGGCTGGCACGCGGCCGAGCACTCGGCGGCCCTGGCCTTCGAACGCCCCGCCGTCGACGAGGTCCAGGTCGACACGGCGGCCGCGGAGGCGCTGCGCCCCTTCTCCGCCGAGGGCCCCGCGCCCGGCGCGGACGACGGACGCCCGCCGGAGAACCCGTACACCCTCCACCAGGAGCTCCAGCAGACCATGAACGACCTCGTCGGCATCATCCGCCGCGAGGCCGAGATGGAGCAGGCACTGGAGAAGCTGGCGAATCTCCGCGTACGGGCCCGCCGGGCCGGCGTCGAGGGGCACCGCCAGTTCAACCCCGGCTGGCACCTCGCCCTGGACCTGCGCAACATGCTGCTGGTCAGCGAATGCGTGGCCCGGGCGGCCCTGGAGCGCACGGAGTCCCGCGGCGGCCACACCCGCGAGGACCATCCGACGATGGAACGCGAGTGGCGCCGCCTCAACCTGCTGTGCCAACTGACCGACCCCACGGGCGGTTTGGCGGCCACGGACCCCGTCCGCGGCCAGATCGCCCTGACCCGTGAGACCACCGACCCCATCCGCGCCGACCTGCTCGCCCTCTTCGAGAAGGAGGAGCTGGTCAAGTACCTCGCCGAAGAGGAGCTGTACGAGTGAGCAGCTACGAGGCCCGTTTCAAGGTGTGGCGGGGTGACATCAAGGGCGGCGGCCTGGAGGACTTCAAGGTCGAGGTCAACGACGGTGAGGTGGTCCTCGACATCATCCACCGCCTCCAGGCCAGTCAGGCTCCCGACCTCGCCGTGCGCTGGAACTGCAAGGCGGGCAAGTGCGGTTCGTGCTCGGCGGAGATCAACGGGCGGCCGCGGCTGTTGTGCATGACGCGCATGTCGGTGTTCACGCGGGAGGAGACCATCACCGTCACGCCGCTGCGCGCCTTCCCCGTCGTACGCGACCTGGTGACGGACGTCGGCTTCAACTACACGAAGGCGCGCGAGGTCCCGGCCTTCGTCCCGCCGGAGGACCTCGGCCCCGGCGAGTACCGGATGATGCAGGAGGACGTGGACCGCTCGCAGGAGTTCCGCAAGTGCATCGAGTGCTTCCTGTGCCAGGACACCTGCCATGTCGTCCGCGACCACGAGGAGAACAAGACGGCGTTCGCCGGCCCGCGCTTCCTGATGCGGGTCGCGGAGCTGGACATGCACCCGCTGGACGCGGCCGCCGAGGACGGACTCGACCGCAAGAAGGCCGCCCAGGACGAACACGGCCTCGGCTACTGCAACATCACCAAGTGCTGCACGGAGGTGTGCCCCGAGGGCATCAAGATCACGGACAACGCGCTGATTCCCTTGAAGGAGCGGGCAGTCGACCGCAAGTACGACCCGTTGGTGTGGCTGGGGTCGAAGATCAGGAGGCGGTCTTCGTAGGGCGCTGACCAGGGTCTTGAGGGGTGCGGCCCCGGCGGTAGGACAGCCGTTGCAGGGACAGGCCGACGAAGGCCACGGCCATGCCGGCCATCGAGGGCAGGAAGTGGGCGGTGGCCGGGCCCTGCAACGGGCCGAGGTAGAGGAACGTCCCGAACCCGGCCATGGTGGTCAGGGTGCCGTACCCCCACACCCGGGGCCGGAGCACCTTGGCGCGCCCCGCCCCCGGGGGCAGCCAGCCGATGGTGATCGCGAGGACGCCGAACACCACGCCGGCCGTCACGACGACGGCACCGACACCGCTCAGCAGATGCAAGTTGCTCACGAGCCCCCCTCATGACCGCGCCCGGAGCCTCGTCCGCACGCCAGGGGCATGATGGCACGCGAACCTGGGTGCCCCGCTTGCGGCGAGTCCTTTAGTGCACCCAGTCGTCCCGGTACGCCGTCCAGTCCGCCTCCGTGGCCGCGAAGTCGACGTAGAGCGCTACTCCGAAGCGTTCGCGGTCCGCGTCCGTGCGGGACAGGCCGAGGCGGACGCCGCGGACGGCGGCGGGGACGGTCTCCGCATGGTTCCAGTGGCCGAACCGGTTCTCGTGGTAGAAGGGCAGGCCCATCAGCAGGTCCGTCGACTTCGGGGTGACCTCCAGGGCGAGTGAGGTCTGCTGGGCCACGTAGCCGCCGTACAGGCTCTGCAAGGGCTGCATGGTGTCGTACGACATCACGGCGATCTGGTCGACCCGGCGGGCGACCTGGCCGAAGAACTTCTGCGACCACCACTTCGGGTGTCCGGCGACCGTGCCCCAGAAGGAGTGGAACCCCGGGAGCGGGTCTATCTGGTGGGCGGCCACGGACAGCTGGGCGTGGTGCGCGCGGGTGACGGCGTGGAGCGAGTCGAGGAGCGTGAGGTAGTTGCGGTCGCCGGAGTGGAGGGGCTCCAGGTCGAAGTGGGCGCCGTCGAAGCCGGTGGCCAGGATCTGGCGGGTGGAGGCGACGACGGCCGCGCGGGTCGCCGGGCGCTCCAGGCGCATTCCGGTCGGGCTCTCGGTCGCGAGTACGTCGCCGAGCCAGGCCTGGACTCGGATTCCGGGGGCGGCGCGGTGTACGGCGGCTATCAGCCAACGGGCCTTCGGGTACGCCGACTTGGGGAGTGTGCCGTTGTGTTCCAGCGGGCCTGCGTGGACGTACAGGTCGCGGATGCCGGTGGTTTTCAGGCGGTCGGCGAGGGCGGTGACGTCGGCGTCGGTCTTGCGGCCGTCGACCCAGGCGTGGCCGAGCCAGATGGCGTCTCGGTTTCTGGTGTAAGTGCCCTGTTTCGGGTCGCCGGTGTAGTTCAGGCGGAGGGCGGATTCTGCGGTGAGGGTGGGGAGGAGGAGGGCCAGGAGGAAGGTGAGGGTGAGGCGTCGCAGCCGGCGTCGCCCGGGTGGGGGCTTTGTCGCCTCGGCTTCGCCATCGGCTTTGTCGTTCCCACCCGCACCACCTGTACTGCCTTCGTCGTCGGGTGCGGGTGGCCCCTGCGGGGGATCCTCACCATCGGCGACTGCGGGTCCTCGCGTGCGAGCGGGGGCATCTTCGGCGCCGGACGCGGGGGCGTCCTCTGCGCCGGGCGCGGGTGGCGGGTCCTCCGCGCCGGTTCCTTCGGGGTTCGTACCCGCCGCGCCGGTTCCTTCCCCGGTCGTCCTCTCCGCGTCGGCTCCTTCGGGGGTCGCGCCCTCCGCGTCGGCTCCTTCCATGGACGCCCCCTCCATGCCGGTTCCTTCGGGGGTCGCCCCCTCCGCGTCGGCTCCTTCGACCGCTACCCCCTCCGTGCCGGCCCCTTCCATGAGCGCTCCCTCCATGCCGGTTCCTTCGGGGGTCGCCCCCTCCGCGTCGGCTCCTTCGACCGCTACCCCCTCCGTGCCGGTCCCTTCCATGAGCGCTCCCTCCGTGCCGGTTCCTTCGGGGGTCGCCCCCTCCGCGGTCGCCGCCTCTGCGGTCGTCCCCTCCGCGGGCGCTCCCTCCGCGGGCGTTCCCTCCCCGCCGGCGCCCTCCGAGTCGGCCCGTTCCGCACCGAGCCCTTCCGCACCGGCCCCCTCCCCGCCGATCGCCCCGTCGCCCATTCCGCTCCCCGCCTTGGCCCTCTCCCCCGTCCGCCCCTTCCCCGCATCCGCTCTCATCTGCCCCGCCCGTTCCATCCCCGCTCCCCCCTCGTCCGTCCCCGTACGGCCCAGTCCGCTTCGTGCGCCGCTTCTCCCCCACCCCTGCCGCGCCCCGGTCGCGCGGCCGCATTCCTGCTCATACGCTCCGAAATGTGACGTCATCCTTGATCCGGGGCCGGCCGCGGCGCGCCACCTCTCGCATATCCGTGCGCGTGCTGCACACCCTGGTGGGCGGGCTGGCCGGGGTGGTGTGGCTCGTGTTGCCGTGGATGACGATCAACACAGACATGCCGGTTCCGGTCACCCGTGCGCATCCGGCCGCCGCGAGCGCCGCCTCGGCACAGCAGGACGGGACGTCGGCCGCCGACCTGGTGCTGCCGCTCGCGGTGGTGGCCGTGGCGGGTGTGCTCGCGGGGTACGGGTATGTGCGGCGCACGCGGCGGGCCAGGACGCGTACGACACCGGGCGGTGCGACCGTCCCCGCCGGGACTGCCGTACCACCGCTGTCCGAAGTCGACGAACGGGCGCGGGCGTTGCTGGTCGAGGCCGACGACTGCGTGCGCACCAGCCGGGAGGAACTCGGGTTCGCCGAGGCGCGGTTCGGGGCGGAGGCCGTGGAGCCCTTCGCGCGGGCCGTGCGGGACGCCGCGTCCGAGCTGTCGGCCGCCTTTCGGATGCGGCAGCAGTACGACGACGGCGTGCCCGAGGACGAGACGTCCCGGCGGCACACGCTCGCCGGGATCGTCGGGCGGTGCCAGGAGGCGGGGCGCCGGCTGGACGCGGAGGCCGCGGGGTTCGACCGGCTGCGGGCGCTGGGGCAGGGCTGTCCGGACGGGGCGCTGGAACTCGCGGAGGCCCGCTTCCGTGAGCTGACCGGGCGCACAGCGGTCGCGGAGGCGACACTGGCCGACCTCGGCAAGCGGTACGGCTCCCCCGCGATCGGCACCGTCACCGGCTACGCCGAACAGGCCAAGGACCGCCTGGTGTTCGCCACGACCCGTCTCAACCAGGCCCGTCAGACGGCCGACTTGGGGGAAGGGGAGGGTGCGGTACGTCATCTGCGGGCCGCCGAGGGTGCGACAGCCCAGGCCGCCGTGTTAGTGAGCTGTGTCGAACGGCTCGCTGCCGACCTGCGCGCGGCCACCGCCCTGGTGCCGGCCGCGCTGACCGGGGCGGAGGCGGAGCTCGCGGGCGTGAGGGCCGCCCGCGCGTCGGCCTTCCCCGACCTCCCCGCCGGTGAGCTGCACGCCCTCGCCGCGCACGCCGACCTCGTCCTGGCCGCCGTACGAGAAGAACTGAGCTCCGGGCCTTACGACCCGCTCGACGCCCTGCGGAGGATCACGCGGGCGATCGCGCCGGTCGCCGTGGGGCGGGGCGGTGTGCTGCCGGTGGCCGCGCTGCTCGTCGCGCGCGGTGCCGTCGCCGCCGCGGACGGTTTCGTCACGACGCATCGGGGTGCCGTGGGCAGTGCCGCCCGCACCATGCTGGCCGAGGCGGAACGGCTGCTCGCCGCCGAGCCGCCCGACGCCCTCGCCGCCGACGCTCTGGCCCGGCAGGCCCACGGGCTCGCCACGCAGGACGTACGGGTGCACGGCAACCCGGTCGCCGGTGCGGCCGAGCACGCGAGCGGAGCCGCCGGAGCGGTCCTCGGTGGAATCCTCCTGGGCTCGGACCCGGACGACGGCCCACCCGTGAGCTTCGGCGGGCCGCACACCCGGGCCCGCCGGGCGGAAGTCCCCGGGCAGAACTCCGGGTGGGCGTCAGAACAGGCTCAGTAGTGCCTCCGCCGGATCCGCCAGCCCCGTCTCCCCGTCCGGCAGCGGGAGTTCGAACCACACCGTCTTGCCACGCGGCGTCCGGCGGGAGCCCCAGGCCGCGCTCAGGAGGCCGACGAGCTGGAGGCCACGGCCGCCCTCGTCCGTGTCGCGGGCGCGGCGGCGGCGGGGCTGGACGAGGCCCGAGTCCCAGACCTCGCAGACCAGGGTGCGGTCCAGCAGGAGCCGCAGTCTGATCTCGCCCTCGCCATAGCGCAGGGCGTTGGTGACCAGCTCGCTGACCAGCAACTCCGTTGTGTCGACGAGGGGTTCGAGATCCCAGGACAGCAGCTGGCCGCGGGCGTACTCACGGGCCCGGCCCACACTGCGCGGCTCGCGCGGCAGCGTCCAGTCACCGACGGAATCGATGGGCAGGCCCTGGACACGTGCCATCAGCAGGGCGATGTCGTCCTCGCCGTGGTGGGAGTCGAGGGTGGACAGGACGTGGTCGCAGACGTCCTCCAGGGGGAGGGTGGGGTCGGTGAGGGCTCCTACGAAGGCCTGGAGGCCCTCGTCCAGGGGATGGTCGCGGCTTTCGACCAGTCCATCCGTGTAGAGCGCCAACAGTGCGCCTTCGGGTAGTTCGACCTCCACCTCCTCGAAGGGCTCACCGCCGACGCCGAGCGGCATGCCGGGCGGCACGTCGAGCATCAGCGCGTCCTCGCCGGGTTCGACCAGGACAGGGGGCAGATGGCCCGCGTTGGCGAAGGTGCAGCGGCGGGTGACGGAGTCGTAGACGGCGTACACACAGGTCGCGAGGTACACCTCGGAGAGGTCCGCCTCGCGGGGGCGGCGGGCCGCGCGGGTGGCCTGCTGGACGCCGCCCGGCGCGCCGAGACCCCGCGCGATCTCGTCCAACGCGCTGAGGACTTCGGCCGGTTCGAGGTCCAGGAGGGCAAGTGTTCTGACCGCCGAGCGGAGTTCGCCCATCGCCACCGCGGCGCGCAGGCCGCGGCCCATGACGTCGCCGACCACCAACGCCGTGCGGTGGCCCGGCAGTTCGATCACGTCGAACCAGTCGCCGCCGACCTCGCTGGGACGGTCGGCGGAGGAGTTGCCCGGCAGATAGCGGCAGGCGATGTCCAGGCCGGAGGCCACCGGGTCGCCCGGCGGGAGCAGCGACCGCTGCAGTATCAGGGCGCGTTCGTGCTCACGGCGGTACAGGCGCGCGTTGTCGATGCAGACGGCGGCCCGCGCCGCGAGCTCCACCGCCAGATCCCGGTCCCGGTCCCCGAACGGCTCACTGCCCTTGGCACGGGCGAACTGCGCGAGTCCTACGACGGTGTCGTGGGCGACCATCGGCACGGCCAGCGTGGACTGGACGAGGCCGCCCTCCTCGGCGGGGACGAACTGGGTGCGGGCGGTGCGCAGGGCGTCCGCACAAGGGGAGTTGAAGGGGTAGTGGTGGACGGCGCCCACTGCCACAGGCGCCCCGCCCCCGACGAACGGCGCGTCGGAGACCGCGCTCGCGAAGGCGACCCGGCGCAGCTCCGCGCTGCCGTCGGCGAGGCCCGGCGGGGTCTCGTCGCCCGCCAGCAGACCCTGGTAGAGGTCGACCGTCGCGAGGTCGCAGAAGCCGGGGACGACGACGTCGAGGAGTTCGCGGGCCGTGGTCTCCAGGTCGAGGGAGTTGCCGATGCGGGCGCCGGCCTCGTTGAGAAGGGCGAGATTGCGCCGTGCCGCGGCGGCCTCGCGGGCGGCGGCGCGACGGGAGGTGATGTCGGTTCCGAGCCATGCGACGCCGATGGGGCGGCCGGAACCGCTGTGCACGCGGTAGAGGTTGATGGACCAGTGGCGGCGGCCCTCCGAACCCGGCACGAAGCCCGTGACGTGCATGTCCGTGATGGAGTCGCCGGTCTCCAGGACCCGGCGCAGCGTGGCCGCGACCCGCTCGGCCTCGGACCGCTGCAGGTAGTCGTGGACACCGCGGCCGCGGTGGTCGTCGGGCGTACCGCCGAAGGTGGTGGCGAACTGCTGGTTGGCGCGGCGGATCCGCAGATCGGTGTCGATCAGCAGGAAGCCGAAAGGAGATTGACCGAAAATCGACTGCGATGCGGCAAGGTCGGTCTCGATGCTGCGCAGCGTGCGAACGTCCACGACGATGCAGACGGCGGCCTTCTCGCCGCCCTCGGTCCGCGTCGGCATGACGTAGACCTCGGCGAGGCCCTCCCGCCCGCTCTCCCCCTCTGCCGCCCCGGGCGCCCGGAACGGGACCACACCGGTCCACTCCCGCCCGTCCAGGATCTCGGCCATCTTGCGCTGACCCTGCTCGCGCAGGTCGGGGTCGATGAACGCCTCGATGGGGTCCATGCCGACCGCGTGCTCGGCGCGGATCCCGAAGAGCTGCTCGGCGCGCAGGCTCCACTGGTCGACGAGACCGTCGGGGCCGATGGAGAAGGACGCGACCTTGATGTAGTCGTAGATGGAACCGGGCGGACTGCTCTGCCACATGCCGTCACCGGGGGGCATGTCACCGAAGCCGATGTCCCGGGGCCCCGCGCCGGAAGAGTCCCGCGTCCCCGTACCGGAGGAATCCCGGGTCCCCGTACCGGAGGAATCCCTCATCCCCGCACCGGAAGTGGAGCGCCCCCCACCGGTGGAGGACAGGCCCGTCCCACCCGCCGTCCCGCTCGTCACGTCGGCCTCGGCATCACCCGTGGCCTCCGCCCTCGCGCCGTCCGACGGGTCCTCGGACTCCGTGGCCTTCGCTGGTATCTCGCTCACGCGAACCGTCCCCTCCAGCTCACCGCATCCGGCACCGGTCACCGGGGGCGGCTGCCCGCAGTATCCAGCACTACGGCGCCGCACAACACGGTGTTCACGATCACAGCACGGTCCCGACGGTTTTCGGTCCCGGCTGCGACAACACTTCCAGTCTTCTAACCAGCCAACACCTCCTCGAATCACGCCCGCCGAACACTGCCACTGGCCTGAACCAATCGGTCGACAGGGCGGAGGGCCACGTACAGCGCCCCGCGGGCACGCCCTGACCGGACGTACAGCGTCGGACGGACCGGGAACGGACCCGGCTCAGCCCGGTACGGCGAGCTCGAACCACACCGTCTTGCCCGCCTCGCCGGGCCGCGTTCCCCAGCGGCGCGAGGAGTGGGCGACCAACTGCAGTCCGCGGCCGCTCTCGTCCTCGGGTTGGGCGACGCGCTCGCGGGGCGGGTCCGGGAGCGGGTCGGAGACCTCCACCAGCAGGACGTCGATGAGGCCCACGGGGCGCACGAGGCGCACGCCGATGGGTCCGGTGGCGTGCCGCAGGGAGTTGGTCACCAGCTCGCTGACGAGCAGGACCGTGAGATCACCGAGGGCGTCGAGCTCCCAGTGGTGCAACTGGCCGCGGACGGCGGCGCGGGCGTTTCTGACAGCGCCCGGTTCCGCAGGAAAGCTCCACTCGGCGCAGTCGCCTTCAGTGTCGATCACGGTCGATCACGCCGATCACTTCCCAGGCCAGAAGCCCACCCATGTCCGGTTTCATGGGGTTAATGGGCACATACCCGATATCCAGCGCCCAGTACCGTCGGGGGCGGCGCACTGTGGCGCGAACGGCGTAGGCGCTGCGCCGGGTGCGCCGTGCGCCTAACGGCTCGGGAGGTGTGGCGGCCGGGCGGCCCCGGGTCCGTTACGGCCGGTCGCGCCCCAGTGGGCGGCCACCTCCTTGACCGCCGGGACGTCCTGGTCCAGCCAGTCGACGTGCCAGAGCTCCTCGGGCCCCAGCCACCGCAGTTCGTCGTGGTCCTCGAGGGGCTCGGGGGTGGCGGAGGTGGGGAGCAGCCGAGCGGTCCAGACCTGGAGGACGTACGGCGGCTTCAGGGGCCACTCACCCGCTACGCGAGCGACGGCCTCGGCATCCACGCCGAGTTCCTCGCGCAGTTCACGCACGAGGGCCGCGTCGGGGGCCTCGCCCTGCTCGACCTTGCCGCCGGGCAGTTCCCAGCGTCCGGCGAGTTCCGGAGGTGCGCTGCGGCGCGCGGCGAGCAGGCGGCCGGCGTCGAAGAGGGCGGCCCCCACCACCACGATCCGTTCCGTCATGCGCGGGAGCCTAGCGGGGGCCCGCGGGGGTCAGTTGACCGAGGGCGTTCCGTTCTGCCCGTTCTGGCCTATGCGCTCGACCCAGTACAGCTGCTTGTGTCCGCGGTCGTCGAGGCTGTCCGCGATCTTCTGGGCCTCGGCCCGGGTCGCGTACCTGCCCACGCGGTAGGTGTTGCCGTTGTCGTCCTGCCTTATGACGAGCCAGGGAAGAGTGATCGTGCCGTCGTTCATCCCGCCCCACCGCTCCTTCCCACCCCGGCCCGACCGCTGCCCGCCCGCGGTTCGTGCCGTGCCCCGCCCACTAAGGAAACCGCAATCCGCATATGCCCGAGCCTACGCCTAACCTTCACGCAGCGAATACGCGTTTTCACAAAGAGGTACGCAACCGGCCAGACCGAGGGGGGCGCACAACCTCGAACACGCCGTCCGGACACGTCGACGCATCCGGTCAGCGGCATGGTGAAGACGCGTGGGGCGACCTGCGAGAACGGCCAGATTCCACCGGCGGACGGGCAGGCTCCGAGACTGCCCAGAGGGGGCCCCGGGCGAGGCCGCCCGGGGTCAACTGCCGTAAAGGTGTGCGCTACTTCACTGGCAGGTGGTACGCGACCCGGTAGCGGTCGGCGGGGATGACGACGTCGGCCGTCTCGACGGGGCGGCCCGAGGCGAAGAAGGTGCGCTGGACGACCAGGACGACATGGCCGGGGACGCCGCCCAGGGCGAGCAGCTCCTCGGCAAGGCCGGGGCGGGCGCCGACCTCCTCGGTGACGTTGTCCACGATCACGTCGATCGCCGCCATGCGTTCGACGACGCCCATGCCGCCGAGCGGGCCCTCCTCGGGGAGCATCACGGGGGTGCGGCCGGTGACCGCGAGGGGCTCCCAGGAAGTGGAGAGCATCATCGCCTCGCCGGCCTCACGGAAGACGTATCTCGTGCACATCACGCGGTCGCCTGGCTTGATGCCGAGCCGCTCGGCGACACTGCTGCTCGCCTCGGCCTGCGCGCTGCTCGACTCCCAGGTGCCGCGCCCCTCGCCGTCGGCCTGCTCCTGACGGAAGGGTGTGGCACCGCCGGCCGGGCGGTAGCCGGAGCGGGCGACGCTGCGGGGCACCGGGCGCTCGCGCACATACGTCCCCGACCCGGAACGGCCCTCCACCAGGCCTTCTGCCATCAGCACCTTGCGCGCCTCCAGCGCGACGGTGTCCGAGACGCCGTACTCCTCGCGGATTCTGGCCTGGGAGGGCAGACGGGTGTGCGGCGGCAGCGAACCATTGACGATCTTCTTGCGGAGATCACCCGCGACGCGCAGGTACGCCGGCTGCTCACCGAAAGTCACTGGCCGCTCCCATCAGGTTGTACAGACAGCTACAGCCTGGCAACCGTGGGTTGTGCGGTGCAAGCAAAGGCCAGAGAATCACTCGATGTGATGACATGTGCCTGGGGAAGCCTTTACGCAGGCACTTTCTCCCCGCTATGGCCGCGCTCACACCTCGAGCGCCGAGCCGCTTCCGCCGCCGCCTCCTCCGCTGTCCCGGTCCTCGGACGAGGGCGGGGTCGTGGCCAGGCCCAGAGCCTTGCGGGCGGTGACGGCGGTGTCCGGGTTCGAGAGCACCATGGCGCGGTCGTAGGAGTCGTAGTAGCTGTTCGCGTCGTCGGCCGCGGCGGCCCGCGCCCACTCCCGCCGTACCGCCTCGACCTGCGCGACGACCTTGGCGACCGGCTTTTTCGCACCGGCCGGCCACGGGTGGTCGCGCAGCTTCGCGGCCTCCTCGGTGAGCGCTCCCGACATCTGCGCGGCCCACTCGCGGCTGCCCCGCAGGTCGTCGTCGGGGCTGTCCACGGGCTGCCCGTCCATGGCGGCGTTCTCGACATTGACGGCCTTGAGGTAGGCGACCTGGTCGGCATCCAGCGTCCGGCCGTCGTTGCGCAGCGAACCCTTCAGACCGGCCTTCTCGTGCGTGTTGCCGAACAGGCAGGTCACCTCGCGGTCGCCGAGCCGCCAGCTCTGCCGGGTCGGCGTCAGGAAGTACACGTCGACGTCCTGCGGCACGGCCCAGGCGTCCATGGCGTAGTCGTACCGGAGCGCGTAGCACCTGGCGTCGGCGGCTTCCGTGACCTTGCCGTCCCCCGGGTAGCCGACGCCGCCCGTCAGCTTGAACGCGGCGAAGACCTCGGCGTCGTGCTGACGGTCGCAGGGCACCTTGTCGACGTCGTAGGTCACGCCCCCCAGGGACCCGCTCGGGGAGTCGAAGCACTGGCCCTTGGTGAGGGAGTAGGCGCTGCCCTTGTCGCCCGCGGCGTCCCTGAAGCCGGACCAGACGTCGAGCAGGGCGCCACTGGCGAGCGCCGCCACCCACAGCGCAAGGCCGAGGGACGAGAGGACCGCACCGGTGACGGCCATGCTCCTGCCCCGCTCGCCGTTCCTCCTGATCTGACCGAGCGCGATCAGCCCCAGCACCAGCCCGGCGGCCGGAAGGAGACAGAGGATGCCGAGGACCAGGGAGGCGACGGCGACCCCGTTGACGGGCGCGGGGCGGTTGTACGGGCTGTATCCCTGACCCCAGGGCTGGTACGGGTACGGTCCGGGAGCGGCGTGGGGCCCCTGCGGGTCCCCGTACTGGCCCTGCGGATACGGCCCTTGGGGGTCCTGGGGCCGGTGGGGCCCAGGGGGCGGGGGTGCGGACACGGGTACCGTGCTCCTGGTTCAGGGGTGGCGCGCAGGCTGCGCGGAGGCGTGCTCGGACGTACGCGCTGACGTGCTGGATCCGCGTACGACTGGGCGCATCGTAAGCACGGGGTGAGTGGGGGCGGAATGGGGATCACGGATTGGACGATCCGGGCGGTGAACGACCTGACCGCGAGGTGGGCCGGGGCGGCGGACGGCGGCACGGTGTTCTCGGCGGCGGGGGTGTGGCCGCTGCTGGCGTTCCTCGCGGACGGGGCGCAGGGCGCGGCGCGGGCGGAGCTGGCTCAGGCGCTGGGAGTGCCGGCGCATCAGGCGGCCACCGGGGCAAGGGAGTTGCTGGCCTCGATGGAGTCCACGCCCGGCCTGGAGTCCGCTCTCGGGCTGTGGACCGACCGTGCGCTGGAGCTCCGGGAGGAGTGGCTGACGGGGCTTCCCGCTGAGGCGCACGGGGTGCTGACCACCGATCTCGAGGCCTCCCAGGAGGCGCTGGACGCGTGGGCGGCGAAGCGGACCGGCGGGCTGGTCGAACGGATGCCGGTCACGTTGACCGAGGACGCCCGGATGGTCCTCGCCACCGCACTCGTCCTGCGCACGGACTGGCCGCGGCCCTTCACGGAGGTGATGCAGAGCCCGGACACCGGTCCGTGGCAGGGCCGGCGCCTGCTCGGGCTGTGGCGCAGGGGCGTCCGGCCGGACCGGCTCGGCGTGACGAGCACGCCCGAGGGGCACGTCACGGCGCTGAAGGTGCCCGGCGACAACGGCATCGACGTCCACCTGCTGCTCGGCGAGGAACGGATGGCCCCCGGGCAGGTACTGAGGGCGGGCGTCGGCGTCCTGGAGGGCGCACTGCCGGTCACCGGAGGCGGTCAACTCCCTTACGGGCACGTGGGACCGGGCCTGCGCGTGGAACGGATACCGGCGGTCGCTCCGGAGCCGGTCAGCCTCGACGTCAGCACCGTGGCGTTCGACGTGCGGGCGGACCACGACCTGCTGCGGCTGCACCGCCTCTTCGGACTCACGACGGCACGGGACACCTCGCAGGGGCACTTCCCCGGCATCAGCGCCGCCCCGCTCGCCATCGGGGGCGCCGGGCAGTCCGCCGTGGCGCAGTTCGGCGCGCTCGGCTTCCGGGCCGCCGCGGTGACGGCCGTCATGCCGGTGGCGGCGGGCGGCGTCCCCGAGTTCCGGTACGAGAACACTGTCGTCCGGGCGGTGTTCGACCGCCCCTTCGGCTTCCTCGCCGTACACCGGGAGACGCGCCTCGTACTGACGGCGGGCTGGGTCACGGACCCGACGCCCTTCCGCTAGGACGCGTAGGAGGCGTAGGAGGCCAGGACGTGTAGGACAACCCAGGACACCGTGCGGGCGGACAGCGCCCGACGGTCAGGTCTTCGTCGCCTTCGTCGCCTTCGTCGCCTTCGTCGCCTTCGTCTTCTTCATCGCTTCTGCCAGTCTCCGCTGCTCCTCCTCCACGATGCGCCGCGCGAGGCTGCCGTCCGAGACGTCGACCGCGTCCGGGGTGGCCTCGGCGGTGTCGCTGCGGCGGGCGTAGGCGTCGAAGAGGCGGTCCTTGTTCTTGAGGATGCGCAGCAGGCGTTCGTCGACGCTGTCCGTGGCGAGGAGGCGGTGCACCTGGACCGTGCGGATCTGGCCCATGCGGTGGGCGCGGGCCACGGCCTGGTGTTCCAGGGTGGGTTTGACCTGCGGTTCGCAGAGGATCACCACGGACGCCGCCTGGAGGTTGAGGCCGACGCCGCCGGCCTCGATCTGCGACAGCAGCACCGCGTGTCCCTCGGCGGCCGTGAAGTCGTCGACCAGGCGCTGGCGCCGGGCGGCGGGGACGGAGCCGGAGATCGGGCCGAAGGCGCCTTCGCCCAGGGCCTGTTGGACGGTGGTGAGGACGTCCCGGAAGTACGAGAACACCACCACCTTCAGGCCGTTGTCCGCCGCCTCCGCGACCAGTTCGCGCAGCCGCTGCAGCTTCGCGGACTTCTCGGGGTCGGCGTACGCGGCCCTGCGCATCGCCATGAAGTTCCCCTCGGCGACCGCCGTGCGGTACGCGTCCTCGTCGGCCGCGCTGAACTCCTCCCACTCGTCGACCTGCAGCAGCGCGGGCAGTTCGGTGAGCACGTCCTGCTGGTTGCGGCGCAGGTAGGCGGGCGCGACCGATCTGCGGAAGACGTGCGGACCGGCGACCGCCGCGCTGTCGCGTATCTCGGGGACCAGCTCCGGCCGGAGGTAGCGGACGAGGGTGCGGAACTCCTCGACGCGGTTCTCCATCGGCGTGCCGGTGAGGAACAGGACGCGGTCGGCCGTCTTCGTCCAGGCCGCGATCGATCTGGCGCGGCGGGTGTCGGGGTTCTTCACGTAGTGCGCCTCGTCGACGACGAGCATGCCCGGCTTGGTGCCGTCCGGCGCGGGCAGGGTGTGCAGCAGGTCGAAGGTGGTGAGGGCGACGCCGCCGTGCTCGCGCCACTCGGCGTACGCGTCCTGCCGGTCCGGGCCGTGCACCGGCACCGCGCGCAGGGCGCTGCGCGAGCGGATCTCCCGCGTCCAGTTGATCAGCACGCTGGCGGGGCACACCACGAGGAAGTGGCTGTGCCCCTCGGCCGCGAGATGGGCGAGCGCGGCGATGGCCTGGACGGTCTTGCCGAGCCCCATCTCGTCGCCGAGGACGACCCGGCGCTGGGCGAGGGCGAAGCGGGCGCCGAAGGACTGGTAGCCGCGCAGCGAGACCCGGCGGTGCGTGTCGTCGAGCGGCTGGGCGTGCACCCGCTCGGCCACCTCCGAGGGCAGGAACCCCTCGGCGGCCGCCTCGTCCGTACGGTGCTCGGAGACCTCTGCGAGCTGGCTGTAGTACTCGGCGGAGCGGAGCTCGAAGTCGACCCAGGCCTCGATGTCGGAGGCCGGTTCGCGCAGCAGGTCGGTGGCGGCCTGGGTCAGCTGGAGCCGGGTGCCCTTGGCGGCCGCCTCCGCCGTCAGCGCGCGCAGCTGTGCCGTCGCCGCGAGGGCGGCCTCCTTGCGGCGCCGTCCGGTGAGCGCCAGACGCAGCCGGCCGGTCGCCGGACGGGCCGCAGGCAGCAACTCGCGCAGGCGGCGGTCGAGTTGCTCGGCCGTGTCCACCGCCCGGCGCAGCTCGGGCCCGGCCTCGACCAGTCGGTGCAGCGCCACGACCAGCGCGGCGGTCCGGGGTTCGGGGTGGTCGACGTCGATCCGGACCGAGACGGTCTCCTCGACCGCCCGCGCGATCTGCCGTGCGGCGGCCAGGGCCTGGTCGGCGGTCTGGGCGCCGACGCCGGGGATCTGCCGCAGCTCGTACCGGCTCGCCTCGTACACCGCGCGCACCGAGGAGAGCCCGGCGGCCTCGACGGCCGTCAGGCGCAGCCGGCCCTCGGTGGCGTCCTTGAGCCGGGCGACCGGGATGGACTCCAGCTCCTTGGCGACGAGTTCGTCCCTGAGCGGGGCCAGCGCCGAGCGGACCGCTTCGAGGGCGCGGGCGTGGTCGGCGAGTACGGTGCGGGCGGCGTCGTACAGCCGCAGGCCGTCCGCGCACAGGTCCCGGGCCCGCCGCCCCACGGGCGGCAGCTGCACCTCCCCGACGTCCACCATGCCGCCCCTCACGTGCCGTCCACCCCACTACGCACATCTTTGCACCGGGGTCTGACAACGGGGGGCGCACCGGGAGCGGAGCTCAGTCGTCGAAGGCCGTGGCGCGGGTGCGCTTCTCCCAGGCCGCGATCTCCGTGCGCACCTGGTCGAGCTTGCCGAGCACGGCGTCGACGCCGTCCTCGCCGAGCGGCAGGTGCAGCGGGGTCTCTTCGGCGTCGAGGGCGGCGAGGACGAGGGCGGCGGCCTTGGCCGGGTCGCCGGGCTGGCTGCCGTCGCCGCCGGCGATGGCGCCACGGGTCTCGCTCACCTTGGCGTACACGCCGCTGTCCGCGCTGACCCCGGCGCGGCTGCTGTCGAACAGCGAGGTCCGGAAGGAGCCCGGCTCCACGATCAGCACCTTGATGCCGAAGTCCCGCACCTCGTCCGCGAGCCCCTCCGACAGGCCCTCCAGCGCGAACTTGGTTCCGCTGTACGCCGAGAAGCCCGCGAAGGACATCTGCCCGCCCATGCTGCTCATCTGCACGACCGCCCCGGAGCGCCGCTCCCGCATGTGCGGCAGCACCGCGCGCGTGAGGGCCACCGGCCCGAAGACGTGCAGGTCGAAAAGTTCGCGCAGTTCGGCGTCGGTGGTCTCCTCGAAGGCGCCGACGTGGGTGCGGCCCGCGTTGTTGACCAGGACGTCGATCCGCCCGTGCCGCGCCACCACGTCCCGTACGGCCGCCTCGGCGGCAGCGGTGTCGGTGACGTCAAGGCGCAGCGCCTCCACCTGGTCGGGGTGGGCGGCCACCAGGTCGTCCAGCGCCTCGGGCCGGCGGACGGCGCCGACGACCACGTCCCCCACGGCGAGGGCCGCCTGCGCGATGGCCCGCCCGAAGCCGCTGCTCGCACCGGTGACCAGCCAGACCTTGTTCATGACTCCTCCTGTGTTCTCTCCGTGCCGTGTTCTTTTCGTGCCGTGTTCTCTTCGTGCCGCGGTCTGTCCGTGCCGCGGTCTGTTCCTCGGCACACCAGGTCGTCCGCACACCAGGCTGCCGCCGGTCCCTGTTGCCCGTCCAAGACCTTTGGTGATAACCGATGGGCATGACCACCGACGTACACGTGCGTGCCCTGCGCTACTTCGTCACGGTCGCCGAGGAACTGCACTTCACGCGCGCGGCCGAGCGGCTCTACGTCTCGCAGCCCGCGCTGAGCAAGCAGATCCGGGCGCTGGAGCGGCAGTTGGGCGTGGAGTTGTTCCGCCGGGACCGGCAGGGCGTGCGGCTGACTCCGGCCGGCACGGCGCTGCTGCCGCACGCCCGGCGGGTACTGGACGCGTGGGCGCAGGGCGCGTCCGCGGTGGAGGAGGCCCGCGCGGCACAGCGCAGCACGCTGGTGGTGGGTATGAGCACCAGCCCCGGCCGCGGCGGACTGCTGCCCGCGGTCCGCTCCCGCTTCACGGCCGCGCACCCCGAGGCCGCGGTCCGGCTGCGCCAGGTGAGCTGGGAGGACCCGACCGCGGGCCTGGCGGACGGCGACGCGGACGTGGCCTTCGTCTGGCTGCCCCTGCCCGACCAGGACCGCTACGCGTGGACGGTCGTCGCCGAGGAACCCCGCCTGGTCGCCCTCCCCGACACCCATCCCCTCGCGCCCCGCACCGAGATCGACTTCGAGGATCTGGCCGACGAACCCTTCCTCGCCCTGCCCGAGAGCGCGGGCCCGCTGCGGGACTACTGGCTCGCCCTGGACGAACGCGCGGGCCGCCCGCCGCGCATCGGCGCGGAGATCGCGAGCACCGAGGAGACGTACGAGGCCCTGGTCGCGGGGCTCGGCGTGTGCCTGGTGGCGGTGGGCAACGTCCCGCTGATCACGCTGGGCGGCGTGGTGACCCGTCCGGTGCGCGGGGTGACGCCCAGCCGGTACGTCCTGGCCTGGCGCAAGGGAGACCGCAGACCGCTGGTGCGGGCGTACGCGGAGGCGTGCGGGGCGGCGGCCGGCGCCGGCCCGAACTGACAATGCGATCAACCCAAGCGCAACAGAAAGCCCTCGCTGTACCCTGTCGCCACTGTGCGTGAGGAGCTGCCGACGCTACGCGGGGGATAGGGCGGATGAGTCTCCGGGCATTGCCGTTCGAGGACGAGGACGAGCAGCGACGGCTGTCGATGTTCCATCTGGTCGGTCTGGCGGCCGGCGGTGCGATCGGTTCGGGCTGGATGCTGGGCGCGAACGACGCGTTCCTGAAGGCCGGTTCCGACGCCTATCTCGCCTGGCTGTTCGGTGGCCTGCTGATGCTGCTGATAGCCGGAGTCATGGTCGAACTGGGCACCGCGGCGCCCAAGACCGGCGGGTTGATCTTCCTGCCGCTGCAGAGCAGCGGCGCGCTGGTGGCGACGGTGGCCGCGGCCGGCCTGTGGCTCGTCTACGCGATCAACCTGGCCAGCGAGGCGGTCGCGATGACCAAGGGCCTCTCCTGGAAGGTCCACGGGCTCCTGGACTCCTCCGACGCACTGACCACCAAGGGCTGGTACTACGCGCTGGTGTTCATGGCGGCGATCTCCGCGGTGAACCTGATCGCCCCGCGGATCTTCTTCAGGATCAACTCCTGGCTGACGGTACTGAAGGTCGTCATCCCCGTCCTCACCGTCGTCCTGCTGATCGCGGCCGGCTTCGACCAGCACGGCCTGCGGGCGAGCGACGACAGCAGCGGAAAGGGCGCCGCCGCGGCGCTGAGCGCGGTGGTCGGCAGCGGCGTGATCTACGCCTACGTGGGCTTCCAGGGGCCCCTGGACTTCGCCGGGAACGTCAAGCGGCGCGGGATCGGCGAGGCGGCCCGGCTGCGTCGCGCGGTCTTCGGGACGATCGCCGGCTCGATGGTGCTGTACACGGCGCTCCAGGTGGTCTTCAGCAGGTATCACGAGTACGGCTGGAGCGCCGACAACATGGCGTCCTCGCCCTACGCCCACTTCGCGTTCGCCGCCTCACTGTGGTGGCTCGGGTGGCTGCTCAGGATCGGTGCGGTGGTCTCGCCCATGGGTGCGGGGCTCGTCTTCGCCCATTCACTCACCCGCGAGGTCGCGGCACTCAGCCGCGCCCATCTCACGCACCGGGGGCTGCAGACCGCCCGTAAGGCATCCCTGAAGCGGCGCTACGACGTCTACTGGCTGGTGCTGGTGGTCGACCTGGTCGTCGCGGCGATCGCGTTGCGGGCGGTCGGCGGCAGCTGGACCACCCTCGTCGCCGTCACCGGAGTCCTGACCCTGGTCGTCTACGCCGTTCCCGGCGTGGCCCTGGTGTCGCTGCGCGATCACCTGCCCGGCTACTCCCGCCGGCGCCGCGACGCCCACGAGGTCCTGGCCCGGTCGAGTTTCGCCCTGATCGCGCTGATTCTCTACGGGGCGGGCTGGGGGCCCCTGTGGCGGGGCATGACGGCCCTCGCCGTGGGTTGCGTCCTGTTGCTGTGGCTCCCGAGCCTGGCCCGGTGGCTGCCCGCATTCGGGCGAATATACGACGCCAAGGTGCATGTGACGCTGTTCCGCGAGTGGCGCACCAGCCCCGCGGCCCAGGCGGCGCTCTGGCTGATCGGTCATCTCACGGTGCTGGTGCTGCTGACACTGCTGCTGGGCGACTCGCCGGTCGGTCTCCACAAGAAGTTCCTGGGCGGCTTCCTGGCCGTCGCGGCGGCGCTCGTCTCCTTCGAGGGGCTGGTCAGGGCATCCAAGCGCCACATGACCGAAGTGGCACCCATGCTGCCGACTCCGGGCACGGGCGGTCCCGCCCCGGTCGTCAGCGCAGCGACCGAATGACCTCCCTGGCCTCCGCGTCGAACCCCTTCCTGCTCAACTCCTCGACCGCCTCTTCCCGGCGGTGTGCGTCGGACCAGCGCCCCACCGTGGCCCGCAGCAGGAAGTGCCGGTCCTCCTCCTGCATCACGTGCCCTTCCCGCGCCGCCTCCCCTTCTCGCACCGTGTCGGCGCGCAGCCGGTCGACGATCGACGCCACCTCCTGCGGGGTGACCCGCTGCTCGTTCTCCAGGCAGCGTTCGAGCAGGTCCCAGCCGTCGCGGCCCAGACCCACGGCGTACAGACGCGCCGCGATCTCGGCGATGACCGCACCCGACCCCTCGGGCGGCCGCACGGGGTCGGACGGATCCGCCAGCTCCTTGCAGGACAGATAGACGGCCTCGGCGCGGCCGGAGTCGCGCAGCCCCCTGACGTACTCGACGAACACGTCGGCTTCGGCGCCGTCTTCGAGGACGCGTGCGGCCAGTCTCCGGGCGATCGTCTGGGCCGCGCGGTTGCGGTCCCGCGGCCGCTCGACCTTGTCCAGCAGGGCCACCAGGTCGGCCCCGGGACGGCCGTCGGTGTGCACCGCGGCGGCGATGCGCAGCAGGCGTCTGCATTCCGGCGGGGCGTTGACGTTGCTCAACGCCGTGTCCAGGCGGTCGAGTTCCTTGGGGGAACGCGGTCCGGCGTCCTGCGCCGTCCCCCTGGCCACGATGTCCGCGAGCAGTTCCCTGGTCGTCCTGCTGAGGGCGTCGGACTCGTACCAGATCCTGACGATCTCGGCCAGGTCCTCCATCTTGTCGCGCGACGCGGCGTGCCGACGGATCGCCGCGCACTTCTCGGAGTACGGCGGCTTCGTCAACTGGCCGCATATTTCCGCGATGTCGTAGCGGCTGCGCCTCTTGCCGACGTGTTCCACGAGGGTGTCGGGGCTGTCCGTCCTGGTGGCGATCAGCTGCGCGATGATCCGTCTCGTGTCGTGCACGTAGTCGTCGTGCTGCAGCTGTGCGTCGACCCACTCCTCCAGGATCCGCTCGGAGGGACTGAGGTGGTGGAGCGCTCCGGCGAGATCGTGGAACTCCCTCGGTACGGTGTCCGACGCCTGCAGCGAACCGTTCCGGGTGATCGCGACAAGGGCCTGGCGGAGGAACTCGGCCGCCTCCTCGGCGCACTTCTCGTCGCGCAACGCGATGTAGAGCAGCGCCTTGTCGAGGTTGGTGCGCCCCGAGCCCGGTTCGGTGAACGCGCTCATCGTCCGGTCCACCAGGTCGCGTTTGCCGGCTCGACGGCACTCCCGGATGAACACGGCGACGTCCAGGACCGTCCGCTGGCACGCGATGTCGTGGATGACCCCGTCGGTGAGCCGGGGACGCTCGTCCTCGCTGTCCCGCTCGGCGTCCCACTGCCTGATCGCGAGGTCCGCGGCCTGCATGATGTTCCGGGCCAGCGCCGCCGTGGCCAGCACGTTGGCGGCGTCCCGGTAGTCGAAGTACCGCGCGGATTCGATGAGTTGGTCGATGGGGCGCCTGACGGCGAAGGCGTGCAGGACTCGGATCGCGGTGGCGGGCCGCGGCTTCTCACCGCCCTCGGTGCCCTGGTCCTCGCCCTCCCGCATGGCCTGGACGCGCTTGACGAAGGCATCGACCCGGCAGGTGGTCACCCACTCGTAGCCGAAGCTCCATGCCTCCCCGTCCTCGCTCTCGGAAGCGTTGAGCGTGTCGGAGCCTCCGGCCGTGTGACCGTCCGTCATACGCGCAGTGCCTTCTCCACCTGGTTCCAGTAGCGGGCGAAGGCATGGGGCTCGCTGAACGCGTTGTTGGCCCTGGCGTCTATGTGCCGCGCGAGGTGCCTGCTGGCCTCGTCCGGCCTGGAGCTGAGGATGGCGACGACGTCGCCGGTCTTGCGCTCGTCCCTCAGCAGGTCGTCGAGACGGGAGTCCCGGTCCAGCATCAGGGTCCTGATCCAGTCCTCGGGGTCGACCGGGAGCCGCGGGGGCAGGTCGCGCCGGGTGGGCTCCATGCGGTTGGTGAACAGCGGTGTACCGTCCCGGGCGTCGTTCAGCGACATGCGCGGTACCTGGTGCCGGGCGGCGGCACAGCTGTCCATCTCCCTCTTCACGGCCTCCCGCAGGAGTCCGATGGTGAGGCGGGAGTCGTGGTCCTTCGTGCCGTCCTGCAGTATGCGCAGCAGATGTCCGCTGAAGGGCGTGCACCGCGAAAGGTCCCCGGGAAGCGCCGAACAGCCTTCGGCGGAAGCGAAGTTCGCGTTCTTGACGGCCGTGAAGACGCAGGTGCCCTCGTCCAGCTCGCCCAGCACTCCGGGCAGGACCGGCTCCTCCCCCAGCTGCGGCAACAGGTTGGAGTAGCAGCAGTCGGCGATCAGGACCTTCAGCTTCGCCCTGGCCCTGCGCATGACGCGGTAGACATACCAACTCGACAGCCACGTCCAGGGTTTGTCCTTGTGCGAGGACCCCACGGAGAAGTGGACCTGGGCGCCGGGAAGGTCGCTCCAGTACTGACCGTGGCCGACGTAGACCACCAGGAAGATGTCCTCGGGCTCCGTGGCGTCCGCGGCCTCCTGCAGCGCCTTCATGACGCCGTCCGCCGTCTGGACCTCGTCCTGCCCGAGGACACGGCGGCTGTCGGCACCCCACATCGCGTCGCCGGCCAGGACGTCGCCGTACATGCGCGCGCTCTCGCCGATCGACGGATGACTGTCGATCCCCGAATGCACGCCGTACGTCGCCGGTCCGATCACCACTGCCCTGGATGCCATCTCAGCCGTCCAAGTCTTCCGAGTCGGGTACGGGCTCCGTGTCGACCGAGGTGTCCAGCGGATCCAGCCGCTCGCTGCGCCACCGCTCGACGACCTGCTTCACGGCGTCCACCGCGGCCGAGACGGTCATCTCGGTGGCCTTGCCGACCACGGCCACGATGATGATCTCGACGATGCCGCCGGTGAGGACACCGTCCTCCTCCACCTCCTGCGGGCTCCACGACAGACCGGTCTCCGTCTCGAGCTCGCCGAGCATACGGTCCGGATCGTCCAGCCCGATCAGCCCTTTGACGGACACCGAGATCTTCGTAGCCATGCCAACGCCCCCGCGTCCAGGTCAGGATCCGACAACGGACGCCGCAGCCGGTTCCACCATCTCCCCCGCTCAACGCCCCTACCAGCGTACCCACTTGGGCAAGCCCCACCCCGGCCTGCGGTTCGATCGTCGGGGGTGCTCAGGCACGGCAGGCGTACGCCCGGGACGAACGCCGCCGGCCGAGCGCGCCGCCGGAAGTGCGGTGCCGAACCCGCGGGCCGGCGGCCCTGCCGGTACGGTCGCGTCATGAAAGCCGTCTGGTTCGAACGCAAGGGTCCGGCCGCCGACGTCCTGACGTACGGCGAGATGGACGACCCGCGGCCCGCTCCCGGCGAGGTGCGCCTCCGCCTCGCCTTCTCCGGCATCAACCCGGGCGATGTGAAGAAGCGGTTGGGCACCTACCAATCCGCCATGGCCTTCCCGCGGATCATTCCGCACACCGACGGTTCCGGCACCGTGGACCAGGTCGGCGACGGCGTCTCCCCCGACTGGATCGGCAAGCAGGTCTGGTGCTCCTACGCGCAGACCTACCGGCCCTTCGGCACCGCCGCCGAGTACACCACCGTCCCCGTGCACTGCGTGGCCGAGGCACCGCAGGCCCTCGATCCGGCTCAGGCCGCCTGCCTGGGCATTCCCGGCATCACCGGGCACCGCGCGGTCTTCGCCGACGGGCCCGTGACGGGCCGGACGGTACTCGTCGTCGCCGGCACCGGGGGCGTCGGCCGCGCCGCTGTGGTCCTGGCCAAACGCGGCGGCGCCCGGGTGATCGCCACCGTCTCCAAGGAGCACCAGCTCACCGAGGCGCTCTCGGCGGGCGCCGACCACGCCCTCCTCGCCGGCGACCACCTCGCCGCCCAGGTCAAGGAGATCGTCCCGCAAGGGGTGGACCGCATCATCGAGGTCGCCTTCAGCGACAACATCCACCAGGACGTCGAGATGCTCGCCATCGGCGGCACGGTCGTCAGCTACTCCAGCCGCGACGACCGGCCCCACATCCCCTTCCGGTCCATGGTGTTCAACAACCTCACCGCCCGCATGATCGGCTACGACGACTTCCCCGCCGACGCCGTCAGCGCAGCCATGAAGGACGTCACCGCCGCTGCCGCCGCCGGCGACCTGACCTACCCGATCGGGAAGACCTTCCCTCTCGAACAGACCGCACAGGCCGAGCAGGCCCTCGAAAACCGGTCCGTCCCGGGCCGTGTCGTGGTCGCCGTGCAGCACGGCCACTGAGCAGGCTCAGGTCTGGCACTGCTTCGTGGATGCGGGGGACCAGCCGCTCCAGGCGGCACCGTCGGCCTTGGCATGCACGCGGATCTCGACCCTCACGGGGGCGCACACCCGGGTCGCGCTTCCCACTTCGACAGGACCGATCTCCTGGCCTGCCCCGACGTAGGCACGACCGGAGCCCACCTTCGCCCAGGAACCACCCTCGGGACGTGAGAACGCCTCGTAGGCGACGTTCAATCCCCGCGCTCCCGTATTGCGCGCCTTGATGTACGCCGTCACCTCTCGCGAGGGGAGTCGGCCCACCGACCCCCGCTCGGCACTGATGCAGCCATTGATGGCCACCCGCCCGCTCGACACACCCCCACCACAGGCGACCCCCGCAGCGTGAGCGTTGGTGGGGATGGTCAGCATGCTGAGCGCAACCGCGCCCAAGATCGTCCCGACGCGCCTCAAATACAAAGCCCCGTCCCTTCTTTGAGTCCCTCTACTTCCGATTACTCCGAAGAGATCGTGACTCAGCACGGGGCATTGCACGTGATTTGGTAGATTTTTCACCTGGATGGGTTCTTATGTCCCATCGGCGCGGTGCAGGTCAGACGTTGAAGCGGAACGTCGAACACAGAGCTCCCACCTGCGGAAACGCAATTTTTGAGGGGAGTCTCCCAGCACGGTCCCAGCACGGGAGCGTCATCCCGGGCACCATGCGACTCAGAAGCCCATCGCCTTCCTCGTAGAGCCCGGTTCGGGCCCGTAGCCTCCGGGGCCGGTATGACTCGTTGCCCCTGTCCTTGATGATCCGGGGGCTGTCGCCGGTCGCCGGTCCTGGCGGCACCGGATGGTCGCTGATGGAAGCGTGTCCGCCGACAGGCACCAGGGCCCACTGCGCGAGGTGCGCGTCGTCTCGGTGACACGTCGATCTCCTCCCGACCTCGCCAGCCGCGTTCACTGCGGAGATCTCATTTTCCCAGGTCAGCGACGTGGTGGAGTTCATGCACTGAACGGGAACACCTACTGCAGAGCTGCGACCTGCGGAAACATAGCTTTCCATGATCACATCCAGCGCCGATCCGGTACGGGAAAGACGAACCAGCACCCCACGGCGGCATCGCCGCCGACCAGGAGCGGCGCGAGCCTCACCGCACCCAACAGGGGCCCGGAAGGGAGCGTCCAATCACCATTGTGTACACATGAGACATCCGGTACCATTGAGCGCATGACGCAGATGCCCATAGAGTCCATCCGCGACGTCCGCGCACACCTTGCCGAAGTCGTCGAGCGGGCCGATCGCGATGACCAACCCACCGTGATCACGCGACGAGGAAAAGAAGTCGCCGCCGTCGTCTCGATCGATGTCCTGCGCAAGTACCAACAGTGGGAAGAGCTCGAGATCAATCGCATCATCGACGAGCGGATGGCGAACCGCTCAGCCGGCGTCCCCATTGAGGACATCATGAAGGAGACCCTGGCGCGCAGTGAGTGAGTACCGCACCGTGTTCCGGCCCGAGGCGCAGGGCGAGCTTCGGAAAGTCCCCCGCGACATGGCACTGCGCATCCTGGCCAAGCTGACGGAACTGGAGAACGACCCGCTCGGAATCAGCACCACGGCGCTCGTGTCCCAACCCGATCGCCGTCGCCTCCGGATCGGCGACTACCGGGTCATCTACACCATCGACAACGGCGAACTGATCGTGTGGGTGGTTCATGTCGGACACCGCTCCACGGTCTACGAGACGTGAGGTCCCGTCCACAGCTCGCCGCGAACTGTCGCCAGCCCATCTCCTCCCAGCACGGGACGAATGAAGAGAGGTGACGTGGGGTGCCGGTGAGTGATGCCAGGCCCGAAAAACCAGCACCCATCCAGCACGGGAAATAACCAGGGCCTCGACTCCGAAGAGTCGAAGCCCTTCTGACCTGCATTTTTGCCAGATCAGCGATGCAGTGTCGCGTCACCCTCTACACATTGAAGCGGAACTCCACCACGTCCCCGTCCTGCATCACATAGTCCTTGCCCTCCATGCGCGCCTTGCCCTTCGCGCGGGCCTCGGCGACCGACCCCGTCTCCACCAGGTCGGTGAAGGAGATGACCTCCGCCTTGATGAAGCCCTTCTGGAAGTCGGTGTGGATGACTCCGGCGGCCTCGGGGGCGGTGGCGCCCTTCTTGATGGTCCAGGCGCGGGATTCCTTGGGACCGGCCGTGAGGTAGGTCTGCAGGCCGAGGGTGTTGAAGCCCACGCGCGCGAGGGTGGTGAGGCCCGGCTCCTCGGCGCCGACGGACTCCAGGAGCTCCAGGGCGTCCTCCTCGTCGAGCTCGGCGAGGTCCTGCTCCAGCTTGGCGTTGAGGAAGATCGCCTCGGCGGGGGCGACCAGGGCGCGCTGCTCGGCCTTGAACTCCTCGTCGACCAGTTCGTCCTCGTCCACGTTGAAGACGTAGAGGAAGGGCTTCGTCGTCAGGAGGTGCAGGTCGTGCAGGAGTTCCTCGTTGCCGGAGTCCTGGACGATGCCCGCGGAGAACAGGGTGTCGCCCTTCTCCAGGATCTCCTTGGCCTCCTCGACGGCCTTCACCTTCGGACCGATGTCCTTCTTGATGCGCGACTCCTTCTGGAGGCGCGGCAGGACCTTCTCGATGGTCTGGAGGTCGGCGAGGATCAGCTCGGTGTTGATCGTCTCGATGTCGTCCTTGGGCGAGACCTTGCCGTCGACGTGCACGACGTTCTCGTCCTTGAAGGCACGGATGACCTGGCAGATCGCGTCGGACTCACGGATGTTCGCGAGGAACTTGTTGCCCAGGCCCTCGCCCTCGGACGCGCCCTTCACGATGCCCGCGATGTCGACGAAGTCGACGGTCGCCGGGAGGACACGCTGGGAGGAGAAGATTTCGGCCAGTTTCGTCAGCCGGGCGTCGGGGACGCCGACCACGCCCACGTTGGGCTCGATGGTGGCGAACGGGTAGTTGGCCGCGAGCACGTCGTTCTTGGTCAGGGCGTTGAACAGGGTCGACTTGCCGACATTCGGCAGACCGACGATTCCGATCGTGAGCGACACGTTGCGACTTCCCGTACGTGAGAGACATCAGGGGACTGGGGCTGTGGGCCCGGTCCTTCTTCGGATGCGCGGGCGGGCCGATCCACCAGTCTACGGCGTGCCGGTCCCCGTCCGGGCGCCCCGTCGAACGCATGGCCAACCTCTTCCCATCGGCGTGTCTGACGGGCGATTGGGCACATAAGCCGACCTAAGTTGGTCCGGTGGAGCAACACAGGACGCGACCCCCGCACGACGGTACGCAACGCGGCACGCCCCCGCTGCCCCCACAGGCGAAGCGCGGCACGGGCGGCGGTGGCGCGGCGGATGCTGCGCGACCCGCACAGCGCCCTGCGCCGGCCCGTCCGACGGACCGACCGTCGGGCGTACGGCGGCCCGGGGCGCCGCTGGTCGAGGCCGTGCGGCGGATGCCCAATCCGCGGCTGACCGGGCTTGGCGGGGGCCTGTTCTGCGGGGCGCTGATGTTCGTGCTCGGCTGCCTGGACCAGCTGCTGCTGGGGGCGTCGCTGACCGTGTACGGCGTGCTGTTCCTGCCGGTGTGCCTGCTGACCGCGATCTGGGTGCGCAAGGGCGACCTGGTGACCGCGCCCGTCGTCGTACCGATCGCCTTCGCGGTGGGTCTGCTCCCCGTGGCCGACAGCAGCGGCGGGCTGCTGGGCCGGCTGATGGGACTGGTGACGGCGCTGGCCACGCAGGCCGGATGGCTGTACGGGGGGACGCTCGTCACGGGTGTGATCGTGACCGTGCGGAAGGTCAGCCTGATGCGGCACCGCGCCGACCGGCGCCGTCCGTCTGCCTGACTAGCCCTCCGCGGCGTGCATCGCCGCCCCCACGATCCCCGCGTTGTTCTGCAACTGCGCCGGGACGATCTCCGCCTTGATGCCCTCGATGAAGGGCAGGAACTTCTGGGACTTACGGCTGACGCCGCCGCCGATGACGATCAGTTCGGGCGAGAACAGCATCTCGACGTGGGCGAGGTACTTCTGCACCCGGTGTGCCCAGTGCTCCCAGGTCAACTCGCCGTCTTCCTTGGCCTTGCTGGAGGCCCGCTTCTCCGCGTCGTGGCCGTGCAGCTCCAGGTGGCCCAGCTCGGTGTTGGGCACGAGGGTGCCGTCGACGAACAGGGCGCTGCCGATGCCGGTGCCGAAGGTCAGCAGGATGACCGTGCCCCTGCGGTCCTTGCCCGCGCCGAAGTGCATCTCGGCGACGCCCGCCGCGTCCGCGTCGTTGACCACCGTCACCGGGAGGCCGCCCAGCCGGTCGCTGAACAACGCGCGCGCGTCCGTGTCCACCCAGCTCTTGTCGACGTTCGCCGCCGTGCGGATGGTGGATCCGCCGGTGACCACGCCGGGGAACGTGAGACCGACCGGGCCGGTCCAGCCGAAGTGGTCGACGACCTCCTTCACGCCGTCCGCCACACCGTCGGGCGTCGCCGGGTTGGGAGTGAGCACTTTGCAGCGCTCCTCCGCCAGGTCGCCCTTGTCCAGGTCCACAGGGGCGCCCTTGATCCCGGATCCGCCGATGTCAACACCGAAGATCTGCATGGCTCTACGTTACGACGGACGACTGACAGTCACTCGGCCGAGGTACCCCTACGTTCCGCGATCAGGGCCGCCGCTTCCTCGCGGAGGTCGCGGCGCAGCTCCTTGGGCAGCGAGAACGTGATGGACTCCTCGGCCGCCTTGACGAGCTCGACGTCCTCGAACCCGCGCTGCGAAAGCCACTCCAGGACCTGCTCGACCAGGATCTCGGGGACGGAGGCGCCGGAGGTGACGCCGACCGTGGACACGCCCTCGAGCCAGGCCTCGTCGATCTCGTCGGCGAAGTCCACGAGGTAGGCCTCGCGGGAGCCGGCGAGCTTGGCGACCTCGACGAGCCGTACGGAGTTGGAGGAGTTCTTAGAGCCGACGACGATCACCAGCTCGGCCTCGGCGCCCATCTGCTTCACCGCGAGCTGACGGTTCTGCGTGGCGTAGCAGATGTCGTCGCTGGGCGGGGAGATGAGCTGCGGGAACTTCTCCTTCAGCGCGTCCACGGTCTCCATGGTCTCGTCGACCGAGAGGGTGGTCTGGGACAGCCACACGATCTTCGACGGGTCGCGGACCTCGACCTTGGCGACGTCCTCGGGCCCGTCGACGAGCGTGATGTGGTCGGGGGCCTCGCCGGAGGTGCCGATGACCTCCTCGTGGCCCTCGTGCCCGATCAGGAGGATGTCGTAGTCCTCCTTGGCGAAGCGGACCGCTTCCTTGTGGACCTTGGTGACCAGCGGGCAGGTCGCGTCGATGGTGGCGAGACGGCCCTGCTGGGCCTCTTCGTGGACGACGGGAGCCACCCCGTGCGCGGAGAACATGACGATGTTCCCCTCGGGGACCTCCTCCGTCCGCTCGACGAAGACGGCGCCCTTCTTCTCCAGGGTCTGCACGACGTACTTGTTGTGCACGATCTCGTGCCGGACATAGATCGGAGCCCCGTACTGCTCCAGGGCTTTTTCGACGGCGATCACGGCGCGGTCCACACCCGCGCAGTAGCCCCGGGGAGCGGCGAGCAGGACACGGCGGCCAGGCGAAGCAGTCATGCGAACCATCGTAAGGCCGTGTCCGGCGAGTCAAAGATCGCGCCCTGGGGAGACTGGCCGGATAGCGGGAGGGGTGGGGAAGGACACTACGGGCGAGGCACTGGCGGAGGCATGATGTCCGGCACCGGCACGGCGGCGCGCACCACCGACGAGCGGGACGACCTGCGGCGCAGCCTCGGATTCCGGGATCTGGTGGTCTACGGGCTGCTTTCGTCGCCCCCATGGCGCCCGTCGGCGTGTTCGGCACCCTGGACGCCAGGTCGCACGGTGCCGTCGCGCTCGTCTACCTCGTCGCCACGGTCGCGATGGCGTTCACCGCGTTCAGCTACGCGCAGATGGTGCGTGTGATTCCGCGGGCGGGGTCGGTGTTCGCCTACGCGCGCGTGGCGCTCGGGAAGGAGGCGGGCTTCGTCGCAGGCTGGATGGCGATGCTGGACTATCTGCTGATCCCGGCGGTCGCCTATCTCTTCTGCGGGATCGCGATGAACTCCCTTGTGCCGGAGGTCTCCCGGTGGGCCTGGACGGCGCTCGCGGTCGTCGTCACGACGCTGCTGAACCTGTGGGGCGTGCGCGCGGCTGCCCGGGTGGGCTTCCTGGTGCTGGCGATGGAGATCGTGGTGCTGGTGGTGTTCGCCGTGTCCGCGGTGGTGGTGCTGGCGCGGGACGGGGCCGAGCGGAGCTGGCTGTCGCCGCTGTCGGGGGACGGTACGCAGGGGGCGTTCGCGCTGTCGGCGGTGATCGGCGCGGTGTCGGTCGCCGTGCTGTCGTATCTCGGCTTCGATGCCGTCGCCACGTTCGCGGAGGAGGTCACGGGCGGGTCGGAGAAGGTGGCGCGGGCCGTGCTGTTGTGTCTTGCGCTGGCGGGGGTGCTGTTCGTGGCGCAGACGTATCTGGTGGCGCTGCTGGAGCCGGCGACGTCCGCGCAGCTGGCCGCCGATCCCGGGAAGCAGGCGTCCGCGTTCTACGACGCCGTGGACGTGTCGGTCGGTACGTGGCTGCACGATCTGGTGGCAGTGAGCAAGGCGATCGGGGCGGCGTTCGCGGCGCTGGCCGGGCAGGCGGCGGCGGGGCGGTTGCTGTTCGCCATGGGGCGGGATCGGCGGTTGCCCCGGGGGCTGGCGAAGACGGATGCCGGGGTGCCGCGGGTGGCGCTGCTTTGTGCGGCCGTGATCACGATGGTGGCGGCGGTGTGGGCGGCTCGGCGGGACGACGGGATGGATCGCCTGGTGTCGGTGGTCGACATCGGGGCGCTGACTGCCTTCACGTTGCTGCACGCGAGCGTGGTGGGGTGGTTTGCGGTGCGGCGGGCCGGGGGGCCGGTGGTCTGGTGGCGGCTTGTGGTGGTGCCGGTCACCGGCGCGGGCATCACGGTTGCGGTGATCGTGGCGGCGTCCGGGGCTGCGCGGGTGGTGGGGGTGGTGTGGTTGGTGGTGGGGCTTGGGGTGTTGGTGTGGCAGCGGGGACGGCCTGGGGGTGGGGGTGTTGTGGGGTGACGGTCCGGGGTTGGTTGCGGGTCCTCGGCCTTTCCCCGCCCCCGCCCGATCGGCCTGAACGGCCTCGCCCCCAAACGCCGGACCAGCTGATGGATCCTGCCGACCGACGCCAAGAGACCCCCTCTCGTCCTCACGCCCCCGACCGACCGGATCGGCCGGCCTGCGTTGTCAGTCGTGGCCGTTACTCTCGCGGCATGGCTCTCAACACGTCCGCAGAAGCTCCGCTGCCCGTTGGTGAGGTCTCGCGGCTCATCGGGGGGTGGATCGATCGGCTGGGGGCCGTCTGGGTCGAGGGGCAGATCACTCAGTTGTCTCGGCGGCCCGGTGCCGGTGTCGTGTTTCTGACCTTGCGGGATCCGTCGTACGACATCTCCGTCAGCGTCACGTGCTATCGGCAGGTCTTCGACGCCGTGGCCGACGTGGTGAGCGAGGGTGCGCGGGTCGTCGTACTCGCGAAGCCGGAGTGGTACGCGCCGCGGGGGCAGTTGTCCCTGCGGGCCACCGAGATAAAGCCCGTGGGGGTCGGTGAACTGCTCGCCCGGCTCGAGCAGTTGAAGAAGACGCTCGCCGCCGAGGGGCTGTTCGCGACCGAGCGGAAGAAGGCCCTGCCCTTCCTTCCCCAGCTCATCGGGCTCGTCTGCGGCCGCGCCTCCGCCGCCGAGCGGGACGTCCTCGAGAACGCCCGGCACCGCTGGCCCGCCGTCCGCTTCGAGGTGCGCAACGTCGCCGTGCAGGGCGTACACGCCGTCCCGCAGGTCGTGCAGGCCGTGAAGGAGCTCGACGAGACCGGCGACGTGGACGTCATCATCGTCGCGCGCGGCGGCGGGAGCGTGGAGGATCTCCTTCCCTTCTCCGACGAACAGCTCGTGCGCGCCGTGGCCGCCTGTCGTACGCCCGTCGTGTCCGCCATCGGGCACGAACCGGACAATCCGCTGCTCGACCACGTCGCCGACCTGCGGGCCTCCACCCCCACCGACGCCGCCAAGAAGGTCGTACCGGACGTCGGGGAGGAGCACGAGCGCGTCGAGCAGTTGCGCCGTCGCGCGCGGCGGTGTGTCGAGGCCCTCATCGAGCGGGAGGAGCGCGGGCTCGCCCACGCGCTGGCCCGGCCCTCGATAGAGGATCCGCACCGGATGATCGACGAGCGGGCAGATCATGTCGCATCGCTGGTCGACCGTTCGCGGCGCACGCTCCGGCATCTCCTCGACCGCGCCGACTCCGAGCTGACGCACACGCACGCACGCGTGGTGGCCCTCTCCCCCGCCGCCACCCTGAAGCGTGGATACGCCGTACTGCAGAAGGCCGACGGGGAAGTCGTCCGCGCGCCGGACGAGGTGACGGCGGACGAGACGCTGCGGGCGCGGGTCTCGGAGGGTGAGTTCGTGGTTCGAGTCGATGCATAGGGTGGGCGGATGACCAGCAAGGTGGATGAGGCGCTCGGCTACGAGCAGGCGCGGGACGAGCTGATCGAGGTAGTACGGCGGCTCGAGGCGGGCGGTACGACGCTCGAGGAGTCCCTCGCGCTCTGGGAGCGGGGCGAGGAGCTGGCCAAGGTCTGCCGGCGCTGGCTGGACGGGGCGCGGGCCCGGCTGGATGCGGCCCTCGCGGAGGAGGAAGCCGAGGCAGGCGACGGCGACAGCGAGTAGCCGGCGCGGTGAGCCGATGTGAAGCGGATCACCACGCACCGGTTTTTGTTGAAGGTTGAACCTTCCTTCGCGTACCTTCATGTGGTCAGCCGATCCGGACCGCGGTCCGGTACGGACCCAGGCGCACCCCGAGGAAGTCCACGCATGTCTCTCGTTCTTGACCCCGCCGCCCAGGACCTGCTGTTCCGCGAGGCGCGCACCGCGAACACCTTCACCGACGAGCCGGTGACCGACGAGCAGGTGCAGGCGATCTACGACCTGGTCAAGTACGGGCCGACCGCCTTCAACCAGTCGCCGCTGCGCATCACCCTGGTCCGCTCCGCGGAGGCCCGTGAGCGCCTGGTGAAGCACATGGCCGAGGGCAACCAGCCGAAGACGGCCACCGCCCCGCTGGTCGCGATCCTCTCCGCGGACAACGAATTCCACGAGGAGCTGCCGGCCCTCTTCCCGCACTTCCCGGCCGCCAAGGACGTCTTCTTCGCCGAGCGTCCGGCCCGTGAGGGTGCCGCCGGCCTGAACGCCGCCCTGCAGGCCGCCTACTTCATCATCGGCGTCCGCGCCGCCGGTCTCGCCGCCGGCCCGATGACCGGTCTCGACTTCGCGGGTGTCCAGAAGGAGTTCCTGGACGGCGACCACACCCCGCTGATGGTCGTCAACATCGGCAAGCCGGGCGAGGACGCCTGGTTCCCGCGCTCCCCGCGTCTGGAGTACGACGAGGTCGTCACCACGGTCTGATCGGCCCCCGTGCGAGGAAGGCCCCCCGGCGGCAACGCCAGGGGGCCTTTCGCATACACAGGTCCCGTACGCAGATCCAGGACGCGGATCCCGTACACGGACGCCTAAGCGAGCTTCAGCGCCCGCGCCATCTCCGTCAGCTGCGTGAACGAGCCCGTGCCCGCGACCACCGTCGTCGAACTCTTGCCCGGGAGCACGAGGGCGTCGTAGCGACCGCCGGTGTAGCGCGTCCAGGTGCGGCCGTCGATCTCCTGGGTGGCCTTCGTCGCCTTCGCGCCCTGGCTGGCCTCGTCGATGAACGTCGACGCCTTCTGAGTCGACTGCTCGATCTGTACGTACTGGTCGTCGGGGCTGTGGAAGCCCAGGTGCCAGGCGTCGAAGGCGTCGCCCTGGAAGCGGACCGAGGTCGCCTTCCAGTCCTTGGACAGGCCCTCGGGCGCGGCCACCGGGTAGGACGCGGCACGGCGCGCCGTGAGCAGCTCGACGCGATAGTCGACCGGCTTGATGTCCGGAGGCGAGTCGTCGTGCGGGATGAAAACGTAGATGAGTGCCGCCGCGATCCCGATGAGGCCCAGGGAGAGAATCATGTCCCGGACCGTCTTCTGCTTACCGTTCGAACCTGCCACGCCCCCTATCGTCGCAGGTGCGCGGTCCGCTCATCCGTGGGGTCCCCTGCTCATTTTGTCGGACTGACGATAGAGTCGTGGGTCGAACCCTCATCCGGCCGTCGTCGTATCAGAAAGGTGCGTTCCGATGACCGAGAATCACCACTTGCCGTCCGAGCTCGAAGTCCCCAGCGAGGCCCCCGACCGCAACCTCGCCCTGGAGCTCGTCCGGGTCACCGAAGCAGCAGCGATGGCCGCGGGCCGCTGGGTCGGGCGCGGCGACAAGAACGGCGCCGACGGTGCGGCGGTGCGCGCCATGCGGTCCCTCGTCTCCACCGTGTCGATGAACGGCGTGGTCGTCATCGGGGAGGGCGAGAAGGACGAGGCCCCGATGCTCTTCAACGGCGAGCGCGTCGGTGACGGGACCGGGCCGGAGTGCGACATCGCCGTCGACCCGATCGACGGGACGACGCTGACCGCCAAGGGCATGCCGAACGCCATCGCCGTGCTGGCCGCGGCCGACCGCGGCTCGATGTTCGACCCGTCCGCCGTCTTCTACATGGACAAGCTGGTCACGGGCCCCGAGGCCGCCGACTTCGTCGACATCGACGCGCCCGTGTCCGTGAACATCCGCCGGGTCGCCAAGGCGAAGCGCTCCACGCCCGAGGACGTGACCGTGGTGATCCTCGACCGGCCTCGGCACGAGGGGATCATCAAGGAGATCCGGGAGGCCGGTGCGCGGATCAAGCTGATCTCCGACGGCGACGTCGCCGGTTCGATCTACGCGCTGCGCGAGGGCACCGGCGTCGACATGCTGCTCGGCATCGGCGGTACGCCCGAGGGGATCATCTCGGCCTGTGCGGTGAAGTGCCTGGGCGGGACGATCCAGGGCAAGCTGTGGCCGAAGGACGACGAGGAGCGGCAGCGGGCGATCGACGCAGGGCACGACCTCGACCGGGTACTGACGACGGACGACCTGGTGTCCGGGGAGAACGTGTTCTTCGTCGCCACCGGTATCACCGACGGCGAGTTGCTGCGGGGTGTGCGGTATCGGTCGGAGACCGCGACCACCGACTCGATCGTGATGCGGTCGAAGTCGGGGACGGTTCGGCGGATCGACTCCGAGCACCGGCTCAGCAAGCTGCGGGCGTACAGCGCGATCGACTTCGATCGCGCGAAGTAGCGCCTGAACACTCGCCCGGCGTCAAAAGGGGCGCCCCCTGGTGCGGTAGGGGGCGCCCCTTTTGTGCGCGGGTGGCGGGCTAGCCCGCTGCTGCTATGCGGTCCGGTGTGTGGGCCGCCTTTTTCAGTTCCATGTCGCGGCGCCGGCGCCGGGCCAATACGACTCGGCGTTCGGCGGCCGTGAGGCCGCCCCAGACTCCGTACGGTTCGGGTTGCAGCAGCGCGTGCTCGCGGCACTCGACCATGACCGGGCAGCGGGCACAGACGCGCTTGGCCGCCTCCTCGCGGGAGAGCCGCGCGGCGGTGGGTTCCTTGGAGGGTGCGAAGAACAGGCCGGCCTCGTCGCGCCGGCACACCGCCTCGGTGTGCCATGGAGCGTCTTGGTCCCTGTCCCGCACTGGCACCCGCTGGGCCGGAACGGCAGCTACCTGCAGGGACGAATGCGGCGGTTGCAGCACGGTCTACTCCTGACGACGGCTTCGCGAGCGAGCGACGATGCAGCAAGGCCTACCCGCTGTGCGCGTGCCTATGCACTGAGTTCCGAACCGCTGGATTTCGGGTGCGTGTGAGCGCCTGTGGACCCCGACCGCGGGTGGACCAATTCCCTTCGGACGCGGCCGGATTCACAACCGTCAACGATCCAGGTGTTTGCGCAAAGTCTTGTCGACCTTGTGCTGAACGCGATCGAGAATGTCCGCGACGAGCTTGCCCCGCTTCGGCCGCGCCTCCACGTTGCCCAGGACGGCCCACCCGTCGACATAGACGACCGGGGCGTCCGGATCGGTCGAATCGAGGGTGTCCACCTCGAAGTTGCCGAGTACGCCGCCGCCGGTGCCGCGCAGCGACACGTTCTCCGGGACGCGGACCTCGACGTTGCCGAAGACCGAGATCGTCTTGATCACGACCTGCTGGTACTCGAAGAGCGCCTCGCTGAGGTCGATTTCCACGGTGCCGAAGATCGCGTACGCGTGGATACGGCGCCCGGCGCGCCAACGGCCCTTGCGGGCGGCGCTGCTGAACACCGCCACCACGTTGTCGTCCGGGTCCGCCGGGATCGCGCCCACCGTGGGGCGGTTCGGGGCCGCGGCGAACGCGGGGGCCGCGCGGTACTGATGGGCGGCGGGCAGGTCCCGTATGAAGACCTCCAGCTCGCCGACCGTCTTGGCGGCGAGCACACCCTCCACGCGCTCGGCGTGCTCGTCGGCGGTCAGGCGCCCTTCGGCCAGGGCGTCGCGCAGGATGTCGGCGATGCGGTCACGGTCGGCGTCCGAGGCGCGCAGTTCGGAGACGCGCGGTGCCGGGGCCTGTTGCTGGGCGCTCTTCTGAAGGTCCACGACAGCAGCGTACCGAAACGCGATAGATCGCGACTAGGGGTGTGGACAACCCGCGCGCGGCGAACTGAGCCTTACCTCACAAGCCCGCCGCCGGTGGCAGGTTCTACGCTGGTGAGCGCCGCCAATGGAGGCGGCCGCTGTCTGTCGAGTGAGGAATGGGCGAGATGCCTGAGTTCGCGTACACCGATCTGCTCCCCATGGGAGAGGACACCACCCCGTACCGGCTGGTGACCTCCGAAGGTGTGTCCACCTTCGAGGCCGACGGGCGGACGTTCCTCAAGGTGGAGCCGGAGGCGCTGCGCAAGCTGGCCGCGGAGGCCATCCACGACATCCAGCACTACCTGCGCCCGGCCCACCTGGCCCAGCTGCGCCGCATCATCGACGACCCCGCGGCGTCGAGCAACGACAAGTTCGTGGCCCTCGACCTGCTGAAGAACGCGAACATCGCGGCCGCGGGCGTCCTGCCCATGTGTCAGGACACCGGCACGGCGATCGTCATGGGCAAGCGCGGACAGAACGTGCTCACCGAGGGCGGCGACGAGGCGGCCCTCAGCAAGGGCATCTACGACGCCTACCTGAACCTCAATCTGCGCTACTCGCAGATGGCCCCGCTGACCATGTGGGACGAGAAGAACACCGGCTCCAACCTGCCGGCGCAGATCGAGCTGTACGCGACCGACGGCGGCGCCTACAAGTTCCTGTTCATGGCGAAGGGCGGCGGCTCCGCCAACAAGTCCTTCCTGTACCAGGAGACGAAGGCCGTCCTGAACGAGTCCTCCATGATGAAGTTCCTGGAGGAGAAGGTCCGTTCGCTGGGTACGGCCGCCTGCCCGCCGTACCACCTGGCGATCGTCGTCGGCGGCACGTCCGCCGAGTACGCGCTGAAGACCGCGAAGTACGCCTCCGCGCACTACCTGGACGAGATCCCGGCCGAGGGTTCCGAGCTCGGCCACGGCTTCCGGGACAAGGAGCTGGAGGAGAAGGTCTTCGAGCTGACGCAGAAGATCGGGATCGGCGCGCAGTTCGGCGGTAAGTACTTCTGCCACGACGTGCGCGTGGTGCGGCTGCCGCGGCACGGCGCCTCGTGCCCCGTCGCGATCGCCGTGTCCTGCTCCGCCGACCGGCAGGCCGTCGCGAAGATCACGGCGGAGGGCGTCTTCCTGGAGCAGCTGGAGACGGACCCGGCGCGGTTCCTGCCGGAGACGACCGACGAGCACCTCGACGAGTCCTCCGACGTCGTGCGCATCGACCTCAACCAGCCGATGGACGACATCCTCGCCGAGCTGACCAAGTACCCGGTGAAGACCCGGCTTTCGCTCACCGGCCCGCTGGTCGTGGCCCGTGACATCGCGCACGCCAAGATCAAGGAGCGGCTGGACGCGGGCGAGGAGATGCCGCAGTACCTGAAGGACCACCCGGTGTACTACGCGGGCCCGGCGAAGACCCCGGAGGGCTACGCGTCCGGTTCCTTCGGCCCGACCACGGCCGGCCGCATGGACTCCTACGTCGAGCAGTTCCAGGCCGCCGGCGGTTCCAAGGTCATGCTCGCCAAGGGCAACCGCAGCAAGCAGGTCACGGACGCGTGCGACGCGCACGGCGGCTTCTACCTCGGCTCCATCGGCGGCCCGGCCGCCCGCCTCGCCCAGGACTGCATCAAGAAGGTCGAGGTCGTCGAGTACGAGGAGCTCGGCATGGAGGCCGTCTGGAAGATCGAGGTCGAGGACTTCCCGGCGTTCGTCGTGGTCGACGACAAGGGCAACGACTTCTTCCAGGATCCCGCGCCCGCGCCGACGTTCACGACGATTCCGGTGCGCGGGCCCGGGCTGGCGTAGCGTCCCGGGATGCCGTACGACATCGCCGTACGGCATCGGTGAATGTGTTGAAGCCCCTGGATGCCGTCCCACTTCGTCCCAGGAACGGGTGGGACGGCATCTTTGTGAACTTCGCCGGAAACGCTCCGTGCTGACTGGATCACAGCCCGTGATCCGCAGGTCAACTCGGAGGGACATCCCATGATTCGACGCACACTGCGCGGTGGTCTCGTGGCCGCGATCGCGGTCGTCGCCGTCTTCCCGGTGGCGGCCGTAGCCTCCGCCGGGCCGGCCGCGCAGGCCCACGCCTGGAACTCCACTCCCCCGCAGGTCTCCGCGCCCGGGTGGCAGCCGGCCGGCGCGCCGGCCGCGCTGCCCGGCGTGCCGACGGCGCAGAAGCGCCACGGCCACCACCACGCGTGCCACCACGCGAAGACCCACGCCCGCCGCCACCACCTGAAGAAGCACGCCCGGCGGCACACCGTCACCCGCTCCGGCTACTACCGCCGCCTCCCGTACCTCCACGGCATCCGGCACATCGTCACGACCCACACCTGGGGCAACGTCACCACCCGCCACCTGCGGCTGAACGTCCGGTCCGGGCCGGGCACCGGCTACCGCGTCGTCGGCTCGCGGCCGGCCGGCGGCAGTGTGGCCCTCACCTGCAAGGTGCTGGGTTCGGGCGTCCGGGGCAACCAGCGCTGGTACCGGCTCCCCCACCACAAGGGCTACGTCTCCGCCCGCTACGTGCACAACCGCAGCACCGTCCGCTGGTGCTGACGGCCCCTCGACCGCACCACTGATGATCACCGGTACCTTCCGGCGGGCCACGGAAAGCCCGCCGGGAGGTACCGGCAGGTAAATCGGCCGATCACACCTACGGATGGCGTAACCGCAGGTCAACTCCCCTTCATATTCCGGTGATCGCGGTATGGCCGGGCACCGCCGCCGGGAACACATCAGGGCGGCCACCCCGGTACGGCGAGGGAGCGAGATGGAGAGCCACGTGACGGTCAAGAGGCAGCCGCTGCCCGACGCGTCGCAGGACGAAGGGCGGCTCCTGACGGAGCGGCTGGGTGCCCTCAAGCAACGGACGGGGCTGAGCCTGGCCGCACTGGCCACCGTCACCCCGTTCAGCAAGTCGACCTGGCACCGCTATCTGCACGGCGACCAGTTCCCGCCCCGGGCGGCCGTCATGGCGCTCGGCCGGCTCGCGGAGGCCGACCCCGGCCCGCTGCTCGCCCTGTGGGACTCCGCCGCCCGGGCGCAGGCCTGCGAGGCGACCACCACGAAACGGGAGCCGGTCCCGCCCGCGCCGCCCGCCGCCGTACGGTCCCGCCGCGTCCGCCGGCCGAGCCGCGCCGTCGTCGCCCTCGCCACCATGGCCGCCACCGTGGCGGTCACCGCCGGCGCAGCGGACGTACTGGAGCCGACAGCGGCCAGAACGGCCGCCTCCTGCCACGGTGGCGACTGCCAGGGGGAACTGCCGACCTCCGAGACCTGCGGCCGCGACGCGCGCACGGAGAGCAGCGCCGTCAGGGCCGGCGAGGTCGTGCTGCTGCGGTTCTCTCCCTCCTGCGCCACGGTCTGGTCCGAGCTGCGCACGCGGGCGGGCGGCGCGCGGGAGATCTCGATCAGGTCGGGCCAGGACGAGCTGTCCGCGGAGTACCCGGGCCACCGGTCGGACGGGTACAGCAGCCCGATGCTGGCGGCGTCCGACCCGCGCGGGGCGCAGGCGTGCGCCGAGGTGGCCCAAAAGCCCGCGTGCACCGAACGGTTCGGCGTTCCTGGCCACTGACGGGCCCGAGGTGAGTGCGGGCCGCCACCGCCCCTTCCGGCAGCGCTACCGGGAGGGGTGGCCGTGTCTCAGGGCCGGTTCAGCCGGTTCAGCCGGCGCAGATCGTCAGGTTGACCGTGTCGCCGGGCTTGACGATCTTCGGTGTGTGCGGGTCCAGGCCGACCACCGACCCCGGCTTGCAGCCCTTGACGGCCTTCTTGCTGACGGTGCCGAGCTTCGTCTGCGTCTTCAGGAGGTACGACTTGGCGCCTTCCAGGTCGAAGTTCGAGAAATCGATCGGGAAGGGACGGCCCTCGGAGAAGCCGTACAGCATGGTGGTGGCGTCGCTCGAGACGGCCGTGCTGCTCG
Organism: Streptomyces sp. NBC_00005; assembly: GCF_045160215.1. Taxonomy (NCBI): domain Bacteria; kingdom Bacillati; phylum Actinomycetota; class Actinomycetes; order Kitasatosporales; family Streptomycetaceae; genus Streptomyces; species Streptomyces sp. NBC_00005. Next base: position 4,213,224 of record NZ_CP108316.1, read on the forward strand.
CGGCGGGCCGTGCCCCCTGGTGCGTGCCGCCGGTCATGGAGGCCAGGGCCGTCCCCCCGCCTGCCACGACGATCGCGGTGGCGACGGCGGCAATGCCCACCGCCCGTCGGCGACGGGTGCGGCGCACCATCGCGGGCGCGTCGAACTCGGGCGAGTCGGCGGAGTCGGCGTAGCTGTTCATGGCGTTCATCAGTTCCTCTTCGAAGGGTGTGCAGCCGGAGGGCCGCGCATCGTACGAAGTCATCGGGTTCCTCCCTGGGGCTGCCGCGATGAAGGGTCGGAGAGTGCGGGGAACTGGCCTCTGAGCTTCTCGATCCCCCGGGCCAGCTGGGAGCGCACCGTGCTCGGCGAGATGTCCAGGTCGGCGGCGATCTCGGCGTCCGAGAGGTCGTGGAAGTACCGGAGCACCACCACCGTCCGCATCCGCATGGGCAGTTGCTGCAGTGCGCGCACCAACTGGTCCCTGCTGTCGACCTGTCCGTACTCGTCGCCCGGGGCGGCCCGCTCGGCGCCGTCCGCCTCCGGGACCGTGCGGCGGAAGCGGCGCCAGCGGTCGTTGGCAAGGTTCACCATGATCCGCCGCACATAGGCGTCCGGGGCGTCCTTGGCGGAGATCGTGCGCCACTTGCGGCAGGCCCGCTCCAGGGTCTCCTGGACCAGGTCCTCGGCCGCGTCGCGGTTTCCCGTCAGGACGAGGGCCCCCCGGAACAGCGCGGCCGACCGGGCGGCGACGAAACCGTGGAAGTCGGTCTCCACACGCTCCTCCCTTCCTGTCACCCCTCCTCGACGTGGACGCACCCTCATCTGCTGCACGCCCGCGATGAGACCTGGGTCACAGCCCCGGGTGGAGCACAGCGCGGAACAACCCCACCCTTCCGATCGCTGTTACCGGCATGAGCGAATACCGGATCGAGCACGACTCCATGGGCGAGGTACGCGTCCCGGCCGACGCCAAGTGGCGGGCCCAGACCCAGCGCGCCGTCGAGAACTTCCCCATCTCCGGGCAGCGCATCGAGCGGGCCCACATCGAGGCCCTCGCCCGGATCAAGGCGGCCGCGGCGAAGGTGAACGCACGTCTGGGGGTGCTCGACAAGGACATCGCCGAGGCCGTTCAGGAGGCGGCCGGGGAGGTAGCCGAGGGGCGGTGGGACGAGCAATTCCCCATCGACGTGTTCCAGACCGGGTCCGGCACCTCGTCGAACATGAACACCAACGAGGTCATCGCCACCCTCGCGAGCGAGCGGCTCGGCAGGGACGTACACCCCAACGACCATGTGAACGCGTCCCAGTCGTCCAACGACGTCTTCCCCTCCTCCATCCACATCGCCGCCACCGCCGCCGTCACCCGCGACCTCGTCCCGGCCCTGGAGCATCTCGCCGCCTCGCTGGAGCGCAAGGCCGAGGAGTTCGGCGACGTCGTGAAGTCCGGGCGGACCCATCTCATGGATGCCACGCCGGTGACCCTGGGGCAGGAGTTCGGCGGATACGCGGCCCAGGTCCGGTACGGCGTCGAGCGGCTGCGGGCCTCCCTCCCCCGCCTCGCCGAGCTGCCCCTCGGCGGCACCGCCGTCGGCACCGGCATCAACACCCCGCCCGGTTTCTCCGCCGCCGTCATCGAGGAGGTCGCCCGCGCCACGGGCCTCCCGCTCACCGAGGCCCGCAACCACTTCGAGGCGCAGGGCGCGCGGGACGGGATCGTCGAGACCAGCGGGCAGCTCAGGACCATCGCCGTCGGACTGACCAAGATCGCCAACGATCTGCGCTGGATGGCGTCCGGGCCGCGGACCGGGCTCGCCGAGATCGCCCTGCCCGACCTCCAGCCGGGCTCGTCCATCATGCCCGGCAAGGTCAACCCGGTGATCCCGGAGGCCGTGCTCATGGTCGCCGCCCAGGTCGTGGGCAACGACGCCACCGTCGCGACCGCCGGAGCCGCCGGGAACTTCGAGCTCAACGTGATGCTGCCGGTCATCGCCAGGAACGTCCTGGAGTCGGTCCGGCTGCTCGCCAACGTCTCCCGGCTGCTCGCCGACCGGACCGTCGACGGGATCACCGCGAACAGGGAGCGGGCGCGCGAGTACGCCGAGTCCTCGCCCTCCGTGGTCACTCCGCTCAACAAGTACATCGGGTACGAGGAGGCCGCCAAGGTCGCCAAGAAGGCTCTGGCACAGCGCAGGACGATCCGCCAAGTCGTCCTGGAGAGCGGGTACGTGGAGCGCGGCGACCTCACGGTGGAACAACTCGACGAAGCGCTGGATGTCCTGCGGATGACGCATCCGTAACCTTTTGCCGCGCCGCCGCGAACCGTGACGCGCGCCGCAGCGTCGTATGCCTATGGCACCTAATATCTGTGCATGGCAGAGGGTGGAGCGGTGAGAGCGGAAGTGGCAGCGGGCCGGCCGGCGGGACCGGGCTTCTGGGCGCCCGGGACACAGATCCTGTGGCGCTACCGGGAGAACGCCGGCGAGGGCATCCACATCGCGCGCCCCGTCACCGTCGTCCGGGACGACGAGGAGCTGCTGGCCGTCTGGCTGGCGCCCGGGACCGAGTGCGTGAAGCCCGTCCTCGCCGACGGCACCGCCGTGCACGTCGAACCGCTCGAGACCCGCTACACCAAGCCCCGCACCGTCCAGCTCGACCGCTGGTTCGGCACGGGCGTGCTGAAGCTCGCGCGGCCCGGTGAGCCCTGGTCGGTGTGGCTGTTCTGGGAGCCGGGCTGGCAGTTCAAGAACTGGTACGTGAATCTTGAGACGCCGCTGGTGCGTTGGGGCGGCGGGGTCGACTCCGAGGACCACTTCCTCGACATCTCCGTGCACCCGGACCGCAGTTGGCACTGGCGCGACGAGGACGAGTTCGCGCAGGCGCAGCGGGACGGTCTGATGGACGCTTCGGTCGCCGAGCAGGTGCGGGAGGCGGGGCGGTCCGCGGTGGAGGTGATCCGCGCCTGGGGCCCGCCGTTCTCCGACGGCTGGCAGCACTGGCGCCCGGATCCGTCCTGGGCTGTACCGTCTTTGCCGGAGGACTGGGACCGTACGCCCGCGCACGTGTCCACATGAGACCCTTGCTGCGCCCCCGGTCCACAACCGTAGGATCGTCCTCCGCAAGGGCGCGCAACGGCAACTCCCGGAGCATGCGCTGGGCTTGACCGATCGTCACCGAGGGGCGGCAGGACGTGAGCGAGGGGTACGAGGGCAGCATCGGTACGAACCGCAGACGGTTCGCCGGTGGCACAACAACAGCCTCTGACCACGCGGGAATTCCGTTCCGGGGACACGTATTCCGGGTATCGGGATTCCTGCGGGACGAACTGCGCTCACGATGCGCAGCCCCGGACGGACGGATTCGACACGCGTGACGGAGCACCCCATGTCCTTCGAGCGCCCGCAGCCGGGCGCCGACCCCGCGGACCCCCGCGGGGCGCTCCTGCACACCCCGACGCCGGTGCCCCCGTCCCCCGCGGCCGCCTTACCCGCACAGGGACGCACCGGGGAGACACCCTCGACGCCGGGTACGGCCACGCCGTGCGGCAAGGGAAAGGATCCGGCCTCGCCCTCCTCCGACATCACCGGCCCCGAGCACTCGCAGCCCGCAGCCGTCGAACCGGGCACGCATCGCCCTCGACCCGTGCCCGAGGCCGTCCCGGACCGGGCGCAGGACACCGGCGGCCAGGAGCGCCGCACCGGGCAGGGAGTGGCTCCCGGGCAGCCCACGCCGATGCGGCGGGACGGCGACCGGCTGCGGTTCGTGGGCGCCGCGACGCGGCGGATCGCCCGCGGCATCGACCTCGACGAGATCGTCATGGGGCTGTGCCGGGCGACCGTGCCGACGTTCTCCGACGCGATCCTCGTTTATCTGCGCGACCCGCTGCCCGTCGGCGACGAGCGGCCCACCGGACCGCTCCTGCTGCGTCTGCGGCGCACCGACCGGATCCCGGCGGAGCGGGACACCGAGGGCGGGTTCTCGCCCGGCCTCCAGCCGGAGCCGTCGGAGATCTCGGAGCTCGACGCGGTCGGCGCCGAGCTGTGCGAGGTGCGGCCGGGCAGCGCGCTGGCCGAGGTGCTGCGCGGGGTGCGCCCGGTGTTCACCGACTCGCCCGCCGCCCATGCCGCCCTGCCCGAACTCCTGGGCGAGGGTGGCGAGTTCCTCGTACCCGGCGGGCAGCGCGCGATCCTCGCCCCGCTGCGCGGCCGGCGCCGCGTGATCGGTGCCGCGCTCTTCCTGCGCCGCCCGGAGCGCATCGCCTTCGAGGCCGACGACCTCCTGGTCGCCGCCCAGCTCGCCACGCACAGCGCGCTCGGCATCGACAAGGCGGTGCTGTACGGCCGCGAGGCGTACATCGCCGACGAACTCCAGCGCACGATGCTGCCGGAGACGCTGCCGCGGCCCACGGGCGTGCGCCTGGCGTCCCGCTACCTGCCCGCCGCCGAGACCGCGCGGGTGGGCGGCGACTGGTACGACGCGATCCCCCTGCCCGGCAGCCGGGTCGCGCTGGTCGTGGGCGACGTGATGGGCCACTCCATGACGTCGGCCGCCATCATGGGCCAGCTGCGCACGACCGCGCAGACCCTCGCCGGTCTCGACCTGCCCCCGCAGGAGGTCCTGCACCACCTCGACGAACAGGCGCAGCGCCTCGGCACCGACCGCATGGCGACCTGCCTGTACGCCGTCTACGACCCCGTCTCGCACCGCATCACCATCGCCAACGCCGGCCATCCGCCGCCGGTCCTGCTGCACCTGGGCGGCCGCGCCGAGGTGCTGCGGGTGCCGCCGGGGGCGCCGATCGGGGTCGGCGGCGTCGACTTCGAGGCCGTGGAACTGGACGCGCCCGCCGGGGCCACCCTGTTGCTGTACACGGACGGCCTGGTGGAGTCCCGGCTGCGGGACGTGTGGACCGGCATAGAGCAGCTGCGCGAGAAGCTCGCCGCGACCGCGCAGCTGACCGGACCCGACCATCCGCCGCCCCTCGAGGCCCTGTGCGACGAGGTGCTCGACATGCTCGGCCCGGGCGACCGGGACGACGACATCGCGCTGCTCGCCGCCCGCTTCGACGGGATCGCGCCGAGCGACGTGGCGTACTGGTTCCTGGAGCCCGAGGACGCGGCACCGGGGCGGGCGCGACGCCTCGCCCGGCGCGCGCTGTCCCGCTGGGGCATGGAGGACCTCAGCGACTCCGTGGAGCTGCTCGTCAGCGAGGTCGTGACGAATGCCGTGCGCTATGCCACCCGGCCGGTCACGCTACGGCTGCTGCGCACCGACGTGCTGCGCTGCGAGGTCGGCGACGACGTGCCGCAGCTTCCCCGGCTCCGGCAGGCGCGGGCCACGGACGAGGGCGGCCGTGGGCTGTATCTGGTGAACCGGCTGGCCCGGCGGTGGGGGGCGACCCGGCTGAGCACCGGGAAGGTCGTGTGGTTCGAGCTCGGCAGAGGTGCGCCGTAGGGGCGAGCCCCGCTTCGGAACTGCCAAGGGCGCCCGGCATCTCGCCGGGCGCCCTTGGCAGTTGTCCGTCCCTACCTGTTCGGGTACTACCTGTTCGGGTCGAGCGGATCCACCGGATCCTCGCCGTCCGTCGGGGTCGAGGTCGGGGTCGAGGTCGGAGTCGTCGGTGTCTGCGTGGGCGTCTGCGTCGGTGTCTGCGTCGGCGTCTGCGACGGCGTCTGCGACGGTGACTCGCTCGTCGGTGTCTGGCTGGGCGTCTGGGTCGGTGTCCTGGTGACCGCCGGCGTCCAGGTCGGCTGGACCGCCGCGCCCTGGGTGGTCTCCAGGTCGAACTTGGTGTTCTTCGCGGAGACGCCGAAGGTGTACGCCGCCCAGATCTGCGCCGGGAAGCCACCACCGTTGACGCGGGGCTGTCCGCCCGCCTTGTACATCGAGACCTGGGCGCCGGACTTCTTGGACTCGCCGAACAGGCCGACCGAGGTGACCAGGTCGGGCGTGTAGCCGGTGAACCAGGCCGACCGGTTCTCGTCGGACGTACCCGTCTTGCCGGCGACCTTGCGGCCGTCGCGGTTGACGTTGTCCCGCACCGACACCTTGGCCGTACCGTCGTCGACCACGCCCGTCAGCACCGAGGTGACCGTGTCGGCGGCCTCGCGGCTGACGATCTGGCCGCCGATCGGGTTCGGCAGGGTGACCTCGCGCTTGCTGTTCTCGACCGACTTGATGATGGTCGGGGTGACCTGCCTGCCGTGGTTGTCCAGGGTCGCGTACACGCCGGCCATCTGCAGCGGGCTCGCGCCCATGGTGCCGAGGGTCTGCGCGGGCACCGACTTGAGATCAGCGGTGTCCATGCCCATCTGGCTGGCGACCTTGAGCACCTTGTCCATGCCGACGTCGACGCCCAGCTGCGCGAAGACGGAGTTGACCGACTTGTTCATCGCCGTCTGGACGGTGATGTTGCCGTAGTTCTGGTCGTCCTCGTTCTCCGGGGCGAAGCCGACCTTGGTGCCATCGTCCACGACCGGGCGCTTGCTGGTGCCGTCGTAGATCGTGTTCGCCGTGATGGCCTTGCCGGCCTGCGTCTTGGCGTCCTCGTCCAGGGCGGCGGCGAGGATGACCGGCTTGAACGTCGACGCGGGCTGGTAGTCCGTGCGGGTCGCGTTGTTGCGGTAGTGGTCGTAGTAGCTCTTGCCGCCGTACATCGCGACGACCGCGCCCGTCTTGGGGTTCACGGACACGGCACCGGCCTGGACGTCCGCGTCGACCGAGCGCTTCTTCGGGTCGAGCTTGCTGGTCAGCTGCGACTTGGCGGACTTCTCCAGCGCCGCCTGCTTCTTCTTGTCGATGTTGAGCGTGATGGTCCAGCCGCCGGCCTTGACCATCGTCAGGGCGTCGTTGATGTTCTCCGCGGTGCCCTGGGCGACCAGCCGCTTGGCCAGCTGGTTGTTGGCCGCGTCGACCAGGTAGCCGGTCTGGCCGGCCATGCCGGGCGCGGCCTTGGGTGCCTTGGGGGTCGGGAACTTCATGTCCGCGCGCTTGGCCTTGTCCAGCCAGCCCTCCTCGACCATGTTGTCGAGGACGTAGTTCCAGCGCGCCTTCACCAGCTCCTTGCCGGTGTCGGTGGCGATCGCCCAGTCGTACTGGTTCGGCGCCTGCAGCAGCGCGGCGAGGTAGGCGCCCTGCTGGACCGAGAGCTTCTGGGCGTCGACGCGGTAGTAGGCCTGCGCGGCGGCCTGGATGCCGTACGCGCCACGGCCGTAGTAGCTGGTGTTGATGTAGCCCGCGAGGATGTAGTCCTTGGACTTCGTGCGGTCCAGCTTCAGCGAGATGACCAGTTCCTTCAGCTTGCGCGTGACGGTCTGGTTCTGCGTCAGGTAGTAGTTCTTGACGTACTGCTGGGTGATCGTCGAACCGCCCTGCGCGCCCTTGCCGGACAGCGTGTTGAGCAGACCGCGGGCGGTGCCCTTCAGGTCGACGCCGTTGTCCTTGTAGAAGGTCTTGTTCTCGGCGGCGACGAAGGTCCGCTGGACCGGCTTCGGCACCTTGGACAGGTCCACGATCTCGCGGTTGCGCTCACCGTCGCGGGTCAGCAGCGAGCCGTCGCTGTACTTGTAGACGTTGCTCTGCAGCGTCGCGTCGGCGTTGCCCTTGGGTATGCCGATCATCATGTACAGGGCGACGAACGCGCCCATGCCGAGGAGGCACACGGCGAAGAAGGACCCGACGATCTTCTTCCAGGTGAACAGCCGGCGTATGAAGCTCTTGCCGTCCTTGCCACCCTTGGCGTCCTTGCCCCGGCCCCTGCCCTGGGCCGCCCGGCGTGCGGCGGCCCGGCCGCCGACGACCGTGACCGGCTCCTCCGGGGAGATGGTGGATACCCCTGCCGCGGACGAGCGCGTGGGCGCCGCGCGGCGCCCGCCGCGCTGTCGCGCTCGTCTGTCTTCCGCCCGTCCCATGAGTCCGATCCGCTCCGCTTCGTTCATGTGTGCTCACACGTCACACAGGTTCGCCGCTCAGGTCAGCTCAGAAAGCTAACACCGGGAGATGTGGCAAAGGTCCACCGATCCGGCCTTTTGCGGACGTGACAATGAGCACCCGCTTCAACGGAACCGACGATCGGGAGGGGTTCAGGGTTGCCCTGCCGGGTAAAGTGATATCACTTAGCTAGACAGGCGCTTTCACAAGAAGGCGCTACGAGAACGGGGGCCACCCATGTCCATACCCGACTCCACAGCCACCGCCGACGTACCGGAGATGCCCGCGCCGCGGGTGCGGGAGACCACCGCGCACAGCATCGGTGGCGCGCTCGCGCTGCTGCTCGGACTGCTCGGACTCCTGGTCGCCGTCGTCCTGTTCGCGGCCGCCTCGGTCAACCCCCTCTTCGCCGTCGGCGGGGTCGTCGTCCTCATCGCGGCCCTCATCTCGCTGCGCGGGCTCAACACCGTGGCGCCCGGCGAGGCGCGGGTCGTGCAGCTCTTCGGGCGCTACCGCGGCACGATCCGCCAGGACGGCCTGCGCTGGGTGAACCCGTTCACCTCGCGCACAAAGATTTCCACCCGCGTACGCAACCACGAGACCGCGGTCCTCAAGGTCAACGACGCCTACGGCAACCCGATCGAGCTCGCCGCGGTCGTGGTCTGGAAGGTGCGCGACACCGCGCAGGCCACGTTCGAGGTGGACAACTACCTCGAGTTCGTCGCCACACAGACGGAGGCGGCGGTCCGGCACATCGCCATCGAGTACCCCTACGACGCCCATGACGAGGGCGGACTCTCGCTGCGCGGCAACGCGGAGGAGATCACCGAGAAGCTCGCCGCCGAGCTGCACGCGCGCGTGGAGGCGGCCGGTGTGCAGATCATCGAGTCCCGCTTCACGCATCTCGCGTACGCTCCCGAGATCGCCTCGGCGATGCTCCAGCGGCAGCAGGCCGGCGCGGTCGTCGCGGCCCGGCGGCAGATCGTGGACGGAGCGGTGGGCATGGTCGAGGCGGCCCTCGCGCGGATCTCCGAGCGGGACATCGTGGAGCTGGACAACGAGCGCAAGGCGGCGATGGTGTCCAACCTGATGGTGGTGCTGTGCGGGGACAGGGCGCCGCAGCCCGTGCTCAACACCGGGACCCTGTACCAGTGACGGTTCCCTCCGGGGGGTCGGACCCCCAGCGTCGGCCGCAGCAGCGCAAGCAGGTGCTGCTGCGGCTGGACCCGTCGGTGTACGAGGCGTTGGCCCGGTGGGCCGGGGACGAACTGCGGTCCGCGAACGCGCAGATCGAGTTCCTGTTGCGACGGGCTCTCGCCGACGCGGGGCGGTTGCCCGGGGAGGCCGGGCCGCTGCCCCGTCGTGGCCGACCCCCCGGGGGCTCCGCCCCCGGACCCCCGTCGGCCTGAACGGCCTCGTCCTCACACGCCGGACGGGCTGGGAGTTGCCGTACGGCCTCGAAAGGCGACCGGTCGGGCTCGGCGGCTGTTGCAGAACCATGACAATCGGCCCCCACCTGCGCACTCCCACACCCGGCCATGATCTACACACAGTGCGTATACACGAGGCGTATACACCGTGTGTAGAGTGCTCCGCATGTCCATCGGTCACACCCTTCTAGGGCTCCTGGAGTCCGGGCCCCGCCACGGTTACGACCTGAAGCGGGCCTTCGACGAGAAGTTCGGTCACGATCGGCCGCTGCACTACGGCCAAGTCTACTCGACCATGTCCCGCCTGCTGAAGAACGGCCTCGTCGAGGTCGACGGCATAGAGGCCGGCGGCGGGCCCGAGCGCAAGCGGTACGCGATCACCGACGCCGGGATCACCGACGTGGAGCGGTGGCTCGCGACGCCGGAGGCGCCCGAGCCGTATCTGCAGTCCACGCTGTACACCAAGGTCGTCCTCGCGCTGCTCACGCACCGCGACGCGGCAGACATCCTGGACACCCAGCGCTCCGAGCACCTGCGCATGATGCGGATCCTCACCGACCGAAAGCGCAAGGGTGATCTGGCCGACCAACTGATCTGCGACCACGCCCTGTTCCACCTAGAGGCCGACCTGCGCTGGCTGGAGCTCACCGCCGCGCGCCTCGACAAGCTCGCGGAGGCGGTGGCCAAGTGACTCCCGCAGGTTCTCTGCTCGTCGCCGACGGGCTGCACAAGGTGTACGGGCCGACCACCGCGCTCGACGGTGCCGATTTCTCCATCCACCCCGGTGAGGTCGTCGCCGTGATGGGCCCCTCCGGGTCCGGCAAGTCCACGCTGCTGCACTGTCTCGCCGGGATCGTGACGCCCGACTCGGGGTCGATCACGTACAACGGGCGCGAGATGGCGACCATGCCCGACGCCCAGCGCAGTGCGCTGCGCAGGTCCGAGTTCGGGTTCGTGTTCCAGTTCGGGCAGCTCGTGCCGGAGCTGACGTGCGTCGAGAACGTCGCCCTTCCGCTCAGGCTGAACGGCACCTCCCGCAAGGAGGCCGAGCGGACCGCGCTCACGTGGATGGAGCGGCTCGAGGTCGACGACCTGAGCAAGAAGCGGCCCGGTGAGGTCTCCGGCGGCCAGGGGCAGCGCGTCGCGGTCGCCCGGGCCCTGGTCACCAACCCCCGCGTGCTGTTCGCCGACGAGCCGACCGGCGCGCTCGACTCGCTCAACGGCGAGCGCGTGATGGATCTGCTCACGGACGCCGCCCGGTCCACCAACGCCGCCGTCGTCCTTGTCACGCACGAGGCACGGGTGGCCGCGTACTCGGACCGCGAGATCGTCGTACGGGACGGCAAGTCGCGGGACATGGAGCGCATCGTATGAAGGTGCGGCAGTGGGCCAGGGATCTGGCCATGGGGGTTCGGTTCGCCTTCACCGGCGGACGCGAGGGCTGGGTCCGGGCCCTGCTGACGGCCGTCGGCGTCGGGCTCGGGGTGGCGCTGCTGGTGCTCACCACGGCGATACCGAACGCGCTGTCCGAGCGCGACCGCCGCGGAAGCTCCCGGGACGACTTCACGTACAGCGGGAAGGTGCTGCCGAAGGCGGACGACACGCTGGTCGTCGCCCGTACCGACACGACGTTCCGCAGCAAGGACGTACGCGGCCGGTTCGTTGAGCCCGAGGGCACGCGGGCGCCGCTGCCGCCGGGGGTGGAGAAGTTCCCCGCGAAGGGCGACATGGTCGTCTCGCCGGCGCTCGAGGAACTGCTCAAGTCCGACTCCGGCAAGCTGCTGCGCGAACGCATCCCCTACCGCGTCGTCGGCACCATCGGGCACTCCGGACTGATCGGGCCCGCCGAACTCGCCTACTACGCGGGCGCCACGGGGCTGGAGGACCACCTGGCCGGTGGCAGCGTCGAGCGCATCAACTACTTCGGGCCCTCCTCCAGGCAGCAGCAGGACGAGCTGGACCCGACCCTGATCCTGCTCATAATGATCATCTTCGTGGTGCTGCTGCTGCCGGTCGGCGTGTTCATCGCGGCGGCCGTGCGCTTCGGCGGCGAGCGCCGGGACCGTCGGCTCGCGGCGCTCAGGCTGGTCGGCGCGGACGGGCGGATGGCGCGCCGGATCGCGGGCGGAGAGGCGCTCGCCGGGGCGCTGCTCGGGCTCGTCTTCGGCACCGGCTTCTTCCTGGTGGGGCGTCAGCTGGCGGCCCTGCTCGACGTGCGGGACATCAGTGTGTTCCCGAGCGACCTCAACCCGTCGCCCGCGCTCGCCGCGCTCGTCGTCGTCGCCGTGCCGGCCGCGGCCGTCCTGGTGACGCTGTTCGCGCTGCGCGGGGTCGTCATCGAACCGCTCGGCGTGGTCCGTACGGCGAAGCCGCCGCGGCGCCGGCTGTGGTGGCGGCTGCTGCTGCCGCTGGGCGGCCTCGCGCTGCTGTACCCGATGATCGGCCAGGGCAACAACAACGGGAACTTCAACCAGTGGATGGTGATCGGCGGCACCGCACTGCTGCTGGTCGGCGTCACCGCACTGCTGCCGTGGATCGTCGAGGCCGTGGTGGCCCGGCTGAACTCCGGCTCGGTGTCCTGGCAACTGGCCGTCCGCAGGCTGCAGTTGAGCAGTGGCACGGCCGCCCGCATGGTCAACGGCATCGCGGTCGCGGTGGCCGGGGCGATCGCGCTGCAGATGCTGTTCGCCGGGGTCGAGCACGACTACACCAAGGAGACGACCAACGACCTGAACCGGGCTCAGATGGAGGTCTCCGTGAGCGGCGACGTACCGCTGGCCGAGGCCGGCCGGCGGCTCGGGCGGACCGAGGGCGTGCGCCGTGCGTCGGCCGTCACGCTGACCTCGGTCGGAGAACGGGCGAAGGAGCCCCAGACCGAGCTGGAGGTGGCCGTCGGCACCTGTGCGGAGCTGCGCGAGGTGGCGCGGCTGCCGTCCTGCCGGGACGGCGACATCTTCCGGATCCTCGGCGGCGAGTACGACAGCGAGACCAAGAAGGTCACCGAGCCGGGCGGCACCCTGTACTTCGACCCGTCGTACAGCGGGACGACGAGCCACCCGGTGGCCTGGAAGGTGCCCTCCGGCATGAAGACGGCGGGGCACCGCGAGGATCCGACCGGCTATGAGCGCAGCGGCCTGCTGATCACCTCGGGCGCGCTCCCCGCGGGCGCGTCGGCCGACGTGAGCCAGAAGGTGTTCCTCTCGCTCGACCCGTCGGTACCGGACGCAGCCGACTACGCGCGCAACACCGCCGCGCGGCTGGATCCGATGGCGGACGTGTTCACCTTGGCGGCCAGCACGCAGACGCAGGAGTTCCGGTCCATCCGCACCGGGCTGTTCGTCGGCGCCACCTGCGTCCTCCTGCTGATCGGCGCGAGCCTGCTGGTCTCCCAACTGGAGCAGCTGCGCGAGCGCAAGAAGCTGCTGTCGTCGCTGGTCGCCTTCGGCACCCGGCGCCGCACGCTGAGCATGTCGGTGCTGTGGCAGACGGCGATCCCGATCGCGCTGGGGCTGCTGCTGGCGTCGGCCGTCGGACTGATGCTGGGCGCCGTGCTGCTGAAGATGGTCGGCGCCACGGTGAGCGTGGACTGGGCGAGCGTGCTGTCGATGACGGGCATCGGCGCAGGCGTCGTCCTCGCCGTGACGTTCCTCAGCCTGCCCCCGCTGCTGCGGCTGATGCGCCCGGACGGTCTGCGCACCGAGTAGACCGAGCAGGCCGTACGAGGGCCCCTCCCCAGGACGGGGAGGGGCCCGGTGCGTTCAGAGGCTGTACTCCCGCACCACCCGCCGTACCTGCGCGAACAGCATGCCCACGTTGACGGACTTGCGGCAGACGACGACGGCGACGACGTCCTGCTGCTCGTTCATCCGCACGAACAGGTGGGTGAGGTTCTCGCTGTTGACCAGGATCTCCTGGAAGAAGTGGTTGTCGCTCGGGATCCCGCGGCGCTCCTTGAAGACGTCCTCGATCATCACGACCGTGCGCCCCTGGAACAGGTCGAGGGTCGCGCCCGCCAGCAGGTCCAGGACCTCGGGCGGATGGTTGTCGACGGTCTCGTACGACAGCAGCATGCCGGTGGACATGTCGACGACGCCCGAGGCGACACAGTCGGGGGCATCGGTACGGAGAGACTTGACCAGGCCCATCACCTGGTCGGAGAAACCTGGGGTCATACGCTTCGTCGCCATCCCTTCAGACTCCTTCTGATGTCTTGTTCATGAGGATCGAGCCGATCCGGTCGAGGGCGGGCTGCGTGGCCCGGTGCAGCCGGTCGACGTCCATGCCCTCGTCGCCCAGGACGACCATCAGGGCGGTGTCGCCGACGGCGTAGAAGGCGGCACAGCCGTGGCTTCCGTACGTCACGGTCTGGCGCAGGGTGCCGCGGGCGGTCGCCTGCGCGGTGCGCCGGGCGAGGCCCAGGCCGGCCGCGGCGAGGGCGGCGAGGCCTTCCGGATCGATCGAGTCGGCGGTGTCCGCGGCGATCAGCAGCCCGTCGGACGCCGCGACCGCGGTATCGGTGATGCCGGTCACCTGCTCCCGCAGGCCGCGCATTTCGAGCGCCAGGGCTTCGTGGTCCATGTAGGCAACTCCCTTGTCTTTCCTGGGGATCGGTTCATCTCGGGGTTCCGTGCCGGAGCCGGAAGAAGCCGCCCGGCCTGCGGCGGGGCAGGTCGACGGGCGGGGCCGGTTCCGGCGGGGGCGGGGCGGGAGGCAGTGGCGTGCGGTGCCGGATGCCGTCGGGAGGCGTACGGACCGGGATCGGCGCGGGCGCCGGGGCGCACTCCAGCAGCCCCTCGCCGAGCATGCGGCCGAGTTCGACGGTGACGGTGTAGACCCCACGCCCGGTGCGGAAGGCGAGGTCGCGGGCGGTACGGCGGCCGTCGGCATGGGCGAGCAGATCGCGCCGCAGCTCGGTGAGAGGACCCTCGAACTCCCGGGTGGGGAGGGGCCGTTCACGGTCGGGGTGGACCGGGTGGGGCAGGGCGGCGAGGGCGGCGAGCTTGCGGGCCGCGTCCTCCAGCAGCCGCGCGGGGGGCTCGCCGACGGGCACCGGGGCGGGCGGCTCGATGCCGTGCGCGGCGCGCTCGCACCCCTCCACGCGGCCCGCGACAACGGCGAACGCCGCGTCCTGCAGCGCCATCACACACACCACCCGCAACTGGGCGGCCCCGGCGTACCCATGGGCGATCAGCCCGGCGGCCGGCCAGCGCGCACCCCCGGCCTCCCGCACCAGCGCGGCCCACTGCTCCCCGCTCACCCGGCCGGAACGCAGCAGCAGCGCCTCCGCCCCCGGCGCCCCGGGCGACTCGACGCAGACGACGAGTCCGTCTCTGAGGTGCAGGATGCCGCCGGGCGACCCGGACACGCGCAGGAGGCCGGTCCATCCCTCGCGCCCGCAGGCGTCGAGGGCCCGTGCCAGCAGGTCGTAGCCAGACATCACGCCCCCTGTCGCGTAGCGCTGAGGGGGGAATGTGTATCAGGCCGAACGCATATTCCGGCCGCAGATTTCCGACCTGTCCCCAGGTGACGGAAGTTGAGCCACGAGCCCGTTCAAATCGCTTTGTTCGGCGCTCATTTGACCGATTCCGGAACGGATTTCAAGCATCACGGGGGCCTGCGTCCGCAGCCCCTCCGGCGCCCTCGACGGCCTCGACCGCCTCGTCCTCCGGACCGGCCGGCGGTGGCTGATCGGCGCGGGTCAGTTCCTCCGAGTACGACTTCAGATAGCTCACCACCGTGTTCGTCACCGCCACCAGCGGTACGGCGACCACTGCGCCGCCGATCCCGGCCACCATGCCGCCCGCCGCGACCGACAGAACCACCGCGAGCGGGTGGACGCGTACCGCACGGCCGAGGATGAACGGCTGCAGGATGTGGCCCTCGATCTGCTGGACCGCGAGGACCACGGCGAGGGTCATCACCGCGGTGAACACGCCCTGGGTGACCAGCGCGACGACCACCGCCAGCGCGCCGGACGCCACCGCGCCGACGAGCGGGATGAAGGAGAACAGGAAGATGAAGACGGCCAGCGGGACGGCCATGGGGACGTCGAGGAAGTAGATGCCGAGGCCGATGAAGGTGGCGTCGATCAGCGCCACCAGCACCGTGCCGCGCACGTAGGCGGTCAGGGTGCGCCAGGCCCGCGGGCCCGCTCCGGCGACGCCCGGCCGCGCGGCGGCGGGAACGAGCTTGAGCGTCCACTCCCAGATGCGCCGGCCGTCGTACAGCAGGAACAGGGTGGAGAAGAACGTCAGCAGGATGCCGGTCAGCGCCTCGACCACGACCTGTACGCCCTCGAGGCCCGCGGAGGTGATCTGGTCGGTGTTCGCGCCGACCGCCTCGCGCAGGTTCTTGGCGATCTGGTTGATCTGCTTGTCGGTGACGTGGAAGGGGCTCTTCAGCAGCCAGTTGCGCAGGTCGTCGATGCCGCTCTGGATCTGGTCGGAGAGGTTGTCGATGTTCTCCATGACCTGCCAGGTCACGAACCAGCCGATCAGTCCCATGACGACGAAGCCGAGGATCGCGGTGAGGGCGGTGGCGAGGCCGCCCGGCACGCCGTGGCGCTTCAGGCGGGCCACCGTCGGCTGGAGCAGCGCCGTGATGAGCAGGGCGACGACGAAGGCGAAAACCACGAGTTGTACGGCGCTGATGACCCGCATCAGCACCCAGACCGTGCCCGCGAGCACCAGCAGGCGCCAGCCGGCCTCGGCCGCGACGCGCACACCCCACGGCACGGCCTGCGCGGGGTCGGGGCGGACGGCGGCGGGCGGCGATGCCTCGGCCGGGCGCTCCGTGGGCGGCTGAGTCGTCCCGGTCCTGCGGGGCGGAGCGGGCGGGTCGGTCTCGGCGGACTCCCGTTCCACCTCGGCGCGGCGCTCGTCCAACCGCTCACTCACCTCGGTCAGTCCGGCGCCGATCCGGCCGAGCCACGCTGGCACTCGCGACATGATCCGTCCTCTTCCCCCGTCTTTCCCCACCACTCCCCCCTGGAGTCGTCGCGTCCGACCGTACAGGGCGAAAGCCCCTCCCCCTATGACGGGGAGGGGCTGCGCAAGGTTGAGAGGTGAGGCCCTGGACCTCGACGGCTCAGTACCAGCTGTTGGCCTGCCAGAACGACCAGGCGTCGCACGGGCTGCCGTACCGGCTGTTCATGTAGTTCAGGCCCCACTTGATCTGCGTGGCCGGGTTCGTCTGCCAGTCGGAGCCGACGGACGAGTACTTGGAGGCGGGCAGGGCCTGGAAGAGGCCGTAGGCGCCGGAAGAGGCGTTGACCGCGTGGTAGTTCCAGCTGGACTCGTGGTCCACGATGTTGCTGAAGCACTGGAACTGGCCGCTCGGCACCATCTGCCGTGCCATCGACTGGATCGCGGCGACGGAATACGAGCTCTGGACGGGGAAGTCGGACGAGTCCTTGCTACGGCTCGCCGCAGCCTTGGCCTCGGCGCGCTCCTTGGCCTCCTTGGCCGCCTTCTCCGCCGCGTCCTTCTTGGCGATGGCGGTGTCGGCTGCAGCCTTTCGGGCCGCCTCCTCGGCGTCCTTCTTGGCGCTGGCGTCGGCCTGGATGGCCTGGGCGTCGGCCTGCTGCGTCAGCGAGGCGGTCTGGACCTGGGCCTGCTGGCCCGCGGGTATGTCCGCCAGGAGCGTCGCGTCGCTTGCCGTCGCCTCGGCGTCGTTGGGCTGGGCGGTGCTGCCCGAGGCAACTCCGACAACGCTTCCGACGGCGGTGACCGCGGTGGCCGAGGCCACTGCGAATCCCCGGACCGAAATCCGGCTCACACGGTTTCCTTCCAGCATCGCCCGCTTCGGTGACCCTGGCGGACGCAATCGTGCCCCTGGCGCTGGCCTCCCAACTGCATGGTCACGGGAGGCACGGGCCCGGTGGGCAACTCCCGCGAGGGGAGCGCCGCGTGGTGCGCGGGCGGCATACGACGACGCTGTGGAATTAGCTGTGATGCTTCTGTGGTGCCGTACCGCTGGGGGTACAGATGTGTCGTATGCGGGGCCTGACAGGAGTGAGACTCTGCCGCACCTGGACGCCGGGTGGCAATTCTGAGTTGCGTGTGAAAGCTCACATCCCGTTTGACCCAGGGGATTTCGAGAAACAGCAACACGCGAAAGCGCCGCCCCGCTAGGCTCTCAGCCTTTGCGAGACGGCGCCAACTGACGCGTAACCGGCCCTAATTGGGTCTCGGCTCTCAGATCTGCCCGTCTTCGAGCATTTCGGTCACAAGCGCTGCGATCTGGGACCTCTCGGACCTGGTCAGCGTGACATGCGCGAAGAGCGGATGCCCCTTCAGCTTTTCCACGACGGCGACGACACCGTCGTAGCGACCCACGCGCAGATTGTCCCTCTGTGCCACGTCATGGGTGAGAACCACCCGTGAATTGGCGCCGATTCGGGACAGAACAGTCAGGAGCACATTGCGCTCCAGCGACTGCGCCTCGTCCACGATGACGAACGCGTCGTGCAGTGAGCGTCCGCGGATGTGGGTGAGCGGAAGGACTTCGAGCATCCCGCGCGCGGTGACCTCTTCGATGACCTCGCGGCTGGTGACCGCGGACAGTGTGTCGAAGACCGCCTGCGCCCAGGGGCTCATCTTCTCGGACTCGGAGCCGGGCAGATAGCCGAGCTCCTGGCCGCCGACCGCGTACAGCGGCCGGAAGACCATCACTTTCTGGTGCTGGCGCCGCTCCAGCACCGCCTCCAGTCCCGCGCACAGCGCGAGCGCGGACTTGCCGGTGCCGGCCCGGCCGCCCATGGACAGGATCCCGACGTCCGGGTCGAGGAGCAGATCGAGCGCGATCCGCTGTTCCGCACTCCTCCCCTTGATACCGAAGGCCTCCCGGTCGCCGCGCACGAGGCGGATGTTGCCGTCGGCCGTGACCCGGCCGAGCGCCTTGCCCCGCTCGGACTGGATCGTCAGCCCCGTGTGCACGGGAAGGTCGGACGCTTCGGGCACATACACATGCCCTTCCTCGAAGAGGATGTCCACCTGCTCGCCGGGCAGGGTCAGTTCGGACATTCCGGTCCAGCCGGAGGAGTCCGTGATGGCGAGTTCCGCGCGGTACTCCTCGGCAAGGAGACCGACGGACGAGGCCTTGATCCTGAGCGGCAGGTCCTTCGACACGACGGTGACGTCGAACCCCTCGGCCTGCAGATTGCGGGCGACCGCGAGGATGCGGGAGTCGTTGTCCCCCAGGCGATAGCCGGTCGGCAGCACGCTGGGGTCCGAGTGATTGAGCTCGACACGCACAGTGCCGCCGAGTTCCCCGATCGGGATGGGGGCGTCGAGGCGACCGTGCCGGACCCGGAAGTCGTCGAGCAGGCGCAGGGCCTGACGGGCGAAGTAGCCGAGTTCGGGATGGTGCCGCTTGGCCTCCAGTTCCGTGACCACGACGATCGGGAGCACGACCTCGTGCTCGTCGAAACGGGTCAGGGCGTTCGGGTCGGCCAGCAGGACGCTGGTGTCGAGAACATAGGTGCGCCTGTCTGGCATGCGGCGCTTTGTGCTGGTCACCACGGAAGGACGTACCCCCTCGGATGAGGTCGGGGAGCGACGGAGTGGAGCTGGACCGGTTGACGGCCGCATTGCACGGGCCGAGAACCGGCCCTCCGCCTTGTCGTCCGTGCAGTGACCGCACGATCGGGCTGGTGCAAAGGGCCTCCCGGGCGGACGGCCCCGTGCCGCCCGCTGAGATCCGACACCCGTGGTTCGGGCATCGACCTGACTGGCTTATGCCCTCGAACATGCGGTGCCATGCCAGCGCATATGACGGCGCCCTGGTGAACTCCTTGTTACTTCCGCCCCAAAACGGGGTAGTCCAGGCGCCCCTCGCAGGAGTGCGCCGGTCAGCGATCAGCCGCCGTAGCGGCGGTGACGCTCGGTGTAGTCACGCATGGCACGCAGGAAGTCGACCTTGCGGAAGGCCGGCCAGAAGACCTCACAGAAGTAGTACTCCGAGTGCGCGGTCTGCCACAGCATGAATCCGGACAACCGCTGCTCACCGCTGGTACGGATCACGAGGTCGGGGTCGGGCTGGGCCCCTGTGTAGAGGTGCCGGCCGATCATGTCGATGTCGACGGCCTCGGCGAGGTCCTCCATCGACGTGCCCTTGTCCTGCGCGTCGAGGAGCATCGAGCGCACCGCGTCGGCGATCTCCTGGCGGCCGCCGTACCCGATGGCGACATTGACCAGTATCCCGTCGATGCCGGCGGTGGTCTCCTCGGCCTCCTTGAGGGTGGTCTGCATCTGCTGCGGGAGCAGGTCGGGGGTGCCGACATGGTGCACGCGCCAGCGGCCGTCCGTGGCAAGGGTCCGTACGACGTCCTCGATGATGCCGAGGAGCGGGCCGAGCTCGTCCTGGGGCCGGTCGAAGTTGTCCGTCGACAGCAGCCAGAGGGTGACGACCTCGACGTCCGTCTCACTGCACCAGCCGAGGAACTCCTCGATCTTCTCGGCACCGGCGCGGTGGCCGTGCACGGTGCTGGAGCCCGCGGCCTTCGCCCAGCGCCGGTTGCCGTCCATGATGACGCCGATGTGCTTGGGCACCTGAGCGTGGTCCAGGTGACCTTCCACCCGGCGTGCGTACAACCTGACCAGCAGGCTGCGCAGCTTGTCGCGCAGGTTCACGTGATTGTCAGCCCCTCCGTACGGATCGGACAGGCGCGGCCCGGGCTCGGCGGCTCGGCCGAGGGCGGGCCCTGTCCGTATGGCGGTCCGGGATCTCCGTATGACGGTCCCCGGAGGCGAAGCCTACCCCTGCCGTACGGGCGCGCCGCCAACGGGTGCCGGGCGTAAGGGCTTCCACCGGCCTCCACCTCGCGGCCGCTCGAACTGCCCACAGATCGTCAGATACGTCGGGAGGAACCGCCCGGCGGCCCCGGGCCCGCGGAGGGTGCACTGACCCCGGGCACAAAAAAACGGGCCGGTCCGTGGGGGGGATACGGACCGGCCCGAGGGGGGGTTTCCACCATAACCCTTCGTAAGTGATGCTGCGTGCATCGGCGTGCCACAACTACTCTCCGGAATCGAACGGCGACGCGCCGATGGCCGCGGAGCGGGTCTCTCATGGCCGACTCATGGCCGAATCACAGCGGTTTCCCAGGGAAAACGGGCGGAAAGTGGAGCGATCCGGAGGGTTTGACGTGTCTTGTGGTTCGCTCGGCGAGTTGTCTTCGCATCCCCCAGCCGGGTGACGCGGACTGCAACGCCAAATTGACGTAAAAACAGCACCGCGCAGCCCCCTCCACTGCGCGGTGCCGACCGCGCAGCTTTGCTCACGCGAATTACCTTGGTCTGAACTTACGCGAGTCACAGGGCGGAAACGAGCCGACCTCGATAACAATGTGGAAACCCTGCCGCGCCTGCGAATGTGCGGTCGGGATCTGCCCTTGATGCGCATTTTGTCTGGTACGACGAAGCTGCGCGGCGATAGCGGACAGTATTCGACCTAGTTCGGGCCTACCGTCGCCTCATGACCCAGACGATCACGTGGAACGAGGCGAGCGCGCGCCGACTGCAGCGGCAGTTCCTGGCCACGCCCGCCGAGAGCGCTACTCCGGTCGCCGATGTCGTCGCCACGATGCTCGGCGCGCATGCGCAGGTGCTGTCCGCGGCGGAGGTGTCGGTGGGCGTACGGGCCGAGGGCGTGACCCGGGCCGACGTACGCGCCGCGCTGTGGGATACCCCCGCGCAGGCCTCGCTGGTGAAGACGCACGGCCCGCGCGGGACGGTCCATCTGCTCCCCGCGCGTGAACTGCCGCTGTGGTGCTCCGCGTTGCCCGCGGTGCCGTCCGGGGCAAGCCCGTTCGCACCGGACGTACGGGTCACCGAGGAGCAGGCGCGGCAGATCGTGGCGGCGATCGGGGACGCCCTCGACGGCGTGTGCCTCACCGTCGACGAGCTGGGCGCGGAGGTCGTGGCCCGCACCGGTTCCTGGGCCGGCGACCGGGTCATGCCCGCGTTCCAGGACCTGTGGCCGCGCTGGCGGCAGGTGATGCACCGGGCCGGCCAGTCCGGCGCCCTGTCCTTCGGCCCGAACCGGGGCCGCAAGGTCACGTACACCCGCCCGCCCCACTTCACTCCGCTGCCGGCCGAGGAGGCGGTACGCGAACTCGTCCGCCGCTATCTGCACGCGTACGGGCCCGCGACACCGCAGAACATCGCCAAGTGGCTTGCGGCGCCGGGTGGTTGGGCGGCGGAGTTGTTCGGGAGGCTGGCCGGGGAGGGCGAGATCGAGGAGGTCGTGTTCGAGGGGGCGACGGGATGCTGGCTCGTGGCCGGCGACACGGAGTTTCCGGAGGATCGCGTCCGCGGGGTCCGTCTGCTGCCGTACTTCGACGCGTACGCCATTGCCGCGCAGCCCCGGGAGTCACTGTTCCCGGGCGCCGCGTACCGGCGGGCACTGGCGGGCGGCCAGGCGGGCAACTACCCGGTGCTGCTGCTCGACGGCGTGGTAGCGGGGGTCTGGCACCAACGGCGCCAAGGACGTCGTACGACCGTCACCGTGGAACCGCTCGGGCGGCTGACGGCGCGGCAGGAACGGGAGTTGGGCGATCAGGTGGAGCGGGTGGGCGAAGTGCTGGAGGCGAAGGCGGAGTTGGTGGTGGGGGAGGTCGCGTCGGGACCGCATGCGTAGAACTCACCGGGGGTGCACGCCCGTTGGGCTCACCGGTGGTGGGGCTTGCGGGCCTCGAAGAGGTGGCGGGTGCTGTGCGCGACGAAGGGGCCGTCGGCCTCGATCCGCGCATGCAGGGACCGGAGCCGGTCCGCGTACGCGTCGACGGTGAAGCCGGGGACCATCCAGATCACCTTGCGGAGGAAGTGGACGACGGCTGCGATGTCGTGGAACTCCATACGGAGCCGCTCGGCGCGCAGGTCGACGATCTCGAGGCCGGCGACTACGGCGTCGGCGCGTTCGCGGTCGGGGTGGCGGGCGCTTCGGGACCGGTCCGGTTGGGGTCCGAGGAAGTACTCGACGAGGTCGAACGCGCTGCCCGGGCCGACGTGTTGGGCGAAGTAGGTGCCGCCGGGCTCCAGGACGCGGGTGATCTCCGCCCAGTTCGGGGACACCGGGTGCCGGCTGCTGACGAGGTCGAAGGCGCCGTCCGCGAAGGGAAGCGACGCGTCCTCGGGCGCGGCGACGACCACGGTGCCGCGCGGGCGCAGCAGGGCGGTGGCCTTGGCGACGTTCGGCGGCCAGCCCTCGGTCGCGACGGTGAGAACCGGAGCCGCGACTGCCCGCCCGAGGGCGAAGTCCAGGACCTCCCCTCCCCCGGTCTGGACGTCCAGTGCGGCGGTGGCCCCGGCCAGCCGGCCGGCCAGGGCGAGGGCGTATCCCCAGGAGGGCCGCTCCTCCGTGGCCCGGCCCCCGAACCAGGAGAAGTCCCAGCCCTCGGTGGGAACGGCAGCGCCCTCGGCTACGAGGTCGTCGTAGCTGCGGGGTTCTTTTGGGGGTTCCTCGTGGGGCATGGGGTGATCGTGGCAGGGCGTTGGCGGTCGGCGCCGCCGATTTTCTGCGGTGAGCGGGTCAGAGATGGGGGTCAGAGATGGGGCCGGACCAGGTCGTACGCCGTCTGGGCCGTCGGGGCGTCGAGGAGGCCGTCGGCGGCGGCGAGGCAGCGGCGGACGGTGCGGGTGGCAGCGGGGTCGGCCCGGTCCGGGGTGTGCAGCACGTCCCACAGCTGCATGAGCAGTGCGCCGAACACGGCGAGCGGCCCGTCGACGGGCCCTTCCCGTCGCGCCCAACGTTCCGCGATCGGCCCGCCGACTCCGGGCACGTCCTCGATGCCGCGCCACATCGGGTCGGGGGCCGCGTAGACCACATGCCGGACGTGGCTGTGGATGAGGGCGCTGCTGCACAGCAGGCAGGGTTCGAGAGTGGTGTAGAGCCGGTACCCCTCGCACCGGCCGCGGGCCGGGAGTTGGGCCAGGGCGTTGATCTCGGCGTGGGCGATGTTGGTGCCGGCGAGCTGTCCGGGCGGGGCGGTGGGTTCCTGACTGCGGTTGCGGCCGGCGGCGACGAGCTCCCCGCCGGCGTCGAGGACGACGGCACCGATGGGCCGGCTGCCGGCCCGAAAGGCTTCCCAGGCGAGCTCGAAGGGGAGGCGCCAGGGGGTGGGGAACGATTCGGTCGACTCGTCGGGTTCATCCAGCTCGTTCAGCTGGTTCTGCTGGTTCACGGCACGAGTGGCCTGACCTCGTCCGCAACGAACCGTACGAATCCCTCTGGGTCGGGCTCGTCCCCCGTCGGTTGGAGGATCACCCTGTCGGCACCGGCCTCGGCGAGGCGCTGTACGGCCTTGGCGACGGCACCGGCGTCTCCGGCGACCCCGAGATCGGGAGCGGACTCGAGCCCCTCGGCGACGAGTTCGGCGCGCAGCCGGGGAGCGGCGTCGGGTCCGGTGGCGGCGAGGAGGTAGACGACCACCTGATGCGGATCGGTGCGCCCGGCCGACTCCCGTCCCTGGTCGATGAGTTGACGTGCTTGGCGTACCCCGTCGGCCGTGGTCGACGCGGTGAGGACCGTGCCGTCGGCCGCCTCTCCGGCCAGCCGCAGCGAACGCGGCCCGGTGGCGCCGGCGAGAACGGGCACGGGCCCGGCGGGCGGCCAGTCGAGCGCGACGTCGTCGAGCCGGACGTACCGCCCCTGCGTCGTCACCCGCTCGCCGGCCAACAGGGCCCGCAACGCGAGAAGATGCTCCCGAAGCAGCGTGACGGGCGACTCGACGCGCGCCCCCACCTGCCCCATCCAGTCCTGCACGCCATGCCCGACGGCGACAACCGCGCGCCCCGGGAACATCCGGTGCAGCGCGGCGGCTTCCATGGCGGTGACGGCGACGTTGCGCAACGGCACGGGCAGCAGCCCCACCCCGACCCGCACCCGCTCGGTCCAGGCGAGGGCGGCAGCGGCGGTGGAGATCCCGCCCTCCCGGAAACAGTCCTCCCAGAGCCAGAGCTCCTCGAGCCCGCTCCCGTCCGCGAGGCGGGCGACGTCCCGCAGCCGCTCGGGAGGCAGTTGGGGTCGGAACACAGCACCGAGTCCAGTCATGGCTTCTTCCTACCCGGGCGGGAACGAACCGGACAACACCTTTACGAGCCGTCGGCCCTGTCGCCCCGCTCGTACCGCAGGAGGACGACGCCGTTGCCGAAGACATGACTCTCGACGAGCCGAAGGGACGCGGCGATGTCGGCCTCCGGGAAGAGCCGCGTGCCGTGCCCGACCAGTGCGGGATGCACGTACACCCGGAACTCGTCCACCAGCCCGAGCCGCAGAAACTCACCGGCGACCTCCGCCCCACCGAGCCCGAGATCCCCACCCGCCTGCTCCTTGAGCGCCCTGACCTCTTCGGGTACGACATCGCGCACGATGGTGGCGTTCCACTCCGCGTGCTGAAGCGTCCGCGAGTACACGACCTTCGGGATCTCCCGCCAGATCCCGGCGAACTCGGCGCCGGTGGCGGAGATGTCGGGGTCCGCATCCGCGGTGGGCCAGTAGGCGGCCATGAGCTCGTAGACACGGCGGCCGCTGAGGTGGACGCTGAATCGTCCGACGACGTCGTTGAAGTGCTGGTGCAGTTCTTCGTCCACCTGGTGCCAGGAGATGTCGTGGTCCGGGCCCTCGATATAGCCGTCGAGGGAGACGGACATCATCAACACGATCTTCGGCATCGGCTACCTCGTCCTGATTCGTCCCTCAGCGGTCATCGTTACCGTACGCGGTCCTCGCACCGTCACGTCGCCGCGAACGCCCCCAGCAGCAGTCCCGTGAACGCCCCGCCGATCATGAAAGGCCCCAGCGGAATCGCCGACTTGCGGCCCGCTCGGCGTACGGCGACCATCCCGAGGCCGTACAGCGCGCCGTAGAACAGACCCGCGAAAGCACCCGTCAGGAGGATCTGCCAGCCGTACCACCCCAGGGCCGCGCCCAGGGCGAGGGCCAGCTTCACGTCGCCGAAGCCCAGGCCAGAGGGGTTGATGAGGAAGAGGAGGAGGTAGGCGGTGCCGAGGGTCAGGCCGCCGAGGAGGGATCTGGGCCAGGAGCCCGTGGTGGCGGGCAGGGCGGCGGTGATGCCGAGGAGGGTGGCGGTGCCCGCGGCCAGCGGGAGGGTCAGGGCGTCCGGGAGGCGGTGGACTCGGTAGTCGACGAGGGCCAGGAGGACCGCGACGGGTGTGATGAGAAGCCAGACCAGCGCTTCGGGGTGGGGACCGGTCGCGGCGGCGAGGGCGGCGCAGACGAGGGACGTCGACGTGGTCACGGCCACTGTGCTTGGGCCGTACGAGCCGCACTCTCCGGCTGCCTCCCCTTGCCCGCAGCGTGCTCTGCCCAGCCAGCCGGCGCATGCGCCCCTGATCGGGTGGCCTCCCGGACAGCGGTCGCTCCACGGTTGACCCGAGTCGACCGAGAAGCGGTGGGCGGCGCGAGGCAGGAGCAGGCCCGTTCCCGCGCCCCACAGGGCCGCCACGATCGTGAGGAGTATGCGCACGGCGGGAATGTATGCCCGTCGTGGACGGGACGGCATGGGTCCCTGGGCCCATGTGGGGCCTACTTCCCTGCGGATACGTTCAGTTCGCGAGACCGACGACGGCGTAGTGGGAGGTGGCCTGGCATGGGGCGGCAATGGCGGGACGGGCGGGGGAAGTTGGTTGTGCATGCGGCGGGTGAGGCGGGAGTCTGTGCCGTTCCGCTGGAGATCGCTACGTCCTATCGAGCCCGTACCAAAGGGTTGTTGGGGCGTGACTCCGTCGACGGGGCGATCCTGCTCTCTCCCGCCAACAGCGTTCACACCTTTCGTATGCGCATCCCCATCGATGTCGCCTATCTCGACCGCGGCCTCAACGTCGTCGCCGTACACACCATGAAGCCGTGGCGGCTGGGTCTGCCCCGGTTCCGTTCCCGGCATGTGGTGGAGGCGGAGGCCGGGGTCATGGCGGGGTGGGGGCTGCGGGTCGGGGCGCGGGTGGAGGTGATGGCCGACGGGGGGTAGGCGGTCCGACGGGTGCGTAGGCGGCCCGACGGTGGGTAGGCGGCCTGACGGTGCGTAGGCGGTCCGTCCGGTCCCTACGGGGGACTACGAGGTCATCCCCCTCGGGCGACCGTCGGCTGCCGCCTCGCGTCGCGTCACCGTCAGCCGACGCTGCGGCCGGACTGGTTCTCCCGTTCCCAGCGCCGCATGTCCTCGGCGTTTCCGATTCTGATGCCGAAGGTCCAGGTCGGGTCGAAGAAGAGCCAGTAGCGGGACTCGAGTTCGAGGGCGAGGCACTTGATGACTCCCTCTGCGGGGTTCGAGCCGGCGTCCGTGTACGGACGGACGGTGGTGCAGCGGAGCCGTGACCAGCCATCCCCGAAGAGCTGTTCGCCCCAGGAGGCGTGGGCAAACTCGAAGTCCGTCTCCTCCTCCCTGACGCGTTCGAAGAGTTCGACGCCGTCGAGGGAGACGGAGTCCACGACACGGGCCGCCAACTGGTCGTGGTGACCGGCCGACTCGAGCCGCAACGCTCCCTCGTCGAGCAGGACGTGTACGACGACCGGCTGTGGACAGAACTCGGGGACCGGTTCCTCGTCCCGGTCGATCCAGCCGGGGACGAGGACGTCGGTGACGTAGCGCCGGCGCAGGACGTCCTCGACCTCGCTCCAGGGATTCACGAACGGGTTCACCAGGGGATCCTCGCAGGGCTCCGGTCCCACCACCAGCGTTCGGTCTCCGTGTGGGTGCCGGGCTCGGTCCAGGTGCGGAAGTCGGCGTCCAGGTGTGCCAGGACGGTTCGCAGGTCCTCCGCATGCTCGTCGTCGACCTCGGTCACGAGCTGCGACAGGTCGTCCCGGGCCCGAAGGTCGCGTTGGAAAAGGTCCTCGCGGTAACGCCCGGAGGGGCCCCATTGAGCCTTCGCCAGACGACGCACCAGCCGTTCCCAGACCTGCAGGCCGTAGCGGACACGCCCTTCGACGCTCGCCGCCGTGCCCGTCGGGTACGTGGCCAGAAAGGCGTCGGAGAGCGGTGTCTCGACGGGTTCGTGATCGAGGACCTCGGAGAGGATCTCGACCTTCGCGCGAGGGAGATCGGGCACCGCCTCCTCCACCGCGTCGACCCGGTACGTCGTGTCCTCGTCGGAGTCGATCGCTTCCAGGCGGCAGCGCGCGGCGCGTCCGTCCGACGCGGCCGCCACCCAGTACGCGCTGTCCAGGTCGAGGTCCAGGGCGGGGTAGAGGACCGAGGTCGCCGTGCGGACCGCGAGCCCCTGTGCGAGGGCTGCCTCCGTGAGGGCGCCGGCCGTCCCGTCGTCGACCTGGATGTCGAGCTCCAGCGCCAGGTCACCTGGCGGCAGCACACGGTATGTGCACAGGACGGGCGAGTCCCAGCGGCGCGCTTCCTGGTCTCCGTCCGTGTCGGCGACGTCGACCGCTTCGGGCGCCACGGACAGCAGTTTCGCCAGTGCCTCTCGGAGGCTCGACGGCTCGAGTTCCGCGACGGTGAAGAGATTCGCGATCACTTGTACGTCCCGTCGTACACCTGCTTGGCCTTCGCGACCTTGTCCGGGTTGTTGACGAACTTGGGATCGCGCTGCAATTGCTGCGACTTGCTGAGGTCGCCCTTGTTCCGCGCGATCTCCTTCAGAGCAGCGTATTCAATTCGGTCCATGTCGACCAAGCCCGGGCCGGAGACCGGGAAGACCGTCCCCGTGTCCTCGACGCGGTACTGGCGACCGTTGATCTCGTAGGTGTTTCCGTCCGGCAGCAGGTCGGCTCGGCCCTTGGCGATTCCCTCGATGTCCGCGCGGACCAGGTCCTCGTTCCCGCGGAGGATCACCGTGTTGCGTTCCTTGACCTGCCCGCTGCCCGATCCGCCGACGGTGTGGCGCTTGTTGGGGAACTTCAGCGTCTTCCCGGCCGCCGGGCCGGCAACATCGTCTCCGGCCTGCCACCGATCCGCGGCCTTGTCGGCCTCGTCTGCCTGCTTGCGGGCCTCCTCGGCCTCCTTCTTGGCGTCCTCGTCGCAGCCGTCGTCGGCGAGTACGACGTACGGGGAGCCGCCGGCGGCCAGCACGGTGGTGCCCGTGCCGGAGGAGCCGGTGAGGGTGTTCCCGTCGTCCGGGACGGCGCCGTCGTAGGGAATCCGGCGGCCCGGTGCGGAGATGGTGCAGCCGGACTCCTTGGCCTTCTTCTCCGCTTCCTCGGCCGCGTCGTCGGCCTCCTTCGCGGCCTTCTCGGCGCCCGCGACGTCACCGGCCTTGGCCGCCTTCTTGGCGTCCTCGGCCGCCTTGCCCGCCTTCTCCGCGAGCTTGCCCAGCTTGCCGAGTTTGCCGAGTACTCCGACCTTTTCGACGACCTTGCCGACGTCGTAGCCGGGGATGAAGAGCGAGCCGACGTTCCAGAGGACGGTCGTCACGGCGCGCGTCTTGTTGCCGTTGTTCCACTGGTCGGCCACGTCGTCGCCGATGAACATGTCGTATAGAACGGTCCCGCCGGTCTTCAACGACGCGCCGCCCCAGCCCAGGACCGCGCCCAGGTAGTCGCCCTTGGACCACTTGTCGCGGGCGTCCTTGGAGTTGTCCATCCAGTCGCTGCCCAGCTGCTTGCCGTAGTCGCCGATGCCGCTGAGCGTGTCGAGAGGGTGGCGGACCATGTCGTAGATGCCGGTCAGGTCGCCCCAGATACCGTCGACGAACAGCCCCTGGCCGACCTGCTTGATCTGGTTGCCCGCGCAGCCGAAGAAGGCGCCGAAGCCTGAGAAGCAGCCGTCGTCCTTCTTCTCGTCGCCGTCCTTCTTGCCGTCGTCGTCGGCTTTCTGGTCCGGGTTGTCCGAGCCGTTGCCGTTGTTGTCGGCGGTCCGGGTGTCGTCACCGTTGCCGTTGCCCGCAGTGGTTCCGCCGCTGCTGCCCTGAGTGTTGTCCTGGCCGTCGCCGTTCCCTGCCGTGACGTCCGTGCCGCCGCCCGACGGGGCCGCGCAGCCCATGCCGGTGACCTTGCAGACCTGGGCCTCGATGCCGCCGTAGATCTGGGTGCCGAGACCGCTGACCAGCAGCGCCGTGACGAGGGCGACGACGATCGCGACCAGGCCGGCGTACTCGACCGCGGTCTGACCGTCGTCGCGGCGCCAGCGGATCATGCGGGCCGGCGAGAAGGGGCGGCGCTCGACGCGGTCGAGCTCGGGGAGTTCGTACCAGCGGCGGCTTTCCGGGCGGAGGAGGAAGAGGAGGGTGAGGACGGGCACCACGAGTTGCATGCCGCCGCGGGCCGATCCGCCGGCGAGGTTGGCGACGGCAGTCAGGATCAGCCAGACCTGTACGGCGACCAGTCCCCGCCAGACCCGGACCCCGCCCTCCCAACTCCGCCGGGCCAGCCACCAGCCGACGGTGCCGGGAGCGGCGGCGTAGGCGACCAGGGCGAGTACGGCGCCGTCGAGGTCGTCGTACGAGGACGCGGTGAGCAGCAGGCTGACGCCGCCCACGATCGTGATCGCGAACAGGGTGTGGACGAGGACGAGGGCGGAGGTGAGAGGGGTGGGCATGTTCCGGCGCCCGCCGTGGCCTGTGGGCCACGCTGCCTCCGACCCCGGCACTCCCCCGATCGACGCCATGCCCGCCCCTCCTCGACTGCCCGCGGTCCCCCGCTGTTGGTCCCCCGACATCGCCAGAGAGTAGGGAAGGGCGGCCTGCCCGAGATGGGCCCGTGGGCCCAACTCCACGCCCAATCAGCCCGATCGCGTCTTGGGACCGGTGTTGGGCAGGGCCGAAGCGAGGGCGGCGCGGTCAGCGGGACGAGCCGGTGGACCGTGGCGAGTGGTGGGCGGCGGGCGGTGGGCGGTGGGCAGATGAAAGGTCGGGACTCTTCAGAACTTGCCCATGTGTTCGTCCGTACGGTGTCCCAGCTGCCTGCCCAACTCGGCGATGAAACCGTCCGCGAGCGGCGGCCAGCCCCAGAAGTCGAAGGCGAGGGCGCCGAGCGCGAAGCCGGAGCCGAAGGCCCACTCCGTGACGGGCACCAGGACATCGCAGGACGGGCAGGTGACGCTGCCTTCGCCCGTCTCCTTCCAGGTGGCGATGGCATCCTCGAACGGCCGCCACACCTCGTCGTCCCGTTCGAAGGACTCGGGGTAGTCGATGATCACCGTCCGCGCTGTGCAGCGGGGGCAGATGGCGTGGTCGGCCTCGTCCGCCCCCTGGCCCCCGACGTAGTAGTCCCGCCCCGCCATGACCGCCACCGGGCCGGGAAGCCACCCCAGTTCGGGAGAACCGGCAATCGCGCGGGACCAGTTGGGGCCAGGGCGATACCCCTCGAGAGTGCTCGGGCTGTACACCCCGTCGCGCGACAACTCCCGCGTGATCAGCTCCTCCCCGACCATCCACTCCACCATCCGCTCCGCGAGCGGCCCGGCTTCCTCGGCACTCACCTCGACATCGACGATCCGCTGGAAGTAGTCACCCATCGCCTGTCCTCTCAGTGCATGACGCAGTGCATGACGCAGTGCATGACGCAGTGTGTGACTCAGTGCTTGGGTCGATGCGTGAGCCAGTGCGTGATGTCCATCGGCGCCACCATGTCACCGCCCGCCGACAACCGGCCGACGTCGCCGGCCTGAGCAGAATGCGACAGCGCCGCGGTCACTCGGGAAACCCCTCGGCGGAGCCGGTCACCGCCGCGAACAGGATCACCGGCTCCTCCTTGTCCTCGTGGCCGACGCTCGCGGCGACGACGCGGTCGCCGGTGCGCCAGTACAGGAGGTCGCCGAACCAGCCCTGTTGGACGAGTTCGCGGAAGAGGGGCGGCGCAAGGTTGTCGTCCTCGTCGTCCGGGTCCAGGTAGGCGTAGTCCTCCATCGACATCTCCTTGCGCCTGCCCCAGCGGGCGTCCAGGGTGGTCGCCAACGCCCGCAGTTCGTCCTCGAACTCCCCGCTGACGCGCATGAGTTCGTCCCAGTCGTCGTCCGCGTCGGCCGAGGAGAAGTCTCGGCTCTGGTGCAACTTCACCAGGTGGAATCCCTCGTCGGGGAGGCGGCGGGTGAGGAGGTCGTCGATGGTGGAGACGTACGTGTTCGTGGGCATGCGGCGCTCACAACTTGGGGCGCGTGGCCGGAACGGGCCGCGGTTCCAGGGCCCCGGAGTCCGCCAGCGCTTTGTGGGCGGCCAGGACCGTTTCCGTCGTGGGGGTCCCGCCCGGAACGTCCGCGAGGTCGAGGACCAGGCCGTCGTGGTCGGCAGGGAGGCGGCGGGCGGGGAAGTCGGCGGGGATGCGGGCGACTCGAGATGCGGAGAGGAAGACGGACCAGCCCGTTCGGGGTCGGCTCGCCGGGAGGCCGTACTCGCGCTTGACGGCCTTGAACAGCTCACGGTCGTACACCAGACCGGTGTCCGCGTCCCACGCACCGGCCGTGGCCGCCAGCACCTCGGCGAGACGGTCGGCCAACGGGGCGCCGGACCGCCCGGTGCCGGGGAAGAGATTCAGCACGGCGAAGAACGGGCTGTGCCCGTTCGAACCGCCCGCCTGGATCCACAGGCGCAGATATCCGCCGTCCGCCCGGCGACCGACCGCCTGGGCCGACCAGCCGATGATGTCGACGTCGTCGTCCGTGTTCGCTTCCTGCAGCGCCGCGGCGAGGGCGGCGGCGTCGGCCGGTACGAGGGGGCCGGGCTCGTCCCCCTCGGTGTCCCAGCGCCAGTCGCCCAGCTCGCCGCCCGAGAGGTCGGTCAGCCGGGTGAGCAGGTCCAGCCAGCGGTCTGCCTGCTCCCGCGGCGTCTCGGGCCTGGGACCCCACTGCACGGCAACCGTCACCGCACTCATGATGTGTGCTCCTGTCCGTTCATTTCTCCCACGGCGTGTACTTGACGACGACGTCCACACCTGCCGCGTCGAAGGCCTCCTCGGCCGCCTCGGCCGCCGCCTGGTTGGAGAAGTGCCACTCGACCGGCTTGTTGCCCGCGGCACGCAGCTGGCGCTCCGCCTGCTTGACGAACTTCTGTGCCTGGGCCGGTTCCAGAGAGCCGTCCGGGCGTACCTTCGCGCCGTAGCCGAACTTCGCCTCGACGTAAGTCTGCCGTGACGAGTCCCAGCCGTCGAAGTCGACGTCCCGGCCCGTCTCCGGGTCCTTGACCGAGTACTCCTTGCCGCGCTTCACCTTGGAGACCTGCTCCTGGTAGCGCATCCAGCGCTCCTGATTCGGCCAGTACGCCACCGACCTCTTGGACTTCCACGCGCCGTCGCCACCGTCCTTGAAGCCCTTCCGCGGGTTCTTCAGGTCCTTGTACCACGAGGGCTTCTTCCACTTGCCGACCTGCTTGCGGCTGGCCTCCTTCTTCGCCGCCTTCTCGGCTTCCGCCGCCTCGTCCGCCTGTTTGCGGGCCTCGCCGGCCTGCTGCTTGGCGTCCTCGTCGCAGCCGCCTTCGGCGAGTACGACGTACGGGGAGGAGCCGGCCGCCAGGACCGTGGTGCCGGTGCCGGAGGAGCCCGTGAGACCGCCGGGCGGGGTGTCGTCGTACGGGGTGCCGTCGTACGGGAGCCTGCGGGACGGAGCGGAGATCGTGCAGCCGGACTCCTTGGCCTTCTTCTCGGCCTCGTCCGCCGCGTCGTCGGCATCCTTCGCGGCCTTTTCCGCCGCCTCGGCGTCGCCCGCCTTGGCCGCCTTCTTGGCGTCCTCCGCCGCCTTGCCCGCCTTCTCCGCGAGCTTGCTCAGCCTGCCGAGCTTCCCGAGTTTGCCCAGCTTGCCGATCTTCTCGGCGATCTTGGCCTCGCCGTAGCCGGGGATGAAGAGGGAGCCGACGTTCCAGAGGACCGTGGTGACGGCGCGGGTCTTGTTTCCGTTGTTCCACTGGTCGCGGACCTCGTCGCCGACGAACATGTCGTCGAGGATCTTGACGCCGGAGTTCACCGTGGCGCCGCCCCAGTCGGTGAGGGCGTCCAAGTAGTGGCCGTCGGACCACTTCTTGCCGGCGTCCTTGGCGTCCTGCGACCACTGGTCGGCGATCGAACTGCCGTAGTCCTTCAGGCCCTTCAGGGTGTCCATCGGGTGCCGGACGATGTTGTACATGCCGGTGAGGTCGCCCCAGATCCCGTCGACGAACAGACCCTGGCCGACCTGTTTGATCTGGTTGCCAGCGCAGCCGAAGAAGGCCCCGAAGCCGGAGAAACAGCCGTCGTCGCCCTTCTTCTCGTCGCCGTCGTCGGCCGCCTTCTCGTCGTCCTCCCAGCCGGGTTCGCCCTCCGCGGCGACGTCCTTGTCGTCGTCGGTCTCGTCCGCGTAGTCGGCGTTGTTGCCGGTGCCTGCCGGGTCGTCGCGGGAGGCGGAGGGGTCGTCGGAGTTGCCGGCGTCGGTGCCGTGGTCGCTGTCATCGGCGTTGCCCTCGTCCTCGCCGCTGCCGCTGTTCTTCCCCGTGCCGGTGCCGTCGTTCGCGTCACCTCTGCCGTCGCTCCCGGGCCCGTCGCCGTCGCCCTTCCCCGCCGTCACGTCCGTGCCCTCGCCCGACGGAGCGGGGCAGGCAGCGCCCGTGACCTTGCACACCTGCGACTGGATGCCGGTGAAGATCTGCGTCCCCAGGCCGCTGACCAGGAGGGCGACGATGATGGCGGCCACGACCGCGATCAGTCCCGCGTACTCGACCGCCGTCTGTCCCTCGTCCCGGCGCCAGCGGATCATCCGGGACAGGGAGAACGGGCGGCGTTCCTGCCGGCCCTGGTCCGGGAGGCGGAACCATGCGCGGCTCTCCGGACGGGTCAGGAAGCACAGGATCAGGATGGGGACGAGGAGTTGGGCGAAGCCCCTGGGTGAGCCCTGCACGATGTTGCTGACCGAGGCGAGGATCAGCCAGACCTGTACGGCGACCAGTCCACGCCAGACCCGAACCCCGCCCTCCCAACTCCGCCGGGCCAGCCACCAGCCGAGGGTGCCGGGAGCGGCGGCGTAGGCGATGAGCGCGAGTACACCGCCGTCGAGGACGCCGTACGAGGATGCGGTGAGGAGTAGGCCGAGGCCGCCGACGATCGTGACGGCGAAGAGGACGTGGACGACGATGAGGGCGGAGGCGAGAGGGGTGGGCATGTTCCGGCGGCCGCCCCCGCCCGAGGGCCACACTGCGTCGAACTCCGGCACTCCGCCGATCGAAGCCATGCCCGCCCCCTCTTCAACTCCCTGAGCGGGGGGGCGCGTTCACGCCTTTCCGCGCAACTCCCGCCGATTCCCCCGCCGTTGGTTCACGACAGGGTTCGACGGTAGGGAGGGGGCGTTCGGGCAGCATGGGTCCGTGGGCCCAAATCGGTGCCCAATCACCCGAGGCCCAGGTGCGGCGAAGATGCCAGCAGGCAGGTGACGCTGCCTTCGCCCGCCGCCTTCCAGGTGGCGATGGCGTCCTTGAAGGGGACGCCACACCTCCTCATCGGGTTCGAAGGGCTCCGGGTAGTTGATGATCGCCATTTGTGCGGTGCGGAGCGGGCACGTTGTGTGGTCGGCCTACCGGTGTGTGGTGTCCGTCGAGGCCACCAGGCCAGCTCCCACTCACAACGGGGCTGACTCACTGCGTGGCGACGCCGGCTGGACCGTACGAAGGTGTCCAACATGGAGGCGGGGATCCGCGCCACGTCACCCGAGCGCATCCGGATACTCGCCAGCAACTACGACTGCGGGGACCAGGCCTACATCGACGGTCTGGCTGCCATGGCCGACTCGCGCAAGCGGGGTTGGTGGGAGCAGTACCGTGGCAACCTTCCCCAAGGCCTGCTGGATGTTGCCGAGTTGGAGTGGTTCGCCACACGGCTGCGAACCCTGCAGACCGTGCACGTGCCCGGGCTACTACAGCTGAGCGGATACGCCCGCGCGATCTTCGACTCCGCGCTGCCGCCGCTTCCCAAGTCGGAAATCGAACTGCGGGTGGCGCAGCGCATGCAGCGGCAACAGGTCCTGGAACGCGAGACGCCCGTCGAATACGTCGCATACGTCCACGAGTGGGCGCTGCACATGCAGTTCGGGGGGGCGGCGTACGACTCGGGAGCAGCTCCAGTACCTGTGCGAGATGTCGGAGCAGGAGAATATCGACGTACGGGTCCTCACTGTCGACGTGGGCGCCTTTCCCGGGGCCGGGCACGCGGTGCTGTATGCCAACGGTGCCGTCCCCCAGCTGGACACTGTTCAACTGGACTCGGCCCATGGCGGCGAGTTCACCCACGCCGAGGCACAGCTCTCCAAGTACCGGGCTCACATGGACTGGTGGCATGCCAAGTCACTGGACCCGAAAGCCTCACAAGACCTCATCCACAGCATCGCCCGCCAACTCTGAGGAGGCAGCCACCATGGCCGAGATCACCTGGGAAGAGCCCTTCTGCGCCGAAGGCAACAACTGCTTCCGCATAGGCACCGACCCCGAAGGCAACGCCTACATCGCCGTCGCTGGTCAGGAGGAGCACTTCGTCGCCGACAGCCGCGAAGCTCTTCGTGCCCTGATCCTGGAGATCAAGGCGGGCAAGGCGGACCATCTGCTGTAGGCGTACCGGGAGTACGCGCCGCGTGTGCACCCCGTGCCGACTTGGACATCGGCCCGTCCCGTCGGTGTTCGTGCGGAACGGGCCCACGGCGTCCGAGAGTTGTTGATCAGCTCTCCGTGCGCGGGAAGCTGACCTCCACCCGGCGGTTCTTCTTGCGGCCCGCCTCCGTCGAGTTGTCGGCGATCGGGTACTGCTCGCCGTAACCGCGTACCTCGAAGGTGACGTTGGAGTCGTTCAGTTCCTCGGCCAGGACGTCCTGTACGGCGTTCGCGCGCTGCTTGGACAGGACGTCGCCGTGGGCGGAGGAGCCCAGGTTGTCCGTGAAGCCGAAGACGCGGACCTTCGTCCCGTTCTGCTTCTTGATCTCGTCGGCGATGGCGCCGATACGGCCCTTCGCCTCGCCGCTCAGTTTCGCGCTGTCCTTGCCGAAGAGGACCTCGGCCTGGAGGGCGAACTTGACGTCGGTGTTGGTGTCCTCGCGGCGTTCGTCGCCGCTCTCGTCCTCCACGACCGACTTGATGTCGAGGACCTTGGGGTCGGCGAGGGTGGCGCCCTCGGGGAGCTTGAGGTCGGGGTCGTTGGCGTCGACCTTGACAGGAGCGGAGGCGGAGGCCTCAGTGCCTGGTGGAACGCTCGGGCTTTCGTCCGCATGGGCCACCACTGCGCCATAGATGTTCGTGGCGACCATGACGGTGGCGGCAGCGACCACCAGGGCGAGGCGCGGGGGCGCTGTCCGGGTGTGGGTACGGGTCATGGCCGGCCTCACCCGGAGATCTTGATCGTGCCGCTGGAGAACGTCGGGACCTGAAGGGTGACTTCAGTCGTGCTCGTCGGCGGGGCCGGGAACTGCATGAAAACCGGCAGGGTTTGCCCGGCATCGAGGGTCGAGAGGCCAGTCGTCGTGAGCGGGCGGCCCTCGGTGTCGCGCAATACGTAGTAGCGCTTCTTCCCCTTGGAATCCACAAGCGTGGCACCACCTAGCGAGGGACCGTGCGCGATCACTTCGGTCTCGTCGCCGCTGAGCTGAGCTGGAATGGCCACCGACTTGGCCCCGTCGTTTTTGAGGCTCCCATTCACCGTGACAAACCCGCCCGAATCCCTCTCTGCAGAGGCGATTTGGAGGAGCAGTCCCTCCGTGCCCTTGAGCTCGGCCAGAGGCGTCTCCGACTGCCCCTCCTGAGCACTCGGGTTGGATCCGCCGTCCTTGGAGGCGGAGGCCGAGGCATCCGGCTTCTTGTCGTCGCCGCCACCGCCGCAGCCGGCCACACCGAGGGCCAGACCGGCCGCAACGGTCAACGCGACCATCCCCCTGCGGGCCTTCGTAGTGATC
Source organism: Streptomyces sp. NBC_00005 (assembly GCF_045160215.1). Classification (NCBI taxonomy): domain Bacteria; kingdom Bacillati; phylum Actinomycetota; class Actinomycetes; order Kitasatosporales; family Streptomycetaceae; genus Streptomyces; species Streptomyces sp. NBC_00005. The sequence continues at coordinate 4,250,358 of NZ_CP108316.1, forward strand.
CGAATGCTCATGCCTCTGCTTCCTTCGCCACTCGTCGTTCGCTTATTGGTCGGCCAGATGGACGTCGAAGAGGTCTTCGGGTCCTGGAAGATCGGTGAGATCGTCCGGGTTCAGGTCCCAGTCCCCCCTGCCCTTGCAGGAGAGCCGCGGCAGCACATCGCCCCCGGCGTCTTCGGCCGGGGGCTTGAACGTGCAGAGCGGTTCGATCACGGCAGTGGCGTGCGCGTGCGCGTACTTGTTCTCCGTGCCAGGAACGACGGACTCCCCAACTGGCTTGTCGGCCTTCACATGGACCGTGTAGCTCAGAGGCAAAAGGCTCGACTCGCAAGCGCCGGTGGGGCCATCCACGCGCGCGTCGTTCTGCGACGCGAGTTGGTATGCGCGCCAGCAGCCGTTGAGCACTGCCTCGTTGCCGTTGAGAATGTCCTTCCACTTGGTCGGGTCGAGTACGTTCGCCACCCACTTGCCGGCAAGTTGATCCCGGGTGTCCTGGGCCGCCGCGAGTGCCGCCGCGTCGGCGGCCGTCTGGGCGCCGTTCCGATTCGCCGCGGCCTGGCCGACCGCAAAGTAGGCGAACGCAAGGAAGAGCAGGCCCCCCACCACCGTGATGTAGATGGGGAAGGCCTGCCCTGCGTCGCCGTACCGGCGACGTCGCATCAAGGAGCGACCTTGGCGATCTGCGCCTGAATCTTCGTGAGAATCGTCTGACCGAGGTTGGTGCCCGTGATCGCCAGGACGATCGCCACGACCACCGCGATGATGCCCAGGTACTCGACCGCGGTCTGGCCCTTGTCGCCGGCGCGGCGCTGCATGGCTTCGACCGTGGTGTTCTTCCAGCCGTTCACGCGGACCTTGGTCGCAACGGCGGTCTTCAGCATCAGGTCGCTCATGGTGTTCCCCTCCGGGTTCGGCCGGCCGATGACCGGCCGACTGCTGCGTCTCTGTGCCGTTCGCGTTACCGGCTTCCTCCTTGCCGGTGCCGCTTTCGACACGAGAAACGTACGGCGGAACACCCGGTCCGCCAGAGGGTCCCAGGGCCCAATCACGGGCCCAATCCGAGGCCCAACCACTGCTGTGGGACAGCACGTTGGCGGCCTGGGCCTCCGGGCCCAGCTTCCCACTCCCCCGTAGCTTCACCGCAGGTCACCCCACCCCTCGACCCGAACCGGGAGCCGTGCCGAGCCACTTGGCGGCTGCCTCCGAGCGACTGGTGCTGTGGAGTTTCGCGAAGATGCGGTTGATGTGGTTCTTGACCGTCTTCTCGCTGATGAAGCAGGTGGCGGCGATCTGCTGGTTGTTCATGCCGGACGCGATGAGGTCCATGATCTCCGCCTCCCTCGTGCTCAGTTGGAACTGCGACCTGTCGGGAGCGACCGGACGGCCACTCATCCATCCTGACGACGACTGTCCCACATCCGGTTGCACTTGCGAAAGGTTTTCTGAAGAATTAGTGGAGACGCCATGGCCCGGGTAGGTGAACTTACCTTGTGGGATGGGTACTTCGGAGTGCATTTGCAATGAAGATGGTGTTGCAGCACCGTGTGCAGTCGCATCCGCCTGGCCCAGCCCCTCGGGGAGGGACGGGCCGCCGCCCGGTCCCTGGCCCTGACGTAGCTGCGCCAGCAAAGCGCCCGCCGCCGTCGGGGTGAAGTGGGCCCTGCCCTCCTTGATGTCCCGTACCGCCGCCACCAGTTGGTCCGCGGTGAACTCGCCGTGCACCAGGTAGCCGCCGGCGCCCCGGCGCAGGGCTTCCTGGACGATCTCCGACTCCCTGCTGTACGTGAGCATCACGACCGGGGCGATCGGGACAAGGTACGGGAGCGCCGAGATGCCGTCCACGCCCGGCATGCGGACGTCCAGGAGGACGACGTCGGGGTGGGTCTGGATCGCGGCCTCGTAGGCCTGGCGGCCGTCTGCCGCTTCCGCCACCACCGTGATGTCGGCGCGGCCCGAGAGGAGGGCCGTGAGGCCCGCGCGGACTACCGGATTGTCGTCTGCTACCACGACCTTGAGCGGTGCGGGCGACGGGAACGCCTCGAACGGGTCGTGCGGTGGCGGCTGCTGAGGGCCGGGGTGGGGAGTTGTCTGGTCCGGCATCTGGGGGCGGCCTCCTCTCTTGTCGTGGGGGACGTGTACGGCGTACTCATGCTGTCGAGGGCGCGGTCGATGTCGTCAGGGCCGCCAGCGGGAGTTCCAGGCGGACTTCCGTGCCCTGGGGGTGAGCGCCGCGGCCGATGCGGATGCGGGCGCCCACCGACGCGGCTCGTTCGACCATTCCGACCAGGCCGAAGTGGCCTGCTCTGCGGAGTTGTTCGAGGGTGGTGCCGGAGGGCAGGCCACGGCCGTCGTCGTACACGCTGATGCGGAGGAGGTCTCCGTGGACCCCTGCACGTACGTCCACTCGGGTCGGGCCCGCGTGGCGGTGGGCGTTCTCCATGGCTTCCGTGGCGATGGTGAGGAGCTGACGGGCGACAGCGGGCGGTACGGGCGGGACGGCGTGCTCGCCGGTCGGGCGGTAGGCCGCCGTGAGGCCGGTTCGGGTGCTGAAGTCACGGGTGCGGGCGGCCAGTTCGACCAGGACGTCGGTGGCGTGCTCGGGGTCCGATTCGCGACGCAGGTCGGCCAGGAGTTCGCGGGATTCGGCTGCGGCCCGGCGGGCCGAGCGGGCGACCAGTTCGGCTTGATGCTTGATGAGCTTCGCGTCCATGTGGGAGGCGCCTGCCGAACCGGCCAGGCCGTCCGCGGCCAGGGCCACGCCGTGGAGGGTCTTGGCCACGGAGTCGTGCATCTCCCTTGCCAGACGGGCTCGTTCGGCGCTGACCGCCTCCGTCACCGCCAGGCGGGCCTGGACCGTGGTCAGGGCCTGGGTTGCGGCGCCGAAGCGGAGCATGAGGTTGCGCAGGGCCGAGCCGACCGCGCCCGCGACGACGCAGAGGCCGGGCAGGAGCAGGGTCTCCGCAGGGGCGGCGTGCAGGTTCTTGGACGTCGCGTAGACCAGGAAGAGGATCAGGGACTGGAGGGACGCGAAGGCCGCGGCTCCTCGCCAGCCGTAGACGATGCCGGCCAGGAGCGGGGTGCAGACGCTGACGTAGGCGAGGGTGGTGTCCGGGCCCGCGGAGATGAGGAGCAGTGAGCCGAAGAGGGTGTCCAGGGCCAGGAGGGTGGGGTGGCGGAGGAGGAGGGGGCCGAAGCGTTCCCAGTCCCTGAAGAGGACGTAGGAGCCCATGAAGGTGACTACGACGGCTGCGCCCACAAGGCGGGTGGCCAGGCCCGGGGAGGCGTTGAGGAGGGCGGCTGGGGCGGCCAGGGCGATCATGGCCAGGCGGAAGCCGAAGACCTGGCGGCACATTGCCTGTAGCGCGTTGACCTGGATGGGGATCGTCGGCGAGGTGGGTGACTTGGGGGCAGCGGAGGCCGCGGTGGGTGGGGAGGCCGTGCGGCTTTCGTTGCCGGGTGCGGGTGGGCCCTGCGGGGGCTGGGCGCCGTCGGCCGTCGCGGGGACAGGCACCGCGGAGACCACCGGGCCGTTGGTCCGCCCGCCTCTCCGTGTGATCCGTATCGTCCGCTCCGGCGGCCCCCCGGTCGCGGTGCCGGACGGCCACGCCTGTCCTCGGGGATCGGGCTGCGCCGGCATGCCCGGCAGGTGCGCATCCGCCGGCTCCCACCCCGGTGGCAGTGCCGGTGTCGCCGACGTCACGGGGATGTCGGGGGCGCCCGTGCGGACGTGAGGGGGGAGGACCGTGCCCGCGGGTGGGGTGGTGATCTCCGGGGTTTTCGGGCGTCGTCGTAGCAGGCCCGTGCGTTCCGTGCGTTCCTTTGTCGTCGACATGGCCGTCGTCACCCCGTTCCTACTTGCCCGTGATCGAGCCGAAGTCCGTACCGGAGCCGAGGATCAGGCCGGCGCCGAGGAGGATCATGGTGGCCGGGACCATGAAGGTGGTGATCATCATGGTGGCCTTGGGGACCGCGCGGGCCGCCTTGCGGCGGGCGTTCTGCGCGTCCGTGCGGCGCATGTCCTTCGCGAGGGACACGAGGGTGTCGACGATCGGCGCGCCCAGTTCCTCGCCCTGCTGCAGCGCCGTCACGAACATCGCCACCTGTTCGGAGTCGTTCCTCCGACGCAACTCCGCGAAGGCCTGGCGACGGCTCATGCCGAGGTCCATCTGGCGCAGGGTGATGCGCAGTTCGTCCGCCCAGGGGCCCTCGTACTTCGAGGCCACGCGGTCCAGGGCCTGACGGAAGCCCAGACCCGCGCTCACCACGACCGCGAGCACGTCCAGGAAGTCCGGCAGCGTGCGCTCGATCACGTCCTTGCGGATGCGGATCGCCGACCAGATGCCGACCTCCGTCCAGAACGCGCCGAACGCGAACAGGATGAGGGCCACGACGAAGCTGCCCTTCATCAGGAACACCAGGCCGCCGACGCCGCCCAGGAAGCCGTAGACCGCCCGGCGGGCCGCGTAGCGGTCGATGGTCAGACCGCCAGGGTTGCCCGCGAGGTCGATCTTGCGGCGGTACTTGGCGACCATCTTGGGGCCCATCAGGCGCAGCACCGCGGGGGCGTAGCGCATGCCCAGGCGGTCCACGAGCGAGTCGACCGCGCCGGTGCGGGTGGAGCCGACCTCCAGCGCCAGTGCCAGGTCGCCGGGCAGTCGGGCGTCCGCCCGGTACATGCGGATGCCGGCGAACATGCCCCAGATACTCAGGCCCATCACCAGTGCCAGCAGAAGTCCCATGGTCGTCCTCCCTCCAGAACCTGTCGTGCTGCTCAGACGTCGATGCGGGACATGCGGCGGATGAGGATGAAGCCGACCGCGTAGAGCGAGAAGGCGATGATCACCGCGGCCTGGCCGACCGGGGAGCCGGTCATGCGCTCCAGGGCGCCGTCCTTGACGCCGTTCATGAGGAGCAACGAGCCGACGCCCAGGACGGGGACGGCATACGACGTCATGCTGACCTGCGAGAGCTGCGTCCGCACCTCCCGCCGCGTCTCCTTCCGCTCCTCCAACGTCTCCGTGAGGTTGCGCAAGGCGCTGACCACCTGGCCGCCCGCCCGGTTCGACAGCACCAGCGTCGTCACGAGGACGACCAGTTCACGCGAGGGCAGGCGCTCCGCCAGTTCCCCCAGTGCGTCGTCCATCGACGCGCCGATCGCCAACTGGTTGGCCACCTTGCCGAGTTCCTCCCCGGCCGGCGCTTCCAGCTCCTCCGCCGCCATCCCGATCGCCGTACGCAGCGCCAGTCCCGCCTGCGTCGCGTTCGCCAGGATCCGTGCCATCTCGGGCAGTTGGTTGATGAACTTCTCGATCCGCTTCTGCCGCTGCCAGTTGAGGAACTGCAGTGCCACCCAGACGCCCAGCAGCCCGGCCAGCGGCCCGAAGAAGGGGGCCAGGGCCGCCTGACCGATCAGCCACAGGCCGACCACCGTGGCGACCATGTAGGCGAAGAACTCGCCCGGCGTGATGTCCAAACCCGTCGCGGCCAGCCGCAGTTCCAGCTTCTTGCCCAGCTTCGTACGGCGCAGCCGGCGGTCCAGGTTGCGGAAGCGGCGCCGTCGGCCGCCGATCTGGATCTGGCCGGTGGCCGAGAGGCGGTCGACCAGTGCCTGGCGCTGGGCCTTGCCCATGGCGTAGGCGTGCAGGCCCATGACGGCCAGGACGCAGGTCAGCAGGGTGATGCCGGTGGTGAGCGTGACTAGGGTTTGCAGATCCATCGGGCGGTTCCTACCTGGGTTCCATGGTTCCTGGGGACGGTTCCTGGCGGGCTTTCACGGGGACGGGTTCCTGCCTACCTGGCTTCTCGGACGGCGAGTTGGTCTGCGGACTGGGCGACGCCGAACGCCTGGGGGACGGGCTGGCTCGCCATGTAGAGGCGGTCGGCGGTACGGCGTGGGAGCGGGAAGTATTCGAAGGCGCCGTAGATGCGGCCGTCGGCGGCCATCGGCTGGGCGTTGAAACGGGCCATCGTCGCCAGGCGGTACGGCTCGCTGCCGTGGCTGTCCAGGACCGCGATCTCGGTGATGCGGCGGGCGCCGTCGGCGAAGCGGGTGAGCTGGATGATCACGTCGATGGCGCTGTTGATCTGGTCGTGCAGCGCCTCGAAGGGGATCTCCACCTCGGACATCGACGCCAGGGTCTTCAGACGCATCAGCGCGTCCTCCGCGCTGTTCGCGTGCACGGTGGCGAGGGAGCCGTCGTGGCCCGTCGACATCGCCTGGAGCATGTCGAGGGACTCACCGCCTCGGACCTCACCGACGACGATCCTGTCCGGGCGCATACGGAGCGAGTTGCGGACCAGGTCGCGGATGGTGACCTGGCCCTTCCCCTCGACGTTCGGGGGGCGGGATTCGAGGCGGATCACATGTGCCTGCTGGAGCTGGAGTTCCGCCGAGTCCTCGATGGTGATGATGCGTTCGCCGTCGGGGATGAGGCCGGACAACGCGTTCAACAGGGTCGTCTTTCCGGTGCCCGTCGCGCCGGACACGATGAGGTTGAACTTGCCCTGCACCAACCCCGCCAGCAGGTACAGCATGTGCTCGTCCAGCGAGCCGAAGCCGATCATCTCCTGGAGCGTGAAGGAGCGGGGGAAGCGGCGGATCGTGAGCGTCGCGCCCGTCAACGACAGCGGAGGGATGATCACGTTCACACGCTCGCCGGACGGGAGGCGTGCGTCGACCATCGGGTTCGACTCGTCCACCCGCCGGTTGACCGTGGAGACGATGCGTTCGATCGTCTGCATCAGCTGGTCGTGGGACGGGAAGCGCAGGGGCAACTGCTCGACCCTGCCGCCTCGTTCGACGAAGATCGCGTCCGGGCCGTTCACCATGATCTCCGTGATCGACGCGTCTTCGAGGAGCGGTTCGAGGATGCCGAGGCCCAGTGCCTCGTCGACGACCCTGCGGATCAGCTGCGAGCGCTCGACCGTCGACAGCACCGGGCCCTCGCGGCTGATGATGTGCCCGAGCACCCGCTCGAGGCGGGCGCGGCGCTCGGCCGCGGCCAGCGCGCTCATCTCCGCGAGGTCGATCTCCTCCAGGAGCTTGGCCCGGTACGAGGCGACCATGTGGCCGTCCTCGCTCCGGTTGCCGTTCTCCTCGGGGGAGTTGATGCGTGCCCGCAGGCTCATGGTCCGGTGCTCCTGTCGTGCCTGAAGTTCCTCAGTGGTCGAGCGGCATGGTGGCGGTCTTGTGGGCGTCTCCGAAGCCGTCCCAGAAGGGGACGACGGACGGGATGTGAAGGGTGGCGTCGACGGTGACCTCGTCGCCGGCGCGGGCGGGTGTGCAGGTGGTTTTGCCGGACAACCAGCCGCTGACCGCGTCCTTGCAGGCCTGCCCGGCGTCTCCGTCGAGCGACGCACTGCGTGCCCCGGCCCGCGCCGCCGTCCCGGCCTGCTGCGCCACGTACGCGATCAGCCCGAGCTGTACGGCCGCCATCCCGACGAGCAGCAGGATCGGCAGGAACCCCAGATATTCGAGGGCGACTTGACCACGATCGCGGCTTTTACGCTCGTACGACATCTCAGTTCTTCGCCTCCTCGACGGCGCCCGCGTGGCCCTTCACGGTGAACGGGAAGTTGATCGTGCCGGGAAAGAGGACCGGGACCTTGATGCTGACGTCCGAGGTGATGTAGCCGGTGCCGGATCCACCGCACCCCGCTGTCGCGCCCTCCTTCCACGCACCCGACAGCTTGTCCAACCCCGCCTGCTCGCACTTCGCCTCGCGGTCGTACTCCGCCGCCGTCCCCGCCCGCACCGCCTCATCCGCAGCATTCCCCGCAAGGGAGAACGCGTACCCCACGAGCACGAGCTGCCACAGCACGACCAGCGTGACGATGATCGTCGGCGTCATGCCGAGGAACTCGATCGTGACCTGACCCTTGTCCCGGTCTCCTGCCAAGGCCCGCATCCCTATCCCCCACCCTCCCGACGCCGCCGAAAACTCACCGACCCCCGATCGCCACGCATCCGCCCGCCACCCTTCTGCGCCCCCTCGACGGCCTTCACCAGCCCCAGCTCCCCCGCCAGCCCCCAAAGCGCCTGCTTCACCACGCTCTTGCTGTCCAGTTCGTGGATGCGTCCCGCGTCCACCGCGCCCTGCAACTCCTTGAAGTTGGCGGGGATCGCGGTGCCGGCGACCGGCGTGCCCGTGATCTTCTGGATCAGCGGTGGCTGGATCTCCGTGCCGCGCGTGTGCCGGTTGACGACCACCGTCGTCTCCTCCGCCTTGCGGATCTGCAGCCGGTCCCACATCCGCACCGTCCGCTTGGCGCCGCGTACCGCGACCACGTCCGGTGTCGTGATCAGCAGAGCCCGGTCGGCCATCTCCACCGCGGCCGCGCCCGCCCCGCCCAACTGGGCGCCGCAGTCGATGACGACGACCTCGTAGCGGGAGCGCAGGGCGCTGACGATCTGGCGGGCCGCCCGGTCCGTGACCTCCTCGCCGCGTTCGCCCTCCCCGGGCGCGAGCAGCAGCGCGAGGCCCGTGTCGTGCCGGAAGACCGCATCCGCGAGCACCCTCGGCGAGATGTCCGTGATCGCGGCCAGATCCACCACCGACCGGCGGAACTGGACGTCCAGGTACGACGCCACGTCCCCCGCCTGCAGGTCCATGTCCACCAGCGCCGTGCTCCGGCCCGACGCCTGTGCCGCCAGGGCCAGTTGGATCGCGGCCAGCGTCGCCCCGACGCCGCCCTTCGCCCCGCTCACCGTGACGACCGTGCCGCCGACACCGGTGAAGACATCGCCACCGGAGCCCAGATGACGCCGTACGCCCACCGACCACTGCGCGACGGCCTGGACGCGGCTGGCCAGCTCCTCGTAGCTCAGGGGGAGGGCCACCAGCCCGCGCGCCCCGTAGTCCATCGCGGCCTGGAACAGCCCGGGACTCGCGTCCGAGGTGACGAGGATGACCCCCACCGCCGGGAAGCGCAGGGCGACTTCACGGATCAGCTCCAGGGCCGGGACCGGGCCGATCCGCTCGTGCACCACCACGACCTCGGGCAGCTCGTCGACCGACTCGGCGGCGAGCCGCGCGAGGGTGTCGATGAGCTGGGTCGAGTCGACGACCGGGGCCACCGGCTCGGCGTCGGGGAGCTGACTGAGCAGTGTCGTGATGGACCGGACCGCGTCCACGTCACCGACGGCCGGGAGGATCCTCGTGGGCATGCGGGCCTCTCACTTGTCCTTCGCGAGCTGGTACGTCCGGTCCTTGTCGGGGACCGTGGTGTCGCTGCCGGGCGCCACCAGCGCGAGCCGGACCCGTTGGGCGAACGACTCCGCGTACGTGATGCGCTGGGCGTCGAGGGTGGAGAGGGCGAAGGTGATCGGGACGGCGTCGGTGGGCTGCTGCTGGTTCTTGTTGTTCTCGCTCGGGTCGAGCGCGGTGATCCTGCCGACGTCGATGACCTTGGCATTGGTCACGATGATCTTGGACTGGGCGGGGTCGCCCTCCCGCTCGCCCGCGAAGGTGGCGTACACGTTGACCGTGGAGCCCGGCGTGATCTTGCCGGCGACACCGGTCGCGGCATCGATCATGATGGCGACCTCCTGCTGCCCGGGCTGCAGGGCGGGCTGGTTCACGATCATGTCGCTCTGCAGCAGGGAGCCCGCACGCAGAGTGGTGACGGCGATCTTGCCCTGGATCTCGCGCAGATTGGTGATGGCGTTGTCCGACAGCCAGCGCTTGGGCATCTTGACCTTCTCGAACTGGCCTGTGCTCAACTGGGTGTAGGGCGCCACATCGGACTTGACCTGGTAGGCCGTCACTTCGGGACCGACCTTGGACTTCACGTCGCTTATGACGGACAGGACGCCGGCGAACGCGCCGAGGGCGCAGACGACCGACAGGAGCAGGAGTAGCACGCCGCGGCGCTGACGGGAGTTCATGAACCGTACAACCTCATTGGGGATATCGGTCGAGCGGAATCGAACGGTCTCGGTTGGTGCGGGCGGTGGACCGGGCGGCGGTCCGGGCGAAGGGGGCCCAAGTCCCGCCCGCGCCCTGTGATTCAGGACTCACCCGGCGGGGATTTGGTTCTCGAGAAGCGGTGGCGTGGCGGAGCAGAAGACGCAGCGGTCGCCGATGACGTCGATGCCGCACCAGTGGCAGATGCCCTGCCGTACCGACGTGACCAGCTGATACAGCACGGACAGGTCGGGGAGGTAGGCGGCGAACTCGATCAGCTTGCCCGTTCCCCACCAGAGCGACGACTCGGCCGGCAGCGGCGCCTCCCGCAGCCCCTGGACGCTCCACTCCTTGGCCAGGGTTCCGGTGACCCAGTCGGACTGCAGCTGCCCCTTGGCGACCAGCATCCAGGTGCCGAACTCGGGCCCGGTGAGCGTGACTCCGGGCCCCATCTTCACCAACTGCGGCTCGGGATGGGCGAGTACGCCGAACTGACTGCCCGGCACCCAGGACTTGGCGTGCGACTTGAGACCGACGGGGACGCGGTCGAGCCGGGCGACGGAGCCGAGCAGCGCACCGGAGTGGATGTAGTGCGTGAGCAGGCGGCCCGCCGAGGCGAGGACGCCGGGACTCAGATCGCAGGAGGCCAGCTGCCTCAACTGGCGGGCCAGGACGGCCAGTCCGAGTGGGGGCAGATCCGGGCGGAACAGGGCGATACGGTCGCTCTCCAGCAGGGAGCGGATCGTGTGCAACCGCCGCTCCACTCCACGGGAGACGGCCTGCGAGCACACCACGATCACATGCCCGTGCTGGTCGATCAGGCCCTGCAGGCCGGCCAGCGCCTGCTCGAGCGGCTGTTTGTCCAGGTCCGGCAGGACGATGGCAGGCAGGGTCCGCTCGTCCTGCGGTGGCAGCGCCATGTCGGCACTGGTCACGGCAATGGCAGTTGGCACGCGCAGCTCCCCGTGTTACGCCGTCGGCCCACCGGCGTAACTCCGGTGCACCGAGATGACTTCACTGCGTGACTACCTCAGCACTGTATCCAGGCCTCTGTGACCGGAGAACAGCGTTTCTGTAGCTGGTCGGCAACTGCTGTTTCACAAGACACGCCAAAACGGGGCAGGTTGAGCATCTTGCCGGTCCCATTTCGACTCTGGGCCTCCGTTTGGGCCCTCGGACCCACGCCGCCCGGCCACCCCCGCACCTACTGTCGCCGCATCCACAGGAAGACCGTCGGCGGAGGAGGGGTGCGCATGTCTCGCGGGGGAGGCATACGACCACGGGAACGAGGGACGTACAGAAACGAACGACGGACGTACGTGTACGACGACCGCGGCGCGACCGGCACCGAGTACCTCGGGATGGTCGTCGTCACCGTCGCCATCGTGCTCGGCGTCTCGGCCACCGGCATCGGGCAGACCATCGCCGACAGGATCGCCGCCCAGATCTGCAAGGTCGCCGGCGGCGGCAACTGCGGTGCCGGCGACCCGAATCCGGGCAAACCCCTCACCGACGCCGACTACGAGCCGGCCCTGTGCCAGGTCTCCTCGGTCACCGACAAGGCGGGCTCCAAGGCGAAGATCCTGTTCTGGGAGATCGGCAAGGAGTACGGCTTCCAGGAGCAGCGCCTCAAGGCGAAGACGGACGTCAACCACGACGGCAAGGTCGACGACAAGGACGAGCTCGTCTACCTGACCTTCACCGACGCCGCGTCCGTCGCCGCGAAGAAGGACTTCAAACCGGGTATGAAGGTGGGCAAGTTCGGCACCGACAAGGTCGAACTCGGCCTCGGGATCAAGGTCACCAACGGCGACACCTGGGTGTTCGAGAGCCCCGACGAGGCCAAGCAGTTCCGGGACGACATCGAGAAACTGCAGATGTACGAGATGCGGCGCACGATGCCCGGCGGCGCGGAGGCCAGTCTCGGCGACAGCATCGCGTACCTCTTCGGGACGGGCCCGCTGAAGGACGAGGAGGACACCGAGAACCGGGTCAAGGACCACCTCGGCGACAACCGCAAGATCACCTACGGCAAGGTGGGCCTGGAGGCGTCCGCGTCCGCGGGCATCAAGATCTCCGCGGCCGACGAGAAGAAGCTCAGCGCCACGCTCGGCGGCAACTTCAAGTACTCCCCCGACGTGACCTGGACGGACAACGCCTACAAGAACACCAAGTCGTACACGTACTCCTCGTCGATCGAGTACGGCACCAAGGCCGGCTACGAGGCCGGCCCGGTCAGCGGCGAGTACTCGGCCTCCCGCACCCAGACCGGCACCATCACCGTCACGTACGACAAGGGGACCGGCAAGCTGGTCCGCATCGACATGACCCGCACGGTCGAGGACGGCGGCCAGAAGGACGGCGTCAAGGTCGGCGGCGACAACGGCAAGGACAAGAAGGACAAGCGGGGCGGCAGCGTCGGAGAGAAGGGCACCGACAGCTCCACCGGCATCGAGATCGTCACCAACTCCGTCAGCTTCGACCCCACCGCCGCGGGCGACAAGGACCGGGCGATCGGCGAGCAGTGGCTCGACAGCAACAACGAGCAGCTCGCCACGCCGTTCCAGTACATGTTCGACGACCACGCCCCGACCGCCCGCCCCGGCGCCGACGATCCCTTCGGGCAGCTGATGTTCGACAAGGGGAGGTCGAGCAGGATGAATTACACGGGCGAGGTCAACGCCGCCGAGTACGGCTTCGAGCTGAACCTGGGCCTCAGCCTCGGCCTGTCCGTCAGCACCGAGAAGAAGTCCGAGACGCTGACCGACGCCCAGTTCCTGGGCGCCCCTCGCGGCAACAGCCGCTCCTACGTCCCCTACAGCTACTGTGCGAACTGACGAGAGGGGAGTTCCCGCTGATGAAGACCCGCCGTACGTTCCTGGCCGCCGGCCTGCTGACCGCGTTCCTCGCCGGGTGCGGAGAGGGGAACGCGAACTCCGCCTCGGTGCCCGACGGGTGGGGCACGCTGAAGACGAAGGGCGTCGACGTGTCGTACCCGAAGGGGTACGAGAAGCAAAGCGCGGCCGAGCGCGGCAAGTACAACGCGGCGGCGGCCGTACGCACGGAGAGCGGGAGGACCGTCTCCCTCGTCACCGTCCAACTCGACTTCACCCAGGCGAACTCGGCGGAGCAGGCCGCCATCGCCGCCGAGGCCGGCATCCAGATGGGCGCGAGCGTCAAGGGCGACAAGGACGTGAAGCTGACCGGCACGGACGAGGCCAAGCGGATCGACTTCACCTTCAAGTCGACGGGCCAGGACGACGATCCGCCGAAGGGCACACCGGTCGAGGGCGTGATCCTGACCGGCTTGGACTCCTCCGACAAGACCTTCGCGATCCGCGTCGACTCGGCACGGGGCAAGCTCTCGGACGCCGACCTGAAGAAGATCGTCGAGTCGGTGGAGGTGCACTAGCCGTGCACGTACCGGGCGGTGGTTACCTCGTACTGGCCCTGCTCGTCGCGCTCTTCGGCGCGATCGCGGTCAAGTACGCGAGGCGTCTGGTGACGGTGGCGCGGGTGCTGCGACGCGGTGTCCGGGCGGAGGGTTCGTGCGTTCGCGTGGAGACCGAGCCGTACAACCGCTCGGACGCCACGCGTCACTTCTTCGCCTTCCGTACGGCCGACGGCACGCAGGTCGAGTTCGAGGACCTCGCGAGCTGGTCGACCGACGAGGGCACCCCGGTCACCGTCACCTACGACCCCCGTGATCCGCAGAGGACGGCGACCGTCGCGGGCCGGGGCCGCTGGTCCCCGGTCCTGCAGGCCCTCGCGTTGACGGCGGGCTGCGGCCTGGCGGCGCTGGGCTTCACGATCCTGCTCGCATACGAGGTCTTCGGAGGCGACTGATGGCTCTCATGCGTTCCTGGGCAGTGGGCATCCTGGTCCTCGTCGTCACTGAGTATCTCCAGGTCAGGGTGGTGTACGACAACCTGGTGGGCCCCGAGGGAGTCGGCTCCTTCGGTGCGGCACTGGCGTTCGTCCACGTACCGAACCTGCTCTGCGTGCTCCTCGCGACCTGGGCGGCCGCGCGGGTGCATCCGGAGCCGTGGCGCCAGATGCCCACGCGCCACGTGGTGGCGGCGTGCGCGGTGCCGGCGGCGGGGCAGTTGCTGACGGTGTCGCTGCGTCCGGAGCTGGCAAGCATGTCGAGTCTCGCTCTGTGGATGTCGACGGGGGTGCTGCTGGCGGGATGTTCCATGGGCCTGCTGCTGGACAAGTGGTGGGAGGGCCGGGAGGCGTAAGGGGCACTGTTCTTTCAGGTGCGGCAGCGCTACCGGCTTCGTCCAGGAAACTAGACCGATCTCGCGGCCAAGGTGCGGAGCTCAGCGAGTGCCTGCCGAGCGAGGTCAAACGACGAGAAACATCAAAGCGTTACGCGAATTCGCTGGATCGGATGAAGAGAAGGGAAGTCATCTTCGGGGAAGGAACACCTGTCTACGCTGCGATGTCATGCAGTTGCGGTACTCCTTCCGGCTTGAGCCGACGCCCGCCCAGCGTGAGTTGCTGGCACGGACATTCGACTGCGCGCGCGTGGTCTTCAACGACGCGCTCGCGATGCGCCGTGCTGCATACGCGGCGAAGGAGCCGTGGATCAGGGCCGGGGACCTGTCCAAGACAGTGATCACGACAGGGAAGCGGAGGGCGGAACGGGCCTGGCTGGGTGAGGTGTCCGCCGTGGTGCTCCAGCAATCCTTGCGGGACCTGGAGGCCGCCTACAGCGCCTTCTTTGCCCATCGTCGAGGCCGAGCGCAAGGGCTCGCCGGTCGGTCCGCCCGCCTTCAAGTCCCGCAAGGACAAGCGGCAAGCGGTGCGGTTCACCGCCAACGCCCGCTGGAAGATCACCGAGAAGGGCAGGCTGCTCCTGCCGAAGATCGGCGCGCTGCGGGTGCTCTGGTCCCGTACTTTGCCCTCCACCCCGGCCACCGTCACCGTGATCAAGGACTCGGCCGGCCGCTACTTCGCGTCGTTCGTGATCGAGACCGATCCGGACACTGACGCACAGCACTGGCCCGTGGGAGAGGTAGCGGGGCGCGAGGTCGGCCTCGACATGGGCCTGACCCACTTCGCCGTTCTGGACAACGGAGAGAAAGTCACCTCGCCACGGTTCCTACGGCGGGCCGAGAAGAAGCTGAAGAAGCTCCAGCGCGAGCATTCCCGCAAACAGAAGGGCTCGAAGAACAAGGAGAAGTCGAGGCTGCGGCTGGCCCGCCAGCATGCCAAGGTCGCCGACGCCCGGCACGCCTTCCACCACCAGCTCTCATCCAAGCTGATCCGCGAACACCAAGCGGTCCACGCCGAGACGCTGAACGTGAAAGGCCTTGCCCGGGGGAAACTAGCGAAATCCATCCACGACGCGGGCTGGTCCAGCTTCCTGGACATGCTCAGCTACAAAGCCAAGCGGTACGGCAGGGATTTCCAGCGCACCGGCCGAAGGTTCCCGTCTTCCCAGCGCTGTTCGAACCCGGCCTGCCACCACATCGACGGGCCCAAGCCCCTAAATATCCGCACCTGGGCCTGCCCCGCCTGCGGAACCATCCACGACAGAGATACGAACGCAGCCCGCAACACCCTCCAAGAGGGACAGCGGATGCGAGCCATGGTCGCCGAGGGACGCGCGGAGACCGAAAACGCCTGCGGAGCGCCGGTAAGACCAGGGACCCAGTCCCGGCACAGCGCGATGAAACAGGAAGCCACGGAATCCCACACAAGCCGTGCTGCATAGCAACACAGCACCGTGAGGGAAGGCCAGAATCCTTGAGTTCAGCTCAAGGAGCATGTCAATGGCAGAACTTCAACAACCGTGTGCAGCTGTACGAAAGGCGGGCCCTCGCTCAGCTCCAGGGCTTGCGGCCGGATTGTTTCCCCGAGTGATCTGCCGCGGGATTCGCCGAAGCCCCACGTACCGTCGCAGGCTCGGCAGACGCAGGACCGAAGTCCAGGTGTGACGTCCGCGTGTGGACCGTCGTGCCGCCGTCCTGGATGAAGGGCTACGGTCCGAGGGCGGGGCTGCCGCTTTCCGAGGTGTCGTCCCGGATAGCCCCCCAGAACGGCCGGTCGGCCGCCTCTGAAACATTTCCCCCGCCCCACCGCGTCAAAGAAGTGAGAACGTGTGGACGGTGCCGGGCACGGCACGGTGGGCAGGGGGACGCGGATGAGGCAGGCACGCGCGGACGAGTACGCGGAGTTCGCCGCGGCGCGCGCCGGGCATCTCTATCGGTCCGCCTGTCTGCTGACCGCCGGTGACACGTATCTCGCCGAGGATCTGGTGCAGGAGACCCTCGGGCGGCTCTACGTCAGCTGGCGGCGTGTGTCGCGGGTCGGGAATCCTGCGGGGTACGCACAGACCGTTCTCCTGCGTACGTTCCTCACTCATCAGCGCAGACGCAGCAGCACCGAGCGCGCCACCGACGTCCTGCCCGACCTGCCCGACGCCGGCTCGGGCGGTGACATGCCGCTGCGGCTGACCCTGCTGGAGGCCCTCGCCCGGCTGCCCGCCAAGGACCGGGCCGTGGTCGTCCTGCGGTACTGGGAGGACCGCTCCATCGAGGAGACCGCCCAGGTCATGAACGCCAGCTCGGCCGCCGTGCGCACGCGGTCCGTCCGTGCCCTCGGGCGGCTGCGGGAGCTGCTCGGCGAGGACCTCGGTGAGTACGCCCGTCCCTGAACGTCCCCGAACGCACCTGCCCCCGACGCAACCCGTCTGAGCACTCGTCCCAGCACCCGTCCGAGCACCCCCCTTCTTCCATCCGCCTCGCGAAACGGTGGTCCGTCATGCCCTTCGAACAGCACAGCGATCCCTTCGAGGAACGGCTCTCCGCCGGCCTGCGCCACGCAGGGTCCGCCTTCGAGACCGACCGGGCCGCGCTCGTCACCGCCGGCGCCCTCAAAGGGCGGCGACGCCTGCTGCGACGCAGGACCGCCGTCGTGGGCGGGGCCGCCGGGCTCGCGCTCGTCGGTGTGGGCGGGGCGGTGCTCCTGCCCGGCACCGGATCCGCACGGCAGGACGGGGCCTCCGTCGGCACCGGGCACACCGCCACTGCCACCCCCGCCCCCACCCCCGTCTCCGGCGACGCGTTGATCCGTACGCTCGAAAAGCTGCTCCCCGACGGCAAGTTCAGCGGGGCTCAGGCGCGGGGCACGGGCGAGAAGCTGGGGCCGTACGCGCATCTCGTCTTCGACGACGGCAAGGGCGCGGCGGCCGTGGAGGTGGGCCTCGGTCGGGTCGAGCCGGGGAGCGACGAGGCGCGGCAGGTCACCGAGTGCCCGGGCAAGGCGTTCACGCACTACGACTCCTGCAACACCACCCGGCTGTCGGACAGTTCGGTGCTCATGGTTCTGCAGGGGTACGAGTACCCGGACCGGCGCGTGGACACCAAGTGGTGGACCGCCGAACTCCTCACACCGCAGGGTCAGCACGTCAGCGTCAGCGAGTGGAACGCCGCAGCCGAGAAGGACGCGCCCATCACCAGGGACCAACCGCCCCTGTCTCCCACCCAGTTGAAGCACGTCGCCGCCGCGTCCGCCTGGCGGGACGCCATCGACGCAATGCCTTCGGAATCGAAGAAGCCGACCGCGCAACCGAGCGCGACCGCGACGGCCGCCGAGGTGCCGATCGCGCCGACCCTCAAGAGCCTTCTGCCGAAGGGCCTCACCGTGTCCGAGGCCAGCGGCGACGATCCCGGGTTCGGCTACGTCGTCGTCGACGACGGCAAGGGCAAGAGCCTCGTGCAGATCAACGTCCAGGCCGACATGTCGGACGTCGCGGGTGAACTCTTCGGCTCCGATGCGGAGACCCTGCCCGACGGGACGAAGGTCGCCACGCATCAGGGGCCCGGCGAGAAGGGCGGTGCGGGTGTCGTGATGTGGACCGTCGACACCATCAGGACCGACGGGAGGCGGGTGGTGATCAGCGCCTTCAACTCCGGCGCCCAGGACACCGCCGCCAGCCGCAAGGCCCCCGTTCTGACCATGAAACAGCTCCGCGAGATCGCCCTCAGCCCCAAGTGGCTGTAGAGACCCGAAGGGAGCTGAAAGGAACCGAAGGGAACCCGGCGCGGCTCAGAAGAAGTCCGCCCACGGCTGGTCCCAGATCTGCTTCACGCACAGGACCAGGAACAGCAGCCCCGCGAGGGCCAGCATCGCGTTGCTCAGGAGTCCGTTGCGCCACTCGCGGGGTGTGCGGGAGGAGTTGAGGAGCCAGACCAGGGTCAGGGCGAGGAAGGGGAGGAACGCCGCGCCCAGCACGCCGTAGAGGATGATCAGGCGGAAGGGCTCGCCCTGGAAGAGGAGCACGATCGGCGGGAAGGTCAGCCACAGGAGGTACGCCCGGAAGGGCCATGACCGCTCGCGTTCGCCCGACGCCACCCTCTCGCCCGACGCCACCTTCTCGCCCGTCGATTCCCCCTTGCTGCGGTACCGCGCGACGAAGTCCGCGAACATCAGGCTCACTCCGTGCCACACGCCGATCAACGACGTGAAGGACGTCGCGAAGAAGCCGATCAGGAAGAACTTCGCCGTCGCCGAGCCGTGCTCGTTCTCCAGGATGTCGGTGAGCTGGATCAGGCCCTTGTCGCCGCTCGCGATGGACACGTTCGCGGAGTGGAGCAGCTCCGCGCCGACGAAGAGCATGGCGATGACGAAGATGCCGGTCGTCGCGTACGCGACCCGGTTGTCCAGCCGCATCACCTTCATCCAGCCGGTGTTCGTCCAGCCCTTCGCGTTGACCCAATAGCCGTACGCGGCAAGGGTGATGGTGCCGCCGACGCCGCCGATCAGGCCCAGCGTGTTGAGGATCGAGTCCTTCTCGTCCGGGAGGACGGGGAGCAGGCCGGCCAGTGCGTCGGGCAGGTTCGGCGTGACCCTGATGGCCAGGTACACCGTCACCACGAACATGACGCCCACCAGGACCGTCATGACCTTCTCGAAGACCTCGTACTTGTTGAACCAGACGAAGCCAAGCCCGACCAGGCCGCAGGCGACGGCCCACGCTTTCAGGTCCATCACGTCCGGGAACAGTGCCTGCAGGGGCAGCGCGCTCGACGACATCGCCGCCGCGCCGTAGACGAAGCCCCAGATCACGACGTAGACGACGAAGAAGTACGTCGTCCAGCGGCCGAGGCTCGCCCAGCCGTCGAAGAGGGTGCGGCCGGTGGAGAGGTGCCAGCGGCCGGCCGCCTCGGCGAGGGAGATCTTCACCAGGCAGCCGACGATCGCGGCCCAGAGAAGGGTGTAGCCGAAGTTGCTGCCGGCGATGAGTGTGGCCACCAGGTCTCCGGCGCCCACGCCGGTCGCGGCCACGACGATGCCGGGTCCGATGTACCGCCAACTCGATCGGCGGGAGGTGCGGTTCGTGTCGGATGGTGCCTCGGTGTCAGTGGGGTTTCCCGTGGTATCCGCCATGAAGGTCAAGAAACCCCAAAGAAGCCGAACGGACAAGAGGGCGCTACGGCTGTCGCCGACCGCAGCCGTCCGCCCCGCACGTCCCCAACTCGAACCACACCGTCTTGCCCGACCCGTCCTGGTGGCAACCCCAGCGCCGGGCAAGCGCGTTCACCAGGAACATCCCGCGCCCGCTCTCCGACGCACCGGCCTCCAGGACCTGCGGGGTGCGGCGGCCGCCGTCGTGCACCTCGCAGCGCAGGACTCCGTGTGCGGCGGACAGGGTGAGCCGGAAGCGGCTCGCGGAGTGCAGCAGGGCGTTGGTGGCCAGCTCGCTGACGAGCAGTTCGGCCACCTCCACCAGGTCGGTCCGGTCCGTCAGACCCCATGCCTCCAGCTGTCTGCGGACCTCTGCGCGGGCCTCGCGGACGGCGGTGGGACGGGGGTCGTACTCGACGCTCAAGTTGCCTGCCCTCAAAGGCGGTTGGGGGTACGCGGCGTATTGAGGGTCGGGGTCCGGGAGGGGGGTCCCGGAGAGATCCAGCATGGTTTGAGGGTGTCCTCCCCGGCGCTGCGGCACACGGGGAGGACTACCTGTCTCCCTACCTGTGTACGGCCACGGGTACGACCGCCGACGGCTATCCGTACTGCAGCCGTACGGTCGCCCCCGCCCCGTCGTCCCGGACGTCGACGTAGGCGCACACCTGACGGGTGAACCAGAGTCCCTGGTCCGGTTCCAGTTCGGGGGTGGGCGGTGGGACGAAGCCCGCGAGCGGGTCGTCGACCCGACGGGAGGTGCGGAGTTCGCAGACGCAGCCGGGCGCCTGGCCCCACAGCCGGGCGATGGTGACGGGGCCGAGGGCGGCGGCCGCGGCGGTGACCGCCTCGGTGAACAACTCCGCGTCCGCCAGGGCCAGTCCACGGGCGGCCGCCGCCCTGCGTACGGCCTCCGGGTACGGCTGTGTGAGCAGCTCCGCGTCGGCCGGGGGCAACGGCAGCGGCGTGGAGTCCAGTTCGGCGGTGAGGCGGGGCGGATCCTCGTAGACGGCCGTGTCGGGGTGGGCCCGGCGGGCCGCCTCGACGATGGCGATACCGGCGGTGCGGATGTCGTAGGCGCACAGCGCCGTCGTCGCCATCGGGGCGAAGAGGAGGTTGGCGAGGGCCTCGTAGCGGATCCACTCGGTGGTCTCCCGGACGGAGCGTCCTGCGCGACCGTTCCAGACGGGTTCCATGAGGAGGTGGATACGGCCTCCGGGGCCGGCGTGCGCGGCGAGGTAACCGGCGGCCTGGGCCACGGCGTTGGCCGCCGAGCCCGTGTACCAGTCGGTGTGCGGGACGAGGACGGCGTCCTTCGCGTCGGCGCCGAGGGCCTCGCGCAGGAGGTCGAGCTTGTCGGGGGCGGCGATGGCCACGGGCGGGGGTTCGCCCAGGGCTCCGAGGCCTTCGGCGAGGAACGGCAGGGTGGCGGCCACGAACTCGTCGTCCGCGCCGTACACGGCCATGCGGTGGTCGAACGGGGTGGGGGCGGGGGCGTGTCGGGTGCTGGTCATGGTTCTCCTCTGGGTCGGTGTGGTCCGGGAGGGGAGCCTGGACGTGGCTCAGCGCTGGGCGGTCACCCAGGCGGCGATCTGGCTGCGGTTGCTGAAGCCGAGCTTGCTGAGGATGCGTTCCACATGGCCTTCGGCGGTGCGGCGGGCGATGACGAGTCGGTCGGCGATCTGCTGGTTGGCGAGGCCCTGGGCGACGAGTTCGGCGACCTCGGCCTCGCGGCGGGTGAGCGTGGGCCCCTGGGGTGGCGTGCCGCGGGAGCCGCGGCGGCCGTTGATCCTCCTTGTGGGGGTGGGGTGTTGGGGCTGTTCGTCGTCGGTGGCGTAGGCGACGATCTCCGCGAGCCCGAGGGCGCCGCCTTTCCCGTACGACCGCTGGAAGGCGGCCTGTCCCAAGAAGGTCAGCGCTCGCTCCTCGCTGCTGCGGCGGAGGGAGTTGAGGGCGGTCGAGCCCCAGCGGTTCCGGTCGATGTCGGCCCAGGTGCGGTCGGCGCCGCCGAGCAGGGCGGCCGCGTGTTCGTGGGCACCCGCCCGGGTCGCGATCTGGGCCAGCAGGTCGAGGGTGAGGGCGATGCCGATGCCGTCGTGGACGGCGAGTTTGAGACGCAGGGCCTCGCGGGCGTGCGCTTCGGCCTCCTTCCAGTCCTGTTTCACGGTGTGGGCGAGGGCCAGCATCCGCAGGACGTACGACCGCACCCATTCCTCGCCGTGCTCCTCGCAGAGCCGGCGCGCCCGCTCGCAGACCTCGACGGCGCGGTCGGCCTCGCCCAGGAAGCCCAGGGCGCAGGCGAGTTCGACCTGGTCGAGGCCGTGCAGGCTGAGGTGCTGGCCGGGGACGCGGCCGCGGGCGACGGTCGCCTCGAAGTGCTCCAGGGCGGCCGGGAGTTCGTTGTTGAACAGGCGCAGGACGCCGATGACGTAGTCGGCGTGGGCGGCCTCCGCCGTGTCGCCGAGACGGCGGGCCAGGGCGTGGGCCTCCCGTGCGCGCCGCAGGCCTTCGGTCATGTCCTGGGTGGCGGCCGCGAGGAGGCCGGCGACCCACAGGCCGCGGGCCCGCTCACCGGTCGGTTCGGGGTTGGCGTCGAGGGCCCGTTCCAGCCAGTGGCGGCCCTCGCGGGGCGCCCCGCAGGCGTGCCAGTAGAACCACAGGGTGCCCGCGAGGCGCAGTCCGGCGAGGCGTTCGCCGGGGGCGGTGAGGCTGAAGTCGAGGGCGGCGCGCAGATTGTCCTGGTCGGCCCGCAGCCGGGCGACGATCTCCCGCTGGCCCGGCCCGAACCAGGCGCGTTCGCAGTCGGCGGCCCGTCGCTGCATCCAGTCGCGCCGGCGGCGCCGGGTCGCGGTCTCCTCGCCCGCCAGCTGCCGCAGCCGGTCGAGGCCGTAGTGCCGCAGGGTGTCGAGCAGCCGGTAGCGCACCCCGTCCGGTCCGGTCTCCCTCCCCAGTACTGACTTGTCGACAAGCCCGGCGACGGCTTCCAGGACCTCCTGTGGCCGCACCCGCTCGGCGTCCGCGCACACCGCCTCCGCCGTCTCCAGGTCGAAGCCGCCCGCCAGGACGGAGGCCCGCGCCCACACCAACTGCTCCTGTTCGGTGCAGAGTTCGTGGCTCCAGTCGACGGCGGCGCGCAGGGTCTGGTGACGGGGCAGGACCGCGGTGGAGCCGGCCGTAAGAAGGCGGTAGCGGTCGTCGAGGCGTTCCAGGAGCTGTTCGACGCCGAGGACGCGCATGCGTACGGCGGCCAGCTCGATGGCGAGCGGGAGGCCGTCCAGGCGGCGGCACAGACGGGCCACGGCGGCCCTGTTGTCGGCGGTGAGGCGGAAGCCGGGGACCACGGCGGCGGCGCGGTCGGCGAAGAGCGCGAGGGCCGGGTGGCCCTCGGCCGCGCTGAGGTCGCCGTCCGGGTCGGGGACGGGTAACGGCCGTACCTCCATGAGGTGTTCCTCGGTGAGCGCGAGGCGGTGCCGGCTGGTGGCGAGGACGCGGACGCCGGTGGTGCCGCGCAGGAGGGCGGCGGCGAGGTCGGCGCAGGCCTGCAGCAGGTGTTCGCAGTTGTCCAGGACGAGCAGCAGGCGCCGGTCGCGTACCTGCTCGACCAGCGCGTCCAGCGGCGGCTGCGCGGAGTGGTCGTGCAGGCCGAGCGCGTCGGCGACGGCGAGGGGGACGAGCGCCGGGTCGTGCAGTCCGGCCAGGTGCACGAAGCGCACGCCGTCCGGGAAGGCACGCTCGACGCGGGCCGCGACCCGTGCGGCGAGGCGTGTCTTGCCGACGCCGCCCGGTCCGGTCAGCGTCACCAGGCGCGCCCTGGCGAGCAGCTCGCGGCCTTCGGTCTGTTCGCCGCGCCGGTCGACGAAGCTGGTCGTCTCGACCGGCAACCGACGGTCCCGTCGCGGCGCTGATCCGCCCATGATCAGCCAGTCCTCTGGGGTGTGGTCCCTCTGGGGTGTAGTCGAGGATCCGGAGCGCCCGAATCCCCTTGCGCGAACCTTCACTCTGCTCGGGATTCGGCATATATGCACGTGCCGCTCACACCCGCGAGTGCACTTTGCCGGAGGCCATTGCGGGGGAATGGGGCGCGCGTACACTGCGCGGCCGATTTCCGAGGGGTTCACGCCCGGCCACCTTGGCGTGCCCTTGACCTGTCCATGCCATTCCCTGACGATGGGCGGCACCCGCACCAGCACGTCGCTGAACGAACCACCCCCCAGCTCCACTCCCCGCTTCCGGAGACCCCGGAATCCCTGGAGAAACAAGGAGACTTCATGCGACTTCGGATACGAGGCTCGGGCGCCCGCAGCGGAAGACGTACCGCCGCGCTCGCCGCCCTTCTCGCCCTCGCCCTCGCGGCACCCGTCTCGGCCACCGCCAGCAGCAGCCAGAAGGCGGCGCCTTCGGCCGACGACGTCCGGCAGTACGAGATCCACGTCGACCACAACACCCCCGTCACCCGCACCGCCATCGCGGCGGCCGGCGTGAGCGTGGACGAGTCCGACGAGGAGACGGTGGTCGTCTCCGGGCGCGCCGAGCAGATCAGGAAACTGCGCCAACAGGGCTACGAGGTCTCGCCGTTGGGTTCGGCGCCGGACCGCTCCTCGGGCTCGGACGACCTACGGCTCTACGACTTCCCCTCGGCCGACTCGAGGTACCACAACTACGCCGAGACGAACACGGAGATCGACCAGCGGCTCGCGGCCTACCCGAACATCATGAGCAAGCGGGTGATCGGCAAGTCGTATCAGGGGCGGGACATCGTCGCCATCAAGGTCAGCGACAACGTGGCGACGGACGAGAGCGAGCCCGAGGTCCTGTTCACCTTCCACCAGCATGCGCGCGAGCACCTGACGGTGGAGATGGCGCTGTATCTGCTGCGGGAGTTGGGGGCCGGGTACGGCAGCGACTCACGAATCACCAGCATGGTGAACAGCCGGGAGATCTGGATCGTGCCCGATCTCAACCCGGACGGCGGCGAGTACGACATCGCCACGGGCTCGTACCGGTCGTGGCGCAAGAACCGGCAGCCCAACTCCGGTTCCTCGTACGTCGGTACGGACCTCAACCGGAACTGGAACTACAAGTGGGGCTGCTGCGGCGGCTCTTCGGGGTCCACGTCCTCGGAGACGTACCGGGGTGCGTCCGCCGAGTCCGCGCCCGAGGTGAAGGTGGTCGCCGACTTCGTGCGCGGCCGTGTGGTCGGCGGCAAGCAGCAGATCACCGCTGGGATCGACTTCCACACGTACAGCGAACTGGTGTTGTGGCCGTTCGGCTACACGTACTCGGACACGACGACCGGGATGACGACGGACGACTACAACGCGTTCAAAACCGTCGGGCAGAAGATGGCCGCGAGCAACGGGTACACCGCCGAGCAGTCCAGTGACCTGTACATCACGGACGGGTCGATCGACGACTATCTCTGGGGTACGCAGAAGATCTTCTCGTACACCTTCGAGATGTACCCGACGTCCGGTTCCGGGGGTGGGTTCTATCCACCCGACGAGGTGATCGAGCGGGAGACCTCCCGGAACCGGGATGCCGTCCTGCAGTTGCTGGAGAACGCGGACTGCATGTACCGGTCCATCGGCAAAGAGGCCCAGTACTGCGGTTAAACCATGGGGTGGCGGCCGGGGGCCTGGACAGGACGGGTCCCCGGCTCGGCACATCCGCGCTGCTCCGCGGCCGCGATGGTCGGGTGCTGGGCGGGAACCTGGCGGAGTTGCCGAGCTGGGGGTGAGGTGGGACGGAGTGCCCAGGAGGCCTAGTCGGCCTTGGCCTCGGTCTCGGCATCGGCCTTGACCTCGGCATCGGCCTCGACTTCAGCCTCGGGCTCGGCATCGGTCTCGGCTTCAGCTTCGGCGTCCGACTCATGCTCGGCATCGGTCTCGGCTTCAGCTTCGGCGTCCGCCTCGGGCTCAGTCTCAGGCTCGGACTCGGGCTCCTCCACACCGTCCTCGAAGTAGGCGTCGAGGACCGCGTCCAGCTCCTCTTCCCACTCCTCGAAGCGCGCCCGGGCCGTCGCCTCGATCTCGATCGGGTACCAGCGGCGGTCAGGGGTGTGGACCGTGATGGTGAAACGCTTGCCGAAGCGGGGGGACTCCGTCTCTACGGCGCCGATCTCGTCCCAGCGGAACTCGCACTCCTGGTCGTCCAGGGAGAGCCGTACACCGTTGTGGTCGGCGACGATCTTCGCGCGCCGGTCGGAGGCTTCGAAGACGGGGCCTTCGGGGGCCTCGGCGTTTTCCCCGTCGTCTTCCTCTTCCGTTTCCTCGCGCTCGTCCTCGTCGACCGCGGGCTCCGCCGGGGCCGTCTCCTCGGAGGTGACCCCCGCCGCCGTCTCCTCGGCATCCTCCGGGCTGGCATCATCCGGCTCAGCGGATGCGGGCGAGGTGAGCCCGGGGATGAAGGCCGGGTCGATCCCGGCGCCGTCCAGGGCCTTGCTGCTCGAATCTATTCGCTGCTCCACGCCGGAAGTATGGCCGACGATCCTGTGCCGGGGACAGTCAGCCCTGCCTTCACATCCGCATACCCGGGTTACATCTGCGCAACGGACGCGTACGCCACGAACTCCGCCCAGGCCGTCGGCTGGAGGGCGAGCCGGGGGCCGTCGGTGTGCTTGGAGTCGCGGACGTGGATGGTGGCGGGGGTGTTGGCCACCTCGACGCAGTCGTTCGGGTTGTTGCTGTCGCTGTAGCTGCTCTTGAACCACACCAGCTCGGAAGCGCCCCCGGCAGAGGCCTTGCGGATCATGTTTCTCCCACCAGTTGCTCGACGAAGGACAGTGACTCCCGTGCGGTCAGAGCCTCGGCCCGGATGATGCCATAGCGCAGTTCGAGGATCCGGAGCTGCCTCGGGTCGTGGACAGGGCGCCCATTGAACTCGTCGTCCATGCGCCCGACCGCCGAGCCGTCCCCGAACTTCAACACCTGGACTCGCCCTCCCATACCAGGATGGTCCCAGCGGTCCATCGGCATCACCTGAATTTCGACGTTCCGCAACTGAGCCATCTCCAGTAGATGTTCAAGCTGCCTGCGCCACACCATCTTGCCTCCGACCGGGCGCCTCAGCGTCGTCTCTTCCAGGACGAAGCTGAATTCAGCAGCCGGTGAGCGTTCGTAGATCACCTTACGGGCCATCCGCGCCGCCACTGCCTGCTCCAGCTGGCCTTCTGGAGGCACGGGCCGCCGCGTCCTCAGCAACGCCCATGCGTACTCCTCCGTCTGGAGCAGACCATGCAGGTTGTGGTTGCCGTAGGAGAGCAACTCCACCGCCCTGGCCTCCAGTTGCGCCAGATCCCGCACCTGCTTCGGGTAACGGACCTTCTCCACGTCCTCCTTCATCGCCGAGATCAGCCCACCCGCCCCCAACACCTCGTCCCCCTTGTCCAGATAGCCAGGCTGGGGAATCCGCTTCCCGGACTCGATCTTGCGCACCATGTCCTCGCCGTAGCCGACGGCCCTCCCGAAGTCGGCAACGCGCATCCCCACCGCCTCCCGTCGCAGCCTCAACTGCCGCCCCACGGTGGCGATGACCGCCAGCCCCCACTCGTCGTCCGGATCCACCTCCCAACCCGGCTCGTCCGCCTCGGTCTTGAGCCGCTCCGTCTCGCCGTCCACGCTCATCCCGCACCCCTTCGCCGTACGTCCGCGCACTCGACGCCCCCTACCCGTACGACCGCCCCCGACAGCCCGGACAGCACCGGACAAGCCCCGGACAGTCACCGTACGCAACGGCGTCGTCACTGTTCACGGTAAGCACGCATCGCCACGCTGAGTGACGTGAATCAAGAAACCGCCGGGCTTCGAACGCGCCCGCGTCCCCGGCGGCCGTATCGTCACCCGCACGATCTCCTGCAACCAGCCCGGATTGGTGGCCGTGGACCTCTCCTTCTACAAGTCGTACATCTCGGAAGAGATCCGTGACGAGGGCCGTGAAGAAGGCCGCGTTCGGACGGCCGCCGAGGACGTCCTACTCGTCCTGGAAGCACGCGGCCTCGACGTCTCCGACGAGATCCTCGAACGCATCACCGGCTGCGCCGACTCCGACCTCCTCCGCCGCTGGCTCACCCGCGCCGCCACCGCAACGACCGCCGAGGAGATCTTCACGGAACCGGAGAGCGAAGCCTGAGCCGCCGGGCCGGTGAGGGGGCCACCCCCCTCACCGGCCCGTACGGTCGCCGTAGGCCTACACGAACAGGCTCAACACCGCCGCCACCACGAACCCCACCACCGACAGCACCGACTCCAGCACGGTCCATGTCTTGAGGGTGTCCCGTTCGCTGATGCCGAAGTACTTCGCCACCATCCAGAAGCCGCCGTCGTTGACGTGCGAGGCGAAGATCGAGCCCGCCGAGATGGCCATGATGACGAGGGCGACGAAGGCCTGGGAGTGGTGGCCCTCGGAGAGCAGGGGGGCGACGATGCCGGCCGTCGTGACGATGGCGACCGTGGCCGAGCCCTGGGCGACCCGGAGGACGACCGAGATCAGGTAGGAGAGGACGAGGACCGGCAGGCCCACGTCGTGGAAGGTGTCCGAGAGGGCCTGGGCGACGCCGCTCGCCTTCAGGATCGCGCCGAAGATACCGCCCGCGCCGACCACCAGCAGGATGTTGCCGACCGGCTTGAGCGACGCCGTCGAGACGGTCTCCAGGGACTTGCGGGACCAGCCCCTGCGGATGCCCAGCAGGTAGTACGCCAGCAGCAGCGCGATCGTCAGCGCCACGAACGGGTGGCCGAAGAACTCGATCACCGAGCGGCCCGTGGAGGGGTCAAGGGCGATGGAGGAGAAGGTCGCCGCCAGGATGAGGATCAGGGGAGTGCCGATGATGCCGAGGACCGTGCCGAGCGGCACCGGCTCCTCGCGCGGCTCCACCCCCTGCTCGCGCTGCTCGTTGATCACCGCGAGCTTCGCCTCCGCCGCGGCCTCCACCATGTCCTGCGGTACGGCGACGAAGATACGGCGGCCGACCCACGCGGCGTAGGCCCAGGCGGCCAGTACCGCCGGGATGCCGCAGATGATGCCCATCAGGATGATCCAGCCGAGGTCCACGTGGAGGAGGCCGGCCGCGGCCACCGGGCCCGGGTGCGGGGGCAGGAACGCGTGGGTCATCGACAGGCCCGCGAGAAGGGGCAGGCAGTACAGCAGGATCGACTTGCCCGAGCGCTTGGCGGCGGCGTAGACGATCGGCGCGAGCACGAAGATGCCGACGTCGAAGAAGACCGGGATGCCGAAGATCAGGCCCGTGAGGCCCATCGCGAGGGGCGCTCGCTTCTCGCCGAAGAGGTTCAGCAGGCGGGAGGCCAACACCTCGGCGCCGCCGCTGACTTCGAGGATCGCGCCGAGCATCGTGCCCAGGCCGATGATGATCGCGACATGGCCGAGGATGCCGCCCATGCCGGACTCGATGGTCGACACGGCGTCCGATCGCTGGACGGTGCCGAAGAGTTCGGTGACGGACAGGCCGGCCAGCAGGCCGACGGTTATGGAGACGGCGAGCAGGGCGACGAACGGCTGGAGCCTGACCTTGATGATCAGGAAGAGGAGCAGGGCGATGCCGAGGGCGGCGACCGTCAGGAGGCCGGCCGTTCCGTCGATCAGGAGGAGGAGGCCTCCCGTGTGGGGTGGGGTCTCGACGGGGGCCGTTGCGGCGAGCGGAAGGGACATTGGGGGGTCCTCTGCGTAAGGGCATGGTCCAGGGGGTTGCGAGGTGTCCCCCCAGCGGGCGCAGCCGGGCAGGGGGGATCGCGGCACGGCGCCCCGGGGAGGAGGGGCGCCGTGCCGTGAGGTGTACGAGGTGCGGGAGTTGAGGGAGCGTCAGCCCAGGACGGCCAGCGCGTCGATCTCGATGAGAAGCCCGGCGGGCAGACCGACGTACACCGTGGTGCGGGCGGCCGGCGGCTGGGTGAGGCCCTGCTCCTCGAAGTAGGTGTTGTAGATGCCGTTCATCTCGGCGAAGTGGTCGACGTCCGTGAGGTAGACGCGGATCATCATCACGTCGTCCCAGCTCGCGCCGCCCTCCTCGAGGATCGCCTTGACGTTGGCGAGCGTCTGGAGGGTCTGCTCGCGCAGGGTCGGGCCGGCGGGCGTGGGGGCCTTGCCCTCCTCGGCGGGCAGGAAGCCGACCTGGCCGGCGACCTGGAGGATGTTGCCCTTCTTGACGCCGTGGGAGAACTTCGCGGGCGGGGTGGTGTGGGTCTTGGGGGTGAGTGCGATCTTCTCGGTCACAGGCTGTCCTTCACTGGCGTTCTTCCGGAGTACTCCCCGCTGATCGCGTCGGCCGTGCGGCGCACCAGCGGGAGCAGGGTGAGGAGTTCGTCGGCGGTGACGACGACGTTCGGTGCGGAGACCGACATCGCGGCCACGACCCGGCCGTCGGCGCCGCGGATGGGGGCCGCGACGCAGTTGATGGACTCCTCGTGGCCGCCGAGGTCGGTGGCCCAGCCCTGGTCGCGCACCTTGTCCAACTCCCGTAGAAAGGCAGGGGCGTTGGGGGTGGACCGGGCCGTGTACATGGGGTAGTCGAGCTTGTCGGCGAGCACCCGGCGCTCGCTTTCGGGAAGGTCGGCGAGCAGCAGCTTCGCGACCGCGGCGACGGTGATCGCCACCGGTTTCCCGATCCGTGAGTACATCCGGACCGGGTACCGGCTCTCCACCTTGTCGATGTAGAGGACCTCGGACTCCTCGTACACCGCGAGATGGACGGTGTGCCCGCACTGCTCGTTGAGGCGTACGAGGTGGGGGTGGCCGATCTCGCGGATGTCGAGGTTCTCCATGGCCTCCTGGGCGAGCGCGATGAGGCGGGCGCCGAGGCGGTAGCGCTGGTCGGACTGGCGGTAGACGAGACCGTGCTCGTGCAGCGTCCTGAGCAGGCGCAGGGCCGTGGACTTGTGCACGCCGAGCCGGTCGGCGACCTGGCCGAGGTCGGCGGGGCCCTCGGCGAGCAGCGGCAGGATGCTGAGCGCGCGGTCGACGGTCTGGCTCATGGCGCGGGTACCTCCTCGTCGGCCCGGTGTACGGCTTGATCGACGGCTTGTGTCCAGCCGGGGCCGAGTCGAAGTGTCCCCCACGCGTCGTCGTCGAGAGCGGCGAGGCGGTCGGCGTGGTCGCGGGCGGGGGGTGCGGCGAGGTCGCCGGGGACGGTGAGGGCGGCGGCGGCCATGAGGTGGCCGTGGCGCAGGCGGTCGCGGACGGGCAGTCCGCGCAGGGTGGCGGAGAGGAATCCGGCGGCGAAGGCGTCCCCGGCTCCGACGGCGGCCACCACGTCCACCCGCGGCGCGGGCACGAAGGTGACGTGCTCGGTGCCGGACTCCTTGTCGAACACGGTCGCCCCGTGCCCGCCCTGCTTGACGACGAGCACCTCGGGGTCGGGGAACGCGGCGCGGACGGCGTCGGCGCCGGTCAGCCCCCACACCTCCTGCGCCTCGTCCTCGCCGACGAACACGAGGTCGGCGCGGCGGGCCAGTTCCAGCAGCACCCGGGGCCCGTCGGCCTCCCGCCACACCGTGGGCCGGTGGTTGACGTCGAAGGAGACGAGGGGCCGCCGGGCGCGGGGCGCGGTCAGCGCGCGGACCAGGTCGAGGCAGTCGTCGGAAAGCATCGGCGTGATCCCGGACAGGTGCAGTACCCGCCCGGCGCGTACGACGTCCAGATCCGTGTTGGCGACGGCCATCGCGGAGGCGGCGGACCCGGCCCGGTAGTACGCCACCTCGTGGGCATCGGTCGACCGGTCGCCGGCCGTACGGAAGTAGATGCCGGTGGGGCGTGCCGGGTCCCTTCGTACGGCGGTGACGTCGACGCCGTACGCCCCGATCGCCTCGACCAGGTGGTCGCCGAAGCCGTCGGCGCCGACCCTGCTCACCCAGCGCACGGAGTGCCCGGCGGCCGCCAGCGTGCACACCACGTTGGACTCCGCGCCGCCGATGGCGCGGTCGAAGGAGGGGACGTCGGCGAGGCGGCCGGGGCTGGAGGGCAGGAACGTGACCATGGACTCGCCGAGCGTGACGACATCGACGACATCGACGGCGTCGAGGGCATTGCCAGGTCCGGTCGCGGTCACGATCGTCGTAGCTCCTCGGTGCGGTGGCGGGCGAGCGCAGCGAGATGGGGGTCCCCCGGCCGAAAGCTGGGGGAGGCTCCGTTGACCCCGCGTTGGCCGAGATGTTAGACAGCGGTAAGCGATATACGCAATGAGCGTTGCAGAGATTGCAACGCACCCGATCAGGGAGGCCTCATGGTCACGGAAGCCCTCGCCCGGCTCGCCGGGGAACGCGTCGACCACCGCTTCAAGGGCCTCCCGCCGGACGCCGAGGGCCTGACCGTCGGCGAGCTGGCCGCGCAGCGCCGCAACCTCTTCACCGACAGCTTCGCGACCCCCGTCCTCGCCCTGTCGGCCGAGCGCCTGGAGCACAACCTCGCGCTCATGGAGACGTACGCGACCCGCCACGGCCTGGCCTTCGCCCCGCACGGCAAGACCTCCATGGCACCCCAGCTGTTCCAGCGGCAGATCGAGCGCGGCGCCTGGGGCATCACGCTCGCGCTCCCCCACCAGGTGCGCGTGGCAAGGGCGTTCGGCATCGAGCGGATCTTCGTCGCCAACGAGCTGGTCGACCCGGCCGCCCTGAAGTGGATCTCCGCCGAACTCGACGCCGACCCCCGCTTCCGCTTCATCTGCTACGTCGACTCCGTGCGCGGGGTGGAGCTGATGGACGCGGCACTGCGGGGGGCCGCGCGTCCGCTGGACGTCGTGGTCGAGCTGGCCGCCGGTGAGGGCGCGCGCACCGGGGTCCGTACGGAGGCGGAGTGCGCGGCGGTGGCGGACGCGGTGGCGGCCTCCGCCACGCTGCGGCTCGTCGGTGTCGCGGGCTACGAGGGCGAGGTCCCGCAGGCCGACCCGGAGCGGGTGCACGCGTGGCTGCGCCGGCTGGTCGCGCTGGCGGCGGACTTCGACAAGGCGGGGCGGTTCGCGGGGCTGGACGAGGTCGTCGTGAGCGCGGGCGGCAGTGCCTGGTTCGACGCGGTGGCCGACGTGTTCGCCGAGATCCCCGAACTGTCCGTCCCCGTACTGAAGTTGCTGCGCTCGGGCGCCTATGTCTCGCACGACGACGGGCACTACCGCAAGATCACCCCCTTCAACCGGGTGCCCGAGGAGGGCGCCCTGGAGCCGGCCTTCCGGCTCTGGGCGCAGGTGGTCTCCCGGCCCTCCCCCGAGCAGGCCTTCGCCAACGCGGGCAAGCGGGACGCGGCCTACGACCTGGACCTCCCCTTCGCCCAGGTGGTCCGCCGGGACGGCGCCGAGCGCCCGGCCACCGGCGTCTCGGTGACCGGGCTGTCCGACCAGCACGCGTGGCTGCGTACGGCTCCCGAGGCGGACCTGGAGGTCGGAGACTGGCTGGGCCTGGGCCTGTCCCACCCGTGCACGTCCTTCGACAAGTGGCAGCTGATCCCGGTGGCCGAGGCGGACGGCACGGTCGTCGACTACATCCGTACGTTCTTCTAGGAGGAGTCATGGAGGTGGGAGGGGCCATGGAGCAGCTCGTCATCCGGGACGCGGACGTCGTGGACGGCAGCGGCGAGCCGTCGTACCGCGCCGACGTGGTGATCGACGACGGCAGGATCGTCTCGATCGTCAAGGAGGCCGCGGCGGCCGGCTGCCAACGCCCCAGGGCGCGCCGCGAGTTGGACGCGGAGGGGCTGGTCCTCTCCCCCGGCTTCATCGACATGCACGCCCACAGCGACCTGGCCCTTCTGCGCGACCCGGACCACAGCGCGAAGGCCGCGCAGGGGGTGACCCTGGAAGTCATCGGCCAGGACGGGCTGTCGTACGCGCCGGTCGACGACCGCACGCTCGCCGAGGTGCGCCGGGCGATCACCGGCTGGAACGGGTACGGCGACGACATCGACTTCGACTGGCGTTCGGTGGGCGAGTACCTGGACCGGCTGGACCACGGTTTCGAGGGCCGGGGCATCGCCGTCAACGCGGCGTATCTGATCCCGCAGGGCACGGTCCGCATGCTCGCCGTCGGCTGGGAGGACCGCGAGGCGACCCCGCAGGAACTGGACCGTATGCGGCAGTTGGTCGCCGAGGGGCTGGAGCAGGGCGCGGTCGGCATGTCGTCCGGGCTGACGTACACGCCGGGCATGTACGCCAAGGACGCCGAACTGACCGAGCTGTGCCGGGTGGTGGCGTCGTACGACGGCTACTACTGCCCCCACCACCGCTCGTACGGCGCCGGGGCCCTGGAGGCGTACGAGGAGATGGTCGCCCTGAGCCGGGAGGCGGACTGCTCGCTCCATCTGGCCCACGCCACCATGAACTTCGGCGTGAACAAGGGCCGGGCGCCCGAGCTGCTGACCCTCCTGGACGAGGCGCTGGCGACCGGGGCCGACATCAGCCTCGACACGTACCCCTACACCCCCGGCTGCACCACTCTCGTGGCGATGCTGCCGAGTTGGGCGAGCGAGGGCGGTCCGGAGGCGATCCTCAAGCGGCTGGCGGACGAGGAGACGGCCGAGCGCATCCGGCACCACATGGAGGTCGTGGGCGCGGACGGCTGCCACGGTGTGCCCATCGAGTGGGACACCATCGAGATCTCGGGCGTGACCGATCCGGCGCTGGGCGACTTCGTCGGCCGGACGGTCGGGGAGTCGGCGGACCTGCGCGGCGAGTCCCCCTGGGCCACGGCCCGTCGCCTGCTGCTTCAGGACCAGCTGGGCCCGACGATCCTGCAGCACGTGGGCCACGAGGAGAACGTCCAGGCGATCATGCGGCACCCCGTCCACTCCGGCGGCTCTGACGGCATCCTCCAGGGCGCGAAGCCGCACCCGCGCGCCTACGGCACCTTCCCGCAGTATCTCGGCCGGTACGTACGGGAGTTGGGCGTGCTGTCGCTCGAGGAGTGCGTCGCCCATCTCACGTCGCGGCCGGCCGCGCGGCTGCGGCTGCCGGACCGGGGGCTGGTCCGCGAGGGCCACCGGGCGGACCTGGTCCTGTTCGACCCGCAGACGGTCGCGGCGGGGTCGACGTTCGAGAATCCGCGCACGCTCCCGACGGGCATTCCCCATGTCCTCGTCGACGGGCGGTTCGTGATCGAGGACGGGCGGCGGACGGACGTGCTGGCGGGCCGGGCGGTCCGTCGCAGTCCCGTGCGACGGAGCGCCACCCGTCCCTGACCTACGGCTTGGGCAGCGTGCAGCCGCTCTTGCTCAGGTCGAGCTTGTTGCCGGTGCCGAAGCAGGCCGGTATCTGGTAGGTCTCCTCGGCGTAGTTGATGCCCTTGCGGACCGTCACGTTGCCGCTCTCGTCGACCTCGCAGGGGTTGTTCTCGGTGCAGCGCTCGCCGTCCTCGTTGCCGGTGTTGTTGACGGCGACGACCTTGCCGGTGGCGTTGTCGACGACGGGCGAGCCCGAGGTGCCGCCGATGGTCTGGCAGGCGGAGGTGTAACGCAGCGAGTCCTTCCAGGTCCAGTCGCCCTCCTTGAGGCGGTAGACGAAGCCGTCGACGTTGCAGGCGTACGTCTTCTTCCAGTAGCCGGAGACGACGGTGATGGCGGTGCCGGCGGTCGGGTGCGTGTCGCTGACCGTCAGCGGGCTGATGCCGTACGAGCTCTTGATCTGCGCGTAGGTGGTGGTGAGCTGGTAGATCGTGACGTCAGTGTCGGTCATGGTCGAGTACACGACCTTGCTCGCGCGCAGCGTCCCGACCCTGGTGGCGGAGGAGTTGAGCAGCCCGAAGGTACGGCTGGAGGTCTGGTTCGTGATGACCTCGCCGGGCTCCGGGAACCCGGTCTCCAGGCAGTGTCCGTTGCTCATGACGAGCGCCGGGTCACTGTCCGCGGAGTTCGGGAAGCGGATGACGGAGCCGGAGCAGTTGCTGAGCGAGACGGTGCCGGCGAAGTTGACGGCCTTGACCGACGGGGTGGTGAGCCGGGCCAGGTTCGCCGTGGTGGACGTGACCGCGTCGTGGACCACGGACTTGACGGTGTCCGTGTCGGTGACCGGGGCGGCGGGTTCGGCCGCGACCGCGGGTGCCGCACCGATCCCGGCCAGTGCCAGGGCGCTGAGCGCGGCGACGAGAGGCTTTCTCATGTGGGGGTCCCCTCTTGCGACTTGGGCGACCGGAGAATTTCCGGCCGCCCATAGATTTGACATGTGCATTGTGAGGGGACAGGGGTGGATGAGCAAGGAGTTCTTTTTGGCCTGGGGGTGCCGTGAAGCGTCGCCGTCCGGCCCTCACGTCATGTCGGAGACGAAGTCCAGGCGCACCTGCCCCGTTTCGGCAGAGCCAACCCACCGAGTGCGGTGGCTATTTGGGCTTCTTGGTGGCGCCCTGTCCCCGTCCGGGATTCCCGTTGGGGTTGCCCGGGCCCGACGTACTCGTGGCGGGGGCGGAGGTGGTCGGGGACCCGGCGGAGGCTTCCGGGTCGGTACCGGCGGGCGCCGACCCCTCCCCGGTGGGCGAGCCACTGCGCGCCGCGCTCGCCGAAGGTGCGGCCGACGGCTGCGCACCGCCGGAGGACGACCGGGCGGCGGGGGCCCCCGGGCCGGACGACCCCGGGCCCGCGGAGTCCCCGGTCGTCGACCGGGTGCGCCCGTCCTTGCCGTCCGTGCCGCCCGACGACGAGCCCCCGAAGGAGAACCCCACGATCACGGCCGCCACCGACACCGCTGCGACCGCCCCGGCGACGACCGCCGCCCGCCGCGAGCGCGGGGCACGGCGTCCACGCGGGGCGCGGTGCCCCGAGCCGTCACGACGGGGCTCCCGCGTCCCTTCGGCCACCGCGGGCAGCTCGGCCGTCTCGTCGTACGCGTTCTGCCAGCCGTGCGCGGCGGCCGGATCGGCGTACTCCTCGTACACGGGGGCCCGCTCCGGCTGCGGGTGGTACACATTCGGCGGAGCCTGGGACCCAGCCGGCGTACCCGTTTCACTGGTGCCATGAGCGCCGTTCGCGCTGTTCGCTCCGTACATCTCGTTTTCGTGCTGCGGCGGCCTGGACATGGGCGCGCATTCTAGGTACGGACGGGGCCCCTGGGACAGCTACCGGCGATAACAGCCCAAACCACCCGTCTCACGTGGTGGAAAACACGGCCCGCGGGGCGTTACCGGGCCGTAAGCTCCCAGACATGCAGGTGATCCAGTCGACCAAGCTCGCCAACGTCTGTTACGAGATCCGGGGCCCGGTGCTCGAGGAGGCGATGCGGCTTGAGGCGGCCGGGCATCGGATCCTCAAGCTGAACACCGGGAACCCGGCGGCGTTCGGCTTCGAGTGTCCGCCCGAGATCCTCGAGGACATCCTCCGCAACGTGTCGACGGCGCACGGCTACGGCGACGCGAAGGGCCTGCTGGCCGCGCGCCGGGCGGTCGTCATGCACAACCAGACCCTCGGCATCGAGACGGACGTCGAGCACGTCTTCGTCGGCAACGGCGTCTCCGAGCTGATCGTGATGGCCATGCAGGGGCTCCTCGACGACGGGGACGAGGTCCTCGTACCGTCGCCCGACTACCCGCTGTGGACCGCAGCCGTCTCGCTCTCCGGCGGCACGGCCGTGCACTACCGCTGCGACGAGCAGTCGGACTGGATGCCCGACCTCGCGGACGTCGAGCGCAAGGTCACCGACCGCACCAAGGCGATCGTCATCATCAACCCCAACAACCCGACGGGGGCCGTCTACGACGAGGCGATGCTCAAGGGGCTGACCGACATCGCCCGCCGCCACAACCTGCTCGTCTGCTCGGACGAGATCTACGACAAGATCCTCTACGACGACGCCACGCACACGGCGACCGCGGCGATCGCCCCCGACCTGCTGACCCTCACCTTCAACGGCATGTCGAAGGCGTACCGGGTGGCCGGCTACCGGGTCGGCTGGATGTCGATCTCCGGCCCGCGCGCGCACGCCGACTCCTACATCGAGGGTCTGACGATCCTGGCCAACATGCGCCTGTGCGCGAACATGCCGGGACAGCACGGCGTGGTCGCCGCGCTGAGCGGTCGGCAGACGATCAACGACCTGGTGCTGCCGGGCGGGCGGCTGAAGGAGCAGCGGGACGTCGCGTACGAGCTGCTCACCCAGATCCCGGGCGTGACCTGCGTGAAGCCCAAGGGCGCGCTGTATCTCTTCCCGCGCCTGGACCCCAAGGTGTTCAAGATCAAGGACGACCGGCGGCTGGTCCTGGACCTGCTGCGCCGCGAGAAGATCATGGTCGTGCAGGGGACCGGGTTCAACTGGTCCGAGCCCGACCACTTCCGGGTCGTGACCCTGCCGTCGATCGGGGATCTGCGGGATGCGGTCACCCGGATCGGGAACTTCCTGGACGGCTACAGCCAGCCCTGACGCTCACACTGGGTATACAACGCGTCCTTCTTTGTGAACAACTCAACTTTAGACGGAATCTAAGCTAGGATGGTTTCCTGACAGCTCAGGAGGCCATCCATGTACGAACCGATCCGCACCAAGTCGGTCCACAGCACGATGGCCGGCACCACCTCCGACTTCCCCCACCGGTCCCGTGAGGAGGAGCTGGACATCCAGCTCGCGGGGCACCTCGCGGCGCTGCTCGCCGTCACCGACGAGCTGCGCTCGGCGGCCCCCTCCGAGGACCTGGACACCGCGGCCGACCGGCTCACCACGCAGGTGACCCGGCTGCGGGGCGGGCATCCGCCGGTCCGCGCGGTCGCCGGAGACGCTGGCCGGACCAAGCCCGCGGCCCTGCACCGGCGGGCGCACGCACTCGCGGGACGCGCCCTGGTGGTGGCGGCGTCGCGCGCGGACACCGCGGCGGCGATCCTCTCCGCCGAGCAGATGGACGTCCACGCGGCGGCGCTGGAGCCCCGCGAACTCGCGTCCCACTGAGCCCCCGGGCTCCCCCGAACGGCCCCGGTCCGCGTGCACCCGCAGCGACGCGCGGACCGGGTGCCATGGCACTGCGTCTGCCTGGGCCGGGGTGCCTGTTCGCCGTAGGGGTTCGTGTCGTCCTGCGGCTGCGGGTTCACGGTGGCTGATCGCGCCCACGCGGCGGAGCCGCATATCGATACAGCCCCGCGCCCACTCTTTTCGGGAGTTGCAGTGCCGGGGCAGGTACGACACCCCCCGTTCACCCTCCCCGCCGTTCACCCTCCCCGCCGGGCGGCTGGTGACGGGCCCTCGGGAGACGGAGGCGCGACGGCAGGAGTCGCACACGCGGTATCCGGAGGACCGGGGCCGGGCGAACTGACCCTCGGTTCCCCGGAAAAGGACGAAGGCCTGTCGTCGGTCTCCCGTCGGGGCGGACGGGAGACCGACGACAGGCCCGGAGCCCCCCACGCCGTTGTGCGGGGCCTCGTCGACTGTCACCGCGGCCGGCCGTGACGATCACTGGTCAGGGCTCCACCATGCCTTGAAGGCGTGGAAGTACCCCCAGTGCAGGCCGCGGAGGTATCGGGTTGGGTTCAGCCCAGGCGCTGCACCAGCGCGCGGTACTCGTCCCACAGCTCCTTCGGGGTGTGCTCGCCGAAGGTGTTGAGGTGCTCGGGGACCAGGGCGGCCTCCTCGCGCCAGACCTCCTTGTCGACCGTGAGCAGGAAGTCCAGGTCGGAGTCGGACAGTTCGAGGCCGTTGGTGTCGAGGGCCTCCTTGGTCGGCAGGATGCCGATCGGGGTCTCGACGCCCTCCGCCCTGCCGTCGAGGCGGTCGACGATCCACTTCAGGACGCGGCTGTTCTCGCCGAAGCCGGGCCAGACGAACTTGCCCTCGTCGTTCTTGCGGAACCAGTTGACGTAGTAGATCTTCGGGAGCTTCGCCTGGTCCTTGTCCTTGGCGACGTCGACCCAGTGACCCATGTAGTCGCCCATGTTGTAGCCGCAGAACGGCAGCATGGCGAAGGGGTCGCGGCGCAACTCACCGACCTTGCCCTCGGCGGCGGCGGTCTTCTCGGAGGCCACGTTGGCGCCGAGGAAGACGCCGTGGTTCCAGTCGAAGGACTCCGTCACCAGCGGGACCGCGGTGGCGCGGCGGCCGCCGAAGAGGATCGCCGAGATCGGCACGCCCTTGGGGTCCTCCCACTCGGGCGCGATGATCGGGCACTGGGCGGCGGGGGTGGTGAAGCGGGCGTTGGGGTGGGCGGCCGGGGTCTGGGACTCCGGCGTCCAGTCGTTGCCCTTCCAGTCGGTGAGGTGGGCCGGAGTCTCCTCCGTCATGCCCTCCCACCAGATGTCGTTGTCGTCGGTCAACGCCACGTTCGTGAAGACCGAGTTGCCCCACAGCGTCTTCATCGCGTTGGCGTTGGTGTGTTCACCGGTGCCGGGCGCGACGCCGAAGAAGCCGGCCTCGGGGTTGATGGCGTACAGACGGCCGTCCTCGCCGAAGCGCATCCAGGCGATGTCGTCGCCGATCGTCTCGACGGTCCAGCCGCCCACCGTCGGCTCCAGCATGGCGAGGTTCGTCTTGCCGCAGGCGCTCGGGAAGGCGGCGGCGACGTACTTCGACCCGCCCTGCGGCGGCGTCAGTTTGAGGATCAGCATGTGCTCGGCCAGCCAGCCCTCGTCGCGGGCCATCACCGACGCGATGCGCAGGGCGTAGCACTTCTTGCCGAGCAGCGCGTTGCCGCCGTAGCCGGAGCCGTAGGACCAGATCTCGCGGCTCTCGGGGAAGTGCGAGATGTACTTGGTGGAGTTGCACGGCCAGGGAACGTCCTCCTGGCCTTCCGCCAAGGGCGCCCCGAGGGTGTGGACGGCCTTCACGAAGAAGCCGTCGGAGCCGAGTTCGTCGAGGACCGGCTGTCCCATGCGGGTCATCGTGCGCATGGACACGGCGACGTAGGCGGAGTCGGTGATCTCGACGCCGATCGCGGAGAGGTCCGAGCCGAGGGGGCCCATGCAGAACGGGACGACGTACATCGTCCGGCCCTTCATGGAGCCGCGGAAGACGCCCTTCTCACCGGCGAAGATCTCCCGCATCTCGGCGGGATCCTTCCAGTGGTTGGTCGGGCCGGCGTCCTCCTCCTTCTCGGAGCAGATGAACGTCCGGTCCTCGACCCGCGCGACATCGGTCGGGTCGGAAGCGGCGTAGTACGAGTTGGGGCGCTTGATCGGGTCGAGCTTCCTGAAGGTGCCCTTGTCGACGAGCTCCTGCGCCAGTCGCTCGTACTCGGCCTCGGATCCGTCACACCAGACCACGCTGTCCGGCTGCGTCAGTTCTGCGATCTCGTTCACCCACGAGACCAGTTCCTTGTGCTGGGTGGGGATGACGGGGGGAGCCGCGATGTCGCGCGCCACGATTGCTCCTAAATGAGGGATTTTTTGTTGGAGGCCCCGTGGGGGCTGCGACCCGGATGCTGCCGTGGCTGGATCTTCAGCGCTCATCCGGTGCCGACCGCACTCATTTGATCATCCGACGAGAGCGCCCATATGTCCAGAGGGCCTCACAGGTGAGCGGAGTGGGGATCGTCACGCGACAGTGTGTTTCCGAGTGTGTTTTTGCGTGCACGTTGAGTTCATCTGAAGGTTCTTTTGCCTGGCGGGCGTTGGCCCAACTCCCGTGAGACGATGGCCACTCTTGACCGAATCTCGGCCCGCACTCATCCGTAACTTACGGTTCCGTAGGTACGATGCGGGGCATGACTGCCCCCGTCCCCGACGCGCCCACGGACACGCCGGCCGCCGGCCGCGATTCCGACGCGGGCTCCCTGTCGCACCAGATAAAGCAGCACGCCCAGCAGCTCGCCGAGCCCATCAAGCCGAAGCTGCGCGGCTGGCTGCACCTCGGCATGTTTCCGGCCGTACTGGTCTCGGGCCTGGTACTCACCGCCCTCGCCGACTCCCCCAGAGGACGTATCGCCTGCGGGATCTTCGCCCTGACGGCCTGTCTGCTGTTCGGCGTGAGCGCGCTCTACCACCGGGGCAACTGGAGCCCGCGCATGGACGGCATCCTGCGCAGGCTCGATCACGCCAACATCTTCCTGATCATCGCGGGCACGTACACGCCGCTGACGATGCTGCTGCTCCCGGGGGCGAAGGGGCAGTGGCTGCTGTGGGGGATCTGGGGTGCCGCCGCGGCGGGCATCGCCTTCCGCGTCTTCTGGGTCGGCGCCCCGCGCTGGCTCTACACCCCCTGCTACATCGCGATGGGCTGGGCGGCCGTCTTCTTCCTCCCCGACTTCATGCGCAGCGGCGGCATCGCGGTGCTGGTCCTGGTGATCGTGGGCGGTCTCCTCTACAGCGCGGGCGGCGTGATCTACGGCATCAAGCGGCCGAACCCGTCACCGCGCTGGTTCGGCTTCCACGAGGTGTTCCACTCGCTCACGCTCGCCGCGTTCGTCGTCCACTACGTGGGGATCTCGCTGGTGGCTTACCAGCACGGGTAACCGCCCCCTCTTCAGGGACACATGGCCACGGCTCTCCAGCCGTGGCCATTTTTCGTGCGCCGTTTTTTCGTGCGCCATGGCCGGTCCCGCCACCCGCCGTGGCCGGTCCCGCCGTATGCCGACGGCAGATCCCGTATACCGAGAGCAGATACCTATTGACACTCACTATATTTTGAGAGCTACTCTCATTTCATGGCTACTGTCACTCATCCGGACGAGACACGGCGCGATCCCCGCCGCTGGTGGGCCCTCGGGGCCCTGGTCGCGAGCATGCTCACGCTCGGCTTCGACATGACGATCCTCAACGTGGCGCTGCCGACCATGGCCGGCGACCTCGGCGCCACCACAGGCGAACAGCAGTGGATGGCGGACGCGTACGTCGTCGTCTTCGCGGCCCTGATGCTCCCGGCCGGGCTGCTGGGCGACCGGTTCGGGCGACGCCGGATGCTGATCGCCGGGCTCGGCATCTTCCTCGTCGGCTCGCTGGCGGGCGCGCTGGCCGGGAACGTCGACTGGGTCATCGCGGCCCGTGCGTTCATGGGCATCGGCGGCGCGCTGGTCACCCCGCTCGCCCTGTCCGTGCTGCCCTCGCTCTTCGGCCCCGACGAGCGCACCAAGGCCGTCGGTGTCATCTCCGCCGCCTCGGCGCTCGGCCTGCCGCTCGGCCCGATCATCGGCGGCTGGCTGCTCAACCACTTCTGGTGGGGCTCGGTCTTCCTGGTCAACGTCCCGATGGCCGCGATCGGCATCGCCGCCTGCGTCTTCCTGCTCCCCGAGACCCGCGACCCCTCCTCCCCCAAGGTCGACGCCCTGTCCACCGCGCTCACCGCAACCGGACTCGGCGCCCTCATCTACGCGATCATCGAGGCACCGGGGCGCGGCTGGGGCGACCCGCTGGTCCTGGTCATGTTCGCCGCGGCCGCGATCCTGATCACCGCGCTGGTGCTGCGCGAGCGGCGGGTGGCACGGCCGATGCTCGACATGGAACTGCTGGCCCAGCGCGGCTTCCTGTTCAACACGCTCGCCGCGACCCTGGTGATGTTCGTCCTCTCGGGCCTGCTGTTCGTGCTGCCCCAGTACCTCCAGGCCGTCCTCGGCCATGACGCCTTCGGCACGGGTCTGCGGCTGCTGCCGCTGATGGGCGGCCTGATGATCGCCGCCCGGGGCGCCCAGCCGGTCGTCGCCAGGTTCGGTCCGCGCGCCGTGGTGAGCGCCGGTCTGGTGGTACTGGCCTTCGCCGCGCTGCTCGGCAGCCGTACGACGGTCGACTCCGGCTACGGCTTCACGGCGCTGTGGCTCTCGATCACCGGGGTCGGCTTCGGTTTCTCCGTGGTCCCGGCGATGGACGGCGCCCTCGGCACCCTGCCCCGCGACCGGGCCGGCAGCGGCTCGGGGCTGCTCATGACGTTGCGCCAGGTCGGCGCCGCGATCGGTATCGCCCTGCTCGGCAGCCTGCTCGCCGGCATCTTCCGCGACCGGCTCGACGTCGGCGGACTGCCCGCGCGGGCCGCCGACACCGCGGGGGACTCCGTGGTCGCGGCGCACATCGTCGCCGAGCGGGCCCACTCGGCCCATCTGGCCGCCTCCGCGAACAGCGCGTACGTCCACGGCATGAGTGTCGTCCTGCTGGTGTGCGGCATCGCGGCGCTCGTCGCGGCGCTGCTGGCCGGGGCGTTGCTGCCCGGCACGCGGGCCGCCGCACGGAACAAGTCGCCCGAGGCCCCGGAGATGGCCACCTCCGGGACCGATGCCGGACAATGACCTGCATGACGGCCGCACGATCTCCCCTCTCCCCCGCCGACCGCCCCGGGCTCGGCCTCCGCGAACGCAAGAAGATCAAGACCCGCGAGGCGATCCGCTCGGCGACGTACGGACTGATCAAGGACCAGGGATACGACGCCACGACGATCGAGCAGATCGCCGAGCGGGCGGAGGTGTCGCCGTCGACCGTCTTCCGGTACTTCCCGACGAAGGAGGACATCGTCCTCACGGACGAGTACGACCCCCTGATGCTGGAGGAGTTGCGCGCCCGGCCCGCCGGTGAGCCGTGGATGACGTCGCTGCGGCACATCATGTTCAGGGCGCTGGACTGGAGCATGCAGGACAGCCCGGAGATGGTGCGGATGCGGGCGCACCTCTGCGTTCAGGTCCCCGCCGTCCGTTCCCGGATGTTCGAGAGCATGTCGGAGACCGGGCGCCTGCTGTGCGGGGCGATCGGCGACCACTTCGGCCTGGACCCGGACGACCTCAGAGTCCGTGTCTACGCGATGTCCCTGATCGGCGGTCTCATGGAGGTCTCCATGTACTGGGCGGAGAGCGACTTCAAGGGCGACCTCAAGGACCTCATGCACCAGGCCCTGGACGTCATGGAGCACGGCCTCCCCACGGAAAAGCCCTGAGCCCGCCGCCCCCACCCGTGACATCCTGACCGGGTGAACGGTCCCGAGATCCACGTCGAGTTCGCCCCCGACCTGGC
This sequence comes from Streptomyces sp. NBC_00005, assembly GCF_045160215.1. Lineage (NCBI taxonomy): Bacteria > Bacillati > Actinomycetota > Actinomycetes > Kitasatosporales > Streptomycetaceae > Streptomyces > Streptomyces sp. NBC_00005. The sequence continues at coordinate 4,294,487 of NZ_CP108316.1, forward strand.
CGTGTTCGTCCCGCACGAGCGCCGGCGCGCAGCCACCGCGCTCGTCACCGACGGCGTCTCCTCCCTCGGTCACGTCGTCGAGTCGACCGGCGTCCCGCTGACCGAGGTCGGGACGCTGTGGGTGAACGGCCGCGAGGTGCCGTACTCGTACGTCCCCGCCGCGGGCGACTGTGTGGAGGTCCGGACCGTCGACCGCCCCCAGCAGGTCCCGGGCGCCCCCCTCCGCTTCCTCCTCGACGTCCACCTCGGCACGCTCGCCCGCCGCCTGCGCCTGCTCGGCGTGGACACGTCGTACGAGTCGACGGACATCGGCGACCCCGCCCTCGCCGCCCGCTCGGCCGCCGAGCAGCGGGTCATGCTCAGCCGCGACCGGGGCCTGCTGCGCCGCCGCGAACTGTGGGCCGGCGCCTACGTGTACAGCACCCGCCCCGAGGACCAGCTGCGGGACGTCCTGGACCGGTTCCGGCCGCGGCTGCTGCCCTGGACGCGCTGCACCGCCTGCAACGGGCTGCTCAGGGAGGCCACCAAGGAGGAGGTGGCGGACCAGTTGGCGGGCGGCACGCACCAGTCGTACGACGTGTTCGCGCAGTGCCAGGACTGCGGGCGCGCGTACTGGAAGGGCGCGCACCACGAGCAGCTGGTGGCCATCGTGGAGCGCGCCCTGGAGGAGTTCGCGGGCTAGAACCTGAAAAGGATCAGCCCTTCCTGACGTCCGCCTTTCCGCAGGCGATGCCGTCCTTGTTCCGGTCGAGGCCCAGGGGGTCGTCCCTGCCGTTGACCTTCAGGCGGCCGTAGTCGTTCTTCTTCAGCCAGGCGCAGCGCGAGGCCGTCGTCTTCCGCACGCCCTTCGGGAAGGCGGTCGGCACGCACACGTTGATCGAGCCGTAGTGCCGGTCGCAGCCGGAGAGGGTGACGGGGACCTTCTGCGACGTCCGCTTCTTGCCCGGCCCCACCACCTTGCCGGAGAGGTCGTCGGCGAAGGAGTGGACGTGCGCCGAGGCGGTGTCGGCGCTCAGGGCCTGCGGGCCCTGCAGGTGCACCCACTTGGCCACCGACGGCACCCCGTTGGCGTCGACCGCGAAGAGCATGTACCAGCCGGGCGGGGCCACGTTGGGGTTGCTCGTCACATTGAGGTCGACGTTGTTGCCGTCCACGGACAGCGGCAGGTCGACGAACCGCTGGTTCGGGTCCGAGGAGTGCGTGACGGCGGCCGGGCGGATCAACTCGGCCTTGGCGATGGGCCGGTCGACCGTGATCCGCTGGGTGTCGCCGTAGTTCCACTCGGTGTCGATCACCGAAGTGATCGTCGGACGCGTGCTCTTGAGCAGATACGGCGGCGTGTAGATCGACACGTTGTGGTTCCAGGTGCCGTTGCCCGGGTTGTCGCCGGTGGCCATCACCCGGCCGTCCGGGAGCAGGAACGCCGACGAGTGGTAGCCGCGGGCCTCGGGGTCGGCGGCCACCGGGTCGAAGGTGTTGGCGGTCGGGTCGTAGATCGACGCCTCGTAGACCGGGTTGGCCCGGTTGTGCAGAGCGCCGCCCGTCTCCAGCACGTTGCCGTCGGGCAGCAGTACGGCGGAGACGTACATCTTGCCCTGGTTGCCGGTCTCGGCCACCGGGCCGTTGCCCAGGTCCACCGTGCCCTGCGGGATCGGGGGCCCGGCGACGTAGGACGGGTTGGCGTCCTTGAGGTCGATGACGTCGGTCAGCCGGTTGCCGTCCGGGTTGGAGTCGATGTTGCCGCCGCCGATGGTGAGGACCTTCTGGTCCTGCGCCGGGGGCAGCAGCACGCTCGCGGACTGGTCACGCTCGTCCTTGCTCTGCAGGCCCGGGACCTGCGTGATGGTGTTGGCGCCGTAGTCGTAGATCGCCGAGCCCGTGCCCGGGATGTTGTTGCCGAAGACGTGGCTGCCCGAGTAGAAGAGGCGGCCGTCCTGCATCAGGATCATCGACGGGTACAGACCCCAGTACGACCAGGTCTGGTTGACCTGCCACAGCGCCAGCCACTTCTGCTGGGCGTCCGACCAGTACTCGGCGGTCACCGAGCCGGTCGAGTCCTCGCGCAGACCGCCGAAGGAGATGACGTCACCGTTGCCGAGCTCGGTCGCCGACGGGTACCAGTGGCCGTCGTTGAGGTCGTTCGTCCTGCTGTACGTCTCGGTGACCGGGTCGAAGATGTACGAGTCCTTGTAGCCCTCGTAGCCGTGCGAACCGTCCGCCGCCGGGAACGCCTTGTTGCCGCTCAGCACCAGCACCCGGCCGTCCTGCAGCTGGATGTGCCCGGAGCAGAACATGTCCTTCGGGGTCGGGATCACCTTGTAGCTGCCGTCGGCCGGGTTGTAGACGGCCGAGGTGAAGGTGCCCGCGTCGAAGTTCTCCTGGCTGTTTCCGGAGCCCGCGATCAGCAGCACCTTGCCGTTGTTGAGGACGACGGAGTGCATGGAGCGGACCGGGTTCTGCGTGGGCAGCACGTCCCAGCGGCCGTTGGCGCACTCGTCCGCCGTACCCGTGCAGGTCGCGGGCGGGGTGACGTCGGCGACCTGGTCCATCGTGTAGTCGTCGGTGGTCGCCGAGCCGGTGCCGTAGACGGAGACACCCCAGGTGATGCGGTCGGTGCCGGCCGGGACCTCCGGGGTGCGGACGGTGGCCTGGGTCCAACTGCCCTGCATCTCCAGGGTCTTGAGGTCGGTCCAGTACTGCCAGCCGCCGGTCGCGTCGTGCCGGAACACGGTGACGTTCGCGTCCGGAGTGGTCGTCTTGTACCAGAGCGACAGGTCGTACTGCTTGCCCGCCGTCACCACCGGCGCGCAGTCCGTCGACTCGGTGATCAGCGCCTTGCGGTCGCCCTCGACGCGGCGGGTGAGCGACACCTTCATCGCCTTGGAGCCGCTGTGGGCGTCCGCCGTCGTCTCGAAGGTGAAGTCGTTGTCGCCCCAGCCGGACTTCTCCCAGCAGTACGGCATCCCGTCGCTCCCGGCGGTCTCGAAGCCGGGGTTCTTCACGAGGTTGGCGGCCTCGGCGGACTGAGGGGAGGTGAGCAGCATACCGGCGGTCAGGGCCCCCACCCCGACCAGCGCGGTTCTTCTACGGTGCTGGGTGAGACTCTGTCTGTTCACACGGCTCTCCTTGCTGCGGTGCCACTGTCGCGCCCCCTGCGCGGCAGATAGACCAGCGCCTCGGTCCCCACGAAGCGCAGGACGAACGTCGTCACCAGCGCGAGCGCGGTGGCGGACAGCACCCCCATCCCGAACCGGTCCACGAACAGCGCGATCAGCGGGATGCGCAGCACCAGGTCGGCGTTGGCGAGCAGCGCGAACCTGCCGACGCGGTCCCACCAGCGGCGGTGCCCGCGGCGGTCGCGGAACAGCAGGTGCTCGATGAGGACGAAGTTCCAGGCGACGCCGAGCTGGTTGGCGAGGATCTCGGCGGGGACGTAGTGCATGCCGACGGCCATCAGGGCCCACAGGCCGACCAGGTTCGGCAGGAAGCCGCTCGCGCCGATCAGGCCGAAGCCCACCATGCGGGCGACGGGCGAGGCGGTGCGCAGCCCGATCAGATGGCGCAGGAAGCGGAAGCCCTCCTGCGCGCTCGACTTGGACTCCCCCGCGAACCGGTCCTGGAAGACGAACGGCACCTCGGTGACCTGGCGCGGACGGCTGCGGACGGCGAGTTCGAGGAGGATCTTGTAGCCGAGGGGCTTGAGGGCCTGAGCCGTGATGTCGCTGCGGCGGATCGCGAAGAAGCCGCTCATGGGGTCGCTGATGCCGCGCAGCTTGCGCGGGAACAGGGACTTGGTCAGCCAGGTCGCACCGCGCGAGACGGCCACCCGGTAGTTGCCCGCGAGGCCGGCGCGGCTGCCGCCCTTGATGTAACGGGAGGCGACGACCAGACCGGCGTTCGCGCGTTCGCCGGTGGCGACCAACTCCGGTACCAGGGACGGCGGATGCTGGCAGTCGCCGTCCATGACGACGATCCAGTCCGACCCGGCCGCCTTCATGCCCTCGACGACCGCGCCGCCGAGGCCGCCGACCGGTTCCTCGCGGTGCAGGACGGTGACCGGGAAGGGGCAGTCCTTGGCGGCCTCGTGGATGACCTCGGGGGTGTCGTCGGTGGAGTCGTCGACGAAGACGACCTCGCAGGGCAGCCGGGACGGCACCGACTCGGTGATCTGGTGCAGGAGTTGACGGATGTTCGCGGACTCGTTGTACGTCGGTACGACGATGGTGACGGCGCCGGGTTCGGCGATCTCGGCGGCCTGTACGGCCGGATCGCCCAGCTTCCCGGGGGCGGTGTATTCGTGGGTCATCGGACGCCTCCATCAGCCGTAGCGGTCGTCTGGATCTGCCGGATCTCGATCCGGTCCTCACCGGTACCGAACGTGGCGACCGGGGTCGAATGCTCAATGGCCGCCTTCACGTTGGGCAGGTCCACCGCGTCGCGCCGCACCGTCGGGGAGGCCACTACGTAGTCGATGTCCTTCCAGCCGTGCGGCATCGTCTTCGTCACGGCCGGGTCGAGGTCGGCCTTGTAGAACCAGATGACGCCGAGCCCGGGCCGGTACCCGCCGTGCACCAGGTCCAGCCAGAGCGCGTCGTCGACGAGGACACGGGTGTCCTTCGGGTCCTCGACCTGGGTGGTGAGCCACTTGGAGGCGCCCCGGTAGGGGGCGTTGGCGTCGGCGGTGACCGCGGTGCGGTCGCCGTCGTACCACTTCGGGACGACGTACGCACCGGCGGCGATCGCCAGGACGGCCGCGAGCGCGTAACGGCCGCCGGTCCTCCACCGCTGCTCGTCGGGGCGCCGCCATCTGCGCAGCACACCGTGGGCGACGGAGGCGGCGCCTCCGGCGAGGACCAGGGCGAGGAAGGGCAGCGCCTGGATGACGTACATCGCTGGCAGGTAGCCGCCCGGGCGCATGGCCAGCCCGGTGAGGATCGCGATCGTGAGGGCGGGTCCGGCCAGGGCGCGGGCGGTGACCGACCAGCGCCAGGTGGCCACCAGCAGCAGCGCGCCGGCCAGTCCGCCCAGCGGCAGGACACGGTCGTAGTACAGCCACGAGTGGAGCACGCCGTACGAGCCGGAACCCTGGTCCAGGATGAAGCCCGAACCCGGCCTGGTCATCTGGTACTTGACGCCGTCCCAGAGCGAGACGTGCCCGCCGCCCGGCAACAACTCGCCCTTGAGCAGAGCGAAGAGGGGGTAGCTGAAGCCGATCAGCACGCAGGCGGTCACGGCGCCGGTCACCGCGAACTTCCGTGTGTCCCGGTGGCTGTGCCGCCACAGGGTGACGAACAGCGCCGGCAGGATGACGAGCATCGTCTCCTTGGTGAGCACGGCCGTGGCGGCCGCGAGGCCCGCGCCGAAGTGGTGCCAGAGGTGACGGCTCGGGGAGGCGGCGAGGGTGAAGGCGAGCAGCGTCCACATCACCGCGATGTTGTCGAGGAAGATCTCGCGCTGGAGTACGACCGAGAGCGGCGACAGGCCGAACAGGGCCATGGCGAGCCCGGCGGCCCAGCGCGGCAGGGACAGGCGGCGCGCCAGGACGTAGACGAGGACCGCGCTGACCGCGGAGACGACCAGCATCACGATCCGCATGCTGCCGACCGTCATCGAACCGGGGCTGAGCCATGACGGTATCCAGGTGAGCACCGCTATCTGGATCCAGCCGAGGGGCGGATGGTCGTACCAGTAGGTGTAGTGGGCCAGGCCCCTGCCCTGCTGGACCGACCAGGCCTGGGCGAGATAGGTGCCCTCGTCGTCGCTGAGCGTCGGGTAGTCGGCGATGTTCCAGCCCTGCACGACGAGGATCGCCACCAGGAGCGCGCCGCACAGGAGGAGGTCGGGTCGGGAGGAATGCAGGCGCTTCGGCGGGGTCGTTCGACCGGCCGAACCGACGTCAGGCGCAGGCTGCCGCTGCGCGGGGACCTTGGGTGCGGTCACCGCGGGAAGGGTGGAAGTCACGCAGGGACGTCCTCTCGGAGGTCTCGGTTCGATCCGACTTCGACTTCGGCTCTGACTTCGGGTCCGGCTGCGGGTTCGAGTTCGGGTCCGGCTGCGGGTTCGAGTTCGGGTTCGGTGAGATGTGCGCCGACGTGGCTGGTCAACTCCCAGTCGTTGCGGCCGCGTTGCTCGCGCCATACGGCGCGGATCGCGGCCCCGGCGAGGAGGACCTGGTAGAAGGGGCCGCCCACGACCAGCTTGAGGTAGTGGACCAGGCGGACGCGAAGCCCGTACTGCTTGCCGAAGTCGTGCAGTCCGACGACCTCGAAGACGAAGGTGACCGCGGCCGTGACCAGCGGCAGGAAGGTGAGGAAGGCGACCCCGACGGGCACGTCGAGGAAGAGCGCGACCGCCGCGTTCAGCGGGATGATCACGCCGGAGAACGCCTGCAGGAACGGCGTCATGAGGGTGTACCGGGCGAGCAACCGCTGCCCGAATCCCGGGAGTTGCTTCCAGTCCTTCTTCCGGTAGACCTGGAGGAAGCCCTGGTTCCAGCGGGTGCGCTGCTTGAGCAGCGACATCAGCGAACCCGGTGTCTCCTCCCGGGTCACCATGTCGGAGTCGTAGGCGACGACGACCTTCTTGCCGACACTGGACAGCCGCACACCCAGGTCGCAGTCCTCGGCAAGGCAGTCGGGGTCCCAGCCGTCCGCTTCCCTGAGCACGTCGGTCCGTACGAAGACGGTGTTGCCGCCGAGCGGGATGAACCCCTTCTGCGCGTGCAGGTGCAGCCGGGAGCGGAACCAGAAGAAGTACTCCAGGCAGTTGCGCAGGGAGTACCAGCTGGAGTGGAAGTTGATGAGCTGGACGCCGCCCTGGACGACATCCGCTTTCGTCGTCCGGAACGCGTGGTCGACGTGGGCGAGGAGCTCCGGGTGGACCTGGTCCTCGGCGTCGAAGACCCCGACGACATCGCCGCGGCAGTGCGGCAGCGCCGTGTTCATGGCCTTCGGCTTGTTCTTCTTCTCGTGGGTGTCGACGACGACACGGACGCGCGGATCGCGTTCGGCGGCCTTCTCGGCCACCGCCGTGGTCTCGGGGTCGTCGTGCCCCACGATGACGATGATCTCGAAGTCGGTGTGTGTGGACTCCAGCAACCGCTGGATCGTGTGGTCCAGCACGGCCTGCTCGTGCCGCGCCGGAAGCAGCAGCGAGAAGGAGACGTGCTCGTCCCCGTCCGGTCTGCTGAACCGGGTGGAGGCGAGCACTTCGGGCGTACGCCACGCGTGCATCTGCCACCACAAGGTGAAGGCCGCCATCCAGAACAAGGCCAGCGAAACGGCAGCGATGAAGACAGACGTCAGCAACAGATCCCCCCAGATCCCCAATTCCCCCTGCCGCGACGGTGAGTCACTCACGTCGCGTCCCTGTGCAGAGATTAGGGGGGATCTGTGAAGTGAACGGGCCCCTTCAATGAAGAGCGCGTTTCATCACAACGATGCTCCAGAGTGAACATCTGGAACGCCGATTGCGTGAACTGACGTTTCTTGCTTGTCGTTTCAGCTGCTCAACGCGGTGCGCAGCTGTTCCGGATCGGTGGTCGGTGCGTCGCAGGTGAAGTTACGGCAGACGTATGCGGTGGGTGCACCGCCGACGAGAGGCCGCTCGGCGAGCAACGGGAACTCGTCACTCTCCGGAGCCCCCACGGCGACCACCGCACCTGGCGCGCGACCCAGAAGCGCCGTACGGTGCAGGGTCTTCGTCGCCTCGTCGCCCAGCGCGGGCCCGACGATCGCGACCTCCTTCGGCCCGTCGAGGAACGCCTCGGCGACCGCGAGCCCCCAGCCGATGAAGCGGGGCACGCGCGGCCCGAGCGCCTTGACCACGCCCAACGCCCTTTCGGCGGCGGTGCGATGGGGCTCCGCGCCCGTCTGCGCGGCATAGCTCAGCAGGGCGCCCGCGGCGGCGGACCAACCGGACGGCGTGGCGTTGTCGGTGGGGTCCTGCGGCCGGCGGATCAGCTTCTCGGCGTCGGCGGCGGTGTCGTAGAGGGTGCCGGTCTCCGGGTCCACGAAACCGGCCAGGACATGGTCGAGCAGGAACCCGGCGAACTCCAGCCAGACACCCTCACCCGTGACGGACGCCAGCGCGAGGAAGCCCTCGGCGACATCCGCGTAGTCCTCCAACACACCGGCGTTGGCGCCCACTTGACCGTCCTTGCTGGTACGGGCCAGACGGGCGTGCTCGTCCAGATGCAGCCGTACGAGGAGATCGGCGGCGCCGACCGCGGCCTCGACCAGGTCGGGGCGGTCGAAGTAGGCGCCGGTCTCGGCGAGCGCGGCGATGGCGAGGCCGTTCCAGGCGGCGACCACCTTGTCGTCGCGGCCGGGGGCGGGGCGGGCGCTGCGGGCCCGGAGCAGACGGTCCTTGATGCTATCGATCTTCCCGGCGTCGAACACGCCCTCCTGCTGCGGGAGTTGGAGGACGGAGGAGCCGTGCTCGAAGGTGCCCTCCTCGGTGACGCCGAAGTGCTGGGCGGCGAGTTCGGCGTCGTCGCCGCCGAGGACCTCGGTGAGCTGCCGGGGCGTCCACACGTAGTACGCGCCCTCGACGTGCTTGCCCGTACCGTCGTCGCTGTCGGCGTCGAGAGCGGAGGCGAACCCGCCCTCGTTCGTGCGGAGTTCGCGGACCATGAAGTCGGCGGTCTCCAGGGCGACGCGGCGGGCGAGCTCGGAGCCCGTGGTGCGCCAGAGGTGGGCGTAGACGCGGCACAGCAGGGCGTTGTCGTAGAGCATCTTCTCGAAGTGCGGGACGACCCAGTCGCGGTCGACCGAGTAGCGGGCGAAGCCGCCGCCGAGCTGGTCGTAGATGCCGCCGCGGGCCATGCGCTCGCAGGTGTCGTGGGCCATCTGGAGGGCGCCGTCGGAGCCGGTGCGGGCGTGGTGGCGCAACAGGAACTCGATCACCATGGACGGAGGGAACTTCGGCGCGCCGCCGAACCCGCCGCGCTGCGGGTCGTACTCGCGGGTGAGACCGAGCAGCGCCTGCGCGAGCTCCTCCTCGCCCGGGGTGGCGGCGTCCCCGTAGGAGATCTCCCGTCCGGCGAGGTCCTTCACGATCTTCCCGGCGACCTCGGCGACCTCGTCCCGACGGTCGGTCCACGCGGAGCGGACTCCCTCCAGCACCTGCCGGAAGGAGGGCATGCCCTGACGGGGGGCGGGCGGGAAGTAGGTGCCGAAGTAGAACGGCTCGGCGTCCGGGGTGAGGAACACGGTCATGGGCCAGCCGCCCTGACCCGTGGCCGCCTGGACGGCCTCCATGTAGACGGCGTCGACGTCGGGGCGTTCCTCGCGGTCGACCTTGATGCTGACGAAATGTTCGTTGAGGAAGTCGGCGGTGGCCTGGTCCTCGAAGGACTCGTGAGCCATGACGTGACACCAGTGACAGCTGCTGTATCCGACGCTCAGCAGAACGGGTTTGTTCGCCTTGCGGGCCTCGTCGAAGGCCTCGGTCGACCAGGGCCACCAGTCGACGGGGTTGTCGGCGTGCTGGAGGAGATACGGGGACGTCTCATGTGCCAGTCGGTTCACCGTCCCACTCTCCCACGGGCTCGGGCGCCGCGTAGAAACGCATGTTGACCGGGCGCGCCCCGTCGGGGGCCCTCTCGCGGGGGTGGCCGTAGCGGTCGATGAGGGCGTGGTACTCGCGCATGAAGGCGAGGAGTTCGTCCTTGGTCATCCAGGCGCCGTGACGCTGGACCTGGGCCCAGCCGTCCGGCCCCCGGTACTCCTCGTGGGCGCGGCGGAACAGCCTGGTGTCGACCTCGATCTTCAGCAGGGCGAGCTGCTCGGCCGCCGCGTACTCCTCCGGGGGCATCGTGGCCGGGTCGGGTGTGGTGTGACTGAACGGCAGCGACCGCCACCACCTCTCCCGCCCGCCCGACTTCTCCGGGATCTCCTCGATGAGCCGCTGCTCGGCGAGTTTGCGCAGGTGGTAGCTGGTGGTGCCGGAACTCTCGCCGAGCTCCTTCGCCAGCACGGTGGAGTTCGCCTCCCCGTGCCGGCCGATGTAGTCGAGGATCCGGCGGCGCAGCGGGTTGCCGAGGGACTTGTACAGGGCGGTGCGTTCGAGGCTGGTCAGCTCGGGCGGGCCGTCGGTCATGCGGCCACGGTAACCCTGAGAACCCTGAGACGTCCCTGATGTCTGCCGAATTTTCTTTGCAGAACTTTCTCTGCAGTCTAGCGTGGAGGCATGCCAACTGAAGGGGGAACCCGATGAGTTCGACGAAGCCGAATCCGCCGACACGGCCGACTCCATCGGTGAAGCCGGCGACGTGGCAGCCGCGCAAGAAGCCGCTGCTGGGGTGGACGCTGCTCCTGCTGGGCGTGGCAGCCGCGCTGCTGCAGAGGTGGACGCTGGCCCTCCTGGGCGCGGCAGCGGTGCTCCTGGTGCCGTGGATGGTGATACTCGGCCTGACGCTGCCGGGCAGCACCGAAGTGCGGCACTGGTCACTCGCCTGGATCGGCCTGGACGTCCTGATGGCGGCGGGCTGCGCGACAACAGCCGTGCTGGGCCTGCGGGGTGACGGACGCGCCCGGCTGACGGCGTCCGCGACCGCCGCCGTCGCCGTCCTGGACGCCTGGTTCGACATAACCACGGCCTCGTCGGGTGCGTCGCTGCTGCAGGCATTGGGCTGTGCAGTGGCGGAGGTTGCGCTGGCCTGGGCGTGTGTGGTTCTGGCGGTGTCGGGTGGGATGGGGCGGGGTGTGCGTGAGTGAGTGATTGGTGGTGGAGGTGGGGGTGGGGCCCTCCGTCGCTGGAGGGGGTGGGGCCCCAGCCGCGTCACGACACGGAACAGGCCCCCCGGCCTCGCCGTCACCCACCCCAATGATCGCCGCCCTCTCGCGCTAACGCCCTCCCCGAAGGACACTCGTACGCAAAGGAGTTGCCGCCAAAGGGGGACGTGACATGCGGGACAGCCATCGGGCGGACGCCGAACGGCTGTTGGCCCGGGCCGTGGAGGAAGAGGTGCGACGCTCCGGCGGACGCACCGACGGGGCAGTGCTGCTGTCCCGGTCGCGCGGCGCGCTGGACGCGATGGCGGAGACGGCCGCCGAGGAGTACGAGGCCTACACACGCGCACTCGACGAGGCGGAGGGCGACCGGCTCACCTTCGCGCAGAGGTACGCGAAGGAGGGATCCGGAACTCCCTTGCTGGTGGCGGCCGTTGCCGCGGTCACGGCGGCGGTGGCCGACGTGGCTCTCGGCACCGACACGGGCACGGCACTCGGCGTGGGCGTGACCGTGGGCGTCGTGGGCGCGGCGGCGACGGTGATCAAGGTGGCCGGCTCGCATCTGCCCGCCGCACACCATCGGGCCGGTGCCGCGAGCCAGCCGGGTGGGCCGGAGCAGCTGCGGCTGCAGTGGCTGACGGCTCTGGAGGTGCGCGGCATCCGCCCGTTCCTCGACCAGCAGCGGGTGCGCGCCGCGTCCACCGGCCCGAAGAAGACGGGGCCGCAGCTGCGTGGCACGGACAAGAGCGCGGCGGCCCGCGGGCGCAACGTACTGACGCAGTCGTTCGGTCAACTCCCCGAGTCTGCCGGCGTGTTCGCGGGCCGGCGGCAGGAGATGGCGCGGATCCGGCAGTGGGTGCAGGCCTCGCGTGCGAGCACGGAGACCCGCCCGACGGTCGTGGTGCTGCACGGAACGCCCGGCAGCGGCCGTACGACACTGGCCGTGCGCGCCACGCACGACCTGAAGGACTACTTCCGCGGCGCCTGCGTCGTGGACCTGCGCGGCGGCAGCCCCGAGGAGACGCCGCTGTCCACCCGTGACGCCCTGCTCCACCTGCTGAACCGTCTGGGCGCGCCGCGCGAACAGTTGTTGTTCCGTGAGCGTTCCTCTCCCGATCAGCAGGTCAAGCGGCTGAGTGAGCTGTATCACCAGCATCTGACGGGTCTGCCGGTCACGATCGTCCTGGACGACGCCTCGGACCCCGAGCAGATCCGTACGCTCGTTCCGGAGCGTTCCGACAGCCTGGTCCTGGTCACCGCATCGCAGCCCCTCGAGCTGCCGGCCGATCTGCTGGCTCAGGTGCACCAGTTGCCGGTCGAGGCGCTGGACTCGGCGGGCGCCGAGGAGTTGCTGGACGCGGCGGCGCAGGAGAGTTCGGGGCCGTACGACGCCGATGCGGCCGACCGGATCAGGGAGTTGTGCGGCGGGCTGCCGCTGGCGTTGAGCATCGCGGGCTCGTCGCTGGGCCCGCGTTCACCGCGTCAACTGGCCACGGATCTCGAGGCGTACGGCCCGGTGGAGCCGATCGAGCGTGTGCTGTGGCTGCGTTATACGGACCAGTCGGAGACGGCCCGCCGTCTGCTGCGCCGGCTGGCCCTCGCCGGCCGCGCCTCTCTCGGTGCCGCCGCGGCCGCCTCTCTCCTGGCGACGGACGACACGGAGGCCACCCGCCATCTGGTCGCGCTGTCCCGGGCGGGTCTGATCGACCATGTGCGCGGCGACCGGTACCGCCTTCACGACCTGGTGCGGGCCTTCGCCCAGGCCCGTCTGCTGGACGAGGAGGAACCGCGGGAGCGCACGGCCGCGCAGGAACGCCTGATCGTGAACTACGCCGATCTGGCGGACTCGGTGCTGCGCCTGGTCGACGGCAACATGTCGACCCGCTCGGACCGTTTCAGCCCGCACGGCTTCACGTCTTTGGACGAGGCGCTGCGCTGGCTGGACGACGAGTCGAGCTTCATCACGTCGACGCTGCGGCACGCGGAGGGCGTGAACCAGGCGGCGGTGCTGAATCTCCTCGGTGCGCTGTGCGACTACTGCCTGCTGCGCGGCGACCTCTACCGCCTGGGCGAGATCAGCGAGTTGGCGCAGGCCGTCGACCAGGGTCTGCTGGTCCGCTCGGTGCAGTGGCGTACGGGCATCGCGGCCCGTCAGCTGGGCGAGCTGGACAAGGCGCGTACGACGCTGACGTCGGTGGTCGATCTGTACATGGAGGCGCACCACGACGCGGGGGCGGCCCGCGCCCTGTGTTCGCTGGGCATCACCCTGCACCATCAGGGCAACCTCACCGAGGCCGCGGCGAAGCTCCGCGAGGCGCTGGACCTGCAGGCGCCCCCGGAACTGGCGACGGACCGCGCCTGGACGATGCACGCCCTGGCCGCGGTGGAGCGGGACCGCGGTCATGTCTCCGAGGCGCTGCGCCTCCTCACCGAGTCCCTGGTCCTGCACGGCGAGGGCGAGTCCGTGCACGGCGAGGCCTGGGCCCACTTCCAGCTCGGCCAGCTGTCCCTGCGCATGGGTGACGTCCCGCGTGCGGAGTCGGAGCTGCGCGCGGCCCTGGACCGGTACGGCCGTACGCGCGACGCCCGCGGCGAGGCCTGGGCTCTGACCCAGCTGGCGCGTGCCCGTCTGGTCGCCGGGGACCCGTCCCCTGCGGTGGACGGCCTGCGCCAGGCGGCGTCCCGGCATCGCGACAACGAGGACGCGCGGGGGGAGGCATGGACGGTCTACCACCTGGGCCAGGCCCTGGAGGAGACGGGCAACCTCGACCACGCGGTCCGCGAGCTGGAACGCTCCCGCACGATGTTCTCCCGCATGCGGGACGTCTACGGCCTGGCCTGCGCCCGTCACCACTCGGCGAGGGTCACTCGTGACCAGCGGGCGGCCCAGACGGGCTCGCTGCGCAACTCCGGCTTCGCCCGTCAGCTCCTGGTCGATGCCCGGGCCGACTTCCAGCGCATCGGCGTGGCCCACGGCGAGGCGTGGACATGCCTGGAACTGGCCGTGGTGGACGCGGGCAATGCCCGTACCCAGCAGGCGCTGACGCTGTGCGACGAGGCGGTGGACCTGTTCACGTCGTATGCCGACAGGCGCGGCGAGGACTGGGCCCGCTTCCTGCGCTGCACCCTGCTCCCCTACGCGGCTCCCGGCGGCGTGGAGATCGGCACGGCGGTCGCCCAGGAGGAACTGACCCAGCTCTCCCGCACGAGTCACCCGCTGCGGGACGAGAAGCTCGACGACTACGTGGAGGCGTACCAGCTGCTGCTGGAGCGGGGTGTGAATCTGGAGGCGGGCTGGCAGGCCTGGCGCCTTGGGATGGTGCCGAGCCGGCGGGCGCGGGAGGTGATGGGGGTGGTGGTGCCGGCCAGTCACTGACCGTCGGCCACCCCCATTCCCACGACGTCAGCTCTGGCCGGCCTTGGGTTCTGCGGCGGACTCCTCGGAGCCGGCCTTCGGGTCCGCGGGCTCCTTGAACTCGACCCTGTTCATGTGGCGGCTCATGGACTTCATCAGTGCCCAGACCGCGAGGGCCATCGCCGCGAAGACGATGAAGCCGAGGACTCCGGGGGTGACCTTGTCCTCGTCCACCTCCTTGGCGAGGGGGACGAGGTGTGTCAGTGCCAGGCTCACGCTTGCGCTCATGTCAGGCATTGTCGCGGATGCCCGCGAAGAGGTCGTCCTCGGGGAGGGAGGTATCGACGAGGGACTTCGCGAGCTCGTACTCCTCCGTCGGCCAGACCTCCTTCTGGATCTCCATCGGCACCTTGAACCAGCCGCCGTCGGGGTCGATCTGCGTGGCGTGCGCGATCAGTGCCTTGTCGCGGATCTCGAAGAACTCGGCGCACGGAATGTGCGTGGTCAGGGTGCGCTCGGCGCGCTCGAACTCCTTCCAGCGCTCGAGCCACTCCGCGTACGGCGACTCCATGCCCCGGTCGAGCAGCGCCTTGTGCAGCGCCTCGGTGCGCGGGCGGTTGAAGCCCTGGTTGTAGTACAGCTTGAGCGGCTGGTACCCGGGGCCGAACTCCGACTCCGGGTACTTCTCGGTGTCCGCCGCGTCCTCGAACGCCACCATCGAGATCTTGTGGGTCATGATGTGGTCGGGGTGCGGGTAGCCGCCGTTCTCGTCGTAGGTGGTGATCACCTGGGGACGGAAGGAGCGGATCTGCTTCACCAGCTCGCCGGCCGCCTTGTCGACGTCCTCGAGAGCGAAGCAGCCATCGGGCAGCGGGGGCAGCGGGTCGCCCTCGGGCAGGCCGGAGTCGACGAAGCCGAGCCACTCCTGCTTGACGCCGAGGATCTCCCGGGCCTCGTCCATCTCCTTCTTGCGTACTTCGTGGATGTGCTCCTCGATGTACTTGTCGCCCTGCAGCTTCGGATTGAGGATGGAGCCGCGCTCCCCACCGGTGCAGGTCACGACCAGCACGTCCACCCCCTCGGACACGTACTTCGCCATGGTGGCCGCGCCCTTGCTCGACTCGTCGTCGGGGTGGGCGTGGATAGCCATCAGTCGCAGCTGGTCAGTCAAGACTCAATCCTCGGTAAGTCGGCGCCCGGTGTGAACCGGCGCGATCGGCGGCTTCTATAGTGACCGAATCGGGGGGCGAAAAATTCCGGGGTCCGGTTTCCCGGTGCCCCTTCGGGACCTTTGTCCCGTTCATTGCCGAAGGCCTTGCCGAGAGGACGATCATGAGTACGGCGAGCACGCGACTGCCCGAGGGCCGTTACGGCCGTTCCTCGGACGAGCGCGCCGACCACAAGCTCAAGATCGTCGGTGCGGTTCTCGCGGCAGCGCTGCTCGCACTGGTCGGCTATTTCGCCTACCACTACGTCGCCCAGAACAAGATCAGCGCCGAGGTCATCACCTTCGATGCGCACAAGGACTCGGTGACGGTGCATCTGGAGGTCCGCAAGGACGCCGACGCCACCGGCTACTGCACGATCCGCTCCCAGGCGGCGAACGGTGCCGAGGTGGGCCGGGCGGACTTCCACTTCGACGGGCACGCCACCCGCATCGACAGGGCCGTCACCCTCCGTACGACGTCCGCGGGCACCACGGCGGAGCTGCTCGGCTGCCACGCCGACTGACGTCGACCGTCCTCAGCCGGATGCGTAGGCCCTGACCTGCGTTGACGCAATTCTGATGGCTTATGTCCTCCCCCTTCAGCCGCGGAATTGTTAGGCTCGTGGTTTCGCCCATCCGAGAAGGAACATTCTTCTGGGTAGGGCGATGCTTTGTATTCCCAGTACCTACGAGGAGCACCTGTGACCCAGACCAGCGAAGACGTCACCTGGCTCACGCAGGAGGCGTACACCAAGCTCAAGGACGAGCTGGAGTACCTGTCTGGTCCCGCGCGCGCCGAGATCACCGTGAAGATCGCGGCCGCACGCGAGGAGGGCGACCTGCGCGAGAACGGCGGGTACCACGCGGCCAAGGAAGAGCAGGGCAAGCAGGAACTCCGCATCCGCCAGCTGACCCAGCTCCTGGAGAAGGCCAAGGTCGGCGAGGCTCCGGTGTCGGCGGACGGTGCCGTGGCGCCCGGCATGGTCGTGACGATCGCCTTCGACGGCGACGAGGACGACACGACGACGTTCCTGCTCGCCTCGCGTGAGTACGCGAGCGCCGACATCGAGACGTACTCGCCGCAGTCCCCGCTGGGTTCCGGCGTGATCGGCCACAAGGTCGGCGAGGACGCGGAGTACGAGCTGCCGAACGGCAAGAAGGCCTCTGTGACGATCCTCAAGGCCGAGCCCTACAACGGCTGACCCCGGCCGGCCGACCGATCATCCCGGCCGGCACGCCCTTGGCGAGCCCCCGGCGTCACGATGACGCCGGGGGCGTCGTCATGCTGTCGCCGAACGGTACTTCCGCACCGCCAGGGTCCTGAATATGACGATGATCAGGGCCGAGTAGATCAGTGAGGCCCACACCGAGTGCTGCATGGGCCAGGCGTCCGACTGCGACTGACCGGGGTTGGCGAAGAGCACACGGCAGGCCTGCGCGGTGGCGCTGAAGGGGTTCCATTCGGCGATGTGGCGTAGCCACGGCGTCATGTTGCTGGTGTCCACGAACGCGTTCGAGATGAACGTGACCGGGAACAGCCAGATGAGCCCGCTGGACGTGGCTGCTTCGGGGGTACGGACGGACATGCCGATCAGGGCACCGATCCACGTGAACGCATAGCCGAGCAGGAGCAGCAGACCGAAGGCGGCGAGGACCTTGCCGGCGTTCGTGCTGCCGTCCGATCCGACGCGCCAGCCGACCAGCACGGCGACCACGGCGAGGACGACCAGGGTCAGGGCCGTCTGCACCAGGTCGGCGAGCGTACGCCCGGTCAGCACCGCGCCGCGCGCCATGGGCAGGGAGCGGAAACGGTCGATGAGGCCCTTGTGCATGTCGTCGGCGATGCCCGCGCCCGAGCTGGCGGTGGCGAAGGTGACGGTCTGCGCGAAGATGCCCGCCATCAGGAAGTTCTTGTAGTCGGTGGCGCTGGTGCTGCCGCCGATCTGCATGGAACCGCCGAAGACGTAGGTGAAGAGCACCACGAACATGATCGGCTGGATGAGCCCGTAAATGATCATCTCGGGGATGCGGGACATACGGATCAGGTTGCGTTTCGCGACGACCATCGAGTCGCGGAAGGACTGGCTGACGGGGTTCGCGGCCGGCGCGACCCGCACGGCGTCGGTGAGGGCGCTCACTTGGCTTCCTCCTTCTTGTGCTTGCGGTCCTTGGCGTCCGCCGTCGTGCCGTTCCCCTCGTCCTTGTCCTCCGCCAGGTGTCCCGTCAGGGACAGGAAGACGTCGTCGAGGGTGGGGCGGCGCAGGCCGATGTCGTCCATCTCGATGCCCCGGGCGTCCAGCTCCCGGATGACCTCGGCGAGCAGCTTGGCGCCGCCGCTGACGGGCACGGTGAGTTTGCGGGTGTGCTCCTCGACGGTGAGTTCGCCCTTGCCGAAGCCGGTGAGGACCTCGCCGGCGGTCGCTATGTGCTCGCGCTCGTGGACGACGACCTCGACGCGCTCGCCGCCGGTGCGGGCCTTGAGCTGGTCGGAGGTGCCGCGGGCGATGACATGGCCGTGGTCGACGACCACGATGTCGTGCGCGAGGTGGTCGGCCTCTTCCAGGTACTGGGTGGTCAGCAGCAGCGTCGTACCACCGGAGACGAGCTTCTTGATGACCTCCCACAGCAGCTGGCGGTTGCGGGGGTCGAGGCCGGTCGTCGGCTCGTCCATGAACATCACGGGCGGTGAGACGACCAGGGCCGCCGCGAGGTCCAGCCGGCGGCGCATGCCTCCGGAGTACGTCTTCGCCGTACGGTCGGCGGCGTCCGCGAGGCCGAACTGGTCCAGCAGCTCCACGGCTCGGGCCTTCGCGGCCTTGGCCTTCATCTGGTAGAGCTGGCCGACCATCTGGAGGTTCTCGCGGCCGGTCAGGTATTCGTCGACCGCGGCGAACTGGCCGGACAGGCCGATGGAGCGCCGCACCTCGTTGGGCTGCTTGAGTACGTCGAGGCCGGCCACGACCGCCCTGCCGCTGTCGGGGCGCAGCAGAGTGGTCAGGCAGCGGACCGCCGTCGTCTTGCCCGCGCCGTTCGGCCCGAGCAGGCCCAGCACGGTGCCCTCGGGGACATCGAGGTCGACGCCGTCCAGAGCCCTTACGTCACCGAAGGTTTTGACCAGGCCTTCGGCATAGATGGCGCCTGGCATGTGAGTCTCCACGTCGTCGGGGATTCTTCGGAAAGCCTAGATTTGTACATTTCGTCCCGCCTGACGGATGGCACACAGGCGGACACGAGACACACCGTAACGCGATGTATCGCGTCTCTCAACGTATTTACTCGATCGAGTGACGAAGAGCCCCTGAGCTGGGCGTTCCGCTTGTTTCCGCTCCGTTTGCCGCTGGGATTCCGGGTGCCCGGCGCCTCAGTCGATGACCGTGTGGCCCGCCTCGCGCAGGGCGCGGCCGACCTCGGCGCAGTGCTCCGGCCCCTTCGTCTCCAGGTGCAGCTCGACCTCTGCCTCCGTGAGCCCGAGCCGTGGATCGGTCCGTACGTGACTCACATCGAGGACGTTAGCGTCCACCACTGACAACACCCCGAGAAGTGTGGCGAGCGCTCCCGGCCGGTCCGTCAGCCGCAGCCGTACGGCCAGGTAGCGGCCCTGCGCCGCCATGCCGTGCCGCAGGACGCGCTGCATCAGCAGCGGGTCGACGTTGCCACCGGACAGCACCGCGACCACCGGGCCCTCGAAGGCTCCCGGCTCGCTCAGCAGTGCCGCCACCGGACTCGCACCAGCCGGTTCGACGACCAGCTTGGCCCGCTCCAGGCACAGCAGCAGCGCGGTGGACAGCTGGTCCTCGGAGACCGTGCGGACCTCGTCCACCAGCTCGCGGATGATGCCGAACGGCACCTCGCCGGGCCGCCCGACCTTGATGCCGTCGGCCATGGTCGCCGGGTGCTCGACCGACACCGGGCGCCCGGCCGCGAGCGAGGGCGGATACGCGGCAGCGCCCTCCGCCTGCACGCCCACGATCCGCACGTCCGGCCGCAGCGCCTTCACCGCGATCGCGATACCGGCCGCGAGGCCTCCCCCGCCGATACCGACGACGATCGTGCGCACCTCCGGGCACTGCTCCAGGATCTCCAGGCCGACCGTGCCCTGGCCCGCGATGATGTCGGGGTGGTCGAAGGGGTGGATGAACACCGCGCCCGTCTCGGCCGCGTACACCTGCGCGGCGGCCAGCGTCTCGTCGACCACCTGCCCGTGCAGGCGCACCTCGGCGCCGTACTCGCGCGTGGCGCTGATCTTCGGCAGCGGGGCACCGTGCGGCATGAACACCGTCGCCCGCACGCCGAGCAGCGACGACGCCAGGGCGACGCCCTGCGCGTGGTTGCCCGCGCTCGCCGCGACGACCCCGGCGGCGCGCTCCTCGGGCAGCAGTCCGGCGATACGGACGTACGCGCCACGCAGCTTGAACGAACCCGTCCGCTGGAGGTTCTCGCACTTGAAGTGCACCGGCGCGCCCACCAGCTGGGACAAGTGCCTGCTGCCCTCCATCGCCGTCACCCGCGCCACGCCCGAGAGCATCTTCTGGGCGCCCCGCACGTCGTCGAGGGTCACGGGCCGAAAGGAGTCAGCCGTGCTGTAGCTCATGCCTCAAGCATCGCAGTTCACAGGCGCACACGGCCGCTGTGACCAACCTCCGAGACTGGTTTGCGCAGCGTCGGTACGGCCCGCCTCCCGGCCGCGTACTCTGTCCCCCAATCCAGCAGCCCCTTCATGAAGTGAGCCTCCGGCCATGCCCACAACACCTGAAATGTCGATGGACATGACGACCGTCGGTGACACCGGTCTCCTCGACACGCTGCAGCACGAGGTGGCGGTCTTCGCCCGCCGTGCCGAACAGACCCGGCTCGGCGGGGTCGGGCAGGTGCGCAACTCCATGGACCGCGCCGCATACCTGCTGCTCAACCGCCTCGACAAAGAGGGACCGATGGGCGTCAAGGCGCTCGCGGCGAGCATGGGCATCGACTCGTCGACGGTCACCCGGCAGGTGGCTCCGCTTGTCGACACCGGGCTCGTCAAGCGCACCTCGCACCCCGAGGACGGGCGGGCCGTGGTCCTTCAGCTGTCCCCGCGCGGGCTGTCGCGACTGGAGGAAGTGCGCTCGTCCAGGCGGCAGTTGATGGCCGAGCTGACCGACGACTGGTCGCCGGAGGAGCGCGAGGCGTTCTGCACGCTCCTCACCCGCTTCAACACCGCGCTCTCCTCCCGGATGTCGGCACAGGGGGTGCCGGGGGCGGAGGACCCGAACGCCTCGTAGCGGACAGCATCCGCGCGCGTACCTCGGCCGCTCTCTACGCGTCAGTACGCGCGCGCGCCGCCCGGCTCTTGACCGACGGGGCACCCCTGGCCTCATATGAGACCGGGTCCTAGTCGTACGCGGTTCCGCACCCCGTACGCGGCCGGGTCCCGTTCGGTCAGGGGCGCGTCAGGGCGGGAGGCGCGGTGCGACAACGGCAGGCGTCCCAAGGCGCCCGCCGGGCCCGGGAGTTCGAGGCGTTCGTCGCGGGCGCGGCAGGGCGGCTGCTGCATGCCGCCACGCTGCTCACGGCGGAGGCGCCGGACGACAACCCGCGCGCGCGGCGCCTGCTGACGCTTGCCCTCGCGCACACGTACACGTGCTGGCACCGGCTGCGGGGCGAGGACCCGTACGACCGCACCCGCCAGTACCTGGCCACCCGCTTCGCGCGCGCGGCATGGCACCAGTACGGCGGTTTCGGCCGGGCGCGTGCGCATCCCGACAGCCCGCTGGCCCGGCTCGTACCGCAGGAGCGCCTGATCCTGGTCCTCAGACTGTACGAGGGGGTCGCCGAGGAGCAGACGGCCGCGCTGCTCGGCCTGCCGACGGAACGCGTCCACACGATCTGCGACCGGGCCACGGCGACGCTGCTGCATCCGCCGGTGAGCACGGCACGGACGGTCGCCGGACCCAAGGTGGCGCCGTCATGAGGCGCGCAGGCGAGGAGAGGCGCACATGAACCGGACCCAGCGCGAGGCCGCCGCGCGGCGGATCATGGAGCGGGTGCCGCCGCCGGTACCGCCGGAGCTGTACGGGGACGTCATGCGCCGCGGTGCCCGCATGCTCCGCCGCAGGACGGTCGCCCGCCGGCTGATGTGGCTGCTGCTGTGCGCCGCGACCGTGGCGTTCCTCGTCTGGGCCATGATGGCCCGCCCGTGGGTGGAGCCGCCCTCGCAGACGACTCCCCCGTACACGGGCTGGTGAGCACGGGATCGGCTAGCCGAGCGCCCGCTGCAGGTCTTCCAGGAGGTCGTCGACGTTCTCGATGCCCACGGAGAGGCGTACGAGATCGGCGGGCACCTCGAGCGCCGAGCCGGCCACGGACGCGTGCGTCATGCGCCCGGGGTGCTCGATCAGCGACTCGACGCCGCCCAGGGACTCGCCGAGCGTGAACACCTTGGCACGGTTGCAGACCTCCACGGCCGCCTCCTCGCCGCCCGCGACCTGGAAGGAGACCATGCCGCCGAACGCCCGCATCTGCTTGGCGGCGACCTCGTGACCGGGGTGCTCGGGCAGGCCCGGGTAGAGGACGTTCGTCACGCGCGCGTGCCGGGTCAGCATGTCGGCGACCTTGGTGGCGTTCTCGCTGTGCCGGTCCATACGCACTGACAGCGTCTTGGCGCCGCGCAGCACCAGCCACGAGTCGAAGGGCCCGGCGACCGCGCCCATCGCGTTCTGGTGGTAAGCCAGCTCCTCGCCGAGCGCCTCGTCGCCGACGACCAGCGCACCGCCGACGACGTCGGAGTGACCGCCCATGTACTTGGTCAGCGAGTGCACGACGACGTCCGCGCCGAGCGCGAGCGGCTGCTGCAGGTACGGCGTGGCGAAGGTGTTGTCGACGACGAGCTTCGCGCCCGCGTCCCGGGCGATCTGGGCGACCGCGGCGATGTCGGTGATGCCGAGCAGCGGGTTGGAGGGGGTCTCCACCCACACGGCCTTGGTCTTCGGGGTGATGGCGGCCCGCACGGCGGACGGGTCACTGGTGTCGGCGACCGACCACTCCACCCCCCACCGGGCGACGACCTTCGCGAACAGACGGAACGTGCCGCCGTACGCGTCGTTGGGGATGACCACGTGGTCGCCGGGACTGAGCAGCGTACGCAACAGGCAGTCCTCGGCCGCCAGTCCGGACGCGAACGCGAGACCACGACGGCCGCCCTCGAGGGCTGCGAGGTTCTCTTCCAGGGCGGTCCTGGTGGGGTTGGCGCTACGGCTGTACTCGTAGCCGCCGCGCAGGCCGCCGACGCCGTCCTGCTTGTAGGTCGAGACCTGGTAGATCGGCGGGACGACCGCGCCGGTGAGGGGATCGGCGGTGTTGCCCGCGTGGATCGCGAGGGTCTCGAAGTGCTGACTGATGTGCCTGTCGCTCATGGGCACCGAGCGTAGTGCGCTCGCGGGGCAGGTGTCGGATCACGAGGCGCGGGAGGCCGTACTGCCGGGATTTCCCTCGGTTCAGGAGAGCGCACGACCCGGTTGTCCACAGGCCCGCCGACCGGCGTTGTCCACAGGTCACCGACCGGGTTGGCCAATTGTCGGTGGCGTCTGGAACGCTTGAGGCATGGAATTTCTCTGGGTCCTGATCGCCCTGGTCATGCTCGGCTTCGTGCTGCTCCCGGTCATGCGGCGCAGGCGGGGCATGATCGAGCAGGTCCCGCCCGGCCACCCGGACGCGGCCGACCCCGACAACTACGGCTTCGTACGCGAGGAGGAGCTGGACGTCCGCATGCCCGGCCCCGACCAGGACCTGCTGGACGTCCTGGACCTGGTGCAGCGCACGCAGGACTACCGCGCCGCCTCCCAGCTGCTGGCCGGCACAGAGGCCGAGGGCGAGCTGCGCTGGCAGCGCGTGCAGGCCTTCGCCGGTGCCGCGTCGCTGGAGCTGCAGCAGCGGCCCGGCGGGGTCAGCGAGACGCCGGGCGGGCAGTGGCTGCGGGTGTGGCGCACCGAGCAGCCCAAGGACGCGGGCGGCGCGGCGGTGCACGCGGAGTTCCTGGTCCAGCAGGCGTGGCGGACCTCGACGCGGGGCACGGACGAGTTCCGGATCATCATGGAGGAGGCGAAGGCGGCCTGCGGCGATGCGGCGCTGCTCGCCCCCGGTGACCCGATCCCGTACGTCGTCGAACTGTCGGTGGCCCGTGGACTGGCGTACCCCCGGCCGGAGTTCGAGCAGCTCTGGCTGAAGATCCTGGACCGCGCGCCGGCCCACATGGGAGCGCACCTGGCCGCCCTGCACTACTGGTGCGAGAAGTGGCACGGCTCGCGCGAGCTGGCGAACTCCTTCGCGGAGGCCGCGGCCGCGAGGGCACCCCAGGGCTCGCTCCTGGCCGCGATGCCGTTGTTCGCGGTCTTCGAGCACCTCCCCGAGGTGAACCTGGTCAGCAGCTTCTACCAGAGCGAGGTCGTCACGAAGGCGATCCACGGAGCGCTCCACGCCGTCCACTCGGCCCGCCCCGACGACCCGATGCTGGCGCATGTCCGCCACCTGCTGGTCTTCTTCCTGGTCCGCGCCGAGCGCTGGTCCGAGGCCATGAACCAGCTCATACACATCGACGGCCACGTCGGAGCCCTCCCCTGGACCCTGTCCCCCGACCCGGCGGCGGAATTCGCCGTCTACCGGGCGCTGGCGGTGGCCGGCTACGAGGCGAACGGCGGAAGCCCTGCGACACTGCCGCACTGAGGCGGCGGGGGCCGTCGCGGAGCACAACGCCGAGCTGTCGCAGAGCCCAGTGCAGGGTCGCAGGGGAGTCCAGGACAGGTCGCAGGGGAGTCCAGGACAGGTCGCAGGGGAGTCCAGGGCAGGTCGTCGTGGAGTCCAGGGCAGGTCGTCGTGGAATTCCGGGCGGCAACCGCACGTTGACGCGTGCGAACCTCAAGACGCTCCAGGAGACCGCATGTTCCTGCACAGCCGTACGCCGCAGCTGCCCACCCGTGAGCAGGCTCTGCACGGCCGCGCGGAGCCTGCCTTCTCGGTCCCCGACCGCCACACGGTGCTCGGCAACCGGCTGCTCGGCCCCTACCCCGAGGGCCTGGAGACCGCCGACTTCGCCATGGGCTGCTTCTGGGGCGCGGAGCGCAAGTTCTGGCAACTCCCGGCGGGCGTGTGGACGACCCTGGTCGGCTACCAGGGCGGCTACACCGAGCACCCCACCTACGAGGAGGTCTGCTCGGGCCTGACCGGCCACACGGAGGTGGTCCGCGTGGTCCACGACCCCGAGCTGATCTCGTACGAGCGCCTCCTGAAGACCTTCTGGGAGTCCCACGACCCGACCCAGGGCTTCCGCCAGGGCAACGACGTGGGCACCCAGTACCGCTCGGCGATCCACACCCACACCCCCGAGCAGGCAGCAACCGCCGAGTCGTCCCGCGCGGCCTACCAGAAGCGCCTGACGGCCTCGGGCCACGGCACGATCACGACGGAGATCCTTCCGGCGGAAGGGCGGACGTTCTATCCGGCGGAGGTGTACCACCAGCAGTATCTTTCGGGCAGCAAAAACCCGGGCGGGTACTGCGGGCTGGGCGGGACGGGTGTGTCCTGCCCGATCGGTGTCGCTCCCGTAGAAAGCTGATCAAGTGGCTGCCGGTCCCGCGTCCCGGTGAGCGGTCGGCCGGGGCCACGCATGACTGCACCCGCCGACGCGCTAACGCTCGCGTCGACGGGTGTCATCGACAGTCAATGGTGGGGCACTGCCGGCCCGCAGGCGCAAGCACGGCCCGGCTGGCTGCGGAGCCTCACCCGGTCAGCTCTGCCTTCCGCCGGGCCGTCTTGTGGTCAGCCCTCCGTGCGAGCGGGTAGCCGCCATCCCGGGCGCGGGAAGTGGCAGGTGTAGCCGTCCGGGTAACGCTGCAGGTAGTCCTGGTGCTCGGGCTCGGCCTCCCAGAAGGGGCCGACCGGCTCGACCTCGGTGACGACCTTGCCCGGCCACAGGCCGGAGGCGTCCACGTCCGCGATCGTGTCCTCGGCGATCCGCTTCTGCTCGTCGTCCACGTAGTAGATCGCCGAGCGGTAGCTGAGGCCGATGTCGTTGCCCTGGCGGTTCTCGGTGCTCGGGTCGTGGATCTGGAAGAAGAACTCCAGGATCGCGCGGAAGTCGGTCTTCGCCGGGTCGAAGAGGATCTCAATGGCCTCCGCGTGCGTGCCATGGTTCCGGTACGTCGCGTTCGGTACGTCGCCCCCGGTGTATCCGACCCGGGTCGCCGTCACGCCCGGGAGCCGGCGGATCAGCTCCTCCATCCCCCAGAAACATCCGCCCGCCAGCACGGCCCTCTGCGTCTGCGCAGCCATTGCGGCACCCTCCAATACTTGTCAGCTCGGTCACTCGGGCTTCTCGACTCGCACACCACCGGCATCCGATGCCCACCCTCCTCAACGTGTGAGGGTTCCCAGCGATTCCGTGCCCGTCCAGCGGGCCATGCGGCCGCCGGCCACCGCGAGGTGCGCACCGCCCAATTGCCCACCTCCGCGCCGGTAAGGCCGCCGAACGCTCAAGCGTCGCTGCCGGGGTGGGGCACATGGCATCACATCCGCGCGGACCGGAGTGCCCTGCCCCATCGGTGTCGCGAAGTGCGCTGAAGAGTGAGCGGCTTCCGCCGTCATGGCACCCAGGTGAGTCCCTACGGCCGCTTCGGATCCGGCCCCAGGGGCGGACAGCGACTTCACCGCCCACGCCCTGCTCGCCACCACCCGAGCCGACCTCGTCGAGCGCCTGTCCGGCCAGGAGGGCGTGCCGCGCGAACGGCTGCGGGCGCAGTTGTCGGACTTCACGACCAGAGTCGTGGGGTCCCGCCCACCACAGGGAGCGGCCTCCGAGGCGTGACCGGCGGCACGGCGACCACGAAAACCGGTGGCCACCCGGAGCCGTCGACCTCACGCTGTACAGGATGGAAGAAGATCCGCAGCGCGGGATCCGTGCGGTCCACGCAGAGTCCACGATCACCGTCTACCAGGCGTACGCCCCGGAAATCGGCCTGCCCGCCGTCCGCGAGGGGCGGTTTCCCGCGACGTGGAAGCGGGATCGGATGACATGGATCACCAAGCCGCGCTGACAGACTCCAGTCCCTCGCCGGCAACGGGTTTCGTGCACGCCGCTCAACAAGTCGGCTCGGATCCGGGAATCGCCTGTGGCGCCACCGATCAAGGCAGCGCGGAGGTCCCGGACCAGCGGGCCGGGGCGGGTACCACCGCTCGCGTCGGACGGTCGTCAGCTCAGGCTCTGGGCCCGGCGGCGGCGCACGATGACGAGCATGCCCGCACCCGTGACCACCGCCGCGGCAGCCACGCCCGTGATCGGCAGCGCCGAGGAGCCGGTCTCTGCCAGGGTGCCGCCATCCGTCGTCGTCCCGTTGCCGCCGCCCGACGACGACCCGCCGGCCGATCCGCCCGAGCCACCGGCCGATCCGCCCGACCCACCGGTCGATCCGCCCGTCGAGCCGGTCGGCCCCCCACCCGTGACGTCCAGCGTGATGTCGGCCTTGTCGTTGGCCTTGTCGGGGTCGAACGGCCGCGCTTCGGTGCTCAGCGCCACCGAGCCCTTGGCGTGCGCCGCCCGCTTGTCGATCTTCAGCTCGAAGGTGTAGGTCAGTCGGCCGCCCTCGTAGAGAGCCCGCTCACTCGTGCCGCAGTCGTACGCCTCGCCCTTGGCCTTGCAGTACCCGGGGGTCTTGACGACCGACGTTCCGGCGGGCGGCGTGACCATGACCCTGACGGAGGGCTCCCCCACCTTGGTCATGACCCAGGCGGGCCCGGCGTTGGTGAACTCCACCTTCATCGGCACCGTTTCACCGACGCTCCCCTTCAACGCCGCACCCGTCACCTGGAAGTCGGCCGTGTTGACCGAGGTGACGGGCACATCGACGACTCGCGCGGACCCCTCGCCCCTGGACTGGCTTTCGACCAGTTTCACCGCCGGTGCGGTTCCCATCACCGGCGGAGTGCCGTTGTCGTCCACCCCCGGATCGTCTTCCCCGACACGCAGGCGCAGTTCGTCGTTGAGCGCGCGGTCCAGTGCCTTGACACGGAGAGGCCTCTCGGGGGTGTAGACGACGCCCGGCTCCACCGCCTGGTCGAACGCGCACACCACGGTCCACCTCTCGGGCATCTCGTCGTAGGGGCGGACGTACTGTGTTCGACAGTTGGAGGGAACCTCCGCGAAGTCGAGTCCCCGGGTGACGGCGTAGTAGACCCATACCTTCTCGGTGGCTCCGGTGCCCTTGTTCGCCACGGTGACCGGCACATCGAAGGTGCTCCCCGGTTTCACCCCGACGATCGGCTCGATGCCTCCAACGACCCATTCGGGTGCGGGTTCATCGGCGAAGGCGGCGGGAGCCGCGGCCAGCGCGATCAGGCCGACAGCGCCGAGGGCGGCAACAACGGCGCTGGAAGCGCGACGGTTGTGCGGAGGCATCGGCATGGAGGGAACCCCTGTTGGAATGTGGGCAAACGGACGGTGTTCCCCGAGGGAACATCTCTTCGCTCGCTAGACTCCTGCCGGTCCCGAACGGTTGCACTCCCGGTGCCTCCTCCGCCCCACGATCGCACCCTCCGGACGCCGTGAGTCCCGCTCCGATTGCCAGTGCGAGGTCGTCGGAGAAGGATCGGCCGCCCGCCGGTTGAGCCCCTGAGTCCCGCCAACTGACGTACGCACCATGACCGCATCCTGGTCGCCCCGGCCCAGCGTGCACCGACCGCTCGTCGGCACGACGAGCGGTGACGGACCGCTGTGAACCCGCCCTGCCGCCCTGCTGATCCGAACGCTTGACGCCCCCCGGTGAAGGTGTGGCGGGCGTGGACCACAGTTCCGGAAGCACCTCAACGGCGGGCTCCCGCCCGAAGGGTGCAGAGTCGGCCCCGGATCCATCAAGGGACGGATGACCTTCGCGTGCCGGCGTCCGTCAGGGTCGGGGCCTGAACGGCCGCCCATGCCTCGAACTTGGCGCGGGTCGCAGCAGTCCACCTATGCACTCGGCGTCCGTCTCCAGGGGCACACGGCCGATCACGCAACACGGAAATGCGTCAACTCCGATGGCCAACTGGCACGTCGCGGCCCGGAGCGCGGATCATGGAACAGTATTGAAGTGGATCAAGGAGGTGGCTCCGGTGGAGCAACCCGGGCGTGAATCGGCGTTCTCGGCGTACCAACAGGCCATGCGGGATCGGCTGCTCGCCGCCCCTGTGGTGCCCGCGCCCGAACCCTGGCGGCCCGTCTTCGAGTACGAG
The DNA here is from genome assembly GCF_045160215.1 of Streptomyces sp. NBC_00005. Lineage (NCBI taxonomy): Bacteria > Bacillati > Actinomycetota > Actinomycetes > Kitasatosporales > Streptomycetaceae > Streptomyces > Streptomyces sp. NBC_00005. Next base: position 4,323,015 of record NZ_CP108316.1, read on the forward strand.
TACGGCGTTCCTGTCGGTGGGCTTCTCGGGATCGGCTTCGCCACGCATCCCGACAGCGGTCACGACCTGGTGATGGTCGTCTCGCGCGACGGTCACGGCCTCTTCGACGCCGTCACGGGGGAGAAAATCGCCCGGGATCGCGACCCGGACCCGGATGAGCACACTCCTGACGCGTCCACCGACCTGTCTTGCCCTGGGTTGGGTCCGATCGCCGGCAGCAGGGTGCGCATAGCCGGGCTCTTCGGCGGAGGATTCCATACCTCTACGGACGACAGTTGGATCCTGGAGGTCGTTGCCCCGGCCTGGCCCAATGATCGGGTCCTACTGTCTCGGGACGGGGGGTTGCCTCACTCCGGTCCGCATGGAGAGGGGTGGTGGCACATCTTCCACGCCAACTACTCCGAATTCCGAGCCGCCGGATTCTCTCCGTCCGGTCAGACCATTGCCGTTGCGACGAGCAGCGATCTGTCTCTGTGGACACGCAGGCCGGTGTGAACCCGCTCGCCCACGAGATACACGCCCGCGTGAGCGGCGGCGACCTCGATGCGGCGGCTCGGCTGCTTCCACCTGAGCGTCCCTGCCCTGCCGCGGACGGGGTGCCGGCTCACCTGCGTCCGTGACCCGAGCAGGGCCGCCGCTCGTTTCTCACGGCTCCGCCTTGGGGTCCCGGTCTCCGCTGTCGTAGTAGACCACCAGTGTCTGTTCCGGCTGTTCGGCCAGGTGAAAAGCCGTGTACGTGTAGTCGCGTGCTCCTCGGCGCGGGTGCCTCAGACGTTTTCGGCCGCTGTGCCGGGCCTGCACCTCGTACTGGGGCCACCACTCCCGTGCTTCCGGGCTGCCCTCGGTGAGGTCTTCGACGAGGCGGGTGTAGCGCGGGTCGCCGGGATGACGTGCCGCCAGCATCCGTAGCCGGGCGAGCAGGGCGCGTGCCTCGGGTTCCCAGTCGAGCAGGACGTGCCGGGCCGCCGGTTCGAGGAACACCCAGCGGACGAAGTTGGCCGGCCGGTCCGCCTCCATGATGAGTCGCGGGAACAGGTCGGCGGCCGCCTGGTTGTGGCTGAGCACGTCGTAGGTGCCGCCGATGATGTACGCCGGGTTCGGCTGGAGCAACAGCGGGACGGCCGCCGCCTCGGCCGTGAGCGGCTCGCGTTCTTCGGCTTCGGCCGCCGCGGGGGCGTGACCGGCCAGCTGGAGGAGGTGATCGCGCTCCTGCGGGTCGAGCCGCAGCGCCACGGCGAGAGCGGTCAGCACCTGTTCGGAGGCGCGGATCTTCCGTCCCTGCTCCAGGTACGTGTACCAGGTGGCACTGATCCCGGCCAGCAGTGCCAGTTCCTCCCGGCGAAGTCCCGGAGTGCGGCGGCGTCCGGTCTGCGGCAGGCCGACCTCGTCCGGGGTCAGGCGCTCTCTCCGGCTGCGCAGGAACGTACCCAGCTGAGCGCGTCGGTCCGGCTGCGCGGGCATCACCGTGCTCCTTGTTCCAGTTGTTCCAGTTGTTCCAGAACTTCTTATTCCAGAATAAATGCATTCTGGATACCAGGCTAAGGCCTCGGAAGACTGGTGTGAGATCCAGGCCGCGGCACCGCCGACGGCCGCACCCAACAGCCAGCACCGAGAGGACACTTCATGTCCGAGACCGACACATCCGAGACCACCATGACCAGGACTGCCGGATCCGGCATCGACGGCAAAGTGGTGGCGATCACCGGGGCCAGCAGCGGCATCGGAGAAGCGACCGCGTTGCTGCTCGCCGAGCGCGGCGCGCGGCTCGTCCTCGGTGCGCGCCGGTCCGAGCAACTGGTGGACCTGGTGGCCCGGATCGAGAAGGAGGGCGGCACGGCCGTGCAGATCCGTACCGACGTGACCCGGCGCGGCGATCTGCACGCTCTGGTCGCGCTCGCCGGTGAGCGCTACGGCCGGCTCGACGTGCTCGTCAGCAACGCCGGAGCCGGCACGATCTCGCCTCTCGACGATCTGCGCGTCGAAGAGTGGGACAACATGGTCGACGTCAACGTGAAGGGCGTGCTGCACGGAATCGCCGCCGCGCTGCCGGTCTTCCGGGCGCAGGGCACCGGCCACTTCATCACCACGGCCTCCACGGCCGCGTACCGCATCGTGCCGACCATGGCGGTCTACGCAGGTACCAAGTTCGCCGTCCGGGCCATCTGCGAAGGGCTGCGTCAGGAGGCCGGGGACTCCCTGCGGGTGACCACCGTCTCTCCGGGAGTGACTGCCACCGCCTTCGCCGAGGCGTCCACGAACAGTGAGGTCCGCGCGGAGATCACGAAGATGCGGGACGAGCTCGCGATCCCGCCGGAGGCGATCGCCCGGGCCATCGCGTTCGCCATCGAGCAGCCTGCCGCGGTCGACGTGAGCGAGATCGTCGTCCGGCCCACCGCCCAGAGCTGACCGGGGCCTGTCCTGCGCCGTGCCTCTGCCGACTCTCAGCACCATCGGCGACCCACCCGCCCGACGGGCCGCAAATTCGGTTGCCCTTCGACGGGCCGGTGCGGGCTAATGCCACGCATGGCTGACATTCAGGGCTCGTACGACGATCTGTTCACCGCGGTGCCCAGCGCACTGGCCGAGTTGCTGGACGGCGGAGACGCCGGTGGCTCGGTGGCGGTCTTCGTGGACGGCGAGCCCGTGGTGGACGTGTGGGGCGGGTTCGCCGACGCGGGCCGCACGGTTCCGTGGGAGCGGGACACGATCGTCAACGTCCATTCCGTCACCAAGACGATGACGGCGCTGTGTGCGCTGATCCTGGCCGACCGTGGCGAGCTCGACCTGGACGCGCCGGTCGCCCGGTACTGGCCGGAGTTCGCCGCGGCGGGCAAGGAGAAGGTCCTGGTCCGGCATCTCCTCTCGCACACCGCGGGCCTGCCCGACTGGGACGGGCCAGTCGAGGAGATCTACGACTGGGCGTCCGCCACGGCGCGGCTCGTCGCGCAGGCTCCGCAGTGGGAGCCGGGCAGCGCTGCCGGATACCACTCGCTCACCCAGGGGTTCCTGGTGGGAGAGGTCGTGTGGCGGATCACCGGCCGGAGCGTGGGCGAGTTCTTCGCCGACGAGGTGGCGGGGCCGCTGGGCGCTGACTTCCGCATCGGGCTGTCCGCCGAGCACGACCGTCGCGTGGCCCTCACCGTGCCGCCGCCGGGCCGGGACGAGGACTACACCGCGAGCGCGGCCAGTAGCACCGCGGCCCCGGCCGCCGGGACCGCCATCCGGATCCGCGACAGCAACAGCGTGGCCTGGCGTCGCGCGCAGATCCCCGCGGCGAGCGGATTCGGCAACGCCCGCTCGGTCGCCCTCGTGCAGTCGGTGATGGCGTGCGGAGGGACGGCGCGCGGGGTGCGGCTGCTGTCGCGGGCGGGGTGTGAGCGTGCCTGGCAGGAGCAGTTCAGCGGCGAGGACCGGGTCCTGGGCATGTCGATGCGCTGGGGCCTGGGCTACGGGCTGTTCGGCAACACCTACGGGTGGGGCGGCTGGGGCGGCTCGCTGATGATGATCGAACCCGAGGCGCGCATGGTCGTGGCGTATGTGACCAACCAGATGCGCGAACCGGCCCACGACAACCGGGGGTTGGAGATCGTCATGTCCGCCTACGACGGTCTCATGGGGCTGCGGGCCTGATGCGGTGGGACTGACTCCGGTGGAGCTGACTCCGGCGGTACTGACGGGTGCCACCGCGGTCGGTTCCATCACCGTCAGTTCCACCGCGGTCAGTTTCACCGACTCTCACCACGGCATCACCAACACTCACCACGGCACCCCCGTCCCGTCCCACGAGAAGAACTCCCCTGTCGGCCCGTCGTCCGGCAGGAGAGCCAGGCGTACGGCACCCCCGGCCGCCTCCGCCGGATCGCCGCCCGTTGCCGATGCTCCCGGAACCAGGTCGGTGGCGCGAAGGCCGGGGGCGAGGGCGTTGATCTTGAAGCCTTCCTCGGCCAGGGTCTGGGCGTAGAAGAGCGTGAGGGCGTTGAGGCCGGCCTTCGAGGCGCGGTAGGCGGCGGAACCTGCGCGGCCCGGGGTGAACTGGGGGTTCGGGTGCGTGCTCCAGGTCAGGGATGCCGTACCGCTGGAGACGTTGACGATGCGGGGGTGCGGGGAGCGTCGTAGGACCGGCAGGAAGGTGTTGGTGACCTGCAGTACGGCGACGACGTTCGTCTCGTACGCGCGTCGGAACTCCTCGGCGTCGGACTCCGTCGGCATGGCCAGGGACGGATTGATGCCCGCGTTGTTGACCAGGACGTCGAGGCGGTCCACCTGCGCCACGGCCTTGGCGATGCTGTCGGGGTCCGTGACGTCGAGGACCAGCAGGCGGGCGTTGCCGCCGATCTCCTCGACGGCCCGCCGGCCGCGCCCGGCGTCCCGCGAACCCACGTACACGGTGAACCCCTCGGCCGCCAGCTGCCCGGCAATATGACGGCCGATTCCCTTGTTGGCACCCGTGACGAGTGCTGTGCGATCGTTCATGTCAGCCACGGTCCTCCGGCCGCCACCGTCCTGCCAGGGACGACCTGTACCAGGCGGGCAGCCGGCGAACGGGCCGCCGAAGGAGGCAGCATGGCCAGGCAGGAGTTGGCCCGTTTCCTGCGGGACCGTCGTGCGGGTCTGCGTCCGCACGAGGTGGGTCTGCCGCCCGGCGAGCCGCGCCGCACGCCGGGCCTGCGGCGCGAGGAGCTGGCGGAGCTGGCCCATATGTCGGTCGACTACTACGTACGTCTCGAGCAGGCCCGCGGGCCGAAGCCGTCGGCTCGGATCCTGGACGCGCTCGCGCGGGCCCTGCGGCTCGGTCCCGCCGAACGCGACCACCTCTTCCGCCTCGCGGGATCGGCCGCTCCGCCCGCCGCCAGTCCCGAGCGGAAGGTGCGCCCGCACGTGGCCCGGATGCTGGAGCGGCTGCCGGAGACCGCCGCGATCGTCACCGACGCGGCGTACGGTCTCGCCGCCTGGAACCCCTTGGCGCAGGAGCTGTTCGGCGGTGATCTCGGGCGCGGGACGACGAACCTGGCCCGGCGGCGGTTCCTCGGCGAGGGGCGGATGTACCAGAGCTCCAGTGCCGAGGAGTTCGGGCACATCGTGGTGGCGCGGCTGCGCCGGGCGGCGGACCGCTATCCGCAGGACGTCGCGCTCGCCGCCCAGCTGGCCGAACTGCACGCCGGCAGCGCGGAGTTCCGGCAGCTGTGGGAGAGCCGCCCGGTGCACGCGCCCGGCCACCGCACCAAGACCGTCGCCCACCCGACCGTGGGCCCACTGCGCCTGAACTGCGACGTCCTGCTCGTGCCCGAGGACGACCAGGAAGTGGTCCTGATCACCGCTGACCCCGGAACACCGTCCGCCCGGGCCCTGCGCGAACTCGCCGAAACCGAAACCACAACCGAAACCACAACGGAATCGGAAACGGAAACGCCGTCACGCGTGCCGCACTGAGCCACTCTGCTCCCGGCCCAGCCGCTCCGCCAGGAACTCCTCCCACGTCCGCTTCCCGAACTCCGCCCCCTCCAGCGTGAGGTTCTCCCCCGCCCGGTACGCCCGTCCCGCCTTCCCCGGGATACGGATTCGCAGTCTCGGGCGGGGGCGCCTGCCGCGGAGTTCGAGGTAGGGGCGGACCAGAGCGGGGATGTCGTAGAGCTTGGGGCCTGCCATGTCCGGTACGCGCCCGGCAGGCTCGCCCAGGGCCAACTCCACCAGCCGGGCGGCGACTTCGCGCGATTCGACCGGCTGGAGGCGGAGGCCGCCCGGGGCCGGGAGGACGGGGAGCCTGGCCATCTTCTCGACCATCGTCAGGGTGAGGTCGTGGAACTGGGCCGCGCGCAGGATCGTCCACCCGATGCCCGAGCCGGCGACGGCCCGCTCCGATTCCAGCTTGGTGCGCAGCCAGGCCAGCGGGACGCGGTCCGCGCCGATGACCGAGATGTGGATCAGGTGCCGGACGCCCGACGCCTGCGCCGCCCGTACCAGGGCGCGGGTCGCCTCGTCGTCGCCCTTCTGCCCGCCCGCGAGGTGCAGGACGGTCTCCGTACCGGCCACGGCCGCCTCGATGCCCTCGTCCTTCAGGAGGTCGCCAGTGACGTACTCGATGCCGTCCGCCGCCGGGCGATCGCTCCGGCTCAGTACGCCTACCTCGTGACCGGCCGCCCGCAGCAGGGGGAGGACGTGGCTGCCCAGGGTGCCCGTTCCGCCGGTGACCAGGATGGGTGACGGTGACGTCATGATGCACTGCTCCAAAACTCGTGGCGCCCGGAGTCGGTCTTCCGTAGCGTCTGCCGTCTTGTGCCTTCGCTGGTATGACCCCGCCCGGCGCGGCGGTGTGACCGGTCGGCGGAAAGAATGTGGGGGGCATTGATGGGCAGTCGTACGTTCCTGATCGGCGGTGGCTGGGACGCGACGGCCGCACGCGCCGTCTACGAGCCCTTCCTCCGGGCGGCCACCGGCCCGCGCATCGGGTGTCTCGTCCTGGACGAAGGCGAGGGTGACGGAGGCGGCGGCGGCGGCGAGGAGCAGTTCGGTCGCTACGACGCCGTACTGCGGAAGGTCGCGGACTGCAGCCCGGTACCGCTGCTCGTGCCGCTCGGCGCGACGTTCGACCCCGACCGCCTCCAGGGTCTGGACGGGCTTCTGGTCTGCGGTGGGCTGACGCCCGCGTATCAGGAGGCGTTCGCCGGGTGTCTGGGCCAACTGCCCTCCATGCTCGCCGAGTTCGGCATTCCGTACGCCGGTTTCTCCGCGGGTGCCGTGGTCGCCGCACGGCACGCTCTCGTCGGAGGGTGGCTCGACGACGGCGTTCCCGTGTGTCACGAGGACACCGCCGAGGACCTGGAGGAGATCGACGTACGGGCCGGGTTCGGGCTCGTGCCCTTCGCCGTGGACGTGCACGCCGCGCAGTGGGGAACCCTGCCGCGGTTGATCGCCGCGGTCACGAAACACGGGCTCCGGCACGGCGTCGCCATCGACGAGAACACGGTGGTGGAGTTCGGTGCGGACGAAGCGCGCGCCCGGGTCTCGGGCCTCGGGCGCGCCCATTCCGTACGGCCGTCCGCCGACGGGGGCATTCTCGTACGGTCCTACCGGGCCGGCGAGTTCATCCCCGCCGTCCCCGCCACCCCCTCCTCCCCCTCCTCCCCCTCCGCTCCCACAGCCCCCGGCATCCTCGCCGACTGATCAACTCCCGCTGCCGTACGGCCTGGTGAGGATCTCCAGGTTGTGCCCGCTGGGGTCCTCGAAGTACGCGCCCCGCCCGCCGTCGTTGCGGTTGATCTCGCCGCTGCGCCGATGGAAGGGGTCCGCCCAGTAGGTCAGGCCCGCCTCCTGGATGCGCGCGAATATGACGTCGAAGTCGCCCTCGGACACCAGGAACGCGTAGTGCTGCGACGCGATGTCGCCGGACGCCTCCATGTAGTCGAGGGTCACGCCGTTCGGGATCTCGACGGGGATGAACGGGCCGTACTGCGGGCCTGCTTCGAGCCCCAGGATGTCGGCGAGGAACTGGGCCGACGCCTTCTTGTCGTGCGCGGCGACGATGGTGTGGTTCAGCTGCACGGTCATCGTGTGGGCCTCCTCACGCCCAACATACTCCGGAGAGAAGTTAAGGTAAGGCTTGCCTTAGCAAATGGATCGGAGCGGTCGTGCGCGCAGTGGTGGGAATGAAGGCCGTTGTGGCCGCGAGCATCGTCGGAGGGCTGCTGGCCGGCTGCTCGACCGCGAGCAGCGGCGCGGGTGATGCCAAGAAGGGGGACGGCTCGCGCAACCAGGTCATCGGCGCCTCCGAAGGGCCGTCCGCCGCGCCCAGCGCGCTCGCCGACGGCATGGGCGCGGACACGGACAAGGACGGGGCGTTCCCCCGGACCGTCACGCACTTCGAGGGGAAGACGACCATCAAGGCCGCCCCGAAGAAGATCGCCGTGCTCAGCACCGGGCAGCTCGACGACCTGCTCTCCCTCGGGATCGTGCCGACGGCCACCACTCGCGCCGACAACGCGGGCCTCGTCCCCGACTACTTGGCGGACGCCTTCCCGATGTACAAGTCGAAGCTCGCCGGCATGACCGACGCGGGCACGCGGCAGGCGCCCAATCTGGAGACGCTCGCGGCGGCCCAGCCGGACCTGATCCTGGCCAACGACTCGCTCGGCGACCTCTATCCCAAGCTGTCGAAGATCGCGCCCACGGTGATCACCGCCGGCAACGGCGTCAACTGGAAGCGCGACCTGCTGCTCGTCGGCGAGGCGGTCGGCAAGGGGCAGCGGGCGCAGGGGCTGCTGGATGACATCGTTGCCGACGCGGCGAAGAAGGGGCAGGGCGTCGAAGGCGATCCGGTGGTCTCCATGGTGCGGTTCACCCCGGACCGTACGCGCATGTTCGGTGTCTCGTCCTTCACCGGGTCCATCGCCGTGGACATGGGGCTGAAGCGGCCCAAGTCGCAGCAGTTCAAGGCGATTTCGCAGGACATCGGTGCGGAGAGCATCGACACCGCGGACGGGGACTGGATCTTCTACTCGGTGCAGGGGGACGCGGGCAGGACGGATGCGGCGAGCGTGGTGGCCGGGCCGCTGTGGAAGTCGATGAAGGCCGTGAAGGCGGGGCACGCGGTGAAGGTCGACGACGACCCGTGGTACCTCAACGCCGGTCCGGCCGCCGCGCGTCTGGTCGTACGTCAGCTCGCCGAGCGCCTCGGCAAGTGAGGCGTCCGTGAGGCTTGTGAGCCGGCGTCTCGCCTGGCCCGCGGCCGTCCTGGCACTGGTGGTCGCGGCGCTGCTCAGCCTCGCCGTCGGCACCCGTTCCGTGCCGCCGTCCGCCGTGCTCGACGCCCTGCTGCACGGCGGGAGTTCGCCGGACGCGCTCGTCGTACGGTCGCTGCGGCTGCCGCGCACGGAGGTCGGGCTGACGGCGGGCGCCGCGCTGGGGGTCGCGGGAGCCGCACTGCAGGCCGTCACCCGCAACCCGCTCGCCGACCCGGGGATCCTGGGACTGAGCCAGGGTGCGGCGGCGGGCGTCGTGGCAGCCATCGCCCTCGGCCTCGCGAACGGCTTCGGCGGCTACGTCTGGTACGCCTTCGCCGGCGCCGTCGTCGCCGCGTGCCTGGTGTACGGGATCGCCGCGCGCGGGCGGGGCGGGGCGTCGCCGGTGAAACTGGCGCTCGCCGGGACCGCGTTGTCCGCGATGACGGCCGGCGGGACGACCGTTGTGCTGACGTCGAGTTCGGCGACGCTGGACCAGTTCCGGTTCTGGCAGGTGGGGGCGTTGAGTGGCCGGGACGCCGACACCGTCGTACGGATGCTGCCGTTTCTGGCGGTCGGCGCGGTGCTGGTGCTGGCCTGTGCACGGGGGTTGGACGCGCTGGCCCTCGGCGACGAGACGGCGCGGGCGCTGGGGCATCGGGTGCATCTCGTACGAGGGTGTGCGGCGCTCGGGGCGACGCTGCTGACGGCGGCCGCGGTCGCCGCCGCCGGACCGATCGCGTTCGTGGGGCTCGCGGTGCCGCATCTGGCTCGGCGGCTGGTGACCGGGGGGCAACGGGTGGTGCTGCCCCTGTCCGGGTTGCTCGGGGCTGCGCTGCTGCTGGGAGCGGATGTGGCGGGGCGGGTGGTGCGGGCTCCCGCGGAGGTGCCGGCGGGGGTCATGACGGCGTTGGTGGGAGTGCCGGTGCTGGTGGTGCTGGTGCGGCGGAAGGGGGCCGTCGCGTGAAGAGGACCCGGCGGCGGGGCTGGGCGGGAGTGGGTTCCGCTCGCCCGCACCCGCGGGGTGCCGCTCGCTCGGGGACGGGCGCCACCACGGCGGCACGACCGCCCACAGCTGCGGAACCTCTGGCGGACCACGACCCGGGAGCGGCGACTGCCCGCACCGCGACGGCATCGGCCGGCCTCGGCCTGCGAGCAGCGACCGTCTCCGGCGTGACGGCACCGGCCACCCGTAGCCTGGCCGGCGGCCACACCGTCCTCCGTCCCCACTCCCGCGTCTCCCTCCTCCTTCACCGCCGCTCAGCCGTCGTCGCCGTCGGGCTCCTCGTCCTCCTCGCAGCCCTCATGCTCGCCTCCGCCTGTCTCGGGCAGACGTACATCTCGCCGGGCGAGGTGTGGCGCACGATGCGTACCGGAGCGGGGCCGTACGAACTCGTCGTCGGTGAGCTGCGCGTCCCCCGGATCGTGCTCGGGGCCCTCGTCGGCGCTGCCCTCGGGCTCGCCGGAGCGCTGGTGCAGAGTGTCACGCGGAATCCGCTCGCCAGTCCCGACGTGATCGGTGTCGGGCACGGGGCCGCCGCCGCGACCGTGCTGGCGCTCGCCACCGGGGCCGTCGCCTCGCCCGGTGCGCTGCCCGTCGTGTCCGTCGCGGGCGGGCTCGCGGCGGCCGCGCTCGTCTATGTGCTGGCCTGGCGGCGCGGGATGCAGCCGAGTCGGTTCGTGCTCATCGGGGTCGGGATCGGCGTCGCGCTGTCCGCCGTCGTGCAGCTGTATCTCACCGACAGCGAGCTCGAGGCCGCCGAGCAGGTCAAGCTGTGGCTGACCGGCAGTCTCAACGGACGGGGCTGGGAGCAGGCGGGGCCCCTGGGCGTCGTACTCCTGCTGTCGGTGCCCGCGCTGGTGTGGGCCGGGCGGATGCTGCGGCCCCTCGGGCTCGATCCCGAGACCGCTGCCGGGCTGGGGGTCCGCGTCGACCGGGTGCGGCTCGGGCTCACCGTCCTCGGTGTCGTCCTCGCCGCCACCGCGACCGGCGCCGCGGGACCCATCGGGTTCGTCGCGCTCACCGCGCCGCAGCTGGCCCGTCGGCTCACCCGGACAACCCAACTACCGCTTCTCAACGCCGCGTTGACGGGTGCTGTGGTGCTCGTCGCCGCCGATCTCGCCGCCCGTACGCTGCTGCCCCCGCTGGAGATCCCGGTCGGGGCGCTCACCTCGCTCGTCGGCGGGCCGTATCTGCTGTGGCTGCTGGGGCGGCGTACGGCGACGCGCTGAGGGGCCCCGACAGCCGTCGCGTCGGGGCCCCTCAACCACCATGGACCGGATGGATCAGATCGTCGCGGTGTCGATCACGAAGCGGTAGCGGACGTCGCTGGAGAGCACGCGCTCGTACGCCTCGTTGATCTCGTCCGCGCGGATCAGCTCGATCTCGGAGCCGAAGCCGTGCTCGGCGCAGAAGTCCAGCATCTCCTGGGTCTCCTGGATGCCGCCGATGCCGGAGCCGGCGAGGGTCTTGCGGCCGCCGATCACCGAGAACAGGTTGAGCTTGACGGGCTCCTCGGGGGCGCCGACGTTCACGAACGCGCCGTCCGTCCTCAGCAGGGACAGGAACGCGTCCAGGTTCAGCGGGGCCGAGACCGTGGAGAGGATGAGGTCGAAGGTGCCCTTCAGCTCCTTGAAGGTGTCCTCGTCGCTGGTCGCGTAGTAGTGGTCGGCGCCCAGCTTCAGGCCGTCGTCCTTCTTGCGCAGGGACTGCGAGAGGACCGTGACCTCCGCGCCCAGCGCGTGCGCGATCTTGACGCCCATGTGGCCGAGACCGCCCATGCCGAGGATCGCGACCTTCTTGCCGGGGCCGGCGTTCCAGTGCTTCAGCGGGGAGTACGTGGTGATGCCGGCGCAGAGCAGGGGCGCGGCCACGTCGAGCGACAGGCCCTCGGGGATGCGGACGACGAAGTTCTCGTCGACGACGATCTTCTCCGAGTAGCCGCCGTAGGTGGGCTCGCCCTGCTTGTCGAGGGCGTTGTACGTGCCGACGCTGCCGCCGGTGCAGTACTGCTCCAGGCCGGCCTTGCAGTTGTCGCACTCACGGCAGGAGTCGACGAGGCAGCCGACGCCCACGCGGTCGCCGACGGCGTGCTTGGTGACACCGGAGCCGACCTCGGAGACGATGCCCGCGATCTCGTGGCCCGGGACCATCGGGAAGATCGCCTTGCCCCAGCCCTCCTGCGCCTGGTGGATGTCGGAGTGGCAGATGCCGGCGAACTTGATGTCGATCAGGATGTCGAACTCACCGACCGCGCGGCGCTCGATCGTGGTGCGCTCCAGCGGAGCCTTCGCGGCGGGGGCGGCGTACGCAGCAACAGTGGTCATGCCGAGGGGTCTCCTAGCAGTGGTTACGCGCCCGGCTGCCTTCTGACCGGGCATGTCGCCCAGCTTGCCGGACCGTACGGGATTCACCCAGCCCCCGCCTCTGCGTACGTCCGCTGTGCCTACTACTGGCGGGGTCAGGATGGTGGACGTACGACGGTGAATACTTGAGCCATGGACGAACAGCCCGATCGCATACATGAGCCGACCGGGGCTCTGGACCGGCGTGCCGAGCTCAGCGAGTTCCTGCGCACCCGGCGTGCCCGGCTGAAGCCGGAGGACGTGGGGCTGCCGGACTTCGGGCGGCACCGCCGGGTGCCCGGGCTGCGGCGCGAGGAGCTGGCGCAGCTGGCGGGCGTCTCGGTGGCGTACTACACGCGCCTGGAGCAGGGCAACGGGCGGAACGTGTCGGCGGAGGTGCTCGACTCCATCGCGCGCGCCCTGCGGCTGACGGACGCCGAGCAAGCGCACCTCACACACCTCGCCAAGCCGAAGCAGCACAAGAAGAAGCCGGCGGGGCGGACCCAGCAGGTGCGCGGGGCGCTGCGGCAGCTGCTGGACACGATGGACGGGGTGCCGGCGTACATCGTGGGGCGGCGCTCGGACATCCTGGCGTGGAACAGGATGGCGGCCGCGGTCTTCGGCGACTGGGCGGAGCTGCCGGTGCAGGAGCGGAACTGGGCGCGGCTGGTGTTCCTGCGGCCCGAGTACCGGGACCTGTACCTGGAGTGGGAACAGAAGGCGATCGACATCGTGTGCGCGCTGCGCATGGACGCCGGCTGCCATCCGGACGACCCCCGGCTGTCGGCTCTCGTGGGCGAACTGTCCGTGAAGAGCGAGGACTTCCGGCGGCTGTGGGCGACGCACGACGTCAAGGAGAAGAGCCACGGCATCAAGCGCCTGCGCCATCCGCTGGTGGGGGAACTGTCCCTGAACTTCGAGTCGTTCAAGGTCAACGACGACCGGGACCAGTCACTGGTCGTCTACCACCCGGAACCGGGCTCCCCGTCCGCCGACGCGCTGCGCCTGCTGGCGAGCTGGGGGACGGACGCGACGCGCGCGGGCACGGGGTCGGCGACCGGGCAGGTGTGACCGGCCGCCGGGTCGTGCACCGGATCGGTCGCCGGATCAGTCCGCGACGCCCAGGTCCTCCCGCATCAGCAGCCGCATCGCCGACAGCCGGGGCTCGGCGTCCTTCAGGTCGAGCAGGGCCTGCTCGGCGCTCTCGCCCTCGCGGGCCAGCCCCCTGTCGAGCCGCTTGAGCTCGGCGTCGATGCCGGCGAGGACCGAGTTCAGGGTCCGCGAGGCGTCCAGGATGCGCTCGGGCACCACCATCTGCGCCTCCGCGTACCGGTCCCGGTAGTCCCGGCGCGCCTCCTCCAGCTGGTCGCGGTCCTGCTCCGTGTAGACGCCGTCGCGGAGCCGGTGCAGCCCGTCCTTGAGGAGGGTGTGGAACTGGCGTGAGGCGCGGTTCATCGCCGTGTACGCGGACCGCCGGTCCTCGAACCCCCGCCTGTGCTCGGCGAGTTCGGCCTCGTCCGCCCGCTGCCGTGCGGTGAGCCGCTGGCTGAGGACCGGGGCGAAGAGGGTACCGAGGACACCGACGACGGCGGTGATCATGGCGGTGACGGCGGCGGTCATGCGGCGACCCTAATGGACCGGCCGCGGCCTCCGGTATGACGGATCACCCCTGATGCGGATCACGCTCCGACACGGATCACCCCTGATACGGCGGCATCGCCCCCCAGTTCCACCTCGGCACCGGCTGCTCGGCGGGCGGCTTCGCGTCCGGGCCGGAGAAGTACACCGCGAGCCTGGTCCCCCACTCCACGTAGGCGACGAACGCCGAGCGGAACTCCGCGTCCGTCGGCAGGCCGGCCTCGTCCGCCGCGTCCTGGATGAGGTTGACCCAGCGGCGGCGCTGGGGCTCGGTGATGTTCTTGCCGAAGTGCTTGGCGACCATGTGGCCGTGGCCGCCCTGGGTCAGGGAGTAGGAGGCGGGGCCGCCGAAGACCTCGCCGAGCCAGAGCGCGACGTGTTCCGCGTGCTCGGGGGCCAGGTCCGCGAAGAGCGGTGCCAGGAGGTCGTCCTTGAGGACCTTGTCGTAGAAGGCCTCGGTGAGTCGGGAGAAGGCCTCCGCGCCGCCCGCCCAGTCGTACAGCGTGGGGACCGACGCGCCCGTGCCGCGGACCGTGGTCGGCTTGTAGTGGCGCATCTCGTCGATGTTGTCGATGTACGGGCGGATCTCCGCGAGGAAGTCGGGGAACAGCTCCGACGTGCGGAAGCCCTCCGTGTGGGCCTGCGAGGACGTCCAGGTGATGCGCAGGACGTAGTGCTCGAAGTCCTCCTCGCAGCGCGCCAGTTCGTAGTCCACGCACTGCGGTGCCGCCGCCAGCTGGACCGCGGCGCGCGTGTAGGCGGCGAGGAACTCCGCCGAGCGGTCTTCCGGGATGCGGTAGCGGATGTACTCGACGGTCTGTGTGGTCATGCGCCCACGGAAACACGAACGGCCCGCCGGAAGCTGTACTTCCGGCGGGCCGTTCGCTCATGGCCTACTGCAGCGGACTACGGGGACTCACTTGCCGTAGTACGCGTTGTAGATCGAGATCGTCGACTTGTTGTTCTTCTTGTCGGTGATCTTGGCGTGGAAGGAGATGGCCTTCCCCTTCTCCGGGTTCTTCACCTTGATCTTGCCGCCCACCACGCTGACCTTCTTCCAGGTCTGGCCGTAGTCGTACGACACGTACACCGACAGCGACTTGAGGTTGCTGCCCTTGGCGGAACCCTCGACGACCACCGGGACGGAGACCGTCTTGCCGGCCTCGACCTTGCTGCCCAGGTCCGTGGCCGCGTCGAAGCGGGCCGTGGACGCGGGGAGCTTGGTCAGGTCGGACGGCTTCTTGGAGCGGAACGTCCAGCTCGCGTCGATGCGGGTGGAGGCCGCCGCGACCTTGACGCTGCGCTTCACCGAGGTGGTGAGCTTGTAGTCGGCCTCGCCGGCCGGGACCTTGAACTCGCCGTCGCCGAACAGCGGGTCGGTGTTGGAGCCGACCTTGGTGCCGTTGCGGTAGAGGGTCGTGTTGACCGAGGTGAAGACCGAGGAGCCCGCGTGGGTCTTGCCGTCGGCGAACAGCGGGACGATGCCGTAGATGCTGTTGCCGTCGCGGTACAGGCCGAAGTCGGCGTTCAGATGCGGTCCGAAGACGGCCGTGTTGAACGTCTTCGAGTAGGTCTGGCCCGCCTTGAAGGTCTGCGCGGCGCCGATCGTGTAGCCCGCCTCGCCGATCGGGAAGCCGTCCGCGTCGGTACCGCCGTACTGCTCGAACTCCAGGTTCCACCGCACGCCGCCCGCGGTGGACAGGTGCAGCTTCCGGGTGCCGGGCAGGGTCTGCGGGACGCCGACCGAGGAGGCGGAGCTTGCGATGGGCAGCCAGCCCATGGCGCTGAGCGCACCCTTCTTGCCGCTCGCCGCGGCGCCGAGGCCGACCTTCACCGTGGCCAGCTCGGACGCCTTGTAGTGCTTGGTGTAACCGGTGGCGAGCTGCTTGACCACCGCGCCGGCCGTGGTGTCGTACTCCTCGTCGGTGCCCTTGGTCCAGTGACCCTCCCACTGCTGGGTCAGCGAACCGTCGGTGATCTGCGGGCCGAGGCCCTTGGAGTGGAAGTTGTCGTACGAGTCGAGGAACCAGCCGAAGCTCCAGCCGGAGTTGCCGACCTCGCGGTCGTAACCGGGCGACGCGAACACCGACTTGGCGGCCGCGTCCGGCACGGTGATGTCGACCGGCTTCGCGGTCCGCGCGTCCAGCGTGATCGTCGTGTTCTTGGTGACGTCCAGCTTCGGCTGGGCCAGCCAGTCGATGCCCTTGGTGGCGTCCGTCGGGTCCACGATGACGCTGGTGTCGAGGATGTAGCCGCCCTTGGGCAGCCGCACGGTGACGGTGCCGGAGGCGTCGTAGGGCGAGTAGAACTTCTCCTTGCCGAGGCCGGAGACGCCGGCCAGGCTCGCGTCGTAGTTCTTCGCCGGCTGACCGTCACGCCCGATGAACTTCAGCGTGACGTCGTACGACTCGACCTCGCGCTGCACGGCAGCGGCCGTCCGCACGCTCTGCCCGTCGCCCGTCGCCGTGACGTACGCGGAGTACGCGCCGTCGAGAGTGCCGCCCAGCTTGGTGTCGACCGACAGGTCCACGGAGGCCTTGCCGCCCGCCGGGACCGTGACCGTGGTGGCACCGAGCTTGAAGAAGCCGACGGGTGCCGCCTGGCCCTTCGGGTTGGTGGCGGTCGCCGCCAGCTTCAGCGTGACGTCCTTTGTACCGAGGTTGCGGTACGTCAGCTGCTTGGTGACCGGCTTGTCGTCGGTGTGCGGCCACTGCTGGGTGCCGAAGCTCACCGACACCGGGTCGGCGATCACGGACTGCTTGATGGCCTTGTCGACGGCGATACGGCCCGAACCCTGCTGGAACGGCGTGTACTTGCCGCCCTTCGCGGACCCGGTCAGCGCGCCCTTGAGCTCCGAGAACTTCCAGTCGGGGTGCTGCTGCTTGAGCAGCGCCGCCGCGCCCGCGACATGCGGGGTCGCCATCGACGTACCCGAGATGGTCAGGTAGCCGGCCGGCTTCTCGCCGACCTCCTTGTCGATGAGGCTGCCCGGGGCCGCGGCCGCCGTGATGTCCACGCCGGGAGCGGTCACGTCGGGCTTGATCTGCCCGTCGAGGCCGGGGCCGCGGCTGGAGAAGGACGCCAGCTTGTCGTTGTCGTCGACCGCGCCGACGGTCAGGGCGTCGGCCGCGCTGCCCGGGGAGCCGATGGTCTGCTCGCCGAAGTCGCCGTCGTTGCCGGCGGCGATCGCGAACAGGATGCCCTTCTCCTCCGAGAGCTTGTTGACCTCGGCCTCGAGCGGGTCGATCTCCGGGGTGTCGCCGCCGCCCAGGCTCAGGTTGATGACGTCGGCGCCCTGATCGGCCGCCCACTCCATGCCCGCGAGGATCTGGGAGTCGTCGCCGAAGCCGTCGTCGCTGAGCACCTTGCCGTTGAGCAGCTTGGCGTCCGGGGCGACACCCTTGTACTTGCCGCCCGACTTCGCGCCGGTGCCGGCCGCGATGGACGCGACATGCGTGCCGTGACCGAACTTGTCGGTGGCGTCGGGCGAGGTGGAGAAGTTCTTCTCGGCGACGACCTGGCCCTTGAGGTCCGGGTGGGTCGCGTCGATGCCGGTGTCGAGGACGGCGATCTTGACGCCCTTGCCGGTGTAGCCGGCGGCCCATGCCGTGGGGGCGCCGATCTGCGGCACGGACTTGTCGAGGCTGGCCTTGCGGACGCCGTCGAGCCAGACGTGCGCGATGCCGGAGGCGGCCTTGTCGCCGTTGGTGACCGCGTCCCACAGCTCGGGCGCGTCCTGCTTGGGCGTCTGCACCGCGTCCGCGTTCAGGGACGTGAGGCTGTCGCGGAGCCTGCCCGCGTCACGGACGTCGGCCTTGGCGGCCGAGGCGGCGCCCTGGTAGCCGACGATGACCTTCAGGCCCTGCTTCTGGGACTTGCGGGTGGTGGCCTTGTTGAGCTCGGTGACGTCGAACAGCCGCTGGTCGACCTTGCCGGTCGCGATCATGCGGGCGACGTCGGCCGGTACGACCAGGGTGTGCCCGTCGGCCTTGCGTATCTGCACGGGTATGTGCTCGCGGCCCTTCGCCGGTTCCAGCCCGACGACCCGGCCCTTCGCGTCGACGGCGACACGGTCACCCGTGATCAGTGTGATGCGGTGCTTCGTGGCGAGCGAGGCGGCCTTCGAAGTGGCGCTCGCCTGCTCGGACTTGGCCGCCTGCGCCGGGCTGGTCATTCCCGCCGCAAGGGCAACTGCCGCCGCTGTGGCGATCGTTGCCGCGCATGCTCTTTTCACTTGTCTGCGCAAGTCTCCCCCTGGAGATGAAGTGCCGGGCGCATTCCCCTCGTCACCCGGCCGGGGGTGGTCTCGCACGCATGCGCGTACACCCCCCGGAACACGCAGTATGCCGGGGGGTGATCGGACTCCTCAAGAGATATGAGAGAAAGGTAAGAGGCGGGTCTCTCGACCGTTACGCGCCCGCGTTCTCCTTCACGGAGATCCGGCCCTTGCGGATCGTGGCCACGCGCGGGGCCTTCTTCGCGATCGCGGAGTCGTGGGTGACCATGATGAACGTCAGCCCGAGCTCCTTCCACATGCGCTCCAGCACCTCCATGATCTCGTCGCGCATCGACTCGTCGAGATTTCCGGTGGGTTCGTCGGCGAGCAGCACCTTCGGCTCCTTCACCAGCGCGCGGGCGATGGCGACGCGCTGCTGCTGACCGCCGGACATCTCGCCGGGCAGGTGCCCGAGCCGCTCCCCCAGACCGACCGACTTCAGCGCCTCGGCGGCCCGTTCGCGCCGGTCCTTCCCCTTCACGCCGAGGGGTACGAGGGCGGTCTCGACGTTCTCCTGGGCGGTGAGCGTCGGGATCAGGTTGAAGGACTGGAAGACGAAGCCGATGTTCTCGCTGCGGACGTCGGTGAGGCGGGCCTCGGAGAGCTTGGCCAAGTCGGTGCCGTCCAGGACGACTTCACCGGCGGTGGGCCGGTCGAGGCCGCCGAGCATCTGCAGGAGGGTGGATTTGCCGCCGCCGGTGGGGCCCTGGATGACCAGGCGGTCGCCGTCGGCGATGGTCAGGTCCACGGCGTCCAGTGCGGTGACGGTGTCCTTGGCTCGGGTGTAGCGCTTGGTGACGCCTTTTAGTTCGTACATGTGGCTGGCTCCTGGGTCGGGTTCGTGAGTGGTGCGGGTGGTCGGCCGGCTGCGGGCCGGTGGGGGCTTGTGTCGCCCGCGCGCGGCGGAGCCGAATGTCGGACGGAGCCCCGCGCCCCTGGGTGGCTGCGGTCCCCGCCGGCCGGGACGGACCGTTACTCGACGCGGCGCAGTGCGTCCGCCGGACGGAGCCGTGATGCGCGCCAGCCGCCGAAGGCTCCGGCAATCAGGCCACCGGCCACCGCGAGAGCCACCGCCAGCGCGATGGTCGTGAGACTCACCGGCGCGGTGAGGGCGACCTCCAGAGACTTCGCCGCCTGCCGGCCGGGGCCGCCGAAGCCGCCGCCACCGCCGAACCCGCCGCGGCCCCCCGCATCGCCGCCGCCACCGCCCAACTGGGCTTGCAGCGTGGGGCTGATGGCCGTGACGACGTAGGCGCCCGCCAGGCCGAGCGCGATGCCCAGCGCGCCGCCGACCAGGCCGTTGACGACGGCCTCGCCGACCACCTGCCGGGTGACCCGGCCCGACCTCCAGCCCAGCGCCTTGAGCGTGCCGAACTCGCGCACCCGGCGGGACACCGCCGAGGAGGTCAGCAGACCGGCCACCAGGAAGGCGGCGACCAGCACCGCGATCGACAGCCACTTGCCGACGTTGGTGGCCAGGGAGGACGCGGTGGACAGCGAGCCGGAGACCGTCTTCGCGAGGTCGGTGGACGTGGTGACCGTCGTGCCCGAGACGTTCTTC
This sequence comes from Streptomyces sp. NBC_00005, assembly GCF_045160215.1. NCBI lineage: Bacteria > Bacillati > Actinomycetota > Actinomycetes > Kitasatosporales > Streptomycetaceae > Streptomyces > Streptomyces sp. NBC_00005. Next base: position 4,342,549 of record NZ_CP108316.1, read on the forward strand.
TGGATGGTCGACTTGACGGAGTCGATCTGCTGGGAATTGCTCGCCTTGACGTAGATCGTGGTGACCTTGTTCTTCTCGCCGGCCAGCGTCTGCGCCTGCTTCAGCGGGACGTACAGGTTGGCCGCCGCGTCACCGCTGTCCGCGGTCGCGATGCCGATCACCTTGAACTTGACGCTCTTGATGGTGACGGTCGAACCGACCTTGTACTTCTTCTCCTTGGCGTAGGCGGAGTCGGCCACCACCACCTTGGCGTTCGTCTCGGTCGTCTTGAAGGTACGGCCGCTGGTGAGCTTGGAGGAGGTCAGCGGGCCGAGGCCGGTCCTGGTGACGTCGGTGCCGTAGACCGAGTACGTGTTGAGGCTGAAGTCGGCGCCGCCGCCCCGCACTTCGCCCTGCGGCTGCCCGCTGCTGCCGCCGTTGCCCTGGCCGCGGCCACCCTGCTGACCGCTGCCGGAGTTCTGGTTCTGCTGGAACTGCCCGCGGGTGAACTGGCCGTTGACCTTCACCACGTTGAGGCTCAGCCCGCCCACCGCGGACGAGACGCCCTTCTGGTCACCGACTTTGCCGACGGTCGAGGAGGCCAGGGTCGTGAAGCCCTGCACCATGACCCGGTCGCTGCTCTGCTTCGAGTCGTCGCCGCTGCCCCGCGCGTCGAACTGGAAGCGCGGGCGCTGCGAGTTGCTCGCGGTCGGTGTGGCCGCCTTGGTGACCGTCATGTCCGTCCCGAGGCCGTAGAGCGACTGGAGGACCTTGTCCTGGGCCTTCCCCATTCCGGACGACACGGAGCTGACCACGATGACCAGCGCGATACCCAGCGCGAGGCCGGAGGCGACGACGAGGGCCGCCTTTCTGCGGCGGCGCAGTTCGCGCCTCAGGTAGGTGAAGAACATGGCCGCACGGTAGGGACGCCCCGTGATGACTGAATAAGCCAGACATAAGAGCTGCATGAGAAGGCTGTGGCGAACCCCAGAAAGGGCCCAGAAAGGCCCCAGAAACACCGATGCCGCCCCTGGGGGCGGCATCGGAAAGCTGTGAACCGGCGGTGGGTCAGACGGCCGAACCGGCCTTCCAGTCCGCCCAGCTGAGGTTCCACCCGTTGAGGCCGTTGTCCGGCTGGACCGTCTTGTCGCCGGTGTTGGAGACCACCACGACGTCACCGACGATCGAGCCGTTGTAGAACCAGTAGCCCGGCGTGCCCTTGTCGTTGGCGCCCTTGGTGTCCGACAGGCCCACGCAGCCGTGGCTGGTGTTGACGCTGCCGAAGACGGACTTCGCGCCCCAGTAGTTGCCGTGCACGAAGGTGCCGGAGTTGGTCAGCCGGATGGCGTGCGGCACGTCCTTGATGTCGTACTCGCCCTTGCCGTCGTCGTCGGTGAAGCCCACGGTCGCGCCGTTCATGCGCGTCTCCTTGAACTTCTCGGACATCACCATGACGCCGTTGTACGTCTTGTTGTCCGGCGAACCGGCCGAGATCGGGATGGTCTTGACGGTCTTGCCGTCCTGCGTGACCTTCATCTGTTTGGTCTTCGCGTCGACGTAGGAGACCTGGTTGCGGCCGATGTGGAAGGTGACCGTCTTCTGCTGCACGCCGTAGACACCGGAGGCGCCCTCGACGCCGTCGAGCGCGAGCTTCAGCGTGATGGTCGAGTTCTCCTTCCAGTAGTCCTCGGGGCGGAAGTCGATGCGGTTGGCGTTGAACCAGTGACCGACGACCTCCTGACCGGTGCTGGAGGTGACCGTGATGCCCTTCTGGACGGCGGCCTTGTTGGTGATCGCCTTGTCGAAGTTGATCGACACCGGCATGCCCACGCCGACGGTGGAGCCGTCCTCGGGCGTGAAGTTGCCTATGAAGCTGTTGGTCGGGGAGACCGTGGTGAACGAGGCGTTCTCGTGCGCGACGCGGCCGTTGGAGTCCTTGGCCTCGGCGGCGACCTTGTAGGTGGTCGAGCGCTCCAGCTGGGCGCTGGGCTTCCAGGTCAGCTTGTCGGCGGACAGCTGGCCGGCGACCGCGCCGCCGTCGGCGGTCTTCATGGTCACACCGGTGAGCGTGCCCTTGCTGACAGTGACGGCCGCGGAGTTGTTGATGGAGGCGTTGTCCGAGCCGTCCTTTGGCGTGATCTTGATCTCCGCCGCGGAGGTCTTCTTGGCCGCGGCCTCGTCGGCCTTGGCCTGCGAGGTGTCCTCGCTGCTGCCGGAGGCCTTGTCGTCGCCGCCGGAACAGGCCGAAAGCACCAGCACACCGCCGAGCAGTGCGGACGCGGCCACCAGGACCCTGCGCCGCTTACTGTTCGTCATCACACGCTTCTCCATCGTTGCCGTATCCCCAAAAACCCCGAGAGACCCCGTTGACGCACTTCAACGCTACGACCGGTTCGTCCCGTTCCACATGCCTGAGATGTGTGGGGCACACCACGTCCGCCGGGGCGGTCGGTGCGGATGACGGTCAGTGCGCCACCTGAGACGACGAAACCCCGGACGGCGGTTGCCACCCGGGGTCACCATTTCCCCAAGCTGCTCAGGAGACGCCGTCGGCCCCCTCGTCTTCGTCGTCCGCGTCCTCATCATCCCCGTCCAGGTCCCATTCCGGCGAATCCGGGTCGTAGTCGATCGGCTCGCTCGACCAGGAGGCCTGCGCGAGTTCGATCCCCGGCACCGCGTTGACCAGGTCGAACGGATCCACGAGACAGGCGAGGGCCTCCGCGGTGTCTTCCGTCACAGCGTCCTCGGCGTGGACCCGCTCCTCGGCCGGCATGTCGTTCTCCTCGGAAAGACGCCGCAAGGCCGCCTTGGTCAGCGCGCCGGGATCGTCGACCTCGAGGACGAGTTCCACCCGTAGGCGGACAAAACGTGATGTCTCTTCAGTGCTCATGCCCGGAGCGTAAAGCCCATCGCCCCCGTGACTTTCCTGTGACCCGCGCCTTTCACTAACATCGCTCCACACGGCCAATTCGCCAGCGCCACAAGGGGATCGATATTCCGTGTCATCCGCTCGCCGTCCGTTGCTGACCGCCACCGCCGCAGGCACCCTGCTGTGCGCCCTGTGGTTCGTTCCCACCGCCAAGGCGACGGGGGACGAGCCGGCGAGAACAGCGCCTTCGGCGACCCCGAGTTCACAGGTCACGACGCAGGCGCGGGTCGCGTCGGCGACCACGGACTCGGCCGGCGCCGAGACCCAACTCGCCGACACGGGAGCCTTCGACACCACTCCCTACGTCATCGGCGGCACCCTCTTCCTCGGGGTCGGCGCCGGGTTCGTGGTGTATTCGGTGCGCCGGGAACGCCTCGGTTTTTGAATTCGCTTGACGTTTCTTTGACGAGGACTTCATAGTCCGCTCATGAAGAGATCATCGAGGGTGCGCACGAGCGCCACGGTTGCCGTGAGCGTGCTGTCGCTCGCCCTCATCACGGGATGCGGCGGGGATTCCGGCTCCGAGGACTCCAAGGACTCGGCGGACAAGGGCTCCTCGTCGACTGCGGCCGCGAAGGCGTTCAGCGCGGCCGAGCTGAAGAAGCTGATCATCGGCAAGGCGGACCTCGACGGCTACGAGGTCCAGTCCGCCGACACCGGCGGCAAGTTCGCCGAGTCCAAGGACCAGGTGACGGCCACCGACGCGAAGTGCGAGCCGCTCGGCTACGTCCTGACCGGCTTCGCACCGGGCGACGAGAGCGCGTACGTCAACCGGATGGCCACCGAGAAGAGCACCGAGCCGACGTCCACGAGCACCTCCGACGAGTCGCTCGACGACCTCGAGGACAGCCTCCAGGACATCATGGGCTCCACGATGACGATCGTCTCGCTCTCCTCGTACGACGGCGGGGCGGCCGAACAGACCATGAAGTCCGTCGCGGACGCGGTCGCCGGCTGTGCGAGCGGGTTCACGGTGTCGGCGAAGGGCCAGGACACCCAGAAGTTCACGAAGGTCGCCGAGGAGAAGTCCTCCAAGACCGGTGACGAGTCGGTGGCGTTCGCCGTGACCGGCAAGGTCGACGGCGACACGACGACGGTGCACGGCGAGGTCGTGCGCCACGGCTCCACGGTCGCCACGTACTACTCGATCAGCCTGGCGGCCCTGGCCGGCAAGCAGGACAAGTACAGCATCCCCGCCGAAGTCATCAAGGCGCAGGCGGCCAAGCTCAGTTGACGCTTCGGGGCCCTGTCGTACGGACGACAGGGCCCCTCCGTGTTGAGCGCGACTGCTGTTGACTGCTGTTGATCGCCGCTACTGCAGCGGCCCGGTCACCGTCTCGACCGCGGCGACCAGATGCCCGGCGCGCACGAACGCGTCCGCGGCGGCGAGGTCGGGCGCGAGGAACCGGTCGGGACCGGGACCCTGAACTCCCGCCGCCCGCAGGGCCGCGATGGCCGCCTGCGAGGCGGGCGCCGGGGTCAGGCCCTCGCGCAGTTCGACGGCGCGGGTGGCGGCGTACAGCTCGACGGCGACCACGCGCGTGAGGTTGTCGACGGCGGTGCGCAGCTTGCGGGCGGCCGACCAGCCCATGGAGACGTGGTCCTCCTGCATGGCGGAGGAGGGGATCGAGTCGGCGGACGCCGGTACGGCGAGCCGCTTCATCTCGCTCACCAGCGCGGCCTGCGTGTACTGGGCGATCATGAGCCCGGAGTCCACACCGGCGTCGTCCGCGAGGAACGGCGGCAGGCCGTGGCTGCGGTTCTTGTCGAGCAGCCGATCGGTGCGGCGCTCGGCGATGGACGCGAGGTCCGCGGCGGCGATGGCGAGGAAGTCCAGGACGTACGCCACCGGGGCGCCGTGGAAGTTGCCGTTGGACTCGACGCGCCCGTCGGGCAGGACGACCGGGTTGTCGACGGCGGACGCCAGCTCGCGCTCCGCGACCAGCCGGGCGTGCGCCATGGTGTCCCGCCCGGCACCGGCGACCTGCGGCGCGCAGCGCACCGAGTAGGCGTCCTGGACGCGCGGGGCGTCGTCCTGGTGGTGCCCGGTGAGCTCCGAACCCTTCAGCACGGCCAGCATGTTGGCGGCGGCGGCGCCCTGTCCGGGGTGCGGGCGGATGGCGTGCAGCTCGGGGGCGAGGACCTTGTCCGTGCCGAGGAGCGCCTCCAGCGACAGGGCCGCGGTCACGTCGGCCGACTTGTAGAGCATGTCCAGGTCGGCGAGGGCCATGACCAGCATGCCGAGCATGCCGTCGGTGCCGTTGAGCAGGGCGAGGCCCTCCTTCTCGCGCAGCTCGACGGGGGCGATGCCGTGCTCGGCGAGCAGCTCACCGGCGGGCCGTACGACGCCGTCCGGACCCTCAGCGTCCCCCTCGCCCATGAGCGTGAGGGCACAGTGGGAGAGCGGGGCGAGGTCGCCGGAGCAGCCGAGGGAGCCGAACTCGTGGACGACGGGGGTGATGCCGGCGTTGAGGACGTCGGCCATGGTCTGCGCGACCTCGGGCCGCACGCCCGTGTGTCCGGAGCAGACGGTCTTGAGCCGCAGGAACATCAGGGCCCGTACGACTTCCCGCTCCACCCGCGGCCCCAGGCCCGCGGCGTGCGAGCGGACGATGTTGCGCTGCAGCTGGGCACGCAGCTCCTGGCTGATGTGCCGGGTCGCCAGGGCGCCGAAGCCGGTGCTGACGCCGTAGACGGGCTCGGGCTTGGCGGCCAGCGCTTCCACGATCTCGCGGGCGGCGGCGAGGGCCTGCGCCGCCTCCGCGGAAAGCTCGACCCGGGCGCCGCCGCGCGCCACGGCGAGCACGTCGGACGCGGTCACCCCGGACGTCCCCACCACCACAGTGTGCATATCCATATTCAGGAGCGTACGCAGTGAAGACGAAGATGTCACTAGTGGGTGGGGGTTACACCCCTTACACGTCGGTCACGCCACAGGACGAGGCCGTTCAGGCCATGAGCGGGGGTCTGAGGGCGGCACCCCTCAGCGAGGCCGCACGACCGCTGGGTGCCTTCACGGCTGCCGCCCACGGAACCGCCGACGCTCACCGGCCCCCTCCCCGGAGGGCTCCGCGTCGGCCAACCGCACGACCGGATCGTCGGGCCCTTCCCGCCCGGCCACCACCGGCCTGCCCGCGCGGAGCGCCTTCGCCCTGTACTGCGCCGCGTCGGCCAGCCGGAACAACCGCCGAGCGGACCGCACCGGCCCGATCGCATCCTCCGTGGACGCCACCCCGCAGGCGACCCCGTCCCCGAGCTCCAACTCGGCGGCGCGGCGGCACAGTTCGTCGGCCGCCTTGACGACCTCGTCGGCGGACGGCCCGACCGCGAGCAGGCAGAACTCGTCACCGCCGAGGCGGGCGGCGAGCGCGCCGGGCAGCATGGCGCCGCACAGGGACAGGACCGAGCCGAAGCGCTCCAGGAGGCGGTCGCCGACGGCGTGCCCCTGGGTGTCGTTGACGCGCTTGAGCCCGTTGAGGTCGCAGACGACGAGGCTGACCACGACGCCGTCGGCGCGGTGCCGCTCGACGGCCTCGTCGAGCCGCACGTCGACGGCACGGCGGTTGGCGAGCCCGGTGAGGGCGTCGGTGTAGGCGAGCCGTCTCGCCTCCTCCAGCCGCTCGGCCTGGGCGATCCCGGCGGCCACGACGGCGGCCAGGACGGTGGCGAAGTCGGCGTCGGCCCGGTCGAAGACGGGGTCACCGGCGGGCCGGGCGACGTAGAGCTCGCCCCACGCCCTCCCGTTCAGCACGATCGGGGCGACGACACAGGAGCCGCGCCCCCGGCGGCGGAGGGCGGCGACGCGCTGGTGGACGTAGCCGGGGCGGCCGCCCGCCGCGGGCCCCTGTGCCGTCTCGACCCAGGCGTCGGGCTCGCCACCCCCGGCCCAGCGCTCGTGCAGGAACTCGGTGATCTCGGGGAACTGGTGCACCGGGTACGACTCGTACTCCGGGAACTCGTCCTCCCCCTCGGCCCGCTCCCCCACGTTCACGAGGACCCGCAGCCGGCCGAGCTCCCGCTCCCACACCGAGAGCGCGGCGAAGCTGCCGCCGAGCGCCCGACAGGCCCCGGCCGCCGCGGAACGCCATGCCTCGCGCGAGCCGTGGGCCGCCGCCATGCCCTGCGCCAGCGCGACGACGGCCGCGAGCCGCTTGTCCTCACCCATCACTCCAGGTTAGGGAGGTTTTGGGTGATTCGTTCTATTGATACGGCGGTGGGGTGACCGACCCCCACGACGGGCCGACTGCCGCCGACCGGCACTCAGGAGCTACTCCCCCGGCCACTGGGGCTTCCGCTTCTCGCTGAACGCCGCCACACCCTCCGCCCGGTCCCCCGAGAACGCCACCGACCGCCATGCCGCGTCCTCGACCTCCAGGCCGGCCCGCAGGTCGAGCCCGTGACCGAGGCGCAGCGCGCGCTTGGCGGCCCGCAGGCCGACCGGCGAGTTCGCCGCGATGCGGGACGCCAGGGCCAAGGCCTCCTCCCGGTCCCGGCCCTCCTCCACCAGCTCGTCCACGAGCCCCAACTCCCGCGCCTCGGCGGCCTCCAGGCGCCGCGCCGTGAAGATGAGCTCGGCGGCCCGCGCGGCGCCCACCCGCCGCGGCAGCAGCTGCGTACCGCCACCGCCCGGGATGACGCCCACGGACACCTCCGGCAGCCCCACCACGGCCGTGCGGTCGGCCACGATCAGGTCGCAGGACAGCGCCAGCTCGAAGCCCCCGCCGAGCGCGAACCCGTGCAGCGCGGCGATCGTCGGCACGGGCAGCTCCAGGACCCCGGTGTAGGCGGCCCGCGCGACCGGGCGCTGCCGGACCAGATCGGCGTCGGTGAAGGAGTTCCGCTCCTTGAGGTCGGCCCCGACGCAGAACGCCCGCTCGTGCGTGGACGTCACCACGACGACCCTCACGTCACGGTCGGCGCCCAGCGCGGCACACGCTCCGGCGATCGACCGGGCCATCTCGCTGGAGACGGCATTCATGGCCTTGGGCCGGTCGAGGACGAGCTCCGCGACATGCCCGACGTCCCCGTCGCCGTGCCGCCGCACCACCACGAACTCGCCGAACCGCTCGTCGCCCATGACACCCTCCGGTTAACGCGGGTTAACTGCCTTCGGCCCGATCATCGCAGGGTTTTCTCCCGCTGTCCCCGTTCGGGTGACATCCCGCCCAACTCCCGCTCCACCGCCCACGGGAGCACATAACGTGCGTCCGCCACGGCGCACAGGGGGCGCGAGCGCAACGGGGAGGGATCGCTATGGCGGAGACATCGGTGAGGCGCGGTCGGCACCGCAGGCCCCGCCCCCGCAGGGTTCTGTACGCCGCCGGCGGGCTGGCGCTGGCCGCCGGTGTGCTGAGCCTCGTACGGATGACTCCCGAGTCCGGGGTCGGCGGGGTCGGGACCGCGGAGGCCGATCCCCGGCAGGATCCGGGTGCCGGGACCGACCGGTCGAGCAACGCCGTCGCCACGGTCGAGGCCGTACCCCGGGTGAGTCCGTCGGCGACGTCCGTGATGGGCGGCGTGAGCGCGACACCGACGGCGCCTTCCACCCTCGTACCCCTGCCGACCACGACCACGGCAGCGTCGCCGACCGCCGTCGCCACGACCATCCCGGAGGCGCCGAACAGCCCGGCGCCCACGCTCCCACCGCGGCCACCCGCGACGACGGCCCCCGTGCCACGGCCGACCCCGGCACCCGGCCGGTCCACGCCCCCGCCCACCCCGCGGCCGGACGAGCCCGGCCTGTGTGTGCCGGTCATCGGTCTGTGCGTGGGCCCGCTCGGCGGCTGAGGACCGCCTACGAGGGCTCGCTCCGGCGGTTCAGCAGCCACGGCTCGACCACACCGAGCCCGCGGACCGGGCGCTGCCACATCGGCTGGAGTGCGAAACGGTACGTCGGGGGCTCCTCGCCCTCCTTCTCCGCGGTGGCGGCGGCCTCGGCCGCCTCCGCCTCGGAGGCCGGCGCCTCGCCGGTGCGGATCAGCTCCTGGGCGAAGTCGCTGTCGACGAGGACGGCGTCGCGTGGGGCTATCGACGTCAGCCGGGAGGCGAGGTTCACCGTCGTTCCGAAGACGTCGCCCATGCGCGTGGTGACCGTGCCGAAGGCGATGCCGACGCGCAGTTCGGGCATCGTCTCGTCGTTCGCCATCGTCTCGATGAGGCGCAGCGCGATCTCGGCGGCGATCCCGGCGTCGTCGGCCGCGTACAGCACCTCGTCGCCCAGCGTCTTGACCAGCCGGCCGCCGTGCGCGGCGACCAGGTCGGCGGCGGTGGTCTCGAAGGCCTCGACGAGTTCGCCGAGCTCCTCCTCCTCCATGCGGCGGGTGAGCCGGGTGAAGCCGACGAGGTCCGCGAAGCCGACGGCGAGGCGCCGGTCGACCATCTCCTCGTCGTCGGCGGCCTGCACGACCCGCCCGGCCGAGGCGGCGAGCTGGCGCCGCCAGACGTAGACGAGGAACTCCTCCAGCTCGGGCAGCAGCAGCTCGACGATCGGGTACGTCACCTCGGTGCGCGTCATCCCCGGCTCGGGCGGCTCGGTCAGGCCCTCCAGGAACGAGTCGATCTGCCACTCGGCGAGCCGGGCCGTGGTCTGCCCGGTGGACCGGGCCACCTGCACCGCCATCGCCTCGCTCAGCAGCCCCGCCTCGACGAGGCCGGACAGGCGGCGCAGCGCCAGCACGTCGGCCTCGGTGAGCGCCTTGGCCTGCCCGATGTCGGCGAAGCCCATCGCCCGCCAGAAGCGGGTGGCCAGCTCCACGGAGACGCCCGCGCTGCGGGCCGCCTGGAAGGGGGTGTAGCGCCGCTCGGCGCCGAGGATCAGATGCTCCAGGCGCAGGGCGAGCGGGTCCTCGCCGGACTCGGCGGCATGGGGGTCCACCCGGCCGTCCGCGTCCGCGCCGGAGCCCGTGTCGTCGACGGTCACGCCTGCTGCCCTTCCGATCTGCCACGGTCAGGTATCGACCGGCCTCAACTGTACGGCAGGTGTGCGTTAGCTCACTCCCGTCAGGCGCGCCCAGCTGCAGGCAGCCGTACACCCACTCTCGGCTAAGCGGGCCGCAGGTGCACGATGTCGCCCGCCCCCACAGGCTCCTGCACCCCTGCCTCCGTGGCGATCACGAGCCTCCCGTCCCCGTCGACCGCCACCGCCTCCCCGGTGATCGAGCGGTCCCCGGGCAGCTCGGCCCGAACGACCCGTCCCAGCGTCGCGCAGCCCGCCGCATACGTCTCCTGCAGACCGCAGGCCGCCGGATCGCCCCCGGCGTCGCGCCAGCGTCCGTACCACTCCTCCAGGGACCGCAGCATCGCCCTCAGCAGGGGATCGCGGTCCGTGCTGACCGCCCCGGCCAGCGCCAGCGAACCCGCCTGGGGAACCGGCAGCTCGTTCTCGCGCAGCGTGACGTTGATGCCGACGCCGACGACCACTGCGTCGTCCCCGGCCCGCTCGGCGAGGATCCCGCCGGCCTTGCGTTCCTCGCCGCCGATGGAAACGAGCAGGTCGTTGGGCCACTTGAGTGCCGTGTCCACGCCCGCCGAGCGGGACAGGCCCGTCGCCACGGCGACCCCGGTGAGCAGCGGCAGCCAGCCCCAGCGGGCGACCGGCACCTCGCCCGGCTTCAGCAGGACGGAGAAGAAGAGGCCCGAGCGGGCCGGTGCGGTCCACTGGCGGTCCAGGCGGCCGCGCCCGGAGGTCTGCTCCTCGGCGACCAGGACCGTGCCCTCGGCCGCCTTGCCGGCGCCCGCCAGGGCGACCAGGTCGGAGTTGGTGGAGCCGGTGCTCTGCACCACCTCCACCTCGCGCCACAGCCCGCCCTCCTGCACGAGCCCGCGCCGCAGCGCGGTGACGTTGAGGGGAGGCCGGTCCAGATCGGACCAACGGTTGTCGTCTGAGGCATCTCGCGGCGTCATGCAAGCCACCCTAGGTGTGTGAAACGCCGCACTGCCGATTGGTAAGGCCCCCACTACTCTACGGATGAGTAACCGTCCCCCCTTTTGAGCAGGCAGGGAGCCGCGATCCCGATGTCCGAGCCGGAAGCGATCGACATTCACACCACCGCGGGCAAGCTCGCGGATCTTCAGCGTCGTATTGACGAGGCGACGCACGCCGGCTCCGCACGCGCCGTCGAAAAGCAGCACGCCAAGGGCAAGTTGACGGCCCGTGAGCGCATCGAGCTCCTCCTCGACGAGGGCTCCTTCGCCGAGCTCGACGAGTTCGCCCGCCACCGCTCCACCAACTTCGGCCTGGACACCAACCGCCCCTACGGCGACGGCGTCGTCACCGGATACGGCACCGTCGACGGCCGCCCCATCGCCGTGTTCTCCCAGGACTTCACCGTCTTCGGCGGCGCGCTGGGCGAGGTCTACGGCCAGAAGATCGTCAAGGTCATGGACTTCGCGCTGAAGACCGGCTGCCCGGTCATCGGCATCAACGACTCCGGCGGCGCCCGCATCCAGGAAGGCGTCGCCTCCCTGGGCGCCTACGGCGAGATCTTCCGCCGCAACACCCACGCCTCCGGCGTCATCCCGCAGATCTCCCTGGTCGTCGGCCCCTGCGCGGGCGGCGCGGTCTACTCCCCCGCCATCACCGACTTCACCGTCATGGTCGACCAGACCTCGCACATGTTCATCACCGGCCCCGACGTCATCAAGACCGTCACCGGCGAGGACGTCGGCTTCGAGGAACTGGGCGGCGCCCGCACCCACAACTCCGTCTCGGGCGTGGCCCATCACATGGCCGGCGACGAGAAGGACGCCATCGAGTACGTCAAGCAACTCCTGTCCTACCTGCCGTCCAACAACCTCTCCGAGGCCCCGGTCTTCCCCGAAGAGGCCGACCTCGCCGTCACCGCCGAGGACCTCGAGCTGGACACCCTCGTCCCGGACAGCGCCAACCAGCCCTACGACATGCACACGGTGATCGAACACATCCTGGACGACGCCGAGTTCTTCGAGACGCAGGCACTGTTCGCGCCGAACATCCTCACCGGCTTCGGCCGCGTCGAGGGCCACCCCGTCGGCATCGTCGCCAACCAGCCGATGCAGTTCGCCGGCTGCCTGGACATCACCGCCTCCGAGAAGGCCGCCCGCTTCGTGCGCACCTGCGACGCCTTCAACATCCCGGTCATCACCTTCGTCGACGTGCCCGGCTTCCTGCCCGGCGTCGACCAGGAACACGACGGCATCATCCGCCGCGGCGCCAAACTCATCTACGCCTACGCCGAGGCCACCGTCCCCCTCATCACCGTCATCACCCGCAAGGCCTTCGGCGGCGCCTACGACGTCATGGGCTCCAAACACCTGGGCGCCGACCTCAACCTCGCCTGGCCGACCGCCCAGATCGCCGTCATGGGCGCCCAGGGCGCGGTCAACATCCTGCACCGCCGCACCATCGCCGAGGCCCAGACCAACGGCGACCTGGACGCCACCCGCGCCCGCCTCATCCAGGAGTACGAGGACGCCCTCCTCAACCCCTACATCGCAGCCGAACGCGGCTACATCGACTCCGTGATCATGCCGTCCGACACCCGCCGCCACGTCGTCCGCGGCCTGCGCCAGCTCCGCACCAAGCGCGAGTCGCTGCCCCCCAAGAAGCACGGCAACATCCCCCTCTAGGAGCCGCCATGACGATCAAGGTCGTACGGGGCAACCCGACCCCGGAGGAACTCGCCGCCGCCCTGGCGGTGGTCCGCGCCCGCGCCGCCGCGGCAGCGTCCGTCCCGCCGGGCGCGAAGCGAGACAGGGACTCCTGGTCCGACCCGGCCCGCATCGCGGGCCACCGCCTGCCGCAGGCGGGGCCGACGGCATGGAGCCGCACCTACTGGCCGGGCTGATGTGCTTACTGGGAGCACGCTCGCGCGACCGTGCTCCCAGCAAGTTGAGTACGCGTACTCAGGCGCTGCTCGAGCCTTCCGCCGCACGCTGGAAGCATGCTGTGGTCCGACCCCGAGAACGAGCCGCCCAAGGAACTGCGGGACATGCAGGACATGTTGCGGCGGCTCGGCCTCCTCATGGCCCTGGCCATGGTGCTGGCCATGATCGTGATCGGGCTGAGGTGAACGCCGGCGGGCCCGCCGATACGCTGGCCGCATGACAGAAGCGCCCCGCCGCCGCCTCGTGCTCGCCTCCCAGTCCCCCGCCCGCCTGAACCTGCTGCGGCAGGCCGGCCTCACGCCCGAGGTCATCGTCAGCGGGGTCGACGAGGACGCCGTCACCGCGCCCACCCCCGCCGACCTCGCCCTCGCGCTGGCCGAGGCGAAGGCATCCGTCGTAGCCGCGAAGCCCGAGCTCAAGGGCGCCCTGGTGATCGGCTGCGACTCGGTCCTCGACCTGGACGGCGAGGCGCTCGGCAAGCCCGCCGACGCCGAGGAGGCGACGGCCAGGTGGAAGGCGATGCGCGGACGGGCCGGGACGCTCCAGACCGGCCACTGCGTCTACGACACCGCCACCGGCCGGTACACCTCCGCCACCGCCTCCACCGTCGTCCGCTTCGGCGAGCCCACCGACGAGGAGATCGCCGCCTACGTCGCCTCGGGCGAACCCCTCCACGTCGCGGGGGCGTTCACGCTCGACGGCCGTAGCGCGCCGTTCATCGAGGGCATCGACGGCGACCACGGCAACGTGATCGGCATCAGCCTGCCCCTCGTTCGCCGGCTGCTCGCTCAGCTGGGCGTCGGCATCACGGAGTTGTGGGCGCCGGCGGAGAAGTGACGGGCGAGGGGCCCCCGTCGCCCTTCCCGCCCTCGGGACCCGGTGCCTGCGCGGGCGGGGCGTCGCTCGGTTCGGCCGGGCTGTCGTAGGTCATCAGGAGCAGCACGATCAGTGCGAGCACGATCACCATGAACAGGAACGCGGGCCAGCCCACCAGCCCCCACACGAACGCCCCCAACAGCCCGTGCACGACGGCCGCGCTGATCAGCAGGATGCGCCCGAAGCCGGCCGGCGGCCGGTTGCGGATGGCCACGAGAAGCGCCACCAGGCCGCACAGGGCGTAGTAGAGGCCGAAGACTATTCCGCCGATCTTCGACGACGTCGCCATCATGTCGGAGTCGAGGCCGGCCAGGGACATGTCCTGCCGGTCGACGACGATCCCCAGGAACCAGTTCAGTGCCGCGATGCCGAACGCCTCGACGAAGAGCACGACCGCCACGACCCACGCCACCGGTCTGCGTATCACCGGTCCCACCCACTTTCGACTGGCCCCCGAGCGGGACGGCCAAGGCTGCTGTTACCTCAAGTACGTTCGATACACCGTGAACGCTACTAACGGGTAAACCCCGGGACAAGTGTTCTGCGGGCGGCAAAGATTCGTTGGGCCATTCGTAGGGACTCCACAAAGAAACCGAGTGGCCCGCAGCACGCTCTCACAGAGACCTTGACCACATGGGAGAGCTAGGGTTTTCGGGAGGAGTCCTGCGTACCGAGGTGCGACAAGGGATTTCGCGGGTCGAGCGAGCCTCGTATCACGCTCCGTGTGGGCAAGCTCACCAGTGGGGACGGGTCGTAGTGCCGTGTAGCCAGTCCCTAAACTCGGCTTGTTTCAAGGAGGGAGCCTCAATCGTGCGCAAGGTGCTCATCGCCAACCGTGGCGAAATCGCTGTCCGTGTGGCCCGGGCCTGTCGGGACGCGGGGATCGCGAGCGTGGCCGTCTACGCGGAACCGGACCGGGACGCTCTGCATGTCCGCGCCGCGGATGAGGCGTTCGCCCTGGGCGGTGACACCCCGGCGAGCAGCTACCTGGACATCGGCAAGGTCCTCAACGCGGCGCGTGAGTCGGGGGCGGACGCGATCCATCCCGGCTACGGCTTCCTGTCCGAGAACGCCGAGTTCGCCCAGGCGGTCCTGGACGCGGGTCTGATCTGGATCGGCCCGCCGCCGCAGGCCATCCGCGACCTCGGCGACAAGGTCGCCGCCCGCCACATCGCCCAGCGCGCCGGCGCCCCCCTCGTCGCGGGCACCCCCGACCCGGTCTCCGGCGCGGAGGAGGTCATCGCCTTCGCCGAGCAGCACGGCCTGCCCATCGCCATCAAGGCCGCCTTCGGCGGCGGCGGCCGCGGCCTCAAGGTCGCCCGCACCCTCGAAGAAGTGCCGGAACTGTACGAGTCGGCGGTGCGCGAGGCGGTCGCCGCGTTCGGCCGCGGCGAGTGCTTCGTGGAGCGCTACCTCGACAAGCCCCGCCACGTGGAGACCCAGTGCCTGGCCGACACCCATGGCAACGTGGTCGTCGTCTCCACCCGTGACTGCTCGCTGCAGCGCCGCCACCAAAAGCTCGTCGAGGAGGCCCCCGCCCCGTTCCTGTCCGAGGCGCAGGTCGCGGAGCTGTACTCCTCGTCGAAGGCGATCCTGCGCGAGGCGGGCTATGTCGGCGCCGGCACGGTGGAGTTCCTGGTCGGCACGGACGGCACGATCTCCTTCCTGGAGGTCAACACCCGCCTCCAGGTGGAACACCCGGTCACCGAGGAAGTCGCCGGCATCGACCTGGTCCGCGAGATGTTCCGCATCGCCGACGGCGAGCACCTCGGCTACGGCGATCCCGAACTGCGCGGCCACTCCCTCGAGTTCCGCATCAACGGCGAAGACCCCGGCCGAGGCTTCCTCCCGGCCCCCGGCACGGTGACCGTCTTCAACCCGCCGTCGGGCCCGGGCGTCCGCCTGGACGCCGGCGTCGAGTCCGGCTCCGTGATCGGCCCGGCCTGGGACTCGCTGCTGGCCAAGCTGATCGTCACCGGCGCCACCCGCGCCCAGGCGTTGCAGCGGGCCGCCCGCGCCCTGGCCGAGTTCCAGGTCGAGGGCATGGCCACCGCCATCCCCTTCCACCGCAAGGTGGTCACCGACCCGGCCTTCGCCCCCGAACTGGCCGGCTCCGCCGAGGCGTTCACGGTCCACACCCGGTGGATCGAGACCGAGTTCGTCAACGACATCAAGCCCTTCGCCGCCCCCACGGATGCGGAGACGGACGAGGAAGAGGGCCGCGAGACGGTCGTCGTCGAGGTCGGCGGCAAACGCCTGGAGGTCTCCCTGCCCTCCTCGCTGGGCATGTCCCTGGCCCGCACCGGCCTGGCCGCCGGCGCCCGCCCCAAACGACGCGCCACCAAGAAGTCCGGCCCGGCCGCCTCCGGCGACACCCTCGCCTCCCCGATGCAGGGCACCATCGTCAAGGTCGCCGTCGAGGAGGGCCAGGAGGTCAAGGAAGGCGACCTCATCGTCGTCCTCGAGGCCATGAAGATGGAACAGCCGCTCAACGCGCACCGCTCCGGCACCATCAAGGGCCTGTCCGCCGAAGTCGGCGCCTCCCTCACCTCCGGCGCAGCCATCTGCGAAATCAAGGACTGACGTACGACATCACGAGGCGCCCGGCGGACTGAAGCAGTCAGTCCGCCGGGCGCCTCGTTTTCCCCCGCCCCCCGTCTCCCTCCCCCGGGATGGCGGTCCGAAGCGGCGCCGCTCCCGCCCGAGACGACGTACGGTCTGCGCACGGACCGGAGGCCCGCTCGCGCATCCTCGATGGCATGCTGGAGGCAGACGGGAGCGCGCGAGGGCAGGTGGGAGGCATGGTGGGCACGACGTCGGCGGAGACGGCGGCGAACGGCGACACGACGCCGACGCCCGCGACCCCGCGCGCCATGCGTGCCGACGCCCGCCGCAACTACGAGCGGCTGCTGGCCGAGGCCCGCTCCGCCTTCGCCGCGCACGGCACGGACGCGTCCCTGGAGGACGTGGCCCGGCGCGCGGGCGTCGGCATCGGCACCCTGTACCGCCATTTCCCCAACCGGCACGCCCTGTTGAGCGCTGTCTTCGAGGACGCGGTGGGCGACCTGCTGGACCGCTCCCACGAACTCCTCGACGCCCCCGAGCCGTGTACGGCACTGGTGACCTGGCTGCGCGAGATCGTCACGCACGCCGGCGAGTACCGGGGTCTCGCACGCGCCCTGATGTCCGTCACGTCCGACAACACCTCTGCCCTGTCCCGGTGCAGCGCCCCCATCCGGGAGGCGGGCAACGCACTGTTGCTGCGCGCACAACAAGCGGGAACGGTACGACCGGACGTGGCGATCGGCGACCTCTTGCAACTGACGCACGCCATCGCACTGGCAGCGGAGGAGTCCCCCACGGACCCAGACCTGGCAGACCGCCTACTGACCCTCACCTTGCGGGGCTTGACACCCGCCTGAAGTACAGTCGCCCCCATAGGGGCGCGGGGGTGTATCGATATGCGGCTCCGCCGCGTGTGCGCGACAAGCCACAACACACTCGCAGCCGCACAACAGCCCAAGCCCCTACGGCGAATGGGCGACCCTACCGCCGACGCAGATCCGCGACCCGAGCCCGCTCGGCCCGCTCACCGCCGGAGGCAGCCTCACCGAGAACCGTCGCCGCCCGAAGGCCGGAGGCCCCCGCGCCGGGGACCTGACCGCGCCTCGGACCCGGCAGGGCCACGTCCCGGCGCGGCTGACGCGGGGGGACGGAATCACCGCCCGAGTTCCCCGCCGCCCCGGCCACGGCGATCTGCACACCTTGGTCGGCGAGAGCCTGCAACTCGGTGCCGGCGCGGTCGTCATGGGGCGGCGGCTCGTCCGTCACGAGACGGGTGATCACATCCGTGGGCACGGTCTGGAACATCGTGTCCGTACCGAGCTTGGTGTGATCGGCGAGCACGACGACCTCGGCGGCGGCCTGCACGAGCGCCCGGTCGACCGACGCCGAAAGCATGTTGGACGTGGAGAGCCCGCGCTCGGCGGTGAGCCCGCTCCCGGAGAGGAAGGCCCGTGAGACCCGCAATCCCTGCAGGGACTGCTCGGCGCCGGAGCCCACCAGGGCGTAGTTGGAGCCGCGCAGGGTGCCGCCGGTCATCACGACCTCCACGCGGTTGGCATGGGCCAACGCCTGGGCCACCAACAGGGAGTTGGTGACGACGGTCAGCCCGGGCACCCGGGCGAGCCGGCGGGCCAGCTCCTGTGTGGTGGTTCCCGCCCCGACCACGATGGCCTCGCCCTCTTCGACGAAGTTGGCGGCGAGATCGGCAATGGCCGTCTTCTCGGCGGTCGCGAGATGTGATTTCTGCGGAAAGCCGGACTCCCGCGTGAACCCGCCCGGCAGTACCGCACCGCCATGCCGGCGGTCGAGGAGTCCTTCTGCCTCCAGTGCGCGCACGTCCCGCCGTACGGTCACTTCGGAGGTCTGGACGACGCGGGCGAGCTCACGGAGCGACACGGCCCCGTTCGCTCGCACCATTTCGAGGATCAATTGGCGACGTTCTGCAGCGAACACGAAACTGACAGTAACCCCAACGACCGTCTGCTTTCAGCAGTTTGCGCCGAATAACAGAAGTTGTTCGCACACAAGGGCGGGAAGTGGTATAGGGCCTACTCGCCCCGCCTATGCCGTACGCATGCTCGACAACTCCCCGTGACCAGCGAGGAGTCGGTTTCGGCCGTCAGACTTCGCCACCGGCCTTACGCGTGTGGAGTTGCCGCGCGACCTCCGCGATCGACCCCGAAAGGGACGGATAAACGGTGAATGCGTTCGCGATCTGTTCGACCGTCAGATTGTTGTCGACAGCGATCGAGATCGGATGGATCAGTTCCGAAGCGCGCGGCGAGACGACCACACCGCCGACCACGATGCCGGTGCCGGGACGGCAGAACAGCTTCACGAAGCCGTCGCGGATGCCCTGCATCTTCGCGCGCGGGTTGCGGAGCAGCGGCAGCTTCACGACGCGGGCGTCGATCTTGCCGCCGTCGACGTCGGCCTGCGTGTAGCCGACGGTGGCGATCTCCGGGTCGGTGAAGACGTTGGAGGAGACCGTCTTGAGGTTCAGGGGGGCCACCGCGTCGCCGAGGAAGTGGTACATGGCGATGCGTCCCTGCATGGCGGCCACGGAGGCGAGGGCGAAGACGCCCGTCACGTCACCGGCGGCGTAGACGCCCGGGGCGGTCGTCCGCGAGACCTTGTCGGTCCAGATGTGACCCGACTCGCGCACCCTGACACCGGCCTCCTCCAGTCCCAGGCCCGCGCTGTTCGGGATGGCGCCGACCGCCATGAGGCAGTGGGAGCCGGTGATGACGCGGCCGTCGGAGAGGGTGACCTCGACGCGGTCGCCGACCCGCTTGGCGGCGGCGGCGCGGGAGCGTGCCATGACGTTCATGCCGCGGCGGCGGAAGACGTCCTCCAGGACGGCGGCGGCGTCCGGGTCCTCGCCGGGCAGCACCCGGTCGCGGGAGGAGACCAGGGTGACCTTCGAACCGAGGGCCTGGTAGGCACCGGCGAACTCGGCACCGGTGACGCCGGAACCGACCACGATGAGCTCCTCGGGGAGCTCGGTCAGGTCGTACACCTGCGTCCAGTTGAGGATGCGCTCGCCGTCGGGCTGGGCGTCGGGCACCTCGCGCGGGTGGCCGCCGGTCGCGATCAGGACGGCGTCGGCGACGAGGGTCTCCTCGGTGCCGTCGGCGGTCCTGACGACGACCTTGCGGGAGCCGTCGAGGCCCTGCATGCCCTCCAGGCGTGCGCGGCCGCGCATGACCCGGGCGCCGGCCCGGGTGACGGAGGCGGTGATGTCGTGCGACTGGGCGAGGGCGAGCCGCTTCACACGCCGGTTCACCTTGCCCAGGTCCACGCCGACCACCCGGGCCGCCTCCTCCAGCGGCGGGGTGTCGTCGGCGACGATGATGCCGAGCTCTTCGTACGACGAGTCGAAGGTGGTCATCACCTCGGCCGTAGCGATAAGAGTCTTCGACGGCACGCAGTCGGTCAGCACCGACGCTCCGCCCAGACCGTCGCAGTCGACGACGGTCACCTCCGCGCCGAGCTGGGCGGCCACCAGGGCCGCCTCGTATCCGCCGGGTCCGCCACCGATGATCACGATCCGAGTCACGTACCCCATTGTCCCGCACCTGACGAGGTGCTCCTGCCGGGGGGCGGGTCAATGGGTGGGCAAGGGGCTCCGGATACCGCCGGGGCCTGTGTGTCGGCTGCCGTACTCTCGACGCATGTCGCTCTACGCCGCGTACGCCGGCAACCTCGACGCGCGGCTGATGACCCGCCGCGCCCCGCACTCGCCGATGCGCGCCACCGGCTGGCTGAACGGGTGGCGGCTGACGTTCGGGGGCGAGCACATGGGCTGGGAGGGCGCGCTGGCGACGATCGTCGAGGACCCCTTGTCGCAGGTCTTCGTCGCGCTGTACGACATCGCGCCGCCGGACGAGGAGTCCATGGACCGCTGGGAGGGCGTCGGCCTCGGCGTCTACCGGCGGATGCGGGTGCGGGTGCACACCCTGGAGGGCGAGGAGTCGGCCTGGCTGTACGTCCTCGACGGTTACGAGGGCGGCCTGCCGTCGGCGCGCTACCTGGGCGAGGTCGCCGACGCCGCCGAGTCCGCGGGGGCGCCGCACGACTATGTGATGGAACTGCGCAAACGCCCCTGCTGACCCGGAAGGGCACACAGCGGACTCACAGAGGGCACGGAAACACCCCCCGTCACATTCTTCGTTGGAAACGACAAGACAACGATCGCCAACCCG
Organism: Streptomyces sp. NBC_00005; assembly: GCF_045160215.1. Taxonomy (NCBI): domain Bacteria; kingdom Bacillati; phylum Actinomycetota; class Actinomycetes; order Kitasatosporales; family Streptomycetaceae; genus Streptomyces; species Streptomyces sp. NBC_00005. The sequence continues at coordinate 4,362,967 of NZ_CP108316.1, forward strand.
TGAGCTCTGTCATCTACGCGCGTAGGCCCTGACCGGCTACTCTCGACCGCGTGAACGCATCTCTTCTTCCGGACGACATCCAGGGCGCCACCCCGAACGATCCACGGGTCGCCGCCGACGCCGCCGCCTCGCGCCTGCGCGAACTGACCGGCGCCGAGACCCACGACGTCGCCCTCGTGATGGGCTCCGGCTGGGCACCGGCCGTCGACGCCCTCGGCGCCCCCGACGCAGAGTTCCAGGTCACCGAGCTGCCCGGCTTCCCGCCGCCGGCGGTGGAGGGGCACGGCGGCAAGGTCCGCTCGTACACGATCGGCGAGAAGCGGGCGCTGGTCTTTCTGGGCCGTACGCACTACTACGAGGGCCGCGGCGTCGCCGCCGTCGCGCACGGCGTCCGTACCGCCGTCGCCGCCGGCTGCAAGACCATCGTCCTCACCAACGGCTGCGGCGGTCTGCGCGAGGGCATGCGCCCCGGGCAGCCGGTGCTGATCAGCGACCACATCAACCTGACGGCGACCTCGCCGATCGTGGGCGCGAACTTCGTCGACCTCACCGACCTGTACTCCCCGCGCCTGCGCGCCCTGTGCAAGGAGATCGACTCCACCCTGGAGGAGGGCGTCTACGCGCAGTTCCCCGGCCCGCACTACGAGACGCCGGCCGAGATCCGGATGGCCCGTGTCATCGGCGCGGACCTGGTGGGCATGTCGACGGTGCTGGAAGCCATCGCGGCGCGTGAGGCAGGTGCGGAGGTGCTGGGTATCTCCCTGGTGACGAACCTCGCCGCGGGGATGACGGGTGAGCCGCTGAACCACGAGGAGGTTCTGCAGGCGGGGCGCGACAGCGCGACGCAGATGGGCTCTCTGCTGGCGCAGGTGCTCGAGCGGATCTGAGCGCCGTTGCCGGGGGCTGCCGACCGGCGCTGAGAACACACAGTCCGGGAACCACAGAACACAAGGAGAGGTTGACCGACGGTGCACGACGATCTCATCGCCCGGGCCAGGACCTGGCTCGCCGAGGACCCCGACCCGGAAACCCGCGACGAGCTCGCCAAGCTCATCGAGGCCGGCGACGTCGCGGAGCTCGGCGAACGCTTCGGCGGCACCCTCCAGTTCGGCACGGCGGGCCTGCGCGGTGAGCTCGGTGCCGGGCCCATGCGCATGAACCGTTCGGTCGTCATCCGTGCCGCCGCCGGTCTCGCGGCGTACCTCACGAAGAACGGCCGGGCCGGCGGTCTCGTCGTCATCGGCTACGACGCCCGCCACAAGTCCGCCGACTTCGCCCGCGACACGGCGGCCGTGATGACGGGCGCGGGGCTGAGGGCCGCCGTCCTTCCCCGGCCGCTGCCCACCCCGGTCCTGGCGTTCGCCATAAGGCACCTCGGCGCGGTCGCCGGCGTGGAGGTCACCGCCAGCCACAACCCGCCCCGCGACAACGGCTACAAGGTCTACCTGGGCGACGGTTCGCAGATCGTGCCGCCCGCCGACGCGGAGATCGCCGCCGAGATCGACGCGATCGCCTCGCTGAACGACGTTCCCCGCCCGGAGGGCGGCTGGGACGGCCTCGACGACTCCGTCCTCGACGCCTACCTCGCGCGCACGGACGCCGTGCTCGCCGCCGGTTCCCCGCGCACCGCCCGCACCGTGTACACGGCGATGCACGGCGTCGGCAAGGACACCCTCCTCGCCGCGTTCGCCCGCGCCGGGTTCCCGGAACCCGCCCTGGTCGCCGAACAGGCCGAGCCCGACCCGGACTTCCCCACCGTCGCCTTCCCCAACCCGGAAGAGCCGGGCGCCATGGACCTCGCCTTCGCGAAGGCCCGCGAGACCGACCCCGACCTGATCATCGCGAACGACCCGGACGCCGACCGCTGCGCCGTGGCCGTGCGGGACGGCGGACAGTGGCGCATGCTGCGCGGCGACGAGGTCGGCGCGCTGCTCGCCGCGCACCTCGTCGGGCGCGGCGCCCAGGGCACCTTCGCGGAGTCGATCGTCTCGTCCTCCCTCCTCGGCCGCATCGCCGAGAAGGCGGGTCTGCCCTACGAGGAGACGCTCACCGGCTTCAAGTGGATCGCCCGCGTCGAGGGCCTGCGCTACGGCTACGAGGAGGCCCTCGGCTACTGCGTGGACCCCGACGGCGTACGCGACAAGGACGGCATCACCGCCGCCCTGCTCATCACCGAGCTGGCCTCCGAGCTGAAGGAACAGGGGCGGACCCTGCCGGATCTCCTCGACGACCTCGCCGTGGAGCACGGGCTGCACGCCACCGATCAGCTCTCGGTCCGGGTGGAGGACCTGTCGGTCATCGCCCGCGCCATGGAGCAGCTGCGCCGGCGGCCCCCGACCGAGCTCGCGGGACTGGCCATCACCAGGGACGAGGACCTCACCCAGGGAACCGAGAAGCTGCCGCCCACCGACGGGCTGCGCTACACGCTCGACGGCGCCCGGGTCGTCGTCCGCCCGAGCGGCACCGAGCCGAAGCTGAAGTGCTATCTGGAGGTCGTGGTCCCGGTCGCCACGCACGCCGACCTGCCCGCGGCCCACGCGAACGCGGAGGACCTGCTCGCGGCGATCAAGCGGGACCTGTCGGCGGCGGCCGGCATCTGAGCCGAGGGGCGCCCCCGCGGGAGAGGGGCGCCCCCGCGGGAGAGGGGCGCCCCTCGTTCACGGGGTCAGCCCGCCTTAACGGTGAAACGGTCCACCTCCGCCCCGGTCGCGGCCGGCGCCCGCACGGTCAGCGTGGAGGTCCCGTGCGGGTGCGCGGGCTTCACGTCGACGCGGATGAAGGAGTGGCCGGTGTACCGCACCCGCGACCAGTCGACGTTCTCGGTGACCTGGCCGCCGGCGCCGGTGCAGTACGTCGGCACCGAGTCGACCCGGTCCTCGTGGCCCTCGTAGCTGTCGGCGACGGGAAAGCTGTAGACGCTCTCTGGGTGCGCGGCTCCCGCGGGCGACCGCGCTGCCGCGCAGCAGGCCGCGCCGGGACAGGGCGCGACGGAGGTTCCCCAACCCATGCACGAGTCCGGATCACCCCATCCGGCGGAACACCGAGCGCGGTCGACCGGGCTCCACGCCCTGTTCCCCGACACCCGGTCAGTCACTACGGCAACAGGAAGAGCGCGGTCGTCCAGGCCACGGCGACCAGCACGGCCAGCGGCCACAGCGTGCGCTCGCGTTCGCGTGCGCCGGCCACGAGGAGGGGCCGGTACGCGGGCTCCCGCCACATCGCCGTGATCTCGGCGGCCGTCCGCTCATAGGGATGATCGAAGCCCGACTTCCGCTCCAGCCAAGGCCATCGGAAGCCGAGCACCGACCACTCGTCGAAGGAGGCGCGGCGGCTGTCGATCTTCAGTTCCTGGCCCTTGCACTCGACGATCCGTATGTCGTCCCAGGCGATGTGCCGGGCGCGGCGCAGCCCGTTGAACCACAGTCCGTCCCGGTCGGCGGTAACGCGCCAGGCGAGCCAGTTCGGCAGCATCAGGACGCCGACGATCCCCAGGAGGCCACCGGCGCCGTACCGCCACACACCGGTCTCGCCCCAGAAGACGTGCCCGGCCCACAGCACCGCCAACGCGGCGGTCACCCAGTCCGCGCCCCCCGCCCGCCACCGCCGTACGCCCTTGCCGCTCACCCCGTACGGAGCCCGGGCCACGGTCTCGGCGGCCGCGCGGCTGCGTTCCTCGTACACCGCGTCGCGGGCGACCCTGCTCCGCTCCGCGCGCCGCCCGCGCCGGACGTGGGCGTCCGACAGGGGCCGTACGGGCCCCACCGACCGCTCGACGACGGGCGGCTCGTCGTCCTGCTCGGCGGCACTGACGATCAGCACTTCGGCGCCGTCGAATGGGGCTCCGTAAAGGACGGCCTCGCGAAGCGGCCCCGGTTCGTCGCCCCCGACCCGGCCGAGGACGTCGTCAAGATCCTCGTCATCGGAATCCTCATCGTCCTCGTCCTCGTCGTCGTCGGTTTCGTCCTCGTCGGCGACGTCCGTCAGGGAGACGGTGAACAGGGGCCGCAGCGCTTCCGCGTCGTCGGCCGCGAAGACCTCCGTGTCCAGCCCGCTGCCCTCGCGCACGAGCACGCGCAGGACGGGCGCCGGCTCCCGGTGCAGGGCGGCGGCCCTACGGCGGCCCAGGACCCCGGAGAGCAGCGCGGTCAGGCCGAGTCCGGCGAGGAAGAACCCTGCCGCCGCACCCACCTGGCGGTCGTCGGCGGCATCGGCGACACCGGCGAGGAGGCCCGCCGCGGCCCCCACCACGAACAGCACGATCCCGACCACGGCGAAGAACCTCCCGCGCCGCGGCGGCACGTCCGGCACGCGGGCGGTGACACCGCCGGCCGCCGCGAGCGCCGCGCGAAACTGCCGCTGCCGGGACTCCATGCGCAGGTGGGCGGCCAGGGCGCAGGCCCCCGCCAGCAGGACGCCGCAGGCAGCCACCCTCCAGGGCGGTGCCAGAGGCGATGCGACGACCATGAGGGCCTGCATCGCCGCCGTCGTCCGTACGACTTCGGGGCGCACCAGCAGCCACACCGGCTGGAGCGCGAGGAACGCGGCGAGGAGGGGGCGAATCCCGGAGTCGGCCAGAAGACAACAGGCGACGAGAGCGCAGAGGTCCACCCCCAGAACGACCCGCCTGGGCACCCGCACCGGCACCCAGCATGCCGACAACGCCTGCGCCCAGCGGCGCGCCTGCACACCGTCCCAGGACAGGCACCCGTCGGGCACCGCGGCAGCGGGCAGCGGTCTCGCCCGCCGAGAGATCGCACTCATTCGTTTCCAGACACTCGGACCACAGAGGTGGTTGCGGCCCTCGGTTCCGTCCGGGTGGGGGGTGGCCGTGTCGGCCGAGGCGTGAACGGTGAGCATGCACAACCAAGCTGTGAGGTGGGGGGTGGGTGGCTCGGCAGCACGGCGGCTCGGCGGTCCGGCGGCCGGGCGGCCGGGCGGTCCGGCAGCTCAGCGGTCCGGCGGCTCAGGCGGTCCGGTGGTCCGGCGGCTCAGCAGCTCAGCGGTCCGGCGGCTCAGCAGCTCAGCAGCTCAGCGGTCCGGCGGCTCAGCAGCTCGGCGGGAAAGCGGTCCGGCGGGACAGCGGGACAGCGGTCCGGCAGCTCGGCAGCTCAGCAGCCTGGTAGCTCGGCGGTCCGCCAGCTCAGCAGCTCGGCGGGAAAGCGGCCCTGCGGTCCGGCAGCTCAGCGGCTCAGCGGCCTGGTAGCTCGGCGGTCCGCCAGCTCAGCGGTCCGGCGGTCCGGCGGTCCGGCGGTCCGGCAGCGCAACGGCCTGGTAGCTCGGCGGTCCGCCAGCTCGGCGGCCCGGCAGCTCGCAAGCGCGTCGGCCCCACAGCACGCCAGGCCGGAAGCCCGGTAGTCCGAGAGCCTGTCAGCCCGACAGCGCTCCACCCCGCCAGTCCGGCAGTCCGGCAGTCCGGCAGTCCGGCAGTCCAACAGTCCAACAGTCGACAACGCACCAGCTCAGCAGCGCGGCAACCCAGGAACCCGTCAGCGCGGCAACCCGGCACCCCGGGAAGCCATCAGCGCTCCACCCCGCCAGTCCAACAGCCCACCAACCCGACAGCGCGCCGGCTCAGCAAGGAGCCCGCCGGCCCGGCTGCGCGCCGCCCCGGCACCCCGGCACCCCGCCACCCCCACAGATCACCCCACCGCCACCAAAATCGCCAACAGCACCGCCCCCGCCACCGCCGGCCCCGCGACCTCGTACGCCCAGCGCACCGTCACCTCGCCCTGCGCGGTCTCCGCCTCGCCGCGGGTCTCAAGGAGTTCGCGCAGGTCGTCCATGACCTTGTCGGACTCGGCGCGCATCGGACCCTCCGGGACCGTGGCGCCGCCCGAGAACCCGCCGAGCGCGCCGCCCCCGAAGGCGCCGCCGAAGCCGCCCATACGGCCCCGGCCGCCCCGGCCGCTCGCCTCCGCGCGCCGGTCCGCCGTCGCCTTGGCCTCCCGGCGCGCCGCCCTCTTGCGTGCCCGCAGCGAGACGGGGACGGCCCACAGCTGGTACTTGCGGCCGGACTTCGCGACGACCTCGTTGGAGTAGCTGGACCGCAGCGAGACGATCTGCCCCCAGGGCACCACGACGACGCGGAAGGGGTTGCGGATGCGCAGCCGCTCCTCGTTGGCGTAGACCGCGGGGCGCAGCGTGAAGGCGGCGATCAGCGGGACGATCAGGATCAGCGCGGCGAGCGCCAGCCAGGGTGTGTGGCCGTGTCCGGAGACGATCGCGTCGATGCCGAGCCAGGCCGCGATGCCCAGCAGCAGGACACCGCCGACGATGCCCGCGGGCGATCGGTAGACCCGGTCCGGGGACTCGGATACCGAGGGCTGCGGCGAGGGTGACTGGGGCTCGGGCGTCGTCATGGTCCCGATTCTGCCCGACGGGCTCGGCGATGCTCATCCGCGGTGCCGCCGTGAAGGATGAGCACACGGCAGGTACTCCGGGGTGTACAGCCGCTACGCGCGTAGATATGCTCGTCTGGTGACCATGCCCACCAATGCATCCACCGCAGCTCACACCCTCTCGGACGTGACCGCGTCCGACAGCACGCTGCGCCGCTTCCTCCACGGGCTGCCCGGCGTCGACACGGTCGGCCTGGAGGCGCGCGCCGCCTCGCTCGGCACCCGTTCCATCAAGACGACCGCGAAGGCGTACGCCATCGACCTCGCCATCTCGATGGTCGACCTGACGACGCTGGAAGGCGCGGACACCCCGGGCAAGGTCCGGGCGCTCGGCGCCAAGGCGGTCCACCCCGACCCGACCGACCGCACGACCCCCGCGACCGCGGCCGTCTGCGTCTATCCCGACATGGTGCCCGCCGCCAAGGAGGCCGTCGCCGGCTCGACCGTGAAGGTCGCCTCGGTCGCCACCGCCTTCCCGGCGGGCCGCGCCGCCCTCGACGTCAAGCTGGCGGACGTCCGTGACGCCGTCGCCGCGGGCGCCGACGAGATCGACATGGTCATCGACCGCGGTGCGTTCCTCGCGGGCAAGTACATGAAGGTGTACGACGAGATCGTCGCCGTGAAGGAGGCCTCCGGGGCGGCCCGCCTCAAGGTCATCTTCGAGACCGGCGAGCTGTCGACGTACGACAACATCCGGCGCGCGAGCTGGCTCGGCATGCTGGCCGGGGCGGACTTCATCAAGACGTCCACCGGCAAGGTCGCCGTCAACGCCACCCCCGCCAACACCCTGCTCATGCTGGAAGCCGTACGCGACTTCCGGCAGCAGACCGGCGTCCAGGTCGGCGTGAAGCCCGCCGGCGGCATCCGCACCTCCAAGGACGCGATCAAGTTTCTCGTTCTGGTCAACGAGACCGCGGGCGAGGACTGGCTGGACAACCACTGGTTCCGGTTCGGCGCCTCCTCGCTCCTGAACGACCTGCTGATGCAGCGTCAGAAGCTGGCCACCGGCCGCTACTCCGGCCCCGACTACGTGACGGTGGACTGATCACCATGGCATCCGCATTCGCATACGCGCCGGCGCCCGAGTCCCGCTCGGTCGTCGACATCGCCCCCTCCTACGGCCTGTTCATCGACGGCGAGTTCGTCGAGGCGGCCGACGGCAAGGTCTTCAAGACGGTCAGCCCCAGCACCGAGGAAGTGCTGTCGGAGATCGCCCGGGCCGGCGCCGAGGACGTGGACCGCGCCGTGAAGGCCGCCCGCAAGGCCTTCGAGAAGTGGTCGGCGCTGCCCGGCACCGAGCGTGCCAAGTACCTGTTCCGCATCGCCCGCATCATCCAGGAGCGCAGCCGCGAGCTCGCCGTCCTCGAGACCCTCGACAACGGCAAGCCGATCAAGGAGACGCGCGACGCCGACCTCCCCCTGGTCGCCGCGCACTTCTTCTACTACGCGGGCTGGGCCGACAAGCTGGGCCACGCCGGGTTCGGCGCCGACCCCAGGCCCCTCGGCGTCGCGGGCCAGGTCATCCCCTGGAACTTCCCGCTGCTGATGCTGGCGTGGAAGATCGCCCCGGCGCTGGCGACCGGCAACACGGTGGTACTGAAGCCCGCCGAGACGACCCCGCTCTCCGCTCTCTTCTTCGCGGACATCTGCCGCCAGGCAGGCCTCCCCAAGGGCGTCGTCAACATCCTTCCCGGCTACGGCGACACGGGCGCCGCGCTCGTCGCGCACCCGGACGTGAACAAGGTCGCCTTCACCGGCTCCACGGCCGTCGGCAAGGAGATCGCCCGCACGATCGCGGGCTCCCGCAAGAAGGTCACGCTCGAACTGGGCGGCAAGGGCGCCAACATCGTCTTCGACGACGCCCCGATCGACCAGGCCGTCGAGGGCATCGTCAACGGGATCTTCTTCAACCAGGGCCAGGTCTGCTGCGCCGGCAGCCGACTGCTGGTCCAGGAGTCGATCCAGGACGAGCTGCTGGAGTCGCTCAAGCGCCGCCTGTCGACCCTCCGCCTCGGCGACCCGCTCGACAAGAACACGGACATCGGCGCGATCAACTCCGAGGAACAGCTCTCCCGTATCACCTCGCTCGTCGAGCAGGGCGAGGCGGAGGGCGCCGAGCGCTGGTCCCCGGCCTGCGAACTGCCCACCTCCGGCTACTGGTTCGCGCCGACGCTCTTCACGAACGTCACCCAGGCCCACAAGGTCGCCCGCGACGAGATCTTCGGCCCGGTCCTGTCGGTCCTCACCTTCCGCACCCCGGACGAGGCCGTCGCCAAGGCCAACAACACTCCCTACGGCCTGTCGGCGGGCATCTGGTCGGAGAAGGGCTCGCGCATCCTCGCCGTGGCGGGCAAGCTCCGCGCGGGCGTCGTCTGGTCCAACACGTTCAACAAGTTCGACCCCACCTCGCCGTTCGGCGGCTACAAGGAGTCGGGCTTCGGCCGCGAAGGCGGCCGTCACGGCCTGGAGGCGTATCTCGCCCCGTCGAGCCCGGAGGGTGAGCGATAAATGAGCACAGTTGACCGTTTGAGTGTCTTCAAGACCTACAAGCTGTACGTCGGCGGGAAGTTCCCGCGTTCCGAGAGCGGCCGGGTTTACGAGGTGACCGACAAGAAGAGCAACTGGCTGGCGAACGTGCCTCTTTCGTCCCGCAAGGACGCCCGTGACGCGGTGGTCGCCGCACGCAAGGCGTTCGGCGCCTGGTCGGGAGCCACGGCCTACAACCGGGGCCAGATCCTCTACCGAATCGCCGAGATGCTGGAGGGCCGCCGCGACCAGTACGTCCGCGAGGTGGCCGACGCCGAGGGCCTGTCCAAGTCCAAGGCCGCCGTCCAGGTGGACGCCGCGATCGACCGCTGGGTCTGGTACGCCGGCTGGACCGACAAGATCGCCCAGGTGGTCGGCGGCGGCAACCCGGTCGCGGGCCCGTTCTTCAACCTCTCCTCGCCGGAGCCGACGGGCGTCGTCGCCGTCCTCGCGCCGCAGGAGTCGTCGTTCCTGGGTCTGGTCTCGGTCGTCGCCCCGGTGATCGCGACCGGCAACACGGCGATCGTGATCGCGAGCGAGAAGTCCCCGCTCCCGGCGCTGTCGCTGGGCGAGGTCCTGGCCACCTCCGACCTTCCCGGCGGTGTCGTCAACATCCTGTCCGGCCGTACGGCGGAGATCGCCGCACCGCTGGCCTCGCACCAGGACGTCAACGCGATCGACCTCGCGGGAGCCGACGACGTACTGGCGAAGGAACTGGAGATCGCGGCGGCCGACAACCTGAAGCGCGTTCTTCGTCCACAGCCTGTGGATTATTCGGAGACGCCGGGCATCGACCGCATGACGGCGTTCCTGGAGACGAAGACGGTCTGGCACCCGACGGGTGCGCTGGGCGCGTCCGGCTCGTCGTACTGAGTGTCCGACTGAGCAAGGCGCCCGCCGCAACGAGCGGACCCACAAGCCGAGAACCGCGCCTTCCCTCCGTCCGGGGAAGGCGTGGCTCTCTCGTCCGCCCGTCGGGCCCGCGGCCGGGGTTCAGGCCAGGCCGCCGCCGAACAGCCCCTGCAGCCCCTCCAGCGTCGGGACGGCGCCGATCGGTCCCGTCTGGGTGACCGGGCCGGTCAGTCCGGAGAGCGGGATCTCGGTGCCGTTGCCCTTCGGGTCGACGCCGGCGGGCTTGAGCCCCTGGCGGGAGCCGGTGACGTACTTCACCGAGCTCGTCGGGCCCTGAAGGTCGTTCACCTGCGGGTTGATCTTGCTGAGCGAGGCGGGCTGGACGCCCAGCAGGCTCACCGACGGCTCGGTGTTCGCGGAGGCCGTCGCCGCGCCCGCACCCAGTGCCGCCGAGGCGGTCGCGAGGGCGATCAGGGCGCGCGTGGCGGTGGGGTTGAGGGGGGACGCGTGTCGTGCCATGGCAGGAGCCACCTTCGAATTCGCTGGGTAATCAGGTCGACACGAAGGGTAGTTGAGGTGTGATGCGCGCTCCAAAGTCGACCCGCGGGGTCGGCAGGGCGTACGGAATACGTCAAACTGATGTCCCGTGAGCATCCATCCCTCCTCCCCCGCCCGCGTCGTGCTGCTCTGCGGCCCCTCGGGCTCGGGCAAGTCCCTCGTCGCCGCCCGCTCCGGCCTCCCCGTGCTGCGCCTCGACGACTTCTACAAGGAGGGCGAGGACCCGACGCTGCCGCTGGTGACGGGGAGTTCCGACATCGACTGGGACCACCCGGACTCCTGGGACACGGACACGGCCGTCGCCGCGATCGCGGAGCTGTGCCGCACGGGCCGTACGGGCGTCCCCGTGTACGACCTCTCGCTCAGCGCCCGCACGGGCGAGGAGAGTGTCGACATCGGGCGGACCCCGCTGTTCATCGCGGAGGGCATCTTCGCGGCCGAGGTCATAGAGCGCTGCCGGGAGTTGGGACTGCTGGCAGACGCGCTGTGCCTGAACCGCGGCCCGGTCCGCACCTTCCGCCGCCGCTTCCTGCGCGATCTCAAGGAGGGCCGCAAGTCGGTCCCGTTCCTGCTCCGCCGCGGCTGGCGCCTGATGCGTCTGGAGCGCACGATCATCGCCCGCCAGACCGCCCTCGGCGCGTACGCCTGCGACCGGGACGAGGCCCTCGGCCGCCTCGCCGCAGCCGCGGTGGGCCGCCGCCCGGCGGCCACCCCCGCCAACCGAGCCCGGCGCACGACAGCGAACAGCACCGCAACCATTGATTGAGGAACCACGACGGCGAGCAACCAGCTCCGCGAGAGCGGCGCCGGCTCAGGCGCAAAAAGGCGAAGCGGGACTGGACGGACCCCCCGGCCCTCCAGTCCCGCTTCCCCGTTCCCCCGTGATCCCCCGTGGTGCTTCCCTCCGTTGGTCCCCCGTGACCCCCGTTGGTCCCCCCGGTTACCGCTCCCCCGTACTTCCCCCGTTACTTGCTTCCCCCCACATCCTTCAGGCGACGAGCTCCCCGAAGGCGTCCTCCTCGTCACGGCCGAAGCTGAGGACCTCGTCCTCGCGCAGGCGGCGCAGGGAGCGCCAGATGCTGGACTTCACCGTGCCGACACTGATGTCGAGGATCTCCGCGATCTCCGGGTCCGTGCGGCCCTCGTAGTAACGGAGGACCAGCATGGTGCGCTGGAGTTCGGGCAGCCGGGCGAGCGCCTGCCACAGGACCGCGCGCAGTTCCGTGCCGCGCATCGCGTCCGTGTCCCCGGGCGTCTCCGGCAGTTCCTCGGTCGGGTACTCGTTGAGCTTGCGGCGCCGCCAGGCGCTGATGTGCAGGTTGGTCATGGTGCGGCGGAGGTATCCGCCGACCGCAGCCTTGTCGCTGATCCGGTCCCACGCCCTGTACGTCGAGAACAGCGCGCTCTGCAGCAGGTCCTCGGCCTCGAAGCGGTCGCCGGTCAGGTGGTAGGCGGTTGCGTACAGGGAGGCGCGGCGCTCCTGGACGTAGGCGGTGAACTCCGCCTCCGACAGCGAACGACGCTCCCCCGTGTCCTCCCTGTACCCGCTTCCCCCGTGTGCCTCCCCCGTGAAGGTGTCAACCACCGACATGTACGCGGTGTGCTGACGCCCAGTGCCGCGAGCGCACCCCCGCCCGCTCACGGCACCGGACTTCTCAGAACCCCGGCCCCCGTTCACGTCGTGCAGACGCGTGATTACTGCGCTGGTGCTGTTGCTGTTCAGCGTGTTCATCTCGCGCCCCCCGTCGTGGACTTCCGGTGTTCGGCTTGCTCAGGCGGTGGTTCCTTGCCTGTGCCGAGAAGCTTGCCCTCGCACCTTCATCGCCGTGTCCGCCGACTGTCACAGACCTGTCACAGGGGTCGGTCGTACGCGCGGCACAGCACGGTCACAGAAAAGAGCTGTACGTGCACTCGGAGCCCGCCCGGGCAGGCCCTGGATGTACAGGAGTCGAAACCCCACCCCACCATGGGCCAGAATGACCCCCGTGCCTTCCCTGTTGCTGATCGAAGACGACGACGCCATCCGTACGGCCCTGGAGCTGTCTCTTACGCGCCAGGGTCACCGGGTTGCCACCGCTGCCACCGGTGAGGACGGACTGAAGCTGCTGCGCGAGCAGCGTCCGGACCTGATCGTGCTGGACGTGATGCTGCCCGGCATCGACGGGTTCGAGGTGTGCCGGCGCATCCGGCGCACGGACCAGCTGCCGATCATCCTGCTGACCGCGCGCAGCGACGACATCGACATCGTCGTCGGACTGGAGTCCGGTGCCGACGACTATGTGGTCAAGCCGATCCAGGGGCGGGTGCTGGACGCCCGGATCCGGGCCGTACTACGGCGCGGGGAACGCGAGTCGACCGACGCGGCGAGCTTCGGCAGCCTGGTCATCGACCGCGCGGCGATGACCGTGACGAAGAACGGCGAGGACCTGCAGCTGACCCCGACCGAGCTCAGGCTGCTGCTCGAGCTGAGCCGGCGGCCCGGTCAGGCGCTGTCGAGGCAGCAGCTGCTGCGGCTGGTGTGGGAGCACGACTACCTCGGTGACTCCCGGCTGGTGGACGCGTGCGTGCAGCGGCTGCGCGCCAAGGTCGAGGACGTGCCGTCGTCCCCGACGCTGATCCGTACCGTGCGGGGCGTGGGCTACCGGCTGGACACGCCTCAGTGACACAAGTGCAGGGGGGGGTGCGCGGCTGGGCCGCGGCCCGCAGGGGTCATCTGTCACGGCTGCGCTTCACCAGTCTCCGGCTGCGTCTGGTCGTCGTCTTCGGCCTGGTGGCGCTCACCGCCGCCGTGTCCGCGTCCGGGATCGCGTACTGGCTCAACCGCGAGGCCGTGCTCACCCGCACCCAGGACGCGGTGCTCGGAGACTTCCGGCAGTCGATGCAGACCCGGGCGGGCACGCTGCCCGGGCACCCCTCGCAGGACGAACTGCAGCACACCGCGGGCCAGATGGCGAACAGCAGCCAGCGCTTCAGCGTGCTGCTCGTCGCGCAGGACGCCGACGGCAAGACCGTGTACGGCAGTTCGGACGGCCTGGACGGCTTCTCGCTGCAGGACGTGCCCGCCTCGCTGCGAGCCGCCGTGAACAAGAAGCAGCAGGTCGACTCCGGCAACAAGTACGCGTACCACCTGTACTGGCAGCGCGTCGTCGACCACGGCACCCCGTACCTGGTGGCCGGCACGAGGGTGATCGACGGCGGGGCGACCGGCTACATGCTCAAGTCGCTGGAGCCGGAGGCCAAGGACCTCAACTCCCTTGCCTGGTCGCTGGGGATCGCCACCGGGCTCGCGCTGGTCGGCTCGGCGCTGCTCGCGCAGGCCGCCGCCTCGACCGTACTGAAGCCCGTGCAGCGGCTGGGCGTGGCCGCCCGGCGGCTCGGCGAGGGCAAGCTGGACACCCGGCTGAGGGTGTCCGGGACGGATGAACTCGCCGACCTTTCAAGGACGTTCAACGACGCGGCCGCCGCGTTGGAGAAGCGTGTGGACGACATGGCCGGACGGGACGAGGCGTCACGGCGGTTCGTCGCGGACATGAGCCATGAACTCCGTACGCCGCTCACCGCGATCACCGCGGTGACGGAGATCCTGGAGGAGGAGCTCGAGGCGGAGTCCGGGTCCATGGACCCCATGATCGAGCCCGCCGTACGGCTCGTCGTGAGCGAGACCCGGCGGCTCAACGACCTCGTCGAGAACCTCATGGAGGTCACCCGCTTCGACGCGGGCACCGCACGGCTGGTCCTGGACGACGTCGACCTCGCCGACCAGATCACCGCCTGCATCGACGCCCGGGCCTGGCTGGACGCGGTGGACCTGGACGCCGAGCGCGGCATCCACGCCCGCCTCGACCCGCGCCGCCTGGACGTGATCCTGGCCAACCTGATCGGCAACGCGCTCAAGCACGGCGGATCGCCGGTGCGGGTGTCGGTACGGACGTCCGACGCGACGGGCGAGGCGGGCGCCGAGATCGTCATCGCCGTACGCGACCACGGCCCCGGCATCCCCGAGGACGTCCTGCCGCACGTCTTCGACCGCTTCTACAAGGCGAGCGCGTCCCGGCCGCGTTCCGAGGGCAGCGGCCTGGGCCTGTCCATCGCCATGGAGAACGCCCACATCCACGGCGGCGAGATCAGCGCCGCGAACTCCCCCGACGGGGGTGCGGTGTTCACGCTGCGGCTGCCGCGGGACGCGTCGGCGCTGACGGAGGAGACCGAGAAGGACACGGGGAAGGACCAGACCCCCTCATGACCGTACGACGCCTGCTGGCGCTCCCCGTCCTGGCCGCGCTGCTCACCGGGTGCGGCATCCGGGCCACCGAGGTACCGACGGACTTCGGGGCGGCGCCCTCGCAGGTGATGTGCTCGCTGGCCGAGCCGGACGTCTCCACGCAGGCCTCGCGGGGTCTGCCGGTGCAGGTCTTCCTGCTGTGCGGCTCGTCGCTGGTCGCCGTGGACCGGACGGTACGGGTCCCCGACGGCACCGCGGACTCGCAGCGGCGGGTGCTGGTGGCGCAGGGGCTGCTCGACCAGCTCGCGGCGACGCCCTCGCCCGCCGAGAAGGAGGCCGGGTACACGACGGACGTACGCGGCGGCATGAACGTGAGCGGCCCGCGCTCCGGCGACCCCGACGACACGCTCCGCCTGAGCAGCCCGCCCGACGACCTCACGTCCTACGCCCTCGCCCAGGTCGTGTGCACGTTCTCCGACTCGGCGGCGGCCGAGGGCGACGGCTCGGTCATCCTCGGCGGCCCCGGCCGCGAGCCGCTGCACCGCTACGAGTGCACGGACGAGGTCCGCTCCCGCCCGGGCACCGAGAAGCCGCCGGCCGGCCAGGTGACGGACGGCTGAGAGCCGGTACGCGGGTCCCGGCCGGGGCCGCCCGCGGGCTCTGCCGTACGGGTGTGGCGCAGGCCTCACCCAGGTGCCTGGGGACAAGGCGGAACCGATCGTGCCGAAGGCCGCGTCTAGGGGGGCGTGCAGCGTCAAGGCTCCATCGGCGGCAGCGCCGCGATCCGCATCCGTGTGACAGGGGGTGTCCTCCTCGTCGCACACCTCGCGTTCGTCGCCTGGCTCACGCTGCGTCCGCTGGACGTGCCCTGGGTGATGCCACCCAATCTGCGTCCGCTCGCCGGCATCCGGGCGGACCTCGCCCTGGGCGGGCCGGAGGCGGTCCGCCGCATCGGTGAGGGCCTCGGGCTCCTCGCACCGCTCGGCGTGCTGCTCCCGATGGCGCACGGCAGGCTCTGGGCCTTCCCGCTCGCCTCCCTGGTCCGTACGGCCGTCGCGGGCGCCCTGGTGTCCCTGGGCATCCTGCTGCTGCAGACCGGTGTGCCGGGCCGGGTCCCGGACATCGACTCGCTGCTCCTGAACACCGTGGGGGTGGCCCTCGCCCACCTCGCCGTCGTCCCGGCGGCCCGTTCCTGGCTCCGCCGCAGGTCGGAGCGCAAGGAACGCGCCGCCGTCCGCCAGGAGGAAGCGGCTCAGGGTCGGACCCCGACGTTTCCCAGGGTCGGCATCGCACCGTAGAGCGACGCTTTGCCCCCTTCGTCTCCGTAGCGTTGAAGGCAGATGAGGAAGCCGCACGGGCCGCCTCGTACCGACGCTCACGAAGGAGCCGCAATGACCGCCCTTGCCCGCCCCACCAACGGCCGCATGATCGGCGGAGTGTGCGCCGCGCTGGCACGGCGCTTCGGCACCTCCGCGACGACGATGCGCGTGATCTTCCTGCTCTCCTGCCTACTGCCGGGCCCGCAGTTCCTGATCTACATAGCGCTGTGGATCTTCCTGCCCTCGGAGGACAAGGCGGCCCACACCGCCTGGTGACCCTGGTCGTGCATACGCCGATGGGGCGCACCCCGTGTCCAAGGGGTGCGCCCCATCGGCGCGTTCAGTGGTGCGGGTCAGCCGAGCGGACCGGCGTGCACGGGCAGGCCGCCCGGCGACACCGGCAGACCGCCGAGCAGCCCGGAGACCGGCGTGGCCGGACCGTCGGCCAGCGCCTTCTGGGCGGCCGGCTGCGCGGCGGCCAGCCCCTTGGCGAGCGCGGGCTGACCCTGGGCCACCGCCGCCCCGGCACCCGGCAGCGCCTGGGAGACGTTCTCCGCCGGGAGGGTGCTGGTGACGGTGTCCAGCGCCCCGGAGGCGTCCGGAACCGCCGGGGCCGCGTTCGCGGCGCCCGCGCCCGTGGCGGCGAAGGCGGCACCGAGAGCGGCGACACCGAGGGTCTTGGCAGCAGACTGCTTCATGAAATGCGTCCTCGAAATGGGGTTACGGGGATTTGAGCGGTGTCCATGACCGTAAACATGCGCACCCGCCCGCCGCAAACATCGAAATGCGGACGGGTTGTGAATACCCGTCCGCATTCCACACACCCCGATATCCCCTGTCACCCCTCCGAAGGCACAGAACCGCTGGTGGAGGCGGTTTGCTGGAACAGCCATTCGGACTTCAGCTCGGCATATCCGGGCTTGACGACGTCATTGATCATCGCCAGTCGTTCATCGAAAGGAATGAACGCTGATTTCATCGCATTGACGGAGAACCACTGCATGTCGTCGAGCGTGTAACCGAAGGCGTCGACAAGGTGCTCGAATTCCCGACTCATACTGGTGCCGGACATGAGCCGATTGTCCGTATTCACGGTCGCACGGAAGTGCAATCGACGCAGCAGCCCGATCGGATGCTCGACATACGAGGCCGCCGCACCGGTCTGGAGGTTGGAGCTGGGGCACAGTTCGAGCGGGACACGCTTGTCCCGTACGTACGAGGCGAGCCGCCCGAGCTTCACCGAACCGTCGGCCTCCACCTGGATGTCGTCGATGATGCGCACGCCGTGGCCGAGCCGGTCGGCGCCGCACCACTGCAGGGCCTGCCAGATGGACGGCAGCCCGAAGGCCTCGCCTGCGTGGATGGTGAAGTGGTTGTTCTCGCGCTTGAGGTACTCGAAGGCGTCGAGGTGCCGGGTGGGCGGGTAACCGGCCTCCGCCCCCGCGATGTCGAAGCCGACTACGCCCAAGTCCCGGTAGCGGTTGGCGAGTTCCGCGATCTCCAGGGCACGGGCGGCGTGCCGCATGGCGGTGAGCAGGGCGCCGACACGGATCCGGTGACCGCTCGCCCGCGCCAGCTGCTCCCCTTCCCGGAAGCCCTCGTTGACGGCCTCGACAACCTCTTCGAGGCTGAGCCCGCCCTCCAGATGCTGCTCGGGGGCGTATCGCACCTCGGCGTACACGACGCCGTCCTCGGCGAGGTCCTCGGCGCACTCGCGGGCGACCCGGACCAGCGCGTCGCGGGTCTGCATGACGCCGACGGTGTGGGAGAAGGTCTCCAAGTACCGCTCCAGCGAACCGGAGTCGGCGGACTCCCGGAACCAGACGCCGAGTTTGTCGGGGTCGGTCTCCGGGAGACGGGAGTAGCCCGAGTCACGGGCGAGTTCGACGATCGTCCCCGGGCGGAGGCCGCCGTCGAGGTGGTCGTGCAGCAGAACCTTGGGGGCCCGGCGGATCTGGTCCGAGCTCGGGGTGTTCCCCTTCGGGGCAGTCTGGCTCGTCATTTCCGCACTCTAACTCCTACGCGCGTAGATCGCTCGCTGTACAACTCCGTCGATACGTAACGGTGACCGCAGGGACGGAGCGTGTACACCCACCCTTCTGACACTGTTCTGTCATGGCACACCAAGCGACGCCGGTTCGACGGGCCCGGCTGGGGAGGGCGCTCGGCCCGGAGCCGACGGCGGTGAGCGGAGTGGTTCTGCTGCTCCCCGGCGGCAACGAGGAGTCGGCCCGCAGACCGTCCCCCATGCTGGCGACCGCATCCGTACGCGCCCTGGGCCGACGCCTGGCCCGAGCGGGGCGGGAGGAGGGGCTCGCCACGCATGTCGTCCACTACCGCTACCGCGGCTGGAACGGCAGCGAGGCTCATCTGGCGCACGACGCGTCCTGGGCCGCGGATGAAGCCGTACGCCTGTACGGGGACGTGACCGTCTGCCTCGCCGGCGTCGACATGGGCGGCCGGGCCGCTCTGCGCGCGGGCGGGCACGAGGCCGTCAACTCCGTGCTGGCGATCGCCCCTTGGCTGCCGGAGGAGGACGTCGCGGCCTCGCCTGAACCGGTGAAGCAGCTGGTGGGGCGGCGGGTACTGATCGTGCACGGCACGCACGACGAGCGGACCGATCCCGAGTTGTCGTTCCGGTTGGCGACCCGGGCGAAGAAGGCGAACCGGGATGTGTGCCGGTTCGAAGTGCACGCCGACGGCCATGGGTTGAACCAGTACCGGAGTGAAGTGCACGCGCTGGCACAGGACTTCGTGATGGGGGCGCTGTTCGGGCGTTCCTTCTCACGGCCGGTGGAGGACGCGCTGGCGGCTCCGCCTCCGCTGGGCCTGCGGATGCCGTTGGCTGCGGGGTTCGGCAAGTCGTTGCGCCGGTGAGCGCGCCCTTCGGGTGGCCGGTGGGCGCGCCTTCAGGTGGGCAGCAGGCTTCCCCTTCTCGAGAGCAGGAACTTCTTGAAGGCGGCCACCGGCGGTGTGTCCGGGTGGCCGTCGAGCCAGGCGACGCCGATCTCTCTCGCCGCCTTCGGAGCGGTGACCGTCAGGTCCACAACTCCCGGACGGGGAAAGACGGGTGGGGGCAGGAGGGCGACTCCGAGCCCCGCCGCCACCAGGCCCCGTAGCGTCTCCGCCTCCTCGCCCTCGAAGGCGACCCGGGGACGGAAGCCGGCCTCCTTGCACAGGTCGTCGGTGATGCGGCGCAGGCCGTAGCCGGGTTCGAGGGTCACGAAGGTCTCGTCGGCCGCTTCCGTCAGGCGGATGCGTCTGCGGGCCGCGAGGCGGTGGTCGGCGGGGACGACCAGGCGGAGTTTCTGTTCGTCGAGGCGGCGGGCCACGAGGTCGGGGGCGTCCGGGACCGGGGCGGTCAGGCACAGGTCGAGCTCCCCCGCCCGCAGCTTCTCCAGCATCGCCTCGCCGTGGTTCTGGACGAGGCTGAAGCGGACGCGGGGGTGGTCGACCCGGAAAGCCTGGATCAGGCCCGGGACCGTCTCCGCGCCCATGGTGTGGAGGAAGCCGAAGGCGACCTTGCCGGTGGCGGGGTCGGCGTCGGCGCGGACCTCGTCGGCGGCGCGCTCGATCTCCGCGAGGGCGCGTTCGACGGAGCCGAGGAAGGTGCGGCCGGCCGGGGTGAGGGAGACGGTGCGGCCGCGGCGGGCGAACAGGTCGACGCCCAGGTCCTGTTCGAGGCGGGCCATGGCCCGGGAGAGGGTGGACTGCGGGACCTGCATCTCGTGGGCGGCGCGCGTGACGTGCTCGGTGCGGGCGACGCCGGCGAAGTGGGCGAGCCGCGGGGCGAGCAGCGTGACGATGCCGTCGGTGTCTTTTGTGTCACTGGACGGTGACAGGCGAGCCTGTGACCTCTGCTGATGCACCATGGGAACGATTATGACGATTCCATGCATTGGACGGATGAGCGGGGCCGTACGTAGCTTCGAGGCATGTCTCCCGCCAGTACCGGGGCGTCCACCGTCGTGGACGCCGCACCGCAGGTTCCCGCTTCCGACTCCCGTTTGACCCCGGGCGGCCCCGGCTACCGCCGGATGAGCTTCGCCCTCTTCCTCGCGGGGGTCGCGACCTTCGCACTGCTCTACTCCACACAGGCTCTGCTGCCGCTGATCTCGGGCGAGTTCGGGGTGGCGGCGAGCGACGCGAGCTGGACGGTGGCGGCGGCGACCGGTGGTCTGGCGCTGTTCGTCCTTCCGATGAGCGCGCTGTCGGAGCGGTTCGGCCGCCGTACGGTGATGACGGCGTCGCTGGCGGTCGCCGTGACGGTGGGGCTCCTGGTCCCCTTCGCGCCCTCGCTGACCGCGCTGGTCGTGCTGCGGGCGGTGCAGGGGGCGGCGCTGGCCGGGCTTCCGGCGTCCGCGACCGCGTACCTGGCCGAGGAGGTCAGGCCCAAGGCGCTGGTCACGGCGATCGGTCTGTTCGTGGCGGGCAACAGCGTCGGCGGGATGAGCGGCCGGGTCATCACCGGGTGGGTCGCGCAGGAGTGGGGCTGGCGGGTCGCGGTGGGCGTGATCGGCGGGATCGCGGTGGCGTGTGCGGTCGCGTTCCGGCTGCTGCTGCCCGCTCCGCGTCACTTCAAGACGGGCTCGCTGCGTCCGCGGGTCCTGGCGGGTACGGTCCGCGACCATCTGTCCAACCCGCTGCTGCGCCGGCTGTACGCGATCGGCGCGCTGTTCATGACGGTGTTCGGCGGGGTCTACACGGTGATCGGCTACCGCCTGACGGAGGCGCCGTTCTCCCTGCCGCAGGGCATCATCGGGTCGATCTTCCTGGTGTACCTGGTCGGTACGGTGTCGGCGTCGACGGCGGGACGACTGGTGGGTCGTCTCGGCCGCCGTGGGGCCCTGTACCTGGGCGGCGGTACGACGGCGGCGGGCCTGCTGCTGTCCCTGGCGGACTCCCTGCCGCTGGTCCTGCTGGGCCTGGTCCTGATCACCGCGGGCTTCTTCGCGGGCCACGCCGTCGCCTCCTCGGCGGTCAGCAAGACGGCGACGCAGGGGCGCGCCCAGGCGTCGGCGCTGTACCAGTCGGCGTACTACATCGGATCCAGCGCGGGCAGCACGGTGGGGGCGATCGCCTTCCACGCGGGCGGCTGGGCCGGAACGGTGGGGGTCGGGCTGCTGGCGGTGCTGGGCGTGGTGACGATCACGGTGGCCGGGACACGGGCGGCGCGGGTCACCGCGCGGCGGGAGCGCCGGTCCGCGTCCATCAGCCCGTCCGGCGTCTGAGGACGAGGCCCTTCGGGCCGAACGGAGGTCCGGGGGGCAGCGCCCCCTGGCGACAGCAGGCCCCACCCACCTGCACGTTTCCCCGCTCGGCACGCCATTGTCAGTGGCCTGCGCTAGCTTCGAACGTGCTGGGCGCAAAGGCGCGCGACAGGAATGCCACAGGGGTGGGTGGACGATGAGCGACGGTACGGCTACGACCACGACGACAGATCTCGACGTCAGGCTCGAGAAACACCGCGTCGAGCTGACGGGGTACTGCTACCGCATGCTCGGCTCCTCCTTCGAGGCCGAGGACGCGGTGCAGGACACGATGGTCCGCGCCTGGCGCAGCTACGAGAAGTTCGAGGGCCGCTCCAGCCTCCGTTCCTGGCTGTACCGGATCGCGACGAACGTCTGCCTGGACATGCTGACCGCCGGCAACAAGCGCGCCCGCCCGATGGACCTGAGCGAGTCCACGCCCCTCGCCCAGGCCGCCCTCTCCCCCCGCCCCGACAACACGTGGCTCGAGCCGATGCCGGACACCCGTGTGCTGCCGGCCGTCGAGGACCCCGCGGAAGCCGCCGTCGCCAAGGAATCCGTGCGGCTCGCCTTCATGGCGGCCCTGCAGCAGCTGCCGCCCAAGCAGCGCGCGGTGCTGATCCTGCGCGAGGTGCTGGCCTGGAAGGCGAGCGAGGTCTCCGAGCTGCTCGACACGTCGGTCGCGTCGGTCAACAGCGCACTGCAGCGGGCCCGTGCCACCCTCGCCGAGCGCGAGCAGAGCGACAAGGGCACCGCCGCGGCCGTCTCCGACCCGCTCGACGAGGAACAGCAGAAACTCCTCGACCGCTATGTGGCGGCCTTCGAGGGCTACGACATGGCCGCGCTGACGGCGCTGCTGCACGAGGACGCCGTGATGACGATGCCGCCGTTCGACCTGTGGCTGACAGGCCACGACGACATCACCGGCTTCATGACGACCCTGGGCTCGGCCTGCGAGGGCTCCCGCCTGCTGCCGGTCCGGGTCAACGGCCTGCCGGGGTTCGCCCAGTACAAGCCGGACCCGGACAAGGGCGGCTTCAGCCCGTGGGCGGTGCAGGTGCTGGAGATATCAGACGGCGGGCTCACCGGGTTCCACTTCTTCCTCGACACGCAGCGCTGGTTCCCGCTGTTCGGCCTGCCCCTCCATCTCGAAGCGGAGCCCGACCAGGTCGAGGAGGGCGTGTAGGGAGGGGGCGGGGTCGCGCAGCCGTATCCGGCCCCCGGCCCGGCGGGCGGCCAGCTCCAGCCGGGCCAGCAGGTCCACGGCACCGAGCCCGGGCGGCCCGATCGCGGCGACGTCGACCACCACGGTCCCGCCGCCGGTGGACTCCAGCAGCGCGCGCACGTCGTCGCACAGCCCGGTCACCTCGTCACGGGTGACGGGGCCTGGCAGCACGAGTACGGCGGGTGTCATGAAGTCCACGAGCGGTAGACCGGGCGGGCGGACGGAACTCATCGGGGTGCGCAGGCCCGCGTTCCCCGTCGTCCCCCCGCGGTTGTCCGCCGACCGGGATCACATTGACCCGCTCCCCTCCTTCCCCGGAGGGTTGGGTGTATGCCCCAAGCATCAGCACCGCCCTGGATACCCGACGGCCGCCTCCTCGCCAAGGAGACGCCGTGCAGGGAGTGCTGACGGGCTTCGCGGTCATCGCGGTCGTCATCGGCGTCGGCTATGTGATCGGACTGCGGGGTCACCTCGGCGAACACGGCCGCGAGGTGCTCACCAAGCTCGCCTTCCACGTGGCCTCCCCCGCCCTGCTGTTCACGACCCTCGCACAGGCCGACCTGTCGGTGATCTTCTCCAGCCGGCTCCTGGTCACGGCGATGAGTACGGCCGCGGCGGCCGGAGTCTTCGTCGCGATCGGTGTCGTACGGGGCTGGGGCGTGGGCCGCACCACGATCGGCGCCCTGTGCTCCAGTTACGTCAACTCGGGCAACCTCGGCATCCCGATCGCCGTGTACGTGCTGGGCGACGCCTCGCTGGTGGCGCCGGTGCTGCTGTTCCAGATCATCGCGGTCACGCCGATCGCCCTGACGATCCTGGACCTGTCGGGCAAGGGCGAGAAGGGCCCGCTCTGGCTGCGGCTGCTCACCCCGCTGCGCAACCCGATCGCGGTGGGCTCGCTCGCCGGGGTGGCGGTCGCCGCGACCGGTGTCCATGTCCCGGATCCGGTCATGGACCCCCTGACCCTGATCGGCAACATGTCGGTGCCGGCGGTCCTGCTGGCCTTCGGCATCTCCCTGTGCGGCAGCACGATGCCGGGGCGGGGCGCCGACCGGAACCCGGTGTTTCTCTCGGTCGCGCTGAAGTCGGTGGGCCAGCCGCTGGTGGCCTGGGCGCTGGCGGCGGGGGTGTTCGGGCTGCACAGCGCCCAACTGCTCGACGTGGTGGTGACGTCGGCGCTGCCGGCCGCGCAGAATCTGTACACGTACGCGAGTCGGTACCGCGTGGCGGAGGGGCTGGCGCGGGACTCGATCCTGCTGTCCACGGTGCTGTCGGTGCCGGTGCTGGTGGTCGTCGCCGCCCTGCTCGGCTGAACCCGCCCGGGCCGGAATGGCAGTCACCGAAGGCCGGAGCCGGTCCTTGGCCGATCCGGCCAGTCCTTGAAGGACGAAGGGGCCGGATCAGGAACGACGAAGGGGCCGGCCCCGCAAGGCGGACAGGCCCCTTCGTCCACCACTCGGCATCGTCAGGCGATGCGCTCCAGGACCACCGGCGACGCCGTGAAGGACGTCCCCGCCGCCCCGATGTCGTAAGAGCCCTCCACCGCCTGCAGCGCGTACTCGAAGCGCTCGGGGGTGTCGGTGTGCAGGGTCAGCAGGGGCTGGCCCTCGGTCACCGTGTCGCCCGGCTTCGCGTGCATCTCCACGCCCGCTCCCGCCTGCACCGGGTCCTCCTTGCGGGCGCGCCCCGCGCCCAGGCGCCAGGCGGCGACGCCGATGTCGTAGGCGTCGAGGCGGGTCAGGACACCCGCGGTCGGGGCCTTGATGACGTGCTGTTCCTTCGACGTGGGCAGGGTCGCGTCCGGGTCGCCGCCCTGGGCCGCGATCATGCGGCGCCAGACGTCCATCGCGGAGCCGTCGGCCAGGGCCTTCGCCGGGTCGGCGTCCTTCACTCCGGCCGCGTCCAGCATTTCGCGGGCCAGGGCAATGGTCAGTTCCACTACGTCCGACGGGCCGCCGCCGGCAAGGACCTCCACCGACTCGCGGACCTCCAGCGCGTTGCCCGCGGTCAGGCCCAGCGGGGTCGACATGTCCGTCAGGAGCGCGACCGTCTTCACACCGTGGTCGTTGCCGAGGCCCACCATCGTCGAGGCCAGTTCGCGGGCGTCCTCGATGGTCTTCATGAAGGCGCCCGTGCCGACCTTCACGTCCAGGACCAGGGAGCCCGTACCCTCCGCGATCTTCTTCGACATGATCGACGAGGCGATCAGGGGGATCGCCTCGACCGTGCCCGTGACGTCGCGGAGCGCGTACAGCTTCTTGTCCGCGGGGGCCAGGCCGTCGCCCGCCGCGCAGATCACCGCGCCGGTCGTGTCGAGGACGCTCAGCATCTCCTCGTTCGAGAGCAGGGCCCGCCAGCCGGGAATCGACTCCAGCTTGTCCAGCGTGCCGCCGGTGTGGCCCAGGCCGCGGCCCGACAGCTGTGGGACCGCCGCACCGCAGGCCGCCACCAGGGGCGCCAGCGGGAGAGTGATCTTGTCGCCGACGCCGCCCGTCGAGTGCTTGTCGGCCGTCGGGCGGGACAGGGACGAGAACTCCATGCGCTCGCCGGAGGCGATCATCGCCGCCGTCCAGCGGGCGATCTCGCGGCGGTTCATGCCGTTGAGCAGGATGGCCATCGCTAGCGCGGACATCTGCTCGTCGGCGACCTCCCCGCGGGTGTACGCGTCGATGACCCAGTCGATCTGCTCGTCGCTGAGCTCGCCGCGGTCCCGCTTGGTGCGGATGACGGAGATGGCGTCCATGGCCATGACTTGGCTTCCTTCCGAGGGTCCAGAAGTCGTACGGCCCCTCTGAGCCGGTCGCTTGAGCAACTCAGAGGGGCCGCACGGGAGTTACTTGGTGAGATGGCCCGGCCCGAAGGCCTGCGGCAACATCTGGGACAGCGGCAGGATGCCCGCCGGGGTCTCCAGCAGCAGGTCCGGGCCGCCGAACTCATGGAGCAGCTGGCGGCAGCGGCCGCACGGGACCAGGATCTCGCCGTGCCCGTCGACGCAGGTGAAGTGCGTCAGCCGGCCACCGCCGGTCCGCTGCAGCTCCGAGACCAGCCCGCACTCGGCGCACAGGCCGAGGCCGTACGAGGCGTTCTCGACGTTGCAGCCGGAGACCGTGCGGCCGTCGTCGACCAGGGCGGCGACCCCGACGGGGTAGCCCGAGTAGGGGGCGTACGCATGGGACATGGCCTCGCGGGCCAGCTCGCGCAGCGCCTCCCAGTCGACGTCGGCCGGCGGGGTCACTTGCCCTGGCCCTTCCGATAGCGCATGCCGTCGGCCTTGGGCATCCGCAGGCGCTGCGCGGACAGCGACAGCACGAGCAGCGTGACGACGTACGGCGTGGCACCCACGAAGTCGCTCGGCACCTCGTCGGTGACCAGGTACCAGACCAGGACGAGCGCGGCGACCATGAGGCTGATCCCGCCCTGCCAGTGCGCCTTCTTGTACAGCTTCCAGCCGGCCAGGCCCATCAGGAGCACGACCAGCAGGAGCAGCAGCGCGTGGACGGTGTCGCCGCCGTTGCGCAGCTGCAGCGCGTCGGAGTAGCCGAACAGGCCCGCGCCCATGGCGAGTCCGCCCGGCCGCCAGTTGCCGAAGATCATGGCTGCGAGACCGATGTAGCCGCGTCCGCCGGTCTGGTTCTCCAGGTAGGTGTGCGAGGTGACCAGCGCGAGGAAGGCGCCACCGAGGCCGGCGAGACCGCCGGAGACCGCCACGGCCACGTACTTGTACTTGTAGACGTTGACGCCGAGGGACTCGGCGGCGATCGGGTTCTCGCCGCAGGAGCGCAGGCGCAGACCGAACGGGGTGCGCCACAGCAGCCACCAGCTGCCGACGAACAGCAGCATGGCGAAGAGCGTCACCACGGACAGGTCGGTGACCAGGCCGCCGAGGATGCCGGCGATGTCCGAGATCAGGAACCAGTGGTGGTTCTCGAGGGACTTGAGGCCGTCCGACAGGCCCGGCACGTCGATGTTGGGCAGCGAGTCCACGGGCGGGGACTGCTTGGGGTTGCCGCCCGCGTCGGCCGCCTTGCCCTCGGAGAAGAAGAGCTTGGCGAGGTACTGGGTGGTGCCGAGCGCGAGCAGGTTGACCGCCACACCGGAGATGATGTGGTCGACGCCGAAGGTGATGGTCGCGACCGCGTGCACCAGGCCGCCGAGGACGCCGAAGCCGACGCCGCACAGCAGGCCCAGCCACGGGTTGGACTGCCAGCCGATCCAGCCGGCGCCGAAGGTGCCGAGGATCATCATGCCCTCGAGGCCGATGTTGACCACACCGGAGCGCTCGGACCAGAGGCCCGCGAGACCGGCCAGACCGATCGGCACGGCGAGGCCGAGCGCGGCCGAGACCTGGCCCTCGGAGGTGAGCTGGTCGGAGCCGGTGATGACGCGGACCGCGGCGACGAGCAGCAGCGCACCGGCGACGATCATGAGGATCTGGCCGGTCGAGCGGCCCGAGCGGCCGCGTTCGGTGTCCGCCTTGGGAGCCGCGGGGGGCGGCGTGTCGGTCATCGTGGCAGTCATCACGCCACCTCCTGCTTCTTGGTCGGGGCAGCGGCCTGGGCGGCGAGCTCGGCGCCGACGCGCTGCTGCTGGCGCTTGAGGCCGTAGCGGCGTACGAGCTCGTAGGCGATCACGACGGACAGGACGATGACGCCCTGGATGACGCCGAGGATCTCCTTGTCGTAGCCCTCGAACTCCAGGTGGTTGGTGGTGCGTTCCAGGAAGCCCCACAGGAGGGCGCCCAGCGCGATGCCGACGGGGTTGTTGCGGCCGAGCAGCGCGATGGCGATGCCGGTGAAGCCGATGCCCGACGGGAAGTCGTTGCTGAACTGGTGGCTGTCGTTGAGCAGGGTCGGCATGCCGATCAGACCGGCCACCGCACCCGAGATGACCATGCTGGTGGCGATCATCTTCTTGACGGAGACACCGCTCGCGGTGGCCGCGCTCTCGGACTGGCCGACGCTACGCAGGTCGAAGCCGAAGCGGGTGCGGCCGAGCACGAACCAGTACGCGACGCCGATGATCACGGCGATGACGATGAAGCCCCACAGCTCGCCGGCCGCGCCCGTGTTGATCTGGAAGAAGTACGAGGACTCCGGCAGCGGTTTGGTGGAGATGACCGTGCCGCCGCTCTGCAGCTCGGCGAGCTTCCCGGGCTGCAGCAGGTAGGCGATGATCGCGGTCGCGATCGAGTTCAGCATGATCGTCGAGATGACCTCGCTGACGCCTCGGGTCACCTTGAGCACGCCCGCGATGCCCGCCCACAGGGCGCCGGTCGCCATGGCGCACAGGATGATCAGCGGGATGGCGATCCAGCCGGGCACGGTCAGCGCGCCGCCGAGGACGGCGGCGAAGAACGCGGCGATGCGGTACTGGCCGTCGACACCGATGTTGAACAGGTTCATACGGAAGCCGATGGCCACCGAGACACCGGCCAGGTAGTACGTCGTCGCCTTGTTCAGGATGTAGACCTGGCTGTCGCTGGCGCTGCCGTAGGTCACCATGTCGCTGAAGGCGGCGCCCGGGTTCTTGCCGGTGGCGAGGATGACCAGGGCGGTGACGACGACCGCGGCGACGATGGCCAGCAGCGGCGCCGCGATGCCGAGGAGCAGCCGCTCCTTGTCGATGCGTTGGGTCAGCTTGTTCATCGGGCGTCGTCCTCTGTGCTCTCCGGGCCGGAGGCCTCTGTGTGCTCCAGGTGGCCGGTGGCCGCACCCGTCATGGCGGAGCCCAGCTCCTCGGGGGTGATGGTGGCGGGGTCGGCGTCGGCGACCAGTCGGCCGCGGTACATCACCCGCAGGGTGTCGGAGAGCCCGATGAGCTCGTCCAGGTCGGCGGAGATCAGCAGCACGGCCAGGCCCTCGCGGCGGGCCTCGCGGATGTGGTCCCAGATCGCGGCCTGCGCGCCGACGTCCACACCACGGGTGGGGTGGGCGGCGATGAGCAGCTTGGGCGCGTGGCTCATCTCGCGGCCGACGATCAGCTTCTGCTGGTTGCCGCCGGAGAGGGAGGCGGCGGTGACGTCGATGCCGGGAGTACGGACGTCGTACGCCTGGATGACGCGCTGGGTGTCGGTGCGGGCCCCCTTGATGTCGAGGAGCTGGCCGCGGGAGTTGGGCCTCTCGGTGACGTGGCCGAGGATGCGGTTCTCCCACAGCGGGGCCTCGAGGAGCAGGCCGTGGCGGTGGCGGTCCTCGGGGATGTAGCCGACGCCGGCCTCGCGGCGGTGGCGGGTGGGGGTGTGGGAGATGTCGGTGCCGTCGAGGGTGATGACGCCCGCGTCGGGGTCGCGGATGCCCATGATCGCCTCGACCAGCTCGGACTGGCCGTTGCCCTCCACACCGGCGATGCCGAGGACCTCGCCCTTGTGGATGGTGAGGGAGATCGCGTCGAGGATGATGCGCTCGATGCCGTCGAGGTCGGTCTGGCTCAGGTGCAGCTTGTCGATCTCGAGCAGCGGGACGTCCGTGACCGTCGACTCCTGGGTCTCCGGCGTGGGCAGTTCGCTGCCGACCATCAGCTCGGCGAGCTGCTTGGGGGTGGTGCCGGCCGGCTCGACCGTGCCGACGGTGGTGCCGCGGCGGATGACGGTGATCTCGTCGGCCACGGACAGGACTTCGCCCAGCTTGTGGGAGATGAAGATGACGGTGAGGCCCTCGGCCTTGAGCTCGCGCAGGTTGTCGAAGAGCGCTTCGACCTCCTGCGGCACGAGCACGGCGGTGGGCTCGTCGAGGATGAGGGTCTTGGCGCCGCGGTAGAGGACCTTGAGGATCTCCACGCGCTGGCGGTCGGCGACGCCGAGCTCCTCCAGCAGGACGTCGGGCCGTACGTTCAGCCCGTAGGCGTCCGAGATCTCCTTGATCTTCGTGCGCGCCTTGGCGCCGATGCCGTACAGCTTCTCCGCGCCCAGGACGACGTTCTCCAGGACGGTGAGGTTGTCGGCGAGCATGAAGTGCTGGTGCACCATGCCGATGCCGCGGGCGATGGCGTCGGCGGGGTTGCTGAAGGTGACCCGCTCGCCGTTCACCGTGATCGTGCCCTCGTCCGGCTGCTGCATGCCGTAGAGGATCTTCATCAGGGTGGATTTGCCGGCGCCGTTCTCACCGCACAGGGCATGGACGGTGCCCGTACGGACGGTGATGTCGATGTCCTTGTTGGCCACGACACCGGGGAATCGCTTGGTGATGCCGCGCAGTTCGACGGCAGCGGGAGGGCTGGACGCGTTGATGGCGCACTCTCCTCGGGGAAAAGGGGCTGCGTAGGGGAGGGCAGGCGTCGGTGACGCTAGCGCGGCAACTCCGTGCTACACGCGTAGAGTTGACACATTGTTATGGCTCGACGAGGGGGTTTGTCGAGCGCCCCCTCGCCGAGCCCGGGTTCCCGCGGGAACCGTCAGGTCAGCTGGTCTTGACCTTGACGGTGCCGTCGACGATCTTCTTCTTCGCGGCGTCCAGCTGGGTCTTGATGTCGTCGATGAAGCCACCGCTGGTGGCCAGGCCGACACCGCCCTTGGCGAGGGAGTAGACCTGGTTGCCGGTCAGCGGCTTGCCGTCGTGCACGGACTTGACGAAGTCGTAGACACCGACGTCGACGTTCTTGACCATCGAGGTCAGGATCGAGTTCTTGTACTTGGACAGACCCGGGATGTTGTACTGGTCCGAGTCCACGCCGATGGCCCAGGCGCCCTTGACGCCGGAGACGGCCTCGATCGAGCCGTTGCCGGAGGAGCCGGCCGCGGCGTAGACCACGTCGGCGCCGTTGTCGAGCATGCCGGACGCGGCTTCCTTGCCCTTGTCGGGGCTGGCGAAGCCGGACAGGTCGGAGCCGTGGGTCAGGTACTGGACGTCGACCTTGACCTTGGAGTTGGTGTCCTTGACGCCCTGGACGTAGCCCGCCTCGAACTTCTTGATCAGCGGGGTGTCCACGCCACCGATGAAGCCGACGTGGTCCTTCTTGGTCTTCAGCGCCGCGGCGACACCGGCCAGGTAGGAGCCCTGCTCCTCGGTGAAGGTGATGCTGTCGACGTTCTTGGCGGTCGCGACCGAGTCGATGAGGCCGAAGTTGACCTTCGGGTACTTGGCGGCGACCTTGTCGACCGAGGTGGCGTAGGAGAAGCCGACGGCGACGATCGGGTTGTAGCCGGCGTCGGCCAGGTCGGTGAGGCGCTGCTCGCGGTCGGCCTCGGTGTCGGAGCTCTTGGCGGTCAGTTCCTTGATGGAACCGCCGAACTCCTTCTCGGCCTTGTCGGCGCCGCGCGCGGCGGAGTCGTTGAAGGAACGGTCACCGCGGCCGCCGACGTCGTAGGCGAGACCGATCTTGATTCCGCCCTTGCCGCTGCTGGACGAAGCGGAGGACGAGCTGTCCTCTTCGGACGAGGTGCTGCCACAGGCTGTGGCAGTCAGTGCAAGAGCTGCGGTGGCGATACACGCAGCGGAAAGCTTGGCTACCCGGCGCACGGGAGGCTCCTTCACCTGACCTGAGCGCCTTGTCGGCGCTTCATGTGAGCACCATGCCAGTGCTCGGGCCCGGACGCCCCTGCGGCGTCGGCTTCGCGGCATCGTAACGCGCGTAGATGTCAGAAAAGGACCTACTCCAAAGCCGTTATCGATTCGAGGCAAACGGCGTCTGAACTCGGCGTCTGGAGCCGTCGCACGCACGGATTTCAATGAGTGCACGATTGGCTTACGAGCATGTTGCGCCGGGCGGCAGAACGGCCCCCGAGGGGGCCGTCCGACCAACTCCCGTGCTCAGTGCTCCGCCGCGTCCAGCAGCGCCGCCGCGGTGAACAGCTCCACACCCACGGTGATCGCGGACTCGTCGGCGTCGAAGTCGCCCTGGTGCAGGTCGCGCACGGTGCGCTCGCCGGGCGTGCGGACGCCGAGGCGGGCCATGGCGCCGGGCACGTGCTCCAGGTACCAGGAGAAGTCCTCGCCGCCGAGGCTCTGCTCGGTGTCCTCGACCGACTGGATGCCGCGTCGCGCGGTCATCGCGTCACGCAGCAGGTCGCTCACGTTCGGGTCGTTGACGACGGGCGGGACGCCGCGCACGTAGTTGATCTCCGACTTGGCGCCGTGCAGGTTGGCGACCTCGTCGATGGCGGCGACGACGACGTCCGGCGCCTGCCGCCAGGCGCCGATGTCGAGGCAGCGCACGGTCCCGGAGAGCTCGGCGTGCTGCGGGATGACGTTCGGGGCGTGCCCGGACTCGATCCGGCCCCAGGTGATGGCGAGCCCGCTGCGGGTGTCCATGCGCCGGCCGACCAGGGCGGGCACGTCGATGGCGACGCGGGCGGCGGCGGTGACCAGGTCGGTGGTCAGGTGCGGCCGGGCGGTGTGCCCGCCGGGCCCGTCGAGGGCCACCTCGAGCCGGTCGCAGGCGGAGGTGATGGCGCCCTGCCGCAGCCCGATGCGCCCGGCGTCCACCCTGGGGTCGCAGTGCACGGCGATCATCCGCCCCACCCCGTCGAGCACCCCGCCCTCGATCGCGTCGGCGGCGCCGCCGGGCAGCACTTCCTCGGCCGGCTGGAAGACGAGCCGCACGGGCCGCGGCAGCAGGCCCTGCCGGTGCAGCTCGGCGAGCACGAGGCCGGCGCCCAGCACCACGGTGGTGTGCACGTCGTGTCCGCACGCGTGCGCCCGGTCGGGCACGGTGGAGCGGTACGCGCACTCACTCTTCATGTCCGGGATGGGCAGGCCGTCGATGTCGGCGCGCAGGCCGAGCATGGGCCGCCCGCCGTCCCACTCACCGATGTCACAGACGAGCCCGGTACCGGTGGCGAGGACGCGCGGCCGAAGGCCTGCCGCCTCGAGCCGCTCCTTGATCGCGGCGGTGGTACGGAACTCCTGGTTGCCGAGCTCGGGATGCATGTGCAAGTCGCGCCGGAAGGCTACGAGTTCGGCACGCAGCGTCTCGGGCAGCATGCCGGGAAGCACGGCTTCCCCGGGTTGGTCGGCCTCGGGCTCTAGGGACATCAGTTGCTTCACCCTCTGAAGGGTAGGACGCCGGGGTGGCCAACTGACCCTCGATCAACAAAAGTTCAACCCGTTAGGCGAAGAAAAATTGGCCGCTCGACGCATGGCTGTGAGTGGAGATGGGTAAACCTGCCTTTTCTCTACGCATACCACGCTCCGGACGACCCCGGCGGTTCTGTTCGCCTGTCGGGACCGCACCGGAAGGACCGGCGCGCGTGCACACGAACACCTGATGCAGCCCCGGTGAACCTCGGGACAGCCGCCCGGCACCCGGACTAGGGTCCGGCCTCGTGAGCCTCGAAACCCCGGATTTCCTGCATGACACCCAGACCTCGTACGACGCGATCGCCCGCCCGTACACCGAACAGCTCGCCGACTGGCTCGGCGACAGACCGCTGGACCTGGCCCTGGTCGCCGGGTTCGCGGAGCTGGTGCGCGCGGGCGGTACGGCGCCCGTCGCCGACGTCGGCAGCGGTCCCGGAAACGTCACCGCCCGGCTGCACGCCCTCGGCGTGCCGGTGTTCGGGGTGGACGTGTCGCCCCGGATGGTGGCGCTGGCGCGCGAGGCGCATCCCGGGCTCCGGTTCCACGTGGGCTCGATGACCTCGCTGGACCTGCCGGACGAGACGCTGGGCGGCGTCCTCGCCCTCTACTCGATCATCCACGTCCCGGACGAGCACCTGTCGACGGCCTTCGCCGAGTTCCACCGCGTCCTGGTGCCCGGCGGCCATGTCCTGCTCGGCTTCCAGACCGGCGACGAGGACGACCGGATGCATCTGGCGGAGCGCTTCGGGCACGAGATCTCGCTCGACTACTACTTCCGTACGCCGGACACCGTCGTCGAGCAGCTGGTCAAGGCGGGTCTGCGGCTGCACACGCGCGTGCTGCGCGAGCCGGCGGACGAGGAGACGCGGCCGCGGGCGTACCTGCTGGCACGGAAGGACGGCTGAGACAGCCCCCTGGCGCGCCCCCAGCGCCCGTTCACGCCGCCGTGACGGCCGACAGGCGGGTGACGTCCCGTGCCGTGCCCGTGACCCCTGACAGGAAGCCCTGGGCGCGCGGTGAGGCGTTCTGCGTCAGCCAGGCCGGGTCGATGTCGCAGACGGCGACGCGGACCTCGGTGCCGACCAGGGCGAGGGGCAGGGTGTGCACGACGGTGGAGGGGAAGCTGAGGATCGTCCGGCCGACCGGGCCCCGGCGGGCGATCAGCTCCAGGGGCAGGTCGGGGCGGACGATCTCCAGGCCCGTCTCGACCGCCAGGCGGTGGAGCTTGTCCGTGCTCTCGCGACGATGGGCGAAGTAGCGGGTGGCGCCGTGGGCCTTCGCCAGGCTGCGGACGGCCTGCAGATAGCGGTCGCCGTCCACCACACCGGTCTCCACCAGCGAGGTGCCCACCATGTCGGCGCCCTTGGTGATGCGGGGCGGGCCGAAGCGGGCCCGGGTCCAGGCGAAGTCGTTCGCCGTCACCGTCACCCCCTCCGGCCTCTCGTCCATCGGCATGGAGGAGAAGATCTCCACCTGCCGCTTCCCGCCGGGGGTCAGCCGGCGGCGGGCCGAGGAGGAGACCGGGGCGAAGATCAGGTCCCGGGCGCCCGGGCGGCCTCCCTTGCGGTGCCAGCGCACCAGGCGTTCCCCGCGGGCGAGTTGGGCGACGAACTCCATGGTGGCCGTGCCGTCGTCGACGACGACGAGCTCGCGGGCCTTGGTGATCGTCAGCAGCAGCTGGACGTAACGGGAGAACGGGTCGCCCATCACGACCCGGCGGGCCCGGCGCAGCAGCGGGGTCAGCCCGCCGATGGTGTGGAAGGGGGCGCCCGGACCGCCGCGCGCCTCCTCCCAGCGGACCGCGTACCCCTCGTCCCGGGCCAGCTCGGCCATCCGGCGCAGCTGGCCGCGGGTCATGGGGTCGTTCGGCGACAGGACGACGACGGTGAGCCCCCCACCGGGGGTCTCCTCCGGGGCCCCGAGGGCATGGAGGTGCGCCCACTCCAGCACGTTCAGCAGCTGTACCGGGCTCTCGACGAAGGCGAGAGTGTGGGGGCCGGCTGACCCGGCGCGGGGGCTCATCTACGTACGACCGTCCCGTCGTAGAGCGTTACAGGGTGTTCAGGCTGTTCAGACGCCGACCGGCTCGCCCGCGGCGGCGGCGATCTCCGCCTCGGCGACGACGCCCGTGACGCGGCGCAGCTTCTTCATGGGGCCGAGCTCGGAGTCGTAGACCTTCTTGACGCCGTCACCGAGGGAGGCCTCGATGGTGCGGATGTCGCGGACGAGGCGGGTCAGGCCCTGCGGCTCGACGGAGGCGGCCTGGTCGGAGCCCCACATCGCGCGGTCCAGGGTGATGTGGCGCTCGACGAAGGCGGCGCCGAGGGCGACCGCCGCGAGGGTGGTCTGCAGGCCGGTCTCGTGGCCGGAGTAGCCGATCGGGACGTTCGGGTACTCCTCCTGCAGGGTGTTGATCACGCGCAGGTTGAGCTCCTCGGCCTTGGCCGGGTACGTCGAAGTGGCGTGGCAGAGCAGGATGTTGTCGCTGCCCAGGACCTCGACCGCGTGGCGGATCTGCTTCGGGGTCGACATGCCGGAGGACAGGATGACCGTGCGGTTCGTCGACCGCAGGGCGCGCAGCAGCTCGTCGTCCGTGAGGGAGGCGGAGGCGACCTTGTGGGCCGGGACGTCGAACTTCTCCAGGAAGGCGACGGCCTCGGTGTCCCACGGGGAGGCGAACCAGTCGATGTTCTTGGTCTTGGCGTACTCGTCGATCTGGCGGTACTCGTCCTCGCCGAACTCCACGCGGTGGCGGTAGTCGATGTACGTCATCCGGCCCCAGGGGGTGTCCCGCTCGATGTCCCACTGGTCGCGCGGGGTGCAGATTTCCGGGGTGCGCTTCTGGAACTTGACGGCGTCGCAGCCGGCCTCGGCAGCGGCGTCGATCAGCTTGAAGGCGTTCTCGAGCTCGCCGTTGTGGTTGATGCCGATCTCGCCGACGACATAGACGGGGTGGCCCGGGCCGGCGGTCTTCGAACCGAACGTGCGCAGACGGGAGTTGGTGCTCATGGCAGGAACTGTCCTTACTTGGTTAGGGAGTCGAGAGAGGGGCCGAGGATCCAGCTGGCGATCTCTCGGATCGCGCCGTCGCCACCGGGGACGGTGGTGACCGCACGTGCGGCGCCGCGTACCACGTCGTGGGCGCTCGCGACCGCCACGGGCCAGCCCACGAGGGCGAAGCACGGGAGGTCGTTGACGTCGTTGCCGACGTAGAGCACGCGCTCGGGCGCGATGCCCTGCTCCTCGCACCACTGCTTCAGTGCGAGGTCCTTCCGGTCGATGCCGTGCAGCACGGGAATCTGCAGCTTCCGTGCGCGGGCGGCGACGACCGGGTTCTGCTCCGTGGAGAGGATCAGCATCTTCAGGGCGCTCTTGCGCAGCGCCGCGATGCCGAGTCCGTCCCCGCGGTGCACGGAGACGAACTCCTTTCCATCGGCGTCGATCAGCACCCGGTCGTCGGTCTGGGTGCCGTCGAAGTCCAGTACGACCGCGTCGACGTCTTCGGCGGTCGGCAGCGAACCGGGGCGGTCCGCGTCGAAGAGGGGGGCCAGCGCGCGGGCGCGGGCCAGGTCGTGCGGGTCGTCGATCTCCAGCACCCGGGCGGGGTCCGTACGGACCAGTTCCGTACGGCCGAAGAAGCGGTGCTGGTGCTTGCGGAAGCCGGGGGCGTCCATCGCGTAGGCGGCGCCGGTCTCCAGGAGGTCCTGGGGGCGGTCCTGCCGGCGGGGGCGGAAGGACTTGTCGTGGTTGACGCCGTAGCCGCCGCCGGTGGCCGCGTCGGCCTCGGCGACCGTGCCGGGGACGATCTCGTCCTCCGCGTCGCGCCAGATGAAGCCGTGGAAGGGGGCCACCGTCACCGCGGTGTCCGCGCCGTTCTCGACGACCGCGCCGGCCACCCCGTCGATGTCCTCGCGGATGATGAACGGGCTGGTGCACTGCACGAACACCACCACGTCGACGGCCGCGCCGTGCAGGGCCTCGTGGGCCTCCATGGCGTGCAGGACGGCCGCCTCGGAGGTGGCCGTGTCACCGGCGATGGCGGCGGGCCGCAGCACGACCTCGGCGCCGGCCTGGCGCGCGGCGGTCGCGATGGCCTGGTCGTCGGTGGACACCACGACGTCGGTCACCAGGCGGGTCGCCCGGCACTCGCGCACCGCCCGCGCCACCAGCGGCACACCGCCGACGGGGGCGAGGTTCTTCGCGGGCACGCCCTTGGAACCGCCGCGCGCGGGAATCACCGCGAGCACCCGGCGCACCGAAGCGCCTTGGCCCGCTTCCGGGTTGGACATGGGCTGTACTCCTTGGGACGAAGACTCGGAAGGCCGTGACGGGGCGGGCGGCCGGGAACTCACAGCTCCCCCATCCGCCGGATCACCGGGGCCACGCGCTGCACCCCGTGCCGGTAGGCACCCCGTGCCGCCCGGCGCACGATCTGCCGGACCGGGCCCGGCTCCCTGTCGGCGGCGGGTGCTCCGGGCAGCGGGCTGCCGTCGGGGCCGAGATGGTGGCGGGCGAGGAGGCCGGGCAGATAGCCGGGCGCCGTCACGGGCGTGTAGTACGGGGTCAGGGGCGCCGGGCCGCCTGGCCGGTCGAGCAGCTTGGCGATGCGCTCGCGCGCCGCGTCCCACGAGGAGGCGTACGAGCCTCCCCCAGAGGGGGTACCCCCAGCGGCAACGCCCTGCCGGGCGACCCACTCCGGGTCGGGCGCCGGCCGGTGTCCGGCGTCCAGCTGGTCCCAGGAGGCGAGGCACCCGGAGCCGACGAAGTGGTGGTTGCCGAGCACCTCGCGCACACCGAGGTCGGTCAGCACGACGGTCGGAATGCGGCGGTGCAGCGACTCCAGCGCGGCCGTGGAACTGATGGTGACCAGCAGGTCGGTGCGGTCGAGGACCTCGCCCATGTTCCCGTACACCAGGCGGAAGTTGGCCGGCGGATCGAGCCGCTGGACCAGCTTCTGGTAGGGCTGCTCCTCGATGTGCGTGGTGTGCTCGCCCGGCCTGGAGCGCAGCTTCAGCAGCACCTCGCGCTGGGGGTGCAGCCGGGCGTGCTGGACCAGCCGGTTCAGCAGGTACAGACGGTCCTTGCGGCTGTCCGGGACGGACGGCTGCACGGCGAACACCACGGTGTACGGGTCGTGTTCACCCTCGTACGCGGTCCCGCCGAGGAACGGGAGTGCCACCTCGGTCACCGACGAGGCGTCGGCGCCCACGCCCTCGTACACGGCGCGAAAACGCTCCGCGTCCTGGCGTGAGTTGGCGAGGACGAGGTCCGCGCCGTGCCGCAGCAGGAGGCCGTCGGCGAGCTTCTCGTAGACGACGCCGACGTAGCCGGTGACGACGACGGGACGCCTGGTGCGGCCCTCCCACACGCGCTTGAGCCCGTGCAGCATGGCCTGTACGCCGCCGCCGACGAGCGCGAGCACGACGACGTCGTACTCCTCGTCGGCCATGGCGCGCAGGAACTCGACGGACGTGACCTCCTTGAGGGAGTCGGCCCGCACACCGACCTCCGCCAGCTGGCGGGCGGTCGGAGTCGCCCGCCCGCGCAGCAGGAATCCGCTCAGCTCGAGGCCGGCTTGCGCGTCCTCGTGAGATACGGCTTCCATGGACGGGCCCGGGGCGATACGAGCCGCGGTCAGCGCACCCCATTTCCAGCGGGTGTCGGAGTCCGCGAGTACGGCGATTCGCGTGGGCTTCGAGGTACTTGGTGGCACACCGAAGACGCTAGGAAGCAATTCCGAGGTGCGGCCCAACCGCACCTCAACAAAAAGTTAACAACACCTCGCCGAAAGCCGAACTGGCCCGCCAAATCCCCGGAAGTACAGGGGATGCACCGATCCGACACATTGAGTTCACCCACCGTATGGGCACCGGAAAGTTGCGCCGCCGGACGGCCTCCTAGGCTTCCTCACGTGCCTAAGCTTTCCGTGATCGTGCCGTTCTACAACGTGCAGCAATACGCCCCGGACACCCTCCGAAGCCTTCGATTGAACGCGCAACGGGATTTCGAGTTCGTACTGGTCGACGACCATTCGAAGGACGAAACTCCGGCCATTCTCGAACGTGCGGCCGAGGAACTCTCGGACGTCGCGCAGGTGCGTTATATCCGCCATGAGAAGAACGGGGGACTCGCCACCGCGCGCAACACCGGCCTGGACGCGGCGCAGGGCGAGTACCTGACGTTCCTGGACGGCGACGACTGGCTGGCGCCCGGCTACCTCTCCGAACTGGTGACGGCCATCGAGGAGTTGGGCTGCGACTTCGTCCGCACCGACCATGTGCAGGCGACCGCCCGCGCGCGGAGCGTGCACCGGGTGCCGATCGGCCGCCGCTGGGAGGTCTTCAACCCGCGCGAGGCGATCCTGCCCGCCGACCGCAGCACCTCCGTGGACTACGCCTACG
Source organism: Streptomyces sp. NBC_00005 (assembly GCF_045160215.1). Lineage (NCBI taxonomy): Bacteria > Bacillati > Actinomycetota > Actinomycetes > Kitasatosporales > Streptomycetaceae > Streptomyces > Streptomyces sp. NBC_00005. Next base: position 4,401,730 of record NZ_CP108316.1, read on the forward strand.
CCTGGGCCGGCGCCTACCACCGCCGTCTCCTCGACAAGGGCCTGCTGCACTTCACCGACGGGCTGCGCACGGCCGAGGACCGGCCGTGGATCTGGAAGCTGCACCGCGAGGCGGAGTCGTTCGCCGTGTTGAGCCTGCTCGGCGTGTTCTACCGGCGCGGGGTCGCCTCCTCGCTGACCCAGATCGGCGATGTCCGCCAGCTCGACTTCATCCGCGCCTTCGACCAGGTCATCGAGGAGACGGCGCAGGACCCGGACGCGGACCGGCTGCTGCCGAAGGCGGTGCGGACGTACTGCGCGATCATCGCCCACCACCTCGCGGACGACAGCAAGTGGGAACCCGCCGTGGCCAAGCAGCTGCGGGCCATGAGCGCGGCGGCGATCAAGCGCATGCCGCAGGACGCGCTCGGCGACGTCCTGGAAACCATGGACATGCACCGCTCCTCCAAGCTGCGCCGGCTGCGGCGCCGGGTCACGACTGCGAAGGCGGCCGCCTGATGTCCCGTACCACCCGCATCTTCTGCGTCTCGACGCTGTACGGCGCCGCCACCCTGGCCGCCGCCCTCGACTCCGACTGCTTCAGGGAGCGGGACGGGCAGGAACCGGCGCGCCGGCTGCTGCTGGTGTTCAACAACTCCGCGACCCCGGAGACCACTCCGCCGGTCGACGAGATGCCGGGCTTCGAGCCGTTGCGCGGCCACTTCGACGCCGTACTGTCCTGGAACGAGGCCATCCGCCCCTTCCACCCCGGCGCCTGGACCCCGCGCGCGGACGACGTCCCCCTCTTCGAGCGCTATCTGCGGCTGCTGTGGGACCTGGGCGAGGACCGTGTGGAGCTGGTCCTGGAGTCCATCCAGGTCACGCCCGCCCTGACCGTGGCCCAGCTGTTCACCGACGCGCCGGTCGACGTCTACGCCGACGGCCTGATGAGCTACGGGCCCACCCGCAACAAGCTGGACCCACTGGTCGGCACGCGCGTGCGGCGGCTGCTGCACCTGGACCTGGTGCCCGGGCTCACGCCGATGCTGCTGACCGAGTTCGAGGTGCCCGCGCAGGTCGTGCCGACGGAAGCCTTCCTGAAGGTGCTGGGCGAACTCACCGCGTCCGTACCGGAGTTGCCCGCGCTGCCCGACAACTCGGCGCTGCTGCTCGGCCAGTACCTGTCCGCGCTGAACATCCTCTCCCCCGAGGAGGAGGAGGACCTGCATGTGCGGATGATGCGTGGGGCGGTCGAGCGCGGCCACCGGGCGATCGTCTTCAAGCCGCACCCCACCGCGCCGGCCCGCTACAGCCGCGCCCTGGAGAGCGAGGCCGAGAAGCTCGGCGTCGACCTCACCGTCCTGGACGTGCCCGTCCTCGCCGAGGTGCTGTTCGAGAAGTCGCCGCCCGGGCTGGTCGTCGGCTGCTTCTCGACGGCCCTGTTCACGGCGTCCGCGTTCTACGACCTCCCGGTCGCCCGCATCGGCACCGAGCCGCTCCTGGACCGGCTGACCCCCTACCAGAACAGCAACCGGGTGCCTGCCGTCCTCGCCGACGCCGTGATCCCCGACCTGGAGGGCCGCAAGGGCGAGGCTGCCGTCGCGGCGGACACGCTGGCCGGGCTGGTCGACGCGCTCAGCTTCACCATGCAGCCGCAGATCCACCCGGGCCTGCGTCAGGCGGCGGAGCGGTATCTGTCGAAGCACCTCGGGCCGCGCACCAAGCGGTACTTCCGCAGGAAGCGCCTCACCTCGCTCGGGCTGCCGGGCGGCATCCCGGAGCGGCTCGCCTTCCTCCCCCGCAACTCCACCGCGCGCCGGGTGGTGCGCCGGGCGCGGGCGCTGAAGAAGGCTGTTCGCCGCTGAGCCGGTGAAGCACGGCACGGCGACCGCCGCCCGGCCTGGAGAAGGCGGGCGGCGGTCGGTTTTCGCGGGCCGTACGGCGGTGTTCAGCCGCCCAGGACGACGCGCAGGTCGGCGGCGTTCGCCTCGGTGACCTTCCACAGTTCCTGCTGGCGGCCGTGCACGTCGGCCACGGTCTTCGCGTGGTCGGCGAGGAGGTCCTTGGAGCGCTCCACCAGGCGTGCGGCGAGGTGGCGGTCGTGGACCGAGACCCCCCACTCGGGGCGCTCGATGTCCCGCAGGAAGTACGCCATCTTCGGGTGCGAGATCAGGCTGATGATGGGCGTGCCGCAGCCGAACGGGATCATTCCCGCGTGGCCGCGCATGCCGATCACCAGCTGGGTGCGGGCGTACAGGTCGCGGATCTCGTCGTTGTCGAAGTCGTACATCGGGATGACGGGCAACGAGATGCCGTGCTCGCGGCGCAGGTCGAAGGCGATCTTCTCGTCGTCGAGCGAGTGCGCCGCGCACTTCACCTCGGCCAGCTCGCCCAAGTCCCGTACCGCCTGCGCCATTTGGGACAGGAAGTAGTCGTAGTCGTGGCCGAAGCGCAGGCCCGCGCGGTCGTAGGCGGCGTTGATCAGGATCGTGTCCTCGCGGTGGGCCGGGTCCTGCCAGCCCGCCACCAGCTGCCGGGTGACCGTCGTGGGGCACGGCTGGAAGCGCACCTTGTCGTGCAGGTGGGCCGGGAGCATGGCCCGCACCTTCTCGATCGAGCCGTGGTTGCGCAGCCCGAAGAAGCTTGCGCGCTCGACGAGTTGACGCAGCGAGGAGCGGAAGCGGCCGGCGCGGTAGGACTGCCCGTCGAAGGCGTTGAAACCGACGGCGAACACCGCGACGGGCACGTCGATGCGGGCCAGCAGCTCGTCCGGGACGTTCCACTGCCAGGCGCTGTTGCCGTTCGGCATGGTGTCCGGGATGAACAGGCCGCCGCCGCCGATGACCAGGCCACGGCGGGAGTTGACGCGCTCCAGGGCCGCCTCGTCGAACAGGCGGTGGGCGTGCACGGAGTGCCAGCGCCGGGAGGTGGTGTCCGGGCCGAAGGCGAGGCGGACGCTCTCCGGGAGGAGCTTGTCGCCCGCGTTGCCCTGCCGGTCCATGTAGAAGGCGACGTGGGCGAGTTGGTCCTCGGCGGCGCCCTGTTCCTGGGCGGGCACGGAGGCCGCGCGCTGCACCCACAGACGGCTGGGCCGGTGGGTGGGGTCGACGGAGATGCCGGCCGTGGCGTGCTTCAGGGCCTGGGCGTTGTCGCCGTGCACCCAGGAGATCTGGGCGAGACGGGCGTAGGCGGTGGCGGCCCGGTTGGGGGCGGCGGTGGCGAGCAGCAGCTGGGCCTTGGCCTCCTCGTACCGGGAGACGCTTATCAGCGCGTGGCCGAGGACCTCGTGCGGCCACGCCTCGTCGAGCGGGATGCGGACGCTGCTGAGGATGTCGACGGCGTCCTGGTAGTCGCCGGCCCCGATGTGGGCGGCGGCGACCTTGCGGGCCACCTCGACGTCGCCGGTGCGGGCGACGTGCGGGGTGCCGTAGTGGACGAGCAGGTCGTGGTGGAGGGCGCCCTGCTGCTCCAGGTAGGCGGCCTGGAAGTCGCCGTCGGACAGCTCGAACTCCCGCCAGCGCTCCTCGGCCTGGCTGTAGCCGGCCTCGCCGCCCTGCCAGGGCTTGTGGCGCCCGGTGAAGTGCAGGATCGCGGTGTCCTCGGGGACGGGCAGGTCGCCGGAGAGCCGCCGCTTGACGAAGTTGTAGCGCGCGTCGAGGCGGACGAAGTCGCCGTCCAGGACGGAGTTGAGGATGCCCTGGTCGTGCTTGTCCAGCTCGTAGTCGCCCGAGCGGCCGCACTTGTCGAGCCGGGCGCAGAACTCGTCGCTCAGATACTCGCGCTGGATGACCAGCAGCCCCGAGTTGAGCTTGTGCTGCCCGTAGAAGAACTGCGGGACGGCCGCCAACCCCGCGCGGAGTTGGAGCAGTTCGGTCAGGTCACCCAGGACGACCATGTCCGTGTCGAGGGTGATGACGGTGTCGTACTCGCGGATCCTGAAGACGTCGAGGATGAAGTACGCCTTGCGGACCAGGTAGTTGTCCTGGTCGCCCTTCCGGTACGAGTCGTAGTGGTCGGCGTCGACGCGGCGCATCACGATGCGCGGGTGCAGGGCGCGGATCTGCGCGATCGAGCCGGGACGCAGGTCGTCGTAGAGGACGACGAAGTCCTCGCACACGCCCGGGTTGGACAGGGCGAGGCTGCGCAGCAGGGCGAGGAAGCCGGGCAGGTAGTTCTCGTCGACGAAGGCGGCGAAGGCGACCCGCCGCTTACCGGTGATGTCGTGCGCGGCGGTCGCCGGGGCCGAGGGGGCGGTGGCCCGGGCCGGGGAGGTCGTGGTCATCGCAGGGATATCCTCGTGTCGGTCGCGCTCTGGGCCCGCTGCATGACCCATTCCTTCTCGCTGGTGTATTCGTGCACGGACGTGATGGCCAGCTTCATCGCCTCCGGCACGCGGTAGGCGCCGCTCTCGTAGAAGTCGAAGCCGATCAGGTCGAGCTTCGGGCTGACGTCCAGGAAGTCCAGCAGCCACAGCATGTTGAAGCCGGTGGTGGGAATGCCCGACCAGACGTCGCCACCGACCTGGCCGATGGTGCGCACGGGCCAGCGCAGCGACTCGTCGCCGAGGTAGGTCTGGGCTCCGGGCACCAGACGGTTGCGCAGCGAGTACTTCCAGTCGCCGGAGACACCGCCGAAGACGAGCCGGGTGGTGACCTGCTGGTCCCAGTTGAAGCCGTGCTTGTGGATGGTGGCGTGGATGTCGGTGCGGCTGCCGGTGTGCTTCGGGTCGATCCGGTACGAGTTGAAGCGGACCACGAGGTCGTACGCGTCGATCTCGGCACCCATCGAACTGGCGCCCACCCGGCCGGAGTTGGCGATCAGGCAGATGGACTTGCCGGCGATCCGGTTGCGGAACTCGCCGAGGCCGATCCACTGCACGCCGCCGACGGTCGGGTCGGCGACCGGGCCGCGCATCCGGGCGCGGCGCTGCTCGGCGTAGAGCGCGAGGGCCTCGGTGAGGGCGGCGAGGTCGATGCCGGGGGCGGCGGTGCGCAGGTCGAGGTACTGGCTGAGCAGTTCCTGCCGGTCGGCGACCGGGGCGTCCTCGGCGGTCAGCGCGAGGAGCGCTCCCACCAGGCGCGGCTCGGCCTCGGCCCAGTCGCCGACGGCGTGCGCGGCCAGGCCTTCGGCCCACACGTCGGTGGCGGGGCGCCGGGTGAACTCCTCGGCGCGCGGGCTCTGTTGCCGCAGCAGCCCCAGCAGCTCGCGCTCCTTCTCCCCCGCGATGCGCAGACCGGCGATCCGGGCGCGCACGCCGAAGCCGTCGTCCTGGGTGAGCTCGAGGTACTTCTCGTACGCCTGCAGCGCCTCGGCCTCGTCACCTAGGGCCTCCAGGAGACGGGCGCGCAGCCGCCAGCCGGCCCGGGAGTTCTTCCGCTGGGCGAGCACGGTGTCGCTGATGACCAGGGCGAGGTTCAGCTCGTCGTCGTAGCCGCACTCCAGCGCCTTGTTGGCGACGGCGAGCAGGGCGTCGAGGAGTTCGGCGGGGATGTCGGACGCCGGGGTCGCGGCGCCCTTGACGGCGCGCTTGAGCAGCGCGGTGGCACCGCCCGCCGGGGCGGGCGCGGGGGCCGTGGTGGCGGTCGTGCCCCACACGACGAGCAACTTGCGCAGCTGTTCGGCGAGTTCGACACGGCGCCGGTCGATGCTGCCGACGAGTTTGCCGCTGTGCGCCGCGCAGGCGCGCAGACAGTCGTCCAGCTCCCCTCCACGTGCCCGTCCCCGTTTTGTCTGGACCCTCGTCATGACGCTCCTGGGTGATGACCAAGTCATTGCTGTGAGGTGACGCTGATGACCGAATCGGTTGGTGGGTTTACCGAGGCGTGGGGGGATGCTGGGAAAAATTAGGTAGCGAAAGCGACTTCCAGGTGAACCGCCAGGTACCAAAGAACGAATCGTTCGCCCGTCAACCAAGTCTTCTTCACGATTCGGACCATTCGTCGTCACCGATGGCCGTCACCGATCGCCGTCACTCCGAGGGGGCGTACCGCGTCTCGATTCCGGCGACCACCAGCGCCAGACCCTCCTCGAAATGCCGGTCGTAGCCCTCGAAGATCTCCGCGCCGGCCGCGGCCGCGAGGGGGAAGTCGGCCAGCAGGCGGGCACGTTCCTCGACGTCGTACCCCTCGCGGCGCCGGCCGGGCAGGGGCTGGACGCCCTGCTCCTCGGTGACGAAGCCGATGGTGTACGAGTACGCGGTGGAGTTCGCGCGGACCGTCTGGGCGAGGGTGAAGCCGGCGGCCGTGAACAGGCGCAGGTTCTCCTCCATCTCCCGCGCGTGGTCGACGCCGGTGAACCGTGAGCCGCTGAAGACCTTCGCGCCGTCGCGGTAGGCGAGCAGGGCCGCGCGCAGTCCGCGGTTGGACTTCAGCAGCCGTTCCTGCCAGGTGTCGGCGGGGTCGAGGGCACTCCCGGCGACCATCCGGCGGTACATCTCCGTCGCCATCTCGTCGAGCAGCGCCTGCTTGTCCTTGAAGTGCCAGTACAGAGCGGGCGCCTTGACGTCCAGCTCTCTGGCGATGGTCCGCAGGCTCAGGCCGTCCAGGCCGACCTCGTTCAGCAGCTTCAGGGCGGTGTCCGCGACTCGCTTGCGGTCGAGGGGCGCGCGTCGTTCCGTACTCACGCTTGACAGCTTAACAGCGTTAAGGGCACCCTCGGAGTCGACGGCACTTAACATCGTTAAGGAGAGTGGATCATGAGTGCTGCGGATGTCGTGATCGTGGGCGCGGGCCCGACCGGTCTGGCCCTCGGCGTCGACCTCGCCCGGCGGGGAGTGGACGCGCTGGTGGTGGAGAAGGCGGACGGGCTGTTCCCGGGTTCGCGCGGCAAGGGCATCCAGCCGCGCACCATGGAGGTCCTGGAGGACCTCGGTGTCCTGGACGCGATCCTCGCGGCCGGCGGGCCCTACCCGGTCGGGATGATCTGGCAGGACGGCGAGCGGGCGGGCGAGCACCGGATGTTCGACCCGGCCGAGGTGAAGGAGGCGGCCGGGGACTCCGCGTTCACCGAGCCGTGGATGGTGCCGCAGTGGAGGACGCAGGAGATCCTCTTCACGCGGCTGAAGGAGCTGGGCGGGAGGGTGGACTTCGGCCGGGAGGTCGTCGCGCTCGACCAGGACGACACCGGCGTGACCGTGCGTTTCGCGTCCGGGCCCGATCTGCGCGCCGGGTACGTCGTCGCCGCCGACGGCGGCCGCTCGGCCGTGCGGCGCGCGCTCGGGATCGACATGACAGGAGAGACGGTCGACCCGAACCCGGTCCTGGTCTGCGACGTGCGGATCACCGGCCTGGACCGCGACAACTGGCATGTGTTCCCGCCGAGCGGAGAGGGCGACGGCTTCCTGGCGATCTGCCCGCTCGCGGGCACGGAGGACTTCCAGCTGGTCGCCCAGTTCCCGGAGGGGACGGAGGTGGACCTGTCCCTGGACGGCATCCGCAAGGTCGCCGCCGCCCGCTCGCACCTCGCCCCCGAGGACATCACGGAGGTCCGCTGGGCCTCGGACTTCCGCCCCCGGGCAGCCCTGGCGGACCGCTTCCGCTCCGGTCGGGTCTTCCTGGCCGGCGACGCGGCCCACGTGCACTCCCCCGCCGGCGGCCAGGGCCTCAACACCAGCGTCCAGGACGCCTACAACCTGGGCTGGAAGCTGGGCGCGGTACTGCGCGACGGGGCGGACCCGGCCCTGCTGGACTCCTACGAGGAGGAACGGCGCCCCATCGCGGCCCAGATGCTCGGCATCTCCACGGGCGTACACCGCGGCGAGGTCCGGCGCGGCGCGGCGACGGTCCAACTGGGCCTGGGATACCGGGAGTCGTCGCTCACGCAGGACACACGGGACGCCGTGGGCACGGTACGGGCGGGAGACCGCGCTCCGGACGGGACGGTGGAGGGCGTACGGCTCTTCGACGCGTTCAGGGGGCCGCACTGGACGCTGGTGGCGCTCGGCGTGGCTGCGCCCGGGCTCCCGGAGTCGGTGCGTGTCGTCCGCGGGAGCGCCCAGGAGCCGTACGGCAAGGGGCTGTTCCTCGTACGGCCGGACGGCTACGTCGGCTGGGCGGGGAACTCGGCGGCCGGGCTCGGGGAGTACGTCGCACGGTTCGGTTCCCACACGGTCTCCTGAGAGGGCCGGCTCCGGCCCTCGTCGGGGTCGGTGCCGATCAGAAGGCGTCCGACGGGACGTAGGTGCCCCACACCCCCCGCAACGCGTTGCACACCTCCCCCACCGTCGCCCGCGCCCGCAGCGCCTCCTTCATCGGGTACAGAACGTTGTCCTCGCCCTCGGCGGCCTTCTTCAGGGCCGCCAGGGCCGCGTCCACCGCCGGCTGGTCGCGCTCGGCGCGGAGCTTCGCCAGGCGCTCCGCCTGCCGGGCCTCGATGGCCGGATCGACGCGGAGTGGTTCGTAGGGCTCCTCCTCGTCCAGCTGGAAGCGGTTGACGCCGACCACGACCCGCTCGCCCGAGTCCGTCTCCTGGGCGATGCGGTAGGCGCTGTGCTCGATCTCGTTCTTCTGGAAGCCGTGCTCGATGGCGGAGACCGCCCCGCCCAGATCCTCGACCCTCCGCATCAGCGCGACGGCCGCCGCCTCCACGTCGTCCGTCATCTTCTCGACGACGTACGAGCCCGCGAACGGGTCGACCGTCGCCGTCACGTCCGTCTCGTACGCCAGCACCTGCTGGGTACGCAGGGCCAGGCGGGCGCTCTTGTCCGTCGGCAGGGCGATCGCCTCGTCGAAGGAGTTGGTGTGCAGGGACTGGGTGCCGCCGAGGACCGCGCCCAGGCCCTGGACCGCGACCCGGACCAGGTTCACCTCCGGCTGCTGTGCGGTCAGCTGGACGCCCGCCGTCTGCGTGTGGAAGCGCAGCATCAGGGACTTGGGATCCTTCGCACCGAACTCGTCCCGCATCACCCGGGCCCAAATGCGCCTCGCCGCACGGAACTTGGCGACCTCTTCGAGGATCGTCGTCCTCGCCACGAAGAAGAAGGACAGGCGGGGCGCGAAGTCGTCCACGTCCATACCGGCGGCGACTGCCGTGCGGACGTACTCGATGCCGTCGGCGAGCGTGAAGGCGATCTCCTGTGCGGGGGACGCGCCCGCCTCGGCCATGTGGTAGCCGGAGATCGAGATCGTGTTCCACTTCGGGATCTCCGCCCGGCAGTACTTGAAGATGTCCGCGATCAGGCGGAGGGAGGGCTTGGGCGGGAAGATGTACGTCCCCCGCGCGATGTACTCCTTCAGCACGTCGTTCTGGATCGTGCCCGTGAGCCGGGACGCCGCCACGCCCTGCTCCTCGCCGACCAGCTGGTACATCAGCAGCAGCAGGGCTGCGGGCGCGTTGATCGTCATCGACGTCGACACCTTGTCCAGCGGGATCCCGCCGAACAGCACCCGCATGTCCTCGACCGAGTCGATCGCCACGCCCACCTTGCCGACCTCGCCGTGCGCGATGGGGGCGTCGGAGTCGTGGCCCATCTGCGTGGGCAGGTCGAAGGCGACCGACAGGCCCATCGTGCCGTTGGCGATGAGCTGCTGGTAGCGGGCGTTGGACTCCGTCGCCGTACCGAAACCGGCGTACTGGCGCATGGTCCACGGGCGGCCCGTGTACATCGACGGGTAGACACCGCGGGTGAAGGGGTACGCCCCGGGCTCGCCCAGCTTCTGAGCCGGATCCCAGCCCTCCAGCACCCCGGGCCCGTACAGCGGTTCGATGGGCAGTCCGGACTCCGACTCGCGCGCCATGATGTGATGCCTCCCGCTCAGCGACCACTCGGGTGGGTGGACTCACCACAATGCCCCGCCGTTCGCAACCAGTCATCCGCGGGGAACATCTCAGGTGACATCCGTGCGGACGGCTGAGACGAGGGGGGCCTCGATGCGTACTACGGGCATGGGGAGATCGATCGCCGCCGCGGCGGCACTCGCGGCCCTGGTCACGGTGTGCGGCTGCACGGTGCAGGGCGCGGACGGCAAGGGTCACTCGCCGGTGCACATCCAGTTGCCGAGCAGCAGGGCCCCCTCCACCAAGGCCGACGACAAGCCGAGCGCGTCCCCCTCGAAGGCCGGCCCCGCCGTCCTGTGGTCCCCCGGCGACTCCGGCGGCGAGGTCCGCGAACTCCAGGCCCGGCTGCGCCAGGTCGCCTGGCTCTACGACGGCCCGACCGGGACGTACGACGACCTGACCGAGGACGCGGTCAAGGGGTTCCAGGGCAAGCGCGGGCTGCCGAAGACCGGGCGGACGGACACCGTCACCTGGCAGCGGCTGCTGAAGATGACGCACGAGCCGGGCAAGTGGGAGCTGTACCTGATGGGCGGCCAGCCCGCCGGCGCACCCGATCCGCGGTGCCTGACCGGACGGGTGCTGTGCATCGACAAGTCGAGCCGGACGCTGCGCTGGATGATCGCCGGGCGGACGGTGTCGACGATGTCGGTCCGCTTCGGCGCGACGGGCACCCCCACCCGGGACGGCGTGTTCCAGGTCTACTGGAAGTCCCGCCACCACTGGTCGACGCTCTACGACTCGTCCATGCCGTACGCGATGTTCTTCAGCGGCGGCCAGGCCGTGCACTACTCGTACGACTTCGCGGCCCGCGGTTACGCCGGCGCCTCGCACGGCTGCGTCAACGTCCGGGACGAGGCGGCGATCGCGGATCTGTACGGGCAGGTGCGCAATGGCGACAAGGTCGTCGTCTACTGGTGAAGTCCCGTGAGCGGGAAGGACGTTAGGGGCGCGGGCGGGACCGGGGGAACGTGTCCCGCCCGCGCCGGGGTGCACGAGCCGTGGGTACGGGGGGAACCCCGGCTCTGTGCGACGGCCGATGACCAGTCGGCTCACTCAGTACTGCGCAGGTGCGGCCGAAAACGTTACTGGCGGGGCGAAGAAAACCTCACAGACCGCGAAACCGCAGGTCAGAGCGCGGTCAGAGGGCGCTGTACGTCGGCGAAGGCGACGGAGCCCGCGTCGGCAGCAGCCGACTCGGCTGGAGGGGCGGGCGGGAGGACTGCGTGGCGGTGCCGCCGATCACGCCGGGGCCTATGTGGTGGCCGTCGCCGTCACCGCCCTGGTCGCCCTGACCGTCCTGGCTGCCGTACCCGTCCCGGCCGCCACCGTCGCCCTTGCCGTCCCGGCTCTGGCTCTTGCCGCCGTGGGCCGTGCCCTCGGTGACGGCGAGGACGTACTTGCAGTACTTCCACACGCGTCGCGGGTTGGTGCCGCCCGCCGCGCCCTCGAGGGCGCGCCTGCGGTCGGCGCTCAGCTCCTTGCCGTCGCGCACGTCGCGGCAGGCCGAGGGGGCACCCCTCCACCAGCCGCCAACGTTGCCATTCTTCTCGTCGGAGCCCGGCTTGGCGGAGGTGTCGCCGCCCGACGGGCCGCCCGGGGTCGCCGGGGCGGTGGAGCCGCCGGTGGAGCCGTCGGGCGTGGGCTCGCCCAGGGCGCCGTTCGGCGAGGGCGACATGAACGGGCGCTTGGGGGTCGCGCCGGCCGAGACCGAGGCGCCGGGGCCGGGCACGTCGTTGCCGAAGGGCGTCGGGAACACTCCGCTTGTCGCCGCGAACGCGACTCCGCCGAGCATGCCGGCCGCGAGCACCGCCGTCAGCCCGAAGCGCGCGGACCGAAACCGGCGGGAGCGCCCGGTGCCCGGGCCGCCGCCGATGCGGACGAGCCCGGCGTCGGAGGCCGAGGGGCGGGCGCGGTGACGGCCTACGGTGTCCTGCGCGGCGCTCCCGCCGGACCGCGCGAGGCGGAAGGCGGCCAGCGCGGCGGCCTCGCCGGGGAGTTCGGCGCTGCTCAGCGGGGGCTCGGCGGTCAGCTCGCCGAGGGTTTTCGCGAGCCGTTCCGCCTGGTCACGGGCGACGGCATCGACAGCTTCCAGTGACTCACCGCGCAGCAACGCCTCCGCTGTCTCACGGTCCAGCCATCTGTAGTGCTCGTCGGCCATCACATGTCCTTCTGCGTCCGCGCACGCATATGCGTCACACTCGCGGACGTCACCGCACGGTCGTGCGGTTCTCGCTGGGGCGGCAGTCCGTCCAGACCGCCGATCGATTCCGGATCCTCGCCGAGCAGTTCGGCCAGACGCTTCAGACCGCGGTGCGCCGCCGTCCGTACGGCGCCGGGGCGCTTGCCGAGCGTCTCGGCGGCGGTCTTGGCGTCGAGGCCCACGACCACGCGCAGCACGACGGCCTCGGCCTGGTCCTGCGGCAGCCGGGCGATCAGGGAGAGGGTGTGGTCGGTGGCCAGGGACTCCATGGCTTCGCCCGCGGTGTCGGACTCGGCGGCCCTGCCGGTCAGTTCCGTCTCGTCGCCGCCGATCGCGGGGCGGCGGCCGCGCATGCGTATGTGGTCCAGGGCGCGGTTGCGGGCTATCCGGGCGGCCCAGCCGCGGAAGCGGTCCGCGTCGCCGCTGAACCGCTCCAGGTCACGGGCGATCTGCAGCCAGGCCTCGGACGCGACGTCCTCCGCGTCCGGGTCGCCGACCAGTGTCCGGACGTATCCGAGCAGGCGTGGGTGCACCGCCCGGTACACAGTCCGGAACGCGGTCTCGTTCCCGTGCTGTGCCGCAAGCACCGCGGCGGTCAGCTCCGCGTCGTCCCCCAGCACCAGTGGTTCCTCGTTCGATGGTCGCGGCGTCGAGGCCGCCGATCGTTGCGATGATCATTCGTCTTCCGCGCCCGGCGCGAAAGGCACGTTACGACCTGAAACCGCTGCTCGTCCATGTCCGTACAACATGCAACCACCCTGTGACGGGGCGCTCTGTGCCCGGGGTGTGACAGAAACCGCACTCATGGCGCTGTAGAAAGTACGGGCCGCCGCGCGGCCCGTGCCGCGCGACGGCCGGGGCCTCTCCTGTGGGGGGTGGCGGCCCCGGCCGTTGCTTCGGTGGCGAACGGCGGGGCGCAGAAGGCTAGTTGGCCTTCTTCTCGGCCTGGCTGTCGGCGGGACTGCTCGCCTCGGCCTTCTCCGCTTTCTTTACCTTCTTCGGCTTCGGGGTCTCGGCCGGCGTGCTCGCGCCCGTGGCCTGCCCCAGCTGCTCGGCGCAGTAAGCGGTGACCTTCCCCTCACCGCCCGCGGCCGCGATCAGCCGCTGCCAGGCCGTCGAGTCCAGCGCGTTGCCGTGCCCGTCGACCTTCTCGTACGCCCGGCAGTGGGCCTCGGTGTCCTTCGCCGTGACCGGGCGGTCCGGCGTGGCGGAGGCGCCCGGCGTGCGGGAGGCCGTCGCGGACGGAACGACCGGCGCGTGCGACCGCTGCCGGGCCACGTGCCCGTCGTCCGACGAGCCGCCGCCCGAGCCGATCGTCGCGTACGCCACACCGCCCAGGGTGAGGCCGGCCAGGCTCAGCGTCAGGGTGGCCCGCAGCGAGCGGCGGGCCCGGCCGTGCTCGCGCGGGCGCCAGTCGTCCCGGCGCCGGGTCCGCGTGCTGTGCGCCCCGGCCTCCCTGGCGGCCAGGAACGCGGCCACCGCCCGCTGCTCGGCGTCGGCGTCGAGGGCGTCCGAGCGCATCGCACCGGCGAACAGACTCTCCAGCGCCGAGCCGGCCGACCCGTCCTCGGAGCCCGGCAGGGTCCCGCCCGGGTGCACGCGCCGACGGCCCGGGGCACTGCCCTCGCTCTGCCGGTCACCCATGTCCGTATCCATCCGTGTCCGGCAGTCGGCCTTCGTCGCCGCCGCTCATGCCGTCGTTGACGTTCAGTCCGTCTTTGACGTTCAGTCCGTCTTTGACGTTCACTTCGACTCCCCCAGCGTCCTGGGATCCTCATTCGTCACACCTGGGCCGCCGAGCCGGGCCGCGAGGCGCTTCAGGCCCCGGTGCGCGGCCGTGCGCACCGCGCCGGGGCGCTTGCCCAGGACGCGGGCCGCGGCGGGGCCGTCGAGGCCGACGACGACGCGCAGCAGCACGGCCTCGGCCTGGTCGTGGGGCAGGGTGCGCACCAGTTCCAGGGCGCGCTCGGTGGACAGCGCCTCCAGGGCCTGGTCGGCGGTGCTGTGCGGGCCGGGCAGCTCCAGTACGTCCTGTTCGAGCGCCGCCGAGCGGGGCCGTACCTTCTGCCGGCGCAGATGGTCCAGGGCGCGATGCCGGGCGATGGTCGCGGTCCAGCCGCGGAAGCCCGCCCCGTCGCCCTTGAACCGCCCGAGGTCCCGGGCGATCTCCAGCCACGCGTCGGACGCCACGTCCTCGGCGTCGTCGCCGACGATCCCGCGGAGATAGCCGAGCAGGCCGGGCTGCACGATCCGGTACGCGACCGCGAAGGCGGCCTCGTCGCCCTCCTGGGCCCGCGCGACGGCCGCCCCGAGCTCTCCGTCGTACGCCTGCCCGCGGCGGGGTGCGCGTCCCTGGCCCAACACTGTCCTCGTTGTTCGTACGAGTGCGGAGCGGGCTCCAAGATCAGAACGGAACCCGTACCGTGCGCCACGTCCGGCCGTGCACACGCCTCCATGGTGATCAGCGCCAGCCATCACAGAAGTGTCACAGTCCGTCGGACGCCTCATGCGTTGCCCCGGAGACATGGCTGGTCAAGCGCGTGGGGGCTGGGCGGGCGCGGTGAAGATCGGCAGCGTCCCACGAGGCCTGCGCCCCTCAGCCGATCGCGATGCGCGGATGGGCGCCGGGGTTGATCCACCCCATGATCTGCTCCATCGTCGCGCGTGGCACCGACACACAACCGGCCGTCGCGCCCTGCCCGTTGATGTGCAGGAAGATCCCGGCGCCGCGGCCGGGAGTGGCGGGCCACCGGTTGAAGTTGATGACGAGCGCCTTCGCGTACTGCACCGGATGGTCCACGAGATGCTCACTCCCCCGGTCCCCGCTCTCGGTGAGCGGAAAGTCGGCACCGGCGGCCGTATGCATCGAGTTGTAGAACTTTGACTCCGGGTCCTCCACCCACCAGTGCGTGGAGTTCACCACCGTGTACGGCATGCTCGTCCCGCCCGCCTCGACGCCGAACCCCTCGGTGATCGTGTACGTCCCCGAGGGCGTGGTGTATGTGTTCTGCCGCCGCGTCGCCCCGTCCACGACACCGTTGGACCCGACCCGCCCGGCAGCCGTGCTGAACTGCGCCTTCCAGCCCGAGGACCCCTTGGCCCAGGCGGTGACCGTGGCGTAGGAGCCGCTCGACTTCACGGTGATGAGCTGGGTGGCGTCGCCGGGGTAGGCGGGGACGGGGAAGCTGGGGGTGGTGGAGGTGGAGGGTGCCTGGGTCGTCTGCCGGGTGCTTCCAGCGCTCGTGTCGGCGGCGGAGGCCGATACGGAGGGGCTCTTCTTGGCCGGCGCCGTCGGGGAGGCGGAGGACGACACGGACGAAGAGGCCGACGCGGAGGCCGACTTGGACGCGCTCGGCGAGGCGGCAGCGGCCGACGACGCCTCAGCCACCGCACCCCCGGCTCCGGCCTCGGCCTCTCGATCGCCCTGCCCTTGCTGCCCGCACGCCGATGCAAGCAACAGGGTGCCAGTGGCGGCCAGTGCGGCGGAGCACGTACGGATGCGGAAACGGTAAGCGGGCAGCACGAAGTAACCCCTCGACGGGTGAGAGAAAACGGGTGAAAGAACTAGGTCGAAGAAAACGAATGCGGACTGTTCGGGGCCGTCCGCCGCCCGTCAGGCCACGGCCCTGCGGGCCCGCCCGTGCAGCATCAGATAGAAGGTCTGCAGGGACTCCTCGGGGCCGCCCGCCTCGAACCGGTTGTGGACTTTGCCCACGGGGTTCCAGACCCGCCCGTCAGGCATCCGTACGCCGACCGGCTGGCCGAAGTAGGCGCGCTGCTCGGCGTCGAAGTCCACCCACACCGCCCCCGCGCGGCGCACGAGCACCTCACCGACGTACGCACCGAGCCCGATCAGCGTCTCCCGCGCCTGCTCCCGGTCTGCCCCGCCCTTGCGCACTCCGTCGACCAGGAAGTCGACGACCCGCAGACTCGCCACCGAGTAGTCCAGCGGCAGCCGGTTGCGGGCGGTGACACGCGCGACGAAGGCCGCCGCGCACGACCGCATCTCACCCGCGCACGGAACGCGCTCATCCACTGTGCTCATGGGACCCCACCCCTTTGCTTGACCAGCGGCGAGGACTCCTACCGGCCCTCCCCCGCTGACCAAGCGGATGCGGCGTCACGAACATCACTGGTCACAGGCGTGTCGATGGACACACAGAAAGCCCACAGCGGCCGTACAACCTTTTTGACTTTCGTACGTCGGTGAAGGCGACGCCCCGTGCCCGTTCATGTCCCGGCCCGGCCGCCACCCCCGGGCCCGCTCAGAAGTCGTAGCAGGCGTAGTCGCCGTCGGGGCCCCGGGCGATCCGGTCCGAGCCCCAGCAGTGCAGCATCGGCCCGATGCGGTAGAGGGCGGCGCCGCCGACCAGCAGCACGGCCGCGGCAAGCACGGCGGTCACGATCCGCATCACCTTCATCCGCCGTACGCCCCACCACGCGCCGGCGACGGCCGGCAACCCCAGGATCAGGGCGACGGCCGAGACCGGCGCGATGTTGTGCTGGAGCCCGGGGAAGGCATCCGGATCCGCGGCCTTCCGGACGGCGGCGTAGGCGAAGAAGAACAGCACCAGCCCGAGGAGCAGCAGCCCGACGGATCCCGCCCCGCGCCCGACGGCCCGGCCCCGGCTCGGCGTCCTGTCGGCGTCCGCGCGTACGAGGTGCCGACCGAAGATCGCCCGCAGCCGGTCCGCATCCTCCGGGTTGCTCAGGCCGCGCTTGGGCAGGACCCCGACGCCGACGGCGGACTTGTCGGCGCTGAGCAGCACGAACAGCTCCGGGGTCTCGGCATAGCGCGGGTACAGGTGCCAGTCGAGGGTGGTCGAGCTGTGGGCGGTGGTGAGGCAGATCCCCGTGTCGTCGACGACAGCGCGGAAGTCGCCCTGCCGCTCGCTGAACCGGTGGAGCCGGCGAGCCTGCAGCCGCGGCACGGCGGTCATGAAGGCGACGAAGGCCACCGTCGCCAGGTACAGGTGCCACGGGGTGTCACGGTGGCCGTCGCCGAGGGGCGACAGAAGGACTCCGACGGCCGTGACCACCAGCGTGTAGATCAGCAGCCGGCGCCGGAAGCGGCCCGCTCCGGTGCTCTTCGCCCGGGTGCGGATCGCTGCCGCGAGGTCGTCGACGGTGGGCCGGTAGGCCAGCTCCACCGGTCTCTCCGTGACGGCGTCCGTCGATTCCCGGCCCTCGGCCATGTCCCCTCCCCGGTTCGGTGATCGACCGGATCGTAGCGGCGGGGAGGGCCGGGACGTGCTCGGGGTCAGGGAGGCGGGAGCGGAGGGCTCGTTCGCCGACGGCGTTCCCCCAGGGGACTTCCACCCCCCATCGATCACTCATGCCGGGCGCATCATGACGATCGCCCCCAGGAACCCTGGGGGCGATCGCTGTTCACATGTGCCTGCGGATCAGTTGCCGATCAGCCGACGCGGTCACTCACTCAGGCCCAGTACCTTCGGGAGGTCGCCGGGGAAGTCCCTGGGCATGCCCGGCACGTCGATGGTGCGCCCGTACACGCCGGCCAGGAACTCGACGGCACCGACCGGGAACTCCGACCAGTCGCCGTTGGCTCCGCGGACGACCACCGGCCATGCGTCCGGGTCCGCGGGACTCGTCCTCCAGTAGAAGGAGTCCCCCGAATTGGACTCCGCCCAGGAGATCAGGCCACCGGGCTGCGGGAAGGGGACATAGTCCTCGGTGTCGTCCATCTCGTACAGGTCCTGAAGGATCTCGTCCTCTCGGGCCTCGGACGCCCACGACGCCTCGGTGCCGGGCCGGGGAACGGACACGCTCAGGAAGTCGTCGATGACCAGCACCGGGTACGCCTCCGCCAGAGCGCGGAAGTCCGAGGGCAGCGCCGTCCCGAGGACCGCCTCGAAGGCGGCCCAGTCCACGTTGCGCCCCCCGGGCACACGCCACCGTGTCATCGACGGAAGCGCGGCCTCCAGCTCCTCGATCCTCAGCATGTCGTCTGCCAATCCGTGCTGTTCTGGACCACGACGTTGTTGAACAATGGTCCGTCCTCGGTGTAGGCGGACATGGTGATGCTGTCCGCGTATCCCGTGGTGTGGCTGTAGTTGACCTTCCCTGTGTACATGACCCACTTCCCGGCCGCGAGCTGCTTCTCCATCTTGATCTCGCAGCGCCGCATGCCGCTCCGGTTCATGCGCTTGAACCCGGTGAACAGGTTCTCGTTGACCCAGTCGCCGCTCACCTTGTCGCCGACGATGTGTACGCGGTCGAAGATGTTTCCCTTTCCGGACCTGGGAGTGTTGTTTGCGGGGTCCGGGTATCCGTACACGTCCACCTTGCCGCCGTCGTCCCTCTTTGCGCCTACCGGCTTGTAGTCGCTCGGGCACAGCAGCGCGGTCGCCCCCTGGGCACGGCCCGCCCCGTCCAACGACTGGTACTGGAACCGCGACGACTTGGGCTCGGAGTCACACCGCTTCTTGTTGTCGTCCGTGCCCGTGTCGCCGCCGGGCAGGTCACCGGGGCGCGGCCGGGCAGTCGGCTCGGGCTCCGGGTCGTCGTCGCTGCTGAAGAGGTCCGAGAGGCCCGACGTGATCGAGTCGAAGGTGTCGCTGATGGAGTCCGACACGTCCTTGTCGGTCGCGACCGCGTACGTCGCCACCGCGGCGACCACGAGCAGCGCGGCGCCGCCTTCGATCGCATCGTCGATACCGAAGAAGTGGCCGTCCAGTTCGACGTTGCTCACCGGGTTGCCGCCGGCGAAGGCGTAGCGGTTTCCGGTGAACGGGTCGGCACCGAGACCCATGTCGGACAGCGCGCCGGTGTACATGTCCCGGGTGGTGAAGCGGTTGAGGCCCGGGTCGTAGTCGCGGAAGCCCATGTCGTACGTGCCGGACTGGGCGTCCCAGCGCTTGCCGTTGTAGCGGTAGGGGTTGTAGTCCTCCTTGGTGGGGTTCTGGGCGTCGGGCTTGTCGATGCCGGTGAACTCGGAGGTGTCGTCGCTTCCGTAGGCGGTGTAGCCGTAAGTCGCCTTGGTGTCACCGTTCTTGTCGGTCAGCGTCTCGACGTCGGTATGGCTGTTGTAGCCGTAGTAGGTGTCCTCGGTCGTGCCGTCGGTGTTCTGCTTGACCTGGGACAGGCGCTCGCCCCACGGGCTGTACTGGAAGGACTTGGACAGCTGGCCGGCGACCTTCTCGTCCAGGACCTCGCCGGAGAGACCCAGGTATTCGAAGTCCGTGGTCTTGCCGTCGGCGGTCTTGGACAGGGTGCGGTCGAGCGGGTCGAAGGTGTAGTCCGTCGACTTCATCGCGCCGGTCCCGTCCATCTTCTGGGACTCGACGACGTGGTCGAAGCCGTCGTACACGCTGCGTCCGACGACCTTGCCGTTGCTGGTGACCGACTCCTGGCGGCCGAACGGGTCGTAGTTGTACTGGAACGCCGTACCCGCGACGGACGCGCTCTGCAGCCGGTTGCGGTCGTAGGTGAAGGTCGTGGACGTTGTCTCGACCGTCTGGCTGATGACGTTGGAGTTGTCGTCGTGGACGTATGTGTCGGTCGACGCGCCGTTGCCGGTCTTGACCGACTGCTTGAGCCGGTCGACCGGGTCGTAGGTGTCGTTGGTGGTGGAGTCGAGGTACGCCGAGTGGTTGTCGGCGTTCATCTTCTTCGCGACGTCCTGCGTCTGGTTGCCGTTGGCGTCGTAGTCGTAGGTGTGCGAGGCCACCAGGGTGCCGTTGGCCTTCTTCTCCGCGGTGGTCTTGAGCGCACCGTCGAGGAAGTAGGTGCTGTCGCCCGTGTTGCCGTTGTTCTTGGTCTCCCGCAGGACCTGGCCGCGATCGGTGTACGTGTACGACGTGACCTTGGGAGACGGGTCCGTGGCGGTCTTGCCGACCGAGATCGTCTTGGTCAGATCACGCGTGTCGTACGTGTACGCGGAGTACTGGTCGGGGTGTGTGACCGTCTCCGGCTGGCTGTTGGCGTCGTAGGTGTAGGAGGTGGACTTCTTCTCCTGGCCCGCGAGCGCCTCGGTGACCTTCTGGATCTGGTCCAGGCCCGTGTAGGCGACGGTGTAGGCATCGATCGGCGCACCGGGGGAGGTGTCGTCGATCGACGTCAGGTTGCCGTTGACGTCGTAGGCGTAGGCGAACGTGTGCTTCTCGTTGTCCGTGTCGGCCGAGTTGTCGCGGACGAGCTTGACGCCGTCGGCGACGACCGTGCCCGCGCTGTTCTGGAACAGCTGGAGCTTGGCCGCGTTGCCCTGCTTGAAGGCGAAGGAGCCCAGCGAGACCCAGGTGCCCTGGTTGGCGGTGGCGTTCTGGTCGATCGTCTTGTCGGCCGCTCCGCCGTCGTAGGTCACGGTGTACTTGGCCGTCGTCGCGGCGCCCGTCACCTTCGGGAACTTCACGTAGGCCGTGTAGGTGCCGTCCTTCGGGATGTTCAGCGTCCAGGTGAACGCGTCGGTCCCTGCTCCGGCCGCGTGGGTCTCGTGGTTGTAGCCCTGCTGACCGGTGATGTCTCCCTTCGTCCAGGTGCCGGCCTCGGAGGTGTTCTGGGTGTCGGAGTTGTCGACGAGCACGACTGAGCTGCCCACCGGAACACCGTCGTCCGACTTCGACTTGAGCTTGCCGTCCGGGTAGAACGTCCAGCTCATCGTGCGGTTGGAGGAGCCTCCCGCCGAGGTGAGGGTCCGGGCGGTCTGCCGGCCCAGCTCGTTGTAGTCGTACGTGGTGACGATGTCCCACGGATCCGTCGACGACTTGGTCCAGCCGTTGTCGAAGTACGAGTACGTGGTGTCATTGCGGACCGTCTGGCCCGCGGACGGCGGCATCGAGGTCTTGGAGACCCGGCCTACCGCGTCGTAGGACGTCTCGGTGTAGACGTTCGGATTGTTGTAGCGGGCGTCCGCCGGGTCGTACGGCTGGAACTGCTTCACCGGGCGGTTCAGCGCGTCGTACTCGGTACGGGAGGTGAAGTCGTCGGCGTTCGCCGTCTCCACACCGCGCGGAGTGATCACCTTCGTGGTGTTGCCGACCTGGTCGTACTCGTACTTCGTCGACCGTGTCGTGGTGCCGTCGTGCGGGACCTTGACCTCGGTCTGCTTGCCCCGCTCGTCGTAGGTGATCAGGGTCTCGTTGTTCTCGGCGTCCTTGCTGGAGACGACGAGCGAGTCCTTGTCATAGGTACGCGAGCTGGTCTTGCCCAGCGCGTCGGTGACCGACACGGCCCGGTGGTTCAGGTCGTAGGCGGTCTTGGAGGTGTAGTCGTCGGGGTCCGGGGTCGCGTTCTTCTTCGGGTCGATGACCGTGAGGAGATTGCCGACGTTGTCGTACTCGTAGGAGATCTTGTCGCCGACCGCGTTGACCACGGAGGAGAGCTCGTAGATCTCGTCGTAGTTGTGGGTCGTGACGTAGTCGTTGGGGTCCGCGGTGGTCGCGGTGCCCTTGGGCTGAGTGGTCGTCCTCAGATGACCGGTCTTGTCGTAGGTGTAGTCGGTCCTGCGCTCCGGGCCGGTCGGCGTGTCCTTCGGATCTGTCGACGAGAGCATCTGGTCCGCGGCGTCGTACACCGCGGTGGTCACCGCACCGTTGGGCAAGGTGGACGTGGTGACGTTGTCGTTCGCGTCGTAGACCGGGGCCGGAGTGGTGATCACGACGCCCTGCTGCTTGGGCACCGTCTTGACCAGCGGACGTCCGAACGTGTCGTACGTCTGCGTGGTCACCTTCTGGTTGGCGTCGGTGACCTGGGTGACGTGGCCGCGCTCGTCGTAGACGAAGGTCGTCGACTTGTTCAGCGCGTCCGTGATCGTGTTCGGGTAACCCGTCGGGCCGAAGCCGCTGTTGGTGGTCGGGTTGCCGTTGGCGTCGGTCGCCTTGGTCAGCTCGCCGTAGGCGTCGTACTCGTACGACGTGGTGTAGTCACCCGCGGTCGTGGTCGCGACGCCCTTCGGGTCGGTGACTGTCTTCAGGTTCCCGAACGAGTCATAGCCGAACTGCCAGGCACGTCCTTCCGGTGACGTCTTACGGAACAGGTCGGCCGAAAAGCCGTCGGCTCGCGTCTGGTACTCGTACTTCGCCGCGTTGGCCGGCCACTTGGTGGTGTCCGACACGCAGGTGGTCGTCTGGTCCGGTACGCCCGCCTTGTTGTTCTCCGCGTCGCGTTGCCAGAGCGGGTAGCCCGTCTTCTGGTCGTAGCAGTACGCGGTCTTCGCCCCGTTGTTCTCCTCCAGGTAGGTGACGTTGTTGTCCGCGTCCCAACTCATCTTCGTGGTCTGGGACTTGGCGTTGGTCGTCTGGACCGGGCGGCCGAAGTCGTCCGTCACGTACGTCGTGGCGTGCGATTCGGCATCCGTGACGGTGCTGTCGGTGAACTTGGTGTTCGACGTGTCCGCCGCGTAGGCGAAGCCGGTCGCCCCCTGCAGACGGTCCGTGATCGTCTTCGTCCACCAGTGGTACTTCGGGTCGTCTCCCGTCTGCGGGGCGTAGTACGCCAGCTGGGTCGCGTTGCCGCGCGGGTCGGTGGCCTTGACCAGCTTGACGTTCTTGTTGCCCTGGGTGGCGTCGTAGGTGAACTTGAAGACCTTCGGCTGGGCGGAGCCGTCACCGTCGGTGAACTGGCCGAGCAGGCCCTCGCCCGTGTAGTAGAAGGAGATCTTGCGGCCCGAGATGTCCGTCATGGACTTCACGTGGTCGTAGATGTCGGGGTCGGTCAGGTTGGTGCCGGTGACCTTGGCGCCCGTGCCGTCGATGTAGTCGTACGACGCGTCGCCCTTCTTGTAGTAGTCGACCGTGAGGGACTGACGGCCCGTGGGGTCGGTGACGTACTGCAGGAACTTGGTCGGCTTGTTGTGGGACTTGCGCTGCTCGTACGTGAACGTCTGCGTGTTGCCGTTCTTGTCGACCGTCGACGTCAGGTAACCGTCGCAGCCGAAGAGGAAACGCGTGCCGTCCGGGCGCATCAGCGTCCACGCGTCGGGGACCGGGTCCTTGTCCGGCGTGCAGTCCAGGCCCGCCTTCATCGTGACCTTGTAGTGGACGCCCGCCGGGGCCTTCCACGTGCCGTCCGCCTGCTTGGTGAAGACGTGCGTGGTGCCGTCGCCGTCCGGGAGACGGATCTCGGTCGGGTTCGGGTTCGGGTGGAAGTCCAGCGGCGCGCCCAGGCGGATGGGACCGGCCGCCTGGCCGGACCAGCCCGCGCCCAGCACCGTGTCGGACGTGTCGAGCGAGTTGTAGGAGAAGCGGGCGAAGGTACTCAGGCCCCGGCCCGGGTTGGTGAACGCGTTGTACGACCACACGGTGTTGCCGGAGGCCAGGTTGCTCATCACCGTCGAGCCGGCGCCCGTGTTCTTCCCGGTGTAGGAGTAGAACTTCTCCAGGCCCAGCGAGTCGGAGGTCGGGTCCTCGACGGCCACGTTCTGCTTGAGCGGCGGTATCGACGTGTTCGTCACCGACAGCCAGCTGCCGTCCGAGACCTTCTTGACGTCCCAGCCCAGCACGTAGTCCGTGCGCTTGTTGCCGGAGTCGGAGTTGATCGGCGTCTTGACCTGCGCCTGGATCGTCGCCGACTGGCCGGGGTTCAGTGCCGGTATCGCCGTCGAGAGCTGGTTGCCGCCGGTCGTCACGTCCGTGCCGTCCGGGAGCTTCCAGGTGTACGACAGGACCCGCTCACCGCTCGCCCAGGCACTCGACGTGGTGTTGGTGACCGTGAAGTCCACCGTGTACTGGGAGTTGGGCGTCATACGGGCCGGTGTCTGCGGCGCGTAGTACGTGTCGTCGGTCGTCGAGTCGACGTAGATCACCCGCAGCAGCGGGCCCAGCTGCGGATCGGGGGCCTCCGAGGCCAGGAACAGGGTGCGTTCCTGCGGGCCGGTGGTCGTCTCGTCCTTCAGCTTGACCAGGGCGCCATGGTTTGTCGTCGGCGTCTTGATCCAGCCCTGGGTCAGCGACGTCGCGTCCCACCAGTGGCGGCCCACCTCCGAGACCGTGCCGACCGTGTCGGAGACGGTCGAGGAGAAGTCGCCGCCCGCCGTGGTCCACGCCGTCGTCGAGGTGGCGTTGTTCCAGGTCGCGGTCGTCTCGCCGAAGTCCTTGTTCAGACCGTGCAGTTCGTAGATCGCACCGTTCGTGCCGGTGGTCGTCTCGGCGCCCCACATGAACAGCCGCGACTCCAGGACCGTGGCCGTGGTCGGGATGCTCGACGTGGTGAACTTCAGCGCCGCGCGGGCCTTGCCGTAGGTGGTGGAGTTGTTGCCGACCTCCAGCCACTTCTGGCCCACCCCGAAGGAGGAGATGGTGTCCTCGTTCGTGGTCGGCTGCGCGGAGGACAGGGTCGTGTCCGTCACCCCGGACGTGCCCTGGATCAGCCGCATGGTGCGGCCGGCCTTCGGGACGCCGACGATGCGGGTCGGTGAGCCGAGCAGCTGGCCGTTCTTGGTCTTCACCGCGAGCTGGTAGTAGTACGACCGCCCGATCTCCACCGAGGAGGAGTCCGGGGTCGGGGTCGCGGTGGTGTCCGTGTACGTCGTCGCCGACGTGGCGATCGGCGCGACCAGGGTGGCCGCGGACGGCGTGAACGTCTGCTGCGTGGAGCGGTGCAGCTGGTACTCGGCGATGTCGTAACCGGAGTCGCCGGTGGTGTTCGTGTACGCCTTCCAGCTCAGCTCCGGGCCGGTGGAGTGCACCACGGTCGGCGAGTCGAGGGTGGTGCCGACCATGCCGTACGTCACCGTCAGCCGCGGAATCGTGGAGGTCTCGCCGCCGTAGTCGCCGTCACCGGACTCGTAGCGCGGGCCGCCGGTCGGGGCGGTGGACGTCTCGTCGGTGGCCTTCAGCACGAAGCCGTTGTTGGTCGACGTACCGTCGACCCACTGCTGGACGGTGTCCGTGACCGGGAACTTGTGCCACTGGTTGTACTCACCGGCGTTCTTCACGATCGACGCCGGGTTCACCCAGCGCACCGCGTCCGCGACGACCGCGGTGGACGTGGAGGCGGGGCCGTCGCCGAGGACGGCCTTGCCGGTCGTGCCCGCGGAGAAGTTGATCTGCGAGCCGCCGTTCAGGGACGACCACACGCCTCCCGTGCCCGACTGCTGGTTCACCGTGTACGTCGTGGAACCACCGCTGCCCGTCACCGTGTAGGGCGCGTTGGTGGCCCGGTCGCTGCCCGCGACGTAGTGCGCGTCGACCCGGTAGGAGGCGGTCTCCGGGAGCTTCGGCTGCCAGGTGTACGTGTCGCCGGCGACCGAGTCCTTGTTGGAGCGGTAGTCGCTGCCGATGCCGGACGAGGAGCTCGTGACGGGCCAGCTGCCGACGGCGGCCGTGGTGCCCGTGTCGCCGTCGTCCACCTGGACGGTGGTGCCGGACAACTCGCCCACCAGCGAACTGGTGTTGGTCCAGTTCGCCGTCGACTCGTCCCAGGCCCCGGTCGCCCGGTAGGCGCCGATGGTGACATCGTTGGCGTTGGTGGTGTGCGCCTGGTCGAAGTACATCTCCAGGCGCGCGGAGTCGACCTTCGTGCCCGAGGGGATCTCACTCAGCGGGAACTTGATCAGCGAGCGGGCGGTGCCCGTGTCGGTCTTGCCCGCCGACAAGTTCCAGGTGGTGTTGAAGTTCGTCGAAGCCTGGTCCGACAGGACCATCGTGTCCTGGGAGTCGGTCGGCGAGGGCGCGATGGTGATCGTCGGGTCGATGACGACCGGGTACTGGCGCTCCTTGGCGGCCAGCCACTTCTCGTCCGGGGTCACGGTCAGCTTCCAGGACTTGCCGTCCTTCGTGAGCTTCTGCGTGACCTTCGTGCTGTAGGTCTTCCCGAAGACCGACTTGTTCGCCCTCTTCGCGTCCGTCATGTACGGCGCGGGAATGACGAGTTCGGGCGTGTTCGGCAGTTCGCCGTACAGCGCGATCGAGCCGTCCTTGCGGGCCTTCGGGGTCAGGCCCTGGGTGTCCAGCGTGAAGGTGAACTTCAGCGGGGAGTCGGGGCGTTCGGCGAGGGTGATGTTCTCCTTCACCCGGCCCGGGCCTACCGCGTACTGCAGGTCGGCGCCCTGCGCCGCGTCCTTGTACGTGACGGTCGAGCCCTTTGCCGTCGGCTTCAGATCGCGGCTCGCGCCGTCGAGGCCGAGGCTGACCGAGCGGCCGTCGGGCGACTGGAAGCGGACCAGTCTGTCGGACTTCCCGCCGAACCAACTGCGGCCGTTGTTCGTCGTGTTGGCGAACTCGTAGCCCTTGGTCTTCGAGTCGCGCACCGAGGTGTCGACGGACTTCCAGGACTTGGTCTTCGCGTCGCGGTAGGAGGTCGGCAGCGCGGACAGCTCCGCTTCGACCTGGCCGTTCGACAGCTGCCAGAAGCGGGCGCCGGCCGTGCGCCTGCTCTTCAGCTCCTTGACCCGGTGGGCCTTGGGGGCCTTCTGCCCCTTCGCCGGCTTCTGCCGGTCGGCCACGTCCAGTTCGTCGTGGGACGGCGGCTTGGCGAGCTTCGGGCCGTCGTCGTCACCGCCGAACCATCCCTTGACGGTGTCGACGATGCCCTTGCCGTGGCCGCCGGATCCGGAACCGGACTCGGGGGCGGCATAGGCGATCTGTGGCAGCGCGGTACTCGCCACCGCCGACACGACAAGGCAGGAGAGCAATCTCCCGTATCGGACTTTCACGTCCAGTGCCCTTTCGTATGCGGCGCCCCCGAATTCGGGCACGCCGAACCTCCGGACGGGAATTCCCGGCCGGATTCTGTGAACTTGCTGTATGGCAGCCCGAGTTGTAATCAGCTCACTGATCACCTGTCAATGGATGTCCCAAAAAGGGCAGTTGAGCACAGAGGCGGCCAGAGGCCGGATTTCCCGGCAAGCGGTTTCTCCCGTTTCATCCGCTCGCTGGCCCCTGACTTTTCTGTGCGCTATAACTCCCGCTCATGTCAGAGACGGACAAGGAATCGACAAGGGACTGGCGCCCCCTCGCCGTTGCCGGCGCGCTGCTCGCCGCGTGCGGCGGGCTCGTGCTGTACGGCGTGCTCGACACCGAGGACAAGCCGGGAAAGCCCCCTGTGCCGACCGCCGCGGTGACGTACGAGGTGACCGGCGAGGGCACCGCCGACATCGCCTACCAGGGCCGCAGCGAGGCCGGGAGCGCCACCGTCGACCGTGCCGTCCCGCTGCCGTGGAAAAAGACGGTGCGGGTGCCGCTCGGGCGGCCGCCGCTGGTCTCGATCACGCTCGGCGAGAAGGGCGGGCGTGCCAGCTGCTCCCTCGCCGTGCGCGGCAAGCACGTCCAGACCGCCTCCGCGTACGGCAGGTTCGGGCGGGCCACCTGCCAGAGCGAACTTGCCTCGCCGCCGGCCACGGCCGCCGCCGAGTGACGTTTGGCCCGAGATTCACGCTGTGTGTTAGTGCCGCCCGCTGTCGCGGGTGTGGCAGTCATGTTCCTTTTCCTGGGGTGGGGTAAGTGAGTCCTCGCGGTACGCGCGCGTACAGACCGCTGAGCATGAAGCGACGGGCGTGGCTGACGCTCGGTGCGGTGGTACTGGGAGGCGGGGGTGTGGTGACGTACGCCGTCGCCGGCCCGTCCTCCGGTCACGGCCAGGCCAAGCGGCCGGTGAAGGTCTACGACCTCGCGCTGAAGGGCACGACGAGCGGCGAGCGGGAGCTGCCGCGCACGGAGACCAAGGAGTTCTCGATGCTCGGCGTCTCCTGGACGGGGGCGACCAAGCGGCTGCACGGCACGGCCCAGGTGCGCACCCGTAGCAGCGAGAGCGGCGAGTGGACCGCCTGGAAGGACCTCGAGGCGAACGTCGACCCGCTGGAGGACCCCGAGGCCGGCGCCGGCGCGCGCGGCGCGTCCGAGCCGCTGTGGGTCGGCCCCTCCGACGGCGTCCAGGTCCAGGTCGTCCACAAGGACGGTTCCGCCTCCGGCCTGCCCAAGGGCCTCCAGGTCAGCCTGGTCGACCCGGGAATCGCCACCGACGCCGAGGCGAAGGCCGAGCCGGCCGCATACGTGGCGGATGTGACCCCGAGCGACAGCACGTCGCCCACGGACTCGGCGTCCCCCACCGACTCGGCGTCTCCCAGCGACAGCGCGTCCGCGTCCCCGACCGACTCGGCCTCCGCGTCCCCCAGCGACAGCGCGTCCGCGTCCACCTCGACGTCCGCATCCCCGTCGGCCTCGACCAGCACGTCCGCGAGCCCGACGTCCACCACGCCCACCGCCCCGCCGTCCACCGTGCCCGAGCCGCCGATCGTCTCGCGGTCCGGCTGGGGCGCCGACGAGTCGCTGAGCCCCGACCCGTCGGAGTACAACGCGGACGTGAAGGCCGTCTTCGTCCACCACACCGACGGGACGAACGACTACTCCTGCGCCGACTCGGCGGCGATCGTGCGCGGCATCTACGCGTACCACACCCAGACCAACGGCTGGAACGACATCGGCTACAACTTCCTGGTCGACAAGTGCGGCACGATCTTCGAGGGCCGCAAGGGCGGCGTCGACCTGCCCGTGCTCGGCGCGCACACCTACGGCTGGAACCGCGAGTCCGCGGGCATCGCGGTGCTGGGTGACTACACCTCCACCGGCGCCACCAACGCCGCGCTGACCTCGGTCGCCCGTATCGCGGCCTGGAAGCTCGGCCAGTACGGCGCCGACCCCTCCACCACCGTGAAGCTCACGGCGGGCGCGACCCAGACGAACTACTTCGGCACGAGCTTCACGGCAGGCAGCTCGTACACCTTCAACCGGATCTCCGGCCACCGCGACGGCTACAACACCCAGTGCCCCGGCAGCTCCCTCTACGCGCAGCTGCCGACCGTCCGCGCCTGGGCGTCCGGCCCGGTGCAGGGCCTGAAGGTCACCTCGCTGTCGGGCGCGGGTCTGTCCGGCTCGACGTACTACACGAAGGGCGCCATCACGGCGAAGTGGTCGACCACTACGCCGGGTTCGCTGATCTCCAGGTTCGAGCTGCTGGTGGACGGGAAGGTCGCCGCCACCGCCTCCGGCACGGCCACCTCGGTCGGCACCACGCTGGCCTCGGGCAGCCACACCGTCGCCGTACGGGCCGTGCACCAGTCGGGCAAGACCGCGACGTCCGCCGCGCTGACCGTCGTGACGGACACGACGGCGCCGACCTTCACGACCGCGCCCAAGCTCTCGCTGCGCACCGGCACGGTCAACACCACCGCCGTTCCGGTCACCCTCGGCTGGAAGGCGGCCGACAACAGCGCCCTGAAGTCGGTGAGCCTGCTGTCCCCGACGACGGCCACCTTCGGCCCGACCACGACCAGCTCCAGCCGCACCGCCAACTCCGGTACCGCGTCCACGTGGTCGATGAAGGCGTACGACTACGCGGGCAACACCACGACGTCGTCGCCCTCCTACACGCCGGTGATCCTGCAGGAGACCTCGGCCACCAAGTCCGGTACCTGGACGTCCCGTTCGTCCACCAGCTACCTGGGCGGGAAGTCGTACTCCAGCGGTTCGAAGGGCGCGAGCCTCAGCTGGACCTTCACCGGCCGCTCCGCGTCCTGGGTGGTCTCGCGGGCCTCCACCTCGGGCCAGGCGTACGTCTACGTCGACGGTGTGAAGGTCACGACAGTCGACCTGATGTCGTCAACGACCCAGTACCGCCAGGCGATCTGGACGAAGACCTGGTCGAGCAGCGCCAAGCACACGGTGAAGATCGTGGTAGTCGGCACGAGCGGCCGCCCGACGGTCACGACGGACGGTCTCGTCTACATCAAGTAGCCAGCATCAAACGGCCGTTCAGGTCGCCGTATCCACCGGTTCGGGCGTCCGCTCCTGCGCAGCTTGCGGGGTGGGCGCCCGGTCCGCGTTCACGACCACCCCGGCGATCAGCGCGGCCAGCAGCAGCGCGACGAACGCCCACCAGGTGGCGACGTTGAAGCCGTGCACAGTGGCCTCGGCCTGCAACGACCGGGGGTTCACCCCCGGCCCCGCATGGGCCGTCAGATACCGCGCGGTCACGCTCGCCGCGATGGTGTTGAGCAGCGCCGTACCGATCGAACCGCCCACCTGCTGGGCCGTGTTGAAGGTGGCGGAGGCCGCGCCCGAGTCGCGTGGCGCCACGCTTCCGGTGGCCAGCGACACCGAGGTCATCATCGCCGTACTCATGCCGAGACCCAGCATCAGCATGCCGGGCAGGACATGCGAGGCGTACGCCGGCTCCACGCCGACCTGGGCGATGACGGCCAGCCCGCCCGCGGCCAGGAGCAGCCCCGGCACGATCAGGAACCTCGGCGGCACCTTGTTCAGCAGCCGCGCGGCGATCTGCGTCGAGCCGACGACCATCGCGACCGTCATCGGCAGGTAGGCGACGCCGGTCTTCAACGGCGACCAGCCGAGGACGCCCTGCAGGTAGTACGTCAGGAAGAGGAAGACGCCGAACATGCCGATCGTGACGAACAGCGTGGTCAGGAAGGCGCCGACCCGCTGCCGGTCCTTCACCACGGACATCGGCAGCAGCGGCACCTTCGCCCTGGTCTGCCACAGCCCGAAGGCACCGAGCAGGACGACCCCGGCGACCAGGAGCGTCACCACCAGCCCGTCGTGCCAACTCCGGGACTCCGCCTCGGAGAAGCCCCACACGATCGAGAGCATCCCGGCCGACCCGAGCAGCGCGCCCGGCACGTCGAGGCGGGCGTCGGGGTGGCGCTCGCCGGGCGCGAGCAGGGCCAGCGCGCCGAAGAAGGCGACCAGCGCGATGGGCACGTTGACGTACAGGCACCAGCGCCAGTCCAGATACTCGGTGAGTATCCCGCCCGCGAGCAGCCCGACCGCCGCGCCGGCGCCGATGATGGCGCCGAAGATGCCGAACGCCTTCCCCCGGTCCTTCGGATCGGTGAACGTCGTGGCGAGCAGCGACAGCGCGGACGGCGCGAGCAGCGCGGCGAACACGCCCTGCAGGGCCCGCGCCCCGAACAGCATCCCGGAGTTGGCCGCGGCCCCGCCGAGCGCGGAGGCGGCGGCGAAGCCGAGCAGCCCGATCACGAAGGTGTTCCGGCGTCCGACCAGGTCGGCGATCCGGCCACCGAGCAGCAACAGCCCGCCGAAGGCAAGCGTGTACGCGGTGATGACCCACTGCCGGTTCCCGTCCGACATGTTCAGGTCGGCCTGGGCGGACGGCAGGGCAATGTTCACGATGGTCATGTCGAGGACGACCATCAGCTGGGCGAGCGCGATGACGACCAGCGCCCACCAGCGGCGGTTCTCGGCCATGCAGGCCTCCCGAGTCGTACCGTCCCGAGGTCGTCTCCATGCTCCCTCCGGACGCCACCATTTGGGAACGCCAGCGTCTCTTATTACGGCGATTTTGCCGCCGGGGTCACCTTCGGGCGGCGGTGGTCGCGTCCCGGCACAGCAGCCGCAGCGACCCGTCGCCGGCGAAGCAGCGCCGGGCCTCGTCGAAGGGGTCCCACATCCGCCCGTCCGGAGTGCGCACCCAGTGGTCGCCACCGGTCGTCCACCACTCGGCGCCGACCTGACGGACGATCACTTCACCTGCGTAGGCCCCGAAGCCGCGCAACACGCTCTCCACGGCGGCATACGGCGCCTCCTCCTGCCGTATGCCCTCGATCATCCGGTCGACGCGCCACAAACTCTGCGCCGAGTAGTCGAGGCGCAGCCGCGCCCCCTCGCGCATCGCCACGACCGCGTCCGCCGCCCACCGCACGGGCTTCGTCGCCGCGTTCGGCCTGGTCTCGTGGAAGGTAGTCACATACACAGGAGCGGGCTCGGCGGGCTTTGCGTCACGCGATTTCCGGTGGATTCCCGAGACTGGCGCAGGACCGCCCCACGGCCACCGCAGGACAGTCACAGGACTCCCGCAGGTGCGAGTTTTGCCCGGGAGTGACGCTTCGCACCTTCCGTGCGCTCCTCTCACTGATGAGTCTGTACTTCCACCTCCGCGCCATACCGCCCTCGGCCCTGCGCAACAGCGCGAACTGGCTGCAACGGCTGTTCGAGGACGACTGGAACACCGTGCGCCTACGCATCGACCGGCACCGGGAGGAGATGCTGGACAAACGGTACGTGGACCAACACGCCCTCTATACGGCGCACTCGCAGGACAAACTGCCGGCCCATGTGGTCCTGGGCGGCCTGCCGGTGAGCCACCCGCAGCCGGAACAGCCACCGTTCCTGATACTGACCTCGGCACAGGTGAACCGGGTGGCCGACTACCTCACGTCGGCCGACTTCGAGGCACTGTGGCGCCCGGCCCGCGACGGGCTGCTGTCGACGCACGGCGGCCCCGCTCTCGAACCGGAAGTACACGCCCTGTTCGCGTCGACCCACCGCGACCTGACGGCGTTCTACACACGCACGGCCGAGTACGGAGACGCGGTGGTGAAGTGGCTGCTGCGCTGAGATCTCCGGTTCATGCAGCGGCCCGTAGAGGCGGGGGGCGTTGCCGAAATGCGGCTCCGCCGCGTGGGCGGCGACCAGCCACAACGCACCCGCA
Source organism: Streptomyces sp. NBC_00005 (assembly GCF_045160215.1). Taxonomy (NCBI): domain Bacteria; kingdom Bacillati; phylum Actinomycetota; class Actinomycetes; order Kitasatosporales; family Streptomycetaceae; genus Streptomyces; species Streptomyces sp. NBC_00005. Next base: position 4,434,103 of record NZ_CP108316.1, read on the forward strand.
GCCGCCCAACAACCCACAGCCGCACCCCCGAAGGCGCAACCGCCCTACCCGCGGAGCGACCGTGCCCGCCGCGACACCACCGCCCGCAACACCCGCCGCCCCTCGACGGACACCTCCAACGCCCGCCGCAACCCACCCGCACCATGCCCGGCGAGCACCTCGAGAACGATGATCTGCCGGCGCAACTCCGCGGCGACGAGCGGCGACATCCCCTCCGTACGACCCTCACGACGCGAGTCGACCGAGGAGACCCGGCCGGCCAGCGGGTCCAGCAACCGATGTATCTGCAGCGCAGCGACCGAGCAGGCGTCGGCCCACACCCGCACCGCGGCGGCGGACGGGTCGGCGGGCGCGGCGGCGAGCATCCGGCGGGCCAGCAGCGCGGCCTCGCCGTCGCCGGGCCCCTCGGGACCGCCGAGCTTCCCGCGCGCGTCCTGAAGCCGCTCGCCCCAGTCGTCGGCGTCGTCGGCGTCCGAGAGGCTGGCCCACAGGGGCCGCAGAATCTCGTCGTCGCCGCCCAGCAGGGGCACACATCGATCCAAACAAGCCAACCCGCTGGCGGCCAGTCCGCGTTCGTCGGCCTGAGCGATCAGTTCCACCAGGCTCATCCGTGCCTCCTTCTGCGGGTCCCTGCAAGGTCCAAGCAGGGCTCTTCCCTTACGGAGCCCGCACTTCCCCTTACTGCGTGCGACGGCTCGGGAGTGTCACAGCGGCACCACTCCCAGCCGGTCGAGCAGCCGGAAGAAGAGGTTTTCGGCCAACGGGTCGGCATCGGCGGTCAGAACGTCGAGCAACGGCCCGGCGTCGATCTCGTGTCCCGCCTCGGCGGCCCAGACGACCGCCCGGTCGGCGGCGTCACGCGGCTGAAGGAAGTAGTCGTCGAGCGTGCGCCCCTCGTTCCCGTCACCGAGGTACCCGGCCATCGCGGCCCGCGCCAGGCACGTCGTCCACGCCCCGCTCTCGGGCGCCGCCGCCTCCACGACCACCGAGGCGCTGTCCATCACGTACCCGAAGAGCGCGGGCGCCCCGGTCTGGGCGGCGAGGACGTTCATGTTCCCGAGCTCGCCGTCCCCGCTCGGGTACTCCCACACCTGCCAGCCGCCCGGCGCCTCGGCCCGCGGCTCCATGCCCTTGGCGCCCGCCAGCGCGTCGAGCTCCGCGAGCGGCCGCTCACTGCGCCCCACGACGAAATACCCCCAGTAGCCCATGTCCCGCTCCCCCACGGCTCTCGGCTTCGGCTCGCACCGAATACACCACAGTCGCACGGCCGTTCGCAGCCGTAAGCGAAGAAGCCCGGGTCCTGGGGCGCGCTCAGCCCAGACGGCCGGCCAACGCCTTGAACTGCGTCCACGAGAGCGCGGGCCGCCCGGGATCCCAGAGCTTCTGGACCGTCGCCCGCAGGGGCATCCGGATTCCGGCCGCGACCTGGTCCTGTGTCTGCGAGGTCGAGAGGTCGCACCACACGGCGAAGGTCCCGCCGAGGATCTGCCCGTTGTACTTCGACGGGACCGCCTGGGTGCCGCGCACGACGAGCGGGGTCCACTGCTCGTAGATCCGCTGCCCGGTCGGATAGACGAAGTTGTTGGGCTGCCCGAGGACGTAGTAGAGGAACTCGTCGTTGTAGTTGATGAGCTTCCGACCGGCGCTCAGATACTCCACCGGCTGCCGCGCCCCGATCTCCTTGCCGGTCCAGTACGCGACCTGCAGGTCCTTGGCGGGCTGCACCGACGTCCCCCGGAAGAAGCCGTCGTTCCACACCCGCATCGTCCGGTCCTGGGCCCGGATCGTGTCGGCACGGTCGTTCAGCCACCCGGTGGTGAGGTCGGCGACGGTCCCGCCGGACCCGTACTTGTTCCTGGCGGCGGCCGCCAGCTGCGGGTAGGACGCCTCCGGATTGGACACCGTCAGCGCCTGGTACTCGTCACCGCCGAGATTCCACTGGTTGCCCGGGATGAGGTCGGCGTACTCCTTCAGCAGGTCGTCGACGATGTCGGCGGCGGCCGGCTTGGAGATGTCGACGGCCCCACGCGTCGCCACCCCCTGCGCGTTGCGCAGCTGCAGATCGGGGTGAGCGGCGATGACGGCGCCCAGATGCCCGGGCGAGTCGATCTCGGGCACCACCGTGATGTGCCGGCTCTCGGCGAGGTCGACGATCTTCTTGATCTCGGCCTTCGTCAGATGCTGCTGGGACACGATCTCGGGATGCGAGTCGGACTCGATCCGGAATCCCTGGTCGTCGGAGAGGTGCAGCCCCAGCTCGTTGAACTTCAGGTCGCCGAGCTCCCGCACTCGGTCCTCGATCCAGGCCGCGGTGAAGTGCTTGCGCGCGATGTCCAGCATGAACCCGCGCACCGGCTTGGCCGGCTCGTCCTTCACGACCCCCTCGGGCGCGGTGCCGCCGCCGTGCACCTCCTGCTTCAGCGTGCGGGTGCCGTAGAAGACACCCGCGTCGCTCGGCCCGCTGATGTTCACGCGCCCACCGCGCACGGTCATCGCGTACGACTCCGGGTCCGCACCCTCGTCGTCGTTGAGCGCCAGCCGTACGTCCCCGGCCCGCACGTCGTCCTTCTCGCCCGCGTACGTCAGCCCCAGCTCACCGGCGATCAGACGACCCTCGTCGGCGAGGTCGGCGTCGTTCACCACCACGCGCTCGCCCCGCGCCGCACGCCAGCCGGGCCCGCGCGCCGCGGTGTGGGAGCGCACGGCGGGGATGGTCCGAGGGGCCTTCGAGAGGGCGTAGGAACGGGTCGGCTTCGGCGTCGGACTCTGGCCGCGCGAGGCGGTGGGTGCGGCCGCAGACCGGTCGACGGAGGGCTGCTGCTGCGCCGATCCCGCCGGGCTGCTGTCGTCGGCGGAGGCCCAGAACCCCAGGCCGATCCCGAGCGCGACCGTCCCGGCAAACGCGCCCGCGACGATCATGCGCCTGTGCTTCACGTTCTGCGCCGGAGGCCGACGCCTGTGCTGGCTCACATCGCCAACCTAAGTCCCTCGGGCAAGGCAAGGCGTCCACCACGCGTTCCGAAACTCTCCCCTGAGGGTGAAATTCGGGCATCCGCCGGACACCTCATGCCAATTCTCGATAACCTGACGTAACACCTCTCACAGCATCCCCTGCCGAAACCCACGTGACGCCCACACACCTTCCTGGCCGAGTCGCCGCCATACCGGCGCTGCCCGAGCAGACCCGCACTCCACCGTCCCCGACGGCACTGGAGTCCTTCAACACCGCATCCACGGACGACGCCCGGCGTCTCCTCCTCGCCTGCCTCCGCAGCCTCTGCTGGTCCCACCGCGTGGCAGACCACCGCCCGTACCCGGACCTCGAGTCCCTGCTGGCCGCATCCGACGAGGCGGCCTACGACCTGTCCCCCGCCGACCTGGCGGAAGCACTGGCAGGCGAGACATTGCCGCCCCTTCCCGACGAGACGTACGCGGTGGCCTATACGGCGCTGAGCGCGGCGCACGCGGCATACGAGGCGAAGTTCGGCCACGCCTTCGTCATCTGCCTGGACGGCCTGTCCCCGAACGAAACCCTGGACCACGCCCTGGCAGGCATCCGCAACCGCCTGACGAACGACCCGGAGGAGGAGCGGGTAGTGGCGGCAGAGGAACTCCGGCGCCTGGCGAGGCAACGGCTCGCCGAGTTCCTCAGGGGCGCGGGGCTGTAGTCGGTATGCGGCTCCGCCGCGTCGGCGCGACCGGCCCGGACGAACCCACACCCGGCACATAACAGGACACCCCATCCCAGACGCCGCCGACGCTCACCCATACGCGTGCCACTTTGATCACACCGGTAGGCCCGGCGTAAGCCCAGCGGCGGCGCATGGCTACGATGCTGGGGGCCGGTGGACCGTACCCGGCCGGGCCCGACCGACAGCACAAGCCGGCGCGGCCCCAATCCCCGCTCCCGGAGGGACTTCCGTGCCGGCTGGAACGCTGTACCGCGGCCGGGAAGGAATGTGGTCCTGGGTGGCTCATCGAGTCACCGGCGTCCTCATCTTCTTCTTCCTGTTCGTTCACGTGCTGGACACCGCTCTCGTCCGTGTCTCCCCCGAGGACTACGACAAGGTCGTAGCCACGTACAAGACCCCGCTCGTCGCCGTGCTGGAGTATGGCCTCGTCGCCGCCATCCTCTTCCACGCGCTCAACGGCCTGCGCGTCATCGCCGTCGACTTCTGGTCGAAGGGCCCGCGCTACCAGAAGCAGATGCTCTGGTCCGTCGTGGGCCTGTGGGTCGTGCTGATGCTCGGGGCGATCTACCCCGTCCTCGGCCACGCCGCTCGTGAACTGTTCGGGAGCTGAGACCGATGGCCACCACTGAAACCGCCGCGTCCGGAATCGGCCCCGTCGAGGGCGGCTCCGTCCACAACGTGGACAACCCGGCGCCCCTCATCGAGGCCCCGCGCAAGCGCACCAAGAAGACCCCGAAGTCGACCCGGGGCAACTTCGAGATGTACGGCTGGCTCTTCATGCGCCTGTCCGGCATCGTGCTGGTCGTCCTGGTCCTCGGTCACCTGCTCATCCAGCTCGTGCTGGACGGCGGTGTCTCCAAGATCGGCTTCGCCTTCGTGGCGGGCCGCTGGGCCTCGCCGTTCTGGCAGGTCTGGGACCTGCTGATGCTGTGGCTGGCGATGCTGCACGGCGCCAACGGCCTGCGCACGGTCATCAACGACTATGCGGAGCGCGCGAACACCCGGCTGTGGCTGAAGGGCCTGCTCTACACCGCCACGGTGTTCACCATCCTGCTGGGCACGCTGGTGATCTTCACCTTCGACCCGAACATCCGCTAGGCGCACGGGACTGAGGGACTGAGAGAACCACTCATGAAGATCCACAAGTACGACACAGTCATCGTCGGCGCCGGCGGCGCGGGCATGCGCGCGGCCATCGAGTCGACGAAGCGCAGCCGCACCGCGGTCCTGACCAAGCTCTACCCCACCCGCTCCCACACGGGCGCTGCGCAGGGCGGCATGGCCGCCGCGCTCGCCAACGTGGAGGAGGACAACTGGGAGTGGCACACCTTCGACACGATCAAGGGCGGTGACTACCTGGTCGACCAGGACGCCGCCGAGATCCTGGCGAAGGAGGCCATCGACTCGGTCCTCGACCTGGAGAAGATGGGCCTGCCGTTCAACCGGACGCCCAACGGGACGATCGACCAGCGCCGGTTCGGCGGTCACAGCCGCAACCACGGCGAGGCCCCGGTCCGCCGCTCCTGCTACGCGGCCGACCGCACCGGCCACATGATCCTCCAGACGCTGTACCAGAACTGCGTGAAGGAGGGCGTGGAGTTCTTCAACGAGTTCTACGTCCTCGACCAGCTGATCACCGAGGTCGACGGCGTGAAGCGCTCGGCCGGCGTGGTGGCGTACGAGCTGGCGACCGGCGAGATCCACGTCTTCCAGGCGAAGGCCGTGATCTACGCGTCCGGCGGCTGCGGCAAGTTCTTCAAGGTGACGTCCAACGCGCACACGCTGACGGGTGACGGCCAGGCGGCCGTGTACCGGCGCGGGCTGCCGCTGGAGGACATGGAGTTCTTCCAGTTCCACCCGACCGGCATCTGGCGCATGGGCATCCTGCTGACGGAGGGCGCCCGTGGTGAGGGTGGCATCCTGCGCAACAAGGACGGCGAGCGCTTCATGGAGAAGTACGCGCCGGTCATGAAGGACCTGGCGTCCCGTGACGTCGTGTCCCGCTCCATCTACACGGAGATCCGCGAGGGCCGCGGCTGCGGTCCCGAGGGCGACCACGTCTACCTGGACCTCACGCACCTTCCGCCGGAGCAGCTGGACGCCAAGCTGCCCGACATCACGGAGTTCGCGCGGACGTACCTCGGTATCGAGCCGTACACGGACCCGATCCCGATCCAGCCCACCGCGCACTACGCCATGGGCGGCATCCCGACGAACGTCGAGGGTGAGGTCCTGACCGACAACACGACGGTCGTCCCCGGCCTGTACGCCGCCGGCGAGGTGGCCTGCGTCTCGGTCCACGGCGCGAACCGTCTGGGCACCAACTCCCTGCTGGACATCAACGTGTTCGGCCGTCGGGCCGGCATCGCGGCGGCGGAGTACTCGCAGACGGCGGAGTTCGTCGAGCTGCCGGAGGACCCGGCGGAGCTGGTGGTCTCCCAGGTGGAGGCGCTGCGCTCGTCCACGGGCACCGAGCGCGTGGCGGTCCTGCGTCGCGAGCTGCAGGAGTGCATGGACGCGAACGTCATGGTGTTCCGCACGGAGCAGACGATCAAGACGGCGGTCGAGAAGATCGCGGAGCTGCGCGAGCGCTACAAGAACGTCTCGATCCAGGACAAGGGCAAGCGGTTCAACACGGACCTGCTCGAGGCCATCGAGCTCGGCAACCTCCTGGACCTCGCCGAGGTCATGGCGGTGTCGGCGCTGGCCCGCAAGGAGTCGCGCGGCGGTCACTACCGCGAGGACTACCCGAACCGCGACGACGTCAACTTCATGCGCCACACCATGGCGTACCGCGAGGTGGGCGACGACGGCACCGAGTCCATCCGTCTCGACTACAAGCCGGTCGTCCAGACCCGCTACCAGCCGATGGAGCGTAAGTACTGATGGCAACCCCTGTTCTGGACAAGAAGGACGCGGCCGGCGAGCCCGAGCCCGGCTTCGCCGACTCCCCGTACATCACGGCCACCTTCCGCATCCGCCGCTTCAACTCCGAGGTCTCGGCGGAGGCGGTCTGGGAAGACTTCCAGCTGGAGATCGACCCGAAGGAGCGCGTCCTCGACGCCCTCCACAAGATCAAGTGGGACCAGGACGGCACCCTGACCTTCCGCCGTTCCTGCGCCCACGGCATCTGCGGCTCGGACGCGATGCGGATCAACGGCAAGAACCGCCTTGCCTGCAAGACGCTGATCAAGGACCTCAACCCCGACAAGCCGATCACGGTCGAGCCCATCAAGGGCCTGACGGTCCTCAAGGACCTCGTGGTCGACATGGACCCGTTCTTCCAGGCGTACCGCGACGTCATGCCCTTCCTCATCACGAAGGACACGAACGAGCCCACGCGCGAGCGTCTGCAGACGGCCGAGGACCGCGAGCGCTTCGACGACACCACGAAGTGCATCCTCTGCGCCGCGTGCACGTCGTCCTGCCCGGTCTTCTGGAACGACGGGCAGTACTTCGGCCCGGCCGCCATCGTCAACGCGCACCGCTTCATCTTCGACAGCCGTGACGAGGCGGGCGAGCAGCGCCTGGAGATCCTCAACGACCGTGACGGCGTGTGGCGTTGCCGCACGACCTTCAACTGCACGGACGCCTGCCCGCGCGGTATCGAGGTCACGAAGGCGATCCAGGAAGTGAAGAGGGCGCTGATCACTCGGCGTTTCTGACGGCTCGTCCGAGTCCGGCAGTTGCGAGGGCCGTTCCTCCCAGTGGCGGGAGGACGGCCCTCGCTGGCAGTATGAAGCGCTGATCCGACAGCCTGATCCAATTTCGGCTGGGAAAACGGGGGACGACAGCATGACCGACCCGAATCCGTACGGTGCCAACCAGTGGGGCCCTGGTCAGCCTCCGGCGACGCCCGCACCCGGCTACGGATACCCCAACCCCGCGCCGGGGTACGGCTTTCCCCCGCAACCGGGGGCTCCGGCTCCCATGGGCGGGGCCCCGGTGCTGTCCATCGGGGACATCACGGTGATGGGCGACCAGATCGTCACGCCGGCCGGCTCCCTTCCGCTGCGCGGCGCGGTGTGGAACGCCACCGACATGTCGCACACCGAGGAGAAGATCCCGGCGTACGCCATCGTGCTCGCGGTGCTGTTCTTCGTGTTCTGCCTCCTCGGCCTGCTCTTCCTCCTGATGAAGGAGAAGACGACCACGGGGTACATCCAGGTCACCGTGACGAGCGCGGGCCGGCACCACTCGACGATGATCCCGTCCATGGGGCCGCACACCTTCCCCGCGGTCATGGGGCAGATCAACTACGCCCGGTCGCTGAGCAACATGTGAACCCCGGCTCCGCGGCGGTGACGCGTCACAGCTGACTGAGGATCGTCGGGTCCGTGATCCTCGTGTCGTCGGCCAGCATCATCGCCTTGCTGAGGATCACCGCCAGCATGCGGTCGCCCTCGTAGGGCAGGTAACCGGCCTGCGGGGCGCCCGGGTTGGACTTCGGGACGATGCACAGGTACTGGTCGTTCGGGGTCATGAGGATGTTGCCCGAGCCGAGGTGGATCCTGTACGTGTGGCGTTCGCCCTTCACGTGCAGGAAGCGGCCTTCCAGCGTGCAGCGGTCGGCTATCGCCAGCCTCGGTATCAGGCGGTCCAGGAGGGCGCGGCGCGTCTCGGCGCTCTGGCCCAGCTCGCCGAAGCCGTACGTCGTCCAGTACTCCCGGAAGCGGCCGCCCGGGCCGCCGTCCTGCCAGGTCGGGTCGTTGCCGACGCTTGCCACACCGACGAACAGGTCGACGTCGCGCAGGACTTCGGAGAGGACGAGGGGCGGGACGTCGGTGAGCGGAAGCGGGTCGACGGGGTCCGCCCCGTCCCGCAGCCACATGTGGTACTCGCCGCCGCTGCAGTGCGCCGAGTTCTCCGGGGCGTCGATCGGGTAGAAGCGGACCTGGTCGGTGCGCAGGCGGAGGTAACTGCCGGACTCCGTGGTGTCGTCGCCGTAGCCCTCGCCCTCGCCCTCGATCCAGTACTCGGCGCGCAGGCCCCACTGGGGCAGCTCCCGGGTGGCCGGGGGTGCCTCGTCGTCGACCATCAGGCGGAGTTTGTTGCGCCAGCCGCGGACGGCGGCCAGGGAGTGGAACTGGTGCTGGCGCAGGACGTGCGCCGCGAAACGGTTCGAGTACGTGCCCGTCGTGCGCTCGGCGTCCGTCAGCAGATAGACCTCGCGGTGGGCCTGCTTGAAGGGCTGCGTGATCCCGTGCCGCTCCAGCCAGTCGCGCCAGGCGACGATCTCGGCGGGTTCATGGCCGACCGGGTGCCACAGCCGGACTTCGCCGCCTTCGGTGACCGCGTCGTCGGTGAGGGTGCGCAGGGCGCCCTCCGCGTAGCCGACGGTCGTGCCGTCCACCGTCCACAGGAGCCGGCGGGCGAGGGTGCCGACCAGGGGGTGGTCGAGGTAACGCTCGCGCCAGGCGGCGTAGGACCAGGTGCGGCGGGCCAGGAACTGGCGGTCCAGGCGCTCGCTCTGCGCCGAGAGCATCTTGTCGATGTCCTTGACTGCGGCCTTGAGCTCCTTGAGCTCGTCCGGGTGGTCGCGCCGGACGGCCGCCGGCACCCCCTTCGTCGCCTTTCCCGCCGCGTTGCGCCAGCTCAACAGGCCCTTGGAGCCGTGGACTTCGAGTACGGCGGTCACCTCGCCGAGTCGATGGTGCGCGCGTCCGACCTCCGTCAGGCCGTACGCCGGCACGGCCAGCTCCTCGATCTCCTCGCGGCTGAGGCCCAGCGCCTCGGCCCGCGCGTCCAGTGCGGTGTTCAGCAGCTTGAGCGTGCCTTTGTAGGTGACGCGGGTGGCGAGGCGGGCCAGTTCGGCGAGGGCAGGCTCACTGTCGATACGGGCGAGGGCGTTGACACCGGCGTTGGCGATCTTGGGGTTCACCGGTCCGAGGCCGGGGACCTTGCGCAGGGCCGTCTCGACCAGGGCGCCGAGTGTGCGGGCGGTGTCCGGGTGGGCGGGCAGGAAGGAGAGCAGCCAGGTCAGGCCGCGCAGTGCGTCGGCGTTGTAGGGGTCGTAGGTCACGTTCGGGTCGGCGCCCCAACCCCGGTCGAGCAGGGGGCGCGTGCGGGCCCGGCCCACCAGCGGCAGCCAGGCGGTCAGCCGCTCACGCACGTCCTCGGCACCGACCGTCTCGATCAGCGCGCGTCCCGTCTGCTCCCACTTGGCGGAGGGACGGGCGGCGGTGGCGGTGGCCGCGTGGGCGAGCAGGTGCCGCCACTGCTCGCCGAGCCCGGACACCTCGTCCAGGGCGCGGTCCGCCCAGGCCTCCCCCGGGTTCAGGACGGGGTCGCTCAGCTGTCCCACCACAGCGGCCAGCTCCTTCTTGCCGTTCCACAGCGTCAGGTGCGAGCGGCGGATCACGGCGACGAACTCCCCGGGCAGCTCACGGCCGTCGGCCAGCTCCAGTTCGACGAGCCGGACCAGTTGCCCCATGTCGTAGTGCACGTCCTGCTCGCCGGCCAGGCGGATCAGCACGGAGCGCGTGTCGAGAGGCTGTCCTTCGGTCGAAGGCCGCATCTCCCGGAGGCCGGCGAGCAGGGCGACGATGCTGCGCCGCTCACGGGCACCGTGCTCCAGCTCGTGGTACCGGGCGGCGAGGGCGTGCAGCAGCCGGGCCTGGAACCCGCCGTCCGCAGCGCACAGCGCGTCGGTCACCTTGCGGTGCTCCCAGCCCCAGTGGTCGTCGATCATCTCGGCGTGCGCGAGCAGTTGGGGTACGAGGCGCTCGGTGTCCTCGGCGGCGACCAGACCGAGGATGTCGCGGACCAGCCCGGCGTATGCGGAAGGCGACGTGATCATCAGCCACCCACCAGCGGTACGAGCTTCAGGAACGTCACCTCGGTACCGAGCGGCAGCTCGATCTCCTCGGCCGGGTCGGTGATCTGGCGGTCCCCCACGAGCACCAGGAAACCGTTGCCCGCAAAGGCCTTGAGCGCCAGCTCGGTCTGCGCCTGCGGGTCCATCCGGCGGGACGTCCGCAGCGCATACCCGTTCAGCACGCGCTCCGCGTCCTCCGGCTGCACGAGCCCCTGGAACACCCCCGGCGTACGCGCGTTGTACTCGGCGACCTCCTGGAACACCCGGCGCCGGATCAACTCACCCACCGTGAGCCGCTCCTCGGCGACCTCGAGCTCCCAGCCCGCGCCCCGCTCCCCCGCAGTCGTCTCGTCGACGAACGTCACGTTTCCCATGCCGACGACAGTACGAGGCACCACTGACAATCACCGGTTCCGGCCGGTCGGGCACCTATTCTGACGGTATGTCAGATGACCAGTCGTACGAACTGCTCGGATTCGACAACGTCCTGCTGCCCGTCGGGGACCTCGGCGCGGCGGTCGACTTCTACGAACGCGCAGGGTTCGCGGTGGGCTTCCGGTTCGACGAGGCCGGGATCGCGCTGCTCAAGGTCGGGGGCGAGACGCCCGGGATCCTGCTGCGACAGGAGGACGAGCTCGGGCACCGCCCGCCGCCGTGGCCCTCCCCCCGGGTGTGGATCGAGGTGGCCGACGCCCGCACGGCGGCCGCGTCCCTGCGCGCGGCCGGCATCCCCCTGCTCGACGAACCCTTCCCCATCGCCACCGGCTGGACCGTCGAGATCGCCGACCCGTGGGGGAACGTCGTCGGATTCACGGACTACTCCAAGCGACCCGAACTCGGGCGCAGATCCTGACCATTTCAGCTCCCTGGCGGCACAGATCCTGACGTCCGCGCGCGCGTGACGTACGCCCCACCCCTTCATGTTGAACGCGTTCAAATATGGGTCTAGAGTCTCCCCTGTCAGCGTTTTGAACGCGTTCAAGAAGGGGTGGGGGCATGGACCGCACGGTCATCGCCTACGTCATCTACCTGCTGGTCAGCATCGCGCTGACCATCTGGGTGGCCCGCACGCTCAGCCGCAACGGCCGGATCTTCCTGGCCGACGTGCTGAAGGGGAACGAGAAGCTCGCCGAGGCCGTCAACCACCTCCTGGTGGTGGGCTTCTACCTCGTGAACCTCGGCTTCGTCGCCCTGTACCTGAGCGGCGACTCGACCATCGAAGACACCCGCGGGATCTTCGAGGCCCTGTCGACCAAGCTGGGCGTGGTGCTGCTGGTGCTCGGCGTGATGCACCTGGGCAACGTGTACGTCCTCAACCGGATCCGGCGGCGCGGAGTGATGGAGCGGGAGCAGGTGCCGCCGATCGCGCCCCAGGACTGGGTCGGGGCGTGAGGGAGATGCGCGCGGCCGTGGCGGACCGGACCCCGGTCCGCCGGCTCACCATCCTGTACGACGCCGAGTGCTCGCTGTGTGCCTTCCTGCGCGACTGGCTCGTACGGCAGCCGCAGCTCGTGCCGCTGGAACTCGTGGCCGCGGGATCGGAGGCGGCCAGGCAGCGCTTCCCCGGCCTCGACCACAGCGCCACCCTCGACGACATCACCGTCGTCGGCGACGCCGGGCAGGTCTACCGGTCCACCGCCGCCTGGATCGTCACCCTGTGGGCGCTGCGCGAGCACCGGCCGCTGGCCCACCGGCTCAGCACGCCGTCGGGGGCGAAGCTCGCCAAGGGGGCGGTGCTGGCGGCCGCGAAGTGGCGGGGCGCGCAGTGGGGCGGGCAGGTGTACCGCCGCACCGACGGGTGGTCGTACGACCCGCGGACGGGCTGGACGTACAACGCTCCGGGCTGCGGCAGCGGCTCCTGCGTCACCCCGTAGGCTCTCGTTCCGTGCCTGCGAAGAACGACGGCCCCGACGAGGGCGGCAACCCGAGCAAGTCCGAGCAGACCCGTGCGCTGATCCTGGAGACCGCGATGCGGTTGTTCCAGGAGCGCGGCTACGACAAGACGACGATGCGGGCCATCGCCAAGGAGGCCGGGGTCTCCGTCGGCAACGCGTACTACTACTTCGCGGGCAAGGAACATCTGATCCAGGGCTTCTACGACCGGATCGCCGCCGAGCACCGGGTGGCGGTCCGGGAGGTCCTGGACCGGGAGACCGACCTGGAGGCGCGGCTCGCGGGCGTCCTGCGGGCATGGCTGGACATCGCCACGCCCTACCACGAGTTCGCGGTGCAGTTCTTCAAGAACGCGGCCGACCCGGACAGCCCACTCAGCCCGTTCTCCCCCGAGTCGGAGCACGCGCGCGTGGAGGCCATTTCCGTCCACCGGGAGGTGCTGGCGGGCGCGACGAAGACCAAGGTGCCGGACGAACTCCGGGACGTGCTGCCCGAATTGATGTGGCTGTCCCAGATGGGGCTGGTCCTGTACTGGATCTTCGACCGCACCGAGGGGCGCGAGCGGAGCTACCGGCTGGCCGAGCGGGGCGCGCGACTGACGTCTCGCGGAGTGTCACTGGCACGGTTCCGGGTGCTGAGGCCGCTGGTGCGGGAGGTGCACGAGCTGTTCACGGACTTCTTGCCGGGGATGACCAAGGTGCTGCCCAGCCCCGGCAAGTCCTAGGCGGACGCGGTCAGTTCACCGCGTCCACCTCCCCCTCCGCCAGCTCCACGTCGTAGACCAACGGCCCGTCCGCCACGATGACATGCGCCGCACGCGAGCCGTACGACGACGCCGTCGTCGCCAGCAGATACGTCCCCGGAGCCGGCACCGACACGATGTACGAGCCGTCCGCCAGTGACGTCACGCGGTCCAGCTGACGCCCGCCCTTCGTCAGCAGCGTCACCGAGGCACCGTCCACCGGATCACCGTCGGCGGTGCGGATGAAGCCGTGGACGGCCGACGCGGGGCCCTCCTCCAGGGCGGGCTCCGCCTCCTCCTTCGGCTCGACCGCCAGGTGCGGCAGACGCTTCTCCAGCCACGTCGGCAGCCACCAGTTGGAATTGCCCAGCAGGTGCATCGCGGCCGGCACCAGTGCCGTACGGAGAATGAACGCGTCCAGTGCCACCGCGGCCGCGAGACCCACGCCCGCCATCGCCGCGCCCGAGTCGCCGCTCAGGACGAAGGCGAGGAACACGCAGACCATGATCAGGGCGGCGGAGTTGATGACCCGGCTGGTCTCCGCCAGGCCGACGCGCACCGCGCGCGCGTTGTCCCTGGTGTGCACCCACTCCTCGTGCATCCGGCTCACCAGGAACACCTGGTAGTCCATCGAGAGGCCGAAGAGGAGCGAGAGCATGATCACCGGCAGGAAGGCGTTGATCGGGCCCTCCTTGCCGAGGCCCAGCAGGTCAAGCCCCCAGCCCCACTGGAAGACCGCGACGAGGACGCCGAAGGAGGCGGCCGCGGCGATCAGGTTCATCAGGGCGGCCGTCAGCGGCACCACCAGGGAGCGGAAGGCGATCAGCAGGAGCAGGAAACCGAGGCCGATGATCGTCGCGACGAACAGCGGCAGGCGGTCGCCCGTGACCGACGCGAAGTCCTTCGAGACGGCTGTCACGCCGCCCACGTGGGCCTTCGCGCCCGCCTGCGGGATCACCGTGTCCCGGAGTGTGTCGATGAGTTCGTCCGTCTGCCGGGACTGCGGTGAGGTCGTCGGGACGACCTGGATCACCGTCACGCCGCGCGCGGGCGGCAGCGCGGCGACCCGGGCGACCCCGGAGGTCGACTCGATGCCCTTGACCAGGGTGGCGGTGTCCCCGCCCTCGGTGACGACCTGGAGCGGCCCGTTGAAGCCGGGTCCGAAGCCCTCGGCCAGCAGGTCGTACGCCTTCCGGGTGGTCGTCGAGGCGTCGTCGTTGCCCTGGTCGGTGGCGCCGAGGCGGAGCGACAGCACGGGGATGGCCAGTACGGCCATGACGACCAGGGCGAGTGCGGCGATCCGGCGCGGGCGCGTCTGGACGTTCGACGACCAGCGGGCCGCGAGGCCGCTCGCCTTCTCCGACTCGGCACCGTTCGCGGCCAGCCGGCGGCGCTGGCGGCGGCTGAGGACCCGCGGGCCCAGGAAGCCGAGCAGAGCCGGCAGAAGCGTCGTGGCCGCCAGCACGCTCAGCACCACCGTCAGCGAGGTACCGACGACCACGCCGTCCAGGAAGCGCAGTTGCGTCACGAGCATGCCCGCGAGTGCGATGCAGACCGTGCCGCCCGCGAACAGCACCGCGCGGCCCGAGGTGTTGAGGGCCGTGACCGCCGCCTCCTCGGGGTCCATGCCCCGTTGGATGCCGCGCCGGTGCCGGGTGACGATGAACAGGGCGTAGTCGATGCCGACGCCGAGGCCGATCAGGGAGGCCAGCAGCGGGGCGATGTCGGGGATGTCGGTGGTGTGGCTGAGGAGCTGGGTGGAGAACAGGCCCATGCCGACGCCGAAGACCGCGATGGCGATCGGCAGCAGCATCGCGAAGAGCGAGCCGAAGGCCAGGAACAGCACGAGGGCCGCGGCGATGACGCCGACCATCTCCGACAGACCCTGCGGCGGCTCCTGGATGCGCTGGATCGCCTGGCCGCCCAACTCGACCTGCAGGCCGCCGCGTTCGGCGTCCTGCGCGGTGTCGAGGACGTTCTGGACGAGGTCCTTGGGCACCTCGTTCGCACGCTGGGTGAAGGTCAGCTGGGCGTACGCGATCCTGCCGTCGCCGCTGATCTGCGCCGCTCCCCGGGCGTCGGCGTAGGGGCTCGTGACCGCGCCCACGCCCTTCATCTTCGCGATCTTGTCGAGGGCCGGCTGAACCCGGTCCTGGACCGCCTGGTCCTTCACCGAGCCCTGGTCGACCTTCCACACCACCGTGTCCGTGTCGCCCGAGGTGTTCGGGAAGGCCTTCTCCATCAGGTCGTACGCGCTCTTGGAGTCCGTGTCGGGGAGGGAGAAGACGTTCGCGTAGTTCGTACCCGCCGTCGAGGCCCCGAAGCCCAGCCCGAACAGCGCCCCCACCCACAGCAACAGGACCACCAGCCGGTGCCGATAGCACCACCGTGCCAATGCCGCCACGATCAACGCTCCTTTGTCGTCGTCGGTTGGTCCCCCAGGTCCTGGGCAACAGGATTGGCGGCGCCACGCGTGCATGGACACGGGATGACCATGACTCTCAAGGAACTCCAAAGACCGATCCGGCCCCGCTGTCAGTGGCCCGGCCGATACTGGGGGCATGACGACGGCTCCAGGCACCGTGCTGGTGGTGGAGGACGAGCCGAGCATCGCGGACGTCCTCGCCATCGCCCTGCGCTACCACCGGTTCGAGGTGATGATCGCGGGCTCCGTCCGCGAGGCCCTGGCGCTCGCCGAGCGCACCCGGCCCGACGCGGCGCTGCTCGACGTCATGCTCCCGGACGGGGACGGGCGCGCGCTGGGACGCGAACTGCGGGACAGACAGCCGACGTTGGCGCTGGTCTTCCTCACCGCACGCGACTCGCCCGCCGAGATAGTCGGCGCGCTCGGCTTCGGCGACGACTACATCACCAAGCCGTTCAACATCGACGAGGTCGTCGCCCGCGTCAGCGCGGTGCTGCGGCGCACGCGCACGGCCGACGTCCTGCCGCAGCGGCCGCCGCTGACGTACGGCGACCTGGAGCTGGACGACACGACGTACAGCGTCCACCGCGCCGGGCGCAGCGTCGAGCTCACCCCCACCGAGTACGCCCTGCTGCGCTTCCTGGTGCGCAACGGCGGCCGGATCGTGCCCAAGGAGCAACTCCTGCGCCATGTCTGGCAGTACGAGCACACACCGCCCGAGTCGACCGTCGTGGAGACCTACATCAGCTATCTGCGGCGCAAACTGGACGTGCTGGGACCGCCGATGATCACCACGCGGCGCGGTGTGGGATACGGGCTGGCATGAGGCTTCCCCGGGCGAACTGCAAGCGGGGCATCCACTCGCTGCGCGCCAAGCTGACCCTGGCCAACGTGGCTCTGCTCGCCCTCGGCATCGTGGCGACCACCGCCGTCAGCCTCATGGGGATGCGGTACTACCTGCTCGACCAGGTCGACAGCCAGCTGACCAAGATGCGGGACTCGCTGGGCGGTTCCCAGCTCACGATCCGGCAGATCGACTCGCTCAGCGCCCTGGCCTTCGTCCACGACCGTCTGGTCCCCAGCGACACGGACAAGGAGCGGTCGACACCGGACTCGATCTACACGGCCGTCAACGGGAGGGGCACCGCCGTCGGCATCCTCGGCGTCAGACCCACCCATGCGCAGCTCGGCCTGGCCCGCGCGGTCGGCGACGCCCCGGCGCTCGCCCGGGACACCGATCCGCACGACGTGAAGGTGCACGGCGACTCGTACCGGGTCACCGCCGTCCGTCTGTCGGACGGCACGTACATCCTCATGGCCGCCTCGACCGAGGCCCTGCACATGGGCATGAGCAAGGCGCTCCGGCTCGACTTCGCCGTCGGCGGTCTGCTGCTGGCGCTGCTGGCCTGTCTGACGCTGTTCAGCGTGCGGCGCCGGATGCTGCCGCTGGAGGACATGGTGGAGACGTCGTCGGCGATCGCCGAGGGCGACCTCACCCGGCGCGTGCCCTCCAGTCACCATCCGACACAGGAGGTCGAGCAGTTGCGGCTCGCCCTCAACTCCATGCTCCACCAGGTCGAGTCGGCGTACCGCACGCGCGAGGACACCGCGGCCCAGCTGCGCCGCTTCGTCGCCGACGCCTCGCACGAGCTGCGCACCCCGCTGTCCGCGATACGCGGCTACCTCCAGCTGTACGACAAGGGCATGCTCAGCGACCCGGACGAGCGCAAGCGGGCCTGGGAGCGGGTGCTGGCGGAGACGGACCGCATGGGGCGGCTGGTGGACGAGCTGCTCACCCTGGCCCGGCTCGACCAGCAGCCCGAACTGCGCTTCCGGAACGTCGACGTGAGCCGCCTGGTGCGGGACGCGGCCGAGGACCTGCGGGTGCAGCAGCCGGACCGGCCCATCAAGGTCGCCGCCGACGGCTCCCTGCTGGTGCACGCCGACGAGTCGGGGCTGAGGCAGGTGCTCGGCAACCTGGTGGGCAACGTACGCACGCACACGCCCGCGGACGTACCGGTGCGGCTGGGTGTGGAGCGGGAGGACGGGCTCGTACGGCTGTGTGTCGCGGACGAGGGTCCGGGGCTCTGCGACGAGGACGCGGCGCGGGTCTTCGACCGCTTCTTCCGGGCCGGCGGGGGCGCGGGCAGCGGCCTCGGCCTGGCGATCGTGCAGGGCGTCGTGCAGGCGCACGGCGGGGAGGTGGCGGTGCGCACCTCACCGGGCGAGGGTCTGGCGGTGACGGTCACGCTGCCGGCGCGGACGGCCGTACGGTCGTAACTCCCCTGTCGCCGCTCAGGTGTTGGCGAGGACGAGCGCCCATATGGTCTTGCCGTGGCGCCCTCGGTTCCACACCCCCCAGGCCGCCGCGATGTGCTCCACCAGATGCAGACCGCGGCCGGCCTCCTCCCACTCGGTGACGATCCGCAGCCGGGGCTCCACCTGGCCCTCGTCCGACACCTCTATGAGGCAGGAACCGTCGGCGAGCGCGGTCACCGCGACCTCGAACTCCCGCTCCAGCAGCGGCCCGTGACGTACGACGTTGGTGGCCAGCTCGGACACGAGCAGCACCGCGTCCGCCAGCGCCGAATCGTCCGGCGAGTGTCCCCAGTCGGCCAGATGGTCCCGGACCCGGCGCCGGGCGAGACCGACGGAAGCCGGATGCCGGGGCAGCCGGAAGGAGTTGCGTCTCAACACGTTTGCTCCTCACCCCACGCACACCTCCGTCACATCGTCCTGCGTCGGGTGAGCGTCCGGCGTCACTCGGGCGAATGCAATGCCACGAGTTCGCGTCAGATCCAGGTGAGACTCCAGAGCCGGAACACGCCGGTGCCGTCGTCCAGATACTGGCCACCGCCGACATCCTCGCTGCTGAGGACGTACTCCTTGCCCTGCCACAGCGGGATGACCGGCACATCGCGGGCGACGTCCTGCTGGACCGTGCTGAAGTCCGACGCGGCGTCGCTGCGGTCGGCGTACTTCTGACTGGCCTGAATCAGCTGATCGACGGCCTTGTTGCTGTATCCGGTGTTCATGGTGCCGTCGGTGCCGACGAGCGGGGCGCCGAAGGTGTCCGCGTCCGGGTAGTCGGCGACCCAGCCCACGGCGTACGCGTCCAGCTTGCCCTTGGCCCAGCGCTGCTGGAAGTCGGACCACTCGTAGCCCTTGACGTTCACCTTGAACAGGCCGCTCGCCTCCAGCTGCTTCTTGATGGCCCCGGCCTCCTGCTCGGCGGCGCCGCGGCCCTTGCCGTAGCCGTAGGTGAACCGGACCGGCAGCGTCACGCCGGCCTGGGTGAGCAGGGCCCGCGCCTTCTTCACGTCCTGCTTCGGGTAGGCGTCGAAGAACGACGTGGTGTGGCCGGTGATGCCCGTCGGGATCAGCGAGTACAGCGGGTCGACGGTCCCCTCGTACACCGTGGCGGCCAGCTGCTCGCGATTGATCAGCCAGGCCATCGCCTGCCGGACCCTGACGTCGTGCAGAGGCGAGCTCGCACGGGTGTTGAGGTACAGGTTGTGGGTCTCGGAGCTGTCCGACTCGGAGAGGCGCTGATCGGGATCGCTCGCGGAGAGCCCGGACAGGACCTTGGGCGGCAGCTGACGCGTGGCCACGTCGATCCGCTTCCCGCCCCAGGCGCTGTCGAGAGCCTCCGAACTGGCGTAGTAGAGCAGGTCGATGGGCCGGCCGGTGTGTTTGAGGGCGCCCCTGTAGTGCGCGTTGGGCGTGAGAACGGCCTTCTTGCCCTTCTTGTACGACGTCAGCTCGTACGGCCCGGTGCCGTCCGCGCCGGTGTCGGTGCGCAGGCCGTGCTTCGGGTACGTCTCGCTGTCGACGATCGAGCCTGCCCCGGTGGCCACCTTGAACGGGAAGGTGGCGTCGGGCGAGGACAGGTGGAAGGTGACGGTCAGACCGTCCGCGCTCACCGAGCGGAGCGTGCTGAGCAGGGCGGACGGGCCGACGTCGGACTTGATCGCCTTGACCCGGTCGAAGGAGTACTTGACGTCCTGGGCGGTCATCGCGCGGCCGCTGGGGAAGGTGAGCCCCGCCCGCAACCGGCAGCGGTACGTGGTCAGTCGGCTGCCCACGAAGCCACAGCTCTCGGCCGCGTCCGGCACCGGCGAGGTGCCGCCCGGCTCGAAGGTCAGCAGTGACTGGAAGACGTTGCTGAACAGCGCCCAGGAGCCGGCGTCGTAGGCGCCGGCCGGGTCGAGCGACGTGACCTGGTCCGTCGTGCCGACCGTGATGGTCTTGTCGTTGTCCTCCTGCGACGGCAGCAGCTGCCAGCCGCCGACTCCCACGCCCGCCAGCACGAGCAGCGTCGCGAGAATCCGCATGCGAACCGAGCGCATCGGTTGCCCTCCCCGGGCCCGATGGGCCCCACCCCACAGGCCACTCCCCTAGTGGCGCGGCTCACCTAATCACAGGTGTTTCACCTCGGGGAAGAGAGATTTGTTGAGTTGAGAAAGAAGTTACCGCAAGGGGTTTCCATCAGATTTCACAGCGCCCCCACAGGGTCTGCCGCGAATGGTTTCCGTCTGCGATCTCCCTCTGGGTCCGCGGGTCCCATCAGGCCCGCGTCGACGCCAGTTCGATCACCGTGATGTCCGACGGTGCGCCCACGCGCGTGGGCGGCCCCCAGGCGCCCGCGCCCCGGCTGACGTACAACTGCGTGTCGCCGTAGCGCTCCAGGCCCGCGACGGTCGGATTCGCGGCCGCCGCGACGAAGTTGCCGGGCCAGAGCTGGCCGCCGTGGGTGTGGCCGGAGAGCTGGAGGTCGACGCCGTGCTCGACGGCGTCGTGGATCTGGACCGGCTGGTGGGCGAGGAGCACGCACGCGCGTGCCGTGTCCCGGTCACCGAGCGCCTTGCCGAAGTCGGGGCCCTGGCCCTCGCTCTCGCCCGCGATGTCGTTGACGCCGGCCAGGTCGAACCAGGGCAGCTCCGTGCGGGCGTTCTCCAGGGGACGCAGCCCGAGCCGCCGCACCTCCTCGACCCACTGCGCGGCGCCGGAGAAGTACTCGTGGTTGCCGGTGACGAAGTAGGCGGGCGCGTTCAGCTGCGTGAGCGGTGCCGCCGCCGGACCCAGGTCCTTCACGCTGCCGTCGACCAGGTCGCCGACGACCGCGACGATGTCCGGCTGGGTCGCGTTGACCGTGTCGACGACCTTCTGCGCGAAACCCCGGCCGAGGACCGGGCCCAGGTGGATGTCGCTGACCACCGCGATGCGGTAACCGTGCGCCGCGCGCGGGAGTTTGACGAGCGGCACGGTGACGCGCTTCACGCTCGGGCCGCGCAGGACGCCGTACGTGCCGTAGCCGACGGTTCCCACGGCGGCAGCGGCGGCGGCGCCCGCGACGACGCGGGAGACGAAGAGGCGGCGCGACGGATCCGGGGCCGGTGCGGACTCCCGCTCGGACTCCGGTGCCTTCGGCGGCAGGGATCCCGCCGGTACCGGCTCCGGCTGCGCCTGCGGTACGGCCGCGGCGGCGCGCGCCCGCCGCTCGAGCAGGCGGCGCAGCAGGGGCCGTACGACCTCACCCGCCACCACGGCCAGCAGCAGGTATATCGACAGCGCGAGCCACAGGAAGCCCGGCCAGGCCAGGACCTGCTGGAGCCAGAAGGGTGCGCCGGCGCGCTCGGCGACGAGGGCCCCGACCGCCAGCACCCAGCCGCCCGCGACGACCGCCGCACCGGCTCGGCGCGCGAGGCCCGGGCTCCGGGTCGTGTCGCGGAACAGGCGGCGCCACAGGTACCAGTTGCCCGTGACGAGGACACCTAGCGCGAGCAGGGCGAAGACGATGACCACCGTGCTGTGACCCCCCGTTGCCGGATCTGTCGTTTTATCCAGCTTTGCCGGTTATGTCGTCTGGCGCAAAGCGCGCAGTCCGCGCAACCCGATGCCCCCGACGACCGTCCCCAATACGAAGGAGACGACAGCGAGCGTCAGATGCACCCAGAAGTACGCCGTCGGGTGGCCGTCGTCGAAGGCGAGGCCGCTGCTGTCCTTGATCAGGTTCTTGACGAAAGTGACCCAGATGATCCAGCTCCACACCCCGAAGGCGAGCAGGAACCAGGAGACGGGGCGACTGAGCTTCATACGTTCAGTATCACCGCCGCCTCTTGCGTTCCGTTTCCGGGGTGGGGTGGGAGGCGGGACTTCACGCCCTGTGGCATGTACGTTCTCGTCCGTGCCCGCACCCAAGAAGGCCATCAGGCGATCCCTGCTGGTCACCTCCGCCGCCCTGTCCTCGCTCGCGCTGACCGCGCCCGTCGCCCTCGCGGACCCCAGCCCCTCCGCCAGTCCGTCGGCCACTCCCCCGGCGAACATGTCGAGCGTGGGCGGCAGCCGTCTCGGGCAGCCGGGAACCCAGGTCGACCTCGGCAGCGGCGCCCCGGTGCTCCCCAAGGACGTGACGGCGCGCTCCTGGATCGTCACGGACGCCGAGTCGGGCGAGGTGCTCGCCGCGCACAACGCGCACTGGCGGCTGCCTCCGGCGAGCACGATGAAGATGCTGTTCGCG
The DNA here is from genome assembly GCF_045160215.1 of Streptomyces sp. NBC_00005. NCBI lineage: Bacteria > Bacillati > Actinomycetota > Actinomycetes > Kitasatosporales > Streptomycetaceae > Streptomyces > Streptomyces sp. NBC_00005. The sequence goes on from NZ_CP108316.1 coordinate 4,456,192, forward strand.
GACACGGTGCTGCCGAAGTTCCCGAAGACCCAGAAGCACAAGGTCGTGCCCTCCGATCTGGCGGGCATGGGGTCCGGTTCCAGCATGGTCGGGATAAAGGAGGGCGAGACGTACACGGTCAGCGACCTCTGGCTCGGCGTCTTCCTGCGCTCCGGCAACGACGCCGTGCACGTGCTGTCGGCGATGAACGAAGGCGTCGACAACACCGTCAAGGAGATGAACGAGCACGCCGAGGAGCTCCAGGCCCTCGACACGAACGTGGTCACGCCCGACGGCTACGACGCCCCCAAGCAGGTCTCGTCCGCGTACGACCTGACGCTGTTCGCCCGCTCCGGGCTGCAGAAGAAGGACTTCCGCGCGTACTGCTCGACGGTGCGCGCCAAGTTCCCCGGCGAGACGACGAAGGGCAAGAAGGGCAAGTCGGTCCGCGAGTCCTTCGAGATCCAGAACACCAACCGCCTGCTGACCGGCGACTCCGACGTCGACGTCTACCAGGGCATCGCGGGCGTCAAGAACGGCAACACGACGAACGCGGGCGCGACCTTCACCGGTGTCGCCGAGCGGGGCGGCAAGGTGCTGCTCGTCACCGTCATGCACCCGGAGAAGAACCAGCACAACGAGGTCTACAAGGAGACCGCCAAGCTCTTCGACTGGGGCTTCAAGGCAGCCGGGAAGGTGACGCCGGTCGGCGAGCTCGTGGCGCCGAAGAGCGCCGCGCAGGCGAGCGCCCAGCCGGGTGCGAACCCGTCGGCGGGCCAGGCGGGCGGGGCCGGTGACGGGTCCGGCACGCAGGCGGCGAGCGACTCGGCCGAGGGCCGCTCCGGCGGCATGGGGGTCGCCTTCGCCATAGCGGGTGGGGTGCTGGTGCTGCTCGCGGCGGGCGCCTTCCTGGTCAACCGCCGCTGGCCGCTGCCGGATCTGGTACGTCGCCGGACTCGTCCGTGACCTCCGGCTCCTCGTCCTCCTTGCCCTGCGTCGCGGTCCACGCGGCGCAGAACAGGACGAGTTTCGCCGTGAAGTTGATCCACAGCAGCAGGGCGACGGGGACGCCGAAGGCGCCGTACATGCTCTTCGTTGCCACGCCCTGTATGTAGCCGCTCAGCAGTGCCTTCAGCAGCTCGAAGCCGACCGCGCCGATCAGCGCGGCGACCATCAGGCGGCGGCGCGGCGGTTCGACGCCGGGCAGCAGCGTGAGGACGTACAGAAGCAGCAGGAAGTCGGCGAGTACGGCGACGGCGAACGCGGCGACATACAGCAGGACTCCGCCCCAGCCGTCCTTGTCGATGCCCGCCTGCTTGGTGATCCAGCCGACCATCGCGGACGCGACGGTGGACGTCGCAAGCGTGAAGAGTACCGCGCCGCCGAGACCGACGAGGATGCCCAGGTCCTTGGCCTTGCGCAGGACGGGGTTCTCCTCCGCGTCGGGCAGCTCCCACACCGCGCGCAGGCACTCGCGCAGCGAGCCCGCCCAGCCGATGCCGGTGAACAGCAGCGCGGCGCCCGCGATGAGGCCGATGGCGCCGGCGTTCTGGACCAGGCCCTCGATGTTGAGCTGGTCGGAGATGCCGGGGACCTGTTCGGCGATCTTGTCCTGCAGGTCGTTCTGCTGGTCCTTGCTGAGCGTGGCGGCGGCGATCGCGGCGGCCACGGTGAGCAGCGGGAACAGCGCGACGAAGCTGGTGAACGTCATCGCGGCGGCCAGCCTGGCCCACTTCACCCGGTCCAGACGCTCGTACGACCGCCACGCGTGCGTGGTCATCAGGCGCGCCACGAGCGACCCGACGACGGGGAGCTTCTTCAGCCAGTCCATGATCCAACTCTGCCCTCGGTACGGAAGACCAATGTGCAAGTACCCCGAAAGCGCAGGGCTGTGGCGAGCACCCTGCCGATTCCGGCGGCAATATTCAACGACGTCCCATTAATCACCCATTTCGGGGAGGGGATTCATGTTTCCAAACCAATCGCCCATATAGGGACGATACGGTCGCCGACATGTCCGCCGACGCCGTTCCCGTCCCCCTCACCGGTTGGGCCCGCACCGCTCCCACCGCGGCCCGTGTGACCCGTCCACGGACGTACGAGGAGGCCGCGGCCGCCGTCCGGGGCTGCGGGGTCCGCGGGGGCATCGCCAGGGGCCTGGGCCGGGCGTACGGGGACGCGGCGCAGAACGCCGGCGGGACGGTGCTCGACATGACGGGCCTGGACCGCATCCACGCGATCGACGCCACCGGCGGCACCGTGCTGTGCGACGCGGGCGTCTCGCTGCACCGGCTGATCGAGGTGCTGCTGCCGCTGGGCTGGTTCGTGCCGGTGACGCCCGGCACCCGCCAGGTGACGGTCGGCGGCGCGATCGGCGCCGACGTCCACGGCAGGAACCACCCTGCCTCGGGCTCCTTCTCCCGCCACGTCCTGTCGCTGGAACTCCTCACCGCCGACGGCGAGATCCGCACGGTGAGCCCCGGCACGCCCCTGTTCGACGCCACCGCGGGCGGCCTGGGCCTGACCGGCGTGATCCTGACGGCCACCGTGCAGCTGCTGCCGGTCGAGACCTCCCTGATGTCGGTCGACACCGAGCGCGCCACGGACCTCGACGACCTGATGGCGCGGCTGACGGCCACCGACCGCCGGCACCGCTACTCGGCTGCGTGGATCGACCTGCTGGCCCGCGGCGCGGCGACGGGCCGCGGGGTCCTCACCCGCGGCGACCACGCCCCGCTCGACGCGCTGCCCGCACGCGCGCGTAGAGCCCCGCTTGCCTTCCGCACCCCGCAGTTCCCGGCCGCGCCCGCCTTCGTCCCGGACGGTCTGCTCGGCCGCCCTGCCGCGGACCTGTTCAACGAGCTCCGGTACCGGCGGGCGCCACGCGCGCGTAGTGGCCGGCTGCAGCGGATCTCCGCCTTCTTCCATCCCCTGGACGGCATGCCCCACGGGAACCGCGTCTACGGCCGCGGCGGTTTCGTGCGGTACCAGTTCGTCGTCGGAGACGGCCAGGAGGACGCCCTGCGCCGGATCGTGCGGCGCGTCTCCGAGCGCCGCTGCCCGCCCTCCCTCGCCGTCCTCAAGCGCTTCGGGGAGGCCGCCCCGGGCTGGCTCTCCTTCCCCGTGCCCGGCTGGACGCTCGCCCTCGACCTTCCGGCGGGTCTGCCCGGTCTCGGCGCCTTCCTCGACCGGCTCGACGAGGAGGTCGCCACGGCCGGCGGCCGCGTCTGCCTCGCCGAGGACTCCCGGCTGCGCCCCGACCTGCTCGCCTCGATGTGCCCGCGCCTCGACGACTTCCGGGCCCTGCGCTCGGAACTGGACCCGCGCGGCGTGTTCACCTCCGACCTGTCCCGCCGCCTCAACCTCCAGGCAACCGGCAACCTCTAGGAGCTGTCGTGAAGGACGCCTTCGGCCTCCCCCAGTCCCTGCTCGTCCTCGGCGGTACGTCCGAGATCGCGCTCGCCACCGCACGCCGTCTGATCGCGCGCCGCACGCGCACGGTGTGGCTGGCGGGACGCCCCTCGCCCGCCCTGGAACAGGCCGCGGAGCAGCTGCGCGGCCACGGTGCCGACGTGCACACGGTCGCCTTCGACGCGCTCGACCCGGACGCCCACGAGACGGCCCTCGGCAAGGTCTTTTCGGACGGCGACGTCGACATGGTGCTGCTCGCGTTCGGGATCCTCGGCGACCAGGCACGCGACGAGCGCGAACCGGCCTCGGCGGTGCGTGTCGCGCAGACCAACTACACGGGCGCGGTGTCGGCGGCCCTGGTGAGCGCACGCGCGCTGCAGGCACAGGGCCACGGCTCGCTGGTGGTGCTCTCCTCGGTCGCCGGAGAGCGGGCCCGCCGCAGCGACTTCATCTACGGCTCCAGCAAGGCCGGCCTGGACGCCTTCACCCAGGGCCTGGGCGACGCGCTGCACGGCACGGGCGTGCACGTCATGGTCGTACGGCCCGGGTTCGTCCGCTCGAAGATGACCGCCGGCCTGCCGGACGCACCGCTCGCGACGACACCGGAGGCGGTCGCCACAGCCATCGAACTGGGGCTGCGGCGACGCTCGGAGACGGTGTGGGTGCCGGGCGTGCTGCGCGTGGTGATGTCGGTGCTGCGGCATGTGCCACGGGGGGTGCTGCGACGGCTGCCCGTCTAGTCAGTGGCTGGGGATCGTGCCCCGCACATGACCGGCCTGGGGCGGCACCACTGTGCCCCCGAAGGCGTATTCGCGCAGCTTGCGCCACACGCCGTCGGGGCCCTGCTCGTACAGCGCGAAGCCGGTGCACGGCCAGTCGGCCTCGTAGTCGGCGAGGCCCTCGAAGGCGCGGTCCATAGCCTCCTCGTCGATGCCGTGCGCGATCGTGACGTGCGGGTGGTACGGGAACTGCAGTTCGCGCGGCACCGGGCCGGAGGCGTCGCGGAGCTGCTGCTGCAGCCAGGTGCAGGCCTCGGCGCCCTCGACGACCCGCACGAAGACGACGGGTGACAGGGGCCGGAACGTGCCGGTGCCGGACAGCCGCATCGGGAACGGGCGGCCGGTCGCGGCGACCTCGGTCAGATGTGCCTCGACGGCCGGCAGGTCGCCGCCGTCGATCTCCGTCGGCGGCAGCAGGGTGACGTGCGTGGGGATGCCGTGGGCCGCGGCGTCACCGAAGCCCGCGCGCAGCTGTTGGAGCAGGCTGCCGTAAGGCTCCGGGACCGCGATCGACACGCCGATCGTTACGGTCCCCACGTCGTCTCCTGTCGTCGTGACGGATTTGTTCTCAGCCGTCGGCTATCGACTGTAAGGCCCCGGCTGTGTCGCGGGCAGGCGCAACCGTAGTGATGTGCAGCGCTCTGCCCAGTGGTACGTGCGTGCGGTGGTGCGCGTCAGTGCTTGGCGGGCAGGAAGCCCACCTTGTCGTACGCCTCGGAGAGGGTCTCCGCGGCGACGGCGCGCGCCTTCTCCGCGCCCTTCGCCAGGATCGAGTCCAGCGTCTCCGGGTCGTCCAGGTACTGCTGGGTGCGCTCCCTGAAGGGCGTCACGAAGTCGACCATGACCTCGGCGAGGTCCGTCTTGAGCGCGCCGTACATCTTGCCCTCGTAGTCCTGCTCCAGCTCGGCGATCGACTTGCCCGTGAGGGTCGAGTAGATGGTGAGCAGGTTGCTGACGCCCGGCTTGTTCTCGGCGTCGTAGCGAATGACGGTGTCGGTGTCGGTGACGGCGCTCTTGACCTTCTTCGCCGTGGCCTTGGGGTCGTCGAGAAGGTTGATGAGGCCCTTCGGCGTGGAGGCCGACTTGCTCATCTTGATCGACGGGTCCTGCAGGTCGTAGATCTTCGCCGTCTCCTTGAGGATGTACGGCTTCGGGATCGTGAAGGTCTCGCCGAAGCGGCCGTTGAAGCGCGTGGCGAGGTCGCGGGTGAGCTCGACGTGCTGGCGCTGGTCCTCGCCGACCGGGACCTCGTTGGCCTGGTAGAGCAGGATGTCGGCGACCTGGAGGACCGGGTAGGTGAACAGGCCGACGGAGGCGCGGTCGGCGCCCTGCCTGGCGGACTTGTCCTTGAACTGGGTCATGCGGGACGCCTCGCCGAAGCCGGTGAGGCAGTTCATGACCCAGGCCAGCTGGGCGTGCTCGGGGACATGGCTCTGGACGAAGAGCGTGCAGCGCTCGGGGTCGAGACCGGCCGCGAGGAGCTGGGCGACGGCCAGCCGGGTGTTCGCGCGCAGCTCCGCCGGGACCTGCGGAACCGTGATCGCGTGCAGGTCGACGACCATGTAGAACGCGTCGTGGGACTCCTGCAGGGCCACCCACTGGCGGACGGCGCCGAGGTAGTTGCCGAGGTGGAACGAGCCTGCGGTGGGCTGGATCCCGGAGAGCACGCGGGGACTGTCAGAGGCCATGTTCACCATTCTCTCAGGTGTCCCGGCCCGATCCGGAACTGGTCGGAAACAGATGGGAACCGATCCCTCTCCCGCGGTGTAACAAGAGTGTGAGAACGCGGGAGGGGGGCCGCATCGTCGATGAGGCCGCGGTGATCGCACGCGTACGCGCCGGAGAACCGGAGGCGTACGCGGAGCTGGTGCGGGCCCATACGGGCATCGCGCTCAGGGCGGCCGCCGCGTTCGGGGCGGGTGCGGACGCGGAGGACGTGGTGCAGCAGGCCTTCGTCAAGGCGTACTGCGCGCTGAGCAGGTTCAAGGACGGCTCGGCGTTCAAGCCGTGGCTGCTGTCGATCGTCGCCAATGAGACGAGGAACACAGTGCGGACGGCGGCGCGGCAGCGCACGCTCGCCGGCCGGGAGGCAGCTTTGGCGGAGGCGGAGCCGCTGATACCGGAATCGGCGGACCCGGCGGTGGCGACGCTGGAGACGGAGCGCCGGGCGGCCCTCCTCTCCGCTCTGGAGAAGCTGAGCGAGGAGCACCGCCTGGTCGTCACCTACCGCTATCTCCTGGAGATGGACGAGTCCGAGACGGCCCAGGCCCTGGGCTGGCCTCGCGGGACGGTCAAGTCCCGCCTCAACCGCGCCCTGCGCAGGCTGGGCCGCCTGCTGCCGGATTTCCAGCCTCGGGAAGGGGGTGATGAGGGTGAGTGAGGGACGCGATGCGTACGACGGTGAGGGCGGACGTGGTCCGGGGGGCACCGGTGCTTCTCGGCTGCCGGAGGAGCTGCGGGCGCTCGGGCGGTCACTGGATGCGCCCGGGGACGCCGGTTCCGTCGGTTCCGTCGGTTCCGAGACGATGGTCGAGCGGGTGCTGGGACAGATACTGGCCGAGCAGCTGCCGGTCCCGGTGGCAGAGCCCGGGGGCGCCCGTGAGCGGCTGCGTACGGTCCGGCGCTGGACACGCGTGCGGTGGCGTTCGCTGACCGCGGTCCTGTGCGGCCTGCTGACGGTCCTCGCGCTCACGCCCCCGGTGCGGGCCGCGGTCCTGGACTGGTTCGACTTCGGCGGTGTCGAGGTGCGGTACGACCCCTCGGCGGTGCCCTCGCCGGGGGCCGAGGTGCCCGGCTGCGGGAGGTCGGTGTCGCTCGGGCAGGCCGAGCGCCGGGCCGGCTTCGAGCCGCTGGTCCCGGACGCGCTCGGTCTGCCGGACACGGTGGCCGTGGCGAGCGAGCCGCACGGGCGGTTCCTGGTCAGCCTGTGCTGGCGGGAGGGCGGGCACACGGTGCGGCTGGACGAGTTTCCGGAGCGGCTGGACCCCGCCTTCACCAAGACCGTGCGCGAACCCCCGGAGTGGATCGAGCTGGGCGAGGAGCCCTCGGCCGACGGCGTGCAGAACTACGCCCTGTGGTTCCCCCGCCCCCACCTGCTGAGCTTCTGGCTGGTGGACGCGGACGGCAACCGCTTCACCCGCAAGGAGCGGACCGCCGGGCCGACGCTGCTGTGGAGCCACCGGGTGGGGGACGGGGAGGTGACGCTCCGGCTGGAAGGGCTGGCGTCGAGGAGCCGGGCTTTGGAGGTCGCGAAGTCGCTCGCAGCGCCGTCGGAGCTTTCCGGGGAGTCCGGGGAGTCCTTCAAATAGTTCGCGGGAGGTGGGAACCCCGGCGGGTCGGGCGGTGTACCAGAAGTGACACGCGGCCGCGGACGGGCCGCAGGGACCGACCGTTGGGGGACGGAATGCCTGGATGGCGGTACAGGGCTCGTGAACTGGCCGGGCTGGTGGGGGCGTTGGCGGCGACACTTGCCCTGATGGTGTGGGGCGCGTCGTCGGCTTCGGCCGGTGGACCGACGAGCGTGCTGGTGACATCGCCTGCGAGCGGGGAGGCCTCCGCCCTCTCCTACTCGGACAAGGCGTACGACGAGTTGCAGCAACTCCTGGGCCCGGAGAACACGGGCGCCCGGGAGGAGCCTCCGAAGTCCGATCTGGCCGGTGCCCGCCAGATCAACGTGACCTGGCTGGCGCACGACATATCGCCGTGGCGGATGGACCGCGTCTTCCCGGTCGAGGCCAAATCGCAGGCCGTCTGGATCCACACGGCGGCCGACGTGCCGGAGAACGCGAACGGCTACTGGCACCGCGCCGACCACCCCGCCCAACTCCGGGCCCTGCTCAAGAAACTGGGCGTGATGGGCAGGGCCAGGGGTGAGGGGTACACCGGCATCTTCCCTGGGCCCTGGCAAACGGAGGGGCCGGACACGGCGGCTGTTCCGGACACGGACGCGGGGACGGCCACGGTGACGGTCGGCGCGCCCAAGGCCGACGACGACACCGGCTGGTGGGCGAACCGGTGGTGGGCGCTGCCCGGCGCGGCGACCGGGGCAGCGCTGGCACTGGCACTGCGGCCGGTCGCATCGCGGGAGCGGCGGGACCGGTGGCGGCGGGGGCGGCGGGGGCGGGAGCTGGGCCCCCGGCAGGAGCTGCGGGATGTGTGAGCCGACGCCGGAGAGGAGAACCGGCGAGGAGAACCGGAGAAGAGGCGAGGGGGGAGGGGACTGATGGCAGGGCTGAGCGGACGGGCAAGGGTACGGCTGGCGGCTCTCTTGCCGGCGGTGATGCTGGCCCTGTGCGCGGTGCCGGCGGCCGACGCGGCCGGAGGGACCGAGGACGCCGGCACCGAGGGACGGTCGTCGACAACGCAGGCCTTGAGAACACAGGCGTTGAGAACTCAGGCACAGGAGCAGCAGGAGCAGGAGCAGGACGTCCCCGACATGGCGATGGTGATCGCGGGCGGCTCGGGGCAGACGACGGTACTGCGCTCCAGAGAGGCGTCCTTCGCCCGCCTGAAGCAGCTGCTGCGGCCGACGTACTTGGGAACCGAGCGGGTACCGGAGGCCTGGACCGAGGGCCGCTATCCGCCGGTGGACATCACCGTGATCTGGGGACTGACGGGAATCGGCGGCTGGCCCCGGACGAACCGGCCACCGGGCGGTGACGTGGCCGTCGAACGCCAGGACCAGCTGTTGGTGGCGGCGGACGGCACGCCCTGGATACGGACGGATCCGGCGCCGGACGTTCAGGACGACGACATCCGCTGGCACCGGGCGCCGCGCTCGATCTTCGTGCAGTTGGAACGGGAAAAGGTGCTCGCCGGGCTCGGCGAGGGGGCGGCTGCGGCAGGGCCTGCCGAGGGCGCGGCCGGGGGGCATGGGGCCGGCTGGGACGCGGGCGGCGTCGGGTGGGCGGTCTCGGGGCTGGCCCTGGGGCTCGTGCTCGGTGCCGGCGGCACGCTGCTGATACGCCGCGCGGCGGCCCGGCAGGGAGCCGGACCGCCGCGGGAGGAACCACGACAGGAACTGTTCGACCTCGACCTCTGAGGTCCGCCGAGACCACGGAGCCCACTGAGACCGCTGAGATCCGCCTTGTCGTCCACCGAAGGCGTCAGACCAAGGCTTCAACCCAAGACGTCAGCCCAAGGTGTCAGACCAAAGCGTCAGCCCAGGTCGATCTCCGGGTACAGCGGGAAGCCGGCCACGAGGTCGGTGGCGCGGTGCGAGATCTCGTCCGCGATCTTCGGGTCGAGGACGTGCTGGGCCTTGGAGGGAGCGCCCGACTTGGTGGTGCCCGCCTCGGCGGTGGTGAGGACGCGGTCGATGAGGCCCGCGACCTCGTCCATCTCGGCGGTGCCCAGGCCACGCGTGGTCAGGGCGGGGGTGCCGATGCGGATGCCGGAGGTGTACCAGGCGCCGTTGGGGTCGGCCGGGATGGCGTTGCGGTTGGTGACGATGCCCGAGTCGAGCAGGGCCGCCTCGGCCTGGCGGCCGGTGAGGCCGTAGGAGGAGGTGACGTCGATGAGGTTGAGGTGGTTGTCGGTGCCGCCGGTGACGAGGGTGGCGCCCCGGCGCATCAGGCCGTCCGCCAGTGCGCGGGAGTTGTCGACGATGCGCTGGGCGTAGTCCTGGAAGGAGGGCTGACGGGCCTCGGCGAGGGCGACGGCCTTGGCGGCCATGACGTGCGGGAGCGGGCCGCCGAGGACCATCGGGCAGCCGCGGTCGACCTGGTCCTTGAGGGAGTCGTCGCACAGGACCATGCCGCCGCGCGGGCCGCGCAGCGACTTGTGGGTGGTGGTGGTGACGATCTGGGCGTGCGGGACCGGGTCGAAGTCGCCGGTGAGGACCTTGCCGGCGACGAGACCGGCGAAGTGCGCCATGTCCACCATGAGCGTGGCGCCGACCTCGTCGGCGATCTCGCGCATGATGCGGAAGTTCACGAGACGGGGGTAGGCGGAGTAACCGGCGACGATGATCAGCGGCTTGAACTCGCGGGCGGAGACGCGCAGGGCCTCGTAGTCGATGAGGCCGGTGGCCGGGTCGGTGCCGTAGGAGCGCTGGTCGAACATCTTGCCGGAGATGTTCGGGCGGAAGCCGTGGGTGAGGTGGCCGCCGGCGTCCAGGGACATGCCGAGCATGCGCTGGTTGCCGAAGGCCTGGCGGAGCTCGGCCCAGTCGGCCTCGGTGAGGTCGTTGACCTGGCGGACGCCGGTCTTCTCCAGGAAGGGGGCCTCGATGCGGTCGGCGAGGACGGACCAGAAGGCGACCAGGTTGGCGTCGATGCCGGAGTGCGGCTGGACGTAGGCGTGGCGGGCGCCGAACAGCTCCTTGGCGTGCTCGGCGGCGAGGGACTCGACGGTGTCGACGTTGCGGCAGCCGGCGTAGAAGCGGCGGCCGATGGTGCCCTCGGCGTACTTGTCGCTGAACCAGTTGCCCATCGCGAGAAGGGTGGCCGGGGAGGCGTAGTTCTCGGAGGCGATCAGCTTGAGCATCTCGCGCTGGTCGTGGACCTCCTGGCCGATGGCGTCGGCGACTCGCGGCTCGACGGCGCGGATCACGTCGAGGGCGGCGCGGAAGGCGGTGGACTCGGTGGAGAGGGGCTGCTGCTCTGACATGTCGTCGGCCTCCGGGTGGCGTGGCTTGGAGCATTCACGGTTCACGGCTGGCCCAGGCGCACGGCACTCGTCCTACGAAGGCCGCTCCCCGATGGTCGGTCCCATCCCAGCGCGCCAGTCACGGCCCGCCGGTCAGCCTACCGGGCGCGCCGGGAGGCAGAGGTCCCGCATCCACCATGCGAGCGACGATAGGAAAGGGGGCCCATCCTCAGCATCTGGCACCTTCTGGAGATCCCGTGACTGCTACGGAGACCCTCATCGCCGCCGCCGACGCGCATACCGCGCACACCTACCACCCGCTGCCCGTGGTCATCGCGTCCGCGGACGGGGCGTGGATGACCGATGTGGAAGGGAGGCGGTACCTGGATCTGCTGGCCGGTTACTCGGCGCTCAACTTCGGCCATCGCAACCGGCGGCTCGTGGAGGCGGCGAAGGCGCAGCTGGAGCGGGTGACGCTGACGTCGCGGGCGTTCCACCACGACCGGTTCGCGGCGTTCTGCTCCGAGCTCGCCGAGCTGTGCGGGATGGAGATGGTGCTGCCGATGAACACGGGCACGGAGGCGGTGGAGACCGCGGTGAAGACGGCCCGGAAGTGGGGGTACCGGGTCAAGGGCGTGCCCGCGGAGATGGCGAAGATCGTGGTCGCGGGCAACAACTTCCACGGCCGTACGACGACGGTCATCAGCTTCTCCACCGACGCGGAGGCGCGGGCGGACTTCGGGCCGTACACGCCGGGCTTCGAGATCGTGCCGTACGGGGACCTGACGGCGATGCGGGCCGCGATGACGGAGAACACGGTCGCCGTGCTGCTCGAGCCGATCCAGGGCGAGGCGGGGGTGCTGGTGCCGCCGGCCGGTTATCTGCCGGCGGTGCGGGAACTGACGCGGGAGCGGAACGTGCTGTTCGTGGCGGACGAGATCCAGTCGGGGCTGGGGCGGACGGGCGCGACCTTCGCGTGCGAGCACGAGGGGGTCGTACCCGATGTGTATGTGCTCGGGAAGGCGCTGGGCGGCGGGATCGTGCCGGTGTCGGCGGTGGTGTCGAGTGCCGAGGTGCTCGGGGTGTTCCGGCCCGGGGAGCACGGGTCGACGTTCGGTGGGAATCCGCTGGCCTGTGCGGTGGCGCTGGAGGTGATCGCGATGCTGCGGACGGGCGAGTTCCAGGCTCGGTCGGCGGAGCTGGGCGGCCATCTGCACCGGGAGCTGGGGGCGTTGAAGGGCGCCGGGCGGGTGACTGCGGTGCGCGGGCGGGGACTGTGGGCGGGCGTCGACATCGGTCCGGCGTTCGGGACGGGGCGGGAGGTGTCGGAGAAGCTGATGGAGCGGGGGGTACTGGTGAAGGACACGCACGGGTCGACGGTGCGGATCGCGCCGCCGTTGGTGATCGGGAAGGAGGATCTGGACTGGGGGCTCGCTCAACTGCGGGGCGTGCTCGGCGGCTGAGGCGGCCTCACCGGATCACATGCGGCAGGAAACGGGCGTACTCGTCGGTGACCGGTCCGGACGACTCGCGGATGCCGAGGCCGGCCGACTCGTCCTCGACGACCCAGGCGCCGAGGACGACGCGGTTGCCGTCGAAGTCGGGCAGCGGGGCCAACTCCTGGTAGCAGCAAGCCTCTTCGCGTACGACGGGCGCGGTGCCGGGCTCGTGGATCGTCACGCCGGCGCCCTCACGGCCGAGCAGCGGCTTGGCGACGTAGCCCGTGGTTCCCGTCAGTTCTCGCGGGCCGTCGAGATAGGAGGGTAGGAGGTTCGGGTGGTCCGGGTAGAGCTCCCAGAGGATCGCCAGGAGAGCCTTGTTGCTGAGGAGCATCTTCCAGGCCGGTTCGATCCACAGGGTCGTGCCCGTGCCGCCGCCGTTGTCGAGGGTGTCCAGGACGTGGTCGGCGAAGGCGTCGGTGGTGAGCCACTCCCAGGGGTAGAGCTTGAAGCAGCTGCGGATGAAGCGGAGTTGGTTGTCGACGAAGCGGCCGGAGAGGGAGTCCCAGCCGATCTCCTCCATGGAGATCCAGTCGGTGTCCAGGCCGGCCTGTTCGGCGGTCTCCTTGAGGTAGGCGACCGTCATCAGGTCCTCGCCGAGTTCGTCGTCCGAGGAATGCGCGAAGTACAGGGGGCTGCCGGGCGGGAGGAGGGCGGACTGTTTCTTCCAGGCGGCGACGAGGCGTTCGTGGAGGGAGTTCCACTGGTCGGCGCCCGGGAAGCGTTCCTCCATCCAGAACCACTGCGGGGAGGCCGCCTCGACCAGGGATGTGGGAGTGTCGGCGTTGTACTCCAGGAGCTTGGCGGGGCCCGTGCCGTCGTAGCGGAGGTCGAAACGGCCGTAGACGGAGGGGAGTTCGGCGCGCCGGCGCCAGGACTCGGTGACCGCCTCGGCCACCCGCGGGTCGGTGATGCCGAGGTCGGCGAAGCGGCCGACGGTGACCATGTGGTCCGCCGCCGCCAGGCACATGCGGTGGAGTTCCTCGACGGTCTCCTCCAGCGCCTCCACCTCGTCGAGGGTGAAGGAGTAGTAGGCGCTCTCGTCCCAGTAGGGGCGCAGGGAGTCGTCGGGGTGGCGGGTGAGGGGGTAGATCAGGCCCTGTTCCTCGACGGTCTGCTGCCAGCCGGGGCGGGGGGTGAGGGTGTGGCGTTGCATGGCCGTACGAGTCCTGGTGACGAAGTTCTGGTGACGGGTCCTGGTTACGGGCCCGTCAGCCGCCGGAGCTTCCCTTGCCGCTGCCGAAGCCGCCGCGGGAGACGCCGTGGCCGCCGCCGGAACCGCCCGAACCGCTGGAGGCCTTGCGGGGCTTGGTGAAGGAGCCGTCCTCGACCCAGGAGCCCTTCTTGCTGCCGCCGTAGTACCAGACCCCGTTGGCCGAGGCCTTCGTGGACTTGCAGTTCTGGTCGGCGACGACCTTGTAGCCCTTGGCGAGGTTGTAGCTGTCGCGGTCGACGCAGCGCTTGTCGGGGTCAGAGGAGCAGGCGGTGAGGGTCGCCGCGAGAAGTCCCATGCCACCGAGCACGACCGTGCCCGAGCGAAGTTGCCGGCGTGCGTCCGCCATGTCCGTGTCTCCCCGTTGATGTGCTGCCCGACGTGCTGTCGTGCGGTGTCTGTGCTGTCGTGCGGTGTGCGGGGGTCAGCCTAAAGATCGGTGAGAGGGCACGCCCAGGCGCCCCGCCCGTTGCGTGCCTCCCCTACAGTCCCTTTGTGATCTTTGGCATGGTGTGCGCTCTTGGCGCGGCGGTCTGCTTCGGTACGGCGACGGTGCTGCAGGCGGTCGCCGCGCGAGCGGCGAGTGCGGGCGGGGGCGGGGAGGCGGCGCTGCTGCTCCGGGCGCTGCGGCAGTGGCGGTATCTGGCCGGGCTGGCGCTGGACGGGCTGGGGTTCCTGCTGCAGATCGTCGCACTGCGGTCGATTCCGATCTACGCGGTCGCGGCGGCGCTCGCGTCCAGCCTGGCGGTGACCGGAGTGGTCGCGGCCAGGCTGCTGCATGTGCGGCTGAGCGGGATGGAGTGGGGTGCGGTCGGGGTGGTGTGCGCCGGGCTCGCGATGCTGGGGCTGGCGTCCGGGGCCGAGGGGGATCGCGAGGGGCCGACGGCATTGAAGTGGGTGATGCTCGCGATCGCCGTGGTGGTGCTGCTGCTCGGGCTGGTCGGCGGGCGTTGGTCCGGGCGGGGGCGGGCGCTGGTGCTCGGATTGGGGGCCGGGTTCGGGTTCGGGGTGGTGGAGGTGTCGGTACGCCTGATCGACTCGCTCGTACCGTCGGAACTGCTCACCAACCCGGCGACGTACGCCCTCCTCCTCGGCGGAGGTGCTGCCTTCCTGTTGCTGACCTCCGCCCTGCAGCGCGGCTCGGTCACCACGGCGACGGCCGGAATGGTGATCGGCGAGACGATCGGCCCGGCGTTGGTGGGCGTGGTGTGGCTCGGGGACCGCACCCGCGAGGGGCTCGCCTGGCTGGCGGTGCTGGGGTTCGTCATCGCCGTCGCGGGCGCACTGGCGCTGGCGCGATTCGGAGAGGCGCCGACATCGGAGGGGACTACGGAGACGGCGACGTGACCGGCGCGGAGATGACGACGGGACGGCCGGTGGAGACGGTGGCGTAACCGACGTGAAGGCGGCGACGTGATGGACGTGGACGGGGCGGCGTAACCGACGTGAAGGCGGCGACGTGATGGACGTGGACGGGGCGGCGTAACCGACGTGAAGGCGGCGACGTGATGGACGTGGACGGGGCGGCGTGACCGACGGGGATACCGCCGCATGACCAGCGTGGACTCGCTGCCGCGATCGACGTCGACACCGACGTAGAGACACCGACGTGACCGACCGGGAAACCTCGGCGTGACCGCCGTAAAGACGGCGACGTGACCGGCGCGGAAGCCGTGGCGCGAGCGACCCTTCGTCGCCTCAGCCCATCGCCTCCGTGATCCCGTCCCACAGTCGGGACCTGGCCTCCAGGGCGAGGATTGCCGTCTCGGCGGCCTCCTGCCAGCGGGTGTCGTCCGTGCCGCACAGGTCGGCCACCATCTGCATGGCCATGGGGGTGTGTTCCTCGCCGTCGACCTCGATGTGGCGGGCGAGGTAGTCGCAGAAGAGGGGGAAGCGTTCGGTGCCCTCCTTCTTGATGACCTGGTCGAACATGTCGGGGATCAGGTCCTCGCGGGAGAAGGCGAAGGCGGCGGCCCGGCAGTGCAGGGGCCGGTCCTCGATGATCGAGAAGGTGGTGCGGACGAACTCGTTGGCGGGGGCGGGGACTTGGGCGGCGCGCAGGGCCGCCGGGACGCCGTGGCCCTCCGTGAGCAGGGCGAGGAACGCGTCGAGCCGGGTGGTGTCGGCGCCCGCCTCGTGCATGGCGGCGCGGTACAGCTCGAAGTGGCTGCTGAAGCCGCCGTTCAGCTCGTCGCTCTCCTCGACGAGCACGATGTCGTTGATGAGCCGCCGGCTCACCTGCGAACCGCGTGGCACCCAGGGGACGTCGACACACGTCAGCTCCCGCTGCAGCGACTTGAGCAGGGACATGAAGTCCCACACCGCGAAGACGTGGTGCGCCATGAACGTCGCCATGTCCGCCCGGCTGTTGATCCGCTGGTAAATCGGATGCGCGGTCACTTCTTTCCGCGCCGGCTCGATCACGGAACGGGCCTGGTCGATTCCCTCGTGGCTCATATCCCAGTCGTACCTGGACATGGATCTCCTTCGGTCGGGGAATGTCGAGGAAAGCGATCGTGCAGCCGTTTAGACCCGCCCGGCAAGCGCTTCCCCGAATTTGCTGGAAGTTACCCCCAGTAGAAGTCGACAGAGTGCGCCAAGGCGGACGAAAGATGGATGAAGAGTCACGATCCGGACAGTCGAAAGAACTTCGTTTAATATTTGAACGTGCTGTGGAGGTTTTGCGTACCAATCCGCGTGACCAGCAATCCCGTCACCGTCACCGTGGCCTATCAGGTGGTGCCGGGCCATGAGCCCGACTTCCACTCGTGGGGGTGGGCCATGCTCGGCGCGAGCTCGCAG
This sequence comes from Streptomyces sp. NBC_00005, assembly GCF_045160215.1. Classification (NCBI taxonomy): domain Bacteria; kingdom Bacillati; phylum Actinomycetota; class Actinomycetes; order Kitasatosporales; family Streptomycetaceae; genus Streptomyces; species Streptomyces sp. NBC_00005. Next base: position 4,472,463 of record NZ_CP108316.1, read on the forward strand.
CAGCCGGGCTTCCTGGGGGGTGGCGTCCTTGTCGACCAGGAGGCGGAGTGGCATGTGGTCTATCGCTTCGCAAGCGAGGGCACGGCCCGGGCCTGGGAGGAGTCAACCGCCCGCGCCCAGTGGGACGTTCGGGTGGCGAGCGTCGCCCGGCAGACCGAGCGCAGGAGCGTGCGGGGCTCCAAGGTGTGGTTCGACTCCCAGACCACCGCACCGAAGGCGCCCACCCCGCCGCCGAAATGGAAACTGTGGTTCATCAACATGAGCGCGGTATTTCCGCCGGTGCTCCTGTTCAATCTGATCGTCATTCCCTATCTCGGCGGCCTCAATCCGCTCGTCCGCACGCTGCTGTTATGTCTCTGTGTCACTGCCCTCGTCACCTGGATTCTCATGCCGCGGCTTCAGCGTTTCTTCAAGAAATGGCTGTATCCGCCGCTCCAGGCATTCCGTGGACGGCACAAAAGACGGACCGCATAGGCCCGGAACGAACCGAGGGAGGTGGGCGGGTGAAGACCCTGCTCATCGACAATTACGACTCGTACACCTACAACCTGTTCCAGCTGATCGCCGAGGTCAACGGCGAGGAACCGGTTGTGGTGCTGAATGACGCCGCCGGCGGAGTTCCCGATCTCGCGGAATTCGACAATGTCGTGGTGTCGCCGGGGCCCGGGCACCCGGCCGAGCCGCGCGACGTCGGCCTCGGTGCCGCCGTGCTCGCCGAGTCCCCGATCCCCGTGCTCGGCGTCTGCCTGGGCCACCAGGGCATCGCGCTCGGGGAGGGCGCCCGGGTCCGGCCGGCCCCGGAGCCCCGGCACGGACATCTGTCCACGGTCCGCCACCACGGCCGGGACCTGTTCCGGGGGCTGCCGCAGGAGTTCACCGCGGTCCGCTATCACTCGCTGGCCGTGTCCGAGCCGCTCCCGGACACCCTGGAGGCCACCGCCTGGGCCGAGGACGGGGTCCTGATGGCGCTGCGGCACCGCGAACGGCCGCTGTGGGGGGTGCAGTTCCATCCGGAGTCCGTGCTCACCGAGTACGGCCACCGGATGCTGGTCAACTTCCGTAATCTCACGGCGGAACGGGCCCGTAGGACCCGTACGAAGAACACCGCCGTCACCCCCGACGCGGCGGCGATCCCGGTCCCGGCCGCGGCCGTCCCCCGCCCCCGGCGGGCGGCCCCCGCCTACCGACTGCACACCCGGCGCATCGCCGGCGCCGTCGACGCGGAGGCCGCGTTCACCCGGATGTACGGGGCGTCGCGGCGGGCGTTCTGGTTGGACAGTTCGCTGGTCGAGGAGGGGCTGTCGCGATTCTCGTTCTTCGGTGACGACAGTGGTCCGCTCGCGGAGTTCGTGCGCTACGACGTCGAGAGCGGGCGGTGCGAGATCGAGCGGCCCGGACGGCCGCCGCGCAAGGTCTCGGCGAGCGTCTTCGACTATCTCAGGCGGCAGTTGACGAGCCGTCGGGTGGACGCCGCCGGGCTGCCCTTCGACTTCACCGGGGGCTATGTCGGCTACTTCGGCTACGAGATGAAGGCCGACTGCGGCTCACCGAACCGGCACTCGTCCGACATCCCGGACGCCTGCTGGCTGTTCGCCGACCGTATCGTCGCCGTGGACCATCTGAAGGGGTTCACCTACGCGGTCTGTCTGGCCGAGGACACCCCGCAGGGCGCGCGGGAGGCCGACGACTGGCTCGAGAGCGCGCTGGCCCAGCTCAGCTTCGTCTCCGCCGCCCCCGAACGGCCCTCGCCGCGCGGGCGGACCGAGCCCGACCTCACCGCCGCCGAACCGTGGCTGGTGCGGGACCGGGCGACGTATCTCGCGGACATCGAGTCGTGCGGGCGGGAGTTGCGCGCGGGCACGAGCTACGAGATCTGTCTGACCAACGCGGCCCGCTTACCCGCCCCGCCGGACCCGTACGACTTCTATCGCGTGCTGCGCCGGATCAACCCGGCCCCGTACGCGGCCTTTCTGAGGTTCGGGGAGGTCGACGTGGCCGGTTCCTCCCCCGAACGGTTCCTGCGCATCACCCGGGACGGGGTCGCCGAGGCCCGGCCCATCAAGGGCACCGCGCCCCGCAGGGACGGGCCCGAACAGGACGCCCGGCTCAGGGACTCCCTCGCGGCGGACGCCAAGACGCGCGCCGAGAACCTGATGATCGTCGACCTGCTCCGCAACGACCTCGGCCGCGTCTGCCGGACGGGATCGGTGCGGGTGACCCGGCTGATGGCGACCGAGACGTACGCGACCGTGCACCAGCTCGTCTCCACCGTGGAGGGCCGGCTGCGGCCGGGCACGGACACGGTGGACTGCGTGCGCGCCTGCTTCCCCGGCGGATCGATGACCGGGGCGCCGAAGCGGCGCACGATGGAGATCATCGACTCCCTGGAGACCGAGGCCCGCGGCGTGTATTCCGGGTCGATCGGCTACCTCGGGTGCAGCGGGGGCGCGGACCTCAACATCGTCATCCGTACGGCCGTGTTCGCGGACGGGCTGATGCATCTGGGCGCCGGCGGCGCGATCGTCCTCGACTCCGATCCGGTCGCCGAGTACGACGAGATGCTGCTGAAGACCGCGGCCCAGATGCGGGCCCTGCGGGAGCACACCGTGGAGCGGATCCGGGAGCAGCGGGAGACCACGGCGGCCCGCGCCGACGTCCGCCAGGAGCGCGCGGCGAACGAGGAGCCGGTGCGATGACGACTCCGCAGATCACGCTGACGCCGGCCGAGTCCCAGGCTCCCGGCAACCTCGCCGCGCAGCTCGCCGGCCTGGCCGAGCGGCGCGGGTGGGTGGACCGGGCCGCCTTCCACCAGGGCCACCGTGCCTGGACCCACGGCGAGGTGCACACGCTCGCGGCCCGTGCGGCCGGCGTGCTCGCCGGTCACGGGGTGCGGCCGGGCGACCGGGTGCTGCTCGCGCTGCCCGACGGGATCGCCTGGGTGACGACCTTCCTCGCCGTCGCCCGGCTCGGGGCCGTGGCGGTGCTGGTCAACCCCGAACTCCCGGCGGCCGAGCACGCGTTCATGGCCCACGACACCGGGGCCGTGCTGTGCGTCACGGGGCCGGGTCTCGAGGACCGGTTCGCCGACCGGGCCTGTCTGGGCGCCGATCAGCTGGTCGCGCTCACCTCGGTCGCCGAGCCGGCCGACGCCTGTCCGGTCGACGCGCACACTCCGCTGTACGTGCAGTACACCTCCGGCACCACGGGCCGCCCCAAAGGGGTCGTGCACGGTCACGGCGACCCGAAGGCGTACCACGACCTCATCGGACGGCGGCTGCTGCGGATCACCCAGGACGACGTCACCCTGTCCGTGTCGAAGCTGTACTTCGCCTACGGCTTCGGCAACGCCTTCGTCTTCCCGCTGTTCTCCGGCTCCTCCGCCGTACTGGTCGACCGGCGGCCGGCCCCGGCCGCCGTCGACGAACTCGTCGCCCGGCACCGGGTGACGCTGCTCTACTCCGTGCCGTCCGCCTACGCGGCGCTGGTGGCTGACCGGGGCAGCGGGCACGAGGCCTGCTTCGGCTCGGTGCGTGCCGCGGTGTCGGCCGGCGAGGGTCTGCCGGACGGGCTCGGGGGGCAGGTCACCGAGCTGCTCGGCGCGCCGGTGCTGGAGCAGATCGGTTCGACCGAGGCCGGGCACGCCTTCTGCGCCAACAGCTTCGACCACAACGCTCCGGGCACCGTGGGCCGTCCCGTGCCCGGCTTCGAGGTGGAGCTGCGCGACCGTGCCGGGTGCCCGGTGGAGGAGGGCGCGGAGGGCGAACTGTGGGTGCGGGGGCCGACGGTGACGCCCGGCTATCTCAACCGCCCCGAGGAGACCGAGCGCACCCTGGTCGGCGGCTGGCTGGCCACCCACGACCGGGCAGTGCGCCAACCGAACGGCGCCTACCGCCACTTGGGCCGCACCGACGACCTGGAGATGGTCGGCGGCATCACCGTCTCCCCGCTGGAGGTGGAGGCGGTGCTGCGGCTGCACCCGGCGGTGCGGGAGGTCGCGGTCGCGGCCGTCACCGACGGGCGCGGTGTCGGCCGGCTGCGCGCCTTCGTCGTTCCCGTCGCGCCGCTGACGGCGGGTCTGGAGGACGACCTCGTCGGGCTGGCCCGCGAGCACCTGGCCGCCTTCAAGGTCCCCCGCAGTGTCAGTTTCGTCCCCTCGCTCCCCCGCACGCCCACCGGAAAGCTCCGCCGCCATCTGGTCCGCCAGGGCGCCTGGTGACCGCGTCAGCCGATGACCACGTAAGCCAATGACCGCATCAGCCAGTGACCACCGGGCCGGTGACCTCACGACAGAAAGGAACGGCCCCATGCGACAGCAGGATCCTCTGCTCGCCGACCGCGGCTTCTATCTGGGGCCGGTGTTCCGGCGGGCGGCCGACCGCCACGGAGCCGTCTTCGTCACCCTCGACCGGCCGCTGGACGTCAACCCCTCGCTCGGCGTCGACCTCAGCTACCCGGTGCTGGCCGAGGTCGTCGAGGAGCTGTCGGGCCGGTTGTGGGAGGCCGGCGTACGGCCCTCGGAACAGGTGGCCGTCCACAAGACGGACAACGTCGACATCATGCTGCTGACCTGCGCGCTCTCCCGCATCGGCGCCGTCCCCGTGCTGCTCTCGCCGGGGCTGGCCGGCCCGGTGGTCGGGCAGTTGCTGGGGCGGCTGCGGCAGCCCTGGCTCGTCACCGACCGGGCCAAACTGGAGGGCCCCCTCAAGGACGTCGACCTCTCCTCCCTCGTCCGGCGGACCCTCTCCGTGGACGACGCGCCCGGCGCCGAACCCCTGGAGAAGTACGCCGGCGCCGAACCGCCCGCCTCCGTACGGCTGCACCCGCGCGAGCCCGCCCTGATCACCCACAGTTCGGGCACCACCGGCGTCCCCAAGCTCGCCGTGCACTGCGCGAGCACCATGTGGAACCGGCTCGTACCGCAGAAGGCGATGGGCTGGCCCACCCGCGCCGAGACCGCGGCGGTGCACATGTCCTTCGTGCACTCGCGCTTCTACCATCTGCTCGGCGTGCTGCTGCACTTCGGCAGCCCGCTCGTACTGATCACCGACCCGGACCCGGCCGCGGTGGGACCGCTGCTGGTGCGGCACCGGCCCGGCATCGTCGAGACCCACCCCAACACCTTCGTGCTGTGGGAGGAGTTGGCCGACGCGCCCGGCGCCCCCCTGTCCCGGGTCAGGTCGTACGGCTCCACGTTCGACGCGATCCACCCGCGCACCGTACGGCGGCTGCTGGGCGCCTCGAAGCGCCGTACGCCCTGGCTGATCCAGCTGTACGGGCAGAGCGAGACGGGGCCGGTCGCGTTCCAGTGGTTCACCCGGCGCAGCGCCGCGCGTGCGGACGGACGGCGGGTGGGGATCGGGATACCGGGATTCACGCGCGTCCGCGTGACCGGCCCCGACGGGCGACCCGCGGCCCCGGGAACACCCGGCCGGATCGAGGCCCGCACCCGGGGCCGCATCCTCACCTACCTCGGCGCCCGCGAGCAGTACGAGCGTCAACTCGACGGCGCCTGGTGGCAGATGGGCGACATGGGCTACCAAAGCCGCCTGGGCGCGCTGTATCTGATCGACCGTGAGATCGATCAGATCGACTCCGTGCACAGCAATCTGGAGGTCGAGGACACGCTGATGGACCGGTTGGAGGAGCTGCGCGAGGTCGTCATCGTGCCGGGCGTGGACCGGGAGCCGGTGCCGGTGGTGTGCGTGCGGGGCGAACGGCCGCTGGACCAGGATCGCTGGCGGGAGGCCACGGCCGATCTGCCCGCGATGGCCGAGCCGCGGCAGTGGCGGTTCGAGGAGCTGCCGATGACCGCCACCTGGAAGGTGAAGCGGGTGGAGATCACCCGCATGCTGGCCGAGGGCGCCCGCACGTGAACCCTGTCGTGGTGGTCGGTGCCGGGCCCGTGGGCCTGTCGGCCGCGCTCGCCCTGCGGGCGCACGGACTGCCGGTCCTCCTGCTGGAAGCCGACCCCGAGGACCGCGAACGGCCGGGCAGCCGCGCCCTGTTCGTGCACCGGGAGACCCTCGGCCTGCTCGACGGGATGCAGCCGGGACTCGCCGCCGAGATCACGTCGTACGGCCGGACCTGGCAGACGAAGCGGACCCTCTACCGGGGGCGCGAGGTGTACTCCCGCACCTTCCCGCCCCCTTCGGGCCCGCCGCCCTTCACCAGCCTGCGCCAGGTCGACACCGAACGCTTCCTGCGCGCCGCCTGCGCACACGCCGGGGTGGACTTCGAGTGGGACGCCCGCGTGAGGGACGTACGCACCACGCGGACCGGCGTTCAACTGACCGGCGAGGACGGGCAGATGTGGACCGGCGGGTACGCCGTCGCCGCAGACGGTGCCCGCTCCACACTCCGGCACGGTCTCGGCATCGCCATGGAGGGCACGCGCGGGGAGGGCTTCCATGTCGTCGTCGACGTGGCCGACGTCCCCGGCGCCGAGCTGCCGCTCGAGCGGGTCTTCCACTACGAGCATCCGGGCGTCGGCGGGCGCAGCGTGATGCGGGTGCCGTTCACCGGGGGCTTCCAGGTCGACCTGCAGTGCCGGGACCAGGACACGCAGGAGGCGTACGGCACCGAGGAGGCCGTACGGCGCTGGCTGCCCGCGGTGGTGGGTGAGGGGTACGCCGAGCGGATCCTGTGGGTGTCGACGTACCGCTTCCTGCGGAAGGTCGCCGCCTCCTTCACCGATCCCCACCGGCGGGTGCTGCTCGTGGGTGAGGCGGCGCATCTGTTCCCGCCGTTCGGGGCGCGCGGCATGAACAGCGGGATCGCGGACGCGGCGGCGGCCGCGGAGGCGATCGCGGCGGGGACGACCGAGGCGGTCGCCGAATTCGCCGAAGTCCGGCGCGCTGCGGGCCTGTTCAACAGTGCGGCCGCCGGGGCCGCACTGGACCATCTGCGGCCCCGGCGGCGGACCGTACGGCTGAGGCAACGCGCGGCGGCGGCGCTTGCGCCGGTCCTGCCGTCCTGTGGATCGTGGCTGGAGCACGCGCCGTACGGGCCCCGGGGTGGGGCATCGGCAGTGGCCGCGGGAAAGTACTGAGGCCACTGTGGGAATCAGCCATGGCACGACCGACGGTGAGAAAGGCGCAGTCATGACACAACCGGCAGTGGCAGAAGGCCTGTGGGGATGGTCGCCGGCCGCCGGGCTGCGCCCCGTCGAGGAGGCGGGAACCGGCGGGCCGCTGCTGGTCGCGGACTCCTGGCTGGTGCGGGACGGCAGGGTGCGCGGCCTCGACCGGCACCGGGAGCGCTTCGTGCGCTCCTGCGGCGAGTGCGGAGGGCCGCCGCTCCACCGGATGCTGGAGTTCTGGAAGGCCATGACGGACGCGCTGCCGCGCACCGGCGAGTGGTTCCCGCGGGTCGAACTCACGCCCCATCATGTGCGGTTGCGGCTGCGGCACGCGCCACCCCTCGGTTCGGAGATCGAGGTCTGGGCGGTCGGCCAGTCGGATCCGCGTGCCGTGCCCCGCCGAAAGGGGCCGGACCTGGACACCCTGGCCAAGGTGCGCGGGCGGGCGGTCGGGGCGGGCGCTCAGGAGGCGGTGCTGATCGCGCCGTCCGGTGTGGTGCTGGAGTCGGCCACCGCCAGCGTGCTCTGGTGGGAGGACGACACCCTGTGCCTGCCTCCGCCGCTGCTGCCCGTCCTGCCCGGAGTCACCGTCGCCCTCATCCAGGAACGGGCCCGGCGCCTCGGCATCCGCGTCGCCCACCGCGAGCGGACGGTCGCCGAACTGGACGGCCGCGAGGTGTGGCTGGTCAACGCGCTGCACGGGATCCGGCCGGTCACAGGCTGGACGGACGGCCCGCTGCAGGCGGCACCCGCGGTCCGCGCCCCGGAATGGCGGGCCTGGCTGGACGACACCATGGAGCCGCTGCCGGAGAAATAACGCGGAAAGAAGAACGAGCACCGGCGACCACCGCCGATGCCCGCATTCCGCATTCCCCTATTCCGCACACCCATATTCTGCGGGTCCTTGTGCGACGCTACTTCTTCACCGGCTGATAAGCCCCCGGCGCCATTCGCGTGGCAATGGCGATCCGGTTGTACGCGTTGATGACGGTCGCCGCCCAGATCAGTGCCGCGATCTGCTGCTCGTCGAAGACCTCAGCGGCCTCGGCGTAGACCTCGTCCGGGACGCGGCCGTCGTGGACCAGGGTCACCGCCTCGGTCAACGCCAGTGCGGCGCGCTCCCGTTCGGTGAAGAACGGGGTCTCCCGCCAGGCGTTCAGGGCGTAGACGCGCTGCTCGGTCTCGCCCTGGGCGCGGGCGTCCTTGGTGTGCATGTCGAGGCAGAACGCGCAGCCGTTGATCTGCGAGGCACGGATCCTGATCAGTTCCAGCAGTTCCGGTTCGACCTTGGCGTCCTGGGCCGCGGAAACGGCGGCGGCATGCAGGGAGCCCATCGCCGCGGACACGTCGGGGGTGACTTTCTTCAGGGCCACACGGGATATCGAGTCGTCATTGCTCATGGGGCGACTCTATCCGTGCGTCCGTATTCGAGAATGGGAAACAGTGCGATTACGGCTCCGGGAATTCCGGCAGCGCCGCGCACAACGCGTCCAGCGCTCCCGCCCATGCGCTGTCCGGCGGTGTCCCGTAGCCCACCACCAGCGCGTCGAACCGCTCGGCGGCCGCCTCCGGGTGCCGGTAGCGGTGCAGGCCGTGCACCGCCAGCCCTTGCCAGGCCGCCGAGCGCAGGGCCGCCTGCTCGGTGCCCGGTGGCAGCCGCAGGACCACGTGCAGGCCCGCGGCGATGCCGGTGGCGTTGACCTGCGGGGCCCTGCGCGCGAGTTCCGCCACGAGCGCGTCCCGGCGGCGGCGGTAGCGCAGGCGGACGGCGCGCACATGGCGGTCGTACGCGCCGGACGAGATGAACTCGGCGAGCGTCAACTGGTCCAGGGCGCCGCAGGAGTCGACGCCGCCCTTGGCCTGCGTCATCTCCTGGGCGAGGTCCGGCGGCAGCACCAGCCAGGCCAGTCTGAGGCCGGGGGCGAGGGACTTGCTGGCCGTGCCCGCGTACACGACGTGGTCGGGGTCGAGGCCCTGGAGGGCGCCGACGGGCTGGCGGTCGTAGCGGAACTCGCCGTCGTAGTCGTCCTCGACGAGCAGGCCGCCGGTGCGGCGCGCCCAGTCGACGACGGCCGCCCGCCGGTCGGGGTGCAGGGTGCCGCCCATCGGGAACTGGTGGGCGGGGGTGAGCAGGACCGCGGCCTCGTCCGTCAACTCCCCGGGATTCGTGCCCCGTTCGTCGAAGGGCAGCGGGACCGTCCGCAGACCGGCGTCCGCGAGCAGCCTCCAGTGCACGTCGAGGCCGTACGACTCGACGGCGACCGTGCTCGCGCCGCGCGCCCGCAGCACCGCGCCGAGCATGCGCAGGCCATGCGAGATGCCGGCGCACACCAGGATGCGTTCGGGGTCGGCGCGCACGCCCCGCGCCCGGGCGAGGTAACCGGCGAGCGCGGTGCGCAGTTCGATCCGGCCGCGGGGGTCGCCGTAGTCGAGGGCCCGGTACGGGGCCGCGGTGAGAGCGCGGCGGGAGGCCCTGAGCCACTGGGCACGGGGGAAGGAGCCGAGGTCCGGGAGGCCGGGGGTCAGGTCGTGGGCGGGGCGGGCGCGGGCGCGCGGGCGGGGTGCCGGGGCGGAGGGCCGGCCGACGCTCCCCCTGGAAGGGGCCCCCATGGCCACCCGGGTGCCCGAGCCCTGCCGCGCCGTCAGCCAGCCCTCCGCCACCAGGTCGGCGTACGCGTCGGCGACGGTGTTGCGGGCGATGCCCAGGTCGGCGGCGAGCGTGCGGGAGGAGGGCAGCCGGATGCCGGGGGCCAGACGGCCGGTGCGCACCGCCTCGCGCAGGGCGTCGGTCAGGCCCCGGCGAAGATGCGGGCCGGCCGGCTCCAGGTGCAGGTCGACGCCCCAAGTGGCCCATGATTTCGCCATGGAAGTGGACCATACTCCTGGGCTGCTTCGCTTCTAGGGTCGAGGCATGACCACAGAGCAAATCACCGAGGAAACCATCGACGAAGCCACGGACGGGACCGGCGAATACGCCGGCGAGCAGCCGGCCCGGATGCGCTGGGCCAAGCACGCTCCCGAGGTCTACAAGGCGATGGTCCGCCTCGACACGGCCGCCAAGCAGGGCCTGGACCCCCGGCTGGTGGAGCTGGTGCGACTGCGCGCCTCCGCGCTCAACCACTGCGCGTTCTGCCTCGACATGCACACCAAGGACGCCCTCGCGGCGGGCGAGAGCGTCCAGCGGATCGTGCAGCTGACCGCGTGGGAGGAGTCGAAGCACTTCTACACGGAGAAGGAACTCGCCGCGATCGAGCTGACGGAGGCCGTGACCGTCCTCACCGATGGGTTCGTGCCGGACGAGGTGTACGAGACGGCCGCCCAGCACTTCGAGGAGGCCGAGCTGGCCCAGCTGATCGCCACCATCTCGGTGATCAACGCGTGGAACCGGTTCGGGGTGACCACGCGCGCGGTGCCGGGTCACTACCAGGCGGGTGACTTCGGGTGACGGCCCGTACGCAGCTGCTCGACCGTGCGGTGGGGCAGGCGATGTCCGCGGTCAGCGCGGCGGCCAAACGAGGCCTCGGCGACCCCGCCCTCGCCGAGCTGGTCGTCATCCGGGCCTCGCAGCTCAACCACTGCGCGTTCTGCCTGGACATGCATCTCACCGTCGCCCGGAGGCACGGGGTGAGCGAGAGGCAGCTGGACCTGCTCGCCGCCTGGGAGGAGGCCGGGGGCGACGTCTTCGACGAGCGGGAGCGGGCGGCGCTCGCGCTGACGGAGGCCGTCACGGTGCTGACCGACCGGTTCGTGCCGGACGAGGTGTACGAGACGGCCGCCAAGCACTTCGAGGAGGGTCAACTCGCCCATCTCATCGGGCTGATCGTCGCCATCAACAACTGGAACCGGGTGATGGTCGGCCGCCGGATCCCGCCGGGGGGTTACACGCCGTGAACACCGCGACCACCATGAAGGCCATGAGCAAGATGGAGATCTTCCGCTCGCTGCACAAGGCCCGCCTGCCGGACGACCCCCTCGTCCTGCCCGGCCCCTGGGACGCGGTCAGCGCCCGGGTCTTCGAGAAGGCCGGGTTCCCGGCGCTCGCCACACCCAGTGCGGGGGTGGCCGCCTCGCTCGGGTACGAGGACGGTTCCACGCCGGCCGACGAGATGTTCGCTGCGGTGGCGCGCATCTCCCGGGCCGTGGACGTGCCCGTGTCGGCCGACGTCGAGGACGGGTACGGGCTGGCTCCCGAGGAGCTGGTGGAACGGCTGCTGGAGGCGGGCGCCGTGGGCTGCAACCTTGAGGACTCCCACGGGGGTGGTGTCCTCAAGGACCCGGGGGAGCACGCCGACTGGCTCGCCGAGGTGCGGCACGCGGCCGGCGACGAGCTCTTCGTCAACGCCCGCGTCGACGTCTTCTCGAGCGGCGACGGCAACCCCGAACGGGCCATCGAGCGGGCCGCGTTGTACGTCGCCGCGGGCGCCGACTGCATCTATCCCATCGGCGCCCCGGCGAACGTACTGCCACTGCTGCGGTCCGGGATCCAGGGGCCGATCAACATGTACGCCAAGCCGGACGGCAGCGGCCCCTCGCCCACCGAACTCGGTGAACTCGGGGCCACTCGCGTCACGTTCGGGCCGGGGCTGCTGCGCAGTACGGCGCGGGCGCTGCGGGAGATCTCCGAGCAGCTGAGGTGACGGTCAGGACAGCCACGCCTTCCATGTGACCGCGTGGCTGTCCACCCACTTCTTCGCCGCCTGCTCGGGGGTGAGCTTCTGGTCGGCGATCATCAGGGAGACCTCGTTCTGGTCCTCGGTCGTCCACCTGAACTTCTTCAGGAAGGCCGCCGCCTTGCCGCCCTTCTTCGAGAAGTCCGCGTTGAGGTACTTCTGCAGCGGGGTGTGCGGGTAGGCGCAGGTGATCTTCGCCAGGTCCGCGTCGCAGCCCTCCTTGTAGGGCGGCAGCTTCACCTCGGTCATCGGGACCTTCTTGAACAGCCACTGCGGGGCGTACCAGTACGTCAGGAAGGGCTTCTTCTCCTTGGCGAACTGCTTCATCTGCGTGATCTGCGCGGCTTCCGAACCGGCGAACACCACCTGGTAGTCGAGCTTCAGGTTGTTCACCAGCGCCTTGTCGTTGGTGACGTAGGACGGGGAGCCGTCCATCAGCTGGCCCTTGCCGCCGCTCTCCGGGGTGCGGAACAGCGACGAGTACTTGTTGAGGTTCTTCCAGTTCGTGATGTCGGGGTGCTGCTTGACCAGGTAGGTCGGCACGTACCAGCCGATGTGGCCGGTGACACCGAGGCCGCCGCCGCGCGCGATCGTCTTCTTGTCGTCGACGTACCGCTTCTCCTGCTCGGGGTGGCCCCAGTCCTCCAGGATCGCGTCGACCCGGCCCTGGCTGAGCGCGTCCCAGGCGGGGACCTCGTCGACCTGGACGGTGTCGACGCGGTAGCCGAGCTTGTGCTCCAGGAGGTACTGGGCGACGGCGACGTTGGACTGGGCGCCGACCCAGGACTGGACGGACAGGGTCACGGTCCTGGAGCCCTGCGCGTTGGCGAAGGGCGAGGCCTGCTTGGTCATGTCGGCGGCGCCGCAGCCGGTGAGCAGGGAGAGGGCGGCCACCGAGGAGGCGATGAGCATTGTCCTGCGGCTCAGTGCCATGTCACACACCATCCGGTTCGGGTTCAGTGCCATGTCACACACCACCCTTCGTGCGGCGTTCCGTCGGCTGCGTCACCCGGTCGAGCATCAGCCCCAGGCAGACGATCGCCGCGCCCGCCACCAGACCGGTCGCCAGGTCGCCCTGGGCCAGCCCGAACACGACGTCGTAGCCGAGCGCGCCGCCGCCGACCAGGCCGCCGATGATGACGACGGCGAGGACCAGGACCACGCCCTGGTTGAGGGCGAGGAGCAAGGACCTTCGGGCGAGCGGGAGTTGGACCTGACGCAACTGCTGGGCGCTGCTCGCGCCGAGCGAGCGGGCCGACTCCAGGGCCGCCGGGTCGACCTGGCGCAGGCCCTGCGCGGTGATGCGGACGACGGCGGGCAGCGCGTAGACCACGGCGGCGGCGACGGCGGGCGCGCGGCCCACGCCGAACAGGGCCACCACCGGGATCAGGTACACGAACTGCGGCATCGTCTGGAAGACGTCCAGGACCGGGCGCAGAGCCCGTTCGAAGCGGTCGCTGCGGGCCGCCGCGATACCGGTCGCGAAGCCGAGGACGAGTGTGACGGCGACGGCGGCGAGGACCTGGGAGAGCGTGTCGAGCGACGGCTTCCACACCCCGAGCACGCCGATCGCGGTCATCGCGAGGACCGCGGTGAGCGCGGTGCGCCAGGTGCCGATCAGCCAGGCGAGCGCGGCCACCAGCAGCAGGACCGACCACCAGGGCAGCCACTGCAGTCCGCTGCGGACCGGATCCAGCACCCAGGTGGTGAAGTGGCCCGCCCAGTCGGCGGTGCCGCCCACGACGGGCACGCCCGAGTACAGGTGCGCGGTCATCCAGTCGACGGCCCGGTCGACCGGGTCGGCGATGTTCACCGTCCAGGCGTCGGGCCAGTCGAGGCGGCCGGCCAGGCGGCCGACGACGGCCACGACCACGGCCGCGACGAGCGCGTACGCCCATGCGGCGCGCCGGGGCTCGCCCGTGCCCTCTCCCGCCGCGCCGGTGATGCGGTCCAGTACGACGGCCAGCAGCACGATCGGGATGCCGGCCGCGAGTGCCGCGCCCACGTCGACCGAGGCCAGCGCCTGGTAGACGCGGTCACCGAGGCCGCCCGCGCCGATCACGGAGGCGATGACGGCCATCGACAGCGCCATCATGATCGTCTGGTTCAGGCCCAGCAGGAGTTCCTTGCGGGCCAGCGGGATACGCGCGGTCAGCAGGCGCTGGGGTGCGGTGGCGCCGAGCGACTCGACCGCCTCCAGGACCTCCTTGTCGGCGCCGCGCAGGCCGAGCGCGGTGAGCCGGGCCATGGGCGGGGCGGCGTAGACGACGGTGGCGAGGACGGCCGCGGGGACGCCGATGCCGAAGACCAGCACGACGGGCAGCAGATACGCGAACGCCGGCAGCACCTGCATGGTGTCGAGGACCGGGCGCAGGGCTCGGTCGAGACGGTCGGAGAGACCGGAGGCGAGGCCGAGCACGGTTCCCACGACGACCGACGCGAGCACGGCGACCACCATGAGCGCGAGCGTCTGCATGGTCGGCACCCACATGCCCAGCAGTCCGCAGGCGAGGAAGGCGGCGGCCGTGCCGAGGGCCAGCCGGAGCCCGGCGACGCGCCAGGCGACGAGGGATCCGAGGGCCGTGACGCCGGCCCAGCCCGCGGCGAGGAGCAGCAGATACACGGCGCGTACGGAGATCACGACCGCGTTGCTGATGTAGCCGAAGAAGTAGAGGAACAGGGGGTGGCTGTCCCGGTTGTCGATGATCCAGTCGCTGGCGTCGGCGAGCGGCTTGGACAGGTCGACGGTGAGTGCGTGAGGCCAACTGCCGCTGGCCCAGCGTGCGTTGGCGAGGGGAACGAGGATCGCGGCGGCGAGCGCGAGGAGCAGGAGCTTTTGGACCGCGCGATGCCTCAGCAGGCCGCTGGGAAGTATCCGCGGGGCGGTTGCGGTGGCCGTGGCCATCAGACCGCCTCCTTCTTCGGCTCCGTTCCGGCGACGACGCCGATGAGCCTTTCGTGGTCGACGACTCCGAGACAGCGACCGTCCTCCACGACGCAGGCCGCCCTGCCGCTGCGGGCGACGGCCTTGATCGCGTCGGCGACGACCTCGCCGGGAGCGAGCGCGTCGGGATGCTCCGTCGCGTCGCAGCCGCCGGGCCGCATGGCGGTGCGGACCGTCATGACCTGCTCGCGGGGCACGTCCCGGACGAACTCGCGTACGTAGTCGTCGGCCGGGCTGCCGACGATCTCCTCGGGGGTGCCGAGCTGCACCACGCTGCCGTCGCGCATCAGGGCGATGCGGTCGCCCAGCTTCAGCGCCTCGGAGAGGTCGTGGGTGATGAAGACCATCGTGCGGCCCTCCTCGCGGTGCAGTCGGACCACCTCCTCCTGCATGTCCCGCCGGATCAGCGGGTCGAGCGCGCTGAACGGCTCGTCGAAGAGCAGGACTTCGGGGTCGACCGCGAGCGCCCGGGCCAGGCCCACCCGTTGGCGCTGGCCGCCGGACAACTGGGCCGGGCGGCGCTGCTCCATACCCTCCAGGCCCACCTTGTCGACGACTTCCTGGGCGCGGGCCCGGCGCTCGGACTTGCTGACGCCCTGGATCTCCAGGCCGTACGCCACGTTGTCGAGGACCGTGCGGTGCGGCAGCAGGCCGAAGTGCTGGAAGACCATCGCGGCGCGGTGGCGGCGCAGTTCGCGCAGGCGGGACTTGTCCATGGCGCGGACGTCCTCGCCGTCGATGGCGATCGTGCCCGCGGTCGGCTCGATCAGCCGGGTCAGGCAGCGCACCAGGGTGGACTTGCCGGAGCCGGACAGGCCCATGACGACGAAGACCTCGCCCTTGCGCACGTCGAAGGAGACGTCCCGGACGGCGGCGGTGCAGCCGGTGCGGGCGCGCAGTTCGGCGCTCTCCAGCCCGGCCAGTTCGGCGTCGCCGGGGATCCGGTCCGCCTTCGGGCCGAAGACCTTCCACAGGCCCTGGACGGAGAACACAGGGGTACTCGGGTCACTGGAGGCACTCATCGCGCATCATCTCCCATCAGGTCGACGGCCTTCTCCCCGACCATCAACACTCCGATCATCGGGTTCACCGCGGGCATCGTCGGGAAAACGGAGGCGTCGGCGATCCGGATGCCGTCCAGGCCGCGGATCCTCAACTCCGGGTCCACGACCGCGAGTTCGTCGTCGGCGGCGCCCATACGGCAGGTGCCCGCCGGGTGGTACACGGTGTGCGCGACGCTGCGGGCGTACACGCCGAGCTCCTCGTCGCCCGTGATGTGGGGGCCGGGCGCCACCTCGCGCTTGAGCCAGCTCGCCAGCGGCTCGGTGCTCGCGATCTCGCGGGCGATGCGGATGCCGTCGACGAGAGTGCGGCCGTCGTAGTCGTCCTCGTCGGTGAAGTAGCGGAAGTCCAGGGCGGGCTTGTCGGACGGGTCGGCGCTGGTGAGGTACACGCGGCCGCGGCTCTTCGGCTTCGGGATGTTGGGGGTCATCGAGACGCCGTACGTGGGCCGTTCGTAGCCGATGCGCTCCGGGTTGTCCGTGAACGGCACCTGGTAGAAGTGGAACATCAGGTCCGGGCCCGCGTGTTCGGGGTCGCGGCGCACGAACAGGCCGGCGTCGGAGTCCATCGCGGAGTTCTCCGGGAGCGGGCCGTGGGTCTCCCAGACGATCACCGACTCGGGGTGGTCGAGCAGGTTCTCGCCGACGCCCGGCAGGTCGTGCGCCACGGGTATGCCGAGCGCCTCCAGGTCCTCCTTCGGGCCGATGCCCGAGTGCAGGAGAAGCCGGGGGGAGTCGACGGCGCCGGCGCAGAGCAGGACTTCGTTGCGGGCCCGGACGAGGATCTCCTCGCCGTCCTTGCGGCGGACGTGCACACCCTCGGCCCGCGTGCCGTTCAACTCCAGCCTGTACGCCCAGGTCTCGAGGAGGATCGTCAGATTCTCGCGCTCGTCCATCACCGGGTGCAGATACGCCACCGACGCCGACGACCGCTTGTTGTCCTCGGGGTGGTAGGCGAGGTCGAAGAAGCCGGCGCCCTCGGTGAACGGCGAGCGGTTGAAGCCCTCGATCCGGGGCACGTCGGTCGCGTTCTGCGCGGCGTCGACGAAGTCGCGGGCGATGGCGTTGCGGTCCTTCTCGTCGACCGGGACGATGTTGTTCTTCAGCCGCGCGTAGTACGCCTCCATCTGCACCGCGCCCCAGCCCTTGGCGCCGGCCTCCTCCCACTCGTCCCAGTCGGACGGCAGCGGCTTGAAGGCGATGAGGGTGTTGTGCGAGGAACAGCCGCCGAGGACGCGGGCGCGGCTGTGCCGGATGTGGGAGTTGCCGCGGGGCTGCCGGGTGATGGGGTAGTCGTAGTCCAGCTCGCCGCCGAGCAGGCCCATCCAGCGGCGCAGGGTCAGCACGTCCTCGCGGCCGACGTCGCTGGGGCCGCCCTCGATGACGGCGACGGTGACGTCGGGGTTCTCGGTGAGGCGGGAGGCTATGACGGAGCCCGCGGTGCCGCCGCCGATGACGACGTAGTCGTAGACCTGAGTGTTCTCGGACATGGGGGTGGTGCTCCAACGGGGGTGGGGGGATCGGTCGTGGGGTGCGGCTCAGCCCGCGAACCAGCGCACCGGCTTCGGCGCGAGGTTCTGGTAGACGTGCTTGGTCTCGCGGTACTCGGCGAGTCCGGCGGGGCCGAGCTCGCGGCCCACCCCGCTCTTGCCGAAGCCGCCCCACTCCGCCTGCGGCAGGTAGGGGTGGAAGTCGTTGATCCAGACGGTGCCGTGGCGCAGCCGGGCCGCGACCCTGCGGGCCCGGCCGGCGTCGGCGGTCCAGACGGCGCCCGCGAGGCCGTACTCGGTGTCGTTGGCGAGGGCGACCGCCTCGTCCTCGGTGCGGAAGGTCTCGACGGTGAGGACGGGGCCGAAGACCTCCTCGCGTACGACGCGCATCTCGCGGTGGCACTGGTCGAGGACCGTCGGCTCGTAGAAGTAGCCGGAGGCGGGCCTTTCCGGCGCCGGTTCGGGCCGCCTGCCGCCGGTCCGCAGCACCGCGCCCTCCTCCAGCGCGGAGGCGACGTACGACTCGACCTTGGTGCGCTGCTGTGCGGAGACGAGCGGTCCGCACTCCGCGCCGTCCGCGGTGCCGCGGCCTATGCGGATCCGGGCCGCCCGGCGGGCGAGTTCGGCGACGAAGCGCTCCCGGACGGACTCCTCGACGATGAGGCGGGAACCGGCCGAGCAGACCTGGCCGCTGTGGATGAACGCGGCGTTCAGGGCCTGGTCGACGGCGGTGTCGAAGCCCTCGTCCGTCGCGCAGGCGTCGGCGAAGACGACGTTCGGGTTCTTGCCGCCGAGTTCGAGGGCGACCTTCTTGACGCTCGGGGCGGCGGCCTGCGCGACCTTGGTGCCGCTGACCAGACCGCCGGTGAAGGAGACCAGGTCGACGTCGGGGTGCTCGGCGAGCCGGGCGCCGACCGAGTGGCCCGCGCCGGTGACGACGCCCGCGACGCCGGCCGGGAGCCCAGCCTCGGAGAGCAGGTCGATCAGGGCGATCGTGGTCAAGGGAGTGATCTCGCTCGGCTTGACCACGAAGGTGTTGCCGGCCGCGAGGGCCGGGGCGATCTTCCAACTGGCCTGCAGGAGCGGGTAGTTCCAGGGGGTGATCAGCGCGCAGACGCCGACGGGTTCGTGCACGACGACGCTGTGGATGTCGGGCGAGCCCGCGTCGACGACCCGGCCCGGGGCCTCGCCGGCCACCAGGTCGGCGAAGTAGCGGAAGGCGTCGGCGACGCAGTCGATGTCGATCCGGCCCTCTTCGACGGTCTTGCCGGCGTCACGGCTCTCCAGCCGGCCGAGCGGCTCGCGGTCGCGCACGAGGAGGTCGGCGACGCGGCGCAGCAGGGCGGCGCGCTCGGCCACCGAGGTGCGGGGCCAGTCGCCGTGGTCGAAGGCGTGGCGGGCGGCCGCCACCGCCAGGTCCGTGTCCTTCTCGTCCCCCTCCGCGACCAGGGCGAAGGCCTGACCGTCCGCGGGGTCGAGAATCTCGCGCGTGGCGCCGGAGACGGCTTCTCGCCACTCCCCCGCCACGTGGATGGTCGCCTGCGCGTCCAGCCCCTGGGTTTCCGCTCTGTCCGCCATGATCCGTATTGCCTTCCGTTCCTGTTCAGTACCCCTGAGTGACACACGTGTCACTCACGAGGACCGTGATCGCCTGCCCCCCGCCCCCGGATGCATGCGCGATCCGCACCTAAAGTGCGCTGCATCACTGAACATGCGGGCAAACAGGGCGAAATGCATCCCGGATGGCAGGCTGGTCGAGGTCTCGGAAGGGCGCGCCGCGACGGATCTTCGGACGGGCTTCAGCAGGGCGGATCCTCGCCCACCCGCCCGTCGACCGACTCGCGGATCAGGTCCGCGTGGCCCACGTGGCGGGCGTACTCCTCGACGAGGTCCACCAGGATGCGCCGCAGGCTGGGGGCACGCCCATCGGGCCAGGAGTGGCGGGCGAGTCCGTCGAGGCCGCCGTCGGCCAGCGCCTTTCGCAGGTTCGCCCGGGAGCGGGCCACGGCACCCGCCCACAGCGCGTACAGCTCCTCGGGGCTGTCGGACGCGGCCGAGTGCCACTCCCAGTCGGGGTCGGCGTCCCAGTCCACCGTGTTCCACGGCGGGCCGAACTCCTCGTCCAGCAGCCGCCGGGAGAAGTAGTCCTCCTCGACCAGGGCGAGGTGCTTGAGCAGCCCGCCCAGGGTGATCGTCGACGGCGCGAGCCGTGCACCCAGGCCGACCGCGTCCAGGCCCGCGCACTTCCAGGCGAAGGTCCTGCGCTGACGCTCCAGCGAGCCGATCAGGGTGTCGGTCTCGTCGCCCGCGACGGGCGGCTCCAGCAGCACGGGTTCGGTGTCCTCACTCATGACTCGGAGGCTACGACCCGGCACTGACAACGCACCGTCCTGCCTGCCGCCCGGGCATGGACTCCCGCGGATCCTTTGACTAAAGTCAAAGAAATATGGAGCCAGGACACACACAGCCGGTGCCGGCGGAGCAGGTGGCGGCCCTGCGCCGGTTCAACCGCTACTTCACGCGCCGTATCGGCGCGCTGGACGACCACTATCTCGGCCAGGACCGCCCGCTCGGCGAGGCCCGTCTGCTGTTCGAGATCGCCGAGAATCCGGGCGGGATCTCCCTGCGCGAACTCAGAGGCCGCCTCGGGCTCGACGCCGGATACCTGAGCCGGATGGCGAAGGCACTGGAGGCGCAGGGCCTGGTCCACGTCAGCGTCCACCCCGACGACAACCGGCTGCGCATGATCGAGCCGACCCCGGCCGGACGCATCGAGGTCAAGGAGCAGAACCGCCGGGCCAACGTGCTCGCGGCCGGGCTCCTGGACACCCTCGGGCCCCGCCGGCGCGAGCAGCTCATCGAGGCGATGGCCACCTCGCAGCGCCTGCTGCGCCTGGCCGCCATCACCGTCGAACACGTCGACGGCGCCTCCCCGGACGCCCGCGCCTGCCTGGACGCGTACGCCGCCGACATCGACGAGCGGTTCCCGGAGGGCTTCGACAAGTCCGACCTGGTGGGACCGGCGGAGGTGTCAGGGCAGGCCGGCGCGTTCTTCGTCGCGTACGAGGAGGGGCGCGCGGTGGGCTGCGGGGCGCTGCGCCGGCTGGAGCCCGGCGTGGGTGAGATCCGGCATGTGTGGGTGCACCCGGAAGCCCGGCGGCTCGGCCTCGCGCGCCGGATCCTCGGCGCCCTGGAGGGCGAGGCCCGCGCCCGCGGCCTCACCGTCGTACGCCTGGACACGCACGCGGCCCTCACCGAGGCGCAGGAGATGTACCGGGCGTCCGGGTACACGGAGATCCCCGCGTACGTCGACCACGTCTACGCCCACCACTGGTTCGAGAAGCGGCTGGGACCGGTCGCCTGACCGGCTGGGGCCGGTCGCCCGACCAGTCGGCCAGCACCTGCCGCATCGTCCGCCGCAGCCAGGCGTGCGCCGGGTCCGCCTCGTGCCGCGGATGCCAGGCCAACCCGAGGCTCAGCGGCGGGAGTCGCAGCGGTACGTCGAAGGCGACCAGGTCAAGGGCGGACGCCGGCGGCAGCGCCCAAGAGCTGATCAGGCCGACCAGATCGGTGTCCCGGACGACGAAGAGCGACACCAGCTCGCCGGACTCTCCGTCCACTCCGGCCGGCAGGTGCGGGTCCTGGTGAGCGGTGCACTGACCCGCCGTACGTACTCCGTGTGGCACTACGACCCCGCCGGCGCCGTCGAGTTGTGCGTGCTGGACCACGGCGGGGCGGGGCCGGGGGCGCGCTGGGGACGGGACGTCGGGGTCGGTGAACAGGTGCGCCTGGGCAGGCCGGAGGGGTCGTTCACGCTCCGGCCCGAGACCGCGCACCACGTCTTCGTCGGGGAGGAGACGGTGTCCGTCGCCTTCGGCGCGATGCTGGCCGCACTGCCGAAGGGGGCCCGGATCTCGGGCTGCGTGGAGACGCGGACACCGGCGGACCGGCTGCCGCTGGAGCACGCCGACGCCCTCGACTGGCTGACCAGAGGCGGCACTTCGCTCCCGGACGCGACCCGCAGGCTCGCTCCGGCGCCGGGTGGGATCACCTACGTCGCCGGAGAGGCACGGACCGTGCAACAGGTACGGCAGGTGCTCGTACGGGAGTTGGGCTGGGACCGGCGCGCCGTACTCACCAAGCCGTTCTGGGCGCCGGGGAAGAAGGGGCTGGAGTAGGGCCTACGTGCACTGCGCCCCCGCCGGGCAGAACGACCGCACCGCCATCGCCAACGGCCCCCGCACCAGGGCGGCATCCAGGCCCGCCGGACCGCTGGAGCGGATCGCGTACAGCGTGCCGTCGGCGGCCCGGAAACGGTGGTCGACGACCTGGCGGGCGCCCTTGTCCTCGTCGTTGTAGCGGTACGACAGTTCCGCCCAGGTGTCGCCGCGGTCGCGGTCGAGGACCTGGTACCCGGGCTGCCGCGCGAAGCCGTAGCCGGGGTCGCTCTCGGCGAGGGTCAGGGAGTCGTAGGGGGTGGCCTCGGTGACCTCGAAGATCTGCAACTGGCGGTCGCCGCCCGGGGCGTCGTAGTAGACGATCGGCGCGAGCTTGCCCTCCTTCTCGCGGCGGGTCCAGCCCTGCGGGACGTCGATCGTGTAGCCGAGGGGGTCCTGGGCGCGGCGGTAGCCGACCGCGGAGGACGAGGAGGAGGACGGGGCCGAGGACGCCAGGGGCGATGCCGACGGGGTGGTCGGGGAGGTCGCCGTCGGCGTGGTGGTGGCGGTGACGCTCATGCTCGTCGCGGGCGTGGCCCCGGTGCCGGTCGAGGCGTCGCGGGTGAGGTACCAGACGCCGGCTCCGGCGCCCGCGCCGATGACGGCGATGGCGGTGAGGGCGAGCAGCGTGCGGCGGGCGCCGTGGCGCGGGGCGGGCGCGGGTGCGTGCATCGGGCCGGTGGTGAAGCCGGGGCCCGGGGGCGGTGGCGGTGGCGGCCAGTTCGGGGGCGGGGTGCCGCCCACGTGGGTCTCGGCGGACGCCCAGGGCGGCGGCGTCTGACCCGTCTGCGTCTCGGCCGAGGACCACGGCGGCACGGTTCCCGGCGGTGGAGTCGGCGGCGGCTGGGCGGCCCAGGCCGCCTGGCCTCTGTCCTCGCTCGGCTCGTGCCCGGCTCCGGAACCGGAGCTGTAGCCGTCCCATCCGTTCATGACACACCCCCCGAATCACCCCATTGGGTACCGCTCTTGACGGTAGCGGCGGAAACGGCAAACGGGCCCCGTTCCGGAGAGAACCGGAACGGGGCCCGTGCAGGGTCGTGACAGAACCGTAAAGCCGTGCAGGCTCAGTGGGTTCAGATGAGGCCGAGACCGCGGACCGCCTCGCGCTCCTCCTCGAGCTCCTTCACGGAGGCGTCGATGCGGGCACGCGAGAACTCGTTGATGTCCAGGCCCTGGACGATCTCGTACCGGCCGTCCTTGGTGGTGACCGGGAAAGAGGAGATCAGGCCCTCGGGGACGCCGTACGAACCGTCCGACGGGATGCCCATGGAGGTCCAGTCGCCGTCCGCGGTGCCGTTGACCCAGGTGTACACGTGGTCGATCGCGGCGTTGGCGGCCGACGCGGCGGACGAGGCGCCACGGGCCTCGATGATCGCGGCGCCGCGCTTGGCGACGGTCGGGATGAACTCCTCGGCCAGCCACTTCTCGTCGTTCACGGTCTCGGCGGCGTTCTTGCCGGCGACCGTGGCGTGGAAGATGTCCGGGTACTGGGTGGCGGAGTGGTTGCCCCAGATGGTCAGGCGCTTGATGTCGGCGACCGTGGAGCCCGTCTTCTTCGCGAGCTGGGTCAGCGCGCGGTTGTGGTCGAGGCGGGTCATCGCGGTGAAGCGGTCGGCCGGTACGTCCGGGGCGGCGGCCTGCGCGATGAGCGCGTTGGTGTTGGCCGGGTTGCCGACGACGAGGACCTTGATGTCGTCCGCGGCGTTGTCGTTGATGGCCTTGCCCTGCGGCTTGAAGATGCCGCCGTTGGCGGAGAGCAGGTCGCCGCGCTCCATGCCCTTGGTGCGGGGGCGGGCGCCGACGAGGAGGCCGACGTTCGTGCCGTCGAAGGCGACGTTCGGGTCGTCCGTGATGTCGATGCCCTGCAGGAGCGGGAACGCGCAGTCGTCCAGTTCCATGGCGGTGCCCTCGGCGGCCTTCAGCGCCGGGGTGATCTCCAGGAGGCGCAGCTTGACCGGCACGTCCGCGCCGAGCAGCTGGCCGGAGGCGATGCGGAAGAGCAGGGCGTAACCGATCTGGCCGGCCGCGCCGGTGACGGTGACGTTCACGGGAGTGCGGGTCATGGCGTTCTCCGTATGACAGCTGACGGTGGGCGTCCTTGCCCTGGGGTGCGGACGTACAAATGATCGATCTCTTGGTATCAAGAGAGATCCACCGGTCAGGCTATCGCGCATCCGGGATGCCGGACGTCCGGGTCCGTGTGGCCCGCCCCACAGAGGTGATCCGGTGCGGAAAAAAGGGCGGCCGCCCGTCCGGGAGAGGGGGGACTGAGGCGGCCGCCGCCGGGGGGTACCGACCGTGCCGGACTCCCGTGGGGGTACGGTTCGCGTGCCCGGGATGGGGGCGACTATTCCTGCCGCCCCCACACTTTCTTCCGGACCCCGCCTCCCCTAGTTGGTGCAGCCCTTCTGGCCCGAGGCCAGCGTCGCGCACGCCTTCGCCTCGCCCGCGTCCTTCACGGCGACCATCGGGGTGTAGGCGATGTTGTCCCCGGCCGCGGTGATGCTGTCGTCCGCCTTGGCCTTGCCCGCGGTCACCTGGACGGAGTCCCCCTGCGTGGCCTGGGTGATACGACCCCACGCCGCGCCGCACGTCTTGCTGTACCGCACCTCGACCGTGGTCGTGCCGACGACGGCGGTCTTGGCCGTCGTCACCGCGGCGGCGTCCTTGGTGCAGCCCATCGCCTCCGCGTCCTTGCCCGTGCAGGAGGCACCGGCGCACTTCACCCCGGCCGGCAGGTCGGTCTGGGCGCTGACGGACGGGGACGGCGAGGCGCCGCCCTCGTTCTTCTTGTCTCCGCCCCGGTCGGTCAGGAAGAACACGCCCGCGATCACCACCAGCACACCGACGACGCCCGCGAGGAACATCGTCAGCCTGCGCCTGCCACCGCCGGAGGAGGAGCCCCCGCCGGGCCGCGGGCCCTGCGGCGGCTCACCGAAGGGGCTCGGTGTCCCCGGCGTCCAGCCCGGACCGTCGGCCGCCGGCTCCGGTGTCGGCACCGGCTCCGGTGTCGCGGCTCCGGGCGTACGGGCGCCGGTCTGCCCCGGGCCCTTGTACCCGGCCAGCCCCCACGAGTTGGGGCCGGAGGAACTCACGGCGGCCGAAGAACCGGAGGAACTCTTCGCCGGTGCAGCAGCGGAGGAGCTCCCCGCGGGCGAAGAGGCGGGCGCGGAGCCCGCCGAGTCCCGCGCGTCCGCGCCCGTCGGCTGCGGCGGCACCGTCGGTGCCACTCCCGCCGGTCCCGCGATCCCCGGCGTGGCCGTCGCGCTGCCGGATTTACGGGCCGTCCGGCTTCCCTTGGCGCCCGCGGGAGGCGCACCGAACTCCCCGAGCGCGGCGCGCGCCTGGGAGATGCGGATGGCCTCCATGGTCATGTCGTGGCGCATCTCCGAACGGCTCCAGGCACGTTCGGCGAGCTCCCACATGGTTGTCAGATGGATCGGGTTGGTACCCGTGACCTCCGCCAGCGCCACGATCGCGCCCTTGGGCGCGAGCAGCCGGCCGTTCAGATACCGCTCCCAGGACGTCTTGCTGTAGCCCGTACGGTCGGCCACCGACGCGATACTCAGGCCACTGCGGTCCACGAGCCGGCGCAGCTGGCTCGCGAACTCCCTGACCTGCGGATCCAGTTCGTCCGGCAAGGCCCTCCAACGAGGCATTGCTTCCCCCCTCTTCCCCCGGTTGGTACTGGTCTTCCTCGCGTTTCCCCCGCGCGTGGTGCCCGTTCTGGCTACCCACAGGGATGCGCCCAGTAAGGATCTCAGTTCCCGGGATGGGGGCGCACGGGAGCGTTTGGGCCGATCGGCATGCACCGTTGCACGCCGACCCGGCCGCGGTCCAGTGTCCCACCGGCGGCCCCCTCCGCCGCCCGGCCGGACCCGCACACGCTAGCTCCCGTTTCGAACAACCCCGTATCAAATCCGCAAACTTGTCAATACATCGACACCGCAGACACACATGGACAACCACACATGTCACGGGCGTATCCACCCCACCCACGGGCAACTCACCGGCGCGCGAGGACACCCACGACGGCGAGCACCAGCATGAGGAGCAGCAGCAGCCCGGCGTACCGCAACAACCGCCCGCCCGGCCGGCGTTCGGTCTCCTCGGGCGCGTCCCACCACGGCAGGGTGGGGTCGTCCTCGTACTCGTCGCGCCCGGACGCCCCGTCGGGCTTCGCGGGGACCGTGGCCGGGCGGGGCCAGGCCTGGACCGCCAGTTCCCAGCGCACGGCGAAGCGCTCGGCCTCCGTGTCGGCGAGGCCCGCGATCCGGCACAGGGCGGTGACCGCCTGCCGGGGCGGCGGCTGCGTGGCGTTGAGGTAGCGGTGCCAGGAGGACTTGCTGTACGCGGTGCGGGCGCCGAGCGAGACGAGGCTGAGGCCCGTACGGTCCTTGAGGAGCCGCAACTGCTCCACGAAGTGCCGCACCTCCGGCGGCAGATCGTCCGGCAGCGACTGCCAGGCGCCCATGCTCCCTCACCTCCACGGCGTCTTCAGCGTTGCCCGCTCGGTCCGATGGACGGACGTCACAGGGTCGTTGGTTCCCGCATCCGTGGCAGGGCGCGGACACCGTAGCGGAACGGTCACCTCCGTGCCACAGCGCTCTGACAGCCGTTGAACAGGCAGTTCACCGTGCAGGAGTGTGGGTCTCGGCGACGGCCCGTCCTTACTCGGGGGAGAGGACGGGCCGTCGTTCTCGGTCGCTCACCATGCGGCTCGGCCGCTCACCGTGAAGCTCAGCTGCTCACCGTGAAGTGCAGCGTGTCCTTCAGGAACGGGATCTGCAGCCACGGGTTCGGCTGCACCATCATCGCCAGCAGCACGATCGCCAGGCCCAGCACGCCGTACGTGACGATGTCCGTGAAGCGGGAACGGACGGCGAGCATGCCCACGTCGGGCAGGAGCCAGCGCAGCACGGCGCCGGCCACCAGGGCGACACCGATCAGCAGGGTGCCGTAGCGGAAGACGTCGAGCGCGGTCAGCAGCAGGCCGAGCGCGACCGTGCCCAGGACGGCGAGGATCGGCCACTGCCGGGCGGGCGCGGGGGCGTCGCCCGGGGCGGCCCGGCCGCCGCCCTCGGGGCGTGCGGTGTCCTTGGTGAACAGCGGGAAGCGGCGGGTCGTGCGGCGCGGCTTCCCCTCGGCGTCGGGAGCGCTGATGGCGTCCCGGACGCTCTCCTCCGCCTGCTCCTGGGGGTCCTTCGCCTCAGCCGGCACTGCGCTCCGCCGCCTCGACCACGTTGACGAGCAGCTGGGCGCGGGTCATCGGGCCGACACCGCCGGGGTTCGGCGAGATCCAGCCGGCGACCTCGGCGACGCCCGGGTGGACGTCGCCCACGATCTTGCCCTCGGCGCTGCGCGAGACGCCGACGTCGAGGACGGCGGCGCCCGGCTTGACGTCCTCGGGCCGGATCAGGTGGGCCGAGCCGGCGGCGGCGACGATGATGTCCGCCCGCTTGAGGTGGGACGACAGGTCACGCGTCCCCGTGTGGCACTGGGTGACGGTCGCGTTCTCGCTGCGGCGGGTGAGCAGCAGCGGCATCGGGCGGCCGATGGTGACACCGCGGCCGACGACCACGACCTCGGCGCCCTTGATCTCGACGCCGTACCGACGGAGGAGGGTGAGGACGCCGTTGGGGGTGCAGGGCAGCGGGGCCGGCTCGTTCAGGACCAGGCGGCCGAGGTTCATCGGGTGGAGCCCGTCCGCGTCCTTGTCGGGGTCCATCAGCTCGAGGATGCGGTTCTCGTCGATGCCCTTGGGCAGCGGCAGCTGGACGATGTAACCGGTGCACGCCGGGTCCTCGTTCAGCTCCCGTACGACCGCCTCGATCTCCTCCTGCGTCGCCGTCTCGGGCAGTTCGCGCTGGATGGAGGCGATGCCGACCTGGGCGCAGTCGCGGTGCTTGCCTGCGACGTACTTCTGGCTGCCGGGGTCGTTCCCGACGAGGATCGTGCCGAGGCCGGGCGTGACGCCCTTCTCCTTCAGCGCCGCCACGCGGGCGGTCAGATCGGACTTGATCGCGGCTGCAGTGGCCTTGCCATCGAGAATCTGGGCGGTCATGGTCCCATCCTCGCGGATGACCGCCCCCCGGTTCCAATCCGGGTCCACCTGTGACCCTTGTCCCACCTTTGTCCCCCGTTCGCCCGTGATCGCCGATGTCGCACACGCACAACTGCTACCGAATGCGGCTGGACAAGGGCTTGCTTCACCAACGACGATGAACGGCGCAGTCTCGCGGTCCGTGTTGGGGGGCAAACCGCTCACTATCCGACGTTCCTCCATGCCATCCGCGTCGTCCCCGCAGTGCAACGGAGGAAAACCAGCCATGAGTTTCGGCTCGCCCCAAAACCCCTACGGCCAGCCGCAGGATCCCCAGCAGGGCTACGGCCAGCCGCAGCAGCCGCAGCAGCCGCAGCAGCCGGGCCAGCCCGGTTACGGCTACCCGCAGGCCCCGCAGGGAGTTCCGCAGCAGGGTTACGGCTACCCGCAGCAGCCCGGTTACCCGCAGCAGCCGGGCTATCCCCAGCAGCCCGGCTACCCCCAGCAGCCCGGTTACCCGGGCGGCCCCGGTCCCCAGGTCGCCTCGATGGGCCGCCGCCTCGGTGCCCGTGTGATCGACGGGCTGATCCTCGGCGTCGTCTACTTCGCCCTCACCTTCGCCGGCATCGCGGGCGCCGCGAAGTCGGTCGGCGACTGCGACCCGAACGCCGCCGACTACACCACGTGCGTCAACAACGCGAGCTCGGACTTCGCGACCAAGTTCGGCGCGGTCTTCGGCGCCCTCGCGATCCTCAGCCTCCTCTACGAGTGGCTGATGACGGGCCTGCTCGGCGCGACCCTCGGCAAGATGGCCGTCGGCCTGCGCGTCGTGAAGGCCGACACCGGCCAGAAGCCCGGCCTGGGCTCGGCGTTCATCCGCTGGATCATCCCGGTCGTCGGCAGCCTCGCCTGCGGCATCGGCCAGCTCCTGGTCTACCTGTCCCCGTTCTGGGACAAGTCGGGCCGCCAGCAGGGCTGGCACGACAAGGCCGCGAGCACGATGGTCATCCAGAACTGACCTCGAGGCGTCGCGTTCGCGCCAATCATCATTCAGGGCCGTGTCTCACCCTTCAGAGGGGGACACGGCCCTGGTGCGTCGCCCTACTCTGACGTGGGTAGCTGTCAGGCACGGGGAGACGCACCTTGTACAGCATCATCGTGGTACCTCCGCCGACCCCGGAGGACGAGCGAAACCGCAACCAGTTCCGGCTCGCGCCCGGCGAGCGGCTCACCTTCGGCCGCTCCGCGCACGACGTCGACGTGACGATCCCGCACGAGGGGGTGTCCCGCAGAGCCGGTGAGATCACCGCGCAGGGCGCCTTCTGGATACTGAGCAACCTCAGCCGGGAGCAGACGTACGTCGTGGAGAACCCGGAGGGCGCCGGCGAGCACATGAAGGTCGGGCCGGGCCGCCTCGACGCACCGGTCCCGTTCGAGTTCTCGCGGATCGTGCTGCCGGCCGCGGGCGACCTGCTGCCGATCGAGGTGTGGGCGCCGCGCCACGACTATCTGCACGCCGAGGGCGGCCTCGACGGCGCCACCACCGCCCCCGCCTTCTCCGTCGACCGCACCAAGCGCTACTTCGCGGTCCTCGCCGCCCTGTGCGAACCCCGGTTGAGGGGCGAACCACACGCCCCGCTGCCGACGGTGGACCAGGTCGTCGACCGACTGCGCCCGAACTGGCCGGCCGCGTCCCGCACTTCGGTGCAGTGGAACATCGACTACCTGGCGGTGAAGCTGCGTCTGAAGCCGGGCCCGGAGGAGGCGGACACGGGCCCGCGCCTCAACGGCAAGAAGGAGTCGCTGGTCTCGCTGGCGCTCCGCTTCGACCTCGTCCGGGAGGACGACCTGGTCGTCCTGGCCGGCGCGCGGACCGGCCGGGTGGCCCGGTGACCGAGCCGTACGCCGTGCCGGTGCCCAAGGGGTACCGGGTCGGCGTCTGGGAGGTCCGGGAGCCGATCGCGACGGGCGCGTTCGGCAGCGTGTACGCGGCCCGGCGCACGGGCGACGTGCTCGGCGAGGAGCTGCCTCGTACGGCCGCCCTGAAGTTCCTGCCCACTGGCACGGGCACCCCGCGCCAGCTCACCCATCTGCGCGAACTCGTCCAGCGCGAGGTCGAGTTGCACCGTCGGCTGAAGCAGCCGCGGCTGATCCGGATGTACGACACCCTCACCGTGGACGACCCGTCCCGCCCCGGCCTCGACGGCGCCACCGTCCTCGTACTGGAGAAGGCGGAACGCTCTCTGTCCGCCCTGCTCTCGGTCGCGCCCCGCCCGTCCGCGGGGCCCGCGCTGCTCGCGCAGATCTGCGAGGGCCTGGCCCAGCTGCATCGCGCCGGCTGGGTGCACGGCGACCTGAAACCGGCCAACGTGCTGCTGATGAGGGACGGTTCGGCGCGGCTGGCGGACTTCAACATGGCCGCGGAGCTGGAGGGCACGCACGCGTACACGCCCGCGTTCTCCACGCCCGACTACACCCCGCCGGAGCTGCTCTGGTCGGAGATCGGCGAACGCGGGCGCCGCATCCGCCCGTCGGCCGACGTCTGGGCCTTCGGCGTCCTGGCCCATCTGGTGCTGACCGACTCCTTTCCGCTGCCCGGCGGCACCCCGACGGCACGCCGTGACGCGGCCGCCGCCTACGCCCGCGGCACCGACGAGCTGCGCCTGTCGCCCGAACTCCCGGAGGCCTGGCGGGAGATCGTGCGGGACTGCCTGTCCCGTACGCACGCGGACCGCGTCGGCACGGACGCGCTGCTGCGGCGGGTCGAGGAGGCCGCCGGGACGGGCCGCTCGCCCCGGCTGCCCAGGGTCCTGCCGCCCCGCCGGCGCCGGGCCGCCGTGGCGCTGGGCTCGGCGCTGGCGACGGTGGCCGTGGCGGCGCTCGGCTACGGCATCAGCAACTGGGCCGACTCGGGGACGGCGGACGGAAAGGGATCCGTGGCGGCCGCTTCCTACGGCGCCTCCGAACTCCGTACCGACAAGGGCGTCCCGGCGCGGTACCGGCACCTGATCGTCGACTCGGCCCACGAGTGCCTCCAGCGGGAGGTCTCTCCCGTCCTCATCGCGGCGATGCTGAAGGTGGAGAGCGACTTCGACCCGAACCTCTCCGACCCGTCGGCAGGTGCCGAGGGCGAGTACGGCATCGCCCGCTGGACCCCGAGCTTGCTGCGCTGGTGGGTGCGCGCGGACGGCGTGCCCGCGTCGGCGACCCCCAGGCCGCCCCTGTCCCCCGCCGAGTCCATCCCGGCCATGGGCCGCTATCTGTGCTTCATGGAACCCCGTCTGAAGACCTCCCTGCCGGGCGACCGCCGCGTCCTGATCGCCGCCGCCTACCGCACCTCGTACAAGAAGGTGAACGCCGCGGGCGGTGTTCCCCCGAAGTACCGCGACTACTCCGCCCGCGTCGCCCACTACCTCAAGGAGTACGCGCCCGCGGGCAGGAAGTGACCCTGAGAGTTCTCAGGTACCCCTGGCGGACGTCCGGCGCCACCGTGGGCCGTGTCCACCAACGGGGGCGGCAGGAACCAGGGGGAACACCATGACCATCAGGCGCAGGCTGGTCTCGCTCGGCGCGACCGCGGCCCTGGCGCTCGGCGCCGTCGTCGCCGTCTCGCCCGGCAGCGCTCAGGCGGCGTCCGGCTGCTGGGGGAACGCCGGCACGAAGACCGACCCGGAGGGCCGGACCTACACCGCGCGCTTCTGCCACAACTACCAGGGCGGCGACGTCTATCTCTATCGCCAGCCGATCGGGTACCTGAACGCGGGCGACAACTGGTTCGTCTGCCAGTCGAAGGTCCCTGACTTCCCGAACCCGCCCGTCGGCGACGCCCGCAACGACTGGTGGCTCTACACCCAGGGCGACACAGGCAGCCAGCACAACGCCTGGGGCTACTTCCCGGCGAACAAGGTGTCGGGCGGCAACAACTACGACCCCATTCCGGGCCTCCCGGTCTGCTGACCCCAAAACCACCGCGGCCTCCGGCTCCCTCGGGGGAGGGCCGGAGGCCGCGGTCGTGAGCAAGGGGATCCGTCAGTGGAAGAAGTGCCGCGTCCCCGTGAAGTACATCGTGACGCCCGCCTTCTTCGCGGCCTCCACGACCAGTTCGTCACGGACCGAACCGCCCGGCTGGACCACGGCCTTGACGCCGGCCTCGACCAGGATCTCCAGGCCGTCGGGGAAGGGGAAGAACGCGTCGGAGGCGGCGTACGCGCCCTGCGCGCGCTCGGCACCGGCCCGCTCGACGGCGAGCTTCGCGGAGTCGACGCGGTTGACCTGGCCCATGCCGACGCCGACCGAGGCGCCGTCCTTGGCGAGGAGGATCGCGTTGGACTTCACCGCGCGGCAGGCCTTCCAGGCGAAGGAGAGCTCGGCCAGTTCGTCGGCGCTCAGCGCCTCGCCGGTCGCCAGGGTCCAGTTGGCCGGGTTGTCGCCGTCGGCCTGGAGGCGGTCGGTCACCTGAAGGAGCGCACCGCCGTCGATGGGCTTGACCTCGGCGGGGTGGGAGGGCGCGGCCGGGGCCTTCAGCACCCGGATGTTCTTCTTCTTGGCGAGGGCCTCAAGGGCCCCCTCTTCGTAGTCGGGCGCGACGATGACCTCGGTGAAGATCTCCGCGACCTGCTCCGCCATCTCCTTGCTCACCGGCCGGTTGACGGCGATGACCCCGCCGAACGCCGACAGCGGGTCACACGCGTGTGCCTTGCGGTGCGCCTCGGCGACGTCCGAACCGGTCGCGATGCCACAGGGGTTGGCGTGCTTGATGATCGCGACGGCCGGCTCGTCGTGGTCGTACGCGGCACGGCGGGCGGCGTCCGTGTCCGTGTAGTTGTTGTACGACATCTCCTTGCCGTGCAGCTGCTCGGCCTCCGCGAGACCGACGCCCGTGCCGTCGACGTAGAGCGCGGCGGGCTGGTGCGGGTTCTCGCCGTAGCGCAGGGTGCTCTTGCGCTCCAGGGCGGCCGCGAGGAACTCGGGGAACATCGAGTCGTCGACGGGGGCGTAGGAGCTCGCGAACCAGCTCGCGACCGCGATGTCGTACTCGGCCGTGTGCCGGAAGGCCTCCGCCGCGAGCCGCTTGCGGGTGGCGAGGTCGAAGCCGCCGTCCTCGGCCGCGGCGAGGACGTCCGCGTACCGCGCCGGGCTGGTGACCACGGCGACCGACGGGTGGTTCTTGGCGGCCGCGCGGACCATCGACGGGCCGCCGATGTCGATCTGCTCGACGCACTCGTCGGGGGACGCCCCGGAGGCGACGGTCTCGCGGAACGGGTACAGGTTGACGACGACGAGGTCGAAGGGCTCGACGCCCAGCTCGGCCAGCTGCTCGCGGTGGCTCTCCAGGCGCAGGTCGGCGAGGATGCCCGCGTGCACCTTGGGGTGCAGGGTCTTGACCCGGCCGTCCAGGCACTCGGGGAAGCCGGTGAGCTCCTCGACCTTGGTGACGGGGACACCGGCGGCGGCGATCTTCGACGCGGTCGAGCCGGTGGAGACGAGCTCGACACCGGCCTCGTGCAGGCCGCGCGCGAGCTCCTCGAGCCCGGTCTTGTCGTAGACGCTGACGAGCGCCCTGCGAAGGGGCCGCTTGTTGCTCTCGGCGGTCACTGGATAACTACCTTTCGTCCCTCAATGCGATAGCCGTTGCGGGCGAGCCGCCCCACGACATCGACGAGCAGCCTTCGCTCGACTTCCTTGATGCGCTCGTGCAGAGCGCTCTCGTCGTCCTCGTCCCGGACCTCCACCACGCCCTGCGCGATGATCGGTCCGGTGTCGACGCCGTCGTCGACGAAGTGGACGGTGCAGCCGGTGACCCTGGCGCCGTACGCGAGCGCGTCACGCACACCGTGGGCTCCCGGGAAACTGGGGAGCAGGGCGGGATGGGTGTTCACGAACCGCCCGCCGAAGCGGGCCAGGAACTCCTTGCCCACGATCTTCATGAACCCGGCGGACACGACGAGGTCGGGTGCGTGCGCGGAGACGGCCTCGGCGAGGGCGGCGTCCCACTCCTCGCGGCTCCCGTGGTCCTTGACCCTGCACACGAACGTCGGCAGCCCCGCACGCTCCGCGCGCGCGATCCCCTCGATCCCGTCGCGGTCGGCGCCGACCGCGACGATCTCGGCGCCGTAGGCCTCGGTACCGGTGGCCGCGATCTCGTCGAGGAGCGCCTGCAGGTTGGTGCCGGATCCGGAGACCAGCACGACGAGGCGCTTGACCACGGGCTTGGCGGCCACGGTGGGGCCCTTTCTCGGGGGAGCGTTTCCGTGCGGCCGGTCCGTACGACACGTGCAACGGCTTGTACATTCGTACGAATGCTTCGCGCCCCGGGATACGGGGAAGTCTACGAAGCGGCCGACCGTCAGCAACGATACCGGCACACCGGGCAGCCCCCGTGGGACGGGGGCGTGGCCGGAAGGTAGCGTCTGCGAGGGGTGAGCTCGGGAACGCGGTCGGTGTGCGGTGCGTTCACGAAGTGACAGCTCACGCCGGACCATTCGCGACCACAGCCGTATTCACCAAGATTCGCCAAGATTCTCCAAGGGGAAGACGCTCACTTGATGTCGGACCGCAGCCTGCGACTCCTCACGCTCCCTCCGCTGTCTGCGCAGGGAGGGAAGCGCGGCGCCGTCCTGCTGCGGGAGCGGCCCTCCTCGCCTCCGGACGCGCCCTCGGACAAGAAGCCGGGCGACGAGCAGCGCGGCGGCTCCCAGGAGGACAACCCCTTCGCTCCGCCGCCGGAGGGCACACCGGACCGCCCCTGGCAGCCGCGCCGCCCGGCGGACGGTGAGAACGGTGAGGGATCCGGCGACGACTCCCCCTGGGGCAGCCAGTGGAGCGACCGCCAGCCGGGCCGCTCCCCCGGCGGCTTCGGCGAGCGCCCCGGCGGTCCACCCCCGGGCCCCGAGGGCCAGGGCGGCAACACCCCGGGCTCGGGCATGCGTTGGGACCCGGCGGATCCCGCCCAGCGCCGTGCGCGTTACGCACTGCTGAGCGGCATGTGGGCCTTCTTCTTCGCCCTCTTCAGCTGGCCGTACGTGGCCCTGCTGCTGGGCGCCCTCTCTCTGTACTGGGGCATCAGCGCCCTGCGCACGAAGCCCCGCGCTTCCGAGAACACCAACGAACCGGCCGCCCGCCCCCAGCTGACGGCCGCGGTGACCGGCCTGGTGACGGCCTCGCTGGCCATCGTCCTGGTGGGCGCGACCTTCACGGCCCAGCTGGTCTACAGCGACTACTACTCGTGCACGAGCGACGCCCTCACGAACCAGGCGAAGCAGTCCTGCACCGAGCTGCTGCCGAAGGAGCTGCGCGGGCTGCTGGGGACGAACGGCTGACGAGCAGCCCGGCCTACGCTCACGGCGCCTTCGGTACGTCCGGCGTCTTCGGTACGTCCGGCTCCTCCAGGGCCTCCGGTACATCCGGCAGGGTCGGCGCGTCCGGCACGGACGGCACCTCTTGCACGGACGGCACGTCTGGCATGTCCAGTGCCGGAGGCGGGGCGGCCGCGTCCTTCAGCGCCGCCCAGCGGGCCTCGCGGGTGGCGTCGTCGCGCCAGGGAGTCGGCGGCTGGGGAAACGGCTCGACGGGCAGGAAGTCGTACGGCTGGGACGTGGCGCCGTCCTGCTCGCGCAGCGGGCCGTACCCGTCGCCCTCGTCATAGGGCGCGGACGGCTTGACGTCTGCCGCAGCCGGCACCGCGTCCGCCCGCCCGGAGCCCTTCCGGATCCCGAACCACGCCCCGGTCGCCACCAGCGTCCGCCGGAGCCGGCCCCCGCTCACCGGTGCCTGCGACCTCTGCTCCACGATCTTCGGCTGCACGTTCTTCGTTCCGCCCGGCTGCACGATCTTCGGTCCGTTCTTCTCGCTCGTCCGGCGCTTGCGGCCCCGCCAGGCCCGCAGGCCCAGTGACGTCGGGATCGCCACCGCCGCCGTCCACCCGAGCGCCGCACCCCCCGTCTCCCACCACACCGGCCCGAACCGGGCGAGCGCCCCGGCCCCGAGCGGCCCGCCCGCCGACGCGGCGAGCGCGGCCATGCCGCCCGCGCACAACAGCGCCGCCAGCGCGGCGGTGCCGGCGGTCCGGCCGGCACTCGGGGATGGCGCCGCGCCCACGAACCACCCCACCGTCAGTGCGGCCGCAAGCGGCGCCGCTCCGGCGACCCAGTTCAGCCACACCCCGGTCCCGGCGTCCGGCACCGCGGCCAGCAACGGAAAGGGCGGCAGCAGTGGAGCCGGCGCCGACGACAGCGGCCCCACCACATGCCCCGCGCCCAGCACGAACCCCGGGCCGAGGCCGTACGCCGCTCCCCACACCGCTGCGTTCGGCACCAGCACCGCGCACAGGAGCAGCACGGCGAAACGGCCCGACAAACCCTCCGTGAGCTGCAGGAAAGATCCCCGCGCCGCCTCGCCGTGCCACACCAGTGACGCCGCCAGCAGCAACGCCCCGCCTCCGACGAGTACCGCCGTGCCCGCGGCCGCCGCCCGCGCCGCGATACCCAGGCGGGCGCGAGCGGCCGACCCGGGGACGAGGCGCCGCCCCCTTGCCGGCAGCGGCCTCGGCCGGCCGTCGACCGCTTCGCCGAACCGCCCGAGTGCCGTCCACACGCCTGCCCCCGCCGCCGCCATGACGAGCGACGGCAGGCACAGGCCGGTCCACGCCCACGAGGGCCGCAGCTCTCCGCCCGACGCGTACAGCGCCGCGGCCGCGCCGACACCGAGGTAGCCGAGGACGACGCCCGCCCATGCCGTACGACCGGATCCGAGCGGCTCGTCCTCCTCGCCGCCGTCCACCGCGTCCCGTGCCGCCCGGTGCACCAGCCAGACCGGCAGCGCGAGGAGCAGCAGCGGGGTGACACCCACCGGCGCGGGGACACCGGTGAGCGTGTCGGTGCGGACCAGTTCGGCGCCGTGCGCCAGCAGCCAGAGCGCCGCGGCGACATGGAGCGCGCTCCCGGGCCCGCTGTCCGGATACGGCGAACTGATCCACAGCACCACCACGAGCACGGCGAACGACCCGAGCCCGAGGCCGGCGGCCAGCACACCGCCCACGAGACCGGCGGCCAGTCCGGGCGAGCGGTCGCGCATCCGGGTGCGCAGGGACGACAACGGAGGTCGGCGAGCGGTCATCTGGATCACGCCCGCCATGCTCCCAACGACACGCGCTTTCTCGTCGTAACAGGCGAACCTCCGAAGTGTCGCTCAATATACGGTTATGTACTTTTTCGCACGGAAGGGCGCACTGTGACGCCGAACCCTGCGAGCCCGCTGCCACCACCCGCGGAGCGCCGACGCCTGCGCGAGGCGGGCTCGCTGACGCAAGGTCAGGTCGCCGCGCGGCTCGGCATCCCCAGCAAGACCGTGAACGCCTGGGAGACCGGCCGGACCACCCCGCGCGGCCGGAGG
Source organism: Streptomyces sp. NBC_00005 (assembly GCF_045160215.1). NCBI lineage: Bacteria > Bacillati > Actinomycetota > Actinomycetes > Kitasatosporales > Streptomycetaceae > Streptomyces > Streptomyces sp. NBC_00005. Next base: position 4,509,356 of record NZ_CP108316.1, read on the forward strand.
CGGGAGGCCTATGTGGCCCTTCTGGCCGAACTCTGCGGGGACGGAGCCGAGGTGACGGTGAGTCCGGAGAAGCAGCCGGCGGATCCGACGCCCGGGGCTCCCCTGACGCCCGCTCAGGCCTTCGACGCGCTGTACGCGTTCTGCGCCCCCGCCCTCGTACGGCAGGCGTTTCTGCTCACCGGGCGGCGCGAGCTGGCGCGTGAGTCGGTCGAGCGGGCCTTCCAACTCGCCTGGCAGCGCTGGCCCGAGGTGGCCGTCGACCGGGACCCGGCGGGGTGGGTGCGGTCGACGGCGTACGAGTACGCGCTCTCCCCCTGGCACCGGTTCCGCCCGCGCCACCGGCACCCGGAGCCGCCGCTCGCCGACGCGCGCGACCGCGCGCTGCTGGACGTACTCCTGAAGCTCCCGCCGCCGTACCGCCGGACGCTGCTGCTGTACGACGGTGTCGGTCTCGACCTGCCGGAGACGGCAGCCGAGACGGAGGCGAGCACACCGGCGGCGGCCAACCGGCTGCTGCACGCGCGCGCGACGATCGCCGCGCGCCTGCCGGACCTTTCCGACCCGTCCGAGTTGAACCGCCGCCTGGCCGAACTGGCCTCCGTGGAGCGGCTGGGCGCACGCAGGCCACCGGTCGTTCGCACGGGCGGCGAGCGCAGCGTGCGCTTCTGGACGCGGGCCGCCATCGCCTTCACGGTGGCCATCATCGGGACGACGACGCTCACCCTGCAGACGGCCCCGACGCACTACGAGCCCCCGGTACCGCCGGGCGCGAGAGTGCAGGGAGTTCCGCCGCGGGTGGCCCTGGGGGCGCTGTCGGAGGAGGAGGTTCAGCTGCGGACCAAGCTGCGGTGGGAGACGACGCCCGGGCCGGAGCGGCTCGAACCGCTCGCTCAGTGATGCCGATGGGCCCGCCCCCCGCAAGGGGGACGGGCCCATCAACGTTCAGCTCGGAAGCCGCAGTTCAGCCCGCGAGGATCTCGCGCGCCAGCTTCGCCGTCTCGGTCGGCGTCTTGCCGACCTTGACGCCGGCGGCCTCGAGGGCCTCCTTCTTGGCGGCGGCCGTGCCGGAGGAGCCGGAGACGATGGCGCCGGCGTGGCCCATGGTCTTGCCCTCGGGCGCGGTGAAGCCCGCGACGTAGCCGACGACCGGCTTGGTCACGTTCTTCGCGATGAAGTCCGCGGCCCGCTCCTCGGCGTCGCCACCGATCTCGCCGATCATGACGATCAGGTCGGTGTCGGGGTCGGCCTCGAACGCGGCGAGCGCGTCGATGTGCGTCGTACCGATGACCGGGTCGCCACCGATGCCGACGGCGGACGAGAAGCCGATGTCACGCAGCTCGTACATCATCTGGTACGTCAGCGTGCCGGACTTCGAGACCAGGCCGATACGGCCCGGCTTCGTGATGTCGCCCGGGATGATGCCGGCGTTCGACTGGCCCGGGGTGATGAGACCGGGGCAGTTCGGGCCGATGATCCGGGTCTTGTTGCCCTTGGCCACGGCGTACGCGTAGAACGCGGCCGAGTCGTGGACGGCGATGCCCTCGGTGATGACGACCGCGAGGGGGATCTCCGCGTCGATCGCCTCGACCACTGCGGCCTTGGAGAAGGCCGGCGGTACGAAGAGGACGGATACGTTCGCGCCCGTCTTCTCGATCGCCTCGGCGACCGTGCCGAAGACCGGGATCTCGGTGCCGTCGACGTCAACGGTGGTGCCCGCCTTGCGCGGGTTCACGCCACCGACGATGTTCGTGCCGTCGGCGAGCATGAGCTTGGTGTGCTTCATGCCCGTGGAGCCGGTCATGCCCTGGACGATGACCTTGGAGTCCTTGTTGAGGAAGATAGCCATGGCTGTCTGAGTCCCTCTTCCTTACTTCGCAGCCGCGAGCTCGGCGGCCTTGTCGGCCGCGCCGTCCATGGTGTCCACGCGCTGGACCAGCGGGTGGTTGGCGTCGGAGAGGATCTTGCGACCCAGCTCGGCGTTGTTGCCGTCGAGGCGGACGACGAGAGGCTTGGTGACTTCCTCGCCCTTGTCCGCGAGCAGCTGCAGCGCCTGGACGATGCCGTTGGCGACCTCGTCGCAGGCGGTGATGCCGCCGAAGACGTTGACGAACACGGACTTGACGTCCGGGTCGCCGAGGATGATCTCCAGGCCGTTCGCCATCACGGCCGCGGACGCGCCGCCGCCGATGTCGAGGAAGTTGGCCGGCTTCACGCCACCGTGGTTCTCACCGGCGTACGCGACGACGTCCAGGGTGCTCATGACGAGGCCCGCGCCGTTGCCGATGATGCCGACCTCACCGTCGAGCTTGACGTAGTTGAGGTTCTTGGCCTTGGCGGCGGCCTCGAGCGGGTTGGCCGCGTCCTTGTCCTCGAGCGCCTCGTGCTCCGGCTGGCGGAACTCGGCGTTCTCGTCCAGGGAGACCTTGCCGTCGAGGGCGATGACCTTGCCGGAGGCGACCTTGGCGAGGGGGTTGACCTCGACGAGGAGGGCGTCCTCCTTGATGAAGGTGTCCCAGAGGGTCACGAGGATCTCGGCGACCTGCTCGGCGACGTCGGCCGGGAACTTCGCCTGGGCGACGATCTCGCGGGCCTTCTCGATCGAGACGCCCTCATTGGCGTCGACCGGGACCTTCGCGAGGGCCTCGGGGTTCTCCTCCGCGACGACCTCGATCTCCACGCCGCCCTGGACGGACGCCATGGCGAGGAAGGTGCGGTTGGTGCGGTCGAGGAGGTACGAGACGTAGTACTCCTCGACGATCTCGGGCGCGGTCTCGGCGATCATCACCTTGTGGACCGTGTGGCCCTTGATGTCCATGCCGAGGATGTCCGTCGCACGCGCGACGGCCTCGTCCGGGGTGGCGGCGAGCTTCACGCCACCGGCCTTGCCACGGCCGCCGACCTTCACCTGGGCCTTGACTACGGACTTGCCACCGAGACGCTCAGTGGCTGCGCGGGCCGCCTCAGGCGTGTCGATGACTTCACCGGCCAGCACCGGTACATCGTGCTTGGCGAAGAGGTCCCTCGCCTGGTACTCGAACAGGTCCACGCGCTTCCGTCCTCAGTGATCTCGCGGTTCGTTGGATGCGTGGGCGTGCCGCGAAGGGCAACGTGACGTCCGCTGTCACAAGGGAGGCGCACACGGTGTCCGAGCGCGCGGCATGTCCGTCTCGCAGGTTATCGCTGCTTGCAGGAGGCCCCTAAATCGAGGGTCACACCTGAGCGGTGATACCTGTCACATGATGCCGCGCTCACTGGCACGGCGTGCCGAATGTGAGGGCGCGGGCCTGCCGTGAGGAGGCAACGGGGAAGGGCCTCACCGGGCTGGGGTTGACCCGGTGAGGCCCCTTCTACGACCCCGGACAGGGGGCACGAACGGGCCACCCTTGGGGGCTCTGGCCGAGGCGGTCCCCACCCCAATGGGGACCCGCCCGGCCCGTTCCGCGAGGTCCGGGCCGGCCGGACCGACGGCTTTCGGCCGTCCGGGTCCTGCAACCTCGCGGAGTCGGTCGAGCGGCGCACTCATCGCGTGCGCCGCCGATGGCGGTGCGGTCAGACGCCGTACGGGCTGCCGTACTGCACGTCCTGCACATAGCCCGGTGTGATCGACTCGGCGACGCCCTCAACGCCGGAGAGGGCGTGGCCGGCGAGCGGGCCGCCGGTGGAGCGGACGGTGCCGGTCAGGTCGTCGGCGAAGGGAGCGACCTGGCCCACGACGCCGTACGCGAACGGGTCGACGTCGCCGACGACGCCGTACGCGAAGGGAGCGACATCGCCGGTGACGCCGTACGCGAGCGTCGTCGCGCTGCCGCCGACGCCCCGCACGACGGGCTGGACGGTCTCGGTGACGGTGTCCACGACGGGCCGGACCGCGCCGGTGACGCCCTGGGCGAACTGCGGCACCTGGCCGACGACGCCGTACGCCAGGTCGGTCGCGTGACCGGCCACGCCGTACGCGAGCGGCGCCGCGGCCTGAGCGACCCCGCCGGCGAACGGCTGCACGTCGCCGACGACGCCGTACGCCAGCCCGCCCGCGTCCGTCACGGCCTGCCCGGCGACCGGCAGCACACCGTCCACGGCGGCGTGCGCGACGGGCGGCAGCACAGCGCCCGTGGTGTCGTCGTAGACCTGGCCGACCAGGCCGGTGGCGTACGGCGGCACGTCATAGACGACACCACCCGCGACCGGCACCACTCCGTACACGGCGTCCCCGGCGACCGACCGCACGTCGGACACCGCACCGCCGGCGACGGGCTGCACGCCCTGCACGACACCACCGACGACCGGCTGCACGCCCTGGACGACGCCGCCCGCGACCGGCTGGACGTCGGCCGCGACGCCGTACGCCAGTGCCGTCGCGGCGTCGACCACGTGACCGGCGGTCTGCGCGACCCCGGCCACCGCGGCGCCCGCGACGGGCGTCACGCCGTGCACCGCGCCGGTGGCGACCGGCGTCACACCGTGCACCTCGCGGCCCGCGACGGGCACGACCCCGGCGACGGCCTGCCCGGCGACCGGGACGACGCCCGCCACCGCCTGGCCGGCCACCGGCGTCACGCCGTGCATGGCGCTGGTCGCCAGGGGCGGGATGGCGGCCGCGACCGTCTCCTCGACGACCGGGGTGACCGTGCCGGGGACGCTCTGGACCGTGCCGACGACCTTCTGCTCGACGCCATCGACCGTGCCCGTGACAGTGCCCGTGACGTGGCTCGGGACCGCGGAGACGGAGGTCAGGGCGGCGTCGGTGACGGCACCGGCCTCGCCCTGCGCGGTGGCTGTCACGCCGGCGGCACGGCCCTGGACGCCGGTCGTCGCGGTCTGCGTGGCGCCCTGGACGCCCGCCGCGGTGCGGCCCGCGCCCGCGACGGTGTGCTGCGCCTTCGTCCGTACGACGCCGTCGACACCCTGCACCTGGATGCGGGCCGCCGACTGCACGGACTGGAGCTTCGTCTGGGCCGCGGCGAGCGCCTCCTCCAGCTCCGGCGCGAAGGCGGCGAGGGGGCCGAAGAGGTAGTCGACCTCGCCCCGGGGGGAGGAGGAGGTGTCGGAGACGGTGGTCCGCGCGGTGGTGGCGGCGCCCTCGGCCGTGGCCTGCGCCTTGGACTGCGCGGCACGGGCGGCCTTGGCGCCCTGGATCGCGGCGGCGCCCTTGATCTTGGAGGCCTTGGTGGCCGCCTGCGGGACGGCGACCTTGCCGTCGACGTACTTACTGGCCTGGTCGGCGGTGCCGCCGGGCGTCGTCTTCTCGGTGCCGGCGACGGTGTCGGTGACCGTGGAGGTCGCCTTGGAGGCGGTGTCGCCGGCCGTCCCGGTGACACCGGAGACGGTGTCCTGGACGCCGGTGACGACGCCGTCGACCGTGCCGGTCACGGTGTCGGTGACCGTGCCGAGGGTGCTGTCGGTGTCGTTGGTCGCGTCGGACACGGAGAGGGAGGAGGGCAGTTCGTCAGCGCTGGCGACGGCGGAACCGAGCGCCCACGCGCCGGTGACACCGGCGGCTATGACGATGGAGCGGCGGATGTTCTTGTTCATGCGTGCGTCAGATCCTTAGATCCCTGGAAGCTGCGACGCTCCTCGACCTCGGGGGAGATCCGGGGAGTTCGGGTGCTTCTTCGGAAGGCTTGGAGACATTTCCGGCGCCGTTTCCGGTCGTGGTCCGGGGAGAGGGGACCAGCGGAGTCGGCGGCTGCCGTCCGGAGAACGAAGGGGTGTCCGGACGGGCGGGCAGACCTGTTCCGCCCCCGCGCGGCAGGTCTGTGGCGGGGGAAGTGCCTGCTCTAGCCGGGGAAGACGGGAATGTCCCGGTGCCTGTCCCGGGTACCGGCCGCGGCTGCGCGGGCGGCGGCGCCGGGCACGAGCCGCAGGGGCGCCCGGTGGTTCAGGGCGACGGCGTGCGCGTCACCGTGCCTCGAGGTGTTGTTGTCGACCGCGGCCCGGTTGGGCGGCGCGCCGGTCGGGTCTCCGTCGGGCGCCTGCTGCACCGGGGCGTACCCGGCACCAGCGGCCCGCTGCCCGTCGCCCCGCGCGGAGGCAGCGTCGGCAGTGACGTCGGCGGCGAACCGCGGCCCGTACTCCGCGCCGCTCGCCCTCGCTCCGGAGCGCCTGCCGTCGACGGCCCCGTCCGCAGCCGAGTGCCCCGCGGCACCCGGCTGCGGCGCCTGCGTGACCGGCGCGGGAAGTAGCCGGCCCGGTGCCGCGGGGAGGCCCGGCAGGGAAGGCAGACCCGGCATCGACGGGGACCCGGGCAGCACCGGCAGGGCGGGCAACGACGACAACGGCGGTATCTGCGCCGTCACTTCGCCCAGCCCGGCGGTCACCTTCTCCACCAGGTCCCCGACCGGCTGGACGACGCGAGCGCCCACGGACCGGACGAGGTTGTCGGTCAACGGGCTGAGGACTTGATCAGCGGCATCCCCCGCGCCCGGGCGGGAGACGGACTCGCTGACCGGGTGATGGACGGAGGGTTCCGCCGGGGTCGTGGGGTTGTGCTTCGGCTTGGCCTCGGACGGTGCCGGCGCGGCGGGAGCCGTCGGCTCGGGCTTGGCCGGAGCCGACGGCCGGGGCTCGGCAACAGGGGCTGTGGGGTGGTGCGCCTCGGGTGCGGCCGGAGGGTTCACCAGCCGGCCGACCGTACCGACCGCGCTGCTCGTCAAGGACCGGACGCCGTCCGCCGGAGCAGTCGGCACGACCTCGGACGAGGACGAGGCAGAGGCGGCGGAGGCGAGTGGTGCCCCCTCCGCCGCGTGCGCCTGCTCCCCGCAGAGGAACCCGAGCGCGAACAACCCGCCCACCAGCAGGGCCACTTGCAGCGCACGCCGACCGGCCGTCGTGCGCATCACGTGCAGCGCGGCACCGGGCAAGGCTGCTGGCCAGGTCAAGAGGGGTGGGTCCTCCCGTGCGGCGGAACGAATCACACGTAACGAGCCGTAACGAGGTACGAGTCGGCGCGACGCGGTACGAACGAGCGGAGTGCGGCGCACCGCTGATGAGGCGTCGATCCTCGCACGGCACTCCCGAGGTTGCGCAAGCCCCTCCATTACCGATGGGTAGGCATGTCCGTTTTGCTGGTCGAAGTCGGACGACCGCGGGTCGACAAATCGTCAGCGAACACGCCATGTCCGCCCGGTCGTCATGCCGTTTCCGGTATCGGCAGCGGCCGCTTCTCGATCGCCGCCGCCATCACTTCGGGGAACAGGTCGGGCGTGCAGGCGAACGCCGGTGCCCCCAGCGCGGCGAGCGCGGCCGCGTGCTCCCGGTCGTAGGCGGGCGTCCCTTCGTCCGACAGCGCGAGCAGCGTCACGAACTGCACCCCCGACGCCTTCATCGCGGCGACCCGCTTGAGCATCTCGTTCCGTATTCCGCCCTCGTACAGATCGCTGATGAGCACGACCACGGTCTCCGCGGGCCGGGTGATCTGCGACTGGCAGTGGGCGAGTGCCCGGTTGATGTCCGTACCGCCGCCCAGCTGCGTGCCGAACAGCACGTCCACCGGGTCGTCGAGCTGGTCGGTGAGGTCGACGACCGCCGTGTCGAAGACGACGAGTCGCGTGGAGATCGTCCGCATCGAGGCGAGCACCGCTCCGAACACCGATGCGTACACGACCGATGCCGCCATGGATCCCGACTGGTCGATACAGAGGATGACCTCCTTCTTCGTGGACTGGGACGCCCGCCCGTACCCGATGAGCCGCTCCGGCACGATCGTTCGGTACTCGGGCAGGTAGTGCTTGAGATTGGCCGCGATGGTGCGGTTCCAGTCGATGTCGTGGTGGCGCGGCCGGCTGATCCGGGCGCTGCGGTCGAGAGCGCCGGTGAGGGTGGCCCGGGTACGGGTGGCGAGCCGCTTCTCGAGGTCCTCGACGACCTTGCGCACGACGGCCCGTGCCGTCTCCTTCGTCGTCTCCGGCATCGCCTTGTTGAGGGAGAGCAGCGTGCCGACGAGGTGCACGTCGGCCTCCACCGCCTCCAGCATCTCCGGCTCCAGCAAGAGCGTGGACAGCCCGAGCCGGTCGATGGCGTCGCGCTGCATGACCTGTACGACGGAGGAGGGGAAGTACGTCCGGATGTCCCCGAGCCAGCGCGCCACGGACGGCGCCGACGCCCCGAGGCCCGCCGAACGGTCCCGCGCCGCCTGCCCCTGCTTGTCCTTCTTCCCGTACAGCGCGGCCAACGCCCCGTCCATCGCGGCGTCCTGCCCGGACAGCGCGCATCCCGTGCCGTCGGCCGCGTCACCCCCGAGCACGAGCCGCCAGCGCCGCAACCGCTCCTGAGCCGGATCCACCACCTCGGTCGTCATCGGCACACCCCCGTACGGGGCCGGTCCCAGAGCGGCATGACCGCGACGGCGACCGCAGGACGGCGCTTCGCTTCGACCCCGTGCCGGTTGCTGTTGCTCTTGCTGTTCCTGGTCCTGATGCGGGTCCCGTTGCTGTTCCTGGTCCCGTTGTTGTTTCTGTTGCTGTTCCTGTCGGCGGCCGTCGCGCCTGCGTCCTCTCGCGATTCCGCCAGTCGGTCCTTCGTCATCCCGCCACCCCCGCAAGGTCGTTGTCGACGTCCTTTTCCACTTCGCCCGGGCCGCCGCTCGGGCCACTCGGGCCGCCACCCGGTTCGTCCAGGCCGAGCAGCAGCCGGACCACCGGCAGTACGGCGTCCGCGCGCCCGGCGTCGAGGTCGGCCGCGAAACCGGGTATGCCGGTGCCCGCGGCCGACACACTCCCCCGCTCCCCCGGTCCGCGCCGGACCAGCTCGCCCAGCGTGCGACGCACCCCCGGCTCGTACGCCGAGAACGTCCGCCGCAGCAGGGGCAGTACGTCCGTGAACGCCTCCGCCGGTACGCCGGTCAGCCAGGCGTCGACCAGGCCGAGCAGCCGCTCGTCGTGGACGAGGAGCATCCCGCCGCCGGACCCTCCGCCCACGAAACCCTCGATCCACGCGGCCGCGTCCCCCGGCGGCGTCCCCGGGGACAGCACGAGCCCCATGACCCGCGCCGCCTCGTCCTGCCCCAACTCCCCCTCGTCCAGCAACAGCCGCACGGCCCGCCCCCGGACCACACCGGGCACGGTGTCCCGGGCGGACAGCACGCGCAGGACCGAGTGCCAGCGCCCCCGCAGATCGCGGTGGTCGGGCGCGGGCACGTCGCCCAGCAGCCCCACCGCCCCGTGCACCGCGTCCACATGGCGTCGCATCTCCTCGGCCGCGTCAGCGTCCAAGGCCGCACAGGCCGGGGGCAGTCCGACGAATATCCGCTCGGCGAGGCCCGCGGCGACCCCCGCCAACGCCCCCGTGTCCGTGCCGCGCACGTCGCCGTACCGCAGCGAGCGGACCAGGGCCGGCAGGGCCTGCGCGAGGTGCCCGACGTCCGTGTCGAGCGCCGCCCGGTCGGCGAGGACCTGCATCACCACAGGGAGCGCTTCCGGGAGTTCGGCCAGCAGGCAGCGCTCGGCGAGCCCGGTCACATCGGCCAGAGCCTGCGCGGAGACGGCGTCCGCCTCGGCCTTGGCCGTCGCGGCGGCGAGCACCGTCGTACCCCACACCCCGGCCTCCGCCACCCGCACGGACAGCTCCGGCTCCCAGCGCAGCCGCCACGTCTCCCGGAACGTGCCCGTGCTGCCCCGCGAGGCAGCCGGTTCGCCCCACGCCACACCCAGCAACCGCAGCCGGTGCAGCAGCCTGCTGCGCTCGGCGTCGGTCTCCTTGCGCAGGTCAAGCTCCAACTCCCGCTCCAGCGCCTCCGGTTTGAGCCGCAGCCGGCGCTGGATGCGGTCCAGGTCCCGCTGCAACGGCACCGCGGGCGCGGCCTGCGGCACCTCCCCCAGCACGTCACCGACGACCAGCCGGTCGTGCACCAGGGCCAGCGGCACGTCCGAGCCCTCGCACATCACCGCGCGCACGGCGTCGGTCGTCTCGCCCAGCCCCGGCAAGGGGCGGCCCCGCATCGCGGCGAGCGTCTCGGCCAGCCGCACCGCCTCGATGACGTGCGCCGAGGATACGATCCGGTCCTCGTCCCGGAACAGCCCCGCCACCTTGGTCATCCACCGCTCGACCGGCCGGTCGGGGGCGGCGAACAGGTGCCCGTACCAACCCGGCGAGTCGATCCCCGCCCCGTACCCGCTGAACCGCGACAGCCTCCGGTACGTCCACGGCACCCACGTCATGTCCGCCTTGACCTTGGGCAGCCCCTTCACCAGCGCCCGGTCGGCGGCGACGGCCGTCCTCTGCCGCAGCGCGGGCACGTGCCAGGCCCCGCACACGACGGCCACCGCGTCCCCGAACTCCCGCTGCGCCGCCCGCACCTGGAGCCGCATGTACGCCTCCCGCACGAGATCCCGGTCATGCCCCCCGCTGCCGTACGCCTCCCGCAACGCCCCCATGGCCTCTTCGAGCACGACGAACGGCGCGAACGCGTCCCCCTCGCCGACCCCCCGGTGCTCGACGACGTCCTCCCACCACCGCTCGGGATCGTCATAACCGGCGGCTTCGGCGAGCACGGCGAGGGGGTCGATACGGACGTCGGCCGCTACGGGCGACCCGTCGGCGGCGGTCGCGGAGGTCTGGGGACCGGCCTCGACGTCAGCGCCGGCATCGGCATCGGCATCGGCATCGGCATCGGCATCGGCATCAGCATCAGGGGCAGCGTCGACGCGGGCGTTGGGCCCGGCTCCGGCTCCTGCACCGGTGTGGGCGCCGCCCCCGGGTTCAGCATCCGTGGCGGTCTCGGCATCCGCACCGGCCGCGCCGGCCGCGGCTGAATCGCCCTCACCCCCGCCGCCGGCCCCCTTGCCGGTCTCGTCCCCCTCCTCCTTCTCCCACGCCAGCGTGTGCGTAGCCGGCAAGTCGATGAAGCGGGCCGGGACTTCGTGCTGCAGGGCCCAGCGGATCGCGACCCACTCCGGGGAGAACTCGGCGAACGGCCAGAAGGCCGAGCGGCCGGGTTCGTCCACGGCGTGGGCAAGGAGGGCGACCGGCGGCCGCATGTCCTCCTCGGAGGCCAGCGGGATCAGCGCGTCGGCCTCGGGCGGCCCCTCGATCAGCACGACCCGGGGCCGGGCGGCATCCAACGCCGCCCGGACCGCGCGCGCCGAGCCGGGCCCGTGATGCCGCACGCCGAGCAGCAGCGGCCCACCACCGGCCACCCCGCGGCCGCCCCTCTCCAGCCCTGTCATGCCGTCCCCCTCGTCATCGCATCCACCGAAGGCCGCCGCAGGGCGCCTCCCGGAGGCCCGCCCCGCCGCTGCCGCCCCCGGCGTACACCCCGTCCTCGTACGCCCTGAGCGCCGAACCGCCCGACCCCTTGTTCCCGCCCGAGCCGCCCGACCCCTTGCTCCCGTTCCCGCCCGCGCGCCCCCACCCCAGGTCGTCGCTCACGCGCTCACCTCCCGGCAGGACCGGTAGAAGTCCTTCCAGCCGTCGCGCTCGCGGACGACCGCCTCCAGGTACTCCTGCCAGATGACGCGGTCGGCCGCCGGGTCGCGGACGACGGCGCCGAGGATGCCCGCGGCGACGTCACCGGCCCGCAGCACGCCGTCGCCGAAGTGGGCGGCCAGCGCGAGCCCGCCGGTGACGACGGAGATCGCCTCCGCCGTCGACAGCGTGCCGCTCGGCGACTTGAGCTTCGTACGGCCGTCGGAGGTGACCCCGTCGCGCAGCTCGCGGAAGACGGTCACGACGCGGCGGATCTCGTCGACGCCGTCGGGCACCGCCGGCAGGTCGAGGGAGCGGCCGATCTGGTCGACGCGGCGGGAGACGATGTCGACCTCGGCCTCGACACTCTCCGGCAGCGGCAGCACCACTGTGTTGAAGCGGCGGCGCAGGGCGCTGGAGAGCTCGTTGACCCCGCGGTCGCGGTCGTTGGCCGTGGCGATCAGGTTGAAGCCCCGGACCGCCTGCACCTCCTGCCCCAACTCCGGTATCGGCAGCGTCTTTTCGGAGAGGATCGTGATGAGCGTGTCCTGTACGTCCGCCGGGATGCGGGTCAGCTCCTCCACCCTCGCCGTCATCCCCTCCGCCATGGCCCGCATGACCGGGCTGGGCACCAGGGCGTCGCGGCTCGGGCCGTGGGCGAGCAGCTGCGCGTAGTTCCAGCCGTACCGGATCGCCTCCTCCGGTGTGCCCGCCGTGCCCTGCACGAGCAGCGTCGAGTCGCCGCTCACCGCCGCGGCCAGATGCTCGGACACCCAGGTCTTCGCGGTGCCGGGCACGCCGAGCAGCAGCAGGGCACGGTCGGTGGCGAGCGTGGTGACGGCGACCTCGACGATGCGGCGCGGTCCCACGTACTTCGGCGTGATCACCGTGCCGTCCGGCAGGGTGCCGCCGAGCAGGTACGTCGCCACCGCCCACGGCGACAGATTCCAGCGGGCCGGGCGCGGGCGGTCGTCCTGCGCGGCCAGCGCGGCGAGTTCACCGGCGAAGGCGTGCTCGGCGTGCGGCCGCAGCTCCTCCGTCTCGTGCGCGGACGCCGGCGCGCTCGCCCCCGCGGATGCAGGGGTGGTGGCACTCGAATTCACGGGCGCGGACCCGTTCTCGCTCGGTTCGACAGACGTCGGCTCTACGGACACAGACATGGCTGAGTCCCCCCTCCAGCTCGGCCGGTTCGGATCTGACACCAACCGTGCACCACGCCACTGACAATGCGTTCCGACCTGCGCAAACGCGCTCGCCGGGCCGATTGTCAGTGGCGGCATCTACCTTCGATGTCATGACTCAGCAGGGGGTGCGCTGGAGCGCGGATCAGGTGCTGGCACTGGCGCCTGACGCCGCATCACGCAAAGCGGGAAGCAAACTCGGTGCGGCCGGGCCGTGGTCCGAGGCGGGCAGTGGGGACGAGGGGACGGCGTGGGGACTGTGCAAGGGCAGTGGCAGCAAGCCGTATCAGACGGTCGTCGACATCGCGGACGCCGCGGGCCCCGCGTACAAGTGCAGTTGCCCGAGCCGCAAGTTCCCGTGCAAGCACGCTCTCGGGCTGCTGCTGCTCTGGGCGGGCGGGGACGGCGCGGTGCCGCCGGGGCAGGCGCCCGACTGGGCGGAGCAGTGGTTGGAGGGGAGAAGGCGGCGCGGCGAGCAGAAGCGGGCGGCTGGGGCGTCCGGTTCTTCGTCCGGGTCCGGTGATCCGGAGGCCGCGCGGCGGCGGGCGGAGCGCCGGGCCGAGCGGGTCACCGCGGGTGCGACCGAGCTGGAGCAGCGCCTGGCGGACCTGCTGCGCGGCGGCCTCGCGAGCGCGGAGCAGGCGGGGTACGGACTGTGGGAGGAGACTGCGGCCCGCATGGTCGACGCCCAGGCACCCGGACTGGCCGCGCGGGTACGGGAGTTGGGGGCGATCCCGTCGTCCGGGCCCGGCTGGCCGGTGCGTCTGCTGGAGGAGTGCGCGTTGCTCCACCTCCTCGACCAGGGCTGGCTGCACCGCGACCGACTGCCGGACGGCCTGGCGGCGACGGTCCGTTCCCGCCTCGGCCTGCCCGGCACGGCGGACGGCCCGCCGCTGCGGGACCGCTGGCTGGTCCTCGCCCAGTACGACACGGCGGACGCGCGTCTGACGACCCGCCGGATCTGGCTGCACGGCACCGACTCGGACCGCACCGCGCTGCTCCTCTCCTACGGCGCCGCGGGCCGCGCACCGGAGCTCGCGCTGCCCGTCGGGCTCGCCTTGGATGCCGAGGTGTCGGCCTATCCGGGTGCGGGGCAGCTACGGGCTGCCCTGGGCGAGCAGTTCGCACCACCGGCACCGGCGGCGACACGACCGCCGGGAGTGACGACGGCCCAGGCAGCCGCCCGCTACGGCGAGGCGCTGCGGACCGACCCGTGGCTGGACTCCGTCCCGGTCACGCTGGACCGGGTCGTACCCGTCCCGGACGGCGACTCCTGGCAACTGGCGGACGCCGACGAGGACACCGCGCTGCCACTGACTCCCGCCGCTCGCGCCCGCCCCGGCCTCTGGCGCCTGGCCGCCCTCTCCGGGGGCGCCCCCGTCAAGGTCTTCGGCGAGTGCGGCCACCGGGGCTTCACCCCACTGACGGCGTGGCCGGAGGAGGCAGGAGAGGCGGTGCGGCTGTGCTGACCCGCCCCGGCGCCGTTCCCCTCCCCCTTCCCGCACCTCTTCCAACCCTCATCCCCCCGCCTCTGCCATTCCTCTTCCTCTCCCTCTTCAGCCCAGCGAACTTCCTCTTCAGCCCAACGAAAGGAACCGCATGAACAGGACGTCCACGCCTGTGGTTTCGCCCGCGTCGGGCGCCTGGGAGGAGCTCGTCACGGCGGCGCTGCTCGGGACGGAGCGGCGCACCCCGCCGGGCGGTGCGCCGGGGCGGGAAGCACCGGTGGCACTGCTGGACGCGGCGGCCGCGGAGACCGTACGGCGGCGGGCCGGGCTGCGGCCCGCGCGGGCGGCCGGGCGGCCGGAGCCGGCGTCCGAGGACCCGCGGCCCACGCTGCCCGCCGCGGCGGCACGCAGGCTCGCGCTGCTCCTGGCCGACCGCCCCGGCACGGGCGGCGGCGGCCGCAGAGGCACGGCACCGGACCTCATGGAACTGCTGCCCCAGTGGCTCGCGGCGGCGAACGCCCGCGGTTTCGCGGCACCCCCTCAGACGCTGCCCGCGCTGCTGGACGCGGCCCGGGGGCGTACGGATCTACGGCCGGCGGCGCTGGCGTTCGCCGGGCCGCGTGCCGTGTGGCTCGCCCGGCTGAACCCGGACTGGCGGTTCGCCCTGCGCGCGACACCGGGCGGGGGCGCCACCCTGCCGCACCCCGAGGACACGGAGAAGACCCGGCGCCTGTGGGAGGAAGGCCTGTTCGCCGAGCGGGTCGCGCTCCTGTCCGCCATACGCGCCCGCGAGCCCGCCGCCGCGCGTGAACTGCTGACGACCACCTGGTCGACCGAACGGGCCGAGGACCGCCTGATGTTCCTCGACTCGCTGCGCACGGGACTCGGCCCGCAGGACGAGCCGTTCCTGGAACAGGCGTTGGCCGACCGCAGTCGCAACGTACGGGCGACGGCCGCCGAGTTGCTCTCCGCGCTGCCGGGTTCGGCGCTCGCCGCGCGGATGGCGGTCAGGGCCGCTGCGTGCGTGGCCGTCGACCACACGCGGGACGCACCTGCGATCAGCGTCGAGGCCCCGCACGAGTGCGACGCGAGCATGGAGCGCGACGGTGTCGTACCCAAGGCTCCGGCTGGACGAGGTGAACGGTCGTGGTGGTTCGGCCAGTTGGTGGAGGCGACACCGCTCGGGACGTGGCCGGCGCGGCTCGACGGTCGTACGCCCCGGCAGATCGTGGCGCTTGCGGTGACGGACGACTGGCAGAGCGAACTGCACGCGGCGTGGTGCCGGGCCGCCGTGCGGCAGCGGGACTCCGAGTGGGCCCGGGCGCTCCTCGGGGCCCCGTCCGCCCCGGAGGCCGGCGGGCCGGGAGCGGTGTCGCTGGCCGAGCGCGCCAAGCTGCTCGGCACCCTGGGCGCCGCCGAACGGGCCGACTGGGTGGCCGGGTTCATCGCGGCACACGGCCTGTCCGAGGCGTTTCAGCTGCTCGGGGTGTGCGCGGTGCCCTGGGCTGCGCCGCTCGGCAGGGCAGTGGTCGATGCGCTCAACATCGCGCGGGACGCGGGAAGTTATCCATGGAGCTTCAGCGGAGTGATGGGCCTGGCCGAGCGCTGCCTCGAACCCTCCGAGGCGAGCCGCCTCGACGGCCTCCTGGCGATACCGGACGAATCGGAGGACGCCTCGCCGGGAGCGGGCGGGTATTGGGCGGAGGCGTTCCAACGCCTCGTCACGACGTTGCGGTTGCGCGCGGCGATGGCGCAGGAGCTGGGGGCGGAGCCCTCGGGGCCGGTCACCCCGGCCCATCCGCAGCGTGCGACGGCCCAGGTCGACGCGACCTAGGCCTCGGCGGGCTGGCGTACGTTCGCCCGTACCCAGTCCACGATCGACTGGGTGGTCGCCCCGGGCGTGAAGATCTCCGCGACGCCCTTCTCCTTCAGCGGAGCGATGTCCGCCTCGGGGATGATCCCGCCGCCGAAGACCTTGATGTCCTCCGCGTCCCGCTCCTTGAGCAGCTCGATCACCGCGGCGAACAGCGTGTTGTGGGCGCCGGAGAGGATGGACAGCCCGATCGCGTCGGCGTCCTCCTGAATCGCGGTGTCGACGATCTGCTCGGGAGTCTGGTGGAGGCCGGTGTAGATGACCTCCATACCGGCGTCGCGCAGCGCCCGCGCGATCACCTTGGCCCCGCGATCATGGCCGTCGAGCCCCGGCTTGGCCACCACTACGCGGATCGGACCGGCTGCCACACCCATCACTGCCTCCATGAAGCGACTGCGTCCATCCCTACCGCATCCTTCCCCACCGAGTCCGTCCCTACCGACAAGTACCGCAGTGCCCGAACCCGCCGGGAAAGTGAACGAACGTTGTCTCCAGCATCCCGCAACCGGCAGTTTCGCGGTGTGGACCGAGGGGGAAATCACACGATGGGACACGTTCACCGCGCACCGTTCCGGCGGGAACAGGCGCAACAGGAGCCGCAACGAGGTCGCCGCATCACGGCACCGCAGACCGCGCGCCGTGGCGGTGTGGTGCGTCGACGACGGCATGAAGAGCCGTCGACCGCCTTCCTCGCGGCTTCTCACGAGGGCACACGGGGGACAGAGGCGTCCTCCGGCGTGCCGACAGGAGGTCGGCCATGAAGGTCACCAGGGCGGCGCTGCCCTTTCTTCCTCTCTGCCAGCGGCTGCTTCCGAGCAGACTGGCAGGACTCTCCCTGGCCCTGCTGAAGGCGACCGCCCTGGAGCTCGCGATCCTCGCGGGCCACCTTCTCCTCTATCCCTCCGGCATCACGCAGGAGCGCCGGGGATCATCGGCCCCGCTCCCCTCGCCGGACGGCGCCGCCCAGCTGCCGACCGAGACCAAGCCCCCGGTCGTCCTCCTGCACGGCTTCATAGACAACCGCTCGGTCTTCGTGCTGCTGCGCCGCAGCCTCGCCCAGCACGGCAGGCAGCAGGTCGAGTCGCTCAACTACTCGCCGCTGACCTGCGACATCCGCACCGCGGCCGAGCTGCTCGGCCGGCACATAGAGGAGATCTGCGAGCGCACGGGCAGCAAGCACGTCGACATCGTGGGGCACAGCCTCGGCGGGCTGATCGCGCGGTACTACGTGCAGCGGCTCGGCGGTGACCTCCGCGTCCGCACGCTGGTCACGCTCGGCACCCCGCACTCCGGCACCCGGGTGGTTCCGCTGGCGAACGCACACCCGATCGTGCGCCAGATGCGCCCCGGCTCGGAGCTCCTCGAGGAGCTGACCCGCCCCGCACCGGGCTGTCGTACGCACTTCGTCAGCTTCTGGAGCGACCTCGACCACCTGATGGACCCGCTGGAGACCGCCTGTATCGACCACCCCGACCTGATGGCGCAGAACGTACGGGTGAGCGGGGTCGGGCATCTGGCCCTGCCCGTGCACCCCGCCGTCGCGACCGGGATACGCCAGGCCCTCGACGCCGAGCGAACAGGAGCCGAAGCCGCCACTCACGCCGGCGGCCTGACAGTGGCCTGATCGCACCTCGCACAGCCGACGTACACCCGACCAACAGCCCTCGGACCGTCCCCGGACCACCCTCCGGCCGCCCCCCGACCACACCCGGACGGCCTTCAGACGGCCGATCGACCTCGAACGCTCTTCGAACACAGGGCCAAACTCACGCCCGCCCTCCCCCGAAACACGGCCGAATGACCGTTTCCTGCGCGCACGAAACCTGTTGAAGATTGTCGAGCCCGCATACCGGCGGGTACAGTCACCGCACTGCTCTGGCAGCCCCTGTTGTCGAGGCGAAAGAGAAGTTGGTGAACGACCGTCACCCGTCGGGGACCATGACCACCCCGGCTCCGGCTTCCGACGCCGCCTCGTCGCACTACGCCGCGTACGGCACGCAGGAAGCCCAGTACGGCGACTTCACCACGCACGGCGGCTACGACGCCAATGGTTTTGCGACCGGCGGCCACGCCACCACGACCTTCGACGCCGACCCCCTGTTCGGCAGCCTCCCGGGCGAGAGCACCGGTTCGTACGACTCCGGTCAGTGGGCCACGAGCAGTCAGCAGACCCTGAACTACGACGCGTACGCGGCCCAGCACCACGCCGCCTACGACACGGGCGCGTACGACACGACCGCCTGGACCGCCGGCTACCAGCCGCTCTCCGTCATCCCACCGCAGGCCACCGGGCCCGACGTATCCGGGCAGTGGGACGCGAACGCCTGGCTCCAGCCCGATCAGTCGGCCGCGCCCGCCGACCAGACCCAGCAGTGGGAATGGGGCACCCAGGCCTTCGACACCGGGGCGTACGACGCCACGCAGTGGAACTCCGAGGGTCAGGACGGCGGCGACACAGCCGCGACCGCGACCACCGACGATTACGAACTGCACGCCGATCAGGGCTCGTACGACGAACCCGCCCCGGACGAAGGCCGGTTGGACGCCACCGGCGAGCTGCCCTCCGTCGCCCCGCTCCTCGACGACCAGGAAGAGGTCACGTCGGCTCCGGCGCCGCGCGCGGCCTCCCGCGGCGGGTCCCGTTCCCGTCGCCGCGCGCCCGCCAAGCGCTCCGCGCTGCTGACCATCGCCGTGCCCTCGGCGTGCGTGATGGGCGTGGCCGGTATCGCCGCCGCCTCCGTGGGCACCTTCACCGGCGACAAGGACACCTCGACGACCGCGTCGGACGCGCAGGCGGTGAAGCCGTCCGCCGCCAACAACAAGCTGGACGCCCAGCTCAAGAGCCTCTCCGCCGGCGCCGACGACTTCGCCGACCGGGCCAGCCGTACGCAGGAGCGCATCGACCTCAAGGCCCAGCAGGCGGCCGAGAAGAAGAAGGCGGCGGCCGAGGCGGCTCGCAAGGAACGGCTGCGTCCCAAGTACGTCCTGCCGGTCACCCAGAAGGGGCTCAGCGCCTACTTCGGCCAGGCCGGCATCAACTGGATGTCCGTGCACACCGGCATCGACTTCCCGGTGTCGTACGGCACGACGGTGATGGCCGCGACCGACGGCACCGCCCGCACGCAGTGGAACAGCGCGTACGGCAACATGATGATCGTGACCGCGAAGGACGGTACGGAGACGTGGTACTGCCACCTCTCCAGCTACCGCGTCGCCTCCGGTACGACGGTGAAGGCCGGCCAGCCGATCGCGTACTCCGGAAACTCGGGCAACTCGACCGGCCCGCACCTGCACTTCGAGGTCCGGCCGGCCGGCGGTTCGGCGATCGACCCGCTGCCGTGGCTGCGCAGCCACGGGCTCGACCCGACGTAGACCTCACAACTTCCCTGTGAGCCCCCGGACTTCCTGGTGAGCCCCCGCTGGTCGGCGGGGGCTCACTGCATGAGAGCTACAGCTTCTCCACCGGCGCGTACCGCAGCAGCAGGCGCTTCGGATTGGTGTCGCCGAAGTCGATCGTCGCCTCCGCGTTCCCGCCCGTGCCCTTCACGCCCACGACCGTGCCGAGTCCGAACTGGTCGTGGTTGACCCGGTCGCCGACGGCCAGCGAGACCACCGGCTTGTCGGACGCCCGGCTCGTGGCGAAGCCGGACGCGCCCGATGCCGACGAGCGGGAGCGGGAGGACGACAGGGAGGCCGCCACGCCCGACGCCGGGCCGGAGGAGACCGGTGCCGTGGCGCCCGTCCGCTTCCAGTCGACGTGCTGCGCCGGGATCTCCTCCAGGAAGCGGGAGGGCGGGTTGTACGAGGGCTGCCCCCACGCGCTGCGCAGGGACGACCGCGTCAGATACAGCCGTTCACGCGCGCGCGTGATGCCGACGTAGGCGAGGCGGCGCTCCTCCTCCAGCTCCTTGGCCTGGCCGAGGGCGCGCATGTGCGGGAAGACGCCGTCCTCCATGCCGGTGACGAACACGACCGGGAACTCGAGGCCCTTGGCGGTGTGCAGGGTCATCAGGGTGATGACGCCGGAGCCGTCCTCCTCCTCGTCCGGGATCTGGTCGGAGTCGGCGACCAGCGCGACCCGCTCCAGGAAGGCGGCGAGCCCGGCGGGCTCCTCGCCCTCACCGGACTCCTGCTCGAACTCCAGGGCCACGGCGGCGAGTTCCTGGAGGTTCTCGATGCGGGTCTCGTCCTGCGGGTCGGTGGAGGCCTGCAACTCGGCGAGATAGCCGGTGCGTTCGAGGATCGCCTCCAGGACCGTCGCCGGGCCGGCGCCGGACTCGACGATCGTGCGGAGGTCCTCCATCAGCGTGTTGAACCGCTTGACGGCGTTCGTGGAGCGCGCGGCCATGCCGTACGCCTCGTCGACGCGGCGCAGCGCCTGCGGGAAGCTGATCTTCTCGCGCTGGGCGAGGGCGTCGATCATCGCCTCCGCGCGGTCGCCGATGCCGCGCTTGGGGACGTTGAGGATGCGGCGCAGCGGCACCGAGTCCTCGGGGTTGGCCAGCACCCGCAGGTAGGCCAGGACGTCCCGGACCTCCTTGCGCTCGTAGAAGCGGACACCGCCGACGACCTTGTAGGGCAGGCCGACGCGGATGAAGACCTCTTCGAAGACACGGGACTGGGCATTCGTCCGGTAGAAGACGGCGACGTCCCCGGCCTTCGCCTCGCCGGAGTCCGTGAGGCGGTCTATCTCGTCGGCGACGAACTGCGCCTCGTCGTGCTCGGTGTCGGCGACATAGCCGGTGATGCGCGCGCCCTCGCCCGCGTTGGTCCACAGGTTCTTGGGGCGGCGGGACTCGTTGCGCTCGATGACCGCGTTGGCCGCGCTCAGAATGGTCTGCGTGGAGCGGTAGTTCTGCTCCAGGAGGATCGTCGTCGCGTCCGGGTAGTCCTCCTCGAACTGGAGGATGTTGCGGATCGTCGCACCGCGGAAGGCGTAGATGGACTGGTCGGCGTCGCCCACGACGCACAGCTCGGCAGGTGGGAGGTCGTACTCGTTGGGCGGTACGTCAGCGTCGTCGGCGCGCTGCGCGGTGCCCACGAGTTCCCGTACGAGCGCGTACTGGGCGTGGTTGGTGTCCTGGTACTCGTCGACCAGGACGTGCCGGAAGCGGCGGCGGTAGTGCTCGGCGACGTCCGGGAAGGCGCGCAGCAGGTTGACCGTCGTCATGATCAGGTCGTCGAAGTCGAGGGCGTTCGCCTCGCGCAGCCGCGACTGGTACATGGCGTAGGCCTGGGCGAGGGTCTTCTCGAAGCCGTCGGTAGCCTGGGCGGCGAAGTCCTCCTCGTCGATCAGCTCGTTCTTCAGGTTCGAGATCTTGGCGCTGAAGGACTTCGGCGGGTAGCGCTTGGGGTCGAGGTCCAGGTCGCGGCAGACCAGGGCCATCAGGCGCTTGCTGTCGGCGGCGTCGTAGATCGAGAACGACGACGTGAAGCCGAGCTTCTTGCTCTCCCGGCGCAGGATGCGCACGCACGCGCTGTGGAAGGTCATCACCCACATCGCGTTCGCGCGCGGGCCGACGAGCTGCTCGACGCGCTCCTTCATCTCGCCCGCGGCCTTGTTGGTGAAGGTGATCGCGAGGATCTGACCCGGATGCACGTTCCGAGCGCCGAGCAGGTGGGCGATGCGGTGGGTGAGGACGCGGGTCTTGCCGGAGCCGGCGCCCGCCACGATGAGCAGCGGGGCGCCGGAGTGGACGACGGCCGCGCGCTGGTTCTCGTTCAGCCCGTCCAGGAGCGCGGCCGGGTCGATCGCCGGGCGTGGGGCGCCGTCGCGGTAGTAGGCGTCCCGGTCCGGTGGCGCGTCGAACTTCCCACCGAACAGATCGTCCGGAACCGGCTCCGGTACGTGATCGTCCTCGGGCGGAGGCGGTGGTTCCTCCGCATGGCCGCGCGGGGCCTGGAGGTCCGCCAGGAAGCTGTCGTCAAAGAGGCTGCTCATCGCCTTCCGAGTCTAGGGCGCCCCACTGACAGCCCGCCGCCGCCCTGAGAACATCGCCGGAATCTTCAGGCCTGACGAGCCTGCCGGGCCGGCCTCCCGGGCCTGACGGACCCGATCGGCCCGGCGGACCCGACGGTCCTCAGAAGCCGCTGATCCGCCAGATCTGGCCGCCCGGCGTCTTCTTGCCCTCCAGGACCGTGCCGTCGCGGTCCGCGATCGACCAGGCCGAGACATAGACCTTGCCGTTGCTCGGGTCCACGGCGACGCCCGCCGGGAACGGCACCTTCACGTTCGTACGCCTGCCGTCCGAGACCTTGGTCACGACGCCGGCGAAGAGCTGGCTGACGTACAGGTCTCCGTCGTCGTTGAAGGCGATGCCCGTGATCGCGCCGAAGCCGGACTTCCAGCCGAGGATCTTGCCGCTCCCGGGGTCGACCCTCCACACGCGCGCGGTGGGCTTCGACGGCTCGCCGTTCAGCTCGCCGACGTAGAGCTTGCCGTCGGGGCCGAGGGCCAGGGACGTCGGGACGGCCTCGTGCTTGTCGTGGTCCTTGAAGACCGTGAACGGGCGGGCCCTGCCGTTCCTGGACACCACGACGAGGTCGTTGCCGGCCGCGTCCGCGACGATCCTGCGGCCGTCGGGGAGGGCGAGGACGGCGTACGGGTTGGAGTCGACGGCCGTCTTGTGCGGGTTGTACTTGAGTTCTACGGCGGAGATGTCGGCGGCGATCCTCGCCCTGCCCCGGTCGATGGACAGGAGCTTGCCGAGTTTGTTCCAGGGCGGGGTGGTGGGCACGCCGGCCTCCGGCGGGGCCCAGGTCTCCACGCCCCAGACCTGGCCATGGCGGGCCGAGACGCCGTTCAGGCCCACCGCGAAGCCGCCGTCGGGCGCGCCCGCGGAGGGCAGGCCGTCGACCAGGCGGTGGCGCTTCCAGGCGCCCCCGTCCCGGTAGACCTTGCTGACCGCGGCCGACAGGCCGATGCAGGTCGGGCCCTCGGGTCCCTGGCCCAGGCACTTCTTGCCGCCGCGGCCGGCCTCGGCGACGTACAGGCGACCGTGGTCGTAGGAGAGCTGGCGCGGATTGTCGAGGCCCTTGGCTATCACGCGGATCTCCGGCTTGCCGCCGGAGTGTCCGCCGGTGGCGCTCGCGGGAGCGATGCCCGCGGTGGCGGCCAGGGCGACCGATGTACCGATGACGAATGCCGTGCGCTTTCTCATGCCGTACCCCCTCACCCGCCGCAGCACCTGACCGCGGCTGGCTGGAAGTTAGCGCCCGGAAGCGGGCGGACGTCGCCACTCCGGTCAAAATACGCACATATCTACGCAGATCATTCCGGAAGGACCACGTCGCGCGACGTTCTGACCAGAGGTCACGAAAATGTATCGGGCATATCGAACATCAACCTTCACAGGGGCCACACGAGTTGGCTACCGTTCCAGGCATGCCGCACGACCCCCACCGGCGAACGTCGCCGGGCCGCGCGGCTTCCGTCGAGTCCGGGTCGCCGCCGCGCATCCGGAGCCGGGGACCCACCGATCCCGGGGTGAATCGGTTCAGCTCCCTTTCGGGGCAAGGACCGTAGGGCAACCCTTCCGAACCACCCGCCCGAACCCGACAGCTAACTCGGTAGGCGGAACGTGGAAGGAGTCGCCTCCCTTGGCGTCGCACCGCAAGTCGCGTCCCGCTGGTACGCGCGTAGCAGGCATACGCACCCCCGCCCTCGCCACGGCCGCCCTCACGTCCGTGGCCCTGCTGTCCCAGACGGCCAACGCCGCCCCGTCGACCGACGGCAAGCCGAGTCTCGAGGAAGTCGAGAAGAAGGTCGACGACCTCTACCGCCAGGCTGAGTCGGCGACCGAGAAGTACAACGCGACCAAAGAGAAGACCACCAAGCAGCGCAAGCGCGTCGACACCCTCCTCGACGACGTGGCCAAGCGCACCCAGAAGCTCAACGAGGTGCGGGACGAGCTCGGTTCCTTCGCCGCCGCCCAGTACCGGACCGGTGCCTCCGAGCCCGACACGGCGACCTTCCTGCTCGCCGACTCCCCGCAGGACTACTTCGACCAGACGCAGCTGATGGGACGGCTGACCTCCCGTCAGAAGGGCGCGGTCGACGACTACGTCGCCGAGCAGTCCGCGACGATGAAGAAGCGTCAGGAGGCCACCAAGAGCCTCGAGACGCTTACCGAGTCGCAGAGCGACCTGCGGACGGCCAAGTCCACGGTGCAGACGAAGCTCTCCGACGCGCGCGAGCTGCTGTCGAAGCTGACCGCCGAGGAGAAGGCGCGGCTCGCGGCGATCGAGAAGAAGAAGGAGCAGGAGGCCGCGCGCAAGGCCGCGGAGCTGGCCGAGCAGCAGGCGGCCGAGCAGAAGGCCAAGGAGGAGGCCGCGGCCCAGGAGAGCGGCTCCTCGTCGGACTCGGGCAGCACCTCCACCACCGACTCCTCGTACGCCACCAAGGCGGCCAAGGCGCTCGCCTTCGCCCGCGCGCAGATCGGCAAGCCGTACGTCTGGGGCGCCACAGGACCCGGCTCCTACGACTGCTCCGGCCTCACCCAGGCTGCCTGGAAGGCCGCGGGAGTCACCCTCCCGCGCACCACCTACGACCAGGTGAACGCCGGCACCACGGTCTCCCTCGCCGACGCGCAGCCCGGCGACCTGATCTTCTTCTACGACGACATCAGCCACGTCGGCATCTACATCGGCAACGGCATGATGATCCACGCCCCGAAGCCTGGCGCGTACGTCCGCGAGGAGTCGGTCTACTACGCCGGCGAGTCGATCATCCACAGCGTGGTGCGGCCGGCCTGAGACGCCGGAGGAGCGATGCACGCGCGCGTGCGTCGGAGGGCCGATGCACGCGCGCGTGCGGGCACCTCGTGACGCACGCGCGCGTGAAGGCAGTTCGTGACGCACGCGCGCGTAAAAGGGCCGTTTTCGCTGACGCCCACGACCGCACGCCGAGGGGGCGCCTCGCACCCGGGTGAGGTGTGCGGCTCCTGCCTCACGCCCTCCCCCTTGCCCCGCGCCCGCGCGTATTTCGCCCCACCCACGCGCGTGCCCCACGCTCAACACGCACCGCGCTCCTTAGCATCGGCCCCATGCCCGACCCAACCTC
The DNA here is from genome assembly GCF_045160215.1 of Streptomyces sp. NBC_00005. Classification (NCBI taxonomy): domain Bacteria; kingdom Bacillati; phylum Actinomycetota; class Actinomycetes; order Kitasatosporales; family Streptomycetaceae; genus Streptomyces; species Streptomyces sp. NBC_00005. The sequence continues at coordinate 4,534,316 of NZ_CP108316.1, forward strand.
CCTCCGCGCCTGGTGGGCGCAGCGTTCGCCGGCGGCCGGAGCCGCCGTGATGGCGACCGGCATCGTGTCGGTCGGGCTGCATCTGACGGGGTACGAGGTGCTGTCGAAGGTCGCCCTGGTCCTGACCTGTGTCGCGTGGGTGGCGCTGGCGGCGGAATTCGGCGTGCGTCTGGTGTGGGAGCGGGAGAGGTGGCGGGCGGAGGCCGGGACGCCGGGGGCGCTCACCGCCGTCGCGGCGACCGCCGTGCTCGGGACCCGGTTCTCCGCCCTCGGCCGGCAGACCCTCGCCGAGGCCCTGCTCGCACTGGCGGCCGTGCTGTGGCCGGGGCTGCTCGTCGAGGTCGTACGGCACTGGCGCCGGCGTATGCCCGGCTCGGTGTTCCTGTGCTGCGTGGCCACCCAGGGGCTCGCCGTGCTCGGCGCCACGCTCGCCGGGGCCGAGGCGGTGGCGTGGCTCGCGCACGCGGCGCTCGTGCTGTTCTGGCTCGGGCTCGTTCTCTACGGCTTCGCGCTGGCCCGCTTCGACCTGCGCCAGGTGACGGAGGGGCACGGGGACCACTGGGTGGCGGGCGGCGTGCTCGCCATCTCGGCGCTCGCCGGATCGAAGCTCGTCGCCGCGGACAGTGCGCGCCTGTATCTGTGGAACGACGACGACCGCGACGTTCTGCGCGCCGTCACCGTGGCCCTGCTCGTGCTCGACCTGGCCTGGTACGCCGTACTGCTCGTCGCGGAGGCGGTCCGGCCGCGGCTCGGCTACGACGCGCGCCGCTGGGCGACCGTGTTCCCGTTGGGGATGACGGCGGCGGCCGCGCTGTCCGTCGCCGCCGCCCTCGACGTCCCCTCGCTCGAGGGACCCGGGCAGGTGCTGCTGTGGATCGCGGTGGCGGCGTGGGTGGCCGTCGCCGCGGGGGCCGTCGCGGCAGGCCGCGCCGGCATCAGGTCCACAGCACCGCGATGAAGATGTTGGCCGTGGTGAGCAGGCCCACCAGCCCGAACAGGCTCTTGTCGACCTTCTCGTCGTCCCGCTTCACGTAGACCAGACCGAGGATCACGATCAGCAGGGCCAGCTTCAGGCCGATCTTGATGTTGTTGACGTGCTGGTCGTCGGCCTGGTTGAGGCCGACCAGGATCGCGCCGGTGACCAGCATCGTCAACGCGCCGTGCAGCATCGCCGGGACGAAGCGGGCCTCGCCGCGGCCCATCGCCTTCATCTGGGTGAGGAAGCCGCCGAGCAGCGAGGCGATGCCGATGATGTGCAGGCCGACGAAGAGATGGATGAGTACGTCCATGAGGCCGGAGCTTAAACAGGGGCGCACGGGGCGTCCGACACCGGGCCACCCTTCATGGGCTGATCTTGCATATATGCGGCCCATAGCACTCCGTCACTCACCCGTGTCCCGGAACCGTCACATCGGTCAGCGCACTGCGCGAAGTCGTCGGCACGAGTCGCGGATCACGGTCGTATACGGTCACCCGGCGATCCGCTCGCGGCACTTCCGCACAACGCGTTACCGAGCCGACACCGTCAGGTTTAGCGTCCTCCACCAGGTGACCGGCTCCCCACCGCCGCCCGGGCCAGGGGCGGCAGTCGGACACCACCGCCGAGAAGGTCCGGCGGCGGCCCGCTCCCCCTGTGCGGGCCGCCGCCGGACGCGTAAGCCGTCCCCCACGACGAGGCGGTCGTACGAAAGGACGTGCAGTCCACGTGGCAGCGCACCGCAAGCCCAGCCGGCGCTCGCTCAACGGCAGTTCGGCCCGGACCGCGTTCACGATCGCCTTGGCGGGCGCGGCGACCGCGACGGGCTTCGACGGGACCGGACACGCCGAACCGGAGCTGACTCCGGCGCAGGTCAAGGCCAAGGTGGACAAGCTGTACCAGGAGGCGGAGGTCGCCACCGAGAAGTACAACGGGGCGAAGGAGAAGGCGGACGCGGCCGAGCGGCGGCTGTCGACCCTGCGGGACGAGGCGGCGCGCAGGACGGACAAGCTCAACTCGGCGCGGGACGCGCTGGGTTCGATGGCCGCGGCGCAGTATCGCGACGGCGGTCTCGACCCCGCGCTGCAACTCGCGCTGTCGGACGACCCCGACCACTACCTCGAGGGTGCCGAGTTCGTCGACCGGGCGGGCACCCGACAGGCGGCGGCCGTCACGGGCGTACGCAAACAACTGCGGGAGATCGAGCAGTTGCGCGGCGCCGCGCGCGTCGAACTGGCCTCACTGAAGGCGCGGCAGGCGGAGCTGAAGCGGGACAAGAAGGCGATCACCGGGAAGCTGGACGCTGCGCGGCAGCTGATGTCCTCGCTGTCGCCCGAGGAGCGCGCCGGGCTCGGGGACTCGGGCCGCGCCTCACGGTCCGGCACGGGTGGCCGGGACGACCTCGGGTCCGCCACCGCCGAGGCATCCAACTCCCGTGCCGCGGCGGCCGTCTCGTACGCGTACGCCAAGCTCGGCAGCCCCTATGTGTGGGGCGCGACCGGACCGGACTCCTTCGACTGCTCGGGCCTCGTCCAGGCCGCCTACCGCTCCGCCGGCATCTCGCTGCCCCGCACGACCTACGCCCAGATCGACGCGGGCCGTCGTGTCTCGCGCTCCGAACTGGCCCCGGGCGACCTCGTGTTCTTCTACTCCGGCATCAGCCACGTCGGCATCTACGTCGGCAACGGGCAGATGATCCACGCCCCGAACCCGTCGGCGCCGGTGCGGCTGGCGCCGATCGACGAGATGCCGTTCGCCGGCGCCGCCCGGGTGGGGTGAGCGTCGGACAGGCTGTCAGACCAGCCGCCGAGCGGTCGCCCACCGAGTCAGCTCGTGCCGGTTGGACAACTGCAACTTCCGCAGGACCGCCGAGACATGGGACTCGACCGTCTTCACGGAGATGAAGAGCTGCTTGGCGATCTCCTTGTACGCGTATCCGCGCGCGATGAGCCGCAGCACCTCCCGCTCCCGCTGGGTGAGGCGGTCCAGGTCCTCGTCGACCGGCGGAGCGTCGGTGGAGGCGAAGGCGTCGAGGACGAAACCGGCCAGGCGCGGCGAGAAGACGGCGTCGCCCTCCTGGACGCGGAAGATGGAGTTGACGAGGTCCGTGCCGGTGATCGTCTTGGTGACGTAGCCGCGCGCACCGCCCCGGATCACGCCGATCACGTCCTCCGCCGCGTCCGACACGGACAGCGCGAGGAAGCGGACGGGCTGCTCGGCGTCGGCCATCAACGGGGCGCAGCGGCGCAGGACTTCGACCCCGCCGCCGCCCGGGAGGTGGACGTCGAGGAGGACGACCTCGGGGCGGGTCGCGGTGATGACCGTGACCGCCTGGTCGACGTCCGCTGCCTCGCCGACGACCTCCACGCCGGTCTGCGCGGTCTGGCCGATCTCGGCCTGTACGCCGGTACGGAACATGCGGTGGTCGTCGACGAGGACCACGCGCACGTGCCGCTCGCCCGCGCCGCCGTCGGCGGCCGGCTCGGTAGGCTCCGTGTTCGCCTCGGTCGGGTCGCTCATCACGTCTTCTCCGCCCTCTCCATCTCCAGCTCGACCTCCGTGCCGCCGTCCGGCACCGCGCGCAGCCGCGCCGTGCCGCCGTTGCGCTCCATGCGGCCGATGATCGATTCTCTGACGCCCATGCGGTCGGCGGGTATCGAGTCCGGGTCGAAGCCGGGACCGCGGTCCCGGACCGACACGAAGACCGTCTTTCCCTCGACTTCGGCGTAGACCTGTACGGCGCCGCCCTCGCCACCGTACTTGGCGGCGTTCACCATCGCCTCGCGCGCGGCCTGCATCTGTGCGCCGACTCCCTCGTCGAGCGGGCAGTCGCCGACTATGACGACCTCTATGGGGACGCCGTGCTTGTCCTCCACCTCCGCGGCGTTGCGCCGCACCGCGTCGGCGAGGGTGGTGGGTTCGTCGGCCTCGTCCTTGCCGGTGCCCTCGGGCTTGTAGAGCCAGGTGCGCAGGTCGCGCTCCTGGGCGCGGGCGAGACGGCGCACCTCGTTCGCGTTCTCCGCGTTGCGCTGGATCAGGGTCAGGGTGTGCAGCACGGAATCGTGGACATGGGCGGCGACCTCGGCGCGCTCCTGCGCGCGGATGCGCATCAGGCGCTCCTCGGAGAGGTCCTGCGTCATACGGACGAGGTAGGGCCCCGCGAGGAGCGTTATCCCGACCAGGACCGCGAGGGCCGCCTGCAGGACGGAACCGAGATGGGCGGCGGAGCCCTGCAGCACGAAGATGCCGGAGGCACCCGCGGTGACGAGAAGGACACCGCCCGCCGCGCGCAGCAGGGTCAGTGTGCGCCGGCGGCTGCCGACCTCGACCCAGCGGGACCGGCGGGCGTTGTCCGCCTGGCGCCAGACGAGGGCGACGCCCGCGCCGACGAGGACGGTGGGCCAGAGGTAGGCCTTGGCGCCGCCGCTCACGTTCACATTGCCCACGAAGACCATGGCCACCACGACCATGAGGAGCAGGGCGACGATCTGGCCCTTGTCCGGCTTGCGGGCGACGAGCCTGCGGCGGCCGTCGGGCGAGGTCTCGGTGCCGACCAGCGACGGGGGTTTCTGGCCGCCGACACCGCCGACGCCGAGCGGCACGAAGAACCAGAACGCGGCATACAGCAGCGCGCCGAGGCCGTCCGCCATGAACAGGCCGACGAACACGAGCCGCACCCAGATGACAGGCAGCCCGAGATGCCCGGCGAGCCCCCGCGCCACGCCACCGAGCCAACGTCCGTCGCTGCTGCGGTAGAGCTTGCGCGGCGGCCGCGGTTCGACGAGTGGCGCTGTTGCGGCTTCCGGCATGCCATCGATGGTCACACGGCCACAGGGCCGGAGCATCAGGGTCGACCCCGGAAACACCCCTGATCTTCGAGCGCCGGGCCCGTCGAACGCTTCCCCGGCGCCGGCTCAGGGGCGATATCAGGGTCCGGCCAGGGTCGTACCGACTCCCGCCGGAGCGGCTCGCCCGTCACCATGGACACATGACAGATCACGAGCGCGCCGCGACGGGTCCGGGACCCGGCTCCGGCCCGCGCCCCGCTCCGGGCGCCGGGCCGCAGGATGCCGCGCCCGCCGCGGATGCCGCATCCGCCGCCGGGCCGGTACCCGGCGCGGGAGCGGACCCGGGCGCCGGCGCCCCGGCCGACGCGGGCGGGGGGGCGGGCTCCCGCGCGCACGGGCGGGCGGGCGCGCAGGCGGAGGGGAGTCCGGAGGCGGAGGCGGCCGAGCCTCCCCGCAAGTTCCGTCGTGACCCGCGGTACAAAACGCTCGCCGGGGTGTGTGCCGGGCTCGGGCGGCAGTGCGACATGGACCCGGTGATCTTCCGCATCACGCTCGTCGTGCTCTCCGCGACGGGCGGCATCGGCCTGATCTTCTACGGCTTCGCCTGGCTCCTCGTCCCGTACGAGGACGAGGAGGAGAACGAGGTCCGCAAGCTGCTGACCGGCCGCGTCGACGGCCAGGCGCTGACCGCGGTGCTGTTCGCGCTGGTCGGCTGCGGCGTGTTCCTGTCGATGCTGAAGAACGGCGGGGTGCTCGCGTTCTCCGTCGTCCTCTCCCTGCTCCTCGCGGGCGCCGGGTACTGGTCGCGGCAGCGCGGCGCCCCCGACCCCGACCCGCTGGCCGCCCAGGCCGTCGCCGACGCCCCGCCGGAGGCCAAGGCGCCACCGGTCCCCGCCGCCTACTCCTCCTGGTGGCGCGACCCCATCGTCAAGGACGGCACACATGTGGGGGGCACCGGTTATCTGTGGGGCCCCCAGGACTCCCGCGACCGGGACATCGCCGCGGCGGTCAACATCAGCCTCGGCTCCTCCTGGACCGACCGCGCGCACGTACGGACACCGCGCACCCCGGTGCCGAAGCCGCGCGGTCCCCGCTGGATCGGTGGCTGGATCTTCCTGCTCGCCCTGCTCGCGGGCGGCCTCGGCACCAGGCTGACGTGGGACGACCACGCGCTCGGCACCAGCCTGCAGACCGGCCTGTCCTGCGCGCTCGTGGTCCTCGGCGTGGGCATCGCGGTCAGCGCGTTCCTGGGGCGCACGGGAGCGGGGTCGATCTTCCTCGCCATCGTCACGGCGGCCCTGCTCGCCGGCTCGGTCGCCCTGCCGAAGGACGTCAGCACGCACTGGATACGTACGACCTGGCAGCCGGCCGCGGCGGCGGACGTACAGGAGAACTACACCGTCGGCAGCGGCGTCGGCACCCTGGACCTGAGCCGGCTGCACCCGGCCAAGGGGCAGACGGTGAGCACGAGGGCCGATGTCGGCATGGGCCGGCTGGAGGTGATCGTGCCGAAGGACGCGACCGTGAAGCTGAGCATCGACGTGGGGGTGGGCGACATCCAGTTGCCGGGCGACAAGCAGGGAGACGTGGACGTGCAGCCGGGCAAGCACAAGGAGGTCACCCTGGCACCGGTCTCGGGCGGCAAGAACACCGGCACGCTCGACCTCGACATCCAGGTCGGCCTCGGACAGGCGGAGGTGAGCCGTGCTGCGTCATGAGTTCCAGCCGGGGAAGCTGGTCGCCGGCCTCTTCATCGCCCTCGCGGGCGTCATCTACGCCGGTGACGCGGGCGGCCTCTGGGAGACGCCGTGGTTCGCGGTAATCCCGGTCGTCACGGGCGGGCTCTGCCTCGCCGGTGCGGTGGGAGTGCTGTCCCGGGGCATACGACGGCGACGGGCGGCCGTGGCTCGCAAGGCGGAGGGTGAGGCGGGTCAGGCACCGCTGGACACACCGTTGTGAGGGCGGCCTGCTCGAGCGCAGGCGCGGGGGCTCGGGCAGAGCCGTGGCGGGGGCTCAGGCAGAGCCCGGGCGCCCCGCCACCGGTAGCCCCCGCCGACCGGGGCTACCGGTAACCTCCCGCCCCCTGCCTTCGTCGCCCGCGGATTGCGGCGTCGAGGGAGAACACGGAGGCGCCCGCGAGGACGAGCGGGAGCCAGGCCATCAGGTAGGCGAGGTCGTTGCCGTAGTAGTACGGGTCGGAGGCCCAGCTCACGGTCAGCCACAGGCTGAGGGAGATCAGCGCCCCGCCGAGCGCTGCCAGTCGGGCCAGCAGGCCGATCAGGGTGCCGATGCCGACGGCCAACTCACCGAAGGCGATGGCGTAACCGAATCCCACGGGGTTCTTCAGGGCCATGTCGACCATCGCCGGAATGGCGGAGGAGTCACGGACGGAGCGCATCATGTCGCCGACGGATCCGGAACCGGAATCCTTGAGGAACGCGCTGTCGGTGAGTTTGTCCAAGCCGGCGTAGATGAAGGTGACGCCCAGGAAGATCCGAAGAGGTAGGAGGGCATATCGGGTGGCTGAGTCGCGCCAGTTCCGGTCTCCGTCGAGATAGGGGGGGTACGTGTCCGTGCGCATGCCGTGAGTCATCGCTGTCGCCTCTCGCCCGCAGTGCCGGGACCCCTCACAAGACGATACGTACGTAAGGGAGGGTGCGCTCAATCTGTTCGTGCCGATTTCAGCGGCGGTGCCCTGTGCCCCCGGCGGGTGTCACCACCCCTCGGTCCGGCACGTCCCATCAGCCCGTCGCGTCGATTCAGTCCGTCACATCAATCGCGTACCTATTGGTCTCTACCCCCGCTGCCGTCACAACTTGCACCTCAACTCTCCCCGGTTCCACATCGGCCGGTACCGGCACGGTCAGGACCGCGTCCGTCGGGTTGCTGAAACCGCCGGTTACCGGGACGAGGGGCACATGGACGTTCACCGCGCCGATGCGGACCACCATCCGCGTCAGTCGGTCGGCGCCCTGCGCCCCCGCGGGAACGAATCCCGCTCCGCGGATCTCGATGTCGTCGCCCGTGCGGATGGGGGCGTCGAGGTCGCCTGCCTCCCGGGCGCGCACCACGGAGAGGATCACCGGGCGGCCGCCCTCCGCGTACTTGCCGGCCACGTAGGTCGCCGCCGACACCAGCACCACCACCGCGAGACCCCACGGAAGGTCCGGCAGCTGGTCCGGGCGACGGGCCAGCCGCACCGCGGCGAACAGGACGGCGACGGTGCTGATCACGACGTACTGGATGTCGGCGAAGATGCCGCGTCCCGCGTCGTCGGTCAGCAGGTCGGCCGCCCTGGGCCGGTCCGCCCGTACCTTCTGCAGCCGCTGGCCGAGGATCCGCAGTCCGACCACGCGCCGCACCAGCACGGCGATGCCGCTCACCACGGCGAGGACGGTCACCACACCGGCGCCGCGGGCGAGTTCGAGGCCGGAGATCACTGCGTCGCGCTCCGCGTGGTCGGAGGCCGCGGCCAGCCGGCCGACCAGGACCAGCACGGCGTAGGCGACGAACAGCACCCAGGCCGCCGCCACCGTGCGGGACGTGGACAGCCGGTTGTCCTCGCCGATGGCGGGAGCCAGCACGCCGCCCCGCGCCCGGTGGAACCAGGACGCGGCGGTCAGCGCACCGCCCAGCACCAAGGCCGCCAGCAGGCCCGCCGTCCGCGCGCTCGTCCAGCCCGCGCCGATCGCGGTCAGCGACTGCACCAGCAGCAGCACCACGACCGGTGCCCACACCGCACACACGGTCCACCGCCACAGACGGGACAGCCAGGCCTCGCCCTCGGCGCGGCCGCGTTCGGCGACGAGTTCCGCGGACTGGGTGAGCTCCTCCGAGACCCACTGACGGGACGCCGAGGCCGAGTGGGCCACCGCGGCGGGCAGCCCCTGTCCGGCCGCGAACTCGTCCCGCATCAGCAGGAATTCGGCGACCGCGCGCCGGTGTCCCTCGCGCGCCCCGTGCGGACAGTTCCCGCAGGTACAGCCGCCGCCGTGCCCTCCGTGGGCGCCCGCGTCCGCGCCCCCTCTCGCCTCCTGCACCGCCACGCCCGACGCCCGCCTTCCCCGCAACCCCTATGGCCGGCGGCCCTGTCCAACAGTCGGCCGCCGTCCTGCCATACCCGTGTGATGACAGCGAATTGTGCCCTACGCCACCCCGCCCGCGTCCGGCAGGTGTGGTCAGCGCGGGGGAAGCGGGGGCCGCCGTGTTGACCCGGCTGCGAGAATTTCCCTATGGCCGAGATCATCCAGCGGGACGGGACCTGGGCCTTCGACGGCACCACGGTCAGGATCACGCCGGGTCTCCACCGCACTGTGCCCCTGTTCCGGCAGACGTACGGGGAGGTCGCCGTGCCCCTCGAAGCCATCGCGGGCGTGGTATTCGAACCCGAACGCAAGCGCGGACGGCTGCGGATACGGCTGCGCGAGGGGGCCGACCCACTCCTTCAGGCGACCGGCGGACGGCTGCCGGATCCGGCCGACCCGTACCGGCTGCAGGTGGACGTGGACCGTTCCGGGGTGGCCGAGTACGTCGCCGAGGAGATCCGCCGCGCCCTGATGCTGGACCAGATCCCCAAGGAGCCGACCAAGGCGTACCTGCTGCCCGGACCGCCCGTCCCGGTCTCCGTCCGTTCCTCCGACGGCACCGTCTCCTTCGACGGCATCCAGGTGCGCATGGACTGGGCCGACACCTCCGACCGGGTCAAGCGGGCGACCGGGCCGCGGATCATCAACCTCGGCGACCTCGTGCAGGTCGAGTGGCTGCCCAACTCCGGTTACGAGGACGGCTTCCTGCGCTTCGTGACCCGCGAGACGGTGTTCTCCAAACTGCCGCCGGAGAAGGACCCGTACGCCCTGGACCTGTGGGGCAGCGCCCGTCGCGACCTGCTCACGGCGCTCGTCGCCACCGCGGTCACCGCGCGCCTGCCGCATCCGTCCGCGCGGGGCGACGTCGAGTTCGCCGACCGGCGGCAGCTGGCGGCGGCCGTGCCGCCGCCGGCCGACCACCACGACGTACTCCTGCGGCGCCTGCGGGAGTTGGGCGAGCTGCACCGGGACGGGGTGCTCACGGACGAGGAGTTCGCGATGACCAAGGCGGCCGTGCTGCGAGGCTTCTAGCCGGACCGAACGGCTCTCAGCTGAGCAGATCCGGCTCGCTGCGGCTGATGTCCTGCCACAGCGGCTGGTAGTTGATCCACGCCACCAGGTCGCCGCCGAGCTGCTCGCGGGTCGCCACCGCCGCCCGGTGGTCGATGAGGAGGGGGCGTCCGGCCGCCTTGGCGGTCAGCTGCACCTGGGCGGACCGTTCCATGGACACGAACCACCAGGCCGCCGCGTCCACCGAGTCGCCGACCGTCAGCAGCCCGTGGTTGCGCAGCACGAGCGCCTTGCGCGAGGCGAGCGCGGCGGCGATACGGCGGCCCTCCTCGGCGTCGACGGCGACGCCGGTGTAGGCGTCGTAGAGCGCGTGGTCCTCGTAGAAGGCGCAGCTCTCCTGGGTGATCGGGTCGAGCAGTTCGCCGAGCGCGGCGAGGGCCCGGCCGTGCACCGAGTGGCAGTGGGCCACGGCCACGACGTCGGGGCGGGCCGCGTGGACCTGGACATGGACCGTGAAGGCGGCCTGGTTGACGTGGTAGCGGCCCTCGATCACCTGCCCGTCCGAGTTGACGAGCACCAGGTCGCTCACGGTGACGTGCTTGAAAGGCATCCCGAACGGGTTGACCCAGAAGCAGTCGCTGTACTCGGGGTCGCGCGCCGTGATGTGCCCCGAGACACCGTCCTCGAAGCCGAACCGACCGAAGATCCGCAGCGCGCCCGCGAGCCGTTCCTTGCGGTGCCGGCGCTCGTCGTCGAGCGAGTCGTGCATCGGCGGCATCGCGAACCGCAGCCGGTCGTTCGGGAGGGCGGGGGGCGGAGTGGGCCCGGCCCCGGGGGTCCCGTGCATGTGTCCTCCAGCACTGGGTTGCTTTACGGGGCGGAAGTTACCGTCGGTCAGCCCAGGAGAACAGAGATGTTCTGTAAAGATGACGCGCGCAACCGCTCCGGGCCCGCGGATCCGGCGGGACGAGCACCAAATACCCGACAGAAGATGTCGGGTATCGGCGCCACACTCGTCGTATGACAGCAAACTGGGCGGCTTTCACCGACGCGGCACCGGAGCTCGCGAAGATCGCGGAGGACCGCTTCGGCGCCTTCACCCACCACGTTCTCGCCACCCTCCGCAAGGACGGCTCCCCGCGCACCACCGGCCTCGAGGTCCGTTTCCTCGACGGCGAGCTGTGGCTCGGCATGATGCCGGGCTCGCTCAAGGCCCTCGACCTGAACCGCGACCCGCGCTTCGCGCTCCAGGCGAACCCGGGACCGGGCACCGGCATGGGCGGCGGTGACGTGCGGATCAGCGGGCGGGCGATCGGCGTCGAGGACGGCGAGGCGAAGGCGGCGTACAGCAAAGAGGTGGAACCGCCGGAGCCGTTCCACCTCTTCCGCACCGAGCTGACGGAGGTCGTACGGACCTACGTCGAGGACGACAAGTATCTGGTCGTCGAGATCTGGAAGCCCGGAGAGCCGGTGCGCACGCTCAAGCGGACATGACCTTCACAGCCTGATCCTCAAAAGCCGGGGGGACTACTCCCACTCGATGGTGCCCGGCGGCTTCGACGTCACGTCGAGGACGACGCGGTTGACGTCGGCGACCTCGTTCGTGATCCGCGTCGAGATCTTCGCGAGGACGTCGTACGGCAGGCGCGACCAGTCGGCCGTCATGGCGTCCTCGCTCGACACCGGGCGCAGGACGATCGGGTGGCCGTAGGTGCGGCCGTCGCCCTGGACGCCGACGCTGCGGACGTCCGCGAGCAGGACCACCGGGCACTGCCAGATGTCGCGGTCGAGGCCGGCCGCGGTCAGCTCCTCGCGGGCGATGGCGTCGGCGTCACGGAGCAGGTCGAGACGCTCCTTCGTCACCTCGCCGACGATCCGGATACCCAGACCCGGACCCGGGAACGGCTGACGCTGGACGATCTCGTCCGGGAGCCCGAGCTCCTGGCCGACCATCCGGACCTCGTCCTTGAACAGCTTGCGCAGCGGCTCGACCAGCTTGAACTCGAGGTCCTCGGGGAGGCCGCCGACGTTGTGGTGCGACTTGATGTTCGCGGTGCCCGTGCCGCCGCCGGACTCGACGACGTCCGGGTAGAGCGTGCCCTGGACCAGGAAGGCGACCTCGGGACCCTCGTCCGCGATGATCTCCGCCTGCGCCTGCTCGAAGACCCGGATGAACTCGCGGCCGATGATCTTCCGCTTCTCCTCGGGGTCGGAGACCCCCTTGAGCGCGGTGAGGAAGCGCTCCTCCGCGTCGACGACGACCAGCTTGACGCCGGTCGCGGCCACGAAGTCCTTCTCGACCTGCTCGGTCTCGCCCTTGCGCATCAGACCGTGGTCGACGTAGACGCAGGTCAGCTGGTCACCGATGGCACGGGCGACGAGCGCGGCCGCCACGGCGGAGTCGACGCCGCCGGACAGAGCGCAGATGGCGCGCTTGTCGCCGACCTGCTCGCGGATGGCCGTGACCTGCTCGTCGATGACGTTGCCGGTCGTCCAGTCCGGGCTCAGGCCCGCGCCCCGGTACAGGAAGTGCTCCAGCACCTGCTGGCCGTGCGTCGAGTGCATGACCTCCGGGTGGTACTGGACGCCGTACAGCTTCTTCTCGTCGTTCTCGAAGGCGGCGACCGGGACGACGTCCGTGGACGCCGTGACGCTGAAGCCCTCGGGAGCGGCGGAGCAGGCATCGCCGTGCGACATCCACACCGACTGCTCGTCCGGGGTGCCCTCGAAGAGGGTCGAGCCGGACTTGGAGACGTGCAGAGGCGTACGGCCGTACTCGCGGGCGCCGGTGTTGTCGACCGTGCCGCCGAGGACCGTGGCCATCAGCTGGAAGCCGTAGCACATGCCGAAGACGGGGACGCCGGCCTCGAAGAGCCCGCGGTCGAGGCGCGGGGCGCCCTCCGCGTAGACCGACGAGGGGCCGCCGGAGAGGATGATCGCGGCCGGGTTCTTGGCGAGCATGTCCGCGACCGGCATGGTGCTCGGCACGATCTCGCTGTAGACCCGGGCCTCGCGGACGCGACGGGCGATGAGCTGGGCGTACTGCGCGCCGAAGTCGACGACCAGGACGGTGTCGGGAGCGGCGGCAGCGGGGGTCGCTGATGACACGGGGTGCCTTCCGGCGGTTGGGCGGGGGTCTGTGGTTACCGATTCTAACGGGGTGCGGGGTGGCTACGTCCCGTCTGCCGGGTGCTGCACCCCGGTCTCACGATGCGAACCGTGTTGGACGTCATCGTCGCGGCGGGCATACTGGGCCCCATGCTTTCGCACCCGACCTTCCTCTTTACCTATGGCACCCGGCCCGCCGGCTGCCATGGTCGTGCTGCTTGAGCTACTGACAAGCGACTTCCCAGGCGCCCCGGGCCGACAAGGCCCGGGGCGCCTGCCGTTTCCGGACCCTGTCGCTCCGGGGCGCCGCCTCCACCGCATCCACGAGGAGCCCCGACATGACCGCCACCGCAGCAGAGCAGAGCGCAGCGGAGAAGACCGGCGCCCGTACCACCGAGGCCGCCGACGTGATCACCGGCGCGCGTGAGCGCATCGACGCGCTCGACGACCGGATCATCGGCCTGATCCAGGAACGGATGGCCGTCTCCGCCGTGGTCCAGGAGGCGCGCATCACCTCCGGCGGGCGGCGCGTGAACCTGTCCCGCGAGATGGAGATCCTCGGCCACTACAGCGAGGCCCTCGGCAAGCCCGGCACGTCCCTCGCCATGACGCTTCTCGAACTGTGCCGCGGTCGCATCTGAGTTCGGCCCCCCTCTCACCCGTACGGCGCGTGACCGCCACGCGAACCGCTTCGTTGGTGCTGGTGTCCGCGCCAGCCAGGGGCGGGCCCGAAAGAACCACGCGTGGCTTGCTGGAGCGATGAGACGTACGGGTCGTGCCGTACGTCGTGGGACCTCGCTCCAGGGTTGTGACCGGACGGCAGGGGACAGCAGCCCGGTCACCCAAGAGAACGGTCGGCTCCGGGGACGCCCGGGGCCGACCGGCGGAAAATGCAAAAATGCACAACCCTGGGTCAAACGGTTGCGTAGGCCCCGTCGATCCAGCACGATGCGTAGAAAGCCCCCAAGTCCCGCCGCAGACAACTGCATTGCTTGCACTTCCGCACCGCCAGAGGTCGAGACCACCCGTGCGCCCCATGTGCGCCGGGGCGGCGACCCCGGCACACGAGACAAGCGGCGCAACCCCCCGGCGCCGCTCCCAGGCACCGGCGCTGCCCTGACGTCGGTGCTGACGGAGAAGGGCCCCGCGGCCCAAGTCCGCGGGGCCCTTCGCATGCCCGGGGCAACAGTGATCCAGGCCACATAAGAATTCTGTGAATGTGGGCACAACCATTCACAGGCTTCACGGATCCAACCTGGCGAACCTAGGGCCACACCCGCGCCCCACACGCGGAGCCCTCCACACTGGACTCCCTTGAGGTTTTTCATGAAGCTTCGCCGTGCCATGGGGGTGGCGGCCGCGACCGCGGTCCTCGCTCCGCTCGCGCTGCTGTCCGCGCCCGCCGCGTTCGCCGACGAGACGCCCGCCGCGCCCGCCACCGAGACCGTGACCGAGACGCCGTCCGAGACCGCCAGCGACACGGCCTCCGCGACGCCGTCCGACACCGGTCTGCCGTCCGACACCACCACCCCCGCGCCGACCGACACGGCGACGACCTCGGCGCCGACCGCGAGTGCCACGGAGACCGAGTCGAGCTCGCCGGAGCCCTCCGACTCGGCCGAGCCGAGCGAGAATCCGACCGACCCGGACGTCCCCTACTGCGAGGACCTCGACGAGGACTTCAGCGACGCGAAGGTGTCCGCGGACATCAAGGGTCTGCCGGGCAAGATCGTCGCGGGTGACGGTTTCCACTCCTTCAAGCTCGTCGTCACCAACGAGTCGAAGACCACCGTCGATGGCGTCGCCTTCTACGCCGAGGTGGAGAACTACGAGCTCGACGAGTCGAAGTACCTGAGCCCGTACGTCGACCTGGAGTTCAAGAACCCCGAGACCGGCTCCTGGGACCGCATCGGCTCCGACGAGTGGGCCGGCGACTACTTCTTCTACGTCGACGAGCTGAAGGCCGGCAAGAGCCAGACGGTCAACCTGCGCGTCAGCATCAGCTCCAAGGCCCCCGCCGGTGACGCCTACTCCTTCGGTTCCGGCGCCTACCTCGACAACGTCGACGGCCAGGACTGCATCGCCGAGGGCTGGGCACAGTACGACTTCGAGGTGCTGAAGGCCGGCTCCACCAACACCGACCCGGGCTCCGCCACCCCGAGCGACAACGGCAGCAAGGACTCGGTGAAGAAGCCGCAGGGCGAGGTCTCCGACCTGCCGACCGGCAACCTCGCCGACACCGGCTCCAGTTCCGCCCTGCCGATGATCGGCCTCGTCGGCGGTGTCGCCGTCGTCGCCGGTGCCGGTGCGGTGTACACGGTGCGCCGGCGCAGGGCCGGGGCGAGCGCGTAACCACAGTTCACTGCAAGCGAGAAGGACCCGCACTCGGAGGGGGGTGCGGGTCCTTCTCGTGTGTCCGGGGACGGTTGCTTCTTCTGTCCGGGGACGGTTACTTCTTCGGCGGTACCGTCGGCATCCCCAGGAAGGGCAGCTTCAGCGCGCCGAAGGCGTCCGCCGGGACCGCCGGGGCCTGCGGCTCCACCGGCTTCAGGCGTTCGTACGCCGCTCCCTGCTCCGGACGCGGGTCCTGCTCGCCCTTGTTGGGCCAGTACGACATCGCGCGCTCGGCCTGGGCGGTGATGGTGAGGGAGGGGTTCACGCCCAGGTTGGCCGAGACCGCGGCGCCGTCGACGACCGAGATGCCGGGGTGGCCGTAGAGGCGGTGGTACGGGTCGATCACGCCGGTCTCGCGCGAGCCGCCGATGGGGCAGCCGCCGAGGAAGTGGGCGGTGAGGGGGGTGCCCATGAGTTCGCCGACGTTCGAGCCCGCGAAGCCGTTGATGTCGGCGGCGATGGCGGACGCGCTCTCCGAAGCGGCCTTGATCTGCTTGGGGTTGGGGGCGCCATGGCCCTGGCGGGCGGTCAGCAGGCCCTTGCCGACGCCGTCCGGTTTCAGGTACGTCGTCAGGGAGTTGTCCAGCGACTGCATCACCAGGCCGATGATGGTCTTCTCCGACCAGCGGCGGTTGGAGAGGGAGCGCAGGACGAGCAGGGGGTGGCGAGCCGCGTTCCGCAGCCAGCCCAGTACACGCGAGGAGCCCTCGGCGTACGGGACCTGGAGGATCGACAGGCCGCCCATCGAGTTGGAACCCTTGCCGTAGCGGACCGGCTCGATGTGGGTGCTCTCGTCCGGGTGGATGGACGAGGTGATGGCGACGCCCTGCGTGAAGTCGACCTTCGGCTCGCCCGTCGCCTTGCGGTAGCGCCGGTTGTCCGTCTGCGCGCCGACCAGCGCCTCGGAGTTGGTGCGGGTCAGCCGGCCCAACTTCTCCGAGATGTACGGGAGTTGCCCGCCCGCCTTCATGCGGTGCAGCAGGGTCTGGGTGCCGTACGTGCCGGCGGCGATCACCACCCGGCGGGCCTTGAAAGTGCGGCCCTCGGACTTCTTCTTCTCGTCCGTGGGGAGCGTGGCGACGGCGTACCCGCCCTGCGAGTCGTCCGTGACCGACACGACCGTCGTCATCGGATGCACAACCGCGCCCGCCTTCTCGGCGAGGTACAGGTAGTTCTCGTTCAGGGTGTTCTTCGCGCCGTGGCGGCAGCCGGTCATGCACTCGCCGCACTCGGTGCAGGCCTTGCGGGCCGGGCCCGCGCCGCCGAAGTAGGGGTCGTTCACCTGCTCGCCGGGGCCGGCCTTCGCCCTCCCCTCGGCGTCCTTGCCGTCACCGAAGAAGACGCCGACCGGCGCCATGTGGAAGGTGTCCCCCACGCCCATCCGCTCGGCGGCCGCCTTCAGGTGCACGTCGGACGGGGTCATCGTCGGGTTCAGCCGTACGCCCAGCATGCGCTGCGCCTGGTCGTAGTACGGCTTCAACTCCTCCTGCCAGTCCGTGATGTCACGCCACTGCGGGTCGTCGAAGAACGGCTTCGGCGGTACGTAAAGTGTGTTGGCGTAGTTGAGGGAACCGCCGCCGACGCCCGCGCCGGCCAGGACCATGACGTTGCCCAGCAGGTGGATGCGCTGGATGCCGTACATGTTGAGCCGCGGGGCCCACAAGTAGTTCTTGAGGTCCCAGGAGTTCTTGGGCAGGGACTCGCGGGTGAAGCGGCGGCCGGCCTCCAGGACGCCGACGCGGTAGCCCTTCTCCGTGAGGCGGAGGGCGGTTACGGAGCCGCCGAAGCCGGATCCGACGACGATGACGTCGTAGTCGTAGGCGTCCTGATGAGGCACGTGTGCTCCTCGTTGAGTGTCCGTGCGAGTGCGTTGTGGTCGATTGCGCGGTTCCCCGCGCTCCTGAAGGCCTTTACCGGAACCGGAATGCCTTCATGAGGCGCAGGCTCCTGCTCATGAACTGGGCGTACTTCTCGTCGTCCATCCCCAGTGACGGGGCCATCGGCAGCAGGCGCTGCTGGGCCACCGTCTGGGCCTCCGTGTACTTGAGGATGCCCTCGGAGCCGTGGCGGCGGCCCAGGCCGGAGTCCTTCATGCCGCCCATGGGCGACTGCACGCTGCCGTAGGCGGGGGCGTAGCCCTCGTTGACGTTCACGGTTCCGGTACGGAGGCGGGAGGCGACCGTGCGGCCGCGGCTGCCGTCCTTCGTCCAGACCGAGGAATTCAGGCCGTACGGCGTCGAGTTGGCGAGCTCGATCACCTCGTCGTCCGTCTTGAAGCGGTAGATCGAGACGACCGGGCCGAAGGTCTCCTCCGTGCACACCGACATCGGCTCGGTCACGCCGTCGAGGATGGTCGGCTCGAAGAAGTACGGGCCGATGTCCGGGCGGGCGGTCCCGCCGGCGATGACCGTCGCGCCCTTCGCGACGGCCTCCTCCACGTGCCGGGTGACCGTCTCCAGCTGGCGTTCGCCGACCAGCGAGCCCATGTCGGCGCCGTAGGCGAGGGACTTGCCGAGCCGCATGGCCTTCGTGCGGGTGGCGAAGCGCTCCAGGAAGGCGTCGGCGACGGACTCGTGGACGTACAACCGCTCGATGGAGATGCACAGTTGGCCCGCGGAGGAGAAGCAGGCGCGGACCGCGCCCGCGGCCGCCTTCTCGATGTCGGCGTCCTCGAGGACCACCATGGCGTTCTTGCCGCCGAGCTCGAGGGAGACGCCGACCAGACGGGCGGCGGCGCCCTGGGCGACCTCGCGGCCGGTGCGGGTGGAGCCGGTGAACGAGACGTAGTCGGCGTGCTTGACGACCTCGGGGCCGACGACGGGGCCCTCGCCGAGGACGACCTGGAAGACGTCGGCGGGCAGCCCCGCCTCGATCAGCAGATCACGGGCCCAGAGGGCGGTCAGGCAGGTCTCGGTGTCCGGCTTCATCACGACCGCGTTGCCCGCGACGAAGGCGGGGAGCGCGTCGCCGACCGACAGTTCCAGGGGGTAGTTCCAGGGGGCGATCTGGCCGACCACGCCGCGCGGGTGGCGGAGTTCGGTGACGCGCGTGAGGGTGGGCATGGCGCCCGCGTGCCGCTTCGGCTTCAGGTAGGCGGGGGCCCGGCGGCCGTAGTGGCGGGCCGCGACGGCGACGGCCTGGACCTCCTCGTGGGCGTGCAGCCGGGCCTTGCCGGTCTCCAGCTGGATCAGGTCGAGGACCTCGGCCTGACGGGCGAGCACCAGGTCGTGGAAGCGGAGCAGGACGGCCGCGCGCTGCCGGACCGGCGTCTGCTCCCACACCGCCTGCGCGGCGCGGGCCGCGTCGAAGGCCTTGACCACGTCCTCGGGCGTGGACTCCGGCAGGTCGGCGAGCTTCTCGCCGGTGAACGGCGTGTGGTTGGCGGTGCGTCCGGAGCCCGCCACACCCTTGGTCAGCTGGGCCACCAGCTCGGGCGTCACCACGTCGGCGGCGGTACGGGCGCCCTCCGGGGCGGGGGCGAGAGGATTCGTGCCGGTCTTGGCCGGGGCTTGCGCGTCCGTCATGAGGCGCAGGGTATGCCGGAGCGGAGGCTTTGGGTACCCGTCGGTAACGGGGATTCACCGAGTGCTCACACGGCGCCAGCGATCACTGGCAACGAACCTGCTGATCAGTGCGTTGTGCGGCGCTGCCCGGCGGTGGTTCAGCTTTTTCCGATCACAAGGCGGTCACGCGCGCCCTTGAAGAGTGCCGTGCCCTTCTTCTCGTCCGGGGTGCCCTTGGGCATGTCGACGCGGAGTTCGTACATGCGGCCGTCGGCGGTGAGGATCATCAGCTCCATCACGCGGGTCGGGGAATCGTCCAGGCCGTAGGTGGTGTCGGCGAGGACGGCGCGGTCGCCGTGGAAGCTGGTGCCGGTGTAGTTCGTCCGCGCGTCACCGTCGTAGCCGTCCCAGCTGTCGTGCGCTTCCTTCGCCTGCGCCATCGGGGAACGGGGCGCCCTGTCCCACTGCGTGAGGCGGAGCGTGACGTAGCTGTCGAACTCGTCGTACTCGACGAGGCGGGGCGGGTCGGCCGCGCCGCCTTCCCGGGCGGACTCCCGATACCGGCTCGGGAGGGAGAGAACGGCGCCCATCGCCTTCTCCCGGTGGGCGGTCCAGGCATCGGCTGTGGGGCCGGCGGAAACCGTGGGGTCCGTGCTGTAGGTGGCGTCGTCTTCGCCGGCGGCTCCGTTGCCGGAGTCGCTGAAGTAGGCCAGGCCGAGCCAGGTGGCAAAGGCAAGAAGGACGGCGAGGGCGGCAGCCAGGGCGGGGCGGCGCAGGGCGGAGCGCTTCGGGTTCGGGGGCGGGGTCGCGCTCGGGACGGCTGCCGGCGCGGGTCCGGTGGACGGCCCGGGTGGGGAGTGCGCGTCGGTTTCGGAAGAGGGCGCGGTTGTGGAAGAGGGCTCGGATGCGGAGGGCGGCGTGGCTTCTGAAGGAGGGTCGGCAAAGGCAGCCGCCGCGGAAGCGGACGAGGGCCCGGGAGCGGGAGCCGGAGGCGGCTCGGGTGTCGGTCCGGGCTCCGGTGCCGGTTCCGGCTCGGGAATCGGTTCCGGCTCGGACCCCGGTACGCCCGCGCGGCCCGACCCATCCAGCACGACCGCGCGGCCCGACCCGTCCGATACGACCGCGAGATCCGCCCCGTCCAGTACGCCCGCGCGGCCCGACACATCCGATACGACCGCGCGGCCCGCCCCGTCCGAAACAACCGCGAGATCCACCCCGTCCGATACCTCCGCGGGGCCCGCCCCCTCCCCCGTTGGCGCCGCTCCCAGCCGTACGGTGCCCATGTCGTCCGCGAACTCCCGCAGGCGGGACGTGTCCTGGGCCCCCGCCGTACCTCGGTCGGGCTCCGGCGTCGGCCACCCCTCGGCGACCGCCTCCAGGACCGCGTCCGCCTCCTCCGCGTCGGGCCGCCGCTCGGGGTCCTTCACCAGCAGCCGTGTGATCAGCGGCCCGAGCGGTCCCGCCTGCGTCGGCTCGGGCGGATCCGCGGCGATGATCGCGGCGAGCGTGGACTCCAGTGTCGTACGACGGAAAGGGGACCAGCCTTCTACGGCCGCGTACAGCAGGACGCCCAGGGACCACAGGTCGGAGGCGGGTCCGGCGCCCCGGCCGGACATCCGCTCGGGTGCCACGAACTCGAGTGAGCCCACGAACTCCCCGCTCACCGTGAGGGATTCCTCGCCCTGGACGTGGGCGATGCCGAAGTCGGTGAGGACGACGCGGTGGTGGGGGCCGAGAAGCACGTTGGCGGGCTTGACGTCGCGGTGGACGATGCCGACCGCGTGCGCGGCCTGCAGGGCGCCGAGGACCGCGAGGCCGATGCGGGCTGCTTCGGGGGCGTCGACCGGGCCGCGCCGCAGGACCTCGTACAGGGACTCACCGCGGATCAACTCCATGACGATCCAAGGGAGTCCGTCCTCTCCCACGACCACGTCGTGGATGGAGACGGCGGCGGGGTGGTCGACGCGGGCGGCGGCGCGGGCCTCGCGGTAGAGGCGGTTGGCGGCCCGTCGGTGGGCCTCGTCCTCCGGGTCGCCCGGCAGCCGCGGCTGCTTGACGGCGACGTCCCGCTCCACGAGTTCGTCGTACGCCCGCCAGACGGTGCCCATTCCGCCGGAGCCGATGCGCTCGGCCAGCCGGTAGCGCCCGCCGAGCAGCCGACCGTCGCGCGTGTGTTCGCCGCCTGCACTCATGCCCCATCAGTACCGTGCGGGACGCGGCCTTGTCGACGCGGACGGGTGCTACGCCGCCCACCGGCCGAGGCCGAGGCCGAACGAGGTCCCCCGTCGCCGCACCTCCACCACGCCGGAGCCGCCGAAGTGTGCCGGGATCACCAACTCACGGTCGTCCGCCGCCCGTTCGAGCACCCGGCGGCGACTGGCGGCCGCCTGCCCGGGGTCCAGGCAGAAGCAGCTGCTGCACTCGGGGTGCAGGAGCTGGACCGGGCTGTGCAGCAAGTCGCCGACGAAGACGGCCCGTTCGCCGCGGGAGGCGACGCGCAGGACGGACGAGCCCGGGGTGTGGCCGGGGGCGGACTCCAGGGTGAGGTGCTCGTCGACGCGGTGCTCCTCGTCCCACAGCACGGCCTGCCCCGACCTGTGCACCGGCGCGATGCTGTCCTCGTAGACCAGCTCGTCGTCCGGGCGTATGCCGCCGCCGTAGCCGCCGTCGGGGCCGAAGTGGTGGTCGTCGGCGGCCGGGAGGAGGTAGGTGGCGTGGGGGAAGGCGGGGACCCAACTGCCGTCCACGTCATGGGTGTTCCAGCCGACGTGATCGCCGTGGATGTGGGTGTTGACGACGAGGTCGACGTCCTGGGGGCGCACGCCTGCCGCCGCCAGGTTCCCCGGGAGGACATCGCCCTGCCGCCGGTGGAACAGCGGATTGCCCGGCCGCTCCCGCCCGTTGCCCACCCCGGTGTCCACCAGCACGGTCCGCCCTCCGCTGCGCAGCACCCAGGTCTGCAGCGCGACCACGGCACGGTCGCTGCCGGGGTCCCAGTGGTCCGGCGCCAGCGTCTCCCGGTTGCCCTGCCACACCTCCGCTCCGACACCAGGAACGAGGTCGCGGGCGGGCGCGTACGGCGCCTGCCACTCGACGATCCGGAGGACCTCGACGTCACCGATCACGAAGCTCTGCACGTTGTCATCAGCCATGCTCGAAACGGTAGAGGCGCTGCGGTGAGCATTCCAATGCCCATTCGACTCAGTTGGATACGCTTACGTCTCATGGACGTGGTGAGCGACGCGATCTCCGCCGTACGCATGGGACAGCCCTCCTCGAACCGGCTGCGGGTCGGCGGGACCTGGTGCACGCGGTTGGCCCCGTACGAGGGCGCGGGGTTCCACGTCGTCCTCGCCGGCGGCTGCTGGCTGCTGCCCGACGGGGGCAGCGAGCCGGTGACGCTGGGCGCGGGGGACGTCGTACTGCTGCCGCACGGGGCGGGGCACGTGCTGGCGGACACGCCGGGCGATACGGCGCGGGCGGTGCCGTTCGAGGAGATGAGGCAGCCGGTGGGGGTCCCGGGCGGGCGTGAGGTGGAGTTGCTGTGCGGCAAGTACCGCCTCGACCGCAGCCGGGTGCACCCGCTGCTGGAGGAGCTGCCGCAGGTCGTCCACCTGCCGAACCGGGTCGGCGCGCACCCCGAACTCCGCGCCGCCGTCGACCTGTTGGCGCGCGAACTCGACGACCGCCGCCCGGGTTCCTGCCTGGCCCTGCCGAACCTGCTCGACCTGCTGCTGATCTACATGGTCCGCGCGTGGATGGACCGGGCGAGCACGGGTGCCTGGCCCTCCGTCCTCAGCGACCCGGTGACGACGGCCGCCCTGCGTGCCCTGCACTCGGACCCTGCGGCTCCGTGGACCAACGACCGCCTGGCCGCGGAGGCGGGGGTGTCACGGGCGACGCTGGCGCGGCGGTTCACGACGTTGGTGGGGCGCCCGCCGATGGCGTATCTGACGTGGTGGCGCCTGACCCGTACGGCGACGCTCCTGCGCGACACCGACGCCCCGCTGGCCTCGGTCGCGCGCGAGGCCGGGTACAGCAGCCCGTACGCCCTCTCGCACGCGTTCAGCAGGGAGTTCGGGGTGACGCCGGGGAGGTATCGGGCGGGGGCGCGCGGGACGGGGTGAGCGCGGGTCAGAGCTTGTGGACCTGCCAGTTCGCGATCGCCTGCCTGGCGATCTCGCGGCCCTCGCCGGTGAAGTAGCCCTTGGCCGGATAGTCGATCCACAGGCGGTACATGTCGCCGTTGCCCGCCCGGTAGTAGCGGACCTGGGCCTCCCGCAGCTGCGGGAGTTCGGTGGCCGTGTAGACGATGGTGTTCTCGGCGGCCTTGCGGTCCTTGTAGGTGCTTTCCTGCGGGTCGCCCTTGGGGGCGGGGTCGTCGGCGATGCCCCAGGAGTACTCGCCGTCCTTGAGCGTCGCCCATTCCGCGAAGGCCCGGGCGGCCGCGGACTCCGGGATCTCGTCGTCCTTGTCGTCGGCCTTGATGTCGCGGTCCACGGTGATCCAGACCGCGCCGCTCGGGTCCTTGAAGGAGGCGATCGTCCCGTCCGAGTCGTCGGCCGGCTTGCCCTCCACGAAGGCTGTGGGCACGCCGATGGTGGAGCCGACCGTCGACCCGAGGTCGCGCTTCTTCCAGCCGTCCGGCAGCGGCCCAGCGAACGGATCCGCGGTCAGCAGATACGCCGCCACCGCCGCCGCGACGACGCCCGCGCCGATCCCGAACCAGGTCCTGCGCCCGGGCCGGACCCCTCGGGTGACGATCTGCACGGGCTGCGTGGTCGCGGGGACCGGCGGGTTCGCGGTCGCCGACAGGAGGGCCCGGACCTGGGTGGCGTTCGGACGTCTCGCCGGGTCCTTCTGCAGCAGGCCCGTGATCACCTCGGCCAGCGGCCCCGGCACCGAAGCGGGCGCGGCCGGCGTGGAGTTGAGGACCGACTGGAGCGTGGCCGGCGTGTTGCTGCGGCGGAACGGGGAGACGCCCTCCGTGGCCGCGTAGAGGACGACGCCGAGGGACCAGAGGTCGGAGGCCGGGCCCGGGCGCTGGCCCAACACCCGTTCCGGCGCGATGTATTCGGGCGATCCCACGAAGCCGCCCGTGTCCGTCAGGTTCGTCTCGCCCTCGATCTGCGCGATGCCGAAGTCGGTCAGGACGACACGGTCGTGGCGGCCGAGGAGTACGTTGTCCGGCTTGACGTCGCGGTGCAGGATGCCCGCCGCGTGCGCGGCCTCCAGCGCACCGAGCACCTCCCGGCCGATCCTGGCGGCCTCGCGCGCGTCCAGCGTGCCCTCCTGCAGGGCGCTGCCCAGCGAACGGCCCTGCACCAGCTCCATCACGATCCACGGCTGGCCGTCCACGACCGCCACATCATGGACATTGACGACCGCCGGGTGGTCGAGACGGGCCGCGGCACGCGCCTCGCGGCGCATCCGCTCAAAGGCGTTGGCGCGTTCGCGTTCGGGAAGAGTGTCCGGGATGCGGGGTTCCTTGACGGCGACCTCACGGTCGACGGTCTCGTCCTTGGCTCGCCACACCGTGCCCATGCCGCCATGGCCGAGTTTGGCCAGCAGCCGGTAACGGCCCGCGATGAGACGTCCGGTTCCCGGCTCCTGCGGGGGCTGGGACTGCGGCGGGACGACCTGCGTGGGCGCCGCGTAGGGGTTCGCCTGGTTCGCCTGGTTCGGCGGTTGCAGAACAAAACTCGTCGTCTCGTCGGACTCGCGGGCGGGTCCCCCGTTGTTGCTCATACGTCCATCCATATCGCGCCACGCGCCTCCGCATCCACAGGGAACGCATACCGGTCACAGACCCGTGACTCGCGCTGACCCTTATGTTCGCTTTATACGCGAACGCTCGCCCTATGGCCCTTCTTCCACCGAGATCCATCAGAAGGGCCCTAGGTGCCGACGAAGGTGTCGGTCGCGACGTCGAAGTACTCCTTCGCCTCCCGCACCTTGCCGACCGGCGCCGACACCCACACGTCGTACATCTGCCCGCCCTCCTCCCAGCACAGGTCGTAGGTGTGCCGGGGGCCCTCCGCCGTGCTGAAGCCGTTCCAGGTGAACTCCCAGAGGGCGGCGGGGTGTCCGTGCCGCGTGGTCGAGGTGACCCGGCCGTCGTGGTAGCCGGGGTTCGTGTCGGAGCCCTTGGCGGCAGCCCGCTGCATCACCCCGAGCGGTCCCCCGGTTTCGGGCTCGGCGACCTTGATGCCGAGGCGGAAGGTCTCCCCCGGCGACATGTAGTAGACGCGCTCCCCCTGCGGCTTGCGGGTGAAGCCCTCCGGTACGGCGAGCGAGAAGCCGGCGGGGTCGTCGGCGATGCGGTAGCCGGAGGGGGCGGAGGGGGTCCGGCTCACGGTGCCGGTGGCAGTGGGGGTGCTGGAGGCGCTGGGAGTGCTGGGCGTACTGGCCGAGGGCGATGCGCTGGCGGGTGCGCTCACCGACGTACGCGTCCCCGGAACCGTCGGCGTACCGCCCCCCTCGCCGTCCCGGTTCATGAGCAGCGCCGCCGCCGACACCCCGGCCCCGGCCATCGCGGCGACGAGCAGCGCGGCCACCAGCACGCTCCGGGTGGAGCGCCTGGTCTCCACCGTGGGAGACGGGGTCGGGGTCGGCATCGGCGCGGGAGCGTGGGGCACGTCCCGCTGGGTCGGCGTGTAGCCGGGCGGCCGCTCGGGGGTTCGGCCGGTGTCACGGTAGGCGCGCAGCATCCGCTCGGCCTGCTCCGCGTCCAGCCGCCGGTCCGGGTCCCGCTCCAACAGGCCCCGTACGACGGGCAGAAGCGGCGCGGCCTGCGCGGGCGGCCGTATCTCGTCGAACACGACCGCGTGCAGGATGCCGCCCAACGAGTCGCGCCGGAACGGCGATGCGCCGCTCAGGGCGGTGCACAGCAGCGCGCCCAGCGACCAGAGATCGGACTCCGGGCCCGTCCTCGCCCCGGACATCCGCTCCGGCGCGGTGTACTCGGGCGAGCCGACGAAGGAGCCGGTCTCGGTGAGCGTGGTGGCGCCCGCGACCTGGGCGATACCGAAGTCGGTGAGGACGACCCGGTCGGTGCCGGACTCCAGCAGGACGTTGGCGGGTTTGATGTCGCGGTGCAGGACGCCCGCGCCATGGGCCGTGCGCAGCGCGCTCAGCAGGCCGACTCCGATACGGGCGACCTCGGCGGCGTCGAGCGGTCCGCGCGCGGAGATACGGTCGGCGAGGGAGCCGCCGTCGATCAACTCCATGACGATGTAAGGGCGTTCGTCGTGCTCCACGACGTCGTGCACGACGATGATGTGCCGGTGGCGCAGCTGGGCCACCGCGCGGGCCTCGCGCAGGGTGCGGTCGCGCTGGCGCCTGGCCTCCTCTGCGGAAAGCGTCTCGTCGAGGTCGAGGGGGATCTCCTTGACCGCCACCTGCCGGCCGAGCAGTTCGTCGGTCGCCCGCCACACCACGCCCATACCGCCGCGCCCGAGCCTCGCCTCGAGCCGGTAACGGCCCGCGATGACGCGGACGCCTGCCCCCTCGGTCCCCATGCGCCCCATCATGCCCCACCGGACGGACGGGCTCCGGGGCGGCGACCGGCCAACCCATGCGCCGACCTGGCCGATTTGGCCGACCCGCGCGACCGGCCGGCGTGTCCGTCAGGCCGGCGCCCGTCAGGCCGTCACGCCGTCACTCGGAGGTCTTCTCCTGCCAGCCCTGCAGCACCGCCTTGAACTGCTTGCTCGTCTTCGCCCAGTCCGCCGCGGGTGACGAGATGTAGAGCGCGTACTCGGATCCGTCCCGCGACATGTACGTCTCCTCCATGGCGCGGTGCGGACCGGGGAAAGCCGTGTCCTTCGCCTGCGCGGTCCACGTGTACTCCCAGACGGAACCGTCGCGGTCACGGTAGACGTTCCGCTCCAGCCGGACCCGGTTGTAGTCGACCAGCCGCCGCTTGAGCTGCTGGTCCAGGTCGAGTTGGTGCGAGTAGGCGTCCTTGAAGTCCGGCGAGGTGTCGATGGCGATGCGGACGAAGTGCTTGCCCCTGTCGGGCGAGTAGTCGACCTGCCGGAGGGGCCCGGAGACTCCGAAGACCGACCGCTTCCAGCCCTTGGGGAGGTAGACGGTGAAGCCCCAGGGGTCGTCGTAGCGCTTCCACGTGGCGGGAACGGTGCCGTCGGTCTCCTGGGTGGGCGCGCTCGTCGACGGGTCCGGCGACGTGGAGACGGAGGCGCCGGATCCGCCCGTCTGCCGCCCCTCGTCCCACTTCTGCAGCGCCACGGCCGTACCCCCGCCGACGATCGCGGCGAGGGCGATCGCGAGGACGAAGGTACGCAGGCGCCGGCGTTTCGGCGCGGGAGCGGGGGTGGGGCCGATGCCCGTGGGCTGTCCCGGGCCCATCCCTGTGGGCCCGATCACCGTCTGGCCGGCCACCGGCGGGTACGGCGTGGCGGAACCCGTGTGCGGCCCCGTAGGGACACCCGTGTGCGGCCCCGTACGGGCGCCGGTGTGCGGCCCCGTGCCGCCGCCCTGCGTCTCGTAGTGGGACCCCACGTGCTGGGTGTGCACGTACGCCTGCGCCGCGTTCGACCGCCGGCCCTCCGCCGCCTCGGCGAGCATCTGCTCGGCCTCGGCCGCGCCGGGCCGCACGGCGGGGTCCTTGTGCAGCAGCGCTGCCATGACGGGCCCGAGCGGGCCGGCGAACTGCGGCTCGGCGGCGTTCTCCTCCACGACCGCCTGCATGGTGGTCAGCGGCGAGGTGCGGCGGAACGGCGACCGGCCCTCCACCGCCGTGTACAGCGTGGCGCCGAGCGCCCACAAGTCGGAGGCGGGGCCCGGGTCGTGGCCGCGGACGCGCTCGGGGGCGAGGTAGTCGACCGAGCCGACGACCTCGCCGGTGCGCGTGATCGTCGTGTCGCCCTCGATCTGGGCGATGCCGAAGTCGGTGAGCAGGACGCGTCCGTCGTGGCCGATGAGGACGTTGCCGGGCTTCACGTCACGGTGCAGCACACCGGCGGAGTGCGCGGCGCGCAGCGCCCGCAGCACCCACAGGCCGATGCGCGCGACCTCCGCCGGCTCGATCCGCCCCCGCTCCTTGACCGCGTCGGCCAGCGAGTACCCCTCGACCAGCTCCATCACGATCCACGGGCGGCCGTCGTGCTCGAGCACGTCGTGCACGGTGACGACCGCGGAGTGGTTGATGCGCGCCGCGGCACGCGCCTCCGCCCGGGTGCGCGCGAGCAACCGCTCCTGGTCGCTCTCGGACACGTAGAGCGCGGCGGTCAACTCCTTGATCGCGACTGCCCGGTGGAGCACCTCGTCGTGCGCGCGCCACACACGGCCCATGCCGCCGCTGCCGATCGAGTCGGCGAGCCGGTAGCGGCCCGCGACAAGCTGGCCCTGCATCTGATTCACGTTGCCCCGCAATGGTCTTGACAGGGTCAGACTAAGGACAGGCCCGTAAACAAGGAACCAGTGGGGTCCCAAGGAAACCGCACTGTGACGGTTGTCGCTTCGGGCTGTGGAGGTGAACCTTTCCGGCCCCTCACGGACTGTTCACAGGTGAGGTCAGTCCGTTACCCGATAGGTGGCGGACGCCTGCTCGTACAACTTCGTCACCTCGTCCCGCTCGGACTCGGGACCGCGCACCTGCACTATGTGGTACCGCCCGTCGACGAGCATCGCGAGGTTGCGGACGTACAGGTCGCGCCCGCTGCCGTCGGTCCAGGTGAACTGCCCCTCGGCCATCGTCCGCGTCCCCACGGTGACGGTGCGCAGCCCGGTCGCGGTGGCCCAACTGGAGCTGCGGTACGGCTGCAACTCGTGCTCCGTGTCCCGCTGATACGCCATCGGATCGCTGCCGTAGGTGACCGCGCCGTCCCGCCCGGGCACGACGATGAGCTCGAAGTCGCCGTGCGAGTACACCACTTGGTTCCACGTGTTCTTGGGCGACCGGGACCAGCCCTTGGCCACGGCGACCTGGAAACCCTCCGAGTCCTTGCGCAGGGTGAAGCCGGCGGCGACATCCGGGCCGGTGGTCTGTGTCTCGCTCGCACCTGCCGACTTGGAGTGGCTGGGGCTGTCCTCGGACTTGGGCGAGGTCTGGTCGGGCCGTGGCTGGCTGCTGGCGTCCTTGTCCGACTGCTCGGGGGCGGGGCTGACCTCCCCCGCGGTGCCCGTACGGTCGCTGCCCGCCGCGCCGTTCTCACCCGCCTTCGGCATGAAGAGCACCGCGTACGCGACCGCCGCGGCCAGCAGAAGCAGGATCAGCACCAGCAGGGTGCGGCCGAGTCTGCGCGGCGACTTCACTTCCTGCTTGGCCCGCTTGTGCCGCCCGTGCGGACTGGTCGCGGGGAGCCCGGCGCGCCGCCTGCGCACCAGCTCGCCCCGCCGCCGTACGACCGGCAGCCGGCTGGAGTCGGCCGGCGGCGCGGCGATGACGTGCGCGCCGGCGTCGGGCTCGGGCGCGGACCGCACGAGCGACCGCAGCCAGCCCCGCAGTTCCTCGAAGTCCAGCCGCTCGGTGGGGTCCTGACGCAGCAACGACTCCACGACCGGCCTGAGCGACCCGCACTCCTCGGCGAAGGCGGGCGGCTCGGCACACACCATCTGCACCAGCTCGGCCGTCGACTCCTCCGGATACGGCGCATGTCCCTGTACGGCCCTGAAGAGCAGCGCCCCCAGGGCCCACAGGTCGGTCGCGGGTCCGATGGGCGGCGCCAGCTGCCAGTTCTCGTGCACGGGCCCGGCCTGCTCCGGCGCCCACCGCTCCGTCACGGGCCCCACGACAGCCATCCGCGCCTGCCGGGCCCGCTCGGCGGCGAGCGGAGTGGCGGGGCCGCGGGGGACGGGAGTACCGGCCACGAGGTCGTCCCAGCGACGGGGAGGGCTCGCACCGGGCGGCAGCGGGGCGGCGGCGGAACCGGGCAGGGCGGGGGCGTTGGAGGCCTGCGTCGGAACGCCCGCCGGGGGCGCCGTCTCCATACCGGTCGCCGAAACGCCGGACGCGCCGAGACCGGACGCGGTTCCGGTGCCGGGCTGCGGTGCGCAGGCATCAGGTCCGGCGAAGGGGTCGCTGTCGGCGAATGGGTCACCGCCGGCATAGGGATCGCTGCCGGCTTGGGCACCACCGCCGGCATAGGCACTATCGCCGGCTTGGGCACCTCCGCCCGCATGGGCGCCGCTGCCGTCCACGCCGCCGGGCGGAAGCGCCGTGCGGCTGCCCTGGCCGGCCTGTCCGCCGGCGAGACCGGCCGTTCCGTTGCCCCCGGCCGGCGGTGTTCCGCCGGTTCCGCTGCGGGGTGCGGCGCCGTGCCAGGAAGTGGCGCTCACGCCGTAGGGGTCGGCTATCTGCCCGGGCGGCACGGTGGTGCCGGGCGTGCTCTGCAGGCCGTCGCCCGAAGTGTGCGGCTGTGCCGAGCCGTTGGCCTGCGACGCGGGGCCGCCCTCGGACGCGGAACGGGCACCCGGCAGCGCCGCCCGCCCGCTCTGCTGCGCCTCCTGCACCCTGGCCGCGGCCCGCGCGCCCGCCCGGTACGCGGCGATCGCCCCGGCCCGCGCGGCCCGGACGTCCCCGCCGCTCTCGATGGCCTTGGGCGCGAACGCACCCTGCGCCCCCGCCCCGTTCGCCGTATCCACCCCGGCGGACGGCAGCCCCCCGGCCGCGCGCGCCTCGATGGCGGCACGCCGAGCGGCCTCGGGATCGGCACCGCCGAGACCACCTTGAACACCCTGGGATCCCTGAGATCCCTGGGGCCCCTGCGCTCGCTGTACGCCTTGCGGACCCGGGCCACCCGGAGAGCCGCCCGCACCTCCGAAACCGCTGTCCCCGTCACTCTCCGGAGCCGGCACCGGGTCGTAACCGCACAGTGCCTCCTCCGCCGCCCCGACCGCGAGCCCGGTCAACATCACCCGGCCGTCGTCACAGACGAGCACCGTGCGGGCCGTGATGTTGCGGTGCACCCAGCCGTGGGCGTGCAGCACGCGCAGCGCCATGAGGACGTCGGAGGCCACCTCGGCCGCCCGATACGGCGTCAACGGCTTCTCGGCGAGCAGGGCCGCGAGCGGTCGCGCCGTCACCAACTCGCTGACGATCCACAGCGAACCACCCTCGGCGAACACGTCGAAGACCTGGTCGAGCCGAGGATGGTCGGGTATCCGCGCCGCGGCCTGCGCGGCCTCGACCGCGCGCCGTACGGCCGGGTCGGTGGGGCGCCGCGCCCCGGTGCGCGCCGCGGACCGCCGGGCCCCTCGCTCCCGCGGGTCACGCGCCGTGAAACCGTCGGGCAGCCCCTCCGCGTCGAGCACCTCCGCCTCGACGACCTCCGGCAACGGCACCTGCCTGACCAGGACTTCCTGCCCGCTGTAGGTGTCGAAGGCCCGGGTGTCGGTGAGTTCGTACTCGTCGGCGGGTGGCAGCGGCAGGCGGTAGCGGTCGGCGAGTACCCGTCCCGCATAGTCGTCCACGTTGCCTCCCCCGGCCGCCCGGTTGGTCAATTCCGTTCGCCTTGCGCCCCGTTCCGAACCCATACCTGGATGCGTACGGTCCGCAAGCACTCACGATACGTGCCGGAGGCAACCCGCAAAGAGGGGATTACAGATCTCACGGTTCAAACGCGGACCCGCTCACATCATGACTTGGGTTCGAACGTCCTCGCGAGCGTCTTCCAGGTGTCCTCACGGAGTTCACTGCCCCAATTCGCGGCTTTCGCCGTGTACATCAGCGCATATCCGAGATGGTCGTTGACCACGAACCCCCGGTCGATCGTCCGGTACTTCGTCCCGCCCTCCACATAGGTGAACTCCCAGTCGGCCGTGTTCCAGCCGCGGTAGTCCACCTCCTCTATGCGGATCTTCTGGTACTGCGAGCGCGTCATGTAGCGCTCCTGGTTCTCCCAGTCGGACACGGGGTCGCCCTTGGGCGTGGACGTCCAGGCGACGAGCAGCTTCTGCCCGTCGGGCCCGGTGAACCTGTCCCCCGCGGCACTCGCGGACTGGTACTTCCACCCCTTGGGCAGCCCGATCGAGTACCCCTCGCTGCCCTTGTACGTCGACTTCACCGCACTGTCGCCCCCGGACGACCCGTCCGCTCCCCCACCGCTCCCGCCGGACGCGGTCGGGCTGTTGCTGGGCGCACCGTCCGACGTCGAGGCCGAAGCGGACTGCGAGTCTCCCCCGTCCGTACGGGCCCCGCCGCTCGTGTCCTCCTTGGTGTCGGCACTGGCGGACGCGCTCGCCGCGACCTTCCCGCCGCTGCCCTTGGCTCCGTTCGAACTCTTGCCGTCGTCCCCACCGAGCGTGAGGGCCAGCACGGTCCCGATCACGACGAGCACGACCACCACCGCGATGATCACCAGCGTCCGCTTCGGCACCACGTCGGTGAGCGGCGCCCGGGGCACGGGCCGCGGCGGCAGATCCGGCGGCGGCATGACCGGCCACCCCGAACTCCGCCCACCGGCCTGCACGTTCGCCCCCTGCGCACCAGGCTCCCGGCTTCCGGAGGCCACACCCTTCGATGAACTCGACCCCGCCGAGGAACCGGAAGAGGCCGGGGAAGCAGAGGCCGGGGAAGCAGAGGAACCGGAAGGGGTTGAGGAAGCCGAGGAACCCGAAGCCGCCGGTGACGCCGACGACTTCGGTGCGGCCGACGGTGCCGAAGACCTCGGCGCGGCCGACGCAGGCACCGAAGGCATCGGAGTCGTCGGGGCAGGCGGAGGCACAGGAGGCATCGGCGCCGTCGGAGCCGTGGAACCGGCCGCCCCCGACGCACCGCCTTCGGCCGCCCCGGCGGACGTACTGCCACCGGATCCCGAATCCGTCTTACCGCTCCCGGACTTGCCGCGGGACGCAGCCGCCGAACCGGCCGCCGCGCCCGCCGCCACGGCGGCCTTCCGCACGGAACGCAGCGCCCCGCGCAGCTTCTCCGCCGCCTCCTCGCCCCGCTTGCCGCCGGAGCCGCCCGAACTCCGCTTGCCCTCGGGCCCGTCGGGCTGCGCCGGCAAGGGCACGACCCTGGTCGCGTCGGCAGGCGGCTCCGGCTCGGCCTCCTTCGGCTCGGGCGCGTGGATCACCGCGTTGAGCTTGGCCCGCGCACCCGCGTCGTCGAGCCGCTGCGCGGGATCCTTGGTCAGCAGCCCGTAGATGACGTCCTTGAGCGGCCCCGCGTTCTTCGGCTCCTCCAGCGGCTCTGTCATCACCGCGGTCAGGGTCGCGATCGCGGAACCCTTGTCGTACGGCGGCGCACCCTCGACGGCCGCGTACAGCAGCCCGCCGAGCGACCACAGGTCGGCCGCGGGACCCGGCTTGTGCCCGCGGGCCCGCTCCGGGGAGATGTACGAGGGCGCGCCGACGAGCATGCCGGTCGAGGTGATGGACGGGTCGCCCTCGACCTGGGCGATGCCGAAGTCGGTGAGCACGACCCGCTCGGTCTCGGACTCCAGCAGGACGTTGGACGGCTTCACGTCACGGTGCAGGATGCCCTCGCGGTGCGCCGAACGCAGCACGTCGAGGATCGCCAGGCCGACCTCCGCCGCCCGCCTGGGCTCCAACAGGCCGTCCTCCCGGATGACTTCGGCGAGTGACTTGCCCTCGACGAGCTCCATCACGATCCACGGCCGGTCGTCCTCTTCGACCACGTCGAAGACCGTCACCGCGCTGTTGTTGCGGATCCGCGCGATCGCCTTGGCCTCGCGCAGCGTCCGCGTGATCAGCCGGCGCTTCTCGTCCTCGTCGATGTTCGACGGGAACCGCAACTCCTTGACGGCGACCGTCCGGCCCAGGGTTTCGTCCTCGGCCCGCCACACGGTGCCCATGCCGCCACGGCCGAGCACCTTCCCCAGCCGGTACCGCCCGGCGAGAAGACGCTCGCTGTTGTCCCGACGAGTGTCCTGGCGAGATGTCCCCGCCCGCTCCGCCTCCGACATGCGTCCCCTCATGCAACCCGCCCTGACAGAGCCTCCATTGTCCCTCACCCGACAAGTGCCCAACGCCCAGGGTGCCTCTGGGACCTGTGCGAGCCCCGAGCACCACGAACCCCCACTGCCGAACGCCCGACGACCCTCGCCCCGAACACCGCGCATCCCCGCTACCGAACGCCCGACGACCCTCGCCCCGAACACCGCGCATCCCCGCTACCGAACGCCCGACGACCCTCGCCCCGAACACCGCGCATCCCCGCTACCGAACGCCCGACGACCCTCGCCCCGAACACCGCGCATCCCCGCTACCGAACGCCCGACGACCCTCGCCCCGAACACCGCGCATCCCCGCTACCGAACGCCCGACGACCCTCGCCCCGAACACCGCGCATCCCCGCTACCGAACGCCCGACGACCCTCGCCCCGAACACCGCGCATCCCCGCTACCGAACGCCCGACGACCCTCGCCCTGAACACCGAGGACCCTCTATCTCCCGCACACCCGGCAGCCCCTGCTCTGAGCACCGCGCATCCCGGCCGCCGAACGCCCGGCGCCCCCTGCCCCGAACACCGAGGACCCTCTATCTCCCGCACACCCGGCACCCTTGCCCTGAACACCGCGAGCCCTTCTCCCCCGCATCCGGCGACCCCCACCCCGAGCACCACGAACCCCTACCTCCCGCGCGCCCAGCGCCCCTCACCCCGAGCACCGCGAACCCCCCTGCCAGGCACCCGGCACCCCCGCCCCGAAGCACCCCGCGCGCAGGGTCGGCCCCCGCTGAGGCACACGTTCCGCCGCCCTGCATGATGGGCCGCGACAGGGAGGACTCCGCGATGCCGCCGCTTCGGACGCTACTGGCCGTGCCCGTGGCCCTGACGCTGCTCGCCCTGGCCCCGACGGCCTCGTCGGCCCCCTCGCCCCCGCCCACGGATGCGATCCTTCCGCTGCTGCTCGCGCAGGGCGGCGTCCCTGCCGCGGCACTGCTGGCCCGCGAGGGGTCCGGCACCCGTTACGCCGAGGCGGGGCCGGGAATCTCCCGCGCCGACCACTTCCGCGCCGGCAGCATCACCAAGACCTTCATCGCGACGGTCGTCCTTCAACTGGCCGCCGAACACCGGCTGAAGCTGTCCGACACCGTGGAGCGGTATCTTCCGGGCCTGGTGCGCGGATCGGGCAACGACGGCCGCACGATGACCCTGCGCTCCCTGCTCACCCACACCAGCGGCCTGAACGACTTCGCCCTGGACACCCGGGGCGTGGTGCCCCTCACTCCTCTTCAGGCCGTACGCATCGCACTCACCCACCCTCCGGCCGACCCCGGCCGCTTCTCCTACTCGAGCACCAACTACGTCCTGCTCGGCCTGGTCATCCAGCAGGTGACCGGCCACTCCTACGCCGCCGAGGCCGAGCGCCGCATCATCGCTCCGCTGGGTCTGACGGGCACCTCCTTCCCCGGATCCCTCACCTCGCTCCCCTCCCCGCACGGCCGCGCCTACGCCGCCGACGGAACCGACGTCACCGAACTCGACCCACGGGTGGCCGGAGCCGCGGGCGAGTTGGTGACCACGCTCGCCGACCTGGACCGCTTCTACGCGGCCCTGCTCGGCGGTCGGCTGCTGCCCCCGCACTGGCTGCGCGAGATGCTCGACACCCGTGCCGCACACGGCTTGTACGGCATGGGTCTGTTCCCGGTGAAGCTGCCGTGCGGCACGACGGTGTGGGGGCACAACGGCCGCATCACCGGCAGCTACGTGCGCACCGCAGCCACCATCGGCGGCCGTCGCGTCCTCACCTTCCGCGTGAACACGACGTCGATCGCAGACCCCGACCTCGAACCGGCCCTGCTCGCCGCCGAGTTCTGCCCCCGCACCTCGTAGAACGGACGGGTTCCGAACGAAGATCCCGCTTCACGACACTCGTTCGGGTGACGCTGACCCGAGCGCGTCCTGAGCTGCCGGACTCACCGGCCGCACCGGCCGCACCGGCCGCACCGGAGTCACCGGAGTCACCGGAGTCACCGGAGTCACCGGAGTCACCGGCCACAAGGAGTCTCAGAGCGGCACGATGTCCGGCGCCCCCAGCCTGGCCGCATCCGCCGTCAGGTCATCGGGCTGCCGCTGCGACTCCCGCTCGGCCTCCACCCGCTTCTCGTAGTGCTCGACCTCGCGCTCGATCTGGTCCTTGTCCCAGCCGAGCACCGGCGCCATCAGTTCGGCCGCCTCCTGCGCGCTCCGTGTCCCCCGGTCGAAGGTCTCGATGGAGATGCGGGTGCGCCGGGTCAGCACGTCATCCAGGTGCCGGGCACCCTCGTGGGAGGCGGCGTACACGATCTCGGCGCGCAGATAGTCGTCGGCGGCCGGCATCGGCTCGCCGAGCGACGAGTCGGCGGTGACGAGTTCGAGGACCTCCTCCGCCATCGACCCGTACCGGTTCAACAGGTGCTCCACGCGCACCACATGGAGCCCGGTGCGCGCGGCGATCCGCGCTCGCGCGTTCCACAGCGCCCGGTAGCCCTCGGCCCCCAGCAGCGGCACGTCCTCCGTCACGCACTCGGCGACCCGCAGGTCGAGTCCGTGGACCGCCTCGTCCACCGCGTCCTTGGCCATCACCCGGTACGTCGTGTACTTGCCGCCCGCCACCACGACGAGGCCGGGCGCGGGATGCGCCACGGTGTGCTCGCGCGACAGCTTGCTGGTGGCGTCCGACTCACCGGCCAGCAGCGGGCGCAGGCCCGCGTACACACCCTGTACGTCGTCCCGCGTCAGCGGCACCGAGAGCACCGAGTTCACGTGCTCCAGCAGGTAGTCGATGTCCGCGCTGGAGGCGGCGGGGTGCGCCTTGTCGAGGTCCCAGTCGGTGTCCGTCGTGCCGACGATCCAGTGCCGGCCCCAGGGGATGACGAACAGCACGGACTTCTCCGTGCGCAGGATCAGTCCGGACGAGGACGTGATGCGGTCCTTCGGTACGACCAGGTGGATGCCCTTGGACGCCCGTACGTGGAACTGCCCGCGCTCTCCCACCATGGCCTGGGTGTCGTCGGTCCACACGCCCGTCGCGTTCACGATCTGCTTGGCGCGGATCTCGTACTCGCCGCCCCCCTCGACGTCCTGCACGCGCGCGCCGACGACACGTTCGCCCTCGCGCAGGAAACCCGCCACGCGCGCGCGGTTGGCAACCTTCGCACCGTAGGCCGCCGCCGTGCGCACCAGGGTGGCCACATAGCGCGCGTCGTCCATCTGGGCGTCGTAGTACTGCAGGGCTCCGACCAGCGCGTCCTTCTTCAAGGCAGGTGCCACGCGCAGGGCGTGACGGCGGGTCAGATGGCGGTGCGTCGGCAGGCCGCGGCCGTGTCCGCGGGCCATCGACATGGCGTC
Organism: Streptomyces sp. NBC_00005; assembly: GCF_045160215.1. Lineage (NCBI taxonomy): Bacteria > Bacillati > Actinomycetota > Actinomycetes > Kitasatosporales > Streptomycetaceae > Streptomyces > Streptomyces sp. NBC_00005. The sequence continues at coordinate 4,571,441 of NZ_CP108316.1, forward strand.
GTAGAGCGCGACGCCCGAACCGGCGTAGAGTCGCTCCCAGCCCTTGTGCTGCAGCGGGTACAGGAACGGCACCGGCTTCACCAGATGCGGGGCGAGCCGCTCCAGCAGCAGCCCGCGCTCCTTCAGCGCCTCCCGTACGAGCGCGAAGTCGAGCATCTCCAGATAGCGCAGTCCGCCGTGGATCAGCTTGCTGGACCTGCTGGATGTGCCCGACGCCCAGTCACGCGCCTCGACCAGACCCGTGGACAGACCGCGCGTGACGGCGTCCAGGGCGGTGCCCGCACCGACCACGCCGCCGCCCACGACCAGCACGTCCAGCTCACGCTCGGCCATTCCCGCCAGTGACTCGGCTCGCTGCGCCGGCCCCAGTGTCGCTGTCCTCACCGCTGCCTCCTGCTGTCGGTAGCGCCGGCCGCACCCGTCGGGCGAAGCCCGCTTCCTATCCCCCATGCCCAAATTCTGACCGGCTTGCCCGACTTCAGCCACTACTCGCCCCCAGCCTGTGGACAACATCCCCGGGATCTCCGGGAAACACGGCACAACCAATCCCGCAAATCGGTCATATTTACTCCTAGTGTGACATTGCGCTTCACCTGTCCTGTCCACAGGGCTTGCGCACCTGTCCCGCTTCGGTTACTGGGAAGGACGGCCCACGCCATGCCCGCAGATCTCGCCGTCATCGGACTCGGCCCGTTCGGCCTGCCCCTCGCCCAGGCAGCCGTCGCCGCCGGAATCTCCACGCTCGGCTACCGCACCGGGCCCGAACCCGGCTCTCTCAGCCCCGCCGAACTGCGCCGGATGCTCTCGGGGGGCTTCCGGCACGCCACCAGCCCGGCCGAGCTGGGCCGGGTGCGCACCGCGGTCATCTGCGCGCCGACCCCGCCCGGCGCGGACGGGACGCTCGACCTGGGCCAGGTGGAGGCGGCCGCCCGCACACTGGCCGCGCGGCTGCGCCCGCACACCACGGTCATCCTGGAGTCGCCCGTCCCACCGGGCACCACGGAGAACTTCCTGCGCCCGCTCCTCGAAGAGGGCTCCCGGCTGCGCGCGGGCCGCGACTTCCACCTCGCCTACTCCCCCAGCCGGGTCGACCCCGGCAACCGCGACTTCACCCCGGCCAACACCCCCAAGGTGATCGGCGGCCTCACCCCGGCCTGCACCGAGTCCGCCGCGGCGTTCTACGGCCGCCTCACCGACAAGGTGGTACGCGCGCGTGGACTGCGCGAGGCGGAGACCGTGCAGCTGCTGGAGACCAACTTCCGGCACGTCAACATCGCCCTCGTCAACGAGATGGCCGTCCTCTGCCATGACCTGGGCGTCGACCTCTGGGACGTCATCCGCTGCGCGGAGACCAAGCCGTTCGGCTTCGAGGCCTTCCGCCCCGGCCCCGGAGTCGGCGGCCACGCCGTCCCCCAGGACCTGACCGGCCCCGCGGGCCGCACCCTGCGCATGGTCGAACTGGCCCAGCAGGTCAACAGCCAGATGCCCCGCTACGTCGTCCAGCGCGCCGCGGCCCTCCTCAACGAGCACGGCAAGTCCGCGCGCGGCGCCCGCGTCCTCCTCCTCGGCGTCACCTACAAGCCCGAACTCGCCGACCAACAGGCAACCCCCGCGCGGGAGATCGCCGTCCGCCTGATGGAACTCGGCGCGTCGGTCAGCTACCACGACCCGCACGTCCCGTCCTGGAACGTCCTGGACCGCCCGGTCCCGCGCGCGGACTCCCTCTACGAGGCCGCCGCCGACGCCGACCTGACCATCCTCCTCCAGCAGCACCGGACGTACGACCTGCAGGCACTGTCGGTGAAGGCACAGCTGCTGCTGGACACACGAGGGGCCGCGCCTACAGGGGCGGCGCATCGGTTGTGAAGCGGGGCGCGTAAAACGCCCCGCGCCCGCGCCCAGGGCACACGAAAGGGCCGGTCACCCCACCAGGCGACCGGCCCCCATCACGTCGTACGACCTACCGCTTGTGCTGCGAGTCCGCGACCGTGACCTCGACCCGCTGGAACTCCTTCAGCTCGCTGTAGCCGGTCGTGGCCATCGCGCGGCGCAGGGCGCCGAAGAGGTTCATCGAGCCGTCGGGAGTGTGGGACGGGCCCGCGAGGACCTCCTCGATGGTGCCGACCGTGCCCAGGTCGACCTTCTTGCCGCGCGGCAGTTCCTCGTTGACGGCCTCCATGCCCCAGTGGTGACCACGGCCCGGCGCGTCGGTCGCGCGGGCCAGCGGGGAGCCCATCATGACCGCGTCGGCGCCGCAGGCGATCGCCTTCGGGATGTCGCCGGACCAGCCGACGCCGCCGTCCGCGATCACGTGCACGTACCGGCCACCGGACTCGTCCATGTAGTCGCGCCGGGCCGCCGCCACGTCCGCGACCGCCGTCGCCATCGGGACCTGGATGCCCAGCACGTTGCGCGTGGTGTGCGCCGCGCCGCCGCCGAAGCCGACCAGGACGCCCGCCGCGCCGGTGCGCATCAGGTGCAGGGCAGCGGTGTACGTGGCGCAGCCGCCGACGATCACCGGGACGTCGAGCTCGTAGATGAACTGCTTCAGGTTCAGCGGCTCGTGCGAGCCGGAGACGTGCTCGGCCGAGACCGTCGTGCCGCGGATGACGAAGATGTCCACGCCCGCGTCCACGACCGCCTTGGAGAACTGCGCCGTGCGCTGCGGCGAGAGCGCGGCCGCGGTGACCACACCGGAATCGCGCACCTCCTTGATGCGCGCGCCGATCAGCTCCTCCTTGATGGGGGCGGAGTAGATCTCCTGGAGTCGGCGCGTGGCCGTCTCCGCGTCCAGCTCGGTGATCTCGTCGAGCAGCGGCTGCGGGTCCTCGTGCCGCGTCCACAGACCTTCGAGGTTCAGCACGCCGAGGCCGCCGAGCTCGCCGATGCGGATCGCGGTGGCCGGGGAGACGACCGAGTCCATGGGAGCTGCCAGGAAGGGCAGCTCGAAGCGGTAGGCGTCGATCTGCCAGGCGATCGAGACCTCCTTCGGGTCCCGCGTACGGCGGCTGGGGACGACGGCGATGTCGTCGAAGGCGTACGCCCGGCGGCCGCGCTTGCCGCGCCCGATCTCGATCTCAGTCACGTCTGTGGCCTTTCCCTGATGCGTTCAGCGTCTCCCAGTATCGCCGACGGGTACGACAAGGGCGGCCCCGGAGGTTCCGGAGCCGCCCTTGGACTTGCTTACGCGCGCGTGGAGGTCACTTGCTGCGGCTGTAGTTCGGCGCCTCGACCGTCATCTGGATGTCGTGCGGGTGGCTCTCCTTGAGGCCCGCCGAGGTGATCCGTACGAAGCGGCCCTTGGTCTCCATCTCCGCGATGGTGGCGGCGCCCACGTAGCCCATGGTCTGGCGCAGACCGCCGACGAGCTGGTGCAGCACGTTGGCCAGCGGGCCGCGGTAGGGCACCTGGCCCTCGATGCCCTCGGGCACGAGCTTGTCGTCGGAGGCGACCTCGGCCTGGAAGTAGCGGTCCTTGGAGTACGACCTGCCCTGGCCGCGGGACTGCATGGCACCGAGCGAGCCCATGCCGCGGTACGACTTGAACTGCTTGCCGTTGATGAACAGCAGCTCGCCGGGCGACTCCTCGCAGCCGGCCAGAAGGCTGCCGAGCATCACGGTGTCGGCGCCGGCGGCCAGCGCCTTGCCGATGTCGCCGGAGTACTGCAGACCGCCGTCGCCGATCAGCGGGATGCCCGCCGCGCGGGCCGCGAGGGAGGCCTCGTAGATGGCGGTGACCTGCGGGACGCCGATGCCGGCGACCACACGCGTCGTACAGATCGAACCGGGGCCCACGCCGACCTTGATGCCGTCGACGCCGGCGTCGATCAGCGCCTGCGCGCCGTCACGCGTGGCGACGTTGCCGCCGATCACGTCGACGGACACGCTCGACTTGATCTTCGACATCCAGCTGAGGGCGTTGCTGCTGTGGCCGTGCGAGGTGTCGACGACCAGGAAGTCCACCCCGGCCTCGGTGAGCGCCTGGGCGCGCTCCAGGGCCTCGGGGCTGGCGCCCACCGCGGCACCGACGAGCAGCCTGCCCTCGGCGTCCTTGGCGGCGTTGGGGTACTTCTCGGCCTTGACGAAGTCCTTGACCGTGATGAGGCCCTTGAGGACACCGGCGTCGTCGACCAGCGGAAGCTTCTCGATCTTGTGGCGGCGCAGCAGTTCCATGGCGTCCACGCCGGAGATGCCCACCTTGCCTGTGACCAGCGGCATCGGCGTCATGACCTCGCGCACCTGACGGCTGCGGTCGGTTTCGAAGGCCATGTCGCGGTTGGTCACGATGCCGAGCAGCTTGCCTGCCGGGTCGGTGACGGGGACACCGCTGATGCGGAACTTGGCGCACAGGGCGTCCGCCTCGGCGAGCGTCGCCTCCGGGTGCACCGTGACGGGGTCGGTGACCATGCCGGACTCGGACCGCTTGACCAGGTCGACCTGGTTGACTTGGTCCTCGACGGAGAGGTTGCGGTGCAGCACGCCGACACCGCCCAGACGCGCCATCGCGATCGCCATGCGGGACTCGGTCACCTTGTCCATCGCGGCCGAGAGCAGCGGGATGTTGACCCGGACGTTGCGCGAGATGCGGGACGAGGTGTCGACCGCGTTGGGGAGCACCTCGGATGCGCCCGGCAGCAGCAGCACGTCGTCGTAGGTCAGCCCGAGTGTCGCGAATTTACCGGGCACTCCGTCGACGTTTGCAGTCATGACACCTTCCCCAAATGGCCTTGATCGGTGCGGATGTCCATGCTAACGGGAAGCGCGGCTATCAAATTCCACGGTGCCGCGTGACGCCGGGCTTCGTATGTTCGTACGGAATTCACGACACGCCTGTTCAAGGAAGGCACTGTCGGCAAAAGGCGCTTACGGCAACGGGGGCGGGCTATTGCTCCGCGAGCGCCCTGAGCCGGCTCAGGGCCCGGTGCTGTGCGACCCGCACCGCTCCGGGTGACATTCCCAACATCTGACCCGTCTCCTCGGCCGTGAGGCCCACCGCGATGCGCAGCAGGAGCAGCTCGCGCTGGTTCTCGGGCAGGTTGGCCAGGAGTTTCTTGGCCCATTCGGCGTCGCTGCTGAGCAGCGCGCGCTCCTCCGGGCCGAGCGAGTCGTCCGGCCGCTCGGGCATCTCGTCGGACGGGACCGCCGTGGATCCGGGGTGCCGCATCGCCGCTCGCTGCAGGTCCGCGACCTTGTGCGCGGCGATGGCGAAGACGAACGCCTCGAAGGGGCGGCCGGTGTCCTTGTAGCGCGGCAGCGCCAGGAGGACGGCGACGCAGACCTCCTGTGCGAGGTCCTCCACGAAGTGCCGGGCGTCGCCCGGCAGACGGGACAGACGGGTGCGGCAGTAGCGCAGCGCCAAGGGATGGACATGGGCGAGCAAGTCGTGCGTGGCCTGCTCGTCTCCGTCGACGGCGCGGTGGACGAGTGCACCGATCGCCCCTGCGGCACTCACCGCCTCGTCGTCGCGCATCGGTCCATGGTGCCTTGCGGCCGCGCGGGCCGTGGCACCGTGTCCGTTGTTGTGCACCGAAGCGTTATGAGCAGGTGCGCCGGAACTCATCTCCTGCGCCCTCCCATTCCGCTCGACCGACTCGTCCCCGAGAGACTCCACACCTCAAGGATGCGGCATCCGCGGCGAAACGAGCAGCGGGCACCCGGCGGGCCGTTTTGCCACCCCCGCCCACCCTGCGGTAGGCGGGGGCTCTCGAACCCCCGCTGCAAGACACCGACCGGCCTAGCGGACCAGGCCCCACCGGAAGCCGAGCGCCACGGCGTGTGCCCGGTCCGAGGCGCCGAGCTTCTTGAAGAGCCGCCGGGCGTGCGTCTTGACGGTGTCCTCGGAGAGGAACAGCTCGCGACCGATCTCCGCGTTGGAGCGACCGTGGCTCATGCCCTCGAGCACCTGGATCTCACGCGCCGTGAGCGTGGGCGCGGCACCCATCTCGGCGGAGCGCAGACGGCGCGGGGCCAGCCGCCAGGTCGGGTCGGCGAGCGCCTGCGTGACGGTCGCGCGCAGCTCCGCGCGCGAGGCGTCCTTGTGCAGATAGCCGCGAGCACCGGCGGCGACCGCGAGGGCCACGCCGTCCAGGTCCTCGGCGACGGTGAGCATGATGATGCGCGCGCCCGGGTCGGCGGACAGCAGCCGGCGCACTGTCTCGACGCCGCCCAGTCCGGGCATGCGTACGTCCATCAGAATCAGGTCCGAACGGTCGGCGCCCCAGCGGCGGAGGACTTCCTCGCCGTTGGCCGCGGTCGTCACGCGCTCGACGCCGGGCACGGTCGCGACCGCGCGGCGGAGCGCCTCTCGGGCAAGCGGGGAGTCGTCGCAGACGAGGACGGATGTCATGGCCGTCCTCCGCAGCTGATGCACGTCACCTTGAGCCTCCAGGCTGGTACGAAATCGTCACCTGTGCGGTCGACCGTCTCGGACGCCTGCCCGAGCACTTGTTGCTTCAACCGCCTCCGCACTCTCAACGACGGTCACTCGAAAGAGTTACGGGGCTGTGTGCCATCTTCGGCACTCTACGTGAGGGCGCGGACACGGTGCAGACATGCAGGGCGGACCCTCAACGTTTCATCACAACCCATGCCCCATTTAGACCCCTTTTCTTCCCATCTACCGGTGTCTGAGGCTAGATTCGCAATGAGTCATATTTTCATCTCCTTAGATAGTAGATGTACGGTCGTTGGCACCGTATCCGCTCAGAACGGCTACAAGGGGTCACGTAATGGCAGATTTCTCCCGCCTTCCCGGACCGAACGCGGACCTGTGGGACTGGCAGCTCCTGGCCGCCTGCCGCGGGGTGGACAGCTCGCTCTTCTTTCATCCGGAGGGTGAGCGCGGTGCGGCCCGGAGTGCTCGCGAGAACTCGGCCAAGGAGGTCTGCATGAGGTGCCCGGTGCGCGCGCAGTGCGCGGCGCACGCGCTGGCGGTGAGAGAGCCGTACGGCGTGTGGGGCGGCCTGACCGAGGACGAGCGCGAAGAGCTCATGGGACGGGCGCGGAACCGGCTGGTGGCAGCGGCTGCCGGCGGGGACAGCGCTTCGAACACCTGAAGGAACGTTTCTTCACATTCTGGGGTGGGCACGCGTGATGGGCGCGTGTGATTGGGGACGCACGTGAGGGGCGCACGCACGCGTGCCCATCATTTTTGTTGGCGGGCGGCCGCGCGTCCGAGCTGCTCCAGGGTCGCCGCGACCGCCGGCACCTGGGCCAGATCGGGCAGCGTCAGCGCCACGATCTCCCGCCGCACCGCCGGTTCCAGCGTCAGCACGCGCGCGTGCCGTGGCCGTACGGACTCGATGGCGAGCTGCGGCAGTACGGCGACGCCGAGGCCGGCGCCGACCAGGCCGACGACCGCCGGATAGTCGTCGGTGGCGAAGTCGATGCGCGGGGTGAAGCCGGCGCCCTCGCACACCTCGACCAACTGCCCGCGGCAGCGCGGGCATCCGGCGATCCACGGCTCGTGCGCGAGGTCCCCGATGGCCACCGTCCCGGCCTGCGCGAGAGGGTGCCGCTCCGGCACGAGGCCCACGAGGCGGTCGCTCAGCAGCGGTCGTACGACGAGGTCGGCCCATTCCTCCGAGCCCGCCGCGCCCTCGTACCGGAAGGCCAGTGCCACGTCGCAGTCGCCCTCGCGCAGCATCTCGACCGACGCGGGCGGTTCGGCCTCCTCCAGGGAGACCCGGGTGCCGGGGTGCTCGGCGCGCAGGGCGGCGAGGGCGGTCGGTACGAGCGTGGAGCTGCCGCTCGGGAAGGAGACGAGGCGAACGCGCCCGGCGCGCAGTCCCGCGATGGCGGCGACCTCCTCCTCCGCCGCCGTGAGCCCGGCCAGGATCCCCGCGGCATGCCGCACCAGCGCCTCACCGGCCTGGGTCAGCCGCATCTCGCGTCCGTTGCGGACGATCAGCGGGGTGCCCACGGACGACTCCAGGGCCTTCATCTGCTGGCTGACGGCGGGCTGCGTGCAGCCGAGATCGCGCCCCGCGGCCGAGAAGGAGCCGGTGGCGGCGACGGCGCGCAGGACGCGGAGATGACGGGCTTCGATCACCGTTCGAGGATAAGTGATCCTTTGGCAAGGTGCCCGATAATGCGTCGACACTTTGAGCTGACGTCACTTACCGTGCGGGCATGAAGCTTCTGTCTGTGAACCTCGGCCGCCCGAAGTCCGTGCCGTACACGGACCAGCCGGACGGCGTGACCGGCATCGACAAGCAGCCGGTGGACGGGCCGGTCCGGGTGGCGGCGCCGGGGCCCAAGGGCGTCGGGGCGAGCGGGCTGGCCGGGGACGCGGTGTGCGAGCTGCGCCACCACGGCGGAGACGACCAGGCCGTGTACGCCGTCGCGCGCGAGGATCTCGACGACTGGGAGCACGAGTTGGGGCGCCCGCTGCGCAACGGCTCGTTCGGCGAGAACCTCACCACCGAAGGGCTCGACGTCTCCGGCGCATTGATCGGCGAGCGCTGGCGGGTCGGACCGGAAGTCGTCCTGGAGGTCACCTCCGGCCGGATCCCCTGTCTCACCTTCCAGGGCCATCTGGGTGAGAAGCGGTGGGTGAAGCGGTTCACGCAGAAGGGTGCTCCGGGTGCGTATCTGCGGGTGATCGAGCCGGGCGCGATCCGCGCCGGCGACTGCGTCGAGATCGTGCACCGGCCGGACCACGACGTGACGGTGGCGCTGCAGTTCCGGGCCGTGACGACGGAGCGGGAGCTGCTGCCGCGGCTGCTGGCGGCCGGGGAGGCGCTGCATCCGGACGGACGGGAGGCGGCGCGTACGTATGTGGCGAAATACGGTTCCTGACGAATCGTCAGATCCAGTCTCTCCTCGGATGCTTCACCAGCGTCGGAGCATGTGCAGAGATCGGATTCCCACAGTCCGGGTAACTACCCTTGGGCCATGACAACGGCTTTGATTACGGGATCGACCGCGGGCATCGGCGCCGCGTTCGCGCGGCGGCTGGCGGCCGACGGACACAACCTGGTGCTCGTCGCCCGCGACACCAAGCGGTTGCGGGACCAGGCGACCGAACTGCACGACCGGCACGGTATCGAGGCGGAGGTTCTCACCGCCGACCTCGCCACGGACGACGGCATCGAGGCCGTGGCCACCCGCCTGGCCGACCGCAAGAATCCGGTCGACCTGCTGATCAACAACGCCGGCTTCGGCAACAAGGGCCGCTTCCTCGACGTGTCGATGGCGGACGAGCTGCAGATGCTCAAGGTCCACTGCGAGGCGGTGCTGCGGCTCACGGCGGCAGCGACCGAGGCGATGCGGGAGCGTGGTCGCGGCGGGGTCGTCAACGTCGCATCCGTCGCCGCCTTCGTGCCGCGCGGCACGTACGGCGCCTCCAAGGCGTGGGTCGTGCAGTTCACGCAGGGGGCCGCGAAGGATCTGGCGGGCAGCGGGGTGCGGCTGATGGCACTGTGCCCGGGGTTCGTGCGGACAGAGTTCCATCAGCGGGCGGGGATGGGGACGGACAACATCCCCGGCTGGATGTGGCTGGACGCGGACAAGCTGGTGGCGGCCGCGCTGGGGGATCTCGCGCGCGGGAAGTCGCTGTCCATTCCGGATCCGCGGTACAAGGCGCTGATGGGGATCGTGAAGGTGACGCCCCGGGGTCTCATGGGCGGGATTTCCTCGCGGACCGGGCGGAAGTACGGGCCGCAGTAGCCCCTCTGCGGCCTCTGTGCCGCCTCTTCGCGAGGGGCTCCGGGGGTCCTGGTGGGAGAATGGTGCTGTTCAACCGGACCCAGGGGGGCCGGAGGCACACCATGACCTTCGTTCAGATCATCGACTGCAGGACCAGCCGGTTCGACGACATGAACCAGCTGATGGACACGTGGGTCGAACAGACCAAGGGGAAGCGGACCGCGACGCACAGTGTGATCGGGAAGGACCGGTCGGACGCGTCGCACTTCATCGAGATCGTGGAGTTCCCGTCGTACGAGGAGGCGATGCGGAACTCCCAGCTGCCCGAGACCGACAAGATCTTCCGGGAGATGGTCGCGCTCTGCGACGAGATGCCGACGTTCACGGATCTGGACGTCGTACGCGACGAGCAGTTGAACTCGGACATCTCACGGCGGTTCTTCGAGACGCTGGGCACCGAGGGGGAGTTGCCCCCGCTCGACGACATGATCGCCGAGAACTACCACGACCACGATCCCGCCAACGAGCAGGACGCCATCGGCATGGACGCGATGCGGCGCGAGATCGCGATGTGGCGCGGCGCCTTCGACTTCTCGTTCACCGTGGACGACCAGGTCACGCAGGGGGACCGGGTGTGCACCCGGTGGACCTGGAGCGGGACCCAGAAGGCCGAGTTCATGGGGATTGCGTCGAATGGGCAGCGGGTCACCATGACCGGCACGACCATTCACCGGTTCGGCGAGCACGAGAAGGTCGTCGAGGGCTGGTGGCAGTACGACCGGCTGGGGCTGATGGCGCAGCTGGGTGCGCTGGAGGGGCTGGAACAGTAGGACGGCAACGCGAAGGCCCGGCACCCCAGGGGTGCCGGGCCTTCGTACGTACTGACCGAGATCAGTGGGCGTGGCCGTGACCGTGGCCCGCCGCGGCCGGCTCTTCCTCTTCCTTCTTCTCGACGACCAGGGTCTCGGTCGTCAGGAGGAGGGAGGCGATGGAGGCGGCGTTCTCCAGGGCGGAGCGGGTGACCTTGACCGGGTCGATGACGCCGGCCTTGACCAGGTCGCCGTACTCGCCGGTGGCGGCGTTGAAGCCCTGGCCCGCCTCGAGCTCGGCGACCTTGGAGGTGATGACGTAGCCCTCCAGGCCCGCGTTCTCGGCGATCCAGCGCAGCGGCTCGACGACCGCGCGGCGGACGACGGCGACACCGGTGGCCTCGTCGCCGGTCTTGCCGAGGCCGCCCTCGAGCACCTTGGCGGCGTGGACGAGCGCGGAGCCACCACCGGAGACGATGCCCTCCTCGACCGCGGCGCGGGTCGCGGAGATGGCGTCCTCCAGGCGGTGCTTCTTCTCCTTCAGCTCCACCTCGGTGGCGGCGCCGACCTTGATCACGCACACGCCGCCGGCCAGCTTCGCGAGGCGCTCCTGGAGCTTCTCGCGGTCCCAGTCGGAGTCCGTGTTCTCGATCTCGGCCTTGATCTGGGCGACGCGGCCCGTGACGTCCGCGGAGTCGCCGGCACCGTCGACGACGGTCGTGTCGTCCTTGGTGACCGTGACACGGCGGGCGGAGCCCAGCACGTCCAGGTCGGCCTGGTCGAGCTTGAGGCCGACCTCCTCGGAGATGACCGTGGCGCCGGTGAGGACGGCCAGGTCCTGGAGCATCGCCTTGCGGCGGTCGCCGAAGCCGGGGGCCTTGACCGCGACCGCGTTGAAGGTGCCGCGGATCTTGTTGACGACCAGGGTCGACAGGGCCTCGCCCTCGACGTCCTCGGCGATGATCAGCAGCGGCTTGGAGGCACCCGACTGGATGACCTTCTCGAGCAGCGGCAGCAGGTCCTGGATGGAGGAGATCTTGCCCTGGTTGATGAGGATGTACGGGTCCTCGAGGACGGCCTCCATGCGCTCCTGGTCCGTCACGAAGTACGGCGACAGGTAGCCCTTGTCGAAGGCCATGCCCTCGGTGAAGTCCAGCTCCAGACCGAAGGTGTTGGACTCCTCGACGGTGATGACACCGTCCTTGCCGACCTTGTCCATCGCCTCGGCGATGAGCTCGCCGACCTGGCTGTCCTGAGCGGACAGACCGGCGACGGCCGCGATGTCGGACTTCTCATCGATCGGGCGCGCGGTCGCGAGCAGCTCGTCGGAGATGGCCTTGACCGCGGCGTCGATGCCCTTCTTCAGGGCGGCCGGGGAGGCACCCGCGGCGACGTTGCGCAGGCCCTCGCGCACGAGCGCCTGGGCGAGCACGGTGGCGGTGGTGGTGCCGTCACCCGCGATGTCGTTGGTCTTGGTCGCCACCTCCTTCACCAGCTGGGCGCCGAGGTTCTCGTACGGGTCCTCTACCTCGACCTCGCGGGCGATGGTGACGCCGTCGTTGGTGATGGTGGGGGCACCGAACTTCTTGTCGATGACGACGTTGCGGCCCTTGGGGCCGATCGTCACCTTGACCGTGTCGGCAAGCTTGTTGACGCCGCGCTCGAGGGCGCGACGGGCGTCCTCGTCGAACTTCAGGATCTTCGCCATGGGAGCGGTTCAGCCCTCTCGGAAAACGTGGGTGTAACGAACCGCGCCCCCGACGCCCGGCTTCATAACGTCGCGGGTGCCAGGGGCGCAGTTCACTGCTGAAAAGCGGGGTGAATTACTTCTCGATGATCGCGAGCACGTCGCGAGCCGAGAGGACGAGGTACTCCTCGCCGTTGTACTTCACCTCGGTGCCGCCGTACTTGCTGTACAGCACGATGTCGCCGGTCTTCACGTCGAGCGGAAGACGCTCGCCGTTCTCGAAGCGACCCGGGCCCACGGCCAGGACGACGCCCTCCTGGGGCTTCTCCTTGGCGGTGTCCGGAATGACCAGGCCCGAGGCCGTGGTCTGCTCGGCGTCCAGCGGCTGGACCACGATGCGGTCCTCGAGCGGCTTGATGGCAACCTTGGAGCTGGTGGTCGTCACGATCCGACCTCCCCCTTCGGAGATCTCACGGGGTTAACTGTCTGAGGTGGCGACCAGGTGGATCCGTCGTCGCGGGTGCCGGACCTGCCCGTCGCGTAGTTGGCACTCTCCAGGGGGGAGTGCCAGACCCGAGACTATGACCGCGATTAGCACTCGGTCAAGCGGAGTGCCAATCCCTGCGGCGCGTCGGCCTGGTTCGTCGGCCTGACCGGCCTCGTCCTCGAACGCCGTACGGGCCGAAACACCTACAGGTAGTCCTCCAGCCGCCCCACCCGCAGCCCCTCCCCCTGCACCCGGCGCAGCAGTCGCACCGTCCGTTCCCGCAGGGTCAGCCGCGAGCCCTCGTCCGGGTCCACCGCCACGATGTCGCCGGGCCGCAGGCTGTGACCGCCGTGCAGGTACGTCAGCTCGCCGCCTCCCGTGATCGACGCGCGCCACAGGACGAGCGCCGAGATGCCGCAGTCGGCGGCCGCTCGCAGGGTCGCGGTGTCGTAGGTGCCGTAGGGCGGACGGAAGAGGCGGGGGTGGCCGCCGAAGCGGGATCTGAGCTTGTCCTGCTGGCCGCAGATCTGGGCGCGCTGGCCGGCGTAGGGAAGACCGCGCAGGGCGGGATGGTCGAGGGTGTGGTTCTGGATGGTCGCGCCGACGGACTGGAGCCGGGCGAAGTGGCCGTACCCCGGTCCGACGACGCTGTCCGTGAGGAACATGCTGACCGGCAGGCGCAGTTCACGGACCATGTCGACGAACCGCGGATCCTTCTCGGCCCCGTCGTCGTAGGTCAGGAAGACGACCTTGTCCCGGGTGGGGATGCGGGACACGACCGGGGGAAGGCCCCGGCCCGCCGCAAGGGCCGGCGAGGTACCGGAAGGCTTCGGGGCGGGGAGCAGCGGGGCCGTGAGACCCCAGCGGCGATACGGCTGCTCGGCCGCGCCGGCGGGTCCGTGCGGCCGTACCTGCTGGGCCGCCTTCTCACCCAGCCGTTCGATGGGGTCGACGGACTGGGCGCAGCCGGTGAGCAGGGCGAGCGCCAGCCCGCCGGCCGCCAGGGGCCTCCACCTCACAGGTAGTCCTCCAGGCGGGCCACCGCGTACCCCTTGGCGGTGACCTTGCTCAGGAAGCGGCGCATGTCGTCGACCATCGTGCCGTTCCACTCGCTGCGGCCACGGAAGTGAGTGAGCACGATGTCGCCGGGGTGCAGGTCCTGGTCGTCCTCGCGGTACTCCCAGTGGTCGACGAAGACCTCCTCGTCCCAGATGGGCGCGTACTTGATGCCGCAGGACTTGGCGGCGCGCAGGGTGTCCTGGTTGTAGTTGCCGAAGGGCGGGCGGAAGACGGTGGGGCGCTTGCCGTAGTGCTTCTCGATCACGTCCTGCATGCCGCAGATCTCGTGCTTCTGCTGCCGGTAGGACAGGCCCGGGAGATACGGGTGGGTCAGCGTGTGGTTGTTCAGGACGATGCCCAGGTCCTGCATCTTCTTGAAGTAGGCGTAGTCGTCCTTGATCAGGAAGCCGCTGAGGAAGGCGGTGAACGGGATCTTCAGGTCGCTCATCATCCGCAGGAACGCCGGGTCCTTCTCGGCCCCGTCGTCGATGGTCAGGAAGACGACCTTCTGCCGGGTGGGGACGGTCGTGAAGACGGGCGGGAGGTTCAGTTCCTCCTGGCCGTCCACCTCGAAGCCCTCGCGGGCCGTGATCCTGGGCTTCTTCGCGGGCGGCGGCGGAGCCGTCAGCGGGACCCTCGCCAGGCCCCAGCGCTTCGCCGCGGCGACCCGGGCCGCGTACGCCACGCGCAGCTTCGTGGCGTACGAGTCGAGGGCGCGGGCGGGGGGTGCCTGCAGCGGTTGCTGGCCCGAGGCCGGGCGCACCGGCGAACCGCCGGGCTGGGCGCAGCCCGAGGCGACGGCCGCGAGGGCGAGCACGGCGATTCCGCCGCGGATCCGCTTCGCCCCATAAGCGCGATTCTTGTCATTTTGTACGACTGCTCGCATGGGGCCGGATCCTCGCAGGTCACCGCCCGGATCCCGGCCCGACACCGCGGCCGGCGGCACACCGTCCACCGACTGGCCCACAATGAGCCGGTGAACGACCTCGCTCCTCTCCTCACCCCCGAAGGCCGCGCCCTCCTCGACGCGGTGCGCGGCACGGCTCCGGCCGACGAGCTCGCCGTCGCCACCCGGCTGCGCCGCGAACATCCCGCCGAGCTGGTGTCGGCGGCACTCGGGCAGGCGCGGCTGCGGCAGCGGGCGGCGGCCAAGTTCGGCGCCGAGGACGCGGAGCGGATGTTCTTCACGCCGAACGGGGTCGAGCAGTCGACGCGGGCGCGTGTCGCCACGTACCGGGCCGAGCGGCTGAAGGCGATGGGCGTCGCCTCCCTCGCCGACCTGTGCTGCGGGATCGGCGGTGATGCCATCGCGCTCGCCCGGGCCGGGATCCGGGTGCTCGCCGTGGACCGGGATCCGCTGACGGTCGCCGTGGCGCGCGCGAACGCCGACGCCCTCGGGCTCGCCGCGCTGATCGAGGTGCGGGAGGCGGACGTCATGGGGGTGGGTACGGACGGATATGACGCCGTGTTCGTCGATCCGGCGCGGCGCGGTGGGCGCGGGAGAATCTTCGATCCGGAGGCGTACTCGCCGCCGTTGTCGTGGGCGGTCGAGGCCGCTCGCAAGGCGCCGCGCGCCGCGCTGAAGGTGGCGCCCGGCATCCCGCACGAGGCCGTGCCCGGCGAGGCCGAGGCCGAGTGGATCTCGGACGGCGGGGATGTGAAGGAGGCGGTGCTGTGGTTCGGGACGGAACCCGGGGCGGTGCGTGCCACCCTGCTGCCGGGGGCACGCACGCTCCTGGGGAAGGGGCTGCCCGATCCCCAAGTCCGGCCCGTCGGGCGGTACTTGTACGAGCCCGACGGCGCGGTCATCCGGGCCCATCTGGTCGCCGAGGTGGCCGAGCAGCTGGACGGCGGGCTGGTCGACGCGACCATCGCGTACGTCACCGCGGACGAGTTGCGGCCGACGCCGTACGCGACCTCGTACGAGATCACCGACCAACTCCCCTTCAACGTGAAGAAGTTGAAGGCGCTGTTGCGGGAGCGGGGGGTCGGGACGCTGACCGTGAAGAAGCGGGGGTCGGCGGTGGAACCGGAGGAGTTGCGGAAGAAGGTGAAGCCGCAGGGGCCGAATGCGGCGACCGTGTTCCTGACGCGTGTTGCGGGGGCGCCGACCATGCTGATCGGTGCCCCCGTGTGAGCGGCTACTGATCCCCGAGCGAACGGAGTTTGCCGCGCAGCAACTCCCGCTCGCGTTCGTTGCGGGCGAGCCCGGCCGCCCGTGCGAACTCCTCGCGCGCCTCCGCCGTACGCCCGAGGCGGGCCAGCAGGTCGCCGCGCACGCTGGGCAGCAAGTGGTAGTCGCGCAGGGCGGGTTCGGCGGCCAGGGCGTCGACGAGCTCGAGTCCCTCGGCCGGGCCCTGCGCCATCGACACGGCGACCGCGCGGTTGAGTTCGACGACCGGGGACGGGGCGCGGGCGGCGAGCAGGCCGTAGAGGGTGGCGATGCTCGTCCAGTCGGTCTCGTCGTAGGTGTGCGCGTGCGCGTGGCAGGCGGCGATGGCGGCCTGGAGGGCGTACGGGCCGGGGGCGCCCGTCGCGGTGGCGTCGGCGCGGTGGAGGGCGGCGATGCCGCGGGCGATGAGCATGCGGTTCCAGCGGTGGCGGCTCTGGTCCTTGAGGAGGACGGGTTCGCCGTTCGGGCCGATGCGGGCGGCGGTGCGGGAGGCCTGGAACTCCAGGAGGGAGGTCAAGGCGTGCACCTCGGGCTCCTTGGGCATCAGGCCCGACAGCACGCGGGCCAGCCGCAGCGCGTCCTCGCAGAGCGCGGGGCGCAGCCAGTCGTCGCCGGCCGTGGCGGCGTAACCCTCGTTGAAGATCAGGTAGATGACGTCGAGGACGGAGCCGAGCCGGGCCCCGCGCTCGGGGCCGTACGGCACCTCGAAGGCGACGTTCTTCGTGGCGAGGGTCTTCTTCGCGCGGACGATGCGCTGGGCGACCGTCGGCTCCGGGGTGAGGAAGGCACGGGCGATCTCGGCCGTGGTCAGACCGCCGAGCAGGCGCAGGGTGAGGGCGATGCGGGCCTCGGCGGACAGGACCGGGTGACAGGCGGTGAAGACCAGGCGGAGCAGGTCGTCGTCGATGTCGTCGGGGTCGGCGGGCTCCTCGGGCGGGGCCGTCGTCTCCAGAGTGCGGCCGATCTCCGCCAGCTTGCGGGCGTAGTTCTCCCGGCGCCGGATCAGGTCGACGGCGCGGTGCCGGGCGGTGGCCATCAGCCAGGCGCCCGGGTTGTCGGGCACGCCGTCCCGTGGCCACTGCTCCAGGGCGGCCACCAGCGCGTCCTGGGCGAGTTCCTCGGCGATGCCGACGTCGCGGACGATGCGGGCGACGGCGGCGATGATGCGGGGGGACTCGATGCGGAAGACGGTCTCGATGGCGTGGCGGGGGTCGGTGCCATCGCGGGGGTCGGGGGCGGCACGGGGGCCGGCGGAGGGCTGCGGGCTGCTCACAGCCCCCCATTCGACACCGCCAAAGCCGTGCGGCCAAGGAAGCGGGGGGCTCAGCCCTCCGCGATCTCCCGCACCTCGCAGGTCACCGTCCAGTACTCCTCGTGCACCTTGAGGAACTTCTTGGTCCACTCCAGTGCCTCGGCCTTGTCCTTGCACTGCATGATCGCGTAGCCGCCGACGACCTCCTTGGACTCGGTGAAGGGCCCGTCGGTGACGGAGATCTCGCCGCCCTTCCAGTGCAGCCGGGTGCCCTGCCCGCTCGGGGTGAGCCCGGCGGTGTCGAGCATGACCCCGGCCTTGGTGACCTCCTCGATCAGCTCGCCCATGCGCTGCATCAGCTCGGGGCTGGGGCCCTCGGCGGGCATGGTGTTCTCGTCGATCTGCACGAGCGACAGGTAGCGGGGCATGGTGACTCCTCGGTGGGTCCGGGGCCGGGTCCTTCCGGCCTCTCACCCATGCGTCGAACGGGAGCCGGGCGGATCGACATGCCCGCCGGATTTCTTCGAAGATTTTTTTCCGAGGCGTTTGCGCAGGTCACCCCGCCCGTCTCACTCCCCGGTCCGCTCGGCCGGCGCGGACGTCACTCCACCTCCGCCCCGAACGCCGCCTTCGCGTAGGGCGCCCCGATCGCCTTCGGCCCGAACAGCAGCGCCGCGTCGGTGACGATCCCGGTCGGCCGCCCCCGCAGCTCCCACACGGCGCCGTTCCCGCCGTCCTCCCCCGCGGCCGCGGCCGCCAGGTCGGCGTAGCCGTTGCCGTTGATGTCGAGGAGTGCGACCGCGGAGCCGAAGGCGTCGTTCAGCTCGGCCGTGCCGGGGACGCCCTTGGTGTCCTGCGTGAACTCCTGCGCGCCCGTGCCGCTCAGCCCCGCCCTGCTGCCGCGCAGGATGTCGACGGCGCCCGCGTAGTCGTCGTAGCCGAGTTCCTCGCCGGGGACGCCGACGGCGAGGTCGTCGATGCCGTCGCCCGTGATGTCCCCGGCGGACAGGGAACGGCCGAAGCCGTCGACCTCGTCGTCGGTGCCCGGCACGCCCGGTGTGTCCTGCGTGAACGTCTTCCACGTGTCGCGCGGCCGGACGCCCGAGCTCGAGCCGTACGCCACCGTGAGCTGCGAGAAGTCGGTGCCCCCGACCGCGATGTCGTCGTAGCCGTCGCCGTTGAGGTCGCCGAAGGCGATGCCGCCGTCGCCCTCGGGGACGGCGTCGGGCTCCTGGACCGTCAGGCCCGAGGCCGAGCCGGTGTAGAAGCGCGTGCAGTACACGCCGTCGCCGCAGTAGATGCTGAGGGCGAGGTCGTCGCGGCCGTCGCCGTTCACGTCGCCGGTGGCGCCGTCGCGGACGTCGTAGTACTTGAGGTGGTCGGCGTCGAGGGAAGCCTCGGCGCCGTGCCGGCCGGCGCGGGTCAGCGGGCCGTTCCAGACCGTGGCGGTGCTGCCGTTCGGGTCGTCGCCCGCGGCGGGGCGGGTGCGGAAAAGGGCCAGGTCCAGCTTGCCGTCGCCGTTGAAGTCGCCGGTCTGGGTGTTGGTGGCCGGGACCGACGTGCCGCCGGAGAGTCCGTCCCGGCCGCCCCGGACGACGACCGCGTCGGCCTGCCCCGAACCGTTGCCGATGACCAGGTCCGCGTAGCCGTCGCCGTCCAGGTCGCCCCTGGAGAGCTGCCTCCCGAAGCCCTCGCCGCTTGCCGTGCTGCCAGGAATCCCGTTCGTGGAACGGGAGATGACGACCCGTCGGCTTGCGGAGAGGCCGTGCGGGCCGCCGTACATCACCGCCACGTACCCCGCCTTGCTCCGCCCGTCGACGGTGGCTCCCGGGGCGCCCACCGCGAGGTCGCCGTACCCGTCGCCGTTGAAGTCGTCGCGGACGGGGGCGCGGGTCGCGGCCTCGGCCCGGCTCAGGTCCTGCGGTGGGGTCACACCCAGCGCGACCAGGCCCGCGACGACCGGGACCGCCCAACGGCCGGACAAAGACAAGGACAACACTGGGAGACCCCCTGGTTACGGCGACTGCCTCACCGCACAAGACTCCCGAGCGGGCAGCGGGGTTGTAGGGGCGCTCAGCGCAGCGACTCCCACAGCGCGCTCGCCGCCGGTTCCTTCGCCACCACCCGGTTGGGGTCCGAGGGCGCGGTCACCACCGGCATCATCACCGTCTTCACGTCGTCCGCCGACAGACCCTTCAGGCTGCGGCCGAGGTCCACGAGTTCGCTCAGCGAGTCCAGGCCGGTGTCGGTGGTCAGGCTGCTGGTCACCGCCTCGGCCACCGTGTACAGCTTGGCGGGGTCGGTGAACAGGCTCGTCGAGGAGATCTGCTCCAGCAGGGCCTTCACCAGCTTCTGCTGCAGGCCTATGCGGCCGAGGTCGCTGCCGTCGCCTATGCCGTGCCGGGTGCGGGCGAGGGCCAGGGCCTGCTTGCCGTTCAGCTTGTGGGTGCCCGCCGCCAGGTGCAGGTGGCTGTCGTCGTCGTCGATGTCCTGGTCAGTCGTCACGGTGACGCCGCCCAGCGCGTTCACCAGTTTCGCGAAGCCCGAGAAGTCGATCTCGATGTAGTGGTCCATGCGGACGTCCGTGATCGACTCGACCGTCTTCACGGCGCACACCGCGCCGCCCACCGAGTAGGCGCTGTTGAACATCGCGCCGTACGTCACCGCCGTCGAACCGCCCGACTTCAGCGGGCAGGACGGACGCGTGACCAGCGTGTCGCGCGGGATGCTGACCACCGTGGCGCTGCTGCGGCCGGCGTCGATGTGCACGACCATCGCCGTGTCGGAACGGGCGCCCGAGCTGCTGCCCCCGCCGAGCGCCTTGTTCGCCTTGCCGCTGCGCGAGTCCGAGCCCAGCACGAGGATGTTCAGGGAGCCGGTCGGAAGGGGCGTCGCGGAGGCACTCGCGGCCGGGGTCGTCACCGCCTTCGCCGGACGGTCGTCGCCGAGTGCGCTGTTGATGTCGACGCTCTTGATGTTGTTGTTGAGGTGCCAGTACGCCCAGCCGGCCGCACCCGCGCCCACCACCAGCAGGCCCGCCACGGTGAGGCCGGCGATCTTCAGCACTGTCGACCGCCGGCCCCTGGGTCTGCCCGCGTCGCCGTTCTCCTCGTGTCCCGTCACGGGCAGGAACATAAGTCCGAATTATTAGGGGATTGTTAGCGTCGGGGACGTGAGCCGGTTTTCTTCGAAGAATCTCAGGTTTCTCAGTCCCTGATCAGCCCACCGCCCCCGGATCGGCTCGGTGCCCCCGGTCAGCCCAGTGTCACCGCGGGCACAGGATTGCTTCCGCTCCACGATGCGTTGAAGCCGAACGTCACCGAGCCGCCGTCCGGCACCGCGCCGTTGTAGGAGGCGTTCGCACACGTCACCGCCGTACCCGACTGACTGCACGTCGCGTTCCAGGCCTGCGTGACCTGCTGGCCCGCGCCGAACGTCCAATTCGCTTTCCAGGACGACAGCGACGACCCCGCACAGGCGATCGTCACCTGGCCCGTGAACCCGGTGTTCCACTGACTGGTGACGCTGTACGTCGCCGCGCAGCCGTCCGTCGAGGGCGGCGTGGTCGTCGTACCGCCGAGCGCCTCCGCGATCGCGTCGTACGCCGGTTTCGGTACGTAGTTCTCGTCGTACGGCGTCGCCGCCCCGTAGCCCGGGAAGGTGCCCGGCACCCAGGAGTCGGAGTCGGTGAAGCCCCAGACGGTGACGCCCGCGCACCGGGTGACCGCCACGCAGGCGTTCAGTACCGACCTGTAGTCGGCGGCCTGTTGGGCGAGCTTCGTGCTGTCCGCCGGGAGCGCCATGCGCACGTCCAGCTCGGTGATCGCCACGTCGACGCCGAGGTCGGCGAAGCGCTGGATGTTCTGCTGGAGCGTGGAGGGGACCTGGCCGAGGATGAGGTGGGCCTGCAGGCCGACCCCGTCGATCGGTACGCCCCGGCTCTTGAGGTCCTTCACCAGGTTGTACAGAGCCGTGCTCTTCGCGTTGACGCCCTCGACGTTGTAGTCGTTGATGTACAGCTTGGCGGCCGGGTCGGCGGCCCGCGCCCAGGTCAGGGCGTTGGCGATGTAGTCGGCGCCGAGGCCGTTGTACCAGAGGGTGGAGCGGTAGGTGCCGTCCTCGTTGAAGGGCTCGTTGACGACGTCCCAGGCGGCGATCTCGCCCTTGTAGCGGCCGACTTCCGTACTGATGTGGTTCTGCAGCAGGCTGCCGAGCTGGGCGGAGGTCCAGCTGCCGTTGGTCAGCCAGCTCGGGTTCTGGCTGTGCCAGACCAGGGTGTGGCCGCGGACCTGCTGGTTGTGGGCCTGCGCGAAGGCGACGATCTGGTCGGCCTCGGTCCAGTTGAAGGTGCCCTGGGTCGGCTCGACCGAGCCCCACTTCATGGCGTTGCCGGGGGTCAGCGAGTTGAACTGCGCCCCCGCGATGTCGCCGTACGTCCCGGTGAGCTTGGAGCCCGTGACGGCCGTGCCGATGACCTTGCCCTTGGCGTCGGCGAGGTCGCGCAGCGAGGTGTCGGCGGCGTGCGCGGTGGTGGCCCCGGCGGCGAACAGGGCGGCGAGGGCGGTGAATCCGGCGCAGAGCGCGGCGAACCTTGGACGTAAGAACGGTCTGGAAGCTGATCTGGAGGTTCTCATGACGGGTGCCTCCGAAAGTTTCGGTCACGTAACCGATTGACTTCGGCGGAGTGTGGAGGCGCACGCACCACCCGTCAATACATCAGCGTCCAGTCACTCAGGCCAGTGCCATGTCACATGTCACGCGTGACACATCACCGTGCCGCCGGAGCCCCCGTACTGCTGCGCACCACCAGGCTCGTCGCCAGCTCCACCCGCGTCGCCACCGGCGACTGGTCCTCCCGCCCCAGGTCGAGCACCAGCCTGGCCGCCGCCTCGGCCATCTCCGTCAACGGCTGCCGTACGGACGTCAGCGGCGGCCCCACCCAGCGCGTGACCGGCAGATCGTCGAACCCGACCACGCTCAGGTCCTCGGGAATGCGCAGGCCCAGCTCGCGCGCGGCCTCGTACAGGCCGAGCGCCTGAAGGTCGTTGAGGGCGAAGACCGCGGTGGGCCGGTCCGGGCGGCGCAGCAGTTCCAGGCCCTGCCGGTAGCCGGTCTCGTGATGGAAGTCGCCGGCCGCGATCAGCGACGGGTCGACCGGCAGGCCCGCGGTCTCCAGCGCGGCCCGGTAGCCGTCGACGCGGGCGCGGCTGCACATCATGCGGGACGGCCCGGTGATGGCGCCGATGCGGGTGTGGCCGAGTTCGATGAGGTGCCGGGTGGCGGCGAGCCCGCCCTGCCAGTTGGTCGCGCCGATCGAGGGGACGTCGACGCCCGGGTCGCCCGCCGGGTCCATCACCACGAACGGGATGGACCGGCTGGTCAGCAGGGCGCGCTGGGACTCGTCGAGCCCGGACAGCACGAGGATCACGCCGTGCGGGCGGCGGGCGGCGACCTGGTCGGCCCAGGTACGCCCGGGGGTCAGCCGCCCGGCGCTCTCGCTCAGCACCACGCTCAGCCCGGCGTCCCGGGCCACGTTCTCCACACCCCGGATGACCTCCATCGCCCAGGCGCTCTCCAGCTCGTGGAAGACCAGGTCGATCAGGGGCGAGCGGCTCGCCTCGGCCCGTCGGCGCCGGTAGCCGTGGGCGCGCAGCAGCTCCTCGACACGGCTGCGGGTGGCCGGGGCCACGTCCGCGCGGCCGTTGAGGACCTTCGAAACAGTCGGCGCGGACACGCCGGCCTCCCGGGCGATCTCGGCGAGCGTCGCGGTCTGCGTCGACCGGCCTGTCGTCGGGGCTGTCATCCGCGTTTCAACGGGCTCCGAGGGTGTCATGGCGGCGATCGTATCCCTGCACGACCTCTTGACGAACCCTCCCGGCCGCCCTAGGTTCCCGGAACATTCGACGTGTATATCGAAACATTCGTTGCCAGCGTTCATGAGAGGGCCACACCCCACTCGACAAGAGCAGGAGTTTCATGACCACCGCCCCCTGGCGTGACCCCGCCCTGCCCGCCGCCGCCCGCGTCGACGACCTCCTCTCCCGGATGACCCTCCAGGAGAGGATCGCTCAGCTCTACGGCGTGTGGGTGGGCGCCGCCACGGACGGCGACGGAGTCGCCCCCCTGCAGAGCGAGATGACCGCCGAGTACGACTGGGACGAGCTGATCACCCACGGCCTGGGCCAGCTCACCCGCTCCTACGGCACCGCCCCCGTGGACCCTGCGCTGGGCGCGCAGGCGCTGGCCCGCGCCCAGCGCCGTATCGCCGGGGCGGGCCGCTTCGGCATCCCGGCCGTCGCCCACGAGGAGTGCCTGGCCGGCTTCACGGCCTGGGGCGCCACCGCCTATCCCGTCCCGCTGGCCTGGGGCGCCACCTTCGACCCGCCCCTCGTCGAGGAGATGGCCCGCCACATCGGCGACGACCTCCGCTCGGCCGGCGTCCACCAGGGCCTCGCCCCGGTCCTGGACGTCGTACGGGACCCGCGCTGGGGCCGGGTCGAGGAGACGATCGGCGAGGACCCCTACCTGGTCGGCACGGTCGGCGCGGCCTATGTGCGGGGCCTGGAGTCCGCCGGGATCGTCGCTACGCTCAAGCACTTCGCCGGGTACGCGTCCTCGGCGGGCGCCCGCAACCTCGCCCCCGTCCGGGCAGGCGTCCGCGAGTTCGCGGACGTGACCCTCCCGCCGTTCGAGATGGCGCTGCACGAGGGCGGCCCCCGCTCGGTCATGGCCGCGTACACCGACACGGACGGCATCCCGGCCTCCGCGGACCCGTCCCTGCTGACCGAACTCCTGCGGGAGCACTGGGGGTTCACCGGCACGGTGGTCGCCGACTACTTCGGCATCGGCTTCCTGGAGACCCTGCACCGCGTGGCGGGCTCCCCCGCCGAGGCCGCGCACGCGGCGCTGGCGGCCGGGATCGACGTGGAGCTGCCGACGCTCAAGTGCTACGGAAAGCCGCTGCTGGAGGCGGTGCGGGCGGGAGCGGTGCCCGAGGCGCTCATCGACCGTGCGGCCCGTCGAGTCCTGCTCCAGAAGTGCGAGTTGGGGCTGCTGGACGAGGACTGGGACCCGGAGCCGACGCAGCGGATCGACCTGGACTCGGCGGCCAACCGCGAGCTGGCCCGGCGCCTGGCCGAGGAGTCGGTGGTCCTGCTGGACAACCCGGACGACGTCCTCCCCCTCCCGCCCGACACCCGCATCGCGGTGGTCGGCCCGCGCGCCGCCGACGCCCTGGCCATGCTCGGCTGCTACTCCTTCCCGTCGCACGTCCTGCCCCGGTACCCCGAGGTGCCGATGGGCATCGACATCCCGACCGTGCTGGAGTCGCTGCGCGCCGAACTCCCGGACGCGAAGGTGACGTTCGCGGAGGGCTGCGACACCTCGGACCCGGACCCGTCGGGCTTCGAGGAGGCGGTGGCACGGACCTCCGAGGCCGACGTGTGCGTGGCCGTCCTGGGCGACCGGGCGGGCCTGTTCGGGCGCGGCACCTCGGGCGAGGGCTGCGATGTGACAGATCTTCAACTGCCGGGAGTGCAGGCCGACCTGCTGGACGCCCTGGTGGCGACGGGCGTCCCGGTGGTCCTCGTCCTGCTCACCGGCCGTCCGTACGCCCTGGGCCGCTGGCAGGGCCGACTGGCCGCCGTGGTGCAGGCGTTCTTCCCCGGGGAGGAGGGCGGCCCGGCAGTGGCGGGAGTCCTGTCGGGCCGCGTGAACCCCTCGGGCCGCCTCCCGGTGAGCGTCCCGCAGGTCCCGGGCGGTCAGCCGTGGACGTACCTCCAGCCCCCGCTGGGCCTCGCGGGCGAGGTCAGCAACCTCGACCCGACCCCGCTGTACGCCTTCGGGCACGGCCGCTCGTACACGACGTTCGCGTGGGAGTCGGCGGACACGGGGGCGGAGATCGGCACGGACGGCTCGTACGACGTGGCGGTCACCGTCCGCAACACGGGCGAGCGCGCGGGCGCCGAGGTCGTGCAGCTGTACCTTCACGACCCGGTGGCCTCGGTGACCCGCCCGGACGTACGCCTCATCGGCTACCGGCGGCTGGAGTTGGACCCGGGCGAGGCGGCCCACGTCACCTTCCGCTTCCACGCGGACCTGTCGGCCTTCACGGACCGTTCCGGTACAAGGGTGGTCGAACCGGGCGCCCTGGAACTACGGTTGGCAGCATCCAGCGCGGACGTACGGCACACGGCACGGCTGAGTCTCACGGGACCGGTGAGGGTCCTCGGCGCCGACCGGCGGCTGCGGTGCGAGACGGAGGTGTCGGGGGTGGGGTGACCCCGGGCGCCGGAGCAACGGGGGTTGCGATGGTCAGGTACGTACACCATGAGTTGATGGCCGCTGTGGCGCTGCTGGTCGCCATCGCGGTCGGCGTGGCGATGGCGGTCGGGGTGCAGGACTCGGAATTGCGGGCCGAAGCCGTGGGAGAAGTGGCCGTCATCGGGCTCGCCTACATCGTGCTCGCGGCGCTCATGCGCTCCTCACGGCTCAAGTGGGTCGGCGAGGTACGGGAGTTCGAGGCAGCCGTACCGGTGACGGGCGCCGATCCGGTTTCGCGCAGCCGAACGCTCCGCAAGGCGCTCCGGTTCTCCCTGTTCCTGGTGCCGAGCGTGGTCCTGGGCCTGCTGGAGGTCTCATGGGCGCTCGTGATCGCCCTCGTGATCGCCCTGGACTGGCTGACCAAGGCCGCGGTGGGCGCCCGCTGGGAGCGCAGGAACCGCCGACAGCTGTGGCGGGGTGAGAACCCTGACGATCCGTGGCGGCTCTCCTACACCACGCTCACCGGTCCGGCACCGACTCGAACCGCCACCGATGCACCGCCCGCATGACCAACTCACCATCGGGCTCGGGGAGTTCGGGCAGCTCGGCGTCGTAGACCGCGTCCCACCAGGTGATGACCAGGACGCGGTCCTGCGGGGCGCGGAAGGTCTCCCGGCGCAGGGGCCGCGCGGGCAGTTCCTGCGCCCGCGCCCAGGCCAGCAGTTCGGCCCCCCGCCCCTCGGCCGCCCGCGCCTCCCACATCAACGCGACCGTCACGAGTAGAGGTTCTTCTTGCTGACCTCGTGCACGTGATCGTGGTCGTGAGTGTGACCGTGCCCGGGCACATGCGGCTCGGTCACCGGCAGCGACGAGTCCGCCGACAGGTCCCAGCTCGACGCCGACCGGTTGCGGGCGACCAGCTCGGCGCCGAGCGCCGCCACCATCGCCCCGTTGTCCGTGCACAACTTCGGCCGCGGCACCCGCAGTCGGATCCCGGCCGCCTCGCAGCGCTCCTGCGCCAGCGCCCGCAGCCGTGAGTTGGCGGCCACACCGCCGCCGATCATCAGGTGGTCGACGCCCTCGTCGCGACAGGCCCGTACGGCTTTCCGGGTCAGCACGTCGACGACCGCCTCCTGGAAGGAGGCCGACACGTCACGCACCGGCACCTCCTCCCCAGCCGCCCGCTTGGCCTCGATCCAGCGGGCCACGGCCGTCTTCAGCCCGGAGAAGGAGAAGTCGTACGCCGCATCGCGCGGGCCGGTCAGTCCGCGCGGGAACGCGATCGCCGTCGGGTCGCCCTCGCGCGCGTACCGGTCGATGACCGGGCCGCCGGGGAAGCCGAGGTTCAGCACGCGTGCGATCTTGTCGAAGGCCTCGCCGGCCGCGTCGTCGATGGTCGCGCCCAGCGGCCGTACGTCCGAGGTGATGTCCGACGACAGCAGCAGCGACGAGTGGCCGCCGCTCACCAGCAGCGCCATCGTCGGCTCGGGCAGCGGCCCGTGCTCCAGCTGGTCGACACAGATGTGGGAGGCGAGGTGGTTGACGCCGTAGAGGGGCTTGCCGAGCGCGTAGGCGTACGCCTTCGCCGCCGACACTCCGACCAGGAGGGCGCCGGCGAGTCCCGGACCGGCGGTGACCGCGATGCCGTCCAGGTCCCTCGCGCTCACCCCCGCGTCCTTCAGGGCGCGCTGGATGGTCGGCACCATCGCCTCGAGGTGCGCCCGGGAGGCGACCTCCGGCACGACGCCGCCGAAGCGGGCGTGCTCGTCGACGCTGGACGCGACGGCGTCGGCCAGCAGGGTGGTACCGCGGACGATCCCGACGCCGGTCTCGTCGCAGGAGGTCTCGATCCCCAGTACGAGAGGCTCGTCGCGTGAGTCAGCCATGGATCTCGGTTCCTTGTTCGGAGGTTGAACCCGCGGCGGTGCCGCTGTCGGGTTTCGTGGTCAGCCGCATGACCAGGGCGTCCACGTTGCCCGGCTGGTAGTAGCCGCGTCTGAAACCGATGGCCTCGAAGCCGAAGCGCTCGTAGAGCTTCTGGGCGCGGATGTTGTCGATCCGGCATTCCAGCATCACTTCGGCGCACTCGAAGGCGGTGGCGGCCCGCAGGAGTTCGGCGAGGAGGCGGCCGCCGAGGCCCGTGCCCCAGTGGTCGCGGGCGACGGCGATGGTCTGGATGTCGGCGACCGCGGCGAAACCGCTGTCGCCGTCGGCCCCGGCGGCGGCCAGCCCCGCGTACCCGACCAGCCGCCCGTCGACGTCCTCGGCAAGGACGTAGCGGCGCGTCGCCTCGGGGCCGCGCGCATGGGCCAGCTCGGACCAGAACATGCCCCGGGACCAGGTGTCCTCGGGGAAGAGGTCCTTCTCCAGCTCGAGCACGGAGTCGATGTCCCACCAGCGCATCTCGCGCAGTCGAGAGGTCTCTGGTTCGGTCACTTGGGGGTGACCACCTTGTAGTTCTTGGGGACCTGGGCGTCCGGGCGGCGCAGGTACAGCGGCCGGGGCTCGGCGAGTTCCTCGCCCTGGCCCAGTTTCTCGGCGGCCAGACTCGCGATCGCCGCGGCCGACACGTGCTCCGGCTCGTGCGCGTGCGGGAAGGTGTCGGGGTAGAGCAGCGCGCCGGCGCCGACGGCGGGCAGTCCGGCCACCTGGTCGGCGATGTCGGCGGGCCGGCCGACGGCCGGGTCGGTCAGCCGCGTACGGGAGTCGGCGTAGCGCGCCCAGTAGACCTCCTTGCGCCGGGCGTCGGTCGCCACGACGAAGGGGCCCTTGTCGATGTCGGCCGCGTACGCCAGACCGTCGAGGGTGCAGACACCGTGCACGGGGACGCCGAGCGCGAGCCCGAAGGTGTCCGCGGTCATCAGTCCGACGCGCAGCCCGGTGTAGGGGCCGGGACCGATGCCCACGACGATGCCGGTGACGGCGTCGAGCCTGAGCCCGGCCTCGGCGAGCACCCGGTCGACGGCCGGCAGCAGCAGCTCTCCGTGCCGGCGCGCGTCCACCTGACTCGACGAGGCGATGACGTCCGTGCCGTCGTGCAGGGCGACGGTGACGGCGGGGGTTGCAGTATCCAGAGCGAGCAAGAGCACACAAACAGCCTACGGCTCTTGGGGCGCCGTGTCGGACGTCCCGTCATCCGCCGCCAGGGCGGGCCTCGCGGGGCCGTGGGACGCGGGGCGGGCGGGGCGGCCGACACGGGCCCGACCTCGGGCGATGCCGCCCGATCAGGCGCGCGAGGGCTGCTACGGTCGCCGCAAAGCACGACATACGACGCGACGGGTCAGGTGGGCGACGGTGGCAAGCAGCAGCTCCGGCTTCGTGTTCGGGCTCACCGCGGCCGCCCTGGCGGCGGTCGGCTTCCTCGGCTACCAGGCCTCCGCGACCGTCCCTGCCGACCTCGGCAGGCCACAGGCGAGCGCCTCACCGGCGGCGGCCGTCTCGAAGGCTCCCCGCGACGAGGCGAACCCCCGCACTGTGCCCGCCGGATCCGGCGTCGGGGAACGTGTCGTCTATTCGGTGAACGACGACCGCGTCTGGCTGGTCGGCGCGAGGGGCGAGGTCACGCGCTCGTTCACGGTCACCCCGGGCAGCGTCGACCCGGCCCCCGGCGTCTACCGGGTCACGTCCCGCTCGAACTCCGTCATCGGCACCGACGGCACCCCCATCGAGCACGTCGTGCGCTTCACCAGCGTGGACGGCGTGACCATCGGCTTCAGCGCGGCCGTCGACGACTCCCCGGAGGAAACCGACCCCGGCGTGCGCACAGGCGGCATCCGCGAGTCCCGCGAGAACGGCGACGCGATGTGGGAGTTCGCGACGATCGGCGCGCAAGTTGCGGTGATCCCCTAGCCGGGATTCACCGCGGGGAGGTCAGGCGGCTTCCCGGTGCTGGGCCGGCGGCCTGGACGCCTCGGGGTCCGGTACCCGCGGCGGTGTCG
This sequence comes from Streptomyces sp. NBC_00005, assembly GCF_045160215.1. Taxonomy (NCBI): domain Bacteria; kingdom Bacillati; phylum Actinomycetota; class Actinomycetes; order Kitasatosporales; family Streptomycetaceae; genus Streptomyces; species Streptomyces sp. NBC_00005. Next base: position 4,600,755 of record NZ_CP108316.1, read on the forward strand.
AGATCACCTGCGCCGCGGCGCAGGACGCCAGCAGATCGCGCATGGACACCCCGGCGACGACGGCGTACGGCTGCTGCTCGTTGCTCTCGGTGGCCGGCATGGACGCCTCCTGAAGACCGGGGGCGGGCGTAGTTAGGTAGACCTAACTACGAGCTGGGTACCATGTGACCACGCGCAAGACGCCGAACGCAACAACTTGCCGACGTCTTGTCGGAACGTTCACGGAATTGCGCGCCTGCCAGGAGGTTCGTCCGTCAGGCGGACAGCACGCTCAGGTCCACCGTCGACCACCGCTCCCCGAGCCCGGTGACCGTCACGTGCCGCACCTCGTCGGTAGTGTCCCCGACGGCCCGGTGGATGACGACGTGCAGCCGGTCGTCGGTCAGCTCCTCGACCTTGCCCTCGCCCCACTCCACGACGATCACCGAGTCGGACAGTGAGACGTCGAGGTCGAGGTCCTCCATCTCGTCGAGCCCGCCGCCCAGGCGGTACGCGTCGACGTGCACGAGCGGCGGACCGTCACCCAGCGGCGGGTGCACCCGGGCGATCACGAAGGTCGGCGACGTGACCGCGCCCCGGACGCCGAGCCCCTCGCCGAGCCCGCGGGTGAGCGTCGTCTTGCCCGCACCGAGCTCCCCGTTGAGCATCGCGAGGTCGCCGGCGCGCAGCAGCTTGGCGAGGCGGCGGCCCAGGTCCCGCATCTGCTCGGGGGAGGTGACGGTCAGCTCGGTCTCAACCGGGTTGTGCGGTGCTGCTGGTGCTTCCATAGCCACCCACGGTAGCTCCTGCCGGGACGGCACCCGCACGGGTGAGGAGGTCGGCCAGCCGGTCGGTGACCACTTCCGGGTGTTCCAGCATCACCAGGTGCCCGGCGTCCGGAACCAGCACCAGCTCCGCGTCCGGCAGCAGGTCGGCGATGGCCTCGCTGTGCTCGCTGGGGGTGACGAGGTCGCCGATCCCGGCCAGCACGAGCACCGGCTTGTCCGCGAACCGCACCAGCGCCTCGGTCTTGTCGTGTTCCGTGAACGCCGGGTAGAACTCGGCGACCACGTCGATCGGCGTGCCCTCGATCATCCGCTCGGCGAACCGCGCGACGGCCGGGTCGACGTCCCGCGACGCGAACGAGTACCGCTTGATGATCCCGGCGAACAGGTCGGCGGTCGCCCGGCGCCCCTTCTCCACCAGCGCGGCCTGCTGCCCCAGCGCCTTCAGCACTCCGGGCAGGACCCGCCGCACCGCGTTGACGCCGGCGACGGGCAGCCCGAAGTTGACCTCGCCGAGTCGCCCGGACGACGTACCGACGAAGGCGACGGCGACGACCCGGTCCCGGATGAGCTCGGGGTACTGGTCGGCCAGTGCCATCACCGTCATGCCGCCCATGGAGTGCCCGACGAGCACGATCGGCCCGTCCGGCGCGGCGGCGTCGATCACGGCCTTCAGGTCCTGCCCGAGCTGGTCGATGCTGACCGGCACGCCGTCCTGCACCTGCTGCACGCCCCGCCCGGACCGCCCGTGGCTGCGCTGGTCCCAGTGCACGGTCCGTACGACGCCGCGCAGGGCCGCGCGCTGGAAGTGCCAGGAGTCCTGGCTGAGGCAGTAGCCGTGGCTGAAGACGACGGTGACGGGGGCGGGCGCCTTGCGACCGAACAGCCGCCGGCGGCGCGGACCGAGCGCGGGCACGGCGTCGGGATCGACGTCGTCGACCTCGTAGTACAGCTCGGTGCCGTCGTCGGCCGTCGCCTTGCCGGGCGTGCCGCGCAGCGACCCGTAGGGTCCCGTCGAGTCGAGGGCCAGCCGCGCCTTCTTACGCATGCCGCGGCCGACGGTGAGCCGCTCTATGGCGACGCCTGCCGCCGCGCCCGCGGCGACCACGCCTATCGCGGCGCCCGCGACGCCGGTGACCCTGCGCCAGTTTCCGGCCGCCCCCGCGGCGGAGGCGACTGCCAGGGCGGCCTCCGCACTGCTCTCGCTCACGTACCGCTCCTTTTCGCCGGACTAGTGCTGCTGTTCGCTGGGTCGGGTGATGCAGGTGTTTCTCGGTGATGCAGGTGTTTCCAGGTTGATACCGCTGTTGATCGACTGACGGATGTTGCTCGCCTTACGGATGCTGCACTTCTGCTCGGACTGTCGCGCCCTTGTGCAGTTACCCGCTTTGTTCCTCGTTCACATAGACGCGAGGAACGCGCGTTCCGATCCGCGTGACGATCTCGTATGCGATGGTTCCCGCGGCCTGTGCCCAGTCCTCGGCGGTGGGCTCGCCACGGTCGCCCGGCCCGAAGAGCACCGCTTCGGTACCGGCCTCGAGCTCGTCCCCGCCGAGATCGACGACGAACTGGTCCATCGCGATCCGCCCCGCGACGGTCCGCCACTTGCCCCCGACCAGCACCGGACCGGTCCCGGAGGCGTGCCGCGGAATGCCGTCGGCGTACCCGACGGGCACGAGTCCGAGGGTCGTGCCGCCGGGGGTGACGTACCGATGTCCGTAGCTGACGCCGTGCCCTCCCGGAACGTGCTTCACGAGCGCGACGGATGCCGACAATGTCATGACCGGACGCAGCCCGAAGTCGGCGGGGGTGCCGATCTCGGGGCTCGGCGAGATCCCGTAGAGAGCGATCCCGGTCCGTACGAGGTCGAAGTGGGCCTCGGGAAGGGTGAGCGTGGCGGGCGAGTTGGCGATGTGCCGCACCTCGGGCCGCACACCCCTGCCCTCGGCGTCCGCGAGCATCTCCCGGAAGAGGGTGAGCTGGAGGTCGATGGAGGGGTGCCCGGGTTCGTCGGCGCAGGCGAGGTGCGACCAGAGCCCGGTGATGCGGATGAGCCCCTCGGCCTCGGCCCGCAGCGCGGCCCCGACCAGCTCGGCCCAGTCGTCCCCGGGCTGGCATCCGTTCCGCCCGAGCCCCGTGTCGGCCTTGAGCTGCACGCGCGCGGGAATGCCCGCCGCCCGGGCCGCCGCGGTGACCTCCTCCAGAGCCCACATGCCGCTCACCGAGACGTCGATGTCGGCCTCGACGGCCTCGCGCCAGGGCCCGCCCGGCGTCCACAGCCAGCACATGATGCGTCCGGGCAACCCGGCGGCCCGCAGCGCGAGAGCCTCCTCGGGCGTGGCCGTCCCGAGCCAGGCGGCCCCCGCCTCGACGGCCGCCCGGGCACACGGCACGGCCCCATGGCCGTACGCCTCGGACTTGACGACGGCCATGAGGGCAGCACCCGGTGCGAGGGCGCGCAGGGCTCGTACGTTGGCGCGCAGGGCGGCCAGGTCGATCTCGGCGCGGGCGCGCAGCGGCGCGCTCGGGGCAGTTGCTGTCTCAGTCATGGCGCACCCAGTGTCTCAGAGGGGTCCGACAGCCCCGGGGCACCGGCCCCCGGTGGCCGCCGGGGCCGGCTAGCTGCCGGCCCGCCGCCCCCACACGTACACATGGTCGCCCTCCTTCAGCACGTCCCACAGCTTCCGGGCATCGTCCAGCCGCAGGTTGACGCATCCATGCGTGCCCTGGGTGGTGTAGATGCTGCCGTAGACGGCGTGGAAGGCCTGCCCGCCGCTGAAGAACTGGGAATACGGCATGGTCGAGTTGAAGAGCGTCGACCAGTGGTTCTTGTGCTTCCAGTAGACCTCGTGCCATCCGGCCCGGGTCCGGTGCCCGACTCCCCCGCTGCGCATCGGGACGGGCCCGTAGATCACCTTGCTCCCCTTCTGCACCCAGGTCATCTGCCGGCTGAGATCGACACATGCGACGCGATACGTCCGTACGGGACACTTCTTCGCGGCGTTCGGATTCTTCCTGGCGGAGATGAGCTGCATGGCGGACCAGGTGACGGGCCCGGCGAAGCCGATCGCGGACTTGATCCGGTGCTTCACCTGGAAGTTCCGGATGGCCCGGCAGTCGGCCGCCGACTGCTTGCCGTCCACCTTCAGCTTCAGCCACTGCTCGACCGCCCGCTGATAGGGCCCGGTCCGCTTGCTGCACTTCACGTTGTCGACGGCGTCACCGAGAGGCACGTACTCGACGAGGTCGTACGTCCCCTCCTCCGCCGGCAGAGGCTCGACGGCATCCTCCGCGGCCGTGGGCTTGTACACCTTCGGCGCCAGCGCCTGGTCGGGCGTGTCGACCGGGATGACCTGAAGCGGCCCCGGGGAGACACCGGGCACGAGCTCGGCCCCGGGGTCGGGAGCGGGTGCGGGAGCGGGGGGTGCGGCAGGAGCGGGGGGTGCGGGGTCGGCCGCGGCGGTGCCCACGGGGAGGGCCGTCACCGCAGCGAGCAGCACGGCGACACTCCGGCAGGCGATACGTCTGCTGATCATGCGATCAGAGAAACGCGCCGGGGTGGCAGGGCGGGTCTGCCGCGCGGCGGGGTCACCCTTATTGCGGAGCGGGTGCCCCTTGCGGAGCGGTCGTCCTGTCCCGGACCCATGCCTAGGCTGGGGACAGGAGGTGAAGGCCATGTTGGCTGACACACCGCTCACGACCGTGATTCCGGCCAGTGACATCGAGAGGGCCAAGCGTTTCTACGGCGACACGCTCGGCCTCAAGCTGATCGAGGACCGGGAAGAAGTCGTGTTCTTCGAGTCCGGCGGCACCCGCTTCGACCTCTACCCGACACCGAGCGGCGGCCGGGCCGCCCACACCCTGGCCGGCTGGACGGTCGACGACCTCGACGCGGAGATGGCGGAACTGCGCGGCCGCGGCGTCACGTTCGAGGAGTACGACCAGCCCGGCCTGAAGACGGTGAACGGCGTGATCGAGAGCGCGGGCCTGCGCGGCGCCTGGTTCAAGGACAGCGAGGGAAACATCCTCAGCCTGGTGCAGGACCTGCGCTAGGCCGGTCCCGCAGGTGCCGGGTCGGTCCACGTGTGCTGAGTAGGTCCCACATCTGCCGGGTCGGTCCCAGATGCGCCGGGTCAGTCCCGCATCTGCCGGGTCGGTCCCAGATGCGCCAGGTCAGTCCCGCATCTGCCGGGTCTGTCCCCCGTGCTGAGTCGATCCCGCATGCGGCAGGTCAGTGCCGCACGTCCCGCCAGGCCGCCGGAATCGCCTCCGCCACGTCGTGCGCTCCCGCCGGCGCCCCGTCGGCCGCGAACCGCCCGGCCAGCCCGTGCAGATACGCCGCCGCGCTCCCCGCGTCCAGAGCGGAGAGCCCGGACGCCAGCAGCGAACCGGCCAGCCCCGACAGCACGTCCCCGCTCCCGGCGGTGGCCAGCCACGGCGTCCCCGTGGCATTGACCCGCACGGCACCGCCCTCCGCATCGGCGACCAGCGTGGTCGACCCTTTGAGGAGCACGGTCGCGCCGTAGCGGGCAGCCAGTCGGCGGGCCGAGGCCAGCCGCGCCCCCTCGACCTCCTCCCGCGCGACCCCGAGCAGCGCGGCGGCCTCTCCGGCGTGGGGAGTCATGAGCGTCGGTGCCCTACGGCCGCGTACGGCATCCCTGTCGGCCAGCCGCAGCCCGTCCGCGTCGACGAGCACCGGAACGTCGGCCTCCAGGACCTGGGCCACGGTCGCCGCGTCGTCGCCGGCGCCCGGCCCCACGACCCACGCCTGCACCCGCCCGGCGTGCTTCGGCCCCCGGGCCGACACCAGCGTCTCGGGGAACCGGGAGATCACGGCGTCCCCGGCGGGCCCGACGTAGCGCACGGCCCCCGCCCCGCCCCGCAGCGCCCCGGACACGGCGAGCACGGCTGCCCCGGGGTACCGGGCCGACCCGGCGGCGATCCCCACGACCCCGCGCCGGTACTTGTCGCTCTCCCCGCCCGGCACCGGCAGCAACCGGGCCACGTCCGCATGCTGCAGGGCCTCCAGCTCGGGCTCCGCGGGCAGTTCAGCCCCGAGCCCGATGTCGATGAGCCGCACGGACCCGGCGTACTCGCGCGCGGGGTCGATCAGCAGCCCCGGCTTGTGCGTGCCGAAGGTGACGGTGAGATCGGCGCGGACGGCGGCGCCGTGCACCTCCCCCGTGTCGGCGTCGACCCCGCTCGGCAGGTCCACGGCGACGACGGCCGCGCGGGATTCGGCCACGCATGCGGCCAACTGCGCGGCCCCGGGCCGCAGTCCGCCCTTGCCGCCGATGCCCACGATGCCGTCGACGACGAGATCGGCCCGCAGAACCGCCTCTTCGACGACACCGACACCGGCGGCGGCAGCGGCACCGGCAGTCGGGCCCGCACCCGCACCGACGATGCGCCCTCCGGCCCTCAGCAGCGCCGCGAGCCCTCCGGCATGGGCCCGCTCGGGCGCGAGCAGCACGGCGGCGACGCCCGCTCCGCGCCGGGCCAGCCGGGCGCCGGCGTACAGGGCGTCACCGCCGTTGTCCCCGCTCCCGACGAGCAGTACGACCCGGCTGCCGTAGACCCGCCCGAGCAACTCGGCGCAGGCGGCGGCGAGCCCGGCGGCGGCGCGCTGCATGAGCGCCCCCTCGGGAAGCCGCGCCATCAGCGCCCGCTCGGCCGTCCTTACCGTCTCCACGCTGAACGCAGTACGCATGGGGTCGAGTCTCCCCCGGAAGCACGCGCGCCCGCACGTGGGCCGCTCAGCCCTCCGCGACCACCACGGCCGAGGCCACCCCGGCGTCATGGCTGAGCGACACGTGCCAGGACTGCACCCCGAGCTCCGCCGCCCGCGCCGCCACCGTCCCCTTGACCCGCAGTCGCGGCTGCCCGCTGTCCTCGACGAAGACCTCGGCATCCGTCCAGTGCAGGCCGGCCGGCGCGCCGAGCGCCTTGGCCAGCGCCTCCTTGGCGGCGAAGCGCGCGGCGAGCGAGGCGACGCCCCGGCGTTCCCCGCTGGGCAGCAGCAACTCGCTTTCCAGGAATAGGCGTTCGGCCAGACCGGGGGTCCGCTTCAGCGACGCTTCGAACCGGTCGATCTCCGCCACGTCGATTCCGACGCCGATGATGCTCATGGCGAGCACCTTACGAGGAGAGCGGGCCCCGGCCCCGCACCCGCCGAACCGCAACCTTCACTCTTTTAATACAGCCCCTCGGCCACCCCAAGATCATGACGAGCCCCCGGGCCCAGTAATCTTCGCCGTGACTGGTGATCCGTTCGTCGACGGACACCATTGCACGTAACGGGAGGAAACTGCTTTGAAGTTGAAGTCTCTGGGCTCCGCGCTGACCACCGTGGTTCTCGTGGGTACGGCCCTCACCGGCACCGTCGCGCTCGCCGGCACCGCCTCCGCGGCGACCCCGGACTGCAGCAGCGCGATCGTCGGCGTCAAGGCCAAGCAGTCCGTCAAGATCCGCAAGTCGGCGAAGACGTCCGCCACGGCCCTCGGCGTCTGGGGCAAGGGTGCGAAGGGCGGGCTCTGCAACGACGGCAAGGCCTACACCGGCGGCACGTACACGGCCTGCGGCAAGACGAGCAACAAGTGGCTCTACGGCGGTCCCAACAGCTCCAATGTGGAGGGCTGGATCCCGAAGGCCTGCATCAACTGGTGATCGCCTGATCGCCTGACCGGCTGATCAGAGGGGCGAACGGCACCCGGCCGTTCGCCCCTCTTCTGCTTCCTGTCTCTGCTTCCTGTTTCCGTTTCCTACGCTCGGCTCACTCCACCGTCACCGACTTCGCCAGGTTCCGCGGCTGGTCCACGTCGTTGCCGCGAGCCGTCGCCAGCTCGCAGGCGAACACCTGAAGCGGCACCGTGGCCACCAGCGGCTGCAGCAGGGTCGGCGTGGCGGGGATCCGGATCAGGTGGTCCGCGTACGGCACGACCGCCTCGTCACCCTCCTCCGCGATCACGATCGTGTGCGCCCCCCGGGCCCGGATCTCCTGGATGTTGGACACGATCTTGTCGTGGAGCACGGACCGCCCCCGGGACGGCGGCACGACCACCACCACCGGCATGTCGTCCTCGATCAACGCGATCGGCCCGTGCTTGAGCTCCCCCGCCGCGAACCCCTCGGCATGCATATAGGCGAGCTCTTTCAGCTTGAGCGCGCCCTCCATCGCCACCGGATATCCCACGTGCCGCCCCAGGAACAGCACCGTGTCCTTGTCGGCCAGGGACCGCGCCAGCGCCCGCACCGGCTCCATGGTCTCCAGCACCCGCTCGACCTCGCCGGAGATCTGCGACAGGTCCCGGATCACGACGCCGATCTCGTCGCCCCACTTGGTGCCGCGCACCTGCCCCAGATACAGCGCGACCAGATAGCAGGCGACGAGCTGTGTGAGGAAGGCCTTCGTCGACGCGACCGCCACCTCGGGCCCGGCGTGCGTGTACAGCACCGCGTCCGACTCCCGCGGGATCGTGGAACCGTTGGTGTTGCAGATCGCGAGGACGTGGGAGCCCTGCTCGCGGGCGTGCCGGACGGCCATCAGCGTGTCCATGGTCTCGCCGGACTGGGAGATCGCGATCACCAGCGACCTCGGCCCCAGGATCGGGTCCCGGTAGCGGAACTCGCTCGCCAGCTCCACCTCGCACGGAATCCGCGTCCAGTGCTCAATGGCGTACTTGGCGATCATCCCGGCGTGGAAGGCCGTACCGCACGCGACGACGACGACCTTGTCGACCTCCCGCAGCACCCCCGGAGGGATCCGCACCTCGTCCAGGGTCAGCGAACCGGCGGCGTCGATGCGCCCCAGCAACGTATCGGCGACCGCCTTGGGCTGCTCGGCGATCTCCTTGAGCATGAAGTAGTCATACCCCCCCTTTTCCGCGGCCGACGCGTCCCAGTCGACGTGGTACGAGCGCGCGTCGCCCGGCGAGCCGTCGAAGCCGGTCACCGTCACCCCGTCCCGGCGCAGCTCCACCACCTGGTCCTGACCCAGCTCGACCGCCGACCGCGTGTGGGCGATGAACGCGGCGACGTCCGAGGCGAGAAAGGCCTCACCGTCTCCAACGCCCACCACCAGCGGCGAGTTCCGCCGCGCTCCCACCACCACGTCCGGCTCGTCGGCATGCACCGCGACCAGCGTGAACGCCCCCTCCAGCCGAAGGCACACCAGCCGCATCGCCTCCGCGAGATCGGCGCAGGAGGAGTACTCCTCGGCGAGCAGGTGCGCGACCACCTCGGTGTCGGTCTCGGAGGCGAGGTCATGCCCCCGCTCCCCCAACTCGGCCCTCAGCAGCGCGAAGTTCTCGATGATCCCGTTGTGCACGACGGCGACGCGCCCCGCGTTGTCCAGGTGCGGATGCGCGTTGGCATCCGTCGGCCCGCCGTGCGTGGCCCACCGCGTGTGCCCGATCCCGGTGCACCCCGTCGGCAGGGGCCGCTCCACGAGCTCCTTCTCCAGATTGACGAGCTTCCCGGCCTTCTTCGCGGCGGCGAGCCCGCCGTCCGCGAGCACCGAGACGCCCGCCGAGTCGTAACCCCGGTACTCCAGCCGCTTCAGCCCGGCCATGACGACCTCGAGCGCAGACTGCGGCCCCACGTATCCCACGATTCCGCACATGCGCCGCAGCCTACGGTCCGACGCCCGCCGAAAAGGGCCGCCGCCTGCCCGAAATCGGAAATTCCCACCGCCGTACGACACCGCGCGGACACCACGAGGACATCGCACGGCGAACGTGACGGACCCCACCCGCCGACCCGTTCAAACTCCGTTAACAATGGACTGTGATCTCTCCGGTCTCCTCGATGCCCCGGAGCGCCCACCGGCACAGGCCGGAGGCGACTCCCTACGTCGACCTCACCCGTTCCGAGTGGAGCGCGCTGCGCGAGAAGACGCCGCTGCCGCTCACCGCCGAGGAGGTCGAGAAGCTGCGCGGCCTGGGCGACGTCATCGACCTCGACGAGGTGCGGGACATCTACCTCCCGCTCTCCCGCCTCCTCAACCTGTACATCGGGGCGACGGACGGCCTGCGCGGCGCCCTCAACACCTTCCTCGGCGAACAGGGCTCCCAGTCCGGCACCCCCTTCGTCATAGGGGTCGCCGGCTCCGTGGCCGTAGGAAAGTCCACGGTCGCCCGTCTCCTCCAGGCCCTGCTGTCCCGCTGGCCCGAGCACCCGCGCGTGGAGCTGGTGACGACGGACGGCTTCCTGCTCCCCACCAAGGAGCTGCAGGCCCGCGGCCTGATGTCGCGGAAGGGATTCCCCGAGTCCTACGACCGCCGCGCCCTCACCCGCTTCGTCGCCGACATCAAGGCCGGCAAGGACGAGGTGACCGCGCCGGTCTACTCCCACCTCATCTACGACATCGTCCCCGACCAGCGGCTCACGGTCCGCCGCCCCGACATCCTCATCGTCGAGGGCCTGAACGTCCTGCAGCCCGCGCTCCCCGGCAAGGACGGCCGCACCCGCGTCGGCCTCGCCGACTACTTCGACTTCAGTGTGTACGTCGACGCCCGCACCGAGGACATCGAGCGCTGGTACCTCAACCGCTTCCGCAAGCTGCGCGCGACGGCCTTCCAGAACCCGTCCTCGTACTTCCGGAAGTACACACAGGTCTCCGAGACGGAGGCCCTCGACTACGCCGGCACGATGTGGCGCACCATCAACAAGCCCAATCTGGTGGAGAACATCGCCCCCACCCGCGGCCGGGCCACCCTGGTCGTCCGCAAGGGCCCGGACCACAAGGTCCAGCGCCTGAGCCTGCGCAAGCTGTGAAGCCGTGACCTTGGCCTGTTAGAAAGGCGTCATGCTGCATCTGCGCCTGATCACGCCGTCCGACAGGACCGACGACGTGGTCCGCCTGATCGAGAAGACGGTCGGCACCACACATCTCGTCGTGATGCCCGGGGCCGCCCGCAACCCCGCCGGGGACGTGGTGATGTGCGACGTCGCCCGCGAGGCCGGAGACGAACTCCTCACCGGACTGCAGGAGTTGGGCCTCGACCGCACGGGCTCCATCGCCGTCGAGAACATCGATCTGTCGCTGTCCAAGCGGGCCGACAAGGCCGAGGCGGAGGCACCCGGCGAGGGCGCGGACGCGGTGCTGTGGGAGCACCTGACGGACGCCACGCACGAGGAGTCGACGCTCTCCGTCACCTACGTCGCCTTCCTCACGCTCGCCACGATGATCGCGGCGTGCGGTGTGGTGCTGGACAACGCGATCCTGATCGTGGGCGCGATGGCGGTGGGCCCGGAGTTCGGCCCGCTCGCGGGCATCTGCACCGCCATCGTGCAACGCGCCCCGCGCCTGGCACTGCGGTCGCTGATCGCGCTCCTGGTGGGCTTCGCGGTGGCGATGGCGGTGACGGTGGGCTTCAGCCTGTTCATGGACGCCGTCGGCCTGTTCACCAAGGCCCAACTGGAGGCGGAGCGGCCCAACACGGGCTTCATCTACGCGCCGGACTGGTTCTCGTTCGTCGTGGCGGTCCTCGCCGGAGCGGCGGGCACCCTCTCCCTGACATCCGCCAAGTCGGGCGCCCTGGTCGGCGTCGCCATCTCCGTGACGACGGTCCCCGCCGCCGCCAACGCGGCCGTGGCCCTGATCTACAGCGACACCAACCAGGCACTGCGATCGTCGGAGCAGCTGCTGCTGAACCTGTTCGGCATCGTCCTCGCCGGCACCGTCACGCTCCTGACCCAGAAATGGCTCTGGGCCAGACAGCGCGTGCGTACGGCGAAGGCCGGCGGCGGCCTCTAGAGCTGCCGTTCGCAGTCCCCGGCGATGGTGTCACCGGGGTCGGCGAACACCGTGTCGGCGCCGCCGTTGCAGGTCACCGTGTCACCGCCGGCGTTGTCCTCGACGCCGATCAGGTCGTTGCCGCCGTTGGTGGTCACCGAGTCGACGCCCGTGCCGGCGTCGACAGTGACGTTGACCGGAACGTTGGCCACGGCGCTGTCATTCTGGTCGCCCAGCGCTATGGCGAGCCGGGTGCCGCTGATGGTGCCGCAGTCGGCGGTGGTGGCGTTCACCCGGGTGCAGCCCGGACCGATCGCGATGCCCGTGGTGTCCGTGAGGAGCAGATGGTTGGTGCCGGAAACGGAGGCCGAGACATGATTCTGCACGCCGGCGCGCGCTTGCAGCCCGACTAGGCCGCCGAAGATCCGGAACGCCGTGGAGCCCGGCGTCTGGGCGACGGCCGGGGTGGCGAACGAAACGACGACGAGACCCGCGGCCAGGGCCGGACCGGCCGCTCGCCTCAGTGCGCTGCTCACGATCTTCATGCTGTGTCTCTTCTCTTTCGTCGAGGTAGGGCGCCACACATGGCGCCCTCGACGTAAGTGAACAACCAGCAACCAGACGTGCACTCTCTGTACGCGCATTCGGGTGACGGCGTCCCGCGGAACTAACCCAGCGCCGACTTCACCACATCCGCAAGCCGCCCAGCCACCGACCGAGCCTGGTCGATGTCCGCGGCCTCGACCATGACCCGCACCAGCGGCTCCGTCCCCGACGGACGCAGCAACACCCGCCCGGTGGACCCGAGTTCCCGCTCGGCGTCGACAACCGCAGCCGCCAGCTCGGCGGACGTCTTCACCCGGGACCTGTCCACGTCGGGCACATTGATGAGCACCTGCGGCAACCGCTCCATCACGGACGCCAGGTCCCGCAGCGTACGACCGGTCTCGGCGACCCGGGCCGCCAGCATGAGCCCGGTCAGCGTGCCGTCACCGGTGGTGGCGTGGTCGAGGATGATCACGTGCCCGGACTGCTCGCCCCCGAGCGCGTACCCGTGCTCCTTCATCTCCTCCAGGACGTAACGGTCACCGACCGCCGTCTGGACGAGGCTGAGCCCTTCCCTCTCCAGCGCCAGCTTGAAGCCCAGGTTGGACATGACCGTCGCGACGACGGTGTCCTCACGCAGTACGGAACGCTCCCGCATGGCCAGCGCGATCACGGCCAGGATCTGGTCGCCGTCGATCTCCGCACCGGTGTGGTCCACGGCCAGGCACCGGTCCGCGTCACCGTCGTGCGCGATCCCGAGCGCGGCCCCGTGCTCGACGACGGCGGCCCGCAGCTTGTCCAGATGGGTCGATCCGCAGCCGTCGTTGATGTTGAGCCCGTTCGGCTCGGCCCCGATCGTGATCACGTCGGCGCCGGCTCGCGAGAACGCCTCCGGAGAGACCCGCGCGGCCGCTCCGTGCGCCTCGTCAAGGACGATCTTCAGCCCGTCCAGACGGTTCGGGAGTACGGCGATCAGGTGGGCGACGTACTGGTCGAAGCCCTCGTCGTACGACCGCACCCGCCCGACACCCGCGCCGGTGGGCCGCTCCCAGGGCTCGCCGTGCCGGTGGGAGTCGTACACGGCCTCGATCCGGTCCTCGAGCTCGTCGGCGAGCTTGTGGCCGCCGCGGGCGAAGAACTTGACGCCGTTGTCGGGCATGGCGTTGTGGCTCGCGGAGAGCATGACGCCCAGGTCGGCGCCGAGCGCGCCGGTGAGATACGCCACCGCCGGGGTGGGCAGCACGCCGACGCGCAGGACGTCCACGCCCGCGCTCGCCAGGCCCGCGACCACGGCGGCCTCCAGGAACTCCCCGGACGCGCGCGGGTCCCGTCCGACGACCGCCTTCGCCCGGTGGCCCTCGAAGGTGCCCGCCTCGGCCAGTACGTGCGCCGCGGCCACGGAGAGGCCGAGGGCCATCTCCGCCGTCAGGTCCGCGTTGGCGACGCCGCGCACGCCGTCCGTGCCGAAGAGTCGTCCCACTTGTCCTCCTGATGAAGCGTCATTTTCGAAAGCCGGTGCTGCTGCAGCTCGCACACGCGACTCCCGCATCCCAGGCATTCCATGCCTGGGCATCCGATCACACAAGCCTTTGAGTCTCTTGTGCCGTTATACGCCCCAGCCTGTGATAAACGAACGCCCCGACGGCACTGTGGCGTGCCGCCGGGGCGTTCGGAGTGGCTTGCAGGCAGCCGCGATTAACGCTTGCTGTACTGCGGGGCCTTGCGGGCCTTCTTCAGACCGGCCTTCTTGCGCTCGACCGCACGGTCGTCGCGCTTGAGGAAGCCGGCCTTCTTGAGCGGGCCGCGGTTGTTGTCGACGTCGGCCTCGTTCAGCGCGCGGGCGACACCGAGACGGAGCGCACCGGCCTGACCGGAGACACCGCCACCGGAGATACGGGCGATGACGTCGTAACGGCCTTCGAGCTCGAGCACCTTGAAGGGCTCGTTGACTTCCTGCTGGTGCACCTTGTTCGGGAAGTAGTCCTCGAGGGTGCGACCGTTGATCTTCCACTTGCCGGTGCCCGGGACGATCCGGACGCGGGCGATGGCGTTCTTGCGACGACCCAGGCCGGCGGCCGGCTGCGGGTCGCCGAAGCGGGACGCCAGCGACTCCGAGGTGTACTCGCCCTCGACGGGGACCTCGGACTCGGTGGTGTAGCTGTCGATGTCGACAAGCTCGGTCTCGGTCTCTTCGACCGGCTGCTCAACGGTGGTCTCGGCCACGATGCTCCTCAGATTCTCTTCAGTCTTAGGGGGTGGCCGGACTTACTGCGCGACCTGGGTGATCTCGAACGGCACCGGCTGCTGGGCAGCGTGCGGGTGCTGGTCGCCCGAGTAGACCTTCAGCTTCGAGAGCATCTGACGGCCCAGGGTGTTCTTGGGGATCATGCCCTTGATGGCCTTCTCGACGGCCTTCTCGGGGTTCTTCGCCAGCAGCTCGTCGTAACGGACGGAGCGCAGACCACCCGGGTAGCCGGAGTGGCGGTACGCCAGCTTCTGGGTCTTCTTGTTGCCGGACAGGTGAACCTTGTCGGCGTTGATGATGATGACGAAGTCGCCCATGTCCATGTGCGGGGCATAGGTCGGCTTGTGCTTGCCACGGAGGAGGTTCGCAGCGGTGGTAGCCAGACGACCCAGGACGATGTCCTGAGCGTCAATGACGTGCCACTGGCGAGTCACATCGCCGGGCTTGGGGCTGTACGTACGCACTTCGCAGCCTTCTTCTTCAGTGGATGGGGCCTGACACATGGCATCACTGAAGCGATCGTGCAGCTGGGGACGACAATGCCGGGGACGCTGCCCGTATGCCGCCCACTGGTAACTGCTCCAGGGAACCTACGTAAGGGCCTCTCGCGTGAGAACGACCAAGCCAATACGCATAACGAACAAGCAGGATACCTGCGCTGGCCCGGACGGGTCAAAACGAGGTCGCCGCACACGCGGGAAGACCGAGATGTGCACCCCTGCCGGAAAGGTCCCCGGCGACCCCGCCGGAGGCACATCGGCACCCTCCGCCTCCCGTCTAAGATGCGGCCCATGAGCTTTGGGCAGCAGGGGGGACCCCAGTCCCAGTGGGACCCCTGGAAACCGCAATCCCAGCAGCCGTGGGCCAACGGCGGCGACGACGGCCGGACCCCGGACTGGGCAGCGCTCGCCGAGGCGTCCGAGACGCGCAACAAGAGGCGCAGGCTGCTGTTCGTCGGCGGCGGCGCGGTCGCCACGATCGCGATAGGCACCGCCGTGGCCATGGCCGTGGTGTCGGCGAACGGCGACAACCAGGCCTCGGGCAACCCGTCCAACGTGCCCGCGAGCGGGTCCATCCCGAGCAGCAGCGCGACGGCTCCGTCCTTCGCGCCGACCAGCGCCCCGCCGCCGCTGGACCCGAAGGACTTCATCGCCTCCAAGAGCAAGGACACGGCCCCGCTCAGCGCGGACGCCCTCTTCCCGGGCACGCAGCTGACCATGGGCTCGGCGGTGTACAAGAAGGGCCCGACGGCCGACACGAAGAACTGCGCGTCGGTCGCCGAGGGCACCCTCCCGAAGGTCCTCAACGCCAACGACTGCACCCGCCTCCTGCGCGTGACCTACGTCAAGGGCGGCATCGGCGTGACCGTCGGCGTGGCCGTCTTCGACACCGAGGCGCAGGCCACCAAGGCCAAGAACCAGACCGACAACAGCGGCCTGGTCAAGTCGCTCTTCGGCAGCGGCGTGAAGCCCTTCTGCAACGCCGCGTTCTGCCGCACGACCACCAACTCCTACGGCCGCTACGCCTACTTCACGATCGCCGGATACTTCAACGGCAACGACGTCACGAAGAAGGACACGAAGGTCTTCCAGGTCGGCGACGACCTGGCCGTGTTCACCTTCCGCCAGATCCGCCGCCGCGGCGAGGCCCAGGCGTCGGCGGCCGCGAACGAGTGACCCGGCGCACCACTAGGGCCCTTCTGATGGATCTCCGACGCCGCGGAGATCCATCAGAAGGGCCCTAGGCGCGCCGGGCCGGTCAGGTGCTCTCCCACACGACGGTCAGGGCGGGCTCGTTCAGGACGGGCTCGGGGTGGCGAGCATCACGTTCCGGACGACTGCCGGCCGTCTTGAAGACCCACGTCCGGTAGGACCAGAACCGGAAGAGGGTCGCGATGCCGATGCCGACGAACTTGCCGGTGTTGCTCGCGAGCGTGCCGTCCCAGCCGAGTCCGTAGGTGGTGGCATAGAGGACCGAGTTCTCGATGACCAGGCCGACCGCGCTGAAGAAGAGGAAGAGCCCCAGCTCCTTCCGCCGGCCGCTCCGGTCCTCCTGGCCGCGGTCCCGGTACGCGAAGTACCGCAGACCGAGGTAGTTGCCCATGATCGCGCAGATCGTCGCCACGACACTCGCCCGGACGGTCTGCCACTCGGTGACGGTCCTGATGATGTTGAAGACCGCGAGATTGACCACGAAACCCGACAGCCCCACTGCGCCGAACTTCGCGATCTCGCGGTACAGGTGCCCCCATCGCGAGGGAACCGCATGCCGTCCGCTCACCGTCCCGCTCAGCCCCGTCTGTGGCGCAGCCGCAGCCGCAGCGGCACGACCGCCGACTCGATCTGCGTCGCGAGGTTCATCTTGGACACACCCTCGGTGCGCTCCTCGAACCGGATCGGGATCTCGACGGCGCTGTGGCCGGCCCGGACGGCCTTGAACTTCAGCTCGACCTGGAAGCTGTAGCCGGCGCTGTCGAGGGTCGCGAGATCGACGTCCCGCAGCGTGGCCGCCGACCACAGGTTGAAGCCGGCGGTGATGTCCCGGATCTTGGTGCCGAGCACGGTCCGGGCGTAGCGGTTGGCGAAGCGGGACAGCAGGACCCGGTGCCTGCCCCACTCCTCGGCCAGCGAGCCGCCCTCCACGTACCGGCTGCCGACGACCAGGCCGACGCCCGTGGCGACGGCCGTACCGAGCATCCGCGGCACCGCCTCGACGGGGTGGCTGCCGTCGGCGTCCATCTGGACGACGTACGCGGCGCCCTCCGCCAGCGCGGCGCTCATGCCCGCGGCGTACGCGCGCCCGAGGCCGTCCTTCTCGGTGCGGTGCAGCACGCTCATCCGGCGCGGCCCGGCGGGCTGGTCGGCGTTGTACTTCTCGGCGAGCTCGTCGGCGATCCGCCCGGTGCCGTCCGGGCTGGAGTCGTCGACGACCTTCAGGTGCAGCCCGTCGATCGGCAGACCAAGGACCAGCTCGGCCATGCGGGGCAGGTTCGCCGCCTCGTTGTACGTCGGCATCACGATGGTGACCGGTACGCCGGGGCGTCTGTCGTTGACCGTCATGTCCTTCTCCTTCCCTCCCCTAGAGGCCCCGAAGGGACCCCCTTCCAATGGGCGCCGGTCTGCCCAGCGCCCGGAAGTACCAGCCCGCCGCGGTCCAGCGGTCCGCGTCGAGCACCCCCCGGCCGTCCACGATCCGCGGACGGGACACGAGCCGCGCGGCCCGCTCCGGGTCGATCTCCCGGAACTGCGGCCACTCGGTCAGATGCAGCACGAGGTCGGCTCCCCCGAGCGCCTCCTCGGCCGACAGCGCGTACCCGAGGAGCGGGAACGCCTTGCGGGCGTTGTCCAGCGCCTCGGGGTCGTAGACCGTGACATCGGCGCCGTCGAGCCGCAGCCGGGCGGCCACGTTGAGCGCGGGCGAGTCACGGATGTCGTCGGAGTCGGGCTTGAAGGCCGCTCCGAGCACGGCGACACGGGCCCCCAGCACCGTCCCACCGCACAGCTCCCGCGCCAGGCCGACCACCTTGTCGCGGCGCCGCATGTTGATCGCGTCGACCTCGCGCAGGAAGGCCAGTGAGACCCCCAGCTCGTCGGCGCGGTGGGCGAAGGCGCGGATGTCCTTGGGCAGGCAGCCGCCGCCGAAGCCGACGCCGGCGCGCAGGAACTTGCTCCCGATCCTGTCGTCGTACCCGATCGCCTCGGCGAGGACGCCGACGTCGCCACCGGAGGCCTCGCAGACCTCGGCCATCGCGTTGATGAAGGAGATCTTGGTGGCGAGGAAGGCGTTGGCGGCCGTCTTGACCAGTTCGGCGGTCGGGAAGTCGGCGGTGACGAGTGGGGTCCCGGCGTCGAGGACGGGCGCGTACACCTGGCGCAGGATCGTTTCAGCCCGCGGGGAGCAGACGCCGACCACCAGCCGGTCCGGCCGCAGCGTGTCCTCGACGGCGAAGCCCTCGCGCAGGAACTCCGGGTTCCAGGCGACCTCGGTGTCGAGCGTGGAGGCCAGCCGCTGCGCCGTGCCGACCGGCACGGTCGACTTGCCGACCAGCAGCGCACCCTCGGCCGCGTGCTCGGCGATCGCCGCGAAGGCCGCGTCGACGTACGTCAGGTCCGCGCCCTCGGAGCCCTCGCGCTGCGGAGTTCCGACACACACGAAGTGCACGTCGCCGAAGGCTCCGGCCGCGGCGTAGTCGGTCGTGAACCGGAGCCGTCCGCTCGCCGTGTGCTTCGCGATCAGCTCGGGCAGCCCGGGTTCGTGGAACGGCACCCGGCCGCCCTCGAGCGCGGCGACCTTGTCGGGGTCGACGTCCACGCCGAGCACCTCGTGACCGAGCTCCGCCATACAGGCGGCGTGGGTGGCACCCAGGTAGCCGGTGCCGATGACGGTCAGCCGCATGACGGCCTTTCTCACTTCAGAGCGGATGCGCTCAGGAGGTCTTGATCCAGATGCGGTACTCGCTCGTGCCGTTGGCGTTCCGGAAGGGAATCTCGGCCAACAGCCGGTAGTGCGAGTTGCCCTTGACCGCGGCGGCGATGATGTCGTCGACCCGCGGGTTGGTGAGCCCGTCGAGGACGATCAGGTTGAACCTGCCGGCCTTCACCGACTGGCGGTAGGCCTCGTCGCCGCTGTAGTACTTGCCCTTCTTGTCCTTGTAGTCCATGCCGAAGACGCTGTGCCACTGGCTGTGGCTCGACTTCTCGCGCAGGTAGTACACGGGCACCTCGGGCGTGGAGGCCAGGTATTCGCCCTTGGAGTTCACATGGGACCCGATGACGTCGATCATCTTCGTGGAGTTGGGCCACACGTCGAAGCGCCAGTCGGCCTGCTGGATGCCCAGGCACAGCGTGGCCGTCCAGAGCATGATGCCGAGCTGGGGGTAGCGGAAGTGCGCGCCCACCAGACGGGTCACCCCCACACCGGCCATCGGCGCGGCGAAGAGCAGACCGAAGCCGACGTGCTTGAACAGCGAGACCACGGTGCCCAGATGGACCTGGTACGCCGGTGCCAGCACGGCCGTACCGCACAGCACCAGCCCGAGCAGGGCCCGCCAGCGCCAGCCGGGGTTGCCCAGCCCGATGGCCTGCGGCGACTCGTTCATACGGCTGCGCCGGACGTACGAGACGGCGCCGCCGACGGCGGTCAGGAACATCAGCCCGCCCCACTTGGCCGACTGCTCCAGCAGGAACTCGGTGGTGTCAGTGCCGTGGACACGGTTGGTGGTGGTCTGCCGCACACCGTCCATCAGATCCGTGGTGTACATGCCCACCACGACCAGACCGCCGATGCCGAGCGCGAGCAGCACCATCCGCAGGAACGCCTTGCCGCCCTTGTGCGGCCACGCGGTGAGCAGGGCGAGCGCGACGATGGTCGGCAGGTACAGCGCGGACGCGTACTTCACCCCGACCGCCAGGACCGCGACAGGCGCGGCCAGCAGCACGGCGATCACCGGCGCCCGGTCGGTGCGTACGACGATCCAGGTCGTCAGGGCGAGCAGGAACACCGCGGCCGCGTCGTAGGTGGCGAAATAGCCCATCACGACGGTCGACTGGAGCACCGCGAACAGCGCGGCGGCGGCCAGCGCGGCCCGCTCGTTGAACAGCCGCCGGGTGAAGGAGTACAGCAGCCCGGTGGTGCAGAGCATGAAGAACAGGCTCAGGGTCCGCGCCCCGGCGAGCCCGAACTTCGCGTCCACGATCGCGGCGAGCACCGGGTAGAGCTGCGGCGAGCCGGAGAAGTACGCGGCGTAGTCGCGGGGCAGCGGGGTGCCGTGGAGCAGCTGGGCGAGCTCGGAGTGACCGGCCGCCAGGTACAGCGCCTCGTCCTGGAAGGCGGTGTTGGACAGCCGCAGCGACAGCGCCGCCTGGACGAGCAGGATGCACAGCAGTACGGCCCGGCTGACCCAGGCCCGCCGCCGGCTCGCCGCCATCTCCCAGCCGGCTTCCGGCGTCTCGGGGATGTGGTAACCGGGCTCGTCCGCCGCGTCGTCCGGCACCTGCTGGTACTGGACGGTGCGCAGGGCGTACGTCGGCTGGTCCTCGGGACCGCTGTGCGGCTGCTCGGGGATGCCGGCCGCGTACGGCTGCTGCTGCGGCTCCTGGCCCGGGTGGAAGTGGTTGTCGTACGCGTGCCCCTGCTGCTCGTACTGCTGCTGCCGCGGGGGCGTCCCGTTGGAGTTGAACCAACCGGACCCGCTGTCGTCGTCGGCGTACGGATCGTAGGGCTGTGGCGTGTAGTGGTCGTTTCGGGAGGTCATCACGGCTTCCGTACGTCGAAGCCGAAACGGTCGTCGGCCGCCAGGCGCTTGAACTCCTTCAGCGCCAGCGGGCTCGCCTCCAACCGCCAGTCGGCACGCTTCTTGTAGTTGAACCAGATGAAGCCGAGCATGTCGTCGTCGGCCTCCACGCCCGCGAACAGGTTGCGGATGTCGGCCCGTCGCCGCTCACCCGCCATGGCCGCCGTCTCGATCAGGATCATGGGCTTCTTGGTGAACGTGCGGATCTGGTCGATGGTCGGACCGAAGACGCTGTCGAAGGCGTTGTCCTCGTCGATCGTCCAGTAGCCCACCAGCCCCACCCAGTCGACGTAGGCGTCGCCCGGGTAGTAGGGCTCCAGCTTCACGCTCTTGACGGGGTTGACGATGTTGGGCGACCAGGCCCAGATCACGTTCGAGGCACCGGCGTCGATGAACGTCTCGTGGATGTGCCGCCAGGCGGCCACGTACTGCTTGGGGGTCACGTACTTCGTGCCCCACTTCTCCCACTGGCCGTTGAACTCGTCGGCGAAGTCGATCACCACGGGCACGTTCAGCCTGCGCACCGCCGTCGCGTACTTTTTGATGTACGCGTCCGACTTGCCCGCCGCGATGTCGGCGATGGTGGTGTCGAGGGGCTCCCAGGACATCAGCGTCATGGCGCCCTTCTTCCAGGCCTTGCGCACGCCACTGGCGTCGAAGCCGTCGCCCCAGCCGGCGTAGTACTCGATGAGGTTGGGCTGCTTGCCGGTTAGCTCGGTGTACGCGTCGACGCCCTTCATGGACGTGGGCGCGCCCGCCACGGCGGCTCCGTAGTACTTCTTGTCCGGCTTGATCAGCGGCACGACGTCGTAGGGGATGTCGGACTGCGCGCTCTTCGACGGATCGGCGCCGCCCTCGGCGTGTTCGGCGGGCGACCCGTCGTTCGACTCGCCGAGCACAGAGCAGCCGCCGAGGGTCAGGGCGGTGAGCAGGACGGCGGCCAGTGCGGTACGGGCACGGTGGCGGAACTGCATCAGGCGACCGCCCTCTCGCGCGGCTGCACCAGCACGCGGCCCACCACGAGGGCGTAGAAGAGCCCGGAGGACAGGATCAGGGCGAAGTTCGGGGCGTCCATGGTGAACGTCCGGTACACAGCGCCGACCACCCAGATCAGGGCCGTGCCGCCGCTCCAGACCCACATGCCGATCCAGAAGCGGCGGGTCTTGTTCTTCTTGGCGCCGGAGGAGCCGGTGGGCTGCCAGCCCATGCGGTTCTTGCGCAGGATGTCCCAGATGGCGAAGACGTGCGCCCAGCCGTACATCATGCGGGCCGCCCAGGCCTCCAGGCGGTAGGGCGCCTTGTGCCACATCGGGAAGATGATCGTGGTGTAGAGGATGCTCGGCAGCACCAGGACCAGGTGCTCGACCTGCAGCTTCTGCGGCATCATCACGAGCAGCACGATGGGGATGACCGGCGCCGCGAAGGTGAACAGCGCCGTGTGGATGTAGTAGAAGAACCCGGACATGTAGCACAGGCGGCTGGACAGCCTGATCTTGCGCTGCCAGAACTTCTTGCCGGCGAGCGGCTCATCGAGCCGGAGCACCAGCGGTACTGCTGGTTGAAGAAGGCGCCGGCGGTGTCCGGGCACACGCCCGTGGAGACGGCGACCGGCACATAGCGCAGGTCCCAGCCGAGGCCCCGCAGGTCGAAGCCGGTGTGCACGTCCTCGGAGTGCTCGATCAGCGTCGTACCGCCGTTGGTCTCCAGCGCGGCCCGCCGGTACACGGCGCAGGAGCCGACGCAGATCGCGCCGTCGCTGCCCTGCCGGGAGACCTGCACGGACCGGTAGAACAGCTCCTGCACGGCGCCCGCGCCGCGCTCGATCCAGTTCTGCGAGTCCAGCACCCGGAAGTACTGCGGGGACTGCACGATCCCGATCCCCGGGTCGGACTCCATGTACGGCAGCAGTTCTTCGAGCAGGTCGGCGCGCGGGGTGAAGTCGGCGTCGAGGATGAGGATGTACTGGCCGTCGGACTGCCCGAACCCGAAGTGCAGGTTGCCCGCCTTCTTGAACCAGCCGCGGTTCTCCCGGGTGCCGTAGCGGAACCCGAAGTCGCGGGCCATGGCCTTCAGCTCGGGGCTCGCGCCGTCGTCGAGGACGAAGGGAACACAGACGCCCGGGTAGTGGTCGGCCATCTCCCGCACGTGCCGCCAGGTGTTGTGCAGCACCTCGATGGGCTCACCGCACACCGGCAGGAACACGTCGACCGTGGGGTAGACCTCGGGCCGCCAGCCGTGGACCAGCCGCTTGTGGTGCGCGATGTCGAAGTCTCTGGTGAAACCATTCACCCGAAGCGACACCAGGTAGTAGATGACCGTGAACACCAGCAGCGGCGTGTAGATCCACAGCACCGGTGTGGACTGGGCCAGCTTGAACTGGCTCATCACCAGGCAGCAGAAGCTGATCAGAGAGCTGATCGTCAGGATCCACAGCCGTCTTCGGGCGTAGGAGTACTTCTCCTTGTCCGTCGGCGGAAGCGGCAGCAGCCCCAGGGGAGCTCTGCCGCCCCGCGCGGCTCTACGACGCCCATGACTCTGCCGCGCGACACGACGCCCCCCGGCCCTTGTCGGACCAACTGCACTCATGAGAAACCCCACCCATGGGCCTCACCGGCCCCTTGCCCCCCACCTGTTGCCCGGTCTCCCCTGTAGAACTGATGACCGAGTTGCGAAAGAATATACGAGAGGATGTGAAGGCCGTAAGGGGCTACACGGGACTTACGTCCACTAAGTCCCGACATGGGCGATATCTTCGCCCCAAGCGTGAGTAACTAACAGGTTTCGCATCCGGACGAGCCGGGCAAGGACCGCCGGTTCCGCGCCTCTTTGTTCCGCGCGGCCAACAACTCGTCGGCCGGGTAGCCGACCTCCTCAAGGGTCAGCCCGTGCGGCCGTACGACATGCACGGCCGAATCCCGTACGCCGGCCGCGAGCACCTTGCCGGGCCAGTCCGGCCCCCGGTGCCCGTCCCCGACGAACAGCAGCGCCCCGATCAGCGAGCGCACCATGTTGTGGCAGAAGGCGTCGGCGCGCACGGTCGCGGTGATGATCCCGTCCTCCCCGCGCACCAGGCTCAGCCGCTGCAGCGTACGGATGGTGGTCGCACCCTCCCGCTTCTTGCAGTAGGCGGCGAAGTCGTGCTCCCCCAGCAGCCGTTCGGCGGCCTCGTTCATCGCGTCGACGTCGAGTGGCCAGTCGTGCCAGAGGACGTGATTGCGCAGCAGCGGATCCACACCGCCGGGATTGTCGGTGACCCGGTAGGCGTACCGCCGCCAGACCGCCGAGAAACGGGCGTTGAAGCCACTGGGCGCCTCTCTGAGGGCCCACACGCGTACGTCCCTGGACAGGCGCCCCGCGAGCCGCTTGAGCAGCTTGTCGTGATGCGCGTCCCAGACCTCCCGGGGCAGGTCGACATGGGCGACCTGTCCGCGCGCATGCACCCCGGCGTCGGTCCGCCCGGCCACGGTCAGCTCGTACGTCGTCCCCCCGGACCGTGTCACGGTCCGCAGGGCGTCCTCGATCTCGCCCTGCACGGTCCGCCGGCCCCCGGCCTGCTTGGCCCACCCGGAGAACTCGCTCCCGTCGTACGACAGGTCGAGACGGACACGGACGTAACCGGGCTGTACTTCGTCACTCACACGGAGATCCTCTCAGCAACACGAAGGCGGGCCCGCTCCTCGAAAGGAACGGGCCCGCCCACGAAACAGCCTTCGCCAGAACGCTTACGCGTCCTTCGACTCCTCGGCGGCTTCCTCGGCCTCGTCGGCCTTGGTCACGTCGACCTTGGCGTCCTCGACCTCGACCGCAGCCTCGACGTCCTTGGCGGCACGCTTCGTCGCGGCCTCGGCCTCGCCGGTCGCCTGCTGCGCGACCGTCAGCGCCTCGACCAGCTCGATGACAGCCATGGGCGCGTTGTCGCCACGGCGGTTACCGATCTTGGTGATGCGGGTGTAGCCACCCGGACGGTTCTCGTAGCGCGGGCCGATCTCGGTGAAGAGCGTGTGCACGATGCTCTTGTCCGTGATGACCTGCAGCACCTGGCGGCGGTTGTGAAGGTCGCCCTTCTTCGCCTTGGTGACCAGACGCTCGGCGTACGGGCGCAGGCGGCGGGCCTTCGCCTCGGTGGTGGTGATGCGGCCGTGCTCGAACAGCGCCTTCGCGAGGTTCGCGAGGAGCAGCTTCTCGTGCGCGGCACTGCCGCCCAGACGGGCACCCTTGGTGGGCTTCGGCATGGTTCTTCTCCTGTGTGTCTGCCCCGGCCGTATCAGGTACCGAGGTCAGTATCCGAGCAGGCGGCCGCCTGTCGGAGATCCGGAGCCTTTTACAGCCTCGGAGGTCCCGCGCCCCAAGGGGCGCGGGGAACTGCGCGGCCGGCCACAACCGGCCCGCAGCCACAATCCAGCCGTCGAACCCGAGCTCTTAGTACTGCTCGGTCTCGACGAACCCGGCATCCGCGTCGTCGTCGGCGCCGAAGGCGTCGGCGGCGGCGGTCGGGTCGAATCCGGGCGGGCTGTCCTTGAGCGCGAGGCCCATACCGGCCAGCTTCGCCTTGACCTCGTCGATGGACTTCGCACCGAAGTTGCGAATGTCGAGGAGGTCGGCCTCGGAGCGGGCGACGAGCTCACCCACGGAGTGGATGCCCTCACGCTTGAGGCAGTTGTACGACCGAACGGTGAGCTCCAGCTCCTCGATCGGCAGGGCGAGATCGGCGGCCAGGGCGGCGTCCGTCGGCGACGGGCCCATGTCGATGCCCTCGGCGTCGATGTTCAGCTCACGCGCCAGACCGAACAGCTCGACCAGGGTCTTACCGGCCGAGGCCATGGCGTCACGCGGGCGCATGGCCTGCTTGGTCTCGACGTCGACGATCAGCTTGTCGAAGTCGGTGCGCTGCTCGACACGGGTCGCCTCGACCTTGTACGTGACCTTCAGCACCGGCGAGTAGATCGAGTCGACCGGGATACGCCCGATCTCCTGACCCACCTGCTTGTTCTGCACCGCCGAGACGTAACCGCGGCCGCGCTCGACCGTCAGCTCCATCTCCAGCTTGCCCTTGCCGTTGAGCGTGGCAAGCACCAGGTCGGGGTTGTGGACCTCGACACCGGCCGGGGGCGCGATGTCGGCGGCGGTGACCAGACCCGGACCCTGCTTGCGCAGGTACATCACGACCGGCTCGTCGTGCTCCGAGGAGACGACCAGCTGCTTGATGTTCAGGATCAGGTCGGTGACGTCCTCCTTGACGCCCGGCACGGTGGTGAACTCGTGCAGGACACCGTCGATGCGGATGCTGGTGACAGCAGCCCCGGGGATCGACGACAGGAGGGTGCGGCGGAGGGAGTTGCCGAGGGTGTAGCCGAAGCCCGGCTCCAGCGGCTCGATCACGAACCGGGAACGGAACTCGTCGACGACCTCTTCGGTCAACGAGGGACGCTGAGCGATCAGCATGTGTGGATCAGATCCTTCTTTCGTGGACGCCCGCTATTTGACGCCCGACGGAATCGTCCCCCGCAAAAGGGACGGGTACTGCAAGGGTACGGGCGGTACGGCCCTTTGAAAGTGCCGTACCGCCCGAAATCCCAAGACCTACCGGCCGTGCGTCAGACGCGACGACGCTTCGGCGGACGGCAGCCGTTGTGCGGGGTGGGGGTGACGTCCTGGATGGAGCCGACCTCGAGGCCCGTGGCCTGGAGGGAGCGGATCGCGGTCTCGCGACCGGAGCCCGGGCCCTTCACGAAGACGTCGACCTTGCGCATGCCGTGCTCCTGCGCGCGGCGGGCGGCCGACTCGGCGGCCATCTGCGCGGCGAAGGGGGTGGACTTGCGCGAGCCCTTGAAGCCGACGTGGCCGGCGGAGGCCCAGGAGATCACGTTGCCCGAGGGGTCCGTGATCGAGACGATCGTGTTGTTGAACGTGCTCTTGATGTGCGCGTGGCCGTGAGCGACGTTCTTCTTTTCCTTGCGGCGCACCTTCTTGGCAGCGCCCTGACGACCCTTGGGGGGCATCTAGTAACTCCTACGGGGAGGTGGTCGGTCCTACAGCGAAGACCGCTGGTGAAGCGTTGTCCGCTGAGGACTACTTCTTGCCCGGCTTCTTCTTGCCGGCGATGGCGCGACGCGGGCCCTTGCGGGTACGGGCGTTCGTGCTGGTGCGCTGACCGCGGACGGGCAGGCCACGACGGTGACGGAGACCCTGGTAGCAACCGATCTCGACCTTGCGGCGGATGTCGGCCTGGACCTCGCGACGGAGGTCACCCTCGGTCTTGATGTTGCTGTCGACGAACTCGCGGATCGCGACGAGCTGCTCCTCGGAGAGGTCGCGAACGCGGGTGTTCGGGTCGACGCCGGTCGCTGCCAGCGTCGCCTGCGAGAGGGTCCGGCCGATGCCGAACACATAGGTGAGGGCGACCTCCACACGCTTTTCGCGCGGGATGTCAACACCGGAAACGCGTGCCATTCAATGGCTCCAGTTGATCCTCGGAGGTCTTCCACAGAACCGGCTCCCAGCCGCCGTACAAGGTACGAACCGGGTCCCCGGCCTCCGAACCGGGGGTATCAGACACCTGCGGTGCCTGGGTCCTGCGTATGAACATATTCAGCTCGCGTCGCGCGAATCTCTGCGATGTCGATGCAGAGGGATCGGTCGATCGTGCGTCAGCCCTGGCGCTGCTTGTGGCGCGGGTTCTCGCAGATGACCATGACCCGACCGTGACGGCGGATCACCCTGCACTTGTCGCAGATCTTCTTGACGCTCGGCTTGACCTTCATGGGATTGAGGTTCTCCGGGTCAGTTGCCGGCAGCCCCGCTCGCGCGGGACGTGGGCAAGATCTACTTGTAGCGGTAGACGATCCGGCCACGCGTCAGGTCGTACGGAGACAACTCCACCACGACCCGGTCGTCAGGGAGGATGCGGATGTAGTGCATACGCATCTTGCCGCTGATGTGTGCCAGGACCTGGTGGCCGTTCTGGAGCTCGACCTTGAACATGGCGTTCGGAAGAGACTCGACGACAGTGCCCTCGATCTCGATGGCACCTTGCTTCTTGGCCACGCTTCGCCCTTCGAATCGACTACCTTGATCGACTCCCGCACTGTTCCCTCACGGGGCGCATGCGGACATGCGGGTGCACGAGAGCCGACGAGTCAGTCTACGTCAGCGCACCCGGAAAGACGAATCGAGAGAGTCTGCCCCAGGCCCTAGATCATTAAGCGAACGGGCTTCAGCCGAGCGGGTCCGAAGCCACCGTGATCCCGTACTCCGCCGGCTTCGCCTTGCCGCCGACCCATCCCCATCGCCGCTCTCGCGGGCTCGGCGCCGGGAGCGCCTCACAGGCTTCGAGCGGCTGCGCCGGCCTCCGACCGGCGGTCGCGGCTCGGGCCCGGACTCAGGCCAGCGGATCCGGCGCCGCCGTGATCCCGAGCTCCGCCAGCTTCGCCCTGCCCCCATCGGGAGCCGTGAGGACCAAGGGGCCCTCCTCCGTCAGCGCGATGGAGTGCTCCCAGTGGGAGGACCAGGTGCCGTCGGTGGTGATGACCGTCCAGTCGTCGGAGAGGACCTCGGTCTTCGGCGTGCCGAGGGAGACCATCGGCTCGATCGCGAGGCAGAAGCCCGGGACCAGCTTGGGGCCCTTGCCGCGGCGCTTCTCCACGTAGTTCAGCAGGTGCGGGTCCATGTGCATCTCGGTGCCGATGCCGTGGCCGCCGTAGTCCTCGATGATTCCGTACTTGCCGCCGCCCGGCTTCGGCTGGCGGCGGATGTAGGTCTCGATGGCGCGGGAGACGTCGACGAGCCGGTTGCCCTGCTTCATCGCCGCGATGCCGGCCCACATCGACTCCTCGGTGACCCGGGAGAGCTCGATCAACTCGGGGGCGTGGCCCGAGCCGACGAAGGCCGTGTACGCCGCGTCGCCGTGCCAGCCGTCGATGATCGCGCCGCAGTCGATGGAGATGATGTCGCCGTCCTTGAGGATGACCTCGTCGGACGGGATGCCGTGGACGACGACCTCGTTGACGGAGGTGCAGATCGTGGCCGGGAAACCGCCGTAGCCAAGGAAGTTGGGCTTGGCGTCGTGCTCGGCGAGCACCTTGCGCGCGACCTGGTCCAGGTCCTTGGTGGTCGCCCCGGGGACCGCGGCCTCACGAGTGGCCGCGTGGATGGCGGCGACGACCAGCCCCGCCTCACGCATCTTGGCGATCTGCTCGGGGGTCTTGATCTGCACCATGGGTGGCCTGCGCTCTCCGTCACTCACGTCAACCAATTACCTACACAACAGTACGGCCGTGACGCCCCTGGGGGTGCCACGGCCGTAACCGGCTGACGGCTACTTGCCGTCGTCCTCGCGCTTGAGGGCTTCCATCGCCCGCTGCGTGACCTCGCCCACCGGGCCGAGGGACGAGATCGTGACGACCAGGCCCTGCGCCTTGTAGTAGTCGATGATCGGCTCGGTCTGCGTGTGGTAGACCTCGAGCCGGGTGCGGACGGTCTCCTCGGAGTCGTCGTCACGCTGGTAGAGCTCACCGC
This sequence comes from Streptomyces sp. NBC_00005, assembly GCF_045160215.1. NCBI lineage: Bacteria > Bacillati > Actinomycetota > Actinomycetes > Kitasatosporales > Streptomycetaceae > Streptomyces > Streptomyces sp. NBC_00005. The sequence goes on from NZ_CP108316.1 coordinate 4,629,851, forward strand.
CGCAGACGTCGCAGACGCCTTCGTTCTTCGGCGGGCTGTACGTCACGTGGAACACGTGCGCCGAGTCGTTGCGGCAGATGCGCCGGCCGGCGATCCGCTTGACGACCTCTTCCTCGGGGACCTCGAGGTCGAGTACCGCGTCCAGCTTGATGCCCTCGGTCTTGAGCAGCTCGTCGAGCGCCTCGGCCTGCGAGACGTTGCGCGGGAAACCGTCGAGCAGGAAGCCGTTCTCCGCGTCCGGCTGCTCCATGCGGTCCTTGGCCATCGCGATGGTGACCTCGTCGGGGACGAGATTGCCGGCGTCCATGTAGGACTTCGCGAGTTTCCCGAGCTCCGTCTGCTGGCTGATGTTGGCGCGGAACAGGTCGCCCGTGGAGATGTGCGGGACACGCAGCTTCTCGGCAAGGCGAGTGGCCTGCGTGCCCTTCCCGGCGCCAGGCGGCCCGACGAGAACGATTCGCATCAGCGGAGGAACCCTTCGTAATTGCGCTGCTGGAGCTGGCTCTCGATTTGCTTCACCGTCTCGAGACCCACACCCACGATGATCAGGATGCTGGTCCCGCCGAACGGGAAGTTACCGGTTGCCCCGAACCCGACCAACGCCATCGTTGGCACAAGAGCGATCAGACCCAGATACAGCGAACCCGGCCAGGTGATCCGGTTGAGTACGTAGCTGAGGTACTCAGCGGTCGGTCGGCCAGCCCGGATGCCCGGGATGAAGCCACCATACTTCTTCATGTTGTCGGCGACTTCTTCGGGGTTGAAGGAGATCGCCACGTAGAAGAACGCGAAGAAAACGATCAGCAAGAAGTAGCTGACCAGGTAAATCGGGTGGTCGCCCTTGGTCAGGTTCTGCTCGACCCAGGTCTTCCAGCCTGCCTTGCTCCCGGAGAACTGAGCGATCAGCGCCGGGATGTAGAGCAGCGAGGACGCGAAAATGACGGGAATCACACCCGCCTGGTTGACCTTCAGCGGGATGTAGGTCGACGTACCGCCGTAGGAACGGCGGCCGATCATGCGCTTCGCGTACTGCACGGGGATGCGCCGCTGGGCCTGCTCGACGAAGACCACCAGGCCGACCATGACCAGGCCGACGAGGATGACGGTGCCGAACTCGATCCAGCCGTCGGCCAGCTTGCCCTGCTTCTTGATCGCCCACAGCGCGGACGGGAAGGTCGCGGCGATCGAGATGAACATCAGGATCGACATGCCGTTGCCGATGCCGCGGTCGGTGATGAGCTCACCGAGCCACATGACGACGGCCGTACCGGCGGTCATGCAGATGACCATGGTGATGGTGGTGAAGATCGCCTGGTCCGGCACGATGCTGCTGGCAGTGCTGCAGCCGCTGAACAGGGCGCCGCTGCGGGCGGTGGCCACCAGGCCGGTGCCCTGCAGGATGGCGAGCGCCACCGTCAGGTACCGGGTGTACTGCGTGATCTTCGACGTGCCCGCCTGGCCCTCCTTCTTGAGGGCTTCCAGGCGCGGGATCACCACGGTCAGCAGCTGCAGAATGATGCTCGCCGTGATGTACGGCATGATGCCCAGCGCGAAGATCGTGATCTGCAGCAGCGCGCCGCCGCTGAACATGTTGACCAGGCCGAAGAGGCCCTGGTTGCCGGAGGCCTCGTCCACGCATGTCTGGACGGCCGTGTAGTTGACGCCGGGGATCGGGACGTGCGTACCAACCCGGTACACCACGATGATGGCGAGCGTGAAGAGCAGCTTCTTGCGCAGGTCGGGTGTCCTGAACGCCCGGGCGAACGCGGTGAGCACGGTGCCTCCTGCGACCCCCGCGCAACAGCGTCAAGGGTGACGGTCTTGAGGTTCGACGGATACAAAAAAGAACAGTGCAGGCTACCTTACCGGCGGCACGGCTTCCCTTGGAACGACCAACCGGGGATACCCCATTGTTGGGGTATCCCCGGTCGGGATCGCTCAAGTCATCGAGACACCTGAGTGGTTCAGATGAGCTCGGTGACGGTGCCGCCGGCACCGGTGATCTTCTCCTTGGCGGAGCCGGAGACGGCGTCGACCGTCACCTGCAGCGCCACGGAGATCTCACCCTGGCCGAGGACCTTGACGAGGCTGTTCTTGCGAACGGCACCCTTGGCCACCAGACCCTCGACGGTGACTTCGCCACCCTCGGGGTAGAGCGCGGCCAGCTTGTCGAGGTTCACGACCTGGTACTCGGTCTTGAACGGGTTCTTGAAGCCCTTCAGCTTCGGGAGGCGCATGTGGAGGGGCATCTGCCCACCCTCGAAGCGCTCCGGAACCTGGTAACGGGCCTTCGTGCCCTTGGTACCACGACCGGCCGTCTTACCCTTCGACGCCTCACCACGACCGACACGGGTCTTGGCGGTCTTGGCGCCCGGGGCGGGACGGAGGTTGTGGATCTTGAGCGGGTTGTTCTCCGCCATGATCAGTCGACCTCCTCAACCGTCACGAGGTGGCGGACGGTGTGCACCATTCCGCGGAACTCGGGGCGGTCCTCCTTGACGACCACGGTGTTGATCCCCTTGAGACCAAGGGACCGCAGGGTGTCACGGTGGTTCTGCTTGCTGCCGATGTACGACTTCGTCTGCGTGACCTTGAGGCGAGCCATTACGCACCCGCCCCGGCACGTGCACGGAGAAGAGCCGCGGGGGCGACGTCCTCGAGCGGCAGGCCACGGCGGGCCGCGACCTCCTCGGGACGCTGCAGACCCTTCAGGGCCGTCACGGTCGCGTGCACGATGTTGATCGCGTTCGACGAGCCGAGCGACTTCGACAGGATGTCGTGGATACCGGCGCACTCGAGCACGGCACGCACCGGGCCACCGGCGATGACGCCGGTACCGGGGGACGCGGGCTTGAGCAGAACGACGCCGGCAGCCTTCTCACCCGTGATCGGGTGCGGGATGGTGCCCTGGATACGGGGGACCTTGAAGAAGTGCTTCTTGGCCTCCTCAACACCCTTGGCGATGGCGGCCGGCACCTCCTTGGCCTTGCCGTATCCGACACCCACGGTGCCGTCACCGTCGCCCACCACGACCAGCGCAGTGAAGCTGAAGCGACGACCACCCTTCACAACCTTGGCGACGCGGTTGATCGCGACGACGCGCTCAACGTACGCGGTCTTCTCGGCGGCAGCAGCGCCGCCGTCACGGCCCTTCCGGTCCCGCCGCTCGCCGCCACCGGCACCGCTTCCACGGCGCTGGGGTCCAGCCATTGGATTACCTCTCTCTTTCCGCTAGCTACGGAAGCGGCTCAGAACTTGAGCCCGGCTTCGCGGGCGGCGTCCGCCAGGGCGGCAATGCGCCCGGCGTACTGGTTGCCACCACGGTCGAATACGACAGCCTCGACACCGGCGGCCTTGGCACGCTCGGCGACCAGGGCGCCGACCTGCTTGGCCTGCGTCGACTTGTCGCCCTCGGCACCGCGGATCGAGGTGTCCAGGGTGGACGCCGACGCAAGGGTGTGACCCTTGATGTCGTCGATCACCTGGGCCACGATGTGGCGGTTCGAGCGGGTAACGACCAGACGCGGACGCTCCGCCGTTCCGTTGATGTGCTTACGGATCCGGATGTGGCGGCGCTTGATCGCGGCGCGCTTGTAGGCGTCGCCCTTGAGGATCTTCTGTCCGTATGCCATGGCTTACTTACCCGCCTTTCCGACCTTGCGGCGGATGACTTCGCCCTCGTACTTGACGCCCTTGGCCTTGTACGGGTCAGGCTTGCGCAGCTTGCGGATGTTGGCCGCAACCTCGCCGACCTTCTGCTTGTCGATGCCCTCGACCGAGAAGTGCGTCGGGTTCTCGACCTTGAACGAGATGCCCTCGGGCGCCTCGACCGTGATCGAGTGGCTGTAGCCGAGCGCGAACTCGAGGTTCGAACCCTTGGCCGCCACGCGGTAACCGACACCACTGATTTCGAGCTTCTTCACGTAACCCTGGGTCACGCCGGTGATCATGTTCGCCACCAGCGTGCGGGACAGGCCGTGCAGGGCCTTGTTCTGACGCTCGTCGTTGGGGCGGGTGACGTTGAGAACGCCGTCCTCACCCTTGGCGATGTCGATCGGCGCGGCAACGGTGTGGGTCAGCGAGCCCTTGGGGCCCTTGACCGAGACCGTACGGCCGTCGATGGTGACGTCCACGCCGGCGGGAACCGTGATGGGGAGCTTGCCAATGCGCGACATAGCTGTTTCCTCCGTTCCCTTCCGCTACCAGACGTAGGCGAGGACTTCCCCACCCACGCCCTTCTTGCCGGCCTGCTTGTCGGTCAGGAGACCGTGCGACGTGGAGATGATCGCCACGCCGAGGCCACCGAGGACCTTGGGCAGGTTGGTGGACTTCGCGTACACCCGGAGACCGGGCTTGGAGATCCGCTTGATGCCCGCGATGGAGCGCTCACGGTTCGGGCCGAACTTCAGCTCGAGAACGAGGTTCTTGCCGACCTCGGCGTCCTCGACCTTCCAGCCCGTGATGAAGCCCTCCTGCTGGAGGATCTCCGCGATGTGAGACTTGATCTTCGATGCCGGCATCGTCACGGAGTCGTGGTATGCCGAGTTCGCGTTGCGCAGACGCGTAAGCATGTCTGCGATCGGATCAGTCATGGTCATGAATTGGCCTTCGGCCTCTCTCGCCGGGGTTTCCAGGTGCCCATCCCTCTCCTCGATCCGAGACGAGGCGGGTGCGGTGCGGTGGACCTACGGCGTAGTAAGTCGTACGGGCGACCGTCAGGCGCCCAACCCTCCAAGCCTAAGCCATGGAGAGGAGGGCGCCTGACACGCCCATTGCTTACCGAGAGCTTCGGGAATCCCTAACTGCGGGACTACCAGGAGCTCTTGGTCACGCCCGGCAGCTCGCCACGGTGAGCCATCTCACGAAGGCACACGCGGCACAGGCCGAACTTGCGGTACACGGAGTGGGGACGGCCGCAGCGCTGGCAGCGCGTGTAGCCACGCACGCCGAACTTGGGCTTGCGAGCAGCCTTTGCGATCAGAGCCTTCTTCGCCATCTCGCTCACGCCTCCTTGAAGGGGAAGCCGAGGTGACGAAGGAGCGCGCGGCCCTCAGCGTCGTTGGTCGCCGTGGTGACCACGGTGATGTCCATACCCCGGACGCGGTCGATCTTGTCCTGGTCGATCTCGTGGAACATGACCTGCTCCGTGAGACCGAAGGTGTAGTTGCCACGACCGTCGAACTGCTTGGGGGACAGACCACGGAAGTCGCGGATGCGCGGCAGCGCGAGCGACAGGGTGCGGTCCAGGAACTCCCACATGCGGTCGCCACGGAGCGTGACGTGGGCACCGATCGGCTGACCCTCACGCAGCTTGAACTGCGCGATGGACTTGCGGGCCTTGGTGACGGCCGGCTTCTGACCGGTGATCGTGGTGAGGTCGCGGATGGCGCCCTCGATCAGCTTGGAGTCGCGGGCGGCGTCGCCCACACCCATGTTGACCACGATCTTGACGAGGCCGGGGATCTGCATGACGTTCTCGTACGAGAACTCCTCACGCAGCTTGCCCGTGATCTCCTCGCGGTACTTCGTCTTGAGACGCGGAGTGGTGGTGGTAGCCATCAGATGTCCTCACCCGTCCGCTTGGCAACGCGGATCTTGTTGCCCTCGTCGTCGAAGCGGTAACCGACACGCGTGACAACCTTGTTGCCGTCCTTCTCAACGACCAGCTGGACGTTGGAGACGTGGATCGGCGCCTCGGTCGTGACGATGCCGCCGGCCTGCGAACCGCGAGCGGTCGGACCGGCCTTGGTGTGCTTCTTGACCCGGTTGACACCCTCGACCAGGACGCGCTCGTCGCGCGGGTAAGCGGCAATGACCTTGCCCTGCTTGCCCTTGTCCTTGCCGGTGATGACCTGGACCAGGTCGCCCTTCTTGATCTTCATGCTTACAGCACCTCCGGAGCCAGCGAGATGATCTTCATGAACTTCTTCTCGCGCAGCTCACGCCCGACCGGGCCGAAGATGCGGGTGCCGCGAGGGTCGCCGTCGTTCTTCAGAATGACGGCGGCGTTCTCGTCGAAGCGGATGTACGAGCCGTCCGGACGGCGGCGCTCCTTGACGGTGCGAACGATGACCGCCTTGACGACGTCACCCTTCTTCACGTTGCCACCGGGGATCGCGTCCTTGACGGTGGCGACGATGACGTCACCGATGCCCGCGTAGCGGCGACCGGAGCCACCGAGCACACGGATGCAAAGGATTTCCTTCGCACCAGTGTTGTCGGCGACACGCAGTCGCGACTCCTGCTGGATCACGTCTATCTCCTGTTTGTCTGCCGGTTCCCCGGGAGCCGCTCAGCGAGCGGCTCCCGGAGCCTGGCGGAACTGTCCTGCGGGTTTGCCCGCAGGCGTACTTATTGGAATTCCCTTGCGGGAATTACCTACTTGGCCTTCTCGAGGATCTCGACGACGCGCCACCGCTTCGTGGCGGACAGCGGCCGGGTCTCCGCGAGGAGGACACGGTCGCCGACACCCGCGGCGTTCTGCTCGTCGTGCGCCTTGAGCTTGTTGGTACGGCGGATGACCTTGCCGTACAGCGCGTGCTTGACGCGGTCCTCGACGGCGACGACGACGGTCTTGTCCATCTTGTCGCTGACGACGAGACCCTCGCGGGTCTTGCGGAAGCCGCGGGCCTCTGCAGTCTGCTCAGTCACGTTGCTCTCACTCATCAGGCGCTCTCCACCGTCTCGATGCCCAGCTCGCGCTCACGCATCAGGGTGTAGATCCGCGCGATGTCCTTACGGACGGCCTTGAGCCGACCGTGGTTCTCGAGCTGGCCCGTCGCCGCCTGGAAGCGGAGGTTGAACAGCTCTTCCTTGGCTTCGCGGAGCTTCGCCAGAAGCTCCTCGTCACCCAGTTCGCGCAGCTCGGACGCCTTGGTACCGGCCGACATCACGCTTCACCTGCCTCGCGCTTGACGATCCGGCACTTCATCGGCAGCTTGTGGGCCGCACGGGTCAGCGCCTCACGGGCGATCTTCTCGTTGGGGTACGACAGCTCGAACATCACGCGTCCGGGCTTGACGTTGGCGATCCACCACTCCGGCGAACCCTTACCGGAACCCATGCGGGTCTCGGCAGGCTTCTTGGTGAGGGGACGGTCCGGGTAGATGTTGATCCAGACCTTGCCACCACGCTTGATGTGACGCGTCATGGCGATACGAGCGGCCTCGATCTGACGGTTCGTCACGTAGGCCGGGGTGAGCGCCTGGATGCCGTACTCGCCGAACGCAACCTGCGTGCCGCCCTTGGCAGCGCCGCTGCGCTTCGGGTGGTGCTGCTTGCGGTGCTTGACCCTACGGGGGATCAGCATTTCGGTCAGGCCTCCGTTCCGGTGCTCTCAGCCGGAGCGGCGGCGGGGGCCTCGGCCTTGGGGGCCTCGGCGCCTGCAGCCTGCTGCGGCTTACGACCGCGCCGCTCGCCACCGCGGCCACCACGGGCCGGGCGGTCGGCACCGCCACCGCGAGCCGGGCGGTTACCCGCACGGGCGGCAGCGTTCTCGGCGCGGACCTCGGCGATGTTCTTGACGTCGCCCTTGTAGATCCAGACCTTCACACCGATGCGGCCGAAGGTCGTCTTGGCCTCGAAGAAGCCGTAGTCCACGTTCGCGCGGAGCGTGTGCAGGGGCACACGGCCCTCGCGGTAGAACTCCGAGCGGGACATCTCGGCGCCACCGAGGCGGCCACCGCACTGGATCTTGATGCCCTTCGCGCCGGCCTTCATCGTGCCCTGCATGCTCTTACGCATGGCGCGACGGAAGGAAACGCGGGAGGACAGCTGCTCGGCAACGGCCTGAGCAACCAGCTGAGCGTCGGTCTCGGGGCTCTTGACCTCGAGGATGTTCAGCTGGACCTGCTTGCCCGTGAGCTTCTCGAGGTCACCGCGGATGCGGTCGGCCTCGGCGCCACGGCGGCCGATGACGATGCCCGGACGAGCGGTGTGGATGTCCACACGCACGCGGTCACGGGTGCGCTCGATCTCCACCTTCGAGATGCCGGCGCGCTCCATGCCGGACGTCATCATCCGACGGATGGCGACGTCTTCCTTGACGTAGTCCTTGTACAGCTTGTCGGCGTACCAACGGGACTTGAAGTCCGTGGTGATGCCGAGCCGGAACCCGTGCGGGTTTACCTTCTGGCCCATTACCGGGTTCCTTCCTTGCTGCTGACGACCACGGTGATGTGGCTGGTCCGCTTGCGGATCCGGTAGGCACGGCCCTGGGCACGCGGACGGAACCGCTTCAGGGTCGGGCCCTCGTCGACGTAGGCCTCGGAGATGAAGAGGCTGTCGGCGTCGGTGTGGTCGTAGTTGTGCGCGGCGTTGGCAATGGCGCTGTCCAGCACCTTGCCGACCGGCACGCTCGCGGCCTGCGGGGCGAAACGCAGGACCGCCTGAGCCTCCGTGGCGGCCATGCCACGGATGAGGTCCACCACGCGGCGGGCCTTCATGGGCGTGACGCGGATGTACCGCGCCTGGGCCCTGGCTTCCATGGTTGTCCCTTCAGTGTTTGTCATGGTCGTTCACCCCGCGCTAGCGGCGCTTCGACTTCCGGTCGTCCTTGACGTGACCCCGGAAGGTGCGCGTCGGCGAGAACTCGCCGAGCTTGTGGCCGACCATCGACTCGGTGACAAACACCGGGATGTGGGTCTTGCCGTTGTGCACCGCGATCGTGTGGCCCAGCATGGCCGGGACGATCATCGAGCGGCGGGACCAGGTCTTGATGACGTTCTTGGAACCGGCTTCGTTCTGAGCATCCACCTTCTTGGCGAGGTGCTCGTCGACGAAGGGCCCCTTCTTGAGACTGCGCGGCATCTAAACCCGCTCCTAGCGCTTCTTGTTCGTCTTGCGGCGGCGGACGATGTACTTGTTCGAAGCCTTCTTCGGCGAACGAGTACGACCCTCCTTCTGACCCCAGGGGCTGACCGGGTGGCGACCACCGGAGGTCTTGCCCTCACCACCACCGTGGGGGTGGTCAACCGGGTTCATCGCCACACCGCGAACGGTCGGGCGGACGCCCAACCAGCGCTTGCGGCCGGCCTTGCCCCAGTTGATGTTGCTCTGCTCGGCGTTGCCGACCTCGCCGACCGTGGCGCGGCAGCGCTGGTCGACCAGGCGGATCTCACCGGACGGCATACGAAGGTGGGCCATCGTGCCCTCCTTCGCGAGCAGCTGCACGGAGGCACCGGCGGAGCGGGCGAACTTGGCGCCGCCGCCCGGACGAAGCTCCACGGAGTGGATCGTCGTACCGACCGGGATGTTGCGCAGCGCCAGGTTGTTGCCGGGCTTGATGTCGGCGCCGGGGCCGTTCTCGATCCGGTCGCCCTGGTTCAGGCCCTTCGGCGCCAGGATGTAGCGCTTCTCGCCGTCCACGTAGTGGAGCAGCGCGATGCGCGCGGTGCGGTTGGGGTCGTACTCGATGTGCGCGACCTTCGCCGGCACGCCGTCCTTGTCGTGACGACGGAAGTCGATCACTCGGTAGGCGCGCTTGTGTCCGCCACCCTGGTGGCGAACGGTCACACGACCGGAATTGTTACGGCCGCCCTTGCTGTGCAGCGGGCGAACCAGCGACTTCTCCGGCGTGGACCGCGTGACCTCGACGAAGTCGGCGACGCTGGAGCCACGACGGCCCGGCGTAGTCGGCTTGTACTTGCGGATTCCCATTTCTCAGTCCTCGTCCGATATCGGACGATCCGGACCGCCATTAGGCGGTCGGACCGCCGAAGATGTCGATACGGTCGCCCTCAGCGAGGGTCACGATCGCGCGCTTGGTGGCCGCACGCTGGCCGAAGCCGGTGCGGGTCCGCTTGCGCTTGCCGATGCGGTTGATCGTGTTGACCCCGGTGACCTTGACCGAGAAGACCGCCTGGACGGCCTGCTTGATCTGGGTCTTGTTGGCGCCCGGGGCGACGATGAACGTGTACTTGTTGTCGTCGAGAAGCGCGTAGCTCTTCTCGGAGACGACCGGCTTCAGCAGCACGTCACGGGGGTCCGTGAACGACTTGCTGATCGGCGTCTCGACGGTGTTCTTGCCCTCGGCCTCGTGGCGACGCGCCTTGGCGACGCGCGCGACCTTGGCGGCCTTGGCAGCCTTGGAGGCAATGCTCGGGTGACGCGTAGCCATCAGGCTTCGCTCCCTTCGGTGTCAGCGGCCTTGGGGCCAGACACGAAGGACTCGAACGCGGCCTGGGTGAAGACCACGTCGTCCGAGACGAGAACGTCGTACGTGTTCAGCTGGCCCGGCTCCAGGAGGTGGACCTGGGGCAGGTTGCGGGCGGACAGCCACGCAGCCTCGTCGGCGCGGTCGACGACCAGGAGCAGGTTCTTGCGCTCCGAGATCTTGCCGAACAGCGTCCGAGCGGACTTGGTGGAGGGGGTCTCGCCCTCGATCACGCCGGTCACGACGTGGATACGGTTGTGGCGGGCCCGGTCGGTGAGGGCGTGGCGCAGGGCCGCGGCCTTCATCTTCTTCGGGGTCCGCTGCGAGTAGTCACGCGGCTGCGGGCCGTGGACGACGCCACCGCCGGCGAACTGCGGCGCACGGGTCGAGCCCTGACGGGCGCGGCCGGTGCCCTTCTGGCGGTAAGGCTTCTTACCGCCACCACGGACTTCACCGCGACGCTTGGTCTTGTGCGTGCCCTGGCGGGCAGCGGCGTTCTGCGCGACGACGACCTGGTGAAGCAGCGGGATGCTGATCTTCTCCACGCCGAAGATCTCCGCGGGGAGCTCGACGCTACCGGTCTTCTCGCCTGCAGGCGAAAGGATGTCAACAGTGCTCATCGGTACCTCAGGCCCCCTTGGCCGCGGTGCGGACCAGGACGAGGCCGCCGTTCGGACCGGGAACCGCGCCCTTGATGAGCAGCAGACCCTTCTCCGCGTCAACGGCGTGGACGGTCAGGTTCTGGGTGGTGACACGCTCGTTGCCCATGCGACCCGCCATGCGGAGGCCCTTGAACACGCGGCCCGGGGTGGCGCAGCCACCGATCGAACCGGGAGAGCGGTGCTTGCGCTGGGTGCCGTGACCGGCGCCGAGGCCCTTGAAGTTGTGACGCTTCATGACACCGGCGAAGCCCTTGCCCTTGCTCTTGCCGGTCACGTCCACCTTGACGCCGGCCTCGAAGACCTCAGCGGAGATCTCCTGGCCCAGCGTGTACTCGGAGGCGTCCGCGGTGCGGATCTCGACGAGGTGGCGGCGGGGAGTGACGTCGGCCTTGGCGAAGTGACCCTTGAGGGGCTTGTTCACCTTGCGCGGGTCGATCTCGCCGAAGGCGATCTGGACCGACTCGTAGCCGTCCACGTCGTTCGTGCGGACCTGGGTCACGACATTGGGGCTGGCCTTGACGACGGTGACCGGAACAACACGGTTGTTCTCGTCCCACACCTGCGTCATGCCGAGCTTCTCGCCCAGGATGCCCTTGATCTGCTTAGCCATTCTCAGATCACCGACCCCTAGAGCTTGATCTCGATGTCGACACCGGCCGGGAGGTCGAGTCGCATCAGGGAGTCAACGGTCTTGGGCGTCGGGTCGAGGATGTCGATCAGGCGCTTGTGCGTGCGCATCTCGAAGTGCTCGCGCGAGTCCTTGTACTTGTGCGGCGACTTGATGACGCAGTACACGTTCTTCTCAGTGGGCAGCGGCACCGGGCCCGCGACCGACGCACCAGTACGCGTCACCGTCTCGACGATCTTCTTCGCCGAGCTGTCGATGACCTCGTGGTCGTAGGCCTTGAGCCGGATGCGGATCTTCTGTCCCGCCATGGCTACTCAGTAGTCCTGTCTCTCGTAACGCTCTGGAACCCGGTGTTCCGCTGACTTCGTACGCTGACTTCTCTCCGACCCACGCGGTCGGGCGTGTCGCGCTCTCGCTGACACAGATGCCCCATCGTTCGAACATCCCTGCTGGGAAAGCACGGCCCTTCCGGAACCGCAAGCCGGGGGCGAAGGGCCCACCGGGTGCCTGGCCGGCGCTGCACTGACACTTCCCGAAAGATTCCCGTACGTCCGCCCCAGTGCTGCCGTAGGGCAGTTAGGGCGACGAGTACTGTGGGACTCGCTTTCAGTCCTCCCGGCGGGAGGCGCGCAGCATCAACACTCGACCGAGCAACTCGGACAGTCTGCCATATGGGGCAGGGGCCTGGCCAATCGAGCCGGAGAGAATACCCCCAGGGTGACGCAGGTCAAACACAGCCCCTTCAGGAGCGGCCGGCACGCCTCGCTCCGGCCACCCGGGCACCCATGATCTCGTTCATGTTCATGAATAAGAATCAAGCACCCGTCTATTGACGCGTCCACGGCAAGCGCTTACGTTCCTCCCCGGAGAAAGCGCTTTCCCTTGCACGGAACCCCTGGTCACGGACGAACCTGGAGGCAACACCATGCAAGTGAGACCCGTCATCGCGTGCGTCGGCCTGCTGGCCGGCACGCTCGTCGCGCTGTCCGGCACCTCGGCGCAGGCCGCGAGCACTACGCTGTACGTGTCGCCGAGCGGCACCGACAGCGCGGCCGGCACGCAGTCCGCCCCGACGACGCTCACCTCGGCGATCAGCCGTATCGCCCCCGGCGGCACCATCTATCTGCGCGGCGGGACGTACGCCTACTCGTCGACGGTCACGATCCCGGCGGGCAGCAACGGCTCCTCCGGCGCACTCACCACCCTGTCCGCCTACTCGGGCGAGACTCCGGTGCTGAACTTCTCGGCGCAGAGCGAGAGTTCGTCGAACCGCGGGCTCCAGCTGAACGCCAATTACTGGCACCTGTACGGCCTCACCGTCGAGCACGCCGGCGACAACGGGATCTACGTCGGCGGCAGCAACAACGTCGTCGAGCGCACGGTGACGGCGTACAACCGAGACACGGGTCTGCAGCTGGGCCGGATCTCCTCCAGCACCCCCAGCAGCCAGTGGCCGTCGAGCAACCTGATCGTGAGTTCCCAGTCGCACGACAACGCCGACTCCGACGGCGAGGACGCCGACGGGTTTGCGGCGAAGCTCACCACCGGCACCGGGAACGTCTTCCGTTACGACGTCTCCCACCACAACATCGACGACGGCTGGGACCTGTACACCAAGACCGACACGGGTGCCATCGGACCGGTGACCATCGAGTACTCCCTGTCCTACGGCAACGGCACGCTCAGCGACGGCAGTCAGAGCGGCGACGGCGACCGCAACGGCTACAAGCTCGGCGGCGACGACATCGCCGTCAACCACGTCGTCCGGCACAACATCGCCTACGGCAACGGCCACCACGGGTTCACGTACAACAGCAACCCCGGCACGATGGCCGTCTCGAACAACGCGAGCGTCGACAACGCGGAGCGCAACTTCTCGTTCGACGCGGGCACTTCGGTCTTCCGCACCAACACCTCGTGCCGCTTCGGCGTCAGCGGTTCGAACGACAAGACGGTTGGCGACGTGGACAGCTCCAACCAGTTCTGGACGGGTACGAACGGTTCCCGCTGCTCCTCCTACAGCGGCGCCCTGGGCTGGTCCTTCGCCTCGGACGGCCACCTCGCGGTGACGTTCGGCGGCACGGTGGTGACGCCGTAACCGACCCGACCGGACGGCAAAGGGGCCCGTACGACTCCGGTCGTATGGGCCCCTTTGCGCAGACCGCGCTAGGCGCTCGCGTTCCGCAGCCGGGCGAACGACGTGTCCAGCCCCCGCTTCAGCAGTCGCGCAACGGGCCGTTCCACGAAGCGGTGGACGAGCCGGCTCAGGACCAGGAAGGCGGCGATCATCAGGGCGACCAGCAGCCGGGGGTCCATGGTGTCGCGGAGCCGGCTGATCAGCGTCGTACCGGCCACGTAGTGGATCAGGTACAGCGGATACGTCAGGCTGCCGGCGGTGACCAGCCACTTCCAGCGGACGCGGTCCGTCGCGCCGAGCGCGATCGCGACCATGGCGAGCAGGAACACGGTGAAGATCACCATGCTCCCCCGCCAGCCGGAGACATGCTCGACCTCGTCGATCCTGAGCCCCAGCTCCCGCTGCCCCATCAGCCACGCCATCGTGAGGATGCCCCACAGCAGCAGGTCCTGGCCGAAGCGGTGCATGAGGTAGAGGGCGAGGCCGGCGATGAAGAACCAGGCGCCTTCCGGGTTGGCGGCCAGCGTCAGGAGGTGGAACTTCGCCACCGGGGCCGACATCGCCGCCGCGCCCCACACGCAGCAGAAGATCACGACCTTGCGGTACGTCAGCCCGGTGGCGACGACGACCATGAAGAGCAGGTAGAAGCGCAGCTCCGACCAGAGCGTCCAGTAGACGCCGTCGACGCTCGACACCCCCGAACCCGACTGCAGCATCGTGAAGTTGAGCAGGATGTCGCGCAGCTTCAGCCGGTCCCAGACGCCCGGCACCGCCACCAGCACGGTCGTGGTGAAGGCGATGGCGAACCAGTACGCCGGGTAGAGCCGGATCACCCGGGAGACGAAGAACTGCCGCGGGGTGCGCCCCCAGCACGACATGCAGATCACGAAGCCGCTGATCACGAAGAAGATCTCGACGCCGATCCAGCCGTAGGCGGCGAAGTGGAACACCGTCGGCATGATGTCGGAGACCGGTCGGTCCCAGATGGAGTTGTGCGGCTGGTCGACGCGCCGGCTGCCGGCGTAGTGGTGCACGGCGACCATCAGGGCGGCGACGAGGCGGATGCCGTCGATGGCGTACAGGCGCGGGCGCTCGCGGCGGAGCGGGGCCGCATGACGGCGTACCTGCACCGTCCGCAGTTGCTGCGTCGGCCGGTCGACCATCATCGACATCAACGATCATCCCCTGTCTGCCTGCTTCGACCGTTCAACGCTAGGCCGTCACAACCGCCCCACAGCGAGCAGACAAGAACATTCGGGACATTGGTGACGGGGAGTTGGTCCAACTCTCGACGACGCGACCCGCAGGGTTCGCCGAGACTTCACCGTGCGACCGTCACACCACCGCGCCGGGAAAGACGAAAGGGCCCGTACGACCGAAGTCGTACGGGCCCCTTCAGGAGCTCGCGGCTGGAGCTACCAGGTCAGATCGACAAGCTTACTTGTTGATCTTGGTGACCTGGCCGGCGCCCACGGTCCGGCCACCCTCACGGATGGCGAACTTCAGGCCCTCTTCCATGGCGACGGGCTGGATGAGCTCAACGGTCATCTCAGTGTTGTCGCCCGGCATGACCATCTCGGTGCCCTCGGGGAGGGTCACGACGCCGGTCACGTCCGTGGTACGGAAGTAGAACTGCGGGCGGTAGTTGTTGAAGAACGGCGTGTGACGGCCGCCCTCGTCCTTGGACAGGATGTACGCCTGCGCCTCGAACGAGGTGTGCGGGGTGACCGAGCCGGGCTTGATGATGACCTGGCCGCGCTCGACGTCCTCGCGCTTGATGCCGCGGAGCAGCAGACCGACGTTCTCACCGGCCTGGCCCTCGTCGAGCAGCTTGCGGAACATCTCGATGCCGGTGACCGTGGTGGTGGTCTTCTCGGTCTTGATGCCGACGATGTCGACGGTCTCGTTGACCTTGAGGACACCACGCTCGATACGGCCGGTGACGACCGTGCCACGACCGGTGATCGTGAAGACGTCCTCGATCGGCATCAGGAACGGCTTGTCGACGTCACGCTCGGGCTGCGGGATGTTCTCGTCGACGGCCTTCATCAGGTCGAGGACGGTCTTGCCCCACTCGGCGTCGCCCTCGAGAGCCTTGAGCGCCGAGACCTTGACGACCGGCAGGTCGTCGCCCGGGAACTCGTACTCGGAGAGAAGCTCACGAACCTCGAGCTCGACGAGCTCCAGGATCTCCTCGTCGTCCACCATGTCGGCCTTGTTCAGGGCGACAACGATGTAGGGAACGCCGACCTGGCGGGCCAGGAGCACGTGCTCCTTGGTCTGCGGCATCGGGCCGTCGGTGGCGGCAACCACGAGGATGGCGCCGTCCATCTGCGCCGCACCCGTGATCATGTTCTTGATGTAGTCCGCGTGACCGGGGCAGTCGACGTGGGCGTAGTGACGCGTCTCCGTCTGGTACTCGACGTGCGCGATGGAGATCGTGATACCGCGCTGGCGCTCTTCGGGAGCCTTGTCGATCTGGTCGAAGGCCGAGGCCTCGTTCAGGTCCGGGTACGCGTCGTGCAGCACCTTGGTAATGGCGGCCGTGAGGGTCGTCTTACCGTGGTCGATGTGACCGATGGTGCCGATGTTGACGTGCGGCTTAGTCCGCTCGAACTTCGCCTTCGCCACTGGGGTCCTCCTGTGGAGTGGTTCTGGTACGCCTTACTCATCGGCGCCAGGTGATCTTTGCTGGATGGCCCGGATCCCCGGGGCATTCCCTCCGCTCTTGCGGTGGAATGCCCCACGAGGCTCCGGAGTCAAGCCTACGGCGTGTGAACGCGGTGCGTTACTCGCCCTTGGCCTTCGCGATGATCTCCTCGGCGACGTTCCGCGGAACCTCGGCGTAGGAGTCGAACTGCATCGAGTAGCTTGCGCGACCCGACGTCTTGCTGCGGAGGTCTCCGACGTAGCCGAACATCTCCGAGAGGGGCACGAGACCCTTCACGACGCGGGCACCGGCCCGCTCCTCCATGGCCTGGATCTGGCCACGGCGGGAGTTGATGTCGCCGATGACCTCGCCCATGTAGTCCTCGGGCGTGGTGACCTCGACGGCCATCATCGGCTCGAGCAGCACGGGGCTGGCCTTGCGCGCGGCCTCCTTGAACGCCTGCGAACCGGCGATCTTGAAGGCGAGCTCGGAGGAGTCGACCTCGTGGTAGCCACCGTCGATGAGCGTGACGCGGACGCCCGTCATCTCGTAGCCCGCCAGGATGCCGAACTGCATGGCCTCCTGCGCACCGGCGTCGACCGAAGGGATGTACTCCTTCGGGATACGGCCACCGGTCACCTTGTTCACGAACTCGTACGAGGCGTCGCCGCCCTCGATGGGCTCGATCGCGATCTGCACCTTGGCGAACTGGCCGGTACCACCAGTCTGCTTCTTGTGCGTGTAGTCGACGCGCTCGACGGCCTTGCGGATCGTCTCGCGGTAGGCGACCTGCGGCTTGCCGACGTTGGCCTCGACCCTGAACTCGCGCTTCATACGGTCGACCAGCACCTCGAGGTGCAGCTCGCCCATACCGCCGAGGATGGTCTGGCCCGTCTCCTCGTCCGAGTGAACGTGGAAGGAGGGGTCCTCCTCCGCGAGACGCTGGATGGCGACACCCAGCTTCTCCTGGTCACCCTTGGACTTGGGCTCGATGGCGACCTGAATGACCGGCGCCGGGAAGTCCATGGACTCCAGGATCACCGGGTTCTTGTCATCGCAGAGCGTCTCACCGGTCGTGGTCTGCTTCAGACCCATCACGGCGACGATGTCGCCGGCGCCCACCGCATCGATCTCCTCACGCTTGTTCGCGTGCATGCGGTAGATCTTGCCGATGCGCTCCTTCTTGCCCTTGACGGAGTTCAGCACGGCGGTGCCGGTCTCCAGGCGGCCCGAGTACACCCGGACGAAGGTGAGCTTGCCGAGGTGCGGGTCGCTCATGATCTTGAACGCAAGGGCGGACAGCGGCTCGTCCTCGGACGGCTTGCGCTTGACGACGACCTCGGGGTCCTTGACGTCGTGGCCCTCGATGGCCTCGACGTCGAGGGGGGTCGGCAGGTAGCGCACGACCGCGTCGAGCAGGGGCTGGACGCCCTTGTTCTTGAACGCGGTGCCACAGAACACCGGGGTGACCGTGACGCCGTCGCTCTTGCCGGACGCGATGGTGATGCGACGGATCGCGGCGTACAGCTGCTCCTCGGTGGGCTCCTGGCCCTCCAGGAACAGCTCCATGATCTCGTCGTCGTTCTCCGCGACGGTCTCGACCAGCTGGCCGCGGTACTCCTCGGCGGCCTCGACGTGCGTGGCGGGGATGTCGACGACGTCGTACATCTCGCCCTTGGCCGCCTCGGCGGACCACACGAGCGCCTTCATGCGGACCAGGTCCACAACGCCCTTGAAGTCGGCCTCGGCACCGATCGGCAGCTGCATGATGATCGGAACGGCACCGAGCCGGTCCTTGATCATGTCCACGCAGCGGTGGAACTCGGCGCCGGTACGGTCCAGCTTGTTCACGAAGCAGATGCGCGGCACGCCGTAACGGTCGGCCTGACGCCACACCGTCTCGGACTGCGGCTCAACGCCCGCGACACCGTCGAACACGGTGACGGCACCGTCGAGGACGCGGAGCGAACGCTCCACCTCGACCGTGAAGTCCACGTGACCCGGGGTGTCGATGATGTTGATCGTGTAGTCGTCGTCCTCAAGCGGCCAGTGACAGGTGGTGGCAGCAGAGGTGATCGTGATGCCACGCTCCTGCTCCTGCTCCATCCAGTCCATGGTGGCAGCGCCGTCGTGGACTTCACCGATCTTGTAGCTGACGCCGGTGTAGAAGAGGATCCGCTCGGTGGTGGTCGTCTTGCCCGCGTCGATGTGGGCCATGATGCCGATGTTGCGCACCTTGGCCAGGTCAAGTGAAGTGGTAGCCATAAGGCTTCAGTCTTCTCTCGGTCTCGATGTGGGTAGCGACTACCAGCGGTAGTGCGCGAAGGCCTTGTTGGACTCGGCCATCTTGTGGGTGTCCTCGCGCTTCTTCACAGCGGCACCGAGGCCGTTGGAGGCGTCGAGAAGCTCGTTGAGCAGACGCTCGGTCATGGTCTTCTCGCGACGGGCGCGGGAGTAACCGACCAGCCAGCGCAGCGCGAGCGTGTTGGCACGACCGGGCTTGACCTCGATCGGAACCTGGTACGTCGCACCACCGACACGGCGGGACTTGACCTCGAGGGTCGGCTTGATGTTCTCCAGCGCGCGCTTCAGCGTGATGACCGGGTCGTTGCCCGTCTTCTCACGCAGACCTTCCATGGCGCCGTAGACGATGCGCTCGGCGGTGGAGCGCTTGCCGTTCAGCAGCACCTTGTTGATGAGCGACGTGACAAGAGGAGAACCGTAGACCGGGTCGATGATGACCGGGCGCTTCGGGGCGGGGCCCTTACGAGGCATTTTCTACTTCTCCTTCTTGGCGCCGTAGCGGCTGCGGGCCTGCTTGCGGTTCTTCACACCCTGGGTGTCAAGGGAACCGCGGATGATCTTGTAGCGAACACCCGGCAGGTCCTTCACACGGCCACCACGCACGAGCACGATGGAGTGCTCCTGCAGGTTGTGTCCCTCACCCGGAATGTAAGCGGTGACCTCGATCCCGCTGGTCAGACGCACACGCGCGACCTTACGCAGGGCCGAGTTCGGCTTCTTCGGGGTGGTCGTGAACACACGCGTGCAGACGCCACGACGCTGAGGGGAACCCTCGAGTGCGGGCGTCTTGTTCTTCTCGACCTTGTCCTGCCGGCCCTTCCGGACCAGCTGCTGGATCGTAGGCACTACTTCTCCGGTTTCTGTGTGCCGAATGGTGAAGCTAACCTGGAACGTCGCCGACCCACGCGGTCGGGTGTGTCGAATCCGGCAGACTCTCGCCGCGAAGCGAAAAGGGCGCAGATTACGGTGGCCAGTGACGGCTCGCTATGCGGTTGAAGGCACGCACGAGAGCCAGGGCACACCCCAGGCACAAGGTCTGAGCGTACCTACCTCATTCGCTGCGGTCAAAACAAATGGGCTGCGCCCGCCTCGCTGCACCGTGCATGTCAAGACCATGCACCGTAGTGATCTTCGATCCGGCACGGCAGAGCCGTCAGCCGGAGGCGAGGGCCACGGCGAACAGCAGCGTGAGCACCAGTGCCCATCCGGCGGTCGACAGCCAGCCGAGCACCAGTCCGGTCAGGGCGAGCCCGTCCCCGCCCTCTCCGGTCCGCTGCATCTCGTTGCGCGCCGCGTGCCCCAGGATGACCGCCGGGATGCCGGTGAGCCCCATGGTCGGCAGACACAGCAGCCCGCAGACGGCAGCCCCGATCGCCTTGGCGTTCGTCTGCCGCCGCGGCTCGGGCAGAAAGGTCAGCGGCACGGCCGTGATCGCCGCCGGCTGCGGTACGGGGCCGGTGGGCAGGTCGGCGACGAGCAACGCCAGCTCCCCCACGGTCCGCGCCGCGTAGGCGCGCTCCACACGCTGGTCGAACTCCGCCTTCTCCAGCCGCCCCTCCCCGTACCCCGCTCTGAGCACGTCCACTGCGCGTTCGCGGTCGGCGTGGGAGGCGAGCATGGAGGGGGCGCCGTGCGTCACCCCGGGCTGCGGGGCCGGGGCACCGGCCCCCTGCCAGGGCTGCGGCACGCGCCCGTCCCTCCAGGCCTGCGGGAAGCCACCAGCGCCCGCACCCGGCCGCGACTCGTCCTTGCCCTGCCACGGTTGCCACGACGGTTGCGACACGGAAGCACCCCCTGGGAGGTCGAATACCTCCATGATGCTCCAACTCCCTGAAAACGGGACAGGTTCCCACACCTCTTACAGGACACGGCCTGCCCCGCCCTGAGCACCTCGCGGCCGGCCACGGCAGCTCTGTCCCGTACCCGCCCTTGAGGCCCTTTGGCAGGATGGGCGTCCACTGTGTTACTGACGAATCCACGGAACCTCACCGATGGTCCGACCGCGATACTCGCCCGGGAAGATAAAGCGGATCAGGAGCGCGTCCTCTTCCGCGTCCAGCCGGGCGAGGCCCTCCACCATCGCTCGACAGGACTTCTCGTACTCGCCGTTCAGAAGTCCCTCGGGATTGGGTTCCTCCGACACACTGCCGCCGGTGATGCGGCAACGCTGAATTATGTGCTCCTCGATATTGGAGACATAGACGGTGGCCAGGGCCTCGCCAACATTCGAGAGAATGCCGTTGACCTCATCAATGGACGGATCCGAGGTCATGTTTCCGAGCAGCGGGATGATGCGGTCGGTGGTGTGCAGTTCACGCACGTACTCATACCTGTCCGACGCGGTCAGGAAATGTCGGTTCACGCTCGTCTGGTCCAGATTGGCGTGGGTGCTCTCATTCACGTTCGTGATGTCGAGCTGCCTGCGGCAGAACTCGCCGTACAGGTGGTCGATACGCTGCTGCAGATCCTCCACGACGGGAGCCGCTTCCAGGGCGGCGACCAGGCTCTCCGGGGTCAGCCCGGCGGGCGGTTCGGCTGGCACGTGACGGCCAAACAGCAGGCCGAGGAACCGAAGGGGTGTCTCGGCCTGCGCCATGAGGAGTTTGAAGACGAGATGCTCCAGCAGATTGTCCATACGCGGGTCGACAATCAGCGCGATACGCGGCCGGAACGCCCCTACGTACGTCAGATTCCGGCAGGGACCCACCCTCAGATAGGCCCCCGTGGTCCCACTCGTGGGCCGCGCCACGACACCACATCGTTGTACGCGACCTCATTGGTGACGAAACAGTCCAGCGTGTAGTTGCTCGCCGGCACGGAAGCTTCGAGCGATCGTGACATAACACTGCCGAAAAGATTCTCCGCCATACATGGCCCCCTTTAGGCAAAAGGAGAATATGAAGCGGACGGAATTTTCCTCTATCCGAAAAATGCGGCAGAATGCGCGCGCTCCGGATGGCCGAAGGGCGGCCACCCTCCTAGGGTGACCGCCCTTCGCTACTTCAGACGTACGCCTTACTGGTTGTACGGCCCGTAGTCGTAGTCCTCCAGCGGAACGGCCTGGCCGGAGCCCGTGCCGAACGGCGAGTAGTCGATGTCGTCGTAGCCGACGGCCGAGTACATCGCGGCCTTGGCCTCCTCGGTCGGCTCGACCCGGATGTTGCGGTAGCGGGACAAGCCCGTACCGGCCGGGATGAGCTTACCGATGATGACGTTCTCCTTGAGGCCGATGAGGCTGTCGGACTTGGCGTTGATCGCCGCATCCGTCAGGACTCGGGTCGTCTCCTGGAAGGACGCCGCCGACAGCCACGACTCCGTGGCCAGCGAGGCCTTGGTGATACCCATGAGCTGCGGACGACCGGAGGCCGGGTGACCGCCCTCCTGGACCACACGACGGTTCTCGGTCTCGAACTTCGAGCGCTCGACCAGCTCGCCGGGCAGCAGCTCGGCGTCGCCGGACTCGATGATCGTCACGCGGCGGAGCATCTGCCGGATGATGATCTCGATGTGCTTGTCGTGGATCGACACACCCTGCGAGTTGTAGACCTTCTGGACCTCGCCGACCAGGTGGACCTGGACGGCACGCTGACCCAGAATGCGCAGCACGTCGTGCGGGTTGGTGGCACCCACCGTGAGCTTCTGGCCCACCTCGACGTGCTCGCCCTCGCTGACCAGGAGTCGGGCACGCTTCGAGATCGGGAACGCCGTCTCGTCGCTGCCGTCGTCCGGGGTGACGACGATCTTCTTGGTCTTCTCGGTCTCCTCGATCCGCACGCGGCCGTTGGCCTCGGAGATCGGGGCGACACCCTTCGGCGTACGAGCCTCGAAGAGCTCGACGACACGGGGCAGACCCTGGGTGATGTCGTCACCGGCCACACCACCGGTGTGGAAGGTACGCATCGTCAGCTGGGTACCTGGCTCACCGATGGACTGGGCGGCGATGATGCCGACCGCCTCACCGATGTCGACCAGCTTGCCGGTGGCCAGCGAGCGGCCGTAGCAGAAGGCGCAGGTGCCGACCTGGGACTCGCAGGTCAGGATCGAACGGGTCTTGACCTCCTCGACACCGTGGTGCACCAGCTGGTCGATGAGCACGTCGCCCAGGTCCACGTTGGCCGGCGCGATCACCTTGCCGTCGATGACGACGTCCTCGGCGAGCATGCGGGCGTAGACGCTGGTCTCGACGTCGTCCGTCTTGCGCAGCACGCCGTCGGCGCCGCGCGTGGCGATCTTCAGCTTCAGACCGCGCTCGGTGCCGCAGTCCTCCTCGCGGATGATGACGTCCTGCGAGACGTCCACCAGACGACGGGTCAGGTAACCCGAGTCGGCGGTACGCAGGGCGGTGTCCGCCAGACCCTTACGGGCACCGTGCGTGGAGATGAAGTACTCCAGCACGGACAGACCCTCACGGAACGACGCCTTGATGGGACGCGGAATCGTCTCGTTCTTGGCGTTGGACACCAGACCACGCATACCGGCGATCTGACGCATCTGCATCATGTTTCCTCGGGCACCCGAGTCAACCATCATGAAGATGGGGTTCGTCTTGGGGAAGTTCGCGTTCATGGCCTCGGCAACCTCGTTGGTCGCCTTGGTCCAGATCGCGATGAGCTCCTGAGTGCGCTCTTCCTTGGTGATCAGACCGCGCTCGTACTGCTTCTGGACCTTCTCGTCCTGCGCCTCGTAGCCCTTGACGATCTCCTTCTTCGCCTCGGGAACGACGATGTCGGAGATGGCCACGGTGACGCCGGAGCGGGTGCCCCAGTAGAAGCCGGCCGCCTTCAGGTTGTCGAGCGTCGCCGCCACGATGACCTTGGGGTAGCGCTCCGCCAGGTCGTTGACGATCTCGCCGAGCTGCTTCTTGCCCACCGAGTAGTCGACGAACGGGTAGTCCTCGGGCAGCAGCTCGTTGAAGAGCGCGCGGCCCAGGGTCGTCTTCAGGCGGAAGGTGTCACCCTGCTGCCACTCCGGCTCGCCCTCTTCGCGGGCCGGCGGGGTCCAGCCGCGCGGCGGGATGGTGCCCACCGGGAAGCGGATGTCGACGGCCGACTGAAGCGCGAGCTCGCCGGCGTCGAACGCCATGGTCGCCTCGGCCGTGGAGCCGAACGCGCGGCCCTCGCCCTTGACGTCCCGCAGCTCACCGTCGGTGGTGAGGAAGAACAGACCGAGGACCATGTCCTGGGTCGGCATCGTCACCGGACGGCCGTCGGCGGGCTTGAGGATGTTGTTCGAGGACAGCATCAGGATGCGGGCCTCGGCCTGCGCCTCCGCGGACAGCGGAAGGTGTACGGCCATCTGGTCGCCGTCGAAGTCCGCGTTGAACGCGGTGCAGACGAGCGGGTGGATCTGGATGGCCTTGCCCTCGACCAGCTGCGGCTCGAAGGCCTGGATGCCGAGGCGGTGCAGGGTGGGCGCACGGTTCAGCAGCACCGGGTGCTCGGCGATGACCTCTTCGAGGACGTCGTACACGACGGTGCGGCCGCGCTCCACCATGCGCTTGGCGCTCTTGATGTTCTGCGCGTGGTTCAGGTCGACCAGGCGCTTCATCACGAACGGCTTGAAGAGCTCCAGCGCCATCGCCTTCGGCAGACCGCACTGGTGCAGCTTCAGCTGCGGACCGACGACGATCACGGAACGCGCGGAGTAGTCCACACGCTTGCCGAGCAGGTTCTGACGGAATCGACCCTGCTTGCCCTTCAGCATGTCGCTGAGGGACTTCAGCGGGCGGTTACCGGGACCGGTGACCGGACGGCCACGACGACCGTTGTCGAACAGCGCGTCGACGGCCTCCTGGAGCATGCGCTTCTCGTTGTTCACGATGATCTCGGGCGCGCCGAGGTCGAGAAGCCGCTTCAGTCGGTTGTTCCGGTTGATCACACGGCGGTACAGGTCGTTCAGGTCGGAGGTCGCGAAGCGGCCACCGTCCAGCTGCACCATCGGGCGAAGGTCCGGCGGGATGACCGGGACGCAGTCGAGAACCATGCCCTTGGGGCTGTTGGAGGTCTGCAGGAACGCAGACACGACCTTCAGCCGCTTCAGCGCACGGGTCTTCTTCTGGCCCTTGCCGGTACGGATGATCTCGCGGAGGCGCTCGGCCTCCTCGTCCAGGTCGAAGGACTCCAGGCGCTTCTGCAGCGCCGCGGCACCCATCGAACCGTCGAAGTACGTGCCGAAGCGGTCACGCAGCTCGCGGTAGAGGAGCTCGTCGCCCTCGAGGTCCTGGACCTTGAGGTTCTTGAACCGGGTCCACACCTCGTCGAGACGGTCGATCTCGCGCTGCGCACGGTCGCGCAGCTGCTTCATCTCACGCTCGGCACC
Source organism: Streptomyces sp. NBC_00005 (assembly GCF_045160215.1). Taxonomy (NCBI): domain Bacteria; kingdom Bacillati; phylum Actinomycetota; class Actinomycetes; order Kitasatosporales; family Streptomycetaceae; genus Streptomyces; species Streptomyces sp. NBC_00005. The sequence goes on from NZ_CP108316.1 coordinate 4,654,703, forward strand.
TTCGCGCACCTTGCGGCGTACGTCGGCCTTGGCGCCCTCGGCCTCGAGCTCGGCCAGGTCGGTCTCGAGCTTCTTGGCGCGGGCCTCCAGGTCGGAGTCGCGACGGTTCTCGACCTGCTGACGCTCGACGGAGACGTGCGCCTCCAGCGAGGGCAGGTCACGCGTACGGCGCTCGTCGTCGACGTACGTGATCATGTACGCCGCGAAGTAGATGACCTTCTCGAGGTCCTTGGGAGCCAGGTCGAGCAGGTAGCCCAGCCGCGACGGGACGCCCTTGAAGTACCAGATGTGGGTGACGGGAGCGGCCAGCTCGATGTGGCCCATCCGCTCACGACGCACCTTGGCGCGAGTGACCTCGACGCCGCAGCGCTCACAGATGATGCCCTTGAACCGGACACGCTTGTACTTGCCGCAGTAGCACTCCCAGTCCCGGGTCGGACCGAAGATCTTCTCGCAGAAGAGTCCGTCCTTTTCGGGCTTGAGCGTGCGGTAGTTGATCGTCTCGGGCTTCTTGACCTCGCCGTGGCTCCACTGACGGATGTCGTCAGCGGTGGCCAGACCGATCCGGAGCTCGTCGAAGAAGTTGACGTCGAGCACTATGCGTCAATCCCTCTCAGGGTTGTAAGTCTTAGGGGTCTGATACGGGGGTCCAGGGGCCGGCCGGAGTTCCTCACCAGGTCCTCCGGCCGGACTCCCGTCAGACCTCTTCGACGCTGCTCGGCTCGCGCCGGGACAGGTCGATGCCGAGCTCCTCCGCAGCGCGGAAGACATCCTCGTCGGTGTCACGCATCTCGATGGACATACCGTCGCTGGACAGCACCTCCACGTTCAGGCAGAGAGACTGCATCTCCTTGATGAGCACCTTGAAGGACTCGGGGATGCCGGGCTCAGGGATGTTCTCGCCCTTGACGATGGCCTCGTAGACCTTCACGCGGCCGGTGACGTCGTCGGACTTGATGGTCAGCAGCTCCTGGAGGGCGTACGCGGCGCCGTATGCCTCCAGCGCCCACACCTCCATCTCGCCGAACCGCTGGCCACCGAACTGGGCCTTACCACCCAGCGGCTGCTGGGTGATCATCGAGTACGGGCCGGTCGACCGGGCGTGCAGCTTGTCGTCGACCAGGTGGTGCAGCTTCAGGATGTACATGTAGCCGACCGAGATCGGGGCCGGGAACGGCTCACCGCTACGGCCGTCGAACAGCCGCGCCTTACCGGTCGGGAGCACCATGCGCTCGCCGTCGCGGTTCGGGATGGTGTGCTGCAGCAGACCCGCGAGCTCGTCCTCGCGCGCACCGTCGAAGACGGGGGTCGCGACGTTCGTGCCCGGGTCGACCTGGTCGGCGCCGATGACCTGCAGGCGCTGTGCCCACTCGTCGGCGAGACCGGAGACGTCCCAGCCGCGGCTGGCGAGCCAGCCGAGGTGGATCTCCAGCACCTGTCCCGGGTTCATTCGGGACGGCACACCCAGCGGGTTGAGAATGATGTCGACCGGAGTTCCGTCCTCGAGGAACGGCATGTCCTCGATGGGCAGGATCTTCGAGATGACGCCCTTGTTGCCGTGACGGCCGGCGAGCTTGTCACCGTCCGTGATCTTGCGCTTCTGCGCCACGTAGACACGAACCAGCTGGTTCACGCCCGGCGGCAGCTCGTCGCCCTCCTCACGGTCGAAGACGCGGACGCCGATGACCTTGCCGATCTCGCCGTGCGGCACCTTCAGCGAGGTGTCACGGACCTCACGGGCCTTCTCACCGAAGATCGCGCGCAGCAGGCGCTCCTCCGGCGTCAGCTCGGTCTCGCCCTTGGGCGTGACCTTGCCGACGAGGATGTCACCGGCGACGACCTCGGCACCGATCCGGATGATGCCGCGCTCGTCGAGGTCGGCGAGGACCTCCTCGGAGACGTTCGGGATGTCCCGGGTGATCTCCTCGGGGCCGAGCTTGGTGTCACGGGCGTCGACCTCGTGCTCCTCGATGTGGATCGAGGAGAGGACGTCGTCCTGTACGAGGCGCTGCGACAGGATGATCGCGTCCTCGTAGTTGTGACCCTCCCACGGCATGAACGCCACGAGCAGGTTCTTGCCCAGCGCCATCTCGCCGTTCTGGGTGGCCGGACCGTCGGCGAGCACCTGGCTCGTGATGATCCGGTCGCCCTCGTTGACGATGACCTTCTGGTTGACCGAGGTGCCCTGGTTGGACCGGGAGAACTTGGCCAGGCGGTACGTGATGTACGTGCCGTCGTCGTTGGCGGTGGTGATGTAGTCCGCGGAGACCTCCTGGACCACACCGTCCTTCTCGGCCTTGACCACGTCGCCGGCGTCGACCGCGGAGCGGTACTCCATGCCGGTGCCGACGAGCGGGGACTCGGACTTGATGAGCGGCACGGCCTGACGCATCATGTTCGCGCCCATGAGGGCACGGTTGGCGTCGTCGTGCTCGAGGAACGGGATCATGGCGGTCGCGACCGACACCATCTGGCGCGGCGAGACGTCCATGTAGTCCACGTCGTCACCGGCGACGTAGTCGACCTCACCGCCACGGCGACGGACGAGGACGCGGTTCTCGGCGAACCGCATGTCGTCCGAGAGCGTGGCGTTGGCCTGCGCGATGACGAAGCGGTCCTCCTCGTCGGCCGTCAGGTAGTCGACCTCGTCGGTGACCTGACCCTCGACGACCTTGCGGTACGGCGTCTCGACGAAGCCGAACGCGTTGACGCGGCCGTACGAGGCCAGCGAGCCGATCAGACCGATGTTCGGGCCTTCAGGGGTCTCGATCGGACACATGCGGCCGTAGTGCGAGGGGTGCACGTCACGGACCTCGAAGCCGGCCCGCTCACGGGAGAGACCACCCGGGCCAAGAGCCGACAGACGGCGCTTGTGGGTGAGACCCGACAGCGGGTTGTTCTGGTCCATGAACTGCGACAGCTGGCTGGTGCCGAAGAACTCCTTGATGGAGGCGACGACCGGCCGGATGTTGATCAAAGTCTGCGGCGTGATCGCCTCGACGTCCTGAGTCGTCATGCGCTCACGGACGACGCGCTCCATACGAGCCAGACCCGTACGGACCTGGTTCTGGATGAGCTCGCCGACGCTACGCAGACGACGGTTGCCGAAGTGGTCGATGTCGTCGGTCTCGACAACGATCGTCTGACCGTTGTCCGCGGCCGTCTCGGTCTCGCCCGCGTGCAGCTTCACCAGGTACTTGATCGTCGAAATGACGTCCTCGACGGTCAGGATGCCCGCGTCGAGCGGAGCCTCCGCGCCCAGCTTCTTGTTGACCTTGTAGCGGCCGACCTTCGCGAGGTCGTAGCGCTTCGGGTTGAAGTAGAGGTTCTCGAGCAGGGTCTGCGCGGCCTCACGCGTCGGGGGCTCGCCCGGACGCAGCTTGCGATAGATGTCGAGCAGCGCGTCGTCCTGTCCCTGGGTGTGGTCCTTCTCCAGGGTGGCGCGCATGGACTCGTACTCGCCGAACTCCTCCAGGATCTGCTCGGTCGTCCAGCCGAGAGCCTTGAGCAGAACGGTGACGGACTGCTTGCGCTTGCGGTCGATGCGGACACCGACCATGTCGCGCTTGTCGATCTCCATCTCCAACCAGGCACCCCGGGACGGGATGATCTTGGCCGAGAAGATGTCCTTGTCGGACGTCTTGTCGATGGAGGAGTCGAAGTAGACACCGGGCGAGCGGACGAGCTGCGACACCACGACACGCTCGGTGCCGTTGATGACGAAGGTGCCCTTGTGGGTCATGAGCGGGAAGTCGCCCATGAAGACCGTCTGGGACTTGATCTCGCCGGTCTCGTTGTTGGTGAACTCAGCCGTCACGAAGAGCGGAGCGGCGTACGTGAAGTCGCGCTCCTTGCACTCGTCGATGCTGTTCTTCGGCGGCTCGAAACGGTGGTCGCGGAACGTCAGCGACATCGACCCGGAGAAGTCCTCGATCGGAGAGATCTCCTCGAAGATCTCCTCCAGACCGGACTTGGTGGGGACGTCCTGACCGGACTCGAGAGCCGCCTCGACCCGACTCTGCCAGGCGGTGTTCCCGAGCAGCCAGTCAAAGCTCTCGGTCTGCAGCGCGAGCAGGTTGGGAACCTCGAGGGGCTCCTTGATCTTTGCAAAGGAGATGCGCAGCGGGGCGGTGCTGGCGCCGTTGTTCGTATTCGCGGTCGAGGCAGTGCGCGAGGCGGCCAAGAGGGGGTCCTTCCGAGGGCTCGGACTCACTACGCGCGTACCGGTCCCTCTCATGCGCACAGAGACAGCACTCCCCGAATTAGCCAAAAGGCCAGGTCAGGGACGTTCTGATCGTCGGTGCGAAAGCGAGGGCATGCCCCTGGTGACGGGCAGGGGACAGCTAACAGGCAGCGCAAAGGGTCAGTGTAGCCACTCGGCACACTGATGTCCAGCCCCGGTTTTTTGAGACCCTCGTTGTTCTCAACACCTGCAGCAAGCCCACGCCCTCAATGCACGTTGATACTGCCCTCTTCGTCGCCGATCCATGCCTCGGATTCGGATCCTTGTGACGACGCGTCCTGAGAATTGCGCGCTGCGTGCGGTTCGTCAAGGCCCCTCTTGCCCAAACCGGGTGCTGCCATCGTCACTTGCAGCCTGCACCGGGGGCTCTCGGAGGCACGACGAAGATCACCATACTCTCCGCGAACCCGGGTGCAAGGCAGCCGCCACACGGTCCCTCGGAACGCCGAAGAGCGACCACCCGGATGGATGATCGCTCTTCGGTGCGTCAGCGTTACAGCCCTCTGCGAGCAGCTGTGTCAGCTAGCAAGGGAGTCCTGCGGGACTCCGTGGGGTCACTTGACCTCGACGGAGGCGCCGGCGCCCTTGAGGGACTCGGCGGCCTTCTCGGCGGCGTCCTTGGCGACCTTCTCGAGAACGGGCTTCGGGGCGCCGTCCACGAGGTCCTTGGCCTCCTTCAGACCCAGGGAGGTCAGCTCACGCACGACCTTGATGACCTGGATCTTCTTCTCGCCGGCACCCGTGAGGATGACGTCGAACTCGTCCTGCTCCTCAGCGGCCTCGGCCGGGGCGGCGGGACCGGCGGGGCCGGCAACGGCGACCGCGGCGGCGGCGGTGACGTCGAACTTCTCCTCGAACGCCTTCACGAACTCGGAGAGTTCGATGAGGGTGAGGGACTCGAACTGCGCGAGCAGCTCTTCCTGGGACAGCTTCGTCGCCATGTTGGGCGATCCTTCCAATTAATCGGCTGGTGCCGGGATGTACATGTCGGCGGGCGTACGTTCGGCCCGCGTCGACCACCGCCGCGTCATGCGGCCGCGGTCAATGTGCGAGCCGAATTACTCGGCACCGCCCTGCTCGGCCTGCTTGGCACGAAGCGCCTCCGCGGTGCGGACGAACTTCGAGGGAAGCGCCTGGAAGACCTGGGCAGTCTGCGTCTGCTTGGCCTTGAAGGCACCCGCCAGCTTGCTGAGCAGAACCTCGCGGGACTCGAGGTCCGCAAGCTTCTTGATCTCGTCGGCGGACAGCGCCTTGCCGTCAAGGACACCGCCCTTGATGACGAGGTTCGGGTTGTCCTTGGCGAAGTCACGAAGACCCTTCGCCGACGTCACCGGGTCACCGGTGATGAAGGCGACCGCCGTCGGACCGTTGAACAGGTCGTCGAGCGTCGAGATCCCGGCCTCGTTGGCCGCGATCTTGGTCAGCGTGTTCTTCACCACGGCGTACTGGGCGTCTTCACCGAGCGAACGACGCAGCGTCTTGAGCTGCGCCACGGTGAGACCCCGGTACTCGGTCAGCACAGCGGCGTTCGAGCTACGGAACTGGTCCGCGAGCTCGGCTACCGCGGCAGCCTTGTCGGGCCTTGCCATAAGCGTGGCCTCCTTCCGGGTGATGAGGACCGCTCAGAAGGAGACTGGGAAAACGAAACGCCCCGGCGCAGGCGCACGGGGCGTGGCTCGACCGGAATTCCTACAAGAGGAGTCCTGGGAGCTCATCCACAGTCACCTGCGCGGGTCGTCCGCCGTTCAGCGGATCCTTCGGCCACCGCACCCTCCAGGAGCGCACGGCAACGACCAGCGGTCTTTGGCTTCTCCAGGAGGGTACGCGACCGGATCGCCGTCAAGCAAATCCGCCCGTACGGTGCTCAGCCGCGGCTCTCCTTCCGCGGCTCACGCAGGCATTCTCGGTCGAAACCGCACGGCTTCAGGACGTCGTACCGGTCCCGCCCTGCTTCTTCAGCAGCGCCTTGAAGTCCTCGGTGTCGCTCGCCGCGGGCTTGGTGGCGGAGACCTTCACGCCGTAGTCGCTGTAGTACGCGGTCTGGGTGTATTCGCCGGCCGACATCTGGCCCTTCTCGATCTTCTTGACCAGGAGGTCCTGGTCGTTGACCCAGATATCGACGGTCTCCGTGGTGACACCGGCCTGGGTGAGCTGCTTCTTCAGGCCGGCGAGCTGGCTCGCGGTGAGGTTGGAGTTCTTGCCGGCGAGGTCGGCGACGTCCACCGTGCCCGCGTAGTGCGTGGTGTTCACGCCGCGCACCTTCTCGGTGCCGACCTTCTTGACGTCCCCGGAGGCCAGCAGGAGCTTCACCGACTGGTTGGGGGTCGTGTTCTGCATCTGGTCCTTGAGGTAGGCGCCGGAGCTGCCGCCGAGGTCGGCCAGATCGTCGTAGCCGTACCGGATCCAGTGCTTGCCGCCCGCCTGCTCGGCGAACTTCTCGCCCATCTTCGCGTAGTAGGCGTCCGGCAGATAGCGGGCCTCCATCGACGTGGTGCCGAGCTGGCGCATGGTGTCCGCCATGGTGCCGCCGGTGTACGTGATGGTGAGATTGCCGGTGAGGCCGTCGGCCCAGCCGAGCGCGCCGTCGGCCTTCATGGACATCAGGGAGCCCATGGCGGTCGTGGACTCGACCTTGGCGGAGTCGGCGCCGTCGGTGGACTTCTCGGCGGTGCGCAGGGCCGCTATGGGACTGACGTGCGTCGCGCCCTTGCCGGACGCCTTGTCGTCCTTGCCGGAGCCCCCGGAGGAGCCCGAGGAACTGCAGGCGGCCACCCCGGACAGCGCGGTCACCGCCGCGATCGAGAGGCCCACGCGACGCACGGTCGTGCTCTTCATTCGTCCCCACCCCTAAGCAGTTGCTGTGCCCGCACGCTAACGCAGGGCACTGACACATGTACCAGGAACAGGGACGGGCCCCGCACCTCGAAAGGTTGCGGGGCCCGCGTCAAGAACGCGTACGCGCGGCTGTCGTCCTGGATCAGACGGCGGCCGGGTCCTCCTCGACGAGGAGGTTGCGGGTGCGGTTGGAGTCGACCGGAATGCCGGGGCCGATCGTGGTGCTGATCGCGGCCTTCTTGATGTAGCGACCCTTGGCGGCGGACGGCTTCAGACGGAGGATCTCCTCCAGGGCCGCGCCGTAGTTCTCCACCAGCTGGGTGTCGTCGAAGGACACCTTGCCGATGATGAAGTGCAGATTCGAGTGCTTGTCGACACGGAACTCGATCTTGCCGCCCTTGATCTCGGTCACGGCCTTGGCCACGTCCGGGGTCACGGTGCCGGTCTTCGGGTTCGGCATCAGACCACGGGGACCGAGCACGCGGCCGAGGCGGCCGACCTTGCCCATGAGGTCCGGGGTGGCGACGACGGCGTCGAAGTCCAGGCGGCCCTTCGAGACCTCGTCGATGAGCTCGTCGGAGCCGACGATGTCGGCGCCCGCGGCAGTCGCGGCCTCGGCACGGTCACCGGTCGCGAAGACCAGGACCCGGGCGGTCTTACCGGTGCCGTGCGGAAGGTTCACGGTGCCACGGACCATCTGGTCGGCCTTGCGCGGGTCGACACCCAGACGGAAGGCGACCTCGACGGTGCCGTCGAACTTGGTCGTGGAGGTCTCCTTGGCGAGACGGACGGCCTCGAGCGGGGCGTAGAGCTTGTCCCGGTCGATCTTCTCGTCCGCAGCGCGGAGAGACTTGCTGCGCTTGCTCACTGTTTCTCCTGGTGAGTCTTAGGAGTCGTGGTTCGGACCGAGCAGGCCCTACCACTACTGCTGATGTACGGGGGGTGGGGCTCAGCCCTCGACCGTGATGCCCATGGAACGCGCGGTGCCGGCGATGATCTTCGACGCGGCGTCCAGGTCATTGGCGTTGAGGTCGGGCATCTTCGTGGTGGCGATCTCGCGGACCTGCGCCTGGGTGATCTTGGCGACCTTGGTCTTGTGCGGCTCGCCGGAGCCCTTCTCCACGCCCGCGGCCTTGAGGATCATCTTGGCGGCCGGCGGCGTCTTGGTGATGAAGGTGAAGGAGCGGTCCTCGTAGACCGTGATCTCCACCGGGATCACCCAGCCACGCTGCGACTCGGTCGCGGCGTTGTACGCCTTGCAGAACTCCATGATGTTGACGCCGTGCTGACCCAGCGCGGGGCCGACCGGCGGAGCCGGGTTGGCGGCACCGGCCTGGATCTGGAGCTTGATGAGCCCCGTGACCTTCTTCTTCTTGGGAGGCATTACTCTCCGGGTCCTTTCGATTGAGGCCTGCCCCCGCCCGGGTCGCGTCCCGGATGAAGGCATACCGCGCAACGATAACGGGTATAGATGCGCGGCCAAAAACCGAGCAGGTCAGACGGGCTGCGAAAGCCTGTCTGACCTGGTCGGAGGCATGTGTTCCAGAAGGAGCTGGAAGGAGCTAGTTCTTCTGGATCTGGTCGAACGACAGCTCGACCGGAGTCTCGCGGCCGAAGATCTCGACGAGGCCCTTGACCTTCTTCGAGTCGGGATTGATCTCGTTGATGGTCGCCTGCAGCGTGGCGAACGGGCCGTCCGTGACGGTGACCGAGTCGCCGACCTCGAAGTCCAGCACCTGGACCTCGACCTTGCGCTGCGGGACGGGCTTGCCCTCGGCCTCGGCGGCCTCGCGGGCTGCCTTCTCCTCGGCCTCCGGGGCGAGCATCTTGACGATCTCGTCCAGGGTCAGCGGGTACGGGTCGTACGCGTTGCCCACGAAGCCGGTGACGCCGGGGGTGTTGCGGACGACGCCCCAGGACTCGTTCGTCAGGTCCATGCGGACGAGGACGTAGCCCGGGAGCTTGTTCTGCTTGATGGTCTTGCGGTCGCCGTTCTTGATCTGGACGACCTCTTCCTGCGGCACCTCGGCCTGGAAGATGTAGTCCTCGACGTTCAGCGAGACGGCGCGCTGCTCCAGGTTCGTCTTCACGCGGTTCTCGTAACCGGCGTAGGTGTGGATGACGTACCACTCGCCGGGCAGGGAACGGAGCTCGTCGCGGAGGGCCTCGACCGGGTCGACCGGCTCGGACTCCTCCTCCTCGACCTCCTCGACGGCCTCTTCCTCGTCGACGGTCTCTTCCTCGTCCACGACCTGCAGTGCGGCCTCCTCGGCCGGCTCCCCCGCCTCGGCCTCTGCAGCCTCGAACTCGTCCTGCTCGTCCGCGCCCTCGACGATGTCGAGTTCGTCGTCCACGGACTCGTCAGGCTCGATGGCGTCGTCGTTCAGGTTCGTGTCAGACACGGTGGCTGCTTCTTCCTGGATACATAGGGGTGGAACATGCGAAAGGGGCGCCGGGTACCTCGGCGCCCTTCGCTCTCGGCTCAGCCGAAGACGTACTTGGCGGCGTGGCTGAGTCCATAGTCAATCACGGTCACCAGGCCGATCATCACGACGACGAACACAATCACCACGGTGGTGTACGTCGTCAGCTGGTTCCGCGTCGGCCAGACGACCTTGCGAAGCTCGGCGATGATCTGGCGGTAGAACAGGGCAAGCCTCTTGAATGGACCCTTCTTGGCCCGCTTGCCACCCTTGCGGGACTTCTTGGTCTCCCGCGCCTCGTCCTGGGCATCAGGCGTGTCGATGGAGCCCACGGCGTCCGCCATTCGTCCTCACCTGTTCCCGGGTCGTGGCCGTGCCGCGCCCGGTCTGAGCCGCACGGCGGTGCATTGCTGTACGTACATGCGCACACATCCTGGCGAAGGTGTGTGTAGCAGGGCCGGAGGGACTTGAACCCCCAACCGCCGGTTTTGGAGACCGGTGCTCTACCAATTGAGCTACGACCCTTTGTGTGTCCCCCAACGTACCGCATCCGACCGAGTGCTCGGTGTGCACCTTCTGCGGCGCGGCAGTTGATGGCCAACGAGGTGAGAGTGTACGTGGTCCGGAGCGCCCCGTCGAACAGAAAGCGCCCGTAGGGGCCTTGGGGAAGGAAGATCGCCGGAAAACCCAAGGAAGATCACCCAGGCCATCGCGCGAATCCGGATAGGTGTTCAGTAGTCGACCCCCAGATGTTCAGTCCGTGAAACCCGCGTGCCGGGGGCGTTTCCGGTCTGAAACGATGGGGCCCATGAGCGCTGCAACCCCTCCCACCGAGCGCCGGGTCTCCGCCCGAGTCGGCGCGATCTCCGAGTCCGCCACCCTCGCCGTGGACGCCAAGGCCAAGGCCCTCAAGGCCGCCGGGCGTCCGGTGATCGGCTTCGGCGCCGGTGAGCCCGACTTCCCGACCCCGGACTACATCGTCCAGGCCGCCATCGAGGCCTGCTCGAACCCGAAGTACCACCGGTACACGCCGGCCGGCGGTCTCCCCGAGCTGAAGGCCGCGATCGCCGCGAAGACGCTGCGCGACTCGGGCTACGAGGTCGAGGCGTCCCAGGTCCTGGTCACCAACGGTGGCAAGCAGGCCATCTACGAGGCCTTCGCCGCGATCCTCGACCCGGGCGACGAGGTCATCGTGCCGGCGCCGTACTGGACGACGTACCCGGAGTCGATCCGGCTCGCCGGCGGTGTCCCGGTCGACGTCGTCGCGGACGAGACGACGGGCTACCGCGTCTCGGTCGAGCAGCTGGAGGCGGCGCGGACGGAGAACACGAAGGTCCTCCTCTTCGTCTCCCCCTCCAACCCGACCGGCGCCGTCTACACGCGCGAGCAGATCGAGGAGATCGGCCGCTGGGCCCTGGAGAAGGGCCTGTGGGTCCTGACCGACGAGATCTACGAGCACCTCGTGTACGGCGACGCCGAGTTCCACTCCCTGCCGGTGGTCGTGCCCGAGCTCGCCGACAAGACGATCGTCGTCAACGGCGTCGCGAAGACGTACGCGATGACGGGCTGGCGCGTGGGCTGGGTCATCGGCCCGAAGGACGTCGTCAAGGCCGCGACGAACCTCCAGTCGCACGCCACGTCGAACGTGTCGAACGTCGCCCAGGTCGCCGCCCTGGCCGCCGTCTCCGGTGACCTGACGGCCGTCGCGAAGATGCGCGAGGCCTTCGACCGGCGCCGCAAGACCATCGTGCGGATGCTCAACGAGATCGACGGCGTGCTCTGCCCGGAGCCCGAGGGCGCCTTCTACGCGTACCCGTCGGTCAAGGGCCTGCTCGGCAAGGAGATCCGCGGCAAGCGTCCGCAGGACACGGTCGAGCTGGCCGCGCTGATCCTGGAGGAGGCCGAGGTCGCGGTCGTCCCGGGCGAGGCCTTCGGTACGCCGGGTTATCTGCGGCTGTCGTACGCCCTGGGTGACGAGGACCTCGTCGAGGGCGTCAGCCGGATCCAGAAGCTGCTGGCGGAGGCGCAGGACTGACGTCCTTTCCTGTACGTGGGCACCCACCGGCTTCGGTGGGTGCCCACGTTTCTTTGTGCGAGCAAGACCACTAAAGGGGAATCCGCTTCCGGGACCACGGGGACGTACGGCAGGATCCTGGAATGGAGCGTGTACGTGATGTCTCTGAGCTGCCGAAGGCCCATCTGCATCTGCACTTCACCGGGTCGATGCGGGCCACCACAGTGCTGGAGCTGGCCGACAAGTACGGTGTGCGACTGCCCGATGCGCTGACCGAGGCGCTGACCAGTGGGGAGCCGCCGAAGTTGCGGGCGACGGACGAGCGGGGCTGGTTCCGCTTCCAACGGCTGTACGACGCCGCCCGCTCGTGTCTGAGGCAGCCGGAGGACATCCAGCGCCTGGTGCGGGAGGCCGCCGAGGAGGACGTGAAGGACGGCTCGGGCTGGCTGGAGATCCAGGTGGACCCGACGTCGTACGCGCCTCGGCTGGGCGGGTTGATCCCGGCACTCGAGGTCATCCTGGACGCGGTGGAGACGACCTCGCGCGACACGGGCCTGGGCATGCGGGTGCTGGTCGCCGCGAACCGTATGAAGCACCCCCTGGACGCCCGCACACTGGCCCGGCTGGCCGTGCGGTATGCCGACCGGGGTGTGGTCGGCTTCGGGCTGTCCAACGACGAACGCCGGGGTATGGCAAGGGACTTCGACCGGGCGTTCGCGATCGCCCGGGAGGGCGGGCTGCTGTCGGCCCCGCACGGCGGCGAGCTGACGGGCCCGGCCTCGGTCCGTGACTGCCTCGACGACCTGGACGCCCACCGGATCGGGCACGGTGTGCGGGCGGCGGAGGACTCGCGCCTGCTCAAGCGCCTTGCGGACAGGGGCGTGACGTGCGAGGTGTGCCCCGCCTCGAACGTGGCCCTGGGCGTGTACGAGAAGCCGGAGGACGTCCCGCTCAGGACGCTTTTCGACGCCGGGGTCCCGATGGCCCTGGGCGCCGACGACCCGCTCCTGTTCGGCTCCCGGCTGGCCGCCCAGTACGACATCGCCCGCCGCCACCACGCCTTCACGGACGAGGAGTTGGCGGAACTGGCCCGTCAGTCGGTACGGGCTTCGGCGGCACCGGAGGACGTGAAGGCGAAGCTGTTGTCGGGCGTGGACGACTGGCTGGCCTAGGTCAGCCGGCGATACCCGCCAGCAGGGTCCGCGTCAGCCGTACGGCGAACTCGTCGACCGGCGGCCGCGCGGCCTCGCTGGTCGCCTCGTAGGCGAACGCCCGCTGCGCACAGGCACCCAGCAGCAGCGACGCGGCCGCGAAGGTGTCCGCGTCACGGCTGACCCGCCCGAGCTCCTGCTCGGCCCGCAGGTACGTGTCCAGCGCCTGGATCGGCCTGTGCGGGCCCGTTCCCATCTCCCGCATCACGTCGTCGTGCCGCCGCTTCAGCTGGGTCTCGGCGTACAAAGACGCGGCGATCGGGAAGCTCTGGTCGTAGAAGTGGGCGGCGTGGCGGGCGATCTCGGTGAGGTTCTCCTCCAGCGTGCCCTGGCCGGGCTCGGCGGCCAGGCTGCGCAGCAACGGCGTCAGCTGGGGCAGCCGCTCCGAGAGGACGCGGATGAACAGTTCTTCCTTGCTCGCGAAGTACTTGTAGAGCGCGGCCTCGGAGCAGCCGGCCGCCTTGGCGATCTCCTTGGTGGTGGCGCGGGCCAGCCCGACGGTGAGCATCAGCTCGTGAGCGGCATCGAGGATGCGGACCCGGGCCGGCTTCGTTTCCATGGCACGTCCAATCGGGCTTGACGAGTGGGTGAGTACTTACTCACTCTAGTGGGAGGGGATGGTGAGTGAATACTCACCCACCATGTCCACCACCATCCACGAGCACGGGAGCAGCCATGAAACTCACGGTTTTCGGCGCCACCGGCGGCATAGGCCGGGAAATCGTCCGCCAGGCCCTGGACGCGGGTCACGAGGTCACGGCGGTCGTACGGGATCCCGCGCGGCTGTCCGTGACGGGCGACCGGCTGGAGGTGTTCCGCGCGCAGCTGACTGACCCGGAGGCGGTGCGCCCCGCGGTCGCCGGCCGGGACGTGGTCCTGTCGGGGCTCGGCGCGCGCAGCCGCAAGGAAGCGGGGGTCGCGACCCGGCTCACACGCACGGTGCTGGGCGCCATGGAGGCGGAGGGCGTGCGGCGGCTGCTCGTGGTGAGCGCGGGTCCGGTCGGCCCTGCGCCCGAGGGGGACGGACCGCTCGACCGCACGGCGCGAAGCATCGTCTCCGCGGTACTCAAGGGCGTCTACGCCGACCTGAGCGCGATGGAGGCCGAGTTGGCCCGCAGCACCTCGAGCTGGACGGTCGTCCGGCCGCCGCGGCTGCAGGACAAGCCGGTCACGGGCGCGTACCGGACGGTGGTGGGCGGCTTCCCGGCCAAGGGCCGCTTCATCGGGCGTGCGGACGTGGCGCACGCGATGCTGGCGATGGCCGACGATCCGGGGACGGTGAAGCAGGGGGTGGGTGTCGCGTACTGACGCGTTCCTGAGCGGGCCCCGAGGCCCGGGTTCCTACAGGCTGACCCCGACCGTCACCGGCTCGTTGACCAGCGTGATGCCGAAGGCCTCGCGGACGCCGGCGACGACCTCGCGGGCGAGTGCGAGCAGGTCCTCCGTGCTGGCCTCGCCCCGGTTGGTGAGGGCGAGGGTGTGCTTGGTCGAGATGCGGGCGGGGCCGGTGCCGTACCCCTTGGTGAAGCCCGCCTTGTCGATGAGCCAGGCGGCGGAGGTCTTGGTGTGCCCCTCCCCCGCCGGGTACGCGGGCGGCTCCACCCCGTCGCCGAGCCGCTCCCGCACGCGCGCGTGGAACGCGGTGAACTGCCCCTCGGTGAGGATCGGGTTGGTGAAGAACGAGCCCGCCGACCAGGTGTCGTGGTCCTCGGGGTCCAGGACCATGCCCTTGCCGGAGCGCAGCGCGAGGACGGTCTCGCGGGCGGCGGCCAGCGGCACGCGGTCACCGGGCTCGACGCCGAGTGCCCGCGCCGTCTCGGCGTACTTGACGGGCGCGGAGAGCCCGTCCGCGTCCTCCAGCTCGAAGCGGACGCGCAGGACGACGTACCGCTCGGGGTCGGCCTTGAAGCGGCTGTGGCGGTACGAGAAGGCGCAGTCGGCGCTCGGGATGGTGACCGTCTCGCGCGCGTGGCGGTCGTACGCGACGACCTCGGTGATGGTGGAGGAGACCTCCTGGCCGTACGCCCCCACGTTCTGGATGGGGGTCGCGCCGGCCGAGCCCGGGATGCCGGCCAGGCACTCGATGCCGGCCAGGCCCGCCTCCACGGTGTGCGCGACGGCGTCGGTCCACACCTCGCCGGCGGCCAGCTCCAGGCGGGTGCCCTCGAGGTCGAAGCCCTTGGTCGCGATGACGAGTGCGGTGCCCGCGAAGCCCTTGTCGCCGATGACCAGGTTCGAACCGCCGCCGATCAGCAGCAGCGGCGTCCCGGCGTCGTCGGCCTCTCGGACGGCGGCGATCACCTCGGCGTCGCTCGTCGCGGTGAGCAGCCGGGTCGCGGGGCCGCCCAACCGGAAGGTGGTCAGCGGGGCGAGGGGGGCGTCGTGGAGTTCCTGCACGCGCTCAAGACTACGAGACGCCACTGACAGCCCCGGCAACGCACACCTGACAGCCCGACAGGACATGACCGATCAACCCGGCACGCGCGCGTACGGCCCCGCCGGCGAGGGCGGGGCCGTACGCGCGCGTGGTGCTCAGGAGCCGGCGGTCTCCAGGACCGGTGCCGTCTTCGGCGACTCGCTCTGTGCCGCCTCCGCGACCTG
Source organism: Streptomyces sp. NBC_00005 (assembly GCF_045160215.1). Lineage (NCBI taxonomy): Bacteria > Bacillati > Actinomycetota > Actinomycetes > Kitasatosporales > Streptomycetaceae > Streptomyces > Streptomyces sp. NBC_00005. Next base: position 4,670,030 of record NZ_CP108316.1, read on the forward strand.
TGCGGCCCGCTTGCGCGTCGGGATCAGCAGCGCCGCCACTCCGGCGACCGCGACGACCGCGGAGCCCGTCACCAGCGCGGGCTGGAGGCCGTCGACGAAGGCCTGCCCGGACTCGTAGCCGCCCTGGGCCGAGAAGATCGACGCCATGATGGCGATGCCGAGCGCTCCGCCGACCTCGCGCAGCGCGTTGTTGGCGCCGGAGGCGATGCCCTGCTCCTTGGGGAGGACGCTGGACATGACCAGGTTGGCGGCCGGGGCGAAGTACAGGGCCATGCCGATGCCGCTGACGATCAGCCCGGGCAGCTGGGCGGTGTAGGAGACGCCGGGCGCCACCACAAAGGCCATCCAGCCGAGCCCGGCGGCCTGCAGGAAGAGGCCGGCGGCGACGACGGGGCGGCCCCCGATGCGGTCGGAGAGGATGCCGGCGATCGGCGCGACGAGCATCGGCATGCCGGTCCAGGGCAGCATCCTCAGTCCCGCCTCGGTGGGCGAGTAGCCGAGGACGCCCTGCATGAACTGGCTGAGCAGGAAGATCGAACCGAACATCCCGAGGAACATCAGCAGGCTCGCGGCGTTGATCCCGGAGAAGGCGCGGGAGCGGAACAACCGCATCGGGAGCATGGGGTTCTTGGCACGCAGGCTGTAGCCGACGAACCCGACGAGCAGCGCGGCGCCGGCGAACAGGCCGGTCAGCACCAGGGGGCTGGTCCAGCCGTCGGCGGGCCCGCGGACCAGGCCGTAGACGATCCCGAAGAGGCCGCCGCTGGCGAGCAGGGTGCCCGGGAGGTCGAGCGGGGCGCCGGTGCCGTGCGACTCGGCGAGACGGAGGCGGGCGAGCGGCAGCAGGGCGAGGCCCAGCGGGACGTTCAGCCAGAAGATCCAGTGCCAGGAGACGTGCTCGGTGAGGCTGCCGCCGATGAGCGGTCCGGAGGCCACGGCGAGCCCGTTGACGGCACCCCAAATGCCGTACGCCATCCCGCGCTTGGCGGCGGGCACGGCGGCGGTCAGCAGGGTGAGCGTCAGGGGCATCATGATGGCCGCGCCGACACCCTGGACGGCGCGGGCGGCGATCAGCGAGTTGATGCCGGTCGCCATGGCCGCCGCGGCGGAGGCACCGGTGAAGACGGTGATGCCGACGAGAAAGAGCCGACGGCGGCCGAAGCGGTCGCCGAGTGCCGCGCCGAACATCAGGAGAACGGCGAAGGTGAGCGTGTACGCACTCACCGTCCATTCCAGGTCTCCCAGTGCGCCACCGAGGTCCTTGCGGATGGAGGGCAGGGCGGTGGTGACGACGAGGTTGTCGAGGGCCGCCATGAATCCGGCGACGCTGGTGATGACGAGGGCCCAGACGGTTCCCCCGCGACGTGCGGTCTGCTGTGACATCGCTCCCCCAGAGGGTGATCAGTGGCTTCGGTACGCTTCGATGGGTCTTTACGGTTAGTTATTGATGACTAACTTTCACGGACACAAGAAGACACTCGCCGCACCTTCCCCATGGACTACTTCTCCAGCCGGCCCTTGAGCCGCGCCTCCGGATAGAGCCCTTCCCAGACTCGATGCTCGGGCGGAAACCCCATGGCCACCAGGCAGTTGATGAGCATCCCGTACGCCATGAACGTCGTCGTCTCGTCGATGTCGGCACCGAGCGGCAGATGAACCGTGTCCCACAGCCGCATCCAGCCCGCCCGCACCTCCTCGCCGAGCTCGTGGTCCCCGGCCTGCTCGGCGGCGGCCACGGTGACGTACATCTGCATCTGCATCAACAGCCGCTCCGGCTGCTCCGCGATGACCTTGGTGTACGCGTTCGCCATGGCACGCAGGGCTTCCTCGCCCTCCAGCCCCTCGGCCGCCTCCTCGAACGTGCGGACGGTGTCCGCCATGCACCGCTGGGCCGTCGCCAGGAAGATCGCCTTCTTGCCCGGGAAGAGCCGGAAGAGATACGGCTGCGAGACACCGACGCGCTTGGCGATCGCCTCGGTCGACGTGCCGTAGTAACCGCCGCGGGCGAACTCTGCGGTCGCCGCGCGGATGACGCTCTCGCGCCTCTCCTCTGCGCTCATCCTGGCCATGCGAGTAAGTTAGTACTCAATCACTAACTTCGTCAACAGGTAGGGCCCACACGTACGCGTACGGAATGCCGTAAGGGGCGCCCGCAATGGCGAGCACCCCTTACACCAGGTCGAACGCACCGCTCAGGCCAGCCGTGCGACCGCCCGCGACATCCCCAGCACCTTCTGGCCGGCGCTGGTCGCCGTGAGGTCCACGCGGACCGTGTTGTCGTCGAGCTTGGCGGCCACCTTGCCGCTGACCTCGATGACGGCGCCCTGGCCGTCGTTCGGGACGACGACGGGCTTGGTGAAGCGGACGCCGTACTCGACGACCGCGCCCGGGTCGCCGGCCCAGTCGGTGACCACCCGGATCGCCTCGGCCATGGTGAACATGCCGTGCGCGATGACGTCCGGCAGCCCGACCTCCTTGGCGAACTTCTCGTTCCAGTGGATCGGGTTGAAGTCCCCGGAGGCGCCCGCGTACTGGACGAGCGTGGCACGGGTCACGGGGAACGTCTGGGCGGGCAGCTCGGTGCCGACCTCGACGCCGTCGTAAGCGATCTTCGCGGTCATCGGTTCCTCACGCTCCCTCTGGCCCGCGGGCGACCAGCTTGGTCCAGGCGGTCACGACGTGCTCGCCGGCCTCGTCGTGGACCTCGCCCCGGATGTCCAGGATGTCATTGCCGGCCATGGACTTGACGGCCTCGATGGTGGAGGTGACGGTGAGCCGGTCGCCGGCGCGCACCGGGCGGACGTAGGCGAACTTCTGGTCACCGTGCACCACGCGGCTGTAGTCCAGGCCGAGCTGCGGATCCTGGACCACCTGCCCCGCGGCCTTGAAGGTGATAGCGAAGACGAAGGTCGGCGGGGCGATCACATCGGGGTGGCCGAGCGCCTTGGCGGCCTCCGGGTCCGTGTACGCCGGGTTGGCGTCCCCCACCGCCACCGCGAACTCACGGATCTTCTCCCGGCCCACCTCATACGGCTCGGTGGGCGGGTAGCTCCGCCCCACGAAGGACTGGTCGAGCGCCATGGCTCGGCACCTCCTGATGTCTGCCTGCTGATGTCTGCCCGATGCTTGCTCCGGGCGCCCTGTAATCGAGCGGAACCGGTCGGTAACCGGGGCCGAAACGACGCGAGGCCGCCCCCCGACTAGTGGGGGCGGCCTCGCGTACGAGCCTGATTTATCGCGTTTCGCGGTGCGCGGTGTGCGCGTTGCAACGCGGGCAGTGCTTCTTCATCTCCAGTCGGTCCGGGTTGTTACGCCGGTTCTTCTTGGTGATGTAGTTCCGCTCCTTGCACTCCACGCAGGCCAGCGTGATCTTCGGGCGGACGTCGGTGGCAGCCACAGGAGTGCTCCTTGACGAACGGATAGGACTTATTTAACGCATAGAAGAGTAGCCGATCGAAGGACCGACCCCGCAATCGGCTACTGTCAGTAGCGGTGACCGGACTTGAACCGGTGACACAGCGATTATGAGCCGCTTGCTCTACCGACTGAGCTACACCGCTGTGATGCGATCGGTTCCCGCCTCGCGACGGGAACCTCCCACACCAGAGCCCCAATACGGAATCGAACCGTAGACCTTCTCCTTACCATGGAGACGCTCTACCGACTGAGCTATTGGGGCGAGCGATGAAGACATTACACGCTCGGCCGCCGTTCACCCAAATCCGTTTCGCGGCCCCCGTCCCGGCCTGTTCCACGGCCTGTACAGCGCCCCTGCACGGGCCTGTCGCCCAGCTCTCCCATGAGCCACTGAGGCCTCTCCGATACGTCTGACCACACCGGTACGACTATTGCGCTCCTCCCCGACACGAGCGGATCGCCGTCCTAGGCTCGACTCACTCTGCGTGATCTTGCGCCCCCTGCGCAGTCCCCGAGCCCCTGGAGCGCGATGCCCGACAGCCAGCCGCAGCCGCCCCACTCGTCGTCCTCCTCGTCTTCGTCCTCGTCGGGCTCGTCTTCCTCGTCGGGCTCCTCGGGTTCTTCGGGCTCCTCGGGACAGGTGGGCGACCCGGCTGCCCTGCTGCTGTGCGGGGCCCGGCTGACCGACGGCCGGACCGTGGACGTACGGCTGGGCGGCGGGCGCATCGAGGCGGTCGGCACGGCCGGCAGTCTGGCGGCGGGCGGAGTGCGGGGCTGCGGCACGCGCCTGGATCTCAGCGGCTATCTGCTCCTGCCGGCCCCGGCCGAACCGCACGCTCACCTGGACACCGCGCTGTCGGCCGAGGGCGACGGTCCGGCCTCGAACGAGCCCCAGGACGTGCAGCGCCGGGCCACCGAGGCGGCGCTGTTGCAGCTGGGGCACGGGGCGACCGCGCTGCGGGCACACGTGCGCGTGGGCGACGTTCAGGGGCTGGGCGCGCTGACCGCCGTACTGCAGGCGCGGCGTTCGCTGCGCGAGCTGACGGAACTGACGACGGTGGCCATGCCGAGGCTGCTGACCGGCGTGGCCGGGGCGGACGGGCTGGCGATGCTGCGGGACGCCCTGAAGATGGGCGCCTCCGTGGTGGGCGGCTGTCCGGATCTGGACCCGGATCCGACCGGGTACGTGGAGGCGGTCCTCGAGGTCGCCGCCGAACACGGCTGCCCTGTCGACCTCCACACGGACGCCGCTGACCCGGCCCGCCTCGCCCGTCTCGTCGCGATGGCCGGCGGGTTGCGCCCCGGGGTGACGCTCGGCCCCTGCGGCGGTCTCGCCCGTCTGCCCGCCGAGACGGCCCGGCGTACCGCCGACCAGCTCGCGGCGGCCGGAGTGACGGTGGCCTGCCTGCCCCAGGGCGGATGCGGCGGCACCGACCAGCGCGAGACGGCTCCGGTACGGCTGCTGCGGACGGCCGGCGTACGGATGGCCGCGGGCAGCGGCGCCCTGCGCGACATGTCGAACCCGGTGGGGCGCGGGGATCCCTTGGAGGCGGCCTACCTGCTGGCCTCCCGGTACGGGTTGAGGCCCGAGGACGCGTACGACGCGGTGAGCTCGTCGGCGCGGGCGGTCATGGGGCTGCCCGAGGTGCGCGTGGAAGCGGGGTTTCCGGCCGAGTTGCTGGCCCTGCGGGGTGACCAGCTGGCGGGGGCGCTGTCGCTGGCGTACAGCCGGATCGTGGTGCATCGGGGGCGGGTGGTGGCGCGCACCAGCGCGGTACGGGAGTACTGCAACTCGGCCGCCGCGGCGGAGCTGGGGTTGCCTCGGCAGGAGCGGGGGGCGTTGTCGTGAGGGCTGGGGCGAAAAGGACGTAGACGTAGGGGAAAAGGACAAGGGGACGGGGAGCCTGCGGTCGAAGGCGGCGCGATCAGCGCGTGTGCCTCTGGGACGTGGCTCAAGTCGTGCGGCGGATGCGGCCGTCCGGGCGTACGGTCGGAAACATGCGCATTGTCATCGCTGGTGGTCATGGTCAGATCGCGCTGCGGCTGGAGCGCTTGCTCGCCGCGCGCGGAGACGAAGTCGCGGGGATCATCCGTCACGCCGGGCAGGGCGACGATCTGCGGGAGGCCGGCGCCGAACCGATCCTGCTGGATCTGGAGTCGGCCTCGGTCGAGGAGGCCGCGGCGCAGCTGCAGGGCGCAGACGCGGCCGTCTTCGCGGCGGGCGCGGGTCCGGGCAGCGGGGCCGCCCGCAAGGACACGGTGGACAAGGGAGCGGCGATCCTGTTCGCCGACGCGGCGGTTCGGGCCGGTGTACGACGACACGTGGTCGTCTCGTCGATGGGGGCCGATCCCGCGCACCAGGGGGACGACATCTTCGACGTGTACCTGCGCGCGAAGGGCGAGGCCGACGCGTACGTACTGGGGCTCGACGCCCTGGACTCGACGATCCTGCGCCCCGGGATGCTGACGAACGACGCCGGCACCGGCCTCGTACGACTGGAGGCCCACACCGGCCGCGGCGCGATCCCCCGCGACGATGTGGCCGCCGTACTGGCGGAGTTGGTGGACTCCCCGGCGACGGCCGGCCTGACCCTGGAGCTGGTCAGTGGGTCGGCGCCGGTGTCGGTGGCGGTGAAGTCGGTCGCCGGGAACTGAGGTGGCCGGCGAGGGGGTTCCGGCCACGCGGGAGGCCCTGCTGCGGCGGATGTACGAGGTCTTCTCGACGACCGACGAGCGGGACGCCTTCGTCCCGCAGTGCCTGGCGCCGGACGTGGACTGACCGAGCGTGCTCGACGGGATCCGTGTGCACGGCTGCGACGGGGTGCACGCCCAGCACTTCCAGAACTGGAACTGGAACTCGAACTGGGACTAGGACTAGAACAGGGGCAGTTGGCCCGGGATCTCCGAGACGACGTATCCGTCCAATGACGGTTGGGCCGCGCCGAGTTGTGCTTGTCGGCGGGAGCCGGGGCAGGAGACGAGTTCGCCGTTCTCGCGTGCGCCGGGCGGGTCGTGCCGCGCGAACCGCCCGGCGACGACGGCGATCTCGCGACGGCATTCGGGGCAGCGTCTACGACGAGTGGACATGGGGTCAGTGTGCCCCGGGCGGGGGCGTGTTGTGCGTGGGGCACACGCGCCGGGGTCCCTCGGGCGCACGCCCCGGGGGTCCATCGTCGGCGGGTGCGTGGGCCGTCGTGAGCTCCGGTGGCCGTCGACAGCCCATGGGTCGCGGTCAGCCCATGGGTCGCGTGGTCCGCCCATGGGTCGCGGTCAGCCGATATAGGGGGACGTCCGCGTCCGGTCCATCGCGTGGGCGATGCGCAGGCGCATCGTCGGGTGGATGTCCAGGGCGGGCAGGTCGGCCGGGGCGACCCAGCGGACCGCGGTGGTCTCGCTGCTCGTGCGGAGTTCGCCGCCCGTGGGGCGGGCCCGGAAGCAGATGCTGAACTGCTGGCGGATCTCGCCGTCGTCATAGCGCATCACATGGCCGGGATCGGTGTAGATGCCGGAGAGGTCGACCACTTGGGCCGTGATCCCGGTCTCCTCGCAGACCTCGCGCACCACGGTGTCGCTGATGGACTCCCCCAGGTCGTGGCCGCCTCCGGGCAGTGCCCAGCGGCCGTTGTCGGAGCGCTGGACCATGAGCACTTGTCCCGCGCCGTTCTGCAGGAATGCCAGCCACTACGGAGGGCACCACCGAGTTGGCCCGCGGGGCGGCAGGGTCGTGCAGGTAGTCGATCCGTCCCATGCCGATGTACGTACCTCACCGCGTCGGTACGGATCCGCGCCGCCGACCGCTGTCACCCCGAATCCGGCCGAGGTCACCTGACATCACCCCGAACTCTTCACTGGGCCCCTACGGAATCCGACCCTGCTTGCTTAAGTCAATCAACTGACTTAACTTAGGTGTGTCGCGCACACCCGATGCCCCATGCCTACGGAGGCCCGGCCCATGTCCCACGCCCTTCCCCGACCCGCCGACGACGGGGTGGTGTCCGCAGCGCCGCGGGCCAATGCCGTCGTAGCGGTCCTGGCCTTCGGCGGGATCGTGGTCTCGCTGATGCAGACCCTGGTGATCCCGATCGTCCCGGAGCTGCCGAAGCTCCTGAACGCCCCGGCCTCCGACACCGCCTGGGCCGTCACCGCCACGCTGCTCGCCGCCGCCGTGGCCGTCCCGATGATGGGGCGGCTGGGAGACATGTACGGCAAGCGCCGCATGCTCCTGGTCAGCCTGGTCCTGCTGGTCGCGGGTTCGGTCACCGCCGCCCTCAGCGACTCCCTGGCCCCGATGATCGTCGGGCGGGTGCTGCAGGGCACGGCGGGCGGCGTGATCCCGCTCGGCATCAGCATCATGCGGGACGAACTGCCCGCCGAACGGCTCGGTTCGGCCACCGCCATGATGAGCGCCTCACTGGGCGTCGGCGCCGCGCTGGGCCTGCCCGCGGCCGCGCTGATCGCCGACAACTTCGACTGGCACGTGCTGTTCTGGAGTTCGGGCGCGATGGGCGTCGTAGCGCTGCTGCTGGTCCTGTTCGTGGTGCCCGAGTCCAAGGTGCGGACAGGTGGCCGCTTCGACGTCGTCGGCGGCCTCGGCATGGCGGCGGGCCTGGTCTGCCTGCTGCTGGCGATCTCCAAGGGCGGCGACTGGGGCTGGGACAGCGGCACCACGCTCGGCCTGTTCGGGGCCTCCGTCGTCGTCCTGCTGCTGTGGGGCTGGTTCGAGCTGCGCACCGAGCAGCCGCTGGTGGACCTGCGCACCACCGCCCAACGACAGGTACTGGTCACCAACCTCGCCTCGATAGCCCTCGGCTTCGGCATGTTCGCGATGTCCCTGGTCCTCCCGCAGCTCCTGCAGTTGCCCGAGGCGACCGGCTACGGCCTGGGCAAGTCGCTGCTCATCGCCGGTCTGGTCATGGCCCCGTCCGGCCTGGTGATGATGGTCGTCGCCCCCGTCTCGGCCATCCTCTCCAAGGCCAAGGGCCCGAAGGCCAGCCTGATGCTCGGCTCGCTGATCGTGGCCGCCGGCTACGGCCTCAACATCCTGCTGATGGACCAGGTCTGGCAGTTCGTGCTGGTGTCCTGCGTCATCGGTTCCGGTATCGGCTTCACATACGGCGCGATGCCCGCGCTGATCATGGGCGCCGTGCCCCCGTCCCAGTCGGGCGCGGCCAACAGCCTCAACACCCTGATGCGGTCCATCGGTACGTCGACGGCCAGCGCCGTCGCCGGCGTCATCCTGTCGCAGATGACCACCGACTTCGGCTCGGTCGCCCTCCCCTCCGAGAACGGCTTCAAGACCGTCCTGGCCATCGGCGGCAGCGCGGCACTGCTTGCCTTCGCGGTCGCGTCTTTCATTCCGCGGCATCGGGGGGTTTCGGAGGCGGCGGGGGTTGGGGTTGCGGGTGGGGCTGAGGCTGGTCCTGCGGCTGGGGCTGGGGGCTCTGGGGCTGGGGGCTCTGGGGTCGAGGAGGGTGCTATCGCTGGGGTGTTGTCCGCTACGGCGCCGGGCGCGGCCGGGATGGGGGCGGCTGCGCCAGGCTTGTCCGCCGGCGTCGGCGCCGCGGCCGCGATCGGGGAGGGTGCGCCGGGCCTGTCCGCCACGGCCGTCCGTTCCAACGGATCCGCCCCTTCCAACGGATCCGCGCCGAAGCCCGCAGCCTCGCCTGCCTCCTTCGCGACCGCCGAGCACGACGGGGCGAGCGGCTCCATCGGCGGCGGAATCCCGGTGAGCGGTCATGTTCTGGGGGCGGAGCGCGTCCCCGTGGCCGGGGCCGCGGTCACGCTCATCTCGCTCGGCGGGAAGCAGCTGGGCCGGTCGGTCGCGGGGAACGGCGGTTCGTACGCCGTCGACGCACCCGCCGCCGGTTCGTACGTCCTGATCGCCTCCGCCGACGGCTACCAACCGCAGGCCTCAACGCTCGTCGTCGCCGACGGACCGGTCTCGTACGACGTCCTGCTGAGCGGCACCAGCGGCCTCGTCGGCCTGGTGCGGTCCGCCGACAGCGGGGCGCCGGTCGCCGATGCCGTGGTGATCGTGACCGATGTGCGCGGGGAGGTGCTGACCACCGGACGGACCGACGCGCTGGGCGAGTTCACGGTCACGGACCTGGTGCCGGGGACGGTGACGCTCGCCGTCAACTCCCCCAAGCACCGCCCGCTGGCCCTGCCCGTCGAGATCGGCGGCGCCGGCACCACACGCGTCGAGGTCGAGCTCCGGCCCGGCGCCCACGTGCGGGGCACGGTACGCGGAACGGGCGCCCCGCTGAGCGACGCCCGGGTCACGCTGGTGGACGCCGCGGGCAACGTGGTCGCCACGACAAGGACCGGCCACGACGGGGCGTACGCCTTCTCCGACCTGGACAGCGGCGCGTACACGGTCATCGCGACGGGCTATCCGCCGCAGGCAGCGCCAGTGACGGTGTCGGGCGCCGACACGGACGACCACGACATCGAACTCGCGCACAGCGGCGAGTAGTTCCGCCTGGGAATCCACCTGAGATTCCAGTGAGACGCGGCCCGCCCGGCCCGCACGGACACCTTGAGCGGAGGGATTCGTGCGGGCCGTTGGCATGGGTGTCTCATGGCTCATGGCGAGGGGAGCATACGAAGAGACCCCCGTGGCCCACGTTTCCGTGGACCACGCGGGTCTCTTTGTTGAAGTGGCGGCGCCAGGATTCGAACCTGGGAAGGCTGAGCCGGCAGATTTACAGTCTGCTCCCTTTGGCCGCTCGGGCACACCGCCGGGGTTGCTGCCGTTCGAACCGCTTTGTGGCGGTGCTCCGTGGCAACGACGTAAACAATACCCGATACGGAGGGGTGCTTCGCCACCCGTTTGATCTGCGCCCGGAGGACCACGGGTGGCTAGGCTTGTCCGGATGCGGCCCGGGAGAACGCCGGGCTCGGCGCCCGCCCCCACGTACGCCGATACGCACCCGTACGCACCCCCATTACGCACCGATACAAGGAGCCACAGGACATGGCCGACTCCAGTTTCGACATCGTCTCGAAGGTCGAGCGGCAGGAGGTCGACAACGCCCTCAACCAGGCCGCCAAGGAGATCTCGCAGCGCTACGACTTCAAGGGCGTGGGTGCCTCGATCTCGTGGTCCGGGGACAAGATCCTGATGGAGGCGAACTCCGAGGACCGGGTCAACGCCGTCCTCGACGTCTTCCAGTCCAAGCTGATCAAGCGCGGGATCTCGCTGAAGGCGCTGGACGCGGGCGAGCCCCAGCTCTCGGGCAAGGAGTACAAGATCTTCGCGTCGATCGAGGAGGGCATCTCCCAGGACAACGCGAAGAAGGTGGCGAAGATCATCCGCGATGAGGGCCCCAAGGGCATCAAGGCTCAGGTGCAGGGCGACGAGCTGCGCGTCAGCTCGAAGAGCCGCGACGACCTGCAGGCGGTGATCGCCCTCCTGAAGGGCAAGGACTTCGACTTCGCGCTGCAGTTCGTGAACTACCGGTGAGCCACTGAAACTACCGGTGAGCCACTGATTCACCGTCTCTGACTGACCATCCACGAGAAGGGCGGGCGCCCGGCGGGTGCCCGCCCTTCTCGCCTGCTGGCTGCGGTCCGGGGGCGTGCTCGGTCGTGCTCAGTTGCGCGAGTTTCCGAACAGGATGCGGTAGGCGATCAGGAGGACGAGCGAACCTCCGATCGCCGCGGCCCATGTCGCGCCGTCGTAGAAGCTCTTGGTGATCGGGTGGTCCATCCAGCGGGCCGATATCCAGCCGCCGATGAACGCGCCCGCGACGCCGATCAGAGTCGTGCCGATGAAGCCGCCGGGGTCGCGGCCCGGCAGCAGGAACTTGGCGATGGCTCCGGCCAACAGCCCCAGGATGATCCAGCTGATGATGGTCATGCCGTGAACCTGCCCTTCCGCACTGTGCCTGCACTTTCCGGACGTTGTGTTTTCGGTCAAGATCCGTTGTGCGTCGCGTGCTTGTCCGTGCTCTGTTGATGAGCAGGACGTCACGCCTGCACTCATCGGTTGCAGTGATCAGTAGGGTGCTGGCCACGGCTCCGACGGGCTCTTCTGGCGAGCTACGGCGCACGCTGGGCATCGGTGACGCCGTGGTCATCGGGCTCGGCGCGATGGTCGGCGCCGGGATCTTCGCAGCCCTGGGTCCCGCGGCGCGTGCGGCCGGGTCCGGGCTGCTGCTCGGCCTCGCCGTCGCCGCCGTCGTCGCCTACTGCAACGCCACGGCGTCGGCTCGGCTCGCTGTCCTCTATCCGGCCTCGGGCGGCACCTATGTGTACGGGCGTGAGCGGCTCGGACCGTTCTGGGGTTACCTCGTGGGCTGGTCGTTCGTGGTGGGGAAGAGCGCCTCCTGCGCGGGCGATGGCGCTCACGGTCGGGGCGTACGTCTGGCCTGGGCAGGCGCACGCGGTGACTGTCGCGGCCGTGGTGGCGTTGACCGCGGTGAACTACGGCGGTGTCCAAAAGTCCGCCTGGGTCACGCGGGTGATCGTGGTGGTGGTCCTCGCTGTCCTCGCTTCCGTGGTGGTCGTGTGTCTGGGCTCCGGGGCGTCCGAGGCCGAGCGCCTGGGTGTTGGCGCCTCTGGTGGCGTCGGCGGAGTACTGCAGGGCGCCGGGCTGGGCGGGTGGGCGGTGGCCGGGATGGAAGTCGGAGCGGGCAGGCAGTGGTCAGGACCGGGGGCCAGGGCCAGCAGAAGGAGCAGGAGCAGGACCGGGCGGCAATCCGGGTCCCGGCGGGCCGGGTGCGGTTTTTCGGCTGCTACCCCATGGGATCCCCGCAGTCGCCGTACGAGAGGGACCTCTGCGACACGGTCCAAACCTCGTCGCGGCTGCTAGGCCGCTCGTGCTGCCGTCGTGCGTATGCGGAAGTCGGCCCAGGGGGCCATCTCCAGCTCCTCGTTCGTCTCCTCGTACCAGCCCGTGCCGTCGGCCCAGGAACTCAGCCAGGCCGTGAGGCTGGGGGCGTCGACGTACCAGGCGTGGTCGGCATCGTCGGCGTTCGGCTCGAAGAGCAGGACCGTGGCTTCCGGGGCGCGGCAGTCCACGCACGCGTACATCGCGCAGCCCCAGTGGGATATCGGCAGAACTCCTTCAGGCCAGGGCCAGTCGGCGTCCTTTCGGCCGCTCTCGCGGTTGGCGAGGTACTGCACGACGGCGGCGGGCTCGCCGGCGGGCGGGCTGTCGAACAGGGGCAACAGACCGTACTCCGGGCCGAATCCACCGTCTCCTATGTGCACGTAGAGGTCGGCGAGCAGGGGAGGCAGGGTGAAGCCCAGGGTGGCCTCGGCGCGGGCCAGCGTCGACGCGTCGGCGGGCTCCGGGAGTGAAGGCCAGCCCCATGGGCGGGTGTTGTGCGCCTTGGCTGCCACCCGTGCCAGCAACTGCTCGTTCTCGGTCATGGGTTCATGATGCAAGGCGCCACTGACAATCGGGCCGGCCTGTGGACAACCGCCGGGTTGTGGAAAACGCCAGTGGGCCGGATGGGGCTGGCGGGCCGCCGCCCGCCTTCGTCCCGCCCGGTCAGCGAGTTGCGAACGGCTGGTCCGTCCGGACGATTTCGCGGCCGAGCGGCAGCAGCGAGACCGGGATCAGCTTGAAGTTGGCGATGCCGAACGGGATACCGATGATCGTGATGCACAGAGCGATACCCGTGACGATGTGCGCGAGCGCCAGCCACCATCCCGCGAGCACCAGCCACAGAACATTGCCGACGCAGGAGGGCGCACCGGCGTCGCGGCGCTCGACCGTCGTGTACCCGAAGGGCCACAGGGCGTAGACGCCGATGCGGAATGCCGCGATGCCGAACGGGATGCCGATGATCGTGATGCAGAGCAGCACGCCTGCGGCCAGGTAACCAAGGAACAGCCAGAAGCCGCTCAGGACGAGCCAGATGACGTTCAGAATGGTTTTCACTGGGGGCGACCTGCCATCTTCTCGAGCCGGGCGATGCGATCCGCCATCGGTGGATGCGTCGAGAACATCCTGGAGAGTCCCTGTCCCGGGCGAAACGGGTTCGCGATCATCATATGACTCGCGGTCTCGATGCGCGGCTCGGGCGGCAGCGGCAGCTGCTTGGTCCCCATCTCCAGCTTGCGCAGCGCGCTGGCCAGGGCGAGCGGGTCGCCCGTCAGCTGTGAGCCGGACGCGTCGGCCTCGTATTCCCTGGAGCGGCTGATGGCCAGTTGGATGACGGTGGCCGCGAGCGGACCCAGGATCATGATCATCAGCATGCCCAGGATGCCCGGGCCGTCGTCGTCGTTGGAACGGCCGATCGGGATCAGCCAGGCGAAGTTGACCAGGAACATGATCACGGAGGCGAGGGCACCGGCGACCGACGAGATGAGGATGTCGCGGTTGTAGACGTGACTGAGCTCGTGGCCGATGACGCCGCGCAGCTCGCGCTCGTCCAGGATGCGCAGGATGCCTTCCGTGCAGCACACGGCGGCGTTGCGCGGGTTGCGGCCCGTCGCGAAGGCGTTCGGTGCTTCCGTCGGGGAGATGTACAGGCGCGGCATGGGCTGGCGCGCCTGGGTGGAGAGCTCGCGGACCATGCGGTAGAGGGCGGGGGCCTCGAACTCGCTGACCGGGCGGGCGCGCATCGCGCGTAGCGCCAGTTTGTCGCTGTTCCAGTACGCGTATGCGTTCGTTCCCAGTGCGATGACAACCGCGACGACGAGCCCCATGCGGCCGAAGAAACTGCCGATGACGATGATGAGGGCGGACAGTCCCCCGAGGAGTACTGCGGTCCTTAGCCCGTTGTGCCGGCGGTGCACGGTACGCCCTCCAAGTCGTGCAGCAGGGGAACCCTTTGCTTGCTCATCTCCGATGCCACTGGTGCCGTGGTGGCACGTCCAGTGGACCCTTCTGCACTGGTCAACGCCAGGCGAGGGCCACTAGTTCCCTTGTGCGTACGGCGGCGTCCGTGGCCCGTCCGGGTGACAACAGCCCTGAGTGGCCGGCGTCGGCTCAGAAAAGAGCCGTGTCCGCGAAGCGCAGAACCAGCTGGGGCGCGCCGGAGAGGACGATGCCGAGGACACCGGTGAGGGTGATCGCCGCAGTGAGGGGTGCCGGGAGGTGGTGCTTCACGGACTCGCCCTCCGGAGTGCGGAACAGCAGGGCCGTCCATTGGAGGTAGTAGAACAGGGCGATGACGACGTTGGCGGCCATGACCACGGCCAGCCAGCCGAGTCCCGCGTCGACCGCTGCCGAGAACACGGTGACCTTGGCGAAGAGGCCGATGATGCCCGGGGGCAGTCCGGCCAGGCAGAGCAGGAAGAAGGCCATCAGCAGGGCGGCGAGCGGGTTCCTCGCGTAGAGGCCGCGGTAGTCCGTGATGCGGTTCGCGGACCTGGTACGGCCCACCACCGCGGCCACCGCGAAGGCTCCGAGGTTCACTGCCGCGTACATCAGGGCGTAGGCGACCGTGGAGCCGATGGAGTGCTCGGCGTCGTCGGAGTAGGCGGCCGCGGCGATCGGTACGAGGAGGTAGCCGGCCTGGCCGACCGACGACCAGGCGAGCAGGCGTACCGCGCTGTACGCGCGCGTGGCCTGCTGGCGCAGGGCGCCGACGTTTCCGACGGTCATGGTGAGCGCGGCCAGGGCGGCGAGCGCGGGGCCCCAGACGTCGGCGTACGACGGGAACGCGATGACCGTGACGAGGATCAGGCCGGAGAAGCCGACTGCCTTGCCGACGACCGAGAGGTAGGCGGCGATCGGCAGGGGCGCCCCTACGTAGGTGTCCGGGACCCAGAAGTGGAAGGGCACGGCGGCCGTCTTGAAGGCGAAGCCGACGAGAGTGAGCACCACGCCGGTCTGGGCGAGCGTGTGGAACTGTCCGTCGACGTGCTGGATCCGGTCGGCGACCTGGGCGAGGTAGAGGGTGCCGGTGGTGGCGTACACGAAGCTGATGCCCATGAGGCTGACGGCGGTCGCGGTGACTGACGACAGGAAGAACTTCAGGGCCGCTTCGGAGGACTTCTTGTCGCCCTGCCGGATGCCGACAAGGGCGAAGGCCGGCAGGGAGGCGACCTCCAGGGCGACGATCAGCGTCGCGAAGTCGCGGGAGGCGGGCAGGAGGGCGGCGCCGGCCGCGGAGGAGAGCAGCAGGAACCAGTACTCCCCTTCGGGGAGTTGTTTGTCGGCGTCCTTCAGGGCTGTCACCGACAGGAGAGCGACGAGGAGGGCGCCGCCGAGGACCAGGAACTGGATGACCAGGGTGAAGCGGTCCGCCGTGTAGCTGCAGACGTCGGCGTGGCCGGCCAGGCAGAACGTGGAGCGGTCGCCGTCCGTAAGAGGCAGCAGCAGGAGCGCGGAGGCGGCAAGGCCTGCGACCGAGACCCAGCCGAGGAGCGCCTTCTTGGTGGCGCCGACGAACAAGTCGGCGACGAGGACGACGAGTCCGACGACCGCCGCGAGGGTGGGCGGTGCGATGGCGAGCCAGTCGACGGACTGGACGAGGTTCTCGGCCAGCGGCTGGGCCAGGGAGCTCATCGGGTGCCTCCTGCGAGGAGCTGCTGCACTGCCGGGTCGGTCAGACCGAGGAGGGCCTTGGGCCACAGACCGGCGACGATCGTGAGGGCGACGAGCGGGGTCCAGGCCGCGAACTCGTACGTCTGGACGTCGGCGAGCTGCGGCGCTTCCTGCGGTGCGGCACCCATGCAGACGCGGCGGACCACGACGAGCATGTACGCGGCCGTCAGCAAGGTGCCGAACGCGGCGATCGCCATGAAGGTGAGGAAGGCGGGGCGGCTGAGGTCGGCGGCGGGTTTGAAAGCGCCGAACAGGGCCAGCATCTCGCCCCAGAAACCGGCCAGGCCCGGCAGGCCGAGCGAGGCGACCGCGCCGAAGGCGAGCAGGCCGCCGAGGCGGGGGGCCTTGCCGTACAGCGCGGCGCCGGTCTCCTCGGCGAGCGTGTCGAGGTCGGTCGTGCCCGTGCGGTCCTTGAGTGCGCCGACCAGGAAGAACAGGAGGCCGGTGATGAGGCCGTGGGCGATGTTGGCGAACAGGGCGCCGTTCACGCCGGTCGGGGTCATCGTCGAGATGCCGAGCAGCACGAAGCCCATGTGGCCGACGGAGGAGTAGGCGATGAGGCGCTTGAGATCACCCTTCGCACCGCGCTTCGCGAGGGCCAGGCAGGCCAGGGATCCGTAGATGATCCCGACGACGGCGAAGGCGGCGAGGTAGGGCGCGAAGGTGTGGAAACCGTCCGGTGCGATCGGGAGAAGGATTCGGACGAAACCGTACGTACCCATCTTCAGCAGCACGCCGGCCAGCAGGACCGAGCCGACGGTCGGCGCGGCGGTGTGGGCGTCGGGCAGCCAGCTGTGCAGCGGCCACATCGGCGTCTTGACCGCGAGTCCGATCCCGATCGCCAAAACGGCGATGACCTGCACGGATGAGGTCAGCGACCGGCCGTTGTCAGTGGCGAGTGCCACCATGTCGAATGTGCCGGCCTTGATCCCGATCAGGAGCAGGCCGAGCAGCATGACGACCGAACCGAGCAGTGTGTAGAGGATGAACCGCCAGGCGGCCTGGGTCCGGCCCTCGCCGCCCCAGCGGGCGATGAGGAAGTACATCGGGATGAGGACCATCTCGAACGCCAGGAAGAACAGCAGCAGATCGAGGACGGCGAAGCTCGCGAGGGTGCCGGACTCGAGGACAAGCATCAGCGCGATGAATGCCTTCGGGGTCGGGCCCGAAGGCATCTTGAAGTACGAGTAGAGCGCGCAGAGGAAGGTCAGCAGCGCAGTCAGGACCAGAAGGGGGAGGGAGATGCCGTCGATGCCGAGGTGGATGCGCACGTCGAGTGCGGGGATCCAGCTGATGTCGGTCGTGGCCTGCATCTTCGACGGGTGGTCGTGGTCGAAGCCGAGCGCCAGGACGATCGCGGCGATGAGGATCGCGCCGGTCACGGTCACGCCGTGCCGCAGCACGGCCTGGTCGGGCGACTTCCCCTTCAGTCCGGGCGGGGCGGGCAGGAGAGCGGCGACCGCGCCGAGGAGCGGGCCGACGACTACGAATGCCAGAAGGAACTGCATCACGGACTCGTTGATACCGATCACGCCTGCTCACGCTCCCGTGGCGACGAGGAGGGCGGCGACCGCCAGGACGACGGTGCCGGCGAGCAGCGCGCTCACATAGGTCTGCACATTGCCGGTCTGGGCGCGCCGTACGACGGCCCCGAGCAGGCGGGGTAGGGCGCCCGCACCGCGTACGTAAGTCTCGACGACCTCGCGGTCCAGGAACCGGACGAGACTCGCTCCGGCCTGGACCGGGCGGACGAAGAGTGCCGCGTACACGGCGTCGAGGTGGAAGCCGACGGCCGCGTGCCGGTACAGCGGGCCGAGCAGCAGCCGTCCCGGGTCCGCCGGGTCGGGTGCGGAGGCGACGTCGCCGTACGCGGGTGCGTGGCTGGCGATGGCCTCGGCCTCGACGAGCGCGGCGTCACCCTCGGGGTGGGCCGCGACCGCGCCCAGCGGGACACGGGCCGCGAGTGCGGTGGTGTGCCGCCAGGCTCCGTAGACGACGATGCCGCCGACCAGGGCCACGCCCGTGCCGAGTACGGAGGTGGTCAGGGCCGGGGTGAGGTCGCGGCCGTCGAACCAGACGGGGAGCACGCGGTAGGCGAGCCCGCCGAGGGCGAGTGACGGGACGACGAGCACCCACAGCACCACGGTCATGGTGAGCGGCTGGCGGCCGTGGTCGGGGGCCTCGGCACCCCGGCCGTGGAAGGCCAGCAGCCACAGGCGCATCGCGTACGCGGCGGTGAGCGCGGCCGCGAGCAGGCCGGCGACGAGGGTGATCCAGCCCGCTGCGCCGGGCGCGTTCTCGGTGTGGCCGGTGGCGACGTGCTCGGCGGCGCCCAGGACGGACTCCTTGGAGAAGAAGCCGCTGAAGGGCGGGATCGCGGCGAGCGCGAGGAGCGCCACGGTCATCGTCCAGAAGGCGTCGGGGACGCGGTCACGCAGGTGGCTCATGCGGGACATGGCGGCCAGTGAGTTGGTGCCGGCGGCATGGATGATCACGCCGGCCGCGAGGAACAGCAGCGCCTTGAAGGCGCCGTGCGAGAGGAGGTGGAAGACGGCGGCACCGCGGTCGCCGACCGCGAGGGCGCCGGTCATGTAGCCGAGCTGGCCGATCGTCGAGTACGCGAGGACGCGCTTGATGTCGTCCTGGGCGAGCGCGGCGAGTCCCGAGCCGAGCATCGTGACGGCGGCCATGACGGCCAGGACCACCATCGCGGCCTGGGAGGCCTCGAACACCGGGAGGAGACGGGCGACGAAGTAGACACCGGCGGCGACCATGGTCGCGGCGTGGATCAGCGCGGAGACGGGTGTCGGACCCGCCATCGCGTCGGGAAGCCAGGTGTGCAGCGGGAACTGCGCCGACTTGCCCGCCACACCCGCCAGGAGCAGCAGGGCGATCAGCGTGGGGTGGTCGAGTCCGCCGCTCGCGACCGTGCCGAGGACCTTCGTGATGCGGAAGGAGCCGGCGTCGGTGGCAAGCGCGAACAGACCGATGAGGAAGGGGACGTCACCGAGCTTGGTCACGAGAAAGGCCTTGATGGAGGCGGCGCGGGCCTCCGGGGTCTCCCAGTAGTGGCCGACCAGGAAGTACGAGCAGATGCCCATGATCTCCCAGCCGACCAGCAGCACGATCAGGTCGCCGGAGTAGACGACGAGCAGCATCGCGGAGGTGAAGAGGGAGACGAGAGCGGCGTACGAGGGGTAGCGCGGGTCGTCGCGCAGATAGCCCGTCGAGTAGATCTGCACGCAGGAGGCGACGACGCCGACCAGGACGGCGACGAGGGCGGCGAAACCGTCGATGTACAGGGCGAGTTCGATGGGGACCGAACCGGTGGGCGTGAGCTCCGTGGCGGCGTCGATCGCCCGGCCGCCGCCCTGGTCCACGGCGACCAGCACGGCCAGCACGAGGGCGGCGAGCGTCGGCAGGACGGCGAGCGGGCGGACGAAGCCGGGGGCCGTGCGGCCCAGGAGCAGGCCGGCCGCGGCGCCAAGGAACGGCAGGAGGGGGACGAGGACGGCGAGGGTGGTCGTGGTCACGCGGTGGCCTCAGCCTTCCCGGTTTCTTCCGCCGTGAGGGTGTCGGTGTCGCCGTCGGGGTCGTCGCTCTCGTGACCCTCGGCGCTGTCGCGGAGCTTGTCGATGTCCGAGGTACCGCGGTTGCGATAGACGGCGAGGACGATCGCCAGACCGATGCCGATCTCGGCGGCGGCGATGGCGATGATGAACAGGGTCAGGGCCTGGCCGGAGTGCAGGGTGTCCTGGGCGGCCTTGCTGAGCCAGACGTCGAAGGCGACGAGGTTGAGGTTGACGGCGTTGAGCATCAGCTCGACGGACATCAGGACCAGGATCGCGTTGCGCCGGGCGAGGACGCCGTACAGGCCCGTGCAGAAGAGGAGGGCGGAGAGTACGGCGGGATAGGCGAGGTGCATCAGCGGGCGCCTTCCTGCTCGGCCGGGTCGGGGCGTTCGGACGGGCCGCGTTGTCCGGCCGGGTCGTGTCGCTCGACCGGGTGATTCCGGGAATCCGGGACGGATGGGGAACTACCGGTCGCGGCCGGGGAGTTCACAGGGGGAGAGCTCGTCTCCGCCTTCGCCTTGCGGGACAGGACGATCGCGCCGACCAGTGCGGCGAGGAGAAGGACCGAGAGGGCCTCGAAAGGGAGCACCCAGTTCTGGAAGAGGCTCGCTCCGGTGACGGCGGTGGAGCCGGCGGCCGGGCCGTCCAGGTCGACCCAGGTCGTACGGAAGGCGTCGACGACGACCCAGACCAGGGCGGCGGCCGCGGCGACGGCCACGGTGAGGGCGGCCAAGCGGTTGCCGGAGTCGGCGTCCGGGGAGCGGCCGATGGGGGCCCGAGTGAGCATCAGACCGAAGAGGAGGAGGACGACGACGGAACCCACGTAGATGAGGACCTGCACCCAGGCGATGAACTCGGCGGTGAGCAGGAGGTACTCGACGGCGAGGCCACCGAGGGTGACCACCAACCACAGGGCGGCGTGCACCAGTTGCCGGGTGGTGACGGTGACGAGGGCTGCGCCGAAGGTAGCCAGGCCGACGAGGAGGAAGGCGATCTCGACGCCCGTCGGGGAGAGGAAGCCGTGGGTTTCGGCGGCTGTGGTCGCCGTGGCGTGGGCGGCCGTTGCCTGGGCCGCCATGGCGTGCGCTGCCGTCGCGGTGGATGCGGTGAGGGTCACGACGCGCCTCCCTCGGGCTCGGTCGGCTGGGCCGGTTCGGCGGGCTCGGCCTGTGCGGCCGCGAGCTTCTCCGCCGTCTTGCGGGCGGCGGCGATCTCCTTCGGTTCCTCCGCGCCGGGATCGAGGGCGGGCGGGGCCGGGACCGTCCACATCCACTCGCGGAGCTTGTCGCGTTCGTGGGTGAGTTCGTGAATGTCGGTCTCGGCGTACTCGAACTCCGGGGACCAGAACAGGGCGTCGAAAGGACAGACCTCGATGCAGATACCGCAGTACATGCACAGGGAGAAGTCGATGGCGAAGCGGTCGAGGACGTTGCGGCTGCGTTCGCGGCCGCCGGGGACCGCCGCCGGGACCGTCTCCTTGTGGGAGTCGATGTAGATGCACCAGTCGGGGCACTCGCGGGCGCACAGCATGCAGACCGTGCAGTTCTCCTCGAACAGGCCGATGACGCCACGAGTGCGGGGCGGGAGGTCGGGCTGGACCTCCGGGTACTGCTCGGTGACGGTCTTCTTCGTCATCGTGCGGAGGGTGACGGCCAGGCCCTTGGCGAGACCACTACCTGGAATGGGGGCCATGGTTACTGGATCACCACCTTGACGATGCCGGTGAGGGCGATCTGGGCGAGGGAGAGGGGGACGAGGAGGGTCCAGGAGAGTTTCTGGAGCTGGTCCTCGCGCAGGCGGGGGTAGGTGACGCGGAGCCAGATCACGAGGAAGGCGAGGACGGCCGTCTTCAGCAGGGTCCAGACCCAGCCGAGGCCGTCGGCACCCCAGGGGCCGTGCCAGCCGCCCAGGAAGAGGACGGTGGTCAGGCCGCACAGGACGATGATTCCGGCGTACTCGGCGAGGAGGAACAGGGCGAAGCGCAGGCCGGTGTACTCGGTGTAGGCGCCGAAGATGATCTCCGAGTCGGCGACGGGCATGTCGAAGGGCGGGCGCTGGAGTTCGGCGAGGCCTGCGACGAAGAAGACGACCGCGCCGACGATCTGCCAGGGCAGCCACCACCAGTGGAAGGCGTCCAGGATGCCGGGGAGGGAGACCGTGCCGGCCGCCATCGCGACGGAGGCGGCGGTGAGGAGCATCGGGAGTTCGTAGGCGAGGAGTTGGGCGGCTGTACGGAGGCCGCCGAGGAGGGAGAACTTGTTGGCGGAGGCCCAGCCGGCCATGAGGGAGCCGAGGACGCCGACGCCCATCACCGCCAGGACGAAGAAGATGCCCGCGTCGAGGACCTGACCGACGGCGCCCTCGCCCGGGCCGATGGGGATGGCGACGAGTACCAGGAGGTACGGGAGGAGGGCTACGGCGGGGGCGAGCTGGAAGATGCGGCGGTCCGCGCCCGCCGGGACGATGTCTTCCTTCTGCGCGAACTTCACGCCGTCGGCGACGAGTTGGGCCCAGCCGTGGAAGCCGCCGGCGTACATGGGGCCGAGGCGGCCCTGCATGTGAGCCATGACCTTGTGCTCGGTCTGACCGACGATCAGGGGGAAGGTGAGGAAGACGACGAACACGATCAGGAGTCGCAGGGTGACGTCCAGAGCGTCGGTCACTGCGGGCCTCCTGCGGGGTCTTCGGGGGTTGCGGCCGGGGGTTCGGTCGTCGGGGGTTCGGCAGTCGGATCTTCGGGGCTCGGGTCCTCGGGAGTGCCGCCGGGGGGCTTCTCGGCGGGGGTCTCCTTGGAGGAGGACGTCTCTGGGGAGGGTTCACCGGGGCTTGCCTCGGCCGCGGCTGAACCAGCACCGGTGTCGGCACCAGCACCAGCAGACGGTTCCTGGGAGGGCTCGGCTTCAGCCGACGGTTCTGCGGCCGGCTCGGCATCCGAGCTCGACTCAGCCGCTGGCTGCCGCTCTGGTTCCGGGCTCGGCTCCGTCTCCGACTCCGCGCTGGGCTTTGCCTCCCGACTCGACCCCGCCTCCGACCCCGCGCCGCGCTTTGCCTCCGGCCTCGGCTCCGGCCCCGGACGGCCCTGCTCCGTCTCCGCGCCGGGCCCCGCTTCCGGGCCCGGTTTCGGCTCCGGCTCGTCGAAGGCCGGGCGGGCGTGGTGCCACGGGGCGTCCGAACTGCGGGGGGCGGGTTGAGCAGTTGGGCCGTCTGTTGACGGGGTTCGGGCGGTCTGGGAGGCCGAGCCTTCGCTCGCGCTGCGCGTGCGTCGCGGCGAGGCCGAGCCGGCGGCACCCGGCTGCCGGTCTGCCGGAGCATCCGCCGCAGAGCGCGCACCCCCCGATGCGGTCGGGTCGACCGGGGCACCCTCGGCCGGAGGCGACGCCGCCTGACTCGCCGAGCCTTCCGCAGCCGTACGCGCACGCCTCGGTCCAGCCGCACCCTCCGCAGACGCCGGAGTCGCCGCACCCGCCGCCCCACCGGCCGCACCCTCTCCCGACGGCGTCGCCCCCTGGCTCGCCGACCCTTCCGCCGCCGTGCGCGCACGCCGTACCGGGCGGTCGCCCGCTGTGCGTGTGGGGCGGTCGCCGGGTGTTCGGGCCGTTGCACGGGCCGGGCGGGTTGGGGCAGGGGGGAGTTGGCCCTTCAGGGGGCCCCATTCGTTCGGGTCGGGGACGCCTGGGGGGAGCATCTGGCGGCGCCTGGGGCCGCCGTGGTCGGACTCGCCCGGTTCCTTGGCGCCGGGCCAGGCCTTGGCCACGCGGGCCGCCAGGACGAAGTCCTTGCGGAGGGGGTGGCCTTCGAAGGTCTCCGGCAGCAACAGGTGGTCCAGCGCCGGGTGACCCTCGAAGACGACGCCGAACATTTCGTGGGTCTCGCGTTCGTGCCAGGCCGCGCCCGCGTAGACGTCGACAGCGGAGGCCAGCGTCGGTGACTCGTGCGGGACGGTGGTGCGGACCAGCAGACGGCGCACGGGGGAGAGGGCCACGACGTGTGCCGAGACGCGGAAACCCGTGCCCGGTTCGTCGACCGCGCTCAGCCAGTCGAAGTAGGTGCAGGAGAGGCGATCGCGGGCCACCTCCAGCGCGGCGAGCCAGGACGCCGGCGGCACGTCGACCGTCAGGACCTCGTACGACTCCTCGGCCGTGGCCTCCGTACCGAACAGTTCTTCGGCGGGGGCGGGAAGCCAGCCGACCGTGCTCATCGGCCCTCCTCCGAAGGAGACCCGGCGGCCGGCGGTTTCACCAGACCGCTCTGCAGTGCCGCGGCCGACGGACGCGCCGTTCCGACCCCGTAGCGTTCCCCCAGCGACTCTCGCGCGATCTTCTCCTGGAGCTTGAGGATCCCTTGGAGCAGGGCCTCCGGGCGGGGCGGGCAGCCGGGGACGTAGACGTCGACCGGGATGATCTGGTCGACGCCCTTGGTGACGGAGTAGGAGTCCCAGTAAGGGCCGCCGCAGTTGCTGCACGCGCCGAAGGAGATGACGTACTTGGGTTCCGGCATCTGCTCGTACAGGCGCTTCACGGCCGGTGCCATCTTGTCCGTGACCGTGCCCGACACCACCATCAGGTCGGCCTGGCGGGGGCCCGGCGCGAAGGGGATGACGCCGAGACGGATGAAGTCGTGGCGGGCCATCGACGCGGCGATGAACTCGATCGCGCAGCAGGCGAGGCCGAAGTTGAAGACCCAGAGGGAATAGCGGCGGCCCCAGTTCAGGACCACCTTCATCGGCTCGGGCGCGAGACGCGCGAGGGCGCCGAGCCGCTTCGGCTCCGGCAGCAGCACGGGCTCCGGCGAATTCACTTCTGGCGTCACGTCCATGCCAGGACGCCCTTCTTGTATGCGTACAGCAGCCCCACGGCCAGGAAGCCGAGGAAGATGAACATCTCGACGAGGGTCGTCGCGCCGTAGCCGGGGGCCGCGTAGACGGTCGCCCAGGGGAACAGGAAGATCGAGTCGACGGCGAAGATGACGTACAGGAACGCGTAGACGTAGTAGCGGACCTGGGTGTGGGCCCAGCCCTCGCCGACGGGGTCCACTCCGCACTCGTAGGTCAGGAGCTTCTCGGGGGTGGGGACCACCGGGCGCAGCAGGCGGCCGGCCCCGAAGGCGACCGCGACGAAGAGCACGCCGACGACGGCGAGCAGTCCGACGACGGAGTACGACTGGAAGTAGTCCGCCGCGACGACGGTCGGTTCCCGCACGTCCGTGCCCTCGCTCCCTGACTCTGCGACCCGGCGACCGTCCGCCACAGCGACCATGTGCCATGTGGCCATGTGCCCCTGTGACCTGCGGCCCTGATGAACGCTGCTGTTCGACGATCTGTACGCACGGGAGTCTAGGCCCTGATAAAGAGACGGTAAGCAGCCCGTCACGCCTTGAGATCTCCTTGAGATGCCACGGCCGGTGCCGGGGCCGATGCCGTGACCCGATGGCGTGACCGATGCCGGGGTGGGGTTTTCCCCAGGAGACAAGGGCGGCCGACCTCATGGCGCGAGCGCCCGGCGCGCGGCACGCTGGCCCATATGACCGAACGACTCCCGCGCCCGACGCCCGCACCGGAAGATGACGGCGACCGTCTGCCGCCTGTCCGGTTCGCCTACGACCGGCACACCTGGAAGGAGATCGCGCATCTCCTGGCGAACCTTCCGGTGGCGCTGCTGGGGTTCATCTACGTCGTGACGGTGCTGTTCACCGGCTTCTGGCTGACCGTGACGGTGATCGGGTTCCCGCTGCTGGCGGCCGGCCTGACGGGCGCACGGCTGCTGGGCAGGATGGAACGCGCGCGGGCCAGGAAGCTGCTCGGGGTGCGGGTGGACGAGCCGAGCCCCTTGCCCGGACGCGGCACCGGCTTCTTCCCGCGGCTGTGGATGAGGCTGAAGGACCCGGTGGGCTGGCGCACGGTGCTGTACGACTTCATCCGGCTGCCCTGGGGCATCCTCACCTTCGTCATCACGCTGACCTCGCTGTTCGTGCTGTGGCCGGTGCTGCCGTTCATCGCGCGGGGGCTGACCAACGCCGACCGGGCGATGGTGCGCGGGCTGCTGTCGCCGTCCGACGAACTGGAGCGGCGGATCGCCGAACTGGAGTCGGACCGTGGCGTCGTGGTCGACACGGCCAACGCCGATCTGCGGCGCATCGAGCGCGATCTGCACGACGGGGCGCAGGCCCGCCTGGTGAACCTGGCGATGGGTCTCGGCCTGGCCAAGGAGAAGCTCCTGGAGGACCCCGACACGGCGGCGGAGATGGTCGCGGAGGCGCACGGCGAGGTGAAACTCGCGCTGCAGGAGCTGCGGGATCTGGCCCGCGGCATCCATCCCGCCGTACTGACGGACCGCGGCCTCGATGCCGCCCTGTCCGCGGTCTCCTCGCGCTGCACCGTCCCCGTGAAGGTGACGGTCGACCTCGACTCCCGGCCCGCCGCGGCCATCGAGGGCATCGCCTACTTCACCGTCTCCGAACTGCTGCAGAACGTCAGCAAGCACAGCGGGGCGAGGACCGCGTCCGTCGAGGTGTGGCGGTCGACGGAACGGCTGCTCATCCAGGTGGAGGACGACGGCCGCGGCGGCGCGCGCCTCGACGGCGGTACGGGGATGCAGGGGCTCGCCGACCGGCTGGACGCCGTCGACGGGCTGTTCGTCATCGACTCGCCGCAGGGCGGACCGACCACCGTGACGGCGGAGCTGCCGTGGCGCGACCGTGCCCCGGGAGAGGGCGTCCCGGGAAACGCCGCCCCGGCAAAGGGGTAGGGAAAACCCCCCTTCCAAGAGGCCGACGGACTCCATGGTTCGCGGACCTGCGGCGGAGGAGCGTGGAGGTACGACAGGACAGCCGCACGGCTTGAGGGACGAGTAGAACGGACGACGCCGATGGCCACGGAGTACGGACAGGGCTACGGGCACGGGTACGACGACGGGCTCGGCTTCACCGGGGGCACCGGTGAGCGGCGGCACCAGCTGCCGGCCGGGCTGCGGGCGCCGTTCGAGGCGCGCAGCTGGCGCGAGTTCGGGTATGTGCTGCTGAGCCTGCCGATCGGCGTCATGCTCTTCGTTTACGCCGTCACGATGGTGTCGCTCGGGGCGGGTCTGCTGGTGACGTTCCTCGGCATTCCGGTGCTGGCGGCGGGGCTGGCCGGCTGCCGGGGGTTCGGGGCGCTGGAGCGGGCTCGGGCGCGGGGGCTGCTGGGCCTCGAGGTGGCCGACCCGGAGCCGCTGCGGATGAAGAAGTCCGGCGTGATGGCATGGATGGGGGCCGTGCTGAAGAGCGGCACGTCGTGGCGGACGCTGCTGTACGCGCTGCTGCAGTTCCCGTGGGCGGTGTTCTCGTTCGTGGTCGCCGTGAACTTCTGGGCGTACGGGTGGGCCCTGCTGACGTATCCGCTGTGGTTCTGGCTCTTCCCGATGCACGGCGGTCAGGGCGGGCTTCAGCTCTACGGCGACGGCACCCACAGCATCTACCTCGACAACCCCTTCGAGATCGGGGTCACCGCGCTGGTGGGGCTGCTGTTCACGCTGGCCACGCCGTGGATCGTGCGGGCGCTGACGATGGTGGACCGGCTGATGGTGCACGGGCTGCTCGGGCCGTCCCGGCTGGCCACGCGGGTCGTGGAGCTGGAGTCCGACCGGGGCGTCGTGGTGGACACGGCGGCCGCGGACCTGCGCCGGATCGAGCGGGACCTGCACGACGGGGCGCAGGCTCGGCTGGTGGCGTTGGCCATGGATCTGGGGCTGGCGAAGGAGAAACTGACGGAGGACCCGCGGGCGGCGGCCCGGATGGTCGACGAGGCGCACGGCGAGGTGAAGACGGCCTTGCAGGAGCTGCGGGATCTGGCGCGCGGGATTCATCCGGCGGTGCTGACGGACCGGGGGCTGGACGCGGCGCTGTCTTCCGTCGCCTCGCGGTGCACCGTGCCGGTGCAGGTCGAGGTGGACCTGGTGGAGCGGCCGGCGCCGGCCATCGAGGGGATCGCGTACTTCACGGTGTCGGAGCTGCTGCAGAACATCAGCAAGCACTCGCGGGCCACCTGGGCGGCGGTGGACGTGTGGCGGGTGGAGAACCGGCTGATGGTGCAGGTCGTGGACAACGGGGTGGGCGGCGCGGATGCCACCGGCGGGTCCGGGCTCGGGGGGCTCGCGGAGCGGTTGGACGCGGTCGACGGGATTCTGGTGGTGGATTCACCGGTGGGCGGGCCGACCCGGGTGACCGCGGAGCTGCCCTGGCGGGGGGAGCGGGCGCTGGGGTGAGCGCGGATTCCTTCGCCCCCCGCGATACGTGCAGTGCACGGCTGGAACCAGCCGTGCACTGCACGTATTCGCGTTGATTCCCGTTGGTCCGGCGCAGTCGGGTCCGAATGCTGGAATGCTGGACTACTGGCAGACGGAGTCGGGCTGGGGGGCCATAGATCGTGGAGGACAGGGTGCGGGTGGTCATCGCTGAGGATTCAGTGCTGCTCAGGGAGGGGCTGACCCGGCTGTTGACCGACCGTGGGCACGATGTTGTCGCCGGGGTGGGCGACGGGGACGCGTTGATCAAGACGATCACCGAGCTGGACGGGCAGGGTGAGCTGCCCGATGTCGTGGTCGCCGATGTGCGGATGCCGCCGACGCACACCGACGAAGGGGTGCGGGCGGCGGTGCAGCTGCGGAAGGCGCATCCGGGGCTCGGCGTGCTCGTGCTGTCCCAGTACGTGGAGGAGCGCTACGCCACCGAACTGCTGGCCGGTTCCAGTCATGGCGTCGGCTATCTGCTCAAGGACCGGGTGGCCGAGGTCCGTGAGTTCGTGGACGCGGTGGTGCGGGTGGCCCAGGGGGGTACCGCGCTCGACCCGGAGGTGGTCGCGCAGCTGCTCGGGCGCAGCCGCAAGCAGGACGTGCTGGCCGGGCTGACGCCCAGGGAGCGTGAGGTCCTGGGGCTGATGGCCGAGGGGCGGACGAACTCGGCGATCGCCCGGCAGCTGGTGGTGAGCGACGGTGCCGTCGAGAAGCACGTCAGCAACATCTTCCTCAAGCTCGGCCTGTCCCAGAGTGACGGGGATCACCGACGTGTTCTGGCGGTCCTCACCTATCTGAACTCCTGATGTGCTGACCCCCTTGGTCAGTCGCCCCAGCCAGTCGTCCTCGGCCGGTCATCGGATACCCGGTCGGTCATCGGGTGCCCGGGCGGTGAATCGAGCGTCAGTCCAACGTTCGTCCAGCCCTAGAACCGAACAATTGCGGTGAGCGTCTTCAAGGGAAGCGCCGGGGGGCGAGAAATCATGACAATTCTGGGCGTCGCACCGTCTCAAATGCGTGTCCATCATGCGAATGGCCACGGGAAGGCGACCCTAACGGACGTAGGGTTGATCCTGGGAGGGCCCACGGGAAGGCCGGTCCCAGACAGCCGCCTCGAGGGAGGTCCAGTTCAGTGACCAGCCAGGTCAGCAGGACAGCGGAACAGGCCGAAGAAACCGTCGTGGGAGAGCAGCGCAAGCCGGGCGGAACAAAGGACGTACGCAGGCTGGACCGGGTGATCATCCGGTTCGCGGGAGACTCCGGTGACGGCATGCAGCTCACCGGTGACCGCTTCACCTCGGAAACGGCGTCCTTCGGAAACGACCTGTCGACACTGCCGAACTTCCCCGCCGAGATCCGGGCCCCTGCCGGAACCTTGCCGGGCGTCTCCTCCTTCCAGCTCCATTTCGCCGACCACGACATCCTCACCCCCGGTGACGCGCCCAACGTGCTGGTCGCCATGAACCCCGCCGCGCTCCGGGCCAACATCGCCGACGTGCCGCGCGGTGCGGAGATCATCGTCAACACGGACGAGTTCACCAAACGGGCGATGCAGAAGGTCGGGTACAGCGCCTCTCCACTGGAGGACGGCTCGCTCGACGGCTACAGCCTGCATCCGGTGCCGCTGACGACCCTCACGGTCGAGGCACTCAAGGAGTTCGACCTCAGCCGCAAGGAGGCCGAGCGCAGCAAGAACATGTTCGCGCTGGGCCTGCTGAGCTGGATGTACCACCGGCCGACCGAGGGCACAGAGAAGTTCCTGCGGACCAAGTTCGCGAAGAAGCCCCAGATCGCCGAGGCGAACCTCGCCGCCTTCCGGGCCGGCTGGAACTTCGGCGAGACGACCGAGGACTTCGCGGTCTCCTACGAGGTCGCACCGGCCGCCGCCGCCTTCCCGACCGGGACGTACCGCAACATCTCCGGGAACCTGGCCCTCGCCTACGGCCTGATCGCCGCCTCGCGCCAGGCCGACCTGCCGCTGTTCCTGGGCTCGTACCCGATCACGCCGGCCTCGGACATCCTGCACGAGCTGAGCCGGCACAAGAACTTCGGCGTACGGACCTTCCAGGCCGAGGACGAGATCGCCGGCATCGGCGCGGCACTGGGCGCGGCCTTCGGCGGCTCGCTGGGGGTGACGACGACCTCCGGTCCGGGTGTGGCGCTCAAGAGCGAGACCATCGGGCTCGCCGTCTCCCTGGAGCTGCCGCTGCTCGTCATCGACATCCAGCGCGGCGGCCCGTCCACCGGGCTGCCCACCAAGACCGAGCAGGCCGACCTGCTGCAGGCCATGTTCGGCCGCAACGGCGAGGCGCCGGTGCCGGTGATCGCCCCGATGACCCCGGCGGACTGCTTCGACGCGGCCATGGAGGCGGCGCGGATCGCGCTGGCGTACCGCACCCCGGTGATGCTGCTCTCCGACGGCTACCTGGCCAACGGCTCCGAGCCCTGGCGCATCCCCGAGCTCGACGAACTCCCGGACCTGACCGTGCAGTTCGCCCAGGGACCGAACCACACCCTGGACGACGGCACCGAGGTCTTCTGGCCGTACAAGCGCGACCCGCAGACGCTCGCCCGCCCCTGGGCCATCCCCGGCACGCCCGGCCTGGAGCACCGCATCGGCGGCATCGAGAAGGAAGACGGTACGGGCAACATCTCGTACGCCCCCGCCAACCACGAGTTCATGGTCCGCACCCGCCAGGCCAAGATCGACGGCATCGATGTCCCCGATCTCGAGGTGGACGATCCGCACGAGGCGGCGACGCTGGTGCTCGGCTGGGGCTCGACGTACGGGCCGATCACCGCCGCGGTACGGCGGCTGCGCGCGGCCGGCGAGTCCGTCGCACAGGCCCACCTGCGCCACCTCAACCCGTTCCCGCGGAATCTCGGCACGGTGTTGAAGCGTTACGACAAGGTGGTGATCCCCGAGATGAACCTCGGTCAGCTCGCCACGCTGATCCGGGCGAAGTACCTGGTGGACGCCCACTCGTACAACCAGGTGAACGGTATGCCGTTCAAGGCTGAGCAGCTCGCCACGGCTCTCAAGGAGGCCATCGATGGCTGAGACGTCCACGGAAGGCACGGGCACGATCGAGGCACTCTCGCTCGTCCCCAAGGCCGAGGCCCGCCAATCCATGAAGGACTTCAAGTCCGACCAGGAAGTGCGGTGGTGCCCCGGCTGCGGTGACTACGCGATCCTCGCCGCCGTCCAGGGCTTCATGCCTGAGCTGGGCCTGGCCAAGGAGAACATCGTCTTCGTCTCGGGCATCGGCTGCTCGTCCCGCTTCCCGTACTACATGAACACGTACGGCATGCACTCGATCCACGGGCGGGCCCCGGCCATCGCGACCGGCCTGGCCTCCAGCCGGCGGGACCTGTCGGTGTGGGTGGTCACGGGTGACGGCGACGCCCTGTCCATCGGCGGCAACCACCTCATCCATGCGCTGCGCCGCAATGTGAACCTCAAGATCCTGCTGTTCAACAACCGGATCTACGGCCTCACCAAGGGTCAGTACTCCCCCACCTCGGAAGTCGGCAAGATCACCAAGTCGACGCCGATGGGCTCGCTGGACGCGCCCTTCAACCCGGTGTCGCTGGCGATCGGCGCGGAGGCCTCGTTCGTCGCCCGCACCATCGACTCCGACCGCAAGCACCTGACCGAGGTGCTGCGCCAGGCGGCCGCCCACCAGGGCACGGCGCTGATCGAGATCTACCAGAACTGCAACATCTTCAACGACGGCGCCTTCGACGCCCTCAAGGACAAGCAGCAGGCCGAGGAGGCGGTGATCCGGCTCGAGCACGGGCAGCCGATCCGCTTCGGGGCGGACGGTGCGCGGGGTGTGGTCCGGGATGTGGCCACCGGTGACCTCAAGGTGGTCACGGTGACGCCGGACAACGAGTCTCAGATCCTGGTCCACGACGCCCACGCCGCGTCCCCGACCACCGCCTTCGCCCTGTCCCGCCTCGCCGACCCGGACACCCTGCACCACACCCCGATCGGTGTGCTCCGGTCCGTGGACCGCCCCGTCTACGACACGCAGATGTCCGACCAGCTCGACGCCGCGATCGAGCAGAACGGCAAGGGCGACCTGGCGGCGCTGCTGGCGGGCGGGGACACCTGGACGGTTGTCGGCTGACGACCATCGACACCCGAAGGGCCCGGATGCGCGGTACGGCATCCGGGCCCTCGGTGTCCTGCGGTGTCATGCGTCGGGGATGTCCTTCTTGGCGCGGATCAGGGTCTCGCGGCTGATGACGACGATGCGTTCGTCGTCGGCGCGGGAGGCGTCCGGGGGAAGGTACGGGTCGAGGGCGGCGGTGGCCTCGGTACCGATGACGGCGAAACGACCGTCGCTCAGCTCGAACAGATCCGGGCAGTTCGCCCCGCTCGCACTGCCTCGCCGCCGAGGCGGATCACCCAGCCGCCTGGTGATCCGAACACACGAGAACTCGTCCGACATCTCTGCCTCCTCCTCAATCGCCTGGAGACTCCGGCGGCCCCACCACCCACCATTCTTCGAGGTCCTCGGGGCGCTCGTCCATGATGGCGTCGACGGCTCTGCCGACCCGCGCCTCGAATGATTCCGCGGGCAGAGCGCTGCGCGCCTCGACCGTCCGTGCCCAGTACTCCGCGAAGACCGGAATGCCGCGCAACACCTTCAGATGCCCCAGGAGTTCGGCTCGGTCCAGGGATCCGACCCGGTGGGCCAGCAGGATGAGCCCGTACTGTGCGTTGGCGTTCAGCATCTGACGGCGCTCGTCGTCGGACAGGCCGCTGTACGGACTCAGGGCGTCGGCGAGGGCCGGGTCGTCGATCGCCCGGTCCAGCCGCTCCAGGAAATAGCCGTGCAGTTGGATCAGGTTCGCGCGGTGCAGTTCCGTCGCGATCCGGTCGTACCCGTCCGCCATGCGGCCGAGCTGCTGGACGACCTGCAGCAGCAGCTCCTGCACGGAGCTCCCCTGGTCCGGCACGGTCATGCCCCCACCCCCCGTTCCGCCGAGCGGCAACGCGTCCCGGCTCCAGCGTGCAAGCCGGAGCGGAAAGTGGAAAGGGGGCGCTCAGGCCTGGTTCTTCGCCGCGTCGTACGCCTCGCGCGCCTCCTGTACCGCCTCCATCCGCTTCTGCGTCCACTCGGCCAGGCCCCGCACCTGCTCCGCCGCCTCCCGCCCGAGGTCGGTCAGGGAGTAGTCCACCCTCGGTGGGATCACCGGCTTGGCGTCGCGGTGGACCAGGCCGTCCCGTTCCAGGGTCTGCAGGGTCTGGGTGAGCATCTTCTCGCTGACCCGGCCGATGGCACGGCGCAATTCGCTGAAGCGGTACGGGCGTTCGAGGAGTTCGATCAGGACCAGCACGCCCCAGCGGCTGGTGAGGTGTTCCAGGACGAGGCGGTAGGGGCACATCGCCTCGCCGGCGTCGTACTTCGCGGCGACTTCCGGGTTACTTACGGCCATGCCAGTACCTTACTTCAAAGTGGGTACTTTCGAAGAGTTAGCGCCTCCCCTAGGGTAAGTGTCATCCGCACCCCACAAGGAGTTGTGAATCATGAGCATCGTCGTCACCGGCGCCACCGGACACCTCGGCCGTCACGTCGTGGAGCAGCTGCTGGAGAAGGTTCCGGCCGACCAGATCACCGCCGTCGTACGCGACGAGGCCAAGGGCGCCGCCTTCGCCGCCCGCGGCGTGAAGCTCGCGGTCGCCGACTACAACACCCCCGAGAGCTTCGGCAGCCTCTTCTCGGCCGGTGACAAGGTGCTGCTCATCTCCGGCAACGAGTTCGACAAGGGCCGCGTCGCCCAGCACAAGGTCGTCATCGAGGCCGCGAAGGCGGCCGGCGTCGCGCTGCTCGCCTACACCAGCGCCCCGAGCAGCCTGACGGCCGCACTCGCCGACGACCACCGCGGCACCGAGGAGGCCCTCGTCGCCTCCGGCGTGCCGTACGCGCTGCTGCGCAACGGCTGGTACCACGAGAACTACACCGAGAACCTGGCCCCCGTGCTCGAGTACAGCGCCGTCGTCCAGGCCGCCGGTGAGGGCCGGGTCTCCTCCGCCTCGCGCGCCGACTACGCGGCCGCCGCCGTCGCCGTCCTGACCGGCGAGGGGCACGAGAACAAGACGTACGAGCTGGGTGGCGACGAGGCGTGGAGCTTCGCCGAGTACGCGGCCGAGCTGAGCCGGCAGACCGGCAAGGAGATCGCCTACAGCCCCGTCTCGGTCGATGCCTTCGCCGGGATCCTGGCCGGCGCCGGGCTGCCCGGACCGCTCGCCGCCATCCTCGCGGGCGTGGACGCCTCCATCGAGAAGGGCGAGCTCGTCGTCTCCACTGGCGACCTGTCCCGCCTGGCCGGCCGTCCGACCACGCCGCTCGCCGACGCGATCGCGGCAGCGGTCAAGGGCTGACACCCGGGCCCCACCAGGGCCGGGACTCCGCCCCGCGAGGGACGGGACTCCCCCGTAGGGCCCGCGGGCACACCACCCCCGCCTGTCATGACCGTATGGCGATACGGACATGACAGGCGGGGGTTCTCGGCGTTACCTTCTGCCTGGCACGTGTGCGCGACAAGGCGAGGAGGGGGCCCGTGACCGGGAAGTCGAGGGGCGAGCGGCACATAGGACTGCTGAACGGCTTCGCGGCATACGGGATGTGGGGCCTCGTTCCCCTCTTCTGGCCCCTGTTGAAGCCCGCCGGAGCGATCGAGATCCTCGCCCACCGGATGGTCTGGTCCCTCGTCTTCGTGGCCGTCGCGCTCATCGTGATCCGCCGCTGGGCGTGGGCCGGCGAGCTGCTGCGGCAGCCGCGCAGGCTGGGGCTCGTCGCCATCGCCGCGGCGGTCATCACCGTCAACTGGGGCGTGTACATCTGGTCCGTCAACAGCGGGCACGTGGTCGAGGCCTCCCTCGGGTACTTCATCAATCCGCTGGTCACCATCGCCATGGGCGTGCTGCTCCTGAAGGAACGGCTGCGGCCCGTGCAGTGGGTGGCGGTCGGCACCGGCTTCGCCGCGGTGGTCGTGCTGACGGTCGGGTACGGTCAGCCGCCGTGGATCTCGCTCACCCTCGCCTTCTCGTTCGCGACGTACGGGCTGGTGAAGAAGAAGGTCAATCTCGGCGGGGTCGAGTCGCTCGCCGCGGAGACCGCGATCCAGTTCCTGCCCGCGGTCGGGTATCTGTGGTGGCTGACCTCGCGGGGCGAGTCGACGTTCACGACCGACGGGGTGGGGCACGGGGCGCTGCTCGCCGCCACCGGCGTGGTCACCGCGTTGCCTCTGGTCTGCTTCGGGGCGGCGGCGATCCGGGTGCCGTTGTCGACGCTGGGGTTGCTGCAGTATCTGGCGCCGGTGTTCCAGTTCCTGCTCGGGGTTGCGTACTTCCATGAGGCGATGCCGGCCGAGCGGTGGGCCGGGTTCGCGCTGGTGTGGGGTGCGCTGTGTCTGCTGACCTGGGATGCGTGGCGCGCTGCGCGCAGGCCTGGCCGGGTCGGTGTGCCGAGGGTTGATGCGGCTGCGTCCACTGCGGTGGACGTCTGACTGTGCCTCCGTCGGGGTGTCCGTCCGGGGGCTGCCGCCCCCAGGCCCCCGCTTCGGCCTGAACGGCCTCGTCCTCAAACGCCGGACGGGCTGGGATTCCTGACTGGCGCTCGAAGACGCCGACGGCGCCAAGGGTGCCGAGAGCACTGAAAGGCGCCGACCGCGCTGAAAAATGGTGCCCGCCCGCTTATAAGTGGTCCATGACATCGACACCCGCACCCACGCCCCCGTCGGCCCCGACCCCCGTGCACTGGAAGCTCGTCGTCGACGCCGGCGATCCGCATGCGCAGGCCGACTTCTGGGCCGCCGCGCTCGGGTACGAGGTCGAGGACAACAGTGCGCTCATCGAGCGGTTGCTGCAGCTCGGCGCCCTGCCCGCGGCGGCCACCGTCGACTTCCACGGGCGCGCGGCCTTCCGGGACCTGATCGCCGTACGGCATCCGGACGACCCGTACGACAAGGACTCGGGAACCGGGCCCGGCCGGCGGCTGCTGTTCCAGCGGGTGCCGGAGGCGAAGACCGTCAAGAACCGGATCCATCTCGATCTGCACCCAGGCGAGGGGCGACGGGACAGCGAGGTCGAGCGGCTGGAGGGGCTCGGGGCGAGTGCGCTGCGCCACGTGAAGGAGCCCGCCGGGGAGTGGGTCGTGATGGCGGATCCGGAGGGCAACGAGTTCTGCGTGCACTAGACCGGGCAGTGGCATCCGGCGTCCGGTATGTGAACCACCTGTCCTGATACCGCTCTTGACGCTGGGTTAGTAAAGAGTTCACCATCCTGGGACCCCATTCACTGAGGAATCCCCGTGGTTCCCATGGAATTCGGAGCCCCCCACATGAAGCTCTCCGTTTCCGGGCGTACGGC
The DNA here is from genome assembly GCF_045160215.1 of Streptomyces sp. NBC_00005. Lineage (NCBI taxonomy): Bacteria > Bacillati > Actinomycetota > Actinomycetes > Kitasatosporales > Streptomycetaceae > Streptomyces > Streptomyces sp. NBC_00005. The sequence continues at coordinate 4,706,174 of NZ_CP108316.1, forward strand.
AGCGACCGGTGTCGTTGCACTTGGCGTCACGTCTGTCATGCTCCTGACCGGCGGATCCATAGCCGGTGCGGCGCCCGCGCCGGTCGTGGCCGCCGCGCCCGACATCCCCGTGGCGAACGTCAAGGCCCATCTCGCCCAGCTGCAGTCCATCGCCACCGCCAACGGCGGCAACCGCGCGCACGGCCGGGCCGGCTACAAGGCCTCGATCGACTATGTGAAGGCCAAGCTGGACGCGGCCGGATTCACCACCACCCTCCAGCAGTTCACGTCCTCCGGCAGCACCGGCTACAACCTGATCGCCGACTGGCCCGGCGGAGACGCCAATCAGGTCGTCATGTCCGGTTCCCACCTGGACAGCGTCACCGCCGGTCCCGGCATCAACGACAACGGCTCCGGCTCGGCCGCCGTCCTGGAGACCGCGCTCGCAGTGTCACGTGCGGGCTACCAGCCGGCCAAGCACCTGCGGTTCGCCTGGTGGGGTGCGGAGGAGCGGGGCATGGTCGGCTCCCGCTACTACGTCAACAACCTCTCCAGCGCGAACCGTTCGAAGATCAGCGGCTACCTGAACTTCGACATGATCGGCTCACCCAACCCGGGCTACTTCGTCTACGACGACGACCCGGCGATCGAGAAGACGTTCAAGGACTACTTCACCGGCCTCGGCATCGCCACCGAGCCCGAGACCGAGGGCGACGGCCGCTCCGACCACGCGCCGTTCAAGAACGCGGGCGTCCCCGTCGGCGGCCTGTTCAGCGGCGCCGACTACATCAAGACGGCGGCCCAGGCGGCGAAGTGGGGCGGCACGTCGGGGCAGGCATTCGACCGCTGCTACCACTCCGCCTGCGACACGTCGTCCAACATCGACAGCACCGCCCTGGACCACAACAGCGACGCCGTCGCGCACGCCGTGTGGGAGCTGTCCTCCTAGAGTCCGACCGGCCGGTCAACAGGCAGGTCAACTCGTCGGCGGCTGGGCCGACTTGCGGGCGCGTTCCGTGAGCCGGCCCATGCGGGCGCGGGCCGACTCCAGCCGCTCGATGTCGTCGGCGGCCGGGCCGTCCTCGGCGGTGAGTTCGGTCCACAGACCGATCAGTTCGCGACCCAGGTCCAAGCCCTGCTGCGGGTCGCGCACCGCGCGCCAGGCGGAGGCCGCGCTCTGGACGTTGCCGTAGGCCGCCTCCGCGTCCCCTGTGCGACGGCCGATCCGGGCGAGGTCGATCGAGAGCCGGAAGGCACGGAGCGCGTCGCCCGCCAAGTAGGCGATGTACGCCGTGAGTTCGCGCAGCCGGAGCACCTCGGCGTGCTCCGGTCCGAGCGCCGCCGACGCCTCCCCGACCGCGCTCTCGGCCAGGCCCGCCGCGGTCTCGATCCGCCCCGCCTTCACGGCCTCGTTGATCTGCGCCATCGGCTCCGCGAGGAAGGCGGGGGTGACCGGCGGTTCGTCACCGAGGACGGCTTCGGCCACGGCGTCGAAACCGCGGGCGGGTGTGGGCTTGGGGTCGGGGTCGAGGGCCGGGTCCGGGCGGACGGCCAGGAGGAAGTGGTTCGAGCGGTCGGATGCGGTATCCGGCCGGGGCGCGGGTGGCGCGTCCTCGGGTTCGGGGCGGCCCTTCGGCACCGCGTCCATCGGCGGAGGCGGGCCGAACTCGCCCATCGGTGCCGCGACCGTGCCGGGCACCCTGTCCTCGGTCGACTCCGGCAGCGCACGCAGCGTGAACGTCGGTACCGGCTCTCCGGTGCCGCCCGACTGCTCCGGGACGGCCCGCAGGGGGAACGTCGGCACGTTCTCACCCAGCGGCTGCGGCTCCGACACCGCCCGCAGCGGGAAGGTCGGGGCGGTCTCCCGCGCGGGTTCCGAGGTCGCCCGCAGGACGTGCGTCGGCTTGTCGCGCCGGGGCGACTGCTCGGGCTGCGCCGGTTCCAGGGCGGCCGCGGGGGCCACGGGTGCCTCCGGCTCGGCGGGCGGGGACGGCGGCGCGGCCTGCTGCGAGGACAGTGCGGGCGGCGGGGGCGGCAGCGCGGGCCGGTGCGAAGCCGGCAAGGCCGGCGGGGGCGGTGGGCCCTCCGCCGCGTCCGTCGGCTCACCCGAAGGAGCCATGCCTACAGGCTCCCCCGTGAAACTGCTGGCCCCGTCGGTGTCCACCTGAAGGTGCACGACGTAGCCGATCCGCTCGTCGTGGACCGTGGCGTGGACGGGGTGGCCGGTGGCGAGGGCGATGCGGTGGAGGTGGTTCAGGACGGCCTGCTGGATCTCCTCGCCGGCGGCCGCGGCGACCGGCACGCCGCCGACCCAGGCACCGACCGCGCCGGATCCGGGGACGCGGACGTCGATCGGTGCCGCCACCAGGGCCGCCGAGCCCTCGGCGCGCTGCTGTTCCCGCTTCTTCTCGCGGCTGAGTCGAGACATCGGTTCCCTCACTCGGATGCGTCGGGGAGTCTGCGGAGAGCGCGTTCGGGTTCCATGGTGCTCCCTCCCGCCGTCGGGTTTCCGCTCCCCCGGCGTCAAGATCCGGTCGTGCACGTACTGTTGAGTAGTCTCTCCGGTCGCTGCCGGTTCTCACGTCACCGTGGCGTCACAGACTCGTCCCAGGAGCTCGCACCCCGTCGCGTGACCGTGGCGGCACCGTGAGGATCGAGGGGCGTGACGAGGGAGGAGAGCGGGCATGCGGACGGATGTGCAGCAGGGACCGGAGATCTGGATCCGCGGCCCGGTCACCGTACCGGAGCCCGGGCCGCCGGAGCCCGCCCACGCCGCCTCCGCCCGGCGCTACTCCTGGCTCGGCACGCACGGCGGCGCCGGCGTCTCCACGCTCGCCGCCGTCTACGGTGGCCACGACTGCGGCCGTGACTGGCCCGGCCCCGAGGACCCCCACTCCGTCCTGCTCGTCGCCCGTACGCACGCGTCGGGGCTGGCGGCCGTGCTGCGCACCCTGGAGGTCTTCCGGCTCGGAGAGGCCCCGCCCGGCCTCGACCTCGACGCCGTCGTGCTCGTCGCGGACGCGCCGGGGCGGCTGCCGCGGCCACTCGACCGGCAGGTCCGGCTGATCGAGTCGTTCATCGACGTGTACCGCGTGCCCTGGATACCCGACTGGCGCCTCGGCGACCTGAACGGGACACCACCGCGCGAGACCGAGGCCCTGGCCCGCCTCACAGGGGCGGCCGCGCGGCACCGGTGAGCGGCCGAATCGGCCACCGGTGAAGAGCTGAGTCGGCGCGGGCATCGGTACCCCCTGGCTTCCCCGTGGTTTCTCCGTGGCTTCCCCCTGACTGCCTCGTGCGCTTCCCATGGCTCTCCCCCTCCCCCTGGACAGATAGATGCGTACGCATATAATGCAGATGCGTTTAGTTGTTCTGTGCCGACTGTGCCGATCACCTGGGGGATCTCATGACAAGCCGCCGTTTCCTGTTCGTACTGGGCAGCAGCCGCAGCGAGGGCAACACCGAACTGCTGGCCCGCCGGGCGGCGGAGCAACTGCCCTCGGACGTCGAGCAGCAGTGGCTCTCTCTCGCCGAGCACCCGCTGCCCGACTTCCTGGACCTGCGGCACGACAGCGAGTACCTGAACTCCCCCACCGGGGACACCCCGGCGCGCCTGCTCGACGCCACGCTCGCGGCGACGGACATCGTGATCGCCTCGCCGGTCTACTGGTATTCGGTCTCCGCTCTCACCAAGCGCTACCTGGACTACTGGTCGGGCTGGCTGCGCACCCCCGGCCTCGACTTCAAGGCACAGCTGGCCGGGCGCACCCTGTGGGGCGTGTCCGTGCTCGCGGACGACCAGCCCGTGGTCGCCGACCCGCTCGTCGGCACGCTGAACAACTCGGCGGCGTACATGAAGATGCGCTTCGGCGGGGTGCTGCTGGGCAACGGCAGCAAGCGCGGCGACGTACTGAAGGACGAGGCCGCGCTGGCCCGTGCGAAGACCTTCTTCGCGCAGGAGCCGCCACTCGCGCGCTTCCCCTACGACCGTGTGAGCGCTACGCCGTGATGTCCTTCGTCGTGAACCGCGCCCAGGCCGCCGAGCCGAACAACACCGCGTACAGGGCCTGGAGTTCGAGGTTCTTCACCAGGTCGTCCCAGTAGATCGGGTCACGCATCAGGTCGGCGAAGGACAGCCAGTAGTGAGAGAAGAAGTACGGCTGTATCGCGTGGAGTTGGGGGATCTGGTCGAGGATCTGGACGGTGATCAGCAGTCCGACGGTGGTCGCCATCGCCGCGATGCCGCTGCTGGTCAGCGTCGAGACGAACAGGCCGAGTGCCGCGACGCCTATCAGGGACACGGCGACGATGAGCGCGATCAGCAGGGCTCTGCCCAGGCCCTCGGCGAAGCTGATCCGTGTGCCGGAGATGGTGGTCAGGTCGCCGAGCGGGAAGAGGATCGCTCCGACGGCCAGCGCCGAGGCCGCGACCACGAGGGTGGCGACCAGGCAGAAGGCCATCACCGTCGCGTACTTGGTGAGCAGGAGGCGGGTGCGGCCGGCCGGGGCGACCAGCAGATAGCGCAGGGTGCCCGAGTTCGCCTCGCCCGCGATCGCGTCGCCCGCGATGACGCCGATCGCCATCGGCAGGAAGAACGGGAGTGTCGCGGCGAGCGCGGTGAAGACCAGGAACAGGCCGTTGTTGGTGATCTGCGAGATGAACGCCGGGCCCCCGCCGCCACCGCCACCGCCGACGGACGAACCGTCGCTCGTCTCGATCTTGACGGCGATCCCGACCAGGATCGGCACGCCCGCCAGCACGGCCAGCAGAGCGAGCGTGCGCCAGCGCCGGAAGGTGGTGAGCAGTTCACTGCGGAGGAGTCCGAAGGTCCACAGCACGCTGGGTGAGCGCGGCTCGTGTGCCGCTTCGACTCGTACCGCTTCAGCCTGCGACATCGAATCCCTCCCCCGTGAGTGCGACGAACGCGTCCTCCAGGGAGGCTCGTTCCACGCCGAAGCCTCGGACGCGGACGCCGGCCGTCACCAGCGCGGCGTTCACCTCGGCGAGGTCGCGGTCCGGGGGTTCTGCGGTCACCCGGTCCTCGGTGACGACGACGTCGGCGGCGCCCTGCTCCTTCAGCACGCGGGCCGCGTCCTGGGTGTCGGGTGTGGTGACGACCAGCAGGCCGCGCGCCCCCGCGGCCAGGTCGGCCACGGCGCCCTGGGTGATCAGGCGGCCCTGCGCCATCACCGCGGCATGGGTGCAGACCTGCTCGATCTCGTCGAGGAGGTGCGAGGAGAGGAAGACGGTCGTGCCGTCGGAGGCCAACTCCCTGACCAGGGAACGGATTTCACGCATTCCCTGCGGGTCGAGACCGTTGGTCGGCTCGTCGAGCACCAGCAGCTTGCGCGGCTGGAGCAGCGCGGCCGCGAGGCCGAGCCGCTGCTTCATGCCCAGCGAGTAGGCCTTCGCCTTCTTGCCGGCCGCCGCCGTCAGGCCCACCCGGTCCAGCGCCGTCGTGACGCGGGTGCGCCGGGTGCGCGGATCGGCGGTCGGGTCGGCGGAGTCGTAGCGCAGAAGGTTGTCGCGGCCGGAGAGGAAGCCGTACAGGGCGGGTCCCTCGATGAGCGCGCCGACGTGCGGGAGCACGGCACGCGAGGCCCGCGGCATGGGGCGCCCGAGCACGCGTGCCGTGCCCGCCGTGGGCTCGATGAGGCCCATCAGCATGCGGATGGTGGTGGTCTTGCCCGAGCCGTTCGGGCCGAGGAAGCCGAAGACGCTGCCCGCCGGGACGGTCAGGTCCAGGCCGTCGACGGCGAGCTGCCCGCCGCGGTAGCGCTTGGTGAGCCCATGGGTGGCGATGACGCTGTCATCCGGCTCCCCCTTGTCCGGCTCCGTGACGGACGGTTCGCCCATCGGCTCCCTCGATTCATGCTCGTACGACCTTGCGCGACGACTACGTACAGTTACTACGTACGGCCGTCGCGCAAGGTTCCCGGCTCAGCCCGCGTTCGCCGCCTTCACCAGCGCGTCCTTGCTCACCGCGCCGACGTAGACCTTGCCGTCGTCGGTGATCAGGGCGTTGATCAGGCGGGTCTTGAAGACCGTGCCCGAGCCGAACTTGCCGGAGACCTTGTCGCCGAGCGAGTCGAGGAAGCCGCCGAACTGGCCGCCGGCTTCGGAGCCGGACGGCATGCCCTGGCCGCCGGTGTCGAACGTGGCGATGGAGGTCCAGCCCTTGCCGATGACGTTCAGTCCGTCGGGGCCCTTGCCGAGGTCCTTGTCGGACTTACCGGTCTTGTCGTCGCCCTTCAGGCTGCCCTCGAAGTGGCCGTTCGCATGGTCGGTCTGGCTGTCCTCGGTGACCTTCGCGCCCTTGGGCGGCGTGAATGTGAAGGTCGAGGCGCTGGGCTTGGCGAAGCTGACCTGGGTGAAGCCGGCGTCGATCACGGCGGCGCCGCCGCTCGCCGGGGTCAGCGTGAACTTCAGCGGCAGCCCGGTCTTGGAGTCCACGGCCACGGTGATCTGACCGACGGTCGAACCGGACTGCTTCGGCTTGATGACCAGCCGGTACGCGTCGCGGCCCGCGACCTGGGCGGTCCCCTGGACGGTCACGGAGGTGGTGTCGTCGACCGCCTTCAGGGCGTCCTCGGTGAGGTCCTTGGGCGTGGCGGGGACGTCGTCCTTCTTCTGCTCGGCCGCGTTGTCGGGCGCGGTCGAGTGGTAGACCTCGTTCGACTGGCTGTCGTAGCCCCAGACGTCCTTGCCGTTGTGGATGAGGCTGTACTCCGCCGCGTTCTCCAGCAGCGACACCTTCTGCCTGTCCGGGCCGTCGGCCGCGACGCGCAGGGTGTGTGTGCCGGTGGCGAGTTCCGTGAGTTTGGAGGTCGGGTCGGCGGACGAACCGTCGCCCGACTTGGTGGCGCCGGACGTCAGGCTGCTCTCGAGACCGCCGAGGTCCGGCAGCCCCAGATCGGTGGTGATCTTCACCGTGCCGGACATCTGCTGGACGTCCGACTTGGCGATCTTGTCGATGAGTTGCTGCGCGCTGATCTTCGGCAGGTCGGGGTCACCGGAGTCGGCGAGTGCCGGGACGAGCCCGATGGTCGCCGCCGCCACCCCCACCACCGCGACCGGGACCACGTACCGCGCGGCCTTGCGCCGGCCCGCGCGCAGGTCGTCGGCCTCCGCGGCGGTCGTACTGTCGTCGGATTCGTACGGTGCCATGTGTGCGCTACCTCCGTCGTCGGCGGCGGCCTGTCCAACTCGTGTGTTCTCGTTGTCCACCCCGAGCCGCCATTCTCACCCGAATCGGTGAGGAGTGGTGATTTCCCTGGTTTCCATCTCACCAAATCGGCCAGGAAGAAGCGTCAGACCCGGGAGCCAACTCCGTGTACACCTGGGGTATGACGCGAGAGGGCGACACCTCCCCCGACCCGTAGGGGTCGTGCGGGGAAAGCGCCGCCCGAGGTGAGCTCGTGTCAGGTCCTGTCCGGGTACCTGTGCGTACCTGCCTCAGTTCTGTACGAAGACGTAGTCCGCCTGGTACTGGACGCCGACGATCGCGCCGGGCGAGCAGGAGCCGGACGGTGCGACGCCGCCGACGGTGTTGAGCCGCAGGATCTCGGCGGTGTCCGCGAGCAGGCCGTGGTGCTTGCCGGACTGGGTGGCCTTGAGGTCGAGCTCGGGGATGTTGCCGTCCCCGTTCGGCGTCTTGGACAGGACGGCCCCGGTCACCGCGCTGCCGTCCGGCGCGATCCACTGCGGCGTACCGGAGTTGGGCTTGACGAAGGTGTGCCGGATGTTGCCGCCGAGCACCGCGCTGACATCCCGCTGGGCGAAGGCGTAGCCGCCACCGTCGGCCGGCTTGCACTCGTAGATCTGCTTGCCCTTGACCACGGACGCCTGGAAGTTGTGCAGGGCGTCGCGGAAGTCGAAGGCGGCGACCGTGACCTTGTGGAGCTGGCCGCGGACGGCTCCGCCGGGGAACTCGGCGGTGTGCAGGTTGGCGTAGAACGAACCCGGGTCGGACTTGAGGGCGGCGAGCAGGTCGGCGTCCTTGACCTTGACGGTGCCGGTGACGCTGTGGCGCTTGCCGTTCTTCAGCAGGTCGGTGAAGTCGACCTTGACGCCGCCGTTGGTGCCCTTGGCGCCCTGGTGGATGTGGAGCATGGTCGGTTTGCCGGTGCCGCGCCAGGTCACGGCGACGGACACCTTGTCGCCCTTCACCTTGATGAACTCGACGGCGGCGCCGTCCTTGTCGCCGACGGCGGGACCGCCCGCCACGGGCACCTCGTTGGCACCCCGCAGGCTGGCGGCGAGGAGGGTCCCCCCGGTGCCGCCGGACACGGTCCCGCTCTGGCTCACGATGCTCTGGTCACTCATGCCGGCGTGGCCCGCGTGGTCGGCGCGGGTGCCTCCGGCGGCGAAGGCGGGAATCACCGCGGCGGCGACACCGCCGGCGGTGGCCACCGCGACAGCGGTGACGATCAGGCTCTTACGGCGCTTCGAGAACGTCGCGTTCATGCCCATGATTCTGTTTTCTCCCCGTAGACCGGCCGACACCCCCTGCGTCGGCCTTCTGTGTATGACTACGGAGGCGATCTTAAATTGGACTCAGTCCAGACTTGTGACGTGTATCACATCACCGCTCGTCACTGATCCAGGGGCGGAATCAGCGGCACCGAATCGGCTGGGCGGAATCAGCCGGCCCGATGCACGACCGCGTCGCACATCTCCATGAGCGCGGCCTTCGCGCCGCAGTCGACCAGCGGCGCCAGCGCGGAGCGCGCGTCCTCGGCGTACCGCACGGTGTCCCGCCGGGCCTGCTCCAGCGCGGGATGCGCCCGCAGCCCCTCCAGCGCCTCCGCGTGCCGCGCGTCGTCGGTGAGGTCGGAGTCCAGCAGCTCGCACAGGGCGATGTCCTCGGCCAGCCCCAGCCGCGCCGCCCGCTCCCGCAGCCGTAGCACCGGAAGGGTGGGGATCCCCTCGCGGAGGTCGGTCCCCGGCGTCTTCCCGGACTCGCGCGAGTCGGAGGCGATGTCCAGCACGTCGTCCGCGAGCTGGAAGGCGACTCCGAGCCGCTCGCCGTACTGCGTCAGCACGTCCACGACCGTCTCGTCGGCGCCCGACATCATCGCTCCGAAGCGGCACGACACGGCCACCAGCGAACCCGTCTTGCCACCCAGCACGTCCAGGTAGTGGTCGACCGGGTCCCGCCCGTCCTGCGGCCCCGCGGTCTCCAGGATCTGCCCGGTGACCAACCGCTCGAACGCCTCCGCCTGGACCCGGACCGCCTCTGGCCCGAGGTCGGCCAGGATGTGCGACGCGCGCGCGAACAGGAAGTCGCCGGTGAGGACCGCGACCGAGTTGCCCCAGCGGGTGTTGGCGCTGTCCACGCCGCGCCGCACCGCGGCCTCGTCCATCACGTCGTCGTGGTACAGCGTCGCCAGATGGGTCAGCTCCACCACCACGGCCGACGGCACGACGCCCGGGGTATACGGGTCACCGAACTGGGCGGCGAGCATCACGAGCAGCGGACGGAACCGCTTTCCGCCCGCCCGCACCAGGTGCTGGGCGGCCTCCGTGATGAAGGGCACCTCGCTCTTGGTGGCTTCGAGCAAACCCTCCTCGACGGCCGCCAATCCGGCCTGGACATCGGCTTCCAGAGCCTGGTCCCGCACGCTCAGCCCGAACGGCCCGACGACGGTCACGAGGGGTCTCCTGTCTGCTGGTGTCTACTGGCGGTTACGCGGTTTGTCGATAGGTCGCCGACATCACTCAAGTCAGCGTATCCGGTCACCTTTCGATCACCGATGCCGCCCACCGCCCCCGGTCTCGACTTTCCTCGACCGAGAGGTGCCCCCATTCGCCCGGGCACTATCGGATCACGACCGGTATGTTTTTGATCACCCGATAGCAACGGATATCCAACGACTTGTCCATCGGCGTGTCCATCGGATCGGAGGGAAGCAGCGGCCCGTGTCCCGAACAGATGTAGACGTCGAGTCCGGCAGCGAGCCGCCTCCCGAGGACGACCACGCCTTCTTCGGCCAGCCGAAGGGCCTGCTCACCCTCTCCGGCCTGGAGGTCTGGGAACGCTTCTCGTTCCTCGGCATGCAGGCCATCCTCGTCCTCTACTTCGCCGACACGCTCGCCCACGGCGGCATGGGCATGTCGGCCGGAACCGCGGCCTCCGTCTCCGCGGCGTACGGCACCCTCGTCTACCTGGTCTCCGTCGCCGGCGGCTGGCTCGCCGACCGCATCCTCGGCTCGTACCGCGCGGTCCTGTGGGGCGGCATCCTGATCGCCTGCGGCCACTACTCCATGGCCGTGCCGACCTCCACCATGACCTGGGTGGGCCTGGGGCTGATCAGCGCCGGCACCGGGCTGCTCAAGCCCAACGTCGCCACGATGGTCGGCAAGCTGTACCGCACCGACGACGACCGCCGTGACGCCGGTTTCGCCCTCTACTACATGGCGATCAACATCGGGGCCTTCGCCGGCCCGCTGATCACCGGCTGGCTGGGCGACCACAAGGGCTGGCACTGGGGCTTCTCCGCGGCCGCGATCGGCATGACGTTCGGTCTGGTCCAGTACGTGGCGGGCCGACGTCACCTGGCCGGGCGCAGGCACACGGCTGAATTCGCCCTCGCCCCGGCCGCGATGCACCGGGCGATCCGCCGGATCCTCGTGGGCGTCGCGGCCGTGGCCGTCCTCGCCGTGCTCCTCGCCGCCGCCGGGTGGCTGACGATGGGCCGCTTCGTCGACCTGCTCACGCTGATCTCCGTCATCGCGCCGGTCGTCTACTTCGCGGTGATGTTCTCCAGCCCGCGGGTGACATCCGAGGAACGCGGCCGGCTGCGGCCGTACATCGTGCTCTTCCTCGCCTCGACGGTCTTCAACTTCATCCTCTTCCAGGCGTACTCGACGATGATCCTGCTGGCCTCGACGAACGCCGAGACGACCCTCCTCGGCTTCGACTTCCCCGCGAGCTGGTACGCCTCCGCGCTCGGTGCCTTCGAGGTCAGCCTCGCCCCGGTGGTCGCCGCGCTCTGGGTCCGCATGGGCCACAGCCAGCCGCACGCCTCCAACAAGATCGCCATCGGGGTCGTCCTCGGCGGCCTGTCCTTCCTGCTGATGGTCCTGCCGACGTCCGGCCACTCGGGTGACGACTACCTGATGTCCGCCTGGTGGATCGTGGGCTCGTACCTCCTGCTCGGCCTCGGCGACGTCCTGCTGGAGACCTCCGGCATGTCGGCCACGACCAAGCTGGCGCCCGCCGCCTTCTCCAGTCAGACCATGTCGCTCTGGTTCCTGTCCCTCGCCCTCGCCAACGGCATCCAGGCCCAGACGGTGAAGCTCTACGACAACGTCTCCAAGCCCGCCTACTTCGGCGTCAACGGCGCCATCGCGGTGGCCGCGGGTTTGGCCGTGACCGCCGCGGCGCCCTGGCTGCGCCGCACCATGCACCCCGTCCACTGAGGTCACTGCGATGAGCATGCACATCCGTACGTCCTTCCCCCACGAGGCGACTCACGAGGACCTCTGGATCCCGCTTGCCGACGGGACCTTGCTGTACGCGCGCGTGTGGCGCCCCCTGACCGACGAGCCCGTGCCGGCGCTCCTGGAGTACCTGCCGTACCGCCTGACCGACTGGACCGCGCCCCGCGACCACCAGCGCCATCCCTGGTACGCGGGCCACGGCTACGCCTCCGTCCGGGTCGACGTCCGCGGGCACGGCAACAGCGAGGGCATGCCGACGGACGAGTACTCGGCGACGGAGCTCGCCGACGGGGTCGCGGTGGTCAACTGGCTTGCGGAGCAGCCCTGGTGCGACGGCAAGGTGGGCATGTTCGGCATCTCCTGGGGCGGCTTCAACTCCCTCCAGATCGCGGCCCTCGCGCCCGAGCCGCTCAAGGCGGTCGTCACCGTCTGCTCCACGGACGACCGCTATGACAACGACGTGCACTACATGGGAGGTTCCGTCCTCGCGGTGGACATGCACGCGTGGGCCGCCACGATGCTCGCCTTCGTCTGCCGCCCGCCGGACCCGCAGTACGTCGGCGAGGCCTGGCGGGACATGTGGCTCAAGCGCCTCGAGACCGTCGACCCCTTCCTGCACACCTGGCTGGAGCACCAGACCCGGGACGGCTACTGGCGGCACGGCAGCGTCTGCGAGGACTACGGCGCGATCGACGCCGCCGTCCTCGCGGTGGGCGGCTGGCACGACCCCTACCGCGACACGGTGCTCCGGCTCGTCGAGCACCTGCCCGCCGACCGCGTACGCGGCCTGATCGGCCCCTGGTCGCACCAGTACCCGGACCGGGGCCTGCCGCCCGGCCCGGCGATCGGCTTCCTCCAGGAGACCCTGCGCTGGTGGGACCACTGGCTGAAGGGGGTCGACTCCGGGGTGATGGAGGAGCCCCTGCTGCGCGCGTACGTCAGCGACTCGCACCCGCCGGCCACGGTGTACGAGACGCTGCCCGGCCGCTGGGTCGGCGAGGCGGCCTGGCCCTCCCCCGACGTCACGACGGTCTCGTACGCCCTCCAGGGCGAGCCCCAGATCGTTCGCTGCCCGCAGTACACGGGCATGGACGCCGGCCGGTTCTTCCCGTTCGGGAACGACGCCGACCTGCCGCCGGACCAGCGTGACGAGGACGGGCGGGCCGTGTGCTTCGAGTTCGAGGCAGAGGAGGAGACGTGGGTGCTGGGGCGGCCGCGGGTGCGCTTGCGGCTGACGTGCGAGGTGCCGAGCGGGCAGGTCGTCGCGAGAGTGTGTGACGTGGCACCGGACGGTTCGTCGACCCTGGTGACGCGAGGCGCGCTGAACCTGTCGGCGCGGCACGGGCGCGACCTGGCCGTGCCGTGGGCGCCGGGAGCCACGGAGGACGTGGAGTTCGAGCTGAACGGCATCGGGCACGCGTTCCCGCCCGGCCACCGCATCCGCCTCGCCCTGTCCTCCGCGTACTGGCCGTGGCTCTGGCCGCGGCCCGACTCGGCGGCGGGCTTCACCCTGCACGCGGTGGGCAGCTTCCTGGAACTCCCGGTACGCGCACGTGCGTTGGACGAGAGGGCGATCACCTTCGAGGAGCCGGAGCAGTCCGAGCCGATGGGCGTCAACCACCCGATCACACTGGACGAACCGCGCCCCGAGCGCCTGGTGGTGCGTGACGTGGCCAAGGGCGAATGGCGCCTGGAGGTCGACCCGCGCTACGGCGGCACGCGCGTGTACCCCGACGGACTGGAGTTCACCGAGGACGCGCTGGAGACGTACACGATCCAGGAGGCCGACCCCCTGTCGGCCCGCACCCGCTCGGACTGGTCGATCCGGCTGCACCGCCCCGAGCTGGCCTGGGACACGACGATCCGCACACGCTCGGAGATCACCTGCGACGAAGAGTCCTTTTTCGCCATCAATGAGGTGATCTGCTCCGAGGGTGAAGAGGTGGTCTTCCACCGGACTTGGGAGAAGCGGATCCCACGGACGGCCGGTTGACCACGAGTTGGGCCCATTGCCTGATTTGCCGCCCTTGTGGATGCCAGTGACTTGGCTCACGCGGCCGCGCCGGTCGACGATGTCCCGGCCTTTGTCGACTCCCCTTCCGCTGCAAGCCAGTTGAGGCTTGGCAGTTGCAAAGGATCAAGCGCCCCATGAGCCTCACACCAAGGTCAAAAGGCGGATGTACGAATCCCGCACTTGTTCCGGACGTGTGCTCTCGCATACGTTCCGGGCCTGTCGGGTGGAACGCCGAATCCTGCCGCCGCCCGGACACGACCCATCGACCAACTCACTCGCACGGCAGGAGCGGGGGAACCAGGTAAGTCGCCGGACCGGGCATTCCCCGGACCGGCTTGGGGTGAAGTCACGCAGCCGTACGGCTGCGTGGCCGGGCATCTCCCCGCCCGAACCCGACAGCTCACCTCGCAGGCGCCGGAGAGGAACAGCGCCATGTCCCGAGGCAAGCACCGCCACCCCAGAACCAGCTCACTCACCCGAGGCATCGTCGTCGCCTGCACCGGCACCGCCGCCCTCGCACTCCCGCTCCTGAGCGCGACGACCGCGAGCGCCGCGACGCCGACCCAGGCCCCCGCCGCGTCGGCCGCATCGCAGGTCAAGTCCATTACGTACACCACGGTCAAGGGCGACACGCTCTATGGCATCGCGGACAAATACGACACCCCGGGCGGCTGGCAGCAGCTCTACAAGGACAACCGCAAGGCCATCGGCGACAACCCCAGGCTGATCCACTCGGGCCTCAAGCTGACGGTCAGGACGACGAAGACGGCGAGCGCGACTGCCGCCACGTCCACCAAGAAGTCCTCGTCCGTCGTCCACGCCACCCAGGCCTCCGTCAAGACCTACGCGAACAACCTCGACGGCTGGATCCGGCAGTCGCTGGACATCATGGCGCAGAAGGGAATTCCCGGGACGTACGACGGCATTTACCGCAACATCATGCGGGAGTCGTCGGGCAACCCGGCCGCCATCAACAACTGGGACTCCAACGCCGTCGCCGGCACCCCGTCCAAGGGCCTGCTGCAGGTCATCGACCCGACGTTCCTCGCCTACCACGTGCCCGGCACGTCGCTCAACCCCTACGACCCGGTCGCGAACATCACCGCCGCCTGCAACTACGCAGCCGCGCGGTACGGGTCGATCGACAACGTGTTCGGCGCGTACTGAGCCGCATCACACACCCGGGAAGAGTCTTTCGAGGACGACGGCGATGCCGTCGTCCTCGTTCGACCGGGTGATCTCGTCGGCCACCGCCTTGAGTTCGGGGTGGGCGTTGGACATGGCGACGCCGTGGGCGGCCCAGTCGAACATCGGGATGTCGTTGGGCATGTCGCCGAAGGCGATCGTCCGGTCCGGCCCGAGTCCCAGGTGTTCGGCGGCCAACGCGAGGCCCGTCGCCTTGGTGATGCCGCATGGCTGGAGTTCGACGGTCCCCGGCCCCGACATGGTGACGGTGGCCAGCGAACCGACCACCGAACGCGCCGTCGCCGCCAACTCGTCGTCGGACAGGTCGGGATGACGCAGCAGCACCTTGCTGATGGGCTCGCACCACAGGTCGTCGCGTCGCTCGACCCGTACGGCCGGCAGCGTCGGATGCGGCATGAGGTAGCCCGGCTCGATGAGCGTGAGCCCCTCCACACCGTCCTGGTCGACGGCCGCGTACACCTCGCCCACCTCGGCCTCGATCTTGCCGAGGGCCGTCTCGGCCAGCTCCCGGTCCAGCGTGACGGACCACAGCAGGCGGTCCGCGCCGGCGTCGTACACCTGCGCGCCCTGCCCGCACACCGCGAGCCCCCTGCTGCCCAGTTCGTCCAGGAGCGGCCGCACTCTGGGGGCCGGCCGGCCCGTCACGACCAGGTGCCGGGCGCCGGCCACGGCCACTCGCGCGAGTGCGGCGAGGGACCGGTCGGACAGCGTGTCGTCGCCTCGGAGCAGCGTGCCGTCCAGGTCGGTGGCGATGAGTGCATATGCGGTGGGTGCGGCCATGATCAGAGAATACGGACAGGACGCCCCACCGACTCATCGCGAACCGGACGACCGCGGACTTCACCGCCGTCCCTTGCTCAACTTCCCTACCCTGGTGGGTTCTTCATCACCGGGTGGTGCCCCGGACCCGGCCTACCCGTGCGCTGCCGCCAGGTGCTTGGCGAGCCTCGGGGAGGCGAACTCCGTGCCGCACACGAAGCGCATCACCGGGCCGTACGACGCCGCGGCGGGCAGGCCGGTGAAGTACAGGCCCGGGACCGAGGAGACGTACCCCGCGCCCAGTTTGGGCGTGCCGCGGCTCACCGCCAGGCGCGTGCGCAGTTCGTGGCCGAGGAAGTCCATCGCCGCGATGTCCACGCGGTATCCGGTGGCCGCGATGACGTGGTCCGCGGACAGGTCCTCGGTGCGGCCCGCAAGGGTGCGGACCGTCAGCTTCGGGCTGCCGTCGGCCGCCTCCGCCCGTACGATCCGGTCGACCTCGCTGACCTGGACCTTCCTCTCGAAGCGGTCGCGCAGCCACCACGCGCCGAGCGGGCCGAGGACCCGGCGCACCAGGTAGTGGCGGGCCTCGGCCGGGAGGTAGCGGTAGGGGTGCGGGTAGTAGCTGAGGGCCCACAGCGACCAGGCGCGGCCGAAGGGCGACTCGGGGCGCAGCTTCGGCTGCTGCCACGGCGGCGCGCCGAAGGCGACCGTGCCGCGACCGCGGGCCACCACCCTGACCTGGGCGCCCGCCTCCGCCGCCAGCGCCGCCGTCTCCAGCGCGGACTGCCCGGCGCCGACGACGATCAGGTCCTGGCCGGCGTAGCGCTTGAGGTCGTGCTGCTGGGAGCTGTGGGAGACCGGGCCCGTGGGAGTGGGCCCGTCGGCCGCGGCCGAGGCCAGCTCCGCCGGCAGGTGCGCGAGGCCGGACAGGCCGGTCGCCACGACGACCGCCCGGGCGGTGAACAACTCGCCCGAGTCCAGCTTCAGTTCGAAGCCGCCGCCCTTGTGCCGGTCCACCGACACCACCCGCACCTGCTCCAGCTCGGGCACCAGCTTCTGCCGGAACCAGTCGCCGTAGGCGATGAACGTCTCGACCGGGATGATGTCCTCGTCCGTCACCAGCCGCTTGATGCCGGCGGCGTCGCAGTAGTCGACGAGGTTGTGGCCCTGTTGCGGGGCGTCGATGTTGGAGGCGACCGGAGTCGACTTCAGGAGCATTCCGACGGGCATGTGGTCGCGCCAGCTGACCATGGGCTCGCCGAAGACGCGGACCGGGATGCCGCGTGCGCGCAGATGGGCGGCGGTCGACAGGCCGAACGGCCCGGCGCCGATGATTGCAACCGGTTGAATCACGAAGTCCCTCCCCAGGACGTTCACTTCGTCACTTCGTGTGGTTCGGCTCGGGCAGCCGGCTGGCCGGCTAACTGCCCGAACTGGTGGTGCTGCCGCGGCGGTTGGTGCGCCACAGCTGATACAGGTGCTTCGCGCCCGGCCGCACGAAGCGCGCGAGCATCGTGAGGAACGGCAGCGGGTCGTCACCCGCGAGCCAGGCCAGCTCCGTCCCGCTCGCGCGCGCCGGTGCGTGCGGCGTCGTATAGCCGCTGCGGCGGTAGGCGAGCAGGGCGGGCAGGTCGATGTTCTCCACGATGTACCGGTGGCCGGCCCGCTGTTCCCCCTCCGGGACGGGGCGTCCGGTCAGGTCCAGGTGCATGGCGCGGACGACGTCCACCCCCGACTCGTTCTCGAAGAGCCGGAACTGGGCGCCCATGCGGGGGTTGAAGTCGAGGAGTTTGTACAGTCCGTCGCGCCGGTCGAAGCGCAGGTCGAGGTCGATGATTCCGGTGAAGCCGATCTGTTTGATGAAACGCGCGGCGAGGTCCGCGAGTTCCGGGTTGTCGACGACGTACGCGTTCGCCGTCATGCCCGCGTGCGGAGGCCAGGAACGCACCTTGACGCCGGTGAACATGGCGAGCGGGGTCGAGTCCGCGTCGAAGTAGGCGTGCACGATCCAGTCCTCGGCCTCCTCCCTCGGCAGGTACTCCTGGAGGATCACCCCGGGGTGCTCGCCCCAGTCGCGGGCCAGCCGGAGCAGGCCCTCGCGGGTGGCGATTTTCGTCGTGCCGTTCACCGCCGGCTGTTTGCGCCGGGTGAACGCCTCGCGGTTCTTGGCCACCACCGGGAAACGGGCCTTCTCGGCGAACGCGACGATGTCGTCGTAGGAGTGCGGGAAGGCGGCCGTCGGGCTCGGTATGCCGTGCTCCACGCACAGTTCGTGCAGGCCCTGCTTGCTCGCGAGACGGCGCGGCAGGGCCGGGTCGACGCGCGGAAAGAGGAAGTGCCCCTCGAGTACGTCCTGGTGCTCGGCGATCAGGACGGCCGCCTCCTCGTCGGTGGGGACGAGGACGGTCGGGCGGCCGATGCGACGTCCGACCCGCAGCAGACCCTCCACCAGGTGGTCGGGGTCCTCGGTGCCGGTGGTCGGCCAGACGAAGGCCTTCTTGAGATAGCGGGAGGAGGCGGCGGGCGTGTAGCGGTCCTCCGTGATCGCGTACATCGGCACGCCGAGACGGCCGAGACTGCGGATCGCGCCGACGCCGCCGTGGTGCAGCGGGTAGTCGCCGAACTTGACGATCAGGCCGGGCACATCATGGTCGGCCTCGAAAGGCACACTTCCGCTCCTGGCCACGGGTCCCCCCACGCGTCCCCCCTACGGACCGGACCCACCCCGTCCGTGTCCCCCAAAGGACGCTAAGCCGGAATTGAGGCCTCCGACAAGGCCAATTCGGACATTGCAAACTCTTTAGACACTGCCCAGGACAGGCAACACAGCCGTAACGTGTGGCTCGGCTCCCTGGCCACGCATGCGATGCACGGCAGACACGGCATCCGGAACGCACGAAAGTGAGGCAGCACCCCATGCCCCCCTTCGATGTCCCCGAGGGCGATCCCTTCGGTCCGCACAACCTCCCATACGGCGTCTTCTCGCCCGCCGGTTCGCCGCAGCGAACCGTCGGGGTCCGGCTCGGCGACCACGTCCTCGACGCGGGCGCGGCGGCGCTGGCACTCGGCTCCCCGTATGCCTCCCTGCTCGCGCGGCCCTCGCTGAATCCGCTCCTCGCCGCGGGCCGCACCGCCTGGTCGGACGTGCGGCGCGCACTGACGGCGTGGGTGACGGTGCCCGCGCACCAGGAGGCGATCGGGGGGTTCCTGCACCCGCTGTCGTCGGTGACGCTCCATCTTCCGTTCGAGGTCGCGGACTACGTCGACTTCTACGCCTCCGAGAACCACGCACGGAACGTCGGCCAGATCTTCCGCCCGGACGCGGCGGACTCGCTGACCCCCAACTGGAAACACCTCCCGATCGGTTACCACGGCCG
The DNA here is from genome assembly GCF_045160215.1 of Streptomyces sp. NBC_00005. Taxonomy (NCBI): domain Bacteria; kingdom Bacillati; phylum Actinomycetota; class Actinomycetes; order Kitasatosporales; family Streptomycetaceae; genus Streptomyces; species Streptomyces sp. NBC_00005. Next base: position 4,724,957 of record NZ_CP108316.1, read on the forward strand.
GTCCGGCACGGTCGTGGTGTCGGGCACGGATGTCGTACGGCCGTCCGGGCAGCGCAAGGCTCCGGCCGACGCGGCTCCCGTCTTCGGGCCGTCCGTCCGCCTGGACATCGAGGCCGAGGTCGGCTTCGTGGTGGGCGCGCCCTCGGAGCGCGGGAAGCCGGTGGCCCTCGGCGACTTCCAGGACCACGTCTTCGGGCTGTGTCTGCTCAACGACTGGTCCGCGCGCGACATCCAGGCCTGGGAGTACGTCCCCCTCGGGCCGTTCCTCGGCAAGTCCTTCGCCACGTCGGTGTCGGCGTGGATCACACCGCTGGACGCGCTGGAGGACGCGCGCGTGGCGCCGCCGGAGCGGACCCATGCGCTGCTGCCGTATCTGGACGACACGGCCGCCGCTGCCGACTCGGGTGTCGAGCCGGGCGGCTACGACCTGCGGATCTCCGTCGCGATCAACGGTCATGTCGTCTCGGAGCCGCCCTTCTCCACCATGTACTGGACGGCCGCGCAGCAGCTGGCCCACATGACGGTGAACGGCGCCTCCCTGCGGACCGGCGACCTGTTCGGGTCGGGCACGGTGAGCGGTCCGACGCCGCAGGAGCGCGGCTCGCTGCTGGAGCTGACCTGGAACGGGCGGGACCCGCTGGAACTTCCCGAGGGCAAGCGGACGTTCCTGGAGGACGGGGACGTGGTGACGCTGTCGGCGTGGGCGCCCGGGCCGGGCGGGACCCGCGTGGGACTGGGCGAGGTGAGCGGGCGGATCGTGGCAGGCGTGCCGGAGTGATCGTGGCAAGCGTGGTGGAGTGAGCGGGAGTTGCGGGCTGTGACGACGGCCGTACGGGACGTGCGGGGTGGTGGTACGGGACGTACCAGGTGGCCGTACGGGACGTACGAGGTCGCTCTGGTCCCCTGACTCCCGCTCCCTTCGCCGTCATACTGGCGGCGGGCGTCTTGTGCGCCGAGCCGCACCACCCCACCGCCCCGCCCCTTCCTCCGACCGGATCCGGAGACCGTGGCATGACCGTCTGCCTGCTCCTGCTGAGCGTGGTCGCCCTGATGGCCGCCGTGCCGGTTCCGCGCGCGCTCGTGCGGGCGGCCTGGCCGGAGCGGGAGCCCGTGCTCGCGCTGTGGGTGTGGCAGTGCCTGGTCGCCACCGTCCTGCTGTGCTGTCTGACGGCGCTCGTGCTGGGCGCCGCCGCCGTCTTCCACACCGTCCGCGACCACGTCTTCGCGCCGGCGCCCCCGGCCGTGACCGCGGCGTACGACCTGACGGCCGCCCCGGTTTGGGCCGTCGTCCTCACCCTGCTGCTGGCCTGTGGTGCCGCCTGGACGACGGCGATGCTCGCCCGCGAGCTCGTCGAGGCGCGGCGGCGGCGCGGACAAGCCCGGGCGCGCCTGCGCGAACGGGCCCCCGAGCTGCCCGCCGGGCTGGAGGAAGCGGCGCGCGGCCCGCTGCTGGTACTGGAGGACGAGTACCCCGACGCCTGGTGGATGCCGGGTCATCCGCCCCAGCTGGTCGTCACGACGGGCGCCCTGCACCGCCTCACCGACCACCAACTCGACGCCGTCCTCACCCACGAGCGCGACCACGCCCGCGCCCACCACGACTGGCTGCTGCATCTGTCGACCGCCCTGGCCACGGGGTTTCCCCGGGTGCCGCTGTTCGCCCACTTCTGCGACCAGACGCACCGGCTGGTGGAGCTGGCGGCGGACGACACGGCGTCGCGCCGGTGCGGTCACCTCACCACCGCGTTGGCGCTGATCGAGCTGAACCAGCACCGCGGCGTCCTGTCCTGCGCCTCCAGCCACCGCCTGCTCGGCGAACGCGTCGACCGCCTCCTCGAGCCGCCCCCGCGTCTGGGCCGCCGGCACCGCGCGCTGACGACGACGGTGGCGGCGCTGGTGCCACTGCTGCCGCTGCTGATCGCGTTCGCTCCCGGGCTGACGGCGTTGGGCTGACCGTCGCCTCGCAGGCTGCCGCCTCCGTACGGGCTGGAAGCATCCGGCCGACTGGACACGGCAGCGGGGCCCGCAGGTGTGGCAGATCTTACTCAACTGCATCTGTTTCTCCAGGTCAGCGACCGGTCTGACGCCTCCACAGGTGGCGCAACACAGCTGCAACACTCCCTTCCCTACCTAGTCGCTATGGTTCAAAACATGCCATCCAGCGACCGCGTCCGAGAGCACGCCGGCCAGGGCGCGACCACCGTCGCCGCCCACCGTGCGCGGCGTCGGCTGCGTGCCGACCAGGCCAGGCAGCTGGCGGACCTGCTCCGCCACCAGCTCCTGGCCGGCGGCTTCCCGGACGGCACACTCCCCCACGAGACGGTCCTCGCCACGGACTACGGCGCCACCCGCAACACCGTCCGCCAGGCCCTGGACCTGCTCAGGGCGGAGGGTCTCGTGGATCGTCTGCCCGGCGTCGGCACCGTGGTGGTCGCGCAGAAGTACCCGCACGGCCTCGACCGCCTGATGGGCCTCGCCGAAACCCTCAACGAGCACGGCCGGGTCACCAACGAGGTCCGCACGATGGGCCCCGCCCCCGCACCCGCCCCGGTCGCCGAACGCCTGCGCGTCCAGCCCGGCACCGACGTCCTCTACATCGAACGCCTGCGCCGCCTGAACGGCATTCCGCTCTCCCTCGACCTGACCTATATCCCGCTCGACATCGGCACCGCCCTGCTCGGCGCCGACCTGGAGAACACCGACGTCTTCCGCCTCCTGGAGGCCATCACCGGCCAGCGTCTCGGCCACGCCGAGATCACCCTGGAGGCGGTCAACGCGGACACCCACTCCGCGGCCGTGCTCGAAGCCCCGCGCGGCGCGGCCGTCCTCATGCTGGAACGGCTCACGCACCTCGCCGACGGCCGCCCGGTCGACCTGGAGTTCATCCGCTTCCGCGGCGACCGCATCACCATGAGCGGCCTGCTGCACCGCTCGCTCTGACCTCACCACCCCTTCCCCGCAGGACCTCCCTGGAGACAGCCATGCCTTTGGCGCCCCAGCGGGCCGACGTGCCCGTGACCATCGACGAGTCGAAGTGCATCGACGGCTGCACGCTCTGTGTGGACATGTGTCCGCTGGACTCCCTCGCCATCGACGAGAGCAACGGCAAGGCCTACATGCACGTCGACGAGTGCTGGTACTGCGGCCCGTGCGCGGCCCGCTGTCCCACCGGAGCCGTCACGGTCAACATGCCCTATCTGCTCCGGTGAGAGGTCCGAACTCCGATGTCCGAAACCCCCGTGTCCCGAACTTCCGTCAAACGCACAGCGATCGCCGTGTCCGCGGTCTCTCTCCTTTTCCCCCTGAGCGCCTGCGGCGGCAGCGCCGAGGCGGGTGACGGCAAGAACGTCACCATCACCGTCGGCTACCAGTCCAAGACCATCAACACGGTCACGGCCGGCACCCTGCTGCGCTCCCTCGGCTACTTCGAGAAGGACCTCAACGCCCTCCACGACGGCCACACCTACAAGGTCGACTGGCAGGACTACGCCACCGGCGCACCCATCACCGCCCAGATGACCGCCGGGAAGATCGACATCGGCTCGATGGGCGACTTCCCGCTGCTCATCAACGCGGCCCGCGGCAAGCAGCTGGGCCGGCCGACCCGTCTGGTCTCCGTCACCGGTTACAACCTGCACGGCGGCCTCAACACGATCGTCACCGCCCCGGACTCGAAGCTCGCCTCCCTCACGGACCTCAAGGGCAGGAAGGTCTCCACCAGCGTCGGATCGGCCGCCGACGGCACGCTCGTACGGGCCCTGCAGCGCGCCGGCATCGACCCCGACAAGGGCATCGAGAAGCTCAACCAGCAGCCCGCGGTGGGTGCTTCGGCCCTGTCGGCGGGCAGCACGGACGCACTCTCCCAGTTCGTCGCGTGGCCCGGCCTGCTCGCCTACCAGGGCAAGGCGAAGGCCCTGTACGACGGCGCGCAGCTGAACCTCCCCACCTTCCACGGCGTCACCGCCCGCGAGGACTTCGCCAAGCAGCGCCCGGCCGTCCTCGATGCCTTCCTCAAGGCTCAGGCGGAAGCCACCGACTACCTGAACTCCCACCCCGTGGCCGCCGCCGAGAAGGTCGCCAAGGCCACCGACCTGCCCGCCGAGGTCGTCTACCTCTACAACGGGGCCCACGGCATCGCCACCTTCGACCCGGCGATCAAGCCGCAGCTCGTCTCCGCGCTGAAGCAGGACGTCTCGGTCCTGAAGTCCGCGAAGCTGACCGGCGACATCGACGTGGACGCCTTCGTCGACGACCAGTACGTGAAGAAGGCCCTCGGTGCCGACTACGCCAAGCGGCTCGCCTCGACGCCACCGGCCGCCGCGAGCGAGGTGTGGCCGAAGGGCTCCGAGAAGACGGTCGGCTTCAAGTCCCCGTCCGCGCTGCTGAGTTACGTCGAACAGCACAAGAACGGCATCCGCGCCGCCTACGTCCCCGACGCCACCACCGGCACCCTGTGGTTCGCCGACAAGGCGGTCTGGGTGGCCGACCGCGACCAGCTCCTCCCCTTCGTCGCACCGGCCACCGCCAAGGCGTACGTCGCCGAGCACACGGGCGCCCGCGTCATCACGTACGCCGACGCGCTGGGACAGGCGTCGTGAGCGGCACAGCACGCACCTCAGAGGCCGCGAACCCGCAGGCATCCGGAAGCGACAACGGCAGCCGGCGTGCGCCCAAGGTCGGCCGGTATGCGCTGCGGGTGACCTCGCTGGCGGTCGCTCTCGGCCTCTGGCAGCTGCTGACCAGCCTGAACGTCGACCTGTGGCTGCGCTTCTCGCAGTTCCCCACGGTCGTCGACGTGGCCCGCGCCTTCGCCGACCGGGTGTCCGGACCGGACTACTGGACGGACCTCACCGACAGCCTCACCCGCATCCTCACCGGCTTCCTGCTCGCCGCGGTCCTGGGCGTGGCCACGGGCGTGCTCGTGGCGCGCTCGCGGCTCGCCGAGGACCTGCTCGGCCCGGTCCTCGAAGTGATCCGCCCGATCCCCGCGATCGCTCTCGTCCCGGTCGCGATTCTCCTGTTCCCCTCCAACGAACAGGGCATCGTCTTCATCACCTGCACCGCCGCCTTCTTCCCTGTCCTGGTCTCCACCCGGCACGCGGTCCGCGCGCTGATCCCCGTGTGGGAGGAAGCGGTGCTGACGATGGGCGGCGGACGGTGGCGGATCCTCGGTTCGGTCGTCCTGCCGGGCGCGCTGCCCGGCATCTTCGGCGGCCTGTCGGTCGGCATCGGCGTCTCGTGGATCTGTGTGATCTCCGCCGAGATGATCTCCGGCCAGTACGGCGTCGGGTACCGCACCTGGCAGGACTACACCGTCGTCAACTACGCGGGCGTCTTCGTCGGGATGGTCACGATCGGCGTGCTCGGCTGGGTCACCTCCACGGCCGTGGAGCTCATCGGCCGCCGTCTGACCCGCTGGCTGCCGCGCACGTCGTACGTCCCGGCGGGCCGGACTCCGCGGCGAGTGCGCGGCGCCGACGCCGCCGTACCGGTGAGCCCCACGACCAAGGAGGACGTGCCCCATGACCAGCTCGTCTGACGTCCGTTCGGCCTCCCGCACCGGCGCGGGACTGGCACTGCACGGCGCCGTCCTCGGACGGCCCGGCGCGCCCGTGCTCGACGCGGTGGACCTCGACGTGACCCCCGGCGACATCCTCACCGTCGTCGGCCCCTCCGGCTGCGGCAAGTCGACCCTGCTGCGCACGCTGGCCGGGCTGCTGTCCCCGCTCGCCGGAGCGGTCAGCCAGGACGGACGTCCCCTGACGGGCCCCGCCGCCGACCGAGCCCTGATCTTCCAGGAGGACGCCCTCCTGCCCTGGCGCACCCTGCGCGCCAACGTCGAACTGCCGCTCGCCATCAAGGGGTTGCCGCGCGCCGAACGCCGCGTCCAGGCCGAGTCCTGGCTCACCCGCGTCGGCCTCGCCGAACAGTCCCGGCAACTGCCCCACCACGTCTCCGGCGGGCAGCGCCAGCGCGCCCAGCTGGCCCGGGCCCTCGCGGGAGCACCCCGCGCCGTCCTCATGGACGAGCCCTTCGGCGCCCTCGACGCCCAGACCCGCGCCGGCATGCAGGACCTGCTGGTGGAGGTGCTCCACGGCACGGGCGCCACCGTCGTCTTCGTCACCCACGACGTGGACGAGGCCCTCTTCCTCGGCGACCGCGTGGCGCTCCTCGGCAACGGCCGACTGACCGCCGTGCGCGACGTGCCGCGCCCGCGCGACCGTACGGCGCACGACGATCCCGCGCGCGTGGCACTGCGGCGCGACGTCCTCACCTCGCTCGGTACCTGAAAGGCCCCCCGGTGACCACCCCCGTGAACACGCCCCTGGAGATCCCCGCGCTCGCCGACGCCGAGGAGATCAGCTGCGACGTCCTCGTCATCGGCGGCGGCACCGCCGGCACCATGGCCGCACTCACCGCCGCCGAACACGGCGCGAACGTGCTCCTGTTGGAGAAGGCCCACGTCCGCCACTCCGGCGCGCTCGCCATGGGCATGGACGGCGTCAACAACGCGGTCATCCCCGGCCGCGCCGAACCCGACGACTACGTCGCCGAGATCACCCGCGCCAACGACGGCATCGTCGACCAGTCCACCGTCCGCCAGACCGCCACGCGCGGCTTCGGCATGGTGCAGCGCCTGGAGTCGTACGGCGTGAAGTTCGAGAAGGACGAGCACGGCGACTACGCGGTCCGCCAGGTGCACCGCTCGGGCTCCTACGTGCTGCCGATGCCGGAGGGCAAGGACGTCAAGAAGGTCCTGTACCGGCAGCTGCGGCGCCGCGAGATGCGGGAGAAGATCCGCATCGAGAACCGGGTCATGCCGGTACGTGTGCTCACGGCTCCCGAGGACGGGCGCGCCGTCGGGGCGGTCGGCTTCAACACGCGCACCGGCGCGTTCGTCACCGTCCGCGCGGGCGCCGTGATCCTGGCGACCGGCGCCTGCGGCCGCCTCGGCCTGCCCGCCTCCGGCTACCTGTACGGCACGTACGAGAACCCGACGAACGCGGGCGACGGCTACGCGATGGCGTACCACGCGGGCGCCGAGCTGACCGGCATCGAGTGCTTCCAGATCAACCCGCTGATCAAGGACTACAACGGCCCCGCCTGCGCGTACGTCGCCAATCCCTTCGGCGGCTACCAGGTCAACCGGCACGGCGAACGCTTCGTCGACTCCGACTACTGGTCGGGCCAGATGATGGCCGAGTTCGCGGCGGAGGTCGCGAGCGACCGCGGCCCGGTGTACCTGAAGCTGAGTCATCTCCCGGAGGAGTCGATCTCGGCGCTCGAGTCGATCCTGCACTCCACGGAGCGCCCGACCCGGGGAACTTTTCATTCCGGGCGCGGCCACGACTACCGCACCCACGACATCGAGATGCACATCTCCGAAATCGGCCTGTGCGGCGGCCATTCGGCCTCCGGCGTCCGGGTGGACGACCAGGCCCGCACGAACGTCCCCCGGCTGTACGCCGCCGGTGACCTGGCCTGCGTGCCGCACAACTACATGATCGGCGCGTTCGTCTTCGGCGACCTGGCGGGCGCGGACGCGTCCCAGTACACGCCGTACGAAGGGGAGTTCTCCGCCGCTCAGCTGCGGGAGGCGCACGAGCTGATCTACCGCCCGCTGCGCAACCCCGAGGGCCCGCCGCAGCCCCAGGTCGAGTACAAACTGCGCCGCTTCGTGAACGACTACGTGGCCCCGCCGAAGTCCGGCGCCCGGCTGTCGCTGGCCCTTGAGGCCTTCGAGCGGATGCACGACGACATCGCGGAGATGGGCGCGCAGACCCCGCACGAACTGATGCGCTGCGCCGAGGTCTCCTTCATCCGCGACTGCGCCGAGATGGCCGCGCGTGCCTCCCTGGCCCGCACGGAGTCCCGCTGGGGTCTCTACCACGACCGTCTCGACCACCCCGAGCGCGACGACGCCTCCTGGTTCCACCACCTCGACCTGCACAAGTCCCCCTCCGGTTCGATGGAGTTCACGGCCCGTCCCGTGGCTCCCTATCTGGTTCCCGTCGACGAATTCGCCCCCGTCGGCGGCCCGTCCCGTCACATCGGCGAGGTCCACGCCGAGGACGTGGCCACGGCCGGCTCCCGGGACCGGGCACCGGTCGCGACCGTGACGCAGGACGTGGCGGCGACCGCGGCCGACGGCTCCGGACCCGACGCGCTGGCCCATGGCGACGCCTCCGGTGCCGAAGGATCGTCGAGCCGCCTCCTCGAACTCGTCGCCCTCGCCGACGAGGAGCCCGAACTCGACGCCCTGCGCCCCTACTTGGCCGACACCGCGCCCACCGTCCGCCGCGAGGCCGTCGCCGTCCTCACCGAGACCGTGCCGCCGGGAACGGGCCCCGCACTCGCCGAAGCCCTGCGCGACACCGCCGCCGAGGTGCGCGCCACGGCGGCCGCGTCACTGCGCGAGCTCGTCGAGACGCTCCCCGCGGAACCCGCCCTGCGCGACGGCCTCGCCGCCGCCCTGGCCGAGCCCGACCCGGTCGTCCGCGCCGCCTCCCTCGACGTCCTGCGCGCCCTGCGCCTGGGTGACGCAGCGCTCTTCGCCGAGGCCCTGACCGACTCGGACATCCCGGTCCGCATCGAGGCCGTCCGCGCCCTCGTCTCGGTCGACGCCGCCGCGGAACTGGCCCGAGCGGCCACCGCCGACCCGTCCCGCGAGGTCCGCGTGACCATCGCCAAGGCGCTGGCGACGGTGTCGGCGGGCCAGGCAGGACAGAGGGGACAGGCAGGGGACGCCGGGCCTCCCGGGGACGAGGGACCTGCGGGAACGTCCCTCGACCTCGTCCTTGCCGCCCTGTCCGACCTCGCCGACGACCCCGACGCCCTGGTCCAGGGCGCCGCCTACGGTGCGCTCGGGACCACCGGCTGCCCGGCACCCCTCGCCGCACGCGCCGTCGCCGCTCTGTCCGCGTCGGCCTGGCAGGTCAGGTCGGGCGCCGCGACGGCCCTGTCCGCAGCCGAGCCGGACGTGGCGGTCCCCGCCCTGGCGAAGACCCTCGCCGACCCGAACGCCGACGTACGCAAGTCGGCCGTACTGGCCCTGACCCGGCACAACGACACCGAGGACGCCCGCGCGGCCCTCGCGACAGCCACGACCGACTCGGACGCGGACGTCAGGGCATACGCGGCACGGGCACTGTGACCGTGCGGGACGCTGTGACGGTGCGGGGCACTGACCGTGCGGGACGCTGTGACCGTGCGGGACGCTGTGACCGTGCGGGGCACTGACCATAGGTAGCGCGGACGTCGGGGCGCGACCGTACATAGTGCTGACGTGCGCGGCGCGACCGCATGGCGCTGACCGTGCGGGCCACGACCGCACATGGCGCTGACCGTGCGGGCCACGACGGCGGCCTCCGCAGCAGGCAGGCGGGCGGGCGTCGACACGGCGCCCCGGCCTGCGCTGGCCTCGCCGGCGGACCGGCATCCGAACGGCTCCGGTCGCGGACCATCCGCCCCCGGTTGCGTCTCCAGCCCGGCGCGCAGGGAGCTCACGACGCCACCGACCGTGCCGGCGGAACGGCTCCGGTCACGGGCCAACTAACCGCGGCTACCCGGAACGCCTCCCGTCACGAGCCAACTACCCCCGGGCTCCCCGGCGTTCGGTCCGCCCCGATCGCCGCCCCAGGCACCCGCACGTCAGTCGCCTGACCCGCCGCCCCTGCCGCAGCCGCCGCCGGGCACAGCGCCGACAGGCCGAACCCGCGTTCCCCGCTGTCTCCAGCAGAGCCGCCCCGGCCCCGGCCGCCCGAGTCACCGATGCCCGACCCGGGCGGCCGGTTCACCTATATCCAGTCCTCGGGCTCCGGCTCCGCGTCCATCTCGGGCCAGTAGTCGTCACCCGAGTCACCGTCGGCCGCCGAAGACGAACCAGTCGCCGAAGCCGCACCACTCACCGGAGCCGAGCCGCTCTCCGGAGCCGAGCCGGGTGCCCCGCCCAGCTCGGCAAGCACCGCGAGCACACCCTCCCCGTACGTCACCAGCTTCTTCTCGCCGACCCCGCTGATGCCGCCGAGCTGAGTCACCGACGTCGGCCACGCGGTGGCGATCTCCCGGAGCGTGGCGTCGTGGAAGATGACGTACGCCGGGACGCCCTGCTCCCGGGCCTGCTCGGCACGCCAGGCGCGCAGCGCCTCGAACGCGGGCTGCAGCTCCTCGGGCAGCTCGGCCGCGGCGGCCTTGGCCTTGCGCTCGCCCCTGCCGGAGGAGGACGACGCCGAACGCGAGGTCGCCGGCTTCTTCGGCTCCTTGCGCAGCGGTACCTCCCGCTCCCGCCGCAGCACCGACCCGCTGGCCTCGGTCAGCACCAGCGTGCCGTACTCCCCCTCGACCGCGAGCAGCCCCTGCGCCAGCAACTGCCGTACGACGCCCCGCCATTCGCCCTCGGCGAGGTCCTCGCCGATGCCGAACACGGACAGCTGGTCGTGGTCGAACTGGATGACCTTGGCCGTGCGCTTCCCCATCAGGATGTCGACGATCTGCAGCGCGCCGAACTTCTGCCCGCGCTCCCGCTGCAGCCGCACCACGGTCGACAGCACCTTCTGGGCGGCGACCGTCCCGTCCCAGGTCTCTGGCGGGACCAGGCAGGTGTCGCAGTTGCCGCAGCCCGCCGCGTCCGGGTCCTGGCCGAAGTAGGCCAGCAGCTGGCCACGGCGGCACTGCGCGGTCTCGCACAGGGCCAGCATCGACTCCAGGTGGGCGGCGGCCCGGCGCCGGAACGCCTCGTCGCCCTCGCCCATCTGGATCAGCTTGCGCTGCTGTATGACGTCGTTGAGGCCGTACGCCATCCATGCCGTCGACGGCAGCCCGTCCCGGCCGGCGCGTCCGGTCTCCTGGTAGTAGCCCTCGACCGACTTCGGCAGGTCGAGGTGGGCCACGAAGCGCACGTCCGGCTTGTCGATGCCCATTCCGAAGGCGATGGTCGCCACCACGACCAGGCCCTCCTCGCGCAGGAACCGGGACTGATGCGCCGCGCGCGTGCCCGCGTCCAGGCCCGCGTGGTACGGCACCGCCTCGATGCCGTTGCGGCTGAGGAACTCCGCCGTCGACTCCACCGACTTGCGCGAGAGGCAGTAGACGATGCCCGCGTCCCCGGCGTGCTCCTCGCGCAGGAAGCCCAGCAGCTGCTTCTTGGGGTCGGCCTTGGGCACGATCCGGTACTGGATGTTGGGCCGGTCGAAGCTCGCCTCGAAGTGCCGGGCCGTCGGCATGTGCAGCCGCTGGGTGATCTCCTGGTGCGTCGCGTGCGTGGCCGTGGCCGTGAGCGCGATCCGCGGGACGTCGGGCCAGCGCTCACCCAGCAGGGAGAGGGCGAGATAGTCGGGGCGGAAGTCGTGGCCCCACTGGGACACGCAGTGCGCCTCGTCGATCGCGAAGACCGCGATCTTGCCGCGGGACAGGAGGTCGAGCGTCGAGTCGAGACGCAGCCGCTCCGGCGCCAGGTACAGCAGGTCCAGCTCGCCGGCCAGGAACTCGGCCTCGACCATCCTGCGCTCGTCGAAGTCCTGCGTGGAGTTCATGAACCCGGCCCGCACGCCGAGTGCCCGCAGCGCGTCCACCTGGTCCTGCATCAGCGCGATGAGGGGGGAGATCACAATACCCGTGCCGGGTCTGACCAGGGCCGGGATCTGGTAGCACAGCGACTTGCCGCCGCCGGTCGGCATGAGGACCACGGCGTCACCGCCGGCCACCACATGCTCGATGACCGCTTCCTGCTCACCGCGGAAGGCCTCGTATCCGAAGACCCGGTGCAGTGTGGCCAGCGCCTCGCTCTCCATCACCCCTGGCATCTCGCTGATCCCGCCCATCCCACCCATAGTTCCGTCCCCCGTACGTCGTCCCTCGACCACTGCCCCCACGATAGGTGCCCGCACTGACAGCCCAGGAGTTATCCACAGACCCGTATCGGTGACTCTCCGTGGTCAGTCATCTGCCTGAAGAACCGATCTCGGACGGCAAAGGCCCCGGTTCCCGTTCGAGAACCGGGGCCCACGCACGCGCACCGCAGGTCAGCGTGCAGGTCAGCGCACGAACACTCCCGCCTGGTTAGCCAGGTCCAGGAAGTACTGCGGCGCGACACCGAGCACCAGCGTGACGACCACACCGAGCCCGATCGCCGTCATCGTCAGCGGCGACGGCACGGCGACCGTCGGGCCGTCGGGCCGCGGCTCGCTGAAGAACATCAGCACGATCACGCGAATGTAGAAGAACGCGGCGATCGCGGACGAGATCACACCGACCACGACCAGCGGGGCCGCCCCGCCCTCCGCCGCCGCCTTGAACACGGCGAACTTCCCGGCGAAGCCGGAGGTCAGCGGGATGCCGGCAAAGGCCAGCAGGAACACCGCGAACACGGCCGCCACCAGCGGTGAACGGCGGCCCAGTCCCGCCCACTTGGACAGGTGCGTCGCCTCGCCGCCCGCGTCCCGGACGAGCGTGACGACCGCGAACGCGCCGATCGTCACGAAGGAGTACGCGGCCAGGTAGAAGAGGACGGACGACACTCCGTCCTTCGAGGTCGCGATGACACCCGCGAGGATGAATCCCGCGTGCGCGATGGACGAGTACGCCAGCAGCCGCTTGATGTCGGTCTGCGTGATCGCGACGATCGCACCGCCCAGCATGGTGACGATCGCGACGGCCCACATGACCGGCCGCCAGTCCCAGCGCAGGCCGGGCAGGACGACGTAGAGCAGCCGCAGCAGAGCACCGAAGGCAGCCACCTTGGTCGCCGCCGCCATGAACCCGGTCACCGGGGTCGGCGCGCCCTGGTAGACGTCCGGCGTCCACATGTGGAACGGGACGGCGCCCACCTTGAACAGCAGCCCCATGACGATCATCGCGCCGCCGACGAGCAGCAGCGCGTCGTTGCCCATGGTGTCGGCGAGGGCCGGGTCGACGTTCGTGATCGAACCGTCGACGACCTGCGCGATGGTCGCGTACGACACCGAGCCCGCGTAGCCGTACAGCAGCGCGATGCCGAACAGCGTGAACGCGGAGGCGAACGCACCGAGCAGGAAGTACTTGACCGCGGCCTCCTGCGACATGAGCCTCTTGCGGCGGGCCAGCGCGCACAGCAGGTACAGCGGCAGCGAGAAGACTTCCAGGGCCACGAACAGCGTCAACAGGTCGTTGGCCGACGGGAAGACCAGCATGCCGGCGACCGCGAAGAGGAGCAGCGGGAAGACCTCGGTCGTGGTGAACCCGGCCTTGACCGCCGCCTTTTCGCTGTCGCTGCCGGGCACGGACGCGGCCTGCGCGGCGAACGAGTCGACGTGGTTGCCGTGCACCACCGGGTCGAGGCGCCGCTCGGCGAACGTGAACAGGCCGACCAGACCGGCCAGCAGGATCGTGCCCTGCAGGAACAGGGACGGTCCGTCCACCGCGATCGCGCCCATCGCCGCGATGTGCGCCTTGGTGGTGCCGAACCCGTCGGCCGCGAGCGCGACGACCGCGGCGAAGGCGGCACAGAGCGCGGCGGCGGACAGGAACACCTGGACGTAGTAACGGGACTTGCGCGGCACGAAGGCCTCGACGAGCACCCCGATGATCGCCGCGCCCACGACGATCAAGGTGGGCGACAACTGCCCGTATTCGATCTTGGGCGTGTCGATCTTCGAGATCGGATCGGCCGCGGTGGCCGCCGTTGTCCACAGGCTGTGGACGGCTGATGCGCTCACTTGGCCGCCTCCACTGCGGGCTTGGGATCCTTCTTGTGTACGTCGGACAGGGTCGACTTCACCGCCGGGTTGACGATGTCCGTGAGCGGCTTCGGGTAGACGCCCAGGAAGATCAGCAGCACGATCAGCGGAGCGACGACCAGGAGCTCACGGGCTCTGAGGTCCGGCATCGCGGAGACCTCCTGCTTCACCGGGCCCGTCATCGTCCGCTGGTAGAGGACGAGGGTGTAGAGCGCGGCGAGCACGATGCCGAAGGTGGCGATGATGCCGATCGCCGGGTAGCGCGTGAACGTGCCGACCAGGACCAGGAATTCACTCACGAACGGCGCCAGTCCCGGCAGTGACAGGGTCGCCAGGCTGCCGATCAGGAAGGTGCCGGCGAGCACCGGGGCGACCTTCTGCACACCGCCGTAGTCGGCGATGAGCCGCGAGCCGCGCCGGGAGATCAGGAAGCCCGCCACCAGCATCAACGCGGCGGTGGAAATACCGTGGTTGACCATGTAGAGCGTGGCCCCGGACTGGCCCTGGCTGGTCATCGCGAAGATGCCCATGATGATGAACCCGAAGTGCGAGATCGACGCGTACGCCACCAGCCGCTTGATGTCCCGCTGGCCGACGGCGAGCAACGCCCCGTAGACGATGCTGATCAGGGCGAGTACGAGGATGGCGGGCGTCGCCCACTTCGAAGCCTCCGGGAACAGCTGGAGGCAGAAGCGGAGCATCGCGAAGGTGCCCACCTTGTCGACGACCGCCGTGATGAGGACGGCGACCGGGGCGGTGGACTCCTGCATGGCGTTGGGCAGCCAGGTGTGCAGCGGCCACAGCGGCGCCTTCACCGCGAAGGCGAAGAAGAAGCCGAGGAACAGCCAGCGTTCGGTGTTGGTCGCCATGTGCAGCGAGCCGTTGGCGCGGGCCTCGGCGATCGCCTGGAGGCTGAAGTTCCCGGCGACCACATAGAGGCCGATCACCGCGGCCAGCATGATGAGACCGCCGACCAGGTTGTAGAGGAGGAACTTCACGGCCGCGTACGACCGTTGCGTGGACGCCGCCTCCTCGCCGTGCTCGTGGGCACGGTCCCCGAAGCCGCCGATGAGGAAGTACATCGGGATCAGCATGGCTTCGAAGAAGATGTAGAAGAGGAAGACGTCGGTGGCCTCGAAGGAGATGATCACCATCGCCTCGACGGCCAGGATCAGGGCGAAGAAGCCCTGCGTCGGCCGCCACCGCTTGCTTCCGGTCTCCAGCGGGTCGGCGTCGTGCCAGCCCGCGAGGATGATGAACGGCATCAGGAGGGCAGTCAGCGCGATCAGGGCGACCGCGATGCCGTCCACGCCCAGCTCGTACCTGACCCCGAAGTCCGCGATCCACGCGTGTGACTCGGTGAGCTGGTAGCGGCCGCCGTCCGGGTCGAAGCGGACCAGGATGGTGATCGCGAGGGCGAGCGTGGCGAGCGAGACGAGCAGCGCGAGCCATTTCGCGGCGGTGCGCCGGGCGGCCGGCACGGCTGCCGTGGCGACCGCCCCGATCGCCGGGAGCACGGCCGTCGCTGTCAGCAGAGGAAAGGACATCGGTATCAGACCGCCCTCATCAGCAGGGTCGCGGCGATGAGGATCGCCGCACCGCCGAACATCGAGACCGCGTACGACCGCGCATAGCCGTTCTGCAGCTTGCGCAGCCGTCCGGACAGGCCCCCGACCGAGGCCGCCGAGCCGTTGACGACTCCGTCGACCAGCGTGTGGTCGACGTACACCAGGGAACGCGTGAGGTGCTCGCCGCCTCGGACGAGGACGACGTGGTTGAAGTCGTCCTGCAGCAGGTCGCGCCGGGCGGCCCGGGTGAGCAGCGACCCGCGCGGGGCGACGACCGGGACCGGGCGGCGACCGTACTGCGCGTAGGCGATGCCTACGCCGATCACCAGGACCACCATGGTGGCCAGCGTGACCGTCAGGGCGCTGACCGGCGAGTTGCCCTCCTCGTGCCCGGTGATCGGCTCCAGCCAGTGAAGGAAGCGGTCGCCGATGCTGAAGAAGGCGCCCGCGAAGACCGAGCCGAAAGCCAGCACGATCATCGGGATCGTCATGGTCTTCGGCGACTCGTGCGGGTGCGGCTCGTGCCCGTGCTCGTCCGGCTGCCAGCGCTTCTCGCCGAAGAACGTCATCAGCATCACGCGCGTCATGTAGTACGCCGTGATGGCCGCACCCAGCAGGGCGCAACCGCCCAGGATCCAGCCCTCGGTGCCGCCCTTGGCGAAGGCCGCCTCGATGATCTTGTCCTTGGAGAAGAAGCCGGACAGGCCCGGGAAGCCGATGATGGCGAGGTAGCCGAGGCCGAAGGTGATGAACGTGATCGGCATGTACTTCCTGAGACCGCCGTACTTCCTCATGTCGACCTCGTCGTTCATGCCGTGCATGACCGATCCGGCGCCGAGGAACAGCCCGGCCTTGAAGAAGCCGTGCGTCACCAGGTGCATGATCGCGAAGACGTAGCCGATGGGGCCGAGGCCCGCGGCGAGCACCATGTAGCCGATCTGCGACATCGTCGAGCCGGCCAGCGCCTTCTTGATGTCGTCCTTCGCGCAACCGACGATCGCACCGAACAGGAGCGTGACGGCACCGACCACGGTGACCACCAACTGCGCGTCGGGCGCGGCGTTGAAGATCGCTGCGGAGCGGACGATGAGGTAGACGCCCGCGGTCACCATCGTCGCGGCGTGGATGAGGGCCGAGACCGGGGTCGGGCCCTCCATCGCGTCCCCGAGCCAGGACTGCAGCGGCACCTGGGCGGACTTGCCGCAGGCGGCGAGCAGAAGCATCAGGGCGATGGCGGTGAGCCTGCCCTCGCTGGTGTCGCCGACGCTGTTGAAGACCGGCCCGAAGGCGAAGGTCCCGAACGTCGTGAACATCAGCATGATGGCGATGGACAGGCCCATGTCGCCGACGCGGTTGACCAGGAAGGCCTTCTTGGCCGCGGTCGCCGCGCTGGGCTTGTGCTGCCAGAAGCCGATCAGCAGGTAGGACGCCAGACCGACGCCCTCCCAACCGACGTACAGCAGCAGGTAGTTGTCAGCGAGGACCAGCAGGAGCATCGCCGCGAGGAACAGGTTCAGGTAACCGAAGAAGCGGCGGCGGCGCTCGTCGTGCTCCATGTACCCGACCGAGTACAGGTGGATCAGCGAGCCGACGCCGGTGATCAGCAGCACGAACGTCATCGACAGCTGGTCGAGGCGGAAGGTGACGTCCGCCTGGAAGCCCTCGACCGGGACCCAGGTGTACAGGTGCTGCATCAGGGTCCGGTGTTCGGCGCCCTTGCCGAGCAGGTCGGCGAAGAGGATCACACCGAACACGAAGGAGGTGGTCGACATCAGTACGCCGATCCAGTGGCCGACGGCATCCAGCCGCCGGCCGCCGCACAGGAGTACGGCCGCTCCGAGCAGTGGCGCCGCCACCAGCAGCGCAATCAGGTTCTCCACGATTCAGCGACCCCTCAGAGCTTCATCAGGCTGGCGTCGTCGACCGAGGCCGAGTGGCGGGAACGGAACAGGGACACGATGATCGCGAGCCCGACCACGACCTCCGCGGCGGCGACGACCATCGTGAAGAAGGCGATGATCTGGCCGTCGAGATTGCCGTGCATCCGGGAGAAGGTGACGAACGCGAGGTTGCAGGCGTTGAGCATCAGCTCGATGCACATGAACACGACGATCGCGTTGCGCCTGATCAGCACGCCGGTGGCGCCGATCGTGAACAACAGGGCTGAGAGATACAGGTAGTTGACCGGGTTCACTTCGACGCCTCCTCGGCCCGCTTGCGGTTCGCCGGCTCGATCTCGGTCCGCTCCAGGCGCTCCTCCGCGCGCTGCTCCAACGCCTTCAGGTCGTTGAGCGCCTCGGCCGACACATCACGGATCTGGCCGCGATCACGCAGCGTCTTGCTGACCGTGAGGTCGGACGGCGTGCCGTCCGGCAACAGGCCCGCGATGTCCACCGCGTTGTGCCGGGCGTACACGCCGGGCGCCGGCAGCGGCGGCAGGTGCTTGCCTTCGCGGACGCGCTCTTCGGACAGCTCGCGCTGCGTCTTGGCACGCTCGGTGCGCTCGCGGTGCGTGAGCACCATGGCGCCGATCGCGGCCGTGATCAGCAGGGCGCCGGTGATTTCGAAGGCGAAGACGTACTTGGTGAAGATGAGGGTCGCGAGGCCCTCCACATTGCCGTTGGCGTTCGCCTCGCCCAGGCCGTTGAACTCCGTGAGGGACGCGTTGCCGATCCCCGCGAGCAGCAGGATGCCGAACCCGACCCCACAGAGAAGGGCCAGCCAGCGCTGGCCCTTGATCGTCTCCTTCAGGGAGTCCGCGGCCGTCACGCCGACGAGCATCACCACGAACAGGAACAGCATCATGATCGCGCCGGTGTAGACGACGATCTGCACGATGCCCAGGAAGTAGGCGCCGTTGGCGAGGTAGAACACCGCCAGGACGATCATGGTGCCGGCCAGCGAGAGCGCGCTGTGCACGGCCTTCTTCATGAAGACGGTGGCCAGGGCGCCGATCACGGCGACCGTACCGAGGACCCAGAACTGGAAGGCCTCGCCGGTGGAGGTGGAGTAGGCGGCGAGATTGCTCATGCCTCCGCCCCCTCTTCTTCGGGCTTCTGACCCTTGGAGACGGCGACTTGGGGCACGGTGCCCGGCGCGGCCTCCGTCACCAGCCCCCGGTAGTAGTCCTGCTCGTCCATCCCCGGGAAGATGGAGTGCGGGCTGTCGACCATGCCCTCTTCGAGGCCGGCGAGCAGCTGTTCCTTGGTGTAGATGAGGTTGGCGCGGCTGCTGTCGGCGAGCTCGAACTCGTTGGTCATCGTCAGCGCGCGCGTGGGGCACGCCTCGATGCACAGGCCGCACAGGATGCAGCGGGCGTAGTTGATCTGGTAGACGCGGCCGTACCGCTCGCCCGGCGAGTAGCGCTCCTCGTCCGTGTTGTCGGCGCCCTCCACGTAGATGGCGTCGGCGGGGCAGGCCCAGGCGCACAGCTCGCAGCCGACGCACTTCTCCAGGCCGTCCGGATGGCGGTTGAGCTGGTGCCGTCCGTGGAACCGGGGGGCGGTGGTCTTCTGCTGCTCCGGGTACTGCTCGGTCAGCCGCTTCTTGAACATGGCCTTGAACGTCACGCCGAAGCCGGCCACCGGGTTCATGAAACCGGGCTTGGTCTCCTTGGGCTCCTCAGCCATCGGACGCCTCCTTTCCATCCGAAGATCCGTCACTGGCAGTATCCGACCCACCACTGACAATCAGCTCTCGCTCCTGGCGCGACCGGCGCCTCGGCACCGGCGGGAGCTCCTGTCCCGGCAGCGGCGGTACGGGGAATCCGCCCGCCATGGGGTCGAATCCGGCGAGTTCCGCGGCAGGCTGCTCGGACTCCTTCGCCCTCTCGCGGAACATGTCGGCGACGAAGGACAGGAGCAGCAGGGCGAGGACGCCGCCGCCGATGTAGAGGGCGATGTCGGCGAAGTCGTAGTTCTCGTTCCTCAGCACCCGCACCGTCGCGACCAGCATCAGCCAGACCACGGAGACCGGGATGAGGACCTTCCAGCCGAGCTTCATCAGCTGGTCGTAGCGGACCCGCGGGAGCGTGCCCCGCAGCCAGATGAAGAGGAACAGCAGCAGCTGCACCTTGATCACGAACCAGAGCAGCGGCCACCAGCCGTGGTTCGCGCCCTCCCAGAAGGTGCTGATCGGCCAGGGGGCCCGCCAGCCGCCGAGGAAGAGCGTGGTCGCCACGGCCGAGACCGTCACCATGTTCACGTACTCGGCGAGCATGAACATCGCGAACTTGATCGACGAGTACTCGGTGTTGAAGCCGCCGACCAGGTCGCCCTCGGACTCCGGCATGTCGAAGGGGGCGCGGTTGGTCTCGCCCACCATCGTGACGATGTAGAGGATGAAGGAGACCGGCAGCAGGACGATGTACCAGCGGTCGTGCTGCTGTTCCACGATCGTCGACGTCGACATCGACCCCGAGTAGAGGAACACCGAGGCGAAGGCGGCGCCCATGGCGATCTCGTACGAGATCATCTGTGCGCACGAACGCAGACCGCCGAGCAGCGGGTAGGTGGATCCGGAACTCCAGCCCGCCAGCACGATCCCGTAGATGCCGACCGAGGCGACCGCGAGGATGAAGAGCATCGCGATCGGCAGGTCGGTCAGCTGCATCGTCGTACGGTGGCCGAAGATCGAGATCTCGTTGCCGGCCGGGCCGAAGGGGATCACCGCGATCGCCATGAAGGCCGGGATGGCCGCGACGATCGGCGCGAGGACGTAGACGACCTTGTCCGCGCGTTTGACGATGAGGTCTTCCTTGAGCATCAGTTTGATGCCGTCGGCGAGTGACTGGAGCATGCCCCAGGGGCCGTGCCGGTTGGGGCCGATGCGCAGCTGCATCCAGGCGACGACCTTGCGTTCCCAGACGATGGAGAACAGCACGGTGATCATCAGGAAGGCGAAGCAGAACACCGCCTTGACGACGACCAGCCACCAGGGGTCGCGGCCGAACATCGAGAGGTCTTCAGCGGCGAGGTACGGGCTCATGCCTCCACCTCCTTGGGGGCCTCGCCGACGAGCGTCGCCGGGCCGATACGGACAAGAGCGCCGGGCAGCGCCCCGGTGTCGGAGGCGACGCCCCCGCCTGCGGAGTTCAGCGGGAGCCAGACCACCCGGTCGGGCATCTCCGTGATGCTCAGCGGGAGTTCGACCACTCCGGAGGGACCGGTCACGGCGATGACGTCGCCGTCCTTGACGCCCGCCTCGGCGGCCGTCGGCGCGGACACGCGCGCGTGGGCGGCATGCCGGGTTCCGGCGAGCGCCTCGTCGCCCTCCTGGAGGACACCCTGGTCGAGCAGCAGACGATGCCCGGCCAGTACGGCTTCACCGGCGGCCGGCCGCGGCAACTGGGCCGCGGTCTCCAGGGGTTCGGTGGCCCGCGGACCGTCCCAGGCGCCCAGCCGGTCAAGCTCCGCACGCACGGTGCGCAGGTCCGGCAGACCCAGGTGTACGTCCATGGCGTCGGCCACCATCTGCAGCACGCGCGCGTCGGTGGGCGCGAGGTGGCGGGTCATCTGGTCCGGCTTGAGCGCGGCCTCGAAGAAGCGCACCCGTCCTTCCCAGTTGAGGAAGGTGCCGGCCTTCTCGGCGACCGCGGCGACCGGGAGTACGACGTCGGCGTGCCCGGTGACCTCACTGGGACGCAGCTCCAGCGACACCACGAAGCCCGCCTCGTGCAGTGCTTCACGCGCGCGTGCCGGGTCGGGCAGGTCGGCGACCTCCACGCCCGCGACCACCAGTGCCTGCAGCTCGCCGGTCGCGGCGGCCTCGACGATCTGGCTCGTGTCGCGGCCGTAGCGGTGCGGGAGTTCGGCCAGGCCCCAGACGGCGGCGACCTCTTCACGCGCGCGTGGATCGGTGGCCGGACGTCCGCCCGGCAGCAGCGAGGGCAGCGCGCCCGCCTCCAGGGCGCCGCGCTCACCGGCCCGCCGCGGGATCCACACGAGCTGGGCGCCGGTCGCGGACGCCGCACGTGCGGCGGCGGTCAGCCCGCCCGCCACGGCGGCCAGCCGCTCGCCCACGACGATCGCCGCACCCTCGGCGCGCAGCGCCTCGGCGGCCTTCCCGCCGGGCTCCTCCAGGCCGACCCCGCTCGCGAGTGCGTCCAGCCACTCGGTCTCGGTGCCCGGGGCGGCCGGCAGCAGCGTGCCCCCGGCCTTCTTCAGGCCGCGGGTGCTGTGCGTGGCGAGCGAGAACACCTTCTGCCCGTGTCCCCGCCAGGCCTTGCGCAGCCGCAGGAAGATTCCGGGCGCCTCCTCCTCGGCCTCGAACCCGACCAGCAGGACGGCGGGCGCCTTCTCCAGGGAGGTGTACGTGACGCCCGTACCGTCGAGATCACGACCGCGACCGGCGACCTTGGCGGCGAGGAAGTCGGACTCCTCGATGCCGTGCACGCGCGCGCGGAAGTCGATGTCGTTCGTGTCGAGGGCCACGCGCGCGAACTTGCTGTACGCGTAGGCGTCCTCGATGGTGAGACGGCCACCGGTCAGGACGCCGGTCCTGCCGCGCGAGGCGAGCAGTCCCTGAGCGGCGATCTGCAGCGCCTCCGGCCAGGAGGCCGGTTCGAGGTCACCCTCGGCGTTGCGCACGAGCGGCGTCTGGAGCCGGTCCCGCTGCTGCCCGTACCTGAACGCGAACCGCCCCTTGTCGCAGATCCACTCCTCGTTGACCTCGGGGTCGTTGGCCGCGAGCCGCCGCATGACCTTGCCGCGCCGGTGGTCGGTGCGGGTGGCGCAGCCGCCGGAGCAGTGCTCGCACACGCTCGGGGACGACACGAGGTCGAAGGGCCGGGAGCGGAAGCGGTAAGCCGCCGAGGTGAGCGCGCCGACCGGGCAGATCTGGATGGTGTTGCCGGAGAAGTACGACTCGAAGGGGTCGCCCTCGCCGGTGCCGACCTGCTGCAGCGCGCCCCGCTCAAGCAGCTCGATCATCGGGTCGCCCGCGATCTGGTTGGAGAACCGGGTGCACCGGGCGCACAGCACGCACCGCTCACGGTCGAGCAGCACCTGCGTGGAGATCGGCACGGGCTTCTCGTACGTCCGCTTCTTTCCCTCGAAGCGGGACTCGGACTGGCCGTGCGACATGGCCTGGTTCTGCAGCGGGCACTCGCCGCCCTTGTCGCAGACCGGGCAGTCGAGCGGGTGGTTGATGAGGAGCAGTTCCATCACACCGTGCTGGGCCTTCTCGGCGACCGGCGAGGTGAGGTGCGTCTTCACCACCATGCCGTCCGTGCACGTGATCGTGCAGGACGCCATCGGCTTGCGCTGGCCCTCGACCTCGACGATGCACTGGCGGCAGGCGCCGGCCGGGTCGAGCAGGGGATGGTCGCAGAACCGGGGGATCTCGATGCCGAGTTGCTCGGCGGCCCGGATGACCAGGGTGCCCTTGGGCACGCTGATCTCGGCGCCGTCGATCGTCAGCGAGACGAGATCCTCCGGCGGGACCGCCGCCTCTCCCCCTCCCGAGGGAGCGTTGGTGGTCACAGTCATGCGTTCACCTCCGTGCGGTCGGCCCAGGCCGTCGACTTGGCCGGGTCGAAGGGGCAGCCGCGGCCCGTGATGTGCTGCTCGTACTCCTCGCGGAAGTACTTGAGCGAGGAGAAGATCGGCGAGGCGGCGCCGTCGCCGAGGGCGCAGAAGGACTTGCCGTTGATGTTGTCGGCGATGTCGTTCAGCTTGTCGAGGTCGGACATGACGCCCTTGCCGGCCTCGATGTCACGCAGCAACTGCACCAGCCAGTACGTCCCTTCGCGGCACGGCGTGCACTTGCCGCAGGACTCGTGGGCGTAGAACTCGGTCCAGCGGGTGACGGCGCGCACGACGCAGGTCGTCTCGTCGAAGCACTGCAGGGCCTTGGTGCCGAGCATGGAACCGGCGGCGCCCACTCCCTCGTAGTCGAGAGGGACGTCGAGGTGCTCGTCGGTGAACATCGGCGTCGAAGAGCCGCCCGGCGTCCAGAACTTGAGCCGGTGGCCCTGCCGCATGCCGCCGCTCATCTCGAGGAGCTGGCGGAGCGTGATGCCGAGCGGGGCCTCGTACTGGCCGGGGCTCGTGACGTGGCCGCTGAGCGAGTAGAGCGTGAAGCCCGGGGACTTCTCGCTGCCCATCGACCTGAACCATTCCTTGCCTTTTTGCAGGATGGCGGGAACTGACGCGATCGACTCGACGTTATTCACCACAGTCGGGCATGCATAGAGGCCCGCGACGGCAGGGAAAGGGGGACGAAGCCGCGGTTGACCCCGGCGGCCTTCGAGCGAGTCGAGCAGCGCGGTCTCCTCACCGCAGATGTACGCGCCCGCACCCGCGTGCACGGTGAGCTGGAGGTCGAGTCCGCTGCCCAGGATGTTCTCGCCGAGGTAGCCGGCCTCGTAGGCCTCGCGCACGGCCTCGTGCAACCGCCGCAATACGGGGACGACTTCACCACGCAGATAGATGAAGGCATGCGAAGACCTGATGGCATAACACGCGATGACAATGCCCTCGATGAGGCTGTGCGGGTTCGCGAAGAGGAGCGGGATGTCCTTACAGGTTCCGGGCTCCGACTCGTCGGCGTTGACAACTAGATAGTGCGGCTTTCCATCTCCCTGGGGAATGAACTGCCATTTCATCCCCGTCGGGAATCCCGCGCCGCCGCGGCCGCGCAGCCCGGAGTCCTTGACGTACGCGATCAGGTCGTCCGGGGACATCGCGAGCGCCTTGCGGAGCCCCTCGTATCCCTCGTGCCTTCGGTAGACGTCCAGCGTCCAGGACCTGTCCTCGTCCCAGAAGGACGACAGCACGGGTGCGAGCAGCTTCTCCGGGCTGGTGTCCTTGAGTTCGGGTGCCAAGGTCATCACTCCCCCTCCTCGGCGGCGGGCCCTGCCGGATGGGCCGGGTCGGAGGCCGACGTGTCCTGCGGCGCATCGTGTGAGCTCAGGTGCTCGGTCGGCGACGGCTCGTGCACTGCCTTGTTCTGCTCGTCGTGCGGTCCGCCGTCCCGCGGATGGACCACGCGCGCGGGTGCGGCCTCTCCCCTTGCCAGGCGAAGGCCCACCAGCGACGCCGGTCCCGCACTGCCGCCTGCCTCGACGGCCCCTGGCCGCTCGTCGGGGAAGCCGGCCAGGATCCGCGCGGTCTCCTTGAAGGTGCACATGCGCGCCCCGCGCGTGGGCTCGACGGGCAGTCCCGAGCGCAGATCGTCGACGAGGCGCTTCGCGCTGGCCGGGGTCTGGTTGTCGAAGAACTCCCAGTTGACCATCACGACCGGCGCAAAGTCGCAGGCCGCGTTGCACTCGATGTGCTCCAGGGTGACCTTGCCGTCGTCGGTGGTCTCACCGTTGCCGACGCCCAGGTGCTCCTGGAGCTCCTCGAAGATCGCGTCACCGCCCATCACCGCACAGAGCGTGTTGGTGCAGACGCCCACCTGGTAGTCACCGCTCGGCCTGCGCCGGTACATGGTGTAGAAGGTGGCGACCGCGGTGACCTCCGCCGTGGTCAGCTCCAGCATGTCCGCGCAGAACTGCATCCCGGTGCGCGTGACATGGCCCTCCTCCGACTGCACCAGATGCAGCAACGGCAGGAGCGCGGACCGGGAGTCGGGGTAGCGGGCGATCACCTCGCGCGCGTCCGTCTCGAGCCGGGCTCGGACATCGTCCGGGTAGGCGGGCGCGGGCAGTTCGGGCATGCCCAGGCTGACGCCCCGCTCCGAAGAACTGGTGGTCACCGGTCGACGCCTCCCATCACGGGGTCGATGGACGCGACAGCGACGATGACGTCGGCGACCTGGCCGCCTTCGCACATCGCCGCCATGGCCTGCAGGTTGGTGAAGGACGGGTCGCGGAAGTGGACCCGGTAGGGGCGGGTGCCGCCGTCGGACACGGCATGCACTCCGAGTTCGCCCTTGGGCGACTCGACGGCCGCGTACGCCTGTCCCGGCGGTACGCGGAAGCCCTCGGTGACCAGCTTGAAGTGGTGGATCAGGGCCTCCATGGAGGTGCCCATGATCTTCTTGATGTGGTCGAGGGAGTTGCCCAGTCCGTCCGGTCCCAGGGCGAGCTGGGCGGGCCAGGCGATCTTCTTGTCGGCGACCATGACCGGGCCGGGCTGCAGCCGGTCCAGGCACTGCTCGACGATCCTGAGCGACTGGCGCATCTCCTCCAGGCGGACCAGGAAGCGGCCGTAGGAGTCGCAGGAGTCGGCGGTGGGGACGTCGAAGTCGAACGTCTCGTAGCCGCAGTACGGCTGCGCCTTGCGCAGGTCGTGCGGCAGGCCGGTGGAGCGCAGGATCGGGCCGGTGGCGCCGAGGGCCATGCAGCCGGCCAGGTCGAGGTAGCCGACGTCCTGCATACGGGCCTTGAAGATGGGGTTCCCGGTGGCGAGCTTGTCGTACTCCGGGAGGTTCTTCTTCATCTTCTTCACGAACTCGCGGATGTGGTCCACCGCGCCGGGCGGCAGGTCCTGCGCGAGTCCGCCGGGGCGGATGTACGCGTGGTTCATCCGAAGGCCCGTGATGAGCTCGTAGATGTCGAGAATCATTTCACGATCACGGAATCCGTAGATCATGATCGTGGTGGCGCCGAGTTCCATGCCTCCGGTGGCGATGCACACCAGGTGCGAGGACAGCCGGTTCAGCTCCATCAGGAGCACCCGGATGAGAGTGGCGCGGTCGGGGACCTCGTCCTCGACGCCGAGGAGCCTCTCGACGGCGAGACAGTAGGCGGTCTCGTTGAAGAAGGACGTCAGGTAGTCCATGCGCGTCACGAACGTGGTGCCCTGCGTCCACGTGCGGAACTCGGTGTTCTTCTCGATCCCGGTGTGGAGGTAGCCGATGCCGCAGCGGGCCTCGGTGACCGTCTCGCCGTCGATCTCCAGGATCAGGCGCAGCACTCCGTGGGTGGAGGGGTGCTGGGGGCCCATGTTGACGATGATGCGCTCGTCGTCGGCGCGGGCCGCGGACTGGACGACCTCGTCCCAGTCGCCACCGGTGACCGTATATACGGTGCCCTCGGTGGTCTCGCGCGCCGAGGCGGACGCGGCTGATGACTGCGTGTTGCTCACGAGTACGACCTCCGCTGGTCCGGAGCCGGGATCTGGGCGCCCTTGTACTCGACGGGGATGCCGCCGAGGGGGTAGTCCTTGCGCTGCGGATGGCCCTGCCAGTCGTCCGGCATCATGATCCGCGTCAGCGCCGGGTGACCGTCGAAGACGATGCCGAAGAAGTCGTAGGTCTCGCGCTCGTGCCAGTCGTTGGTGGGATACACGGAGACCAGGGACGGGATCTTCGGATCGGCGTCCGGGGCGCTGACCTCGATGCGGATCAACCGGTTGTGGGTGATCGAGCGCAGGTGGTAGACGGCGTGCAGCTCGCGGCCCTTGTCGTGCGGGTAGTGGACACCGCTGACGCCGGTACAGAGCTCGAAGCGCAGGGCCGGATCGTCGCGCAGGGTCTGGGCGACGCGCAGCAGATGCTCGCGCTCGACGTGGAAGGTGAGCTCTCCGCGGTCGACGACCGTCTTCTCGATCGCGTTGTCGGGGAGCAGGCCCTGCTCCTCCAGCGCGCCCTCGAATTCGTCGGCGACCTCGTCGAACCAGCCGCCGTAGGGGCGGGCCGCGGGTCCCGGGAGGCGGACCGAGCGGACCAGGCCGCCGTAGCCGGAGGTGTCGCCGCCGTTACTGGCGCCGAACATGCCGCGCTGGACGCGGATCTCCTCGCCGCCCTCGCCGCGCTGGCCGGGAAGGTTGGATGCGCCGAGGTCCTTTTCGGGGTTCACCCCGTTCGACGCTCCGTTGGTGCCGTTCGCGTCGCTCACCGCAGCAGCCCCTTCATCTCGATCGTGGGCAGGGCCTTGAGCGCCGCTTCCTCCGCCTCGCGAGCCGCCTCCTCGGCGTTCACGCCGAGCTTGGAGGTCTGGATCTTCTGGTGCAGCTTGAGGATGGCGTCCATCAGCATCTCGGGCCGTGGCGGGCAGCCGGGCAGATAGATGTCGACCGGAACGACGTGGTCGACGCCCTGGACGATCGCGTAGTTGTTGAACATGCCGCCCGAGGAGGCGCAGACCCCCATGGAGATCACCCACTTGGGGTTCGGCATCTGGTCATAGACCTGGCGCAGCACCGGTGCCATCTTCTGGCTCACCCGGCCGGCCACGATCATCAGGTCCGCCTGGCGGGGCGAACCTCGGAAGACCTCCATGCCGAAGCGCGCCAGGTCGTAGCGGCCGGCGCCGGTGGTCATCATTTCGATGGCGCAGCAGGCGAGCCCGAACGTGGCCGGGAAGACGGACGACTTGCGCACCCAGCCTGCGGCCTGCTCGACGGTGGTCAGCAGGAATCCGCTCGGCAGTTTTTCTTCGAGTCCCATGTTCTAAGGCCCCTCAGTCCCATTCCAGGCCGCCGCGCCGCCATACGTACGCGTACGCGACGAAGACGGTGAGCACGAAGAGCAGCATCTCCACGAGCCCGAAAACCCCCAGGGCGTCGAAGGTGACGGCCCAGGGATAGAGGAAAACGATCTCGATGTCGAAGACGATGAAGAGCATCGCCGTCAGGTAGTACTTGATGGGGAAGCGCCCGCCGCCGGCCGGCGTGGGGGTCGGCTCGATCCCGCACTCGTAGGCCTCGAGCTTGGCCCGGTTGTAACGCTTCGGACCGATCAGCGTGGCCATGACCACGGAGAAGATCGCAAAGCCTGCCCCGAGGGCTCCCAGTACGAGGATGGGCGCATACGCGTTCACCGCTCCTCGCTCCTCTCAGTCGGCACTGACTGCTGGCGATGGCGTCGGACTCACACCGACCTCATACGTCCCTCTAACCCCCGCCGTCCCGGCGAAGATCGAGAACATGTGAAGCAGGTCACAAGCCCAACTGCCTCGCATCCTATGCCCGCCGCTCTGTGATCTGCGACACGGGGTATTACACAAGCTTTGTGATCTCCACCACCTGATGAAGGATCATGAAGTCGGATGAGCGGTGATCTTCGTACGTGAAGCGTCCGAGTGATCACCAGAGGTGACATTTCCGCCAGTCGGCGCAGCTCGCGAGGGTCGTCTCCATATCAAGAGGGTTCCCTTGCATGCAAATTGGTGCTGGACGGGACGTCTTGGTAGAGGACCCCGTTCACACATCAGGGGGAGGTGCGCGGTGCGGTGTGGACACGTGCACGCGTTCACGAGCAGAGGTCGGGTCGTGACCCGAGCGCAATCGCGTCGTGATCTACGCGCGTGACGCGCACATACCTGTGACCGTTGCGTGACCTCCGCCACACTCATGAGAGGCGCATGAGAACGGGGCTTGGCCACCTGTCCCAACCAGTGGTAGGTGCGGGGCAATTAGGGCGTAACGATGAAAGACCGTGATCACGGGGGTAACGGGTCGGGTCCACAATGTCCGTTACGGCGTCAATAAAGGTCGCCACACCAGGGATTCGGGGCTCCGATTGAACAACTGTGGCGCAGCACACGTTTCTTGAAGGTATGGAGGAGCCCCTGATACCGGTTGTTCTCATGTCCCACACCGCTCACATACGCAGCCACCGGAAACCCCGCCGCACCGCGTCGACTACGACGCTCGCGATGCGCGTCGGAGTGACCGGTGGCGTCCTCAGCATGGCCGCGGCGGGCGCGTCGGCTTCGGCGAACGCCGCCGAGCCGGTGACGCAGACCCTCGAACTGCCCACCCTGACGGCCGACCTGTCCACTCAGGTCGCCCAGTCCGCGGAAGCCACCCAGCAGGCGGCCGCGAACTACGAGTTGCAGGCCGTGCGCGACGCGGCCGCCGCAACGGCCGCAAAGCAGGCCAAGGCGGACCTCGCTCAGGCGAAGAAGAAGGCGGAGGCCAAGAAGAAGGCCGAGGCGGCCCGCAAGGCGGCCGCCGAGCGTGCCACCTCCCGCAGTGCGGAGCGGACGACCCTGGCCGCTGCCACGACCTCTACGGCCTCGTCGGGCTCGTCGACGGCCACCGGTTCGGCCGCGGCCATCGTCAACTTCGTCAAGGCTCAGGTCGGCAAGGCCTACGTGTCCGGTGCGACCGGTTCGTCCGCCTACGACTGCTCGGGCCTGGTGCAGACCGCGTTCAAGCAGGTCGGCATCAGCCTGCCGCGCGTCTCGCAGGACCAGTCGACGGCCGGCACCCAGGTCTCGCTGAGCAACCTGCAGCCGGGCGACATCCTTTACTGGGGCAGCGCGGGCAGCGCGTACCACGTGGCGGTGTACGTCGGCGACGGCATGTTCGTCGGCGCGCAGAACCCGTCGACCGGTGTCGTGGAGAAGCCGCTCTCCTACGACCCGCCGACCGGTGCGGTGCGGGTGCTCTGACGCACGCACCGCACAGCGCAGCACAAAGACGTACGGAAGGGCCGCAGCCGCTCGGGGGCAGCGGCCCCTCCGTCGTCCACCGACGGCGTCCCCTGACGGCCGTTTCCGGGGTCCCTAGCCCAGGTCGAAGGTGTTGGGCAGGCCCAGCTTGTAGCGGGCCTCGTCGACCCGCTTGAGGGGCTCCATCTCCGGCGGCCGGTAGAGCTCCCGGATCTCACACGGCTCGGCGTCCGAATTGTCCGCGTCCAGGAGGGCGTTGACGGCCCGTCGCGCGGACTCGTTGGCGCCCTCCATCGTCGCCAGGTCGACGTCCGTGTGGACGTAGTCGCCGGCGAGGAAGAAGTTCGGGACCCTCGTGCGGGCCGAAGGGCGGTTGTAGAGCGTGCCCGTGGGGTGGATGAGGAGCTGTTCGCGGTTCTGCGGATCGGGGCCGCCCAGGCCCGTCACCGCCGGGTCCATGAACCAGCCGAGGCGGTCCTCGTCCGTGAGGGTCGTCCTGCCGGCGTCGTTCAGGCCGTCCTTCAGCTGGGCCCAGAGTTCGGCGACGATCTCCTCCTTCGTGCACGCGCGCGCCGTCTTGCCGTACAGGATGCCGGGCTTGTCCCATTCGGAGATGATCGCGGACAGGCAGTCATGGGCCTGTCCGTCGCCGTAGTCGCGCGAAAAGTCCCGTCCGTCCCAGAACTGCGCCTGCCCGACACCCGTCACCGACCAGGGTGAGTCGAGGCAGTTGATGTGGCCGTGCACGACGGGGGTGGGCGTGCGCAGGTAGAACATCACGCCGGTCATCCAGTCCGTCTGCAGCGCGTCGCACCTGGCGAGCTGCGGGTCGGCCGCCCGCAGCGCCTGCCCCCACGTACCGCGCGCGTGCTCGACGGGCAACGCGGAGACGTAGTGGTCGGCGGTGACCGTGCGCTCCTGGCCGCCGTCGCGGGCGGTGACGCGTACGCCGGTGACCCGCCCGCCCTCGTAGAGGACCTCGCGGACCTGGGTGCCGAGGACGAACTCGACGCCGAGGGAGCGCAGATGGGTCTCCCAGGGGTCGATCCACGCCTCGCTGGTGGGGGCGTTGAGGACGCGGTCGATGTCGGCGTCGTCGCCGTCCAGGCCGCGACCGAGGAGGCCCCACAGGATCAGGGCCTCGATGATGATGCGGCCGACAGTGCGGGTGGATGCGACTTCCGCGCGCGTGGCGACAAGGTTGCGGGTCTGGCCGATGCCGAGGAGGGTCTGGTACTCCGCGCTCATCTCCTCGGCGCGGATGAAGTCCCACCACGCGACCTTCTCCCACTGGTCCTCGCGGCGGGCGTCGCAGCTGGTGAGGTGGACCAGGAGGCGGTCGGCGAAGTAGGCGGCCTCGTGGGCCGGGAGGCGGGTGCCGAGGTCCAGGACGGAGAGGATCTGGTCGCGGATCCAGGACGGGGTGATGTCGCCGGGCGCCGGCGGGGTCGTCGCTCGGCGCAGCGGGAAGTGCAGGTCCGGGCGGCCCGAGCTGCGGGCGAACAACTCCTCCGTGGAGTTGCGGAGGTTGCCGTGGACGCCGTTCGCGTTTCCGGCAAAGGGGATACGGCGCATCGTGTCCGGCAGGTTCCGGTAGAAGCCGGGGAAGAAGCGGAAGCCGTGCTCGCCGGGGAGCGGCTTGTGGCCGCCGGCCGCCGTGCCCGGGACGTCCATCGAGCGGGCCTTGCCGCCGAGGATGTCGTAGTACTCGTAGACGGTGACGGCGTAGCCGCGTTCGGCGAGTTCGTGGGCGGCGCTGAGGCCGGAGACACCGCCGCCGAGGACGGCGACGCGCTTGCCGGAGGCCGCGCTCGCGCTTCCGGCGGGCCATAAGGCGAGGGCGCCGGCCGCTCCCCCGGCACCCGCGAGGAAGCGTCTGCGGGTGTGGCCGGTGTTCTCCTGCGCATGCTGCGCGCGTTCTGTTGTCATGAGTCCCGGAGGGTAGGCAGGGGCTCCGCAGGCCGGAACCCGCTTTTCCCGCCACCCACAGCATCCTCACAATCACAGGGAGACACAGACATGCCACGCGTGTTCGTACAAGGCAGGCCCGTCGACTCGTATCCGAGGCCGGCGCCCGAGGCCCGGCGCGGCTCGGTGCGGCGCATCACCGAGGTCGGCGAGGAGGTGCTGCACAGGCCGTGCCGGGACGTCACCGAGTTCGGGCCCGATCTCGCCGCGCTCATCGACGACATGTTCCTGACGATGTACATCGCGGACGGGGCAGGGCTCGCGGCGAACCAAGTCGGCGTCGACCTGCGGCTGTTCGTGTACGACTGCCCGGACGACGACGGGGTCCGGCACGTCGGGTACATCGCCAACCCGGTCCTCGACGCCCTCCACCCGGCCGGACGCCGCCTGCTCGACGAGGGCGAGGGGTGCCTGTCGGTGCCGGGCGCCGTGATGGACGTACCGCGTCCGGACCGGGCCGTGGTGCGCGGGTTCGACAAGGGCGGCGAGCCCGTCACCATCGAGGGCACGGGGTACTTCGCGCGCTGCCTGGAGCACGAGACCGACCACTGCGACGGCCACGTCTACCTGGACCGGCTCTCCAAGCGGGAGCGGAAGGACGCGCTCAGGCAGGTGGCGGACCGACGCGACGAGGTGTTCGCGCGCCGGGCCGCCAAGACCGAGGCGCTCAGCGGTTCCTAGCGGAAGCCCCGGCGGCTGATCACGCCTTCGGTGCCACCTTGCTCAGCCCGTTGATGATCCGGTCCATCGCGTCGCCGCCCGTCGGGTCCGTGAGGTTTGCCAGGAGCTTCAGGGTGAACTTCATCAGCATGGGGTGGGTCAGGCCGCGCTGGGCCGCGATCTTCATGACCTTCGGGTTGCCGATGAGCTTCACGAAGGCGCGGCCCAGCGTGTAGTAGCCGCCGTAGGTGTCCTTCAGGACGCGCGGGTAGCGCTGGAGGGCCAGTTCGCGGCTCGCGGGCGTCGGGCGGGCGTGGGCCTGGACGATGACGTCGGCGGCGATCTGGCCGGACTCCATGGCGTAGGCGATGCCCTCGCCGTTGAAGGGGTTCACCAGGCCGCCGGCGTCGCCGACCAGGAGCAGGCCCTTGGTGTAGTGGGGCTGGCGGTTGAAGGCCATCGGGAGGGCGGCGCCGCGGATCGGGCCGGTCATGTTCTCCGGGGTGTAGCCCCAGTCCTCCGGCATGGAGGCGCACCAGGCCTTCAGGACCTCGCGCCAGTCCAGTTCCTTGAAGGAGTCCGAGGTGTTCAGGACGCCCAGGCCGACGTTCGACGTGCCGTCGCCCATGCCGAAGATCCAGCCGTAGCCGGGCAGCAGACGGTCCTCGCCCGGACCGCGGCGGTCCCACAGTTCCAGCCAGGACTCCAGGTAGTCGTCCTCGTGGCGGGGCGATTCGAAGTACGTGCGGACCGCGACGCCCATCGGGCGGTCCTCGCGGCGGTGCAGGCCCATCGCGAGGGAGAGGCGGGTGGAGTTGCCGTCGGCGGCGACGACCAGCGGCGCGTGGAAGGTGACCTCGCGCTTGTCCTCGCCGAGCTTGGCGTGCACGCCGGTGATGCGGCCCGTGCGGTCGTCGAGGATCGGGGCGCCGACGTTGCAGCGCTCGTACAGACGCGCCCCCGCCTTCTGGGCCTGCCGGGCGAGCTGCTCGTCGAAGTCGTCGCGCTTGCGGACGAGTCCGTAGTCCGGGAAGGAGGCGAGATCCGGCCAGTCCAGCTGGAGCCGGACGCCGCCGCCGATGATGCGCAGCCCCTTGTTGCGCAGCCAGCCGGCCTCCTCGGAGATGTCGATGCCCATCGACACGAGCTGTTTGGTGGCCCGCGGGGTCAGGCCGTCGCCGCAGACCTTCTCGCGCGGGAACTCGGTCTTCTCCAGCAGGAGCACGTCGAGGCCGGACTTGGCGAGGTGGTAGGCGGTCGTGGAGCCCGCCGGTCCCGCGCCCACGACGATCACATCGGCGGTGTTCTCGGAGAGCGGCTCGGTCACGACGGTCACGGCGGGATCTCCCCAAGTTCGACAAATCTCTGTGCCGAGCGGCACTGGACACAGGCAGTCTATTCAGCAGAATTGATCACCCGGCTGAAGGGCTGCCCCGTGAACCGAGCTCTCCCCGTAGTACGGCTGCGTGTCCCCACCGACGAGGACGCGGTCGCCTGGCACCGGCTCTTCGACGACCCGGACGTCATGGAGTTCCACGGCGGCAAGTCCGCGGCCCTCTCCGTCTACGAGGAGCTCACCGCCCGCCAGCGCCGGCACGACGCCGAACGGGGCTTCTGTCTGTGGACCATGGTCGGCGAGTCCGGGCAGGCCGTCGGGTTCACCGGAGCCCAGCCGTGGCCGCGGGACTGGGGTCCCAAGGGCGAGATCGAGATCGGGTGGCGGCTCGGGCGGGAGTACTGGGGCAAGGGGTACGCGACGGCGGCCGCGCAGATGACGCTGGAGCGGCTGCGGGCCGCGGAGGTGCCGAGCGTGGTAGCCATGGTCCTGGCCGGCAATGAGCGGTCGATCGCGGTGACGCGGCGGCTGGGCATGCACCTCGCCGAGGTCTTCACGACGCCGACCGCGCAGCAGGAGGGACACTGCTACCGGCTCGATCTGTGACGACCGTCGACTACTCACCGTAGTCGACTGCTACAGAAAGACACCCGACACTTCCGGGCGGTGCCGGGCCGGAGTTACCCTTCAGGTACCGCTGGGGGTGACATCTGTGCACATACCGCCCAAGACACCCGAAGTGCGCGTACCGCGACTTGTCGGACTGATGGCCATGGACGCGCGCAAGACGGCCGAGTCGACCGGACTGTTCATCAACGCGCCGGACCGGCCCGACTTCCACCAGACCGTCGTCGAGTACGTCGTACGGCAGTACCCGCAGCCCAATGCCGAAGTGCCGCGGGACTCGATGGTCTATGTTTGGTTCGACTTCGGCGAGGGTGAGGGCGGCGGAGGCTCCGGTGTGCGCGAACCGCGCCTGCCGCGTCCGCCCAGCGGCGGGATGCAGCGCGAGCTCGACGAGCCGGAGGACCCGTACGCCGTCGTCGGGTTCTGCGTCCCCTGACCCGGACCGGCACTTCTGGACCCGGCGGGGCTCAGGTCTCCCGACTCCGTGCGGGGCTCAGGTCTCTTGGCTCCGTGCGGGGCCCAGATCTCCTGATCCCGTGCGGAGCTCAGGCCTCCTTGAAGCCGCGGTGCAGGGCCACCACGCCGCCCGTGAGGTTGCGCCAGGCGACCTTCGACCAGCCGGCCTTGCGCAGGCGCTCGGCCAGCGCGGGCTGGTCGGGCCAGGCGCGGATGGACTCGGCGAGGTAGACGTAGGCGTCGGGGTTGGACGAGACCGCGCGTGCGACCGGCGGGAGGGCGCGCATCAGGTACTCGGTGTAGACCGTGCGGAAGGGCGCCCAGGTCGGGTGCGAGAACTCGCAG
The DNA here is from genome assembly GCF_045160215.1 of Streptomyces sp. NBC_00005. Taxonomy (NCBI): domain Bacteria; kingdom Bacillati; phylum Actinomycetota; class Actinomycetes; order Kitasatosporales; family Streptomycetaceae; genus Streptomyces; species Streptomyces sp. NBC_00005. The sequence continues at coordinate 4,759,916 of NZ_CP108316.1, forward strand.
ATCACCACCCGGCCGCCGGGCTTGGTCACCCGGTACATCTCGCGCAGGGCCGCATCGAAGTCCTGCACGTTGCGCAGTCCGAAGGAGATCGTGACGGCGTCGAACGTGTCGTCCTTGAACGGCAGCTTCGTCGCGTCGCCCGCGGTCAGCGGCAGCCAGGGGTGCTTCCTCTTGCCGACCTGGAGCATGCCGAGGGAGAAGTCGCAGGGGACGACGTACGCGCCCGTGCGGGCGAAGGGCAGCGAGGACGTGGCCGTGCCCGCGGCCAGGTCCAGGACCTTCTGCGCGGGCCGGGCGTCGACCGCCCGGGCCACCTCCTTGCGCCACACGCGGTCCTGGCCGAGCGACAGCACGTCGTTCGTCAGGTCGTACCGTTCCGCCACGTCGTCGAACATCGAGGCGACTTCGTGCGGCTGCTTGTTCAGGGAGGCGCGGGTCACCTCGCCATTGTTGCAGCCCGACCTCACGGAAGAAGCTTCGGCTTCTTCTTCCCGGCCACGTCCTCCACCCATCCGCACAGCAGGATGAACACCGCGATCAGGACCCAGCCGATGCCGAACATGAACCACTGGCTCTCCAGCGGCAGCCACTTCTCGAACGCGGGCACGTTCCAGAACTGGTCGATCAACGGGACGGCCAGGATCAGCGCGATCTCGTGCCAGAGGTAGAGCGTCACGGCGCGGGCGTTGAAGATCGTGACTAGCCGGTCGGTGCGCCGGAACTTGGTGAGCCAGGCGAAGTCGATGCGGAAGTACGCCTTGGCCCACATCAGGAGCATGACGTACCCGGCCGACCAGAACGCCTGGGCGAGCGGGATGTCGTCGAGGTCGTAGGAGCCCGTCTCCGCCTGGTGCGTGAAGGCGTACCAGCCGCCGTAGCCGACCGCTGCGACGGACAGCAGGACGACGAGGGCCGGCTTCATCCGCTGCAGGACCCCGTCGCGGTGGGCGAAGCCGAGGATCCAGCAGAAGAGGAAGGTCGCGAGGTCCGTCAGGGCGCTGCCGAAGCGGTTGTCCGGGGGCTCCCACAGGAAGTGGAAGACCAGGATCGGAGCGAGGGAGAGGAACAGGACCGCGACGGGCGCCAGCCGGAAGGCCCTCAGCAGGACCGGCGACAGCAGCACGAACCAGAGGTACGTCCGCAGGTACCAGAGGATCTCCCAGGCCTGTATGCCCCAGCTGTTGCCCGGCGGATCGCCGAGCGGCACGATCCAGAAGACGATCTGCCAGCCCGGCATCCAGTCGTGGATCAGCATCGCGAGGACCACGAAGACGCCCCAGAACCAGAACGGGGGCAGCAGCCTGCGCATCCGGCTGCGGATCACCTTGAGCGCGGGCCGCTCCAGCGACTTCGCCATCAGCGTGCCGGCCAGGGCGAACATGATCCCCATGGAGGGGAAGACCATGCCCGCCCAGGCCCAGCCGAAGGTGTGGTAGGTCACCACGCGGATCAGGGCGACCGCGCGGAGGGTGTCGAAGTAGCGGTCGCGGCCCGCCGGTTTGGGCGGGGTCTTCTCCTCGGCCGGCTCCTCGGCGACCACGACCGTGGCCTCGGGAGCCGGTTCCGGCTCCACCACCGGCAGGGGCGCCGTCGCGTCGGCCACCGGCCGGCCCTGCCCCTGCCCCTGCCCCTGCCCCTGCCCCTGCCCCTGCCCATAGTCGACGTACTGCTGCGGGTACGGCTGTTGCGGATACGGATGCTGCACGTACTGCTGCTGGCCCTGACCCGCGTATCCGTACCCGTAGCCGTAGTCCTGCTGATACGGCTGCTGAGGCGGTTGCTGGGGCGACGGCTGGGGCGGTCGCTGGTAGCCCTGCTGCTCCCAGCTCATCAGCTCACCCCTGCCGGAGTACCGACCTCGCCGGTCCGCTTCAGCTTCTGCCAGCGCAGGCGGCCGCCGGTGAGGGCGGTGATGCTGGAGTGGATGAGGACGAGGTACATCATCTGGCGGTAGGCCAGCTGTTGCAGCGGCATCATCAGGAGGTACCTGTATTTCTCGCGGTCGAGGCGGAAGGCGTAGGCCGCGCACAGGAGTTGGACCGCGAGCACCGCGAGCCACGCGAGCAGCGCCGCCGTGAAGTCGACGAAGATCATCGAGTAGACGGTGAACACGTCGATCAGCGGGGCGAAGACCGGCGTGACGATCTGGAAGATCACCACCAGCGGCATGCCGATCCGGCCGAAGCGGCCCGAAGGCCCCTTGTCCGTAAGGGACTTGCGGTGCTTCCACAGCGCCTGCATGGTGCCGTAGGACCAGCGGTAGCGCTGCGACCACAGCTGCTTGAGCGAACCGGGCGCCTCCGTCCAGGCCTTGGCGTGCTCCTGGTAGACGACCCGCCAGCCCGCGCGGTGCATGGCGATGGTGATGTCGGTGTCCTCGGCGAGGGTGTCCTCGCTCATGCCGCCGACCTGGAGGACGGCGTCACGGCGGAACGCGCCGATCGCGCCCGGGATGGTGGGCATGCAGCGCAGCAGGTCGTACATGCGGCGGTCGAGGTTGAAGCCCATCACGTACTCGATGTGCTGCCAGGCGCCGATGATCGTGTTGCGGTTGCCGACCTTGGCGTTGCCCGCGACCGCACCGACCTGGGGGTCGGCGAAGGGCTGCACCAGCTGGTGCACGGCGTCCGGCTCGAAGACCGTGTCGCCGTCCATCATGATGACGATGTCGTAACTGGCGCTGCGGACACCGTTGTTGAGGGCGGCCGGCTTGCCCGCGTTCTCCTGGCGGATGACCCGGACGTTCGTCATGCCGAGGGAGTCGGCCGCGTTGCGCGCGATCTCGGAGGTGCCGTCCGTCGAGCCGTCGTCGACCACGATGATCTCGATCGGATGGGTGCTCTTCGCCAGCGACTCCAGGGTGTTGGCGATGCACTCCTTCTCGTTGTACGCCGGCACGATCACGCTCACCGGCCGGGTGATGGTCGGTCCCCAGCTGAACCGGCGTTTGTTGCGCTGTCTGTAGTGGCTGCGGGCGAGGATCACCATCATCCCGAAGCGGCCCATGACGGCTATGCCCACGACCATCAGCCCGACCGCCAGCACCGGTAGCGCGTACTCGGCCACGGCGACGGCGACGATGAGCGCCTTGCCTTCGTAGAGGGTGGCGCCGGTGGCCGTGCGGTGGGCGGCCTGGAGCCGGGACGCCGTGGAACCCTGACTTCCCCCTGACCCCTGGGACCCCTGAGTGCCGTTCTGCTGAGTGCCGTTCTGCGACTGACCGCCCGGACCACCGGAGGACTGAGCGCCGGTCGAGCCGTTCGTCGCGGCCGACCCCGGAGCGGTTCCCGTCGGGGCCGATCCCGTCGGAGCCGTTCCGGTCGACGACTGCCCCGACGCCGAGCCTGCGGCCGCCGAACCCGCGGCCGCCGAACCGGCAGTCCCCGAACCGGCAGTCCCCGAACCGGCGTTCGCCGCCTGGCGGTTGCTCGCGTTCTGCTTCTCGATGACGCCGCTGATGGTGGTGAAGGTGTAGCCCTTCGCCTTCATCTTCTTGATGTACTGGGGCAGCGCCTCGACCGTCTGCTCGCGGTCGCCGCCCGCGTCGTGCATCAGGACCGCCGCGCCCTTGTTCTTCTTCGGCGTGGCCCAGTTGATGATCTTCGAGACGCCCGGCTTCTTCCAGTCGTCGCTGTCGGTGTCGACGAAGACGCTGGTGTATCCGTCCGCGCCGAGCTTCTTGTAGACGGGCCAGCTGTAGTTGTCGATGGCGTCCGTCTCCGAGGAGTACGGCGCGCGGAACAACGTGGTCGTGATGCCGGCCGCGCCCGCGAGCGCGAGCTGGGTCTGCTGCATCTCACGGTTGACGCGGGCGTCGCTCTGGTACGACAGGTCGACGTGGGTGAAGGTGTGGATGCCCACCTCGTTGCCCTGCGCGACCATGTCCTTCACGATGTCCGGGTAGCGCGAGACCATCGAGCCGACCAGGAAGAACGTGGCCGGGACGTCGTTCTCCTCGAGGATCTTGAGAACGTCGGGCGTGTAGGTGGGGTTCGGGCCGTCGTCGAAGGTGAGGGCGATGGTCTTCTTCGGCACCGAGATCGTCGTGGCCCGACCGCCCTGGAAGGTGACGATCGGCCCGCCGTTGAGGATCTTGTCAGGGACCTTGGCGGAGCTGGCCCCGGTACGTACGCGCTGGTCGCCGCCGACCTCGGCGCGCAGATAGCCGTCGAGCAGCATCACGCTGGTCAGCCCGAGCAGGAACACCAGGGCGAGGATGACTCGCGGTTTCTGCAGCGCCGCGGCCTTGCCCGCCACCCGCCGCATGCGGGTGGGAGCGCGGCGGCGGCCGCGAGAGGTGGATGTCGTCATAAGTGTGGCTGCGTTCCGGTCAGTTGGCCGCCGAAGCGGACGCGGACGGGGCGGAGCTGGGCGGCTCGCCGGTGGCGATGCCGGTGGGGGGAGTACCGCTGGGCTTCACGGGCGGCGTGCCGACGCCGCCCTGCGGCTCGGCGCCGCCGGGGCCGGAGTTCTGGGCACCGGCCGGTCCGCCGCCTCCGAAGGGCAGCAGCGAGGACGGACTCGAGGTCCCGATCCCCATGAAGGCCAGGCCCAGGATGACGGCGTACCCGATACACAGGACGCCGGCCAGGAGGCCGATCCGGCGCAGCAGCTTGGAACGGCGCCCGGAGTTGTCAACGAACACAGGCCCCTCGACGGACCCGTTGCCGCGTTTGCGGCGGCGACCACCCCTGGTCGCGCTGTTTTCGATGGCAGGCTCGGAATGCATTCCCCAGACATTAGGGAGTCTTTATGTGTCCCAGACCGATTTTCTTGTGAGGCACATATGAGAAACCTCTTAACCTGTCTCCATGCTGTGAGGTTTCCGGAACGCCTGCACAACTCGCCACGAGGGGGAACGAGTTGAATGTCCCGTTTGGATCGACCGACATGACCGGTTCACTCCATCCGTCCCATGTGTTTACTGTGTATCAACCGTCTTCATGAACAGCGGCTCAGTGTGAGACGTTTTCCTTTTGAATGAGACTTTGTTTCAAGCCTGAGACAGAAATCACGAGAGCGGGTGCATGCCAATGCCGAGTTTCCGGAAGCCGATGGCCGCTGGGTTCACTTGTCTGTTTGCCCTGGCCGCGGCGGGTTGCTCCGCGGGCTCCGACAGCAGCACGGACTCGGCGCCGGAGCCCGGGAAACAGAGCAGCGCCGCCGCCTCCGCCTCCCCGTCGCAGGAGACGTCGTCCACCACTTCGTACGCCCCGTACGTAAGCGCCACGGAGGCCTCCGACAACGACTCCAGCGGCTCCCCCACGACGTACAACCTGGCGTTCGTGATCTCCGACGGCAGCGACTGCACGCCGAAGTGGAACGACGAGTACGCCCTGGCCGACTCGACGGTGAAGTCCCGGATCTCGAAGCTCAAGGAGGACGGCGCCACCGTGCGCGTCTCCTTCGGCGGGGCCTCCGGCAAGGAACTGGCGTCGACCTGCGACAGCGCGTCCGAGCTGGCGGCGGCGTACGGCAAGGCGCTGGACGCGGCCGGCTCCACTCAGGCCGACTTCGACATCGAGGGCGACCAGCTGACCGACTCCGACTCGGTGGCCCTGCGCTCCGAGGCGATAGCCCTGCTGCAGAAGGACCGCAGCGACCTCAAGGTCTCCTTCACGCTCCCGGTCATGCCGTCCGGCCTGGACTCCGACAGCCTGGCGCTGCTCGCGTCCGCGAACAAGTACGACGTCCAGGTCTCCACGGTCAACATCATGACCATGAACTACGGCGAGTCGTACACCGGCGACATGGGCGACTACGCCCTCACCTCGGCCAAGGCGACGCACACGCAGCTGAAGAAGGTCTTCGGCCTGTCCGACGCGAACGCCTGGCGGGGCATGGCACTCACCTCGATGATCGGCGACAACGACATCGACAACGAGACGTTCACGCTCTCCGACGCGGCGCAGGTACGGACGTTCGCCGAGGAGAAGGAGATCGCCTGGGTGTCGATGTGGTCGACGTTCCGGGACCAGCAGTGCGAGAAGGGGAACTCCGAGGACGACGACGCGGCCACCAACTGCAGTGGGGTGACGCAGAGTTCGGGCGCGTTCGCGGAGGCGTTCGCGGGCTAGGTGTTCTGTCTCGGGAGGTTGTGGACGGGTGAGGCAGGTCTCGGCTGAGGGATCTTGAACAGGTGAGGGCCTTCCGGTTCGGTGTGGATTGCGACGTCTACACCAACAGAAAGGCCCTCGTGGTCCACCGTAATGCACCCCTGAGCGAGACCGGCCGTCTGCGTCTGGCCCGCTGCGTGGTCGAGGACAACTGGACCCTGCGCCGGGCCGCCGAACGCTTCCAGGTCTCGCCGACCACGGCCCAGCGATGGGCGGACCGCTACCGGAAACTCGGCGCGGCGGGCATGAGCGACCGCTCGTCCAGAGCGCATCACAGCCCGAACCGGACCCCGACCCGCACCGAGCGGCGGATCATCAAGGTCCGTGTCCTGCGCCGCTGGGGACCGGCCCGCATCGCCTACCTGCTGCGATTGAACCCGTCCACGGTGCACCGGGTCCTGGCCCGCTACAAGCTGGCCCGTCTGGCTCATCTCGACCGTGCCACCGGGCGGGTGATCCGCCGCTACGAACGCTCCACGCCGGGCGAGTTGGTGCACGTGGACATCAAGAAGCTCGGCAACATCCCCGACGGCGGAGGCCACAAGACCCTGGGGCGCCAGGCCGGCCGCAAGACCCGCTCCGGCGTGGGCTACAGCTACCTGCACAACGCCGTCGACGATCACTCCCGCCTCGCCTACAGCGAGATCCACGCAGACGAGAAGAAGGAAACCGCAACCGCCTTCTGGGGCCGGGCCCAGACGTTCTTCACCCAGGCCGGGATCACCGTCCAGCGGGTGCTGACCGACAACGGCTCCTGCTACCGCTCACGCGACTGGCGTGATGCCCTCGCCGCAGCCGGGATCACCCACAAGCGAACACGCCCCTACCGGCCGCAAACGAACGGCAAGGTCGAGCGCTTCAACCGCACCCTGCTGGACGAGTGGGCCTACGCCCGCCCCTACCGCACGGAGACCGAACGACGCGACGCGTTCCCCGACTGGCTCCACTCCTACAATCACCACCGCGGACACACCGCGCTGAAAGGCCAACCACCCGCCAGCCGCGTCCCCAACCTCACGGGTCAATACACCTAGGGCCCTAGCGGCGCCTGTGCACGAGCCGCCCCGCGCAGACCGTGGCGATGCAGGCGCCGGTTTCGTCGAGTACGGCGAGGTCGGCGCGGCCGGTCTGCCTCAGCGCGGTCGGCCGGGTGCGCGGGAGGACGACCACGTCGTTCCGCTCGGCGGCGGCGCGGAGTTCGGGCGAGTCGACGTACTCCTCAAGGACGGCCACCGCACCCGACTTCAGTACGGCGTGGATGCGTTCGCGCGGGGACGGGGCGTCCGGCAGCGGCCCTTCGTGGATGCGCGCGGGCCCGAGGACACCGGGCCATCTGCGCACCCGGGCGCCGGGGAACCGCTCCCGCAGCTCCTCGAACGTCCCCACGGCACCGATCCGGTCCCGCCCCACCACGACGGCGCCGTCCTCGATCGGCTCCGAGTCCCAGGTGCACCGGACCTCGTCCGCCGCGTGAATGGTCTCCAACTCGCCCTCTGGTCAGATCGGTTGGACTCGGATCCGTTGAACTCGAATCCGTTGAACTCGGATCGGTTGGACTGAGATCCGTTGAACGCGGCTCAGTTGGACGCGAGGAGCTTCAGTTCGGGATGCGCCGTGCCGCCCGCGATCGCCGTGGACGAGATGTGGGACATCACCCGCTCGTCGACCGGGTCGTCAGCCGGGTCGTCGTGCACCACGATGTGCTCGTACGTCGTGGTCCGCTGGGCCGGGACGCGCCCCGCCTTGCGGATCAGGTCGATGATCTCGAGCCGGTTGGAGCGGTGCTTGGCACCGGCGGACGAGACGACGTTCTCCTCCAGCATGATCGAGCCGAGGTCGTCCGCACCGTAGTGCAGGGACAGCTGCCCGACCTCCTTGCCGGTCGTCAGCCAGGACCCCTGGATGTGCTGGATGTTGTCCATGAACAGCCGCGCGATCGCGATCATCCGCAGGTACTCGAAGAGCGTGGCCTGGGTGCGGCCCTTCAGGTGGTTGTTCTCGGGCTGGTAGGTGTACGGGATGAAGGCGCGGAAGCCGCCCGTCCGGTCCTGCACGTCACGGATCATCCGCAGGTGCTCGATGCGCTCGGCGTTGGTCTCGCCGGTGCCCATGAGCATCGTGGACGTCGACTCGACGCCCAGCCCGTGCGCGGTCTCCATGATCTCCAGCCAGCGCTCGCCGCTCTCCTTCAGCGGGGCGATCGCCTTGCGCGGCCGCTCGGGCAGCAGCTCGGCACCGGCGCCGGCGAAGGAGTCGAGGCCGGCGGCGTGGATCCGCGAGATGGCCTCCTCCACGCTCACCTCGGAGATCCGGGCCATGTGCTCGACCTCGCTCGCCCCCAGGCTGTGGATGACGAGCTGCGGGAAGGCCTGCTTGATGGCGGAGAAGTGCTTCTCGTAGTACTCGACGCCGTAGTCCGGGTGGTGGCCGCCCTGGAACATGATCTGGGTGCCGCCCAGCTCGACGGTCTCGGCGCAGCGTCGCAGGATGTCGTCGAGGTCGCGCGTCCAGCCCTTGGCGGTGTCCTTGGGAGCGGCGTAAAAGGCGCAGAACTTGCACGCCGTGACGCACACGTTCGTGTAGTTGATGTTGCGCTCGATGATGTACGTCGCGATGTGCTCGGTGCCCGCGTACTTGCGGCGGCGTACGGCGTCGGCGGCGGCGCCGAGCGCGTGCAGCGGGGCGTCGCGGTAGAGGTCGAGGGCCTCTTCCGGGGTGATCCGCCCGCCGGCCGCGGCACGGTCGAGGACGGACTGGAGCTCGGCCTTCTCGGTCACCGGGGCGTCCCTTTCGTAAGGGTTGTGGGCGGACCCAGCCAGCCTACGCCAGGCGTTCTACGGGACGGACGTCAGGCCGCGTACGCGCCGATGAGCAGCCCGAGGAAGGCCCCGGTGATCAGGAAGGGTCCGAACGCGATGGCCGTCTTGCGCCCGGCCCGCCGTACGACGACGAGCGTGCCCCCGTACAGCGCCCCGAGCAGGAACGCGGCGAAGGTGCCCAGCATGACCGTCGGCCAGCCGTACCAGCCCAGGACGGCGCCCAGTCCCAGCGCCAGCTTCACGTCGCCGAAGCCCATCCCGCCGGGGTTGATGAGGAACAGCAGGAAGAAGGCGCCGCCGAGCGCGAGGGCGGCGTACAGCGCGGTCGGCCAGTCGCCGGCGTGCTCGGGCAGGAGGGCGACGACGCCGAGCAGGGCGAGCGCGGCGCCCGCGAGCGGCAGTGTCAGGACGTCGGGCAGCCGCTGCACCCGGAAGTCGACGACCGCAAGCAGCACGCCGACGGGCGCGAGCAGCAGCCACACGGCGAGCTCGGGCCGGATGCCGGTGGCGGCGGCGAGGGCGGCGCAGACGAGGGCGGTGGCGGCGGCGACCGCGGGTGTACCGGGGCCGTAGAAGGGTTCCGTGCGCTCGCACTGCCCGCACCGGGCCCACCCGATCCATCCCCCGATCGGATGCCCGCCGGGGCACCGGTCCCGCCAGTCCTCCTCGGAGGACACGGAGAAGCGGTACGCCGCCCGCGGCAGGAGTACGCCCGTCGCCGCACCCCACAGTGCGGCGACGGCGACGACGAGGACGGTGCTCATCCCACCGCGGCGACGCCGCTGCGCCACGACGGCAGCAGCTCGTCGAGCAGCGCCTCGGTGCGCGGCGGCAGCCCGCGTGCGCCGCTGCGGTTGATGAGGTCGGCGGCGAGGGTCTGCAGACGGCCCTCGTCACCGGTGGCGTGGGTGGCGCGGAGCAGCTCGTTCCACAGGCGCTCGTCGCCCGGTGCGGAGTTCAGCGAGGCGTTGAGGGCCTCGATGGCCTTCTCCGCGCGGTTCTTCTCGAGATGGAACGCGGACAACGCGAGCCCGATGTCGGCCACCAGCAGCGGGAGTTGGGCGTCGATGATCTCGTGGGTGAGCCAGCGGTAGCGCCCCTCGGGCCGGTCTGCGAGCAGCGGCCCGCGCACCAGGACCAGCGCGTCCGTCAGCAACCGCCCGCGCACGGCACGGCTGTCGATGCCCTTGCCCTGGGTGGCCTCGTGGTAGAGCGACCGCAGCACGTCCAGGTCCGACACCACGGACTTGGCGAGCACGAGCCGGCCGGTCGAGTCGGCGGTGAGCCGGGGGCTGCCGTCCGGGTCGGCGCCGAGCCAGACCCGCAGCCGCTCCAGCAGCGCATCCCGCACGTCCTCCGGGACACCCCGCGGCCACAGCGCGGACGACAGCACCCGCGGGTGCACGCCCTCACGGTGCAGCAGCAGCAGCGCGAGCGCCTCGTGCAGCAGCGCACTGCGCTCCCCGTCCGGGGTGTCGAGGCCGATGATCTCGTACGGGCCGACGAGGCGCGCGTACACCGCCGGCCGCCCCTGCTCGCTGATGTCGACGAGGAACGGCGGTGTGGTGGCGGGTCCTTGGGGTTCGCGCTCGGGGTCGGCCTCGACGAACAGCTCGACGACAGCGCGCTGGGTGGCCACCGGCAGGAGCTGGGCGTCGAGTTCGAGGCCGAGGAGCGGGGCGAGGAGCTTGCCCTCGCTGGTGACCTCCATCTCCCAGGCGGCGCCCGGCAGATCGCCGGTCTCGGTGCCGACGAGGTAGCCGATGCCGAGCCGGCTCGCGTCGGAGGCGAGTTCGGCGAGCTTGACGGCGTCCTCGGCGGAGGGCTGGGCGGCGAGCAGGACGAGGTGCGGGGCCCAACGGGTGTGCTGGGCAGGCCCGGTACGCCCGGTGAGGACCGAGTCGTGCCCGGCGGCCCCCAGCGCTCCCCTCCGCTGCCGCGTCTCGGCCTCCATGGTCTCGATGAGGTCGTCGATGCCGTCGAGGTGGCGCAGCCGGTTGGGCGCGAGGGGGGTCAGGTCCTCGCCGAACCCGACGAGGGTGATGGTCATGCGGTCCGACCAGCCGTTGGTGGCGAGTTCGGCGGCGACGGACGCGAAGACGGCGGCCCGGTCGGCCTCGCGACCGCTCAGGGAGACGATGCCGGGCACCGACTCCAGGTTGAGCAGCAGCCGCGAGTCGTCCATGGTGCCGAGGCTGACGAGGCCGGGGTAGGGCGCGGCGGTGTCGACGTCGCCGTATTGCTCGGCGTCGGTGCGGGCGAGCATCCAGAAGGTCTGGTCCTGCCCGAGCTGCCAGGGCGCGGGCGGCTTCCCGGCGGGCTGGGCGAGCTGCAGATGCAGATCGCCGTTGCTGAGCCAGGCGGCGTAGACGGTGGGCAGGGCACGCGACTCGGCGGCGAGGGAGGCGGCAAGTCCCCTCAGCGAGAGGTCGAGCAGTCGTACGCCTTCGGGGTCGGCGCCGACGAGAAGGGCGTCCTGCGCATTGGCGGCGTCGCCGGCCGGCAGCGGCGGCTCCATCCCGCGCCGCCCGCCGACGGCACCGAGCGCCGACTGCCACAGCGCCTGCCGACGGCGCCGGCCGAGGGCACCGAGGAGGCCGGCGGCGAGAAGAGGGGCGCCGATGAGGGCCTGCGGCAGGCCGAAGGCGCTGCTGGATGCGGACGTCGCGGGGGTGGCCTGCTGATGACCGCCGTCGGAGGCGGGCCGCTGCTCGGGAAGCGAGACCTGCTGGGCGTGGTGACCGCCGCCCTGGGCCTGGCTGCCGCCCCCTTGGGCGTGATCGCCGGACTTGGAGTAGTCGTGGATCTGCTGCTGGTCCGGCGAGGAGGCGTGGGCGGAGGCATCGGGCGCCTCGACGAGCTCGCCGCCGTGCGCGTCGCCGGGCATCTCCATGATCCACCCGGGCCGGATCAGACTGGCCTCGGAGAGCTTGGAACCGTCCGGCTGGGTCCGGTCCTTGTTGAGCTCGTAGATCTCCTTGTACCGGCGCCCGTCACCGAGATGCCTTTGCGCGATCTCCCACAGGGAGTCGTGGTGACGCCCCTCCGGCGGCTGGATCCGGTAGTACTTCGTGTCGCCGTGCTGGGCGGTACTGCCGCCGCCGTCGGCATGCGCGGCCGCGTGGGAGGCCTGTTCGGCGAGGGCGGCGGCGGTACTGGCGGCCTGCTCCTGCTGCTGGGCGAAGAGCCCGGGGGTCGCCTGCGCCGCGGCGACGGTGGGCTTCTGGTTCCCCTCGATGCTGTGCCCGAGCTGCGACAGCCCCGGCGTGAGGCTGGCAGCCGTGGCGCCGATGAGCAGCAGGGCGGCGACGAGCTGCCGGGCGAGCAGCTGGCTGGGCCCCGAACCGGGCACCCGCCCCGGCACTCCGACACCCGAGAGCGCGGCCTTGACCTCCACCAGCACACAGGCGGTGAACTGGGCCCAGGCCAGCCAGACGATGACGGTCAGGATGTGCAGGAAGGTCGTGACGGTGATCTCCTGCTGGAGCCAGTCAAGGCTCGGCACCCCGTTGGGCAACGGCCACCCGATCAGCACGGCCAGCGCCCCGGGCACCCCGACGACGAGCACGAGCAGCGCGACGAACGCGAAGAACGCCTTGACGAAGTCCCCGAAGCTGCGCCTCCGGATGCGGACGGGTTGCGGCGTCCGGTTCCTCGGGGCGGCCGAGTTGCCCGTCGAGCGTCCCGTCGAGCTTGAGGTGCTGCGTCGCGGCATGGCGAGTGTCCCGGGTTGTGTGTGGAGGGGGCGGAGGGTGGGAGGGAGGGGATACGTGAGGCGTACCGAGCCTACAGAGATCTTATGGACTCGGATTTGGGACGTCGAAGGTCGGATACGGAGCTGAGACCTCGCCCTTCACCCAATACGTCACCGTCTGCCCCCTTGGCCGGAGTTGCCCCGCGCCTGTCGTCACGGCCGCCCTTGCCTACGATCCACGCCCTCGGCGCCCGCCACGCCACACTCCTCACGTTCCCCACACAATCCCCCACAGGCACCCCAGGCCCTCTTACCCGCCCCTGATAGCTTCGTTCCCCGTTGCACACAGCCGACTCCGGGGGAGATCAACCGTGGCCCGCCGCGCACTGCCGACTACTGCCGCCGCGCTCACTGCAGCGGCAGCACTTTTGCTCACCGGGTGCGGTGGGGGTGACAAGTCGTCTTCGGATGACATCAAGGGGGCGGGTACGGGGTCGGGGAGTCCTTCGGCTTCGGCTTCGGCTGACGCCGACGCTCCCGACGTCAGCGTCCCCAGCGACTTCCACCTGGTCTTCGACTTCGATGCACCGTCCGACGCGAAGCAGGCGTCAGCTCTTTCCGACGCGGAGAACTACATCCGGGCCCTGAAACACGGCATCTCCAAGCAGGATCCGAACGACCCCGCGTACCAGTACTACTCGAGCGGCCAGGCTGCGCAGTACGCCAAGTCGCAGATCCAGGCCTGGGTGAAGGGAAGCTGGACCGTCACGGGGACGGACAAGTACTACGACGCGGACGTCACTGCGTTGAGCGGCGGCAAGCGCGAACTCGTCACCTTCTGCCGGAACCAGGGCAAGTCGTACAGCAAGGAAATCAAGAGCGGCAAGATCCTCTACACCGAGGAGAACCTGGACAGCTACGTGAAATACCAGCTGCTCATGTTCGCGCCCACCGGCTCCTCCAAGGCCTGGAAAGCATCGGTCGTGGAGGTCAAGGGGAAGGCGAAGGAGTGCCAGAAGTGACGAAGCACAGGCTCTCCCGGCGCTTGACCTTGCCTGCCGCCATCGCCTTGGCGCTGGTCAGCGGCGGCACCGCCCATGCCAATGACACGCCCGGGCCCACAACGCCCGCACCGCCCACCTCCGGCGGTAAGCACGGCAAGGACATCTACGCCTCCGCCACCTACTCCCACATCAAGGTCCGCCAGGTGAGCGGCCCCACCGGGGGCAAGCGCGGCAACCTCTCCTCCGTGGACGTCAACTGGAAGCCGCCGGCGTGCTGGTACGAGCCCGTCTTCACCGGCCAGGAGCTGAAGGACTTCGTCGACACGAACGACGGCGACGGGGACGTGGGCATCCACGAGTCCTGGTTCGGCAAGGAGTTGTGGACGAACCACTACCAGGACGGCAAGCCGGAGACCAACTTCGACGACGAACAGAGCACCGCCGAGGGCTACAAGAACTACAACATCGGCAAGCACGGCTATTTCTGGCGCAGCGTTGCGCCAGATGACAGCGCTCCCGAGTCCTGGGACTGCGGCAAGATCATGTTCTGGCAGGACGCCGGGGTGGTCCCCAAGGTCGCCCACGCCCCCACGCCGAAGATGCTCGCCGAGTACGCCTACAACCAGGTCAAGGTCCCCGACACCGAGATCGAGCTCAAGCCCACCACCAAGTCCACGGTGAACCTGCCCACTTGGGCCTGGCTGGACAAGGGCACCTTCCGGGAGATCAAGGTCCGCGCCGAACTCCCCCGCACCAATCTCTACGCCGTGACGACCGCCAAGCCGGTCGCCCTCCACCTGGACCCGGGCACGGAGGACGCGACGACGTACCCCGCGTCGGGCGACTGCACGATCAACGACGACGGCTCGATCGGCACGCCGTACGAACAGGGCGACGCCAACAAGACCCCGTCCTGCGGCATCACTTACCTCCACGCCACGAACGGCACGCCGTACCACCTGAAGGCCAGCATCACCTGGCAGATCTCGTGGGAAGGCACGGGCGGAGCGCAGGGCGACCTCCCCAACGGCACCTTCGACACGACCCAGGACATGAACGTCCAGGAGATCCAGGCCGTCAACCGCTGAGTCAGCGGGCCTCGTTCACTGTTGCACGCGCCACCCCCCAGGAGAGTTCCACCGTGCCCCGCCGCGCCCGGACCACAACCGCCGCCACTTTCAGTGCCGCTGCGGCGCTCCTGCTCACCGCGTGCGGCGGGAGCGACAACTCGTCGTCGGACGACACCAAGGCCACGGATGCGAGGCCAAGCAGTCCGTCCGTTTCAGCTGCCGTTTCGAGTTCAACGCCGTCCGACGACGTCCAGCGCCCGGTGATCACACTGCCGAGCAACTTCCAGCTCACGTTCGAGAACTGGAAGAGCGGCGACCCGGTGAAGCAGGCGGTGCTCAACGACGCCAAGGAAGAACTCCGGGCGGGGTACGCGGCGATCATCGCGAACGAGCCCGACGGTGGTACGGCCCTCGCGTTCTACGACACCAACACCGCCATCATGCAGTCGCAGCAGTGGATCAAGACGTACACGAGCAAGAACCTCACGGTGTTCGGCAAACTGCCCGCATTCGACCCCAAGGTCATCCTCTCCGCCGACAAGAAGGCGGCGTCCCTTTCGTACTGCACCGACGAGAGCAAGGCCTACACGAGGAACCGCAAGACCAAGGAAGTGCTGGGCAATCCGGCCGGGACGGACCCGCACGTCAGCTATGTCGTCAGCCTGGGCAAGAACACGCAGGGCGTCTGGCAGAACGTCTCGACCAAGGGCGAGAGGGGCGATTGCTCGCGATGAGGCGTCTTCACGGATGACTGCCGATGACACGACCGGCTCAGGTCGTGCCGTCGGCGAACAAGTTCGCTGCACTCGTCGCGTGAACCGCCGACGTGGTCAACCCGCTACGCCACAACGAGGTCACACCACACGTACTTGCCGCGATTGCCGTGTCTCGTCAGCGGCTGCCAGCCCCAGACATCGGCGCATGCGCGGACGAGGGCCAGCCCGCGCCCCTCCTCCACATCGGCGAGGAGTTCCAACACCCCCGGCGGCTCGGGCGGTTCAGGACTCGCGTCCCACGCCCCGATCCGCAGCACGCCGGCCGACCAGCGCACACGTAGGGCAGCGGGCCCTTTGGTATGGCGTACGGCGTTGGAGACCAGCTCCGTCGCGAGCAGCTCGGCGGTGTCGACCAGTCGGATCAGGCCGTGCATCGTGAGGATCAGGCGGAGGGTGCGGCGGCAGACCGTGACGGCTCGGGGGTCGTTCGGGATGTAGAGGGAGTACTCCCAGGGCTCGGACTCGTTTTCGGGCATGACTGAACTCCTCTTGAGCAGGGGGGAGTTGGCGGATCTCACCGCGGTCGCGGGTGGTGGCAGTGCCGCTGCCGTCATGGCATGACGGAGCGGTGCGCTTCCAGAGCCCCGAGAGTTCCGCAGCGTGCACGTCGCGTCACTGACGGTATGGCATAGATTTATTCCATAGCAAGCCGACCGCGTAATCTGGCCCCGAACGAGTCGCTCAACCAAGGCTGTTGAAGGCAAGGAGGAAGCCATGCCACCCAGACGGCAGCCCACGGCACGTCAAGTCCGCCTGGGCGCAGAGCTGCGGAAACTACGCGAGACGGCCGGCCTCAAAGCGACGGAGGCGGCGAGCCTGCTCGGAACCAACTCCGTCCAGATGAGTCAGGTCGAGGCAGGTATCGCAGGCGTGAGCGAGGAACGCGTGCGGCGAATTGCCGCCCATTACGCCTGCACAGACGAAGAGTTGGTTTCGGCGCTCACAGCGATGGCGACCGACCGAACACGCGGCTGGTGGGAGGAGTCCCGAGGCCTACTACCCACGCCGTTCCTTGATCTCGCCGAGTTGGAGCATCACGCCCACTACAGGTGGGACGTGGACTTTTTGCACGTCCCAGGCCTACTGCAGACCCAGGACTACGCGCACGCGCTCTTCTCCTACATGAACCCGGAGTACCCAGCGAGCGAGATGGAACGCTGGGTGGAGCACCGCATGAAGCGGAAGGCCATCATTGAACGCGCCGATCCCACCC
Organism: Streptomyces sp. NBC_00005; assembly: GCF_045160215.1. NCBI lineage: Bacteria > Bacillati > Actinomycetota > Actinomycetes > Kitasatosporales > Streptomycetaceae > Streptomyces > Streptomyces sp. NBC_00005. The sequence goes on from NZ_CP108316.1 coordinate 4,776,608, forward strand.
CGTACGAGACCGTGATCCACGAAGCGGCACTCCGTATCAGGGTCGGCGACCGTGCCTCGGCACGTGCTCAGATCGCCCGCATCCTGGAGCTCTCCGAAGCCGACCACATCACCGTGCGCGTCATCCCCCTCGACCTGGACGGTTTCGCCGGCGCCGGAAGCGCCATGGTGTACGCGGGCGGCCCTTTGCCCAAGCTGGACTCGGTGGTGCGCGACGGACCCAACGGCACAGTCTTTGTTGACGCCGAAGCCCAACTCAGCCGCTTTCGAACGCTCTTCCGTAGAGTAGAAGCGGTGTCGCTCGAACCTGAGCGTTCGCGTGACTTCATCAACAGGCTGGCGAAGGAGCTGTAAAACACCCCATGAACACTCCCGACACCTGGCGGAAGTCGTCCTTCTCAGGCGGTGGTGAAGGCAACGCCTGCGTGGAGATAGCAGACCTGCACACCCGAGTAGCGATACGCGACTCGAAGGCCCCGGCCCAAGGCACCCTCTCCTTCCCTCTCGGCGCCTTCACCGCGCTCATCAAGGCCATCCAGGCGGACGCTCCGCGTCCATCCGTCTGACCCCGCCCGGCCGGCCTCACGCGGAGGACGAGGCAGATCAGATGCCCCAGGGGTCCGGATGCGGCTTGTCCGTTGGGTCTTCGGACCAGAGCAGGCGTTTCTCGATCTGGTCCCCTGTGAGGTCACAGAGCCGGTCGGCCGCCCAGCCGTTCCATTGGACTGCACCGGGGAATTGCGGCAGGCGGAAGGCCGGGAGATGCGTGGGCATAGCTTCGACACGGAACACCGCCTTTTTCACTTCCCCGTCCATCTTCTTCGGCTTGGACGACCGGCGCAGGTCCAGACAGTCGACCACCTCTTCCACCAGGTAGAGGCAGTACTCGTCGTCCTTCGCGCCGTCGATGTCGACCGGCACGAAACTGCCGGCTGCAAGCAACTCGTCCCCAAAGCGCTCAGCAAGGCGGCGGCTCAGCACGGGAGCACCGTGGTAACCAGTGGGAAACTCGCTCTTGGACCAACGGCGCTCACCCAACCATTCGGCACGCAGCCGCATGGGACGGTCTGCTTCACCTCCTGCACGCTGCCAGCGCATGAGCCCTCGCACATCGAAATTGTTGAGACTCAGTGTCTGGTAATCACTCAGGCTCGGCATGAGCCGGTACACCGACAGACCCTTTTCAGGCCCGTCAGCCACAGCGTCACCATCCGTCCCTGCCATACGCACGGCAGCGACGACGAGCGACTGCGTAGAGATAGCGAACCGCCACACCTGAGTAGCCATACGCGACGCGAAGGATCCGGCCCAGGGCACTGTCCCTTCCGCCCGGGCGGACTCAAGTGGAGAGTGGGTCGGATCAGATGCCCCAAGGGTCAGGATGCGGGGTGACCTGCGGGTTCTCGGACCAAGTAAGACGCACCTCGATCTCGTCGCCCGTCAGTTCGACAAGTTGGTCGGCAGCCCAGCCGTTCCACTGGACAGCGCGGGGGGATTGCGGCAGTCGGAAGGCCGGCAATTGCTCGGGCAATGCTTGCTGGAGGAACACCGCCTTCTTGATCTCGCCGTTCCGGTTCGGCTTCGACGACCTCCGCGTGTCGAGGCAGTCGACCACCTGCTCAACCAGATAGAGGAAGTACACGTCATCCTTGGCGCCCTCGATGTCGACAGGTACCAGGCTGCCGGCCGCAAGCAACTGGTCTCCGAGGCTCTCTGCAAGACGCCGGCTGAGGACGGGAGCGCCTGGGCGACCAGAGGGAAACTCACTCTTGGACCAGTGACGCTCACCCAGCCATTCGGCACGTAGCCGAGAGGGCCGGTCCGCTTCGGCTCCGGTACGTTGCCAGCGCATCAGCCGAGTCATGTCGGAACTGTCGAGATGCAGGCCCTGGTATTCGCTCAGGCTCGGCAGGAGTCGGTACACCGACAGCCCCTTCTCGGGCATGTCAGCCATTGCGTCACCATCCGTATTCGTTGTCACCTCGGTATGGTCCATCATGGTGCCGTCCACACCGCGTTGGCCGACGGCTGCCCGCTCGCCAGCTCTCTCTCGACCTGCTGCCCGATGGTGCGAAGTTCCCCACGCAAGGCCCCGCGGATGGCACGCGCTCCGTAGCCGTCGGCCGTCATCCTGTCTGTCAAGTCGTGCAGATGCGTGTTCAGGCGCTGCAGGAACATCTTGCGGTGCGTGAAGTTGTGGGGTCGCGGGTGCCCCAGAGGGATCCCGTTTACCGCGTCGTTGATGTCAACGCCGTACTTCTCCAGCAGCGCCCGGGCCTGTGCCGCTCCATTGCGCTTCATGCCGGACGGCACAATGTGTGCCGCAGCTTCGCCCGCGCTCTTCGCCCGCCCCTCTCGCGCCAGGTTCTTCGCCAGCAGGTCGGCGTTCTCGGCACAGGTGAGAAGCCCCAGGTAGTCGAGCCACGACAGCGGGTTGGGCACGTAGGCTCGCGGGTTCGGGCCCGCGTCCAGCCCCAGCGGGTCTGCGCTGAGGTATGTCGCGGCGACCGGGTCGTAGTACCGGAAGAAGTTGTGGTGGAGCTGAGACTCCGGGTCGTAGTACTGGCCTGGGAAGCGCAGTGGGGTCGACGTCTCGTATGCGTCGTCCCACGCTGTGAGGCCCCAGAGCGTGGCATCGGCGTGCCAGGCGATTTCGCCGCTCTCGGAGACGAGCTCGGTCGGGGTGCCGATGAGGTCGGTGACGATGGCGTAGAACCGTTCGTCGACGACCTCCTGCGGTACGTCGACCAGGGTGGTGCGCTCTCGCTGGGCCAACGGCCGAACGCCGTCGCGTTCCCAGGTGAGCGTGGATGTCTCGGGGAAACCTGCCCGAGTCGTGGTCTGCTCCACCAGGTGGGTGCCGTCCCAGGTGAACCGGGTCTCCTCGGCAACGCCGTGTCCGTCGACGGTCAGGCGCTGCTTGGCGACGCGGCGTCCCAGCGGGTCGTAGAGGTAGCGCCAGACCGTGCGGTCTGGCGTGACGACCGAGGTGAGCCGGTCGTCGGCGTCCCAGGTGTAGTGCCAGACGTCGGGCTTGCGCGACAACCGTGTCCTGCGGCGCGTCACTACGCGACCGGCAGCGTCGTACTCGTAGTGGACGCCACCCGCGCGCAGAACGTGGTTGCCGCGGTGGACGCGGTCGCCGCGACTCTCCTGGGCGGGGTACCGGTCCGGCCATGCGGCCCGCGTCTGGTTGCCCTGCTCGTCGTAGGCGTACGACTCCGTCCACTCCCCCGCGCGCACTGCCAGGACGCGTCCCGCCGGGTCGAGGTCGAACGTGCGGTGTCCCGCCACGCGGTCGTCCAGCGCGGTCACGTGGCCGTCCGGCCGGTATGTGTAGGTGCGGTGCGTCAGCGGGCGAGAGCCGGTGGAGGACGTCAGCTGCTGAGTGGTGAGGCGGTCTCCTGCGTCCCACGCGAGGGTGAGAGTGAGGTCGGTGCCGAATCGCCTGGTGGTTTCTCGGCCGAGGCTGTCGTGCGCGAAGGCCAGTGTGCGGTTGGCAGCCGTGAGCTCTGTGCGGTGTCCTGCAGCGTTGTACGCGTACCTGGTGACGGCGCCGCTCGGTGTGGTCCGGCGCGCAGGGCGGCCCAAGACGTCGTAGGCCGTGGTGAAGACCCGACCGTCGACCGTCTCAGCCGTGATGCGACCGCCGAGGTCGTAGTCGTACGTGAGCGTGGCGTCCGGTCCCACGGCCCGCAGGAGCCGACCGGCACGGTCGTGGAGGTAGGTGGTCGTCCTTCCGTCCAGGGTCGCCCGGACCTGGTTGCCGACCTCGTCGTAGGAGAAACAGGCCGCCTGTCCGACGGCGTTCGTGCGGCTCAGCAGCTGGCGCGCCGGGTCGTAGGTGTAAATGAGCGTGCGGCCGTCGAAGTCCGTCTCCGACACCAGGTTGCCCACCGCGTCGTAGCGGTAGTCCCAGGTCAGACCGCGCATACCGGTCACCTGGATCAGCCGCAGCTCGGTGTCGTGGGTGAAGGTGTAGCGGACCCCGTCCGGCGTTGTGCGCGAGGTGAGCAGGTCGAAGGCGCCGTAAGTGAAGCAGGTGGTCCTGCCCAGTGCGTCGGTGTGGGTGAGCTGGTTGCCCTCGCCGTCGTAGGTCCACCGCTCCACGCTGCCATCGGGGTTGGTCCGCGAGGTGAGGTGACCGTCCGTGGACCAGGTCCGCCGGGTCTGCCCGCCCAGGGGGTCGACGACAGCGGTGCATCGACCGAAAGGGTCGTACGTGTACGCGGAGGCCGCTCCGAGCGGATCGGTGGCCAAGGTCGCTTGTCCGACCGGGTTGTTGGCGAAGCGATAGACGGCACCCGACGCGTCCGTCAGCGTGGCCAGGGCTCCAGTCGGCTCCCGGGCGAAGACCGTGGTGGCCCCGTCAGCGGTCGTCAGTGACGTGCAGTTGCCGCGTTCGTCCCACTCCTGCCGCAGGACGGCTCCGTCGTACTCGGTGATCTCGATCGGAAGGCCGAGGTCGTTGTAGCGGGTCGTCGAGACGGAGCCGTCGGGCAGCCGGACAGCGGTCGGGCGGCCCGCCTCGTCCCACTCCACGCGGAGGGAGCGGCCCAGCTGGTCGGTACGGCTGAGCAGCCGGTCCCTGTGATCCCACTCCTGGGTGACCGCGTGGCCGAGCGCGTCAGTCTCCTCGACGAGCTGGTAGGCGTCGTTGAATCGGTAATGAGTGGCGTGGCCCAGCGAGTCGACGGCGACGGTGCGGTGAGCGTCCTCGTCGTACGCGAACGTGTAGGAGAGGAACCCGTCCATGCCGTGACCGGCCACGCAGCGGCCGGCGTCGTCGTAGTCGAAGCGGTAACGGACTCCGTTGCGATCCTTCCATCCCGTGATGCGTCGGTTCTCGTCGTAGGCGAACTTCAGCGGCAGACCGGAGGAGTTGTGGATCGCCGACAGGTTGCCGCGATCGTCGTAGCCGTAGCGGACGATGTTCGGCTGCTCGGGGTGGCTGCGCAGGGTCAGTTCCGTGATTCTGCCGTTCTCGCAGGTCACACCTATGCGGTAGCCGCCATGGTGGACGACCTCCTCGGGCATTCCGTCCGCCCGGTAGGTCACCCCGATCGTGTTGCCGTTGCGGTCGCTGATCGCCGCCAGTGGAAGTTCGGCGGTCGGTCGGTTGGCCAGAGGCCGGAAGCGCAGGGTGTGGCCTGTCTCAGGCCGGTGCAGCACAAACTCGCCCTCGGCGGTTCCGTCCCAGCTCAGCGGCCAGGCCGGGCCCTCGACCGGCAGAACGGAAACGTCCGCGTCCGGGACCGGGTAGTGCAGCACCATGCCGTCGTCGGCGGTGAACCGGACGCCGGTCGGGTCGAGCAGCAGGCGCTGGTCGAGCGTGCACGTCCAACTCGGGCCGAGAAGGCGTCCGCTGCGGACCCGTGTGCGGTAGTGGCGTTCCAGGAGAAGGGGGAGAGCACCGTCAAGCGCCACGTCCGTAGCGGACATGACCATCTCGCCGGTGGCCAGGTCGACCGGGTCCCCACGGGTGACGAGCTTCTTCATCTGCCGGCCCAGCACACGCGCGGTCTTGCCGAACCCGCGCACCCCGAGAGCCATACCTTTGAGGCCGGTCTTGCCGAAAGCCTTCATACCCTTGGCGAGACCCCCCAGCGTGGTGAGCCCCTTCATGCCAGGTATGCAGTCCAGTGCAGCGAAAGCCACGTCCCATAGCGACGCTTGGCCTTTGGAGTATTTGTAAAGCGTGTCGGCAAGCACAACGAGGGCCGCGATCAGCACGATCGCACCCAGAATCGGCCCCCCGATGATCATCGCGATGATGCCGACCACCGCGACGACGACCTTGCAGACCGTGACGATCGTGTCCCAGTTGTCCTCGAACCAGTCCCCGACGTCCTCCCACCACGACCGGTTCTGAATGCCCGCATCCGACGCCTCGTCGATCTTCTGCTTCGCCTCCCGCGCCGCGTCCTCGCGCATCTTGCGAGCGTCCGCGGCCATCTTCTTCGCCGCGGACAAGGCATCCTGCGCATCCGTCACGTCCGACTGCGCCTTGGTGTGGGCCGACTTGGCGTGCTGGGCATCCCGGGTGGCGGCACGGACCTTCGACTCGTCCGGCTTGTCCGCATCGGACTTGCTGCCGGTCGGGTCGTCCTTGTACTTGTCGGCCTCCTTAGTGGCCCGGGTCACCCACGAATCAGCCGACGACAGACGGGACTTGGCCGACGACAGGTCGTGCTGCGCCTCACGGCCCTTGGCCAGCGCCTTGTCCGCAAGCGCCTGCGCCCGCTCCAGCTTCGGCCAGTACGCCGCCAGCGCGTCGCCGCACAAGTCGTACGACTTCTTCAGCTTCTTGAGGTTCTTCGGGACACCGGAGAACTCGTCCTTGAACACCTCCGCGGACTTGCCGGCCCACTTCAGGGCCGTGTCCTCCTCCGCCATCCCCTTGACGATCTTCAACGCGTCGGACACGTCGTCCGCGAAGTCATGAAGCGTCCTGGCCAGCGTCTTCACGCGCTCGGGGTCGCCCGGCGTCGGGTCCTTGTCCAGATCCAGGACATGCCAGTCCCGCGGCCGATGTCCCGCCATACCGCAACCCCCGTCACGCGCACACCATCAACAACCCTATGCACACGCGAACTTACCTGGTTCTTACGTTCGAAGTGAAGATCAGTCGTGTGGAAGGGGCCCGCGGGATGCTGGGACCGACGTCGCGGCGAACTCTCCGTGATTGAACTCGGGCCATCTCGCCGCCTGCCCATGTCGACCACCGTCTCGTCGAGATTCGACTACGGGATGCATGCCCTGGACGAGATCGGGGCCAATCAGAACCGGTCTATCAACCGTCCAAGCCGGCTAGTCCAAATGGGGGACGGGACGGATCGCCGGAACTATGTGGCCATGGCCATGCCCCGTGATCAGTCGTCCCAAGGAACGCGCACGGGCTTCCGCTTCCACCAGTCGCCGTCATCGGACTCAGGCCTGTCCATCGTCGGGCGTACCCAGGGGCGCAGCGTACGCTCCGGATCCGGGGCACTGGCAGCACGGAACCGAGCATCCAGCCGTGCCAGCAGCTTGCCCAAGGCGCCCTCGCGTGCTTCCACCGGCATGGCGTACATCAACTCCTCCAGTGCGTCACGGGAATCCAGGTCGTTGCCGTAGGCGCTGATGGGGTAGAAGTCATCGCTCGACCATCCCGGTTCCATCCTGCGCACCAGGCGTTCCCAGGACGCGAAACGGTCGGCCACCGAGTAGACGGGTGCCGTGATCTTCTCGCGCAGATGTGGTGCGACCCGTGCTCTCTCCACCTCCAACCGCTCCGCATCGCACCCGGCGACAGCCTCCAGCACCGGCTGCGGCAGTTCGTTCCACACGGCCTTGGTCTCCGGGGCGGCCCGGAACACGTCGCGCGGTGACCGCTTCCCGCCCCGCCGAGCCCGGCCGTTCCCCGTCGCGCCCGTCACGCCACTCACTCCTTCTCACTCGTTGAGCTGCTTCATGAAGTACGCGCAGCCACCGTCGGGCGAGAAACTCCCTGACTTGTCGTACGCCCCGTCCTGTGTCGTCAGGCCCCACAGGGTGATTCGAGGTGAAGGCGATCAGGCTGTGCCGAAGCTCAGCCCGTAAATCGGAACGTCGACGTGATCGCGTCGAAGATGTCGAAGAACGAGTCGGCCAGGTCCAGGACTTGGCTGCTGCCGGCCACCAGCGCGACCTTGCCCTCCTGCCCCGGGACGGGAATGAACGTCTGCATCAGCACGGCTCGGATCGTGCGGTTCAGGCTGTCGTCCGGTACGGCGATGTCCTCGATGCCGTACGTGCGGGCCACGGTGCCCACGCCCGGGATGTCGACCGTCGTCACCTTGCGCCAGGAGTCGCCCTCGTTCTTCGGCTCCTTGGGCGCCAAGGCAGACGCGATCACGGAGGGGTCCGTGGACAGCGGTGCGCCGTCGCGGGTGCGGCCGCCGACCAGCGACACCGTCACCGAGCCCGTGATCGGCGTCCCACCGCCGAAGCTCTCCGCCATGCAACCGCAGTACAGCGCGCCCGACTTCCACGCGTCCGCGGCCGCCTTCTGCAGGAAGGCGGTGTACGTGTCCCGATACTGGGCCAACTCCGGGTGCTGCTGGACCCGTTCGGTCACCATCCGGTGGATCGAGTCGTCACGGGACTCCGGCCGTACGTCGAACTCCCACCACGACTCCGGCACCTTGATCCGGAAACCTCCGCGCTCGATCGTGAGCGCCTCCATGTAGCGGGCCATGACGTGTCCGGTTCTCCCCGTTTTCTCGATCGACGTCGATCACGTGTGCCGACATCATTCCGTTGTACGGTGCGGCCCAGACTACGAGATCGTGAGATCGGGGGACGGAAGCCATGGGCAAGGGCAAGAGCGACCTCGCGCTGCCACTCGGCGAACTCGAGGAGTACGGGGGCCGGTTGCGGTCCCTCAAGGCCCGGCTGAACCACACCAAGAAGCTCTTCGAGTCCTACAAGGACGACATCGGCGACGGCAGCGTCAACGACGCCCTCGACGACTTCGAGTCCAACTGGGAGGACGGGCGCGAGGACATCAGCCAGTCGTTCGACGCCCTGGCCGACATGTCCGACGCCGTCGTACGCGAGTTCAAGAAACTCGACCTCGACCTCGCGAAGAAGGCGGAGGACGCGGTCAAGCAGGAGGACAGGGCGGGCAGCAAGGGAGACGGCGGCAAGTGATCCTCCCGCCTCTCACGCGGCGCCGAACAGAGTCGCCAGCCCCTGGTCGAGGGCCGGCTCCAGGGGTTCGCCGCCCGGCTCCGTGACCTCGTACGAGCGCAGCAGGAAGCGGTGGAGGTCGGTCGAGTCGAAGAGGACCGCGGCTATGCCCTCCGGGGCACGGAGTTCGACGATCGTGTGGGTCAGTCCGCACGGGCGGACGTGGACGTTGCCGAGGCCGGCCGGGTTTCCCAGGCCCTCCTCCAGGAGCCCGCGGGCGAAGGTCCATGTCACCTCCTCTCCGTCGAACGAGATCCAGGCGGGGAAGACGAGGTGCACCGCCAGGGGGTCGTCGGAGGCGTAGCGGAGGGTGACGGGCACCGCCAGCTCGTCATGGTCAGGGGTGAGCAGGTGGGCGCCGGTGGGCTGCTCCAGGGCGATGTACACGAGCGGTCTCCCTTTTCGGGCATGTCTGATGAGGCGGCGGCCAGTTGGGCCTGTGCCCCTCTTGAGCACGTGGAGGGGCCCGGCATTACGCCGCCACAGAAGACAATTTTCGTGACGTGCGTCACATTGGCTCAACGCTGAAACTTTGATTGAAAGTTTTGCCATCTAGGCTTACAAAACCTTTCTCGCCCCACTGCAGGCAACTGGAGCGTTCCGCCATGTCCGACGGTCCCATCGCGGTGTCCGCACCGGCCTCCGCCTCCGCCTCCGCCACGACGGCGTACGCCCGGATCTACGAGGAACAGCAGCCGCGTCTCGTCGCGTACGCGCGTTCCCTCACGAGGAACGCCTGGACCGCCGAAGACCTCGTCGCCGAGGCGCACTTCCGGGTGTGGCGGCGGCTGGCGGCGGGGCACGAGATCGACAACGTGCCGGCGTATCTGATGACGACGGTGCGGCATCTCGCGATCGCCGCCGGCAGCGCCGTACGCGAGACGCCGCGGGATCCGCACGCCGACGAGCGGGCCGAGGCGGGCGAGCACTGTCACGGGCCCGGGCACGGGGACGACCCGGCCGAACAGGTCTCCTCCGTCGACCTGTTGGTGCGGGTGCTGGGCCAGTTGCCCGAGCGGTGGGTGAAGGCGCTGTGGCTGGCCGAGGCCGAGGGCCAGCCGCTGGCGGCGATCGGCCCGCAGCTCGGCACCCGGGACGGCGCGACGGCCGTACTGCTGCACCGCGCCCGCGAGGGCATGCGCCAGGCGTTCCTGAAGACCCAGACCGGCGCTCCGGACGATCCCGCCTGCCAGGTCCACTGGAGCCGTATGCCCGCCTATGTGCGGGGTGGCGCCACGGCACGGCAGTCCGAGCGGCTGCTCGGGCACGTGGACGCGTGCGACGACTGCCGGGCGCGGCTGGCCGCCCTGATGAGCGCCAACGACCGGTTGCCCGCACTCGTCGGTCCGGCGCTGCTCGTGTTCACGGTGGGCGGCGCGGGCAAGTTCCTGCTCGCCTTCACGGCCGGTTCCGCCGGTGCGGCGTTCACCGCGGGCGGCGGGCACGCTGGTGGGCTGCTGCACGGAGTGCGCCAGGTCGCGGTCGGCGGCTCGAAGGCGCAGGTGGCGGCCGCGGGCGGCGCGGTGGTGGCCGGTGTCGCCGCGGTCCTGCTGGTGCTCGGCTCGATCGACGGCTCCACGGCTCCGGCGCAGCGCACACCGGTGGCCGACGCACCCCTCGACAAGGTGCCGGTTACGCGGCAGCCGGTGGCCGAGGCGGTGGGTCCGCCGTCGACGGGCCTGCCGGGCCGGCCGTCGGAGAAGAACGGCACATCGACCCGGGCGGACGGTGCGGGCGGCGCTGAGCAGGTCCGCGTGACGACGGGTGGGAAGACGGCGGGAGCGCCGACGGACGATTCCCCGTCGTCGCCGGTCGGCACTGGGCCGGGCGAGCCGGATGAGCCGGACCAGCCGATCGAGACCACCCCCGTGGACCCGGATCCGGCTCCCCCGGCGGCGGGTGGAGACCACGACGAGCCGCCGCAGGGTCCGGAAGCCCCGGCCGACCCGCCCAAGGAGGCGCCGAAGGCCCCTCCGGCTCCGCCCAAGGATTCGCCGAAGCCCCCGGCACATCCGCCGAAGGACTCCCCGAAGCCCCCGTCGGCTCCTTCGGCGCCCTCGGTTCCCCCGGCGCCTCCCGCCGGCAACACCCCCGAGTACCCCGCGCCTTCGGCTCCCCCCAGCGACAGCACCACCGAACCCGAGTCGCCGAGCGCGCCGTCCACCCCGCCCGCACCCGAGCCGGTGACCCCAACCCCCGCAAGTCCCGAGCCGGTTGAGAACGCCCCGGCCCCGTCGCCGAGCACGCCCAGCCCCGGCGACTCGTCCACTACGACCGAACCCGGACACGGAAGCGACCACGGATCCGGCACGGGGACCGGCACCAGCACGCCGTCGCCCTCCACGCCCACCGGGCACAACTGCCCAGGTGCGCAGGGGCAGGAGCACGGACAGGAACAGGAACAGGAACAGGGGCAGGGACAGGAGCAGGAGCAGTAACGGTTCCGGGTCTCACCGCTGACCCGCTGGGCCCGCCCGGTTCGTCGGGCGCGCCGCATGGGGACAGGAAACCGATCGGCCGGTCCCACGGCAACGGGCGAGGCCCGGCTCCGCCCGACTCCGGCGGAGTCGGGCCTCAGCCGACCTCGTTCTGGGCCACCGCGTCGCCGTGGACGACCACGTCACCGCCGTAGAACATCCCCGTGAAGACGGGCGTGTACGTCAACTGGACCTCTACCTGGACCTGTTCGGCGTCCGCGGCCACGCAGTGGGTCGCCGCGATGTCCCCGCCCCGCATGTCCATCTGGCGGGCGAAGGCCTTCACGCGGGCGTCGCAGTTCTGGTAGTTGATCGGGGCGGCGGCGCCCGGGTTCTCGTAGATCTCGTTGAGGTTGATGTCCTGGGCGGCGTAACGGGCCGCCTGTTCCGCTATGTCGGCCGCGCGCTCCCGCTTCGAGATGGACATGCCGCCGTCGATCACGAAGGCGGAGAGGGACAGGAAGACGAGCGCGAAGATGATGACCGCGCCGGCGCCCGAACCGCGGTCGTCGAGGTGGGCCCTGCGGGCGGACAGCCAGGTGCGCAGGGCGGCCGCGGCCTTGGCCGGCGTTCTCAACTCGCCCATCAGGCCTTCCTCTTGTACGGGTCCAGCGGTGCGGTGAACGAGCCCGACATGTGGGTCGGGATGTTCAGGCCCAGCATGGCCAGGCCCCGTACCTCACAACTGACCTCGACCGTGAAGAAGTCGGCGTCCTGGAAGCCGGCGCTGGTCTTGGTCACGGTCACATCGCCGGAGCAGACGTCCGTCAGGTCGGCCGCGGCCGCCTTGCGTGCCTCGCTCATGGCGTTGCCCTCGTCCCACTGGAGGGATCCGGAGCGGGCCGCGTCCCGGGCCGCGCCGTCGATCGCTCCCCGTCCGTCCACCATCTGACCGAAGGCCACCAGGACGAGGATGAAGAGGATCATCACCGGAGCGAGGATCACCACCTCGATCGCGGACAGGCCGCGGTCGTCGCGCAGCCGGCCGCCGGCGTCCCGCAGGCCGAGCCCGTGCAGGAGATCCCTGAGAGCAGAGAGGGTCATCGCTAGTTCTGATCCTCTCGTACGAACCTCTCCACCGGGCCTTCCGACTGCGCGTGCACCGTGAAGTCCAGGCCCGGGAACACCGTCGGCACCTTGGCCGTGATCTCCACGCCCACCGTGTTCTGTTCCGGCTGGAGCATCTTGACGTCGGGCGAGAGCACCAACTGCGGGCCCAGCTGGCTGATGTAGCTGTCCACCACGTCCTGCGCCTCGCCCCGCCACGCGCCCGGGGAGTCGTGCGCCGTGGCGCGGGCCTTGCGCGCGCCGGCCTGGGCGGCCGCCTGGGCCACGTGGTCGGCGAAGAAGTACAGCGCGAACTGCACCGTAGCGAAGATCATGAAGAACAGGACCGGCGTGAGCAGCACGAACTCGATCGCGGTCATGCCGGAGTCACCACGGGTGGCCGCCGCCTTGCGTGCGGTCTCCACCCGGTGGCGCATCCATCTGCCCACGTTGGCCGGCCTCCCCGTCAACCCCGTTGTGCGTGCCGTCGGCCTGGTCAGCAGGTTCCGCTCGCCTTGGCACCGTTGATGCAGTTCTGGACCTTCTTCGCACCGTCGCTCAGCGCGGTGTTGATGATCGCGGCCACCACGCCGACGATCGCCACGACGACCGCGGAGATGATGACCCACTCGACCGCGGAGGCACCGCGGTCCAGTTCGCCGGAGCGGGCCCGCTGCACGCGGCCCTGCAGGAAGGTGACCAGGAAGTCCATCGCCGGGATGCCGGTGTTGAAGTTCCGTCCCATCATGGTGAGTTGTCCTCTCAGGAGCAGTTCGCTGGCTCGTTGTCGCTGTTCGTCGCTCGTTGTCACTGGGGGCCGGCCGTGTGGGAGCTCAAGCGCGCGTCATGACACCTGGAACACCCGCATCGCCGCCGGAAAGATCAGGAACACCAGGAAGCCGGCACACAGCAGCAGCTGGGCCACGAGCATGGACTGGGACTTCTCGCCCGCGCTGCCCTCGATCTCGGCGAGTTCGCGGTGCCGCATGGTCTCGGCGCGGGAGGCGAGGGACTCGCGGACCTTGGCGCCGTCGTCCGCGACCAGGGCCAGGGAGGCCGACAGGTCCTTCAGTTCCTCGACGCCGATGTCCTCGCCCAGCTGTCCCAGTGCCTGCCACTGGCTGATGCCGGTGATGCGGGCGTCGGCCAGCACGTTGCGGATGCGCTGCGTGGCCCATCCGTCCGACACCTCGGCGGCGGCCATGAGCGCCTCCGGCAGACCGCGGCCGCCCGCCAGGCTCATCGACACCAGGTCCAGGTACGCGCCGATCACGCGCCGCAGGTCGCGCCGCTTCTCGGCCGCGTCCCGCCGTACCTCGAAGTCGGGCAGGAGGAAGAAGACGAGCGCGAACGCCAGCGCCAGCCAGACCGGGATGATCGGGCTGCTGCCGACCCCCAGCGTCCACACCACCGCGAACAGGAACGGGCCGAAGAACAGGCCCGCCACGCTCAGCAGCACCTTCGTCGCCAGGAACTTCTCCCAGCTGCGGTCCAGCACCGCCAGGTCCGCGCGCAGCGAACGCTGCTCCCAGCCCTGCTGCAGGTAGAACTCGGCGACCCGCTCGCCGACTTCGGCCCGCAGGGAGCCGAGCCGGCCCTTCTCCACCGTCGTGCGCGCCGCCCCGTAGGCCGCACCGCGCGCCCGCATCGCGTCGATCCGCGCGACCTGCGAGACCGCGCTGCGCTTCGACGGCATGAGGGCGCGTACGAGGGCGTAGATGCCCAGGCCGATGACCGCGCCGACGACGATCGGCATCGTCAGGTTCACCGTCGTACCCCCTCTTCGGACTGCGAGTGCAACGGCTGCTGGCCCGGCGTCCGGGGCCGGACGAACTGGACCGACGACTCGTCGCGCACCAGGAAGCGTTCGGGCGTCTCGATGGTGGACAGCTTGCGCAGCCACCAGAAGCCCAGCGCGAACAGGCCGCAGACGATGGCCAGGACGAGCTGGCCGACGGCCGTTCCGTACGGCGCCACGAAGTCGCGGTTGAAGATGGACAGGCCGAGGACGAAGGCGATCGAGACCGCCACGACGATCTGGACCGAGCGCCGGGTGGAGGCTCGCTGGGCCATCACGCGCTGGCGCATGTCCACCTCCTCTCGTGCCGACTTGGCGAGCGCGCCCAGGACCTGTCGCAGACCGGGGCCGCGCAGGCGGGCGTTGAGGATGAGCGCCGCCACGATGATGTCGGCGGACGCGTCGTTGATCTCGTCGGCGAGTTGCTGGAGCGCCTCGGGAAGCGGGGTGCGGGAGCGCAGGCGGTCGACCAGGGCGTCCAGATGGGGCCGCAGGACCGGGGCGGAGGCACGCGCCGACGCCGGGATGGCCTGCTCCAGGCCCACCGCTCCGGCGATCGTGTCGCGCAGCGACTCCGTCCAGGAGGCCAGGGCCTCCACGCGGCGCATGCCGGCCTTTTCCTCCCCGGCACCGCCGAAGAGGCGGTCCCAGAAGAAGACGAGGATGCCGGCGGCGATTCCGGCAACTGCCCAGCGGGTCAAGAGCAGTACGACGAGGCCGACGATGGCCGCCAGCGAGCCGCGCTGACCGGCGAACCGGATCAGCTCGCCCGCCCGCTCGGCGGCCTTCTGCTTCTCGTGGTCGGGCTTCACGGGCAGTCCGCGTACGGCGACCATGAACAGCGCGAGTCCGCCGCCGACGGCGACGCCGCTGCCGATCGAGTACAGGACAGTGGTGGAGAAAAGGCCGCCCATCGAACCGAGCGAGCCGAGAGCCTCGTACGTCATGTCACCCCCACGTTCCGGTCGGCCGGTAGCCCTGAGCCATCAGGTCCTCCAGGCATGCGATGGGTGCGTGCGGCACGATCCGCCCGTCGGGAGTCTCGGCGAACACCTCGCTGGACAGCACGCGGCCGTCGACGCCGTTGACCTCGCGAACCGAGGTGACCATGCGCTGGAGGCGGCCGCCGGTCTGGAAGTTGTTGCGCCGCTGGATGAAGACGACGAAGTTCACCGCACCCGCGATCAGCATCTGACTGGCCTCGATGGGCAGCCGCTCACGCGCCTGCAACGCGTATGTGGAAATACGGTTGAAGACCTCGCTGGAGCTGTTCGCGTGGATGGTGGACAGCGATCCGTCGTTGCCCTGCGACATCGCGTTCAGCATGGTCACGATCTCGTCGCCGAGGACCTCACCGACGATGACGCGGGAGGGGTTCATACGGAGCGAACGGCGCACCAGCTCGGCCATCGAAATCATGCCCTGGCCCTCGGAGTTGGGCAGCCGCTCCTCGAACGCCACCACGTTGGGGTGGAGATCGGGGAAGGTGTCGAGCCCGAGCTCCAGCGCACGCTCCACGGTGATGAGACGCTCGTGCGGCGGGATCTCGTTGGCGAGGGCCCTCAGCAGCGTCGTCTTACCGGCGTTGGTGGCTCCCGCGATCATGATGTTCTTACGGGCACGGACCGCGCAGGCCAGGAAGTGCGCGACCTCGGGGGCGATGGTGCCGTTGCCGACGAGGTCGGAGATGAAGACCTTGCCCATGCGGGCGCGACGGATGGAGAGCGCCGGGCGCCGCGTCACGTCCATGACGGCCGACAGACGCGAACCGTCGGGCAGCCGCAGGTCGAGCTGCGGGTTGGCGGAGTCGAAGGGCCGGGAGGAAAGGCCCGAGTAGGCGCCGAGCACCTGGATGAGCTCGATGAGCTCCTCGTCCGTCTCGGCGACGGGATCGCCCGTGACCTCACGGCCGTCGGCATACCCGACGAACACCTGGTCGGAGCCGTTGATGTCGATGTTCTCGACTTCGGGGTTGTCGAGCAGCGGCTGCAGCCGGCCGACGCCGAAGAGGGCCGCGTGCACGGCGGCCGCGTACTGCTCCTCGGTCTCGGCGTCGAGGGGGGTACGGCCGGCGTTGATCTCCGTCCGGGCGTACTCCTCCAGGATCTGGGCTATCACCGCACGGGCGTACTGCCGTTCGTCCTCGGTGGACATCGGCGTGACGTTGCTCGCCTGGTCGAGGCGGCGCTGCTCGGCGATGCGGTCACCGGCGTCCTGCCGGAACCGCTTGACCAACTGGTGGTCGACAGCGGTCATGCGCCGGCCCCCGCGTGCCCGCTGACCTGACCGTGCGTCGGTACGGACCAGGCCGCGCCGTACTGCTGGTACAGGTCCGCGGTGACCTTGCGGGCCGAGCGGATGAGCAGCGACTTGTCGAGGCGGCCGCGCTTGCGTCCGGCCAACTGGTCGGCGCCGGCGGGGTCGTCGGCGATGGTGCCGACCACGCGGGCGCCCGTCTGGGCGTGCACCAGCATGTCGTTGACCTGGCCGGCGAGCTTGGCGGCGTTGTTCGTGTCGGCGATCAGGACGACGCCGATCATGGGGTTCCCGAGGCCGGCGGCACCGCGCGGACCGCCGTGCAGCTTGTTGGAGAGGGCGGTCGCACGGTCACGGACGCGCGCGATGGCCTCCGGCTCGGTGCGGCTGATCAGCAGCACGAGCGCGGCGTGCGGGAAGAGGTCGACGGCAGGCGTCTCCCCACTGATGCGTCCGCAGTCGGCGATGACGTCGGCGGGCGCGTTCGGGGAGTCGGCGAGCGAGGAGAAGGCGTGCCCGAGGGTCGGCCAGAGCCCGGCGAGACCGGCGGCCTGCTCGGCGTTCCCGAGTCCGACGAGGACTTCGAGGCCGCCGCTCAACGGCTGTACGTGGTCCCAGAGTTGGTCCGGGACCAGGCCGCGGCGGGCGGTGGCCGCGATGGACAGCATGCCGGTGTTGGGGTTGAGCGGTCCGCCGTGCGCGGCGGCGCTGCGGTACACCAGGTCGCCGCCCGCCGGGTCGGTCTCGGCGAGCAGGACACGACGCGGCCAGACCGCCGCGAGGGCGACGGCCGCGGTGGTGACGCCGGGGGAACCCTTGTCGGCGGCGAGGGCGATGAGGGCCATGGTTTGCGTCAGCCGCCTTCTACTTGCTGGAGACGAGCACGAGAGCCACTTGGCTGTTGGACGCGGCCTGGGCGAGGGCGGCGGCCTTGTCGCTGTCGACGGTGAGCGTGACCGGGAGGTTCGTGCTGCTGACGAGGGAGTCGCTCTGCGTCTCCTGTACGAAGGTGACCCGCGCCTGTTCCGCGATCAGCGTGTTGCTGCCGCCGGAGCTCGAGGACGAACTGCCGCTGGAGCCGGAGTTCGAGCCGGATCCGGTGTCGTCGCCGACGCGGTACGCGGCGACGGTGTCGCCGGCCTTCAGTCCGGTCGGGTACTGGCCCGCCTTGAGGGAAAGACCGACGGTGGCCTTGCCCGCGGCGACACCGGCCTCGTCACCGAACATCTCACCGACGGGTACGACCCCGGCCGGGATGGCGTTGACGGCCTTCAGCTTCTTCAGGGCGCTCAGCTGCGACCACTCGACGTAGTGGATGCCGCTGTCCTTGGCGACCATCACCGACGTCACGTTGCTGTCGCTGACCGATCCGCCCGCGGGAATGTCCGCGGTCACCTTGACGACCTCGATCCGGTCGCCGGCCTGCAGCACGAGCATCGTCGCGCCCAGCGCACCAACCAGGATCAACAGCACCGCCAGCGCGGCCAGCGCGGGTTTGCGCTCGCGAGGCGGAGTGGGAAGCCGGTCACCGACCGACGGCTGAGCCGGAGCCGCAGAACGACCGTGAGCCGTCCCCGAACGCTCTTGGATCTTCACGCAACCGCTCCCCGTACACCCAAGAAATTGTCTGCCACGTATGCCAAATTCTTTATAAATCTGGACACTTCACCCGGGCCCGCCCGTACGCAGACGTCCGGGACGCGCCGGACGTACCGCCCGACCTGGGCGAATAGCCATCGCTGGGGTGAGTGTCAAGCCATGGCACCGTATCAGCCGCACATAAGCCCCTCAAGGCGCGTCCTGCCTCGTGGACCGCACGGCCCGCACCGTTATTCACCTGCAACTTGAAGTGCAGGTTTCCCAGTTGCACCGAGGCCGCGACAGGTCCGCCACCTGTGCGGGAGCGAATCCGTCCCCCCGTCGACATCCTGCCCTTACCGGGGCGTTCCTCACGCGGCGCCCATGATGCCTGCACGATTCGCTCACGAAGGCTTGGAACCGCCGTGCCATGATCTTTGCTCGCCGCGGAGCGGTCGGACACGGAGACGGGGTTGCTGGAGTGACGGGGACGGGGAGTCCGGGGAACCGGGCGGGACTTCTTCCGGTGAGCGGGGCGGCGCTGGCCTCCGACGGGCGGGCGCTGGAGGCGGTGCGTGCGATCGGTGCGCGCTGCGGCGTGGACTTCACGGACGACGCCGCGGTGACCGTGCTGCTGGGCGAACGCCGTCGGGTGCTGGAGCGGCGCGGTCCGCTGGCGTGGTGGGGCGCACTGGCCCTGACGGTCGGCGTGGTCTGGCTGTGCATGGCGCCGACCCTGTCCGCGCCCTCCGGAAAGCCGGCCCTGGCCTTCGCCCCGCCGGCCGCGCTCCTCGTCCTCGGCATCGCCTGCCTCACCCTCGTCCACGCCCGCTGGAAGCGCGAGTTGCTGCACGGGACGCTCGTCGGCTACCGCGAGGTGCTGGGCGTGGCCCGGGCCCACGGGGTCCCGGTGACGCACGTACCGGCCTGGCTGGAGGGACGGACGTCCGGGGGCGGCAAGGGAGCGGCGCCAGTCCCGGCGTATCCGAAGGTGGAGCCGCTGTTCACGCAGGCCGCGCAGGAGCAGCCGGCTGCCGCGGCCGCCCGCACCGCCCCCGTCCCGTCCAAGCCCCCCGCCGTCACGGCCTACGAGTCCATGGCCGACGCCGGCGGCTGGCACGACGAGACGGGCTGTCTGCTGGTGATGGCCGGTGCCGGGGGCGCGATCTGGGCGGCCACGTCGGACGCCCCGATCGGCTACGGCGCCCTCGTCCTCGTCCCGCTCGCGATCCTCGTCTGGCTGGCGGGCAGCCGCCAGGGCAAGGAGAGAACACGGTTGCGGGCGGAGGCGCAGGCGTACGTCAGGACTGTGGCGGCGGCACAGTCGGCCGGGGCTCGGGTACCCGAACTGTCGCCTGTGCTGCGGAAGTTGCTGGACGAAGGTGCCGTTTGACCTCGCTCGACGGCACGCGACCGGTCACTCGCCTGACGGCCCTGCCCGACCTGCCGGAACCGGAGCCGGAACCCCGGGCCGCCGTTTCGCACTAGCGAAGCCGCCAGTAGAGTGCCGCAAGGACACAGGACGGGTATCGGGGGAGACGTCAGTGACTGCAACGGCCGAGGCGCACGCGACCCGTCGGCGAACGTACGGCGCCGCCCGTCTGCTTCTCACCCTCACCGCCCTCGCCGCCCTGTTCGCAACCGCCACGCCGGCCGCCCACGCCGCCGAGCCCGTCGCCCAGGCCGCCTACCTCGCCGCCCGCCTCCGCGCCGATCCGGTCTACGTCACCGACCAACTCCCGCGTGAGATACCGCACTCCACGGCTCCGGCGTTCGCCAGGCTGGCCAAGCGCACCGGTGTGCCGACGTACGTCCTCGTCCTCCCCGGCCCGAGCGGCACCGGCAAGGGCCTGCTCGGCGCCGTCCACGACCGGCTGGGCCGGGACGGCCTCTACGTGCTGATCGACGCTTCGGGTGTCAGCGACGCCACGGCTTACGGCGTGCACGCCCCCGCCGCCGACGCGGCGACCGTCGCGCTCTACGAACTCCCCTACGACGCAGGCCCCTTGCGCAGCTTCGAGCGCTTCGTGGACGTCGTCGCGCAGGGCAGCGAGAAGGCCGCCCAGCGGGCGGCGAGCGCACGCGAGCGGTACGGCGACGAGGACCCCGCCGCCCTGTACCTCGGCCCGAGCGACCGCGACAACCAGTCGTTCCTCACGGGCGTCCTGCTCACCGCCGTACCGGCGTTGATTCTGCTGCTGGTTCCTTATGTACGACGGTGGCGCCGCCGGTTGCCGGGGGCGAAGCCCGGTAGGCCTGGGGCGAAGCCCGGTAAGCCGGGGTCGGCAAAGCTGGATTCCGGGAGGAAGCCGGAGTCCGGGAAGCCGGAGTCCGGGAAGCCGGGGCCCGGCATCCGCCACCGGCTCGGGCGCGGGCTCGTCCCTGCCGCCGCCCTGGCCGGCGCGGCCGCCATCGCCCTCACGGCCTCCCTCGTCTTCGACCAGACCAGGTCGAGCGCCGCTCCCCCACCCACCGCCGCCGACCTCACCGCCCGCGTTCACCGCGTGACGGAGGGCCTGAAGCGCGATTCCGTGTACGTCGACCCGGAGAGCGCGCGCGTCCTGAGCGCCGCCCAGCTGTCCCGACTCCACGACCGTATCCGCGCGTTCGCCCGCTCGGACGGCGGCGGCCCGGTGTACGTCCTGCTGGTCCCGCAGCTCACCGAGGACGAATCCGCGGGCCAGTACGACGTGTTCACCGCGACCGTGCACAGGAAGCTGGGCAAGGACGGCCTGTACGTCGTCGCCGACCCCCTCGGTGGCTACATCGAAGTCCTCAACTACGGCCTCCGACTGGACAGCGTCGGCCTCGACCTCGGCCTCCCCGAATCCATCGGATCCGGCGACGACCAGGCGCACGAGGCCGACGACCACGCGCTCGGCGACCGTCTCGACGCCCTGATGACGTACCTGGACAAGGTTCCGCGCAGCGACGAGCCGAACACGGCGGCCGACTACCCCGCCACCCCCGAGCCCGTCGACAGCCACGTCCTGCGCCCCCTGTTCTCGGGGGACTTCCGGCCGGGCCTGCTCATGGGCGCCCTCACCGCACTCTTCGCCCTCGCCCTCACGGCCGGCGTGCTGGGCATCGTCGGCAAGGTGCTGCGCCGCCGCAACCCGGCCCCGCTGCCGACCTCCACCCTGCCCTTCACGGCGCCCACCGATCCGTCACCGTCGTACCTGCGACGCACGGCCCACACGGAACTCAGCGCATTGGCCGAGGACTTCAGGGGCTCTGCGGGCTCCGGAGATTCCGGAGATTCCGGGGAATCCGGAGATTCCGGGGAATCCGGGGAATCCGGGGAATCCACGCACGAGCAACCGCCCTCCGGTCCCTCTGGTCTCCTCCCCCAGGTCCGCGCCTGGGACTGCTTCGACGCCGCGATGCTCCTGGTCGACGGCGACATCGACGCCCTCGACAGCCCCGGTCCCGGACCCGAGACGCTGGTCGCGGTCGTCGTCCTGTCCCGCGCGGGCCGCGCAGCGCTCCGGGGCGAGGTCAACGACCTGTGCTGCGGCGTGAACCCACTGCACGGCCCCGCGGTGAGCCGTCACCACGTCCGCGTGTCCGCCGAGGGGCGGCGCCGCCGGCTGCTCCCCGTCTGCGAGAGCTGCCGCAACACGGCCATCGTCGAACCGGCCACCGTCCACACCCTGTTGATGACCCTGCCGGCCCCGGCGGGCGCCGACGGACGGGTGCCGTACATCGAGACGGACGGCCCGCTGACCGCCGTACCCAATGGAATTCCCAGGCTGATCGACAAGGTGAGGGAGACCGCCGGTGTCCAGTGATGTGAAGCGGCTGATCGCCGTCCTCGCGGCGGCCCTGCTGGCGGTCGTGCCCGCGGCCACCGCGCGGGCGTCGGACCACACGCCGAGCGCCGGCGAACGCATCGCCGACGCCCTGCACACCTCCCCCGTCTACGTCGACGACGCGTACGCCACCGCCGTACCGCCGTCCCAACAGCGGCAACTGGCCGCCCAGATCAAGAAGACGGGCCTTCCCATCAAGGTCGTCCTCACGCCCCTCACCAAGGGCGACGGCTTCGACGGCGACTCGGACGTCCTCGCGGACGTCGTCCACGACCGCCTCCCCCAGCACCAGCTCATCCTCATCACCGCGGACGGCGACTTTCCCGACACCCTGAACGGCTACGAGTGGCCGAGCGACACCCACCAGACCGAGGACGCCGTCGCCGCGACCGCCTTCCTGGACGAGACACGCGAGGCGGGCCTCGCCGACCTGACGGCGAAGGCCGTGGGACTGGTGGCGGAGGGCGACGGTACTCGGGTGTACGAGGAGGCGACGAAGGACCTGCGCGACTCCTCGTCGTCGGAGTCGGATCACGCGGCCAAGTCGTCGTCGGGCGGGTCGATTTCGTGGCTGTGGCTGCTGATCGCCGTACCGGCGTTTGCCGCCCTCGTCCTTACCGGCGGCCGCCTGGCGTTCCGCCGCAGATCTCGTACGGCCGCCGCCGGCGTCCCCCAACTGGTGTTCGCCACGGCCCGTGCGGCCGACGAGGCAGAGCTGCGCCGCCGGGCGGAGACGGAGGTTCTGGCTCTCGGCGAGGCAACCCAGGAGGCCTCCCCGGACCGAACTCCCGGCCTCCAGCAGGCCCTTGACGCCTACGCCGCTGCCGGTACGGTCCTCGACGCGGCGCGGGGCGTACCGGACCTGGCGGGCGTCCTGGCCCTGGTGGCAGAAGGCGAGGACGCCCTGTCCGGCGCCGCCCCTCTCCCCCTCTGCTTCTTCAACCCTCTCCATGGCCGGTCCACCACCCGCACCACCCGCACCACTTGGCGCCCCCTCGGCCGCCGCGACCGCCTCCGGGTCGCCACGTGCCCCGAGTGCGCGACCGCCCTCGCCGACCGCCGCGCCCCGGATGTCCTCACGGACACCGCCCCGGACGGCCGGACCGTGCCCTACTTCGAGATCCCGGCGCAGCGGAGCGTGTGGGCGGCAACGGGATTCGGGTCCTACGGACCGAACGGATCCCTCGCGGAACGCGTGAACCTCGGCGACTTCACGCGCTCGCTCAGCTGACGGCGACCGTCTGCGCGAGGCGGTCCGTCAGCTCGCACAGACTGTCGCTGTGGGCCTGCGCCTGCCATGAAGTGAGCAGCACCAGGCCCCACTTGTCGTCGGGGACGATGCCGTAGGCACAGGTCTCCATGACCGTGCCGGTCCCGTCCCGGTCGGCGTCCTGCACGAACGCGTGCCGGACGCGGACCGCCGGTCCAACAGGCAGGGTGCGCAGTTCGGCCTCGGGCGGGCGGTAGGAGACGGCCGTGGGGGCGGCGAGATAGCGGTGCAGGAGCTCAACGGTCATCGTCGGGTACGTGTCGTCGGCGACCAGGGCCGACAGCTCGATGCGGGCGAGCTCGCCGAGCCGGGGCTCGGGGACGTACGACAGGGCGGTGATCGGGCCCCGGGTGCGCGCGTCCTCGGCGGCCAGCCGCAGCTCCTCGGCCAGCGCCTCGACCAACTGCTCGTCCCTGTCGGCACCCGCGCGCAGCCTGGCCGAGTCCATGGCCCAGGAGGCCAGGTCGACCATTTCGCGCACGGGCAGGGGGACGGCGTCGTCGGGTGCCTTCATGCGCACGGTCGACGAGGAGAAGGCGGGCATCAGGCCATCCATTGCAGGGTGCGGGCGATGGAGTCGAAGAGACCGACCAGGGCTTCGGCCAAGGGCTCCATGGGGGTGGAGAAGGACAGGAGCAGGCGCTGGTCGGCGTGCGGGACGGCGAGGTAGACGTCCAGGTGCGTAACGGTGAGCTTGTTGCCGTCCGGGTCGTCGGGCTCGGGGCGCCGACGGTAGAGGTGGCGCACGGCGGGGCCGGCGGGAAGGTCGGTCGTGGTGACCTCGTCGTCGGGGGCGGTGCGTGCGGCGAGGGACATGGCGATGTCGGCGAGGTCTCCGACGGCGGTGCCGGACTGTGGCTTCAGCACGGTGACGACGAGACCTGCGGAGACCGGGACCTGCCCGATGAGTTGATTGACGAGATACATCTCCACGCCACCGTTCGCATGCGCCGCCTCGGCCTGCGCCTTCATCCGCTCGGCAAGCGCCGCCTTCAACTGCGGGGTGGCCTTGGTACGCCGCAGACCGCGGTTGACCAGCTTGTCGATGCGGTGGGGCCAGCGGTCGGGGTCGAGGACAATGCGTTCCCAGCCTTCGGGGAAGGCCAGGCGGTAGTCGGAGGGGCGTGCGGGGCGGCCACCGGGGCTGGGGTCGCTGGTTGCCGTCACCGCATTCATGGTCGCGTCGGTGTTCGTCTTCGTCTCCTTGGTCATGCCACCGCTCCTTCCGTCGCCCAGGCCCGGGCCCGCCGCAGCCGCCCCAGGGCCATGACGCCCAGTGGGGCCAGGACCATCACGGCCGCCGCGCTCAGGGACACTGCGGTTTCGACGGTGTCGTCGATGTCGGGCTTCGCTCCGAGGAAGGGGCCGTAGAAGCCGGACGGATCGACAACAGCCGTGGCCCTGTCCCCTGTTCGCATTCGGTCGGCGCATTTCTCCCTGTTGCTGAACACCTGGTGGACGGAACCGTCCGCCAACCGGACCCTGCAGTACGTCTCACGGATCCCGTGGGACAACGGCCGGCTGGGAGCGGCGAGGGTGACCGTCTGCTCCACTCCGCGCAGTTGCAGGTACCACTCCTGGGTGGCGCGGGACGCGACGAAGATCAGGACGAAGTACGCCACCGCCGTGAACCACGGCAGGACCAGTTCACGGCGCGAATTCCCGGCATCTTGGGCGGCCATGACGACGCCCACCCCGACCAGGGTTCCGAGCAGCAGAGAGAACTCGCCCAGCACGAGGTTGGACAGCTCGCAGACGACGAATCCGGTGAGGGCGGCCAGCAGCAATCGCAGCCATGGCCGCCCGACGAGCAACCGAAGTGGCCCCTTGCCACCGAACCGTCGCGGACGGGAGTCGGCGGTCAGGTCGGCCAGGATGGTGCGCACCCGTCGCGTATCGCCGTCGTCGGCGGCCATACGGCGCAACTCCGGCAGCCCCAAGCCGACCTCTTCCAAGGTCCGTTGCCATTTCTCCGGCAGCTCCGCGAACAACTCGTCGACGGTGCGTTCGTCCTCCGTCACGCCGCCGTTCCGTCCGACCGGCCGCCTCGTCTGCCCCGCGCCTCGTTCGCCCGGCTCATGACCGCAGCAGTCAGCGGAGCGAGGACGAGTAGGACGGCGGCACCGAGACAGACGTATCCATCGACGGTGCCGCCGATGTCGGACCTGCCCCCGAGGACCGGCCGATAGTGGTCCGACGGATCGATCACCGCGCGCGTCTTCGTGCCGACCACCGACGCGTCCGTACACCGCTTGTCGTTGTGGAACACCTGACGGACCGATCCGTCCGGGAGCTTGACGCGGCAGTACAGAGTGCGAATCCCGTGCGACCCATGATTCACGGGCGTCGCATACGTGACCGTGGCTTCCTGACCGCGCAGATGCAGATACCACTCGTCAGCGGCGTACGAGCCCATCCAGATCAGGACGACGTAAGCGGCCGCGACGACGCCGCACACGGCGAGCCCTCCGACGGATCTGCGGGTCTTGAACCCCGCCCAGGCGACGGCCAGCCCACAGGCCGCGCCGACGAACAGCGCCGAGGAGTCGAGGACATACGTGGACAGCAGGCAGAGGACCACACCGACGACGGCCACCAGGAGCAGCCGAAGCCAGGGCCACACTGTCCTGCTCTCCTCGGTCCAGCGATCACCGTCGAAATCCCACCGGCTTGAGGAGACGGAGTATTCCGAGAGGATGTGCTGCACGATTCGCCCGCCGTTGTCCTCCAGGGCGATCTCGCGCAGTTTCGGCAGGCCCAGCCCCTTCTGCTCAAGCGCGCGGCGCGTGCTCTTCGGCAGTCGGGCGAACTGTTCGTCGACGGTCCGACCGTCTCCAGGTGCCACTTTCCTCGTTCTCTCCTCGCCCTTGCGGGCCTCGCGATGGTCCGGCTTCAGCAGGTGCCTTCAGCCTCCGGCAGGAGTCCAGTGCCAGTTGTAGAAGGGAATCCCGTTCGCACCGAGTCCGGGAACATGCTTGAGCCCGTCGAACGCATTGCGCTCAATGCTGCTGGGTTCCCAACCCGCCGCGGGCGTGAGGTTCGCGATGCCCGCGGCGAGCGGCGCCACCTGGCTCGCGAGGTAGAGACCGCCGGCCGAGTAGGCCTTGCCCTTGAACACGGAATCGGCGAGGGAACCCCACTTGGGCAGCTCCTCGGCGAGGATTCCGTCCCCTCCGGCCCCCGCCCTGAAATCCTTCACAGCTGTGACAACGTCGTTGGCGTACGCCTTGAAGTTGAGAGACTCCTTGACGATCGACTTCATACTCGGCAGGAGCCTGTCCGGACCCTTCGCCAGGGCCTCGCCGATCTTGCCCGCTCTGACTCCCGTGAGGTCCTCGGCCAATCCGCTGGCCAGTTCCTCGCTCGCGCCCACCTCGCGCAGCGCGAGGAACTCCTTCAGAGCCGACGATCCGCGCGCCGCGACGGCGGCCTCCTTGGCCGTCGTCCCCAGGATCCGCCCGGCACCGAAGGACAGCACACCGACCACGTCGATGGCGACGTCCAGCCACGTGCCCTTGCCGTCCAGTGCGGAAATGGTGTCGCAGACCAGCGCGACCACGGAGGCGATCAGGGCCAGTGCGCCGAGCACCTCACCGAGGATGGGAACCCAGCTGAATACGAGCGCCAGAAGACAGAGCACACCGGCGATCGCCCCCGCCCAGTGCCCGATCGTCGCAACCCAGTCCTTCCAGTTGTCCCACCAGTGATGCTTGGGATCCTTCAGACCGTCATGGTCGATGGCGTCACGGATGGCCTTGGCGGCGTACCCGGCCTGGGTGTCCCGGTAGTCCAGCGCATGCCGCAGATCCTTCTTGGCGGCCTCGAGCTCCCCGTCCGCGGCGTCCTTCTGCCGCTTCAGCTTCTGCTTGTCGGGGTGCTCGTCGGGCCCGGGATGGTGATCGATCTGCTTCTGATAGCGACTGCCGTCCCCGTCGGCGCTCTTGGCCTTCGTGAGCGCCGTACGCACCAGGTTCTGCGCGTGGTTGAGGGCGGTGGCCCAGTTCTCCCGCGCCTCGTCGGACACGGGCCCGTACGGAACGGAGGAGCCGAGGGCGGTGGCGGCGGCCGCGTACCGCTGGTGCGTCTTGGTGAGCAGCCCGACGGTGTCATGGGTCTTGTCCTGGAACACCCGCCCGGCGTCTGAGTCCCACCCGTTCCCGTCGACGAGGTTGTTCAACTTCCCCGCCTGCTCCTCGATCAGCTTGGCGGTGTCGGAGATGCGCTTGCCGAGCCGGGCCACCTCGTACGGATCACCGGGCGTGAACGCCTTGTCGTCGTAGCGCGCCGTCTGCCAGTCGACGCCGGAGAAGTCGTCACTCACTTGCCCTTGCCACCGTCCCCCGACTGGGCCTTCAGCAGCGCGTCGGCGAGATGCTGGTCAAGACCGTCGTACGCCTTGGCCGCCGCACCGGCGGTCTTCCCGAGGAACTCCAGCCCGTCGCAGAGCTCCTTGCGCTTCTTCTTCCAGTCGTCCGCGAAGTCGTCGAGCGCGCCGGCGACGTCGCCGGACCCCATCTCGGCGTCGTAGGAGTCGACAAGATCCCTGGCATGCTCGAAGTGCGACTTGAGCTTGCCCACCGACCGGCTGATCTCTTTCAGCTCGGTTGTGGACACCTTGACGTGATCCGCCACTCCGACCCCCGTGTACGTGCTTCTCGTCCGACCGCCACTTCAGTCCCGCAGGGCACAGAGCAGCCATGGTTACTGTCCGTCGAGGGTTTTCGCGGCTGCAACCAACGGGGTGCAAAGGGAGTGTCTAGAGCGGACCACGCGATTCGCCGGACCCAAGAGAGCCTTGAGATATCGACAACCGGCTCTTGGGGCGCCTTTGACCTGCCTTTTTCCACCTCGAACTTATGATCGTCCGTCATGACCGTGTCAGGTCACATGAGTTGACGCGGGCGACGGACGAACGCACGGGAGTCGCGGTCGCACGGGGGTAACGACAAAATGGCGATCAACCTGCCGCACTGGCTCGCCGAGGTGATCAACGTCCTCGGCTTCGACTGGCCCGAGATCGACGAGGACCAACTCCGCGAGGCCGCCCGTCACCTGCGCAAGTACGCACACGACGCAGAACGGTCCCACGACCGCAGCCACAAGATCGTGACCGGTGACCTCCAAGAGGTCTACGCCTCCCAGTCCTACACCGCCCTCGCCGAGGCGTGGGCCGGCCAGTCCAGCAAGCACATGAAGGAGCTCATCGAGGCCTGCCGCATGCTGGCCACCGCTCTGGACGACGCCGCCATCGGCGTCGAGGTGATGAAGGACAAATGCATCGTCCAACTCGGAATCGCCGCTGGCGAGTTGGGCATGGACATCGCCGCCAGCGCGGTCACCCTGGGCCTTTCCGACCTCGCGGCCGCTGCCCAGATCGAGATCCAACAGCGCCTGATGAACGGCATCATGCAGAACTTCGAGCGCGAGGTCGTCTCGATCCTCGCCGGCAAGATCACCGGGCCGATCAAGGAGAAGATCGACCGCTCCGTCGAGAAGCTGCTGTTCGCCGAGATCACCCACGAGGCCCTCGGCGGCCCGGCCCCCAAGATGAAGCTCGACTACGACGGCATCCTCGGCCATGCCGGCACGATCAAGGGCGAGTCGAAGGCCAACCTCGACGGCGGCCGCTCCTTTCGCCACCACACCGGGCACCTCACCTTCAAGACGGGATGACGCGGCAGGCGTGAGCGAGATAGTCCAGAAACTCGTCAAACCGGTGGTCGAGATCATCGGCCACATCGGCGAACACATACCCAAGGCCCTCGCCAAGAGCCACCACCGCGTCGCCGACCACCTCCACACCGTCGTCCGCGAGGCCCGCAAGACCGACGAACGCCTCGCCCAGGAGGCCGGCCACCTCCCCAAGGGCCACGCTCACGAACCACACACCGGCCACGGCGGAACCGACGCGGCGGCAACAGCCGCGACAGCTGCCGGCAAACCCCTCGACCGCCTCCGCTCCCTGTGGGCCCGCACCTTCGGCTCCCGCCACTGCAAGAACGACCCCGTGGACGTCGCTACCGGCGAGATGGTCCTGCCCACCACCGACGTAACCCTCCCTGGCGCGCTCCCTCTCACCCTCACCCGCACCCACCTCTCCAGCTACACCCGCGGTGTTTTCTTCGGCTCCTCGTGGGCCTCGGTCCTCGACCAACACCTCGAACTGGACGCAGACGGTGTGGAGTTCGTGTCGTCCGACGGCATGCTGCTCGCATACCCGCCACCGACCGCAGAGGGCCCCACGTACCCCCTCACGGGGCCCCGCCTTCCTCTCACTTGGAGCGGCGAGCCCAACACCCCGATGCGCATCGGGGACAACGGCACCGTCCTCACCTTCGACCAGGCCCGCCCCCTCCCCCACCGCCCCGGCGCGATCACCTTGCGCCTGGTGCGCATCGAGGACCGCAACGGCCGCGCGATCGAGATCGAGTACGACACC
Organism: Streptomyces sp. NBC_00005; assembly: GCF_045160215.1. Taxonomy (NCBI): domain Bacteria; kingdom Bacillati; phylum Actinomycetota; class Actinomycetes; order Kitasatosporales; family Streptomycetaceae; genus Streptomyces; species Streptomyces sp. NBC_00005. Next base: position 4,805,996 of record NZ_CP108316.1, read on the forward strand.
GACCGCGCCCTTCCCATCCTCGTCACCCACCACGGCGGCTACCGCATAGCCGTCGACCACCACCCCACCCTCCCCCGCATCACCGGCTACCACCTCCTCGACACCGAGGGCCCCGGCACCACGACGCCGCTCGCCCACTTCGGCTACGACGAACACGGCGACCTGGCCGAAGTCTTCAACTCCTCCGGTCTGCCGCTCCGCCACACCTACGACGCCGAACACCGGATGACGTCATGGACGGACCGCAACGGCAACCGCTTCGAGTACGAGTACGACACCGCGGGCCGCGTGATCCGAACCGGCGGCGAGAACGGCCTGATGTCCTCGACGTTCGCCTACTCGGAGGACGGCCGCACCACGCACTACACGGACTCCCTCGGTCACACGACGGTCTGCGAACACAACGACGCCTACCGCCTGATCCGGGAGACCGACCCACTCGGCAACACCACGCACCAGGACTGGGACACCGACAACCAGCACCTCGTCGCCGTAAGGGATCCCCTCGGCCACACCACGCGCTACACCTACGACGCCCACGGAAGTGTCGTCGCCGTGGAGGACCCCACCGGCTCGGTCAACCGAGTTGCCTACAACGACCTGGGCCTGCCAGTGGAGTTGACCGAGGCCTCGGGTGCGGTGTGGCGCAGCGAGTACGACGACCGAGGCAACCTCCTGGCGACGATCGACCCGTTGGGCGCCCGTACGTCGTACACCTATGACGAGTACGGCGACGTGGAGACGGTCACCAATCCGCTCGGTGCGGTCCAGCACTGCACCACGGACACGGCGGGCCTGCTGCTCGAGGTGACGGACGCGAACGGGTCGACGACGACGGCCGTACGCAACGCCTTCGGCCACATCGCCGAGGCGACGGACGCCCTCGGCAACACGATCCACGTCGGCTGGACCGTTGAGGGCCTCGTCTCGTGGGTGGAGCGGTCCGACGGTCGCCGCGAGTCGTGGGCGTTCGACGCCGAGTGCAACCCGGTCGGCTACACGGACCCCGGAGGTCGTTCGGTCGCGCAGTCCCCCGGCCAGTTCGACCTACTGACGGGCACGACGGACGCGGACAGCGCGAACTACGCCTTCGAGCACGACACGGAACGCCGCCTGGTGCGGGTGGTGAACCCGGCGGGCAACGAATGGACGTACACATACGACCCAGCGGGCCGCCTACTCGACGAGACGGACTTCGACGGCAGGACGATCCGCTACGAGTACGACGCGATGGGCAACATCGTCGCCCGCACCAACTCGGCCGGCGAGACACTGACGTTCACGCGGGACGAGCTGGGCCGCCTCACCTCGTCCGCCGAAAACGACGAGGTCACCACCTACGAGTACGACATCGCGGGCAATCTGGTCCAAGCCCGCAATGCAGCGTCCGACCTGCACCGCGAGTACGACGCGACAGGCCGCATGCTGTCCGAGACGGTCAACGGCCGTACGGTACTGGTGGATTACGACGCGATGGGCCGCCCGATCCGTCGGACCACCCCCACCGGCGCCGTCTCGTCCTTCACCTACGACCCGACCGGCCTGCCGACTGCATTCGAAATGGCCGGTCACCGCATCGCGTTCGGCTTCGACGCCACAGGCCGCGAGACGAGCCGAACACTGGGCCCGGGCGTAAAGCTGCACCAGACCTGGGACGGCACGAACCGCCTGACCGCCCAACAACTGACGCAGGACGGGACCACCCGCCCCCTCCAACTCCGCACGTACACGTACCGGGCCGACGACTTCCTCACCGAGATCGACGACCTGTCCACGGGCGCCCGCCGCCTGGACCTCACCGCAAGTGGGCGCGTCTCATCGCTCACGGCCCGCAACTGGACCGAGCGCTACGCCTACGACTCTCTCGGCAACCTCACCCACGCCGAAACGCCCCTCACCGAGACCCCGGAGGACACGGATCACGTCTTCACCGGCACGCTCCTCCACCGCGCCGGCCGCACCCGCTACAAGTACGACGCCCACGGCCGCGTCATCCGCACGACCACCCGCCTGCTGTCAGGCGGCCGCCGGGTCCGTCACTACCGCTGGAACGCTCAGGACCAACTGGCCGAAACGATCACGCCTGACGGTGCGGTATGGCGGTACGAATACGACGCGGCGGGCCGACGCATCACCAAATACCGCGTCGACAAATCCGGCGAGGTGACGGAGCGCCTCACCTTCACGTGGTTCAACGCGACACTCACCGAGCAGACGGACGAGACCGGCCGCACGGTCACCTTCGAATACCTCCCGGAAACCTCTGTTCCGCTGGCCCAACTCACAGCCGGCGATGGATTCCACGCGATCCTCACCGACCCTGTGGGCACGCCGACGGAGCTGGTCTCCCCCGACGGTGAGATCGCCTGGCAGCAACGCACGACGCTGTGGGGCGAGCCCCTGCCGGACGGCCCCTCGGCCACGATCGACTGCCCGCTGCGCTTCCCGGGCCAGTACGCGGACGCGGAGACGGGGTGGCACTACAACTTCTTCCGGCACTACGACCCGGCTACGGCGCGGTACACCACGCCGGACCCGCTGGGGCTGGAGCCGGCGCCGAATCCGGGCGCGTATGTGTCGAATCCGCTGGCGTGGTCGGACCCGTTGGGTCTGGGAACCAAGTATCGCGACCTGCCCGGTTGGAAGGGCGGCAACCCCATCGACCCTACGTGGGGCGGTCGTGTCACCCACAAGACCGGCTACAAGGGGCGACCCGAGGGTGTCGTCGCGGAGGTCCACAAGGACATGCTGGGCCAGAGGACGGGCCCACAGGTGGATGCCGGCACCATCCCAGGTTGGAAGGACGGGATCGGGCTCCGACGCACCCACCTCCTCGCGGCCTCGCTCGGCGGATCGAACAAAGACCTCGCGAACTTCATGGCGGTACATCGCCGAGCGAACCACCCCGTCATGTACCACTACGAACGCCAGGTGGCCATGGCGGTCAACGACGGCCATGTCGTGACCTACAAGGTCACACCCCTGTACCACAGCCCGACCGACACCAGACCGCACAGCATCGCCATCGAGGCGACCAGCGACAAGGGGTTCGCCTTCTCGCCCTACCATTCGGACGAGGCCTCCAGACACGCGATGGCTGCGGACCCGAGCAAGCGGACCAACCGCATCGTCATTCCCAACACACCCGACTGCGGCAAGTAGGCGCGAAGAAGTCCAGGACATCGGAGTAGCAAACAGTGAACGCGACGCTTGAAGAGCTGATGCGGCTCGTACCGCCGGCAACTCGACCTCCCATCGGTGACTGGGATTCAGCCGAGCAGGCTCTGCACCACCACCTGCCGACCGATTACAAGGATCTGGTCAACCTGTACGGGTCCGGTGCCTTCTGCGGCTACCTCGAACTGCTGGTTCCCCCCGGCGTTTGGGAGCCGTACGACATCGTCGAGTTCAACGACGGGCACGGCGACTACGCGGTGGACGTCTGGCGGGAGGAGGACGAGAAACCGCACGAATTCAGCGCCGACCTCGGCTACGAACTCATCGCCTGGGCAAGCACCATCGACGGCGACACTCTGTACTGGCTGGCCCACACCGACCAGAAGCCCGAGTCCTGGCGCACCCTGCTCGTCTCCGAAGACCTGGCCGTCTGGGAGCACTACGATGCCCCAGCCCCCGCCGTACTTCTCGGCCTGCTCACCGGTGAAATCGACTCGGACATCGTCACCCCCGACCTCTCGGCCGTGACGTTCAAGCCCTACCCGGCATAGACCTGCCGGTGTGCGTTGTGGATGAATCGCTCCGCGAACTCCTCAAACTCGCACCTCTCCCACCGTCCACCTCGGCCACGAACTCATCGCCTGGGCCAAGACCATCGACAGTGACACCCTCAACTGGCTGGCCCACACCGACCAGAATCCGGAATCCTGGCGCACTCTGCTCGTCTCCCAGGACATCGCAGAGGCATGGGAGCACTACGCCGCACCGGCCACCGCCGTACTCCTTGCGCTGCTCACCGGAGACATCGACTCGGACATCATCACGCCCGACATCGAGGATCCGAACTTCACCCATTACTCAGTTGACGCCGACGAGGACTGCCAGGCCTGCAGGACCTCTGAGGAATGATCTGTGGATCTCGCGATGGCCTGCACACCTCTGGCTCTGCCCGTTCCCGGCGGTCCGCCTACACCCGCCCAGGCAGCGCATCTGCCGGGATCTCAACTTCCCTGGCCTTGTCACCCACCACGAGCTGGTCGGCGTATCCGGCCTCGGTCCACAGCAGCTTCTTGAACTGCTCCGGGGTGAGAACCCCCTGCCACGGTGTGCCGCCCGGGCAGAACACCAAGGTGCAGCCGTAGCAGTACTGCGCGGGTCGCCACAGTCGCTCCGCACGCGGAGCTCCGGCCTCGGCAGCGGCCTTCTCGCGCCCGTCGCTGCGGACGACAGCGATGGTCCCGACGAAACAAACCAGGGCGAGCAGGACACCGCCGACCATGTACAGGGACTTGTCCTGGTGGACGCCCCTGTACGCAAGGACGACACCGAGGCCGGTCAGTACCATGCCTTCCCCGAAGTGCATCCAGCCGTCGCCGAACTTGTCCGGCCCAGGCGCCAACCGACCGTACAGGTCGTCACGCATCGCGCCCTTGCCCGAGCGCGCCTGCTCAACCGCCCGCACCTCCGTACCGCCGCAGCCCGGACACACCACCCCAGTTGGCCCTCCGGCCGCCTCGGTCTCCATGTTGATCAGCTTATCGGCGTCCTGAATCTGGAGTCTCGGCCAGCCCGAGCACCCCACCTCCGTCACGGTTCGGACCTCTCACTGCAGGCAATTGGCCGCTCCGTCTCAGAGTTGCGCCGCCCGAACTGCGACCTTGCGATCACCCAGTGAGGCAGAAACGCCAATTGGAGTGAGAGACCCGCACGAGCCCTCTTCGCCAGGCGCAACTCGCCAATGCGCCCACCCCGGCATGGGACCGGTCATCGCGAGTGTGCGCAAGACGCTCCTCACCCACCAAGGCCACGGTGGCCGACCTAGGCGTCCGGCTCCTCGTCACCGTCAGCAGGCGTCACGTACGTCCCGCGCTGCGGAACCGTGAAGACCAACCCCTCCTCCACGAGCACGGCGATCGCCCGACGAACCGTCGTGCGCGCCAGACCGTACTGCTGCACAAGTTGCGTCTCACTGGAGATCGGCCGGTTCGGCTGCCAGTCCCCGCGCTTGATCCGCGCTCGCAGGATGCCCGCGAGTTGCCGGTACGGCGTGACTGGCCCTTCGTGATCAATTTCTGCGTCGGGCTGGAAATTCATGATCAGGAAGCTACTCGTACACGTAAGGCCTCTGTCATTGAGATACGTATCGATACGTACAGATACAAGTCGAGCTAAGTTAAGGGACGCAACACGACCAGAACCCCGGCAACGGAGGCAACCGTCCCGGGGCACGGCCAACGCTGCTAAGGAGCGTCGACATGCTGGACCTTACAGTCCGCACCCTCGCGTGGATGCTGAGTCTTTGCACCCCACCCCCACGAGGCCGCCATCGCCTCGGCACACTGCTGCCGCCCCTGCGGATCACCCCCGTCCCGCCACCGCACCGCTTCACCGAACGGCTCGACGGCAACGCATCCCGCCTCGTACGCCCCTACGTACTCGACCCCACCGAACACCGCCGCCAACGCGAACGTCGTCGAGCCGCCCGCCTGGCAACACTCGGCATCGACGTAGGCCCGAAACACATCCACGGCATCCGCGTACCGGCGGGAGCCGCCCGATGACGCGCCCCGCGGTGCGCATGTGCGCCCGCTGCCAACGCACCACGGACGAACCGGTCTTGGTCCACGAGGTCCACGCCGCCACGGGCCCCGGCTTCAACGTCTACGCGTGCCCGGACTGCTCCACCCACTACCCACCCCAGCCGGACGTACTGGAACTCCTGGAACCAAACCACCGTCGCTCGCGCCTCACCCTGCGCATCTACACAGTGGACACGGCCGGCACGGTGACCGCCGACAGCGGCAGGCTCGAGATCGTGGCCGGCGGTCGCGCGGAGCCGGTGCCGCGCACGTCGGCGTACCCGCCATGCGCGTGCCCAAGATGCAGGACACCGCGATAGCGAACCGAAATCCCCCACGACTACGGCGACCTCGGACGCGCCACACGAACACGCCTGGGGCCGCCGCCAGTTTGAGCACGATCGGGATACATCCCACACCCCCCAGAGCCCCGATACGTCCGCAATTGCACAAGTTCGCAGGGAAGTTCGCTCTGGCGAAACCAAGAACCCCACCGATAGCGTTTGTGCTCTTGACGAACTTCAGTCTCACGGGGGAGTCCACAGTGAAGCGCCGCACGATGCCCGCTGCCGCCGCGCTTGCCGCGACCGCAGCCCTACTGCTGACGGCTTGCGGGGGCGGGGACGACAAGTCCAGCAACAACGACAAGATCGCGGGAGCGGACGCAGGGAGTGCGACGGCAGCTTCGCCGAGTGCTTCGGCTTCCAGCGCGGCCAACCGTCCGAAGATCGAGTTGCCGTCGGATGTCACGGACAAGTACGAGAACTGGAAGACGGGCGACGCGACCGAGGACGCAGTCCTGGCGGACACCGCCCAGCGCATCGACGCAACGAACGATGCCATTCTGCGAGGCGACACCAGCGCACCTGGCCTCTCGTTCTACTACCGCGACAAAGCATTGACCGATGCCGTGGCCTGGGTACAGGCGTACGTGAAGGCAAACCTCTCCTTCACTGGCACGACGCGTTACTACGCCCCCAAGGTCACGCTCTCCGGCAAGAGCACGGCGTCCGTCGTCTACTGCTCCGACGAGAGCAAGGGTTTCAACAAGAACCGCAAGACGAACAAGGTCGACAGGACTCCCTCGAAGGAAAGTCCGTACGTGCTGTACAACACCCGCCTCGAGAGGAACAAGCAGGGCGTGTGGCAGACCAGCAACCTGGTCTCGAAGCGGGGGGACAAGACATGCGCTGGGTGACCGGTCGGCGGCGCATCCTGGCGCTGAGCGTGATCATTGCCGCATGCGGCGTGGGATTGCCGGGCACAGCGGCGGCATACGGACCGGGCGAAGGACAGGGAGCCCCGCCCACCTCCGGTAAATCGGACGGCAAGGGCGGAATCTCCGCGACCGCGGGTGCCATCGTCTACGACCGTTCGAACAACGGATCCGGTCAGTCGGTCGGCCCCGTCACCTCGACGACGACCTGGACCCCGCCAGCCTGTTACTACGCACCCAAGTACACCCCCGCCAAGCTCAAGGCGTACCTGGAGCCGACGTGGGAAGCCGAATCGACCGGTTACGAGTGGGACGCCAAACAGCGCGACCGTTACGTCAACGGACATCCGTACAAGGACTTCAACAAGGACAAGACCGGCAAGGGCTACTGGTGGGACTCGTACGTCACGCCCGGTCGGGAGGGAGACCCCGGTGCCCTCGACTGCACCAAACCCATCTTCTGGGTCGACGCCAACACCGACCCCCCGGCCGACATCCCGGAAGCGGTCACTCCGAAGGTCCTCGCCGAACTCGCCTACAACGAGGTTCGGGTCCCGGGCACCAAGGTGACCCTGGCCCCGGCAGGCGCGACCAAGGTCAATCTGCCCACGTGGGCGTGGCTGGACGGCGCAGAGTTCAAGCCGGTCTCGGTCACCGCCTCCGTGCCGGTACTCGGCATCACTGCGACCACGACGGCCGAACCGGTGTCCCTGAAGATCGATCCCGGTACGTCGGACGCACAGGCCTACCCGGCCTCCGGCGTCTGTGAGATCAACAACGGCCAGATCGGCGAGCCGTACGCCAAGGGCAAGGCGAGCACGACCCCGCCTTGCGGCGTCAAGTACCTGCGCTCCTCCGGCGACGGCACCTACCCACTCAAGGCCACCATCACGTGGAAGATCCACTGGACCGGTACCGGCGGCGCGGGCGGCAACCTGCCCGACGGCACCTTCGGCGCCACCCAGGCCGTCACCGTCCAGGAGATCCAGGCCGTCAACCGCTGACCAGAAATGGCGGCCGGCGGAATCCAAGGCCGCCGGCCGCCCGAATGGGCAGGACCAACATGAATTACCGACTCACCTCCGACCTCAACTGAAACTCCCCGCGGCGCCCCGAATCGCGCCGGCGCTCCCCGCCTTCCGCCCACCGGCGGGATGCCTCGGTGCTGATACGGTCGGCCCTACGGGTCGAAAAGCCTGCCGGCCCCATCAAATCCACGACAAACCACAACAATTAATCACCTGTAGGGAAGGATCTTCGAATGGTTGACGAAACGTCTCGCAACGCCATCGATGATCCGGACGCCTTGCGCGCGTGGCAGGTTGCGCGGCGGCGTTCCACCACAGCATTCACGTTCTGGGGGATTTCCCTGCCCGGTTTCCCCGTGCTGGCAATGGTTTTGTGGGAACCGCTGGTCGGTGGGTCACTCCCCGGCTATGCCATTGCCCCGCTGGTCATTGTGTCAGCGGTTGGGCTCGTCCTCTCGGAGCGCCGCTGGTCTCAGGTCAAGCAGATGAGGGGCATTCTGGCCGTCTACCCGTTCAAAGACCACCCGCCGCTCAAGAGCGTTTCCGCAGGGGACATCGCGCACTTTCAGCTTCCCGATCCGGACGCCCCAAACAAGAAGGTCAGTGTCGTCGCACTGCGATACGGGCTCGGTAAGCAGTGGCGAAACACAATGGCCGAGGTCCGGGACCAGGGATTCGTCCTCGCCGGTGACCCGCGCTTCGGCATGGTGATCACGCCGCGGGAGCGACACGAATTGATTGCCGTGCGTCCCAAGCACCCACAGCTCACGGGCGGACGTCCGAATGGAGTGGACGAATCTTCCTGGCACCAGGCGCGGGCAGCTGGAATCGCCCATTGACTTCTATTTGCCGAGCGCTCCAGAAAGCCTGATCAGACGACAGCGAGGTTCCAGTGCCCGAGTTTGTGTACATTCCATTCGACGGTCAGGACGACGTCCTCGACGGTATGTTCCAGGGGCATCTGGACGTCACGGGAAGTTCCGGAAACGCCACTTCCCGAAACCCCCGGCAACCGGATGGGGGCGTAGGCGTCATTATTTTCCCCGCGCTGGTCGAGGTACTCGACGGTGTCGGCACGCTGCTGCGGCGCGGGCGTGGCACGTTCAAGTGCTCCGAGATCGGACTACCGCTGAAGTTCAAGCTCAAGAACGGGCGCATGACGATCAGTCACCGCTGGACGATGATCGACGAATCGTCGCCGCAGTCCACAGCCACCGCTCTCTGGACGGCGGCCCAACAACTGACAGGCAGCCTCATGGGCCGTGTCACGGAGCCCACCGGCCACACCGAAATGGCCGATGGCGGCACCGTTCGGTACATCGACTTCCGCGTCCAGGTGAATGAATCGCTGACGCGATTCGAAGAAGCGAAGGCACAGATCAGCCACTGAACGCGGCCTTGGCGGGCAAGATGCCAGGCTTGTAGCCCAGACCACTGTCGCCATAGCCACCAACGGTGTCCATCAACACGCCACTGGTATCGAAATCGGCGCCGAAGACCGCACTGTTGACTGTGGCTTTGGTGATACTGGTGAGGCCTCCCTGAGTGGCGCCCAGAATTGCCTTGCCGATCACGTTTTTCCCAGCCAAGGTCATACCCAGGTCCTGGTACTGCCCGCGCGTCATGTTGGTCAGATTACTATTGTAGATGGCCGCAGCCGCCTTGGGGAGACCTTTACTGAAGCCCTTGCTCAACAGCGAGCCAGTACCCACACCGACGGCGTTACTTACTAGGTTACCCTTCCAATTCTTCTTAACATCGCCCCAGCCGCCGTTAACGGCGTCCTTGAGCGTGTTCTTGAATTCTCCCTTGGTGAACGCGAAGGCGACCTTCCGGAATCCCTTGAGGTCCTCACCCGTATGCCACAGCTTGATCAGACGGGCGGAGGCGATCTCCGCCTTCCTAACCCTCAACACCATCTTGACCCCGGCGGCGAGCTTGCCTGCCTTCACCAGCATGGACAGCTTGCCGACCACCGGGATGCAGTCCAGAGCGGCGAAGAGAAGATCACCCCAGCCCGCATTGCCCTGAGCGAACTGGATGATGGTGTCCGCCAGCACGATCAGTGCCGCGGCAAGAACGATCCACACCAGCGGGCCGCCCACGAACAGCAGCACGATCCCGGCAACAGCCACGAAGATCTTGGCGGCGATGACAATCACCTTCCAGGCCTTCCCAAGCCAGTCGCCGACCTTCTCGTACCACTTCTTGTTGTGAATCCCGGCGTCGGACGCCTCGTGGATGTCCTTGACGAGCTTCGTGGCAGCCTCGTCCTGGTCCTTGCCGGCGTTCTCCGCCTTCGTCTTCAGCTCTGCCAGCTGGGCGTGCAGGTGGTTGACCTGGCCCTGGGTCGCCTGCTGGTGCTGGTGCGCGTGCTGGGCGTCGCGTGTCGCCTTGCGGACCTTTTCCGGGTCAGGTGCGGGAGCGTCATCAGTGGGGTTCTTCAGCTTGTCCTGCGCGGACTTGGCGTTGTTCGCCGTGGTGGTGGCGCTGGACAGTCGGGACTGCGCCCGGGAGAGGTCGCCGCGCAACGTCCGGGCCTTGGCGAGCGCGTGGTCCGCCGTCGTCTGGCAGTGCTCCAGCTTCCCGGAGTAGGTCACCAAAGCATGAGCGACCAGGTCGTACGAGTCGTGCAGCTTCTGCAACTGGCCGGGCAGCTTGCCGATCCGCTCCTTGAACGCCTCCATGGCCTTGCCGGCCGCGTCCTCGAGGGCGGAGTCCTTCGAGGCGGAGCGCATGCCGCTGAGCGCCTTGGAGATGTCCTCGACGAACGTCTTGTAACGCTGGCCCTGGAGCTTGACCTCGTGCGGATCGCCGGGCGTCGGGTCGTCGTGCAGGTCGAGGTTGTGCCAGTCGGTGGGGCGGGCCATCGAGCTCAGCTCTCCGTGTCGAGGTCGGCGCGGTATACGAAGCGGAAAGTGCTGGTGATGAGGTCGAAGAGCTGCAGCATCGGCTCGACCAGGGCCAGTTGGGGTGTGCTCGCGCTGATGACGGCGACCTTCGGATCGCTGCCCGGGAAGGGCACGAAGGTCTGCATCATCACCGCGCGATAGCTGCGGTTGTCGTCGGGGATCTCGATATCCTCGATGCCTTCGGCGCGCACCGCCTGGCCCGCCTCGGGCAGGTCCAACAGGCGCACTCGGCGCCACGGATCCGTGGGCCGACGGCCGCCGGCGATCGGTGTCATCACTCCCAGGAGAGTGTCGAGGCCGGTGGAAGCGGTCTCGCCGGTGGTCTCGTTCACGGCCGCGGTCACACTGACCGTGAGACTGGCGACCATCGGCTCGTCGTCGACGATCTCGCACATGGAGCCGGAGTAGACGACTTTGTTGTTCCTGGCCTCGCGGGCCACCTTCTTCAGGGTCCTGACCAGATCGGCCTGGTACTCGGCCAGTTCCGGCCTCTCCTTGATCCGCTCTGCGACCGCCTCGCGGATCGAGCGGTTCACCGTGGCGGGGTGGACGTCGAACTCATACCACGTGCTCGGGACTTGGATGTTGATGCCGATGACGTCCCCGGGGGCAGCCCCGGCGAAGGGATCCTCGGCGAGGGGGCCCTCACTTTGCACCCTTGCCCTCCTTCTCGTGCTCGCGGAGGGCGTTCCTCAGATCGACGTCGAGTTTGGTCATCTTGTCGACGATCTCCTGGGCCATCTTCGCCACGCCATCGAGGCCGACGTCGATCTCCTTGCGGCCGTCTTTCCAGCCATGCACGAAGTCTTCCATGGCGTCGAACGCAGAGCTCGAGCCCAACTCGCCGTTGCCCAGCTTGCGGTCGACCTGGCCGGTGTCGTCCATACGTTTCTTGATCGACCGCAGTTGACCCGCCAAGGTGTCGAGCCCGGACAGGCTCAGGACGAGATCACCCTTGGACATGTCCGGTTCCCCCCAAATAACCCAGAGCGTGCGGGTAGCGGTGCAAGTTGCCTTCGTAACACGACCGTTGAAGGCTACTGGGCCTCGCGGGCACGACAACTGCCAGCTGGCCCGTTGCAGCAAACACGTTACAACGGCCACCGCGCTCGCCTCCGCTGGAAGCCACTTCCCCAAGGATCGACAGATTCTCGCGCAGCGCCATCAACGCGGTCCCCTTACCAGTCCGCCTCAACCTGCCAACGCAGACGAAGGCCGCTCAGGTCGGCCGAGCGCATGAGGCGGGAGACCTCCCGACCCCAACCGACCGAAGCGCTCTCACCTCACTTCAGGCCCCTCTTCGCCATCCGGGATCCACAGGAGATCAGCACCCCGCCAATTTCCGGCAAAAGATCCCCCATGCCCTCTTCAAGCGATCGCCAATTTTTTGCAGCCCAGTTAGGTCGTCTTTGCTCTGCACATAAGATCACCGAGGCTGCCTTCACCCCTTGGCTCCCCTGCCCGCTCCTTCGCCCTCGCGAAGGCAACGCGGCGCGGGTGGAGTGCGTGGATCAGTCCGCACGCAACCACCGGGCCACCCAAAGCGCATCGTGAGTGATCATCGTGAGTGACCTGCGCCTCGAAGACACGATCTTCCAGGACCTGAAGAAGACCTTCTCCACCATCAGCGACCGCATGGAGACCACCCGCCGCACCCTCCGTGGCACGGACGCCTCAGCCGTGGGTGAGAGCGGCCTCGTCGAAGACGTGCAGGACTTCGCCGACGACTGGGAGTACGGGATCAAGCAGCTCGGCAAGCACACCCACGGCGCGGTGAAGATGATCAACAAGATCGGGGAGAGCTTCGGCAAGCTCGACCTGGACCTGGCCGAGTCGCTCAAGGCCCCGAAGAAGAAGGGCAAGTAAGTGGCTGGGCAGCGGCCTGCATTCCCCCACATAGGCTGGGACCCCACGCCGGGAAACGTGGATGACACTCGAGATCTCGCCAAGCAGATCGGCAAACTGGCGGGCGAGCTGGGCACAGCGGTCAAGGAACTGGACCGGATCGAGGCAGGTGCCTGGAAGGGCAAGACCGCGATCGCCTTCACCGATTACATCGGCAAGGACGTCACCCCCCTCATCCGTAAGAGCCACGACTCCTTCGACAAGGCATCGCGCGCACTGCATCGCTGGGCCAACGAGCTCCACGACTTCCAGGACCGGGCGGACAGGCTGGAGAAGTCAGCCGGCGAGAAGCTCAGCGCCAAGGCCGACGCCCAGGCCAAGGCCGACCAGAAGGGCGACGGCAAGGGAAGCGAGGAGCTGGGCAAGGCCTCCGGAGCCGTGAACGCCGTCATCCAGAAGGTCCACGAACTGGAGGAGGAGTACCGCCTCGCCGCCCAGAAGATCAGCAAGGAGCTGGACAAGGCCGGCGACATCGCGCCGGACGAGCCCGGGTTCTGGGACAAGCTCGGGAGCGGGATCGCAGACGCCTGGGATGCCACGGGTGACTGGCTCAAGGACCACGCCGACATGATCAAGCTGGTCGGTGACCTGCTGAGCGATCTGAGCGGCATCCTGGGCATGCTGGCCATCATCACCCTGCCGTTCGAGCCCCTCGGTGCCATCTTCGGTGCGGCGGCACTGGCCACGAGTGGGCTGGCGCTGCTGTCGCACGGCATCGCCAAAGCCGCGGGTGCGGATGTGAGCTGGATGCAGATGGGATTCGACGCGCTCGGGCTCATGCCCGGACTCGGTGCTTTCGGCAAGGGCGTCAAGGTGGCGGACGAGGGTATCGCCGCGGCACGCGCCGCCAGCGAGTTCGGCAAGGGTTTCCAAGGCGCGGAACTCGCCGCCGGTGCCCGGAACATCTTCGCGACCGGCGAGCTCGCAGGAAAGGTGGAAGGCGGCCTCGCCCTGTTCGGGAAGAAGGTCGTTCTGGGTGGCAAGTTCGGCAATATCGGCATCATCACTCATGAGAGCGGTGCCATGAGCCGGCTGGCCGGACTGGCGGAAGCGGGCTATCACCAAGGTCAGCTGATGGGCACCAAGGGACTCAAGCTCGTCAGCGGCGGCAAGTTCGACGTCAGCCCCTTGAGTCTGGGGGGCAGGGCATTGGACGCCGGGATCAAGATCGCACCCAAGCTCGCGAGCATCCCCCAACACATCGGAGAAGCGCTCCATCCTGGAGACAGCTTCCACGACGCTGCCACCTCACACTGAGAGCGCGATGCACATGGCGACCTGGACACCTGAACCGGGCGAGACACTGCTCGCCCGCGACGCGATCACTTTCGCGACCGGCACCGCCCCGAGAGTGTCCGGTATGCGATGGTTCCGCGACACTCAGCGGAACGACATCCAAGGTGAGCTGCCCGGCTGGCCCGAGGGCCCTGTCTTCTCCCTCGGCCCCGAGGCGGAGAAGCACCCTGGCAAACGTGCAGGTGTGTTCGGAATGCGCGCGCTCTACGTTGCGATCGGGGGCGCCCTCGAAGGTCTCGGCGGCACCGGCAGCTTCCTTCCCGGCGCGGGTGACGGACCCGGGCGACCACAGGAACCGGAGAACGAAGTCACTGACTTCCCCGTCATGTGGGCCGACGCCGACACGCTCGCCCGCACTCTGCCCTGGCAGCTCGACCCAGCCCGTTGTCCCGAGAACTACCACACCCACATCGTCGTCACCGACCGGCGTCTGGTCATCACCGGCTTCCCGGATGACGACCCTCTACGTGACCAGGTTCTCTGGCAGGTCGAACGGTCGGAGATCGCGCATGTCGAGCGGATGCGATTCAGCAGCGTGGGCGATGAAGCCAAGGTGCGCTTCGCAGACGGCTCGTGGTGCAGGCTCGCTCCACCGCGCACCCGCAAGTACTGGTCCGTTCTCCGTCACCTGGCCCACCCCTGCGAGGTCGTCCCGCTCGGTGCGCTCACGCCACGCCAACGCGAGTACGTGGAGTCGTACGTGGCCTCGGTGAATGACCGGGACACCTCTGTGGAACCTGTGATCACCCGTCGCCCCAGCGGCAAGTTCCTCATCGAGGTGCCCACCACTCAGCCGGTGAAGCCCGATCTCGGGATGCTGAGGCCGTTCTGGTTCATGAGCCAGGCAGGCGGGCGCGGCGGATTCGATCCCAAGGACCTCTGATTTTTCGAGCGGAGCACTGAATGACCACCCTCGCGGTAGAAGTCGAACCCGGGATCGTCCCGCCTTTCTCGTTCATCGCACCGAACGGACTTCATGCCCTCCCGATAGCCCCGTCGCCCGAAGAACGCGCCGCCCGTTCCCGCGAGTTCGTACGCGACCTCTATTCTCGCGGCGACGAGGCCATTTGGGATCCGGCAGCACCCTTCTACGCCGCGCTCGCCGAATACATGGCCGAGAACGGATGCGCTTACTCGGCCATGGGCCTCTTCTCGAGAGACGAAGGCGGAGTCGCCCAGTGCGCGCTCACGGTCGCGACGCTGAAGACCGACCAGTCCGACCCCGACATCGCAGCGCAGGGCATTCTGGCCGCCCTCTCCGGCAACCCGAACAACGACGCCCGCTGGCTGGACCTGCCCTGCGGGCCGGCGGTTTCCTGCGTCCGGTTCAATGAGGTCACCGTCCAGCCCGAAGTGACCAGCAGTGGTGAGCAGGTTGAGCTCCTCACCGGGCAGATCCAGGTCCACATCCCGTTCCCGACGGGCCCGTACACCGCTGTCTTCACCCTGGACACCGCTGCCACGGACTACTGGGCGGAGTTCTGCAACATGATGGCGGCCATCCTCCAGACCGTCTCGTTCACGGACACGGCCGAGGCCCCTTCCGACGACAGTGGCGCGGAGCCGCTCACACCCGCGGCGGACATGGGGTGACGACGCACGCCCGGCGAACCCGAAGCGCTGCCACGCGCACGCAGGTGCACCTGCCTGACCGGGGCGAAGTCCTGCCTCGAGAGGTGACGCACTGATGGACTGGTACCCCAGCGCCGACGAAGACCTCCTCCTCCGCACCCCAGCCAAGTTCGCCACCGGCGTCGCCCCCGCCGTAGCCGGATCCCGATGGTTCCGAGACCCTGCCCGCGACGACATCCAGGGCGAGTTGCCCGGCTGGCCCGAAGGCCCGGTCCACTCCCTGCGCACGACCGGCGACCGCGTCGCACGCCGCACCGGTCGCGCCTTCCTGGTCGGGGTTCCCGTGATCGCGAACATCATCGCGAACATCGGTGGGGCCGCCGGCTCGCCCTTCGGTGACGTACCCGTACGAGGCAAGCCGGAAGAGCCGGAGAACGAGGTCCAGGACTTCCCCGTCATGTGGGCGGCCCGCGGCACCCTGGCGCGCACGGTGCCGTGGCAGCTCGATCCGGCACGCCGCCCGAAGGGCTACGCCACCGACCTCGCCCTCACCAGTCGGCGCCTGCTCTTCCTCGGCACCCGGACCGGCTCGCTGGACAAGGCGGACGTACTCGCCGAGTTCCCTCGCGACTCCATCGCCGGAGCCCGGCACATGACGTACAGCGAGGTCGAAGCCGACGTACGGCTGACCTTCACCGACCAGTCGTGGATCCGCCTGTTCACGGGCAACCCCGACAGCGCCGAGCGCCTGTGCCAACTACTCGCCGGGACCGAACGCACCGTCCCCGAAAGCGAACTGACCAGCGGCCAACGCGAGCGCCTGAC
Organism: Streptomyces sp. NBC_00005; assembly: GCF_045160215.1. Taxonomy (NCBI): domain Bacteria; kingdom Bacillati; phylum Actinomycetota; class Actinomycetes; order Kitasatosporales; family Streptomycetaceae; genus Streptomyces; species Streptomyces sp. NBC_00005. The sequence continues at coordinate 4,822,506 of NZ_CP108316.1, forward strand.
CCGCCTCCTCGCCGAACTTCCGGCCGACGCCTCTCCTCCGCTCCTCACCCGCCGGCCGAGCGGGATCGTCATGATCGAGGTCCAAGTCCCCGCAACGGCCGGAACGGACGTCCACGAAACGCACTCGATCCTGATGGGGCCCGCCGGGGAAGCGGCCAAGCCTCAGCTGGGCGACCTGTAGCGCAGGCGGAGGAGGCTTTCGCCCATGGACTGGTATCCACCCTCGGGACAGCACCTGCTCGTGCGGACCAATGTCGCGTTCGCGACCGGAGTGGCACCGCGAGTGGCAGGACTACGTTCCTACCGCGACGCTGAGCGACGCGACATCGAGGCCGATCTCGGCTGGCCGCCCGGCCCGGGCTTCACGCCCCGGGGCAAGGCCGACCGGGCCGGTGTCCGCGCCCTCGACATCGCTCTGCTCGGTGTTCCGCGGCTGCTGAACATGGTCGCGAACGTCGCCGCGCCCAGCGGCTCGCCCTTCGGTGAACCCCACAGTCCCGGCAAGGTCCAGGAACTCGAGAACGAGGTGGACGACTTCCCCGTGATGTGGGCGGCCCCGGGCACCACCGCCCGAGCTCTGCCTTGGCAACTCGACCCTGCCCGTCGGCCCAAGAATTACCGCACCGAACTCGTCCTCACGGACCAGCAGTTGCTCGTCCTCGGCGTGACCACAACGGCCGGCCTGGCTCCCGCCGACGAACTGTGGCAGCTGCCTCGCGATTCCGTGACCGACATTGAGCGAATGCCCTTCTCCGTGAACGCCACCGACGTCAGGGTCTGGTTCAAGGATGGATCGTGGACCCGGTGGAAGGTCGGCGAGGCCGCCAAGCTGGTAAGCCGGTTCCGTGGGGAGGGCAACCCGTGACGAACGCCTCCATGGCCTTGCCGGCCGCGTCCTCGAGGGCGGAGCCCTTCGAGGCGGAGCGCATGCCGCCGAGCGCCTTGGAGATGTCCGTTTCCCCCTAAATAATCCAGAGCGTGCAGGTAACGGTGCAAGTTGCCTTCGTGGCGCGCCCGTCGAAGACTCCTGGGCTTCGAGGGCTCGACGGCTACAGCTGATTCGTTGCAGCAAACACGTTACGAGCCCCCCGACTGCCGACGCCACGATGTACAGCCTGTCGGCGCGACCGGGCCCCCGGCCACCCACCTCCCCCACAACAGGGCCACAGGGTCGCCCGGTTTGCCGCAATAGATTCACTGTTACTCACCCGCGAACAGGTCCGGCCTGGCGAAACCAGGGGTCACACGGATACCGTCAGCACCCTTGACTTACCCTTTGCCTTGCGGGGGGCCCGCCTTGACGTACCACTCTTCGCTGTCGGCGTCCCACGCGGCGGCAGCAGTCGCGCCGTCGAGCTCGATCGACCGCCGATTCCGCGCGGATCAATCCAGCAGTGGACAGATGGACCAGGCGGTTCAAATCCATGCGGAGGGGACTCTGAACGGGGAGAGGACACCGGCACATGGCTGACCGGCTCGTTGTGGACGGCGGCGAACTCGCGCATTTCATGAAGCTTTTGAACAAGTCCAGCACCTCATTGAAGGGCCTGCGCAAGGCGTTGAGTGATGCGACTGTCACAGGTCTGGGCACGGACGATCTGGACTCGGCATGCGAGGACTTTCAGGACGACTGGAAGTACGGAACCGAGGAGATCGGGAAGCAGACAGAGGATCTCGCCAAGATCATCGGCGAGAGCAAGAAAAGTTACGAAGAGGTCGACAAGGCCTTGGAAGAAGCCTTGCGGAAGTCGAAGCACGGCAACGGAGGGGGCAAGAAGTGACCTACACGCCGGGCCACGAGCAGTCTCCTTACTCCAACTCCCCCGCAGCCCGGGACGGAGACCTGCCCCAGGGACTCAAGTCGTCTCCGTCCATTCCGAACCCCAACTACCCACATCTGGGCTTCAACCCGACCCCTGGTGACACCGAGTCCGTCCTCGACCTGTACAAGAAGCTCAGCAGCTGTGCCAAGGTCCTGGAAGAGTCACACGGGCTCGTCACGAAACTCATGGACGGCAGCTACTGGGAGGGCGACGCTGCAGTAGCCTTCCGCGAGCAGATTGATGGCGGCCCCCTCCCGCTCAATCTCAAGAACGCCGCGCACTCCATCCGTAAGGCTGCGCGGCAGCTCAACAGTTGGGAGGGCGAACTCGAGGAATTTCAGCGTCGAGCCAAAAAGCTCGAGCAGGACGCCAAGGCCGCACAGGACGTCGTAGACGCGGCAAAGGGGCACGCCTCAAAGGCGAAGAGCAGCCCCGAGCTCGACGGCAAGGGAAGCCGGCACGACCAGGCGCAGAAGACCCTCAGCAATGCCAACACCGCGGTTGAAGAAGCCCAGGCCGAGCTTGACAAGGTCATCGGAAGGGCGAAGAAACTCGCCGAGGAGCATGAGGAAAAGGCCCGTTACCGCGCCGGCAAGATTCGCGATGCCACGAAGAAGTTGGCCCCGCACGAACCGGGCTGGCTCGAGGAATTCGCGGACTGGTTCACCGAGAACCTGCCCGACATCCTGAGTTTCACCGCGGGTGTCATCGGTCTGGTGGCGCTGTTCGTGGCTACCGGAGGCGTGGCCGCAGCCGTCCTGCTGCTCACGGCGGCTGCGTTGAGCGCATCCGCACTCGTCATGCGGCTGTCCGACTCCGAAGTTCTCGCCTCCTTGAAGGACGGCTTCACCAAGGGTGAGTTCGACTCCGACTTCTGGGGCAATGTCGTCAGCCTCGGTGGCGACGTCCTGGGGATGATTCCGGGTGTGGGAGCCGTGGGCATGGGCGCGCGCGGAGCGGTGAACGCCCTGCGAGCCGGCGAGGAGACGGTCACTCTCGGGAGGGCGCTGACGGCGTTCGGGAGCGAAACGATGAGTCAGGCGAAGGCGATCTCGGGCCTCGGGAATCCCGCGTTGAACCTTGTGGTGCGTGGAGCGCGTGACGCGGCGCGGGTCGGCGAGATCGTGGAGATCAGCTCGGCTTCGGCCGGTGTAGTGACCGCCGGGTACGGGCTGGTGTCCAGTGCCGTGGACGAACTGGACAACGACGGTGCCAAGGACGGCGGCACCGGAATCGACGGTGCGCGAAGCATCCTGGACGGCGGCGCGCTGGTCGACCTCGCGCGGCACGTGTTCTGAAGCGAAGGACAAGAGAGAATTCACATGAACCCCACAGACCACCCCGCAGCCTGGGAGCACTCACCGACCCGGCGCGCCTGGTCCAAGCAGCTGGCGATGAACGCGTTCGCTCTCGTTGCCTGGATCGCGTCGTGGTTCGCCCTGCTGGCCGTCCTGTCGGTGTTCCTCGGGCCCGGATACGCGGTCGTCGTCGCGCCGTTCCTTGTGTACAGCTTCTACCGAGCCGTCCTCCAGCTCTTCATCCTTTTCGCCGTCTTCCGGATGAGGCGGGTCCTTCGCGTGTACCCGTGGCAGCTGTTCCAAGAGCCCCCACGCGGCCTCGCCAACCGGACCGATGTCGTCGGCAGACAGTTCGGCTGGTTCGAGTTCCCGAATCCGGCCCGGCCGGAGGAGGGGCTGCCCATGGTGTTCTCCCGGCACTGGGGGGTCGGCTGGTGGAGCCGACGCATGGCGCCTCGTGCGACGCCCGAACTCAAGGCTCAGGTCGGCGTGGTGTGGCTCGCCGGGGACCCCCGTTTCATCGGGGTGCTGGCCGCACCCACACCTGACGGGTCGATGCCGCGCCGTTTCCGCTTCCTTCATCAGCAGACAGGTTCGGACGGAGGGCGTCGTACCGTCGCCGAGTGGGGAGCCACCAGCGAGGACGTCGAACGCGGTCGCCGCGCCGGGATTGTGCCTGCCCGACCCTGAATTCCCCACATCGACGAAGCCTCCGAAAGCCCTATAAACATGACACACCGCGTCATCATCGACGATTCGGCCAGTGACCCCAGCGCGGGCATCTGGTTCGCCGTCCCGGGCGGCTTCACCGAGCTGCCGATCGACGTTCTTCTCGCCCCACCGGCTTCCGCCGAGGCGGACCGGCTCGCGCAAGCGCTGACCCCCTTGCTCGAGGCCATTCCTGACGGCGTCACCCGGCAACAGTTCATCGCCCAGCTGGCATCGGGACAGCAATTCCTACGTGCCCTGCGGGAGGTGGGCACCGTCCACTGCTCCCTGGGCGTCCACCGCGACGACACGGCGGGAGACAACGGCGGAACCCTGCATTCCCTCTTCACGGTGTCCTGGCGCGATATTGCCTGGTCCCCGCGGTCGGTGAGTGCGGCACGGGCGGTGGCGGCAGCGGAGCAGCACTCTCATGTCGAGTACCTGGACCTGCCCAGCGGGCCCGCGTCGATGAGTGAGACCGTACGGACCCCTACGTCGGAATCCGGTCTTCCTCCAACCCCGTTGCTTCAGATCTGCGCCTACCTCCCGCACCCGGACTGCAAGCGCATGGCAGTCCTCACGCTGAGCACAACCGCTGTGGACCGACGCGACCAATACCGCACAATCCTCCGGCAGATCGCCGAGCTCACGAGCTTCGAATCTCCGCTGATCGGAGTGCAGCCCTGAATGATCGTCAGGTTTGGACGAGCCGAGTTGTCCCGGAGAAGTGAGGAGACTGAGAGAAATGGCGGAGTCCCTCAGAGAACAGCTCGGCACAGGACCGAACTTCAGAGTGCGAGTGACCATCATCGGTGCGCTGGTGTCCGTCTTCCCGCTGATCGCCATCGCGGCCGTGCTCCCCGCCGCCGGTCGCGGAGTCCTGTTCGGGATCTACTGGGCCCTGCTCGGCGGCTGTCTGCTCCACCTCCTGTGGGTCCTGGTCCGGAACCCCAGGCCGAGCCGCCGGCCACCCCTTTTGTCACGGGACCTTGCCATGGGCTGGGCCCTTGGGGTGCCCAGTCTCCTCACCTCCTTCTGGCCGGGCATTGTTGGAGCCCCGCTCTTCACCGTCCTGGTCGGTGCGACCTGGGTCGCGGAGAAGGTTCGACACAGGAACGGACACGATGCACACCGGCAACGCTGACTCGTCGGCTCCCGCCTCACTCGGGAGTCCCGGGCGGCCGCCTTCCCGAAGCGCCCTGGCATGCCCAGCAGTTGGCTCGATCGCGCCTCCCGACTGAGCGACCAAAGGGACGCTCTCGACGTGTTGATCCGCGAGGATCTTTCTCGTACGCGCGCGCTCGCCTTCCTCCTGTGCGCAGGCGCCGTAACCCTCGTATCCGCCCTGGCCCCCGCCATGGTGGTCGGCGCCGTCGACTCCGAGTCGAGCGAGGCCACCGACGTGGCCGTGGCCGTCGTACTGGGCGTTGTGTTGCTCGCCGTCCTCGGCATTCCAGCACTCCTCGTCCTACGGGCCTTCCGGAAGCGGTCCGCCCGGCGCTTCGAGTTGCTCCAGCAGTGGGCGGCCGTCGATCGCGGGCACGACGCCGACTTCCCCACGAGCTACGGCACCCAGGGGTACCCGCACGGCCGTTTCTTCTACGCGACCGTCGTGCTCGCCATGGCGCTCCTCCTCGCCGTAGCCGTACTCGCCGGCGCCTCCGACCCCACTGCCCTGGCACTCCTCCCCTGTCTGATCGTCGCCGGCCTCTTCGCCTGGGGCACGGTGAGGAAGTACGCCGGGCGTTACAGCTGGTCAGAACGAGAGCGCGGGATTCGCACCCGTGCACACAGACGGGAGCTGCATCGCGCGCAGCTCGCACAGGCGGCGGCAGCTCCCATCGGGGCTCCGATCGCCTACCTGTCCGGCGTCCGCATCCACCCGGCCCTGCTCTACGCCGCTCTCCTCAGCCCCGCCGTCATCGTCACCCTGGTCTACGTCGTCGCCCGCCCCAAGAGCGCCCTCGGTCTCGCCGTGGCGGGCCTACTGGCTCTGGCGATCCTCGTGTTGGGGCTGCCCAAGGTCGTACGCATGCGTCGACGTGAGCGGGCCGAACTCGACTCCGCCTCGAACTCCCTCGCCCCGGACTCCATCGCCTCGGGCTTCCCCACCGGCGCCGTCGTGCATCCCGTGCGCTACGGACTCGGCGAGCCGGAGGGGCAGGCTGCCGCATCAGCCGCCTCCGCCTGGGATCTTGGCCCTGTGCGCACCGGAGGACTCACCGTCGACGCCGGGACCCTGCGGCTTCGCGGCATGGACGGAGCCGTGCTCGACCTGCCGCTGGCCGAAGTGCGGGGTGCGGTGCTGCTGCCCAGTGGTGTGGCGTGGCTTGCCCCGTCGGTCGATGTGCTGCTTCGTTCGGGAGGGGCGATCGAGGTCAGGTCGCCGCAGTCCAGGGCCATTCTGGATGCGCTCACCGGTGCCGGTGTGCAGGTGGTGGTGTCGTAGCAGCGGCCTATCGTTGCCGCGCCGCCCGGCTCTTCCCCTTGCCCTTCTTGCGCAGCTTGCGCTTGCGGGCTCGTTCTCCCGCCGCCTGCGCCTCGCCCGCCGCGGAGCTCCAGCGGTACAGGGCCCACCCCACGAGTGCCGCGCTGATCACGTACGCCGACAGCGCACTGCCCGTACCCGGGATGTACGCGCATCTCGACCCGTACGAACGGCAGTTGCGGCCGGGGAGCGCGTACAGCAGATAGAGCAGTGGGCCGAGAGCCGTCGTCCAGCAGACGGCGCTCCCCGCGGCCTGCAGTGCTCGCAGAGAGGTCGTGCGAGCCCGCGATCCGGACGAGAACCGCAACACCCCCGCACCTCCGGCGACGGAGACGAGGCCCAGCACTGCGCCCACGGTCCACGAGCCTCCCGGCAGGTCCATCAGCACGGGCGCCGTTTCGCGTACGAAGCGCTTCCACAGGCCCGTGACGAGCAGCAGCACGGCTGCCGCGGCGAGCAGGGCCAGTACGAAGGCGGCAACACCGAAGCCGTCGCGTACGCGGAAACGTGTACCGGTCCGTTCCGTTTCGTCGGTCACGGTCACGCACATCGTTTCTCGTCAGGGAAGGGAGGGGGGACGGAAGATCCGAATATCCGGGGTGAGGCAGTCAACGCGGTCCGCCCCCGAGACCGAACCCGGGGGCGGACCGCAGATCAACTACCGGCGCCGGCGGCCGACTAGCCCTTGGCCTGCTTGGCCAGCTGCTCATCCAGCTGCTCGTACGCTTCCTTGGCCTTCTTCAGGAAGTCCGAGAGGCCGTGCAGGCCCTGGATCGTCTTCGCCGCGCCCTTGGTGAAGTCCTTGACGGAGTCGTCGTACGCTCCGGAGGACTTCGCCGTGGTGAAGCCTTCCTCGACCAGTGCCGCGACACGCTTCTCGATGTTCTTGATCTTGTCTTCGAGCTCGTGCATGTCCTTGATCAGGTCGCCAGCGACCTTCTCCATCTCGGCATAAGTAAGGTCTGCGTCTTTGCCCTTGCCCATGACGGCGATCCCTCCCGTTGATGTGGCCGCAGGGCCTTCCCCCGTGGCGCTGTACCTCGCGGATCCGGTGGCCGTTCGTCGACCGGCCCTCCGTCCGCATGAGCAAAGATCTTACGGGTGTGGCCCGTGAGGCCACAGGGGCCTCTTGCAAGGGAATCGTGAACCGGCCCACATCCCGTTGCATCCGGGAAAGACTGGCCAGCTAAGGTCACTCTCACTGTGTTGAGTGGTCCCACTGTGTTCAGTGGTCTCGGTGTGTTGGGGGACGGAACGTGCGCCTGAGTCTGACCGTCGTCGACCCGCTCGGCGGTGCCAGTGCCGACGTGGTGCTCGACGCCGATCCGGAGTCCACGGTCGGTGACATCGCCCAGGAGTTGGGGCGCCATGTCGGTTTGGGAGACGGTGCGCAGATCATCCCGATCGGGGCGCATCGTCACACCGGCGGCAGCTCGGCTCCCCTCGCCTACGTCGACGGTTACGCCCTCGATCCCGGTGCCACCGTCGTGGGCTCCCCGCTCCGCGACGGCGCCGTCGTCAGTCTGCACGACCCCGCCGGCTGCATCCTCGGCGAACCCACCGGCGTGGTGGAGTTCCGTGTGGCCGGCGGGCCCGCGGCCGGTGCCGTGCACCGGCTCGGGGTCGGACGGTACGACATCGGCAGCGGGCCGGCCGCGCACATCCGCATCGACGACCCCGAACTCCCCGACCGCGCCGCCACCCTCTCCATCGCCATCGACGGCACCTGCCAAGTCGCCCTGCACACAAGCAAGGAGGACGAGAAGGCACGCCTCGACGGCGAGGAGTTCGACGGTGGCGACTGGCCCCTCAGCGCCCAACTCGCCCTCGGCAACACCCTCATCGAGCTCACCGCCTACGCCCCGCCCAACGCGGCCCTGAAGTGGTCCGACGACGGTGCCGGGCTCGACTACAACCGGCCCCCGCGGCTGCGCCCCGCCGAGCGGCAGACGCACTTCTCGCTGCCCAACCCGCCCGGCGACTACGAGGCTCGGCCGCTGCCGTGGCTGATGGCGCTGCTGCCGCTCGTCGGCGCCGTCGTCTCGGTCTTCATGTTCGGGCGCTGGTACTACCTCATCATGGCCGTGATGAGCCCGATCATGCTCTTCGGCAACTACTTCAACGACAAGAAGCACGGCCGGAAGTCGCACGCCAAGCAGCGCAAGGAGTACCAGGAGCACAAGGAGCGGATCGAGGAGGACGCCCAGGAGGCGCTGGTCCAGGAGCGGACGGACCGGCGGCAGGCCGTTCCCGACCCCGCCGCCGTGCTCGCCACCGGCACCGGTCCGCGCACCCGGCTGTGGGAGCGGCGGCGCACCGACGCCGACCACCTCCTCCTCCGCTTCGGCACCGGACGCGTCCCGTCCGAGGTCGAGCTCGACGATCCGGAGCAGGACGAGCACAAGCGCAAGGTCCGCTGGTACATCGAGGACGCGCCGGTCGCGCTCCCCCTCAAGAACCTCGGTGTCATCGGGGTCGCGGGACCCGGTGACTCCGCGCACGCGCTGGGGCGTTGGGCAGTCGCGCAGACCGCGGTGCTGCACAGCCCGATGGACGTGCAGTTCTACGTCCTCACCGACAACGACGCCAACACCCGCTGGGACTGGGTGCGCTGGCTGCCGCACGCCCGCCCGGCGAGCGGCCAGGACGTCAACGTCCTCATCGGCACCGACTCCGAGACGGTCGGCGCGCGCGTCGGCGAGCTGACCCAGTTGCTCGACGGCCGCCAGAAGGCGCTCCAGCAGGGCGGCAAGAGCAAGACCGACGGTCCCGCCTTCTCCGACCCCGACATCGTCGTCGTATGGGACGGGTCGCGGCGGCTGCGGTCGATGCCCGGTGTCGTACGACTGCTGCGGGAAGGTCCGGCCGTCGCCATCTACGCGATCTGCCTGGACGAGGAGGAGCGGTTCCTGCCCGGCGAGTGCCAGGCCTTCGTCGTCGCCGAGCCCCGGCGCACGGACGACGACAGCAACTCCCCCGCCCCCGTGGCCCAGCAGTCCGCCGGCGGCTTCCCCTCCTTCCAGGCCTGGCACCCGTCCGCGCAGCAGGGCGAGGAACACGCCGAGCAGGCCCCCGAGTTGCGGCTCCGCGTCGAGCAGACCGGGGCGCTGCGGAAGAAGAACGTACGGCCCGACTTCGTCTCCGCGGCCTGGTGCGCACGGCTGGCCCGGTCCCTCTCCCCGCTGCGCGACATCAGCGGCGAGTCCGAGGACTCCGCGCTGCCCGGCTCCAGCCGGCTGCTGGACGTGCTGCAGCTGGAGCCGCCCACGCGCGACGCGATCGCCGCGCGCTGGCGGATGGGCGGGCAGTCGACGATGGCCGTCATCGGTGAGTCCTACGACGGTCCGTTCGGCATCGACATGCGCAAGGACGGGCCGCACGGTCTGATCGCCGGTACGACCGGTTCCGGCAAGTCGGAGCTGCTGCAGACCATCGTGGCCGCGCTCGCCGTCGCCAACACACCCGAGAACATGACGTTCGTCCTCGTCGACTACAAGGGCGGTTCGGCGTTCAAGGACTGTGTGAAGCTGCCGCACACGGTCGGCATGGTCACCGACCTCGACGCCCACCTCGTCGAGCGCGCCCTCGAATCGCTGGGCGCCGAGCTCAAGCGGCGCGAGCACATCCTCGCCGCCGCCGACGCCAAGGACATCGAGGACTACCAGGACCTGGTGCGCCGGGATCCCTCCCACGCGCCGGTCCCCCGACTCCTCATCGTCATCGACGAGTTCGCGTCGATGGTCCGTGACCTGCCCGACTTCGTCACCGGTCTCGTCAACATCGCCCAGCGAGGCCGGTCCCTCGGCATTCACCTGCTGCTGGCCACCCAACGACCGTCCGGCGTCGTCTCCCCCGAGATCCGCGCCAACACCAACCTGCGCATCGCGCTGCGCGTGACCGACGCGGGCGAGTCCACCGACGTGATCGACGCGCCCGAGGCCGGGCACATCTCCAAGAACACGCCGGGTCGTGCGTACGTCCGCCTCGGCCACGCCTCCCTGATCCCGTTCCAGTCCGGCCGGGTCGGCGGCCGGCGTCCCGGTGCCGCCGACCCGGCGGCCCTCGCGCCCTGGGCCGGCCCGCTCACCTGGCAGGACCTCGGCCGGGGCGGGCTGCAGAAGCCCAAGACCGAGGCGCGCCAGGACGACGAGATCACCGACCTCAAGGTGCTGGTGGACGCCGTGCGGGAGGCCAACACCGCGCTGGCCATCCCGGCGCAGCACTCCCCGTGGCTGCCCGCCCTGGACGAGACGCTGCTGCTGGACGACGTCCCGGCGCCGCGGAGCCAGGGTTCGCTGCCCGCCGCCCCGTACGGCATCGAGGACCTTCCCGCCGACCAGGCCCGCCGCCCGGTCGCCGTGGACTTCGCGACCTTCGGTCACCTCATCGTCGCCGGTGCCCCGCGCTCCGGCCGATCGCAGGTGCTGCGCACCATCGCCGGTTCGCTGGCCCGCACCAACTCCTGCGCCGACGTCCATCTGTACGGCATCGACTGCGGCAACGGCGCCCTGAACGCGCTGACCCGCCTGCCGCACTGCGGTGCGGTCGTCGGCCGCAACCAGGTGGAGCGGGTCGACCGGCTCATGGGCCGGCTGAGCGGAGAGCTGACCCGCCGTCAGGAGCTGCTCGCGGACAAGGGGTTCGCCGACATCGGCGAGCAGCGTTCCTCCGTCGCCGAGGAAGAGCGGCTGCCGCACATCGTGCTGCTGCTCGACCGCTGGGAGGGCTGGCTGCCCACCCTCGGCGAGCACAACCACGGTGACCTGACCGACCAGATCCTGGCGATGATGCGTGAGGGCGCGAGCGTCGGCATCCACGCCGTCCTCACCGGTGACCGGCAGATCCTGGCCGGCCGTATCTCCTCGCTCACCGAGGACAAGTTCGGCCTGCGTCTCGCCGACCGCGCCGACTTCTCGATGCTGGACATCAACGCCCGCAAGGTTCCCGAGGAGATCCCGCCCGGCCGCGGCTTCCGCAACGAGACGGCCACCGAGACGCAGTTCGCGCTGCTCTCCGAGGACACGACGGGTCAGGGGCAGAACGCCGCCCTGGTCGCGATCGGCGAGGCAGCAGCAGCCCGGGACGCCGGGGTCCCGCGCTCCCGGCGCCCGTTCCGGGTCGACGTCCTGCCGAGCCGTATCTCCTTCGCGGACGCGTGGGCGATGCGCGACCCGGCGACGACGTCCGCTCCGCTGTGGGCGCTCGCGGGCGTCGGCGGCGACGAACTCTCCGCGTTCGGCCCCGACCTGGCGCAGGGCGTCCCGGCGTTCGTGATCGGCGGTCCCGCCAAGTCCGGCCGCAGCACGGTCCTGTTGAACTTCGCCCGCTCCTACCTCACCAAGGGCGTGCGCCTGATCATCGCGGCGCCGCGCCCGTCGCCGCTGCGCGAACTCGACGGCCAGGAAGGCGTGTTGAAGGTCTTCACCGGCCGCGATGTCGACGAGGACGAGCTGGAGGAGGCCATCGGGTCGGCCACGCCCCAGGAACCGATCGTCGTCCTGGTCGACGACGCCGAGGTGCTGGACGACTGCGACGCCGAGGACGTCTTCAAGCGCATCGTCGAGCGCGGCGCCGAGGAGGGTCTCGCCGTCGTCATCGCCGGTGACGAGGACGAGATCTGCGACGGCTTCTCCGGCTGGCAGGTCGACGCGAAGAAGGCCCGCCGCGGCATCCTGCTCTCGCCGCAGGAGTCGGGCTCGGGCGAACTGATCGGCATCCGCACGACCCGGAGCATGGTCGGCGGCCCGGTCTCCCCCGGCAAGGGCATGCTGCACCTGGGCACCGGCGACCACGTCACGGTGACGACGCCGCAGTAGCGGCGGGAGGACGACGGGGCATGCGCGGGGGCTCGGGGAGGCCGAGGCGGAGGAAGGCTGCGGGGGCGTCTCTGCGGTATGAGCGGGCACGCGGGCGTACGGCCGCGTCGGCCGCCCCTGATGAGCGCGAACGCCGGTTCAGCCGACGACAGATGCGGCGCTGGGCGGGCGGCTGGGCCGCAGTCGCCGCGATCATCGGCCCTTTCGTCATCGCCCAAGTCTGGGGACCTGACATCTGGAGCGGCATCGCTCCTGGCTGGCCCGGCGGCGGGTATGGATTCGCCGTCTCCGCCGGTGTGCTGCTGCCGTGGGGGGCCGCCGCCGTGATCCTCCCCCTGGCGCGTATCACTTGGGGAGAACCTCGCAGGCACTGGCTCGTTCAGGTCGCGCTCGCGCTCCCCGGCGCAGCTGTGTCGCTGCCGGTCCTCGTTGTGATCGCCGGGGCGTGGCGGCCCAAACCCCGCAAGCGCGGGTTGGACTGCCACGACGTGGGTGCGCCCTGCTGGGTCCACGAGCAGTACCCGTACGTCTGGGCCGCGGGCCTCGGCGCCACGCTCGTGGGGGCCGCGCTGCTCGTCCCGCTGCTCGTCGTCCGTGCCAACCGCCGCAAGGACCGTACGCAGTCCCCTACTTGATCTTCGACATCCGAGCCGTAGGATTCCCCTCCGCCTCGCTGTCCGACACGTACTTCAGGTCGTCCCCCACCCGCGACAACCGCACCGTGTGCGCCGCCGGATTGCACCCGGAGTGGTTGGACTTCGCGCCGACCGACTCCGCGACGATCTGCTTCTTCGTCACCGTCTTCACGGTCAGTACGTCGTTGCAGACGCCCCCGAGCTGGTCGGTCTGCCGGAGTTTGCCCAACTCCTCGCCCACGCCCGCCCGGTGGACGGTCAGCCGGAAGGTGCCCACTGGAAGGTTGCCGTCGAGGGCGAGGCCCTGGCCCTCCCAGGTGCCGAGGTAGGTGGCGGGGACACCGCCGGTGTTGCCGGAGCCGTCGGTGGGCTCCCCGGTCGCCGAGGGACCCGGCGTGGCATCCGAAGCGCTCGAAGTCGCGCTGGGCGCCCGGGAATACGACCCGCTGTCGTTGCCGCCCGCATGGGTGTCGTCGCCACTGCCCGGCAGCAGGTCGAACACGAACACCGACCCCACCGTCACCGCCGCCAGCGCCCCCGCGACGGCGAGCGCCACCGTGCAGCTCAGCCGGCGCCCGCGCCCGCCGTCCCCCGGCGCGGACGTCGCCGCCACGGAGACGGAGAGCTTGCCGGGACGCTGCTCGGCGGGCGGCGCGTCACGCGGTTCTGGCACCGAGGGCGCGACCGTGGGAACCGGCACCGAAGGCTCGATCGTGGGCAGAGGCGGCATCACCGGCGCCGGCCCGAACTCCCCCACCGTCGGCTGCCCGGCCCCTGACCCGCCGGCCGTCGCCGCATCCCCGACCGAGGGACTGCTGAACCCCACCGGCCCCGAAACCGCCTCGTCCCCCTGCACCGCCTCAAGATTCAGCAGCTGTACGGCACTTCGGCTCACCTGCTCCACCAGCGTTCCCGGCAGCCACCCGCCCGCCACCAGCCGCGCCGCCCCCTCGGAAGCCAGCCGCCGCGCCACCTCCGCGGGCGTCGGCCGCCGGTCGGGCTCCTTGGCCAGGCACGCCGCCACCACGTCCCGCAACTCGCCGTCCAGCGAACCGAGTTCGGGCTCCTCGTGGACGACCTTGTAGAGCAGGGCCGCGGACGAGTCCCCCGGGAACGGCGGCTCCCCGGTCGCCGCGTACGCCAGCACCGCCCCCAGCGAGAAGACGTCGGCCGCCCCGGTGGCCCCCTTGCCGAGGATCTGCTCGGGCGACATGTAGCCGGGCGAGCCGATCGAGACGCCGGTCGAGGTCAGGGAGGCCGTGCCGTCCGTGGCCCGCGCGATCCCGAAGTCGATCAGCAGCGGACCGTCGAGCGTCAGCAGCACGTTCGACGGCTTCACATCCCGGTGTACCAGCCCCAGTTCGTGCACCGACGCCAGCGCTTCCGCCAGGCCGGCACCCAGAACCCGTACCGAATGAAGAGGGAGCGGGCCGCCGTCCGCGACCGCTCCCGACAGTGAGGGACCCGCCGCGTACGCCGTCGCGACCCACGGCACGCCGGCCTCGGGGTCCGCGTCCAGGACGGGCGCCGTCCACGCACCGCCCACCCGGCGCGCGGCCTCCACCTCGCGGCGGAAGCGGGCGCGGAACTCCTCGTCGAGCGCGAAGTGGGGGTGCACGATCTTGACCGCGACCGTGCGACCCCCCGCGCTGCGGCCCAGATAGACGCGGCCCATGCCGCCGGAGCCGAGCCGGCCGAGCAGCCGGTAGGGCCCCACGACGGTGGGCTCGTCGACTGCGAGCGGTTGCATGCGGTCCACCCCTCCCCCGTAACCACTAGAAGGGTAGTGCGCCCACCCGCACGGAAAGGGCTCTCACGGCTGCAGCAGATCCACCTTCACATCCGCCGGGAAGCCCGTGGTCGGCCCCACGCGCCGCGCGAACTCGGCGACCGCCGCCAACTGCGGCCCCCCGAACCGGAAGTCCAGCGTGGTGAAGTACTGCTCCAGGACCCGCTCGTCGAACTCCTCCCAGCGGGCCGCCTGCTCGGCGACCTTGCCGACCTCCTCCAGGGAGAGGTTGCGGGAGGAGAGGAAGGCCTCGTGGACCTTGCGGGTGATCTCCGGTTCGCGCTCCAGGTAGTCGCGGCGGGCGGCCCAGACGGCGAAGACGAAGGGCAGGCCGGTCCATTCCTTCCACAGCGCGCCGAGGTCGTGCACCTGGAGGCCGAACCGCGGCCCGTCGAGGAGGTTGGCGCGCAGCGCCGCGTCCCCGATGAGTACGGCCGCTTCGGCCTCCTGCATCATCAGGCTGAGATCCGGCGGGCAGGTGTAGTAGTCGGGCTGGACGCCGTAGCGGTCGGCCAGCAACAGCTGGGCGAGGCGTACGGACGTGCGCGAGGTCGAGCCGAGGGCGACCCGGGCGCCGTCCAGGCGGTCCAGTGGGAGTTGCGAGACGATCACGCAGGACATGACCGGGCCGTCGCAGCCGACGGCGATGTCGGGGAAGGCGACCAGGTCATCCGCGTTCTTGAGGAACTCGACCAGGGTGATGGGCCCGATGTCGAGATCTCCCTGCACCAGCTTCTCGCTGAGCTTCTCCGGGGTGTCCTTCGTCAGCTCGAAGTCGAGGAGCGTGCCCGTTCTCGCGAGCCCCCAGTAAAGGGGCAGGCAGTTCAGGAACTGGATGTGGCCGACGCGCGGCCGGGTGCGAGAATTGTCCACATCGCGAGGCTAGACCCTATGAGGTACGGTGCAGCCTTCAGGGTGGTGCGTCGCTGTTGCCGGTGTCCCGTCAATCCCACCCGGCTCATTCAAACGTCCGAGTGACGTGATCTTGCCCTCTATTGCTTTCGGCTGCCTGCGTGCTAGGCTCGCCGCAAGTTGCAGTTTGGTTTCCCTTGCAGTACAGAGCCTGCGGAGCATGTAACCGCGGGCTCTCGTCGTTTTCAGACGTATGCAGTTGTGCAGCACTTGTTTTCACACTTGCAGGGTTCTGGAGCAGGGCAACCCTTTGGGCCCAAGGAGGGCTTATGGCTACCGGAACCGTGAAGTGGTTCAACGCCGAAAAGGGCTTTGGCTTCATCGCCCAAGAAGGCGGCGGCCCCGACGTCTTCGTTCACTACTCCGCGATCAACGCGAGCGGCTTCCGCTCGCTGGAGGAGAACCAGCAGGTCTCCTTCGACGTGACCCAGGGCCCGAAGGGCCCGCAGGCGGAGAACGTCACCCCCGTCTGATCAGTCCCGATCAGTCTGATCATTCGGTCTCGGAGCCTGGTGCTTTGGTCCGGAACTGAGAGCAGTACCCAAGGAGCCCCGTGCCGCAAGGCAGCGGGGCTCCTGCCTTTTCTCCGCGCGGCTCACACGTGCTGCATGACCAGCACGAACGTCGTCCCGGGCGCCAGCGCCTCGTAGGCGTGCGGCACGTCCCCGCGGTAGGCCATGTAGTCGCCCGGCCCCAGCTCCGCCTGCTCCCCCAGCGGCCCGGCCTTCACTTTTCCGGCCCTGACCACGATGTGCTCCATGGTCCCCGGAATGTGCGGCTGCGAATCGCGTACGGTGCCGGGCTCCAGCCAGACGTGGTAGATGTCCCGCCGGGCTCCGGGCGGGCTCGCCGACAGCAGCGTGGCCGTGTAGCTCGACTGCTCGGAGTGCACGGTGGGCCCCTCGCCGGCCCGAATCACCTGAACGGCCGGTGCCGGCGGCTCCACCAGCGTGCTGAAGGGGACACCGAGCGCGACCGCCAGCGCCCAGATCGTCTCCATGCTCGGATTCCCGCTCGCCGCCTCCAGCTGGGACAGCGTGGACTTGGCGATACCGGCCCGTTTGGCCAGCTCGGAGAGGGAGAGCCCGGCCCGGGTGCGCTCGCGTCGCAGGGCCGCGGCGATCCAGCCGAGGGGGAGCCGGGAGGGCGGGGACGGCGTGTCGGCCATACTTGTTCGCTCCATCGGTACGTTCGTTCGCCTTGACGAACACGACAGCTTCTGTCCATCCTAATGAACATGCGTTCGCTACAACGAACACCCCCGAGGGACCTCGTCCGCGACAGTTCACTCGTCTGGCTGGCCGGGGGCGTCGTCGGTGTCTCCTTCGGCGCGATCTCGGTGGCCGGCGGTCTGCCGGTGTGGGTGCCGGTGGTGATGTCGCTGGTGGTGTACGCGGGCTCGGCCCAGTTCAGCGCGGTCGGTGTGCTGCTGGCCGGGGGCGGTCCGCTGGCCGCGGCCGCCACGGGACTGCTGCTCAACACGCGCACGGCGGCCTTCAGCCTCGCGCTCGCGGACACGCCCGGACGGGGGCGTGGCGCCCGTCTGCTCGGCGCCCATTTGGTGACGGACGAGACGGTGGCCTTCGCCCTCGCGCAGCCGGATCCGGTACGGCGACGGGCGGCGTTCTGGATCTCGGGGGTCGGCCTGTTCGTCGTGTGGAACGTCGGCGTCCTGGCCGGAGCGCTGGCCGGGGACGCCCTCGGGGACACGGCGAGGTACGGCCTGGACGCGGCCTTTCCCGCCGTGCTGGTGGCGCTGGTCCTGCCGACGCTGCGCGAGGACGCACGGGTACGGCGGTGCGCGCTGCTCGGCGCGGGGATCGCGCTCGCGGTCACCCCGGCCGTCCCGGCGGGCGTGCCGGTGCTGCTGGCGTTGGCGGGGCTGGTCCTGTTCGGGCGCGACGGCCGGAAGGAGGCGTCGGCGTGAACGCGACGGTCGCCATGATCCTGGCGCTGGCGGTCGGGACGTACGCCTTCCGGCTGGTCGGACCCGCGCTGCACGGGCGGGTGGAACTCCCGGCGCGGGTGCGGGAGTTGCTGTCGGCCGGGGCGATCGTCCTGCTCGCCGCCCTGCTGGCGACCGGTGCGCTGACGGAGGGCGGGGGTCTTGCGGGATGGGCGCGGCCGGCCGGGGTGGCGGTCGGGTGTGTGCTGGCGTGGCGGCGGGCCCCGTTCGTGGTGGTGGTGTTGGGGGCGGCGGGGACGGCGGCTGTGTTGCGGGCGGCCGGGGTGGTGTGAGGGAGCCGGTCGAAGCCGACTGTCAGTGGCGGTGGCTACGGTTTCGACCATGACCGACAACGAGATCGACACCGAGGTCGACAACGGGTTCGTGACCACCACCCGGGTGTTCTACGACGCCATCGCCGAGGACTATGCCGCCATGTTCGAGGGCAAGCACGCGGCCTCCCCGCTGGACCGGGCGATTCTCGGCGCGTACGCCGAACTCGTGGGCGGTGACGGGACGGTGGCCGATCTGGGGTGCGGGCCGGGGCGGAGCACAGCGCACCTCGCCTCCCTCGGCCTCAAGGTCTTCGGCGTCGACCTGTCGGAGTCGATGCTCGCGATCGCCCGCCGGGAGAATCCGGGTCTGCGGTTCGAGCAGGGCTCGATGCTGGGCCTGGACGTCCCCGACGGGGATCTCGCGGGGGTCGTCTCCTGGTACTCGACCATCCACACCCCTGTGGAGAAACTGCCCGCGCTCTTCGCCGAGTTCCACCGCGTGCTCGCCCCCGGCGGCCACCTTCTGCTCGCCTTCCAGGCCGGCGACCAGCACCGGCACCACGACCGGCCGTTCGGCCACGACGTGTCACTGACCTTCCTGCGCCGCCAACCGGACGACGTGGCCGAGCTGTTGACACAGGCCGGGTTCGCGCTCGCGTCACGGACGGTGCGGGAGGCGGACGAGGGGCTCGGGGAGCGGACACCGCAGGCGTACCTGATGGCCCGCAAGCCCCGTACCTAGACGGCCCGATCGGACGGCGGACCCTCTCCGGGATGTGACACCGTGCTCCGGACCGGCCCCCGACCGGAAGGTGACCCGGCCATGTCTCTCCCGAGCCTTCTCGCGGTCTTCGCGCACCCCGACGACGAGTCCCTGGCCGCAGGCGGCGTGCTCGCGCAGCACGCCGCCTCGGGTGCGCGGACCGCTGTCGTCACGGGGACCTGGGCCGAAGGCACGTGGCGGGCCACCGAGTTGGCCGAGGCACTGCGCATCCTCGGGGCCGGGGAGCCCAGGTTGCTCGGGTACGCCGATGCGAAGGTGCCTGAGTCGGCGCCGGGACGCCCCCGTTTCTGCGACGCGCCGCTCGACGAGGCCGTGCGGCAACTGGTCGCGCACATCCGGGAGTTCCGGCCGGAGATCGTCGTCACACACGACGCCTACGGCAATCTGAGCGGGCATCCCGATCACGTCCACACCCACCGGGTGACCGTGCTCGCGGTGCAGGCCGCCGGGTGGGGGCGGCTGTATCCGGAGGCCGGTGCGGCCTGGCAGCCAGGAGCTCTTTATCTCGCCACCCATCCTGAATCCGCCGTACGGGCGCTGGGCGGCGGCGACATCCTGCTGCGGCCCGGCAGGGCGATGTACAGCGTGCCGGACGCGTGGATCACCGCTGCGGTCGACGTCGGACCTTGGGTCCGGCGGAAGGTGGCCGCTGTACTCGCCCATCGCAGTGAGGTGAAGCGCGGCGCCCTGCCCGGGCGGCTCGCCGCGCTCCCGCCGCCCGAGCGGGCCAGGGTGATGGCCACCGAGTGGTACATCCGGTACGGCGCCCCGCTGCAGGCGGTGCCGCTCACGGAGCTGGCCCCGTAAGGGGACTGCTCAGCGCTCGTACAGCGCCTCCACCTCCGTCGCGAAGTCCCGCATCACCGTCTCCCGCCGCAGCTTCATCGACGGTGTCAGATGGCCCGCCTCCTCCGTGAAGTCCCGGGGGACGACGACGAAGCGGCGGATGGACTCCGGGCGGGAGACCAGCTTGTTCGCCTCGTCCACCGCTCGCTGCAGGACCGCCCTCAACTCCTCGTCCTCGACCAGGAGTTCCGCGGGGACGGGGTGCCTGCCGTTCATCCGGCGCCAGTGGGTGATGCCGTCCATGTCCAGGGTGATGAGCGCGGCGATGTAGGGGCGGCGGTCGCCCACGACCATGCACTGGGAGATCAGGGGGTGCGAGCGGAGCCAGTTCTCGAGGGGGGCCGGGGCGGTGTTCTTGCCGCCTGCCGTGATGATGATCTCCTTCTTGCGGCCGGTGATCGTGAGGTAGCCCTCGTCGTCCAGGCGGCCGATGTCACCCGTCGCGAACCAGCCGTCCGTCGACGAGGGGATCACTCCGCCGCCGTGCGGGTCCCAGTAGCCGCGGAAGACCTGACCGCCGCTGAGCAGGATCTCGCCGTCGGCCGCGATACGGACCTTCGTGCCGGGCATGGGCCAACCCACCGTGTCCAGGCGGGGTTTGAGGGGTGGGGTGACGGTGGCCGCGCCGGTCGACTCGGTGAGGCCGTAGCCCTCGTAGATCTCCATGCCCGCGCCCGCGTAGAAGGCCGCGAGGCGGCGGCCGAGCGGGGAGCCGCCGGAGATGATGTGGCGGATGCGGCCGCCCATGGCGTTGCGGATGCGGCGGTAGACGAGGGAGTCGTAGAAGGCGCGGGCCGTCTTCAGGGCGGTGCTCGGGCCGGAGCCGGTGCCGGCGTGGCGGGCCTCCATCGCCTCGCCGTAGCGGACGGCCACGCTCGCCGCGCGGTCGAAGGCGGCGGCCCGGCCACCGATCTCCGCCTTGGCCCGGGCGTTGTTGTAGACCTTCTCCAGCATGTAGGGGATGCAGAGGAGGAAGGTCGGGCGGAAGGCGGCCAGGTCGGCCAGGAGGTCTTCCGCCTCCAGGCTCGGGGCGTGGCCCAGACGGACCCTGGCGCGGATGCAGGCGATCGCCACCATGCGGCCGAAGACGTGCGACATGGGGAGGAAGACGAGCGTGGAGGGGTCTTCCGACTTCGACTTGAAGATCGGGTAGAGGAGTTCGATCGCGTTGTCGACCTCGGCGAGGAAGTTGCCGTGCGTGAGCACGCAGCCCTTGGGGCGGCCGGTCGTGCCCGAGGTGTAGATGACGGTGGCGAGCGTGTCGGGGACCAACATGCCGCGCCGTACGGCGACTTCCTGCTCGGGGACGGGCTGCCCGAGCTCGGCCAGCCGCTCCAGGTGCCCCTTCTCGACGATCCACATGTGGCGCAGGTCGGGCAGGCGGCTGAGCTCCGGACCGAGCGCCGACGCCTGCGCGGCGGTCTCCGTCACCAGGGCCACCGCGCCGGAGTCCTGGAGGATCCA
This sequence comes from Streptomyces sp. NBC_00005, assembly GCF_045160215.1. Taxonomy (NCBI): domain Bacteria; kingdom Bacillati; phylum Actinomycetota; class Actinomycetes; order Kitasatosporales; family Streptomycetaceae; genus Streptomyces; species Streptomyces sp. NBC_00005. The sequence goes on from NZ_CP108316.1 coordinate 4,843,289, forward strand.
CCGCGTCTGGTAGACGGAGGAGGTGGGGTAGATCGGGACGGTGACGAGGCCGGCGGCCCACGCGGCGAAGTCGAGGAGCGTCCACTCGTAGATCGTCCGCGCCATGACGGCGATACGGTCGCCGGGGACCAGGCCTTCCGAGATGAGGCCCTTCGCCAGCGCAAGGACCTGCTGGGCGAACTCCGTCGCCGTCACGTCCGCCCAATCCCCTTCGTGCGTACGGCGGCTGAGGACGCGGGCGGCGGGCGCGGTGTCCGCGTTGTCGAACGGCAGGTCGGCGAGCGAGCCGTGGGTGGGGGGCGGGGCGAGCGGCGGGACCGACGCCTCACGCACCTCTCCGTCCAGCCGACGTATCTCGGGCTCCACCAGTTGGGGCACGCCGTCGTAGTCGGACGCGGACGGATAGGGCACGGACACGGACATGGCAGCTCCTGGGGCGTGCAGCTCGATTCCGCTCTGCTGTAGTACGCGCAGAACGTACCGAGACGTTCACCGGCGGTGTGCGGCTGAGGGTTACCGCGGGTTAGAACGGCGATCGTACGATGCTCGCGTGCGGAGTTGGTGCGGGCACTCCGTGGGTTTTGCGGTGGGGTTGTGCCGTGGCTGGTCGTCGGCCGTCTGCGGGTTCGTCGTGGCTGGTCACGCCCACGCGGCGCAGCCGCACATGGACACAGCCCCGCGCCCCTGAACGGGCGCCCCCTAACGGGGTGCTGCCGCGCCGTACGGGTCGTAGAGCTGCTCGATCTGCGGGGCGAATTCCTCCGCGATCGCCTGCCGCTTCAGCTTCATCGACGGGGTCAAGTGGCCCGCGTCCTCCGTGAAGTCGACCGGGAGGATGGTGAAGCGGCGGATGGATTCCGGGCGGGAGACCAGTTTGTTGGCCTCGTCCACCGCTCGCTGCAGGAGCTGCCTCAACTCCTCGTCGTTCAGGAGGAGTTCCGCCGGGACCGGGTGCTTGTCGTGCATGCGGCGCCAGTGGCTGACGCCCTCCATGTCGAGGGTGATGAGGGCGCCGACGTAGGGGCGGGCGTCGCCGACGACCATGACCTGGGAGATCAGGGGGTGGGCGCGGAGCCAGTTCTCCAGCGGGGCCGGGGCCACGCTCTTGCCGCCCGCCGTGATCAGCAATTCCTTCTTCCGGCCGGTGATGTAGAGGTACCCCTCCTCGTCCAGCCGGCCGATGTCGCCGGTGGCAAGCCAGCCGTCGACGGTCGCGGGGACGACTCCGCCCGCGTGCGGGTCCCAGTAGCCGCGCAGGACGTGGTCGCCGGACAGCATGATCTCGCCGTCGGCGGCGATGCGGACCTTGGTGCCGGGCAGGGGCCAACCCACCGTGCCCAGGCGGGGTTTCAGCGGCGGGCTCACGGTGGACGCGCCCGTCGTCTCCGTCAGGCCGTAGCCCTCGTAGATCTCGATGCCCGCGCCCGCGTAGAAGGAGGCCAGCCGCCGGCCCAGCGGGGAGCCGCCGCAGATCATGTAACGGACCCTGCCGCCCATGGCGTTGCGGATACGGCGGTACACGAGCGGGTCGTAGAAGGTGCGGGCCGTCTTCAGCGCGGTGTTCGGGCCGGAGCCCGTGCCGGCGTGGCGGGCCTCCATCGCCTCGCCGTACCGGCAGGCCACGCCCACCGCGCGGTCGAAGGACGTGACCCGGCCGCCGCTCTCGGCCCGCGCGCGGGCCGCGTTGAACACCTTCTCCAGCATGTACGGGATGGCGACGAGACAGGTCGGCCTGAAGCTCGCCAGGTCGGGGAGCAGTTCCTCCGACTTCAGGCTCGGGGCGTGGCCGAGGCGGACCCGGGCCCGGATGCAGGCGACCGCGACCATGCGGCCGAAGATGTGCGACATGGGGAGGAAGTGCAGGACCGCGGCCTCCTCGCTGGTCCGCGCCCGGAAGACGGGGTAGAGGAGCTCGATCGCGTTGTCGACCTCGGCGAAGAAGTTGCCGTGGGTGATCGCGCAGCCCTTGGGGCGGCCGGTCGTGCCCGAGGTGTAGACGACGGTGGCGAGGGTGCTGGGGCCCAACATCCCGCGCCGTACGGCCACTTCCTGGTCCGGCACCTGCGCGCCGCGCTCCGCCAGGCGGTCCACGTGGTCCTTCTCGACGATCCACAGGTGGCGCAGGTCCGGCACCCGGTCGAGTTCCGGGCCGAGGGCCGCGGCCTGGGCGGCGGTCTCCGTGACGAGCGCGACGGCGCCGGAGTCCTGGAGGATCCACCGAGTCTGGAAGGCGGAGGACGTGGGGTAGATCGGGACGGTGACGAGGCCGGCGGCCCACGCGGCGAAGTCGAGGAGCGTCCACTCGTAGATCGTCCGCGCCATGACGGCGATACGGTCCCCCGCCGTCAGCCCCTCGGCGATCAGCCCTTTGGCCACCGCCAGCACCTCGTCCGCGAACCGGGCCGCCGTCACGTCCGCCCACCGGCCCGCCTCGGTCCGGCGACTGAGGACCTTGTCCTCGGGGGCGATGCGCGCGTTGTCGAAGGGCAGGTCGGCAAGCGAGCCGTGCGTCAGGGGCGGGACGAAGGGCGGCACGGCGACCTCGCGCACCTCCCCGTCCAGCCGCCGGATCGTGGGCTCCACGAGGATCGGCGTGCCGTCGTACGTCGTGGAGTGAACCGCCATGGCAGCGAGCGGGTGGGGGGTGGACACGGGCCACTCCAGAGGTTCAACGGAGTTGCCCTGCGGGGGAGTTGCCGCAGGTGAGAGGAGGAGATCGTACGGCGCGCCCGTGATGAGCCGGTGAGGGTTCGGAGGTAGTCCGGCGGCGGGGATGCGTCGGGGATGTGCAGCCTCGTCGCTTTTCTGGCCGAAAGGACCCTACCGGGCGGTATGGTGAAACTTTTTCACCTTCTGGTCCCCTCTTACCTCGGGTAACCTGACTCCAGAGTAAGCAGAGCATCCGCATGGGGAGTCAAGGACATGGCCGACCGCTATCTGCGCTTCGCTGACACCGCGCCGGGCCGCTTCCTGACCAGCAGACTCGGGCTGCCGCAACCGGCACCCCTCCAGCGCTGGTCGCCCGAGCACCCCGCCCTGACCGGCGGCGGCCTGCTGCACCTCACCGCCGGCAAGTCGGACCTCGACCTCGCTCCCGTCCTCGCCCGTACGGGACTCGAGGCCGGCACCGACAGCCCTGCCGCCGTCGTCCTCGACGCCACCGGAGTGCGGGACGTCGACGTGCTCGCCGAGGTGCACGCGGCGCTCCACCCCGTGGTGCGGTCGGTCGCGAGCGGCGGCCGGGTCGTCGTCCTGGGCGCGCCCCTCGATCCCGCCGACCATCACCAGGCCGCCGTCCAGCAGGCGTTGGAGGGCTTCGTGCGCTCGCTCGGCAAGGAGATCGGGCGCGGGCGGACCGTGAACCTGCTGCGGCTGACGGACGCCGGGGCCGCCGAGTCGACCCTGCGCTTCCTCCTCTCCCCCAAGTCCGCGTACGTCAGCGGGCAGGTGATCGGGGTCGGGACGGCTGAGGAGGTCGCGGTCGACTGGGACCGGCCCCTCGCCGGCCGCACCGCCCTCGTCACGGGTGCCGCCCGTGGCATCGGTGCGGCGGTCGCCGAGACGCTGGCCAGGGACGGCGCCCGGGTCGTCGTACTCGACATACCGCAGGCCGAGGAGGATGCGCGACGCGTGGCCGAACGGCTCGGCGGTACCGCTCTGGCGCTCGACATCACCGCCGCCGACGCGGGTGAGCGGATCGCCTCCGCCCTGCCGGACGGCCTGGACGTGCTGATCCACAACGCGGGGATCACCCGCGACCGCCGTCTGGTCAACATGCCTGCCGAGCGCTGGAGTTCGGTCCTCGACGTGAATCTGGCCAGCGTGCTGCGGACCACGGACGCGCTGCTCGACCGGGGGACCCTGCGCCCCGGCGGCCGTGTCGTCGCCACCGCCTCCATCGCCGGTCTCGCGGGCAATGCGGGTCAGACGAACTACGGCGCGAGCAAGGCGGGCATCGTCGGCCTGATCCGCTCCCTGGCGCCGCGCGCGCTCGCCGAGCACGGGGTGACGGTCAACGCGGTGGCGCCCGGGTTCATCGAGACGGAGATGACGGCGGCGGTCCCGCTGTTCATCCGTGTGGCGGGGCGACGTATGAACTCCCTTGCGCAGGGCGGTCTTCCGGCGGACGTCGCCGAGACCACGGCCTGGTTCGCGCACCCGGCCTCGGGCGCGGTCAACGGGCAGGTCGTACGGGTCTGCGGCCAGAGTCTGCTGGGGGCCTGATGTCCGACGTCCTCGCCCAGCCCCCCGCGCTCGCGCCCCTGCTCGCCCGCGGCGCCCTGCTGTCCCCCTTCAAACGGCCCCGCCCGGACGCCCACTTTCCCCGCACCCGGCTCGTCCTGCCCGCACTGCGCATCGACCTCGCGCGGCTGGCGGCGTACGAGCGGGTGTGCGGCTTCGCGACCGGTGAGGACGCCCTGCCGCTCACCTATCCGCATGTGCTGGGCTTCCCGCTGGCCATGCGGCTGATGAGCGGGCGCGGCTTCCCGCTGCCGCTGCTCGGCCTCGTCCACACCTCGATCGAGATCACGCAGCGGCGGGCCTCCGCGGCCACCGGAGAGTACGAACTCGCCGTGTACGTCGGCGGGTTGGAGCCGCATCGGCGCGGGACCGAGGCCTCGGTGATCACCGAGATGCGTGCCGCCGGGGACGTCGTCTGGGAGTCGCGGAGCACCTATCTGGCCCGGCACCGGACCCATGACCCCGCACCCGGAAGGACCGCGGACGACCGGGCACCCCTGCCCGCCGTGGCCGAGTGGCGCCTGGGCGGGGACGTCGGACGGCGCTACGGCGCCGCGTCCGGCGACCGCAACCCCATCCACCTGCACCCCCTCACCGCACGCCTCTTCGGCTTCCCCCGCGCCATCGCGCACGGCATGTGGACGGTGGCCCGCTGCCTCGCCGCCCACGGAACACCCGAACGCGCCCGCGTGGAGGCGGAGTTCAGGGCACCGGTGCTGCTGCCCGGGACGGTGACGTACGCGGCGGACTCAGGGCGGTTCGAGCTGCGCGGGAGCGGGGACCGCGTGCATGTGAGCGGACGGGTGGGTCCGCCGACGACCTGAAGGGGGCCCGCCCGGCCGTCAGGGCTCCTGCGTGACCGGCGGCGGTGACCAGGGCCGGCCCTCCATGAGGTTGCCGAGGCCGGCCCAGGCGAAGTTCATCAGGGTGGCCGACGCCTGGCGGGCCGTGGTGCCGGGGGTGGCGTTGGCCCAGGCGGCGAGGGACTCGGCGGCGCCGACCAGGGCCTCGGCGAGGCCGGCGACCTCGCGTTCGGGCAGGTCGGGGTCGCGGTGGGCCTCCCTGGCCGCGACGACGATCAGCTGGGTCACGAACGCGACGATCTCCTCGCGCATCGCGGTGACCTCGGCCGCGAACGGCTCACGCGTGCGGGCCTGGAGGTGCAGCACCGCCCAGCCGTCCGGGTTCTGCGCGGTGTGCGTGAAGAACGCCCGCAGCCCTTCCCAGAGTTGGCGGTCGGCGGGCAGCTCTGGCCGGACACCTGCCCGGACCGCCTCGACGAGCGCCTTCGCCTCCCGCCGGATGCAGGCGGTGAACAGGTCTTCCTTCGAGTTCAGGTACAGATAGACCAACGGCTTGGACACGCCCGCCAGTTCGGCGATCTCGTCCATCGACGCGGCCATGTACCCACGCTGCCCGAAGGTCCGCACGGCGGCGTCCATCATCTGCTGCTCACGGACCGCCCGCGGCATGCGCTTGGTCTTCACGGCACCCATGGGCCAAGGGTAGTTGGACGGATGTTCTCCCAACCCCTGCTTACGGCGACTGTGCAGACTACGACGTCTGCCCCTGCGTCCGGGCCGTGTCGTCCGCGCCGTCCTCCTGGCTGCGGTTCGCCTCCAGGTTGGCCGACATGTTGGCCTTCATGCGCTCGACCCTGGGCGCGATCTTGGCGGACGCCCGGTCCCGCTCCTTGCGCAGGACCACGAAGCTGATCGGGGCCGAGATCAGGAGGGACAGCAGGGCGACCCACATGCCGTTGGAGGCGCCGAGACCGCGCGGGACGATGCCGGAGTACACGAGGCCCCAGACGACCACGAAGCAACCCGCGAAAATCCCGAGGCGCATCAGCGTGTAGCGGAGCATCTCAATCCACTCTTCCGTACTGGGGGTCCCCCTGCGGGGGAAGTCCGAACGGCCCCAAAAGGGCCACCGTCCAGTGAAGCACGCTCGGGACCCGATCTTGCAGGGGGGTACGCCGGGCCCTCAGCCCAGATGCAGCAGCATGAAGATGTCGTCGCGGTCGTCGCCCGGAGCGACGCGGATCGCGCCGGGCACCCGCCCGACCTCCTTGTAGCCGCAGGAGCCGTAGAACCGCTCCAGGCCGTTCCCGCCCCGGCAGGTGAGCCGGATCGCCTCGATGCCGTCGAGGCCGCGGGCCGCCTCCTCGGCGGCGGCGAGGAGGTCCCGTCCGTATCCCCTGCCCTGGTGGCGGGGGTGCACCATCACCGTGTACAGCCACACCCAGTGCGTCATCAGCCGGTGGGTGTTGAAGGTGAGGAAGGCGGTCGCCGCGACCGTGCCCGACTCGTCCAGGCCGACCAGCAGCCGGGTACGCCCCTCCGTCATGGCCACGAAGTGCTTCACGAGCTCCGGGCGTATGTCGTCGGCCGTGACGGGCGGCACGAAGCCGACCGAGCCGCCCGCGTTCGAGACGTCCGCCCACAGGTCGAGGATCCCGTCGCGCAGGGCGGGAGTGACAGCGGGGTCGAGAGTGAAGTCAAGGGACACGACCCCATCGTACGTAAGGGACACAGTGCCTCAGTACGCATTACAAGGTGGGTCGAGTCACACCCGCATCGGCTGCGGCGACTCCCTGCGCGCCGGGTCCGGACCGTCGTACTCGCGGATGATCTCGTACCGCGTGTTCCGCTCCACCGGACGGAAGCCGGCGTCACGGATGAGGTCGAGCAGGTCCTCGCGGGTCAGCTTGTTCGGGGTGCCGTAGTTGTCGGCGTCATGGGTGATCTTGTACTCGACGACCGAGCCGTCCATGTCGTCGGCACCGTGCTGCAACGCCAGCTGCGCGGTCTGCACGCCGTGCATGACCCAGAAGACCTTCACGTGCGGGACGTTGTCGAAGAGCAGCCGGGAGACGGCGAAGGTCTTCAGCGCCTCCGCACCGGTCGCCATCTGGGTGCGGGCCTGCAGGCGGTTGCGTACCTTGCCGTCCTTCATGTCCACGAAGTCGTGCTGGTAGCGCAGCGGGATGAAGACCTGGAAACCGCCGGTCTCGTCCTGGAGTTCACGCAGGCGCAGCACGTGGTCGACCCGGTGCCGCGGCTCCTCGACGTGGCCGTACAGCATGGTGCACGGGGTCTTGAGGCCCTTCTCGTGCGCCAGCCGGTGGATGCGCGACCAGTCCTCCCAGTGGGTGCGGTGGTCGACGATGTGCTGGCGGACCTCCCAGTCGAAGATCTCCGCGCCGCCGCCGGTCAGGGACTCCAGGCCCGCGTCGATCAGCTCGTCGAGGATCTCGGAGGCCGACAGACCGCTGATCGTCTCGAAGTGGTGGATCTCCGTCGCCGTGAACGCCTTCAGGGACACGTCCGGAAGGGCCGCCTTCAGCTCCCTCAGCGAACGCGGGTAGTAGCGCCACGGCAGGTTCGGGTGCAGGCCGTTGACGATGTGCAGCTCGGTGAGGTTCTCGCCCTCCATCGCCTTGGCGAGCTTCACCGCCTCCTCGATGCGCATCGTGTACGCGTCCTTCTCGCCCGGCTTGCGCTGGAAGGAGCAGTAGGCGCAGGACGCCGTGCACACGTTGGTCATGTTGAGGTGACGGTTGACGTTGAAGTGCACGACGTCGCCGTTCTTGCGCATCCGCACCTCGTGCGCCAGGCCACCCAGCCATGCCAGGTCGTCCGACTCGTACAGCGCGATGCCGTCCTCGCGGGTCAGGCGCTCACCAGCCCTGACCTTGTCCTCCAGCTCGCGCTTGAGCCCGACGTCCATGCTCACACCTTTCTCCGACGACCTTCTCCGACGACTCCCACAACCGTACGACTCGGCCTCTAGACCTCTTCGGGCAACTCCCCGACCCGGTTCTCCCACTTCGTGGAGAGCACGATCGTGGTACGGGTCCGGGAGACGCCCTTGGTGCCGCTGAGCCGCCTGATGATCCGCTCCAGGCCGTCCACGTCGCTCGCCCGCACCTTGAGCATGTACGAGTCGTCGCCCGCGATGAACCAGCAGTCCTCGATCTCGCTGAGGTCCTTCACCCGGCGGGCCACGTCCTCGTGGTCGGCGGCGTCGGACAGCGAGATGCCGATGAGGGCGGTGACGCCGAGGCCGAGGGAGGCGGCGTCGACGGTGGCGCGGTAGCCGGTGATGACGCCGGCCGCCTCGAGCCGGTTGATGCGGTCGGTGACGCTGGGTCCCGACAGACCGACGAGGCGCCCCAGCTCCGCGTAGGAGGCCCGGCCGTTCTCCCTCAGAGCCTGGATGAGCTGCCTGTCCACCGCGTCCATGCGATCGAAGCCTTCCACTGAAGAGGTCTGGGAATTGCTGAATTCCTGCGTTGCTGAAAGGTGTTGCCGAGGTGCGGGCGCACTCAGGGGGTGACGGACCCGCCGCCGAGTTCGCCCTTCCAGCGCCGGTAGAGCCGGTGTCCGACGCCCGCCGCGTCGAGCACCCGTCCGGCGACGAAGTCCACCAGGTCCTGGATGTGGGTCGCCCCCGCGTAGAAGGCCGGCGAGGCGGGCACCACGGTCGCGCCGAGGTCGTCCAGGGTGACGAGGTGCCGGAGGGTCTGGCCACCCAGCGGGGTCTCCCGTACGGCCACGACGAGCGGGCGCCCCTCCTTGAGGGTGACGCTCGCCGAGCGCTGGAGCAGGTCCTTCGACAGACCGAGCGCGACCCCCGCCACGCACGCCGTCGAGGCCGGCACGATCAGCATGCCCTTGGTGGGGTACGACCCCGAGGACGGACCGGCGGCCAGGTCGCCCGCGCTCCAGTGCCGTACCGCCGTGATGTCGACGTCGAACGTCCCGGGCTTTCCGTCGGCGCCCCGGGACAGCCATTCCCGCAGGTCGTCCCGCCAGTGCGCGTCCCGGAAGGAGATACCCGTCTCGTCGAGCAGCGTCAGCCGGGAGGCCCGGGACACGACGAGGTCGACGCTCTCGCCGGCCTCGAGAAGCGCACGCAGCACCGACGCGGCATAAGGCGTGCCGGAAGCGCCGGACACCCCTACGATCCAAGGCGTACGCGGCGTCTCTCCTGGCTTGACTGGGTTCACAACACCGAGCCTATCCGGCGTCGCGGGGTGGGAACCGGTCGAGGGGGGCGGACCGTTCTCCCAAGGGGACGAGCCAATCGTGGGGGCTGCCATGTCGGGTACGACGTCGGGTGCGGAGCACAGGTGGTCGCGCGGCGACCGCGCGAAGGCCGCGGCCAGGCTGATGGTGGGCTGGGTCGCCCTGCTGTGGCTGCTCGAAGTGGTCGACGTGGTCAGCGGCCACGCGCTGGACGGGCTCGGCATCACACCGCGCGAGCCCTCCGAGCTGATCGACGTCGTCCCCGCCGCATTCATCCACTTCGGCTTCGCTCATGTGGCCGCCAACAGCGTGCCGCTGCTCGTCATGGGCTTCCTCGCGGCCCTCGGCGGCCTGCGCCGCTTCGCCGCGGTGTGCGCGGTGATCATCGTGGCGGACGGGCTGGGTGTGTGGCTCATCGCCCCGGCGCACACCAACACGGCGGGCGCCTCCGGCCTGATCTTCGGCCTGTTCGGCTTCCTGCTGGTCAGCGGGTTCGTGGAGCGCCGCCCGCTCGGCATCCTGGTCGGCCTGCTGATCGGCGCGGTCTGGGGCGGCTCGATCCTGCTGGGCCTCGCGCCCACGCAGTCGGGGATCAGCTGGCAGGGCCATCTGATCGGCCTGGTGTCGGGCGTGGCGGTGGCGTTCTGGTTCCGCCGCCGCCCGACCCCTCCGGCACTTATACGGTGAGCCCGCGCACCAGCAGATCCAGCAGCGCGCACACGAACAGGGCAATGCCGATGAAGCCGTTGACGCTGAAGAACGCCCTGTTCAGGCGGGACAGGTCGTGCGGGCGCACGATGTTGTGCTCGTAGACGAAGGCACCCGCGACGATCATCAGGCCGATCCAGAAGAACGCGCCCGCGTCGGTCACCACGGCGTACCAGATGAACAGCGCCGTCGTGATCGTGTGGCAGACCCGGGCGCCCCAGATCGCGGCCGGGACGCCGAAGCGGGCCGGGACCGACAAGACGCCGATCTCGCGGTCGGTGTCGATGTCCTGGCAGGCGTAGATCAGGTCGAAGCCGCCGATCCAGATGCCGACGGCCAGGCCGAGGATCGTGGCGTGCCAGGACCACTCCCCGCTGATCGCGAGCCAGCCGCCGATCGGGCCCATCGCCTGGGCGAGGCCGAGGATGGCCTGGGGGAAGTTCGTGAAGCGCTTCCCGTACGGGTAGATCACCATCGGGATCACCGCGATGGGGGCCAGGGCGAGGCAGAGCGGGTTCAGCAGGGCCGCCGAGCCGAGGAAGATCACCAGGGCGATCAGGGCGCCCGTCCAGGCGTGCTTCACCGACATCGCGCCGGTCACCAGCTCGCGGTGCGCGGTGCGCGGATTCCTGGCGTCGATCTCGCGGTCGATGATCCGGTTGACCGCCATCGCGAAGGTGCGCAGGCCCACCATGCAGATGGTGACCAGGAGCAGCCGCCCCCAGTGGATGTTCTTGTCCCACTCGAACATCGCCGTGAGGGCGGCGATGTACGCGAAGGGCAGGGCGAAGACCGAGTGCTCGATCATCACCAGGCGGAGGAACGCCTTGGTGCGTCCTGGCTGCGGGATCGCGGCGGAGGCGCTGCTCACAGGTTGTACTCCTTCCAGCGGCGGTCGACCTTCGCCGCCGTCTCGGGGTCGGACAACACCATGTCGGGCCAGCCGCCGTCGCGCGTGTAGCCCTCCTCGGGCCACTTCTTCGTCGCGTCGATGCCTGCCTTGCCGCCCCAGAACTGCTGGTAGGAGGCGTGGTCGAGGTGGTCGACGGGGCCTTCGACGACGCTGAGGTCGCGGGCGTAGTCCGTGTTGCCGAGGGCGCGCCACGCGACCTCGTGCAGATCATGGACGTCGCAGTCGGAGTCCACGACCACGATCAGCTTCGTCAGGGACATCATGTGTGCCCCCCAGACAGCGTGCATCACCTTTTGGGCGTGCTTGGGGTACTTCTTGTCGATCGAGACGATCGCGCAGTTGTGGAAACCGCCCGCCTCGGGCAGGTGGTAGTCCACGATGTCCGGCACGATGATCTTCAGCAGCGGGAGGAAGAACCGCTCCGTCGCACGGCCCAGGGGTCCGTCCTCCGTCGGAGGCCGGCCTACGACGATCGACTGAAGCAGCGGCCGCTTCCGCATCGTCACGCAGTCGATCTTCAGCGCGGGGAAGGGCTCCTGCGGGGTGTAGAACCCGGTGTGGTCACCGAACGGGCCCTCGGGGAGCATCTCGCCGGGCTCGAGCCAGCCCTCGATGACGACCTCCGCCTGCGCCGGTACCTGCAGCGGCACGGTCTTGCAGTCGACCATCTCGATCCGCTTGCCGGCGATGAACCCGGCGAAGAGGTACTCGTCGATGTCGCCGGGCAGCGGCGCGGTGGAGGCGTAGGTGACGGCGGGCGGGCAGCCGAAGGCGATCGCGACCGGCAGCCGCTCGCCCCTGCGGGCCGCGACCTGGTAGTGGTTGCGGCTGTCCTTGTGGATCTGCCAGTGCATGCCGATGGTGCGCCGGTCGTGGCGCTGGAGGCGGTACAGCCCGAGGTTGCGGATCCCGGACTCCGGGTCCTTGGTGTGGGTGAGCCCGAGGTTGAAGAAGGAGCCGCCGTCCTGCGGCCAGGTGAACAGCGCGGGCAGCTGGTCCAGATCCACGTCGTCGCCGGTGAGGACGACCTCGTGCACGGGAGCGTCCTTCACCTTCTTCGGCGGTACGTGCGTCATCGCGCCGAGCTTCCCGAACGCCTCGCGGACGCCGACGAAGCCGTGCGGCAGTTCGGGGCGCAGCAGCCCGCCGATCCTGTCGCTGATCTCCGCGTAGGACTTCAGCCCGAGCGACTTGAGCAGCCGCCGGTCGGTCCCGAAGACGTTCATCGCGAGGGGCATGGACGACCCCTTCACGTTCTCGAAGAGCAGCGCCGGTCCCCCCGACTTCTGCACCCGGTCGACGATCTCCCCGACCTCCAGATACGGGTCGACCTCGGCCTTGACGCGCTTGAGGTCGCCCTCGCGTTCCAGGGCCCTGAGCAGGGAGCGAAGATCGTCGTAAGCCATGCGTCCCAGTATCGGACACCCGCTACCCTGACCCCGTCACCGGGGCCGTGGAGCGGCCCGCCGCCGTCCTCTGGGGGATCGCACCACCATGCTCAGGTATCTGCCGTTCCTGCTGGTCCTGGCGCTGTGGATCTACGCCTTCATCGACTGTCTGAACACCCCCGAGGAGCAGGTGCGCGGGCTGCCCAAGGTGATCTGGGTGATCATCATCCTGTTGTTCGGGGAGGTGCTGGTCGGCCCGGTCGCCTGGCTGGTCGCGGGCAAGCAGCGCGGCGTCCCGGCCGGCGGTGCCACCCCCTCGGAGTGGCACCGCAACCACCGCACGGAGTTCGTGGCGCCCGACGACAACCCCGAGTTCCTGAAGTCCTTGAAGGAGGACAACAAGAAGGACGAAGCCCTGCTCAAGGACTGGGAGGCCGACCTGCGCCGCCGCGAGGAGGCGCTCAGGCGGCAGGAGCAGGAGCGGCAGGACGGGAAGACGGACCGCACTCCCGACGGCGAGGAGTGAGGCGCGGGTACGCGGATCAGCCGCCGGAGCCGCCGCCGCGGCACATGGTGATCGTGCTGCAGCCCCGGGTGTAGGAGTTCGCAGTGGGCGAGTCCAGGGCCGTGTCGAAGCCCCACTCGGCGCTCCGGTCACGGGCCGGGTCGTACACGACGACGCGGGCCCTCACGTGCTGCGGGTTGGCCACGAACTGGTCGTAGTGGAAGTCGATGGTCTGCGGCCTGATGAAACCGTTGTGGTACTGGGCGGTCATCGTGTAGATGCGGACACCGGTGATCGCGGAGGCCGGGATGTGCCGGACGTACGCCCACTCGTCCTGGGAGTGGTAGTGGTTGTACAGGTCTCGGTCGCCCCGGATCTGGTCGGGGATGTACATCGCGTTCGACGCCCAGGCGGGGTCGATCAGGTAGACGTAGGTGCGGGCGGTGACCACGCCGTCCAGGCAGCGGTACAGGAGGTACTGCCCGATCCCCGGAAGGATCGCGTAGGCGGCCATCCGGCCCGTCGAGCAGCGCGAGTTCAGGGCCAGGTTGCCCAGGGTGTTCGCGCCCTGGCTGCGCGCGAAGCTCTCGGCCAGGCCCTGCGATCCCGAGGTCGAGATGTACTCGCTGTTCAGGGAGCGGTCTCCCTGGACGTGGGAGCGGATGTCGGAGTTGGTGCCCCGGGACCACATACCGCGGTTGAAGATGCCCTGATTGTTGTCCGCGACCGGCGGGCGGGAGTCGCCGCGGTACACGATGCTCGGGAACGCCCGCTCCGGCACGATGTCGCGGTTGTGGAGGCTGGGACAGGTGCCCTGGCCGGAAGAGGAGGAGGCGCCTGATGAGTTGCCGCCGGGGCAGGGGTACGTCTGGGCCTGGGCGCTCGACAGCGGCCCGAAGAGGGTGGCGATCATCGCCAGCATGACCGCGGTCACCGTCCCCGCGATCGTGTGTTTCCGATGTGACATGGCTTGGTTCTCCCAGGGTTGTCCAGGTGCTCGCCCGGCGCTTGGATCACCGAGGCATCACCGAGACTGGCGGCCGGGGAGTTGTCAGGCACCCCCCGTCATCAGTGCAATCAATTCGGGCGCCCCGACAAGCTGTACGCCGCCGAGCCCACCGAAGCGGACAATGCGCCCCTGTGCCGGGAACGGCTGGAACCGGACACTTACCTCGCATGACGACTGCACCCGCCGACTCCCCCGGCACCCTCGCCCCCGCATACGGTGACAAGGTCATCGCCGTCGAGACGGCGGGCGCCGACCCCATCCCCGACGCCGAACGCCACGGCTCCCCGCTCCAGCTGCTGTGGACCTGGGCCTCCCCGAACATCGAGTTCGCGACCGTCTTCATCGGCGTGATCTCGGTGCTCTTCTTCGGGCTGAGCTTCTGGGAGGCGACCGCCGCCATCGTGCTCGGCACCGCGCTCGGCGCGATCACGCAGGGCGTGCTGTCCCTGGACGGGCCGCGGTTCGGCGTGCCGCAGATGGTGATCGGTCGCTTCTCCTTCGGCTACCTGGGCAACATCCTGCCCTCCGCGGCCAACGGCCTGGTGGCGGGCGTGGGTTGGTTCGCGGTGAACAGCGTGAGCGCGGCCTTCGCCCTGAACACGCTCACCGGCCTGCGCCCGCTGCCCTCCCTGCTCCTCGTCGTGGTCGCCGAGATCGTGATCGGCTTCATCGGCCACAACTTCGTGCACACCTTCGAGAAGTACGCCTTCCCGGCCCTCGCGGTGATCTTCCTGCTGGCGGGCGTGTGGACCTTCAAGGACGCCGACCTCGGCGGGGGCGGCACGGGTGGCGGCATCGGCGGCTTCCTGCTCGCCTTCAGCGCGGCCTGGGGCTATGCGGCCGGCTGGAACACGTGCGCCGCGGACTACTCCCGCTACCTGCCGCGCACCGCGAACAAGCTGAAGACCATCGTCTACCCGGCCGTCGGCCTGTTCGTGTCCGTCGCGGTCGTGGCGATCATCGGCGCAGCCTCGGCGACCATCGTGGCCCCGAAGGACGCCACCCCCACCGCCGCCTTCACCGGCCATCTCCCGGGCTGGCTCGCCGACCTCGTACTCCTCGCCATCATTCTCGGCGCCATCTCCGCGAACGCCCTCAACATCTACTCGGGCTCGATCTCCATCGCCTCCTTCGGCCTGAAGCTCCCCACCTGGCTGAGCCGCAGCGTGCTGGTCGTGGTGTCGGGTGTCGCCGGTACGGCGGCGGCGTGGGCGTCGCTGTCGGACGCGGGGTCGGCGTACGAGGCGTTCCTGCTGATCATCGCGTACTGGATCGCACCGTGGCTCGGGGTCGTGCTGGTGGAGCGGTGGCTGCAGGGCCGTACGGCCACGGACGAGGAGCTGTCGGCCCGCCTGGGCGACCGCACCTTCACCAGCTGGCCCGGTATCGCCGCCCTGTTGATCGGCATGGCGGTCTCCGTCCCCCTCTTCTCCAACCAGGAGGACTACGTCGGGTACGTCCCGAAGCACTGGCCGTCCTTCGGCGACATCACACCGGTGGTCGGCTTCGTGGTGAGCGCGGCGCTGTACGCGGTGCTGCGGCGGCCGAAGGATCAGTCGGCGTCGAGCAGTTCGGCCTGATCGACGTACTCGACCCTGATGTACCTGCGGTTGCTCTCCCCGTAGGCCTTCTTGATGATCGGTTCGGCCTTGTCGGGGTCGTCGACCCCGATGAGGACGAAGCCGTGCTCGTCCACCGCGACCTCACGCATCTGGAAGGTGCCGTCCCACCGTTTCATGTCGTCGCCGATCCGGTCGGAGAGCCTGTCGAGCGTCTTCCGGTCGATGTCGGTGTCGTGCAGCCGCACGGTCACTCCCTTGACGGCGGATCCGCAGACCTCGTCGTCGAAGGCGGCGGAGGGGATGCGCCAGACGTCGGCGGCCTGATCGTCGTCGTCGACGGAGAGGCCGGTGAAGACGGACGCGTAGCGCTTGTGCGCCGACAGCTTGTCGATGTGCACGACGACGCGCATCAGCGGGGTGCCGTCGTCGGCGTCGGGGAGGCTGTCCACAGGACGGGTGCCGACGCATTTCCCGTCTCCGGTGGCCGCCTTGATGCCGGCGGGATCCGCCTTGAGACCGCCGTCGGTATGGCCGGTCCCGAGCGCGTCGATCCACAGACCCGCGGCCACCGCCACGGCGGCGGTCGCGCCGGCCGCCGCGATCCAGATGCGGTTCCTCATGCCCCCTCCGTCCCTTGCCGTCAGCACTGTGACGCCGAAGGGGCCGGAAGCGTTCAGGCCGTCGGGTCGGCCCGCAGCACCAACTCCAGCAGCCCCGGGAAGCGGGCCTCGAACTCCGTCCTGCGCAGCCGGTTGACCCGCCTGGCCCCCTCGTCCCGCTGCTCCACCAGCCCAGCGCCCCGCAGTACCGCGAAGTGATGGCTGAGGGCCGCCTTGCCGACGGGCACGTCGAAGGTGCCGCAGCTGCGCGACCAGTCGAGCGAACCGGCCAACTCCCGTACGAGCTGCATGCGTACGGGATCGGCGAGCGCGGCGAGGGCCGTCAGGACGGGGACGTCGTCGGGGTGCGTGTGTTCGGGGGCGGCCCGATGACTGGTGCTGGTCCGTTGCGCCACGCCGTACTCCTGTTCCCCGCCGTGTCACCGCTTGCCGAGTGTTCGATGAAAACCATACACTCCCGAGTGTTCGCTTTTCATTGAACAGTCGAGCCGGAGGTACGGCATGCGCGCGGTCGAGTTCCAGGAGTACGGCGGTCCCGAGGTCCTGAAGGTCGTGGAGGCGGAGGTCCCCGAACCGGGCCCCGGCCAGGTGAGCCTCGACGTGGCGTACGCGGGGGTGAACTTCGCGGATCTCAAGGCGCGCGGCGAGGGGTACCGGGTGCCGAGCCTGCCGTTCGTGCCGGGACTGGAGGCGTCCGGGCGGATCCGGGCCGTCGGCGAGGGGGTCACCGGGCTGTCCGTCGGGCAGGAGGTGACGGCCCTGACGGAGGGCGGCGCCTACGCGGACGTGACGCTCGCGGACGCGGCGACCGTGTTCCCGGTCCCGGCGGACATCGGCCTGCGTACGGCGGCGACGCTGCCGACCGTGCTGCCCACGGCGTACGCGCTGGTCCACGCCGTGGGCCGGCTGCAGCCCGGCGAGACGGTGCTCGTGCAGGGCGCGGCGGGCGGAGTCGGCACGGTGGTGGGGCAGTTGGCGAAGGCGGCGGGCGCCGGCGCGGTGTACGGGGTGGTGTCGGGCGAGGCCAAGGCGGCCTACGCGCGCGAGTACGGGTACGACGAGGTGTTCGTCGGCGAGTTCACGCATGCGGTGCGGGCCGCCACGGACGGCCGCGGGGTCGACCTCGCCCTCGACCCCGTCGGCGGCGAGACCTTCCGCGGCAGCCTGGCCTCGCTCGCCGTCTTCGGGCGCCTGGTCTCCTTCGGCAACGCGAGTTCGGCGCCGGCGTGGAGCGTGGGCCAGCCGGAGCTGTACCCGTCCGGGATGTCGGTGGGCGGCTTCTCGATCCTGACCCTGGCGAAGACGGCCCCCGGCGAGCTGCGTTCCCTCGCCGAGCGGGCGTTCGCCAAGGCCGTGGACGGCACCGTGTCCCTGCCGGTCACCGCCGAGTTCGGGCTGGAGGAGGCGGCGGAGGCGCACCGGTTGATGGGGACCCGTACGAGCACGGGCAAGCTGCTGCTGCGGGTGGCGGCCGGCTGAGGCCCGCCCTACGCCCAGGGCCGGCCTTACACCCTCGTCCAGCGCTGTGACGTCGTCCCGGACACGCAGGTCGAGGTGACCGGCCAGCCGGAGGACTCGTCGAGGCACCGGCTGTTGGACATGTTCTGCAGGGTGCTGCCGGAGCCCGTGCGCCAGGTCTGCTGGGTGCTCTGGTCGCAAGCGGCCGACACGAGGTTGTAGGCGCTCACGCTCAGACACTGGCCGGTGTGCTCGTTGACCACGTGGAAGGTGCTACCCGACGCGCTCTTGTAGGTCCATGAGGACGCCGGGCTGTCCGAACACTCCCCGAGGACCGGACCGCTGAAGTCGCTCATCACCAGGCACTGGCCGTCGGAGGCGTTCTTGAGCCGGTAGTAGCCGGTGGACGCGGGGGCTGTGGTCGAGGAACCGCCGGACGTACCGAGGGAACTGCCCGAGCTGCCCGAACTCGCTGAGCCGGAGCCGGTGTTGCCGCCGCCGTCCGAGTCGCCCTGTGCGCCCGCTCCCGTCCCGCCCGTGCCACCGGCCTGCGATCCCCCCGCCCCCTTGCCCCCGCTCTCCTTCGCCCCCGGGGACGAGGACCTGTGCGCCGACGGCGACGTCGACGGGCTGCCCGTCG
Source organism: Streptomyces sp. NBC_00005 (assembly GCF_045160215.1). NCBI lineage: Bacteria > Bacillati > Actinomycetota > Actinomycetes > Kitasatosporales > Streptomycetaceae > Streptomyces > Streptomyces sp. NBC_00005. The sequence continues at coordinate 4,861,367 of NZ_CP108316.1, forward strand.
AGGTCGGCGTGGAGCCGGTGGACGCCGTGACGGAGACGGACGGAGTGGCCCGTGCCTCGTCGTCGGGCGAGGACGTGTACGGCAGATGCTGGATGGCGAGGGTCGTACCCGCCGCCACGACCACCACGGGGACGACGGCGAACAGGACGCGGGTACGGCGCCGTTCGCGCGGCCCCGGTCGGGCCTCGGACTTGCTCTCGGGCTGCTGTCCGGGCTCGGGAGCCGGTTCCGCACCGGCTGCGGGAAGGGTGGGAGCGGGCTCGGGCACCTCGTCGATCCGGGCCTCGTCCGCGGCGAACGCAGCCCGCTCGGCGAGTGGTTCGGTCACCGCCTCCGGCCAAGGCCGATCGGCGAACGGCCCGTGTTCCGCGGCCTGTTCGAGGAGTTCGGCGGCTGTGGGCCGGCCCTCCGGATCCTTGTCGAGACACGCGGCGACGACCTCGGCGAGCCGCGGGTCGAGGTCTCGTACGGGCTGGAGGTCGGGCTCTTCGTGGACGATGCGATACAGCACGCCGTGCCCGGACTCGTCACCGAAGGGCGGACAACCGGATGCCGCGTACGCCAGCACGGACCCGAGCGCGAACACGTCCACGGCGCCGCTCAACCGCCGTGCCCCGGAGGCCTGTTCGGGTGACATGTAGGCGGGCGTGCCCACGACCATGCCGGTCCGGGTGAGCTGGCTCTGGTCGGCGGCACGGGCGACACCGAAGTCGATGAGGATGAAGCCGTCGAGGGTCAGCATGACGTTGGACGGCTTGAGGTCCCGGTGGACCATGTCCAGCGCATGCACGTCCGCAAGCCCGGAGGCCGCCTCCCGGAGCAGCAGCCACAGCGCGTCGACCGGCAGAGGACCCTCGTTCAGCTCGACGGCCTCGCGCAGGGTGAGCCCGGGAACGTAGGCGGTGGCCAGCCACGGCGGCAGTGCCGTGCGGTCACTGGCGAGCAGCGGTGCGGTGGCCCCGGCGGGCAGCCGGGAGAGGTTGTCCAGCTCGTGCCCGAAACGGCGCAGGAAGTCCTTGTCCTCGCCGACCACGGAGGACAGCAGCTGCTTGACTGCGACGTACCGCCGCTCGTGAACCCCGAGGTAGACCCGCCCCATACCGCCGGCGCCGAGCCGCCCGACCAGCGGAATCCCACCGATCGACCGCGGATCCTCGTCCTCCAGCGGCTCGGCGCCGCTCCCGCTGAGATCGAACACGCTGCCCCGTTTTCCCCGTTCAACCATGGTCGCTGCCGGCACCGGCCGGCGGCCCGCCCGGCTCCCCCCACGGGCGGGCGGACACGCACGTCCGGCAGGGGACAGTCTGGGGCAGCGGACAGTAGGATCGGAAGCACTTTCTAGAAACTTGCTCTAGAAAAACACTTCAGAAATGCCACGCTCCACGAGGACGGCCACCCGGATGACCCCCAAGCAACAACGCGGCGAGGAGACCGTCGACCGCCTTCTGGAGGCCGTGCTGCGCGTGTACGCGGAGTCGGGCGAACAGGGCCTCACCGTCAGCGCCGTCACCACGGCCAGCGGGGTCAGCCTGGGCAGCCTCTACCACCACTTCGGCAGCATCGACGGCCTGGTCATCGCGGCGGAGCGGCGCTGGGTGGGCCGGCTGCTCGACGAGATGCTCACCGCGCTGCAGACCGCACCGACCTCGCGTGACGGCATCGAGGCCGTCGTACGGGCCTATTTCGCGTTCGTCCGGGAACACCCGGACGCCGCACGGCTCATGGGCTCCCCGTACGGCGACCGCGAGCCGATGCGGAGCGGCCAGGAGCAGCGCGACGCCCAGCGGGCGAGGGTGTCGGCGCTCGCCCGCTGGATCCAGCCCCGTGTGGAATCCGGCGAGTTGGCCCCGCTCTCCCAGCCCCTCATCGAGTCCCTCGTGCTGGGCCCGGTCGTCGCCATGGTCCGCCGCTGGCTTTCCGGTATCCACGACGTCGACCTCGACGAGGCTGCGGGGATCCTGGCGGAGCGGATCTGGTTGTCGATCAGTGCGGACGCAGGGCGGAATTGAGGTCCGACCAGGCGGGTGGGAGACGGACCCGGCGCCGACCCGGGAGGCGACACAGGGTGAACGACTGAGGGCGGAGCCGAAGGTGGCCAACGAGTGTGCAGGGGTGGGCACTTCAGGAGCAGTCGGCCGCCGCATCTTCCGTTGCGTGCCGTACTCGATCGTGCAGGACGCGTCGGCGGAACCGGAGTACGAGGCCCGCTGCGTCCCGGGCGAGGCCGACTGCGGTGCGCGGTCCGGGCCGGACCAGGCAGTCCTGGAACGGCGGTCGGCGGCCCGTCAGGCCTGACCGCGCTCACCCCTCCGGGTCGGCCTCCAGCCACGTCAGCTGCATGTCGTCGAGGAGGGACTCCAACGGCCGCCCGGAAGCATGCGCGTTGATCTCCACCTGGACCGTCGCCCAGCACGCGAGGCTCATGACGAGGACGCGCAGGCCGTCCGTGCCGTACCGCTCCAGGACGTCGTCGGCGCAGTCCAGGGCCTCCTGGGCGACGCGTTCCGCGGGATGGGTGCCGACCGCCCTGCGCAGCAGGGCGATGGAGAGACGGGAGACCTCCGGGGCGAGGGCGGCCAGATGCTGGTCCTCTTCTTCGTCCACGTCTTCACCGTAGGGGACGGGGTCCGTCTCGCACGTTTCCCCTCCGGAATCCGCCTGTGGGTGAAGATCCGGCAACGGTGGGGGCCGGGACCACCCGCATCCGTCGAGGTACGGGACCCGGGTGGGCCGGCTCCTGATCGCCAACGCTCCCGTCGTGACCGTACAGTTGACGGTCCATCGGGGACGAGAGGGACGTCATGATGAGGTTTCTCCGCTGGTTCCGACACCAGGACACCGGGGTGAAGGCGGCGCTCATCGGGCTCGTCGGCACGCTGACGGCGGCCCTGATCACGGCAACGGTGACGCTGACCGTGGCGCTGAACCGCCCGTCGGGCGGAGGCGGCGCGTCCTCACCCCCGACGTCGGCCCTCACGACGCCCGCCTCGGACACCCCACCCCCCGGCCCTACGACGACCGCGCCACAGCCCGGACCCACCGAGCCGTCGACCACGCCGCCGCCGTCACCGTCGAAGTCCACCCCTCCGCCCACGTCGAAGGCGCCGCCCGCGCCGCAGAGCCGGGTCCGCTGGCACGGCAACCTGGTGCTCGACGGCGACACCATGACCCGGGGCTGGTGGCTGGACCAGGTCCCGCCCGGGTCCGCGGTGAACGGCGACGTGTACACCGAGGGCTCCAGCGCCCTGTACAGCGACGCTGCGCTGGTCGCCTGGAGCGGCTCCGGCGCCCCGACGCACGACGAGTGCGCCGCCCTGCTCAACGCGAACCCCGGCCAGCACGTCCTGGACGTCCAGGTGGGCGACTTGGCCTGCGTCGGGACCTGGGACAAGCGCGTCGGCTACGTCGAGGTGACCGCGGTCCCGGACGCCCAGCGCATCAGGGTCTCGGCGACGGTCTGGGAGAGCGAGTGACGCTCAGCGCAACCGCGAGGACGACAGGATCGACAGCAGGTGGGCCGGGACCATCACCCAGGTGATGACGGCGAGGGCGCCGAGTGCCCATCGGGTCGGGTCGATTCCGCCCGTGGCCGCGTCCGCGAGCGCGGCGACCAGCAGCACCAGTGACGCCTCGATGCCGTTCGTCACCCGGTGGATCTTGAACGCGGCGGCCAGCCGGCGCACCGTCGCCACGCCCTGCGAACGCGGCCGGGTCGACTCGTCGTCGACGACGCCCAGCCCGCGGCGGGCCCGCGCCACGTCCACCAGGTCGGTGGAGGCCTTCAGCAGCACCACACCCAGCGCGGTGGCGATGCCGATCGACAGCCAGCCGCCGACGCCCGACTCGGCGGCCCGGTAGCCGGCCCCCGCCATCAGCGCCGCGTCGGCCAGATAGGCGCCGAGCCGGTCGACGTAGATGCCCGCCGCGCTGTTCTGTCCCTTCCAGCGGGCGACTTCGCCGTCCACGCAGTCGAAGAGGAGGAAGAACTGCATCAGGATCACGGCCAGTACGGCGCCGGTCGGACCCGGGATCATCAGCGCGGCCCCGGAGGCGACCCCGCACACGACCATCGTCCAGGTCAGCTGGTCGGGCGTGACCGGGGTGCGGACCAGTTGCCGCGTGAACCGCAGCGAGACCCTCCGCATGTACAGCCGGCCCGCCCAGTGCTCGCCGTTGCGGCTCGCGAGCTTGGTCCGCGGCTGACAGACGTCCCGCAGCTCCTCAAGAACCGGAGCAGCAACCATGACCGTTCCTCCCACCCACCCGGGGCCCAACTGCCGCAGGCGCGGCGGTGATCGGCACAGGTTACCTGCCCGGTCGCTGGACAATTCCCGGCGGATTTTGACACGGTGAGGCGCACCGGCCCGCATTCGAACACGTGGTCGATGACACCGGATGTCCGGGAGGCCAGCCATGTCCTTCACCTTCTACGCCACGCACAGTCCGTTCTCCGACCCGGGCGAACTCGTCCACGCCTACGGCGACTTGCCACGCGACCCGGCCGAACTCGCGTGCATTGCCCGGGACTTGGTCATCCACCGCCTGGAGGGCGACCTGTTCGGCCACACCCACCCGGTCGACCGGCTGCACAACGACGCCGAGACCCGCTACGTCGACGACATCCTGCGGATCCTCGTGGCGCGCGACGACGCCCCGCTGCACGTGCGGCGCGAGGTCGGCGACCGCTTCGTCGGCACCTGCCGCGACTTCTCGCTGCTGCACTGCTCGTTTCTGCGGCAGGCGGGCATCCCGGCCCGCATCCGGATCGGCTTCGCCGACTACTTCGGGTCCAACGGCTTCCACTGCGACCACGTGGTCACCGAGTACTGGGACGAGGAACGCGGCTGGCTGTTCGCCGACGCCCAGCTCGCCGACCCCTTCGTCACCGGCCACTGGAACGTGGACTTCGACCCGATGGACGTGCCGCGCGACCGCTTCCTCGTCGCGGGTGAGGCATGGTGGGCGATCCGGGAGCGCGGCGCGGACCCGACGACCTTCGGGCTGCACCCGCCGGCGGAGGGACCGTTCTGGGGCGAGCGGTATGTGTCCGGCAGCATCCGGCTCGACCTCGCCGCGCTCAACAAGGTCGAGACGCTGCTGTGGGACGTGTGGGGCGAGGACGAGGGCAAGCCGGGGGAACCGCTGCCGGAGTCGTCGCGTGAGTTCTACGACCGCGTGGCCCCCGTGACCTACGGCGAGGTGTCCTTCGACGCGGCACGGAAGCTGTTCGCCGAGGACGACACCCTGCGCACTCCGAAGACGGTGACGTGCTACGCGCCCTTCAACGGGCCGAGCCTCGTCGCCCTCCGCTGAGCTCAGGCAACGGTCCGCAGGCCCCGTACCTGCGCCGCCCCCGTCCCCCGCACCACCCGGTGCGCGCAGGCGGCGGCCAGCAGCTCGCCCAGCAGGTCCGGGTCGTCGATCTCCAGCCCGAGGAGCGACTCGATCCGCTCCAGGCGCTGGTACAGCGACTGGCGGCCGATGTGCAGCAGGGCCGCCGTGCGGGTCGGCGAGCAGCCGTGCCGCAGGTGGACCTCGAGGGTGCGGACGAGGTCGCTGGGGTGGGCCGCCTCCCAGGCCAGCAGCGCGCCCAGGGTGTGCTGCACCAGCCGGGCGAGACGGTCGCGGTTGGTGTCGATGCCACCGCGGGTCAGCTCGCGTTCCAGGGCGAGAGCGCGGGCGGAGGTGACCAACGGGCCGTCGGGGACGGCCGGTTCGGCCGCCGGGACGGTCAACGCCAGCTCCAGCGTCGTACGGGCCGCCCGCAAGGTGTCGCTCCAGCGCAGCCAGCCGCTGCCGGCGTCGACGGCGTGGCCGACGGCGACGGTGAGGCCGGGTTCGGCGGCCGTGCGGAAGGCCTCCTGGACCGCCCGTATCGGATCGCCCGAGCCCGGGCCGGATTCCCTGCCGGGCAGCGCGAGCAGCGCCAGGACGTCTCCCGGGAAGGCGGCCCGCAGCACCCCCGCCCCGCCGAGCAGCCGTGCCGCCCGGTCCACGGCGCCCACCTCGCGCGTGCCGTGCACCGACACCCCGATGAGACGGGCCCCCGGCCCCGGATGAAACCCGGCGAGCGCGGACCGCGCCTCGACCTCCGGCTGGTTGAGCGCCGCCCGGTCGGCCAGGTCCGCCAGCAGCGCGGCCGTGTGGTCGTCGCCCCACGGCCGCAGCACCGACCGTCCCGACAGACCGCGGGCCACGATCGCCCGGTTCGCCGCCTCCGTGATGCGTACGAAGGGCACGACCCGGTGCAGGGCCAGCAGCGGCAGCCCCAGCCGGCGGGCCTCGTCCGTCACCTCGGCGGGCATGTGCGGCAGGGCCCGGCCCACCTCCACCGCGAGGCCGGCCGCACCCCGGGCCGCGAGCTCGCGGACGTAGCGGCGGCGGACCTCATCGGCGGCGTCGGTGAGGCCGAAACCGTTCGTGAGCAGCAGTTCTCCGCCGTCCAGGAAGTTGGCGCCCTCGTACACCTCGCTGGAGTGGACCCAGCGCACGGGGCGGTCCAGGGCGCCCTGACCGGCGAGGAGCACGGGCTCGGAGGCGCGTACGGGATCGAGGTCCAGGACTTCGCGGAGGGTGAGTGCGGCCACGGGCACCTCCAGGGCGTGGACGTTTCGTCCGGCGGCGGGATGCCCGGAGAGTACTTTCCGCACGTTGCCCTCGTGTTTCGGCCACAGGAGAGTGAGGACATGGACCCCATGGATCAGGCGACGGCACGCACCTGGCTCGCCACCGCCGTCGAGGAGGCCCGCGCCGGGCTCGCGGCGGGCGGCATCCCGATCGGCGCCGCGCTCTACGGCGCCGACGGCACCCTCCTCGGCCGCGGCCACAACCGGCGCGTCCAGGACGACGACCCCTCGATGCACGCGGAGACGGCCGCGTTCCGCGCGGCGGGACGGCAGCGGTCGTATCGCGGTACGACCATGGTGACCACCCTCTCGCCGTGCTGGTACTGCTCCGGTCTGGTCCGCCAGTTCGGCATCTCGCGGGTCGTGGTCGGCGAGGCGGCCACCTTCCACGGCGGGCACGACTGGCTGGCCGAGCACGGCGTGGAGATCGTGCTGCTCGACGACGCCGAGTGCGTCGGGATGATGCGCGACTTCATCAAGAACCACCCGGCACTGTGGAATGAGGACATCGGTGAGTGACGCCCCTGCCCCCCGTATCCCGACGATCGACCTGCGCCCCTGGCTGTCCGGCGACCCCGAGGCCCGCGCCGGGATCGCCCGCACCGTCGACGAGGCCCTCCAGACCGCCGGATTCCTGCTGGTCACCGGGCACGGCGTGGACCCCGCACTGCGTTCCTCGATCCGGGAGGCGGCTCGTACGTTCTTCGGGCTTCCCCTCGACACCAAGCAGCCGTACGCCGCGAAGGTCGGCGGCCGCGGGTGGCTCGGCCCCGGCGCGGAGGCCAACGGCTATTCGGAGGGCACCGAGACCCCGCCGGACCTGAAGGAGTCGCTGACCTTCGCGACGCACGAGCCCTTCGAGGACCCGGTCGTCAACGCGGAGTGGTACGCGCCCAACGTGTGGCCGCGGGAGCTGCCCGAACTCCAGGTGCTGTGCGAGGAGTACCTGGAGCGGATGGGTGAGCTGGAGAAGCAGCTCCTCTCCCTCCTCGGTGAGGCGCTCGGCCTCGAAGCGGACTTCTTCTCCCGGCACATGGACCACCCGACGTACGGCTTCAACATCAACTGGTACCCGGGCGTCGAGGTCGTCGGGGAGCCGCAGCCGGGTCAGTTCCGCATCGGCCCGCACACCGACTTCGGGACGGTCACGATCCTGGACCGGCAGGCGGGGAAGGGCGGGTTGCAGGTCTACACGGACGAGGGCGGCTGGGAGGACGCGCCCTTCGACCCGGCCGCCTTCACCATCAACATCGGCGATCTGATGGCCCGTTGGACCGGCGACCGCTGGCGCTCCGGACGCCACCGCGTCCTGCCGCCCCCCGCGGACGCACCCGCCGAGGAGCTGATGTCGCTCGTCTACTTCGGCGAGTGCACACCGGGCACGACCGTGGAGTCCGTGCCGGCTCCGGTGGGACGGGTCGCGTACGGGCCGGTCGACTCGCATGTGTATCTGCGGGAGAAGCTGGACTCGATCACGGTCGACTAGGAGGGGACGGGCGGCCCTGGCCCTGCATGGTGCGGATCAGCCGCTCGAAGCGGGCCCGCCAGCGCGGTTCGGCGTCGTCCTCGCCCGAGAACTCGTGGGTGAAGCGGAGGGCCGTGCCGTCCTCGCCGTCCCGCTCCAGGTGGAAGCGGATCCGGCCGCCGGCCTCCACCGTGTACTCGGCGACCCGGTCCACGTCCCATGCCGTGACCAGGCCGCTGCCCAGGTCACGCAGGGTGACCGTGCCGCCGAGCCGGGGTTCGAGGACGTCGGCCGTGGTGAACCAGGTCGCGAGGCCCTCCGGGGTGGACACCGCGGGCCAGACCTGGTCCATGGGCCGGGGAATGCGCACCAGGAAGTGGAGGAGGTGCGTGTTCCCGTGGGTCCGGCTGGTGCCCTGTTCTATGGAACCGGTCATGACACCAGCCTGACCCGGGGGGCGGCGTTCCGCACGTGCCCGGCTTGCGCGCCCCCGCAAACGCTGCTTACACGCCCGCGTAGGAGTGCTTGCCGGAGACGAAGATGTTCACGCCGTAGTAGTTGAACAGCCAGCAGCCGAAGGCGATCAGGGCCAGGTAGGCGGCCTTGCGGCCCTTCCAGCCGGCGGTGGCGCGGGCGTGCAGGTAGCAGGCGTAGGCGACCCAGGTGATGAACGCCCAGGTCTCCTTGGGGTCCCAGCCCCAGTAGCGGCCCCAGGCCGACTCCGCCCAGATCGCGCCCGCGATGATCGTGAACGTCCACAGCGGGAAGACGGCCGCGTTGATGCGGTAGGAGAACTTGTCCAGCGACGAGGACGCGGGCAGCCGCTCCAGGAACGACACCGCGAACCGGCCGGGCTTGCCGCCGTTCTCCAGCTTGGTCTCGTACGCGTCCTTGAACAGGTAGAGGAGCGTGCCGACGGCGCCCACGTAGAAGACCGCGCCGCACAGGATGGCGGTCGAGACGTGGATGTAGAGCCAGTACGAGTGAAGGGCGGGAACCAACTGGTCACTGGCGGTGTACAAGACAGTGACGGCGATGCCGAGGTCGAGGAGGACCGTGGTGATCAGGAACAGCCCGAGCCAGCGGATGTTCTTCTTCAGCGCGAGCAGCGTGAGGTACACGGCGACGGCGACGGTGGAGAAGGTGATGTTGAACTCGTACATGTTGCCCCACGGCGCCCGCTCCACCGAGGCCGCGCGGGCGACCACACCGGCGAGGTGGATGAGGAAGGCGAGCACGGTGAGCGAGATGGCGATACGCCCGTAGAGATCGCCCTGCTCGTCCCCGCCGTGCGCCCCGGGCCCGTCGGGCACGTCACGCGCACCGGCCGAGGCCCGTACGACGACCTTGGGCCGCTCGAGCACGGCGGTGCCGCCGGCCTTCTGCACAGTGACGGCCGGAGCCCCCTTGGACTTCTCCGCCCCGGTGAGCGCGGCGGCCGTGCGGCCGACCTTGCTGCGGCTGCCGAAGAGCCATTCGGCGATGTACGCGAAGAAGGCCAGGGTGTAGACGGCCATCGCGGAGTAGATCAGCGTGTTGCTGACATTCGCGAGATGTTCGTTGGTGGCCGTGGCCAACTCGGTTGCGGCGGCGAGAGTCACTTCGTCTCAGCCCCTTCGGCAGGGAGGACTTCGGGATCGGGGGTGGTGGTGTCGTCTTGATCTGAGGAACCGGCGTCGTCATCGGGCTCGGATGCTCCCGGCGCCTGGTCGTACAGGATCCCGGCGAGGTCGCCGAGTTCCTCGGGCACCTTGGCGGACTCGCTGCGGCCGAGCCCGGCCATCTCCACGACCGTCACACCGTCGGCGCCCCGCACCGCCCGCACCCACACCCGGCGGCGCTGGATGAACAGGGAGCCGGCGAGGCCGAAGATGGCGACGAGTGCTCCGCCGAGTGCCCAGTCGGTGCCGGGCTGCTGGACGACCTGGAAGTTCGCCCACTGCTTGGTGCCCTCGTAGGTGACGGAGCCGGCGCCGTTCGGGAGCTTCATGGTCTGGCCGGGCCGCAGATTCTCCCTGAGCTGGGCGCCCTTGGAGTCCTTGAACTCCTTCACGTGCGCCTTGTCGAGCTGGTACACGCTCTGCGGGATGCCCGAGTCGACGCCGAGGTCGCCGTGGAACGGCGTCAGGTTGAGCACCGGGTTGCGCAGCCCGGGGAACGTGGAGGCCGTCTCGCTGCCCTTGGTGTAGGTCGGCAGGAAGAAGGCCGAGATGCCCAGCTGCTCGCTGACGCCCTTGGCGTTCTTGTAGCCGTCGAGGACCTTGATCACACCGGTGGAGGTGACGTTGGAGTCGAGCGGGAGGAGCGGTACGGCGTCGCGGTAGACGACGTTGCCCTTGCCGTCGCGGACGGTGATGAGGGGGGCGTAGCCGTGGGCGGTGAGGTAGACGTTCGCGTTGCCGATCTCCAGCGGCTCGTTGACCTTGACGAGGTCCTTCTTGTCCTTGCCGTAGGCACCCTGGCTGTAGGTGAGGGCCGCCTGGTAGGTGCGCGGGGTGCCCCGGTTGGGGCCGCTGGGCTCGTAGGTGCCGGTGAACTTGTCCAGGGTGAAGCTGAACGGCACCAGGTCGTCGGTCGTGAAGAGGTTGCCGGACTTGAAGTCGTCGTAGGAGATGAGGGTGTTGGAGAAGCCGTCGCCCTCGACGACCAGCTTGTTGCCCTCGGACTTGAACAACTGGCCCCAGGCGAAGGCGGTCAGCAGCACGATCAGCGCGATGTGGAAGGCGAGGTTGCCGATCTCGCGCAGATAGCCCTTCTCGGCGGCGACGGCGTCACCGGCGAGGTGGGCGCGGAAGCGGCGCTTCTTCAGCAGGGCGAGCGCGGCCTCACGGACCTGCTCGGGCTCGGCCTCGGTGCGCCAGGTCGTGTACGCGGGCAGCCGGGTCAGTCGCCTGGGGGCGCCCGGCGGGCGGCCGCGCAGCTGGCCGACGAACTGCCAGGTGCGCGGGACGATGCAGCCGATGAGGGAGACGAACAGCAGGATGTAGATCGCGGAGAACCACACCGAGCTGTAGACGTGGAAGAGGCCGAGCTTGTCGTAGACCGGCGCGAGGAGGGTGTGGGCCTTGCGGAAGTCGGCGACCTTGGTCTCGTCGATGCCGCTCTGGGGGATCAGCGAGCCGGGGATCGCGCCGAGCGAGAGGAGCAGGAGCAGCAGCAGCGCGACCCGCATGGAGGTGAGTTGCCGCCAGAACCAGCGGGCCCAGCCGATGACTCCCATGGCGGGCAGGTTCGGCAGGTCCTCCTTGGGCGCCGTGGACAGCTGGGATCGGGCGGCGCCGAGATCCGCGTCGTCCGGGGCGAGGGGGGTCTGGCCGTCGGTAGTGGTCTTGCTCATCGATCAGATCCCCACAGTGAAGCCGGCGGACCAGGACTGCATGTCCTGCACGATGCGGTCCCAGGCGCCGGTGAGCAGCAGCAGACCGGTCACGATCATCATCGTGCCGCCGATCCGCATCACCCAGACATAGTGGCGCTTGACCCAGCCGAAGGCGCCGAGCGCCTTGCGGAAGGCGACCGCGGCGAGCACGAAGGGCACGCCGAGGCCGAGGCAGTAGGCGACGGTCAGTATGGCCCCGCGGCCCGCACTCGACTGCTGCGAGGACAGCGCCAGCACGGAGGCGAGCGTGGGGCCGATGCACGGGGTCCAGCCGATGCCGAACAGCGCGCCGAGCAGCGGGGCACCGGCGAGACCAGCCACGGGCCGCTTGTGGAAGCGGAACTCACGCTGGGTCATCCAGGGCATCAGGCCCATGAAGAAGACGCCCATGACGATCATGAGTCCGCCCAGCACCTTCGACAGGATGCCCTTGTTGTCCTGGAGTGTGTCCCCGAAGTAGCCGAACAGGGCGCCGCTGGAGACGAACACGGCGGTGAAGCCGAGCACGAACAGCGAGGCACCCGCGAGCATGCGCCCGCGCCGGGCCTCGGCCAGGTCGGTGCCGGTCACGCCGGTGACGTACGACAGATAACCCGGGACGAGCGGCAGGACGCACGGGGAGAAGAAGGAGACGAGGCCGCCGAGCAGCGCGATGGGCAGGGCGACCAGCAGGGCGCCGTTGAGCACCGTGCCGTTGTAGCCCGTCGCGGCGAGCGTGGTGACTGAGGTCACGTCACTTCTCCGCGAGGACAGGGTTGATCATCTTGCGCAGCTTGCCCTCGGTGAGCGCGGCCAGCGAGCGGGCCGCGATCTTCCCGTCCCGGTCGAGGACGAGCGTGGAGGGGACCGCCTGCGGGTTCAGCGTGCCCTTCTTGAAGCGGAGCATCAGCTTGCCGGTGGGGTCGTACAGGCTCTGGTAGGTGATGCCCTGCTGCTTCTCGAAGGCGACCGCGTTCTGGGTACTGGTGTCGCGGGTGTTGATGCCGACGAACTGCACGCCCTTGCCCTTGAGGTCCTGGTAGACCTTCTCGAAGTTCGGCGCCTCGGCGCGGCAGGGGGCACACCAGGAACCCCACACGTTCAGGACGACGACCTTGCCCTTGTAGGAGGCGACGTCGAGCTGTCCCCCGTTGACCGTCTTGCCGGACAGGTCGGGCGCCTCGGCCCGCTCGCCCTTCTTGGCGGTGGAGATGCCGTCCTTGCCCATGACGAAGTTGGTGTCACCGCCTCCGCCGGAGGTGCCTCCGGACGAGCAGGCGGACATCAGCAGCGCGGCGACCGCGGCACCGGCGGTGGTCAGGACGGCTCGGTGACGTGCACGGTTCGAACGCAGGGGGGCGCGGCTGGCGGCACTCATGTGAAAAGTTTCGCATGCCCGTTCCGGGGATCTTGCGCACCCCCCTTGCGGGGGGATACCCGCATTTCAGGCGGCCTGCCCGGAGGTGGACGAGGAGTCCGAGGAGGAGGTGGACGAGGACGTCGAAGAGGACGACGAGGAGGACGTCGTGGAAGACGTCGAGGTGTCCTTGAGGAACGTCTTCCAGCCACCCGCCGGCTGCTGCCCCTTGCCGAGAGTCCGCAGCTTGGCGAGCACTTCCGGCTTCTGTACGTCCATCCAGTCGACGAACTGCCGGAAGGAGACGAGGCGTACGTCCGCGCCCTTCTCCTTCTCCCGCGCGATGTACTTGAACGCCTCCTCGACGGAGTCCATGTAGATGCCGCCGTTCCAGTGCTCGAAGTGGTTGCCGATGAAGTAGGGCGCCCGGTTCGTCTCGTATGCCCGCTTGAAGCCCTGTATGTACGCCTGCGCGGACTGGGTGCGCCAGGCCGGGTAGTTGTAGGAGGGCGCGTTGGTCGAGTTGACCGACTGGTTGGCGAGCATGTTGTAGTCCATCGACAGGACCTCGAAGCTGCGCCCGGGGAACGGGATTCCCTGCAGCGGCAGGTCCCAGACGCCCTGCTTCTTGTCGGGCCAGATCTGCAGGCCGCCGGGCGAGGAGGCGTCGTAGCGCCAGCCGAGTTCCTTGGCGGTGGGCAGCAGGTTGTTCTGGCCGAGCAGACAGGGCGTACGGCCGCCGACGAGCTCCTTCTCGTAGTCGAAGGGGAGCGAAGGCATGTCGGTCCAGCCGGTGTTGGTGCGCCACTCCTTCACGAAGGCCTTCGCCTGCTGGATCTCGCTGCGCCACTGCGCGGGCGTCCAGTTGCCGACGGTGCCGTAGCCGGAGCAGAAGTGGCCGTTGAAGTGGGTGCCTATCTCGTGCCCTTCGAGCCAGGCACGGCGGACGTTGGTGAGCGTCGCCTTGATGTGCTCGTCGGTGAGGTAGCCGATGTCGGAGGCGCCGCGTGCGTTGTTCGGCGGGTTGTAGAGGCGCTTCTTCGACTCGGGCAGCAGATACAGCCCGGAGAGGAAGAAGGTCATCGACGCCTCGTGCTGCTTGGCGAGGTCGAGGAAGCGCGGGAAGAGCCCGTTGCCGACCTCGCCGGCCCCGTCCCAGGAGAAGATCACGAACTGCGGCGGGGTCTGGCCGGGCTCCAACGGCTCGGGCTTGCCCGGCTGGTGGGGCTGCTTGCCGGTGAAGGAGGTCGAGCCGTCACCGAGGGGGCGGGCAGGGTGTGAAGTGCTGCCGGATCCGCCGCCTTTGGAACCCGAGGCATGGGTCGACCCGTCTGACTGCGTGAGGGTCCCGCAGCCCGAGAGTCCGACGGCGGCCGCGGCGCCCGCACCGAGACCGAGCATTCCCCTGCGAGTGAGAGCGCGCATTCCAACCTCGTTCGTCATGTCCTGTGGTGGTCACCCATTCAGAGGACATGACGAACGAGGAGGTTCCTCTCGATCACGCCGATCTCGCAACAAATGTCACGGACGTGTCATGGAACCCAAAGGGGATGTTTCACCTCTCCCAGAGGGACGTCTCAGGCCCTCCACGGAGGCCCCGGAGGGACGTCTCAGACCCTCCCCGGCGGGACGACTCAGGCACCGAAGGCCTTGTCCTTCCCCTTCACCGGCTTGGCGCCCGCGAGGAGATGGGCCGGGACGAGGTCGCGGGCCGGCTCGCTGTAACCGACGGACACGAGCTTGTCGCCCTGGTACGTGAAGGACGTCAGCGAGGCGAGCGTGCACTGCCGCTTGCGCGGGTCGTGCCACAACCGCCGCTTCTCGACGTACGACCGCACGATCCAGATCGGCAACTGATGGCTGACGAGCACCGCTTCGTGCCCGCGGGCCTGGTCCTTGGCGGCGTCCAGCGCCTGCATCATCCGTACGACGATGTCGACGTAGGGCTCGCCCCACGACGGCTTGAACGGGTTGACGAGGTGCTTCCAGTTGCCGGGCTTGCGCAGCGCCCCGTCCCCGACGCCGAAGGTCTTGCCCTGGAAGACGTTGTCGGCCTCGATGAGCCGCTCGTCGGAGGCGAGGTCGAGCCCGTGCGCCTTGGCGATCGGGGTCGCCGTCTCCTGGGCCCGCTCCAGCGGGGAGGCGCAGACGTAGGTGATGTCGCGGGGCGCGAGGTGCTCGGCCACCCTGTCGGCCATCTGCCGCCCGAGCTCGGAGAGGTGGTATCCGGGCAGCCGTCCGTACAGGACCCCGTCCGGGTTGGCGACCTCGCCGTGCCGCATGACGTGTACGACGGTGATGTCGGCGCCCGCCGTGTTGTTGCTGTCGCTCATGCTGCCGTGGCCTCCGCCGCCGCTCGGGCCGCCGCCGGGAGGGCGTCGGCGATGCGCTGTACGGCCTGTTCGTCGTGGGCCGCGGACACGAACCAGCTCTCGAAGGACGAGGGCGGCAGATAGACGCCCTGCGAAAGCATCGAGTGGAAGAAGGCGGTGAAGCGGAAGGACTCCTGCTTCTTGGCGCCCTCGTAGTCGCGGACCTCCCGGTCCGTGAAGAAGACGGAGAACATGTTGGAGGCGTTCTGCAGCCGGTGCGCGACGCCTTCCTTGGTGAGGGCCTCGGTGACGAGCGACTGGACGGTCGCCGACACGGCGTCGACCTTGTCGTAGGCGGCCTCGTCCAGAAGACGGAGCTGGGCGAGCCCGGCCGCGGTGGCGATCGGGTTCCCGGAGAGGGTGCCGGCCTGGTAGACGGGCCCGGCGGGTGCCAGATGGGCCATCACGTCGGCGCGACCGCCGAAGGCGGCGGCGGGGAAGCCGCCGCCCATGACCTTGCCGAAGGTCATGAGGTCGGGCCGGACCCCGTCGATCCCGAACCACCCTGCGCGGCTGGTGCGGAAACCGGTCATGACCTCGTCGGAGATGAAGAGCGCGCCGTTCTTCGAGCAGGCGTCCTTCAGTCCCTGGTTGAAGCCGGGCCCGGGCGGCACGACGCCCATGTTCCCGGGCGAGGCCTCGGTGATCACGCAGGCGATCTCGCCGGGGTGCCGATGGAAGGCCTCGTGGACGGACTCGAGGTCGTTGTAGGGAAGGACGATGGTGTCGCCGGCCTGTGCGCCCGTGACACCGGGGGTGTCGGGAAGGGCGAAGGTGGCCACACCGCTGCCCGCGGCGGCCAGCAGCGAGTCGACGTGACCGTGATAACACCCGGCGAACTTGATCACCTTGGTGCGGCGGGTGAACCCACGGGCGAGGCGGATCGCGCTCATGGTCGCCTCGGTCCCGCTGCTGACGAGCCGCACCTGCTCGAGCGGCTCGATCCGCCCGACCATCTCCTCGGCGAGCGCGACCTCGCCCTCACCGGGCGTACCGAAGGAGGTACCACGCGAGACGGCGTCCTGAACTGCGGCGATGACCTCGGGGTGGGAGTGCCCGAGGATCATCGGACCCCAGGAACACACCAGGTCGACGTACTCCCGCCCGTCGGCATCGGTCAGATAGGGACCAGTTCCGGACACCATGAACCGGGGCGTGCCGCCCACGGCACGGAAGGCGCGCACCGGGGAGTTCACGCCGCCGGGCGTGACGGCCGCGGCCCGGTCGAACAGAGCCTGCGAGACAGGCGCTTCGTATGAATAAGGCAGTTCGCTCATGACCTGCGACTTCTCCGACCTTCTCCGACTTCTCGGGCTCCGGTTGCCAGTGACCTCCTCAGAGTAGGCCAGGGCGTGCCGGCGGCAGGGGGGAGCTGCTGCTGACCCGAGAGACAGTCGCCGCCCGGCGCGATCTGCGAAACTGGGGCCTGATACACACAGCTCATACGGCCCCGGCGTACGTATTGGAGTACGGATGGGTGTACAGAGGCTTGTTCAGAGGCTGCGAAGATCCTGCGGACAGGTGTTTCACCGCACGTTTCGGCGGGCGGCCGTGGGGGAGGTCACTGACACGATGATCGGGTTGCGCGGCGGGGGCCACGCGTCCTAGAAAAGCAGTCGGGTGGAGATATGCATCGCGGTGGCGGACTGGGCGAGGGGACTGACGACCTGGGTCCTCGACGTGCCCAACGAGGCAGGCACCGACGCGAGGCGGAGGAGGCCGAAGCCCGTCAGACGCAGGGTGCATCGAGCGAGCCCGAGCAGATCGACCGGCGGATCGACCGCCGGGGCGACCCGCTCCGGGCGGGGAGCAGGAATGGTGGTCGGGTGGGGGTGACGTACAAGTACTTCGGCGCGCCGGACGGCGCGACCGCGGCCCGCGTCCCGATCTCGATGCGCCCCGAGGAACTCGGCGGCGACGAGCTCGGCATGAACGGCATGTTCACCAAGATCAAGCCGGAGACGATGGCGGCGATGGTGCTGACGGGCATCGAAGGCGTCCCCCTCAACAAGGTCCCGCCCCTCGAACTGGTCGTCCTGCACCCCGACTACGCGGTGGTCAAGCTCCCCATGACGGTCGTCGACCCCCTGCGCGGCATAGGCGAGGAGGCGGTGGGCGCGGCAGCGTTCATCTGGTCGACGGTGCCGGACCGGGGCGGCCCTCGGGATGCGTTCAACGTGTACCAACTGCTGCACGAATGGCAGGACTTCAGCCATCGGCTGCATGAGGCGGGGCATCAGCCTTATTGCCTTGTCTGGCCCTGAACTGGGGTTTCACTGGTAGCGGGCGGGGTCTTCGGACCTCGCCCTTTTTGGTGCCGGAGAGGGGCCGTCGGACGGCCAGGGCACATTGGGGGCACATGGGTTTGACTGGGGGCACTGGTGTGCCCTGTGCGGCGGGCGGGTCGCCGTCCTCTTCCGCCTCGCCTTCCGTCTCGCCTTCCGCCTCGGCTTCCGTTTCCGTGAAGGAGTCGTCGATCGCCTTGCGGGTGCGGGTCTCGCTGGACGGCAGCAGGTGCGTGTACGTCCGCAGCGTGAAGCCCGGGTGCGAGTGGCCGAGGTACTCGGAGAGCGCCTTGCTGCTCTCCCCCGCGTCCAGGGGTACGGAGGCGTAGGCGGGCCGGAGGGCGTGCATGCAGGTTCGGCTGGTGGATCGCGCATACCCCGCCGCTCGCCCCGAATCGGCGTGTATCAGCTGTTGATGAAGCGGCTGTCGAACCCGGCGCGCAGAAGTCGCTCGTAAGCGTCATACACATCCCCCGGTACGTTCTGTTCGACGGCGAAGCCGAGCTTCGGGTACTCGATCGTCGACACCCCGAGCGAGATGCGCATGCACATGGCCCGCCAGTAGCCGTCCCTCACACGTGGGGTGCGGATCCGCTCTGTCGGCCGTGACAGCGCCGGCTGGTCCGGAGCGAGTGCCGCCGTTCCACTGCCCGGCGGCACAACCCGGCGTGTCCTCGTCGGCTTCGGCGGGCAGTCCTTCGCCGACCTGTAGAAGGAGGCCATCGGCGCGTACACGCGGAAGGGCGGCGCTGCCGCAGGGGCGCAGGAGTCGACAGTCTGCCGGCGTTCGGCGGGGAACCGGAGGGCCGGAACATGAGCGGTGGCGGCTGGGCCGTTGTGGCGGTGGCGGGCGTCACCGCCGCGTACGCACTGGTTTCGCGTCGACTGTCCTCGACGCCCCTGTCGTCGGCGATCGTGTTCGTCGGCGCCGGGATCCTCATCGGGCCGGCCGTGCTCGACCTCGTCGACCTGGAGCGCGACCCCGCGCCGATCATCGCGCTCCTCGAAGCCGCCCTGACGCTCGTCCTGTTCACGGATGCCATGACGATCCGCAGACGGGACCTGCGGACCGGCGGCTTTCTGCCCGGCCGCCTGCTGGGCATCGGACTGCCGCTGAGCATCGGGGCGGGCTGGCTGCTTGCCTGGCCTCTGCTGCCGGGGCTGACGGTGTGGGAACTCGCACTCGTCGGCGCCATCCTCGCCCCCACCGACGCCGCCCTCGGAAAGACCGCCATCTCCGATCCCCGCGTCCCGGCACTCGTACGGCACGGGCTGAACGTCGAAAGCGGCCTGAACGACGGCATGGTGCTGCCCTTCTTCGTCCTGTTCCTGGCAGCCATCCCGGGCACGCACTACGCGGAAGAGGGCGTGGCGGGTGTCTTCTGGCGCGCCCTGGTGCTGAGCACCGCGCTGGGTCTGCTGGTCGGTGGCCTCGGCGGTCGACTGATGCAGTGGTCCCGGGCCAGGGGATGGGTCACGCGGGAGTGGCGGCAGGTCTACCTGCTGGCTGTCGCGGTCGCGTCGTACGAAGTCGCCGTCGTGACGGACGGCAGCGGCTTCATCGCCGCCTGGGTCGCCGGATTCGCCTTCGGGTTCGCCCTGCGCCGTTACCGGACCGGCGTCGAGAAGGAAGACCCGGACCGCACGGCCGAGTTCGCCGAGAATCTGGGCGCACTCCTGGCGTCGATCAGCCTTCTGGTCTTCGGGGCGGTGCTGCTCGGTCCTGCGCTGGAGCACCTGAGCTGGCGGATCATCCTGTACGCGGTGCTCAGCCTCACCGTCGTCAGGATGCTGCCGGTCGCTCTCTCGCTCGCCGGGAGCAGGCTGCGGCCGCCCACGGTGGCGTACATCGGGTGGTTCGGGCCGCGCGGCCTCGCATCCGTCGTACTGGCGCTGCTCGTGGTCGAGGAACACGTCCCCGGAGTGGAACTGCTGGGCAGGGTGGTCGCGATCACCGTCGGCCTCAGCGTCCTCCTGCACGGGGTTTCGGCCGTGGTCCTCGCCGAGCGGTATGGGCGCTGGTACGAGAAGACCGCGGCCGCCACCCGCGACCTGCGCGAGAGCACACCCGTACCCGTGAGCCCCGTGCGCCGCAGGCTCGGTCCCCCGGACAAGTCCGAGATGTGAGGCGGCACCCCTGAGCCACACCGCAGCACGGCATTGCGGCCTGGCTCAGCCGTCTGCGTCCAGCAGCCGGCGCAACTCGATCTCAAGCCACTGGCCTGGTCTGCCCTGAGCTCACTGGCCGGCGGGCAGTTTCGCGGTGATGGAGCGAGCCACCTGGACCAGCTTGTCGTCCGACGCGGTGGTCGGCGGTGTCGAGGTGTCCGCCGTGGTCGCAAAGGTCAGCACCCAGGTTCCGGCTCCCGAGTGCCACACGACGAAGGTGATGTGCTGCCGCGCCTGTATCTGGTAGCTGGTCTCCCGGAAGGCCTGCCGGCCCAGGTTGCTCACCGGGTCGACCCGCACGTCGCGCATCCCGGCCGAGGCCGGGTTCGCGCTCAGGTCGTGGGCGGCGGAGAGTTCGGCGTCGTAGGTGCGGGAGGCCGGGGTGAGGGCCAGCGTCGATGTTCCGTCGGCGGCGGCGTAACTGCAGCCGTCCGGGGCGTCACCCTTGTTGGGGCTGACCCGGGTCTGGAGCCGAGGGTCGGCGATGAGCTGCTTGGCAGCGCCCGTGGTCAGGGCGGTGCACAGGCGGGATGGTGGCAGCGTCTTCATCGAACCGGCGGAGCTGGTGGCAGTGACGGGAGCGGTGGTGCCACCGGCAGCCGAGGGCGTGGAGTGGGTTGTGGCGCTGCAGGCGGTCAGCGCAGCGACCGCGAACACCGCGATCGAACCGGCGGCGGCACGGAAGAAGCGACGCTCCATCATGGGATCAGGTCCTGTTTGTCGGGATCAATGCGGGAAGTGTTCGAGAGCCGAAAGGCGCCCCGCCGGCCGGCGGGGCGCCTCAGCGGACCGGTCACGACCGGACGCGGTCACGACCCGGCAGGGTCACGAATAGACGTTGTACGTCCCGTAGTCCCTGACGCTCAGATTGGTCGTCCAGGTGCCGAAACGCTCGTTGGGCGACCAGGTGTACTGCCACGCCTTGCCGTTCGGCCTGGTCGGGCTCGGCAGGCAGGACTTCCCGGTGGAGTGGTAGATGCCTTGGTAGACGCCCTTCGTCCAGCGACGCTCCACGACCTGGATCGGCTGGGCGTACTGACCCGGCTTCAGGTTGGTCGTGAAGGTGTACGAGGTGGTGGTGGAGCCGGTGCGGTCGTACGAGGGAGTGAGCTCGTCGAACAGCTTGCCGACGTAGGGGATCGGGACCTTGATGCTGAGGCCGATCGAGGCCTTCCAGCCCGTCGTCTTCGCTTGCTGCCACGCGTAGGAGCAGCTGGGAACGTTCGTGGGGCACCTGAACGTGGGGCCCCGCCAGATCCAGTCCTGCCAGGTGTTGGACGCCCACTGCGTGGTCACCGACTGCGTCTGGTGGTCCATCGAGGAGTTGCCGGCGATATCAGTCTGAGAACTGTCCGCATTCTGCAGGCACTCCGTGCTGGCCGCCGAGGCGACGCCGGGGGACGCCATCACCACCAGTGGGGCCAGCCCCAGCGTCAGCAGCCCCACCCACTTGCTCCTTGTCAGGCTCTTCCTCCGTGCAGCAACGGAACCCCCACTGCTGTGCGCGCCGCCGTTGATCGTCACCCTTGTCTCCTCTGTGCTTTCGGTACCGTTCGGCCGGATCGAGTGAACTGTTTTCGGGGAGGCGATCGTCAGCAGAGCGCGGGCGGGAGCCGGCACAGCCGTGTGCCGGAGGTTGCGCCCGAGCAGCTTCATGAACGTTCCCCTGATCGTGCGCCGGCAGCGTGTGCCCGGCGTCTGACACCGAGATTCGCCGCCGCCAAGTTGTTCGGACAGCCGTCCCACGAGGGCAATCAATTGCCGGACTCGCCTCTACGGCATCGATTCCGGGGAGCCGACGGGATCGCCGTCGGCTGCCCGCCCGACTCACTGACCGGGGAGTGCAGCGAAGCGGGGTAATCACACTTTTGGGGACGCCGATTTGTTTCTCAATGCAGGTCAGAGGCGTAAACAACCCAATCGGGGCCGGACGGCGGAGATGTCACCGCGTGGTCACATGCCAGACATCCGGGACCGCGGGATCTCACTGCTGGTGGCGGCCGTGGCCTTTCCTGCCGGTGCTCCGGTCGCCTTTCCGGGCTTCGGACGATCGGTCTTCCGTGGCGCTGGGGTGCGCTTCGGGAGACGACGTGCCGGGAGACGACGTATCGGTGACACGCCCGCCGGACTTCTCGGGTTCGTGCACACGCCCGCCGGACTTCTCGGATTCGTGCACACGCCTGCCGGACTTCTCGGAAGTGTGCGTCGATGCGGCGGTGCACGACGGCGCCGGAGTCGCGTCCTTGCCGGCCTCCGGGCCCGAGTCGACGGTGCCGGGCAGGTCACAGAGGCGCCGGTAGGGCACATCGGGGAGATACGTCCGCCATTCGGAGACGGTCAGCGTCGTCCCCGTCCGTGCACAGAGCCGGGTGACGATCGACGCGGGGTCTATGGCGTACCGCTGGACGGGGACATGCCGGCTGCTCGCGTGGACGGAACGCCCGTCGGGGCCGAAGGCCACGGATCGGATCGCGTCACCCGGGGTGTCGAGGGCGCCGCCGAGGGGCTGGCGCCCCGCGACGTCCCAGAGGCGCAGGTCACCTGAGCCGTAACCCACCGCGAGGGTGCGGCCGTCGGGGCTGAAGGCGAGGGCGGTGACCCTGGCGCCGAGGGCTCCGACGGCGGCCGGGATGACGGCCTCCCTGCGGCGTTCCGTACGGCCGCGCCAGACGGTGACACTGCCGAAGGCACCGCCCGTGGCCAGATGAACGCCGTCCGGGCTGAGGGCGACGACGTCCGCGTCGTCGCCCCGGGCGAGTGGTACGCCGGTGTCCCAGCCGAAGGGCAGGGCCGTGGCCGGGCCGGCGAAACCGGAGGCCAGGACGGACTTGAGCGTTGTGGCCAGGGCGTCCGGCCGGTCGGTTCGCGTTCCGCGGACGGTGTTCCACACCTCGCCGGTGAGTGAGCCGTCCGAGGTCGCCCGGGAGAGCAGCAGTTTCCGGCCGCCCGGGGTGAGCGCGATCGAGCGGACGGCGGACGGCCCGCGCGGGTGGAGTGATGCCCGGGTCCGGTGGCCGGGCACATCCCATACGACGAACCGGGCGGCGGACGCCTCCGGGGCCGCGATGCCGTAGGCGAAGGCTGCGCTGTCGGGGCTGAAGGTCATGAGGGGTACGGCGTCCCCGGCCGGGGTTCGTCCGGGTGCCGCAAGTAAGGGCAGTGCCGGCGGTCGGGCGACGATTCGGCCGGTCCCGGTGTCGCGCAGGCGGAACCGGTAGCGGTCGCCATGCCGTTCGGCGGTGGCCAGCAGGCGCCCGTCGGGGCTGAGCAACTCGTGCTCCAGTGGCCGGTCGAGCCACTGGGAGGTGAGGGACACCGAGAGGTCGAGGGAGTGGACGGTGCCGCCGGTCAGGTAGCGCAGGGTCGGGGTGTCGGGGTCCCAGGCGAGGCCGGTGACGGGCCCGTCGGCCAAGGGGTGCCGGAGCACCGGTGCTTCGGGTGCCGATAGGCGCCAGACCGTGGTGGCGTCCTGCGCGGCCGCGGCCAGGAACCTCCCGTCCGGGGTGAGGGCGAGGTGGGCGGCGCCCGGTTGGGCGATGTCCGCGAGCTGTCGGCCCGACGCGGTGTCCCAGACACGGATGCGCGTGGCCGAGACCGCGGCGAACCGCGTCCCGTTCCGGTCGAACGCGAGGGACGCGGACGAGCAGTCCACCGCCGACGAGTCCTGCCAGCCGCCCGGGACGGTGCGGTGGCGGACGAGGTCCCGCAGCACGAGCGGCCGGTCCTGCGTGCAGACGGCTGCCACCCGGGCGTCCGCGCTCGGGATCACGGCATCGGCCGCGGCCGTATCGAACAGCGGCCGGTCGTCCGCGAGTGCGCGAGACTGCGTCGGCTGCCTCGGCTGCGTCGTAGGGTCCGGGCCGTTCAGGACTTGGCTCACCGCATGGTGGTCGCCACTGCCGTCCCCCAGCCGTCCGGAACCGGTACGGCGGTGCGTGGCCACGTCCCAGGCCGTCCACCTGCCGTCGGCCACGCTGAGCAGGGTGCGTCCGGAGTCGGTGAGGAAGTCCTGGGTGTCGTCGGTCTGCCCGGGATCGGTGAAGACGTCCCGCTCGGGTTCGGCCAGCGCGTCGAGCAGGGCCGCGCGGCTCTCGGGCAGCGGGGCGAGCCGCCAGGCGGCGATGGAGAGCAGCGTCCTGGTGCCGGGGGTTGCCGACCTGTTCGCGGTAGACGAGGCCGGCGGCCCGGCGGGCCCCGGCGAGGGTGCGCTCCTGCTCGGCCACGCCGCTCGCGTGCCAGGCGATCTGACCGGCGACGAGTGCCCCGCCGATGACGCAGGAGAGCGCCACGACGAGGGTCCGTATGCGGCGCCGCATGCGGGCGGCCGTCCAGCGTTCCATGCAGTGGTCCACGCGCGAGGCACCGAGGAAGGCACGCTCCCGGGCCGTCAGATCGTCGTCGTTCCGCTCCCGGGCGAAGAACTCGTCGGCCGCGACGAGGCGGACTCCCCGGTACAGGTCACCGGGATCGCGGCCGTGCTCCTGCCAGATGCGGGCGGCCTCGGTGAGGTGCCGGTGCAGGCGCAGCCGTTCGCGGTTCTCCTCGATCCATCCCTGCAGCCGGGGCCAGCCGGTGATCAGGGCCTCGTGGGCGAGTTCCACGTTCTCCTCGTCCACCGTGACGAGCCGGGCGCGGGCGAGCCGTTCGAGGACGACGGGCACCTCGGGGTCCGGCCATTCGCGCAGATCGGCGCGCCGGACCGGGCGTCTGCCGTCGGGGGTGCCGTCGCCGGGGGCGACGAGTGCCAGCAGGAGCCGCCCGGCGGTGTCCGTCTGGTCGGGGGACAGGCAGCCGTACACCTCCTCGGCCGCCGTGGCGATCGCCCCGTGGACGCCGCCCGCCTCCTCGTAGGCGGCCAGCGTCAGCACTCCGCTGCGCCGTCGGCGCCAGGTCTCCCGCAGGGCGTGGGAGAGCATCGGCAGCGCGCCGGGCTGGTCGTGGACCTCCTCGACGATGCGCGCCGTCAGCTCGCGCTCCACCCGCAGGCCGGCCGCCGTGGCCGGTTTGACGACCGCGTCCCGCAGTTCGGTCCGCGTCATGGGGGTCACCGTCAAGGCGGTGTGCCGCAGTGCCTCGGCAAGGCCGGGGTGTTCCACGCACCGGCCGTGGAAGGTGGCGCCCACCGCGATGACCACGCGCAGTTCGCCGGCGGGATCCTGGGCGGCGAGCAACTGGTCGACGAACCGCCAGCGTTCGGCGCGGTCCCGGCAGAGCGTGAAGATCTCCTCGAACTGGTCCACCACGACCACGCGGTGCGGTCCGTCCCGCCCCGGGGCCAGCAGCCGTCCGTGCGTGGCCGCGGGCCGCGCGCCCGGCGTGATCAGGCGGAGCTCGGCGTCGCAGCCCGCTTCGTCCACGACGGTCTCCAGCCGGGGCAGCACTCCGGCTCGCAGGAGCGAGGACTTGCCGCTGCCGGACGCGCCGAGCAGCACCGCGAACCGGTGCTCCTTCATCAGCTTCACCGCGTCCTCGGCCAGCTCGTCCCGGCCGAAGAACAGCTCCCGGTCCCCCGGTTCGAACCTCGCCAGTCCCTGGTACGGCGACTCTCCTTCGCCCGCGCCGCACGCCGCCGCCTCCTCGGCCGCGGCCCGCAACCGGCTCTCCCAGACGTCCGGGTCCGCCCCGCAGGCCTGCGCGTACGCGCGCACCACCGCCACCGACGGCAGTCGTTCGCCGGAGGCCGCCCGTGACAGCGCGGCCACCGAGAGACGGGCCCGTTCGGACATCGTCCGGTACGACGGGGAGCCGGCCCGCGTGCGCAGTGACCGCAGCTCATGGGCGAGGCGCTGAACGGGCCCCGCCTCGGGGTCGACGGGTCTCTCGGGACGCCCACGCTGCCGCGTCACAGGTGCCCCCTCGCATCGCTCGGCAGGATCATTTGAAGATCACTTTCAACGCACCAGGCCCGCGAGTATGTCATGACATCTTGAGAGTTAAAAGAATCGATGGTGAAGCAGGTGCAAATCAGCCATGCTCCGATCGGGCCCGGCAGAGGCCCCGCCGAGATGCGCGAAGTCGCGTACGCGAAGCCGATGTCGAGGTCGAGGTCGTGACGGCTGAGCCCTGCGCGACGGGCAACGGGCAACGGATGCCGGGCCAGGGTGGAGCGGGCTACACCCTGTTCGGGGAGCGCACTCTCTCGTGACGCAAGGCGGGCGACGGGATCGTTGGTCTCGCCAGGCCAACGATCCCAACGGTTCGAAGAGGAGCGTCTGAGATGCCGCACACCACCACCGCAGCGACCCCCAAGTCCCGTCGCCGGCCGACCCCCACCGCCGCAGACGCGAAGCGACCGACCTCGAACACCACCACCGTCATGCCGCTCTGGCAGGCCCTGGCCGTGCTCTTCGCCCCGACGGACGGTGGCGTACGACCGTGAGCGAGGAAGACCGCCCGTCCGCCCCGACCGTCAGCCGGCGGCCGGGGCGGCCACGTCGTCGTCGCCGATGCACTTCGCGTGCTGCGCGACCGGGCTCACCGCCCTGCTCATCTCCACCAGCACGTCGTCCGTGCCGGCGACCCGGTCGGAGATCACGACCTCGACGGCGGGGTCGCGGCCGTACGTGACGAGGACCTTGCGGCCGTCGCCCGGCTTCGCGGGCCGCCACACCCAGTCCACGCCGTCGACGCTCACGCACGGGTCGGTCGTCGCTGCGGGCGGCTCGACCCCGCAGCGCGCGGTCACCGTGCCGCCGCCCCAGACGCCGACCCCGGGCAGCGCGGCGTCGTCGCGCCGCTGCCCGCCGAGGCCGTCCGGATACGCCCGCGTGATCCGAGCGCACTGCGGTGTGCCGCCGTCCGCCGCGGCCTCGACCCCGCCGACCGGCGCGTTCACCTCACGCACCACGAGAACGCCCCCGACGACGAGCCCGGCACCGCCCAGCGCGACGGCGACCCGAACCCGGCGAGCACGTAAAACGCCCTGCACAGGCCTGTTCCTTCCCCCTGCGGCCGACCTCCGACGTCCTGCCGGCCTTCCGGC
Source organism: Streptomyces sp. NBC_00005 (assembly GCF_045160215.1). Taxonomy (NCBI): domain Bacteria; kingdom Bacillati; phylum Actinomycetota; class Actinomycetes; order Kitasatosporales; family Streptomycetaceae; genus Streptomyces; species Streptomyces sp. NBC_00005. The sequence goes on from NZ_CP108316.1 coordinate 4,887,981, forward strand.
CAAGTCTCCCACCAGGGGTCCCGCGGCCCCCGCCGGCCCCTCCCCCGACCGGCGCTCGCGGTCCTGCCCGGACAGGCCCCAACGCCCCATCGCGTACCACCGACCCGCACAAGCCCCCTCACCCCCCGTCGCGTCCCCCGCCCGCGGGCACCCCGCCCACCGTGAACCCGATCACCGAGCCGCCCCCGTCCCGCAGCAGGGCGAACGGTGCTCCGCCGTGTGCCATCGCCACCTCGCGCACGATGGACAGGCCGAGCCCGGAGCCGGGCAGGGAACGCGCGTCGGCGGCGCGGTAGAAGCGGTCGAAGACGCGGACCAGGTCGCAGTCGGCGATTCCGGGGCCGCGGTCGAGGACCTCGACGCGGACCGTGCCGGGCCGGGCGGGTCCGGAGACGGCGATCTCGATGGGGCCCGTGCCGTCGCGGTCGAACTTGGCGGCGTTCTCAACGAGGTTGGAGATCGCGCGCTGCAGCATCCCCGGGCGGCCGTCGGTCGTCGTGTCGCCGCTCGCGCGGACCGTGACCTCCCGGCCGACGCGGCGCCGGGCCAGCCCCGCGACGTCCTCGGCGATGTCGGCGAGGTCGACGCGCTGCGGCGGCTCGGTGTCCGACTGGCCGGCCGCCAGGTCCACCAACTCGTTCACCAGGTCGGTCAGTTCGCGCGCTTCTTGGCTCAGGTCCGCGACCAGGTCGACGCGGGTGGCCGGGGGCAGTTCGTCGATCCGGCGCAGGAGGGAGATGTTCGTACGCAGGGAGGTGAGCGGTGTGCGCAGTTCGTGCCCGGCGTCCTGGACCAGACGGCGCTGGTCCTCCTCTGACTGGGCGAGGCGGCCCAGCATGCGGTCGAAGGCGCGGCCGAGGCGGCCCACCTCGTCGTAGCCGGTGACGGGCACCTCGATGCCGAGCCGGCGGGTGCGGGCGACGTCCTCCGCGGCCGAGGTCAGGATGATCAGCCGGCGGGTGATGCGCCGGGCCAGCCACCAGCCGAACAGGCCGGCGGCGGTGACCACGGCGACCATCAGGATCAGCGTGCGCTGCTGCAGCGCCCGCAGCAGATCCTCGGTGTCGCTGAACTCCTGCGCGACCTGCACCGCGCCCCGCCCGTCGCCGAGTGAGACGGTGGCGACGCGGTAGACGTCCTCGGCGACGTCGACGTCCTTGTGCTCGACCATCCTCCCGGAGGTCCTCGCGGCCGCGACCGACCGGTCGGCGGCGGTGATCGGCAGCCCCGGCCTGCCGGGATCGACGACCTTGCCGTCCGGTCCCAGTACCTGCACGTCCGTACGGGCGGGCCGCACGATGTCGTGCCCCGGCGCCGAGGAGGAGAAGTCGTCCGTCGTCATCCGGTGCGTGCGCACCTCGTCCCGCAGGTCCTGCACGACCTGGTCGAACACGGACTCCTGGTCGACGCGGACCAGCCGGGCCGCGGCACTGTACGACAGGACGCCGACGAGGATCGTGACGGCCGCGGTGACCGTCGCGAACGACACCGCGAACGTGGTGCGCAGGGAGACCAGCCCGGGCCGCCGTCTGGCCAGCAGCCGCCGGAGCCGGCCCACTCAGTCCTCCCGCAGCACGTAACCCACACCGCGCACCGTGTGGATCAGCGCCGGCGCGCCCGGCTCGTCGAGCTTGCGGCGCAGATAGCCGACGTACACGGCGAGGTTCTTGGAACCGGGCCCGAAGTCGTAGCCCCAGATGCGGTCGTAGATGGTGGAGTGGTCGAGGACGATGCCCGCGTTGCGGACCAGGAGCTCCAGCAGTTCGAACTCCGTGCGGGTCAGCTCCAGCTCGCGCTCCCCGCGCCAGGCGCGCCGTGCCTGCACGTCCATGCGCAGACCGGCGGCCTCGATCTGCCGGTCGGAGCCCTGCGGCTGCTCCTTCGGTACGCCGACCGGGGCCGTCACGAGGTCCGGGCTCGTCCGGCGCAGCAGTGCACGCAGCCGCGCGAAGACCTCCTCGACGTCGAACGGCTTGACCACGTAGTCGTCGGCACCCGCGTCCAGGCCCGCGATGCGGTCCGCGGTCTCGACGAGCGCGGTGAGCATGAGGATCGGGGTGCGGTCGCCCTCGGCGCGCAGCACGCGGCAGACCTGGAGCCCGTCGATGCCGGGCATCATCACGTCCAGGAGCAGCACGTCCGGCGGCGTCCGGTGGGCCTGCGCCAGCGCCTCGACGCCGTCGGCGACTGCGGTCACCTGGTAGCCCTCCAGACTCAGGGCCCGCTCCAGGGCGTGACGGATGGCGCGGTCGTCTTCGGCGAGCAGCACAGTTTGGGGCACCACCCCAGTCTGCCAAGGTCCCGGAGTCCTACGACGTGATGAGCAGCTCACCCGGGGCCCTTCTTACTGGCCTCTCACCCCGGAGGCGCAACCAAGGCCGGGCCCCTACCGTCCTCTCACCCTGCGGCCCGCAGCGCGGCGAGCCGCTCCTCGAAGGGCACGAACCCGGGTTCCGCCCTCTTCGCGGTGCTCCCCGTCAGCAGCCCCGCCAGCTCCTGGGCAGCCCGCTCGATCCGCCCGTCCAGGCCCTCGGCGCCCCAGTCCTCCGAGGCGGCGTAGACACCGGTCGGGGCGACCACGGCCCGCAGGTGGGCGAAGAGCGGGCGCAGCGCGTGGTCGAGCACCAGCGAGTGCCGGGCCGTACCGCCGGTCGCGGCGATCAGCACCGGCTTGCCCACCAGCGCGTCCTTGTCGAGCACGTCGAAGAAGGACTTGAACAGACCGCTGTACGACGCCGAGAACACGGGGGTGACGACGATCAGCCCGTCGGCCTCCGTGACGGAGTCGATCGCGGCGGACAGCGCCCGCCCGGGGAAGCCGTTGGTGAAGTGGTGCGCGATCTCCACGGCGAGCTCGCGCAGCTCGACGACCTGGACGTCGACCGGGGCCTGCCGGCCCACCGCGGCGGCCAGCCGGTCCGCCAGCAGCCTCGTGGAGGACGGGACACTCAGCCCCGCCGACACGACGACGAGCCTCATCGGACGGTCACCTCCTGGGCCTTGAGCAGGGACGCGTGGTCCGGCGCCTCGGGCACGTCCGCCGGCCGCCCCTTGGCGAACTCCTCGCGCAGCACCGGTACGACCTCCTCGCCCAGCATGTCGATCTGCTCCAGCACGGTCTTGAGCGGCAGCCCGGCGTGGTCCACCAGGAACAGCTGCCGCTGGTAGTCCCCGGCGTACTCCCGGAAGGCAAGCGTCTTCTCGATCACCTGCTGCGGGGAGCCGACGGTCAGCGGCGTCTGGTCCGTGAAGTCCTCCAGTGACGGCCCGTGCCCGTACACCGGCGCGTTGTCGAAGTACGGCCGGAACTCCCGCACCGCTTCCTGCGAGTTGCGCCGCATGAAGACCTGCCCGCCCAGCCCCACGATCGCCTGCTCGGCCGTGCCGTGGCCGTAGTGCGCGTACCGGGCCCGGTAGAGCTCGACCATCCGCTTGGTGTGGTCGGCCGGCCAGAAGATGTTGTTGTGGAAGAAGCCGTCGCCGTAGTACGCGGCCTGCTCGGCGATCTCGGGCGAGCGGATCGATCCGTGCCAGACGAAGGGCGGGACGCCGTCCAGCGGCCGGGGCGTCGAGGTGAAGCCCTGCAGCGGGGTGCGGAACTTCCCCTCCCAGTCCACGACGTCCTCGCGCCACAGCCGGTGCAGCAGCGCGTAGTTCTCGACGGCGAGGTTGATGCCCTGCCGGATGTCCTGCCCGAACCAGGGGTAGACCGGGCCGGTGTTCCCGCGCCCCATCATCAGGTCCACCCGCCCGTCGGCCAGGTGCTGGAGCATCGCGAAGTCCTCGGCGATCTTCACCGGGTCGTTGGTGGTGATGAGCGTGGTGGAGGTGGAGAGGATCAGCCTCTCCGTCTGCGCGGCGATGTAGCCGAGCATGGTGGTCGGCGAGGACGGCACGAACGGCGGGTTGTGGTGCTCGCCGGTGGCGAAGACGTCGAGCCCGGCCTCCTCGGCCTTCAGCGCGATGGCGACCATGGCCTTGATGCGCTCGCGCTCGCTCGGCGTACGGCCGGTCGTCGGGTCCGGCGTGACATCGCCGACGCTGAAGATCCCGAACTGCATGGTCGCTCTACCTCCAAGTTGTTTACTGTTCAACTATAGCGGTTCAACCATCACCCCTCGCCCCCTATTCCGGCGATTGTCAGTGCCCCGTCCTACGATCCAAAGATGGCCGCCCCACGCCGTGACAACCGAGGCATCGTCGGCGCCGCGGAGTTCCTCGCGCGCGTGGACTTCCGCCGCCCCGAGCCCGCCGAGGCCCTGCGCCGCCACGTGGAGCACTACTGGCTGATCGACTGGGACCTCCGTGAGCCGTACGTCTCCCACGTGGTCCCGCACCCTTCGGTGCACATCGTCTTCCAGCAGTTCGAGGGGCAGGCCCCCTTCGTCGAACTCGCCGGCATCCAACTCGGCCTGTTCACGCAGAAGCTGGAGGGACGGGGCCGGGTGTGCGGCATCAAATTCCGGCCGGGCGGCTTCCGCCCCTTCGCACCCGGGCAGGCCGTGAGCGAGTGGACGGGCCGACGCGTCCACTCCCCCGAGACCTTCCCCACGGCGGACCTCGAGGCCGTCCTCGACCCCGACGACGAGGGCGCCCGCATCGCCGCCCTGGACGCGTTCCTGCTCGGCCTCGCCCCGCATCCCGACCCCCAGGCCGACCTGGCGACGACCCTGGTCGACCGCATCCGCACCGACCGCACGATCCGTCGCGTCGGTGACTTCGCCCGCTCCGAGGGGATGTCCGTACGACTCCTGCAGCGCCTGTTCGCCGGGTACGTCGGCGTGGGCCCCAAGTGGGTCGTCCTGCGCTACCGCATCCACGAGGCACTGGAGCGCGCCGAGACCGAGAAGGACGTCGACTGGGCGGGCCTGGCCGCCGACCTCGGCTATGCCGACCAGGCCCATCTGATACGGGACTTCACGGCGACGGTGGGCGTGCCGCCGACCGCGTACGCCACCGATCCGACGGCTTCGGGCACGTGAGAGGAACGTCGGGGACGTGAGGCGGACGTCGGGGACGTGAGACGGACGTCGAGGGCATGACGGGAACGCGAGGGGCCGGGCGCACGGCGTCCGCGCTCCGCTCACGCTGACGGTCACCCGGCGATATCCCCTTGACGGCCGGCGGCTCGCTCCGGATATTTATCTGCGTGACGCAGATTCTTCGTAACGCAAGAGAAAACCCGCCCCTGCCCGCCCGCGCCCGCTGGGCCGTCCTCGCCGTCGTCCTCGCCGCCGACGTCCTCGACCTCCTCGACGCCACGATCACCAACATCGCCGCACCCACCATCAGCCGGGACCTCGGCGGCGGCGCGAGCCTCGTCCAGTGGCTCGGCGCCTCCTACGCCCTCGCGCTCGGCGTGCTGCTGGTGCCCGGCGGACGGCTCGGCGACAAGTACGGGCGCCGGAGGCTGTTCCTGACCGGACTCGCCGGCTTCGTCGCCGCCTCGCTGGCCTGCGGACTGGCCCCCAGCCCCGCGTTCCTGGTCGTCGCCCGCCTCACCCAGGGCGCCTTCGGTGCCCTCGTCATCCCGCAGGGCTTCGGCATCCTCGGCACGACCTGGCCGCGCGAGGAGATCGGCAAGGCGTTCAGCCTGTTCGGGCCCGTGATGGGCCTGTCCGCGGTCGGCGGCCCGATCCTCGCCGGTTTCCTGGTCGACGCGGACCTCGCGGGCCTCGGCTGGCGCTCGATGTTCCTGATCAACCTGCTGCTGGGCGGAGCCGCCCTGCTCGCCGCCGCCCGTCTGCTCCCCCGCGACACCGGCGACCCGTCCGTCTCCGTCGACGTCGTGGGCTCCGCGCTGCTCGCCGGCGCCATGCTCGGCCTGCTCGGCGGGCTCATCGACGGCTCGGCGGCCGGCTGGAGCCTCCGCCCACTCGCCCTGCTCCTGCTGGGCCTCGCCCTGTTCGCCGGCTTCTGCCACCGTCAGCGCACGGCCGCCGAGCCCCTGATCCGCCCGAGCCTCCTCCACAACCGCGGCTTCACCTCGGGCCTGATCCTCGGCGTCCTCGCCTTCGCCGCGGTCGCCGGACTCCTCTACGTCGTCTCCCTCTACCTCCAGCAGGGCCTCGGCCGCTCCCCCGCCGGCACCGCGCTCGGCCTGATCCCGCTGTCCGCGGGCATCGTGGTCGCGTCCATCGCCTGCTACCGGCTGATCCACACCCACGGACGGCGGCTCGTCGTCGCGGGACTGCTGATCATCCTGGCGGGCTGCGGCTGTCTGGCCGTACTCGCCAACGGGGCCGCCCAGCCCGGCAGTTGGGCCCTCGTCCCGCCCCTCCTCCTCACCGGCCTCGGCATGGGCACCTGCTTCGGCACCGTCTACGACGTCACCATCGGCGACATCGCCCCCGAGGAGGCGGGCAGCGCGAGCGGCTCCCTCAACGCGGTCCAGCAGCTGGCCAACGCGACCGGAGCTGCGGCCGTGACCACGGTGTACTTCAAGGCCGTCGACGGCGGCGAGACCCACGCCCTGCTCGCGAGCCTCGCCGTGGTCGCCGCGGCCGTCGCCCTGTGCCTGCCCCTCGTACGACTGCTGCCGCGCAAGGCGCAGGAAGCGCAGCACTGAGGGGTGCGTCGCTACGGGACGAGGACCAGCCGGCCGCGCACCCCGCCCTCCGCGAGGCGGGCGTGCGCCTTGGCCGCCTCGTCCAGGGCGTACGTCTCGGCCACCCGCAGCGTCAGCACCCCCTCGTCCACCAGCGCCGCCAGTTCGGCCAGCCGCGCCCCGTCCGCGCTCACCTCGACCGCGCCGGTCCGCACCCCGCGCACCGAGGCCGGAGCCGCCTGCGGGATGACACCGATGTAGGCGCCGCCGTCCCGCACCCACTCCAGGGCCGTCTCGCCGAGAAACGCCGTGTCCAGCACGGCATCGAAGCCGCCCGGCTGCACGCCACCGGATGCGAAGTGCGCGGCCCCCAGGGACCGTACGAGCTCCTCGTCCGTCTCCCTGGCCAGCGCGGTCACCGAAATCCCGCGGTGGGCGGCGAGTTGGACGGCGAAGCCGCCGACCGCCCCGGCCGCACCCGAGATCAGGAGCGACTGCCCCTGCGACAACTCCAGCAGATCCAGGGCCTGTACGGCGGCCAGGGCGTTCAGCGGCAGCGTCGCCGCGTGCACGGCGTCGACCGTGGCCGGCGCCTTGGCCACCGCGTCCGTCTCCACGACGACGTACTCGGCATGCGTGCCCAGCGGCCTCACCATGCCGGGATCCAGCGCCACCACCTCGTCGCCGACGCTCCAGGCGGTGGCCACCCCCGTCGCGTCCACGGTCCCGGCGACATCCCAGCCGAGCCCGATCCGCTTGCCCGCACCCCCGAAGACGCCCTGGCGCACCCCGGCGTCCACCGGGTTCAGCGTCGCCGCCGCGACCTTGATCCGCACCTGCCGGGCGGCCGGCTCCGGCAGCTCGGCCTCCACGACCTCCACGGCCTCCGGCCCGCCGAACGTCGTCACCACTGCAGCACGCATGACTCTCAGCTCCCACTGAATCCGATGGCAGATTGTCCGCTGGGGCTATCCCCTCAGCTGCCTACAACCCTAGGAAGAGCTACTATCTATTCGGAAGTAGTTACCTGAGAGTGCGTACATACCCCGGAGGTGAGCCATGGCGACCAGGACGGCGGCCCAACGGCGCGAGCAGGCGCGCGTCGAGTACGACGCGTTCCTCAAGGCCTGCCCCACCAACCATCTCCTGGACCGCCTCAGCGACAAGTGGGTCAGCCTCGTCCTCGCCGCCCTCTCCACCGGCCCGATGCGCTACAGCGACCTCGGCCGCAAGATCGCGGGCGTCAGCCCCAAGATGCTGACGCAGACGCTGCGTTCACTGGAACGCGACGGCATCCTCACCCGCACGGTCACCCCGTCCGTCCCGGTCCGCGTCGACTACGACCTCACCGAACTGGGCAGCAGCCTCGCCCAGTTGATGACCGCGGTGAAGGCATGGGCGGAAACCCACTTCGACGAGGTACACGAGGCACGGGAGCGGTACGACACGGAGAACCAGAACGCCTAGGTGTGCCGTCCGGACAGGCACTAGGGCCCTTCTGATGGATCTCCGTGGAAGAAGGAGCGGCGTTCGGTGCGTGCGATCGGCGTGCGGCGTGGAGGGTCATGTGGCGGAGCCACCTGGCCCTTCGCGCCGTGCGGTGAGCGTGCGTGCCGAACGCCGCGACGCCGCGGAGATCCATCAGAAGGGCCCTAGACCTCGCCCGACCTCAGCCGCACGATCTGCACCGCGCTGAAGTCCACCGTCCGCCTCATGTGCCGCACGATCGTGGCGAGTTCGGCATCGTCCAGCTCGTCGAAGAGCGCGGACCACCCACCGCCCAGCCGGTCCCACATCCGCCCGAACTCGGCAATCCGCTCCGGCACGGTCGCCACCAGCACCCGCCGCCGGTCGCCCGCGTCCCGCTCCCGTACGACGTAACCCGCCTTCTCCAGCCGGTCCACCAGCCGCGTCGCCGACCCCGTCGTCAACCCCGTCATCTCGGCGATCCGGCCCGTCGTCACCGGCCCGCCCTCCAGCGTCAGCAGGTTCAGACACTGCAGATCGGTGGGGTGCAGCCCCAGGTGATCGGCCACGGCCTGGTTGAAGAGGGCGTACGCGGCCATGTAGCGACGCGAGACACCCGACAGCTCGTCGAGCAGCCGCTCCCGCGCGTTCCCGGCCATCCCCTGCTCCTCCTCGTCCACACCGTGCGGAGATCGTACGACGCAGCCGCCGCACCCCCTCCGGAAGCAGTACGCGTCCCCGGTCCTAGAAGTAGTACTCGTCACCCGTGTCGAGAACGAGCACCCGCTGGTGATCGTTCTGCCGGTTGCGGTCGACGGAGCCCCCGCTCCACGCCGTGTCCGTCTCCAGCAGCACCTCCGACGGCGCGCCCCGCAGCAGCACCCGCAGCCTGACGGGACGGCCCAGGTCGTCCGCGGCCAGCGCCCCCACCTCACACAGCACCGCCTGCGCCCCCGAGCGCGCACACCCGGCCGGCAGCACCTGCCCGTACGCCAGCGGCGCCGACCAGCGCAACCGCACCGTCGCGTCCGGCACCGCGGACGGCCCGTGATTGCGCGGCGTGAACCGCACATCCACCCGGCCGCCCGCCAGGGAGACGGCACCGTGATAGGCCAGATCGGCCTCGGGACCGGCCCCGGCCGCACCGGCGGGCGCAGCCACCGCCCCCAGCGCCGCCAGCCCGGCACCACCCACCGCAAGAATCCGCAACCTCCGCCGCATACCGCCACTCCTCACTCCACGTGGACGTACGGATGCATCCCACGCGGAGCGACCCGGCAGGCGCCGTCCATCAGGTGACAGCACGCATGCCAGGCTGCGCACATGCTCATCGCCCGGTCCGCCGCCCTCTTCGTCGTCGCCGCCCTCTTCGAGATCGGCGGCGCCTGGCTGGTCTGGCAGGGCGTGCGCGAGCACCGCGGCTGGCTGTGGGCGGCCGGCGGTGTGCTGGCCCTCGGCGCCTACGGCTTCGTCGCCACCTTCCAGCCCGACGCCCACTTCGGCCGCATCCTCGCCGCCTACGGCGGGATCTTCGTGGCCGGCTCGATCCTGTGGGGCATGGTCGCGGACGGCTACCGCCCCGACCGCTGGGACGTGACGGGCGCGCTGATCTGCCTCGCCGGCATGGCAGTGATCATGTGGGCGCCACGGGGCGGCAACTGACCCGCCTATCCTTGACGGAAACCGATCGCACACAGCGTTCGAACCCGTCCGAGGAGCAGCCCATGGCCACCGCCGCACCGTCCGCCGCCTCCCGCATCGCCGTCGTCACCGGTGCGAGCAGCGGAATCGGCGCCGCCACGGCCCGGCAACTGGCCGCGGCGGGCTACCGCGTCGTCCTCACCGCCCGCCGCAAGGACCGTATCGAGGCCCTCGCGGAGGAGATCAACGCCGCGGGCCACTCGGCGGCCGCGTACCAGCTGGACGTGACGGACCGCGCGGCGGTCGACGAGTTCGCGACGGCCTTCAAGACGATCGGCGTGCTCGTCAACAACGCGGGCGGCGCGCTCGGCGCCGACCCGGTGGCCACCGGCGACCCGGCCGACTGGCGCACGATGTACGAGACGAACGTCCTCGGCACCCTGAACATCACCCAGGCCCTGCTCCCGAAGCTCATCGCGAGCGGCGACGGCACGGTGGTCGTCGTCTCCTCCACCGCCGGCCACGGCACCTACGAGGGCGGCGCCGGCTACGTCGCCGCCAAGCACGGCACCCACGTCCTCGCCGAAACCCTCCGCCTGGAGATCGTCGGCCAGCCGGTCCGCGTCATCGAGATCGCCCCCGGCATGGTCAGGACCGACGAGTTCGCCCTCACCCGCTTCGGCGGCGACGAGGAGAAGGCGACCAAGGTCTACGAAGGCGTCGCCGAACCCCTCACCGCCGACGACGTGGCGGACACCATCACCTGGGCGGTGACCCGCCCCAGCCACGTCAACGTCGACCTCCTGGTCCTCCGCCCCCGCGCCCAGGCATCGAACACGAAGGTCCACAGGGAGCTGTGATGCCGGACGGGCCCGAACGGGAGGCAGAGCAACGACGCCTCGCCCTGGAGAAGAAACGCGAACGCTACGTCTGGTACTACCTCGCGTACTTCCTCTTCGGCATCCACATCGTGGCGTTCGTGATGATCTACGCGGTGCTGCACGCGAAGTAATCCACAGGTGCCGGCGGGCCGTGACCACATAAGGTCACAGCCTGTGGACAGACACCTGCCTTTCGACGCGCTGCACAACTTCCGCGACCTGGGCGGCTATACGACCCCCGACGGCCACCGGATCCGCCCCGGCCGCCTGTACCGCGCCGACTCGCTGGGCAAGCTGGCCGAGGGCACGGAGGACTGGGACCGCTTCCTCGCCCTCGGCATCCGCACGGTCATCGACCTGCGCCACCCCTGGGAGGCCGAGAGCAGCGGCCGTGCCCCGGCCCACCCGTCCTTCACGTACCACAACCTCAGCATCGAGCACCGCTCCTACAACCAGGCGGCACAGACCCCCGACGTCGATCCGGGCCCGTACCTGGCGAAGCGGTACATGGAGGTGGCGGCGGATGGGGTGAAGGAGATCCGCCGGGCCCTCGAACTGGTGGCGGCAGCGGCCGAATCGGCGGAACCCCTGGTCTTCCACTGCGCCTCGGGCAAGGACCGCACGGGCCAACTGGCGGCACTGATCCTGGGGTTGCTGGGCATCCCGGACGAGACCGTCATCGAGGACTACAGCCTCACGGAACTCGCGACCCCGGCCCTGCTGGCCGACTGGAAGGCGAGAAACAACGGCCACGAGCCGACGTGGCCGGGCTTCGGCCGGGCCCCGCAGTCGGTGATGCGGCTGTTCCTGGCATCCCTGACGGCCCGCTACGGCTCGACCGAGAACTACGTGAAGAACGAACTGTCCCTGGACGCAAAGGCGTTGGCGACAACCCTCCGCACGGCCCTCCTGGAACCCCACCCCACCACCTGGCCACCCCTGACCTACCGCAGAGCAACTCCGGCCGACGCCCCCACCCTCGTCCGCCTCCGCGACTCGTCCGCCCTCTGGCAACTGGCCCGCGGAATCGACCAGTGGCAGCCGGGCGAAAAGGACGAGACCCACTTCCGCACGCGCATGGAACAGGGCGAAGTCTGGCTGGCCCACGCAGGCCCCCACCTGGCAGGCGCCTGGGAACTCTGGTGGGACGACCAGGCCGCCTGGGGCCCCCGCCCCGCGGACGCGGGCTACATCCACCGCCTGATGACAACGCCCCACACGGCACCGCCGGGAACGGGCCGCGAGCTGCTGGCACGAGCGGAGTCCCGCATCCTCGCCACCGGCCGCCCCTACGCCCGCCTGGACTGCCTGGCCTCCAACCCCCGCCTGCGCGCGTACTACGAGTCGGCGGGCTACCGCGTCGTAGGCGAACAGCCCGCGAAGGACGGCGGGTTGGGCAGTCCGTACGCGGTGACGCTGCTGGAGAAGCGGCTCGTGTAACCCACAGGGGTGAACCGTCTCGATCACCCGCACGTCGCCCGAACTCGCGATCTAGGCTCGCGCCACAACATCAACTCGACGGCCCCCGCCGGGATGCCAGTCCCGGGCGAGGGCCTGACCAGCACGGAAGTGAGGCTTCCCTGTGGCTGATTGCGAGCTTAGCGCTCAGCACTTCATGGACCTGACGGTCCCCGAGTACGCGTACATGTTCGGCTTCTTGCAGGCGGACGGGCATCTGTACCAGGGCACCGGACAGAAGGGCCGTTTGAGTGTCGAACTCAACGCGCGGGACATTGATCTGCTCTACAGGTTCAAGAACCTGACTCCGTACAACAGCAGCGTCACGGAGCGGAGCCGGTCCACGAACTTCGCAGAGAACTATCACTCGGCGGTCTGGACCCTGTGCTCCCTCGAGGCCAGGACAAAGCTCAACGAGCTCGGTCTGCCTTACGGACGCAAGTCACGGACGATCACCCCACCACGCGTGGCATTCTCCCGCCGCGATTACCTTCGAGGCCTCATCGACGCTGACGGATCGGTCGGCTACACCGGTCCGGGTTGGCCCTTCGTCTCTCTGACCACATCGAGCACGGCCATCGGCGCCTACCTGTGCTCCTACGCACGGAAAATCACAGGAGCCGAACGCCTCATCAACCGCAACGCACGGGACGAGGTCTACAACATCTCGTACGAGAAGGAGACGGCACAGGCCCTGGTAGCCGACCTGTACTACCCGGGCTGCCTCTCTCTCGGCCGCAAACAGGTCAAGGCGGACGCGCTCGCCCGCTGGATCCGCCCGTTCGACATGCGCGTCGTGGACTCACGACGCCATTGGACCGCCCGGGATGACCAAGTGCTTCTTCAATCCGACGACATCCCGGCGGTGGCCGAGGAACTCGGACGCACGGAGAAGAGCTGCCGTGTTCGGCTATGGCGGCTCCGCAACAGCAAAATGATGATGCCGAGCGACGGTTAAGACGCAGCACTTGGGGCCCGGGCCGACAACGGCCTGGGCCCCTACCCCCTTCTAGCCCTTCACACAGACAATCTGCTTCAGCTTCGCCACGACCTCCACGAGGTCCCGCTGCTGGTCGATGACCTGCTCGATCGGCTTGTACGCGCCCGGGATCTCGTCCACGACGCCGGAGTCCTTGCGGCACTCCACGCCCCGCGTCTGCTCCTCCAGGTCCTTCGTCGAGAAGCGCCGCTTCGCCGCGTTGCGGCTCATGCGCCGACCCGCGCCGTGCGAGGCCGAGTTGAAGGCCTTCTCGTTGCCGAGACCCTTCACGATGTACGAACCCGTGCCCATGGAGCCTGGGATGATGCCGTATTCACCGGCCCTGGCACTGATCGCCCCCTTGCGCGTGACGAGCAGGTCCATGCCCTCGTAGCGCTCGCGGCTCACATAGTTGTGATGACAGCTCACCTCGGGGTCGAAGGCCACACGGGCCTTCTTGAACTCCTTGCGGACCACATCCTTGAAGAGCGCCATCATGATCGACCGGTTGTACTTGGCGTACTCCTGAGCCCAGTAGAGGTCGTTCTGGTAGGCCGCCATCTGCGGGGTGTCAGCTACGAAGACCGCGAGATCCCGGTCGATCAGTCCCTGATTCTGCGGAAGCTTCTGGGCCACACCGATGTGGTGCTCAGCCAGTTCCTTGCCGATGTTGCGGGAGCCGGAGTGGAGCATGAGCCACACCGAGTCGTGCATATCTATGCACAGCTCTGCAAAATGATTCCCCCCGCCGAGCGTCCCCATCTGCAAAGCCGCCCGCTCCCGCCGGAATTTCACGGCATCCGCCACCCCGTCGAACCGCCCCCAGAAGTCATCCCACCCCCCGGTGGCCAGCCCATGGAACCGCCCCGGCTCCACAGGGCTGTCATGCATCCCCCGCCCCACCGGAATAGCCTGCTCGATCTTCGACCGCAGCCGCGAAAGATCCCCCGGCAGGTCATTGGCGGTCAGCGACGTCTTCACGGCGGACATTCCGCAGCCGATGTCCACCCCCACCGCCGCAGGACACACAGCCCCCTGCATCGCGATGACCGACCCGACCGTGGCGCCCTTCCCGTAGTGCACGTCCGGCATCACGGCGAGGCCCTTGATCCACGGCAGGGTCGCGACGTTGCGGAGCTGCTGCAGGGCCACGTCCTCGACCGTGGTCGGGTCGGTCCACATGCGGATCGGGACCTTCGCGCCCGGCATCTCCACGTACGACATATCGTCCTCATTCCCCCGGAAAATCAACCAAAGTCTCAAATCGCAAAACCGGCGCCAAGGTCGATGAAAAAGGACAACGGACCGGCGTCCACGGCAGTGCGTGCGATACACATTGTCTCCAGGGGACGCCCCCGCGCGGCAAGCGATTAACCAGCGGGGACACTGAAGCAACGGCCATGGGGCCACCGTCGAGAGGAGCCTGACCGTGCAGCGGAAGGCGTACGTACCCGGCGTCGCCGCGCTCCTCGTGGCGCTGCTGGCCGGCTGCACCGGCGGGTCGAGCGACGGCGGATCGACGGACGACTCGAATCCCGGCGACTCCGGTACGGCGAGCGCGGCGGCCCAGCCGGGCAAGTACCGCACGCTTCCGGAGCCGTGCAGCGCGGTCGACCACGACACCCTCGACTCGCTGCTGCCGGGCATCAGGCAGATCACCGACGAGGACCAGCGCGAGAAGGCGTACGAGGGTGAGGCGACGCTCACGTACGACACCGACCGCAAGGTGGGCTGCCGTTGGAAGGTCGCCTCGACGGACGCGAGCGATCGTCTCCTCGTCGACTTCGAGCGTGTCGTCTCCTACGACAACTCGGTGAGCGACGACGCCGAGGCGCAGGAGCTGTTCGCGACGAAGCAGACGGCGGCGGACCTTCCCGAGCCGACGAGTTCGGACAGCGCTTCCGAGAGCAGCTCCGGTGCGGATTCCAGCCCCGGCGCCAGTTCCAGTGCCAGTTCCAGTGCCAGTTCCACCGGCAGTGCCGATCCCAGTTCCTCGCCCTCGGGCTCCGCCTCCTCGTCCGCCACCCCGGCCGATCTCCAGCCGCGCACGCTGAGCGATCTCGGCGACGAGGCGTTCCTCGACGACGCGCTCAGCGGCTCGGGTTCGACGGTCCAGCAGCGCACGGTGACTGTGGCGTTCCGCACGTCCAACGTCATTGTGACCATCCAGTACGAGGAGCAGCCGGCCACGGTCGGGACCGTGCCGGACAGCAAGGAAATGCAGGACAGGGCCAGGAAACTGGCCGCGCAGCTGGCGGACACGCTGGGCGGTTAGCGGCCGTTCGCCCGCCGGGTGCACCCGTTCGCAAAGCACAGGAACCAGAAGCACACAGTTTCCTCACCGCGTACCGTGGCCCCTCGGACCCGACCCGCCGACCGCAGGAACCACAGCGTCATGAGTGAAGGAACCATGCAGCGACCAGCAGAGCGAGACCAGCGGAACCAGCGAGACCGTCGAGCGAAGCGGCCAGGCCGTTTCGTCGTGTGCGCGGTCGCACTCCCCGTGATGGTGCTTGCCGCCGGCTGCTCCTCGGACTCCGGCTCCGATGACGGGGGCAGCAAGGGATCGGGCGACGCGTCGTCGTCCGCGGCCGGCGCGAGTGCGTCGCCGACGGTGCAGGCGGCGGCGTACCGGAAGCTTCCGGACTCGTGCGCGGTGCTGTCGAAGAAGACGTTGAGTTCGCTCGTGCCGAAGGCCAAGTCCGGCAAGGGGGGCAAGTCGGACGAAGAGGCGACGCGGGCCAGTTGCTCGTGGAGCAGCCTGGACAACAACGGTGTGAAGGGCTCGCAGTTCCGCTGGCTGAACGTCTCTCTGCTGCGCTTCGAGTCGGATGCGACGCGCGGCGAGGGCGACAAGCTGGCGCATGTGTACTACGAGAAGCAGGTCAAGGACGCCCAGGCCGTTCAGGGCGCGAAGAACGCGAAGTCGGAGCCGGTTGCCGGGACGGGCGACGAGGCGACGCTGGTGCGTTACGACCTGAAGAAGAAGGAGGGGTCCTTCAAGCAGCAGACGGTCGTGACGCGCGTCGAGAACGTGGTCATCACGCTCGACTACAACGGTGCCGGTCTGGCCGGTGAGAAGACCCCGAGTGCGGACACGCTGGCGAAGGTCGCGGAGCGGGCGGCCAGGGAGGTGGTGGCGTCGGTGTCGGCGGCGAACGGCGACGGCGGCGCGAGCACGGGCTCCGGCTCGGGTTCGGGCACGGCGAAGCCCTCGCCGTCCCAGTCGGCGTCGAAGTCGGCGTCGGCGTCTCCTTCGAAGGCCTCCAAGGACTCGAAGTCCGCTTCGCCCTCCCCGTCCTCCTCAGCGTCGAAGAAGAGCTGACCGTCACATCTGGACGCCAACTCGCAGCTCAGCACCGCTTTTTGATGGAGCCCGGACCCGTGAGGTGACCGGGCTCCATCCGTCCCGGCACGTCGTCCGGCGCACACATGTGCCACTCTGTTGCGCGCAACAGCTCGCAAGGGGAGGGGAGTACGGGTGGCCGCGCCACTGCAGCTGACTCGGATGCACCGCGTTCTCATCGGCGTGGTCGTTTCCGGCGCCGTGATCATCGCCGGTATCGGCTTCGCCGGTTCGTACGCGGCGGTCCGCGAGTTGGCCATCAAGAAGGGTTTCGGGAACTTCTCGTACGTCTTCCCGATCGGCATCGACGCGGGCATCTGTGTCCTGCTGGCCCTCGACCTCCTGCTTACCTGGATCCGCATCCCGTTCCCGTTGCTGCGTCAGACGGCGTGGCTGCTGACGGTGGCGACGATCGCGTTCAACGGCGCGGCGGCCTGGCCGGATCCGCTGGGTGTGGGCATGCACGCGGTGATCCCGGTGCTGTTCGTGGTCTCCGTGGAGGCGGCCCGGCATGCCATCGGCCGGATCGCCGACATCACGGCCGACAAGCACATGGAGGGCGTCCGCCTCACCCGTTGGCTGCTTTCGCCGGTCCCGACGTTTCTGCTGTGGCGTCGTATGAAGCTGTGGGAGCTGCGCTCCTACGAGCAGGTGATCAAGCTGGAGCAGGAGCGGCTGGTGTACCGGGCGCGGTTGCGTTCGCGCTTCGGTCGCGCGTGGCGGCGGAAGGCTCCGGTGGAGTCGCTGATGCCGCTGACGCTGGCGCGGTACGGGGTTCCGTTGGCGGAGACGGCTCCGTCGGGTCTGGCGGCGGCGGGGATAGAGCCTGCGTTGCTGCCGCCGGCGCCGGCGCCCGCCCAGGAGGTCGCTCCGCCCGTGGTCAACCGTGCTGTCGAGGCGGCGCCCGCCGCGCGGCAGGAACAGCGCGCACCGCAGGAGCAGGGCGCACCGCAGGAGCAGGGCGAGTACTACGAGCAGTACGAGGAGTACGGTCCCGAGCCCGATCAGAGCCCGTGGTTCAACGTCCCTCAGCAGACCGAGTACCAGGGCGCGTACGACCCGGCGTACGACGTCAATCAGTACGACGCCCAGTGGCGCGCGGAACAGCGCGAGTACGAGGAGCAGTTCGAGCAGCTCCCGCCCCAGGAGTCTCCCTCGGAGGAGACCGGCAGCTTCCCCATCCCCGCCGGCCCCGGCCGTACCCGTGAACTGGGCGAGGGCGGCGGCCCGCCGGAGCCGACCGAGGAGGACTTCTATCTGGTCTTCAAGAAGTCGATAGACGGCAGTTATCCGACCTCGGGCCAGTTCCGGGACGACGTGGAGTCGACCTACGGCAAGACGCTCCCGCAGCGTGAGGCCGACCGCATGGTCAACCGCTTCACCAACCGCCACACGGCGGAGCTCCAGGAAGACCACATCGCCTGACCCGCGTACGACGATGGGGGCGCCCGGTGTTCACCGGGCGCCCCCATCGTCGTGGCAGTGCGGCTTACTCCCCGAGCAGCCTGCGGACCCGCTCCTGGCCCACTGCCAGCAGCAGCGTGGGCAGTCGCGGACCGGTGTCACGGCCCACCAGCAGGTGGTAGAGCAGGGCGAAGAACGTGCGCTGGGCGGTCTTGATCTCCGCCGGCAGTTCCTTGGGCGTGGCGTCCGCGGAGAAGCCGGCCTGGACCTTGGGCACGCCGTACACGAGGTGGGTGAGTCCGTCGAGCGACCAGTTCGACTCGAGCCCGTCCAGCAGGAGCCGCAGCGACTGCTGGGGGGCCTCGTCGAGGGACTTCAGCAGTTCGGCGTCGGGTTCGTCGCGCACGATGGTCCGCTGGTCGGCGGGGACGTGCGTGTTGATCCAGGCCTCGGCCTTGTCGTAGCGCGGGCGCGCCTCGTCCAGGGCGGTGAGCGGGTTGTGCGGGTCGAGCTCGCTGAGGATCCGCAGGGCCTGGTCCTGGTGTCCGGCGGTGATGTCGGCGACCGAGGCCAGCGTCCGGTACGGCAACGGGCGCGGGGTCCTGGGTAGTTCGCCGGCGGCGGTGCCCACCGCGCGTGTGTGCGCGGCGACGTCCGCGGGCAGCGCGGAGCCGTCCGCGACCTTCGCGTCGAGCTTGTCCCACTCGTCGTAGAGGCGCTGGATCTCCTGGTCGAAGGCGATCTTGAAGGACTGGTTGGGCCGGCGGCGGGCGTACAGCCAGCGCAGGAGCTGCGGCTCCATGATCTTCAGGGCGTCGCCGGGGGTCGGCACGCCGCCCCTGGACGAGGACATCTTCGCCATGCCGCTGATGCCGACGAAGGCGTACATCGGGCCGATGGGCTGCTTGCCGCCGAAGATCCCGACGATCTGTCCGCCGACCTGGAAGCTGGATCCGGGGGACGAGTGGTCGACGCCGCTGGGCTCGAAGATCACGCCTTCGTAGGCCCAGCGCATGGGCCAGTCGACCTTCCAGACCAGCTTGCCGCGGTTGAACTCGTTGAGCCGGACGGTCTCGGAGAAGCCGCACGCGGTGCAGGCGTACGTGAGCTCGGTCGTCTCGTCGTCGTAGGAGGTGACCGTCGTCAGGTCCTTCTCGCAGTTGCCGCAGTAGGGCTTGTACGGGAAGTAGCCGGCGGAGCCGCTGCTGCCGTCGTCCTCGTCGGCCGCGCCCGAGCCCTCTGCGGCCTCCAGCTCGGCCTCGTCGAGGGGCTTTTGCTGCTGCTTCTTCGGCGGGGCCTTCTTGGTGCGGTACTGGTCGAGGATCGCGTCGATGTCGGCCCGGTGCGCGATGGCGTGCAGGATCTGCTCGCGGTACACGCCGGAGGTGTACTGCGCGGTCTGGCTGATCCCGTCGAACTCCACGCCGAGCTCGGCCAGCGAGGCGGTCATGGCGGCCTTGAAGTGCTCGGCCCAGTTCGGGTACGCGGACCCCTTCGGCGCCGGGACGGAGGTCAGCGGCTTGCCGATGTGCTCGGCCCACGTCTCGTCGACGCCGGGGACTCCGGCCGGCACCTTGCGGTAGCGGTCGTAGTCGTCCCAGGAGATGAGGTGGCGTACCTGGTGGCCGCGGCGGCGGATCTCGTCGGCGACGAGGTGCGGGGTCATGACCTCGCGGAGGTTGCCCAGGTGGATGGGCCCGGAGGGGGAGAGCCCGGACGCGACGACGACAACCGGAGCGTCAGCGACTGATGTCACCGCGCCCGGGGCCCGACGCTCCGACTCCTCGATGACCTCATCCGCGAAACGGGAGACCCAGTCGGTGGTCTCGGTGCTCTGAGCCACGATCGGCACGTCCTCTTTTTCTGAGAGTTCTGCAAGGGCAGCCGGTACGGTCGCACGGCTGCCGCCCCATTCTCCCAGACCGCATCGCGCCCGGGAAAACGGCTTTACCCCCCATGGGATACTGGTTGGGTCTATCCATCCCCACGAGGAGAACGGCTCCCTTTCCTATGGCCTCGGTCACGTCCCTCAGCGACTCCGTCCAGCAGCGCCTCGCGGCGGCTCTCTCGGCCGCCCTGCCGGAGGCCGGCTCTGCCGACCCGCTGCTGCGACGTAGCGATCGGGCGGACTTCCAGGCGAACGGGATCCTGGCGCTCGCCAAGAAGGCGAAGGCGAACCCGCGGGAGCTGGCGACGCAGGTCGTCTCCCAGGTCGACACGGGTGACGTGATCAAGGACGTCGAGGTGTCCGGCCCCGGGTTCCTGAACATCACGATCGGCGACCGGGCGATCCTCGAGACCCTCGCCGCGCGGTACGCGGACGACACGGGCCGTCTCGGCGTGCCCTTCGCCGAGCGGCCGGGCACGACGGTCATCGACTACGCCCAGCCGAACGTGGCGAAGGAGATGCACGTCGGCCATCTGCGGTCCGCGGTGATCGGTGACGCGCTGGTGCAGCTGCTGGAGTTCGCCGGCGAGACGGTCGTGCGCCGGCACCACATCGGCGACTGGGGCACCCAGTTCGGCATGCTCATCCAGTACCTGGACGAGCACCCGCACGAGCTGGACCACAAGGCCGACGGAAGCGGCGCGATGTCCGGCGAGGAGGCGATGTCGAACCTCGACCGCCTCTACAAGGCCGCGCGCAAGCTCTTCGACTCCGACGAGGAGTTCAAGACGCGGGCGCGGCGCAGGGTGGTCGACCTGCAGTCCGGTGAGCCGCGGACGCTGGCGGCGTGGCAGAAGTTCGTGGACGAGTCGAAGATCTACTTCTTCTCGGTCTTCGAGAAGCTGGACATGGAGATCCGGGACCCGGACATCGTCGGTGAGTCGGGTTACAACGACATGCTGGACGAGACGTGCCGCCTGCTGGAGGAATCCGGTGTGGCGGTCATGTCGGACGGCGCGCTGTGTGTCTTCTTCGAGGACATCAAGGGCCCGGACGGCAACCCGGTCCCGCTGATCGTCCGCAAGTCCGACGGCGGTTACGGCTATGCGGCGACCGACCTGTCCGCGATCAGGGACCGCGTCTTCAACCTGAAGGCGAGCTCGCTGCTGTACGTCGTGGACGTGCGTCAGTCGCTGCACTTCCGGATGGTCTTCGAGACGGCCCGCAGGGTGGGCTGGCTGAACGACGACGTCGAGGCGCACCAGCTCGCGTTCGGCACGATCCTCGGCAAGGACGGCAAGCCGTTCAAGACCCGTGAGGGTGTGTCGGTGCGGCTGGAGGACCTTCTCGACGAGGCCGTGCAGCGCGCCACCGCCGTGGTCCGGGAGAAGGCCGAGAAGGTGGGCCTGACCGAGCAGGAGATCGTGGAGAACGGCCGGCACGTGGGCATCGGCGCCGTGAAGTACGCGGACCTGTCGACGTCGGCGGTGCGGGACTACAAGTTCGACCTGGACCAGATGGTCTCGCTGAGCGGCGACACGTCCGTCTACCTCCAGTACGCGTACGCCCGTATCCAGTCGATTCTCCGCAAGGCCGGCGAGGCCCGCCCCCTCGCCCACCCGGAGCTCGAACTGGCCCCGGCGGAGCGGGCGTTGGGCCTGCACCTGGACCAGTTCGGCGAGACGGTGCTCGAGGTGGCGGCGGCCTACGAGCCGCACAAGCTCGCCGGGTACCTGTACCAGCTGGCCTCGCTGCTGACGACGTTCTACGACCAGTGCCAGGTGATCTCCGCGGACAACCCGCCGGAGGTCGTGGAGAACCGCCTGTTCCTGGTCGACCTCACGGCGCGCACCCTGCATCGGGGCATGGCGCTGCTGGGGATCAGGACGCCGGGTCGGCTCTGAGGCATTCCGGCACGTGGCGACAGGACGAGGGCGGCGCTCCCCGGTGGGGGCGCCGCCCTCGGGCGTGGTGGCGGGCGGTCAGCTGCAGTTGACCCACTTGTTGGACTTCTGGTGCCAGTGGGTGTCGCCGGTCCCCTTCACGCCCTTCGCGAGGACTCCGCTGTCGCCGCCGTAGTTCTTCTCCCCGTACCACTTGTAGTCACAGGACTTGCCGTGGTTGTACCAGGACCGGAAGTCCTGGAACACCGAGAACTGGGTCAGGTCCGCGTTCGTCCCGGCGACCTTCTGCATATGGCCGGTGTAGTTCGCCCCGGACCAGACGCAGAACCAGCCCAGCGGACAGTCCGACGCCGCCTGCGGCGCGGCCTGGGCCGCACTGGCGGCGCCCGCGCTGCCGGCCAGCAGACCACCGGTCAGCACGATGCCACCGGCCACTGCGGCGAACTTCCTGGTCATGCGCATCCTGTTGCCCCCTTCGTGGGTGGGCCGACCGCACCGGCCGGCTCGGCAACGAGACTGCTGGGCGGGCGCGGCGGGCGGCCACAGTTGCCGCAGAAGTGACGTCCCGCCGGGACGTCACGCGCGCTGACCTGCTGGGACACGGCGGGCGGTGACGGCCGGGCAGGACGGCGGGGACGCGTGGTGGCCGATTCCGTATCGGTGCAGGAACCACCTTCCGGTGCGGTCCCGTGGATGCTGATGCAGAATGCGACGGCACAGGGGCCGCTGACCACGGCCACTGACGACGAACGCGAGTGGGGGGAACATGTCGCGTTGGAAAGTGCTGCCTGCGCAACTCGACCCGCGTGTCCGGCAGTTGGTGGTGCGATTACGCCGGCTGAAGGACCACAGCGGGCTGAGTCTGCGGCAGTTGGCGGCGAGGACGGAGTACAGCCCGAAGTCGTGGGAGCGGTATCTGGGGGGCAGGTCGCTGCCGCCGCGGGAGGCCGTGGAGGCGCTGGCCCGGATCGGCGGTGAGGATCCGACCCGGCTGCTCGCGCTGCACGAGGTCGCCGTCGAGGCCTGGGGGCAGCGGCGCGACAAGGACGCCGTGGCGCAAACGGCCGTGGCGGAGCCGGAGTTGGTGTCGGCGGGCCCCGGCGAGGGGGTGCGGCTTCCCGTGCGGTCGCTGCGGATCGCGCTCGTGGCCGGGGCGGTGGCCGTGGTGCTGGCCATCTCCGCGGGGGTGCTGGTGGCCGTGCGGTTCATGGACCACCGCGATGACAGGGCGGCGGCCGGGACGGCTCCGCTCGTCGCGTCGGCACCGGCGTCGCCGCCCGCGTACACCTGCCGTCTGGAGCGGGTCGAGGGTCGCTGGTACGCGGGCAACAGCCGTACCGGGGATGCCGATGTGGGGTACGGCAGCGCCGGGCCGGAGGTGGCCGAGGTGCAGTGTCTGCTGCGCCGGGCGGGTTTCTCGCCGGGTGGGATCGACGGGATGTTCGGGCCGCTGACTCAGGGGGCGGTCAAGAGCTTCCAGAAGCAGGCCGGTCTCGATGCCGACGGCATGGTCGGGCCGCACACTTGGAAGGCCCTGCGGGGATGACGCCGGAACGCACACAACTCGCGACGGCACTGCGGGAGTTGAGGGCGCGTACCGGTCTCAGCATGGCGGCCCTCGCGGCGAAGACGGCGTTCAGCAAGTCGTCCTGGGAGCGCTATCTCAACGGTAAGACGCTGCCACCGCGCGACGCGGTGGAGGAGCTGTGCCGTCTGGCGGGCGAGCCGGACGGCCGGTGTCTCGCGCTGTGGGAGATCGCGGAGTCGGCGTGGAGCGGGCGGGCGACGGAGGCGAGTGAGGCAGCGCAGGCGGACCCGCCGTCGCAGGCGCCGCCCGAGGTCGCGCCCCGGGACGCGCCGGCCGAGCCTCCGGAGGCGGCACGTGCCGGTCACCGGGGTGTGGCGGCCGTCGCGGTGCTCGCGTCGGTGTGTGCCGTGACCGTCGGGGGCGTCGCGGTCGCGCTCCTGCTGCTGCCGCGCCAGAACGGCGAACCACGGTCGTCCGCGCCCTCGGCCGTTCAGGGCCCGCACTGCCGGGGTGCGTCCTGCGAGGGCGAGAGCCCGATGGACATGTACTGCGCCGCCTCCCCCACCACGGTCGCCACGCGTCGCACCGCCACCGGCGCGTGGATGGAGCTGCGCTACAGCGAGGAGTGCGGGACGAGTTGGGCACGGATGTGGGGTGCGCGGGTGGGCGACCGGATCGAGCTGACGGCGGGCGGCCGGGTCCGCGGCTCGGAGGTCGGGAACGAGGCGGACGCGGACTCGTTCGTCTACACCGCCATGACGGTGACCCGCCCCGGAACCGTCGTCCGGACCTGCTTCCGACCGGCGGCGGCAGGCAGGCCGGGCAGCGGCAGGTCGGGCGGCAGGGAGGAGTGCTTCAACTCCGTTTCGCGGTGACCGCTACGGTCGCGTACGACAGGGTGAAACTGCCGCCGTGCGCGTCGATCGCGGCCCCGACGCCCTTCAGCAGCTCGGCCAGCGCGTCGGCGGGGAGCCGGGTGAAGGCGCCCTGGGTGGGCATGACGTCCAGCCAGGCGTCCCGGGTGTACGTGAACTCCCGGTCGTAGCGCCACTGTTCGGGTTCGCCGAAGGCGCCCGCCGCCCGCATGCCGTCGGCGGCCCGGTCGAACCCGGTCCGATACGTCTCCAGGGCCGGTCTCGTCATGGACGCCCGGAAGTCGAAGGGGAGGTCGGGCACCACACGCGCGACGACGTCGGCGAAGGCTTCCGCGAGGTCGGGCGGGAATTGGGCCACGTTCCAGAAGGGTGCCAGCAGGCCGCCGGGCCGAAGGACGCGCGCCGCCTTCGCCGCTCCCGCGACGGGGTCGATCCAGTGCCAGGCGGTCCCGGCGACGACGGCGTCGAACTCCCGCCCGCCCGGCTCCCATTCCTCGAACCTCGCCACCTCCACCGCTACGTCCGCTGCCGACCGCCGCGCCAACTCGGCCATACGGGCGTCGGGTTCGACGCCGAGAACGGCGCACCCGGCGGCCCGGAACTGCCGGGCGGCGATTCCGGTGCCGCAGCCGACGTCGAGGACCTCGGGGCCGGGGCTCGCGGCGACGATCCGCTCCACCAGGGCGTCGGGGTAGCGGGGGCGGGCCCGGTCGTAGCGTTCGGCGTCGGTGCCGAACGACTCGGCCATGTCCCGCCGCCGATGGGGCTGGTTCTCGGAGGACGCTACAGTGGGCATGCGCCCACTATGGGTGGGCACGCGCCCACTCGTCAATGGGCAAGCGCCCACCCGTACCCATGACCCCCGTGACAGGAGGCGGTATGCCGACCGGTGTGGCCATCCGCGACCCGCGCCAGCAGCTCTTCGACGCCGCCGAGCGCATCCTGCTCAGGGACGGCCCGAACGCGCTGACCAGCAGGGCGGTGACGGCGGAGGCGGGCTGCGCGAAGGGCGTTCTGCACCGGCACTTCGCGGACTTCGACGCGTTCCTGGCCGAACTGGTGCTGGACCGCATCCGCCGGCTGGAGGGCCTGGGCACCGCCCTCCGCGAGGCCGCCGGGACCGGCACGGTCGCCGACAACCTCACCGGCGCGATCACGGACCTGTTCGACGCGGTCGCGATCGCCGTCGTGGGCCTGGTCATCGCCCGGGACGAACTCCGCGCCCGCCTGCGCGCGGCCGGCTCGACGGGCATCCCGCTGATGACGGAGGCGGCGGCGACGCTCGCCGGCTACCTCGCCGCCGAGCGCGACCGGGGCCGTATCGCGGCGGACACCGACGTCGACGTCCTCGCACCCACACTGCTCGGCGCCGCGCATCTGCTGTATGCGGACCGGGAGTCGGGGCCACCGGACCGGGAGGCCGTCCACAAGGTGGTGACGACGGTCGTCGCGGGCGCGCTGCCGAGGTCCGGCTGACATACGGTTCGCGGGCGGGCGACCGGGCCGGTACGCCGGTGAAAGCGTGCGGTGCCGTGTGCCGTTCCCAGGTTTCCGGTTGATGCGCCCTTCGGCCGCTCCAGGGGGTTCAGGGGCCCGCCGAGCTGCCCGAACTGCCGTACGAGCCGCCCGCCGCGCGGCGCAGCCGCCGGGCCTCGTCCAGCCCGCTGTCGCGGAGTTGAGGACGTCGACGACAGCGGGACCGTTCGGCGTCCTCACGCCCGAAGTGCAACCGCGCGAGCAGCGGCCCGTCGGCGGCGTTCACGGCGTACGCCTCCCGGCAGAACCGCTGTCAGTGGCTGCCCTTACAGTCACGGTCATGGCAACCCTTCCCAACCCGCTGCCGATGCTGGCGGCCGACCCGAGCGGGCACGCGCTCGGGCTTGAACTCCCGCCCGGCCGGCTGATCGACGAGACCGACGACGGGCCCTGGCACGAGCCGCTGCTGTGGCACGCCGAGAGCCCCGCCGTGCACGGCGGCTGGTCCGCGCTGGACGCCGCCCGGCGGGCCGCCGGCCTCCTGCCGGTGCTGATCGATGTCGGCGGCGGCCAAGGCGGCCCGGAGGAATGGGAGTTGATGCCCGGGGAGGTGTCGTACCCCGGGGACCACGATCCGGAGGACGTACTCGCGGAGTTCTGGGAGGAGTACGCGCAGGAGGAGGCGGACGAGGACGAGTGGCCGGGACTCGCACCCGCCCGCCCGCCGAGGACGGACCCCGACGCGCTGGCCGCCGAGATCGCCGACTTCCTCGTGGACGACGGCTCGTGGCTGAAGGAACCGCGCCTCGCTCTGGTCCCGGCCCGCCGCAGCGCGGACCTCCCGGCGGCGATCGGCTGGTCCGGCCCGCTGAACTTCGAGGACGACGTGGCCCGTCTGTGCGCGGTCCTCCGCTCCTGGGAGGACCGCTTCGGCATACGGGTCGTGGCGCTCACCTTCGACCAGCTGATCGTCTCGGTCGCGGCCCCGCCCACCACCATGGCCGACGCGGAGGCTGTGGCCGTCGAGCACTTCGCGTTCTGCCCGGACAACATCCAGCAGAGCGGCGACAGTTCACTGCGGTCGTACGCCGAGCACCTGATCGACCAGGAGATCTGGTCCTTCTGGTGGGACTGACGCCGCGCCTGCCGGAAAGACCGGTCAGGGCTTGTGGCCCACCGCCGCGTACACGTTGATGTCGGCGTCCGTGACGTCGTTGATGTCGGCGTACCGCACCTTCTCGATGTCGTCGAGGGCCGCCAGATAGGCGGCCTCCGGCTGCTGAGGGACCGGGGCCGCGTTGTCGGCCCGCCAGTGATGGGCGGGCACCACTCCCGGCTCCGCCAACTCCAGGGAACTCTCCGTGAAGAAGCGGGCGACCTCGGCCTCGGACCGCAGCACGAAGGTGAAGCCCCGCTCGGTG
Source organism: Streptomyces sp. NBC_00005 (assembly GCF_045160215.1). NCBI lineage: Bacteria > Bacillati > Actinomycetota > Actinomycetes > Kitasatosporales > Streptomycetaceae > Streptomyces > Streptomyces sp. NBC_00005. The sequence goes on from NZ_CP108316.1 coordinate 4,914,796, forward strand.
TACGTCCGCTGCACCGCCCGGATGTTCTCGGGGTTGAGGTCCTCGGTGAGGTGGCTGAGCACCAGCCGGCTGCCGGACGGCAGCGCCTCGACGAGCTCGCGCACGATCGGGTACGCCTCCTCGTCCTCGACGAAGTGCAGGATCGCGACCAGGCACAGCGCGACCGGCTGGTCGAAGTCCAGGGTCTTCGCGGCCTGTTCGAGGATCTGCGCCGGGTTCTTGAAGTCGGCGTCGACGTAGTCGGTACGGCCCTCGGGGCCGCTGGTGAGCAGGGCGCGCGCGTGGGCGAGGACGACGGGGTCGTTGTCGACGTACACGACCCGCGAGTCGGGGATGGTCCGCTGGGCGATCTGGTGGACGTTCTCCGCGGTGGGCAGGCCGGTGCCGATGTCGAGGAACTGGCGGATGCCGTCCTCCTTGGCCAGCGTGTTCACCGCGCGGCGCAGGAAGTCGCGGTTGTGCCGTACGTCGAGGTAGCCGCGTGGGTTGGCGGCGAGCGCGGCGGCGGCCGCCGCCCGGTCGACGGGGTAGTTGTCCTTGCCGCCGAGGAAGACGTCGTAGACGCGGGCCGGGTGCGCCTTGGTGGTGTCGATCCTCCTTCTCAGCTCGGCGGGATCCTGGCTGAGGGCGTCACCGGGCATGGGCGTCTCCCTGGAGAGTCGGGGCGGTCATTCAAGAGACAACGACCAGTCGCCAACAACCTAGCTCCCGGCGGAACTTGATGGTGCCCATGCCGTGATCTCACCCGACGCAAGCAGGTCCGGAGCCGGTCCGAAGCCCGTGGACCGTCCCGTACCGAACCTCCGGGACACGGCGTCCCTGCAGGTCAGAGGCCATCCCACCGGTCCGGCGTCCCGAATCGCCCGCGGACTGTGGCGCCCGGAGCCGATCATCGCCCAGGCTGGAATCCCCAGTCCGCCCCCCACGGAAGGCACGTACCACCATGCCCGCCCGAGCCCGTCGCACCCGCCTCCTCGCCGCCACCGCCCTGGTACTCGCCGCGTTCGCGCTGACGGGATGCAGGGACGGGGAGGGCCTGCGGGACGAGGGCCCGGCGACGGCCCGCGCCCTGCACGCTCCCGCCGGACAGCATGCGAAGAGGCCGCCCGGTCACGAACCGGGCGGCCTCGAGGCACAGGGGATCAGGCGTAGACCGGAGCCGCTTCCTTCGGGTTCGGGCCGTACTGGTTGACGCCCGGCTGGCTGTCGGAGCACGTGAAGACCAGCAGGGTGATGGGACCGGCGAGCGGGACGAGCCCGAACAGGAGCCACCAGCCGGAGCGGCCCGTGTCGTGCAGACGGCGAACGCCGACCGCCAGGCTGGGCAGCAGGATCGCGACGTAGAAGACGAGCGCGATGACCGGGGCCTTGATCGCGAAGCCGATGCCGATCAGCACCGCGTAGATGATCGCCGTGAAGAGGGCGAACATCCAGTACTCCTTGCGGCGCGCGCGCCCGCTGAACACCGCGTACTTCTTCAGCGCCTCGATGAACCAGCTCATTGTGCGTCCCCCCAGGGATCGGCGTTCGGACCCTCCGGAACGGATCAGGCCAGGCGCAGAAGGTACGGACACTGATGAGAACTCGTCAATTCAGCGCACACACCACGCCGGTTGACCCAATTCCGGACAGATCCGCCGTAGATCCACGACTGTTCGCAGGGAAACGCGGGGTGGACAACGCACGTTCACGGTACCGAGTTGCTTCCGTTGCCGAACCGAATGCGTACCGATGCCGGTCGGTGGCCAATTCGACGCCGGAGCTATCCCGTTCCGTATCCCGGCTCAGCGCAACTTCTGGGCCACTTCGGTGGCCCAGTACGTGAGGATGTTCTGCGCGCCCGCCCGCTTGATGCCGGTCAGCGCCTCCAGGATCGCCCGGTCGCGGTCGATCCAGCCCTTCTCCGCGGCGGCCTCGATCATCGAGTACTCGCCGGAGATCTGGTAGGCGGCGACCGGCACGTCCGCCGCGTCCGCGACCCGCGCCAGGATGTCCAGATACGGTCCCGCCGGCTTCACCATCACCATGTCGGCGCCCTCTTCGAGGTCGAGCGCCAACTCCCGCAGCGACTCCCGCACATTGGCGGGATCCTGCTGGTACGTCTTCCGGTCACCCTTCAGGGACGAGCCGACGGCCTCGCGGAACGGCCCGTAGAAGGCGGACGCGTACTTGACGGTGTAGGCGAGGATCGCGACGTCCTCCCGCCCGATCTGGTCGAGCGCGTCACGGACGACCCCGATCTGCCCGTCCATCATCCCGCTGGGCCCCACCACATGGGCGCCCGCGTCGGCCTGGACCTGCGCCATCTCGGCGTACCGCTCGAGGGTGGCGTCGTTGTCGACGCGTCCTTCGTCGTCGAGCACACCGCAGTGACCGTGATCGGTGGTCTCGTCCAGACAGAGATCGGACATGACGAGCAGGTCGTCGCCCACCTCGGCCCGCACATCACGGAGCGCGACCTGCAGGATCCCGTCCGGATCGGTCCCGGGCGTCCCGAGGGCGTCCTTCTTCTCGTCCTCCGGCACACCGAACAGCATGATCCCGGAGATCCCGGCCGCCACCGCCTCGGCGGCCGCCTTCTTCAGGCTGTCGCGGGTGTGCTGTACGACGCCGGGCATGGCGCCGATCGGCACGGGCTCGCTGACGCCCTCACGCACGAAGGCCGGGAGGATGAAGTCCGCCGGGTGCAGCCGGGTCTCGGCGACCATGCGCCGCATGACCGGAGTGGTCCGCAGACGCCGCGGTCGCGTACCGGGAAAGGATCCGTACGTCGTCATGTCACCTACGCTACGCCCGGCTCAGGGGCACCTTTGCCGACGGGGCGTCGGGAGCCGTGCGGCCCGAACGCACTCGCGATGCGCCCCTCATCCCCCGGGTCCATCCTGAGAACAAGGACCGGGCCCCCGTCCTCCGACCACCAGGACCTCGACGGCCCCCTTCCGCCGTACGCCGACGCTTGGACAGGAACCGCCGCCGTCCCCCCACCGCGCACTCGCCTGCGCCCGCAGGAGGACGAGATGACCGCCACCCACCACACCCCCGACCTGTTCGCCCTGTCCGAGATCCACGGTCCCGTCCTGCGCCCCGGCGACGACGCCTACGTGGACGAGGTCACCGGCTTCAATCTGGCCGCCATCCACCATCCCGACGTCGTGGTCGGAGCGACCGGCACCGACGACATCGTCACCGCCATGCGCTGGGCCGCGGCCACGAACACCCCGGTCGCCGTCCAGGCCACCGGCCACGGCGCGAACTTCCCGATCGAGGGCGGCCTGCTCATCAGCACCACCCGCATGACCGGCGTACGCGTCGACCCGGCCGAACGCACCGCGACGGTCGCCGCCGGCGCGAAGTGGAGCCACGTCCTGGAGGCGGCCGCACCCCACGGCCTCGCCGCGCTCAACGGCTCCTCCTCGGACGCGGGCGTCGTCGGCTACACGCTCGGCGGCGGTCTCCCCGTGCTCGGCCGGACCTACGGCTACGCGGCCGACCGGGTCCGCTCCGTCCAGGTCGTCACCCCCGACGCGACCCTGCGCACGGCGACCGCCGACACCGAACCCGACCTCTTCTGGGCGCTGCGCGGCGGCAAGGGCAACGTGGGAGTGGTCACCGAGCTGACCTTCGACCTGCTGGAACTCCCCACGATCCTCGGCGGCGGCATCTACTTCCGCGGCACACACGCGGAGCCGGTCCTGCGCGCCTGGGCCGACTGGACGACCACCCTGCCCACCCAGATGTGCAGCGCCTACACCCTCCTGCGCCTGCCCACGATCCCGCAGATCCCCGAGCCCCTGCGCGGCGGCTTCTGGGCCCGGGTCGCCCTCGCCTGGACCGGCGACGTGCAGGAGGGCGAGAACCTGCTGGCGCCCATCCGCAGGGCGGCACCGGTCGTCATCGACACGGTGGAGGAGATGCCGTACGCCGCCATGGACCGCATCTACCTGGACCCGCAGGACCCGCTCCCCGCCCGCGAGGCCTGCAGCCTGCTGCGCGCGCTGCCACCGGAAGCCCGGACCACGCTCCTGTCCCAGGCGGGCCCGGCGACCGCCGACTACCCGCTCCTCCTGGTCGAGCTGCGCCACATGGGCGGCGAACTCTCCCGCCCCGCCACCGTCGCCGACGCGATCTGCGCCCGCGACGCGAGCTACATCCTGGAATCGGTCGGCGTCCTGCCCGGCCCGGAGGCCGCAACAGCGGTGGAATCAGCCACGACGGCCCTCCACCAGGCGATGACCCCGTACGGCACCGGCCACACGATGGTCAACCTCCACGGCACCCCCGGCGACGAACGGGACCGGGCCCGCGCCTGGACGGACGAGGTCTACACCCGCCTGAGCGAAACGAAGTCGCAGTACGACCCGAGGAACTTGCTGCGCTACGGACACACCGTGGCTGCAGGTTCCGGCCCGTCCGGCGTTTGAGGACGAGGCCGAAGGCCGACAGGGGGGTCCGGGTGCGCGGCCCCCAGGGCCGCGCACCCCCACCCGACATCAGGTCGTACGACGCCGCCTGGCCCCCGGCCGCCGCTCACTCGGCCGAGTAACGGGATCCCCCGCATCAAGCGCGGCAGCCCGCCGCCGCAGCCCGAACGCAGCCAACGCCTCCGCCAACTTGTGCACGGACGGCTCCGGAGCCATCACATCCACCCGCAGCCCGTGCTCCTCGGCCGTCTTGGCGGTGGCCGGACCGATACAGGCGATCACCGTCACGTTGTGCGGCTTCCCGGCGATACCCACCAGGTTCCGCACGGTGGAGGACGAGGTGAAGAGAACGGCGTCGAAGCCACCCCCCTTGATCGCCTCCCGCGTCTCGGCCGGCGGCGGCGAGGCCCGCACGGTCCGGTAGGCGGTGACGTCGTCGACCTCCCAGCCCAGCTCGATGAGCCCGGCGACAAGAGTCTCCGTGGCGATGTCCGCACGCGGCAGGAACACCCGGTCGATCGGGTCGAACACCGGGTCGTACGGCGGCCAGTCCTCGAGCAGGCCCGCGGCCGACTGCTCCCCGCTGGGCACCAGGTCCGGCTTCACACCGAACGCGACCAGCGCGTTGGCGGTCTGTTCCCCGACCGCCGCGACCTTGATGCCGGCGAAGGCGCGCGCATCAAGCCCGTACTCCTCGAACTTCTCCCGCACGGCCTTGACCGCGTTCACCGAGGTGAAGGCGATCCACTCGTACCGCCCGGTGACGAGCCCCTTCACGGCCCGCTCCATCTGCTGGGGCGTCCGCGGCGGCTCGACGGCGATGGTCGGCACCTCGTGCGGTACGGCCCCGTACGACTTCAACTGGTCGGAGAGCGACGCCGCCTGCTCCTTCGTACGCGGCACGAGGACCTTCCAGCCGAACAACGGCTTGGACTCGAACCACGACAGCTGGTCGCGCTGGGCGGCGGCGGAACGCTCACCGACCACGGCTATCACCGGCCGCCCGCCCTCGGGCGAGGGCAGCACCTTGGCCTGCTTCAACGTCTGGGCGATGGTGCCCAGCGTGGCCGTCCAGGTCCGCTGACGCGTGGTCGTGCCGGCCACCGTCACGGTCATCGGCGTATCGGGCTTGCGCCCCGCGGACACCAGCTCACCGGCGGCCGCGCCGACGGAGTCGAGCGTCGTCGAGACGACCACGGTCCCGTCGGAGGCGCCGACCTCGGTCCAGCACCGGTCGGACGCCGTGCGTGCATCGACGAACCGCACGTCCGCACCCTCGGCGTCGCGCAGCGGAACACCGGCGTACGCGGGCACGCCGACGGCGGCGGCGACACCGGGGACGACCTCGAAGGGCACGCCCGCGGCAACGCAGGCGAGCATCTCCTCGGCGGCGTACGTGTCGAGTCCGGGATCCCCGGACACCGCACGCACGACCCGCCTGCCGCCCCGCGCGGCCTCCATGACAAGATGTGCGGCATCCCGTACCGCGGGGACCCCAGCGGTTGTTGACGAACCGTCAACAACCGCCAGCTGAGGTGTGCCCGTGCCCGGATGAGAGTCCGACGAAGGACCCCCGTCCGTGTGCACTTCGGCGACACCTTGTCTGGCGTGCTGACGTACCACGTCGAGCACGTCGTGCTCGGCGACGAGGACGTCCGCGTTCCCCAGCGCCTCCACGGCGCGAAGAGTCAGCAGTCCCGGATCCCCGGGTCCGGCACCGAGGAAGGTGACGTGACCGTGTTCAAGGCCGGCGGGAAGAGTGGTGGGGCTCACTGTGCTCGCTCCCCCATCAGACCGGCCGCGCCCTGGGCAAGCATCTCGGCAGCGAGTTCACGGCCGAGCGCCATTGCTTGGTCGTACGTCTCGGGCACGGGACCGGTGGTGGACAGCTGCACCGTGCGCGAACCGTCGGTCGTGCCGACTATGCCGCGCAGGCGCATTTCGTTGACAATCTGCCCGTCGGCCAGCAAGTCGGCCAGCGCGCCCACGGGGGCGCTGCAGCCGGCTTCCAGGGCGGCGAGCAGTGACCGCTCGGCGGTCACGGCGGCCCGGGTGAACGGGTCGTCGAGCTCTCCGAGCGCGGCGATGAGGTCCGCGTTGTCCGCGGTGCACTCGATCGCCAGTGCCCCCTGGCCGGGGGCGGGCAGAACGGTGTCGACCGACAGGAAGTCGGTCACTTCGTCGCCACGGCCGATTCGGTTGAGTCCGGCGGCGGCCAGGACTACGGCGTCCAGTTCACCGTCCCGCACGTATCCGATCCGGGTGTCGACGTTGCCCCTGATCGGGACCGTCTCGATGTCCAGCCCGTGGCTGCGCGCGTACGCGTTCAGCTGCGCCATGCGACGCGGCGAACCCGTACCGATGCGCGCCCCGCGCGGCAGGTCGGTGAACTTCAGCGCGTCCCGGGCGACGAGCACGTCGCGCGGGTCCTCACGCAGCGGGACGGCGGCCAGCGCCAGTTCCCCGGGCTGCGTGGTCGGCAGGTCCTTCAGCGAATGAACCGCGAAGTCGACCTCGCCCCGCATCAACGCCTCACGCAGCGCCGTGACGAACACGCCGGTGCCGCCGATCTGCGCGAGATGCTCGCGGGAGGTGTCGCCGTACGTGGTGATCTCGACGAGCTCTACGGGCCGTCCGGTCACCTGGCTCACGGCGTCCGCCACTTGCCCGGACTGGGCCATGGCGAGTCTGCTTCGCCTGGTCCCGAGTCTCAGTGCCTTGCTACTCATGCTGGCCCTCGGTTCTTGCTGTTCTCTGACTCGTTTTCGGCCCTGGAGACGGCGGCCACCGCCTCCTGGTCGAGGTCGAACAGGGTGCGCAGCGCGTCCGCGTACCCGGCGCCGCCGGGCTCGGCCGCGAGCTGCTTGACCCGTACGGTCGGCGCGTGCAGCAGCTTGTCGACGACGCGCTTGACGGTCTGTGTGATCTCGCTGCGGTGCTTGTCGTCGAGCTCGGGCAGCCGCCCCTCGAGGCGCGCGATCTCGTTCGCGACGACGTCGGCGGCCATGGTGCGCAGGGCGACCACGGTGGGTGTGATGTGCGCGGCCCGCAGCGCCGCCCCGAACGCGGCGACCTCGTCGGAGACGATACGGCGGACCTGGTCGACGTCGGCCGCCATCGGAGCGTCGGCCGAGGCCTCGGCGAGCGACTCGATGTCCACCAGCCGCACCCCGGTCAGCCGGTGCACGGCCGCGTCGATGTCGCGGGGCATCGCGAGGTCGAGGAGGAAGAGGACGGGCGTGGGGCGCGGGGCCTCGACGACCGGTTCGGGCTTGCGGCGCTCGGGGATCCGGCCGACGGCGGAGGCCAGCGCGGCGAGTGCGGCGATGGCCTCGGCTTCCTCGGCGGGGTCGAGCGCGACGGCCGTACCCGCGGCGGCGACGCCCTGGGCCGGGCCGGAGGCCTGCGGCCGCGGCGCGTTGTCCACCCAGGCGGCGTGCTGCTCCAGATCGGTGGCGGCCATCCCGGCCACAGCGGCTTCCCCGAGCACGGAGAACCCGGCGGTCGTCTGCACGGCGGAGAGGTCGAGCGGACAGTTCTCCTCGGCCCCGAGGCCGGTGGCCGACAGGCCCTCCGGCCCGGCGCTCGCCTCCGGAGCGGTTCCGGCGGACACCCCGCCCGACGGCCCGGCGGCCGAAGCGGTCACCCGCGGGCCCGCCGCGCCCGGCGTCGTAGCGCCCAAGGCCCCGCCCGTCGCGCCGGTGCCCGCGGGCATCCGGCCGTCGACCGCGTCCGCGACGGCGTCCGCCGACAGAACGAGCCCGGTCGCACCGGTACACGACACGACCACGTCGGCACGTGTCAGCTCGCCCGGCACCGAATGCATCGGTACCGCGCGGGCCGGCACGTCCGTGTCGTCGCCCTCGGAGAGGATCTGCGCGAGGCGCTCGGCGCGGTCGGCGGTGCGGTTGGCGATCACGATCTCGGCGACCCCGGCCCGCGCGAGCGTGGCGGCGGCCAGCGAGGACATCGATCCGGCGCCGATGACCAGCGCCTTCTTCCCGCGAGCCCAGTCCCGCACGTCCCCGCCGGCGGACAGCTGCTCCAGTCCGAAGGTGACCAGGGACTGCCCGGCCCGGTCGATGCCGGTCTCGGAGTGGGCGCGCTTGCCGACCCGCAGCGCCTGCTGGAACAGGTCGTTGAGCAGCCGCCCGGCGGTGTGCAGGTCCTGCGCCCTGGCGAGCGAGTCCTTCATCTGCCCGAGGATCTGCCCCTCGCCCACGACCATGGAATCGAGCCCGCAGGCCACCGAGAACAGATGGTGGACGGCCCGGTCCTCGTAGTGGACGTAGAGATACGGCGTGAGCTCGTCGAGCCCCACCCCGCTGTGCTGGGCGAGCAGCGTGGACAGCTCGGCGACACCGGCGTGGAACTTGTCGACGTCGGCGTACAGCTCGATGCGGTTGCAGGTCGCGAGGACCGCGGCCTCGGTGGTGGGCTCCGCGGCGACCGTGTCCTGGAGCAGCTTGATCTGGGCGTCCGCGTTCAGCGCGGCCCGTTCCAGAACGCTGACCGGGGCGCTGCGGTGACTCAGCCCGACGACGAGCAGACTCATGCCGGCATCACGGCGGGTACGTCCCCGTCGGGTCCCTGCTCGGCGGACTCCTTGCGGGCGGCGGCGGCCGGTCCCGCGCCGTCGGACGCGGCGGCCTCCTCGCCGGCCTTGCGCTGCTCGTGGAAGGCGAGGATCTGCAGCTCGATCGACAGATCCACCTTGCGTACGTCGACGCCGTCCGGGACGGTCAGCACGGTCGGCGCGAAGTTCAGGATGGAGGTGACCCCGGCGGCCACGAGCCGGTCGCAGACCTGCTGGGCGGCACCGGCGGGCGTGGCGATGACGCCGATGCTCACGCCGTTGTCATCAATGATCTTTTCGAGTTCATCGGTGTGCTGCACGGGAATGCCCGCGACGGGCTTTCCGGCCATGGCCGGGTCGGCGTCTATCAGAGCCGCGACACGGAACCCACGAGAGGCGAACCCGCCGTAATTGGCCAGAGCCGCGCCGAGATTACCGATACCGACGATCACAACCGGCCAGTCCTGGGTGAGGCCCAGCTCACGTGAGATCTGATAGACGAGATACTCGACGTCGTAGCCGACACCCCTGGTCCCGTACGACCCCAGATACGAGAAGTCCTTGCGCAGCTTCGCGGAGTTGACCCCCGCGGCGGCAGCGAGTTCCTCGGACGAAACCGTGGGTACCGAGCGCTCCGACAGTGCGGTCAGGGCGCGGAGGTACAGCGGAAGCCTGGCGACGGTGGCCTCGGGAATCCCTCGGCTACGGGTCGCCGGTCGGTGAGTTCGGCCAGTTGCCACGGTGCTCCTGCGGGTAGAGCGGGGCTGCAGGCGGTCACACGTACCCAGACCGCCCCGTCGACAGCAGGCTATGTCTTTGTGAACGCGTGCACAAAGATGGTGTCCGATTTGCCCGGCCAACGTGACCGGGGTCACGCACCCCCGGCGCACTGGTGTAGAACCGGCGCACAAGCACCACTGTGCCTCTATTCCTGGGGGCAAAACCGCACACACTCCTCTTACGATCCCCGCCCCCGAGACCAGTCGCCGTCGATCCTAAGCGAGTTTCCGGACGACTTGGACTACTCAGTCAGCGCTTTACGCAACCGCTGTTCCTCAACACGCCAGAAGGTGTGCTGCTTCCCATCGACCAGCACGACGGGAATCTGCTCCCAATACTGGTCATGGAGCTGCTGATCCCGAGTGATGTCTCTCGTCTCCCACTTCACCCCCACCTCACCGCACACCTTCTCCACCACGATCTGTGCGTCATCACACAGATGACACCCGGGCTTTCGGATGAGAGTGACGATCCGGTCCTGGGGGGCCTTACGGCGGAAGAGGGGACTCATGCAAGCCATTCTCGCGCGCGAGAGGCCGGCGGCGGGACCCCCGCAGAGCCGCCGGGGATCGCAACGAACAGGCGGATCGGATCAGTTCTTTAACGACACGGTCGCGGAGAGTTCACAGCCTCCAAACCTCCGGCGTCTGGAGGCACCGAACAAACTGGCTATGCTCACGTTCATGGCCGCTCTCGGATGGCTCACTCCCCGTAGGCGCTCCGCCACGGCGCGGAGCGTGTTGGCAGGCGAGGCCTCTGCGGAGGCAGCGCGCAAGTCCTCGCAGGACGTTCAGGACGTCGACCTGACGGAAGAGGAACCGGAGTTCCCGGTACTCGGCGACGACAAGGCTGCCGCCTTCTTCGACCTCGACAACACCGTGATGCAAGGTGCTGCGCTCTTCCACTTCGGGCGTGGCCTGTACAAACGGAAGTTCTTCGAGACCCGCGACCTCGCCAAGTTCGCCTGGCAGCAGGCCTGGTTCCGGCTGGCCGGCGTCGAGGATCCGGAACACATGCAGGAGGCCCGCGACTCGGCCCTCTCCATCGTGCAGGGCCACCGCGTCGCCGAGTTGCAGTCGATCGGCGAGGAGATCTACGACGAGTACATGGCCGAACGGATCTGGCCGGGCACCCGGGCGCTCGCCCAAGCCCACCTGGACGCGGGCCAGAAGGTGTGGCTGGTCACAGCCGCCCCCGTCGAAATCGCCCAGGTCATCGCCCGCCGACTCGGCCTGACCGGCGCCCTGGGCACCGTGGCCGAGTCCGTCGACGGCGTCTACACGGGCAAGTTGGTGGGCGAACCCCTCCACGGCCCGGCGAAGGCGGAGGCGGTCCGCGCCCTGGCCGCGGCGGAGGGCCTCGACCTCTCCCGCTGCGCGGCCTACAGCGACAGCCACAACGACATCCCCATGCTCTCGCTGGTCGGCCACCCCTACGCCATCAACCCGGACTCCAAGCTCCGCAAACACGCCCGCAAGCTGGACTGGCGCCTGCGCGACTACCGCACCGGCCGCAAGGCGGCGAAGGTGGGCATCCCCGCGGCAGCCGGAGTGGGCGCGGTGGCGGGCGGCACAGCAGCAGCCATCGCCCTGCACAAGCGCCGCCGCTGAGAGACCCCGCTCCAACTCCGCACGCCCCCGCCACTCCAGCGGGGGCGCACCTTTTCGACGGGCGCCTCGGGGTACAGCGGCACAGCCACGGGTGATCACACAGTGATCACCCGCACCCCGGACATGCCAATCGACAACCCGTACCCCCACACCCCTGTGTCCAGTCCCATTGGCTGCACACGGCCACAACACGCCCCCTTCCCACTCGTAATCCGAACCAATTCGATCAACAACCGGTCACGCTAAGGCACTTGATCGGGCGTCAATCGGTTACAGAAGCGACGTAATCGATGATTTGAGCAACTGGGTGTAGCAGCGCCTGCACGAAGCGTTATTCTCCTCAGACGCAAACCGGTACCCCTCCGTCGCTACGACGGGTGAAAGGTCCCGCACTGCACGTGATGGAAGCTCTGCCTCTGGGAGTCCCGTGTACCCACACGTCGGGGTTGACGCCTCGGGCCTGGCTACGCTGCGCGCAACGGTCCAAGACCTGTTGCGCGGCTTCGTCCCCACCGCGTACGCCGTCCCCGCCCTAGCCGTAAGCAACACCCCCGTCGGCCCGTGCTACGCGCTCGCCGACGGCAGCGCCGCCGTCGGCAGACGCAGCCGCACGGCCGGTGCCACCACCACCCGCCGCCCGGCCGCGGACAGCGACAGCGCCCGGATGATGGACCTCGTCGAGCGCGCCCAGGCCGGCGAGGCCGAAGCGTTCGGCCGGCTCTACGACCAGTACAGCGACACCGTGTACCGGTACATCTACTACCGGGTCGGCGGCAAAGCCACCGCCGAAGACCTCACCAGCGAGACGTTCCTGCGCGCCCTGCGCCGCATCGGCACCTTCACCTGGCAGGGCCGCGACTTCGGAGCCTGGCTGGTCACCATCGCCCGTAACCTCGTGGCCGACCACTTCAAGTCGAGCCGCTTCCGCCTCGAGGTGACGACCGGCGAGATGCTCGACGCCAACGAGGTCGAGCGCTCCCCCGAGGACTCCGTCCTGGAGTCCCTCTCCAACGCCGCACTGCTCGATGCCGTACGACGGCTCAATCCCCAGCAGCAGGAGTGCGTGACGCTCCGCTTCCTCCAGGGTCTCTCCGTCGCCGAGACCGCCCGCGTGATGGGCAAGAACGAGGGCGCCATCAAGACCCTTCAGTACCGGGCCGTGCGCACCCTCGCCCGACTCCTCCCCGACGACGTCCGCTGACAGAACACATTCCGTGACGCCCAACTCGCTGTCAGTGAAAGTCCGTTGACTTCCCGATCCGATCATCCGTCGTCCGTAACCCAAGTGCCGCGACGCTCGTTGTGCGGGATGCAGGCTCCCTGTGGTCACTCCCTGGCCGTCTCCGATCACTCGATCGTGTGGATGTGGTCAGAGCGTGCAACCCTCAGGACCCCCTGGGGAGTCGACCGTCATGATGAGAGGAGGTGCCGCCAGTGATCGCGAACGTATCGGCACACCGGCGGGCGAACGCCTTCGCCCAGGCTCTGGAGGAGCAGCCGGATCGGGACACGGCGGCCGAGCAGTCCGAAGGACCGGCCCCGGCCCCGGCTGCTGCGGAACAGACCGATCAGGGCCGCCTGTTGGCCCTCACGGAGTGTCTCGGCGAGCTGCCCCGACCGAAGCTGGACCCCGAGGTCAAGGTGGTCCAGCGGGCCCAGCTGGTGGCCGCGTTCGAGGCCATGCTGCAGGAGGGTGCCGGTGGCGAGGCGGCAGAACCTTCGGTACCCGGGCAGCGATCCCGCGGCGCCCACCGGGCGAGCCCACTGGGCAAGCTGCGACCGCGGTCACGGCTGACCAAGGGTCTTGCCGCGGGCGGACTGAGCGTCGGCGTAGCGGCGGGAGCCTTCGGCGGAGTGGCCGCCGCCAGCTCGGACGCCCTGCCCGGTGACTCGCTCTACGGACTCAAACGCGGGATCGAGGACTTCAAGCTCAACTACGTGTCCGAGGGGGACGACGAGCGCGGCGTGGCCTACCTCGACCAGGCCTCCACACGGCTGAGCGAGGCCCGCCGCCTGATGGAGCGCGGCCGCGGCGGCACTCCCCTCGACCACGAGTCCCTGGGCGAGATCCGGCGCACCCTGTCGGGCATGACGCACGACGCGTCCGAGGGCCACCGGCTGCTGCACGAGGCGTACGAGCGCGATCCCGAGTCCCTCGGTCCCATCCAGGCCCTGTCCACCTTCTCGCGCTCGCACCGCGATGCCTGGGGTGCCCTCCGCGAGAGGCTCCCGGTCCAGCTCGTGGACGTCAGCGACCAGCTGTCGTCGGTGTTCGACGCCATAGACGAAGAAGTCGCCCCGCTGCAGTCCCTGCTCCCCCCGTCCCCGGCCCAGGGCGGCGGCAACGGCAAGCGACAGGGTTCCGGTACGGCGTCCACGGGCACGTCCGGCTCCGACCGGCGGTCGACGACGCCCAGCGCCGGCAGCGGCACCTCCGACGGCAGCCACTCCAGCAGCCCCACCCAGTCGGCCGGCTCCACCGGCGAGGGCCTGCTCGGAGGCAGCACCGGCGGACTGCTCGACCCGCCGAAGGACAGCGGCAGCGCCTCCCCGTCGGCAAGCAAGTCCCCGACCACCGAACCGGACGTGACGATCCCACCCCTCCTCCCGGGCCTGCTCCCCGGCCTCGGCATCGACAGCCAGGACACGGGCCAGTAAGGCGCTACGACGAAGGGGGCGCCCCTCTCACGGGGGGGCGCCCCCTTCGTCGTAAACCCAGGAGAACCTCAGAAGAACACGGACCGCCGCTGCACCAGCAGCTTGTACAGCGTGTGCTGGATCTGTTCCCTGACCTGGTCGGTCAGGTTGAACATCAGCATCGGGTCCTCGGTGGCCTCCGGCGGATAGCCGTCCGTCAGGATCGGCTCGCCGAACTGGATCGTCCACTTCGTCGGCAGCGGGATCCCGCCCAGCGGGCCGAGCCACGGGAAGGTCGGCGTCAGCGGGAAGTACGGGAAACCCAGGAGGCGGGCCAAGGTCTTCGCGTTGCCGATCATCGGGTAGATCTCCTCGGCCCCGACGATCGAGCACGGGATGATCGGGGTGCCGTGGCGCAGAGCCGTGGAGACGAAGCCGCCGCGGCCGAAGCGCTGGAGCTTGTAGCGCTCGCCGAAGGGCTTGCCGATGCCCTTGAAGCCCTCCGGCATGACGCCGACCAGCTCGCCCCGCCCCAGCAGCCGTTCGGCGTCCTCGGCGCAGGCGAGGGTGTGACCGGCCTTGCGGGCCAGCTCGTTGACCACCGGCAGCATGAAGACCAGGTCCGCCGCGAGCAGGCGCAGATGGCGGCCCGCCGGGTGGTTGTCGTGGACGGCGACCTGCATCATCAGGCCGTCCATCGGGATCGTCCCGGAATGGTTGGCGACGATCAGCGCGCCGCCGTCCGTCGGGATGTTCTCGATGCCCTTCACCTCGACCCGGAAGTACTTCTCGTACACCGGGCGCAGCAGGGACATCAGGACCTGGTCGGTCAACTCCTCGTCGTAGCCGAAGTCGTCGACCTCGTAGTCGCCGGTGAGGCGGCGGCGCAGGAAGGAGAGGCCGCTCGCGATGCGCCGCTCCACACCACCGCCGTCCTGCGGCTTCTGGGGCGGCTGTTCCTCATGCGTCACGGGAACATCATCCTGCGCAGGCGCCCTGCTGGGCAGAGGCTGGACCTCGCCGACCAGCGCGGGTTCGTGTGTCCTGCGCCGACTCCCCGCGCTCCGGCGCCGCGACGGCCGCTGTACGGCGCTCCCGCGGGACCGGTCGTCGTCGAACGGAATGACCTTGGCGTCCGCCATCGTTGATGCGCTCCTCAGTTGGCGCTCGGCGTCGGGGGGTGGCCGCTGCCCAGGACGGGCAGCGCGGCGATCCGGTCGACGGTTCCCGCGAGGGCCTCCGGCGGCAGGAGCCCGGGTCCGTGACTGCGTGCGAAGTCCGCGAACGTCTCCGCCGTCGTGTACTTCGGCCTGAATCCGAGCGTCTCACGCATCTGGTCCGTCGCCACGACCCGACCGTGTGTCAGCAGCCGGATCTGTTCGGGCGAGAAGTCCGTCATGCCCAGCGTACGCACCAGGGAGCCCGCCCAGGTGACCGCCGGCAGCAGCAGCGGCACCGTGGGGCGGCCGAGCCGCCTGGAGCACTGGGAGAGCAGCAGGACGCCGTCGCCGGCGATGTTGAAGGTGCCGCTGTTGAGCGTGCCGCGCTCCGCCTCGTGCGAGGCGATCCGCAGCACCTCCATCACGTCGTCCTCGTGCACGAACTGCAGCCGCGGGTCGTAGCCGAACACGGTCGGCAGGACCGGCAGCGAGAAGTAGGAGGCGAGCGGTGTATCCGCCGTGGGCCCCAGGATGTTGGCGAACCGCAGCACGCACACGGCCACATCGGGCCGCCGCCGCGCGAAGCCCCGTACGTACCCCTCGACCTCGACCGTGTCCTTGGCGAAGCCGCCGCTGGGCAGGGACTTGGGCGGGGTCGACTCGGTGAACACCGCGGGATCGCGGGGCGCGGAGCCGTACACGTTCGTACTGGACTTCACGACGAGCCGCTTGACGTTCGGCGACTTCTGGCAGGCACCGAGCAGTTGCATGGTGCCGATGACGTTGGTCTCCTTGACCGCCATCCTGCTGCCGCTGCCGAGCCCGGTGGCGCTCACATCCATGTGTACGACCGTGTCGGCGCCCGTCTCGGCGAGCACGCGCGCGATGGTGGGCTGCCGGATGTCGGCCTGGATGAAGTCCGCTCCCCCGAGGTGGTGCTCGGGTGGGATCGCGTCCACGGCGATGACCCGGTCCACCTCCGGGTCACGCTGGATCCGTCGTACGAACCGGCCCCCCAGCCTGCGGGCCACTCCGGTCACGAGCACGACCTTGCCCAAGATCTACGCCTTCCTTCCAGCCCATCCGGTAGTCGTAGCCTGCCGTGTTCCCCGTGTGTGGCCAACTTAGCGGGTCGATGTTGCGCTGTGATGACCACCCAATGCACGAAGTGACGACATCCACAGACGTACGAACAGACCCAGCCATGTGAAACACGTGCGTACGCCCAGGGCTTGTGCGGGTTCCTGTGCGAGGTCCCGTGCGCTTCTGGGAGCTTCTGTGAACCCTCGAACGCATGTGGCCCCCCACCGGTTGCGGTGGGGGGCCACAGAACACGCTCCTGGAGCGTCGCCTACTTCTTGTTGCGACGCTGAACGCGCGTGCGCTTGAGCAGCTTGCGGTGCTTCTTCTTAGCCATCCGCTTGCGCCGCTTCTTGATAACAGAGCCCACGACTACCCTCGCTCACTTCTCATCACTCGGTGTTTGGGCGCCATGGGCCCATACGACCTACAAGGGGCCAGCCTACCCGGCCGAGCGCTGAGGTCGTAATCGAGGGTGCCGGGGGAGATCCAGAAGAGCCCTGATGAGGATCCCCCCGGCGTCGACGTCAGGCGGTTTCCACCCCCACATAGCTCTCGCGAAGGTATTCGTGAACCGCGTTCTCGGGGACGCGGAAGGACCGCCCCACCCTGATCGCGGGCAGATGACCGCTGTGCACCAAGCGGTACACGGTCATCTTCGACACTCGCATCACCGAGGCGACTTCCGCCACGGTAAGGAACTGAACCTCGCTCAGAGGCCTCTGCTCAGCAGCCATGACACACCTGAACCTTCCGCACTCGACGCGCCACCGGCTTCCCCTTCCGGTGACTCTTCGTCGCTGCGTGCTCACTCCCCAATGTAGGGGCCAGTGATGCGAGTGGGGAAGAGGTGCACCCATCGGCGGCCTACTGTGACAGACACGCTCGATTGAGTACGTAGCGGGTAAGCGGTCGGTAGTAATCAGACCGCACAGCGTCATCAAGTGGAACGACGACGGACACGGACCCCTCCGCCTCCCCCACGAAGAGTGCGGGGTCGTCCGTATCAGCCAGCCCAATGGCCTCGAACCCCAGCTGACCTGCCCCGCAGACCCACCCGTGGTCCCCGACGACCAGCTCGGGAAGCGGCCCGCCGGCCTCGGCCGCCGCGGCCAGCGCGGTACGAACCGGGAGCGGAGAGTGCGTGTGTGCGCCGGTCGCACAACCGGGGCGAGGCGCCCCGGGTTCCCGCACCAGCGCGACTCCCTGTACGTAGTCAAGGTTGTACGTGCGTAGACCGAACCGGGTCGTTATGTCGACACAGTGGCCATGCGCCGGTGTGAGGACGGTACATCCCGCCGCCGACAGCGCGTCCGCCAAGGCGGCGTAGAAACCGAGCAGTCGGTGCGGGTGACCGGTGCCGAGGAGCACGGGGGCGCTGCGCTGGGCGGCTGCCTCGAGACGGTCCGCGAAGGCATCCAGAGCGGTCAGAGTGCGCTCCGGATCGATCACATCATGGCCGGAGACATGCTGCGGATCGGCCGAAACCCCGCACTTGTCCGCCATCAACCCGATCAAATCCCGCTGCCGCCATGTCCATTCGGGATCGAGTCCGATCAGCACGCGGGGGTCGCGGGCGGCGAAGAGCCGATAGCTACGGAGGCTCTCCTCACGGGAGGTGGCCACGGGCCCGGCGAGACGGGCGGCCAGGAGATGGGCTCGCAGGGCTCCGGTGCTCAACACGCCTCCGAGAGTGGCGGGCCGGGGGCGGGACTGCGGCGGGAACGGGAGAAATACCGCACGGTTGGCGTAATACACCGCATAATGCCCCACCTTCCGCCCGCTACCCGCGGTGACAGAACGGTGACAAAGGGCGCCACAACTAAGGCACGGGCTCCCCTGTCTCACCATGCGTGGACGGCAACGACCAACCGTCCCGAGCACGTTGACCAACATCGATCGAGCGACACCCATCGCCCGACACCAGTCGGCCAACATCAGTTGATCAACATCAGTTGATCAATACAACAGGGGGAACACCATGAAGCTGTCCCGTCGCGCCACCACCGCCGCCGCACTCACCGTGCTGGCCCTCGGCGGTACCGTCGCCGCCACCGCCCCGGCCTCGGCGGCCACCACCAAAGCGGCAGCCGCCTCGTACAACGGCGTCTGCGGCACCGGTTACAAGGTCATCGACTCCACTCCGGTCGCCCGTGTCGGCACGGTCTACCTGACCTGGAACGAGTCGACCGGCAAGAACTGCGCCGTGACCGTCCGCAACACCACGGGCGCCAAGATCCACATGGAGATCGCCCTGGCGGCCCTCGACAGCGGCCAGCACGACGCCGTGGACTCCGGCCGGTACACGAGCTACGCCGGCCCGGTCTACGTCAACGGCCGTGGCTACTGCGTCGCGTGGACCGGCACCATCGGCACCGCGTCGGCCGGCGACTCGGGTCACTGCAGCTGATCCGGAACCGGGGGCGGGCCGACCACTCGCCCCCGGGCACCACCCCTACGCCAGCAGCCCGCGCAGCGGGAACACCGCCCGCCGCGTCGCCAGCACCGCCTGGTCCAGCCGGTCCGCGGGGTCGTACCCCGCCTCCCACTCGGCGTACGACACGGGCCACCGCCCGTCCGTCATCCGCGCCGGCGCCAACTGCCGCGTCCGCGCGAAGACTTCCTGCCGCCAGCCCTCCGGGATCACCGTCTCCGGCGCGATCTCCCGCCCCGCCGCGATTCCCACGAGATGCGTCCACGACCGCGGCACGACCTCGACGACCGCGTAACCGCCGCCGCCGAGCGCGACCCACTTCCCGTCGGCGAACTCGTGCGCCAGCTCATGGCAGGCGACCTGCACGGCCCGCTGCGCGTCCAGCGACACGGCCAGATGCGCGAGCGGGTCCTCGAAGTGAGTGTCGGCCCCGTGCTGCGTCACCAGCACCTGCGGCCGGAAATCGGCGATCAGTTCCGGAACGACGGCATGGAAGGCCCGCAGCCACCCCGCGTCCCCGGTCCCGGCGGGCAGCGCGACGTTCACGGCCGACCCCTCCGCGGAGTCCGCCCCCGTCTCCTCCGGCCACCCGGTCTGCGGAAACAGCGTCCGCGGATGCTCGTGCAGCGAGATCGTCAGAACCCGCGGATCCTCCCAGAAGGCCGCCTGCACCCCGTCCCCGTGATGCACGTCCACATCGATGTACGCGACCCGCTCGGCCCCGAGCTCCAGCAGCCGCGCGATGGCGAGCGAGGCGTCGTTGTAGATGCAGAACCCGGACGCGCCCCCGGGCATCGCGTGGTGCAGCCCGCCCGCGAAGTTCACCGCGTGCAGCGCCTCGCCGCGCCACACGGCCTCGGCGCCCCCCACCGACTGCCCGGCGATCATCGCGGACACCTCGTGCATACCGGCGAAGGCGGGATCGTCCATCGTCCCCAGCCCGTACGCCCCGTTCGCCGCCTCCGGATCCGCCGAAAAGGCCTTCACGGCCTCGACGTAGTCCTCCCGGTGGACGAGCCGCAGCGTCGACTCCCCGGCGGGCTTCGCCGCCACCACGTCGACGTCCTTGTCGAGCCCGAAGGCATCGACAAGGTGCCTGGTCAGGGCGAGCCGGACCGGATCCATCGGGTGGTCCGGACCGAAGTCATAGCCCGTTACTGCCTCGTCCCACATCAGCTGTGCGCGGCCGCTCATGCCCGCCACCGTATCGGTCCGGTTGAGGAGCGAACGACCGGGCGTAGAACAGGGTCACCAGCACCAACACCATCGGCACGATCATGGCTCCGCGATAGCTCCACGTGTCCCCCAGCGCACCCACCAGCGGCGAGCCGATCAGGAATCCGACGTAGTTGAAGACATTGAGCCGTGCGACGGCGGCATCGGAGGCGTTCGGGAACAGCCGCCCGGCGGCCGCGAAAGTCTGCGGCACCAGCACGCACAGCCCGAGCCCCAGCAGCGTGAACCCGAGCATCCCGACCCACGCCCCCGGCGCCAGGGCCACCACGGCAAACCCCGCCGCCGCCACGAGCGCCCCCAGCCGCACGACCGCCACGGCCCCGAACCGCCGTACCCCCAAGTCCCCCAGCGACCGCCCCAGCAGCGTGGTCACCATGTAGACGTTGTACGGCACCGTCGACAGCTGCTCCGAACTCCCGAGCACGTCCTTGAGGTACTTGGCACTCCAGTTGGAGACGGTCGAGTCCCCGATGTACGCGAAGGTCATCACGAGACACAGCGGCAGCAGCAGCTTGAAGACGACGGTCTGCCCCTGCCCCTCCCCCTCTTCCCGTACGTCCAGGGAGGCGTCCCCGCCGACGTACCACCGGCTCCCCACGAGCGTGGCCGGCAACAGCACCGCGACGACCGGCAGATACGACACCCACAGCGCCAGATGCCAGTGCGCCCCCGCCCAGGCCAGCGAGGCCCCCACGATCCCGCCCAGGCTGAAGACGGCATGGAAGCTGAGCATGATGCTGCGGCCGTACGCCCGCTGCAGGCTCACCCCGAGCATGTTCATCGAGGCGTCGAGCCCACCCACGGCAAGCCCGAAGGCACCCAGCGCGATTCCCAACTCGGCCAGGTGCTCCCCCGACCCGACCCCGAGGAGCGCCAGCAACACCACGGGCTGCAGGCACCGCAGCAGCACACTGGGCGATATCCGCTTCACCAACTGCTCGGTCGTCACGCTGCCGACACCGGCCAGGATGGGCACGGCGGCCAGAAAGGCGGGCAGCAGCGCGTCGGAGACGCCGTACCGGTCCTGGATGGCCGGGATGCGGGTCACGAGAAGGGCAAAGGTGGCGCCCTGAGCGAAGAAACTGAATGCCAAAGAGGCCCTACCGCGCCGCAGCACATCTGTCATGGCGGCGAGCGTAGGGCCCCGGGCTACCTGTGGGTAGATCAACCCAAAGATGAATTTCCCTCAGCTTTACCTGTGTGCTCAGGCGGCGACGGCAACCGCCGGCTTCGTGGCCTCCGCGGCCTCCGTCTCGGCGGCGAGCATCCGCTCCATGGGCCCGGCGGCGAAAGCACCGCCGATCACGATCCCGAGCGCGATCGCGCTCACCAGGAGGACCCCACCGAGCCAGACCATCGTGTCCACGGGAATCGTGTACGCACCCATGACCCGCGCGACGCACTCACCGAGCAGCGCCACACCCCAGACCACGGAGAACAGCCGCTCCTTGCGCCGGAAGTCCGCCGACCCGGACGCCACCCCGCTCACCAGCCGCTCCCAGGCGGCATCCTTCGCCGCGTCCGCCTTCACCAGGAAGGGCTTGAGGCCCGCGGTCATCATCGGCTTCCCGAGCGCCACGGAGACCAGGATGCCGATCGCGACCGTGCTGCTGACCGCTCCGTCCTTGGCAAGCATCAGCCGAGGGTCACCGGAGACGAAGCTGAGCAGCAGCCCGACGACGTTCACGACGAGGATCAGAAGCGCCAGCCCGTTGGTCGCCCGCTCCTTGACCACGCTCCACACGGTCCGCCCGGCCGGCACCACGCTGCTCCAGGCGAGCGCCGCGAACGTGCTCATCCCGAAGCCGTCCTTGAACAGGTAGTACGAACCGAGAGGCACCGCCACGTCCACGATCAGCGGGGCGAAGGGGTTCTTCTTCTTGCTCGTCTTCGTCGTCATGCCCTCAGCTTGCCGCCCGGCACCTGAGCGCCAGTAGAAACGATCGTCCGGAGCTCGGCATGACAAATGTCAGACCAGCAGGTCGGCCAACTCCCCCATGTCCGAGAAAAGTTGAGTCGCTCCTACGAGCCTGTCGGCAGGCGTCATGGCGGTGAACCCGAGGACGTCCATCCCTGCCGCGACCGCCGCCTGCACCCCCAGCCGACTGTCCTCGACCACCACACACCGCTCCGGTACGACCCCCATCCGCTCGGCCGCGTAGAGGAACAGGTCCGGCGCCGGCTTCCCCCGCCCGACATCCTGCGAACTGAAGATCCGCCCATCGTCGAACCACCGGTCAAGGCCGGTCTTCCGATGCCCCACCCGAATCCGCGCATGACTCCCGGAGGACGCGACACAGTACGGCACCCCGTCGGCGGCCAGCTTCTCCACGACACCGACGGCCCCGGCGACCGGCTCCAACTCCCGCTCGAACGCGGCGAACACACGCGCGTGGAAGACGTCGTCGAAGTCGTCCGGAAGCCTCTGCCCGGTTCGCTCCTGGACGAGGTCATGAACCCGGTGCATGGCAGCACCCATGTAGTCGCGAAGGGACTCCTCGTAGGAGGTCGGGTGCCCGAGCTCGGTGAGATAGGCGGCCAGGAGCCGGTTGGAGATGGGCTCGCTGTCGACGAGGACGCCGTCGTTGTCGAAGATCACGAGGTCATAGCGCATAACCACGAGCGTAAACGCAGAAAACCCCCGTACCGAAAGGTACGGGGGTTTTTGCAATGATTGTTCGGCGGCGTCCTACTCTCCCACAGGGTCCCCCCTGCAGTACCATCGGCGCTGTAAGGCTTAGCTTCCGGGTTCGGAATGTAACCGGGCGTTTCCCTCACGCTATAACCACCGAAACACTATGAAACTGTCGAACCATGCCACACCACGCTCTGTGAAACGTGGGGCTGTTCGTGGTTTCAGAACCAACACAGTGGACGCGAGCAACTGAGGACAAGCCCTCGGCCTATTAGTACCAGTCACCTCCAGCGGTTACCCGCCTTCCAGATCTGGCCTATCAACCCAGTCGTCTACTGGGAGCCTTACCCCATCAAGTGGGTGGGAATACTCATCTCGAAGCAGGCTTCCCGCTTAGATGCTTTCAGCGGTTATCCCTCCCGAACGTAGCCAACCAGCCATGCCCTTGGCAGAACAACTGGCACACCAGAGGTTCGTCCGTCCCGGTCCTCTCGTACTAGGGACAGCCCTTCTCAATATTCCTGCGCGCGCAGCGGATAGGGACCGAACTGTCTCACGACGTTCTAAACCCAGCTCGCGTACCGCTTTAATGGGCGAACAGCCCAACCCTTGGGACCGACTCCAGCCCCAGGATGCGACGAGCCGACATCGAGGTGCCAAACCATCCCGTCGATATGGACTCTTGGGGAAGATCAGCCTGTTATCCCCGGGGTACCTTTTATCCGTTGAGCGACGGCGCTTCCACAAGCCACCGCCGGATCACTAGTCCCGACTTTCGTCCCTGCTCGACCCGTCGGTCTCACAGTCAAGCTCCCTTGTGCACTTACACTCAACACCTGATTGCCAACCAGGCTGAGGGAACCTTTGGGCGCCTCCGTTACTCTTTAGGAGGCAACCGCCCCAGTTAAACTACCCATCAGACACTGTCCCTGATCCGGATCACGGACCCAGGTTAGACATCCAGCACGACCAGACTGGTATTTCAACGACGACTCCCCCCGAACTGGCGTCCGGAGTTCAAAGTCTCCCAGCTATCCTACACAAGCCGAACCGAACACCAATATCAAACTGTAGTAAAGGTCCCGGGGTCTTTCCGTCCTGCTGCGCGAAACGAGCATCTTTACTCGTAGTGCAATTTCACCGGGCCTATGGTTGAGACAGTCGAGAAGTCGTTACGCCATTCGTGCAGGTCGGAACTTACCCGACAAGGAATTTCGCTACCTTAGGATGGTTATAGTTACCACCGCCGTTTACTGGCGCTTAAGTTCTCAGCTTCGCACGCCCGAAAGCGCACTAACCGGTCCCCTTAACGTTCCAGCACCGGGCAGGCGTCAGTCCGTATACATCGCCTTACGGCTTCGCACGGACCTGTGTTTTTAGTAAACAGTCGCTTCTCGCTGGTCTCTGCGGCCACCCCCAGCTCACCGAGTAAATCGGATCACCGGTGATGGCCCCCCTTCTCCCGAAGTTACGGGGGCATTTTGCCGAGTTCCTTAACCATAGTTCACCCGAACGCCTCGGTATTCTCTACCTGACCACCTGAGTCGGTTTAGGGTACGGGCCGCCATAAAACTCGCTAGAGGCTTTTCTCGACAGCATAGGATCATCCACTTCACCACAATCGGCTCGGCATCAGGTCTCAGACTATGTGTCAGGCGGATTTGCCTACCTGACGTCCTACACCCTTACCCCGGGACAACCACCGCCCGGGCTGGACTACCTTCCTGCGTCACCCCATCACTCACCTACTACCACCTTGGTCCGGCGGCTCCACCACTTTCCTTTCCCCGAAGGGTCCGGAACGGCTTCACGGCCTTAGCATCAATAGGTTCGGTGTTTGACGCTTCACAGCGGGTACCGGAATATCAACCGGTTATCCATCGACTACGCCTGTCGGCCTCGCCTTAGGTCCCGACTTACCCTGGGCAGATCAGCTTGACCCAGGAACCCTTAGTCAATCGGCGCACACGTTTCTCACGTGTGAATCGCTACTCATGCCTGCATTCTCACTCGTGAACCGTCCACCACTGCCTTCCGGCGCGGCTTCACCCGGCACACGACGCTCCCCTACCCATCACGATCCCCGTTGGGGGTATATATCGCAATGACACGACTTCGGCGGTACGCTTGAGCCCCGCTACATTGTCGGCGCGGAATCACTAGACCAGTGAGCTATTACGCACTCTTTCAAGGGTGGCTGCTTCTAAGCCAACCTCCTGGTTGTCTCTGCGACTCCACATCCTTTCCCACTTAGCGTACGCTTAGGGGCCTTAGTCGATGCTCTGGGCTGTTTCCCTCTCGACCATGGAGCTTATCCCCCACAGTCTCACTGCCGCGCTCTCACTTACCGGCATTCGGAGTTTGGCTAAGGTCAGTAACCCGGTAGGGCCCATCGCCTATCCAGTGCTCTACCTCCGGCAAGAAACACACGACGCTGCACCTAAATGCATTTCGGGGAGAACCAGCTATCACGGAGTTTGATTGGCCTTTCACCCCTAACCACAGGTCATCCCCCAGGTTTTCAACCCTGGTGGGTTCGGTCCTCCACGAAGTCTTACCTCCGCTTCAACCTGCCCATGGCTAGATCACTCCGCTTCGGGTCTTGAGCGTGCTACTAAAAACGCCCTATTCGGACTCGCTTTCGCTACGGCTACCCCACCCGGGTTAACCTCGCAACACACCGCAAACTCGCAGGCTCATTCTTCAAAAGGCACGCAGTCACGAGGCAAGCACAAGTGCTTGCCCGACGCTCCCACGGCTTGTAGGCACACGGTTTCAGGTACTATTTCACTCCGCTCCCGCGGTACTTTTCACCATTCCCTCACGGTACTATCCGCTATCGGTCACCAGGGAATATTTAGGCTTAGCGGGTGGTCCCGCCAGATTCACACGGGATTTCTCGGGCCCCGTGCTACTTGGGTGTCTCTCAAACGAGCCGTTGACGTTTCGACTACGGGGGTCTTACCCTCTACGCCGGACCTTTCGCATGTCCTTCGCCTACATCAACGGTTTCTGACTCGTCTCACGGCCGGCAGACCGTAAAAGAGAGATCCCACAACCCCGCACACGCAACCCCTGCCGGGTCTCACACGTATACGGTTTGGCCTCATCCGGTTTCGCTCGCCACTACTCCCGGAATCACGGTTGTTTTCTCTTCCTGCGGGTACTGAGATGTTTCACTTCCCCGCGTTCCCTCCACTTGCCCTATGTGTTCAGGCAAGGGTGACAGCCCATGACGACTGCCGGGTTTCCCCATTCGGACACCCCCGGATCAAAGCCTGGTTGACGACTCCCCGGGGCCTATCGTGGCCTCCCACGTCCTTCATCGGTTCCTGGTGCCAAGGCATCCACCGTGCGCCCTTAAAAACTTGGCCACAGATGCTCGCGTCCACTGTGCAGTTCTCAAACAACGACCAGCCACCCATCACCCCACCCTGAAGGGCGAGTTCACTGGGGCCGGCACTGAAGGCAGCCGAAAACCGGCCGAACCCTCAGACACCCAACAGCGTGCCCGGCCCGTGTCCGCCCGGAGATCATGCGTTCCACGCTCCGAAGAGCAGTACTTGCAAGCCTCCGACCCGAGACCCAGGCCGAATAATCAACGTTCCACCCATGAGCAACCAGCATCGGACGTACGCCGATGTACTGGCCTCTGACCTCACCCCGTGGGGATCGGTAAGAAGTGCTCCTTAGAAAGGAGGTGATCCAGCCGCACCTTCCGGTACGGCTACCTTGTTACGACTTCGTCCCAATCGCCAGTCCCACCTTCGACAGCTCCCTCCCCACAAGGGGGTTGGGCCACCGGCTTCGGGTGTTACCGACTTTCGTGACGTGACGGGCGGTGTGTACAAGGCCCGGGAACGTATTCACCGCAGCAATGCTGATCTGCGATTACTAGCAACTCCGACTTCATGGGGTCGAGTTGCAGACCCCAATCCGAACTGAGACCGGCTTTTTGAGATTCGCTCCACCTCACGGTATCGCAGCTCATTGTACCGGCCATTGTAGCACGTGTGCAGCCCAAGACATAAGGGGCATGATGACTTGACGTCGTCCCCACCTTCCTCCGAGTTGACCCCGGCGGTCTCCTGTGAGTCCCCATCACCCCGAAGGGCATGCTGGCAACACAGAACAAGGGTTGCGCTCGTTGCGGGACTTAACCCAACATCTCACGACACGAGCTGACGACAGCCATGCACCACCTGTACACCGACCACAAGGGGGGCACTATCTCTAATGCTTTCCGGTGTATGTCAAGCCTTGGTAAGGTTCTTCGCGTTGCGTCGAATTAAGCCACATGCTCCGCTGCTTGTGCGGGCCCCCGTCAATTCCTTTGAGTTTTAGCCTTGCGGCCGTACTCCCCAGGCGGGGAACTTAATGCGTTAGCTGCGGCACCGACGACGTGGAATGTCGCCAACACCTAGTTCCCACCGTTTACGGCGTGGACTACCAGGGTATCTAATCCTGTTCGCTCCCCACGCTTTCGCTCCTCAGCGTCAGTAATGGCCCAGAGATCCGCCTTCGCCACCGGTGTTCCTCCTGATATCTGCGCATTTCACCGCTACACCAGGAATTCCGATCTCCCCTACCACACTCTAGCTAGCCCGTATCGAATGCAGACCCGGGGTTAAGCCCCGGGCTTTCACACCCGACGTGACAAGCCGCCTACGAGCTCTTTACGCCCAATAATTCCGGACAACGCTTGCGCCCTACGTATTACCGCGGCTGCTGGCACGTAGTTAGCCGGCGCTTCTTCTGCAGGTACCGTCACTTGCGCTTCTTCCCTGCTGAAAGAGGTTTACAACCCGAAGGCCGTCATCCCTCACGCGGCGTCGCTGCATCAGGCTTGCGCCCATTGTGCAATATTCCCCACTGCTGCCTCCCGTAGGAGTCTGGGCCGTGTCTCAGTCCCAGTGTGGCCGGTCGCCCTCTCAGGCCGGCTACCCGTCGTCGCCTTGGTGAGCCATTACCTCACCAACAAGCTGATAGGCCGCGGGCTCATCCTTCACCGCCGGAGCTTTCAACCCCTACCCATGCGAGCAGGAGTGCTATCCGGTATTAGACCCCGTTTCCAGGGCTTGTCCCAGAGTGAAGGGCAGATTGCCCACGTGTTACTCACCCGTTCGCCACTAATCCCCACCGAAGTGGTTCATCGTTCGACTTGCATGTGTTAAGCACGCCGCCAGCGTTCGTCCTGAGCCAGGATCAAACTCTCCGTGAATGTTTACCCGTAATCGGGTCGACACCACGAGAGCGGAACAACCACCGGAATAAGGCGGTCGTTCACAGCGTCCTCGCTGTGTTTTGTTTCAAAGGAACCTCGCCCCAACCGGATATCCGGCAGGAGACGGGGTATCAACATATCTGGCGTTGATTTTTGGCACGCTGTTGAGTTCTCAAGGAACGGACGCTTCCTTTGTACTCACCCTCTCGGGCTTTCCTCCGGGCGCTTCCCTTCGATCTTGCGTTTCCGACTCTATCAGACCGTTTCCCGATCCGATTTCCTCGGTGCTTTCCAGGTTCCCGCTTTCGCGTTTCCCTTTCCAGCGGCTCCGACTCTATCAGATCCTTTCGGGCCTGACCCTCAGTCAGCGAGGCTATCTTCCCGGCCGTTGGGCCGTTCCGACGAGTGAGACTTTAGCGGATTCCCGGCTCCCGAGCTAATCGGGGCCGCGTCCTTTCGAACGTGGATTCCTCATTTCGTAAATACGCATGCCAATGACGCGACGCCGGACAGTTTCGACTGGCCGTCGAGTAGTGGTTGGTACTTGCGGAATGGCTGTCCGGGGACCGACCGAGATCGGCGCTCACGTCGAACAACTCGGAGAACACTACGTAGCCGACCTGGGCGTGTCAACTTGCCTCCGGACGGGACCCGGCAGGCGTACTCTTGGGGCCATGACTACGCATACGCGCACCCAGCAGTGGTGGGCCGCCTGACGGCGGCCGCGCTCACGTATGCGTTCAACGGCCGCCGCCTCGGCGGCCGTTCTCGTTTCTCCCTCCAGAGCTTCCGAGGGTCGGCCGGCCGGGACGGCGGCCTCGACCAGGAGGTGGAGAAGAGATGACGCGAGTCTTCAGTGGGGTCAAGCCGACCGGGCACCTGACGCTGGGGAACTACCTGGGAGCCATGCGGCAGTGGGCCGCGGTGGACCAGCACCGAGCTGATGCGCTGTTCTGCATCGTCGATCTGCATGCGCTGACGGTGGACCACGACCCGGCGCGGGTACGCAGACTCAGTCGGCAGGCGGCGACGCTGTTGCTTGCGACGGGGTTGGATCCGGCGCTGTGCACCGTGTTCGTCCAGAGTCACGTCGACGAGCACACCCGGCTGTCGTATGTGCTCGAGTGCGTGGCCACGGACGGCGAGATGCGGCGGATGATCCAGTACAAGGAGAAGGCCGCTCGCGAGCGGGAGCGGGGCGGGAGTGTGCGGCTGTCCCTGCTGACGTATCCGGCGCTGATGGCGGCGGACATCCTGGTGTACGGGGCGGACGAGGTGCCGGTGGGGCACGACCAGGCGCAGCATGTGGAGCTGACGCGGGATCTGGCGGTGCGGTTCAACCAACGGTACGGGCATACGTTCGTGGTGCCGAAGGCGACGCTTCCGGCGGTGGCCGCGCGGGTCATGAACCTGCAGGATCCGACGTCCAAGATGGGGAAGAGCGACGACACCGGGCCTGGAATCGTCTATCTGCTCGACGAGCCGGACGTGGTGCGGAAGAAGGTCATGCGGGCCGTGACCGACAGCGGGCGGGAAGTCGTGTACGACCGGGAGGCTCGGCCGGGCCTGGCGAATCTGTTGGAGATCCTGGCTGCCTGTACGGGTGGGAACCCCGAGGAGCTGAGCGGTGTATATGAGTCGTACGGGTCCTTGAAGAAGGACACCGCAGAGGCCGTGGTCGAGCTCCTCAAGCCCGTACAGGAAAGGCACAGGGCGCTGTGCGCTGATCCTGGCCATGTGGAGGGGGTGCTGCGGGATGGTGCGGAGAAGGCGCGGGCCATGGCCCGGCCGACCGTGGATGCCGCTTATCGCGCGATCGGGTTGCTGCCCGCTGCTTCCGATACGGAGGCGGTCGATACCGGCGCGGTCGACAGGGATGTCGTGCTGAACGCGGCTCGGTAGGCGCGCGGGCTGGTGGCGAGGCGTGATGCGAAGTGCTGGCGCATCGTGACCTCGCTGCCGAAGCCGGCGCGGCGGGCGACTTCGGGCATGGGCAGGTCGGTGCGCTCGAGGAGTTTCTGGGCCGCGGCGATGCGCTGGTCGAGGAGCCAGCGGAGCGGGGTCGTGCCGGTTTCCGCGGTGAAGTGGCGGGCGAAGCTGCGCGCGGACATGCCTGCGTGGGCGGCAAGGTCGGCGACCGTGAGCGGTTCGTGGAGGTGGCGCAGGGCGTGCTCGCGTACGGCGGCGAGGGCGTCGGCGTCGCGGTCCGCGCGAGGGGTGGGGTGCTCGATGAACTGTGCCTGGGTTCCGGTGCGGAAGGGCGCGGTGACCATCGAGCGGGCGATGGTGGCCGCCGCTTCGGCGCCGTGGGCCTGGCGGACGAGGTGGAGGCAGAGGTCGATGCCTGCCGCGGTGCCGGCCGCCGTCCAGATGTTGTCGTCCTCGATGAAGAGGGCGTCGGGGACGACCGTGACTTGGGGGTGGCGTGCGCGGAGAAGGCTGATGAGGTTCCAGTGCGTGATGGCGCGGCGGCCGTCGAGGAGGCCGGCCTGGGCGAGGGTGAACGCGCCGCCGCAGAGGGCCGCGATGGCGATGCCGCGGGCGTGCGCGCGGCGAAGGGCTTCGAGGACGGGGGTGGGTGCGGGTGTGAGGTGGTCGTCGAGGCCGGGGATCACGATCAGGTCGGCGCGGGACAGCCAGGTGAGGGCGCGGTCCGGGAGGAGGGCCATGCCGCCACGCATGGGAATGGGGGTGGTGGTGTCGGTGGCGACGCGGCGCAGGTCGAAGTCGGGGGCGCCGCGATCGGTGCGGTCGGTGCCCCAGACCTCGGTGATGACGGAGACGTCGAAGGCGCGGATGCCGGGGAACGCGACGAGGGCGACGCGGTACGCGCGCTCCACGGCATCATCCATGGCTTTCTCCATGGGTGGCAGTAAACCATCGATCGCTGTCTTTTCGCCCTCTGGGGCGGACGTGCTCCCGGCGGCAGGATCGTGGGCATGGAGATCGCAGAGAACGCAGCGCTGGTGGTCGTGGACGTGCAGAAGGGCTTCGACGAGGCCGACTTCTGGGGGCCGCGGAACAACCCGGAGGCCGATGACAACATCGCTTCCCTCATCGACGTGTGGCAGGCGACAGGGCGGCCGGTCGTCTTCGTACGGCATGACTCGCCGAAGCCCCAGTCGCCGCTGCGGCCGGGGTACGAGGGGAACTCTTTCAAGGAGTACGTGGAGCGGCGGCGCGGGAAGGGGGCCCGTGGGGCTGAGCTGCTGATCACGAAGACCAGGAACTCGGCCTTCTACGGCACGCCGGATCTGGCCGCCTGGCTGAAGGCGGAGGGGATCTCGCAGTTCGTGCTGGCAGGGATCCAAACCAACATGTGCGTGGAGACGACGGCTCGGATGGGCGGGAATCTGGGGTACGGCGTTGTGGTCGCGTACGACGCGACGTACACCTTCGATCTGGCGGGGCCGTTCGGCTGGCGGCGGAGTGCGGACGAGGTCGCGCAGGCGTCGGCGGTGTCGCTGCACGGGGGCGGCTTCGCGCAGGTGGTGGCCACGAAGGAGGTCGTGGACGCGGCGGGGTGACCGCCCCCGGTGGGCGTCAGTCCTTGTTGCCGGAGGCCAGTTCGCGGCTGCGGTCGCGGGCGGCTTCGAGGGCGGCGATGAGGGCGGCTCGTACGCCGTGGTTCTCGAGTTCGCGGATGGCGTTGATGGTCGTGCCTGCGGGGGATGTGACGTTCTCGCGGAGCTTGACCGGGTGTTCGCCGCTGTCGCGGAGCATCGTCGCGGCGCCGATCGCGGACTGGACGATCAGGTCGTGGGCCTTGTCGCGGGGCAGGCCGAGCAGAATGCCGGCGTCCGTCATGGCTTCGACCAGGTAGAAGAAGTACGCCGGGCCGGATCCGGAGAGTGCAGTGCAGGCGTCCTGCTGGGACTCGGGGACGCGGAGCGTCTTGCCGACGGCACCGAAGATCTCCTCGGCGTGGGCGAGGTGGTCGGCGGTGGCGTGGGTGCCGGCGGAGATGACGGACATGGCCTCGTCGACGAGGGCGGGGGTGTTCGTCATGACGCGGACGACCGGGGTGCCGGTGGCGAGGCGGTCCTCGATGGAGGCGGTGGTGATGCCGGCGGCTCCGCTGATGATCAGGCGGTCGGTGGGGACGTGGGGGGCGAGTTCATCGAGGAGGGTGCCCATGTCCTGCGGCTTGACCGTGAGGATCAGGGTGTCGGCGGTCTTGGCGGCTTCCGGGTTGGTGACCGGGGTGACTCCGTAGCGGGTGCGGAGTTCTTCGGCTCGCTCCGGGCGGCGGGCGGTGACCAGGAGGTCTGTCGGGGCCCAGCCGCCGCGGATCATTCCGCTGAGCAGGGCTTCGCCGATCTTGCCGGTGCCGAGGACTGCGACTTTCTGGGTCATGGCTGGGGTGCCCTCCGGGGGTGCGTCGTCCGGGGTCCATCGTCGCACCGGGGATGGGTGGGTGGCTTGGGTGTCCGGTGGGCGGGATGTTGGTCGGTGGTTGCCGTCGGGGGTTCTCGCCCCCGCCGCCCCTACCCGTCCCGTCCCCAGGGGCGCTGCCCCTTCGACCCCGCCAGGGGCTCCGCCCCTGCACCCCCGCGGGGACTGGCGTCCCCTGCACCCCTCCCCCGAGCTCCGCCCCGGACCCCGATCGGCCTGAACAGCCTCGTCCTCAAACGCCGGACCGGCTGAGAGTGACGGCCGGTCTGAAGGATGAGCCGATCTGAAGGTGAGCCGGTCTGAAAGGTGTCGGGACGGCAGAGAGATGCCGGGACGGATGGAAGACGCCGGGACGGCAGAAAGGTGCCAGGACGGATGGAAGACGCCGGGACGGCTGAAGGATGGACGACTGTAGATGCCGGCAGGCAGCAAGAAGGGTCATGCCGTCCTGCGGCGCAGTGTTGCCGCGCCCAGGCCCAGTACGAGTAGGGCGCAGCCGGCGACGATCAGGGCGTCGCGTACGAAGGTGGCTGTCATGTCGGTGTGTTTGAGGACCTCGTTCATGCCGTCTACGGCGTACGACATGGGGAGGACGTCGGAGATGGCCTCGAGGGCGGGGTGCATGTTGGAGCGGGGGGTGAAGAGGCCGCAGAGGAGGAGTTGGGGGAAGATCACGGCCGGCATGAACTGGACCGCCTGGAACTCGGACGCCGCGAAGGCCGAGACGAAGAGGCCGAGGGCCGTGCCGAGGAGGGCGTCCAGGAGGGCTACCAGGAGGAGGAGCCAGGGGCTTCCGGTGACGTCCAGGCCCAGGAACCAGACCGCGAGGCCCGTGGCCAGGGCGGACTGGATGATCGCGAGGAAGCCGAAGGCGAGGGCGTAGCCCGCGATCAGGTCGCCCTTGCCCAGTGGCATGGCGAGGAGACGTTCGAGGGTGCCGGAGGTGCGTTCGCGCAGGGTGGCGATCGACGTGACCAGGAACATCGTGATGAGAGGGAAGATGCCGAGGAGGGATGCGCCGATGTTGTCGAAGGTGCGCGGGCTGCCGTCGAAGACGTAGCGCAGCAGGAACAGCATCACGCAGGGGATCAGGATCAGCATCGCGATGGTGCGTGGGTCGTGGCCGAGCTGGCGCAGGACCCGGGCCGCGGTGGCGGTGGTGCGGGAGGCGTTCAGGGCGCCGGTGGAGGCGGGTGGCGTCGTCGTACCGGTCGTGGTCGTCGTCGTACTCATCGGGTGGTCTCCTTCTCGCGGGCGGCGGCGGTCGCCTCGTCGACCAGGTGCAGGAAGGCGGCCTCGACCGTCCCGGAGCCGGTGCGGGTGCGCAGGGCGTCGGGGGTGTCGTCGGCGAGGATCTCGCCCTCGCGCATCAGGAGCAGGCGGTGGCAGCGCTCGGCCTCGTCCATGACGTGGGAGGAGATGAGGAGGGTCGCGCCGCGGTCGGCGGCGATGGAGTGGAAGAGGTTCCACAGGTCGCGGCGGAGGACCGGGTCGAGGCCGACGGTGGGTTCGTCGAGGACCAGGAGTTCCGGGGTGCCGAGGAGGGCGACCGCCAGGGAGACGCGGCTGCGCTGGCCGCCGGAGAGGTTGCCGGCGAGGGCGTCGGCGTGGCTCGTGAGGTCGACGTCCACGAGGACGCGGTCGACGTCGTGGCGCCGGTCGGCTGCGGACCGGCCCGGGGCGAGGATCGCTGTGAAGTAGTCGAGGTTCTGGCGGACCGTCAGGTCGTCGTAGACGGAGGGGGCCTGGGTGACGTAGCCGATACGGGTGCGGAGGGCCGGGTGGCCGGCCGGGCTGCCCAGGACCTGCAGGGTGCCGGTGACCTTGGCCTGGGTGCCGACGATCGAGCGCATGAGGGTCGACTTGCCGCAGCCCGAGGGGCCGAGGAGGCCGGTGATCTGGCCGCGCGGGACGGTGAAGTCGAGGCCGCGCAGGACGGTGCGGGGGCCGCGGACGACGGTGAGGCCTTCGGCTCGGACGGCCGGAGCGGAGGGCGGATCCGACGTGTAATTCATCATGCGATGAATAATCCTCCCGGGGTGCGATGCCGTCAAGTGACGTCGTCAGGCGGGCGCTTCCGGGGGCGCAGGCGCGCGTCGGCGTGATCGGAGGCGGAGGGTCCGGTTTGCATGCCTCTGCGTTCACCGGGCGGACACACGAACCGGATGCGGAACCAACTCCCGTTCCCGACAATGGATTTCACTTCGCCGTGCCCTCCCCCGGCTCGGCACCCACGCATCTCCCGTAACCCCAACGGAGGTGCTGCTGTCATGCGCTGTCGCGTACGCAAGGCCGATCTGTTCGCTTCCCTCGTCGTCTTCCTCGTCGCGCTGCCGCTGTGTGTGGGCGTGGCCATTGCCTCCGGAGTACCGGCCGAACTGGGGCTGGTCACCGGGATTGTCGGCGGGCTGGTCGCCGGGGCGCTGCCCGGCAGCAGCCTGCAGGTGAGCGGGCCGGCGGCGGGTCTGACGGTGCTCGTGTACCAGGCCGTCGACACGTACGGCGTCGAGGCGCTCGGCGTGCTGGTGTTCGGGGCCGGGCTGGTGCAGCTGGGGCTCGGGGCGCTGCGGCTCGGGCGGTGGTTCCGGGCCGTGTCCGCGACCGTCGTGCAGGGGATGCTCGCCGGGATCGGGCTCGTGCTGGTCGCCGGGCAGGTGTACGCGCTGGGCGACGCCGCCGCGCCCGCGAGTGGGCTCGGGAAGATCGCCGGGCTGGTGTCGCTGCCCGGGCGGGTGGATCCGGGGGCGTTGTCAGTGGCGGGTGCCACCATTGCCGTATTGCTGCTGTGGCCGCGTTGGCGCAGGGGGGCGCGGGTGGTGCCTGCCCCGTTGGTGGCGGTGGCGGTGGTGTCGGCGGTGACCGGGGTGTTCGGCCTGGGTGTGCGGCGGGTCGAGGTGCGCGGGCTCGTCGATGCGGTGCGGGTGCCGGAGGCGGCGGACTTCGGGCGGCTTACGGAAGTGGGGGTGATCGGGACCGTTGTGGCGTTCGCGCTGATCGCGTCGGCGGAGTCGTTGTTCAGCGCGGCGGCGGTGGACCGGCTGCACCGGGGATCGCGGACGGACTACGACCGGGAGCTGATGGCGCAGGGCGCGGGAAACGCGGTGTGCGGGGTGCTGGGGGCCCTGCCCATGACCGCGGTGATCGTGCGAAGTGCGGCTGGGGGCACCCCCTCTGGGGGAGTGCAGGCCGGAGCGCGGACCAAGGCCTCGCGGGTGCTGCACGGGGTGTGGCTGCTGTTGTTCACGGTCGTCGTGCCCGGGGTGCTCGGGGTGATTCCGGTGGCGGCGCTGGCCGCGCTGCTGGCACACGCCGGGTGCAAGCTCGTGCCGGTGCGGGAGCTACGGGCGCTGTGGCGGGGGCCTCGGGGTGAAGCGGTCGTGCTGGTGGTGACGGCCGGGGCGATCGTCGTGGGAAACCTGTTGGAGGGGGTGTTGGTGGGGCTGGCACTGGCCGTGGCGAAGACGGCGTGGGACATCAGCCATGTGCATGTGGAGACCGAGGACCGGGGCGAGGCGGGGATCGTCGTACGGGTGCTGGGGCATGCGACGTTCCTGCGGCTGCCGAAGCTGCTGGACGCGTTGGAGGCGCTGCCGCACGACCGGGAGGTGCGGCTGGAGTTGGGCGGGCTGCGGCATGTGGACCACGCGTGTGCGGCAGCCCTGGAGGGGTGGGCCGCCGCGCGGGGTCACGAGTTGGCGGCCACGAGCAACTCGACGACGTAGGTCTCCTCGACGATTCCGTCCGGGAAGACGGCGAGCAGGTAGTCACGCTCCTCGGCGAGGAAGACAGCGGTCTTTTCCTCGCCGTGGACCAGGAAGATCGAGTGGCTGCCGATGTTGGCGAGGTGCGTGTCCACGGGCACGCTGCGGCTCCAGCGGACCCTGCGATGGGCGAAGTGGAGGCGGCCGGTGGGGTCGGCGAGTGCGGGGCGGATGCCGCTGCCGTTCCTGTCCACGACTCTTTCGGTGCCGAAGTGGCGTGCAATCCGGGTCGTCTGCTCGTCGATCCACGGGACGTCCACGGCGCTCGTGTTCCACCACAGCGCGAGCGCCCCGCCCGGACGCAGCACCCGCAGGGCCTCCGGGACCGAGTGGACGGGGTCGGTCCAGTGCCAGGCCTGGGCGTAGGTGAGGAAGTCGGCGGAGGCGGTGGCGAGGGGAAGGGAGTTGCCGTTGCCCCGGACGATCGGGATGCCGGGGTTGGCGCGGCGGAACTGCGCCGCCATGCCGTCCCCCGGCTCTACCGCGACCACCTCGGCACCGCGGGCGTGCAGCAACGCGGTGGCAATGCCGGTGCCGGCACCGACGTCCGCCACCCGGGCACCGGCGAGGGGTCGGCCGGCGAGCTCCTCGATCGCGTCGAAGAGGGCCTGGGGGTAGGCGGGGCGGTTCGCCGCGTACTGGGCGGCGGCCGCGTTGAAGGAGTGGGCCCGGGTGGTGTTGGAGTCGACGGTCATACGGCCATGGTGACTGGGGAGGGGTGAGGGGAGCGTAGGTTTTTGGCGATCTTTGCGGCCGGTGGCGGTGGGGGTGGGGTGTCTGGGGGCGGGGGTGGGGCTGGCGCCTTTGGCGGGCTTTGCGGGCGTTGTGGGCGTTGCGGCTGATGGCTGTGTTGCGGTAGGTGGCTGCTACGGCCGTGGTCTGTGCGCTGCGGACGATGACTTCTACGTCCGTGGCCGGCGGTGGGTCCGTGCCTTGGCTGGGGCCGCCACCGTGGCTGGGTCTCCTGCCCTTGGCTACGCCCGCTATCCAGGCTGCGTCCGCCTTGGCCGGCGCCGAGTCCTCGCCTTGGCTGCGCCCGCCACCGTCGCTGTCTCCCCTGCCCCCGGCTTCGCCCGCTATCCGGGCTGCGTCCGCCGTGGCCAGCACTGAGTCCTCGCCCTGGCTGCGCCCGCCGTGGCTACGCCCGCCGTGGCCGGCGCTGTGTCCTCGCCTTGGCTGCGCCCACCGTCGCTGTATCCCCTGCCCCCGGCTTCGCCCGCTATCCGGGCTGCGTCCGCCGTGGCCAGCACTGAGTCCTCGCCCTGGCTGCGCCCGCCGTGGCCGGCGCTGTGTCCTCGCCCTGGCTGCGCCCGCCGTCGCTGTCTCCCCTGCCCCCGGCTTCGCCCGCAACCGGGCCGCGTCCCCCGTCCAACCTGCGTCCCCGGTAGTCGCTGGCTTCGCTGTTCAGGAGCGGCGGCGCTTCTTTCGCGGGTTGCCGGTGCGGCGGGAGGTGCGCTTCTCGTGTTGCTTGAGGGCCTCCTCGTATTCCTCGCGGCGGAGTTTCTCGCCGGGGGCCTCGGTGAGGGAGCGGAAGAAGTACGCGAGGAGGGAGCCGACGAAGCCGATGGCCAGCAGGCCGCGGAGGGACGCCTGGCGGTCGAGGTCGGGGCGCTTGCTGAAGGCGTCCCAGGTGTGGCGGAAGGCGAGGGCGCTGCAGATCGCGAACATCGCGACGACGAGGACGCTCACGAAGGCGCCGGTGTCGGCGAGTTGGAGGCCCTGGAAGGCGAAGCGGAGGACCAGGCAGGAGGCGCCGGCGGTCGCGAGGGAGCCGACCGCCACTCCGATTCGGCGAAGGGTGTAGCCGTCGTCGTGGTTCACCCAGGCGGTGCCGAAGAAGCGGAGGGGCTCGGGGCGGGGCCCGGTGGGGGCGCCCTGGGAGCCCGCGGTGTCCTGGGTGCCGGTTTCGTCGCTCACGGGACGATTATGGCTCCGGGGTGGGCGCGGGCTCCCCGCGGGATCAGCCGCAGCGGGACGCGACGTAGCCGTCGCTGCCCGTGTGCACGTAGGTGTCCGAGACGAACTGGCCGTCGTCGATGTTGTCCCAGATGTTCGACGTGCCGTAGTAGCCGGACACCGTCGTACCCGGCGTCTGGCAGTAGATCGGGACCTTCGCGCCCTCGGGCAGGACGCGGACGATGCCGTACTGGGTGCCCGGACCGCTGCGGACATTGAGGCGGAGGCCGGGGGCGACGTCGTAGTAGTGCACGGATGCCGCGTTCGCCGTGGCCGCCGAGCCCACCACCATGAGGAGGGCTCCGGCAGCACCGGCGAGCAGGACGGATCTACGCCTTCGCGATGTCATCGGTTTCCCCTGCTCGATGAGTCAGGCGCAGCGCGAGGCGACGTAGCCGTCGCTGCCGGTGTTCACGTAGGCGTCGGCGACGTACTGGCCGCTGTCGATGTTGTCCCAGATCTTCGACGTGCCGTACGGGCCCGTCACGCTCTGGCCCGGCTTCTGGCAGAAGATCGGGACGTAGGCGCCCTCCGGCAGGATGCGGACGATGCTGTACGTCGTACCGGGACCGCTGCGGACGTTGAGGCGGACGCCGGGGGCGACCTGGTAGTAGCGCACGCTTGCCGCGGCCGTGGTCACGGCCTCCGACTCGGCTGCGTTCTCGGCACCTTCGACACGGTCAACAGACATGACAAACTCCCCCCGTTGGACCCCCACGAGTGCCATGGGGTCCCGATGATTCCCCTGAAACACGACATGAAACACATGTACGCAACTCGCACGCGGAAGCTAGCACGCCTCCTCCGCCTCGTACGTGTCATCGACTAGGCTCCGTGCGTCGCGCGCGCGGACGAACAGCACGGGGGTGGTCCCAATGGCGCCACAGCAGGGCACCGGAGCGGGCGCGGAAGCGGAACTTCCCGAATACGCCGGTCACTACCGTCTGGATTCGTGTCTGGGTTCCGGTGGCATGGGCGTCGTGCATCTCGCGCGGAGCACCTCGGGGATGAAGCTCGCCGTCAAGGTCGTGCATGCCCAGTTCGCGAAGGATCCCGAGTTCAGGGGACGCTTTCGGCAGGAGGTGGCCGCGGCCCGAAGGGTGAGCGGGGCGTTCACCGCGCCGGTCGTGGACGCCGATCCGGAGGCCGAACGTCCGTGGATGGCCACGCTGTTCATCCCGGGACCGACCCTTGCCGATCACGTGAAGCGGAACGGCCCCATGGACCAGGCTCAACTGCGCCGTCTGATGGCCGGACTGGCCGAGGCCATGCGCGACATCCATCGGGTCGGGGTCGTGCACCGGGATCTGAAGCCGAGCAATGTGCTGCTCGCCGAGGACGGGCCGAAGGTCATCGACTTCGGCATTTCCCGGCCGAAGGACAGTGAACTGCGCACCGAGACGGGGAAGTTGATCGGCACGCCGCCGTTCATGGCGCCCGAGCAGTTCCGCCGTCCCCGGGAGGTCGGCCCGGCCGCCGACGTCTTCGCCCTGGGATCCGTCATGGTGCACGCGGCGACCGGGCGCGGGCCGTTCGACTCCGACAGCCCGTACGTCGTCGCCTACCAAGTCGTCCACGACGAGCCCGACTTGACCGGCGTACCGGCGAATCTTGCGCCACTCGTCGTGCGTTGCCTGGCCAAGGAACCCGAAGACCGCCCCACTCCGGACGAGTTGATGCGGGAGCTGCGCTCGGTGGCGGCCTCCTATGACACCCAGGCGTTCATACCGGCGCAGCGCACAGCCGACATACCGGAGCCGAAACCCCGCACCGAGGACGCCGGACCGCCGCCCAGCAGACGCCTCGGCAAGCGGCTGGCGCTGGCGGCCGGGGCTCTCGGTCTGGTCGTGGGCTGCGTGTTCGCCTTCGACCGGTTGAGCGGCGAGGTCGGGCCCGCCCCGAAGCCCACGGATCCCGGAACGACGGCGGCGGCCTTCCACGCGTGGCAGGCGAAGCCGGGGTCCAAGGGGGCCGGCCCGCCGCCCCAATGTTCCTACGGCGCCGGGAAGTTGCTCTGCGCACAACCAGGGCTGGTCTTCGCGCTCTCCCCTGCCGACGGCACCGTGCTGTGGCGCCGCTCCGTCGCCAAGGACGGCGACAGCCTGCCGCCTGTCCTGTCGGGAGGACTCGTGCAGATCACCGCGGACGAGGGCAGCCGTCTGCAAGCACTGGATCCCGCGTCGGGCACCCCGCGCTGGCACCGGAGCCTGCCCACGCACAGCGGGGCGGGGTACGCCGGCGGCATGCTCCTCCTGACGCACGCCGACGGTTCGGTCACCGGTGTGGACAGCGCGTCGGGCGACACGAAGTGGAGCCGCCGGATACCCGGCAAGGACGCGTCGCCCTTCGTCTCGTTCGCGGGGGACTCCCTGGCGTACGCGACGAGTTCGTCCAACAGCGGTTCCAGCACGCGCGTCACCGCCGTGGATCCGGACACGGGCGACGTGCGGTGGGACGCACGGCTGAAGGGGGCCCTGCAGCCGATCGGCACGAGCGACGGCTCCGTCTACTTCCTCTCCGTCGACAACAAGTACGGGGACACGAAAGCCGTGGTCCGCTACGACCCGCAGTCCAAGGCCTCCCGTCAGGTCACACTTCCCGTCCCACTCCAGGGCGCCCACGCCGGCGTGCACGGGGACACCGTCTACCTCCTGGCCACCGGTGGCTCCCTGGAGGCCGTGGACATGAACGCGCAAAAGCGGCTGTGGCTTCTCGAGACGTCCGTGACCCGCGGTTCGGTGCCCGTCGCCGACAGCAAGCACGTGTACATCACCGCCCCCGACGGCCGCCTGCTCGCGGTCGGCGCTCGCAGCGGAAAGCTCGTCGGGCAGACGTCTCCACGGCTCGGCACGAACTCGGACCAGGTCGTGCCGACCCTGCAGGTGCCCCTGCTCGCCGACACCCACATCTACGCCACCGCCCCCGACGGCACAGTCTTCGCCGTGAACTCCCGCACCCCGTCGGCCTGGTAGCACGCACGCCCGCACGCACACGAAAGGGGCCGCCCCCGAAGGGACGGCCCCGTCGCAGACCTGGGTCTCAGCCCAGCTTGGAGACGTCCCGCACCGCGCCCTTGTCCGCACTGGTGGCCATCGCCGCGTAGGCGCGCAGTGCCGCCGACACCTTCCGCTCCCGGTTCTTGGGGGCGTAGACCCCGCCCAGCGCCTGCTCACGGCGCGCCAGTTCGGTGTCGTCCACGAGGAGCTCGATGGTGCGGTTCGGGATGTCGATGCGGATGCGGTCGCCGTTCTCGACCAGGGCGATCGTGCCGCCGGAGGCCGCCTCGGGGGACGCGTGGCCGATCGACAGGCCCGAGGTGCCGCCGGAGAAGCGGCCGTCCGTGATCAGGGCGCAGGTCTTGCCGAGGCCGCGGCCCTTGAGGAAGGACGTCGGGTAGAGCATCTCCTGCATGCCGGGGCCGCCCTTGGGGCCCTCGTAGCGGATGACGACGACATCGCCGTCGGTCACCTGTTTGTTGAGGATCTTCTCGACGGCCTCTTCCTGCGACTCGCAGACGACCGCCGGGCCCTCGAAGGTCCAGATCGACTCGTCGACGCCGGCCGTCTTGACCACGCAGCCGTCGACGGCGAGGTTGCCCTTGAGGACCGCCAGTCCGCCGTCCTTCGAGTACGCGTGCTCGGCGCTGCGGATGCAGCCCTCCGCCGCGTCCACGTCCAGCGCCTCCCAGCGCTCGGACTGGGAGAAGGCCTCGGCGGAGCGGACGCAGCCGGGTGCCGCGTGCCACAGCTCCAGGGCCTTCGGGGACGGGGAGCCACCGCGGACGTCCCAGGTCTTCAGCCAGTCCGCCAGGGACGGGCTGTGGACGGAGTGCACGTCCTCGTTCAGCTGGCCGGCGCGGTGCAGCTCGCCGAGGAGGGCGGGGATGCCGCCGGCGCGGTGCACGTCCTCCATGTAGTACGTGCGGTTCTTCGCGACGTTCGGGGCGACCTTCGCGAGGCAGGGCACCCGGCGGGAGACCTCGTTGATCTCCTCCAGGCCGAAGGGGATGCCCGCCTCCTGGGCCGCCGCCAGCAGGTGCAGGATCGTGTTGGTGGAGCCGCCCATCGCGATGTCGAGGGCCATGGCGTTCTCGAAGGCCGCGAAGGTGGCGACGTTGCGCGGGAGGACCGTCTCGTCGTCCTGCTCGTAGTAGCGGCGGGTGACGTCCATGACCGTGTTGGCCGCGTCGACGTAGAGCTGCTTGCGCGCGGTGTGGGTGGCCAGGACCGAGCCGTTGCCGGGCAGGGAGAGGCCGATGGCCTCGGTGAGGCAGTTCATCGAGTTGGCGGTGAACATGCCGGAACACGAGCCGCAGGTCGGGCAGGCGTTCTCCTCGATACGGAGGATGTCCTCGTCCGAGATCTTGTCGTTCACGGCGTCGGAGATCGCGTCGACCAGGTCGAGCGTGCGGACCGTGCCGTCGACGAGCGTGGCGCGGCCGGACTCCATCGGGCCGCCGGAGACGAAGACCGTCGGGATGTTCAGGCGCAGGGCCGCGTTCAGCATGCCCGGGGTGATCTTGTCGCAGTTGGAGATGCAGATCAGGGCGTCGGCGCAGTGGGCCTCGACCATGTACTCGACCGAGTCCGCGATCAGGTCGCGGGAGGGCAGGGAGTACAGCATGCCGCCGTGGCCCATCGCGATGCCGTCGTCCACCGCGATCGTGTTGAACTCGCGCGGGATGCCGCCGGCCTCGGTGATCGCCTCGCTGACGATCCGGCCGACCGGCTGCAGGTGGGTGTGGCCCGGCACGAACTCCGTGAAGGAGTTGGCGACCGCGATGATCGGCTTACGGCCGATGTCCGCACCGGGTACACCGGAGGCGCGCATAAGGGCGCGTGCGCCCGCCATGTTGCGGCCGTGGGTGACTGTGCGGGACCTCAGCTCGGGCATCGTCGCTCGCTCCTTCAGACAGATATGGCTGCTGTCGAGCGTACGCCGCTCATCCAGTGGGCGGACAGTCCGTCCGGAATACGGGACTCCCGTCTCGCCCAGAGGTCGGCGAACCCCCTGGTGATCACGGATTCGTCAGATGCCCCTGCACCACCGGCGCCACCCGCGCGATGATCTGCTCCACGTCCGCCGACGCGACCGGCTCGATCTTGATCACGTACCGCATCATCGCGACCCCGACGAGCTGCGCGGCCGCCAGTTCGGCGCGCAGTTCCGCGTCCGGGGCGTCGAGCTCGCCGGCGATCCGCCGCATCAGCTGCGCGGAGACGAGCCGGCGGAAGACGGCCGCCGCGGCCTCGTTGTTCACCGCCGACCGGACGATCGCGAGCAGCGGCTTGCGGGTCACCGGGTTCTCCCAGAGACCGAAGATGACGCGGGTCATCCGCTCGCCGACATCGTCCATCGGGCCTTCGAGGACCACGTCCCGCACCTTCAGGGCCGGTGAGAAGGCAACCTCGACGGCCGCCTCGAAGACCTGCTC
Organism: Streptomyces sp. NBC_00005; assembly: GCF_045160215.1. Lineage (NCBI taxonomy): Bacteria > Bacillati > Actinomycetota > Actinomycetes > Kitasatosporales > Streptomycetaceae > Streptomyces > Streptomyces sp. NBC_00005. Next base: position 4,958,135 of record NZ_CP108316.1, read on the forward strand.
CTTGGTGCCGAAATAGTGGTGGACCAGGGCCGAGTCGACTCCTGCCGCCTTCGCGATGCCACGCACCGACGTCTTCTCGTACCCGCGCTCGGAGAACTCCTCGCGGGCCGCGGTCAGGATGCGGTCGCGGGTGTCGGCCGATTCCGTACGAGGAGGACGGCCCCGCTTGCGCGCGGTGACGCCGGTCATGGCCTCGGCACCTTCACCGCGGAGGCCAGATGGAGCCGCGTGAAGGCCAGGGCCTCGGCCAGATCGGCCTCGCGTTCGGCGCCGGACATGGCGCGACGGGTGTTGACCTCGATGACGACGTGGCCGTCGAAACCGGTCAGGGCGAGGCGTTCCAGCAGCTCGGCGCAGGGCTGGGTGCCACGGCCCGGGACGAGGTGCTCGTCCTTCGCCGATCCCTTGCCGTCGGCGAGGTGGACGTGGCCGAGGCGGTCGCCCATGCGGTCGATCATGTGCATGGCGTCGGCGCGGGCGGTCGCGCTGTGGCTGAGGTCGATCGTGAAGTGACGGTAGTCCTCCTTCGTCACGTCCCAGTCCGGGGCGTACGCGAGCATCTCGCGGTCGCGGTAGCGCCAGGGGTACATGTTCTCGACGGCGAACCGCACGTCCGTCTCGTTCGCCATGCGCCAGATGCCGCTCACGAAGTCGCGGGCGTACTGGCGCTGCCAGCGGAAGGGGGGGTGTACGACGACGGTGCCGGCCCCGAGCTTCTCGGCCGCCGCCTGGGCGCGTTGGAGCTTGATCCACGGGTCGGTGGACCACACGCGTTGCGTGATGAGCAGGCAGGGCGCGTGCACGGCCAGGATCGGGATCCGGTGGTAGTCGCTGAGTCTGCGCAGCGCCTCGATGTCCTGGCTGACGGGGTCGGTCCACACCATGACCTCGACCCCGTCGTACCCGAGGCGCGCGGCGATCTCGAAGGCCGTCGCCGTGGACTCCGGGTACACCGAGGCCGTGGACAGCGCGACCTTCGCATCCGGGATGCGTACGACTGGCTCCGCCATGCTGGACAGGTTAAGGGGTGGCGTGGGTGCGTTGTGGCGCGCCTATTGGCCGTTGTGGGATTCGCCACGGGCGTGCCGATGGTTCATGGCTGCTCGCGCCCGCGCTGCCCGGCCACGGATCGGCACAGCTCCGCGCCCCTACGGCATCGACAGGGACCCCATGTGATCGAGTCGGCGCAGGATGACGCCCTCTCGCAGCGCCCACGGGCAGATCTCCACCGTCTCCACGCCGAACAGGTCCATCGCGCCCTCGGCCACCAGGGCACCGGCGAGGAGCTGGCTCGCGCGGCCGTCGGAGACCCCGGGCAGCTCGGCGCGCTGGGCGACCGTCATGCCGGCCAGCTGCGGGACCCACGCCTCCAGGGACTCCCGCTTCAGCTCTCGCTGGACGTACAGGCCGTCGGTGGACCGTGCGGCGCCCGCTATGCGGGCCAGTTGCTTGAAGGTCTTCGACGTGGCCACGACGTGATCGGGGGCGCCGAAGCGGGCGAACTCGCCGACGGTGCGCGCGATCTGGGCGCGTACGTGACGGCGCAGGGCCCTTATCGACTCCGGGTCGGGCGGGTCGCCGGGGAGCCAGCCGGCGGTGAGGCGGCCGGCGCCGAGCGGGAGGGAGACGGCGGCGTCGGGCTCCTCGTCGATGCCGTAGGCGATCTCCAGGGAGCCGCCGCCGATGTCGAGGACGAGGAGCTTGCCGGCGGACCAGCCGAACCACCGGCGGACGGCGAGGAAGGTCAGCCGGGCCTCCTCCGCACCGGTGAGGACCTGCAGCTCGACACCGGTCTCGTCCTGCACGCGCGCGAGGACGTCGTCGGCGTTGCTGGCCTCGCGCACGGCGGAGGTCGCGAACGGCAGCAGGTCCTCGACGCCCTTGTCCTCGGCTGCCTGCAGAGCCTCGTGGACGACGCCGATCAGTTTCTCGACGCCGTGGGGACCGATGGCCCCCGACTCGTCGAGGAGTTGAGCAAGGCGCAGTTCCGCCTTGTGCGAGTGCGCGGGCAGCGGGCGCGCTCCCGGGTGCGCATCCACCACCAGCAGATGCACCGTGTTCGATCCCACGTCGAGGACACCGAGTCTCATGTACGGAACGCTACTGCCCGCTCGGCGGTCCTCCGTCCTCGGTGCCGCTCCGGGCGCCTTACTCTGGTCTCGTGCCAAAGACGAAAAAGGCAAAGGCCGACAAGTCGGCGGGGGCTGCCGGGTCCGCCAAGGACTCTTCGAAGGTGAAGCCACCGAAGCCTCCGAAGGCGTCGCAGCTGTCAAAGGTGTCGAAGATGTCGAAGAAGGCCCGGGAAGCCGACGAGCAGGGCCTCGACTTCGCGCGCGCGTGGGTGGAGTTCCCTGATCCGGCAGACGACGAGCAGGTCTTCCGCTGCGATCTGACATGGCTGACCTCTCGCTGGAACTGCATCTTCGGCAGCGGCTGCCAGGGCATCCAGGCGGGCCGCGCGGACGACGGGTGCTGCACGCTGGGCGCCCACTTCTCCGACGAGGACGACGAGAAGCGCGTCTCCGAGCATGTGGCGAGGCTCACGCCGGAGATCTGGCAGCACCATGACGAGGGCATGGAGCACGGCTGGGTCTCGGAGGACGAGGACGGCGACCGCCAGACCCGTCCCTTCCAGGGCTCCTGCATCTTCCAGAACCGGCCCGGGTTCGCGGGCGGCGCGGGCTGCTCCTTGCACATCCTGGCCCTGAAGGAGGACCGCGAGCCGCTGGAGACCAAGCCGGACGTGTGCTGGCAGCTGCCGGTCCGGCGGACGTACGACTGGATCGACCGGCCCGACGACACGCGCGTGCTGCAGGTGTCGATCGGTGAGTACGACCGCAGGGGGTGGGGCCCGGGCGGCCACGACCTGCACTGGTGGTGCACGTCGGCGACCTCGGCGCACGGCGCGGGCGACCCGGTGTACGTGTCCTACCGGGCGGAGCTGACCGAGCTGATGGGCAAGGCGGGCTACGACCGCCTCGTCGAGCTGTGCGAGGAGCGGCTGGCCTCGCAGCTGCCGCTGCTGGCCCCGCATCCGGCGGACCCCGTCGGCTAGGGCCTGTCTGACAATTCCCATCGTCCGGCCGAAGGCCGGGCCGCGCGGCGTCAGGTGCGTGCTCTCGGCGTGCCGGGCGTAGACCCTCGTACTGGACGTACTCGGGTCTGCGCCCGGTGCGGCGAGTGGGGGCACCTCCCACGCCCTTAAGGCAGTGGGGGAGCGTGCATGGCGTCGCGCGGCAGACGGGAATTGTCAGACAGGCCCTAGGACCTGTCTTCACGACGCCGCAGGGCTCGGGTCGCCGCTGTCGGTGGGCGGAGGCGTCGAGCCCGTCGGGGTGGTCGGGGAGCCGGTGGGCGTGGGCTGCGGGTCGGACGACGAGGGCGGGTCGCTCGGGGTGGGGTCCGAGGGTGCCGAGGTGGTCGGGGTCGGGTCGGACGAGGACGGCGGGTCGCTCGGACCGGGGCCGGTCGGGCTGGGTGCGGTGCCGTAGCCCTCGATGGAGACGACGGCGCCGGCCGGTGAGACCGCCACCTGCGCGCTCCAGGAGCCGGACGGCTCGCGCAGATGGTCGACGTACACCTTGATCGTGAACGATTCGCCGGGCGCGAGCGTTCCCGACGACTGGCTCAGATAGAGCCAGGAGACTCCCGTGGACGCGGACCAGCGCACCGGCGCGGGTCCGGTCGCGGTGAGGGTGACGAGCGTCGTGTCGCCGTTGTTGCCGGCCGACACCTCGATGTGTCCGGCGCTCTTCGCGCCGATGCCGACGACGCTGACGACCTCCACGGACACGTCGGGCTTGTTGCCCTTGCCGAAGCGGCCGCCGGGCCTGGTGCTGGCGTTGCCGGCGTTCTCGTAGCCGCCGCCGGCCGCATCGCCGGCGAGGCTGTCGGGGCCGTGTGCCTCGCTGGCGGTGGCGGCGCGGCCGTCCGCGCCCTCGTCGACCGGCGAGCCCCGGTAGGCGGCCCACAGGGCGAGCACGGGGGCCGCCACGACGGTGGCGACGACCGTCGTCGTGACGGCACGCGCGCGGAGGCGGTCCCGGCGGGCGGCACGGTCCTTGGGGTCCATCGGGAAGCCGCGCCGGTCGAAGCGGGGGACGGCGGCGCCACGCGCGCGTGGATGGTGGGCGACCGCCACGTGCAGAGCCGCGCGGGGCGCCTCGAGGACCGGCAGCTCGGCGGGCGTGACCATCGCGCCGGGCCAGCGGCCGGGGATCGCGCGCTCGGCGCTGCGGCGGCAGCGCGGACAGTCGTCGACGTGCCGGACGAGTTCCTTGCGCAGGGCAGAGCTGAGCACCAGCTGGTTGTCTCCGGTGAGCCGGGCGACGCTCGGGCAGCTGCCGGTCTCGACGACGGCGAGCGCCGCGCGCGTGCGCTCGACCTCGCAGGCGGCGGAAGCCAGCAGTTCGCGGGCGGTGGCGAGGTCCAGACCCAGCACGGCGGCGACCTCGTGGGCGGCGAGGTGGTGGCGCACGGCGAGTTCGAGCGCCTCGCGCTGCTCCGGGGTGGTGCCGGCGGCCTCCGGCCAGGCGAGCAGGGCCAGTTCGCGGCGGCGCTGCTCCTGGACCTCGTCGGCGACGGGAAGGTCGGCAGGGTGCTGCCGCTCGGCGCTGTTCCTGCCCGCCGCGTGCGTGCTCTGACGTTTCTGCTTGGCCTCGGTCAGCTTGCGCAGACAGGCCCAGCGGACCAGTGCGTACAACCAGGCCCGGCGGTCCCCCGACGCCTCCGGGCCGCGGCGCCTGTCGGCGAGCGCGAGGGCTTCGCCCAGGGCCGCGGTCGCCGTGTCGTGGTCGCACAGCACGGACAGGCAGTAGGTGAACAGCCCGTCCAGATACGGCTCATGGCGCGCGGGCGGCCGCTGCGCCAGCGTGCGCGCCGCCGCGCGGTCACGCGCCTCCCGGCACGCCCGGTGTGCGCCGGTGGTGCGGGTCGAGGTCTCCGGACTGCTACTGCTCATCCGTGGACCGTAGGCGGCGGAGACCAGGGCCTTCCGCCCCCTTGAGGACATTTACTCCGTACGGGTGAAACGATCCCTCAATAGGGGACAGGAACCCTTCATTCCGTGGCTGGTTCGGGGTGTGGGTGGCTGGTTCCCGTCGGGCGTGACGGCGCGCGGGGCGGACCGGCGACCCCGCCTCCGGGCCCGGTTGTCAGTGGCGGCGGTTACGGTTCTCGACATGGCTGCCCGTACCAAGACCACCAAGGACCGCCCGTCCTACCGCTGCACGGAGTGCGGCTGGCAGACGGCCAAGTGGCTCGGCCGCTGCCCCGAGTGCCAGGCCTGGGGGACGATCGAGGAGTACGGCGCGCCCGCGGTCCGTACGACGACACCGGGCCGCGTGACCACCTCCGCGGTGCCCATCGGTCAGGTCGACAGCCGGCAGGCCACCGCCCGCTCGACCGGCGTGCCCGAGCTGGACCGAGTGCTCGGCGGCGGGCTCGTGCCCGGCGCGGTGGTGCTGCTCGCGGGCGAGCCCGGCGTCGGCAAGTCGACGCTGCTGCTGGACGTGGCGGCCAAGTCGGCGAGCGACGAGCACCGCACGTTGTACGTCACGGGTGAGGAGTCGGCGAGCCAGGTCCGGCTGCGCGCCGACCGCATCAAGGCCGTCGCCGACCATCTGTATCTGGCCGCCGAGACCGATCTGGCCGCCGTGCTCGGCCACTTGGACGCGGTGAAGCCGTCGCTCCTCATCCTCGACTCCGTACAGACCGTCGCCTCCCCGGAGATCGACGGGGCCCCCGGCGGCATGGCCCAGGTGCGCGAGGTGGCCGGCGCCCTGATCCGAGCCTCCAAGGAGCGCGGGATGTCCACCCTCCTGGTGGGCCATGTCACCAAGGACGGCGCGATCGCGGGCCCGCGCCTCCTCGAACACCTCGTGGACGTCGTCCTCAGCTTCGAGGGCGACCGGCACGCGCGCCTTCGTCTCGTACGGGGCGTCAAGAACCGCTACGGGGCGACGGACGAGGTCGGCTGCTTCGAACTGCACGACGAGGGCATCACGGGCCTCACCGACCCAAGCGGACTTTTCCTGACCAGACGTGACGAACCGGTCCCCGGCACCTGTCTGACGGTCACCCTGGAGGGCCGCCGCCCCCTGGTCGCAGAAGTCCAGGCGCTCACCGTCGACTCACAGATCCCCTCCCCGCGGCGTACGACGTCCGGTCTGGAGACCTCCCGGGTCTCGATGATGCTCGCCGTCCTGGAACAGCGCGGCCGGATCAGTGCGCTCGGCAAGCGGGACATCTACTCCGCGACGGTCGGCGGAGTGAAGCTCTCCGAGCCCGCCGCCGACCTCGCCGTAGCCCTCGCGCTGGCGTCGGCCGCGAGCGACACCCCGCTGCCCAAGAACCTGGTCGCGATCGGTGAAGTCGGCCTCGCGGGCGAGGTCAGACGGGTCACGGGCGTTCAGCGCCGGCTCTCCGAAGCGCACCGTCTGGGCTTCACGCACGCGCTCGTTCCGGGCGACCCCGGCAAGATCCCTCCCGGCATGAAGGTCCTGGAAGTCGCCGACATAGGGGACGCTCTGAGGGTCCTTCCGCGCTCCCGTCACCGAGAGGCCCCACGGGACGAGGAGGACCGCCGGTAGACTTTGCCCAGGTCTCGCCCGTCCGTGCGAACAGAACGTGCAGCACGGGGGCGCCCAGAACCTGCGACCGGAGGAGTGCAGTGGCAGCCAACGACCGGGCAGCAGCTCCCGGAAAATCCGGTGGGAGTTCCGGTGCCGATGGCCTGATGCGCGCCTCACTGAGCGCCGTGGCTCCCGGCACGGCCCTGCGCGACGGGCTCGAGCGGGTACTCCGCGGCAACACCGGCGGTCTCATCGTGCTCGGCTCCGACAGGATCGTCGAAGCCATGTCCACGGGCGGTTTCGTGCTGGACGTCGAGTTCACGGCCACGCGCCTGCGTGAGCTGTGCAAGCTCGACGGCGGCATCGTGCTGTCCTCGGACCTGTCGAAGATCCTGCGCGCGGGCGTGCAGTTCGTGCCCGACTCGACGATCCCGACCGAGGAGACGGGCACCCGGCACCGCACGGCCGACCGCGTCTCGAAGCAGGTCGGCTTCCCGGTGGTCTCCGTCTCCCAGTCGATGCGCCTGATCGCCCTCTACGTCGACGGTCAGCGCCGCGTCCTGGAGGACTCCGCGGCGATCCTGTCCCGCGCCAACCAGGCCCTCGCGACCCTGGAGCGCTACAAGCTCCGTCTGGACGAGGTCGCGGGCACGCTGTCGGCGCTGGAGATCGAGGACCTGGTGACGGTCCGCGACGTGTCGGCGGTGGCCCAGCGCCTGGAGATGGTGCGCCGCATTGCCACCGAAATCGCCGAATACGTGGTCGAACTGGGCACGGACGGACGCCTGCTGGCCCTCCAGCTCGACGAGTTGATCGCGGGCGTGGAACCCGAGCGCGAGCTGGTGGTCCGGGACTACGTCCCCGAGCCCACGGCCAAGCGCTCCCGCACGGTCGACGAGGCGCTCTACGAGCTCGACGCGCTCCACCACGCCGAGCTCCTCGAACTGCCCACGGTGGCCCGCGCGTTGGGCTACACGGGCTCTCCGGAGACCCTGGACTCGGCGGTCTCGCCCCGCGGCTTCCGCCTGCTGGCCAAGGTGCCGCGCCTGCCGGGCGCAATCATCGACCGTCTCGTGGAGCACTTCGGCGGACTGCAGAAGCTGCTCGCCGCGAGCGTCGACGACCTGCAGACCGTCGACGGCGTCGGCGAGGCACGGGCCCGCAGCGTGCGCGAGGGACTGTCCCGGCTGGCGGAGTCGTCGATCCTGGAGCGCTACGTCTGAGCAACACCCCTGGGAAGCGACGGCCCTGGGAAGCGGTCGCTCCGGGAAGCGGCCCCCTGGGAGTCTCCCGGCGGGGGCGCTCAGTCCGACTTGAGCAGGAACGACGTCTGCGCCTTGGCGAACCCCGCCGCCGTCGCCTCCACCAGATAGGTGCCGGCCCCGGCCGACCCCGCCGGAGGCGTCGCGCACTCGGGAGCGCTCGGCTTGCGGTCCCACTTCACGGTGTACGTGATGCCGGTGTGCGCGGGCGCCCGGAACACCAGGCTGCCGGAGCCCTTGGGGCAGTCGGCGGACGACCAGTAGTCGTCGTCGCTGCTCGCCTCGGTGATCGTCAACACCGCGCTCTTCGGCCCGAGATCGATCTTGCAGTCGGCGGCGGAGGTGTTCGCCGCGGTCAGCAGCAGGGTGGGCGTCTGACCCGGCGAGTACGTGTTGTGGAGGCTGCGCACGGTCAACTTCACGGCGCTCGCGGTGCAGTTGGGCAGCGTGGAACCACCCGCGACGACATCGTCACTGCCGACCCCGACGCCGGAGCCGACCCCGGCCGTACCGCCACCGGCCGCTCCTTCGGAGCCCCCGGTCCCGGAACCGGACCCCGAACCGGAACTCGAGCCCGTCCCGTCGCCGGACCCCGAACTGCCCCCGGAATCCGACCCGCTGGAGCCCCCGCCGCTCGACTCGTCCCGCCCGCCCGGTGCCTGGCTGATCGCCGGCCCGGAACCCGACGGCCCCGGCGTGATCGTCGAGGGAGAGGGATTCTTGTTGCTGGAGCCGCCGTTGTCCTTCTTGCCGCCGCCGCCCGACGTGACGATCCACGTGATCAGCAGCGCCAACAAGGCGCAGACAGACGTGAGTACGACCCTCCGTCGCCAGTAAATGGAGGAGGGAAGCGGCCCGACAGGATTGCGCAGAGATCCCACGGCGCAAACTGTACGAGAGATCGGCGCGTTGTCTTGCCCCACCCGCCGCCCTCACTTCAACTTTTCCGGATCATCATCCCGGTCCGCACGACGCACCGCGAGCGGCACGACGGCCCAACCGCCCGGCGCCATGGCAGGATCGGAATGCCATGACTGCTCCCACGAAGCTCCCGCATCCCAGCCCCTCCGACGACGCCGTCGGCTCCCCTCTCGGCGAGGACCTGCACTCCCCCGTCATCGACTGGTTCGACGAGCACGCCCGTGACCTGCCGTGGCGGCTCCCGGAAGCCGGCCCCTGGGGTGTGATGGTCAGCGAGTTCATGCTGCAGCAGACACCGGTGAGCCGCGTGCTGCCCGTCTACGAGCAGTGGCTGGCCCGCTGGCCGCGCCCCGCCGACCTGGCCGAGGAGGCCCCCGGCGAGGCGGTCCGCGCCTGGGGCCGGCTCGGCTACCCGCGCCGCGCCCTGCGGCTGCACGGCGCGGCCGTGGCCATAACGGAACGGCACGGCGGGGACGTACCGACCGAACACTCCCAGCTCCTCGCGCTGCCCGGCATCGGCGAGTACACGGCCGCGGCGGTCGCCTCCTTCGCTTACGGGCAGCGGCACGCGGTGCTCGACACCAATGTCCGCCGGGTCTTCGCGCGGGCCGTCACCGGCGTCCAGTACCCGCCGAACGCCACCACCGCCGCCGAACGCAAGCTCGCCCGCGCCCTGTTGCCCGAGGACGAGGGGACCGCCGCGCGCTGGGCCGCGGCCTCCATGGAGCTCGGCGCGCTCATCTGCACGGCCAAGAACGAGACCTGCCACCGCTGCCCCATCGCTGCGCAGTGCGCCTGGCGGCTGGCGGGCAAGCCCGCGCACGACGGGCCGCCGCGGCGCGGGCAGACGTACGCGGGGACGGACCGGCAGGTGCGCGGCAAGCTGCTCGCCGTCCTGCGCGACGCCCACGCACCCGTGCCGCAGGCGGCCCTCGACCGGGTCTGGCACGAGCCGGTACAGCGGGCGCGGGCGCTCGACGGGCTCGTGTCGGACGGTCTCGTGGAACCGCTTCCCGGTGCTTTGTATCGGCTGCCGTTGACGTAACCCGTCGTAACACCACGCCGCATCACAACCCACGACCCCGTCAAATCGCCCCATAACCAGGCGAATTGGTGCGTGTGTTTACCCCGTTCCTATGTCCGTTACACAACCGACGGACAGCCGATTGCCAGCCGAGCGTTGCCTCGGACAGGGCCGTGACAACACCTCCGTAGCTTCATCTTCATGCCCGGCGGACCCGGGCTGCTACGGAACAGACCGACGGCGATCGAGCCGGCCGGTAACGGGGATCGGAAGGCGGTTCGACATGGCGCAGGGCGAGGTGCTCGAGTTCGAGGAGTACGTCCGCACCCGGCAGGACGCGCTGCTGCGCAGTGCCCGCCGGCTGGTCCCGGACCCGGTGGACGCACAGGACCTGCTGCAGACGGCGCTGGTCCGGACGTACGGCCGCTGGGAGACCATCGAGGACAAGCGGCTCGCCGACGCCTACCTGCGGCGCGTGATGATCAACACGCGGACCGAGTGGTGGCGGGCGCGGAAGCTGGAGGAGGTCCCGACCGAGCAGCTGCCGGACGCCTCGGTCGACGACTCCACCGAGCAGCACGCCGACCGCGCCCTGCTGATGGACATCATGAAGGTGCTGGCTCCCAAGCAGCGCAGCGTCGTCGTCCTGCGACACTGGGAGCAGATGTCGACGGAGGAGACGGCCGCCGCCCTGGGGATGTCGGCCGGAACGGTCAAGAGCACGCTGCACCGGGCGCTCGCCCGGCTCCGTGAGGAGCTGGAGAGCCGCGATCTGGACGCACGCGCGCTGGAGCGTGGGGAGCAGGAGCGTTGCGCGGTCTGACGGACTCGGGCCGAGGGACCTTGCAGGCGGCGTTCACGGCAATGGCCGTGTTCGCCGCCCTCGCCCTTTTCGTCTCCGCCTGCGCCACGGGCGGCACCGGCGCCCGTGACGAGGGCCCGGCGCACGCGGGTTCCGACGCGGTGGCGGGCGCCGCGGTCACGCCCACGTCCAGTCCGTCGAAGACCAGTTCCCGGGTGGACGCGGTCAAGCTCGTCAAGGACGACCCGACGGTCTCGGCGGAGGTCAAGCGCGACCTGAAGCCGTGTGTCGCGGACGAGTACCCGGTCGACGTGTCGTACGGCGATCTGACCTCCGGATCGACGGACGACGTCGTGGTGAATGTGCTGACCTGCGGCGATGCCGTGGGGGTCGGCTCGTACGTGTATCGCGAGAAAGGCGGTCGGTACGAGAATGTGTTCAAGGTCGAGGAACCCCCGGTCTACGCGGAGATAGACCGCGGCGACCTGGTGGTGACCAAGCAGGTGTACGAGAAGGGTGACCCGGTGTCGAGTCCGTCCGGCGAGAACGTGATCACGTACCGCTGGAGCTCGGGCCGCTTCACCGAGGAGTACCGCACGCACAACGACTACAGCAACGCCGTCGACAACGACCCCTCTCCGAGCCCGGACAACTGACCCGGTAAGAATCTCCGGCAGGACCTCGGGCAGGAATCTCCGGCGAGAATCTCCAGCGAGGTGAACCGATCGGCACGGCCGAACCGATCGGTTGGTGAACGCGGGACGTGATCCTCGCGTCCCTTCAGAGAGCTCACCCGCACGGACGACACGAACAACACGAGAACTGAGAGCACCGGGATGGCAGACCAGACCCACGTCCTGTTCGTCGAGGACGACGACGTCATCCGCGAGGCCACCCAGCTCGCCCTGGAGCGGGACGGCTTCGCGGTCACCGCGATGCCCGACGGACTGTCCGGCCTGGAGGCGTTCCGGGCCGACCGCCCCGACATCGCGCTGCTCGACGTCATGGTGCCCGGCCTCGACGGTGTGAGCCTGTGCCGCCGGATCCGGGACGAGTCGACCGTGCCGGTGATCATGCTGTCGGCGCGGGCCGACTCGATCGACGTCGTGCTGGGCCTGGAGGCGGGCGCCGACGACTACGTGACCAAGCCGTTCGACGGTGCCGTGCTGGTCGCCCGCATCCGTGCGGTGCTACGGCGCTTCGGTCACGCGAGCGGCGGCGACAAGACCGACGAGGCCGCCTCCGACATGGCCGGCGGTGTACTGAGCTTCGGTGAGCTGGAGATCGACACCGAGGGCATGGAGGTGCGCCGGGCCGGTCAGCCGGTGGCGCTGACGCCGACCGAGATGCGGCTCCTGTTGGAGTTCTCCTCCGCGCCGGGCACCGTCCTGTCGCGCGACAAGCTGCTGGAGCGGGTGTGGGACTACGGCTGGGGCGGGGACACGCGCGTGGTGGACGTCCACGTGCAGCGACTGCGTACGAAGATCGGCCAGGACCGGATCGAGACGGTCCGCGGCTTCGGCTACAAGTTGAAGGCCTGAGCGGGGACATCAGGGACATGCGGGGGATCATCCGGCGCCCGGGTACTGCAGGTGACAGCGGTGCGGGCATCCGTACAGGCCTGCGGTGGAAGCTCAGCGCCGCCATCGCGCTGGTCGGCGCCCTGGTGGCGATCGCGCTGAGCCTGGTCGTGCACAACGCGGCCCGGGTCTCGATGCTGGACAACGCGCGCGACCTCGCGGACGAGCGCGTCCAGATCGCGCAGCGCAACTACGAGCTGTCCAGCCGGCCGAACTTCCCCAACGTCAAGATCGACGACCCCCGGCTGCCGCCGGCACTGCGGGTGAAGGTCGGGGAGGGGCGGCGGGCGACGTATGTGACCGACCGGCGCGACGGTGTGCCGGACATCTGGGCCGCCGTACCGCTCAAGGACGGGCATGTGCTGTCGCTGCACACCGGGTTCACCGACCGCAGCACGGACATCCTCAACGACCTCGACCAGGCCCTGGTGATCGGCTCCATCGCGGTCGTCCTCGGCGGCAGCGCGCTGGGCGTGCTCATCGGCGGTCAGTTGTCGCGCCGGCTGCGCAAGGCGGCGGCCGCGGCGAACCAGGTCGCCAAGGGCGAGTCGGACGTACGGGTGCGGGACGCCATCGGCGGGGTCGTCCGGGACGAGACCGACGACCTGGCGCGCGCGGTGGACGCCATGGCGGACACGTTGCAGCAGCGGCTGGAGGCCGAGCGCCGGGTCACCGCGGACATCGCGCACGAGCTGCGCACGCCCGTGACGGGTCTCCTCACGGCGGCCGAACTGCTCCCGCCCGGCCGCCCGACCGAGCTGGTCCTCGACCGTGCGAAGGCGATGCGCACCCTGGTCGAGGACGTCCTGGAGGTGGCCCGCCTCGACGGCGCCTCCGAGCGGGCCGAGCTGCAGGACATCGTGCTCGGCGAGTTCGTCGCCCGGCGAGTGGCCGCGAAGGACCCGGCCATCGAGGTCCGGGTGGTGCACGAGTCGATGGTCACGACCGATCCCCGGCGCCTGGAGCGGGTCCTGTTCAACCTGCTCGCCAACGCCGCCCGGCACGGCAAGCCGCCCATCCAGGTCACCGTCGAGGGCCGGGTCATCCGGGTCCGCGACCACGGCCCCGGCTTCCCCTCCGACCTCCTCGCCGACGGCCCGAGCCGCTTCCGCACGGGCAGCACGGACCGCGCGGGCCACGGCCACGGACTGGGCCTTACCATCGCCGCCGGCCAGGCCCGGGTCCTGGGCGCCCGGCTCACCTTCCGCAACGTCCGCCCGGCGGGCGCACCCGACCACGTAGCGGCGGAGGGCGCGGTGGCGGTGCTGTGGCTGCCGGAGCACGCACCGACGAACACGGGCAGCTATCCGATGATGCCGTAGCGACCGTCGGACGGCGGCTGACGTCAGGTGGTGGCGGCCGTCAGGTGGTGGCGACCAGCAGCTCCTCCCCTCTGGACGGCCGCACCCCGTCCGTCCTGCCCGCGAAGTACCGCTCCTCGAGATCGGCCGCCGACACGTGCCGGGCCTCCCGGAAACCGGCCTCGCGGGCCAGGGCCAGCAGCTGCGGCGGCCGGTAGAAGCTGAGGAAGGGTGTCCCGGCGGCTCGGGCGCCCTTCATCGCGACCCTGAGCTGCGCCTGCTCCCCCGGCTCGACGTCCTCGATCGGCCGCAGGAAGGTCGTGACCAGCGTCGATCCGGGGGCGAGACCCGCGACGAGCCGGAAGGTCGCCGCGATCGCCTCCTCGGTGAGGTACATCGTGACGCCCGCCGAGGCCACCACGGCGGGCCGCCCGGCGTCGAGTCCGGCGGCGAGCAGCTGCCCCCACCAGTCCCCCTCGAAGTCGACCGGCACGAGCCTCAGCCACTCGGGGATGTCGTGGCCGAGGTCCGCCAGCCGCTGCCGCTTCCAGGCCTGCGGGCCTGGCTGGTCGGCCTCGAAGACGCGCAGCCCGAGCCGGGCGGCGACCTCCGGCCGACGCTGGGCGAACGTGTCCAGACCGGCGCCGAGGACGACGTACTGATCCACTCCCTCCCCCGCCCGCGCCACGACCAGGTCCTCGACGAACCGGGCCCGCGCCACGATGGACGCCCGGGTGCGGCGGGTGGCGTCGACGTCCATGTCGGGACGCTCGCGCCAGTCGTCGCCAGGGTCGGCGATCCGCAGCCCGACCTCGTCCTCGATGACGTGCGGCGGCGGATCGGCCCGGAGGTGCAGGGCCCGCCAGAGGGCGACCCGCACGGCCGTGTGGTCGGCCGCCGGGGTTGACTCCCGCGGGGATCCGTTCAGCACGCCCAGTCCTTCGCCAGGTCGAGCTCGCCCTCGCTGGGCTGGGTGAGCGAGAACCAGTTGCCGGAGTCGTCGCGGAACACCGCCTCCGTGCCGTACGGGCGCTCCTGCGGCTCCTGCAGGAACTCCACGCCGCGGTCCTTGAGCTTCTTGTACTCCCCGTGGATGTCGTCCGTGGTCAGCGCGCCCGCACCGAGGACCCCCTTGGCCACGAGCTTCCTGACCATCTCGGCGGACTCGGGGTCCATCGCGGGCGGGCCCGGCACCATCAGCGTGATTTCGACCTCGGGCTGGTTCGCGGTGCCCACGGTGATCCAGCGCATGCCGCCCTCGCCCATGATCAGATCCGTACGGAGCTCCAGGCCCAGCTTCTCGGTGTAGAACTTCTTGGCCCGGTCCTGGTCGAGGACCCAGACGGTGGAAATGGCGAGTCCCTTGATCATCACGTGCTCCTGTCGGCGGTCGGTCGCTGCCCTGTCACCGTAGGCAGCGGCGCCTTCAGCCCGCTTCTTCGGAATTGCGCTGCCCCGGCGGCCCGCTTCTGAACCCGCCGGCCCAGAGCATGGCGTAACAGCCCGGTATGAGCGCGGCCCCGCGCCCCACGTGCTTCGCCCGGTACTCGGTGGGTGTCAGCCCGGTCCATGCCTTGAACCGGGTGGAGAACGTGCCCAGGCTGCTGAAGCCGACGAGGTTGCAGATCTCGGTCACGGACAGGTTGGCGGTGCGCAGCAGGTCCTCGGCGCGGTCGATGCGGCGGTGCGTCAGGTACTGGCCGGGCGTCTCGTCGTACGCCTCCTTGAAGGCCCGTATGAAGTGGTAGCGCGAATATCCGGCGTGCGCGGCCACCGCGTCCAGGTCCAGCTCCGGGTCGGCCCAGTCACGATCCATGGCGTCCTTGGCCAGCCGCAACTGCCGCATTTTGTCCATAGATCCGATGGTGACACGCAGTACTGACAACGGCGCCAGTAGGCCTCTCCAGCCCGTCCGGCGTTTGAGGACGAGGCCCCTTCAGGGCCGAAGGAGGGTCTGGGGGCGCAGCCCCCGGGGCAGGGGCGGCGGGGGCGCGGAAACACGAAGAAGGCCCCCCGGGGCGGACACCTACCGGGGGACCTTCAGCTCACTTTCGTACGGTCAGACGGCCTCGACCACCGGCTGCACCGGCGCGTCCTCCGCCGGCTCCTCCGTCTTCGGTCCCGTCCCCCGCAGCGTGACCTCCTTGACGAACACCGCCGCGACCAGTGCGAACACCGCGACCACGGAACCGAGCAGGAAGGCCGAGTGCGTGCCCGAGGACACCGCGTGCTGGTACGCCTCGCGCGCCACGGCCGGCAGCTTCTCCAGGCTCTTCGCGTCCAGCTGCGCCGACTTCTCGGTGATCTTCGAACCCAGGGCGCCGGCCTTCTCGGTCATGACGTGCTGGACCCGGTTGTTGAACAGGGCGCCCATGATCGCGACACCGAAGGAGGAGCCGAGCGTACGGAACAGGGTGGTGGAGGAGGACGCGACGCCCATGTCCTTCATCTCGACGCTGTTCTGCGCGACCAGCATGGTGATCTGCATCAGGCAGCCCATGCCGAGACCGACGACGGCCATGAACACACCGGACATGAACCGCGAGGTCCCCGTGTCCATCGTGGACAGCAGATACAGGCCGACGATCATCAGGGCGCTGCCGACGACCGGGAACACCTTGTACTTGCCGGTGTTCGTGGTCACCCGCCCGGCCACCATCGAGGTGACCAGCATCGCACCGAGCATCGGCAGGAGCAGCAGCCCGGAGTTGGTCGCGGACGCGCCCTGCACCGCCTGCTGGTACAGCGGCAGGAACAGCGTGGCGCCGAACATCACGAAGCCGGTGATGAAGCCGATGAGCGACATCAGGGTGAAGTTGCGGCTGCGGAAGATGTGCAGCGGCACGATCGGCTCGGCGGCCTTCGTCTGCCAGAACACGAACCCGATGAGCGCGGCGACGCCGATGCCGATGAGCTCCATGATCCGCGCGGACGTCCAGGCGTACTGCGAGCCGCCCCAGGTGGTGACGAGGACGATCGAGGTGATGCCGATGGTCAGCAGCGCGACGCCGAGGTAGTCGATGCCCGCCTTGGACCGCTTCCTCGGCAGGTGCAGCACGGCGCTGATGAGGCCGAGCGAGACCACGCCGAGCGGCAGGTTGATGTAGAACGACCAGCGCCAGCCCCAGTTGTCGGTGATGGTGCCGCCGACCAGCGGGCCGCCGATCATCGCGAGCGCCATGACGCCGGCCATCATGCCCTGGTACTTGCCGCGCTCCCGCGGCGGAATCAGGTCGCCGATGATCGCCATGACGCCGACCATCAGACCGCCAGCGCCGAGACCCTGGATCGCACGGAACCCGATCAGCTCGCCCATGTTCTGGGCCATACCGCTGAGCGCGGAGCCGATCAGGAAGATCACGATCGACGTCATGAACGCGCCCTTACGGCCGTACATGTCGCCGAGCTTGCCCCAGATCGGCGTGGAGGCCGCGGTCGCGAGGGTGTAGGCCGTCACGACCCACGAAAGGTGCTCGAGTCCGCCGAGGTCGCCCACGATCGTCGGCATCGCCGTGCCCACGATCATGTTGTCGAGCATCGCGAGCATCATGGTGATCATGAGCGCGAGCAGTACGACCCGTACGCTCCTCGGCTGTTTCTCCGGCTTCGTCTCGACTGTCTGTGTGTCCGCCATCGTTCCCACTCCCCTAGGTACTACGCCTTCTGCGGTACTGCCCCCGCCCGGCCACTTACTTGCCGCCCGGCTAGTTGGCTACACTGGGAAGGTAGACCCGTAACTAGCCGGGCGTCAAGTAAGTTTTTTAGTCGGGCGGCAAGTAAGTTTGCAGGGAGCGTGAGGAGCACGAGGATGGGCGGCACCATGGACGGCACCAAGCGGCAGCGCCGCGGAGACACCCGCCAGCGCATCCAGGACGTGGCTCTCGAACTCTTCGCCGAGCAGGGCTACGAGAAGACGTCGTTGCGCGAGATCGCCGAGCGCCTCGACGTCACCAAAGCGGCGCTCTACTACCACTTCAAGACGAAGGAAGAGATCCTCGTCAGCATCTTCGAGGACCTCTCGCAGCCGATCGTCGAACTGATCGACTGGGGCAGGCAGCAGCCGCAGTCGCTGGCGACGAAGCACGAGATCATCCGCCGCTACAGCGACGCCCTGGCTGGTGCGACCCCGCTCTTCCGCTTCATGCAGGAGAACCAGGGGACGGTGAAGGAGCTGAGCATCGGCGAGGTGTTCCGCAGCCGCATGATGGGCATGCGCGACATCCTCATCGACCCGGAGGCCGAGCTGATCGACCAGGTCCGCTGTGTCAGCGCGATGTTCACACTGCACGCCGGGATGTTCGTCCTCAACGACATCGAGGGCGACACCGAGGACAAGCGCAAGGCGGTCCTCGAGGTCGCCACCGACCTGGTGACGCAGGCGCACGAAGGCGGCCACGCGTCCTAGCTAGACGGTCACGCCCTTGGCCCGCAGGAACGCGACCGGGTCGATGGCGGAGCCGTAGTTGGCGGTCTTCCGGATCTCGAAGTGCAGGTGCGGGCCACTGGAGTTACCGGTGTTCCCGGACCGGGCTATGTGCTGGCCGGTGGTGACGACCTGACCGACCCGGACGTCGATCCGCGACAGGTGGGCGTACTGCGAGTACGTCCCGTTGCCATGCTTGATGACGATGGCGTTGCCGTACGCGGGGCCGTCGCCGGCACCGTTCCCGCCGGCCTTGACGACGGTGCCGCCGTGCGCGGCGAAGACGCTCGTGCCGCTCGCCACGGCGAAGTCCTGCCCGCTGTGGGTGGACTGCCACATGCCGCCGGCCTGGTTGAAGCTCGCGGAGAGCTTGTACTTCTTCACCGGGTCGATCCAGGACACGGCCTTCTTGGCGGCAGCCTTCTTGGCAGCGGCCTTCTTGGCGGCGGCCTTCTTCTTCGCGGCCGCCTGCGCCTTCGCCTTGGCGCTCGCGGCGGCCTTGGCGGCCTTGGCCTGCGCGGCGGCCTGCGCCTGGACGGCGCTCGCGGCGCTGGAGGCGGAGGCGGTGGTGGCATCGGCGGCGGCCGCGACCCCTGCGCCCAGCACGACCGACGCGCCGAGGCCGGCGGCCAGGACGGCCGCGCGGGTGCGGAGCAGGGACGTACGGGAAGAGCGGGACGTGACACGCGAAGACATAGGAACCTCGGGGTGACGGGGACAGAAACGCCACCCGGCGCACAAGCGGCCGCCGGGTGGGCCATCCCTTGGTAACCCCGAGACCCGCAGAGTCCAAAACCTGTGATCTACGACGGAAGCTAGTACTTCATCGCAAAACTTCCCACTTATTGACACAGCCCCCAAGTGGGACACATCGGTATCGAATCCCCCCATGACGGCAGATCCGCATTTGGAATTCCAGAACAAAAGTCCTTTTTGCCCATATCGGGTCACCCACTATCCGCCGTAGTACCGGACAAATCGCCTGTGCGGCTTGTCACCGGTCGGCAAGATCCAGATCCTCCGCAATGTGACGGGGGCTACCCTCCTGACGTCCCGTCACTTCCGGTACCAACGGCGTGCATCGCCTGATGTGACGCACATCTCTGGTCACCTACCCCCCGGTAACCCTACGGTTCCCCTCGCGCCACCCTCGCCCCTGACGATGCACCAGACAACGGCATACGGACGTGAGAGGACCCCCCATCCATGAAGAGCCGACGCCCCTGGGCGCTCCGCGCAACGGTCACCGCAGTTTCCGCCTCTGCCCTCGTGGCACTGGCCGCCCCCGCGAACGCGGCGACCAGCACCGGGGACGTCGACTACGCGACCTGGCAGAAGGACTGCCAGACGGTGATGGACCAGGCCCTGCCGTATCTGAAGCAGCGCATCGCCGCGGCCGAGCCGGGCGAGAAGCAGGCGATCGTCTTCGACATCGACAACACCACGCTGGAGACCGACTACGGCTTCAGCTACCCGCAGCCGGCCAACAAGCCGGTCCTGAACGTCGCCGAGTACGCCCAGGAGCACGGCGTCTCGCTCTTCTTCGTCACCGCCCGCCCGGGCATCATCTACGCGCCCACCGAGTGGAACCTCGAGCACGACGGCTACGACGTCTCCGGTCTCTACGTCCGCGGCTTGTTCGACCTCTTCAAGGACGTCGCCGCCTACAAGACCGCCCAGCGCGTCGACATCGAGAACAAGGGCTACAAGATCATCGCGAACATCGGCAACAGCGCCACGGACCTGTCGGGCGGCCACGCCGAGAAGACGTACAAGCTGCCGGACTACGACGGGCAGTTGTCGTAGCCGCACGCGGGCACGACGAAGGGGCCGGTGCTCGAAAGCACCGGCCCCTTCTGGCGTCGCCGTGAGGCTTACGCCTCCTTGCTCAGGTTGGGACCGGCCCCACCCGCGGCCTGCTCGATCGGCGGGACGTCGGGCAGCGCCGACTTCTCCTCACCGCGGAAGGTGAAGGTCTGGGTCTCGCCCTCGCCCTCGGTGTCCACGACCACGATGTGACCGGGACGCAGCTCGCCGAAGAGGATCTTCTCGGACAGCGTGTCCTCGATCTCGCGCTGGATGGTGCGACGCAGCGGACGCGCACCCAGCACCGGGTCGTAACCCTTCTTGGACAGCAGCTCCTTGGCGGACTGGGAGAGCTCGATGCCCATGTCCCGGTCCTTCAGGCGCTCGTCCACCTTGCCGATCATCAGGTCGACGATCCGCAGGATGTCCGCGGGCGTCAGCTGCGGGAAGACGACCACGTCGTCGACGCGGTTGAGGAACTCGGGACGGAAGTGCTGCTTGAGCTCGTCCGAGACCTTGTTCTTCATGCGCTCGTAGTTCGACTTCTTGTCACCCGAGGCCGCGAAGCCCAGGTTGAAGCCCTTGGAGATGTCCCGGGTACCGAGGTTGGTCGTCATGATGATGACCGTGTTCTTGAAGTCCACGACCCGGCCCTGGGAGTCGGTCAGGCGACCGTCCTCCAGGATCTGCAGCAGCGAGTTGAAGATGTCCGGGTGAGCCTTCTCGACCTCGTCGAAGAGGACGACGGAGAACGGCTTGCGGCGGACCTTCTCGGTCAGCTGGCCGCCCTCTTCGTAGCCCACGTATCCGGGGGGCGAACCGAAGAGACGCGAGACCGTGTGCTTCTCGCTGAACTCCGACATGTCGAGGGAGATCAGCGCGTCCTCGTCACCGAAGAGGAACTCGGCGAGGGCCTTGGACAGCTCGGTCTTACCGACGCCGGACGGGCCGGCGAAGATGAACGAACCACCGGGACGCTTCGGGTCCTTGAGGCCCGCACGCGTACGACGGATCGCCTTCGAGAGCGCCTTGACGGCGTCGACCTGGCCGATGACCCGCTTGTGGAGCTCGTCCTCCATGCGCAGCAGACGCGAGGACTCCTCCTCGGTCAGCTTGAAGACCGGGATGCCGGTGGCGGTCGCGAGGACCTCGGCGATCAGCTCGCCGTCGACCTCGGCGACGACGTCCATGTCGCCGGCCTTCCACTCCTTCTCCCGCTTGGCCTTGGCGGCCAGGAGCTGCTTCTCCTTGTCGCGGAGGGAGGCGGCCTTCTCGAAGTCCTGCGAGTCGATCGCGGACTCCTTGTCGCGGCGCACGCCCGCGATCTTCTCGTCGAACTCGCGCAGGTCCGGCGGCGCGGTCATCCGGCGGATGCGCATCCGGGAACCGGCCTCGTCGATCAGGTCGATCGCCTTGTCCGGCAGGAAGCGGTCCGAGATGTACCGGTCGGCGAGCGTCGCCGCCTGCACCAGGGCCTCGTCCGTGATGGAGACGCGGTGGTGGGCCTCGTACCGGTCACGCAGACCCTTGAGGATCTCGATCGTGTGCGGCAGGGACGGCTCCGCGACCTGGATGGGCTGGAAGCGGCGCTCGAGGGCCGCGTCCTTCTCCAGGTGCTTGCGGTACTCGTCCAGCGTGGTGGCACCGATGGTCTGCAGCTCACCGCGGGCCAGCATCGGCTTCAGGATCGAAGCGGCGTCGATGGCGCCCTCGGCGGCACCCGCACCGACCAGCGTGTGCAGCTCGTCGATGAACAGGATGATGTCGCCGCGGGTGCGGATCTCCTTGAGCACCTTCTTCAGGCGCTCCTCGAAGTCACCGCGGTAGCGGGAGCCGGCGACCAGCGCGCCGAGGTCGAGGGTGTAGAGGTGCTTGTCCTTGAGGGTCTCGGGCACCTCGCCCTTGACGATGGCCTGGGCGAGACCCTCGACGACGGCGGTCTTGCCGACGCCGGGCTCACCGATCAGGACCGGGTTGTTCTTGGTGCGGCGGGACAGCACCTGCATGACCCGCTCGATCTCCTTCTCGCGCCCGATGACCGGGTCGAGCTTGGACTCACGAGCGGCCTGGGTGAGGTTCCGGCCGAACTGGTCGAGGACCAGGGACGTCGAGGGCGTGCCCTCGGCAGGCCCGCCGGCGGCGGCGGTCTCCTTGCCCTGGTAACCGGAGAGCAGCTGGATGACCTGCTGCCGCACCCGGTTGAGATCAGCGCCCAGCTTGACCAGGACCTGGGCGGCGACGCCCTCGCCCTCACGGATCAGGCCGAGCAGGATGTGCTCCGTGCCGATGTAGTTGTGGCCCAGCTGAAGGGCCTCGCGGAGCGAGAGCTCCAGGACCTTCTTGGCACGGGGGGTGAAGGGGATGTGCCCGGACGGGGCCTGCTGCCCCTGCCCGATGATCTCCTCCACCTGCTGGCGGACCGCCTCGAGCGAAATCCCGAGGCTCTCAAGGGCCTTGGCGGCGACACCCTCACCCTCGTGGATCAGGCCCAGGAGGATGTGCTCGGTGCCGATGTAGTTGTGGTTGAGCATCCGGGCTTCTTCCTGAGCCAGGACGACAACCCGCCGCGCGCGGTCGGTGAACCTCTCGAACATCGTTAATCGCTCCTCAGAGCGGTCAGGCAGTGGGGGGAACTTCCCCTCCCTGTCCTTCCGCAGCTTAGTCCCGCAAGCGGGGACCGCTCATTCCAACTGCCGACACCGTCGATGGCCTCCTGACCCCGAACGCCGACATCTGCTCCAACCCGATGGTGCGAGACGATGTTCCCGCAGGCCAGGTGGTTACCCTCACCATCAGTACGCCGATGGCGAACGTGAGACGCCCTGCCCTGCGTGTCGCCCCCTCCCACTAGGGATGTCTTACCCGCCGGCACTGACACTCCATGCCGCGTGCACCGGTTCCCTCCGCTATGGGCGAACAACCTTGCACCACCCCGCACCCCCGCGCGCCCCCATTTCCGGCACTCTGCGCAGCTGCCGGAACACCCAGCGTAACTCGCGGCCCTTTCGGACGGTTGCACTTGGCATGGTTGGCAGCCTCCTCACAATCCCGCTCCCCCGGCAGCCGCTCGATCCGGGCGATCGAGCCCGCCGGTGGTACGAGAACGAACTGGGCTGGGCGACAGTGCCCGCACCTGCGGAAAGCCCCGGATCCCCGGTACGGCTGCGCGTGGGCGACCGTTTCGACGTCCTGGACGTCCCGGCCGAGGCGGGCCGGGCGGGCCTGCGCCATCTCGCGCCGGGCTCTCCGGTGGCCGTGCAGGGCGACCGGATGCGGCTGCTGGTGGCCGCGGGCAGCGCGGAGGAGTTGCCGGGGCTGCTGGACTGGCTGGAGTGGGGCGCGCTCACACTCGATCTGACGGCCACCGGTGAGGGCGGCGCCATGGACGCGCCGCTGCCCCCCGGGCCGGAGCCGGCCGATGTACGGCCCGCGGACCGCTCGGGCGCCCTGCAGGGGGCCGCCGTATGGTTGCGACCCCCCGAGCCTGGGTGCGAGGTCGAGGCCTCGCTGCCGACGCTGATGTCGGCCGTGGGGGGCGGTGGGGGCGCCCCCGATCTCGTACGACTCGTGGACACGGTGGCGACGCACTGCCACCGGTTGCGGCTGCGGCGCGCGTGCGCCCGGCCGTTGACCCTGCCGTAGCCCAGCGATCAGGCGTTGGCCTTCTCGTAGGCCTCGCGGATGGACGCGGGAACACGGCCGCGGTCGTTGACCTCGTATCCGTTCTCCTTCGCCCACGCGCGGATCTGCGCGGTGTCCTGGCTGCCACCGGAAGCGGCGCGCGCCTTTCCGCGCCCGCCCGAAGCACGGCCTCCGGTACGACGACCACCCTTCACGTAAGGCTCGAGAAGGCCACGGAGCTTGTCCGCATTGGCGGTCGTGAGATCGATCTCGTACGTCTTGCCGTCCAACGCGAACGTGACGGTCTCGTCTGCCTCGCCGCCGTCGATGTCGTCGACAAGAAGGACCTGAACCTTCTGTGCCACCGGATTTCCTTTCATCCAATACTTGAGGGCCTGGGGTCTGCGGCGTCCGCCGTTTCGCCGTCCCCTGTTATATGCAGTACTGCAGTACGTCGGAAAGCAAACCGCTTTTGCCGGAAAAACACAAACCCCTCGGAGAGACTGACTGCGGGACTGACTGCGGGACTGACTGCGGGACTGACTGCGGGACTGACTGAGAGAGCAAGCGCGAGACAGACAGTCCGCCCGGTCCGGAAACATGCGCGTTTCGGACATAGGGAACCGGGGCAGGACTCGGCGGAATACGCCCCGGTGATCGCTGATCACAGATGCAGAAGCATCCGGCTGTTGCCCAAGGTGTTCGGTTTCACCCGTTCGAGACCCAGGAACTCTGCTACGCCCTCGTCATAGGAACGCAGTAGCTCCGCGTAGACATCGGTGTCGACGGGCGTCTCGCCGATCTCGACGAAGCCGTGCTTGGCGAAGAAGTCCACTTCGAAGGTCAGACAGAAAACGCGACGAACACCCAGCCAACGTGCGGTGTGCAGCAACTTCTGCAGCACTTGATGCCCGACACCGGCGCCCTTCAGGCCGGGCTTCACCGCGAGAGTGCGGACTTCCGCGAGGTCTTCCCACATCACGTGCAGCGCACCACAGCCGACCACCTCGGCGTTGTCGTCCCGTTCGGCGACCCAGAACTCCTGGATGTCCTCGTAAAGCGTCACCGTTGCTTTGTCGAGCAGGATGCGGCCGCGGACGTACGTGTCAAGGAGTCGGCGCACGGCCGGGACATCGCCGGTACGCGCCCGCCGGACAGTGATGGCTTTAGCGCTGACTTCGGGGCCTTCGGGGCCATCAGGACTCTCTGCTGACATGTGCGGACGCTATCGCCCGTCGTCCTCCGGCGCCGACCCGGGGTTCTCATCGGCGGTATCGCCGCCGGTATCCGAGGTCGCTTCGGCTGTTTCCGGGCCTTGGACGATGCGTACAGCGTCTCTGAGAGCCCGTCGCTGTTCCTCGCTCATCATCCCGAAGAAGGCGACGAGAGCAGCCGCGGGGTTGTCACTCTGCGACCAGGCGTCGTTCATCAGAGCGGCCGCGTAGGCGGCCCGGGTGGAGACCGCCTCATATCGATAGGCCCGGCCTTCCGCCTCACGGCGTACCCAGCCCTTCTGATGGAGATTGTCCAAAACGGTCATCACCGTGGTGTATGCGATGGACCGTTCCTGCTGAAGATCTTCCAGGACTTCTCGAACGGTCACCGGGCGGTTCCACTTCCACACCCGCGTCATGACCGCGTCTTCGAGTTCTCCCAATGGGCGAGGCACAGTTCAGCACAATAGTGGGAGAACTCCTTCACAGCCTGCTGGACGGGCGCTTTCGATCACAAACGGTGACAAAAAGGGCGCACGACTCGGAAAGCGCGAGCATGCGCGGGAGTCGTGCGCCGAGGGAGCGGCGTCGGGGAGGGCTCAGCCGTCGGTCTTCGCGGAGCCCTGCCGGGCCCCCTCCGCGCGCGCGAGAACGGCGTCGACGGCCGCGTCCTCCTTGGCCTTGTTGGCCCCGCCCTGGGTCTTCACGATCACCCGGATCACGCCGATGAAGAACACAGCCATGACGACCGGGGGCACAAGCGCGGAGACGTAGTCCATGCGTCCAGGGTAGCCACGGGGCGGAAGGGCGGGCGGGGCGGGGTTGGGGAAGTTCCGGACGGTTCGGGGCTTCTCAGCCCGCGGCGAGGTGCCTGGGCGGATTCGAGCCGGACGGCGGGGTCGGTTTGCGGCGCGGGAAGACCTCGCCCGGGGTCGGGATGGGACGGGACGGTTTCGGGGTCGCCGGGGCGGGAGCCGGCTTGGGAGTGGCCGGCTTCTGGGCGGGCTTCTTCTCGGGCTTCCTGGCGGGATCCCGGTCCACGTCCTCGGCAGGGTCCGCCCCGGTACCGACAAGGCCGCCGGGAAGGGCCGTGAGGCGGGTGCGGGCGGCCGGGACGGTCGGGGTGGCCGGGCGCGACGTACCGCGCGCGAGGCGGGCGCGTACGTCCTGCTCGGCGAGCATCCGGCAGCGCCCCAGGAGGACGGATGCGGCCGGGTTGCCGCGCAGGGCCCGGAGGGCGGACAGGTCGTCGGGGTCCGGGCGGTATCCGGCCGCCAGCGCCTCCTCGAGGAGGACGAGGTACCCGGCGGCGGTGCCGGGCAGGGCGGCTCGGTAACGCGCGAGGTCGGCCACCAGGAAGGCGCGCAGCCTGGCGCCCTCCCGCATCGCCTCGTCCAGCGACTCGGCGAGGCGGAGACAGTCCTGGACGTCCTCGGCGGGAGTGGGGCCGGGCTGAAGGGCGAGGGCGAGAGCGCGGCGGAGCACACGCAGCTCCTCCACGCCGAACGCCATGCCGCCGCGAGATCCGTATGGCGTGGGCATGCGGCGACGATACGCGCTAATCAGACAAATTCGACATATTTCGCCATACGTGGACGAGTGTCGCGCAACCGGCCCACTCGGTTACGCCGAGGCCCACCGTCCTCACATCCGCGACACGTTCCGCTCGTACACCAACCGGAGCCCGACCAGCGTCAACCACGGCTCGTGCTCGTCGATCACCGACGACTCCCCCAGGACCATCGGCGCAAGTCCGCCGGTCGCGATGACCGTCACGTCGTCCGGATCCTCCGCCAGCTCCCGCGCCATCCGGCCGACGACACCGTCGACCTGCCCGGCGAACCCGTAGATGATCCCGGACTGCATCGCCTCGACCGTGTTCTTGCCGATCACGCTCCGCGGGCGGGCCACCTCGATCTTGCGCAGCTGCGCGCCCTTGACGCCGAGCGCCTCGACGGAGATCTCGATGCCGGGCGCGATGACGCCGCCGATGTACTCCCCGCGCGCGGACACCGCGTCGAACGTCGTCGCCGTACCGAAGTCCACGACGATCGCGGGACCGCCGTACAGCTCGACCGCCGCCACCGCGTTGATGATGCGGTCGGCGCCGACCTCCTTGGGGTTGTCGGTCAGGATCGGGACGCCCGTCTTCACGCCCGGCTCCACCAGCACCGCGGGCACGTCGCCGTAGTACCGGCGCGTCACCTCGCGCAGCTCGTGCAGCACGGACGGCACGGTCGCGCAGATCGCGATCCCGTCGATGCCGTCGCCCAGCTCGTCCCCGAGCAGCGGGTGCATGCCCATCAGGCCCTGCAGCAGCACCGCCAGCTCGTCCGCCGTGCGGCGCGCGTCCGTGGAGATGCGCCAGTGCTCGACGATGTCGTCCCCGTCGAACAGGCCGAGGACGGTGTGCGTGTTCCCTACGTCGATCGTCAGCAGCATGGCCGGTACCTACTCCGCCGCTCGCAGGTCGAGACCGATGTCGAGGATCGGCGAGGAGTGGGTCAGGGCTCCTACGGCGAGGTAGTCGACGCCGGTCTCGGCGTACGCCCGCGCGTTGTCCAGCGTGAGCCGGCCCGACGCCTCCAGGGCGGCGCGGCCGTGGACGAGGGCCACCGCCTCCTCGCACTCGCCGGGCGTGAAGTTGTCCAGCAGGATCAGGTCGGCGCCGGCGTCGATGACCTCGCGCAGCTGGTGCAGGGTGTCGACCTCGACCTCGATCGGCACGTCCGGGAAGGCCTCCCGTACGGCCTTGAAGGCCGGTGCGACGCCGCCCGCGGCGACGACGTGGTTGTCCTTGACGAGTGCCGCGTCCGACAGCGACATGCGGTGGTTGACCCCGCCCCCGCAGCGCACGGCGAACTTCTCCAGGGACCTGAGCCCCGGCGTCGTCTTGCGGGTGTCGCGGACCCTCGCCTTCGTGCCCTCCAGCACGTCCGCCCACGCGCGCGTGGCGGTCGCGATGCCCGACAGGCGGCACAGGAGGTTGAGCGCGCTGCGTTCGGCGGTGAGCAGGTCACGCGTGCGCGTGGTGACCGACAGGAGCTTCTGCCCGGCCTCCACCCGGTCGCCGTCCTCGACGTGCCGCTCGACCTCGAACTCGTCCGTGCAGACCACGGAGATCACCGCTTCGGCGACCCTGAGCCCCGCCGCGACGCCCGCCTCGCGTGCGGTGAAGTCGGCGGTGGCGACGGACTCTTCGGGGATGGTCGCGACGGTGGTCACGTCCACGCCGTGGTCGAGGTCCTCCTGGATGGCGACGTTGGCGATGTCCTCGACCTCCACGGGGTCGAGTCCGGCGTCGGCCAAGAGCTGCGCGAGCGCGGGGTCGAGCCCGCACTCCAGATATTCCGCGTCGGTGTCCGCGCCGCAGGCACAGCCGTCGCCGCAGCCGCCGTTCGACGCGAGGGGGAGGTCGGGGGTGCTCACTTCTGTCACTGCTCCTGGAGGGGCTGCCGGGTAGGGGGGAAGTCTGCGGTATCGGTGGTGTGTACGGCGAGGGTGCGGTCCGGATTCAGCCGTACGACGATGTGGCGGCGCCATGCCGTGTCGTCGCGGTCGGCGTTGTCCTCGCGCCAGTGGCAACCGCGGGTCTCCTCGCGCAGCCGGGCGGCGGCGACCAGGACGCGGGCCACGCACAGGAGGTTGGTTGCCTCCCAGGTGTCGACGCCGGGCTCGGCGGTCTTGCCGTTCTCGTCGAGGGCGTCGCGGGCGTCGGCGTGCAGCTGCTGGAGCTGTTCGGCGGCCTTGGCGAGGGATTCTGCGGAGCGCAGGACGCCCGCGCCGTTGGCCATGATCCGCTGGATCGCGAACCTGTCCTCGGGGGCGAGGAGGGGGTGCGCGGGCGTCTCGGGGTGCTCGACCGGTTCGGGCACGCGCGCGTGGAGGCCGCTGTCCGCGTGGGTCGCCGTGATGTCGGCGGCGATGCGCTCGGCGTAGACGAGGCCCTCGAGGAGGGAGTTCGAGGCGAGCCGATTGGCGCCGTGCACGCCCGTGCAGGCGACCTCGCCGCACGCGTACAGGCCCGGGACGGTCGTGCGGCCCCGGGAGTCCGTGCGGACGCCTCCGGAGGCGTAGTGGGCCGCCGGGGCGATCGGGATGGGATCGGTGACCGGGTCGATGCCGTGGGCGCGGCAGGCGGCGAGGATCGTCGGGAAGCGGTGCTCCCACATGTCGGCGCCGAAGTGCCGGGCGTCGAGGAACATGTGCCCGGCGTCCTGCTCCTGCATGCGGCGCATGATGCCCTTGGCGACGATGTCCCGGGGCGCGAGCTCGGCCAGCTCGTGCTGCCCGACCATGAAGCGCACGCCGTCGGCGTCGACCAGGTGGGCGCCCTCGCCGCGTACGGCCTCGGAGACCAGGGGCTGCTGGCCCTCGGCGTCGGCGCCCAGGAACAGCACCGTCGGGTGGAACTGCACGAACTCGAGGTCGGAGACCTCGGCGCCCGCGCGCAGGGCGAGCGCCACACCGTCGCCGGTCGACACCGAGGGGTTGGTGGTCGCGGAGAAGACCTGGCCCATGCCGCCGGTCGCGAGGACCACCGCGGGGGCGTGCACGGCGCCCACGCCGTCGTGCTGGCCCTCGCCCATGACGTGCAGGCTCACACCCGCCGTACGGCCGTCGGTGTCCGTCAGCAGGTCCAGCACGAGCGCGTTCTCGATGGTGCGCACACCACGCGCGCGTGCCGCCTCGACCAGGGCCCGGGAGATCTCCGCGCCGGTCGCGTCGCCGCCGGCGTGCGCGATGCGGCGGCGGTGGTGGCCGCCCTCGCGGGCGAGCTCCAGGTCGCCGTCCTCGGACTCGTCGAAGTGGGCACCGGTCGCGATGAGCCGGCGCACGGCGTCCGGGCCCTCGGTCACGAGGATCCGGACGGCCTCCTCGTCGCACAGGCCCGCGCCCGCCACCAGGGTGTCGTCCAGGTGCTGTTCGGGGGTGTCGCCCTCGCCGAGGGCCGCGGCGACGCCGCCCTGGGCCCAGCGGGTGGAGCCGTCGTCGAGGCGGGCCTTGGTGACGACGACGGTCCGCAGGCCCGAGGCCTCGCAGCGCAGGGCCGCGGTGAGGCCGGCCACCCCGGAGCCGACGACCACCACGTCGGCGGCGATGGACCACCCGGGGGCGGGCGCGTGCAGTCGTATGCCTGTGCTGGTCACGAGGCGGCTCCGAAGGTTCCGAAAGCGAGCGGGATGTTGTCGATCAGCCGGGTCGCCCCGACCCGGGCGGCGACGGCGAGGACGGCCTCACCGGTGAAGTCGTCGTCGATCTCGGTGAAGTCGGACGGGTCGACGAGGGCCAGATAGTCCAGTTCGAGCGGCGGAGACAGCCGCGCGGCCTCGTCGAGGGCCAGCCGGGCGGCCGCGCGGACGGCCGACGGGGCGCCCGGGAGCGCCTTCGCGACGGCGTGCGCGTCGGCGGCCGCGCGGGACTCCCCTATGGCGCTGAGGGCCTCGGCACGCGCGTGCGTGGCGGGCACTTCGCGGGCCCGCGCGCGCAGCGCCTCCTGGGCGGCATGCCGGTCGCTGCCCGCGAACAGCGCGCGGGAGAGGTTGAGCGCCGTGCGCCGCTGCTCGGGCGAGAGGAATCGGTTGCGGCTGGAGAGAGCGAGGCCGTCGTCCTCGCGCACGGTGGGTACGCCGACGATCTCGATGCCGAAGTTGAGGTCCCGCACCATGCGGCGGATCAGGGCGAGCTGCTGGGCGTCCTTCTGGCCGAACAGGGCGACGTCGGGGCGGGTGAGGTGCAGCAACTTGCCGACGACCGTGAGCATGCCGTCGAAGTGGCCGGGGCGCGAGGCACCCTCCAGGCGCTCCCCCATGGGGCCCGCGCTGATGCGGACCTGGGGTTCGCCGCCCGGGTAGACCTCGTCCACGGACGGGGCGAACACGACGTCCGCGCCGGACTGTTCGGCGACCTTGAGGTCCGCGTCCAGGGTGCGCGGGTAGCGGTCGAGGTCCTCGCCCGCGCCGAACTGCAGGGGGTTCACGAAGACGGTGACGACCACCTCGCCGCCGGGTCCGGAGATCTCTCGCGCGGTGCGGATCAGGGTGGCGTGGCCCTCGTGCAGGGCACCCATGGTCATCACGACGGCGCGGCGGCCCGCACGCGTGCGTGCGTGCAGTTCGGCGGCGGTGCGCAGCAGGGTGGTGGTCATCGGGCGTCTCCCTCGGCGCCGTTGGTCCCGGTGGCGAGCACTCCGAGGAGGTCCTCGGCGAGTTCCGGCTTCAGCAGCCCGTGGGCGAGCGCGCGGTCCGCGGTGGCCCGTGCCATCGCCAGATAACCGGCGACGGTCTGCGGGGCGTACTTGCGCAGCTCCGCGACGTGCGCGGCGACCGTACCGGCGTCCCCGCGCGCGACGGGGCCGGTCAGGGCCGCGTCGCCGGAGCGCAGGGCGTTGTCGAGGGCGGCGCCGAGCAGCGGGCCGAGCATCCGGTCGGGGGCCTCGACGCCCGCCTCGCGCAGCAGCTCCATGGACTGGGCGACCAGTGTCACCAGGTGGTTCGCGCCCAGCGCGAGCGCCGCGTGGTACAGCGGGCGCATCTCCTCGGCGATCCACTCCGGTTCGCCGCCCATCTCGATGACCAGGGCCTCGGCGGCCAGCCGCAGCTCCTCGCGCGCGGTGACCCCGAAAGAGCATCCGGCCAGGCGCTGGACGTCCACCGGCGTGCCCGTGAAGGTCATCGCCGGGTGCAGGGCCAGCGGCAGCGCGCCCGCGCGCAGGGCGGGGTCCAGGACCTTGGCACCGTACCGTCCGGAGGTGTGCACGAGCAGCTGGCCCGGCCGCACGGCCCCGGTCTCGGCGAGCCCCTCCACCAGTCCGGGCAGGGTGTCGTCCGGAACGGTGAGCAGCACCAGGTCGGCGCGCTCCAGCACCTCGGCGGGCGGCATGAGCGGCACGTCGGGGAGCATCTCCGCGGCCCGCCTCCGAGAGGCGTCGGAGACTCCCGAGACGGCCACCGGACGGTGCCCGGCAAGCTGGAGGGACGCGGCCAGCGCGGGGCCCACCCGACCGGCTCCGACAACGCCGACGGTGAGCCGCGCGGGGCGGTCCCTGGGGTCTGGCTGTTGGCTTGTACTCACGCGACGGCGGCCTTCCCGTTCCAGTCCGCTCCGGGTACCGGACGATTTCTCGTCATGTTAACGCGATCGGTTCGAGAGGCGTTCGGTTGTCCACAGGCTGTGGGTTTCCGCACGGCACCTGCACACGGGAAAACCTGTGGAAAACCGAGTGCTCGCCCGGACCCGCGCCAGGCATGATCCGAGGCATGAGCGATGCGGCGGAGCAGGTCGAGGGGCAGCCCGAACAGATGCCGGACGAGGATCAGATGTCGGATGCGGAACGGCGCAAGCGACGCCGTGAGCGGCGCATCAGCGCGTGCCGGAGTGCGGAGCGCGTCCTCGCGCGCCCCGGTTTCCTGGGCACGCTCCGGGAGCGCCTGGCGCTGCTGGAGAGCGCTCAGGACCTGTACGACCTGGACGAGCCGTCGGACATCTACGGCAACGGTGTCGTCGAGGCCCTGGAGGAGAAGGTCGCGGGACTGCTCGGCAAGGAGGCCGCCGCGTTCTTCCCGACGGGCACCATGGCCCAGCAGGTGGCACTGCGCTGCTGGGCGGGCCGCACCGGCAACCCGACGGTCGCCCTGCATGCGCTGGCCCACCCCGAGGTGCATGAGCGGAACGCGTTCAGCCAGGTCAGCGGGTTGCGTCCGGTGCGTGTGACCGGCGAGCCGCGGCTGCCGACCGCCGACCAGGTACGTGAATTCGAGGAGCCCTTCGGGGCGCTGATGCTCGAGCTGCCGCTCAGGGACGCCGGTTTCGTGCTGCCCTCCTGGGAGGAGCTCACCGAGATCGTGGAGGCCGCGCACGAGAGGGACGCCGTAGTGCACTTCGACGGCGCGCGTCTGTGGGAGTCCACCGTCCACTTCGGCCGGCCCCTGGACGAGATCGCGGGCCTGGCGGACAGCGTGTACGTGTCGTTCTACAAGTCCCTGGACGGCTTCGGCGGCGCGGCGATCGCGGGCCCGAAGACGCTGATCGACGAGGCGAAGGCCTGGCGGCACCGGTACGGCGGCCAGATCTTCCAGCAGTTCCCGACGGTGCTGTCGGCCCTCGCCGGCCTGGAGCGGGAACTGCCCCGGCTGCCCGAGTACGTGGCCCACGCGCGCGTGGTCGCCGACGCGCTGCGCGAGGGGTTCGCGGCGGCCGGGGTGCCGTGGATGCGCGTCCACCCCGAGCGGCCGCACACGAACGAGTTCCAGGTCTGGCTGCCGTACGACCCCGACGTCGCCGCGGAGGCCGCCGTCCGGCACGCCGAGGAGACGGGCACCGTCCTGTTCTCGGACGCCTGGGATCCGAAGGGCCCGGGGCTGGCCGTCACCGAGGTCTCTGTACGGGCCGCGGGCCTGGAGTGGACGGCCGAGGACGTGAAGGCGGCGGTCGCCGAATTCGTCGCCCGGCTCACCGAGGAGGCCCACAAGCAGACCGACGAGCAGGCCAAGAACGCAGAGGTCGGCGACCAGCCGGAATCGAGCGAGGAGCCGGAGGTCAGCCGGTAGAACGCGGCCGCAGACGCAGACGCAGCCATCGGCCCAGGGCCGGCCGTATCCGCCCGTGGGCCGGCCGGCCGGCGACGACCGCACGGAACTGCCGCTCGTCGCGCCACTCGCGCACGACCTGCCAGTCATGGGCGCCGGGAGCGGGCGGCGCGGGCTCGCCGAGCTTCCGGGCGCGGTACGTGTCGAGGAGGTACTGCTGGGTGATGCTCATGGGTGATCGCCTTCTCGGGACGTGGATACGTGGATACAGGGATCCGTAGGCTCCGCGGCTGCCCCGGTGGTCCCAGGTTGCGCCGGTGCGGCGGTGGCGTCGCGTCGATTGACGGCGGCCGTCAAACGACGACGGCGTTGTCAGTGGCGGAGTGCACCATGAGGTCATGAGCGTGCACATCGACATCGCGGGGCTGCGGCCGGAGAGGGTCACCGCCGTGCCCTCGCCGCTGGGCGAGCTCGGTATGGCGCTGCATGCGCTCTCCGAGCCGGGACACCACCCGGGCCTTCAGGGCTGGGTGACGAGCGTGACGGCCCGGCTCGACTCGCAGCTGGCGGACCGGATGTGCGAGGCGGACTTCCTGTGGCGGACGACGTTCTCGGACCTGTTCCTGCCGTTCGCCGGCATCCCGGGCAGAAGCACGCTGCCGGGCGCCACGCTCGCCGAGGACCTGGACCTGCTGGACAAGCTGACGGACGAGCAGTTCGTGGACGCGGCCCTGGAGTTCACGTGCGCGCTGCCGTACGACTCGCCGGCGCCGGCCATCCTCTCCGACGCCGTGGTGCGCCGACGCGCGCTGGATCTGGCCGCCTCCCGCGGGCCGCAGCAGGTGCGGTTCAGCGAGCGGCTGCTGGCCGACCCGCCGCTGATCCGAGCCTGGTTCAGGCAGTTCGTGGAGGACTGCGACGAGGCGTTCTTCGCGGAGGCCTGGTCCCGGCTGCGCCACCAGCTCGCGGCGGACGCCCGCCACAAGACGGACCTCCTGCGGCACAGGGGCCTCGCCGAGGCGCTGACCGCGGTGTCCCCGGCCGTGGCGCTCGACGAGTCCGCCGCGCGGATCACGGTCGACAAACTGGCCGACGCCCGTACGGCCACGGCGGACGGCGGCCTGCTGCTCGTCCCGACGAGCCTGGGTTGGCCGCATCTCAGCGTCCTGTACCGGTACGGCTGGCAGCCGGTGCTGCACTACCCGGTCGGCACCCCCGAGCTCGCCGCGCCGCCCTCGGTCGAACAGCTGGCCCTGCGGATGACGGCGCTCTCCCACCCCGTCCGGATGCGCCTGTGCCGCCATCTGGCCCGCAGCGCGTACACCACGGGCGAGCTGGCGCAGGTGCACGGCATGACGGCTCCCGAGATATCCCGGCACCTGAGCGTGCTGAAGAAGGCGGGACTCATCACCACCCGCCGCCGCGGCCGGTACGTCCTGCACCAGCTGGACGTGACGGTGGTGGCCCGCCTGGGCAGCGACTTCCTGGAGGGGATCCTCCGCTAGGGCCTGCCCGGCGGATCATGCCGCGCAAGCGCCCTCGTTGTCCGGCCGCAGCGTCAGCCCGCCGAGCACAGCGATGCGATCGGCCGTCTTCGGCACGGTCGAGCGGTGCCGCACCCGAAGAGGCCGTCGATCCGCAGGAGCATGCGCGGACCTGCGCGGACCGTGGTGCGCACCGGTTCACGCGAGGGGTACGCCCCTGTGGATCAGCCGTGTCCGCCCGCGCGCACGAGCCCCGTCTCGTACGCCAGGACCACCACCTGCACCCGGTCCCTGAGCCCCAACTTGGTCAGGATGCGGCCGACATGGGTCTTCACGGTCGCCTCGGACAGCACGAGCCGGGCCGCGATCTCGCCGTTGGACAGGCCCTGCGCGACCAGGATCATGACTTCGCGCTCGCGTTCGGTGAGCCGCTCCAGCTCCTTGTGCTGGGGATCCTTGCCGGCGCTCGGCAGCATCGGCGCGAACCGGTCGAGCAGGCGGCGCGTGGTCGACGGGGCCACCACCGCGTCGCCGCTGTGCACGGCCCGGATGGCGGCGAGGAGTTCGCCGGGCGGCACGTCCTTGAGCATGAAGCCGGAGGCGCCCGCCTTCAGCCCCGAGAAGGCGTACTCGTCGAGGTCGAAGGTGGTCAGGATCAGCACCTTCGGCGGTTCGGGCTCCGAGCAGATGCGGCGGGTGGTCTCCACGCCGTCGAGCTTCGGCATGCGGACGTCCATCAGCACCACGTCGACGGCTGTCGCGCGCAGCACCTGAAGGGCCTCGACGCCGTCCCCCGCCTCCGCGACGACCTCCATGTCCGGCTGGGCTGCGAGCACCATCCGGAACCCGGTGCGCAGCAGCACCTGGTCGTCCACGAGCATCACGCGGATCGTCATCGAGACCTCTTCCGTTCTCGTTCGTTGCGGCGGTTCACGTTGTGCGGCGGTTTTCGTCGGCGGGCGGCGTTACAGGTGTCAACACCGGACGTGCGTAGGCGTCAGTGGGCGGGTTTCAGCGGGAGCAGCGCGCTGATCCGGAACCCACCGCCGGGGCGCGGACCCGCGTCCAGGGTGCCCCCGACCATACCGACCCGCTCGCGCATGCCGATCAGGCCGTGACCCTGGCCGTCGGCGCCGCCTTCCTCGTACAGCTCGTGCGGGGCGCCCTTGCCGTCGTCCTCGACGAGCAGGCCGAGGCCGTCGTCGAAGTAGACGAGGCGCACACTCGCGCCCGTGTTGGGCCCGCCGTGCTTGCGCGTGTTCGTCAGCGCCTCCTGCACGATGCGGTACGCGGTGAGCTCGACGCCGCTGGGCAGCGGGCGCGGGGTGCCCTCGACCTTGAAGTCGACGGGCAGGCCGGAGGTGCGGCACTGCTCGATCAGCTCGTCGATCTGCTCGACGTCGGGCTGCGGAACGTACTCGCCGACCTCCTTGTGCTCGCCGGTGCGCAGCACGCCGAGCAGGCGGCGCATCTCGGCGAGGGCCTGGCGGCCGGTGGAGGAGATGGTCTCCAGGGCCTTCTTCGCCTGGTCGGGGGCGGCGTCCAGGACGTAGGCGGCGCCGTCGGCCTGCACCACCATCACCGACACGTTGTGCGCGACGACGTCGTGCAACTCGCGTGCGATCCGGGCGCGTTCGGCGGCGACCGCGACCTTGGCCTGCGCCTCGCGCTCCTTCTCGAGGCGGGCGTTGCGCTCCTCCAGCTGCGCGAAGTAGGCGCGGCGGGTGCGGATCGAGTCGCCGAGCACCCAGGCGAGCGCGAACGGGACCGTCTGGAAGACCACGATCGCCAGGTTGCCCAGAGTGCCGCTGTGCTCGTTCGGCCAGCGCAGCTGTGCCACTGGGGCCGCGCACAGGCCCACGGCCAGGGCGAGCCGGGAGGCCCACCGGGCGCCCGTCGCGGCCACCGTGTAGACGATCACCAGCATCGCGAAGTCGGCGGGCGTCGTCTCGACGTTCAGCGCCACCTGCGCCACACCGAGCCCGATCGTCAGCAGCAGCATCTTCTCCGGCATGCGGCGGCGCAGCGCGATCACCAGGCACAACAGGAGCACGATCGGAACGATCACTGCCGGCGAGTCGGTGCCCCTGGCCTCCTGACGGGCGAACTCGCCCACCACCGAGATCCCGAACAGGAAGACGGCCCAGAAGCTGTCGACCCCTGTCGGGTGCCTGCGGAGGAAGTCATAGAGGCGCTGCACGTAACCCAGCGTAGGGAAGCGCGATGCGTGCAGGGGTCAACCGGAGGACCGATCCGCGCCGGGCGCGCATACTCCGCAAGGTGGAGGCCCCGCTCTCCCGTGCGCTTAGCCTGAGCCGGTGACGGGAGAGACATCGGGCCGGTGGCAGGGCTGGCGGGCGGCGGCGGAGGCCGCCCTGTACGGGCCCGGCGGCTTCTATCGCAGGCCCGAGGGTCCGGCCGGGCACTTCCGTACGTCCGTGCACGCCTCACCCCTGTTCGCCGAGGCCGTGGCCCGGCTGCTGTGCCGGGTCGACGCCGCCCTGGACCGGCCCGGTTCGCTCGCGTTCGTCGACATGGCCGCGGGGCGGGGCGAGCTGGTCAGCGGTGTGCTCGCCGCGCTGCCCGACGACGTGATCGCCCGCACGCGCGCGTACGCCGTCGAAGTCGCCGACCGCCCCGAAGGCCTGGACGACCGGATCGAGTGGCTCACCGAACCGCCGCACGGAGTCACCGGGCTGCTGTTCGCCAACGAGTGGCTGGACAACGTACCGGTGGACATCGCCGAGGTGGACTCGACGGGCGTACCGCGGCGGGTGCTCGTACGGCAGGACGGGACCGAACGGCTCGGGGAGCCCGTAGGCGGTGCGGAGGCGGAATGGCTCGCCCGGTGGTGGCCGCTGACCACCGAGCAGGGACTGCGGGCCGAGATCGGGCTCCCCAGGGACGAGGCCTGGGCGGCCGCGGTCTCCTCGCTCGACCGGGGGCTCGCGGTCGCCGTCGACTACGCGCACACCCTGGACGCACGCCCCCTGTTCGGAACGCTCACCGGCTTCCGCGCGGGGCGCGAGACGGCACCCGTGCCGGACGGCTCGTGCGACATCACGGCGCATGTCGCACTGGACGCGTGCGCGGCGCGCGCGGAGGCGGGGGCGGAGCCAGAGGCAGAGACAGAGACAGAGGCGCGCACGGCACGCTCAGAGGCGCGTACGACATCCAGTGCGCGCCTGCTGCGCCAGCTCGACGCCCTGCGCGCCTTGGGCATCGCAGGCGCACGCCCCCCGCTCACGCTCGCGTCCACACAGCCCGCCGCATACGTACGCGCCCTCGCGAGCGCCGGCGAAGCCGCCGAACTCACCGCTCCGGGCGGCCTCGGCGACTTCGGCTGGCTGCTGCAGCCGGTTGGAATTCCGGACCCACTCGTCGACTGACCGCTCCGGACGGTTGGCATTCCGGACCCACTCGCCCCGGCTGCCCGGTCGGCCCTACTTGTCGATGTCCCCGACCACGAAGAACAGCGACCCCAGGATCGCCACCATGTCCGCGACCAGCGTCCCCGGCAGGAGTTCGGTGAGGGCCTGGATGTTGTTGTACGAGGCCGAGCGCAGCTTCAGCCGGTACGGGGTCTTCTCGCCCTTGCTGACGAGGTAGTAGCCGTTGATGCCGAGCGGGTTCTCGGTCCACGCGTACGTGTGGCCCTCGGGCGCCTTCAGGACCTTGGGGAGGCGCTGGTTGATCGGCCCGGGCGGCAGGTCGGCCAGCCGGTCAAGGCAGGCGTCGGCGAGGTCCAGGGCGACGTGGGTCTGCTCCAGGAGCACCTCGAAGCGGGCGAGGCAGTCGCCCTCCTGCCGCGTCACGACCTTCAGGGTGTCCTGCAGCTCCCCGTACGCGAGGTACGGCTCGTCGCGGCGCAGGTCGAAGTCGACGCCCGAGGCGCGCGCGATCGGCCCGCTCACGCCGTACGCGTGAACGGCCTCCGGCGCCAGCGCGCCGACACCCCGCGTACGCCCCCGGAAGATCTCGTTGCCGAGCACCAGGTCGTCGTACACGTCCATGCGCGAGCGCACGGCGGCGACGGCGCCACGCGCGCGTGAGGCCCATCCGGCCGGCAGGTCCTCCTTCAGGCCGCCGACGCGGTTGAACATGTAATGCATACGGCCGCCGGAGACCTCCTCCATGACGTTCTGGAGGACCTCGCGCTCCCGGAACGCGTAGAAGACCGGGGTGATGCCGCCGAGCTCCAGCGGGTACGAGCCCAGGAACATCAGGTGGTTGAGCACCCGGTTGAGCTCCGCGAGCAGCGTGCGCGTCCACACCGCGCGCGGGGGCACCTCCATGCCGAGCATGCGCTCCACGGCGATCACCACGCCGAGCTCGTTCGAGAAGGCCGACAGCCAGTCGTGGCGGTTGGCGAGCATGATGATCTGGCGGTAGTCGCGCGCCTCGAAGAGCTTCTCCGCGCCGCGGTGCATGTAGCCGATCACCGGCTCCGCGTGCGCGATGCGCTCGCCGTCCAGCACCAGCCGCAGCCTGAGCACACCGTGTGTGGACGGGTGCTGCGGTCCGATGTTGAGCACCATGTCGGTGCTCTCCGCGGCGCCGCCGATACCGACCATGGTCTCCGTCGTAGGAGTCATGGACACAGTCTCTCCTACGTACGCTGGCCGTATGGAGACGGGGAGCCCGCACAACACGGGGACAACGGAGGACCACTCGGCGGAGCCGGTGTGGATCGGGCTGCCCCCCGGTCTGCTGCGGATGCGCCGGCTGTTGCTGGTGGTGTGGCTGGGGCTGCTGGCCCTCGCCGTCGGCCTGCTGCTCGGGATGCTCGCCCGGCCCGTCTGGGCGGCCTTCGCTCTGCTGCCGCTCGCGCTCATGGCCTGGGGCTGGGTGCTGCTCGGCCGCAACTGGCGCTCCTGGCGGTACGCCGAGCGGGCCGACGACCTGCTGCTCAGCCGGGGCGTGCTGTGGCGCGAGGAGACCGTGGTGCCGTACGGCCGGATGCAGCTGGTCGAGGTGACCTCCGGGCCCGTGGAGCGGCACTTCGGGCTGGCCAGCGTGCAGCTGCACACGGCGGCCGCCGCGACCGACGCGACCATCCCGGGCCTCGAACCGGCCGAGGCGGAACGCCTGCGCGACCGGCTCACCGAACTCGGCGAGGCCCGATCGGCGGGCCTGTGACCGCGCCGGGCGTCGACGACGCCGTACGCGAGAAGAAGCCCGTCACCGAGCGGCGTCTGCACCCCGTGACGCCTCTGAGGCGGGCGTGGGCGCCGGTGGCCGTCATCATCGGGTGGGCGGTGCACGACCCGGACCAGGCGCAGCGCCAGCTGACGAGGCTGACGACCACCACCCTCCTGATCGCACTCGCCGTACTCGTCCCGGCCGCCGCCCTGTACGGCTTTTTGACCTGGTGGTTCACGCACTTCGCGGTGACGGACACCGAACTGCGCATCCGTACCGGCCTGTTGTTCCGCCGCACCGCGCACATCCGGCTGGAACGCATCCAGGCCGTCGACGTCACTCAGCCGCTCCTCGCACGCGTGGCGGGCGTCGCCAAGCTCAAACTCGACGTCATAGGCACCGACAAGAAGGACGAACTCGCCTTCCTGGGAGAGCGCGAGGCGCGTGCGCTGCGCGCCGAACTGCTCGCGCGCGCCGCCGGGTTCGCGCCCGAGACGGCGCACGAGGTCGGCGAGGCACCGGTGCGCGAACTGTTGCGCACGCCCCCGCTCGACCTTGCGATCTCCGTCGTGCTGACGGGCGCCACCTGGGGCTCCCTGGTCGCCGCACTCGTCGTCCCGACGGTGCTGTGGCTGGCCACCCACAGCGTGTGGACGGTGCTCGCGACCGGCGTGCCGCTGCTGGGAGCAGCGGGCGCCACCAGTGTGGGCCGGTTCGTCGGCGAGTACGACTGGAAGGTGGGCGAGTCGCCGGACGGCCTGCGCATCGACCACGGGCTGCTCGACCGTACGCACGAGACGGTGCCGCCCGGCCGCGTGCAGACCGTGCGGATCGTGGAGCCGCTGATGTGGCGGCGCCGCGGATGGGTGCGGGTGGAGCTGGACGTGGCCGGGTCGTCCAACTCCGTGCTGGTACCGGTTGCCCCGCGCGCGGTCGCCGAGTCGGTCGTCGCGCGTGTGCTGCCCGGGGTGACCGTGCCCGAGGCCGCGTCGCTGTCACGGCCGCCGCGGCGTGCCGGACGGTGCGTTCCGGTGTGGTGGCGGGGTTACGGACTCGCCGTCACCGACACGGTGTTCGCCGCCCGGCACGGGCTGCTGCGTCGCAGCCTCGCGCTCGTGCCACACGCGAAGGTGCAGAGCGTACGGCTGGCTCAGGGGCCGTGGAAGCGGCTGTGGCGCGTCGCCGACGTCCATGTGGACACGGGGGCCAACAAGACCGTGACAGCCCGGCTGCGGGACGCACAGGAGGCGGCGGAGTTGCTGCGGGGGCAGGCCGAGAGGTCACGGACGGGGCGCAGGGACGCGCGGCCGGACCGCTGGATGGTGTCGTAGCGCGACCACTGGAACTTCGAAGCTCCAGGAAACCGAAGCTTCAGGACACCTTGCTGCGCAGCCCCTGCACGTCGATCTGCTCGGTCTCGTCGTGGGCCGTCAGGTCGATCACCTGACCGACACCGCGCGAGTCCTCGTCGGCGGGCTTGAACTCCGCCTCGGCCTCGGCCTTGTGGAGGGCGAGCGCCTCCTGGCCGACGACATCGGCGAGGTCCTCGTTCTGCACGGCCTCGAGGGCATCGCGCGCCTGCTCCGTCTTCGTACCGAAGAAGTCGAATCCGCCCTCGACCGTCGGACGCCGCACGGGCGCGGCCGGTACGACGGCCACCGCGGTCGGCGCCACGAAGTGCCCGGCAGGCTGCTGCGCGGGCCGGCCGGACGGGGCGTGCCTGGCCGGGGTGCTGGCGGCCGCGCGCTCATGCCCGTCGACCGCCTCGGGCTGCCCCTGGGCCTCGTCCTCCTGCGCCGCGGCCTCCGTAGCAGCGTTGGCGGCGGAACCGGTCGTGGCGGGGGTCGTCCCGGTCGCGGCGGCGTCGGTCACGGCGGAACCGGCCTTCACCGACTCGCGCTTCGAGGAGGCATCGCCTTTGGTGGGACCGTCGCCCTTCGGAGAACCGCCGCCTTTCGGAGAACCGTTCCCCTTCGGAGAACCGTCGTCCTCGGGCGAAGAGCCGTCGGTCGCGCTGTCCTGGTCCGTCGGGAAGTCGCCCTGCGGCGAGTCGCCTTCCAGGTCGTCGTCCTCCAGGGAAGCGCCCTCCGGGGAATCGTCCTCCAGGGAGCCGTCCGTCGCAGAAGCGTCCTTCGGAGAACCGTCACCGTCCTCGTCGAACCGCTTCAGTGCCGCGTTCGCCCGCAGGAACAGGTGGGACCCCTCCGGGGAGAAGACCGCGGGAGCGTCCGGCGTCTCGTCGGCGTCGACGTCGTCCGCGTCCACCGAGGCAGCCACAGCCTCGGTGTCGTCCGCGAATTCCGTCTCCGCCACCGCGTCGTCCTCGATCAAGGGCGCCGGCGGCAAGGCCCGTGCCGGAGCCCCCGCCTCTATCTCGAGCAGGCGGCGGCCCTCCAGGGCGCTCGCGCGCTCGGTCTCCGCGGTGGCGTACCGCCGCAGCAGCGCCGCGTGTTCGTTGCGCAGCCCGGCCAGTTCGGCCCGCTTCGCCCGCAGCCGCTGCTCCAGTTTGCTGCGCAGCTCGCGCGACTCGTCGAGGTCGGTCTCCAGCTCGGCGACCCGCTCCTCGTGCCGCCACTCGTCGCTCGCACGCGCGCGCGTGAGGTCGGCGACCTGCTTGCCGGCCTGTGCGTCCCAGCGGCGCATGACGGCCGCACCGACGACAGCCGTCGCCGCGGCGGCCGCGGCTATGACACGGAGCACGGCCTGCTGCGAGAACACCCAGGGGCCGAACGCGCAGACGAAGGAGACGCCTGCGATCGCCGACGGAGGCAGCAGCCTGTGCAAGGGCGGGGAATGGCGGTGACGTCCACGTGGCATGGCCAGAAACTTACCGCGCGTAGGCGACCCTTGGTGCCCCGCCCCGCAAAAACGCAGCCATCCCGAAACGTTCACGGGGCATCAGGGGTCAACTTTGCCTCAGCTTTGCCGTGATGGCGCTATTCCGGCCGCACTTGAAGGCGAATTGCGGGGCCGCCCCGCCCGGTGGATCACCGGTGGATCACCGGTCGCTCAGCCGCCCGCTGATCCACTGCAGCGTCGCCGGAATCTCCCGCCGCCAGGTGTTGAAGTTGTGGCCGCCGCTTTCGAGGATGATCGACGAGATCCGCGTCAGCTTCGTGGCCTGGACACGCTCTATGAACTTCAGCGTGTCCTTGTAGTTGGATTCCCCGATCCTGCTGCTGGTGACGAGCAGTGAAGTGTCGGGCGCGGGCAGGTGCTTGATGCACCACCACAGGTCGG
Organism: Streptomyces sp. NBC_00005; assembly: GCF_045160215.1. Classification (NCBI taxonomy): domain Bacteria; kingdom Bacillati; phylum Actinomycetota; class Actinomycetes; order Kitasatosporales; family Streptomycetaceae; genus Streptomyces; species Streptomyces sp. NBC_00005. The sequence continues at coordinate 5,001,055 of NZ_CP108316.1, forward strand.
CGCGATTACGCAGCTCCTTGTCGCCCCGGAAGAGATCGCCCGTGGTGGGGTCGATCGGCGCCTTGTAGTACGGCGACAGGCCGGCCCCGGCGGCGTACGCCCGGGGGTGGTGCATGGCGATCTTCAGGGCGCAGTAGCCGCCGGTGGAGTCGCCGATGATGCCCCAGCTGCCCGGCTTCTTGCCCACCCTGTAGTGCGCCAGCATGGCGTCGGGCAGGTCCTTCGCGAAGAAGGTCTCCGTCTGCGGACCGCCCGGGATGTCCACGCACTCCGTGTCCCGCGGCGGCGCCACCGTCGGCCGCAGCATCACCAGGATCATCGGCTGCATACGGCCGTCCTTCGCGAGGTCCTGGGCGGTGCTCGGGTAGTGCAGCTTGTTCACGAGCGCCTGGGCGGTGCCCGGGTATCCGGTCAGCACGACGGTCGCGGGGAAGGTACGCGCGCGGTATCGCGCCTGGAAGTACTCCGGCGGCAGGTACACGTAGGCGGGTGTGGCGATGTGCGTCGTACGGCCGACGATGTCGACCTTCTGGATCTGGCCGGCCACCTCTGGCCGGGAACCGCCAGCTCCACGCACGCGTGCCGTGTCGAGAACCTCCAGCGGGCCGCCCGAGCCGCCGAGCGCCGTGTGGTTCACGACGACGCCCTGATCCTTCTCCTGGCCGAACAGATCCGCCCAGCTGGCGTAGAACCCGAAGGCCTGGTTGGCGGCGAGGCCCAGCGACATGAAGAGGGCCAGCTGGGTGCCGAGCAGCAGACCGACGCGTCCGCTGACGGCCCGCCAGTTCCGCCGCGCCAGACGCGGCCACAGCCACACCGTGCCGACGAACAGCAGCACCGCGAACGCGACTGCCAGCACCAGCACCTTGTTGCTCGTAAGACCCATGACCTGCTTCCTGCCTGCGGTTTGCAACCGGCTCCCCCGCTTCTTCGCGAGGGCTTGTCCGGGACTTTCCTCGGCCTTTGAACCGGCTTTGAAGGGGAGAAGGAACCTCTCCCCCCGAGACACCGTCCTAGAGGGCGCAATGTCGCCGGATGCCCGAATCGGTACCGGATCCAAGGTCTCTCGCAGAACTACGGGATGCGATGTCTGTCAGGACAGATGAGGAAATGTCGGGTGGGGTTCCCTCCCGATCACGCAGCGCGCGGCGCGTATTCCGTGGTCCGCGCCCCGAGGCCGTCCCGGTCCTCGTCGCCAGAGCATGTGCTCTGGTCGGCCTACTGGACATCGCCGCGGGCGTCTTCCCGCGCTTCAGGCACAGCCGTATGCACACCATCGCGGAGGTGCTGCCAGGTGCGCTCGGCCCGTTCGCAGCCGCGCTCTCGCTCAGCACCGGCGTGCTGTTGCTGCTGCTCGCCCACGGGCTGAGGCGCGGCAAACGCCGGGCGTGGCGGGCCGCCGTGGCGCTGCTGCCGGCGGGCGCGGTGGCGCAGTTCACGTACCGCCACTCCCTGATCGGAGTGGTCATCTCGCTCGCGCTGCTCGCGCCCCTGCTGCGCCACCGGGACCAGTTCAGGGCACTGCCGGACCCGCGCAGCCGGTGGCGTGCGCTCGCCAACTTCGTCCTCATGGGCGCCGGTTCCCTCGTGCTCGGACTGATCATCGTCAGCGTCCACCCGAATCGCATGGTCGGCGACCCGAGCCTGGCCGATCGCATTACCCACGTCCTGTACGGCCTGTTCGGCTTCGAAGGACCGGTCGACTACCAGGGCAACACCTCGTGGACGGTCGCCTTCTCGCTGGGCGCTCTCGGCCTGCTGACGGCGATCACAACGATTTACCTCGCCTTCCGCCCCGAACACCCGGCGGCGCGCCTGACGGAGGAGGACGAGGCACACCTGCGGGCTCTTCTGGACAAGCACGGCGGCCGCGACTCCCTCGGTCACTTCGCGCTGCGCCGCGACAAGGCGGTCGTCTTCTCGCCCAGCGGCAAGGCGGCGGTGACGTACCGGGTCGTGTCCGGCGTGATGCTCGCCAGTGGTGACCCCATCGGCGACGTCGAGGCGTGGCCGGGCGCCATCGAGCGCTTCATGGACGAGGCCAGGGCGCACTCCTGGACGCCGGCCGTGATGGGCTGCTCGGAGACGGGAGGCGAGGTGTGGACCCGCGAGACCGGCCTCGACGCCCTCGAACTGGGCGACGAGGCGGTGGTGGACGTCGCGGATTTCTCCCTCGCCGGCCGCGCGATGCGCAACGTGCGTCAGATGGTCAAGCGCATCGAGCGCGCCGGTTACGAAACCCGGGTACGACGTGTCCGTGACGTCGGCGACGCCGAGCTGGAGCGGATCCGGCAGGCCGCCGAGGACTGGCGCGGCACCGACACCGAGCGCGGTTTCTCCATGGCCCTGGGCCGCATCGGCGACGCCGCCGACGGCGACTGCCTGATCGCCACCGCCCACAAGACCGACGAGGAGCCGGGACACTACGGCGACCTGAAGGCGATCCTGCACTTCGTCCCCTGGGGCGAGGACGGCGCGTCCCTGGACCTGATGCGCCGCGACCGTTCGGCCGACCCCGGTATGAACGAACTCCTCATCGTCGCCGCCCTCCAGGCGGCACCGAAACTCGGCATCGCGCGCGTGTCGCTCAACTTCGCGATGTTCCGCTCGGCACTCGCGCGTGGCGAGAAGATCGGCGCGGGCCCGGTGCTGCGCGCCTGGCGCGGACTGCTGGTGTTCCTCTCCCGCTGGTTCCAGATCGAGTCCCTGTACAAGTTCAACGCGAAGTTCCGGCCCCGCTGGGAACCGCGCTTCGTGGTCTACCGCGCGTCGGCCGACCTGCCGCGCATCGGCTTCGCCGCCATGCAGGCGGAGGGCTTCGTCGACCTCGCCCTCCCGCTGCCGCGCTTCCTGCGCCGTCGCAAGGCCGCCCCGCGCGCGTGCGCCCACGCCGTCGCGGACCGGGACGTACGCGCGGCGTGAACCGGCGGCCGGACACCCGCACCCGGCCGACACCCGGACAGGCCCGGTGGCTTCCGCCCCGGATCGTGACGGCCTGGGCTTCCGCCCGGGCCGTGGCGGCCCGGGGCCGGGCCCTGGGCCTACGCTGAACGTATGAGCAAGCAGAGCGGACGCGGGCGCGTCGCGGGCCTTCCGGAATGGGACCGCTGCGCGGTCATGGGGGTCGTGAACGTCACACCCGATTCCTTCTCCGACGGCGGCCGCTTCTTCGACACGACGGCCGCCGTCAAACACGGCCTCGAACTGGTCGCCGAGGGCGCGGACCTGGTCGACGTCGGCGGCGAGTCCACCCGGCCCGGCGCCACCCGCGTCGACGAGGCCGAGGAACTCAAGCGCGTCATCCCCGTCGTCCGCGGCCTCGCCTCCGAGGGCGTCACCGTCTCCGTCGACACCATGCGCGCCTCCGTGGCCGAGCGGGCCCTCGCGGCCGGCGCCGCCCTCGTCAACGACGTCAGCGGCGGCCTCGCCGACCCCGCCATGGTCCAGGTGGTGGCGGAGACCGACGCCCCCTTCGTCGTCATGCACTGGCGCGGCTTCCTGGAGGGCGGCAACGTCAAGGGCGTCTACGCCGACGTCGTCACCGAGGTCGTCGACGAACTGCACGCACGCGTGGAGGCGTTCCTGGAGGCCGGCGCCGCCCCCGACCGCATCGTCGTCGACCCGGGCCTCGGCTTCTCCAAGGACGCCGAACACGACCTCGTGCTGCTCGCCCACCTCGACCGCCTGCTCGGCCTCGGCCACCCCGTGCTCGTCGCCGCCTCCCGCAAGCGGTTCCTCGGGCGCGTCCTCGCCGGACCGGAGGGCGCGCCGCCGCCCGCGCGCGAGCGCGACGCCGCCACGGCCGCCGTCTCCGCGCTCGCGGCGCACGCCGGGGCATGGGCGGTCCGCGTGCACGAGGTGCGCGCGACGGCGGACGCCGTACGGGTCTCGCGCGCCGTGGAAGGAGCGCGTGCCGCAGGACACGCGCCGGGCGCCAGTGCCACGAGCGGAGCCCGAGCCACAGAGCCCGCCCCCGGCGCACACGGTGCAGAAGGAGCCCGGTGAGCGCCCCCCACACGGACGTCGAGCAGGTGGAGGCCGCCAACACCGCCTTCTACGAGACGTTGGAGCGCGGCGACTTCGAGGACCTGTCCTCGCTCTGGCTGACCCCGTCCGACCTGGGCGTCGACGAGGAGTACCACGATCCGGCCGATGCCGGGGTGGTCTCGTGCGTGCACCCCGGCTGGCCCGTGCTCACCGGCCGCGGCGAGGTGCTGAGGTCGTACGCGCTGATCATGGCGAACACCGACTACATCCAGTTCTTTCTCACCGACGTGCACGTCTCCGTCACCGGCGACACGGCTCTGGTGACCTGCACCGAGAACATCCTCAGCGGCGGCCCCGCTCCCGAGGGCAGCGAGGAACTCGGGCCGCTGGTGGGCCAGCTGGTGGTCGCCACGAACGTGTTCCGCCGCACCCCCTCCGGCTGGAAGCTCTGGTCCCACCACGCCTCCCCGGTAATGGCCGAAAACGACGAGGCCGAGGAGGACGACACACCCTCGTGAGTGGGTAGGCGCCCACTGAGGACGCCCGACCGGAACCCGCTGGGACCAAGAAGTGGTTGGAATCACGGACCCCTGGGTAGGGGCGGCTACCAACCCATGAGCCGCCGGGTTCCCCAGGGGAAACACACGATGAAACCTCCTGGTCCCGGACCGGGCCCACGCCCCCGTGGCCCGGTCCTGTCAGTGCCCGCGGGTAGATTCGTTTGAGGCCGGTGTGCCGCCCGCACACGGCATCGACCGGCCGTTACCGACGATTGCAGGAGTGATTCGCGTGGATCGTGTCGCGCTGCGCGGCCTCAAGGCCCGTGGGCACCACGGGGTGTTCCCCAAGGAGCGCGAGGAGGGCCAGACCTTCATCGTGGACCTCGTCCTCGGGCTGGACACCCGCCCGGCCGCCGCCGACGACGACCTGGCGAAGACCGTGCACTACGGCATCGTGGCGGAGGAGGTCGTGGCCGTCGTCCAGGGCGAGCCCGTCAACCTCATCGAGACGCTCGCCGAGCACATCGCCCAGGCCTGCCTGAAGCACGACGGGGTCCAGGAAGTCGAGGTCTGCGTCCACAAACCGGACGCACCGATCACGGTCCCCTTCGACGACGTGACCGTCACCATCACCCGGAGCCGAGCATGACCGCGTCCTTCACCGAGGGTCACAGCGACCCGACCGTACAGCCGGTACCCGCCTCCGTCGTGGCGCAGGTGGACGCCGCCGACACCACACTCCACAACCCGAAACGGGCCGTGATCTCCCTCGGCGCGAACCTCGGCAATCGCCTGGAGACCCTCCAGGGCGCCATCGACGCCCTGGAGGACACCCCTGGCGTCCGCATCAAGGCCGTGTCTCCGGTGTACGAGACGGAGCCCTGGGGCGTCGAGCCCGGCAGCCAGCCGGCGTACTTCAACGCGGTCGTCGTTCTGAAGACCACCCTCCCGCCGTCCTCACTCCTGGAGCGGGCCCACGCGGTCGAGGAGGCCTTCCACCGCGTACGGGACGAGCGCTGGGGAGCGCGCACCCTCGACGTCGACATCGTCGCGTACGCCGACGTCGTCCTGGAGGACCCGCACCTCACCCTGCCCCACCCGCGCGCGCACGAGCGCGCCTTCGTCCTCGCCCCCTGGCACGACATGGAACCCGAGGCGCAGCTGACCGGCCGTGGCGCCGTCGCCGATCTCCTCGACACCGTCACCCGCGAGGGCGTGACGGTGCGCAAGGACCTGGAACTTCACCTGCCCGAGTAGTCGTTAAGGTCAAGACGACCACAGTCCGCGGGACGGTCCGCAGGACGCGGGGGAGCTGAAGGGACACCGTGAGAGAGCTGCGCATCAGGGTGCTGGCAGGCGTGTTCGTCGTGGCCGGAATCCTGTCCTGGGCGGGCGCCCGCCTCTGGAACTCGATCGGGACCCTGCCCAGCGTCCCCCTGGCCGCCCCCATCGTCCTCGCCGTGATCGCGGTGGTCCTGCTGGCCACGGCGCTCTCGCTGCGCGCCCGCTTCAAGGCCCAGCGCGAGCGCCGCCCCGAGGCCAAGGGCGTCGATCCCCTGATGGCGGCCCGCGCGGTCGTCTTCGGCCAGGCCAGCGCCCTGGTGGCCGCCCTCGTCGCCGGTATGTACGGCGGCACGGGCGCCTTCCTCCTGGAGCTCCTCGACATCCCCGCCCGCCGCGACCAGGCCATCTACGCCGGCTTCGCGGTCGTGGCAGGCATCGCCGTCATAGTGGCGGCCATCTTCCTGGAGCGCGTGTGCAGGCTCCCGGAGGACGACGAGCACAACAACGGCGCGGCGACGACGGCCTGACGAGGCGGTACGCGCCCCGCGTCAGCGCGCCATGATGAGGCTCATCGCCTCGTTGCGGGTGGCGGAGTCACGCAGCTGACCACGGACCGCCGACGTTATGGTCTTGGCCCCCGGCTTGCGGACGCCCCGCATCGACATGCACATGTGCTCGCACTCGACGACGACGATCACGCCACGCGGCTCCAGGATCTCCATGAGGGAGTCGGCGACCTGCGTGGTGAGACGTTCCTGCACCTGCGGCCGGCGTGCGTAGACGTCCACGAGCCGGGCCAGCTTCGACAGGCCCGTGATCTTTCCGTCGGTGGACGGGATGTAGCCGACATGGGCCACGCCGACAAACGGCACCAGGTGATGCTCGCAGGAGCTCAGCACCTCGATGTCCTTCACGAGCACCATCTCGTCGTGCCCCAGGTCGAACGTCGTCGTCAGCACGTCCTCGGGCTTCTGCCACAGCCCGGCGAAGATCTCCCGGTACGCCCGCGCCACCCGCGCCGGCGTCTCCTTGAGTCCCTCCCGGTCGGGGTCCTCGCCAACCGCGATCAGCAGCTCGCGTACGGCGTTCTCGGCACGCTTCTCGTCGAACTCGCCGATCGAACCCTCGCCGTCCAGCGTCACGGGGTCGGTCATTTGGTGCCTCGTTCCTGTGCCGGTCACGCGTGTGGGCCACGCGCCTCATCTGCGGACCTACGGAAATGCCGCGCCCCCCAGGCTAGAACCTGGGGGGCGCGGCATTCATTCCGGGCCTGACGAGGCCGTCGGGAGAGCGGTGGTCAGCTCTCCGGGCGATCCTCGGGGGCCGACTCGGTCACCGGGGCGGGCTCCGCCGCGGTGGCCTTGGCGGTGGTGATCGCCGGGGTCGCGCCGTTGGCGCCGTTCGTCAGTGCGAGCTCCTTGGGGGAGAGCACCGGCGGACGGGTGGACGGCGTGCGGCGGGAGGAGCCGGTCCAGGCCGGCCGCGGGGGACGCTTGACGATGGGAGCGAAGACCTCTGCGATCTGCTCCTTGTTCAGCGTCTCCTTCTCCAGCAGCTGGAGCACCAGCTGATCGAGGACGTCGCGGTTCTCGACCAGGATCTCCCAGGCCTCGTTGTGCGCCGTCTCGATGAGCTTCTTGACCTCTTCGTCGACCAGCGCGGCAACCTCTTCCGAGTAGTCGCGCGGGTGCGACATCTCCCGGCCGAGGAACGGCTCGGTGTTGTCGCCGCCGAACTTGATGGCGCCGAGACGCTCGGTCATGCCGTACTGCGTGACCATCGCGCGGGCCGTTGCGGTGGCCTTCTCGATGTCGTTCGCAGCGCCCGTGGTCGGGTCGTGGAAGACGAGCTCCTCGGCCGCACGGCCGCCCAGCATGTAGGCCAGCTGGTCCAGCATCTCGTTGCGGGTCGTGGAGTACTTGTCCTCGTCCGGCAGAACCATCGTGTAGCCGAGGGCACGGCCTCGCGACAGGATCGTGATCTTGTGGACCGGGTCGGAGTTCGGAGAAGCCGCCGCGACCAGGGCGTGGCCGCCCTCGTGGTACGCGGTGATCTTCTTCTCCTTGTCCGACATGATCCGGGTCCGCTTCTGCGGGCCCGCGACCACACGGTCGATCGCCTCGTCCAGGCTGGAGTTGTCGATCAACTTCTTGTCGCTGCGGGCCGTGAGCAGCGCGGCCTCGTTGAGGACGTTGCTCAGGTCCGCGCCGGTGAAGCCGGGAGTACGGCGGGCGACGGCCGACAGGTCGACGTCCGGTGCGACCGGCTTGCCCTTCTGGTGGACCTTGAGGATCTCCAGGCGGCCCATCAGGTCCGGCGGGTCGACCGCGATCTGGCGGTCGAAGCGGCCCGGGCGCAGAAGCGCCGGGTCGAGGATGTCCGGACGGTTCGTGGCAGCGATGAGAATCACACCGCCCTTGACGTCGAAGCCGTCCATCTCGACGAGCAGCTGGTTCAGCGTCTGCTCGCGCTCGTCGTGACCGCCGCCGAGGCCGGCGCCGCGATGGCGGCCGACCGCGTCGATCTCGTCGACGAAGACGATCGCCGGGGCGTTCGCCTTGGCCTGCTCGAACAGGTCACGGACCCGGGAGGCACCGACACCGACGAACATCTCGACGAAGTCGGAACCGGAGATCGAGTAGAAGGGGACCCCGGCCTCGCCGGCCACGGCACGCGCGAGCAGCGTCTTGCCGGTACCGGGACGGCCGTAGAGGAGCACGCCCTTGGGGATCTTGGCGCCGACGGCCTGGAACTTCGCCGGTTCCTGCAGGAACTCCTTGATCTCGTGGAGTTCCTCGACGGCCTCGTCGCACCCCGCGACGTCCGAGAACGTCGTCTTGGGGGTGTCCTTGGTGATGAGCTTCGCCTTCGACTTCCCGAAGTTCATGACCCGGGAGCCGCCGCCCTGCATCTGATTCATCAGGAACAGGAAGACGACCACGATCAGGACGAAGGGGAGCAGCGAGAGCAGGATGCCCAGGAAGGGGTTCTGCTTGGACGGCGAAACCGTATAGCCGTCCGGAATCTGCTTGTCCTGGTACTTGGTCTGCAGCGTGTTGGCGATGGTCACGCCTTGATCGCCGATGTAGCTCGCCTGGATCTTCGAGCTGCCCTCGACCTTTACGCCGTCCTTGAGCTGGACCTTGACGGTCTGCTCGTCGCCGGTGGTCAGCTTGGCTGATTCGACCTTGTTGTCATTGATCGCCTGGACGACCTGGCCGGTGTCCACCGTCTTGTAGCCGCCGGACGAGCCGACGACCTGCATCAACACGACCACGGCAAGGACGGCCAGCACGATCCACATGACCGGCCCACGGAAGTATCGCTTCACGTCCATCCATACGGAGCGGTGTCGCCCCGTCCCTCCTGCCATAGTGAGTTTGATAAGACAGTTCTTCTGACGGTACCCCAGCATTGTGGCCCGAAGTCGCACGGGACGGCTGGCAAACCCGTCTGCCTGCTCCAACGGCGCGAAACCCGCTGGGGTTCCCGATCGTCCTACAAAGACAGCTCTGCTGGCTCAGCCGCCGTAGACGTGAGGCGCGAGCGTACCGACGAACGGGAGGTTGCGGTACTTCTCGGCGTAGTCGAGGCCGTAGCCCACGACGAATTCGTTCGGGATGTCGAAGCCGACCCATTCCACGTCGATGGCGACCTTGGCGGCGTCCGGCTTGCGCAGCAGGGTGCACACCTTGAGCGACTCCGGCTCGCGGGAGCCGAGGTTGGACAGCAGCCACGACAGGGTCAGGCCGGAGTCGATGATGTCCTCGACGATGAGGACGTGCTTGCCCTTGATGTCGGTGTCGAGGTCCTTGAGGATCCGCACCACACCGGAGGACTGGGTGCCCGCGCCGTACGACGACACGGCCATCCAGTCCATGGTGACGGGGGTGGACAGCGCCCGGGCGAGGTCTGCCATGACCATCACCGCGCCCTTGAGGACTCCGACGATGAGCAGGTCCTTGCCCGCGTACTCCGCGTCGATCTTCGCGGCCAGCTCCACGAGCTTCGCGTCGATCTCTTCCTTGGTGATGAGCACCTCTTTGAGGTCGGTGCCCATGTCTTTCGCGTCCACCCGCATCACTTTCGGTCGTCCAACCGGCCGCTCGGCGCCTCCCCTGGGAGAGCCCCCGGGAGAGGTGAGATTCAGCCTTGCCGAATCACCAGTCTGCCACCCTGGCGCTGGGCGACGACTTTGCCCGGGAGATTGATGGCTCCCTGGCCGCGCCAGCCCGTGATCAGCCGGTCGACTTCCTCGATGTGACGGGCGAACAGCGAACCGGCGGGCGCCCCGGCCTCGATGGCGACGCGGCGCAGGATGCGGCGGCGCACGGCGGGCGGCAGGGCGTAGAGCTTGGCGCACTCCAGGAGGCCGGCGGCGTCGCGCACGCCGGCCTCGGCCTGACCGGCCCAGGCGTCCAGGGCATCGGCGTCGTCGCGGGAGAGCTGGGCCGTACGGGCGAGGGCCTCGACGACGCCCTTGCCGAGCGCCTTCTCCAGGGCGGGCAGGCCCTCGTGGCGCAGCCGGGAGCGGGTGTACGCGGGGTCCGCGTTGTGGGGGTCGTCCCAGACGGGCAGCGACTGGACCATGCAGGCCTTGCGCGCGGTCTGCCGGTCGAGCTGGAGGAAGGGGCGCCGGTAACGGCCGTCGGCCCCCGAGACCGCGGCCATTCCGGACAGGGAGCGGATGCCGGAGCCGCGGGCGAGGCCGAGCAGGACGGTTTCGGCCTGGTCGTCGCGGGTGTGGCCGAGCAGGACGGCGCACGCACCGTGGCGCTTGGCGGCGGCATCGAGCGCGGCGTAGCGGGCGTCGCGGGCGGCGGCTTCCGGTCCGCCTTCGCGGCCTACGGTCACGGAGACGCAGTCGACCGGGTCGAGGCCCAGTTCGCCCAGGCGCAGGGCGACTTCGTCGGCGCGCAGGTCGGAGCCGGCCTGCAGGCCGTGGTCGACAGTGACGCCGCCGGCGCGGATGCCGAGCTTGGGGGCCTCGAACGCGAGGGCGGAGGCGAGGGCCATGGAGTCGGCGCCGCCGGAGCACGCCACGAGCACGAGCGGCGATCGCGGGCGCTCGTGCGGGGTCCGCTCGGAGAGGCCGGGGGCCTCGGAGGTGGTCTGGTGGGTGTTGAGGATGTCGTGGAGGACGTGGCGGACCGCCAGGCGTATCGCCGCGACCGCAGGATGGGGACCCATGTCCGGTTCCCTTCATGAAGTTTTCGGGGGTGAGCCCGAGGTCGGTCACTCAGAGTGTGTAGATGGTGACAGAACCGGGCCGTTCCCCGAGCATCGCACGCCTACCCATCGCTCACGGTCCCTCGGACGGGTGATTGGAGGGGCGTTCGCCTGCCGTCGGCCGGATTCGCTTCACGACCTCGCCACGGCGTTCACGACTCGGTCTTGCGGTGCACCCGCGCGACCCAGTCCGCCGGTTTCGAGATCTCCGCCTTGGTGGGGAGGGTGTTCGGGGACGTCCACACCCGGTTGAAGCCGTCCATGCCGACCTGGTCCACGACGGCCCGTACGAACCGCTCGCCGTCCCGGTACTGCCTGAGTTTGGCATCCAGACCCAGCAGCTTGCGCAGGGCCATGTCCAGTCGGGAGGCGCCCTTCGCCCGGCGCTGCTGGAACTTCTCGCGGATCTCGGCGACGGTCGGTACGACTTCTGGACCCACCCCGTCCATCACGAAGTCGGCGTGCCCCTCCAGGAGGGACATCACGGCGGTGAGGCGGCCGAGGATCTCGCGCTGCGCCGGGGTCTGCACGATCTCGACGAAGGACCGTCCGCCGTCGTCCTCCTCGCCCTCGGGGCGCCCGCCCGCAAGGGACTGGGCGGCCTCCCTGATGCGCTCCAGCACGGTCATGGGGTCGACCTCGGTCTCCCCCAGGAAAGACTGGATTTCGCCCTCGAGGTGGTCGCGCAACCAGGGCACCGCGCTGAACTGCGTGCGGTGCGTCTCCTCGTGCAGGCAGACCCACAGGCGGAAGTCGTGGGGCTGGACGTCGAGTTCGCGCTCCACGTGCACGATGTTCGGGGCGACGAGGAGCAGCCGGCCACCGCCGTTCTCCCCCGCGGGAAGGTCGCGCGTGGACGGGGCGAAGGTCTCGTACTGGCCGAGGACTCGGGAGGCCAGGAACGACAGCAGCATGCCCAGTTCGACGCCGGTGACCTTGCCGCCGACGGCGCCCAGGACCGCGCCGCCGGGGGTGCTGCCGCGCCGCTCCTGCATCTTGTCGAGCAGCGGCTTGAGGATCTCCCGGAAACCGGCGACGTTCGCCCGGACCCAGCCGGGGCGGTCGACGACCAGGATCGGGGTGGAGTGGGTCTCCTCCGTGCCCATACGGGTGAAGCCCCGGACGTGTTCCTCCGAGGCCTTGGCGTGCCGACGCAGTTCCGCGACGACGGCCCGGGCCTCGTCGCGGCTCACGTCGGGGCCCGGCCGCACGAGCCGGGTCGCGGTCGCGACCGCGAGATTCCAGTCGACCATCTCGGCACCACCGATGCTCGTCATGCGTCAACGGTACGTGAGCACTCCCACTTGGGGCAGGCCGCCGCAGTTCGGCGGGGCATCGCGGCCGCCACAGTGGTAACGGCGATCACCCGCAGCCGCAGGCCGCCAGAGCCGTGGCCGTCCGGTCCAGTGCCGACTGGGCCGCCAACGGGCTGGTCGTGTCGGCTGCCAGGAACGCGAAGGCCAGCAGGCGGCCGTCCTGGTCGACGACCGTTCCCGCCAAGGTGTTCACGCCCGTCAGGGTGCCCGTCTTCGCTCGTACGACTCCTGCCGCGCCGTTGGTGTAGCGGCTGGTCAGGGTGCCGGTGAAGCCGGCCACCGGGAGGCCCGTCAGGACCGGCCGGAGTTCGGGGTGGGAGGGGTCACCGGCCTTCACCAGCAGGGCCGTGAGCAGGTCGGCCGTGAGTCTGTCGTCCCGGTCGAGGCCGCTGCCGTCATGGAACTCGGCACCCTTGAGGGGGAGTTCGAGCTTCTTCAGCGTGGCGGCGATCGCGGACGCGCCGCCGTCGAAGCTCGCGCGCTTCCCCGTCGCGACGGCCGTCTGGCGGGCCAGGGCCTCGGCGATGTCGTTGTCGCTGTTGGTCAGCATGCGCTCGATCAGGGCCGAGAGCGGGGGCGAGGAGACGGCGGCGAGGTTCTTGGCCCGGGTCGTCGCCTTGGACGGGCCGGGGGGCGTGGTCTTGATGCCGTGGCCCTCGAGGAACGTCCCGAACGCGCGGGCCGCGTCCGCCGCCGGGTCCGTCACGCGCTTGACCGGGCCGCTCGTCGAGTCGTCGATGCGGCCCTCGTCGGCCATCAGGGGGCTCACGGGCGCGAGGTTGACGTTGACACCGATGGGGTGGAGTTCGGGGCCGGCGTACAGGGTGGTGTCGTAGGAGAGCGTCACTTCGTGGAGGTCGCGCTTCTTCAACGCCTTCGCCGTCCTGTCGGCCAGGTCCCGCAGGCTGGCCCAGCCGTCCGCCTCCTTGTGGGCCGTCAGTGTCGGGTCGCCGCCGCCGACCAGGACGAGCTCCTTGGTGTCGGGCTCCAGGGCCGCGCGGGTGGTCAGGCGGTGATCGGCGCCCATCGCCGACAGGGCGGCGACCGCGGTGGCGATCTTCGTCGTGGAGGCGGGGGTCAGCGCGTCGTCGGCGCCGGTGCCGTAGAGGCGCTTGCCGGTGGCGACGTCGACGACCGCGGCGGTGTGGCGGGAGCCGAGCGCCGCGTCCCCCAGAAGGGGGCCCAGAACGCCGGAGAGGGCCGCGCCGGTCGGGGCCGACTTCACGGTGTTCGCGGCGCCGCCCAGGCCGATCAGGACGGATGCGGCGCTCGGGGCGGGCCGGGGCGCCCCCGCCGCCGCGTCGGATGAACCGGACGTATCGGAATTACGGCCGTGATCTGTGCCACCCGTTCGTTCCAGGGCGACTGCGCGGTCCGCCTCGGCCGTACGCTGACCGGTGGAGTCCCAGGGACCGGCGGCGGTCGCCACGGTGACGGCCAGCGCCACACCGGCGGTGGCGGCGCCCGCGGTGTACTGCCAGGTCCTGACGGTCTTCGGCCCCGTGTTCCGGCTGAGCCGCTTCCGCGCGAGCTGCACCCGTGCGAGCTGCGGTTTCGTAGCGGCCGCGGCCCGTTCGAGCTGCGGTCGCACGGCGTTCGCGGCTCGTTCGAGACGCGGGCGTACGGTCCCGGCGGCCCGTGCCAGACGCGGTCGCACGGCGTTCGCAGCCCGCACCACATGCGGTCTCGCGGCCCGCCAAGGCCTCAGCTCAGGCACGACCACCAGCCCCTTTCGCGATCACACACCTGCGTGAGGGACACTTAACCACCAGAACTATGTGCTGATCATGGAGGAGCCACCGGTGGAGTTCGACGTCACGATCGAGATCCCGAAGGGTTCGCGGAACAAGTACGAGGTGGACCACGAGACCGGTCGGATCCGCCTGGACCGTCGACTCTTCACCTCGACCGCCTACCCGACCGACTACGGCTTCGTCGAGAACACTCTCGGCGAGGACGGCGACCCGCTGGACGCGCTGGTCATCCTGGACGAGCCGACGTTCCCCGGCTGCCTCATCAAGTGCCGCGCCATCGGCATGTTCCGTATGACGGACGAGGCCGGCGGCGACGACAAGCTGCTGTGCGTGCCGGCGACGGACCCGCGCCAGGAGCACCTGCGGGACATCCACCACGTCTCCGAGTTCGACCGCCTGGAGATCCAGCACTTCTTCGAGGTCTACAAGGACCTGGAGCCCGGCAAGTCCGTCGAGGGCGCCAACTGGGTGGGCCGCGTCGACGCCGAGATCGAGATCGAGCGGTCGTACAAGCGCTTCAAGGAGTCGGGCGGCCACTGAGCCCCATGTCACGAACGGGCCGCACGCGTACGCGTGCGGCCCGTTCGTGTTCTGTGCGCATACTGAGGCTTGCCGCACGTGTCGTACAGGGAGCGTTACTCAAGTGATGGAGGCGGAGGACCGCAAGCCGCAGACGGACGAGGCGAGGGGCGGGTTCGATCCCGAGATCACCTCCGAGTTCGCCGTTCCCGCAGGACTCGCCGTCCCTCAGAGCGGCGGTGAACCGGAGACCACGTCCGAGTTCGCCGTGCCGACGGGGCTCGACGTCCCGCCGTCGTCCGCGGGCGAGTCCGAGGGGTCGGCGTTCAGTACGCCGAGCACCTACAGCACCCAGCAGGCCCCGGTCGCGTTCACGCCGGCGACCGGCATTCCGGTGGTCAGCCTCACCAAGGACGTGCCCTGGCAGGACCGGATGCGCACGATGCTGCGCATGCCGGTGGCCGAGCGGCCCGCGCCGGAGCCCGGGCCGAAGGCGGAGGAGGGCGGTCCGGCCGTCCCGCGCGTGCTCGACCTGACCCTGCGTATCGGCGAGTTGCTGCTGGCCGGCGGTGAGGGCGCCGAGGACGTGGAGGCCGCGATGTTCGCGGTCTGCCGGTCCTACGGCCTCGACCGGTGCGAGCCGAACGTCACCTTCACCCTGCTGTCGATCTCGTACCAGCCATCCCTCGTGGACGACCCGGTGACGGCGTCGCGGACGGTGCGCCGCCGGGCCACCGACTACACGCGGCTGGCGGCCGTGTTCCGGCTGGTGGACGACCTCAGCGACCCGGAGACCCATCTCTCGCTGGAGGAGGCCTACCGGCGGCTCGCGGAGATGCGCCGCAACCGGCACCCCTACCCCGGGTGGGTGCTGACCGGGGCGAGCGGGCTCCTCGCGGGTGCGGCCTCCGTGCTCGTCGGCGGTGACGCGATCGTGTTCGTCGCGGCCGCGCTGGGGGCGATGCTCGGCGACCGGCTGGCCTGGCTGTGTGCGGGGCGCGGGCTGCCGGAGTTCTACCAGTTCACGGTCGCCGCGATGCCTCCGGCGGCCATCGGGGTCGCGCTCACCGTCGCGCACGTCGACGTCAAGGCGTCCGCGGTCATCACCGGTGGGCTGTTCGCGCTGCTGCCGGGGCGGGCGCTGGTGGCGGGCGTGCAGGACGGGCTGACCGGGTTCTACATCACCGCGTCGGCGCGGCTGTTGGAGGTCATGTACCTCTTCGTCGGCATCGTCGTGGGCGTGCTCGTGGTCCTGTACTTCGGGGTGAACCTCGGTGCCAAGCTCAACCCCGACGCGGCCCTGAGCATCGATCCGCGGCCCGGGTGGCAGATCGGTGCGTCGATGCTCCTGTCGCTCACCTTCGCGGTGCTGCTGCAGCAGGAGCGGTCCACCGTGCTGTGGGTGACGTTGAACGGCGGCGTCGCGTGGTCGGTGTACGGCGCGCTGCACTATCCCGGTGGGCTCTCGCCGGTGGCCTCCACGGCGGTGGCGGCCGGACTGGTCGGGCTGTTCGGGCAGTTGCTGTCGCGGTACCGGTTCGCCTCGGCGCTGCCGTACACGACTGCGGCCATCGGGCCCCTGCTGCCAGGGTCCGCCACGTATTTCGGGCTGCTGTCGATCGCTCAGAACGAGGTCGACAAGGGGCTGGTGTCGTTGGCCACGGCCGCTTCGTTGGCCATGGCCATCGCCATCGGGGTCAACCTCGGGTCGGAGATCTCCCGGTTGTTCCTGCGGGTGCCGGGGGCGGCGAGTGCGGCGGGGCGCCGGGCTGCCAAACGAACCCGGGGGTTCTGAGCGCCTGCGCGGCGGCCGCACATCGATACGGCCTCGCGCCCCGTCAGGGGGCGCTTCAGTAACCCTGGTTGTACGGGTTCTGGTGGTTGTGCTGCTCGCCGTACTGCTGCTGGGGGTAGCCCTGCGGGTACTGCTGGGCGTACTGCTGGTTGGGGTCGTACGGCTGCTGCTGTTGCTGGGGCTGCTGTTGCTGGGGCTGCTGGTACTGCTGGTGGTAGCCCTGGTCGTCCGTCGGCGGGATGCGGCGCAGTTGGGTCGTCGCGTCGTCCATGGCCGGAGGCACGGGCTGCTGCTGAGCCGGGGCGGGCGGCGCGGGGTTCTTCTTGGCCTTGGAGCGGGCGCGCAGGAACTCGATGATGATCGGGACCACCGAGAGGAGGACGATCAGGATCAGGATCGCCTCGATGTTCTTGTGGACGAAGGCCACGTTGCCGAGCCAGGAACCCAGCAGGGTGACGCCCGCGCCCCAGAGCACGCCGCCGATCACGTTGAACGTGATGAACGAGCGGTACTTCATGCCGCTGACGCCGGCGATGATCGGCGTGAACGTCCGCACGATGGGCACGAAACGGGCCAGGACCAGGGACTTGGGGCCGTACTTCTCGAAGAACTCGTGGGCCTTGACCACGTTCTCCTGCTTGAAGAGGCGGGAGTCCGGGCGGGTGAAGAGCGAGGGGCCGACCTTCTTGCCGAAGACGTAGCCCGCCTGGTCGCCGAGGATCGCGGCGACGCAGATCAGCAGGATGGCCGCCCACAGCGGGAAGTCGAGGGTGCCCGCGGTGATCAGCAGACCGCAGGTGAACAGCAGCGAGTCGCCCGGCAGGAAGAAGCCGATGAGCAGGCCCGACTCCGCGAAGACGATGAGGAGCAGGCCCCAGATGCCGAACGTGTCGAGGAGGTAGTTCGGATCCAGCCAGCTCGGGCCGAGGGCAAGCGTCGTCACGGTTCCGGGCTCCCTGAGAGGGGTGGGGGAAGGAACGGCGTCCTTCTACGGGCGCACAAAGCTATCAACGCAATGTGTCCGCCCCAGGTTCCACCGGTGTCTCCAGGATGCACTGTGCGCCGACTGGCACAAAGCTGTGAGCCATGGGCATCGATGAATACGGCGGCGGCCAGGAGCCCCAGCCGGACGTACTGGTCGTGACGACGAACGACGTACCCGGACACCGGGTTCAGGAGGTCCTCGGCGAGGTCTTCGGGTTGACGGTGCGCTCCCGGCATCTGGGGAGCCAGATCGGCGCGGGGCTGAAGTCGATGATCGGCGGTGAGCTCAAGGGGCTCACCAAGACACTCGTGCAGACCCGCAACCAGGCCATGGAGCGGCTCGTCGAGCAGGCACGCGCGCGTGGGGCGAACGCCGTGCTGATGTTCCGCTTCGACGTGACGGAGGCGGCGGACCTGGGCACGGAGGTGTGCGCGTACGGGACCGCGGTGGTCCTGGCCCGGGAGTGACCCCCCGGGCCAGGAGCGTTACGAGGTGTGCCGGGCGGCGTTCGCCAGGATCGCGTCCCGCAGGTGCTCGGCGACGCCCGGGTGCATGGCGTCGTAGAACGCCTTGAAGCGCTCGTCGGACACGTACATCTCGGCGAGGCCCCGGTGCATGTCGTACGGGCACTCGTAGAACCACCTGCTGATGTGCTGCCGGTGTTCCTCGGCCAGGTCCATGGCCGCCGCGCCGGTCGGCGGATCGCCTGCCGCGACCAGGGCGGCATAACGCTCGCTCCAGACGTCGACCTCGGCCTGCAGGCGTTTCCAGTCCTCCTTGGTGTACGTGGCCGCGCGGCGCTGCGACTCGGCGTAGGCCTCCGTGCCGCCCCAGCGCTGTTCCGCCTCTTCGGCGTACTGCTCGGGGTCCTTGTCGCCGAAGACCTCGAACCGCTCCTCGGGCGTGAGGTTGATGCCCATCTTGCGTGCCTCCATGGCGTGCTCCACGGCCGCCGCCATCTTCTGCAGCCTCTCGATCCGGGCGGTCAGCAGCTCGTGCTGGCGGCGCAGATGCGCGCGCGGGTCCGCGGCCGGGTCGTCGAGCAGGGCGGCGACCTCGTCGAGCGGGAAGCCGAGCTCCCGGTAGAACAGGATCTGCTGCAGCCGGTCGAGGTCGGCGTCGCTGTAGCGCCGGTGACCCGCGTGGCTGCGCTCGCTCGCGGCGAGCAGGCCGATGTCGTCGTAGTGGTGCAGCGTGCGCACCGTGACGCCGGCGAAGCCCGCGACCTGTCCTACGGAGTAGCTCACTTCGTCCGCTCCTTTCTCGGTACGCACTCCACGGTGAGTCCTCACGCCACGTGAGGTGCAAGCCCGAATCCCGGAGCAGTCGTTCCAGATGTTGCGTATGTTTTGTCCACTTATGGTGAGCCAGTGGCCCACGACACCGCGCAACAGCCGCCCGCCGCCCCCGCGGCACCGGCACCGGCACGCGCGTTGTTGCCGTTGATCCTCCCCGCTCTCGTCGTGGGTGTGGGCGGGAGCCTGCTGCTCGTCGGAGTGAGCGCGGCGGCCGAACAGCTCCAGCACGTCCTGTGGAAGAACCTGCCCGACGCGCTGGGGATCGGCCGGTACTCCGTCCTGTGGATGCTGGTCGTGCTCACCATGACGGGCGTTCTGGTCGGGCTGGTGGTGTGGAAGGTGCCCGGGCATGCCGGGCCCGATCCCGCGAGCATGGGGCTGAACGCCCCGGTGCTGCCGCCCGTCGTGCTGCCCAGCCTGCTGCTGGCCACCGCGCTGATGCTCGCGGGCGGCCCGAGCCTCGGCCCCGAGAACCCGATCATCGCGGTGAACGTGGCGCTCGCGTTCTGGGCGGGGCACCGCCTGATCCCCCGGGTGCCGGGCAGTCTGTGGGTGGCACTGGCGGAGGCCGCGACGATCGGCGCGCTGTTCGGGACGCCGGTGGCGGCGGCACTGGTCATCTCCGAGGCGCTGGCCGGGCGGCAGCTGAAGGGGCAGCTCTGGGACAACCTGTTCGGGCCGCTGATGGCGGCCGGGGCGGGCGCCATGACCACCACTCTCGTGTCGGAACCGAGCTTCGATCTGGATCTGCCCCCGTTCGGCCGGCATCCCGGCTGGAGTGATCTGCTCGCCGCGCTGGTGATCGCGTCGCTGACGGCGGTGCTCGGCATGTGCGCGGTCTACGCCTTCCCGTACGTCCACGGCTTCTTCAAGCGCCTGGGGCACCCCATGGTGGCGCTCCCGGTCGGCGGGCTGGTCCTGGGGCTCCTGGGAGCACTGGGCGGGCATCTGACGCTCTTCAAGGGGCTGGACGAGATCGCGGAGCTGGCGCGCGACCCGGACGGCTGGTCGGCGGGCGAGTTCACGTTGATGGCCGTGGTGAAGCTGGCCGCGCTGCTCGTCGCCGCCGCCTGCGGCTTCCGGGGCGGACGAATCTTCCCGGCGGTGTTCGTCGGCGTCTCCTTCGGGCTGGGCGCGCACGCCCTCTTACCGGCCGTTCACCCGGCGCTCGGTGTCTCCGCGAGCGTCCTGGGCATGCTCCTCGCCATCACCCGGCAGGGCTGGGTGAGCCTGTTCACGGCCGCCGTGCTGGTGTCCTCGCCGGCGATCCTCGCCCTGTTGTGCATCGCCTCCCTGCCCGCCTGGCTGCTGGTGACGGGCCGGCCCCAGATGCAGCTGCACGACGACGGCACCCCGGTCATCTGATCCCCGTGGCGACTACCCCGAGCAACCGACCCGAACGATTTCCACGAGCCGATCCCAACGAGCCGATTCCAACGAGCGGTTACTCCGAGCCGATTCCCCGAGGAGACAAAGTCATGGCGCTCCACAAAGGTCCCGAGAAGCCCGACGAACGACCGGTGTCGGTCAATCCCTTCTTCGGGGAGGCGAATCCGGTCGCCGGCATGACCCAGGCGCCGCCCAGGCACCGGCTCCCGGACGCTCCCATGCCGCCGACGACGGCGTACCAGCTGGTGCACGACGAGCTGATGCTGGACGGCAACTCACGGCTGAACCTCGCCACGTTCGTCACCACCTGGATGGAACCGCAGGCCGGTGTGCTGATGGCGGAGTGCCGGGACAAGAACATGATCGACAAGGACGAGTACCCGCGCACCGCCGAGCTGGAGCGGCGCTGCGTGGCGATGCTCGCCGACCTGTGGAACGCACCCGATCCCTCGGCCGCCGTGGGCTGTTCGACGACCGGGTCGAGCGAGGCGTGCATGCTCGCCGGGATGGCGCTGAAGCGTCGCTGGAGCAGGCGGAACCCCGCCCCGGGCGCCCGTCCGAACCTCATCATGGGCGTCAACGTCCAGGTCTGCTGGGACAAGTTCTGCAACTTCTGGGAGGTCGAGGCCCGCCAGGTACCCATGGAGGGCGACCGCTTCCACCTCGACCCGCAGGCCGCCGCCGAGCTGTGCGACGAGAACACGATCGGGGTCGTCGGCATCCTGGGCTCCACCTTCGACGGCTCCTACGAGCCCATCGCCGACCTGTGCGCAGCGCTCGACGCCCTCCAGGAGCGCACGGGCCTCGACGTCCCCGTGCACGTCGACGGCGCGTCCGGCGCGATGGTCGCGCCCTTCCTCGACCCGGACGTGGTGTGGGACTTCCGCCTCCCGCGCGTGGCGTCCATCAACACCTCGGGACACAAGTACGGACTCGTCTATCCGGGCGTCGGCTGGGCGCTGTGGCGCGACAAGGAGGCGCTGCCCGAGGAGCTGGTCTTCCGCGTCAACTACCTGGGCGGCGACATGCCGACCTTCGCGCTCAACTTCTCGCGCCCCGGCGCCCAAGTGGTTGCGCAGTACTACTCGTTCCTGCGGCTGGGCCGCGAGGGCTACCGGGCCGTGCAGCAGACGACGCGGGACGTGGCCCGGGGCATCGCCGAACGCGTGGAGGCGCTCGACGACTTCCGGCTGCTGACCCGGGGCGACGAGCTGCCGGTCTTCGCGTTCACGACGGCGCCGGACGTGAAGGCGTACGACGTTTTCGACGTGGCCCGGCGGATGCGGGAGAGCGGATGGCTGGTGCCCGCGTACACCTTCCCGCCGAACCGGGAGGACCTGTCCGTACTCCGGGTCGTGTGCCGCAACGGCTTCTCCACCGACCTCGCCGACATGTTCGTCGACAGCCTGACCCAGCTGCTGCCGGAACTGCGCCGGCAGCCGCACCCGTTCACTCGCGACAAGGGCGCGGCCACCGGCTTCCATCACTAGTGCGGCACCAGGTCAGTCAACGGTCGCTATCGGCTGAGGCGCGCGAACCGGCGTACGGCGAGCGGGAAGAACACCGCGAGCAGGGCCAACGGCCAGACGACGGCCGCCCATACGTGCCCCGGCTCCCCGCCGGGGCCGCCCAGCAGGTCCCGTACGGCCGTCGCGGTCCGGGACATCGGGTTCCACTCGACGACCGTGCCGAGCCAGCCCGGCATCGAGTCGGGGGCGGCGAACGCGTTGGACAGGAAACCGACCGGCCAGACCAGGATCTGCACGGCCTGGACCAGCTCCGGTTTCCCGGCGACCAGGGCCAGTTGGATGCCGATCCACAGCATGGCGAAACGGAAGAGCAGCAACAGGCCCATGGCGCCGAGGAATTGGGCCGGGGTCCCGTGTGCGCGCCAGCCGAGCGCGTACCCGACGCCGACGAGGACCGCCAGGCCGACGGCCGACTGGAGCATGTCGGCGGCCGAACGGCCCACCAGAACCGCGCCGTTGGCCATCGGCAGCGAGCGGAAGCGGTCGACGACGCCCTTGTTGAGGTCCTGGGTGACGTTCAGCATCGTGCCCTCCAGGCCGAAGGCCATGGTGAGCGCGAGCATGCCCGGGACCAGGTAGTCCACGTAGTCGCCCTCGACCCCGCGCCCGCCGCCGACCAGGTAGCCGAACATCAGCAGCAGCATCACCGGGAAGACCAGGCCGACGAGCACCTGCACGGGCTGCCGCGCCCAGTGGGCGAGTTCGCGCCGGGTCATGGTCCAGCAGTCGGTCAGCACGTAGGCGCTGCTCATGCGGCGACCTCCTTCGTACGGTCGTCGGGTCCCGTCGATGCCATGGGTCCCGCCGGTCCCGTCAGGTGCAGGAACACCTCGTCCAGGGTCGGGCGTCGCAGGGCCACGTCCTCCGCCTCGATACCGGCCTCCCCCAGGGCGCGTACGACACCGGAGAGCGCCGCCATGCGGTCGGTCACCGGAGCACTGATCAGGCGGCGGTCTGGGTCGACCGAGATCTCGGCCTTCGGGACGGGCAACAGGGCCACCGCGGCGCCCAGTTGACCCGCGTCGCGCAGCACCACGTCGATGCGGTCGCCGCCCGTCCGCGCCTTGAGCTCGTCCGCCGTGCCGTCGGCGATCACGCGTCCTGCGTCGACGACCGAGATGCGGTCGGCGAGCTGGTCGGCCTCGTCCAGGTACTGGGTGGTGAGCAGGACCGTCGTACCGCCGCCGACCAGGGAGCGGACCGCGGACCACACCTCGGCGCGGCCGCGCGGGTCGAGGCCGGTCGTCGGCTCGTCCAGGAACAACACCTCCGGGTCCCTGACCAGGGAGGCGGCCAGGTCCAGGCGGCGCCGCATGCCGCCGCTGTAGGAGCGCACCGGTTTGCGGCCGGTGTCCGTGAGGCCGAAGCGCTCCAGGAGTTCGCCGGCTCGCACGCGCGCGTGGCGCGCGCCCAGGTGGTAGAGGCGGCCGAACATCTCCAGGTTCTGCCGGCCGCCGAGCTCCTCGTCGAGGGCCGCGTGCTGGCCGAGCAGGCCGATGCGCAGACGCACCGCTCGGGCCTCGGCCACGACGTCGTGCCCGGCCACCTCGATCCGGCCCGCGTCGGGCCGCAGCAGGGTGGACAGGATCCGGACCAGGGTCGTCTTGCCCGCGCCATTGGGGCCCAGGACGCCGTGCACGGTGCCGCGGGCGACGGTGAGGTCGAGCCCGTCCAGTGCGTGTTTCTCGCCGTACTTCTTGTGTGCTCCGTCGACGGTGATCGCCGCGTCGGCCACTGCCACTCCCTCGCTAGTCAAACTTGACTACCTCTCGAAAGTAACGCCACCGAAGCCATTGGTCAAACTTGATTAGCGGTCATCCTCCGGGTGCCGCTCCCCCGTCGCGTACGGGTTCTCCTCACCCTCGACGAGGACGCCGACGAACGGCTCGCCCTCCCCCGCGAACGTGTACGCCCCGCCCTCGATGCGCCCGATCAGCCCCTGGGTCCACTCGGCCTCGGCATCGGCCGTGTGGACCCAGAGGTTCATGATCTCGCCGATGTGGCCGAGCTGTTCGGGGCCCTCCTCGGGTACGTAGTGCTCGGTGACGGCGGAGCGCCACGCCTCGATGCGCCGGATCCGCTCCTTCAGCAGCGACACGGCCTCCGCACGCGGCAGGTCCACGATGAAGCCGATGGACGCCGACTTCACGTCCATCTTCTGGTCGTACGAGGTCAGCGCCTCACGCAGCAGCCGGAAGTACTCCTCGGTGCCCCAGTCGGTGATCTCGTACTCCGTGCGCGGCGGGCCGCCGGCCGTGGACGGCGCGATCTCGTGCGCGTGCAGCAGCCCTTGCTTCGCCATCTGCTTGAGCGCGTGGTAGATCGAGCCGGGCTTGGCGTTGGACCACTCGTGCGCGCCCCAGTACTCCAGGTCGTTGCGCACCTGGTAGCCGTGGGCCCGCCCGTGCTGACGGACCGCGCCGAGCACGAGGAGACGGATCGCTGACATGGGGCCAGCGTAGGACCCGGGAGGTCAGCCCCAGCTCGTGCCCTGCTCCTTGGCCACCAGCTCGAAGGCGGTGGCGCCGTCCAGCGACTCCCTGATGATGTCGGCGTGGCCCGCGTGCCGGGCGGTCTCGCGGATCAGGTGCAGGCACAGCCAGCGCATCGAGACGCGCCCCTCCGGCGGGAACCAGGGCTGGTCCGGGAGCGGGAAGGTGTCGTCCAGGCTCGGCACCGAGCGGACGTAGGCCTCGGTCTCGGCGGCGACCTTCTCCCAGTGGGCGAGCTGCGATGCGACGGTCTCGCCGTCGACGAGCTGGAAGGTCTCGTGCCAGTTGGTCTCGTCCCGCTGGATCGCCGGCGGTTCCTGCTTGGCGCGGGCGATCCAGCCCTGCTCGACCTCGGCGACATGCTTGAGCAGACCGGAGAGGGACAGCTCACTGGCGCTGGGCCTGCTCGCGGCCTGCTCCTCGGTCAGCCCCAGCAGCGCCCTGCGGATCCCGCCTCGCTGTTCCTCGATGAACGCAAGCAGTGCCCCGCGCTCGTCGCCCTGCGCCTCTGCCGATACGTGCGTGACCATGACCGCCGCCTTTCGTCGGATCGGGGCCCCGGAGGCCTCCTTGACACCGACGAAGCTACGGGGCATTGAGGTCAGATCCTGTCCTCAATGGGGAGGGTGCCGCAGGGAGTTCTGCCCGGGAGGATCATGGCGGCAGATCGTCAGGGGAGGGCACGATGGGCAAGGGTTCCAAGAAACGGCGCTCGCACAACAAGAGGCGGGACAAGCAGCCGGCGCCGCCGAGACGGCCACTCAACGCTTCCCGGGCCGGCACAAAGCCGCCGTCGCCCCTGATGGTCGCGCTCTCCGTGACGTTCTTCGTCCTGCTCTTCGGTCTGGCACCGCTCGTCGGCGGCGGCTACATGCTGGCGGGAGCCCTCGGCCTCATGGGGCACCGCGCCGTCTTCACCGCCACGGCCTGCGAGACGACCGGCACCGGCAGGGACCGCCACAACGTCTGCGACGGGGAACTGGTCACTCCGCACCGGCCGTCGCGGTACGCCTCCATCGACGCGGAGCTGCCGCTGGACAGGGCGACAGCCGTCCAGGTGCTCCCCAGCGGCTCGCTGGAGACCGTCGGCGCCGCCGCGGTCGCCGGCTGGTCGACCCTAGGCCTCGGCGGCCTCACCGTCCTGACCGGCGGCTCGGTCGCCACGTACCGGCGGCGCCGTGGGGCGCCGGACCGCCGCACCGGATTCCGGCTGCTCCTCGTGCCGGCCTCCCTGACGGCGGCCGGCCTCGTCGTCTACCTCGTCGTCAGGGCCGTCACGTGACGACGGCCCCGACCCGACCACCCGTCAGAACGGGAAGCCGCTGCGCCCGTGCTGCACCGAGATCCACTTCAGGGTGGTGAAGGAGTCGATGGTCGTCTCACCGTTCAGCCGGCCGACGCCGGAGCTCTTCTCGCCACCGAAGGGGACGAGCGGCTCGTCGTGGACGGTGCCGTCGTTCACGTGGAACATGCCGGTGTCGATCTGCTTGGCGAAGGTGACGCCCCGCTCGATGTCGCCCGTGTGGACGGCGCCACTCAGGCCGTACGGCGTGTCGTTGACGAGGCGTACGGCCTCCTCCTCGCCGTCGAAGGGGACGAGGAAGACGACCGGGCCGAAGACCTCCTGCTGGAGCAGGGCCGAGTCGGCGGGGACGCCGGTGAGGACGGAGGGCTCGACCAGGTTGTCGGTGGTCGTGCCGCGCACCAGGGCCGTGGCACCCTCGGCGACCGCCTGCTCGACGACGCCCGAAAGGGCGTCCGCCTGCGAGGAGTTGATGACCGGGCCGATGACGGTCTGCGGGTCGCGCGGGTCGCCGGACTTGAGGGTCTTCACCTTGGCGACGAACTTCTCGGTGAACTCGTCGGCGATCGAGCGGTCCACGAGCACACGGTTGGCGGCCATGCAGACCTGGCCCTGGTGGACGTAGCGGCTGAAGACCGCCGCGTCGACCGCGTAGTCGATGTCGGCGTCGTCGAGGACCACGATCGCGCTGTTGCCGCCCAGTTCGAGGACCGAGCGCTTGAAGTGCGAGGCGCAGACGGTGGCCACGTGGCGGCCGACCTTGTCGGAACCCGTGAAGGAGATGACCTTCGGGACCGGGTGCTCGATGAACGCGTCGCCGATCTCCGCGATGTCCGTGATGACGACGTTGAGCAGACCGCCCGGGAGCCCCGCGTCCTCGAAGATCTTCGCGACCAGGGAGCCGCCGGTGATCGGGGTGTTCTGATGGGGCTTCAGCACCACGCCGTTGCCGAGCGCGAGGGCCGGGGCGACCGACTTGATCGACAGCAGGAAGGGGAAGTTGAAGGGGCTGATGACGCCCACGACGCCGACCGGTACGCGGTAGAGGCGGTTCTCCTTGCCGTCCACCGGCGACGGGAGGATCTTGCCCTCGGGACGCAGCGCCCACTGGATCGACTCGCGCAGGAACTCCTTGGCCAGGTGGAGTTCGAAGCCGGCCTTCAGATAGGTGCCGCCGAGCTCGGAGATGATCACCTCGGTGATCTCCTGCTCGCGCTCCTCGATCAGACGCAGCGCCTTCTCGAACACCGCACGGCGGGCGTACGGGTTGGTCTTCGCCCACTGCTTCTGAGCCCTGGCCGCCGCCTGGTACGCCTCGTCGACCTCGTCGACCGTGGCTATGGTGATCGACGCCAGCTTCTCGCCGTCGTACGGATTGAAGTCGATGATGTCCCAGGAGCCGGTGCCCGGGCGCCACTCACCGTCGATGTACTGCTGGGCCAGGTCGGTGAAGTACGACGACATGTGATCCCCAAATCGCTAGCAGACACACGATCAACATCACGGTCTGATCACACGTCATCGTACTTGCGACTCAAGTGAGTTGGGGACTGAGAGCTAACTTATGGGGAGAACCCTAGGAGAGTTGGAGGAGACCTCGTAGGAGATCGCGGCTCTCGTCCAGCCCCGGGCTGTCCTGCTGGAGCTCCTTGAGCGCCTTCTCGTACTGGGCCACGTCCTCGTTCTTGTCGAGATACAGGGCGCTGGTGAGCTGCTCCAGATAGACGACGTCCGACAGGTCCGACTCCGGGAAGCTGAGGATCGTGAACGCGCCACTCTCGCCCGAGTGGCCTCCGAAGCCGAACGGCATGATCTGCAGCCGTACGTTGGGGTGTTCGGAGACCTCGATCAGGTGCTGGAGCTGACCGCGCATCACCTCGCGGTCGCCGTACGGGCGGCGCAGGGCGGCCTCGTCCAGAACGATGTGGTACTCGGGGGCGTGGTCGGAGACCAGGTACTTCTGCCGCTCCAGGCGCAGCGCCACCCGCTTCTCGATGTCGGCCCTGCTCGCACCCTTCATGCCGCGCTGGACGACCGCGCGCGCGTACGCCTCGGTCTGCAGCAGGCCGTGCACGAACTGCACCTCGTACGCGCGGATCAGGGACGCCGCGCCCTCCAGGCCCACATAGGTGGGGAACCAGCTCGGCAGCACGTCCGAGTAACTGTGCCACCAGCCCGCGACGTTGGCCTCGCGGGCCAGGGAGAGGAGCGAGGTGCGCTCCTGCTCGTCCGTGATGCCATACAGGGTCAACAGGTCTTCGACATCACGGGTCTTGAAGCTCACCCGGCCGAGTTCCATCCGGCTGATCTTCGACTCCGATGCGCGGATCGAGTAGCCCGCCGCCTCGCGCGTGATGCCACGGGCCTCACGCAGCCGCCTGAGTTGCGAGCCGAGCAGCATCCGCCGCACCACCGATCCGGGCTCTCCCACGCTCACGTTCGCCAGCCTCCCCAACGCCTTCAGGGGCCGAAGTCTGCCACTAAAACACTCCGAGCAGTACTCGTCCGATTACAGAGATGGAAAGAAGCCAAAGATTCTGCACAGGAAGAAGGAAGGAGTTGGCAAGTAGCGAGAGAGAAGATGGCGGAAAAAATGACCAACAAGCGGTACGGGAGGGTCCAATTCGGTCACGTGCACGTGCATCTGCACCTTGCATCTGCACCGCGCATCCGAAACCATGGTCCCGCGCAACCGCTGCATCGCATCGACCGCGAATTCCCGGGAGTGCCTCGCATGGGGACGAATGGATCGACCATGCTCGAGCCGTTACGGCAGGGCCTTCCGCCGTTGGATCCCGCAGCCGTGTCCAACGCCGCATCCTGCGCCCTTCCCGCCCGCTACGAAGCGGTGCGCGAGGCGAGACTCTTCACCCGCAGAACCCTCGACCAGTGGGACATAGGCGACCGCTTCGACGACGTCTGTCTGGTGGTCTCCGAGCTCGTCACCAACTCCCTGCGGCACGGCCTGCCGGTCGGCAGCCTGTGCACCGCGGAGCAGACCCCGCCCGTGCGGCTGCACCTGATGCGCTGGACCGAGCGGCTGGTGTGCGCGGTGCGCGACCCCAGCCACGCCAGCCCGGTCGCCCGCGAGGCGGACGACTTCTCGGCGGAGTCGGGCCGCGGCCTGTTCCTCGTCGACTCCTTCGCCGACGGCTGGGGCTGGCACCCGATGGCGGGCACGCTCGGCGGCAAGGTCGTCTGGGCGCTGTTCCAACTGCCCCACACACCCCAGCCGCTGCCCGCCGAATAGCGCAACCCCGCGTTCCCTGACGTCGGGTTTCTACGCGCGTTACTACGCGTAAGGTGCCGATTGCCCCGAGTTGCCCCGGGGCCGAACGGGCGTCAGCCCGCTATCAGGTGGTCGAACTCGCCGTCCTTGATGCCCAGGAGCATCGCCTCGATCTCCGCGCGCGTGTAGACGAGCGCCGGACCTTCGGGGAAACGCGAGTTGCGCACGGCCACCTCGCCGCCGGGCAGCCTGGCGAACTCCACGCAGGAGCCCTGCGAGTTGCTGTGCCGGCTCTTCTGCCAGGCCACATGGTTCAGCTCCGTGGCCGCCATGCCGTTGTACACGTCGTGGTCCACAGGTCGCTCCCCGGTGGTGCGGTGGCCTTGGGGCCACTGATGCAGTGGTCAACTGGTCCGGATCATAGCCGTGTTCACGTGCGGATGCATGAGCAGATGCACGTGCACGCGGGGTGGTGCTGCGGTTACAGATGTGACGTACGTGTCTGTACGTGTCCGCACCTGGTCCTGCATCCGTTCCAGCGTCTGCCCCCGAGCTCGCATCACATGCGGGTTCCGATCCCCGTCCATGATCGTGCGGGCCGTCAACCGTGCGGGGCGCCGGGGTCGGATCCCTCGTGCGACGAGTCGAATCGCTCGCGCACTAAGAAGAGACGCCTGGCGCGGCCTTCGTGTTCCACTGTCCACGTGATGGTCCGATCCGCGGGACGGACGAGGCCTGTTCAGGGCCGATGCGGGGGCTTGCAGGCGGCAGCCCCCGGCGGGGTCCACGCCGGGGGCTGACAAGGGGACGGTGCAGGCGACTCGGCCGGGCCTCAGCGGCCGGCGTACGGCAGGAGCGCCATCTCCCGGGCGTTCTTGATCGCACGGGCCAGCAGACGCTGCTGCTGGGCGGTGACGCGGGTGACGCGGCGGCTGCGGATCTTGCCGCGGTCCGAGATGAACTTCCGCAGCAGGTCGGTGTCCTTGTAGTCGATGTACGTGATCCGGGCCGCGTCCAGCGGGTTGGGCCGGTCCTTGGCGGGCTTGCGGTCGGGCTTGCGGGGCATGCGGGTCAGACCTCCAGGAGGGTGTCGAAGGCGGGCGGCAGTCGCTTCCAGGCGTCCCGGCCGGCGGCGTACTCGGCGTCGGTCAGCAGGCAGGACTCCAGCAGGTGCGCGAGTCCTTCGCGGTCGAGGCCGGGGGACGTGAAGACGAGGTGCTGGCAGCAGTCGCCGTGCTCGGGGTGCCAGTCCAGCGCGGCGGCCGCGCGGCGCACGGGCGGCACCATGTCCCAGGCCGCGTCGGGCAGGGACGCGAGCCATGGCCCGGCGCTCTCCACGCACAGCGCCCCGCCCGCCGCGTCCCAGTGCAGCAGCGTGTCCGGCTTGTCCGCGAGCCAGAACCGGCCACGGCTGCGGGCGGCGGCGCAGGTCAGGTCCTCCAGTGCCGCGTACAGCCGCTCCGGGTGGAAGGGACGGTCGCGATGCCATACGAGGGTGGCGACGCCGTGGGCATCGGCCTCGGCGGGGAGCAGGGCGCAGGCGGGGTGCTGGGCCGCCGCGGCCGCCTCCACGTCGAAACCGGCCAGGGCGGCGCCCGCCAAGTCGCCGTGGGGGATCACGACTTGGCGGGCCGTCGGATGCAGCTGCCCCAGCAGTTCGCGGTCCTCGTCGTCGGCCTGAGCGGAGTCGGTGACGGCGAGGACGGGGGCGTACTCGAGTTGGCGCGCGAACGTGTCCGCGACCGTGCGCTGGTCCGTGGCCGCCGCGGCGAGGCCGCCGTCGGCGAGGTCGTCGCCGTTGGCCAGGTAGGGCAGCAGCAGCGCCGGGTCCACGGCGGTGATCACGCCGGTGACCGTGAGCCCACCGGACACGACCACCTCGGCCATGGCCTTGGGCTCGACGGAGTCCCACAGCTCCACGACGGCGAGACGGGTGCCGCCCGCTTCCGCGAGCCGACGCAGCTCTGGGACGAGGTCCTCCCTGAGCGCGCAGCACGCACAGTCGTTGACCAGGGGTGCCTCGCCTGCCGACACGATGCCGGTCGCATCACGGATCGTCCGTACGACCGTGCCCGCCGCGGCCGTAGCCAGGTCGTGGTGGAGTACGACGCTGCCGGGGACGTCGGCCAGCAGTCGGGCGACGGCTGCTTTGCGGGCGTCGGCGTGCAGCCCGCCGACGATCACGACCGACAGGCTCACGCCCCGCCCCGCTTCCCGAACCGGCGCTCGAAGCGCTCCACGCGCCCGGCGGTGTCCAGGACGCGCGCGGTGCCGGTGTAGAAGGGGTGGCTGACGTTCGAGATCTCGACGTCCACGACCGGGTAGGTGTTGCCGTCCTCCCACTCGATCGTCTTCTCGCTGGTCATCGTCGAGCGGGTCAGGAAGGCGTGCTTGGCGGCACGGTCACGGAAGACGACAGGACCGTAGGCCGGGTGGATTCCGTTGCGCATGGCGGTGGTTCAGCGCTCCTCTCGGAAGTCGACGTGGCGGCCGGCGACCGGGTCGTACTTGCGCAGGGTCATGCGATCGGGGTCGTTGCGGCGGTTCTTGCGGGTCACGTAGGTGTAGCCGGTCCCCGCCGTGGACCGGAGTTTGATGACCGGGCGGAGTTCGTTGCGAGCCATGCTGGTACCTTACTGAAAATGAATTCCATTAGCGACAACGCTTCAGGAGAGGTACGTCACCCATGTCCGCGCACTGCATGCTGACCGGCGCCCAGCCGGGGTTCGGCAACCGCATCTCCCACTCCCACCGGCGGACCTCCCGCCGCTTCGACCCGAACATCCAGAGCAAGCGGTACTGGCTGCCGAGCGAGGGCCGGTACGTACGGCTGCGGCTGAGCACGAAGGGCATCAAGACCGTCGACGCGCTCGGCGTCGAGGCGGCCGTGGCGCGGATCCGCGCGCGGGGGGTGCGGGTCTGATGGCGAAGAAAAGCAAGATCGCGAAGAACGAGAAGCGGCAGGAGATCGTCGCCCGGTACGCCGAACGGGGCGCCGAGCTGAAGGAGATCATTCGCAGGCCGTCGTCCACAGAGGCCGAACGGCTGGCCGCCCAGCGGGAGTTGCGCCGACAGCCGCGTGACGCGAGCGCCACGCGCGTGCGTAACCGCGACCAGGTGGACGGGCGGCCGCGCGGGTACTTCCGTGCTTTCGGGCTGTCGCGGGTGTCACTGCGGGGGCAGGCGCATGCCGGGTATCTGCCGGGGGTGCGCAAGTCCTCCTGGTGACCAGGGGGTGCGGGATGTCCTGGTGACCGAGGGGGCAAGCGCTCTCGGTGGTCGGGTGGGTGCAAGTCCTCCCGGTAAATCTCACAGGCGCTCCCCATGGGGCCGACTGCCGGGGCTGGTAGCTTGCTGCGGGCGTTTCGGCCAGACGGCTACGGCTTGCTACAGCTTGGGAGTTTCCAGTGACTTCGGCGACCTTCTCGCGTCCCTCTCGCACGGTGTCACGCCGGCAGGTGCGGATCGCGGCGGC
The DNA here is from genome assembly GCF_045160215.1 of Streptomyces sp. NBC_00005. Taxonomy (NCBI): domain Bacteria; kingdom Bacillati; phylum Actinomycetota; class Actinomycetes; order Kitasatosporales; family Streptomycetaceae; genus Streptomyces; species Streptomyces sp. NBC_00005. The sequence continues at coordinate 5,033,139 of NZ_CP108316.1, forward strand.
GGCCGCGGGGCTGGCGGGCGTGCTCGTGCTGACCGCGTGCAGCGGCGGCGGCGACTCCAAGGACGACTCCTCGTCCAGCCCCTCCTCCGCGACCTCGACCTCGGACACGGGCGGCGGCAGCGGCGGTACGACGACCGAGTCCGACAGCCTGCAGGGCAGTTGGCTCGCCACGACGGACGGCAAGGCCGTGGCGCTGGTGATCACCGGCAAGCAGGCCGGGCTCTTCTCGACCGGCGGGACCGTGTGCAGCGGGACCGCCGGCAAGGAGGCCGGCATGCAGATGATCCACCTCACCTGCACGGACGGCAGCAAGGGCCGGGCGACGGGGATGGTCGACTCCGTCTCCAAGAGCGCGCTGCAGGTCACCTGGTCCGGCAGTGTCGGCAAGGAGGCCTACACCAGGTCGAAGGGCGGGACGCTGCCGACGGGGCTGCCCACGGCGAGCCTCGGCCAGTAGTCGGCGGGCAGCCCCGTCGGTGGGGCGGGCAACCGGCGCACGGGTTCGTGCGTGATGATCCATGCACGCGATCACCGGCGTCACGCCGCAGAGCACCAGAGGAACCACATGCGCGCCACCCCGATCACCGTCGCCGCTCTCGCCGCGGCCCTGCTCCTGACCGCCTGCGACGACAACGGCGGTGACGGCGGCGGCACGAGCGAGAACAAGGCCGGCGACGCCTGCACGCTCGACACCGTCGGCGTGCAGGTCGCGGCGAGCGCCGCCCCGTCCGCCGGGGACTCGGGCAACGTCACCGTCACGATCACGAACCGCGACGTCAAGTGCACCCTGAACGGCTTCCCGGGCGTCGACCTCTACGCGGGCGGTACTTCGACCACCGTCCTGGCCGACAAGGCCGCGAAGGCCCAGAAGCTGACCCTCGCCAAGGACGCGACCGCGTCCTTCACGATCACGTACGTCCGCGGCGAGGCGGGCGGCAAGAAGAGCCTCCCGGTGAAGACGGTGAAGTTCAGCCTGCCCGGCTCCACCGCCGACCACAGCTTCAAGTGGTCGTACGGCGAAGTCGCCGTCAAGGGCGACGCGAACGAGCCGAACGCCTCGGTGACCGCCTTCCAGCAGGCCGGCGACTGAAAGCCTCCGTCACCTCCCCGGCCGGTCGTCTCAGGGGAGCCGTGGCCGGGCTCCCACCTGTGCCCGGTCCGCCGCCTCGGCCCCCTCGGTCCAGCCCGCCGCGTCGCTCACCCCGCGCAGGCGGGTGGTGGTCGTCCGGGGGAACATGCGGTCCGTGTGGGCCGTGACCGCGACCTCGCGGGTGGCCAGCACCGGGAGCAGGTCGTCGGTCACCTGCGTCTCGGCGGCCGCCGCGAGGCGCGTGCCTATGCGGTGGGCGTAGGCCGCGAGGAAGGACTGGCGGAAGGTCTTGGTGCGTCTGCGGCCGCCCGCCCGCTGGGCCGTCTCCGCCTTCGTCATCGCCGTCGTGGCCTGTACGAGGAGCGAGGTGTAGAGGAGCTCGACCGCTTCCAGGTCGGCCTCGAAGCCGACGACGGTGGTGAATCCGAACGGTTCGTTCCACACCGCCCGGCAGTGGTTCGCGCCGGCCACCGCGTCCAGGAGAACCGCCTTCGCCTGCTCGTACGGCGCCTCTACGCCGATCCGGCAGGCGCCGGGGGCGTCGGGCGACGGCGCCCGGGAGGCGAGGAGCGCCTCGTCGATGCTGTGCCTGGCCATCAGCTCCTGCGCCTTGGCGGACAGCGCCTCCGCCTCCTCGGGGAAGCCGGTCGCCTCCGCCTTGGCGAGCAGGGCGCGGATGCGGGTGAGCATGCGGGACTCGGTCCGGGGGCCGGGACCGGGATCGGCCTGCCGCGTGGGCTCGTCGAGGGGTTCGAGGGTCGGCAGGCGCAGCAGCAGGCGGTACAGCTCCAGGACCGCGGTCGCGTGCGAGAAGCGGTCGGTGCGGGGTGGCGTGCCCGCGGCCTCGGCGGTTTCGGCCGCTTCGGCGGTGAGCTCGTCCAGCTGCGCCCTCCAGCGGGGGCCGCGCGGGCGGTCGTCCGGCGTCTGCGCGCGGATCAGCTCCGATGCCAGGCGTACACGTACGTCATCCAGCTCGCGCCGTACGATCCGGACGACGTCGGCGGGCTGCCAGCCGCGGCGCCAGGCCGCCGCCACGAACTCCTGGCCGCGGCGGGCGACTTCGGCGTCCGCCGCCGGGTCCGCGGCCAGCAGGGAGGCGCCCGTGTCGAGGGCGGTGTCGGTCTCGGCGTACAGGGCGGCCTGGAAGGCGCGTTCGACGGTGCTGGACGTAGTGCTGCTCACTCGTCGATCGTGCCACGCGGCACTGACAGTCGGGTCAGCCGTGGATCAGGGTCAGCGCCCGGTCGAGGGCGTCGGGGGCCGGGCAGGGGACGTCGGGGAGGACGCCGGTGCCCTCCCAGTTGGTGCGGGAGACCGGGTTGATCGAGCGGCCGACGGGGATGGTGGCCTCCAGGTTCGGGTGGACCGTCCAGCCCTCGCGCGGGTGGGCACCGCCGCGGGTGGTCTCCCCCACGACGGTCGCACGGCCCAGCTGCTGGAGGTCGTAGGCCAGTTCCTCGGCGGCGGAGAAAGTGCGGGGGGCGGTGAGGACGTAGACCGGCTTGGTGCCGCCGAAACGGGCGCCGGGGACGTGCGGCAGGCTCCAGGACTGGTCGTAACGGTCGCCCTCGCGCGCGTACATGGTGTTCAGGTGGGTGCGCTCGTCCAGGAGGTAGCTGCACACGAAGGCGACGGTGTCCGGGTCTCCGCCGCCGTTGCCCCGCAGGTCCAGGATCAGGGCGTCGGCGCGGGCGACCAGGGTGAGCGCGGCGGCGAGCGGTTCGGCCGACCAGGACAGCGGGAAGAGGGCCGGGGCCAGTTCGAGCAGGGCGGTGCCGCCCTCCAGCAGCTGGACGCGGGGCACGCCGCCCAGGGAGGCGTCGAAGTCGTGGCGCATCGCGGCCAGGGCGGCCTCGCCCTGACCCTGCGGCACCTGCTCGGGGTGGTACTTGAGACGCAGATGCAGGTCAGTGTTGACGGACTGCAGATCGGCGGTGACCAGGCCGCCGAGTTCCTCCGCGCTCGCGACGTCGTACGCGCCCTCGGCCAGACGCCGGCGCAACAGCGCGGCCAGCTGCTCGGCGACGTCCGGGAAGACGTAGTGCTCGGTGAGGAGCCGGGCCGTCTCGTCGACGACCGCGGGAACGTCCGTGACAGGGACCGGAGTTGAGGCCGGGGAACGGTCTGCAAGGGGTGTGGAGGAGCTCGTCGGCAGCGTGGTCTTCGTCGGCGCAGTCGTCGTCATGGCAGCTGAGTCAACCACCGTCCCCCCGCGCTTCACATCGCGTTTTCCGGGACTCGTCTCACTCCCCGAAATTCGGTCGCCCCTCTCCCCCGTCGGTTCAAGCATGGCCGCATGGTGGACATGTCTTCGTACGCGGCTTTCCTCGTCGCCGCACTCGCGCTCTGCATCACTCCCGGCCCCGACATGATGTTCATCGTGGCGATGGGCGGACGGGGCGGGCCCAGGACCGGAGTGCTGGCCGCGTTCGGCGTGGCCTGCGCGATGTTCGCGCACACGGCCGCCGCGGCGCTCGGTCTGTCGGCACTGTTCCTGGCACTGCCGACGCTCTATCACGTGCTGCGCTGGGCGGGCGCGGCGTATCTCCTGTACCTCGCCGTCAAGGCCTTCCGGGACCGCGCGGTGCCGGTCGAGGAGGATGCGCCGGCGGGTCCCGGGCGGCGGCGCGCCTTCTGGCAGGGGGCGGTCACCAATCTGCTCAACCCCAAGGTGATCCTCTTCAACGTCGCCTTCCTGCCGCAGTTCGTGACCCCCGAACTGGGGCACGTGCGCGAACAGTTCCTGATCCTCGGACTGACGATCACGGTCATGGGGTTCGCGGTGGACGGCTCGATCGGCCTGCTCTCCGGGAAACTCTCCACGCTGCTGCGGCGCAGCCGACGGGTGGCGCGCGGGCTGAACATCTTCAGCGGGACGGTGTTCACGGGACTGGCGGTGCGGCTGGCGGCGTCGCCGAAGTAGGCGACCGAGAAGTAGGCGACCAGGAAGTGGGCAACCAAATCGGGCACGCGCGCGTGGAGGCGAGAAGATGTCAACCCTCGGTTGACACCCATGAGGTGTCAACCTACGGTTGACACATGACGACGAACCCCGCAGTCAAGTCATCCGTGCGTCTCGACGACCTCATCGCGGCCATCAAGACGGTCCATTCCGAGCCCCTCGACCAGCTCCAGGACGCGGTGATCGCCGCCGATCACCTCGGTGAGGTGGCCGACCACCTGATCGGCCACTTCGTGGACCAGGCCCGGCGTTCCGGAGCGTCCTGGACGGACATCGGCCAGAGCATGGGAGTCACCCGGCAGGCCGCGCAGAAGCGGTTCGTGCCCAAGGAGTCGACCGGCCTCGACCCGAACCAGGGCTTCGGTCGCTACACCCTGCGCGCCCGCAACGTGGTGATGACCGCGCACAACGAGGCCAAGGGCGCGCCCCACACCGAGGTCGTGCCGGCCCACCTGGTCCTCGGTCTGCTCGCCGAACCGGAGGGCCTGGCCGCCAAGGCGATCGTTCAGCAGGGCGTCTCCCTCGACGCGGTGCGCGAGGCGGCAACCTCCGCGCTTCCACCCGCCGCCGAGATGGCCCCGGAGCTCGTCCCGTACGCCTCCGACGCCAAGAAGGTCCTGGAGCTCACCTTCCGCGAGGCCCTGCGCCTGGGCCACAACTACGTCGGCACCGAGCACATCCTGCTGGCCATGCTGGAGTTCGAGCACGGTTCGGGAGTGCTGTCCGGTCTCGGTATCGCGAAGGAACCGGTGGAGGCCGAGCTGGCGAAGGCGCTGGAGAAGTATCTGCAGGCCCCGCCCGAGTCGCGCTGAGGCCGTTGTCAGACCCTCCTGCGACACTCGCAACCATGACCGACCGCTGGGCGCTCGCTCCGGCCGAGGACGGTGGCGTGGAGATCGCCCCCCTCGGCCCGGCCGGGCTGCTCGCCGGGCCGGTGCGATGGGAACCCGACCTCGCGACGGCCGTGCGGGGACGGCCGGAGGTCGCGCGATGGGTGTGGCGGTCCACCGCCGAGGTCTATCCCCGCCTGCTCGCCACGGGGGTGCGAGTGGAGCGGTGCTACGACATCGAGGACGCGGAGACGCTGCTGCTGGGGCACGAGGGGCGGTACGGGGAACCCCGGTCCGCCGCCGCCGCCCTGGCCCGGCTGCGCCGCGGCCCCGTCCCGCCCGACCCGCCCCAGCGCGCCGCCGAACCGGGCGCGCAGTCCCCCCTCTTCGAACCGCAGACGGTCCACGTGCCGCTGCCGGACCTCGTCGAGGTGTACGCCGATCAGCAGCGCCGGCACGACTCCACCACCCACCCCGACCGGATGCGGCTGCTGACCGCCGCCGAGTCGGCGGGCATGCTGGTCGCCGCCGAGATGAACCGCGCCGGACTGCCGTGGAGCGCCGAAGTGCACCGCCGGGTGCTGCACGAACTGCTCGGCGAGCGGTATGCGGGCGGTGGCGAGCCCCGGCGCCTCGCCGAACTGGCGGACGAGGTGTCCGCCGCCTTCGGGCGCCGCGTCCGCCCCGATCTGCCCGCCGACGTCATAAAGGCCTTCACGCAGGCCGGGATCAAGGTCAAGTCGACCCGGCGCTGGGAGATCGAGTCCGTCGACCACCCGGCCGTGAAGCCGCTGATCGAGTACAAGAAGCTGTACCGCATCTGGGTCGCCCACGGCTGGTCCTGGCTGCAGGACTGGGTGCGCGACGGGCGGTTCAGGCCCGAGTTCCTCGCGCACGGGACGGTCACGGGACGCTGGGTGACCAACGGCGGGGGTGCTCTGCAGATCCCCAAGGTCATCCGGCGCGCGGTGGTCGCCGACCCCGGCTGGCGGCTCGTCGTCGCGGACGCCGACCAGATGGAGCCGCGCGTACTGGCGGCCATCTCCCGCGACCCCGGGCTCATGGAGGTGGCCGGGCGCGAGAGTGACCTCTACCAGTCCGTCTCCGACCGGGCCTTCTCCGGCGACCGCGCCCAGGCCAAGCTCGCCGTGCTCGGCGCGGTCTACGGCCAGACCTCCGGGGACGGCCTGAAGAACCTCGCCGCGCTCAGACGCCGCTTCCCCAAAGCGGTGGCGTACGTCGACGACGCGGCGCGCGCGGGCGAGGAGGGGCGGCTCGTGCGGACCTGGCTGGGGCGGACCTGTCCCCCCGCGGCCGGGGCGGGCGAGGACGCCTCCGAGGAGGCCGGCATCCCCCAGGACGACCCGGCCGAGGCCCCCACCGGCACCGAGTGGGTGCCCGGCTACGCCTCCACGAACACCCGCGCCCGCGGCCGTTTCGCCCGTAACTTCGTCGTCCAGGGCAGCGCCGCCGACTGGACCCTGCTGGTGCTCGCCGCACTGCGGCAGACCACCGCGGGCATGGCGGCCGAGCTGGTCTTCTTCCAGCACGACGAGGTCATCGTGCACTGCCCCGAGGGGGAGGCGGACGCGGTCGTGACGGCGATCCGGGAGGCTGCGGAGCTGGCGGGGCGGCTGACGTTCGGGGAGACGCCGGTGCGGTTTCCGTTCACCACGGCGGTGGTGGAGTGCTATGCGGACGCGAAGTGAGCGGTGGGCGGCGAGTGTTGGGCGCGGCTGCGGGTGGAGGTGGGGGTGGGGGTGGGGGTGCGGGGATCACCGTAGGTCTGCTCGAGCGGCGAGCAGTTCCGTCAGCTCCGCCACCACCGCCTTCTCGTCCGTCCCGTCCAGCGCGTCGAGCGCACCGCGCCATTGTTCGTACGCCTCCTCGCCGCGCCCCTGCTCCCGCAGCAGGAGCCCGTGCTGGTGGCGGGCGAGACCGCCCGTGTAGCGGTCGGTGCGGGCATCGGCCCGGCGGAGGAGTTCGGCACACTCGTCGCCGGCCCGTTCACCGCTGCCGAGGAGCCGCAGCGCGCGCACCAGCCCGAGCCGGGTCTGCGACTCGCCGTGCCAGTCGCCGTGCCCGCCGAGGATGCGCAGGCTCTCCTCGAAATGGGGTACGGCGGCGGCCGGTTCGCCGAGGGTCAGATGGGCGTAGCCGATGTTGCAGTGCGCCGAGTGCTGCACGATCACGGCGCCGATCTCGTCGCCGAGGGCGAGCGAGCGCCGGTGCTGCTCGATCGCGGCCCGCGGGTCGGTGTGCTCGTACAGGTTGCCGAGATGGCTGTGGGTCACGGCCTCGCCGTACGGGTCGTTCAACTGCCGTGAGTACTCAAGGCTCTGACGCAGGGCCCGGCCGGACTCCTCGTAGTGGCCGAGTCCTTCGAGCAGCAGTCCGCGGTTGTTGAGGCAGCGGCGCATCCAGGAGACGTGGTCGAGCCGGCGCCAGATCGTCAGCGCCTCGTCGTTGAGGGTGAGCGCCTCGCTCTGCCGCCCGGTCAGGAAGTGCAGGCCGGCGAGGTCGCCCAGCGCGTACGCCTCGGCGGCCTCGTCACCGAGCCGCCGCGCCACGCGGAGGGCGGCCCGGCCGAGCACCTCCATCTCGGCGACGCGGCCGCTGCGCTGCACGTAGGGGAAGAAGAGGCGGACCAGGGTCGAGATGCGGGCGGCTCTGGGGTCGTAAGTGTTCGGGTCGGGGCTGGTGTTGGGGCTCGGGCCGGTGTTGGGGCCAGCGGCAGTCTCGTCGGCTTCGGCAGGCTCGTCGACGTGCCGCTCGACCAGCGTGACGATGTTCGCCAGCTCCATGTCGCCCCAGGCGAAGGCCTGTCCGGAGGATTCGAAGGTGGGGAGGGCGGCGACGTGCGCGGCGTGGTCCGGCGGCTGGGCCGCGGTCGGGCGGCGGCGGTCGTCCCGGTCCAGACCCGGTTCGACGATAGCGGTCAGGACGCGCTCGGCGACCGCGGCGTACCAGGGCAGGGCCGAGTCGACGGCGGCGACGTCATCGGCACCCGCGGCCAGTTCGCGGGCGAAGTCGCGCACCAGGTCGTGAGGGGCGTAACGGCCGTACGCCGTCTCCTCCAGGAGGGCTACGTCGACCAGGCGGTCCAGCGCGGCCTCGGCGCGGCGCGAGGTGGTGCCGACGAGGTGGGCGAGCAGGGGTGCGCCGTACGCGGGCAGGTCGAGGCCGCCGATGCCGCGCAGCACGAGGGCGGCGTCCCGGTCGACCTCGCGCTCCGAGGCGGCGAGCGCGTCGTGGGCGACGGCCAGGGAGCGGCGGACGCTCAGGTCGTCGTACTCCAGGTGGTGCAACCGACCGTCCGTGGCGGCCAGTTGACCGGCCAGGACGTCCGGCGTGAGCGCGTGGCGCGCGGCCAGGCGCGCCGCCACGATGCGCAGGGCGAGCGGGAGGCGGCCCGTCAGCTCGACGAGGGGGTGGGCCGCGTCGAGGGCGTCCCGGCCGGAGGCCGCCCGCAGCAGGGCGGCGCTCTCCTCGTCGCTCAACGGGGTGAGCGGGAAGCGACGGGCGCCGTCGAGGGCGGTCAGCGGCGAACGGCTGGTGACGATCACGGCGCACCCGGCGCCGGCCGGCAGCAGCGGGCGCACCTGGGCGGCGTTCGCGGCGTCGTCCAGGAGCAGCAAGGTGCGGGTCGGGGCGAGCAGGGAACGGAGCAACGCGGCTGCCGCGTCCGGGCGTTCGGGAATGCGGCGGGGCTCGGTGCCGAGGTCGCGGAGCAGGGCGGTGAGGGCCTGGGCGGGGGTGAGGGGGGGCATGCCGGGGGTGGCGCCGTGCAGGTTGACGTACAGCTGGCCGTCGGGGAAACGGTTCCGCAGCTGGTGGGCGACGTGCAGGGCGAGGGCGCTCTTGCCTATGCCGGCCATGCCGCTGATGACGGCGGGGTGGCTCCGCCGGTTGAGCAGGGTTTGGTGCAGGTTGGATTGTTCGGGGGTTCGGCCGGTGAAGTGGGGTGGGGGTGGGGGGAGTTGGGCCGGCTGGGTCGGTTTCGTCGGTGCGGGTGTGTGGGGCTGCACCCGGCCTTCGGCCGGGTTTGGGGTCCCACCCGCACCATCCGTGCTGCCTTCGTCGTCGGGTGCGGGTGGCCCCTGTGGGGGTTCCTCGCCATCGGCGAGTGCCTGTGCCTGTGCCTGTGCCTGTGATGGTGCCGACACCGACACCGACACCGACACCGACGCTGATGCCGATGCCGGGGCGTGGGCTGTCTGGAGTACCTCCGCGTGTGCCTGCTGTACCGACTGGCCCGGCTCGATGCCCAGTTCCTCGATGAGGCGGGTGCGCAGGTCGCGGTGGACGGCCAGGGCTTCGGCCTGGCGGCCGGTGCGGTGCAGGGCGAGCATCAGCTGGCGGTGGTACGCCTCCCGCAGCGGATGTTCGGCGGTCAGCGCCGCCAACTCCGGTACGAGAGCGTCCAGTCGGGCACTGTCGACGGTCAACTCGGCGTCGTAGCGCCACTCCAGAAGCAGCAGCCGCGCCTCCCGCAGGCGCTGAACGAAGGCGTAGCCGCCCAGCTCGGCGGGCAGCCCGCTCAGCGGCGTGCCCCGCCACAGCGCGAGCGCGGACGTGCACTCGCGCACCACCCGCTCCCAGTTGCGGGCGGCGTACGCGCCGCGTGCCGTGGCGAGATGCCGCTCGAAGACATGGACGTCCAGCTCGTCCTGTTCGACCCTCAGCACGTACCCGGGCGGCACCGCCCGCAGCCGCTCGGGATCGTCGAGCAGCCGCCGCAGCCGGGCCACGTGGTTGTGCAGCGAGGCCTGCGCGGACGCGGGCGGGGCGCCGCCCCACAGCGCGTCCTTCAGCGACTCGACGGAGACGACGCGGCCGGCTTCGAGGAGCAGGGCGGCGAGCAGAGTACGGACCTTGGGACTGCCGATGGCTTTGACGACGTCAACGCTTCCGGGGGCATCCGGCTTCCCGCCGGCATCGCCGACACCGCCGTGGCCGTCGCGGACGTCACGGACGCCATGGACGTCGTACCCGTGACCGTCGTACAGAACCGGCGGCCCCAGCAGTCCGAACCGCAGCTCGCGCCGCCCCACGCCGTCCACTGCCTTCCCGCGTCCTTGGCGGATTTCCGCCCTCGTCACGACGGTTTCCCGCCACCCGCTCCACGGCGACCGCCGCCGGAATCCGTTACGACTGCTGCCGTCCGGCGATGCCGCCCGGCGACTTCAGGCCAGTCGGCCGACGCCGGAACGGAGAACCGTTGGCCACATGTTAGCGATCCGTTGGCGTGACCTGATGTGATCACTTCATCGGATCTGGCCCGGGGGTGCGCGCGTACGACGCGCAACTCGGGGGAGTGTCGCCGCCGCGGCCGGATCCGGGGGACGTCAGAGGGTCCCGGTCGGCGGAGGTGAGCGCCCGGGACCCTCGTCCCCTTCTCTTCGGGCCTGTTCAGGTCTGTCGGAGTTCTGCTCAGACGACCGGCGGGCGCCCCAGCCGCGAGAGCCGCCACACGGTCCGCCATCGCATGGGACGCCGCTCGCCGGCAGGATCACGTACGCCCTCCACGAACCCGCCGAACCAGGCGCGCAGCCCGGCCCGCGACCGGGTCCGTGCGAGGGTGAGCAGCGTCCAGATCCCCAGGTGGACGGGGATGAGGGCGAGCGGCAGTCGGCGCCGGACGAGCCACACCCTGTTCCGGGCGTTCACGCGGTAGTAGATGGCGTGCCGGGCGGGCGAGGTCTTCGGGTGCTGGAGCAGCAGTTCGGGCGCGTACAGGATCCGCCAGCCGGCGTCGGCGGCCCGCCAGGCCAGGTCGGTCTCCTCGTGGGCGAAGAAGAACTCGGCGGGCCAGTCCCCGATCTCGTCGAGCATGGCCGTACGGAAGGCGTGCCCGCCGCCGAGGAACCCGGTGACGTACCCGCCCCGCATCGGGTCGGAGGCGCCGACCCGGGGCACGTGCCGCTGCTGCGTCTCACCGTGCTCGTCCGCGATGCGGAAGCCGACGATGCCGAGCCGGGGGTCGGCCGCGAACAGTTCACCAACGCGGCTCAACACGTCGGCGGCCACGAGGAGTCCGTCGTCGTCCAGTTCCACGACGACGTCGACGTCCCCGAACTCCCGCAGCTGGGCCAGCGCCTGGTTCCGGCCGCCCGGGCAGCCGAGGTTCTCGTCGAGTTCGAGGAGGGTGACCTCGCCCGGGAGCGACAGCCGCTCGGCGAAGTCGGGCAGCGGGCAGCCGTTTCCGACGATCACGATCCGCGTGGGGGCGAGGTCCTGTTTGGCGACGGACTCCAGCAGCGCGTCGACCTCGGCGGGCCGGTTTCCCATGGTCACCACGGCGACGGCGATCCTCGGAGCTTCCAGGTCCCGCATGCCCTCACCCCGTCCCGGCCGCCGACAATCCAGGCCGCGATGCTAGCCGTTCACGGTAAGGACTTCTTAAGTACGCCGGATCTTGGGCCAGGTGTGGCGGTTCGACCGGTTCGCGTCAGTCACGGGCCGGGCGTCGCGGTTGTGCATGCCGGTTCTCCCTGCGCCGCACGAACTTCAGCCCCGACCAGTCCTCCCCCAGCGCGGCGACCTTCACGTCGACGACGCCGAGCGGGAGGAAGAGGTCCCGCAGGTCGTTCTCGGCGATGTCGCTCACGTGGCCGGCGGCCTTGCGGGGCCAGGCGATCCACAGCATGGCGTCGTCGGCGAGAGCGGCGACCAGGGCGGGCGCCTCGGCGGCCAGATCGGCGTGGGTGCGGTAGAAGGCGAGGGTGATGTCGGTGCCGCGAGGCCCGTCGGGGGTGAGGTCCACGTCGTCGGGGAGGCCGGGAAGGGCGAAGGAGTCCGGGGCGTGCCGGAGCCCGACACGATGGCCCGGCTTGATGCCGATCTTCTTCGCGAGAGGGGTCGCGGAGTAGCCACCGCCCGCGACGCTGGAGCCACCCATGGCCTGCCCTCCGGGACGCGCACCGACCGTAGGCCCTCCATCGTGCCGCTCACCGGTACACCGCGACAGCGGGACCGCCGTTCCGGCACGGAAGGCACGGAGGGCACGGAAGGCACGGGAATGGCACGGGAAGAAGGTCTCGGATTCGATCCGGTCGGATCGGAGGCATCGCACCGACGCCCTCCGGCACCGCCCGTCACCGCGAGACGGAGTCCGCGGTGGGAACGCGGGTTTCCGGGGCCGAACCGGCGAGCGCGGTCCCCGGCAGGGCGAACGGCCGCACGATGCGCGACAGAGCGGTGGACCGCAGTGCCAGACGGAGGACCAGGAAACCGAGCACGCCGCCGAGGGTGTTGGCGACCAGGTCGTCGGCGTCCGCCGACCGGCCGTTGCTGAACAGGATGTACATCACCAGCTGGGTGATCTCGACCGCCGCGCTGACGGCAAGGCAGCGGAGGGCGACCCGCTTCGGCGAGAGGTCCCCCCTCGTCATCAGCAACAGCACCATGCCCAGCGGGGCGAACAGGAAGACGTTCAGCACGAAGCCGGGGTCCAGCGACAGGAGCCCGAGGAACGGGATCGGCTGGGTCTGCTCGTACCAGGGTGACAAGTTCTGGCTGCGGTCCACGATGATCGGGAAGAACGTGAAGTGCGCGAAGCCCGCCACGTACACGGCGGCCAGCAGCCGGGTCAGCGCCGGTACCCCGTGCCAGCCCGGCTCCCCGCGCCGTGCGCGTACCGCGAGCACCGCGCCGAACGCGAGAAGGAGGGGTCCCAGCACCTCCCACGATTCGATCCGAAACGTGATGCCGCCCATGAGATGCTCCTGATGTGATCGATAGCAGATTGTCCGAACCGGACACGACTCTGCCCGGCCACTCCGCCGGTCGGATCCGGCGAAAGACAGATCCTGCGGGGCCGACTACGACTTTCGGCCGAGCGGTCTCCTCCGCCCTCACTTCCCGGTGGGCGAGAACGCGGCCCCTACTGCCGTGGGCGGCATGGCTGTTGTGGCTGACGGTGCTGTGCGGGGCCCTGGTGATCGACCGCCTCACCGGGCTGATCGGAGACCGGGGGTTCGGCCTCGCCAAGTTGCTCTGCGGCCTCCTGGCCGTGACTGCCGTCGCCGTTTCGCCCTGGCTCGGTGCCAAGGCTCTGCCTGCGTTCGCCGGCCTGGCGGGGGTGGCGTCGCTGGCCCTGTCGCTCGCCCTGCACGCCGGTGCCGCAAGCTCGTCGCCCGACGGTACGGACTCCCGCGACGGGTTCGGGTTCACCGAACCGGCGGCGCTGCTGTGGCTGTTGCTGGTCGTCGCCCTGCGCGGCCGACGGCGGTGGGCGGCGTGGGCCGTCCTGGCCCTGTACCCGGCGATCGTGCTGCGGCCGATGGCGAGCGATGTCGGGGAGATCAGCATCATCACGGCGCTGTTCTTCGCCGTGGGGACGACGGCGGTCCTGGGCGCCGGCGTCGCACGTCGGCTGGTTCTGGTGGACCGACGGCGCCGGGCGGCGACGATCCGGCTGGAGCAGCGCACCGAGTTCGCCCGCGACCTGCACGACTTCGTCGCTCACCATGTGACCGGCATCGTCGTGCAGGCACAGGGCGCCCTGGCGATTGCGGAACGGCGGCCGCAGCTCGTACTTCCCGCGCTGGAACGGATCGAGCAGGCCGGGGCGGAGGCGCTGACCTCCATGCGGCACATGGTCGGGATGCTGCGCGACGCCGACGGAGAACCGGCCCTCGCACCGCTGGCGGGGATCGCCGAACTGCGCACGCTCGTCGAGGAGTTCTCCACAGTCGGCGGCGCGCAGGCGCGGCTCGATCTGGAGGGCACCTTCGACGGCCTGCCCGTGGAGGTGGCCACCACCGCGCACCGCGTCGTGATGGAGGCACTGACCAACGTACGCAAGCACGCTCACGGCTGCGCCGAGGTCCAGGTGCACGTGGTCCGGTCCGGCGACAGCCTCACCGTACGGGTCGGCGACGACGGACGACCGCACCCCGCCTCCACCGGCGGCTTCGGCCTGAAGGGACTGGCCGAACGAGTCGGCCTCATCGGCGGCCGCATCCAGTCGGGCCCGGTCACCGGCGGCGGCTGGGGCGTCGAAGCCACCCTCCCGGTGACCCCGGCCCGAGCCATGACAGAGGCGGCCCGATGACCATCCGGGTACTTCTCGCGGACGACCAGGCCATGGTCCGCGCCGGTTTCGCGATGATCCTGGCCGCCCAGGACGACATCGAGGTCGTCGCCGAAGCCGTGGACGGCCTCCAGGCCGTGGAACTCGCCGAGCGGCACCGCCCGGACGTCGTACTGATGGACATCCGCATGCCTCGCCTCGACGGCCTCGAAGCCATGCGCCGACTGATCCGCCCCGGCACCGTCGACCCGCCGAAGGTCGTCGTTGTCACGACGTTCGACGACGACGAATACGTCCACCGCGCCCTGGCCGACGGCGCCTGCGGATTCCTGCTCAAGGACTCCGGTCCGGCCCTGCTGGTGGAGGCGATCCGGGCGGCGGCATCCGGTGAGGCACTGGTCAGCCCCTCCATCACGGTGCGGCTGCTGCACCGTCTGAACCGAACCCCCGCCCGCCGGGAACCGAGCGTCGGGCTGTCGGCTCGCGAGATGGACCTCGTACGTCTGGTGGCCCGGGGTCTGACCAATGCCGAGATCGCCGCCGAACTGTCCATCTCGGTGGGCACGGTGAAGACCCATCTCGGCAACGTCCAGACCAAACTGCCGGCCCGCAACCGCGTGGAGATAGCCGCCTGGGCCTGGCAATCCGGCCTCGTCGACGAGCACTGACCCCAGGGGCGCCCTGATGCCGCCCCAAGCCAAAAAGAACTGAACCAGCGTTCGGCGTCGGCGAGACAGTATCCCGGCCTCCGCAATGATCTCGGCGGCAGCCACCTTCAGTGGCAGCCGCGCTTGCGGTTGAACCGGTGCGTGCCGACGACCGCGGACCGCGGTGGCCAGGTCCGGGGCAGTGCAACACGGACCTCGATCGGCTCAGCCACGCAGACCGTGGTGATGCCGACGCCGAAACGGGCCGCCGGCCGGGTGCAGGTGTGACGCACTGCACGTGGACCCCGTATGAGCGAGCAGCACGCCTTCCCGAGCGGCCAGCAGGCTGGGGACTCGGCACTGCAAGGGGTTGTGCAAAACGTTTTGGATCCTTAGCGTCCGGTTTCGAACGGAAGGATCCACATCGTGCGCCGACTGATCGTGACCTCCTGCTCGGTGCTCGTCGTGCCGGAATCGGGCCCCTGCCGGGTGGAGAAGGACCAGGACATCCTCGTCGAGGACGGAGTGATCGCCTGGCTGGGCCCGGCCGGCTCCGGGCCGGACGCCGCCGGGGCGGAGACCGTGGACGGCAGGGGACTGGTCGCCGTACCAGGTCTGGTGAACGCCCACACCCACGGCCCGATGACGCTGATGCGCGGCGCCGCCGAGGACGTGAGTGTCGAGGCCTGGTTCAACGAGCGGGTGTGGCCCATGGAGGTCAACCTCACCCCCGCCGACATCGGCCTCGGCGCGGAGCTGGCCTGTGCGGAGATGCTGCTCAGCGGGGTGACCACGTTCGCCGACCACTACTTCCACGCCGAGCGGATCGCCGACGCCGTCGTGCGTACCGGAATCCGGGCCGACATCGCGCCGACCTGCTTCAGCAGCCGGGGCCGGGCCGCGCTGGAGGAGAGCGCCGACGTCGCGGCGGCCCTGCACGGCACCGGTGGCGGGCGGGTCACCTCGTCGCTGGGCCCGCACGCGCCGTACACCGTCGAGGACGCGGACCTGGTCCGGCTCGCGGAGCTGGCCCGGGAGACACGCCTACGGATCCACATCCACGCCGCCGAGCACCTGGAGCAGACCGAGTCGAGCCTGGCGCGGCGCGGCATCACCCCCATCGGGGTGCTGGAGCGGACCGGCGTGCTGGAGGCGGGCGCGCTGATCGCGCACGGGTGCGGCATCGTCCCCGAAGACCTGCCGACGCTGGCGGCGCACGGGGACCGTACCGGCGTGGCCTGCTGCCCCAAGGTCTATCTGAAGCACGCTCTGCGTCCGCTGACTCCGGTACGGAGCCTGCTGGACGCCGGTGTCGCCGTCGGGGCCGGGACGGACGGGGCGGCCGGGCACAACACGCTGGACGTGTGGGAGGCGATGCGGCTGGTCGCGCTGACCCAGAAGCAGGCGGAGCGGGACGCCACCTGGATGACGGTCTCCGACACGGTCCGGCTGGCCACGCGCGGCGGGGCCCGGGCGCTCGGACTCGGGAGCCGGATCGGCGCGCTCGAACCGGGCCGGGCCGGTGACATCGTGCTGGTCGACCTGGGCGGAGTCCACTGCCGCCCGGTTCACGACCCGGTGGCGGCCCTGGTCTACAGCACGCGGGCGAGCGATGTGCGCACGGTCGTGGTGGACGGGCGGGTCGTGGTGCGGGACGGCCGGCTGCTGACGGTGGACCTGCCGGGGCTGCTGGCCGAGGTCGAGGCACGCGTGCCCGCGCTGCTGGACACCTCGCACGGCAGAGCGGTGCAGCACTATGACCCGTGAGCAGGACGAGGACGCGGGCCGGCGCCGGATGCGGCGGCCGGCGTCGATCAAGGACGTGGCGGCGGCGGCCCGGGTCAGTCCGACCACGGTGTCGCACGTGCTGAGCGGCAACCGGCCGGTCGCGGAGGAGACGGCCGAGCGGGTCCGCGCGGTCGTCGGCCGACTCGGCTACGTCCCCGCCTCCACGGCCCGCAATCTCCAGGCCGGTTCGACCAACGTCATAGGGCTGCTGGTGCCCGACATCACCAACCAGTTCTTCGCCGAACTCGCCAAGGGCGTCGACGACGCCGCCCACGACCTGGGCTACGGCGTCATCCTGTGCAACACCGAATTCGACCCCGACCGCGAGGACCGCTATCTGGAAATGCTCCGCGGCCGGTTCATCGACGGCATGGTGTACGCCTCCGGCTCGCCGCCCTCCCGTGGCCGGCTGGCGTCACTGCTCGGGCGGTTCCCCATCGCCCTGGCCGACGAGGTCGTCCCCGGTCTGCTGGAGCAGACCATCCTGGTCACCGCCGACCACCGGGCGGGCGGCCGACTGATCGGGCAGCACCTGCGGGAGCTGGGCCATCGCCGGGTACTCGCGATCAGCGGCCCGGTGGACCTGGTGAGCAGCCTGGAGCGGATCGCCGGTTTCCGCGAGGCGTTCGGCAGCGCGGGGGTCACCGAGGTTGAGGGCGCCTTCGTCGAACGGTCCGGCTACAACCTGGTCGCCGCGGCCCTGGAGGACGGCGGCCCGCGTCGCTTCACCGCGGTGTTCGCCGCCAACGACCTGATGGCACTCGGCGCGGTCGCCGCCCTGGAGGACGCGGGCCTGCGCGTCCCCGACGACGTCTCGGTGGCGGGCTTCGACGACATCATGCTCGCCTCCCGCGTCCACCCCCGCCTCACCACCGTCCACCAGCCCGCCTACGACATCGGCCGCACGGCCGGCACCCAACTCCTGAGCTATGTCCACCGGGACGAGGTGCCCCCTGCCTCCCGGCACATCCTGCCGGTCCGGCTGAAGGCCCGCGCCAGTACGTCTCCCGTGCGCCCGGCCCCCTGACCGGCTCACACGAAAAACACCGCGCACAAAGAACACCCCACACATCACAGGAAAGGTCGTGCCGCGATGCCCCATGTCCTCGTCGTGGGTGAGTCCTGGTTCACCCACTCCGTCCACCAGAAGGGGTTCGACTCCTTCTTCACCTCCGAGTACGTCGAGGGCGCCCAGGTCTTCCTCGACGCGTTGCGCGACCGCGGCCACACGGTGACGTATGTCCCGGCGCACGAGATAGCGACCGGGGTGCCCGCCACAGCCGAGGGCCTGGAGCCCTACGACGTCGTCGTGATCAGCGACGTGGGGGCCAACAGTTTCCAGCTCCCGCCGGAGACGTTCACCCGCTCGGTGCCCGCGCCGGACCGTACGGAACTGCTGCGGGCCTACGTGGAGCGCGGCGGAGGCCTGCTGATGGTGGGCGGCTATCTCACCTTCACCGGCATTGACGCCAAGGCCCGTTGGGGACGCACCCCGCTGGCCGCGGCGCTGCCGGTCGGTCTGCACGACCGGGACGACCGGGTGGAGCTGCCCGCCGGGGCCGCACCGCGGGTCGTCGCCCGGCACCAGCTGGTCGACGGGCTGGACGGGACCTGGCCGGATCTGCTCGGCCTCAACGAGGTGACGGTGAAGGACGGGGCGGACCTGCTCGTCGAGTGCGCGGGCCATCCGCTGCTGGCGGTGGGCGGCTACGGCGCGGGAAGGTCGGCGGCCTTCACGTCCGACCTGGCGCCGCACTGGGCCCCGCCCGCGTTCCTGGACTGGAAGGGCTACCCCGAGCTGTGGGACCGGCTGGTCCGCTGGCTGGCACGGACCCCGGTGGGGGAGGACGTCTGATGGTCACCGCCCACCTCTCGGCCGCCCCCGGCGACTTCGCACCGGACGTACTGATGCCCGGCGACCCGCGCCGGGCACGCCGTATCGCCGAAACGATTCTCCAGGACGCCCGGCTGGTCACCGACGTGCGCGGCATCGAGGGATACACCGGAACGTACCGAGGCGTGCCCCTGTCCGTCCTGGCCTCCGGCATGGGAATGCCGTCCGTCACGATCTACGCCACCGAGCTCTTCCGCTTCTACGGCGTGCGCAGCATCGTGCGGGTGGGCACAGCGGGCGGTCTGCCCGCCTCGGTGGGTCTGCGGGACGTGGTCGTGGCCACCGCGGCCCACACCGACTCGGCCATGGGCAGCCACCGTATCGACGGAGTGCAGCTGAGCCACGCCGCCTCGTTCGGCCTGACCGCGGCGGCCGCACAGGCCGCCGGGGCCGGACGGCACATCCACGTCGGGCCGGTGTTCACCACCGACCACTTCTACCTGGACCGGCCGACGCTGTTCGAGCAGTTGGAGGCGCACGGCACCCTGGCCGTGGAGATGGAGGCCGCGGGTCTGTACGCGACCGCCGCCGCCGAGGGCGGTCGCGCGCTCGCCGTGCTGACGGTCAGCGATCACGTGCGCCGCGCGGAGGCGCTCACTCCGGCCGAGCGCGAGACGGACTTCGACCGCGCCGTCACCATCGCGGCCACCGCGCTGCTCGCGGAAACAATCTCCTAACACCAGAGGCCATAGCCAAAACGTTTTGCATTGCATACCTTTCGGCCAATGGCGAAGAACGGCCCCTGTCTGACGACTCAGAAAATCAAGAACTCGAGAAAGAGATCAAAACGATGAACAAGATCAGAATTCTGGGGGCCGTCGCGGCGCTCTCCCTCACCCTCGCCGGATGCGGCGCCTCGACAGACGCCGACTCCACTCAGTCCGGGAAATCCGGAAAGCTGAGAATCAAGTTCGTCATCAACGGAAACCTCGGCGACCGTTCTTTCTTCGACTCCGCGTACGCGGGCCTGAAGAAGACGGAGAAGGACCTCGGTTACAGCCTGAAGGTCGTCGAGCTGGGCAGCGACCGCACCAAGTGGTCCTCGGGCTTCGAGGACGCGGCTGCCGGCGACGACTACGACGTGCTCGCCGCGGGCACCGTCGACACCGTCGGATTCCTCTCCAAGCTGGCCCCGGAGTACCCGGACAAGAAGTTCTGGCTCTTCGACGGATCCGTCGACTACACGGGCAAGAGCGGCTGTTCCAACAAGTGCGCGAACGTCTACTCCGTCACCTTCAAGCAGAACGAGGCCGCCTATCTGGCCGGATTCCTCGCCGACAAACTCGTCGCGGCCAAGGCCCTTCCCGGCAGCAGCGGAAACGGAAAGGTGGGCGTGATCGGCGGAGTGAAGATACCGGTCATCGAGGACTTCGTCGTCGGCTTCAAGGCGGGCTTCAAGGCGGCGGGCGGAAATCCGTCCTCCGGTGTCCTCGTGCAGTACGTCGGCGGCGACAATCCGTTCGGCGACCCGGCCAAGGGCAAGCAGATCGCCTCGGCGATGTACGGACAGGGCGCCGAACTGGTGTGGCCCGTCGCCGGATCCTCCGGCCTCGGGGTGTTCGAGTCGGCCGTCGCCACCAAGCGGTACGCCTTCGGGGTCGACTCCGACCAGTACAAGACGCTCACCGACGCGGCCCAGCGGCAGACCGTCGTCACCTCCATCCTCAAGAACGCCGGCAACGCCCTCTACCTCGCGGCCAAGGCGAACAAGGCCGGCACGCTCGCCTACGGCAAGCCCGCCGCCGTCGGCCTGGCCGAGGACGGCGTGGGCTACGTGGACAACGCCAACTTCGACAAGCTCGTTCCCGCCGCCGTGCGCGCCGAACTCCAGGCGCAGGCCGCGAAGGTCAAGTCCGGTGCCGTCAAGGTCCCTTCGGCCTTCTGACCTCCGAGGAACACTGGTGGAACCCATGGAGAATGCCGACGAGACCATGGCCGGAACCCTCGACAGGGCCCCTGTCGCCCTGGAGGCCGCGGGCCTGGGCAAGACCTACCCCAACGGCACCCGCGCCGTCAGCGACGTCGACCTGTCGGTACCCGGCGGCGAGATCAGGGCGATCGTCGGACAGAACGGCGCCGGCAAGTCCACCCTGATGAAGCTGCTGTACGGACTCGAACAGCCGTCAGCAGGGCACATCGGCGTGCACGGGCGACGGGTCAGGTTCTCGGGGCCCCAGGACGCCATCGCCCTCGGCGTGGGCATGGTCCACCAGAACCTCATGCTGGTCCCGTCGTTCACCATCGCCGAGAACGTCGTCCTCGGCGTCGAACCCGGCCGGGCGGGCCGCGTCGACCGCGCGGCCGCCGCCGAACGTACCGCCGCGCTGGCCGAGGAGGCCGGGCTCGCCGTCGACCCGGAGGCGAGGGTCGACGCGGTGTCCGTGGGGATGCGCCAGCGCGCCGAGATCCTCAAGGCCCTGCACCGCGGCGCCCGCATCCTGATCCTCGACGAGCCCACCGCCGTGCTCACCCCCCAGGAGACCACCGACCTCTTCACGGCGGTCCGCAGGCTGCGCGACTCGGGAATGACCGTGCTGTTCATCTCGCACAAGCTCAAGGAGGTACGGGAGATCAGCGACCGCGTCACCGTCATGCGCGCCGGGTCGGTGATCGGCACCGTACGCACCGAGGAAGCG
Organism: Streptomyces sp. NBC_00005; assembly: GCF_045160215.1. Taxonomy (NCBI): domain Bacteria; kingdom Bacillati; phylum Actinomycetota; class Actinomycetes; order Kitasatosporales; family Streptomycetaceae; genus Streptomyces; species Streptomyces sp. NBC_00005. Next base: position 5,054,023 of record NZ_CP108316.1, read on the forward strand.
ACGTCCGCGCAGCTGGCGTCCATGATGGTCGGCCGGGAGATGTCCCTCGACGTGCCGAAGCCCCCGGCGCGGCCCGGGGCGAGGGTGCTGCGGGTGCGTGGACTCTCGGGCCCGGCGGTGCACGGCGTCTCCCTCGACATCGCGGCCGGTGAGATCGTCGGCCTCGCGGGAGTCGAGGGCAACGGCCAGACCGAACTCGTCGAACTCCTCGCCGGACTGCGCCGCCCCACCGCCGGGTCGGTCACCGTCGACGACGCCGACGTCACCCACCTCGACGCGGCGGGACACCGCAGGGCCGGTGTCGCCCACGTGCCCGAGGACCGGCTGTCCAACGGGGCGGCCCTGGACCGGTCCATCGCCGACAACCTGATCGTCGACCGCCACGACCGGCCCCCGGTCGCACGCCGAGGCGTCCTGCGCACCCGCCGCATACGAGAACTCGCCGAGGACCTCATCAGCCGTTACGCGATCCGCGCCCCGCACCCCGAAACGGCGGCCGGAGCACTGTCCGGCGGCAACCTGCAAAAAGTCGTCGTCGCCCGCGAACTGTCCGCCCGGCCCCGCCTGTTGCTCGCCGCACAGCTCACCCGGGGCGTCGACATCGGCGCCATGCACTTCATGTACGAGCGGCTCCTCGAAGCCCGTGACGCGGGCGCCGCGGTGCTGCTCGTCTCCGCCGACCTGGGTGAACTCCTCGCGCTCTCCGACCGGTTGCTGGTCATCAAGGACGGCCGTCTCGTCGCCCGCTTCGACGACCCGACCGGACTCACCGAGGAGGCCACCGGCCTGTACATGCTCGGTGTGGAGCGGCATCCGGACGAGCGGATCACGGCAGGTGCCCGATGACCTCGACCCTGGAACCGGCCGCGGAACAGCAGGGGCGGCCCGAGACGCAGGGCCGCCGGGAGTTCCTGGCCACCCGACGCCGTACGGTGGTCGTCGAGTTGACGATGACGGTGCTGACCGTCGCCGTCGCCGTCCTCATCGCCTTCCTGGTGGTCCTGGCCACCGGCAAGGACGCCACCGGCGCACTGAACGCCCTGCTCACCGGCCCGCTGGAGCGCACCCCGCGGATCGGCCGCTGGCTCGCCGACGCCACCACCCTGTCGCTGCTCGGCCTGTCCGTCGCGATCCCCTTCCGGGCCCGGCAGATCAGCCTCGGCGCGGAGGGCCAGGTGTACGCCGGCGCCCTGGCGAGCGCGCTCGTGGCGATCAACTTCCATCTGCCGCCCGTCGCCGCCGTACTGGTGCCGCTCGGCGCCGCCACCCTCGCCGGGGCCGCGCTGGGCGCGGTACCGGGCGTCATGAAGGCCCGCCTCGGCGCCAACGAGATCGTGGCCACGCTGATGCTGAACGCCGTGGTCGTGCGGGTCTTCGACTATCTCCTCACCGACCATCTCAAGGCTCCCGACAGCAGCGCAGTGCAGTCCGCCCCGGTGCGGCCCGACTCGGTCCTGCCTCTCCTCTCCGACTTCTTCGGCGTCCCCCTGGACCAGGCGAACGTCGGCCTCTTCGGGATGGTCGCGGTGGCCGCCGCCGTCTGGTTCCTGCTCGCCAGGACACCGCTCGGCTACCGCATCCGCATCACCGGCTCCAACCCGGACTTCGCCCGCTACGGCGGCCTCGACGTACCGCGCACCATCGAGTGGAGCTTCGTCATCGGCGGCGCGCTGGCCGGCCTCGCCGGAGCACACCTCGCGCTCGGGATCTACGGCGGACTCCAGCCCGACATGGCCGGCGGCCTGGCCTTCGAGGGCATCGTCGTCGCCCTGCTGGGCCGCAACAACCCGGTCGGCGTGGTCGCCGCCGCGCTCCTCTACTCGTATCTGCGGGTCGGCGGCGACGTGATGGAACAGCAGACCGACGTCGGCTCCGACGCCGTGACCATCATCCAGGCGGTCATCGTGCTGCTCGTGACCGCGCGGGCGCTGCCCGAGCTCGTCAAGCGGTACCTCGCCCGAAGGGAGGCCCGCTGATGGGCCCCGTCCTCGACGTCGTGCTCAGCACGGCATTCCTCGCGGCGATCCTCGGGGTGTCCACGCCGTACGTCCTCGCCGCCCTCGGCGGGCTGCTGGCCGAGCGGGCCGGAGTGCCCAACATCGCCCTGGAGGGCTCGATGCTGAGCGCCGCCTGCACGGGCGCGCTGGTCGCCGGGTACAGCGGCTCGGTGTGGGCCGGAGCCGTCTGCGGGATCGCCGCCGGCGCGCTGCTCGCGCTGCTGCTCGGCGTGCTGCACCTGTACCTCGGCGCGGACGCCATCATCGCGGGCATCGGCCTCAACCTCCTGGCGGCGGGCGCGACTTCGTACACCGTGTACGCGCTCCTCGGCGACAAGGGAGGCACCAGCCGACTGCACAGCGGCGCGCTGCCCTCCGTCCGACTGCCGCTCATAGAGGACATCCCGGGCCTCGGCGCGGTGCTCAGCGGGCAGAACGTGCTGACCTGGACCGCCCTCGCCGCCACCCCCGCGGTCGCCTGGCTGCTGTACCGGGCCCGGTTCGGCTTCCACCTGCGGGCGGTCGGGGAGCACCCCGAGGCGGCACGCTCGGTCGGCATCCACGTGCACCGGGTCCAGTTCCGCGCCCTCGCGCTCAGCGGCGCGCTGGCCGGGGCGGCCGGAGTGTTCCTGAGCATGGGCGCCGTGTCCTTCTTCGTCACCGGCATGACCGCGGGCCGCGGCTACATCGCCCTGGCCGCCGTCTTCCTGGGCGCGCTGCGCCCCTGGGGCGTGTTCCTGGCCGCCCTCGGCTTCGGCACCGCCGAGGCCCTCGCCGTCCAGCTCGGCAACCTCGCCGTCCCGTCCCAGCTGGTCTCCGCGATTCCCTACGTCTTCACCCTGCTGGCCCTCGCGTTCTTCGCCTGGCGCCGCCGCACGTCCCGTACCGCCGCCGCTCCCACGGCACCGTCCGGCCTGCCCACCTTGGAGACCCCATGAGCATCCGCGCCGCCCGCGCCCGGATCATCGCCACCGCCGTCGCCCTCGCCTCGCTCCCCGCCCTCGTCGGCACCCCGGCCGCCGCCCACGACAGCGGCGTACGGCTGGACTTCCTCGGCGAGCGTGAACTGCCGAACGCGATGGCCTTCCAGGGCACCACCGTCGGCGGGCTGTCCGCCGTCAGTTACGACGCGAAGACGGGCACGTACTACCTGATCAGCGACGACCGGTCGCAGACCGGCCCGGCCCGCTTCTACACCGCTCACATCGACTTCGCCCACGGCGCCCTCAAGGGCGTGGAACTCACCGGCACCCACCCGTGGCTCCGCCCGGACGGCACCGCCTTCCCGCCCACCTCGACCGCCACCTCCACCGTGGCACCCGACCCGGAGGGCATCGCCGTCGACCCGCGCGACGGCAGCCTCGCCTGGACGAGCGAGGGCGAGCGCATCGTCCCGTCCGACGGGCCCGCCCTCCTCGGCGACCCCTGGATCCGCCGCGCCACCACGACCGGCGCCTACCGCGGACAGCTCGCGCTTCCCCCACAACTGCACATGGACTCCCAGGAGTTCGGCCCCCGCAAGAACCAGACCCTGGAAGGAGCCACCTTCACCCCGGACGGACGGCGGATCGTCACCGCCATGGAGGACCCCCTCTACCAGGACGGCGACGACCCCACCCCCGAGCACGGCGCGCTCACCCGCATCACCGTCCACGACGCACGCACCGGACTGCCGCTGGCCCAGTACGCCTACCCCCTGGAACCACTGTTCGCCACGCCGCCGGCGGGCAGCACCGACACCAACGGTGTCAGCGACCTCGTGGCCCTCGGCCACGACCGCTTCCTGGTCCTCGAACGCGCCTCGATCTTCGCCGACAACAACTGGAAGGCCCGCGTCTACCTGGTCGACCTCCACGGCGCCACCGACACCCTCGGCCGCGATTCCCTCACCGGCACGTCCACGGACCCCGTCCAGCCGGTCCGCAAAACACTCGTGACCGACCTGTCCGACGTCCCCGGGCTGACCCGAGTCGACAACGTCGAGGGCATCACCCTCGGCCCCCGACTCCCCGACGGCCGCCGCACCGTCGTCCTGGTCTCCGACGACAACTTCGCCGCACGTCAGGTGACCCAGTTCATCGCCTTCGCGGCCCACGGCATCTGACGGCCTTCGTACCGCTTTCGGCAACCGCACCGCCTCCGTGGCGGGCGAACTGGCGGCCATCGTGCACAGCGCGGACGGGCTGTCCCGGCTCCGCGGAACTCACGAGTCCGAAGCCATGAACACCGGGAGCTGTCCGCGGATCATGTGATCAAAAAACAAAGAAGCCGCAGGTCAGAGGCCTGACCTGCGGTTTCCCATGGAGCCGCCTTCGGGATTCGAACCCGAGACCTACGCATTACGAGTGCGTTGCTCTGGCCATCTGAGCTAAGGCGGCGCGCCGTACGCACTATGGTGCGATCAGCAACGCCGGTAAGTCTACACAGTTTCGAGGGGTGCTCCGCACCAGCCCCGGGTGGGTGATCCACGGGGCTGGTGGACGGGCTATGAGCAGCGCTTTGCCTTCGCCGGAGGGGTTCCGCGGAGCAGGTATGCGTTGATCGCGGAGTCGATGCAGGTGCTGCCGCGACCGTAGGCGGTGTGGCCGTCGCCCTCGTAGGTGAGGAGGCGGGCCGAGGTGAGCTGGCGGGAGAGGGACTGGGCCCAGCGGTACGGGGTCGCCGGGTCGCGGGTGGTGCCGACCACGACGATGGGGGCAGCGCCCTTCGCCTCGATGCGGTGCGGTGCGCCCGTGGGCTTCACCGGCCAGTACGCGCAGTTCAGGGAGGCCCAGGCGAGGCCCTCACCGAAGACGGGGGATGCCTTTTCGAAGGACGGGAGTGCCTTCTCCACCTGGTCGGGGCCGGTGAAGGCACCCGGGAGGTCCAGGCAGTTCACGGCGGCGTTGGCGAACATCATGTTCGAGTAGCGGCCGTCGGCATCGCGCTCGTAGTAGCTGTCGGACAGGACGAGCAGGCCCGCGCCGTCGTTCTCCTTCATCGCCGACGTCAGCGACTCGCGCAGCTGCGCCCACGCTCCCTCGTCGTACATCGCCGCGATCACGCCGGTGGTGGCGAGGGCCTCGCCGAGCTTGCGGCCGTCGGCGTCACCGGTGGGGATGGGGTGCGCGTCCAGCTTCTTGAAGAAGGCGCTGAGGTTCTTGCCGACCTGGGCGGGCGAGGTGCCCTTGCGGCCGAGCGGGCAGTCCGACTGCTGCACGCAGTCCTTCGCGAAGGACTGGAACGCCGTCTCGAATCCCGCCGTCTGATCCAGGTTCAGCCGCCGCGCGGACAGCGAGGGGTCCATCGCACCGTCCAGCACCAGCCGGCCCACCCGGCTCGGGAAGAGCCCGGCATACGTCGCCCCGAGGAACGTCCCGTACGACGCCCCCACATACGTCAGCTTCGAGTCGCCCAGCGCCGCCCGCAGGATGTCCATGTCCCGCGCCGCCTCGACGGTGGAGACGTGCCGCAGCAGTTCCGTCGAGTGCGCCCCGCAGCCCGTCGCGAACTTCTTGTAGGCGCCGACGAGTTCGTCCGTCTCCTTCCGGTCGTCGGGCGTCGTGTCCGTCTGTGTGTACGTATCCATCTGCCGGCCGCCGAGGCATTCGACGGGCTCGCTGCGGGCGACGCCGCGCGGATCGACCGCGACCATGTCGTAGCGGGCACGGACCTTCGCCGGGTAGCCGATGCCGGCGTACTGCTCGAGGTACCCGATCGCCGAGCCACCGGGCCCGCCCGGGTTCACCAGCAGGGAACCGAGCGGTTTGCCCTTGCCCGTGGCCTTCGTGCGGGCCACGGCGAGCCGCACGTCTCCGGCATCCGGCCTGGCGTAGTCGAGCGGTGCCTTCATCGTGGCGCACTCGAATCCCGGGACACCGCAGGTGCGCCAGCTCAGCTTCTGGCCGTAGTACGGCGAGAGAGCGGACGGCGTCGATGTCGGCAGTGCGGCCAGTGCCGCCTGCGCCGTGGTGCCGCTGGTGCTCGCCGTGCCTCCGGAGGAGCAGGCGGAGACGAGCAGGGCGGCCGCGGCGAGGAGGGCGGCTGCGGTTCGGGGCCGAAAGGGACGGGAGCTGCGCCTGATGTACATCTGGCGAGCGTAACTCTGTGCAGTGGCCCGAATGCTTTCCGTGCACGTCGTGGCTCGTACGAGTTACCTGGTCAACTCCTCGTTGATCACCGGGCGGGCCGGTGGTCCGCCCGTCGTTCAGCCCGCTCTCAGGGCCAACGTCATCGCCTCCACCGCGAGCAGTGGGGCCACATTGCGGTCGAGGGCCTCGCGACAGGCCGCGATCGCTTCGATACGGCGGAGCGTGGACTCGGGGGAGCTGCCGCGGGCGAGGCGCTCCAGGATGTCCTCGGCGTCCGCGTTCGCGATGGCCACGCGGGAACCGAGCTGGAGGGCGAGGACGTCGCGGTAGAAGCCGGTGAGGTCGGTGAGGGCGACGTCGAGGCTGTCGCGCTGCGTACGCGTTCTGCGCCGCTTCTGCTTGTCCTCCAGGTCCTTCATCACGCCCGCCGTGCCGCGCGGCATCCGGCCGCCCTGGACCGCGCCCATGGCCGCCTTCATCTCCTCCGTCTCCTTGCCGTCCCGCTCCTCGGCGAGCTGCTTGGCGTCCTCGGCGGCCGCGTCGACGAGCTCCTGGGCAGCCTTGAGGCAGCCGCCGACGTCCTCGACGCGGAGGGGCAGCTTCAGGACGGCGGCGCGGCGCTCGCGGGCGGCCGGGTCGGTGGCCAGGCGGCGGGCCCGGTCGACGTGCCCCTGCGTGGCGCGCGCCGCGGCGGCGGCGACGGGCGGTTCGATGCCTTCCCGCCGTACGAGCATGTCGGCGACGGCGTCCACCGACGGTGTCAGCAGGTTGAGGTGGCGGCAGCGGGAGCGGATGGTGGGCAGGACGTCCTCGATGGAGGGGGCGCACAGCAGCCAGACCGTACGCGGGGCGGGCTCCTCGACCGCTTTGAGGACGGCGTTGGCCGACTTCTCGTTCAGCCGCTCGGCGTCCTCGACGAGGATGACCTGCCAGCGGCCGTTCGCCGGCGACGTGAACGACTTGCGGACGGTGTCGCGCATGTCGTCGGCGAGGATCTGCGCGCCGACGGCGGCGATGCTGGAGACGTCTGCGTGTGTGCCGACGAGGGCGGTGTGGCAGCCGTCGCAGAACCCGCAGCCCGGGGTCCCGCCGAGCGCCCGGTCGGGGCTGACGCACTGCAACGCGGCGGCGAACGCCCGCGCCACCTGGTTCCGCCCCGCGCCCGGCGGTCCCGTGAACAGCCAGGCGTGGGTCATCTTCGACGCCTCGGGCGGCGGCGCGGCGGTGGCGGCCGCGGTGACCAGCGCATCGGCATCCCGGGCAGCGGCATCGAGCTGCTCGGCCACCTTCTCCTGGCCGACGAGGTCGTCCCAGACGGTCATGAACTCACCCCGCCCCTTCGTCACGTTTCACGTTGCGGGATCCATTGTGCGGGGCGGCACTGACAACGGCGGACGAGCGGTCGGTGCGGCCCCGATCGGGAGCGTGGGGCGGGCGACCGGAACGGCCCGTTCAGGAGAGCCGGGCGGGCGACCGGACTGGCCCCTGCGGGCAGGCCCGACGAGCCACCAGTCCGCGCCCCACAGAAGCCCCCCCTCGATGAGCACCGGGCGCCCCCGCCCGGGAGCCCCCGGCAATCGACACCCGCCCCCGGCGACAGCGCCGGGCAAGGGGCAACAGGCAACGGACAACGGGCCAGCCGACCTCAGCCCCTCAGCCCCGATGCCTCAGCCCCGCCCCCCGCGACCGCGCCGCCCCCGGCCCGCGTCGTCGTCGTACTCGTCCTCGCGCGGACCGAGCAGTTCGTCCGCCAGTGTCGGCAGGTCGTCCAGCGGTGTCTCCTCGGCCCAGTCCGAGCGTGCCCGCCGCCGCGGCTCGCCCTCGGCGTCGACCTGCGGCATCTCCCGCGTACGGTCCTCGGCCTCCTCCGGGCGGGCCCCCGACCGCTCGTCCCGGAAGAACCCCGGCGGAACCCGGTGCGCGGCATCCTCACCGCGCACGGGAGGCAGCAGGGCCGTCTCGTCCTCGGCCCCGGACGGCACCGGCGGCAGCACAGCCGTCTCGTCGGCCGCTCCCGGCACGACAGGCGGCAGCACGGCCGTCTCGTCCGCCGCCCCCGCGGGAGCCGGCGGCTGCGGCAGCTTCGTCGTCACCTCGGACTCGGACTCCCCGGCGGGCCGGTCGCCGCTCTGCGCACCTTGCGGCCTGTCCTCCCGCACCGGCCGCAGCACCGTCGTCTCCTCCACCGGCCCGCCCGACGCGTTCGTCGGCGTGACCACCGGTGTCGGCACCGTCGACGCCTCCGGCGGCATCGCGGGCGCCGCGGGCTGCTTGGGTCCCGCCTCCGCGGCGGCCGTCGCCTGCTCGGCGAGCCGCCTGGCCTCCTCGGCCCGCAGCAGCGCCTCCTCGGCCTTGCGCTGCTTCTCCAGGCGCCGCGCCTCGGCCTCGGCGTGCAGCCGGGCCTCTTCCTCGGCCTGCCTGCGCCGCCGGTCCTCGTCGGCCTTGCGGCGGGCCTCCTCCTCGGCGCGCGCCTTCTCCTCCGCGAGGAGCCGCACCCGCTCCTCCTCGGCACGACGGCGCGCTTCCTCGGCCCGCAGCCGGGCCTCCTCCGCCTGGCGTTCGGCCTCGCGGCGCTGCGCCTCCTCCAGCTCGCGCCGCTTGCGCTCCTCCTCCTCGGCGCGCAGCCGCTCGAGCTGTTCCTGGCGCTCGCGCTCCAGCCGCTCTTCCTCGGCCTTGCGCGCGGCCTCCTCCTCGGCCTTGCGACGGGCCTCCTCCTCGGCCTTCTTCCGCGCCTCCTCCTGGGCCTTCACCTCGGCCTCGGACAGCGGCAGCATCTGGTCGAGCCGGTGCCGTACGACGGTGGTGACGGCCTCGGGCTCCTGGCCCGCGTCCACCACGAGGTACCGCCCGGGGTCGGCCGCGGCCAGCGTCAGGAAACCGGACCGCACGCGCGCGTGGAACTCGGCCGGCTCCGACTCCAGCCGGTCGGGCGCCTCCGTGAACCGCTCGCGCGCGATGTCCGGCGAGACGTCCAGCAGCACGGTCAGATGCGGTACGAGGCCGTTCGTCGCCCAGCGGTTGATGCGGGCGATCTCGGTCGGGGACAGGTCGCGGCCCGCCCCCTGGTAGGCCACCGAGGAGTCGATGTAGCGGTCGGAGATGACCACCGCGCCGCGCTCCAGGGCGGGCCTGACCACCGTGTCCACGTGCTCCGCGCGGTCCGCCGCGTACAGCAGCGCCTCCGCCCGGTGGGACAGCCCCGCGCTCGACACGTCCAGCAGGATCGACCGCAGCCGCTTGCCCACCGGCGTCGCGCCCGGCTCGCGCGTCAGCACGACCTCGTGGCCCTTGGCCCGGATCCACTCGGCGAGCGCCTCGGCCTGCGTGGACTTGCCGGCGCCGTCGCCGCCCTCCAGGGCGATGAAGAAACCGGAGGTCGTCGGCGTCGGCACCGGGTCGTCGCCACCCAGCAGCGCGTCCCGCAGGTCGTGCCGCAGCGGCACCCCCGAGCGATCGTCGCCCTTGGCCAGGACCAGCGCCGCCACCGGCAGCAGCAGTGCGCCGACCAGCATCAGCGTGAACGCGGCGCCGCCGTGCGCGAACACGAACTTGCCGTTCTCCAGCCGGTGCGGCCCGATCCCCGCCGCCACCACGGGCGCGATGACCGCGCCGAGCGCCACACACACGCGTACGACCGCGTGCAGGTGCTCCGTCGTGCGCGCCCGCCGGTAGTCCTCGGCCTCCTGGTCGAGGAGCGTGTGCCCGGTGTTGGCGGCCACGCCCGCACCGATGCCGGCCAGCGCGACGATCAGCAGCACAGTGGTGACGTCCGGGACGAGCCCGGCGGCCAGCAGCGCAACGCCGGTGAAGGCGATCGCCAGCGCGAGCAGCCGGCGCCGCGACAGGGTCGGCAGCACGGAGGGCGCCGTACGGATGCCGACGACGACACCGCCCGTCAGCGCGAACACCAGCAGCCCGTACGTCACCGGGCCGCCGCCGAGGTCCTTGGCGTGCAGCACGCAGACGGCGACGGCCGCGGAGATCGCACCCGCGACGGCGGCGGCCGCGAGCACCAGCAGCGGAATGGATCCCGTACGCCCCTTGTCCACGCCCGTCCCCGTCTTGGGGCGGCGCAGGCCCTCGAGCGGCGAACGCGCGCGCGGGGTGCGTGTGTCGGGCAGTTCCAGGAAGGTCAGCACGGACAGGGACGCGGCGAACAGTCCGGCCGCCACATACGAGGCGAGCGCCGCCTGGTGCTGCTCGAACCAGTCGATCCCGGCGCCCAGCAGGTTGTTGAGCAGCCCCGCGACGACGAGCGCGGCGGCCGCGAGGGGGATCGCCACGAAGCTCGTGCGCAGCGACAGACGGCGCAGGGCGTCCATGTGGTCCGGCAGCGGCCGTACCGTCGCGCCCTCCGGGGGCGGCGCCGGCAGCAGCGCGGGCGCCGCGCTCTCGCGGCACACCGTCCAGAAGCGCTCGGCGACTCCGGTCACGAACGCGGTGACCAGGACGACGGCCAGCGCGTCGTCCGGCGTCCAGTCGATCCACAAGGGCGCGACGATCAGCGCGAGGACCCTGACGCCGTCGGCGGCGACCATGGTCCAGCGGCGGTCGAGCAGGCCCTCCTGAGAGGTGAGCGAGGTCAGCGGCCCGAGGAGGACGGCCCCGAAGAGCAGCGTTGCCAGGATCCGTACGCCGAAAACGGTCGCCACTGCGAACGCCACGCCCCGGTACCCACCGCCGAACGAGCCCTCGCTGATCGCCGCCTGGAGTGCGAGGAGCACCAGCACGAGGAGGGCGAGGGTGTCCCCGACTCCGCCCACCAGCTGTGCGCTCCACAGCCGCCTCAGCTGCGGTCGGCGCAGCAGGGCGCGGACAGCGCGCTCGCGGGAGTCCGCTACAAGGGCGTCGTCGGGGGCCGGGTGGTGGGCCGTTGGCTGCTCGGCTCGCGTCATGCTTTCAGCCTATCGGGACGGACTGACAGCCCGCGGCGCGCGTCCGAACGTGCGCACGCCCCGACACCAAAGCGATACCGGGGCGTTCGTTTCGCGAACGGGAGACGCAAGGAACGTCAAGGACACAACCCCCAAAAGGCCCGGTCCTGAACGCCCCTCACGCCACCGTGGACTTACTCCTCCACGGCCTTCGAAGCCGTCGCCTTCTTCGCGGTGGTCTTCTTGGCAGTCGTCTTCTTCGCAGCCGTCGTGGTCTTCTTCGCCGCGGTCTTCTTGGCGGCCGTCGCCTTCTTCGCCGGAGCCTTCTTGGCGGGCGCCTTCTTGGCCGTCTTCTTGGCGGGCGCCTTCGCCCGCTTCTCGGCGAGCAGTTCGAAGCCGCGCTCCGGGGTGATCTCCTCGACGCTGTCGCCGGAGCGCAGCGTCGCGTTGGTCTCCCCGTCGGTCACGTACGGCCCGAAGCGGCCGTCCTTGACCACGACCGGCTTCTCGCTGACCGGGTCCACACCCAGCTCCTTCAGCGGCGGCTTGGCGGCCGCACGGCCACGCTGCTTGGGCTGGGAGTAGATCTCCAGCGCCTCTTGGAGCGTGATCGTGAAGAGCTGGTCCTCGGTCTGCAGCGAGCGCGAGTCCGTGCCCTTCTTCAGGTACGGCCCGTAGCGCCCGTTCTGCGCGGTGATCTCCTGGCCCTCGGCGTCGGCGCCGACGACGCGCGGCAGCGACATCAGCTTGAGCGCGTCCTCGAGCGTCACCGTGTCCAGCGACATCGACTTGAACAGCGAGGCCGTACGCGGCTTGACCGCGTTCTTGCCGGTCTTCGGGGTGCCCTCGGGGAGCACCTCGGTGACGTACGGGCCGTAGCGGCCGTCCCTGGCGATGATCTGGTGGCCCGACACCGGATCGGCACCGAGTTCGAAGTCGCCGCTCGGCTTGGCGAGCAGCTCCTCGGCGAACTCGACACTCAGCTCGTCCGGGGCCAGGTCCTCGGGCACGTCCGCCCGCTGGTGGTTCTCGGAGTCCTTCTCGCCGCGCTCGATGTACGGGCCGTAGCGCCCGACCCGCAGCACGATGCCGCTGCCCACCGGGAACGACGACACCTCGCGCGCGTCGATCGCGCCCAGGTCGGTCACCAGCTCCTTGAGGCCGCCGAGGTGGTCCCCGTCGCCGTTGCCCGCCTCGGCCGCGTTGCCGTTGTTGGTGCCCTCGCCGAAGTAGAACCGCTTCAGCCACGGCACGGCCTGGGCCTCACCGCGCGCGATGCGGTCGAGGTCGTCCTCCATCTTGGCGGTGAAGTCGTAGTCGACGAGCCGCCCGAAGTGCTTCTCCAGGAGGTTGACCACGGCGAAGGACAGGAAGGACGGCACGAGTGCCGTGCCCTTCTTGAACACGTAACCGCGGTCGAGGATCGTGCCGATGATCGACGCGTACGTCGACGGGCGGCCGATCTCGCGCTCTTCGAGCTCCTTGACCAGGCTGGCCTCGGTGTAGCGGGCCGGGGGCTTGGTGGCGTGCCCGTCGACCGTGATCTCCTCGGCGGACAGCGGGTCGCCCTCGCCCACCTGCGGCAGGCGGCGCTCGCGGTCGTCCAGCTCGGCGTTCGGGTCGTCGGCGCCTTCGACGTACGCCTTCAGGAAGCCGTGGAACGTGATCGTCTTGCCGGAGGCGCTGAACTCGACGTCCCGGCCGTCGGCAGCCGCGCCGCCGATCTTCACCGTGACGGAGTTACCGGTCGCGTCCTTCATCTGGGAGGCCACGGTCCGCTTCCAGATCAGCTCGTAGAGCTTGAACTGGTCGCCGGTCAGGCCGGTCTCCGCGGGCGTGCGGAAACGGTCGCCCGAGGGCCGGATCGCCTCGTGCGCCTCCTGCGCGTTCTTGACCTTGCCTGCGTACGTCCGCGGCTGCGCCGGCAGGTAGTCGCCGCCGTACAGCTGCGTGACCTGGGCGCGGGCCGCGGTGATGGCGGTGTCGCTCAGCGTCGTGGAGTCCGTACGCATGTAGGTGATGTAGCCGTTCTCGTACAGCTTCTGCGCGACCTGCATGGTGGCCTTCGCGCCGAAGCCGAGCTTGCGGCTCGCCTCCTGCTGCAGCGTCGTCGTACGGAACGGGGCGTACGGCGAGCGGCGGTACGGCTTCGACTCGACCGACCGCACCGAGAACCGGGTGTTCTCCAGGGCGGCGGCGAGCGCGCGGGCGTTCGCCTCGTCGAGGTGGAGGGTGTTCGCGCTCTTGATTTGTCCCAGGGAGTCGAAGTCGCGGCCCTGCGCGACCCGCCTGCCGTCGACGGTCTGCAGGCGGGCGACCAGCGACGACGGGTCCGACGCATCCCCCGCGCGGCCGGTCGCGAAGGTGCCCGTCAGGTCCCAGTACTCAGCAGAACGAAACGCGATGCGCTCGCGTTCCCGCTCCACCACGAGCCGGGTGGCAACCGACTGGACACGGCCGGCCGACAGGCGCGGCATGACCTTCTTCCACAGGACCGGCGAGACCTCGTAGCCGTAGAGACGGTCGAGGATGCGGCGGGTCTCCTGGGCGTCGACCATGCGCTTGTTGAGATCGCGCGGGTTGGCGACGGCCGCGCGGATCGCGTCCTTGGTGATCTCGTGAAACACCATGCGCTTGACCGGGACCTTGGGCTTCAGCACCTCCAGGAGGTGCCACGCGATGGCCTCGCCCTCGCGGTCCTCATCGGTGGCGAGGAAGAGCTCGTCGGAGTCGGCGAGCAGATCCTTGAGCTTCTTGACCTGGGCGCGCTTGTCCGCGTTGACCACGTAGATGGGCTGGAAGTCGTTCTCGACGTCCACGCCGAGGCGGCGGACCTCGCCGGTGTACTTCTCGGGCACCTCCGCGGCGCCGTTGGGAAGGTCTCGGATGTGCCCGACGCTCGCCTCGACGATATAGCCGGGGCCGAGGTAGCCCTTGATCGTCTTCGCCTTGGCAGGCGACTCGACGATGACGAGTCGGCGGCCGCCGTGTGCGGTCTCGCTGGTCGGGGACAACTTCGCTCTTCTCTCCGGTCGACGCTGGGGCCTCCCCAGGGGTCTTCGTCCCGGGGTCGGGGTCATGGTGACGCTGCGGAGTGTGACGGTACATCCCGCCCCCGTGTCAAACGGGAAAAGCCCGCAACGGCCACTCGAACGGTAACCCGACTACCGCCATTCCTGCCGCCCGGAGTACCCACCGGCCTTTTCGAGCCGGTCCGGAGGATCACCTCTCAATTATCGGAGCCGCAGCTCCAAGGCGGCTTTCAGACCCGGGTGAAGCACCAGGTTCCGAGCGCCAGAGCGATCACCGAGACGAGGCCCGCGAGGGTCGCCGATGCGACGGGGTTCACACCGTGGGCGACGGGTTCGCCATGCCGCAGCCGCGTCGCGGTCCACACCAGAAGTGCCCCACCGAACAGCGCAAACACCACTCCCGCGAAGATCGCCGGTCCGCTCTCCATGGCTCCCCGTGCCCCTTTTCTCCCGTTCGCGAGTGCCCAGCCCAGGGAGACTGACACGCGCGGACGGCGCACAGGCGAACCCGGGGTGAACGCGGAGCCGACAGGCCTGCGGACTCACCCTGCCCGGCCCGCCGCGGCCCGGCTCACACCGAACCGGGCACGGGTATCTTTCCGGTCGTCTTCTTACCGTCGGAACGGCTCACCGTGCACACCACCTTGCTGAAGCCGCGGTCCCAGTCGTCCTGGTCAGCCACCCAGCCGTACACGACGCGCTCGGATCCCGGCGCCCAGGTCGACTCGAATTTGTTGCCGCACAGCTTGGTCGCGTTGTCGGTGCCCTTCTTGTAGCTCATTTTGTCGGGGGCCTGAACAGCCCCTATGACCTGGTCGGTGTGCGGTTTGGCGCAGTCGGTGAGCGGGGCCTGGTAACCGTCGTCGACTTCCTTGTAGTCCCAGCAGTCCCCGACGCTCATCTGACCGACCCACAAATCCGTGCCCGCGTCCCGAAAACGGCCCACTTCGCCGCCTATCGCGGCATGCCGTCCGAGTACGAGACATGCGGTACCGCTGTCCGCCGCGGTGAAGCCCTCCTTCGTAGGCAGGACGGCGTATCCGTCCGCGTCCGGCAGCGCGTCGACGACCGCCTCGCTCTGGCTCTCGCAGCGCTTCGCGCCCCGGTCGCGGGCGTCGGCGTAGTCGGTGGCCGTGTCGACCGCCACGACCTGGCCGTCCGGCCAGTCGTCGACGCAGTCCACCACGCCCAGGTTCGGCGCCGACCTGAACGGCGTCCCCGACCAGACCGCCTTCACGCAGTCCCCGGTCTGCAGAGGCTCACTGAGCCCGACCACATCGCCGTACGGCAGCACGGGCCCGGTCGGCGACGGCGACCGACTCGCCGCGCTCGCCGAGGGCGACTTCTTGGTCGCCGCGCTGTTCTTCCCGCCCCCGTCGTCCCCGCTGGTCAGCGAGACGACGCCCCATGCCCCACCGGCGACGACGAGTACGGCGCCCACGACCAGCGCGACGATCGCCAGCCGCCTCTTCCCGGGGGAGGCCGCGGGCGGCGGAGGCGTGAGCGACGGACCACCCGTACCGGGCGCGGTCGGAGCACTCCAGTAACCACCCGGGGCGCCGGTCGCGTACGGCGGTTGCGCGGACGGGGGTGCTCCACCGCTCCCCGCATACGGCGGCGGAGAACCGGCCTCCGCGTGCGGGGGAGAGCCGGCGCTCTGCGAGTACGGCGACGAATGACCGGCCTCGCCGTACGGCGTCGAGGCACCCGCCTCAGCCCGCGAGGCCGCACCTGCACCCCCCGCATAGGGCGGCGGGGTACCTGCTTCGCCGTACGCCGGCGTGCCGGCGCCTCCTGCGTACGGCGGTGGCGTGGCACTTCCCGCATACGGCGGCGAGGGCGCGCTCGCCGGGTTTGACGGCGGAGGAGCGTTCCCCGGGGTCGACGGCGGAGTCGCGCCACCGGGGATCGGTGGCGGAGCGCCGCCTCCCGCATACGGCGGTTGCGCGCCACCGCCCGCGTAGGGCGCGCCCGGTGCTTGCGCGTACGGGTTGGCCGGATCGGCGTGGTGCTGCTGGGAGGGTTGCCGCCACACGTCGTACGGCGGCGGACCCGACGCTCCTGCGGGCGTGGCCGGACCGGCAGGGCTCCCCTGCCCGGCACCAGGGGCCCCCGGAGTATCGGGACCGCCGCCCGCCGGAGTGTGCGGCGTGTGAGGAGTCGTTGGCGGGTGGGGAGTCGGTGGCGCACCGGGCGTCTGGGGAGTCCCCGGCGTCGGATCACCGCTCCGGCCTGCGTACGGCTCCGCCGAGCGGCCGGGTGGCGAGCCCACGGCGTACCCCGGCGGCGAGCCCTCGCCGTATCCAGGAGGCACCCCTTGGCCGTACTCGGGCGGTGCACTCCCGCCGCCCCCGCTTGGCGAGCCCTCGACGTACCCAGGAGGCGGACCCTCGACATACCCGGGAGGGACCCTTTGGCCGTACCCGGGCGGTGCACTGGCGCCGTCCCCGGGCGGCGGACCCCCGACGTATCCAGGAGGCGGGCCCCCGACATACCCGGGAGGCGCTCCTGAGCCACACCCAGGCGGCACCCCTTGGCCATACCCAGGCGGTGCACTCCCCCCGTCCCCGGGCGGCCGCTCCTCCCCCACCGGATGCCCGGAAGCCCCGGAACCACCCGGCGCACCGCTGGTTCCTCCCGGCGTGCCACCCGCACCCGCGCCCGCCTCCGGCGCCCCCAAGTCCCCCGGCCGTCCACCGCGGCCATCGGCGGATGCCGCCACCGCACCGAACCCCTCGGGCGGCGGCCCGAACACACCCGAAGGCGAGCCGAAACCCCCCGCTGCCGCGCCCGCGCCCCAGGCGCCCGAAGACGCCCCGAACCCCACGCTCACCACCCGCTCCAGACCGCGTGCGACCGTCTCCGGCGAGGACCGGCGTACGGGGTCCTTGACCAGCAACCCCTGCAGTACCGGCGCCAGTTCGCCGGCGCGGGACGATGGCGTGGGCTCCTCGCCGAGGAGGGCGGTCAGGGTCGCGTAGTCGCCGTGGCGGTCGAAGGGGCCGCGGCCCTCGACGGCGGCGTACAGCGTGGCGCCCAGGGAGAACAGGTCGGCGGCCGGGGTGGGCGGCTCGCCACGCGCGCGTTCGGGGGCGAGGTACCCGGGTGTGCCGAGAATGCCGGCCGTGGCGGTGAGCCGGGGCTCGTGGGACTCGGGCTGGAGGGCGATGCCGTAGTCGGTGAGCAGCACGCGCGCGTAGGGGTCGCCCGAAGCGTCCGACGCCAGAAGGATGTTGGCCGGTTTCACATCCCTGTGGAGGATGCCGATGCGGTGCCCCGCGGTGAGCGCGTCGAGGACGCCGAGCCCAATGCGGGCCGCCTGGGCGGGCGACAGCGGCCCCGAACGCCGTACGACTGCCTGGAGGTCGACCGCGTCCGGCACGTACTCCATGACGATCCAGGGCAGCCCCTCGTGCACCACCACGTCGTGCACCGTCGCCACATGCGGATGCCCGCGCAGGCGGGCCGCGTGCCGGGCCTCGCTACGGGCGCGCGCGATGCGCTGGGCGGGCTCGCCCGCGTCCATCGGCTCGTCCGGAAGCGCGATTTCCTTCATCGCGACGTCGCACGCCAACTCCTCGTCGTGGGCGAGCCATACGCGGCCCATACCGCCCGCGCCGAGCGACCGCAGCAGCCGGTACCGCCCGTTGATGATCCTGCCTTCGCCCTGGTCCGGCGTCTCCCCCGTCATCGTGCCTCCCCCGAGACAGCGCGCCTCCCCCGAGTACGCGTGGAGCCTGTCTCTCGAAGGTAGCTTCGCACCTGCCACTGACAGGAGGCCTTTTCAGGAGCAATCCCGCCAGGTCGAGCACAGGGGCATCAGGGGTGCGGGCCCGCCCCAGCCGTGACGGGCGCGCGCCGGACGAGGGCGCGGCGCCCCCGGCCTCACGCCGGCTCGATGAAGCCCTGCTCCACCAGCAGCCTGATCTGCGCGGGCGTGCGGTCGCGCAGCAACACCGGGTCCTCGCCCACCAGTTGGGCGATGGCGTCCAGGATGCGGCCCGCGCTCAGCGAGCCGTCGCACACGCCCGCGAAGCCCGCGCCGACGGTGTCCACCTTGGTGGCCCGGCGCATGCCGCGGTTCTGGCGCAGCACGACGTGCTCCGGATCCTCGGCACCGGGCAGCCCGACCTGCTCCTGGACGACCTCGGCGACGAGCCTGAAGTGCGCTGCCAGCAGGGCCGCGTCATCGTGCGCCCGGAGGTAGTCGATGCGGTCGAAGTGCGCCCGTACCGTGTCGCCGAGCGGCTGTTCGACCGAATGCGGCCACTCCTCAGCGACGACCGAGGGCACGGCGGCCCCCGTCCTGCGCAGGGTGATCCAGCCGAAGCCGACGGCCTTCACCTTGCGCGCCTCGAACTCGTCCAGCCACGCGTCGTACCGCGCCTGGTACTCGGCCGGGTCCCCGCGGTGGTCGCCGGCGTCCCTGAGCCACAGCTCGGCGTACTGCGTGACGTCCTGCACCTCGCGCTGCACGATCCAGGCGTCGCACCCGCGCGGCACCCACGACCTGAGCCTGTCCTGCCAGTCCTCCCCCTCCACGTGCTGCCAGTTGGCGAGGAACTGCGCGAACCCGCCCTCGTTCAGCCGCTCCCCCGCCTGCTGAACGAGCGTGCGGCACAGATCGTCCCCGCCCATCCCGCCGTCGCGATAGGTCAGCCGCGCGCCCGGGGAGATCACGAACGGCGGGTTCGACACGATCAGGTCGTACGACTCCCCGTCCTTGACCGGCTCGAACAGCGAGCCCTCGCGCAGGTCGGCCGCCGGGGCACCGGACAGCGCCAGCGTGAGCCGGGTGATGTGCAGCGCGCGCGGGTTGACGTCGGTCGCCGTCACGCGCGTGGCGTGCTGTGCGGCGTGCAGCGCCTGGATCCCGGATCCGGTGCCGAGGTCGAGCGCGGCGGCCACGGGCGTACGGACGGTGAGGCCCGCGAGGGTCGTGGACGCGCCGCCGACGCCGAGGACGACGCCCTCCTCGCGGCTGCCGATCCCGCCGGCGCCGCCGACCGCGCACCCCAGGTCGGACACGATGAACCAGTCCTCGCCGCCGGGTCCGCCGTACGGCCGTACGTCCACGGCCGCGGCCACCTCGTCGCCACCGACGCGCACCAGCCACCCGCTCTCCAGGCACGCGTCGACGGGCAGAACGTCCTCCACGCGCGCGTGGAGGACCGGCTGCTGCAGCAGGAAGAGCCGTACGAGCAACTCCAGCGGCGTGTCCCCACGGGTCGCCCTGAGCGCGGGCACGGTCTCGCTGCGGGCCAGCGCCGCGTACGCGGGGGCGTCGAGCAGCTCGAGCAGTCCGTCGGCGGTGAAGGACGCCCCGAGCAGAGCGTCCCGCAGCCGGGTGGCGACGTCGGGGCGGCCCGGAGCGGGGGCAGTGGGCAGGGCGGGCAGGCTGGAGGTACTCACGCCCCCATTGTGGCGGGGCCGGGGGGTCGGCCGCAGCTCCGGCTCAGCTCGCCTTCGACGAAGCCGGCGCGGAAGCGCTCTTGCAGCTGGCCTGCTTGGCCATCGACTTGCCGACGTCGCCCTCCTCGAGGTTCTTCAGGGCGTCGTTGCCGCTCGTGCTCAGCTTGTCCAGCGAGGTCGCGATGTCCTTGAGGCCATCGGCGAACTTCGCCTGGTCCTTGGTGTCGAGCGCGTCGACCTTCTTCTGCAGGGAGGCGTACGACGCGGAGATGTCGTTGAGTTCCTTGACCGCGTCGGTCTGCTTCTTCTCGCCGTTGTCGACGTTGGGCGCCCCGGCCTTCTGGACGGCGGCACCGATCGCCTTGTAGGCGTCGGACATGTCCTGGAAGGCCTGCGCGTCGGTCTTCTGGACCTCGGCCGGCGTGCTGTTGTCCGAGGTCTGCTTCTGGATCGCGGCGTTGGCGGCCTCGATCTTCTTGGCCTGCGGCTGTACCGCGTCACAGACCTGCTTGGCCCAGGCATCCAGCTTGTCGTTGCCGTCGTCACTGCTGCATCCCGACAGCGCCAGTACCAGTACCGCACCGCCGGACAGTGCGGCCGCGAGCTTCTTGTTCACCGGATTGGTCCCTTCCATGGCTCTCGGCCCCGGAACATACACGGCATGCGGACGACAACTGCATTCCCATCGTCTGCTAAGACACCCTTTATGACCATTTGCACCAGGCGAGAGAAGCCTCACGATGAGGGTGTGAACACAAGAGACGGGCGGGCGACGCGTCAACACGCGCCGCCCGCCCGCCTCTTGAGCCGAACCTTGTAAGACCGCCTACGAAACCACCGCAGGATCAGCCGACTTGGCCACCCGCTCGGCACCTCCTTCGTCCCCCATGGCGATCCCGCGCCGCTTGGAGACGTAGACCGCCCCGACGATGACGAGGAGGGTGAGGACCGCGATGGTGATCCGTACGCCGAGGCTCTTGTCGGCGCCGTAGCTGAACTTGATCACCGCGGGCGCGATGAGCAGCGACACCAGGTTCATCACCTTCAGCAGCGGGTTGATCGCGGGACCCGCGGTGTCCTTGAAGGGGTCGCCGACCGTGTCGCCGATCACCGTGGCTGCGTGGGCCTCGCTGCCCTTGCCGCCGTGGTGACCGTCCTCGACGAGCTTCTTGGCGTTGTCCCACGCACCACCGGAGTTGGCGAGGAACACCGCCATCAGCGTGCCCGAGCCGATCGCACCGGCGAGGAACGCGCCGAGGGCGCCGACCCCGAGTGTGAACCCGATGAAGATGGGCGCCAGCACGGCGAGCAGACCGGGCGTGGTGAGTTCCCGCAGCGCGTCCTTGGTGCAGATGTCGACGACGCGCCCGTACTCGGGCTTCTCGGTGTAGTCCATGATCCCGGGGTGCTCGCGGAACTGCCGCCGCACCTCGTACACCACGGAACCCGCCGACCGCGACACCGCGTTGATCGCCAGCCCCGAGAAGAGGAAGACGACCGCCGCGCCCGCGATGAGACCGACGAGATTGTTGGGCTGTGAAATATCCATCATCAGGCTCATCGGAGCGCCCGCTCCGGAGAGCTTCTCGCCGACGTCCTGCGCGCCGGTCGTGATCGCGTCGCGGTACGACCCGAAGAGCGCCGAAGCCGCCAGGACGGCGGTGGCGATGGCGATGCCCTTCGTGATCGCCTTGGTGGTGTTGCCGACCGCGTCCAGGTTGGTGAGCACCTGGGCGCCCGCGCCTGTGACGTCGCCGGACATCTCGGCGATGCCCTGCGCGTTGTCGGAGACCGGCCCGAAGGTGTCCATCGCGACGATCACGCCGACCGTGGTGAGCAGGCCGGTGCCGGCCAGCGCCACCGCGAACAGCGCGAGCATGATCGACGTACCGCCGAGCAGGAACGCCCCGTACACGCCGAGGCCGATCAGCAGGGCGGTGTAGACGGCCGACTCGAGACCGACCGAGATACCGGCAAGGACGACGGTGGCCGGGCCGGTGAGCGAGGACTTGCCGATGTCCATGACGGGGCGGCGATTGGTCTCGGTGAAGTAGCCGGTCAGCTGCTGGATGACTGCGGCCAGCAGGATGCCGATCCCCACCGCGACCACCGCGAGGATCCGCGGGTCGCCGTCCTTGGCCTTGATGGCGGCATCGGTGACGCCGTCGAGTTCCGCATACGTGCCGGGCAGGTAGATGTAGACGGCCGCCGCCACCAGCACGAGCGAGATCACCGCGGAGATGAAGAATCCCCGGTTGATCGCGGACATGCCGCTGCGGTCCGAGCGGCGCGGGGCCACGGCGAAGATGCCGATCATCGCCGTGAGCACGCCGATCGCGGGCACGAGCAGGGGGAAAGCGAGTCCCGCGTCGCCGAAGGCCACCTTGCCGAGGATCAGCGCGGCGACCAAGGTCACGGCGTACGACTCGAAGAGGTCGGCCGCCATGCCCGCACAGTCGCCGACGTTGTCGCCCACGTTGTCGGCGATGGTCGCGGCATTGCGCGGGTCGTCCTCCGGAATGCCCTGCTCGACCTTGCCGACCAGGTCGGCGCCGACGTCGGCGGCCTTGGTGAAGATGCCGCCGCCGACACGCATGAACATGGCGATCAGAGCGGCACCGAGGCCGAAGCCTTCGAGCACTTTCGGCGCGTCGGCCGCGTACACCAGCACCACGCAGGAGGCGCCCAGCAGACCGAGCCCCACTGTGAACATGCCGACGACGCCGCCCGTACGGAAAGCGATCTTCATGGCTTTGTGCGAGACGGCGGTGAGATCCTTTTCCGGCTCACCCTCCGCCGGGGTCGCTTCCCGGGCCGCCGCGGCGACACGGACATTGCTGCGCACCGCGAGCCACATGCCGATATAGCCGGTGGCTGCCGAGAACCCTGCGCCGATCAGAAAGAAGATCGATCGTCCGGCGCGCTGATTCCAGTCGTCCGCGGGGAGCAGCATGAGCAGGAAGAACACGACGACGGCGAATACGCCGAGCGTGCGCAACTGCCGGGCCAGATAGGCGTTCGCACCTTCCTGGACCGCTGCCGCGATCTCCTTCATGCTGTCGGTGCCCTCGCCCGCCGCGAGCACCTGGCGCACCAGGATGCCTGCGACCACGAGCGCGGCCAGCGCGACGACGCCGATGACCATCACGATGATCCGGTTGTCGTCGGTCAGTACCGCGGCTGCGAGGGTTGTGGGGTGGTCAAACTGATGAGGGGTAGAAAGCCCCGCCATTCGTCCTCCTTGACGCCTGTGCTGAGCTCAAGATGTGGACGGATTCTAGGTACCCGGACCTGATCAAAACAGAGCACGGTAAACGGAATTAGCCTTCACATGCTCTTCAGCAAATGATCGACGTCACGCCACGGAACCCGAAAGAGGTAATGCCTCAAAGGCATTGACGCCTGCATTGGCGCTTGATCAAATAATCGGGTGATTGATCGTGAATTCATTCACGAATTCGCGGGAACGTCCGGAAAAACACCTGGGGCCCTGCTCAGCAGGGCCCCAGGTGTTCGTACGAGCGTGAGAGGTCAGGGAAGCACCGCTGTCTGCGGCGTGGTCGGCCAGGTCATACGGATCTGCCCGCCGTGCTCGCCGGCGGTGACCTCGACGTCGTCGACGAGCCCACTGATGACCGCGAGGCCCATCTCGTCCTCCTCGGTCTCCATGTCCTCGGCCGCCGAGCCCGGCGCCCTGTCTCCGGGGGCCGTGCGCGGCGCCTCGTCACCGACCTCGATGGAGAACTGCTTCTCCTCCTCGACCAGCTGCACCTTCACCGGCGCCGTGATCCCGGCGCTCTGGTGCAGTCCGACGGCACGCGTACACGCCTCGCCGACGGCAAGTCTGACCTCGTCGAGGACGGCCTCGTCCACTCCGGCCCTGCGCGCCACCGCTGCCGCCACCAGTCGGGCGGTCCTGACGTGCTCGGGCAGCGCGCTGAAGCGGAGTTCAACGGTGGCCATGCATCCCCCTCGGAACTACGGGCGTGCTGTCGGGGGGACCGGGCCGCCGAAGCCCGGACCCCCGCGCTGGACGTCTTCCGTCCCGGGAGCGGTCATGTCCCGCTCCCATGGGAGCGGTGATCAGTCGGTGGCCGCCACCGCTTCCTCGACCGAGGTGTGGATCGGGAACACCTTGGTGAGGCCGGTGATGCGGAAGATCTTCAGAATGCGCTCCTGGTTGCAGACCAGGCGCAGCGAGCCCTCATGGGCACGCACCCGCTTCAGGCCGCCGACCAGCACGCCGAGCCCGGTGGAGTCGAGGAAGTCCACGCCCTCCATGTCTACGACGAGGTGGAAACTCCCGTCGTTCACCAGCTCGACCAGCTGCTCGCGCAGCTTGGGCGCGGTATATACGTCGATTTCGCCACCGACCTCGACGACCGTACGATCGCCGACGGTACGGGTCGACAGGGACAGGTCCACGGATCCTCCAGCACCTTGCTACTCGAGCGGTCGCCCCTCGGGACACCTCGGCAGAGCCCCCGGAACGGTTCGCCAGCCGCGATGGCATTCAATCACTTACGGCAGGCGTGCACGACGCCTTGGTCCCATTGTCCGTCACGCCAGTGACACACTCGGTGCCGATGGCCAAGAATCACCGATTCGATCGATCCCCGACGGACCCCGTTTCCCGGCTCGCACCGGGCACGGTCCTGGGCCGGCTCGCCTCCGGGCCGAGCCGGGCTTCGCGCATCACTCATACGGAGCACTTGCCCCCGCGGGAGGGTCGGCATGCCGTCTGGCCTGACCGGATTCGGTCGGAGGTCATCGCCGCGGTGCAGGCGGCCGGTATCGATCATCCCTGGGCCCACCAGGCACTCGCCGCCGAGCACGCCCTCGACGGCGACTCGGTGGTCGTCGCCACGGGCACGGCGTCGGGCAAGTCCCTGGCCTATCTGGTCCCGGTGTTCTCGACGCTCATGGACGGCTCGGAGGCCCCGAACGGCCGCGGCGCCACCGCCCTCTATCTGGCCCCGACGAAAGCACTTGCGGCCGATCAGTGCCGATCCGTGAAGGAACTTTCACAACCTCTGGGAAATGCCGTCCGTCCTGCGGTCTACGACGGTGACACCCCCTTCGAGGAACGCGAATGGGTCCGCCAGTACGCCAACTACGTCCTGACCAACCCGGACATGCTGCACCGCGGCATACTCCCGTCCCACCCCCGCTGGTCCTCCTTCCTGAAGTCGCTGAAGTACGTCGTCATCGACGAGTGCCACACCTACCGGGGCGTCTTCGGCTCCCACGTCGCCCAGGTACTCCGCCGTCTGCGCCGCCTGTGCGCGCGCTACGGCGCCTCGCCCGTCTTCCTGCTGGCCTCCGCGACGGCTGCGGAGCCTTCAGTGGCCGCCCGCCGCCTGACCGGCCTCCCGGTGGTCGAGGTGGCCGACGACGCCTCACCGCGCGGTGAACTGGTGTTCGCCCTCTGGGAGCCCCCGCTCACGGAGATGCAGGGCGAGAAGGGCGCCCCCGTCCGCCGTACCGCCACCGCCGAGACGGCCGACCTCCTGACCGACCTCACGCTGCAGGGAGTCCGGTCGGTCGCCTTCGTACGCTCCCGGCGTGGCGCCGAACTGATCTCGGTGATCGCCCAGGAACGCCTTGCCGAGATCGACCGCTCCCTCGTCCGGCGTGTCGCGGCGTACCGCGGCGGCTACCTCCCCGAGGAACGCCGCGCCCTCGAACAGGCCCTGCACTCCGGCGAGCTGCTGGGCCTCGCCGCGACCACCGCCCTCGAACTCGGCATCGACGTCTCGGGGTTGGACGCCGTGGTGATCGCCGGATATCCGGGCACGCGCGCGTCGCTGTGGCAGCAGGCGGGCCGCGCCGGACGCTCCGGGCAGGGGGCGCTGGCCGTCCTGGTCGCCCGCGACGACCCTCTGGACACCTTCCTCGTCCACCATCCCGAGGCCCTGTTCGACCAGCCCGTGGAGTCCACGGTCCTCGACCCCGACAACCCGTACGTCCTGGCCCCGCACCTGTGCGCGGCCGCCGCGGAACTGCCCCTCACCGACGAGGACTTCGAGCTCTTCGGCCCCGCCTGCGAGGAACTGCTGCCGCAGTTGGAGGCCGCGAAGCTGCTGCGCCGCCGTACGAAGGCCTGGCACTGGACACGCCGGGAACGGGCCGCCGACCTGACCGACATCCGCGGGGAGGGCGGGCAGCCGGTCCAGATCGTCGAGTCCGGCACGGGCCGCCTGCTCGGCACCGTCGACGCGGGCGCCGCACACACGACCGTCCACGAGGGCGCGGTCCATCTCCACCAGGGCCGCACGTACGTCGTGCGCTCCCTGGACCTGGAGGACTCGGTGGCCCTGGTCGAGCAGGCGAACCCCTCGTATTCGACGGTCGCCCGCGACACGACGGCCATCTCCGTCCTGGAGACCGACACTGAGATCCCCTGGGGCGACGGTCGCCTGTGCTACGGCTCCGTCGAGGTCACCAACCAGGTCGTCTCCTTCCTCCGCAGACGTCTGATCACCGGTGAAGTGCTCGGCGAGACGAAACTCGACCTCCCTCCTCGTACGCTGCGCACGCGCGCGGTGTGGTGGACGGTCACCGAGGACCAGCTGGACGAGGCCCGGATCAACCCGGAGATCCTCGGCGGCGCCCTGCACGCCGCCGAGCACGCCTCGATCGGCATGCTGCCCCTCTTCGCGACCTGCGACCGCTGGGACATCGGCGGGGTGTCGGTCCCACTGCACCCCGACACCCTCCTCCCGACGGTCTTCGTCTACGACGGCCACCCGGGCGGCGCGGGATTCGCCGAGCGCGCCTTCCACACCGCCCGCGCCTGGCTCACCGCCACCCGGCAGGCCATCTCCTCCTGCGAGTGCGATGCCGGTTGCCCGTCCTGCATCCAGTCCCCCAAGTGCGGCAACGGCAACGATCCGCTGCACAAGAGGGGGGCGGTGCGGTTGCTCACGGTCTTGTTGCGGGAGGCGCCGGAGGAGAAGGCAGGGGAAGAGCCGGGTGCCGAGGCGCCGGAGGCAAAGACCGGGGAGGAGCCTGCGGTTGGGGCACCGGCGGCAGAGCCTGTGGCGGGGGCGCCGACGGCTCCGGCCCCGCAGGTCCCGCCCGCGCCCTGACCTCCGCCGCGAACGGTCCCCGTCCCGACGCCGCCGTCACGTCCGAGATCTCGCCGACGACCGCGCACCGCACCAGCCGCGTGCCCTGGGCCCGGGCCACCCGGTCGGCCCGAGCGCAGGCCGCCGTGCCGCCGTCCGCCCAGTGATCGGCCGCCGCGAGCGCCGCGAGGTCCGCACCGCCGGCCGCACGGTGCCGGACCACGACGGCCTGCCCCAGGGCGAGCACGACGCCGAACACCACACACAGCACGGCGATCGCACCGACGTCCCAGACGGTGGCGGAACCACGGTCCCCGCCCCTCACAGCAACCCACCGCCGCCACGAGAAGCCGACTTTCACGGCCCCACCCCCACCGTCTCCTCCGCCGCGGCCACGGCTTCCTCCCGTACGTCGAAGGGCAGGCCGTGCAGCACCGGCGGCCTCGCGACCACGACCACGTGGACCTGGTCCCCCTCCCGGTCGACGGTGACCTTCGCACCGCGCGGTGCCGCCTCGCGGGCCACCTCGACGACCGAGTCGGCCGGGTCCTGACGGGCCGCCGCCCGCGCCCCGGTCCGCGCCGCGTCCACGCACTGGATCTGCGCGGCCACGACCAGCAGCCCCCACACCAGCGCCATCGCGAACATCACCAGCACGGGCAGCACCACGGCCGACTCCGCCGTCACGAACCCTCTGTCGGCGCCCTTCTCACATCCGCGCATCGAGCGCCTGCTTCACGATGCCCTGCAGCTCCGCGCTGACGGCTCCACTCGTCACCACCTTGTAGAGGACCACCGCGAACGCCACCGCCGCCACGATCCCCACCGCGTACTCCGAGGTGACCATCCCCGCGTCCCTCCGCGCCGCACGCGCCCCGCACACCAGGGCGCGCAGCCGCGCCCGTACCGCCTTGTACATCTCAACCCCCGTAAGGTTCAGTCCTGTTGATCACTTGTCACTCGCCGGCGACCGCCTGCCGCTCGACGCCGACCACGTGCCGCTCCGCAGCGGCCACTCGCCGCTCGGGCACCGTCCAGGTGCCGTCCGCACCACTCCCGTCATCCACCACCCCCTCCCAGCACTCCCCCCGCGAGCCCGATCACCACGGGCAGTACGCCGACCGCGATGAACGCGGGCAGGAAACACAGCCCCACCGGTGCGGTGACCA
The DNA here is from genome assembly GCF_045160215.1 of Streptomyces sp. NBC_00005. Classification (NCBI taxonomy): domain Bacteria; kingdom Bacillati; phylum Actinomycetota; class Actinomycetes; order Kitasatosporales; family Streptomycetaceae; genus Streptomyces; species Streptomyces sp. NBC_00005. Next base: position 5,081,647 of record NZ_CP108316.1, read on the forward strand.
TGACGGCCGCCCGCCGGGCCCGTGCCGTCGCGGTGCGGGCCCAGTCGGCGCGGACATCCGCCGCGAGCCGCGCGACCGGTGTGGCGGCGGGCAGCCCGGACACGTCGGCCCGTTCCAGCAGCCTCGCCAGGGCTCCGGCGCCCGGCAGTGCGGCCAGCCCCCGCCAGGCCTCGGCCGCCTCGCCGCCGAGCCGCACCTCCGCCGCACCCCGCGCCAACACGTCCCCGACGGGGCCGCCCAGGGCCTCACCCACGGCCCGCGCCGCGACGACAGGCCCCGCACCGGCAGCGATGCAGGCGGCCACCAGGTCGGCGGAGAGCGGGAGTTGGCGTGCCGCCTCGCCCGGGTCGTACGCCTCCGCGCCGCGCCCGGCCGCCTTCCGCACACGCCACCGCCACAGCCCGCCCGCGACGGCCAGTCCCACCAGGACACCGGCGGGCCCGCCGACCAGAACCCACCCGGCGCACACCATCCCCGCCGCAGGCAGCCACCGCCGCGCGGCACCCCGTACCTCGAAACGCGGTCCGGCCCGCATCACCTCGATGTCCGCCAGCAGCTCGGCCAGCCGCCTGCGCACCTTCCGCCGACGCCGTGCCGCCTCCAACCGGCTCAGCAGCCACCCGAGAGCGAGCAATACGCCCACGGTCACCCCCAGCCTGTGGACAACTTCCGCGCTCATGTCGCCTCCGCTCCCCGCACGATCCGCATCGCCCACCACATCCCCAGGCCCTCCAGCAGACCGCCGATCAGCAGGCAGCCCACCCCGACCCCGGTGTGCAGCAACACATGCAGTGGGTCGGCCCCGAGGGCCGTACCGAGAGCGAGTCCCAGAGCGGGCAGCCCCGCGAGCATCACCGCCGTGGACCGCGAACCCGCCAACTGGGCACGCAGGTCGGCGCGTTGGTCGCGCTCCGCCCGCAACGCCCCTTCGAGCCGGTCGAGTCCGGCCGCAAGTCCCGCGCCCTGGTCCACGGCCACCCGCCAGCACGCCGCGAGGCCCAGCAGTCCCTCGGCGCCGGGTTGCCGTGCAGCCACCGTGAGCGCGCCCGGCACATCGCCGCCGAACCGCGCCGCCGCCAGCACCGCCGCCTGCGCGCCCCCGAGCCCGCCGAAGTCCCACGCCGCACGCAGCAGCGCCTCGGCCGGCTGCCGTCCGGCCCGCACCTCCCCGGCGAGCGCCCCGCACAACGCGATCACCGCGTCGCCGCGGCGCTCCCGTGCCCGCCGGGCCTCCCCGGCCAGCCGCACCCGCCGCAGCAACGGCACCCCGGCCGCCCCCGCGACGACCGGCAGCACCGACGCGCCCAGCACCGCCAGTACCACCCCGACGGCCAGGGCCCACCATTCGGCCCGCAACCGCCCGCGGATCCGCCGCAGTTGACCGGCCACCTCCCGCCAGGACGGCGGCCCGGTGCCCACCACCCCGCCGTCCGCGAGCAACAACTGCGCCCGCCGCGCCCCGGAGTGCCACCCGCTCATCAGCAGGGCCGCCGCACCCACACACATGACGGCCGCTCCCATCGCCATCTCACCCATCCCCGTCACCGCTCTTCCCCTCGCTCCGAAGCAGCCCCCGCAGCCGCTCCCACCCCCGCTCGTACACGAACGCCTCCGCGCCCCACCGCAGCGCCGGCACCGTCCGCACGAGCCCCGACGGCTCCCTCTCCAGCACGTGCACCTCGGCGATCCGCCGGCGCCCGGCCCGGTCCCGCACAAGATGCAGGACCACCGACAGCGCTGCCGCCAACTGGCTGTGCAGCGCGGCCCGGTCGAGCCCGGCCGCCGTACCCAGCGCCTCCAACCGGGCCGGTACGTCGGCAGCGGCATTCGCGTGCACGGTGCCGCCGCCGTCGTGACCGGTGTTCAACGCGGCCAGCAGATGCACCACTTCGGGACCGCGCACCTCGCCCACGACCAGCCGGTCCGGCCGCATCCGCAGCGCCTGCCGCACCAGGTCCTGGAGCGTGACCAGTCCCGCGCCCTCCTGGTTGGCGGGTCTGCTCTCGAGGCGGACGACGTGCGGATGGTCCGGCCGCAGCTCCGCCGAGTCTTCGGCGAGCACGATCCGCTCACCGGGCCCGACCAGCCCCAACAACGCGCTCAACAGCGTCGTCTTGCCGCTGCCCGTGCCCCCGCTGATGAGGAAGGACAGCCGCGCCTCGAGCAGCGCCCGCAGCACGCGGTCCCCGCCGGGCGGCACCGTGCCCGCCGCGACCAGTTCGTCGAGCGTGAACGCCCGGGGCCGTACGACTCGCAGCGACAGACACGTGCAGCCCACGGCCACCGGTGGCAGCACCGCATGCAGCCGCGTCCCGTCGGGCAGCCTGGCGTCGGCCCACGGCCGTGCGTCGTCGAGCCGCCGCCCGGCCACTGCGGCCAGGCGCTGCGCGAGACGTCGTACGGCCGCCGGGTCCGGGAAGGAGACCGGCGTCAGCTCCAGTCCGCCGCCCCGGTCCACCCAGACCCGATCCGGAGCCGTCACCAGCACGTCGGTCACCGACGGATCGGCGAGCAGCGGTTCCAGCGGGCCGCTGCCGACCAGCTCGGACCGCAACCGCTCGGCCGCACCGAGGACTTCGGCGTCGCCCAGGACCCGCCCCTGCTGCCGCAACGCCTGCGCCACGCGCGCGGGTGTCGGCTCGGCCCCGCTCTCGACCAGCCACTGCCGTACGCCGTCCAGGAGCCCCGTTGGCGTGTCCGGACCGGCGGCCGAGGATGCCGCCACACCGCTCGCCCGCCACAGCGCCTGCGAAGGTCCCGAACCGGCGCTCATGCGTCACCCGCTTCCACCAGTGCGCGCTCCCAGAACTCCCTGCAGAAGCGCGCCAGGGGCCCGCGTCCGCCGGCCGCGGGCGGCGTCCTGCCCTCACCCGGGCGCAACAGCCCCGATTCCACGGGCAGTTCGCCGGCCAGGGGCAGTCCGAGCAGCCGGGCCACCTCGCGGTCGTCGAGTCCGGGCGCATACGGCCCCCGTACCGCGACCCGCAGATCGCGCAGGACCATGCCGAAGGCGGACGCCACCCGCCCGGCCGCAGCGACGGCGCGCAGTTCGCCGGGGACCACCAGGAGCCCGAGGTCGAGCTGGGCAAGCACCTCGGCGACCCCGTCGTCGACGCGGCGCGGCAGGTCGACGACCACGGTGCCGCCCCGCCGTCTGGCCGCGGCGAGCACCGCCCGTACGGCCTGGGGCGGGACGGCGATGCGGTCACCGCGATCCCAGCTGAGCACCCGCAGGGAGTGGAGCTGCGGCAGCGACTCCTCCAGGGCGCCGCCGCCGACCCGCCCGCGGGAGGCGGCGAAAGCCGGCCAGCGCAGTCCCTCGGCGCTCTCGCCGCCGAGGAGTACGTCGAGTCCGCCGCCCAGCGGATCGGCGTCCACGAGCAGGGTGCGCAGCCCCTCGCGCGCGGAGGTGACAGCGAGGGCACACGCGAGCGTGGATGCTCCGGCCCCGCCGCGGCCCCCGATGACGCCCACCGTGAGGGCGGGCCGGCCCACGCCCTCGGCGACGTCCGCGATGCGGTCGACCAGCCATTGTTCGCCGTCGGGCAGCATCAGGACGTGGTCGGCGCCGATCTCGACGGCCCGGCGCCAGACCCCGGAGTCGTCCTGGTCGCGGCCGACCAACACCACTCCTCGCCTGCGTGCGGCCCCGCGCACACGCCGCGCGGCGTCGTCGCCGACCAGGACGAGCGGTGCGGCCTCCCAGCCGCCCGCCCGCTCCGGGACCGAGTGGTGGACCTCGGGTGTCGCACCCGCCGCGGCACACAGCCGCAACAGGTCGTCCAGCAGTTCGACGTCCTCCGTGACGATCAGTGGTCCGGCCTGCCGCCCGGAGGCGGCGGGCGGTGGTTCGTGAGTGACGGCTCCGGTCACGGTCTCCATCCCCCTTCGCTGCATCTCTCGCGCAGCCCCTGCGGCCACGCGATTCCCAAACGTGTGAAGAACCGGCAACCGGCCTCCATATGAACGGCCGATACGAACCGGCCAAACCCGCCCGACAAACCGGAACCGGTCATGAACTCGGCGCGAGCGGGACGCGTTTGAATCACGGTGCAGCGATCCCGGAAATCGTGTGGATCTTGGTCGATAACTGTGGACAACTCGACGGTTGTGAATATCGCCGTCACCCAAACCGGTGACCCCCGTACCAGCCCCTGTGCGACTTCCGCAGAGCAGCCCGGCGGCTACACACAGTGACGAATCATGGGCATGCGAAAGAGGCGGCCACAGCCGCCTCGCGATGGCCGTATGGCCGCATGAAAAGAGGAAAAACCCACCCGGACATGCGACGACCCCCACCGGGGGGGAGAGTGGGGGTCGTCATCACGGCCGACTCGGGGGGGGAGGAGCCGGACCGCGTTAGCACGGTCGCGAACGATCCGTGACTTCCATGGTGTACCCGAGAGCTCTCTCAGGCAAACCCACGCGCCCACCTTACGCCGAATGGGCTGCGCCTATGCTCAGGGTTGTGGAAAACCACTCCTTGCCCCGCACAGCGGCCTTCTTTGACCTGGACAAGACGGTCATTGCGAAGTCGAGCACGCTCACCTTCAGCAAGTCGTTCTACCAAGGCGGTCTGATCAACCGCAGGGACGCCTTGCGTACCGCGTATGCCCAGTTCGTCTTCCTCGTCGGCGGCATGGACCACGACCAGATGGAGCGGACACGCGAGTACCTGTCCGCGCTCGTCCGCGGCTGGAACGTCCAGCAGGTCAAGGAGATCGTCGCCGAGACCCTCCACGACCTGATCGACCCGATCATCTACGACGAGGCCGCCTCCCTCATCGAGGAGCACCACACCGCAGGCCGCGACGTCGTCATCGTGTCGACGTCGGGCATCGAGGTGGTGGAGCCGATCGGCGAGCTGCTCGGCGCGGACCGTGTGGTGGCGACGCGCATGGTCGTCGGCGAGGACGGCTGCTTCACCGGAGAGGTGGAGTACTACGCGTACGGTCCGACGAAGGCCGAGGCGATCAAGGAACTGGCCCGGTCCGAGGGATACGACCTCGACCGCTGCTACGCCTACAGCGACTCGGCGACCGATCTGCCGATGCTCCGGGAAGTCGGCCATCCGCACGCCGTGAACCCGGACCGCACGCTGCGCCGCGAGGCACTCGCGCGCGGGTGGCCGATCCTCGATTTCCACCGGCCGGTCCGGCTCAAGCGGCGGATCCCGGCGTTCTCCGTACCGCCCCGCCCGGCCCTGGTCGCGGCGGCGGCGATAGGCGCGGCGGCGGCCACCGCGGGCCTCGTCTGGTACGCCGGCCGACGCCGGGTGGCGCCCGTGTGACCCACCGATTCACCGGCGCCAAGACCTTGGTTCGACAAACCGGCGCCCGTTTGCAACCTATTTGAGCCTAAAAGTAAAGAAGTACAGCTGGGGGTTCCGCTTGCTTCGGTCCTGGAGTACAAAGGGGTTAACGGCCCGCGAGACCAAGGACATCCGAAAGGATCACCTTTATAACGCATTTGGCCCCACGGACCGAGCATGAACACCGGGCACCCACGCGACGTCGACCCGTCGATTACGGGCCAGCCGCACCAGGTGACGGGCAAAGTCCCGACCTGATGGGCAATATATCGAGGACGCTTGGTAACGCGGTGAACATGCCAGCGGCGGTACGAATCCTCGTACCGCCGCAACCCTTTTCCCAGGCTTCCTATGCCGCCCCGCGCTGCAGCGCCTCGCACACGGCCGTCGACTCGCGCACCCCCAGCTCGACCGACCTGCCGCAGTGGGCGATCCAGGCGGCCATGCCCTCCGGCGTACCGGAGACGTACCCCTCGAGCGCCGCCAGATAGGCAGCGCGCCCCAGCTCGGCATGGCCGACCTCGGCCGGGCAGACGGACTTGGGGTCGAGGCCGCTGCCCACCAGGACGATGCGCTCGGCCGTGCGGGCGACCAGGCCGTTGTGCGAGCCGAAGGGGCGCAGTGCGAGGAGTTCGCCGTGGACGACGGCGGCCGTCACCAGGGCGGGGGCGGAACTGCCCGCGATGATCAGCTCCGACAGACCCTCCAGCCGTCCGTGCACCTCGTCGGCGCCCGGCAGCGGCAGCTCGACGAGCGGCTCGTCGACCGGCTCGCCCGCCTGGCGCGGCCGCCCCGCCTCGTCCCCCTTGCTCGCGGCGGCCACCAGATGCAGCCGGGCCAGCACTCTCAGGGGCGACTGCCGCCAGATGGACAGCAGTTGGCCAGCCTCCGCGGTCAGCCTCAGCGCCGCGCCCACCACGCGCGCGTCGTCGTCACCGCTGAAGTCGGTGCGTCGGCGCACCTCTTCGAGGGCCCAGTCGGCGCCGGACAGCGCCGCCGACCCACGGGCACCGCGCAGCGCCGCCTCGGAGGTGATCTCGTTGCTGCGGCGCCGCATGACCCGGTGCCCGTAGACCCGGTCCACGGCCTTGCGCACGGACTCCACGGACTCCGCCACACCGGGCAGCGAACCCAGGGCCTGGAGCGGATCGACGTTCGCACCTGTCGTACTCATGAGTACGACAGTAGCCACCCCAGGGGCGCGCCCCACGAACGAGTGGTCTTCTTCACGTCCGTATGCCACATACAGCTACGACTTCACTACCCTTAGTGAACATGAAAATTGCTTTCGTCGGGAAGGGCGGCAGCGGCAAGACGACCCTGTCCTCCTTGTTCATCCGCCACCTCGCGGCCACCGGAGCGCCGGTCGTCGCGGTGGACGCGGACATCAACCAGCACCTGGGCGCGGCACTCGGCCTCGACGAGGCGGAGGCCGCCGCGCTGCCCGCGATGGGCGAGCGACTGCCGCTGATCAAGAACTACCTGCGCGGATCCAACCCACGGATCGCCTCCGCCGAGACGATGATCAAGACGACGCCGCCCGGCGAGGGCTCGCGTCTGCTGCGGGTGCGCGAGACGAATCCGGTGTACGACGCCTGCGCCCGGCCGGTGGAACTCGACGGCGGCGCCGTCCGTTTGATGGTCACCGGCCCCTTCACGGACGCCGACCTGGGGGTCGCCTGCTACCACTCCAAGACGGGAGCGGTGGAGCTGTGCCTGAACCACCTGGTGGACGGGCAGGGCGAGTACGTCGTAGTGGACATGACGGCGGGCTCGGACTCCTTCGCCTCCGGCATGTTCACCCGCTTCGACATCACGTTCCTCGTCGCCGAACCGACCCGGAAGGGAGTCTCCGTCTATCGCCAGTACAAGGAGTACGCCCGCGACTTCGGTGTCGTCCTGAAGGTCGTCGGCAACAAGGTGCAGGGGCAGGACGACCTCGACTTCCTGCGCGCCGAGGTCGGGGACGACCTGTTGGTGACCGTCGGGCACTCGGACTGGGTGCGCGCCATGGAGAAGGGCCGCCCGCCCCGGTTCGAGCTCCTGGAGGACACCAACCGCCGTGCCCTGCACGCCCTTCAGGCCGCCGCGGACGCGACGTACGAGCTGCGCGACTGGGAGCGCTACACCCAGCAGATGGTGCACTTCCACCTGAAGAACGCCCGGAGTTGGGCCAATGCCCGCACCGGGGCCGACCTGGCGGCGCAGGTCGACCCCGGGTTCGTGCTCGGTGAGGGCGTCACCGCCTCCGTGTGACGGCTACCGCTTGGCCGCCGGCGCCCCGGGCACACCCTTCGGGGCCGGGGCGGGGGCGCCGTTCAGGAAGGACGCCCAGCCCTGCTTCGGGGCCTCGCCGACGTTCAGGGCGCGCAGCTTCGCCAGGGTCTGCGGGTCCTGGGCGTCCAGCCAGTCGGCGAGTTGATGGAAGGACACACAGCGCACGTCGGGCTTGTTGCAGACGTTCTCGACGACGTCGTCGATGGCGCGCATGTAGGTGCCGCCGTTCCAGGACTCGAAGTGGTTGCCGATGACCAGCGGCGCGCGGTTGCCGTCGTAGGCGCGGCGGAAGCCCTTGAGCAGGCCGGCGCGCATCTGGTCGCCCCAGTAGTCGAACTTGTCGGGGTCACCCTGGGTCTGGGTGCCGGACTGGTTGACCATGAAGTTGTAGTCCATGGTGAGCTGCTCGTAGGAGTGCCCGGGGAAGGGCACGAGCTGCATCGACAGGTCCCACAGCCCTGCCCTCTTCTTCGGCCAGACCTGGTCGTTGACCCCGCTGGTGTCGTAGCGGAAGCCCATCTGGCTCGCGGCCTTCACGAAGTTCTGCTGGCCCTCGAGGCAGGGCGTGCGCGCGCCGATGAGTTCCTTGTCGTAGTCGAAGGGCAGCGGGGCCGCCTTCTTCATGTCGGAGTTGGTCTTCCAGCTCTTGACGAACTGCTTGGCCTGCGTGATCTCGCTCTTCCACTCCGCGACCGACCACTCACCGACGCCGCCGTTCTTGCCGCAGAAGTGGCCGTTGAAGTGGGTACCGATCTCGTTGCCCTCCAGCCACGCCAGGCGCAGCTGCTTCACGGTGTCGGCGATGCCCTTCTCGTCGTTGAAGCCGATGTCGGAGCGGCCCGGCGAGTGCTGCGGGGGCTTGTAGAGGTCGCGCTTCTCCTCCGGCAGCATGTACACGCCGCTGAGGAAGTACGTCATCGTCGCGTGGTTGGCCTTGGAGAGCTTGCGGAAGTGGGAGAACAGCTTCTGGCTGTCCTCGCCCGCGCCGTCCCAGGAGAAGACGACGAACTGCGGGGGCTTCTGGCCGGGCTTGAGACGTTCGGGTCTGGGCAGGTGCGGCTGCGCCCCGGTGTACGCGGTGGAGCCGTCGCCGATGAGACGCACCACGCTCCCCGGCGCCTGCGCCGGCTGGGCCGGATGGGCCGGCTGGGCCTTCTGCGGACCGGAGGCACCTGCCTTGGAACCGGTGGAGCCGGTCGCGCAGCCGGCGACCGACGCGGCACAGGCCGCGGCGATCACGACACCTGCGGCGATCCTCTGGGTGGCGGCCATGTCCGCCCACCTTCTTCCTTCTCTCAGGCCAACGCCGATGAGGGCGTTTTCTGGTGGTGTGCCGGGCTGGCCCGACAGCGCCGCCAAGGTCGCACGGGGCCGAGAAGGAATTAGTACGACAAGCCGATGAAATGACCGCTTCACTCATTGGAGTGAGTCATTGCCCCATTTGCCAGGAAAGTCTATGCCTGGCCTTTACTCTGAATTACGATCCATTTACCGAGCGTTGATTTTCATCCCGCCGCTGCACGCCGTGACCCACGGCCGCGACCCGACCCCCGCCCATCGACGGGGGCGACCTGATCCGCGACCGCGCTGCCCCGGAGGAGACGGGAAACATGTCAGCCTGTGCCCCCACCCGCGCCACCGACCCGAGTCGGACGAAGCGCGCCCACCAGCCCCACAGTCCACCGCCGGCCCCCCACCGCCGCTTCCACATCGCGGGCGCCGACCTGTCGGCCTCGATCGCGGTCTTCCTGATCGCCCTTCCCCTGTCCCTGGGCATCGCCCTCGCCACCGGCGCCCCGCTCCAGGCCGGCCTGGTCGCCGCCGCGGTCGGCGGGCTCGTCGCCGGGTGGATCGGCGGCTGTCCACTCCAGGTCAGCGGCCCCGCCGCGGGACTCACGGTCGTCACCGCCGACCTCATCCACCACTACGGCTGGCGTACGACCTGTGCCATCACGGTCCTCGCCGGCCTCGCCCAACTCGGCCTGGGCTGCCTGCGCGTGGCGCGCACCGCGCTCGCCGTCAGCCCCGCCATCGTGCACGGCATGCTCGCGGGCATCGGCGTCACCATCGCCGTCGCCCAGCTGCACATCGTCCTCGGCGGCACCCCGCAGAGCTCCGTCCTCGACAACCTCCGGGCCCTGCCCGCCCAGTTGGCGGCCCTGCACCCCGCCGCCGTGACCGTCAGCGTGCTGACCCTGACCCTGCTGCTGCTCTGGCCGCGGATCCCCGGCCGGGTGGGACGCCTTCTGGGCAGGATCCCGGCCGCGCTCGTCGCGGTGGCCGGCGCCACCGTGGCCGCCTCGCTCGCCGGGCTGAGCCTGCCCAAGGTCGACCTGCCGTCCTGGAGCAGCCACGCCCTGGCCGGACTTCCCGAGGGCCCGGTGCTCGGCCTGACCGCGGCCGTACTGACCACCACGCTGGTGTGCAGTGTGCAGTCGCTGCTCGGCGCGGTCGCCGTGGACAAGCTGGTGGCCGCGCGGCCCGGCCTGACCGCCCGGGTAGGCCGCTCCGACCTGAACCGCGAACTGCTCGGGCAGGGCGCCGCCAACATCGTCTCCGGCGCGCTCGGCGGACTGCCGGTCGCCGGGGTGGCCGTGCGCAGTTCGGCGAATGTGAATGCGGGAGCCGTGAGCCGGAACTCCACGATGCTGCACGGCGTTCTCGTAGTAGTCGCCGCGCTGCTGATGGTCCCGATCCTGGAGTTCATCCCGCTCGCCTCACTCGCCGCCCTGGTGATGGCCGTCGGCATCCAGATGGTGTCCCTGCACCACATCCGCACGGTGACCCGCCACCGCGAAGTGCTGGTGTACGCCGTCACCACACTCGGCGTCGTGTTCCTCGGCGTCCTGGAGGGCGTGACCCTCGGGATCGCCGTGGCCGTCGCCGTCGCCATGAATCGCCTCGCCCACACCCGCATCACGCACGAAGAGGAGGAAGGAGTCCATCACGTCCATGTCCGAGGGCAGTTGACGTTCCTCGCAGTGCCGCGGCTCAGCCGGGTCCTGCATCTCGTACCCCAAGGCGCCCACGCCGTCGTGGAGTTGGACGGGTCGTTCATGGACCACGCCGCGTACGAGTCACTGCAGGACTGGCAGAACACGCACACCGCACAGGGCGGCTCCGCCGAGCTGACCGGCCGCCGAAGCGGTACCCGCATCACCGAGCACACACCTCTCACCGAGGAACATGCCGAGTCCTCCGTCGGCTGCCGCTGCCGTCCCTGGACTCCGTGGCGCAACCACCAGTGCGAGAGCCCGCAGTCCGAGCCGCCCGCCGAACACACCAGTGCGCCCGGCGGACCGAACGAGCCGGACAGACCGGGCGGTCCGGGGGCTCCGGGCGGCCGGAGTGGGCATCAACTGGCGCGTGGCATCAGCGCGTTCCAGCGCAACACCGCACCACTCGTGCGGGGTGAGCTGGCTCGTCTGGCCCGGGAGGGGCAGCAGCCGTCCCAGCTCTTCCTCACCTGCGCCGACTCGCGGCTCGTCACGTCGATGATCACCTCCAGTGGTCCCGGCGATCTGTTCGTGGTGCGCAACGTGGGCAACCTCGTTCCGCTGCCCGGCGAGGAGAGCGGCGACGACTCGGTGGCGGCAGCCATCGAGTACGCGGTGGACGTGCTGAAGGTGCGGTCCATCACGGTGTGCGGGCACTCCGGGTGCGGGGCCATGCAGGCGCTGCTCAATGCCGAGCCCGGCGGCACCCAGACGCCGCTCAAGCGGTGGCTGCGGCACGGGCTGCCGAGCCTGGAGCGCATGGCCGACGACAGCCGGCCGTGGGCACGTCTCGCGGGCCGGACGCCGGCCGACGCGGTGGAGCAGCTCTGTCTGACCAACGTGGTCCAGCAGTTGGAGCACCTGAGCACCCACGAGTCGGTGTCCCGGGCGCTGCGGGACGGCGCGCTGGAGCTGCACGGCATGTACTTCCACGTGGGCGAGGCCCAGGCGTATCTGCTCACGGGGGCGGACGGGGACGGCGTCTTCGACCACGTGGAGGAGGCGGACCTGTCCGCCTGACCGGTACCGGTCTGCCAAGGGTGTGCGACCCCCCGATCGGCGCGGGTCGCACACCCGTAGTGTGTCCGACACGGGGCCGCCCCGACACGCCCGGGCCGCGAAGGCCGTGACCTCCCCGCGCGGCGCCGGTGCACTGGGATGTGAGAGGCGTTACAAGTGCTGAACTCCGCCCTGTCGGCGTCCGTGGGTACGGATGACGCCGGACGACCCAGCACCCCGCCCACAGGTCTAAACCAATTTCCCGTCGACCCTTGTCATCGGCCCCCCGGGTCTGATGAGCTGTGGCCTGGGACACAACGGACACCCTGAGAAAGGGAGATGTCGTGAGCAACGAAAGCCTGGCCAACCTCTTGAAGGAGGAGCGACGCTTCGCGCCGCCGGCTGACCTGGCCGCTGGCGCCAACGTCACGGCGGAGGCGTACGAACAGGCCAAGGCTGACAGGCTCGGCTTCTGGGCCGAGCAGGCACGTCGGCTGACGTGGGCCAAGGAGCCGACCGAGACGCTGGACTGGTCGAACCCGCCGTTCGCCAAGTGGTTCAAGGACGGCGAGCTCAACGTCGCGTACAACTGCGTGGACCGGCATGTCGAGGCGGGCAACGGCGACCGCGTCGCCATCCACTTCGAGGGTGAGCCCGGCGACAGCCGTGCCGTCACCTATGCCGAGCTCAAGGACGAGGTGTCGAAGGCCGCCAACGCGCTGCTGGAGCTGGGAGTTCGGGCGGGCGACCGGGTCGCCGTCTACATGCCGATGATCCCGGAGACGGCGATTGCGATGCTGGCCTGCGCCCGCATCGGCGCCGCGCACTCCGTCGTGTTCGGCGGCTTCTCGGCGGACGCCCTCGCCACCCGCATCCAGGACGCCGACGCCAAGGTGGTCATCACCTCGGACGGCGGTTACCGGCGCGGCAAGCCGTCCGCGCTCAAGCCGGCCGTGGATGACGCCGTCGCGCGCGTGGACAACGTGGAGCACGTGCTCGTCGTACGCCGTACCGGCCAGGAGGTCGCCTGGAACGACGAGCGCGACGTGTGGTGGCACGAGATTGTCGAGCGGCAGTCGGCCGAGCACCCGCCCGAGGCCTTCGGGGCCGAGCACCCGCTGTTCATCCTGTACACGTCCGGTACGACGGGTAAGCCCAAGGGCATCCTGCACACCTCCGGCGGCTACCTCACCCAGGCCTCGTACACCCACCACGCCGTCTTCGACCTCAAGCCGGAGACCGACGTGTACTGGTGCACGGCCGACGTCGGCTGGGTCACCGGGCACTCGTACATCGTCTACGGGCCGCTGGCGAACGGCGCCACCCAGGTCATGTACGAGGGCACGCCGGACACCCCGCACCAGGGCCGCTTCTGGGAGATCGTGCAGAAGTACGGGGTGACGATCCTGTACACGGCGCCGACTGCGATCCGTACGTTCATGAAGTGGGGCGACGACATCCCCGCGAAGTTCGATCTGAGCAGCCTGCGTGTGCTCGGGTCGGTCGGTGAGCCCATCAACCCCGAGGCCTGGATCTGGTACCGCAAGCACATCGGTGCCGACAGGACGCCCATCGTGGACACCTGGTGGCAGACCGAGACCGGCGCGATGATGATCTCGCCGCTGCCGGGCGTCACCGAGACCAAGCCGGGCTCCGCGCAGACGCCGCTGCCCGGTATCTCCGCGACCGTCGTCGACGACGACGCGAACGAGGTGCCCGACGGCGGCGGTGGCTACCTGGTCCTCACCGAGCCGTGGCCGTCGATGCTGCGCACCATCTGGGGCGACGACCAGCGGTTCCTCGACACGTACTGGTCGCGCTTCGAGGGCAAGTACTTCGCTGGTGACGGGGCGAAGAAGGACGACGACGGGGACATCTGGCTCCTCGGCCGCGTCGACGACGTGATGCTGGTGTCCGGGCACAACATCTCCACCACCGAGGTCGAGTCCGCGCTCGTCTCCCACCCGTCGGTCGCCGAGGCGGCCGTCGTCGGCGCGGCGGACGAGACGACCGGGCAGGCCATCGTGGCGTTCGTGATCCTGCGCGGTTCGGCGAACGCCGAGGACGAGGGTCTGGTCGACAACCTGCGCAACCACGTCGGCTCCGCTCTCGGCCCGATCGCCAAGCCGAAGCGGATCCTGCCGGTGGCGGAGCTGCCGAAGACCCGCTCCGGCAAGATCATGCGGCGCCTTCTGCGGGACGTGGCCGAGAACCGCGAGCTCGGCGACGTGACCACGCTGACCGACTCGTCGGTCATGGACCTCATCCAGGCGAAGCTCCCGGCGGCGTCCAGCGAGGACTGACAGGTAGCAGCAGGTGCCGGCAAGCACTGAGTACGGCATCGAAGGGCACCCGGCACCAGACGCGCCGGGTGCCCTTTTCGCACCTAACGTGGGGATCGCCGGATTCCTCCCCGCTCATCTTAGGTAAACTAAGCAAAGGTGCGCCGGGAAGTCTGGTCGGCAAGTGCTTCGTCCTGCCCACCGACCGGAGGTCCTCCCCGTGGCCGCGCCCCACACCCCCAGCCCCCGCAAGGTTCTCGGACGCCTGTCCCTGCCCGAGCGGACCTTCGTGGCGGATGCGCTGCGCACCGAGACGGTCGGCGGTGTGCTGCTGCTCGTCGCCGCGATCACCGCGCTGATCTGGGCGAACATACCCGCGCTGCACAACAGCTACGAGAGCGTCGGCCACTTCCACTTCGGCCCCGAGGCCCTCGGCCTGCACCTGTCGATCACGCACTGGGCCGCCGACGGACTCCTCGCCGTCTTCTTCTTCGTGGCCGGCATCGAGCTCAAGCGCGAGCTGGTCGCCGGTGACCTCAAGGACCCCAAGGCAGCCGCGCTGCCGGTCGTCGCGGCCCTGTGCGGCATGGCCGTACCGGCGCTCGTGTACACGCTCACCAATCTGACCGGCGGCGGATCGCTCCAGGGCTGGGCAGTGCCCACGGCCACCGACATCGCGTTCGCGCTGGCCGTGCTCGCCGTCATCGGTACGTCGCTGCCGAGCGCCCTGCGCGCCTTCCTGCTCACGCTCGCCGTCGTCGACGACCTCTTCGCGATCCTGATCATCGCGGTCTTCTTCACGAGCTCCATCGACTTCGCCGCGCTCGGCGGCGCGGTCGTGGGCCTCGCCGTCTTCTGGCTGCTGCTGCGCAAGGGCGTGCGCGGCTGGTACGTGTACGTCCCGCTCGCGCTCGTCATCTGGGCGCTGATGTACAACAGCGGCGTGCACGCCACCATCGCGGGCGTCGCCATGGGCCTGATGCTGCGCTGCACACCCCGCGAGGGCGAGCAGCACTCCCCAGGCGAGCACATCGAGCACCTCGTACGACCCCTGTCAGCGGGCCTCGCCGTCCCCCTCTTCGCGCTGTTCAGCGCCGGTGTCGCCGTCTCAGGTGGCGCGCTCGGCGACGTGTTCACCAAGCCGGAGACGCTGGGCGTCGTCCTCGGGCTCGTCGTCGGCAAGGCGCTCGGGATCTTCGGCGGCACGTGGCTGACGGCTCGTTTCACCCGGGCGTCACTGAGCGAGGACCTCGCGTGGGCGGACGTGTTCGCGGTGGCGACGCTGGCCGGCATCGGCTTCACCGTGTCCCTGCTGATCGGCGAACTCGCCTTCGACGGGGACGCCGTACTGACGAACGAGGTGAAGGCCGCCGTACTGATGGGGTCCCTCATCGCGGCGACCCTGGCGACGGTGCTGCTGAAGATACGGAACGCCAAGTACCGCGCGCTGTGCGAGGCCGAGGAGCGCGACGAGGATCTCGACGGCATCCCGGACATCTACGAGCAGGACGAGCCGGCGTACCACCTGCGGATGGCAGCGATCTACGAGAACAAGGCCGCCGAGCACCGCCGGATCGCCGAACTGAAGGCCGCCGAACGACGCGCGCTTGCCGAAGTACCGGGCGGGGCAGGCGAGGACGACGGCCGTCCGGCATGATCTGACGGGACGGTACAAAAGGACCGTTCAAAAACAGCAAGGCAGAAGAGGGAGACCGCGATGAGCGCACCCGACGGCAGCCCGGTCGGCGCCGAACGCAGCATCGGCCAGCTGTTCGCCTCCGCGACGACCGAGATGTCGGCGCTCGTGCACGACGAGATCGCGTTGGCCAAGGCGCAGCTCAAGCAGGACGTCAAGCGCGGTGCGACGAGCGGCGGCGCGTTCACGGTGGCCGCCTGTGTCCTGGTGTTCTCGCTGCCGATGCTGAACTTCGCGCTGGCGTACGGCATCCGGACCTGGAGCGACTGGAACCTCGCGATCTGCTTCCTGCTGTCTTTCGCGGCGAACGTGCTGGTCGCGGTCGTCCTCGCGCTCATCGGCGTGGTCTTCGCGAAGAAGGCCAAGAAGGGCCAGGGCCCGCAGAAGGTAGCCGCGTCCATGAAGGAGAGCGCGGGCGTCCTGCAGAAGGCCAAGCCGCACCCGCGGCCGGAGGCGCCTCAGATCCCGGCGATCGAGGACCGCGCCCCCGCGGCCATCGAGGCTGTGGGACGCTCGTCCTCATGACGGACCCCGGCACACCTTCGGCGCAACCCCTCTCGGTCGTACGGCCGGGCGCCCTCCCCGACGGGACAAAGGTGACCCACCGGGACGTGGCCGCCAACGGCGCCCGCTTCCACATCGCCGAGGTCGGCGATGGGCCGCTGGTGCTGCTGCTGCACGGCTTCCCGCAGTTCTGGTGGACCTGGCGGCACCAGCTGAGCACGTTGGCCGACGCGGGTTTCCGGGCCGTCGCCATGGACCTGCGCGGCGTCGGCGGCAGCGACCGCACCCCGCGCGGCTACGACCCCGCCAACCTCGCGCTCGACATCACCGGCGTGATCCGCTCCCTGGGCGAGCCGGACGCCGCACTGGTCGGCCACGACCTGGGCGGATATCTGGCGTGGACGGCGGCCGTGATGCGCCCGAAGCTCGTGCGGCGGCTCGCGGTCGCCTCGATGCCGCACCCCCGGCGCTGGCGCTCGGCGATGCTCTCGGACGTGAAGCAGACCCGCGCGGGCTCCTACATCTGGGGGTTCCAGCGCCCCTGGCTCCCCGAGCGGCAGCTGACCGCGGACGACGGCGCGCTGGTCGCCGAGCTGATCCGGGAGTGGGCCGGGCCGAACCTGCCGGACGACGACGCGGTGGAGACGTACCGCCGCGCGATGTGCATCCCGTCGACGGCGCACTGCTCGATCGAGCCGTACCGCTGGATGGTCCGCTCCATGGCTCGCCCGGACGGCATCCAGTTCAACCGGCGGATGAAGCGGCCGCTGCGGGTGCCGACGCTCCACCTCCACGGCTCGCTCGACCCCGTGATGCGCACGCGGAGCGCGGCCGGATCCGGCGAGTACGTCGAAGCGCCGTACCGCTGGCGGCTGTTCGACGGACTGGGGCACTTCCCGCACGAGGAGGATCCGGTCGCTTTCTCCACAGAACTGGTCAATTGGCTGAAGGATCCCGAACCCGATCGGTGACCGAGTCGATGCGCCCGGTATCCGGATCTGAACATGTGTCCTACGAACAGCCAATTGCCCGGCGCATAGGCCAATTGGGGGCCCAGGGGGCGGTTATCGACCTTGGGGCAGGGGCACACGTCGGGGTATGGGCTGGACGCACGACTACAGTGACGCAGCACGCAATCGCCGCTCGGGCAGTGGCCTGAGCTCCCACCAGCGAGGCGGTGCTCCGCAAATGGCGGGTACAGATCTAAGGGTGGGCATCCCGCGCATTCTGCGCCGCCGGGCCCGCTGGGTCTCGGTACGCCTGCGTCATCCCCGGGGCTGACGCGCCTCTTCACGTAGCACGTCGTAGTACGTCTTCTCGCAGTGCGTCTTCTCGCAGCACGCGGCTCACAGGGCGCAGCTGTCGCTGTCCACCTGCTGGTTGGCGGTACGCCCCTTGGTGATGTCCTCCTGGATCTCGTCCGCGGTGAGTGCGTACCCCGTGTCGGCGTCGTCGAGGGACTTCGCGAAGACCACGCCGTACACATGGCCTGCGGGCGTGAGCAGCGGGCCGCCGGAGTTGCCCTGGCGGACGGTCGTGTACAGCGAGTAGACGTCGCGGCGGACGGTGCCACGGTGGTAGATGTCCGGGCCGTTGGCCGGCAGGCGGCCACGCACGCGTGCGGCCCGGACGTCGTACGAGCCGTTCTCCGGGAAGCCCGCGATGATCGCGCTGTCGCTGCTCTTGGCGTCCGTGGTCGAGAACTTCAGGGCGGGCGCCTTGAGGTCGGGCACGTCGAGTACGGCGATGTCGCGGTGCCAGTCGTAGAGGACGACCTTCGCGTCGTACTTCCTGCCCTCACCGCCTATCTGGACGGTGGGCTCGTCGACGCCTCCGACGACGTGCGCGTTGGTCATGACGCGGCGGTCGGCGAAGACGAAGCCGCTGCCCTCCAGGACCTTGCCGCAACTCTGGGCGGTACCCATGACCTTGACGATGGAGCGCTTCGCGCTCGTGGCCACGGGGCTGTTCGCGAGCGCCGGGTCGGGGGGCTGAACGTCGGTGATCGGCTCGTTCGCGAACGGGCTGAAGACCTGCGGGAAGCCGTTCTGCGCGAGGACCGAGGAGAAGTCCGCGAACCAGGTGTCGGCCTGGTTGGGCAGGGCCCGGGAGACGCCGAGGAGCACCTTGGAGTTACGGACCTCCTTGCCGAGCGTCGGCAGTGTGGTGCCCGCGAGGGCGGAACCGATGAGCCACGCCACCAGGAGCATCGCCACGACGTTGACGAGGGCGCCGCCGGTGGCGTCCAGGGCGCGGGCCGGGGACCAAGTGATGTACCGGCGCAGCTTGTTGCCCAGGTGGGTGGTCAGGGCCTGGCCGACGGAGGCGCAGACGATGACGACCACGACCGCGACGACCGCGGCGGTCGTGCTCACCTCTGCGTTGTCGGTCAGCGCGTCCCAGATGACGGGCAGGATGTAGACGGCGACGAGACCGCCGCCCAGGAAACCGATCACCGACAGGATGCCGACGACGAAGCCCTGGCGATAGCCCACGATCGCGAACCACACGGCGGCGACCAGCAACAGGATGTCCAGCACGTTCACCGGTTCGAGCCTCGCCTCATCACTTTGCGGTCATCTCAGGTCGGCCGGGGGCCGGCCCGCCGCGCAGCGGCGATCGGATACAGCATCCCCCGGAAAGACACAGCACGGCAGACACCCTGTCATGACCGCCAGTCGAGCGGGACCTGCTTGTCCCGGTCCCAGGGGCGCTCCCAGCCCGCGTAGTGGAGCAGGCGGTCGATGATTCCGGCCGTGAAGCCCCAGACCAGAGCCGATTCGACCAGAAATGCCGGACCTCGGTGGCCGCTGGGGTGGACCGTCGTGGCGCGGTTGCCGGGGTCCGTGAGATCCGCCACGGGGACGGTGAAGACCCTGGCCGTCTCGTTCGGATCGACGACTCCGACCGGGGTCGGCTGGCGCCACCAGCCCACCACGGGTGTCACGACGAAGCCGCTGACCGGGATGTACAGCTTGGGCAGGACGCCGAAGAGCTGGACGCCCGCCTGGTCGAGCCCCGTCTCCTCCTCGGCCTCGCGGAGCGCGGCTCTGAGCGGGCCGTCGGCCTGCGGGTCGCCGTCCTCGGGGTCGAGGGCGCCGCCGGGGAACGAGGGCTGCCCCGCGTGCGACCTGAGCGAGCTCGCCCGCTCCATCAGCAGCAGCTCGGGGCCGCGCTCGCCCTCACCGAAGAGGATCAGTACGGCCGACTGCCGTCCCGCCCCGTCCTCCGGCGGCAGGAAGCGGCTGAGCTGCAGCGGCTGCACCGTCTCCACCGCCCGCGCCACCGGGTCCAGCCACTCGGGCAGCCCCTCCTTGCTGAGCGTCACCGACCCACCCTGCGTATTGCTCGCGCTCGTCATCGCCACCCCCGTCCTGCCACGTCCAACGCCTCGAGATCCCGAGATCGTTCCTGAGCCCTGCCCGCCGGCTTCGGCGGCGTCTGCGGACCTGCCACATGCGACGGTGTCCGCCGACCCGTCGAACGACTCAGCTCCGTCGGGCAGGCGAACCCCGTCAGTCGGCCCTCCCCCGCCGGGCCGGTCGGCGGTTCCTCGCGCCCCGCAGCGCCCCTCATCCGGCCCCCAGCGGCGGCGCCGGTTTGCCGCCCGCGTCCAGATACGACTGCGGGGGGTTGAGGCGCTGACCGGGGAAGCCGCCCTTCTCGTACTTGAGCAGCTTCTTCGCCTTCTCCGGGTCCGTCTCGCCCTCGCCGTACGCCGGGCAGAGCGGCGCTATGGGGCAGGCGCCGCAGGCGGGCTTGCGGGCATGGCAGATGCGGCGGCCGTGGAAGATCACGTGGTGCGAGAGCATCGTCCAGTCGCTCTTGGGGAAGAGCTCGCCGACGGCGGCCTCGATCTTGCCCGGGTCGGTCTCGTCCGTCCACTGCCAGCGCCGCACCAGCCGCTGGAAGTGCGTGTCCACGGTGATACCCGGCCGCCCGAAGGCGTTCCCGAGCACGACGAAGGCGGTCTTGCGGCCCACGCCGGGCAGCTTGACCAGGTCTTCGAGGCGGCCCGGGACCTCCCCTCCGAACTGCTCTACCAGCGCCTTCGACAACCCCATGACGGACTTGGTCTTGGCCCGGAAGAAGCCGGTCGGGCGGAGGATCTCCTCGACCTCCTCGGGGTTGGCGGCAGCCAGGTCCTCCGGGGTGGGGTACTTGGCGAACAGCCCCGGCGTCGTCTGGTTGACCCTGAGATCGGTGGTCTGGGCGGACAGCACCGTGGCGACCACGAGTTGGAAGGGGTTCTCGAAGTCCAGCTCCGGGTGGGCGTACGGATACACCTCGGCGAGCTCGCGGTCGATGCGTCGGGCACGGCGGACCAGAGCCGTGTGCGACTCGCCCTTCGGCGGCTTGACGGCGGACTTCGCGGCAGGGACGCCCTTGACCGCAGCCGTCGCTTTCTTCGGCGCGACGGCCGCCTTCTTGACGGCCGCCGTCTTTTTCACAGCCGCTTTTTTCACAGCGGTCTTCTTCGCGGCGGCCTTCTTCGCCGGAACGCTTTTCGTCACTTTTGCCGGTTTCTTTCCGCCACCGGAGTTCTGTTCGCCCACAGCGGAATCACGACGTACAACCACCCGCCCAGCCCCCTTGGCCTGTGCTCTCACCGGCGATTTGGACACCCGGCCAGCCTAGAGCCCGGCACTGACATCCGCCCCGGACCCGGGAGATCGGCCCCCAATTGGACCCCTGCCGCTTACCTCGGGACATGTGTGCGGCATCCTTGTGACAGATCACACTGTTTGGACCGTCCGGCAAAATGGGGAGCACGGTCCCCTGGTACCAAGGGGGAGCAACATCCCCTGAGCAGGTCGACAAGGAGAGAACTCGTGGACGACGTTCTGCGGCGCAACCCGCTCTTCGCGGCGCTCGACGACGAGCAAGCCGCGGAGCTCCGCGCCTCCATGAGTGAGGTGACCCTCGCGCGCGGTGACTCGCTCTTCCATGAGGGCGACCCCGGTGACCGGCTCTATGTCGTCACCGAGGGCAAGGTGAAGCTCCACCGCACATCCCCCGACGGCCGCGAGAACATGCTCGCCGTCGTCGGTCCCAGCGAGCTGATCGGCGAGTTGTCGCTCTTCGACCCGGGCCCGCGCACCGCCACGGCCACCGCGCTGACCGAGGTCAAGCTGCTCGGCCTCGGCCACGGCGATCTGCAGCCCTGGCTCAACGCCCGGCCCGAGGTGGCCACCGCGCTGCTGCGCGCCGTCGCCCGCCGTCTGCGTAAGACCAACGACGCGATGTCCGACCTGGTCTTCTCCGACGTCCCCGGCCGCGTCGCCCGCGCCCTGCTGGACCTCTCCCGCCGCTTCGGCGTGCAGTCCGAGGAGGGCATCCACGTCGTCCACGACCTGACGCAGGAGGAGCTGGCCCAGCTGGTCGGCGCCTCGCGCGAGACGGTCAACAAGGCGCTGGCCGACTTCGCGCAGCGCGGGTGGCTCCGCCTGGAGGCGCGGGCCGTCATCCTGCTCGACGTCGAGCGACTCGCCAAGCGTTCACGCTGAGGGCTCCTGGGGGCTCCGCCCCCAGACCCCCGTTCGGCCTCAACGGCCTCGTCCTCAAATGCCGGACGGGCTGATGTAGTTGCCCCATGTCCGAGAACTCGCCCTCCAAAGGTCTCGACCCCCAGGGCTGCATCGAGCGCGAAGGCTCTCTCGCGCTCGTACCGGATGCCTTCCGCCCAGTCGTCACCGCGGCGCGCGACCGGCTGCTCGACCTGTTCGGGACGCGGCTGCACAGTGCGTACCTCTACGGATCGATTCCGCGCGGCAACGCGCGCGTGGGGCGCAGCGACCTGGACCTGCTGGTCGCCCTGTACGAGGAGCCGACCGACACGGACCGGGACGCCGCCCGTGCGCTGGGGGCGGCGCTCGACAAGGAGTTCGCGCAGATCGACGGGGTCGGCATCCTGCTGTACGGCCGGGCTCGGCTGCTGAGCGAGGCGGAGACGTACGACCTGGGCTGGTTCGTCGCCTGTCTGTGCACGCCCTTGCTCGGTGAGGACCTCGCCGAGTACCTGCCGCGCTACCGGCCCGACTCCCTGCTCGCCCGCGAGACCAACGGGGACCTCGCCCTGCTGCTGCCCCGCTGGCGGGAGCGGATCGCGGCCGCCGCCGACACGGACGCCGCACGGCGGCCCCTCGTACGGTTCATGTCGCGGCATCTCGTCCGCACCGCATTCACGCTCGTCATGCCCCGCTGGAACGGCTGGACCAGCGACCTGAAGGAGATGGCCGAGGCCTTCGGCGCCTACTACCCGGAGCGGGCCCAGCAGCTGCGAAGGGCGGCCGTCCTCGGATACGAGCCCAGCGGCGACCCCGCCGTACTGCGGTCGTACGTCGACGGCCTCGGGCCATGGCTCGCCGAGGAGTACGCGCGCGTGCACGGCGTGAAGGCCCCCAGGCCGGACTGAAGCAGCCCCCCGGTCAGATGAGCCCGTGCTCCTCCAGGTAGTCCAGCTGGGCCCGCACCGACAGCTCGGCCGCCGGCCACAGGGACCGGTCCACGTCCGCGTACACATGGGCGACGACCTCGGACGGGGCGCGGTAGCCGTCCTCGACGGCCGTCTCGACCTGGGCGAGGCGGTGGGCGCGGTGGGCGAGGTAGAACTCGACGGCGCCCTGGGCGTCCTCCAGGACCGGGCCGTGGCCCGGGAGCACCGTGTGGACGCCGTCGTCGACCGTCAGCGACCGCAGCCGTCGTAGCGAGTCCAGGTAGTCGCCCAGACGGCCGTCGGGGTGCGCCACGACCGTCGTGCCGCGGCCCAGCACGGTGTCGCCGGTCAGGACCGCCCGGTCGGCCGGGAGGTGGAAGCACAGGGAGTCCGAGGTGTGGCCGGGGGTCGGTACGACCCTCAGCTCCAGGCCGCCGACCGTGACCACGTCCCCGGCGGCCAGCCCCTCGTCGCCCAGCCGCAACGCCGGGTCCAGGGCGCGCACGTTCGTGCCGGTCAGCTCGGCGAAGCGGGCGGCGCCCTCCGCGTGGTCCGGGTGACCGTGGGTCAGCAGGGTGAGCGCGATGCGCCTGCCGGCCTTGGCGGCGGTGTCCACGACGTTGCGCAGGTGGCCCTCGTCCAGCGGGCCGGGGTCGATGACGACGGCCAGGTCTGAGTCGGGCTCGGCGAGGATCCAGGTGTTCGTGCCGTCGAGGGTCATCGCCGAGGCGTTGGGCGCCAGGACGTTGACGGCCCGGGAGGTGGCCGGGCCGGCGAGGACCCCGCCGCGCGGCCGGCCGGGAAGGGCTGCTGCGTCCGTCATGCGGAGGCTCCACCGGTCGGAAGGTCTGTCGGGATGTGCTTGGTGAACTCGTCGTGGCCCGGCCAGGACAGCACGATCTCACCGGCCTCCAGGCTCGCTCGCGCGAGGACGGGGGTGAGATCGCGGTCCGGGGCCGCGGCGAGCGCGTCTGCGGCCGTGGCGCAGGGCGCCAGCTGACGCAGGGTCGCGATGGTGGGCGGCATCATCGTCAGCTCCCCCTTGTCGTACGAGGCTGCCGCGTCCTCGGGGCGGATCCACACCGTGCGGTCGGCCTCCGTGGAGGCGTTGCGGGTGCGCTGGCCGTGCGGGAGGGCGGCCACGAAGAACCAGGTGTCGTAGCGCCGGGGTTCGAACTCCGGGGTGATCCATCGGGTCCAGGCGCCCAGCAGGTCGGAGCGCAGGACGAGGCCGCGGCGGTCCAGGAACTCGGCGAAGGAGAAGTCACGGGCGACGAGGGCCGCGCGGTCCGCCTCCCAGTCCTCGCCCGTGGTGTCGCCGACCACGGAGTCGGCGGCCGGTCCGGCCAGCAGGACGCCCGCCTCCTCGTACGTCTCGCGTACGGCGGCGCAGACGATCGCCTGGGCCGCCGTCTCATCGACGCCGAGCCGCTTTGCCCACCACGCGCGCGTGGGGCCCGCCCACCGGATGTGGTGCTCGTCGTCGCGGGGGTCGACGCCGCCGCCCGGATATGCGTACGCGCCTCCGGCGAAGGCCATGGAGGCGCGTCTGCGCAGCATGTGCACGGCGGGGCCGGCGTCGGTGTCCTTGAGGAGCATGACGGTCGCCGCGCGCTTGGGGACGACCGGGGTGAGGGTGCCGTCCGCGAGTGCGCGGATGCGTTCCGGCCAGTCCTGCGGAAACCACTGCCCATTCGCCATGGGCGGAGGCTATCCCGTGGCGCGCGAATGTTCGAGAGGTCGCCGAGGTCAGAGCGGCTGCCAGGGCCTGGCCCCGAGACGCCGGGCCGATCCGAAAGGCAGGGCCTACGCCCCGGTGAGCTCCACCTGGATCTCGACCTCGACCGGTGCGTCCAGCGGCAGCACCGCCACACCGACCGCACTGCGCGCGTGCACGCCCTTGTCGCCGAGGACCTCGCCGAGCAGTTCGCTGGCGCCGTTGACCACGCCGGGCTGGCCGGTGAAGTCCGAGGCCGAGGCGACAAAGCCCACGACCTTCACCACGCGCGCGATGCGGTCCAGGTCGCCGGTGACGGACTTGACTGCGGCCAGGGCGTTCAGGGCGCAGGTGCGGGTGAGCTCCTTGGCCTCCTCGGGCGTGACCTCGGCGCCGACCTTGCCGGTGACGGGCAGCTTGCCCTCCACCATCGGCAGCTGGCCGGAGGTGTAGACGTAGACACCGGACTGCACGGCCGGCTGGTACGCGGCCAGCGGCGGCACGACCGCGGGCAGGGCCAGGCCGAGTTCGGCCAGCTTCGCCTCTACGGTGCTCATGCCTTCTCCCGCTTCAGGTAGGCGACGAGCTGCTCGGGGTTGTTCGGCCCGGGCACGACCTGGACGAGCTCCCAGCCGTCCTCGCCCCAGGTGTCCAGAATCTGCTTCGTTGCGTGGACGAGCAGCGGCACAGTCGAGTATTCCCACTTGGTCATGCGGCCGACTTTAGCCGCTGCCCACCGACCGCCTGTGGCCGCGTTATCCACAGGCTGTCGCGTGGTTGGCACACAGACTGGTTAGGCTCGAAGGCGTGAGCAGGCTCCAGGTCGTCAGCGGCAAGGGCGGGACCGGAAAGACGACGGTCGCCGCCGCACTCGCGTTGGCCCTCGCGACCGAGGGGAAGCGGACGCTTCTCGTCGAGGTCGAGGGCCGGCAGGGCATCGCGCAGCTCTTCGAGACGGAAGCGCTGCCTTATGAGGAGCGCAAGATCGCCGTCGCTCCAGGTGGCGGGGAGGTGTACGCCCTCGCCATCGATCCCGAACTGGCCCTTCTGGACTACCTCCAGATGTTCTACAAACTGGGGGGTGCCGGACGGGCCCTGAAGAAGCTCGGCGCGATCGACTTCGCGACCACCATCGCGCCGGGCCTGCGGGACGTACTCCTGACCGGCAAGGCGTGCGAGGCGGTGCGCCGAAAGGACAAGAGCGGGCGGTTCGCCTACGACTACGTCGTCATGGACGCGCCGCCCACCGGACGCATCACGCGGTTCCTGAACGTGAACGATGAGGTGGCGGGCCTCGCGAAGATCGGGCCGATACACAATCAGGCGCAGGCCGTGATGCGCGTGCTGAAGTCGCCGGAGACGGCCGTGCACCTGGTGACGCTGCTGGAGGAGATGCCCGTCCAGGAGACCGCGGACGGGATCGCCGAACTGCGGGCCGCGAAGCTGCCGGTGGGGCGGATCATCGTGAACATGGTGCGTCCGGAGGTGTTGGACGCGGAGGCCCTGGAACTCGTACGCAGTGTGCCTCGTTCTTCGGTTGCCAGGTCGCTGTCGGCGGCCGGGCTCGGCGGGGCACGGCGCGGGGGGAACGCGGAGAAGCTGGTGGCCCCCCTGCTGCAGCAGGCCGAGGAGTACGCCGAGCGGTACACGCTGGAGCACGAACAGCGCGCCGTCCTCGCCGAGCTGGGCCTGCCCCTGCACGAACTGCCGCTGCTCACCGAGGGCATGGACCTGGCAGGGCTGTACGAACTGGCCACCGAGCTGCGCGAGCAGGGCCTGTCATGAGCGGGGGCATCAGGAGCGCCAGGAGCACCAGTCGCAAGCAGCGGAAGCAGGGGATGTCATGAGTCCGGACCAGGCCCACACCCAGGACGCCGCCCGCCACCGCCTGTCCCCCGCGCGCATGCTCGACGTCGATCCGCTGCTCGACGACCCGAAGACGCGGATCGTGGTGTGCTGCGGCTCGGGCGGCGTCGGCAAGACGACCACCGCCGCGGCCCTGGGTCTCAGGGCCGCCGAGCGCGGGCGCAAGGTGGTCGTGCTGACCATCGACCCGGCACGCCGGCTGGCCCAGTCCATGGGCATCGACTCCCTCGACAACACCCCGCGCCGGGTGAAGGGCGTCGACGGCGACGGCGAACTGCACGCCATGATGCTCGACATGAAGCGCACCTTCGACGAGATCGTCGAGGCGCACGCGGACGGCGAGCGGGCCGCCGCGATCCTGAACAACCCCTTCTACCAGTCGCTCTCCGCCGGCTTCGCGGGCACGCAGGAGTACATGGCGATGGAGAAGCTCGGGCAGCTGCGGGCCCGCAACGAGTGGGACCTGATCGTCGTCGACACGCCGCCGTCCCGCTCGGCGCTCGACTTCCTGGACGCGCCCAAGCGGCTCGGCTCGTTCCTGGACGGCCGGCTGATCCGGCTGCTCACCGCTCCGGCCAAGCTCGGCGGGCGGGCGGGCATGAAGTTCCTGAACGTCGGGATGTCGATGATGACCGGCACGCTCGGCAAGCTGCTGGGCGGTCAACTGCTCAAGGACGTCCAGACGTTCGTGGCCGCGATGGACACGACCTTCGGCGGGTTCCGCACGCGCGCGGACGCGACGTACAAGCTGCTGCAGGCGCCCGGGACGGCGTTCCTGGTGGTGGCGGCCCCGGAGCGGGACGCGCTGCGCGAGGCCGCGTACTTCGTGGAGCGGCTGGCCGCCGAGGACATGCCGTTCGCCGGCCTGGTGCTCAACCGGGTCCACGGCAGCGGCGCCGCCCGGCTGTCGGCCGAGCGCGCGCTCGCCGCCGCGGAAAATCTTGTGGAGCCCCGCATTGTCGATCAGGACGGCGGGAAAGCTGGACTTCGTAACTCTCCCGACACGTACGGCAGTTCAGAACCCCGCACCTCCTCGCCCGTCGAGCCCCCGGCATCCTCGTCCGTCGAGTCCGCCGCATCCGCGCCCGTCGAGTCTCCCGAGTCCGAGCCCGGCTCCCCCGGTCCGGATCAGGAGGACGAGGGCGCACAGAGCGTCGAGCGGCTCACCGCGGGCCTGTTGAGGCTGCACGCCGAACGTATGCAGCTGCTCTCCCGCGAGCAGCGCACGCGCGATCGCTTCACCGCGCGCCACCCCGAGGTGGCGGTGGCCGAAGTGGGCGCGCTGCCCGGCGATGTGCACGATCTCGCGGGGCTGCGGGACATCGGGGACCGGCTCGCGGCCAACCGGCCGGAGCTGCCCGAGGCGCCTGCCTGAGTTCTCCCCGCGAGGGGGTGCCCTCAGCTCACCGCCGCGTAGTGCTCGTACACCTCGTCGTCGTCGAGCGGCAGGATGCCCACCCCGCGCTCGTACTCCACACGAGCCGTCTCAAGAAGCCGGCGCCAGGAGGTCACGGTGGGGCGCCTGCGCAGCAGTGCGCGGCGCTCCCGCTCCGTCATGCCTCCCCACACGCCGAACTCGACGCGGTTGTCGAGCGCGTCAGCGAGGCACTCGGTGCGTACCGGACATCCGGTGCACACCGCCTTGGCCCTGTTCTGCGCTGCTCCCTGAACGAACAGTTCATCCGGATCGGTAGTGCGGCAGGCGGCCTGCGCACTCCAGTCGGTTACCCAGCCCATACCGGCGCCGTCCTCTCCCGAATCGAGGCTCCCCCACGGCGGCAGCGGCATATTCACCGCCGCCAGTTGAGGACGTTACGGAAGGTGGGCACAGCGCAACACCCCCTTCGGGCCCAATCTTGAATGGCCCGAACGGACTATGCGTAAGCGGCAGATCACCCGGGGGAGTGAGCTGGCGACATGCGTGACCTTCCCGGCAAACCGGGACAGTTCAGTTGAGTCACAACGGTCACCAGGTGACACACAAGGCGGATTCGGACACGTCCCCATCAAAAAAAGTTGGGGAACCTCCGGAACGATTCGGGGTCGCCGGACGTATTGATACGTAGCCCTACTGCTGTGACAGTTGAGAGCAGCTTAGGCCAAGGCATATACGCGTGTCCGGCGAATGAGAACGTAGGCTGCCCTCATGCCAAAGAAGCGCTCGGGCGGTGGCCTGTCCCCAACTCAGCAGGCCACCAAGTTCCTCGGTGTCAGTGTGCTCGCCGGTGCCGTACTTGCCGGTATCGCGCTGCCCGCCTTCGGCGCGCTCGGGCTCGCGGCCAAGGGATCCGTGGAGAGCTTCGACGAGCTTCCGGCCAACCTCAAGACGCCGCCGCTGAGTCAGCGCACCACGATCCTCGACGCCGACGGCGGCCAGATCGCCACCGTCTACTCGCGCGACCGTACGGTGGTCGCCCTCAAGGACATCTCGCCGTACATGCAGAAGGCGATCGTCGCGATCGAGGACTCGCGCTACTACCAGCACGGCGCGGTCGACCTGAAGGGCATCCTGCGCGCGCTGAACAAGAACGCGCAGAGCGGCGGAGTGGCCCAGGGCGCCTCCACGCTCACCCAGCAGTACGTGAAGAACGTCGCCATCGAAGAGGCCGGCGACGACCCGACCAAGGTCGCGCAGGCCACGCAGCAGACCCTCGGCCGCAAGATCAAGGAGCTGAAGTACGCGATCCAGGTCGAGGAGGAGCTCGGCAAGAAGAAGATCCTCGAGAACTACCTGAACATCACGTTCTTCGGCGAGCAGGCCTACGGCGTCGAGGCCGCCGCCCAGCGCTACTTCTCCAAGCACGCCAAGGACCTGAACGTCCAGGAGTCGGCGCTGCTCGCGGGCATCGTGCAGTCGCCGAGCCGGTACGACCCCGTCAACGACGAGGCGGAGGCCACCAAGCGCCGTAACGTCGTGCTGCAGCGCATGGCCGACATGGGCGACATCTCGCAGGCGGAGGCCGACAAGGCCAAGAAGACGCCGCTGGGCCTGAACCCGAGTCAGCCGAAGAACGGCTGCATCACCGCGGTCAAGGGCGCCGGCTTCTTCTGCGACTACGTCCGCGAGACGTTCCTCAACGACCCGGTCTTCGGCAAGACCAAGGAGGCCCGGGCGAAGGTCTGGAACCAGGGCGGTCTGACGATCCGTACGACGCTGGACCCGCAGTCCCAGTCGTCGGTCCAGGCGTCGATCAAGAAGCACGTCTACAAGACCGACGACGTGGCCACGGCCGCCACCATCGTCCAGCCCGGCACCGGCAAGATCCTCGCCATGGGCCAGTCCCGTCCGTACGGCTTCGGCAAGGACGAGACGCAGATCGACCTGTCCGTGAACCAGTCCATGGGCGGCGGCGCGGGCTACCAGCCCGGTTCGACGTTCAAGCCGATCGTGGCCGCGGCCGCCATAGAGCGTGGCACTCCGGCGACGCAGACGTTCTCCTCGCCGTACGAGATGGCGTATCCGAGCCCGGTCTCGATCTGTGACGGCAAGAGCTGGCGCGACGACCCGAACAACCCGACCAAGCTGACGAACGAGAACTCGTCGGAGCACGGCCCGTACAGCATGAAGGAAGCGACCGCGAAGTCGGTCAACACCTACTACGTGCAGCTGATCAGCGACATCGGCATCTGCCCGGTCACCGAGATGGCCAAGAAGATGGGCGTGGAGCGCGCGGACGGCGGCAAGATGCAGCAGGCGCCCTCCATCGCGCTCGGTACCCAGGAGATGTCCCCGCTGACGATGGCGAACGCGTACGCGACCTTCGCCTCGCGCGGCATGTACTGCACGCCGGTCGCCATCGAGTCCATCACCCAGACCGTCGGCAGCCAGAAGAAGTCGCTCGAGGTGCCGAAGTCGACCTGCTCGCGCGCGATGTCGGAGAAGACCGCCGACACGGTCACCACGCTCCTGAAGGGCGTGGTCGAGGACGGTACGGGTACGCAGGCGGGCCTCAGCGACCGTCCGAGCGCCGGCAAGACCGGTACGACGGACAACCGCTACGCGGCCTGGTTCGTCGGCTTCACCCCGAACATGGCGGGCGCGGTCTGGGTCGGCGACCCGGCCCACAAGCGCCAGATGAAGAACATCAGCATCGGCGGCGTCTGGAACGAAAAGGTCTTCGGTGGTCAGGTCCCCGGCCCGATCTGGCGGGACATGATGACGGGCGCCCTGGACGGCAAGTCCGTGGAGCAGTTCCACCTCGTCAACATCCCCGACGGCAACAAGGGCAAGGGCAAGGGCGACGACGACGGGGACAACGGAGACAACAACGGCAACGGCAACGGCGGCCTGACCGACGGAGGCACGGACGGCGGCACGACGTTCCCGACGCCCACCTTCTCCATCCCGGAGAACCTGTTCCAGGGCCAGAACGGCAACGGCGGGAACGGCAACGGCGGGCGCGGCTGACGCCGCCGACCGACCTGCCCGAGCTACTTGTACTGTCCGACCTGCCTGACCAGCTTGACCCGCCCGGACTGCCTTACCTGCCTGGACTGCCTGACTTGCCTGGACTGCCTGACTTGCTGGGACTGCCTGACTTGCTGGGACTGAGAACGCCGACGGCCCCTGATCGTCGTACGCAGATTTCTCTCGTACGACGATCAGGGGCCGTTCTCGTCTTGCGCCATGCGGCGGGGCCGATCAGCCGGCCAGGAGCTTCTTCACCACCGCGGCGACCCGGCCGCCCTCGGCAAGACCCGCGACCTTCGGGTTCACGATCTTCATGACGGCGCCCATGGCGCGCGGGCCCTCGGCACCGGCCGCCTTCGCCTCCTCGACGGCCTGGCCGACGATCCGCTGCAGTTCCTCGTCGCCGAGCTGCTTGGGCAGGTACGTGGCGAGCAGCTCGCCCTCCGCCTTCTCCCGCTCGGCGCTCTCGGCCCGGCCACCCTGCGCGAAGGCGTCGGCCGCCTCCCGGCGCTTCTTCGCCTCCTTGGTGATCACCTTCAGCACCTCGTCGTCGGAGAGCTCGCGCTTCTCCTTGCCCGCGACCTCCTCCTTGGTGATCGCGGAGAGCGTCAGCCGGAGCGTCGAGGAGCGGAGCTCGTCGTGCTCCCTGATCGCGGCCGTGAGGTCTTCCTGCAGCTTCGACTTGAGCGTGGTGGTCATGGGTTTGATTGTCGCAGGTACGCAAGGCCCGATGCCCGTTCATTTAAGGGGCGGTGGGGATCGGGGACCCTGCCGGGTCTGACACGATGGACGTATGCGCGCTCGATACGGAGTACCTCTGGGAATCGCGGCGGCCGGCGCCGCCGGTGTGGTGTACGCGGCGGGTTTCGAGGTCCGCTCCTTCCGCCTGCGACGGGTGACGGTCCCCGTCCTGCCCACCGGCATGCACCCCCTGCGCATCCTTCAGGTCTCCGACATCCACATGGTCGGCGGGCAGCGCAAGAAGCAGCGCTGGCTGCGCTCGCTGGCCGGCCTGCGTCCCGACTTCGTGATCAACACGGGTGACAACCTGTCCGACCCGGAGGGCGTGCCGGAGGTCCTGGACGCACTGGGCCCGCTGATGGACTTCCCCGGCGCGTACGTCTTCGGCTCGAACGACTACTACGGCCCCAAACCCCGCAACCCGGCCCGCTACTTGCTGGAGAAGGTCCAGGGCCGCCACGGTCTGAACGGCAACCCGCCGGTGGTCGGCGCGATCCACAACCCGTGGGAGGACCTGCGGGACGGTTTCGACGCGGCGGGCTGGCTGAACCTGACGAACACCCGCGGCACGCTCAAGGTCGAGGGCGTCTCGGTGGAACTGACCGGCCTGGACGACCCGCACATCAAGCGTGACCGCTACGCGCAGGTGGCCGGCGGCCCGTCCGGCGCCGCGGACTTCTCGATGGGCGTCGTCCACGCCCCGTACCTGCGCGCACTCGACTCCTTCACGACCGACTCGTACCCCCTGATCCTGGCGGGCCACACCCACGGCGGCCAGCTCTGCATCCCCTTCTACGGCGCCCTGGTCACCAACTGCGACCTGGACCGGGAGCGGGTGAAGGGCCTGTCCACGCACACGGCCGAGGGCCGTACGTCCTATCTCCACGTCTCGGCGGGCTGCGGCACGAACCGCTACACGCCGGTACGGTTCGCGTGCCCGCCGGAGGCGACGTTGCTGACGTTGGTGGCGCGGGGGTAGTTGGGGTGAGTGGGGCGCGGCGGCGTCTTGGGTGAGTCGCGGGCGGTGTCCTGGGTGGGGTCGCGGGCGGTGTCCTGGGTGGGGTCGCGGGCGGTGTCCTGGGTGGGGTCGCGGGCGGAGTTGTGAGTGGGATCGCGCGCGGCGTCCTTGGGTGAGGTTGTGAGCAGGGTCCCGCGCGGTGTACTGGGTGAGGTGTGCGCGAGGCGTAACCCGCACGGACCGCCCGCGTCGCCCCATATGTGGAGTTTGCCTAGCTTGGGGGCATGACCGCCCCCATACCCAGGGACATCCCGGACCTCCCCGCGATTCCCGGCAGGCCCGCGCAGCTGCCCTCCCACGTCCCCGCCTCCGCGGTGGTGACCCCCGTGCGCCACCCTCTCACCGCCGTGTACCGCCTCCTGGTCGCGCTGGCGGCAGCGGCAGCCGTGACGATCGACCTGCTCCTCGGCAGCCCGATCCGAGTCCTGAGCTACTTCACGATCCAGAGCAACATCCTCCTGACCCTGGTCTTCGTGCTCTCGGCCCGCCGCGCCTGGACGGCCCGCCGCCCGCTCCCCTCCGCCCTGACGGGCGCGACGCTGCTCTACATCACCATCACCGGGCTGGTGTACCACCTGCTCCTGACCAACGCCTCGAGCCCGTTCTCCATGACGGGCGGGACGACCCCTCCGGCCGGCTGGCAGTGGATCACCAACCAGATCCTGCACACGGCGGTCCCGATCGCGGCGGTCGTGGACTGGCTCCTACTGACACCCCCCGGGCGCCTGCACCTCCGCCAGGCGGCGACGTGGCTGCTCTACCCGCTGGCCTACCTGCTGTTCTCCTTCACCCGGGGTGAGCTGATCCTCCCCGGAACGCCGGGCCGCTACCTCTACCCGTTCCTGGACGTAGACCTCCACAGCTACAAGAGCGTCCTCGCCAACGCCCTCCTCCTCGGCCTCGCCTTCTACGCCCTCGCCATCCTCCTGGTGGCCCTGGACCACGCCCGCCCGAACCCCGTCCGCCACCGCGCGAAAACCGGATTTCGTCTCCAGCCACCCGTGGGCTAAAGTAAACGACGTCGCCGCGACGAGCAGGACCTGCAGCGACAATCGGGGTGTAGCGCAGCTTGGCAGCGCGCTTCGTTCGGGACGAAGAGGTCGTGGGTTCAAATCCCGCCACCCCGACAGTTGAAACACCAGGTCAGGGGCCTGATCCGCTTAGCGGGTCGGGCCCTTGAGTGGTTCCGGGGGTCGCTTTGAATGCCATCGGGGAGCCGAGTTCGGAATCCGGCTCCCGGGCACGGCCTCCGCCCGCAGCACTCTCTTGCACCTTCGCCCTCGGTCCCGTCAGGAACCGACCAGGGACGACACTTTCGACCACGCTCGTGGATACCTGGCGAAGGGGCGATCGGGCGGTCCCTCCGCGGCCGTACTCTCGTCATACGGCCGCCCGTGACCCCGGCCCTCTCCGTGAAGTCCCTTCCGCGCAACAGAGGCCCTGCGCAAGGCGAAAGCCCCCCAGTGACAGAGGAGATGGGGCGCATGGGTCTGTATCCCGACCTGTTCGACGAGTTGCGTGTGGTCACGGCGGGCGGCGAGTTGGACGTGACGACCGTGCCGGCCTTCGCGCGTGATCTGGAGGACGCCCGGCACGGCAGCGGGCGGCTGTTCCTCATCGTCGACCTGCTCGGCGTGACCTCATGGACGGCAGCGTCCTCGAGCCGGTGTGCGCGGCGTGGGAGGACTGTCATGGGCGGCTCGGATGGGTGCGGGTCGTGCACAACCGGCCAGGCACAACTCTCTTGTTCCGGGCCGCGGGTCTGCTGGAGCGTTTCCCGCGGTACGCGAGCGCCCAGGACGCCTGGCAGGACATACCCGCGGACCGTGCGGCGGGGGGCCGGTGCACGTAATGTACGGCGCAAGTCGGACGGCGTCTCACCCCGAAGTGCCCCGGCCGCCTGAGAGCGGAGAACGGTGATCAGCGACGGCATGGCCGAGGTCCTGCGGTCGCTGCGCCTGGGCCGGGTCGGCGACCCGGCCCAGGCGTGTGCGCGTGCGTTGGACGCCGCGGGGGTCGCGCTGTCGCTGCTGGTCGGTGCCAAGCGGTCGGCCGAGCCACTGTGGTGCCACCCCGAGCTGAGCGCGCGGTTCGAAGAACTCCAGTTCACGCTGGGCGAGGGTCCAGGGCCGGACGCGGTCCGCGTCGGCTCACCCGTCGTCGAGCCGGACCTGGAACGGGTGCGCCCCGAGCGCTGGCCCGCGCTGCTGCCGGCCGCGCGCGACCTGGGCGTGCACGGTGTGTGCTGCTTCCCGCTGGGCATCGGAGCCATCCGGATCGGCGTACTGACCCTGCTGTGCGACGGCGAGCGGCGGCTGAGCCAGCAGCAGTACGCGGACGCCACCGCACTGACAGCCCTGCTGACCAGCGCTCTCCTGAACGGCGACCGACGCGACGGGAACGGGGGCGTTCCCGGGCTCGGCACGGCCCTGGAACCTCCCTCGGTGCTGCGCCGCGCGGTTGTGCACCAGGCCACGGGAATGATCAGCGTCCAGCTGGACGTGTCCATGGAGGAGGCCCTGCTGCGCCTGCGCGCCCACGCGTACAGCAGCGAGCGCCTTCTCGGCGAGATTGCGGCCGACGTGGTCGCCCGCAGGCTGCGCTTCGACGACAACTTCGACGACGATGTGAGCGGGCCGTATTCGCCCGACGGTGGAGAGGGATGATCGGCATGGCCCGCGAACGACGTCTGGCCGAGATCTTCGTGGAGGTCGCAGACTCCCTCGTCGAGGACTTCGACGTCATCGACCTGCTACAGCGGCTGTCCACGCGCTGCGTGGAACTGCTCGACGTGTCGGCGGCCGGGATCCTGCTCGCCGACGCGCACGGCGAACTGCAGATCATCGCTGCCTCGGACGAGCACACACGACTGCTGGAACTCTTCGCGCTCCAGCACGACCAGGGCCCGTGCGTCGAGTGCTACCGCACCGGCACCGCCCGCACCAACATCGACCTGGCGCGGCCGGAGTCGGCCGCCGACTGGCCGCGCTTCGCCGCCCGCGCCCGCGAAACGGGGTACGCGGCCACACACGCCGTCCCCCTGCGCCTGCGCAGCCGGGTCGTCGGCGCCCTCAACCTCTTCCAGGCCACCCCGCAGCGCCTCGGCGACGACGACATCGCGCTCGCCCAGGCACTCGCCGACGTGGCCACCATCGCGATCCTCCAGCAGCGCACCCTGGAACAGTCGCACGTCGAGAACACCCAGCTGGAGACCGCGCTGACCAGCCGCATCCTGATCGAACAGGTCAAGGGCGTCCTGGCGGAACGCTGGAACACCTCCGTCGACGACGCCTTCGAAGCGTTCCGAACGTACGCACGCGCCCGTCGCGTGCGCCTGTCGGAGCTGGCCACGCAGATCATCTCGGGCACCTTCGACACCGCCGCCATCCCGCCCCCGGCACCGGACCGGGCCGACGACCACCGCGGCTGACCGCCGTCACGCTCCTGGCTGGAGGCCCCTCGCTCCTCGGGCGAGGACGGCCGCCGGACGTGAGGGGATCTCCGGGAGCGGTCCGTTCGGCCTCTTCGGGGAGTAGCGTGAACTCATCGGGAGCACTTCGCGCACCGGCCCCGATCCCGGTGTCGTTCCTGGTGAGCAACGACACCGGACGACTGCCCACGCGCAGAGGTCCGGGGACGGGTTCGCATGATGTCCGCGATCACCGACCATCCGGCGATGCGCGCCGTGCCCTTCAGGGCGCCGACCGCGCGCCTCGCCCTCAAACCCGTGAGCCCCCTCCCGGGGCAGGTCGAGCTGGACGGCGCCTGGTGGCCCCGCTCACGTGACCTGAACGACGAACTCCCCGCGCTGGCCGACGTACTGGACCCGCTGTGGGGACGGATCACCCGTATCGCCGTCAACCCCCGCTACTGGCCGATCATCCCGCACAGGATCTACGTCAACGGCCATGTGGTGAAGGTCGGTTGGTTCACCTCGGAGCTGGA
This sequence comes from Streptomyces sp. NBC_00005, assembly GCF_045160215.1. Taxonomy (NCBI): domain Bacteria; kingdom Bacillati; phylum Actinomycetota; class Actinomycetes; order Kitasatosporales; family Streptomycetaceae; genus Streptomyces; species Streptomyces sp. NBC_00005. Next base: position 5,117,846 of record NZ_CP108316.1, read on the forward strand.
CCCGCACAAGATCCTTCTGCTGTCCGGCACGTCGGGCCGCTGGGACCTCCTGGTGATTCCCCCGGAGACCACCGCCCCCTCGGCCGCCCGGCTGATGGCCGCCGCAAGCGCGAGCACCGCCGCGCAGTCGACCGCGACCGCTCTCATGACGGCAGAACCGGCCGACGACACTTCCGCGTCGACGAAGCCACCACCGGACGCCTCCGCCGACGGGTGGTGGGGAGGTGACGGTGACGTCACCGCCCTGGCCGACAGCGCCCTGGCGATTCGCCGGGCAATGCTCGCCGGTCCGGATCAGACGTGACCGCCCGCGGCGGCTGCCATGAGGGGTTCGGCCGCCTGCGCGGTCGTGTCCGGCGGCACGGCCAGCAGGTCCCAGCGCCCCTGGCCGGGCGCGAGCAGGACGACGGTGTGCGGGGCTGATTCCACCAGGGCCCTGCGCAGTCGTACGACCTGGCCCACCCACCGGACAACAGCGAGGCCTGCCATGACCGTTTCACGGAGCATCAGGAACCAGGCGCAGACGATGAAAGGCAGGATTACGGAAGAGCTCGGCCGAGTCACCCGCAACAGGCGACTGCAACGCCGGGGCAGGGTCGACCGGGTTTCCGGAAGCCTGAAACAGGCTGCCGAGAAGACCAGGGGCGCCTTCAGGCGGAACGGAAGCGGCCCCCGGTGATGTACGACCAGACGCGCGCCCGGCAGTCCGCGGGCCGCACCCCGGGCCCGGCCGGGCGCCGCAGTCCGGGCCCGGAGCCGCTGCTCCCGTCGGACGGACAGAACAAGATCGTCCAGCGTCTCCGGCACGCCCTCAACACCTTCGCCGACACCCCGCGCGAGGCGCTGGAAGAGGCCGAGAGCGCCTATGACGAAGCCACCGCCCAGCTCGTGAACGCCCTCGCGGAACGACGGCGTTTCCTGCGCACCGGGTGGCAGGACCAGAACCCCGACGCACAGTCCGACGAACTCCGGCACGCGCTGAGGCAGTACCGAGAGATCACCCGGCGACTGCTCCACATCTAGGCAGGCACTACTCCGCGTCGCGGCGGATCGCGGAGTAGTGTCGACAGTACCGAGGGCATTTCGCACACCGGCTTCCACGCCGGGTCGTCCTCGGCGAGGGATGAAACCCGGGCTGCCGCAAAGGCGGCCCGGAGACGGGTCCGCACCATGTCGGCGACCTTGTACCCAACCCTGCCGCACGTCGAGCCCGTCACAGCCCCGGCCGCTCGTCTCGCCCTGAAGACCAACGGCACCTCCCGTGGACTCCTGGACGGTGCCTGGTGGCCCCGCTCCCGGGATCTGCTGAGCGAACTGCCCGCACTGACCGAGGTGTTGGACCCCTTGTGGGGCCGCATCACCCGCATCGCCATCAACCCGAAGTACTGGCCGGTCATCCCACGCCAGGTTCCCGTAGGCGGCCACATCGTCAAGGTCGGCTGGTTCACCCCGGAAATCGACCCGCACAAGCTGCTGCTGCTCTCCTACCGCACCGGCCGCTGGGACCTTCTGATCATCCCGCCGGAGACCGGGGCGGAGTCGGCGGCCCGGCTGATGGCTGCCGCGTCCGACTACGACGGCCCGCCCGTGACCGCGAGCGCGCTCATCGCCGCGGACGAGGCCCGGCACGGCGTCGCCGCGACCGACGAGCCATTGGACGCGGACGCGGCCTGGGAGTACGAGGGCGGCGCCTCCGCGGTGTCCGCGGCCGTCCCGCACCAGCCGGGGCCGCCCAGTCGGGCCAGTCACCTGATCGTCGATATGTGAGGCGGCCGCCATGAACGCCTTCCTGACGGCCGCCGCCTTCATCGTCCTCATCGCAGCGGCGGCATACGTGATCCACCGGCTCAACAGCGAGCACGCCGACAGAATCGCCGTGCACCAGTACAGCGCCGCCCGACCCGACCGTCGCGGACGCGGCACGCCGCAGCCTCCGGTGGGACCGGATCGGTCCGAGTCGCCGACCACCGGCGAGCGACGGGACCACCGTGACGGGGGCCGTGGCCGCTTCCCGCCGCGCCCCGGACGCAGCCGTGCCACTACTCACCACAGGTGACCAACCGGTTTCCAACACCGGGCCATTGACTGTGCGAGGAGCGGCCGGACCCCATGAACCGAGGCATCATGACTCTTCCGCAGCTGAACATCTACCGGCACGACCGGGGTACGCGAGCACTGATCACCCTGGCCGGCGAGATCGACCCGGTCACCGCACCCCTGGTACGCACGGCTCTGGAGCGGTGCCTGCTGGACGGCATCACCACCATCGACGTCGACCTGACCACCGTCGGTCTCTGCGACACCAGCGGCCTGGGCGTCTTTCTCGACGCGTCGCGGCACGCCGCCGAGACCCACACCTCCCTGCGACTGCACTACCCGTGCCCACAGACCGCACGACTCCTCGCGTACACCGGCTCCGATCGAGTGCTCCTTCGATGAACCAGGCCGGAACAGCGGTACGGAGGAGGGGAGTCGATGAGCCGGTCCTCCCGAACGCGATCCGGCTGCGCCGGCTGAACCGGGGGCAGGCCGAGGACCTGCGGGAGAACCTTGCCGACCTGTACGTGAAGTCCGCCGTCGGAGCGGGCGGCGGGGAGTACCGCGACCGGGAAGGTCTCCTCCGCCGTCTGGCGGGTGACATCCGGCGTCCGGGCTTCGCCCTGCTGGTCGCGGAGACGACCGCCCTGGCCGGCTACACCTTCGGCTTCCCGGTCGGCCGCGACGGCTCCTGGTGGCGGGGCTTCGCCGGCACCCTGCCCTGGACCATCGGGCAACTCACCGCCGCCGGGCGGGTCTTCGCCCTCACCCAGGTCGTGGCCCACCCGCACGAGCAGAACCGCGACATCGCCGACCGACTGCAGGAACGCCTGCTGACCGACCTCCACGCCGCGCTCGGGGTCACCCTGGTCCATCCCTCCGACCGGACCGCCCACGCCGCGTTCCGGTCCTGGGGGTGGCTGGAGATCGGCGCGATCGTGCGGCTGCCCGGGCCGGTCGCGCTGCGGGTGCTGGTCCTGCCCGTGGCACGGTCGCAGCGGCCGGATTCCCCGGCGAACCTCACACCGGACCGAACGGGTGCCGGGAACTCCCCGCACTCCGTGAACCTTGTCCCGAGGAGCCTCACATGCAAGCCCTGATCGTTCTCGTCGTCGTGATCGGCCTTGTGGCCCTCCTCGGCCTCGCCCTCTCCCTGAAGGTCGTCAAGCAGTACGAGAAGGGCGTGCTGTTCCGCTTCGGCCGGCTCGTCGGAACCCGCGACCCGGGACTGCGGTTCATCATCCCGATCGTCGACGTCCTGCACCGGGTGTCGCTCCGGGTCGTCACCATGCCCATCCAGTCCCAGGGCATCATCACCCGGGACAACGTGAGCGTCGACGTGTCCGCGGTCGCCTACTTCCGCGTCGTCGACGCGGTGAAGTCGGTCGTCGCCGTCGAGAACGTCCACACGGCGATCAACCAGATCGCCCAGACCACCCTGCGGAAAGTCGTCGGACAGCACACCCTGGACGAGACGCTGTCGGAAACCGACCGCATCAACCTCGCCATCCGCGAGATCCTCGACGTCACCACCGATGAATGGGGCGTGCAGGTCACGCTGGTCGAGCTGAAGGACATCCAGCTGCCCGACACCATGAAGCGCGCCATGGCCCGCCAGGCCGAGGCCGAGCGGGAGAAGCGAGCGAAGATCATCAACGCGGAGGGCGAGTCCCTGGCCGCCGCCGCGCTCGGCGACGCCTCGGACACGATGATGGCCCACCCCCTCGCCCTCCAACTGCGCAATCTGCAGAGCCTGGTGGAGATCGGCGTCGACAAGAACACCACCGTCGTCTTCCCCGCCCCCCTCATGAGCACCATCGGCGAACTCGGCTCGTTCCTCGCCCGGGAAACCGCGGCCGCTCTTCCCGCGAGGGCGCTGCCGTCGTCCGTCCCCGACCGGACGGACAAGACACTCAGGCCGGCCACCGACGACGCGCCCGGCACGGCAGCATGACCGGTGCCGCACCGGGCATCGCCCGTAGGCAGTGGGTATCGCGAGCTCGCCGGAGGAGTCGTCCCCGCATTCGTCCCTCGCCGGTCTCCGGTGTGTCCCCGTCCGGCACGTGGATGTCGTTGACCATGTGACACCGCTCCGGCAGGGATGGTGCACAACGGGATGGAGGGCCATCTGTCCTGACCGTGTGTGACATGCCGCGTCCGGCGTAATGGGCTGTTCGGGGTGGTCGGCCGCGTCACTCTGTGCAGGCTGATCGCAGTCGTGTCAGCACTCGTGCCTACAGATCACGTGAGCGGGTCGGTTATGGCGGAAGGTGGGCGGCGGCCTGACAAGGGCATGCTGGACCGGTCGGAAGGATTCGGTGAACGGCTGCTGGGGGTGCTGTTGGACCGGGCACACGAGATGCCGCCACAGCTGATCGCACCCCTGATCGCGGAAGAGGTGGCCAGGGTCGGAGGCCGCGACGTCTCGATCCTGCTGCAGGACTACGGCCAGCAGGTGCTGGTGCCGCTGCCAGGTCGGCGGCTGATGGTCGGCGAGCCCGAGCCGATCGACGACTCTCCCGCCGGCACGGCCTTTCTGCACGCGATCACTGCCGAGGTGCCGAAGGCCGACGGCGTCCGGATGTACCTGCCGTTGCTGGACGGCAGCGACCAGGTGGGCGTGATGGCCCTCACCCTGGACACCGTCGATGACGACGACCGGCGGCTGCTGCGCAGGCTCGCCGGCCTGGTCGCCGACATGCTGGTCACCAAGCACAGCTACACCGACCAGTTCTTCCTCGCCCGGCGCCGCGAACCGATGAGCGTGGCCGCGGAGATCCAGTGGTCCCTGCTGCCGCCGCTGGCGATGTCCGTCCCACAGGTCGCGGTGGCCGGAATCCTGGAGCCCGCCTACAGCGTCGCAGGCGACAGCTTCGACTACGCCCTCAACGAGGACATCCTGCACGTGGCCATGGTCGATGCGATGGGCCACGGCCTGGACGCCGCCACGATGGCGACCGTCGCCGTCGGGGCCTACCGGCACGCCAGACGTGCCGACATCGGCCTCTCCGAGATCTACACGTTCATGGACCGGGCCATCGCCGAGCAGTTCGGGCCCGACCACTTCGTCACCGCCCAGATGATGCAGCTGAACCTCGCAACGGGCCACCTGCAGTGGGTCAACGCGGGCCACCCCGCACCGCTGCTGATCCGCAACCACCAGGTCGTCCGGCAACTGACAGGCCCGACCACCTTGCCGGTCGGCTTCGGCGGCGAGGAGCCCCGGATCAGCCGGCAGACGCTCCAACGCGGCGACCGGGTGCTGTGCTTCACCGACGGACTGATCGAGGAGCACGAAGCCGGCGAAGAACAATTCGGCGAAGAGCAACTCATCCGATGGGTCAACCGCATCGGACACACGACGAAGGGAGTACGAGCGATGGTGCGCTCGCTCTCCCACACCCTGAAGCAGGAACGGGGCGGCCGGACCAGCGACGACGCGACCCTCTTCCTGATCGAATGGCGCGGGGGCGCCGACGACCACCTCGCGGTTCTGGATTGAGCCGACGATCACGTTCTTGCGGACCTCTGCGGCGACCTCGGTAGTTCCACGGTGATGCTGATCCCGCCGGCAGAGCGCGGGGTGAGGGTGAGTGTTCCGTCGTGTGCTTGGGCGATGGTCTTGACGATGGCCAGGCCGAGGCCGACGCCCGCGTGGTCGGTGTGTATGCGTTCGGTGCCGCGCTGGAATGGTGCGGTGAGTGTCGAGGCCAGCTCCGGGGTGAGCTTCTCTCCGGTGTTTTCGACCGTGAGCACCACCGTCTCGGGGCGGACGCTGGTGTTGACCCACACGGTGCCCTTTTCAGGCAGGTTGTGGACGATCGCGTTGTGTACGAGGTTCGTGGTCAGCTGCAGCAGGAGCGTCGGCGATCCGACCGTGGGGGTGATGTCGCCGCAGGTCTCGACGGTGACGCCGTGTTTCTCCGCGAGAGGGAGGAGTGTTTCGGTGGCCTCTTCCGCCAGGAGGGACAGGTCGACGTGTTCCCGGGTGAAGGAGCGCTGGTCGGCGCGGCTGAGCAGGAGCAGTGCCTCGGTGAGGTCGATCGCTCGGGAATTGACGGCATGGAGGCGGGCGATGAGTTCGCCGGTGTCGTGGTGCGGATCGGCGCGGGCCACGTCGAGGAGTGTCTTCGAGATCGCCAGCGGGGTGCGCAGCTCGTGAGAGGCGTTGGCCGCGAATCTCTGCTGTTCGGCGACGTGCGCTTCGAGGCGTACGAGCATCGCGTCGAAGGCGTCGGCGAGTTCGCGGAACTCGTCCTTGCGGCCCGGTAGCCGGATTCGGTGGGCGAGTGATCCGTTCGTGGCCAGGCGGGCGGCATCGGTGATGCGGGTCAGCGGGGCGAGCATCCGGCCGGCGAGGAGCCACCCTCCCACCAGACCGAACAACAGCAGGAACGCCAACACCGCGGCTGCCCTCGGGGCGAAGACCTCCAGGAGCCTGGACCGGATGGGGAAAACACTACGACTGGGGAGGTCCTCGGCGCCGATGAGCATCGCGCGGTCGGGGACGTAACGCAGGACGAACAGCCACACCGCCGCGAGCAGCAGAGCGCCGGCCAGCATGAGGAATCCGGCGTAGCTGAGGGTGAGTTTGAGGCGGACGCTCACGCCAGGGGATCTATCCACGGTCGTCACCCTCGCGTCCGGCCTGTGGTTGCGTGTCGATGCGGTAGCCGACGCCCGGCACGGTGGTGATGATCCAGGGTTCCCCGAGACGCTTGCGCAGTGCCGAGACCGTGATACGCACGGCGTTGGTGAACGGGTCGGCGTTCTCGTCCCACGCGCGTTCCAGGAGTTCTTCGGCGCCGACGACACCGCCCTCGGCGGCGACGAGGACTTCGAGCACCGCGAACTGCTTTCTGGTCAACGCGACGTAGCGGCCGTCCCGGTAGACCTCTCTGCGGAACGGGTCGAGGCGCAGTCCCGCGATCTCCCGTACGGGAGGCCTGTGATGGGTGCGTCTGCGGTCGAGTGCTCTGAGCCTGAGCGCGAGTTCCTGGAGTTCGAAGGGTTTCGTGAGGTAGTCGTCGGCGCCGAGTTCGAACCCGGAGGCCTTGTCGTCGAGACGGTCGGCCGCGGTGAGCATGAGGATCGGCATGCCGCTGCCGGAGGCGATGATGCGTTTGGCGATCTCGTCACCGGAGGGTCCGGGGACGTCGCGGTCGAGGACGGCGATGTCGTAGGCGTTGATGCTCAGCAGTTCCAGCGCGGTGTCGCCGTCACCTGCGATGTCGGCCGCGATCGCTGCCAGGCGCAGGCCGTCGCGGATGCCTTCTGCCAGATACGGTTCGTCCTCGACAATCAAGACACGCATGTCATTGATGCTACGAGCCGGCGCATATCGTCGGCGTATCGAAAACCGCATACGTGCCGGCAACACCGCGCTGCCTTCACTGGCAGCATGACGCGAACCCCACCCTCGGCACGAGCACCGAACCCCCGGATTCGCCGGCTCCTTTTCGTCGGCCTGACAGCCGTCATGACGGCGATCACCGCAGTCCTCGGCTACCAGGTGCTGACGTCCTCAGCCTCCTTGTCCTCCTCGGCCGCATCACCCTCGAATGCTCTGCGCACCGAGCACCGTGGAGCGCTCGGTGAGGCCGGCGGTGCCGTCCCCGACGGTGTGACCGTCTTCGATGACGCGATTCCGGCTGTGGCCAACCTCGATCCAGGTCTGCTCAAGGCCCTCCGCCAGGCCGCGACGGATGCCGCGGACGACGGAGTCGACTTCTACGTCAACAGCGGCCGGCGTTCCCCGGAGTACCAGAATCAGCTTCTTCGCGACGCGGTATCCAAGTACGGGTCCGAAGAGGAGGCCGCCCGATGGGTGGCCACCGCGGCGACGTCTCCTCACGTGTCGGGGGACGCGGTCGACCTCGGGCACTCCGATGCGACGGCGTGGCTGTCCAAGCATGGCGCCGAGTACGGGCTGTGCCGGATCTACCGGAACGAACCCTGGCACTACGAGCTGCGCCCCCATGCGATCGATGGCGGTTGCCCGCGTATGTATGCCGACCCCACCCAGGATCCGAGGATGCAGCAGTGACCGGCAGTGAACCAGGACAGGCGATGACGCAGGTGGACACGGCGGAGACAGGGGGGACAGAGGAGACAGCAGAGATAGAGGAGACGGCGGAGACGGCGATGAGCAGACAAGCCGGCGCCGGGACCTGGCGCGCGGGCGTCCGCCGGGCGATCCGCATCTGCTCCCGGCCGGGGCCCTGGAAGCGCGGCCCGGTGCTCGCGGCGCTGGCGCTGCTGCTCGGCCTGCTCATGCTGCTGCACGCGCAGATCCCGAACCGGATCGGGAACCTCGGCAGCCTGGTGGAGACCTTCCTGCCATGGTTCGGCGTGTTCGTCCCGGTGCTGCTGGCCGGGGCGCTCTGGCGCCGCTCCGCCTCCGCGGTGGTCGCGCTGCTGCTGCCGGTCGTGGTGTGGCTGAACCTCTTCGGCGGGCTGCTCAGCGACAAGTCCCACCCGGGCGGCGACCTCACCGTGGTCAGCCAGAACGTCGACGCCGGCAACCCCGACCCGGCCGGTACCGCCCGCGACCTGGCCGCCTCCGGAGCGGACGTGCTGGCACTGGAGGAGATCACCCCGCAGGCCCGGGGCGCGTACGAGAAGGGGCTGGCGAAGGCGTACCCGTACCACACGGTGCAGGGCACGGTCGGGCTGTGGAGCAAGCTGCCACTGTCGGACACCCGGCCGGTCGACACCGAGATGGACGCCGGGCCGCTGGCGGCCACCAAGCCGGCCGCCGTCAAGCTGGCCGACAACCGGGCGCTGCGCACCACGGTGGCCACGGACCACGGGCCCCTCGCCGTGTACGTGGCCCACCTGGGGTCGGTACGGGTGACTCCCAGGACGGGCTTCTGGACGGACAGCCGGGACAGGAACGCGCATGCGCTCGGCAAGGCCATCGCCGCCGAGAAGAACGAGCGGGTGGTGCTGCTCGGCGACCTGAACGGCACCACGGACGACCGTGCGTTCGCCGGCATCACCTCGCGGCTGCACTCGGTCCAGGACGCGGCCAGGGACGGCTTCGGCTTCAGCTGGCCGGCGTCCTTCCCGGTGGCGCGGATCGACCAGATCCTGGTCCGCGGCGTGAAGCCGGCGAGCTCGTGGGTGCTGCCGGCCACCGGCAGCGACCACCTGCCGGTGGCGGCCCGAATGAGCTGGTGAACACCCGCGCGAAGGCTCCGGTTCCGTCCCGGGATCCGGCCATACGCGCCTCAAGGCGTACGGCCCGGCAGGGAACGGCCGGCCGTGGAGGTGCTCGGCGGGGCGCAGCGGCTGACCGCCGACGGGCTGACCGAGACCCGTCGCGCGGTGCACGCCCTGCGGGCCGACATCGCGCCGCTCGGCGAGGCACCCCCCCCCCCCCCGAGATGACGGACACCCACCGGCAGCGGCACGGCGTTCCGGTGCGGCTCAAGGTCGACGGTGAGCCCGTTCCGCTCGCCGCGGACCGGGCGCTGCCCCTCTTCCGTACCGCGCAGGAAGCCCTGACCAACGCCGCGAAGCACGCCCCCGCCCAGCCGGTGGAGGTCACCCTGAACTACGAGGACGATCACGTGACGCTCACCGTCGACAACCCGCTCGGCAAACGGGACCGCCAACGGGACCTTGGCGAACCGGACGCCGAACGCGCCGACACCGGAGCGGAGTTCGCCACCCTCAACGGCGGCTACGGCCTCACCGGCATGCGCGAACGGCTCCTGCTGCTGGGCGGGTCGCTCAACGCGGGTGTACAGGACGGGCGTTGGGTGGTCACCGCCGAGGTGCCGGGATGACGGACCCGACGGCCCGGCCGCTGCGGGTGGTCGTCGCCGACGACCAGGCCAGTGTGCGTGAGGGACTGGTGCTCATGCTCGATCTGCTGCCGGACATCGACGTCGTCGGCTCCGCGGCCAACGGCCGGCAGGCGCTCGACCAGGTCGCCGAGCACCGCCCGGACGCGATCCTGCTCGATCTGCACATGCCGGTGCTCGACGGCACCGAGACCACCCGCCTCCTCACCGAGCAGCACCCGGAGGTCGCCGTCGTCGTCCTCACCACGTACGCCGACGACGCGTCGGTCCTGGAGACGCTGCGGGCCGGTGCCCGTGCCTACCTCACCAAGGATGCCGACCGCCTGCACATCGCCCGCACCCTGCACAGCGCCGCCGCCGGGCTGTCCGTGCTCGACCCCAGGGTCCAGGCCACCCTGCTCGCCGCCGCGACCCCGTCCGTGCCACCCGTTCGACCCGTCGCGGAAGCCGCCCCTGCCGGGAACGCCGCCCCTGCCGACGACCTCCCCGACGGCCTCACGCCCCGCGAGGCGGAGATCCTCACGCTGATGGCCCGCGGCATGACCAACGCGGAGATCGCGGCCGGCCTGTTCCTCAGCAGCAACACGATCAAGACCCACATCAACCGCATCTTCGCCAAGACGGCCTCCCGCGACCGGGTGGCCGCGATCCGCTACGCCCAGCAGCACGGGCTGGACTGAGGCTCGGGGCCACCCGCTGCCGGGCGTCAGCTGGTGAAGGTGAAGTACTTCCAGGTGCCGTACGTCGTCGAGTTGACGTTGTCGCCCGACTTCGTGTCGATGTAGGACGACCGGATCCGGAAGCGGACGCCCGTGGGCGGGGTGCCCGTGAGCTCGAGTGTGTCCTTGCCGCCGGCGCCGAGTTCGAGGTACTCGCTGTGCGTGGCGGTCCAGGCGCCCTGGTAGTAGCCCTGCACCTCGACCTTGTACTTGCGGCCCGGGTACGGCGTCATCGTCGTGTCGTAGACGGGGTCCTTGGACTTGTGGAAGTAGCGGTAGGTCTGGTTCCAGGCCGTCCTGGTCTTGTAGTAGCCGCCGAGCGCGGTCGACACCTTGACCCGCGCGCCTGCCGTGCTGGTCGCCGTCGTGGAGGCGTAGCGCGTGTCGCCCGTGAACTTGGCCGTCACCTTGGTGTCACGGGTCAGGGTGAGGGTGACGGACAGGTTGCCCGAGGAGTCGACCGTGCCGGACTTGACCAGCTTGCTGGGCTTGTCGGCGCCGTACGGGTCGGCGTAGATCTCGACGGTGCGGTTCTTGTACGTCGTGCCCAGGTGCGCCGTGAACTTCACCGCGCTGTCGTACGCGTACACCTTGCCGTTGTTGGTGAGAGTCAGCGTCGTCGCCGAGCGGGTGACGGTCACCGTGCTGGTGGCGGTGGCGGCCGCGTGGTACTCGTCGCCCGCGTAGCCGACCATGTACTCGACCTGGCCGCCGGCGGGCGGTGTGTCGGCGAAGGAGTACGAGCCGTCGGCGCCGACCGTCGCCGTGCCGAGCGGCTTGCCGGACGGGGTCTCGGCGTCGGTGCGGCGGACGGAGACCTTCGTGCCGGACGGGAACGCGGCGGTCGAGGTCAGCTTGCCCGTGACCGTGAGCGGCTTGGCGCGGGGCGCGGTGGCCGGGACGCTCTCCGTGAGGGCGGTGTCCGCCTTGGTCGGGTTGGTGAAGCTGCGCAGCGAGTAGACGTCCGAGTCGTTGTACGACACCGCGAACAGCTTGCTCGCGTCCGGCGCCCAGGCCAGGCCCGAGGCCGCGAGGGTGTCGGCGCCGCTGCCGCCGTCGGTGTTCGGGAAGTCGTACTCCCGCACCGGGGTGGCGACACCCGGTTCGAAGATGTGGACGTCCGGGTCGTACGCGGAGTTGGTGCCCGCGGCGACCGCGCCGTTCGGGGCGATGTCGACCGCGTTCGGGTAGGGGTTGGTGGTGTAGCTGCCGTCCTCCGAGAGGTCCGAGAGCTTGAACACCTCCTGCTTGTAGGGGGCGCCGCTGGCCGTGACGACGTCCTTGCCGTCCGGGGTGACCGCGAGGTCGCTGAGGTTGCTGCTGCTGCCCGGGTCGAAGGCGTACGCGGTGCGGTTCGCCGAGCCCGACGACACGTCGAACACGGCGAGTTCGACCGGGCTCTGGCCGGGCGCGCCCGCCACGACGGTGTTCGGTGCGCCGGGCGAGGAGCCGAGGACCGGCGCGTCGTTCCAGGTGCGGGTGGTGTCCTGGTGGAGTGCTACGACCGGGTCGGCGCCGCTCAGGTCGAGCGAGCCGATGTTGCCGGTGCCCTCGCCGCGGTAGCCGAACCAGAGCTTGCCGCCGGCGAGCGCCGGGTATTCGGGCTGGGTGCCGTCGCCCGTCGGGTAGCGATGCGCCTCGGTCGCCGTCGCGGTGTCGATGGCGACGATCGCGTCGGCGTTCTCGACGGCCGCGTACAGGGTGCCGGAGTCGGCGGAGAGCTCCAGGCCGCGGACGCCGGGAAGAGAGCCGATCGTGCCGACGACGGTGCCGCTGTAGTCGGTCACGACGACCTGGCCGCCGGCCGGGTCGCTGATGAAGACCCGCTGGTGGACGCCGTCGACGACGACGTCGCCGGTCGAGGTGACCGGCAGGACGGTGCTGGAGTCGGCCAGCGCGGGCGCGGCCGACGTGACCGCGAGCGCGGCCGAACCGAAGAGGACCGCGAGCGCCGTCGCGGCCGGAAGAGTGCGTGTGCGCACGGTGGTTTCGAACCCCCCGGAACGAAAAAGAGCCCCGTGAACCGGGGACGTGACCGGAGCGTAGGTCACGCCGGTGACAGGTGATCCAAAGGAGGGTCAACGGTGATCCAAAAAAGGGCCGCGCCGCCCGGTGCCGGTCCCTCCCCTCGTGGGGACCGGTGCCGGACGTCACGGATCCTGCGGGCTCAGGCGATGAGGCCGACTCCGGTGTTCCGTCGCTCCTTCGCGAGCTGTCCGAGAACGTTCGGTGTCGTGGGTTGTCCCCGGGCGCTGAGCCGATGGCCTGCGCGGACGGTGCGCGATGCGTTCGCGGTGCGTCCGACAGCCGCACCCTCGCCAGCGGCAGCGCGGACGACACCATCCGGCTCTGGAACGTCACCGACCCCCGCCATGTCACCCGCCTCGGCGCACCGCTCACGGGGCACGGCGGCCCCGTCAACGTCCTCACCTACAGCCCGGACGGCCACACCCTGGCCAGCGGCAGTGACGACGTCTCGGTCCGCCTGTGGAACGTGGCCGCCCCGTCCGAGGCCGCCCCGATCGGGCAGTCGATGAGCCCCAACGCCAAGACCGGCAACTTCCTGTCGTTCAGCCCCAAGAGCCACATGCTCGGGGTGTCGAGCGGCGCCGACACCGTCCGGCTGTGGAACCTCGACCCCGACGACGTCATCCGGCACATCTGCTCGACCACGCGCGGCGTCCTGACCCCGGAGAAGTGGCACGAATATCTGCCACGACTCTCATACGAACCTCCGTGCGAACGCTGAACCGCCCAACTCCCCTGTTTTAAGGGCGAGTTGACCGGCTACGAACCCGTGATCCCGGCCACAACCGCTCACCCCGGCCCCGCAGTCGGCTCCCGCAGCGCACGCAGCCTTGTTAGTGTTGGCCATAGCCCGATCGCTAGTGCATCCCCCGTCGCTAGCGGTCGGGCCTTTTCACGCCCTCCACCGACTCGGCACCACCTCTTCAGGAGTGATCCACAAATTCGTCCGACGCCCCCGTACATCCGCGGGGCGGAGGCGTGGACCTCTCTGACGGCAGTCACCACCTTTCCGGATGAGTGGTGAACAACGGTTCCGTGCGGTCGCCGGGAAGCGTGAAAGTCCCTGTGCGAGCAGGAGCTTCCGGACGGGTGGGAGTGGCACTGGGTGATCCAGGAGGACGGCAGCACGGACGACGTCCGGGTGCCGGGGATGGTTCTCGCAGGAGGGGCCTGCTCCACCGGAAGTGGGACGGACAGGCGACGGGTCGGGCGGCGCATGTGGACTCGGCCGAGCGGGATGCGTGGATGGCCGCCGTGGAGGCGAGGGCGCGGGCGTTGGCGGACTTCCGCCGGCAGTATCCGGTGACGAACCGACCGTCCGGCGTCAGCTTCCGGCGGCCGCGAGCCACTGGGCGACCTTGCGCACCGTGGTCTCGTCGAGTCGCTCGACGAGGGCCTGTACGGCTGCCTGGTCGTCCGGCGCGAGGTCGTAGACGCCCGCCTTGCTCAGGCCGGCCATGAGCACCTGCTGCCGGCGGTCGTTCATGCGTTCCGCCAGCTTGCCGGGCTCCTTGGGGCCCGCGGACGACGGCTGCGACGCCGTGGCCGTCGTGGCCGCGGTGGTGGCGGTGGTCGTCGATACGTCGAAGCGCTGCCACCCGCCGTCCTTCGGGCCCCACAGGCTGACCGCGAGGTCTTCTCCGCGCGCCCGTACGGTCTGGGCCATCTCGCCGAGCGCGTACTGCACGGGAGAGCGGTGGGGCGACTCGGCGCACACCTGCCAACCGGCCGAGGAGGGCCGGTAGAACAGCGCGACCCAGCGGGGAGCTCCGGTCGGCTGCGGACTCTGCGGACGTGTCGTCGTCTCCACTGCGTTCACCCCTTCATGCACTCGCTCACTCGCTCCTCGGAAGCTGCACCTCCGGGAGCCGCACGGCAGGGGGACGATAACTGACGGGTCGTCAGATAGCCAGGGACGGGTGGAGCGCCGTCCCGGGACGGATCGCCGTCACTGGTTCCAGGACTCGTCGTACGGGTCCTTCGGCGTCGGCACCGGTGTCGCCGCCGTGATCTTGAGATACGGGATCGGGCCGTTGTTGACGGGGTCCTTGGTCTGCTTGGCGGTGTAGGTCCCAGTCACCTGCAGCCACTTGTCCGGTTCCAGGACCGGCGGGATCTTTCCGGTCAGGGCGATCTTCACCGGCTGGGCGTCGGCGGCACAGCAGTTGAGGGCCATGCGGACCAGGTAGGGCTTGCCCGCGTGGTCCAGGGCGACGAATCCGGTGACCTTGATCTGGCGGCCGTCGATGTGGCGGCCGTGGTCGTAGACCGCGCGGCCCGCGTAGTCGACCACGGTGAGGCTGAGGGGGCCGGCGGCGGGCAGGGCGTTGTAGCCGTACGGCTGCTGCAACGCCGTACCGGTGCGCATCGCGCTGTACGAGCCGAGGGCCGGCGGGGCGACCAGGATGAGGGCGAGGAGGGGGAGGACCAGGAGCCAGGAGATGCGGGGTTCGCGGTGGACGTGACCGTGGCCGTCGTCGCTGTGGGCGTGTTCGTCGGCGCCGGGGATGTGATCGCCCGCGGCGTCGGCGTGATCGTCCGCGTTGTGGGCGTGTCCGTCCGCCGGGCTGTCGCCCTCGGTCCCCTTCCGTCCCCGCCACTCGTACCAGACCGTCGCCAGTGCCGCCGCGATCAGTACCCCGCCGGACAGCAGCAACAGCGGCTGCAGTCCGGCCTTGACGTAGCGCAGGTACAGATTGGTGAGGCCCGCGTGCAGCAGGGCCGCGCCGGTGAGAAACAGGACCGCCGCCTGTGCCTGGCGGTTCACAGGAGCACCGCCCCGGTCAGGACCGCGCCCGCGATGGCGAGGGCGAAGGTGGCGGGGGCGAAGCGCAGGGCGAAGCCGCGGCCGAACGTGCCTGCCTGCATCGCGAACAGCTTCAGGTCGATCATCGGGCCGACGACCAGGAACGCCAGCTTGGCCGTGAGCGAGAACTGGGTCAGTGACGCCGCCACGAACGCGTCCGCCTCCGAGCAGATCGACAGCAGTACGGCGAGGATCGCCAGGGCCAGGATCGCGACCAGCGGGTTGTCCGCCGCCGTGCGCAGCCAGCTCGCCGGGGCCACCGCCTTGAGCGTGGCGGCGGCCATCGCGCCGATGACCAGGAAGCCGCCCGCGTGCATCACGTCGTGCCGGACCGAGCCCCAGAAGGCGGCGCCCTTGCTCTGGCCCTCGTAGTGCGGGCGCTCCGGCGGGCGCAACCAGTCGGTGCGGCCCACGCGTTGCCACAGCCAGCCCATCACGCAGGCCACGAGCAGGCTGGCCACGAAACGGGCGAGGACCATCTCGGGGTTGCGGGGGAAGGCGACCGCGGTCGCCGTCAGCACGATCGGGTTGATCGCCGGCGCGGAGAGGAGGAAGGCCAGGGCCGCGGCGGGTGTGACGCCCCGCCGGACCAGCGCCCCGGCCACCGGTACGGACGCGCACTCGCAGCCGGGCAGGATCGCGCCCGCCATCCCGGCGACGGGGACCGCCAGCGCGGGCCGCTTCGGCAGCGCGCGAGCGAAGAAGGACGCCGGTACGAACACGGCTATCGCCGCCGAGAGCAGCACGCCGAGGACGAGGAAGGGCAGCGCCTGGACGAGCACCGCCACGAACACCGTCATCCAGCTCTGCATGACGGGCGCGGAGAGCGCGCCGCGGATGGGGCCCTGCAGCAGCACCAGCAGGAGCAGCAGCATGGTCAGGACGAGGGGGGACTTCGATTCCCGGGGTCCGTCGGCCGACTTCTCCCCCGGCTTCTCCCCCGGCTTCTCCCCCGGCCGCTCCGCCGCCTTCTGCTCCGGTTTCCCAGGCTTCTCCGGCTCCGGGTCGCGGCCCCGTGGCTCATGGCTGTCCGCCCCCGTGGGGGCTGCTTTGGTGATGGCCACGGCCGAGGTACCTCCGGTGGTGCGGCAGAGCGCTGGTTGCCTCCCCTTCCATACGGTGGAGACGGGGCGATCGTTCAGTGACTCCATTCGGTTGTTTCTGGAACCTACGCTCCCGGTGAGGCAGTCTTTCCCCTCGTGGCGAGCGTTCCGAATCAAGGGCAGCCGGACAGTGACACGTCCGCGCACATGGTGGTGTGCGGCGACGACGGACTGGCGCATCGACTGGCCGCCGAACTGCGGGGTGTGTACGGCGAACAGGTCACCCTCGTCGTACCGCCCTCCGAGCGGAGTGCGGGAGCACCGGTGGTCGGGCGCGCGCGGGCGACGACGGCGGCGCTGTTCGACCGGATGGTGAACGCAGCCGTCAACCGCGGGAACGGCGGCGTCGCCGAACCCGTGGGAAACGCCCAGGTCGTGGAGGCCGCCGAGGCGACCGAGGAAGTGCTCGGCTCGGCGGGCGTGGAGCGGGCCGCCGCACTGGCGCTCGTGTACGACGACGACGAGACCAACATCCGCGCCGCCCTCACCGCACGGCGGCTCAACCCCCGGCTGCGGCTCGTCCTGCGGCTCTACAACCGGCGGCTCGGCCAGCACATCGAGGAACTCCTCGACCAGGCGGCCGCGTTGGCCTCCGGCGCGGACGACGCCTCCGGCTTCGACGCCTCCACGACCGTGCTGTCCGACGCCGACACGGCCGCGCCCGCGCTGGCCGCCACCGCCGTCGCCGGGACCAGCAAGGTCGTACAGACCGACGGGCTGCTGCTGCGGGCGGTGGAACGGATGCCGCGGCCCGGCCAGGTGGCCGAACCGGGCCTGGCCACGCTGGCGTTGCTGTCCGCGGAGGGTGCCGAGACCGGCGGGGAGCACGGCCCCGAGCTGCTGCCCGACGCGGCGGCGGTCCGGGCCTCGACCGGCCGCGGGAGTGTCGTACTGGAGCAGGTGTCCTACGCCGGGCCCGAACTGCCGCCCTCCCGCGGGGCCGTGGCGTTCGCCTCGCTGTTCTCGCGGCGGCTGCGGTGGTCGCTGGCCGGCATGGTCGGGTGCGTGATCGCGCTCGCGGTGGCCCTGTGGGTGGTGACGGGGATGCATCCGCTGAGCGCGTTCTATCTGACGCTGCTCGACCTGTTCGCCATCGACGACCCCGCCATCGGCGCGTCCGTCGGGCGGCAGATCCTTCAACTCCTGTCCGGACTGGTGGGGTTGCTGCTGCTGCCGGTCCTGCTGGCCGCGGTGCTCGAGGCGTTGGGCACCTTCCGGACCGCGTCCGCGCTGCGGAAGCCACCGCGGGGTCTTGGTGGGCATGTGGTCCTCCTCGGGCTCGGCAAGATCGGTACCCGGGTGCTGACCCGGCTGCGGGAACTGCGCATCCCGGTGGTGTGCGTGGAGTCGGACCCCGACGCGCGCGGACTGGCCACGGCGCGGCGGCTGCGGGTGCCCGTGGTGCTCGGGGACGTCACCCAGGAGGGCGTCCTGGAGGCCGCCAAGATCCACCGCGCGCACGCACTGCTCGCGGTGACCAGCGCGGACACGACGAACCTCGAGGCCGCGCTGTACGCACGGTCCGTGCGGCCGGATCTGCGGGTCGTACTGCGGCTGTACGACGACGACTTCGCGACCGCCGTGTACCGGACACTGCGGGCCGCTCATCCGCGTGCGTCCACGCGCAGCCGCAGTGTGTCCCATCTGGCGGCACCTGCTTTTGCCGGGGCGATGATGGGGCGGCAGATTCTGGGGGCGATTCCGGTGGAGCGGCGGGTACTGCTGTTCGCCGCCTTGGACGTTGGCGGGCATCCGCAGCTGGAGGGGAAGACGGTCGCGGAGGCGTTCCGGGCGGGGGCGTGGCGGGTGCTGGCCCTGGACACCGGGGCTCGGGACGGGCGCCGGGAGGAGCCCGCCGCGGAGGAGGCGTACGAGGACGTACGGGGGTCGGGGCTGGTGTGGGATCTGCCCGACACGTACGTCCTGCGAGGGTCGGACCGGGTGGTGCTGGCGGCCACGCGGCGGGGGTTGGCGGAGCTGTTGGGGCGGCGGCCTCCGGAGCGGGCGTTGCTGGGGGTCACCGCCCCCAGACCCCCGCATCGGCCCTGAAGGGCCTCGTCCTCAACGCCGGACAGGCCGAAAAGGAAATGCCTGTCCGGCGGCGAAGCACATCCGTCAGCCCAAGTACCGCTCCGCGAAGTCCAGTTCGAGCCGCACCTGCTTGATCCGCTCGTCCACCACCAGCGAACCGTGCCCCGCGTCATAGCGGTACACCTCGTGGATGGCGTCCCGGGCCTCCAGTCGCTTGACGTAGTTCTCGATCTGGCGGATGGGGCAGCGGGGGTCGTTGACCCCGGCCGAGATGTAGACCGGGGACTTGACCTCGTCGACGTAGGTCAGGGGGGACGAGGCCTCGAAGCGGTCGGGGACCTCCTCGGGGGTGCCGCCGAGGAGCGTGCGGTCCATGGCCTTCAGGGCCTCCATCTCGTCGTGGTACGCCGTGACGTAGTCGGCGACCGGGACCGCCGCGATGCCCAGGGTCCACAGGTCCGGCTGCATGCCGAGGCCGAGGAGGGTGAGGTAGCCGCCCCAGGAACCGCCGGTGAGGATCAGACGGTCGGGGTCCGCGAGGCCCGAGGTCACCGCCCACTCGCGGACCGCCGCGATGTCCTCCAGCTCGATCAGGCCCACGCGGTGCTTCAGGGCGTCGGTCCAGGCGCGGCCGTAGCCCGTGGAGCCGCGGTAGTTGACGCGGACCACCGCGTATCCGTGGTCCACCCAGGCCGCCGGGCCCGCCGCGAACGCGTCGCTGTCGTGCCAGGTGGGACCGCCGTGGATGTCGAAGACCGTCGGCAACGGCCCCGTCGCGCCCGCCGGCTTGTGGACCAGGGCGTGGATGCGGCCTCCGGGGCCGTCCACCCAGACGTCCTCCACCGGCACCGACCCCGGGGACTTCAGGCCCGGCGGGTCGAGGACGACCTCGCCCGTCGTGGAGCGGACCGCCGACGGCTCGGCGGCCGAGGACCACAGGTACTCCACGCTGCCGTCGGGCCGTGGCGTGGCGCCGGAGACCGAGCCGGGCGGGGTGGGGACCTTCTCCAGGGCGCGGCTCGCCAGGTCGTAGCGGAACAGCTCGCTGCGGGCCTCGAAGCTGTGCGCGATGAGCAGGCCCGTGCCGTCCGGGTACCACTCGGCGCTCACGTCACCGGGCAGGTCCAGGGCGAGGTCGGTCTCCTCGCCCGTCGCCACGTCCCACACCAGGGGCTCCCAGCGGCCGCGGCGCTGGTGGCCGATGAGCAGACGCGTGTCGGCGTCGACGGGTGCGAAGCCCAGGACCTCCAGGCCCAGTTCCTCCGTGCCGCCCTTGGTGTCGTCCAGGTCGGCGACCGCCGTGCCGTCGGGGCGCAGCACACGCAGGGCCGAGTGCATCGCGTCGCCGTGCTCCGTGTGCTCGATCGCGATCAGCGAACCGTCGTGGGAGAGGTCGCCGACGCCCGCCGACTCGCGGTGGCGGTAGATCTCCACCGGGTCCTCGCCCGCACGCGCGAGATGGATCGTCGTACCGTCCTCGTCCGTGGAGCGGCCGACGATCGCCGTGCGGCCGTCCCTGCCGAGGGCCAGGCCCGACGGGTACGAGGCCTCCAGGCCCGGCGCCGCGAGCTCGTCCTCGCTGCCGGCGAAGGGCTGTCTGCGCCAGACGCCGAACTCGTCGCCGTCCTTGTCGTCGAACCACCAGATCCACGCGCCGTCCGGGGTGAGCACGCCGTCCGTCGTGCCGTTCGGCCGGTCCGTCACCTGGCGTTGGCCGCCCGTCGCCCGGTCCCACGCATACAGCTCGTACGTCCCCGTCGCGTTCGAGACGAACAGGGAGCGGTCCGGTGCGTCCTCCGCCCAGTCGGGCAGCGACACCCGCGGCGCCCGGAAGCGCTTCTCCCAGTCCGCCATGTCCTCGTTCCGCTCCGGCGCGGTGGACCCGTTGCTCTCAGTCATGGCCCCATAGTGCCTGCTCGCAACGACAATGCGCCGACGAGGTTCCCCAGCCTGTGGACAACTTCTACCGGTCCCTTACCCAACCCCTTGCGACCAGGCCCGCGAACCGACCCCCATCAGGCCGTTCCTGCAGGTCAGGGCCGATTGTCAGTGGCGGGGTGCAGACTTTTCGACATGACCGATCTGCGCAAGACAGTCGAGAGGTTCTGGGCCACCGCCGAGGCGCGGGACTGGACCGCGTTCGCCGACACCCTGGCCGAGGACGTCGTCTACACCCTGCCGCAGACGCGCGAGCGGATCAGCGGGCGGGAGAGGTACGTGCAGTTCAACCGGGAGTACCCGGGCGACTGGCACCTTCGGATGGAGCGCATCGTCGCCGAGCCGGGACAGGTGGTCAGCTGGGCGCACTTCGTGGTGGGGCTGGAGGAGATGTACGCCATCTCGTTCTTCACCGGGGACGAGAGCGGCCGCATATCCACCGTCACGGACTTCTGGCCGGAGCCGTACGAGCCCCCGGCCGGCCGGGACCACCTCTCCGAGAGGTACTGACCCCGCGAACGGGCCCTGCGCGGCAGCCCCGTACCTTGGAAGGCGTGTACCGGTTTCTGCTGACGTCCCGCTGGTGGGGGATCAACGTCTTCGTGCTGCTCGCCATCCCCTTCTGCATCTTCATGGGGTCCTGGCAGCTGAGCAGGTTCGAGGACCGGGTACAGGCCGACCGCGACGCGACCGCGCAGGTCACCACGGACCGGCACGAGAAGGC
This sequence comes from Streptomyces sp. NBC_00005, assembly GCF_045160215.1. Taxonomy (NCBI): domain Bacteria; kingdom Bacillati; phylum Actinomycetota; class Actinomycetes; order Kitasatosporales; family Streptomycetaceae; genus Streptomyces; species Streptomyces sp. NBC_00005. Next base: position 5,139,043 of record NZ_CP108316.1, read on the forward strand.
CCGCCCGCTGCGGGAGTTGCTGCCCGTGAACCAGGCGACCTCCGGCAGGCAGGCCACCGCGACCGGCCGCTACGGCAAGCAGCTCCTCGTCCCGGACCGCGATCTCGACGGCAGGAACGGCTACTACGTCCTGACGCTGCTGCGCACCGACGGCGGCAAGGCGCTGCCCGTCGTGCGGGGCTGGCTGCCGGGTTCCGCCGACGCCGCGAAGGCGCCCGCCGCACCCACCGGTGAAGTCACCGTCACCGGTGCGCTGCAGGCGTCCGAGACGCCGGGTGACAACGGGGTGAGCGCACAGGGCGGGCTGCCGACCGGCCAGACCGCGGCGATCAGCTCGGCGTCACTGGTGAACCTCGTGCCGTACGACGTGTACGACGGGTGGATCACGCTGGACAAGGCCGAGGCCGGGATGACGGCCGTGCCGGCGACGGCGCCCGCGGACTCCGGGCTGGACCTGAAGGCGTTCCAGAACCTCGGCTACACCGGCGAGTGGTTCGTCTTCGCCGGGTTCGTGGTGTTCATGTGGTTCCGGTTGCTGCGGCGCGAGGCCGAGTTCGCGCGCGATGCGGAAATGGGCCTGGCGCCGGAGGAAGAAACGGTGACCGTCTGACGCCGGTGGGCATTTTCGGCCCGTCCGGCGTTTCGGTTCCCCAGCCCGTCCGGCGTTTGAGGACGAGGCCGTTCAGGCCGAAGCACCCGTCCCAAAGAAGGCAGCCCCCGGCAACGGCGGGAATCGTCACGCCCCGGCCAGCACCCCGGTGTAGATGACCTGCCCCGCACACGCGTCGGACACCGTCGCCGAAACCGTCGGCGACCCCGCCTCGGTCGTGTGGGACACGACCACACTGCCGTCCTGCGTGCCGTCCTCCGTCACCATCTGGGAGGTCACACCGCTGTCGCTGCCGCTGGAGGTGGACGCGGTGTCGGTCGGAGTCGGCGTGGCGGTGGAACCGCCGTCGCTGCCGCCGGAGCTGTCACCCGTGGTGGGACAGGTCCCCGAGGGGACCCAGGCGAACTTCACCTCGTACGCCGCGCCCGGCAGCAGCTGCAGCCCGGTGACCTCGGTGGACGGGTCGGGCAGACCGGCCGCGGCGTCCCCCGACACATGCCGTACCGCAGTGATCTTGGTGGCGTCCGCGGCGCCCTGCGCGAGCGTGCTCACGGTCCCGGCCCCACCGACGGAACAGGCGGTGGTGGAGACGTTGACGACACGGAAGGTGCCGTAGACCGTGTTCGCGGAATCGGGGGCGTCGACGGACTCGGTGGGCGAGCCGAGCTGGGTGGCCGTGCACACCGGAGCGCCCGCGGCGCTGGTGGCCGCGGGGCCGGTGCCCGCGCTGCTGCCCGTGCCCGTTCCGGTGCCCTTGCCCTTGCCCTCGCCCTTCGCGTTGCCCTTGCCCTGGTCCTGGGACTTGCCGGAGCTGCCGCCTGCGGTGCTCTGACTGCCGTCCGCGTTCTTGCCCTGGCTCGCCCCGCCCTGGGCCTGCGAGGCCTGGCCGGCGACCGACGGGTTGACGTCGGAGCCGGTGGAGTTGGAGACGTGCAGCAGGGCCGGGACGGCGGTGCCGATGAACAGGGCGGCGGCCGCCATGCCGACGGCGGCCTGCCGCTTGCGGGCGCGCCGTGCGGGTACGGCCCGCCGCAGGTGGTCCAGCGAGCCGTCGCGCGGCTCGACCGTCTGCACCGCCTGCTGCAGCAGCCTGCGCAGAGCCAGCTCGTCCGAGTCGAGCCCGTCGTCGGGGCTCTGGTCGTCGGGGCCGTGGTTCACAGTTGCGTTCCCAGCGTGCGATTGCCTGTGCTCTTGCTCGTGCCCGCCCATCGGCTCATGCCATGCGAAGGGCTCGTGACGCTCGTGGGAGTCACGTCCCGCGCCGTCCTTGTTCATGCCGGTGCCTCCATCGCGAGACGCAGGGCCGCGATGCCGCGGGAGCCGTACGCCTTCACCGAGCCCAGCGATATCCCGAGTGTCTCGGCGACCTGGGCCTCGGTCATGTCCGCGAAGTAGCGCAGGACCAGGACCTCGCGCTGGCGGCGCTGCAGGTTTTTCATCGCCTTGATCAGCGAGTCGCGCTCCAGCTGGTCGTACGCCCCCTCCTCGGCGCTCGCCATGTCGGGCATCGGCTTGGAGAGCAGCTTCAGGCCCAGGATGCGGCGACGCAAGGCCGAGCGGGAGAGGTTGACCACCGTCTGACGCAGGTACGCGAGCGTCTTCTCGGGGTCACGGACGCGTTTGCGTGCCGAGTGCACGCGGATGAAGGCCTCCTGGACGACGTCCTCGCAGGAGGCGGTGTCATCGAGCAGGAGGGCGGCGAGACCCAGCAGCGAGCGGTAGTGCGCGCGGTAGGTCTCGGTGAGGTGGTCGACGGTCGTGCCGGCCGCCGCCGAGTCCTCGGCGTGTTCGGCGCCGTCGCGCTGGTTCGGAAGGCGGGTCGGCCGCGCTGCGGGCATGGGCGCGATCACCGGCATGCCGCCGCCGGGCGTACCGGGCATGCGGGGTCGGAGGGACGGGCGGGGCGGCCGTAGAGCCGTGCCGCGCGTCGCCGCAGAGAAGTCGAGTACCTCAGCCACGCCAGTTGGACACGCTGCCCCCCGTCAGGGTTGTACGTGCCGGGCGTCACTTTTGCGTTGCGTGATCCCACCGGCTGTCTCGCGTCAGGCAGCACAACCGACCGTGCGTAGAACGCCCTCATGCCTACCCGCTCTTCCCCTATGTCCTGAATGACCGGGGCGTCCCCACGCCCCGTACCGCATCCCCGCACCCCCGAAGGGCGTTCGCAAAGACGCTCCCCGCCCTCCGCGCGGTTGCGGAGAACGGGGAGGAAATCTTCGGATGCCGAAGGGGTCCGGGGCAAGTGGTACGGACCAGCACCCGGACCACACATCGTCCACGGATCCTACAAAGCAAACAAGCCACTGCCAGGGCTTTTCCGGCGGTAACCCCTTGCTTCGGCATGTGGCACACGCAACACGGCACGTCATGGGAGCGCGACCATGGTCACGCACCGTCACACGAACTCGGTCGCCACCAGCTCCGCGATCTGGGCGGTGTTGAGGGCCGCGCCCTTGCGCAGGTTGTCCCCGCAGACGAAGAGTTCGAGCGCCGTCGGATCGTCGAGCGCCCGGCGCACCCGGCCCACCCAGGTCGGGTCGGTGCCCACGACGTCGGCGGGCGTCGGGAACTCCCCGGCGGCCGGGTTGTCGAACAGGACGACGCCGGGTGCGGTCGCGAGGATCTCGCGGGCCCCGTCGACGGTGACCTCGCCCTGGAAGCGGGCGTGGACGGTGAGGGAGTGGGTGGTGACCACCGGCACCCGTACGCAGGTCACGGCGACGGGCAGGTGGGGCAGGCCGAGGATCTTGCGGGACTCGTCCCGCACCTTCATCTCCTCCGACGACCAGCCGTCCTCCCGCAGGGACCCGGCCCACGGCACGACGTTCAGGGCGACCGGCTCGGGGAACGGACCGGTGTTGTCGCCGACGGCCCGCCGCACGTCACCGGGGTTGGTCCCCAGCTCCGTACCGGCGACGAGCGCCAGCTGCTGACGCAGAGTGGCGACGCCGGCCCGGCCCGCCCCGCTCACGGCCTGGTACGAGGAGACGACCAGTTCACGCAGCCCGAACTCGGCGTGCAGCGCGCCCAGGGCCACGATCATGGACAGCGTCGTGCAGTTGGGGTTGGCGATGATCCCGCGGGGCCTCATGCGCGCCTTGTGCGGATTGACCTCGGGCACGACCAGCGGCACCTCGGGGTCCATCCGGAACGCGCCCGAGTTGTCCACCACCACCGCGCCCTTGGCCGCGGCGATCGGCGCCCAGCGCTCGGACACCTCGTCGGGCACGTCGAACATGGCGACGTCGACCCCGTCGAAGGCCTCCTCCGTCAGGGCCACCACCTCGACCTCCTCGCCGCGCACGGCCAGCTTGCGGCCGGCCGAGCGCGGGGAGGCGATCAGTCGGATCTCGCCCCAGATGTCCGCGTGCTGGGACAGGATCTGGAGCATGACCGTGCCGACGGCTCCGGTCGCTCCCACGACCGCGAGCGTCGGTCGTACGGTCATCGCCCGGTGCCGCCGTAAACGACCGCCTCGGCGGTGTCGGAGTCGAGGCCGAAGGCGGAGTGGACCGCGCGGACGGCCTCCGGCACGTCGTCGGCACGCGTGACGACCGAGATGCGGATCTCGGATGTCGAGATCAGCTCGATGTTGACCCCGGCGTCGCTGAGCGCCTCGAAGAAGGAGGCCGTGACACCCGGGTTGGTCTTCATGCCGGCGCCGACGAGCGAGATCTTGCCGATCTGGTCGTCGTAGCGCAGCGAGTCGAACCCGATGGCCGTCTTCGCCCGCTCCAGGGCGTCGATGGCCTTGCGGCCCTCGGTCTTGGGGAGCGTGAAGGAGATGTCCGTCAGCCCGGTGGAGGCGGCGGACACGTTCTGCACGACCATGTCGATGTTGATCTGGGCGTCGGCGATGGCCCGGAAGATCGAGGCGGCCTCGCCCGGCTTGTCCGGCACACCGACGACCGTGACCTTGGCCTCGGAGGTGTCGTGCGCGACACCGGAGATGATGGCCTGCTCCACCTTCTTGTCCCCTTGCTCGATCGGCTCACTGCTGACCCACGTGCCCTGCAGCCCACTGAAGGACGAGCGGACGTGGATCGGGATGTTGTAGCGGCGGGCGTACTCCACACAGCGGTGGAGCAGCACCTTCGAACCGGAGGCGGCGAGCTCCAGCATGTCCTCGAAGGCGATCCAGTCGATCTTCTTCGCCTTCTTCACCACGCGCGGGTCGGCGGTGAACACGCCGTCGACGTCGGTGTAGATCTCGCACACCTCGGCGTCGAGGGCGGCGGCCAGCGCGACGGCGGTCGTGTCCGAACCACCGCGACCGAGGGTCGTGATGTCCTTCTTGTCCTGGCTGACGCCCTGGAAGCCGGCGACGATGGCGATGTTGCCCTCGTCCACCGAGTCGCGGATCCGGCCGGGCGTGACGTCGATGATCCGGGCTTTGTTGTGGACGGAGTCGGTGATGACGCCTGCCTGGCTGCCGGTGAAGCTCTGGGCCTCGTGGCCCAGGTTTTTGATCGCCATCGCCAGCAGGGCCATGGAGATCCGCTCTCCGGCGGTCAGCAGCATGTCGAACTCACGCCCGGCCGGCATCGGAGACACCTGCTCGGCGAGATCGATCAGCTCGTCCGTCGTGTCGCCCATCGCGGAAACGACGACGACCACCTGGTGGCCGTTCTTCTTCGCTTCCACGATTCGCTTGGCGACGCGCTTGATGCCCTCGGCATCGGCTACGGAGGAGCCTCCGTACTTCTGCACGACAAGGCCCACGTGCGCTCCTCGCTCGTCCCGTATCTTTCCGCAGATACGCATATGTACTGCGGTCGGCTCAGTCTATCCAGCGCCCGAAATCGACCTACGTGAAACCACATGGTGAGATCCGGCGCTCCAGCACGGTCCCTGCCCGCCCCGGACGTGAACACTCCGCAAAGTGGGCCAGGTCACCTGTTCACGCTCCGTGGCCGCCGAGGGATTTAAAGTTCAAGCATTAGGGTTCGCCCTGTGCGCGTACTCCTGGTGGAAGACGATGAGCCGGTCGCCGAGTCCCTTCGCCGTGGCCTGAGCCGCTACGGCTTCGAGGTCGAGTGGGTCACCACCGGCGGCGCCGCGCTGAGCCACAAGGGCCCCTACGACGTCGTCCTCCTCGATCTCGGGCTGCCCGACACCGACGGTCTGGACGTCTGCAAGGCGCTGCGCGAGCGCGGCGACGTGCCGATCATCGTGATCAGCGCGCGCAGCGACGAGACGGACCGGGTGGTGGGCCTGGAGCTCGGCGCGGACGACTACGTGTCCAAGCCGTTCGGGGTGCGGGAGGTCATCGCGCGGATACGAGCGGTGATGCGGCGCGTGCAGCCCCGTACCTCCGCTTCCTCGGAAAGCGTCCCGGACCGGTACGGCCCCCGGCTGACCGTCGACCGCAAGGCGGCGCGGGTCCGTCTGGACGGCGCGGAGGTGGCGCTCGCCCCCAAGGAGTACGACCTGTTGTCCTTCCTCACCGAGGAGCCCGGCGCGCTGATGTCGCGCGAGCAGATCATGGAGGCGGTCTGGGACGCGAACTGGTTCGGGCCGACCAAGACGCTGGACGTGCATGTGGCGGCGCTGCGGCGCAAGCTCACGGGGGCGATCACCATCGAGGCGGTGCGCGGGGTCGGGTTCCGGCTCGTCGTCGACGAGGGCTCGGACGGCGCCGGCTCATGAACCGCCAGCTCATCCGCAGCTACATCCTGCTCGTCGCCGTAGCCATCCTGCTGTTCACCGTGCCGGTGGCCTTCACGCTCACCGATCAGCTGCGCGACGACACCGAGTCGTCCGTGAAGCGCGAGGCGACCACCATGGCGCTGCTGCTGGCCAACGGCGACGAGGCGTCGTGCCGGGCGCTGACGAAGATGGCCGAGGCGTACGCCGAGGAGACCAAGGACGAGGTCCAGGTCACGGCCACCGCCCGGTGCGCGGCGGCCGTCTCGCGTCCCGCGCGGGACGCGGACCTGAAGAAGGTTCTGGAGCAGGGGCGGTCGACGACCGACTGGGGCTCGCACTTCATCTGGGGCCGCGACCTGGTGATCACGGTGCCCGCGAAGAGCGACGGCCAAGTCGTCGGCGCCGTACGGATCGTGTACTCGACGTCGGGTCTCACCCACAGGCTGTGGACGATCTGGGGCTTCAGGGCGGGGCTCGCGGTGGCGGTGCTCGGGGTGGCGGCGCTGATCGGCGCGGTGGCCGCCCGCCGGATCACCGCCCCCCTCCGTGAACTCAACGGCATGGCAAGCAGGTTCAGCGACGGCGACCTGACCGCGCGCTCCCCGGTGACGGGCCCGCCGGAGACACAGACCCTCGCGCGCACCCTCAACCAGGGGGCGGAGCGCCTGGACACGCTGGTCGCCTCGCAGCGCATCTTCGTCGCCGACGCCTCCCACCAACTCCGCACTCCCCTCACCGCGTTGCGCCTGTCGCTGGACAACATCGCGGACGGGGTGGACGACGAGTACGTACGGGAGGACGTGGAGCAGGCGACCGCGGAGGTCGTCCGGATGAGCCGCCTCGTCAACGGCCTGCTGGTGCTGGCGCGCGCGGAGGCGAAGGTCACCGCCGCGGAGCCGCTCGTCCTGCGGGACATCGTCGAGGAACGTCTGTCGGTGTGGAGGCCGGCCGCCGACGAGCGCGGAGTCACCATCACGCTCGGGGGGAGTGCCGACGGCCGGCCGGCTGTGCTGGCCAGCCCCGGCCATCTGGACCAGGTGCTGGACAACGTGCTCTCGAATGCGTTGGAGGTCTCGCCGGACCGGGGGACCATCGCCGTCCGGGTCGAGACCACGGGCGACGAGGTGGTCCTCTCCGTCCTGGACGAGGGCCCCGGCATGTCGGACGCGGAGAAGTCCCGCGCCTTCGACCGCTTCTGGCGGGGCCAGGGCCTGACCGGGCGCTCCGGTTCGGGCCTCGGCCTCGCCGTCGTCAAACAGCTGGTGACGGACGACGGCGGAACCGTGGCCCTGCGGGACGCTCCCGGGGGCGGGCTGTGCGTGGAGATCCGCCTACGGGCGGCCGCACAACGGACCGGCGGCTGAGGTCACTTCTTCTCGGGCATCGCCGAGGAGTGGTGGTTGACGATCTTCCACTTGCCGTCGATCTTCTCGTACGTGTACGTGTAGCGGGCCTCGACGACGCTCTTCTTGCCGGTGTCGTGGTCGGTGAGCGCGAACTTGTAGACGCCGGTGTCGATCGCGGAGTTGCTGTCGAGGACGTCGACGATCGTCTTGATCTTCGTGCCGACCGGCTTGTTCTGCAGGAAGTGGTCGAAGTAGTCGACGATCGCGGCACGGTTGGTGCGGACCTCGTTGGAGACGGTGGGCAGCAGGACCGCGTTCTTCGCGTACAGGTCCGCGACCTTCTCCGAGTCGCCGCTCTGCAGCGCCTTGTTCCAGGTGTCGAACAGGCCGGCGATCTGCGTCTTGGTGGGCTTGGCCTCGGCCTTGGGGCCTGCGGTGGCAGCGACGGTTCCGATCGTGCCGAGGGCGACGACGGCGGACGCGGTGACGATGGCTGCGCGCTTGGTTATGGAACGACGGGTCATCGCTGTCTCCAGTTTCGGGTGCGGGTCCAGGCTCTCGGTTCCTCCTGGTGAAGTGACTCCAGACTCGCTTTTCGCTGGTTAGGGGCCGTGCAGGCGTCGTACAGCACAGATCCAAGACGCACCCAACTCACATGGAGTGACTGTTGGATCACGCTTGGGCGGTGAGCCCTGGGGAAGGATGCCGGGTCATGACGACGAACGGCTGGTCGGGCGACGTGCTTGTGGCGGGCATCGTGCTGCTCGGCTCCTCCGTGCAGTGGCTGACCGGCATGGGCTTCGCTCTGGTCGCCGTACCGGCGCTGGTGCTGTTGCTGGGACCGGCCGAGGGGGTCGTACTCGCCAACTGCGCCGCGGGGGCGATCAGCGCCGTGGGGTTGGCCGGCGGCTGGCGGCAGGTGCGGCCGGGCGCGATGGTGCCGCTGTGTGTGGCGGCGGCATGCACGGTGCCGGTGGGATCATGGATGACCCGTCAACTCCCCGAACCAGCCCTCCTGTTGGTGATGGGCGGGCTGGTCACGGTCGCCGTGCTCCTGGTCATGCGCGGCGCCCGGGTACCCGCACTGCGCGGCACAAAGGGCGCGGTCGCGGCGGGCGCGCTGGGCGGGTTCATGAACTCGGCGGCCGGAGTGGGCGGACCGCCGATCTCCCTGTACGCCCTCAACGCGGGCTGGACGGTACGGGAGTTCGTGCCGAACGCGCAGTTCTACGGCGTGGTCGTGAACGCCTTCTCGGTGGCGGCGAACGGTGCCCCGGGGCTCAGCAGTGCCCAGTGGGGCTGGGTGGTCGCCGCGATGACGGTGGGGGCGGTGATCGGCCGGTTCCTCGCCGAACGCATACCCGAGAAACGGGCCCGCCTGCTGGTGCTGTCACTGGCCCTCGCGGGCGGGGTCACCGCGGTGGTGAAGGGGGTGTGGGGGCTGTGACCGGCGGGCGGGTCGTCGTCCCTGAGTCCCCGTACACATGCCTGTGGGGCGCAGCGTACTCACCGCGCCCCACAGGCAGAAGGAACAGGCCGGTCGAAGACCCGGTCGCGCTACTTCACGGGCCCCATCCCCAGCGGCCCCGCGATCTCCTCCTGCATCACCTTGCCGGCCTCGAACTCCAGCGTCTCGTCGCCCATCGCGCCCTGGTCCGTGTCCAGGCCGTCCAGTTCCTCCAGGGGCTGGTTCAGGCGGACATGGGCGACGATCGACTGGAGTGCGCGCAGGGTCGCCGAGGCCGTGGAGCCCCAGTTGGAGAAGTACGAGAACTGCCACCACCACAGGGCCTCCGTGATGCGGCCCGCGCGGTAGTGGGCCATGCCGTGGCGGAGGTCGGTGATGACGTCGGTCAGGTCGTCGGAGATCCGGGCCGGGACCGGGGCCTTGCGGGGTTCGTAGGGGTCGAAGACCTCGGAGTAGACGTCGATCGGGTCCAGCAGGCGCGCCAGGTTCTCGCGCAGTTCGTCCACATCCACGTCCGGGCCCGTGTCGGGCTCGTAGCGCTCGTCGGGGACGATGTCCTCGTGCGCGCCCAAGCGGCCGCCGGCCAGGAGGAGTTGGGAGACCTCCAGGAGGAGGAAGGGGACGGCCGAGTCGGGCTCGTCGCCCTTCGCCACCTCTGTGACGGCCACCAGGAAGCTCTCCACCTGGTCCGCGATCTGGACCGCGAAGTCGTCCGGGTCCTGCGTCGTGACATGCAGCGTGGCGTCAGACATCTAGAAGTCGTCTCCCCTCGAAGGCGCGGCCGAGGGTCACCTCGTCCGCGTATTCCAGGTCGCCACCCACCGGGAGGCCGCTGGCCAGGCGGGTGACCTTGAGGCCCATGGGCTTGATCATGCGGGCGAGGTACGTGGCCGTGGCCTCGCCCTCCAGGTTCGGGTCGGTGGCCAGGATCAGTTCCGTGACCGTACCGTCGGCCAACCGCGCGAGAAGTTCTCGTATACGCAGGTCGTCCGGTCCGACACCCTCGATCGGGCTGATCGCTCCGCCCAGCACGTGGTAGCGGCCCCGGAACTCGCGGGTTCGCTCGATGGCGACCACGTCCTTGGGCTCCTCCACCACGCAGATGACGGAGGCGTCGCGGCGGCTGTCGCGGCAGATGTTGCAGAGCTCCTCCTGCGCGATGTTGCCGCAGGTCGAGCAGAAGCGGACCTTCGCCTTGACCTCCATCAGGGCCTGCGCGAGACGCCGTACGTCCGTCGGTTCCGCCTGCAGGATGTGGAAGGCGATCCGCTGGGCGCTCTTGGGACCGACGCCGGGGAGTCGCCCCAGTTCGTCGATGAGGTCCTGCACCACGCCTTCGTACACGGACTGCCGTCCTTCCCGGGGGTTCCTTACAAGTACGTACGGTAGTCGGCCCACACCCCTCTTAGAAAGGCAGGCCGGGGATACCGCTGCCGCCGCCCAGGCCCTGTGCCAGCGGGCCCAGTTTCTGCTGCTGGAGGTTCTGGGCGTTCTCGTTCGCCGCCTGTACCGCCGCGACGATCAGGTCCGCGAGGGTGTCGGTGTCCTCGGGGTCCACCGCCTTCGGGTCGATCTTCAGCGCGCGCAGTTCGCCGGAGCCGGTGACGGTGGCCTTCACCAGGCCGCCGCCCGCCTGTCCGTCGACCTCGGTCTGCGCCAGTTCCTCCTGTGCCTGCTGCAGGTCCTGTTGCATCTTCTGGGCCTGCTGGAGCAGCTGCTGCATGTTGGGCTGGCCACCACCGGGAATCACGATCAGCTCCTGGTTTCGTACGGCTGTGTGGGCGAGGTTTTCCCGCCTGGCACGAGCCTACGTGGTCGTGGCAGCCGTCGCCCCGGCACTCTTTCGAGTGAGGTGTCGCCGAGTCCTATACCTGATCAAGACCCACTTCCGGGCGGAAAAGAGGTGAATCCCGGGGCTTCGCCACCCATTGGGCGGTAGGAAGGGTCGAGCACATCAGCATCAGGTGTCACGCAACGTGTTCGGTCGTGATCAGTAGGGAGTGCCGGGTGGGTCAGTCGGAGATGCAGCCCGAGGGTCCGCCTCATCAGGACGGCTGGGGCGAGGATGCGGCCGGGCTGCGGCCGGGCGATCTGGTCGGGCGGTCGTTCCCGCTCGGGGACTGGGGCGAGCCGGCCGAGCGACTGCACGAGCTGTACCGGTGGGTGGAGCAGGGGGCGCTGGAGACGGCGGCCTGGTATCTCTCGGACCGCGTGTGGAAGCGGCGGGGCGCGCGGGCACTGCGCACTGGCGCCGCGGTGGGGGCCGTCGGCGGGGCCGCGCTGCCGCTGCTGGACCTGACCGGCGTGATCGCCGGCATGGCCGCCTGGGGGTATCTGGCGCTGCTGCTCGCGGTGGCGTGCGTGGCCGTGGACCGGTTCTTCGGCGTGACCTCCGGCTGGATAAGGGACGTGGCCACGGCGCAGGCCGTGCAGCGGCGGCTGCAGGTGCTGCAGTTCGACTGGGCCTCGGAGAGTGTGCGGGAGGTACTGGGTCCGGCGGAGGGGACGGCGAGCGAGGCCGCCGAGCGGTGCCTGGGGGTGCTGCGGCGGTTCTCGGAGGACGTGACCGAGCTGGTGCGGACGGAGACGGCGGACTGGATGGTGGAGTTCCGCACGGGGTGCGCGCCGATGGGCATCCAGTCCGCGGGCGCCGGGGGCGGGCGGCAGGAGATCGGCAGCGCGCACGGCCGCTTCCCGCTGCCTCCGGGCACGGGCCCGCGCCCGAACATGCCCCGCCAGCGACCGCCCGAGCCGAGGTGACGGCGGCTACCCGAGAAACACCAGCTCCAGTCCGACCACCACGTCCACCACGGCGCACCACTCCGCGAAACTGGGGGCCACGATGCCCTTGAGGCGCTTCAGGCGCAGGTGGGCGAAGTCCCAGACGCCGTGGAAGAACCAGCCCGCCGCCACCGCGTACCGGCCGATGTCCGGGTCCACCACGAGCCCCGTCACGGCCAGTGCGCCGAAGACGATCGCCCCGGCGGCCTGGATCCCCAGGACGGTCCGCCCGTGCGGAGCCCCGCGCACCACTCCCCACAGCAGCACGCCCAGCGCCACGGCGACCAGCACGCCACCCGGTGACACCGCGTCCTGGGCCTGGACGGCGAACATGACCGCGACCCCCGCGCCGAGCACCGGCCAGGTCACCCTGGGGCTGCCCGCCTGGTTGATGACGACGTACAGCAGCGGCAGCAGGGGCAGGGCCTCCGCGTAGCCCCTGACGGCGTCGCCGCCGCCGTCGGCCGCCGAGTCGCCCACGATCAGTGCGCCGGTGAGCGCGAGGGCGAGGGCGGTGGGCCAGCGGCGGGCCAGGGCCCGCCCGCGGCGAAACCGCTGTCGACTGCAGCAGTGGGCCGTCGGCGGCGTGGTCGCGCGGCTCTCATCGGTCATGAACGTCAGCCTGCGCCCGCTCGGGGAGGCGCCAGTAGTGCCGGAAGCGCACATCCCCTCATGACATCTGTCATTCGCCCCCTGCCGTTCGCGACAATGACCGCGTGGAGGACGCGCCGAGGGACCGCGGGGCAGGACTGACGAGCTTCCGCCGCTACACCTGGTGGGCCGTGCCCGGCACCGTCGTGTGCGTGATGGTGCTGTCGTACGGCAGTTGGGCGCTGGACGGCGACGTGCCCGCCTGGGCGCGCGTGCCGACCGTGCCCGCTCTCGCCGTCCACGCCGTGGCGAGCGCGGTGCTGCTCGGCGGATGGCTCAAGGCACCGGCGACGATCGAATCCCCTTCGCTACGGGCGCCGTTGGGCTGGCTGCTGGTCGCGGGCGCCGCCGCGGTCGTCCTCGCCGCGCTCCCGCTGGCCCGGCACAACTACGGCCTGTGGGTGGTCGCTTCGGCGGTGACCGTGGCGATCGGGGCGAGCTATCTGCCGGCGCGTTCCCGATGGGTGCTCGTCGTGGCGGCGACGGTGCTCGCGCTCGTACCGGGCGGAGCCGTGAGCCTTGCCGCCGACGACGGGGAGTTCGCGTATGCCGTGGTGTTCCCGGCCGGGATCGTCGCGTTCACCGCGTGGACGGTGCTCGGGCCGCTGTGGGCGTGGCGCATCGCGGGGCAGCTGGACCGGGCGCGGCAGCTCGAGGCGGAGCTGGCGGTCAAGGACGAGCGGCTGCGGTTCGCCTCGGACCTGCACGACATCCAGGGGCATCACCTCCAAGTCATCGCCCTGAAGGCCGAGTTGGCCTCCCGGCTCACCGAGACGGACCCGGTGCGCGCCGCCGCCGAGATGCAGGAGGTACGGCAGCTGTGCTCGGACGCGCTCCGGGACACGCGCGCCGTGGTGCAGGGGATACGCCGTACGACACTGGACGACGAGATCGCCAACGCGACCCGGGTGCTGGCCGCGGCCGGCATCGACGCCCGGATGGATCTCGAACCGGCGGCCGTGGCAGCCGAGTTGACCGAATCGGTCCGTTCCCTGCTGGGCCTGGTGATGCGTGAGGCCACCACCAACGTCCTGCGCCACAGCCACGCCCGCAGCGCCGAGGTCGACTACCGCGTCACCGGCGGCCGCGCCCGGCTGCGGATCAGCAACGACGGCGCCGACCTGCCCCCCGGCGCGGCGGACGGCACCGGACTGCGCGGTCTAGCCGAGCGACTGCGGGCGGCGGGCGGGGAGTTGACCTGGGAGCGGGGCGAAGGCGACCGTTTCGTCGTGACGGCGGCGCTGCCCGCACAGGGAGCGACGCGGTGATCCGGCTGCTCCTCGCCGACGACGAGGACCTCCTGCGCTCCGCACTGGCCGCCCTGCTCGCGCTGGAGGAGGACTTCACCGTGGTGGCCGAGGCCGCCACCACCACCGACGCCGTACGGCTCGCGCACGAACACCGTCCGGACATCGCGGTACTCGACCTCGAGATGCCGCCCACGGACGGACTGCGTGCCGCCGAGGAGATCCACCGGGCCCGGCTGCCCACCCGGGTCGTCATGGTGACCCGGCACGCGCGGCCCGCGGTGCTGCGCCGCGCCCTCGCCGCCGGTGTCCGCGGCTTCGTGCCCAAGACGACGCCCGCGGCCAGGCTCGCGGAGATCATCCGCGACATCGCCGCCGGACGCCGCTACGTCGACCCCGACATCGCCGCGTCCGCGCTGACCGAGGACGACTGCCCGCTCAGCGACCGCGAGTTGCAGGTGCTGCGCGCCGCCCGCACCGGAGCGTCGGTCGCCGAGATCGCCGCCGAGGTGCACCTCGCGCCGGGCACGGTGCGCAACTACCTCTCCGCCGCCATGTCGAAGCTGGGCGCCACGACCCGTCATGCGGCCGCCCACCGCGCCTGGCAACAGGGCTGGATCTAGGGCCTGCCTGATCACGACTGCGGGGCCGGGAAGGCCACCGGGCTCCTGTTCCCCGCCCGGTTCACGGCCCGCACGCCGAAGAACACGTTGTCCTTGGACAGGTCCACCTCGTACGTCGTGACGTCCCCGGCGGGGATCACATGCGTCCACTCCGGTGCCGTGGTCTCGCGCCAGACGATCTCGTAGCCCGCGAGGTCCGGTTCCGTCCCGCGCGTCCACACCAGCTGCGTGGAGTTCGTCAGGGCGGACGTAAGGATCTTCGCTCCGCGTGGCGTGCCCGGCGCCTGCGCGAGGGTCCACAGGGCCGCCGCGTTGACCCGCGCTACCCGCTCGACGAAGGCGAAGTCGCAGAACTGCGGCAGGTCGCCGTACTGCTTGCCGTTCTCGTCGACGCGGACGTCCTGGTGCTGGTGGGCGAAGTCCTCGGCCGGTTCGGTGAAGCGGGCGGCCGGGTAGGCACGTTCGAGGAAGGGGATGTGGTCGCCGCCGCGCAGATAGCGGTCCCGGCGGTAGACGACGCGGACGTGCATGCCGGTCGCGTCGTTGTCGGCCACGTCCCGTACGAAACGGGCGAGTTGGCGGGTCGCGGAGTCGTTCTCCCCGCCCACCGACTTACGGATCGCGGCCTGTTCGGGGGTCTCCGAGGACGGGACTCCTTCCGCGAACAGCCGGATCGTGTACGGGTCCTCGGTGCCGTCGTCCGCCGTCGAGCTGCCGACGATGTCGTTGGTGAACATCCCCTGCACGTCCGTGCCCGCCGCCTTCAACTGCTGGGCCAGATAGGTCGATCCGTACAGCCCCTGCTCCTCCCCCGCCACCGCCGCGAACACGATCGTCGAAGCCGGCCGGCGCCTGGCCATCACCCGCGCCAGCTCCAGTACGACGGCCACCCCGGACGCGTCGTCGTCCGCGCCCGGCGCGTCGGACGTGGCGTTCATGACGTCGGTGACCCGGGAGTCGTAGTGGCCCGAGACGACGTACACGCGCTCCGGCGTCACCGATCCGCGCAGGGTCGCGACCACGTTCGTGATCCTCGTGGCCGTGGGGATGCGGCTCGCGGGTTCCTGGACGTACGACTGGAGTTCCGCCGTCATCCGGCCGCCGGAGGCGGCGGCGTAGGAACGCAGCTCGCCGAGGAGCCAGTCGCGGGCGGCGCCGATGCCGCGGTCCGGGTCGTCCTGGACGGAGAGGGTGTGGCGGGTGCCGAAGGAGACGAGTCTGCGGATCGTCGCCTCGATGCGGGCGGAGTCCAACTCCCTGAGCAGCGCGCGGAGTTCATGGGTCGGAGGCTGTGCGGTGGCCGGCGGGCGCCGGCCCGGCGGGGCGGCTTCGGCCGGGCCCGCGGCCCCCAGTGCGGCCGCGCCCGCCGCCGTCGCGGTCAGGACCGTTCTCCTGCTGGGGCTGGGACGCATGTGCCCTCCCGAGGCTGCCGATGCCGAGGCTCACCACATCGTCATGGACACGCCACTACGGCACAAGGGTGCCCGCCGGGCACCGGCTCAGTCCGCCGCGCACAGGCCCGAGGCCACCGTCGCCGAGCACGGCAGGTGGCCGTGGGCCCGGATGACGTTCTCGCTGACGCCCTCGCCGAGGTAGGCCAGGAAGGCGGAGGCCAGGGAGCCGGAAGGGGCGCGGTCGTAGGTGTAGGCGTACTCGACACCGCGGTACGGGTAGTCGCTCCTGCCGTACTCGATGTCCTCGACGGAGGGTGCGGCCCCGTCCAGGGGGACCGTGCGCAGGCCGTGGTGGCCGGTGGCGAGGGTGAGTTCGGTGTAGCCGAGAGCGCCGGGGAGTGCGGCCACCTTGGCGAGCACGTCGTCCGTGGAGTCGAGTTCGCAGCGCATGACGGGCGCGGACACGTCGTCCTTGTGGACGCAGTCCAGCGAAGTGCTGGGCACCCGCTCCCAGGTGCCGAGGACCCGGCGCTGGAAGATCTGCCGCGTCCCGGAGTCGGCGTTGCGGCCGACCAGGACGATCGGGATGTCGGGAAGCGAGGCGTCGACCTGCTTCCAGCGCGTCGACTCACCCCGGTAGATACGGCGTACGTCGCTCAGGGAGAGCCCCTTGGCGGGCAGCCGGATGCCGTCATTGACGACCAGGCTGAAGACGGAGAGGGCGACGCGCCGGCCGACCAGCTTGCCGGTGGCGCCGATCGCGGGACCGTCGGAGAAGGCGATCAGATTGCGGGCGCCCTTCTTCGACTGCGCACCGAGCGCGGCGAGTTCGTTCACCCCCGCCGAACTGCCCCGTGCGTCCACCGTGATGTCGGAGCCCGCGCACTTCTTCTCGTACTCCTTCGCCAGTTCCTCGACCACCGGCTCGAAGGCCGTCGAGCCGGTGATCCTGAGCGTGCCGGTCTCGCAGCCGATCGGGACCGGACGGTCGTCCCGGGCCACCACGATGGTCGCGAGGGCGAGGACGCTGAGCGTGAGCATGATGGCGATCAGGCGGGCGGCCCGGCTGAACAGCGGCGGCTGCTCGTCCGGCGTGGCACTGCGGTTGGGGTGCACCTCGCCCTCGCGGATGCCCCCTATCAGCCGTATCGGACTGCCCACGTCGCCGCCGGACAGCAGCACGAGGAGCTTGAAGTGGTCGCCGTGGTTGAGCGGGACCCGCGGGATGCGCAGCGTGTTGCCGTCGTAGCCGAAGCCGCGGGAGGCGGTGAAGTGGTCCATCAGGTGGTCGGTGCCGGACGGCTGGGTGACCGAGACGCCGCGGATGGTGCGGCCGGTGAACACCGCGGTCAGCCCGTGGACCTCGGGGCTGGTGTAGTCGTCGCGGTCGATGCCCTGGGAGCCGTCGTTCTCGATGCGCAGCAGGACGAGGGTGGCGTCGGACATGCCGGGGGCCTCGTCGAACAGCCCCATCCGTACATTCGCCCGGCCCAGCCGTACGCCGTCGCCGATCGGGTTGTCCATCTGGACGCGGTAGCCGATCCTCTTGCGGCGCGGCACCCGGCGTTCGTACCAGACCATGACACCGGACGCGACGATACCGAGGACCGCGGTGCCGACGGCCACGACGTTCTCTGCGCTCAGCCACTCCACCGGAGCGACCGTACGACGGGGCGCGATCAACGGCCTTACGGTGACGGGTACTTGAGATTACTGCCTGGTGTACGTCAGCTTCTCCCCGTTGCTGGTGTTCTCGCGCTGCAGGCTGCCGTCCGACAGCAGGCTGATCTCGGTGGCGTCGCCCGGCTTGCAGTAGCCCGAATCGCCGGACGTCACGGTGGACGGGCCGATGTCCAGGGTGCCGCCGCTGCCCGGCGCCGAGGTCAGCTGGGCCTGGAACACGCAGTGGTAGGTGCCGTTGCTCGTGGGTCCGTCGGCGACCAGGGACAGGACCGTGTCGCCCACCTTGCCCTGCTGGATGGTGAGTTGGCGGGTGTTCTCGCCGTCGGCGTTGGTGATGGTGGTCGTCCAGGTGCCCAGGTAACCGGTCGGGATCGCGCCGTTTGCGGGTGCGGAGGTGGAGGGCTCAGTGGGCGTCGAGGACGGGTCCTGCGTGGTCGGTCCGGTGGTCGGGGGTGCGCTGGTGGCCGACCCGGACTTGTCGTCGGTCTTGTCGCCGCTGCCGTTCATGAGGGCGTAGACCGAGCCGCCGGCGCCGAGCGCGACGATCAGGGCGACGGCGATCAGCGCCGCGGTGGAGCGGCCGTTGCGTCGCGGCGGCTCCTGCGGGGCGACCGGGGCCGCGCCGTAGGGCGGGGTCGGGCCGTAGGGCGGGGTGGAGCCGAGGCCCGCGTAGGGGCCGGGTTGCTGGGGATAGCCGTAGGCGCCGGGCTGCTGGTGCGGGTAGCCGTATCCGGGCTGCTGCTGCGGGTGCTGCTGCGGAACGCCGTACGCGGGATGGGCCGGGGGCGGAGGTGTCTGGGCGTGGGCGGGCGGGGGTGTCTGGGTACCCGCGCCCGCGACCATCGTGGGGAGGTGGTTGACCGGCGCACCGCTGCCCGGCTGGCCCGGCGGAGGCGGTCCGGCGGAGGCGGCCGGGCCCGGCGAGGAGTCGTCGGCGGCGGACGCGTGCTCGGGAGAGGCCTCGGCGGGTGCCGCGTTCCCCGGCCGGTTCCCCGCCGGCTTTTCGAGCGAGGGGCCCGCCGAGCCGCCCGCGCCCTGCGGGCCCGCCGCCTCCTCCGGGTCCTCCGCGTCCAGCAACTGCACGGCGTGCCGCCCGAGTTGGGCCACCAGCGCGCTCGGCAGCCACGGATCCCGGGACCGGCCGTCGGAGACCGTGTCCTCGGCCCCCGTGCGCTCCAGGACCTGGTCGAGCGTCGGCCGCGCGTCCGGGTCCTTCTTCAGGCAGTCCCGTACGAGTTCGGCGATGCCCTCGGGCACCCCCTCCAGGTCGGGTTCCTCCTGGGCGATGCGGAACATCAGGGCGTGCACACCGCTGTTGGCGGTGCCGAAGGGGAGCTGGCCGGTGGCGGCGTACGCCAGTACCGAGCCCAGGCAGAAGACGTCGCACGCGGGCGTGATCCGGTCGCCCCGCACCTGCTCGGGCGCCATGAACCCGGGCGATCCGACGAGCGCGCCCGTCCGGGTCAGCCCGCCGTCCGTCACGGTCTCCAGCGCCCGCGCGATCCCGAAGTCGATGACCCGCGGCCCGTCGATGGTCACCAGCACGTTGGACGGCTTGAGGTCGCGGTGGATGATCCCGGCGGCGTGGATGTCCTGCAGCGCGTGCCCGAGACCGGCCGCGAGGATGCGCACCGAGCGCTCGGGCAGCGCCCCGTGGTCGTGCCCGACGACCTGCTGCAGGCTCGGCCCGGCGACATAGCCGGTGGCGACCCACGGCACGGCGGCCTCGGTGTCGGCGTCGAGGACGGGCGCCGTCCAGTGCCCGCCGACCTGCCGCGCGGCCTGCACCTCCTGCCTGAACCGCGCCCGGAACTCCTCCTGCGCGGCCAGCTCTTCGCGCACCAGCTTGACGGCGACCGTGCGGCCGCGGTCCGACCGGGCGAGATACACGTGCCCCATCCCGCCCGCACCGAGCCGCGCCAGCAGCCGATACGCCCCGATCCGCTGCGGATCCCCCGCCCCAAGCTTTTCCATGGCAGGCCCTCCCCCGAAATCCCCCGATACGACCTGTGCAACATCCCCAAGATAGTGCGGGCGTACGGGGGAGGTGGGCGGAGCGGTGTCTACGGTTCCGTAACAGGCGTGCCCAGCTGGTCGAGCACCTTCGACAGCCGTTCCAGTACTTGTACGGCTTCGGCGAGTTCGGCCTCCCCGAACTCCGCCGCCAGCCGGCCGGCGAAGGCGGCGTGCCCGGGGTCGATGCGCCGGATCGCCGCGCGCCCCTCGTCGGTCGGCGCGAGGAGCTTGGCACGGCGGTGGGCGGGGTTGGGCCGGTACTCGGCGAGCCCGCGCTCGACCAGCAGATCGGCGATGCGCTGGACACTCTGCCGCGTGATGCCCATCGCACGGGCGATCCCGGCGACGGACAGCGGCTCCCCCAGCACCGCGCCCAGCACCTGCCACCAGGCGGCGGTGAGAGCGGCGGGGCGCGCCAACTCCTCTGCCACGCCCAGGAACTGGCCGTTGAGCCGGAAGACCCCGAGCGCGCTGCGGCTCAGCAGGTCCTGGCGTTCGCGGCTCACCGACCGGCCTTCTCGAGGACGGCGTACGCCTGCGGGTCCGAGTCGTGGAACAGCCGGTACCAGGCGTCCAGCACCTCGCCCTCGTACACCCCGAGCAGCCGGAAGATCTCCCGCGCGAAGGCGACGGGCTCGGTGGGACCGGCGGTGATCAGCTTCCCGTCGGTGACGGCGTCCGTGTCGACGTACCGCTCGCCGCCCCGGTATCCGGTCGCGGCGAGATAGAAGGAGACCGCGCTGGTGTGGTCCCGGTCGTCGAGCAGTCCCTCGCGGGCGAGCCCGGCGGTGGCTCCGCAGATGGCGGCGACGGGGACGCCGGCGTCGAGGAAGGCGCGGGCCTGTCGGGCGAAGGGGGCGAGGTCGTCCGTGGTGTCCCACAGGTCGGCGCCCGGCAGGATCAGCAGGGAGCCGTCCTCGGGGCGTACTTCGTCCAGCGCCAGGTCGGGCCGGACGCTGAGGCCCCCGATGGACCGCACCGGCTCACGGGTGGGTCCCACGGTGCGGATCTCGTACCTGGCGCGGGCGAGATACGCGGTCGCATGCCCCGTCTCCCAGTCGGCGAAGGTGTCGTACAGGGCGAGGTACACGGGCTTGCGGCTGCTGCTCATGACTCCTCCTCCAGAAGAGAACCGAAGAGAACCTATGACAGGAGACTGTCATTTAGACAGCTTGCTGTCAATATGCTGTCCCTGTCGCCTTCCCCTTCCGTCGACAACCTGTCGCGGAAACCCCCGGACCGCAGACAGGACGCCGATGTCGCGTCCGTGGCGCCGACACCTACGCTCGCCGGCATGACCCCTCAGCCAAACCCCGAGGTCGGCGCGGCCGTGAAGGCCGCGGACCGTGCTCATGTGTTCCACTCCTGGTCCGCGCAGGAGCTCATCGACCCGCTCGCCGTCGCCGGCGCGGAGGGGTCGTACTTCTGGGACTACGACGGCAAGCGGTACCTGGACTTCACCAGCGGGCTCGTCTACACGAACATCGGCTACCAGCACCCGAAGGTCGTCGCCGCGATCCAGGAACAGGCCGCAACCCTGTCCACGTTCGCGCCCGCCTTCGCCATCGAGGCCCGTTCGGAGGCGGCCCGGCTGATCGCCGAGCGGACGCCCGGGGACCTGGACAAGATCTTCTTCACCAACGGCGGGGCCGACGCCGTCGAGCACGCCGTACGGATGGCGCGGCTGCACACCGGGCGGCCGAAGGTGCTGTCGGCGTACCGCTCGTACCACGGCGGTACCCAGCAGGCGATCAACATCACCGGCGACCCCCGCCGTTGGGCCTCCGACGGGGCCGCCGCCGGTGTCGTGCACTTCTGGGCGCCGTACCTCTACCGCTCCCGCTTCTACGCCGAGACCGAGGAGCAGGAGTGCGCGCGGGCGCTGGAGCACCTGGAGACGACGATCGCCTTCGAGGGGCCGGGCACGATCGCCGCGATCATCCTGGAGACCATCCCGGGGACCGCCGGGATCATGATTCCGCCGCCCGGCTACCTCGCCGGCGTACGTGAGATTTGCGACAAGTACGGCATCGTCTTCATTCTGGACGAGGTCATGGCCGGGTTCGGGCGGACCGGTGAGTGGTTCGCGGCCGACCTGTTCGACGTGACCCCGGACCTCATGACCTTCGCCAAGGGCGTGAACAGCGGATACGTGCCGCTCGGCGGTGTCGCCATCTCCGGCGCGATCGCGGAGACCTTCGCCAAGCGGCCCTACCCCGGTGGTCTGACGTACTCCGGGCACCCGCTGGCCTGCGCCGCCGCCGTGGCGACGATCAACGTCATGGCCGAGGAGGGCGTCGTCGAGAACGCCAAGCAGCTGGGCGAGACCGTTGTCGGGCCCGCGCTGCGCGAGCTGGCCGAGCGGCACCCGAGCGTCGGCGAGGTGCGCGGTGTCGGCATGTTCTGGGCGCTGGACCTGGTGAAGAACAAGGAGACCCGCGAGCCGCTGGTGCCGTACAACGCGGCGGGCGAGGCGAACGCCGCGATGGCCGCCTTCGGCGGTGCCGCCAAGAAGCACGGCATCTGGCCCTTCATCAACATGAACCGCACCCACGTCGTGCCCCCGTGCAACGTGAGCGAGGCCGAGCTGAAGGAGGGGTTCGCCGCTCTGGACGCGGCGCTCTGTGTGGCCGACGAGTACACGCAGTAGCCGCCTGCGGCCGCTCAGGTGCCGCACCACTCGTCCACAGTTACGCGGGTCATCTCCAGGAAGCCGAACGCGTAAGGTGGCGTGCTCGTACATATGGACGTGCACGCCACCCGACCGCGACGAGGAGACGCCCGACCCATGCCCGGCAGCAGTGGTAACGGTTCCGTGACCCGTAGCACCCTGCGGCAGCAGATCGCCGACGCGCTTCGCGACGAGGTGCTCGCCGGGCGGCTCCAGCCGGGTCAGGAGTTCACGGTCAAGGAGATCGCCGAGCAGTACGGGGTCTCCGCGACGCCCGTGCGCGAGGCGCTCGTCGACCTGTCCGCGCAGGGGCTCCTCGACGCCGACCAGCACCGCGGCTTCCACGTCCACGAGTACTCGGTCGCCGACTACCGCGGCATCGTCGGGGCCCGCAGCCTGGTCACCGACGGCATGTTCCACGCGCTCGACAACGGCCACTTCCGCTTCGCCGAGACCGACGACCCGCGCAGGGCCGCCGCCCTCGCAGGGGTGCGCCGACGCGGCGAGGAGGCGCAGCGGGCCGCGCTCGCCGGTGACCTGACCGTGCTGATCGGCTACGACCTGCGCTTCTGGCGCGAGCTCGGCAGCCTGTTCGGCAACCCGTACCTCAGCGACTTCCTGCACCGGCTGCGCGTGCAGTCCTGGGTGTGCGCGGTGCAGCAGCTGCGCCGGCTCACCGACCTGCGCGGCGCCCTGTGGTCCGGCCACACCGATCTGGTCGACGCCCTGGCGCAGCGCGACGTGAAGACGGCCCGTTCGATCGTCGCCGCGTACAACGCGCACTCGCTGGCCCTCATCGAGCGGCTGGCGGACGGGTGAGCTCCCCGGCCAGGGGCGTGGACCTTTCCGTCGTCATCCCCGCGTTCAACGAGGAGCAGCGGCTCGGGCCCACCCTCGACGCGGTCGCCCGCTACCTGGGCGACGACGAGGGCCGCTGGGGCGAGTGGGAGATCGTCGTCGCCGACGACGGGTCCACGGACTCCACCCGTGACCTGGTCACCGACCGCGACGACTCCCGTATCCAGCTGATCGCGGGCCCCCGCAACCGTGGCAAGGGCAACGCCCTGCGGCTCGGCGTGGCCGCCTCCCGCGGCCGGCGCGTGCTGGTCACGGACGCCGACCTCGCGTCCCCGATCGAGGGGCTGGAGCAGCTCGACAAGGCGCTCAGCGAGGGGAACACGGCGGCGATCGGTTCCCGCTCGGTGCCGGGGTCGACGATCGCGGACCGCCAGCACCCGCTGCGCGAACTGCTGGGCCGCGCCGGGAACTTACTCATACGCTGGATGGCCGTGCCCGGCATCCGGGACACCCAGTGCGGCTTCAAGCTCTTCGACGGCGACCGGGCCCGCGAGGCCTTCGCCGCCTCCCGGATCAACGGCTGGGGCATAGACGTCGAGGTGCTGCGGCACTTCCAGCGCGCCGACTGGCAGGTCGCCGAGGTCCCGGTCCACTGGTCCCACCAGCCGGGCTCCAAGGTGCGCTCCCTCGACTACGTCCGCGTCGTCACCGACCTCACCCGGCTGCGCGCCCGCGCCCTGCGCAAGGCCGACCTCCTCGCCGTCCTGCTCTTCCTGCTGATGGCGATGGCCCTGTACTCGGGCCGCCTGTTCGACCCGGACCACCGCTATCTCACGGACTCCCTCCAGGACCAGAACCAGTGGGAGTGGTTCTTCGCGGTCACGGCCGACAACCTCGCCCACCTCCGCAACCCGCTCTTCTCCGACCTGCAGGGCTTCCCCGACGGCGTGAACCTCATGGCCAACACGGTCATGCTGGGCCTGTCCGTCCCCTTCGCCCCCCTCACCCTGCTCGCCGGTCCCGCGGTCAGTCTCAGCATCGTCATGACGCTGGGCCTCGCCGCCACCGCGGCCGCCTGGTACTGGCTGATCGTGAAGCGCGTCGTACGGCAGCGGCCCGCGGCCTTCGTCGGCGCCTCGCTGGCCGCCTTCGCGCCGCCCATGGTCAGCCACGCCAACGCGCACCCCAACTTCGTGATCCTGTTCATGATCCCGCTGATCATCGACCGCGCCCTGCGCCTGTGCACCGGCACCCGGGTCGTGCGCGACGGGATCGTGCTCGGCCTGATGGCGGCATACCAGGTCTTCCTCGGCGAGGAGCCGCTGCTGCTCGCGATGATCGGCATGATGCTGTTCGCGGGCGCCTACGGCGTCGTCCGCAGGGATGTGGCGAAGCAGAGCTGGCGGCCGCTGCTGAACGGCCTGGCGATCGCCGCCGCGGTCTGTCTCCCGCTCGTGGTGTGGGCGCTGGCCTGGCAGTTCGCCGGTCCGCAGAGCTACAAGAGCGTGCTGCACGGCGACGACGCGGGCAACAGCCCGCTCGCCCTGCTCTCCTTCGCGGAACGCTCCCTGATCGCGGGCGACGCCCAGCGCGCCAACTCCCTCTCCCTCAACCCCACCGAGCAGAACGCCTTCTACGGCTGGCCGCTGGTCGCCCTCGCGTTCGCGATCGTCGTACGGATGTGGGAACAGGCCCTGGTCAAGGCGCTGGCGTTCACCGCGGTCGGCGCGGCGCTGCTGTCCCTGGGCCCGAGGTTCCGCATCCCGATGACGGACGACGTCTACCCGGGCCCCTGGGCGCTGCTCGCCAAGCTGCCGCTGTTCGAGTCGGTCCTCGAGGGCCGGGTCGCGATGGTCTGCGCCCCGGCGCTCGGCATGCTGCTCGCCCTGGCGCTCCAGCGGCTGACGGCCAACCGCAACCTGGGCACGCAGTACATCGGCCTGCTCGGTGTCTGCCTCGCCCTGCTCCCGCTGGTCCCGGCCCCGTTGAAGACGGTCGAGCGCCCCGCGACGCCGGCCTTCTTCACCGACGGGGCGTGGAAGCCGTACGTCCGCGAGGGCGAGTCGCTCGTCCCGGTGCCGCTGCCCGACCCCGGCAACGCGGAGGCGCTGCACTGGCAGCAGGAGGCCGGCCTCGGCTTCAGCCTCCCCGGCGGTTACTTCAACGGCCCCTACGGCAAGAGCCGCCTCGGCATCTACGGCGCCGCGCCCCGCTACACCTCGCAGATGCTGCGTGATGTCCGCTACACCGGCGTGATCCCCAAGATCGGCAAGAACTGGCGGGCGCAGGCCGAGCGCGACTTCGCGTACTGGAAGGCAGGCGCCCTGGTGGTGACGCCGCAGCCGCACGACGACGCCCTGCGCAAGGCCGTCACCGAACTGGTGGGCCGTCCCGGGACGTGGGTCCACGGGGTGTGGGTATGGGACCTGCACAACAGGAGCTGACCGGGCGCCGCACCGATTACCCTGCCTTGACCGCCTTGCCGTGTGAGGAGCCTTCTTTGGCCTGTGACCTGTGGCTGGTACCGCTCGTCGACGTGTTGTGCCACACCCCCGACAATCCCTTCGCCGAGGAACTCGCGCAGTACAACAACGTGCTCGCCGCCGCCGGACTGCCGCCGGTGCCGGTGTACCAGTACATGCCGGGCCTGTCCGGCGAGGTCGCCCCGGTGGCCGGCTTCGACTACGACGCCCTGCACTTCCTGCGCCGCGTGTACCTGCTCCAGGCGTGCGGCCTCCCGATGACGCCGGTCGACGAACTGGGCGGCGACTACGAGCAGTTGCTGGAGATGTTCGAGGCGACGGCCCAGCAGTCGCACCTCGTCTGGCACTACGACCACGCGGGCGCCTACGTGCCCGTGGACTTCCCCCAGCCCCTGTCGAACGACGAACTCCTCGCCGGCGGCGGCCCGCTGGGCTCCGCCCAGGCCCTGCTGCGCGAACTGGAGTACGTGGCTCCGTCGATCGGCATCGACCCCGCCAACCCCCCGACGCCGCCCGAACCACCGCGCGCGCCCACGGAGTTGGAGGAGCCTGCCGTCCCCGCGCCGTACGACCCCAGCCCCTTCGCCCGCGAACGCCACGTCTGGCTCGGCCTGCACGCGGCGGCGACGCGGAGCCTGGCGCAGGGATCGATGATCGTCTTCAGCTGAGGGTCAGCGGCCCAGCTGCGACAGGCCCTTCTGCACGTCCTCCATGTTCATCACCGGGGTGTAGGAGATCTCGGCTCCCAGATTGAGGAAGAACGGCTCGCTGAGCACCGGCATCTGGGAGCTGTCCTGCATGTCGAAGACCAGGAACGCGGTGCGCTTGCCGTGGTCGGTGGTGAAGTAGGCCGCCTCGGGCTTGATCTGTTCCACTGCCTCCTGGACGAGTTTGCCCAGAGTGCCGTTCCGGATGGCCTCGTTCGCCTTCTCCGTGTCCATGGACGCCTTGAGCAGTACGCGCATCGCATTCACCTTCTTCTGGTCGACGCACGCGGGGTACGGTCCCAGGATATGCCCGTATGCGGCTTTTCTCCCTGGCTGCTTCCGCCGCCTACTCCCCTGGAAGCAGCCGGGCCGCCTCCCCCGGTGCGACGCCTGCCGGGGCCGCCACGCGCAGGCTGGAGTCATCTGCGCAACACCGGCGAGCGAGGGAGACGACGATGATCGTGGTGACCGGGGCGACCGGACACGTGGGCGGCGAACTGGTACGGCGGCTCGCGGCCGCGGGAGAGCCGGTGCGGGCGATGACCCGCCGCCCGGCCGAGGCACGGCTGCCCCAGGGCGTGCAGGCGGTGTACGGCGACGCGGAGGACCCGGCGAGCCTGGAAGCGGCGTTCACGGGCGCGTCCGGCGCCTTCCTCATGTCGGCGCAGGGAGTCGGCACCGCCCCCGGCCCGACCCATGACCTCGCCCTCGCCGAGGCCGCGGCGAGGGCAGGAGTCCGACGGGTCGTGAAGCTGTCGGTGCTGGACGCGGGAGCGGGAAGCGACGTGATCGCCCGCTGGCACGCGACGGCGGAGACAGCGGTGACGGACCCGTCCCGCACCTGGTCATGGACCCTGCTCCGCCCCGGCCGCTTCATGTCCAACGCGCTGCAGTGGGCGGGCCAACTCCGTGCCGGTGACGAGGTGTCGATGCCCTTCGCGGACCGCCCGGCGGCGAGCATCGACCCGGCGGACCTGGCGGAGATCGCGGCCCGCGCCCTGACCACCGACGAACACGCGGGCGCCACCCACGAGTTGAGCGGCCCGCAGTCGCTGACCCCGGTCGAGGAACTGTCGATCCTGGCCGACGTCCTGGACCGCGACCTCCACGCCCGCCCGCTCCCGCCCGAAGCGGCCCGCGCGGGCATGGAGCGCTACGGCTTCCCTCCGGAGGTCGTCGACGCGATCATGCAGCGCACCCTGGACAGCGACCGCGGAGCGGACGTCCTGCCGGCGGCGGCGAAGCTACTGGGCCGGCCGGCGCGGACGTTCGCGGAGTGGGCGGCGGCGCATGCGGGGGCGTTCGCCGGGTGAGAGGGGTCAGTCGGCGGGGACGACCCGAACAGCCCGGTACCGATAACCGTCCTGTTCGGCCGCCTCCCATTCCACAGCGACGTCCTGGCCCACGGCGAGAGTCCGGAACCCCGGCATCTCCACGGCGGAGAAGTGCGCCCAGCAACCGCCGGGCGTCTCCCCGGAGTCGAGGACTCCCCAGTCCTTTTCTTCGTGCCACTCACGAACCGTCGCCCGAGTCATGCGGGCATGCTACGAGAACACCGCCGTACCGTCCTGCGTCAGCTTCCAGTTGGTCACCGCGAAGTCCGCCGGGTTCAGGGCGCCCTTGGCCGTCACGTAGTCGATCATCAGCTGGCGGATCTCGTTGGTGGAGCTGTACGCGATGTCGGCCGCCGCGATGTGCGGGTATCCCGAACCGCCGTTCGCGCGGTAGTTGTTGACGGCCACCACGAAGACCTGGTCGTCCGTGACCGCCGCGCCGTTGTAGCTGAGGTTCTTGATCCGCGAACCCTCCGCCTGCGCGATGTCGATGTCGTACGAGACGCCCGCGGCGGTGTCGTACATGTAGTCCCAGAAGCTGTTGGCGTTGGTGAGGGTCGCGGTGTCGACCTTCGTGCCCGAGGGGACCTGGTGGTAGTACTTCGCCCCGTACTCCAGGTAGTCCTTGAGCTGGGCGCCCGTGAGCTTCTTGCCGTACAGGGTGTTGTCGTAGATGTAGAGCCCGGCGACGTCCTTGATGGTCACGCTGCCGGCCGGGATGTCGGCGGTGCGACTGAAGGGCGCGGCGACGGAGATCAGGGGCAGCGCGGCGTCGCTCGTGGACAGGCCCGCCTTGACCGTCTCCATCTGGACCTCGTGGATGAAGTCCATGATCGGGACGTCCTTCCAGCACGAGTCGGCCGCCGAGAGGTCCTCGGTGCAGGTGCCGACCGCCGTGTTGACGTACTTCACGACCAGCTCGTGGTCGGCCTGAAGGAGCTTCTTGATCTCCGGGTCCTCGTCCACGGTGTTGGGGTTGAGGGTCTGGGCCTTCTTGCTCGTGATCTTCCACTGGCCGTGGTGCAGTTCGAGCTCGAAGTCGAAGACGCTGAGCCGGTAGCCCCAGCAGTACGGCTCGGAGAGCAGGACGTCCGCGCCGGTCTCCTCGTTCTTGACGGTGTACGACGGCACCTCGACGTGCGTGTGGCCGACCAGGATGGCGTCGATGCCGGGGACCTGTTCGGCGACGAGGTTGGACGCGTTCTCGACGTACGGGAGCGCGTCGCCGTACGAGGTCGACCCGTCGAGGCCGGAGTGGTCGGTCAGGAAGACGACGTCACAGCCGAGCGCGCGCAGCCGCGGCACGTACTTCTTCGCCTGCTCGACCAGCCCCGGGAAGACCATCTTCCCGCTGACGTTGTCCTTGTCCCACAGCGCGATGCCGGGGTTGGTGAGCCCGAGGATGCCGACCTTGATGTCGGGGGCGCCGGGGACGCAGATCCGCTTCACGGTGTACGGCTGGAAGGCCGGCCGCAGGGTCTTGGCGTCCAGGGCGTTGGCGCCGAGCAGCGGGAAGTGACACTGCTGCTCGAACTTGCGCAGCACCTCGATGCCGTAGTTGAACTCGTGGTTGCCGAGGGCGGCGGCGTCGTAGCGCATGTGGTTCATGGCGACGGCCATGGGGTGCTGGGGCCCCTTCTTGCCGTCCTTGCCGGTGATCGGGTCGACGCGGGCGAAGTAGTACGCGAGCGAGGTGCCCTGGATGATGTCGCCGGCGTCGACGAGAAGGCAGTGCTCCTCTCCCTTGGCCGCGCGCTGCTGCTTGATGAGGGTGGCGACGCGCGCGACACCGACGGAGTTGCCGGCCTTGTCGCTGTAGGCGGCGTCCAGGTAGTAGTCCCAGTCGAAGACGTGGCTGTGCAGGTCGGTGGTGCCCAGGATGGAGAACGACCAGGTCCTGGGGGCCTTGCCGGGCCTGTGCTCGGCGGCCTGGGCGGTTCCGGTGCCGACCGTTCCCGCGGCGGCGACGGCGGCACCGGTGACGGCCGACTTCTTCACGAACTCCCGGCGGTTGAGAGGACTGACGGGCATATGAGGTCTCCTGGGCTGGGGTGACTCGGGCTACGAAGGAGTCGTGCGGGGACTACACGCGTAGATCGTGGTCGCCCGTCGCCCCGGCGGAAACCAGGAACAGCCCATGTCCGGGTCAAGGATGGGCATGACATGACAACGCCCCCGGGCCGGCCGAAGCCGCACCGGGGGCGCTGGACCACCCTGCGGGAAACGCTAGATGAACGAGTTGATCTCGATCGTCTCGTCCCGGCCCGGACCCACGCCGATCGCGGAGATCGGGGCGCCGGACATCTCCTCGAGCGCCTTGACGTAGTTCTGGGCGTTCTTGGGGAGGTCGGAGAAGGACTTCGCCTTGGTGATGTCCTCGTTCCAGCCCGGCAGGTACTCGTACACCGGCTTCGCGTGGTGGAAGTCGGTCTGGGAGTACGGGAGTTCCTCGACGCGCCTGCCGTCGATCTCGTACGCCACGCAGACCGGGATCTCGTCCCAGCCGGTGAGGACGTCGAGCTTGGTGAGGAAGAAGTCGGTCAGGCCGTTGACGCGGGTGGCGTACCGGGCGATAACCGCGTCGAACCAGCCGCAGCGACGGTCACGGCCGGTGGTCACACCGCGCTCGCCGCCGATACGGCGCAGCGCCTCGCCGTCCTTGTCGAACAGCTCGGTCGGGAAGGGACCCGAGCCGACACGGGTCGTGTAGGCCTTGAGGATGCCGATGACCCGGCTGATCTTCGTCGGGCCGACGCCGGCGCCCGTGCAGGCACCGCCCGCGGTGGGGTTGCTGGACGTGACGAAGGGATACGTTCCGTGGTCGATGTCCAGGAGCGTGCCCTGACCGCCCTCGAAGAGGACGACCTTGTCCTCCTCCAGCGCCTGGTTGAGGACCAGGACGGTGTCGGCGACGTACGGCTTGAGCCGGTCCGCGTAGGTCAGCAGTTCCTCGACGACCTGGCCGACCTCGATGGCGCGGCGGTTGAAGACCTTGGTGAGGAGCTGGTTCTTGCCGTCGAGGGCCGCCTCGACCTTCTGCGTCAGGATCGACTCGTCGTACAGGTCCTGGATGCGGATACCCACGCGGTTGATCTTGTCCGCGTACGTCGGGCCGATGCCGCGCCCGGTGGTACCGATCTTCCGCTTCCCGAGGAAGCGTTCCGTCACCTTGTCCACCGTCACGTTGTACGGCGTGATGACGTGAGCGTTACCGCTGATCAGGAGCTTGGACGTGTCGACGCCGCGCTCGTTCAGCCCGTTCAGCTCGGAGAACAGGACCGACGGGTCGATGACGACACCGTTGCCGATGACCGGGGTGCACCCCGGGGAGAGGATTCCGGAAGGGAGGAGGTGAAGGGCGTACTTCTGATCGCCCACGACTACCGTGTGGCCGGCGTTGTTGCCGCCCTGGTAGCGCACCACATAGTCGACGGAGCCGCCTAGCAGGTCCGTCGCCTTTCCCTTGCCTTCGTCACCCCACTGAGCACCGAGCAGCACAAGTGCGGGCACGCGCGTACACCCCTTCCGGGCGGGGCATGTCCAAGGTCAGGGGCGTACGCGTAAGGTTCACCGCCGCGTGCACCGCGACCGTCGTTGGCCGCAAACCGTCGGACCGGATGCCCCGGAATAGACGAAGCCCCTGGCGCAATAGCGCAAGGGGCTCTTGCACAAAGATGCTACCCGAGGAAGTGAGGCAGGACCGAGGTGGTGACTTCCGCGACGTCCGATCAGCTGCTGGTGGTCATCGATCCGGTCGCCCGGCGGACGGACGGGGAGTCGGTCCGCATCGCAAAAGACGTGCTCAGCGCGGGTGCGCACGCGAAGGTGTGCCTTCCGGAGGGGCCGGAGGAATTCGCCCGGGCACTTTCCCGGCGGGGGTCCAGACGGCCGGTGGTGGTCGGGGACGACCGCGCTCTGGTCCGTGCCGTGTCCCTGCTGCACCGGCAGCGGGAGCTGGCCGGATGTGCCCTGTCGGTGGTTCCGGTGGGCAGTCTGCTCTCCGTGGCGCGTTCCCTGGGGGTGCCCACGGGGGCGGTGGCGGCGGCGCGGGCGGTCCTGGACGGGGTCGAGCGGCGGCTCGACCTCCTGGTGGACGACAGCGACGGGGTGGTGCTCGGCGCCCTGCGGATCCCGCCGGTGACCGGGCAGGCGCCGGCGGTGGAGGCGGGGCGCCCGTGGCTGCGTACGGCCCAGTCCCTGGTACGGACCCTGGTGCCGGCCCGCGAGACCCCGGCCCCCGCGCCCCGGCCGGCCCGGCTGCGGGTCGAGGTCGACGGCGTGACGCTGGTGGACCTCGACCAGCCGGTGGAAGGCGTGTCCGTGACCCCGGGCGCCTCCGGCCTGGCCGAGGTGGAGGTACGCCCCCTGTCGGTGGGCGCGGAGGCCTCGCCCCTGCGGGCGCAGGGACGCTGCGTGAGCGTGTCCGGGGCGGACTTCCGCTACCGGGCGGACGCGGGGGTGTGGGGACCGGTGCGCAGGCGCACGTGGACGGTGTGGGAGGGGGCCTGGGGGCTTACGGTGCCGGGCTCTTCTTAGCGGCGCCTTCGATCACACCGCTGTGATCGCTTTCGTCCTTCAGCTCCACCCCCGTCCGCCGCAGCTCCCGCCCCCTCTCCATCAGCCGCGCCAGCTTCCCCGCCGCCGTCTCGTACGTCAGACCCAGCGGTGGGCGGATGTTGCTCAGACAGTTCCGGTCGGCGTCCGTCGTCACGCCGGGTCGCGGCTCGTACGTCAGGTACGCGCCCAGGGAGTCCGCCGCCGACATGCCGGGGCGTTCGCCGACCAGGACCACGACCATCGTGGCGCCCATCGCCGACGCGACGTCGTCACCCAGGGCCACGCGTGCCTGTTCGGCCAGCACCACCGGAGCCACCTGCCAGGACGTCGGCAGCAGTGCCGTCGTCGCGCGCACCATCGCCGCCGCGTGCTCGTGCACCGCCCGGCTCGACAGTCCGTCCGCGACCACGAAGACGACATCCCATTCACCCACCGGCAGATGCGCCCGGTCGGCGGGATCCAAACGGCGTCCCAGGTCCGGGCGTTGGAGGTAGGTGAGGCGGTCGGGGGCCGCGCTGCGGACCCGTACCGTCGGCTCCCCCCGCAGCGCCTCCGCCACCACGTCCGGTTCGAACGGCGAGTGCACCGCGTCCCGCGCCGCCGCGTGCGCGGCCTGCAACTCCAGCCGGTGGTGGGTCGGGAGGCCCGAGCCCGCCCTCCCCAGGCCGATCCTCGCCTGCGTGTGACGGCGCAGGGAGGGCCACAACTCCCGCTCTACAGCCGTCACTTGACTGGTCGTCATGCCACCAGTTCCCTTCCGATCGCGGTCAACGGGTGGGTCGTACCGGACACGTCCCTGATCTCGCCGCCCTCGCCCAGCAGGCCGATCGAGCCGAGCCACGCCTCGAACTCCGGTGCCGGGCGCAGCCCGAGGACCTCACGGAGGTACAACGCGTCGTGGTACGAGGCGGATTGGTAGTTGAGCATGATGTCGTCGCCGCCCGGCGTGCAGATCACGAAGGACGCGCCGGCCACGCCGAGCATGGTGAGCATCGTGGCGATGTCGTCGTCGTCCGCGTCGGCGTGGTTGGTGTAGCAGATGTCCAGGCCCATGGGCAGGCCGAGGAGTTTGCCGCAGAAGTGGTCCTCCAGGGCGGCGCGGAGGATCTGGCGGCCGTCGTACAGGTACTCCGGGCCTATGAAGCCGACCACCGTGTTCACGAGGAGCGGGTCGTAGCGGCGGGCGACCGCGTACGCCCGTGCCTCCACCGTCTGCTGGTCCACCCCGTGGTGCGCGTCGGCGGAGAGCGCGCTGCCCTGGCCGGTCTCGAAGTACATGACGTTGTCGCCGACCGTGCCCCGGCCGAGCGCCCGGGCTGCCTCGTACGCCTCGTCGAGGAGGCCCAGCGTCACACCGAAGGACGCGTTCGCCGCCTGGGTGCCCGCGATGGACTGGAAGACCAGGTCCACCGGGGCCCCGCGTTCCATCAGGTCCATGCTCGTCGTGACGTGGGACAGGACGCAGGACTGGGTGGGGATCGCGTAGCGCTGGATCACTCCGTCGAGGAGTTCCAGCAGGTCCCGCACCGCCTTCGGGCTGTCCGTCGCCGGGTTGATGCCGATCACCGCGTCGCCCGAGCCGAGCAGCAGCCCGTCGAGCAGGGCCGCCGCGACTCCGGCCGGGTCGTCCGTCGGATGGTTGGGCTGGAGGCGCGTGGCCAACCGCCCCGGCAGGCCGATCGTCGAGCGGAACGCCGTCACCACCCGCACCTTCCGCGCGACCGCGACCAGATCGGCGTTCCCCATCAGCTTCGACACCGCCGCCACCATCTCCGGCGTCAACCCGGGTGAGACGGCGGCCAGTTCGGAGGCCCCGGCCGCCAGCAGCCACTCCCGGAACCCGCCCACCGACAGACCGGCCACCGGCGCGAACGCCGCCGCGTCGTGCGTGTCGACGATCAGCCGGGTCACGTCGTCGGTCTCGTACGGGACCACCGGCTCGGCGAGGAAGGCGGTCAGCGGTACGTCCGCCAGCGCCCAGCGCGCCGCGACCCGCTCCTGGGCGGACGAGGCGGCCAGCCCGGCCAAGACGTCGCCGGAGCGCTCGGGGCTCGCGGCGGCGAGCAGGCGCGCGAGGGAGTCGAAGCGGTAGCTCCGGCCGCCGAGGGTCGAGGTGTACGTACTCATGGCGGTGACCGTACGAGGGGCGTGTTGCCCCCAGGTTTCCTCAGATTTCTAAAGGTCTGGTTGACAAACATTTAACGCCCCGAAACCCTTGCCCGACTCATTCGGCCTACAGAGTTCCGGTTCGAACACACCAGCCGAGCAGCAGGAAAGGAGCCATCCCGATGGCAGTGGACGAAGGAGTCGCCCCCGCGGCGAACACAAGCGAGGACGACGCCGTTCACCGGCTCAAGCCCAACGCCATCGGCCTGCTGGGCGTGGTCTTCATGGCCGTCGCGACCGCCGCGCCGATCACCGCGATGACGGGCAACGTGCCCTTCATGGTGTCGTCGGGCAACGGCATCGGCGCCCCGGCGAGCTACCTCGTCGCAATGGTCGTCCTGGCAATCTTTTCCGTCGGCTTCACCTCGATGGCGAAGCACATCACGTCCACGGGCGCCTTCTACGGCTTCATCTCCTACGGCCTGGGCCGCACCGTGGGACTCGCGTCGGGCCTGCTCGCGACCTTCGCGTACGTCGTGTTCGAGCCGGCACTGATCGGCATCTTCTCGATCTTCGCCACCGGAACCCTCAAGGACCAGACGGGACTTGACGTCCCGTGGTGGGCCTGCGCGATCCTGATGCTCGCCGTCAACGCGACGGGCACCTGGTTCGGCGTCTCGGTCGCCGAGAAGCTGCTCGTCGTCCTGCTGGGCACGGAGGTGACCGTCCTCGCGGCGATGGCGATCTCGGTCGCGCTGCACGGCGGCGGCCCGCACGGCTTCACCTTCGGCCCGGTCAACCCGGTCAACGCGTTCAAGGGCACCAGCGCGGGCCTCGGCCTCTTCTTCGCCTTCTGGTCGTGGGTCGGCTTCGAGTCGACCGCGATGTACGGCGAGGAGTCCCGCGACCCGAAGAAGATCATCCCCAAGGCGACGATGATCTCGGTCCTCGGCGTCGGCGTCTTCTACGTCTTCGTCTCCTGGATGGCCATCATCGGCAACGGCGAGACGGAGGCCGTCAAGGTCGCCTCGTCGGCGAACCCGCTCGCCCTCTTCTTCAACCCCACCGAGCACTACGTCGGCCACTGGGCGGTCGACCTCATGCAGTGGCTGATGATCACCGGCTCACTCGCCTGCGGCATGGCCTTCCACAACTGCGCCAGCCGTTACATGTACGCGCTGGGCCGCGAGGGCGTCCTCCCCTCGCTGAAGAACACCATCGGCCGCACCCACGCCAAGCACGGCTCCCCGCACATCGCGGGCTTCGTGCAGACCGTGATCAGCGCCGTTCTGATCGTCGCGTTCTGGGCCACGAGCAAGGATCCGGCCAACGCCCTCTACGTCCTGCTCGCCATCCTCGGCACCATGGCGATCCTGGTCGTGCAGGCGGTGTGCTCGTTCGCGGTACTGGCCTACTTCCGCAAGAACCACCCCGAGAGTCGGCACTGGTTCAAGACCTTCACCGCCCCGCTCCTCGGCGGCATCGCGATGCTCGCGGTGGTGCTCCTCCTGGTGTCCAACATGAGCGTCGCGGCCGGCTCGGAGTCCGATTCGCCGGTGCTGAAGGCGACCCCGTGGCTGGTGGCACTGGTCGCGGCGGCGGGCATCGGCTACGCGCAGTACCTCAAGCGCCGGGCCCCTGAGCGGTACGCGCTGCTGGGGCGGACGGTGCTGGAGGAGACGAAGGAGCGGTAGCCGGTCAGCGGCGGCGGCCCCCGAGGGTCCCCTTCTTGGCCCCGGCGAGGAAGGCGGACCAGCCTTCGGCGCCGAGGCGGAGAAGGGGACCCTCGGGGGCCTTGCTGTCACGTACGGCGAGGCCACCGGTTGCCGTGTCGGCGATGCCGAGGACATGACCGGTACCCGTTCCGACCCGTACCCGTTCGGACCCGTACCGCTCAGTCCTGGCCGAAGACCTTCTCCCGGTGGACCCGCCAACGCTCCATCATCGCCGAGACCTCGCCGTCGATGAACTCGAAGAAGGCGAGCGTCTCGGCCATGCGGCGGCCCGCGGGGGTGTCGGCGCCGAGGCTGGTGACGCCCTCGCGCAGGGCACCCTCCCACCGCTTGAGGACGGCCTCGCGGTTGGTGAGGGCCTCGTACCACTGGTTGCTGTGCACCCGGTAGCGCTCGCGGCGTGAACCGGGCTCGCGCTCCCGCGAAACCATGTGCTGCTGGGCGAGATAGCGCACCGCCCCGGACACGGCGGCCGGGCTGACCTGGAGCTGTTCGCCCAGTTCGGCCGAGGTCAGCGTGCCGGAGTCCGAGGAGAGCAGGGCCGCGAAGACCCGGGCCGGCATCCGCTGCATCCCGGCCTCGACGAGCTGGGCGGCGAAGCCCTCCACGAACTTCGAGACCGCCTCCGCGTCACGTCCCGCCACCTCTGCCATGGTCGTCATCCTAACCAGCGATTCAGAGCCTTCCCTAACTTCACAAACTTCTGAAAGAAGCGTACGTTCGGAACCATGACGAAGGCAATCACCGTCTCCGGACTCCACAAGTCGTTCGGCACGACCCACGCCCTGGACGGCCTCGACCTGGACGTCGACACCGGCGAGGTGCACGGCTTCCTCGGGCCGAACGGCGCCGGCAAGTCCACCACCATCCGCGTCCTGCTCGGCCTGCTGCGCGCCGACTCCGGCGGCACACAGGTGCTCGGCCGCGACCCGTGGCGGAACGCGGTGGAGGTGCACCGCCGGATCGCGTACGTCCCCGGCGACGTGACGCTCTGGCGGAATCTGTCGGGCGGCGAGGTCATCGACCTCTACGGCCGCCTGCGCGGCGGCCTGGACGCCGGGCGCCGCGCCGACCTCATCGAGCGCTTCGAGCTGGACACCACCAAGAAGGGCCGCACCTACTCCAAGGGCAACCGGCAGAAGGTCGCCCTGGTCGCCGCCTTCGCCTCGGACGTCGACCTGCTGATCCTGGACGAGCCGACCTCGGGCCTGGACCCGCTGATGGAGGAGGTCTTCCAGGGCTGTGTGGAGGAGGAGCGGGACCGGGGCCGGACGATCCTGCTGTCCTCGCACATCCTCAGCGAGGTCGAGGAACTCTGCGACCGGGTCAGCATCATCCGCAAGGGCCGCACGGTGGAGAGCGGCTCGCTGGCCGAACTGCGCCATCTGACCCGCACGAGCGTCACCGCCGAACTGGCCGGTCCGCCCAACGGGTTGGCGCATCTGCCCGGCGTGCACGACCTCGACGTACAGGGAAAGCGGGTGCGGTTGCAGGTCGACACCGACAAACTCGACGCCGTACTGCGGCAGTTGAGCGAGTCGGGCGTGCGGTCCCTGATCTCGACGCCGCCGACCCTGGAGGAGCTGTTCCTGCGCCACTACCAGGAGGAGCAGGGGGAGCAGGCGGAGGTGGCGGCCCGATGACCGCCACCGCCTTCGCCGTACGGTCCGGGGGCGCGCGCCAACTGGCGGGCACCGGAACCCTGTTGAGATTCGCGCTGCGCCGCGACCGCGTGACGATCCCGGTCTGGGTCGGGGTCAACGCACTCATGGTCCTCTCCATGCCGAACACCCTGAAGAACCTGTACGGCACCCAGGCCCAGCGCGACGACCTGATGCACCAGATGGCGACGAACTCCTCCCTGCGCGCCCTGGTCGGCCCGGTCTTCGACGACTCGATCGGCGCCCTGACGGCCTGGCGCGTCGGCGTCTACGCCGGTGCCCTGGCCGCCGTGATGAGCCTCCTCCTCGTCGTACGGCACACCCGGGACGAGGAGGAGAGCGGCCGCCAGGAACTGATCTCCTCGGGCATGGTGGGCCGCCGGGCCCCGCTGACGGCCGGGCTGCTGGCGGCGGCCGTCGCGAACGCGGTGCTGGCGCTGCTGGTCGCGGGCGGGATGGCGGGGCACGGAGGCTCGGGGGCCGTGGCCTTCGGGCTCGGCATCGCGGGCGTCGGCATGGTCTTCGCCACGATGGCGGCGATCGTCGCCCAGCTGACGGAGAGCGCGCGGCTGGCCCGCGGTCTGACGGCGGCGGTGCTGGGCGCGGCCTTCGTACTGCGCGCGGCGGGCGACTCGGCGACGGACGACGGCTCGTCCGTCCTGACCTGGCTGTCCCCGATCGGCTGGCTGGAGAACCTGCGGCCGTACGCCGACGAACGCTGGTGGGTGCTCCTCCTGTTCGTGGCGGCGGCGCTCGCACAAGGCGCGGTGGCGTACGAACTCGCCGGCCGCCGCGACATCGGCATGAGCTTCCTGCCCACCCGCCCCGGACCGGCGGCCGGACGGCTCGGCTCCGCGGGCGCCCTGGCCTGGCGGCTCCAGCGCGGCAGCGTGCTCGGCTGGAGCCTCGGCTTCTTCCTCGCCGGGGTCGTCTACGGCGGGCTGACCGACGGCGCGGCCGACCTCGTCGGCGACAACGAGAAGGCGCGCGAGATCTTCGAGCGCATGGGCGGCAAGTCCGGGATCACGGACGCGTTCCTCGCCTCGATGATCGGCATGCTGGGGCTGATCGCGGCCCTGTATGTCGTCGCCTCGGTGCTGCGGCTGCACGGCGAGGAGACGTCCGGCCGCGCGGAGCCCCTGCTCGCGAACGCGGTGGGCCGACTGCGGTGGGCCGCGGGCCACTTGGCGGTGGCCTTCGGCGGGACCGTGCTCATCATGCTGCTCGCCGGGCTGGGCTTCGCCGTGGGATACGGCAAGGACGTGGGGCCGATCCTGGGGTCCTGCCTGGTGCAGGTGGCCGGGGTGTGGGTGATCGGCGGGATCGCCGTGCTGCTCTACGGGCTGGCGCCGCGGACGGCGATGGCGGCGTGGGGGATCGCCGGGGCGGTGCTGCTGATCGGCTGGGTCGGACCGGCGCTGGATGTGCCACAGGCGGTGCTGGACGTGTCGCCGTTCGGACATCTGCCGAAGCTGCCGGGCGGGTCGATGGAGTGGGGGCCGGTGCTGGTCCTGCTCGGGGTGTCGGTGCTGCTGGTGGGTGCGGGGCTGGCCGGGCTGCGGCGCCGGGACATGACGACCTGACCCGCGCCGGGAACCCCCGGGCGGCCTGAGTACGTCCATGCCGGACATGGGGCAACGTATGCAGGCCGCCGCGGGATGTCTGACCGGGGCCGTCGGAGCCGGCGCGGGACTCGCTGTGTGGTCCGTCGGCGTCCGGGAACGGCTCTGGCGGTTCGAACAGAGTCCGGACTGGAGCGTTCTCTACGCCGAACTGCCGCTCGCGGTCCTCGGCGGAACCGCCCTCTCCCTGGGCGCGTGGGCCCTGCTCCGGCGGCTCAGACCGCGACGCTGAGCCCCTCCAGCCCCCGGATCACGAAGTTCGGCTTGCGGTCCGGGTCCTGGGCGAGGCTCAGGGTCGGGGCCTTCTCCAGGAGGGCCGTCATGGAAGCCGCCAGTTCGATACGGGCCAGCGGGGCGCCGATGCAGTAGTGGATGCCGGCGCTGAAGGAGATGTGCGGGTTGTCCTCGCGGGTCAGGTCCAGGCGCTCCGGGTCGGTGAAGACCGCCGGGTCGTGGTTGGCCGAGCCGAAGAGCAGCGCGACCTCCGCGCCCTTCGGGATCGTCGTACCGTCGATCTCGATCTCGTCCAGCACCCAGCGCTCGAAGAGCTGGAGCGGGGTGTCGTAGCGCATCAGCTCCTCCACGGCGGCGGGCACGAGGGAGCGGTCGGCGCGCAGGGCGGCCAGCTGGCCGGGGTTGCGGAACAGGGCGTACCAGCCGTTGACCGTGGCGTTGACGGTGGCCTCGTGACCGGCGTTGAGGAGCAGCACGGCCGTGGAGATCATCTCCTGCTCGGTGAGCCGGTCCCCCTCGTCGTGCGCGGCGATCAGCCCCGAGATCAGGTCCTCGCCCGGTTCCTTGCGCCGCTCGGCGATCAGCTCGCGCAGATACTCCGAGAACTCGACCGACGCGCGCACCGCCTTCGCCGCGGTGTCCTGCGACGGGTTCAGCTCGTACATCCCGCAGATGTCCGCGGACCAGGGCCGCAGCGGGGCCCGGTCGGACTCCGGGATGCCCAGCATCTCGGCGATCACCGCGACCGGAAGCGGCTCGGCGACGTCCGCCAGCAGGTCACCGCCGCCCGCCGCGACCAGCCGGTCCACCAGCTCGCCGGCGAGATCGGCCACGTACGGCTTCAGCTGCTCCACCGTGCGCGGCGTGAACGCCTTCGACACCAGCCGCCGGATGCGGGTGTGGTCCGGCGGCTCCAGGTCGAGCATGCCGTGGTCGTTGAGCGTGTGGAACGGCTCGTGCTCCGCCGGCGGTGCCGTCCGTCCGAAGTCCTCGTGCGTGAACCGATGCTGATACGTCCGCCCGAGGCGGCGGTCGCGCAGGAGTGCCGAGACGTCCGCGTGGTGCGGGACGAGCCACTGGTTCGTGGGCTCGTAGTAGTGCACCCGGCCCTCGGCACGCAGTTCGGCGTAGGCGGGGTAGGGGTCGGCGAGGAACGCCGGGTCCCACGGATCAAAGGCTGCCATGCAGGGACGCTAGCCCGGCATCCCCTTCTCTGACCAGGGGTGTTCCTTCAAGTGGTCGATGCTCGACCAGCCGGCACGCGTCGCTCGTACACCGTCACCCTGCGGCCGCGGACCTGCTGGTCGGCCACGACCGTGAAGTACTTCCTCAGCACGGAGGCCTTCACCCTGTCCCGCTCGGCCGACACCGGCCTCGCCACCCGTGCCGCGTCCGTCACCAGCAGGATCCGCCGGTGGGCCAGCATCGCGGCACGGATCCGGTGCGGGTTCGCCTCCACGCCCTTCAGGGTCCCGGACTCCACCGGGTTCTCCACCAGGGCGATGTCCCGCAGACCCGAAAAGGCGCTCGGGGAGACGGACTTGGTGTCCCGCCGCGCCGAGGGGATGAAGAGCAGGCCGTTCCCGGTCTCCTTCATCCGCCGCACGTTCGACGCGATCGCCACGACGTCGTCCACCCGGCTCGACGGGGACCGCTTGGCCAGCGACTGCGGCAGCAGCGCCACCATCGCGACGACCATCACTGCGGGGAGCACCCACCTCGACGCCCTCGGGTGGCGGGGCCGCACCGCCTTCACCGCCGAGCCGACGACCGTACCGATCAGCAGCGCCAGCCCCAGCAGGCTGAACAGGACGTACCGGTCCAGGAACAGCGGCTGGATCAGCGAGAGGCCGATCAGGATGATCTGCGGCACCGCCAGCAGCGGCAGTCCGACGGTCGCCACCGACAGCCGGCCCGCTCGGGGCCGGTCCAGGAGTGCGCCGACGCCACCGATCGCCAGCAGGACCGCCGGGCCGATCAGCATGTGCCAGGTCAGCGGCGGTATCCAGGACACCTGTACGGACTGGCTGCGGCTGAAAAGGATCAACGGCAGCACACAGGCCGTCGCGACCGCGGAGGCGATCGTCCAGCGTGTCCACACGCGCCGGCCGGCTCGGGTCCACAGCAGCGTCGCCAGGTGGGCCGGGAGAATCA
The DNA here is from genome assembly GCF_045160215.1 of Streptomyces sp. NBC_00005. NCBI lineage: Bacteria > Bacillati > Actinomycetota > Actinomycetes > Kitasatosporales > Streptomycetaceae > Streptomyces > Streptomyces sp. NBC_00005. The sequence goes on from NZ_CP108316.1 coordinate 5,180,571, forward strand.
TCAGCGAGAGCCAGTTCAACAGCCCGCTCACCAGGACGGTGCCGCCGTACGCGGCCCAGTGCACCGCCCGGCCCCGCCCCTGCAGCAGGGTCACCAGGAGCAACGTGGCGATTCCGGCCCCGGCGGCGACCAGCGCGTACGGGCGTCCCTCCTGGAGATAGAACTGCACGGCCGGAAGCAGCCCGAAAGCCATTCCAGCCGCCCATCCCACCCATATTCCGGCCAGTCGGTGGCCGATGACCGCCACGCACGCCGCCGCCACACACATGGCGAGAACCGAAGGCAATCGCAGGGTTGTGGTGCTGGGGCCGAAGCATTCAAACAGGGCGTGCATCAACAGGTAGTAACAGCCGTGCACGACATCGACGTTCCCCAGCATGTGCCAGATATCGGCCGTGGAACGCCCGGCCACTTGCCATGTCGCCGCCTCGTCCCGCCACACACTGCCCTGCCGCGACAGGCCCCACAGCCCGAAGGAAAGGGTCCACAGCACCGGTATCAGCCAGACGAGAATCCGGCGATGCTGCGGGGCGACAGGAGATGCCGCGGGCGTTGTCGCGACGCCCGAAGAAGGCGGCGACGAGCGGAATATGTGGGCAAGGGACATCAAGGAAGGCTTCCGGAGCAGCTGTTGAGACAGGGCGGATCACAGAGGCTCCAGGCCTCTCAACGCCCACGAATCGCATGCACCGCAATACCCCCCGTGCGCGGCCCTGTTGAAGGTCGGCGCGATCAAGGATGCCATCGCGACACCGGCTTGTCTCGCCCTTTTCGGCCACAGCCGGGCCCCCCATGACCGAAAGCACCGCCTTCAGCCGAGGTTGCCCAAGTACTCGACCCCACCTGGGAGTTCACCTTCGGTTGCGGCCGGGCTTTGTCCTTTGCTCTCTCTGCGCGCGGCTATCACCCGGGCATCGATGCGGCCAGTCGACTCGCGGGTTTCTTAAGGGTTACTTACATCACGTGATCTTGCGGTTGTGACGTGACCACGCTCTGTATAAAGATTTTGCCTCGTCCAGACCACTCTCATGAAAACGGGGATTCATTCATGAACAAGAGAACTGGGATTAAGGCCGCAGTCGTGACCGCGGGCCTCCTGTTCGCCGCGGCTACTCCGGCGCTTGCCACCACCGTCGATGTCGGCGGCGGCAAGTGGAGTTACGACGAGGGCGCCAACACGGCGTGGTCGAACTACAAGCACCCGAGCAAGAAGCACTCCTCCTCGGTGAAGATCGGCAGGACGACCTTCGCCAGTGGCTGCGCTTCCGCGGGGAACTGGTCCCTCGCTTCGGGTACGAAGAACGGCGGCTCGATCAGCTACTACTACAAGACCTCCTGCTAGGTCTTAGGTCGAACCTCGGGTTCCGGTTTGCGCTGGTGGCGCCGCCCTCGCATGCCTGAATTCAGCCCAGCTATGGAGGCGAGTTCTGCTTGCCTCCACAGCTGTTTTCACCAGCTGTTCTTCACCGCTTGTAAAATCCCGGACGCGTGCTCGCCGCGCGCTCTCAACCTAGGTATTCGATGCTGCACCGAGGTATTCGATTCGTCCACGCCGCCATCCTGGCCTTCTCCGCGGTACTGGCTTTTCTGTTCGTGCGGGGGCTTGACGAGAGTGCGCCGCTGGGGAACTCGGCGCTGGTCGACGTGTTCGACTCCGACGATTCAGTGAGCGCCGCTCAAGTCGCCCGAGCCGTCGAGTCGTTCTCGACCGAGCACGGAGTCGGAGTGGCTCGCGATGTGACCGACCTGAAGAACCCCGACGGGGTACGGAATCTCTACGTGACCCCGGGCCGCCCGGGCTCCCTGACAGCGGGATGGCTGAGCGGGGGGTATCCGGCGTTCAGCAGCGCCTACGAGACGCGGGTGCGTCCGCTCTCCGACATCGCACAGCAAGACCCGCGGGGTCCCTACTACGTGTTCGGATCCGCCGCGGACGCCGAAGCCTTGAGGGGCGCGTTCGCCGACCTCGGCCTGACCGCAAGCGTCTCGCATCCCCTGTCGTACGCCGAACTGTCCGCCACCTACACGGACGACCCCCTGTTCCGGGCCTTGTGCGTGGTCGCCCTCGCGGCGCTGACGATGACCGGCGCGAGCGTGCTGCTCAGCGCGAAGGCGTACGGGGTTCTTCGGCTGCAGGGCCTGTCCTTCACCGGCATCCTCCTGCGCGATCTGCGGCAGCTGGCGGTCTTCTGGTTGGCGGCGGCCGGCATCACGGCGGCCGCGACGCTGGCCCTCCTCGGCTTCTCCAACGGCTTCGCCTGGTGGGGCCTGTTCGCTTCGGTGGCGGCAACAGTCGTGGTCCTCCTGGCACTTGTGGCGCTGGCCACCCATGCGGCCGCGCTGGCTCTGACCTTCAAGGTCGACGTACTGCGTGCCCTCAAAGGCGAACTGCCCTCGCGGGCGGCATCCATCAGCGTCTACCTCATCCGCATTCCGGCACTGCTGCTCGCTCTCAGCATTGCCACGAATGTCACCCTCGCGGGCCGGGACGTCATGACACGTCAGGAGAACCGGGACATCTACCGCACGGTGGGTGATGCGGTCACGATTCGCATCAACGGTGCTTTCGCCGTGCACATGGACCAGGTGAACAAACACGTGGGCCCCTGGCTGCGCCAGGCCGACCGGGACGGAAACGTCATTGTCGCCGGGCGCCGGGATCTCCAGATCTCCGCACCCGACGCGCACCTGCCGACCGGCGAGATCCTCGTCGTCAACGAGACGTATCTCAGCAAGCAGCCGGTTCTCGACCGGGCGGGACACCGCTATACCTCGACAGCCAAGAGCGGCAAGGCGTCCGACTCGCGCTCGGTACGGGTCATCGTTCCGGAATCCCTGCGCTCTCACACACCGGCCATCACCAAAGCGGCTTCCCAGATCATCGATCCGGATCTGAAACGGCACATCCCGGTCGAGACACTGACGAGCAGGACGGGCCAGCGCCTCTTCGGCTACAACACCGGCGCCTACGTCTACAGCGCGGCACACGGTCCGGACGAAGACCGGTCCCTGGTGCGCGATCCGGTCCTTGTCGTCGTCCCCAACGGGTCACGTTTCCTCACGGATGACGCCTATACCGCGTTCGCCACTCAGGCCGGCGTCGTCTTCCAGGACCCCGACGACGCACTGAACGGAATCAAGACGGAAAAACTGCAGAACTACGTGAACGCCGTGAGTCCTGTCGGCCAGAAAACCGCCCTGGATCTCAGAGACGCGGTCAACGAACTCCGGCTGCAGATCTTCAACCTCATCGTCTCCGTCATCGTGCTCCTTGTCGCCGGCGTCGGCGTCTGCGTCATCTACGCCCGCAAGAACGCGCAGAGCATCTTCGTGAAGCGCATCAGCGGCTGGCGATACGCCGTCACCCACCGCTTCGTACTCGCCGTGGAAGTGGCCATCGCCGTCATCTTCGCCACCCGGGTTCCCTTCGTGGCATGGGAGCAGCAGCAGGAGCTGAAGAAGTACGCCGCCAGCGGCGCACCCGCCCCATTCGAACCCCTTCACATCACCGCGCTGGACGTCGGTGTCATCACCGGTCTTGTCGCTCTCGAATTCGGAGCTGTGCTTCTCGCCCTCGCGTTCTTCCACGGCCGCATCATGAAGCGCGGCGCGACCGAACTCTGATGCCCCCGCACGCGCGAAATCCCTCCACCCAGCCGGAGTTTGTTGTGATCGCTGTCGAGAATCTGTCGAAGACCTTCGGCGCCCGGACCCTGTGGCGCGAGGTCAACCTCACCGTCAACCGAGGTGAAATGCTGGCCCTTGTCGGCCCCAGCGGATCGGGAAAGTCGACCCTTCTCAACTGCCTCGGGCTGCTCGACCGTCCGAGCGGCGGAGCGATTCGCTACGAAGGAAGCGACATCACCCGGTTCGGACGGCGGGAGATCCTCCGGTTCCGCCGCGACACGCTCGGCTATCTGTTTCAGCACTACGCCCTGATCGAGAATGCGACGGTCGACGAGAACCTGGAAGTGGTCGCCAAGCCGCGGCGGCCGTTGAAGGGCAAAGCCGGCACGGTCATCGCCGAGGCACTCGACCGTGTCGGTCTGGCGGGGCGGGGGAAGGAGAAGATCCACCACCTCAGCGGTGGAGAACAGCAGCGCGTGGCGCTGGCCCGTCTCGTGATCCAGCAGCCGGCCCTGGTGCTCGCGGACGAGCCGACCGGCGCTCTCGACGATGCCAACACCACCCTGGTCGTCGACCTTCTCCGTGAGATGAGCGAGGGCGGATGTGCCGTGGTCATCGCGACCCACGACGCCGGTGTCCGCGACCGGTGTGACGCCGTGTTCGCCGTGCACGAGTCCTCGCTCGTCGGCTCTCCACCACGCGAGGCGGTGCCTTCCCAGCCGGCATCGGCCGGTTAGCCCGGCGTCACCAGCCGCGCCTCGTACGCGAACACCGCTGCCTGCGTCCGGTCCCTCAGCCCCAGCTTCACCAGGATCCGGCTGACATGGGTCTTGATCGTCGACTCGGCGACCACCAGCCGCTCGGCGATCTCCGCGTTCGACAGCCCCTGGGCGATCAGCACCAGCACCTCCGTCTCGCGCTCGGTCAGATCGCCGTACGTCCCCTGCGCGGACTGCATCAGGCGGGGGGCCGTCGACAGCTTCGAGAACTCCGTGATCAGCCGCTTCGTCACGGAAGGCGCGAGGAGTGCCTCACCGGAGGCCACCACCCTGACGCCATCCGCCAGTTGGCGTGCCGAGGCGTCCTTGAGGAGGAAGCCGGAGGCACCCGCGCGCAGCGCCTGGTACACGTACTCGTCGAGGTCGAAGGTGGTGAGCACCAGCACCTTCGACGGGCTGTCGGCGGCCACGATCTCCCGGGTCGCCTCTATGCCGTTCAGCTCGGGCATGCGGATGTCCATCAGGACCACGTCGGGGGCCAGTTCGCGGACCCGGTCGACCGCCTCGCGCCCGTTGACCGCCTCCCCCACGACCTCGATGTCCGGCATCGCGTTCAGCAGGACCGAGAAGCCCTCGCGCACCATCATCTGGTCGTCCGCGATCAGGACGCGGATGGTCATGCCTCCCCCTCCGTCACACCGGCGACCGGCAGGAACACCGCCACCTCATAGCCTCCCTCGTCCGTCCGGGCCGCCGTCATCTCGCCGTTCAGCATCGAGACGCGCTCCCGCATCCCCGTGATGCCGTGGCCGGCGCCCGGCGAGGGCTTGACCAGGCTCGGCTCGGGGGGTGGGCCGTTGACTATGCGCAGGCCCAGGCCGCCGAGAACATATCCGATCTCGACGCGGGCGCCCGCACCCGGCGCGTGCCGCAGGCTGTTGCTCAGCGCCTCCTGGACGATGCGGTACGCCGACAGCTCGACGCCCTGCGGGAGTTCACGCACCGCTCCGGTCACCACCTTGTCGACGCCCAGGCCCGCGTCCCGCACATTGGCGAGCAGCCCGTCCAGGTCGGCGAGGGTGGGCTGCGGGGCGTCCGGGGCCTCGTAGTCCTCGGCGCGGACCACACCCAGGACCCGGCGCAGTTCGGTGAGCGCCGCCACCGCGTTCTCCCGGATGGTGACGAAGGCGCGCTCCAGCTCCGGCGGCGGGTTCTCCACCCGGTAGGGGGCCGCCTCCGCCTGGATGGCGACGACCGACATGTGGTGCGCGACCACGTCGTGCAGCTCGCGGGCGATCGTCGTGCGCTCCTCCAGGAGCGTGCGCCGGGAACGCTCGTGCGCGGTCACCGTCTGCTGGGCACTCACCTCCTGCCGGGCATCGCGGCGGATGTGCCAGACGGTGACGGCGAGGAGGGCCATGGCGGAGACGAACAGCAGCTCCATGGTGTTCGAGCCGAAGTAGTGGCCGCCGGAGAACGCGCTCTCCGCCCCGATGCCGTACACCGCTGTCAGCGCCCACATCCACGCCGCCGTGCGCGGCCTGGTACGTATCGCCACGATCGTGAGCACGAACAGCTGGCAGGCGAAGCTGCCGGCCAGCCAAGGCCACTCGTCGTCCCAGCCGCCGGCCAGCACGGAGGAGACCGGGGTCGCGATCATCGACAGCCAGAACGCGCCGACCGGTCGCACCATGGTCAGCAGGACCGGGGCCAGGGAGAACAGACCGAGGTACGTGTTGGTGCCCGCGCCCTCGGATGCGCTGTCCGACGCGATGAGCATCGTGAGCAGGCCGGCCGCCACGATCAGGGCGTGCGGCCCCCAGGTCGCGTACTCACGCATCCGGCCCGACAGCCGGCGGGTGAACCGGCCGTTGACACCCGAGCGGGGCAGCGGGCGGTAGAGGAAGGCGTCGTGGAACAGATCCTGCCGCAGCCCACGCAGGGCTTCCACGGCCGCCCGGAACTCCGGACTGCGCGGCTGGTACGGCTCGAACGCACTCTCCGGCGGCTCCGGCGGCGTCGACTGCGTGTGGGTCTTCTCGGTCACAGGAAAACGGTAGGCGCAACCGGGGGTCCCGGTCGTCACCAGTGAGAAGGGTCCTTCGACCTCCCTCTCAGGTACTACGGGTAGGGCGGGGTGCGGGGGGAGGGACCGGAGGAGCTCCCGGGCAGAAGGCCGGAGGCACTCTGCCCGGGGAGAGAGCCGAAGCAGCATCCGCGGAGAAGGCCACAGGGACGTCCGGTTCAGTAGCCGGACGGACGCACCAGCCCCGACTCGTACGCGAACACCGCCGCCTGCGTGCGGTCCCGTAGGCCCAGTTTCACCAGGATGCGGCCCACGTGGGTCTTCACGGTCTGCTCGGCGACGACCAGGTTCTCGGCGATCTCCGCGTTCGACAGACCCTGCGCGATGAGCGCCAGGACCTCCGTCTCGCGCTCGGTCAGGTCGCCGACGCGTTCCTTGAGCGGGGCGCGGGGTTTGCCGTCCAGGCGTGAGAACTCGGCGATCAGCCGTCGGGTGATGCCCGGTGCGAGCAGCGCGTCGCCCGCCGCCACCACCCTCACCGCCTCGGCCAGCTGGTCCGCCGAGGCGTCCTTCAGAAGGAACCCGGACGCTCCCGCGCGCAGCGCCTCGTACACGTACTCGTCGAGGTCGAAGGTGGTGAGCACCAGCACCTTGATGTGGGGTGTCTCGTCGGTGATGCGGCGGGTGGCCTCGATGCCGCCCAGCTCGGGCATGCGGATGTCCATGAGGACGACGTCCGGGGCGAGTTCGGCGACCTTGGCGACGGCGTCCAGGCCGTCCACCGCCTGGCCGATCACGTCGATGTCCGGCTTGGTGTTGAGCAGCACGGTGAAGCCCTGCCGAACCATCTGCTGGTCGTCGGCGATCAGTACGCGGATGGGGCTGCTCGTCATGCGGTGTCGTCCTTCGGGTGGGTGGCGGAGGCGGGGGCCGAGCCGCCGTCGGAGTACAGGCCGTCGTCGGCGTCCGGACCGTCGTCGGGGTCCGGGCCGTCGGCGCGTGCGGGCACCGGGATGAACGCGGAGACCTGGTAGCCCCCGTCCGACAGGGGGTGTGCCGACAGGGCCCCGTCGAGCATCGCGACCCGCTCCCGCATGCCGAGCAGCCCGTGCCCCGCGCCCGGCGACGCCGGAGCGGTCCGGCTCGGCCGCGAGTTGACGATCTCCACGGTCAACCCGCCGCGGTAGTAGGCGACTTCGACGCGAGCCCTCGCGCCGGGTGCGTGGCGCAGGACGTTGCTCAGCGCCTCCTGCACGATCCGGTACGCCGACAGCTCCACCCCGGGCGGCAGCGGCTGCCGCTCGCCGGCGACCTCGAGGGTCACGGTCAGACCCGCGGCCCGGGTGTTCTCGACGAGCGCGTCGAGCCGGTCGAGGGTGGGCTGCGGGGTGTGCGGGCCGTTGCCGGCGCCGTCGAGGGAGTCCCGCGTGCCGGGGTCCTCCGAGCGCAGCACGCCCAGCACCCGGCGCAGTTCGGTCAGCGCCTCCAGCGCGTTGTGCCGGATGCCCTCGAGGTTGTCCTTGAGCTCGTCGGGCGGGTTCTCGACGAGGTGGGGGGCGACCTGTGCCTGGATGGAGATGACGGACATGTGATGGGCGACCACGTCGTGCAGCTCGCGCGCGATGCGGTTGCGCTCCTCCAGCAGGGTGCGCCGCGCCCGCTCCTCAGCGGTGATCGTGGTCTGCCGGCCCAGCTCCACGCGCGCCTCGCGGCGGCCGCGCAGCGCGATGCCGAGCACCACGACGACCGCGGACAGGGCGACGGTGAGCGCCCCAGTGGGCTGGTAGCGCACCGCACCCCACACACCCTCGAACAGGTAGGTGATCAGGGCGGTCAGGACCAGCGCCTCCGCGGACACACGAGTGCGGACCCGCAGCGCGAGCAGCAGCAACACAAGCAGGTGCGCGATGATCCCGGACGCGGTCCAGGGCCAGGTGAACACGATCCCCTGCTCCATGCCCAGCTTGCCGTGCATCATGAGGGCGCCCGTCACCATGGCGCCCGTCGACAGCCACCACGCCGGGATCGGCCGCCACATCGCGAGGACCACCGCGCCGCCCTGCGCGAGCGCGATGAGGAAGCCCCACAGACCCAGATGTCCGTTGTCCTGGAGCTGCGCCGTGCCGCCGAGCGTGATGCCGAACGCCGCCAGGCACAGCACGCCGTGCGGCAGCCAGCGCAGCCAGGTGGAGGCGGGCAACGGGTCCGCGCGGACCGTCGTCAGGTCCTCGCCCAGCACGCGCAGCCAGCGCAGGACGCGGCCGGCGAGCACCCGCTGCATCCCCGTTTCCGTCACGCGGCCAACCCTAGGCACGATGGACCAGCCTTGCTCGCGTCTCCTCCGGGCGGCGATGGGCGCGGATCACCCGGGAGCGACGGGCGAACTTCCGGCGCGGGCCCCGGCGTTCGTAGCCGTGGAAGGCCGCCCAACAGGCCGTGAGGGACAGGGCGAAGACGGGGAGCCAGGCCAGTCGGAACGCCACCCAGACGAGGTGGTCGGGGGACGTGTGCAGACCGGGGAGGCGGCCCGCCAGGAGGCCGGTGGCCGTGGTCGCCATCAGCGCCGTCTGGTGCCAGAGAAAGATCGTCATCGCGGAGAGGTTCACGAAGGCCACCGCCGCCCAGGCCAGGGGACGCCGCATCGCGCGGCGCAGGCGGTCGCGCAGGAGCAGGGCCAGGCCGCACTGGGCCAGGCCGAAGGCGACCGCGGCCAGGGTCGGCGGGTTGAGGTTCGAGACGGTCTCCCCGGGCACGCCGACCATCGAGGCCGGGTACCCCGCGAAGGCGACCAGCGCGGCCGTGGCCGCCGTACCTCCGGCGAGCAGGATCCAGCCCGCACGGCGGCTGTCCAGCTCGCCGCGGGTCCAGGCCGCGCCCAGGGTGTACGGCACCAGCCAGCCCGCCGCCAGGTTCACCCAGCCGAGGCCCTGCGGGGCGCCCAGGCCGAAACGGAGAAGGTCCACATGGAGGACGACGGCCAACGGCCAGAGGGGGTTGAGTCGGGTGAGCAACGGGGTCGCCGCCGTCAGGGCCGCGAAGACCATCAGGAACCAGAGGGGGGAGAGCGCCAGTCTGACCAGCGTGCGGATCGTCTCGAACTCCGCGCCCGACAGGAGCAGGGCCGTCGCGGCGATCGTCCAGAGAGCCAGGACCGCGGCCACCGGTTTGAACAGCCTCGACAGACGGGCCGTCAGCCAATCCCCGTACGGCGTCCCCTGGGCCCGGGCCGCCACATAACCGCGGGTCGCCACATGGCCGCCCACCAGGAAGAACACGGCCAGGGTCTGGAAGGCCCAGGAGATCGGGGCCAGCCACGGCATGTGCTGGAGGGGGCTCGAGGCGTGCAGGGTGCCGCCGTCCGCCACCAGGGCCGTCACCAGCCAGTGGCCCAGGACCACACCCAGGATGGCCAGGGCGCGCAGGGCGTCCACGGCCCGGTCCCGGTCCGCCGGAGTCGCGGTGTCGATCCGGTCGGCGCCCTGTCGTATGCCGTCCCACGCGCGGCGCACGCTCGACTCACGCACGGGTCACCTCCTTCGTGTCGCCCAGGACGATCCGGGTGAGGTTGGCCAGGGCGACCGAGCCCGGCCTGAAGTAGTCGCTGTGGCCGCCGGTGCCCGCCGCGAAGACCTGCGCGCCGAAGGCCGGTGATACGGGGTCGGTGCCGAAGCCGACGGTCGCGCCGAACAGGTCGGCCCGGACGTGCGGCACCTCCTCGATCCAGTCGTCACCGCCGCGGGCCGCCCAGACGCGGGCCCGTGTGTGCAGGGCCGCCGCCGAGTCGACGCCCGTGCCGGGGCTGCCGACGAGGGCTATGTCGGCCACGTCCGGGTCTGCGGCCGCGCGGCCGCAGACCACCGTGCCGTAGGAGTGGCAGAGCAGGGAGATGTGCGCCTTTCGGCCTGCTGTGCGGCGCAGTTCGCCGATGAACTCGCGCAGGTGCGGGGCCGCCTGCTCGGCGCGGTCCGCCGTGAGGACGGTGGCGCTGATCGTGCCCGGTGTCCTGTATCCCAGCCAGGCCACGACCGCGGTGCGGGTGCCCTCGGGGGCCTCCCGTACGAGGCGTTGGTGCAGGGCGAGGGCGCCCGCGCGGAAGCGGTCGTAGGTGTCGATGGAGGTGTCGGAGCCCGGGACCAGGACCGCGATGCGGTCGGCGTGGGCGAGGTCGCCGAAGACCTCCGTCGCCTGCCCCGCGCCGCGGCCGTCGAAGGAGAGGAAGCGGCGGGAGGGGTCGGCCATGGCGCGGTCCGCCGCGGCACGCTTGTCGTCGCCGTGGGCGGCGGCCATCCGGGACGCCTCCGCCGCGTTGGCGCGGTTGGCCGCGTACGCCTCGTCCAGCGTGGCCGCCGTGAGGGGGGCGAGGGCGGCCGGGGCCGGGGCGGGGATCTCCGGCCGGGTGGCGGCGGAGAGAGGGATCACGACGGCGCCGGTGATCAACGCGGCGATGAGCCCCCGACGCCATCTGCCGACACGGCGCCCCTTGTTCTCGTCGTTCCCGCGCTCCTCGCTCGCCTGAGCCGCCGCCGCGGTCCGCTCCGCAACCGCCACCGTCTCGAGCCCCATGGTCGTCGTCCCTTCCAGTCCGCCCGGCCATCGGGCTTGTCTGATAGGGAAGTTACGGACCGTGACTCGTCGTCCGCGTCATGCCAGGGAGCTCACCTGCGACGTAGCTCTCAGGTATTACGGGTATGAAAGGGCGGCGCACCACACCGGTGGACGGCAGCTCATCGCACCGGTGGAGGGCAGCTCACCACGTCAGTGGACGAGGCAGTGCACCGAGCCGGTGGGCCGTCTCACCACGCCAGTTGTGCGATCTCCTCCGCCACCACCGCGCACGCGTCCGCCACCGGGTCGATCAGCGGGAAGTGCCCGACGTCCTCCAGGAGCGTGAAGCCCACCACCTCGCCGGCCTTCGCCGCCGCGTCCGCGTACGACTCGGCGACCGCCTGCGGGACGTCGACGTCCGTGCGGCCCTGGACCAGGGTGGTCGCGATGCCGGAGGGGAGCAGGAGCGACGGGTCGGCGTACGGACGGCGCTCGGCGAACTTCTCGTCGCCGCCCAGCAGTTGGCGCGCGGCCCCGCTGCACACGTTCAGCTTGTCGGCGACCTCGAAGTCGGCGATCGGGGCCAGCGCGACGACTCCGCGCAGGGGCGCGGGGCGGTCGAGGCGCCAGGGGGCGTCGTCGGGCAGCAGATGGCGGGCCGCCGCCCACAGGGCGAGGTGGCCGCCGGCCGAGTGCCCGGTGATCACCATGCGGCGCGGGTCGCACTGCGGAAGCGCCTCGCGCACGAGCGCGGGCAGCGCGTCCAGTGCGGCCGCGACGTCGTCGAAGGTCTCCGGCCACCGTCCCGCCAACGGGCCGCCCCCGCCGCCCTGGGCCGGGATCGCACTCCCCCGCCGGTACTCGACACTGGCCACGGCGAACCCCCGCCGGGCCAGGAAGTCCGCGAACGGGGAGATGTGCCGGCGGTCGTACGCCGCCCGCCACGCACCCCCGTGCAGGACGACGACCAGCGGGGCGAGGCCGCCGGGGGAGACGTCGACGCGCGGGGCGTAGAAGTCGATCAGCTGATCGGGGTGGTCACCGTACGCGGCGGTGGAGTCGGGATCGACCGCCGGATGCGCGAAGGCCGACTCCTCTTCGGCGGCGGCCCGGGCTGCTGCGGCGTCGTCCGGCATGCTCCAACCTCTCAGCGACGATGGGGGCACCTCCCAGGCTTTCAGCACTGGGGGAGGGTGTGGCGGACCAGGTGAGAAATCGGCCGTTGGCGGGGACGGTACCAGGCCCGTGACGTGCGCCGACACGGGGATGTGACGCTCGGTCAGGGGGAAACGGTTCTGTGGCGCGCGGGCCGGGCAGTACCGCAGCCTGCCCGGCCCGCACCACAAGCCCCGCGAGCTACCCGGCGAGGGTCTCCCCGAGCACCCGGGCCGCCCGCTCCACGTCCCCGAACCCGACGTACAGCGGCGTGAATCCGAACCGGAGGACGTCCGGGTGCCGGAAGTCCCCGACCACCCCCCGCTCGATCAGCCGCTTCATGACGTCCCCGGCGTCCTCGCACCGCAGCGCCACCTGGCTTCCGCGCTCCTCGTGGGCGACCGGAGTCAGCGACTCCACCCGGCCCGCCGGCGCGTACTCCCGCACACACTCCAGGAAGAAGTCCGTCAGCGCGAGGGACTTGGCCCGCACCGCCTCGATCGCGACCCCGTCCCAGACCTCGAGTGCCGCCTCCAGGGCGAGCATGGAGAGGATGTCCGGAGTGCCGACCCGTCCCCGGAGCGCACCCGCGGCCGGTTCGTAGTCGGACCGCATTCCGAAGGGCTCCGCGTGGGAGTTCCAGCCGGGCAGCGGGGAGTCGAAGCGGTCCTGCAGATCGCCGCGCACATAGAGGTACGCCGGTGAACCCGGGCCTCCGTTCAGGTATTTGTACGTGCAGCCGACCGCCAGGTCGACCCCGTGCTCGTCCAGCCCGACCGGCAGCGCGCCCGCGCTGTGGCACAGGTCCCAGACGGCCACCGCGCCCGCCGCGTGCACGGCGGCCGTGAGGCCGGGCAGGTCGTGCAGTCTGCCGGTGCGGTAGTCGACGTGGTTGAGCAGGACGGCGGCCGTACGACCGGACAGCGCGCCCGGCACCTCGGCGGGAGTCACGGGACGCAGCGTGCACCCCGTCATCCGGGCCGCCGATTCGGCGATGTACCCGTCCGTGGGGAAGGTCGTGGCGTCGACGACGACCTCGTTCCGGTCACCGTCGGAGAGCTTCGCGAGCCGTACCGCGCCCACAAGTGCCTTGAAAACGTTGACACTTGTGGAGTCGCCGACGACGATCTGCCCCGCCGCCGCGCCGACCAGCGGCGCGATCCGGTCGCCGATCCGCTCGGGCGCCGTCCACCAGCCGCTCTCGTCCCAGGAGCGGATGCGCAACTCGCCCCACTGACGCCGTACGACGTCCTTCACCCGCCCCGGGACCGCGGCCGGCAGCGCGCCGAGCGAGTTCCCGTCGAGGTAGACCACCTCGTCGAGCACGAACTGCTTGCGCAGCCCGGCCAGTTCGTCGGCGGAGTCCAACTCGTCCGCGCGCAAGGTCACTTCAGACATGGGACCTCGCCGTCCACAGCTCGGGGAACACGTTCTTCTGCGCGCGCTTCTCCAGCCAGGCCACGCCCGCCGAGCCGCCGGTGCCGGCCTTGGCGCCCATCGCGCGGCGGGTGGCGACGAGGTGGTCGTTGCGCCATCGCCACACCAGCTCGGCGACGTCGGTCAACGCCTCGCCCAGGCGGGCGAGTTCGGCGTTCTCGTCGCCGGCGTAGATCGCGGTCCAGGCCGCCTCCACCGCCTCCGAGGGCTCGTAGCGCCGCGAGACGTCGCGCCGCAGCACGGACGCGGGGATCGCGCAGCCGCGCCGCGCCATCAGCGCCAGCACCTCGTCGTACAGGCTCGGCTCGTGCAGCGCCTTTTCCAGCTCGGCGTGGACGCGCGGGGCGCCGCGGTGCGGGACGAGCATGGACGCGGACTTCTCGGCGAGCAGGAACTCCATGCGGCGGTACATCGCCGACTGGAAGCCGGAGCCCTCGCCGAGGGCGGAGCGGTACGAGTTGAACTGGGCCGGGGTGAGCTGTCCGAGCGGCTTCCAGGAGGCGTTCAGCGCCTCCAGCTCCCGTACGGAGCGCTTGAGAGCGTCGATCGCCACCGGCACCCGGTCCTCCCGCAGGGCCCGCGTCGCGGTCTCCCACTCGTGGACGATGACGGTGAACCACAGCTCCATCACCTGGGTCGTGACCAGGAAGACCATCTCTCCAGGGTCGTCGGAGAGGGTGTGCTGGAGGTGGGTGAGGACGTCCGCCTGGACGTAGTCCTCGTACGGGGTCGTTCCCTGGAAGTCGAGATGCGGGGTCTCGGGCTCCTGAGCCTCGGTCGGCTGAGCCTGGTGGGACATCGCGGTCTCCTGCAATGTTCTCCGGGTAGCGGTCCGCCCCTGCCGTTATCGACACGGGGGCCCCGGTCCCCACCGGGCATCCTCCACAATCGTCCCCCGAAACCGCAAGGTCCGCCCGGTCACACCAGGCGGACCTGCACAAACCCGTCGGGATAGCTCAGCCCAGCGTCTGGGCCGCCGTCGGCGAGGAGTCCTTCAGGAACTGGCTGCAGCGCTCGTACTCCTCCTGCTCGCCGATCGACCCCGCGGCGCGGGCGAGGGCGTGCAGGGCGCGCAGGAAGCCGCGGTTCGGCTCGTGCTCCCAGGGCACCGGGCCGTGCCCCTTCCAGCCGCTGCGGCGCAGGGAGTCCAGGCCGCGGTGGTAGCCCGTACGGGCGTAGGCGTACGACTCCACGACGCTGCCCCGCTCGAACGCCTCGTCGGCCAGCTGGGCCCAGGCCAGCGAGGACGTCGGGTACTTGGCGGCGACGTCCGCGGGCGCGGTGCCGTTCGCCAGGAGCTCGCGGGGCGCGGGGTCGTCGGGGAGGTGGGTCGGGGGCGGGCCCCCGAGGAGGTTCTCGTGAATCGTCATGCCCTCAAGTTTGCGCCATCCGCGCACGCGGAGCCCGGGGGGCCTGCGCGATCAGGAGATACGCTTCCGCGCCCGCTCCCCCTCCAGGGGCGGTGCCGTGATGGAGCCATGGGTACGGCACTCCGGGCGGCGGCAGCCCGGCGGCAGCGGTCGTACGGTCGCGAAGGCGACGCCCGAGCCGATCAGCAGGAGGGCCGCGCACAGGAGCATCGCCCGGTGGAAGGCGTCGTTGAAGGCGCTCGGGGAGCGGTACGCCTCCGGGCCCATCCCGGCGAGCAGCGGCAGCGCGGCCACCGCGATCAGGCCGGCCGCGCGGGCCGCCGCGTTGTTGATGCCGCTGGCCAGGCCCGCCCGCGAGGTGTCCACGGAGGCGAGGACGGTGGCGGTCAGCGGCGCGACCAGGGTGACCAGACCGGCGCCGAGGACCAGCACGGCGGGCAGGACGTCCGCCAGGTACGAGGCGCCCGGGCCGACCCGCAGCATCAGCAGCATCCCGGCCGCGCACAGCAGCGGGCCGACCGTGAGCGGGATGCGCGGTCCGATGCGGTCGGCGAGGGCGCCCGAGCGGGCCGAGAACAGCAGCATCAGGACGGTCGCCGGCAGCAGGGCCGTACCGGCGCCGAGGGGCGACCAGCCGACGGCGACCTGGAGCTGGACGGCGGTGAGGAAGAAGAAGCCGCCCAGAGCCGCGTACACGCACAGGGTGACGAGGTTGACCGCCGTGAACTGGCGGGACTTGAAGATGTCCAACGGCATCATCGGGTCCGGGCGGCGCTTCTCGACCTGGACGAAGGCGATGCCCGCCGCGACTCCGGCGACCGCGGTGACAGCCACGATCAGGGAGCCCTGCTGGGCCTCGATCAGCGCGTAGGTGACGAGCGCGAGCGACAGGGCACCGAGGACCGCGCCCAGGACGTCGAAGCGGCCGTGCGTGCGGTTGTCCATCGACTCGGGGACGTGGCGTACGGCGATGGGCGCGCACACCAGGGCCAGTGGGACGTTGAGGAAGAAGATCCAGCGCCAGCCGGGGCCGTCCACCAGCCAGCCGCCCAGGAACGGGCCGACGGCGGCGCCGATGCCGCCGAAGCCCGACCACACCCCGACGGCTCTGCTCCGGTCGTCGGGGTGGAAGGACGCCTGGATCAACGCCAGAGAACCCGGCGTGAGGAGCGCCCCTCCGATGCCCTGCAGGGCGCGAGCAGCGATGAGGAAACCGGCGTTCGGGGCGATCCCGCACAGCAGGGACGCCGCGGCGAACCAGATGATGCCGATGACGAAGATCTTGCGGCGGCCGTACTGGTCGCCCAGCGAACCGCCCAGGAGGATCAGCCCGGCGAGCGTGAGCGTGTACGCGTTGACCGTCCACTGGAGGGCGGCCAGGTCGGCGCCCAGGTCGCGGCCGATGCGCGGCAGGGCGACGTTGACGACGGTCGAGTCCAGCAGGGCCATGCTGGAGCCGAGCACGGTGGTCAGCAGGATCCACTTGCCCTGCGGGGAGGCGATCCGGACGTCGGGCATGACCCAGGTATAACAGCGAGCCCGGCGCCGCAGCACCGGGCTCGCTAGACGACGTCGCCGACCGCCGGTTACTTGATCTTCGTGCCGGTCGAACGCAGGTTGGCGCAAGCCTCGGTCACGCGCTTGGC
Source organism: Streptomyces sp. NBC_00005 (assembly GCF_045160215.1). Taxonomy (NCBI): domain Bacteria; kingdom Bacillati; phylum Actinomycetota; class Actinomycetes; order Kitasatosporales; family Streptomycetaceae; genus Streptomyces; species Streptomyces sp. NBC_00005. The sequence continues at coordinate 5,197,096 of NZ_CP108316.1, forward strand.
CATGCTCGCCTCGGCCAGCTTGCCCCAGGTGCGCGGGTCGTAGGTCTTCTTGGAGCCGACCTCGCCGTCGACCTTCAGGACGCCGTCGTAGTTGCGGAACATGTGGTCCGCGACCGGGCGGGTGAAGGCGTACTGGGTGTCGGTGTCGAGGTTCATCTTCACGACGCCGTTGTCCAGCGCGGTGGCGATCTCCTCCTCCGTGGAGCCGGAGCCGCCGTGGAAGACGAAGTCGAAGGGGCCGGGAGAGGCGGGCTTGCCGTACTTGGCGGCGACGCCCTCGTTGAGCTCCTTCAGCAGCTCGGGACGGAGGACGACATTGCCCGGCTTGTACACGCCGTGGACGTTGCCGAAGGACGCGGCCAGCAGGTAGCGGCCCTTCTCGCCGAGCCCGAGCGCCTCCACCGTACGGATCGCGTCGTCGACCGTCGTGTACAGGGAGTCGTTGATCTCGTGCGAGACGCCGTCCTCCTCGCCACCGGTCGGGGTGATCTCGACCTCGAGGATGATCTTCGCGGCGGCGGCGCGGGCGAGGAGCTCCTGCGCGATGGAGAGGTTGTCGGCCAGGGTCTCCGCGGAGCCGTCCCACATGTGCGACTGGAACAGCGGGTTGCGGCCGGCCTTGACGCGCTCCTCGGAGACGGCCAGCAGCGGACGTACGTACCCGTCGAGCTTGTCCTTCGGGCAGTGGTCCGTGTGCAGGGCGACCGTCACCGGGTACTTCTCGGCGACGATGTGCGCGAACTCGGCCAGCGCGACCGAGCCGGTCACCATCTCCTTGCTGTACTGACCGCCCAGGAACTCGGCGCCACCCGTGGAGATCTGGATGATGCCGTCGCTCTCCGCCTCAGCGAAACCGCGCAGGGCCGCGTGCAGGGTCTGGGTCGAGGTCACGTTGATCGCCGGGTAGGCGAACCTGCCTGCCTTCGCCCGGTCCAGCATCTCGTTGTAGACCTCGGGAGTTGCGATGGGCATCTGTCCGCTCCTTGGTATGTGCGGGTTGGCGATCTGCGTACTACGGCCCTGACCTAGACCTTGGGGGTGACGTCATCGTCGGGCCCATCTTTCCAGACTTGGCCGGATGCTTTGCCCGCCCTGTCCGGGTTGTGGACGGCCCCCTGTGGACAAGTCAGTCGAGGCCCAGGTCGTCCTTGGAGTAGGCGAAGAGGTACGGCACTCCGGCACCCTCCTGGATCTTCTCCGCGGCGCCCGTCGCACGGTCGACGATGGTCGCCACCGCGACGACCTCGGCGCCCGCCTCGCGCACCGCCTCGACCGCGGTCAGCGGGGAGCCGCCGGTGGTGGAGGTGTCCTCGACGACCAGCACCCGGCGGCCCGCGATGTCCGGACCCTCGACGCGGCGTTGCAGCCCGTGCGCCTTGGCCGCCTTCCGTACGACGAAGGCGTCGACCCGCTTGCCGCGCGCGGCGGCCGCGTGCAGGACGCTGGCCGCGACCGGGTCGGCGCCCATGGTCAGACCGCCCACCGCGTCGAAGTCGAGGTCCGCGGTCAGGTCCAGGAGCACCTGCCCGACCAGCGGGGCGGCCTCACCGTCGAGGGTGATGCGGCGCAGGTCGACGTAGTAGTCGGCCTCCAGACCCGACGACAGGGTCACCTTGCCGTGCACCACGGCCTTGTCCTTGATCTGCTGCAGCAGCTCGCCACGTACGTCCGTCATGCCTGTCAGCTTAAAGGCGGTGCCAAGTCCACACGGTCGCGGCTTCGAGGGGCTCCAGCGGGGTGACCGTGCGGGGCAGTGTGTTCAGGCCATCGGGCGGGCCGGTCTGCGGTTCCACGCACACGGCCTCCCGCTGCTCGTCGTACACCACGACCCATTCCTCACGGCTGGCGACCTTCAATTCCAGCTGTCCGGGCCAGGTGACGGTGACGTCGACGCCGCCGGGCATGCCGAAGCAGTCGTCCCAGGGGCCGGGGCGGGGGTCGACGCGGTTGCCGGTGGGCAGGTGGTCCTCGCCGCGCTCCTCCTGCCAGGCGGGCGTGAAGTCCAGCCGCGCGTCCTCGGCACCCTCGCCACCGAGGTTCCGGTTGAACCACGGGTGCCAGCCGATCTGCGCCGGGAAGGACGAGTCGTACGTCTCCACGGACATCGTCAGCGTCAGGGTGTCCGGCGTGAGGGCGAACTGCTGGGTGACGCGGCCGGTGTAGGGCCAGGGCTCGACCAGGTCGTACGTGATGACCGCCTCGTCGGTGTTCACGCGCGCGGCGCGCCAGGCGCCGTCCCGGACGGTGCCGTGGATGGCGTGCGGCGGGGAGTTGAGCGGCATCTGGTGGACGGTCACGCCGTCCCGGAAGCGGCCGTCCCGGATCCGGCCGCACCAGGGGACCATCGGGAAGCAGCCGAAACGGTCGCCCTGCCGCAGCAGTTCGGTGCCGCCGACGCGCAGTCCTGAGACCCGGCCGCCGTTGCCCGGCTGCACCGTCACCTCCGCGTCGCCCGCGGTCAGCGTGATGTCTTCGTTACTCACGGGACGACCCTACTGGGGCGGATCAAGACCGCCGTCCACCCCTCCCACGGCTCGCTCGGCCATCTCTCAGTGGCGCTTGCGCAGAGCGCGGCCCACGACGATCGCCGAGGCGAGCACGAGGGCCGCCGCCGGGGCCGCCCAGCGCAGGGAGGAGCCCGCGGAGACCGTCTGCGGGGCGGGGACGGGGGCGTAGCGGCCGCGCGGCGGGGCGTGGTCGACCTCCTCCGCGCTGCGGCCGATCATCGTGCGACGGGCGTGAGCCGCTTCGGCGGCGGGCTGCCGGGCTTCGGTGAAGTCGTCGGGGGCCGGTGCGGCGGCCGCGGGCTCGGGCGCCGTCTCGTCCTCGGGTTCCCGGGGCGTCCCGGTCGCCTCGGGCGTCCCGGGTTCGTCGGACTCCTCGGCGCGCGGGTCGAGGGACGGTGGGGGAACCTCCGTCTCGAAGACCGACGTGTGCTCCGCGGGCCCGGGGGCGGGGGCGGGGGCGTCCTCGGCGTCGGGGGTCGTGTCGAAGTCGCTGGTCGCCTTGGGCTCGAAGTCCTGGGTGACGAGCGGATCGGGTTCCGCGGAGGCCTCGGGCTCGGACTCCGCGGACTGCTCCGCCGCCGCGGCCAGGTTCTCCGCGAAACGGTTCAGCAGACGGGTCGCGGCCGAGACGACCTGCTCCGGCGGCAGCTCCGTGAGCCGGCCGTCCGCGGCGGCCGTCCCCTCGAAGGTCAGCCGGGAGCCGCCGTCCGCCTCCTCGACGCGGAGCGTGAGGGCGAGCTTGACCGAGCCGGTGCCGCGGGCCTCGGTGGCGTCGCCCTCGGCGGCGTACGAACCGTCGTCCCGCGGGGTGACGCGGACGGTGCCCCGGTAGGTGACGGAGTGGCTGCCGACGCGCACTTTCAGCCGTCCGGTGACGGGCTCCGCGCCCGCGTCCTGCTGAAGCCCGGGAACCGCCCGGGCGACCCTTGCCGGGTCGGCGAGAGTTTCCTTCAGCCGCTGGGCCGGAACCGGAACGAACACCTCATGCTCCATGTCACGCGAGCCTACCCAGGAGCCCGGGTCCCGCACCCCGGTTGGTCGAAAGTGACCGCGCGTCGGCGTCCCCGCCCTCGGTGGTCCGGCTCAGTACCGCGGATGCACCAGCGTCGACGCCGGCAGCCCGTCGATGCGCGCGGCCGAGGCGGATCTGCCGTCCGCCGCCAGGGTCGTCCGGGTGAGGGTGCGCAGACGCGGCTCGTACGGGTCCAGGCCCAGGTGGGGGCGGGTGTCCGCGGACGCCAGGACGAAGCCCCAGTCGCGCGGGGAGCGGGCCGTGCCCGCCGTGCGGTCGGGACCCGCTGCGAAGCCGGCGTCCCGGCCGCCCACGCGGTAGGGGGCCGTGTGGAGGCCGGCGGCGCGCATCGTTGCATCGACCGTCCAGAACACGTGCGGGCGGGTGGCGAACGGGCCCGCGTGCACCACCAGCCGGCCACCGGGCGCGAGGGCGCGCCGGGCGAGGCCGTAGAACTCCTGGGAGTACAGCTTCGTGCTGGCCGTGATGCCCGGGTCGGGGAGGTCCGAGATCACCACGTCGTACGTCGAGACGGGCGCCGTGCGCAGCCAGCGGAAGGCGTCGGCCGTCGTCACGCGCACGCGTGGGTCGTCGTAGGCGTGGCCGTTCAGCTTTGACAGGGCGGGGTCCCGGCGGGCCAACCGGACGACGCCCGCGTCGAGTTCGACGACGTCCACCCGGCGCACTCCGGCATGGCGCAGCACCTCACGCGCGGCCAGGCCGTCGCCGCCGCCGAGGATGAGCACGCGCGCGTGCGGGCCGTTCATCGCGGGGTGGACCAACGCCTCGTGGTAGCGGCGTTCGTCGCGGCCGCTCACCCTGAGACGGCCGTCGAGGAAGAGGTCGAGGGGGCGGCCGTCGGTGCCGCCGGTGAGGACGACCTCCTGGTGGCCGGTCTGCAGCGCCACCCGTACGTCCTTGCCGTACACCGCGTGCCGTGCGGCCTGCTCGAAGTCGTCGACCAGGACGGCCGCGGAGGCGAGGACGCCGAGCACCGTGAGGTTGGCGATCAGCAGCAGCCAGCGGGCGCGGCGGGTGAGGTCGCGGCGGAACAGGCCGAGGACGAGGGTGCCGCCCGCGATCGCGTTGACGGCGCCGGTGATCAGGGCGCCGGTCAACTGGCCCAGGAGGGGCAGGAGAAGGAAGGGGAAGGCGAGGCCGCCGACCAGCGCGCCGACGTAGTCCGCCGCGAACAGGTCGGCCACCGCGCCGCCCGCGTCCTGGCGGCGGATGCGCTGGATCAGCTCCATGAGGAGGGGGACCTCGGCGCCGATCAGCAGGCCGATGGTCAGGGAGAAGGCGACCAGGAGCCAGCGCGGACCCCACAGGCCGCCCCAGTCGCCGGTCCACGCGAAGACGGCGTACAGGGCCATCGCGCTGCAGCCGCCGACGAGCGCGAGCGTCGCCTCGATCGCGCCGAAGCCGGCCGCGGCACGCCAGCGCAGCCGCTTCGCGGCGAGCGAGCCGATACCCATCGCGAAGACCATGACGGACAGGACGACCGAGGCCTGGGTGACCGAGTCGCCGATCAAGTACGAGGCCAGGGCGACGAGTTCGAGTTCGTACACGAGTCCGCAGGCCGCGCAGACGAACACGCACGCGAGCACCAGGAACCGTCCGGTTTCCGGCTGCACGGGCAGCCGCGCCGGGCCCGCCCAGGGGGGCGGGGAGCCGGGTGGTGCCGGCGCGTGCGGTTCGATCACGACTGCGACGTTACGTCACTGCGGAGTCACGCTTCGTCACCCACACGTGTGGAACTGCTGGCCGATTCGGCGTGGGACGTTTGGCGGCCGTCAAACGCCGGACGGGCTGAAAGATGCCGTCCGGCGCCGAGAAGTGCTCGTCGGCACTCGTGCGCCCACCCTCGTCCGCGTCGCCACCAACTGCCCGTCCTGCGGGTACGCGTGCCAGGTCCGCCAGTGGACCTGACCCTCGTGCCACTGGGCCAGCAGTGCGGTGAAGGCGTGCGGGCTGCCGGGGAAGACGCCCGCCAGGCCGTGCGGATGGTCGGAGACCAGCGCGAGCAACTCCTGCGCGCGCCCCGCGAACGACCCCGGCGAGAGGACTTCCACGCGGGCCGCGAACTCGTACTCCCAGTCGCCCACCCGCTTGGCGACGCCGAGCGGCAGCGGGGTGCTGCTGCCGGAGATGCACGCCACCGTCTCCGAACAGCGGCCCCGCTCCTCCTCCAGAAGTACCTGGTGGGAGGCGCCGAGGAGTCTCAACTGAAGCTGGGTCCCCGCCAGTTCGAGGTCGAGCGTGGCCAGTGCGGGAAGCGGCTCGCGCCCCAGGGCCCAGGCGAGGTCGGCCGCGCGCGTGTCGGTGTATGAGGTGTTCAGGGTCGTGAGCATGGGTCGGCTCCGCTAGCACGCAAAGAAAGGGAGGTGTGGGGGTCCGGCACACCCGGGCGACATGGGGGGATCGGCCCGGTCAGCCCAGTCAGGAGGTCAGAAGGGTTCCGCGGGACGTCCGAGGGGCTGCGTTGGTGATTTAGAGGGAATCATGAACGGTGGCGCCACCACAGCGTTTTTACCCAAGTTCGTGCGGTTTCCATCCCTCAGAGGGCTCCACTGCTCAACTGTTCAACCACGGCGTACGCCACGGCGGCCATGCGTACGCCGGAGCGCGCGAGCACCCGCCGGGGCGTGGGCCCCGACGGGTGCTCGACCGGAGTGACGGGAGGGGATGCGGTTCCCCCTGGTTGAGCTCAGCTGCCCCGTGTCAGCTGCCTCCACCGCATCCGCCGCCGCCCCCACAGGACGACCCGCCTCCGCAGGACGAGTGGCCGCCTCCGCAGGAGTGGTGACCCCCGTGATGCCCGCCCGAGCCGCCGTCTCCCCCGCCGGCCCACCAGCTGCCGCCCCCGCCGTCGGACGAGCCGCTCCGGCTCCCCCTGCCGTACGACTTCGACCCGCCCTTGCCCGCCGCCGACACGACGATCCCCACGAACACGATCACTACCGCTGCCACGATGAAGCCGGTGAACATGGCGTCACCGTCCTTTCGGTGTCCTCGAAGCAGCCCCCCGTGGGTGCCTCGCTTCTTGCGTGAACGGGGGATGCCCCGCCGTCTCACCGGTCAAAGCAGAGTTGAGGAACTTCAGAGGGTTCTCTCGGGGCACCGGCCCCTGACCTGCACAAAAGGGCAGTTCAGGGGCCGTCCGTGGGTCACTGGGCCGTCTGTGGGCCGTGACCTTCCTCGGAGACGCGCTGAAACACCGTGTCGATGGCGCTGCGGGCCCGCTGGCGGCTGTCGGGCATCAGGTGGGCGTAGACCCGCAGCGTAAGCGCCGGGTCGGCGTGTCCCATGTACTTGCTGACGGCCTTGATGTTCTCGTCAGCGTCCAGCAACGCGGAGGCGTAGAAGTGCCGGAGGGCGTGCGTGCCGTGCTCACGCGCGGACTAGTACTTGCCGTCGTCGTCTGCCTCCGGGATGAGGCCAGCGACCTCGAGAGCGGGCTTCCACTCTTTGCCGTTGAAGTTGCTGTCACGGGGGCGGGGCCCTCTCAGCGGACGGGGCAGCGGTGGGTGCGGGCGGCCAACTCGGCGGCGGCGTGACTGTCGTAGTCGGCAGAGAAGCCGTAGCGCGGGGCGGTGCAGGCGGCGGTGCGCTTCTCGCAGCCGCGGTTGGCGGTCACGGGTGGTCTCCTTTTCGTCGATCGCTCACCCGAGGGCTGCGAGGGCGTGTAGACAGGCGGCATGTCACGAGGAATACGGGGGCTGATCGCCTTCGGTGGGATCGCAGTGATACTGGGGCTCGCGTCCGCAGCGGGCCGGTGGTGGGTGGGCGAATCCTGGGCCACCGTGATCATCATGTGCTGCTTTGTGCTGCTGATCCTTTTGGCCGCCGTAGGATCTCAGCGAGTGCGGCGGAAGAGATAACGCCTCCCGCCGAAATCCGCCTTCAGAGCTGCGCGGCGACGGCTTACGCCATGGGTGCCGGGACACCGAGGCGGGCGCAGAACAGCCCACACTCCCGGCATCCTTCGACGCCTACTCAGCACCCCAGGCCGACAGATGGGTTGCCATCACACTCCGCACGATCACACCGGCCCTGGACCCGGACGCCTCCGACGAGGCATGGCACTGGCTGTACTTCGGCCGCATCAGGACAAGACGAGCGCTACTGCAGTTCGAACCCTGTTCGGTATCAGTGACCCAAGCCGGCACATGCATCACCTGGACGATCCGGCCCGCACTCTTCCTACCGCTCGCACACCGCCAAGGCGCCGAACTCCCCGCCTGCGCATACGACTTCAAGCCCCACGCGACCGACTGATTTTCCACTGGTTCAAGGGCCCGCGCAAGCGCGGGCTGGCCCCTTGGGCCCGGCCCCTCTGCGCCTCCGGCGGGGGATCGGCCAGCACCGGGATGGAGAGGGCGCCGTTCGAGGCCGCGGGTCCGAAGTGGCGTGCGCTGGGAGCCGGGGTCGAAGCCTTTGTGGGGATGCCGCCGGACCCTGTCCGTGGGCGGCGAACCGTTCCTCCTTTCCGAAAAAAACTCAAAGGACAACCCTCTCGACTCTTTACGCATTGGATGCAGCACGGTTGGCTCTAATTACAAATACCCTCTCTAAAATTTCTACCAAATTCCCTCACTCGTTTGCCGCGCATCTGGGGAAGTGCGAAATGCGTTAGTGGACTATGACGAAAGCACGTCTCTTTTCCTCGCCCCACTCCGGAGGGACAGCAGAGCATCCCCCTGCACCCCGTGGCGTGGCGGTAGGGCGATACATCTTCACGCCTGCCGCGGCATATTCATCGCCCGATGCCAGCGGCACCCTGCACGTAGACGGCGCGAAGGTCGAACTGCGGGTCACCGAGCCACTGCTCAGTGATCTCCTGACCCTGCTGGATACGGCCCAGGAGGAACTCAGCCAGCGGTGGAACAGCCAGGGGCGTTCCGATTGCCACGCAACCCGTATGTGACGGGACGGATTTCGTGAATCACGATTATCCGGATCACTGGTTCACCCGGCAGGATCATCATCCCGGCGGGTACGCCGACGGACAGTTGCCCGGTGGGCGCAGGGGCTCTGCAAATACCCTGCATTCAATGGCACCCCCGCAAGAGAGCTGGGACCCGGTCGAGGAACTCACCCACCTCTTGCAGGATGTCGCGACGGCAGAGCAGGGGACTGCCGTGCAGCCCCCTCGTAGGGAGCCTTCCTCCTCCGACGTCGGTGGCGCCAACGTCCCGATGGACAACCTGGTGCAGCTCACTGCCGAGTTGCCACCCATCCGGCGCTTCTCTGCCGGGCATCGGAAGGTGCGGGCCCGCAAAGTGCACTTCACATGGCTGCAGACTGTCAGCTTTGTGATCGCCGCGTTGGCGGCCGCAATCGTATCGATGGTGAGCGTCTTCGGCGGCATTGTGGCTTACGCACCGCTGCAACACGTCGCCTCGGGTTCACGGGGTGCCACGGCTCACGCCTGGCCTCTACTGATCTACGGCCCCTGGATGGTGGCCTCGCTCTCCATCCTGCGAACGGCCCTGCACCAACGACGTGCGATGCACTCCTGGTTCGTCGTTCTGCTGTTTTCTTCACTCGCGATAATCCTCTGCATGGCCGAGGCCGAGAGGACCTTCACAAGTGTTGCCGCTGCCGCCTTGCCGGCCATCGCGTCCCTGGCCTGCTTCCAACAACTGGTCCGGCAGATCACACTGACCCGGCCACCACGCCAAAGAACCTCCCGACGCCGTCAGCGCCACACCCCCAGACACCCTGAGCCCGCGAAAGGCAAGAGCGATTAGGCCTGTCTCTTCGATCTTGGGGGATCACTCGTGATCGAGGAGACAGGCCCTAGTCGCCGGGCGCGGTCACGCATGAACGGTGCGCGCATCCGTCCCGCGGTAGCGCATGGATTCCCCAGTGGATCCCGAACGCCACGCCCGCCGCGGCCGCCAGGAAGACCAAGGCGTGGGCCGATCTGGCCCACCAGGCGTCCCACATTCTGACGGTCAGCGCCAGGACCACGACGACCAGGGCCCTTCTGATGGATCTCCGTGGAAGAAGGAGCGGCGTTCGGTGCGTGCGATCGGCGTGCGGCGTGGAGGATCATGTGGCGGAGCCACCTGGCCCTTCGCGCCGTGCGGTGAGCGTGCGTGCCGGGCGTCGCGACGCCGCGGAGATCCATCAGAAGGGCCCTAGCCCCGAGAGGATCACGGCGGCTATGGCGAGGCCTGCTATGAGCACCTGATACATGAGATGACGATGCCCACCCACGCCCGTGCCCATCCTCGATCGGGAGGCGCGGCGAGAGGCTCATCCGGGCCCTCACCCGGGCCGTCTGTGGGCCGTCCGACAGCGGCCACCACCGACAGACGACGACAAGTTGCCGACCACCCTCCCCCTGCTCAGAGACGGTGCGTTGGGTGCCTCCGCGGGTGCCAAACGCCGGACGTGAGTTGAGGAACTCCAGAGCTTCGGCGCAGGATGACCGGCATGACCTCCAGTACCCGCCCCCTCCTCAACCGCCGTCTCGCCGAATTCGGGACGACGATCTTCGCCGAGATGTCGGCCCTGGCCCTGCGGACCGGCTCGATCAACCTGGGCCAGGGCTTTCCCGACACGGACGGGCCCGAGGAGGTGCGCGAGGCCGCCGTGCGGGCGCTGCGCGACGGACGCGGCAACCAGTACCCGCCGGGCCCCGGCATCCCCGAGCTGCGCACCGCGATCGCCGCGCACCAGGAGCGGCGGTACGGGCTGTCGTACGACCCGGACACGGAGGTCCTGGTCACCGCCGGCGCCACCGAGGCCATCGCCGCCACCCTCCTCGCACTGCTGGAGCCCGGCGACGAGGTGATCGCCTTCGAGCCGTACTACGACTCGTACGCGGCCTGCATCGCGATGGCGGGCGGCACGCGCGTGCCCGTCACCCTGCGGCCGCACGAAGGCAGCTTCCGGCTCGACCTGGACGAACTGCGCGCCGCCGTCACCGACCGCACCCGCCTCCTGCTCATCAACACCCCGCACAACCCCACCGGCACGGTCCTCACCCGCGAGGAGCTCGCCGCCGTCGCCGAGCTGGCCGTCGAGCGGGACCTGCTCGTCGTCACGGACGAGGTGTACGAGCACCTGGTCTTCGACGACGCCGAACACCTGCCGCTCGCGACCTTCCCGGGGATGCGGGAGCGGACGGTCACCATCGGGTCGGCCGGCAAGACCTTCTCCTTCACCGGGTGGAAGGTGGGGTGGGTGACGGCGGCTCCGGGGCTGGTCACGGCGGTCCGCTCGGCGAAGCAGTTCCTGACGTACGTCTCGTCCGGCCCGTTCCAGTACGCCGTCGCCGAGGCGCTGGCCCTGCCCGACACGTACTTCGCCGCCTTCCGCGAGGACATGCTCGCCAAGCGGGACCTGCTGGCGGCGGGTCTGGCGGACGCCGGCTTCGAGGTCTTCAAGCCCGCCGGCACGTACTTCATCACCACCGACATCCGCCCCCTGGGCGAGAGCGACGGCTTCGCCTTCTGCCGCGCCCTGCCGGAACGGGCCGGCGTCGTCGCCATCCCGAACGCCGTGTTCTACGACCACCGGGAGGCGGGCGCGCCGTTCGTGCGGTTCGCGTTCTGCAAGCAGACCGGGGTGCTCGAGGAGGCGGTCAAGCGGCTGAAGACGCTCGCGGGCTGATGCGTTCCTGATCACCCACCCGGCCGCCCAACACTCGCGTACGCCTCTTTCGCCCTGCAATGTTCCGGTGTGAGCCACGTCAGTACCCTCACCCCCGCCCCCGCCTCCGTCGCGGAGCCGGAGCCGGAGTCCTGCACCCAGGAGCGCGCCCAGCTGTCGACGGCGGCGGCGATGGGCAGCGCCCTGGGGCTGTTCGCCGCCGCCCGGCTGCTGGGCGTCGCCGCGCTGGCACCGGTCGCCTGGGCGACCGGACGGAACCCGCTCGCGCTGCTCGGACGCTCCTGGGACTCCCTGTGGTACCTGGGGATCGTCGTGCACGGGTACGGCCGCAACCTGTCCTTCCGGCCCGGTGTCGCCATGAGCGACTTCGCGTTCTTCCCGCTCTACCCGGCGCTGGTGCGGGCCGTGACCGCGGTGAGCCCGCTGAGCGGGGGCGCGTCCGGGCTGGTGGTGTCCTGGACCGCGGCCGCCGTCGCCGCCTGCGGGATCTACGCGGTCGGCGCCCGGCTGCACGGCCGGGCCGTCGCGACCGCGCTGGTCCTGCTCTGGGGGCTGCTGCCGCACTCGGTCGTGCTGACCATGGCGTACACGGAACCCGTGCTCACCGCCTGCGCCGCCTGGTCGCTGTACGCGGTGCTCGGCGGGCGCTGGCTGTGGGCGGGTGCGCTGGCCGCGCTGGCGGGGCTGGCCCGGCCCAACGGGTTCGCGGTCGCGGCCGCCGTGCTCGCGGCGGCCGCGTACGAGGTCTTCACGCGGCGCGGGAAGGTTTCCCACAGGCTGTGGACGGGCGCCGCGCTCGCGCCCGCCGGGTGGGCGGCGTACGTCCTGTGGGTCGGGCACCGCACGGGGGATCTGCTCGGCGGGTACTTCGAGGTGCAGCGGCTGTGGGGGTCGCGGTTCGACTTCGGGCGCGGCTCGCTGCAGTTCGTGCGGCAGCTGCTGCTGCACGGGGACCGGTTCGTGTTCCCGATGACCATGGTGATCGTCGCCGCGGCGGTCCTGCTGTACGCGCTGCTCGTCGCCGACCGCGCCGCACTGCCGCTTCTCGTCTACAGCGGCGTCCTGCTGCTGATCGCGCTGGGCGGCTCGGGCTTCTTCGGGTCGAAGCCCCGCTTCCTGCTGCCCGCCTTCCCGCTCCTGCTGCCCCTCGCCCGGGCCCTGGTCCGTACGGCGAGAGCCCGGCCCGCGCACGCGACCGTGGTGGTCGGCGCCCTGGCCGGGCTCTCGTTCTGCTACGGGGCGTATCTGGTCGTGATCGCCGACACGCCGCTGTAGGAGCGGAGCGAGGACTACTCCTCGTCGTCCTCGGGCTTGTCCTCCGCCTCGTTGACCTCCTGCTCGAGGCCGAGCTGCTCGACGAGCCACTTGTCGAACTCGATGGCGGCGCGCACCCAGCTGACCGTGGAGGACACGAAGTGCTCCAGGGCGACGCCGGTGCCGATCAGCATCTGCGCCTCACCGATCAGACGGACGGTGCCGTCGTCGTGGGTGTGGCTGTAGACCTTGGGCCACAGGGTCCGCCGGTTCCAGTCGTCGATGGACTCCAGCAGCAGCGGCTTCTCGTCGATCTTGTGGGGGCGGTCGTAGAACGTCCGCACGGAGAAGACCTGCTGGTCTCCCTCTCCACGGAACATGAAGTACGTACGGAACTGCTCCCACGGCGCCGCGAGGTCACCCTCGTCGTCGACGACGTACTTGAGCTCCATCTGGTCGAGGAGCTGCTTCACGAGGTCCTGATCCGGGACGACGGGGCCGGCCGGTCCGCCGGGCTGCGGCTCTGGCTGGCCCCCGAAGTTCGGAATCGAGGACGGGTCGATGGTCACCGTGAATTTCCCTTCGTACGGATGCCGCCATCCTCCCCCATGCGGGGAGGGGGGTGGCAAGCCAGGACGGCCCTGTCAGCCACGGGCTGACACGATCCGGTCACTCGCGGGTGACAGGGCCATGATCGGGAGAGTCCGCTACAGCGTCTTGCCCGTGGCGGGTCCCACGATCAGCCCGTCGCCGAAGGCGTCCACCCGGACCGTGTCGCCGTCCTTGACCTCGCCGGACAGGATCTCCTTGGCGAGGCGGTCGCCGATGGCGGTCTGGACGAGGCGGCGCAGCGGGCGGGCACCGTAGGCCGGGTCGTTGCCCTCGTCGGCGAGCCAGGTCAGGGCCTCGTCGGTGACCTGCAGGGTGAGGCGCCGTTCCGCGAGGCGCTTGGCCAGGCGGTCGATCTGGAGGCGGGCGATGCGGGTGAGCTCGTCCTTGTTCAGGGCCGAGAAGACGACGAGGTCGTCGAGGCGGTTGAGGAACTCCGGCTTGAAGGACGTCCGGACCACCTCCAGGACCTGCTCCTTCTTCTCCTCCGCGCCGGTCAGCGGGTCCACCAGGAACTGGCTGCCCAGGTTCGAGGTCAGGACCAGGATCGTGTTGCGGAAGTCGACCGTACGGCCCTGACCGTCCGTCAGGCGGCCGTCGTCCAGCACCTGGAGCAGGACGTCGAAGACCTCGGGGTGCGCCTTCTCCACCTCGTCGAGCAGGATCACCGAGTACGGGCGCCTGCGCACCGCCTCCGTGAGCTGGCCGCCCTCCTCGTAGCCGACGTAGCCGGGCGGGGCGCCGACCAGGCGGGCCACGCTGTGCTTCTCGCCGTACTCCGACATGTCGATGCGGATCATCGCCCGCTCGTCGTCGAAGAGGAAGTCCGCGAGGGCCTTGGCGAGTTCGGTCTTGCCGACGCCCGTGGGGCCGAGGAAGAGGAAGGAACCGGTGGGGCGGTCCGGGTCGGCGATGCCGGCGCGGGTGCGCCGTACCGCGTCGGACACCGCCTGCACGGCCTCCCCCTGGCCGATGAGGCGGCGGCCCAACTCCTCCTCCATGCGCAGGAGTTTCTGCGTCTCGCCCTCCAGGAGGCGGCCGGCGGGGATGCCGGTCCAGGCGGCGACGACGTCCGCGATGTCGTCGGAGCCGACCTCGTCCTTGACCATGGTGCCCTTGGAGACCTCCTCCTCGGCCTCCGAGGCGGCCTCCAAGTCCCTTTCCAGGGTGGGGATCTCGCCGTACAGGAGCTTGGAGGCGGTGTCGAAGTCGCCGTCGCGCTGGGCCCGTTCGGCCGTCCCGCGCAGTTCGTCGAGCTTCTCCTTCAGCTCGCCGACACGGTTGAGGGACTGCTTCTCCTTCTCCCAGCGGGCGGTCAGGCCGCGCAGCTCCTCCTCCTTGTCGGCGAGGTCGCGGCGCAGCTTCTCCAAGCGCTGGCGGGAGGCCGGGTCGGTCTCCTTGACGAGGGCGAGCTCCTCCATCTTCAACCGGTCGACGCCGCGCTGGAGTTCGTCGATCTCGACGGGGGACGAGTCGATCTCCATGCGCAGCCGGGAGGCCGCCTCGTCGACGAGGTCGATGGCCTTGTCGGGCAGGAAGCGGGAGGTGATGTAGCGGTCGGAGAGGGTCGAGGCCGCCACCAGCGCGCTGTCGGCGATCTGGACCTTGTGGTGGGCCTCGTAGCGGCCCTTGAGTCCGCGCAGGATCGCGATGGTGTCCTCGACCGTCGGCTCCGCCACCAGGACCTGCTGGAAGCGGCGCTCCAGTGCCGGGTCCTTCTCGATCCGCTCGCGGTACTCGTCCAGCGTGGTCGCGCCGACCATGCGCAGCTCGCCGCGCGCGAGCATCGGCTTCAGCATGTTGCCGGCGTCCATCGCGGAGTCGCCGCCGGCGCCCGCGCCCACGACGGTGTGCAGCTCGTCGATGAAGGTGATGATCTGGCCGTCGGAGTTCTTGATCTCGGCCAGGACGGTCTTGAGCCGCTCCTCGAACTCACCGCGGTACTTGGCCCCGGCCACCATCGCGCCGAGGTCGAGCGCGACCAGCCGCTTGTCCTTGAGGGACTCGGGCACGTCGCCCTTGACGATGCGCTGGGCCAGCCCCTCGACGACGGCGGTCTTGCCGACGCCGGGCTCGCCGATGAGGACGGGGTTGTTCTTCGTGCGGCGGGACAGCACCTGGACGACACGGCGGATCTCCGGGTCCCGGCCGATGACCGGGTCGAGCCTGCCCTCGCGCGCCGCCGCCGTGAAGTCCGTGCCGAACTTCTCCAGCGCCTTGTACTGACCCTCCGGGTCGGGTGTGGTCACCCGGCGTCCTCCCCTCGCCTGCTGGAAGGCCTCCTGCAGCTTCTTCGCGTCGGCCCCCTGCCCGGAGAGTACGTCCCCCGCCGCACCGCCCTTCGCGGCGATGCCGACGAGCAGGTGCTCGGTGGAGAGGTACTCGTCGCCGAGCTCCTTGGCGCGCTCACCGGCGTCCGCGATCACGGCGAGCAGCTCGCGGCTCGGCTGCGGGGGCGCGACGGTCGAGCCGGTCACGCTGGGCAGCCCGGCGAGGATCTTCTCCGCGCCGGCCCGTACGGCCGCCTGGTCGGCGTCGACCGCGGCCAGCAGGTCGGTGATGTTCTCGTTGTCCTGACCCTGGAGCAGGGCCAGAAGCAGATGAGCGGGGGTGAGATCCGGGTGCCCGTCGGTCACGGCCCGCTGCTCGGCCGCCCTGATCGCGTCCCGGCTCCGGTTGGTCAGCTCGGCGTCCACTGTCGCGTTCTCCTCCTATGTCAGCCGTCGGCCACGTCTCTCCCAGTGCTGACTCAATCAGCGTACACAAAGTTGAGTCTATTCCACTCAAGGCAGGGGCCGGGAGGCCCCAGGGACTAGGTTCCGTGGCCATGGCGACCTATTCGCAGGACCCCGGCGCCCCCGACGCCGCGTACCTCAGCTTCTGGCGGGAGCGGCACCTGTGCACGCTGACGACCCCGCGCCCGGACGGCAGCCCGCACGTCGTGCCCGTCGGGGTCACATACGATCCCGGGGCCCGCCTTGCTCGGGTGATCGCGAACAAGACGAGCACGAAGGTGACGAACGTGCTCGCCGCGGGGGCCGCGGGCGCCCGGGTCGCGGTGTGCCAGGTGGCCGGGCGGCGGTGGGCCACGCTGGAGGGCCGGGCCTTCGTACGGACCGAGCGTGACCTGGTCGCGGAGGCGGAACGGCGCTATGCCGAGCGCTACGAGCGGACGCCGGGGCCGAACCCGTCCCGCGTGGTGATCGAGATCGAGCTGACGCGGGCGATGGGGCTCGGATGACTGTTTTCAGCCACAGAACAGCGTCGGCCAAATATGCCGTTACCGGAAAAAGGCCCGCAAAACTGCAGCGGCGTCACCGTGTTCAGGTCACGGTGACGCCGCTGCGGGGGGAAGCACCTGAGCGATCTGTTACGACGGGGGAATCGCTTCAGGCACTGCGGGGGGTGGCTGAGATGGTCCGAACATCGGGGGTTTCCGGTT
Organism: Streptomyces sp. NBC_00005; assembly: GCF_045160215.1. Taxonomy (NCBI): domain Bacteria; kingdom Bacillati; phylum Actinomycetota; class Actinomycetes; order Kitasatosporales; family Streptomycetaceae; genus Streptomyces; species Streptomyces sp. NBC_00005. The sequence continues at coordinate 5,213,546 of NZ_CP108316.1, forward strand.
CCACCAGCCGGTGGTCTCGTTGGTCGAGATTCACAAAGATCATTCCGTACCTGATGGCACATCGCACGGGCTGCGGCGCCCCCCGAGGCCGCCGCAGACACCGGTACGCCCGTACGTCCTCGTCCTCGTCGCGCGTGACGACGACCGGCTCACCGAAGACCGTCACCATCAACGAGTCACCGGAGTGGGGGATCGCGGTGACAAGATCGATGAAGTGCCAGCCGGAGCGGTAGGCGGTGGCCATTTCGCGTCGGAAGGAGCGGTCGTCGGGTGGGGTGGTCATGCGTCCGCGCCCGCCGGGGTCGACCAGCCGACGTCACCGGAGCCGTCGGAGGCCACGACGACCCAGCCGACATCCTTCGGAACGCCGGACGCGGTGACCGCCCAGCCGACATCCTGGGCAGAAGTGTGTTCGGTCTTGGTCGGGCTCACCCAGCCGACGTCGAGAGGACCAGCCGCACCGCTGGCCAGCGCGACTACGAAGGCAGTGGCAAGCACCGAGCGAAGCATTCTCTTTTTCATGGTCGGCTTCGTCCTCACTTGATGGCTTCCTCTCCCCCGTGAAACAAGACGATGGCTCATTCAGGCACGTCAATGCCACACAAGAGATGCATCATGTTCCTGCACGTTCAGGACCCTGGGGGGTGGAGATTTGCCATCTAAGAGCACAAAGCCGACACATCCTCATGGCATAGCCGACCTGTGTGCCAACGGTTCGCGTCTCTACGCCAGTGCTCTCAGTTCCGGACGTATCTCCCGGAACGAGGTCGAGTCAGCGCCCTGTTTGCTGGAATTCGCGCTGCTCCACCCCGATCCGGACGACCCGGGCTGGCTGCGCCCGGTTCCTCCGTCGGTGGTGCTCGCGCAGCAACTGCAGCCCCTGGAACGGGAGATCCAGGACCGCCGCCGGGCCACGCTCGACCTGGCGGACACCTTCCAGGCCTTCCTGGACATCAGTGCCCAGAAACCGGCGACCACGCACGCCATCACCGTCCTCGAGGGCATCGAACGCATCCACTCGGCGCTCGACGTGGCGATCGCCGAGGCCCGCGCCGAGGTCCTGACCGTGCAGCCCGGCGGCAGCAGGCCGGAGCACATCCTCAGCCAGGCGCTCAAGCGGAGCAAGCCGCTGATCGAGCGCGGCATCTCCATGCGCACGCTCTACCAGCACACCGTCCGGCACAGTCAGAGCACCTACGCCTACATGGACCAGATGGCGGGCGCCAAGGTTGAGATACGCACGCTCGAGGAGCTCATCGAGCGGCTGATCATCTGCGACAGCACGGTCGCCTTCATCCCCGCCCAGGACGACCGCCAGGTCGCACTGGAACTGCGGCACCCGGGACTCGTCCAGTACCTCATCAAGGTCTTCGAACAGCTCTGGCAGCGGGCCACCCCCCTGCTGGAGGAGGTGCCCTACGAGTCCACCCCCGAGGGCATCACCGGCGTCCAGCGGTCCATCGCCAAGCTGCTGATCGAGGGCCACGTCGACGAGGCGATCGCGCGCCGGCTCGGCATGAACGTGCGTACCTGCCGGGCCCACATCGCCAAGCTCGCGGCCGCGCTCGGCAGCGGCAGCCGGGCCCAACTCGGCTTCCTGATCGCCCAGTCGGGGATTCTGGACCGCGACAGCTGAGTGCTGAGCGCCGATGCGAAGAGAGCTTCCGGATGACCAGCGAGGTGCAGGACCAGGAGAGGCGGCGGGTGGCCCCGGTGCCGCACGCCGAGCACGGCGTGGAGGACCTGTGCGCCGCCGGGGCGCAGTTGTACGAGCGGGCGGTGCGGGAGGGCCGGATACCGGCCCGGGACGCCGTGTCGGCCCCCTGCCTGGTCGACACGGGGCTGCTGCACCCCACGGTCTCCGACCTCGCCTGGCTGGAGCCCGTCGCCCCGGCCGTGGCGCTGCGCCGGTTGCTGCGGGTCTCCGAGGACCGCATCGCGGACGAACGGCGCCGAGGCGAGCGGCTGGCCGAGGCGTTCGAACCGCTCCTGCGGATCGGTGAGCGCCGTACCGGACCCCCGGACGACACCCCGGCGCTCAGGCTGCTCAGCGGCCTGGAGCGGATCAACGCGGCCCTCAACCACGCGCTGGCCGACGCCTCCAGCGAGCTCCTCGCCATCCAGCCGCACACCAGCCACACCCGCATCTCCCCCGAGCGCCGCGCGGCGGCCCTCGCCCGCGACCAGGTGCTCCTGGGCCGCGGAGGCCGTATCCGCACGCTCTACCAGCACACGCTGCGGCACGCGCCCTCGGTGCTCGCCCGCTACGAGCAGCTGGCCGGCGACGTCGAGGCGCGCACCCTCGACGAGGTGACACAGCGGCTGCTGGTCATCGACCGCAAGGTCGCCTTCGTGCCCGCGAGCACGGACAACTCGCTCGCCCTCGAGGTCCGCCAGCCGGCGCTGCTGTCGTTCTTCGTCACGACGTTCGACCGGCTGTGGCGCCTGGCCACCCCCATGTACCCGGAGGCCGTCCAGCACCCGTCCCCGAAGGGCGTCACCCACCGTCAGCGCGCCATCGCGGCCCTGCTCGTCGAGGGCCACACCGACGCCGACATCGCCGACCGCCTCGGCTTGAACGTCCGCACCGCCCGGGTCCACATCGTCAAGCTGGCGGCCACCCTGGGCAGCGAGAGCCGGGCCCAACTCGGCTATCTCATCGGACAGTCGGGGATTCTTGACCGGGAAGAGCGACCGGGGTGACGTCGGCGGGGTGACGCGCGCCGTCGAGGCCCACCTGGGCGATACGGACGCCGAGTTGGGTCCGGCTGGCCGCGCCGAGGGTCTCGGAGAGCCGGGCGATGTGGGCGCGGCAGGTGCGGACGCTTATGCCGAGCCGCTCCGCGATCACCGCGTCCTGGTGCCCCTCCGCCAGCAGCGCCGCGATGGACTGCTCGCGGTGGGAGATGCCCTCGATGCCGGTGTCGGGCAGTGGCGCGGTCAGCGGGATCGCCAGCCGCCAGAGTCGCTCGAAGACCGTGACCAGGTACGCGACCAGGGCCGGGTGGCGCAGCTCAAGGGCCAGGGTGCGGTCCGCGTTGGCGGGGATGAAGGCCACCGTGCGGTCGAAGAGGATCAGCCGGTCGATCACCTCGTCGAGGGTGCGGGCCTCGACCGAACCGCCCATCAGTTCCAGGTAGTTGAGCAGTCCCTGTCCGTGCCGGGCCACATGCGTGTACAGGTCGCGCATGCGAACTCCCCGGCTGCGCAGCGCCAGCGCCCGGTGCAGCCCCTCCGTCAGCTCGTGCTCGGGACGGATGCCGCCCGGCTGGACCGTGAGGACCTCCGTCGTGCACGCCTGGGTGGCCTCGTCCATCGCGGCCTGGATGCGCGACAGCCCGTCCAGGACGCGGATCGCGGTGCCCTCCGCGGAACCGGCGGCCGGCGTCGCGGGGCCCAGGCCCGCGTACCGTTCGACAGCGGTGACCGCCGCGCCCACCCGCCGCTGACTCGCGCTGACCTCGTCGTACACCCCGCGCAGCAGCCGGGTCATGACCTCCTGCGGGGACGTCGGGACCAGCCAGTCCATGTCGTCGGGGTCCGGGTGCAGCAGGGCCAGCTCCAGCAGGCAGGGCACCGGCTCGGCGTCGCAGCGCCTCACGCGGCCCCGTCGTACGGCCCGGGAATACACACGATCCCCGGCGTCGCACAGTCGGTCAGCACCGTGTGGATGCTCGTCCGTCCCGTGCCCGGCCATCGCTCATCCCACCCCCGATTTCGCCGCGTTCCGCAGCGCAACTATGCGCGGACCGGACCGGCTCCGCAACACGGCTCGACCAAAGGTCAACGCCGTAACGCCCCGATAACTCCCGGTTTCTACGGTCCTCCTCCAGCCGTCCTGCAACAAGCTGATGGTGGTCCGAGGCACCCCGCCGGCTCCGCCCCGGTGCGCAAGCTGCCGGAAATGCCGCAGTGATCGTTGTGTTACACAACGCCTCTAACGTCCCCTCATGGCGGACATATTTGACGCATACGCGTTGGCCGATGCGTGGGACGAGATGTTTGAGCGGCCGGGTGAGGTCAGAACCGCCTACGAGCCGGTACTGGCGGCGCTGCAGCCGATCGAGCCGAGTGAACTCAGGTTCCGCGCGGACCAGATGGCCCGCGCCTTCACGGACCGCGGTGTGACCTACGCCTTCGCGGGCGAGGAACGACCCTGGCCGCTGGACCTGGTGCCGCGCATCCTCGACGCCCTCGAATGGGATCTCATCCAACGCGGCGTGGCCCAGAGAGTCAGAGCCCTGGAGGCCTACCTCGCCGACGCCTACGGGCACTGCCGCGCCTTCGACGACGGTGTCGTGCCCTGGCGGCTGCTTCTCAACTCCCCGCATTTCCACCGGGCGGCGCAGGGCGTCGAGCCGCCGGGCGGGGTGCGCATCCACGTCGCCGGCATCGACCTCGTACGCGACGAGGCCGGGGACTTCCGGGTGCTCGAGGACAACGTGCGGGTGCCCAGCGGGGTCAGTTACGTCATCGAGAACCGCCGGGCCATGACCCGGATCTTCCCGTCCCTCTTCGCCGAACAGCACGTCCTGCCCGTCGACGGGTACGCGCAGCGGCTCCTCGCCGCTCTGCGTGCCGCCGCCCCCGACGGGGTACAGGACCCAAGGGTCGTCGTCCTCACCCCGGGCCCCAGCAACGCCGCCTACTTCGAACACGCCCTGCTCGCCCGCCTGATGGGCGTGCAGCTGGTGGAGGGACACGACCTGGTCTGCCGCAGCAACCGCGTGTGGATGCGCACCACGCGCGGCGAGGTGCCCGTCCACGTCGTATACCGGCGCCTGGACGACGACTTCCTCGACCCGCTCCACTTCCGCCCCGACTCGGTGATCGGCTGCCCCGGCATCATGGGCGCGGCCATGGCGGGCAACGTCACACTCGCGAATGCGGTCGGCAACGGGATCGCCGACGACAAACTGCTCTACACCTACGTCCCCGACCTGATCCGCTACTACCTCTCCGAGGAACCGATTCTCCCCAACGTGGAGTCCTTCCGGCCCGACGAACCAGGCCAGTTGGAGGCGGTCCTCGACCAGATCGACCAACTGGTCGTCAAGCCCGTCGACGGCGCCGGCGGCCAGGGAATCGTGATCGGACCGAAGGCCGACGCAAAGACACTCGAACGCACTCGCAAAGCCGTCACCGCCGACCCGCGCGGCTTCATCGCCCAGCGGCCCGTCGCCCTGTCCACCTCCCCGACCCTCGCGGGCGAGCGGATGGCACCGCGCCACATCGACCTGCGCCCGTTCGCCGTCAACGACGGCAACGATGTCTGGGTGCTGCCCGGCGGGCTGACCCGCGTCGCCCTCCAGGAGGGCAACCTGATCGTCAACTCCAGCCAGGGCGGCGGCTCCAAGGACACCTGGGTGCTCGCGGAGGGCCCGGCCGAGCCGCCGGCCACCGTCGGCGAGGGCTCACTCCCCGAGGTGGCCCCGCGCCAGCTCGGACCCGACGGCATCCCCACCGTCGTACTGGAAGGGGCGCAGCAGCAGTGAACGACGTGATCCTCTCCCGGATAGCCGAGGCCCTGACCTGGACCGGCCGTTACGTCGAGCGGGCGGACGCCACGGGCCGCATCCTCGACGCGTATCTGCACCGCATGCTGGAGGACCCCTGGCGCGACGAGGACGTGGCCTGCCGGTCGCTGTACGCGATCCTCGGCGTCGACGCGGGCGACGAGCGCGTGGACATGCAACAGGTCCTGGACCAGCTCGCCTTCGACGCCCGCTCGACCTGCTCGATCGAGGGCGCCCTTGGCGCCGCCCGGCTGAACGCGCGAAGCGCCCGTGAGGCCGTCTCCTCCGAGATGTGGGAGTGCCTCAACTCCACCTGGCACGCCCTGGCCGACCAGCGGCTGGCGGCCCGCCGTACCGGCCCTTACGCCTATCTGGAGCTGGTCCGCCGCCGGGCGGCCCTGTTCTTCGGGCTCGCCGACTCGACCATGAGCCGCGACGACAGCTGGCGTTTCGTCGTGCTGGGCCGCAGCCTGGAGCGGGTGGACATGACCGTACGGCTGCTGTCCGTGCGCGTGCTGGACGCCGCGCACGCGCCCGACTGGCCGACGCTGCTGAGCGCTTCGGGCGCCGACGAGGCGTACGCGCGCGTGTACGGCGGTTTCGGCGACACCCCGCGGGTGGCCGAATTCCTGCTCCTGGACCGGGACTTCCCGCGCTCCGCGCTGCACGCCCTGACCACCGCCGAGGAGTGCCTCACCGCCCTCGGCCGCCCCCGCCAGGACCCGGCACGCCGCCCGATCGGCCGGCTGCGCACCGGCCTCGAGTATCTGGACACACACGCCCTGGAGAGCCAACTGCCCGCACTGCTGGGGGACTTGCAACAGGCCTGCATGGCGTCCGCGGACGCGGTGGCCGAGCGGTTCTTCCCGTACCAGGGGCCCATCGAGTGGGCCCAGGAAGGAGCGTGAGATGAGCATCATGAGCACTCAGGGCACGCGCCGCCTCCGCATCAAGCACACCACCCGCGTCTCCTACGCCCAGCCCGCGGCCTCCTCGCACAACGAGCTCCGCATGACCCCGCTGACGCTCCCCGGCCAGACCACCCTGGACGCCCGCGTCACCGTCAGCCCCGCGACCGCCACCTGGTCGTACTGGGACTACTGGGGCACCCAGGTCACCGGCTTCGACCTGATGGACCCGCACGGCACCCTCACCATCACAGCCTCCAGCCTGGTCGAGACGTCCCCGCCGGAACCGCTGCCGCCGGCGCCCACCTGGGCGGAGGTGGCCGAACAGACCGCGAACTCCCGCCTGTTGGAGTTCGCGGACCCGACGGGCCGTACGACGGTCCCGGCGAAGCTGGTCAAGAAGGCGCGGAAGGCGGCGGCCGGCCTCGACCCGCACGGGACGGCGATCGCGGTCTCGGCCCTGGTCGCCGACCGGGTGTCCTTCGTCCCGGGCGCCACAAGCGTGAACACGTCCGCCGCGGAGGCCTGGGAGCAGGGCGCGGGCGTCTGCCAGGACATCACGCACCTCACCATCGCCCTGCTGCGGAGCCTGGGGCTGCCCACGCGGTACGTCTCCGGCTACCTCCACCCGGAGCGCGAGGCCGAACTGCACCGCCCCGTCGCCGGACAGAGCCACGCCTGGATCGAGTACTGGGCGGGCGACTGGTGCGGCTACGACCCCACCAACCGGACCCGCGCCGACGAGTCCCACGTGGTGGTGGGCCGGGGCCGCGACTACGACGACGTCACCCCGCACAAGGGGATCTACCGGGGCGTGGCGGGCGGCCCGCCGGAGGTGTCGGTGGAGTTCACCCGGGTGGGGTGAACGCCCGGGAGATGGTCGGGGGGCGGCCTGCCGCTCCTCGGCCCTCGTCGCCTACTTCAGGCCGATCGCCGCGCAGTCCGACGCGTACTTCGACGTGCAGATCTGCGAGATCTTGTAGATGCCGTCCGCGACGACCGTCGCCTTGATGTTCTTCTTCGTCAGGGCGGTCACGGTGACGAGCTGCGCGGGGATGTCCTTGTTGGTGGGGCTGTCGACCGTGTCCTGGGTGAGGGCGTCGAACTCGATGTCCTTGCCCTGCACCTTGGCCACCGCCATCTGCGCGGCGGCCTGGGCCTCCTGCGGGTACGACTTGTAGACGCTCATGTACTGCTCGCCCGACACGACCCGCTGCACGGCCGCGAGTTCCGCGTCCTGCCCGGTGAGCGGCGGCAGCTTGGTGATGCCGGCATCCTCCATGGCCTTGACGATGCCGCCGGCCATGCCGTCGTTGGCGGAGTAGACGCCGGCGATGTTGCCCTTGCCGATCGCGTTGATCGCCGCGGTCATGTTGGCCTCGGCGTTCTTCGGGTCCCAGTCCTTGGTGTCGTACGACTTGGCGATCGTCACCTTGCCGTTGAGTTCGGACAGGGCGCCCGCCTTGAACTGCTTGGCGTTCGGGTCGGTGGGCGAGCCGTTCATCATGACGATCTTGTCGGAGGTGTCGACGTCGCTGCCCAGCGCGTCGAGCAGGGAGCGGGCCTGGACCTCGCCGACGAGTTCGTTGTCGAAGGAGATGTACGCGTCGATGGGGCCCTCGGCCAGCCGGTCGTAGGCGATGACCGGGATACCGGCGTCCTTCGCCTTCTTCACCTCACCGGCGATGGCGTGCGAGTCCACGGCGTCCAGCAGGATGATGTCGACCTTGTCGTCGATCATCTTCTGCATCTGGCTCGCCTGCTTGTCCGCGTTCTGGCCCGCGTTGGCGTAGTCGACCTTGCCCCGCTTCTTGGTGAGCGAGGCGACCTGGGACTTGATGATGGGGTAGTCGAAGTCCTCGTACCGGGTGTTGGCCGTCTCCGGCAGGAGCAGCCCGATGGTGACGTCGTTCCCCTTCGTCGGGCTCGCCGAGCTGCCGTCCCCCGTCACGTTCAGCGCGCCGCAGGAGGAGAGCGACAGAGTCATGGCGGACACTGCGACGGCTATGGCGGTACGACGCATGGAGATGCTCACTTCTGGTGTCTTCCGGACGCGGGTGCAGCAGTGCAACCCAGGTGACTGAAAAGCCAACGCGGAGCCGACCCCGGACGTCAAGCAGAATACTTAACGAGTGCGCAACACCACGCCCTGTGGATCTTGTGAAGACATGGCGGAATCGCCTCCTACCGCCCTTTACGGTCTCTGCACTCGCCCACAACCGGCATACGAGAGGGGCCCGGAGGTTTTCTCCGGGCCCCTCTCACGGCTTGATTGCGACGGCCTCAGTCGGACTGCTGCCGCTTCGGCCGCCACACCACCAGCGCGCTGGTCTGCTGCACCTCCTGGTACGGAACCAGGTCACGGCGGTACGACGCGTGCACCGCCGCCTCGCGCTGCTGCATGGCCGCCGCCGCGCCCTCGACCGCCGTCTGGAGTTCGGCGACGCGCTGCTGGAGCGCGGCCACCTGGTTCTCCAGTTCGATGATCCGCTTGATGCCGGCCAGGTTGATGCCCTCGTCCTGGGACAACTGCTGCACGGCACGCAGCAGTTCGATGTCGCGGGCCGAGTAACGGCGGCCGCGGCCGGGCGTGCGGTCGGGCGAGACCAGGCCGAGCCGGTCGTACTGGCGCAGGGTCTGCGGGTGCAGGCCGGAGAGCTGGGCCGCCACCGAGATGACGTAGACCGGGGTTTCCTCGGTCAGTTCGTACGGGTTGCGTCGACGGCCGTCCATCTCTGTCAAGCTCCCTTCGCGGCCTGGAACAGCTCCGCCCGCGGGTCCTCGCCCGCGGTTGCCTCGCGATACGCCTCGAGCGCGTCACGAGCCTTCCCCGTCAGGTCCGCCGGGACACTCACCTCGACGGTGACCAGGAGGTCGCCGCGGGTGCCGTCCTTGCGGACCGCGCCCTTGCCGCGGGCCCGCATGGTGCGCCCGTTGGGCGTGCCGGGCGGCAGCTTCAGGGTGACGGGAGGGCCGCCCAGGGTGGGGACCCTGACCTCGCCGCCGAGGGCCGCCTCCGTGAACGTCACCGGGACGGTGACGGTCAGGTTGTCGCCCTTGCGGCCGAACACCGGGTGCGCGTCGACGTGCACGGTGACGTACAAGTCGCCTGCGGGGCCGCCCCGTTCACCCGGTGCGCCCTTGCCGCGCAGCCGGATGCGCTGGCCGTCCGACACCCCGGCGGGGATGCGGACCTGCATGGTCCGGGACGACTTGGCGCGACCGCTGCCCTTGCAGACGTCGCAGGGGTTCTCCGCGATCAGGCCGCGGCCCTTGCAGTCCGGGCAGGGGTCGGTGAGCGAGAAACCGCCGCCGGAGCCCCGCGCCACCTGGCCGGTGCCGACGCACGTCGGGCACACCCGGGGGTTGCCGTTCGCGTCGCCGGTGCCGGAACAGGCCTTGCAGGGTGACTGCGAGGACATGCGCAGCGGGACCGTCGCCCCCTCGATCGCCTCGGTGAAGCTGAGGCTGACCTCGGTGTCGACGTCCTGGCCGCGCCTGGGCTGCACCCGGGTGGTGCCGGAGCTGCCGCGGTTGAACAGGCCCCCGAAGACGTCACCGATCCCGCCGCCGAAGCCGCCGGAACCCTGGCCGCCCTGGGTGCCGCCTCCGAAGAGGTCACCCAGGTCGAAGTTGAAGTTCCCGCCGCCCGCGCCCGGCCCCGGACGGAAGCCGCCGTTGCCGAAGAGGGCGCGGGCCTCGTCGTACTCCTTGCGCTTCTTGGGGTCCCCGAGGATGTCGTTCGCCTCGGAGATCTCCTTGAAGCGCTCCTCGGCCTTGGCGTTGCCCTTGTTGGCGTCCGGGTGGAACTCGCGGGCGAGCTTCCGGTACGCCTTCTTGATCTCGGCCTCGGTGGCGTCCTTGGGGACGCCGAGGACCTTGTAGTAGTCCTTCTCGATGAAGTCCTTGGTGCTCATCCTCGACGCCCCTCCTTTCTCATCGGTTCAAACTCAGCCCTCGTCCGGGCCACCGCTCTCCTTGTCGTCGGCCGCCTCGGCAGAATCCTGGGAGTCCGCCTTGACGGTCTGCGCCCCCGGCTGGGGTTCGGCCACGGCCACCCGCGCGGGGCGGATGGTGCGCTCGCCGAAGCGATACCCGGGCTGCAGAATCGCCACGCACGTCGTCTCGGTGACGTCCGGCGCGTACGAGTGCATCAGGGCCTCGTGGATCGTCGGGTCGAAGGGCTCGCCCTCCTTGCCGAACTGCTGCAGCCCCATCTTCGCCGCCACGGTCTCCAGCGACTCCGCGACGGACTTGAATCCGCCGACGAGTTCGCCGTGTTCCCGCGCGCGGCCGATGTCGTCGAGTACGGGCAGGAGCTCGGTCAGGAGGTTCGCGATGGCGATCTCCTTGACCGTGATCCGGTCCCGCTCGACCCGGCGGCGGTAGTTCTGGAACTCGGCCTGGAGCCGCTGGAGGTCCGCGGTGCGCTCGTCGAGCGCCTTGCGCACCTGGTCCAGCTGGGCCGTCAGACCGGCGATCTGTACTGCTGCGTCCCCGGCCGGGGCCGCCCCCTCCCCCGAGGAGGGGGAGGCGGCCTGCGGCTCGGCGTCGTCGGGGGTGGCGCCGGAGGGGACGTCAGGCTTCTCGTCGAAACCCGGGGTCTCCTCCGTCACGCGGCACCGTCCTTGCGGTCCTCGTCGACGATCTCGGCGTCGACGACGTCATCGTCGGCCTTGGGGGCCTCGGCACCGGGAGCCTCGCCGCCCGCGGCGGCCTGCGAGGACTGGGCGTCGGCGTACATGGCCTGGCCCAGCTTCTGCGAGACGGCCGCGACCTTCTCGGTGGCGGTGCGGATCTCGGCGGTGTCCTCGCCCTTGAGCGCGGCCTTCAGCTCCTCGACGGACGCCTCGACCTCGGTCTTGATCTCGCCCGGGACCTTGTCCTCGTTGTCCTTGAGGAACTTCTCCGTCTGGTAGACGAGCTGCTCGCCCTGGTTGCGGCTCTCGGCGGCCTCGCGGCGGGCGTGGTCCTCCTCCGCGTACTTCTCGGCCTCCTGGCGCATCCGGTCGACCTCGTCCTTCGGCAGCGAGGAGCCGCCGGTGACGGTCATCTTCTGCTCCTTGCCCGTGCCCAGGTCCTTCGCGGTCACGTGCATGATGCCGTTGGCGTCGATGTCGAAGGCGACCTCGATCTGCGGGACACCGCGCGGGGCCGGCGGCAGACCGGTCAGCTCGAACATCCCGAGCTTCTTGTTGTACGCCGCGATCTCGCGCTCGCCCTGGTAGACCTGGATCTGCACGGACGGCTGGTTGTCCTCGGCGGTGGTGAAGATCTCGGACCGCTTGGTCGGGATCGTCGTGTTCCGCTCGATGAGCTTCGTCATGATGCCGCCCTTGGTCTCGATACCGAGGGACAGCGGGGTCACGTCGAGGAGCAGGACGTCCTTGACCTCACCCTTGAGGACACCGGCCTGCAGGGCGGCGCCGATGGCGACGACCTCGTCCGGGTTGACGCCCTTGTTGGCGTCCTTGCCACCGGTGAGCTCGCGGACGATCTCGGCCACGGCGGGCATACGGGTGGAGCCACCGACGAGGACGACGTGGTCGATCTCGTTGATGGAGATGCCGGCGTCCTTGATGACGTTGTGGAACGGCGTCTTGCAGCGCTCCAGCAGGTCGGCCGTCAGCTGCTGGAACTGAGCCCGGGTGAGTTTCTCGTCCAGGTGCAGCGGGCCCTCGGCGGACGCCGTGATGTAGGGCAGGTTGATCGAGGTCTCGGTGGACGAGGACAGCTCGATCTTGGCCTTCTCGGCAGCCTCGCGCAGGCGCTGCAGGGCCATCTTGTCCTTGCCGAGGTCCACGCCGTGACCGCTGGCGAACTGCTTGACCAGGTAGTCGACGACACGCTGGTCCCAGTCGTCACCACCGAGGTGGTTGTCGCCGTTGGTGGCCTTCACCTCGACGACGCCGTCACCGATCTCCAGGAGGGACACGTCGAAGGTGCCGCCACCGAGGTCGAAGACGAGGATCGTCTGGTCGTCCTTGTCGAGGCCGTACGCGAGCGCGGCCGCGGTGGGCTCGTTGACGATGCGCAGGACGTTGAGACCGGCGATCTCGCCGGCTTCCTTCGTCGCCTGGCGCTCGGAGTCGTTGAAGTACGCCGGGACGGTGATGACCGCGTCGGTCACCTTCTCGCCCAGGTAGGACTCGGCGTCGCGCTTCAGCTTCTGCAGGATGAACGCGGACATCTGCTGCGGGTTGAAGACCTTGCCGTCGAGCTCGATCTTCCAGTCCGTGCCCATGTGACGCTTCACGGAGCGGATGGTCCGGTCCACGTTCGTGACCGCCTGGCGCTTGGCCACCTCGCCGACCAGCACTTCACCGTTCTTGGCGAAGGCGACGACGGACGGCGTGGTCCTGGCACCCTCGGCGTTGGTGATGACGGTGGGCTCGCCGCCCTCCAGAACGCTGACGACGGAGTTAGTCGTGCCCAGGTCGATGCCGACCGCACGTGCCATGGTGATTTCCTCCAGCTGACTTGAGTGGAACGGACTCAAGTGTGCATGACGTCCCGCGCTCGGTCAACAGACCTGAGTCGCAGCGACTCAACTCTTATCCGTTCCTTACACGCAAGTGGCCGCTGACCTGCGTGGATACGGACCGTCGAGCTCCGTACACAGGCACCCGCAGCAGCAGGAGTACGACGATGAGTGCCCCCGCTCCCACCCAGAACACCCCGGACTCGGCGGTCCATCCGATGTGCATGAGCACCCCGACGAGCACCCCGGCGAACGCCCCGATGCCGGGCAGCACGGTCGCCCCCTGGGGGGTGAGCCCCAACCGCCGCAGCCGGTGGGCGAGATGGTCCGGTCCGCCGCGCAGCAACGGCCGCCCGGCCAGCCGCCGCGACAGGACCACGAGCAGTACGTCGGCGCTCGCCACGGCGGTGAGCGCGAACAGCACCCCCGCGCTGGACTCGATCCCGTACCCGGCCCGGGTGAACACGGCCGAGGCGGCGAGCACGAACCCGGTGAACAGCGACCCGCACGCACCGAGCCCCACGCGCGCGGGCGGCCAGTTGTGCATGAGGAACCCGGTCAGCGCGGCGGCCAGCACACTCAGCAGCACCGCGAGCCCGTCCATCACCTCGGCCGCCGCACAGGCCCCGACCCCGAAGGCGGTGACGACTCCGACGGTGCCCGCGAGCGCGTCGGCGTGGTCGAGCACCTTGAACCCGACGGCGACGAAGACGATCCAGCCGACGGCGAGCAGGCCGGCGGGCACCCCGGTCTCGTCGTACGGCACCACGAAGGCCGCCGCCACCGCCGTACCGGCGACGAGGAAGCGCGCCTTGACCCGACGCACGTCCGCGACGAGCCCGAGCGCGGCCACGGCGCCCCCCGCGGCGAGCAGCTTCCCGACCCCGTCCCCGAGGGGTGCCACCCCGGTCCGGTCCCCGGCCACCGCCACCGCACAGGTGGCGAGCACCACGGCCGCACCGCCGAACAGCGGCACGGGGCGCTGCCGCTGACGTCTCCGGTCGACGATCCCGAGGCGCAGGGCAGGCACCCGGAGCAGCGCGGTGAGCACGGCGGCGAGCAGGAGGGCGGTGGTGGCGGCGGCAATCCCGTAGAGCACGGATCTAAGTTAGGGGCGAATGTACCAATTTGGCATGAATAACACGATCGGATCGTCACAGACCTTTAAGGCAACCCTCAGCGACGCAGATCACCGAACGGCTGGCTACAGTGCGATGGAAGATGGGGGTAGTCTCAAACCGACTGCATAAGTTACCGCTTAGTAATGTCGAGGCCCGCCCTCGAACGAAACCCCTCGCAGGCCCGAGGAGCCCCCAAATGCAACTCGCCGCGATCATCGTGTCGCTGGTTCTGACCGTGGTCGGCGTTGCGCTGCTCGCACGCGCCATCGGCCAGTTCGTCCGGTATTTCAAGCTGGGCCAGCCCGTGCCCGCCGGCAGCCGGACCGACAATCCCTACTCGCGCAGCGTGACGCTGGTGCGTGAGTTCCTCGGCCACACGCGGATGAACCGCTGGGGCATCGTGGGCTTCGCCCACTGGTTCGTGGCCGTCGGCTTCCTGACGCTGCCGCCGACCCTGGCGCAGGCCTTCGGCCAGCTCTTCCAGGCCGACTGGACACTGCCGATCGTCGGCCAGTGGCTGCCCCTGGAGATGTACACCGAGTTCATCGGTGTGATGACGGTGCTCGGCATCGTCGTACTCATCGCGATCCGCCTGCTGAACCTGCCCTCGCGGCCCGGCCGCAAGTCCCGCTTCGCGGGCTCCAAGGCGGGCCAGGCGTACTTCGTCGAGTACGTCATCCTCACCATCGGTCTCGCGATCTACGTGCTGCGCGGTCTCGAGGGCGCCATCCACCACGTGGAGGGCTACGAGGCCGGGTACTTCGCCTCGTACCCGCTGGTCCTGGCCTTCAAGGGCCTGAGCGTCTCCGCGCTGCAGAACCTGGTCTACTTCGTCGCGATGGTCAAGATCAGCACCTCGTTCATCTGGATGATCGTGGTCTCGCTGAACACCAACATGGGTGTGGCCTGGCACCGCTTCCTCGCGTTCCCGAACATCTGGTTCAAGCGCGAGTCCGACGGCGGTACGGCCCTCGGTGGCCTCCAGCCCATGACCTCCGGCGGCAAGCCGATCGACTTCACCGACCCCGGTGACGACGACGTCTTCGGCGTCTCCCAGGTCGAGCAGTTCTCCTGGAAGGGCCTGCTGGACTTCTCCACCTGCACCGAGTGCGGTCGTTGCCAGTCGCAGTGCCCGGCCTGGAACACGGGCAAGCCGCTCTCCCCCAAGCTCCTGATCATGTCCCTGCGCGACCACGCGCACGCCAAGGCCCCGTACCTGCTGGCCGGTGGCGGCAAGACCATGGAGGGCGAGGAGAAGGCGTCCGAGGAACAGCTGGGGGACGTTCCCGCGGCAGCGCTCGCGGAAGCCGAGCGCCCGCTGATCGGTACCGCCGAGGAGAACGGCGTCATCGACCCGGACGTCCTGTGGTCCTGCACCACCTGCGGCGCCTGCGTCGAGCAGTGCCCGGTGGACATCGAGCACATCGACCACATCGTCGACATGCGCCGCTACCAGGTGATGATCGAGTCCGCGTTCCCGTCCGAGGCGGGCACGATGCTCAAGAACCTGGAGAAGAAGGGCAACCCCTGGGGGCTCGCCAAGAAGCAGCGCCTGGAGTGGCTCAAGGAGCTCGAGTTCGAGGTCCCGGTCGTCGGCCAGGACATCGAGGACCTCAGCGAGGTCGAGTACCTGTACTGGGTCGGCTGCGCGGGCGCGCTCGAGGACCGCGCGAAGAAGACCACGAAGGCCTTCGCGGAACTCCTCAACATCGCGGGCGTCAAGTTCGCGATCATGGGCGGCGACGAGAAGTGCACGGGTGACTCGGCGCGCAGGCTCGGCAACGAGCCGCTGTTCCAGGAGCTCGGCATGGAGAACGTCATGGCCCTGAACATGGCGTTCGGCGAAGAGCTGGACGACGACGGCAAGGTCGTCCCCGAGTCCGCCAAGCCGAAGTCGGCCAAGAAGATCGTCGCCACCTGCCCGCACTGCCTCAACACCATCGGCAACGAGTACCCGCAGCTCGGCGGCGACTACGAGGTCATCCACCACACCCAGCTGCTGCAACACCTCGTCGACGAGGGCAAGTTGGTCCCGGTCACCGCGGTCGAGGGCATCATCACCTACCACGACCCCTGCTACCTGGGCCGCCACAACAAGATCTACACGCCCCCGCGCGAGATCATCGCCAGCGTCCCGGGCCTGCGTAACGAGGAGATGCACCGCCACAAGGAGCGTGGCTTCTGCTGCGGCGCCGGCGGCGCGCGGATGTGGATGGAGGAGCGGATCGGCAAGCGCATCAACAACGAGCGCGTCGACGAGGCTCTGTCGCTGAACCCGGACATCGTGTCCACGGCCTGCCCGTTCTGCCTCGTCATGCTGACCGACTCGGTCAACGGCAAGAAGAACGACGGCAAGGCCAAGGAGTCCATCCAGGTCGTGGACGTCGCCCAGCTCCTCCTGGAGTCCGTCAAGACGCCGGTCGACCCGGCGGGCGAGGCGGAGGCGGCGAGCGAGCCGGAGCCGGAACCGGTGAAGTAGCCCGCCCCACGGACGCCGTCCGACGCCCCCTGCCCCACCCGGGACAGGGGGCGTCGTCGTCTCCCGACACAAGCGACACGGTGATCTCGCTGCACCATCTGGCGGCTTATCGTCGTCAAAGGGTTATTTGTACGTAGAAATTCCTATTTATTCCACTATCCGGTCTTGAACACTGCCCACGCCGCAGCCAGGCGCTACGCAAGTCAAGGAGAGTGGAAGATGACGACATCGCCGAAACGGCGATCGGCTCTGGCCTCAGCCGCCACGGCTGCTGCGCTCGTCGCAGCGCCGCTGGTGGCCGCAGGGACCGCCCAGGCACAGGACAACCCGTACCCGCCGCACCCGTCGCACTCGGCAGACCATCCGTACCCGCCGAAGCCACCGTATCCGCCGCACCCGCCGAAGCCGCACGAGCCGCCGCACCACGAGGACCCGGGGCACGGCAACGGGCACCACCCCGGCAGGCCGCACCTCGCGCACACCGGTGACAACGACAAGGAGCTGATCCTGGGTGGTGTGGCGGCCGGTCTGGTGGCGGCAGGCGTCGGCACCGTGCTGATCGCGCGCCGTCGCCGCAGCTCATGACGCTGCCAAGACTGCGTTTGACCCTCCGCGGGCGTCCCGGTCACGACCGGGACGCCCGTCGGGCGCGTCTGCACATCCACGGCCCTCTGGCCAGGAAAGCTCTGCTGGCCGCCGCCGTTCTTCCCCCGGTGGCGGCCGCCTGGATCGGTGTCACCGGCTGGCTCGCCCACAACGAGCTCCTTGCCGCACAGCACGACCTGAACGCGCTCCGTGCGTCGATCGCGACCTCGGCGGCGCCTCACCCCGACGCGGCGGTCGCCGCCGGGGCCCCGGCGGAGTCGGATCAGGAACGAATGCTGCGTTCGGCGGCCGCACACGCCGCGCGCGCACACGGCCTCACCACTGGACCGGCCTGGTACACCGCCGCCCAACTGCCCTTCTTCGGCGGCCCCTTCGAAACCGTGCGCGGCATCGCGGAGGCCTCGGACAGGCTGGCCGGAGACGTACTGCCGCCGCTGGTGCGCACCGTCCCCCGACTGTCGGCGGGCGCCCACGCCGGCGGCATCCCGCATGTCCTCACGGAACTGGAGAGCGAGGCGCCCACGTTCGCCCGGGCGGCTCGTGTCGCGGCCAAGGTGCGGGACGACGCCCACCGCCTTCCCCGCTCCACCTGGCTGCCGGCGGCCGACCGCGGCCGCGCGCAGCTGTCGGATCAGCTCGACCGTCTCGCACCGCAGACACGCGACGTCGCCGTCGCGGCCCGGGTCGCTCCGTCCATGCTCGGGGCGCACGGGCCACGGCGCTACTTCCTCGCCTTCCAGAACATCGCCGAGGCCCGGGGCACCGGCGGCCTCCCCGGAGCCTTCGCCGTGCTGCGGACGGACCGGGGCCGTGTGTCCTTCGAACACTTCGGCAACAACACCGAGATCGGCGACGTCCGCGCGGACGTGAACCTCGGAGCCGAGTTCGAGGCACAGTACGGGAACAACGGGCCCGAGAGCTCCTGGGCGAACTCCAACATGAGCCCGCATTTCCCGAACGCGGGCCGCATCTGGACCGCGGTCTGGCGCGCGCACACCGGTCAACGTCTGGACGGCGCGATCGCCATCGACCCCGCTTCGCTGGGCCTTCTTCTGCGCGCCACCGGACCAGCCCGTATGCCCGACGGCACCGCACTCACCGCCGACAACACCGTGGACCTCACCGAGCGGGCCGCGTACGCGAAGTACTCGGACGTCGCCGAGCGCAAGGCGTTCTTCGTCGAGGCCGCTCGTGCGGCCGCCGGACGGATGATGAACGCCATCGACGCCCCGAGCCGGTTGCCGGCGCTGCTGAGCGCCGTGCGTGACGTGCAGCGCGAGGGCCGCATCCAGGTGTGGAGCGCGCACCAGGCAGAGCAACGGCTGCTGGAATCACGGCCGTTCGCGGGCGTGCTCCCCGCCACGCCCGGCCCCTTCGCGGGGCTCGTGGTGAACAACGCGGCGGGCACCAAGCTGGACTACTACCTGGACCGAAGCCTCGTCTGGGCGCCGGGTGCCTGCACGGACACCGGCCGATCGGTCACCGCGACGGTGACGCTCACCAACCGGGCACCGGCCTCGGGCCTCCCTTTCTACGTCACCCAACGCGTCGACTACCCGCCGTACCGGACCCACCCGGGCGACAACCGGCTGCTGGTGTCGTACTACGCCGGCACGGGGGCGAAACTGACCGGGGCCACCCTGGACGGTCGCCGGGTCGATCTGATCCCCGGCGCCGAACGCGGCCACCCGGTGTACACCCTCGACCTGGAGCTTCCCCGGCAGTCCAGCCGCACGCTGGTGCTTCACCTCGACGAGCCGCAGGCCGACCGTCCCCCGACGATCCTGCGGCAGACCCTGGTGACGCCGCTGCGGGCCACCGTGAAGCCTGCGGCCCCGTGCGACGGCTGAGCCCTGACGCGCCGACGGCGAGGCCGGAGCCACGGTTCACACCGTGCCTCCGGCCTCGCCGTCAGGGGTTCAGGATCCCGGCCAGGATCCGGACCGCATCGCGGACCTCCAGGGCCCGCGCCTTGTGTACGCCGTCTGGTGCTCCGTGCGGATCCGCGATGCCGTCCGTCTCGTCGGGCGGGGGAACCACCGCGCCCCGCCGGGAAGCCGCCAGCCGGACCGCCTCGCGTGGTGTGCCGGCGCGGGTCCCGTCCATGAGCCGGTTGAACTCACGGAGGGTGAAACAGCGGCGCAGCGCCAGCGGGGAGAGCCGCACCGCGGCCTCCCGGTGACACCGCTCCAGGCCGAGCACCAGATCGGCGCCCTCGACCTGGCCGACGTCGAGGGACCGGGCGGTGAACCCCCGTACGTCACCGCCGAGTTCGTGGAGGATCGCACTCGTCACGGCGTCCAGGGGGACCGGCCGGGCACCGGTGCCGGCGCTGCGCACCCTGAAGTCCGGCTCCGGCAGTTCGGCGGCCAGCAGCCGTTCCGCGACCGGCGAACGGTGCAGGTTGCCGGTGCAGACGAACAGCACTTCGAAGGCGGTCACCGGGCACACGGGACGGCTCATTTCTCGCCGACGGGCGACCGCTGGGCGGTCTCGACGGGCTCCGCAGGCGCGAGGGCCGGACGGGGCACGGGTACTTCCGCCGGGGCGTAGCCGTAACCGTAGCCGTACCCCTTGTTCTTGAAGGAAGAGGCCATGCTGAAGACGGTGCCGAGGATGCGTACGCCCGTCCGGCTCAGCGACTCGGCGGCGCCACGGATCTGGTCGCGGCCGGTCTTGGAGGCGCGTACGACGAACAGCACGCCGTCGGCGAGCGGGGCCAGGCCGATCGTGTCGGCGACCGGCAGCAGCGGGGCACTGTCCACGATGACCACGTCGTAGGTGCCGGCGAGTTCGCGAAGCACCTCCCCCATGCGGGCCGAGGCGAGCAGCTCGGTCGGGTTGGGCGGCACGGCACCGCTGGTGAGCACTGTGAGCCGGCCTCCGGCCTGCTGCATCACGTCCTCGGCGCCGGCCTGGCCGATCAGCACCGTGGTCAGTCCGGCGTCCTGGACCAGCCCGAAGGTACCGGCCACGGAGGGGCGGCGCAGGTCTGCGTCGACCAGACAGGTCCGCAGACCCGCATCGGCAAGGGAGAGTGCCAGGTTGACGGCCGTGGTGGTCTTCCCCTCACCGGGCACCGAACTGGTCACGACGATCACCCGCGGCCGGTCGTCGACCTGCGCGAACTGCAGGTTGGCACGCAGCTTGCGGAAGGCCTCGGCACGCACGGAGGTGCTGGCGGTGTCCATGGCGATCCGCTGCCGGGCCGAGTTCCTGTCGTACGGGATGGAACCGAGGACCGGCAGCGAGGTGAGCTCTCCCAGGCCGTCGCTGGTCTTGATGGTGGTGTCGAGCGCCTCGCGCAGCGCGACGATTCCGGCACCGAGCAGCAGGCCGCCGAGCACTCCGGCCACGAGGTCGAGCAGCCGCTTCGGTGAGACGGGCTCCCTGGGGATGCTCGCCTGCTGGGTGACGCCGAGCGATACGGGTGAAATGCGGGAGGTGGATGCGTCGCGGTCCTCGCGGGATGTCGGGGCCTGCTTCGGCGTCTCCAGCTTCTCGACGACAGTGATGAAGCGCTCCGCGACGGCATCGGCGATACGCGCCGCACGTGCCGGAACCGTGTCCCGCACCGTGATGTTGATGAGCACGGTGTTGAGCGGAGCCTCGGCGGTGATGCGGGACGCGAGCTGCTCCGGCGTGTACTTCAGCCCCAGTTCGCGCGCCACGGGCTGCGTCACCTGACGCGTGGCGACGATCGCCGCATACGACTGGACACGTGCCTGCGAGAAGGACTGACCCTGATTCAGATCGGTGGTATCCACACCGGTCCGGGTGGCGACGAAGAGCTGAGTACGGGCCTCGTAGACCGGCGTGGTCACCGCGGTTACCGCCTCGCCCGCGCCGATACCCAGCAACAGGCAGATCAGGACGGTCGGCCAGCGTCTGGCGAGTACTTTGAGATATCCACGAAGGTCCAACGTGCATCCCTCACAGGGCTAGAAAATGTACTCTTTTGCGCATATTTGCCAGCTAATGCGCCGCTCAGGATAGGCACAACAGGCCGCTGCCTTCGGGAGCCACGGCAGCACGGGCCCGCAAGGCCCGCCTTCGCGGGGCCTGATCAATCCGTCCGGCCGAAGCCCGAGGCCGATCGGGGGAAAACAGCCCGTGAAACGCGGCGAGAAGCCGGTTTCGGCAATGAATCGCCCTCCGCACCGCAGCAATATGCCTGGCGGCAGGATGGGCTCCCGCGGCGGATGGACAGGTCTTCATGCGTAGAACAGTCGTCAATGAGGCCGGGCCTCCTGACCTCGACCCCCTGGCACCGGAGCGCGCGGACGGCGCCACCGCGTCACGCCGACTCCGCATCGTGCTGGTCGCGTTCACCTGCGATCCAACACGCGGCAGCGAGCCGGCCATCGGGTGGGGCTGGGCCGAATCACTTGCGAGACGCGGGCACACCGTGGAGGTCCTGACGCACCCCGAGTTCGACAGCGTGCAGCACGCCGAGCGGCGAGTGGCCGACCTGGGGACGGTGGGCGAACGGATCAGACTGCACGTCATCCCGGAACCGCGCGCCCCCCGGTGGACCGGGCTGCTGCCCGGCCCGCTGAGCGACATGGCCGCGGAAGTCCGGCGCTACGACGGATGGCAGCGCCGGGCCCTGGCGTACGCCCGCAGCCACGGGCTCGACGGGGCCGACCTCGTACACCACGTCTCGTACGGATCCCTGCAGGGCGGCTCCGCCCTGCGCCACCTGGGACCGCCCTTGGTGTTCGGTCCCGTCGGCGGTGGCCAGATCGCACCGCACAGTCACCGGCGTTACCTCGGCGCCGCCTACCGGCAGGAGGCGCTGCGGACCTGGCTGTGGGTTCGCTGCCTCAGCCGTCGGCGGTCATGTCACATGACACTCCGCGAGGCGGCAGTGGTGCTGGCCACCAACCGGGACACGGCACGACGGGCTCGCCGTCTGAGCCGGACCGACACTCATCTGATGCTGGCCGACGGCATCCAGGAGTCCCTGATCCGGGAGTCGACGCAGGAGCGGCCGGCTCGGTCCGGTCGCCCGCCCACCGTTCTGTGGGTCGGCAGGCTGCACCCGCGCAAAACCCCCGAGTTGGCGGTGCGGGCGATCGCACATCTGCGGTCGGAGATTCCGGATGCGCGCCTCGTGATCCTCGGCGACGGACCTCTGCGGCCAACCCTGGAACAGCTCGCGCTCCGCCTGGGAGTAGGTGAATCCGTCGAATTCCGGGGCCTGTTGCCCCGGGAACAGGTTTTCACCGCCTGTGACGAGGCCGACGCGTTTCTGATGACCAGCCTGCGGGACTCCTCCAGCACGCAGACCCTGGAAGCGTGGGCCAGAGGCCTCCCCGTCATCCATCTCGGCCACCACGGCATCAGTGACTTCTCGGCGCCGGGCGGGGCGATCTCCGTGCCCCTCGGCGACCCTGCCGATCTGCCACAACGCCTCGCGTGGGCACTCAGCGGTGTCCTGACCGATCAGCAAACAGGCCGCTGCATGGAACGAGCCGCACTGGCGTGGGCGCGGAAACACACGTGGACGGCGAAGGCGGAAACCGCCGAAGAGCTCTACCGCGCCATTCTGCCCAGCTCAAGAAAACGCCCGAATTGATCGACAGTGTCGGTGTCCGTGCGAACCTTCGAGAGGCAGCCATGCTCGTATCAGTGATCATCCCTCTGTACAACACAGAGAAGTACATCGGAGCCTGTCTCGGGTCCGTCCTCAGCCAGACGCACCAGGAGCTCGAAGTCATCGTGGTGGACGACGGGTCCACCGATGGCGGCGCGGCGATCGCCGAAGGCATCGCTGACCAGCGTGTTCGGGTTGACCGAGGCGCGAACCGGGGAGGAGCAGCCGCCCGCAATCGCGGTCTCGCCCTCGCCAAGGGTGAGATCGTGGCCTTCCTCGACGCTGACGATCTCTGGTATCCGGAGAAGCTCTCCGAGCAGATCAGCGTCCTGCAGAGCGACCGCGGTGTCGTCGCGGTCGGCGCGGTCTTCCAGTATGTGTCCGGAAACGGCCGCCGCCTGCTTGGCCGGACGGGTCAGGATGCTCGGGACGCCGACTCCCGAGAGCTCCTGCAGCGGGGTCGGCTGATGCCGTTCCCGTTCAACTCCTCCCTGATCGCCTGGACCGACACCGTGCGGGCCGCGGGAGGGTTCGACGAGTCACTTCCGGTCGTCGAGGATCTCGACCTCATGACTCGACTGGCCCTGGCGGGATCGGTTGCCACGGTCATGCGGCCGCTCGGTGCCTACCGAGTTCACAGCGACTCCCTTTCGGCCAATCGTCACGCCAAGATGATGATGCTCATGCGCTTCGTCGAGAAGCGGGCCACGGCCCGGCTCGAGGGCCGGTCCGCACCCGACCTGGAATCGTTCGTGTCCTCGTATCGCCTCACGAGGGCGCAGCGGCGGCGGGACGGCGCGGCGCGGCGATTCCGTGACGCCGGCCTGCTGGTGCTGGAAGGACGGTACGTCAGGGCGACCGCGCTGTGCGCTGCCGCCCTGGTGGCCCGGCCGTCGTACACGCTCCGCCGCATCGCGATGCGCCTTCCGGTCCGTCGTACGCCAAGTGCCGTCGCCCAGGGCGGAAGCTGAGTCCCCAAGGCGTCACCGGCTCGGTGCGAGGCCGCCGGCATGATGCCGGGGCGGCTCAGCCCAGTTCGGCGGAGCAGACGCTCGACACGTGGTCGACGACTGTCTGCTGGCTCGGCAAGGGGGGCGGCGTCGGTCGGCCGAGCGCCCGCAGGGTCCAGCCGGCGGACCGCCACAGTGCCGCGTCGAGGGCGTTGCGCGCGTCGAGGATCTTCCGCGCGGGTGTCACGGCGGCCAGCGCGGCGGCGTCGATCCGGCGGTAGTCGGTCCACTCGGTCAGGTGCAGCACGAGATCGGCGCCCTCGCACGCCTTGGCCACGTCGGGGACGTATTCGAGCATGGGCAGGACGGCCCGCGCGTTGTCCATTCCCTCCGGGTCGTGCAGCCGTACGTCCGCGCCCTCGCGGTGGACCGCGGCCGCGACGGCCAGGGCGGGCGAGTCGCGGACATCGTCGCTGTCGGGCTTGAACGTGGCGCCCAGGACGGCGATACGGCGTCCCTCGAATCCTCCGCCTGCCATGTCCCGGGCGATGTCGACGGTGCGTCGCCGCTGCCGCGTGTTGATCTCGTCGATCTGGCGGAGGAACGACACCGCGCCGCCGATGCCGAGTTCGTCGGCGCGGGCCGTGAACGCCCTGATGTCCTTGGGGAGGCATCCGCCTCCGAAGCCGAGGCCGGCGGAGAGGAAGCGGCGGCCGATGCGGGAGTCGTACCCGAGGGCGTCGGCCAGGGTGGTCACATCGGCACCCGTGGCATCGCAGACCTCGGCCATGGCGTTGATGAACGAGATCTTGGTGGCGAGGAACGAGTTCGCCGCGACCTTCACCAGCTCGGCGGTGGCCGGGTCCGTGCTGATGTACGGCACGCCGGCGCGCAGCATCGGCGCGTACACCTCGCGCAGGGTCTGGTCGGCCCGCCCGGACAGGACGCCGGCCACCAGCCGCTCCGGGCGGAGCGTGTCCTGGACGGCGAAGCCCTCCCGCAGGAACTCCGGATTCCAGGCGACCTCGACGTCCGTGCCCTGAGAGGCGAGTTCCTGGACGCGCGCGGTGAGCCGGGCCGTCGTTCCCGCGGGGACCGTGGACTTGCCCACGATCAGGCAGCGGTGGCGCAGCCGGGGCGCCAGCCCGTCGATGACGGCGTCGACCGCCCGCAGGTCGGCGGCGGGCGAGTCCCGGCGCTGCGGGGTGTTCACACAGACGAAGTGCACGTCGCCGAAGTCGGCCGCCTCGTCGAGCGAGGTGGAGAAGCGCAATCGCCCCGAGCCGACGGTTCTCCTGAGAACGTCCTGCAGACCTGGTTCGAAGAAGGGCACCCTGCCCTCGCCGAGAGCCGCGATCTTCTCGGCGTCGATGTCGACTCCGAGCACCTCGTGTCCGATGTCTGCCATGCACGCGGCGTGCACGGCACCGAGGTATCCCGTTCCGATGACGGTCAGTCGCATCTCACTCGCCGCTTTCTGTGTTCAGTTCGGATAGCCGGACGGGTTGAGTTCCTGGAACCGCCATGCGTCCTCACACATCGCGGTGAGGTCCCTCGTCGTGGTCCAGTTCCAGGCCCGGGCCACGGCGCCCGGGTCGGCGACCAGGGCCGGCACGTCGCCGGGGCGGCGGCCGGTGATCTCGTACGGGATCGGCGTACCGGAGGCGCGCTGGAAGGCGGCGACGAGTTCGAGCACCGAAGTGCCCTGTCCCGTACCGAGGTTGAAGACGCGCATGCCGCTGTCGTCGTCGAGGCGTTCCAGCGCAATACGGTGGCCTTCGGCGACGTCCATCACATGGATGTAGTCGCGCACACCCGTGCCGTCGGCGGTGGGGTAGTCGTCGCCGAAGACGCTGAGCTTCGGGAGCCGGCCGGCGGCGACCCGGGCGAGGTACGGCATCACGTTGTTGGGCACGGCTGCCCGGGGCGCCTCGCCGAGCAGTCCGCTGGGGTGCGCGCCGACCGGGTTGAAGTAACGCAGGGCCAGAACGGAAAGCTCGGGCAGATGACGGCAGGTGTCGGCGAGCACCTGCTCGCAGAGCCATTTCGAGGCGGCGTACGGGTTGGTGGGGCCCGCCGGGTCCTCCTCGGTGATCGGCACCCGGGTGGCGTTGCCGTAGATCGAGCAGGACGAGGAGAACACCAGGCGGTGGACTCCGTGGTCGTGCATGGCGCGCAGCAGTGCCGTGGTGCCGCCGACATTGGTGTCGTAGTACTCGACGGGCAGTTCCACGGACTCCCCGACGGCCTTCTTCGCGGCGAAGTGGATGACGGCGTCGACATCGTGCTGGTCGAACACCCGGGAGAGCGCGCGGCGGTCGAGCAGGTCGGTCTCGTGGACGGCGGCCGGCGGGCGGTCGGCGATTTTCGCGACGCGTTCCAGCGCGCCGGGCGAACTGTTGGAGTAGTCGTCGACGACCACCACGTCATAGCCGTGGTCGAGGAGTTCGACGCAGGTGTGGCTGCCGATGAAACCGGCGCCGCCGGTCACCAGGACGGTGGTGCGACCGGGCATGGGTTACCTCTCTTCGCGCTCGTTTCGGGTGACCTCCTGTGGCACATGCTCGTCATGCCGTCGGCCACCGGCTGAACTCACGCTTCAGACCGAGGGGTCCGTGACGGTCGCGAGCGGCTCGTCGCCGTACGGCCGGCTTCTGAACCACTCCACGGTCCGACGCACTCCGTCCGCGACCGGTACCTCCGGGTGCCAGCCGAGGTGTTCACGGGCACGAGCGATGACCGGGCGGCGGCGGACCGGGTCGTCCGTGGGGAGTGGGTGGTACTGGATCTCCGCATGTGAACCCGTGATGTCGAGGACGAGTTCGGCGAGGTCGGACACCGTCCACTCCTCTGGATTCCCGAGATTGAACGGCCCGGTCTCGGACGAGTCCAGCATCGCGATCAGGCCGCGGACCAGATCGTCCACGTAGCAGAAGCTGCGGGTCTGCTTGCCGTCGCCGTAGATGGTCAACGGCTCGCCGCCGAGGGCTTGGGCGATGAAGCTGGAGACGACCCGGCCGTCGCGCCGGCGCATGCGCGGGCCGTAGGTGTTGAAGATCCGGACGATTCCCACGTCGACGCCCTGGCTGCGCCGATAGGCAAGAGAGACGGCTTCTGCGTACCGCTTGGCCTCGTCGTACACGCTGCGCGGTCCGACCGGATTGACGTTGCCCCAGTACTCCTCGTCCTGAGGGTGGACGAGCGGATCGCCGTAGACCTCACTTGTCGAAGCGAGCAGGAACCGGGCGTTGTTGAGCCGGGCCAGCTCGAGGGCGTTCTCGGTGCCTCGGCTGCCCACGGCAAGGGTCTGGAGGGGCAACCGCAGATAGTCCGGCGGCGACGCGGGGCTGGCGAGATGGGCGACGGCGTCGACCGGACCGGGGACGTCCACCGAGACACTCACGTCGGCATGGATGAATTCGAAGGCGGGAAATTCCCGCAGGTGTGCGATGTTCTTCGGCCGCCCTGTGCTGAAGTTGTCCAGGCAGACGACGGCATCTCCACGCCGCAGCAATGCCTCACACAGATGTGAGCCCAGAAAACCGCCCCCACCGGTCACGGCAACACGCATGGCTTTTCTCCATGAATTCAGGAAAGGGGTGGAGACGTTCTGTAAAAACATCGAAAAGGATATGAGCAGATTCTCGGTTCGCCTCGGGAACGCGTCTGCAGCCATGCACTGTTTGGCCGGTACCCGCGGGGAACGTGCCAGGGCGCACAGTCGTCGGCGCGCATGGACCGATCACTCTCACGTGTGAATGTGCGCCTCGCGCGTCGCGTGGCTGCCGGCGGCCCACGGTCATCGTGGGAGGGTCCTGGCCCGAGGCAGATCCTTCGTGACAGAACTCAGGAGCGTCATGGAAGCCGACTTCCCGGTGGCCTCATGACACAGCTGACTTCCGTCACTGTCCGGGGCATGCGCTGGACCTATCTCGCCAGCGCGGCCGGCGCCGCCGTCCAGATTCCGTACGCGGCCGCGATGGCCCGGCTGCTCACCCCCCAGGACTTCGGGCTGATGGCACTGGCATACCTGGTGCCGCGTTTCGCTCAGAACTTCGCCCAGGGCGGTCTGAGCTCCGTAGTGGTCCAGCGCCCCTCACTCACAGACCGCGACGTCCGCGTGATCTTCACGCTGGCCCTCACCGTCGGCACCTGTTCCTCCACGGCGGTGTATTTCATCGCGCCATACGGGACCGAACTGGTCCACGGCCCCTCCGAATTGACCAGCCTGATCCGGATGCTTGCACTGGGCCTGTTGATTGCAGCTCTCGGCGCCCCCTCCACCGGACTGCTGAGCCGCGGTATGCGATACCGGGCCGTTGCCTTCACCGACTTCTTCTCCTTTGTCGTCGGCTTCTGCGTCACCGGAATCTCTTCCGCGCTTCTCGGCGCAGGCGTGTGGAGCCTTGTCTACGGCACACTCGGATGGACCCTGCTGCAGGCCCTTGTGTCGTACCTCATGGTCCGGCACTCGCTGCGTCCCCTGTTCGATGTCCGGGCCATGCGTGACGTCATGCGCTTCGGCGCCAAAGTATCGGCCGGCGGCTTCCTGGAATACCTCGCGGCGGACTGCGGCAGTCTCGTTATCGGCCGCTACGTCGGCGTCACCGCCGCCGGGCTCTACAACCGCGCCGCACTCCTTGCCTCGTTCCCGCTGCAACAGATCCAGAAGGCGGGGAGCAAGGTCCTCTATCCCGCCTTCAGCCGCATCCAGCACGAGTCCGGCCGGCTCGGCGCCTCACACGCCGACGGTATCTCTCTGACCACACTGGTTCTCTTCTCCGTGTGGGCGATGATCGGGGCGAGCAGCGAGCAGTTGGTGGCATTGCTCCTCGGCAGCCAGTGGCGAGGCAGCGCAGAACTGGTCCCGATCCTGGGACTGAGCAGCGCGCTCAGTCTGGTGGCGAACTTCTCGGGCACGCTCGTTGAGGCCATGGGCGCCGTGGGACGCAAGGCCGCCATCCATCTGGTGCAGGTGATGGTTCTCATCGCCGGAACGTCGTTCGCGCTGTTCCTCGGCTGCGGAGTCTACGGACTGATGGTGGTGGCCCTTGTCAGCGAGTTCATCAAACAGGCTCTGTTCCATGTATGGCTGACCCGGCTCTTCCCCACCACCCGGCGGCTGGTCGCGGAAGCCTACGCACAGGCTGCCGCTCTCGCCGCCCTGATCTGGCTCGCTCTGTGGTCCGTTCAACTAGCGCTCGAGGACAGCCCTCCGGCGGTGATGCTTGCGGCCAAGCTGGCTGCCGCAGGTGCGCTGGTGCTGTGCTGTGTGCGGTACGGGGCCGGTCTGCACGGTGTGCGTGTCGCCCGGGAACGTGGCCTGCTGCCCGCTGTGCTCTGGCGCCGATCAGCTACGGGTCAGTAGGCGCCGTTGCCCTCGAAGACGGCCCGCAGCGTCCGGCACAGGATGCCGAAGTCGCCTGCGGGCGACCAGTTGTCGACGTAGCGCAGGTCCAGGGCGACGGTCTCGTCCCAGGACAGCTCGGAGCGGCCGCTGACCTGCCACAGACCGGTGAGTCCCGGCTTGACGCTCAGCCGTCGCAGCTCCACCTCGTTGTACTCCGCCACCTCATCGGGCAGCGGCGGCCTCGGACCCACCAGGGACATGTGCCCCTGCAGCACGTTGACCAGCTGGGGCAGCTCGTCCAGTGAGAAGCGCCGGAGCACCCGGCCCACGCGCGTGATCCGGGGATCGCGGCGCATCTTGAACATCAGCCCGTCGTGCTCGTTGGTCCCGGTGAGCTTGTGCCTCAACAGCTCGGCGCCCGCGACCATGGTGCGGAACTTCGCCATGCTGAACTGGCGGCCGCCCCGCCCGACGCGGATCTGGCGGTGCAGGATCGTGCCTGGCGAGTCCAGCCGTACGGCGATCGCCACTCCGACAAGCACGGGGACGAGCAACACCAGCAGCAACGCGGCGCCCAACCGGTCCGTCACCGCCTTCAACAGCAGGGCTGCGCCGCGGCGGACCGGCGGGGCCACGTGCAGCATCGTGAGACCTGCCGAGGACGAGACACTGACCCGGCGCTGCACCACCTCGGTCAGACCGGGCACGACGACGAGCGGACGGCCGTCCTCGTACACGGCCCAGGACAGCCGTCGCAGTCGCTCCGACGCCATGCTCGGTCCGGACACTACGAAGACCAGGTCCACCTCCAGCCTTCGTGCCGCCGCCAGCACCGGCGAGGAGTCACCGGAAGGTTGCGCCGGGGTCTGCCGGTCCAGCCGCGCCGTGACGGGAGCCACCAGGTTGGGGTCGTCGTCGCCGATCGGGCATACGCCGACCGCGACGAACGCGTGGTCCGTGCGGCGCGCGAGATGGTTCACCAGGCCGTCGAGAGCGGCCGCCTCACCGATCACCAGGGCGCGGCGGACGGCCTGTCCGGCACGGCGCCTGGCCAACAGGTGACGATGGGTCAGGCCTTGGCACGTCACGGTGACCGGGAGGCATGCGAGCAGGCCGGCCAGCTCCAGATGAAAGGGGGGTCCCTCACCGGTCGCCGCTCTCACCACGGCGAGCAGCGCCACCAGAATCAGCCAGTCCCGCAGCAGTGGGGCGGCATTGCCGCGCTCTCCCAGGTTGCGCCATGCGTACCGCGTGCGTGAGGCCCGTACCAGCACCCAGACCCCGGCCATCACGGCCGCGTACCTCACGGCATGTGCCTCGCCGGCCAGGCACAAGGTCATGTACACCGGCGCGGCCGCCCCCGCGGCGTCGACGATCAGTGCGGTCGGCAGGTACCAGGCGGGCTTGCCGTCCCGTCTTCGTCCGGTGCCAGGCGGCTCCCGGTCGGACCGCGCCCGCGTATGCCCTGGCAGCGGCACGAAAGGCACGTCTCCGCGAACAGTCACGGTCACCCTCTCCGACAGGCTCCAACGGATTGCTACGGGTCCGTGCACCTCCCCGAGGTGCAGCAGGCGGCGGACGCCGTCGAGTGTGTCCGACGGGTACACGGTGGAGCGGGTGGCGACGCTCGTCCGGGAAGAACGATCACCCGATGAGCAGCATCGGCGGTCTGTCCGTCGCGCGTCGCTGCGCCAGGCGAGTGGACTCACCACGGCGCCCCACCCAAAGCGGATACGAGGCGGCAATATTTGCGGAAATTTGTCTCTTATGCCCGAAACTGTCGAAGGCGCCCTGTCATGAAAATCGCGGTGGTCCACAGCTTCTACACCTCCGCAACGCCCAGCGGAGAGAACGCGCTCGTAAGAGACCAGGTGCGTGCGTTGGGCGCGGCGGGCCACGAGGTGGAGCTGTTCGCCGCCCACACCGACGAACTGGCGCGGGATCCGCTCTACCCGCTGCGAGCAGCGGCGCGCGTGGCGTCCGGACTGGGTCACAACCCGCTCGCCCGGTTGCGCTCCTACGCCCCCGACGTCGTGCACGTCCACAACCTGTTCCCCAACTTCGGGCGTTCCTGGGTACGGAACTGGGGCGGTCCGCTCGTCGCGACCCTGCACAACTACCGGCCGCTGTGCGCCGCGGCGACGCTCTACCGTGCGGGCGCCGTGTGCACCCGGTGCCCGGACGGCGAGCCCTGGGCGGCCCTGCGCTACGGCTGCTACCGCGACTCGCGGGCCGCGACGCTGCCCCTGGCCTGGGCCGGACGGCACGGACACGCACGGGACCCGTTGTTGGCCCGCGCGGACCGACTCGTCGTCAACTCCCGGCTGAGCGAGCAGACGTACCTGCGTGCCGGTGTGCCCGCCGAGCGCCTGGTGCTCGTACCCAATTTCGTCGACGCACCGCAGTCCGGTGAGCCGCAGGGGGACGACACAGGCCGTTGGCTCGTCGCCGCGCGCCTCACTGCCGAGAAGGGCGTCCTGGAACTGCTGCGTCAGTGGCCGGCTCACGAGCCGCTGGATGTCGTCGGCGACGGCGAGCTCCTCGCCGACTGCCGCGCGGCCGCCCCAGCCTCCGTCCGCTTCGTCGGCCATCTCGACCGGACCGAACTGTGCCGGCGGATGCCTTCCTATCGCGGCCTGGTCTTCCCCAGCCGGTGGTACGAGGTCCAGCCCTGCGTGCATGTCGAGGCTCTGGCGGCCGGGCTTCCGGTCCTGGCGTTCGAGGGCTCGTCGGTGGCCGAGGCGGTACGGGAACACGGCACCGGCCTGGTCACCCGATGGGACAAGGCCCTCGCCCCGGTTCTGGCGGAGGCGGCCACCCGCTTCCCGTCGCTGCGTGCCCACTGCAGGCAGGTGTACGCCGACCACTTCACGGAGCGGGCCTGGATCACCCGCGTTGCCGAGGCGTACCAGGCGGCACGCGTCGCCAACGGCCGCATCACGGCGCCCGCCTAGGAAGGCCGGCTCGGAAGGGCGAGGATTCGTGAAAACGGGAGTGGACAAGATGATCGCGGGTGTGGCGACGGTCGCCGTTCTGCTCACCGGAGGCCGCTGGGTCTCCCACATGCATGTGGGGCCGCTCTACATCGGTGATCTCCTGCTGTGTGCGGCCTTCCTGCACGCCATCCTGTCGAGACTGCTGTCCGGGAAGCGGCCCGGTCGCATCTACGGACCGGGAGTCCTGGTCGGGCTGCTGCTGGTGGTCGCAGGGTTCCGACTCCTCGACGTGCAGGGCGATGTGCGAACGGCCGCCCGTGACGCAGCGCCCTTCGCCTATGCCGCGATCGCCTATCTGTCCGCGGGCGCCTACCAGAGAGTGAGCGATCGCGGCCGAGAGCGAACGGTCCGGATGATCCACGGCGGGCTGCTGCTGCACCTCGGGTGGATGGTGGTGGCGACACTCGCACCGGAATTCGTCGCCACACTGCCGCAGGTGGGCAATACACGCGTCT
Source organism: Streptomyces sp. NBC_00005 (assembly GCF_045160215.1). Classification (NCBI taxonomy): domain Bacteria; kingdom Bacillati; phylum Actinomycetota; class Actinomycetes; order Kitasatosporales; family Streptomycetaceae; genus Streptomyces; species Streptomyces sp. NBC_00005. The sequence continues at coordinate 5,246,007 of NZ_CP108316.1, forward strand.
TCGAGATCAGGACCGATTTCGACGTGGCGGTGCTCGGGGTGCTGACGGGCCTGTCGATCCTGCGGATCAGACGGGGACGGGTCTGGCTGCACGCGTCGGTGGCGATCGCGGCGCTCTTGACGGGCCTGGCACAGGTGAACAGGGCCGGTCTCCTCTCCTGCGCCGCATGCGTGCTGGTGGCCGTCGTGTTCAGAGCGGGCAGGAACGGTCGTCTCACCCCCCGCGCAGTGTTCCTCGGAGCGACCGCGGTCCTTGGGGTGGCGGTGGTGCTTCCGCTGTCTCCGGCCGGCCAACGCCTCCTCGCGCTCAACGCACGTCCGACATCGTCCTCGGAGATCGTGGAAAACGCTCAGGGCACCACGCGCGCGCGCCTGATCGCGTGGGACCGGGTGGTGACGTACACCCTGGATGATCCGGCACGCTCGGCGATCGGTGTGGGCTTCGGACCGGACTTCCTCCAACTGTCCAACGGCGACCTTGTCATCGGCCGGGGAATCGGAGTGCGATCCCCCCACAACTACCTGGTCACCTGCTTTGCCCGGCTGGGCTTCGTCGGTCTCACCGTCGTCGTCGCGCTGCTGGCCGGCCTTCTGGCCATTGTGTTCCGGACCGTCCGCAGAGGGCCGCCCGACGAGCTGACGTCGTTGTGCGTGCTGCTGGTGCTCTCTCTTCTCATCGCAGCCATGTTGGGAGTCATCCTGGAGTCACCGTTCGGCGCCGCTCCCTTCTTCTGGGCGGCCGGAATCCTGCTCGCGGGCGACCGGTCGCAACGGGCCCGTCTCCGGCAGAAACCGGAACAGAACACCCTTGTCAGCTCTCCTCAGGAGGTGTTGGTATGAGCGTCGCAGTGGTGACCGGCTCGGCCGGTCTGATCGGGTCACAGGCGGTAAGGCACTTCGCTCGCTTGGGACTTGACGTCGTCGGCATCGACAACGACATGCGCTCACGGTTCTTCGGACCGGAGGCCTCGACCGCGTGGAACGCGAAACGACTGTCCGGGGACCTCGGCAAGGCCTACGCCCACCACGGCGTGGACATTCGCGACCGGGACGCGCTGGCGGCCGTCTTCCGGAGATACGGCCGGGACATCGCCGTCGTCATCCACACCGCGGCGCAGCCCTCCCACGACTGGGCGGCACGCGACCCGTTCCTGGACTTCGACATCAACGCCGCAGGCACACTCAATGTGCTGCAGAACGTTCGTGAGCACTGCATCGAGGCCCCGCTGATCCACTGCTCCACCAACAAGGTGTACGGCGACCGCCCCAATTCCCTGCCGCTGGTCGAGCACGAGACGCGCTGGGAGATCACCCCGGATCACCGCTACGCCGCCGGCATCGGCGAGGACATGCCCATCGACGCCTGCCTGCACTCCGTCTTCGGCGCCTCGAAGGTGGCCGCGGACATCATGGTCCAGGAGTACGGCCGCTATTTCGGACTCAGTACAGCCTGCTTCCGCGGCGGCACGCTCACCGGCCCGGGGCACTCCGCCACAGAACTGCACGGCTTCCTCGCCTACGTGATGCGCTGCGCCATGGAGCGACGCACGTACAAACTCATCGGGTACAAGGGCAAGCAGGTGCGGGACGCCATCCACAGTCGTGACGTGGTCACCGCGTTCGAGGCGTTCTTCCGCAACCCACGCAGCGGCGAGGTGTACAACCTGGGCGGTGGCCGGCACTCCAACGCCTCCAATCTCGAAGCGATCGCGCTGGCCGAGAAGATCTCCGGGAACGAGATGCTCGTCGAGCACGTCGACACGCCCCGGACCGGCGACCACGTCTGGTGGATCAGCTCCAACGCGCGTTTCGAACAGCACCATCCGGACTGGCAGTTGACGCACGATGTGCCAATGATCATGAATGAGATCTACGAGGCCAACGTGGACCGATGGATCCCGGCCCGGTGAAGAGGAACGTTCTCGGCGTCCTAGTCGACGTGACGAGCTACGCCGGTGCGGTGGATGACGTGCTCGCCGCGGCCCGCGAACGCCGCCCGTTCGCGGTGACCGCCCTGGCCGTCCATGGCGTGATGACGGGCGTGCTGGACCGGGAGCACGGTGCCCGCCTCAATTCCTTCGACCTGGTGACCCCGGACGGACAGCCCGTGCGCTGGGCACTGAATGTGCTGCATCACGCAGCCCTCACCGACCGGGTGTGCGGCCCGACCCTGACGCTGCACGTTCTGCGCGCAGCGGCCGACGAGGGCCTGCCGGTGTACTTGTACGGCTCGACGGAGCAGACGCTGGACCGTCTGGTGCTGAACCTGCAGAACACGCTGCCGGCTCTGAAGATCGCCGGTCACGAGGCGTCCAGGTTCCGCGCGGCACGCCCTGGTGAGGACGTGGAGCTCGCCGCCCGGATCATCGCATCCGGGGCACGGATCGTCCTGGTCGGGCTTGGCTGCCCGCGCCAGGAAGTGTTCGTGCATGCCATGCGTCCGCTGCTGCCGATGCCTCTGCTCGCGGTCGGTGCCGCGTTCGACTTCCACGCGGGAATCCTGCGGAGGCCGCCCGTGTGGATGCAGAAGCACGGGCTGGAGTGGCTGGGGCGGCTGGCTCTGGAGCCGGGCCGGTTGTGGCGGCGGTACCTCGTTCTCAACCCGTACTACCTGGCACTTCTTGCCGCACAGTGGGCCCGGCTGCGGCCGGCAGACCCGCCGCCCTCCACGACGGACAGGCCGACTGAGTTTCCCGTGTGATCCGATGGCTCGCATCCCTGCCGGCCCGTCGAGCCATCCGCAGCGCTCGCAGGCATACGCCAGGCTGTGCTCCATCAGAGCGCCATGCCGCTCGCCGGCACGGCGACGGCAGGCCGCACGGGCAGCCGCAGCCCTACCAGTCCTGAGCGTCGCACCCTGTCCCGGGACTGTCGCCCCTCCTCGAACGCGTGCATCATTGCCCAGGCGTTGTCGACGGTGCTGACGAGGTGAACGGTGCGCGTGCGTAGAGGCGGGATCTGTGCGGCGGCGGCCCTCGGCGGCATCCTCTTCCTCGCCGCGTGCGGCCCCACCGCGCACCCCGCGGCCGCCCACCACACCCCCGTACAGATCGCCAACGCCCCGGCCAAGTCGCCCATCCCGCACGGCAAAGGCAGCACAACCCCCGACGACTTCAACGGTGACGGACACCGCGACCTCGTCCTGGACGACCTGGTGAAGGCGCAGAGCCACGCCGACGACGCGGGCATCGGCATCGTCTACGGCGGCGCGCACGGACTCACCCCGGGCGCACGGCAGTTGATCGGTCCCGCCAAGTACGCGGCCCGCACCAAAGGCCAACTCCCCGCCGTCTTCGACGCGGAAGCGAGCTGCGACCTCGACAAGGACGGTTTCACCGACCTGGTCGTGTCCACCGACCCGCCCTACGACGGCCAGGGCCAACCCCCGGTCCCGCTCCAGATCCTCTTCGGCTCGGCCACCGGCCTGACCCACGCCGTCGCCCTGACCGTTCCCGCCCGCGCCCGCTTCGGCAACGACTGGCCCGACCAGCCCGTGTGCGGCGACTTCGACGGCGACGGCGCCAAGGACCTCGTCCTGCACGCGTCCGGCGGCCGACTCACCTACCTGCGCGGCCCGTTCACCCGCAAGGGCGCCCCACGCGCGGCCGGCGCCCCGATCCCCTCGACCGGCGAGTTCCCGACCGGCCCGGCGGCCGACGTGAACCGCGACGGCTACGACGACCTCGTGGTCCGTACGACGGAGGGCACGAGCAAGGCGTCCGTCGTGCTCGGCGGGCCCGCCGGCCCCACCCGCACCGGCACCGCTCTGCCCGAGGGCATCGACATCGCCCTCGGCCGCTTCGGCAAGGGCGCGGGCCTGGACGCGGCGGTCGGCGCGATGGGCGGGACCGCCCTGCGCTACGACCTCCCGACCCCCACCCGCGCCACCCTCGCCTCCCCCGGCTCGGTGCTCGACGCGGCCGACTTCGACGGCGACGGCCTCAGCGAACTCGTCTCCAGCGGCTCGCAGTTGAGGGTGTTCCGGGGCCGTACGACAGGCCTGTCGACGGCGGGCATGGTGACCGTCGAGCCACCCGCCCAGGGCACCACCCGGGTGCTCACGGTCGGCGACTTCGACGGCGACGGACGGGCGGACCTCGCGGTGCGGACGTACCGGGGAGAGACGAAGGACACCGTCGCCGTCTATCCCGGCGTGAAGAAGAAACTGGTGGCGGCGGAGCCGGCCGTCACCTTCTCCAGCTCGGAGTTCCTGGGCGGTTGACTCCACAGCCGCCACAGGCACCTCAGTAGCGCTGAAAGTCGTTCAAGAATTTACCGAACTCACGTACAACCCTTACGCCCCAGTACAGGTCTCCTGATCGCCGACCGACCCGTGAACCCGAGGACAACTCCCGGCGAACACGGGGCGGCCCGCACCCCATCGACTGTGGATGCCCGCCAGGCATCCCCGCATGCCGCAGGAGAAAACCGCATGCACAGACCTCTGCGTCTCGCCCTCGCGACGGCCGCCGCCGTCACGCTGACGGGCGGACTGCTCACCTTCACGGCCGTGACCGCCACGGCCGCGGACTCCACCAGCGTCCCGCAGGCCGACTTCAACGGTGACGGGATCGGCGACACGGCCTTCTCGGCCGACGGCGCCTACGTCAGCGGCAAGAAGGCCGCCGGACAGCTGGTCGTCCTCTACGGCACGAAGACCGGCGTCTCGTCCGCCAAGCGCTCCACGATCAGCCAGAACACCACCGGCAACCCGGGCACCGCCGAGGCCGGCGACCACTTCGGCGGGGAGACGGCGTACGCCGACTTCAACGGCGACGGCTACGACGACATCGCCGTCGGCTCCCCCGGCGAGGACGTCGGCAGCGACGTCGACGGCGGCGGCCTCGCCATCCTGTGGGGCTCGGCCTCCGGCATCACCGGCAAGGGCGTCTCGGTCGCCGACCCGGCCCCCACCGCGCACGACTACTGGGGCAAGAACCTCGCCGCCGGCGACTTCGACGGCGACGGCAAGGCCGACCTGGCCGTGGGCAGCTCCAACGCCACCATCTACGTCCTCAAGGGCGGCTTCAACGCCTCCGGCACGCCCGGCGGCAAGTACACGATCAAGCCCCCGATCATGGGCACCGACGCGAACGGCCCGCTCAACCTGACCGCCGGCAACATCAACGGCGGCCAGGAGACCGACCTGGTCATCGACGGTTTCGAGACCGACACCGACTACGGCTGGAACAAGAACTACTACGTTCCCGGCTCCCCGACCGGCCTGAACATGTCCGCGTCGGAAACCCTCAAGCCGGGCGTCATCACCGCGATCGGCGACATCGACGGCGACGGCTACGGCGACATCGTCAGCGGCGCCTACTGGAACCCCACCACCGAGGACGGCACGACCGTGCCCGACTCCGGCAAGGGCGGCAAGGTCTGGGTGACGTACGGCTCCGACGGCGGCCCCCTGACGCCCAGCGCCGCCGGCATCACCCAGGACACGGGCAACGTCCCCGGCACCGCCGAGGGCAACGACTTCTTCGGCTACGAGCTCGACCTCGGCGACGTCAACGGCGACGGCTTCCTCGACCTCGCGATCGGCGTGGCCGGCGAGAACATCGGCAGCGCCACCAACACCGGCGCGGTCACGGTCCTCTACGGCACCGCGAACGGCCTGGACACCGCCTCCGGCGCCCAGTCCTTCGCCCAGTCCACGGCGGGCGTGCCCGGCAACGACGAGAAGAACGACTACTTCGGCCAGGACGTCAAGCTCGACGACGTCACCGGCGACGGCAAGGCGGACCTGCTGGTCGGCTCCCGGGAGAACGCCGACAACGGCGCCGTGACCTACCTGCCCTCCGACGGCACGAAGATCATCACGTCCGGCTCGCGCACCGTCTCCCCGAGCACCTCGGGCGTCTCGACGACGGGAACGCCGTTCTTCGGCGCCAACTTCGCCGACTGACCTCCCGAGCGACGGTCGACCGACCGTCCCGTTCCGGAGCCGGGCCCTCACCCTCGGGCCCGGCTCCTCTCCTCTCCTTTCTTCTCCTCCTCGCCTCTCCCGGTCCCTTCTCTCCGGAGCCCCCGCCTTGCGCAAGCGCACCCTTCTGCTGGCCGCCTGCCTCACCACCGGCCTGCTCACCGCCCTGCCCGCCGCCACCGCCTCCGCCGCGCCCTCCGGGCTGTCGGGCGACTTCAACGGCGACGGCTACCGCGACACCGCGATCGGCGCCCCGTGCGCCACCATCGGCTCGGCCTCGTGCGCCGGCGCGGTCGTCGTGCTGTACGGCTCGTCCTCCGGTGTGTCGGCGGCCAGGAAGACCGTGATCACGCAGAACTCCACCAACGTCCCGGGCACTGCCGAGGAGCTCGACCAGTTCGGCGGCAGCCTGGCCGCCGGTGACCTGGACGGCGACGGCTACGCGGACCTCGTCGTCGGCACCCCCAGCGAGACCGTCGGCGACCGCGACGGCATCGGCACCGCCACCGTCCTCTGGGGCGGCAAGTCAGGCCTGTCCGGCGGCTCGGCCCTGCCCTCGCCGGCCGGCCTCACCGAGTGGGGCGGCTACTCCTCCGGCATCGCGACCGGCGACTTCAACGGCGACGGCAAGACGGACGTCACCGTCACCGGCCAGAGCCGCACCGGCCTCTACCGGGGCCCCTTCGCCCGCACCGGCAAGCCCGTGAGCCTGACCGACGTGTACGAGGTCGGCACGACGTACGAGGTGATCGCGGGCGACCTGAGCGGCGACGGCGCCGCCGAGCGCGTGTACCCGTACACCGTCAGCGGCGACCACGGCGGCGTCATCGGCTACCTCGGCTACGACCCCGGCGACGAGTCCCACCCCGAGTCGGACTACGCCCTGACCGATCTGCCCGCCGCCGACGGCCACCAGGGCGTGGTCGGCGACATCAACGGCGACGGCTACGGCGACCTCGTCCTCGGCGACCACGAGGACCCGCGCAGCGACAAGAAGACCGGCCACAAGGGCGGCCAGATCTCCGTCTGGTACGGCGGCCCGAACGGCCCCGACCCGGCGCAGACACCGACCGTCATCCACCAGGACACCGCCGGCGTGCCCGGCTCGGGCGAGACCGAGGACCGATTCGGCGCCTCGCTGGCCGTCGGCGACATCAACGGTGACACGTACGCCGACGTAGCGGTGGGTGCCTTCACCGAGGACAACGGCACGGTCAAGGACTCGGGTTCCGTGACGATCCTGTTCGGCTCGGCCACCGGGCTGAAGGGCTCGGGCGCCAAGTCGTACACCCAGAACACCACGGGCGTCCCCGGCAGCAGCGAGACGAACGACGAGTTCGGCACGTCGGTCCGCCTGGTCGACCTCGACAAGAACGGCAAGGCCGATCTCGTCGTCGGCACCGGCCGCGAGAACGGCTACGGCGCCGTCACTGTCCTGCGCGGCAGCGCCTCCGGCCTCACCACGACCGGCGCCAAGTCCTTCACCGCCCGCGACGTCTCCCTCAAGGGCGACGCAGGCTTCGGCTGGGTGATCGCCCAGTGACGTACCGCCGACTGGCCGTCCTGCTCGCGGCCTCCCTCACCCCGCTCGCCCTCACCGCGCCCGCGGCTCACGCGGCGACGCCCGCGGCACCGTACGACTTCAACGGCGACGGCCGTGCCGACCTGGCCGTCGGCGCGCCCGCCGCCACCGTCGCCGGCAAGGCGAAGGCGGGCGCGGTGTCCGTCGTCTACGCCGGCTCCACCGGCCTCAAGCCGTCCACGTACAAACTGCTCACCCAGAACACGACCGCCGTCCCCGGCACCGCCGAGGCCGACGACGCCTTCGGCTCCTCCCTCGCCTCCACCGACCTGGACCGCGACGGCTACGCCGACCTGCTCGTCGGCGCCCCCGGGGAGGACGTCGACGGCGACACCAACGACGGCACGATCGTCATCGTCTGGGGCTCCAAGTCCGGCCTGACCGGCGGCCGTACGCTCGTCAACCACAACGACCGCGACAACGACCGCTACGGCAAGGCGGTCGCCGCCGGCGACTTCACCGGCGACGGCCTGCCCGAGATCGCGACCGGCTCGACCGGCTTCTACGGCCTCAACTTCGTCAACGGCCCCTTCACCAGGACCGGCGCCTTCAACGGCGGCAGCGGCGGCTCCTTCTCGTACGCCACCCGCCCGTACTCGGAGTCGTACGGCATCGAGTCCCTCTCCACGGGCGACGTCACGGGCCGCGGGTTCGCCGGCCTGGTCGTGCACGGCCGCGAGAACGGCACCGACGACGCGGTCACCACCCTGGTGGACGGCAGCATCAGCAACTTCAACGACTGGCTGGTCACCCTGCCCAGCGGTTACGTCTCCTCGGTCGGCGACATCGACGGCGACGGATACGCGGACGTCGCGGTCGGCAACCACCGCGAGACCTCCGCGGACCCGGCGGGCGCGAAGGGCGGCAGGGTCACCGTCCGCTACGGCGGCCCGGACGGCGTGGACACCTCCCGCGCCCCGCTCTCCGTCACCCAGGACACCGCGGGCGTGCCCGGCGCCGCCGAGACGGGCGACGCCTTCGGCTCGGGCGTCGTTGCCGGCGACCTCAACGGCGACGGCTACGCCGACCTGGCGATCGGCGCGTCCGGCGAGAACTCCGGGGCCGGCGCGGTCACCGTCCTGTACGGCTCGGCCTCCGGCCTGAAGACGACCGGCGCCAGGACCATCACCCAAAACACGGCAGGCATACCGGGCACCTCCGAAAAGAACGACCACTTCGGCGCCCGCGTGGCACTCACCAAGGGCACGGGCCTGACGATCTCGGCCCCGGGCGAGAACTCCGGCGACGGCGCGATCTGGTCCCTGCGCGGCACGACCGCCACCAGCTTCGGCCCGTCGACCACCGGCATCTCGACCACGGGCAGCCCCAACTACGGCTCGGTACTGGGAGGTTGATCACCAGGTTGATCACCCGGCCACGGGCGCGGGGAAGCCGCCGTACGGACCCCATGGGCACCCCACAGGTGCCCTAGGGGGTCTCCTTACCCTCCCCTTAAGGGATGTCACAGCTCGGCAGCAATGCCGGGCCCGAACCGCCGGGCCCGGCACGTCACTCTCCGGGACCAGGTACGTTCGAAGACGTGGCTGGATTCAGGATCGGACGCGGCGCCCGGAACAACGGAGCACCGCAAACGCGACCGCAACAACCCCCGTACGGCCAGCAGGCCCCGCAAGGCCCGTCGTACGGCTATCCCTCGGCGCCGCAGCCCCACCCCGGGCAGCAGCAGTACGGGAACGGCGGCGGCCAGTGGCCGCAGGGCAACGGCGGCGGCTACGGCGGCCAGGACGAGCCGGAGTACTTCGGCGACGGCGGCGCCTACGCACCGCAGGGCACCCCGGACCCGTACGCGGCCAACAACCCGGGCCACACGCAGGCGTTCTCGGTGGGCGAGGACCCTTACAACCAGGGCGGCACCTACCGCGCGGGCTCGGCCCCGGCGGCCCCGGTGGGCCCCCGCCTCCACTGGAAGGCCCTGCTCCGGGGAATCGTCCTCTCCCCCACCCAGACCTTCCTCCAGATGCGGGACTACACGATGTGGGGCCCGGCCCTCATCGTGACGTTCCTCTACGGCCTCCTCGCGGTCTTCGGCTTCGACGGCGCCCGCTCGGACGCGATCAACGCCACCCTCGCGAACGCGATCCCGATCGTCCTGACGACCGCCGTGGCGCTGGTCCTGTCGTCCTTCGTCCTGGGCGTGGTCACCCACACCCTGGCCCGCCAGCTCGGCGGCGACGGCGCCTGGCAGCCCACGGTCGGCCTCTCCATGCTGATCATGTCCCTCACGGACGCCCCCCGCCTGGTCTTCGCCATGTTCTTCGGCGGCGACGCAACCTTCGTCCAGGCCCTGGGCTGGGCGACCTGGGTAGCAGCAGGCGCCCTCCTCACGATGATGATCAGCCGCTCCCACGACCTCCCCTGGCCCAAGGCCCTGGGCGCCTCGTCGATCCAACTGATCGCCCTGCTGTCGATCGTGAAGCTGGGCACGTTCTAGATCCCACCGGTTCGCGCGGCACGAGGTCCTCGTACGGCGTCCGCGTACGACGTCCTCATACGGCGCCCTCGTACGGCGAAGGGGCTCCCGGCACACAGCCGGGAGCCCCTTTTGCTGCGCCGAAGGTCAGGCGTCCAGAACCTGCCCGGTTCGCTTGATCACCGGGGGTTGAACGCTCCACGGGAAGTTGATCCACTCATCGGTCCGCTTCCACACGTACTCGCACTTCACCAGCGACTGCGTCTTCTCGTATATGACGGCCGAGCGGACCTCGGCGACGGTGTCGAGGCAGAAGTCCCGCACGAGCTTCAGCGTCTTTCCCGTGTCGGCGACGTCGTCGGTGATGAGCACCTTCTTGTCGGAGAAGTCGATGACGTTGGGCACGGGAGCGAGCATGACGGGCATCTCGAGGGTGGTCCCGACGCCCGTGTAGAACTCGACGTTCACCAGGTGGATGTTCTTGCAGTCGAGGGCGTAGGCGAGCCCACCCGCGACGAAGACGCCCCCGCGGGCGATGCTGAGCACGACGTCCGGCTCGTACCCGTCGTCGGCGACGGCCTGCGCGAGCTCGCGCACGGCGACCCCGAAGCGTTCGTAGGTCAGGTTCTCCCGTACGTCGCTCACGGTGCTCACACCTGCGTCCGATGGAAGTTGAGGAAGGACCGGGAGGCGGTGGGGCCGCGCTGGCCCTGGTACCGGGATCCGTACCGCTCGCTCCCGTACGGGAACTCGGCCGGCGAGCTGAGCCGGAACAGGCACAGCTGGCCGATCTTCATGCCGGGCCAGAGCTTGATCGGCAGGGTGGCGAGGTTGGAGAGCTCGAGCGTCACATGCCCGGAGAAGCCGGGGTCGATGAAGCCGGCGGTGGAGTGGGTGACGAGCCCGAGCCGCCCGAGGGAGCTCTTCCCCTCGAGCCGCGAGGCAAGATCGTCGGGGAGGCCGATGACCTCGTAGGTGGAGGCCAGGACGAACTCCCCGGGGTGGAGGATGAACGGCTCGTCGCCCTCCGGCTCCACGAGCCGCGTGAGATCCGCCTGCTCGACGGACGGATCGATGTGCGGGTACCGGTGGTTCTCGAACACCCGGAAGTACCGGTCCAGCCGCACGTCGACACTCGACGGCTGCACCATGGATTCGTCGTAGGGATCGATCACCACTCGCCCGGCGTCGATCTCGGCCCGGATGTCCTTGTCTGAGAGAAGCACGCCCCGAGGATACGCAAGGCGCGCGGACCGACCACAATCGTGCCGCCCGCGCGCCCGCTACTGCTGTATTGCTACGGCTGTACTGCCGTACTGGTGCTGTCCTCTACCGCTGTTTTCTACCGCTGTTCGCTGATACTTCTCTCCGCCGATGCTTCTCGCCGCTAGTGCTTCTCAAGGCTGACCGGCACCACACTGCGGAGCCGGGCACACCGTGGACACCGGACGAGCCGGCCGGGGCCGAGCCGGTCGGCCTGCTGCATCGGGAACGAAGCGGTGCTGAACACGTGCCCATCGGCACAACGGACGACGGTGCGCTCCATCAAGTCCAAGAGTCCCTTCCCCAAGAGCCGCGTCGGGCTGCTGCTCACCTGACGACGAATGCCACATTACGGGACCAACAGGACGACTCTCCAGGCGGCACTCCCACCACACCCGGACCCTCTCCCACCCCTCCACCGTACGCCCCAACTCCGGCCCCCCGCAGCCTCGTCGGCCCCGCGCAACGCACGCCCGCCCCACGGCTTCAGCGCCGGGGGGCGGGGATGAGGTAAGGTGACGGTGCGTTCCGACACCGGCTCCGACCGGCGTCTTTCGCGGGTGTAGTTTAGTGGTAGAACATCAGCTTCCCAAGCTGAGAGTGCGAGTTCGATTCTCGTCACCCGCTCCATAACAAAGGCCCAGGTCATCGACCCGGGCCTTTTTGCTGTCCGCCGTGATCAGTTGTCGCGTGCCAGATTCTTGCCAGAACGTTGATCGTCGGGCGCGGATGTTGTCTGTTCTGGCACGGCCGCAGCTTCCTGGCGTGCCTTGCGTGCGGTGGCGTCGAGTCCGGCAGCAACTTCCTGCTGTCGATCGTCGTCGGAGTGCTGGTAGATCAATGCGGCCTTCTCGGATGACTGGCCGGCGCGGACCATCGTGTCCTTGAGGGTGACACCCGAGCGGGTCGACAGGGTGTGTCCGATGTGGCGAAGGGCGTAGAACCGGAAGCCCCCGGGCACGCCGACGATGGTTCGGGCCTTACGCCACTTGCGGCCGAAGGTATTGCGACGGAAAGGGGCGCCCTTCTCACCGAGGAAGACCAAGCCGTCCGGGCCTTTACCCGCGAAGCGTCCAATGAGGCATGGGCCGGGCTGCACGAAGGCCGTATCGAGGCACGCAGAGCACTCTTACGCTTCGAGCCGCTCGCGCCGCGAGGGTGCCGAACTCCCAGCCTGCGCACACGACTTCAAGCCCCATGCGGCCGATGTTCAGGTTCAGCTGATCCTTGACGGCTGTGTGTTGGCTTGTGTTTGTCGGTCCGAGGTTCTGCGGTTGTTCGTGGTGGAGAAACGGACGGGGACTCGTACAACAACCGCCCATCGCTGGCACTCAGTTGACTCGATGCCAAGCTGGAACAGGAGTCAGCTCGTGCGGCGAGGCTGGGATTGGACCTCGCCTACCTCAACTCCACCTCAGAAGATCACCGGAATCTTCGCTACCGCCATGCCCCTGACATACGGTCAACCTGTCCGACTGCCGAGAGGGCAGTCTCCACCGGATAGGTGTCTTGTGGAGATATCTGCACGTCACACCGCCTTCCTCTCCTCGGCCACACTCCTGCTCTGCGCGGCGCTGACTGGTCCCGCGCTGGCTGCGGATGAGGCTCCGACCGCCTCTGTGTCTGCCCCAGCCGAGGACTCCGTCATCAATACCGCTCCGCCGGAGGAGCCCGAGGAAGCTGTCACCGAAGTTCCCGACGACGCGGTGAATGTGGAACCCACGTACACAGGCAAGCCGGCCCCGGGCAGCACGCCCGACGCCCGGGACTGCGGCCAGACCCAGTTCGTGTACAAGCCCACCAAGCAAGGCAGGCAGTACCACAAGGGTGTCGGTCCCACGAACGCGAACTACAACGGCACTTCCCGAACGGCCAAGTCGACCTTCACGTCAGAGGTGACGGGCGAAATCGGTGTCGCCGTGAGCGGCGACCTGCAGACCTCGGTCAACACCATGCTCATCAAGATCAAGGAAAAGTTCACCGTCACGGTGTCGGCGAAGCTCACCGCGAAACTTGGCAACACGATCAGTGTGGATACACCGTCCCGCAAGACCACGCACGCCAGATACGGAGTCTGGCGGCTCAAGCACACGGGGGTGGGCTACGTCATCCACACCAACTGCACCGTGTCTCCGGAGAAGACCGTGGTCAGCTACTCTCCCTACCGGGTGGGCTGGTATCTGTGGGAAAACTGAGGGTACTCACGGCGACCGGAGGAATGGCAACGCTTGTTGCGCTGGTCGGCTGCACGAGCGGGCAGAACCACACCGAGCCCGCTCCTCACACCTCCCCGACCCGTTCCGCGGCCTCTCCGACAAGTTCGCCCGGGTCAGACCGCGGTGAGCACGTTGCCGGGGAAACCGTGACCAAAGCGCCGGTCCTTCCGGACGGCAAGGTCGTCGCACAAGCCGCGAACGCAAGTGGCAACCGTGAGATGGAAATCCAAGGCGGCATCACAGCCGGGTCCCTGTCGGTCCTCGTCAACTGCCAGGGCAAGGGGACACTGACCGTCTCCGTCGAAGCGGTCGGGCTGAGCTTTCCCCTCGAATGCGTGGACGGAGAGGTCAGCAGCACCTTCAATCAGTTGGACCTGAAGCGCTCTCGGGAACACGGCACCGTGAACGTGACCGCCCCATCCCACGTCCGCTGGGCGCTCACCGTCGGGCGTTAGACGAGGGGAAGCCCGGCCGCGGAAGAACTGCCGGGCTTCCCTGCGCGGGTCGCTGATGCACCAGGCGCGCCACGCGGCCATGACCGCGTGATACCGCTGCTCAACCACTCTCAACTCCACCAGCACGGACTCAGCCCTCCCACGCCGATCAGACGCGCACAGCCAAGCCGAGGCCAACGGTGTCAAGCATCAAGGCACCCGGCTGCGCTCCGCTCCGCCGGGCGCGCTTCCCGGCTCTGGCTGCGCCCGCGCCCCCGCCTTCGGCCCGCTCGGCGCTGCCGCCGCCGACGCGCGCCCACTTATGGATAGGCCGGTGGCCATGAGTCGAGCGCCGCAAGGCACGGCACCGGTGAAGACATGCCTCCGGCGGGGGCGCTCAGGCTCCGAGATGGAGTGGGCGCCGTCTGCGAGTGCCGGCCTAGTAGTGGTGGGCGAAGGAAGGGGAGATCCGCGGAGGGAAGACACTGACCGTCGCAAGGTCGAGCGGGCGGTCCTCAGCCACCGCAGTCCGCGCTAGGGGCCCGTGCCACACTCAGGGGGCCCGGTTTGCGGGCGTACCTGACTCGGGAGTGCGTATGACTCCGCGCTTCAAGAGACTTGGCAACGGCCTGATGACCTGCATCGCCATGGCTTGGTTCGGCTACCAGGCCCTATATGGCGAGGGAGCGCTACGCATCGCCTCCATCGTCTTGTTGATCGTGGGCGTGGTGACGACCGCAGGTGCGGTCCTCGATCACGTCCTCCCTCGACCGAAGCGGAGCCGGGCACTCGATAAGAGGGACGCTGGTTGAACTGCTCGTCCCGCCACTTGTCCTCCAGGCCGAGTTGCTGGCGCCTGTCAAGACCTCGCAGCAACCTCGACCGTGCTGATCAAGGCATCACGGTCCCTGATCCAGGTGTAGATCTCTTCGGCGCGCACTCGCGCAGGCTGGCCGAGACGGCTAACAAGCCGGTGGCGTGCCCGTTCGATGCTGGCGAGAACACCCCTGACCGAGCTACCTGGTCAGGGGCCGTTCATCTGCGGTGGGTGTGGGATTTGAGCCCACGGTGACATCGCTGCCACGACGGTTTTCAACATTGTTCAGGAGGGTTGGCTCGCCCATGGAGACTCCGTCAACCGACGGTAGTGTGACGCCATGGATGAACCGCGGATCAAGGTGTACGGCTCAGCCACCGAAATCACCGTTGCAGCCAACGCAGCCGGGCTGCGGGACCTTGCGGAGCGGCTCATCGGCCTCGCTGATCCCGAGCTCCGAGACGGCTACCACGAACATCTTGAGGGCGGCATCAATCTTAAGGACGGATCGATCAGCCTGATCTTGGAGCGGGACGACAGGGTGTAGAGCTGCGGTACAGCAACGGAGTACAGCAACACCGTGACCGTGACCGACCGCGACTGACCCCAGACCCGCGACTGATCAGCCCGGCAGACCTCAGCGACCATCCCGCCCGTAGTTCGCATCGAGGAGGCGTGGCACGGTCCCCAGGCCGTGCCACTCTCGTGCCAGAACGGGCTGGGACTCACGGGGACTTGGGGTTCGCCGGAGTGAGCTCCGCCGGCATCCGTCCGAGGTGGGTAGTCCGCTGGTCACGCCCATGATCTCTCAACCTCGCTCCTAAAGCGGTGGTCGGATGGCGGGGTGGTGACGGTACAGCAGCGAAGTACAGCAACCGGGCCCCGTCCGGCGGCGACCTCGTACGGCCGTAGCGCGACCGGCATGCCCCTCCTCGGCCGACGAGGCCCGTGCCGACTAGTCGCCGGGCGCGGTCACGCATGAACGGTGCGCGCATCCGCCCCGCGGTAGGGCATGGATTCCCCAGTGGATCCCGAACGCCACAGCCGCCGCGGCCGCCAGGAAGACCAAGGCGTGGGCCGATCTGGCCCACCAGGCGTCCCACATTCTGACGGTCAGCGCCAGGACCACGACGACCAGGGCCCTTCTGGTGGATCTCCGTGGAAGAAGGAGCGGCGTTCGGTGCGTGCGATCGGCGTGCGGCGTGGAGGGTCATGTGGCGGAGCCACCTGGCCCTTCGCGCCGTGCGGTGAGCGTGCGTGCCGGGCGTCGCGACGCCGCGGAGATCCATCAGAAGGGCCCTAGCCCCGAGAGGATCACGGCGGCTATGGCGAGGCCTGCTATGAGCACCTGATACATGAGATGACGATGCCCACCCACGCCCGTGCCCATCCTCGATCGGGAGGCGCGGCGAGAGGCTCATCCGGGCCCTCACCCGGGCCGTCTGTGGGCCGTCCGACAGCGGCCAACACCGACAGACGACGACAGTTGCCGACCACCCTCCCCCTGCTCACCACCGGCTCCTCCAACACCTCGGCCACGGTCTACTGCTGCAAGGACACCGGTTCCGCGGCCGGATACTGCGACGACTGCACCCTGATCAAGCTCCCCTGACGCCACTCGACCCTGTGGCCCACGCCACGGTGGCAGGGTCTACGGGCGGAATCGGAACATGTTCGCCCTGCAATCGCACCCGCCTCCGAAAATGTTTCGTAACCGAGGAATTTCACCTCCTTGTCCCCGCCGTGAATTCCGTGTCAGTGTCCCGGTCCAGCAGGCAGGCCAGCTGCGGCGATGACGTCCGAAAGCTTTTCGCACCAGCCGCCCATCTGCCTGGCGCATGCAAATGGCATGCCGAGAGAAGAGAGGCAGATCATGCGCGGATTTCCGGCACCCGGAAAAGGCGGTGCGAGCATTCCGGGAGTGCGACGCGGGATCGGTGTCGCGATCGTCGTCGCGGCGGCCATGTCCCTTGCCGCGTGCGGAACTTCGGGGCCGGCGGGCTCGTCCTCGGGTTCGTCGTCGAAGGGCCTGACCATGTGGGCGCTCAACGACCAGACGATCCTCAAGGCGTCCGTGGACGCCTACAACAAGGACCACCCGAACCAGAAGATCACCCTGCGGCTGTTCGCCAACGACGACTACAAGCAGAAGCTGCGGGTGGCCTTCGGCGCGAACCAGGCCCCGGACCTCTTCTTCAACTGGGGCGGCGGCGCGCTGGACGACTACGTCAAGGCGGACAAGGTGGCCGCCGTCACCGACGCCCAGGTGGACCTGCTGCGGTTCACGCCCAGCGTGCTGAAGAGCGCCACCTTCGACGGCGAGGTCTACGGCGTCCCGGCGAACGGTCTCGCTCCCGTCGTCCTCTACTACAACAAGAAGGTCCTGAAGGACGCGGGCGTCGAGCCGCCGAAGACGTACGACGACCTGCTGGCGGCGGTGAAGAAGCTGAAGGGCGACGGCGTCACCCCGATATCCCTCGCCGCGAACTCGAAGTGGCCGACGCTGATGTACCTGGAGTACCTGCTGGACCGCGAGGGCGGGTCCGAAGCGTTCGACCCCATCGCCTCCGGTGATACCGCCGCGTGGAAGAAGCCGGCGGTCACCGCGGCCAACACCCGCCTGCAGGAGCTCGCCAAGGCCGGTGCCTTCGGCAACAACGCCTCCTCCGTGAACTACGACCAGGGGGCCTCCACCGCGCTGCTCTACACCGGCAAGGCCGGCATGGAGCTGATGGGCACCTGGGAGTACGCCAACCTGGTCAAGGCCGCGCCGGACTTCGTGAAGAAGGACCTCGGCTACGTCGCTTTCCCGTCCCTCTCCGGCGGCAAGGGCGACCCGAAGGACATCGTCGGCAACCCGTCCAACTTCCTGTCGCTGAACACGGCGAGCAAGAACAAGTCCGCGGCGCTGACGTACCTGAAGAACTACGTCATGAACGGCGACCAGGTCGACGCCTACCTCGCGGCCGGCAGCGTGCCGCCGGTCAACGGGCTCGACTCGAAGCTGGCGGCTGTGAAGTCGGACGACAAGGCGTGGCTGACCTTCGTCTACAAGCTGGTGCAGGACTCCCCGAACTTCCAGCTCTCCTGGGACCAGGCCCTGCCCTCCGACCAGGCCGACCCGCTGCTGACGAACGTGGACAAGTCGTTCCTGCGGCAGATCGGGCCGGAGGAGTTCGGTACGAACATGAGCAAGGCGGCGCAGTAATGGCCACCGTGGTCCGTACGTCGCGTCCGGTCGCGTCCCACAGGGCGCGGCCGGGCACGGCCCGTGGCGGGCGGCGCCGTCGCTTCAGCGGCCTGTTGATGGCCGCGCCCGCCCTGCTTCTGTTCGGGCTGTTCGGCCTGGTCCCGCTGTTCGGCGTGCTGGTGCTCAGCCTCGCCCGCTGGGACGGCCTGGGTTCCGTCGGCTGGGCCGGCCTCGCCAACTGGTCCGGGGTTCTGGGCGACGGCGCCACCTGGCAGGCGCTGTGGCTCACCCTCAAGGTGATGGTGGTGAGCTGGCTGGTGCAGACGCCGCTCGCCCTGGCACTCGGCGTCTTCCAGGCTCCCCGGGGACGGCTGCGCGCGCTCTTCGCCGTGCTGTGGTTCCTGCCCCTGCTGCTGTCCGCCGTGGCCATCGGTCTGACCTGGCAGGCGCTGCTCGACCCGTCCTTCGGTATCGGCGCCACGCCCGGCCTGCACTGGCTGGCCCAGCCCCTGCTGGGCTCGCCCGACCTCGCCCTCTACACGGTCATCTTCGTGATCGCCTGGCAGTTCACGCCGTTCCACGCGCTGCTCTACCAGGCCGGGCTCCGGCAGATCCCGGTCTCCCTGTACGAGGCCGCCGCGATCGACGGCGCGGGGCCCGTGACCCGTTTCCTCCGCATCACCCTTCCGCAGTTGAAGTACACCTTCGTCACGTCGAGCACGCTGATGCTGGTCGGCTCGCTGACCTACTTCGACCTGATCTTCGTCCTGTCCGGAGGCACCGGCGGCCCCGGCACCGCGACCCGCGTGCTGCCGCTGGCCATGTACATCACGGGCTTCCAGGCCCACGACATGGGCCGGGCCAGCGCGATCGCCACCCTCCTGGTGGTCTTCGGTCTCGCGCTGTCGCTGCTCACCACCCGTCTGTCCGGCTTCACGCGGATGGACAGCCAGCAGGAGGGCCTGTGAGCACCGCCGTCACCACCCTGCGCCGCACCGTCACCGGCGGTGCCACGCTGGTGTGGACCGCGCTCGTCGTCGTACCCGTCTACTGGCTGGTCGTGACGAGTCTGCGCGGCAGTACCGACTTCACGACCGCGAGTCCGCTGGCGCCTCCCGCACACCCGACACTGGACAACTACCGGACCGTCCTCGACGGCGGCTTCACGACCTACCTGCTCAACAGCGTGGTGGTCACGGTGGCGGCGGTCGCGATCACCGTGGTCGTCGCGCTGATGGCGGCCTTCTCCATCGTCCGTTACACCAATCCCTGGTCCCGGCTGTCCTTCCGCCTCTATCTCCTGGGCCTGGCGATCCCCCTCCAGGCGGTGATCATCCCGGTGTACCTGCTGATCATCCGCATGCACATGTACGACAGCCTGCTCGCGATCGTGCTGCCCTCGGCGGCGTTCGCGCTGCCGGTGACGGTGATGATCCTGGTCAGCTTCCTGCGGGACGTGCCGCGTTCGCTGTTCGAGGCGATGGTCGTGGACGGCGCCGGCGACTGGCGGATGCTGTTCTCGCTCGCCGCGCCGATGGCCCGGCCCGCGCTGGTGACGGTCGCGGTGTACGACGGCCTCCAGGTCTGGAACGGCTTCCTCTTCCCGCTGATCCTCACCCAGAGCGGCGACAAGGCCGTCCTGCCGCTCGCCCTGACCCTCTTCCGGGGTCAGTTCGGCATCAACGTGCCCGCGACCATGGCCGCGGTCGTCCTCTCCACCCTTCCCATGCTGGTCGTGTTCGTCCTCGCCAGGCGGCAGCTGGTCGCCGGACTGACCGCCGGATTCTCCAAGTAGCCAACGCCTGGAGGGAGTCGGCCGGGGTGACAGAGCCGCCGGCCGCCCTCGGCATGCCCGCGCAACACACACCCCCCGAGGAGTCGTGCATGACGACCACCACGCCCGACCACGCCGATCTCTCCCCGGCGGACGACGACCGCCCCTGGGCCGACCCCGCCCGCCCGGTCGACGAACGCGTCGAGGCGCTGCTGGCGAGGCTCACCCTGGAGGAGAAGGTCGCCCAGCTCAGCAGCACCTGGGAGGACGTCGAACCGGCCGGCCCCGAAGTCGCCCCCGGAACCAGCCTGTTCGGGCGCGTCGGTGACCTCGACGAGACCGCCCGGCACGGCCTCGGCCAGCTCACCCGCCCCTACGGCACCGTCCCCCGCCCCGCCCTGGAACATGCCCGCCTGCTGGCAGCACGCCAGCGCCAGATCATGGCGCAGAGCCGCCTGGGCATCCCGGCGATGGCCCACGACGAGTGCCTGACCGGCTTCACCGCCTACGGCGCCACCATCTACCCCACATCCCTGGCCATGGCTGCCACCTTCGACCCCGACCTGATCCGCCGGGTCGGCGCGGCCATCGGCGCCGACATGGCCGCCGGAGGCGTCCACCAGGGCCTCGCCCCGGTCGTCGACGTCATCCGCGACTACAGGTGGGGCCGTTGCGAGGAGACCTACGGCGAAGACCCGTACCTGGTCGGCGAGATGGGCGAGGCGTACGTCCTCGGGCTGCAGGGCGCCGGGGTGTACGCCACCCTCAAGCACTTCGCCGGCTACTCCTCCTCCATGGGCGGCCGCAACCACGCCCCGGTCGGCATCGGCCATCGCGAGCTCGCCGACGTCATCCTGCCGCCCTTCGAGCGGGCCGTCGCCGCCGGAGTGGGCTCGGTCATGAACTCGTACGCCGAGATCGACGGCGAGGCCCCCGCCGCGAGCCGCAGGCTGCTGACCGGCGTGCTGCGCGAGCAGTGGGGTTTCCAGGGCACCGTCGTCTCCGACTACTGGTCGCTGCCGTTCCTGGTGAACGCGCACCGGGTGGCCGCCGATCTGCCGGGCGCCGGGGCGCTGGCACTTCGGGCCGGCCTGGACGTCGAACTGCCGGACCAGCGCGGTTTCGGCGCCGTACTCGTCGACGCCGTCCGCGAAGGAGCGGCCGAGGAGGCCGACGTCGACCGGGCTGTGCGGCGGGTGCTGCGGCAGAAGGTCGCCCTCGGTCTCCTCGACCCCGACTGGGACCCGGAGCCGCCCGCCCTGCGCGAGGGCCGACTCGACCTGGACAAGCCTCAGAACCGACAACTCGCGTACGCCGTGGCCCAGTCCGGTGCCGTGCTGCTGCACAACGCCGGGGGCCTTCCGCTGCCCTCCGCCGGCCGGATCGCGCTGATCGGCCCGTGCGCCGACGACGTGCGCACGATGTTCGGCTGCTACAGCTTCCCCAACCACGTCCTCTCCGACCGCGACGACCTCGGCAACGGCGTGGAGGCGGTGTCGCTGCGTGCGGCGCTCGCCGCCGAACTCCCGGGTGTGGAATGGCTGTTCGCGCAGGGGTGCCCGATACGGGACGCGGAGCGGGGCGGCATTGCGGCCGCGGTGGAGGCGAGTTCCGCGGCCGACCTCACCGTCCTGGTCGTCGGCGACAAGCCCGGCATGTTCGGCATCGGTACCTCGGGCGAGGGCTGCGACGTCGAGGACCTGCGGCTGCCGGGCGTACAGGAGGAGCTGGTCGAGGCGGTCCTCGCGACGGGCGGACCCGTCGTCCTCGTCGTCGTCAGCGGGCGCCCGTACGCCGTGGGGCGGTTCGCGGCGGGTACGGCGGCCATGGTGCAGGTCTTCCTGCCCGGCGAGGAAGGGGGCCGAGCGGTCGCCGAACTCCTCTCCGGCCGTGCGAACTTCAGCGGCAGGCTGCCGGTGCAGATCCCCCACTCGCCCGCCGGACAGCCGTACACCTATCTCCATCCGCCACTGGGCGACCGGCAGAGCTGGCTGTCCAACCTGGACCCGACCCCCGCGTTCCCCTTCGGGCACGGCCTGTCCTACACCGGGTTCGAGATCCACGGACTGGTGACGGACCGGCAACTCGTGCCCACGGACGGCGACTTCAAGGTCTCCGTGCAGGTGCGGAACACCGGAGCCGTCCCCGGCGCCGAGACCGTCCAGCTGTACTTCACCGACCCGGTCGCCCAGGTCACCCGGCCGGTCCGGGCGCTGCTGGCCTTCGCCAAGGTGCCGTTGGAGCCGGGGGAGGAGGCGACCGTCCATTTCGACGTCCACACCGACCGCCTGGCCTTCACCGGCCTCGACGGCCGACGCATCGTCGAGCCGGGCGAGATCCTGCTCCGCGCCGGGTCCTCCAGCGGGGACACCCCGAACGAGGTGGGCGTTCAGCTCGTCGGTGAGCAGCGGGACGCGAGCGTCGTACGGCGGCACGGGGTGCCGTCGGTGGTCGAGCGGGACTGAGGAAAGGAACGGGCACGCCGCCGGTGCGGGCGGTCTCTCCACGGGACCGCCCGCCCCTTCATGCGCCAGGTGGGGCAGCCGTGGAGGCCCGGAGGATCAGCTCCGTGGCCAGTTCGATGCGCGGGGAGGCGGGCGGGCGGCCCTCGGCCACGGACAACAGCACCCTGGTGGCCTCGCGACCCAGTTCCTCGAACGGCTGGCGCACCGCGCTGAGCGGCGGGGACGCCATTGCCGCCACCAGAGTGTCGTCGAACGACATCACGGCCAGTTCGTCGGGCACCCGCAGCTCAAGTTGCCGAGCCGCTTCCAGCACACCGAGCGCCTGCGCGTCACTGGCCGCGAAGACAGCCGTGGGCGGCCGCTCACCGCGCAGGATCCTGAGACCGGCCGTGAGCGCCTCGTCGTAGTCGAAGTCGGTCGACCCCACGATCGCCGGGTCGTAGCCGATGCCCGCCTCCTCCAGCGCCGCCCGGTAGCCGTGCAGCCGAGCCGCCCCCGCCAGCGAGTGCGAACGCCCCGCGACCATGGCGATCCGGGTGTGGCCCAGGCCGAGGAGGTGCTGCACCGCCTCCCTGGCCCCGCTCCAGTTCGTCACCCCGATGCTCGGGATGTCGGCCGACGGCGCACTCAGCGGGTCCACCAGCACCACCGGCAACCGCTGCTCGACGATCCGCCGCTGGTCCTCCTCGGACAGCATCGAGATCACGATGACCAGCCCGGCGGCGCCGAGCGCCACGCACTCCTCCAGCCACTGGGAGATGGACCGTCGGCTCGTGGTCCCGGTCACCACGTCGACGCCGAGCTCACCGGCCGCGTCCACGATCCCGCGGACGACCTCCAGGGTGTACGGGCCCGACAGGTCGCGGAAGACGGCGATGATCTGCCGGGGCGCGGCGGACTCCCGGTCCCAGGAGCGCACGTACCCGTACTGCTCCAGCAGTTCCTCGACCCGGGACCGGGTCTTGGCGCCCACGTCACGGCGCCGGTGCACCACTTTGGACACGGTGCTGAGCGACACCCCCGCCTCCTGGGCGATGCTCGTCAGCAGGCCGTACTGCGCGTCCAGCTGCCCCTTGTCCTGAACGGTCACTGTCCTCGTTCTCCCGTTGGCAACGTGGCGCCATGCAACAGCAGCGGGCGCCGGCAGACAAGGCTCCGGCGCCCGCCGGCGCGACTACGGGACTCTGCTCCACTGCTGGGTGGCGTTGCCCAGGCCGGTCCACAGCTGGACCTTCGAACCGTTGGCGGTGCCCCAGCCGGTCACGTCGATGACCAGACCGTTGGAGCGGTTGACGATGGTGCCGTCGACCCGGAAGGACCACTGCTGGCTGGTCTTTCCGTTGCAGGCCCAGAGGATCAGCTTGGTGCCCGCAGTGGTGCCGTCGGCGTTCGCGGCCAGGCACTTGCCGGAGATCCGCAGTTCGCCCGCGCTGGTCCGGGTGATGGTCTGGTTGGCGTTGCCCGAGCAGTCGTAGATCTGGACCTGGACGCCGGTCTGGCCGTTCGGGACGTCGAGGCAGCGGCCGGAGTGGCTGCCCTTCAGCGTGAACGTCGAGTCAGTGGGCAGCGGGTCCTGGACCAGTTGCCAGTCCTGCGAGCCGTCGTCGGCCGACGCGGCCAGGGTGACGGAGCCGCCCGCGGTCGCGCCCGTCATGTAGAGGCTCGTGTTCCGGACCGAGCGGAGCTTGTAGTACCCGCTGGTGGAGGAGGCGACCAGCGTCCACCGCTTGTCGGTGGCGTCGTCGTCCACCCACTGGGCCAGCTTCTGCCCGGCCGTCGCGCTGCCGGTCCAGATGGCGGCCGCGCGGCCGCCGGCCTTGTTCAGCAGGGTGATGTCGGAGCCCTTGGCCTGGGTGTGCCAGCGCTGGGTGTCGTCCGAGGAGCTCACGGCGCTCGTGACCAGGTCGGCGGTATTGCCGGTGAGGTTCGCGTCCTGCGTCTTGCCGGCGGCGGGGGCGAGGGCCTGACCGGTCAGGCGGTTGACGAGGGTGTAGTAGGCGCCGTCGGACCGGCCGAGGTCGACCTCGGCGTACTTGACCGGCCCGACGCTCGTGCCGCTCCAGGACGCCTGCAGGATCAGCACGCGTCCGGTTCCGTCGACGTACTGGAGATGGCGGCTGTACCCGGCGGCGATCGGCGTCTGGTACTGCTTCCAGGTGCCGGTGCTCAACCCGGACTCGTTCACCCACACACTGCCGCTGCCGGCCGCGTTGTACGCGATCCGTCCGTCGGGCATCGGAAGGAGGACCGGGCTGCCGCCCGTGGACAGCGTGCTGCCGCCCGACGGCACGGGCAGCGAGGTGATCGCCGCGTCCGTGCCCGAGAAGAACTTCGTCGGGTCGTCCGCGATCCGGTACCGGACGTTCGTACCGCCGCCCCAGTACTCGTACGTCATGATCCACTTGCCGTCGGTGGTCGGCGTGACCGTGGTCATGCCGGGGCGTCCGCCGCCGATCTCCGTCTTGCCGCTGCCCATGTTCACCGTCGAGCCGGGAACGTCGACGACCGGGCTGCTCCAGGCGGAGGCGCTGGTGCCGGCCCAGGTCCGGTGCATCAGGACCTGGCCGCCGGAGTCCGTCGCCGTGGCGTTGTCGGGGTCGAGGGTCGGGGCGCCGGTGCCGGTGTCGTAGCCCGTGTAGTCGCTCTCGTCGGAGTAGTAGGCGATCAACTGCCCGTTGTGGGCGAGCAGATGCGGCTCCCAGACCGGGTCGACCTGCTTGTACGTGTTGGCGGTCGAGGTGCGGCCGACGCTGCCCGCGCTACCGCCCTGCCAGCCACCGGCGGCGATGATGTTCTGGAAACTCCAGGTCGCCCCGTCATCGGTGCTGGAGTACAGGGCCAGCGCCACGTCCCCCCGGTCACCGTCGCTGGTCGGCGTCCAGCTGGAGTTCGCCGCCTTCTGCTCCTTGTAGTAGTAGTCGTCCCCCGAGACGATGCTCGCGAGCAGTAGCGTGCCGGCGCTCAGGTTGCCCACGTTCTGCGGGAGAACGTAGAGATACGGGTTCGTCCAGTTGCTCGTGTACTTCGCGTACGCGGAGTCGCCGGACAGGTATGCGGGGGCTTTGACATCGGCCAGCTTCGCCCAGGTCGTGCCGTCGTCGTCGCTCTTGTAGAGGGGCATCGTCTGCCCCACCGGAGTGGTCTCGCTGTCCTCGAACGTCGCCACGATCCGGCCGCTCGCCAACTGGGCCGACTTCGGATAGAGCACGCAGGGACTCTTGTTGCACGCGGCCGAATTCGTCGCCGTATAAAGGCTCGCGGGACTCGGCTGATAAGCCGACGCAGTTCCCGCGGAGGCGATGGTGAATGCCATACCGATGCCCGCGGCCGCTGCCGCCGCGAGCACCTTCCGTATCAATGAACGAATCAACGCGGTTCCTTTGGGGGCCTGAGCGGTTCCTCTGGCAGAAATTGCCGGACGAAAGGTGAGGTCAGTATTGGGAAGCGGCAGCGGCGTGTCACGGGCACGTTTCCGAAAGTGTTTCGCACACAGGCGGTGACCGGATATTGCGCACTACACGGTGGCCATGCCGCCTCGGCCGATCCGGTCGAGGCGGCATCGGGGCCTCGACACAGTGAAGGTCGAGGTGTCGTACGACGACGGCGCGACGTGGACAAGTGTCCCCGCGAAGGTCCGAGGCACCACTGGGCAGGCCGTCCTGACCCACCCCGCGGCCTCCTCCGGCAGCGGCTGGGTGTCGCTGCGCGCGAGCGGTGACGACCACTCCGGGAACACCTTCAGCCAGACGGTGATCCGGGCCTACCGCATCGGCTGACGGCCGGGTGGGGGGCACAGCGTCCCACCCGGTCCTGGAACACGGCCGACCTCCCGCAGAGGGTGTGACCGGTGTGAGTGGCGGGTCACTCCAGCGGCAGCCGCAACTCTGTCTCCGCGCCCCCGTCCGGATGGTTACGGAAGGTCAGGCGGGCGCCGAGCAGGCGGGCCTGGCCGGTCGCGATGGTCAGGCCCAGGCCGGTGCCGCCGGTCGAGGAGCCCGTGCGGAAGCGCTGGGGGCCCGAGGTGTGCAGCACGGCGAGCAGATCGGGCGGGAAACCGGGGCCGTGGTCGCGTACCCGGACGACCGGGCCGTCGACCTCCACCTCCACGGGCGGGGCGCCGTGCCGCAGGGTGTTGGCGGCCAGGTTGGCCAGGATGCGTTCGACGCGACGCGGGTCGGTCGCCACGACCGCGTCCGCCGTGACCCGTACGCACACGTCGTCGAGTCCGGCGACCGCACGCCTGGCCATGGCGCTCACCTCGCGCTGCTCGGTGTCCACCGTCGCCGTCCGGGAGTCCAGCCGGGCCACCTCCAGGACGTCCTCGACCAGCCCGCGCAGCTTCTGCATGCCGCTCGCCACCAGCTCCGATGCCCGGCCGGGCGGCAGCAGGCCGACCGCGGTCGACATGCCCGCGACCGGCGTGCGCAGCTCGTGCGCGATGTCGGCGGTCACCCGGCGCTCCGCTTCCAGGCGGGCACCGAGTGCGTCCGCCATGGCGTTGACGGAGGCGGCGAGCCGGGCGATCTCGTCCCGTCCGTGGGGGCGGACCCGGGCGTCGAGGTCGCCGTCGGCGATGCGTTCCGCCGTACGCGCGGCGGCCGTTGCCCGGCGGCCCATCCGCACGCCCAGCACCAGTCCCGTCAGGGAGACCAGCACGGTGGCGGTCGCGCCCGTGGCCAGCAGCGTCCGGTCGAGCGCGGCCAGGGACCGCTCCTCGGGGTCGTACGGACGGGAAAGGGCGAGCACCTTCCGGTCCGAGACCCGGGTCGCCGCCCACAGCACCGGATGCGCACCGTCGTGCTCCAGGTAGGTCACGCGGACGTCGCGGCGCACGGCCCGGGCCACCGGGCCGGGCAGATCAGGGGGGTCGAGGCGGGCGGGCGACTCGCGTCCGACGGCGTGGTCGTCGGCGGCGCTCAGCAGCTCCCGGTCCAGGCCGGAGCGGGCGGTGGCCAGCTGGTCGGCGGCGGTGATCCGGTGCACCAGCACACCGATCGCGCCCGCCACGCACACGGCCGCGGCGGCGACGGCCAGGGCGACCTTCGTCCCCACGTTCAGGTTCAAGGCGGGCGGCCTCACGTTCAAGGGGAGTGGCTTCACGGGCAGGGCAGGCGGTCTCACGGGCGCAGTTTGTAGCCGAAGCCGCGCACCGTCTCGATCCGCTCCCGGCCGATCTTGGTGCGCAGTCGCTGGACGTGGACGTCCACCACCCGGGTGTCACCGGACCAGGCGTAGTCCCAGACCCGCTCCAGGAGCAGATCCCGGGAGAGCACGGTCCCCGGCGCGGCGACCAACTCGCTCAGCAGTCTCAGCTCGGTCGTGGTCAGCGCGAGCGGCTTTCCGTCCCGCTCCACGACCAGGGACTCCGGGCAGAAGACCAGGTCCCCGAAGCGCAGGCGCGCCCCCTCCGTCGGCCGCTCGGCGGGTGCCACGCGGCGCAGCAGAGAGCGGATGCGGGCCACCAGGACGGGGCCGTCGAAGGGCTTGGTGACGTAGTCGTCGGCGCCCGCCTCCAGACCCATCACCACGTCCACCGGGTCGTTGCGGGCCGAGATCATCAGCACGGGCACCCTCGACTCCTCGCGGATGCGGCCGGCCAGGCTCACCCCGTTCAGGCCGGGCAGCATGATGTCGAGGACGGCCACGTCCGGGTGGCGTTCCCGGAACATGGCGAGCCCGGTCAGGCCGTCCGCCGCGGTCCGTACCTGGTAGCCGCGCTGCTCCAAGGTGAGTTGCGTGGCGTCCCGGATCAACTCATCGTCCTCGACCAGCAGAACGTCGTGCATCGCGTCCCCTCTCCGACGGTCCGCTCCCGTGCCGTGCTCTCCAGTGCCGTGCTCTCTCGTGCCGTGCTCAGGCATCCGGTACGTCCAGGTCCGTATCGTCGTTGCCTTCCGCCCAGAACGGCGCGGGGCGATGCAGCGGGACGAGGGTCTGATGGCGGTAGTACGCCACGTCACCGCGCTCGACCAGGCCGCTCAGGACGACCTTGACCCGGTAGCTCGGGGTGACGCCGCGGGGGCAGCCGGACAGACAGGTCGTGTCCGACGCCACGCCGGTGGCCCGCGCCCGGGGCGAGCCCCAGTCCCGCCACGTCAGCCGGTCCAGGCCGATGCGTTGGGTCGGGTCGATCGTCCTGGGGCGCTGCCAGGCCCGGCCGTACCAGTCCGTCATGTACGCCGGTCCCGTCCAGGGGATCTCCGTCGCCGCCCGGCCCTCGACCCGGACACCGGTGTCCGGTCCGCCGCATCCGGTCAGGCAGGCGGCCAGCACGACGGACGGCACGACGGACGGGACGAATCGACGACTTGGCACGACCAGCAGCCTGACCGGCTCTTGTAACAGCTGCCCATCGAAGCGTCATCGACATCGATACGTCGTTGCCGTACCGCTGACGATCAACTGTGCATCCGCGTTCCTACCGTCTCTCCGGTCACTGCCACCCGGCACTCCAGCACTGGGGGAACTTTGCGCAGAACAGTCAGAGCAGCATGTGCGGCCACGGTCGCGACGACAGCACTGGGGGCCCTCGCTACGGGACTGGCCGACCCGGCACAGGCGACGCCCGTGCTCACCTCCGTCAAGAGTGCCGAAACCACCGGCAAGCACACCATCACCCTCGTCACCGGTGACCGCGTCATCGTCGACGCCAAGGGCCGGGTTGTCGGCGTGGAGCGGGCCAAGGGGCGCGAGCGGGTTCCCGTGCAGATCCGCAAGGCCGACGGCCACACCCTCGTCGTGCCGACGGACGCGGCCCGGATGATCGCGAGCGGCAGGCTCGACCAGCGGCTGTTCGACATCACCGAGCTCAACAAGGCGGCCACCCGCAAGGTCCAGAAGAACGGCCTGAAGGTCATCGTCGGCTACCAGGGCACGGCGAAGACCGCGAAGTCCGACGTCCGGGACACGGGATCACTGGGTCAGGCCCTCAAGTCCCTGAACGCGGACGCACTCCAGACGCCCGACAAGGAAACGCCCGCACTGTGGGACGCCGTCACCGACGGCGACACCCTCGCCTCGGGCATCGCCCACGTCTGGCTGGACGGCGTCCGCAAGGCCAGCCTCGACAAGTCCGTGCCGCAGATCGGTGCGCCCAAGGCCTGGGCGAAGGGCTACAACGGCAAGGGCGTGAAGGTCGCCGTACTGGACACCGGTGTCGACACCGACCACCCGGACCTCAAGACCCAGGTCATCGCGTCCAAGAACTTCACCACGTCCTCGACCACCCTCGACCACTTCGGCCACGGCACGCACGTCGCGTCCATCGTGGCGGGCACCGGCGCCAAGTCCCGCGGCAAGTACAAGGGCGTCGCGCCCGGCGCGAAGATCCTCAACGGCAAGGTCCTGGACGACTCCGGTGGTGGCGACGACTCCACCATCCTCGCGGGCATGGAGTGGGCCGCCCAGCAGGGCGCCGACGTCGTCAACCTCAGTCTGGGCAGCGTCGACACCCCGGGGATCGACCCTCTTGAGGCCGAGGTCGACAAGCTCTCCGAACAGAAGGGCATCCTCTTCGCGATAGCCGCCGGCAACGAGGGCGAGGACGGCCCCCAGACCATCGACTCCCCCGGCAGCGCGGCCGACGCGCTCACTGTCGGCGCCGTCGACGGCAAGGACAGGCTCGCGAGCTTCTCCAGCACCGGCCCGACCGCCGACGGCGCCCTCAAGCCGGACGTGACCGCGCCCGGCGTGGACATCACCGCGGCCGCGGCTCCGGGCAGCGAACTCGTCAAGGAGGTCGGCGAGAAGCCGGCGGGCTACCTGACGATCTCCGGTACGTCGATGGCGACCCCGCATGTCGCGGGCGCGGCGGCGATCCTCAAGCAGGAGCACCCGGACTGGACGTACGCCGAGCTGAAGGCGGCCCTCGTGGGCTCGGCCAAGGGCGGCGACTACGCACCGCTGGAGCAGGGTTCGGGCCGCATCCAGGTCGACAAGGCCATCAGCCAGACCGTGGTCGCCGAGCCGTCCTCGGTGGACTTCCCGGCCCAGCGGTGGCCGCACACCGACGACACCCCGGTCACCAGGAAGCTGACGTACCGCAACCTCGGCACCAAGGACGTCACGCTGGCCCTGTCGGCCACGGGCAGCAACCCCAGCGGCCAGGCGGCCCCGGCGGGCTTCTTCACCCTCGGCGCGAAGACGGTCACCGTCCCGGCCGGCGGCAAGGCGTCCGTCGACGTCACCGTGAACACCAAGCTGGGTGGCAAGCGCGACGGCACGTACTCGGCGTACGTGACCGCCACGGGCGACGGCACGACCGTCCGCAGCGCGGTGGGCGTCCTGCGGGAGACGGAGATGTACGACGTCACCGTCAAGTTCATCAACCGGCCCGGACAGACCCCGACCCACTTCACCACCCTGGCCTCGACCGTTCGCGGCAGCGGCGGCTACACGAGCCAGACCACCGAGAACAGCGTCACCTTCCGCGTCCCCAAGGGCGGTTACATGCTGGACTCCTTCAGCGTGAAGGACCCCAACTCGACTGCGGGGGGCGTCGACTGGCTGGCCCAGCCCGTGCTGAACGTCACCAAGGACACGACGATCACGCTCGACCTGAACAAGACCAGGTCGGCCGACATCACCGTGCCGGACGCCCGGGCAAAGTCGCTGACCGCCATGGTGGCGTACGAGTACCGGCCCGCGAACGTGGCGTTCAGCATGGTCATGCCCTCCTTCTCCGGCATACGGCTCGCACACGTCGGCGCGGCGATGCCCTCCGGTCTCCTCCAGACCTGGTCCGGGCAGTGGAACAAGGGCACCGGCGCCGAGTACGACATCGTCGGCGGTGGCGAGGTGAAGAAGGTCTCGGGAACGCGCGTCCACCACTACAAGGCGAGTGAGTTCGCCACTATGAAGGCCGGCCTGGGCGCCTCGGCTCCCGGCAAGACGGGCATCCTCGACATGACCGTGGCCGTGAACTCGGGCTACGGCCTCCACACCCCGGTGGAGCAGAAGCTGCCCGCCACCCGCACGCTGCACCTGTCGACCGGGGAGGGGGCCGAGTGGTACCTCGACTTCGAGCAGTACTCGGGGAAGAAGGACTCCGACGGCAACCCGATCGCCGACGCGCACGCCGACACCGGTGACTACCTGAAACTCGCCGGGGGCAGGACCTACCAACAGACGTTCAACACCGGGGTGTTCGCACCGCGGGTGGTCTCCGAGGAGTTCGGTGTCTTCCACAGCACCGACGGGATCTACGGCATGCTCCCGCTCTTCGCCGACGGCAAGGGGCATGCGGCGGCATCGGATCTGACCTCGGTGCGGACGACGCTGTACCGGGGCGGCAGGAAGGTCGGCTCGAACGCCGACCCGCTCACCGGCAACAAGACCTTCAAGGTCCCGGCCGGCAACGCCGCGTACCGGCTGACCACCACGGCCAGGCGGAGCGCCAAGGTCCAGGCCGCATCCACCCGGGTCGACGCGAGCTGGACGTTCCACTCCAAGGCGCCGTCCACCGGCCTGCCGACCGAACTGCCCATCTCCACGGTCCGTTTCCAGCCGAAGACGGGGCTGGACAGCCGGGTCGCGGCCGGCCGGACGGTCACCTACCCGGTCACCGTCGAGGGTGCGGCCAAGGGCAGCAAGCTCAAGTCCCTGTCGGTGTACGTCTCGTACGACGACGGCAGGACCTGGAAGAAGACCGACGTCAGGAACGGAAGGATCACCGTCAAGAACCCGGCGAAGGGGAAGGGCATCTCCCTCCGCGCCAAGATCGTCGACAAGAAGAACAACCAGTCGACGATCTCGATCCACAACGCGTACTACGGCAAGTGAGGCCATGGTTCGCTGAAGTGGGTCGCTGAGTGGTTCGGTCTGCCGGAAGCGCGGCCTCCGGCAGACCGGCCTCTTCGACTCCGTTGGAAACCCCGGGTCAGCGGCCCGGGGTCAGCGGATTTGGCCCGGCCGCCGGCCGGTTTGCCGACGGGGGCTCGCGCACCGGGTGAAGCCCGGGCTCAGGGTGTCGGTACCCGGCTCGGGCTTCACCCCAGCGCGGACTTCACCAAGGAGGCCGCGGCCTTCATGCCGGCCTCGTTCGGGTGGTAGCTGGTCCGTCCCGAGGCCGGCTTGTACTTCTCCACCCACGGGTCGGCCGCGCAGGCGTCGTGGCCGTGGCTGGCGGTGGCGAGGCGGACCAGGGTCGCCCCGGTGTCGTTCGCCGCGGTGATGTACGCCTGCGCCAGGCGGGTGGCGACGCTTCGCTCGAACACTCGCTGGTCGGCGGTGAGCGGTACACCGGTGCAACCACCGGTGTCGGGCAGGAGGGTGGAGTAGCTCACCAGGAGGACGCGTGCCTGCGGGGCCTTGGCGTGGACTGCGTTCACGACGCTCTGGATACGCCCGCTCACCTGGCCGAGGGCGGTGTTGATCGCGGCCTGGTCCACGGTGCCGCAGTTCGTGCCGCCGCTGTTCTGGCAGGAGTACGTGACCATGCTGCCCAGGTAGTTGACGTCGTTGCCGCCGATGGTGATCGTGACCAGGTCGGTCCCGCTGTTCACGGCGTTGATCTGCGGCGGCTGCGAACCCTGGTTGGTGGTGAGGATGTTCGCCGTCGTGGCGCCGCTGCAGGTGACGTCCGTCAGCTTCGCCCCGGTGTCACGGGCCACAATGCTCGCGTAGTTGTTGCCCGATCGCGCGCACGCCGCCGCCCCGCTGCTCGACTGCACCGGCGGGATGCTCGGACCCGCCGCGAACGAACTGCCCATCGCGACGTAGTCGAGACCGGCCGCCGTGGTCGAGCCGGTACCCGCCCGAGTGGTCT
This sequence comes from Streptomyces sp. NBC_00005, assembly GCF_045160215.1. NCBI lineage: Bacteria > Bacillati > Actinomycetota > Actinomycetes > Kitasatosporales > Streptomycetaceae > Streptomyces > Streptomyces sp. NBC_00005. The sequence continues at coordinate 5,278,872 of NZ_CP108316.1, forward strand.
TCGTGGTGACCGAGTCGGCGGTCAGGGCCACTTGGGCCTTCGACTGCCGGCGGGAGCCGTCCGCTGTGGCGCTGCCGCCGCAGGCCGTGAGGGTGAGGGCACCGACGACCAGGGCCGCACAGGCCATCAGGGCATTTCGTCGGGGTGTGTCCGTTGCCACAAGCTGCTCCTGTCTTCAGGGTTCATGGGGTGCGGTTCGCTCTGCGGTCCGCTCCGGTGCTGTCAGAGGAGAGCACGCGGTGCCGCATGTGGTTGCTGGTGAGACCGCGTGATCGCTGTCGCGTGACAGGACCAGGACATCCGGAGGGGTGGCGGTCGCCCCCTGTGACGCGTGTGCAACTCACCGTCGGTGATGGAGAGTTCAGACCGCGTGGCCGCGGTGGAGGACCCCCGCCTCCTCCGCCAGGCGGCTCGTGCTGCCCATGACGATGACCTGGAAGGCCGCGCCGAAGTAGGCGGTTACGAAGCGGGAGATCCTGCGGGTGCTGCTGCGCATGGTGGGTTGCCTTCCTTCCGGGTCCGTGAGGTGCCGTTCGTCGAACGGGCGGTCAGGTGTCACCAGTTGGTGGCGTCGTTCATCTCCTGCTGCCAGTACGTGACCTTGATCGAGTCGTCGATGTAGGCGCCCTTGGCGGGCAGCGACGGGTGGGCGGCGGCGCCGACGTTCCCGCTCATGGAGCGGCCGTGGAAGTAGACCGTCAGGGACTTCGCGGTGTAGCCGCCCTCGCCGCTGCCGTCGGTGGCGGACAGGCTGATGGCCGCGTATCCGGACTGGCCCGGCTCGAGCGTGACGACTGCCTGCGGCTGCGAGTCCTCGATGACCGGCGGCTCGGACTGGGCGTCGGTGAACTGGACGGTCGGGTAGCCGTAGAGGAAGCAGGTTTTGCTGCCGGTGTTGGTCACCGTGAGCAGCATGTGGTTCACGGGGCGGTTCAGCGGGGCCGCCACCGTCTTGGTGTTGGACCCCTCACAGGTGACCGTCCTGCCCGACGAGCCGGGCGCCTTCGACGCGGGGGCGCCGGCGGCGGGCTTCGAACCGGCGGTGGTGGACTTGCCGCCGGAGGAGCCCGTCGAACTCGAACCCGTGGAGCCCGTCGAACCCGTGGAGCCGGTCGAACCCGTGGAGTTGGCGTCCGCGCCCGACGAGGCCGCACCGGACGAAGGGCTCGTGGACGTGGTCGCCGCTGCGCCCTCGTCGTGGGCGCCCGTTCCGTCGTTGCAGGCGGTCAGAGAGAGCGCGGCGAGAACGGCGGTCACGGCGGCGGCTGCGAGACGGGTGCGGGAGGTACGGAGATCGGACATGTTGCTGTGCCCCTTCGGCGTTCGGGTGGCGGTGGTGATCGGATGACCGAAGCTTGTGAGGTGATCCGTCCCAACCGCCACGCCCAGCAGGATGTTGGGGACGCTGGAACGCCGAGATGCACTCTGACCAGCGAGAACACAGTCACCCTGGAACGGGCGAATGGGATGCGGGGGCTGTGGGGGACTGCTTCAGGGGCCCTGGTGCGGTGCCTCGTCCGGTAGCCATTGCAGGGCGAACCAGAGCTCCATGCGGGTTCCCGGGTCCTGGAGGTCGACGTCGAGGAGGTCGGCCACCCGCGTCAGGCGGTGGCGGACGGTGTTGCGGTGGACGCCGAGGAGCGCCGCGGTGCGGTCCCAGCTGCCGTGGAGGGTGAGCCAGGTCCGCAGGGTGTCGAGGAGGACCGGAGCGCCTGGCGGTCCGGCCCGGTCCAGGGGCGCGAAGCGGGTGCGGGCGAGTTCGCGGGCGTCGGTCGGGGTGACGAGCGCGTGCAGGGTGAGGGGGTCCGTGGTGTGGACGACGGCGGGTGTCCCGGCCACGAGGGCACGTTGCAGGGCGCGTTCGGCCTGCGTATCGGCGTGCGGCAGGTCGGACGCGGTCGCCGGTGCGCTGTAGCCGAGGATCCAGCCGAGCTCGGCCGCCCGGTCGGGAACCCTGGGCCGGGCGTCGGCGGCGCAGGGGACCAGCGCTTTGAGCACGGGGCCGTCGATGTGCACGTACGGGGTGCCCAACAGACTTGCCAGGGTGGCCAGTTGAGCCGGTTCGGCGGCGGGGGGCGTCCCGTCGGGGTATCGGCCGTGGACCACCGTCCAGTGATCGCCCGCTGCCCCGTACCCGGCGACCAGAGCGGGGGCGACCTCGGTGGGTGTGGCCCCGAGCATGAGCCGTACCAGCGCGCCGACGCTGTGGGTGTCGGTGCTCAGGGCGTGCCGTGGGCTGGTGAGCAGGGCCAGCAGGACCGTCGCCGTGCCGGTCACCTGGCGGTGCACGGCGGTCGGGGGTGTGGTGGCGGCCTGTCCGAGTGCCAGCGTCGTGGCGGTCCTGCGGTCGGCGCCGGCCGGCAGGGTGTGGACGCTCAGGTGGATGCCCTGGTCGGGGTCGTGGGCCGCCGCCGCCTTGGGGCCGCCGTCCCGCCGCAGGGTGCGTACGGCGAGGTCGCGCAGCAGGTGAGGGGAGACGCAGGGCCGACCCGCCGAGAGGAGTTCGTTGCCCTGGGCGTCGTACAGGACCGACCAGGCCCCGGTGTGGGCGGCGAGCTGGCCGAGGACGGACCGGAGGGCGTCCGGGCGGGCGGCGGCCGAGGCCAGCGCCGACTGGGCCCGGGAGATCTCCCGCAGTTCGCGGTTGCGGGCCTCGGCGATCGCCGCGTACGTGGCCTGTCCGACGGCGACGAAGGGGGTGGCGGGCGGGAGGCGCAGGAGTGGAAGGCCGTGCCGGTCGCAGGCGCGGACGAGGTCCGGCGGCACCTCGGCGTGCACGGGGGCCACGCCGAAGCCGAGCGCGGTGACTCCGGCGGCGACCACCCGTCGTACGTACGTGTCGATGCCGTCCACGTCGTCGGGGAGCCGTACGCCGGCGGTGAGGAGGAATTCGCCGCCGACGAGGTAGGGCGTGGGGTCCTCGATCTCCGTGGTGCCGACGGTGCCGACCGGGCGGTCCCCGGCCGCAGGCCCGGCGACCTGGGTGAGGCCGAGGGCCGGGTCGGCGAGCAGCACGCCGAGGGGCACGGACGGCTGCTCGACGGTGGCAGCGGTCCCGGCACCCGTGCTGTCGGATTCATCCAATGTGTATCTCCGGATTGGGCAGAAGCGGCACTTCAGCCCCAGTACACCCCGTGGCTACGGTCGTGTCACCCCCCTCCCCGCTCCCCTCCCCCGGAGGTCCCCGTGACCGTCGACTATCTCGTCATGGCCGCCTACCTGCTCGGCATCATCGGTGTCGGCTGGTGGGGCAGACGCCGTGCCGCCTCCAAGAGCGACTTCCTGGTGGCCGGCCGCCGGCTGGGCCCGCTCATGTACACCGGCACCATGGCCGCCGTCGTCCTCGGCGGCGCCTCCACCATCGGCGGTGTGCGCCTCGGCTACACCTACGGCGTCTCGGGTGCCGCCATGGTCGGCGCCATCGGCCTCGGGCTGCTGGCGCTGAGCGTCTTCTTCTCGGCCCGCATCTCCCGGCTGCGCGTCTACACGGTCGCCGAGATGCTGTCGCTGCGCTACGGCGACGCCGCGAGCGTGATCTCGGGCGTCGTCATGTGGATCTACACGCTGATGCTGGCGGTGACGTCGACGATCGCCTACGCCAGTGTCTTCGACGTCCTCTTCGATGTGCCGCGCTGGGTCGCGGTGGTCGTCGGCGGCACGATCGTCGTCGGCTACTCGGCGCTCGGCGGCATGTGGTCCATCACGCTCACCGACATGGTGCAGTTCGTGGTGAAGAGTCTCGGCGTGCTCGTCCTGCTGCTGCCGATCGCGGTGGTGAAGGCGGGTGGCTTCGGCGCCCTGGCCGACCGGCTGCCGGGCGGCTACTTCTCCGTCACCTCCATCGGCGGACAGACCATCGTCACCTTCGTGCTGATCTACACCTTCGGCATGCTGATCGGGCAGGACATCTGGCAGCGCGTCTTCACCGCGCGCAGCGACAGGGTCGCCGCCTGGGGCGGGACCGTCGCCGGTGTCTACTGCCTGGTCTACGCCCTGGCCGGCGCGTTCATCGGCATGGCGACGAAGGCCCTCTATCCGAACCTGGCCCAGGCCGACGAGGCGTTCGCCACCATCGTCAAGAACGTCCTGCCGACCGGCGTCCGCGGACTGGTCCTCGCCGCCGCCCTGTCCGCGATGATGTCCACCGCCAGCGGCGCCCTGATCGCCTCCGCGACCGTGGCCAACAACGACATCTGGGCCCGGCTGCGCCGCCGTACGGCATCGGGGGACCACGACGAGATCGGTTCCAACCGGCTCGCCATCGCCGTACTCGGCGTGGTCTCCATGGTGATCGCCTGTGTCCTCACGGACGTCATCGAGGCGCTCACCGTCGCCTACAACCTGCTCGTCGGCGGTCTGCTGGTCCCGATCCTCGGCGGCCTGGTCTGGCGGCGCGGCAACCTGCCGGGCGCGCTGGCCGCGATGATCGCGGGCGGTACGACGGTGATCACCTTCATGGTGACCGACGGTCTGCTCGCCAACGAGCCGATCTACTACGGCCTCCTCGCCAGCCTGGTCGCCCACGTCGCCGTCAGCCTGGTGACCCGGCCGACCGACGAGACGGTCCTGGCGACGTGGCGCCGCCGCCTGGCGGGCGAGGAGGCGCCGACCGCGGCCGCCACGAGCCCGGAGCTCAGCGCGGCCTGACCCACCGTCCGATCGCACCCGCACCCGCACGTGCCGTATGCCGCTGAAAGGCCCTCGATGCCCACCGTTACCCCGGACACCGCGGAAGAAGTCCGGCTGCGCCGCGAACTCGCCGCCGTCTACCGCCTGGTGGCCCACTTCCGGATGACCGACCTGATCTTCACGCACATCTCGGTACGGCTCCCCGGCCCGGAACACCACTTCCTGATCAACCCCTACGGGCTGCTCTTCGAGGAGATCACCGCCTCGAACCTGGTCAAGATCGACCTGACCGGTCACCCTGTCGAGGAAACCCGACACCCCGTCAACCCGGCCGGCTTCGTCATCCACAGCGCGATCCACGCCGCGCGCCCCGATGCCCGGTGCGTCCTGCACACCCACACCAGGGCCGGCTGCGCGGTCGCCGCCCAGGAAGAGGGGCTGCTCCCGCTCAACCAGATCTCCATGGAGTTCTACGGCAGGCTCGGCCACCACTCCTACGAGGGCGTCGCTCTCAACCTCGCCGAGCAGGAGCGGCTGGTCGCCGACCTCGCCGGCCACCCGGCGCTGCTCCTGCGCAACCACGGCCTGCTCACCGTCGGAGAGACACCCGCCCAGGCGTTTCTCCGCATGTACTACCTGGACAAGGCCTGCGAGATCCAGACCACCGCCATGGCCGGGGGTGCGAAGCTCGTCCTCCCCGACCCCGAGGTCTGCGAACTCACCGCCCGCCAACTGGCAGGGGAGGAACACGACTCCGACCTCCAGGACGACAAGGCCTACGACCTCGCCTGGTCGGCCCTGCTCCGGCTCGTCGACCGCATCGCCCCCGACTACAAGGACTGACAGGCTCTCTGGAGACCGGGCACATCGTCACCGGGTGACGCGTGCCTCGTCGGACGGGGATGCTGTGGCGCCTGGTGCCGGGGCGGTGGTCGAGGGTGCGGGAGTCGGTGTCGTGGCGGTCTTCACCGCGATGGTGTCGCCCAGGCGGACCCTGGCGTAGAACCACTGGGCGTCCCGGGCGGGGAGGCTGATCAAGCCGCCTCTGGCGTCGTAGCCGCTCAGGATCTTGAGCTGCGGGGTGAAGGCGCCGGCGTAGAGCGGGCGGCCCTGTTCGTCGCGCAGTTCGACGACGTACGGGACGTCCACCGAGACATTGCCCTTGGAAGGCACGTCGACGGTCAGCGTCCTGCGGTCCTGCTTCGCCGCCACCGTCATCGGGCTCGTGGGCCCGGCCGGGGCGTCGAATTCCGAGACGATCGGCAGCACCCGGCCGCCGAAGGTGAGGGTGTGCCCGGGCAGGTCGAGCGTGCCGGAGACGGGCACCGCAGTGGTCGCGGACGGCGGGGCGGGCGCGGACGGTGCCACGGCCGGGGTGCGGTGCCGGTCCGGGTGGTCCGGGTCCCCGCCCAGGTGCAGGCTCAGCGCGAAGCCCAGCAGCGCGAGGACCGTGGCGCCCGCGCCGAGGGTGACGGCGGCACGGCGGCGGCGCCTGCGGCGCATCGCCCGGCCACGGATCTCGGCGGCGCCGACGGCCGGCCGGGTCGCGTGGTCGGCCGCCAACTCACGCAGTGCGGAAGAGAGTTCATCGGACACGGCCGCTCTCCTTCCGGACGGGCCAGTCGGCCTCGTCTCCCGCAAGACGCTTCGCCAGCTCCGCCCGCCCCCGGGACAGCCGCGCCTTGACCGTCCCCACCGGCGCACCGGTCTCGGAGGCTACCTGCTCCACACTCAGGTCGCACAAATGGTGCAGTACGACCGCCATCCGCTGCGCCTCCGGCAGTTCACGCAGAGCGGCCACGAGCACGGTGTGCTCGGGGCTCGGCCCCGGGATGGAGTCGGGCGGCGGAGTGCGCCGCACCAGTTCCAGCCAGCGCCTCGCCCGCCGCCAGCGGCTCACCGCCAGCCGCATGGCCACCGTGCGGATCCACGCCTCGGGAGCACTGTCCGCCAGGAACTGCTGCCGCCGGTCCCAGGCCCGTACGAACGCCTCCTGAACGACGTCCTGGGCCTCGCCGTGATCTCCCGTGAAGGCGTAGAGCTGTCCGGTCAGCCGGGGGAACGCGGTCGCGTAGAAAGCGTCGAACTCGTCCTCGGTCATGCCTCCACCGGAATCCGTGCCCTTTCCCTGCAACCCGGCCACCTCCCCGGTGCGTACAGGTCGCGTAGGTCGCATGGATCACATCGATCGCATCCAACCGAGCACAACCCACTGGGAAGACGGTGCACACGGGCTCCAGGCTCCCTTTTCCTCAACGGTGTTGGCTCGGCGGCTGCTCAACCTACCCGCACCACCGACCGAGTTCCCGAGCCGAAGGACCCCCCACGTGCCACCGACCCCCCACGTACTCCCCATCGGTCACGACTTCGCCACGTACGCCAGAACGCACTGGTCCCGGCTGGTCGTCACGGCGCGGCTGCTCACCGACGACGACGGTGCGGCGGAGGAACTGGTGCGGAGAACGCTGGTGCGGATGTGCGCGCGGTGGCGGCGCGTTCCGCGCGACGACGTGGACTTCCACGTGCGGCGCTGTCTGGTGCAGGGCCACCTGCGCCGGCTGCGCGGACGGCGCGCCGCGCGCCGGCGGGCCGTTGTGGTGCTGCGGGTCCAGGAGGGGCTGGCGGACGCGGAGATCGCCCAGCTGCTGGGCTGCTCGGTGGGTGCGGTGCGGGCTCATGCGCAGCACGGGCTGAAGGCGGCCGGCGCCGATCCGGGACGGCTGCGCGAGGAGTACGCCCGTGTCGCCCGGGACCTCGTCCTCTCCGAGGTGCCGTTGGCCGACGTCCAGGCGCGGGGCCGGGTCCGGCGGCGGCGCCGTCTCGCCGTGGCCGCGGCCGTCTGCGCGGCGCTGCTCACGCCGGCCGGCCTCCTCGCCGCCGACCGTTTCGGCGACGGCGGTGCGCAGGGCAGGGCAGCGGACGGCGCCCGTCCGGCGACGAGCCCGGTCCGGGTCGTGGCGCCGGGCGAGCGGGTGACCGCCGGGCCGGGGGTACGGGTGTGGCTGACGGCCGACGGTGGGCACTGGTCGGTGCCCGTGGCCTTCGCGGGGGACGCCGGCGACCACCCGCGCGACAGACCGGGCGTCACTCTGAGGGTGGACACCGTGAAGGGCGGGTTCTTCCTGTCGGGCCTCTTCCACGGTCTGAACGGCGAGCCGGGCCGCGTCGAGGTGAGGGCCGGCGACCGCAGGGTCACCGCGAAGGTCCTTGTCCTGGCGGGCAGTTCGGGCTGGGGCGTCTGGTACGCGACCACGCCGCTGCCCGTGGAGGAGATGAAGACGGTCCTCGCCGCGGGCGGGGACGAGCGGCTCGTCACGGTGTACGACGCCTCCGGCAAGGTCGCCGCACGGTCGGCCCGCGACTGGTGGCGGACATGAGGACGACGGACAGGCCGCTGCCGGAGCGCGCGGCACAGCACGCCGAGAAGAGGAACCGGCACCGCGAGCGGCTGCCGCTGCGGATCCGGTTCCGGCGCACCCGGGGGCGGCGGCTGCGCCGGCTGTTCTACGCCCTCCTCACGCTGATCGCGGTGCTGTGCGCGGCGGCCGTGGTGGCGTACCGGTTGACGCCCATTCCGAAGCCGCACCCCGAGACCGTCACGCAGAGCACCGTGTTCCTCGACTCGGACGGCGCCTACCTGGGCCGGCGCGGGCCGGTCGACCGGCAGGACGTGCCGTTGTCCTCGGTCCCCCGGCCGGTGCAGGACGCGGTGATCGCCGCGGAGAACCGCTCCTTCCGTACGGACAGCGGGATCTCGCCGCGGGCCCTCGCCCGGGCCACGCTGGCGACGCTGACGGGCGGCGAACCGCAGGGCGGCTCCACCATCACCCAGCAGTACGTGAAGAACGCGCTGCTGAGCCCGGAGCATTCGCTGTCCCGCAAGGCGCGCGAGGCGATCGTCGCGATCAAGCTGGACCGCACCCGCACCAAGGACGAGATCCTCGAGGGCTATCTCAACACCGTGTACTTCGGGCGGGGCGCCGCCGGGATCCAGTCCGCCGCCCGCAACTACTTCGGCGTGGACGCGAAGAGGCTGACCGTCGCGCAGGGCGCCGCGCTGGCGTCCATCATCAACATCCCCTCGTACTACGAGAAGGCGGGCTCCGACCCGAAGGTGACCGCGAAGCTGGAGAACCGCTGGGAGTGGGTGCTCGACGCGATGGCGGCGAGCGGGAGCATCTCGGCGAAGCAGCGGGCCGCGGCGCGTTTCCCGGCGTTCCGGTTCTATCCGCCGGGCGAGACCGACGGGCAGCGGCAGTATCTGATCGACGTCGCCGCGAAGGAGGCCGCCGACCGGCTCGGCATCACCGAGGACCAGCTCGCGAGCGGCGGCTACAGCGTGACGACCACCTTCGACCTGGCCCTGCAGGACAGCGCCACGCAACTGGTCCAGGACGACCGTCCCGCGGGCAAGGGCGTGCGGGTGCACACCGCCGTCGTGGGGATGGTGCCCGGCGACGGAGCGGTGCGGGTGCTGTACGGGGGTTCGGACTATGCGCGCCAGCCGTTCAACGACGCGGTGAGCGGGGCGGTGGAGGCGGGGACGGCCCTCGCTCCGTTCAGCGGGTCGGGGCGGCCGGGCGAGCCGTTGCGCGGACTGCTGAGGACGGCGGCGCCGACCCCGCTGAACCTGGCGTCCGCGTATGCGACGGTGGCGGCGGACGGCAGGTACGCCGCCCCGTACACCGTCGCGCGCATCACCCGGGAGGGCCGCACCGTCTACCGGGCGCGTCCCGACGTGCGGCGCGTGCTGGGCGAGAAGGAGGCGCTCCTGGCGGGCGCACGATCGGGGGCCGGGCCGACGCCCGTCGCCGTCGCCGCCGGCTCGGCGGAGGCGAAGGCGAAGGTGTTCGCCACCGAAGGGGCGGGCAGCGGGACCGCCCGACGGACCGTGTGGACCACCGCGTACGACGACCGACTCGCCCTGACGGTCGCGCTGTTCGCCGATCGGGCAGGCGCCGAGAAGGGCACGACGGTGCCCGCACAGCTGCCGAACAAGCCGTCGCCGACCGAGTTCGCGCAGAGCGTGGCGGCGGGGATCTGGGGCTCCGCCACGAAGGGCGAGTCGGGAAGGGGCCGCGGACAGTAACGCCTGCACCCCGAGCGCTGACCCGGCACCAGGAAGGAGACGGTCGACACCGGTCGGGCCGCGCGAAGTGCCCTGCGTACAGGCGGCCCTCGCACGACAAACAGTCCCCGGGTCGTCGTCGACCCGGCGCGTACTCGTCGTGCACGCCCGCCCACAGGGCCGGGTGGCCGGCATTGCTGCGCTTGCAGTCACCGCCGGCGCTGTCGTAGCTGCCCGCGCCGACTCCGGACGCGTACGAATCCCCCAGAGCCACGTACTGCAGTTCTCCGGCCGCCTGGGCGGGGACGTAGGACATCGCCGTGATTCCGGCGAACGCCATCACCGCGCTGACGACAGCCGACCTCAATCTACGCATGAGTTCCTTCTGGTTCTGGATTCCGGACTCCGGATCCCGAAGGTAACTGCGGCTTGTTGTCCCGGAATTGTCGTTCTGTTGTCGCGAATCGACTTCCCTTCAGGAAAGGGAAAGGCGCGGGGCGATGTCGTAGCCTGTGCGCCATGTTGCGCCGCATACAGGCTTTGCCGTGGCTCCACACGGCCTACGACATCGCGCTCGCGCTGCTGGTGGCCTACATCACGCCGCGCTACGTCGAGGAGTACGACCTGCTCGTCGGCTGGTCGATGGCCCTGGCGCTGTTGTTCCGGCGGCGCCGTCCGCTGACGGTGATGGCCGTGGTCTCGGGGCTCGCGCTGGTCCAGTACGTGCTGGCGACGTACCCGGACTCGATGCTGGCGACCGCCCCGAGCGCGTACGACGTGGCGCTGCTCATCGCGATGGTCTCGGTGGTCACCCACACCCGGACGATGTGGCACACGTATGCGGCGGGCGGGGTCGTCCTGGCGGGCGTGCTGGTGGAGTCCGGGCTCGGCCTTCCCGGCTCGCCGGGCGACATCGAGGTGGACGTGTTCACCCTTGCCTCCCTCGGCGGTCTCACCACGGCCCTGTGGCTCACCGCCCTGGTGCTGCGCACCCGCAGGCTGTACGTCGAGACCCTGGAGGCACGCGCCGCCGCGGCCGAACGGGAGCGGGAGCACCTCGTGCGGATCGCCGCCGCCGAGGAACGCGCCGAGATCGCACGGGAGTTGCACGATGTGGTCGCCCACAGTCTGGCGGTGATGATCCTGCAGGCCGACGGCGCCGGGTACGCCCTCAAGTCCGATCCGGACAAGGCGGGTACGGCGCTCAAGGCGATCGGCGACACCGGTCGGGACGCGCTGGAGGACATGCACCGGATCGTGCGGGTCCTGCGGACCGGCCGGGCCCCCGTGGAGGACGCGGACAACGGGCGGCGGCGGGTCTCCCTCGACGATCTGGAGACGGTGGCCGAGCGGGCCCGTACCGCCGGGCTGAAGGTGGAGCTCGTCGTGGAGGGTGAGCGGGGCTCGCTGTCCACGGCGGACGAACTGACCGTGCTGCGGGTCGTCCAGGAGAGTCTGACCAATGTGCTGCGGCATGCCGGGCCCGGCGCCCGGGTCGAGATCACGCTGCGGTTCGTCGAGGACGCCGTGCGGATCAGTGTGGCCGACGACGGGGCGGGCAGGCTGGCCGGCGCCACCGCCGAGCGGCGCAGCGGTGGGAACGGGCTCGTGGGGATGCGCGAGCGGGTGGAGGTGTCCGGCGGGAGTTTCGCCGCCGGGCCGCGTCTGGGCGCGGGTTGGCAGGTCGAGGCGGAGATTCCCGTCCAGGAGGCACCAGTGAGGATGGCGGGATGAGTGAGATGAGCGGGCCGATACGCGTGGTCGTGGTGGACGACCAGCCCCTGATCCGGGCGGGGTTCGCGATGGTGCTGGCCGCGCAGGGCGACATCGAGGTCGTGGGCGAGGCGGAGAACGGCGCGGACGCCCTGGAGTTGCTGGCCCGTGCCGAGGCGGACGTCGTCATCATGGACATCCGGATGCCCGTCATGGACGGCGTGGAGGCCACCCGGAAACTGACTCGACGCCCGGACGGTCCACGGGTGTTGGTGCTCACCACCTTCGACACCGACGAGGACGCCTTCGCCGCCCTGCAGGCCGGGGCGAGTGGCTTCCTGCTGAAGAACACCCCGCCGGAGGAGGTCGTGGCGGCGATCCGGGTCGTGGCGGCCGGCGAGTCCGTCGTCGCCCCGCGCGTCACCCGCCAGCTCCTGGACCGGTTCGCGGGGAGGCTGGCGCCCTCGGAACAGGCCGAACAGGCCGACGCGCGGCTGGAGTTGCTGACCGCGCGCGAGCGGGAGGTGCTCGGACTGGTCGGCGAGGGACTGTCCAACACCGAGATCGCCGGGCGGCTCTTCATCGCGGAGGGGACCGTGAAGACCCACTTCGGCAAGATCCTCACCAAGCTGGACCTCCGCGACCGCGTGCAGGCGGTCATCCTCGCCTACGACACGGGGCTCGTCATCCCACGGTCGTAGTCCCGGCCTATCACTCCGGTTGCACTCCGGCGACCCGGAGATCGGCTTGAGAGCAGATGTGCCGCGACGGCCGTTCTCGAAGAATTCAACCGTGCTGATCGACAGCCGTCGACAACAGCTTCGGACCGAATTCCCCGGGGGTCATCGTGACTGCTTCCACGTCCTTGCGACACAACAAGTCCATTCTGCTCGGTCTCATCGCGCTGCTGGTTTTCACGGCGACCGCGATCGGCGCCGGCCGTTGGTGGGACCAGCACAACGCGCCCAGCCAGGCGTCGAAGGCGGACTGCGCGCTGGCGCAGAAAATCATCGACGAGACGGCGGAACTCCCCACCGACAAGACGGCCGTCGAGAAGTGGGAGAAGACCGAACAGCAGCGCAGGGCGCAGCTCAAGGACGGATACCTCGGCGCCAGCATCTCGAACTACAACGGGTTGGCGGCCATGCAGGCGAAGGGCGAGGCCACGCCCCCGCTGAAGAAGCGGGTGCAGGAGCTGGCGGACCAGGCCAACAGCCACTGCTCGGACGCCGACGTCAAGCTCGTCTTCCCCGCGCTCGCCTCTTGAAGCGCCGGCGATGTCGACCAGGGAACCCGACCAGGAAATTCGACTCATGAACATGCCCGAGCGCATCGCCTCGGCCGTGGACCTCGTCAAGGTCTACCAGCAGGGGCAGACCCGGATCAGGGCCCTCGACGGAGTGACCGTCTCCTTCACCCGCGCCCGCTTCACCGCCATCGCGGGCCCGTCGGGCTCCGGCAAGTCGACCCTGATGCACTGCCTCGCCGGACTCGACTCCCCCACCTCCGGTCACGTCAGCCTGGACAATGAGGAGTTGAGCGGTCTGTCCGACCGGGGCCTGACCCGCGTACGCCGGGACAAGGTCGGCTTCGTCTTCCAGTCCTTCAATCTGCTGCCCCAGTTGACTGCGCTGGAGAACGTCGTCCTGCCCGTCACCCTGTCCGGCGGTCACCTGGACCGGGAGCTGCTCGACCATCTCGTCGGCGTCCTCGGCATCGGCGACCGGATGTCCCACCGGCCCGCCGAACTCTCCGGCGGCCAGCAGCAGCGCGTGGCACTGGCGCGCGCCCTGCTCGCCCGGCCCGCCGTGGTCTTCGCCGACGAGCCCACCGGCAACCTGGACTCGCACTCCGGCGCCGAGGTCCTCGACTTCCTGCGCCGCTCCGTGCACGACCTCGGCCAGACCGTGGTCATGGTGACGCACGACCCGCGGGCCGCCGCCTACGCCGACCGCGTGCTCACCCTCGCCGACGGCCGCATCGTCGACGACGTCGATACGACGGCCGGTCCCGACGCCGCCCGAAGCCTGGGAGTGGTCCGATGAACACCCCCTCAATCACCCCGTCGAACGCTCCCTTGAACGCCCCCTGGCGCGCGAGCATCCTCGGCTCGCAGCTCGCCGAACTCCTGCGCCGTCCCGGCCGGTTGGTGACCACCGGTATGTCGGTCCTGGTGGCCGCCTTCGTGGTCTTCGCCACCGTCATGGCCCAGCAGATCACCACGAACACCACCCTCGACCGCTTCCGCGGCACCCCCGAGGCCGTGAGCCTGGTCGCGACCGCCGGCGACTCCCACGTCAGCGCCGCCACGCTCAAGAAGATCCGCGCCCTGCCCGGTGTGGCGGAGGCCGTCGGCCGGGTGGACTCCGGTGCCCCGCTGGCCGGTCCGTTCGAGCACTGGCTGGCGCTCCGCTCCGACCCCGGCAGCGGACCGCTCTCCCAGGTCCGGCTCGTCAAGGGCAGCTACCCCGAACACGCCGGCCAGATCGCGGTCAACCGCCGGGCCGCCGAGGAGTTGGAGCTCACCCCCGGCACCCGTACGACTCTCCTGGTCCCGGACCGCAAGGACACCGACAAGACCGTCAAGGTCACCGTCACCGTCACCGGGGTCGTGAAGAGCACCGCGACCGCCGACCAGCAGTCCGGCGGCTACACCACCGACGCACACATCGGGACCCTCGCGGATCTGCCGGGCTACCAGCACGTGGACATCCGCGCCAGGAAACACTTCCCGGCAGCCCAACTGTCCCAGCAGATCCGGGACATACTGCCCACCGGCGTGACGCTCACCTCCGGCAGCGCCCTACGCGCCCAGGAGGAACACGACGCCGTCAGCGGCGACATGCAGGAGCTCTTCCGGCTCATCTCCGTGTTCCTGGCCGTCGCCGTGGGGGCCGCCGCGCTGGTCGCCACCTCCACCTTCCGCATCGTCTTCGCCCAGCGGCTACGGCAGTTGGCGCTTCTGCGCGCCATCGGTGCCCCGCAGCGCCGGCTCGCGGCGGCACTCGCCGTCGAGGGCGCCCTGGTGGGCGCGGTCGCGGGCACGCTCGGAGTGCTGATCGCGCTGGGCGCCGGGCACCTGGCGCCTCTCGTCGCCCGGGATCTGTCCGCGCCGGGCTTCCCCGTGACGGACGCCGCGCTGGTCGTCGTAGGAACCACGCTGGTGACCGTCGGCGCGGTCCTCGCCCCCGCCCTTTCGGCGGCCCGGGTCTCCCCGCTGCAGGCGCTGCGCACCGCGGGCACCGTCGGCGGCGAAACCCGTGTCCGCCCGGCCCGCCTCACCGCCGGGCTCCTCTTCGCCGCCGCTGCCACGGGGCTCGCCGCACTGCCCGGCCAGGACACCTCCGACCGCGACCTCGCCATGATGAGCCTGGTCGCGTCCGCGGCCCTCGCCTTCCTGGCGCTGATCGCACTCGGCCCGCTCCTCGTCCGCCCGGTTCTGGCCGTGACCGGGTGGCCTCTACGCCGACTGGGCGCCACCGGCAGGCTGGCCGTCAGCGGCGTCGGAGGCACACCGCGCCGTGCCGCGGCCGTCTCCGTGGTCGTCGCCCTCGGCGTCGCGCTGGTCTCCGGGGCCCTCGTCTCGCTGGCCTGTCTGAGCGGCTACATGGAACGCACGAACGCCGTCGAAGCCCCCGCCGACTTCCGGGTCGCGGCCGACGGCAAGGGGCTGGACTCCACTGTCGTACGACAATTCGCCGCATCACCCGCCCTTACGCACGTCACGGGTTACCGCACCGTCCAAGTCAAGGCCGCCGGCGGGGAGTTCGAGGTGTCGGACCTGGACCCGGAGGCACTGCCCACGGGCAGGCAGATCGACGCGGCCACCGGCTCCCTCGGCGACCTGGGGCCGGGCCACGCGGTCCTCTCCGCCGACACGGCCGAGCACCTCGGGGTGACGGCCGGCGACGCGCTCAGCCTCGGTGGCGTCCGGCTGACCGTCGCCGCCACGCTGCACGGTGCGGGGCCGGGCCTGGCGAACGTACTGGTCGTCCCCGCCGATCTGGACCGGATGGGCGCCGCCAAGAACGCGAGCGGCATCTTCGCCGACGCGGCCGGGGACGGCTTCGCCGCGCGGGGCAAGGCGCAGCGGGCGCTGGAGAGCATCATCCGTACGCACGTCCCCGACCCCGACGACGTCTCCGTCAGCGTGCTCTCGGAGGCCCGGGACAGCGACCGGGAGACGGTCCGTCTGATGGGCACGACCGCGCTCGGACTCGTCGCCCTGACCGTCCTCATCGCCGTCGTCGGCGTCACCGCCACCACCAGCCTGACCGCGATCGAACGCACCCGAGAATTCGGCCTGTTGCGCGCCTTGGGCCTGGGCGGCGGCGCACTGCGCCGGACGATCACGATGGAGGCCGGGCTGTACGGCGTCCTCGGCGGCGTCCTCGGACTGGCGCTCGGCGTCCCCTACGCCTGGCTCCTCATCCGCGTGGCCGTCACCGAGGCGCCCCTTCGCCTGCCGGGAGCCCAACTCCTCCTGGTCTTCGCCGGGTTGGCGGCCCTCACCGCACTGGCCGGACTGCTGCCGGCCCGCCGCGCCGGCCGCATCACCCCGATGACCGCGCTCGGCAACGCCGAATGAACCGTTTCCCGACCTCGGACCCCCCTCTTCGCCGGCCTCGAAACCATGTGACCGTCGTGCACCAGTCGGCCCCGGAGCATGAACCAGGCGTTCGAAAGCGCTGTCCAATCCACCACGTAACCTGCATTCGCGCGCGAACTGGCGTCCCGCGCCGGCGCGGACCCGTCCCGCTTGGCCCGACACCTCCGCGCCGCGGGCCCGTCGGCCCCGGCCACGATCACCGTTCCCGGCTCCTGATTGAAACCGTTCAATCCATTCGCGCCCGCCCCGCACGCCGCCCTCGCCCGACGCAATCGCGAAGTACCCGCGTCACAAAAACAATTGCACGACGATTGACCCCGGCCCCACGCGGCTCTACGTTACCCACGCCTCTCCATTTTGAATCGATTCATACATTCCGTGCATTCCATGCGAGTGAGGAGTCGTAGTGATCAGCAGGAGGAACATCCTCGCGGGTGCGGTCGCCACGGTCGCGGCAGTGACCGTCGACGGCGTACCGGCGATGGCCGCACCGGCATCCGGACAGGCACAGACACAGACACAGGCCTCGCAGGAAGGGCTGCGCGTCACCGCGCCGACCGTCGAATACGTCCGCCACCCCCTGGGGCTCGACGCCCAACACCCCCGGCTGAGCTGGCCGTTGGCCTCCGACAAGGCGGGCATGCGGCAGAGCGCGTACCAGGTCCGCGTCGCCGGCACCGCGTCGGGACTGACCCGTCCGGACGTCTGGGACAGCGGGAAGGTCACGTCCGGCGAGTCCGTCCTCGTCCCTTACGCCGGTCCTCGACTCAAGCCCCGGACACGCTACTTCTGGTCCGTACGCGTATGGGACGCCGACGGGCAGGTCTCCGACTGGAGCGCGCCCTCCTGGTGGGAGACCGGCCTCATGGATGCCGGGCAGTGGACCGCCGACTGGATCTCCGCGCCGGCGGGCCTCGCGGACGCGCCGTCCTTCGAGGGCGGTTCCTGGATCTGGTTCCCCGAGGGCGATCCGACGAGCAGCGTTCCGGCGGCCACCCGCTGGTTCCGCGGCGCCGCCCAACTGCCCGCCGGAATCACGGCGGCGACGCTCGCCATCACCGCGGACAACGTGTACGCCGTCTCCGTGAACGGCGTCGAGGTGGCCCACACCGACCTCGACACGGACAACGACGACTGGAAACGCCCGGCGGTGGTCGACGTACTGGACCAGGTGCGCGCCGGTGACAACGTTATCGCCGTGTCCGCCACCAATGCGACCGAGGGCCCGGCGGGACTCATCGCCGCCCTTGTCGTGCGGACCGCGTCCGGTGAGCAGAAGGTGTTCACCGACGGCTCCTGGAAGGTCACGGATCAGGAACCGGCCGACGGGTGGCGGGAGTCGGGGTTCGACGACGCGGGCTGGCCGGCGGCCAAGGTGGCGGCCGCATGGGGCAGCGGGCCGTGGGGACGGGTCGTCCCGGTGTCGTACGCCGTCACCCAGGTCCGGCACGAATTCCGGCTCCCGCCCCGGAAGGTGGCACGCGCGCGCCTGTACGCCACCGCGCTCGGCCTGTACGAGGCCCACCTCAACGGCAGCCGCGTGGGCACCGATCAACTCGCTCCCGGCTGGACGGACTACCGCACCCGCGTCCAGTACCGGACGTACGACGTCACCACGCTCCTGCGGCCGGGCACCAACGCCGTCGGGGCGTACCTGGCACCCGGCTGGTACGCGGGCAACGTGGGCATGTTCGGGCCGGGTCAGTACGGTCAACACCCGGCGCTGCTGGTCCAGTTGGAGGTGGAGTACGCGGACGGGACCAGCGAGCGCATCACCTCGGGCACCGACTGGCGGGCCGCCGCCGGGCCGATCGTCGCCGCCGACCTGCTGAACGGTGAGACGTACGACGCGCGCAAGGAGACTCCCGGCTGGGCCTCCCCCGGCTTCGACGACACGGGCTGGCTCGGCGTACGCGGGGCCGGTGACGTCGGTCCCGGTCTGATCGTCGCGCAGGTGGACGGTCCGGTACACGTGGAGCGGGAGCTGACGCCGAAGAAAATCACCCAACCCAAGCCCGGCGTCCACGTGTTCGACCTCGGCCAGAACATGGTCGGCTCGGTACGGCTCCGGGTGAAGGGCGAGGCGGGAGAGACCGTCCGGCTCAGACACGCCGAGGTGCTCAACCCCGACGGCACCGTCTACACCGCGAATCTGCGGAGCGCGGCGGCGACGGACACGTACACCCTCAAGGGGCAGGGGAAGGAGGAGGTCTACGAGCCCCGCTTCACCTTCCACGGGTTCCGGTACGTCGAGGTGACCGGATTCCCCGGCACGCGCGCTCCCTCGGCGCAGGCCGTCACCGGGCGCGTCATGCACACATCCGCCCCCTTCACGCTCGACTTCGAGACCGACGTACCGATGCTCAACCAGCTGCACAGCAACATCACTTGGGGGCAGCGCGGCAACTTCCTCTCCATTCCGACGGACACGCCCGCGCGTGACGAGCGCCTGGGCTGGACGGGAGACATCAACGTCTTCGCGCCCACGGCCTCCTACACGATGGAGTCGGCCCGTTTCCTGTCCAAGTGGCTGGTGGACCTCCGGGATTCGCGCACCGCGGAGGGCGCGTTCACGGACGTGGCGCCGATGGTGGGCACGGTCGGCAACGGCACCGCCGGCTGGGGCGACGCGGGCGTCACCGTCCCCTGGGCCCTCCACCAGGCATACGGCGACCGCCAAGTCCTCGCGGACGCCTGGCCGTCCGTCCAGACCTGGCTGACGTACCTGGAGAAGAACAGCGAAAAACTGCTGCGCCCCGCGCAGGGATACGGCGACTGGCTGAACGTCGACGACGAGACCCCCAAGGACGTCATCGCCACCGCGTACTTCGCGCACGCCGCCGATCTCGCGGCGCGGATGGCCGGCGAACTCGGCAAGGACGCCGCCCCGTACCGCGATCTCTTCGGACGGATCCGAACGGCCTTCCAGGACGCCTACGTGGGCTCCGACGGCCGGGTGAAGGGCGATACGCAGACGGCCTACGTCCTGGCGCTGTCGATGGACCTGCTGCCGGACGCGTCGCGCAAGGCCGCGGCCGACCGGCTGGTCGCGTTGATCGAGGCCAAGGACTGGCACCTTTCGACGGGCTTCCTCGGCACTCCCCGACTGCTCCCCGTCCTGACCGACACGGGCCACACCGACGTCGCCTACCGCCTGTTGCAGCAACGCTCCTTCCCCAGCTGGGGATACCAGATCGACAGAGGGTCCACGACCATGTGGGAACGCTGGGACTCCATCCGGCCCGACGGCACCTTCCAGGACCCGGCGATGAACTCCTTCAACCACTACGCCTATGGCTCGGTCGGGGAATGGATGTACACGAACATCGCCGGTATCGCGGCGGGCCGGCCCGGCTACCGCGAGATCGTCATCCGCCCCCGGCCGGGCGGGGACGTCAACTCCGCGCGTGCCACGTTCACTTCGGTCTACGGCCCCGTCTCGACCCGATGGCAGCTGCGGTCCGGCCGGTTCACGCTGACGTGCGCGGTGCCGCCCAACACGACCGCCGAGGTGTGGATTCCCGCATCGGCTCGGGAGGAGGTCACCCACACCGACGGGACGTTCCTGCGTCAGGAGGACGGCTGCGCGGTCTACCGCGTCGGCTCCGGCACCCACCGCTTCAGCACCTGATCGACTCCGAGGACCGCCATCTTGCAGGTGGTGCCCCCGGTCAGGGTCTTGCAGTGGGCACATCACCCGACCCGACGGGCCGGCAGTGTGGCGGTGTGGAGCAGGTGTTCCAGCGGTCCGCGGCGGAAGTGTCGGGTCCACACCGTCGCGAGGAGCATGGCGGTCGCGGTGAAGAGGAGCAGGGAGAGCAGGGCCGGGCCCGTCTCCTCCCGCATGCCGACGGCGCGGATGGCGAGGATGTGCAGGACGTAGGCGGTCAGCGCGGTCATGCCGACCGCGGTGACCGGGGTGGCCAGGCGGACCAGGCGCGGCAACCGGTCGGCGGCGGCCACGCACGCGGCCACGACGGCGAGTGCCACTCCCGTGTTGCCGAGGATCGAGAACGTCGTCTGGCTGTGCGGGGCCGCCACCAGGAGCCAGTCGGCGGGGGTGCCGTCGGTGAGGTAGCCGACGGTGTCGGACCACCAGGCGGAGCCGGGCGACGCGCCGTCCGTGGCGGCCGCGACGGTGTCGCCGGCGTGCGGGACGAGGTGCAGGGCGAGCCAGGAGCCGCCGTAGCCGATCAGGGCCAACGCGCCGCCCGCGCAGGAGAGTTGAGCGAGGGTCCTGCCTCGTGTGAGGTCCAGGCGGGCCACCGCCATGCCCGCGACCATGAACGACATCCAGGTGAGCACCGGGTATTCGCCGGTGAACAACAGCTCCATGAAGCCGTCCGTGCCGGTGATCCGGGCCAGCGGGTCACCCGCGACGACGGTGTCCGCCCAGTCGCCTCCCTCGATCGACTGGCGTATCACGTACAGCAGTTGGGGCAGGACCAGCGCGCCCGCCGCGGCGATGACGGCCAGCGTTCGTGCGCTCAGCCGGTACAGCGGCAGGATGGCGAGGAAGAGCAGGCCGTAGAAGGAGAGGATGACGTCGACGTCGGTGTCCAGGGCGGTCAGGGCGAAGCCCAGTGCCATCAGGACGACCGAGCGGATGACGATCCTGACCACCGCCTGCCGTCCCGCGCGTCCGGTGTGCGGGTGCGGGCGGCCGGTGATGAGCACCAGCGAGAACCCGGCGAGCAGCGCGAACAGGGCGGAGGCGCGGCCGCGCGCCAGTTCCAGTACGAAGCCCAGCGGGCCGCCCATGGTGGGGTCCGGGCCGACGTGGGCCGCGTACATGCCGAGGACCGCGAGTCCGCGGGCCAGGTCGATGCCGACCAGACGTCCGGTCGAGGGGGTGCGGGAGGCAGGCGGGGGCTCCGGTTGTCGCGGGGGTGGTGACGACCGGCCGGGCAGGACGGAGGGCGCGTGTTCGCTCATGTGCTCCAGGGTTGGGGCCGGGCGGCACCCGGGCCCATCCGGCGGGTGGCCGGAGTTGCCCCCGCCGACCGGCGGGCCGCACCCCCGCCGGTGCTCGACGAGCTGCGCCAGGAACCGGTGGGCGCCCCCGGGCGTCGTAGCGAACCAGCGGTGGTCCGGCGGCGAGCGGAGCACAGATGATCCGGGTTCTGGTGGTCGACGACGAGGCCATGATCCGTACGGGGTTCCGGCACATTCTCGACGCCGCGGACGACATCGAGGTCGTGGCGGCGGTCCCGGGCGGCCAGGCTGTCCGGGCCGTGCGGGGTGCGCGTCCGGACGTGGTGCTGCTCGACATCCGGATGCCGGACGTGGACGGGCTCACCGTGCTGGCCGAGCTGCGCCGCCTGCCCAATCCGCCGGTGGTGGCGATGCTGACGACCTTCGACATGGACGAGTACGTGGCCGCCGCCCTGCGCTCCGGGGCGGCCGGCTTTCTGCTGAAGGACACCGACCCGGAGCAACTGCCGTACCTGATACGTTCCTTGGCCGACGGCGGGGTCGTACTGTCGGCCAAGGTCACCCGCACCGTCGTCGACGGCTATCTGGACGCCGATCCCCGCAACCCGGCCGCCCTCGGCGTCGACCGGCTGACGGACCGCGAGCGGACCGTGCTCTTCCTCGTGGCCGAGGGCCTGTCCAACGCGGGCATCGCCGAGCGGATGCACCTCAGCACCGCGACGGTCAAGGACCATGTCAGCGCGGTCCTCACCAAGCTGGAGGTGGGCAGCCGTGTCCAGGCGGCGCTGCTCGCCGAACGGGCCGGCCTGCTCAAGGAACCGCCCCCGGATCCGGAGGGCCGATGAATCCCCGCCGCGCGCCCGCTGCCCTGATCGACGCCGTCCTGATCGCCGCCGCCCTGCTGGACATCTGGGTCCATGTCGACTCCGAGGACCACCTGGCCGTGGCCTGCGCGCTGCTCGGCGCGTTCGCACTCGTCCTGCGGCGCCGTCTGCCGCTGGTGACGTATCTGCTCGCCCTCCCGTCGACCCTCGTCACGGACGCGGTGTTCGCCACCCTGGCCGCGCTCTTCACTCTCGCCTCGCTCAACCGTCATCGTGTCCTGCTGGCCGGCTGCGCCCTCGCGTTCACGGTCAGCGACACCACCTCATGGTGGTGGCCGACACCGGAGCTCGCCGACCCGACGGACCCCTTCGACCTGATCACGCTCACCTACAGTCTGGCGACGGCGGCCGCGCCCGTCTTCCTCGGACAGCTCGTCCAGGCCCGGCGTGAACTCGCGCTGCGGCTCGACGAGATCACCGCAGCACGCGAGATGGAACGCCGGCTGCTCGCCCAGAGCGTGCTGGCCAAGGAGCGCGCGCAGCTGGCCCGGGAGATGCACGACGTCGTCTCCCACCAGGTCAGCCTGATCGCGGTCCGGGCCGGGGCGCTCCAGGTGAGCAGCCGCGAGACCGGGGTGAAGGAGGCCGCGGCCGACATCCGGCGGCTCGCCGTGCAGACGCTGGACGAACTGCGGCACATGGTCGGTGTGCTGCGCGCCGCCGGCAGCCGCCCCACCGAACTGACCCCCCAGCCGCTGCTCGCCGACCTGCCGCAACTGGTCGACGGCAGCGGCATCGAGGCCGAGCTGCGGGCCGACCTGCCCGAGGGCCTCCCGCCCACGGTGCAGCGTGCCGTCTACCGCACCGTCCAGGAGGCCCTGACCAACGTACGCAAACACGCCCCCGGAACCCGGGCCACGATCCGTATCGGGACAACCGGCGAGACCCTGCACGCCGTGATCACCAACTCGGCCCCCGACCGCCCCGCCCTCGCCCTCCCCGGCGCCCACCACGGCCTGGCCGGCCTGCGTCAGCGCGCCGAACTCCTGGGCGGCAGCGTCACCGCCGGCCCCACGACCGACGGCGGCTACGAACTGCGGATGGAACTTCCGGGCCAGGACGCGTCCTGATGAGACCAGGGGCCGCGGTGGCCAGGGCTCAGTCGTGCGGTGCCTTCCCGCTGACCCGGTGGTCCGCGTGGCTGAGCGCCTCCACGACCAGGCGGCGCAGGTGCCCGTCGCTCAGGCGGTAGTAGATGTGCCGGCCCTCGCGGCGGGTGTCCACGAGCCCGGCCAGGCGCAGCTTCCCGAGGTGCTGGCTGACCGCCGTGCGCGAGGCGTCGATGCGCTCGGTGAGGGAACCGACGTCCGACTCGCCTTCCGCCAGCAGCCACAGCAGGTGCAGCCGGGTCGCGTCCGAGAGCATCGCGAACACCCCGGTCGCCTCGGCGAGCCGTGCACTGTCCGGGGCCCGTAGATGCGCATCGGCCGCAGGTGAGATCGCGTGGCTTTCGGGCATGGGGCAAGCCTAGAGCCACCGGGCCGGGCGGGGCGGGGCCCGGCCGTGCGCCGGTCATCTTCAGCCATCATGTGCGCAGGTGCGCACATGATGGCTACACTTGCGGGACCGACCGGACCTCGTGCCCCGGGAGCCGCCCGCATGCTCGCCGTCCTGCGCAACCGCACCTACCGTCACCTCTTCGCCGCCCAGGTCATCGCCCTGATCGGCACCGGGCTGGCCACAGTGGCCCTCGGTCTGCTGGCGTACGACCTCGCGGGCGCCGACGCCGGTTCGGTGCTCGGCACCGCGCTCGCGATCAAGATGGTGGCGTACGTGGCGATCGCCCCGGCCGTCGGAGCGGTCGCCGACCGGCTGCCGCGCCGGGCGCTCATGGTGAGCGCCGACCTGACCCGGGCGGGGGTCGCGCTGTTCCTGCCGTTCGTGGACCAGGTCTGGCAGGTGTACGTCCTGGTGTTCCTGCTCCAGTCCGCCTCGGCCGCGTTCACGCCGGCCTTCCAGGCCGTCATCCCCGACGTCCTGCCCGAGGAACGCGACTACACGCAGGCGCTGTCCATGTCCCGGCTCGCCTACGACCTGGAGAGCCTCTTCTCCCCCACGCTGGCGGCGGCCCTGCTGTCCGTCATCACGTACAACTGGCTGTTCACCGGCACCGTGCTGGGCTTCCTCGCCTCGGCGGTGCTCGTCGTCTCGGCGGTCCTGCCCAGGCCCGCGCCCGCCCCGATGCCGCGCACCGGCGGCGCGCGCACCAGGGCCACCGCGGGCACCCGCCTCTTCTTCGCGCTCCCGCAGCTGCGCGCCCTGCTCGCGCTGAACCTCGCGGTCGCCGCCGCGAGCGCGATGGTGACCGTCAACTCCGTCGTCTACGTCCGTGACTTCCTGGGCCTGTCGACCGGCGCCGTACCGCTGGCGCTCGGCGCGTACGGCGCGGGGTCGATGGTCGTGGCGCTGGTCCTGCCGCGCGTGCTGGACCGGGTCCCGGACCGGACGGTGATGCTGCGCGGCGCACTGCTGCTCGCTGCCGTCTTCGCCGCGCTCGCCGCCATCACGGCGGCGCGGAGCGGGAGTTGGCGGTGGCCCGCCCTGCTGGTGGTGTGGGCGGCGTTCGGCGCCGCGTGCTCACTGGTGCTCACGCCGACCGGCAGGCTGATCCGCCGCTCGGCCCCGGCCCAGGAGCGCACTGCGGCCTTCGCGGCGCAGTTCTCCCTCTCCCACGGTTGCTGGCTGCTGACGTACCCGCTGGCCGGATGGCTCGGCGCGGAGGCCGGGCTGCAGGCGGCCGTCGTCTCCCTCGGCGGGATCGCACTGGGCGCCGCCCTGCTGGCCGTACGCCTGTGGCGGACGGCACCGGCCGCCGTGGAGCACGAGCACACCGAACTCCACGACGACCACCCCCACCTCGCCGGCGCCACGCGGGTGGGCGCCGGCTGGCGGCACCATCACGGCTTCGCCGCCGACGAACTGCACCACCGGGTACCGGTGTTCTCCCCGCGGCCCTTCGCTACCGCGTCGCCGGGTACGCCGCGACGGCCGCCGCGAGCCGGGGCGCGGCGAACGCGGTCCCGCAGGTGAACCGCAGCAGTGGCCCGAAGGTCGCCGCCGCCTGGATGCCCGTGAAGTACAGGCCGGGCACGGAGGACTGGAGCCCCGCGTCGAGATGCGGGGAGCCTCCGGTGCGGGCGAGCCCGGCCCGCAGTTCGGGGGCCAGGAAGTCCAGCCCGTCCAGGCGGACTTGGTAGCCGGTGGCCGCCAGGACGTGCTCTGCTGCGACCGAGTGCGTACGTCCGTCGCCGTCCCTGGTGGTGAGCAGGACGCCACCGTCGTGCCGTCGCGCACCGGTGATGCTCTCGCGCAGCCGTAGGGGAACGACCCCGTCGAGGCGCGGCTTGAGCCACCACGCCCCGAACGGACCGAGCACCCGCTCGACCAGCCGCAGCCGCGCTTCCGTGGGCAGGAAGCGGAAGGCGGCGGCCCGGTGGACCACCCCGTACAGCCCCCAGGAACGTCCCAACGGGGTGTCGGGCTGCCAGTGCGGCGGCGGAGTCGGCGCCGCGCCGAACACCAACTTTCCGGCCCGGACCATCAGTTGGACCTGCGCACCGGCCTCGTGCAGCAGGGCGGCGCTCTCCTGCGCCGACTGCCCGCCGCCCACCACGACGACGTCCCGTCCGGCGAACGCCTTGAGGTCGGCGTGCTGCGAACTGTGCGAGACGAGCCCCTCGGGGACGAACTCGGCGAGCGGCTCCGGGACGTGCGCGAAGCCGTCCATTCCACTGGCCACGACCACGGCCGCCGCCCGCAGCTCCTCGCCCGAGGCGAGCTTGAGACGGAAGCCGTCGGCCTGCCGGTCGACCCCTAGGACCCGGACCCGCTCCACCTCCGGCACCAACTCCTCGGCGAACCAACGCCCGTACCGCACGAACATCTCGACCGGCACCCGGTCGTGCCCGGTCGGCCGGACCTCGCCCGACTGCTGCCGGGCGTAGTCGTCCAGCGTGAACCCCGCTCGCGGCGCCGACAGCATCGACGCGCTCGGCGGTGACTTCAGCAGCATGCCCGCGGGCATGTTCTCGGCCCAGCTCGCCATCGGCGAACCGAACACCCTGACACTCAGGCCGCGCGCCTTCAGATGCGCGGCGGTGGACAGGCCGTACGGGCCCGCCCCGATGACGACGACGTTCTTGGACATGACTGGGATTCCCCCCTGGCGCGGGCGCTGTCGAGCAGCCCGCGCTCACGGCATGGCATGGCATGAAAGGTCAGAACTTCAGATGCACACCGAAGGCCGCCGCGTCCGCGGCAGCAGGGAGGAAGCGGGCGGGCCGCGCCGGACGACCGTGTCCGCCAGGAGGACCTGGAGGGGAACGCCGGGCGCGGGCCCGGCAAACGCGCATGCTCCGGCGTGGCGGGCCGCGGTCGGATCGGCGGAGGTACGGACCGGGGTGAACAGCCTGCGCAGCACCTCGCGCAGCTTCTCCCACTCGCATCCCGCCGCGTACAGCACGCGCCGGCGGCAGGTGTCCACACCGTGCAGCAGCATCGCGCACAGCACGGTCAGCAGCACATGCCCGATCACGACCGGCCAGCCCGCGTGCACGGAGGACGGCCACAGGGCATGCCCCGGAACGGACACGGAGCCGTCGGCCCGTACGAACCAGTAGCCCACGACCACCTGCGTGCCGGCCGCCAGCACCAACTGCCGTACCAGCGGCTTGTCGTGCCCGGCGCCGGGCAGCGCGACACCGAAGAGCAGGCAGGCGGCGAGAGCCCGCACCAGCCACGAGGGACTGGAGTCGAACGCCAGATGGTGAACCGTGGACGCGACCGCGGTGCCGAGTACGGAGAACAGCCCCGCCCGGGCAGCCGCCACCGGCACCACACGCGGAACCCTGCCGCGGTGGCGCACACGGGACACATCCACCGAACCCCCCATGACCCACCCATCATGAGGCGCGCCCGCGCCCGTGTCACCACCGCATCGCGGCTCTGCGCCGCCCGTGCGGCCCACGGACCGACGTCCGCCCCGCCGACCCGCGCCGGGCGCCAGGGTTTCGGACGGCCCTCGTATCGGCGAACGAATTCGCCTCACAGAGTCGTTCGGCCGCCGGGCGAGCGGCGCAGGTGGCGCAGGTGGCCCAGGTGACGCGTCACCTGACCGGTTGACGACCGTGGCGGGTCGGGGCACCCGGCTTCGGGGTGGCTGCGACGATGCGCCCATGGCATCTGGGGCAGGCACCGCTGAGAGTTCGGCGACAGCGCGACTCGTCCTGCTGACGCTCGCGGCAGGTCAGTTCCTGATGGCGCTCGACAGCTCGGTCATGAACGTCTCGATCGCCACCGTGGCCGAGGACGTGGGCACGACCGTGACGGGGATCCAGGGCGCCATCACGGCCTACACCCTCGTGATGGCGATGTTCATGATCCCGGGCGGCAAGGTCGGTGCGCTGATCGGCCGCAAACGCGCGTTCATGATCGGCTGCGCCGTCTACGGCTGCGGCTCCCTGACCACGGCGCTCGCACCGAACCTCCCCGTCCTGCTGCTCGGCTGGGCGTTGCTCGAGGGCCTCGGAGCCGCGCTCATCCTGCCCGCGATCGTGGCGCTGGTGGCGGGCAACTTCTCCGCCGAACGCCGGCCCGCCGCCTACGGACTCGTCGCGGCCGCGGGGGCCGTGGCCATCGCGGTGGGGCCGCTCATCGGGGGCGTCGCGACCACGTACTTCTCCTGGCGCTGGGTGTTCGCCGGTGAGGTCGTGGTGGTGCTCGGCATCCTGCTGCTCGCCCGCCCCATCGCCGACGCACCGGTCGGCGAACGCACCCGCATCG
Organism: Streptomyces sp. NBC_00005; assembly: GCF_045160215.1. Lineage (NCBI taxonomy): Bacteria > Bacillati > Actinomycetota > Actinomycetes > Kitasatosporales > Streptomycetaceae > Streptomyces > Streptomyces sp. NBC_00005. The sequence continues at coordinate 5,306,491 of NZ_CP108316.1, forward strand.
ATCTCGTCGGCTGCGTGCTCTCCGCCCTCGGGCTCGGGATCTTCGTCTACGGAGTCCTCCGCTCGGACGAGTGGGGCTGGTTCCAGCCCAAACCCGACGCGCCCTCGTGGCTCGGGGTCTCGCTGGTCGTGTGGCTGATGCTGGCCGGCCTGCTGCTGATCTGGCTCTTCCTCCACTGGGAGGCGCGCCTCGTGGAGCGGCACAAGGAGCCGCTCGTCGACCCGGCCATGCTGCGGAACAAACAGCTCAGCGGCGGCCTGACGATGTTCTTCTTCCAGTACCTCGTGCAGATGGGCGTGTTCTTCGTCGTACCGCTGTATCTGTCGGTGGCCCTGGGACTGTCCGCGCTCAAGACCGGTGCCCGCATCCTGCCGCTGTCGCTGACGCTGCTGGCGGCCGCGATCCTGATCCCGCGCTTCTTCCCGGACGTCTCGCCGCGCCGGGTGGTGCGGCTCGGGATCCTCTCGCTGCTCGCGGGCGCGGTGGTCCTGATGGCCGCGCTCGACGTGGAAGCCGGAGCGGAAGTCGTCACCATCCCGCTCCTGCTGATCGGGCTCGGCATGGGCGCACTGGCGTCCCAGCTCGGGTCGGTCACCGTGTCCGCGGTGCCGGAGGCGCAGAGCGCGGAGGTCGGCGGAGTCCAGAACGCCGTCACCAACCTCGGCGCCTCGATCGGTACGGCACTGGCCGGGTCGATCATGATCGCCGCGCTCACGACCTCGTTCCTGACCAGCATCGAGCAGAACCCGGCGGTCCCGGCCGACGTCAAGAGCCAGGCCTCCGTCGAGCTCCAGAGCGGCGCGCCCTTCCTGTCGGACGCGCAGCTCAAGACCGCGCTCGACGAAGCCGGCGCGAGCGCGGAGGTCTCCCGGGCGGCGCTCGACGCGAACAGCGAAGCGCGGCTCGACGGCCTGCGCGCCGCACTCGCCGTCCTCGCCCTCGCCGCGGTGCTCGCCCTGTTCTTCACCTCCCGGATCCCGACGACCCAGCCCCGCTCCGCGAAGCCGTAGCCCAGCCGCCCAGCCGGGCCATGAGGGGTGCGGCGTACCGGGCTGCGGCCGTCGCGCCGGCCACCGCGTCACGTCACCAGTTGACGGCGTCGTCCATCGACTGCTGCCAGTACGTGACCTTGAGCGAGTCGTCGACGTAGACGCCCTTCGCGGGCAGCGACGGGTTGGCGCCCGCGCCGACGCTCTCGTTGCCGGAAGGACCGTGGAAGTAGACGGCCAGGGACTTCACGGTCTCGCCGTTCGAGCCGCTGCCGTCGGTGGCGGACAGGCTCACGGAGGCGTAGCCGGACTCGCCGGGCTTGAGCGTGACGACCGCCTGCGGCTGCGAGTCCTCGATGACCGGAGGCACGGACTGGGCCTCACCGAAGCGGACGGCCGGGTAGCCGTAGAGGTAGCAGGTCCCGCTGCCGGTGTTGGTCACCGTGAGCAGCATGTGGTTCACGGGGCGGTTCAACGGGGCCGCCACCGTCTTGGTGTTGGACCCCTCACAGGTGACCGTCCTGCCCGACGAGCCGGGAGCCTTGGACGCGGGGGTGTGCGTGACGTCCGAGGCGTTGGAGCCGGAGTTGGAGCCCGAGGTGGAGTTGGAGCCGGTGTGGGAGCCGGAGTTGGAGGACGAGGCGCCGGAAGAGGGGCTCGCCGTCGCGGAGTTGGACGACGCGGCGCCCTCGTCCTGGGCACCCGTTCCGTCGCTGCACGCCGTCAGGGAGAGCGCGGCGAGGACGACGGTCGTGGCGGCGCCGACGAGACGGGTGCGGGAGGTGCGGATGCTGGACATGTAAGCGGTGCCCCTTCGGTGTTCGGGTGGTGGTGGTGATTGGATGACCGAAGCTTGGGCGGTGATCCGTCCCCACCGCCACGTATGGCGGGCAATTGGGGACGCTGGAACGCCGAAACGCGCTCTGACCAGGGCGAATTCAGTGTCCCTGGAACGCGTGAACGGGATACGGGCAATGGGGGAACGGGTGTCAGGGGCAACAGGGGCCGCGCAGACGGAGGCGTTCGCGCGGCTGTTGCGGGAGCTCAAGGACCGCTCGGGACTGAGCTACGGGACGCTCGCCAAGCGGCTGCACATGAGCACGTCGACGCTGCACCGCTACTGCAACGGCACCGCGATTCCGGTGGACTACGCACCGGTGGAGCGCCTCGCGAGGGTCTGCCGTGCGACCCCGCAGGATCTGGTGGAGCTGCACCGGCGCTGGATCCTGGCGGACGCGGCGCGGGGGCGCGGGGCCGGCTCGGCCGATGCGGCCGAGCCGGCCGAAACGGCCAATGCGTCGCAGGCGTCCGAAGTGTCCGATGCCTTGGGAGCGTTGGAGCCGGGCGAGGGTGAGATCGGGGAGCCGGTCGTCGACGCGCCGCTCGCGCCGGCACCGGACCGTCGCCGTCGCCGTCGCCGGACCGTGCTGATCGCCTCCGTCGCGGCGGCCGTCGTACTGGGTGCCGTGGTGCTCTCCGTGCGTCCGCCGTTCGGCGGCGGGCACGACGCGGGGGACGAACGGGCGGCCGGTGCCACCGCCGGGATCACCGGTACCGCGGACGACGGGAAGCCGTCCGCCTCCCCGTCCCCGAGCGGCAAGGGACAGCGGCCGTCCGCATCGGCCTCCGCCTCGGCCACCGAGTCGGCGGGGACCGGGTCCGGCACCTCGAAGGACGGCGGCAAACAGGGCACGGCCCCGACCACCACGGCCGTACCGCTCACGGTCGGCACCCGTCCCTACGTCTACGAGGACCCGTGCAGCCAGCACTTCCTCGTCGACAGCAAGCCCGAGCAGGTCGGTCCGCCCGCGAGCGAGCAGGACGCCTCGCGCTGGGCCGCCGCGTACGGGGCGGTGTCCTCGGGCGAGCAGCGGGTCGCCCTCACCGTGCAGGGCACCGGCGAGGAGACCGTCGTCCTGGAGGCGCTGCACGTACGCGTCCTCACCAAGGGCGCGCCGCTCGCCTGGAACGACTACTCGATGGGCGTCGGCTGCGGCGGCGGCGTCGGCACCAAGACGTTCGACATCGGCCTCGACGCCGGCAGCCCGACGGTGGCCGTCAAGAACGGCCAGCGCGACTTCCCTTACAAGGTCAGCGAGTCCGACCCCGAGGTCTTCTACGTCACCGCCCACACCACGGCGCACGACGTCCGCTGGGACCTCACCCTGGACTGGTCCAGCGGCAGCCGCCACGGCACCGTCCACATCGACAACGGCGGCACCCCGTTCCGCACCAGCGCCGACGCCGACCGCCCGGGCTACGACTACCCGCTGGGCGGCGGGGAGTGGATCGAGCGGGAGGGCGGCTGACGGCGCCGCCCCTCGGAGCCGACGGCCTGCCACAAGCACTGCTTCGGCAGGCCGTCCCCGTCGCTGCACATCTGCGCCGGACCTGACTGATCAGCGATGGAACCACTCGCGTGCCGGGACGCCCAGCATCGTCTTGGCGATCAGGGCGGGGATCGCCAACGAGAGGATCACGGTGGGCGCGCCCAGGACGAGGAAACCGATCAGCGCGAACAGCATGACCCAGCACTCGACGACGAGCAGGGTGACCCGCACCCAGGAGAACCGCTTGCGCGCGAAGACGCCGGAGACGAAGAGCGCGCCCGCCGCGAAGAAGCTCGCGTACACGGACAGCCGGACCAGGCCGAGATGCGGGACGTCCTGGCCCTGTGTGATGTCCAGCGCGTTCGAGATGACGGCCCCGGCGAAGAAGTTGGCCACGCCCTGGAACCACACCCCCACCAGTGCACCTTTGACGCCTCTCGGCATGCGCTCCGGCACCTGGTCCGACACCTGAGTGGTCATGAGCTCTCCCCCTCTTCCCCTACGCACCTGAAGACCGACGAGGCGGTGGAGTTCCGCCGCGCCCGCCCACTGTGCGCGCGCCGCCCGGGACCCCTCCCCGGGCGGCACCGGTAGACCGTGGCCGTGACCGGTTGGCGGTCGCGCCCCTCTCGACAGGCCCGCAAGGGGAAGGGAAGTGCATGGTGCGTACGCGCTCCGGGGGGTTCCTCGCCGTCCTGACCCTGATCGCCCTGCTGATGACGGCGTGCGGTGCGTCGGCGCCGAAGACCTCGTGGCAGGAACTGTTCCGGGAGTACACGAGGTCGACCCACGTGAAGAACGACAAGATCCCCGGCAACGGCGGGACGACTGCGGACCGGCTCGCCAATCTCGCCTCCATGGGTACACCGGACCAGCTGCTGGCCGGACTGCTGGTCGCCTCCCCGTGCGAGGCATACGCCGGCTGCCGGCCCGGTGGAGCGGCCGGCCGGGCCGTGCGGGACTTCGCGGGGTCCGGCGGATCGGTCTTCGAGCGCTCCGTCCTGGTCAAGCACCACAGCGGGTCGCTGGAGCTGGTGACGCTGTACGTGGCACGCCGACACGACGGGACCGCGGCGCTCGTCGACTCCGACGGCCGGACCTACGAAGGAGGTCTGGACGACTTCCGCCGCCACAACGAACTGCTCGGCCCGGACGACGTGATCCTCACGCTGCGCGACATCACCTCCGTACCGGGGAAGGGAAAGGTCGTGGCCGTGTCCGGACACACCACGCCGGACCGCGGTCCGTGGCTCATCGGCTCAGCCGGCGCGGTGCTGGTGCTCGGAGCCGCACTCGCCCTACGGACGGTCCGCCGGCGCGGCCGGGCGACGGCCGGGCCCGGACCGGCACGCGCATGACCGGCTCCCGAACGAACCGGGCACGGCAGCACCCCTGTTGGGCATCACCGCGAGGCCGGGCGTCAGGCCGCGTCGATCAGGGCCAGGTCCAGCGGTACGAGCGTGGTGGACGTGAGCAGGGCGCGGATCAGGTGGTCGTTGAGCGCGTTGCCGACCGGCTCGCCGAGCTCCTCGCGGGTCAGCCAGGGCACCCCGTCGCGGGACAGCCGGATGCGCACCGCGTTGACCAGGTGCTCGACGCGTTTGTCCGTCCAGCCGGCCCGCGGCTGCAACTCGGCGAGTTCGGCGGCCGTCTGGCGCCAGGTCAGCGGTTGCGGCCGCGGCTCGTGCAGCAGATAGCGGCGGCCCAGTACGACGAGGGCGAGCTTCTCCTGTTCGGTGAGCACCCACACCCGGGGCGGGCGGGTGACGTCCCCGTGCCGCGGCGCCGGCCGCTCGCCCCCGGGGCCGGTGACGAACACCTCCAGCAGATGCTCGCGGCCCCCTGTGCCGCCGACGAACAGCGGGGTGTAGCCGGTGTCGAGCGGCAGCGGCTCCTCGTCCCGGAACAGCAGCCGCGCCCCCGCGCAACGGATCGGCAGCCGCCCGGCGTTGCTCACCCACCACTGGCCCTCCCGATGGGTCAGGGTGCCCTGGTGGCGGCTGACCTGGGGGTCGTCCTCGCCGAGGCAGACGTGCACCTCGGGCCGGTTGCGGCCGAACAGGACCACGCGCCCCTCCCCGGGCCCCAGCGTCATGCCGCCGGTCAGCGCGAGCGCGAAGAGGGTGCCCGGCAGGGGTGCGGACACGCCCCGGGCGAGGCTGCCGTGGGTGGCGGGCAGCGGGCTTCCGCCGGAGGCCGGCCGCCGGCTCCCGGCATCGGGCCTGGCCCGGTCCCCCGGCCGTCGGGGTGGCGTTCTCGGTGTCCCCGGATCGGTCATGTCACGCCTTCGGCATTCGCTTCGCGATGTTGTGTACGACGGTCACCGCGAACTGGGTTGCCTTGGCGCACAGTTGCTTGTCCGGCAGCGGCCCGTACACGGTCAGCTGGAACAGTTCGACGGTGTGGTCGCCGAGGGAGTTGGTGTAGGTCCGGTGCGGTGTCCTGATGGTGCAGCTGTCCTTCTCGACGTCTTCGGGCGACAGGTAGCTCTTGATCCCGGCGACGTCCACGGCCTGATCGTCGTCGTCCCCCAGCGAGTTGTCGCGGCTGAACTGGATCTCCACCTCACGGTTGCCGTCGTCGCTCGACCAGTCGCAGTCCCAGGATCCGAAGCCGCGATCCCGGTTCCCCACCTCGACGCCGGGCAGCCGCTGGAGCTCCGTGGCGTCGAGCAGTGTGCACGCGTCCACCCTGGCCAGGGAGTTCGCGGCCGGCGACGACGTACGACGGGGCACCGGTCCGTCGTCCAGCACCCCGACCACGTGGTCGGTGGCGGAGTCGGCCAGTGCGCACGGGTCGGGCGACGGACTGCCGAGCCGCTTCCCGATGATCCGGATCTGCTTGTGGTCGGCGGTCATGACGGCCCGTTCGCAGACGACGCCTTGGGGCTTGAGCGTCACGACCGTGATGTCGCCGACGCGCCACGTGGACAGGTCGCCGTTGAACTGGTCCTGGTTCCCGTCGAGGTTGACCTGGACGTCGGCGTTGTCGTCACCGCTGCTGTTCTGCACCAGGACGTCGCACCGGTCGATCTCCCCGTAGTCCGGGTCGAGTTCGGTGCCGCCGAAGCGACTCAGCGAGGCGGCGTCCATCAACCGGCAGGGGTCCGCGGTCCGTTCGTCACCGATGGTGCCGGGCCGGGCCGTGGCCGAGGGTTTCGCGTCGGTCGTCGCCGTCCGGCCGCCCTTGCTGTCCCTGTCCTTCGAGGCCCACGGGCCGAAGAGCACGACAGCGGCCGTGACGGCTCCCGCGGTGACCAGTGCCACCGCGCCGATCGCCAGGGGGCGCCGGCGTACGAGCCGCGGCAGGCGAAACGTGGGGCGCGTCAGGTCCAGGGGGCGCCGGTCCTGCAACTGGTCCTGGACGTGCGGGGGCGGCGGGGCGGCCTGCGTCAGCAGCTTCCGTGCCCTCGCGGCGTCGGGCCGCTGCCGGGGGTCCACCTCCAGCAGCGCGGTGAGCGGACCGGCCAGCGGACCGGCGTGGCGCGCGGGCTCGATGTGGCCCTCGACGGCCCGCGCCAGATACGCCATGAGGTGTTCGGCCTCCCCGTACGGCGACCGGCCCTCGACCGCCGCGAACAGGGAGGCACCCAGGGAGAACACGTCGGACTTCTCGCCCATGGGCTGTCCCTTGGCCACCTCGGGGGCCAGATACCGGGGTTTGCCGCGCAGACTGCCCGTCGTGCTCTCGGTGACGTCGCTCCACCGGGCCCGGGAGATGCCGAAGTCGGTCAGCCTCGCGACGCCCTCGTCGGTGACGAGGATGTTCTCCGGCGTCACATCTCCGTGCACCACACCCTCGCCGTGGGACTTCACCAGCGCGTCCGCGATCTGGCAGCCGATGGACCCGGCCTCCTCGGGCGTGAGCGGGCCGCGCTCCGTCAGGATCTGCGCGAGGCTGCGCGAGGGCACGTACTCCATGACGATCCAGCAGGTGACGCCCTCCTCGACGAAGTCGAAGACACCCACGATGTTCGGGTGGTGCAGCCGCCCGGCGTTGCGCGCCTCGCCCATCAGCCGCCGCGCGGCCCGGCCGTCGTCCAGGCGCGTGCACTTGACCGCGACCTGCCGCTCCAGCCGCTCGTCCCAGGCCCGCCAGACGACGCCCATCCCGCCCGTACCGATGGGTTCCTGCAGGAGATAGCGGTCCGCGACCTTGTCCCCTGTATCCGGCGTCACCGGCACCGCCCCACTCTTCGCCCCGCTCCTTGCCCCGCCCACCTGCGTGGTCCTGCCGACGGTGACGGAATGTACCCAGGGTGCACTCGTCGGTGATCTCGTTCACAGGACTTCGTACAGACCTACCCAGAACCCCCACAGGGGGGTACTGGGTAGGCCCGGGGTCAGCAACCGTGCACGTCCTTCGTCAGCACCCCCTGCTCCGTCGCGAGCGTGTGGTCGTAGCAGGTGCCGGGTGCCCGCAGCCGGTAGCGCTCGCCGGTCGTGGCCACCGCGTGCCGGTCCTCGCGGGCGACGCCGAGCGTGAAGGTGGCGTCTCCCCGGTAGGTGTCGTCGATGCGGGTGGCGCCGATGTGCGCGTGGTCGCCGACCGACATGATCACGCGCAGGCGGTTGGCGCTGTCGATGGTGGCGCGGCCGTCGAGCGTGTAGGTGCGGTCGGTGCGGGCCACGTGTCCGTCGGTGGTCACGGCCTGGTGGTCGGTCCACTCGCCGGTCTGGTCGTCGGTGTTCTCGTCCGGCGTCCACCGGTGGTCGATCGCGGTCGTGAGGGTCCGCTCGACCGTCGTCGTGACCCGGCCGTGGGAAGTGTCGAGGTAGCCGGTGGCCTTCAGCCGGTCCTTGCCGTCGGTCACCAGGTGCCGCAGCGAACCGTCGGTGAAGGTGTTGGTCACGGCCGGACCGGCCTTCTTGTACGACGTCAGGGCCCCGGTCACCACGGACTTGTGCGCGTCCTGCCAGACGAGGATGTTGGTCGGCGCGCTCCACCCGGTCTGCCCGGCCGGCACGCCGACCACCGACACGTCGACCTTGTGCGCCCTGCCGTCGTTGAGCAGCCCCGCGAACGGGGTCAGGTCGAAGGTCAGCGGCCGTACGTCGAAGGCGTACGGGGAGGGGATCACCGACCACAGGTAGGGGGACCAGCCGCCGGTCCACACGTTCGGGTAGGGCGAGGCGATTCCGGCGACCTTCCCGTCGACGCTCACCTGCACCTCGCGGTACGGCCCGTCGTCCCCGCCCTGGCAGGAGTACGACGCGGAGGGCGTGGTCGCCGAGTACCAGAACTCCTCGCAGCCGCCGCCCGATCCGGTGGCGTACACCTCGGCGAGGATCCGCTCGGAGTTGCGCGGGGTGGTGAGGGAGGCGCCGGTCGTCACGCTGTCGCCGTCGCTGAGAGGGATGACCTGGTCGGGAGCGGAGGAGGTGCGGTCGGCGTGGTCGGCGGCGGGTCCTTCGGGGGCGTAGAAGGTGAGGGTCACCTTGACGTCGAGGATCCCGGTGTAGGTGTCGTTGACAACGTTGCCGATGAGCATGTCGACGGACTGCGCGCTGCTCAGCGTCTTCTCGTACTCGGTGACGTCCTTCTCGACGGACCAGTCGATCCCGTCCTGCGAGGGCTCCGGCGTCGACGTACGGAAGACCTGCACGCCGCCGATGTCCAGATACCCGAGCCGGTCGTACTGCCGCCCCTTCACGTTCCCGTCCATACGCAGCACGACCTTGGACCAGCGGCCGGGGGTGCCGCAGCCGGTGGGCGGGGTGTAGGTGCCGGTGTAGGGGGTGAAGTCCTTGAACTTCGCCTCGGCGACCGTGACCGAACACGACTTGGTGTGCGGCGTGAAGACGGCCGGGGCGGCGGTCACGGGGTCGTGGTAGTCGGTCCCGAACTCGGTCGGCACCGTGACCGCGGAGGCCGTGCCCACGCAGAGCGCGAGAGCGGCGAGCGCGCCGGTCAGGACGGTGACCGTCCGGCCCGGACGTATCGGGAATCTCATGGGGCCCAGGATTCTCATGTGGCCCAGGGTTCTTGTAGGCGTCGCGCGTGTCATACGGCGCAGTGAACACGCACATCCCGGTCCCGGCCCAGGGGAGTTGAAGAGGTCTTGACCAATTCCGGCCCACTCCCTGACCGAGCGGTGCCGCGCCCGTTCACGCCAGCCGGCGCAGGTCCTCCAGATAGCGCAGGACCGCGGCGACCCGCCGGTCCACCTGGTCGGCGGGGGACAGATCGAGTTTGGCGAAGATGCTGCGGATGTGCTTGTGGACCGCGCCCTCGGTCACCACGAGGCGTTCGGCGATGGCGGTGTTGCCCAACCCCTCGGCCATCAGGGCGAGTACGTCCCGTTCGCGCGGGCTGAGCCGGTCGAGGCGGGTGTCCTGACGGGAGCGGGTGAACAGCTGGGCGACCACCTCCGGGTCGATGGCGGTGCCCCCGGCCGCCACCCGCCGCAGGGCGTCGAGGAACTCCTCCACCCGGCCGACGCGTTCCTTCAGCAGATAGCCGAGGCCGCCCGCCCCACCGCCGAGCAGTTCGGTGGCGAAGCTCTGCTCGACGTACGCGGACAGCACGAGGACGGCCAGGTCGGGGCGGCGGCGCCGGGCCTCCACGGCCGCGACGATGCCCTCGTCGGTGTGCGTAGGCGGCATGCGTACGTCGAAGATGGCGACGTCCGGCTTGTGTTCGTCGACGGCGGTCAGCGCCTCGTCGGCGGTCCCGGCCGTGGCCACCACGTCGAGGGACTCCGCGCGCAGCAGCAGGGCGAGCCCCTCGCGCAGCAACGGGTCGTCCTCGGCGATCACGATCCGCATGTCACGCTCCACAGGGAAGATCCACCTCAAGGGTGGTCGGGCCGCCGGGCGGGCTCGCCACGGTGAGGCTACCGTCGTGGGCCGCCACGCGGCGGCGGATGCCGGTGAGCCCGGATCCGCCGTCCTCGTCGGCGCCGCCGCGGCCGTCGTCCTCGACGCGCAGGCGCAGTCGTCCGCCGCGGGCGCGGGCCGTGACGGTGGCGTGCGTCGCGCCGCTGTGCTTGGCGACGTTGGTCAGGGCCTCGGCGACGACGAAGTAGGCGGTCGCCTCGACGGACGCGGCGCAGCGTTCGGGCACGTCCACGTCGGTCCGGCAGGGCACGGCGCAGTCCGCGGCGAGCCCGGAGAGCGCGCCGGTCAGGCCGCGGTCGGCGAGCACCGGGGGCAGGATGCTGCGCGAGACGGTGCGCAGTTCGGCGAGTGCCTGCTCGGCGGCGGACTGGGCACGTTCGAGGAGTTCGTCGGCGGCGGCCGGGTCGCGGGCGACCATGCGGCGGGCGGCGCCGACCAGGACGGTGACGCCGACCAGCCGGTTCTGGGCGCCGTCGTGCAACGAGCGCTCGATACGGCGCAGTTCGGTGGCGTGGGCGTCCAGGGCGGCGGCACGGGTGGCGGTGAGCTCGACGACCCGCAGCGAGAGGTCCGTCTCCGGGCCGGCCGCGAGGAGCCGGCGTCCCGGCCCGGCCTGCGCCCGCGCCATGGCGGGGGTGAGTCCCAGGACGATGCTGATCCAGCCCAGGCCGAGCAGGGCCACGGCGAGGGCTTCCGGCCAGGAGTGCGCGCTGCCGATGCCGATGGAGGTCGCGGTCAGGCCCTTGGGCATGAACGTCCAGTACAGCGGAAAGGCGGTGTCGCGCACCGCGAAGAGCGGCAGCCAGACGCCGAGCAGGCCCAGCAGCAGCCCGAGGGTGGAGTGCCGCAGCATCCAGCGCAGTTCGCGGCGGGTGGTCGGGTCGACGAGGGCGGGCCGCAGCCGCGTCGGCGGCGGCTCGGGGGCGACGACCTCGGGGCCCCAGCGGGCGAGCCGGGTGCGTTCCCGTGCGGACACGGCGTGCAGTGCGCGCAGCACGCCGGGCGCCATGAGGAGCCCCACGCCGATCAGCGAGGTCACGGCGGTGAGGGCGAGCCAGAGCAGCACGAGCAGGGCGGTGAGAGCCGTGCCGAGGCCGGAGGCCAGCTGTCCGGTCGCGGTGCCCGCGCCGCGAAGGGTGCCCACGACGGTTTCCTTGAGGGTGGTGTCGCGGTCACCGGTCAGCGCGTCCTGCTGCATGGCCATGCGTGCCCTCCCTTCGTCGCGAAGGACCCTACGCCGTGGACGAGTTGGCGGTCGGCCGCGGACCCGGGAAGTACAGCCTGCTGTACCTCGAACCGGGCAGGCTGCGGGATCGGCCGAGAGGGGTGCTGATCCATAGCGTCGGTGACGACAGCCGACCACGGGAGGAAGCCCCATGCAGAACACCGACCCCTACCGCCTGACCAGCGCCGACACCAAACCGACGACGCCGGCTCTCACCCGCGGCGACGTCCTGCGCACGCTGCTGTGGAGCGTCGTCGTGATGAGCGCGGTCGCCAACATGGCGGCCTCCTACGGCGAAGCCGCCACCTGGGTGCACCTGGTCTGCGGCGCGGTCACCGTGCTCTGCGCCGGCACGCTCGTCGTGCGCAACCTGCGGGGCCGTCGATGAACGCCCTGTTCGCCCGCACCGGAAGCGCCCGTCCCGGGCCCGCCGCGTCGCAGCACACGCCCGCCATCGCCCTCGAGCACGTCAGCAAGGCGTACGCGGGCGGCGTACGAGCCCTCGACGACGTGTCGTTGACAGTGGAGCGCGGCACCTTCCTGGCCGTGATGGGGCCCTCGGGCTCGGGCAAGAGCACCCTGATGCACTGCGCGGCCGGCCTGGACTCCCCGACGTCGGGGGAGGTCCGCATCGACGGCCGGGAGATCGGCGGACTGAACGAGACGCGCCGTACCGGACTGCGCCGGGAGCGCGTCGGTTTCGTCTTCCAGGCCTACAACCTCATCCCCTCGCTCAGCATCCAGGACAACATCACCCTGCCGCTGCGGCTGGCCGGACGCACCCCCGACCACGACTGGCTGCACACGCTGGTGGAGCGGGTCGGGCTGGCCGACCGGCTGGCCCACCGGCCGGCCGAGCTCTCCGGCGGTCAGCAGCAACGTGCCGCGATCGTACGGGCGTTGGTGGCAAAGCCGGCCGTCGTGTTCGCCGACGAGCCGACCGGCGCGCTGGACCTGCGCAGCGCCCACGAGGTCCTCGACCTGCTGCGGGACCTCGTGCACGACCTGCGCCAGACGGTGGTGATGGTCACCCACGATCCGGCCGCCGCGGCCCGCGCGCACCGGGTGCTGGTGATGGCCGACGGCCGTGTGGTCGAGGCGCTCGACACCCCGACCGCTCCCGAACTCGCCGACCGTCTCGTCGCGTTGGGGAGGGCCTGAGCCATGTTCCGTCTCGCGAAACAGATGGTCTCTCACCGGATCGCCGCGCTGATCGCCGTGGTGTGCGCGGTGCTGGGCGGGGCCGCCCTGCTCACCGGCACCGGCGTGCTGGCCGAGTCCGGGCTGCGCTCCCACCTGCCGGCCGGCCGTCTGGCCGGTGCGGACGTGGTGGTCGCCGCCGACCAGGAGTACCACCCGCCCGGCGACCTGCCGGTCGCGCTGCCCGAGCGGCGGACGGTCCCGGCCGAGGTCGTCTCCGAACTGTCCGGGCTGCCCGGGGTCGAGGCGGCGGTCGGCGATCTCGGCTTCCCCGCCGCCCTCGTCGACGCACACGGCCGGGTCGTACCCGCCGGGGACGGATCGGCGGGCGGGCACGGCTGGTCCTCGACCCGGCTGCTGGCGGGCGACGCCCACATCAGCGGTGACCGGCCCACCGGAGCCGGTGAGATCGCCGTCGACAGCACGACCGCGGCCGCGGCGGGGGTCCGGGTGGGCGACCGGGTCCGGGTCGCCGCAGGCGGCCGGCCCGCCACCGGCTACCGCGTCTCGGCGGTGGTCGACGCACCGGGCGCGGGGGTCTTCTTCGCCGATACGACGGCCGTACGACTGTCCGGCCGCGGCGACCGCGTCGACCTGGTCGCCCTGCGTACCGCGTCCGGCGCCGACGCACGGGTCGCCGCCGAGGTCCGCCAGAAAGTGGCGGGCAGCTCTCTGGTCGTGACGACCGGCGCGGACCGGGGCGATCTCGTCTCGCCCGGCGCGGGCGCGTCCCGTTCGCTGCTGATCCTGCTGGCCGGTTCACTCTCCGGGATCATCCTGCTGATCACCGGGTTCGTCATGGCGAGCGCGCTGGCCGTGTCGATCGCGGGGCAGCGCCGCGACCTGGCGTTGATGCGGGCCGTCGGCGCGACGCCGAAGCAGATCCGCCGCCTGGCCGCCGCGCAGTCGACGGTCGTCGGGGCCGTGGCGCTGGTGCCCGGTGTGGCGCTCGGCTATCCGCTGGCCGGGCAGTTCCGCTCGCTGCTCGTGAACCGCGGGGTCATCCCGTCCGAACTGCCCCTGACCTACAGCCCGTTGCCCGCCGTCGCTACGGTGCTCCTGGTGGCGCTGGCCCTGCAGCTCTCGGCCCGGGGCGCGGCCTGGCGGACCTCCCGGATGCCGGCCACCGAGGCGGTCGCCGAGTCGCGCAGCGAACCCCGCGAGCCGTCCAAGGCACGTACGCGGGCAGGGGTGTTGATGATCCTCGCCGCGACCACCCTGTCCGTCGCACCGCTGCTGTCCCGCACCGTCATCGGCGCGACGGCCACCTCCATGGCGGGCATCATCGGCGCGATCGGACTGGCGCTGGCCGGACCGGCCCTCGTCCGGGGCATCGGCGCTTTCGCGTCCCGGCTCACCCGCTCCCGCGCCTCGGCCCCGACCTGGCTGGCGATGGCCAACTTCCGGGCGTACGCCCTGCGCAACGCCGGGATCGTCAGCACGCTGGCCATGGCAGTCGTGTTCGTCCTGACGTACACCCTCACCCAGACCACCGTGCTGGCCGCCACCGCCGACGACACCCGCACCGGCACCCTCGCCCAACAGCGCGTCACCGCACCGGCGTTGGGCGGACTGCCGTCCGGCACGCTCGCCGACCTACGGAAGACGCCCGGCATACGGGCCGCGGCGACGGTCGGCTCGACCACGGTGGTGTGGCCGTACAAGCAGTTCGGGGACACGGAGAACCAGGGCGGCTCGGCGATGATCCTCACGCCGGACGCGGCAGGCGTCCTCGACCTCGGCGTGCGGGAGGGCAGCCTGTCCCGGCTCACCGGCGCCACCGTCGCCGTCAGCTCCGAAATGGCCCGGACCCGGGGAGCGGAGACGGGCCGGCGGGTGCGTCTCGTCCTCGGCGACGGGGCGCGTGTCGACGCCACGGTCGTCGCCGTGTACGACCGCGGGCTCGGCTTCGGCGCGGTCGTCCTCTCCCACGACCTGGCCGCCGGGCACACCACGACCGGCCTCGACCAGAGCATCCTGGTCCGCACCGACGGCACGGCCGCGGCACGCCAGGGCCTGACCGAACTGGCCGCGTCCCACCCCGGGTTGACGGTGGAGAGCACCGAGCCCGCCGGCGGCCTCAAGAACGCCCCGCCCGAGGTGTGGATCAACCTGGCCCTCGTCGTGGTCCTCCTCGTCTACCTGCTGCTCTCCATCGCCAACAAGCTCGTCGCCGCCACCGCGCAGCGCCGGATCGAGCTGGCGGCCCTCCGCCTGGGCGGCACCACTCCCCGTCAGGTGCGGGCGATGATGCGCCGCGAGGCCGCGGTCACCGCCGCCACCGCCCTCGCCACGGCCCTGCTGCTGTCGGCGCTTCCGCTCGCCCTTCTGGGCCAGGGCTTCCTGGGCCACCCGTGGCCGGCCGGCCCCGCCTGGCTGCTGCCCGCACTCGCGCTCGCGGTCACCGGCACGGCCTTCCTCACCATCGAGCTGCCCACCCGCCGTGCCCTGCGCATGCCGCCGGCGGACGCGATCCGAGCCCAGTAGGCCGCGCTCACCGCCGGCTCGCACCCCCGACTTCCATGGTTCACAAGGGAATCCTCATGACCACCCATGCTCCCGTCCACGACGGCCACACCGCCCCGAATGCCCGCCCCGGACTGCGCGGCAGTCTTGGCCGCCGCCCCCTGACCTGGTTCTTCACCCTCGCCTTCGCCCTGAGCTGGGCAGCCTGGACCCCGTACGTCCTGTCCGAGAACGGCCTGGGCGTCCTGCACTTCGGCTACCCCGTGATCGGCGGCACCACCCAACTGCTCGGCGTCCTGCCCGGCGCCTATCTCGGCCCGATCCTGTCGGCCTTCCTGGTCACCGCGGCCACCGCGGGACGCGCCGGACTGCGGGCCTGGATCGGGCGGCTGACGAAATTCCGGGTCAACTGGCGCTGGTACGCGCTGGCCATCCTCTCGGTGCCCACCGCGCTGACCCTCGCCACGTCCGCGGTGTCCGGCCGCGCCCCCGCACTCCCGTCCGTCGCGGTACTGGCCGCCTACCTGCCCGGACTCGTCCTCCAGATGGTCACGACGGGTCTGGCCGAGGAGCCCGGCTGGCGCGAGTTCGCCATGCCCCGGCTCCAGCAGCGCTACGGCCCCGCCCTCGGCACCCTGGTCCTCGGCCCGCTGTGGGGCCTGTGGCACTTCCCCCTCTTCCTGAGCGAGTGGGGCAACTGGCCGCACGTGTCCTGGACCACCCCGCTGGAGTTCGTCGCCACCACGATCACCTTCAGCTACGTCATGACCTGGGTGTTCAACCGCACCGGCGGGAGCCTGCCGCTGGCCATGCTGATGCACACGGGCGTCAACAACTTCATGTCCCTCGCCTGGACACAGACCTTCCCCTCACTGGCCTCCGGCTACGCCGCGCACGCCTTCCTGCTCAGCTCCACCGCCGCCGCCCTCGTCCTGCTGGTGGCCACCCGCGGCCGCCTGGGCTGCCCGCCGGCAACGGAGGCACCGCGAGACCTCGGAGCGCCCACGGGCGGGGCGTCCTCATAAGTAGGGGCCCCGCAGGGCCGGTTCGGCCGGCCAGGCGTGTCTCACACGCTGCCGTCCATGAGCTGTCCGGCCTCCGTCTCCGCCGCGTCGGGGGACACCACCAGCAGATCCCAGCGGCCGAGTCCCGGTGCCAGCAGGCAGACGGTGTCGGCGGCCTGCGGCACGTTCGTCCGGCGCAGACGTACGACCTGGTTGGCGACGAGCATCCGGCCGGGGGCGGCGGACCACTGGCCGCCGTTCACGACGATGCTGCTGATATGGCCCCAGGCCGCCGGCAACCCGCCCAGCAGAACGAGGAGTTCGGCCATCAGGTCGTGCGAACGGGGCCACCAGGCGCCGTCGATACGACGGGCCTGCCGGCCGTACGGCGTCTCGATCGCGAGCCGCAGGCGGGCATCGGTCGGCAAGGGGCCGGGGGGCGGCGGGGCGAGTGTCATGGGAGCTCCTGAAGGCAAGATGGGGCCGGGGTGCGCCGGGTTCGCGCCCGTTCACACGCGGCGCGCGGCGAGGCGGTCCCGGGAGGGCCAGCGCACGTCGTGCACCCAGCCGAGGCGTTCGAAGAGGCGGATGACGGCGGCGGACGGGTCGAGTTGGCCACGGTCGACGCCGTGCCGGGCACAGGTCGGGTCGGCGTGGTGGAGGTTGTGCCAGCTCTCGCCGAAGGAGAGCAGGGCCAGCGGCCAGAGGTTGGTGGCCCGGTCGTGGCGGCGGGTGCGGAAGGGCCGCTCACCGATCAGATGACACAGCGAGTTGACGCTCCACGTGACGTGGTGGAGCAGCGCGACACGGACAAGTCCCGCCCACAGCAAGGCGGTTACGCCGTACACCCAGGTCCCACCGATCGCCCAGCCCAGCCCGAACGGCAGCGCGAGGGTGAGCACGCACAGCGCCGGGAAAGCGCGGTTGACGGCCCGGATGTCGCGGTCGGCCAGCAGATCGGGGGCGTAACGCTCGGCGGGCGTACGGTCGTTGCGAAACAGCCAGCCGACGTGCGCGTGGACCAGTCCGCGCAACTGGCCGCGCAGATGCGTGCCGTAGCGGTACGGGGAGTGCGGGTCGCCGGGCCGGTCGGTGAAGGCGTGGTGGCGGCGATGAGTGGCGACCCAGCCGATGACGTCGCCCTGGAAGCTCAGCGAACCGGCCACCGCGAGCGCGATGCGCACGGGACGGACGGCCTGGTAGCCGCCGTGCGTGAGACCCCGGTGGAAGCCGACCGTGACGCCGAGACCGCTGATCGTGTAGAGGACGGCGGCCAGCACGATGTCCACGGGATGGATGAGACGCCCCCACAGCAGCCAGCCGGCCGCACCGAGCGCCACGAACGGCAGGACGACGATCACCGCCGTCACCGCGACATACAGCCGCTCCCCGCCGACGCGCGCGGGCGACGGACCGTCCGAGGGGAAAGGGGACGTCCCGTCGTAGCCCTGGGGCGGTGGGACGGTGTCCGGCGCAATCGCCGTCATGGACGTGCCGAGCTCAGGTGTCATGCGGGGCTCCTTGACCTGGTGATGGCCGCAGGGATTGAGGTGCGGCCGGGGTCACGGGCTGCCCCTGATGGGTGGGTGGCGTGCTGAAGACGACCTGTCAGGTGGGCACGACGCACCCTCGCCCTGCGAGCGTACTCCCGCGCAGCCGAAACGACGCGGCCCTGACCGCGTTGACACGGACCCCCGCCCGACGTTGACTGGCAGCACGGCGCAGGTCCATCACAACGGAAGCGGCACATGATGATGTACGACCAAAGACGCGCCCAGCAGCCGGCCGACCGCCCCTCGGGCTCCGCCGGACGGCGCTCCACCGGCCCCGAACCACTGGTCCCGCCGGAGGAACGCGAGAAGATCGCACTCCGCCTCGGCCACGCCGTCAACGCCTTCGCCGACACCCCGCGCGAGGCGCTGGAGGCGGCCGAGAGCGCCCTGGAGGAAGCCGCGACCCAGCTCGCGAACGCCCTCGCGGAGCGACGGCGCCTGCTGCGCGAGGGCTGGCAGGGCCAGGACCCCGAGACGGAGTCCACCGAACTCCGCCTCGCGCTGCGGGAGTACCGCGAGATCACCCAACGACTGCTGCGCGCTTAGGCGTTCCGGTAGGCGTTCCGGCCGGACGGGCCGGTCTCAGCGAAGGGTCAGGACCCGGCAGGGAGCGCACTGCAACGTTCCCCTGGCATCCGCGGCTATGTACCGCCACCCCCAGGCCTGCAGCGCGTCGAGGGTCCTGACGTCGCCGCGGTCGACCAGCATGACGCCGCGCGCCGCGGCACGGTCGGTCAGCAGCCGGTTCTGCAGGCGCCGGGCGAGATTCCAGTCGCGGGCCTGGTCGTGCGTGCGCACCCGGTTCTCGACGAGCAGCTCGGAGATCGCGAAGAGCTGCCCGGACGCGGCGATACGGAGCAGGCTCTCCGGGAGGTATCCGTCGAGGCCACGCCACCAGGGGTCGTCACCCCACACCGGGAAGCCGTAGGCGCATCCCGTCACCACGGTGGTGCCCGGCGCGAGGGTCACCGACGGGACCACGGTCTCCGCGATCACCAGCGCGAACCCCGGCCGCCGCGCGTCGAGCGCCAGCCGCCGCAGAAAGGTGGACCGGGCCCGGCTCCACGCGCCCGGGGCCCGGCCGGAGATCCGCTCGTACAGGTCGCCGAGTTCCCCCACCCGGTCCTCGATCTGACGCCGGGTCAGCGGGCGGAGGCATTCACCGGTCAGGGGTGACGGGCCCTGCCGGCGTCCCGGCGGGTGCGGCTTCCCCGGGCGCCGCTGGTCCGGTACGGACACAGTCATGTGGCGAGCCCTGCCCCGGGCTCGGACGGGTCCGGCCCGGCGTCGTCGTTCGCCGAGAACGGCACCGGCGTGGGAGCCGACGCGCGGAGAACCCTCGGTTCCTTCAGCGTACGCCGGGCCGCGCGCGGCACCGTCCGCTCCCGGCCTTCCGGTCATACGATGACAAGTGGACCGGTGCACTCTCACCTGGAGCAGGCATGATCCGTTCGGCCGACATCCGCGAGTGGCGCAATCACGACGTGGTCGACCAGAAGGGCCGCAGGATCGGCGTCCTCGAAGCGGTCTATGTGGACACCGCCACGGACGAACCCGCCGTGGCCACCGTCCGGACCGGGCTGCCCACCCGCCGGCGACTGGTCTTCGTCCCGCTCGACGAGGCCGTCCTCGGCCCCGACTACGTCAAGGTCTCGTACACCAAGGGGGACGTGCGCAAGGCCCCCTCGATCGGGACGGACGACGTACTGCCCGCCGAGGAGGAGGAAGCGATCTTCCAGCACTACGGCATGGCGTACAAAGCGGGGGCGGGCGGCGAGCGCCGGCTCGCGCGCCGTTGATCCCCCCTCGCGGCACAAGGAGGTGTTCGGCTTGATGGTGACCTTCCTGCTGATCGTCCTGGTGGCGGTCGCCCTGGGCATCATCGGCGCGGTGGCGGACGGCCTGGGATATCTGCTGGCCATCGGCGTCCTCCTGTTCGTGGCCGACGTGGCCTTCGTCTCCGTACTGGGCACCCGCCGCCTGCGCCGACGCCGCGTCCGCTGACGCCGACAACCTGCACTCCGCCGTCGTCCGCGCGGTCAAGCCCTCCTGGGGCGGCGGTTCAGGGCGCCGGGTCCGGGCGGTTGCCGCGGCGCAGGGCGCGGGCGCACAGGCCGATGACCGTGGCGTTGACCAGCGCACCGACGACGACGGCGAGGACGAGCATCGCGGCGCCGTCCGGCAGCACCAGCAGCACCAGGCTGGCGGGGGCGGTCGCGAGCAGCGGGATGACGCCCGCCATGGACTCGCCCGAGCCGTCGCCGGCGGTCACCACGAGCGCCCACACGAGCAGGCCGGCACAGAGCGCCAGGTAGACGAGGGCGACGACGTCGCCGACGGCCTCGCGCAGCCGACGCGGGAAGGATCGGCCGGGATCGGTACCGGTCACGGGGTGGGCTCCTCGGTCGGTGGGGTCACAGGTGCGGTCACAGGTGGGTGCCGGGCGGGTTCGGGCGGGCGAGGCCGAGGTCATAGGCGAGGATCGTCGCCTGGACGCGGTCGCGCAGGCCGAGTTTGCGCAGCACCGCGTTCACGTGGGACTTCACGGTGCCCACGGTGATGGCGAGTTCCTCGGCGATCTCCGCGTTGGTGAGTCCGGTCGCGACCAGGGCGAGGACGTTGCGCTGGCTGGCGGTCAGGCTGTCCAGTTCGCGGGGGCCGCTCCCGTCCCGGGTCCCGGTGACCGGTCCGGAGGCGTAGTGGCCGATGAGGCGGCGGGTCGCGGACGGCGCGAGCACGCTCTCGCCGGCGGCCACCACCCGGATGCCGTCCAGCAGTTCGGAGGCGCGCACGTCCTTGAGGAGGAAGCCGGAGGCTCCCGCACGCAGCGCGTCGAAGACGTACGCGTCGAGGTCGAAGGTGGTCAGGACGAGGACGCGGGGGGCGTTCTGTCTGCCCGTGATGATGCGGGTGGCGGCGATGCCGTCCAGTTCGGGCATCCGTACGTCCATGACGACCACGTCGGGGGCCAGTTCCTCGGCGAGGCGCACCGCGGCCACTCCGTCGGCGGCCTCACCGACGACCGTCATGTCCTCCTCGGCGTCGATCACCGCGGCGAACCCCGCCCGGACGATGCCCTGGTCGTCGACGACCAGCACGCTGAGGCTCATCGTGCCCCCTCCTGTTCCTGCTCGATCGGCAGCCGGAGGCCGACCGTGCCCCGCGGGCCGGTGGTCAGGGTGCCGTCGAGCGCCGCGATCCGCGCCGCCAACCGCTCTCGTACGGCGGGGTGGGCGGCGTCCGGCACCCCGGTGGCCGTGAGCGTCAACGTACCGTCGCCCGCGTCGAGTTCGAGCACCGCCGGCTCCTCGCCGCCGACCGCGAGCAGGGTCTCGGCGGCGTGGTAGGCGGCCAGGTCGACCTCGGTGGGCAGCCGCTGCGGTACGCGGGCGCTCAGACGTATCTCTATGTCCCGGCCGGTGGCCCGGAGTTGGTGGGCCAGCAGGTCGAGGGCCTGCAGGGTGGGCTGCGGCCGCAGTGCGGGACCGGTCTCGCCCTCTCCCTCGCGGACCGTGTCGAGCAGGGCGCGCATCGCGGCCAGTGCCTCGCGGGCGCGTTCGGCGGTCGCGTCGAGCCGTCCCGCCTCCGCCTGGGCCACCATGTCGGCGGTGCGCGCCAGCACGGTGGTCTCCAGCCCGGCGGCGATACGGCGCCGCTCGGCCCACGCGTCCCGGACGGCCTCCTCCGTCCACGTGGCGAGACGCTCGTCCCGCATGCCCCGGGCGGCCCGCTCGCGCCGCCCGCGCAGGGCTCCGCCCCACCGGGCCCCGCCGACCGCCACAGACGTCCCGGCCACCGCCACCACGGCAACGGCCCAGACGGGAACCACCGTGCCCCGATCCAGTACGGCGGCGGTCGCGGCGGCGGCATGCACCGCCACCGCCGCGACCGGGAGGGGCGACAGGTGTGGGCGCGGGCGGGGCCGCTCGTCCGTGTGGGCGGGCTCCGCGGCCCTGCGTGTCGCGTCCGCCGCCAGCGCCGCGCACGTGGCGAGCAGGCTCAGCGCGGGTGGCAGCACGACCGGTCCGGTGTAGTCGCCCGTGCTCATCGCCACCGGCCACAGCGGGACCAGAGCGAACAGGACGGCATGGGCGGCGCGAGGTGTCCGGCGCAGCCACAGCAGGGCGACCGCCTGCGCCGCGGCCAGCAGCGCGAAGAGCACGCCCGCGGAGACCCGCGAACCGGTCGGCGTGGACTCGGCCCTGATGACCAGCGCCGGGAGCAGCGGCTGCAGGACCAGGCCCACGGCGGCCGTCAGCTGCGCCAGGCGGTAGCCGTGCGCGACGGGTCGCTCCACCGGCGCGGCGGTCCGGCCCGGCAGGGCCGCGCGTACCTCCCAACCGCCGTCCGCCGTCGGGCCGGTGCGCAGGGTGCCGCCCGCCTCCCGTGCCCGGGAGCGCAGGAAGCCCTGACCGCGTCCTCCGCCCAGGCCCGCGCCGTGCGCCGCCGCACCGGCCGGCGGTGCCGCGCTCGTGACCACGACGTCGGTGCGGGCGTCGCCGTACCGGCACAGCACCGTCGTATGCGCACCCGGGGCGTGCCGTGCCACGTTGGTCAGCGCCTCGCGCACGATGCCGTACGCGGCGTCCGCCACGGCGCCGTCCGGCAGGGGGTCGATCTCGCAGTCCACCGGCTGGTCGAGGCGGCGGAAGCCCGCCACCAGGTCCAGCAGTCGCTCCTCCGGCGACGGCAGGTCCTCCCGCGAGGGCGCCGGCGCCCGTACCGCGCCGAGCGCCCTCGTGACCTCGCGGCCCGTCCCGACCGCGAACTCGAGCGCCTCGTCGGCAAGTTCGGGTCGGCGGTCGCGCAGTCCGAGCGCCGCTCCCGCCGTGACCACCACGGCCGTCAGATGGTGCGCGCTGACGTCGTGCAACTCCCGTTCCATACGGCGTCGTTCGACCGCCGGAAGCCGGTGGCGCTCGGCCTCGGCCCGCTTCAGCAGGTGCTCGGCCGCTCGACGTGCGCGACGGGTCCGCCGTACGAGAAGACCGGCGCCGCACGCGGCCGCGTACAGCACGGCGGTCAGAACGAGGTCGAGTCCGTTGCGGTCGCCGATGCCGTGCAGGCCGATGTCCTGGAGGAGCTGCCAGGCGGCGAGTGCCGACACGGTCAACACCGCGGTGAAGGTGTCGCGTTCGGTCGCGACGGCGAACAGGGCCAGCGCGACCCCCGCGGTCCCGAACACCGCCGTCGCCCCGGTGGGCAAGGGCCCGGCACCCAGCGCGCAGGCCACGGCGACCACGACGAGGGCCGTCACCGGGCGGGTACGGCGCAGGGCGAGCGCGGCCGTCACCGGTCCGGCGACCAGGGCGGCGACGAGCAGGACGGACGCGGACGGGACGGTCCCGCGCACCAGCGCGGCCCCGGGCCACACCACGGCCTGGGCGCAGAGCAGCAGGACCGGGAGGAGTCGGTCGTCGGTTCGCCTCATGGCGCCCACAGCGAGAAGTCCATCGTCGCCTCCGCCCAACGGCCCTTCGGCCCGCGTTCGTTCGTCCGTACGGGGATCAAGGTTAGGCGCGCGGACAGGCGGCCCGGCTCCGGCTGGAGGGGGATTCCGCTCTCTTACCTGGGTTGCAGACGCCGCCGCGCGCCTCGGAGGTGGACGGCCCGGGGGTGTTCTCCATCTCCGGTTCGAGGCGGCAATCGTCCGGCAGCCCGAGGACCGCGCCCTACCCCCGGACCTAGGCTCGATCACATCGAGAAGGCGGTCGGCCACCGCTTCGACCAGCGGTTGTGCCAAGCCTTCCGCCTTTCCACACTCCAACGCATTCAGGGGGATCTCCCATGTCCAAGCGCATTCTCGTGTCGTCGATCGTCGGTGCCGTCGCCCTCGGCTCAGTCGCCGCAGGTGGCTTCGCCCTGGCCTCGGCAGCCACGTCGCCGACCCTGGAGAACGGCTCGGCCCGCTACGTCGCCCCGTCCGACGGCGGCGCGGGCTCGTTCACCTACACCGTGGACGTGCGCGACGACTCGGGCGTCCGGGACCTCAAGGTCCTTGCCTGGCCCGCGAGTTCGAAGCTCGACCCGACCGAGGCGGAGATGCGGCACGTGGAGAGCGCCACGTGCCGGAGCAGCTCGGACGAGACGGCCCGCTGCACCTACACCCTGAAGGTCACCAAGCGGCAGGCGGCCGACATGGCCCAGGGCACCTGGTACGTCTCGGCGCTGGCGACGGCCCAGGACGGGGACAAGGCGTTCGTGTCCCGCGCGGCCACCTTCACCGTCACGCACTGACCCGGGCGCGGTCCTGGTCCTGCGGCGGATGCGCAAGGATCTCCGCCAGCCGGGCCAGGACCACCTCGAACTCCCCGTCCGTGAGCGGGACGAGTTCGAGGAGCAGTTCGCCCTTGTCCTGGTCGTGGGTCATGAGCCAGATCGAGGGGGAGCCCGTACGCAGGGCCGTCGCCACAGCGGTGGCGTCCAGTCCCGCTTCGGCGGGGTCGACAGCGATCCTCGCCCGGGGGAAGGGCAGCCCGGTGGGATCTCTGTCGGCCGACGCGGTGATGCCCGGCAGGGTGCCGGCCCGCTCGACGAAGCGTGCGGCCTTGTCCGTCTGCTCCCGCCGCCACGCGTCCAGGTCCAGTTCCTGGCGCACCCGGAGTGCGGTGAGGACGCCGATGACGGCCTCCTTGCTCGCCTTCATCGCCCGGCCGATGCCCTTCTCCTGCGCCCGCACGGCCCCCACCATGCCCGCGCGGCCGATCACCAGACCGGCCGTCGGGGAACCCAGGTACTTCTGGCCGCTGACCGCCACGAGATCGGCGCCCGTCCCCAGCAGCTCCCCGATCCGCAGGTCCTGTGCGGCGCCGTCGACGACGACGGGAACCCCGCGGCGATGTGCCGCCGCGACGGCCCGATCGAACGGGACGAAGGCCCCGCGGACCAGCCGGGACGACACGAGGAGAAGGCACGTCGTGTCGGGGTGGGCGAGGGCCGCCTCCAGATCCGCGAGGGTGCACTCGGTGTCCGACCCGGCGAGAACCGGCGTGGCCCCGGCCAGCCGGACGTCCTGGAGGAGGGGATGCCCGTAGTCGATGGCGTGGACCGCGGGAACCACGACACGCGCGGGCATCCCGGTCGTGTCCGGCAGGGCCGCGACCCTCTCCGGCGCCTGCCCGGTCATCGAGGCCGCGACCGACAAGGTGATCGCCGAGGCGGTGCAGTGCACGACGGTGCCGGCCTCTGCCCCCGTGACCCGGGCGATCGTGCGGCTCGCCAGGTCCTGCAGCTCCTCCATGACGAAGAAGCCGGACAGCGCCTCCGCGGCGGCCGCGGCGACCCGCTCACCGCTGCGCGAGACGCCCACCGGCGTGAACGGTCCCCTGGCATTGATGACCTGCGTCAGCCCGTACTGATCGTGAAGTCCCATGCGGCCCATGGTGGCGCCCCTCCCGTCAGCCGCCGTCCCCTACCTCCTCCAGCCCCGCCGCCCGGCCCTCCGCGTCCCACCGGACCACCAGGACGCGCGCGACCGCGTCGCGGTTGACGGGCCCGAAGACATGCGGGAACAGGGTGCCCTCGGCGACCCCGGGCGGCGGAGCGGGTACCGGAGCCTCCCGCACGCACTTCGCGGTGAGCCGGTCCTCATCGATCAGCAGCGCGAGCAGCGGCCGGGGAGCGCTGCCGTAGAAGGCGTCGACGACTGTGAGCGTCGTCTCCTCGTCGGGCGAGCAGTGGACGAAACCGTCCTCGGCCAGGGATTCTGGGGCGTACGGCCGGTCCGGAGCCGCGTTCCATTGGGTGCTCGGGACGACGTGGTAGATCATTGCCCGGTTATACCGCAGCGTTCCGTCCCGACCTGTGCTACCGTGATAAAAGTGGCAGTTTTGGTTACCAGAGGCTTTTGAGTGCTCTTCGACCTTCCGTCGACGAGCACTCTTTTTTGTTCCGAGGGTAAATCGTTGCTGCGACGCCGGGACCGCAAGGTGCGGACCCGGGCACTGCCCTCAAGGGAGATTCAATATGGCATCTGGCACCGTGAAGTGGTTCAACGCGGAAAAGGGCTTCGGCTTCATCGAGCAGGACGGTGGCGGCGCCGACGTGTTCGCCCACTACTCGAACATCGCCACCTCCGGCTTCCGCGAGCTTCAGGAGGGCCAGAAGGTGACCTTCGACGTGACGCAGGGCCAGAAGGGCCCGCAGGCCGAGAACATCGTTCCCGCCTGAAGCTGACGCGTACGTACTACGTGGCTGGGGCCCGCACTCTTTGGGTGCGGGCCCCGGCTCGTTGCGTTTTTCCCAAACGTCACCGCATCGTTCACTTCGTTTTCGTCTTCCGTTCCATCGGTTGCTTCGGCTCCTTCTTGCGAATCCTCATACGGCCAAGCCGCTGGGAGGCATTCCTCGATACGTGCCGCATCGAGGAGGGTTCCGCATGAACCGCAGCACAGCACGCACGAACAACAGCTCCGCCCGTTCCCGTACGGGTCGTCAGGGCTCTCCTTCCCGTTCGGCCAGATCGTCCGGCCGGGCCGGCGGTCGTGGAGGCCGTCCCGCCGCGACCGGCGGCGAGTTCGCCCTGCCGGTCACCGTCACCCCGGGGCTGCCGGCCGTCGAGGAGTTCGCCGAACTCGACATGCCCGCACGTCTGTTGACCACGCTCGGCGCCGAAGGGGTGACCGCCCCGTTCCCGATCCAGGCCGCCACGCTGCCCAACTCGCTGGCCGGCCGGGACGTCCTGGGCCGCGGGCGCACCGGGTCGGGCAAGACGCTCGCCTTCGGCCTCGCCCTGCTGGCCCGTATCGAAGGACAGCGGGCCGAGCCCCGGCAGCCGCTGGCCCTCGTGCTCGTCCCCACCAGGGAACTGGCCCAGCAGGTCACCGACGCGCTCACGCCCTACGCCCGCGCGCTGCGGCTGCGGCTCGCCACCGTGGTCGGCGGACTGTCGATCGGCCGTCAGGCGAGCGCCCTGCGCGCCGGTGCCGAGGTCGTCGTCGCGACGCCCGGCCGGCTCAAGGACCTCATAGACCGAGGTGACTGCCGCCTGGACCGCGTCGCCATCACCGTCCTCGACGAGGCCGACCAGATGGCCGACATGGGCTTCATGCCGCAGGTGACCGCGCTGCTCGACCAGGTGCGCCCCGGCGGCCAACGGATGCTGTTCTCCGCGACGTTGGACCGCAACGTGGACCGGCTCGTGCGTACGTACCTGGACGACCCCGTCGTCCACTCCGTCGACCCGTCCGCGGGCACCGTCACCACGATGGACCACCACGTGCTGCACGTGGAGGACTCGGACAAGCACGCCACCACGACCGAGATCGCCGCCCGCGACGGCCGCGTGATCATGTTCCTGGACACCAAGCACGCGGCGGACCGGCTGGCCAAGAAGCTGCTGGCCGTCGGGGTGCGCGCGGCGGCCCTGCACGGCGGCAAGTCCCAGAACCAGCGGACCCGCACGCTGGCCCAGTTCAAGGACGGTCACGTCAGCGTGCTGGTGGCGACCAACGTCGCGGCCCGCGGCATCCACGTCGACAACCTCGACCTGGTCGTCAACGTCGACCCGCCCGGCGACCACAAGGACTACCTGCACCGCGGCGGCCGTACGGCACGCGCCGGCGAGTCCGGCACCGTCGTCACGCTGGTCCTGCCCCACCAGCGCCGCGAGGTGTCCCGTCTGATGGCGGACGCCGGCATCACCCCGCAGACCACCCGGGTCCGCTCGGGAGAGTCCGAACTGAGCCGTATCACCGGTGCCCAGGCACCGTCGGGCGTGCCGGTCGTCGTCACTCCGCCGCCGGCCGCCGAGAGCCGTCCGGCACGCTCGGGTTCCGCCCCGCGCGGACGGCGCGGCCGCCCCGCCCAGGGCCGCCGCCGCTCCCCCGCCGGGGGGAACGGCCGCTGACACCGGCGCCCGAGAGGGTCCCGCGTTCGTGCGGGCGGGCCGTGCCGCCCGCCCGCACCACGCGCCGCTACTCCAGGCCGATCGCCGCGCAGTCCGCCGCGTACTCCTTGGTGCAGATGTCCTTGACGGTGTAGACACCGTCCTTGATCACGGTGGCCTTGATGTTGTCCTGGGTGAGGGCGACCACGGGGACCA
Source organism: Streptomyces sp. NBC_00005 (assembly GCF_045160215.1). Lineage (NCBI taxonomy): Bacteria > Bacillati > Actinomycetota > Actinomycetes > Kitasatosporales > Streptomycetaceae > Streptomyces > Streptomyces sp. NBC_00005. The sequence goes on from NZ_CP108316.1 coordinate 5,334,139, forward strand.
GCTGGGACGGGATGTCCTTCTGGGTCGGGCTGTCGACCGAGTCCTCGGTCAGCGCGTCGAACTCGATCTCCTTGCCCTGCACCTTGGTCACCGCCATGCTCGCGGCGTTGGTCGCCTCCAGCAGGAACGACTTGTACACGGTCATCCGCTGCTGGCCCGCGACGATCCGCTGCACCGCGTCGAGGTTGGCGTCCTGCCCGGTGACCGGCGGCATCTTGGTGACGCCCGCGCTCTTCAGCGCGTCGATGACGGCACCCGCCATGCCGTCGTTCGCCGAGTAGACGGCGGCGATGTTGTCGAGCCCGACGGAGGCGATGGCCTTCTTCATGTTCGCCTCGGCGACCGAGGGCAGCCACTTGCCGGTGTCGTACGACTTGGCGATGACGACCCGGCCCTTGAGCTCGCTGAGCGCGCCCGCCTTGAAGCGTCCCGTGTTCGGGTCGCCGGGATCGCCGTTCATCATGACGATCTTGCTGGTGGCGGCCTTGCCGCCGAGCGCCTCGAGTATCGCGCGGCCCTGCACCTCACCGACGAGCTCGTTGTCGTGGGAGATGTACGCGTCGATCGGGCCCTCGGCGAGCCGGTCGTAGGCGATGACGGGGATGCCCGCGTCCTTGGCCTTCTTCACATCCGGCGCGATGGCCTTGGCGTCCACCGCGTCCACCAGGATGACGTCCACCTTGGCGGCGATCATCTGCCCGAACTGCTTGCTCTGCCGGTCCACGCTCGCCCCGGCGTTGGCGTAGCGGACCTTGCCCTTGTCGTGGGTGAGGGTGGCGACCCGTGCCTTGATGAGGGGGTAGTCGAACTTCGCGAAGCGCGCCGTGTCGTTGTCGGGAAGCAGGAGCCCCACCGTGATGTCGTCGCCCTTCTTCGGGCTCGCGGAACTGCTGCTCCCGCTGACGCTGTCGATGACACCGCACGCGCTGAGCACCAGGGCCGAGGCGGAGGCTGAGAGGGATATCGCGAAACGACGCGCGCCGGTTCTACGGGGGGTGTGAACGTTCACTTACAGGTGCCTTCCGGGCAATGGAGGAGCGGGCCACCGGGAACTGAGAAGCCAACGGGCCCGTGGAGACTACGTCAAGACATCCGGATGTCGTTCCCGGAACTCATACGGAATCTCCGCATCCGGCGTCGTGCGGCGGAAGTTCGGGCATGCGCGGCCAGGTCCCGGTGGCCGGTGGTGTCAGTGTTCGCGGCGCAACTTGGGGAGCGGGCGGAACTGGGGGCCGTAGGTGCCGCGGGTGCCGGGGATCGGGATCTCCATCAGTTCCTTGGCGGGAGTTCCCAGTCCGCGCATGGCGTGGACGGCCGCGCCCAGGGTGCGCGGGCCGCCACCCGCCCAGGCCGCCTCCAGGTTCTCCAGCACCGCGCTGTAGGTGGCGTCGAAACGGTGCAGGAGCTGCCGTACCTGGGCCGGCGGGTTGGGCCAGCCGCCGGCCGGGACCGGAGCCATGGGGCGTACGTCGGGGAAGGGCACGGGCGGGCCGACGAACCGCCAGCCGTCGTCGGTCTCGCGCAGCTCGCGACCGTAGTAGATCTCGCCGAAGGCGTAGTAGTGCGCCGGGTGGTCGTCCCCGAAGGAGTCGGACGGGGAGCTGCCGGTGCCCTCGCCCTGCTCCCTGATGATCTCGATGGCGCGCTCGACGTCGTCGGGAGTCTCGACCGGCCGCAGCTCGTCGGAGCCGATGTGCACGGACAGTTGTCCCCGCACCGACAGTTCCGGCGCCACGTTCTGGAACGCCTTCAGCATGTCGCCGTAGAAGTGGCCGACCGTGGGTGAGGCGTCCGCGCGTCCTTCGGGCGATTCCTCGGGGGCCTCGATCGCCATCATCACGTCGTGCACGGAGGACCTGGTGAGGCCCGACAGATACACGTTCACCCCGGCCCGTACGCCGCCGGGCAGCGGGCCGGGGTAGGTGGCCGCCGCGGCCTTGATCCGCGGGCGCCCGCCCACGGCCACCAGCAGGTTGCAGACGATGCCCAGGTGGAACATCTCGTCGCCGACGATGCGGCGGATCAGCCGCGCGGCCTCGGCGCCGCGGTCCTTGATGGACCACCAGCCGCACAGGTAGGGCGGGATGGTGGCGAGTTCGAGTGTCACGGCGACCTGCAGGGCCTCCCTGAGCCACTCGACGCCGCGGCCGTCCTCGGGGACGGCCAGCAGACGCGCCACGGCCCCCTGGCGGTGTGCGGCCCGCTGCCCGCCCGCCGACGGCACCGCGGCCTGCGCGGTACCGGCGACCGCGGCCGACGCCCCGGCCGCCAGCGCGGCCGACGCCAGGAAACTCCTGCGCCTGAAGGGGGCAACGGTCGGCCTGTCCGGATTTTCCCTCATACCAGTCACCCTCGCCTCAGCTGCTAGCCATGGCCCCGCCTCGGATCGAGATACCAGGGGCCCGTTCGACAGCTCGCGAAGCTAGCAGCGTCACCGCAGCTCACAGGGCATACCGGCCCGAGCCGGCGCATCCACCACCCTGCCGGCCGAGCAGAATGCCGGGTCTCGTGATCGTAAAGAACCTTGACAGATAATTGGTCTAGTCCAACGATGGTCGCTGTTCGCCCCCACCCCCCTTTCCCCTCCGTTCTGTTGGGAGCGTCAATGAGACGACCGCGTTCTCCTCGTGCTGTTCGTGCGTTGCTGTCCTGTATCACCGTGACCGGTCTGTCGGCCGGGCTGGTCGCGCTCGGGGGAGGTGGGGCGTTCGGCGCGGAAGAGGCGTCCTCGCAGCCCGCCCGGCCCATGCCCTCCCAGGTCTCGGCGCCCTACTTCGAGGCGTGGACCGGAGAGAGCCCGGCCGCGCTGGCCGCCGAGTCCGGCAACAAGTACCTCACCATGGCCTTTCTGCAGACGGCCGCGGCCGGTTCGTGTACCGCGTACTGGAACGGCGACGCCACCCAGCCGATCTCCAAGTCGACCTTCGGCAAGGACATCGCGGAGATCCAGGCCCGCGGCGGCAACGTCATCCCGTCGTTCGGCGGCTACAGCGCCGACACCACCGGCACCGAACTCGCCGACAGCTGCACCAGCGTCGACGCCATCGCCAAGGTGTACGAGAGCCTGGTGACGACGTACGGGATCTCGCGGATCGATCTCGACATCGAGGCCGACTCGATCAACAACACCGCCGGGATCGACCGCCGCAACAAGGCCATCGCCAAGGTGCAGCGGTGGGCCGAACGGACCGGGCGGCAGGTGCAGTTCTCGTACACCCTGCCCACGACCAACACCGGCCTCGCTCCCAACGGCGTGGCCCTGCTGCAGAACGCCGTCGACAACGGTGCCCACGTGGACGTCGTCAACATCATGACGTTCGACTACTGGGACGGTGCCACCCACGACATGGCCGCCGACACCGAGACGGCCGCCGCCGGTCTGCACGACCAACTCGCCGCCCTCTACCCGAAGAAGAACCCGGCGAAGCTGTGGCACATGATCGGCGTCACCGAGATGCCCGGCATCGACGACTTCGGTCCCGAGGAGACCTTCACCACCCAGGACGCGGTGAAGGTCGAGAGCTGGGCCGAGGCCAAGGGCATCAACACCCTCTCCTTCTGGGCACTTCAGCGCGACAACGGCGGCTGCGTCGGCACCGCCGGCGCCAACTCCTGCTCCGGGATCGCCCAGGACACCTGGTACTTCAGCCACACCTTCGCGCCGTTCACGCGCCGCTAGCAGGTGACCCGGCGGGCCGTCGTCAGCACGGGAACAGCGCCCGCACCTCCCAGCCGTGACCGGCCGCCGCCCTGGGCCCCGTGTGCAGTTCGCCGCCCAGGGCGGTAACGCGTTCCCGCAGGCCCACGAGGCCGAAGCCGCCGCCGTGGGCCGCCGCGGGGAGCTGGGTGCCGCCGCGGCCGTCGTCGGACACCGTCACCTCCAGTCGGCTGCCTTCGTGGCGCAGGCCGACGGTGATCTCGGTGGCGTCGGCGGCGTGGCGCCGTACGTTGGTCAGCGCCTCCTGGACGACGCGGAAGGCGGCGGCCTGCACCTCATGGGGCAGGTCGTCGGAGGCGGCGGGGTCGCGGTGCAGGGTGATCTTCTGGCCCGGGTGCGCGAAGCCGTCCGTCAGTTCGGCGATGGAGGCCAGGTCGCCCACCGGGCGCCGGTCGGCCTCCTCCGTGGTGTCGCGCAGCACGCCGACCGTGCGGCGCATGGAGGCGAGGGCCTCGGTGGCGGCGCGTTCGATGCCCGCGAGGACGGGGTCGAGGCCGACGTCCGCCGTCTTCGGCCCGGCGGTCGCCATCATCCGGGCCATCTGGGTCTGCACGAGAATGCCGGTGACGTGGTGGGCGACGAAGTCGTGCAGGTCGGCGGCGATCGCCAGCCGTTCCTCCCGGCGGGTGTCGGCGACGGCGACGGTGCGGCGGTAGTCGAGGGAGCGCAGATAGGCCGCGAGTCCGGAGACGAGGCCGATCAGGATCAGGCCGATCAGGACGTACATCGGCGCCTCGTCGCCCGACCACAGCGTCCGGTAGTACCGGACCGGCATGACGAGCACGGCCCCCGCGGTGAGCACGCCGCACACCACGGCCAGGCGCGGCGGGCAGTGCCGTACGGCGATGAACAGCAGACACAGCAGTACGGCGATCTCGCCGGGGCCGAAAGGGGCGATCCGGTGCCCCAGGTACGCGACGGCCGTGTAGAGGAGGGAGGCGAGCGCGGGTACGGCGGTGCGCAGCTGCGGGGTGAGCCACGGGGGCCGGCGCGCGGTCGGCCACAGTACGGCGACCAGGCCGACCGCCAGGACGACGGCCGGTCTCCAGGCGGGGTAGCCCGCTTCGCTCGCGGTCAGCGGGTCGACGGCCGACAGCGCGAGCAGGGCGCCGACGGTGGCGCCTCGGCCGACGCCCCGTAGCCAGGCGGACCCGTCCGGTGACTGCAGCATGCGGATCACGGTACGCGGCCCGCCCCGCGACGGTATCGGCCGAACGGTCGAGGTGGGGCGTCCGGCGTGCCTGATACGTTCCGGTCATGCCGGACAGCAAGTTTCTCGTCGGCGTCGCCGTCGGCGCGGCCGCCGTGCTCCTCCTCGGCGGTCTCGGCACGCGTCTGGTCTCCCGCACCGAGTCGACGACCGAGCTCAACCAGTTCGACACCATGACGGTGGACGGCCACAAGGCCCTCAAACCGAAGATCGTCGCCGGGCGTACCGAGGGCAAGTACCACCCGCTGCCGTGGGTCGGTGTGAAGGTCCATGTGTCCTGCCCGACCGGGCTCAAGGCCGTCAGCGGCACGGTGATGACCTGCACCGGCCGCAGGACCGACGGCAGCAACGTCGACATCCCGGTGACTGTGATCAGAGCCACGGACTCGCACATCACCTGGAAATTCGGGCGCTGAGCTGGGAGTTCGACCGCCGTGCGTGAGGTGTGGAGAGAATCCGCGCAGGAGAAGCACACCGACCTCACACGGTCCTTCGAAACCCCCGTTACCGTTGGCCGCCGTTCGATCCCCCGTGCGAAGGGTCAGGAAGACAGCGGATGGACTACTGCTCCTCGTGCCGCCGGCACCTCAACGGCGCCCTGGTGTGCCCCGGTTGCGGTGCCTACGCCCCGGACATCGCACCGGTGATCTCGCACGGCCGTACCGTCCCGGCACCCACTGCCACGGCACCCACCGCCACGGCGCCCGCCGCCACGATGTTCTGGCCGGAGATGGAGGAGCCGCCCGGGACCGACGCGTACGCGTACACCGGCTTCGAGCCCGCCGAGGCCGAGGCCGCCAGTGACGTCGCCGCTCCGACGAGCGCTCCGCAGGGGCGGGCCGCCCGGCGGCGGCAGCGGGCCCGCTGGAAGAAGAACCAGCGCAGGGCCGTCGTGGCGACCGCCGTCGCGCTCGTCGGCGGCGGCCTGACCGTCGCCTCGATGGACCGTGACTCCGGCCACCGCGCCCAGGCGACGACGGCCACGGACCTCTCGAGCACGGTCACCGACCCCGCGGGCCAGTACGCCGAGCCGACGTCGACCGGCACGGGCAAGCACCGCAAGCCCGAGTCCACGTCTGCCGATTCCTCCTCGGCGCACCAGCGCTCCACGGCCACCGCGACGCACACCGATTCGGCGAGGACGCAGCCGTACGCGGCCCCCACCTCGTCCACGACGTCGGCTGCGACGACCGCGCGGCAGGGGACCTCGACCGCCTCGACCACGACGTCCACGGCCGACACCGGCACGACGGCGACCCAGTCCCCGTCCGCGACGTCCACCGGGAGCACGGGTTCGGGATCGTCGAGCAGTTCGGGGTCCTCGAGCAGCTCCGGATCCTCGAGCAGCTCCAGCTCCTCCGACACGTCGGGAACGTCGTCGTCGAGCAGCTCCTCGACGGCGTCCTCCTCCTCGCCGGAGATCTGTGTGCTCGGGCTGCTCTGCCTGAGCTGACCCGCAGGGGTCAACCGGTCTGCTCCTCCAGCGCGTTCGGGGGCGTCGGCGAGTCGCCGTACCGCACGCCCCCGCTCACGTACTGATCCTGTACGGCCGTGACGGCGCGGACGAGGAAGATGCCGGCCACGGCCGCGCCCACGACCGCCGCGTCGGACGCCAGGAGCTGCCACACGTCCGTGTAGGCGCGGGCGATGACCTCGTCGGTGGAGTCGCTGTACATGAGGCCGACTCCGCTGACCATGCCGATCAGCCACAGGCCCCACCACACGTTCAGGGAGCGGGGCAGCCGCTGTCCGGGGGCGCTCGCACGGTAGGCGTCCGCGATGATGCCGCGGGGGATCCACAGGTTGGCGATGGGCACCAGCCAGCCGAAGTAGACCCACATGCCGCCGTACCGCGGGCTGGTCCGGGACAGGGCGCGCCCGTTGTCCCGGACACGGCCCAGCCACCCCAGGAACGCCGCCGCGCAGAGCAGCGCGGCGAAGCCTCCCGCCGTGCTGACCAAGTGGTACGAGTCCTCCAGCGAGGTCAGCGGACGGTGGACCCCCTCGCCCTGGTCCGGCAGTCCGGAGGCGGGCTCACCCGCCATCGCGAGCCGCACGTGCCACACGGCCCGCGCCGCCCACCCGGCGCCGGCGAGGGCGAGGGTGGCCGTGGTGAACAGGCCCGCTCCGCGGACGCGGTTCAGGGCGGGGGCGGGCGTAGGGGCTGCTATGTGATCGTTCACCGGGTCATCCTTGCCGACGCCGGGCGCCGACCGCCAGCCCGGACACGACCGGGCACGCGGTCTTCACTCTTCCCGCTCCCCCGGCGCCGACTCGCGATGCGGGCCCAATGCGCGCAGGGTGTCGGCGAGTTGGGCCGCGGTGAGGGCCGGGTCGGGAAGCGGCGGTGAACCCGGCGCGGGGCGCAGTCCGTCGAGGAGCAGGGCGAGCGGGCGGCGCCAGGCGTCCGGTGTGGTCGCGCTCGTCAGCGCCGGGACCGCGCGGCCGAGGGCGGCCAGCGCGAACAGGACGTCCTCCGTGGTGACATCGGCGCGGACCGTGCCCTCCTCGCGGCCGCGGCTCAGCAGGAGGTCCACCGTCTCCCGGTTGTGGGCGTGCACGGCGTCCAGTGCCTCGATGTCCCGCAGGTGGGTGGTCATCAGGTCGTTGGTGCCGCGGTCGGCGGCCAGCGTGCCGAAGACGGCCTGGAGGTAGGCGTTCAGTCCGGTCCAGGCGTCCGCGGCCGTGCGGGCCCGGTCGCCCGCGGCGGTCGTGCCGGTCAACTGGTCGCGGAAGACGGCGTCGATGAGGGCGGCACGGGTGGGGAAGTGCCGGTAGAGCGTCGCGTTGCCCACGCCGGCCCGACGGGCGATCACGTCCAGCGGCGCCTGCAGCCCCTGCTCGCCGAACACCTCGTGGGCCGCTTCCACGAGGAGCTCCCGGTTGCGCCGCGCGTCACGCCGCTGCGGGGCCGTTGCACGGCCTGGGCCGACGGTCATCTTCACCCTCCGGACATAGAAGCGGGGACCTATCCCCGGAACTGATGTTATCGTCGGGAGGGGAAACGGGGAGCAGTCCCCACTTAAAAACGGGGAGGAGTCCCCATTTGATGCGTCCACTCATCCACGCATCCACACATTCACTGACCCACTCATTCGCTCATTCGCTACATCGCTCATTCAGGAGGCTCGGTATGCACGGGACGGCGCTGGTGCTCGGTGGTGGGGGACCGGTCGGGGCCGCGTGGATGGCCGGCGTGCTCGCCGGCCTCACAGACGAGGGCATCGACCTCCGCCGGGCCGACGTCGTCATCGGCACCTCGGCGGGCGCGATCTACGGCTCCCGTCTGACCGGCGGCCAGCCGCCGCGCGAGATGTACGAGCGCCAGCTCGCCGGCGAAGACCGCATCGACCTCGACGTCACCACCGCCCAGACGCTCCGCTTCCTGTGGGCGGCCCTCGGTTCCCGGGACCCCGAGCGCTCGGTGCGGCGCCTGGGCCGGGCGGCGTTGACCGCTCGTACGGCACCCGCGTCCGAGATGTTCGACGCCGTACGGGCGATCCTGCGCGGGGCGACGGACTGGCCCGCGCGGGCGCTGCGGATCGCCGCGGTCGATGCCGTGACGGGGGAGGTGGCGACCTTCGACGCGGACGCGAAGGTCGACCTCGTCGACGCGGTCGCCGCCAGCTGTGCCGTCCCGCTGGTCTGGCCGCCCGTCGCGCTCGACGGCGCCCGCTGGATCGACGGCGGCTGCCGCTCCACGGCCAACCTCCAACTCGCCCGCGGCTACCGGCGGGTGGTGGCCGTCGCCCCGATCCCGAGCGCGGTCGGACCACACCCGAGCGCCCAGCAACAGGCCGCCGACCTCGCCGCCGAGGGCGCCACGGTGTCCCTCCTGTGCCCCGACCGCGCGGGCCGCCGCGCCATGGGCCGCGACATGACGGTGAACGCCCGCTGCCCGGCCACGGCCCGCGCGGGATACGCGCAGGCGACGGAGCTGGCGGAGTCGGTGGCGGACGTGTGGAACGGCTGACGCGACCCCGACCGCACCGGCGGCCACCGCCGCAGACGCACCGCACCACTGACCCCGGCCCGAAAGGCGACACCATGCCCGCGCCCACCCTGGCCGAACTGGCCTCCGACGGTCACGACTTGGCGGCCGATCCGTACCCCGTCTATGCGGCCCTGCGGGACAAGGGGCCCGTACATCGTGTCCTCGTCCCCGGGAGTGGGGAGTGCTGGTTGGTCGTGGCGTGGGATGTGGGGCGGGTCGCGTTGGCCGATTCTCGGTTGGGCAACGACATTCGGCACTCCTCGTCCTGGCGGACCGACGGGGGTCACGCGCTCGGTCGCAACATGCTGCAGAGCGATCCCCCGCAGCACACGCGGCTGCGGCGGCTCGTGGCCGAGTACTTCACGCCGGGGCGGGTCGCCGCGCTGCGGCCCAGGATCGAGGAGATCGCGGGCGAGTTGCTCGCCGCGCTTCCGGAGCACGGGACCGCGGACCTGGTGAGCCGGTACGCGCTGCCGCTGCCCGTCACCGTGATCTGCGACCTGCTGGGCGTTCCGGCGGCGGACCGGACCGTCTTCCACGGCTGGTCGAACGAGCTGGTCATGCCTACTTCGCCCGAAAAGGCGGCCTCCGCGGCCGGCGAACTGACCGGCTACCTCGCCGAGTTGACCGCGCGGAAGGCCGCCGCCCCGGACGGCACCCTGCTCAGCGACCTCGCCGCCGCCCCCGGCATCACCGCCGAAGAACTCCTCGGCATGGCCTTCCTCCTCCTGGTCGCAGGCCACGAGACCACGGTCGACCTGATCTCCGCGACCGTCCACAGCCTGCTGACCCACCCGGACCAACTCGAGCTGTTGCGTGCCGACTTGGGGCTGGTGCCCAGTGCCGTGGAGGAGTCCCTGCGCTACAACTCCCCCGTCCACTCCACGGCGTTCCGCTTCGCGGTCGAACCCCTGGAGCTCGCGGGCACCCAGATCGCCGCCGGTGACGCCGTTCTGGTCTCCCTCGCCGCGGCCTCCCGCGACCCGCTCCACTTCCCCGACCCCGACCGCTTCGACCTCACCCGCAGGCCGCAGGGCCACCTCGGCTTCGGGCACGGCCTGCACCACTGCCTCGGCGCCCCGCTCGCCCGCGCGGAGGCGACGACCGCCCTGCGCCTGCTCATAAAGGAGCGCCGGGCCATGGCTTTCGCCACCGACCCGGCGCAGCTCACCTGGCGGACCAGCACCCTGTTGCGAGGGCTGGCCGAACTTCCGGTTTCCTTCGGCCAGTTGGGGGAGCGACCTCGGTAACCGTCCCGCAGGGTGCTGAAACCGCCGCCCACCCTCCCTACCCGCCCTTGCTTCACCTATCGAAATTCGATAGATTCCCATCGTGACTCGATGGAAGGGTGGGCCGTGGGAAAGCTGACAGTGCGTGCGTTGCGCGCCGTGCTCGTGGTGGTGCTGGCCGGGACCGTGTTCGTACAGGCAGGGATGGTATGGACCTTGGTCAGCGGGAACGACCCGGAGGACGGGTCGCTGCCGCTGACCGCGCTGCGCGTGATCACGATCCTGGGCATGGTGGCGGCCCAGGTCGCCCTGGTCTGCGTATGGCGGCTGGTGGCGATGGTGCGACGCGGAACCGTGTTCTCCCACGCCGCCTTCCGGTATGTCGACGGCGTGATCGGCGCGATCGTGGCGGCCGCCCTCGTGTGGTTCGCGGTCACGATCGTCAATGCGCCGGGCCAGCGGGACGACCCGGGCGTCACCGTCATCATGGGCGGGATCGGCCTGGCCATCCTGGGGGTCGCGCTCATCGTGCTCGTGCTGCGGATGCTGCTCGCCCAGGCCGTCGCACGGGACGTCGAAGCGGCGCAGATGCAGGCTGAGCTGGACGAGGTGATCTGATGCCGATCGCCGTCGACATCGACGTGATGCTGGCCAGGCGGAAGATGTCCGTGGGCGAGCTCGCGGACCGCGTGGGGATCACGCCCGCCAACCTGGCGGTACTCAAGAACGGCCGCGCCAAGGCGGTGCGCTTCGCGACGCTCGCCGCGCTCTGCGAGGTGCTCAAGTGCCAGCCGGGCGACCTGCTGCGCTGGGAGGCCGAGGACGCCGCGAGCGGATGACGTACCCCAGGGCGGGCGTGACAGCGCCTGGCGCCACCGGCCCGTGACACCACACGTGGACCGCGTTCCATGCCGCCTTGACGGGAAAACGCCGGGTGATGGGGTTCCCCCACCGACCCGGCGCTTCTCACCTTCTCGCCTTCTCCTACGGCTAGTTGGAGAAGTACAGGTACTTCCAGGAGCCGTACGTCGTCGTGTTGACGTTGTCGCCCGACGAGTTGTTGATGTACGACGAGCGCATCCGGACCTTGATGCCGGACTGGCCCGGCGCTCCCAGGCTCACGGCCGACTTGCCGTTCGTGCCGAGGGCGAAGTACTGGGGGCTGCCGTCGGCGGTGTACCACTTGCCGGCGTAGTAGACCTGCAGGTCCACGCGCTGCTTGCGGCCCTGGTAGTACGACATGGTCGTCGTGAGCAGCGGGTCGGTGTTCTTGTGGAACCAGTAGTACGTCGTCGAGCCGATCTTGGCCTTCTTGTAGTTCTTCGACACCGTGGTGGAGTTCTTCACCTTGGCGTAGCCCGTGGACTTGACCGTCTTCGGCTTGTAGCGGGCGTCGCCCTTGAAGACCGCGGTGACCTCGGTGTCGCGGGTCATGTCGACCCACGCGGCGATGTTGCCGCTGGAGTTGACCGTGCCGGTCTTGATCAGCTTGTTGGGCTTGTCGCCGCCGTAGGGGTTGGCCCAGATCTCGACGGAGCGGTTCTTGTACGTCGTACCGAGGTGCGCCGTGAACTTCACGTCGGCGCCGTACGAGTACACCTTGCCGTTGTTGTTCACGCTCAGCGACGTCGAGGCGCGGGAGACGTCGACCTTGTCGCTCGCGCTGACCGCAGAGTGGGTGTCGTCGCCCGCGTACGTCACCTTGTACGTGACCGTGCCGCCGGCCGGCGGGGTGTCGGTGAAGGAGTACGTGCCGTCCGACTTGACCGTGACGGCGGGCAGCGCCTTGCCGTTCGGGGAGTCCAGGTCGGTGCGGGTGACCTGGAGGGTGGCGCCGGCCGCCAGCGGGACCGTCGCCGAGAGCTTGCCGGTGACGGTGAGCTTCTTGGCGCGGGTCGCCGTCGACGGGGCGTTGACCGTGAGGGTCGGGTTGTTCTTCGACGGGTCGGTGAGCGCCTTGAGGGTGTAGCCGCCGTTCTCGACGTCCGTGCCGACGAGCGCGAAGACCTTGGAGGTGTCCGGGGCCCACACCAGACCGGCCGTGCGCTGCGTGCCCATGTCGTAGGTGTGGAGCGCCTTGGTGGCGTTCGGCCGGTACGTCAGGATCTTGGTGCCGGCGACCTGGGCGACCAGGCCGTTGCGCGCGACGTCGGCGAGCTGCCCGGCCGGGTAGGCGCCGGCCTTGCTGAACTTGCCGTCCGCGTACGCGTCCAGGTCCGTGCCGTTGATCAGCACCTTGTCGTCGCCGGCGGCGAGGTCGATGTCACCGATGCCCTCGTTCAGCGTGTAGTCGCCGAAGTACCAGGCGGTGAGCTGGGGCGTGCCGCTCGACACGTCGACCACGGCCATCGAGTCCGTGGAGATGCCGGTCTGGCCGATGGCCAGGACGCCCGGCCGGAGCGGGTCGGTGTCCAGGAGGGCCTGGCCCCACAGGCCGACCGAGGTGCCCTCGGTGGGGAACTGCGCCAGGGTCACCGGGTCGGTGCCGCTCGCCGGGTCCACGGACGGGTCGACCGAGCCCAGGTCGCCGTCCCACTGGTCGCCGTAGGTGAACCACACCTTGCCGCTGCTGACGGCGACGTGGCGCGGGCCGGTGTCGGTGGCCACGGTGTAGCGGGTCTTCACGTCGAGGGTGGCCGCGTCGAGGGCCACGATCTCGTGGGTGTCGGGCAGGGCCGCGTACAGGGTGGCGCCGTCGTCGGACAGCGCCAGGTCGGAGACCGTGCCGAGGGCGCTCACCGAGTCGACGAGCGAGCCGTTGTAGTCGGTGGCCTGGATCTTCCCGGCCGACTGGTCGCCGACGAAGACCCGCTTCAGGGCGTCGTCCGCGACGAAGCCGCCGGGCGAGGTGACATGGGCCGTGGCCGCCGAGGCGGGGCCCGCCGCGACGACGCTCAGCGCCGCCGAGCCGAAGAGGACCGCAAGCGCCGTCGCGGTCGAGATGCTGCGCGTACGCACAGTGTTGTTCCCCCCACAAGGAAACCCGGTGTGTGACCGGGGAGTTGAGTGCGCCGCGCAGCACCCGGACATGACCGCTGGACTGCGGTGACGCGCGGGGCGCGGCTGCTGGGAGCAGCGTATGACATGCCTGTGACAGTTGAGGAGGGGGTTTTGAGGGTGGGGGCTTTTTGTGAAGGCCTCCGCGGTTGGTTCTGGTGGATCTTCGCCGGCCCTGTCGGTCTTCGCCGGCCCCTGTCGGTCTTCGCCGGTCCCCGTCAGTCCCCGTCAGTCCTCGTCGGCCTCGTCGCGTGGAAGCACCGTCACCCGGTGGAAGTTGCAGACCGTGGGCGGATCGGTGGGCACGGGTCGGTCCTGGTGGGCGTGGGCCTTGAGGGCGACGCTGACCAGGCTGAGCAGCAGGTCGACGTCGGCGTCGCAGTCGAGGTGGACGGTGACCCAACGCGAGCCCGGCACCAGGCGGATGGCGGTCGACTCCGCGAAGTCGTAGTGGAGCCGCTGGATCGCGCGGGCGGTGAGGTGCAGGTCCACATCCCGGTCGGAGTGGAAGTGCACGATCTCGTCCCGCGTGGAACGCAGCGCCCGGCCCGTGCCGCAGCCGACCTCGCACGGACTGAGGTCGGGCCACGCCGCCAGCTGGTTCATGGCTCTCTGGGCCGGTGTCATGAGCCCATGGTGCGGTGCTCATCGCGCGGACACCAGGGATTGTGTGATCCGTAACCCGCAGGAGACGTTGCTCACCGCGGTCCCTCCGCCGAGTTCCAGCGCCGTTCGATGTGACGCAGACGGCCCCGCAGGCGGCCCCGCCGGCACCCCTGCATCGGGGCGAGGTCTCCCAGACCTCCCCAATCGCGCCGTTTGGGAGATAATCGGGGTATGAGTACAGCGACGTTCGTACTAGCGGCCACGTCGAGTGAGGGACTCAAAGTGCTTGCCGCCTTTGTCGGTGGCCTGGTCATCGCTGGTGCCCTGATCTGGGCCGTGCAGTTCGGCATGAGGGTCCGGGACCGCGAGCTGCCGCGGCCTCTCCCGGACGAGCAGCCACATCTTCCCGAGGGCGGTGCCGTCCGGGAGATGCGTGAGATGCGCGAAGCGGACGAGGTGCCGCACGCGGTGGGCAAGGAGCGGCTCACGCCCTACGAGCTCCACAAATCGGGAACCAGGACAGGAAAGGACCAGCACCGCAAGCGCTGGCTGCCCGGTTCCAGCGGCTCCTTCGGGAGCGGCGGCATAGGACACACGTGACCGCCGGTCACTCTGCGTGCTGGGGCGCGTGCGCCGCGCTCACCGTGGCTCTCGTCGCCCCGCTGGCGGGCTGCTCCGAGGACGACACCCCGTCGGCCGCGGTCAGCAAGGCCGCGTCGGCCGCCCAGTCCGCCGTCTCCGAGGCGACAGCCGCGGCGGGGCGTCAGCTCGACGAGATCAAGGACGGTCTCGACGTCAAGGGGGCCGCAACGGTCGGCACCCCGGACACGAAGAGCGGCCGTGCCGCCGTCGAGGTCACCGTGGACAACACCACCGGGTCGACGAAGTCCTTCGCCGTCCAGGTCGACTTCACCGACTGGGACGGCAACACGCTCGACGCCGTGGTCGTCACCGTCTCCGACGTCCCGGCCGGCAAGTCCGGCACGGGCACCGCGCGCAGCAACCGCAAGCTGGCCGGCGAGGTGAAGGCGGAGGTGGCGAGGGCGATCCGGTACTAGATCCTCACGTACTCACGTACCAGGACCTCATGTGCCAGGACCTGATGTCCCCGGACCTCACGCCATCCAGAAGAAGACCGCCGTCATCCGCTTCTCCTCCAGCGTCGCGCCGGAGTAACCCGTCGCGCTGTGCACGAGGTTGGCGTTGTAGAGGAGCAGCCGGTTGTACTTGTGCGGGACGCGTACGTCCTCCTCGAAGGCGTCCGGCGCCACGAACCGCGTACCGAGGGCCTCGACGAGGTTGTTGTGCGGGGCCTGCACGACGTTGCCGCCGAGCCGGCCGCCGGAGAGCGACTGGCGGTAGAAGGCAGTCCCGCAGTCCTTGGGGACTTGGGGGTTGAGGTACAGCACCGCCGCGTAACGGCACAGCGCACGCGAGTCGGTGTGCGGACGCGGCTCGCTCTCGCCCTCGCCGACGACCTGGATGCAGTTGTGGTTGAGGGTGCCGCCGCCGGGGGCCTGCTGCACCCACAGTTCCTTCGCGCCGGTCGACTGCTTCACCAGCCGTTCCACCCGGGCGAGTTCGGCGGGTTCGAGGCCCGGCATGGTGCGCAGACCCGGCCAGGTCTCGGAGGTGTACGGGTATCCCTTGACCCAGTCGTCCTTGGCGAGACAGCGCTCCCGTACGGCGTCCACGTCGGGCAGGACGTCGTCCAGGACCCAGTAGTCGCGGCCCTTGGTGGGCTTGCGGTAGGGGAGGACGGGAAGGGCCGCGCGGGTCGCGGGGCCCCTGGGGGGCTGTGGGGGCATGGGTCGAACCTAGGTCGGGACTTCGCCTCGTCTCTCCCGTGAAATGGTCAACATTCCGTCAACCACCTCGGGCGGAGAGGCCGTTACGTCACCGCCTGGGTGATCCGACCCCTCCCGCGCAACCGTCGCCGCCCGCGACGAGACCTGCCTCACACCCCGCGGTTTTTACCAAATCAAAAGGTTCGGCGCCGGACCCGATCCGTACTCCTCTCCGTCCGACCCCGTCGATCGTTGACGGGACCCCCGACCGGGCAGGAGGCACGGTGCGCTTTTCGCGGAATGCGACGGGAACTCTCTTCGTGGGCGGTGCGCTCAGTCTGACACTGGCAGCGCTCGCCTATCCCGCGATGCTCGGAGTCAACACCGTGTCGAGCTCGGGGTCGCGTGTCATCGCGCAGACCCAGTGGGGCCCGCTGACCGAGGCGGACCGCGACTTCGTGGTCAAGGTGCGCGCGGCAGGGCTGTGGGAGTACCCCGTCGGCCAGATGGGCCTGAAGAAGGGGCAGAGCAAAGCGGTCATCACCGCGAGCAAGCACCTCATCGACGGGCACGCGGCGCTGGACGCCAGCTGCCGCAAGATCAGCACGATGCTCAACATCACGATCCCCAACGTGGCCAGCCCCCAGCAGGTCGGCTTCGTCAACCAGCTCGCCGCGGACCAGGGCAAGCAGTTCGACACGGACTTCGCCAACATCCTGCGCGTGACGCACGGTTCGATCTTCAACACCATCGCGAAGATCCGCTCGACGACCAAGAACACCGTGGTGCGGACCCTGGCCGACCAGGCCAACGCGACGGTCCTGGACCACATCACGGTCATGGAGCAGACCGGTCTGGTCAACTTCGACCAGGTCCTCTTCCAGGAGACGACCCCGCCGAAGCTGCCCGCCAAGGACCTGACCCCGCCGCCCCCGGTCGGAGGCCAGCCGGAGGTCGTGCTCACCCCGCCGGTGGACAGCACCACCCAGCCGCCGGTCCTGCCGGGCGAGGCGCCCAGCGGAAACGCCAGCCCGAGCCCGACCCCGACGGTGGGCTGACTGCCGACCTGGCGGTGGGCTGAGGAACGTCGGCCCGATCAGTGCGCGCATCTCGTGATGCCCATGTGGCGAAATTGTGATGGCGGATTGAACTACCCATGGGTTACCGCAGGTTGACAGCGTTCCGCCGGGAGATCCACGATGTGATCGCACTGTGGCGCATGTGACCAATGGGCCCGGTGTTCCTCAGACCATTCACCCCCGGTGCGGCCGGGCGCGGCGTGCTGCCCTGCGCCGCCGACGCCGGGGCCTGCACACGCCAAGATGGGGATTCGCATGTCCATAGCGAGACGTGTCACCGCGCGACGCCTCCTGGGGACGGGCGTCGCGTCGCTCGCCCTCTGCGCCGCCACCGTCGCCGCCGCCTCCGGCGCCTGGGCCACCGGCACGCCCGGCGGTGACGGCTGGAAGTCCGGCGGCGGCTACAAGCCGGGCACGGGGGCCGGCACCAAGACGGAGTCGGACCGCTGCCAGTTCTCGCTGGACGGCACGCACTTCTACGACTCGGTCAAGGTCGACGACCAGACCCTCAAGCCGACCGACGACGGCAAGATCCACGTCAAGGTCCGTACGGCGGGTGACGCGACGACCTGCACGGCCTCGCTGGCCTCCTACCTCGCGCACGGCCCGTCCTTCGCCACCTCCGGCGAGCAGGTCTTCGTCGACTTCGACTCGGTGACGGTCGAGCAGGGCCGGACCGACTCCCTCGACATCGCGGTGCCGGATGCCGGCTGCTTCGCGCAGATCGACCTCTACCGCGGGGCCGTCAAGTTCGACGGCAAGCTGGACGCCAAGGACGGCTTCGAGCACGGGGACCTGCCCAAGGGCCCCGACCACCCGGTCATCAAGGACAAGTTGATCGCGTCCTGGAACGGCGGCACGAAGGACTGCACGACGGCCGAGGAGTCCCAGCCGCCGGCCACGCCGACCCCGTCCGCCCCGGAGTCCGGGCAGCCGTCGACCCCGGCAGAGGAGTCGACTCCGCCCGCGACGGACACCCCGTCGACCGGGACCCCGACCCCGTCCGCCTCGCAGTCGACCTCGACGCCCGCGCCCACGCCGAACGGCGGCGGCGGTGACCTCGCGGAGACCGGCGGCGGCAGCGACTCCGGCCTCATCGCCGGTGGCGCCGCGGCACTGCTGGCCGCCGGTGCGGCGATCGTCGTCGTGACGAAGCGCCGCCGCACGGCCCGCTCCTGAGCCGTCCCCGGCAACGCCCCTGAAGCCACCCCCGATACGAACGCCCCGGAGACCCCCGCTCCGGGGCGTTCGTCCTGCCCGGTCCCTGTCCCCGCTCAGCCCTCGTCGGCAGTGCAGTTCTTCAGCAGCAGTCGTACGTCCTCGTCGACGACCCGATAGCGCACCACGCGCCCCTCCTTCTCGCCCGCCACGACACCGGCCGCCCTCAGCAGCCTCAACGCCTGTGACACGGCAGGGTCGTTCATGCCGGTCGCGATCGCCAGGTCGGACACGGCCAGCGGGCCGGTGCGGTGCAGGGCGAGCAGCAGGGCGAGCCGTTTGGGGTCGGCGAGCAGGGAGAAGCGGTCGGCCCAGGTGCGGACGTGCTCGGCGTCGCCGATGGCGGCGATGGCCTCGCACACCCGGTGGCCGTCGATGGTGCGGCGGTCTGCGCGGTCGGCCGGGACGAGATGCATACGGCCATCCTCGCAGGCGCCCGTATGTGATCTTCCATACCTGCGCAGGTGCGCAGCTATGCAAGGAAACGCGAACGCCCCTACGGTGGGCGGGCCGTGGTGTTCGGGAAGTCGGTGCCAAGCCGACGCGGCCCTCGCCACTGTGATCAGGGAGTTCGTCACCCACGTCCCGCGAGGGACAGCCACTGGGCGTCGTGAGGCGGCCGGGAAGGCGGGTGGCGGCCGTACGGCCTGCAAGGACGTACGACCTGTCAGCCAGGAGACCGGCCACGGCATCTCACGAAGTGATCCACGAGGTGCTGGAGCGTGACCGAATGACCCTGCCCGAGACGCAGGCTGCCTCCTTCCGCTGGCGGCGCGAGGACACCGTGAAGACGGTGGGCCTGATGGCGGTGATCGCCGCCCTGCACGTCGTCGCCTTCGGCATTCTGTTCCTGCTCGTCGTGCCCGGGCACTACGAGGTCGGCTCCAAGGCGTTCGGCATCGGCCTCGGCATCACCGCCTACACCCTGGGCATGCGGCACGCGTTCGACGCCGACCACATCGCCGCCATCGACAACACCACCCGCAAGCTGATGGCCGACGGCAAGCGGCCGGTGTCGGTGGGGTTCTGGTTCGCGCTGGGGCACTCCAGCGTGGTGGTCGTGCTCGCCGCGCTGATCGCGGGCGGCACACAGCTGGCCGGCCGCATCACGAGTGAGAGCTCCCGCACCCACCAGGTCCTCGGCTTCCTGGGGACGACGATCTCGGGCACGTTCCTGTACCTCATCGCCGCCCTCAACCTCGTGGCCCTGCTCGGCATCCTGAAGGTGTTCCGGGCGATGCGGGCAGGCACGTACGACGAGAAGGAACTCGAACAGCACCTGGATTCCCGGGGGTTCATGAACCGCATCCTCGGCCGCCTCACCAAGTCGATCACCCGGCCGGGGCAGATGTTCCCGCTCGGCTTCCTCTTCGGGCTCGGCTTCGACACCGCCACCGAGGTCACGCTGATGGTGATGGCCGGTTCGGGCGCGGCGGCCGGTCTGCCCTGGTACGCGATCCTCTGCCTGCCGCTGCTCTTCGCCGCCGGCATGAGCCTGTTCGACACGCTCGACGGCACGTTCATGAACTTCGCCTACCAGTGGGCCTTTTCGAACCCGGTCCGCAAGGTGTTCTACAACCTCACCATCACCGGCCTGTCCATCGCCGTCGCGTTCTTCATCGGCACGATCGAGCTCGTCGGCGTCCTGCACGACAAGCTCGACCTGCGCGACGCGCTCACCGGCTGGATCGCGGCCCTCGACCTGGACAACGTCGGCTACATCATCGTCGGCCTGTTCGTGGTCGTGTGGGTGGCGGCGGTGGCGTACTGGAAAGTGGCGAGGGTGGAACAGCGGTGGGCGGCACAGGTGCAGCCCACCGCCGAGTAGCCGCCGACACGCGTCGACGCGTACGCGCCTGAACCCCTAGGGCCCTTCCACGGCCGTCAGCCACAGCTTCACATAACGCTCCACGTCCACGGCCAACCCCACGTCCACCAGGGCCTGTTCACGCGCGCCGTCGTGGATCTCGGACTCGCCGGGGCGGCGCCGGCGGTCGACGACGGTCTGGCCACGGGTGGGGCCCGGGGCCAACGAGACCTCGACCGGCAGGAGTTCGGTGCTCAGGCCCTCCGGGTCGACGACCGCGCAGACCGCGCCCGCGTCGCCGAGGCCGCCGGTGGGGGTGGGGTCGCCGGAGGCGGCCGGGTCGCGGTGGGCGAGGAGTTCGCCCGCCATGCGGAGGCTGGGCTCGGAGCTCGTACGCAGCCGCTGGACGTCCGCGGCCGGGACGACGACCTGCTCGAACACGTCGAGGCCGTACATCGTGATCGGGACTCCGGCGGTGAGCAGGACCGCGGCCGCCTCCGGGTCGTGCCAGACGTTGAACTCGGCGACCGGCGTGGCGTTCCCGGTCGCCACCGCGCCGCCCATGAACACGATCCGCTCGATGTTGCGGGTCACCTCCGGGTGCGTACGCAGGAGCAGCGCGATGTTCGTCAGGGGCGCGGTGGGGACGAGGGTGACCGGGCGCGGGGAGGCGAGGATCTCGCGGCGCAGCAGCGTCACCGCGTCCACGTCCACCGGCACCCGGGTCGGTGCGGGCAGCCCCAGGTCGCCCATCCCGTCCCGCCCGTGCACGTGCTGCGCCGTACGGACGGGTTCGATCAGCGGGCGTGCGGCGCCCCTGGCCACCGGGATGTCACCGGCCCCGGCCTGCTCCAGCACGGTCAGGGTGTTGCGGACGACGCCGTCGACGTCCGTGTTCCCGGCGACGCAGGTGACGGCCCGCAGGTCGATGGCCGGGTGGCGTACGGCGAACAGCAGGGCCAGGGCGTCGTCGACGCCGGTGTCGCAGTCGATGATCACCGGAATGGGCTGACCGGTCACGGTCGCGCTCCTCTCTCTCCGCATATGGGAGCTCCGCGTATGGGAGCGACCTTACGCAGCCGACCACAGCTCGGCGGCACGGGTGTCGGCGCATACGGCGATCCGCTCCAGCAGTCCTTCCACCGGCTGGGCACCGGGGCGGCGCCCGTCCCGCAGCCGTACGGCCACCAGGTCGCCGTCCGCCTCCCGTTCGCCGATCACCGCCTGGTACGGCACGAGGCGCGCCGCGCGGATGCGGGCACCGAGGCTGCCCTGGCCCGGCCCGGCGCACTCCGCCCGCAACCCCCGTGCCAGGGCCCGCCGTACGACCTCGTGCGCCTGCTCCTCCTGGGCGTCCGACACCGGCAGCACGACGAGTTGGACGGGTGCGAGCCAGGCGGGGAACGCCCCGCCGTGTTCCTCGATCAGATGGGCCACGGCCCGCTCCACGCTGCCGATGATGCTGCGGTGGACCATGACCGGACGGTGTTTCGCCCCGTCGGCGCCGATGTAGTGCAGGTCGAAGCGTTCGGGCTGGTGGAAGTCGATCTGGACGGTGGAGAGGGTGGCCTCGCGGCCGGCGGGGTCGGTGATCTGGACATCGATCTTGGGGCCGTAGAAGGCGGCCTCGCCCTCCACGGCGTCGTAGGCGAGACCGGCCTCCGCCAGTACCTGCTTCAGCAGGCCGGTGGCCCGCTCCCACAACTCCGGGTCGGCGACGTACTTGCCGCCCTCGCCCGGCAGGGAGAGCCGGTAGCGGGCGGCGCGAATGCCGAGGTCGGCGTAGGCGCGGCCGATGAGCTCGAGAGCCGACCGGGCCTCGTCCACCGCCTGTTCCAGGGTGCAGAAGATGTGGGCGTCGTTGAGCTGGATGGACCGTACGCGGGTCAGGCCGCCAAGCACCCCGGACAGCTCGGAACGGTACATGCCGCCCAACTCGGCGATACGGAGGGGGAGTTCGCGGTAGCTGTGGGACCGGGAGCGGTAGATGAGGGCGTGATGGGGGCACAGGCTCGGCCGCAGTACGACCTCCTCGCTGCCCAGCGCCATCGGCGGGAACATGTCCTCGCTGTAGTGGGACCAGTGCCCCGAGATCTCGTACAGCTCGCGCTTGCCGAGGACGGGCGAGTACACGTGCCGGTACCCGGCCGCCCGCTCGACCTCCCGGACGTACTCCTCCAGCGCGTGCCGCACGATCGCGCCGTCGGGCAGCCAGTACGGCAGCCCCGCGCCCATCAGCGGATCGGTGTCGAACAGCTCGAGCTCACGGCCGAGCCTGCGGTGGTCGTACATGGTCTCTCTCCTCGCGACGAGGGACGAGCGACCACCGACAAAGCCCCGGGGCACTCGCCCCGGGGCTTCGGACATCCAGTCCATGAATCAGCGCGCCGGGACACTCTCCGGCGTCGTCGTGAGAAACGAGTGGGCGCGCTGCATGGGGGGACGGTAACGCGGGGGTGGGGGTGGGTGCGAGGGGTTTTTGGGCGGTGGGGAGCTGCGGTGGGGGTGCGGGGGTCTTGGGGGTGGGGGGCCTCCGACGCGTGTTCGCCCCCGCCGCTCGGCTCGCTCCGGCCGGCGTCTCCCGTAACCCGGACGGCCCGGCTCGCTGGTGGGGTGTCGTGGGGGGTGGTCCCTTGGAGTCGTAACCGATCTTGAAGTGGCCAGGGAGGACTCCGATGACCCGTACCCCGACCCGTGTCCTCGTCGCCTCCGTGTTGTCCCTGGGGGCCCTGGTGAGCGTGAGCGGGTGCACCCTCGGGGTGCAGGCGCAGCAGGCGAGGGCTCAGGCGCCCGCCGCCTCGCACAGCGCCGTGCCGTCCACGACCGCGCCTGCCGCGCCCGGCCCGCTGACCGAGGAGCAGGCTCAGGCCGCGCTGGTGACCGCGGGCGATCTGGGCGAGCCCTGGGAGGCGACGCAGGGGGCCGCGACCTGGCGGGACGGGTTGCTCAAGGCGACCGCCGACGCGCCCGACTGCCGGCGGCTCCTCGACGCGCTGTACACCGACGACCTGTTCGGCGCGGACAGCGGACCCCGGGCCGTGACCGGGCTCGACGACACCATGGACCAGGCGCAGCTGCGGTACCAGGTGCTCGCCCTGGATCCCGCGGACGTGGACCGGACGCTGGCGTGGATGAAGACGTTGCCGTCGACGTGCGGCAGGTTCACGGCGGTGACCGAGCGGGGCGCCCCCTTGCACGTCCGGGTCGGCGAGGCCGAACTGCCGGAGGTCGGGGACGCCCGGCAGTGGCTGCGGGTCGCCTTCACCGGCGAGACGGCCGACGGCGGGCAGACCCTGCTCAGCCTGGACGTCGCCGTGGTCCGCGTCGGCGACGACACGATCGCCCTCACCCACGGCGGCCCGGGCGAGGTGTCGGCCGACGCCACCACGGCCTTCGTACAGGTCGGCGTGCAGCGGCTGGCCGACGTCAGGAAGCAGGCTCGGCTCCCCGTGTGAGCGACCGGCGCCCGAGCGAGGTCTAACCGAGCTTGTCCACGGCCTCCTTGGCCTCCTTCAGGCCCGCCCCCGTCGCCTCCCGGTACACCTTGATCGCCTGGATCTTCTTGCCGTCCCGCAGCAGCGCGTCCACCTCGTCCGACCACGGTTCCCGCTCGTGCAGCCCCAAGTGGTCGAGGATCAGGTCGAGTTTGCGCTCGACCCGGGCAACTCGCTTGTCCGCGCGGGAGATTCGGTTCTCGATGCTGCCGACGCCCACCAGCGCGACCGCGGCCGCGAGAAAATAACCCAGCATGTCCATGATCGCCACCCTAGGGCAGGGCCGGACCGCCCCTCCAGCCGTTGGCGTTCTCAGGCCGGTTCGAACCTCCTGCGGTGCGCGACCACGTCGTGCGCCACGTCGAGAGCTGTGCGGCTGTGCGCGAAGGCGTCGCCGCGCAACCGGGCCAGCGCCTCGTCGGCGTCGACCCCGAGCTGCGCCATGATCATCCCGATCGCCTGGTGGACCTCGTCGTGCTCGGTGGCCAGACCGCTCAGCCAGGAGTCGTCCCCGCGGCTGCCGTCCTCCTCCCGCGGCAGGGCCGTCAGCGCCAGCGTCATCGCACCGGCCACGAGCAGCGCGAGTCGCAGCTCCCGCGCGGTCAACTCGCCCGGGGTGGTGCGGTAGAGGTCGAGGGTGCCCACGGTCACCGCCTCGTTGCCCAGCGGCATCGAGTACACCGCCCGCACCCCGGCCGCCGTCGCCTGCTGCGCGAACACCGGCCAGCGGCGCGCGTCCCGGCCGGCCGTCAGATCGCAGGCGAGCACGGGGGCGCCGGCCTCGGAGGCGTCCAGACAGGGCCCGTCACCGAGGGTGGCCTGCACCTCGGCGAGCCGCGCGGCCTCCGCACTGCTCGCGCCGAGCCGGACGGGCATGCCGCCGCTGTGCAGGGACACGCTCGCACCGGCCACCGGCAGCAGTTTCACCGCCACCGAGCACAGCCGGGCCGGCATCTCCCCGGGTGGCGCGTCGCGCACCCCCTCGGCGATCACGTCGACGGCGCTGAGTCGGTCCACGGCCACCGCCTCCTTCGATCGCAGCGGGGCGCCGGCTTCGTCCACGGCCGCTCGGGGCCGCAGTCCGACTACCCCTGCCCCCAGGGGCGAAACGCCGCCCGCCGGTGCCGCGGTGGGGCGCGGACCTACCGCTTCTCGTAGGGATCGGCCGGCTGCTTGACCTGCCGGGCCGACGTCGCGTCGAGGACCGGCGGCCAGGCCGCGTCGGTGCCGAGTTTGCCCTTGGGGTGCCAGGTGCCGGTGACCGTCATCCAGGTGTCGGCGGGCGTGGGGTCCGCGCCGCGGATCTCGACCTTGCTGGTGGTGGCGTCGGCGGCGCAGCAGGAGACCAGGAGGCGGGTGAGGTACCAGGTGTCGCCGTCGCCGTGCGTGACGAACCCGGTCATCCGGACCGTACGGCCCTTCAGGGACCGCCCGCTGTCGTAGATCGCCCGGGAGCTGAACTGCGCGACCGAGAGGTCGACCGGATTGCCGGCCGGAAGCGCCGGGAAGGTTCCGACACCCTCCGAAGCCCGCTGTGCCGCCTCGCGCCCGGCGCTGTAGGAGCCGAGCGCCGGGGGCGGGAAGAGCAGCAGGGCGAGGGCGGGAAGGGTGAGCAGCCAGGCGACACGGGGCCCGTGCCCGTGGTGACTGTACCCGTGCTCATCCTCGTCCTCATGCTCGTGTTCGTCGTGCCCGTGCCCGGACCCGTCTTCGTCGCGAGCACGGGCATCGTCGTCGTACGCGAAGTCCTCGTCGTCGTACGACTTCCTCCGTACGACGGCGGCCAGCAACCCCAGAACGACCAGCACCACCCCGGACACGACCAGGTAGGGCCGCAGCGCCGGCTGCACGTAGCGCAGATACAGGGCGCTGAAGAGCGAGATGCGCAGGATCGCCGCGCCGGTGAGGACCAGGAGGAGTGCGGGACCGTAGCGCCTCACAGGAGCCACCATCCCGTCAGCGCGCTGCTCACCACGGCCACCACCCAGGTCACGGACGTGAACCGGACGGCGAAGGACCGTCCGAACGTGCCCGCCTGCAGGGCGATCAGCTTCAGGTCGACCATCGGCCCCACCACCATGAACGCCAGCCGCGCCGTCGGCGAGAAGCCGCTCAGTGAGGCCGCCACGAAGGCGTCGGCCTCACTGCACACGCACAGCACGACCGCGAGGAGGGCCAGCAGCAGTACCGACAGCCACGCCGAGCCGGTGAAGACGTCGAGGACGGACCGGGGCACGGTGATGTTGAAGGTCGCCGCGGCCGCCGCGCCGAGCACGAGGAAGCCGCCGGCGTGCAGAAAGTCGTGCTGGAGCCCGGCGGCGAAGGCGCGCGGCCCGGAGGTGGGGGCGGTGGCCGGCGTGTGCCGCTTCGGCAGCCGCAGCCATTCGTCCCGCCCGAACCGCGCCCACAGCCAGCCCATCACCACCGCCGTGGCGAGGGAGGCCACGAGCCGGCCGAGCACCATCTTCGGCTGGCCCGGGAAGGCGATCGAGGTCGCCACCAGCACCACCGGGTTGATGGCGGGGGCGGAGAGCAGGAACGCGAGGGCCGCGGCGGGCGCGACCCCTCTGCGCATCAGGCTGGAGGCCACCGGCACGGACGCGCACTCGCAGCCGGGCAGAACGGCTCCCGCCGCTCCGGCCATCGGCACGGCGAGCGCCGGGTTGCTCGGCAGGAGCCGGGTGAAGACCCGCTCCGGCACGAAGGCGCCGATCGCGGCCGACACGACCGTACCTAGCAGGAGGAACGGGACGCCCTGGACCGCGATCGCCGTGAAGACGGTCCACCAGGCGGCCACCGGCGGGGTGTAGAGGTCGAGCGCGAGCATCGGCCCGAGGACCGAGACGACCGTCGCGATGGCCAGGAGCGCGGAGCCGCCGAGGACGGCGTACACGAGCGCGCGCAGGGTGAGACGCAGCCCGTCGGC
Source organism: Streptomyces sp. NBC_00005 (assembly GCF_045160215.1). Taxonomy (NCBI): domain Bacteria; kingdom Bacillati; phylum Actinomycetota; class Actinomycetes; order Kitasatosporales; family Streptomycetaceae; genus Streptomyces; species Streptomyces sp. NBC_00005. The sequence goes on from NZ_CP108316.1 coordinate 5,360,204, forward strand.
CACCGTCCGTCGATCTTCCACGCGCCCGTCCTGGTCGTTCCGCGTACGTCCCCACAGCCCCCGCTGTCCTCGCGAAGGCTAACCGGCGGGACCTGTGCGCCACCCCGGAATGGTCACAGAGGAGGCTGTGCGGGTGCGGGTCCGAGGGTGGTGGTGCCGGGGGCCGTACGGTGCCCGAGTCCCGTCCGGTACGCGTCCAGAGCCGCCTCCACGCGGCCGGTGCGGCGCAGCAGATCGCCGAGCAGCCGGCACAGGTCGGCCAGGTCACCGGCGGCACCGGCCCGTTCCAGCAGGCTCATCGCGCGGACGTAGTGCTCCTCGGCGGCCTCGGTGTCGCGGGCGTCGTCGGCGATGATGCCGAGGAGGCGGTGGGCGGCGGCGGAGTGCAGGGCGCCGCGTTCGGGGCTGAGGTCGCTGAGCACGTCGTGCAGGAGGGCCGCGGCTTCGTCGGACTTGTCGCGCCGGTGCAGTACGTCGGCCAGCTCGACGGCGACCTGACTGCTGTAGAGGGCAGCGCGCTTGGCGGAGAGCATGGTGAGGGCCTGTCTCAACTCGCCCTCGGCGCGCTCCAGTTCGCCGTTCTGCGCGCAGACGTAGCCGCGCATCCAGTGGCAGTTGGCGAGCTCGGTGCGCAGCTGGAGCGTGCGGTACAGCTCGGCGGCCTTGGCGAGCGAGGCGTCGGCCTCGGCGAGACGGCCCTCGGCGAGCAGGGTGCGGGCGACCGAGCGGTGCATACGGGCGACGAGCGCGGGGTCGCCGGACTGCGGGGCCAGCGCGAGCGCGAACTCGGCGGCCTGGGCGGCGCGGGCGTGGGCGCCCATGTCCATGTAGGGGCCGATGGCGCTGGCGTAGAGCAGGAGGAGCGCGTCCGGATCGTGCAGTCCGCCGCGGTTCAGCTCGTCGAGGGTGGACTCCAACAGGTAGACGGCGTAACGGAGTTCACCGGCCAGGTAGTGGGAGACGGCGCGGCCGCGCAGGGCGGGCACCCGGGCGGGCAGCGGTAAGTCGGCGAGCGCCCGCTCCGTCCGCTCGAAGTACTGCCGGGCGGCCGCCAGTTCTCCGGTGTCCAGGGCGCAGTCGCCGAGGCCGAGGAGGGCGACGGCCTGGAGGTCGACGAGTTCGTGGTCCTCCGCCTCGGCGAGCAGCTCGGCATATTGCTCCGCGGCCTGCTCGGCCTCCCCGGAGGCGAGCGTGCGCTGCGCCTCGGTCAACCGGAGGCGCAGGTCGGTGGCGAGGCGGGCCGGACGCCCGGTGACCAGCTCCTCGTAGGCGATCCCGAGGCGCTCGGCGATGTGCCTCAGCGCCTCGTCGGAGGGCCGCACCCGGCCGGCCTCCAGGGTGGAGATGTACGCGGGGGTGTAGGCGGGCTCCGCCAACTGTTTCTGCGTCAGCCCCCGTTCGGCCCGCAACTGCTGCACCCTGCGCCCGATGGTCACCGGATCATCACGGTCCGACACGCCAACTCCCCCTGACCCTCTTGCCGTTCGCCCTCGCCGAGCTCTAGGTTAAACCGCGGATTAAGCATGCTTAACGCATCGCTGTTTTTCGCTGCTCATCCCGTTCACGCTGTTGCGAGGTCGCCGTGCTCGAACGCACCAGCACCATCGATCGTTACGCCCGGGGCCTGGCCGCCGCACTCGTCGCCGTGGCGACATTGGTGCTGGCGGCGAACGCGGGTCCGGCGAGAGCGACGGAGGGGCCGCCGGCTCACTCGGTGAGCGACACGAGGAAGACGGACCAGGCCGCCGGCTCGGCGGTGCGGCCGGCGCCGGGGTTCTTGGAATCACGAAGGGCGACGCACGGTTCGAGGTGAGCGACCTCGACACCTTCACCGCCACTGCTCCGAGGGACATCAACGCCCGCACACCTTCCGGTACGGCGCCTCCGGCACGTACGTCCGCCACTGCGCCCGTGTCAGCCCGACGCCGCCCGCCCGCGCGCACACCGTCTCGACCGCCCGGCCGGGGTCGACGTCGTACCGCTGGAGCGGGACGTGCGCGCTTCCGGCGTACAGGGTGGTGCCGTCCGAGCTGAAGGAGAGCGCGTCGATCGCCTCGCCGGGTGTGGGCAGCGCGCTGTCGAGGGGCTGTTGGGTGGCGACGTCCCACAGCTGGAGGCTGCCCGCGTCGCCGCCGACCGCCAGCGTGCGTCCGTCGGGGCTGAACGCCAGGGCGCTGACACCCTCCGGGTCGGTGCCGTGCGGTGCGGGGAAGACGTTGCGCAGGATGCCCTCGCGGTGGGCGAGGTTCCCGTCCCACAGGGCGACCCGTCCCGTCAGGTCGCCGGCGGCCAGCAGGGAGCCGTCCGCGGCGAAGGCCAGCCCGCCGAGCTCGTCGCCCTGCACGAGGTCGTGCCCGGCGGTCCGGCCCGAGGGCAGGTGGGCGATCCGGCCGTCGCCGACCAGGAGCCCGTCGTCGGGGCGTGCGGCCAGCCCGCTGCCGGTCACGCCGGGCAGCGCGGCGGTGCGGCGCTTGCGGGCGAGGTCCCACACCTCATCGGTGATGGCGCCCACGGCCGAGGTGCGGGCGGCGTACAGGGTGCGGCCTTCCTGACCGAGGGCGATCTCGATCACGGCACCGCCCGCCAGGTCGAGCGAGGTCAGGGCCCTGTTGCGCGACACGTCCCAGATCCGGACGGGTTGCGCGACGGCAACCCGGCCGGGTGCCGAGACGCCGTACGCGAAGCGGGTGCCGTCAGGGCTGAAGGCTGCCACCGGCAGGGTGTCGCGGGGGACGACGGGCAGGGCGGGGTCAGTGGAGACGGGGACGCGCAGCGCCGGGAGGGTGCGCAGGACGTGGCCGTCCGTGGTGGCGCGGAGCCGGAAGACGTAGTGGTCGCCGGTGCGTTCGGCGGTGGCGTAGGTGCGGCCGTCGGGGCTGAAACGCACCTGGTCCACCGGGGTGGAGTGCCAGCCGGAGGTGACGGCCGCCCGGAGGTCGAGGGTGTGGGCGGTGCCGCCCTCCAGATAGCGCAGGGTCCGGCCGTCCCGGTCCCAGGCCAGGCCGCCGTAGAGGTGCTGGTTGTTCAGGGGGTAGCGGAAGACGGGCTCCGCGGTGACCGCGAGCCGCCACACGCGGATCTCGGTGCGGTCGGCCGTCGCCAGAAAGGCGCCGTCCCGGCTGAAGGACGCGTACTCCACCCCGGAGTCGTAGATGTCGGCGATCCGTCGGCCGGTGCCGGTGTTCCAGACGCGCAGGCCGGTGCCGGTGGCGGCGGCCATCCGCTCGCCGCCGAGCGCGAGGAGCGCGGTGTCCTCGGAGCAGAGGCGGTCCCGCTGCCAGGCGCCGGGCAGAGCGCGGTCGGCGGACGTGTCCCACAGCTGCGGAGCCGAGCCGGAGCAGGCGGCCGCCTGCCGTCCGTCCGCGCTCACCGCGGTGATCGCCGCGGCGGGTGCCCGGGTGTCGAACAGCACGTGGCCGTCCTTCACCGAGCGCAGCCGCAGCCGGTCCCCCTCGGTGGACAGGAAGGCGCGGCCGTCGCGGGTGAAGCGGATGTCGCCCACGTCGGGCAGGGCGTGCGAGCCGCCGGTCCAGCGGCGGGTGGCCGTGTCCCACAGCCGTACTCCGTCGCCCACGGTGACCCCGAGCACCCGTGCGTCCGGGCCGGCCTCGGTCACGGTGCCCTCCGGCACCCGGCCCGAGCCGACGGCACTGTGCGTGGTCACGTCCCAGGTACGCCAGGAGCGGCCCTGGGCGCTGAGCAGGATGCGGCCCGTGTCGGTGAGCACGCGCTGGGTCTCCTCGCCGGGGGCGGGGTCGGTGAAGGTGTCCGTCTGCGGCTGGGCGAGGGAGCCGAGCAGAGCGCGGCGGGTCTCGGGCAGTTGGGAGATGCGCCAGGAGGCGGCGCCGAGCAGCAGCGCGGTGCGCGGGTCGGTGGTGCGCAGCGCGTCGGCGACCTCGGCGACGCGGCGGGCCGCGTTCTGGGTGCGCTGCGTCCGGTTGTCGTCGTACTCGTGCCAGACGGCGAAGCCCGTCAGCAGCGCGACCGCGAGGACGGCGGACAGCGACACGGTCAGGAACCGGTGCCTACGGCTGATCCGGGCGGCGGCCCGGCGCTCCGTCTCACGGACCTCCAGCGCGGCGCTGAGGAAGGAGCGCTCCGAGGCCGTCAGCGCGGGATCGCCCGGGTGGTCGGGGAACAGTTCCTCGGCACGGGCCAGCCTGGTGCCCCGGTACAGGGCGCCCGGGTCGCGGTCGTGCTCCAGCCAGGTGCGGACCGCGTCCGCGAGCACCCGGTGGTGGCGCAGCCGTTCGCGGTCCTGCTCGATCCAGCCGTGCAGCCGGGGCCAGCAGGTGATGAGCGCCTCGTGGGCCAGCTGCACACCGTCCTCGTCGGCGGTCAGCAGCCGGGCGCCGGTCAGCCGCTCCACCACGACCGGCACGTCCGGGCCCGCCCACTCCTCCAACTCGGCCCGGGTGAGCGGGCGCCGGGTGTCGGGGGTGCCCTGGCCCGGTTCGACCATGCGCAGCAGCAGATGCCGGGCGGTGCGGGCCTGGTCCGCGGACAGGCCGCCGTACACCTCCTCGGCGGTCGCCGCGATCGCGCCGCGCACTCCGCCGGCGGCCTCGTATCCGGCGAGGCCGAGCATCCGGCCCTTGCGGCGGCGCCAGGTCTCCTGCAGGGCGTGCGAGAGCATCGGCAGCCCGCCGGGTTCGTCGAGGACCTCGTCCACCAGGCGGGCGGTCAGCGTCCGCTCGACGAGACAGCCGACCGCCTGTGCCGGTCCGACCACCGCCTCCCGCAGCTCCTGTGCCGTCATCGGGCCGAGCAGCAGCGCGGCACGGGACAGGGCGTCCGCCAGGTCGCGGTGCTCGGCGCAGCGGGCGTAGAAGTCGGCGCGGACGGCGACCAGCACGCGCAGCCGCACGTCCGGGTCGCGGGCGGCGAGCAGCAGGTCGATGAAGCGGGAGCGCTCCCGGACGTCGCGGCAGAGGGTGAAGACCTCCTCGAACTGGTCCACGACGACCCAGCTCTCCGGCTCGCCCTCGGCCGGGGCGAGGAGGTGGCCGTAGGTCGTGGCGGGCGTCGGCCCCGGGGTCAGGATCCGCAGGGTCGCCGGGCATCCGCGCGCCGCGATCTCCCCCTGCAGCCGTGGGATCAGTCCGGCCCGCAGCAGGGACGACTTCCCGCTGCCCGAGGGGCCGAACAGGACCGCGAACCGGTGCTCGCAGACCAGTTCGTCGACCTCGTCGACGACCCGGTCCCGGCCGAAGAACAGGTGCTGGTCGCCCGGCTCGAACCGGGCGAGGCCGCGATACGGCACCGGGACGTCCTCGGGCACCTCGGCACCGGCCCGGTTCGTCTCCTCCTCGGCCTCCTTCCAGCGGGGTTCCCACTCGGCCGGATCGCCGCCGCAGGCCCGCACATAGCCCTGGACGACGGCGAGCGAGGGCAGCCGCTCGCCGGCCGCCGCCTGCGACAGCGTGGTCGCCGAGAAGCCCGCCACCTTGGCCATGGCCCGGTACGAGGGACCGCCCGCCGTCTTCCGCAGCTCCCGCAACTCGTGCGCGAGCCACTGCACGGGACCGGCCTGCGGGTCCACCGGTCGCTCGGGACGCCCCATGTGCTCGTACCTCCGTACACCTGGCGAAAGCGACATCAGGAGCGATGACCATACGAGTCGCTCGGCAACAGGTGGGTTGACCCCAGGTGACGGATGGGTGACACCGAACGATCCACCGTCCCGCCGGCAGCGTTCCCCACAGCTTGATCAGTTCCGTGAAAATCCGCCCCGAGTTTGACAGAAAGCCCTTCCATTGAACTCTCAACTTGCCAGTCTTCGTCCCGGCACTCCGGACGTCATGTCCGGAACAAGTGGACCGTCGACTGGAGCCCCCCATGCCCCGAGCAGTCAGCAGCACGAGGACTTACCGCCTCGCCCGAGCCGCCGCCGTCGCAGGCAGCGCCGCCGTCCTCGCCGTCGCCCTGCCGGGCAGCGCCTCGGCGAGCGTCCTGCAGAACCTGTCCGAGAACGCGACGACGTTCCAGAAGACCTTCGAGCCCGTGTACGACTACGACACGGACAGCTGCTACCCGGCCGCCGCGATCGACCCGTCCGGCAACCTCAACGGCGGCCTCAAGCCGACCGGCGCGATCACCGGCGAGTGCCGCTCCGGCCACCTCGGCCACGCCAACACCTACTCGCGGGCCAAGTGCAACAACGGCTGGTGCGGGATCATCTACGCCAGCTACTTCGAGAAGGACGAGGCCTCCCCGGGCATCGGCCACCGCCACGACTGGGAGTGCATGGTCGTCTGGGTCAAGGAAGGCGCGAGCACCCCGTCGTACGTGTCCGCCTCCGCCCACGGCGGCTTCAGCACCAAGGCGGTCGCCGACGTTCCGATGAGCGGGCAGCGCGTCGAGGCGGTCTACCACAAGGACGGCGCGAGCACCCACGCCTTCCGCTTCGCCAAGTCGGGCGAGACGCCGGAGAACGACACCGGTGCGTGGCACCAGGAGAACCTGGTCACCTGGGAGAACCTGGCGTCCAACCTGCGCAGCGTCCTGAACTCCTCCGACTGGGGCAGCGCCAACTTCCCGCTCCAGGACTCCAAGTTCGCCGACCACCTCAGCAAGGCCAAGCCGAGCGCCATCACGTTCGACCCGTCCGCCTGACGGGTCGGGCGGCCCCGGACGGACTCGCACGGCGGAGTTGATTGCCCTGATCGAAGGGGGGTGCCAATCAACTCCGTCGTTGCCAGTGTCGATCTCGCCCAACCGGAATTCACCTCGTCGGCAACATCAACAAGGCGCGGACGGTGAACAGTTCGGCCGCCAGGGCCTGTCTGACCACGCGGTACACCGAGCCGCCCCCGGCGGGGACACTCCCCCACGGTCCCGCCGGGGGCTCCCGCACGCCCTGCCCCGATAACCTGCCCCCCGTGACCTCTCCCGCCGCCCGCACCGCGCTGGACCTCACCGCCGAGCTGCCGGTCGGCTCCCTGGAGGACCTCTACCGGGATCTGCACCGCCATCCCGAGCTGTCGCTGCACGAACACCGGACCGCGCGGAAGCTCGCCGACCGGCTGCGCGGCGCCGGATTCGAGACCGCCGAGGGCATCGGCACCACCGGAGTCGCCGGGGTGCTGCGCAACGGCGACGGCCCGACCGTGCTGCTGCGCGCCGACATGGACGCGCTGCCGGTGAAGGAGGAGACCGGGCTGCCGTACGCCTCCGAGGTGCCCGGGGTGATGCACGCCTGCGGGCACGACCTGCACGTGACCTGGCTGGCCGGGGCGGCCGAGGCGCTGGCCGCGGGCCGCGAGACCTGGAGCGGCACCCTGCTGGTCGTGGGCCAGCCCGCCGAGGAGACCGGCCAGGGCGCCCAGCGGATGATCACGGACGGTCTGTACGAGCGGTTCGCCCGACCCGACGTCCTGCTCGGGCAGCACGCGGCGCCCGGCCCCGTCGGCTTCTACGCCCACTCACCGGGCCTGATCATGTCGGCTTCGACGGACGTCGACATCGTCGTGCACGGCCGGGGCGGACACGGGTCACGGCCGGAGACGACCGTGGACCCGGTGGTCACGGCCGCGTACCTGGTGACCCGGCTGCAGACCGTCGTCTCCCGGGAGATCGCCGCCCGCGAGTCCGCCGTACTGACCGTGGGCCGGATCGAGGGCGGCACCCGCCACAACATCATCCCGGCCGAGGCGCGCATCTCCCTCAACCTGCGCACCCAGTCCGAGGAGGTCCGCGAGCGGATGCTCGCCGCGATCCGGCGCATCGCGGCCGGTGAGGCACTGGCCGCCGGGTGCCCGCGGGAGCCCGAGGTGAGCGTGGGCGCGACCTTCCCGGCCACCGTGAACGACGCCGACACCGACCGCGCCGTCGCCGCGGTGCACGAGGAGGTGCTGGGTGCCGGGACGGTGCTGGACTTCGGCCCGGTGATGGGCAGCGAGGACTTCCCGCACCTGGCCCAGGGCGGGATCCCGTACTCCTACTGGTTCGTCACGACGACCCCGGCCGACGTGTGGGACGCGGCGCCCGGCACCGACCTGATGGAGAAGTTCCTGGCGGTCCCGAGCAACCACAGCCCCCACTTCGCCCCCGACCTGTCCACGGTCGCCCCGGGCGTACGGACGCTGGCGTCCGCCGCCCTCACCTGGCTCGCCGCCTGACGTCAGCCCTGGGTCTGCAACTGCACCAACTGCCGCTGGACATGGTCCAGCGCGCCCTGCCGACGCCCCGGCACCCGCGAGCGCAGATCGGCGAGCGCCGCCCCCAACTCCCGCGCCGCCACGGCGTCCCGGACCTGCCCCCACTGATGGTGCGCCCGGTCCACGGCCGCCTCGACGGCGGGCGCGTCCGCGGCCTGCCCGGCCGCCAGCCGCGCGACGGCCACCCCCAGCCAGGTCCGGCAACTGCGCACCGGATCCCCGGCGAACATCGCCAGATCCGCCCGCACTTCGGCCCAGTGCAACGCCTCCTCGGACCCGGTCCCGTGCGCGTGCACGGCGGCCTGCTCGTGGTGGGCGGCGAGCGCGTCGGCGTCGGGGTGCCGCCCGGACCGGACGGCGACGGAGATGGCGGAGTGGGGGTCGGTTTCACTGCTCTGCTGTCGTTCGGCCACCGCCAGCCCGTCCGGCGTTCGAGGACGAGGTTCTTCGGGCCGATACGGGGGCCCGGGGGCGGCGCCCCCAGGGACGGGACCCCCGACGCCGGGCGACGCCAGCACGAGGTCCGCATACCCGTCGACGCCCACCCGGGCGAGCGCCTGCTGATGCAACTGCTCCACCGGCGGCCGCCACCCACTCCGCAGAATCGTCGCCACGGCCTTCATGTACGCCGGCACGGCAACGGTGCGACGCGAGGGCGGCGGCGCGATGCGCCCGTAAACGGCGTTGTTCCCCCCGCAGTCCAGCGAAGCGCCCCGCAGCCACTCCCACGTCTCCGTATCCGCGTGCAGGTCCAGGACGAGCGTGGTGGAACCGACCGCCCGCAGCCGCAGTTCCTCCCGTATCCAGTGCCAGGGCAGAGCCGTGTACCGCACGGTCGAGGGCGTCGTACGGGCCAGCGCCAGATGGGGCAGCCGCTGACGCCGGTCGAGCTGCAGCTGCCCGGCGACGAAGACGGTCAGCGGCCCCGGGGCCGCCGCGGCCGCCCGCAGCCGCGTGAGCACGGCCTGCGGCTCCAGCGGGTCGGCGAGCTCCACAACGTTCGCCGTGTCAGCGCCGGACAGCACGCCGGGCGGGACGGCCGCGAGCACGGGAAGCACGGACGCCGCGTCCACCAGGCACCCCTTGCCCGCCGGGGATGCGGCGAGCAACAGCACGGTTCCGGGCATCGTTCCCTCCCCATCCCCCGTCGATCACTTACGGCAGCACCGTAACCGCTGCGGGTGCAAAGGTGGGTCTCAGGACTGCAAACGTCCGTTCCCCGCCTCCCCCTCGACGCGCCGCCGCACGGCGAAAACCGTCGTGTCGTCGGCCAGCCGCCCGCCGCAGTGCCGCAGCGTCCGGTCCCGTACGAAGGCGACCAGGCGCCGGGGTTCGGCGGTGCGGGGGTCCGCGGCGACGGCTCGGGCCACATCCTCGGCGAGCGGGTAGAACGCCCCGTCGCCGTCCCGGGCCTCGGTCACCCCGTCGGTGGTCAGCAGCAGGATCTCGCCGGGGGCGAGCGGCACCCGGTGCACGGGCGGCAGGCCGGCGCCGGCGAGCTCGACGAGGCCGAGCGGAAGGCCGTCCCCGGGCGGCAGCTGCCGTACGCCGTGCAGGCCGACGACCAGCGGGGGATCGTGACCGAACAGCACCACGTCCACCGCACCGCCGTCGTCCTCGGGAAAGGCGAGCAGCGCCGCGGTGGCGAACCGGTCGCCGTCGTCGCGGCCGAGCGCGGCGGTGTGCCCGCGGTGGCGGAGGATGCGCACCTCCAGGCGGTCGGCGACCGTCGCGAGCTCGGCCTCGTGGTAGCCGGCCTCGCGGAAGGTGCCCAGCAGCGCGGCCGCCGCCTCGACCGCGCCGAGGCCCTTGCCCTGGACGTCGCCGAGGAGGACGCGGGTGCCGTGCGGGCCGGGCTGGATGTCGTAGAAGTCGCCGCCGACCCGGGCCATGCTGTCGGCGGCGAGATAGACCGCGGCGTGGTCGAGGCCGCCCCAGCCGGGCGGGAGGGGGCGCAGCACGGTGCGGCGGGTGGTCTCGGCGATGTCCCGCATGTGCAGCATGCGCCGCTCGCCGCGCACCCGGACCGCGCAGGCCAGGGTGGCCAGGACGCCGCCGACGGCGACGAGGATGAAGTCCGGGAGGCCGGTCTGGTACTGGTGCGACCAGGCGGCGTCCGCGAGGACGTAGGTGACCAGCGCGAGCACGGCGAAGACGGCCGTGCCCCACACCCCGCAGATCGCGGCGGCGATCCCGGGCACGAGCACGATCCAGGAGATGATCCGGAACTCGCCGGTGGTGTTGTAGTCGGCGGCGGCGATGCAGACGAGCAGCAGCGCGGGAGGCACCCAGGCGACGCTCCGCCTGCGCACCCGCAGCAGCTGGTGGCGCTGCAACGCGTCCTTGTGCCCGGCCCGCGGCAGCCGGTCGAGCACCTGCCGTCTGCCGCCCTTCATGGGGCCCAGCGAAACATGTCCCCAAGCCGCCCGCATCCGGGCTGTCGGCCGACTTGCCAGGGCCTGTTCCCAGGTGTGCTCTGGTAACCGGGGGCGAGGAGAGAGAGGAGCGCTCTCATGGCTCAGGCGGCACCCACGCACGGCGGGATGATGGGCAGGGTCAGGTCGAACCGAGCGACCCGGCCCACCCGCACACCCGACCTCTTCGACGAGCGGGTCCATGTGGCGGCGCGGTACGGGATCCCCGTCGTCCTCGGTCTCGTCTACGGCTTCTGGGCGGCCGCCAACCGCCGCGGCGGCGGCGAGATCACCGGCTGGAACATCCTGTTCGGCTTCGTGACCGCGGCCGCGTTCATCGTGCTCTGCCTCGCCGTCGCGACGTTCGCCCCGCTGCTGAAGCGGGAACTGCACTCGCTGGTGAAGTCCGGGTTCGCGGGCGGCGCGGTCGGCTTCCTCTACAGCCAGACCGGGGAGTCGGTCTACCGGTCCGTGGCGCTGGGGATCGTGGTCACGGCCGGCATCTTCCTCGTGTTCTTCTACCGCTACTACACGCGCGAGGACGCGGTGGGCAACCGGGTCCGCTGACGCGGGCGGGTGGCCCCGGCGCGATCGCCGGGGCCACCGGTCCGGGTTGCCGCGTACACCCATATGCAGTCGTACCGCTCGCGCAGCGGGCCCCCGGGCCGTTGCCTGGAGGGGTGGCCCCACGTCCCCCGCGCCTGCGCAGCGCCCTGTCGGCGGCGCTGATCGCGCTCGCCTGCCTGCTCGCGCCGTCCGGCGCGCTCGCGGCCTGGGCGGCGTACGACCTCGCGGACACGGGCCGCTACGTCACGACGATGGCGCCGCTGGCCGCGGATCCGGCCGTGCGGAACGCGATCGCGGACACCGTCGGCGCCGGAATCATGGAGCAGGTCGACGACCGGACGGACGTCCGGACCCTGCAGGGCACCGTGCGCCCCTTCGTGCACGACGCGGTCCACTCCTTCACCCGCACCGAGGCCTTCCGGCTGGCCTGGGACGCCGCGAACCGCGCCGTCCACGACGCCGTGCTGCGCGCCCTGCACGACGAGAGCGAGCACGACGTCACCGTCGACCTCGCTCCGGTCACCGCCCAGGTCAAGCGTCAACTCGCCGTGGACCACGTCCCGTTGGCGAACCGCATCCCGGTCGAGCACACCGCGGTGTCGGTCCTCCCGGCCCAGGAACTGGACCGGCTCCGGAAGGGATTCCACGTGCTGGAAGTCGCCGGTTTCTGGCTCCCGGTCGCGTCCGTCGTCTTCGCCGTGGCCGGCATCGCCGTCGCCACCTGCCGCCGCCGCGCGGTCACCGCGACCGCGCTCGGCACGGCGCTCGGCGGTGCGCTCCTCGCCCTCGCCGTCACGATCGGCCGCAGCCTCACCCTCGCCGACCTGCCCGCGGAGGCCCACCAGCCGGCCGCCGGCGCGGTCTACGACGCCCTCACCGCGACCCTGCGCCAGGCCTCCTGGCTGCTGGTCGCGCTCGGCCTGGCGGTGGCCCTGACCGCCTGGGTCACCGGCCGCTGGGGCCCGCTCCTGCGACGTCGGCGAGTGTCCGCAGCGCCCGCTCCAGATCCGGCACAGGAGCCGACGCGAGTCCAAGTCTGACGGCGTCCGGGGTGCGGTTGGGGTCCACGGCGAAGGCGGGACCCGGCGTGACGGCGATCCCGTGCGCGGCCGCCGCGGCCGTGAAGGTGTCGGCACGCCACGGCGCGGGCAGCTCCCACCAGGCGAAATAGGCCCGCGGATCGGACCGCACGCGTCCACCGCGGCCACCGAGGTGCTCGGCGACCAGCCGCTGCCTGAGCGCCGCGTCCTCCCGCTTCGCCGCCACCAGCCGCCCCACCGTCCCGTCCCGCATCCACCGCACCCCCGCCTCCAGCGCGAACCGCCCCGCGCTCCACCCCCCGGACCGCACCGCGCCCGCCACGGCCCCGACCCGATGCGCCGGTACGACGAGGAAGCCGGCGGTGAGCCCGGGGGCGACCCGCTTGGAGAGGCCGTCGACGACATGGGTGAGGTGCGGGGCGTACGCGGCGAGCGGGTCGGCCGGGTCCGCCAGGAAGGACCAGATGCGGTCCTCCACGACGGGGATGTCCAAGTCGGTGACCACTTCGGCGAGTTGGCGCCGGCGCGCCTCGCCCGTCGTCAGCGAGGTGGGGTTGTGCAGGGTCGGCTGGACGTAGAGGGCGGACAGGGGAGCGGTCCGGTGGGCGGCCGCGATGGCCTCCGGACGCAGGCCGCCCTCGTCCGTGGCCAGCGGCACCAGCCTGCTGCCCAGCCTGGCCGCGATCTCCTTGACCAGCGGATACGTCAGCTCCTCGACCCCGACACGGCCGCCCGGCCGGACCAGGGAGGCGAGCGCGGTGGCGATGGCCTGGCGGGCGTTGCCGGTGAACAGCAGCTGGTCGGGGGCCGGATACCAGCCGCGGGTGGCGAGCAGGGCCGCCACCGCCTCGCGGACCGGTGCGGTGCCGGCCGCGGGCGCCGGGCGCAGCGCCTCGGTGAGGGCGTCGGGGCGCAGGATCGGGACCAGCGCGGGCGCGAGCAGCTCCGACTGGCCGGGCGCGGACGGGTAGTTGAGCTCCATGTTGACGGGGGCCGCCGTCGCCGGCTCGCTGAGCGCGCGTCCGGTGGGCTCCGGGGCGGCGGCCCGCACGAAGGTGCCGCGGCCGACCTCGCCGACGACCAGACCCCGCCGTACGAGCTCGCCGTAGGCCCGCTCCGCCGTCGAGGCGGCGATCCCGTGCCGCCTGGCGAACTTCCGTTGCGGGGGCAGCCGTTCGCCCGGCCGGAGCCGTCCGGCGGCGATGTCTTCGGCGATGCGGTCGGCGATGCGCCGGTACGCGTCCACGAGGCCCCCTGTTGCCATTGCACCGAGGGCAAAGATCTTATTGCACCGAGGAGTTGGGGCGACCTAGGGTCGACGACATGGCACCCTTCCTCGCATACGAGGACAAAGGCACCGGCACGTCCTCGGTCCCTCTCGTCCTCGTCCACGGCCACCCCTTCGACCGCACGATGTGGCGCCCGCAGATCGAGGCGTTCGCCGCCTCCCGCCGGGTCGTCGCCCCCGACCTGCGCGGCTACGGGGCATCCCCCCTCAACCCCGGTGTCACGCGCTTCGAGCAGTTCGCCCAGGACATCGAGGCACTGCTGGACGAGCTGAAGGTGGAGACGTGCGTGCTGGCGGGCCTGTCCATGGGCGGCCAGATCGTCATGGACTGCTACCGGCAGTTCCCCGACTGCGTCCGGGGCCTGGTCCTCGCCGACACCTTCCCGGCGGCCGAGACCCCCGAGGGCGTCCGCACCCGGGGCGCCATGGCGGACCGCCTGCTCGCGGAGGGCATGCGCAGGTACGCCGACGAGGTGCTGGAGAAGATGGTCGCCCCGTCCGCGGACGCGCAGGTCAAGGCCCATGTGCACGGCATGATGACGGCCACTTCCCCGCAGGGCGCCGCGGCGGCCCTGCGCGCCCGCGCCGCCCGCCCCGACTACCGCGACCTGCTGACCCGCGTCGCGGTCCCCGCCCTGGTCGTCGTGGGCGCCGACGACGAGTACACCCCGGTCTCCGACGCCGAGGCGATGCACGCGGCGCTCCCCGACGCGACGCTCCGGGTGATCGAGGGCACGGCCCACATGCCGAACCTGGAGAGTCCGGCGGAGTTCAACGAGGCTCTGGGGGATTTCCTGGCGCGAGTCGACTCCGCCGGGGGATGATTCGGGCATCCCACCCGCGAGGGGAAGGCCGCGACTTGGACACTGCTGCTGCCGAGTGGACGGTTTCCAGCGACGGGGAACCGGCACGGCGGACCGGCCGCCGGTTCGCCGCCTGGTGTGCGGGACTGCTGCTGGCCGCGGTGAGCGTGGTGGTCGGCTGCCGGGTCGCCGACAGCGACGGCATCACCCCGGTCCCCCAGATCCTCGCCTTCCTGCCCTGGCTGCTCGCCCCCACCGGCCTCGCCCTGCTGTTCGCGCTCCTGGCCCGCCGGCGCCTCGCCATGGTGTGGTCCCTCGTCGTACTCGGACTCCTGGCGTGGTACATCGAGCCGTACGGGAAGACGGACGAGCCCGGCGGAACTCCCCTCGCCGAGTTCAAGGTGCTCACCTCGAACGTCGAGTTCGGGCGCGGCACCGGCTCCCTGGTCCCCGAGATCCGGCGCCACAGGCCGGACATCGTGTTCGTGGAGGAGTGCGAGTACACCTGCCAGGCGCGGCTGACGCACGAGTTCGGAGCCGACTACCCCTACCGGCAGGCCGTGGCGGCCGGCGGCTCCGAGGGGTCGATCATCCTGAGCCGGTTCCCGCTCAAGGGCACTCAGGGCGTGGCCGGCACCATGGGCATGCCCGGCGCGGTCGCCGACGTGCGCGGACATGCCGTACGGCTCCAACTGGCGCACCCCATGCCGCCGCTGCCCGGCCAGGTCGACCTCTGGCGCCGGGAGCTCGGCAGGCTGCGCGACGTCGCCGCCACCGCGGACCGGCGGACCCCGACCGTCCTGGCCGGCGACTTCAACGCCTCCCAGGACCACGCCGCCTTCCGCCGCATCCTCGACACCGGCATGCGCGACGCCGCCCGCCTCGCAGGCCACGACCGCACACCCAGCTGGCCCGCCCGCACGGCGGGCACGATCGGCGCCCAGATCGACCACGTCCTGGTGTCCCGGGACTTCTCGGCGAGCAGCGCCCGCTTCCTGGACCTGTCCGACACCGACCACCGCGCACTGCTCGTGGACATCACGCTGCACCGGCGCGGCTGATCCGGACGCGATGCCCGCGATCGAACAGGGGGGTGCGGGCCGCCTCGTGCAGGAAGGCGACCCGCACCGGGGTGGGGGGTGGCGCTGACGGTTCTGGCGGACCGTTCCGACAGCCGGTACCAGGGACCGGTTCTATCGACCGGTTTTATAGACCGGTGCTATCGACCGGTGCTATTGACCGGACTTCTGCAGGGCCTTGTCCAGAGCGGCCTGGAAGCCATTGGCCCACAGCTGGTCGACGCGGGCCTTCTCGTTGGCGTCGGGGATGGAGTTGGTGCAGGACGGACCCGGCCCGCCGCCCGACATCAGCTCGCTGCACGGACCCTCGTAGTGGTCGGGCAGGCCGAGGACGTGGCCGGTCTCGTGGGCGGTCACGCGCGTGGAGTCGTACTCCTGGTTCTGCGCGTAGTCGAGGAAGACATAGCCGCTGCCGTGTCCGTCGGTCGAGGCGTACGAGCCGCGGGAGTCGTTGCCCTCGCGGTAGCTGAAGTCGGCGTTCGAGCCCGACTGGAGCTTCACGTTCGACACCGAGCTGTTCCATATCTCGGCGCTGCGCGATATCTGGGCGCTGAACGTGGGCGCCCCGGAGGCGTTGTAGGTGACGGTGACGGCGGCCGCGCTGCTGGGGTGGGCGGCCCGCTTCTCGGCGACGGACTTCAGGACCGCCTGGAAGAAGGCCTTGTTGGCCTTGGCCTCGGCGGCCGAGCCGTTGTAGCCGGCGTACGACGGGACGGGAGCCGGGGCCGCGGCGGCCGGAACCGCCGTACCGAGGCCGAAGGCGCCGAGGCCGAGAGCGGCGACAACCGCCGCCGTACGGGCGGATGTGGACATGGAGGTGCTCTTGCGCATCGATGACTCCTAGGTGGGGGGTGAGTCAGTCGTCATCGGTGAGTGTCGGCGCCTGTGGGACTGCTGTGATGATGGCAACCGGCGATAGCACGGCCCTATCGCCAATCTCCCCGGCCACCCAATTCGCGTGTGTCGGGCGGGGTTTGTGCGTCTGGTGAAAATTTTGGTTCCGCTTTACGCTCCGACGGCATGGACCTCGAGGTGAGACACCTCCGTGCGCTGTGCGCCATAGCCGACACGGGCAGCCTGCACCGCGCCGCCCGACAACTGGGCGTCGCCCAGCCGTCGTTGAGCACGCAGCTGCGCCGTATCGAGCAGGAGCTGGGCGGTGCGCTGTTCGTGCGGGCGCGCACCGGCTGCCGCCCCACTCCGCTGGGCAGCCTGGTACTGAGCCGCGCCCGCCCCCTGGTGGCCGAAATGCGCTCCCTGGTCAGCGAGGCGCGGGCCGCGGCCACCGGCGGCCCCGAACTGCGGGTCGGCTCCACCGCGAGCAAGGCCCTGGCGGGCTGGCTGCGCCGGCTGCGCGCCCGCGGCCAGGACCCCACCCTCCATATGAACGTCTCCCCGAACGCCCTGCTGCGCATGGTCGCCGACGGCCAGCTCGACGTCGCCTTCGTGCACGAGGTCGAGGGCAGCCCGCTGCGCATCCCCGAGGGCCTGCGCCTGCGCGTCCTGGTCGAGCGCGAGCCGCAGTTCGTGTACTTGTCGGCCGACCACCCGGCGACCGCGCACCCCGTGGTCCACGTCGGTGAACTGGCCGGTGACCGCTGGATGATCGACCCCACGGTGGACGGCGAGTGGGACGCCGTGCAGCGCATGTTCCGCAGGGCGGGCATCAACCCGCACGTCCTGCACGGCGACTACCACACGGCCACCGCCCTGGTCGCGACCGGCGAGGTGGTCACCGTCTGCCAGCCGACCGCCCTCTCCCACCCCGACATGGCGGTACGCCGCCTGCAGGGCGACCCGCTCGGCGTACGCCTGCTGCTGGCGGCCCGCACGGAGACGGACCTGGACGGCGCGCTGCCCGCGCTGGAGGAGGCGTACTGGGAGTCGGCGCGGCAGGCACCGGCATACCGGGACTGGCTGGAACACGAGGGTTCCCGCACCCCGACCCCGGCCCTTCCCTGAGCGAGGCCACCGGCAAGGCAACGAAGACCAACACCCCCCACTGCGTCGCGACTCCGCCCCTCCCCAAGATCGCCATCTGGGACCGCTAACCTTACGTGTCCGTCCTGGCCAGGGATTAACGGGCATCAACTCACGCGAAGGGTTGCGCACATGGGCATTCTCACTCTCCTGCGGAACGCATTCGGCAGGTCACGCAAGGGGCGTGGCGCCGAAGCAGAGGGTGCGGGCGTCACCCCTTCGCAGTCTCCGGAACCGAAGGTCCCGTCCCCGTCCCCCGAGCCGCGACCGACGCCATCGGCGCAGGTCCCGGAACCGCGCTCGTCGACCCAGGAGGACCAGGACGAGCACGACCTGGTCTCAGCGGCCTTCGACCACGTGTCGGTCCCGAGGCCGTCGGAGCCGGTGGATCCGGTGGGCTCCGTGGATCCGGAGACGCCGACGGTGACGCCGTCGACGCCGGCTACCCCGGAGGCTAAGGCCGAGGAGGCTAAGGCCGAGGAGCCGGCACCGGCGGCGAAGACCGAGCCGGAGGAGCAGCCGGAATCGGCCACTGAGGCGGCTCCGGAGCCGGTGACGGAGACGACACCTGAGCCGGTGGCCGAGACCGCCCCGGAGCCGGAGGCCACAGCGGTCGCGGAGCCGGTGGCCGAGACCGCCCCGGAGCCGGAGGCCACAGCGGTCGCGGAGCCGGTGGCCGAGACCGCCCCGGAGCCGGAGGCCACAGCGGTCGCGGAGCCGGTGGCCGAGACCGCCCCGGAGCCTGTGGCCGAGACGGCGCCGGAGCCGGAGGCCACACCGGTCGCGGAGCCGGAGGCGGCCGCGGCGTCGGAGGAGACCGCGGAGCCGGTGGCGGAGGCCGCCCCCGAGCCGAAGGCGGAGACGGAGCCGGAGGCGAAGGCGAAGGCGAAGGCACCGGAGCAGACCACGGAGCCGGTGACCGCTGCCGCGGAGCCCGAGCCGGAGCCCGCCGCCGAGGCGGACGAGCCGGCCGCCGCCACGGTGGACGAGCCCGCGGCCGCCGACGGCGAGGAAGCCCCACAGGGGCCACCCGCAGCCGACGACGAAGCCGGCACGGGTGGTGCGGGTGGGAACACGGAGGCCGAAGGCGAAGCCGAGGCCGAAACGGACCCCGAGCAGACCCCCGAGCCCGTGACCGCCGCCGCGCAGCCCGATCCCGAGCCCGAGCAAACCCCCGAGCCGGCGGCAGCCACCGCCGCGGCAGCCGCCGTAGACGTCGCCAGCCTCCCGCAGGGAATCGTCACTGCCTACAACGCAGCCACCACCACCCTCGAAAAGCACAACCTCACCACCACCCGGGCCAAGGTCTACCTCGTCCTGGACCGCTCCGCCTCCATGCGCCCGTACTACAAGGACGGCTCAGCCCAGGCCCTCGCCGAGCAGACCCTCGCCCTGGCCGCCCACCTGGACCCCGCAGGCCCGGAGAACACCAAGGTCCACGTCACCTTCTTCTCCACAGAGGTGGACGGCACCGGCGAACTCACCCTCACCGACCACGAGAACAAGATCGACGACCTGCACGCGGGGCTCGGCCGCATGGGCCGCACCAGCTACCACGCAGCCGTAGAAGACGTACTGGCCCAGCACGGCAAGGAATCCCCCGGCACCCCGGCCCTGGTCGTGTTCCAGACGGACGGCGCCCCGGACGCCAAGACCCCCGCCAACCAGGCCCTCACGGACGCGGCGAAGAACCACCCCGCCGTCTTCTTCTCCTTCGTCGCCTTCGGTGACCCGGAGAACAAGGCCTTCGACTACCTCCGCAAGCTGAAGCAGGCCAACACGTCCCACTTCCTGGCCGGCGAGACCCCGCGCGAGCTCACGGACGCCGAGGTCTACGAGGGCATCCTGGCGAACTGGCGCCCGTAACGCCGTAGAGCCTCGGAGGCCGCCCCTTCCCACCCCGTAAAACGGGAGGCGGGCGGCCCACCCATGTCGGCTACGATTTCAAGGTTCGCGAACAAGCGGGAACCAAGAACCACGAACCGCGGACCAAGAACCACGAAACCGACCTGGGAGCAGCCCCCGATGGCTCGACACCTCATCACCAGCGCCCTTCCGTACATCAACGGAATCAAGCACCTGGGCAACATGGTGGGGTCCATGCTCCCGGCGGACGTGTACGCGCGCTATCTCCGCCAGCGCGGCCACGACGTCCTGTACATCTGCGCGACGGACGAGCACGGCACCCCGGCCGAGCTGGCGGCCAAGGAGCAGGGCCTCCCGGTCGACGAGTTCTGCGCCCACGCCCACGACGCCCAGAAGGCGGTCTACGACGGCTTCGCGCTGGCCTTCGACTACTTCGGCCGCAGCTCCTCCCCGCAGAACCGCGAGATCACCCAGCACTTCGCCCGCCGCCTGAACGAGAACGGCTTCATCGAAGAGCGGGCGATCCGCCAGGTCTACAGCCCCACCGACGGCCGCTTCCTCCCCGACCGCTACGTGGAGGGCACCTGCCCCCACTGCGGCTACGACAAGGCCCGCGGCGACCAGTGCGAGAACTGCACCCGCGTCCTGGACCCGACCGACCTGATCAACCCGCGCTCGGCGATCTCGGGCTCCACGGACCTGGAGGTCCGTGAGACCAAGCACCTCTTCCTCCTCCAGTCGAAGCTGGAGGGCGAGGTCCGCGAGTGGGTGGCCCGGCACGACAAGGACTGGCCGCAGCTGGCCTCCTCCATCGCCCACAAGTGGCTGACCGAGGGCCTGCACGACCGCGCGATCACCCGCGACCTGGACTGGGGCGTCCCGGTCCCGGCCGACACCTGGCCGGAGCTGGCCGCCGAGGGCAAGGTCTTCTACGTCTGGTTCGACGCCCCGATCGAGTACATCGGCGCGACGAAGGAGTGGTCGGACCTCGACCCGGAGGGCCGCGACTGGAAGTCGTGGTGGTACGACGTCGACACCGACGTCCGCTACACGGAGTTCATGGCGAAGGACAACGTCCCCTTCCACACGGTCATGTTCCCGGCCACCGAACTCGGCGTCCGCGAGCCGTGGAAGAAGGTCGACTACGTCAAGGCCTTCAACTGGCTGACGTACTACGGCGGAAAGTTCTCCACGTCCCAGAAGCGGGGCGTCTTCACCGACCAGGCCCTGGACATCCTCCCGGCGGACTACTGGCGCTACTTCCTGATCGCCAACGCCCCCGAGTCGGACGACTCGTCGTTCACCTGGGAGCACTTCACGGCGACGGTGAACAAGGACCTGGCCGACACCCTCGGCAACTTCGTCAACCGCGTCCTGTCCTTCTCCAAGAAGCGCTTCGGCGAGGAGGTCCCGGCGGGCGGCGAGCCCGGCGAGGCGGAGGCGAAGCTGGGCGGGCAGATCGCCGAGCTCCTCGCGGAGTACGAGTCGCAGCTCGAGGCCCTGCAGTTCCGCAAGGCGGCCGCGGCCCTGCGCGCCCTGTGGTCCGCGGGCAACTCCTACCTCGAGGAGAAGGCTCCCTGGCTGGAGATCAAGACCGACAAGGACGGCGCGGCCCTCACCCTGCGCACGGCGATGAACCTGATCCACCTGTACGCGGTGGTCTCGGAGCCCTTCATCCCGACCACGTCGGCCGCCATGCGCCAGGCCTTCGCCCTGAACGACGACACCGCGACGTGGATCACGCCCGACGCCGCGAGGTCCCTCACCGCGGTCCCCGTCGGCACGCCCTTCACGGTCCCCCCGGTCCTGTTCGCCAAGCTGACGGAAGAGGACCTGGAGACGTACAAGGAGCGGTTCGGCGGCGAGCCGGAGTAAGCACCGGGGTTTGCGGAGATCGTAAAGGGGGCCGTGAATCTTTCGGTAGGGCAGTGGTCAACTGATGTCCGGGAAGCGGATGTTGCCACGAAAGATACGTAGGGTCCTCGCCATGGCAGTCCCTGAAGTCATTCCGATCGTCTACGAGCCGCACGGCCGTACCCAGGCCATCGGCCGCTATGCGGACGGGCAGTTCCTGGGGTCGGTCACCTACGCCTTCCCAGAGGGGTTCCGCCCCGACGACGGCTGGGAAGAGCACAAACGTCTCTTCTCGGTGCTTCATCTCTTCGACGCGGAGGGCCGGTACCGCGACTCGGAGATCTGGTGCGCGGGCACCTGGGCCGAGCAGCAACGCGTCCGCCCGGGCGAGGACTCGGTCCTCGCCCGGGCGCGGGCCCACCTGGCGGTGCGGCTCAGGAGCCTGTCCCGGCGCACCTACACGGACATCGCGGTCCGCCCCTTCCGGCTCACCGTCGACGGCGTGCTGTTCGGCCTGGTGCCCGACGAGGACGACCAAGAGCCGTGGGCCGAGCTCTATCCGGACCGCCTCGGCTTCGGCCCGCCCTGGGACGGCCGGTACGAGACCTGAGCCGATCCCCTTCGATCCGCTCTGCCCGATCCGCTCATGGGAAGGGCCGGGAACAGACGGTTCCCGGCCCTCTCGTGACTGTCCTACCTCGTCACTGCCCTACCTCGTCACTGCCCTGACTCGTGACTGCCCTGACTCGTCACTGCCCTGACTCGTGACTGCCTCCTACGGGGTGAGCACTCCGGCCCCCGTGGTCGTCCCCAGCTCCGTCGGCAGGTTCTTCGCCGACGACTCCAGGCCCGCGGTCAGCGTCGGCGTCCAGTTCACCGTCGTCTTGATCTTCTTCGACGCGGCGGCGTTGTACGCGGCGACGACGTCGGTCGCGGCCCCGTTGACGAGGTTGCCGCTACCGGCCACCGACCCCGTGCCGTCGCCGCTGAGCAGCTTGGAGACCTTCTGGGAGGCGGACGTCTTCCAGTAGTTGTTCTGCGCGACGACCTGGGCCTTGGCCCGGGAGTTGATGCTGTACTGCAGCACGTACCCGTTGAGCGTCGTCGTGTCGTAGACGTTGTTGTAGATGTGGATCTGCCCGATGCGGGCCAGCGGCGCCCGCTGCACGATCCCCTTCCACACGTTGTGGTGGATGGAGACGCGCAGCTTGCCGGTGCTGTCGGTGTCGCTGCTGCCGATCAGCATCGTCTTGTCGTGGTTGGTGAACTGGTTGCGCTCGACGGTCACCAGGTCGGAGCCCTTGGTGATGTCCAGGGCGCCGTCGTGGATCTGGTACTCGCGGCCGTAGTACTTCGGGTTGGCGCTGTCGAGGTGCGGCGCGTCCGTGAACGAGTTGTGGTCCGCCCACACGTGCGTCGCGCCGCGCAGGGTCACGGAGTCGTAGTTCGAGTTCCAGTTGCCGTCGTCGCCGTCCGTCGGGTCCCACTGCGGGAAGCAGTCCTCGGTGGCGGAGAAGGCGAGGTTGCGGACGATGACGTTGTCCACGTTCTGGATCTGCAGCATGCCGCCGGTGATGCCGGCCTTGGTCCCGGGCACGCCCACGATGCTGGTGTTGGCCGGCACCTTGAAGACGATGTTCTTGGCCTGCTTGGACTGGGCGGCGGCGCGGGCCTTCTCCTGCGTGCCGGAGGGGAGCTTCGAGCGGCCGTAGGTGGCGGGGTCGTAGGCCTTGAGGTAGGCGGAGAGCGCGTACCCGGTCCCCGACGCGTAGTCGGCGCAGCTCAGCTTCTTGCCGGAGTCGTCGGTGTTGGCGTCGATGGTGCCCTTGACCTTGATGATCCGCGGGGTGGTGTCCGAGGCGGAGCCCAGCGCCTTCACGAGCTGCGCGCGGGTGGAGACGGTGAACGTGTGCGCGGAGTCGGCCTTGGTGCCACCGGTCGTGCCGGACCCGGAGGACGCCCAGCCGTCCTTGGCGGCGAGCGTCTGGTGGTACAGGTCGGCCGTCGCCTGGGCGTTGGCGTTCAGCACGAGCGCACCGGCACCGACACCGGCGGCCACGACAGCGGCGGAGACGACGAGGGTACGGCGCTTGCGGAGGGACCGGCGATGGGAGGCAGAGGCCACGGGGATTCCTTACGCGGTTGCGGTGTACGTCCTGTTCGTGAAAGCCCCGTGAAGGGCCTTCCGCCCCTAAGTGGCCGCCGGGATCAAGACGGTTGCCGCGCTCGGCGAGGAATGTCGAAGGCGCCCAGGACCCCCACTGCGGAGGTCCTGGGCGCCTTCCTCTTCGTCTGCGTATCCGTACGGCCGGCTACGACGCGGAGGCCGAGGCCGAGGCGCTCGGCTGCGTCGCGTCGTCCGTGCCGTCGTGGGTCTCGTCGGGGTCGACGCCGACCGTGATCGAGGCGTGGACGCCCTTCGCGATGTGCTTCTTGTTGTACTTCAGCCTGAGCAGGCCGCCCGTGGTGCCGCTCTGGTCGTAGATCGTGTCCTCGGTGAGCGTGGTGCGCTCGGTGGTGCTGGTGGAGTAGGGCTCCACCTCGGCGGAGGCGAGGACCGACTCCTCGTCGAAGAAGAACTGGCCGGTGTGGCAGGTGTGTCCGCCCTCGTAACCGGCGTCCGTCCACTTGCCGTCCACGTGCACCTTGGTGTGGATGTGGACACAGCGGCCCCGGTACCAGCCCGGGAAGATCGTCTCGAAGGTGACCTGGCCGTGCCGGTCGGTCTTCCAGGTGCCGCGCAGGTAGCGCTCGTCGTCGGTGGGCTCCTCGTGGCCGCCACCGCCGGTGCCGCCGGACGGCGGCGCGCCCGTCGGGGTGCCCGAGGGGGTGCCGGTCGGGGTGCCGGAGGGCGCGTCGGTCGGGGCGCCGCCGCCACCGGTCGACAGGCTTTCGTAGCCGGAGTAGATGCCCAGCGCGTCGCAGTGCCAGATGTCGACGGCCGCGTTCCGGATCGGCTTGCAGGTCTCGGAGTCGATCACCTTGAGGCTGAGGGTGAGCGGGATGCCCTCCTTGTCCTCGGTGATGTCCCGGCGGATCTTGTCGGCGTCGATGTAGTACGGGCCCTCGGTGGTCTCCGAGGTGAGCTTGTAGCAGGCCTCCGCGCTGCTGCTCGCCGAGGCCGCCGCCCCGGCTCCCTTGCCCTTCGTCTCGCCGGCGAAGGCGCCCGCGGCGAGGGTGCCGCCGACTCCGACCGCCGCGGCCGCGCCGGCGCCCGCGACGACGACCTTGCGGCGTGTGAGGTCCCGCTTGTGCCGGGGACCTTCCTGGTTCTGGTGGTTCTCAGTGCTTCCCGTCATGGTCCGCGAAGTTAGGAGGGCCGACTGTCAGGAGCGTGGGAAAGGGCTGTGGATTCCCATCAATGATCAAAGTTGGGCTGAAATCACCGTGGCTTTCGGGCCATTTTTCAGCAAAACCTCTTGAAAGGCTTGCCTTACCTGCCCCTGGGGCCCGTCGTCGGGGACCCCCAGAGCCTCGCGCGCGGTCCGCACGTGCCGGAGCCCCTCCTGCGCCGTGCGGGTGGCCCGCTCGTACTCGGCCGCCGTACGCGCCTCGGCCAGCAGGGCCCGGGCGGCGCGATGGCACTCCGCGGCGTCGGTCAGCGCCCGCCCCGCGGTCTCGTCCGCGCCCGCCCAGGTCCGGGCGCCCGGCGGGGCCAGGCTGCCGCCCAGACGGATCAGCCATCGGTTGGCCTCGGCCTCCGCGTCCAGACCGGACGCGCCCCGCGGGCCGGACGGACCCGACGCCTCCCGCACCCGCTGGGCATGCCGCTGGACGACGACCGCGCCCACCGCCCCGGCGATCAGCAGCGCCGAGAGCGCGATCGCGTACCCCATGGCTTCCTCCCTTGCCCGCCGCCGGCTGCCGCCGACGCCTGCCTGTGTCACTCCCCCTATGACACGACAGGCCGCTGTGCTTCCTCCCCGGGATTCCTGTGTGCCTCCGGTGAGGTTTCCAGGCGGGTGTCCGAGGCCCGCGCGCCGCGGATGTACTTCGCCGCGATCACCGCGAGCAGCGATGCCGCCGACAGCGCGTACAGGCCGCCGTTCGTGCTGCCCGTCGTGTCCTTGAGGTACTTCGAGCCGACCCTTGCGAGCGGGATGGCGGCGAGACGATCTGCACGAAAAGGACCGGGACATCATGCCCGGACACAGGGTGGAGAGAGCGTTGGAGAGGGCGACCGTCAGCCGTCGTGCGTCTCTTCCGGGGAGACGCCCAGCGTCAGGTGGGCCTGGACGCCCCTCGCGATGTGCCGGTGGTCGTACTTGAGGTAGAGCAGCCCGCCCTCATGGCCGTTGTCCGGGTAGATCGTGTCCTCGTCGAGAGTGACGCGGGTGGTGGTGTTACTCGCGTACGGCTCCACCTCGTACGTCCGCAGCACCGACTTCTCGTCGAAGAACAACTGGCCCGTGTGGCAGGCGCGGCCGCCCTCGTAACCGGCGTCGGTCCAGGTGCCGTCCACATGCACCTTGACATGGATGTGAACGCACCGTCCCTGGTACCAGCCGGGGAAGACGGTCCGGAAGGTGACGTATCCGTGCCGGTCCGTGCGCCAGGTGCCGCGCAGGTAGCGCTTGTCGTCGGTCGGCTCCTGGTGCCCGCCGCCACCGCCGGGAGGCGGCCCGCCGGTCGGGGTTCCGGTCGGGGTGTCCGTCGGTGTCGCGGTCGGGGAGTCGGTGGGGGTTCCGGACGGCGGTGGGCCCGTCGGGCCGCCGCCCCCGCCGCCGCTGCCCATCTCCTCGTAGCCGGAGTAGATGCCCGACGCGTTGCAGTGCCAGATGTCCACGGCCGCGTTCCGGAGCGGTCTGCACGTCTCCGCGTCGGTCACCTTGAGTCGGAGGGCGAGCGGGATGCCCTCCTGATCCTCGGTGACGTCCCGGCGGATCTTGTCCGCGTCGATGTAGTACGGGCCCTCGACGAGCTCAGAGGTCAGCGTGTAGCAGGCGTCCTCCGGGGCCCCGCCGCCGTGGCGCTCCTTCGCGGGGGCGGGGGCGCCGGCCGCTGCGGCACTGGCCGCGAAGGCGCTGCCCACGCCCACCGCGGTCACGGTCACACCACCGGCCGCGAGGACCGTGCGGCGGGCCAACTTCCGTCTGTCTTCCGTGTCTTGGGGTTCCTGAAAGTCCGTCATGGCCAGGGACCGTAGGCGGGCGGATCCTGGCAGGAACATCGGAAAGACCTGTGAATCCGGGTGCGCATGCGGAAGGGCTCGAAACCGACGCCGGTTTCGAGCCCTTCCGATCCGCCTGTGCTGCTTGGACCTACTTCGGCTGCGGCTTGCGCACCTGCAGGTGCAGCTCCCTCAGCCGCGTCTCCTCCAGCTCCGTCGGCGCGCCCATCATCAGGTCCTGGGCGTTGCCGTTGAGCGGGAAGGCGATCGTCTCGCGGATGTTCGGCTCGTCGGCCAGCAGCATGACGATGCGGTCGACGCCGGGCGCGATGCCGCCGTGCGGCGGGGCGCCGAAGCGGAAGGCGCGCAGCATGCCGGCGAACTTCTCCTCGACCGTCTCGCGGTCGTAGCCCGCGATCTCGAAGGCCTTGAGCATGATCTCCGGCTCGTGGTTCCGGATCGCGCCGGAGGACAGCTCGACGCCGTTGCAGACGATGTCGTACTGCCAGCCCAGGATGTCCAGCGGGTCCTGGGTCTGAAGCGCCTCAAGACCGCCCTGCGGCATGGAGAAGGGGTTGTGCGAGAAGTCGATCGCGCCGGTCTCCTCGTCCTTCTCGTACATCGGGAAGTCGACGATCCAGCAGAACCGGAAGACGCCCTCCTCGAAGTGCCCGGCGCGCTTGGCGGCCTCGACCCGCACCGCGCCCATGATCTTCGAGACCTCGTCGAACTCGCCCGCGCCGAAGAACACCGCGTGACCGGCGGCCAGTTGGAGCCTCTTGGTCAGCTCGGCGACGTTCTCCTCGGTGAGGAACTTGGCGATCGGGCCGGTCAGCGAGCCGTCCTCGGTGACGCGGACCCAGGCCAGGCCCTTGGCGCCCTGCGAGACCGCGAAGTCACCGAGCTGGTCGAAGAACTTCCGGGGCTGCGCGGAGACGTCCGGCACGGGCAGCGCACGCACGTGCTTGCCGGCGAAGGCCTTGAACTCCGAGCTCTCGAAGATGTCGGTGATGTCGACGAGCTCCAGCTGGGCCCGCAGGTCCGGCTTGTCGGAGCCGTACTTGAGCATCGACTCGCGGAACGGGATCCGCGGGAAGGGCGAGGTGACGTGCCGGCCGTTGCCGAACTCCTCGAACAGCTCGGTCATGAGCTTCTCGATCGGCTGGAAGACGTCCTCCTGCTCGACGAAGCTCATCTCGACGTCGAGCTGGTAGAACTCGCCCGGCGAGCGGTCCGCGCGCGCGTCCTCGTCGCGGAAGCAGGGCGCGATCTGGAAGTAGCGGTCGAAGCCCGAGATCATCAGCAGCTGCTTGAACTGCTGCGGCGCCTGCGGGAGGGCATAGAACTTGCCCGGGTTCAGGCGGGAGGGGACCACGAAGTCGCGGGCGCCCTCGGGGGAGGTGGCGGACAGGATCGGCGTCGCCATCTCGTTGAAGCCCAGCGCCGTCATCTTGTGCCGGATCGCCGAGATGACCGACGTACGCAGCAGGATGTTGCGGTGCATGCGCTCGCGGCGCAGGTCCAGGAAGCGGTACTCCAGGCGCCGCTCCTCGTTCACCCCGTCCTCGGTGTTGATCGTGAAGGGGAGCGGGGCGGCCGCGCCGAGCAGCTCGACCTCGCCGACCTCGACCTCGATCTCGCCGGTGGGCAGGTCCGTGTTGACGTTCTCGGTGCCCCGGGAGACGACCTTGCCGTCGACGCGGACCGTCGACTCCTTGGTCAGCTTGTCGAGGGCCTCGTACGCCGGGGTGCCCGGGCGGGCCACGAGCTGCGTGATGCCGTAGTGGTCGCGCAGATCGATGAAGAGGATGCCGCCCAGGTCGCGCCGATTGTGCAGCCAGCCACTCAGCCGGACGTCGCTGCCGACGTCAGAGGCGCGGAGCTCGCCGCAGGTGTGGGACCTGTACCGATGCATCGTCGTTCATCCAGCCTTCGCGGATCGGGGGCACGTTTCACGTGAAACAAACCCCAGGGTACCGGGCACCATAAGATCGGCTCCCCACCACTAAGGAGCGGCAATCGGTGGCACTCCTCGATCACCTCTTCATAAAGTGGGGCAATGCGCACTGGTGAGCCTCTGCCCGCCGTGGGGGAGGTTCTCGCCGCCCTCGCGACCGGTCTGTGGCACTGGGACACCGCCACCGAACTCGTCACGGTCGACGCCGAGGCGGCTCGGCTGCTCGGGCTGCCCGCCGTGGGGACCACCCTCACGGAGGCCAAGGCCCGGGCCCGTCTCCATCCGGTCGACTGGAACGAGATCACGGCCGTCGTCGGGCTCGCCGTCGCCGAGGGCACGCTGGCCGAGGTGCGGATCCGGATCATGGACGAGCACGGGCGGGTGATCCGTGTCGTCCGCTCCCGCTCCAAGCCGTCGTTCGACCCCGAGAAGAAGTCCTTCCAGCTGATCGGCACCCTTCAGGAGGTCACCGAGCCGACCCCGGGTACGCCGGCCGGACGCAGCGCCGTCACCGGCGACTGGCGGCGCTCCAGAGAGGCGTTCCTGCTGGACGCGGGCCGGGCGCTGGCCGAGGCACGGTCCACGGAGGAGGTGCTGCGGGTCGCGGCCGGCCTGTCGATGCCGGGGTTCACACCGGACGGGCTCGCGGTGTTCGGCGTCGAGGGCGACCGGCTGACGATCATCGGCCACCACGGGCACAAACCCGGCGACGACGGCCCCTTCTCGCAGATGGCGCTGGACACGGAGTACCCGGCCGCCGAGGTGGTGCGCACCGGCCGGGCCGTCTACATCTCGACCCCCGAGCAGTACAAGTCCCGCTACCCGGCCACCTGGCCGCTCGCGTCGACCTTCGGCCGCCAATCCTGGGCGTTCCTGCCGCTGACCGTTGCGGGCCGCACGATGGGCGCCTGGATGGCGGCCTTCGCCTACCCGGTCACCTTCAATCCCGACGAGCGGTCCGTGCTGACGACGGTGGCCCGCATGCTCGCCCAGGCGCTGTCCCGGGCCGGCGCCGCCGAGACCGAGCGCGAGCTGACCGACGGACTGCAGCGCTCGATGCTCCCGATGCTCGGCCCGCAGATACCGGGCATGAGCGTCGCCGCCCGCTACGTCCCCACCGGCGGCGGCCTCCAGGTCGGCGGCGACTGGTACGACATGATCCCGCTGCCCAACGGCCGTATCGCCCTGGTCATCGGCGACGTCCAGGGCCATGACGTCCGGGCGGCCGGCCTGATGGGCCAGCTCCGTATCGCCCTGCGCGCGTACGCCTCCGAGGGGCACCGCCCCGACGCGGTCCTCTCCCGCGCCTCCCGCTTCCTGCACGGCATGTCGGACGGCTCCGCCGATGACGACGCGCTCGCGGACCTGCGCTTCGCGACCTGCCTGTACGTCGAGGCCGACCCGGCGACCGGCACCCTCGACATCGCCCGCGCCGGGCACCCCGACCCGGCGATCCGGCTGGCGGACGGCACGGTGATGGCCCGGCCGACGGCGGGCGGCCTGCCGCTCGGCATCGACCCGGACGCCGACTACCCGACCACGCGGATCACCCTCGAAGCCGGCGAGACCATGCTGATCTGCACCGACGGCCTGATCGAGACCGGCGGCCACGACCTGGAGAGCGGCTGGCAGCGCATCCGCGCGATCCTCGAGGAGCACAAGGGCGACCTGGAGGAGCTGGCCGACGCCCTGGTGCAGGGCGTGCACGGGCCCTCCTCGCACCACACCACCGGCCCGCTCGCCGACCGGCGCGAGGACGACATAGCGGTACTGCTGCTGTGCCGGCCGGGGGAGGGCTGCGGCGAACCGGTGCCGGTGCGGCCGACGGTGCGCCGCACCATGCTGTCCGTCGCGCAGGCGGAACCGGAGCGCGTGGCGGTGGCCCGTCAGCAGCTGCGCGAGCTGCTGCACGACTGGCCGTCATCGGACCAGGTCGACTCGGCGGTGCTGCTGGTGTCCGAGATGCTCACCAACGTCCTCGTGCACACCGACGCCAACGCCTTGCTGCTGGCCGAGGTGCGGGGCGAACTGGGCGGCCGCCGGATGCGCGTCGGGGTCACCGACACCAGCGACGACCTCCCGCACAAGCGCCGCCCCGGCGAACTGGCCTCCTCCGGACGCGGTCTGGTCCTCATCGAGCTGCTCGCGGACGCGTGGGGCGTGGACCCGCAGGGCGAGGGCAAGAGCATCTGGTTCGAGCTCTACGAGGATTCCGGTACCTCTGAGTCCGACGGCTCGGGCCCCTCGTAACGCACCCGCAGTTCGTGTACGACGCCGAAGGCGGCCGCGGTGAGGGGTACGGCGAGCAGCATGCCGAGGACGCCGGCCACGGAGGCTCCCGCCGTGATCGCGAGCATCACCACCGCCGGGTGCATCTGGACCGTGCGGCTCTGGATCATCGGCTGGAGCACGTGCCCCTCCAGCACCTGCACGGCGAGGACGACGCCGAGGACCCACAGCGCGATCACGAACCCCCGGTCGGCGAGCGCGACCAGCACGGCGACGGCGCCGGAGATGAAGGCGCCGAGGTAGGGGAGGTAGGCCCCGACGAAGACGAGCGCGCCGAGCCCGACGGCACCGGGTACGTCCAGCACCAGCAGCGCCACGGTGATGCAGACGGCGTCGATCAGCGCGATGAAGGTGGTGCCGCGCATGAACCCCTCGACGGCTTCGAAGGCCCGCCGCGCCATCGCCTCGACGGTGTCGGCGCTCCCGCCCGGAGCGAGGGCGCGCAGGGCTCCGGCGGCGCGATGGGAGTCCCGTAGGAAGAAGAAGACGAGGAACATCGCCAGCACCGCCATGGCGATGCTCTCACCGACGACGCTCACCCCGCTGATCACGTTGGAGGCCGCGGTGCCGCCGAACTTGGTGAGCAGGTCCTTCGCGTTGGTGGCGAGGTCGTCCAGGGAGGTCCCCGCGGCCCCGAAGTGGTCGGCGACCCCCTGGGCCGCGTCCTTGAGCGAGGCGACGATCTGGCTGCCGGTGTCGATGAGCGCGGCGACGACGATGTACACGGCCCCGCCGACCACGGCCACGACCGCGACGCAGGTGAGCCCGGCGGCGACGGACCGGTTGACCTTCGCCTTGACGAGCCGCCGGTGCAGGGGGCCGAGCAGGGCGGTACCGAGCAGAGCGAGCAGCACCGGCACCACGGCCGTACGGAATTCCGAGCAGAGCAGGACCCCGACGTAGACGACCCCGGCGACGAGCAGCACGACGGCGCACCAGGCGGCGAGCCGCCTGACGGGATCGGGAAGAAGCTGCACCCGCCCAGCGCAACACGCCCGCACATGCCCTGTCCTGCGCGGACGACCCAGCCGGGTGAGACCGGCCGGGTCGCCGCTCGCGGTCCTACAGGCCGCCCTCGGTCATCCCGTGCACCGCGGGGATCGTCCCCAGGCGGCCCTTCTGGAAGTCGTCGAAGGCCTGCTGGAGTTCCTCGCGGGTGTTCATGACGAACGGGCCGTAGTGGGCCATGGGCTCACGGATCGGCTGTCCGCCCAGGAGCACGACGTCCAGGTCCGGCGTGTGGGAGTCCTGCTTCTCGTCCGCACGGACGGTCAGTGCGGAGCCCGCGCCGAACACGGCGGTCTGACCCCTCTCGACCGGCCGGCGGTCGGCGCCGACCGCGCCCCGGCCGGCGAGGACGTACGCGAGGCCGTTGAAGTCCTCGCGCCACGGCAGCGTGATCTCCGCACCCGGCGCGAGCGTCGCGTGGATCATCGTGATCGGCGTGTGCGTGGCGCCGGGGCCCTGGTGGCCGTCCAGCTCACCGGCGATCACGCGCAGCAGCGAGCCGCCGTCCGGGGTCGTCAGCAACTGCACGTTGCCGCCGCGGATGTCCTGGTAGCGCGGGGCCATCATCTTGTCCTTGGCCGGGAGGTTCACCCACAGCTGCAGGCCGTGGAAGAGGCCGCCGGACATGACGAGGGACTCCGGCGGGGCCTCGATGTGCAGGAGGCCCGAGCCCGCGGTCATCCACTGGGTGTCGCCGTTGGTGATGGTGCCGCCACCGCCCTGCGAGTCCTGGTGGTCGAAGATCCCGTCGATGATGTACGTGACGGTCTCGAAGCCGCGGTGCGGGTGCCAGGGGGTGCCCTTGGGCTCGCCCGGCGCGTACTCCACCTCACCCATCTGGTCCATCATGATGAACGGGTCGAGGTACTTGTAATTGATCCCCGCGAACGCCCGGCGCACCGGGAAGCCCTCGCCCTCGAAACCGCTCGGCGCGGTCGTGACGGCGAGCACGGGACGTGCCACGGCATCGGCCGGCGCGGCCACGCGCGGCAGCGTCAGCGGGTTCTCGACGGTCACTGCAGGCATGTCGGTACCTCCTTGTGTGCGGCCAGTTTAGTTGAGCGTTGAACTTTCTGCCACCCCCAACAGAGAAAGCCCGGAGGGCATTCCCTCCGGGCGTTCCGTACGACGGGTCGGTGGACGTCAGCCGCACACGCGGCTGTCAGCCGTACATCCTGCGCATCGCGAACTCGACCATCTGCTCCACGGCCTTCGCGTCGAAGACCATGCGGTGCTCGCCCTCCATGTCGAGGACGAAGCCGTAGCCGGTGGGCAGGAGGTCGATGACCTCGGACCCCGTGATCACGAAGTACTTGGACTCCTTGCCCGCGTACCGGCGCAGCTCCTTGAGCGAGGTGAACATCGGGATCACCGGCTGCTGGGTGTTGTGCAGGGCGAGGAAACCGGGGTTGTCGCCGCGCGGGCAGTAGACCTTCGACGTGGCGAAGACCTGCTGGAAATCCTCCGCGGACAGCTGGCCGGTGGTGAAAGCCCGCACCGCGTCCGCAAGGGACGGCGGAGACGGCTCGGGATACAGCGGCTGCTGCTGCCCGTAACCGCCCGGGCCCTGCTGCGGCTGGGCGTACTGCTGCTGCGCACCCGCACCCACGTTCTGGTCGTAGCCGTACATGAGCGCAAGAGTACTGAGTCACAGATGACCCATTCGGGGTTGCTTCTTATTACCGACGGGTAGCATCATCGTAGCTACTTGTTGGTATGTGAACTAGCGCGAGGATGCAGTGCCTCGCCGATCTCTGTAAACGGAGCCGTCGCCATGGGGCACTACAAGTCGAATCTCCGCGACATCGAGTTCAACCTCTTCGAAGTACTCGGGCGCGACAAGCTGTACGGCACCGGCCCGTTCGAGGAGATGGACGTCGAGACCGCGAAGAGCATCCTCGAGGAGCTGACCCGTCTCGCGGAGAACGAGCTGGCGGAGTCCTTCGCGGACGCCGACCGCAACCCGCCCGTCTTCGACCCCGAGACGAACACGGCCCCGGTCCCGGCCTCCTTCAAGAAGAGCTACAAGGCCTTCATGGACTCGGAGTACTGGCGCCTGGGCCTGCCCGAGGAGATCGGCGGCACCACCTCCCCGCGCTCCCTGATCTGGGCGTACGCGGAGCTGCTGCTCGGCGCCAACCCGGCCGTGTGGATGTACGCCTCCGGCCCGGCGTTCGCCGGGGTCCTCTTCGAAGAGGGCAACGACGTCCAGAAGAAGATCGCGCAGATCGCCGTGGAGCGGACCTGGGGTTCGACCATGGTGCTGACCGAGCCCGACGCGGGCTCCGACGTCGGCGCCGGCCGCACCAAGGCGGTCCAGCAGGAGGACGGCTCCTGGCACATCGAGGGCGTGAAGCGGTTCATCACGTCCGGTGAGCACGACATGGAGGAGAACATCCTCCACTACGTCCTCGCGCGTCCCGAGGGCCACGGCGCCGGCACCAAGGGCCTGTCCCTCTTCCTCGTCCCGAAGTACCTCTTCGACTTCGAGACCGGCGAGCTGGGCGAGCGCAACGGCGTGTACGCGACGAACGTCGAGCACAAGATGGGCCTCAAGGCGTCCAACACCTGCGAGATGACCTTCGGCGACCAGCACCCCGCCCAGGGCTGGCTGATCGGCGACAAGCACGACGGCATCCGCCAGATGTTCCGCATCATCGAGTTCGCCCGCATGATGGTCGGCACGAAGGCCATCTCGACGCTGTCGACCGGCTACCTCAACGCGCTCGAGTACGCCAAGGAGCGCGTCCAGGGCCCGGACCTCGCGAACTTCATGGACAAGACCGCGCCCAAGGTCACCATCACGCACCACCCGGACGTACGCCGCTCGCTGATGACGCAGAAGGCGTACGCGGAGGGCATGCGCGCCCTCGTCCTCTACACCGCCTCCGTCCAGGACGAGATCGCGGTCAAGGAGGCGGCCGGCGAGGACGCGAAGACCGAGCACGCGCTCAACGACCTGCTCCTGCCGATCGTCAAGGGCTACGGCTCCGAGAAGGGTTACGAGCAGCTCGCCCAGTCGCTGCAGACCTTCGGCGGCTCCGGCTTCCTGCAGGAGTACCCGATCGAGCAGTACATCCGCGACGCCAAGATCGACACCCTGTACGAGGGCACGACCGCGATCCAGGGCCAGGACTTCTTCTTCCGGAAGATCGTCCGCAACCAGGGCTCGGCCCTCAACTCCCTCGCCGAGGACATCAAGAAGTTCCTCGCGCTGGGCACGGGCGGCGAGGAGCTGGCGGGCGCCCGCGAGCACCTCGCGAAGGCCGCCGTCGAGCTGGAGGCCATCGTCGGCCTGATGCTGACCGACCTCGCGGCCACCGAGCAGGACGTCAAGAACATCTACAAGGTCGGCCTGAACACCAGCCGCCTGCTGCTCGCCTCCGGTGACGTGGTCGTCGGATACCTGCTGCTCAAGGGCGCCGCGGTGGCCGCCGAGAAGCTCCAGACGGCGTCGGCGAAGGACAAGTCCTTCTACACCGGCAAGATCGCGGCGGCGAAGTTCTTCGCGGCCAACGTCCTGCCCGGCGTCACCGGCGCCCGCAAGCTCGCCGAGAACGTCGAACTGGACCTGATGGAGCTGGACGAGGCCGCGTTCTAGTCCGGCCGGTCACGGGTTCCGGCAGCCCAGGATCTGGGTAGCCAAAACTCCACATCGCCCTCACGAGGGCCCACTCCCCTTCACGAGGAGTGGGCCCTCGTACGTCGTTAAGGTGAACCCCATGAGCGAACCCCCCCGCTTCGATCGCGGCCACACCGACGACCTCATGTCCTTCCTGACGGCCAGCCCGTCGCCGTACCACGCGGTGGCGAGCGCCGCCGAGCGGCTGGAGAAGGCAGGGTTCAGGCAGGTCGCGGAGACGGACGCCTGGGACGGGACGACCGGCGGCCGGTACGTGCTGCGCGGCGGCGCGATCGTGGCCTGGTACGTCCCCGAGGGAGCGGCGCCCCAC
Source organism: Streptomyces sp. NBC_00005 (assembly GCF_045160215.1). Classification (NCBI taxonomy): domain Bacteria; kingdom Bacillati; phylum Actinomycetota; class Actinomycetes; order Kitasatosporales; family Streptomycetaceae; genus Streptomyces; species Streptomyces sp. NBC_00005. The sequence continues at coordinate 5,395,571 of NZ_CP108316.1, forward strand.
ACGCCCTTCCGCATCGTCGGCGCGCACACCGACTCCCCGAACCTGCGGGTCAAGCCGCAGCCGGACACCGGGGCGCACGGCTGGCGGCAGGTGGCCGTCGAGATCTACGGCGGACCTCTTCTCAACTCCTGGCTGGACCGGGATCTGGGCCTGGCCGGCCGGCTGACCCTGCGGGACGGCTCGACGCGGCTCGTCAACGTCGACCGGCCGCTGCTCAGGGTCCCCCAGCTCGCCATCCACCTGGACCGTTCGGTGTCGGCGGAGGGCCTCAAGCTCGACAAGCAGCGTCACATGCTGCCGATCTGGGGTCTGAGCAACGACGTGCGCGAGGGGGACCTGATCGCCTTCCTGGAGGAGACCGCGGGGCTCGCGGCGGGCGAGGTCACCGGCTGGGACCTGATGACGCACTCGGTGGAGCCGCCGGCCCATCTGGGCCGCGACAAGGAGCTGGTCGCCGCGCCGCGCATGGACAACCTGCTGTCGGTGCACTCGGGCGTGGCCGCGCTGGCGGCGGTCTCCGGGGGCGACCTCCCCTACATCCCCGTACTGGCGGCCTTCGACCACGAGGAGAACGGCTCGCAGTCGGACACCGGCGCGGACGGGCCGCTGCTCGGCAGCGTGCTGGAGCGTTCGGTGTTCGCGCGCGGAGGGTCGTTCGAGGACCGGGCGAGAGCCTTCGCGGGCACCGTCTGTCTCTCCTCCGACACCGGCCACGCGGTGCACCCCAACTACGCGGAGCGGCACGACCCGACGCACCACCCGCGGGTCAACGGCGGGCCGATCCTCAAGGTCAACGTCAACAACCGCTACGCGACGGACGGTTCGGGCCGCGCGATCTTCGCCGCCGCCTGCGAGAAGGCGAACGTCCCCTTCCAGTCCTTCGTCTCCAACAACGCGATGCCGTGCGGCACGACGATCGGCCCGATCACCGCGGCCCGGCACGGCATCAAGACCGTCGACATCGGCGTCGCGATCCTCTCCATGCACAGCGCGCGGGAGTTGTGCGGCGTGGACGACCCGCATCTGCTGGCGAACGCGCTGGTGGCGTTCCTGGAGGGGTAGTGCGGTGACGTGAGCGGCCGTCGAGCGGTCGCCTCCGCATGGGCACCGGGCCTGCGGGTACCCGCAGTTGACCGGACGACCGGGAAGGCCGGAAGGACCGGACCGACCGGACCGGGCAGGGAGGCGACACTCATGGGCCTCGGTGGATGCATCATCCTCATGGCCGCGGGAGCCATCCTCACGTTCGCGACCGACTGGCACATGCAGGGGGTCAACCTCGACCTCGTCGGCATCATCCTCATGATCGTCGGCCTGATCGGCGTCAGCACCTTCAGCGGTATCGCCCGGCGCCGGCGCGTGGTGGTGCAGCCCACCGCACCGGTCGTCGAGGAAGAAGGGCGCTATCACCGCCGGGACGGCTACAGCGACGGCTACGGCGTCTGAGCATCTCTCCCGGCGAGCACCGGCGGCAGCCGGTCCGCACCGCCTCGGGTGAGGCGGACCGGCACGCCCCCGGGCGCGGTCAGGTGAGCGCGTGGCCGGTGGTCGCGTCCACGTGTCCGGGAACCTCGTCGTGGCGGTCGCCGACCGAGAGGGTGCCGCTGGGCTCGAAGACCAGTATCTCGGTGGGGACGGGCGCGTACGGCTTGTGTTCGATGCCGCGGGGGACCGTGAAGAGCGAGCCGCGCGGGAGGACTAGCGTGCGCTCGCCGTCCGCCTCCCGCAGGGAGATGTGGAGTTCGCCGTCGAGAACCAGGAAGAACTCGTCGGTGTGGTCGTGGACGTGCCAGAGGTGCTCGCCCTCGACCTTCGCGACGCGGACGTCGTAGTCGTTGACGGTGGTGACGATGCGGGGGCTCCACTGGTCGGTGAATGAGGCGAGGGCCTCGGCGAGGGAGGTGGGGCCGCTGGTCCTGGGTTCGCTGGTCTTGGCTTCGCTGGTCATGCACTCATCGTCAGCGGTGGCCCGGTGGGCGCACGAGTGCTAGAAATCGCATATGGCGCAAGGATCCTCTCAACGGCCCAGCAGTCGCCCTCGCTCCCGCCCGCACAAGGTCGCGGTGATCGTCGACGACGGTACGAACCCCTTCGAGGTCGGCGTCGTGACCGAGCTCTTCGGGCTGCCCCGGCCCGAACTCGGGCTGCCGGGCCCCCTCTACGAGGTGACGCTGTGCACGCCCACGCGCGAGGTGCGGATGAACCACGGCTTCTTCACGCTGACCGGGGTGCCCGGCCTGGACGCCGTGGACGACGCGGACACGCTCATCGTGCCCGGCCGGCCCGACAACGTCGTACCGCGCGGGGCCGCAGTACTCGACGCCATCCGGCGCACCCACGCGCGCGGGGCGCGCGTCATGAGCCTGTGCACCGGCAGCTTCGCGCTCGCCGAGGCCGGGCTGCTCGACGGGCGCCGGGCCACCACCCACTGGATGTGGGCCGACGTCTTCCGCGACCTGCACCCGCGGGTCCTGCTGGAGCCCGACGTGCTCTTCGTCGACGAGGGCCGCATCCTGACCGCCGCCGGCAGCGCGGCCGCGCTCGACCTAGGCCTGCACGTCATCAGGCGGGACCACGGCGCGGAGATCGCCAACGCCGTCTCCCGGCGGCTGGTCTTCGCCGCCCACCGGGACGGCGGGCAGCGGCAGTTCGTGGAGCGGCCGGTGCCGGACGTGCCCGAGGAGTCGCTCGCTCCCCTGCTGGCGTGGGCGCAGGAGCGGCTGGGCGAGCCGCTGACCGTGGCGGGCCTGGCGGCTTGGGCGGCCGTCTCCCCCGCCACACTGCACCGGCGCTTCAGGGCGGAGCTCGGTACGACTCCGCTGGCCTGGCTGACGGGGGAGCGGGTGGCGCTCGCCTGCCGGCTGATCGAGCGGGGCGAGGAACGGCTGGACGTGGTGGCGGCGAGGAGCGGCCTCGGGACCGCGGCCAACCTACGCGCGCGCGTGCGGCACGAGACCGGACTCAGCCCGTCGGCCTACCGGCGGCGTTTCGGACCGGCCGCCGGGGAAGCGGTGACGGTATGAGATTCCTCGTACGCGACCGGCTCCTCGGCTTCGGTGACGACTTCTGGATCGAGGACGAGCACGGCAGCAAGGTGTTCCTCGTCGACGGCAAGGCCATGCGGCTCAGGGACACCTTCGAACTGAAGGACACGCAAGGGCGCGTCCTCATCGACATCCACCAGAAGATGTTCGCCCTGCGCGACACGATGGTGATCGAACGGGACGGCGAGGCCCTCGCGCGCATCAAGCGCAAGCGCCTGTCCCTGTTGCGCAACCACTACCGGGTCTCCCTGGTCGACGGCACGGAACTGGACGTCAGCGGCAAGATCCTCGACCGCGAGTTCGCCGTCGAGTACGACGGCGAACTGCTCGCCGTCATCTCGCGCCGCTGGCTGCACGTCCGGGAGACGTACGGCGTCGACGTGGTCCGGGAGGACGCGGATCCGGCGCTGCTGATCGCGGTGACGGTGTGCGTGATCCACCTGGCGGAGAAGGAGAGGGAGGACGACTAGGGCCCTTCTGATGGATCTCCGTGGAAGAAGGAGCGGCGTTCGGTGCGTGCGATCGGCGTGCGGCGTGGAGGGTCATGTGGCGGAGCCACCTGGCCCTTCACGCCGTGCGGTGAGCGTGCGTGCCGGGCGTCGCGACGCCGCGGAGATCCATCAGAAGGGCCCTAGCGCCGATCGGGGCCGAGTTGCGCCGATCGGGGCCGAGTTGCGCCGACCGGGGCCGGGCCGGGGCCACCGGGGCCGGAGCCAAAGCCTGTTCCAGAAGTCCGTGGGCGGGCATCCGGAACAGGCTTCAGGGCCGGCGCGGAGGCTCCAGGCCCAGGAGGCGGTCCTTCAGGGCCGGGAACTGCTCCCGGGTCGTCGCGACCTTCGCCGGGTCGAAGTCGACGGTGAGGATCTCCTCGCCGGCGCCCGCCTGAGCGAGCACCTCGCCCCACGGATCCACCACGATCGAGTGACCCGCCTGCGGAACTCCCGCATGCGTCCCGGCCGTTCCACAGGCAAGCACGAACGCCTGGTTCTCGACCGCCCGCGCCTGGGCCAGCAGCGTCCAGTGCGCCCGGCGGCGCTCCGGCCAGCCCGCCGGGACGACCAGGGTCTCGGCGCCGGCGTCGACGAGACCGCGGAAGAGTTCGGGGAAGCGGAGGTCGTAGCAGGTCGCCACGCCGAGGGTCGTCTCCGGCAGACGGACCGTCACCAGTTCCCGCCCCGCGCCCATCAGCACGGCCTCGCCCTTGTCGAAGCCGAAGAGGTGGATCTTGCGGTAGGCGGCGACCAGATCGCCGGAGGGGGAGAAGACGAGAGACGTGTTGTAGAGGGGGCCTTCGCTCGCGGCGGAGCCGCTGTCGGATGCCGCCCGCTCCGGAATCGAGCCCGCGTGCAGCCAGACGCCCGCGTCGCTCGCGGCCTTCGCCATCGCCTCGTACGTCGGCCCCTCGAGCGGCTCGGCCTCGCGGCCGAAGTCCTCGTAGGCGAAGGCGCCCGTCGTCCACAGCTCCGGCAGCACGACCAGATCGGCCCCGGCCTGATCCCGTACCAGAGAAGCCACTCGCCGCCGACGCGATTCGACCGATTCGTCCTCATCTACGGCGATCTGGATGAGAGAGGCGCGCACACTACCACCGTCCTGGCATTCGACCCGTGCACACGGGCCTACGATCGTCACACGAAAGCACTGCCGGGGTGCCTCACAGCAGCGTAACTTAGCGTTCCAAGACACCCGCCGACAGCAGCCACCTCCCACTGGCAACGCCGCCGCAACCGCCCGTGTACCGACCGCCGAGGGGTCCCGTTCCGTGAGTCTGCATCCCACCCTCCAGCCCTACGCCGACGCCTGGACCCACTCCATCGAAGCGATATCCGAGCTGGTGGGGCCGCTTGTGGAGGGAGAGTGGAACCGGCGGACGCCGTGCCCGGGGTGGTCGATCCGGGACATCGTCTCCCATGTCATCGGCCTCGACTGCGAGATGCTCGGCGACCCGCGCCCCATCCACACGCTGCCGCGCGACCTGTACCACGTCACCAACGACCACCAGCGCTACATGGAGATGCAGGTCGACGTCCGCCGCCACCACACGGCGCCCGAGATGACCTCCGAGCTGGAGTACGTGATCATCCGCCGCAACCGCCAGCTGCGGAACGAGTCGCGCGACCCGGGCACCAAGGTGCGCGGCCCCCTCGGCACCGAGCTCACTCTCGAAGAGGCGGTGCGCGGCCACGCGTTCAACGTGTGGGTGCACGAACAGGATCTGCGTGCCGCCCTCGGGCGGCCCGGCAACCTCGACTCCCCCGGCGCGCACATCGCCCGTGACGTGCTCCTCGGCGAGCTCCCGAGGATCGTCTCCGACGACGCGTCCGCGCCGCGCAGTTCGGCGATCGTCTTCGACGTGCACGGCCCGATCGAGTTCCTGCGCACCATCCGCGTCGACATCCAGGGCCGCGGCACCCTCGAAACCGCCCCTGCCCTCGGCCCCGCCGCCACCCTCACGCTCGACTGGGAGACGTACGTCCGCCTGGCCTGCGGCCGGGTGACGCCGGAGGCCGTCGCGGACCGGGTGAAGGCGGAGGGGGACCCTGCGCTGACGGGGGCGATCCTGCGGAACTTCACGGTGACGTCGTAGGACGTCCGTACGGTCATGCCGTAGGACGTCCGTCGGCGTAGGACGTCCGTCGGCTCAGCGGTCCTCGGTGACCGTCGTCGCGATGCCGTCCTTGATGACGGCCTGGGCCGCGGCGCTCACGATGCCGTGGTCGGCGTCGCGGCGTCGCGGCGTTCGCGTATGACGGTGGCGACGCCCCTCCTGATGATCACGTCGGCGGTGACGGCGGCCTTGTCGGCGGCCGTCTCCAGCTGGTCGAGGGTGCACTGCGGGCGGGCTTCGGAGCGCGGATTGCCGCAGATCACGCCGGCGCCGTAGACCAAGGTGTCGTCGTCGACGAAGAACGCCCGGTCGGCCGTACCGCGCTTGGAGACGACGTACTTGCCCGGGGCGAGGTAGGTGATCGTGCCGCCGGTGACCGTGCGGCTGCTGCTCCGCCCGGAGCCCGATGACCTCCGGGCGGACGAACCGGACGACTTGGAGCGCTTGGACACCGACTTGTGCCGGGAGCTGCCGTGGCTCTTGGAGCCGTGGCTGGTGGAGCTGTGCTGACAAGCCGTCATCAGCAGGCCGGCCGTGATCACGGCGGTGACGAGAGTGGCCTTGCGCAGGTGGCGGTTCAACAGGGGTCCCCTTCAGGAGCGAGGACTGCGTCCGAACGCAGTCGTTTCGTTCGACGACTATGAGGGCCCCCTGACCCTCACGTCACACCCGGCCTCGCTTCACGACACCGCTGTCACATGCCCATGACAGAAGCAACACAGCGCCTGCGAAAGCCGGTTGCGGTGAACCGCTGTGACGAGCCGCTGAACCGCCTCGCGTCACACGGGCACGTGCACCGTCTCCACCCGGCTCGCCACCAGCCGCTCCCGCTCCCGCCGGGCGACCCGCCCGCGCAGCCGCAGGATCTGGCTGATCCCGAGCGCCTGGAGCACGAACACCACGGAGAACGCGACGGTGTAGTTGTCGCCGGTGGCGTCCAGCAGCACCCCGATCGCGAACAGGGTGGTCATCGACGCGACGAAGCCGCCCATGTTGGTGATGCCGGAAGCCGTCCCCTGCCGCTCCGCCGGGTTGGCGGGCCGCGCGAAGTCGAAGCCGATCATCGAGGCCGGCCCGCACGAACCGAGCACCGTGCACAGCACGATCAGCAGCCACATCGGCGCCCGGTCGGCCGGGTAGGCCAGCGTCGCCGCCCACACCACCGCCGTCGCCGCCACGGTCCCGAGCGCCAGCGGCAGCCGCGCCGCGTGGTGCCGGGCGATGATCTGGCCGTAGACGAGCCCGACGACCATGTTCGACAGGACGACCAGCGTCAGCAGTTCGCCGGCCGTGGCGCGGGACAGGCCCTGCGCCTGGACCAGGAACGGCAGGCCCCACAGCAGCAGGAACACCATCGCCGGGAACTGGGTCGTGAAGTGCACCCACAGCCCGAGCCGCGTTCCCGGCTCCCGCCAGGAGGCCGCGATCTGCCGCCGTACGTACGCGGCGCCCTGGTGCGGGAACGGCTCCGGCTCGTGCCCCTCGGGGTGGTCCTTGAGGAACAGCAGGAGCAGGACGAGTACGACGACTCCGGCGAGCGCGCTGCCCGCGAAGGCGGCCGTCCACCCCACCCCGTGCAGCAGCCGGGCGATCACCAGCGTGGAGACCAGGTTGCCCGCCATGCCGGCCAGCCCCGCGAGCTGCGCGACCATCGGCCCGCGCCGCGCCGGGAACCAGCGGGTGCCGAGCCGCAGCACGCTGATGAAGGTGAGCGCGTCACCGCACCCGAGCAGCGCACGCGAGGCGAGAGCCGTGCCGTACGAGGGGGAGAAGGCGAAGCCGAGCTGCCCCGCCGTGAACAGCACGACCCCGATGGTCAGCACCTTCTTGGTGCCGAGCCGGTCCACCAGCAGGCCGACGGGTATCTGCATGCCGGCGTACACGAGCAGTTGCAGGATCGAGAAGGTCGACAGCGCCGAGGCGTTCACATGGAAGCGGTCGGCGGCGTCGAGGCCGGCGACCCCGAGGGACGTACGGAAAATGACGGCGACGAAGTAGACGGAGACGCCGATGCCCCAGACGGCCATCGCACGCCTGCCGCCCGGCGGATCACCGGGCAGGGCGACCGAGGAGGACGAGGAGGCGGAGCTCATCGCACCTCACCCCGCGCGAGGTGCGAGAACCAGCTGACGTGCCGGTGGACGACCCCGACCGCCGCGTCCGCGTCCCCGCCGCGCAGCGCCTCGAGGATCTCCTCGTGCTCGGCGAGGGTCTTGGCGATCCGGTCGGGGTGGGAGTGCATGACGGCGACGCCCATCCGCAGTTGACGGTCGCGCAGCTGGTCGTAGAGGCGGGAGAGGATCGCGTTCCCCCCGCTGCGGACGATCTCGGCGTGGAAGCAGCGGTCGGTGACGGCGGCCCCGGCCAGGTCGCCCGCAGCGGCCTGCGCCTTCTGCTTCGTCAGCAGTTCCTCGAGCCGCTCGACGAGCCCGGCGGGCGCGGGCACGGCCTTGCGCGCCGCATGCTCCTCGACCAGCAGCCTGGTCTCCACGACGTCCGCGATCTCCTGGGCGGACACCGGCAGGACGAGGGCTCCCTTTTTCGGGTAGAGCTTGATCAGCCCTTCCACCTCGAGGCGCAGCAGCGCCTCGCGCACCGGAGTGCGGGAGACGCCCACGGCCTCGGCGAGTTCGCCCTCGGTCAGAAGGGTCCCGCCCTCGTAGCGGCGCTCGAGGACACCCTGCTTGACGTGGGCGTAGACGCGCTCGGCGGCGGGTGGTTGCTTGATACTCAGGGTCCCCGGGCTGGTCATGCGAACAGCATAGATACAACACGTACGCATGAGGGGGCCCGTCCAGTATCCGGACCGGTTGCTGTCCGATCGCTGTCCAAACGACCCCCGCCTCAGCAACCACGCAACCTTCTGTGCTACTTACGTGTCACACACGTGCGGCCCCACCTTCTCTTCCCCTCCAACTCGGCCGCATCTCAGGGGCATTAACCGCAATCGGGGTATTTCACTTGATTACTGCCATCACCGGCACCAAGGGCAGCCGCTATCGCAGAGCCGCCGCGGTCACCGTCACCGCAGGCGCCGTGCTCGCGACCGGAGCCCTGGCCGCCGCGCCCGCGCAGGCCGTCACCACGCCCTCGATCGTGGCCAAGGGCGGCTTCGTGATGAACAACGCGAACGCCAAGACGCTCTACACCAAGGCCGCGGACACCAAGCGCTCCACCGGCTCCACCACCAAGATCATGACCGCGAAGGTCGTGCTCGCGTCGTCGAACCTGAACCTCGACGCCAAGGTCACGATCCAGAAGGCTTACAGCGACTACGTCGTCGCCAACAACGCCTCCCAGGCCCACCTGATCGTCGGCGACAAGGTCACCGTCCGTCAGCTGCTCTACGGCCTGATGCTGCCGTCGGGCTGCGACGCCGCCTACGCGCTCGCCGACAAGTTCGGCTCGGGCTCGACGCGGGCCAAGCGCGTGTCGAGCTTCATCGGCAAGATGAACACCGCCGCGAAGAACCTGGGCCTGAAGAACACGAAGTTCGACTCGTTCGACGGCATAGGGAATGGCAACAACTACTCGACGCCGCGGGACCTGACGAAGATCGCCAGCAGCGCGATGAAGAACTCCACGTTCCGCACCATCGTGAAGACGAAGAAGTACACCGCGAAGACCATCACCAAGACGGGCAGCACCCGCACGATGGCCGCGTGGACCAACACCAACGGTCTGCTGAGCAGCTACAGCGGCACGATCGGCGTGAAGACGGGCTCCGGCCCCGAGGCCAAGTACTGCCTCGTCTTCGCCGCCACCCGCGGCGGCAAGACGGTCATCGGCACCGTCCTCGCCTCCAGCTCGATCGCCCAGCGCGAGTCGGACGCGAAGAAGCTGATGAACTACGGGTTCGCGAAGCTCGGCTGACGCCGACGCGGTCCGCGTGACCGCCGCACTCGACCGAAGGGCCTGTCGCCGACGGCGATGGGCCCTTCAGTATCGAGGGGACCCTTCAGCATGGGGGCGGCAAACTCCCATGCCGGCAGCGGACTTGGGCCTCTAGAGTCGCCCGGGTGACCGAGCCCTCGTATCTCGCCGCGGTCCGGGAGTCGTACGACACCGTCGCCGCCGCATACGCCGAACAGGTCAAGTCCCCCGCGGAACTGGATCCGTTGTCCCGCGCCGTGCTGGCCGCGTTCGCGGAGATCGTGCGGGAGGCCGAGCTCGGGCCGGTCGGGGACCTGGGCTGCGGACCGGGTTTCGTGACGGCGCACCTGGCCGGGCTGGGGGTGCCCGCCTTCGGCGTCGACCTGTCGCCCAGGATGGTCGAACTGGCCCGCCGAGCCCATCCGGACCTGGCCTTCACGGTCGGTTCGATGACCGCCCTGCCCATCGAGGACGACACCCTCGGCGGCATCCTGGCCTACTACTCCACCCACCACACCCCGCCGGATCTACTGCCGCTCGTCTACGCCGAGTTCCACCGGACACTCGCACCCGGCGGCTGTCTGATGCTGGCCGGTCACGTGGGAGACGGCGAGTGTGTCCGGCCGACGCAGGCGTACGGCGGACATCCGGTCTCGTACGAGTCCCATCTGCTGCCGGTGGAACGGCTCGTGGAGCTGGTGGAGGGAGCCGGGCTGGTCGTGACGGCGCGGGTCGTGCTGGAGCCGGAGGAGGGGCGGAAGCGGAGGGGCGCGGCACTTGTGGTAGGCAAGCCCGCACGGATCGCTACACCAGGCGGTGACACCGCGTAGCGGTATCAGCGATCTCTTCCCTCGCAATCGTGAACATCCTTGCGTGAGCTGGCACATCCGATTTCTTCCGCCTTACGTTCCGCAGCGGAGGTGGTTCACATGATCGAACCCAGCAAGCACCAGCCCGCCCCGAGGGCACAGCAAGACGCGATCGACGCCGGCGACTTCGTGTACGCGGCTACCGGAGCCCGCGTCCGGAGGCTGACGATGCCGGACGGGACGCATTGGTTTCCGGCGGTGGACGTCTGCAAGGAACTGGGGCACACCAACTCTCGGAAGGCGCTCTCCGACCATGTCCCCAAAGAGCACCGAGAGAACGTCGAGACCGTAACTGGAGGTTACGGTCTCAGCGTTCCCGCAGGTCGAGAGTGGCGCCGAGACATGAATCTCATCGATCTCCAGGGGCTGATCCTTCTCGTCAACGCCTGCACCAAGCCGGACTGCGCGCCCTTCAAGCAGTGGGTCGCCGAGGTCATCGAGACCATTCAGCGGGAGGGTACCTACACCCTGGAAGAGGCCGAGGTACAGCCCGCCGACCCGGGCGCCCCCGTCGCGTACGCCATGCCGGAGCAGGTGGCCGAGGCCATCGTCCGGCTGGAGGAGCGCAACCTTCAGGCCGACGAACAATTCGCCGCTGCACAGCACAAGTCACTCGCCCTGCAACAGGAGATGGCAGAGACACAACAGGAGATGGTGGCGACACAACAGGAAATGGTGGCCACGCAGCGAGAGATGATGGAGATGCAACGGGAGATGGTGGAGATGCAACGTGCCACCCTCACCGCCCAGCAAGCCATCGCCCAGGCCATGGAACGCATCGCGAACCGGCTCGACGTCCTGGCCCTCGACCGTCCCGCGCCCAACGGGACCCTCACGGCTCAGCCCACCACGGAGTCCGTACTGGCCGACTGGCGGCGGCGGTTGTCCGTGACGGAGGACGTGTGGACGGTGGCCGTGGTGATCGCTCCGGTTCTCGTCGAGCAGGGTGAGCTCCGCGAGCCGCTGGAATCGATCGCGGCCCGTACCGGTCTGCCTGTCCGCCGCGTCAACGAATGCCTGCGCATGCTGCGCAAGCACGCCTGCATCCACTCGCGGGGCGGCAGCGAGGACGGTGAGCCGGTCTACGTTCTCCACCGTCACTGAGCGACCTCATAAATGAAGGGGCGGCCGCAACTCCAACTTGCGGCCGTCCCTTCATGTTTCAACCTATACCGCCCGAACCGTCACGCCCAGCCGATCAGCCTTTTCGGCTGCTCCAGAATCGCCGCGACATCCGCGAGCACCTTCGACCCCAACGCCCCGTCCACCAGCCGGTGATCGAAGCTCAGCGCCAGCGTCGTCACCTGGCGGGGCTTCACCTTGCCCTTGTGGACCCACGGCTGGAGCTTGATCGCGCCGACCGCGAGGATCGCGGACTCGCCCGGGTTGAGGATCGGTGTGCCCGTGTCGACGCCGAAGACGCCGACGTTGGTGATGGTCACCGTGCCGCCCTGCATCGCGGCGGGGGACGTCTTGCCCTCACGGGCCGTGGACACCAACTCACCCAGGGACTCCGCCAGTTGCGGCAGCGTCTTGGCGTGCGCGTCCTTGATGTTCGGGACGATCAGGCCGCGGGGGGTGGCCGCGGCGATGCCCAGGTTGACGTAGTGCTTGAGGACGATCTCCTGGTTCGCCTCGTCCCAGGACGCGTTGATGTCCGGGTTGCGCCTGATGGCGACCAGGAGGGCCTTGGCGATCAGGAGGAGCGGGTTCACCCGCAGGCCCTGCAGCCCGTACTCGTCGGACCGCTTGAGCTCCTCCACCAGCTTCATGGTGCGGGTCACGTCGATCGTCACGAACTCCGTGACGTGCGGCGCCGTGAACGCCGAACCCACCATCGCCGCCGCGGTCGCCTTGCGCACGCCCTTGACCGGGATACGGGTCTCGCGTGCCGTGTCGTACGTCGCAACGGGCGCCGGCGGCACCGAAACAGCGGGAGCCGTCACCGGCTCCGGGGCCGGCGGAGCCACCGCCGCGTGGACGTCCTCGCGCGTGATGATGCCGTCCGGGCCCGACGGGGTGACCGTGGCCAGGTCGACGCCCAGGTCCTTCGCCAGCTTGCGCACCGGCGGCTTGGCGAGGGGACGGGACTGCTCGGCCGTCGTCCCGGGCGCCGCGACCGGCCCGTGGCCGTTCAGCTCCGGCTGGATCACCGTCGAGGCCTGGGAGACCACGACCTCGGGGCCCTTGCGCGGGCGGCGCTTGGTGGAGGACGTGGCGACGCCGTAGCCGACCAGCACCGGGGTGCGGCCCGAGCCCTCGGGCTTCTTCTCCTCCGCGTCCCCGGCGGCCGCGGGTGCCTCGGCCGGCGCCTGCGCGGGAACCTCCGCGGGAGCCGCGGCCCCGCCCGACACGTCCACCGCGATGATCGACGTCCCCACGTCCACCGTGGTGCCCTCGGGGAAGTGCAGGTCGCGGACTACCCCGTCGTACGGGATGGGCAGTTCCACCGCCGCCTTCGCGGTCTCGACCTCGCACACCACCTGACCGTCGGTGACCGTGTCGCCGGGCTGGACGTACCACTTGAGGATCTCGGCCTCGGTGAGGCCCTCGCCCACGTCCGGCATCTTGAACTCGCGTACGGACGCTTCCGTCATCGTCGTCACGACCCTCTCCTCAGTACGCCAGGGCGCGGTCGACGGCGTCGAGCACCCGGTCCAGGCCCGGCAGGTACTCCTCCTCCAGGCGGGCCGGCGGGTACGGGGCGTGGTACCCGCCCACGCGCAGGACCGGTGCCTCCAGGTGGTAGAAGCAGCGCTCCGTGATGCGGGCGGCGATCTCCGCGCCCGAACCGAGGAACACCGGCGCCTCGTGGACCACGACCAGGCGGCGGGTCTTCTCCACCGACGTCTGGATCGAGTCGAAGTCCATCGGAGACATCGAGCGCAGGTCCAGGACCTCCAGGGACTTGCCCTCCTCGGCGGCCGCGTCGGCCACCTCCTGGCAGAGCTTCACCATCGGGCCGTACGCGGCGAGGGTCAGGTCCGTGCCCTCGCGGACGACCTGTGCCTTGTGCAGCGGGCCGGGGATGGCCTCGGTGTTGACCTCGGCCTTGTCCCAGTATCGCCGCTTCGGCTCGAAGAAGATCACCGGGTCGTCGCTCTGGATGGCCTGCTGCATCATCCAGTAGCCGTCCGACGCGTTGGAGGGGCTGACCACCTTCAGGCCCGCCACGTGCGCGAAGAGCGCCTCGGGGGACTCGGAGTGGTGCTCCACCGCGCCGATGCCGCCGCCGTAGGGGATGCGGACGACGACCGGGAGCTTGACCTTGCCCAGGGAGCGCGCGTGCATCTTCGCGAGCTGGGTGACGATCTGGTCGTAGGCGGGGAAGACGAAGCCGTCGAACTGGATCTCCACGACCGGGCGGTAGCCGCGCAGGGCCAGGCCGATGGCGGTGCCCACGATGCCGGACTCGGCCAGCGGGGTGTCGATGACCCGGCTCTCGCCGAAGTCCTTCTGCAGGCCGTCCGTCACCCGGAAGACGCCGCCGAGCTTGCCGACGTCCTCGCCCATGATGAGGACCTTGGGGTCGGCATCCAGGGCACGGCGCAGGGACTCGTTGATGGCCTTGGCCAGAGCCATGTTTTTGAATGTCACAGCCTCTGCCATTTCAGTGGCCCCCCTCATCCGCGAACGACGCCTGGTAGGCGGCGAACTGGGCTCGCTCCTCGTCGACGAGCGCGTGCCCGTCCGCGTACACGTTCTCGAAGATGGCGAAGTGGTCCGGGTCGGGCATGGCGCGGACCGCCTCACGCACTCGTTTGCCCAACGTCTCGCTCTCGGCCTCGAGTTCCGCGAAGAATCCCTCGTCCGCGTGGTTTGAAGCCTCCAGGTACCGGCGCAGCCGCAGGATCGGGTCCTTCGCCTCCCAGGCCTCGCGCTCCTCGTCGGCCCGGTACTTCGTCGGGTCGTCGGAGGTGGTGTGGGCGCCCATGCGGTACGTGTACGCCTCGACGAGGGTGGGGCCCTCGCCGCTGCGGGCGCGCTCCAGGGCCCACTTCGTCACCGCGAGGCAGGCCAGTACGTCGTTGCCGTCGACCCGTACACCGGGGAAGCCGTAGCCCTGTGCGCGCTGGTAGAGCGGCACGCGGGTCTGCTTCTCGGTCGGCTCGGAGATCGCCCACTGGTTGTTCTGGCAGAAGAACACCACCGGGGCGTTGTAGACCGCGGAGAAGGTGAACGATTCGGCCACGTCGCCCTGGCTGCTCGCGCCGTCGCCGAAGTAGGCGATCACCGCGCTGTCCGCGCCGTCCTTGGCCACGCCCATCGCATAGCCCGTCGCGTGCAGCGTCTGGGAGCCGATGACGATCGTGTAGAGATGGAAGTTGTTGCTGTTGGGGTCCCAGCCGCCGTTGTTCACGCCGCGGAACATGCCGAGCAGGTTGGTCGGGTCGACCCCGCGGCACCAGGCGACGCCGTGCTCGCGGTAGGTCGGGAAGACGTAGTCGTCCTCGCGGGTGGCCCGGCCGGAGCCGATCTGGGCGGCCTCCTGGCCCAGCAGCGAGGCCCACAGGCCCAGCTCGCCCTGGCGCTGCAGGGAGGTGGCCTCGGCGTCGAAGCGGCGGGTGAGCACCATGTCGCGGTACAGACCGCGGAGCTCGTCGGGGGTGATGTCGGCGACGTACTTGTCGTACGCGGCGTTCTCCGGGTTCTTCAGGCGCTCGCCCTCGGGCGTCAGCAGCTGTACGAGCTCGGGGTCGGTGCCCGCCGCTTTCTTCGCGGTCGTGCGCTTGCCGGCCGTGCTCTTGGTTCCGGCGCTGCGTCGCGGCTTGCGCGCGGCAGTGCTCTCCACGGTCACGTGTGCTCCTCCGTCGGTCCGGCTACCCGGGTTCGCCGGGCGCCAGTGCGGCTCACCTGCGTCCCACGGACGCACAGGGTGGGTGCGGCCCGATCGGGTACAGGCGTGACAGGTGCCCCGGCGAGCGCCCTGCAGTAGGCACGTTACCCAGTGCTCCACATTTCTGTGAAACCCCTCCTGACCTGCGATTTTGCTTTGATTTCCAAGTAAATCGCGAAAGTCGGGAAGTCTCCCTGGTCACAGCCTTGCAGGGGGCCGGAACAACGGCACGTTATCCCGGTGACCCATGTCACGGGAAGAGTTCACCTCGGGCGGGGCTTCCCGTCACGCGAGCGGGGCCGCTCGCCGTGGTGAAACGCCCGCACATCGTGGCGGACGGCCGGGCGCCGCGGCCCGGAACGTCACTTCGAGCACATGCCGTGACCGATTGCGACTGCCTGTGACAACGCCCAGCTCACAGCCCCGGATCGTGCCCTAGCATCTGGCGCGTGCCGCGCTCCTCCGTACCACCCCACGTGCCTCACGCGCCCCCACTGGGCGCCCTGCTGCGCCAGTTCTCCGCCGGTTCCGCCGTCACCTGCGAGCCCGTCGACCAGGGCCTGCTCAACCGCGGCTACCGCCTGTGCACCACCCGCGGCCGCTACTTCCTCAAGCACCACTTCGACCCCGAGACCGCCGATCCGGCCGCGATCGCCCGCCAGCACCGGGCCACCCAGCGCCTGGCCGACCTGGGCGTTCCGGTGGCACCGCCGCTGGCGGGCCGGGACGGACGTACGGTCGCCGTCGTCGGCGGACACGCGTACGCGCTGCACCCCTGGATCGACGGCCGCCACCGGCACGGCGGGCAGCTCACCACCGGGCAGTGCGGACGGCTCGGGGCGCTGCTGGGGGTGGTACACGCGAGCCTGGAGCACGTGATGCCGCCGCACGCGCGGGCGCGCACGGATCCCGCGGCCGCCGACCCCGCCGCCACGTTCACCCTCATCGACGACCTGCTCGGCCAGGTACGCCGTCACCGGCCCGCCGACTCCTTCGACGAACTGGCCCGCCACCGCCTCCTGGAACGGCGCGCGCTCCTGGAACAGCACGCCGACAGACGTCCCGCGCGCGGGAGCTCGGTGGGCTGGGTGCACGGGGACTTCCACCCGTTCAACCTGCTCTACCGGGGAGACGCACCCGCCGCGATCGTCGACTGGGACCGGCTGGGCCTCGGACCGCGCGCGGAGGAGGCAGTGCGCGCGGCCGCGATCTTCTTCGTACGGCCGGTGGGCGCGCTCGACCTGCCGAAGGTACGGGCGTACGCACGCGCGTACCGACGCGCGGCCGGTGCCACGCCCTCCCAGCTCGCGACGGCGGTGCACCGCGTGTGGTGGGAACGCCTCAACGACTTCTGGATGCTGCGCTGGCACTACGAACGCGGCGACACCCGAGCCGATCCCCAGTTTCCGGCGGCCTCGGCGCTGGCCGTGTGGTGGACGCGGGAGTACGACGCGGTGTGCGACGCGTTCGTCGAGTGACACGGTGCAGGGGCGCAGGGGCTTCGGACCAGGGGTACAGGGGTTCCGACAAACAGCACGCGCGCGTGGAGCCTCTTACGGCCCTACGCGCGCGTGATGGTGATCGGCCCCTGGGTCAGCCGAGACCGCCGACCCCGGCCGCCGTGCCGCCGGAGTCGTCACCGCCGCCCGTCGGGTCCGGGCTGCCCGTGTCCTGGGACTGCGTCGCGGTCGGCTCGTCGGTGGGCTCCTGCGTCGTCGGATCGTCCGACGGCTCGCTGGACGGCTGGTTCGTGGCGCTCTGGGACGGCGTGTACGAGGGCGTGTACGACGGCGTGTAGTCCCCGGACCCGGAGCTCGAGTTGCTGTCGTCCGTGGACGTGTCCGTCGACTCGTCGGTCGACTCGTCGGTCGGCGACTCGGAGGCCGTGTCGTCCTTGGTGGTCTGCGAGGTGGTCGGCGACTGCGTGGTCCCCTTGCCGCCACCGCCACCGCCCCCGTTGTTCAGGGCCAGTGCGACGCCCGCGGCGATGGCGATCACCGCGAGCACGGCGAGGATCCACAGCTTGCCGCGGCCGCTGCCGCGGTTGCCGTTCCCCTCGAAGCCGCCGTCGTCCCCACCGCCGTAGCCGCCCCCGTAGCCGGAGGGCAGGATCGGCTGCGGGATCTGCGTCGTACCGGAGGAGTCGCCGGGGTGGGGCATCGCCGTCGTGCTCGCGAAGCCCGCCGCCGGGGTGTGCCGGCCCTCGTGCACGGTGACCGGGCCGGTGTTCCAGGTGCCGGTGTGGCCGCCCTGTTCGTAGAGCATCTGCAGCCCGTACTGGACGAGGCCGCGCATCTCCTCGGCGGTCTGGAAGCGGTCGTCCGGCTCCTTGGCCAGCGAGCGCATGACGAGGCCGTCGAGCTCCGGCGGGGTGGCGTCGGAGACCTGGGACGGCGGCGTCGGGATGTCCTGGACGTGCTGGTAGACCACCGACAGCGGGGTCTCACCGGTGAACGGGGGCCGCAGCGCGAGGAGTTCGTAGAGCAGGCAGCCGGTCGCGTACAGGTCGGAGCGGTGGTCGACGGCCTTGCCCAGCGCCTGCTCCGGGGAGAGGTACTGCGGCGTGCCCATGACCATGCCGGTCTGCGTCATCGTCGACTGCGCGCCGTGCAGGGCACGCGCGATGCCGAAGTCCATCACCTTGACCGCGCCGGTGTGCGTGATGATCACGTTCGCCGGCTTGATGTCGCGGTGCACGATGCCGTGCTGGTGCGAATAGGCGAGCGCCTCCAGGACACCGGAGACGATGATCAGGGCCTGCTCGGGGCCGGGCGCCTCGGCGTTGATGAGGAGGTCCCGGATGGTCCGTCCCTCGACGATCTCCATCACGATGTAGGGGACCGCGTGGGCGCCCCCCGCGCCGTAGCCGCTCATGGGCGCCGCGTCCTCGCCGGAGTCGTACACGGCGACGATCGCGTGGTGGTTGAGGCCGGCCACCGACTGGGCCTCGCGCGTGAAGCGGGCCTTGGAGACCGGGTCCTCGGCGAGGTCGGCACGGAGCAGCTTGACCGCGACGGTGCGCCCGAGGCGCACGTCCTCGGCGGCGAACACCTCGGCCATGCCGCCCCGGCCGAGTCTGCGGGTCAGCCGGTACCGGCCGTCCCCGACCAGTCCGCCGTTGCCCCACATTTCCGGCGCATCTGACATACCGCCGCCAGTCGCCTCGGGGTCGGACGGGCCCTGGGCGCGCTGCTGCTGTGCCATCAGTCCTCGCCGTCGTTTCTGCCCGCGGTGCGCGCGGTGTTGTTACGGTCTCCGTCGGCCACGCTACAGCCTCGACGCAAGCCGCCGGTCCGAGAAGGGGGCCGGAACCGGCATGCGACGGACCGGCCATCAAACCCTCACCTCATACTGTCGTGCAAATTCTGTGTACCGCCGGTACAGCCTCTGTAACGCTCCCGCGACGCTTCTATCGCGTACGGTCACGGATCGGGCACCGAGCTTGACGTGTCAGTGCCCTGGGGCAGACTTGGCCGGGAATAGCACTTTGGATCAACGACAGTCAACGGCGCCTGAAGGCCCACGGGGGAAGCGGAACATGAGCCAGGACGGCGCACAGGGCCGGTACGCGGGGCGGGCGCTGGCCGGCGGCCGCTATCAACTGCGCGACTTGCTCGGCGAAGGCGGCATGGCCTCGGTGCACCTCGCGTACGACGCCGTGCTCGACCGCCAGGTCGCGGTCAAAACGCTCCACACCGACCTGGGGCGGGAACAGGCCTTCCGCGAGCGCTTCCGCCGCGAGGCCCAGGCCGTGGCCAAGCTCACGCACACCAACATCGTCTCGGTCTTCGACACCGGCGAGGACAACCTCGACGGGATGACGACGCCGTACATCGTCATGGAGTACATCGAGGGCCGCCCGCTGGGCTCGGTACTCGACCAGGACGTACAGCAGTTCGGCGCGATGCCCGCCGACAAGGCGCTGAAGATCACCGCGGACGTGCTCGCGGCGCTGGAGATCAGCCACGAGATGGGCCTGGTCCACCGGGACATCAAGCCGGGCAACGTGATGATGACCAAGCGCGGCGTCGTCAAGGTGATGGACTTCGGCATCGCGCGCGCGATGCAGTCCGGCGTGACGTCGATGACGCAGACCGGCATGGTCGTCGGCACCCCGCAGTACCTCTCGCCCGAGCAGGCGCTGGGCCGGGGCGTGGACGCCCGGTCGGACCTGTACTCGGTCGGCATCATGCTGTTCCAACTGGTCACCGGGCGGCTGCCGTTCGAGGCGGACTCGCCGCTGGCCATCGCGTACGCGCATGTGCAGGAGGAGCCGGTCGCTCCCTCCTCGATCAACCGGGCGCTGCCTCCCGCGGTGGACGCGCTGGTCGCCCGCGCGCTGAAGAAGAACCCGAACGAGCGCTTCCCGAGCTCCGAGTCCATGCGCGACGAGTGCCTGCGGGTGGCCGCTTCCTTCCATGCCACCCCGCCGAGCATCGTGCCGGGCGCGCACACCCCGAGCGGCGCCGGCGTCGGCTCCGCGGTGTTCCCGCCGGTCGACCAGTCGACCCCGGCGCCGGCGGGCCCCGTACAGACTCCGTACCAGCCGACCCCGAACCCGTACGGCACCCCGACGCCCTCCCCGGCGTACGGCTACCCGCAGCAGGGCGGCTACCAGACGCCGTCCCCGTACGCGCAGCCGCAGACCCCGCCGCCGTACAACATCACGCCGCAGCCCGCCGCGGCCCCCTCGGGCGGCGGAAAGAACAACAAGCCGGTGATCATCGGCTCGATCGTCGTCTCGATCGTCGCCGTCGGCGGCCTGATCGCGGCGCTGATGTTCAACGGCGGCGACGGAGGCAACGAGGGCAAGGGCGGCGGCAGCAGCACGAGCGCTTCGGCGACGAAGGCGGCGGGCTACCGCGGGCCGGACACGACGAAGAAGATCGAGCAGAGCGAGTGCAAGGAGCCGCAGGAGTCGTACAACGACCCCGACAAGATCCAGCTGCCAGACTTCCGCTTCAAGTACATCCAGTCGGTCAAGGAGTGCCTCCAGGCCGCGGGCTGGGAGCTGAAGATCAAGAAGGTCGACGAGAACACCTACGGCGAGGGCGCGGTCATCGACCAGTTCCCCTCCGCCGACACGGACCTCGACCCGAAGAACATGCCGGAGATCGAGCTCAGCGTCTCGACGGGCAACCCGCCGTCCTGACCTGGCGACGCGCATCGTGTGAAGGGCCCGGCAGCCGAAGCTGCCGGGCCCTTTCGTGTACGTCCCTGTCGTGTACGGGTTTTACAGGTACGGTCCGCCCGAGCGGCCGGCCGCCTGGCCGTCCTCGCCCATCTCGTGGCCGACACCCGGCGGAAGCGCCCGGCGCATCTGCTCCAACTGGGCCCGCGCGGCCATCTGCTGGGCGAACAGCGTGGTCTGGATCCCGTGGAAGAGACCCTCAAGCCAGCCCACCAACTGGGCCTGCGCGATACGCAGTTCGGAGTCGCTGGGGGTGCCTTCGTCCTGGAAGGGCAGGGACAGGCGCTCCAGTTCCTCGACCAGCTCCGGCGCCAGCCCGTCCTCCAGCTCCTTCACCGAGCTGCGGTGGATCTCCTTGAGCCGGGCCCGGCTCGCCTCGTCCAGAGGAGCCGCGCGCACCTCCTCCAGGAGCTGCTTGATCATGCTGCCGATCCGCATCACCTTGGCCGGCTGCTCGACCTGCTCCGTCACCGGGATCTCGCGGGAGTCCTCGGCTGTGCCGCCGCCAATCGCCATGCCGTCCTGGCCCACGACCAGGATCTGGGGATTCTCCGGCGACCTGTCGTTCCTCGGCATCTCCATGCCGCCATTCTCTCGCACCCGTGCATCTCATCACCGTGGTGCCCCCCGTGGAGGGTGATCCACCGTTTACGGACCAGGAGTTTCCGTCCTCAGCCGCAGCAGCCGGGCCTCGCAGTGGTCCAGCCAGCGGATCTCGGCCTCCGTGTGACAGATGAGCTGCTCCAGGACCAGCAGCCGCGCCACCTCGTCCGGATGCTCGGGCGCCCGCACGAGCGCCTGCGCCCGCTGCCGCACATACTCGTGCAGCGCGTCCGTCACCTGCCGGCGCTGCGCCTCGACGACCTTCCGTACGTCGGCGCCAGGCGCACCGACCGCCAGCACCAGCTTGATCGCCAGCTCGTCGGGCGGCGGACCGGCCCGGTCCACGGGACGCGCGAACCAGTCCCGCAGCTCGGCCCGGCCGGCCCCGGTCAGCGCGTACCGCACCCGGCCCGCCTCGTCCTCGCCGTCCTGGACGACCATCCCGTCCCGCTCCAGCCGGCCGAGGGTCGTGCGGACCTGCCCGGTGTTCAGCGGCCAGGTACCACCCGTCCGCGCCTCGAACTCGGTGCGCAGCCGTGAAGCGTGGCGGGGGCCGTGTTCGAGGAGCGCCAGCAGTCCGTGACGTATCGACATACCCGGATTGTGCAGCGGGTTCGGATTTTTGGCGGAACCCAGAATGCCGGAAGTACGGGCCGATGTGACGCTTGGGACGTGACTCCATGGCTGCGTGCTTTGCAGGGGGCCGGACTGGTGGTGGGGGTGGGGGCGGGCGTGCTCGTGTTCCCTTACGGGGGTGGAGCGTCGTACGGGGCTGTTGCGTCGTACGGGAGCGCTTCGTCGTACGGGAGTGTTTCGAGATTCGCGCCCGTCTCGTCGTACGGCGCCGTATCGACGCCCGGAGCTGTATCGACCCACGGCGCTGCATCGACGCACGACGCCTGGCGCACTCCCCGTGACGACCACAGCCACGGTGACGAGCGCACCCCCGCTGCCGGACCCACGGCCACCGCATCCGCGTCCGCCTCCTCCACCCCCTCCCCCAAGCCGTCGCGCGCCGGGAGTGTGGCGGGCGAGGGGCGGGAGCGGCCCGGGCGGCGGGAGACCGCGGCGGAGGACGAGTCCACGGGGGATTCCGTGGACCAGAGCCCCGACGAGGCCGACGAGGGCGGGGACACGGCGTACCAGGAGGGCGAGGACGCGGGGGAGGAGGAGGCCGGCGGCGATGCGTCCGCGTCGCCGCCCGCGGAAGCCGGTCTGGTGCCCTCCGCACCCCCGCAGCGCCCGGTGCAGCAGGCCGAGCAACCCACCGAGCCCGTCCTGCGGATCCTGCCGCTGGGCAGCGGACTGGTCCTGATCGGGCTCGGTCTGGGACTCGCCTTCATCGGCCTGCGGCTGCGGCGGACCTAGGAACTCGGCGGCCTCGGCGCCCCGGCCGACTCAGGGCACGACCAGCAGCACCTTGCCCACATGGCCGCTCTCCTCCACGACCCGGTGGGCCGCGGCCGCGTCGCTCATCGGGAGTTCGCGGTCGACGACCGGGCGGACGTGGCCGCCGTCCAGCAGGGGCCACACATGCTCGCGTACGGCCGCGACGATCGCCGCCTTCTCGCCGAGGGGGCGGGCGCGCAGCGAGGTCGCGCTGATCGCGGCCCGCTTGGTCAGGAGCGTGGCGATGTTCAGCTCGCCCTTGATGCCGCCCTGCATGCCGATGATCGCGAGGCGGCCGTTGACGGCGAGGGTCTGGACGTTGCGGTCCAGGTACTTGGCGCCCATGTTGTCGAGGATGACGTCGGCGCCCGCGCCGTCCGTGGCCTTCTTGACCTCGGCGACGAAGTCCTGCTCCCGGTAGTTGATCAGGACGTCCGCACCCAGTGCGGCGCAGCGGTCCAGCTTCTCCGGGGTGCCCGCCGTGACGGCGACCTTGGCGCCGACGGCCTTGGCCAGCTGGATGGCCATCGTGCCGATGCCGCTGGAGCCGCCGTGCACGAGCAGCGTCTCGCCGGGGAGCAGATGGGCGACCATGAAGACGTTCGACCAGACCGTGCAGACCACCTCGGGCAGCGCGGCGGCCTGCTTGAGGTCGATGCCCTTGGGGACGGGCAGCAGCTGGCCGGCCGGGATCGCGACCTTCTCGGCGTAGCCGCCGCCCGCGAGCAGCGCGCACACCTCGTCGCCGACGGCCCAGCCGGAGACACCGGGGCCGGTCTCGATGATCCGGCCGGAGCATTCCAGGCCGGGGTAGGGGGACGCGCCGGGCGGCGGGTTGTAGAAGCCCTGCCGCTGCAGGATGTCGGCGCGGTTGACGGCGCCGGCCACCACCTCGACCAGCACCTCGCCCTCGCCGGCCACCGGATCCGGGACCTCGTCCCACACCAGCGCCTCGGGCCCACCAGGTTCGGGAATCGTGATCGCATGCATGAGGGGGACGCTACCCCTCGTCGTCCCGGGGTCACCGGGTGAGGGCCCGCGCCGAAAAAAGTATGCGATCACCGATGAGTTCCGGCGAAGGTAAAGGTCTCCCCATGCGTAACCCATGTGCGCGGAAGGACACCCCACCATGACCCAGCACACGTCCGGCCTGGCGATCGAGACCGCGGGCCTGATGAAGACGTTCGGCGAGACCCGGGCCGTGGACGGGGTGGACCTCGCCGTTCCGGCCGGCACGGTCTACGGCCTCCTCGGCCCGAACGGCGCCGGCAAGACGACCACCGTGAAGATGCTGGCCACACTGTTGCGTCCGGACGGCGGCCAGGCCCATGTCTTCGGCCACGACATCGTGCGCGAGGCCGACGAGGTCCGCAGCCGCGTCAGCCTCACCGGCCAGTACGCCTCCGTCGACGAGGACCTCACCGGCACCGAGAACCTGATCCTGCTGGGCCGCCTCCTCGGCCACGACAAGAGGGCCGCGCGGGTGCGTTCCGGGCAGCTCCTGGAGGCCTTCGGGCTGACGGAGGCCGCCGGAAAGCAGGTCAAGCACTACTCGGGCGGCATGCGGCGCCGTATCGACATCGCCGCGTCCATCCTCAACACCCCCGACCTGCTGTTCCTCGACGAGCCGACCACCGGGCTCGACCCGCGCAGCCGCAACCAGGTCTGGGACATCGTGCGCGCGGTCGTCGCCCAGGGCACGACGGTGCTGCTGACCACGCAGTACCTGGACGAGGCCGACCAGCTGGCGTCCCGGATCGCCGTCATCGACCACGGCAGGGTCATCGCCGAGGGCACCAAGGGCGAGCTGAAGGCGTCCGTCGGCGCCGGTTCCGTACATCTGCGACTGCGGGACGCGGGGCAGCGGCCCGAGGCGGCCGAGGTGCTGCGTCGGACCCTGGACGCGCAGGTCCAGCTGGAGCCCGACCCGGTCGCCCTCACGGCCCGCGTCGGTACGGCGACCAGTGGCATCGCCGCCGAGCAGGCCGCCCGGGCGCTGGGCGAACTGGCCCGCGCCGGGGTCGTCGTCGACAACTTCTCGCTGGGGCAGCCCAGCCTGGACGAGGTGTTCCTCGCCCTCACCGGACACGACACCAAGGACCACGAGACGAGCGAGGCAGCCGCATGAGCACCGCGACCACCACCGATACCAAGGACCTCGCCCCGGTCAGCGCCGAGTCGCTCGCCGCGCTGCTCGTCGCCGGGGAGCGGCCGCCGCGACCGAGTGCCCTGTCGGCCTCGCTGACCTTCGGCTGGCGGGCGATCCTGAAGATCAAGCACGTGCCGGAGCAGCTCTTCGACGTGACCGCGTTCCCGATCATGATGGTGCTGATGTACACGTACCTGTTCGGGGGCGCCCTGGCCGGGTCGCCGACGGAGTACATCCAGTTCCTGCTGCCGGGCATCCTCGTGATGTCGGTCGTGATGATCACGATGTACACCGGTGTTTCGGTGAACACCGACATCGAGAAGGGCGTCTTCGACCGGTTCCGTACGCTGCCCATCTGGCGGCCGTCGGTGATGGTCGGCTATCTGCTCGGCGACGCCCTGCGCTACACGATCGCGTCCGTCGTGATGCTCACCGTCGGCATGATCCTCGGCTACCGCCCGGACGGCGGGGTCGGCGGGGTGCTCGCCGGGATCGCGCTGCTGGTCGTGTTCTCGTTCGCGTTCTCGTGGATCTGGACGATGTTCGGGCTGCTGCTGCGCACCGAGAAGTCGGTGATGGGCGTCAGCATGATGGTGATCTTCCCGTTGACCTTCCTGTCCAACGTCTTCGTCGACCCGAGCACCATGCCTGGCTGGCTGCAGGCCTTCGTCAACAACAGCCCGATCACCCATCTGTCCTCGGCGGTGCGCGGGCTGATGGCCGGTGACTGGCCGGCGGACGAGGTCGCCTGGTCGCTGGGCTGGGCGGGCCTGTTCGTGCTGGTCTTCGGGCCGGTCACGATGCGCCTCTACAACCGCAAGTAGGACTCGGTCCTGCCGGGTTCCCGGGGCTCAGTCCTGTCGGAGGGGCCGGACGTCGGGTGCGATATGTGCGCCCGGCGTCGCCCGCACGATCGTGATCAGCCGGTCCGTCAACTGCAGTGTCCCGAGGGCCGGATCGTCGTATCCGAGCACCCGGTGCCCGCGTACGACGCTCACCACCAGGTCCTCCGTCTCGCGCGGGCGCTTGCCCACCTCGGCCTTTATGACCGGGCGTTCGACCATGTCGAGCCCGCTGCCCTGCTGAATGAGGTCCTCCATCACCATGCCGGCCGCCGGGCTCAGCACGGACAGGCCGAGCAGGCGGCCGGCCGCGCTGGCGCTGGTGATGACCGCGTCGGCGCCGGACTGCTGGAGCAGCGGCGCGTTCTCCTCCTCGCGCACCGCGGCCACGATCTTCGCGGCGCGGTTGAGCTGCCGGGCCGTCAGGGTGACGAGCACGGCCGTGTCGTCGCGCTGGGTGGCGATGATGATCTGCCGGGCCCGGTGCACCTCGGCCCGCCTGAGCACGTCGCTGCGCGTCGCGTCCCCCATCACTCCGACGTAGCCGTCGGCCGTCGCGGCGTCGATCACCTTGGCGGCGGGGTCGACCACGACGACCTGTTCCTTCTTCAGCCCCGTCGCACACACGGTCTGGATCGCCGAGCGCCCCTTCGTCCCGAAGCCGACGACGACGGTGTGGTCGCGCAAGGTGGACCTCCAGCGGTTTCCCGAAAGTACCCTAAGAGTATGGACAACGACCTTGTGCAGCGCGCCCGTTGGGGCGACTTAGAGGGACAGAACTGGGCCGGCCTGGTCCGGCTGTCCTTCGAGGTCGACGAGGGTCCCGGCACCAATGGTGACGACGCTACCGGCACCACGGACGCCAAACCCGCGTTCCGGCCCATGACCGGGCGGGACATCAGGAGCCGCGACGAGCAAGAGAAGGACAGCCGGTCCTTCGTCGAGTCACGCGGGGGCCGGTACGTCTACACGTACGAGGAACCGGACACCAGCGCGTGGAAGCGTAAGCGCGTCCGTCTGCCCAACGGTGAGATCGGGTACCGCGTCATCCGCCCTGTCTTTGAGGGCGCGTTGGAGGATCTCAAGCGAGGTGTGGCACCGAATGGCGAGCGCCTTGACGGCCTGATCGTCTACGACATCGACCGCCTCACCCGCGATAACCGGCACCTCGAAGACGCCATCGAGGTCGTCGAGAACTTCAAGCGTCCGATCATCGACATCACAGGGACCCTCGACCTACTCACCGACAACGGCCGTACGGTCGCACGCATCGTGACGGCGACCAACAACAAGCAGTCCGCCGACACGGCTCGGCGAGTCGCGCGCAAGCACCGCGCACTGCAACAGGCAGGGATTCCCACGGGCGGGACTAGGCCGTTTGGTTGGAAGGAGGACAAACGCACCCTGGACCCGTACGAGTCCAAGTGGCTACGCCAGAGCGTTCATTGGCTGCTCGCGGGAAAGCCGATCTCCGCCGTCATCAGGAAGCTGAACGAGGCCGGAGTGACCACGGCGACGGGGCGCGAATGGTCGCACCCGGGGCTCAAGGCCGTCATGCGGAACCCCCGCTTGTGCGGGTATCGCTCGCGTCAGCTCAGCGACATCGACCCCGTGACGGGAACGGAGAACAAGCGGGTTGAGATCGTCTTGGACGATGAGGGCAAACCCGTGACCGGGCAGTGGGAACCCGTGATCTCCGTTGAGGAGTGGGAAGCGCTACGGGAGCTGCTCGGCTCGAACCCGGAACCGGGCCAAGGGCACAACACGCGCAAGTACCTGTTGCGCGGCACCCTCCGCTGCGACCGGAACGGATGCGGTGCACCCCTTCGGGTGGTCAAGGCGGAGAAGAGCCGCAACAAGCCAGAGGGCTACTTCTACTACACGTGCCCGAGCAGCGGCAGCGTGCCGTCAGGGTGCGGCGGCACGAAGATCGGCGGCCCGGAGGCCGACAAGGCGGTCTCGATGATGGTGATCGCGAAGCACCAGGAGGAAGCGGCCAAGCGGAAGGCAAATCCGGCGCCCACGACATGGGAGGGGGAAGAGGACCTCAACCGGGTCCGCGAGGACCTCGATGAACTCAAGCAGGCCCGCAAGGCGCGGATCATCACCGCGGAGACGTATTTCACGCAGCTCTCGGAACTCGAAGCCGAGAAGCGTCGGCTCACGACACAGCGGAACCGGATCTTGCGCAACAGGCACTCGGATCAGGGGAAGCCCGTCGATCTTGCCGAGACCTGGGGCGACCTGATGCTCAGCGAGCAGCGCGCCTACGTCGAGGATTCGTTGATTGCCGTGCTCGTCGCACGCGCAGTCGGACGCGGGAGGCCGGTCCGCGATCGTCTGACTCCGGTGTGGAGGCCGAAGGGGGAGCGGACGGAGACGGAACCGGAGGCTGGTTCCGAGTGACCTCCCAGTCAGGATGAGCGGGACGGGGGGCGACGGGCAGGCCGAGGATGGCGTTCACCCGTCGCCAGTCGCCGTCCGACCAAGCAGGCGCCTTGCGTGCTTGCTCTCTGGCCCAGGCCCAGTCCTCATCTCCTTCCAGGGGAAGCCTCAAGCAGACCTCCGTCCATGACTGACCCACTCGTCGACGACGGCCTCTCGATTGCGTGCCACGTCTTCCGCGATTCCGGCCGCGATGAGTGCCGCGCCGGGAGTGTGGCCGGAGCCGACGTAGCGCCAGTGCCGATCGGTGACCGTGCCGGGGACCTCGTCCTGCACTCCGCCGTGTCCCATGTGGTGGGCGCGTTCGGCGCGCAGTGCCGCGTACGTCGTCGAGTAGGCGCGGGACTTGGTCAAGATGTGCCCCCGGTACCCGAGCGTGTGCGCCCAGGTGCGGAGGTGAAGCGGCTCGTACTCGGGCAGACCACCAAGGCGCCAGCACACGCGCATGAGGGTGCGGACGTGTTCGCTCACGGGTGCCGCGTCGATGTCGTCCCAGGTCGTGGCCCTGTGATCGATGCCGGCGCCAGTCTCACTGGCTCCCTTGGTGACGTACTTGGCCACGTACGCGGCCACGGCGTCATCGTCCGGTCCGTCGCTGTCGGCGCGCAGCGGACGGGCGTCGACTTGGGAACCCCAGCGCAACGCCAGCTCACCCACGGCCAGGCTGTAGGGCGTGTTGACCACGACCCGCCGGGCCGAGGCGTGTACGGCGTCGATGAGCCGGTCCGCAGTACCCCAGGACGGGGGTTCGTCTTCGGGTCCGGCCGGGCCGTCGAGGCGGACCACGGCATGCACGTGAACGGCCGCCCGCTTCTGGTATTCGGCGACCCGGGCGAAGGACAGACGGGCGTGCTGGGCGAAGCGGGACTGTACGAGGCCGACCGAGGAGGCCAGGCGCCGCCGGACGTCGATGACGAACCGGTCCCACAGCTTGGACGCGTGCGCGTGCCACAGCACGTGGCCCATGTAGTCGTAGCAGTCGGGGCAGAGGGGTTGGCCGACGACCGAAGCGTCCGGGGTGTGGACGGTGCCGCAGCTGAGGGGGCAACCATGTTCGCACCTACCGCCGTCGCGGCGGGGGCGGCACAACTCCCCGGCACGGTGGACCGGCCCGAAGGACGGAGCCGTGAGGGTGACGAACAGCCGGGGCCGGTTGCGGACCGTGGCGGGGACGTTCTTGCCGCCGAGCAGGCCCGCACGGACCAGGTGGAAGGTGTCGCCCGCGTGGAGGCGAGAACACGGGGCGCAGACCGTCGCGCGCCGGTTCCGGCAGCGGACGAGGAGGCGTTCGTTCGGTTCGGTGCGGGTGTCGTAGTGGTGGAGGATCTCGCCGGTTACGGCGTCGAGGGTGCTGGTCGAGCCGGACAGGTGAACGGGGTTGGCGCAGCCGCCGGTACCGGCGATCTGCTCCAGCCAGCGGGGGAAGTTGGGGTCTTGCACGATGCGGATGGCGTCGCGGTCTACTTCGGGGAGCTGAAGCAGGCGCGCCGTGCGGTTGAGGACGGCGCGCCTGTCAGCCGGGGTGAACTCCGGGGTGATGGTGGTGACCTTCCGGGGTGGGCCGCCGCAGCGGCACGAGTGCTGGTGGGTGGCGCGCAGTCGGTCATGGGGATCACGTCCTTCTCGGTTGGTCGTTCGTGGGATCAGCGGATGGTTCCGGTACCTCGGCAGACGCGGCAGCGGCGCAGCCGTCCGGTCCAAGTCCTGCGGGCTCCGTCGCCCTTGCAGTGGGGGCACCTCACGCGGGGCATGGGCATGGCGCGCGTTCCTTTCTGCTCAGGTGTGGGAGAAGCCGCTGATGAACCAGGTCACGAGTCCGTGGATGGTGAATACGACGGGGGTCTGGCCGAGGTAGACGCCGAAGAGGCCGACGCAGACCGCTTCCCAGGCGCGCACGTCGCGGGAGCGGACGAGGAGGACGGTGATGATCCCGAAGATCACCGCGAACGTGAACGCCGTACCTTCGCTGATCACTTGACGTCTCCTTCCAGCGCCGCAAGGGCACGGTCCAGGGCGGGCAGACCGGGGGTCATGGCGGAGTACCTTCGAGCCGTCGCCACGGCCTCATCCGTCGGGGTCAGGTGGGAGCGGGCTCGACTCCAGCCGCCATCCGGGCCGGTGCACACGGCCACGCCTTGTTCCGTGGCTGTGATCGCCTGAGCGACGGCCACTGCGTCCTTGTTCAGGTCACCCAAGGTCATTTCGGCCGTGCCGGGGTCGTTGACGCGGTGGCAGATCCGGCCGCCGAGCTGGGCCCGCAGTGCGGTGACGCCGGGCCCTAGGTCAGAGCCGACCCGCTGTCCGGCGACGACCAGGTGCAGGCCGAGTGCGGCCCCCAGCTGCGCCAGCCGCAGCAGCAGGGTGGAGCATTGCTCCGCTTCCGCCTTGCCCTCCCGAGTCCCGTCGGACAGGTACAGCTCGGCGATCTCGTCGACGATCACCACGACCGGTATCGGGCGCAGCTTGTCGGGCAGCTCCCAGATCGAGCGGACTCCCGCCGCCCGGCACGCACTCATTCGGTCCTGCATGTCGACGACGAGCGCGAACAGGATCGCGACCGCCTCGCGTCGGCAGGTCGCCAGCGCGCTCAACCGCCCGGCGAACAGGCCGAGTTCCATGCCGCCCTTGCAGTCGATGCCGACCAGGGCGACGGGCTGCGACGCGAACTGAGTGATCAGGCGGGCCAGCAGGGTGGACTTGCCGGATCGAGTGGCCCCGGCGATGAGCCAGTGCGGCACCAGGCGAAGGTTCATGACCCAGGCGCCGCCGGTCTCCAGGGCGCCGATGAGCGCGGACAGCAGTTCGGCGGGTGCGGTGGCTAAGCCGGGCCGCTGAAGCGGATCGGTGGCCGTCGCGGTGAGCAGCACCAGGCCGCGTTCCGGCGAGGTGACCCGCACCGCGTGGACTTTCCACGCGTGCACGAGCGCGTCGGCCGCCTTCAGGTAGGTCGCCGGGGTCTGGCCCGCGTGCAGCCGCACGGTCACCGTCAGGCCCAGGCGAGTGGCGCGCGGGAACGAGGCCCGGGGCGCTACAGGCCGCAGCGGATCACCCTTGACCACCAGGTCCCCGAGCAGCCCACGCGGGGGCCGGCGGGAGACGGCGAGGTCGTTGAGCATGGCGACCTTGCGCCAGGTCGCGAGCACCCGGCACGCGGTGACCGGGTAGCCGGTGACGTACCAGTGCCAGGCCGGATGGTGGCGGCGCACCAGGTCACCGACAACCAGCAGCCACGCCAGTACGGCGAGCGCGAAGGCGAGCAGGATCGGCCCCATCACGCGTCACCGCCCTTGGCGTGCGCGGCAGTTGAGTGCACGGGCGTGATGGCGTCGGCACGGAAGCTGATTCCGTGCCGGTCGCCCATGGCCCAGGCGAACGCGGTCAGTCCGGTGACGCGGAGGATCTGGCCTTCCTCGATGCCCTTCGGCTGACCGCTGACGGCGATCTCGATGACGGAGATACGGCGCCTGTCCTGCCGCACTGTGACCGCCACGGTCCAGACCGGGTTGCCCTCCCGGTCCCTCTTCACCTCCTGCGTGTCGGGGTTGCTGAGCTTTGCTTCGGGCGCGATGGCGCACCGCAGTACGCCGAGCCGCGCCGTGTCCACGGGAATGGCCTGCATTTCTGTGGCCTCCTTGGCCAGTCGGGACGCCAACTCACATGCTGACGTCACTTGTCCTTACGAGTTATGACTATGAGGCTCTGTACGGCGAGAGCGCAACTACTTATGCTGACGAGTGATGTCGCGCGTGCGACGTGACTACGACCTCAACCCGGAGAAGTCGCCATGTCGGAGATCCAGCGCCCCGGAGCCCTCTACCAGCAGGTGGCCGCCGCCATCCGCGAAGCGATCCTGTCGGGCGAGTTCGCGCCCGACTCCCTGTTGCCGTCCGAAGCCCAGCTCATGGCCCGCTACGGCGTCTCCCGCCCCACGGTCCGCAACGCGATCGCGGCACTGCGCGCGGAAGGTCTGATCGACGTCCGGCACGGCAAGGGCAGCTTCGTGCGCTCTAGCGGACAGCCCGTCCTCACCATCGAGCGTCGCATCAGCCGCACCACCGAGGGCAAGTTCGTGATGCCCAACGGCGATGTCTGGGACGAAGCCGAGGAGCCGAGCACCTACCGCACCCACACCACGAAGGGCACCGGACGACTCCTCCAACTCGGCGAGGAAGAAGCCCTGTTCGGTTGCGACCGTCTGCTCATCGACCCGAGCACCGGGACACGGGCCATGCACCGCACGTTGATCCCGTTCGAGGTCGCCGAGGCTGTCACTCTGCTCGGCAAGGAGCCGTGCAAGCCTCCGGCAGCGATCTACTGGGTACTCACCCAGGCCGGACACAAGCTGTCCTGGACCGAGACGGTCCGCGCACACATGCCGCCGCCTGACGAGCGGACCGCGCTCCGACTCCCGGATGCCACGCCGATCCTGCACGTGGCCCGCGTCGCGCACGGTGCCGACGACCGCCCGTTGTTCCTCGAAGAGCTTCGCGTCGGCGCTGACCGTGCCGAACTCGCCTATCAGATCACCGCCGACAGGCAGCCCGCGCGACGCCGCCCGGCATGATCGCCAACAGCAATCGGTCGAAACAGCCTTCACTTCCTCAAGGGCGCGCCTGCGGCGCGCCGGGGCGCCCGGCCGCCCCGGCCGGGCGTGCGGCGTGGCCGCCGATCCCGTCCGGTCGGCCAGCGCCCCGCACCGCAGCACGCCGGAGGAATCAGAGCGTCGACCGGCCGCCGCAGGCCGGGGCGTGGTGGGCTGGGGGTCGACGGCCTCCGAGACTTTAGGCAGCCACCATGGGGCGAGCCTCGAAGAACAGGGGGCCGATCGAGCTATTGCGGGCAGCTCCAAGGACTGCCCGATCCGCTGGCGAGCGTAAGGCCCCCTGTTCACTCGCCCCATGGCAGCTCCAGCCCAAAGTCTCTGCGGCCGGCGACGTGCCCACGCGCACCACTCACCAGCAAGAAGGTGACTCATCGTGCACCGCCGTCGCCGCCCGCGAGCGCCTCCAGGAGCTGAGAAAGCCGGTCCACATCATCGGGCCACCCCGCCAGACGGACGACACCGCGACCGTGCTCGTTCGTCGAAGCGACAGCACGTACGGCGGACGGCTCAAGGCCCACGCCAAGGAACGCTCGGTTCAACCGGTCGGCAGCCTCACGCGCCCCCCGCCACCCCGCGATGTAGTCGACACCGGACACCCAGAGACTGGACTCCGCGCCGGTCGTGTCGAGACCGTCGCTCAGCCAGTCGTCACCGAAGCCGGTCATCTTGCCCACCTCTGCCCTGATCTAGGTAATGGATCGTCAACTTCCTTGCACCAGGGCGGAAATGCAGCACGACGGCCCCGGTACCATCAGGCACCGGGAACCGCCGTGTTCCCAGCCGGGCCACCCTTCGCTTTCCAGGGCTGATGGGGTGGCCCGGTCTCGGTATCAGGTTGTGAAGCGCGGCCTCTCCGGGAGGGGAGCCCCCGGTCGTACGAGAGGCCGCGCCCCTTGGCCGGAGTGGTCAGACTCCGGCCAGTGACCGGGCCGCCGCCCGCTCCCGATCGCGAGGGAGCAGAGCAGGGCGGCGCCCCGGCATCTGTCAGGCCAAGTAATCGGCCCTCAATTGATCAAGATCGAAGCGACACCACACGGTCTTGCCGCCTCTGGTGCCGGGCGACCACCACACCGACTCCGCCAACCGCTGAGCGATGAGCAATCCGCGTCCCCGGTCCGGCAGCAACGCTTCGACGAAGTCGCCCGCCAGCTCGGGAGAGACGAAGTCGCCCGGCGGAAGGTCAGGCGGTGTCGAGTCCTCATCCGAGACACCGAGGACCAGCACCTCGGGCCACGTCATCAAGGACACGTCGATGCGTCGACCGGCACCCGGCTGCGCCAGGCAGTTGTCAGGCACCGCGTGGTGCACGACGTTGCCGACCAGTTCCGACACGACAAGCTGTGCAGCATCGACCGCGTGTGGCAATCCCCAGGTCTGGAGGTAGGAACTGACCATGTCCCGCGCGGCTTTGGCACAGTCCGGCGATTCTGCGTAGACCGCCAGTGAACGGAAGTGCCCGTTCGCCGGGTCGTAGATCGAGCGACGCGTAGCGCACGCTATCGGGGCGTTCGCTGCGTGTTTGCTCTGCTGTGCTTCCACCGCGTTCCCTCCCGAACACTGACGGGCCCGGTAGCCCGTCGATCTGTGCAGACCAGTGAACGGCGCGGGAAGCTCAGCCGGGAGTGTTCACCAGGGGGTTCACGTGAACACCGGCAAATGCAAAGGGGGTTCACCAATGAACCCCCCAACGCGATACTGCTGTGACACGATGAACACTCGCTGTCATTCTCGGGTTGGCAGGGGAGCATG
The DNA here is from genome assembly GCF_045160215.1 of Streptomyces sp. NBC_00005. NCBI lineage: Bacteria > Bacillati > Actinomycetota > Actinomycetes > Kitasatosporales > Streptomycetaceae > Streptomyces > Streptomyces sp. NBC_00005. The sequence continues at coordinate 5,429,773 of NZ_CP108316.1, forward strand.
AGCCGAGAGCCAAACGCGCAGTTGATCGCCGTCATGGACGAAGCGAAAGTCTCGAATAAGGGCCTTGCGAAGCGCATGAAGGACGAGGGCGCCGAGCGCGGTATTGACCTGCGGACAACGCACATCGCCGTTGGGCGATGGCGAGACGGCTTCGGCATCAGGCCGGAGGCAGCGGCACTCATGGCGGACGTTCTCTCGGCCAAACTCGGGCGCCGCATCACACCGGGCGATCTCGGCTTCTTCGACCACACCAAGTCAACGGCTCCCGAGCCGGTCGGCTATGCGAGCACTGTTCCCGACGTCCTGTCCGTGCTTGACGGCCTCACCCACGAGCACGCCGACGCCAGCGTTTCGGACCAACTGATCGTCGCGGACACCGAGCTCAGCTCCGCCGTCCTGTCATGGATGATCGCGCGTCCCGACGGCATCCAGGCCGACAGACCTGCTCACCGACGAGTCGGCATGCGCGACGTTCGCGCGATCAGGGAAGCCGCAGGCTTGTTCATGCAGCTCGACTTCAAGTACGGCGGAGGCCATGGCCACAAGGCACTTCGCCACTACTTCCGCGAGGACGTCTTGCCCTTACTGGACGCGAGCTACAGCGAGAAGGTAGGCACCGCGTTATTCGGCGCCGCCGCCGAGATCTCCCAGTTGCTCGCGTGGACCGCATACGACGTCGGCAACCACCGGCTCGCCCATCGCTACCTGACCTCCACGCTGCGCCTGTCGCAGGTCATCGACGACCGCATGTTCGGCGCCCGCATCCTCGGCAATCTCAGCCACCAGGCCAACTACCTTGGTAACCACGCCCAGGCCGTCCAGCTAGCCCGCGCCGCCGTCGAGGGCGCCAAGGGCCGAGCAACCCCGCGTGTCATGGCGTTGAGCTCGGCGATGGAGGCCCGCTCCCTCTCTAACGCAGGCGACCCCATCGCGGCAGGGCGCGCCATGAACGAGGCCGAACGCCACTTCGAGCGTGCCGAGAACACCGAAGACCCGACATGGATCAGCTACTTCGACTCAGCAGAGCTCATGGGCGAACTCTGCCACTGCTTCCGCGATCTCAAGATGCGCCGGGAAGCCGTCGACCAGGCCCAGCGCGCCGTGGACAGCACCGACCCGAAATACGCCCGAACCCTTGGCTTCTGCCGCATGGTCCTCGCCCAAAGCCAGCTACTCAACGGCGAGTTGGAAGCCGCCGTCACCACCGCGAGCCTCGCAGTCGACGGCGGCGACTCCCTCCAGTCCAACCGCTTCCAGCGCTACGTGACCGACTTCCAGAACGAGGTCAGCGTGCACGTAGCGAACCCCACCGTGGTCGCCTTCAACGAGAAGGTGCACGACGCGCTTACCCGCCTCGACGAGGACGACGAGTAGCAGCTACCAGGGCCGCCAGTTCCGAGGCGCATCGTCGTTCCGCAGACCAGCGATGCGCCGGCGATACTCAGCCGCGGTCTGCTCATCCTCCTGCACGTTCTGCATGAGCCACGTCGTCATGCCGAACTCTTGGATGCCCCGCAGCGTCTCGTACCCGTGCCAGTCGTACAGGTCACGCCCGTATGCGGCCACGAAGTCGGCGTACTGCTCGTCTGTCTGCCAGCCAAGGCTGTGGTGCTCCACGGACGTGACCATGAGATCCCACTCAGGGTGGTCGTAGCAGAAGGCCTCGAAGTCGATCAGGATCACTCGCCCCTGATCGTCGACCATGAGGTTCTGCACGTGGGCATCCCCATGCACCGGCCCCTTGGGTGTCTCGAACTTCAACTCGGCGTACTTGTCGTGCAGTTCACGCCACCGCTTCCGCAAGAAGACCTTGTCATCGTCCGGGATCACGGCCCGTTCCATCCGCAGCTCTTGCTTGTCGAATGGGTCGAACGACGGGAGTTCCAGACCATCCGGAACGGTCAGAGAGTGCAGATCCTGCAGGACGCCACCCAGCTCCCCGTACGTCGCCTTGCGATCACCCTCCACGATCAGATGCCAGAACGTCACCGGGTGCCCCTCGATCAGGAAAGGCTGCTCAAGATCTTCGATGATTCGGGCGGCAGGGAATCCCTCCTCCGCCAGCCACAGCGACACGGCCACTTCGGTACGTGCGGTGGGCAGCCACTCTTCCCCCCGGGCCACACGCACGATCACCGGCGCCGAGGCCAGCCGGAACAACGCGTTCTCTCCAAGGCGAATCAACTTCGCGCCTCTGCCATCGAGCCCCGCGGCCCGGCACGCGGCAGCCATCACCCGCGTAGCCCTCGCCGACGTGAACCCCTCTTCCGTGCGAGCAGCGTCAACCGCCATGCCCGTACCAGCTCCCCTAGTCGCGCGCGATCAACCAGCGCACGCCCACGGGTGACCAACCCGACGCACGCCGGACACGACCACGACCGTATCTGTCTGACAGGGGCTTGAACCGTTCCGGGTTTGATCGAGACTCTAGGTCGTGACTGTGACCTTGGGTTTCGTGGTTTCGCGGTAGTACTTGGTCTCGTATTCGGCGGGCGGGATGTGCCCTATTTCACCGTGGAGCCGACGGTGGCAGTACCAGTCGACCCATTCGGCGGTGGCGAGTTCGACCTCGGAAAGCGTCTTCCAGGGCCGACGGGGCTTGATCAACTCGGCCTTGAACAGGCCGATCATGGACTCCATGAGGGCATTGTCGTAGGCGTCGCCGACCGATCCGATCGACGCGGCGATGCCTGCGCGGTCGAGGTGTTCGGCGAGCGCGAACGATGTGTACTGCGAGCCGGCATCGGAGTGATGTATCAACTCGCCTTTCTCGTAAGGGCGTTGGTCTCGGTCGCGCTGCCACAAGGCCATCTCGAGGGCGTCCAGGACGAGCCGTGTCTCCTTCGATGTGGCTGCTGCCCAGCCGACGATGCGGCGGGAGAAGGTGTCCACGACGAAGGCGACGTAGACGACGCCGGCGAACGTGGTGACGTGGGTGAAGTCGGCGACCCAGCAGCGGTTCGGGGCGGGGGCGACGAAGTCGCGGTCCACGAGGTCCGGGGCCCGTTCCGCGCTCGCGTCGGGGATCGTGGTGATCACCTTTTTGCCGCGGACCGCTCCGGTGATGCCGAGTTCGCGCATGAGGCGTTCGACGGTGCAGCGGGCGACCGCGACCTCCTGGCGGTTCAGGTGCCGCCAGATCTTCCGGGCGCCGTAGACACGGTAGTTGGCCTCGTACGCCTGTGTGATCAGAGTCTTCAGTTCGGCGTCGCGGACGGTGCGGGCTGCGGGTGCGGCCTGGCGTTTGTGGTGGGCGTAGTAGGTGGACGGGGCGATCTTGCAGTCGTGGTCGGTGAGGACCCGGCAGATCGGCTCGACGCCGCCGAAGCGGTCCTTGTGCTCGTCGATGAACGCTACGAGCGTGTGTGTGGCCGGTCGAGCTCGGCCGCGAAGAAAGACGCCGCGGCTTTGAGGATGTCGTTGGCCCGTTTCAGCTCGGCGTTCTCCTTTTTCAGCCGCTTCAGCTCGGCCGACTCCTCGCTCGTCGTGCCCGGACGGGTCCCGGCGTCGATCTGGTCCTGCCGCACCCACTTGCGCAGCGTCTCGGTCGTGCCGATGCCCAGCTTCTGGGCGACCGCTTTCATCGCGGCCCACTCGGTGTCGTACTCCGGCCGCACCTCGGCGACCATCCGCACCGCACGACGGCGCAGCTCAAGCGGGTACTGGGAAGGACGTGCCATAACTCGATCCTCTCAAACGATCGAGTCCCTACCGAACCCGGAACGGTTCAGCTTCTGCGAGTCCCCAATGCTGCGCCGTTTCTCGGCAACCACCTGTCTCAAATGCGCTCTTTAGTAGAAAACACATGTTGAGGGTGCCAAGATTCATCACACCTCAACGGTGCCATCACGAGTCGTCAACCAGACGCACAGAAAGGGGGGCGCCCCAAAAGGGCAGAGCGAGACAAACTAAACCGAAAGGATTTCCTTAGTGATCAACCTAGAGCAGTCACGCAAGACGTTTCATGAAATCCGCAGGCTTCCCGTGCAGAATTTCTGGAAGACGTACTTCGAGACATGCGGTCGGCAAGACGTCCTCACTAATCCGAAATTCTCCGAGTACTTCGCCTGGAAACCCCATCGATCAAATTGCCCGGACGTCCAGGCGCTCATGGATCAGCTCATCGAGACCATTCCGGAGTCGTGGCGCTCCAGAGCCAGGAAGATTTTCGCTGGCAGAAATCTCGATGGAATGGCCAACGCCGAGGCATGGCGCGACGGCGAAGTTGGGGTGATTGAGCTAAATTACGGGATCACCTCCGCCGCCATGATCTACAGCGTGCTCTATTGCAAATACTACGAGATGGTCCACACCCTCGGAGGAGAGGTGGATTTCACGGACGATGACGAAGAAACCCTTATGATGATCCTTGAGGAGGTTGGAGACGCTGGATTCACGCCTATCCTAATCGCCGAGCGCGAGAAGGAGTCCTGGCATTCAAACCGGAGCGTCTTCGCAGGACACGAGCTACTTAGAGACCTCCCATCCTCACGAAAGGAAGACGAGTATCACAATACCGTCAGAGCTATCGAAGAATTTATCCTGGCTCACGAGTTAGCACATCACTTGCTTGGCCATACCGTTGACTACTACCCCCGGTCGAGGCAAAACGAAATCCATCTCGAACGCGTCATGCAGAAATACGGGATTGAGCTTCCCGACGAGAACCTGAATGATGAGCAGCTACAGGAATTGAAAGCGGATACCCTAGCTCTCCTCATGATGACCGGCGCGCTGATTGACGAGACAACTGCGCCGAGAATTTATCGAGCATTGGCAGGTTCCATTATTGGACTTACGGCGCTGGCCCACATATACGACACGTGGGTCGTGCCGGACGACGCAGGCGAAACACACCCTGACTTTCTCACGCGATTTGATGGTGCAGCAAGAGTAATCAGGGCCGTATCTAAGGAAATTCCCGTAGGTATCGAAGGCGGGCACCCGCTTGGATTTCTTACTCAGGTGACCGGGTTCGTATCTATCATCCTGAACAACTGGCTGGCCAAACACCTTGAGGACCATCGTCCTGTTGATGTCCTTGTGCTGACCAACTGGCTCTTCGAGCGAGGCATGGAGATGGAGAAAGAGCTGAAGCAGCTGGGCCTGATGAATAGTTGACACAAAGCCAGCCACCAGGGCGTGCATGAGGGTCGTCCTCCCCCTCGGACCCACACCACCGAACCGCTCTGTGATGCTTTGACTAATTCTTCATCGATGACGACACCATCGGAGTAAGTCCATCAGCATCCGTGAGCCAGCCCAACCCCAGAAGGCCGACTGCTGTGGCCAGATCCACAGGATATCCATGGGTAGGTCGGCTCAATATTAAAATCGGACATTCAGATATCGCACTATTGAGCGCACCACCGTTCATTATAGGAAATGACCATGCTTTCCATAGCTCGGGTTTCTCCGTACAAGTCACCGCCTTCCCGATAAAGGTCAGCGGCTTGACGATAGGCATCGATAGACTCATCGAATCGCCGCAGCCTTAGTAGCGCGCCACCACAGTTTGCGATTGCCCTGGCTCTACGATGCATGTCACCAAAGCGCTCGAAGATTTGTGCAGCTTCCTGGTGAACACGGAGCGCTTCACGGAAACGCCTCAGCCGATACAAGGCCGTGCCTTGGTTGTCCAGGGCTCCAGCCAGCCGATGCTGGTCACCGATTTCTCGGAATACGGCCGATGCCTGCTGGTGAAGATTTAGAGCTTTACTGAAATCCTGTAGTCCCTGAAGTGCCGTTCCCTGATTGTCCAGTGCTGTGGCTATGCGATACTGATCGTCTAGATCTTCAAAAATGTCCGCGGCTCGACCGTGAGCATCAAGTGACTCCTCGAAGAGAGACAACTCCATCAGCGCCACGCCTAGATTTGTGAGAGCGCCGGCTTCACTCTGCCAGTCACCGAGTTCCTGGAAAACGGATGCAGCGTGCCGGTGAAGCTGAGCCGCTTCGTTGAAACGCCGAACTCCCTGGAGGGATACTCCGCTAGCATCCAGCGCTTTCTGTTCCTCAAGTCGATCCCCGGTTTCTCGAAGAATCTCTATTGCCTGCTGGTAGGTTTCGGCGGCCTCCTCAAAACGTCGCGCGTCCTGCAGGTCCAGACCCAAGTTATGAAGTACTCCACCTTCGCGCTGACGGTCGCCCAGTTCATGGAAAATAGCTACCGCCTGCCGATGAGCTTCGATCGCCTCATCAAACCGCCGCACTTGACGCAAGACAAGCCCCAGGTTGTTCTGAGCAGTTGCTTGCCCATGCCGATTTCCAGTCGCCTGAGTAGCCCGCACGGCCACCTGAGCAGTTTCCAACCATTCCTGGACATGGCGACGCCAATTCAAGAAAGCACTCAGAGCCAAAGAAAGCAGTGCGGCTATGGTGAGAAGATTCCCTTCTTCCGCAAAGTCCACAGCCGCGACCAGACATTCATGCTCATCATCAAGCCAGGACAATGCAGCGGAGCGGTTGGCAAAGCGTTCCGTATCACCCCCATCAGGCATGACCTGGAAGAAGGAATTTGCGGCGCGAGTGCTAGTCAGGAGATGGTCAAGGAGACGGTTTATGGCAGCCTGACGTTGATCAGCATCAGCTTGTTCCCGGCCATGCTCATCGGCGTAAAGGCGAATCAGGTCGTGCATACCCCAGCGCTCACTCTGCCGCTTTTCCAGTAGATGCGCACGGGTGAGCCCCGCGAGGAGTCTCCGCGTAGTGGCGACTGGGCGGTCAAGCAGAACTGCAGCAGTCTCCGTAGAGATTTCTGGCCCAGGTGCGAGAGCTAGCAAGCGAAAGGCGCGCGCTCGTTCGCTGTCGTCACTAAGTAGTTGACTGTAAGACAGGTCAAAAGCAGCACGTACTGAGAGAGGACGACCCTGTTCATCGACATCGTCGTACTGAAGAATTTCCAGACGCGTTCGAGCATCGCTCAGATCGGCGATCGCGTCGGCTAGTGGTCGATCTGGTTCGTCCCGAAGCAGCGCCGCGATGATATGCAGGGCCAGCGGCAATCGTCCACATAGCTTGGCGAGGCGCTTGGCGTCCGCGAGATGATCCGATACTCGGTTGTCATCCGGGTGGGTCGCTTGTAGCGCCGCCTGAAGAAGTTCAACGGCCTCATGTAGAGGCAGGGCTGTGACTTCCACACGGTGGGCGGACAGGGCCGAAAGAGTATGCCGGGATGTAACGATCACGCGATGGGGCGGGCCGGGCAACAATGGTGAAACCTGCACAGCGGCCGCAGCGTTGTCCAACACTGCCAGCAGAGGGTTGTCGTTCTCGGCAAGGCAATCTAGGCGTGCGCGCCATGAATCCAATTTCGCCTCGGGGGTCGGCGGTATGGCGGCATCCGCCACTCCCAGCGCGCGCAGAAATTGTTCGGCGGTAGTGCCTGCCTGTTGCGCACCACCGTGGCTATAACCGTGCAAATCAGCGAAGAGAATTCCGCCTGTAAACCAACCGCGGCTACGGGCCTGGTGTGAGGCGTGTACCGCCAGAGCAGTCTTCCCTGCGCCCCCCATGCCTACGATGGTCGAGGTAACCGGCGCGCCTGGAGAAGACTGCGTACTTGGATCGAGTTGATCAAGCAGTACCTCCAGCGGGCCCCTGCGACCGGTGAAACCCACTGGGTCGGGCGGTAGGGTCACTGGCCCATGAGCCGGCACGGACGCGTCGGCCGCACCCTGCGCCGACCTAGGTCGGCCACCTTGGTTGGCCGATCGCTCCTTTCGGGCCACGGCAAGCATCTGCAGCCACGCACCCTCTGAGCGTTTTTGGTATGGGACGTCGTGCGGTACCCGGGTCTGAAGGAAGGCAATCAGCACCTTGAAGTACCGCTCCGATCTCTGACCGGGTACAGACTTGGCGGTCAGCCAATCGTCGATGGTTGCGATGCCGATACGAAGTGGTGGTTGCTGTTCCTTGCCAAGCTTGACCAGTCGGTTGAGCGAAGGCCTTCGCGCCGCGTCATACAACCTGCGCAGTTCGCCCCAGAACCGCTCCGCAGCCCCGCTCACGAAGACGCACCGCCTGTCCGGGCCATCCGGAACATCTCATGCCCGGAAATCCTGTTCTTGCCGTGCTGACCAGCCTACTTACCACGCGACGCCTAGGAAGCAGATCGCCGGAAACCCTCCGGAAGATGGACACCTGTGCCATCAGCGCCCGGCAGGAGACGACCACCGGGCCCGTACCGGAGGTCTTTCCTCTATGTCCGTCCTGCCCCAGGTGTTCTACGACGGGGCCGTCCTTGGCGGCGCCGCTAGTGTCCTCTACGCGGTGACAGTGGCCACCACCGCTGTTACCTCAGTCCTTGCCCGCTCCTCGGAACGGCGCCGCGACGCACGCGAGACTCTCAAGGTCCTGCTGGGCCGTCGGCCTGCGCGTTGACCTTTCCTCCGCGGGGTCACGAGCGAAAGGTGACATTGCGTCAGCACTAACGAGGGGGCAGGCCCAACGGTCTGCCCCCTCATCACGTTCAGTCCGTCATGGGCAGGTGCACCCGGTTCCCGCTCGCCGCGGCCTCCTCCGGCGACGCTCCCTCAGAAGCCCCACCACCGATCCGCTCTGTGATGCGCCGGGTTCACTGTCAGTGCCGGCCGATAGACTTGCAACTTTGGCTCGTAGCAGCCAGAAGACACAACATGTAGTAGCAAACAGAGCTAACGTGCCCACAAGTTGTGGTTGAGGCAAGACTTTCACCAGGGGAACGCGGTACGATCTGACGCAGCGTGAAAGACCCCAGCTCGGAAGGGCCGAATTGGGGTCGGCACTGCCTGAGCTGGGGTCTATGTGCGTTTGGTAGGCGCCTGTTGACCCTATATGGAGTCGGCTTCCTCATGAAGCCTCACGGCTCTTCAGGCTGGTGTCCAGCGTGAAGGGCGGGTGATCGAAGATGGCTACCAAGAAGATCAACCCCGGCACCCCGGCACCCAACTCCGGGCAGTACCGCCCCGTTGGGGGCGGCAGCGAGGTGACCGCTGTTCAGGGGAAGCCACTGCCGCCGACCCCGAAGTCGGGGCAGGGCTGGAAGCTGGTTGACAAGACCAAGCACAAGCCCAAGGGCAAGTAGTTAGTAGAGGGGGCAGGCCGAACGGTCTGCCCCCTCGTCGTTTCAGTCCGCCAGGGGCAAGTACACGCGGTTGCCGCTCGCCGCGAACTCCTTCGACTTCTGCAGCATCCCCTCAGCGACCTCATCAGCCGTCGCCCCCGCAGCCGCCGTACCGCCGAACTGCTTTGTGATGCTTTGGCTAATCTTCATCGACTAGAACTTCAGCCCGCATACGGGGCATGCCGCCCCAGAAACGGGGTGTCGCCCTCATGGGTCCATGGCGGGTTCAGCGGCATCAGGAACCATGATGTTGACTATCTAGATCACCTGCACAGGGGGCACGCGATGAGGAACGACAAGCGACCATCGCTCAAGACCGGGAAGTTCTCCATCCCTCGGTCCCTCTGGTACCGCTCACACGCAGAGGCCCGCGACGACGCCGAAGCAGGGCGCTCCATCACGATGCCGGCGCAGAACACCGCGCCCCCACTTCAACAAGTCCTGCGGCGCCTGGCTTTGGGTCTCTTGGTACTCGCCGCAACCACGTTGATCGTCTACGCCGACCACGACGGCTACAACGACAACTCCGACGGCTCAGTCGACCTCCTCGACTCGGCGTACTACGCCACCGTCACCCTCTCCACCACCGGATACGGCGACATCACCCCGGTCAGCGACGTCGCAAGGCTCACCAACATCCTCGTCATCACGCCCCTGCGCGTGCTCTTCCTGATCATCCTTGTCGGCACCACGCTCGAGGTCCTCACCGAACGCACTCGCCAGCACGTTCGTGTGCATCGTTGGCGCTCCCGTATCCGAGATCACGTCGTCGTTGTCGGCTACGGCACCAAGGGGCGCCACGCTGTTCAGTCACTCTTGGGCCAGGGTGTGGCCAAAGAACGGATCATCGTCGTCGATCCGGTGCGGAAGGCCGTGGACGCCGCCAACAGTGACGGACTCGTGTCCGTGTGCGGAGACGCGACCCGCGCCGACACATTGCGCAAAGCCGAGGCGCAGAGCGCAGCCCAAGTCATCATCGCTCCCCAGCGCGACGACACCGCCGCCCTGGTCACCCTCACAGCGCGCCAGCTCAACAGGCGTGCCTCCATCGCCGTCGCAGTCCGCGAGGACGAGAACGTACCTCTTTTGAAGCAGAGCGGCGCCGACACGGTGATCACCAGCTCAAGCGCTGCTGGACGGTTGCTCGGTGTGGCCACGGCTAGCCCACACTCAGCCAACGCTCTAGAAGAACTCATGACCTACGGCACTGGCCTCGATCTCATCGAGCGCCCAGTGTCCGAAGCTGAGGTAGGGCGCTCACCGCGTGAGAGCACTGACTTGGTCGTGGCCGTCGTACGCGGCAATGAAGTCTTGGCCTACGCCGAACCCGAGGCCCGAACCCTCAAGGCCGGAGACCGCCTGATCACCGTCCAGCGAGCCGTCTCCAGCCTCTGACCCGGCAAAACCCGCCAGCACCTTGTGCTACATCCAGCAAATCGTTGACTCCAGCGGTTCAGTCGCCATTCCTCACGGGTGCGCTCGGTGAGGACCTCGAGCGTGGTGCCGACCAGGATGATCAGGAAGAGCACGCGCAGGGGCGTGATGACGAAGATGTTGGTGAGCCGGGCGGCGTCGCTGACCGGGGTGATGTCGCCGTATCCGGTGGTGGAGAGGGTGACGGTCGCGTAGTAGAAGGCGTCGAGCAGGTCGACCGAGCCGTCGGAGTTGTCGTTGTAACCGTCGTGGTCGGCATAGACGATCAAGGCGGTCCCGACGAGCACCAGCAGGGCCATCAGCAGTCGTTTGCCCACCTGACGGATCGGCCGCTCCACCACCTTCTTCGGGAGACTCACCCGATGGGTCACGAGATGTTCGTCCGCCTGGCGGGCGATCGCGTCATGGCCCGGAAGTTTCACGTGAAACACACCCCGATTCCGGCGGACGCCCAGGGCAGGTCGAGGAGTTCCAGCTCCTGACCGTGGCGGGCGCCACCCGGTGGTACGACGGCGAGGGCGTCGGCCGCCGCGATGCCGCGCAGCATGGCCGGGCCGTTGTAGTGCAGCGGCACGGCACTGTCTCCGCGCAGCACGACGGGGATGAGCCGGGTGTCGTACGGATGCCCGTGTGCCGCGTCCTGGAGCGGCAGGGTGTACGGCTCCGGGGCGGGGCGCGCGGCGAGTGTGCGCAGCAGGGGTTCGGCGAGGGTGAGCAGGCCGGAGACGGCGGCAAGGGGGTTGCCGGGCAGGCCGACGAGGTGCTGGTTCTCCTTGGTGCGGGCCAGCAGCATGGGGTGGCCGGGGCGTACTTTGACGCCGTCCACGAGGAGCTCGGCGCCGATGCGGCGCAGGGTGGGGTGGACATGGTCGACGGGGCCGGAGGCGGTGCCGCCAGTGGTGACGATCAGGTCGGCATCGGAGCCGGTGATGGCCTTGCGCAGGGCCTTCGCGTCGTCGCCGAGCCTTCGAACGGCGGTGACGTCGGCGCCCAGGGCCCGCAGCCAGGGCGGCAGCATCGGGCCGAGAGCGTCCCTGATCAGGCCGTCGTGCGGTCGGCCCTCGGTGAGCAACTCGTCGCCCAGGACCAGTACATGGACGCGGGGGCGCGGGACGGCGGTGAGGGTGTCGTAGCCGGCGGCCGCGGCGAGGCCGAGCACGGCCGGGGTCACCAGGGCGCCGACGGGGAGGAGCTGGTCGCCGGAGCGGCACTCCTGGCCGCGGGCGCGGATGTCCTGCCCATGCTGCATGTCGCGGGTGGCGTGCAGGCGGCCCTTGTCGTCGGCGCGGCCGTGTTCGGTGCGGATCACGGCGGTGGTGTCCGGGGGGATGCGGGCGCCGGTGGCGATGCGGACGGCCTCACCGTCGGTGAGGGCTTCCGGCTCGGCGTGCCCGGCCAGCACGCCCTCGTCCCGTACGTCCCAGGGGCCGGGGCCCGCGACCGCCCAGCCGTCCATCGCCGAGGTGTCGAAGGAAGGCAGGTCGGTGAGGGCGGTGAGGGGGGCGGCGAGGGTGAGGCCGAGGGAGGCGTCGAGGGGGACCGAGACGAGGTCGCGGCGGGTGCCGCTCCGGGCGGCGCGTGCGGCGGTCGCCCGGGCCTCGGGCCAGGGGGTGGCCAGGTGGTGGGCGTCGAGCTTGTGCGCCGCGGCGTGGTGGCCGCCCGGCGGGGCGGGCGCGGGTACGTGGTCGCCGGGGGTGCGGTTGTCGGGGTTGTTCACCAGGGCGAGCACCTCCTCGACGTCGAGGTCCTCGGCGTCCTCGCCGGTCCGGGCGGAGCGGGCGGTCATCCGGCGTCCGGGCCTGTGTCGGGCGCGGCGGCGGGCTTGGCGTCGGCGGCCTTGTCGGTTTCGTCGGCTTCGTCGGCTTCGTCGGCCCAGCGCAGGGCGAGGGCCGAGGCTTTGCGGGCTGCTTCGGCGACGGCTTCGGGGCTTCCTCCGGCCTGCGCGGCCGCGTAGCCGACGAGGAAGGTGGTCAGCGGTGCCGCGGGTCTGGCCACCGAGTGTGCGGCGTCGCGGGCGAGATCGAGCAGGACGCCGGTGTCGACGTCGAGGTCGATGCCCAGCTCGTCCTTGGCTGCGGAAATCCATTCATCCAACACGTGCCCATGCTCCCTGATGCGTGCCCTGGCGGCGGCGATGTCGTCCCAGGTGTCGCAGTCGAAGGACGCGAGGGGGTCCGGGACGCGGGTGAGGTCGAGGGCGGCGGTCAGCCGGCGCAGCGGCAGCCCGGTGAGGTTGCCGTGCTCGGCGGTGAGGGCGGCCAGTTCGCGGCGCAGCACGTGCGTGCGGTAGGCGGCCACGAGGGGCTGGTCGCGGCCGTCGGCGTCGGTGAGCAGGACCGCGTCGGCGTCGCTCGCGCGCAGCGCGGTCAGCAGCCGCCGTACCGTGGCCGCGCCGAGGAACGGCAGGTCGGCGGAGAGGACGACGAGCTCCTGGGCCGTGGTGCGGTGCAGCCCGGCGCCGAGCGCCGCGACGGGTCCCCCGCCGGGCGGGTCCTCGCGGGCCCAGAGCACGGGCCGGGCGGTGGGCCGGGCGTCGGCGACGACGACGGTCGTGCGGGCGTCGGCGCAGGCGGTCAGCACCCGGTCGAGCAGGGCCCGGCCGCCCACGCGCAGGCCGGGCTTGTCCGCGCCGCCGAGCCGCCGGGCGGCACCCCCCGCGAGCACGACGGCGTCGTACGCCGGGACGGCGCCGCGGTCGCCGGAGGGAGGCTCGTACGAGGTCATCCCCCGAGTATGCGTGGCGCCGCGATCACAGGGAACGCATGGGCGTCCCCCACGGGAAACGTCTGGGCGTCCGCGCGATCACAGTCTGCGCAGCAGCACCGCGGGCTGTTCCACGCAGTCCGCCACGTACCGCAGGAAGCCGCCCGCCGTGCCGCCGTCGCACACCCGGTGGTCGAAGGTGAGCGAGAGCTGCACGACCTGCCGCACCGCGAGCTCGCCCTCGTGCACCCACGGCTTGGGGACGATGCGGCCGACGCCGAGCATGGCCGCCTCGGGGTGGTTGATGATCGGCGTGGAACCGTCGACACCGAAGACCCCGTAGTTGTTCAACGTGAAGGTGCCGCCGGTGAGTTCCCCGGGCGTCAGCCTTCCCTCGCGGGCCGCCTCGGTCAGCCGGGCGAACTCCGCGGTCAGCGCCTCGGCGTCCCGCGCGTGCGCGTCCCGTACGACCGGTACGACGAGGCCCCGCTCGGTCTGCGCGGCGAAGCCGAGGTGCACGTGGTCGAACTGGACGACCTCCCTGGCGTCCATGTCGACCGTGGAGTTGAGCTCGGGGAAGCGGGCGAGGGCAGCGGTGCAGATGCGGGCCAGCAGGGCGAGGAGGGAGATCTTCGGCCCGCCAGCCGCATTCATCGCGGCACGCGCGCGCATGAGCTCGGTCGCGTCGGCGTCCACCCAGCAGGTCGCGTCCGGTATCTCGCGGCGGCTGCGGGAGAGCTTGTCGGCGACGGCGCCCCGGATGCCCTTGAGGGGGACGCGGAGGCCGGTGCCGGTGGCCGCGGCGGGGGTCGGCGCGGGCGTCACGGGCGCGGGGGTCTCGGCCGCCGGCTGAGCGGGCCGCGTTTGTGTCCCGGCGGTGCGCAGCGCGTGCTCCACGTCCGCCCGCAGGATCAGCCCGTCGGGGCCGGAGCCCGTCATTCCCTTGAGGTCCAGGCCGTTCTGCCGGGCGAGCCTGCGCACCAGCGGCGAGATCACGGGAACGGGGCCGTCCGGCGCCGCCGGAGCAGCGGCATGTCCGTTCGCCTCCCGGGGTGCCGTGGGCTCGGCGGGCGCGGGGGGCGCCGTCTGTCCCGGCCGTACCCTCCGGCGTCGCGCGGGTGCCTCCGAAGTGCCGTATCCCACCAGGACGTTGCCCGAGCCCTCGGTCTCGCCGCCGGAGACGGGCGCGCCGACCGCCACGGTGATCAGCGGTGCCCCGACGGGCAGTTCCGTGCCCTCCTCGCCGAAGCGGGCGGTGACCACGCCGCCGTAGGGGCAGGGCACCTCGACCATCGCCTTGGCCGTCTCGACCTCGACGACGGGCTGGTCGATGGCGACGACGTCGCCGATCTCCACCAGCCAGCGGACGATCTCCGCCTCGGTGAGCCCCTCCCCGAGGTCGGGGAGCTTGAACTCCAACACCTGTGCCATCAGCTCTCGGCCTCCCACTGCAGACGACCCACGGCGTCCAGGATCCGGTCCACACCGGGCAGGTGGTGGCGCTCCAGCATCGGCGGCGGGTAGGGGATGTCGAACCCGGCGACGCGCAGCACCGGTGCCTCCAGGTGGTGGAAGCAGCGCTCGGTGACACGGGCCGCGATCTCCCCGCCCGGGCCGCCGAATCCGCCCGACTCGTGCACGACGACCGCGCGTCCGGTCCGCCGCACCGAGGCGCAGACCGTCTCGTCGTCGAACGGCACCAGGGAGCGCACGTCGACGACTTCGAGGTCCCAGCCCTCGGCCCGCGCGGCCTCGGCGGCTTCGAGGCAGACAGGCAGCGACGGTCCGTAGGTGACGAGCGTGGCGCTCCGGCCCGGGCGCCGCACCACCGCGCGGCCTATCGGTTCAACGTCCGTCGGATGCTCCGGGTTCCAGGAGTCCTTGGACCAGTACAGGCGCTTGGGTTCGAGGAAGACGACCGGGTCGTCGGAGGCGATGGCGGCGCGCAGCAGGCCGTACGCGTCGGCGACGGTGGCGGGGGTGACGACATGGAGCCCCGGAGTCGCCATGTAGTACGCCTCGGAGGAGTCGCTGTGGTGCTCGACGCCGCCGATGCCGCCGCCGTAGGGGACGCGGATGGTGAGCGGGAGCGGCATCGCGCCGCGGGTGCGGTTGCGCATGCGGGACACGTGCGAGATCAGCTGCTCGAACGCCGGGTAGGCGAATGCGTCGAACTGCATCTCCACGACCGGGCGCAGGCCGTACATCGCCATGCCGACCGCGGTGCCGAGAATGCCCGCCTCGGCCAGCGGGGTGTCCGTGCAGCGGTCCTCGCCGAACTCCTTGGCGAGCCCGTCGGTGACCCGGAAGACACCGCCGAGGGTGCCGACGTCCTCGCCCATGACGTGCACGGTGGGGTCGGCGGCCATGGCGTCGCGCAGCGCGCGCGTGAGGGCCTGCGCCATGGTGGCCGGCTTGAGGGCGACGGTGGTCATCAGTGCCCGCCCCCCTGGCCGAGGTGCTCCGCGTGCAGCTCGGCCCGCAACTGGGCCTGCTGTTCGCGCAGTTGCCCGGTGGGCTCGGCGTACACGTGGGCGAACAGGTCCATCGGGTCGAGCACCGGGTCCTGGTTCATGCGCTCGCGCAGGTCGGCGGCCATGGTCTCGGCGGCGTCGTGGGCGGCCCGAATGCCGTCCTCGTCGAGCAGGCCGCGCTCGGTCAGCTCGTGCTCCAGGAGTGCGATGGGGTCGTGCGCGCGCCAGGCCTCGACCTCGGTGTCGCCGCGGTAGCGGGTGGCGTCGTCGGCGTTGGTGTGGGCGTCGATGCGGTACGTGATCGCCTCGATCAGCGTGGGACCGCCGCCTTCGCGCGCGTGCCGTACGGCATCGGCGATCACCTCGTGCACGGCGGCCGCGTCATTGCCGTCGACCAGCCGGCCGGGCATGCCGTAGCCGACGGCCTTGTGGGCCAGCGACGGGGCCGCGGTCTGCTTGGCGAGCGGGACGGAGATCGCGAAGCCGTTGTTCTGGACCAGGAAGACGACCGGGGCCTGCCAGACGGCGGCGAAGTTCAGTGCCTCGTGGAAGTCGCCCTCGCTGGAGCCGCCGTCGCCGACCATGGCCAGCGCGACCACGTCGTCGCCCTTGAGGCGGGCGGCGTGCGCCAGGCCGACGGCGTGCGGGAGCTGGGTGGCGAGGGGGGTGCACAGGGGGGCGACGCGGTGCTCGCGCGGGTCGTAGCCGGTGTGCCAGTCACCGCGCAGGAGGGTGAGCGCCTGGACGGGGTCGAGGCCTCTGGCGACCGCGGCCAGGGTGTCGCGGTAGCTGGGAAACAGCCAGTCGCGTTCCTCCAGGGCCAGCGCGGCGGCGACCTCGCAGGCCTCCTGGCCGGTGCTGGAGGGGTAGACGGCGAGGCGGCCCTGCTTGGTGAGAGCGGTCGCCTGCGCGTTGTACCTGCGCCCGCGCACCAGCTCGGCGTACAGGCGGCGCAGCAGGGCCGGGTCGGCCTTCGCGGCCGCCTCGGTGCCGAGCACGCGGTACGGCTCCGCGTCGGGCAGCAGCGGCGCGGGATCCGTGCGCGGCTGCCAGGCGGGGGGCGGCGATGGCCGATACGCGCCCCGCTGCTCCATGACCGTCATGACGGCACCTCCTCGTGGGAGCGGCTTCAGGCGCGCCACGGGTTGTGATGCGCCTCACCTACCGATTGTTCGGTCGTCGGCACATTTTGGCTACAGGCACCTTCGGGCTGTGGACAAACGGTTCTCCACAACCTGAAATGAACGCAGTACGTCCATGGTAGGGAGGCGGGGGGACATGGCACCTGAACAAATGGCCGAAGGGGCGGAGGGCGGTGGTCCCCTGCCGATGGCGCGGCCCCTCGACGCCATCGATCTGGACATCCTGCAGATGCTCCAGACGGACGGCCGCGCGTCGATACGGTCGGTGGCGGAACGGGTGCACGTCTCGCGCGCCAACGCCTACGCGCGTATCAACCGCCTCATCGAGGACGGCGTCATCCGCGGCTTCGGCGCCCGCGTCAACCACGAACGCGCGGGTCAGGGCACCTCGGCGTACATCACCCTGAAGATCGTCCAGAACTCCTGGCGCACGGTGCGCGAGCAGCTCAGACAGCTGCCCGGGGCCTCCCACATCGCCCTGGTGGGCGGCGACTTCGACGTCCTGCTGCTGGTGCACACGCCGGACAACAAGGCGCTGCGCGAGCTGGTGCTCACCCGGCTGCAGGCCATGCCCGAAGTGCTCAGCACGCGCACGCTGCTGGTGTTCGAGGAGGAGGACCTGGAGCCGCAGGGCTGAGCCCTCTGAATCCTCTGCGGCCTCTCAAGGTCTCTCAGGCCTCCCAGGTGTGGGCCTTCAGGCCTCCTTGCGGAGTCCTCCGAAGACGACCTGGACGACCGCGTCGGCGACTTCGCGCTCGTTCATGCCCCGCCCGTCCGGCCGGTACCACTCGACGATCGAGTTGATCATCCCGAAGACCAGCCGCGTCGCGAGCCGCACCTCCACGTCCCCGCGCACGTCCCCGTCGGCGGCCGCCGCGTTCAACAGCTCGGCCACCTGGTGGTCGAAGTCCCGACGCCGCTCCAGGGCCCACCGCTCGGTGCCCGTGTTGCCGCGCACGCGCAGCAGCAGCGTCACGTACGGCAGCTCGCCGATCAGTACCTCGACCATGCGCCGTACGACGTACTCCAGGCGCTCGGCGGCGTGCCCCACGCGCGCGTGCTCCTCGTCGAGGATCCCGAAGAGCCCGTCGAGGGCCCGGCTGACGGCCCGGCGCAGCAGTTCCTCCTTGCCGGCCACGTGGTGGTAGATCGACGACTTGGAGATGCCGGCCGCCTTGGAGAGATGCTCCATGGAGGTGCCGTCGTAGCCGCGCTCGTTGAAGACCTGGACGGCGACGGACAGCAGCGTCTCCGGGGTGTACGTGTCGCGCTTGGCGGTGGTCATGACGTGCTGCCCTCCCGCTTGTCGGTGGCGTACGCATGACGGTAGAGCGCGAGGGAGGGCGCATAGCGCCCGGAGGGGTCGCGCATGTGCAGGTCGTCGAGGAGGGCGTAGGCCCAGTTGCGACCGAGCCTGCGGCTCCACTCGAAGGGCCCGAGCGGGTAGTTGACGCCCAGGCGCATCGCGGTGTCGATGTCCTCCTCGGTGGCCACGCCCTTGGCGACGGCGTCGTGCGCCAGGTCGACGATCCGGGCGACCGTACGGGCGACGATCATGCCGGGGACGTCGCCCATGATGCTGACGTCCTTGCCGAGCGCCTGGAAGAGGCCGGTGGCCTCGGCGAGGGTCTGCGGCGCGGTGTCCTGGGAAGCGGACAGGGCGATGCGGGTGGCCCTGCGGTAGTCGAGCGCGAGGTCGAAGTAGACGACGTCGCGGAACTCCACGGAGGTCTGCCCGTCGGCGAGCGCCAGCTGACCACCGCTCGGCAGCACCAGGCGGGTGCCGTGATCCTCCTCCTCCTCGCGCACGGCGATGCCCGCCTCGCGGATCAGCGTGAGCAGGTCGGAGGCGGGGCCCAGGTCGCCCTCGGCGACGACGTACGCGGGCTGCTGCGCGGGCTCCGCGGTGTGCGGCTCGGAGGCCTCGGCGTCGTCGCCGTAGTCGTACCAGCCCTGTCCGCTCTTGCGGCCGAGCCGGCCCGACTCGACCAGGCGCTGCTGGGCGAGCGAGGGCGTGAAGCGCACGTCCTGGAAGAAGGACTTCCACACGGAGTGGGTGACGGACTGGTTGACGTCCTGGCCGATGAGGTCGGTCAGTTCGAAGGCGCCCATCCTGAAGCCGCCCGACTCGCGCAGGATCGCGTCGATGGTCGCGGGGTCGGCGCCCTGGGCCTCGTACACGGCGAAGGCCTCGGCATAGAAGGGCCGGGCGATGCGGTTGACGATGAAGCCGGGGGTGTCGGCGCAGGCGACCGGTGTCTTGCCCCACGCGCGTGCCATCTCGTACGCGCGCGTGGCCGACGTGACGTCGGTGGCGAACCCGGAGACGACCTCGACGAGCGGCAGCAGCGGCGCGGGGTTGAAGAAGTGCAGGCCGACGAAGCGGCCGGGGTTGCGCAGCGCGCCGCCGATGGCGGTGACCGACAGCGACGAGGTGTTGGTGGCGAGCAGACAGTCCTCGTCGACGAGGTCCTCGAGCTCCCGGAAGAGCTCCTGCTTGACGTCCAGCCGCTCCAGGACCGCCTCGACGACGAGCGAGCAGTCCGCGAGGTCGTCGAGGCTCTCGGCGGGCAGCAGACGGTCGCGCGCCGCGTCCCGGTCGGCGGCCGTGAGCCGGTCCTTCTCGACGAGCCGGTCGAGGCGGACGCCGATCGCCGCCGCCGCTTCCCGGGCACGCCCGGCAGCGGCGTCGTACAGCCGTACGCGATGGCCTGCGACCAGCGCGACCTGGGCGATGCCCTGGCCCATGGTGCCGGTGCCGACGACGGCCACGGGGCTGCTGAGGTCGAGTGCTGTCATGTGCGCGATCCTCCCGCACGGGGTTTTCCACAGATGCGGCAGGCCCCCTTGTCCCGACCGATCGTTCGGTTACTCTAACTCTGACCGGCTGTTCCTGCCCATGTTTCTGCCCAGGTCATGAGCTCGACGAAGAGTTCTGAAGACGAGGAGTTGGTCCCGCATGGCCGCCGAACTGACCACGCACGAGCTGATCGCCAAGCACCGGCCCACCCTCGACCAGGCGCTGGAAGCGATCCGCACACGCGCGTACTGGTCCCCGCACCCCGAGCATCCGAAGGCCTACGGCGAGAGCGGCAGCCTGGACGCGGCGGCGGGCAAGGCCGCCTTCGACGCCCTCCTGGGCACCAGGCTCGACCTCGGCCAGCCCGGCACGGACGACTGGGTGGGCGCCGAGGTCTCGCCGTACGGCATCGAGCTGGGCGTGACCTACCCGCACGCGGACGTCGACGAGCTGCTTTTGGCGATGAAGGCCGGACAGCGCGCGTGGCGGGACGCCGGCGCGGAGGCGCGCGCGGTGGTGTGTCTGGAGATCCTCAAGCGGATCAGCGACCGGACGCACGAGTTCGCGCACGCGGTCATGCACACCAGCGGCCAGGCGTTCATGATGGCGTTCCAGGCGGGTGGCCCGCACGCGCAGGACCGCGGTCTGGAGGCGGTGGCGTACGCGTACGTGGAGCAGGTCCGCACGCCCGACACGGCGGAGTGGACCAAGCCGCAGGGCAAGCGCGACCCGCTCGCGCTGACCAAGCAGTTCACGCCGGTCCCGCGCGGGATCGCGCTCGTGATCGGCTGCAACACCTTCCCGACGTGGAACGGCTATCCGGGCCTGTTCGCGTCCCTCGCCACCGGCAACGCGGTCCTGGTGAAGCCCCACCCGCGCGCGGTACTGCCGCTGGCGCTCACCGTGCAGGTCGCGCGCCAGGTGCTCACCGAGGCGGGCTTCGACCCGAACCTGGTGGCGCTGGCGGCCGAGCGTCCCGGCGAGGGCATCGCGAAGACGCTGGCCACGCGCCCGGAGATCCGGGTCATCGACTACACGGGCTCGACGGCGTTCGGCGACTGGCTGGAGGCCAACGCCCGCCAGGCGCAGGTCTACACGGAGAAGGCAGGCGTCAACACGGTCCTCGTGGACTCGACCGCGAACTACAAGGGGATGCTCTCCAACCTGGCCTTCTCACTGTCCCTGTACAGCGGCCAGATGTGCACGACCCCGCAGAACCTGCTGATCCCGCGCGACGGCATCCGCACCGACGAGGGCCCGCGGACCTTCGACGAGGTGGTGGCCGACCTCGCCCGCTCGGTCGACGGCCTCCTCGGCGACGACGCGCGCGCGAACGCCCTGCTCGGCGCGATCGTCAACCCGGACGTGAAGGCCCGCCTGGAGGCCGCGGCCGGCCTCGGTGAAGTCGCCCTGGCCTCACGGGAGATCAGCAACCCGGAGTTCCCCGGCGCGGTGGTCCGCACCCCGGTGATCGTGAAGCTGGACGGCGCGCGGAAGTACTGGGAGGGGGCCGACGACGAGGCCGCCTACCTGAGCGAGTGCTTCGGCCCCGTCTCCTTCGCCGTCGCCGTCGACTCGGCGGCGGACGCCGCGGAGCTGCTGCGGCGCACCATCCGTGAGAAGGGCGCGATGACGGTCGGCGCGTACACGACCGACGAGGAGGTCGAGCAGGCGGTCCAGGACGTCTGCCTGGAGGAGGCCGCCCAGCTGTCGCTGAACCTCACGGGCGGGGTGTACGTCAACCAGACGGCCGCCTTCTCCGACTTCCACGGCTCGGGCGGCAACCCGGCGGCGAACGCCGCGCTGTGCGACGGGGCGTTCGTGGCCAACCGCTTCCGGGTGGTGGAGGTCCGCCGGGAGGCCTAGGGAGCGTGAGGTGCGTCCCTGGTGGCGCTCCAGTGGTACAGCGTCATGGCCACACTGGTCGCGAGGTTGTAGCTGGAGACCTGGGGGCGCATCGGGAGGGACAGCAAGTGGTCGGTACGCGCGCGTAGTTCGGCCGACAGGCCACTGCGCTCGGACCCGAAGGCGAGGACGGCGTCGTCCGGGAGCTTGACGCCCCGGATGTCGTCGCCCTCCGGGTCGAGGGCGAACACCGGACCCGCCGGCAGCTCGTCGACGGCCAGCCGTTCCACGGCGGTCGCGAAGTGCAGTCCCGCCCCGCCCCGGACGACCGTGGGGTGCCAGGGGTCGAGTGTGCCGGTGGTGACCACCCCGGTCGCGCCGAACCCGGCGGCCAGCCGGATCACGGCGCCCGCGTTGCCGAGGTTGCGCGGGTTGTCGAGGACCACGACGGGGGCCGTGCGGGGGCTGTGCGCCAGCCTGTCGAGGTTGGCCGCCCGAGCCGGCCGTACTGCCAGGGCCGCCACAGCGGTGGGATGCGGGCGCGGGACCAGGCTCCGATACGTCGACTCCGGTACCTCGGTGAGGAGTTCGGCCAGCGTGTCCCGTACGTCGGGGGCGAGTTCGTCGGCGAGGGCGAGCGCCGCCCGCCGGTCGGCGGTGACCGCCACCGGGACCTCGGCCCCGAAGCGCACGGCGTGCTTGAGGGCGTGGAAACCGTCGAGCAGCACACAGGTGCCGACGAGCCGACGCCAGGCACTCACGGGCTCGGGGGTGGGGTCGGTCATGGCGTGAAGCCTACGTGCGCGCGTGCCCTCGGGGCTCACCCCGTGAAGTTCGCTTGCGGGCTCGGGACTCACGCCGTGGAGCTCGCGTGCGAGGGCTCGGGGTTCTCCGGGGCGCGCGGCCCGGGCAGCGTGGCACGGCCGCCGCGGGCGAGAACGCGGCCACGCGCGCGTGCCGCCCAGCCGCCCAGCCGGTGCAGCAGCGAGGTCGGAAGGAAGACCGCGTCCGCCGCGATCATCGCGAGCGAGAAGAACGGCAGGCCCAGGACCACGGCGATCACGGCGTGCTCGATCATCATGGCAGCCAGCAGAACGTTCTTGACCCGCCGGTTGAACAGCGTGAACGGGAAGGCGACCTGCACGATGACGGTCCCGTACGTCACGAGCATCACCATCGTGCCGCTGGACGACAGCAGGTCGGCGAGCCCGGGCCAGGGCGAGAAGGAGTCGAGGTGGAGGGGGTAGTAGACCGCGGTGCCGTCCTGCCAGCGCGTGCCCTGGATCTTGTACCAGCCGGCCGTCGCGTAGATCAGACAGGCCTCGGCCATGATCACGAAGAGGGCGCCGTTGTGCACGATGTTGCCGATGACGTCCAGCAGGATCCTGGGCTCCCCGCTCTTCGCCCGGCGCCCCACGACCCACCACAGGGCCACCGCGAGACATATGCCCCACAGGATCACCGGCACGGTCAGGTCGACGCCGTCGAACCGGCCCCCGGCGGTCACCGCGACCAGCACGAACCCGAGCACGCCCCACAGGGCAGGGCCGACCCGGTCCGTGACGCGCTCTGCACGCGCGCGTGCCTCACGCGCGAGCCGTGCCCGCCGCGCATCCAGCGACCAGACCTGGCCGCAGCGCGTGAACACGAGGTAGACGGACATCAGGTGCAGGACGTTGTCGCCGCCGTCCCCCATGAAGACGCTGCGGTTCTGCAGCGAGAGCACGCCGACCATGAACAGCACGGACATGGTGCGGGTGCGCCAGCCGAGCAGCAGCAGGACGCTCGACAGGACGGCGAGCGCGTAGACGAGCTCGAACCAGCCCCCGCTGTCCGACCACATCAGGGCGGTGAAGGCGCTGTTGGACGCGATCAGCTGCTCGGCGAGGTCCCAGCTCCACGGGCTGCTGGGGCCGTACAGCTCCTCGCGGTGCGGCAGCTCGCGCAGCAGAAACAGCAGCCAGGTCGCACTGAAGCCGATGCGGACCACGGCGGTCTGGTACGGGCCGAGCGCCGATTCGGTGATGCGGGCGATGCCGGAGGAGACCGACAGGGCGAAGCGGTTCACTCGGCGCCTCCGTCGGTGTCGGCGGCCGGGACCGACCACCAGGGCAGCACACGGTCCATGGGTTTGTCCGAGATCTTCTCCGTGCTCCACTTCGGTGGCGGCACGTTGGTGGTACGGGAACGGACCTGGACGTGCTCGACGACCCCGCCCTTCCCGGCCGCGTCGTCCCGGTCCAGGCGCAGCACCACGATGCGCCGCAGATACGACTCGGACAGGGACCCGCGCAGGCCCGTCGAGCGGTTGGTGCTGTCGTGCGTGGCGACGAAGAAGTCCCAGGCCCGGCGCAGCTCGTTCTGCTCGGTGTGGCTGGGCAGCAGATTGCCGTCGATGGCCCGGCCGTCCTCGGCGGACAGGTCGTACCAGCCGGTGGTCCGCACGTCGCCGTCCGTCGACTGCACCTCGGCACGGACCTGGATGGCGATGTTCTGCTGCAGCGGGTTCGGCGCGAAAAGCTTCCAGTTCTGCTCGAACTCCGGGTAGATCCAGTCGTCGATCGCCTTGCCGTGCGCCTTGGTCAGTGTGTTCGACGGCGCGACGTGCAGAAAGACCATGCCGACGTGCACACAGACGACGGCGGCGACGACCGCCAGCGCCAGCGCGGCGCCGATCTGGTAGCGCGGGGAAAGGGCGGCCACACCCGTGCGGGGCTCGGGATACAGGGCAGGAGCGTCCGTAGAAACAGAGGCGCCGGGATCGAGTACGGCCGCATCGGGGCGGACGTCCCGCGGATCGGCCGTCCGCTCCGGTCCGGACGACTCGGCCTGCTCAGCCGTCTCGGCCGGCTCGGTCGGTCCGGTCGGCTCGGTCGGTCCGGTCGGCTCGGTCGGTCCGGTCGGCTCGGTCGCGCCGCCGGGCCCGTCCGGCCCGTGCCGGGCGTCCGAGTCTGTGCCGTACACGTCCATTCCGCCCCGTCTCCCGATCCGGTCCCTCTTCCGGCCGCCCGGCCGCGGGGGCGCCGTACCGCCTCTGCGCACCACGCCACCCGACTCGCACGGGAACGGTACTCAGACCCGCCCGCGCGGCACACCCCCTGTCGAACGGACCTCCCCGAGCGCACACCAGGTCGCTCCGTTGTCCACAGGGCACGCCCGCAGGTTATCCACAGCGGTTGACACCTTACGGCGCCCGTCCCACCATGGAATCGCACGAACCGAACGATCGGTCGGGAGCCCGCTCCGGACACAGCCCAGGTCGAGGGGGACCTCATGGCGACAGCAGCCGCGCACCAGGCGTACGGCACCGAGGAAGACACCGCCGGCACCGGTGCGTACGAGCGCGCCTTCGACGCCGCCGTGGCCGCCGACGAGCGCATCGAGCCACGCGACTGGATGCCCGACGCCTACCGCGCGACGCTGGTCCGGCAGATGGCACAGCACGCCCACTCCGAGATCATCGGCATGCAGCCGGAGGCCAACTGGATCACCCGCGCACCCTCGCTGCGCCGCAAGGCCATCCTGATGGCCAAGGTCCAGGACGAGGCCGGGCACGGGCTCTACCTCTACAGCGCTGCCGAAACCCTCGGCACCAGCCGCGACGAGCTGCTCGACAAGCTCCACTCGGGCCGCCAGAAGTACTCCTCGATCTTCAACTACCCGACGCTGACCTGGGCGGACGTCGGCGCGATCGGCTGGCTGGTGGACGGCGCCGCGATCACCAACCAGGTCCCGCTGTGCCGCTGCTCCTACGGCCCGTACGCGCGCGCCATGGTCCGCATCTGCAAGGAGGAGTCCTTCCACCAGCGCCAGGGGTACGAGCTGCTGCTCGCCCTCGGCCGCGGCACCCCTCAGCAGCACGCGATGGCGCAGGACGCGGTGGACCGCTGGTGGTGGCCGTCGCTGATGATGTTCGGTCCGCCCGACGACGAGTCGGCGCACTCCGTGCAGTCGATGACGTGGAAGATCAAGCGGCATTCGAACGACGAGCTGCGCCAGCGCTTCGTCGACATCTGCGTCCCCCAGGCCGAGTCGCTGGGCCTCACCCTCCCCGACCCGGACCTGCGGTGGAACGAGGAGCGGGGGCACCACGACTTCGGCGCGATCGACTGGACGGAGTTCCGGGAGGTCCTCAAGGGCAACGGCCCGTGCAACGAACAGCGGATCACCCAGCGCAGGCAGGCCCACGAAGAGGGCGCATGGGTACGGGAGTCGGCCACGGCCTACGCGGCCAAGCACACCGGCGAGACAGGAGCGACGCGAGCATGACGAACACCGACTGGCCCCTGTGGGAGGTCTTCGTGCGCTCGCGCCGCGGCCTCTCCCACACCCACGCCGGCAGCCTGCACGCGCCGGACGCGGAGTTCGCCCTGCGCAACGCCCGCGATCTGTACACCCGCCGCGGTGAGGGCGTCTCGATCTGGGTCGTCCCGTCGTCCTCGATCACCGCGTCCTCCCCGGACGAGAAGGACCCGTTCTTCGAGCCGTCCGCCGACAAGCCGTACCGGCACCCGACGTTCTACGAGATCCCGGAGGGGGTGAAGCACCTGTGACGACCCCCGACGCGACCACGACTCCCACGACGGCCGCCCTCGCCCTCGGCGACGACGCCCTGGTGCTCTCGCACCGCCTCGGAGAATGGGCGGGCCACGCACCCGTCCTGGAGGAGGAGGTCGCCCTCGCCAACATCGCGCTGGACCTGCTGGGCCAGGCCCGCGTGCTGCTGTCGACGGCCGGCGACGAGGACGAGCTGGCGTATCTGCGCGAGGAGCGCGCCTTCCGCAACCTCCAGCTGGTGGAACAGCCGAACGGCGACTTCGCCCACACCATCGCCCGCCAGCTGTACTTCTCCACCTACCAGCACCTGCTGTACGCCGAACTGGCCGCCGGGGACGGCCCGTTCGCCGGGCTCGCCGCGAAGGCCGTCAAGGAGGTCGCCTACCACCGCGACCACGCCGAGCAGTGGACGCTGAGGCTCGGCGACGGCACCGAGGTCGGCCATGAGCGCATGCAGCGCGCATGCGCGGCCCTGTGGCGGTTCACGGGCGAGATGTTCCAGCCGGTGGACGGGCTGAACCTCGACCGGGCCGGGATGGAGACGGCCTGGCTGGAGTCCGTCCAGGCCGTGCTGCGCCAGGCCACTCTGGCGGTACCCGAGGGACCGCGGACCGGCGCGTGGACGGCCGGCGCGGGCCGCCAGGGCGTGCACACCGAGTCCTTCGGCCGGATGCTCGCCGAGATGCAGCACCTGCACCGCAGCCACCCGGGGGCGTCATGGTGACGACGACCACCGAGCTGGAGGCCGAACTCCTCGACATCGCCGGTTCGGTGCCCGATCCCGAGCTGCCCGTGCTCACCCTCCAGGAGCTGGGCGTCCTGCGTGCGCTGCATGTGCGCGGCGCGGACTCGGTCGAGGTCGAGCTGACCCCGACGTACACCGGCTGCCCGGCCATCGAGGCGATGTCCCTGGACATAGAGCGGGTGCTGCACGCGCACGGCATGCGGGACGTCACCGTGCGCACGGTGCTGCTGCCCGCCTGGTCGACCGACGACATCACGGCCGAAGGGCGGCGCAAGCTGCGGGAGTTCGGGATAGCGCCGCCGCGCGTACGCGCGGAGTCGGGACCGGTTCCGCTCGCACTCGGCCCGACGCGGACCGCGGCCACCGAAGCGGACCCCGTGCGCTGCCCGCACTGCGGCAGTGCCGACACCGAGCTGCTCAGCCGCTTCTCCTCCACCGCGTGCAAGGCGCTGCGCCGCTGTCTCGCCTGCCGTGAACCCTTCGACCACTTCAAGGAGTTGTGATGGCCCGCTTCCACGCGCTCCCGGTGGCGGCGGTCGACCGGCTCACCGACGACTCCGTGGCCCTCACCCTCACCGTGCCCCCGGGGCTGCGCGAGGAGTACCGGCACGCTCCGGGCCAGCACCTCGCCCTGCGGCGCCTGGTCGACGGAGCGGAGATACGGCGCACGTACTCGATCTGCTCTTCGGCACCGGCCCCCGGCGGCGAGGGCCCGCGCACCCTGCGGGTCGGGGTGCGGCTGGTCGAGGGCGGGGCCTTCTCGACGTACGCGCTGAAGGAGATCAACGTCGGCGACGAGCTGGAGGTGATGATCCCAGCCGGCCGGTTCACCCTCGACCCGGCGCCCGGCCTGTACGCGGCGATCGTGGGCGGCAGCGGCATCACCCCGGTGCTGTCGATCGTCTCGACGCTGCTGGAGCGCGAGCCGGAGGCCCGGTTCTGCCTCATACGCAGCGACCGTACGGCCGCCTCGACGATGTTCCTGGACGAGGTCGCCGACCTGAAGGACCGCCATCCACAGCGGTTTCAGCTGGTGACGGTGCTGTCCCGGGAGGAACAGCAGGCGGGGCTGCCGTCCGGGCGGCTCGACGAGGAGCGGTTGACCGGGCTGCTTCCGGCGCTGCTGCCGGTGGGGCAGGTGGCGGGGTGGTTCCTGTGCGGTCCTTTCGGGCTGGTGCAGGGGGCCGAGCGGACCCTGCGCGGACTCGGTGTGGCACGGACACGCATCCACGAGGAGATCTTCCACGTGGACACCGCCGCGCCCGTCTCGGCCACGACCGCCCCGGCGCACAGCTCGGTGACCGCCCGGCTCGACGGCCGCGGCGGGACCTGGCCCGTGCAGGACGGCGAGTCCCTGCTGGAGACGGTCCTGCGCAACCGGCCCGACGCTCCCTACGCCTGCAAGGGCGGGGTGTGCGGGACGTGCCGTGCCTACCTGGTCACCGGCGAGGTGCGCATGGACCGCAACTTCGCGCTGGAGCCGGAGGAGACGGAGGCGGGGTATGTGCTGGCGTGCCAGTCGCATCCGGTGACGGAGAAGGTGGAGCTGGACTTCGACCGCTGACGGCGCACGGGCGGCGGGCCCGGCCGCGAGGGGACGGCCCGCTCCGGTCGGCTCGGTTGCACCGTTCCCTTCTTCTAGAACCTGTTCTATCTTGACGGTCCGTCAGATCAGCGGACCGCCGGAGGGACAGGACTGTGGACTTCACCTTCACCGAGGAGCAGCAGGCGGCGGCCGAGGCGGCGCGGGGGGTGTTCGCCGGGGTCGCGCCGGACGCGGTGCCCTCTCCCTCGCTCGTCGCGGGCGCCGTCGCCGAGGACTTCGACCGCGCGCTGTGGACCAGGCTCGCCGAGGCGGACCTGCTGAGCCTGCTGCTGGACGCGGAGCGCGGCGGGGCGGGCCTGGACGCCATCGCGCTCTGCCTGGTGCTGCGGGAGTCGGCCAAGGTGCTGGCGCGAGTGCCGCTGCTGGAGACCAGCGCGGCCGCGGCGGCCGTACAGGCTTACGGCGGTGAGGAGTTGAGGTCGGCGCTGCTCGTCCGGGCCGGGCGGGGCGAGGTGGTGCTGACCGTCGCCGCGAACGGCCGCACCGGCCACGACCCGGCCGAACTGGCCGTGACCGCGCATCAGGACGGCGACGCGTGGATTCTGGACGGGGTGCAGACGGCGGTGCCGTGGGCGCACACCGCCGACTTCGTCGTCGTACCGGCCCGTACGACCGCCGATCGGACCCTCCTCGCCGTGGCCCCCCGGATCCACGAAGGCGTCGGCCTCGGTGAGCAGGTCTCCACCACCGGTGAGCGGCTCGGCGAACTGCGCCTGGAGTCCGCGCGGATCGCGGCCCGTGACGTCATCGACGCCGACGGTGCCTGGGAATGGCTCCGCGAGCTGCTGACCTGCGGGATGTGTGCGCTGGCGCTCGGCCTGGGCGAACGCGTCCTCGACATGACCAGTGAATACACCGGCAAGCGGGAGCAGTTCGGCTTCCCCGTCGCCACCTTCCAGGCCGTCGCCGTACAGGCCGCCGACCGCTACATCGACCTGCGCGCGATGGAGGCCACGCTGTGGCAGGCCGCGTGGCGTATCGCCTCGGGGGCACCCGGCGTGCTGCCCGCCTCCGGTGACGTCGCCGTCGCCAAGATCTGGGCCTCGGAGGGCGTACGGCGGGTCGTGCAGACGGCACAGCATCTGCACGGCGGATTCGGGGCGGACGTCGAGTACCCCCTGCACCGGTACCACGCCTGGGCCAAGCACCTGGAGCTGCAGCTCGGCCCGGCGGCAGCGCACGAAGAGGCCCTGGGCGACCTGCTGGCGGCGCACCCGCTCGGCTGACCGCCCCGGCCGACCCGACTCCGGCTCCGGGCCTGCATCCCTGAACCAGGCCCTACAGGACGAACCCGGCCTGCCCCTGATCCGTCACGACCGGTCGGCCCGCGGCCGCCCACACCTGCATGCCGCCGTCGACGTTCACGGCGTCGATGCCCTGCTGGACCAGGTACATCGCGACCTGCGCCGAGCGGCCGCCGGAGCGGCAGATCACGTTGACGCGGCCGTCCTGCGGCGCGGCCTCGGTCAGCTCGCCGTAGCGGGCCACGAACTCACTGATGGGGATGTGCAGGGCCCCTTCGGCGTGGCCCGCCTGCCACTCGTCGTCCTCGCGGACGTCCAGCAGGAAGTCGCCGTCCTTGAGGTCCCCGACCTCGACCGTGGGCACACCAGCTCCGAATTGCATGCCCGAAACGCTACCCGACGCGGGCGGGCACGGAACCGGCCGCCCGGGCAGCGACCGCCTCATGCACGCACTTGCGGCCGCACCACCGCCGGAACGCACCGCCGCCACCCGCCACCGGCATGCGCCGGCCCGGCTACCCCAGCAACTCGGCCAGCTCCGCCTCGCGCTGGGAGACATCGGCCAGGAGCTTCTCGGCGATCTCCTCCAAGAGCTGGTCGGGATCGTCCGGCGCCATCCGGAGCATCGCGCCGATCGCGCTCTCCTCCAGATCCTTCGCGACCAGCGAGAGGAGATCCTTGCGCTGGGCGAGCCATTCGAGGCGGGCGTAGAGCTCCTCGCTGCGGCTCGGACCGCGCTCCGCCGGCGCCGGTCCTTTTGCCCACTCCTCGGCCAGCTCCCGCAGCAGGGGCGCGTCGCCGCGGGCGTAGGCGGCGTTGACCCGGGTGAGGAACTCCTCGCGCCGCGCCCGCTCGGTGTCGTCCTGCGCCAGGTCGGGGTGGGCCTTGCGGACCAGTTCGCGGTAGAGCTTGCGGGCCTCGTCGCTGGGGCGCACCCGCTGCGGCGGCCGCACCGGCTGGTCCGTGAGCATCGCCACGGCCTCCGGGAAGAGGCCCTCCCCGTCCATCCAGCCGTGGAACAGCTCCTCGACGCCGGGCATCGGCATCACCCGGGCCCGTGCCTCGTCCGCCTTGCGCAGGTCCTCGGGGTCACCGGTGCGGGCGGCCCGGGCCTCGGCGATCTCCGCGTCCAGCTCGTCGAGGCGGGCGTACATCGGGCCGAGCTTCTGGTGGTGCAGCCGGGAGAAGTTCTCGACCTCGACCCGGAAGGTCTCCACCGCGATCTCGTACTCGATGAGCGCCTGCTCGGCGGCCCGCACAGCCCGCTCCAGCCGCTCCTCGGGGCGCGGCGCACCGTCCTCGGGCGTCACCTGCGCCTCACCGGCGGCATCATCACCCTGCTCAGCTTCCGGGCTCGT
Source organism: Streptomyces sp. NBC_00005 (assembly GCF_045160215.1). NCBI lineage: Bacteria > Bacillati > Actinomycetota > Actinomycetes > Kitasatosporales > Streptomycetaceae > Streptomyces > Streptomyces sp. NBC_00005. The sequence continues at coordinate 5,460,784 of NZ_CP108316.1, forward strand.
CACCCGCCCAGCGTAGGCCACGGCGAAGGCGGCCCCTGCGGCACACCGTCACGAGCTCCACGCGCCCCGCCCCTGATACCCACAGGGCCGGCACTGATCTCACCGACCCTCGCCCCGAGCCTCCGGACATCCCGCGTCCACCCACTCCACCGCCAGATCCCGGCACGCCACCATCAGCGTCCCCGGGCGGCAGGCGATCTCGTGAGTGCAGCCGTCGGGGTGCGGCAGGACCTCGTCGAGGATCACGTCGCCCAGCGCGCTGACGTCGCACACGTCCAGGACGTCCACCTGGAAGCGCGAGACGCCCGCGTACCGGACGAGGAGGTCTTCGTCGTGTTTCCAGCAGTTGTGCCCGAAGCGGATCTCGATCTCGTCGTCGCCGGTGCGGCGCACCCCCTGCGGCTTGAGATCCTTCACACACCGCCTGCCGTGGAAGTCGTAGTGCTCCGGATCCGTCGCGAACGCCCTTGCCCCCGGCGGAAGTTGCTGTGCCAGTGCCGGCAGCCGCGCCACATAGGGCCGCGGATCGATGATCCCCGTCACATCACCGTCCCGCCCGTCGAGGTCGACGTACTTCACGCCACGCTCCTCACACGCCACCCCCGTGAGAACACGCTCCTCACTCCCCGCCCCTCGAAAGCACGCCCCTCACACCCCCATCTCCGCCGCGACCCGCCCCGACCGCACCGCCGCCACCAGATCGGCATGGTCGGCCTCGGTGCGGTCGGCATAGGCGACGGCGAAGTCGGCGATCGCCTCGTCCAGTTCCTCGCTCTTGCCGCAGTACCCGGCGACCAGGCGCGGGTCGGCGCTGTGGGAGTGCGCGCGGGCCAGGAGGGCGCCGGTCATGCGGCCGTAGTCGTCTATCTGGTCGGCGGCCAGAGCCGCGGGGTCGACGCTGCCCTTGCGGTTGCGGAACTGCCGTACCTGGAACGGCCGTCCGTCCACCGACGTCCAGCCCAGCAGGATGTCGCTGACGACCTGCATGCGCTTCTGCCCGAGGACCACGCGGCGGCCCTCGTGCTCCACCTCCGGCACCTCGAAGCCCGCGGTCAGCAAGTGCGGCACCAGCGCCGAGGGGCGGACCTCCTTCGCCTGGAGGACGAGCGGCTGCCCGCGGTGGTCCAGGAGCAGCACCACGTACGACCGCGTGCCCACGCTGCCCGTGCCGACGACCCGGAACGCGACGTCGTGCACCGCGTGGCGGGCCAGCAGGGGCAGCCGGTCCTCGGGGAGCGTCGTCACGTACTGCTCGAGGGCCGCCGCGACCGTCGCGGCCTCCGCGTCCTCCACCCGCCGCAGCACGGGAAGGGCCTCGACGAAGCGGCGCCCGCCGTCCTCGGCCTGCTCCGTCGACTTCGCCGCGAACCGCCCGCTCGTATTGGCCCGCGCCTTCTCGGAGACCCGCTCCAGCGTGCCGAGCAGGTCGTGGGCATCGGTGTGGGAGACGAGCTCCTCGTCCGCGATGGCGTTCCACGCGTCCAGCACCGGCAGCTTGGCGAGCAGGCGCATGGTGCGGCGGTAGGCGCCGGTCGCGTCGAACGCCGCCTTGCGGCAGTGGTCCTCGTCGGAACCCGCCTCCCGGCCCGCGAGCACGAGCGAGGCGGCGAGCCGCTTGAGATCCCACTCCCAGGGGCCGTGGACCGTCTCGTCGAAGTCGTTCAGGTCGATGACGAGGTCGCCGCGCGCGTCACCGTAGAGACCGAAGTTCGCCGCGTGGGCGTCGCCGCAGATCTGTGCGCGGATCCGGGTCATGGGCGTGCGCGCGAGGTCGTAGGCCATGAGGCCCGCCGAGCCGCGCAGGAAGGCGAAGGGAGTGGCCGCCATCCGGCCCGCCCGGATCGGAGTGAGCTCGGCGATCCGGCCGCGGTGGGACTCCTCGACCGCGACGACCGCGTGCGGCCGGGACCCGTCGAGGTCGAGCGCGGAGTGCTCACTGCGTGGCACCCGCTTGCGCAGCGCCTTGCCCTCGTCCTTGGGCGATCCCTCGACGGGCCACTCGGCGAAGCCCGGCACCCGCGGAAGCCGCCGCACCCAGGACTCGGCCACTGGGGCCTCGGTCGTCCCCGACTCCGCCGCCACCGCTGGCGCTCCGTTTTCGGTCACACCGACCGCCTCCCCCGCACGCGCACGAACACTCGACACGAACATCAACTCGTGCCGACCGTACAGCCAGTGACCGAAAAGCGTCAGAACCTGTGGACAACTCCGCACCTGTGGAAAACCCCGCCGCCGACAGCGGGACGGGTCCGTGTGATTGTCCTCACCGGGTAATGCGCCTCACACCGTCCCCGGACAACGCAGAAGCCCCCAGGTCTGAGACCTGGGGGCTTCTGACTGGTGCGCGAGGGGGGAGTTGAACCCCCACGCCCTTGCGGGCACTGGAACCTGAATCCAGCGCGTCTGCCTATTCCGCCACCCGCGCATTGGGTGTGTCCTCGGGCCCTGTTCCCCCTTGGGGCTGGGGCCTTCCGACACGCAGAACATTAGCACGGTGGCAGGGGTGGGTTCACATCCCTTATGCCTGGGCAGCCGCCCACCTGCACAGTCGCTCGGTCCGCCCGGCGAGCGAACCAACCCGCGCCCCCTTCCGTTCCGTATCAAGGAGTACCGGTTCACGTATCAACCTCGTACCGGTCCTGCCCGTCTCCCCAGGAGCCGGGCAGGGTCCACAGTCAGGTGCGGGACACTTGTCTGCGGCCGCCTCTACGATCCTTGGCAGAAGGAGTGCGCGGGAGGAGTTCGAAGGAGAGCTTCGGAGGGAACTTCCGGAGGGAACTTCGTCGAACGTCGACACCCGTCGACGAGGCCGACAGGGGGAACCAGCCGATTCACCCGCGCGTGGATACGATCAGTAAGCAGTACCAGGTAAGGCAGCGCCCGCCAGGCGGGACACAGGACAGCAGCGACATCGGAGGAGGTGCCTCATGGGAGTCCTGAAGAAGTTCGAGCAGCGTCTCGAAGGTCTGGTCAACGGCACCTTCGCCAAGGTGTTCAAGTCCGAGGTCCAGCCCGTGGAGATCGCCGGAGCGCTCCAGCGCGAGTGCGACAACAACGCGACCATCTGGAACCGCGACCGGACCGTCGTGCCCAACGACTTCATCGTCGAGCTGAGCACGCCGGACTTCGAGCGGCTCAGCCCCTACTCCGGCCAGCTCGGCGACGAGCTCGCCGGCATGGTGCGCGACTACGCCAAGCAGCAGCGCTACACCTTCATGGGAACCATCAAGGTCCACCTGGAGAAGGCGGACGACCTCGACACCGGTCTGTACCGGGTGCGCAGCCGTACGCTCGCCTCCACCAGCAGCCAGCAGGCTCCCGGGCCCGCCGCTCCGGCGGCTCCGTCCGCGGGCCGCCCCGGCGGGGGTTACGGCTACCCGCCGGCCGCCGCGCCCGCGGGCGCCCCTCCCATGCCTGCCGCACCGCCGCCCGGTGGGCGTCCCGGTGCCGCGCCCTTCGGCCAGCGGCCCGCGGCGGCTCCCGCCCCGGCGGCCGGCGGCCGCACCCGCCACTGGGTCGAGATCAACGGCGCCCGCCACCAGATCTCCCGCCCGACGCTGGTGATGGGCCGCAGCACCGAAGCCGACGTGCGGATCGACGACCCCGGCGTCTCGCGCCGGCACTGTGAGATCCGGACCGGAACGCCCTCGACGATCCAGGATCTCGGGTCCACCAACGGCATCGTGGTGGACGGGCAGCACACCACCCGCGCTACGCTCCGCGACGGCTCGCGGATTGTCGTGGGCAGCACCACCATCATTTACCGGCAAGCCGAAGGGTGAAGCGGGGGCAATGTCAGAGCTGACCCTCACGGTCATGCGGCTGGGTTTCCTGGCCGTACTGTGGCTGTTCGTGATCGTGGCCGTGCAGGTCATCCGCAGCGACCTGTTCGGTACGCGCGTCACCCAGCGCGGGGCCAGGCGCGAGGCCGCACGGCCGCAGCAAGCCGCGCGGCAGCAGGCCGCGCCCCCGCAGCAGCGTCAGCAGGCGGGCGGCGGCCGCCAGCGCCGTAACGCACCCACCAAGCTGGTCGTGTCCGAGGGCACCCTCACCGGCACGACGGTCGCGCTCCAGGGCCAGACCATCAGCCTGGGCCGGGCGCACGACAGCACGATCGTGCTGGACGACGACTACGCCTCCAGCCGCCATGCCAGGATCTACCCGGACCGCGACGGCCAGTGGATCGTCGAGGACCTGGGTTCCACCAACGGCACATACCTCGACCGGAGCCGGCTGACGACCCCCACGCCGATTCCGCTGGGCGCGCCGATCCGCATCGGCAAGACAGTCATCGAGCTGCGGAAGTAGTACGACAATGAGCGAGCGGAGCGAGCACGCAGCGGCGGCCCCCACCAGGGGCACCGGCGCGCTCCCGACCGGAGGGTGGGCACCGTGCGGATGTACCCGGAGCCGACGGGCGAGGTGCGCATGAGTCTGTCACTGCGCTTTGCCGCCGGATCGCACAAAGGCATGATCCGGGAGGGCAACGAGGACTCCGGATACGCCGGTCCGCGCCTGCTCGCGATCGCCGACGGCATGGGCGGCGCCGCCGCCGGCGAGGTCGCCTCCTCCGAGGCCATCTCCACCATCGTCGCGCTCGACGACGACGTGCCGGGCTCGGACATCCTCACCTCCCTCGGCACCGCCGTGCAGCGGGCCAACGACCAGCTGCGCTCGATGGTCGAGGAGGACCCGCAGCTCGAGGGCATGGGCACGACGCTCACCGCCCTGCTGTGGACCGGCCAGCGCCTCGGCCTCGTCCACGTCGGCGACTCGCGCGCGTACCTGCTGCGCGACGGCGTCCTCACCCAGATCACCCAGGACCACACCTGGGTGCAGCGGCTGGTCGACGAGGGCCGCATCACCGAAGAGGAAGCCACCACCCACCCCCAACGCTCCCTGCTGATGCGGGCGTTGGGCAGCGGTGAGCACGTCGAGCCCGACCTCTCCATCCGTGAAGTCCGCGCCGGCGACCGCTACTTGATCTGCTCCGACGGTCTGTCAGGGGTCGTCTCGCACCAGACCCTGGAAGACACCCTCGCCAGCTACCAGGGCCCGCAGGAGACCGTGCAGGAGCTGATCCAGCTCGCGCTGCGCGGCGGCGGCCCCGACAACATCACGGTCATCATCGCCGACGTACTCGACCTGGACACCGGAGACACCCTCGCCGGGCAGCTCTCCGACACCCCGGTCGTGGTCGGCGCGGTCGCCGAGAACCAGCACCAGCTGCACGACAACGGCATCATGCAGACCCCCGCAGGGCGCGCCTCCGGCCTCGGCCGCCAGGTGCCCGGACAGGGCGGCGGCGAGTTCGGCCCGCCCGGCTCCGGCGACACCACCGGCTACGTCCCGGCGGGCAGCTTCGGCGACTACACCGACGACGACTTCGTCAAGCCCAGCAAGGGCCGCACGTGGGCGAAGAGATCCTTCTACATCGTGCTCGCGCTCGCCGTCGTCGGCGGCGGCCTCTACGGCGGCTGGCGCTGGACGCAGACGCAGTACTACGTCGGCACCCAGGGCGAGCACGTCGCGCTGTACCGGGGCATCAGCCAGGACCTGGCCTGGGTGTCGCTCTCGAAGGTGGAGAAGGACCACCCCGAGATCGAACTCAAGTACCTGCCGCCGTACCAGCAGAAGCAGGTCAAGAACACGATCGCCGAGGGCGGTCTGACCGACGCCCAGTCGAAGATCGGCGAGCTTGCCGTGCAGGCCTCCGCGTGCAAGAAGGAGTCCGAGCGTCAGGCGGCCGAGAGCGAGAACAACTCGAAGACCGGCACGGGCGAGGCGGGCGGCACCACGGGAACCACCAAGACCTCCCTCACGTCCAAGGCAACACCGAGCCCCTCGACCTCACCGACCCCGTCCACATCAGCGACCGCGCCCACCCCCAGCCCCGGCCCCAGCCTCTCGGAGGATGAGCAGAAGGTCGTCTCGCTGTGCGGTAAGCAGTAGGCAAGCCGTGAGAGGCCCTGTCACACGATGAGCAGTACTACCAACACACCGACGCACCATACGTCCACGATCGGCGCGATCGGCGCACCGAGCCGACGCAACACCGAGCTGGCGATGCTGGTGTTCGCCGTCGTCATCCCGGTGTTCGCCTACGCCAACGTGGGCCTGGCCATCGACGACAAGGTGCCGGCCGGTCTGCTGAGCTACGGCCTCGGACTCGGCCTGCTCGCCGGCGTCGGGCATCTCGCCGTACGGAAGTTCGCCCCGTACGCCGACCCGCTGCTGCTGCCCCTGGCCACGCTCCTCAACGGCCTCGGACTCGTCGTCATCTGGCGGCTCGACCAGTCGAAGCTGCTGCAGTCGCTGCCCAACTTCGTCCAGGCCGCGCCCCGCCAGCTGCTGTACACCGCGCTGGGCATCGGCCTGTTCGTCGTCGTGCTGATCTTCCTCAAGGACCACCGCGTCCTGCAGCGCTACACGTACATCTCCATGTTCGGCGCGCTGGTCCTGCTGGTGCTGCCGCTGGTGCCCGGGCTCGGGGCCAACATCTACGGCGCCAAGATCTGGATCCGCATCCCCGGCCTCGGCTCCCTCCAGCCGGGCGAGTTCGCGAAGATCGCCCTCGCCGTCTTCTTCGCCGGCTACCTGATGGTGAAGCGCGACGCCCTGGCCCTGGCCAGCCGCCGCTTCCTCGGCCTGTACCTGCCGCGTGGCCGCGACCTCGGCCCCATCCTGGTCGTCTGGGCGATCTCGATCCTCATCCTGGTCTTCGAGACCGACCTCGGCACCTCGCTGCTGTTCTTCGGAATGTTCGTCATCATGCTGTACGTCGCCACCGAGCGGACCAGCTGGATCGTCTTCGGTCTGCTGATGTCCGCGGCCGGCGCGGTCGGTGTGGCGAGCTTCGAACCGCACGTCCAGCAGCGTGTCCAGGCCTGGCTCGACCCGATGAAGGAATACACGCTCAGCCAGAAGGGCGTGGTCGGCCACTCCGAGCAGTCGATGCAGGCGCTGTGGGCCTTCGGCTCGGGCGGCACCCTCGGCAGCGGCCTCGGCCAGGGACACTCCGACCTGATCCGGTTCGCCGCCAACTCCGACTTCATCCTCGCCACCTTCGGCGAGGAGCTGGGCCTGGCCGGCATCATGGCCATCCTGCTGATCTACGGCCTGATCGTGGAACGCGGCGTACGCACCGCCCTCGCCGCCCGCGACCCGTTCGGCAAGCTGCTCGCCATCGGCCTCTCCGGCGCCTTCGCCCTCCAGGTCTTCGTCGTGGCCGGCGGTGTCATGGGCCTCATCCCGCTGACCGGTATGACCATGCCGTTCCTGGCCTACGGAGGTTCCTCCGTGCTGGCCAACTGGGCACTGATCGGCATCCTCATCAGAATCAGCGACACCGCCCGCCGCCCGGCGCCCGCGCCCGCCAGCAATCCCGACGCCGAAATGACCCAGGTGGTCCGCCCGTCATGAACAAGCCCCTGCGCCGGATCGCGATCTTCTGCGGCCTTCTCGTCCTCGCGCTGCTCGCCCGCGACAACTGGCTCCAGTACGTCAAGGCGGACAGCCTCAAGGAGGACCCGAAGAACCGCCGCGTCACCATCGCGCGCTACTCCACCCCGCGCGGCGACATCATCGTCGACGGCGACCCGATCACCGGCTCCACGAAGACGAGCAAGAGCGGGCTCAACGACCTGGAGTACAAGCGCACTTACAAGGACGGCGCGATGTGGGCGCCCGTCACCGGGTACGCCTCGCAGGCCTTCGGCGCCAACCAGCTGGAGAACATCGAGGACGGCATCCTCTCCGGCACCGACGACCGGCTCTTCTTCCGCAACACCCTCGACATGGTCACGGGCAAGCAGAAGTCCGGCGGCAACGTCGTCACCACGCTCAACGCCGCCGCGCAGAAGGCCGCGTTCGACGGTCTGAAGGCGCAGGGCGGCAAGGGCGCCGTCGCCGCGCTCGACCCGTCCACGGGCAAGATCCTGGCGCTCGCCTCCTACCCGTCGTACGACCCCTCGACCTTCGCCGGCAACTCCACCTCGACGGACTCCAAGGCCTGGACGAAGCTCCAGAAGAAGGTCAACCCCAACGACCCGATGCTCAACCGGGCGCTGCGCGAGACCTACCCGCCGGGCTCCACCTTCAAGGTGGTCACGGCCGCGGCCGCGCTGGAGAACGGGCTGTACACGTCCGCCGACGAGAACACCAAGTCGCCGCTGCCGTACATCATGAAGGGCACCACCACCGAGCTGAAGAACGAGGGCAACATCCCCTGCAAGAACGCGACGATGCGAGTTGCGCTGCGGGTGTCCTGCAACACCGTCTTCGGCAAGATCGGCGCCGACCTCGGCAACGACAAGATGCTGGCCGAGGCGAAGAAGTTCGGCTTCGACTCCGAGCAGTACACACCCGTACGCTCCAGCGCCTCGGTCTTCTCCGAGAACATGAACTCGTCGCAGACCGCGCTGTCCTCGATCGGCCAGTTCAACACCGCCGCGACCCCGCTGCAGATGGCCATGGTCGCCTCCGCGGTCGCCAACGACGGCAAGCTGATGAAGCCGTACATGGTCGACAAGCTCCAGTCGTCGAACCTCGACACGATCGCGCAGACCGACCCCGAGGAGCTGAGCCAGCCCCTGTCGTCGAAGAACGCGCAGATCCTGCAGTCGATGATGGAGACGGTCGTCAAGGAAGGCACCGGTACAAAGGCCCAGATCGGCGGCGTCACCGTCGGCGGCAAGACCGGTACCGCCCAGCACGGCGTCGACAACAGCGAGAACCCGTACGCCTGGTTCCTCTCCTACGCCAAGCTCTCCGACGGCAGCTCCCCGGTCGCCGTCGCCGTGGTCATCGAGGACGACAACGCCAACCGCGACGACATCTCCGGCGGCGGCCTCGCCGCCCCGATCGCGAAGAGCGTGATGGAGGCGGTCATCAACTCCAAGAAGTGACCCCGCTCACGTCCCCTTCACATCGGTGCACGTTGCGATACCGGTCCTGTATCGGGTGACGGGCTTGGCCAGGTCACACAAAGCTAGCCGGGTACGGTAGGCCCGGACGGCAGCCTCCGGCCGCACACACGTGACGGCCGGGACCGACGGAGAGGGCTGGTAGGTAGCTATGGAAGAGCCGCGTCGCCTCGGCGGCCGGTACGAGCTGGGCCAGGTGCTCGGTCGTGGTGGCATGGCGGAGGTCTACCTCGCGCATGACACCCGCCTCGGGCGCCAGGTGGCGGTGAAGACGCTGCGGGCGGACCTCGCACGCGACCCGTCATTCCAGGCCCGGTTCCGCCGGGAGGCCCAGTCGGCCGCCTCGCTCAACCATCCCGCGATCGTCGCGGTCTACGACACGGGCGAGGACTACATCGACGGGGTCTCGATCCCGTACATCGTGATGGAGTACGTAGACGGGTCCACGCTGCGCGAGCTCCTGCACTCCGGCCGCAAGCTGCTGCCGGAGCGCACGCTGGAGATGACCATCGGGATCCTCCAGGCCCTGGAGTACTCGCACCGCAACGGCATCGTCCACCGCGACATCAAGCCGGCCAACGTCATGCTGACGCGCAACGGCCAGGTCAAGGTCATGGACTTCGGCATCGCCCGCGCCATGGGCGACTCCGGCATGACGATGACGCAGACGTCCGCGGTCATCGGCACCGCCCAGTACCTCTCCCCGGAGCAGGCGAAGGGCGAGCAGGTGGACGCCCGCTCCGACCTGTACTCGACGGGCTGCCTGCTGTACGAGCTGCTGACGGTCCGCCCGCCCTTCGTGGGCGACTCACCGGTCGCGGTCGCGTACCAGCATGTCCGTGAGGAGCCGCAGGCCCCGTCGGTCTTCGACCCCGAGATCACGCCGGAGATGGACGCCATCGTCCTGAAGGCACTGGTCAAGGACCCGAACTACCGCTACCAGTCCGCCGACGAGATGCGGGTCGACATCGAGGCCTGCCTCGACGGCCAGCCCGTCGCGGCCACCGCGGCCATGGGGTCGGTCGGCTACGGCGGCTACCCCGACGACCAGCCGACCACGGCCCTGCGCGCCACCGACGGCGGCGCCACCTCGATGCTGCCCCCGATGAACCCGGACGACGGTGGCTACGGCTACGACGACCGGGTGGACCGCCGCCGCCAGAAGAAGTCGAACACGTCGACGATCCTGCTGGTCGTGGCGGGCATTCTGGTGCTGGTGGGCGCGATCCTGATCGGGAAGTGGGCGTTCGGCGGGGGCGGGGGTGTCGGGAACGACACCGTGGCCGTGCCCAACCTCATCAGCCAGAAGGAGAACGACGCCGAGAAGTTGCTGACCAACAGCGACCTCAAGGTCGGGACGGTCACGAAGAAGCCCTGCGAGGAGCAGAGCAAGGGCACCGTCTGCTCCCAGGATCCGGGCAAGGACACCAGCGTCAAGAAGGGCTCGGCCGTCAACCTCGTGGTGTCGACGGGCGCCCCGAAGGTGGGCGTACCGAGCGTCCTCGGCAAGAGCCTGGACGAGGCCAAGCAGATCCTTGAGGGCGACGAGTACAAGTTCGTCGTCAAGACGAAGACGCAGGAGTCCACGGAGGATCCCAACACGGTCCTGGACCAGAACCCGAAGCTCGGCAAGGAAGTCGAGAAGGGCTCCACCGTCACGCTGACCATCGCCAAGGCCGCGGAGACGGTCGCGGTCCCGGACGTCACCGGCCAGAGCTGCGACGACGCCAAGGCCACGCTGCAGTCCAGCGGCCTGACCGGCAACTGCGTCAACACGCCCACCACCGACGACAACCAGGTCGACAAGGTCATCTCGACCACGCCGACGATCGGCACCTCGGTGAAGAAGAACACCGCGGTGCAGCTCAACATCGGCCAGAAGCAGCAGCAGACGGCGGTCCCGAGCGTCACCGGGCAGAGCGTGAAGGACGCCAAGAAGACCCTCCAGCAGGCCGGCTTCAACAACATCCAGTTCGCCAACGGCAGCGACCAGAGCGACAACGCGATCGTGTTGCAGCAAGACCCGCAGGGCAACACCGGAGTCGACGACCCCGGCAACACGACGGTCACCCTCACGACCGTGGGCAGCGGCGGCAACGGCGGTAACAACGGCGGTACCAACTTCTTCGGAGGCGTCACCGGAACCGCGGCCCGCACGGAGGACTGACACCTCTCCAACGGCAACGGACAGAGCCCCGGCCCCCTGCTTCACCCAGGGCGCCGGGGCTCTGACGCGTTACCGAACACCGGTGCTGAACACATGCTCCCGCCTCGATCGTGTCTTCATATGTGACGACTCGTTGATCTGATAGGGCGGGGTCTCAGAGCTCTGCCCTGGCCGCACGGCCACACCACGACCGGAAGGGCAGAACGTGATCAACGAATCGGCGCTACTGGAATCGAAGACCCTGCGCGGCAGCGTCCTGGAGCGCACGGACGTACTCGACAGAGTCAAAGCGCTATCGCTGCTGCCGGACGGGATGCATGTGACGACGGCGATGGTGGCGGCGTACTTTCAAGTGCGCGTCAAAGCCATCCGTTCTCTGGTGATGGACCACCGGGCGGAACTGGAAGCCAACGGCTACCACGTACTGACAGGTACAGAACTGAGCGCCTTTAAGGCGCTCAGTGGGATCCAGTCGCGTACGCCGTCGCTGGCTCTCTTCTCCCGCCGCGCAGTCCTCAACGTCGCCATGCTGCTCCGGGACAGCGAAGTCGCACGTCAGGTGCGTGTGTACCTCCTGGACATGGAGTACCTGGCACGCACACAGCCTGTGAATAACCCCGTTCCCACAGACACCAGTTCCCTCGACGACCGCATCGACCAACGCATCACCCACATCCTCGGCAAGACGGTCGTGCCGATGTTCAACGCCCTGATCGAAACCTCTGGCGAGCATCGCAAGGAGCTGATCGCGCTGCGGACCGGAGTCCAGCGCATCGAGCGGCGGCTCCACCAGCACCACGCCCGGCTGAAGCGGCTCGAAGGCGTGCGGGACGACCGGCCCGCCGTCGGAGTCATGGCCGCCATGGACGCCATGAACGGCAGCGCCTTCGAGCGCCACATCGCCAAACTGCTGAGCCGCGACGGATGCACCAACGTCGTCGTACAGGGCGGTCACGGAGACCGCGGTGTCGACGTCATCGGGCTCACAGCCGACGGGCGTCGCCTCGTCGTCCAGTGCAGGTACGCGCCCTATCTCTCCATCAGCAGCCCCGACATCCAGAAGTTCATCGGGTCGGCGAAGGTTCTCTACAGCGCGGAAGTGGCGCTGTTCGTGGCAACGTGCCCCTTCACCCCGGACGCGCTGCACCTCGCCGCCGAGACCGGGATCACCGCCGTACACCGAGGGGTACTGGAGGAGTGGAGCGCCGGGGAACCTCTGAAGGTCCTGGAGTAACAACAGCGTGGCACTGAAAGGGCCCGAAGCCGCAAAGGATAGTTGCGGCTTCGGGCCCGGCTCATTAAGCGTGACAGCCCGTCACACTAACGCAGTTCCTTCGGCGGCGTCCTCTTGCTGTCCACCTCATCCACCCGAACCAGCTCCCCCCACACCACATACCGATACCGGGACGTGTACACCGGCGTGCACGTGGTCAGGGTGATGTAGTGGCCGGCCTTCTTCTTGCCGGACTCCTTCGGGACCTGCGAGAGGACCTTCACGTTGTACTTCGAGGTTTCGTCGAGGATGTCGTAGACCTTGTAGACGTACCACTTGTCCTTGGTCTCGAAGACGATCGCGTCGCCCTTCTTCACCTTGTCGATGTTGTGGAACTTCGCGCCGTGGCCGTCCCGGTGGGCGGCGAGGGTGAAGTTGCCCTTTTTGCCCGTTGTCGGGAGGGCCGCCTTGATCGGGTCCGTGTAGTAGCCGGCCACACCGTCGTTGAGGACGTTCGTCGACGTGCCCTTCTCGACCAGGACCTCGCCGTTCTTCATGGCGGGCACGTGCAGGAAGCCGATGCCGTTCCTGGTGTTCAACGCGCCCGGGCCCGTGGCCCGATGGGCCCACGTGTCGCGGACCTTGTCGCCCTGCTTGTCCGCCTCGCGGTCGGCGACGACGTTCGTCCACCACAGGGAGTAGACGACGAAAAGGCCCAGCACCAGGCCCGCAGTGATGAGGAGTTCACCGAAGACGCTCACCGCCATGGCGATGCGGCCCATGCCCCGGCGGCGTGCCGATGGCACCGCGGGCACGTCGGTTTCCTCTTGAGTGTCGTCGGTGGTCGCTGCCACGTTCTTTGCCCCTACTCGACGAGCGCATCCGGCTTGCCCTTGCTGCGCGGCCGTTCCTCGACCATCTTGCCCCAGACGATCAACCGGTACTTACTGGTGAACTCCGGAGTACAGGTCGTCAGCGTGATGTACCGTCCCGGCCCCGTGAAACCCGACTGCGGGGGCACCGGACCGATCACACTCGTGTTGCTCGGCGACGTCACCGGCAGCATCGACGTCATCTTGTAGACGAAGTACTTGTCCTGCGTCTCGACGACGACCTCGTCGCCCTTCGTCAGCTTGTTGATGTACCGGAACGGTTCGCCATGCGTGTTCCGGTGGCCCGCGAGCGCGAAGTTACCGGTCTTCGCGGACGGCATCGCCGTCTTCAGCTTGCCCTCGCTGTAATGGCCGACCATGCCCTTGTCGAGCACCTTCTTGTTGCTGACGCCCTCGGCGATCGGCACGACCACGTCCAGCTTGGGGATGTGGAGAATCGCGAAACCCTGGCCGGGCTCGAACTCCCCCGGCGCGCGCTTGCCACTCGCCCAGTCGTTCTGGAGCGTGCTCGTCTCCTTGTCTGCCGCCGCGTGCGCCCGGACGTTCGTCCACCACAGCTGGTAGGTGACGAACAGCAGCATCAGCACGCCGGTGGTGATGAACACCTCACCGATCGCCCGGCTCGCGACGACGCCCGGACTGGCCTTGCGCGCGCGTGCCCGCCGACGGGCCTCCACGCGCGACAGTGGCGCCGCGGCAGCGTCACCCGACGTCTCCTCGGCGGCTTCCGCGGACTCCGAGATCGTACGAGCGCCCCCATGGCGCCCATGACGGCGCTTGGCGGCCTTCCTGCGCGCCGCCCGGCCGCCTTGAGTGGTTCCTGTGGCAGATGCGGCAGTTGAGGCCGCAGACGGCGATATGGAACCGCCCGGCGGCGGCTCCGGTATCCGCAGGGCCACCGTCTCCTCGTCGACGGGCGGCAGATACTGCTCCTCGGCGAGCGGCGCGTACGGCTCCTGGACAGGCGGTACATACGGCTCCTCCACGGGCGCCGCATACCCCCCGTGCTGCCCCGCCGACTCGCCGCTCCACTCCTCGAACGCACCGGCCGCACCCGACGCCTCATACGCACCGGACGCCTCGTACCCCTCGTACGACTCCTGTCCGTACGAGGTGCCGGACTCGCGCTCGGGGCGCAGCGCGGTCACGCCGTGGCCCTGCCCACCACCGGGGCGAGCCCCGCCGACCTCGCCACGGCACCCTGGTCGCCGCACTCCACCAGCCAGTTGGCCAGCATCCGGTGGCCGTGCTCGGTCAGCACCGACTCCGGGTGGAACTGCACGCCCTCGACCGGGAGTTCACGGTGCCTGAGACCCATGATGATCCCGTCGTGCGTCCGCGCGGTGACCTCGAGCTCGGCCGGCACCGTCTCCGGCTCCGCGGCCAGCGAGTGGTAGCGCGTCGCCGTGAAGGGGGTGGGCAGGCCCGCGAAAACACCCTTGCCGCCGTGCTCGACCAAGGACGTCTTGCCGTGCAGCAGCTCCGGCGCACGGTCCACCACACCGCCGTACGCCACCTGCATCGACTGCATACCGAGGCAGACCCCGAAGACCGGGACCGAGGTCGCCGCGCAGTGCCGCACCATCTCGATGCAGACGCCCGCCTCCTCCGGCGTACCCGGACCCGGCGACAGCAGCACACCGTCGAAGCCGTCCTGGGCGTGCGCCGTCGACACCTCGTCGTTGCGCAGCACCTCGCACTCGGCGCCCAGCTGGTACAGGTACTGCACGAGGTTGAAGACGAAGCTGTCGTAGTTGTCGACGACGAGAATCCGCGCACTCACTGGTTGTCCACCGTCACATCGTTGAAGGGCAGCAGCGGTTCGGCCCACGGGAAGACGTACTGGAACAGGACGTAGACCACGGCCAGCGCCAAAAGGAGTGAAATCAGCGCCTTCACCCACACGTTGCCCGGCAGATGCCGCCAGATCCAGCCGTACATGCCGTCCCTTCCGTTCCACCACGGCACCAGACTCACGCCGTACCCGTACCAGACTAACGGCGCAGAGCCGCAGGTTTCCCGGCCTCCACAGGCTGTGTGGAATCCAGGTGCGCCCACACGATCAACCGGTGACTGTGCCCCCACTCGGGATCACAGGTGGTCAGCGTCAGATAACGGCCCTCCCGCGTATACCCCGACTTACGTGGCACAGGGTCGATCACCTCAACGTCCGTCGGCACGGTTTTGTAGGGCCCTTTGTCGATCCGATACGTGAACCAGGTGGTCCCGTCGGTCAGCACCACCGCATCGCCCGGCCGCAGCTTCGGGAAGTCCACGAGCGGATCGCCGTACGTACGCCGGTGGCCGGCGACCGCGAAGTTGCCCTCCTGGCCGAGCTGGGTGGTGTTCGCGTAGTGACCGAGCCCCTTCTTCAGAGTGCTCACCGCGGTGTTCTCGAGCACGGGCTTGTTCCACGTGAAACCGAGCCGCGGGATGTACATGATCGCGAAGGGCTTGCCCGCGACATACGGCGCCGGCTTCCTCGGACTGGCCGAGGTGCCCGGCTGGGCACTCGCCGTGGGGTGCACCGTCTGCTTCGCCCACTGGTCCTGCAGGACATCGATCTGGTGGTTCATCGCGCCGTCCGCCCGCACACCGGTCCAGAACAGCACATAGGCGACGAAGAGGACGATCAACGTGCCCACGGTGATACAGAGTTCACTGACGGTCCTGACGACGACGCGCACCGGCAGCTCCCGAAACGGCTCAGTTCACTCCACGGGCTGGGCGTAGTGCAGATCCACTGTGCCCGAGTAGCCGGGCAGAGTCACCGTCCCGTCCTCGGTGACTTTCCAGCCGAGGCCGTAGACATTCACGTACACCATGTAGTTCTGGATCGCCTTCGAGGCCGACAGCGCCTGGTTCAGCTTGTCGGGGTCCCCGACCGCCGTGATCTTGTACGGCGGTGAGTAGACGCGGCCCTGAAGGATCAGCGTGTTGCCCACGCAGCGCACGGCACTGGTGGAGATCAGCCGCTGGTCCATCACCTTGATGCCCTTGGCCCCGCCCAGCCACAGGGCGTTCACCACGGCCTGCAGGTCCTGCTGGTGGATGACCAGGTAGTCGGGCTGCGGCTCGGGATAGCCGGGAAGCTTCGCGGTGGCGTCCGGCGGGGCGTCATTGAGCGTGACGGTGATCGCCTCGCCCTTCAGCTTCTGCGTGCCCGCGCTCTTCTCCAGGCCCGCGAGCTTCTCGTCCTCCGCCTTGGAGCTGCCGTCGTCGCGCTCGGCGAAGGACTCGACGTCCTTGCGCAGGGAGCCGTTGGACTCGTCCAGCTCGCCGTTCTTGCGGCTGCGCTCCTGGATGAGGTCGGAAAGTTTCAGCAAGGACGTGTCCGTGCGGATATTGGTGCCCTTGGCCGTATTGAAACTGGTGAAGAAAATGAGCCCCGCGAGAGCGAAGACGGCCACCGTGAGCACCCGGACTGGCCGGAAACCCCGCCTGCGGTCAGGGCTGGATCCGGCCTGGGGGGAGTCGGCAGAATTGCTCAACGTACCCTTATCTCCTTCGGCGCCGCGGAAGCACTACGCTAACGGACGCCCGGGGGAGCGCTAAGAGTCCCCTTGTACGCTGCCCCGGAGCCCGCCACAGTTCCCTGCGCGGCCACGCAGCGCATCGACAGGAGAGACCCTCGTGCCGAAGTCACGTATCCGCAAGAAGGCCGACTACACGCCGCCGCCGGCGAAGCAGGCGACCAGCATCAAGCTGAACAGCCGCGCATGGGTCGCGCCCGTGATGCTGGCCATGTTCCTCATCGGGCTCGCCTGGATCGTCGTCTTCTACGTCACCGACGGCTCACTGCCCATCGACCAGCTGGACAACTGGAACATCGTGGTGGGCTTCGGCTTCATCGCCGCCGGATTCGGTGTCTCCACGCAGTGGAAGTAAGCCCCACGTAGGAGCAACGCCCTGGTGAACACAGCTCTGCCCAGGGCTATGCGCTGAGTTATCCACAGCCCGAAGAAATATCCACAGAAGCCCTGGGGATAAAGAACGACGATCTGTGGATAACCAGTCGGGTGTTGACGCCGATACGACTGTCACACGCACCTTCGCAAGCTTGTTCGCCCCCTGCCTGACCTGCAGAAACACGGGTCAGTGACAGGGGGCACAGCTGTTCCCGCACGCCATGCACAAGATTCGCCACCCGCTGTGGACAAACGGGCACGTCAGGTGAGCTGAGCCGTCCTGAGCAGCGTCATGACCACCACGACGACGAGGAACAGGGCGCACGTGCCGTACTGGACGAGGGCACGGTGCTTGCGCGGGGCGTGCACCATCGCGTAGCCGGTGATCACGCCGGCGACGAGGCCGCCGATGTGGGCCTGCCAGGCGATGTTGGGCCAGCCGAAGGTGAAGATCAGGTTGATCACCAGCAGGGCGATGACCGGGCGCATGTCGTAGTTGAGCCGGCGCATCAGGACGGCGGTCGCGCCGAAGAGGCCGAAGATCGCGCCGGAGGCGCCGAGCGAGGGCTGGTTGGGAGCGGCGATCAGATAGGTCAGGGCGCTGCCGGCCAGCCCGGAGACGAAGTAGAGGGCGAGGTAGCGGGCGCGGCCGAGGGCTGCCTCGAGCGGGCCGCCGATCCACCAGAGGCTGAGCATGTTGAACAGGATGTGGATGTAGCTGCCGTGCAGGAACATCGCGCTCAGCAGGCGGTACCACTGGCCGTGCGCGATTCCTTCGACGGAGCCGAGCAGGGGGACGTAGGCCTCGCCGAGGAGCTCGAACCGCTCGGTGAAGCGGTCGCCGACGGAGAGCTGGACCAGGAAGAGCGCGAGGTTGATACCGACCAACAGTTTGGTGACCAGTCGCGGGTCGGCGGCGATCGATCCGCCGGCGAGGGTGCGGGGCCGGCTCGCGGCAGGAGCGTGTCCTGTGCCGGAGTCGCCGCGGGCGCATTCGGGGCACTGGAAGCCGACCGAGGCGTTGACCATGCACTCGGGGCAGATCGGGCGCTCGCAGCGGGCGCAGCGGATGCCGGTCTCGCGATCGGGGTGGCGGTAGCAGCCGGGCAGGCTCTGGGCAGGCTGAGGTCCCTGGTCGTCCGGGCCCTTCGGACTGCCTGGCGCCTGGTCCATGAGATCCCCTAGGTCGTCGTACGAGCGCCGTGCACAAATGCACCGCCCCGCCCATCTTTACGGATGGGCGGGGCGTTTGGTTCCTGCTGTGCGGGGACTCAGCCCTCGCGGGTCTCGACGACGACCGACTCGATGACGACGTCGTTGAGCGGGCGGTCGGTGCGCGGGTTGGTCGGGGTGATGATGATGGCGTCGATCACCTTCTGGCTGGCGGCGTCGGTGACCTCGCCGAAGATGGTGTGCTTGCGGTTCAGCCACGTCGTGGGGGCGACGGTGATGAAGAACTGCGAGCCGTTGGTGCCCGGTCCGGCGTTGGCCATGGCCAGCAGGTAGGGCTTGTTGAAGGAGAGGTCGGGGTGGAACTCGTCCTCGAACTGGTAGCCGGGGCCGCCGGTGCCGTTGCCGAGCGGGTCTCCGCCCTGGATCATGAATCCGCTGATCACCCGGTGGAAGACCGTGCCGTCGTAGAGCCTGTCCGTGGACTTCTGGCCCGTCTCGGGGTTGACCCACTCACGCTGGCCCGTGGCGAGCTCGACGAAGTTGCGGACCGTCTTGGGCGTGTGGTTCGGCAGCAGCCGGACTTCGATGTCGCCGTTGTTGGTCTTCAGGGTGGCGTAAAGCTGCTCGGCCACGATCTGCCTTCCGTTGTCTTTCTGTGACCCCCTGATCCTCGCACGGTCCGCTTCGTGCGTCGCCGGGCGCATGCCTATGGGTGCGCATCGGGGGAACTCGCTTGGAGAAAACCGGTCGAGTACGTCCGGGCCGGGGGCGCTCGACAGCGATCCGTGGCATTGTCGACGACAAGCGCCTGTTGCCCCGTATTCATCCTCTATTGGACTTGATCGGCTCTTGGTCAGATCTTGATCGGAGATGGTCCGGAGTCGGTATGCATGACCCGGATGCCCGCCCTCACATGCCCCGAGGTCTGTTGGCAGGCATGATCCGTAAAAGGGTGGAAAGTCGAAATACCGTACGCCACCGAGGAGGAGGAACCCGTGACCCGCATCGACAGCGTGCGCGCCGCGACCGGTTCGGCGAAGGACAGCGTGCTGCACGCCGCGGAAGTGGTGGCGCCCTACGCCGACACGGCCAAGGACAGGGCCGCGCACTACGCACACGAGGCACGCGTACGGCTCGCGCCGAAGGTGTCGCAGGCCGCCGATCAGGCCCGCGTCCAGTACGACGCCCATGTAGCGCCGCGCCTGGAGCAGGCCCTGACGCATGTGCCGCCGAAGGTCGACCAGGCCGCCCATGAGGCCGCCGTCCGTACCCGGGAGGCTGCTCGGCAGGCCGCCGACTATTCCCGGCCGAGGCTGGAGCAGGCGGTGGCCGCGGCCGGACCCGTCAGGGACGAGGCCACCGCCCGCGGTGTCGCCGCGCTGGCCGCGCTGCGCGGTCAGGTCTCGCCGAAGGAAATCGAGAAACTGGTCCGCAAGCACGAGCGGCGCGCGCGGGCCGGCCGTGCCGCGAAGGTGCTGCTGGTGGTCGGTGCTCTCGCGGGCGGTGCCTTCGCCGCCTGGAAGTGGTGGGACAAGCAGGCCAACCCGGACTGGCTGGTCGAGCCGCCTGCCGCGACGGAGGTTCCGGAGTCGAGTCGGCTGACGTCGGTGGACGGCAGCGGTCAGTCGGTACTGGACCCGGAGGTGCAGGCCAAGCAGGCCGAGGAGGAGGCCGCGCAGCGCGACGACGGCCGGTGACGTCGCGTGGGCCGAACTGCGCCGTGGGGCGGGAGACTTGAGGGTCTCCCGCCCCACGGCTGTGTTTCACGTGAAACAACGCGGACGAACGTTCCCCGGGGAGCGGCTTCTGCCTCTGCTTCTGCCGTACGGCAGCGGATCACGTGCCGTCGTTCGTGGAGGGCGTCCGCGGCGCGAGTGAGTCCCGGTACCACGCGGCCGCCTCGTCCAGTCGGGTCCGGTGCCCCGGTCCGGGCAGGCAGTCGGTGCGGGACCAGAGGGCGGAGCGGTACCAGCGGTCCTCGGCGAGCAGGCCTGCCTGGTGTGCGCTGACTCTTCCGGGCGTTTCGCGCAGGCGGGCGAGGTAGTCGTCGAGGGCGAGGCCGTCTGTGGGGACGGGCAGTCCGAGTGTGTCGCCGAGCAGGGTGACGAACTCGCGCAGGGTGAGCGCGTGCGGATGGGCGGCGTGGTGGGCGGTGCCGGGCGGGACGCGTCCGGGTGTCCGGGCGACGGTGGCGAGCAGCCGGGCCAGGTCGTCGACCGCCACCAGCGACAGCCGGGCGCGGCCGTCCTCCGGCAACGCCGGTACGCGCCGCAGGAGTTCGGCGATGGCGGGCACCACCCACACGTCCCCGGCTCCGTACACGAGTGGTGGCCTGAGCACGGTGCCGCCGGTGGCGAGCACGGCCTGCTCGGCCTGGAGTCGGGTGCGGCTGGTGGCCGAGGCGGGCGCGGGAGCGAGTTCGTGTTCGGTGAGATCGCGGTGCGGTCCGGCGCCGTAGACGGCGGTGGTGCTGACCAGGACGGTCCGGTGGACTCCGGCGCGTTCCGCCTCGGTGAGCAGGGCACGGGTGCCGTGGACGTTGACCGCCCGGCACCTCTCCTCGTCGGTCCCGATGTACGAGGCGCAGTGGAGCACGGTGTGGATGCCGTGGCAGGCACCCCGCAGGGAGGCCGGGTCGGTGAGGTCGCCCGTGACGTACTCGACACCGGGCACTGCGACGGATGCCGCCGGCGCCTGCCTGACGATTGCCTTCAGCGTGCCGGACCTCGGCTGCCGGTGGTCGGCCAGTGCGCGCAGCGTCGCCGAGCCTATGAATCCGGTGCCTCCGACGACCAGGATCGCGCCGGTCATGATGGGGTGCCGGCGATGTTGTACCGGTGTCCCGTGGTCAGTTGGGCGGGGCGGGGCGGGCGCTGTCTACTGCGGGCCACGGGGGGCGGGCTGGTCGCCGAGGCGCCGCCGTATCCGACGCGGGGCTTTCCACGGTGAAGGTCCACCCCCAGATGGAATGCCGACAGTCGTCTGCCGCGCAAGCGGGCCCGTGGACCGGCTCGACTCCACCACCGACCATGTGGCTCTGGCGTCGACCGGGACAAAAACAGACCGAGCGGTCCCTTTTGCTTCGAGAAACTGTGGCGCGCGCCATGTGCACCGCATCATTCGCAGGCAGAGCTGGGCGTCAGTCCAAGGCATCAATCCGCTCACGTTCACCAAGGGTGATCTACGGAAACAGACCGGGTGGTTGGGTAGGGTGGGCAAAGAACGTACGCCTCGGAGGGAAAGACATGGCCAAACAGGCTCGCGCGCTGCAGACCCGGCGCTCGATCGTGGAAGCCGCGGCGAGCGTGTTCGCCGAGTACGGCTACGAACGCGCGGCCACCTCGGAGATCCTGCGCCGGGCGAACGTCACCAAGGGTGCGATGTACTTCCACTTCCCCTCGAAGGAGTCGCTCGCCCAGGCGATCATGGATGAGCAGACCGGCCTGGTGAACGTGGAGCTCCGGCTCTCGCCCTTGCAGTCGATCATCGAGATCACGCATCAGTTCGCCCATGTGCTGCGCCACGACGCCCTCGCCAGGGCGGGGACGCGGCTGTCCATAGAGGGCGTGTTCTTCAACGGCACGCACCCGTGGGGCGATTGGTTCGACCTCACCACGCGGCTGCTGACCGAGGGGCAGGAGCAGGGCGAGGTGCTCCCCCAGGTCGTGCCCAGGGAGACCGCAGAGTTCATCGTCGCCACCTTCACCGGCGTCCAGCTGGTGTCCGAGGCCGTCAACCGGCGGGCCGACCTGCGTGGACGCGTCGCCGTGATGTGGCGTCACATCCTGCCGTCCATCGCTCATCCGGCCGCCATCGCCCGCCTGCGCCCGGAGGGCGTGACCGACCCGGCGGCCACGACTGCGCGAGACGGCGCCCATGGCGACGCCGGGGCCGAGACCGAGGCCGAAGCCGAGATCGGCGCCCGCACCGGCTGAGGCACCTTTCCGCTCCGGGCGGCGAGAGTGCCGAGCGCACCGCGCACCTCGGGGACGCGGTCGTCCAGCAGCACCGGGAGGATCGGCGGTCCCGCCGCGACCTCCAGGATCACGGCCGCAGGCGTCGAGAGGCCGGGCCACTCACCGAGCCGCGGCAACCAAAAAAGCCCCTCCGACCTGCGTTTCCGCAGTTCGAAGGGGCTTTCTGCTGTGGAGCCTAGGGGAGTCGAACCCCTGACATCTGCCATGCAAAGACAGCGCTCTACCAACTGAGCTAAGGCCCCGGAAGGTGGACGTCCCCCGGAAAACCGCCTACCGGTGGGTGCCGCAGACCAGAGTACCGGGTCACCCCCGGGATCTCGCAAAAAGATTGGGGGTCCCCGTGAACGACCACTCTCCGTAAGATGCTCGGCGTGGTTCGCTACAGCGAACCACAGTACTTGGGGAAGCGATGGGGAGACGCAATGGACGCCGCACAGCAGGAAGCCACCGCAAGAGCGCGGGAACTGCAGCGGAACTGGTATGGGGAGCCGCTGGGGGCGCTCTTCCGCAAGCTCATAGAAGACCTCGGTCTCAACCAGGCCCGTCTGGCGGGGGTGCTGGGCCTGTCCGCTCCGATGCTGTCACAGCTGATGAGCGGCCAGCGGGCGAAGATCGGCAACCCGGCTGTCGTACAGCGGGTGCAGCTGCTGCAGGACCTGGCGGGGCAGGTCGCTGACGGCAGTGTGAGCGCGGCCGAGGCCACCGAGCGCATGGAAGAGATCAAGAAGTCGCAGGGGGGTTCGGTGCTCAGCAACACCACGACCACGACGAGCAGTTCGGGCGCGCCCACGGTCAAGCGGGTGGTCCGCGAGATCCAGTCGCTGCTGCGCTCGGTGGCCGCCGCGGGTGACATCATCGACGCCGCCGACACCCTCGCCGCCAGCCATCCGGAACTGGCAGAGTTTCTCCGGGTGTACGGCGCCGGCCGCACCTCGGACGCGGTCACGCACTACCAGTCCCACCAGAACTGAACCTGCGGCCCGGTCGCCGAAGGGGGTTCGGCAGCCGGGCCGACGGCCGAGGAGGGGCGCTGGGGCTCGTATCACTCATCACACTCGTCGAGGAACGGCGTAAGGGGGAGTCGTATCACCCGTCGAGGGGCAAGCAAGGGGGGTAGCCGAAGGGGGAGGAGCGACGCACAGCCATGGGTGAGGTCTTCGCCGGCCGGTACGAACTGGTCGACCCGATCGGACGCGGAGGGGTCGGCGCCGTGTGGCGCGCCTGGGACCACCGCCGCCGCCGCTATGTGGCCGCAAAGGTCCTGCAGCAGAGCGATGCGCACTCTCTGCTGCGCTTCGTCCGCGAGCAGGCCCTGCGTATCGATCACCCCCATGTGCTCGCGCCGGCCAGCTGGGCCGCCGACGACGACAAGGTCCTGTTCACCATGGACCTGGTCGCCGGCGGCTCGCTGGTCCATCTGGTCGGGGACTACGGTCCCCTGCCGCCCGCCTTCGTCTGCACTTTGCTCGACCAGCTCCTGTCGGGGCTGTCCGCGGTGCATGCGGAAGGCGTCGTGCACCGCGACGTCAAGCCCGCCAATGTGCTCCTGGAGGCGACCGGGACGGGTCGGCCGCGGCTGCGGCTGTCCGACTTCGGCATCGCCATGCGGCTGGGCGAGCCGCGCCTGACGGAGACCAACCTCGTGGTGGGGACGCCGGGTTATCTCGCTCCCGAGCAGATGATGGGCGCTGAACCGGACTTCCCCGCGGACCTGTTCGCCGTCGGACTGGTCGCGCTGTATCTGCTGGAGGGCGCCAAGCCGGACGCCAAGGCGCTCGTCCAGTACTTCGCGGCGCACGGGACGCCGAGCGCTCCCAAGGGCATCCCCGAGCCGCTGTGGCAGGTCGTGGCCACACTGCTGCAGCCCGATCCGCTGGCCCGGTTCCGAACGGCCACGGGGGCGCGCAAGGCGCTCGCCTCCGCCACGGAGCTGCTGCCGGAGCCCGGTCCCGACGACGAGCTGATCGAGATCTTCGACCAACTCGGTGCTCTCCCACCGGGGTTCGCCTCCACCGGACCCCTCAAGCCCGCGCCGGGTGTGGGTGCGAGGAGGGAGGCGGCTGCTCCTGGAACCGGTGCAAGTGAGGCTCCGTCGTGGCCCGTTGAGGCAGAGGCGTCTTCCCGGCCGTCCGCGTCGGACGCAGCCGCCGTACCGTCCATGGGTGTCGCACCACCGCCTGATCCGCGTCAGGACGCCGGGGCCCGGCCGGAGCCGTCCGTCCCCGGGCAGCCGCCCAGCATGTCGGACACCGGCAGCTTCCACCTGCCGCCCCCACAGGCCACCGTCTCCTCCGCCCGAACTCCCGCTCCACAGACGCCAACACCGCACGCACAGGCACAGCCCCACCAGGGCGGCCACCAGCAGCCCGCCTACGTCTCCCCCCACGACCCCACGCATGTGCTGCCCTCCCCCCAGTCGCACGTGCCGCTGCACCCCGCCCAGGCCCTGACCCCGGCGGCGGACCAGCGCGCTGATGCCTCTACTGCTTCGTACACCGCCCAGGTCCCGCAGGTTCCGCCTTCCGCGCAGGAAATCTCGCAGGAGACCACGCGCCGCAACCACCGCGCCCGCCCCGCACGGCGCCCCGGCCCACCCGCCAAGGTGGCGATCCCGCTCCTGCTTCTCGCGCTGACCTGCTACGCCGTGGGGTTCTGGGCGCTGACCCGCATCTGAACGGTTCGCCGGCCCTTGGTCCGCATCCGAACGGTCCGCCTGACCCGCAGGCCGCCGGACCTCACGAGACCCCTGCCCTGCGCCGGGCCGTGACCGTCCACACCCCGAGGACGACGAGCAGCACCGTGCCTGCCCCGATACCAGCCACGGCGACCGCCGTCATCGCGGCGTCGACGCCCGCGGCTCCGCCTTCCGCTGCCGCCTCCCGGTCCTGCGCCGTGACCTCGAAGACGTTTCGCGGCACGGGCTGCCCCGCGTACCCGGGACCGTCCTGCGCCGCGCCCTCGACCCGCACGTGCAGCCGCAGCCCGAACGGCCCGTCGCCGAACTCGTCGGCCACTCCTTGGGCGAGGTGCACCACGAGGTAGTACGAGCCGGCGAAGCGCATCCCGTTCACCTGGTCGGTGACGGCGTAGCGGTTGGCGTAGGCGACGGACGGCACCGGTGCGAGGGAGGCCGATTTCTGCTGACCGTCATAGCCGACGCTCGCGTCCTCGACGTCGGCGCGCACGGGGTTGTAGAGCGTCAGGTCCAGGGCGGCGACCGCATAACCCTGGCCGGCGCCGTCCGCACTGCCCAGATCGGCGGTGGCGGACAGCTGCTGCCCCCAGTCGACCGGGACCTTGTAGAACAGCGTCTGCCCGGGCGAGATGTCGGCGCGCCAGACACCCTGTCCCACGGAGGTCGCCCGGGAGAACCCCGCGCCCCCAGGGCTGCGCTTGGGCTCGCCCGAGACCGGGGTGGGCGAGGCGGAGTTCCACACTGTGGGCGGGTTCGTCGAACCGGCCTCCTTCAGGGGCGGTTCGGTCTGGGCGGCGAGCTCCAGGTCCCAGGCGCCGGGCGAGGAGTCCGCCGTACCGACGCGCTCGACGACGACGTAGTACGTGCCGACGCCCTTGCACAGGGGGTTGGCCGGGGAGGTCGTTCGTGCGCCCCATGCCGTGATGGGGTGCGGGCTCTTGGCGGCGCCGAAACTCGCGCTCTGGTTGGAGCAGGAGTCACTGTCGGCGTCCTGCACCGACACCCTGATGCCGTCGGTGACGGAGAGCTTGGCGCCCGCGCGGGGGATGGCGGTGGCGGAGACGTACGTGTTCGACTCGGCGTCGAGTTCAAGGCTGTAGTAGACCTTCGCGCCCCTGGGGAGGGAGCTGCGGTACGTCTTGCCGACCTCGAGGCGCTGGGCGTCAGTGGACCCCGTCGCCCCGTCGACGGACTGTGCGCCCTCTGCGAAGGCGTAGGCGGAAGCGGCGGAGGTGCCGTCGGCGCTCGGAGTTCCGGATGCCGCCGCGGCGCCGGCCGGCCAGGACGCCGGTGCGGCCGCCGTGCACAGCACCGCTGCCACGGCCGCCACGCGCACGCGTGCGGACGCACGACCGCCCCGTGCCCTCGCGCGCCACCACGCCGTACGCCGCCCCATCACGCGCCACCCCTCGTCGTCGCCCGGACCGCTGGACCGTGGCCCATCCTGCCCCGCGAGGCGGCGCCTCATCCGGGCAACACAAAACCCCGACCGCTAGGACGGCCGGGGTCTGCTCAGATTCGGTTGTCGATACTCACGAACCCGTGGGCACGGAGTCAGTCGCCTCCGTCCACAGATCCTGCTCGGCGCGATCCGCCTGGATCTGGCGGTACACGAGGAGCCCGCCGATGGCGGCCAGTGCGACCAGGAGAAGCTTCTTCACCGCGCGACCTCGTCTTTCCTTGACGTAGGGGACCTCTGGCGCCCGACTATACACACCGACCGATACCGATCGGTGACCTGCGTAGGCCCCCAACTCCCCTCCGGTATACCGCAGTAGAACCGGAGGTGACCGCTCCGATCTGAGGGTGATCACACCCTCACGGACGGTGATTTTGCACCCGATCCTCAGCTTTTCCAGCTGTTTGCGGCCATACGGGTGGTGTTCATCTGAACTTCGACGCGGCACGGGCGTAGATCCACCACTTCGCGGCCCCCATACACATCATGAGGAAAGTACGCAAATCGCCCGACCCGAAAGTGAGGGGCCATGGCCCAGAACCAGGTCATGAAGCTGTGGACCGCCATCGTCACCGCCTTCCTGGCGCTGTGCACGACGCTCGGACTCATCACGACGACCGCCGCCGCGGCCGTACCGCAGACCGAGACGACCGGCAACATCACCACACACGTGACGATGCCGACGGCGTCGCCCTGGTCCTGGTCCTACGACCGGGCCCTGCCCCCCACGATGAAACAGCGCATCCGCGCCGAGGCCCACGGAAAGTCCCCCAGCTGCCGCCACCGCCCGCTCGCGGACTCGGATGCATGCGCGGACGGGGAGACACAGACAGACACGGACATCTCCGAGCCGGCCACTCCCCTCCAGCTCTGAGGCACCGCCTCTCACATCCCCAGACGTAGCGGCGAACTTGCGTACACAAACCGCCCACGCCGAAGACCCCCAACCGGTTCCGGTTGGGGGTCTTCGCACTCTGGGGCCAGCAGGATTTCAACCTGTGGCCCTCATCCTTATCCGGTCGATCATGGGGCCTGTCGACGTCGAAGAACCGGCTCCAAGCCTTGGCGGTTTGACAAGCGGTGCCTACACGCCGACGGCTCCGGAGTCGCTAAGCCAGTTTCTTGTACATGTGGACGTCCTCGGCGCCACCGGGGATCCCCAGAGTTCTGCCGGTCTCGAGGTATCCGTGACGCTGATAAAACGCCGGGGCCTGGAAGGTGAAGGACGAGACGCATGCGCGGTCGCAGCCACGCAGCCTTGCCTCCTCCTCTGCGGCCAGAAGCAGCTTGCTTCCCCAGCCGTCCCCGCGGCTTTCCTCGCGGACCCAGACCATCTCGATACCGAGCAGCCCACCCCATGTCCAAGCGGACAGGCCACCAATGAGTTCGCCGGCGTCGTCGACGACCTTCACCGACAGCGCCCCCTGGTCGGCAGCAGTGGTCCCAGTTGCGGGGAAATTGACCTCGTCCAGCCCCTTGGACAGGCGCTCGTTGAGTTCGGGGTCACGGCGGCCGATGCTCATCGCAGCACCAGTGTGATCATGCGCCATGCCGCAGAGTGTGGCACACAGGTATGGGCCTGAAGTCGTCACGCAGCTGTGGGGCTTCGCAGCGGCCATAGACGTCAAAGACCCCCAACCATGATCGGTTGGGGGTCTTCGTGCTGGTGGGGCTAACAGGATTTGAACCTGTGGCCTCATCCTTATCAGGGATGCGCTCTAACCAACTGAGCTATAGCCCCGCCGCGCTCTGCGGTGTGTGTCCCGCGCGCTGACTCCTGAAGATTAGCGCACGACGCGCGCAGTCCCAAAATCGGTTCTCTCAGGGCCGGCGGCAGGGGTTTGAAAGGACGGTCAAGGCCAATGTCACTCGTCCTCGGCGAGCGTCAGCTCGATGCCGCCGACGAAGCCCGCGGAAAGGTTGTAGATGAAGGCGCCGAGGGTCGCGAGAGCCGTCGCGAGGACGACGTCGATGACCGCGATGATCGACGTGAACATCAGGACATGCGGGAGCGACAGGAAGGACTGCAGGTCGAAGCCGTTCGACTCGTTCGAGCCGGTCGCCTCGGAGATCGTGCCGCCGACCGTCGAGAAGACGCCCATCGCGTCCATGACCATCCACAGCACGGCGGACGCGACGATCGTGCAGATGCCGAGCGCGATGGAGAGCAGGAAGCTCACCTTCATGACCGACCACGGATCGGCCTTGGACACGCGCAGGCGTGCCTTGCGGATGCGGGGCGTGGTGCGCGCGCCGGTGCGCGGCCGCCGTACGGCACTGGTCGGTGCCTGAGCCGGTGCCTGGGCCTGGTTCTGGTAGGCCTGCGGCGGGTGGTAGGGCCCTGCGGGCTGCTGCGGCTGGCGCTCGCCGGGGAGCGGAGAGGCCGGCTGCGGCGGTGCGGGCTGGGCCGGAGGCTGCGGTTGTGGCTGCGGCTGAGCGCCCGGAGCGGCCGGGCCCGCCCCAGCCTCGTGCTGCTGAGTCTGCGGACCTCGGGTGTCCGTCACTGTTCCCCCCTGGGATCCCTGAGTGTCGGGCGAGGGCGAGTCGGCCTTGCCCGCGTCGATCGCGCGCAGTTGGGTCGTGTGCGAATCTGTCGCACGCGCGGCGGAGCCACGGCCGCCGCCGTCCGTTTCGGTACCCGTGGGGGTACCGGCCGATCCGGCGCCCGTGGCTCCGCTCACGATGACTCACTCCTCGTGCTACTCAGCCGAGGGCGCCTCACCCTCGTCCGTGCCGGTGGTCGCGGCACCTTCGGCGGTCTCGTCGATGGCGTCGCCGCCGTCGACCTCCTCCGCCTCGCGTCCCGCCTCGGCGTTACGAGCGATACCGACCACGGCATCGCGCTTGCCCAGGTTGATCAGTTGGACGCCCATGGTGTCACGGCCCGTCTCCCTGACCTCGTTGACTCGCGTACGAATCACACCGCCCGACAGCGTGATGGCGAGGATCTCGTCCGTCTCCTCGACCACCAGCGCCCCGACGAGTGACCCACGATCCTCAACGATCTTGGCGGCCTTGATGCCGAGGCCTCCGCGACCCTGGACGCGGTACTCGTCGACGTTGGTCCGCTTTGCGTACCCACCGTCCGTAGCAGTGAACACGAACGTACCGGGTCGAACAACATTCATCGAGAGCAGCTCGTCACCGCCGCGGAAGCTCATGCCCTTGACACCCGAGGTGGCACGGCCCATGGGCCGCAGGCTTTCGTCCGTCGCGGTGAACCTGATCGACTGTGCCTTCTTGCTGATCAGAAGCAGATCGTCATCGGGGGAGACGAGTTCGGCTCCGATCAGTTCGTCGTCGGAACCGGCCTCCGTCTCCCGGAGGTTGATGGCGATGACACCACCGGCGCGCGGCGAATCGTAATCCTTCAGAGGCGTCTTCTTGACCAGGCCGCCCTTGGTTGCGAGGACCAGGTACGGAGCCGCCTCATAGTCGCGGATCGCGAGGATCTCGGCGATCGCCTCGTCCGGCTGGAAGGCGAGAAGGTTCGCGACGTGCTGGCCGCGCGCCTCGCGGCCGGCGTCGGGAAGCTCGTACGCCTTCGCGCGGTAGACGCGGCCCTTGTTGGTGAAGAACAGCAGCCAGTGGTGCGTGGTCGACACGAAGAAGTGGTCGACGATGTCGTCCTGCTTCAGCTTCGTGCCGCGCACGCCCTTGCCGCCCCGCTTCTGCGAGCGGTAGTCCTCCGTCTTGGTGCGCTTGATGTAGCCGCCGCGCGTGATGGTGACGACGATGTCCTCTTCGGCGATCAGGTCCTCGATGGACATGTCGCCGTCGAAGGGCACCAGCATCGTCTTGCGGTCGTCGCCGTACTTCTCGACGATCGCGGCGAGTTCCTCGCTGACGATGCCGCGCTGGCGGACCGGGGAGGCGAGGATCGCGTTGTACTCGGTGATCTTCGCCTGGAGTTCGTCGTGCTCCTGGATGATCTTCTGGCGCTCCAGGGCGGCCAGTCGGCGAAGCTGCATCTCGAGGATGGCGTTCGCCTGGATCTCGTCGATCTCCAGGAGGTCCATCAGGCCCGCGCGTGCGATCTCGACGGTGTCGCTGCGCCGGATCAGCGCGATGACCTCGTCGATGGCGTCCAGGGCCTTCAGCAGGCCGCGCAGGATGTGCGCCCGCTCCTCGGCCTTGCGCAGCCGGAACTTCGTACGCCGGACGATGACCTCGATCTGGTGCGTCACCCAGTGGCGGATGAACGCGTCGAGCGACAGCGTGCGCGGCACACCGTCGACCAGCGCCAGCATGTTGGCGCCGAAGTTCGTCTGCAGATCGGTGTGCTTGTAGAGGTTGTTCAGTACGACCTTGGCGACCGCGTCCCGCTTGAGCACGATGACGAGACGCTGACCGGTGCGCGACGACGTCTCGTCGCGGACGTCGGCGATACCGCCGATCTTGCCGTCCTTGACCAGGTCGGCGATCTTCTGCGCGAGGTTGTCGGGGTTGGTCTGGTACGGCAGCTCCGTGACCACCAGGCACTGGCGGTTCTGGATCTCCTCGACCTCGACGACCGCGCGCATGGTGATCGAGCCGCGACCGGTGCGGTACGCCTCCTCGATGCCCTTGCGGCCGACGACGAGCGCGCCGGTCGGGAAGTCGGGGCCCTTGATGCGCTCGATGAGGGCGTCCAGGAGCTCCTCGTGCGAGGCCTCCGGGTTCTCCAGGTACCACTGGGCGCCGGCCGCGACCTCGCGCAGGTTGTGCGGCGGGATGTTGGTCGCCATGCCGACCGCGATACCGGCCGAACCGTTGATCAGCAGGTTCGGGAAGCGGGCCGGCAGGACGGTCGGCTCCTGGGAGCGGCCGTCGTAGTTGTCCGTGAAGTCGACGGTCTCCTCGTCGATGTCACGGACCATCTCCATGGACAGCGGCGCCAGCTTGCACTCGGTGTAGCGCATGGCGGCCGCGGGGTCGTTGCCCGGGGAGCCGAAGTTGCCGTTGGAGTCCACCAGCGGCATCCGCATCGACCACGGCTGCGCGAGGCGGACCAGCGCGTCGTAGATCGACGAGTCGCCGTGCGGGTGGTAGTTGCCCATGACGTCGCCGACGACGCGGGCGCACTTGTAGAAGCCCTTCTCGGGCCGGTAGCCGCCGTCGTACATGGCGTACAGGACGCGGCGGTGGACGGGCTTGAGACCGTCCCGGACGTCAGGCAGCGCGCGGGACACGATGACGGACATCGCGTAGTCCAGGTACGAGCGCTGCATCTCCGTCTCGAGCCCGACGGGCTCGACACGCATCGCGACTTCGCCGCCCTCTTCAGGGGTGACGGGAGTGTTCTCGTCGGCCATTGCTGGTGAAGATCCTTCCTGGTGCGGTCAGCTGAGACCGACTCAGATGTCGAGGAACCGGACGTCCTTGGCGTTGCGCTGGATGAACTGGCGGCGCGCCTCGACGTCCTCGCCCATCAGGACCGAGAACAGGTCGTCGGCCTGGGCGGCGTCGTCGAGAGTGACCTGGCCGAGGACGCGGTGTTCCTGGTCCATCGTCGTGATGCGCAGCTCCTCGGCGTTCATCTCGCCGAGGCCCTTGAAGCGCTGGATCGAGTCCTCGCGGATGCGCTTGCCACGCTGGCGGCCCATCTCGATCAGCGCGTCGCGCTCGCGGTCCGAGTAGGCGTACTCGATGTCGTCCCGGCCCCACTTGATCTTGTACAGCGGGGGGCGGGAGAGGTACACGTGACCGGCCTCGACCAGCGGCCGCATGAAGCGGAACAGGAAGGTCAGCAGCAGGGTGCTGATGTGCTGACCGTCGACGTCGGCGTCCGCCATCAGGATGATCTTGTGATAGCGCAGCTTCTCGATGTCGAAGTCCTCGTGGACTCCGGTGCCGAAGGCCGAGATCAGCGCCTGGATCTCCTGGTTCTGCAGGATCTTGTCGATCCGCGCCTTCTCGACGTTGAGGATCTTTCCTCGGATCGGGAGGATCGCCTGGTACTGCGGGTTCCGGCCGGACTTGGCCGAACCGCCGGCGGAGTCACCCTCGACGATGAAGATCTCGCACTTGGTGGGGTCGTTCGACTGGCAGTCCGAGAGCTTGCCGGGCAGGGACGCCGACTCCAGCAGCCCCTTGCGGCGGGTCAGGTCACGGGCCTTGCGGGCCGCCACGCGCGCGGTGGCCGCCTGGATGCCCTTGCGGATGATGTCCGCGGCCTCGTTCGGGTTGCGGTCCAGCCAGTCGTTGAGGTGCTCGTAGACCGCCTTCTGCACGAAGGTCTTCGCCTCCGTGTTGCCCAGCTTGGTCTTCGTCTGGCCCTCGAACTGCGGCTCGCTCAGCTTGATCGAGATGATTGCGGTCAGACCCTCGCGGATGTCGTCACCCGTGAGGTTGTCGTCCTTCTCCCGCAGCAGCTTCTTGTCGCGCGCGTACTTGTTGATCAGGTTCGTGAGCGCCGCGCGGAAACCCTCTTCGTGCGTACCGCCCTCGTGCGTGTGGATGATGTTGGCGAAGGAGTACACACCCTCGCTGTAGCCGCTGTTCCACTGCATCGCGACCTCGAGGGAGAGCATGCGCTCCTTGTCCTCGGCCTCCAGGTCGATCACGGTGGGGTGAACGACGTCTCCCTTGCGGGAGTTGAGGTGCTTCACGTAGTCGAGGATGCCGCCGTCGTAGCGGTACGTGACGGACTTGACCTCGTCCTTCTCGTCCGCGCCCGCTTCGTCCGCACCGGTGGTGGCCTTCGCCACCTCGCGCTCGTCAGTGAGTTTGATCGTCAAACCCTTGTTGAGGAACGCCATCTCCTGGAAGCGCCGCGACAGCGTCTCGAAGGAGTACTCGGTGGTCTCGAAGATCTCGGGGTCGGCCCAGAAGGTCACCGAGGTGCCGGTCTCGTCGATGGCCTCGTTGCGCGCCAGGGGGGCGGTGGGGACGCCCAGCTTGTAGTCCTGGGTCCAGCGGTAGCCGTCCGTCTTGACCTCTACCGCGACCTTCGAGGACAGCGCGTTGACGACGGAGACACCGACGCCGTGCAGACCACCGGAGACCGCGTAGCCGCCGCCGCCGAACTTGCCGCCCGCGTGCAGCACGGTCAGCACGACCTCGACCGCCGGCTTGCCTTCGGAGGGAATGATGCCGACCGGGATGCCACGACCGTTGTCGACGACGCGCACGCCGCCGTCCGGCAGGATCGTCACGTCGATCGTGTCCGCGTGACCGGCCAGCGCCTCGTCGACGGAGTTGTCGACGACTTCCTGCACCAGGTGGTGAAGTCCGCGCTCACCGGTCGAGCCGATGTACATACCGGGTCGCTTGCGGACCGCGTCCAGACCCTCGAGGACGGTGATCGCGCTGGCGTCGTACGAGGCGGTGACCTCGCCGTTCGACGGGGTCACCGCGTTGTTCTCGCCGGCGTCGGTGGACGGGATGTTCTCGTTGGGGTTGCCGGAATCGGCCACGAAGCGCCCTTTCTGGCACAGCACGAGCCAGGCTCGTCGGCGGGTTGCCGGAGCGGCTGCGGCATGTTGCGTTGGTAAGCCTTGTTCAGCGTTGCTCAGCTTTTCCCGGCGGTCCCCACGAGTGGGGCGGGATTAGCTTCCAGTCTACCGGTAGCGCCGACAGTGATGGGGGTTTGCCGGTACCTGAGTCCGCATGTGGCGCCCTGAACCGGCGTCTTCCGGGTCCCCATATACGGAGCGGGGCTCCAAGAGGCTCACAGCGGCACTCAGCGCTTCCGGCTGTCAACCCTTGGCTACTTGGGAGTCAGGTCGGGATTCGCAACCGCACGCGGTGGTACGACGCAGGGGCCGCCGGCGCCACGACGAGACCGCCTACGGCCTGCAGATGTGAGGTCTGTCACCCATACGTGTCGCCGGGTCCCGTGCTGCCGGGGGCGCGCAGGGGACCGTAGCGACGGGCGGGGCCGCTGGGACCGTTCACCTTGATCATCTTCACCGCGCCGTGCCCGAGATCCTCGTTGAGACGGGCGACGAGCGTCGGTGCGAGCAGGCGCAGATTCGTCGCCCAGGCCGTGGAGTCGCAGCGCACGACGAGCACGCGCTCGTCCTCGTCGTACTTCTCCGGCACACAGTGCTTGGCCACGTCCTCACCGACGATCTGCGGCCAGCGGCCCATGACGCCGCCCACCGCCGCCGGGGTCTCCCAACCGCGCTCGGTGATCAGCCGGTTGATCGCAGCACCGAGCGCCATGGGGTCGCGCCCGTCGGCGCGCGCGCCGGAGCGCAGACCACCGCGCCGCGCCTGTTTCTTCTGCTGCGCCGCGTCCCCACGCGCGCGTGCCTGTTCCTTCGCCGCCCTGAGCGCCACGCGCGCGAGGTCGACGCCGGACGGCTCGGGGGTCTTCTTGGTCTCCTTGGAGGCCGGCTCCTCGCTCGTCATGCGCGCTCCACCGTCCCGTCCGACACGGAGTACCGCGTCCCGGTCAGTACGTGCGGTACGTCGTCGTCGACCGCGGCGGTCACCAGCACCTGCTCACCGGGCGCGACCAGCTCCGCCAGGCGCTCACGGCGGCGGGTGTCCAGCTCGGCGAAGACGTCGTCGAGGACGAGCACCGGCTCGTTGCCCTCGGCCCGCAGAAGGTCGTAGGAGGCGAGGCGCAGCGCCAGCGCGTACGACCAGGACTCGCCGTGGGACGCGTACCCCTTGGCGGGCAACTGACCGAGTTTGAGAAGCAGATCGTCTCGATGGGGTCCTACGAGGGTGACGCCCCGCTCGATCTCCTGCTTGCGCGCCTCGGCGAGCGCGGCCATCAACTGCTCGTAGAGGTCCTCGCGCGTATGGGCCTCACCGGGGGCGGACGGCTTGTACTCCAGGGCAACAGGGCCGCCCCCGGGGGCCAACTGCTCGTACGCCTTGTCGGCCAGCGGCTGGACCGCGGCCACCAGGTCGAGGCGCTGGGCGAGCAACTCGGCGCCCACGCCCGCGAGATGCTGGTCCCAGACGTCGAGCGTGGACAGGTCCATGGTGCGGCCGCCGTGCCGGCGAGCCAGCGCGGCCGACTTGAGGAGCGTGTTGCGCTGCTTGAGGACCCGCTCGTAGTCGGAGCGCACGCCGGCCATGCGCGGGGAGCGTGCGGTGATCAGCTCGTCGAGGAAACGCCGCCGCTCACCGGGGTCGCCCTTCACCAGCGCGAGGTCCTCGGGCGCGAACAGGACAGTCCGTACGATGCCCAGCACGTCACGCGGTCTGACCTGCGAGGACCTGTTGATGCGGGCGCGGTTGGCCTTGCCGGGGTTCAGCTCCAGCTCGACCAGCTGCTGCCGCTCGCCCTGCTTGACCTGCGCCCGGATGACCGCGCGATCGGCGCCCATGCGGACGAGGGGGGCGTCGGAGGAGACCCGGTGGCTGCCGAGGGTGGCGAGATAGCCGACGGCCTCGACGAGGTTCGTCTTGCCCTGCCCGTTGGGGCCGACGAAAGCGGTGACACCCGGGTCGAGCGGAACTTCGACCCGGGCGTACGAGCGGAAGTCGGCCAGCGACAGATGCGTGACGTGCATGGTCGTTCGCCGACCTCCCCCAGAGTTGTGGACCGCGCTGCGGCCCTGTGGATTACTTCGTCTCGACCGCGTGGCCGCCGAACTGGTTCCGCAGCGCGGCGATCATCTTCATCTGCGGCGAGTCCTCCTGGCGCGACGCGAACCGCGCGAAGAGCGAGGCCGTGATCGCGGGCAGCGGCACGGCGTTGTCGATGGCGGCTTCCACAGTCCAGCGTCCCTCACCGGAGTCCTGTGCAAAACCCTTCAGCCTGTCCAGGTGCTCGTCCTCGTCGAGGGCGTTCACCGCGAGGTCCAGCAGCCAGGAGCGGATGACGGTGCCCTCCTGCCAGGACCGGAAGACCTCACGCACATCCGTGACCGAGTCGACCTTCTCCAGCAGTTCCCAGCCCTCGGCGTAGGCCTGCATCATCGCGTACTCGATGCCGTTGTGGACCATCTTCGCGAAGTGGCCCGCGCCGACCTTGCCGGCGTGCACCGCGCCGAACTTCCCCTCGGGCTTGAGGGCGTCGAAGACCGGTTGCACCTTGGCGACGTTCTCCGCGTCGCCGCCGAAC
The DNA here is from genome assembly GCF_045160215.1 of Streptomyces sp. NBC_00005. Classification (NCBI taxonomy): domain Bacteria; kingdom Bacillati; phylum Actinomycetota; class Actinomycetes; order Kitasatosporales; family Streptomycetaceae; genus Streptomyces; species Streptomyces sp. NBC_00005. Next base: position 5,497,202 of record NZ_CP108316.1, read on the forward strand.
ATCAGCGCGTAGCCGTTCTCCAGGCCCCAGACGCCGCCGGAAACGCCGCAGTCGACGAAACCGATGCCCTTGGCGGCCAGTTCCTCTGCGTGCTTCTCGTCGTCCGTCCAGCGGGAGTTCCCGCCGTCCACGACGACGTCGCCGGGCTCCAGGAGCTCGGCGAGCTCGTCCACGGTCGACTGGGTGGGGGCGCCGGCCGGGACCATCACCCAGATCACGCGCGGACCGCTGAGTTTGCCCACAAGCTCTTCCAGGCTGTGGACATCGGCGAGATCCGGGTTTCGGTCGAATCCGATGACGGTGTGGCCTGCGCGGCGTATCCGCTCGCGCATGTTGCCGCCCATCTTGCCGAGGCCGACGAGACCGAGCTCCATCAATTGTTCCTTTAGGTTGCTGTGTGGCGTGTGAGGCACGTTCGTACCTGTGTCCGAGCCTAAACCCGGACGCTCACGCACACCTGCGGGCATACGCGCTCAAACGTACGCCCCGACCTGCGACTTCTCCCCAAAGGGACGCCCGGTCGTCCACGGCCTGTGGACAACCGGGCGGGACAATCAGCCGCTCAACCGCACCGGCATGATCAGGTACTTGTAGGCCTCGTCCGCCTCCGCGTCCAGCGCCGGCTTGCCGCTGAGCAGCGCGGGCTTCGTGGACGTCGTGAACGACAGCTGGGCCACCGGGGAGTCGATGGCGCTCAGGCCGTCCAGCAGGAACGTCGGGTTGAAGGCAATGGAGATGTCGTCGCCCTCCAGCTGCGCGTCCACCCTTTCCACAGCCTGTGCGTCGTCGCTGGAGCCTGCCTCCAGGATGAGCACGCCCTGCTCGAAGCTGAGCCGCACAGGGGTGTTGCGCTCGGCGACCAGGGCCACACGCTTGACGGCCTCCACGAAGGGGGCGGTCTCGATGACGGCGACGGTGTTGAACTCCGTCGGGAACAGCGTGCGGTACTTCGGGAGGTCGCCCTCGAGCAGACGCGTCGTCGTACGGCGGCCCGCGCCCTCGAAACCGATCAGCCCCTCGCCCGCGCCCGAGCCGGACAGCGCCAGGATCACGCTGTCGCCGCTCGTGAGGGCCTTGGCGGTGTCCAGGAGCGTCTTGGCGGGCACCAGGGCAACCGCGGACGCCTCCGGGTTCTCCGGCTTCCACAGGAACTCACGGACCGCGAAGCGGTAGCGGTCGGTGGAAGCCAGGGTGACCGTGTCGCCCTCGATCTCGATGCGCACACCGGTCAGGACCGGCAGCGTGTCGTCACGGCCGGCCGCAATGGCCACCTGGGCGGCCGCGGAGGCGAAGACCTCACCGGGGACCGTGCCCGTGGCGTTCGGCATCTGCGGCAACGCCGGGTACTCCTCCACAGGCAGGGTGTGGAGTGTGAATCGCGAGGAACCGCAGACCACGGTCGCCCGTACACCGTCTGTGGAAATCTCCACCGGGCGGTTGGGGAGGGCGCGGCAGATGTCGGCGAGCAGCCGGCCGGAGACGAGGACTGTGCCCTCCTCCTCGACCTCCGCCTCCACCGACACACGCGCGGAGACCTCGTAGTCGAAGCTGGAGAGGCTGAGAACGCCGTCCTCGGCCTTCAGCAGGAGGCCGGCGAGGACAGGCGCCGGCGGACGGGCCGGGAGGCTGCGCGCCGCCCAGGCCACTGCCTCCGCGAGTACGTCGCGTTCCACCCGGATCTTCACTGTTGCCGCCTCCTGCTGTTGCCGGCGCTTCTCGCCCTGCCTGGCTTCGTCGTCTGTCTCGGTGTCGTCGGTCCCGGTGGAGGGAAGGACACCGGGGAACAGTCTGACGCACGGCACTGACAGTAGGTGCCTCTCGGGGTCAAGTCGTGACGAGGGGCAGTCGGGAGCCGGACAGCGAGTTGTGCACAGGACCCCCTTCGAAGCGGATTCCCAGCTCTCTCTAGTTGGGAGTAGTAGTAGGGGCTGTGGAAACGGTGGATAACCTCGTTTGCACAGGTCAGGCCGGAAATTTTGTCCACGGGCCCTGTGGGCGGTGACGGTGGACAACTCGGCATCTCTGTGGAGAACGGAAAGTTCTGCACACGCCGTGCACAGCCTTGGGGGAGTTCTCCCCAGCGCCGTCCCCAGCTTTACCCACGTTTCCCACAGGCCAACCCGGCACCTTCGTGTGACGCCTTTCACTCGACCCGGTGATCAGGCGCGTCGGGTTGCCGAACAGTGGACAGCGATGTGGAGAAGCTGCCCATCGCTGGGGACAACTGGCCCTGGCCTGTGGGTTGTCGGTGGACAACTTCGTGCACAGCTTGTGGATCATTTCGTCGTCCACAGTCTGTGGAGATCCTTCGTCCACCAATCCACAGGCACTTGACCTGGCCCGATGGTTTTTCGACAGGGGCCCCTGTGGACACGATCTGGACAACTTCGCAGTCCCCAGGATGTGGACGCAAGAAAGTCACCAAATCTGTGGAGAGCGGCCGTAACGCGGCAGGTAATCGAACAGCGGATGGCCACGCGCACGACGGCAGACGTCCACGCAGCGGGCCGCGGAACGACGGAGGGCGCCCCGGGAGGAGTCCCGGGGCGCCCTCGACGACGTATGTCGGCGGCTGTCAGCCGTTCTTGATGCGGTTCGTCAGCTCGGTCACCTGGTTGTAGATGGAGCGCCGCTCGGCCATGAGATTGCGGATCTTGCGGTCCGCGTGCATCACCGTGGTGTGGTCGCGGCCGCCGAACAGCGCGCCGATCTTCGGTAGGGAGAGATCCGTCAGCTCACGGCACAGGTACATGGCGATCTGGCGGGCGGTCACCAGCGCACGGCCGCGAGAGGTGCCGCACAGGTCCTCGACGGTGAGTCCGAAGTAGTCGGCGGTCGCGCTCATGATGGCCGTCGAGGTGATCTCGGGGGCCGAGTCCTCGCCGCCCGGGATCAGGTCCTTGAGGACGATCTCCGTCAGGCCCAGGTCCACCGGCTGCCGGTTGAGCGACGCGAAGGCCGTCACCCGGATCAGCGCGCCCTCCAGCTCGCGGATGTTGCGCGAGATGCGGGAGGCGATGAACTCCAGCACCTCCGGCGGGGCGTTGAGCTGCTCCTGCACCGCCTTCTTACGGAGGATGGCGATACGGGTCTCCAGCTCGGGCGGCTGGACGTCGGTGATCAGGCCCCACTCGAAACGGTTCCGCAGCCGGTCCTCCAGTGTCACCAGCTGCTTCGGCGGCCGGTCGCTGGAGAGCACGATCTGCTTGTTGGCGTTGTGGAGCGTGTTGAAGGTGTGGAAGAACTCCTCCTGCGTCGACTCCTTGTCCGCCAGGAACTGGATGTCGTCGACGAGCAGGATGTCCATCTCGCGGTAGCGCTTGCGGAAGCTGTCGCCCTTGCCGTCGCGGATGGAGTTGATGAACTCATTGGTGAACTCCTCCGAGCTCACGTACCGCACACGCGTGCCCGGGTAGAGGCTGCGCGCGTAGTGCCCGATGGCGTGCAGCAGGTGTGTCTTGCCGAGCCCCGACTCCCCGTAGATGAACAGGGGGTTGTAGGCCTTCGCCGGCGCTTCGGCCACGGCGACCGCGGCCGCGTGCGCGAAGCGGTTGGAGGCACCGATGACGAACGTGTCGAAGAGGTACTTCGGGTTCAGGCGCGCGGTCGGCTCACCCGGGCCGGTCGCCGGCGCGGGCTTCGCGGCCAGGGGGCCGGGGGCACCGCTGGAGGCGGGCAGCGAGGAGCCGACGGGGCCGCCGCGGTGGACGTGCCCGGAGCCGGACGACTGCTCGGGCAGCTCCCGACGGTCGTCGCGCCGGTCGTAGTCCTGGCGGGACTGCTCGTAGTCGGAGCGCTGCTGGTCGTAGTCGGGTCGCTGCGCTTCGTACGGCGGGCGCTCCATCGACTGCGGCCGGTAGTCCTGGGCCGGGCGTCCGTACGAGTCCTGCTGCGGCGACGCGTACGGGTCCCGCTCGGGGAAGCCGAGGCGCTGCTGCTGCCAGCTGTACTCGTCCTGCGAGGGGCGCGGCCAGGCGCCGGGCTCGGGGCGCTGGTACTCGGACGGGTAGGCCGGGCGGGCGCTGGGCAGTTGGTCCCCCGGGGCGCCGGGGAGCTGCTCGCCGCGGTTCGGCCGGTGGTCGTCGGCGCGATGGCGGCCGTAGCCGTCGTACGGGCCGGAGGGGAGCTCGGGTTCCTCGTAGCGTGACTGGGGGCGGGCCTGCTGCACCGGCGGGGCGGGTGGCTCGCCCGCGGAGTCGTCGACGGTGATCGCGATGCGGATCGGACGGCCGCACTCGCGGCTCAGCGTCTCGCTGACGATCGGGGCGAGGCGGCCCTCGAGCACGCCCTTGGCGAATTCGTTCGGTACGGCGAGCAGTGCCGTGTCCGCGACCAGCGCGAGCGGCTGGCAGCGCCGGATCCAGTGCTCGTCCTTCGTCTCCACCCCCTGCCCGCGTCCCTCGCCGAGAAGTTGGTCCAGTACTCGTGGCCACACTGCGGCAAGATCGGCAGGTACGTCAGCCACAGGGCACGCTCTCTCACGGGTCCCACGAACGTGTGGTTGTGGGACGGGTTGGGATTCAAATGGGGTGGAGCCAAAAACAAGGGGTCAACGGAACGAATCGGAGTTCAGCCACGGTAGTCAGGGCGACGGGTGCGGTTCAAGTTGTTGTCCCCAGGCTGTGGATAGTGTCTACCAGTGACTGCTGGTTTGACCGGATGGCGTAGCCCCGCGTACCGTAACCAGGTCGAGTTGTCGATGGCTGCTGCCGCCTGCCTCCGATGGGCACAGATCGCGTCAGGTGATCGGGAAGCGGTGCACACGGGCGTAACTGCGAGCTACTCGTGGGCGCACGGTGACAGCCAGGACGGCACCCGCCACCACCGATTGATTTCTGGAGCCCCCGAGTGAGCAAGCGCACCTTCCAGCCGAACAACCGTCGTCGCGCCAAGACCCACGGCTTCCGCCTGCGGATGCGTACCCGTGCCGGCCGCGCGATTCTGGCGAACCGCCGTAGCAAGGGTCGCGCCAGCTTGTCCGCCTGATCCCGGTCAGGTCATGCCGTCGTGCTGCCCACCGAGAACCGGCTGAGGCGGCGCGAGGACTTCGCGACCGCGGTACGACGAGGGCGCCGGGCCGGACGCCCGTCCCTTGTTGTTCATCTTCGTAGCGGTGCCACGGACCCGCACGCGCCTGGGGAGAGCGCTCCCCCGACGCGTGCGGGTTTCGTCGTGAGCAAAGCCGTGGGCGGTGCGGTGGTTCGCAACAAGGTGAAGCGCAGACTGCGTCACCTGATGCGGGACCGAGTCGCTCTGTTGCCCCCCGGTAGCCTGGTAGTCGTACGAGCGCTGCCCGGTGCGGGTGACGCCGACCATGCACAACTGGCCCAAGACCTGGATGCCGCCATCGAGCGGTTGCTGGGAGGGGGCGCGCGATGAAGTACCCGCTGCTGGCTCTGATCAAGCTGTACCAGTGGACCATCAGTCCGCTGCTCGGGCCGGTCTGCAAGTACTACCCGTCGTGTTCCCGCTACGGCTACACGGCCATCGACCGGCACGGTGCGATCAAGGGCACGGCGCTCACTGCCTGGCGCATCCTGCGGTGCAATCCGTGGTCGCTCGGCGGTGTGGACCATGTCCCACCGCGCAAGCGCCCGCGGTGGCACGAAATGCTGCGCGACGCGTGGCGCGCACGCAGGGGCGGGCCCTCCGCCGCCGAAACGGCCACCGAGGAGAACCCTCCTTCGAGCCCGGCCGCAGAGACTCCGTCCCATGCCCAAGGAGCATGATTAGTGGACACGATTGCCAGCCTCTTCAGCTTCATCACGACACCCGTTTCATGGGTCATCGTCCAGTTCCACTCGGTGTACGGGAAGATCTTCGGTCCCGACACGGGCTGGGCCTGGGGCCTGTCCATCGTGTCCCTGGTGATTCTGATTCGTATCTGCCTGATCCCGCTCTTCGTGAAGCAGATCAAGGCGACCCGGGCCATGCAGACGCTGCAGCCCGAGATGAAGAAGATCCAGGAGCGCTACAAGAGCGACAAGCAGCGTCAGTCCGAAGAGATGATGAAGCTGTACAAGGAGACGGGCACCAACCCGCTCTCCTCGTGCCTTCCCATCTTGGCGCAGTCGCCGTTCTTCTTCGCCCTGTATCACGTGCTCAACGGCATCGCGACGGGCTCGACGATCGGCGTCATCAACGATTCGCTGCTCGCCAGCGCCCGTAAGGCGCACATCTTCGGTGCCCCGCTCGCGGCGAAGTTCACCGACAGCTCGGAGAAGGTCACCGCGCTCGGCGCGACGCTGACCGACGTCCGGGTGGTCACCGCGATCATGATCGTCATGATGTCGGCGTCGCAGTTCTACACGCAGCGCCAGCTGATGACGAAGAACGTCGACACGACGGTGAAGACGCCGTTCATGCAGCAGCAGAAGATGCTGATGTACGTCTTCCCGGTCATGTTCGCCGTCTTCGGCATCAACTTCCCGGTCGGTGTCCTCGTCTACTGGCTGACCACCAACGTGTGGACCATGGGCCAGCAGATGTACGTCATCCACAACAACCCGACCCCGGGCTCCAAGGCGCAGGCCTCCTACCTGGAGCGCCTGACCAAGCAGGTCACGAGCCACGGCAAGACCCGTAAGCGGAGCGAGAAGACCATCGTCAAGGCGATCGTCGCCAAGGGCCGTGACCGCAACGAGTTCGAGCGTAAGTTCATCAACGCCCTGAACAAGGCTGGTCTCGCCGCTCAGACCGACGGCACCGTGATGAAGAGCGAGAGCGCTGCCGCCGCCCAGACCGAGGACGGTACGCCGACGACCGGCACCGCCGCTGCTCCCAAGCGCCAGCAGCCCAAGCGGCAGAGCAAGGCCCAGCGCCAGTCCGGCAGCCCGAAGGCCGCCGGCGACGAGGAGCCGAAGACGTCGCTGAGCAAGTCCGACGAGCCGGAGGACGCCAAGCCCTCCCCTGCTGCCAAGAAGGCCGAGCCGAAGTCCGGCGGCGGCACCACCCGCAGCAAGGCCCAGTCCGGGCAGCGCAAGGGCCCGCAGCGCCCCAAGTCCCCGTCCAAGAAGTAAGAAGGAGCCCATCCCGTGACGGAAGGCACCACCTCCGCCGCTGTCGAGGGTGCAGACACCCTGACCCGCCTGGAGCAGGAGGGCGAGATCGCGGCGGACTACCTCGAGGGTCTGCTGGACATCGCCGATCTAGACGGCGACATCGACATGGACGTCGAGGCCGACCGCGCCGCTGTCTCGATCATCAGCGACGCGGGCGGCCGAGACCTGCAGAAGCTGGTTGGCCGTGACGGTGAGGTGCTTGAGGCGCTCCAGGAGCTCACGCGCCTGGCCGTGCACCGGGAGACCGGGGACCGCAGCCGGTTGATGCTGGACATCGGCGGCTACCGCGCCAAGAAGCGCGCTGAGCTCTCCGAGCTGGGTGCGAAGGCGGCCGCCGAGGTCAGGAGCACCGGCGAGCCCGTGAAGATGAACCCGATGACCCCGTTCGAGCGCAAGGTCGTGCACGACGCGGTCAAGGCCGCGGGCCTGCGCAGCGAGTCCGAGGGCGAGGAGCCGCAGCGCTTCGTCGTCGTGCTCCCGGCCTGATCGGTCCGTACGTTTTTCCGGCCCCGTCTGTAGCGCAGACGGGGCCGGACTTTGTCAGCCTGATAGTTCTGTTGGTCGGCGCCCGGTGCGCTGATGCGTACGGAAGGACGGTCCCCCGTGACGGAGGCAGCGGAGCTTCCCCCCGCGCCCGAGCAGGCGCGTGAGGTGTTCGGCGATCGCTTCGCGGACGCGGTCCGCTATGCGGAGCTGCTCGCTGAGGCAGGTGTGCAGCGCGGTCTCATCGGTCCACGTGAAGTGCCACGCCTGTGGGAGCGGCACCTGCTGAACTGTGCGGTGCTTTCCGAGGTCGTGCCCGAGGGGGTGACCGTGTGCGACGTGGGCTCGGGTGCCGGCCTGCCGGGCATTCCCCTGGCGCTCGTCCGCGAGGACCTGAAGATCACGCTGCTGGAGCCGCTGCTGCGGCGTACCAACTTCCTCACCGAGGTCGTGGAGCTGCTGGGTCTTGACCATGTGACGGTCGTCCGTGGCCGCGCCGAGGAGGTCATGGGCAAAGTGCCGCCGGTGCATGTCGTGACAGCACGCGCCGTGGCACCGCTGGACCGACTGGCCGCGTGGGGCATTCCGCTGCTGCGGCCGTACGGGGAGATGCTGGCGCTCAAGGGGGACACCGCTGAGGAGGAGCTCAAGAGCGCGTCCACGGCGCTGAGCAAGCTCGGTGCCGTGGAGACGTCCATCCTGCATGTGGGTGAAGGCGTGGTGGATCCTCTGTCCACGGTCGTGCGGGTCGAGGTCGGGGAGAGCCCCGGCGGTGTGCGCTTCGCAGCGAAGAGGGCGAAGGCCGCTCGTACCGGGCGAACACGTCGTCGCCGCTGATCCGGCCTGACGACGAGACGTACTCCACACAAGCTGCCAAACCTACTCACGCCGGAGTGTCGCGACAGTTCGGCCACCGCCGCTGTGCATCGTGTTTCACGTGAAACGTCGCTCCCTGCTGCACGGCATCATCAGCCGCGGCCGCGCCGCTGCTGAACCCCGCGACCGCAAGCCTCTCGGTTCACTCGCAGAGGCGCCCGTATCCGACCCTACTCAGTCCCCCGCGAGGGGCACGGAGTTGTCCACAGAGGTGGATTTCTCCACAGAACAACAGGCCTCACTGGTTCACGACCCCGAAGACATGGGAGGCTCTGTTCATTGCGAGCCTGAAGTCGAGGAGAGTGAATCCTTGCGGTCCGACGCCAACATCGCGGGACCGATGACCGATCCGGTCCCCGGTCCCCGTACCGAGTCGATGGGGGAGGATGTTTCACGTGAAACACCGCCCCCGATGGACGACACTCCGATCGGTCGTGCTGCCCAACTGGCGGTGGAGGCTCTGGGACGGGCCGGCGAGGGCCTGCCACGGCCCGAGCAGACACGCGTCATGGTGGTCGCCAACCAGAAGGGTGGTGTCGGCAAGACGACGACAACCGTCAACCTTGCCGCCTCCCTGGCCCTGCACGGCGGCCGAGTCCTGGTGATCGACCTCGACCCACAGGGCAACGCATCCACTGCGCTGGGGATCGACCATCACGCCGAAGTCCCGTCCATCTACGACGTCCTGGTCGAGAGCAGGCCCCTCGCGGAAGTCGTACAGCCGGTCCCCGATGTTGAGGGTCTTTTCTGCGCCCCCGCCACGATCGATCTCGCCGGTGCGGAGATCGAGCTGGTGTCGCTGGTGGCGCGGGAGAGTCGGCTGCAGCGAGCCATCCAGGCCTACGAGCAGCCGCTGGACTACATCCTGATCGACTGCCCTCCCTCGCTCGGCCTGCTGACGGTCAACGCGCTGGTGGCCGGCGCGGAGGTCCTCATCCCGATCCAGTGCGAGTACTACGCGCTGGAGGGCCTGGGACAGCTGCTGCGCAACGTCGACCTGGTGCGGGGGCACCTCAACCCCACGCTGCATGTATCGACGATCCTGCTCACCATGTACGACGGCCGGACGCGTCTCGCGTCGCAGGTCGCGGACGAGGTGCGCAGTCACTTCGGCGACGAGGTGCTGCGGACGAGCATTCCTCGCTCGGTCCGTATCTCCGAGGCGCCGAGCTATGGACAGACCGTGCTGACGTACGATCCGGGCTCCAGCGGTGCCCTGTCCTATCTTGAGGCGGCGCGAGAAATCGCGCTGAAGGGTGTCGGTGTGTCTTACGAAGCGCCGCATGCCCACATCGGTGCACAGAGCGACCCGAGCATGGTGGAGGGGATCCAGTGAGCGAGCGACGGAGGGGTTTGGGCCGTGGTCTCGGCGCATTGATCCCTGCTGCCCCGACGGAGAAGACGCCGCCCCCGGCCGCGATGGGGGGCGCTGGTTCGGCGTCCCCGTCGGCGGTCCCGGTGCTGACGACCGACCGTGGGGTGGCTGCGGCGAAGGTGGCCACGTTGCCGCCTGTTTCACATGAAACCGAGGAGCTGTCGCTGAACGGCGCGATGGAGGCGCCCGCGCCTCCGGTGGGCGCCTACTTCGCGGAGCTCCCTCTCGACGCCATCACGCCGAACCCGCGCCAGCCGCGTGAGGTCTTCGACGAGGACGCGCTGCAGGAACTCGTGACCTCCATCAAGGAGGTGGGTCTCCTCCAGCCGGTCGTCGTACGGCAGTTGGGTACCGCCCGGTACGAGCTGATCATGGGCGAGCGGCGCTGGCGGGCCTGCCGTGAGGCCGGTCTTGAGGCGATCCCCGCGATCGTGCGGGCCACGGACGACGAGAAGCTCCTCCTGGACGCCCTGCTGGAGAATCTGCACCGAGCACAGCTGAACCCGCTGGAAGAGGCCGCCGCCTACGACCAGCTTCTGAAGGACTTCAACTGCACGCACGACCAGCTGGCGGACCGTATCGGTCGCTCCCGTCCGCAGGTCTCCAACACGCTGCGTCTGCTGAAGCTCTCGCCGGCGGTACAGCGCCGGGTGGCCGCGGGGGTCCTCTCCGCCGGTCATGCGAGGGCGCTGCTCTCCGTCGAGGACTCCGAGGAGCAGGATCGCCTGGCCCACCGGATCGTCGCCGAGGGGCTGTCGGTGCGGGCCGTCGAGGAGATCGTGACCCTCATGGGCTCGCGGCCGCAGACGGCCCAGCGCTCCAAGGGGCCGCGGGCCGGAGCCCTGGTCTCCCCGGCGCTGACCGACCTCGCGACCCGTCTCTCGGACCGTTTCGAGACGCGCGTGAAGGTCGATCTGGGGCAGAAGAAGGGCAAGATCACGGTCGAGTTCGCCTCCATGGAGGACCTCGAGCGGATCCTCAGCAGCCTCGCTCCCGGCGAGGGGCCAGTCCTGCAGAAGAGTCTTCTGGAGGACGACTCCGAGGACGTCGAGGCTTAGAGATCCTGTGGCCGACAGGGCGGTTTCGCTCGGTGGGCCGGTAGAGCGGGCCGTGTCCGGTGTGTACCGGAACACGGCCTGCTCTTTGCTTTCAGGCAGTATCGATGCAATCGCTTCGTGGATACGATGCGTTCGGGTATGGCGCATCCACCTGGCAGTTACCTCTGAGAGGGAGGCAGGGGCCATGCGAACGATGAGCCGCACCGAACTGGTGAGCGCGGGCCTGGGGTTGGGCGCGGTCGGCGGCTTCGTCGGCAGCCTCCTCAGAGAACGGAACGCTCTGACAGCCGCCCGCGACGCTGCGGGCGAAGGAAGCGAGGAACAGGCTTCATGGGGCGTCGGCTCGTACCGCTCACGCTGGACAACCTTCAGGACCTTCCCAAGCGCTGTCGCGCGTGTGTCTTCTGGGAGTTGGACCCAGTCAGTGGCGAGGCCGCGGTAAGAGCGGGCACGTCCGCCCTGGAGAAGGAATCGTGGATCTCAGCGGTCCTGCTGGACTGGGGATCCTGCGGCCGTGTCGTCTACGTCGACGATGTGCCGGTGGGCTTCGTCCTCTACGCCCCTCCGGCCTACGTTCCCCGCTCGACGGCGTTCCCCACGAGCCCCGTCTCGCCGGACGCGGTGCAGCTCATGACCGCGTTCCTCATGCCCGGCTATCAGGGGCAGGGGCTCGGGCGGGTTATGGTCCAGACGGTCGCCAAGGATCTGCTGCGACGGGGCTTCAAGGCCATCGAGGCCTTCGGGGACGCGCGGTGGAAGGAACCCGCGTGTGTCCTGCCGGCCGACCATCTCCTGGCCGTGGGCTTCAAAACGGTCCGCCCTCACCCGACGTACCCGCGACTGAGGCTGGAGCTGCGGACGACACTCTCCTGGAAGGAAGACGTGGAGATGGCGCTGGACCGGCTGCTGGGGGCCGTGCAGAAGGAGCCTGTGTTGCGGCCACTGTGAAAGACGTTCGGACAAGCGAATGGGCCACCCCTTGTGGGGTGGCCCATTCGTGTTTCACGTGAAACATGCGCCGTCGGCTCGACGGCTTCACCGACTACTCGGCGATGAAGTCCTCGAGGTCGCGGACGATTGCGGCCTTCGGCTTCGCACCGACGATGGTCTTGGCGACTTCGCCTGACTGGTAGACGTTCAGCGTCGGGATGGACATGACGCCGTACTTGGCGGCCGTACCCGGGTTCTCGTCGATGTTGAGCTTGACGACCTCGATCTTGTCGCCGTACTCGGCGGCGATGGCCTCGAGAGACGGCGCGATCTGGCGGCACGGACCGCACCAGGCGGCCCAGAAGTCCACCAGCACGGGCTTGTCGCTCTTGAGGACGTCCTGCTCGAAGGAGTCGTCGGTCACGTTCTTCAGGGTGCCGGCCACGGCGGGCTCCTTAACTGGTTGGTGCGTGGGGCGGATGGAGGTCAGACAGAGGTCTTCTCGGGCTCGGCCTGCTCCTCGTCCGCGAGGGCGGAGAGGAAGCGCTCGGCGTCGAGGGCGGAGGAGCAGCCGGTGCCGGCCGCGGTGATCGCCTGCCGGTAGGTGTGGTCGACCACGTCGCCGGCGGCGAAGACACCCGTCAGGTTGGTGTGGGTGGAAGGAGCGGCGACCTTGAGGTAGCCCTCCGCGTCGAGGTCGAGTTGGCCCTTGAAGAGTTCGGTGCGCGGGTCGTGGCCGATCGCGATGAACAGCCCGGTGACCGCCAGGTCCGACAGCTCGCCGGTCTTGATGTTGCGCAGCTTCAGACCGGAGAGCTTCTCCTCGCCTTGAACCTCGGCGACCTCGCTGTCCCAGACGAACTTGATCTTCGGGTCGGCGAAGGCGCGCTCCTGCATCGCCTTGGAGGCGCGCAGAGTGTCCCGGCGGTGGACGATCGTCACGGACTTGGCGAAGCGGGAGAGGAAGGTGGCCTCTTCCATCGCGGTGTCACCGCCGCCGATCACGGCGATGTCCTGGTCCTTGAAGAAGAAGCCGTCACAGGTGGCGCACCAGGAGACGCCGCGTCCGGAGAGCGCGTCCTCGTTCGGCAGACCGAGCTTGCGGTGCTGGGAGCCGGTGGTGACGATGACGGCCTTCGCCTTGTGCACGGTGCCGGCGGTGTCGGTGACGGTCTTGATCTCACCGGTCAGATCGACGGAGACGATGTCGTCCGGGATGAGCTCGGCACCGAAGCGCTCCGCCTGGGCGCGCATGTTGTCCATGAGGTCGGGGCCCATGATGCCGTCCCGGAAGCCCGGGAAGTTCTCCACGTCGGTGGTGTTCATCAGCGCGCCACCGGCAGTGACGGCGCCTTCGAACACCAGCGGCTTCAGCGACGCGCGCGCGGTGTAGAGCGCCGCCGTGTAGCCGGCGGGCCCTGAGCCGATGATGATCACGTTACGGACGTCGCTCACGGCTTGGTTCCTCGTCTCTGGACTGCGTCGTCGGACCGGTGGGAGCCCCTCTCAGAACTCCCACCCCACCCAACGGATCCTAATGGGCGCGCATTCCCGCTGTGTCCGGGCACACGGAGACGCGACACCGTACGGGATACCACGGGGGACAGAGTCGAAGCGTGTGCGCTCAGTGGCGGGTGTAGGAGTGCGTCAGAAGGACCTTCGCCTTGGTGGACGACGGGTGGCTCGCACAGGTTGCATCCACGATGTACGCGGTCACCCGGGTGCTGCCGGAGGCGTCGGGCAGGACCACGAGCAAGGCGGTCTTGCCCTGGTAGACCCCTTGCTCCGTCGCGAGTGCCTGGTCCGTGCGGCCGATGCCGTTCTGGACGCAGTCGGGAACCGTGACCGTGGGCTCGCTAAAGACCTTGGGTGACGCGGTTCCGGCCCCGCCTTCCACGCCGAGACTGTGCGGCGCACTGGAGCCGCTCTTCCCGCCCTGTTTCTGGGCGAGGAGATCGGTGACCTGCTTCTCCAGTTTGGTCTCGGAGAAGGTGTCCGCCGCCGTGGTGTGGCTGCCACCGGCCTCGGTGCCGGAAGGCTTGCCGTCGTTCAGCGTGTTGATCAGCAGAGAGCCGAATCCCAGAGCGGCGACCGCGGCGACGGTTACCAGGACGGCGATCCTGCGGCGTCCGGCTCGCTGGCGGCCCTTGCGGCCCGGGCCCGTGGTCGAGACGCGTGCACGGCCCGAAGGCCTACCGGCGGGTGCCGATGTTTCACGTGAAACATGAGCGCTCTCGTCGGCATCGGACTGGGAGCGGGTCGCAGTGACGAACGACGGGGCGTCTTCGTCACTGGCCGGCCCGGCGTTCAGCAGTGCCTCGGCGGCGAGTGCGGCGTCGATGCGTCCGGCGACATCGTCGGGCATGCGGGGCGGACCCGGAAGAGTGCCGAGCAGCCCCCGGATCTCCTCCAGCGAAGCGAAGACGTCGGCGCAGAGCTCGCACTCGTCCAGATGCTGTCGTACGTCGGCGGTCCGGGAAGGCGCGAGCAGTCCCTCGGTGAGGTCGGAGATCTCGGCGACGTCCGGGTGTCCGGCCATGTCCGTCGTGGATGTCACGCTCGCCCACCTCCGCCCTTCACAGCAGCTGAATCACTTGGCCCGGTATCGCGTGGACCGTCGGTCGGTGGTCCCGCTGCCGGTGGGACGGATGTCCCCTGCGTCCGGTTCCGCCCCGCACCCCGTTCCTTTCCCTCACCGGTGTTTTCCGGCCGTAGATGGGTGAGCAGCGGCAGGAGTCTCGCTCTGCCGCGGGCGCAGCGGCTCTTCACCGTGCCGGTCGGGACATCGAGCAGGCGCGCGGCTTCAGCGACCGGGTATCCCTGCATGTCGACGAGGACGAGGGCGGCCCGCTGGTCGGGCGGAAGCGTGCCGAGCGCTTCCAACAGCTGACGGTGCAGATCGTTGCGTTCCGCAGGCGCCGACGCCTCCTCGTGCGGCTCCAGCAGCTGCTCCAGCCGCTCCGTGTCGTCGACCGGTGAGGTCTTGCGTGAGGCGGCCTTTCTGGCACGGTCGAGGCAGGCATTCACCGTGATCCGGTGCAGCCACGTTGTGACGGCCGACTGACCTCGGAAGGTGTGGGCGGCCCGGTAGGCGGACATGAGGGCGTCCTGGACGGCGTCAGCGGCCTCCTCGCGGTCGCCCAGTGTGCGCAGGGCCACCGCCCAGAGGCGGTCACGATGCCGACGCACGATCTCGCCGAAGGCGTCCGGGTCGCCGTCCACGTGGCGGGCCAGGAGGTCCTGATCGCTTGCGTCGCCGTATGCGGTGTCATCTGCCATCGGACCCCCTCCCCTGGGATGCGGTGCGTTGTCAGCCGGTGAAGGTCACGTCCGTGATGGCCTGCTTGTAGCCGGCCCCGGTGTACGCACTCGGGTCCGAGCCCGAGTACGGCACAGAGGTGAGCCACACGAGTACGTACTGCGTCTTCACGGACTTGCTGACCTTCACCGTGGCGGTGTTGCCATTCGTCGTGATGGTGCCGATCTTCGTCATCTGGTCCAACGACGAAGGCGCCAACGAGTCGGCCGAGTACAGGTCGACCGACGTGTGATCGCCGTCGTAGCGGAGGCCGACGGACGCCGCGGTGAGTTTCTGCGCCGAGCCGAGGTCGTACATGATGCCAACCCCCGGCTTGTACGGCGCGAGAGGCGGACCCTTTACGAAGGTGTTCGTCTTCCAGTACGTCGAACTCTTGCCGTCGTACGTCTTGGCGACGTCGTTGGGGTGCTGGGCGTCGCCCTTGGCGACGAACTCCTGGGCGCCCGCGACCTTGAGCTTGTGGACCGGATTGGTCTTGTCGCCGTTCTTGTCGTTCCCGTCCGTCGTCTGCGTCTTGTTGGTGTCGTCGGACTTGCCGCCGCTGTCCATGAGCGCGTCCGCGAGCTGCCAGCTGCCCAGGCCCAGGGCGGCGATGAGGAGGGCCGAGACGGCCCACTTCAGGGCCTTGCCGGTGCGGCTCTGCAGCGGAGCCGGAGGAGCCGGCACCGGCCGTCCGGATCCGGGGCGCGGCGCCGGACGACCGTACGTGCCCTGCTGGTACGTCGTGCGCTGGTACTCCGGTGGCGCGGTGAACGCCGGCTCCGGCGGGCGGATGCGAGGCATCTCGCCGATCGCCTTCACCAGCTCCTCCGGCGTCGTGCACGCGGACTCGTGCCGGGAGGCGGTCGCCCCGTCGTTGACGAGCGCGCGCATGGAGAGCTCGGACAGACCGCGGTGGATGCCGGCCCGCACCTGGTCGGGTGCGATCAGACCGACGTCCTTGGGCAGCCCTGACAGGCCGTAGGCGTCGCTCTCGTACGGCCAGCGCTGAGTGAGCCCCGCGTACAGGAGGGCGCCGACGGACTCCGTGTCGGTGCGCTGCGGGGTGTCCGAACTGATGCCGCGCAGCGCGGCGTTCACGGCGAGGCCACGGATGCGCCACTGGCCGCTGGAGGTGCGCAGCACGGCGTTGGGGTTCAGCCGCAGATGCGCCAGGCCCTCGCGGTGCGCGGCAGCCATCGCGGAGGCGATCTGACTGACCATCTGGTAGGCGTCGTGCGGCTCCAGCGGACCGGAGGCGAGCAGAGTCGTCAGCTCGACGGCGTCCGGCAGCCACTCATGGACGACATAGACCAGATCGTTCTCCTCGACGGCGTCCAGCACCTGGACGA